>CBDDAB010000018.1:0-2138238 GCA_965224685.1 Verrucomicrobiales bacterium | reverse complement strand
CGGCAAGGTTCAGGTCGCCGATGGTCTTGCATCCGGAGAGATTTTTCGTGCGCTCGGGATCGTTTCATAAACGGCCAAGAACTCGGTATCGACCGCAGAATAAACCACAGCCGCCGGTTAATTCGTCATTGATCCCCAACATCACACAGAAAGTTCAGGAAGTCGGCATTCCAGCAGTCGACGCACGGCACACCAAGAAGCTCGACCCTTTGTGCTCCGCTTCCCCTAACCTACCTACTGAGGGCCGGGAGATCACACGCCTACTGGGAGAGGTTTCAATCCAAGAAGGGAGTGAAGCTGCGCCCTCGCCAGTCTCGCTGATTCACATTCATGCCGTGTTTGACCAAGTCGATTCAGGACCGTGATCGACGGCGGCAGGAGCCAGCGAGGAGAAAATGGTAGCAGCGTGTGCTCATTTCAATGCGTCTCTGAACCTCTTAGATCAGACTAGTTCTCCGAAAACTTCACGACTCGCACAAAGGACTGCGGGTTGCTGGGCCCTGCCGACAGCATCCATTCAAAGGGTGATCCCGTTCCTTCCCTCAGTGAGCCCCGCTTCCAGTTTCTCAGGTCAATACTGGTATAGGTCAGGTAAACCACGCCCGGTTCAGTGTCCCAACGAACCCAAATGTCGCCATTCTGGATCTGCGAGATCGCGGTGGAGACAGGTGTTCCCACCGTGGTTGGCAATTGCGGGAGGTATTCGATGGTTCGTCCGCTGCGGTTGAGTGCATTGATGGTATCGAGATCATCGGACGCTGGCCTGATATCGAGAAAGTTCAAAGTCACCGAGATTTCCTCCAGATGAACCAGGGATCTCAGCACCTCGACGGAGTTGATACCGGTATCATCCGCTTGAAAGCGGCGGAGCGATCGGAGGCGGGCGGCTGCGGCGATGTCTCCCAGCGGATTTTCTCCCACCCCGAGTTGAAGGAGAGAGCTCAAGTTCTCGATTGGCCCGAGGTCGCGAATCGCGTTCTGATGAATATCGAGCCACCGGACGTGAGGCCAGGATGCGACCGGAGAAATATCGAGAATTTGATTGCGACCTAAATCCACTTCGAGGAGCCAGGTCATCCCTGACAGGGCGGTGATCTCCTGGATTTCGTTGTTGCAGAGATCGAGATAAGTGACGTCTGTGAGCGACGCAATGGGAGTCAAGTCGACGATATCATTGTCCTCCAGATCGAGTTGTTTCACATTGATGGCGTGCTCCAGCCCGGTGAGATCGCTCACGTGATTGTCCTCGACGTCGATCGAGGCGAACGTTGCCAAGTGAAGCGTGGTAAGGGTACCTGTTAGGGGCAACCCAACTTTAGATTTCAGCCAGGAAGAGAGTCTATCGTCTGGAACCACCACGGGTTCGACCGTTCGCTGATCTTCGGACGTGACCACGACTCCCCGCTCCTGCAGTGACGCAACGGCCTGCCCGGCTGATGAGCCTGGAGCCAAGCTTAAGAAGCTGCCAATCAATGATACCGACTCCAAGACAGGAAGGTCGAGAATAGGGTCGATGCTCGTGATCGGAAGATTCCACAACCGCAGCGAGATCAGCTTCGAAAGTGCTGCAAGTGGAGCCAGATCAGAGATTGGATTGTTGGCCGCAAACAGGTGCGTCAAGTTTGGGAGTTGAGCAACGGGATCAAGCTGAGTGATCTGGTTCTTGTCGATATCCAGAACCTGAAGGCTCGAAAGTTTCTCGATTCCCTCCAAAGAATCCAGCCAGTTGTGCGACACGTCCAGTTCTCTCAACCGCGGAAGGTTTGATATGTGTTCCAGTTCCTCGATGGTATTGTGACTCAAATCCAAATACTCGAGATGAGGGTAGGGAACGGAAAACTCTTCCATTCCCAGACTGGCCACGCTGAGCCACTTCATTCCCGAGCTGTCGGGCAACACCAGCGAATGCAGTGGATTTTCGGATATGTCGAGATGTTCAAGATGGGGCAGGTCTACAATCGGAACCAAATCCACGATACGATTACGGGCGACATCCAACGAGCGCAATGCGGTGAGCTCACGGAGGGGAGCGAGGTCTTCGATTTCATTCCGACTGATATCGAGAATCTCCAGGGCTTTCAGATTGGCCAACGGCGAAATGTCGGTGAGACGATTCTTAAGAAGGCAAAGTTCGATCAGCTTGGTGAGACGGGAGATCGGATTGAGGTCCGAAATTTGACCGTCGCCGATTTCAAGCGAGGTGAGATTGACAGCGTGCTCCAACCCGGTGAGGTCACGAACGTCCACATCCTCTGCATCGAGGTGGGTGAGACTGACCATGTCATCAGGCGTGATGGGTTCATTTCCGATGGCAAGAGCCAAACGAATCCTGCGCTCCAGATTTGGGTCGAGAATTTCGACGGTTTCTCCCGGGGAACTCAGAGGTATCGACAACAGAAGGGCGGACATTCCCAGGGCTCCAACAGAGAGTCTACGGATGTTCATGAGTGAGTTTTTTGCCAATTGTTCCGTGATGACGGCTGAAATGGATGCAGCAAGCGGCAGAAAACCCTCACGGGTGTTCGCCCGAATCGGATTACAGGCCGAAGTCGCCAAGCAAGAGATCCTTCTGCTCAGAGGGTAAATTGTCCCTGACCTAACCTGAAGGTTCCTCCTGTTTCGCTTGCCACGCTCTGGCCGAGGAGGCATCGATGTTTTCCCATTGTTCTACGAGTTTATGAACTTGCTTAGCTTTTCTCTCGGGATTGTCGATCGCTGAGGCCCATTGGACGGCACGTTCTGGATCCATTGAGAACAGTTCGTTGGTAAACGTGCGGATTGCACGGTCTTTCGAATCTGAAGGCGCTAGTTCTGCGAGCCATTGTGCGGCGGAAAACTCGTCTGATTTCATCCAGGAGCGCATGATGGATTCGTAGACATTGGAGAGCCCCTGCCCTTCCTCCAAACGAGATGCAAGACCGGCCGCTCTTGCCGGGGCTTTCCAGGCAACCTGTGACAGAAGACCTTCCCAATAACCTTGATCCAAGAGCGCATTGTCAGGAATCTTATCGGATAGTTCGATTGCTTTGTCAGGAGAGTTGATGGCAGCGTTTCTGCCAAAGCGGCGCATGAATTCCTCTGTCCTCAATTCTTCAGGCAGGGTATGGATTCCCTGTACCGCTTTCTCAAGTGCAGATGGAATCGACATGGCCGCCAATTCCTGAAGCATCGTCTGTGCGGGGTGCTGGCGCTCACCGTCGTGAGGCAGTGATAGGGTCACTTCGAGCGCTGTATCCGGTGAACGATACGCCATCGACCGGATGGCCTGATCCATCAGTCGATGCTTGAGCGGCTCATCCCCGAGCGCCTGTAACCAAGTAAAAGCAGCCTCATGATTCTGGGATACCCAGGAATCCACCGCCATACCGTAGTGGTGATCTTCGGCGATCGGCAGATCTGCTAGGCGCTCGATCGTTCCGCCAGGATCGCGATTTGCCATCCCTTTGATGACGGCATCGACAAGACGGCCCTCTTTGAGGACATCGCCTGGAAGATTATTGATAAAGGCCAATGCATTGTCTGGCGAGTCTTCCGCCCATTTCTCGATCACGGTGCGCATCAGCGAGTTTCGAATCGATTCGTTCGTTAGGCTCTCAGCTGCCTCAATTGTCGCCAGGGGATCGCGTTCCGTTAGTGCTGCAAAGACGATCTTGGCATAGTCCTTCACCTCATCGGGATTTGGGGTAGCGTTGACAAACTGTGCGATGGCCTGGAAGTCAGCTGTGGATTCTGCAAGGCACAACATGCCCAGGCGAAATTCGGTTTCTTCCTGAGTGCCGGCCAGCGGCGGATTTTTCCAATAAGCGGCTGCCTGATCCAGTGCTATTGGCTCAATGGTGGGAAGTGATAAGGCATTCGGTGTCCCGGTTTGCGCGAGAACGAGCGAAGCGTGATCCTGTTTCTTCGATTCTGAAGGCAGCGGATTGGATTGAGGGAAGATCAACGGACCAGCAATCCAACCTGCTAATACCCCGATGAAAATGCAAGCGACGTATCTCATTTCGAATCTCCTTTCAGTAACTCGCGAAGCTTCTGCTCGGGAAGCCCACTCTCTCGTTCAAACCAGGATTGTGCGGTAGCGCGATCGGCCTCCAGCCATTGCTTGCCCACATACTCTAAGGCCTTGATCCGAGTGCTCTCGTCAGGAATGGCGAGAGCTTGGCTCGCTGCTTCTCCAGGCGTTTCAGCCGTGAGCTTTCTCACACCATGAAAGAGGAAGTGATTGCGGTGGAAACCTTCCGGCAACTCGTTTGCCATTTCAAAGGCAGTCTCTGCATCCCGCGCCAGGAAAGGCACCGTATTGTTAGTGAGATGTTCGGTGCGGATCGTATCCGGTAGCGCTAGATAAGCTTCGCGTGCTTCTTGACCCGCCCACTGCATGAGCGTCCAGCGTACAGCCTCCTCCCGCAGTTTCGGCTGATCGAGAGAGAGCGCGAGTTCAAAGGTCTTCTTCGGCTTGGACAGGGCCAGTTCATGAAGGAGGTCCTGAGTGTAACGGTTTCGAGAACCGTAATCCTCCTTGGCCTGAATCCAGTTAAACGCTTCGTCGGGTTCTGATTTGGCCCAGGTCGTGAGCAGTCTATTGGTCATCGTCCGGCTCAGATTGGTGTCTGCTAGAGCTTCCATGCGCTCCAGCGCAGACGCACGATCTCCGGTGATGTGAATCACACGTTCGAGCAGTTTATGAGAGATCATGAGTTCCGCCTGGTCACCATTCGAAAGGACTGATTCTTCGAGAAAAGAAAGGGCCGCGTTTGGATCGCGCTGAGCCCAAGTGGAAAGTACGCCGCCTTGAGCCGAGTAGCGGAGGTCACCAAACTGAAGTGCCATCATCGCCGCCGCCTGAGGATCATACTCAGCCCACCGGCTGAATAGGGCTGTGGCAATGCGGCTTAGAGCCGCTGCATTAGGAGCCTCCCTTAACAAATCTACGACTTGAATAACTTGGCTTTCTGTCAGGGTATGCATCAACAGTTCCAGTTGAAGTTCTCTTTTGAAGGAGCCATCAGGCAGCGGCAAGCGGCGCAATTCGCGCGCTAAGGCTTCAAGATTGAACTCGGAGGTTGATGCCTGCTGAGGCGCTTTCACAGCCCGAGCAGCATCAAGCGATTGAGCGCCCATTTCTACCTGGTTGATCTGGGTGGGTTCTGTTGAGGCATCACGCTTCGAGTGCGCCCATTGTATAGTGAGAGGAAAGGCCGCTCCGAGAGCGACCAGAGAGATGGCGGTCAGTTTCGTGGTCATGATCGTCGTGAGTAATGTCAGGTTTGAAGAGGTTGTACCGACCAGTCCCGATAGCGCCGTCTGGGAAAGAGAATGGGCTAATCCGGTCGGGGCTGCTTTTGACCAGTGCGCTGTCATGGTCGCACCGAGCGCTACCACCGAAACCGAAACGCCTCGCCGGTTCATGAGCGTGCTTAGCTTTTTTAGGAGGCGTGAAATACGCTTTCGGCCAGTGGCTTCCGCAATGTCGTAATGGCGGGCGATCTCAGCGAAGCTCATCTCTTCATAAAAGCGGCGGAAGAGAAGGTCGCGATCTCCTGCTCGTAACTTCTGCACGGCTTCGTCGAGAAGCGAGAGGTTCTCAGAATGAGCCAGAGGTTCGGTGCTTTCGATTTCTTTCATGGTCGCGAGTGTTTCATGCCGACGACGGCGGCGGCGTTCAGATCGCTGCATAGCGGCCGCTTCAAGCGCCGTCACCCGGTGAAGCCACGCGGCCAGGCTGGTCTTGACGCGAAGCTGTGAGGCTTTCCTGGCAAGAGCCAGAAAAACGTTCTGGGCGACTTCCTTCGCCATCTCCCGGTCTTCCGTCCGCTGGTAGGCGACGGCGTAAACCATACCGGCATGTCGCTCGACGAGTGCGTTGAAGGATTTTTCACAACCCGTTTGCACATAGCGATTTAGGAGTTCTTGTTCGTTAATCATGAAAGCCGAATGTCATTCCGGTACAGAATAGACTGCCACAGCCTTCCCGGCTGTGACCTTGAATTTCGGCTCATCTCCTTCAGAACCGGATACTCTGTTGAAAGTCCTTCTCGCCTCAGCATCTGGAAGTCCGCTGGGAGGGCTATCATGAATGGCCCATCTGTTTGAAATCGGTCACAATTGGACTGTGAGCGGCAGTTTTTTTTGGTAAAAGACAACCAAACATTAAAACACTGTAATCCACTCTATCACTATGACGATTACCGTTCGAACGGCACTCTGCTGGACCATTGTTAGCCTGAGCTTATCGACCTTCGCATTTGGTCAAGCCAGCTCACGACGTTCCGCAAAGGAACGGCCAGACAGGCTATCTACTGGCATCGCCCTGAAAGAGGATTTCACTGAGAGTCTTGCGGAAACGACGAAAGCATTTGAACAATCGGCTCTCAAACGAATGACCGGCGAGGGGCTGGCCGCTGTCCTTGGGGGCGCCGAACTGAAGATGGTTCGCTCCGGTCGTCATGAGGTGATGCTGCCCATCCCGCAACTCACTGCCGCTCAGATTCCACTGAACTATGCGGTGATCACCGAACCAGAGAAAGCGGCAACCGCCATCCGCCTTCGGAAACGCGGAAGCGCCAATATGGTGCTTCATGTGAAAATGAGAGGCAAGAATAACGAGATCATCAGATTAAAGTGGGGAGCAACGGTTCTCCTGACCGAGACAGAAAAGAATGCAGCGAGTGACAGCAAAACTTACTACCAACGTCCAACGGCCTGTGTTCAAGCAAACGCGGAAATCGTTCGTTCGCTTGCCGCCAATCTGGAAAGGAAAGACGTTCCGGCATTTGCTGCGGCAATTCAGAAGCATGTTCAAAAGATGAAAGGAGGGAAACCGGTCAAATCCATGGATGCCCTCGGTATACTCGATAGTGGTGCGAACTGGATTTGCACTGGCAATGCGAATCTGGCTCTGGCATTGTTGCGTCACCGCAAGATACCGGCGAGATCGTTGGCCGTTGTTCCGGTCATTGATCAACGTCTTGAGATGCATCGCAGTGTGGAGTATTTGGTCGATGGTCAATGGCTGGGCTTTGATCCCTCGAGTGTTCACCCTGCGATCCCGCTCCCTCCCTGGACTCAAGTGGTTATGGCGACCACGACCATCGAGGACGAAGAAGTATCGATGAAACCTCGAATGGGGGTTTCTTCGGGTGCTCCCTATGGTCACGAGATTGAAATCCTCAGTCGAGGGATCGTCCTTTCGGGAAAGGATTTTTTCTGGACCAAAGCGAGACCGCTCGCCCATTTCAAAGCGCCACCCAAAGCGATTCAATCGGCGCGGCGTGCATGGGAATCCTTCCTGAAAACGGGCGAACTTCAACAGTCCCAACGGCAGGCGGCGGCGACACGTGATGCGACGGCGTTTACCAAGGCATGGCGCCGATGAGTGGGCATCACCGCGCTTCCTTAACGATGTAATAAGCCGCTCCGGGAAAAGGGGCGAGATCGCGAAAGAAAGTGCTGTTTTCCAATCCAGTGACATCATCAGCAATCTCCTCGAACTCGACAAGATCCGAAGATCGAAAGATCGAATAGGTTCGGAGTGTTTGAGACTTGAAGGTGAGATCCACGACAGGATCTGCATTGAGCCTGGTGACCTCTAACGAAATAATCTGAACTCCGGCCCCGCTAACTCTGCCCGTCAATGCCCATCCCAGCGCACTTCCAATGAGATCCCAGGTATCGGTCTCGTCTGCGCTAACATACACTCCCGGTGCTGCGTAAATCTCGAAATAGGAATCGCCCAAACTTTCGAATGCCACGAACTCGATTTCATAAACTCCTGCCTCAACCTGCTCGAGCACGCCGTGGGAGTTGCTATCCGGTGTGAGGCCTGCAAACAGCATGAACTCAGGGAAAGTCTCGTCTACAACGCCTTTGCCAAAGACCTGTGAAAAGGGATGGCCCTTGAATCGAAGCGCGAACCCATCGTCGGAGCGGACCCCAATGGTCCAGTCTCCAGTCGATGGCACAACGACATATGCGTGTGCTAGGATCACATAATCGTTGTCCGGTGCATCAACCGTTGCTCCCTCTAATAAGACATCGTTTGCAAAGAGGCCCGTATCGCTGATGAAGTCAGGATCCGTGAAGTCCCTCTCCCGATGATTGACCACGGAAGCCCTCCAGTCGGTGATTTGACCTTCAAATCCAGGTTCATCCGTCAGGAGGACGGCGGATACAGCGGCTTTCAAATCTCGAATTTCACCGACATCGCGCAGCAGGCGCAACCCCCAGTTTCCCGCGGAGCCTTCATTGAATCGGAGATTCCTTAACGGAAAGGGAGCCTCAGGGACGCTGATTGTCCTGGACTCCACGAATTCGCGTTCCTCGTGGTCTCTAAAAGTCAGATCCACCGTGTGGACACTTCCGGGATCAAACGCACGGTTCGGGGTGTAGGTTAGTGTGGTTCGATGGTCCTCTTTGGTGATGGCGAGGGGAACTTCGACCCCGTCAATCATCAAGGCGATCGAGGACGGTTCAACCATGCTTGTCCCCGTATCGACCAGGTCCAGCGATATCGATTCAAGCGTCACTTGGATTCGATCTAGAAAGGCTCCTTCATTGCCATCGCTCGACACTAACTGAAGCCCTCCTTCCTCACCAAGTAGCCTCCAGGTGCCGGTATCCTCGTCGTTCTCAAAAGCTCCAAATGCCGAATACACTTCCAGGTTCACCTCGTGTGCCGCTTGCCAGGCCACCACTTCCAGTTCGTAGACCCCTTCGGGTAAATCCTCGATGATCCCGCGAGCGTCACTGTCTTCCTCAATGCCCAGGGAGACCATGATATCCTGCGCATTGGGGTCGATGAACCCGGTGCCGAGCACACGGGAGAAGGCCTGACCACGAACGCGAATCCCAAAGCCACCTTCGGCATGAACGCCCAAGGTAAGGTCACCTCCAGGATGTTCAATGGTTGCCTTGGCAGCGATCACAACACTCTCCACAGGAAAGCCACTGCTCAACGTTGGAATTGGGCTTGGGGGATTGGATCCGTTAGGCCCAAAAGGGCCTTGGTCACCAAATTTCAGAACTGAGTGATGAGAATCCGCGAAAGCAAAGCTTTCGGGAATGGTTGTCGATCCAGCTCTTCCCACCGCGATTTGCGGCCCAACGCTTCCTGCTGACCATATCTCACGAAGACCCCAGAATCCAGGACGCCCACTTGGTGCGTTGACTCCATGGCGAGGCACAAATAGGAAAGGAAGTTCAGGAATCGAGAAGGCCCCGGAATCACTGAGTTCATTGCCAAGCGTGTCGCGAACCACAAAAGTGTACGAGGGTTGGGATCCTGGTGTGAATCCCTCGGCAGGGTGATAGGTAAACTCCACAACATCATCAATGCCTACTCCAAACGTCGCAGGGACGGAGTCGCCATTAACAACTAAGTGAAAGGATTCGGAATCCACCGCGCTATCCTGACCGTTGCGAAACCGAAAGGTCACCCCCTCTCGATCGGCAGAGATCCCCCCGATGCGAGCCAGGTCTTTGGTTAGGAGCTCAGATATGGCACTCCCTTCTCCTTCGCGGTAGATCTGGTGGATTTCGTCTTCTGAAAGTGCTCGCCGCCAGATGGCAACATCGTCAATCATTCCACTCCAGGGATAGCGAAACGTCGTGGACGGGAACAGAGAAGCTCCAATGGTGACCGGCGCCGTCGTATTGTGGCGAATGACATCGCTTCCCGGCCGCGAGAGCTGGGTCGCATCTGATTGAACACCATCGACATAGAGAAAGACTTTTCCCGGAGGTTCCGGTTCCACCGGACGCCCGGGTCGAACCACAGGCGAATTCTCGAACTGAGAATCCACCACAAGCACCACGTGTTGAAATGCATTGACCAGGCTATCGTTGTCACTCCTCAATGGGTAGTTGCCGGGCGTGGCCCTGATCTCGGGCCCACCGGTTTCGCCGTTGACGGATGCAGAAAGACTGAAATTGCCGTCACCTTTTTCAATGATGGTATTTCGGTGCACCGAATCGATTTCATTTGCTTGAATCCAGGCGGAGATCGTGAAGCTCTCAGAAGGATCAAAATCGAAGAGATCTTCACTTTCCGTTTCGACTTCCAAATATTGGTCGATGCCATTGAAGACGATCCCTCTTCCAAATTTGCCTTCATCAAAGAGAATGGGATCTTCTCCCCTGGGAGAGATGGAGAACCCTCCATGATCTTCGCTGAAACTGTCTTCGAAAGCCCAATAGGCGAGAAGAGCTTCATGCAAAGAGGGGCCTTCCTCCTGAGCGGTTAAAGACAATGAGCTCGCCGCAGTAAAGAGAGATGTCAGCAACGCTGACCGAACATTTATAGAGTATGGTTTCATTTTATAATGAGCGGTGCTTGAATTGTAAATCACTTGTTAGTCTGGTTGGATTCTTCATTCCTGATCCTCGGACAGTCCGTTGTGTTCCATGGCAATCCATTCATCGGCCGCTTCGGGATTCTTGCGCCGCCAACTCGTGATGACGTCACGGAGACTCTGCTCGCGAATATCATGATCGCCGATATCCGAGGCCCATATGGCGGCCGCTTCCGGATCGCTGTGAACAAGATGACGCGTGAGCGCACCGATCGCGAGATCCCGAGAGAGCGCCGGCTCAAGATTGCTCAACCACCTTGAAGCTTTGTTCACATCTACCTCGGCCAGCCGTGCAGCCAGACCTGCTAAAACGTTCTGTCGCGCCCGGCCTTCGGGTAGAGTCTCTACCAAAGTCATGACCTGATCCGGATGGCCCTCTATCATCCCAAAGAGCGCCCCGCCAATGTAGGCCTCTCGAAAGTGTTCTGGAATCTCTTCTAAGAATGCTATGGGCACTTCATCATTTGGCCGCTTGGCCGCTCGGCCGAGATCTTCGTAGAGTTGATGACTGTGATAGACTTCCGGCAAGGAGCGCAGTTTCTCAAGCGCCTGCTCAGCATCTCTTCTCATCCACATGCTCATCACCTCTCCTACCTTCCTGCGCCCCTCTTCTTTGCCACCACGGTTGTTTATAAGCCAGTCGATTGCGTCGAGGGGATCGTGCCGCTGAATTCGCTCGATGACGGCTTCTTCGCAAGCTCTCCGCAGATTCGTATTCTTGATGTTCGTGGTGAGCGTGAATGCTTTCTCAGGGGAGGCATCGGCGAAGTGGTGCCAGAGATCCACGACTCGCCATCCCGGTTCTTTTTCGAAGTAGGCAATGGCCTCTTCGGGAGCAAGAAACGCCCAGGCTCGAATGACTTCGTGACGTGCGACCGCCATCATCGCTGGCTGTGGAAGGCTTCGTAGTGCCTCTAATGCAGCCTTGGGATCAACTTCCGCCCATCGAGAAAATAGTGCGCGGATCGGCTGTTCTTCATCGAAAGGTCGATGGGCGTCTAGAAGAGCGAGAGCGTCCGACAACCGATCGGCGGGAAGACTAAAGAGCTGCTGTGCAATCAGCCAGTTTGTTTCGCTATGATTGGTCTCGGCAAACTGCGCAAGACTATCGTTTAGCTGATCCAACGTCGCAGAGTTGAGCCGAAAAGAACCCTTCCGTACTCGCTCTATTGGGAGTATCCCGGAGCCCACGGAGCTACGCTCTTCACTTTGACGATCGACTTTGATATACTGGCAAACCAGGAGGCCGGCGATCAGACTCAGTAAAACTGTCAGAAAAGTTCGTGTTAGTGGAGTCATTGATCGTGTGCCTCAAGGAGCCGCTCCCGCTGAGTCGCCGAGAGTAGTTTGGTGGATTCGATCCAGGATCGGGCAGCTCGCTGGTCCGATGAGAGCCAGCCATCTGCCAGTTGTCGCGCGGCCACTTGCCGCTGGTCAAAATTCGTCATGCCGGCAACCAGTCTTGCGAGCGCGGGAAAGGCGTCTTGGTGTCGCGAGTACTGCCCTTCGCTTGCGCTCTTAACGATGCCATGGATGAAGTGGTTTCGCTCCCCTTCAACAGAGAGCATCGCAGCAAACTCCGTTGCTGAAGAAATATCGGACATGGCACTTCCAAATTGCTCTACCATCTCCAGTGAGCGGACATCCTCCGGCAGTTCGATCATGCGGGTAAACGCAAGATGAGGATTGGTGCGTCCCCATTGGGCAAGAATTTTTGTATAGACCTGCTGCTTGGGGTAGCCATTGAACAGCGAATCGGCATGAGCCAATGCCTCCTTGGGGTCGCTGTAGGACAGTTCGGTTACCAGTTCTTTGAACCATTGATCTCGCCGTGCCCCGTCCTCTAACCCTTTTACCCACTGAAGGGCGGCTTCCGGATCCGACTTGCGCCACACGCGAAGAAGATCTTCGAAGCGTTGCAGCTGCACGTCATTGTTCTCAACTGCAAGGGCCGCTTCCGCCGCAGCAACCGGATCAGTATAGCTGAGTGCCGTCCAATAGCTCTTCACCAGGCGTTCTCTCTCTTGGACGTTAGGTTGAGCCTCGATCCACGCCCATGTTGCCCTGCGATCTTTCCTTACCCAAGCTTTCATTACGCCCCAGATGGCACCGCCCAGATAACCGGGATCGTCGATCGTGACCGCAATCTCAGCTGCTTCTTGCGGAGCAAAACCTACCCAGCGCGAGAATAGGGCACTCGCGATCACACTTCGATCACTCTGGACTTGCAGTTCAGGCAGTACGTCAAGTGCTAACGGAAGCTCCTCATGTGATAGAGACAGGAAAAACTGACTCAACTCAGCGCGCACACGCGTCGGATTTGGATGCTTTGATAGTTGATCGATGATGCGAGCAATTTCTTGTGAGCCACGCTTGAAGTTGATTCTTCCCGCCGGTTCTTTTTCGAATCGTAGAGTTAGCTCTTCCGGAGGCTTTGTTAGAGCGCGTGCGTTTGTTCTGTTCTCCTCGGCTTTCTGAGGAGGCAGTCGGTTTTCAGCTAGCCGTATCCCGATGGGCAGTAGAAAGGCGATCAAGGCTAGTACAGGCGTGGCGGCTTTGGTCATGATGAACGGAGTGGTGTATGCAAGAGGCGAGGATCCCTTGATCGTCGATTCTGCAGTGAGCACAGATTTTGATAGAGCCGCTGCGCAGGCGGGGGTGATTTGGTTTGCCAGCTGACTGGCCAGCCCGGTGGCGAGCACGGCCATCGGAATCGCGACTCCCTGCCGTCGGAGGCGACGGTGGAGTTTTCTGAGAACTCTGCCAGTCTGTTTCCGACAGGCATCTTCAGACTTCATGAGGAGCCTGCCAATCGCACTATAGCGGCGTTTCTCAAAGAATCTCCAGATGAGAAGATCACGTTCCACCGGTCTTAAGGAATCGATCGCCTGATCCAGTTCTGAACGGAGGGATTCCCAGATCTCATTCTCATTCATTGTTGTTTGTTGCTCCAATTCTCGTTGATATCGTGCAAGCACGGCGCGACGGCTGGCCTCATGTCGCACGGCGTTCGCACAGTGCCAGAGTGTCGTTCGATGGAGCCAGGCACCAAGCCTGTGGGGCTCGCGAATGGTCCGAGCTTTCTGGTAGAGCGTGACGAAGACCTGCTGCGAGATGTCTTCCGCGAGTGCGCGATCCCCCGTCTTCCGGATAGCGGTCCCCAACACAAGTCCCCCGTAGGTACGCACAAGCCCATCAAAGTCCGCATCGCTGCCCGACTCCAAGTACCGGGTGAGTAGTTCTTCGCTGCTCATTTCTGAGGCACGTGGTGCTTCAAATTAGTGTGTCGTCGACTGGAATACCGGACCACGAATTGCGCTCGTTCTCCGTGACCACTCACTTACAATGTGAGGTTCAGGTGTAACCTATTCGAACTGAATGCCTTGAGGTGATCCAAAATCGTCATTGCGGATGGAATGTCTAGAAATTGCCTGGATTTGCGCTGTGTAGGTTTAGTGGTTCATCCCACTTTTCGCTTCTTGCTTGTGCCCAACCTACAGTCGTACTGCCGCTGCGACGCTTTCTGTGACCAACAAGGATCCACTTCGATTGAACTCGGAGCATTTGAAAGCAAATTTGATAAAATCTGTTAGACTGCCGCTTTTGGACTAACGCTGTTCTGCACTCTCCCACGCTGCAGCTTCAGAAGTGGAAACACCCCTCCAATAGTCCATCACGGCTTCAAGTGCTGTGCTGGAACGGTCTTCGGGAAGCGAGGATGCCCAGTTTGCGGCGGATGGGGCATCCTGGCGCGCCCTTTGTCGGGCAGCCCGTTCGACTATCGATTTGGTGGCCAAATGCCCATGCTTGCCGGAAACAAAATCGACGAGCCCATCACGGGCATTCCGTTGGAGTCGCCACTCGAGCCCTTGCACGGCCCGTTCCCGTGCTTCGATGTCGGTTAGGGACTCGATCCACGTCCACATGGCATCATTGTCAGTAACTCCCTTCTCCGCCCATTCCCTCACGACCTGGGAAACGGCAACGTTCATGGCGCCTCCGGGCTCCATGCCGGCAACCATAGCCGCTGCAGCGTCGATGTCCTGTTGGGCCACCGTCTCAACGGCTTCGCTTATGGCATCGGCACGCGCAGCGGACTGAAGATTCTCCTCTGCCCAAGCCAGGGCGGACTTCGGATCTGTTTCGGCCAAGCCAGCAACGAGGCCGCTTCCTAACGTTGCGCGCAAATGAGCATCCGATTGTCCTGCGATGTAGTGGGCTGCCGCTTCGGGATCCTGCCGGGCCCATGCCTTCATCGAGTTGACCAGAACGGTGTATCGATAGCCCTGATCCTCTAGTTGCAGCCCGAATGTCAGAGCCGCCCCAGGATCGGATTCTCCCCACACTTTGGCGATCTCTTTCATCGTCTCCCGTCCTGCAGGCTGATCGTTCATCTGGCTCACCAGGAGTTCCGCTGCCGCTCGTGGATCTGACCTGGCCCACGCGCCAACGTGCCTCGTGTCGGGGAGGTAGCCGATGATCCCGAGTTGACCGTATGCGGCAAAGCCTGTCGCCGGTGCGTGCTTCATGAGCTGGTTCCACAACGTTTTCCCAAAGTCTGGATACCATTTGGTTCGTTTGTTCTCGACCACATGTTTCAGGGCGTTTTGCGGATCACTTTGCGCCCATTGCTCGAACAGAATTCTGACGATGGGATGATCGTATTCAGATGCATCGCTCATTGCCTCAAACATGTGACTGGGATCAAGCTTGGCCCAGCGCGCGGCGATGGCTCTCTGCAAATCCGTGTGACCTTCGATTCCTGCCAGGCGGAAGAGGCTGTCGACTTCGGTAAGCGAAGCGTTCTCCATTTGCGCAGCCAACCATAGATAACGCTGTGCCCTTGGGATCTTCGCCAGGGCTTTTGCGAGATTGGAGAAGCGCGTGGAGCGATCGGGTAGGACCGTAGCGTCCGGAAAAGCAACCGTGCGGTTTGTTTGGCCAGCCACCGAAATCGCCGACATTTTCGGGTTGGAAAACCACCAAGTGCGGAGCGCGATACCCGCTACTGCTCCGACGGCGACGGAACAGGCGAATATCAGCAGCGGACGCGGACTTATTCCTTTCATCATATCGAGTTAGTTCGAGTGTGAGGACTGCGTTTCGAACCACTGGCTCAGAGCCGATCTTTCTGCCGAATTCAGGTCTGAGGCGGAAATGACATCGAGCGCAGCATTACCGAAATGGCGAAGTGCCGTGTGCATTGCCTGCTGCCGTTGATCCGGCATCTGAATGGTTTGCGCCCATTGCCAGGCGCTGTCGGGTTCCGCTTTGGCAATCGACTGCACAAGCGCCAGAGCCGCATGATCTCTCTCGATTCCTGGCTCCATCGAAGCGATCCATTGTGAGGCTGTGTAGCTGTCACCTCTGGCCCATCGCTCAGCGATTCCATGAAAGGCATGAGGCCGGTCTGTGTCTGTTAGAGACACCGCTCTCTCGACTGCCCCGGCCGGATCACTGTAAGCAATGCCTCGAACGGATCCCACAACCACCTCGCGACGGCTATCATCGGGCAATTTCTCTAACCATTGCTCCCACCGGTCACGGCCGACTTCCTCTGCCGAGGTACGCATCAAAGCGTTTTTCAACACCTCGTTGCGGATCTCTTCAGGGGCGTGGGCAAAGACGGATTCTGCCTGTTCGTAACCATCGAGATCAGGGGCGAACCAGGATCTCAATGCCCCGAAGTGGATGGCGCCAATCTCTTCTTGCTCAATGAATTCGCGCGCCAGCTCGAGACTTCTCTGCGGATCCCGAGCGCTGATACTGGCGAAGACACTTTTCTTGATCGCTGTCGTCACCTCGGACGGAGGCTCCTCTCGCACCCAGTCCCAAATGTCATCAATGTAGCCCTTTCCACTGCTGCGCATGATGTAATGCAATCCCTGTTCCAGAATATCGGAGCCAGTGTGATCGCGAATCATGTTCAACGTGCCGGGAACATCGGAAAAAAGTCGATCCTCCAACGCTCTCCCGATGCTTGAGCCGAGATGCCGCGGGTCTACTTTGTCAGAATTCTCGACGAGCCAGTTCACGGTTGCCTCCAGATCGGCCGCTGCAGCTGCTTTGAGAACTCTCTCAGAAGTTTCAAGACCTGATATCACCTGGACTTGGCCTTCGCCAGGAGCCAATCCACCGGCTGGAGCCAGGTCTAGTCGGTCGAGCGCTGCGCTCGGGTCCACGTTGGCCCATCCCACAAGCACTTCCTGCAAGGCGCGGCTTCGATCTTCGCTGGAGTCCATCTGCTCCACCCACCCAAGAGCTGCCTTCCCATCGGTTTCCGCCCATGCCTTGGCCACACCTGCTAGAGCCTCTTGACGGGCCTTTCCAGTGAGCGCTTCGGCGGCCGTACGCATGCCACTCAGGTCTTTCCGGGCTGCCATGGCGAAGGCATCCTGAATATGGTGCTCAAAGAGCCGCCTGGATTTTACGAAGGGCGCCACTCTCGCCAAAGCGTGCGGATGAGCATCGGCGAGATCCTCCAGAAGGTCCGCAATCGGCTCATCCCACTGGTTGCCGTTCGTTTCCATTTTGGTAAGGGCTGCTGAAGCATCGTTTTCAAGCCACACCCTCAGCACGTCGGTGATTCGGCTGTCGTTCCTCTCGCTGCTGAAGTAGTCGAGAGCCCCTTCCGGATCGTTGGCCGCCCAATCGGCCACCACCGCCGTACGGAACACCCGGCGCTTGAAGTCATCCTTCACTTGTTGCGCCGCTTCATAAAAAGCCCGCATGGAGCCTCCATTGGGACCGTGTTCATCCCGCAAGGCAATCCATTCCGCAATGAGTCCATTGATTTCGGGCTGTGGCAGGGAGACATTGAGTTCGATGGAGACTTGATCTTGAGAGAATAACGCCTCCTCAGGTTGATCCTGACGATGTCCCAGGGTGAATGGGACGGCGGCTCCGGCAAGGAGACCAACGGCTATGGGTAGTTTGATAGACGCCATCGTAGTCGTTAGGGTTGTTGCGGTGGAAACGGGCATGGTCTGCGCCAATGCCGCCTGCAACGCTGTTTCGGTTAGGTTTAGTGGAATCGATTTCGCCGCATGGGCTCCAAGCGTGATTCCCAGTGCTCCAGCGGTACACTCGATCCCGCGACGGTTTAGCCAGAGACGAAGACGCTCGAGGGACCGTTTCACGCGTTTTCGCGCAGCTTCCTCACTGACACCGATCGCCTCACTTACTTCGCTGAGAGGACGTTCCTCGAAGAACCGCAGGAGTATCGCCAGGCGGTCTTTCTCTCCTAGCGATTCCATCGCTTCATCGAGGATCGGCGCAATGTCAGACCAGCGAATCGGATCCTCCTGCTTCATCGTTTCATCATTCATGGCATGCGCTATTTCTCTGCGCTTTCGCGCCGATTCGTTTCGGTAGAGATCAATGGCCTGACGACGAGCGGTGACATAGAGCCAGGCCGCAAGGGATCGGGTCGGGCGTAGCGTCCCCGCCTTCTTCGCGAGAAGAATGAAAACAGATTGCGCGACCTCCTCGGCCGCTACGCGGTTTTCAAGCTTGCGATAGGCCGCGCCGTAAACGAGCCCGAGGTGGCGGTCGATTAGGGTCGCAAAGGCCTCTTCATCCCTGCGCTCGGCCCAGGCCAACAGTTGTGTCCAATCGTCCATTCACCATCACGATCGAAACCAAAGATTGGCCACCGGACAACAAATCTTGAAAAAAGCGCCTCGTCGATAATTCGTTGAACGGGGCAGACGGATGGAATGATGTATATTGCTGAATATCAATCCTTTATTATGGAATCGGGATCGCAGCCTGAGTCACGAAGCTGATTGGTGAAGCAAGAGAACGACACTCGCCGGGAAACCATGCTCTTCGGAAGGAGTCATTCGAGACGCCTCATCGGCGATTTCTGGTTCTCGCGGCAGAGTGGCTTCACGATCATCTCCTGTGACTCTGGATTCAAAGTTTCTTGGAATCCTGCGGGCGAAAAGAAAATCAACACCAGGCAATAGTGTGAGTGTTAGTAATTATTCTAAACTCAATTGACAGAAGCAAGCAGCACTTCCAAGATGACAGCAGGGATGATGCGCGCCGAAGACAACAGTCGATCGCAGAATCGCTTCCAGTGGAATCTGGGCGGGTTTATGGGAACTGGCGTGGGGCTATCCGCATGGATGGCTGCAGTTCCTTTCGCCTCCTCATGGCCTCGCGAAGGTATCCTCATCTCTTCGGTTGCCGTTGGTGTGGTCATGGTGACGGCCCTGATCCTGTGGAGTCGGCGCCACCATCTTTTGGCAATCAATGGGAGCCTGATTCTGTTGAGCGTTGCTGCGGGGGTGACTCTCGGGTGGCTGATCACCGCCTATCTACTCGATCTCCGGATCTCGATGTCGTGGAAAGGAACGGGCAAACATTCCCCGCTGAGTTTTCTCTGGTGTCTGCTGATCTTTCCAGCTCTTGCGGTGCTCTTTCTGTTTGTCAATCGGCCATCGAATGCAGCCTAAATGGGCTGAGTGTTTGTTTCTCACCTCTTCTCTCGCTTTGAACTCGAGAGTTTTCCGATGCCCTCGCGGTCCGCTACCCACTCTCTAACGCGAATGGATTCGTGCCTCTCGAGGCCATGAACTACGCTCCAAGCGGTTCTCGGAAAGGTCGGACAGGAACTGTTGTGATTGTGAAGAGAAATGCGGGGAGTGCCGGACAAAAGAATTTGTCCGGTTTTCAGAGGCGGATCCCGGTAAACTTCTGTAGACGCTATGACACCGGATTCCAAGAGAAGCGATGGCGCTTTGCTAGAAGCTTTCGTCACTCGGAGCGACGAGAACGCTTTCCGCCAATTGGTGGATCGCTATTTGGACATGGTTTCCGGTGTGGCTCTACGGCGTACGGGTGACCACCGGCTGGCCGAGGAGATTGCTCAAAATATATTCATTGTCTTGGCCAGGAAAGCTCCCGGATTACTCGGACGCTAAGTGATCGGTGGCCGGTTCCATGGTGAAACAGATGGCTTGAAACCATGAGCGACCAGGAGGCACGGCTAGAGGCTGCTCAAAGTATCGGCAGCTATCTTCAACGTCGAGGCATCAAGGCCGACACTCAGCTCGTTGTGGCTTCAGGCTTGGCATTGGAGGTACGGCATGCATTGCTTGGGAGATGACGATCAAATCGTATTCGGACTCTTAGATTGTTAATATGCTACAAACATCGGACGGCGTCCCAGTCACCAGGACTGAATTTCAAACCACGTACGACCATATGCTCCAAGAGTTGGGTCGTGACGCTCAACATCTGCTCCAGCGCGTAGACAGCGCTATATCGCAGCTTCAACCGGAGGCCGAAACTGGGTGCAGGATTTTCGCTGTCTTCGATTTGATGCACTCGATAGCTCGCAACGATGAAAGCGATCCCCTTGTGCCGCTGCATAACATGGCCGAACGCAATGTCGGGACTGACATTGCCCAACGCGAGGCGTTTGTTGAACATCATTTCGGAGTGTTGGTGTGGTTTCACCTAATGTCGTCCACCGCCATGTGGACGGTAATTGACAACAACGCGGATGCCGATTGCAGCTACCAGCAGTTCGACAAAACATACGTTGAATGTATCCCTTGATTTAGGATCACACTCGGTCGGTGCGGAGTTGACCTAATCTGATAATCGGGTCGAGAGCATTGAAGCCCCGCTGTCCCTCTTGATGCGCTCTACAGTTTGATCGATTTTGGTGCTTTCGATCAATCGTCCAAGTTCATCGAATTCGTATTCATGGATCGTTCCAGCGGGAAGGAGATGGATTAGAGTATCTTGGAACGGACGCTCCCGATAGCAGTCATTGGCCTGTTGATAGGCACGTTCCAACCCTGCGTCAGTCAGCGGACGTTCCATGTCGCCCTTCAATTCCGAAACAATCAATCATCCAGGGCGCTGTGAGAGGGACATTCAAGGCCAGCCGGATCACGCAGATCCAGATGATTGGTTTCGGCATGCCCGTACCATCTCTACCATTCTCCGTCCTCGTTCTACTAGACACCGGGAGGAACGTAGGTCAGTGATGTCTACGTCACGAGACCTCCAAGCGCGAAGCGAATTGGAATCACGATGGCGTTCGGGACGCGTTTGCCTTCTTTGTCAGTAGCTGGCTTGATTGACCATTTCTTTAGGCTCTTGATGGTGCTTTCATCCAGAGATTTGTTCCCGGTACGCTTCTTGACGGAAGCACTCTCAACGATCCCTCGCTCGTTGACCAGAATTCCGATCTCCACTCCCCCCGATGCCTTGGCGATTTGCATCGTGCGGATAACGAAGAGCCGAGCGCTGGAATGGTCGAGGTGAAGACTCGCCTCCGGCCTTTTGGGAATCACGTGGAGTCGAATGAGGCAATGGGTTCATTGCCCCTCAGCCTGTCAACGCTGCGGGGCGACACCGGTGACTCCCGCAACGCTTCGGCCTTCAACGGATCGAAGCGGAGCCCGAACGGGCACGCTCGCCCTACACTTAGGAATCGTTTGAACGCGTCTTCCTTTCGAGGACAATGGCAGATAGACAGGTTGCTTCAGACGAGAGTGCCTCGGTTTATTTTGACTGACCGCATTCTCAGATTTCAACCACATCAGACGTCATGACACGGCTTCGACATCATCCGCAACCGCTCGCGATTATCGCAGTCGCAGGGCTTGCCGGACTGTTGCTGGGCGTATCGATCGATCATCGGGATTCTTGGGAGAGCGGGACAACCCGTCGTGACGCGCCTCAGTCTCTTGATGGCTCTCGCAAGCCTGCATCAAATGCTGCCCAGTTGAATCACCTGCCTCTTGGTAAAGCGTTTGCTAGTTTTCTTAAAGATTTCGAATCCGGCGATCGAAACTATGATAGTGCTCTACGAAGGATTGATTACTTCCGCGAACCTCACCGATCAACATTACGCGAATGGGTGCTATCTCGTTGGGCAGAGGAGAACTTCGAGGACGCACTTGAATATGCAGGTTACCGATCAGAGCTCCGCAACGACCTTCTCGCAGCGCGGGCGCGGCTGGATCCGGATGGGGCGTTGGACGTTGCGCTGAAGTCTGCGGACGAACGCCGGGGAGAGGTGGACCTTGTTTTAGCCGCCATTGCGGAGATCGATCCGCAGCGTGCTTTCGCTTTGGCGGTGAAGCATGACATTGAGCCTAACAAGCAGATGGCGGTGACATGGGTCGCGAAGGAACCGCGCGAGGCGCTGGAAATGATCTTCACGGAATGGCCGGGGGTATTCGTGGCTCATGATTTTAGTAAGTCGATCGACCAGTGGCCCTTGGCTGATGCGTGGGATACGGTGAAGTGGTTGGAGAACTGGGAGGGGTCGACTCGTACGATTTCGATCGACTACCTGCAAATGAGGATCCTCCAGCGTCTGTCCAAGATGGAACCTGAGGAGGCCTTTGCGATGGCCGAAGACATCGACATGTCGTGGAACCTTAAGCCGCATCTCCTTCACGTCTGGGCGGATAGCGAGCCCCAGGCGGCTTTGCAATGGTTTGAGGAGGCTTTCGGAAAAATTCCTGAGAAGTCTCGATGGCGCATCGTTGGTGCGCTTGGATCTCACATTGATCTTGATGTACTGGATTCTCTCGTTGAGGGGCTTCCCCCGACGCATCGGCGAGAGGTGCTTACGTTGTCTCTCCAATCGCGAGACGCATCTCTAGGGGAGTTGCTTGACTACGCAGAGCAGTATTCTGAAGAAATGGATGCCGCAGGCTTCCGCCATAAGACATGGTGGCTTGACCGAACCGCTCCGCGAAGTGTCGATCAACTTCTCGAATTGGCGGAGAACAGATCAGGTGCGATACAAACGGAACTCCAGCTCTGCGCGGCAAAGTCTCTATTGGAGGATGATCCTCAGATGGTCGCCAATCTCTTTTCCAATAGGGATACGCACCATGGCTTTGAGGAACTACTCGCGGACGAGTCTCTAGCACGGGAGGTCGCTGGGAGAGTCGCGGCTCAATGGATAGAATCGGACTCGAATGGCTTTGCCCAGTGGCTCGTCAATCATCCTGACACACTACTCACTAGCGAAGCGCTCACGTACTCCAAGCGGTCTCTTTCCCCAGCTTTCGCTGCTGCATTTGAGAACATGATCTTTTCACAAGGAGAGAAGGAGAGGCCATGAAGATCCCCCTTCTCTTGCAAGCTTCGGCAGCGTTCCTCATCGCTCTTGCTGGTGGACTAACCGTTAGACACCTAGCGATTCCGCTTCAGTACAAGACCGCTCAACAAGCCTCCGAGCGAACTTCCGTGGAAACAGGAAATCCAGCCCACAAAGTTGAGCAGGTGAACGAAACAAAGAAGCCTCAAAAAGATCCGGCGGCGTTGTTTAGAGACTATCATCGCCGCGGATCACCGTTGGCCAAGATCGCACTTGCGGCATGGGCTGAGTCTAATCCGGAAGCGGCGCTCCATTGGGTCGCGAGCTTAGAGCACTCCGATGACCGAGAATCGCTGCTTCGGATCGTGCTAGACACCATGGCTGAGAGCGACCCCGAAGCTCTAATAGAAGATATCGAACGATTGGACAAGTTGGGCCCAGCTGTTGGGACTATGGCATTTGAATGCGCTTTTCGCGCGTTTGCTCTGCGAGATCCCACAATGGCATTTCGACGAGCCAATGAGATGAAAGTGAGAGTTGAGATTTATGAGGCCATCTTCGAAATCTGGGCAAGAGAAGATCGTGCGACCCTTGAGATAGCGGCTGCGGAAATGCGTGACCGTGACGTCTGGCAGGCGGCGTTGAGCCAAGTCGCTGAGGCTCGCTATCGCAACGATCCCCAATCGGCACGGAGATGGCTTGAAAATTTTCCTCACCGAGATGCGGTTGACGCTTTTTCGATTGAGAGCCGTTGGAACCGGGCGGATCCGGAAGGTTCTGCTATGCGTCTGCGAGAACTCATGGTGCAGGAACAAGCAGGAGAAGCGTTGCAAGGCGGTGATCTCTCCCGACGGAAACGAGAACTCCTCCATGCCGGTCACACGGCGATGACGGAAGACGAAGTGATCCGCATCCTAGCACGCTTCGATGCGAGCCGATACCTCGTCGAAGAGATCCTTCCCGACTATCCACCGGCGAAACGCGCACGCATGCTGATCGCCTCCGGCGTCTACGATCAATACCCCGCGACAGACGTCGTCTTTGAAACTGCGGCCGATCTGGCAAAGCTCTCATTTGACGACGCCATGGCGTGGGCCGTGCAGATGCGGGACGACGACATGGACACCCGCGCCAATGCGGTTGGCCGCATCTTCGACGTTCTGATTTCGCGTGATCCACTGAGAGCGCTGGACGAGATGTCGCGGCTGACCGACAATGATGCACGCGATCTTATTGGGAGCAACTCTGGCCTTCCCACGTTTGATCATCTGAGTCCTCTGGAGTTTGCCGAAGTAGCCGAAACCTTTGAGTCCGACTATCTAAAGACTTGGCTGAAGCATCACTCGCTGCCTTGGCGGATTGCCGGTGACTCCGTGGCGGACGCTCTAACATGGGTCGAAAACCTTCCCGTCGAAGAACGACATCCGGAGCAGGGGGCTGCGATGGTTTACTCCATGATCTACGAAACTGTGCACGATTACACCGTCGTGCTCGATTGGGCCCACGCCTCCCTTCCGGAGGGCACCTTCGCCACAGGAATCTACGACACTATCGCCTATTCATGGGAGCAGCACGACCGCCCCGCAGCGGCCCAATGGCTCGCCAACCTCGAGGAAGGGGCATCGCGCGACGCCGCCATCAGGGGATTCATCCGCAGCAACCAGACCGAAGAGTACCCGGAAGCGTACGATCTTGCGATGTCGATGAGCGATCCGGAGAAACGACAAGAATCCGTCGACAAAGTCTTCGTGGAGTGGGCCAGTCAAGATCCCCATGCGGCCGCCGTCGCCTTTCCCAACGCCGAGCTTAGCGAAGCAACGAGAGCGCAAGTTGAGCAGAGGTTTGCGCAAGTGTTTGGAAACTGAATGCTCTTAGCCTATCAACTACGATCAAATCAATCTGCTTTACGCTTTCGCGAGCGTGGGCGATTGGCCTCAACCTCTCTGATCAACGCCTGCACGATCACATTTCCCTCGCCGCCTTCTCCCCCAAGTGCTGGTGCTCCGTGCAACAGCCAGCCCTTTCCCAACTTGCGGTTTACCTCCTTGATAAAGCTTTCCGGGCCCCAAGGATCGCCCACGACCGCGGTGTATTCGGTAACGTAATGGATTTCAGTGTCAGGCATGATCTTAGAGGATGCCCAGACTACGCCTATGCAACAAGCCAATTCAGGCCGGTCGATACTCGACAGCGCCTTTTCGCATCCCAACCATTCCATCTCGGTGACAGAGCAGGAACACATAGACGAGACCGCTCGCCGGTTCGCGGTAGCGCTAGTGAAGATACGATTCGAGGAGGCACACGGCCTGCTGGCGCCAGACTTGCAGAGTTACTACTCGGTCGATGTGCTTGCACAGAAGATGAATACGCTGACGCCCTACGCGAAGCGCGAACCAGACAAAGTTGCCGATCCATTCTCCATTGGCGAGGCGAACATTCTTGATGACGGGGATCTCAACATTGTCTCCGTGCCGATTTCGGGCAATGATTTCAATGATGCCGTGATTCTAACCATGATCGAGGATTCGAACTGTGTAAAGATCCGCGAGATCGGATGCAGACGTCCCTAGCATCGATATGGGAATGACCTACAACTATATTGCAGCAGCTGAAGGTGATATCGATCTTCAATTCGATGTCGAGGCGGTGGGAACCTGGTTAGTGGAGAATCAAATCGTGGACCGCCTGAAACCACCGGAGGTTCGCTATGGTGGTCTCGAGACGGTCTATGATCGAGGCTTTCATTCGGAGCGCCTGTTCAATCCTGATTTCGCCAGATCAGAGGGCGAGGAGACTGTTGGGGAAAGGGCTCTTGAAAGTGCGATCTTTCAGTGGGATCTAACCATCTACAGCTTGGCTAAACCAACGGCCATTCCCAGCGTCACTCACCGTTATCCTATTCACTGTCCGGAATGTGCCGCAGCTTGTGATGAAGCTTTTCAAGAACAGTGGATGTCTAGCCAAGAAGGCAAGGACATGGAATGGTTTCTCCGTCGTGGCGTTGATTTGGAGTTCAGGTTTTCGTGCCAAGAATGTTCCCGGCAAATCGCGGTCGAGGAAGTTTCCAAGCAAGGCTCGATGCTTCTGCGACGCCATTTCATTCAACTGGAAGATTCTTCCTATCACACGGACAAAGTTGAGTTCCTCTCGGAAGAGGCACGCGCTTTCTTTGCCCCTCTCTTCGGCGGCCAGCTAGCAGTGCGTTCCGGATGGATTACATGAACCTTCGAAATGCCAATGATTCTTCGATCTGTTCTTCTACTACTCATCGGTGCGGTTGCCGGGATGTTTATCGGTCGAATGACCGTCAACCCGATCGCCGTCGAAAGCAGCGGCGAAGATCCGTCCGCGACGATCGCCACAACTTCCCTGCTTCCCGAGCAAACGCTGGCACCCCAGCGATCCATCGATCTGCCCGCACTTGGCCTCGAGCTGAGAAGCGCAAGAGATGAGTTGAGGCTGGCAATCGTTTATGGCCGGGTGGCTCATCTTTCAGCAGATGAAGTTGAGGAGTTGCTCTCCCAAGCGATTACCTCTTCGAATCCTGACATCGCGCAAAAGATTGAGAGGTTCGAAGATGCCTTAGTCCAGAAGTTGTTGGAGCTGGATCCTGTCCGCGCGTTTCACGCTGCCTTGTTTCGACATCCACATGAGAAAGCCGATGAAGCCGAAAAGCGGGCAGATCGTTGGGTTCGACCAATCATCGCTGCGATGGCTTCCCACGATCTGGCAGAGACCAAGAGATTGGCGGCATCTCTTCCCAAAGAAGGATGGCTGCGAAGACAAGCGATCGAAGCCCTCATCGACAACGCCACTGTGGACGATCCTTGGTCATTGCTAGAGTGGGCGAAAGGTGCCGACCCCGGTTTCGATGACTTCGGGGATAGCGTGAGCGATTTCACTAACATGCGCGCCTACATGATCACTCCGGACAACGACATCTTCACACGCTGGGCCAAGGTGGACCTCACGGAAGCTAAGGCCTACGTGATGGCATTGAAAGCCGGAGCCGAACGAAGTCAGGGACTTGCCGGGATTGCCGAGGCACTCGTGGTGACCGATCCCGACGCCGCTGTGGCCTTCGCCAATAGCCTAACCGATGCCGCTGAGCGGAGTGCCGTTTGGTATCGCTCGATTCACTTGCTCGCCAGCACGCGTCCTGCGGATGCTGCACGTTTGCTAGACGAGATCCCAGCCGGACGAGTGAAACAATCCTCTATAAATGTCCTCACCGAGCGTTGGCTCCGGAAAGACCGTTCTAGCGCTTTGGCATGGGCCGATTCGATCAGCGATACGCAGCTGCAGCAACAGGTCTACCAAACCGCCGTGCATGGTCTGGCGAAACAGGATCCCGAAGCCGCGATCAATCTGGCAGCCAACCTGCACGGACTCGAAACACGCCGCCGCGCCATCAGCGAAGTCACTCAGCAGTGGTTCCGAGATGATGCTCTTTCTGCCATCGCGTGGCTCAAGTCGCAGCCCAATCACGAATTCAGTGAGGAGATCTACCGTTTCGGACTGCCTCAGTATGCGAACGAAGACCCTGCGAGTGCAGCGGCCTATTTCGACGAACTCGTTTCCACACACGGCCTCACAGGAAACTTGGCGGCGGCAGCGGGACAAATCGCCTATTCGCTGGCTGAGCTCGATCCGGATAGGGCCATGGCATGGGTGGATTCGATTCCTGACACATCCGCTAGAAACAAAGCAATCGAGCAATTGCTATACTCCATGTCGGACAAGCACCTTGATAAAACATTGCAACTTGCCAACGCACAATCTGAACTCTCCCTCTCCGCAATTACCCACGTCGCGCAATCAATGGCAGGGAGAAATCCCGCAGAGGCCTTGGGTTGGATTGCTAGTCAACCAAGTGAAGTGAGACGGGACGCGGTCGCCAGAGTCTTGCAAGGGCTCGTCCGCAGCAATCCCTCAGTGGCGGCGGAACAACTGCACGCCTCCGCAATCTTCCTTGAGGATTCCGAATGGAACGGCCTAACGAAACAGGCAGCGCAGATTGCAGCCGCACTAACAACGACCGATCTCGATAGCGCCTTGCAATGGGCGGCCAGTCTTCCCGAAGGCAAGGTGCGCAATGCCGCGATGAGTTCGCCCGTTCACCACTGGCTTGAAGCCGATCCCCAAGCAGCTTCCCAGTGGATCGGTCAACTTGAAGACAATGCATTGCGTCAGCAAGCCGCCTACCAACTGGCCAACCACGTGCGCGACAGCGATCCGGAGGCGGCCTTCATTTGGTCACAGACGTTGCATGAAGACTACCGTTTGGCCATGATGAGCGAAGCCTTGAGCACTTGGAAGGAAACGGATCTCGAAAGCGCGCAAGAGGCACTTCAGTCCGCAGAATTGACCACTGAGGATAGAACAAGGCTTGAGCACGATTTATTGGAGCCCTGATGCCTCCGAGTACTTCGTGGAGATTTTCGCGCGGATCTGTCACAAATGCAGACTAGCCGACGTCCTTAAGTGGAGAGAATCTGCCAATGGCCGACCACGACCATCTTGAAACCTATTCCCGAACCGGCGACGGACGCGCGTTCGAAGCGCTGGCTCGGCGTTACTCTGGGCTTGTCTATGCCAGCGCACTTGCGCGGACGGGTTCTCCAGAGGCCGCTGAAGAGATTGTGCAGGAAGTTTTCTGCAAGCTCGCCAGATGGACGGGACGCTTGAAAGACAACCAAGCACTTTCGGCTTGGCTCTATCGGGTCACCAGCAATGAATCCGCAGACTACCTGCGAAAGGAATCCAGACGCCGTCGAACGATGAAAGACTATCAGGATCACGAAGAAGCCAGTGCACTTGAACATGAAACCGAGAACGAGTCCGTCCCTCATCTTTATGCCGCGCTGGATGACTTAAACGAAACCGACCGCAAGCTGCTTCTGTTTCGTTTTTTTGACAAAGAAAGTTATCGAGACATTGCGGCGAAGCTCAACAAGTCAGAGCCAGCCTGTCGCAAGCGTGTTGAGAGAGCGCTGACCAAACTTGCGAATCTCCTTCGTTCTCGTGGTGTTACTGCTAGTATGGCTGGACTTTCCGCTGCCCTAACCACGCAGTTCTCGAAGGCAGCTCCCATTGGCATTGTAAACGCCGCGACGAAGGCAGCCATTGGTTCTGCTCCAATCACACTTACGTCCACCATACAATTCATGGCACTATCACAATCTAAAGGAGCGCTACTAGGCACAGTCGTCTTGTGGCTCGTCGTCAGCGGCACAGGCATCTGGTTGGGCTGGGAACATCGCCGCCATATTGAGAAGGCCACGGTCATGTCCGCTCAATCTGGCAACACCGTCGTCGCTGGCGAGCCAGTGGACGGGGAAACGGCATCTCCATTACAATCTTCTAACGAGACTCTTGAACGTCTTCGTTTTCTCATCCGCTCGCCTCAAGCCGAAGGCCGGCTGCTTGAATTCGAACTGGCCCTTGGGCAGCTCAACCTCTCCCAACTCGAGAATATCGCCCAGTACACCCGGGGAAAGTTAGTCTACGCAGACGAAGAGGACTTGGCCATGGCAACGGCGCTTCTGCAGAAGATGATTGTCATTGATCCCAATGCCGCGTTCGCCTTCGCCGAAGAGTTAGGCTCTTGGAAGAATGACGCACTCCCAAAAGTCCTGGCCGCATGGGCGCGAGCTGATCGCGAGGCGGCACTAGAGTGGATCAGCACGTCGGACTCCCGGCTGCGCAGCCGGGCCTTTCGTTCCGTTCTCGAGATGATTGGCGAAACGGATAGGAAGGCGGCAATCGCTTTATTCAGAGAGGGAGTGGCCAACGGAGTCCTTCCTGCGAATGCGTGGGATGCGGACGACTTCTTCCGGGCTTGGGTCAAAGAAGACCCTATCACAGCGATCGAAGAAGCCTTGGCCCTACGGGAATTCTCCAAGAAGGACGCCGCCGTCATCAATGCCATGACGGCTTGGGCAAAGTTTGATCCCGATGCCGCACACGATTGGCTCAATCGAAGAGAGATGGACGAAAGTTTGAGGAACAGACTCACCATTGATTACGTGGATGGCTTGGCTGAGGTCGATCCAGAGCGAGCAGCCAACTTTGTGTTAGAGATTGCCGACAAAGACACGCAGGAAAGTGCGGCGCTCTACGCCTTGCGCGACTGGACAGCGGTCTCCTTTAGCGATGCAGAGAATTGGATCTCCACGATCGAAGACTCACAGAAACGTCAACGATTCGAAATCACGCTTATGAGAGCGACTCGAGAAAGGGGCAACCGCGAAGAAGCGATCGCCTACGGCGTCGCGAAATACGGTGAGCACTGGCGATTTCACCATGAACTCTACCTGACAACCGGATCGATCGTGGTCGAGGATCCTGCCGCTGCCGTCCCTTGGATTCTGGAGACCTTTCCCGAAGGACTTCATCAATCCCTCTTAGCGCAAGTTTCGCATACGACACGCGGCATCAATCCCTCACAAGCCCACAACTTCCTCGACCTGATTGAAGATCCGGTTGAACGCGCCCGCCACTACGAATCGGCTGGTGATCACTGGGCGCGGGAAGATGTGGAAGCGGCTCGCGATTGGGCAAACTCCTTGCGGGATTCGCCAGATCGTGACCGCGCTCTAGCAGGTGTCGCCAAGAGTTGGATTCAATCCGGTCCTGGCGAATTCTCGGAATGGGTGAGCGATCTGGAACACAGCCCTCTCCGAGACTCAATGGCTGCGCGGTATGTCGGCAAGATGAGCGTTAGCAATCACCTCGATGCTGTGAGAATGGCGCAAAGCATTCAACATCCCCAAGCGCGCGATCATTCCATGGAATACGCACTTGGGCAGTGGATGCAACGCGACCCGGACGCCGCGCGGGCACTCATTGAGACGACAGATGCATTGAGCGAATCGACCCGCTGGCGACTCTTGGAAAGGCGTTACTCCAATATCCGCTATCCGATTCAATGATGATCACTAAGTTCCAGTTTGGCCTTGTGTTAGTGTTGCTCGTATCGGGCTACTTTATCGGGCGCTATGCTCTTCCTTTCGAGGCACCCAGTCGTGGCGAGGAAGCTGTGGAGGCGCTTGTTTCGATTCTTAATGGGCACTCTGTGAGACAGCGTTCAGATGCCTCTCAAGCCTCCCATCTTTTAACGAGACCGATCACGCACGAGAGCAGCCTAACCATCAGAAGCGTTATTTCCAAGATGGATGCGAATGAGTTGGAGCGTCTCTGGGATTCGAAACACCGCCACTTTGATTTCACCAGCGCCGACGACACGGCTCTGGCGGCCGCCATCCTAACACGGTTGGCCCGATTGGAGCCTGAAACAGCTTTAGCGAAGGTGTCAGACGTCGGTGCAGCGAAATATGATATTCTTCCGGCGATCTTCAAAGGCTGGGCAACTGACGATCCCCAAGGCGCCCTCGATCAGGTGCGGGCTGAAACCGATCCGCGTACCCGGCACCCCTGCATGGTGGCGATCATTGAGCAAGTTGGCGTCAACGATCCTGACAAAGCGGTCGATCTCTTCATGGAAGCGCTTGATGACAAGATCATGCCCGCACGCGCATGGAACTCGATGGAATCGTTCTTCCGCCGATGGGCGAAACTCGATCCTGAAGGCGCCGCTAACAAAGCACTGTATCTCCGGGAACACGGAACCTCTCCGGAACCGGCGACGCTCATGGGAGGCTTTCGTGGAGCCCTGCAGGCATGGGCCTATACCGATCCGCAAGCCGCCATCCGTTGGATTGACGGCCTGCCGCCGTCCTCCACCCAGAAGGAAGCTTACGCAACGTTGATAGGAAGTTGGGCAGAGTCTTCGCCAAAAGAAGCCGCCGACTTTGCCATCTCGCACGACGTCGCCAGTAAGTTTGCATGGCCCCTGAGACAGGTGATTGGTCAATGGGTGCGTGCCGACTTTGCGGAGGCCGCTGCGTGGGTCGATGCCGTTGATGATCCAGCCATGCGCCAACGCCTTCAGAAGGATCTGCTCGATCTTTCGCAGGCGCACGTGACTGCTGACCGCGATCAAGCCCTAACCTATGCCGCTCAACACCTCGACAACGCGAAGGTCGTCGACTCCTTAAAAAATCATCTCACAACAATGGTGAGAGATGGTGAAACGGACGAGGCCCTGAACTGGACGAAGGAGAACGTTGCGGATCCTGAACAGCGAGCTGCTATCGAGAAAGATCTAGTCGATTCCGTGATTTGGTGGCGGCCTAACGACTTCCCCAAGTACGCTGATCTACTCCCACAAGAAAGCGAGACGAGGCAAGACGCGTATGAGGCCACGGCATTTCAGTGGAGCAAGAGAGATCCCGTTGCCGCCAAGGCTTGGATGGAAGCCTTGCCGAAAGACCTACGATCCGTTGATCTCATGTTAGGCTTTGCACGGGGATGGCTCGAAGCCAACCGCCAAGCCGCTTCAGACTGGATCGCATCGAACTCGGAACTTCGAAGCTCCAACGCCGAAGGCCGAACTACGAGTATGTCCGATGATCTCGCAAGCCTGCGTTCGATGGCGGCCATGCGAGAACACGCCATTGAAGAATCGCTAACAATAGCGCAGGAAATCGAACACCCTTATTTGAGGGATCTCACGTTCGAAGCGATCCTAAAAGAATGGCCGCGAAATCAGACAACCGCCCCATCGATCCGCGCAAGGATCGAGGCACTCGATTACGTCAGTGACGACGTCAAGTGGCGCGTCTTCAACCGCCGTTACGGGCATCCAAATTGACTGCGAATGTAAGAGCCATGTTAGACGGCATCAAACCGGAACCGGCGCTATGGAACATCCTTCACGATTAGTTAGTAGAGAGCACTTCTCGAAAAGAGGAGTAACGATGTCATGAAGAAAAACAGCTCAACCAATTTGCCATCCCTGCGAATGACCAAACCCTACTGGCTGGAAGGCGAGAAACTACGCCGTGAAGCCGTCTTAGTCGATGGCGACCTTGCCTGGGAACTCTTCTGCGCATGCGCGGACGGCGACAACAACCAGGTGCGTGCTCTGTTAGAAAAGGATCGGAAATTGATGCACGGCCAGCTGTGGTATTGCAAACCGATCGATCTGGCGCTGCGTCATGGTCACCTGGATGTTGTCCGGACGCTTCATGAGTTCGACTATGAGAACAAGCTCGCATTCTATCTCGACAACTTCACAACTTACCGCTGCACCAAGCCCGCACTGAAGCGACGCGGTCACACACACATCCTGAAATACCTCGAGGAAGAATACTGGCCCCGACTCGTGCCACATCATGCCCGGAGATGGACGATCTTGTTGAGCTCTTTCCGAAACCGTGGGACAAAGATCGAATTATTGACCGTGAGAAACTCTTCGCCTCGGTGAACCGTAGCCCCGCCTTATTGAAGGGCACAACCTGGAAAGGCCGCTCCCTTTTGTATTTATCCAAAGTCGTCAACTACACCTGATCCCAACTGTTCAAGAGAGGTCTTCCGGGTTACCCATTGCTTTCATCCGTTGTGCGGGCGGGAGTTCGAGCTGGTAAAGTTGCGCCAGAACTGGGGAGTCTATCGTGTCTACTTCTTTGATGATTCTGGGGAATTGGCCTCTCTAGAGGCTTGCTGGACCGATGTGGAGGCTCCAGATCCCTTTGTGGAGGTGGCGGAAGGTAAGGCGATCGCCCGCTTGGCGGACTTGTTAGCACTGGCGCGTTTGATGGCTGAACTCAAAGCTGAGGCTGTTAAGCAATTAATGCCGCCATTGTAAACCTAATGATGCCGAAGCGAGCGATTTATACGCGCTTTATCGATGATTTTATGCCTTATATGCAGTAATTTAGGGAAAGTTGAATTGACAAAACGAGCGATTCAGTCCCTCTTGTTGGGCATAATTTAATTAACAGTCTATCGTTCCGATGCCATCGTCTTTCTCCTCTCAATCCAAACGAGACGCTCTTCTCCGTGCGGGCGCTCTTCATCCCCATCCTGACCGGGTCACTCATTCTCTTTTCCAGCAGAGCCCTGTGGCGCGGCGAATTAGGTCGTGGGATTGTTTTCAGATTGTTTGGTGGGATTGTCTGTTTTCTTCGTGGGATTGTCAGTCTTTGGCGTGGTGGTGCGCTGAAGTTGTAATCTCAGATTACGAAAGGCTCGCGCTCCTTCCTCGGGGGTGAAGGCGTCGGTGGGTTTGCTTGGCGGCCGTGGTTTCGATGGTTTTGATGCTCTAGTTAGTCTCGCCCGACTGATGTTGAGGTCTTCTTCGAATCGCTCGAGTTGTAAGAAGTTACTGGGTTTGAGCGCTCCCACGCGGCGGCGCTCGCCTCGGATCTCCCGTTGCAAGTAGCTGACGACTTGTTCGACATCTTCGCTGGTGAACCCGGCTCGTAGCAACTCATACCAGGCTCGTTGCCGGTCGAAGCCTAAGATCAGTTTCTGCCCGGTCAGTTGGCAATAGTGTTGGTGTAGGGCCGCCACTTGCTCTTCGACGGGGCTGCTTTGGTTTGATGGTGTTTGCATAGCCTAATGTTTATCTTGTTAGCCTTCCGGCATGCCTCCTCGATGGTCGTTGGCGGAGGGAATGGTGGGCATCACTTGCTGTACGTGATCGGTGGTGATGTGGTTGGCTTTCTCTTGGCTGGCTGCGATCCACGCGGCACGGGCCAGTTGCAGCGCGGTGCGCGGCCGCCCGTTGCTGGCATTGGTAATCAAGTCCAGGGCGGCGGGGATGATGATGTTTTCCTTCAAGTCTACGGCGTTTTGACTGGCTTCTAGGAGTTCTTCGATCTCTTGGCTTTCCCACGGTTTGAGCTGATGATGACAGGCGATGCGGCTGTAGAGGGCGCGGTGGCTGCGTAGTCTTAGACTTCCTAACAAATACTCGTCTCCAATGAGTATGAGACTAAAAGCGGGACGCCGGGCTAGATCGATGCCTAACAATAGCCGGATCTCTTCGAGCGCTCCGTGGCTGTAGTTCTGCGCTTCGTCGAGGATGATGATGGCGCTGGTCTCGCCAAGTTCTACCAAGGCTTCTTCAAGATGCATCAGGGTGGTGCTGCGGGTGCCGCCGGCTTTGCCGAACTTGCGGGCTAAATAGGCTAACAATCCGGCATGGCTTAGGCTGGCCTGGGTGATGGCGATGGCGCAGTAGAGCCGCGGATCGAGCTTGTCTTTCCAGTGGCTGACGAGATGGCTTTTCCCTACGCCGTTGGGGCCGCTGAGCAACATGAGGCTGCGGAGGGCGGCGCTTTGGGTTAGCAGTTGCTCGGCTTGTTGGATCTGAGGGGGCTTTTGATAGTGGGAGGTTTCTTCGTTGAAGGGGATGCCGGTTGCTCCCCAAAGATGGGTGTAATGAGTGATGGTGGAGTCTGTGATGGGCTTGCGGCCACTGCTTTTTCTAAGTCTGGTCGTCATGGTGTGATGATGATAGCGTTATGTGGCTTTGTTAGCCCTGGTGACGGCGTTCGTAGTTGAGCCGGTCGATCTGACTGTTGAGGTGTAGATTGACCAGGTGAGCTGTGCCGACGTGATGGTTGTGATGATAGATCTCCAGCGATTGCTCTTTGCTTACGGCAAAGGGGTCGTAGCGCACTTCGATGCGACGTCCGCGTAGGCTCAAGTCGACTTCGTAGAGGCGATTTTCGATGCGAATGGTGCCATTCTTGCGCACGGTGCGGTGGATGCGGGTGTAGAAGAGTTTTTCCAGAGCGTGATGGCTGAGTTCAAGTTGGCGGAGGTGTTCGGCTCCGGCGTGGAAACGGGCTTGCGGGGTGGTGCCGGTAGTGCTGTGTTGACGGTTATGATAGTCTTTCTGGAGCCAAGTGGAGAACTTGGCATTGAGGTCTTGGAGACTGTGGACGCGCTCTTCGGGTAGTGATAGGGTGGTTTCAAACCCTACCTGAATACTTGAGAATAGGCGTTCTATCTTTCCCTTGCTCCAGGCGGCGTAAGGCTTGTGATGCAATAGGCGGATATCGAGATTGGCGCAGACGATGTGGGTGTGTTTGCTAATGAATGGGGCGCCGTTGTCGACGTAGAGTTTGTGGGGGAGTCCGCGGCGGCGGACGGCTTCTTTGAGGGCGTGATGGAGGTTTTGCGTGTTTTCGCTTGTGTAGTAGGCGGCGTAGGGAATGAGTCGGCTGTGATCGTCAATGATGGCGCAAAGCTGGGTGCCCAAAGTAGCGCCTTCGGTGGTGCGGAGTTTGGGACCGGGGCTGAAGTCGGCCATCCAAAGATCGTTTGGATAGGGGGCTTCGAAGGCTTTGGTGGGGCCGCTATGGATGTCCTCAGCTGGACGCCCGTGATGCAGTCCAGCGGCTCTGAGAAAGCGATAGACTGTGGAGAGTGAAGGCAACTCTCTACCTTCTTCTTGAGTGAGCCACCGGCGATAGGCCACTTTGATCGGAATCTGTGGATATTTTCGCCGCTGCGTGAGGATCCATTCTTGTTGTTCGGAGGTGAGCGCACGTTGTTTGCCGGTGTCTTGCCTGGGATGTTTGGTGAGTGCCTGGAATCCGTCGTTTTGATAGGCATACCACCAGTCTTCGAGAGTGCGAATGGCGTAGTGTTTGCCGGATTGGACATCGGGCCAGGGACGCAAGGCTGCTTGTCGTAAGGCTGCGGCTAACGACCGGCCTTCTTCCTGAAGTTGTTGCAGGTAACTGATGGCGCCGTAGCGGACCAGAGCGCTTTGTTCTTGGGGTGTTAGAGTATGGTCATCAGACATGCGGGAGCTTTACCCCCGCAGTGATTTTGCGAAATAGTACGGTTATGTGGGAAACTCGTGGCGAATAATAGAGAGATGTTAGTTGGCCTTCAAGCACCGGTAATCACCCAATAGGCTCTTGCCATGGAGCGCGAGTTCGAGAAGGATCTCCCCGAGGTTGCCGGCGGTGAGGCGAATGGCTCTCCAAAGTTCTTCTGCGGTGTTTGTAAGAGCAATGCGCTGCCCGAAGAACTCGGTGAGGCTCTGGCGCCTGCTTTGATCGGCGAATCGGCACCAAGCTCGCCGCAGGCAACCTTTCTTGATTTCGCTGCCATTGGCGTTGTTGCCGTCGTCTTGGCCACCTTGGGATGGAGGGGCGCAGCGTTGGTCAAAGTCTTCTTCCACGCATGGGAGATGGACGGTACGATAAGGCAAGAGGTGATCGGGAAGAACACTAATGGTCCTCCCGGCATACTTGCAAAGAAAGCGCATCACGGTGATTTGCGCGTCTCCCTCGACATCGGCAAAACGCTTGTAATTCCCATGGCGATGCAGGCATTGGCCCTCTTCGTGATCGAAGGCACATGGAGGAAATTCATCGGTAGCTGGATAACTGGATCGGCGAATCTGCATCCCCCATTCAATCATCCCTGTCTACGTCCTCATTCTATATCGTGGCTGGCTCCCCGAAACCCAGTCTGACTCTCATCTATACCCGTTCACACGAAGCATTTCGCCACGGAACAAGCCCGTTCTTTGATCCTCATGATTTGCTCCAGGTCAAATACGAGGCTCTTCGTGCCTGGGAGGCTGGGGAGGATTCCGTTTGTTCTTTGGCTAGGCACTTCGCGCTTTCACGGCCAACTCTCTACGCCGCTCGCTCGGCTTTTCGTGACGATGGCTTGCCGGGATTGTTGCCTGGTAAACGTGGCCCGAAGGGCGCTCACAAGCTTACGGAGGAGGTTCTTGATCATGTGAGGGCTTTGTTAGCAAAGGATCCATCCCTCACGCCATCTGATATCCTTGAGTGTTTGCGCAATGATCTGGAAGTGGAGCTCCACTTGCGCACGTTGGAAAAGGCTTTGAACCAGCAACGCCACCTGAAAAAGGGGCGACTAACAACGTGAGTCACCTGTCCTTGCCATTGGATAACGCCTCCTTGCGCTCTCTCTATGAAGGCCTACGCGACTATGTGTTAGGAGGATGTCACGGTGACTCATTCGACTCGGCGCTCGAACTGTTCCTTCATCAGGGAATGGCAGGCTGGATGCAAGCACCTCCGGGTGAGTCGATTGTTCCTGGCGGCCTCCGGGATGAGGACCGATTGACTGATCACGATGTAAGCTCTTCCAACGCCCCTTCTTTCTCAAGCTGGCAGGCACAGGCGGTGGATCTCCTGAGTGACATGCTCTTTGTGCGGCTTCATGCGGGTGAACCGCTTCTTGAAGGCACCCGCTAATCGCATTTCTAACACTGATATTTATGAGTAACGAGAACTCTTTGATAGATACCAATGGATCCCGTCACGAGAAAGTGACTACGCATCATCTGCAACGCAAGGCCTACCTCTACGTGCGGCAGTCGACTTTGCGTCAGGTATTCGAGCACCAGGAAAGCACCAAACGGCAGTATGCTCTCCGTGCTCAGGCTGTCGCGCTGGGCTGGCAGGAGGAGAATATTGAGGTCATTGATAGTGACCTGGGGCAGTCGGGAGCATCTTCTGCTGATCGCAAAGGCTTTCAGAAGCTGGTGAGCGAAGTCGGCCTCGGGCAAGTGGGAGTGGTGATGGGATTGGAGGTCTCTCGTCTGGCGCGTAACAACAGTGATTGGCATCGCCTGTTAGAGATCTGCGCCATTACAGATACACTTATTCTCGACGAAGACGGACTCTATGATCCGAAGCATTTTAATGACAGGCTTTTGCTGGGTTTGAAAGGGACGATGAGTGAAGCGGAATTGCACCTGCTGCGTGCGCGTTTGCAAGGCGGGATCTTGAACAAGGCACGCCGTGGAGAGTTGAAAATGCCTTTGCCAGTTGGCCTCGTTTACGATCTGGATGATCGTGTGGTGCTTGATCCGGACGAGGAAGTTCGCAAGGCGGTGGCGCACTTCTTCGCTACATTCAAGCGAACAGGTAGTGCCTTGGCGACAGTGAAAGCTTTTGATCAGGAAGGGGTGCGTTTTCCTCGGCGTGGCAAAGCGGGAAAGGGAGATATTGTGTGGGAGAAGTTAGTGCATAGCCGTGCCCTGCAAACGTTGCACAACCCACGCTATGCTGGTGCTTTTGTCTTTGGCAGGACGCGGAGCTGGCGGGATGCTGAAGGCAAACAGCGCTATGAGGTCTTACCACCGGATCAATGGCAGGTGACGAACAAGGACGCGCATGTTGGTTACATCTCCTGGGAGGACTTTGAGAGCAATCTGAAGCGCCTGAGGGAGAACTGCCGAGGCTATGGGGAGGATCGCAAACGGCGCGTCCCTGGTTGTGGCCCGGCGTTGCTACAGGGGATGGTGATCTGCGGAAAGTGCGGGCAGAGCATGACATTGCGCTATCATTGGCGCCAAGGACGTGAATGGCCTGACTACGTGTGTCAGCGTGAGGGCATCGAGCATGGTCAGAAGATTTGCCAAACTATTGCCGGCAGGAACATTGATGAAGCTGTGTCACGGCTCATTCTGGAGAGTGTCACGCCCTTGGGTTTGGAAACGGTGCTAGAAGTACAGCGGAAACTGGAGCATCGGTTAGAGGAAGTCGACCAACTGCGACGGCAGCGGGTTGAGCGCGCGCGTTACGAAGCAGAGAAGGCGCGTCAGCGATACCTACAAGTGGACAACGCCAACCGCCTCGTCGCCGCCAACCTCGAAGCCGAGTGGAATGAGAAGTTGCGTATTCTACAAGACGCCCAGGATACCTACCAGAAGCAGAAGAATGCATTCGACGGGCGATTTGACAAGGAACAGGAGCAAGAGATCCTTCAGCTAGCAGAGAGCTTTCCTCAACTGTGGAATGATGCCGACACCAGTCATCGGGATCGCAAACGGATGGCCAGGCTGATTATCAAAGATGTCACCCTGACAAAGGGCGAGGAAGTGCTTGTGCAAGTGCGCTTCACAGGAGGCGCTTCCAAGGTGCTCCATGTGCCCTTGGGCAAGCGAGCCTGGGAACTACGTCAGACCAAGAAGGAAATCGTCGCCGAGATCGATCGACTGTTAGACACGCACACGGAAAGCCAGATCGTGGTGGAACTCAACGGACGGGGGTGGCGTTCAGGATCTGGCAAATCATTCACACTACGGATTGTGCAACAACTACGCAGGGCCTATCAGCTTGTCTCGCGTTACGATCGCTTGCGAAAGAAAGGCCTCCTGACCAAGGAAGAAGTGGCGGAGATGGTCGGCACTCGTCCCAGCCTCGTGAACTACTGGAGGAAACAGGGCCTTCTCCGGGGCAAACGCTTCAGCGACAAGAACGAATACCTTTACTTCCGTCCGGCGAAAGCCAAGATTAAGCAAATCAAGAGCCGGATGCAGCTAAATTTGACTAACTGAATCACTGGCTTTTTTTAACAGTAACCATAGAGTGCATCATGCCATCTTCGCCTTGGCGATCGGAGCCTGGAATGTTGAATTGGCCCAGGAACTGGTGGCGCTCGGTGCGCAACCGATCTTAAGACGGCTGACAATCGGAGCTTGGTGGGCATCGCAGCCCACCGATGTCCCAAGGCGATTCCGTGGCTGCTGGAGCTGGGACTCGAACTCTCACTGCCCGGTGCAGTAGCTTCAGGCAACGCAGACGCCGTTCGGACGATGGTTGCGGCCGACCCCGAACTGGTAAATGACGACTCTTCGTTCTATCTTGCAGTCAATCATCGCCAGCGTGAGATCGTCGAGCTGTTGTTAGAACTCGGATTCGATCCGAATTACCCGGGAAGGGATTCTTCCTGGGGCAGAGCTTTGGTGACAGCGGCTGGAGAGAATGATGTCGAGATCATGATGTCGAGATCATGCGACTTTTGTTAGAGGCGGGGGCCAATCCTAACGCGGTCGTCGATTCGTCAGGCTCGGTTTACGACTTCTTGAGGAATTGGGGCAGGCGGTCCCCCGAAGAAATCGAAGAAGCAGTCGCACTGCTCCTGCAGTATGGCGCCGATCCCGTTGAATTTGAAGTCGAAGAGTCGAAGGGAATGCTCCACTTTTTGAAGACCGCAACCGTTGAAGAGATTCTCGCTGTGAATGAAGACGGCACTCCGCTAACGAGTTGTAGATCTCCTGAAGAGCTGGACGCCTACGTTGCCCGAGTTGGTCATGAACGGATTGCGAAAGGGCCTTGGTATGAAATGTGCAAAACTCCGAGTGACATCGAGCTGATTAAGCGCGCCGTTCACTTTGGCTTTAACGTGAACCAGGGTGATTGGCAGGGGCGCACTGTGCTTCATGCCGCGGCGGCCTCGAACTGGCTCGAATTAGCGCGTGGCCTTTTGGATCTTGAATCCGATCCAAACCTAGTCGACGCCCATTCGTCGGCAACACCGCTAGGGTTTGCCGCCCGGCAGGGCCACTCGGAAATGGTCAAACTCCTACTCGATCACGGTGCCGACAAAAACCTTCCTGTGGATGACAAACTCGCCTGGGCCCGCCCACTTGAGAGTGCCGCCTATTTTCTGGAGGACCACGACTTTCGCTACAGCGAAAAAACATCCAACCAGGGGGAACTCACCGGCCGCTATACGAAATCGTCCAGAGAACTGTACAAAGCGGTGCTCGCGTTGCTGACATGATAGTGACGGATTTCCGGACCACGGAATGTGAAGCGGGGACTCCGGCCATCTCTACCATCTTCTGGTGTACGCTGCAGGATCAGCGCCTTTCACGTGCAGTGTTGTTAGGACAGACGGCATCCGGCACACCGCTTCCCGTCAAGGCGCCAACCTGACTTAGAATGGCAACGGAGATCCTGCTAGAAAGGTAGGCTGTCAGGAACTGAACTATGACGAAGATCGGGCACCTTTCTCTATCAAATACGCGGCGTAGGCATCCATACCGGGATGCCCTTCGCGGATGCGGGCCTCCGCTCTGGACAACGCCGTTTGGCCGCTCTTGGGTTCCACATAGTTGAAGTCGTCGAACCCGAAGCGCACCAACAGCTCGGAAAGTTCTATCATACTCTCCAAGGTGGAAGGGCTCGACTCATTCTCGTACGAAGTCGGCCGGAGATAGTTTTTCGCCAGTATGTAGTGTGGTTGGAGCGATCCTTCGGCGATGATCGTCTCGAGCGCTCCTTGATTATGGAGATATTCAAGCTGACCCTCGATCAATTGATAGAAATCCTCGACGGTTCCATCGCGATTGTGACTGACAAGCGCGCTCCCCACGCCGCGGGCCGCCTCCTTGATAGTAACCAGCTCGGGAAAACAACGCATCGCGAGGTCCACCGCCCCGGCATAACCATACCACGTGGCTGCGTGGAAGATATTCTCGAACACGGTGCCCATCGGGTAGTCGTGCTGAGGTCATGTCAAACGCGTACTCGGCAGTGATGTCATCAAGGGCGCTATGGGTTCCTTGCTCCTTGAACAACCAGCGCTCGGTTGTGCCCTCTACGAGCGGGATACCTTCGACAAACGCAGCGACAGCTGGGCAATCGTCTGCGCCCGGTTGGCGAGTGAGTTCGCCGTTCAGGGTGAAAGCCTCGTTTTTCGGATCATGCCACGATCCGCATGCAGTGTAGGAGAATCCGCCCTCCTCGGTGGGAACCCCACGGCCCCAGATTCCATCCAGCGCTCCCGTTCCCCGCAGCATCGCGGCGGTGAAGACCGGGCCGCTGGTGAGCGGATTGTCCGTGAATCGTTCTCACCAATCGTCCATTTGGAGAACGCGTAGCCTTTCTTTTAGTGTTGCGGTGAGCGTAACTTCCGTGCCTGCGGCCTAGCGGCCTTCGGGACCGGCGGTGACAGTGCCGTTCTCGCTTGGGGTGATGGTGAGGGTGGAGGTCTTTTAGCTTCGCCAGTCCTGTCACCTTCATGGAGATGAGGCGAGGGCTCCCGAACTCTTTGCGGGTGCGCTCATGGATTGGGACGCAGGCGGTAATAGCGCTGGCGGTCATCCTCTGGTAACGCGAGGCCGGTGAGCACTTCCCCTCCTGTGCCCACTTCGGTAATCAAGGATTCCCATGTTGCCAGATCCGTGGATGTCTCCACTCCGTAGGCAATCCCTTCCTCGCTTGACCAGCGGAGGTTTAGACGCTGACTGGCTGCGTCGAAGCGGATCTCCGAGATTTCGGGCGAGGCGACCACCTGCGCCTCAAAGATTGCCGCCACGGACTTGTCCCTATCCATCGTGAGCGTTATCGAAGCTGGATTGCCTTCCTCACTGGTGTCACCCTCCCAACCAGCGAGCCGGAAGCCCGGATCTGCGGTCGCCGTGAGGATCACCTCCGTGCCGGGAGGATAGCTGGGCAAATCAGGATTGGCGTTAACCGTTCCCCCTTCACTTGAGATGATGGTGAGGGCGTGGGGCTGGATGACCACGAACTCTGGCATAATGGTCGTGTCTGCCTCGATGGTGAAGCTGAGAGGGTTTTCGTTAGGAAGTTCAAGCGGTTTACTTGGAGAAGCGGTTTCTGTTTGCACGCGCATTTGATGAATAAGAGTTGGGCCGAGAAAGGTCCATACTGTCGACATGTCCGTCCAGCGGCCATTGTCCTGGGCGCGCGTGGCATGGATATTTTCTGTGGTATTCGCCCCATCTTCCGAAAACGAGAATGGCCAGCCAATGGTGTTGTTTTCGTTCAGCGACGAAGTGATCCCTTCGAATTGAATCACGACCCAATATCTGCCCTCGGGATTCAGACCCTTGACATCGGCTTCGAAAGGAAAAACGGTGTCGCTTGTCGGAACCGCGCTGACATCGTCAATGGTACCTAGGTCAGCAATTTTTTCTCCGGGATCATCCCCTTCGTCACTCCAGAGTTCAATGGCCATGCCTCCGCTCACCGATCCAAGACGGAAAAGCTCAAGCTCAACCTGCTTCAGCGTCGTCCCACCGGCCCAGCGCTGGACGCTACACTTGCTTGCGGACAAGCTCGTAGAACTCGAAGTGGTTGATTCGATTTCTCATGAAGCAGTACGCACTACACTAAAAAAAATGAAATTAAGCCTTGGCTGAAGCAGTGCTGGTGCATTCCGCCCGAAGAGGATGCGAACTTCGTAGCTGCGATGGAAGATGTACTCGAAGTCTACCATCGGCCACGTGACCGAAAACGTCCCTTGGTTTGTCTGGACGAGTTTTGTAAGCAATTGCTCAGCGAAAAACGCCTTCCACAATTCGCCCGGCCAGGTAAATCCGCGCGCTATGACTATGAATATAAGCGCGAAGGTTGTGCCACTGCTTTCATGATCCATGCACCCCTCGAAGGCCGTCGAGAGATCTTTATTACCGATACTGCCCGTCGCACTCAGATAGACTACGCCCACGCCTTAGAGTTCATCGCAACCGAACTCTTCCCAGATGCAAAAAAAATCATCCTGGTCGAGGACAACCTCAACACTCACAAAGACGCATCGCTCTATCTGGCCTTCGAACCGGAGAAGGCCAGAAGAATTGCTCAGCGCTTCGAGCGTCACTACACTCCCAAACATGGAAGCTGGCTTAATATCGCCGAATCAGAAATTGCCGCGATCCTCAAAACTTCTGTCCAAGATCGCGTTGGCTCTGCCGACGAATTCAGAACTCAATGCTCTCTAGGCGTAGAGCGACGCAATCGAGCAGGGCTCAAAACAAAATGGCAGTTCACCACTTCCGACGCCCGCACAAAGCTAGCTTCACTCTATCCATCAATTCAAACTTGAAGAACTACTAGGTTCGCCATTCATTCTGATGATGCCTGATTCCACGCCCGCAGTGGGCACAATCATATTTATATATTGCCGATCAAACTGTCCCCCTGATATACACGCAGATCGATCAACTGGCGCCCCAGATCGCTCAGGTCGATGATTATCTCGACCGCGTTGGAGATCCAGAAGCCATTCTCGACCTTGCGGGGCTGGTCGAACTTCTCGATCAGTTAGGCCAAGCGACGGAGAATCTCGATGTCGGCGAACGCATCGGCGGCATCACAGGTGAGGGCATCTTCGACTTTGACGGTGGCGGCGTCTTTCCCGAGATGGGCTTTGACATTGATGGCGATGTGTTCGAACGTGAGGAAGAACGCTATAAACCCGAAGATGCCGTACGCGAAACGGTCGATGAATTGCGCGCCAAGAAATTCGAAGTGATCGAACGACGCGATCTCCTGAAAGAAGAGATCGCCAGCACGGTCGACTCGCTTCGGAATGCCACGACGGACAGCGAAGAAGCTCACCGGTGTTCTAATAGGACAGCAGACCGAGCTGCAAGCAATCGATCGCGAGCTTGAGATTGCTGCCAGTGAGAACGCAGCGCGTGGACTAGAGAACGCCAACCAACGCCGGGCGAAAGCCAAGGCACGCCCCGAAGCGGAGGCCAAGTGCTTTCAGGTCGGCAACCAACGTGATCTGGCAACCTATCGTTTAGGCGAGAGCCGATACGGCTGGTGATCCGATTAACCATTCACACAAGTCATGGACGACTTCCTGCCTTCAGCAATTTCGACTAACAAGCGTGTAATTTGATGGATGTCCTGTTCTTCTCCTGGCACGCAGGTAGCTTACGGGAAAAGGAGGACGACGGTCGAGCGTTCTTCGGCGCTGTTCGCCGAAAAAAAGTGAATGCCGCCTTCCCCGCCTCGAAAGTGGGGAAGGCGTGTTTAGCCCCGAAGTTAACGTTAGGGCTGTTCGCAATCAGAGAATTCTATTGCGACTCATGCCGGTGATCATTTTAGACATTGGCGTAGCCATAACATGTAGGAGGATTTCTTTTGCAACGGATGTCGATGTGCATGGCGTTTTTCATTCACTTTCACATCAACGGCCCCGCCGGTTATTGAGTTCCTGCCACCGCGGGTTGACCACCGGATCACTAAGCACCGATTCGTAAAGAATCGTTCCAGCCAGTTGCACGTTCTCTTGAATATAGGCGGCCACATACTGACCATCGCCATCCATCGTGTAGCGGGGATCGAGGTTTCGTCTGCCGCAGGTTGCCAACCAAGCAAAGGCCTGGGCCACGATAATCCCATCTTGGACGTAGGTGACGTCGTCGTGGTTGAACGCCTCCGCAGCGTCATCTGGATAGCCCAGCTTCAAAAGGAAATGATTCACGCCTTTGGGATCCACGACAATTTCGGGACCGGACACCACGCCGTAGCTGATATCGACAGGGATGGTTCCTGGGTTTTGAAAGCTCTCTACGACTACCACGTAATTGATTCCAATGTAAGATACATTCGTGTTAGCGGGGTCATAGATATCAGGATCTGCCAGTGCTTGAGTGGTGAAATCCGTGAAGAATTCTTCCGCGCCGGTAATGGCGATGCCAACGCTCGACTGCGGCGTTGCCAGAGCGACGAGATCGCCTAGTCCGGCGATGTTCTCGAAGGTCTGGAGAGCATCATTCCACTGTAGATCGACCTCTAACACCTCGTAACCGGCAGCGATGGCGTGATTGCGATAGGGAATCAACCAAGGATCGACCGCCGGAGAATAATCGGTAGCAAGGATAAACTGAGGCTGTGGTGAGATCCCGCTCACATCCGGAAGAAGTAACTCCGGCCCAAGTTGTTGTGGCGTGACGAAATCAACGCCAGCACGGTACCAGTTCTGTGCATTATCGATCGAGAACGTCCCTTGTCGATCACCCGAAAAAATGACATTGGGATGCCGGACATCCGAGTGGACGCCTCCAAGGCTGCCCGCTGAGCCTTCAATAAAAGGGCTCGTATTGACCGAACTGCCGGCAATCAATATGTGCCTGATGCCTTTGGATTTCATGTCATTGACCTCGGCCTCCATTTCATCCACCACGGCATCAATGCCGTCGATGGCGCTATTACTCTCCAGCGTGTGTACTTGTAGGGTGTCGACAGGAAAATACTTGGTCATATTCTCGACCAAAGATTCTAAATTGAAGTCGAATTGCTGGATGACACCCACTTTGCGAGGGCACGCATTGTCATTTCCTTTACCGGCAGGGGGACCTGCCCAGCTCAACCCGCCAAGAGCAGCGTATAGGATCAAACTGGCTATCATGCCGAAAGAAGATCTCCTTTTCAGTTTTCGAGTAGTCATTGTATTTTAATTTTTAATGTTAGATTTATGTTTGAAAGAATGAAGACATTCTTCTCCATTCTCTATTGCGAGTTTTACGCGGCCGTTTGGATCACGGCGGGCGCAGTTTTTTATTTGTTTAGTGCGACGACCTGGGGTAGGGCCGCGCGGGGTGGTGACCGGACACGGGGTTGGGACATTTTTTTGATTTCTTGAGCCACCGACGGACGGGCAAGATGATAGCCGGGACAGCAGTCTTACGTGGGACAGGCGTCCCGCCTGTCGAGCGGGGCATTAGTTATCTATCTAACAATGAAGTAGCGCCTCCCTCACGAAACCCCTCACGTGAGGAAGGCGCTTGTGTGTGCGAACCTAAGGGTTTTCGAGCACGCGATAGTACATCTCCTGCGCATCACGGATGAAGAAATGCGTTAGGGTGTCGTCGGTTCCTTCGATGTCTTCGGCTTCGATCGTCCAGTTCTCAAGGTCGGGGCTTGATTGGACTTTGTAGGTCCGGCCTGCTTGCGAGCCCCAGCGGATCGCCATGGCCGGAAGGATATCAACGGAAACGGGTTCGGGCCCCGGCTTTGGTTCGACGGGCGCAAAGAGGGGGGTGAGGGTCGCGCCTGCGGCCACCGTGATCGTGGCAGGATTAGCGGTGAACTCCTGATCGCCATACGTCCATTTCACGAATTCGAAGCCGCCTCGTGGCGTGGCCGTGAGCGTAATCTCAGTCCCGGCAGGATAGCTCGGCAGATCGGGTTCGACGGCAACCGTGCCGTGATTACTTGGGATGAGTATATTCTCGAACTCAATCTTAGGGCCTGGCGCTTGGATTTCTGCGTAGAGAAAAACGGGAGTATCTGTTAGTTCTGGCGCATTGATTCGATAATCCCGTTGAAGGCGATCCCATCGACCGTTCTCGTTTCTAAGCAAGAGATCATTTGTCGCATCCCCTGCCATCCACGGTGTCCCTGATACTCCTGCCCTAATTCGAAAGTAGTAAGTGTCTCGGAGGAATCGTGGCGCGTCCGACACCACGGTGTCTTCGGAATGGCTCAAGACCAGAAAGTGACGCGTGTTCGGTTCTAAACCTGCGACCGAACCATGAATGGTCATCAACTCAGCAATTGAGGGCAGATCTTGAATAGCAACCTGTCCGATTTCGCCCCAGCTTTCTTCAGGCATTCCATCGGTGCCGCTGCTCCAGATCTCTGCGGTAATTACTCCTCCAGGAAACCCAGCTTTCGCAAGACCTACGGTGACAGCACTGATCTCCCCGGTTTGTCCAGTGATGAAAGATTGAGCGACGGCATTGATGTTGGGCAACTGAGGCATAGCAAATCCGGGCAGAAAAGCCGTATTGTCGTACAAAGAGGTGGACGGCATCGGCAGAAATGTTGCGCCGATGTCAATATCGTTTTCCAAGGTGATCGTGAGTGGATTATCATGGTAAACCTCGCCCCCGATGCTCCAAGCGGCCAATTGATAGCCAACCTCAGGGGCGGCTTGCAGGGTGACTTGACTGGCCGGGGTGTAGGACTCCCTGTTAGGACTAACGGAAATACTTCCGTTTATCGTGTCTTGAACAACGAGTCGCACGGACTCCTCATTCTCGCTCTGATGCGCCATCTCATAGTGCGCTCGGACACGCGCCGCGCTCAGTTCGTGATCATAGATAGCGATCTCATCGAGCCGGCCGGTGAACTGACTGAGAACGTAAATCGATGAGTCGTGCGGATTATTGTGGCCGCTGGAGTCCCAACCCATATAGCGAATGCCAGCATCGGCTCCCTGGTATGAGCCGCCCTGGGATTGCTTCTTGGAGTCGAGTTCACCATCAATGTAGATATGGGAGATCCCTTCGCCCCAGTCGTAGGTGATGACTATGTGATGCCAGGCATCGTCACTCACGACAGCGTTAGAGAGGTGAAGGTGCCGTTGAAATGAGGAACTCAGGATGTCCAATCCTAACTGACCCAGAGGCGTTAGGATGGCCCAACGAACATCTCCGCCGCTCCCCGCATCATTGCCGAAGAGCGTTTGGGTTCGCCAGTACTGGATGTGGTTTCCGCTAGCCGGGGTCTTGATCCAGAATTCAAGAGACGTGAACTTCTCCGCGGCGCCTGCCACATCGCCGATGTTCGCCAACTGCGACATTGAACCGGCGTTAAACTCACGGAAATCGATGTGTGACTGCCCTGGATCTCGTACCCATTCTCCAGCGGTGCCAAGATTCTGTGTAGCACTCGGCTTTCCAAGTTCGATGCCCACATAAGAGCCGTTGGTGGCTGTGGATCCCAGGTCTTCGGCGCGCTCGGATCCTGGCGTTTCGTTAAGACGCCAGTAAGAAATGGGTTCGTCTTCCAAGACGGCGGCATCGTATGAGGCGGTTGTTGCAGAGGTCACCCGCATAAGGAGGTGGTTGCGATCAGCGCCCAAGAAATCCGCCGCAAGGCTCCAAGCTGTACCATCAAACCGGCCTAGCAGCATGCCGGCACCGTTAGTGCCAGTGATAGACTCTGTGGTTCTAAAGATGGGGGCGTCGTCGTTGGTGATTTCGATATCCCGATGAACCTGCACGACGAAGTAAGTACTCTCGGTCTCCAGGCCCGTGACGAGGCCCGACACCGTGACATCTTGCCAGGGATCTGAAAGGGTATCGATATCTAGCGTTCCAAGAGTGCCCACGCTTTTTCCAGGCAGTCCCTCGCCATTGTCGTCCCAAATCTCGATGGTGTAGAATCCACCCGGCGATCCCTTGAGAATACCGGTGCTGAACGTCACTGAATGGACATTGTCGCTTGAGCCGGTGAGAAACGGTTGGGCCAGTAGTCCCGACTCTTCATCCCCTGGCAGCGGATGCACCCCAGGGTGAGGCCGAGGGATGCCTTCATACGATGATAGGTTGTCGTAAAGAACAGTTTCGGCAGCCCGAATGCCGCCGGGACACATGAAAGCGACTACTGCAAGAGTTTTCAAAAGTTTCATTGGTAAGGTCAAAGTTAGTATTGAAGCAGCATGATGAGGCTGCTTTGACCGAACAGCGCGAAACCTGACGGCGACTGATCACGAAAGTTGAAAAAGTGCGGAGTGCGGGAGCCCTCTGCCACTTTTTGGGGAACTTTACGGAGCAGCAAGGGCTGCTGCACTCCAGATTGCTACGGTTCCAAGCTGACAGAAATCCCTTTAACGCGTTCACCTTCAGCGGTCGTGAACCGCAGGGAACCATTGCCAATACCGCCGCTATTCAGAATTTTGAAAATCAGCGTGTTTGCGCCCTCTCGAAGCGACACGCTGTTCACCACGTCCAGGTCTCGGCCGATCCAGCCACGGTCGTTCTTGTAGATTTCTTCGCCATTGAGATAAATCTTTGCCAAGTCATCACTACCAGTACGGATCCGCAGATTATCGATGGCATGATCCGCGATAACATAGCAGCAGGCGTAGACGATGCATGGTTTTTGTCGATTAGGAGTGTCTAACAATTTTTCAAAATCCAAGAAATAGTCATCCGGCGGGAGCGCCCGCCAAGCGAATGAATGCCCATTGATTTTGACAGAATCGCCTTCAGCAGGTTGTAGAGTCGATTCGTCGGAGAGTTGCTCTGCGTTCAGTGCAGCTTTCGGATCGCCCAAGTAGGGGATCGCTGCCAGCCAGAGCCATTCTTTGATCGCGCCTGGGTCATCTGCGTAGCGTTTTAGCCGCTCTTGACGTGCCACCTCTTTCGCATCTGCGATGAGCGTATCTCGTTGCGATTGAGAATCCTGCTTGGTCTTTTGGATCGCTCGGATGGCATCCTTGCTAGGTGCTTCAAAGAAACGCACGCCGGCCTCCAATGAAGACACGACGAGTTGATGGCCAGTGGGGGAAAACCGGGCGCAGACCACTTGCGATGCCTCGCTTAGGCGGCCGATCTCAGCTTGCACTTTACGATTGTAGATTTGTACATGGCCATTCTGATACGCGATGGCCACCGTTTGATTATCCGGCGTAAAGCTCGTATTGGAAACAGCTCCGCCACTACCAGCAATCGATCCGAGTTGTACTAGCGAAGGCACTTGAAAGAACCTGCCACCGTCAGTCCCTCCAGCGCATAGCACTGTCCCGTCTGGAGAAAAGTCAAGCGAGTGCAAATCCGTAAGTTCAGCCCTCGCTACCTCCTGCCAAGAGCCTGCATCCAGGAGCAAGATGTTGCCGTCACTATAACCTGCCCCCACGGCAACAAATCCTCCGTCATTGACCGAAGAGAAAGTCACTAAATCGGCAGTGTGACGATCCGCCAGATTGTCGTAGCGATAGGGGCCGCGTTTTCTAACAAATGCCCGTGTTCCATCTCGCGCATCCCAGCAAGTCAATCGTGAGAGGCTCGTTATGCCGAGCCACTTGCCATCTGCAGACATACTCATGTCTTTAAGAGTATCCTTGTTAAGTTGCTGAATCTCAATACGCGCTTCCTCCGTGACGACATCATAGAGCGTCGCCGTATGATCACCGGTATCGGCAAACAAGTAGCGCCCATCGGCACTGAAACAGACACGGGAATCGTCAGGCCGCACAGACCGCCGGCCGGAACTCCTCGCAGAACCAAACTCCTTAACACGTTCCTCAGTTCCCGTGTCGTAGAGTCGAACCGTCCCATCAGCGCTCGTGGCGGCTAAGAGTGATCCGTCCGGCGAAAAATCGACGCTCCAAAGTTCTTGCTGTTGCGAATCCTTCGCCAAATCTGTGGCTTCTTGTGAACGAACCTCAAGTAGCGCGATCTCCCCATTAGCACCGCTGACGGAGATAGCACTGCTGTCAGGGTAGAACGCGTAGCCTGTGATCGGAAAACCAACGCGAATTGTGCGGGTTGTATCGTTCACCAAGTCCCAAAGTTGCAACGAGCCTGCTTTATCGTTGACGACGAGGGTTGCACCGTCTGGCGAGAAGGAAAGGTCGCGGCACGAAGAGGCTTGATCGCTCTCAAATCGGTGGACACGCTTACCGCTCGAAACCTCCCAAAGATCGGTTGCGGTGGAGTACTCATAACCAGTGGCGAGTAACCGGGTATCGGGAGACCAGGCAATAGCTGACACTCTGCCTAAGACGGAGATTGATTGGAGAATCTCTAATTTAGTGATGCTTAGCACATGCACCAATCGATCTGCTGTGTTCACTGTGACCAAAGCGCCATCTGGTGAAACACGGAATTCGCGGAATAGGCCTATTCGATCGGGCAACTTAAAGACTTGAGCAGAAACACTCGCAGGCTCCTGCCGATCCAATTCGTAAGTTGCCACATGCATGATTGGTTGGGATTTTTCACGGTCTTGAATCAGTCCCACAAGATGACGACTATCCGGTGTCATTCTGAGGGGCGCAGCGCCCTCACGTTGATGCCAATATTCGTGTCCGGTTTCCAGATCGAGTCTGGTGATCGAGTTCGGCTGTTCAATGAAGAGCCGATTGCCGTCCTTGGAAAACTCCATACTTCGGGCGTCAAGAAGCGAATGACCTAACAAACTTGCGGACTCGAGATTCGTACCACTGAAAATCTCAATTGGGCGTTCTCCGCCGCGAAGCCCAGCTACAGCTACTTGACCAAAGGGCGATACCGCAATGGCCATCACTTCCTCAAATCGCCAAGTTTCGTTCACTTCTGAGTGTGCCTGACCGAAAAGATAGCGCCACATCCAACCGCGTAGGTCGTCTTCCCCTCGCTTGGGAATGTGCGCGTCCAGCTTTGCCCTTGCCAGGTTGAAGTCGCCCAACTTCACCGCCGATTGAGCCACTTTCAGATCCGATGCATAAAGAGCTTTGGCAGAACTCAGGCGGGCCGAGCGTTCGTTGCGGAATGCTGCCCACGCGAAACTCAGCCCCAGCAACAATGCTGACAGAATGCCTACGGTTGCCATGGTTCCCGCACGGTGACGTTGGATGAATTTGCCTAACTGATAAAGTCGGCTGGGCGGCGCCGCCAAAACGGCTTCGCCACGAATATAATTCTGCACATCGCCTGCCAGGGCTGCTGCCGTTTCATAGCGACGCTTGCGATCCTTTTCGAGTGCTTTCATCGCCACCCAATCGAGATCTCTCGGAACCTCGGCATCGGGTAAACGTCGATTTGAAGGATCGTTCACGCGTTTTCGGGATTCCGTTAGTCGCGTCGATGGCTTGACGGGATCGACTTCTCGGATGGCGCGGAAGATGGCTTCTTGTCCCTGTGTGAGAAGTTGTTTGGTGTTATGTGGTGTGTTCCCGGTAAGCAGCTCGTAGAGAAGCACACCCAAAGCATAGACATCGGTACGGGTATCGACGTCTTGGTTCGAAAACTGCGCTTGTTCCGGACTCATGTAGGCCGGGGTGCCGATACACTGACGAAACTGCGTGAACACGCTGTGCTCTGTGAGTTTCTGTCCCGTCGCTTTGGCGATGCCGAAATCGATGATCTTGGGCATGGGAACGTCGCCGTCCAGAGTGACCAGAATATTGCTGGGCTTGAGATCGCGATGGATGACGCCTTTCTGGTGCGCATGCTGCACGGCGGCACAAACGTCGAGAAAGATGCCTAACCGTCCCCGAATGGCGAGTTTAGCATCGTCGCAGAATTCGGTGATGGGCACACCGCGCACGAGTTCCATGACAAAGAACGGACGGCCTTGCGCTGTCGCTCCAGCCTCCAACACGCGCGCGATGTTAGGGTGCTCCATCATTGCCAGCGCTTGGCGTTCACTTTCAAAGCGTGCGATCACCTGCTTGGTATCCATGCCCAGCTTGATGATCTTCAGTGCCACACGACGGGTGACTGGCTCACGTTGCTCTGCAAGATACACCGTGCCGTAGCCACCCTCACCAATCTGCTCAAGCAAGCGATAGGAGCCGATTGAAGATCCCACCAAAGAATCCTCCTTCGCATTGCTCCCCCCACTGGTGCTTGAGTCTACCGTCGGATCATCCATGAATCCCTCCCGCTTGCCATCCAAGTCTAACAATTCTTGCACGCGGATTCGTAATCTGGAGTTGTCGCCGCAGGCTTCATCCAGATAGGAATCTCGCTCACCTTCTGGCAAATCTACGGCATGATCAAAGATCTCGCCAAGACGCTGTGTGAAATCGCGATCGTCGTCCATCGTCATTCTGAAACCAACAGCGTGAATTGGAACCCCGATTAATCATGGAAAAGGACTTAAGAATGGATTCCAAGCGCTTCGAACAACAACGTCCGTGTGAGGCGCCACCGCCTCTGCACCGTAGGCACCGAAATGCCTAGGGCATCCGCTGTTTTCTCCAAGCTCAAGCCAGCAAAGAAACGCAACCGCACGACCTCAGCCAGCTCGGGTTCGCTTATCGCCAGATTCTCGAACGCGTCGTTTAAAGCGATGACCGTTTCGGCATCACCGGAATCGGCCAGCTCGGCCACGTTGCCAATGGGCACCTTGGCAATCCTGCCTCCTCGCTTTGCGGTCTGGCGTTTCCGAGCATGCTCGATAAGGATTCGCCGCATGGCCTCTGCCGCCGCGCCATAAAAATCATAGTGATCACGAATTCTGCGTTTCTCGAATCCGGGCATGAGTTTCAGATAGGCTTCATGAACGAGTGCCGTAGCCTGTAAGGTGTGATCCGGCCGTTCTGCATTCATCCGAGCCTGAGCGATCTTGCGTAGTTGGCCGTAAACCGCAGACACAAGATTGTCCCTCGCTGATGCCTTGCCTTCAGCAATCTCTCCTAATAGGCGCGTTATTTGATGGGGGCCGTGCTCGTACTTGTTGGAGGACACCGGAGCATCCTATGGGAATCGCCTCAAACCGTCGAGGTTACTTCTCCAAGTGTTCCGAGAAATTCCGAAGGCAGATTCGTTGTGTCATCCACCTTCCGGATACCCACCACCATTTTTCCGCCAGGAGAACCAATGCGGGCGAACCCGCAGGTCACGGACGTTACCTTACCGACTCGCCCGCGCGAAAGGTCTGCCCAATGGCTCGCCCGTAGTCCTCGAACTCCGATCACCTGACGCGTGTCCATGCCCTGCTTGATCACCTTCAGCGCGACGCGGCGGCTTACCGGCTCGCATTGTTCCGCCAGGTAAACCACGCCGTAGCCGCCTTCGCCGATCTGCTGTAGAACTTTGTAAGGGCCGATCGTCGTCCCAATGATCTCTTCCCTCCCCGCGGACGAGGTTGCCGCTATCTTTGCTTCGTTCATGGCTGGATCACTCAGAAAGCCACCCATTCCCTGCATAGACGCCAAGAGATTTCCAATCGGTTTCGCAATGCTTGATCGCCCTTGCAGGCATCGTCCAGAAAGGATTCGCGTTCATACGGCGCGAGATCGATGGCACGTTCGAGGATTTCTTCCACTTGGCGGTTCCGTTCGGCTTCTGGCGTCATCGTTGTTGAGTTCGTCGCTTCGACACTCCAACAGCGAGATTCCCCGGAAAGACGTCTCGTGAAAAGCTCACGAAACGCACTGGTTCGCGAGACGATCTTGAACCGCTTCGAACAAGAGCATCCTCGCCACGCTCCAGCGCCGGTTCACTGTAGCCCGCGAACTCTCGAGGACCTTTGCTGTTTCCTCGATGCTCAACCCCGCATAGAAGCGAAGGCGAACTAAGGTGGCCAAGTCAGGATGTTTGTTCGCGAGGCTTTCAAGAGCTTCGCTGACAGCCACAACCAGATCGGAGTCATTCGTATTCGCGAGGCAAGCCACATCGCCGATTTCATTAAGAGACACCTTCTCTCCACGCCGCTTGCCCGTCACTTGAGCCCGGGCGTGATCGATCAAGATCCGTCGCATCGCCTCCGCCGCCGCGCCATAGAAGTCGAACCGATTCTTTATCTCTCGTTCCCCAAGACCGGGAGCCAGCTTGAGATAGGCCTCATGCACCAATGCTGTCGCCTGCAAAGTATGATCCGACCGCTCCGCGTTCATGCGCACTTGCGCGATCTTGCGCAGCTGATCGTAGACGGCGTCAATCAGCTCATTTCGCGCCGAGGACTTGCCCTCGGCGATTTCGCCTAACAAATGCGTGACCTGGTGAGTGTCTCCGTCATCCGGCATGCCCCTTTTGTAGCGGTGGCCTCTGACCGCAGTCGAGCTAGAAACTGAGGGGCCTGCGGTATCCGTCGCCACTATGGCTATTCTTCCACGCGATAAAACACTTCCCTTTCCTCCCGCACGAAGCACTGCATCATCCGCTCTCCGCTACCGTGGATATTGTCCACGGCGATTTCCCACGTCTCCATGTCGGTCGATTCGTGAATCTGATAGGTCCAGTGTTTACATACTAGTAGCCCTCACGGTTAGCCCAACAACGCCTGCTCAACAGCCACAATGTCTTCGAGACGATAGCGAAGCAATCGCTGATTGAATCGTATCGGATTGAGGAGCCCTTCGCGTTCTCTTCGCTTGATGGTTTCTTTGGAAATGCTCCAACGCTTTGCGAGCTGATCGCGGCTTATCAACTCTGACACTGGACCACTACTAGTTTTCGATTTATGTTCCGTCATGACCAAGGAAGGCTTTGGATTAATTGGGCTCCGCAATAGGCTGTTCGTGTTTTTCCAAGACAATGACTGCTTCGTTGGTGCGTCCCCCTGAAGAGTTGGACACCTATTAAGAGAGACAAGAGCACCGATACGGGCGTGGGCGAGAGCCCACCTCGCAGTGCGCTGGAGTGGAGAGGATCTGCGGCGCGTAGCGTCGCAGGATCCCCGGAACGGAGGCGCACTGCGACCGCGAACCCAGGTGTTGAATTCCGAAGAGAAGGGGGCGTGACCCCTCGTACACAAAAGATAACTTCGAGTTTTTGGCAATTCTGCCGCTAGAAAAGCGCGGGCCACAGTCACCGCTGTAAGACAAACGAGCACAGTTTCTCCTAGACGATGTCTTAAATAGTAATATTTATGAGACTAGATGGCACGATCTTCCCAAGTCGAGCGAGTTCACCGGATCAATGTGGCTCATCAACTTCTTCAGGACGACATGGCTTTCGCCGAGGCGGCCGAAGTGCTCTCAGATCGTTTCGCGGTCGGCAAGCGCCAGGCGTATCGCTACCTCCAGAAAGCCTATCAAACATCTTCGCCGTTGGATTCTCCGGAGCCCAAAGATGTGTTCACCGTCAAGCTTCCGATTACTTTGATCGAGCAGCTTCGCAGCCATCCTCGTCCGCCCGGGCAATCACTGAGCAACTTTGTTTGCCAAGCCTTAGAACGCGCACTCGAAGAACAGAGTCCACCTCAAAGTGGCAAACGTGGCCGCATCCGCTAGAAAGATTCCTCAAATCATCTTTGCACGTCAACCGGATCGGCTGTGCAGAGACAAACTTACATGTGCCTATCGCGTCTTGGTTCCATCAGAGGATGATGGATTCTCATCCGAGCAAATAAAGTCCTATGAAGTCACCAACGAATGTTCAACAACAACGGTCACAGTTGAGAGAGCGGTGACCCAGAGCACAGGCCCCTGGCGACGAAGGTTGGAGGGAGAAAAACCTTAACATCTCTCAGAATCAGCAATGAATTGAGCCATATTTTATTTTAATTTACATTGACAATCGGCGTTAATGAAAAGTTAACGGCGAACGAGACCGCTGGAGGCGCAGTCGGCAAGAGCACTGGCACGACCGCAAGCAAATCGCAGGTAATACTATCATCGTACTCAAGGGGGTGGAAGCCGTCAGTTAGTCCCCCCATCTTTCGGACATTACCAATTTTTGCCTGCTCGAGGGCGGCGATGTTCTGGGCCATGGAGCTTGATCGTTTGTTGGGTAAGTCGTTGGTCACTGATAGCCAGATCGATACATTTGTCCACACTGCCTAAAGCTAACCAAACCATGTCTTTGGGTTGTCAGCGGCCGTCTTCGCTTTTGTTTCTTTTGTTTTTCTCTTTTTCGTCAACCGTCGGCGTTGTTGGGCCGATGTAGCTCGTTGCAGCCACAACACTATCATACCATTTTTTCGTCGGCCGCGATGTGTTCCGGCCGATATGTAACCCAAGGTGAAACCGATCGATCTTCAGCCCGGCCACGTCCCGCAGTCTGAGGTTGGGAAAGTCAGCGACCAATTTCCCGTCGAGCCAGCCGGCCACCCGACCGTCCGTTTTCCCAACAGTGTTCGCTTTGAGCATCAGTTCGTAGCAATACCAGCGGCCTAGTTTTTGCGTAACCTCGGGGCGAGCCTTGAAGCTGGGGCCGAAGTCAAACGGCCTGCTGGAGTTCGGCAGCACCGTCCCCGACGGGAAGAAGTGGTCGCCATAGCGGCCGCGTTGCAATGGATGGTAGATGTAGACATTGAGCCTACCGGGATTGGGCACCTTCCCCAGATCGGACCTCGCCCTCCAGTTTTCCAGGTTGACAAGGAACTTGTTCTTGCCGTCCGCCGGCACACCGGGAGTCGCCCTGCCCTCGACATAGTAACCCGCCGAGATGCCCGCGCCGTTGTGGCTGGAATCCACGACGTCGAACGCTTGGTCAAACTTCGAGTAATAGCGCAGAAAAAGCGTGTCCTGCTTTGCTTTGAGCACCCTGGCCACCGCCAACGCCAATTCGCTATCGAGCTTAGGGAACACGAACTCCAACGACTGCGCACCTTCGAAAACGTTTGCTGGCTCCCGCGCGATCCTGAGGTGAGGCGCCCGGTTGACAGCATCCCACGCTCGCGTGAGTTGTGTCGCCATCGAGTAGCTCTCAAAACCGTCGACGAACAACACGGCGGGATCTTTCTCAATCCCGCCGTCTCCTGGGTAACGACTGGCGATGCCCTTGTTTCCCTCAGGCAATTCGCCAGCAGAAAGCAACTGGATTCCAAGCAACACGCAGAAGATCGATGGGGAGAGCCAACCGCAGGTGCCACGATTAGCGCACTCTGCCCTAGTCGTGTTGTCTGGAAACCAGGTCGCGAATTGCGGGAGATTCATGCTGCCAACAGTGCCTGTGCCGGCCGAATCGCTCAAGGGGGAAGCGAAAGACCGACGAAACAGTCGAATAGGAGGTCAAGCGGCAGACACATGGCCTCCAATCAGTTTGCGAAGCTGATTCGTGAAGCCAACCGATCCTTCAGTTCCATGTCCTCTTGCAAGTCAACCCACGCTTGTGCTTTTTCGCGATCCTGATGATACCAGCGGTTCGCGGCCAATTCGAGAGCCCTGTCTTGCAGCGACACCTCTTCCCAGGTGACGATCCATTCAAGAGCGCTTTCGGGATCCTTTCCCGCCCAGACGTCGGCTACGCTGGGTAGGGCGGCTTCACGTGTTTCAGCATCTGTCAAAGCAGTTGCCCAGGCGGCGGCGCCTTCCAAATCGTGCACAGCGAATAAGTTAGCCGTGAGTTGGATGGCCGCCCCCCGGGCTGGTGAGGCAGGGAGGCGGAGGGAAAGTTCAGCGGCTTGTTCTGGGTTTGTTCGAGCGACTTGCCTGGCAACGACGCCGAGAGCTTGTTGGCTTGCAGTTTCGCCTGGTAGTTCCACTGCCCAGTCCAGTGCGGCTTGCGGATCATGGTTTGCCCACGCATGTGCGACTGCTTTCGCGGCTTCTGTCTGGATATCAGGATCGTCTAACTGATCAGTCCAGTTCGAAGCTCCCTCTAAATCCTTTGCAGCCCATCGGCGGACGATCTCTCCGTGAAGTTTCCGAGCAATGATAGGGTCTTCGATTCTCTCCACCCATCCGAGCGCTGCTTGCGGGCTGCGGGTTTGGCGGGTCTCCACAACTGCCGAAGCAAATGCCACCTGTTCCTTCGACGATCGGAGTTCCTGTAAAAAAGCCAGGGCTGTGTGTGGCGCATGCTTGCCGGTAAAGCGTCCTAGGGCTTTCAAAACATCCTTCTGTCTGCGTGGCGCCGTCTCTTGCTCATGTGATTCCTGATAGTATTGTTGCAGGATAGATGCATTCAGAGGGCTCTGTGGATGGGATTCGCGCAGGGCTTCAAGGATGGGTGAAGGAATAGGCGGGGCTTCCTCAAGCGCGTCTTTCAGGAGTTCGGCTTCGTTGGCCAGCAGAGTTTCATGATTGATAGCAGGAACCAGGCTGGCCGATGGTTGTTCTGATAGATGAACTCTGGCATGCGAGCCGCTCGTGGAGTCTTCCGAAGATCGAGGCCGGAACTGGAGACTCAGAATGAGACCTGCCACGAGAAGGACTCCTCCAGTGGCCAAGAAGTGTAGTCGTTTCATTTTAACTCTTTGGTTATCGGGAACCCTGCACGGCTTGGTTAGGCCATGCAGAGTTCTAACAAAATGCGGATTTACTTCTTCCCTTTCTTCTTGTGGATCTTGATGTTTCCACTGCCAATTCCCGTGGTGGGATCGGCGTCCGGTGAAGTATCTCCACCAACTTGGTTGTCGTAGATCACATTGCCGTCGATCTCCCAGATTTTCATCCGGAAGCGATCCACGTCGGTGCTTGATGTCAGCTCGGCATCGATGACGCTGAGCTGAAACCCATACGTCCCCGCTTCATTGATCTGCCCGATGCCCTTGTAGATCGCTTTGTGGTCGGTGACCACCAGCCACTCGTAACTCGTGCTTGCAAAGGCGAGGTCGCCTGCGGCGAAGATAAACTCCGTGTCGCCGTCCGGGACGTTGGCCCCTTTCTTGTATTTCGATAGGAAAGCGAAGCTTGCCGTGCCCTCCAATGAGGGGTCCGGCTTGTAGGCACCTTGCGGCGAGTGGATCCAGCCGCCGCCAGTGACAAAGCCTTCCGAAGGATCGAAGACGATCACGTAGACATCGGCGCCATCGATTTGGTCAGCGTATGCACCGTCGTTGCCTTCGCAGGAATCTTCCAACGTTAAGCTCACCCGGTAGATGCCTGCCTCAGGGAAGCTGCGGGTCATGGTCACCAGACCTTCATAGCCGTTGGCGGCACCCGGCTCGCTGATGGTGGCCGGTGTATCCAGATTGGCATCGTCTCCGAAATGCCAGATGGCTGAATGCGTTCCGCCTCCCGCATCGGTGAAGGTGGCCGTAAAGTCGATCGGTTCGTTGACCTCAACCAGCGCCCCGCTCAGAGGCGCCACGAGTGTTGCTTCCGGCGCCGGATTCAGCACCTCGACCGTGAAACTGCACTCAGCGCTGTTGCCGGAATCATCGGTGGCGGTATAAGTCACCGTTGTTAGGCCGATGTTGAATGCCGTCCCACTAGCATCACCGCTACCATTGCCCTCGGTGGCGCCTGCAAGCGTGTAGCTCACAGAAACGTCTCCACAGCAATCGGTCACTTGGGGAGCGAGATCCTCGACTACTGCATAGCATTCTAAGGGCTCGGCATTCACTTGCACGTCTTCCGGGCAGGTGATGTCCGGAGCCGTGGTGTCTTGCACAATCACCGTGCGCGACTTCGCATCAGCCGCGTTACCTGCCGCGTCCGTGACATTGTAAGTGATGACGTAAGTGCCCGGATTGGATTCCTCAACCGGATTCACCGTGACAATCGCATTCGTCAAGTCACCGTCAACGGAGTCACTGGCCATAGCGCCGGCATCGACGTAGGCTTCACCGGCTTCGTGGGTGACCGTAGAATCACCCAACAGAGTGATGGCGGGAGCGGTGGTGTCTTGCACGTTGACCGTGCGCGTTACTTCGGCGGCGGCGTTGCCGGCAGCGTCGGAGACATCGTAGGTGACGGTGTAGCTACCTGGCACGTTCACATCGACCGGGTTGCTGACAACCAGAACGCTGGTCAAATCGCCGTCGAGACTATCCGAAGCCGTGGCGCCCGCGTCACTGTAAGGTGCGCCCGCTTCGTGGGTGAGAGTGGCATCACCTAACAGAGTGATGACCGGAGCGGTGGTGTCTTGCACGTTAACGGTGCGAGTCACCTGGGCAGCGGCATTTCCTGCTGCGTCGCTTACATTGTAGTCAATGGGGTAGCTGCCAGGGGTGTTCGTATCAACAGAGCCGCTGGAGACGATGTTAGCGCTCAAGTCGCCGTCAACGGTATCTGAAGCCGTGGCGCCCGCATCACTGTAAAGCGTGCCCGCTTCGTGCGCGACATTGGTGCCGCCTATCAAGGCAATTACGGGAGCTGTCGTGTCCACTACATTAACCGTGCGCGTCACTTGCACGGCGTCGTTTCCTGCTGTGTCGGAGACATTATAGGTCACGGTGTAACTACCTGGCACGTTCACGTCGACAGAACCACCAACGACAACGGCACTCGTCAGATCTCCGTCGAGGCTATCGGAAGCGGTAGCCCCCGCGTCGCTGTAAGGATTGCCGGCTTCGTGAGTCACTGTAGCATTGCCCAGCAAGGTGATCACCGGCGCGATCGTGTCTTGCACGTTCACCGTGCGGGTTACTTCGGCGGCCGCGTTGCCTGCGGCGTCGGAGACATTGTAAGACACGGTATAGCTACCCGGCACGCTGACATTGACCGGATTGGTGACAACGATAGAGCCAGTGAGGTCTCCATCAAAGCTGTCAGAAGCCGTGGCGCCCGCGTCGGCATAGGGGTTGCCTGCTTCGTGCGCAATGACGAGATCGCCCTCCAAAGTGATGACCGGAGGCGTGCTGTCGACGACATTGACGGTGCGGGATACTTGTGCCGCCGCATTGCCTGAAGCATCGCTGACGTCGTAGTAGAGGGTGTAACTACCCGGTGCGTTGGCGTCGACCGATCCGGTCACAACAATCTGCGCCGTGAGGTCTCCATCCACATTGTCCGAGGCGGTGGCGCCAGCATCGACATAGGAATGGCCCACTTCGTGGGTGAGGGTTGTTTGCCCGATCAGGGTGATCACTGGCGGCGTATCGTCGTCACAACAGTCGCCCAACCCGTCGCCGTCGCTATCGGCCTGGTCTGGGTTCCAGCAGGCGACGCAGTTGTCGCAAACATCGCCCACGCTGTCGCCGATGCCGGCGGTGGCTAAGGTGGCCACTTCAGCCGGGGTGGCTGCGTGGTCGAAGAGGGCAAGCTGGTCAATGAGGCCCTCGAAGCGCTCGGCGCCCGGGTTGCCGAAGAGGAGGTTGGTGCCGCTGGCGAGGATCGGGGCGGCGGCAGTGCCCTGTGCTTCGTAGCCGGTTTCAATGCCGTTGATGTAGAGGCGCAGTAGGCCGTCGCCATTGCCGTCCCAGACTGCGGCGAGGTGCGTCCACTCGTCGGCGGCGATCGCGGTGTCGGCGCGGCTTTGGATGAAGGCGCCGTCTTTCATGACGAAGAACTGCGGCTTGCCGTCGGTGAGGCGCAGTTGGTAGTCGCCGCCGCCGCGGGTGAGGATGCGGTTGATCGCCGTTGGGAAGGCGCTGGGCTTGACCCAGACCGAGATCGTCATTTGGTTAGGCAGGTCGAAGTCGGTCGAGTCGGGGACGGTCACGTTGGAGCCGCCGGCGGGGAAGTCGAGCGCTCCGCCGGTGCGGCCGTCGGCGTTCCAACTCGCACCATTCAGGGTGCCGATGTGCCCGGCGACGATATCGGTAGCGGTGGTGCCGCTGCCTTCCTCGAAGTGCCACGCGGCGACGGGGTTGAGCGCGGGATTAGGAGCGTCGCTGTCGGCCTGGTCGGGGTTGTAGACGAGCGGGCAGTTGTCGGTAGCGTCCGGGACGCCGTCGCTGTCGCTATCGTTCGGGTCGAACTCGTAGGCGCCGAGGTCGATGGCGCTACCTTGTAAACGAACGCCTCCGGCGAGGTCGGTGGCGGTGGAGTTCGCCGCGCTGTCGCCGGCGTCGACCGCCGGGGAACCCACCTGCAGCCTCAGGTTCCCACTGGTCGTGGGGGCGGCGGTGGGGTCGGCTTCGAGAAGGAACAGCGGGTCGTTGGCCGGATCCGTGCCGTCGAGGTTGCCGGTTCCGGTGGAGCTGAGGTCGATGTTCTGGATCAGGCAATGGGAATAGGTCGGACTGTCCAAGAGAGAGAGATTGAGGATCGAGGCCTCAACCGTTCCGGTTTGCCCGTCGCCGACATTGTCCCAGATCAGGCAGTTGATGAAGACCGGCGAGAAGAAGCGGTTGGATACGGCGCCACCGCCTTGATCCGCCCGGTTGCCCTGGAAGGAGCAATTGATAAAAGAGGCCGGAGAGGCCGCATTGTAGACGGCGCCACCTGCGCTACTCGTATAGTTTCCCCGGAAAACGCAATTGATGAACGAGGGCGAGGATTCCGTGTTATGAACCGCACCGCCATTCGTGGCCAGTCCCGGGGCCGAATTTCCCAGGAATGAGCAGTTGCGGACGGTTGGTGCGGCGGATCGGCAGATGAGGGCGGCTCCTCCTGCAACGCCTAGCTGGGGAATCTCACCGGCCGTGATGGTAAAACCATCGAGGATGGTGGAGGAATCCACATCCTCTGCGGTGAGGACGTTGTGGCTATTCGCCCCGAACTCGTCGTCCTGGTCGATGTCGCCGGAGAGGATGCTGGTGTTTCCGTGGAGCGTGCGCTGACCGAGGGAGGTTTCGCTGCCGTCGAATCCGCCGTAGATGGCGACGCCGTTCTTGAGGGCGAAGGTGGCGGTGCGATCGTTGTCCGTGCGGGTGGCGCCCTCGTCGGGGTAGTAGACGCCGGCCTTGACCCAGATCTGCTGCCCGAGTCCGGGCCGCGTGGCGTCCAAGGCATCGGCGAGCGAACGCAGGGCGGTGCCCCAGCTGAAGCCATCGCCGCCCGCGACTGCGCCGGCATCGACGTGGTAGACCGCGGGGATGACCTCGACGGTGCGGGTCAACTGGATCGCCATGTTCCCGCTGCTGTCCGTCACGTCGTAGGTGACCACGTAGGTGCCGGCCTGTGAGGTGTCGACGGGGTCGCCGCCGATTTGCACGGCGGGTAAGCCATCGGCCGCGTCGGAGGCGGTGGCGCCTTCATCGGTGTAGGTGTCGCCGGTCAGGAGGGTCAAGGCGGGGTCGCCGTTGAGCGTGATGACCGGGGCGGTGGTGTCGACGATCTCGACGCTGCGGGAGACCTGCGCGGCGGCGTTGCCGGCGGCGTCGCTGACATCGTAGGTGACCGCGTAGGTGCCCGGGACGCTGACGTTCACCGGGTTGGTAACGAGGATCGCGGAGGTGAGGTCGCCGTCGAAGGTGTCGCTGGCGGTGGCGCCGGCGTCGGCATAGGCGGTGCCGGCCTCGAGTGTCACCGCCGCATCCCCGAGCCGGGTGATGACCGGCGGGATCGAATCGACGACGTTGACGGTGCGGGTCACCTGCGTCGCCGCGTTGCCGTACGCATCGCTGACGTTGTAGGAGAGCGTGTAGCTGCCTGGTGAGTTCACATTGACCGATCCGCTGACGACGATCTGCGCAGTCAGATCTCCGTCGATATTGTCGGACGCGGTGGCGCCGGCATCGGTGTAGGCCGTGGCGGCCTCGTGCGTCACGGAAGGATCGCCGAGCAAGGTGATGACCGGTGGGGTGGCATCGCCAACCGTGACAGTGATCGATTCCTGCGCGAGCGAGATCAGCGCGGGGATGGTCTGCGAGGCGGCGGGCGCGGCCTCGGCGGACTGGAGAACGTTGGCGAGGGTGTTGGCGAGACTGAAGGTGTAATCGCCGCTGGTCGCTGGGGCGGTGATAGTGCCGCTGGCGAGGATGACGGTGCCGCTTTGGCCGACGCCGCCGGAGACGCTGGCGTTTTGTCCCTGGCCAGTGAGCGCTTCGCCGAGGGTGTTCTGGGCGCCGCCGATCTGGACGAGGTTCATCGCGCCGCTGGTGCCGCGTTGGACGCCGCGGTAGCCGCTGGCGCCGTTCTCGGCGGGGTTGCTGAAGCCGGCGGGGGCGGCGAAGTTGGCCATGCCGGAGGGGATGGCGTCGGCGACCGGGATGTCGAGGGTGGCCGGGTTGGCGGGGTCTTGCGCGAGGTCGGTGAGCAGCGCGGCGAGCCCGGCGTTGTCACCGCCGGAGACGTCGAAGGAGATGGTCCAGTCGATGGTGTCGCCCGCCTCCACGGTCTGGCCGTCCTTGCTGGAGGTCAGGGAGATGGTGACCGTCTCGGTGGTGGTCGCGGGGGTCTCGGGGATGGTGTTGGCGGGGAGCTGGGCGAGGAAGTTCTGGACGTTCCCGATGAGAGGCTCCCTGTCGACATTGTGCCACTCCCAATTCTCAGGCGCGTAGAGACAGACATAATGGGGTTCTGTCCCAAACGGAAAGGAGAAGATCGTCGGGGTGGTGGCATCGACCCAGTTGGTGAGGGAATCTCCGCCGACGGTGTCCGGGAACAGCATCTGGCCATTGGTCCAGACCCACTGCCCGGAGGTCGGCAAATTGATGGTGGAAGCGTCGTAAGCCATCCCAATCCAGGCGCTGACACCTGGGTCTGTCGCGGCCAGGGCATTCATCTGCGCAAGTTGGGCTTCCTGGGAGATCGGTGGTGATACCTTGTCGATCGCCGCCAGGTAGGTGCCGAAGACTTTGAAGCAATAGTTCTGTGCCTCGCGCCAGCCGAGAAACGAGCCATTCTGAATGAGCGCGTACATCTGGAGTTCCTGGAGGAAGGTGGGATCGGCGGCGAGGTCCGTGCCGCGGGCGCCCGGGAGGAGAGTGATCAGGTCGCCGAGGTCGAGGTCGCCGTCATCTTCGGCATCGAAGGCGGAAGCGCCAACGGCGACATCGGGGCCATCGAGCGTGGGCAGGAAGGCGCCGAGGTCGGCGGCATCGACGTCGCCGTCGCCATCGGCGTCGAAGCGCGCCTGGCGCAGGAGCCTGCCGTAGCCATCGACGATGGAGGAATCCGGGATGGTGCCGGGGCTCTGATCCCTCGCGTCGGAGACGCCGTCGCCATCGGAGTCGACCCCGCCAGGATGGCCGTCCGGGTGGCAATCATCGAGCCAGCCGTTGTTGTTGGCATCGCGGGTGTAGGTGTAGAAGACGCCTATGTCATGTAGGGAGAAGATCGGAGTCGGACCGGCGGCGGCGGCATCACTGAGCACCAGATTGATCACATCGGCTCCCGTGATGAGTCCATTCCACTCAGCGGCGGTTAAGGTAATGGTGCTGCCGAGGTCGTCGGGGAAGATCCCAACGTGCGTCGAGTTGATGAAGGCATCGATATAGCGGTCCGGGTTGTCCCAGAAGTTTTCAGGAAACATGTCCCCGGTGAGGGTCAGGACGACTTCGGACTCGGCATGGTTGGTGATTAGAAATGCAGACGCACTGCCATCGGTGAGATCTGCAGCTGGATACGTTTCCGAGTATGCAAGCGCCCTCACTTGCAAGATGTCGTCCACGCCGTCCCCGTCGCAATCGACCTTCATGAGGTTCTGGATCTCGGCCTGTGTCAGGAGACCCCGGCTGAAGTTTAGGGTCACGGAATCCCGGAAGCGGCCGTAAACGCAGACCTCGTCGAGGTTCCCGCCGAACCACCAGTTGCCCCCATTCGTGCGACCGATGGCGTAGGGATCCGCGGCGCCGTTGCTGCCGTTCCCGGTATTGATGTCCGTGGTGTTGGAACTGGAACCATCGACCTGCCCGTTGACGTAGAAGGTGACGCCCGAAGTGGAGCTGACGGTGGCGGCGACGTGGACCCACTGGTCGCTCGGGACGCCAGCCCCGCTGTTGGTGATGGTCGCGATGCCGATCTTGGCGAACTCGAGCTGGCCGGCGTTCACGCCGAAGGCCCAGCCGTCGCCGTCGTTGGTGGCGTCATCGCCGATGATGCGGTGCCGGTTCGGGTCGCCCCCGGCGGCGGCCCTGTCGATGGTGGAGTCGAGATAGATCCAGGCCGAGACGGTGAAATTATTGCTCAGGCCGCGCAGGCTGGCCGAGTCCGCGGGCGACAATTGCCAGGCGCCATTCCCGGTGAGGCGGATGGCATCGCCGAAGGAGTTGCCATCGGGGGAAGTAGGGCCGGTGACCTTGTAGACGTGGCCGGTCCCGACCTCGTGGGCGTCGAGGGAGGCGCCGGTGTTGTGGACATGGAACGGGAACCAGGTAGCGGGACTAAGGGGATATCTCTGCGGCAGGTAGACCAGCGGGCTGGCGCCCTCCTCGCCGTTGAAGTAGGCGGCGAGGCTGGGGTGCGGCGTGAGGCGCTGGGCCGAGGCCGGGGAGGCGAGCGCCGCAAGGGCGAGGGCGGTCAGGGTCAGGCCCTTGATCGGGCAGAGTTTCCTGATGAGTGAGACTGTCGAGTTGAGAAAGGATCGTTTTACCTTCATACCCCCCAAGTCGTCATTGCGGGGAAGAGCTGGACACGCTTTCTGAAACTTTTTTCGCGAGAGGTTGGCGTGTCGCTATTCTTCCTCTCTGCGGTAGGCACGGGAGGCATCCCAAAGGCGGAGGGTGCCGTCTAGGCTGCCGGGGGGGCCACAGAGCAGTGCGCCGCCGATGGCATCGCCATCTCGGAGAAAATCTCGAGACGCCCTCTGAATTTTTATCAGATGGATGGGAGTCCCGCCCGGCTACGGCAGGTCGGCCGTCAATTTCCAGAACAGCTTGGACTCGCCGAGGGGAAGTTTCACGGTGACCCGGTTGATGCCGTCGCCTCGGAAGTCCGTGCCGAATCCGTCGTCTTCGACTTCGATGGTCGCGCCATCGACGCCGTCGACCGCATCGGTCCAGTTCTCCAGGGTGTCGTAGCAGTGCGAGGGATCGCAGCAATCCCCGATCCCGTCGAAGTCGGACTGAGTCGGGTTGAAACAGTGGACGCAGTTGTCACCTCCTCCAGTGGCCAAGAAGTGTAGTCGTTTCATTTCAACTCTTTGGTTATTTGAAAAACCCTGCACGGCTTGGTTAGGCCATGCAGGGTTCTAACAAAATGCGGACTTACTTCTTCCCTTTCTTCTTGTGGATCTTGATGTTTCCACTGCCAATTCCCGTGGTGGGATCGGCGTCCGGTGAAGTATCTCCACCAACTTGGTTGTCGTAGATCACATCGCCGTCGATCTCCCAGATTTTCATCCGGAAGCGATCCACGTCGGTGCTTGATGTCAGCTCGGCATCAATGACGCTGAGCTGAAACCCATACGTCCCCGCTTCATTGATCTGCCCGATGCCCTTGTAGATCGCTTTGTGGCCGGTGACCACCAGCCACTCGTAACTCGTGCTTGCAAAGGCGAGGTCGCCTGCGGCGAAGATAAACTCCGTGTCGCCGTCCGGCACGTTGGCTCCTTTCTTGTATTGGACAAGAACGCGAAGCTTGCCGTGCCCTCCAACGAGGGTTCCGGCTTGTAGGCACCCTGAGGCGAGTGGATCCAACCGCCGCCAGTGACGAAGCCTTCAGAGGGATCGTAGACAATCACGTAGACATCGGCGCCATCGATCTGGTCTACGTAAGCCCCGTCGTTGCCCTCACAGGAGTCTTCCATGGTGAGGCTCACCCGGTAGATCCCAGCTTCAGAGAAGCTGCGGGTCATGGTCGCCAGACCTTCGTTTCCGTTTGCCGCACCCGGCTCGCTGATGGTTGCCGGTGTGTCGAGACTATCATCGTCACCGAAGTGCCAAACGGCCGAATGGGTGCCGCCTCCTGCATCGGTAAACGTCGCGGTGAAGTCGATCGATTCGTTGACCTCAACCAGCGCCCCGCTGAGCGGAGCCACTAACGTGACTTCAGGCGCGGGATTGAGCACGTTCACGGTGAAGCTGCATTGAGCACTGTTTCCGGAATCATCCGTGGCGGTGTACTGCACGGTTGTTAGGCCGACGCGGAAGGCTGTGCCGCTGGCGTCGCCGCTGCCACTTCCTTCCGTGGCGCCAGTAAGGACATAGCTGAGGCTTACATCACTACAGCAATCACTCACCTGAGCCGCGATGTCCTCGACAACCGCGAAGCATTCCAGGGGATCGGCATTGACTTCGACGTCCGCGGGACAGGTGATCTCAGGAGCCGTGGTGTCTTGCACGATCACCGTGCGGGTCACTTCGGCGGCTGCGTTGCCAGCCGCGTCACTGACATTGTAAGTGACGACATAATTGCCCGGTGTCGTGTTGTCGACTGGATTGACCGTGGCGATCGAACTGGAGAGATCGCCATCCACCGAGTCGCTGGCCGTGGCACCGGCATCGATGTAGTCCTCGCCCGCTTCGTGCGTGACGTTGGCATCGCCCAACAGCGTGATGACCGGCACCGTCGTGTCGACCACGTTGACCGTGCGCGTCACTTGGGTGGCCGCGTTGCCTGCGGCGTCGGAGACATTGTAAGTCACGGTGTAGCTTCCGGGGATGTTGATATCGACCGGATTGCTAATGATGATCGAACTTGTCAAATCGCCATCGATGGAGTCACTGGCAGAGGCGCCGGCATCACTGTAAGGCGTCGCGGCCTCGTGAGTCACGATCGAGTCACCTAACAAAGTGATCACCGGCGCAGTGGTGTCGACCACGTTGACGGTGCGCGTCACTTGAGCGGCTGCGTTGCCGGCTGCGTCACTGACATTGTAGGCCACCGTGTAGCTGCCGGGCACATTCACATCGACGGAACCGCTGGTAGCGATCGCGCTGGTCAGATCGCCATCCAGGCTATCGGCAGCCGTGGCGCCTGCATCTGTGTAAGGTGTGCCGGCTTCGTGGGTGATGTTGGCATTGCCTAGCAAGGTGATCACCGGCGCTGTGGTGTCTAGCACGTTTACCGTGCGCGTCACTTGCACGGCGTCGTTTCCTGCTGTGTCGGAGACATTATAGGTCACGGTGTAACTATCTGGCACGTTCACGTCGACAGAACCACCAACGACAACGGCACTCGTCAGATCGCCATCGAGGCTGTCAGATGCCGCAGCACCTGCGTCCGCGTATGGCGTGCCGGCTTCGTGCGCGACAGTCGCATCACCCAGCAAGATGATCACGGGAGCGATCGTGTCTTGCACGTTCACGGTGCGGGTTACTTCGGCGGCCGCGTTGCCTGCGGCGTCGGAGACATTGTAAGACACGGTATAACTACCCGGCACGCTGACATTGACCGGATTGGTGACAACGATAGAACCAGTGAGGTCTCCATCAAAGCTATCGGAAGCCGTGGCACCCGCGTCGGAATAGGGGTTGCCTGCTTCGTGCGAAACGGCAGGCTCGCCTAACAAAGCGATGACCGGAGGCGTGGAGTCAACGACATTGACGGCGCGAGAGACTTGTATGGCCGCATTTCCCGATGCATCGCTGACGTCATAATAGAGGGTGTAACTACCCGGTGCGTTGGCATCCACCGATCCGGTCACCACTATCTGTGCTGTCAGGTCGCCGTCCACATCGTCCGAGGCCGTGGCGCCCGGATCGACGTAGGAGCTGCCTGCTTCGTGGGTGATGCTGGCATCGCCTAACAGGGTGATCACCGGCGGCGTGCTGTCGTCGCAGCAATCGCCCAGACCGTCGCCGTCGCTGTCGGTCTGGTCTGGGTTCCAGCAGGCGACGCAGTTGTCGCAAACATCGCCCACGCCGTCGCCGATGCCCTGCGCGGCTAAGGTCGCGACCTCGGCCGACGTGGCGGCGTGGTCGAAGAGGGCGAGCTGGTCAATGAGTCCTTCGAAGCGCTCGGCGCCCGGGTTGCCGAAGAGGAGGTTGGTGCCGCTGGCGAGGATCGGGGCGGCGGCAGTGCCCTGTACTTCGTAGCCGGTTTCAATGCCGTTGATGTAGAGGCGCAGTAGGCCGTCGCCATTGCCGTCCCAGACTGCGGCGAGGTGCGTCCACTCGTCGGCGGCGATCGCGGTGTCGGCGCGGCTTTGGATGAAGGCGCCGTCTTTCATGACGAAGAACTGCGGCTTGCCGTCGGTGAGGCGCAGTTGGTAGTCGCCGCCGCCGCGGGTGAGGATGCGGTTGATCGCCGTTGGGAAGGCGCTGGGCTTGACCCAGACCGAGATCGTCATTTGGTTAGGCAGGTCGAAGTCGGTCGAGTCGGGGACGGTCACGTTGGAGCCGCCGGCGGGGAAGTCGAGCGCTCCGCCGGTGCGGCCGTCGGCGTTCCAACTCGCACCATTCAGGGTGCCGATGTGCCCGGCGACGATATCGGTAGCGGTGGTGCCGCTGCCTTCCTCGAAGTGCCACGCGGCGACGGGGTTGAGCGCGGGATTAGGAGCGTCGCTGTCGGCCTGGTCGGGGTTGTAGACGAGCGGGCAGTTGTCGGTAGCGTCCGGGACGCCGTCGCTGTCGCTATCGTTCGGGTCGAACTCGTAGGCGCCGAGGTCGATGGCGCTACCTTGTAAACGAACGCCTCCGGCGAGGTCGGTGGCGGTGGAGTTCGCCGCGCTGTCGCCGGCGTCGACCGCCGGGGAACCCACCTGCAGCCTCAGGTTCCCACTGGTCGTGGGGGCGGCGGTGGGGTCGGCTTCGAGAAGGAACAGCGGGTCGTTGGCCGGATCCGTGCCGTCGAGGTTGCCGGTTCCGGTGGAGCTGAGGTCGATGTTCTGGATCAGGCAATGGGAGTAGGTCGGAGTGCTCGAGAGATTGTAGATCGAGGCCTCAACCGTTCCGGTTTGCCCCTCGCTGGCATTGTCCCAGATCAGGCAGTTGATGAAGGCCGGCGAGAGGAAGAGGTTGTAGACGGCGCCACCGCGTCCACCCGCCCGGTTGCCCTGGAAGGAGCAATTGATATAGGAGGCCGGAGAGCCCCCGTTGTACACGGCACCACCGTTGGCACCCGCATAGTTGCCCTGGAAGGAGCAATTGATGAACGAGGACGTTGATTCCCTGTTATAGACCGCACCGCCCCGATGGCCCCCTCCCGGGGCCGTATTTCCTTGGAAAGAGCAGTTGGTGACGGTCAGCGTGGCAAACTCGCAGAAGAGACCGGCTCCTCCTGCAACGGTTATAGGGGGAGCCTCACCTGCCGTGACGGTAAAACCATCGACGGTGGAGGAATCCACCCCCTCAGCGGTGAGGACGTTGTGGCTATTGGCCCCGAACTCGTCGTCCTGGTCGATGTCGCCGGAGAGGATGCTGGTGTTTCTGTGGGGCGCGCGCTGACCGAGGGAGGTCTCGCTGCCGCCGAATCCGCCGTAGATGGCGACGCCGGACTTGAGGGCGAAGGTGGCGGTGCGGTCGTTGTCCGTGCGGGTGGCGCCCTCGTCGGGGTAGTAGACGCCGGCCTTGACCCAGATCTGCTGCCCGAGTCCGGGCCGCGTGGCGTCCAAGGCATCGGCGAGCGAACGCAGGGCGGTGCCCCAGCTGAAGCCATCGCCGCCCGCGACTGCGCCGGCATCGACGTGGTAGACCGCGGGGATGACCTCGACGGTGCGGGTCAACTGGATCGCCATGTTCCCGCTGCTGTCCGTCACGTCGTAGGTGACCACGTAGGTGCCGGCCTGTGAGGTGTCGACGGGGTCGCCGCCGATTTGCACGGCGGGTAAGCCATCGGCCGCGTCGGAGGCGGTGGCGCCTTCATCGGTGTAGGTGTCGCCGGTCAGGAGGGTCAAGGCGGGGTCGCCGTTGAGCGTGATGACCGGGGCGGTGGTGTCGACGATCTCGACGCTGCGGGAGACCTGCGCGGCGGCGTTGCCGGCGGCGTCGCTGACATCGTAGGTGACCGCGTAGGTGCCCGGGACGCTGACGTTCACCGGGTTGGTAACGAGGATCGCGGAGGTGAGGTCGCCGTCGAAGGTGTCGCTGGCGGTGGCGCCGGCGTCGGCATAGGCGGTGCCGGCTTCGAGTGGCACGGTCGCATCCCCGAGGCGGGTGATGACCGGCGGGGTCGAATCGACGACGTTGACGGTGCGCGACACCTGCGTCGCCGCGTTGCCGTACGCATCGCTGACGTCGTAGAAGAGGGTGTAGCTACCTGGTGAGTTCACATTGACCGATCCGCTGACGACGATCTGCGCAGTCAGGTCTCCGTCGATATTGTCGGACGCGGTGGCGCCGGCATCGGGGTAGGCCGTGGCGGCCTCGTGCGTCACGGAAGGATCGCCGAGCAAGGTGATGACCGGTGGGGTGGCATCGCCAACCGTGACAGTGATCGATTCCTGCGCGAGCGAGATCAGCGCGGGGATGGTCTGCGAGGCGGCGGGCGCGGTCTCTGCGGACTGGAGGACATTGGCGAGAGTGTTGGCGAGACTGAAGGTGTAATCGCCGTTGGTCGCTGGGGCGGTGATGGTGCCGCTGGCGAGGATGACGGTGCCGCTTTGGCCGACGCCGCCGGAGACGTTGGCGTTTTGTCCCTGGCCAGTGAGCGCTTCGCCCAAGGTGTTCTGGGCGCCGCCGATCTGGACGAGGTTCATCGCGCCGCTGGTGCCGCGCTGGACGCCGCGGTAGCCGCTGGCGCCGTTCTCGGCGGGGTTGCTGAAGCCGGCGGGGGCGGCGAAGTTGGCCATGCCGGCGGGGATGGCGTCGGCGACCGGGATGTCGAGGGTGGCCGGGTTGGCGGGGTCCTGCGCGAGGTCGGTGAGCAGCGCGGCGAGCCCGGCGTTGTCACCGCCGGAGACGTCGAAGGAAATGCTCCAGTCGATGGCGTCGCCGGCCTCCACGGTCTGGCCGTCCTTGCTGGAGGTCAGGGAGAGAGTGACGGTCTCGGTAGTGGTCGCCGGGGTCTCGGGGATGGTGTTGGCGGGGAGCTGGGCGAGGAAGTTTGAGGTGTCGGTGACCAACCAGGCATCCTCCCCGTCGACATTGAGCCACTTCCAATTCTCCGCCTCGTAAAGGCAGACATAGTACGGTTCCGTCCCAAACGGAAAGGAGATACTCGTCGGGGTGGTGCCATCGACCCAGTTGGTGAGGGAATCTCCTTCGACGGTGTCCGGGAACAAGATCTGGCCGTTGGTCCAGATCCACTGCTGGTTGGTCGGGGTGTTAATGGTGGTGTTATAGACCATCCCAATCCAGGGGCTGACCCCCGGATCCGTGGCGGCCAGGGCATTCATCTGCGCCAGCTGGGCCTCCTGGGAGATCGGTGGTGATACCTTGTCGATCGCCGCCAGGTAGGTGCCGAAGACTTTGAAGCAATAGTTCTGGGCCTCGTGCCAGCTGAGCGGCGCGCCGTTCTGAATGAGCGCGTACAGCTGAAGTTCCTGGAGGAAGGTGGGATCGGCGGCGACATCCGCGCCGCGGACGCCCGGGAGGAGGGTGATCAGGTCGCCGAGGTCGAGGTCGCCGTCCTCTTCGGCGTCGAAGGCGGAAGCGCCAACGGCGACATCGGGGCCACCGAGTGTGGGCAGGAAGGTGTTGAGGTCGGCCGGATCGATGTCGCCATCGCCATCGGCGTCGAAGCGCGCCTGGCGCAGGAGCCTGCCGTAGCCATCGACGATGGAGGCGTCCGGGATGGTGCCGGGGCTCTGGTCCCTCGCGTCGGAGACGCCGTCGCCATCAGAGTCGGCCCCGCCGGGGCGGCCGTCCGGGTGGCAATCGTCGAGCCAGCCGTTGTTGTTGCGATCGGCGTTATAGGAGTAGGAGATATTGACTTCATGGCCTCCTGGGAAAAAAGGCAGATCCGGAGCATCGAAGGCCTCATCGCTGAGAAACACTCTGAGGACATCCCTTCCCCCCGTGTTGGCTGCATTCCAGTCGGCGGCCGGTACGGCGAGAGGGCTACCGAGATCATCGGTAATGTTGCCGAGGTGCGTCGAGTTGAGGTAAACTTTGACATAGTGGTCTGGGTTGTCCCAAAAGTTTGCCGGGAAGTTGCCTTCGCTGAGCGTCAGAACAACTTCGGAGACGGCATGGTGGGCGGAGAAGAAGGCGATTGCCGGAAAATCTACGTCATATCCTTCGGCAAGGTAATGCGTCTCCGAGAGTGGGATCGGCAGGAGGTCGTCGATGCCGTCCCCGTTGCAGTCGACCTTCATGAGGTTCTGGATCTGGGCCTGAGTCAGCGGGCCGGTCCGGGTGATGACCCCGGTACTGGGATTTGTGAGGGACCCGTAAACGCAGACTTCGTCGAGGTTCCCGCCGAACCACCAGCTATTCCCATTCGTGCGACCGATGGCGTAGGGGTCATCTGCGCCGTTGCTGCCGTTCCCGGTATTGATGTCCGTGGTGTTGGAACTGCTGCCATCGATCTGGCCGTTGACATAGAAGGTGACGCCCGAGGTGGCGCTGACCGAGGCGGCGACGTGGACCCACTGGTCGCTCGGGACGCCAGCCCCGCTGTTGGTGATGGTCGCGATGCCGTTCTTGGCGAACTCGAGCTGGCCGGCGTTCACGCCGAAGGCCCAACCGTCGCCGTCGTTGGTGGCGTCGTCGCCGATGATGCGGTGGCGGTTCGGGTCGCCCCCGGCGGCGGCCCTGTCGATGGTGGAGTCGAGATAGATCCAGGCCGAGACGGTGAAATCATTGCTCAGGCCGCGCAGGCTGGCCGAGTCCGCGGGCGACAGCTGCCAGGCGCCTTTGCCGGTGAGGCGGATGGCATCGCCAAAGGAGTTGCCAGCGGGGGAAGTAGGGCCAGTGACCTTGTAGACGTGGCCGGTCCCAACCTCGTGGGCGTCGAGAGAGGCGCCGGTGTTGTGGACGTGATACTGAAACGCTTCCACGAAACTAGTGGCTTCAGGGAATGGCACAGGCGTGTAGAAGAGGTCCAGCTGCGGCAGGTAGACCAGCGGGCTGGCGTCTTCTTCGCCGTTGAAGTAGGCGACGAGGCTGTTGTCCGGGGTGAGGCGCTGGGCCGAGGCCGGGGAGGCGAGCGCCGCGAGGGCGAGGGCGGTCAGGGTCAGGTCCTTGATAGGGCAGAGTTTCCTGATGAATGAGACTGTCGAGTTGAGAAAGGATCGTTTTACCTTCATACCCCCCAAGTCGTCATTGCGGGGAAGAGCTGGACACGCTTTGTGAACTTTTTTCGCGAGAGGTTGGCGTGTCGCTATTCTTCGTCTCTGCGGTAGGCACGGGAGGCGTCCCAGAGGCGGACGGTTCCGTCGAGGCTGGAGGAGGCAAGGGAGCGGCCGTCAGGGCTCCAGTGCACGCTGGAGACGGGGCCCTCGTGGCCTCGCAGAGTGAGGGTGAATTCCCCGGAGTCAGTGTCCCAGATGCGGATTGTGCTATCCTTGCCGCCGGAGGCGAGGCGATCACCGCCGGGGTGCCAGGCGACGGTGTAGATATCGCTAGAGTGGCCGGTGAGCTTGGCGGTGAGCTCTTGGTTCGCGGGGTCCCAGAGATGGACGGTGTTGTCCGAGCAGGCGAGGGCGAAGCGCCGACTGTCAGGGCTCCACGCGATCTCCCGGTAGTTCCGCCGCGAATTGTCGTCCTGGCTCTCGAACACGAGCCGGCCCGTCGCCGTTTCCCAGAGATAGACGCTCAGTCTCGAGCCGACAGTGAGGACAAACTTTCCGTCTGGACTGACACTAACTGCGCTGAGCGGAGGCCCTTCCTTCTCGTGCAGGACGTGTTTCACCGACAGATCTTCGGCGTCCAAGATCTTCACATACCTTAACGCATGCCAACCGCCGCACAGAACCAAGCTCCTCCCATCGGGTGTCCAGGCATGGCTGACGATGTTTCCCGCTTGATGGTGGTAAAAGAGGCGTCGCTTGCCGGATACCGTGTCGAAGATATCGAGCCGGTTCGGCTGGAAACGATAGGAAAGTCCGGCCCCATCCGCTATCCTACCCAGTCTGCGGCTTTCGAAGTAAACGGGTCGACCGATGGAGCGGGTGGCACTCGTTTTGAGATCGACGATCATGACTGGCTGGCCATCCATTCCTGCCGCAATCTCGGCCCCATCGGGACTGAAGTTCAAGGCGCGTATCGGGGCCTCCTCCTCAAGCAGGGTTTGGTCGACGCGGTCGCGCTCCGGGTCCCATACCGTTATACCACCATCGCCATCACCGGCGAAGATCTTCCCGATGGCTGCGCTCCAGGCGACGTTGGTGATAATCCCAGATTCACCCGGGAGGTCGTCGATCAGTTCGCCGCTTTGCACATCCCAGATCTTCAGCTCCCGGCTCGGGGTTCCGGCAATGAGCCGTCGCCCTTCCGGCCCCCAAGCGACGGAATTGACGACGCCGGAGAGACCGTGCAGCAGCTTCACCAGCCGGAGCGTGCCGTCTTCCAACGCCCAAACGCCAATGCTCTGGTCATTGCTGCCGGTTGCCAGCAGGCTCCCGCCCGGGCTCCAGGCAAGGGAGCTGACGAAGGTCTTGTGAGCCTGGATCGGAATCGGAACGGCGCCTGGTGGATTTGCCGGAAGAAGGTAAACATAACCTGTACGAGGAGCACGACGTCCCCTGGCAACGAGGTATTCCCCATCCGGGCTCCAAGCAAGTTCTCCCACCGGTATGGGAATCTGGATGCGACGATCTGCGTGTTCCTCCAACGTCTCCGCGTCCCAGAAGCGCACCCAGCGATCCAGTCCGGCCGAGGCCAGCGTTTTCCCATCAGGGCTCCAAGCCACCGACCTGCCTTCCGCATCATCCTGCGTCTTTACCCGCTTCAAAAGCGTGCCGGTAGTGGTGTCCCAGAGCACGAGGTCACGTTCCAGCGAAGCGGAGGCCAAACGCCTGCCATCGGGACTCCAACTGACCCCCCAGGGCGCCAATTGATGCCCGTGCAGCAGATGCTGCAGTTCTCCTTTGGCCGCGTCCCGGATCTCAATCTCTTTCACGTGGCGGCGGGTCACCGCGAACCGCTTCCCGCTGGGGTCGAGTTGCAATTCGACGATGCCCACCTCGCCGGGGATGAGTTGCTCGCGCTGGTTGAGAAACGAGCTGAGGTAGTACCATTCCCAGCCGCGCAGATCGGTTTCGGCCTGTTCTTTTCCCAGTTGCCAGCGATCCAGCAGGCGGATGATCCCCGGGGCGAAGCCCTCGCTGGACTTAGCGGCTCCGGCCTGATTCATGCTAGAGATGTAGAGCAGGCGCCGGTTGTTCTCCGCGCGGGTCTCCGCCAACTTGCGGTGCCGGTCCGCCAGCTTGCGCTGTCTGTCCGCGTCCGTTCTCGCCTCATCGGCGTGCTTGCGCAGCAGGGATTGCTGGTATGCCAGGATGGGACCGCCCACCCCGAGCGCTAACAGAAAGAGGAAACTCATCCCGACCAACGCGGCGTAGGCCGGGCGACGCCGCGCCCATTTCCCCAGGCGCTCGACCCGGGTCGGCGGCCGGGCGGCGATGGGACGGCCTTCCAGCCAGGCCTTCAAGTCGTCCTGCAGCGCCAGGACGGAGCCGTAACGCTTGGCGGGTTCCTTCTCTAGGCACTTGTGAACGATCGTTTCCAAGTCGCGGTCGATCTCCGAGCGGATCTGGCGCAGGGGGCGCGGCACCTCGTCCCGCACCAGTTCCAGGATCCTGAGAACCGAATCGCTCTCAAACACTGGCTGACCCGCCAGCAGTTCATAGAGGACAGCGCCCAGACCGTAGACATCTGACGCGACTGTGACCGGCATCTCACCGCCCGTTGCCTGCTCCGGCGCCATGTACTTGGGCGTCCCCATGATCTGGCCGGTCAGGGTGAGCCGGCTGTCCTGATCGAGGCGCGCCGCGAGCCCGAAGTCGCTCACCCACGGATTCCCGATCTCGTCGAGCAGGATGTTGTCCGGCTTCAGATCTCGGTGGAGGATGCCGCGTTCGTGCGCGGTCCGCACCGCATCGGCGACCTTCACCATCAGCTCGACAGCCGCCTTGGGGTTAGTACCCATTTCCTTCATACGATCGGCCAGCGTCCCGCCGGTGATCAGCCGCATGCTGTAGAAATCGTGACCCTCGTGTTCGCCAATCTCGTAGATGGGAACGATGTGCGGGTGGTCCAGATTCGCCGCCGCTTCCGCCTCGACTCGAAGCCGCTCACGGTCCTGCGGCGTGGCCAGCATCGCGCCGAGGAGAAATTTGACTGCGACGGTCCGGTTCAGGCTTGCCTGCTTCGCTTTGAAGACCACGCCTGCCGCCCCGCGACCGATTTCCTCGATCAGTTCGTAGTCGCCGAGGTGCTGCTGTCCCTTCCCTAGCTGTAGGAGAAATTGTTCCTGCTCCGCCAGGCCCTGCTGGACCGAATCCCGTGCTGTCCGAAGAGACACGAACTCGCCCGGATCGAGGGTGAGAAGGGCATCGTCATCATCGCCCAGCTCCAGGAGTTCCCGCAGGCGCGCGAGCATCGACGTGTCGTCGCCGCAGCGTTCGCGAAGCAAGGCGTCGCGCGCTTCGGCATCCTCAATGGCATCGGCTTCCAGGAAGATGGCTCGTTCAGTCATGAAGAAATACTCGGTATTCCTATACAAGTCGACATCGGCGAGAAAACCTGGACATGAATTTTCGGTGTTTTTTACTGACTATTGAGATACTTCGTGAGCCAGGCGCGAACATATTTCCACTGGCGGGAAACCGTGCGGACCGTCACGCCCGTCGATTCGGCAATCTCCTCCAGGGTGAACCCGACAAAGAATCGCATTTTCACCAAATCAGCAGCCTCCGGATCCTCGCGGGCCAGTTCGTCCAAAGCATCGTTGATGGCGAGAAGTTGATCATCTTCAGCAGGGGAGGCAAAGGAGGAGAGCGTTTCATCGACACGTTCCTGGTCGCCACCCCGTTTCATTCTCCCCTTGCCTCGAAGGTGATCGATGAGGATGCAACGCATCGCCTCCGCAGCGACCGAGAAGAAGTGTTTTTCATTGGCCCAACGTGGCTCCCCGTCGTCGCTCAGCCGAAGATAAGCTTCATGAACTAACACCGTGCCCGAGATGCTCTGCCCCGGCTTGGCCGTTCGCAACCGGGTCGCCGCGAGACGGCGCAACTCGTCATAAACCACCGGCATCAACGTCTCGGTGGTATGAACCTCTGCAGGGTGACTGGCGTCGTCGTCCAGCATGCAGGCACCATTATAAGCGTTGGCTCTGAAGAGCCAAGATCGAACTAACGACGTCGCTAACCCAAGATCTGAAGCTCTCCCAGAGCCATTGATCGAGATCCACAACTGGAAGATCAGTCTCTTAGTGAAGTTCAGTGGCTTGCGCATGCAGCGCTAAGCCAACAACTCCTGCTCAATTGCTAGGATGTCTTCGAGACGATAGCGCAGCAGACGCTGGTTAAAGCGTACTGGGGTGAGTAGACCTTCGCGTTCTCTTCGCTTGATGGTTTCCTTGGAAACACTCCAGCGTTCGGCAAGCTGATTTCGGCTTATCAGTTCTGGCTTTGTTCTGCTACTGTTAGAAATTTGTTTCGTCATCACCGAGGAAGAGTTCAATCTGTTTGGTCGACAGAAGGCTGAGGATTTTCCAAAACGATGACCGCGTCGTCACCTTCTCTGAAGGCACCGAGTACGCCTTCTTTGATTCTCATGATTCTGACCTCCTTGTCAGTGAGATTGGGGAGGTTGCCGTCGAAATGGTACAAGCGGTGTTCGCGTTGCAGTTCCACGTAAGGCCAGAGGTATTTTGGAACGGTGATAGGATCGTCAAGTAGCTTGGGAAGCCAGAAGAATGCCACGACTGCTCCAAGTGCGACAGCGACAAGACTGGAGGCCAACGAACACGCAAGAATGGGAGACAGACGACTACTCTTCTGAACTTCGCGTTGCAAACTGCTGACCCTGTCTAACAGACGATCACTCTGCTGGTGCCCTTTCTGATAGGCTCGCGTCATCTCGCTCATGTCCTTGTAGTTTGGGACGTCGAGCGAACTTGTCAGAATCTCGCGAAATTGATTTCCGAGCGCCGTTGCTTGATCTTCGGATAAGACTTCGTGTGCCTCTTCAAGCAGCGTGCTCACTCTTTCCGGAATTTGGTTTATGGTCAGAGCAACGAGGCCAGTGGCCGTGACTAGCTGAACAGCCTCGTCATCGTCGGGTAGCTCTTCAAAATAGCGGAGGATTTCTGCGAACCGTTCCTGGTGCTCCGGCGCCAGCAGGTCACCGATTGATTGAAGTGTGGTTGTGTCAGCCATCGTTCTATTCCTCTTTGTTGGTTGGTGAGGGCAGGAGAAAGTGAGAGGCCGAATCGAACCCTGCAAAGAGAGTTCGCTGGTAGCGCCGTGCGCGGACGATCTGCATGGTGTTCTTAAAGAACGGCGAATCGGTGCGTCGCTCGATAACGTCTGCAAGAGAGAGTTCCTGATTCCGAAGTTCGCTCTGGAACTCCGCAATCCTGACATCGGAACGCATGACAACCGGCTTGAATGCGTCGACGAACTTCTTTGCTAGGGGATTGTCGTTCCAGTATTCGAAGGTGCGGTCTGTTTCGGACGTTTCATTGAGAACAATGAGGTAGTCGACTTGCTGTTGCAGGTGCTTTGCCCAGCGCAAGACTGACAGAACCGCACCGGGATCATTGGTGGTCACGCCCACCGCGGTGAATCGGATGTTCAAGTCGCGAGAATCATCGAACATCTTTTCAAACCAGTCGTAGGTCGCCGAGCCAGCACCTGCCCCCATGTCTGCAAGCACGACGCGATCTCCCGTATCGCAGACTTCGAAGAAATGATCGAGCGCTCCGGGTGTGTGGATATCGAATCGCACGGCGTCCGGGACGAAGTTCTTTAGGCCGCTCTTGTCGGTGTTTTCAGCATCGAAGTCGATGAAGCGAGGTGAGATGCCCTGACGCTGGTACCAAGAGGCAAGGCTTATGGCGATCTCGGTCTTGCCGACACCGCCTTTGCCGCCTTCGGTAAAGACGACGCGAATGGGAGATTGATGGGATGACATGGTCACAGATGGTTGCGAGTTGAAAGTCGGTGGTGCGTTGAGTGGCACCCCTCGCCAGTTAATTCGCCGTCCAAGCGGCCAGATCACGAATCGGCACAAACTTTGTTGCTCTGCGCCAAACTTTTCCCTCTCAGATGCAGATTGGAACTGGCGATACGGAAGCCGGTAGTAGAATCCCGGTTGCCTTCCTGAATTCTCCATAGATTTGCCGAAGGCAATGGCGAGCGTGGGCCGTGTTGCGTGAGTATTGAAAGAAAGTTGGCTCGGCCTTACGGTTCAAGATATCTTCAAGCGTGACTGCGTGGTTGCGAACCTCAGCTTGAAACCGTTCCTCCCGTAATCTCATTTCGATCACCGTTGGCTTCAACACCCTCACAAAGTCCGCGACCTCGCTGCTGTCTTGCCAGTAGCGAAAATCGCCTCGCGGATTTCGTATTCGATTGAGGACGACTAGGTAGTCGACTTTGTCCTGAAAGCGTTTGGCTGATTGAAGAACTGAATGAATCGCATCTGGATCATTGGTAGTCACGCAGACGGCCGTAAAACGCATATTGAATTCACTGGTCTCGACCTGAGCCTTGTCGATCCAATCGCGCATCGCTGCTCCTGCGCTCGCGTTCATATCTGCAAGAATCACACCTTCATGATCATCCAATCCGGAAAAGAAATGATCGAGCGAGCCTGCTCGGCCTGCGTCAAGCTTGGTCGCTTCAGACAGGAAACTCTGCAAACCACCTTTGCTGTTTGCTTCTGCGCCGAAGTCGATCAGTTGAGGGCTGAGGCCCTGACGTTGGTACCATGTCGCGAGGGCAATGGCGACTTCGGTTTTTCCCACGCCACCCTTGCCTCCCTCCGTGAAGACAATCCGAATACTGTCCGCCGCGCTCATCTTAATCTGGTCGACTACCCTTCCTTGACTTCCAAGTCTCCATGGGCTTCGACTCATCAAAATCGAAAATTTTCCCATCGTCACCTTGTTGCTGTTCGGGCCGCACTGGCTTCGAGCTACGACTTGGTTTCGAGCGTTGTGCTGCGCTCGTTCCCTTCTGGATTTCGCGCACACGACAGAAACTGCGAACCGTGTCAGCAGTGGCACTGACATGGCGCTCGTGATACAACCATTCCGCAATCCGGCGATACGGCCAGCGGCTCTTTCGCATCGCCACAATGGCTACAAGGTGAGGCTCCAATTTGCTACCTCGACCGACACCATGATCTTCGAATTTGATGTTGGCATCGGCCACCTGCTGGCGGCGCTCTTCCGGGGACAGTTCCATCACTGAGTACTTCGCCGTTCCGTGATGCACATCACGCGTCTCTTCAAACATTGATCGAAATCTTTGGGTCGACGGCAAGAATTGGAGTAGCTCGCCATTTTCAATTCGGTCTACAGCGATCGCGTAGTTCGGTCAGCAGAGGCCGCATTGTTCACGCATCAGGCCACTCATTTCGTTCACAAGAGGCCGTTTTTGAGGCCAGAACAGTGCACGCAAGCGCGAGCGAAATCCTCGCCCGAAAGGTGCGAGGGTCTTGCGTCTTTCTCAGATCAATAGGACCTGGTTACACCGGTCTAGTGATGTGATAAAGTGAGACTAAAACAACTAACGGAAAACCATCGATTACCAATCGCTTTCCAGATTCAAGTGTTCAACACTTTGTCGAAGTGTTATTAAGAATCACTGCTGCACGTGAGTGGCAAGTGGATTCTCGTGAGGATTCTCGATTTAGAAAGTGGGAGATTTTATGATCACCGCGCGCACCATAACCAACGGTGGCACTTATCTCAAGCGTCACCTCACTGCCAACGACTACTACGCCGAGGGCGAGAGAGTCGAAGGTGAGTGGTTCGGTCAGGGTGCGAAGCGGTTAGGCCTTGAAGGTGCCGTCGATGCGGAAACGTTTGAATTACTGCGGCAGAATGTGAATCCCCAAACCGGGATGCGGCTCACCGCACGCACCATGAAGGCTTACAAGGTGACTGATCCCGTCACCGGCAAGATCGAGGAACGCAATCCAATCGCACTGCACGACATCACGTTCAGCGCTCCGAAATCGGCGAGCATTGCAGCGATTGTGGGGGACGATCCTCGAATTAACCAAGCCTTCCGTGATTCCGTTAAGCTTGCCCTTGGAGAGATGGAACACTTTGCCGCTGTCAGACTGCGAACCGGTGGCTTCCACGAAACGGAAAAGATCCGGATCTCTGACAATGTCACGGCGGCATTGTTCTTCCATGATTCCAGCAGGAGCCTCGATCCACAACTGCATGCGCATGCCGTGATGATCAACGCCAGCTACGATCAGGAGCGCGAGCAGTGGTTCGCGCTACAACGTCGGGCCATGATGGAAGCGAGCCCTTACGTCCGGAAAGTCCTCTATCATGACTTTGCCCGTAGACTCCGAGAGCTCGGCTACACGTTAGAACCCGAGGGAGAAAGTTTTCGCATCCGAGGAATCTCCAAAGAAATTGAGGAAGCGTATTCCGTAAGAGCGAAACAGCGCTGTGAGTTTGAGATGCGTTATCGGAAACTGTTTGGTCATGCGCCATCGAAGCGGCGCATTGAAGAATTCATCAAGGATGACCGCAGCGCCGCCGAATTACGATTTACGTGTGAATTCAAGACGGCCTTCGGGCGCGTCCCCAACACAAATGAGCTAGCAGAGTTCGTGAAAGACTGGCGCGATCCCAAACTGCAAGAGATCTCAACGCGGGAAGTCCGCGAAACACAGCGCGCTCGTCTAACCCAGGAGCAACGCTTGCAGGTTCAAGCGGTCAAGAAAGTTGCAGCAGCGAAATCGGTCGCGTCGCATCTGAGATCTGTTACCGAACATCGGAAGGCCGTGGAAGATGGCGTTGATCACTGTCTTGAGAGACTATCCGTAGCCAAACTAGGAGATATCCTAGAATCGAGTTTACGGTTCGGATCGAAGCGGTTAGGCGATCTGGATCCGAGATTGCTTCGGGCGCAATTGCTTCAGAACTCGGAAGTCATCAATAATGGCTATCAACTGACGACGGAAACGGCCCTCGCTGAAGAAGCAGCAGTCCTTCGCTTCGCGCGCGAGACCCGTGGGGATCTTCCAGAGATCGGGAGCATCGAAGGTGACTGGTTAGACGAATACAACTTGAGTGCTGAACAACATCAAGCGGTCTCTGGGTTGGCAGCATCCAGACACGGCATCAGTGTCCTCATCGGCGATGCCGGCACAGGCAAGACACACGCTTTGAAGGCCTTGCAGCAAGCCCATCGCGCGAAGGCAAACGAAGACTTCATCGCGCTAGCACCGACGACGCGCGCCACGCAGGAACTTCAAAACAACGGTTATCCGCAGGCAACGACCGTGGCTTCGTTCCTCGTTAGTCCACTGGAACAAGAAGCCGCACTGAATCGGACGTTGCTAGTTGATGAAGCCGGTCTGCTTTCATCCCGACAACTGGCAAAGCTCGTTCAGATTGCCGAGGAAAGGAAGGCGCGATTCATTCTCGTTGGCGATACGAAACAACATGAATCGGTTGAGCGTGGCAGCGCGTTGCGCAATCTCATCGATTCCAAGTATGTGACACCGGTTAGGCTAAGCAAAGTCCGGCGACAGCGACAGGCTGGGCATCGCAAGCTTGCCAAGCTTCTCGCCGACGGGCGTGCGCGCGATGCGCTCCAACACGCCGATTTGTTAGGCATGGTTGAGGAAGTGCCTCATGTGCCTGATCTCTTTGCTGAAGCGGCCAAGCGCTATGCAGACAACGTTGAAGCCGGACGAGAAACACTGGTGGTCATTCCTACGTGGAATGAGATTGACGCATTCAACCAAGACGCTCGAGCCGAACTCAAGCGCCGGGGATTGATCCACGGTGCGGAGATTGAGATAGAAGGTTCGGCTTCTTTGTCGTGGACGGAAGTTGAAAGGACACACTGGCAAGATTACGAACCGGGGCACGTGCTGAACTTCCACAAGCGCGTTACCAAAGTAGATCCGGGAGAATCCCTCACAGTCACTGAAATCCTGCCTAACGGATTGGAATGCGTGAAACAGAACGGTAAAATTGTAAGGATCACGAAGAAGCAGCGCAACGCGTTCGACGTTGCCGAATCGCAACGCATTTCCGTGGCAGCAGGCGACGAACTCTTATTCCGCGCCAACTGTCCCGAGATAGGCGTGAGCAACGGACAACGCCGCAAAGTCAAAGCTATCAGCCAATCAGGCGAAATTGAGTTCACCTCTGGGAACGTTCTACCAAAGGGTTTCACGCAAGTCTGTCATGGCCACGCCGTCACGTCGCACAAATCACAGGGTGCCAGTGTCGATGAATCGATCCTCGTTGTGGGGCCACACTCACTGAGTGCAGCGAACATGCGCCAGTTCTATGTGAGCAACACGCGATTCAAACAAGATCACCGGCTGTTTGTGCACAATCTGAATGCCTTGTTAGGCAAAGTAATGACCAAGAGTGAACGGCCTTTGGCGCGTGAGTTCCTCGCCGAGATGGGCAAGGAACTCGAAACGTTGTTGGAAGCAAGGCCAACTCAAGATCCGAGAGAAACGCAGGAACGTGGCAAACGACTGAACAAGCTTCTGGCAGAGGTCGAACGTTACGAGAAACGCGCCGATTGGAAAGCCACTCGGCAAGCATTCTTGAACAAGCTTGGCGTCCATCGCTGGCCCGAGAAGATCCGCCAGCGATGGAGGGAAACACGACGCCAGCGTGCACGTGAAAGGGCTCGGAAGAACTTCAATGCCTTCACCTTCATCCGGAGATTCCGCAAAGGCGTCTTCATTCTGAAATTCAACCGGCTTGCGGCCCGGCGTCGCACTGCCGCCCGAAAACTCTAACCAAGACAGCATTCATGAATGACCGTCGCACGCTCCTCCAGAATGAAGGAGAATCCTACGAGAAGCACGACGAAACACCAACGGTGACGTTCGTAAGCGCCAATGAGTGCCTGACATTGCCCTACGTGCATCTGCAATGGATGCGCCGCGATCCCAATAGCGGCCAGATCCATCTGCAGCTCGATGTATTTAGGATCATCCTCCAAGGCGATCGCCTTCATGCCTTGTGGCGCGATCTGCAACTCTTTCGGGTGCGTCAGATCCATGAAGCGGACGGTCAAGAACCCCACAGTAAGCATCCGACGGTCAAGCAGATTGAGATCATCAAGCCAGATGACGCGGTAGCCGATGGGGAGAAATGAGGAGTCCCCTCCAAACCCTCGGCCCAACCAGAGTGGCTGGCGAAGGGAATCGCTAACATAAATTTAATAGGCCTACAAAGCAAGCTTGGATACGTGCGCTTGTTGTGTGCGACCAGCAGCGGTGTCTAGTACACCGTGTAGCGCTTCACTGCGAAACGGCAACTTGAGCAACCCACCCTTCAACACTTCCGTGAAGGCGTTGTAGAGAGACCACAGATTTCGGTCTTGAAACTCAGAGTGATTCGGCGCACGCCATTGTTCCAAGACCTTAGGTACCATCGTCGTCGTGATTGCACCAGCGTCTAGGGACCGAATGACCAAGTCATGCGCTTCAAGGTTTCCCATCTCACGCTCTTTGTAAGAGCTAGCTCTTTGCTCAGTCGTTCCAGCGAAACTAGCAAGCCTGCCAACAGCGCGGTTAGTCACTTGCGGCAGGTCACGCATGATGTTGGTGGTATGTTTGCGAGAGAGGACGACTTGCCCTTGAAACGCCAAATTGTCGCAAATGAACAGCGCCGAACCCATCGCCAAAGCGGCGGGGAATCGTTTGTCATGACTGTTACGTAGGCCAACAATGGTTCCCCACTCGTCACTAGCGTTGTCATCCATTACTTGCATGAGACCGAAATACTGCGCTCCATTACGGTTGAGGGCGTGTGCCGTGTTCACCACCCGCATACCCGCGGCTTCGAGACCGGCCTGCACCTGATTAACAAGGCAATGATGGGCGATCGGATGCCAGCGGCCCTCGGGTTGTGGTGTCGGCACGCATTCAAGACGTTCTTGAGAAACAGTTGCGCCGCCACAATGGAGATATAAGTTGTTGAGCTTCATCGTTCTGATTACTTCTTTAACTCGTGGTAGTTGAGACTTTCGAAGCATGGCCGGAGGGCGCTGCTACGCCCTCCGTGCCGCTTCCCATTTATTTAGGCAGCCTTGGACTTGCTACCCCGGCGCGCCGGCTTCTTCTCCTCCGATTGCGGCAAAGAACCGATGAACTGCCAGTCATCGACCCGCACGAGCAAACGCGAACGCTTCTCGCCATCGGACTCCCACTGATCGAGTTGCAAGCGACCTTCGACGGCAACCGGCGTCTTGGTGTCAATGTGTTTGGCGAACGCTTCGCCACGCTTGCCCCAGATCTCAAGATCAACGGCGACCACGCGTTCAATAGGATCCCCTTTAGAACGGCGGATGACTTCATTGTGAATCAAGCGCGCCTTGGTGACAGTGGTGTCACCAGCTTTGACAGTTTCGGCGGGCTTAGTGATGTTGCCAGTGATTTCGATACGGTTACGAGTGAACATGAATTCGTTCCTTTCTTAGTATGTTTAGTTAGTGTTAAACGCCTCTTGTCGAGGCTTGTTAGTTCGTCTATTGAGAACAAAAACAGGCTAACCAATTTGATGTGCAATGCAACCGATTTTGTTAGGAAAATGCATCTAGTTTTCGTGCTCAAATTGCTTAAAAACATGGTGTTAACATACGCGCTATTGCCTTTTCGATTCGCCCCGCGAAGCAACGTCTCGCGGCTTCCAAGTCGCCCTGCAAAGCACCGTCTTGCAGCATCCATGAAAAACCGGAACGGCAAGCAAGAGACCAAAGGGATGAAAGAAACATTTTTTGTTTCTAACAAAAAAGCTAGGAGCCTGTTGCGCCAGAGGACCGGGGGTCCTAAGGGAAAATGCCGTAGGGAAGGAGGTTGTTCCAGCGGATACCCATTTTCCCGTGGAGGCCCGGCACGGCGGCGCTGGGGTGCGGAGCAAGCGCACGGTGATCGGGTTTCTAGATCGAAGGCCATGCGGTAAGGCGGTGGTTGGCCGGAGGGCTAGATTCCCGATCACGGTGTAAGACCGCGAAAGCGGCCTAACCCATTGCGAAGCGAATATTCGGGGTGCCGAGAGTTTGGTTCTCTCAAGGTGGGCCACAAGACTTTGTGGATGGGGAGAGAGCGAATCTCTCGGCTGTGGCGCGGAGCCTCCACACTCAACGCGCAGCGCAACCGACAAATGCTGCGAAGCAGATTGGGGTGTTGCGGGCCCTCTCGCTCGAATGGGAAGGAGCGCACGCAGTAGCTCTGAGGGAAAAGCCTTTCCCTACAACAGATTCATTATGACCGCTGTGAGGTCTAGGCTACAATCTTCTCTGGGGCCACCCCTGCTAACAAGACATTCAAGCGATGCGGTTAGTTCTTATTCGCCGTTCCCATTTTCGCTAAATAGATAGATAGATAGATAGCTCTTATGGTTCCGAAGAGAACCTACGCCAAATTCGAACAGCGAATCTCCTACTCCAATAAGTAGGCTTCGATGATTTCTGGAACATGCTCTTGCTCGGTGTACCAGCGTTTCAAGGAATCCCATCTCTTGCTACTTTCCGTGAGGGGCAAATAAGTTGCACGGCTGGTTTCATCCACGGTTCGGCCAGCGATAAATTCGGCTAGTAGGGCCAAGGGCTCGCTCCATTCGGCAGGTACTTCCGGCAAGGGCCATTGTTTGACCCCTTCGTCAGAGGCTGAAACCACCCTGTTCCCAACGATGCGGGCGCATAAGAATCTACCCGTATGCGGCAGTTTGCCGGTAACCGGCATACCACTAGCGACATCCCACACTCTCACGTAGCCGTCCCGGCTGCACGTGACTACTTGCAAACCAGAGGGCGAAAAGGCGGCATGATCGACGGCGCTTTCATGCCTCAAGACTTCGTGCACGGAAAAATCTCTTGAACGATCTGCGCGCCAAATACTAGCAGTCCCATCCAGGGACGCTGTCACAAGCCATCGTCCATCAGCACTGTAGATCGAATGCGTGATGTTAGCCTCGTGTACGCCAGCATAACGGTGCAGATCAATACTGTCACGAAGATTTCCTTCCCAAAGTTCGGAACCTTGCCCAAATGCAAATTGCTGGTGATTTGGAGCAATGGCTGACACAGTAAGCCCCGTCCAGCTGTCCGGTGCGTCTTCTCTCTGCACGACGGTCGCTCGCCCCGCTTTGTCTAAAGTCCAATGCGCTTAAGTTGTCAGTTCTGCTGTGACTGTGAGTAACCTGTCCCCAGAGTGGGAAATGTTGATGTGATGTACCAAAGTGTCAGGAATCTCTGTCAGAGTCATCGGCCGTTTCACTAGATCAATGATGCCACCTTTCAAGGATTCGGTTGCGAAGACGGCTGCTTCCCCGGATTCCGCCACCTGGATGTTAGAAACTACGCTGGCCATTCCCTCATTTTCTTCAATTTCAAATGTCTGAATGGGTGGCGCTCCTTCCTGAATAGGTAAGTAGGTGATCGATCCATTCGAACCTGCCAGGACTCCCGATCCATCTGGAGTAAGTGCTAGCCTGGAAACGGCCTGAGGAAAAGACACTCCAGCATCACTGCTTTGTAGTGGGGCTCCTCGCAAGCGCCACCGTGAAACGCCATTCGCTCCATAAACCTGCGTTACTAGCAGACGGTCGTCCTCCGCAAACCAAACACGTCGAGGACCCGTTCTGTGACCGATGCGTTCGGTCACGGGGGCACCCGTTTCAGCGTTCCATACCCGGGCGGTGTAGTCGTGGCACGCGGTCGCGATCCAACGTCCGTCAGCGCTAAAGCACACATGACTAACAAAGCCTTTATGCATCAAGATGGGGCCGTGATCGCCTTTGTTGAGGTCCCAAAACTTGACTTTGCCATGGGCTCCATACGAAACCAATCGACGTCGTTTGGGTGTGAACAAGAGACCGTTGACCCGGTGCCCGTGATACAAATCCCATGAACGCGTGGAATCCTCAGCGAGATCCCAGGCATAGACCCGGCCTCCTGCACTGCCGCCTGCCAGTAGGGTGCCGTCCGGCGAGAAGGCGAGTTGATACACGCTTCCATTATTCGGAAACAACCGAACGCGGACTTGGGTTTTAAGATCCCAAAGACCAACGCCCTGTTCATTGGTTCCAAGGGCAAGGATGCGGCTATCGGGACTGAAAGCCACGCCCAAGCTTTCGTTTTTGACAACCCGAAGAGGACCCACAAGTTTCTCACCACTTGGCATCTTCCAGACATGAACGGCATCCCCGACTATGGAGTCATTTAAATTCCACTCATCAGCGGTCATACACGCAAGGAGACGGTCATCCGGACTGAACCGCATCAAAACGATCTTCTTTTCATGAGCTAGCGGTCGGCACAGGAGTTGGCCTTGCAAATTCACCACGTGCACGAAGCCGGCGACGTCCCCAATAGCCACCATTTGTCCGTTGTTCGCGATGGCGGCTGACGATACATCAAGATCCATCTTAAAGAGGATCTGTGCATGTTGGTTTCCTCCAGCATTCGCCCATGACAGAACGCCGTCATTTGTCACTGACAAAACATCTCCTTTGTTGTTCAGGTGGCTGGCTAACAAAGTCGCGGCAGGCTGAACAACCTGCACCTTGGATGCCTCAATGGGAAAGACACTGTATCCAAGCGTGGAGGCCAACCTCTGCCGGATCGCGCCATTGTCAGGGTGCTCGCGGGTCAATCGGGCCAACACTGCCAAAGCCTGCTCCGATTGACCGCGTTCAATCTGTGATTCCACCTCTTGCAGCTGAGATTTTGTCAGGAGAGTTTGCGTTTTCTCATTGGCATGTTTGAGATCGATGCCAGAGCGAATGACAAGGATGGAAGCCGTCACCAAGGTCAACGCCAAGGTCGCCAGCAACCCCGCCGTCACCGGCCGCCGGCGGCACCAGCGCCAAACGCGTTGACTCATGCCAATGCGCCGCACACTCACTGGCAAGCCACGCTGCCATCGCTCGAGTTCGTCAGCGAACTCCTGCGCCGAGCCATAGCGTTTCTGCGGATCCTTCTCCAAGCATTTCAAACACACCGCTTCAAGGTCGGCATCCGCATCCAGAACGATTTCCCGTGGACGTTTGGGATCGCTGTCCACCACCTGTCGCATGGTTTCCAAAGGGGATCCTCCCATGAACGGCGGCCGACGGGTAAGCACTTCGTAAAGGATGGCTCCTAACCCATACACATCCACAGCCGTGGTGAGCTTCCCCACATGGCTTCCTTGCGCTTGTTCAGGAGCCATGTAATTCGGTGAACCGACCACATCGGTGGAGAGGGTGAGAGCAGAAGTGTCTTGATCGTCAGCGACGTGTTTCACCAATCCGAAATCAGACAACTGTGGCTCACCCTGCTCATCTAGAAAGATGTTAGACGGTTTGAGGTCACGATGCAGGATGCCGTGAGTATGGGCATGCGCGACCGCTTCCGCTACCTTGATGACGATGGCTACTAAACTCCTAACATCACGCTCCGGTCGGTGGATATGTGTGGATAGGGTGCCTCCCTTGAGGTAGCGCATGCTGTAGAACAATTGTTCGTCATGCACGCCCGATTCATAGACAGGGATGATGCCAGGATGATCGAGCCCAGCGATGGCTTCCGCTTCCAACCGGAACCGCATGCGCGCCGATGGAGACAGCGTGGCGCCCGGCCGAATCGTTTTCAACGCCACCGTCCGGTCTAAGCTCACCTGTCGTGCTTGGTAGACAGCGCCCATACCGCCCCGCCCAAGTTCGCCAAGGATCTCGTAATCCCCAAAGGATGGGGTACCAGCACTCGATTCGTCCAACGCCATGCCCAGAATGCAACGTGGGCACACGGAACTAAGGCTGGGAATAGGGGCGCCACAGTCCTGGCACGTACTGGAGGAATGATGTTGGGACCTGCTCATGTTGGCGAAGCACTAGTAAAAATCTATCTCAGACGAGGGAGAGCAATCCTATCAGTGATGTTGGCAATTCCTCCACCGCTCATCAAGAGAATCGATTGGATCTTTGGTAAGGAACGCAACACGCAAGCTGATCGGAATTCTCGCGAAATCCACGCTCACTACGACTTGATGTTTAAATTTGTGTTAGTTTTTACCCAGCGTTCGAGCGCTTCGCACGTTTTATCCTTTCCTTCGATGAGTTCCCAGGCCTCACGTAAAATCAGATAGCTGTTCACGCTGTTCCACCAGTGTTCACTGTAGGCGGTGCAAGCGAGCCCGTTGAGTCCGGCGGCCAAATCTTCTTTGGCCTGTTCCAAGCGCCCGGCATGATATCTAGCGAGTGCTCGAAAGCCATAGGTTTCTGACATGAATGGGAGTACGCCATCTTCTTCATGAGCAAGGGCTTTCGTCAGCCATTCTTCGGCGAGATCATAATGTCCAGTGCGGAGGTGGGTCCTTCCACACAACTGTACCGTCCAATTAAAATCACCGTCTTCTTCTGCGCCGTCTTCAGCCGCCATTTCAAGGGCAAGACGACGCCCCTCTTCTCTTAGTTTGGAGACGTTTTCAGGCTCGTTGGGGGATGTTGGCAGGAGCATCAGCGAACGGGCGATCCGCCATCTGAGATCTGGATCATTGGAGTCGGCGTAGGCGTTCGACTGTATCAGTGCGAGCTGATAGGTGGTCTTGACGTCTTTTAGGTATGCCAGGGTTGAGATGATTCGAGGGTGATCCTGACGACCCGGCTCAATTGGAACCTCCCACATGTCTTCGAAATGTTTCCGAGCCGCGACGAAATCTAACCGTCGTGCCGCGTCGTCGCCAAGAAAGCGAAGGTGGTCCTTCTGGTAAGACTGCTCCGCTTTTTCCCACAAGCTCATCGAGTTGACCGCATCCGCGCTGACTTCAAACAATGAGATTTCTCCAATCCGCAAATCCGAACTCGGCGATTCCGTATTGTGTAGTGAAATGGCTAGCACGTGTTCGCCCGCACCTAGCGGTTCATTGAGCTTTAGTGGCACCCGGTACAGACGCTGTTCGTCCTCAGTCCTAACGGTCGAGGCCGCAGGGAGAAGGTAGGTCTCGACACCTGGCGCCATGTTGTCTCGCGCTACCTCTTTTCCGTTCAGATAGACGATGATCCCGTCGTCCCGCTGACAAGACAGTTCCAAATGGTGATGCGATTTTAAGGTCGTGAACCGTGTGCGAAAATAGGCTGTGTGCCCGACGGCACGGCTCTTGGGTTTCCCAATGTCCACGCCACCAAACCAATCATCCCCATAACCAAAGCCTCCGGTTGGCCCTTCGCTGTCGCGCGCGCTCTGCCATTCCGAATCGTCGAAATCGGCGATGAAGAAGGTACGATGGAAATCGTAATCACGTAGCTTGGGATCCATTCCATCGATTGGGTGAAACCAGCGCCACTCGGAAGCGGGCGCTACGAGGATGTGCGTTGGCTCTGGCGCGCCTTCATCCACCAACCGAGATCTCCAAACCAATTCTTCCCGTAGTGCCTCGGCCTCCTGGTGTCGATTCAAGTTCTCCAGTGTGCGATAGAGACGAACGCGCGTCTTGATAGATCGATCGCCTGCGGAGTAGTGGTCCAACGCCTTCCTAAGCGGAACCAACGCCTCCTCATGCCGATTGGCGAGATAGAGGTGCTTTCCCAATTGATACTGCAGATCGGCGTTCTCGGGATCAACCTCCGCGAGGTACTTAAGCCCGTCGATACGTGTGTCAGGGTGTTGGTGATTGAGGTAAGACCATCGCAGCTGCTCGATGGCGTTATCCAGTTTCGCGGACGCCGCTCCGGGGATTTTTCGCCAGCCATCCAGCACTTGTCTGCGCAGAGCGATGGCGCGATCGCGCTGCCCGTCAATGTGGTAGGAATACGCTAGGTTTGCCATCGTCAATAGAGTACCCGGGTGTTGCTTGCCGAAGAGGCGAACGCTCAAACCATGAGCTTCCTCCCGCAGTTTCATCGATCTGGTGGCATTGCCGGTACGAATGCACGAAGCAGCAAGATTCGCCTTGGCTCTTCGTGTATCGGGATGCTCAGATCCTAATCGTTCTATTCTTGCCTTTAGTATCTCCTCACGCAGCGCAAGAGCTTCCCCGTCTCTTCCTTGATCTGAGTATACGGTAGCCAAGCACTCAGCGTAGTTCAGTGTTTGTGAATGCTCGGGCCCAAGCGCCTCTCTGCTGAGTGCTACTGTTTCTTCGTGCAGCTCAAGTCTCTTCTCACCATCGTAGCTATGCGATAGTGTGTGTCGCGCACCGATGGTGAAGGGATGCTTCGGTCCATAAACTAACCGGTGGCGCTCAACAACTTCTTCAGAAAGCGCCATAGCCTCAGCTGCCCTTTGTGGCGCGGCGAATTAGGTCGTGGGATTGTTTTCAGATTGTTTGGTGGGATTGTCTGTTTTCTTCGTGGGATTGTCAGTCTTTGGCGTGGTGGTGCGCTGAAGTTGTAATCTCAGATTACGAAAGGCTCGCGCTCCTTCCTCGGGGGTGAAGGCGTCGGTGGGTTTGCTTGGCGGCCGTGGTTTCGATGGTTTTGATGCTCTAGTTAGTCTCGCCCGACTGATGTTGAGGTCTTCTTCGAATCGCTCGAGTTGTAAGAAGTTACTGGGTTTGAGCGCTCCCACGCGGCGGCGCTCGCCTCGGATCTCCCGTTGCAAGTAGCTGACGACTTGTTCCACATCTTCGCTGGTGAACCCGGCTCGTAGCAACTCATACCAGGCTCGTTGCCGGTCGAAGCCTAAGATCAGTTTCTGCCCGGTCAGTTGGCAATAGTGTTGGTGTAGGGCCGCCACTTGCTCTTCGACGGGGCTGCTTTGGTTTGATGGTGTTTGCATAGCCTAATGTTTATCTTGTTAGCCTTCCGGCATGCCTCCTCGATGGTCGTTGGCGGAGGGAATGGTGGGCATCACTTGCTGTACGTGATCGGTGGTGATGTGGTTGGCTTTCTCTTGGCTGGCTGCGATCCACGCGGCACGGGCCAGTTGCAGCGCGGTGCGCGGCCGCCCGTTGCTGGCGTTGGTAATCAAGTCCAGGGCGGCGGGGATGATGATGTTTTCCTTCAAGTCTACGGCGTTTTGACTGGCTTCTAGGAGTTCTTCGATCTCTTGGCTTTCCCACGGTTTGAGCTGATGATGACAGGCGATGCGGCTGTAGAGGGCGCGGTGGCTGCGTAGTCTTAGACTTCCTAACAAATACTCGTCTCCAATGAGTATGAGACTAAAAGCGGGACGCCGGGCTAGATCGATGCCTAACAATAGCCGGATCTCTTCGAGCGCTCCGTGGCTGTAGTTCTGCGCTTCGTCGAGGATGATGATGGCGCTGGTCTCGCCAAGTTCTACCAAGGCTTCTTCAAGATGCATCAGGGTGGTGCTGCGGGTGCCGCCGGCTTTGCCGAACTTGCGGGCTAAATAGGCTAACAATCCGGCATGGCTTAGGCTGGCCTGGGTGATGGCGATGGCGCAGTAGAGCCGCGGATCGAGCTTGTCTTTCCAGTGGCTGACGAGATGGCTTTTCCCTACGCCGTTGGGGCCGCTGAGCAACATGAGGCTGCGGAGGGCGGCGCTTTGGGTTAGCAGTTGCTCGGCTTGTTGGATCTGAGGGGGCTTTTGATAGTGGGAGGTTTCTTCGTTGAAGGGGATGCCGGTTGCTCCCCAAAGATGGGTGTAATGAGTGATGGTGGAGTCTGTGATGGGCTTGCGGCCACTGCTTTTTCTAAGTCTGGTCGTCATGGTGTGATGATGATAGCGTTATGTGGCTTTGTTAGCCCTGGTGACGGCGTTCGTAGTTGAGCCGGTCGATCTGACTGTTGAGGTGTAGATTGACCAGGTGAGCTGTGCCGACGTGATGGTTGTGATGATAGATCTCCAGCGATTGCTCTTTGCTTACGGCAAAGGGGTCGTAGCGCACTTCGATGCGACGTCCGCGTAGGCTCAAGTCGACTTCGTAGAGGCGATTTTCGATGCGAATGGTGCCATTCTTGCGCACGGTGCGGTGGATGCGGGTGTAGAAGAGTTTTTCCAGAGCGTGATGGCTGAGTTCAAGTTGGCGGAGGTGTTCGGCTCCGGCGTGGAAACGGGCTTGCGGGGTGGTGCCGGTAGTGCTGTGTTGACGGTTATGATAGTCTTTCTGGAGCCAAGTGGAGAACTTGGCATTGAGGTCTTGGAGACTGTGGACGCGCTCTTCGGGTAGTGATAGGGTGGTTTCAAACCCTACCTGAATACTTGAGAATAGGCGTTCTATCTTTCCCTTGCTCCAGGCGGCGTAAGGCTTGTGATGCAATAGGCGGATATCGAGATTGGCGCAGACGATGTGGGTGTGTTTGCTAATGAATGGGGCGCCGTTGTCGACGTAGAGTTTGTGGGGGAGTCCGCGGCGGCGGACGGCTTCTTTGAGGGCGTGATGGAGGTTTTGCGTGTTTTCGCTTGTGTAGTAGGCGGCGTAGGGAATGAGTCGGCTGTGATCGTCAATGATGGCGCAAAGCTGGGTGCCCAAAGTAGCGCCTTCGGTGGTGCGGAGTTTGGGACCGGGGCTGAAGTCGGCCATCCAAAGATCGTTTGGATAGGGGGCTTCGAAGGCTTTGGTGGGGCCGCTATGGATGTCCTCAGCTGGACGCCCGTGATGCAGTCCAGCGGCTCTGAGAAAGCGATAGACTGTGGAGAGTGAAGGCAACTCTCTACCTTCTTCTTGAGTGAGCCACCGGCGATAGGCCACTTTGATCGGAATCTGTGGATATTTTCGCCGCTGCGTGAGGATCCATTCTTGTTGTTCGGAGGTGAGCGCACGTTGTTTGCCGGTGTCTTGCCTGGGATGTTTGGTGAGTGCCTGGAATCCGTCGTTTTGATAGGCATACCACCAGTCTTCGAGAGTGCGAATGGCGTAGTGTTTGCCGGATTGGACATCGGGCCAGGGACGCAAGGCTGCTTGTCGTAAGGCTGCGGCTAACGACCGGCCTTCTTCCTGAAGTTGTTGCAGGTAACTGATGGCGCCGTAGCGGACCAGAGCGCTTTGTTCTTGGGGTGTTAGAGTATGGTCATCAGACATGCGGGAGCTTTACCCCCGCAGTGATTTTGCGAAATAGTACGGTTATGTGGGAAACTCGTGGCGAATAATAGAGAGATGTTAGTTGGCCTTCAAGCACCGGTAATCACCCAATAGGCTCTTGCCATGGAGCGCGAGTTCGAGAAGGATCTCCCCGAGGTTGCCGGCGGTGAGGCGAATGGCTCTCCAAAGTTCTTCTGCGGTGTTTGTAAGAGCAATGCGCTGCCCGAAGAACTCGGTGAGGCTCTGGCGCCTGCTTTGATCGGCGAATCGGCACCAAGCTCGCCGCAGGCAACCTTTCTTGATTTCGCTGCCATTGGCGTTGTTGCCGTCGTCTTGGCCACCTTGGGATGGAGGGGCGCAGCGTTGGTCAAAGTCTTCTTCCACGCATGGGAGATGGACGGTACGATAAGGCAAGAGGTGATCGGGAAGAACACTAATGGTCCTCCCGGCATACTTGCAAAGAAAGCGCATCACGGTGATTTGCGCGTCTCCCTCGACATCGGCAAAACGCTTGTAATTCCCATGGCGATGCAGGCATTGGCCCTCTTCGTGATCGAAGGCACATGGAGGAAATTCATCGGTAGCTGGATAACTGGATCGGCGAATCTGCATCCCCCCATTCAATCATCCCTGTCTACGTCCTCATTCTATATCGTGGCTGGCTCCCCGAAACCCAGTCTGACTCTCATCTATACCCGTTCACACGAAGCATTTCGCCACGGAACACCCTTCCTACATTACGATAGGAAAAGGCTAGGGTGGCCATCGCTTGAACGGTATGTGGATCATTCCAGCTTGAGACTTTGCGCCAAAGCTGAAGCACCTTCTCTCGCCATTCGAGCGCTTCTCCTTCTCTGCCAAAGTCAGAAAGGGAATTTGCTAGATTTGTCATCGCCGAAAGGGTAATGACATGTTCCGGCCCCCTGATTCGACGGGATTTCTCCAGCACCTCCTCGCGTATCTGCAACGCCTCTCGAACTCTCCCGGCACTAGCAAGTGATTGGGCAAGATTGATCATCGGAACGATCGTGTTAGGATGGTCTTCGCCATCGAGTTTCAAACGCAAAGCCAGGACTTCTTGGCGCATGGCAAGAGCTTCCTCATCCCTGTCTAACAAAAAGTAGGTATTCGCTAGGTTGTTGATTGCTGTTAGAGTATTGGTATTCTCAATCCCCTCGACCCTTATCCAGAAATCCCTGACATTCTCTTGAAGTTTCGCCGCCTGTTCGTAGTCGCCCAGTGCATTGTAGACTTCTCCCAAAGTGGCCTGGAGCGTGACCTGTTGGTCCGGCTGATCGCCCAATTGAGTCTTGAGCACTTTCACGGCATCGTCCATTATCTCCGTCACGGTAACGCTCCGTCCATCCTTCGTATTCCCCTCGTTGGCTCTCCCAAACACGCTCGTGAGATAAGACGAGATGTCCTCGGCTTCCTTCCGCGCCTCTTCTGCTTCCATTCGAGCTAGCTCGGATTCGGAGAATCGCCTTTCTGCTAGATTTGCGGCCTGTTGCTTCCGACCGGTTTGCCAAACACTGACGCCGGTCACGATCAGCAATACAAACGCGAGCAAGGCTGCCACGCCCAAGGCGGCTTTGTTGCGCCTGGCGAACTTGCAAGACTTGTAGAAGGTGCTCGGTGCCGCAGCGCGTACCGGTTCATTCTCCAGGTAGCGGCCGATGTCTGCGGCAAAGGCGTTGGCCGTTTCGTAGCGGCGTCCGCGATCTTTATCGATCGCTTTCATGACGATCCAATCCAACTCGCCTTTCAATGCACTGGGACTCACATTGACAAATTTGTTGTTGGCAGAACTTTGCGTCTCCGTGAGTTTCGTGCTCGGCTTGGGCGGTTCTTCCTCGCGGATGATGCGCCGCATTTCTTCGTAGCCTTTGGAGAGCAGGGTCTTGGGATCGAAGGGTGGCTTGCCAGCTAACAATTCATACAACAAAACGCCCAGCGAATAGATGTCTGAGCGCGTGTCGATATCCAGTCCGCTGAGGGCGGCTTGTTCCGGGCTCATGTAGACTGGTGTGCCAAGAAATTGTTCGAAGCGGGTGAAGAGCGTTTTGTCCGTGAGCTTCTGCTGAGTGGCCTTGGCGATGCCGAAGTCGATGACTTTGGCTACGGGTTTGTCGCCATGCAACGTGACCATGACGTTGGATGGCTTGAGATCGCGATGGATAATGCCTTTCTGGTGCGCGTGGTTGATTGCCGAGCAGACGTCGCGGAAGAGTTCGAGGCGTGCCTTGGTCGCAAGCTTCTGTCCCTGACAGAATTGCGTGATGGGAATGCCCTTGACCAATTCCATGACGAAGTAAGGACGGCCAGTCTCGGTGGCGCCGGCATCGAGCACCTTGGCAATGTTAGTGTGATCAAGCAAAGCCAACGCCTGCTGTTCGGCTTCGAAGCGCGCTAACACCTGTTTCGTGTCCATCCCCGCTTTGACGACTTTCAGGGCCACCATGCGTGACATGGGCTGGCTCTGTTCCGCCATCCAGACGACCCCGAAACCGCCTTCACCAAGCTTCTGTCGCAGAGTGTAAGGGCCGATGACATCGCCCTCGGTTTCGCCGAGTTGAGCAGCAGGTTGTTGAACTAACCCGCTATCGTGAAATTCACAAGAGCTTTGGCCTTATCCTGTTAAGGCTCCGGGTAAGGTGGCGATTAGGGCAGACTTGTGGGCTATGTCTAATATACCCAAGTCTACTAACAAGTCAGCGAACTCTAAGTCCATCCTCTGCAATCGCCAACCCAACCCGGTCTCCTACTCTGAGCATCGTTTCGAATCCATGCAACGCTTTGCTCAAGATCTTCACCTCCGGGGTCTCGGCGACCGCTCCTGTCATTCTTATTACCGCCAAATCCGCCTCATCTCCGATCACTACGACCACGCTGATCCCGCTTCTCTCGACGAGGATCAAGTCCGTTCGTACATCATTTACCTCAAGTCCGTCAAACGATGGACGCCTAAAACGATTCGGATCGTCCTCTCTGCTGGTAAGTATTTCTATGCCGAGATGCTTGGCCACAAGGATTGGAAGGTCTTCAATCTCGCTCGGGCCAAGGATCTTCCTTATCTTCCCGAAGTTTTGTCTCGCCAGGAAGTGGCCGCTCTTTTCAAGGCCATCCGCAAGGGCCGTTTCCTGACACCAATCAAACTTCTCTATGTCTGCGGCTTGCGTTTGGAAGAGGCTCTGACACTAACTGTAGACGATATCCGGGGTTCGGAGAATAAGTTGTTCGTTCGCTGTGGTAAGGGTGGCCGTGACCGCGTCGTCCCTCTTTGCCAGACCATGCTCGAAGCGTTGCGTCGGTATTGGCGGCAACATGGCAACCGGCAATGGCTTTTCCCGGCTCCGGGTCGCGGAAAGATGGATTCGCTCTCCGTGCGCCAACGCATGCGCGTAGCGGTGCGGCCTTTGGCGGGGGCGTCATTGCAGCAGGTCATTGTCAGGGCTCGCGCTGAGGCTGGTGTGTCTGATAGAGCCACGCCGCATTCTCTTCGCCACTCCTTTGCCACTCATCTTATCGAAGAGGGCGTGTCGATTCGTCAGGTGCAGCGTTTCCTTGGCCATACCAACATTAATACCACGATGATCTACACGCATTTCACGCAAGAAGTGGAGCGTGATGCCCTAACCGCTCTGGAGAGTCTCATGGCTGCGGTGAGTGCAAAGCGTCAACGTCATTAATCCGTTAGACACTCGCTTCTCCTATAGTCGTGTGCTCGGCTCAGCAGGGAATTGGTGATGGCAGAGAAAAGCTCTCCGTCACCCAAGTGATCCGCCATTTCGCGCCCGCCTATGTCGAGCGCTACGGTGCCGTGATGTCTCTGGAACAACGGCGTGCGCTGAGCGCGATCCTCACCTGCCGGACCGAAGCTCAAGGTGGCCGCGTGTTCGCTTGTGAGGATTGCGGGCGCTACCGTTATGCGGGTTACAGTTGAGGCCATAGCGCTTGCTCCCAGTGTGGGGGTGCGGACACGCAAGCATGGGTCGCCAAACAGTTAGATCGTTTGATCAACGCGCCTTATTTCATGGTGACCTTCACCTTGCCCAGTGAGTTGCGCACACTGATGCGCAGGCACGCTGAGATCCTTTATGACGGCTTCTTTGACGTGAGTTCGCGTTGTTTGAAAAATCAGTTAGGCGAGGAAGGTGCTTTGCAGACGCGAGACACGGGCTTCTTTGGCATCATGCACACCTGGACGCAATTATTGCGCTATCATCCACACATTCATTACATCGTTCCCGGTGTGGGGCTTAGTAAGGGCGGGGCCCTACGTAGGGCCCGTGAGGACTTTCTCTTGTCGTGGGAGCCGTTGCGTGATGCCTTTGTTAAGGAGTTTGAAGGCTTACTCGAATCGCACGGACTTTTGTCAGAGTGCCCGACAGAGGTATGGGAGAAGGACTGGCGGATCAATATCCAGGCTTTTGGCAACGGTGAGAACGCGGTCAAATACCTAGGCGCCTACGTGCGTAAATCAGCCATTGGTAATAGCCGTATCGTGGCCCTTGATCCTGACAAGAACACGGTAACCTTTACCTATCTAGACCGTGCCGACGGTGGCGAACGCAAGCAGGAAACGCTGCCCGGCGTGGTCTTCGTAAGTCGTTATATGCAACATGTCTTTCCGCGGAAATTTCATCGCCTGCGCTACTTTGGCTATCTGCACAGCCGCGGAAGGGAACGGTTACTACGGCTGCAAACCCTGACAGAGACGTCGATCGTTATCGCGGATAGTGAAAGCGATCGATCTGAAGTGGAAGATCCCCCATGTCCACGTTGCGGCAAGGTCATGGCCTTCACCGACACCTTCAAACCGTGGCTGGGGCCAGCGCCCCTGTTGGATGCTATTTGGGGAATCCAACCGCCGCAACAACCGCGAGCACCCCTAAAGATCCGGCGTCCGGGCAGAGCGCCGCCAAAGAAAGATGCGAACGCCGCATGACTCAAGGCGCGCAACAAGATCTGAAAAGAGGCCTAACTGATTCCCGAAAGGAAACCAGTCCTGCGGAGCTGTGTGCTTGGATCGTGAGCGTCGGCCCATTTTATGTTAGAAACGATTCGCGCGCGGCCGTGCTTGGAAAAAACCGTGAGGATCGGAGCCCAAAGCCACTACGGCGCCGATCGAGGACCGCCGCGACCGCCGTTCAAATAAGGCAATGCGAGGATGGCAGACAATGGAAAATCCATAGCCTAAGAGAGCCAGCTTCTCCTTGTTCTTAAGGCTCCCTTGACATTCGACCGCGGGTTGTTCAACAAAGGCTGCATACGCAGGCTCGTTTCACTCGCTGCGATGCGAGCCTAGTTGTTAGGCTCGTTTCACTCGCTGCGATGCGAGCCTAGTTGTTCTGCTGCTAGACTCAGAACGCATTGGGGACAGAGCGTTCCGGTCTGAGAGACTGGCATGACGGCGCCGCAATCCTGACAGGTGCGTACGGTTTCCAATTCGGAATCCGGTCGAGCGTTTTCAAATTTGTCGCTCATCGCTACTTTGCCCAATTCTCTAACGCTTCGCTTTTCTTTTCTTTGCCCTCGATGAGTTCCCACGCTTCGCGCAAGGCCAGATAGGCGTGTACGGCATTCCACCAATCATTGGAATAATCTACCTTCGGTAGTAGATCCACGCCTTTCTCTAAGTCTTTGATAGCATCGCCTTTTCTGCCCATTTGATGACGGGTCATGCTGCGAAACGCGTGAGACAGGGAGAGTGCCCCTCGATCGCCCACTCCGCTGGAGAGAGCTTTGCCAAACCAAACTTCGGCACTTGTGAGATTTCCTAGACGGAACTCAGCCTGCCCTGCAGAAAGTGCATACCAGCCATAGTGATCGTGGGACCGAGCACCGTCAGCATTCGCTCTGAGCTTCGCCAGTCGAAGCGCGTCCTTACGTAGTTCTCTGATAGGGGCGCTTTCTTCCGCGCGATTTGGGAGCGAGGAAAGAGTCTTTGCAAGCTTACCCGGCAAATCAGAATTCTTCGTGACGGTATACTGATGCGCCAGTTCGATGGCTAAGGCTTCTAGCTCCCCTCGTTTTCCCAAGAACGCGAGAGCTGCTCCATAGCGATAGTTGTCCGAATCCTGCCATTGTTCCGGAAAGTCATCCTTGATCTTTTCGAAATGGGCGGCCGTAAGATCGAAATTCAAACGGCTGGCTGCTGCGTTTCCTGCGTCACGAAGTACCCCTGATTCAAATACTCGCTGAACAAGAGTCCAGATCGCCTCCGAATCAGCGGCAGTGTTCACTTCTACTAGTGAAATCCCCCCTATACGCAAATCCGAGCTGGGCGCTTCAGTGTTATGTAAGGAAATCGCGAGAATGTGTTCGCCAGCGGGTAAGTTCCCAATGCGCAGGGGAATGCGATAGCGTTGTTGTTCGTCTAAACTCCCAACGGTCGTGGTGGCGGGCAAGAGGTAAGCCTCCTGTCCTGGCACCATGTTATCCCGAGCCACTTCCTCGCCATCCAGGTAAACAATGATGCCATCGTCGCGCTGGCATCGGAGTTCCAGATTCTGGTGCGCCAAGGTAGTGCTGAAGTGTGCGCGAAAATAGGCGGCGTAACCCAACGCTTTGCTCTTGGGTTGCCCGATATCCACACCGTCAAACCAATTGTCTCCATAACCGAAGCCGCCGTTCGGGCCCTCTCGGTCTTGCCCGGTCTGCCAAGCCGAATCATCGAATGTTTTTTTGAAAAAGGTCTGATGGAAATCCTCGTCACCCTTTGCCGGATCCGTACCATCAGTCGGGTGAAGCCAGCGCCAATGAGAATGCGATGGCAAGAGGACATGAACCGGTAGAGGTGCCTGAGCATCTACTGGGCTGGAAGATCTGATGAGATCTTGCTTTACGGCGTTCGCTTCCTTATCGCGGCCTAACGCTTGCAGGGAGCGCATTAAGCGTACGCGTGTTCGCATCGATTGCTCTCCACTTGAATAATGAGTTAGGGCTGTGCGGAGAGGAGTGAGAGCTTCCTCATGGCGTTCAGCATTGAAAAGATACTTTCCCAGGCGGTAATGGGAGTCAGCCCTTTCAGGATAAAGGCTAACGAGATACTTATAGCCGTTGATTTGCTGATCTGGATCGACGTTTCTACTGTAGGACGCAGCCAGCTTACTCAGCTCTGAAAGCGAATCTGGATGGTTCGGGCCGTAAGTCTTACGAGTTAGCGTCAACACCTGCTTGCGCATGGCCAGTGCTTCCTCGTGGCGGCCTACGCTCCAGTAGGAACCAGCAAGGCCACTCATTGTTCGAAGCGTTCGATAGTGCTCGGGGCCAATGACCTTCCGGCGGAGCGCAAGCAACTCTTCAAACATTGCCATTGATTCGCGGTGATGGCCAGCTCGTTGAAAACCAGCGGCCAAATTGTGCATCACGAGGAGTGTACTAGGGTGCTCAGGGCCAAGGGTTGCGCGTTTCAATTGATACAGTTTTTCGTTCAGCTCCAACGATTCGCTATAACGGCCTTCGTCTCCATAAAAGACAGCCAGATTGGTCATTGCTGTGAGTGTGTAAGGATGCTCCGGCCCCGAGATCTTACGTCTCAATCTCAACACATTCTCTTGCATAGCCAGTGCTTCCTCACTTCGTCCGACAGTGGCGTAGGTAACAGCTAAGCTTCCCATCGCGGCCAGTGTGTTAGAGTGCTCTAGCCCCCAAACTCTACGGGCTAGTTTCAGCACCTCCTCTTGCATCTCAAGAGCCATGTTGCTTTGGCCAATGTTGTTGTAAGACTCCGCCAGCGCAAGCATCGCTACGAGCGTGTCAACATGTTCGCTCCCTACCTTTGTTCGTAGAAATTCTAAGACCTGCTTTTGCAGTGGGATTGCTTCTCGAATAAGGCCTAGCGATTGATAAGTGCTACCGATCGCAAATTGCAACTGAGCACGACGAGTGGGCTGATCGTTGAGTTCCGTCTCCAACCTCCTCACCGCGTCGTCAAGAATGGCTACTACCGTTACGCTACGACCATTGTGAGTGTCAATTGCGTTAGTATCCTCCAGCAAGCCCGTGAAGTATGATGAAACACCCTGTGCTTCTTTGCGTGCTCTGTCAGCCTCTACACGAGCCTGCTCTGATTCCGCAAGCCTTTGTTCCGCTAGTTCAGTGGCTTGCTGCTTACGGTAGGTCTGCCATAGACAAATTCCGGTCACGCCTAGCAGGCTCAGAGCAATCAATGCGGCCACGCTAAGTGGCGTTCTGTTGCGCTTGGTAAACTTGCGAAACTTGTAGGCCGCGCTCGGCGCGGCGGCGAGCACCGGTTCGTCTTCTAAGAAGCGGCCGATGTCGGCGGCGAAGGCGTTGGCCGTTTCGTAGCGACGGGCGCGAACTTTGTCGATCGCTTTCATGACAATCCAATCCAACTCGCCCTTCAACGTGGAGGGACTGACATTGACCATCTTGTCACCGGCGGAACTTTGCGTTTCCGTGAGTTTCGTGCTCGGCTTCGGTGGTTCCTCTTCGCGGATAATGCGCCGCATCTCTTCGTAGCCTTTGGAAAGCAGCGTCTTGGGATCGAACGGTGGTTTACCGGCTAGCAACTCGTACAACAAAACGCCCAGGGAATAGATGTCCGAGCGGGTGTCGATATCCAATCCGCTCAGGGCGGCTTGTTCCGGGCTCATGTAAACCGGGGTGCCGAGGAATTGTTCGAAGCGAGTGAACAGTGTTTTGTCAGTCAGCTTCTGCTGGGTGGCCTTGGCGATACCGAAGTCGATGACTTTGGCTACGGGTTTGTCGCCATGCAACGTGACCATGACGTTGGATGGCTTGAGATCGCGATGGATAATGCCTTTCTGGTGCGCGTGGTTGATTGCCGAGCAGACGTCGCGGAAGAGTTCGAGGCGTGCCTTGGTCGCAAGCTTTTGTTCCTGACAGAATTGCGTGATGGGAATGCCCTTGACCAATTCCATGACGAAGTAAGGACGGCCAGTCTCGGTGGCGCCGGCATCGAGCACCTTGGCAATGTTAGTGTGATCAAGCAAAGCCAACGCCTGCTGTTCGGCTTCGAAGCGCGCTAACACCTGTTTCGTGTCCATCCCCGCTTTGACGACTTTCAGGGCCACCATGCGTGACATGGGCTGGCTCTGTTCCGCCATCCAGACGACCCCGAAACCGCCTTCACCAAGCTTCTGTCGAAATGTGTAAGGCCCGATGACATCGCCCTCCGCTTCACCGAGTTGAGCGGCTGGTGATTCGGCGGCTAGGCCGAGGACGCATTTCGGGCAAATGGATCCAGTGTGCGAAGCGGGCATGACGGTGCCGCAATCCTGGCAGGTTCGCAGGGTTTCCATTTCGGAATCGGGCAGGGTGTTGTCGGTTTCTCCGTTCATCATTACTTCGCCCAGTTTTCTAACACATCGCTTTCCTTGTCTTTGCCCTCGATCATCTCCCATGCTTCGCGCAAGGCGAGGTAGGCAAAGACTGTTTCGTGCCAAGCCGTATACGTTTCTATCTCAGGAAGGCGTTGAAGGCCAGTTTTGAGAGCCGTTTGTGCCGCTTCCTTACGGTTCAGCTGGAAGAATGTCATGGCACGGTAGGCGTGTAAGAGGGCAAAGAAATACTGCCCGGGTTCATTGGCTCGTACCTTGGCAGCCTGAGTTAACCAATGCTCACTAGCGTTGAATTCGCCAAGACGATATTCGGCAAGGCCACGGGCTAGCGCATACGTGTAGTAGTCGTTGTACTCCGTTCCTTTGGCGGTCAGTTGCATGGCAATCTCGCGAGCCTGTGTACGCCAGGGCTGAATCTCATCATTACTGATGTTCGAGCTCTGCCGCAGAGCCACAGACATCTTGACGGCGAGATCGCCCCAGGCTTCGACGTTCAAATGCGCGGTCATCACTTCTGAAGTCAACGCCCGGTAGTCTTCTTGCTCTCCGAGGTAAGCTAGCACCGCTCCTAGACGCAGAATGTCCGCCGCCTCCAAGTAATCTCCCGCATCTCTCTTAAGTTGACGAAATCTTGTGAGGGCGTACTCAAAGTCGAAACGTTGGGCAGCGGCACTACCAAGTTCACGCAGCCGGCGAATCTCGTAGAGCTGTTCCGCTCGTTTCCATACTTGGTCAACACTCAGTTCATCGACCTCCAACGCAACTAACGAGATGCCACCAATTCGTAAATCGGAGCTTGCATGTTTCGGATTATGTAAGGATATTGCCAGCACATGTTCTCCCTCAACAAGTGTGCCTGTTAGTGGAATATGGAACGTTGTCTGTTCGCCCATGTGGCCATCGGCGGCGGGCAACTGATAGGATTCTTCTCCCGGCATCATATTGTCCCGGCCCACTTCTTTCCCATCGAGATAAACGATAACGCCATCGTCTCGTTGGCAGTGAAGTTCTAAATGAGTATGCCTTTCGGTGGTCGTGAATCGGGCGCGGAAATAAGCGCTCTTGCTCAGGCCTCGATCCTTGGGGCTGCCGATGTCCACACCGTTGAACCATACGTCCCCATAGCCAAAGCCGCCTTTGGGACCTGGTTGATCGCGGCCTTGGGCCCAATGTGAGTCATCGTAATCTGGAGAGAAGAAGGTCTGATGAAAGTCCGGATCTAACTCACTTGGATCCGTGCCGTCGGTAGGATGAAACCAACGCCAAATGGAGTCGGGGGGGATCAACACTCGCTTGACAGGTAATGGTTGAGCCCCGCATAGATCCACATGAGCATTCTGAGCTAGTTCGGCTTTGATTCGGTTAGCTTCTGCATTTCTTTCCAAAGCTTCCAGCGAACGTGTTAGGAGTACTCGTATGTCTAACGATCGCTCTACACTTGAGTAGTGATCTAATGCGATCTGTAGGGGATCAAGCGCTTCGCTGTACTGTTTGGCATCAACCAGGCTCTCCCCCATACTATATTGGAATTTGATTCTGGATGGATCGACTCGGAGAATTGCTCTGTAACCTTCAATGCGAAGCGCTGGATCTTTGCAGCTAGCGCAGAACGTCGCAAAGAGGTTTAACGTGCGGATGGTGTTAACATGCTTGGGGCCATGGATCTTAAGTCGAAACTTGAGCACCTCCTGGCACATGGGCAGGCCTTCCTCATGCCGGCCAACACCTTGATAATATAGTGCCAGGTTGTGCATCGCACTGACGGTGGCGCCGTGCTCTGGACCGAAGATCTTGCGTCTCAATTCAAATGCCTGCTTGCCCATGACTAATGCCTCTTCGCTACGGCCAGCGTCGTCATAGTACAAGGCTAAGTTGTACATCGAGGTGAGCGTGTTAGGGTGCTCTGGACCGAGCACCTCGCGTCTCCGATCGAGAACCTCTTCCGCCATAGTTATAGCTTCCTTATTACGGCCTGCTCTGCTCAGAGAAGACGACAAGTTGTGCATCACAGTGAGCGTGGCATGATGCTCGAGGCCCAATACCTTTCGTTTTAAGTGGAGAGCCTCTTTCTCCAAAACCAAGGCTTCACTATTGCGACCAGCTCTCCCGTAAAAAAGGGCAAGGTCGGTCATCGAATTAAGCGTTTCTGGGTGCTCCGGACCGAGCACCTTGCGTTTTAGATTGAGAACCTCCTCGTTCATCATCAAAGCCTCTTTCTTACGTTGAGTGCTATGATAAGAATGGGCTAAGTTGTTTAACGCAAGAAGTGTGTCCGGGTGATCGGGGCCGAGTACCTTGCGGCTCAGTTCAAGGACCTGCTCTCGCATCACCAAGGCATCGTCCTTTCGACCAGCTTTATGATAGGAAGCGGCCAAATTGTTTATCGCAAGGAGTGTATCCGGGTGCTCGGATCCGTCGACTTTATGACGAAGCTTCAGAACATCCTCCCGCATGGCCAACGCCTCTTCATTGCGACCCGCCGTCGAATAGGAATTGGCCAAATTATTCATCGCATCTAGGGTGACATTGTGCTCCAGACCAAGAGTCTTTCGCCGACCCCTCAATACCTCTTCTTGTAACTCAAGCGCCTCATTGCTACGGCCAGCCATGGAGTAGGACAACGCAAGACTATGCATCGCGGAAAGTGTGCGGGAATGGTCAGGACCTGCATGGGTGCGATGATAGACCCAGACTTGCTCTTCTAACGGAATCGCTTTATGGCTAAGCCCCAGATTCCGATAGGTCTCACCGATGACCGCCTGCAACTTTGTTCGGTGGGTGGGCTGGCCTACCAAAGCAGATTCCAGCTTCTTAGCCGCGTCGTCGAGTATCGCTGCCCGGTCACACTGCGGCCATCGCTCGTATTACCCGCGTTAGCATTCTCAAACAAACGTGTGAAGTAGGATGAAATCCCCTCGGCCTCTTCGCGGGCTTTGTCGGCATCGAGGCGGGCTTGCTCAGATTCCGCAAGTCGTTGCTCTGCTAGATTGACAGCTTGTTGTTTTAAGCGAGTTTGCCAAAGACAAACGCCCGTCACCCCTAGCAGAACCAAGGCTAACAGAGCAGCGACGACCGAAGCCGCTTTGTTGCGCCGGGCAAATTTGCGGAACTTGTAGGCGGCGCTCGGCGCTGCGGCGAGCACCAGCTCGTTCCCCAGGTAGCGGCCGATGTCTGCGGCAAAGGCATTGGCGGTTTCGTAGCGGCGCCCGCGATCTTTATCGATCGCTTTCATGATGATCCAGTCCAGCTCGCCTTTCAATGCCCCGGAACTGACCTCGACGAACTTGTTGTTGGGGGCACTCTGCGTCTCGGTCAGTCTAGTGCTCGGCTTCGGTGGTTCCTCTTCTCGGATAATGCGCCGCATCTCTTCGTAGCCTTTGGAAAGCAGCGTCTTGGGATCGAACGGTGGTTTACCGGCTAGCAACTCGTACAACAAAACGCCCAGCGAATAAATGTCTGAGCGCGTGTCGATATCCAGTCCGCTGAGGGCGGCTTGTTCCGGGCTCATGTAGACTGGTGTGCCAAGGAATTGTTCGAAGCGGGTGAAGAGCGTTTTGTCCGTCAGCTTCTGCTGAGTGGCCTTGGCGATGCCGAAGTCGATGACTTTGGCTACGGGTTTGTCGCCATGCAACGTGACCATGACGTTGGATGGCTTGAGATCGCGATGGATAATGCCTTTCTGGTGCGCGTGGTTGATTGCCGAGGAGACGTCGCGGAAGAGTTCGAGGCGTGCCTTGGTGGCAAGCTTCTGTTCCTGACAGAATTGCGTGATGGGAATGCCCTTGACCAATTCCATGACAAAGTAGGGACGCCCGTTTTCCGTGGCGCCGGCATCGAGCACCTTGGCGATGTTAGGGTGATCGAGCAGGGCGAGTGCTTGTTGCTCGGCTTCGAATCGAGCTAACACTTGCTTTGTATCCATTCCCGCCTTGACGACTTTCAAAGCCACCATACGAGACATGGGCTGGCTCTGCTCCGCCATCCAGACGACCCCGAAACCGCCTTCACCAAGCTTCTGTCGCAGGGTGTAAGGGCCGATGACATCTCCCTCGGCTTCACCAAGCTGAGCTGCGGGTGGTTCGGCCGTCATTCCGAGGACGCATTTGGCGCAAAGGGTTCCGGTCTGAGAGGCGGGCATGACCGCACTGCAATCCTGACAGGTGCGCAGGGTTTCGATTTCGGAATCGGATTTGGTCTCGTCAGATTCGGCGCTCATCATCCTCAGCGTTCAACGTTCATCACGCGTTGGATCACGGAGTGATCCACGACACTGCTTACTTGGTGGCCGCCGTCCGGGCGGCGTTTTCTTTCTTCTTCCATCCTTCTAGCACTTCGCTCTGTTCATCCTCACTTTTGATGAGTTCCCAGGCATCTCGCAGCGCGAGGTAGGCGTAAAGGGAGTTCCACCAATCCGGGCCGTAGTTGGTAGGAGAGGGGAGATTGATCAATCCCTTTTCGAGGTCCTTTGCTGCTTCAGCCGCGTTTCCCTTATGGTGCCACACCATGGCCAGATGGGCATGGGCGAGCGCTTTGAATCCTGGATCGTTACGCTCAGAGGCTCGTGTTAGGGCAACGCTCAACCATTCTTCGCTCGCAGCCCAATCGTCCCGCACGTATGCCGCCATTCCCAGCATCAGTGCGTACCAGTGATAGTTCCGATTCGTCTCCGCACCTTTCGCCATGACGCGGGCCGTTGCCAATTGATGTGCCGTTTCCATCCACTCGCTCTTGACCTTCTGCCCATCAGTCAAATGGGAAAGTGAAAGAACCAACTTGATGATCGGTCCCCGCAGTGCCTGATCTTCCGATTGGGCATAGGATTGGATAAGTTCCTCACACAATGCCTCCAATCGCGTCCTATCATTGAGGTAAGCACTCATCACACCGTAGCGATAGTTGTCCTTGATTCCCCACGCATCGGGCGCCTCCTTAAGCTGCTCGAACTTGCCTAACGCTTCATCGAATCGAAAGTTCTTCGCCGAGATTTCGCCTTCTTGGCGAAAGATTTGGCCATCGAACAGATTTGAAAATCGGGTCCAACGATTCTCGTGTTCCTCATCGGTCGACGCACGAACGGCGACAAGGGAGATCCCTCCGATGCGCAAGTCGGGGTCTTTGCCATTGTGGAGGGAGATGGCCAAGACATGCTCTCCAGGTTGCAATCCGTCTCGCAGGCGGATGCGCAACAATCTTGAATCCATACCGAGTGTTCGGGTGACGGTGGTGAGGGTGTAAGCTTCTGCTCCCACTTCGATATTGTCCCGGCCTACCTCCTTGCCATCGAGGTAGATGATGACCCCGTCATCACGCCGGCAATGGAGTTCCAAATGTTCGTAGGACGTTGATGTGGCAAAGCGGCAGCGGAAATAGGCCGAGTGCGCGTGGTTGACATCCTCTGGCGTATCGATATCAACGCCATCAAAACCTGCCCATCCATAACCGAAGCCCGCACTTTCACTATCGCTATCGCGACCCCGGGACCAGCTGGCATCATCAAAATCCAATCGATGAAAAGTGGTATGAAAGTCAGGGTCGTTCGAAGCCGGGTCGACGCCATCCGTGGGGTGGAGCCAAGACCACTCCGAATCTGGCGGCACTAACGTTGCCACGACAGGTGGCGCGTAAACATCGTCCAATTCGGTCACAACGTATTGAGAATCCAACTTCACTTGTTCCGCTTCCTCTTCGCGCCCCAATTCCTCAAGCGAGCGGAATAGGCGCAAGTTGGCGCCAATGGCACGAATGCCAGAGGAGGACGCCGTTGCCGTTGTGTAGTATTTCCGGGCGGCGCGAAAAGCCGTCACGGCGTCCTCGTGTCGCCCAGCTTGTTGATGCACCATGCCGAGCCGGTAGAAATGATTCGCATTCCCAGTCTTAGGCGTCGTGCCCAGAGCCCGATACGCCCGGTCGAGCGACTCCTGGATCTGCGCTCGCTGCTTTGGCTTGTCCGCAAACTTGATCTCCAGGTCTCTTGTCGCTCCGTCCAAGATCTCCGCTACGGTGACGCTGCGGCCTCCTGTCTTGCTGGAAGGGTCGGCGCTCTTGAACATGCCGGTAAGGAACCCAGAGATTTCTTCCGCTTCCTCTTGCGCCTTTTCGGCTTCCGCACGCGCCACGGTCGATTGGGCTAAACGTGATTCCGCTAATTGATGGGAGGAGCGGGCCTGCACAGCCTGGCGAGCACTGACCACGGCTCCTCCTAACAACATCGCTGCGATAGAGGCGGCAACGCCAAAGCCAAGTTTGTTGCGACTCGCGAACTTGCGGAATTTGTAGGCAGCACTTGGCGCAGCGGCCAAGACTGGTTCGTTCTCCAGGTAGCGCCCAATGTCCAAAGAGAAGGCGTTGGCGGTTTCGTAACGACGCCCGCGATCTTTATCGATCGCTTTCATGATGATCCAGTCCAACTCGCCTTTCAACGCAGCAGGGCTTACATTGACAAACTTGTTGTCGGCAGAACTTTGCGTCTCTGTGAGTTTCGTGCTTGGCTTGGGTGGTTCTTCCTCACGGATGATACGCCGCATTTCTTCGTAGCCTTTGGAGAGCAGGGTCTTGGGATCGAAGGGTGGTTTCCCGGCTAACAATTCATACAACAGAACACCTAAGGAATAAATGTCCGAGCGGGTATCGATATCCAGTCCACTCAGGGCGGCTTGCTCCGGACTCATGTAAACCGGTGTGCCGAGGAACTGCTCGAAGCGGGTGAAGAGCGTCTTGTCCGTCAGCTTCTGCTGAGTCGCCTTCGCGATACCGAAGTCGATGACCTTGGCCACGGGCGTATCGCCATGGAGGGTGACCATGACGTTGGAAGGCTTGAGATCCCGATGGATGATGCCTTTCTGGTGCGCGTGATTGATTGCGGAGCAGACATCGCGGAAGAGTTTGAGCCGGGCCTTGGTGGCAAGTTTCTGTTCCTGACAGAATTGCGTGATCGGGATGCCCTTGACCAACTCCATGACAAAGTAGGGACGTCCGGTCTCGGTGGCGCCGGCATCGAGCACCTTGGCGATGTTGGGATGATCCAATAGGGCCAGGGCTTGTTGCTCGGCTTCGAAACGGGCTAACACTTGTTTGGTGTCCATCCCTGCCTTGACCACTTTCAAAGCGACCATGCGCTGCATGGGCTGGCTTTGTTCTGCCATCCAAACCACACCGAAACCACCTTCACCGATCTTTTGTCGCAGTGTGTAAGGCCCGATGACATCGCCTTCCTGCTCGCCGAGTTGGGCTGTGGGGGGGGCGGCGGCCATACCGAGAACACATTTGGGGCAAATGGATCCGGTGTGGGAGGCTGGCATGACGGCACCGCAATCCTGACAGGTGCGCAGGGTTTCCATTTCGGAATCGGGTAGGGTGTTTTCCATTTCGTCGCTCATCGTTATTTTTCCCAGTTTGCTAACATTTCACTTTGCTTGCCCTTGCCTTCGATCAGATCCCACGCTTCGCGCAGGGCTAGATAGGCGAAGACTGTGTCCCACCAGTCGGCGTATTTCCGCATCGGTGGCAATCTAGAGACGCCTTCTTGCAAGGCTAATCGGGCATCTTCAGTCTGACCCAACTGATAATAGGCGAGCGCCCCATAGGCGTGACACAGCGCAAAGAAGTGCGCATGCGGTTCAGAAGATTGCGCTTTCACAGCCTCATCAATCCAACGTTTGGCCTCCGCGTTTTCGCCCAATCGATAGGCCGCCATCCCCCGCCATAAGGAATGTTGATCGTTGGGGTGCTTGCCCTTGTCCGTGAGTTCGGTTGCAGTCTTGTGCGCTCTCAGTCTCCAAGCATGCCACTGTTCCTCTTTCCGCGCTCTGATGGGAAGTGCGCACGTTAGCTTCACTAGCAATTCGTCAGATGGGTCTAACGATAGTATTGTCTTTCTCAACAAAGCCTCGTAACGTTCCCGTTCTCCTAAAACAGCGAAAACGGCCGCCAATCGAAAACGATCTTCTTCTTCTGCAAGATCGCCAATCTCGCTCTGTCTTTGAAGCTGTGTGAGCGCCTCATCAAAATCGTGCCTTTGGGCGGCACGATCGATGAATTCACGGAGACGATTGTAATCAAACTGAGCCTTTGCTCTACTCCACAAGTCGCCTTCATTGATATCAACGGCAGGGAAAGCTTTTAGCGAGATTTCGCCAATCCGCAGGTCCTCTCCCCGCTCAGCGCTATGTAACGAGATGGCCAGTATATGCTTTCCAACAGGGACCGTGCCTGTTAGTGGAATTCGAACACTTTTCTGTTCGTTCGTATACGTATCAGCAGCAGACAAGTCATAGGCCTCGACCCCTGAAAGCATATTGTCCCTGCCTACCTCTTTGCCATCGAGATAGATGATCACGCCATCGTCTCTCTGGCACTGAAGCTCAAAATGAGAATAGCTTTCCTTGGTTGTGAAATACGTACGAAAGTATGCACTCCGGCCAAATTCTCGTTTATCAGGAGATCCAATGTCCACCCCGTCAAACCACGGATTCCCATAGCCAAAGCCACCAGTGGGTCCCGGGCGGTCCCTGCCAAGGGCCCAGAAACTGTCGTCGTAATCAAGGTCGAAGAATGTTTGATGAAAATCTGCATCCACTCCTTTCGGATCAACACCGTCAATGGGATGAAGCCATCGCCACACAGCGGTTGGTGGAACGATGACAGTGCTTTGAGCGCTAGGTTGTCCTGAGTGCTTGGTGAGAATGCTACGATACTGAACCAACGATTCTCGAACGGTCTCGGCTTCCAAATCACGATCAAGCTCACTTAAGGCAAGTACTAGTCGAACACTGATATCTAGCCCACGCTTCCCAGAGGGATATCTAGATATTGCGCTCTGAAGAAGAGGCAGAGCTTCCTCGAACCGTTTCGCGTCAAATAATTGTTTGCCGAGATGGTATTGAAACTCCGGATCCTCTGGCTCTAATTCGAGCAAGCGTTGGTACCCAATGATTCTTGTATTGATGTCTTGGCTAGCTTCGTGATGGTCAGCCATCACGCCCATCACTCTCAATGTGGTGGGATCACCGGCCTGGTGGTAGGCTTCAACCGCCTCTTGAATGAGAGACCTCGATTCAGCATCTCGATTGTATACAAAACAGGAAACGGCGTAATCCCAGGTGATCATTCGAGTCGTCGAATGACCTGGACCATAGATTCGCGTGGCCAATGACTGGCACTCTGCTCCCGCATTCAAAGCCTTATCGGACATACCTAAAGTCCGATAGTGCCGGCTAAGAGCCCAAAGGACATTGATCATTTTCGGATGCTCAGCCCCCAGTGTTTTTAAAAGTTGGGAGTGAGCCCATTCAGCCTCTGTCAACGCTTCGCGGTGACGTCCTTCCGATGCTAGATCGAAAGAACGCATGAATCTCCCGTAAACCTTTTCTGGATGTTCGGCACCAAGTCGCTTTGTGCTTTCGCTAAGGTTGCGACGGTAATCGCTCAATACTTTCTCCGATGCCTCAGCCAAGGTTGCGTCTGATACGGGTTCAACGGCGACAAGTGAAATCGATCCGATTCTCAGGTCCGAGGAACCGGCATGCCGGTTGTGAAGTGAGATCGCTAACAAATGCTCTCCAGCTTCAATGCCCCCTCGCAGCGGAACCCGGTAGACTTGCTGCTCATGAGAATGAACAGAGTCCAACGCGTGCTCTTGGGTATCCAAGGCGCACAAACGATAGGCATTTGCGTCTGTAGGCATGTTATCCCTCGCAACCTCCCTACCATCAAGATAAACAATCACGCCATCGTCGCGTTGGCAGCGTAGCTCCACATGGGAGCAAGGAAGTGAGGTCGAGAATCGACACCGAAAGTAAGCGCTATATCGATTGCCGCCTCGAGGTGTCCCGATGTCAACACCTGTGAACCAGTTTTCTCCATAACCGAAGCCGCCACTGATGTCCTTGCCGCCATGACCTGAATTCCATGACGAGTCGTCAAAGTTGGGTAAGGAGAAAGACTTGTGAAATTGTGGGATCGCGGATTCTGGATCAACGCCATCGGTAGGGTGCAACCAGCGCCACTCAGCCTCTGGGGAGACCAACGTCTCGAGCACTTTTGGGGCACTTTGGTCCAGAGTTCTGGGCACGTAGGCCAATCCTGCATTCACTTCGGTGGCCTCTCTATGCCTATCGGCCTCCTGCAGAGCACGGATCAAACAAACGCGTGTATGGAAGGACCGAGACCCGTTTGAGTCGAGTGCTAGGGCCGATTGAAGAGGGACGATCGCTTCATGATGCCGCCCCGCGTGGAAGAGCTGCTTGCCCAGTTGGCCGTGAAAATCACTTCGATTTGGTGCGAGCGATATGAGATACCTGTACCCTTCAATGCGCCTGTCGACATCCTTACACTTCGCATAGGATAATGCTAAGTTATTAATAGCACCGTGTGTGTTAGGGTGTTCTGGTCCAAAGATTCTTAGAAAAAGTTTCTGCGCCTCCTCGCGGATAACCAAAGCCTCTTCGTTGCGGCCAGCATCTGAATAGGAATTCGCCAAGTTATACATCGAGCGTAGGGTCTCGGGATGCTCCAATCCTAGGGTCGTGCGCCTTAAACCAAGCGTTTCCGCGCGCATGGCCAACGCTTCTTCGTGACGACCAGCACTCACATAAAACAGCGCCAAGTTATTCATCGCTGAGAGAGTGTCAGGATGCTCCGTTCCGAGGGTCCTACGCGAAAGGTTGAGCGCCATTTCTTGCAAGGCCAGCGCCTCATCAGTACGCCGAGCTTCTCCGTAAGATCTGGCTAAGTTTTTCATTGATGAGATCGTTTCAGGATGCTCGCGACCAAGTTTCCTTGTTCGTAGCGTTAGCACTTGCTCTCGCAGTTCCAAGGCCTCGTCATGACGGCTGGCGTGTGTATAGGAATTGGCTAAGTTGGCCATGGCTCTTAGCGTGTCAGGGTGCTCGGGGCCGGTGACCTTGAGCCGAAGCCTCAGCAACTCCTCCCGTAAGACCAGCGCTTCGTCATATCGTCCGGCATTCGAATAGGAATTGCCTAAGTTATTGATCGCATTGAGCGTGCCATTGTGCTCAAGGCTAAAAGTATTGCGTAGGAGCTCCGACACTTCTTCCCGCATCTCAAGAGCCTCGTTCAGACGGCCATCGAGGCTGTAGGAGCTTGCTAGGCTGTGCATCGCCCAGATTGTGCTGAGATGCTCAAGACCAGAATGGGTGCGATGATAGGCTAAGGCTTGTTCTTCAAGCGGAATCGCTTTCTGACTAAGTCCTAGTGCGCGATAAGTTCCACCGATAGTTGCCTGCAGCTTGGCTTGTTGGGCAGGCTGGTCTGCCAGACCGGTCCCCAGTTTCTTCACCGCCTCGTCAAGGATGGCCGTCACCGTCACGCTACGGCCTTCGCTGGTGTTGATCGCGTTAGCATCTTCCAACAAGTTCGTGAAGTAAGATGAGACCCCCTCGGCCTCTTTGCGCGCTCTATCAGCGTCGAGACGGGCTTTCTTCGATTCTTCAAGCCGTTGCCCTGCCAAACTAGCAGCTTGTTGTTTTAAATGAGTCTGCCAGACACAGACGCCGGTCACACCTAGCAAGACTGCCGCTAACATGGCGGCCACGCCCGATGCCACTTTGTTGCGTCGAGCAAACTTGCGGAATTTGTAGATCGTACTTGGCGCTGCGGCGAAAACGGGCTCGTTCTCCAGGTAGCGACCGATGTCCGCGGCAAAGGCATTGGCCGTTTCGTAGCGGCGTCCGCGATCTTTATCGATCGCTTTCATGATGATCCAATCGAGCTCGCCCTTCAGCGCGGAGGGACTGACATTGACAGATTGGTTTCCAATAGAACTTTGCGTCTCCGTGAGTTTCGTGCTTGGCTTGGGTGGTTCTTCCTCACGGATGATGCGCCGCATTTCTTCGTAGCCTTTGGAGAGCAGCGTCTTCGGATCGAAGGGTGGTTTTCCGGCTAACAATTCATACAACAAGACGCCCAAGGAATAAATGTCAGAGCGCGTATCGATATCCAGCCCGCTTAAGGCCGCTTGCTCCGGGCTCATGTAGACCGGTGTGCCGAGGAACTGTTCGAAGCGGGTAAAGAGCGTCTTGTCTGTGAGCTTCTGCTGGGTGGCCTTGGCGATGCCGAAGTCGATGATCTTGGCCACCGGCTTGTCGCCATGCAAAGTGACCATGACGTTGGAGGGCTTGAGGTCGCGGTGGATGATGCCTTTCTGGTGCGCGTGATTGATTGCGGAGCAGACATCGCGGAAGAGATCCAGGCGGGCTTTGGTCGCGAGCTTCTGTTCCTGACAGAATTGCGTAATAGGGATGCCCTTGACCAACTCCATGACAAAGTAAGGACGGCCCGTTTCGGTGGCTCCGGCGTCGAGCACCTTGGCGATGTTCGGATGATCGAGCAGGGCCAGCGCTTGCTGTTCGGCTTCGAACCGCGCCAACACTTGTTTGGTGTCCATCCCCGCCTTGACGACTTTCAAAGCCACCATGCGCTGTATAGGCTGGCTCTGCTCCGCCATCCAGACGACACCGAAGCCGCCCTCGCCGATCTTCTGACGCAAGGTGTAAGGACCGATGACATCGCCCTCCGCTTCACCGAGTTGAGCGGCTGGTGATTCGGCGGCTAGGCCGAGGCCGCATTTCGGGCAAATGGATCCAGTGTGAGAAGCGGGCATGACGGTGCCGCAATCCTGGCAGGTTCGCAGGGTTTCCATTTCGGAATCAGGTAGGGTGTTACCCGTTTCGTTACTCATCATCACTTCCGTATTGTCTGTTCAATGTTAGAAGTTCATCGAGCCCATTGTTCTAACGATTCATTATTCATGTTGGCGCTATCGATCATCTCCGAAGCTTCGCGAAGGGCGAGGTAAGCGAACACGGTGTTCCACCAGTCGTCATATTGCCGCATCGGTGGAAGTCGGTAGAAGCCTTCTTGTAGGGCTGTTCGTGCTTCGTTAGTCTTGCTCAACTGGTGATAGGCGAGTGCCTGGTAAGCGTGACACAACGCAAAGAAATGGGCGTTGGGTTTGGAAGGCAATATCGTCAGGGCCTCGGATATCCAATCCACGGCTCCAAGATAGTCATCCATTCGGTAAGCCGTCATTCCTCGCAACAGCGCGTATTGATAGTAATCGTCGTATTGCTTGCCTTTATCGGTTAGCGCCGTTGCTGCCGCGTATGCTTGCTGACGCCACTCGTACCATATCTGTTCCTCGCTTGGTCTCCCAGAACGTGCGCTTGTTAGTTTTATTCGCAGTTCACTCGATAGCTCTGGTGTTTGCAGTGATTCTCTCAACAGGTCTTGATAAGCGTCATGTTTGCCTAGGAAGGCGAAAACAGCGGCCGATCGATAGAGATCTTCCTCTATAGCGAAGTCACCAATCTTGCGCTGCTGTTGAAGCTTTGTGAACGCATCATCGAAATCGTGCCCCTGGGCGTAGCGGTCGATGAACTCACGAAGACGCCAATGCTGATGTTTCGCAGTCGCTTCCTCCCACGTCTCGCCGGCGTTGGTAGCCAAGTTAGGTGAAGCGTGCAGGGATATCCCGCCGATGCGCAGATCTGAGCTTTCATGTTGAGGGTTGTGTAAGGAAATCGCCAGGATGTGTTCGCCAGCATCAAGCGTTCCTGTTAGTGGAATATGACAAGTTTCCTGTTCGCCCATATGTCCATCAGCAGCGGGCAATTGATAGGCTTCCTCTCCGGAAAGCATGTTGTCTCGGCAAACTTCTTCACCATTGAGGTAGATGATAATGCCATCGTCTCTCTGGCACCGAAGTTCCAAATTAGCGTAGCTTTCCGTAGTTGTGAATTGGGTTCGGAAATAGGCACTGTGACCAAGCTCCTTTCTATGGGGAGTTCCAATATCCACGCCATCGAACCACGTATCGCCATAACCAAAGCCGCCGGTGGGTCCAGGACGGTCCTTCCCGAGTGTCCAAGAGCTGTCATCGTATTCGCTGGCAAAGAATGTTTGGTGAAAGTCGGGGTCGTGCGTTTTAGGATCGACTCCATCAATGGGATGAAGCCATCGCCATTCCGCATCGGGTGGAACAATGACGGTACCACCTTCGAGTGATTGTTGCGAGTCGGCGCGAAAAATGCTAGGATTTTGAACCACAGATTCACGCATCGATTGGGCTTCTGATTCACGATCAAGTTCACTTAGAGCTAATGATAGTCGCACCCGGATATCGAGAGCTCGCTCGCCAGTGCTATAACTTTCCTTGGCGCTCTCAAGGTAGGGCAAGGCCTCCTTGAAACGTTTCGCGTCAAACAGATGCTTGCCAAGATGGTATTGAAATTCCGGCTCCTCTGGCTTCATCTCAATCAACCGTCGATAACCGCTGATGCGTGTATTGATGTCCTGACTTGCCTCATAGTACTCGGCCATGGAACGCATCACTTTTAAGGCGGAATGGTCGGCGGCCTGGAGACATAACTCGGCAGCGTTCTGCATGAGAGACCTCGATTCAGAATCTCGGCCGTAATAAAACAGGGATACAGCATAGTCCCGGGTGATCATCCGGGTTGTGGAATGGCCCTGGCCCAAGACCTTCTTGGCTGCCGATAAGCTTCTGGCGCCTAGCTCAAGAGCCCTCTTCTTCATCCCTAACGTGCGACAGCGTCTACTAAGCACCCAATTGGAGAGGATGGATTTCGGATGCTCTGCTCCCAAAACTTTTTGCAGGAGCAAAGCAGCCCTTTCAGCTTCTTTCATAGCTTCCTGATTACGTCCTTCCGATTGGAGACTCGATGAACGAAGGAATCTCTTATAGATGTTGTCAGGATGCTCTGGCCCCAGAACAATCGTGCTATCACTTTGCTTGCGACGGTAGTCTCTCAACACTTGCTCTGCCCCTTCAGCCAACGTGCCGTCGGATAAGGGTTCGACTGCGACAAGTGAAATCGTTCCGATCCTCAGGTCGGACGATTCCGCATCTTGATTATGCAATGAAATCGCTAACACATGTTCCCCGCTTTCAATTCCACCCCGCAATGGGATGCGGTAGATTTGTTGGTCATGGGAATGAACAGAGTCCAATGCATGAGTCTGGGGAGCCAATGCATTTATCCGATAGGCATCCGCACCGGCGGGCATGTTGTCTCGACCCACTTCTTTTCCATCCAGATACACGATCAGGCCATCGTCGCGTTGGCAGCGCAGTTCAATGTGTGAATGAGAGCTTGAGGTCGTGAAACGGCATCGAAAGTAAGCGCTATGTCTCTCGCCGCCTCGGGGCTTCCCAATGGCTATGCCAGTGAACCACTTACGGTCATGACTATAGCCAAATCCGCCTGTCAGGTCCTTACTCCCACGATCCAGATTCCAATTGGAGTCATCAAACGAGGGTGAAGGAAAGGTCGTATGAAATTGAGCAACCGTCGTTGCTGGATCAACCCCGTCGGTAGGGTGCAACCAGCGCCACTCGGCGTCTGGAGAAATCAAGGTTTCAAGGACTTTCGGAGCACTTTGATCCAAAGGTCTGGGCACGTAGCCGAGTTCAGCTTTCACCTCTTTGGCCTCGTCATTTCTGTCTACGACCTGCAACGCGCGGCTCAAACAAACTCGTGTATGAAATGAACGAAATCCGCTTGGGTCGAGTGCTAGAGAAGCTCGAAGTGGACCAATCGCTTCATCATGCCGTCCCGCATGGAAAAGATGCTTTCCCAATTGGCCATGGAAATCACTCCTCTCAGGATAGAGCTTGGCCAGATGTCGGTAGCCCTCAATGCGCTGCTCAGAGTTTGTACACTTTGCATAAGAGAGAGCCAAGCTGTTCAGGGCGTTCAGCGTGGAGGCATGACTCACTCCCAGAACATTGCGACGAAGCTCCAGCACCTGCTCTCGCATCCCGAGCGCCTCGCTCAATCGGCGAATGTCGGCATCGTATGAAAATGCTAAGACATTCATCGCTGTTAGCGTATCGGGATGTTCTGGTCCCAGGACATGGCGGCGAAGCTTCAATAATTCCTCATGCTTCGCGATCGCCTCATCAATTCGCCCTGCATCGAGATAAGAATCGGCAAGCCTCCTAATCCCTGACAATGTATCGGGATGTTCTGGACCCAAGGTCTCGCGGCGAAGCTCCAGCGCCTCCTCTTCTAACGACAACGCCTTTTCCCAACGGCCGAGGGACGTATAGGAGATTGCTAGAGTAACCATCGCTCGCAAGGTGTCAGGGTGCTTGAGGCCATTGATTTTGCGGCGAAGTGTTAGCACGTCTTCACGTGTCGTAAGTGCCTCCTCCTTGCGGCCAACCGAGAAATAAGAATTCGCCAGGTTGTGTCTCGCTGACAATGTTAAGGGATGTTCTGGGCCTAGCACTTTGCGGCGAATCTCCAGCACCGTCTCTTGCGCAGCCAAAGCCTCTGCCCAACGGGCGACACTTTTGTAGGAAAAAGCAAGAAACTCTAAAGCCTCTAGCGTAACTGGGTGTTCTGGGCCATTGATCTTGCGGCGAAGCTCAAGCACTTTCTCGCGCATGGTTACTGCCCCTTCGAGGTGGCCAGCTTCCTCATGGTACATGGCCAGATGTGCTATCGTGCGCAATGTTGAACCGTGCTCGGGACCGTTAACCTTACTTGAAAGCCCCAGAGCATTCTCGCCTAATGCTAACGCCTCTTTATTCCTTCCGACATTGTGGTAAGAAAGCGAAAGGTTATCCATTGCTAGTGCTGTTTCAGGGTGCTCTGGGCCCATGACCTTCCGGCACAGCTTTAAAATCTCTTCGCGCATCGCCAATGCCTCGTCCGGTCGACCAGCTTCGCTGTAACCGATACTCACATTGATCATCGCTCCGATTGTGTGGGGATGCTGGGTGCCCAGAACTTTGCGGCGAAGCGCTAGGACCGTCTCACGCATCGCAAGTGCCTCTTGTCGGCGGCCAACATCAAAGTAGTAGGCCGCCAGACTATCCATCGCTCTCAACGTTTCTGGGTGTTCTCTGCCATTGATCTTTCGACTGAGCTCAAGTATCTCCTCGCGCATGGCCAACGCCTCATCAGGTTGATTGAATTTCCCTCGGTATCTGGCCAGATGTAGCATCGCTTGGAGCGTGTCGGGATGCTCCAAGCCTAAAACCTTTCGGCGAAGTGCCAACACATCTTCTTGTATCGCCAAGGCCTCGCCTCTGCGTCCAGTGACGGAGTAGATAGTCGCTAGATCATGCATTTCAGCTAGCGTATCAGGGTGTTCCGGACCGGCGTGCGACCGGTACTGGTCCACTACACCTTCCTGTAGTGGGATGGCCTTTTGTCTCAGGCCAAGCGCGAAATAGGTCGAGGCGATGACTGCTTGGAGTTGGGCACGGCGGGCAGGTTGGTCAGCAAGATCAGTCTTCAGTTTCTTCACAGCGTCGTCGAGAATCGCAGTCACCGTAATGCTGCGACCATCGCTAGTGTTGCCTGTGCGAGCATCTTCAAGCAAACTGGTGAAATAGGTAGAGATTCCCTCCGCTTCCATTTGAGCCTCTTCTGCGTTCACGCGCGCCTGATCGGATTCTATTAGTCGCTGTTCCGCTAGACCGGCTGCCTGCTGCTTTAGGTCAGTATGCCAAAGACAAACGCCTGTCACAGCTAGAAGAACCAAGACCAGCAAGGCGGCTATGCTCGATGCGGCCTTGTTCCGTCTAACGAATATACGAAACTTATAGACCGAGCTCGGCGCGGCGGCGAGCACGGGTTCGTTCTCCAGGTAGCGTCCGATGTCTGCGGAAAAGGCGTTGGCGGTTTCGTAGCGGCGTCCGCGATCTTTATCGATCGCTTTCATGATGATCCAATCCAACTCGCCTTTCAAGGCGGAGGGACTGACATTGACAAATTTGTTGTCGGCTGAGTTCTGTGTTTCGGTCAGTTTCGTGCTTGGCTTGGGCGGTTCTTCTTCTCGAATGATGCGCCGCATTTCTTCGTAGCCTTTGGAGAGCAGCGTCTTGGGATCAAAGGGCGGCTTGCCAGCTAGCAATTCATACAAGAGGACTCCCAAGGAATAAATGTCCGACCGCGTATCGATATCCAATCCACTTAAGGCGGCTTGCTCCGGGCTCATGTAGACCGGCGTGCCCAGGAACTGTTCGAAGCGCGTGAACAACGTCTTGTCCGTCAGTTTCTGCTGCGTGGCTTTGGCGATGCCAAAGTCGATGACCTTGGCCACCGGCGTGTCGCCATGCAAGGTGACCATGACGTTGGAGGGCTTGAGGTCGCGGTGGATGATGCCTTTCTGGTGCGCGTGATTGATCGCGGAGCAGACATCGCGGAAGAGCGCGAGACGGGCCTTGGTCTTGAGCTTCTGTTCCTGACAGAATTGCGTGATAGGGATGCCCTTGACCAACTCCATGACAAAGTAAGGACGGCCCGTTTCGGTGGCTCCGGCGTCGAGCACCTTGGCGATGTTTGGGTGATCGAGCAGGGCCAGCGCTTGCTGTTCGGCTTCGAACCGCGCCAACACTTGTTTGGTATCCATCCCCGCCTTGACGACTTTCAAAGCCACCATGCGCTGCATGGGCTGGGTCTGCTCGGCCATCCAGACGACACCGAAGCCGCCTTCACCGATCTTCTGACGCAAGGTGTAAGGACCGATGACATCGCCCTCCGCTTCACCGAGTTGAGCGGCTGGTGATTCGGCCGCTAGGCCGAGGACGCATTTGGGACAGATGGATCCGGTGTGGGAGGCGGGCATGACGGCGCCGCAGTCCTGACAGGTGCGCAGGGTTTCCATTTCAGAATCTGGTAGGGTGTTTGTCCGTTTCGTCGTTCATGATGACTTCGCCCAGTTGTCTAACACGTCACTTTCCTTGTCCTTGCCTTCGATGAGATCCCAAGCTTCGCGCAAGGCGAGGTAGGCAAAGATGATGTCCCACCACCCGGACGAGTGGTTGGGCGGTGGCAGGCATCGCAGGCCCTGTCGCAAATCGTTTCGCGCCTTTTCTACGAGTTCCTGAGCATGCCGTGCCATGGCTCGGCGTGCAAAGGCCATGGCGGTGGAGCTATCGAACCTCTCTTGGCCAGAGTCTCTGGCGGTCTCAAGGAGGTATTGGTAGTGGGAACGCCCCAGCATGCCCAATGCCTCGCTCAGCAGTTCCTCAGCCTTGGGGAAATTTCCCACACGATATTCCGCCGTGCCTGCATGCACGGCCATCCCGGGATGTCTTTGGGCATCTGTCGCCTCCCTTAGCCTCATCGTTGCCAGCCGATGTGCTTCCTTCTGCCACGTCGCCAGGTTTTCATCTACGTTGGGGCCTGGAGGATACATCAAGACCGCCATCGGAGCGGAGCTGAGCAACTCAGGATTCTTGGTGCGGGCATATTCACTCAGCAGCTCCGCGCACAGAGCCCTATGCTTCTCGCGTTCACCGAGAAAGGCCAGCAGCGCTAGGTATCTGAGGTTGTCCCACTTGGCTAACCAATGCTCCTGGTTCTCTCGGCAGCTCTCGAAATGGCCCAAGGCTTCTTTCCATTGGCGGCGCTGGGCCGCCGCTTCACCTTTGCTGCGATGAAAGTCGGCCAACACCTTATTCCACGCAGCCGTTAGAGTGGCTTCCGACGGCGGTTCGACCTCCACCAGTGAAATCGCTCCGACTCGAAGATCCGAGCTGCGTTGGCCGTTGTGTAGGGAAATGGCTAGGATGTGATCGCCTGCCGTGAGCCCTCCTTGGAGGGGAATCCGAACTTGTTGACTCTCCAACTGGTGAGAGGGCCCGATCTTCCTTCCGTCCGTGGCCGAGAGGCGATAGCTTTCTTTCCCTGGGCTGACATTGTTACGAGCAACTTCCTTCCCATTGAGGTAAACGATGATGCCATCGTCGCGTTGACAATGAAGTTCGAGAAGCTGGTGCGCCTCCTTTGTCGTGAATTGGGTCCGGAAATAAGCGCTATTGCTGGTCTGCTTGGGCTTACCAATATCCACGCCTGTGAACCAGGGATCGCCATAGCCAAAGCCACCGGTGTTATCATCGCGATCTAGACCGCTGTGCCATGACGAATCGTCGAAATCCTTTGTGTGAAAAGTGATGTGGAAATCGGGATCTTCAGCGGCGGGATCAACACCATCGGTAGGATGAAGCCAACGCCAAGTCGATGTTGGCGGAACGAGCGTTTCGCGGATCGAAGCTGGGCTGGCATCTTTGAGGGTAGGTGGAGCCGGCGCCAACTGAGCCCATGCTCCTTTCTGCAACTCGCGGGCATCGTTGATCTGGCCGACTTGGAGATACCAATGGACCAATCTCTCAACCGCCTGGATCGTCATGGTGTCTAGCGGCCCATAGACCTCTCGAGCCAGTGGTAGGAACTCCATTGCGCCTTCTATGGCGGCATCAAAACGCTTCAACATCCCAAGCGTGATGATAAGATTATTCTGATTTTCAAGGGTGTTAGGATGCTTCGGGCCAAATAGTTTGCGCTGCAAGAGGAGCGCTTTCTCCATCAGCGGGAGCGCTTTTTCAGGCTGGCCTGAGTTGCTGTAACTGGCCGCAAGACTTGCTTGAATCGCGAGAGTGGAATCCGCTTCTTTCCCATACACTTTCTCTAGAGACTCGATCAATGATTCACGCAATGGGATCGACTTGTCGAGCCGACCAGCTATAGCGTAGGATCGTGCTAGATTTCTCATTGCTCGAAGAGTGTCTGGATGGTCTGGTCCATTGATCTTGCGCCTAAGCGCCAGTATCTCTTCTTGCATTTCTAGCGCTTCACCGGGGCGCCCAACGTCGCGGTATAAATCCGCCAGATTGTGCCATGCGCTAAGCGTATCGGGATGTTCCGGGCCGATAATCTTGCGGCGCAGCTTCAAGAGCTCTTCGCTCATCTCGAGCGCCTCCTCGATTCGGCCCACGTCTTCATATGAGAGCGCTAGACCTGTAAGCACTGCGAGCGTCATCGGATGTTGTGCGCCGTTGACCTTACGGCTCAGGGTCAACGCCGACTCCCTCATTCGTAGCACTTCATCGTAACGATCAACATCTCGGTAGGCAAGCGATAGAGTAATCATCATCCTAATCGTCTCGGGATGATCGGGGCCGTTTACTTTGCGGCTCAGCTTCAGCGCCGCCTCTCCCATCGCTACAGCATCATTGCTACGATCAACTTTGCAGTACGAAAGAGTTAGGTTGTTCATCGTTGATAGCGTTTCGGGATGCTCTGGGCCACTGACTCTGCGGCGGATTTCTAACACGTCTTCACGAATCGACAGTGCTTCTGCCAAGCGGCCAAACTCTTCGTAGGAGTGCGCTAGATCCTGCATCGCTCTCAACGTCCCCGGATGCTCCGGGCCGTTCACTCGGCGGCTCAATTCCAAAGCTTTCACGTGCAGATCAAGAGCCTCGTCTTTTCGGCCGACGTCGTGGTAGGAATAACCAAGATTGCGCATCGGTAGCAGCGTATCCGGATGCTCCGGGCCGTTAATGATACGGCTCAGTTCTAATCCCTTCTCATGCAACAGCAACGCGTCTTCCCCACGGCCGACATCTCTGTAAGTAACGGCTAGATTGTTCATCGCCATCAGTGTGTCAGGATGTTCCGGACCGTTCACTTTTCGGCGAAGTTCCAGGATCGCTTCTCGCATCTGAAGGACCTCGTCGTGACGGCCTAAATCGGAATAGGAATTCACTAGATTATGCCATGCGCTCAGCGTGCTTGGGTGCTCCTGACCATTGACCTTGCGATGAAGTTCTAACGTTTTTTCCCGCATCAATAGCGCTTTCTCATTCTTTCCGAGATCCTCATAGGAGAATGCGAGTGTTGTCATCATCTTAAGAGTATCGGGATGCTCTGGTCCGATTACTTCACAAAAGAGCTGCAGCGCCTCCTCGCCCAAGGCCAACGCTTCTTCATAACGGGCAACGCTATTGTAGGAACTCGCTAAGCTGCGCATGGCATTCAGTGTCTCAGGGTGCTTGGGGCCTGAATGCGTTTGATGATATTTTAAGGCCTGCTCCTTCAATTGAAGCGCTTCGCGGCTGAGTCCTAATGCGCTGTAGGTTCCGCCGATGGCTGCTTGCAGCTTAGCCCGCCGGGCGGGCTGGTCTAACAGATCGGTCTCCAGCTTCTTGGCCGCGTCGTCGAGGACATCGGCGACTTTGACCTCACGCCCTCCTTTCTCTTCGCCTGGGCGGGCGCTTTCAAACATTCCTATTAAGAATGAAGAGATACCTTCGGCCTCTTCTCGCGCCTCTTCGGCACGATCCCGTTCCGCCGTGGCCCGCACCGCTTGCCAACTGGTGGCAACAATCCCTCCTAGCAGAAGCGCGACCATGGCGGCAGCCACACCTAGGACAGTTTTGTTACGCCTGGCAAACTTGCGGAACTTGTAGGCCGCGCTCGGCGCGGCGGCGAGCACCGGTTCGTTTTCCAGGTAGCGGCCGATGTCGGCAGCGAAGGCGTTGGCGGTTTCGTAGCGGCGTCCGCGATCTTTATCGATCGCTTTCATGATGATCCAATCCAACTCGCCCTTTAGCGCGGTGGGACTCACATTGACAAACTTGTTCCCAGCGGAACTCTGCGTTTCCGTTAGTTTCGTGCTCGGCTTTGGCGGCTCTTCTTCGCGGATGATGCGCCGCATTTCTTCGTAGCCTTTGGAGAGCAATGTCTTGGGATCGAAAGGCGGCTTGCCTGCTAACAATTCATACAACAAGACGCCCAAAGAGTAGATGTCCGAGCGGGTGTCGATATCCAGCCCGCTCAGGGCGGCTTGCTCCGGGCTCATGTAGACCGGCGTGCCCAGGAACTGTTCGAAGCGCGTGAACAAGGTCTTGTCCGTCAGTTTCTGCTGCGTGGCTTTGGCAATGCCAAAGTCGATGACCTTGGCCACCGGCTTGTCGCCATGCAACGTGACCATGACGTTGGACGGCTTGAGATCGCGATGAATGATCCCTTTCTGGTGCGCGTGATTGATCGCTGAACAGACATCGCGGAAGAGTTCGAGGCGGGCTTTGGTGGCGAGCTTCTGTTCCTGACAGAATTGCGTGATGGGGATGCCCTTGACCAGCTCCATGACAAAGTAGGGACGGCCGGTTTCCGTGGCTCCCGCATCGAGCACCTTGGCGATGTTAGGATGATCTAGCAGTGCGAGCGCCTGTTGCTCGGCTTCGAAGCGGGCTAACACTTGTTTGGTATCCATGCCCGCCTTGACCACTTTGAGAGCGACCATCCGTGACATGGGCTGGCTCTGCTCTGCCATCCAAACGACCCCGAAGCCGCCTTCGCCGATCTTCTGTCGCAACGCGTAGGATCCGATGACATCGCCTTCCGCTTCGCCGAGTTGAGCAGCGGGTGGCTCGGCTGCTAGGCCGAGCACGCATTTGGGACAGAGTGTACCTGTATGTGAGGCGGGCATTACGGCGCCGCAATCCTGACAGGTGTGCAGGGTTTCCATGTCGGAGTCGGGTGAAGTGCTATCGGGATCCTCGCTCATCATTCATTCCATGTTCATCGGGCGTTGGACCACGGAGTGATCCACGACGTTGGCATGTTCGTTGGGCATAGGAGCACGGAGTGATCCACGCCATGGCTGTCAGCTCTACGATGCGGATTCATGAGCCTGCGCAGTTCGAGGTTCGCTGACGATGCAATTCCGGCCGCACGACACTAGCAAGATTCTCAGGCGTGATGAGTGCCTCTCCCATGAAGACAGACAGGGCTTCCGTCTGCGCCTCCGGCGAGGCCACCAGTTGTGGGAAATCGATCTCAATCAGCTCCACGTCCTGGCGTTGTCGCAACTGGGCCAGCGTCTGCGCTACGTGCGTCTCTTGGGTTTGCATCAAATATTCGCGGGTCGATTTCGGATCTTGCCCACTACGCTCTAACATCTTCCACTGACTGGCCACCACTTGGTCCACCGGGCGTTTCATGAAGATGATCTTGTAATGATGCAGCGGTGGCAAGTGCGGTATTAGGGCTGAAATGACCTTAACCACCTTGCCTTCGGCTTGTTCGATCAGACGTGGGTTCTTCTTTAGCGCCTTCACTTCTTCCCACTCCCAATAGCCTTCCAAGTTGTCTTCGTCAGCCTTGCGTTTGCCATCGGCCATCAGCTCCAGCCCACCTGCTTTCAACATCTGCATCATCAGGGAGGTGCCAGAACGTGGCAGCCCAGAAACGATGGTGAATTTGCTAGGTTTGATCGCGGCCTCCTCGGCGGCTTTCTGTGCTGCCGCCTCACGGCGTAGTTGCCGTTCAGCATGGCGTACTTTGGCTCGCGCGGCAATGCCTTCTCGCAGAGATCGCAAGTGCTTCGCTTGGGTAGCTTCACGTTCCGCCCGCAAGCGCGCCGCATTGTCCTCACAGGCGCGTGCGTTGTCATGCTGGGCCAACTGCTTGTAGACCGTGGTAAGGGCGGCCGTGGCGGCAGCGTTGTCTGGATTGAGCAGCAAAGCCTTGCGCAGCGCTTGTTCCGCCTCCTGCCATTGTTCCAACTGGCTCAAGGCCAGTCCAAGTACGACGTGCCCACGTGGATCTGCTAGGTGCAGACTCACCGCTTCCAGCGCCGTGTCCACTGCGGCTGCCGCATCGTCGGCTTGCAACTGGCAACGCGTGCGCGTGATCCGGCCTTGATAACTGTCAGGATCCAATTCGAGAAGTTGGTCAGAGGCCTCACGCGCCTGCTCCCACTGCCCCAGGTGCACACAGCTCCGACACACGATCTCCAAGAGCTGCGGGTGATCCGCTGCTTCCTCACGGATATCAGCCAGATGATCAAGCGCTTCTTGGTAGTCTCCCTGCTGCAACGCAATTTGCCCTTGTAGGAGCTTCGCACCGAAGATGCTGCCAAAGCTTTCCAAACAAATGGCCAAGGTCTCTTCTGCTTCCGTAATCAAACCCAGATTCAGTTGCGTTCGAGCCAAACTCTGCGCGTAGTCCGTCCGTTCCGGGTAAGTAGTGAAACAGTCCTCTAACAAAGGCAACGCACCCTCGTGCTTGCCACTGTAGAGATAGGAGCGCGCCATGTTCCACTTGTTCTCCCGAACTGTTTCCTCGGCGGCTTGTGTGGGATCGCTAGACATTTCATCGAGGTAACCCAGAGCCACAAATTGCTGGAGCAAGGCCTCACTCTCTTCCTCACTCAAGGAGCCGCGACGTTGTTGCCTGCCATTGGGATCTTCCCAAGTCGGAATCGTATGCACGGGCTCATTGCCCGCAAAGGTCTCGGTCAACACACGTCCCTCCATGTCTTCGCCAACGGGGAGGCCAAAGTAATGCAACACCGTTGGCGTGATGTCTAGCAGGCGCGCGCCAAAGATCGGTTCCGGCGTTTGTTTGAAGCCAGGACCTTTGGCCAAATAGACGCCCTGTTCGCGATGCCACACCGTGATCCCGGCTGGCACGCGTGGGGTGAACTTGGGTCGCAGGTGATCGCTATGAAACCCGTGATCAGAAACGAGCATCACTGCCGTTTCCGGCCCAGCCAACTGCAGCAGGCGCTGCAGCATCATGTCGTGCGCCCGGTAGGTTCCATTCACCACATGTTGGTAGCGCTCGAAATCCTCATCCGGGATGCCCTCCATTTGTGGTGGATGATAGGGCATGAAGTGATGGCATATTTCATCGATGGCACGGTAGTAAACCGCCATGAGATCCCAGTTGGGATCCGTCTCCATCAGATGCGTGGCCGCCGAGTGCACGGAATAGGCCTCGGCTAAGTGTTCTGCGAGGATCCAGGGTCGCCGATCGCGATCCTGATCAATCTCTGCACCGGCGGGAATGAATGGAGTCAGGACGTCTCCATCGATCTCGTGCGGTGAGACGCGCAGCTCGTTCATGGTCTCCGCCAGTTCTTCCGGCCAGTAAGTGCCCGGCATGGGCGACGGCCATTCTTCCGGCGTCTGATCGGCTCGCGTCCCCTTGAGATGGTTGAACATGTTAGAGACCATCTTGCCGTTGAGATTCTGCTCCCCCTGCGTGGCAAACCAACTCACCACATGGCACTTCAATCCTTTCTCCCCCAACATTTCCCAAACCGTCTTACACTGTCGTGTCGCGGCGGAGACCGGCACTACCTGACCCGACACCGGATCGACTTCTGTGAACCCAGGCACGCCATGGTCATAGGCCATCTTACCCGTGGCAATGCTAGACCACAACATCGGGGAAAGCTGCGGCTCCAGCGTGGCGAGATTGCCATGCGTGCCACCATCCATCAGCTGGCGGATGCCCTCCATGCCGCCTTCAGCAAGGAGGTCGTTGATGATCTTCCAGTCCGCGGAATCCCAGCCGACAAGGAGCAAGCGTTTCTTCATAGGTTGTTAGTGGAGTCGTGTTGGCGAGCGTCGGCGCACGTAGTAGAAGGTGCCTTTTTACCCGTTACATGGCGAACAAGAGTCATCGCAGTTGGGCGGGCACCCCTTCATCTTTAGGTTAGGGCACTGACAAAGAGGCAAGGAAGAAAGCGACACCGGGGCTTTCGGCTCCCGATGTCGTTGAATTCGCTATTCGTGTTAGGCCGCCTGCTGCCGCTGGCGGCGGCCGATCAATCCAGCCGCTCCCAAGGCGAGTAAGACTAGCGACGAAGGTTCCGGGATGGCGCCGATGGCAGCACTGAGGTTTGGGCCACTCGAGGGACCTGTCGCCTGATCATCGTAGACGAAGGCATTCAATCGCAGTTCCACGGCATTGTTGCTAAGATTGGCATCGTCGAGCGTGTAGTTCAACCAACCAAATTGTTGATCGGTGTTCTTGAAGGGTACCCAGTTCGAACCAGTGACATGCCCAGCAAAGCTTCCGGTAGGGTAGCTCCTCCAGACGGAAGTCAATACTGGGGTTTGGGGGAAGGAAGCGGGCCCGTTTTGATAGGCCACCGCACTATTGAAGCCGAAGGCAGCTTCCGTATAAAAGGTGCTACCACTCCCACCAGTGTTTAGGAACCCATCACTCGAGTCGAAGGACATGCTCACATCGGCGTGGGAATCTGGTCCGATGGTTGAATTACCCCCAGGGCTAAGAAGGACACCGCCTAGGTCAACCACGACCATGGCGGCATCTGCGCTCGCTCCGAGGCCGATTCCGGTGGCGAGGTAGCCCGCGAGCCGTTTCTTACTTGTTCGTCTTTTTATCTTCATTGCTTTGTTATGTGGTATGGTTTGATTGAGAGGGACAGATCGGAATGGAGATTTCGGCACCAGTTCCCAATGTCGTTGAATACACTGATAGTGTTATGCCGCCTGCTTCCTTTGGCGGCGGCCTATCAAACCAGCCGCTCCCAGGGCGAGTAAGACTAGCGACGAAGGTTCTGGGATGGCGGAGTAGGCAGCGGTGGCAGCACTGAGGTTAGGACCGGAGGCGGCATCAACAGCCTGATCATCGTAGACGAAGGCATTAAAGCGCAGCTCCACGTCATCATTGCTAAGATTGGCATCGTCGAGCGTATAACTTAACCAACCAACTTGTTGATCGGTATTCCTAAAGCCCACCCAATTATCACCGGAAACATTCCACAGGCATCCCTTAGGAAGAGCTGGAACTCGGGAAGCTCACGCCGTCTAATCGGTGTGTGAAAACTAACAAGAGACGCAAAGCTTCCCAGTCCCAGCCGAAATCAAAAGTAATCGCTCTGCGTCAGGTATGCGAGTTCATTCCGAGCCATTTGGTTAACAAACTTGCCCGAAAGCATGGTGTGGACAAGAAATCGAGAGCGTTCACCCCCTGGAGCCATGTCGTTTCGATGCTCTTTGCCCAGCTTTGCGCTGCGATCTCTCTCAATGATATCTGTGATAATCTTCGCAACCATCGCGGCCTTCTCGCCACTATTCGTGGTGCTCTCTTCCCAAGCCGCAACGGTCTCTCCAATGCTAACAAAAGCCGCAACGCCGACATGGCAGAGGAGTTGTTCTGGAGTGTCCTTAATCACTGTGAGTCCCAATCACCGGGTTTCAAGTATGGGCCCAAGAACCGCAAACGAGGACTACCCCGTCGCTTCAAGCGCACGATTCACGCCGTCGACTCTTCGACGATCAAGCTCATCGCAAACAACATGGACTGGGCCAAGCATCGTCGCAGAAAGGCAGCGGCCAAATTACATCTGCGGCTGGATGTCGGCAGCTTCCTGCCCGGGTTCGCTGTCGTAGAAGCCGCAAAGCACGGGGACAATGTGAGGGCGCGCGAACTTTGTGCAGGCATCCAAGAAGGCGAAATCGGCGTGTTCGACAAGGCCTACGTAGACTTCGAGCATCTCTACGACCTGGATCAACGAGGGATCAATTGGGTGACTCGCGCCAAGAGCAACATGGCCTTTCGTGTCAAGCGGCGTCTGCTCAAGAAGCCCAAGGGCAATATTCTCCGTGATGACCTCATCGTCTTAACCACGGCCAAATCAAAGGCGGCCTATCCCGTCGTTCTCAGGCGTGTCGTAGCGTTAGTAGAAGTTGACGGCAAGATGCTTGAGATGGAATTCATCACCAACAACACCAAGTGGGCCGCATCCAGCGTCTGCGAAATCTATCGGAGTCGCTGGGCGATCGAAGTCTTCTTCAAGCAGATCAAACAAAACCTCAAGCTTTGCGACTTTCTTGGCAACAATGCGAATGCAGTGCGTTGGCAAGTATGGATGGCTTTGTTAGCCTATGTGTTACTGCGATATTTGGCATATTTGAGCGATTGGTCGCACAGCTTCAGCCGAATTTGCACGATGGTGCGAGGGGTATTATGGGAAAAGCTAGCACTGCGCAAACTGTTAGTAGCCTATGGGACAGCAGGTGGTAGTTTTCGAATGTTAGGGAGACTGGATCAAGCGTATCTGCCTGGTTTTAAGTGAAATTGAGGGACAGCATGTGAAACTCTATCAAAACACACACCAATAAATAGTCCGAAGAGAGGCCAAATTTAAGATTACACAATCGAAGATCGAAGGTGATTCCAACTCATTATCAATGAGTTACGCGCCTTCATGTCCCGCTATGGGATGCCTGTGGAAACATTCCCTTGATAATGGCCAGTTGGTCCATTTTTCCATGTAAATAACTGTGTACTATTGCTGGGGAACGAAGCGGGTCCTGTTTGATAAGCATTCCCGTAGAAAGAAGCAGAACTGTTGGCACTGATGAATCCATGTATTGAGCTTCCAAAATTAATATCGTGAATGGAGTCAGACCCTATCGATTGGTTTTGCCCCACACCAAGAATGACTCCCCCTAGGTCAATCACGACCATGGCGGCATCAGCACTCGCTCCTAGGCCGATTCCGGTGGCGAGGTAGCTCACGAGCCGTTTCTGCCTTGTTCGTCTTTTTATCTTCATTGCTTTGTTATGTGGTTTGGTTTGTTCGCGAGCGCCCCCGTCGTGGGAGCACCTGAAAGCGTTGGAGAGGATGAGCCGACCTCTGTCGTCCGTGTGCGAGAACCACAAATGAGTGGTTGTTTGCTAGACTGGCGAAACTCTTGCACATGACTATTAAAATGTTAGTGAAGGCAGTGCGTTACGGGAGTCGATGGGAGCGGCCATGGCCTTGACCGGGCGCTTGCGTGGTGCGGGCGGCAGATCGCGTAGATCGAGGCTTTGTTGGCGGCGTTGCCATTCTTGATCCAACTCTTTCGGCACTTGCACGGCGAAGGCGCTGTCTTCGTAATCCGTGCTCCCTTTCACCCATCCCACGGCAGTGAGCTTGGAGATGCGGAAGAGGTGATCGCTTGTGGCGGCTCCTTCGGCCCGCTCCAGACGCAAAGTCATCCGTCGGTCGCTATTGGTGGCTGACCATTCACGCGCCATCAAGTGGGCGCGTTTAGTCGAGCGTTTTACATACATAGGCGTAGAGGGTCTCCTCCAAATCTGGTGAGGTGATGGCGTAGGCCTGGTAGCGCTCGGCATCGTCAAACGGCGCTGCGTAGTAATCGCTACGTCGTACGAAGACACGTACCTCTGCTTCTGTAACGCTAGCTTCAATGATTTCTTCCCAACTGGCCGAACCCTGCCGGGCATAGGTTCCCCAATCAACGTAAGCACCCGTCTTCTCCTCGACGACGCTCAACAAGCGATTGCGACCATCGGTGAACTGTACGTGAAAGCGTTCGTAGATGAGGTCGCCTGCTCTGACAGGCGACAGGGGATTGAGCGCCTCAATTTCCGTCTCCAGCTGCTCAGTCTCCATCCTCAGGAAGTGATCGCGTAAGAGGCCAGCATGGCGAGGGTCACGCAGGAGGGCGATGCGGTCTTCTAAATCCGTGGCATGAAGAAAGCGCTCGGCGATGGCCTCGCTCGGCTCAAGAGTTGGCTTAGCTGCAGCGTTAGTTAGAGCTGCAATCAATAGACGTTCTTCGCCAGGATGAGCGGTTTGCTTGGCGGTAGCACTGCTAGGGAGGATGAGCGAGAGCTCAACGAGCAAGTGCGCCACAGCTGCGAAGGCAAGGATGGCCGCAGCTTGCAGCCAGCGGCGGTAGCGAGAGTAGAAGGAACTCGGACGTGAAGGAAACCCCCACGTCCTCTCAGTGCTAGAGCCGCAAAGGTCGCCCAGGAACTCCCGGGGAACAAGCGTGGGTAGGCGATTGGGGTTTAACCGCTTGAAAGCAGATACCTCCTCGCGGTCTTGGCTGAACAGAGTTGGCTTGGCGACCGCGCTGCGGGAAGTTTCCACAGCCGAGACCGCTGCCCCCACGGCTCCACTCACCACTTGTACAAGCATTGCATTGGAGAATTTGGCTTTGCTAGACTCGAGCTCGATCTCGGCCGATTCCGAAAGAGGTGCTGCGTTCGTAGGCGGGGGAAGAAGCGATTTGCCAGGGCTTTCCTCTTGGGCTTGCGACGTTGTTGGGGACTTTGCTAGCCACGAAGCGAGTGGGGGTGAGGGGCCTTCCGACGTGAGAATGAGCAGGGCATCGCGTAGCGCAGGCTCTTCGCGATCCAAGACTGCGTAGAGGAGATCCTGACGCGGCGAGTGGGCAGAGTCGGCGGGCTGTTGAAACTGCCGAAGTCGAAGGAGCTTCGCGAGCGGTTCAGCGAGATCAACGGGGCGAGAGATAAAGTCCAATGGCTGTGCGCGTTCGACAAGATCCTGAGCGGCCTCGAGCAGGGCATGGGTGGTGTCGGGTGCCTCCTCCGGGATCGCCTCTGCCATTAAGTGAAGGCAAAGGAAACAATAGGCCTGCAGTTGCCGAGGAGACAGCTGAGGCGTGTTCGCCAGGCCAATCACTTCCTCCAGGGCCTCGATGTGAGCACGACTGGATTTGGTGCTCGGCGACAGGGCGAGCACCAAAGGGAATAACGAATCAAGGAGGTTTCGTTCCCAGCCAATCGAGGCAGGAGCCCGTGTGGCGGAGGAATACAAGTTGGTAATAGTTTGAGGCGCCGTCATCCGTAGCGTCATGTTTCAGAAAAAAACGCCGGAAGTTACGGAATTTGTTCCTGTCGTTAATTAAATTCCTCATGTTCGCGCGAAGGAGGCTACTCTGACAAATACGCATCGATCACTTTTGGAATACGATCCTCATCCTGTTCCTCGTGCCAGCGCTTGAGGGAATCCCATCGCTCTTCCTTCTCCGCCCCACTCAAAAACGTGGCCCGGCCCGTTTGATCAACCGTTCTTCCGGCAATGAATTCAGCCAGTTGTGCTAAGGGCTCGTTCCAATTCTCAGGCACTTGCGGCAGAGGCCATTCCTTAACAGTGCCTTCAGCGGAGGCTGAAACCACGCGATTCCCAACGATGCGGGCACAAAGCAATTTCCCCGTATGTGGCATTTTGCCAGTGACTGGCATGCCAGTGGCCACATCCCACACCCTGACGTAGCCGGCACGGCTACAAGTAACCACCTGTTCGCCAGACGGTGAGAATGCGGCCTGATCGACGGCGCTGTCGTGCCTCAATACCTTATGCACCGAAACAGCGCCCAAGCCATCGACGCGCCAGATCACCGCGGTCTTGTCCACAGAAGTCGTCACCAACCAGCGACCATCGGCACTGAAACCCGAATGGTTGATCGGAGCGTCATGGACGCCGACATGCCAAGACAACTCGGTTCCATTCTTCAGATCCCATATCACAAGCTTGGAGCCCAGCCCATACACGGCTCTTTGGTGGTTAGGAAAGATGGCCGAACCTCTAAGCCGGGTGATGTCTGACATAACGTGATCTTGTCGTACGAAAGCCAAACGCTTCTCCTGACCCACAGCCCAGTGACTCAATGTTGGACTAGGCCTGGTGATGGTGATCAAGGCGCTGGCTGAATGAGAGACGCTAATATCATCAATGTAAGTCTCAGGATTTTTGCGAGGGATTTCTGTGGGCGTCATGGGTTGCTGGCTAAGATCCATGAAGCCCGCCATCCCTTTTCCAGTAGCGAAGGCTGCCACTTCCCCAGATCCGGAGACTTTGATTGTAGAAACTCCCGTGTCGAATGGGAATTCATGTGTCCGCTCTGGTAGCGTGTCTTGATGAATAGCCAAGCATGAAATCGATCCGACGGAACCGACGAGAAGCCTGGTTCCATCAGGTGTTAGTGCGAGACCACTTAGTTCGTCGGGCGGTGGAAGGGATGGGAGATGGTGAGTTCTTTCTAGGGTCGCTCCTCTCAGGCGCCACCTGAAGACGTTGCGCCCGTAAGTTTGCGTCACAAGCTGTCGATTGCTCTCTGAAATCCAAACACGTCTTGGACCTGAATCATGGCCAATGCGTTCGGTCACCGGTGCACCTGTGTCTGCATTCCATACTCGCGCTGTGTTGTCGTGGCATGCGGTGGCGATCAAGCTTTCGTCAGCGCTCAGACAGGCATCTCTGACGAAGCCGTCATGGTTGAGCACAGGCCCGTGGTTGCCCCTATCAAGATCCCAGAATTTGACTTTGCCGTGGGCTCCGTAGGAAACCAGCCGATGCCTCTCTCGCATGAAAAAGAGACCATTCACTCGCAAGCCGTGATAGAAGTCCCACGTCTTCTCATGGCCATCCACAGCGAGGTCCCAGGCATACACTCGCCCTCCTAAAGAACCACCAGCGAGTCGTGAGCCGTCGCGAGAAAAGGCGAGTAGATGCAAAGCTTCTCCGTTAGGGATCAAGCGGACACGTTCACCCGTTTCTAAATCCCAAAGGCCAACTCCCTGTTGGTTGGACCCAGCGGCAAAGTAGCGGCTATCTGGGCTGAAAGCCAAGCTTAAGGTTTGATTCTCAGCGACTCGGAGGGGCTCAAGAACTCTCTCGCTGTTTGAAATGTTCCAGATATGAACCCAGTCCCCTTTTCGATAGTCCCCACCCAAGAACCCGGATTTCTCGGTTTCGCTTGCAAGCGCGCAGGCCATGAGTCGGTCATCCGGGTTAAACTGTATCGAGACGACCGGCTTGTCGTGGGCTAAGGGCTCGCACTGCAGTTGGCCTTGCAAATTCGCCACGTGCACCAAGCCATCGGTATCTCCAATGGCCACCGTCTGTCCGTCGTTGGAGATGGCAGCCGCCGACACCTCAATGTCCATCTTAAAGAGGATCTCGGCATGGCCGTTGTCGCCCTCTCTCGCACAGGATAAGACGCCGTCATCCGTGATCGACAGAACCTCTCCGGCTGCATTCAAGTGGCTATCCAATAGCGTTGCACCTCGCTGAACAGATTGTGCCTCTGAAGCCTCAGTCGGAAAGACGCCGTATCCAAGCGCCGAGGCCAAGCGCTGCCGGATCGCGCCATTCTCTGGATGGGCGCGGGTCAATCGGGCCAAGACCGCGAGAGCCTGTTCAGACTGACCACGTTCAAACTGTGATTCCACCTCCTGCAGTTGAGATGTTGTCAGGAGAATTTGCGTCTTCTCATTGGCGTGTTTGAGATTGATGCCAGAGCGAATGACAAGGATGGAAGCCGCCACCAGAGTCAACGCCAGGGCCGCCAGCAAACCCGCCGTCACCGGCCGCCGACGGCACCAGCGCCAGGCGCGTTGACTCACGCCAATGCGCCGCACACTCACTGGCAAGCCACGCTGCCATCGCTCAAGTTCATCAGCGAATGCCTGAGCCGAGCCATAGCGTTTCTGCGGATCCTTCTCCAAGCATTTCAAACACACCGCTTCAAGGTCGGCATCCGCATCCGGCACCGTTTCCCGGGGACGTTTCGGATCACGATCTACCACTTGCCGTATGGTATCTAAAGGGGATCCTCCGATGAACGGAGGTCGCCGGGTAAGCACTTCGTAAAGGATGGCGCCTAACCCATACACATCCACGGCCGTGGTGAGCTTCCCCAAATGGCTTCCTTGCGCTTGCTCGGGAGCCATGTAATTCGGAGAACCGACCACATCGGTGGTGAGGGTGAGAGCGGAAGTGTGTTGGTCCTCACTGACGTGTTTTACCAGCCCGAAATCGGACAACTGCGGCTCGCCCTGCTCATCAAGAAGGATGTTAGACGGCTTGAGGTCACGATGCAGGATGCCGTGAGCATGGGCATGCGCAACCGCTTCCGCCACCTTGATGACAATGGCTACCAAGCTCCTAACATCACGCTTTTCTTGGTGGATCAGTGCGGATAGCGTGCCTCCCTTGAGGTAACGCATGCTGTAGAACAGTTGCTCGTCATGCTCACCCGATTCGTAGACTGGAATGATGCCAGGATGATCCAGCCCGGCGATGGCTTCCGCCTCCATACGGAACCGCATGCGCGCCGAGGGCGACAAAGTGGCTCCCGGTCGAATCGTTTTCAACGCCACCATCCGGTCCAAGCTCACCTGCCGCGCTTGGTAGACTGCGCCCATACCTCCCCGGCCTAGCTCGCCAAGGATTTCGTAATCACCAAAGGATGAAGTGCCGCCAGCACTCGTTTCGTTCAACGACATTCCAAGGATACAACGTGGGCACGTAGAGCTTTGGCTGGGAACTGGAGCACCACAGTCTTGGCAAGTGCTTGAGGGGCGATTTTTCAAGTTACTCATGATGAGAGGGTGCAAACCAATCTGGTGGCCAAGTTCGTAGGAGAACTCGTTAGAGTTCCGGGTGTGATGCTTGGGACAGGGAGAAGTCGCACGACTTCTTCTACATGATTGTATCGAACGCCTATCAACGAGATAGTGATAGGACACTCTCGCCTTCTTGTAGGGGAACTCGGGAGACTTCCGGGTAGGCTGCTTCGTACGGCGAGAGGTCTTACGACTTCTTCAACACACTCGTATCGAACGCCCATCAATGAGAAAGCGATAGAACGCTCCGCCGTTGGTAGCGGACCTCTGAAACCAACCAAACTGGTGGACAAGTTCGTAGGGGTACTCTTGAGAGTTCCAGGTGTGGTTTGTGGAACGAGGAGAGGTCTTACGACTTCTTCGACACGCTCATATCGAACGCCCATCAAAGAGATAGCGTTAGAAAGTTCTCGCCGTTGGTGGAGGACGTCCGTGCCTGTGCGGTCCATCTTCCTACTCCACGGTGTTAGACTTCACCCAACGCTCAAGCGGTTCGCACGGTTTATCCTCTCCTTCGATGAGTTCCCAGGCCTCACGCAACGCGAGGTAGGCGAAGACGATGTCCCACCAATCCATTGTGTAGTCGATGTTAGGAAGGCGCTTGAGTCCTGTTTTGAGAGCCTCTTGAGCAGCATCGCTACGACCCGCGTTTCTATCGACGAGGGCCTTGTAGGCATGGCATAGCGTCGCGCGACCATCGTAGTTGACGCCATTGCCGTAGGCTGCGGTTAGCCATTCGGCAGCCTCCTCAAGGTTTCCTGCACGAAACTCCGTGATTCCGCGCGCCAGCGCATTCCATTGAGAGTTGTTCTGCCCCGCTTTCTCAGTGAGTGTGATAGCACATTGACGTGCCGACTCTCGCGCAGATTTGAGGCGTTCACTCTCGTCTGGGTTTACGGGAAGCGCTGCGATGACTTTGATTCCTCCGTCTCCTTGTTCTGGTGCAGTATTTTCTGCCAGATCCATAGCTAGGTGCTCCCAGGATTTTTGATCGCCCAAATAAGCTAGCAGAGTACCGTAACAAACGCTGTCCCATGGATCACTTCCATCTGCCATCTCATGGAGGGGTTTAAAATATGTTAGTGCATCGGCAAAGCGTTTGTTCATTACGGCCTGATTGCCAGCCTCGCGCAGTTCAGCCGCGTCAAAGGCAGCTGTGGAAAAAGCCCATTGGCGTTCCTGCTCTGCAGCTGATGGCTCCTCGACTGCCACTAACGAAATGCCGCCGATCCGCAAATCCGAGGAACTGTTGCTTTGGTTATGGAGCGAAATCGCCAGCACGTGCTCTCCACTTGCAATGCCCCCACGCAATGGGATTCGGTGCACTTGCTGCTCGTTTGAATCGACAAACAGTGCGTGCATTTGATAGGTATCTGCTCCTGCAGGCAGATTGTCTCTGGCTACCTCTTTGCCATCAAGGTAGACGATGAGGCCATCATCGCGCTGACAGCGCAGTTCGATGTGCTGATGAGATTCTGAAGTCGTAAAGCGGCATCGAAAGTAGGCACTGTGTCGATCGCCTTCTTGCGGTTTGCCGATATCGACTCCGGTAAACCAGTCGTCACCATAGCCGAAGCCTCCAGTGACTCCTTGGCTATCGTGTCCAGCTTTCCACAATGTGTCGTCAAAGAGAAGTTTAACGAAGGATGTGTGAAACTGGGGAACATTCGTTTGCGGATCCACGGCATCGGTCGGATGAAGCCAGCGCCATTCGGAGTCTGGCGGAATCAACGTCGCACGCACCTTTGGAGCACTCTCGTCCAAGGGTGTTGGCATGAGTGCCAGTTCAGCTTTGACTTTGTTAGCCTCGCCCTCTCTTTTCAAGGCCTGCAATGAGCGCGCCAAGCGAACACGTGTATGCAACGATCGCTCCCCGCTTGAGTAGTATGTCAGAGCGGCTCGGAGAGGCACGACCGCTTCGTTATGGCGTTCAGCTTTGTAGAGATGCTTTCCTAGTTCATACTGGAAATCGCCTCTCTTAGGATCGATTTGAAGGAGATAACTGTAACCGTTAATCCGCCGATCTGCATCCCCACACGTTTGATAAGACCGTTCCAGGTTGTTGATCGCCAATTGGGTGTTGGTGTGCTCAAGACCACTAACTTTGAGACGATGCTTTAGCACCTCTTCGCGCATCTCAAGCGCCTCCCTCTTTCGGCCCGCGATGAAATACGAATTTGCCAAGTTATGCTTTGCGGCAAGCGTTTGAGGATGCTCTGCGCCGTTGATCTTACTACGAATACTCAGCAATTCCTCGCGGAGCGCCATCACTTCTGCGTGGCGAGAAAGTTTGCCATACGAGGATATGAGGTTGGTCATCGCTAACACCGTTTTGGCATGTTCCGGGCCATTCACCTCGCGGCTTAAATCCAAAGCTTCCTTGCGCAATGCTAGCGCTTCCTCCCGCCGATCTGCGCTTTCGTAAGATTGCGCCAGATTGTTTAGGGCCCGGAGCGTGTCTGGGTCCGGGCCATTGACTTTGTGGCGCCATTTGAGCACCTCCTCACGCATGATTAGCGCTTCCTCCCGGCGGCCAGCTTTGAAATAGGAGATCGCCAGATTGTTCATCGCCGAGAGTGTGTCTTTGTTCTCTACGCCAAGGACTTTTCGCCGCAGCTTCACGACTTCCTCTCCCATCGCTAGAGCCTCATCACGGCGATCGGCATTCCTGTAAGAATTGGCTAAGTTATACATCGCCATGAGTGTTTTAGGGTGCTCCAGGCCACTAACCTTGCGGTGGCGCTGCAATAACTCCTTACGCATCGGCAGCGCTTCTTCCCGGCGGCCAACCTCCCAGTATGCATTTGCAAGGTTGTTGATCGCCGAGAGCGTGTCTTCGTGCTCAACGCCCAGTAATCTGCGGCGAAGTTCCAACACCTCCTCCCGAATTGGTAAGGCTTCCTCTTGGCGGTCACATTTCTCCAGAGCAAATGCTAGTTTGCTCATGGCGGTGATCGTATCGGGATGCTCCGGTCCTAGAACCTTGCGTCTCAATTCAACCACTTGCTCCCGCATGGCCAGAGCCTCATGATGACGGTCGCGTCTACTATAGACGTTCGCCACGCTGTCCATCGCTCTCAGCGTCCTCGGATGCTCCAAACCATCAAATTCGCGGCACTGATCCAGCAGTTCTTCGTAAATGGTTAGCGCTTCTTCCTCTCGGTCCATCTCATAGTGGGAATTGGCTAGGCTGTGCATCGCAGCTCGTGTGTCAGGATGCTCTGGGCCATTGAGCTTGCGCCTCAGTTGCAGTAGCTGCTCGCGTAAAGCAAACGCCTCGTCTAAGCGATCATTGTCCGCGTAAGAATTCGCTAGATTGTGCATCGCCGCAAGTGTAATGGGGCCCTCTGGACCGTTGACCTTGCGGCTGAGTTTGAGCACTTGCTCACGCATGACCAGTGCTTCGCGGTGCCGCTTGAAGTGCGCATAGGAATTCGCCAAGTGCGCCATCGCTTGGCCGATCTGGAGGTGCTCTGGTCCAAATACTTTACGAAGCTGCGCTAAGGCCTGTTCACGGAGTTCCAATGCCTTGTCTATTTGACCAACCTTTACATAAGAAGATGCCAGATCGCTCATAGCAGAAATGGTCAAGGGGTGCTCCGCACCATTGACTTTGCGCCGCAGCTCTAGCACTTGCTCGCGCATGGTTAAAGCTTCGTCTCGTCTTCCGGCATCACTGTAGGAACTCGCAAGGTTCCCGATAGCTAACAATGTGTCCGGGTGTTCCGGTCCATTGATCTTTCGATTAAGCTCAAGCACCTGCTCTCGGATTGGCAGCGCTTCCTCACGGCGAGAGCCGTGTGTATAGAATATTGCCAAATTGTTCATTGCCAACAAGGTGGCTGGGTGTTCTGGCCCATTGATTGCGTGGCTCAGTTCCAACATACGCTCTTGAAGCGTCACAGCTTCCTTTGATTGGCCGATATTCATGTAGCAAGCCGCGAGCCCTCCCATCGCTAGTAGCGTGTCAGGATGCTCAGGGCCATTGACCTCCCGGCTCATTTCTAACACTTGCTTGGACAATTCTAACGCCTCGGCGTAGCGGCCAACATTGTTATAGTGGCTAGCAAAGTTCCCCATCGCCACTATGGTGTTTGGGTGTCTTGGGCCGTTGATCTTCTGGTTTAGGTTAAGTACGTTCTCCTTCATGGCTAACGCCTCCTCCAATCGACCGAAATCTTCATAACGGGCAGCCAAATTTCCCATCGCTAAAAGCGTATGCGGATGCTCTGGACCACAAACCTTCCGGCTTAGCTCAAGCACTTCTTCGCACATGGCAAGCGCCTCGTTCATACGACCAACATTTTTTAAGGAGACCGACAAATTGATCATCGCTAACACGGTGTCTGGGTGCTCCACACCATCGACCTCCCGACGTAATTCAAGCACCTCTTCTTGATTCCTAAATTCCTCATCTCGACGGCCAGCATCGCCGTAGGACATTGCCACGTTGTGCAAGGCATCAAGATACTTGGCGGGTGACGCGCCGTGGATCTTACGATGAAGCTCAAGCACTTCCTCTTGCATCTTCAAGGCCTCGTCATGACGACCGACACCCTTGTAGGACAATGATAGAAAATGCATTGCTTGACGCGTATCAGAGTGCTCGTGACCCGAATGTGTCCTGTAGTATTCCAATGCCTGCTCTTGCAGCAGGATCGCCTCTCGACTGAGCCCCAAGTGGCGATAGGTGTCGCCTATGGCGGCCTGCAGCTTCGCGCGGCGGGCGGGCTGGTCTAACAGATCTGTCTCCAGCTTGTTTGCTGCATCGTCGAGGACGTCTGCCACTTTCACTTCACGCCCGCCTTTCTCCTCGCCAGGGCGAGCGCTCTCGAACATTCCGATTAGGAAAGCGGAGATGCCTTCGGCTTCCTCGCGCGCGTCTTCGGCTCGGTCTCGTTCGGCCGTGGCTCGCACCGCTTGCCAGCTAGTGGCTACGATTCCACCTAACAGAAGTGTGATCATGGCGGCAGCCACGCCGAGCACCGCTTTGTTTCGTCTGGCGAACTTGCGGAACTTGTAGGCCGCGCTCGGGGCGGCGGCGAGCACGGGCTCGTTGTTCAAGTAGCGGCCGATGTCCCCCGCAAAGGCGTTGGCGGTTTCGTATCGCCGTCCGCGATCTTTATCGATCGCTTTCATGATGATCCAGTCCAACTCGCCTTTCAACGAGGATGGCGCAACGCTAACAAACTTGTTGTCGCCCGAACTTTCGGTCTCCGTCAGTTTCGTGCTCGGCTTCGGCGGTTCGTCTTCGCGAATGATGCGCCGCATTTCTTCGTAGCCTTTGGAGAGCAGGGTCTTGGGATCGAAGGGCGGCTTTCCGGCTAACAATTCATACAAGAGAACGCCTAAGGAATAGATGTCCGAGCGGGTGTCGATATCCAACCCACTCAAAGCCGCTTGCTCGGGGCTCATGTAGACAGGTGTGCCGAGGAACTGTTCGAAGCGAGTGAAGAGTGTCTTATCTGTTAGCTTCTGCTGGGTGGCCTTGGCGATGCCGAAGTCGATGACCTTTGCCACCGGATTGTCGCCATGCAAAGTGACCATCACATTGGAAGGCTTGAGATCGCGATGGATGATGCCTTTCTGGTGCGCGTGATTGATGGCGGAGCAGACATCGCGGAAGAGATCCAACCGCGCCTTGGTGTTAAGCTTTTGTTCCTGACAGAATTGCGTGATGGGGATACCTTTGACCAACTCCATGACAAAGTAGGGACGGCCCGTTTCCGTGGCCCCGGCATCGAGCACCTTAGCGATGTTGGGATGATCTAACAATGCCAGCGCCTGCTGTTCCGCTTCGAAGCGGGCTAACACTTGCTTGGTATCCATTCCCGCCTTGACAACCTTGAGGGCAACCATCCTGGACATGGGCTGGCTCTGCTCCGCCATCCACACTACACCAAAGCCGCCTTCACCGATCTTCTGTCGCAGGGTGTAAGGGCCGATGATATCGCCCTCCGCTTCACCGAGTTGACCGGCTGGAGGGTCGGCAGCTAGGCCGAGGACGCATTTCGGGCAAATGGATCCAGTGTGCGAAGCGGGCATGACGGCGCCGCAATCCTGACAGGTGCGCAGGGTTTCCATATCGGAATCGGGTAGGGTGTTGTCCGATTCGTCACTCATGGTTCATGGCGGTCCGTCTCATTTCTTTCCAAAGCTCAAGCGTCTCGTTCTTTGCTTCCGCTCCTTCGATCAGATTCCAAGCCTCTTGTAGCGCGAGGTAGGCCAACATTTCGTCATACCATAAATCCCGGTAGGAAGGCTTTCCCTGGAAATGTTTCAAGCCGAGTGTCAACTCGGCTTTGGCTTCCTCGTTCTGTCCTGCCCGAAATCTAGCCATTGCTAGAAAGCCATGTATCTGTCCAAGAAAGCCCTTGTTACGATAGTTCGGCCTTATCTTGGGCGCCTTGGCCAACCACTCGCTAGCGACTTCCCAATTCCCGCTCCGATACTCAATTTTTCCTCGCTGTAAGGCGCGCCACCAAGGGTAAGTAGCCGAGTCAACACGATCAGTGCGTAAGGTGGCCAGGCGAAGGGATTCGCGGCGCCAGTCGTCCACGGGTAACGTGGGATTGTTATCGTGCGGAAGGATCGAAATCAACGTGATGCTATGACCACCAAGGCTCTCAAGATCGGAGCGCTGGAACAGTGTCTCAAGCAGCGATGTAAACCGTTCTTCGTTTCCAAGGAAAACGCAGAGGGTGCCCAGGCCCAATAAATCTCCACCATTGCTGAAGGGCTCCATTTTCACTAAACGTTCGAACTGTAACAGCGCGTCAGCGAAGCGTCTGTCGATTACGGCCTGTTTGCCTGCTTCGCGGAGTTCATCAGCGTCGAAAGCAGCAGCAGCCTGCCGCCAGAGACGTTCTCGCCTCTTCTCGACCGCGACCAGCGAAATGTCACCAATCCGCAAATCTGAGGATGTGTCACTCTGATTGTGTAGCGAGATGGCCAACACATGGTCTCCGGCATCAATGCCGCCAGACAAGGGGATCCGGTAGATTTGCTGCTCTTCAGAGTATACAGATTCCAAGGCGTGCAATTGATAGGCCGCTGGCTCCTTGGGCATGTTGTCTCTGCCAAATTCCTTGCCATCAAGGTAGACGATGAGGCCATCGTCGCGTTGGCAACGCAATTCAAGGTGCGAATGGGCACCCGTTGTGGTGAAGCGGCATCGGAAGTAAGCGCTGTGCCGATTTCCCTTTTTCGGTTTCTCAATATCGAGGCCGGTAAACCAAGCCTCACCATAACCAAAGCCTCCCGTCGTTCCTTCGCCGTCGCGTCCGGAGTTCCAGGACGAGTCGTCGAAGTCGGCCTTGAAGAAAGAGGCATGGAACTGTGGAACGTTCGTTTCTGGATCGGTGCCATCGGTAGGATGGAGCCAGCGCCACTCGGCACCGGGAGGAATCAGCGTGGCAGCTACCTTTGGTGAACTTTCGTCCAGGGCGCCGGGTGAGGACGCCAGTTCGGCTATGACTTGGTTGGCCTCGCTATTTCTCTTCAATGCTTGTAAGGCACGCACCAAGCGGACGCGGGTATGCTGAGAATCTTCTGCTAGTGGGTTTTGAGCCAAGGCCGCGCGGAGCGGGCCGATTGCTTGATCATAACGTTTCGCCTCATAAAGATGCTTTCCCAACTTGGAATGAACTTCATCTTTCTCTGGAAAGAGCTTCACCAGAGACTTGTAGCCGTCGATGCGTTGTTCTGGATTCTCGCAAGCATCGTAAGAAGCATCCAATGATTTCACCACCAGCAAGGTGTCGGGATGCTCAGAACCATTCACTTTGAGACTAAGTTTGAGCACCGCTTCCAGTGTTTTCAGGGCTTCTTCCTTACGCCCGGCGGCGTGGTAGGAATTCGCCAGGTTGTTCATCGCCCTCAAAGTATTCGGATGCTCTGGGCCAATGACTTTTACGGTGAGTTCCCTTACCTCTTCCTGTACTTTCAGCGCTTCTTCAATCCGCCCGGCGGCGTGGTAGGACAATGCCAGGTCGTTCATCGCCTTCAACGTATCCGGATGCTCTGGACCAATGGCCTCTGGGCTAAGCTGCCATACTTTTTCCCGCAATTTCAAGGCTTCTTCCCTACGTCCGGCGTTGTGGTAGGACTGCGCCAGTTCGCTCATCGTCGTCAGGGTATTCGGATGCTCTGGGCCGCTGATCTTTAGTGTCAGCTCCATTACCTCTTCCCGCTTTTGCAAGGCTTCTTCCCTACGCCCGGCATCGTAGTAAGACGAAGCGAGGTGACCCATCGCCGCCAACGTCGTCAGATGCTCAGAACCATTCTCTTCGAGGCTCAGTTTGAGCAGCTTTTCCCGCACTTTCAGGGCTTCTTTTCTACGCCCGGCATCGTGGTAGGACGACGCGAGGTTGCCCATCGCTCCCAGCGTATCCGGATGCTCAGAACCATTCACTTTGAGCCTGAGTTTGAGCACCTCTTCCCGCATTTTAAGAGCTTCTTCCTTACGTCCGGCGTCGTGATAATACGAAGCGAGGAGGTGCATCGCTGCCAACGTATCCGGATGCTCTGGACCAATGACCTCTGGGCTCAGCTGCCATACCTTTTCCCGCAATTTCAAGGCTTCTTCCCTGCGCCCGGCGTTGTGATAGGACTCCGCCAGGTTGCCCATTGCCTTCAATGTGTTCGGATGCTCAGAACCGTTCACTTTGAGCCTGAGTTTGAGCACCTCTTCCCGCATTTCCAGAGCTTCTTCCCTACGCCCGGAGTTGTGGTAGGCTATCGCCAGGTTATTCGTCGCAGTCAACGTCGCCGGATGCTCAGGGCCACTCACTCTGAGCCTGAGTTTGAGCACTTCTTCCTGCGTTTTTATTGCGTCTCCCCCACGCCCGGCGTCGTGGTAAAATAACGCCAGGTTGTGCATCAACGACACCGTATCCGGATGTTCTGGGCCACTCACTTTGAGGCTGAGTTTGAGCACCTCTTCCAGCGTTTTTATTGCTTCTTCCTCACGCCCGGTGTCGCGGTAGGATGTCGCCAGGTTATGCTTCGCCGTCAACGTCTCCGGATGCTCAGTACCAAGCACTTTGAGACTGAGCTTGAGCACTTCTTCACGCATATTCAGGGCTTCTTCCCAACGCCCGGCGCCGTGGTAGGACAATGCCAGTTGGTTCATCGCCCCCAATGTCTCAGGATGCTCTGGGCCACTGACCTTTCGTCTCCGCTCGTACAGCTCTTCCCGCATTTTCACAGCTTCTTTCCCACGCCCGGCGCTGTCGTAGTTCATCGCCAGGTGGATTACCGTGTCCAACGTATCCTGATGCTCAAGGTCAGTGATCATTCCTCTCCGCTCCCATAGCTCTTCTAACATCTTCAGGGCTTCTTCCCAGCGCCCGGCGTCGTGGTAAGATGACGCCAGAGCGCCCATTTCGTGGAGCGTTTTGGGGTGTTCCAGTCCCGAATGTTTCCGGTGAAACTCCAAAGCCTGCTCATGAAGCGGAATTGCTTCGCGACTGAGCCCTAGCGCTTCGTAGGTTTCGCCAATTGCCCCCTGCAGTTTGGCTCGGAGGGCTGGTTGATCTAACAGTTCCGTCTCAAGCTTCTTCACCGCGTCATCAAGAACATCGGCAACTTTCACGTCACGCCCGCCTTTCTCTTCACCGGGGCGCGCGCTTTCAAACATGCCTGTGAGGAAGGCGGAGATGCCTTCGGCTTCTTCCCGCGCTTCTTCCGCACGGTCCCGTTCAGCTGTGGCCCGCACGGCTTGCCATGAGGTTGCTACAATCCCGCCTAGCAGAAGCGCGATCATGGCGGCGGCCACACCCAGAACGGCTTTGTTGCGTCTGGCAAACTTGCGGAACTTGTAGGCCGCGCTCGGAGCGGCAGCGAGAACGGGTTCGCTCTCCAGGAAACGGCCGATGTCCGCGGCGAAGGCATTCGCCGTTTCATAGCGGCGTCCGCGATCCTTATCGATCGCTTTCATGATGATCCAATCCAACTCGCCTTTCAATGCGCTGGGACTCACATTGATAGATTGGTTGCCCGCAGAACTTTGCGTCTCCGTGAGTTTTGTGCTTGGCTTGGGCGGTTCGTCTTCGCGGATGATGCGCCGCATTTCTTCGTAGCCTTTGGAGAGCAGCGTCTTCGGATCGAAGGGTGGTTTTCCGGCTAGCAGTTCATACAACAGCACGCCCAGAGAATAGATGTCTGAGCGGGTGTCGATATCCAACCCGCTCAGGGCCGCTTGTTCCGGGCTCATGTAAACCGGGGTGCCGAGGAATTGTTCGAAGCGGGTGAAGAGCGTCTTGTCGGTCAGTTTCTGCTGGGTGGCCTTGGCGATACCGAAGTCGATGACCTTAGCCACCGGCGCATCGCCATGCAAGGTGACCATGACGTTGGAGGGCTTGAGGTCGCGGTGGATGATGCCTTTCTGGTGGGCGTGATTGATGGCGGAGCAGACATCGCGGAAGAGATCCAGGCGGGCTTTGGTGGCCAGTTTCTGTTCCTGACAGAATTGCGTGATGGGAATGCCCTTCACCAATTCCATGACGAAATAGGGGCGTCCGGTTTCGGTGGCCCCGGCATCGAGCACCTTGGCGATGTTTGGATGATCTAACAATGCCAGCGCTTGTTGCTCGGCTTCGAAGCGCGCTAACACTTGCTTCGTGTCCATCCCTGCCTTGACCACTTTCAAGGCCACCATGCGCTGCATGGGCTGGGTCTGCTCGGCCATCCAAACCACACCGAAGCCGCCTTCGCCGATCTTTTGTCGCAAGGTGTAAGGGCCGATGACATCGCCTTCGGCTTCGCCGAGTTGGGCTGCGGGTGGTTCGGCGGCTAGGCCGAGGACGCATTTCGGGCAAATGGATCCAGTGTGCGAAGCGGGCATGACGGCGCCGCAGTCCTGACAGGTACGCACTGTCTCTAGATCGGAATCTGGTAGAGTTTTGTCCGTTCCGTCACTCATCTATTGATGTGGTGTGTGCGATGTTTGTTGGGCGTTGGACCACGGAGTGATTCATGACATATCGGGCGTTGGACCACGGAGTGATCCACGACATTTCGGGCGTTGGGGCACGGAGTGATCCACGACATTGGCGACTGAAAGTTACCTTTACAAGGTTTGTTATTGTTAGGCGACTGAAAGTCACCTCTACGAATAGGGTTTGTTATTGTTAGGCGACTGAAAGTCACCTCTACGATAGGGTTTGTTACTGTTAGGCGATGGAAAGGCACCTCTACGATAGGACTTGTGGAGGATACCCGGATCATTCGGTCATGCGATGCGGTTCATTGGGCTGCTCTGAAGAAGCGAGGCTCGCTTTGGATCGACGTTTGATAGGTAGCGGTGCCTTGGCCATCCGTTTCTAACCAGGCAACGGTTTCCCACGTCTTGAGATCGGGTGAGGATTCTAGCTGAATCTTATTGTTGAACAGGCCTTTGAAGTGGAAATGGAGCTGGTTCTCTCGGACGGACGTGGCTATCTTCGGTGGGCCCCAGTCTTCCGGAATGGTGCAGAATTGGTTCGCGGCAGCCTCATGCATTTCCATGACGGCGCCGGATGGCCACTCGATGCGAATGACTTTCGCGCATTCGGCATCGCCCAGACCGAAGTGGGCTCGCGGGTCATTACTAGACCGGCCATTGCCGGTGTTAATCTCGCGCATTTGCCAGACTTCTTCGCCATTGATCACGGCCATGACGCGGATCTTGGCGCCGATTCCATCTCGATTCGATTTCATGCCAATCAGGTTGATGAACAGCCAGTTGCGGTCTTCGGAATCATTGCGGAAGAGCGTATGCCGGCCTTCGGAATCGGCTGCGAATAGATCGAGTTTGCCATCGTTATCGGCATCGGCCCAGTTGGCGCCGAGGGCGTCGTGGTCTTTTGTTAGTGTCGGTTCTTGAGAGGAACGCTCGAAGTGACCTTTACCGAGATTGCGATACAGCGTGACGCCGTCCGGGCCATGAGCAGTGATCAAATCGAGCTTACCGTCGTTGTCATAATCCCCCCAGGCAGCGCCCTGACAATCGTCCACAGTTTCAACTAGGGCCCCCGTGAGTATGGGTGTGAACCGGCCGTTTCCGTCATTTTGATAGAGTTGATTGCAAGCTCCCTGGGTGGCGATGAAGAGATCGAAGTCGCCATCATTGTCGTAGTCTCCCCAAGCCATTCCTTGGCATACGGCGTTGGTATCCCTCACGAGGACACTGTCTTGGATGGGGGTGAAGTTTCCGCTGTGGTCGTTGCGAAAGAGGGCGCTTGGAGTATGGCGCTTGAGGAGATAGAGATCGAGATGGCCGTCGTGGTCGTAGTCGATCCAGCGTGCTCCGACTGTTTCTTTGCTGGTTATCGTGAAGGGTTCCAGATCGCGGTCGCCATCGGTATCGGCCCAAGTGGCTAGGAAGGGGTGGGTTTCGGACTCTTCCGACGTGGTGGGTTCGAACGTGCCTTCGCCGAGGTTGTGAACCAGGTGGCTGCCGGATTCCGTGACGAGCCGGAGGTCGACCTGATTGTCGCGATTCTCATCAGTCCAGACGAAGCCAACAGCGGGCTCATTGAAATCATGGAGTGTGTCGGTGAAGGGGCTCTCGGCGTGAACAAAGGGAGCGGCGAGAATGAGTAAAGCGTTGATTCTGAGGCAGGCGTGCATGGTGTGAAGTCAGTGAAAACTGCGCATTCCGTGGCAATGGCGAGGTGGGCAGCCCCGAGGTTTCAGATTTTCCACGGAAAAGTTATGAATTATGAAGTTTTTCCAATCCATTCGCCCAAGCGAGACGCTTCATTTGTTTCGCAAAGCTAGACCCGCTGCCGCTGTCCTCGGATCAGTAGTCCATATCCAAGAATCGTGAACGCTCGTTCTCGGATTGGCGTAGCTGGGCTTCGCTGCCTTTGCGAAGCCGATGGCAGAGATGGGTGGCCAGCACTCGAAACAACACCAAGCCATCTTTCGGATGTCGTTCAAGAAAACCCTCGAACGCGTCGCGAGGCAATTGCCAAAGCGATGTCTTTGCCACGGCCTTCACGGTGGCAGATGCCTTGATGGGATCGATGATGTTCATCTCACCAACAAGGTCTCCCGGGCCCAACTTCCCGTGTTCAATAATCACTCCGTTAGCGTAGCAGGAGACGGCCAATTGACCATCTAGAAGTATTGCCAGATAGTCCTGACACTCACCCTGGTTGGCGAAGGCGGCACCTCTCGGCAATTCAACGAATTGACCGGCCGCGGCCAGCTCACCGGCTCCCATGGGGCTTAGCTTTGAAAACAAGGGAGTTCCAATGTTGTAGAGATCTTCTCTGGTTAATGCACTTGGGGAAGTCTGTGAGGGTGCAGGCAAATGCCGAGTGGTCATCATGGTGTGAGTGAGCGATTGGATCGATGAGTATGAGAGCCGAACTGAAGTTTCAGAATTCGCGGCTGGAAGTTAGGCGTTTTTTTCAAGAACCTCGTGCTAGGTGCGGCCTAACACTTCCATGAGGTAAGCGATTTCGTCGTCTACGTCGGTGGGAAGAGCCACCGTCTTCCTCACTTCATCCCGCACGAGGTCTCGATAACGCTCCTTCAATCGCAGCATTTCCTGCTTAATAGCGCCCTCTGAGGTGCCGAATCTTTCGGCTAGTTGTGCGTATGGCTTGCTATCCACATCTCCGGTCAAGTGGGACTCCAGTGCGGCGAATTTGTCGGTTTTGCCAGCGGCGATGTATTCTTCTTTCAGCCGGGCACGTGCGGTGTCGACGAGTGTGAGGGACCAACGCTTCTCGTAAACGCGGTCGGGGGTGTCGTCGTGGCCCGGTTCCAGATGGTACTTCTCCTCGGCCAACGCCTGATTGATCGAAACGGGCTCTCGGCCACCGCCACGTTTGAGGGCTTGTTCGCGCTCCCTTTGGTTGGACAGAAAGCGCTTGAAAGCCGTGAGCAGGAACCAACGAAACCTGCCTCGTTCCCGATCAGCTATCCCCAGGTAATTCTTCTCGATCAGCTTGGCGAAAAACCCCTGAGTCAGATCTTTGGAAGCCGCCTCGTCGTGGCCGATACTGCGCGCGTAGCCGTAGAGCGGGAACCAGTAGGCCTGGCAAAGTTGTTCCAATGCGCGCAAGACCGCAGCAGAATCCTCTCCACCCGCGTCGAGAACCATCGTCCAATGCGTCGTGCAGAAAAGTTGGGGTTGCTCATCGATTCCATCCATAGCCCGGTCAGTGTGAGTCACTTCTGCCTAATGTCTAGCGCAATCTCTACGTAAGACGGTTGGGTGAGCTAAAGGGTGTCAGGGAGTTACCGTTACCAAGCGCCAGGGCTCGGCTGCCGCAAATTCGAGTTAGGTAGAAAGTTCATAACTTTGTTTCGAGAAATCGTAAACCTCGGGGCGCCATCCCAACTGGGAGCGGAGCCAAACAATAACATTATTCAATAATCACTATTGCTAACATTGAACCGATAACCATCGACATGAACTTCAAAAAAAACCATCTCATTGTAACTGCCTTCATTGGCATCTTGACGTTATTGAATACCAACGCGGAGGAATCCAGCTTCGATGCGACGTCCATCAATTCCTTCTTGGATGAACAGGAATACGGCTTCGCTTTGGAAGCGTTGGAAACCTATACCGCCGCCGATAAAGCTGGAACCACGACCTTCTTTTCCCATCGGAAAAACAAGCAACTACCAGGTCATTGGTTGGTCGATGACCCTCAACGTGCCGATTTGATTCCATGGATTGTCGATGCGACTGAAGGCGCAACAGCCAGTGGACTTGGCGCAGAAGCTACGGGACAGGCCATCAGCCGTGCCTTTAACACGTGGGAATCAGAGAGGTGCTCTGAAATGCCCATCGTGAATCTTGGGGACTGGGATGAAAACCTTGGATTCTTTCAGTACCTTCTCGGGTATGGAGATGCCGCACCTGCCATATTGGGAATCACGCATGGCGGTTGGTTGCCAAAGGAGTTCTTTGATGAACTTGAAGAGGATGGTGGCGATTTTATATTGGCAGTGACCGTCACATTTTCTTGGCGGTTTAGCGATACAGGTGAGCTAACCGATCTTGATAACAATGGTAGGTCTGACGTGGCTCTTCGTGAGATCTATTACAACGATGCCTTTCATTGGGCGATCGATGATGAATCCGGGTATGACGTAGAAACCGTGGCCTTACACGAAGCAGGCCACGCACTGAGCCAGGATCACTTCGGGCGATTATTCAGAACAGAAGCTAATGGAAGGCTCCACTTTGCACCGCGGTCAGTGATGAATGCGGGTTATACAGGCATTCAGCAAGAGCTTACCGGAACAGATCGCGCTGGTCATTGCAGCATCTGGGCATCCTGGCCCAACCGTTAGTTTTTGACGGAAGCCATATACCGACGCAACTCATCTCGATGTATTAACAACTAACTATACCCACAATGAAAAATCCTATCATTAACAAATCGTTTAGCCCGTCTCTCATTGCTATTGCTACTCTCCTCGCGATATTTATGCACTCAGCCTCCGCTGCGCAGTCAATCTTTGTCGAAGCCAACGCGACTGAAGGCGATGGCAGTGCCAAAGCGCCTTACGGCAGTATTCAAGAGGCCGTTGATGCAGCGGCTACAGAGCCTGGCCCTGACACAATCATGATCGCCGCCGGCGAATACGTTGAAAATATCGACATCGAAGACGGTGATCCCGTGACCTTAAAAGGACAAGGCGATGTGACGATCAAGCCTGAAGACGAAACAGAGGATGTCATCAAAGCAGAAGGCGATGTTCATTTTCAGAATCTCTCTATTGATGGAGGAGATGGGCTAGGAGATCGCGGCATTGATGCCAAAGATGGGAGCTTTGTCTTCAAGAACATATCTGTAGTCGGAACGGATGGTGATTCCATACGCGTCCGGGATTTTGATGAACTCACGATTGTCAATGTGGGCGTTTCCAGTCTCGGAGCGGATGGTTTTGATATCGAAGATGGCAGTTCGGTCAGTATCAAATCGAGCAGCGCAAGCGATTGTGATGACGAAGGCTTGGAGGTGGATCGCGTTGACACGATCGAAGTCGTTGGTGGTGAGTATTCCGGTAACGGTGACGACGGCATTAATCTCGATAGCTGTACAGATATACGTATCGTTAACGTCTCTTCGTCTAACAATGACGGCAATGGCTATCAGACGGAAGCGGAATCCCGCGATGTGGAATCAGTCGAAATCATCGGTAGTGAATTCGTTAACAACGAAGAGCACGGGATTCACCTGGAGGATGACGGCGCCTTCATTTTCTCGGTAAGCTTGCGAGGTAACCGGTGCAATGGGAACGATGAATTTGGGTACGATCTGGTGACGCTCGCCGAGATTGTCGCGCGGGGGAATAAGGCCAGTGGTAATGGTGATAACACACTTCCCTAACGTGTTTGCTAAGCATTCCTAAGTTGAAGATGGCGGCGCCTGATTGGTGCCGCCGTCTTTCTTCTTTCTTCGTGATCGCATTGAATTCTTCATGGAATTGGAGTGAACACCTTTCGGGAACGATGTTATCAATAACGATCTTAACCAATGTGCAACCTCACAAGCTCATGAATACAAGCCTGAGTTCGAAGCTCTGGAGTGCCCTGATACTTCTTATTGTTTTTGACCTGATCAGTTTAACGCATCCGGCACAGGCCGAACCGGGAGAGCGCGATGAATCGTATCGGCCTACGATACCCTTCACGCACTTCAGTAGCGATGATCCCGTCCTCAAATCCTTGGCAGCCGATTCACATGGCAATGTTTGGGGAGGAGGTCAGGTCTTGGCTAAGGTAGATCCCCATGGTGCGGTTGAACTGTTTCTTGAAGCGAACAACGGAAAGGAGTTTGGCTTCAGTGCTATTGAAAAGGTTGTCTGTCAGCCGGATGGCAAAGTGATCGTTGCTGGGGACTTCATACGGTTCCGTGATCCGGCTTCCAATACGACTCTGGATGTTAGGCACTTGGTTAGGTTCGATGTGGATGGAACGCTTGATAAGAGCTTTGGCACAGATTTCGCCTTGCCGGCCATTATCGAAATGGCGCTTTGTGAGGATGGGCGCCTCTGCGTCGTCACGGAGGAGCGCCAACTCATAAAGTTGTTAGAGGACGGAACGATCGACACAAGTTTCTCCCAGGATGAGCGCCATTCACTGGCTCCTCCTTTACACAACCCCTTCCGGAAACCTGTGTTGGCAGCTGCGACAAATGGGCAACTGTATAGTTGGAGCAATGCCTCCGGACCGGTGCGCCTAAATGCTGACGGCACGATTGACGAAGGTTTCACCGGTGAACATGCGCCTGATAATGTGAATGCGATGGCCGTGCAGTCGGATGGCAAACTGATTCTTGCCGGCGATTTCGATATCGTTCGGTTAATGCCTGATGGATCCGTTGATCCTAGCTTCTTTGTCAATTCGTTGGAGGACGTCTTGAACGATGGCAGCGCCTATGCATTGGCCATCGAGTCATCTGGGAGGATTCTCGTTGGAGGTAGCTTCCACCGTCGTGAGGCTTCGGGCTATTCGACTCGCGGTCTCTTTCGGCTCCATGCCGATGGCACTCCGGATCTCACGTTTCACGCGGACTACGTCTGGGTCGGTCGAGACCGTGTCGAAGCTATTGCCTTATCGGGCCCTGACATTTATGCGGCAGGGTTCTTTGCTCCTCCGGGTTCTGATTACGACGATCCGAGGCGTAGGCCCCTAATTCGAATCGAAGGGGGAGAACGCATCGTGCAGCCACCAAGAATCGTTGAGGAAGTGTCAGACCGGTTTGTTGCCGCCGGCGATCAAACGGTGCTCCACCCAATGGTTGAAGCGTCCTCCAGCGCCACCTTTCAATGGCACAAGGACGGCGTGGCTTTGTCAGGTGCAACCAGTCGTGTTTATCGAATCGAAGAGACAACCTTGGATGATCGAGGCCTCTATCAGGTAACGATTTCTGACACTTTGGGGACGGTGAGCAGTGAGCCCATGATTCTGTCGGTGGGATCTCCCAACGCCTCAAAATCCCCGCCGTTTGTCGTTCGGCAACCACAGAGCCGCGATTCTCATATTGGCTATTCAGTGAGTTTTGACGCCGAGATCGGTGGCCAGCCAGAGCCTGAGTTACAATGGTATCAGAATGGTCAAGCGATTCCCGGTGCGACCTCGAACCTGTTTGAACTTTCAAGTATTACCTTGCTAGATGCCGGGACTTATTGGTTAACGGCATCCAACACCGAAGGATCGGTTGCCACCAAGCAAGTTGCTTTACAAGTGAGTCCCATTCGCCCTGGGGCACTCGATGGCGACTTTCAAATGGATCCCTCGATCTCACTTGATATCGAAAGTGTGATTGCCGTGCAAAGCAATGACGGCGTGCTCGTCACGGATGTTCTTTCTCCAGACATATCGAGAGACGATAGTTGGCTGGTTCGATTCTTTCCAAGTGGATCTCTCGATCAATCCTTTACGTTCCAATCCCCTGACGGAACGATGTTTAGAAATGCCGTTCTATCAGTCTTACCAGATGACCACATCATCACTCGTGATCGAACCGGTAGAATTGCGCGGTTGACACCGGATGGCCAACCCGATCCAACGTATTCAGGGGAAACTATTAGAGATTGGCAGATCTTCCACACGGTCCCAAGCCGTGAAGGTGGACTCTATATCTTTGGCGCATCTGGCGATAGACTACTTCGAAGATTCCTGCCTGAAGGGCCCAGTGATCCTGGTTTTTCCGTTTTTCGGAATGCCGCCTTGGGTAGAGGATTTGCCGTGCTCGGTGATGGGAGTCCCATGATTGCTGATAGTTTCTGGAGTAACGAAGGTGTTGAGGGCCCCTTTCTTTCCCACCTACAAACAGATGGGAGTGTGAATCAGACATTCCGCGAACAGGCTGATCTCCCCAATTACGTCGTTGATGCCATCGCACCTCAGCCCGATGGCAAAGTAATCTTTGGTGGTAGCTTCGGTAAAGTGGGCGGGAATCCTATCAAGGGCTTAACACGACTGAACGCTAACGGAAAGGTTGATCTCACATTTCAACCAAAGCTCAACACCACCCCGCCACCACCGGTCACGTTTGAAGTGGATGACGACGACGATTTCTTTGATGCTGAGAACTGGGCCGATCTCAGCGTGAATGCGATTGAAATCGATGAGGATGGTTCGATCTATATCGGTGGGCGCTTTCGCGATGTCGAAGGCGTTTCTCGCCCTAACATCGCCCGTTTACTTCCCAATGGCGCCTTGGATGTGTCATTTGATCCCGGAGAGGGCCTGCAATTGGGTGGGCCCTCTGAAGATGAACCCTGGCAAATGCCCGCCGTCCATCAGATTGAACTTCTTGCGGATGGTAAGTTGTATGTGAAAGGCCACTTTACGAAATACGATGGTGTGCCAAGAAATGGGCTTGCGCGTATCTTCAGCAGCACCGCCGGACATTCGGTGACCATTACCGATCCCTCACTTGAGAGTGTTCTGCGACAGGCCATTGAAAAATCGGAGGGCACCATCAACTCAAATGATCTCATCAAGCTTCAGCACCTCGATGGGGCCAGAAAAGGAATCGTTAGCTTGTCAGGAATCGAAAACGCAGTAAACCTCCGGACGCTCGATCTGACCGCGAATCGACTTGATGGTTTATCGGAGCTTTTAGAATTGCCTATGTTACGCGCGGTATCCGTGGCTGGAAATCGATTGGAGCCAATCGACGAACGTATTCGTGTCGTTCTGGATTCTCTCAGAAGCAAGGGCGTCTCTGTGTTAGACTGGCCACAATCATTTCCCAACACACCTGAAATCGCCGAATCGGTCACGATTAGCCCGAAACTTCTACGCGCTCATTTCACTATTGAAGGTGACACCTACATACCCGGACCAGAATTCGGACTCAGCCTCAGATCGTCTGGAGACCTCGACTGGACGAACGTCGAGGTCAGCTGCGATCTTGTGTTGTGGGAGCCGTTAGAGTCATCGAGCATTGTTCAATCCAGTCCAACCACACTCGATCTTCTAGTCCCGGAATCTGGGAGTTCGTACTATCGAATAAAGTTGGCGCCCTGAGACTATGTGGCAAGCGACGAAGGGCTCTCGGAGTTTCCCTCTCAATGTCCTTACTGTCAATGTGAGACTCTCGAACTCATCGATACGGTTCACATCCGGTTCTGCTAACCAAAGAACGTGCAAACCCGTTGGCTTCGTGAGAACTATTGTGACATCGCTCATTCAAGATCAAACGGAATCGAGCCACATCTTGGTCCTGAAGGTGCTTTCCAATTCTCTCGATTTACGGCCTGGCGGCTGATTGGAATGAAGTAATGGTTCAAAATGCGGTCACAACGAAACTTAGTATTGAGCTTGGGCGGACCACCTCCTTTATAAGGGCTGGCCCGCCTCGTCTGATCTGGAGTTCGAGCGCTGTCAAACCAACGAGCATACGAGCTTCGAGCCTCGGACATTCACTTGATGAGGCCCACTGTGCCGTGGCACTCCCCAGCCTCCACCCGATCCACCTGATAGTGTTCCAGTTCTAAAAAAGCCTGCACTCAGTTTTTCGATTTCTCAAGGCAAGGCATGGATTCTGAAGGGCCGATTTCGATTTAGTAGATAGGGCCTGTCCCACAGGTCCGGCCCCCTGTCATAGAAGTGCGAAACAGCGATATTAAAGAGCTATGAGAGCCCAATTTGGACTCCCATAGCCAAATTCGGCGTGTATAATTTGGTTAGTAGCAAAAAATCAAACCCGCCGAATCATGACCGAATTTAACCGCCAATTAACCTTTCGTCTACTTCCACCTTGTTACGGGCCCAAAGATTATCGCGATAAACGCGCCCGATACCAATTCATGGACGACATCATCGAGCGGGCCGGACTCGATGACCAATTCACGAAGCTTGTTCTCGAACGCCGCGGCCTCCAGTCCCATCAAGTAGGCACCCGATTCCTCAATCACTGCGTCACCGCCTTCCGCACTAACATCGTCCGCTTCGTCGAAAATCATATGCCCGTGCGCGAACTCAGCATCCAACTAGCAGAAAGCAATGTGCTGCAATGGTTCTGTCATACAGGCGAATTCGGCTCCGTCATGCCCCCCTCAAAAAGCACCCTCGACCGTTACGGACGCTTCCTGCCCCAAGAAGCCATCGACCAACTCGGCGCCCAGCTACTGCAAAGCGCCGCCCAACACTCCAGCGACGGCTTAGAGCAATTGTTAGGTTTAGAAAACCCCGTCGATCTGGTCAACGTCTGGTTCGACAGCTTCTGTCTCCAAGCCAACATCCACTACCCCACCGACTGGGTGCTCCTCATCGACGCCACCCGCACCCTGATGAAAGCCACGAAACTCATACGGGAAGCCGGCTTAAAAAACCGCATGCCCCAAGACCCCGAAACCTTCCTGCGAGAAATCAACAAACTCGGGATAGCCATGAGCCAACAACGGCGGCAGAAAGACAGCAAACGCAACCGCAAAGCCATCCTGCGACAGATGAAAAAATCAATTCGCAAGACCCGTCAACACGCCCAGAAACATCGCCAACTCTTAGAAGAAAGATGGCAAGAAACCGAGTGGAGTTGGCCGCAAGTCCAGCAAATACTAGGGCGAATCGACAACATCCTCGAGCAACTACCTGAAGCCCAACGCCAAGCACACGAGCGCCTCATCGGGGAGCGACAAGTCAAAAGCTCAGAAAAAATCCTCAGCCTCTACGAGTCCGACGTGCAAGTGGTAGTGAGAGGAAAGTTAGGGAAAGAAACCGAATTCGGCAACCCCATCCTGTTAGGCGAACAAGAAGACGGATTAATCGTCCACAACCAACTCTACAAAGAAAATGTGAGCGACGCCAAGATCCTCCTAGAAGGAGTCGAAAACATCGAAGAGCGACTCAAGATCGAAATAGAAGGCGTATGCGCAGATCGAGGCTTTGCGAGCAAAGCAAACAGCAAAGCGTTAGGAGAAGAAAGAGACTACATATGTCCGAAGCAACTCGAAATCCTGCGCGAAAAAATGGGGAACGGCGAATTCGCCAAGAGGCAAAGAAGACGAAGTCAAACCGAAGGCCGAATCAGCATCTTCATACACAGCATATTGGGAGATATGTTACGAGTGAAAGGGCACACCAATCGCGAGAAGGCGGTGAGTTGGGGAGTGCTCGGGCACAACATGAAGAAACTAGCCGAAATGCGAAAGAAGCAAGCCGAAGCGCGAGAAGCCGAAGCGCGGAAGCAAGCAGCCTAGAAAAAGCGCAAGACAAAGCCGCGCCCCCGGAACACAAGCCGGAGAGGGAGCAGCACGTACCCGCGCCCGAGAAAAAGGCCCGAAAAGCGAGAATCAGACAAAGCACAACCATCCAAACCAACAAATCCGCCCCCGACCAGCGCGGCCAACAACGCGCCTAACAAAAACCACACATCAAATCTCAGAATCGGACGCTTCTGGGACAGACCCTAGATAGACCGCGCTGATGTGGTCCCAACGCTAAATTGAAATCCTAACTTTATTCACATCCTTATGAATCTAGCACTTCTCTTTAGGGCACCGATCCTCGCTGCGGATCTGGTGACGAACCTGAGTGCGGTGGCCAGTGTGCTCAATGCCATTGCCATCTTGCTCTTCTTTGGCGGGCTGCTCATGGCGGCGATCATGTTTATGATCGGGCGCACGGAGTATCTCAAGTATGGACTCGTTGGCGCGGGTGTCGGCGGGCTGGCCTTCGTCATAGTGAACACTTTCTTCACGGCGGGAACCGGTGTCGATCCTGGCATTGAGTTAGCGGCCCCGTAACGCATCGAATACGCTTGTTGTTAGGATGGCTGAACAACGTCGCTACCACGAGGCGAACGCGGGGAGAGATTCCAAGCCCGTCATTTGGATCTTTGAAGGGAACAACGTTCTCTGGATGATCCTGGGATTCGGAGTAGGGCTCCTCGCGTTTCGCCTCTGCCACGGGCGCTTCCACTTGAGCTTCGGGGAATCGGTCGCCGTCTCCCTGGTGCCAATGGTAGTAACCTTGGCCTACGTGCTGCTGTTGAAGTCAGACAAACCGAAGAGCTTCGATGCCGAGTTCTTCGAATGGGGATTAACACGATTACGAGAGGTTCTCGACCGCCATGGATGGCTGGCCAACCGGCCCTATTTCGGGCCGCAACATCGGGTTAAGACAACACACCCTCACCTGAACCTTGAACCGGAGGACACTGATCATGGGAAAACTGATTGATGGTTATCTGATGGGCGATCTGATCGTCTACCGCGGTCTTCAGAAGGGTGGCTATGTGGGGAAAGGCTTCCGTGTGCATCCGCCAGACTGTGAGAACGCGGAGGTATCCTGGTTGAACAAGTTGGAAGACGACCTGCGCATCCTGCTCTCTTCGTTGAAGGAATCTGCCCGGATGCAGGTGCATTGGTCGGTCGACTCGGATTACAAGCGCGAGTTGTTAGACTACTACGCCAAGACCAAAGAACTAGCCACCAACGCCTGGAGCAAGGAACAGCGCAACGAGCGGTTCACGCGTTACTGGGACAGGATGGAGAAGCGTCAGTTGAGACGCGAAAGATTGCATTGGTATGTCACCACCAAGATCGACACGACTGGCGTTCCGTTAGGCAAAGGGCAGCGCGCGGCCTACGACTACACCCTGGATGCGAGCGCGCGCGAGCTGCGGCAGTATGAAGAGCTGTTGCATCAAGTGTTTGGCAGCTTGGGAGGATCGATCGAGCCTTTCGATGATACCGCTCACTTCCGAGCCTTTTATCACTACTTCAACCCGTCGGCGTCGGATCAACCGAAGCTCAATTACGATCTCCTGTTCGAGCCGAAGCAGAGCATCGTGGAGAACTGCTTCAACGGCGAGGCGGCGCCGCTAGTCAAACCTGACTTGGGCTTCTACCTAGACGGTTATTACCACGGCATCCTGGTCATCAAGAGCCTGCCCAAGACGACGTTCTCCGGAATGATCAGCCAACTGACGAGTCTCGATTTGTTAGACTATTCCATCGTCGTCAACATCCAGGCACTGGATGTCCTGCGCGAAATCGAACGCGAGGAAGGCGCTTACGAGAAGCTGCAACACACCATCCAACATTCGCCCAAGCTGCGCATGGTGGCGGCTATGCATAAGAAGGGGCAGAAGATCGCGCGGCTGATGTCAAATGAGGTGCTGCCTTACAAAGCGCAGTTCATCATTCGTGCCTGGGATGCCGACAAAGCAGGCTTGCGCGCGAAGCTTGCCGCGTTGCGAGGCGCTATCAGCAAACTCAATGGCGCCAAAGTCTACGATCCCTCACTGCCCACGAGTTCGCGTAACTACTTTTTCGCTGCTCTGCCAGGATGGTGTTGGGACAAGTATGACGACTACTTTCATTACATCGAAGATGTGAATCTGGCGAACCTATTGCCGGTGTCAGCCACACCGACAGGTGATCTCGCGCAAGCCGAAGCGCTTTATGATGGCGCGAATCGCAACTTAATCGGCGTGCGCACCTTTATGGGCAGCGGCAAACGGATCACCCCTCAGCACGGCGTTGTCTTCGGCATGAGTGGGGCGGGCAAGTCGGTCAACATGATCGATCTCCTCACCCAAACCGAGCCTTATTACGACTACACGGTGCTCGTCGAAGAAGGGTTATCCTATCAAGGCTACACCAAGACGATCGATGAGAAAGCCAAGCCAATCATCATTCAGCCCAACGGTACCCTAACGTTCAATTATCTCGACACCGGCGGCCTGCCATTGACACCACTGCAACTTTCCAACGCGACGGCCATGGGCCAGCTGATGGCGGGTGTGCTGGAAGATGCGGACAAGAACCGCCTGCGTGCCGCACATCTTTCCAGTGCCATCCGCCAGCTCTATCGCGACTTCTATGAAGATTGGGCACGCAAGTATCCGGACACGCTCCGTTTGGTGGCCAACGAAGCACTGGCGGTTCGGGCATCGTTGGAAAAGATGCCGCCAGGCTCCACGTTCCTGGACGCCTACATCCACTATCGGGAATGGGCCACAACCGGCGAACAGGAAGAGCCGGTCATCGAGCAAGAGCAGATTGATCAGGCATTGAGAGATCCACAAGCGAGCGAGTGCATCTTTCAACATGCCTACGCCTACATGCCGTCGTCTCACATTCCCACCCATAGTCATCTGCAAGAGATGCTGGCTTTGGAAAGTCATGGTCCCAACGCCGAAGATTGGCGGACCCTAGCCAAGCTCTTAGAGCCGTGGAGTGCCGGTGGCAATTACGGCCCGATCTTGGATGGTGAGAGCAACATTCAGTTAGACGGCAAGATCGCTCACTTCGAACTCAGTTACATTCCGGAGTCCGCGCAAGACCTCCGCGCTGTCGCCGCTTTTCTCATCACCAATCATGTGCGCAATGAAGTGCTCACGCGGCCACGCGATCAACGTAAGCGCATCGTGCTGGAAGAATTGAGCGCTTTCCTAACCATACCCGACGGCGACCGCATCACGCGCGAATTCTACGAACGGATGCGCAAATACAACTGTTGGGTCATCAGCGTGATCCAACAGTTCAGCCGGTTTCATGACAGCCCGGTGCGGTCCAGTGTGATGGGCAATTCACGCATGCTGTTTCTGCTCAAACAGCGGGACCGGCAAGATCTCGACCGCATCGATGAGGCGTTTCCGCTGCCAGAGATCACCAAAGCGGCCATCACCAATTTCCCGGAACCGGGCAAGCAACGCACCGATCCGCACGCAGGCTTCGTCTACTACCGCGCCGAAGATGCCAAGCCCGTCATCGTCACGGCCAAGAACGCACCTTCCCAAGAACTCTTAGCTCTCACCTAACTATGAAGATCATTGTCTATTTCGGATTAGCTACTTCGTTATTCCTGTTTGGTTGCCAATCCTTGCCTGATACTGCTGCGCCGGTCATCACTGGAGCCGCTGGCGCTCTCATCGGCCATGAGATCAGCGGTGGTGAAGCGGAGGGAGCGGTTCTCGGAGCGGCGGGTGGAGCTGTTGCCGGAACGGTGTTCAAGTACTGGACGCAAACAAATGAAAGGCAGGCCTATGCTCAAGGCTATCAGAAAGGCCAAAGTGATGAAGTGAAGCGGCTTTATTGGGCGTCGAAACGATTGCATGAAGGCGATGAACTAAGTGTAACCTTCAACCGGGGATACTACGAGATCCCCGTACCGGAACATGTGACTAACGATGGCGTCATCGTCGAAGCGCACACGCAAGTGGTGGAGGTGATCGAGCCATGAGATCGCGATATCATCCCGACGGAAGCGTCGATTACGAGGCTGACCGCATGTTAGAGATCATCCGGCTTGCGGATGAAGAACTGGAGCGTCAGCGCTATCAGCAGGCCCAAGTGGAGAGGACCTGTGCGACGCCTGCACAAACGAAACCGTCTTCCACACGAAAGGCTCCAGCAACGAATGGTCTGAACATTATCGACTTCGTCAAAGATCCCATCGCGGAGCTGCTCAAGCCTCTCATTCCAACCAACCCTAACGAAAGGAATCTACCATGAAACGCTCATCCTTGTTGGGCATCTTACTCGCCCTGACGTTATCAGTTAACCGGCTCATGGCCGGTGGCATCCCGGTAATCGATGTCGCCCAGATCGCGGCGAACCAAGTGAATTGGGCGAGCGATCTCGCTCAGCAGGTGCTACATGAAGCCAATCAACAAACCCAAATCGCCAAAGCGGTCGAACAGATCAATCAGCTCTACACGCAGATTGATCAACTGGCGACCCAGATTGCTCAGGTGGATGACTATCTTGATCGCTTTGGTGATCCAGAAGCTATTCTCGACCTGGCTGGCCTAGACGAACTTCTCGATCAGTTAGGCCAAGCGACAGAACGGCTAGACGTTGCCGAGCGCATGGGCGACATTGCCGGCGAGGGCATCTTCGAATTTGACGGCGGCGGCCTCTTTCCTGAGATCGGTTTCAACTTCGACATTGATGGCGACGTGTTCGAGCGCGAGGCAGAGCGTTACAAGCCCGAAGATGCCGTTCGTGAAACGGTCGATGAATTTCGCGCCAAGAAACTCGAAGTGATTGAACGCCGCGATCTGTTGAAAGAAGAGATCGCGGGAACGGTCGACTCACTTCGAAACGCCACCACCGATAGCGAGGTGAAGAAACTTACCGGTGTTCTGATAGGACAGCAGACCGAGCTGCAAGCGATCGATCGTGAGCTTGAGATTGCTGCCAGTGAGAACACGGCGCGTGAACTTGAGAACGCCAACCAACGCCGGGCCGAAGCCAAGGCACGGGCCGAAGCGGAAGCCAAGCGTTTCCAAGTCGGCAATCAACGCGATCTGGCAACCTATCGTTTAGACGAAAGCCGTTACGGCTGGTGATCCGATTAATCATTCCCACAAGTCATGGACGACTTCGACGCACTCTTTCCCACCTTCAAGGGCTCGGTAGAAGATCTCTTTTCCGGTCTTCTGGTGTTTGCCTATTTGGTGATGGTGATCGGGCTCTTGTTAGCCGCTTATCGCGGCACGTTTGGGAGCCTGGCCGAAGTCGTTCGCACGTTGATCGCCATCGCAGTGATCGCCGTGGTGTTAGGGTTAGTGGATGAGTGGGTGTTCTTTCTGGGCAACACTGTTCAAGATGGTGTCATTGCCGAACTGGGGACGGATCCTCGTGAAACCCACACTCGTTTTGGTGAGATCATCGCCAATCCTCAGGATGAGAGCGAAGAAAGCTCGTGGTACGATTTCATTTTTGATACGGAAGCAGCGGTGGCAACCGCGCTGGGGCGCTTCCTCATTCTCATCGCGGCCAAGATCGCCTGGCTCATCGTTTGGTGGGCTTATGTGATCCAGAAAGGCTTCCTGTACTTTGGTGTCGCGCTCCTGCCCTTGTTTCTACCGATGTTCCTCGTGAACGCCACTAGAGGAATTGCTATCCGCTATGTGTTAGGGATCATCGGCATTCTACTCTGGCCGCTAGGATGGGCCGTGGCGAACATCATGACCGAGGCTTTGTTAGACAACGCCGCCGACCGTACGCTCTTTGAGTTCGGAGGTGCGTTAGGGAAAGCCTCCTTCGGCCCACAGATGATCATCTTCACCATCGTGGCATCGCTGTGGCTGGTGTTCAGCACGATCGCTGCTCCCGTCATTCTAGCACGTGCGGTGACGACCGGCTCACAGATCGGTGCGGCGCTGTTAGGCGGCTTTGTCGGCGCTTCGGGCGCCAGCCTGAGCGGTGCTGTCGGCGGAACCATGGCGGCCGGAGGCAAAGGCGCTGCGGGACTCGGGGGCATGGTTGGTGGTGGAGCCGCGGGATTCGTGGGGGGCTCAGCAGGGGGAGGCGCTTCCATGGCTATTGGTGCTGGACTGGCCGCGATGAGTGCCGCCAGCGGAAGTGGTCAGTCGCCGTCAAAGGGTGGCGGATCGTCCGAAGGTGGTGGTGGCGGGTCGCCGAGTAGTGGCGGGTCGAACTCCAAAGCCGCTGCCATCGCGGCCAAACAATCAACCTAACCAATCGATGTTATGTCAGTGAAACGAAGATCCAAACCGGTCATCGATCTATTCATCCAGAAAGACAAAGTGGCGTTGTTCTGGTTTGTCTTCGCCATCGGCGTGACCGTGGTGTTCTGGTGGGAGCGTCAGCGTTTGGTCGCGGCACTCCAGACGAAGCCGCAGTTCTTCGTCATGGATGCCAATAACACCTACTACTTACCGGCGTCCTTGGACTTTGAAGATGCCAAGGCCGTGCATGCCGCGCAAACACGCCTGGCAATGGAAGCCGTGTTCAATCGCAACCCGAGCGGACCGGACAATCCGGACAGGCTCAAACGGATCTTGGGCGTCGAACTCTATCAGAAGACCAGCAGACGGCTCGAAGAGGAAACCAAAGCGTTTCGCGAGAAAGAGATTCATCAGAAGGTCGAGCTGGGCGCCATCCAGATCCTGCAAGTGCGCGACGACTCGGTCCTCACGGGCGTGGAAGGCCAACTCATCCGCAATGGCGTCTTTCGCAACAAGCCTTTCACCGAGGTGCTCGAAGTGCAGGCACAGTTCAAGTTCATCCTGAACCCTGACATGCGCCACAATGGGCGGTATCCCACCGTGGCCATCGCCTTTGACTATCAAGCTCAAACGACGACCAAATCATGAAACCACTTCTTTTGTTAGGAATAGTGCTGTCGTGTTCAGCCGCTGTCGGCGAACAGATTCCCGTAGTTCCGCTCACCATGAGCGAGCCTATCAAAATCACGGTTGGTACAGATCAGGCGACCATCCTGCAGTTTCCCCGAAACGTGAACGGATTGATGGGCTACGGGCTGACAGATGGAACCGGGGATCTATCATTACACGCATCCGAAGAACTCCAATCTGCTGACCCTGCGCAATGTCATGCGGGACAGAGAGGCTAAGATAGGCGTGTTGTTAGGAAGGGATTTGGTGCTGCTGTACTTAGAACCGAGTGATGAAGCGCCCGCCGTGATTCGATTCGCTGATTTGGAGAAGCGGAGGCTTGGTCAAGCGCGCAAGATCTCACACTCCCAAGTTGATGGGAAGAAACTCGACTACAGTACGGAGAAGCTTCTCCATCTGCTTCGCCTCGCACGAAACGAACGTGTATTCCAGGCGTATCTTCCGCACCTTTACGATGAAGTTGAATCGCGGCGCGTTGAGTTGACCTATGATGCCGGAGAAACCGCTAGTGTGATCCAGCAACTCTATCGCTTTCCTAAGGAAGATGCCTTGGTGTTGCTCGGAGAAATCCAGAACCGGCTCAGCTATCCCATTCGGATCGATCCCGGTTCCTTCGAAGTCCGAGTTGGTGAACGCGTCTATCCAGTCGTTCTGGTGGACGCATCAGAGAACGTGCCGGCAAATGGTGCAATACCCGTTCATGTGGTGATCAAGGGCGATACCGAAGGCAACCGGGCTAACCTAAGCATCAAGAACGATTTCAGACTGATCCCATCTGCGCATTGCCGCTACGAAAAATCGGAGGAATGGGCGGGCTACATCGATCCGTCGTTGTTCGGTGATGCCGACAGCCCTGACATCGTCACCATTGATGAGAAAGGAGGCAAGTGATGTCACGCGTGATCGCTTTCTTCAAGACCCGCACGGGCGCTGGAGTATTATTGTTGTTAGGCCTGTTCGCAATCTTCTACTTCATCCGGGAGTATCGGGAACGCAATGCGCAAGAGGCTTCGGTGGTGGCTGAAGGCGAGGAGTTGTTAGGCCAGATGTCGCCGGAAGAGAACAAACCCGAACCTGACGAGCCGGTGACTTCCGAATGGGTGAAGGAGAACAAGCTGTCACGTTTCCGGCCGCCTCCGCCCTCTGTCGCTGATCCGTTGCCTACCAAACCAACCAACAAGAAACAGAAAGTAAGCCTCCCGAAGCTGGTTCACTTCTACGAGGAACCCAAGCCAGAACCAGTTCCGTCCAACGAGATGGAACCACCGCGGGTATCCGCGCCCACAGGAACGCTCATTCCTTGCCAACTGATCATCACAGTGGACTCCAGTTCCTTGGAGACGCCGGTGATTGGTTTTGTGACCGAAGATGTCTGGCACAACGGCAACCTGATCGTACCGGCGGGCACGGAGGTTCACAGTTTCGCCAAGCGCGGTCGCGTCCGGGACCGCATCGCCGTGTCAGGCACATGGCAGTTTGTGTGGCAAGATGGCAGGCAATACAACGTCAATGGCCTCGCCCTCGATCGAACCTATGACTATGACAAAGATAGTTACGGGCTGACGGACGGATCGGCCGGCATTCGTGGGGAGATTGCCAAGAGCGACGAGTTCCTGGAGTTCAAGTTGTTCGCCGCCACCATGATCGGCGGTGCCGCACGCGCCAGCGAAGAGACGACAGAGAGCATCTTCGGATCGCGTCCTAGCAACTCCATCGAGAATGCCGGGCTGGAAGGGATCTCAGCGGTGGCTGAGCGCTACGCAAAGCTTTTGTTAGACCAGATCGAAGGCGATGGCTTGTTTGTCCGTGTTGCGGCGGGAACGGAGTTCTATGTTTACACGCTTCAAGTGTTTGAACCGGAACTCGCTAGCGTGGCCGGCCTGACACAGGGCGAAACCGCGCGCAACAGTTGGCAACCGGTGGCGACGACCAAGCCAGTGGTCACCGAAGAGCCAGATCAGGTTAGCAACACCCGCAAACATCGTGAGCGTTTGCGAGAACACGTCGCTGCTTACGAGAAACGAAAGGAGCATCAAGATGAATAACTACCTACCCTGTTACCTGTTAGTGGCCGCCTTCTTCGGCACCAGTTGCGCGTCCAAGCGGTCGATTGGTACTGCACAATCGTCTTTGGATACTGCGCTGCTCAAGCAGCCAGCACGCAATGAGTATTTGGGAGCGAACGATCTCAAGCGCGTGCGCAACCCGGAGTTTGTGAAGAGCTACTACGTCGGCCGTAAACCCTCCAAGAATGGGCAGCAGATGCACGAAGCCCACCGCGTGTATCAGTTAGAGAAGTCACCGCGTTGGAATCTGCGCCGCGGCAATCCGCCCCTCAAAAGCACTGGGCCCGTACAATCACTGCGAGACTCCGCCTTCAGACCACTACCACCATCCGATCAGTTGCATGCTGAGAGACAACGGCTTCACGAACTGTCTCAAGATCTGGAGCAAACGCAGATGGAGACAGTTGAGCAACTTATACTGATGAAGGATCGACTAGCAAAGCAATCAGGCAATGCCGATCTGGTGAAACGATTATCCAGTGAACTTCGACGGGAACGAGCGCTTCGCGAGGAAACAGAGAAGCAATTTAAGGCAATCCAAAGCCTGGCGAATGACAATGATTCAACGAACGCTATCAGCACCAAGCAACTCCGTGAATGGGGTGAGCAACAGCCATGACCGCAAGCGATTGCAGGACCTGGAGAATTTCCTAGCGCGGCAGATTCTGGGGCAGCCCCATGTTATCCCTGAGGTGGCCGCATCGCTCCAGAACGGAGAGCTAGGTCTAACCGATCCCAAGCGGCCAAGAGGGACTTTTCTCTTTCTCGGTCCCACTGGCGTAGGCAAGACGGAACTCACACTTACATTCACTGAGCATCTCTTTGATGACAATCATCTCATCCGCTTGGACATGAGTGAGTATCAAACGCAAGAAGCCCTTGGCGTGTTGCTCGGCCGCAGCAGCACAGAGGAAGGTTTGCTAGCCCAACGATACATCAGCGTCGAAAGGAAGGGCACGTTGCTTTTTGATGAGATCGAGAAGGCACATCCGCGGGTGCTGGACATTCTCTTGCAAATCCTCGATGCGGCGCGCGTCACGATGGCCAACGGCACAACCTTAGACCTCAGCGCCTTCTACGTGGTGTGCACCAGCAACATTGCCTCCCATGCGATCCTCGATGCGCGTTGTAGCGTTAGGGCAACACTCGTTCGATTCGTCGAAGCCCAAGCACAGTCACAGTTACGCCCGGAAGTTTTCGCAAGATTCGACACCGTCTGTGTCTTCGACAAACTCGCATTCGAGGATATTCTTCCCATCGCCGAACTGCTCTTGGAAAGGGAACTCGCGCATCATCGTCATTCGAGTGGTGTCTTTCTTTCATACACACCGGAAGTACCTAGATTCCTCGCGAGTCAGGGTTATCATTCAAGACTTGGGGCGCGGCCTCTGCGAAAGACGGTTGAAAGCCACGTGCGCCGTGTGCTTCGCGAGGGCATGCTCAATGGAGGCATCAAAGGTGGCCGTTTGGATGTTGAGCGTCGCGACTGTGATCATGGAAGCGGCCGGCTCGTACTCCGAACTCCCGACAGGGATGACCAGAAAAGTTGACATCTGGTTGACGCCGGGTTTACATTTAGGCGTCATGGTAACATCAGCGAAATCCATTCGCATCGCCTTTGCCAATTGGGATAAACGCGGGACCGTCCCCAGCTGGGCCAAAGAATTCGATACCGTACGCGCGACGGTATCCGATGTTGGCAAGACCGGCGAGGTTCCAGCGGTGATCGTGTTACAAGCGCGTGAACCAACGCAATTCTCCAAACATCGTGTTCGAGTAGGCAACCTTGGGGCGCGTCTTCAAAAGCTTCCGCAGCTTCCTAGAATTGTCGTGAGTTTCGCCGCAAACGAGGTACGCGAACCTCAGAATATGGTGGACGTGATGCGGTTGTTTCCAAAGTCGATTTTGCCACAGATTGAGTTCTCGTGGGGCAAAGAGAACCTGAGGGCTAGTCTGTATGAAGCCTTGGCTAAGATGACGGTCCAAGAAGGTGCCGCCAATGGCGACCCACTCGCCGAGGCCAAGGAAGTTGTTAGGGCCACTCGGCCATTGCTGGCTGAAAGCGGCCGTCTGTCCGCGCGGGCCATTGCTAAAACCTTTGGCATGTCGTTGTCCCTGCTGGCGAATTTGATTGACCGCTCCAAGCAATCAGTCAGCAAGACCCCGGACGCTCCCAAGATCCAACCGGCGCTTCGTCCTTATGAGCGCATTGCCAGACTGCGGTCGCTCTTCACGGACGCCGATTTTCGCGCTTGGCTAGAGCGCTCTAATCCACATCTGGATGACCGGACGCCGATGGATGTGATACTTACCAAACGAGCTGACGCGGTAGCTGATCTAGTGGAAGACATGCTTCTTGGAGCGCCAGGCTAGCGCAAGACGATGGTATGGCGGCAACCGTTTGGAACAAGCTCCTGAATGACGCGGAAACCTGTCCCTTCACCGGCACGCTTGTAAGATGCGTTCCTCAACTAACATTCGCCGAAGGAACGCCTCCAAGCTATCTGTTTACGTCAGGGCGTCGACAACGTTGTAATCCAGAAGGCGTGCACTGTCTTTACATGGCAGAAGAACGGGAGACCGCACTCGCCGAGTACGATAGCTATTTCGTCGATCCTCAGCCTCACGTTGTCTATCACGGCAATCTTAATGTTCGAGCGCTGCTTGATCTAGCACATCCCGCAAACCGTGAGAGCCTTGGATTGGATGACAAAGATTTCTTCGAATCGTTCCGTCTGAAGCGCCGGAAAACGCCACTGCAATCGTTGGGAGAGGCCGTAAGTAAGCAAACAACGATCGCCGCTGTGCGGTTTCCATCTCGCGCCATGCGAGATGTTGGCAAACAAGGCTTTAACATCGTAGTGTTTCGGTTGGCGCTTACTTCTCCAGACGAAAGTCTTCAGATCCTAGGACCGAGCGGAACGATTCTGGAGGAATGGCCATAGCCTAACGGAAGAAGAGCTGCCAGAACCCTAGCGCAATACCAGCGGCCGTCATGAGTGCGACGCATCGTCGTTGAATCTTAACGGTCGACCACGCGTGGCGGATTGCTAGACGAAGTGACTCGATGTCTTGGAAACGATCATCTGGCCTTTCAGCCATTGCTTTCTTGATGACTGCATAGAAGGCTCGCGGACAGCTGTGGAGGGAGGAACGGTCGATAAAGCCTTTTGGGGGCTCCCTCATGGTCACCATCCGGAAAAGGAGGGCTCCCAGCGCATACAGGTCGGCGCGGTGATCAACTGAGGTGCCGGGTTTTTCCTGCTCGGGTGCCATGTAACCTGGGGTGCCGACCGCAACACCAATCCTGGTGATCCCTGGTTCGTTGCTGTCGGCCTTGATTAGCCCAAAGTCAGTGAGTCGAATCCGGTCTCCATTGAGTAAAATGTTGGCTGGCTTGACGTCCCGATGGATGCAACCTTGCGAGTGTGTAAACGATAGCACGTCGCAAAGCTGCTCCATGATCGCGGCGATCTTTACGAGCCGAAGCCGCTTCCCATTTCGGCGTTCTAACAGTTGCTCCAGAGTGCCATCGGGCATCCAGTCCATCACCACCATATGAAGATCGTCCGTGCTTAGATGATCGAAGAACGCAGGAATGTTGGGGTGACGCAGTTGAGCCAAGGTCTTGCACTCAAGCTGAAATCGCGTCAGCGACTCCAAGTCATCCTGCTCAATGCGTGTGGCTTTGATAGCCACAGTCCGGTCAAAGCGCCCTGTATCTAAGGCTTTGAAAACCCTTCCTCTGGCGCCATTGCCTACTTCCTCAAGAAACTCATACTGCGGAAAGGCAGTCTGCATCTCTGATAGCTTCGGTGGTGGGAGGGAACGATCTGCGAGTGGTGTTAGTGATGTTGCCGGAAAGGTGAACAGGCAGCGAATACAAGTTCTCCCGTAGGTGGAACCATTTAAATCGCTGCCGCAGTGGACACACTTCCTGGCATCAGACGGCGGAGAGGAGGCCGCGCTCATGGCGGGTATGTCGTGGTGTTAGTAGGTTATGTCATGGGTTTTTGGGTGATGAAAAGAGTGCTGTGTAGCCTCTGTGGGTTCCGGGTGGGGGTGCTGTCTAGTGACAGAACAGATTCTGAAAATGCGTCAGTTCTTCGTCGATCTCCGCTTGCGATTCAACAGTCCTGGAGATGCGTAAGGTCATCAGATCACGATAGCGGCGGCGCAGTCTTACCAGTCGGTTAGAAAAAGCCTTCGGTTTCATGCCAATCGACGCTGCGGCCTCGATCTGAGTTCGTTCGCAAGGTGCCGTCGGCCCCGCAATGAAGTCTGACATCGCATCAAACACGGCAAGTTCATCCTTTGCCTGGAACTCTTCGCGAAGCTCTTCCCAAACTTCGGCGAGCATCGCCCGGCCGCACTCACGCGCGAACACATCATCGGGTGAATGATAGATCTCGGACTGGGATACGAAGTGCTCTGCAATCTCAGCAAGCTCCTTGGGCGGAAGATGACCACCACGCTTCTTCGCAAAGCGCCGCTTGGCTTCATCGGCGACGTGCCGGTTTACCGCGATACAAATCAACGTTCGAAGCTTCCCTTTCTTGGGAGACGACTTTTCAAACAGGGCGTTGGTTAGGCACTTCTCAAAGAACTCCTGCGCGAGATCCTCAGCATCTTCGCGAGACCACTTCATTCTTCTGATGTAGTGATAGACAGGCTTGAAATAGATCGAGTAGAGTTCGCCAAAGGCCTCAGTGGTCTTTGAAGGATCTCGCAGTTGCCTGACGTATCGCCAGCGTGTTAGCGGAAAGTATCCTTGACCGTAGTAAGAAGTAACCGCCATAACATTGGTTAACCTAACGAGGTTGTTGGGCCATGCACGGAATTGTTTTCAAATTTGCGTAGATAAATGGCTGCGTAATAACGGAATGCTAGAATTCCAACAAAAAACGCTAATTTTAGAGCTTTTCATAACTTATGGCTAGGGCACGTTGAATTCTTGGCATCAACTCGTGCGGCCGTAGGTAGTTCCAATTGCGTGGATCTCAACGACGCGAGGTCGATCTAGAGAGTGTGAGTTCGTCTCCGGCCAAACGCATTCCGTGGCTTGACCACATCAAGGCTATCGCCGGAGTGCTCATGGTCTTGGATCACTCCATCCTCTACTTTGGTGAGGAAGATTCAGTGATCCGGATGACGATCACCCGAGCGGTCGAGCCACTCTACGTGTTCGTGTTTGGCTATCTCGCTGGACTGAGGAACTCTTCACTGCCGATACGACGTTGGTTGGAACTGTGGGCGGCAGCAATCGCTGAGACAGTCCTTCACAGCATGCGTGAAGGCCACCTCCACACTGGAATCCTAATGGGCCTCGCTCTCGTCTGGCCGTTGGTGATTGTCTTGAAACGGGCACCCGAGACAGCGCTGATCACACTATCATTCGCGCTCAGCTGCATTTCCTTGATCGAGATCCCTCTTGGGCCTCTTGGAGTTGACTACGGCCCTGCGCTCGTGGTCTCACAGATCACAATGGCGATCGTCGTTCAAAGGTCGAAAAGGAGCGCGATTCTGCTGATGACGAGCCTTTGGCTGTGTCATTGCCTCACGGCCGGGATTCTACACGCAGCCAACTTTCCACTTGGCTCGGCAACCTCAACGCTGTTGATCGGCCATCCGATTGCCATCGGCATCGTTGTCCTGGTTCAAAAGTCTTTGCCGGAAACTCCAAAGCTGATGCATCGCATCACTACTCAACCACTCATGTTCTATGTAGGGCATTTGACGATTCTGACAGTCTTGGCGGCTGCGCTTCGCGAATCTTGAGCTTGGGCGTGGATTCGAATGCCAGAAATCGATTTAGAAAGTAGAACTGAGTCTGACGAAATGAGTGAAGATGATGAACGCTTAGTGACTCGAGCCTGGCTCCGGCGTCGATGGGCATGCGCTACTAACACAATTCGAGGTATGGAGCGAAACGGAAACCTTACACCGATTCGATTGGTCAATCGTGTTCAGTATCGGCTGAGCCAGATCAAACATCTGGAAGAGGACGGAACCCATAGACAGCCCACAAGAAGAGACACGGAACATCTGCCGCACTGGAGAAGACAGAGGAAATGTCGACTCGTGGCGAGTTAACGTCAGAGCCAACGCAGCCTCCCCCAGCCTAAGCTAGCGTTTTGGCCGGGGAAGGGCATCTATGTTTAGGCTCTGCTAGTCTAATACTCCCATCTCTTCTAGCAGATTGATCTCATCGCGGCGAAGACGAAAGTACCCGGATTTCTTAGCGTTTGGGATTTCCACAGTGTAGCTGAATTCTTCCCGTTCGGGGATAATGGGAACTGGTGCCCATGAACCGACCGCCTGTGAATCGGAGGTTTCAAGAGTCCATTGGGCACTCGATTCCCAATGCACCTTCACTTTGCTCGCTTCCAATGATACCTCGATTTCTGGTTGCGTTAGTCCACGTCGCGTTCTCATCTCGGAACATGGCAAGTTCCTCTTTTACGAGTGTCAGAACCTCGCCTTCAACGTAGAGCCGATGCTCATGATCTTCGTGAACATGCCAGTACGGCACATTCATGGCCAGGATCACCAGACCGGATTCGAACGCCTCGCGATTTGTTAGGAAAACGCCCGCCACCTCCGCGGTGGCGGGTAGATGTGCTTCGGTGGCGATGGGTTCCTGAGGATCCACGCCGCATTATAGGAGGCCGTGGGCGATCTGCCAAACGGCCCCTTATCATTCATTCACTTTGCCTGCAGGTTCCAGGTAGCGATCGCCTCCCGGAGGTTTAGAAAGGCGGCGCGATTCTTTGGCAGAAGCGTGTCTGTGCTTACGTCTCTCAATATGGTGTCAGTGATAGACGTCCAGTAGGGCTCAGTGGCATCTGAGAAAAGAAAGTAACCGGTGAAGCCTGCGCTATCGGGAGAAATGTCATTGCTAAAGATGAGAAGCTGATCGGCGTTGACGGGATCGAGATCGCTGTGGAAACCAGTCTCCAGGTTCAGCGAAAGATCATCGGTTGAGGCATCAGCCGGCCAAGGATTGGCGATCAGTTGATAGCCGGCTTTCAAAGGCCGCAGGAAATCGTGATCACGAACCATGCCTAATTGGCGAAGGGTGACCGGAGTCTCCACCGATACGATCACGCCTGTTCCTGGAGCGATCGTTTGGGCGCCGGAGTCTGCCAGCGTGGTATCTGCGCTTCTCGTCCAGTAGGATTGTTGAGGGCCCTTCAGAAGGAAATGGGTTTCGTAAACGCCCTCGCGGAAGAACAGAACGTGATCACTCTCCGCCGGGCTTAAGCCTGCTCTCATTTCATTGCTAACAAAGAGTTGATTGAGCGTAATGTGAGGTCGAATGACAAAGGATTGCGAGGCGAGATCGATAGACGGCTCGGGAAAAACGGACTCGCTTGTATCGATGGCGATTACTTTGCTCGTGGTGGAAACTTCATCGATCTCGTACCGATACCCCGCCTGTTCGCCTTGAGTGATTTCCAAGTAACAGGGACCGGATGATTGGAGGATCTTGCGGAGAGAGCTTTCATCGGGAAGCGAAGACCGCACATCGAGAAAACTGCCTAACACCGCATCAATGCGTCCGGCGTGCAAAGGCTCGTTGAGCAGGCTGGGCCCAAAGGATTGATGACCGGGCTGGATCACGGTTTCCTGCCAGGCATAGGCGGGCGAATGAGAGATCGTTCCATCGTCAAGGCTCTCGAAGCGCAACCGCACAAACCCGGAGGCTTCCGTGAGAGCGGCGCGCAACCCGTGATAACGGACTTGCTCAAGTTCGCTGCCAATTTCTGAGATCTCAGGTTCGATGTTGAGGTTGCTCCAAACTTGACCATCGAGACTCCCTTCCAAGGTGTAGTTTACATGAGCCGTCGCTACAGAAGGTCTGAGGAAGGTGGCTTCAAGACCCTGCTCGGTTTCAACCAATGTGAGGCCGCGGGGCAGGGAGGATGTTTGACCTGGGTGAACAGGCGAATCTGGGGAAGTCGCGAGTGCGTATTCTGCAAGGTTGTCGTAAAGATCGCCATCATCATTGCCTAACCAATTTTCAATCGGAATGCTAGATGGTTGAGGGGATTGCACCCTCCGTCCGGCCAGCCGAATCTGACTCTTGGTCTGAGAGAAGGCGACGTCGAGGACGTTCGACGGAAGATTCCCATTGCCGACGTCCGTCCGCGCCGAATCTCCAGGAAGGAAGATCGACACCGCTCCCTCATTGATTGGGGAAACAGTCAGTGTATACATGGCAGCATTTCCGTTAGACTTCAGTTTCGTGGTTTCTCCGTTAGAGATGACAAAGTCGCTCTCCTCAAGCCCGCCGGCTTCTTGAGAAAAAGTGACTTCGACGTCGAACGTTCCGGAGACGACGTCATCTGATGTGGATAATGTAGCGGTGGGGAAGGTCGATAGGGGGCTCGGTCCCCACTTTTCTGCAAGATAGTCCTCCATCGCGCTTGTCTCTGAGGCGTCTAACGATCTGTCGAAGACGATGAGTTCGCGAATATTGACAGATTGATAAAACCCGCTTCCAAAACCGCCGAGATAAAAATCGCCGTTTGTTCCAGAGAAGGCCACGGCGTCGTTATCGGAGGCAAGGAGAGTGTCATCGCGGTAGATCGCTTGGCCTGCGGAACTGCTGGTCCGGGATTCGAGACGATAGCTGGCATAGACGTTGGTGGGAATAGCCCCACTGGGCGTGGGGCGCCTTCCGGCCCCCGTCGCGCCCGCATCCCAGTAGCCACGCCCATCGGCCCAAGTCCAGTGCGTGAGAAATCGGGAAGGACTAACGGGCTCATAAAACAGAGTGCCTGCTTCGGCATCGGAGAGACTGCGAAGGACGGTGAAGACCGTCACATCGGCGACTTGATGCCCCGGAGAAAAGATCCCGCCATCGATGACGAGAAGATTGCTGTCAAAACGGATCGCCGGTTTGTTGTGGTCGAACACCAAGGTGGGCCGTTCTTTTGAACTGGCGGCTGCGGCGGTGTGACCCTGTCCAGAGAGATCGTCCCAACGAGTGACGCGGCCTTTGCTAAGCTTGAGAGAATCAAGCTCATTCGCATCTAACCAAAGTTGTAAGCCAGAAGTGACGGGAATCTCGCCCGGTTCCGGGGGATCCATCACTTTAGAGAAGGAGAGATCGCCGATGGAGAAAGACCAAGTCTGCAATTCATCGACAAACTGCTGCGGATCGAAGTGGCCCGCTTCATTGACCAAACTGAAAACGACTTCATCTACCGGTTCAGTGAATGTCAAGTTCACCGAGCCGTCGTCCGTGACATGCTGACCGCTCAGACCGCCGCCAATCTGATTGAGGTAGTCGCCTGTGAGGACATTGCCATTGATGGTGAAGCCGATCCCGGGATTGGAGAAGAGCGGCGATGCCGCACTGGCGCCATCGTGCAAACCGCTGATGGTGAGAATGTCACGAGAGTTAAAGCCATCGCTCGGTTTGATGAATCCGTTGATGCCGTTCATTTGGAACTGGAGATCCTGCACGGGTTCGCTAAAGCGCATGGTGACTTTGTATGAGGTGGTGTCTCCAATTTCTACTTTCGGTGTGGTGTCCAGCCCGTCCCAGCCCCAATAACCCCAGAGACCCAACACAACGTCATTGTTAGCGTTGGTCACCACTTGAAACGTGCTTCCATCGTCGCCCCATTTATCGATCTCCCATTTTGAGTAGGAGAAGAGAGGTGAAGTGGTGCCAAGGTGCTCGATATCGAACGCGACGGTGATTTCACCACTGGTCGAAGCTCGAGAGAAGGTAGCGGGATTGCTGTTGAACCCGGGTTTATCGAGGGTGCGCTTCCAGTTGTCCCAGTCTAGCGAATCGGCGAAAGAGACGCTGGTTAAGAGAATACTGGTGAGCAGTTGAGGGAGAATCAGTTTCATCATGGCAATGAGTGCGAAGGCTCAAACCAGATGAGTCAAATTCTTGGAAATGGAAATTAGTAATGCGATTTATTATCGTTTTTTAGAAGTAACGAGGTAGAAAATCGCGAAGAATCTATTTAATAGATATTACCATAACAGCCACAATCAATTTTGCTTCGGCGCCCCCTACATGGCGGAACCCCAGAACGAAGACCAAATGGACAAGACCCCCTTTCAGTTCGTGACGTGGAGGGAACGGTCGAATACTAGCGATATCAACAAGGATTTAGTTAGTCTGCAGAACGCTTTCCCAGGACGCCTGATAGAGGCATGGATGATCGAGGGACTCCCCATAATTGCACGCCAGCCACTGCCATTTTTGCCAGCACTCGCTCCTCTTATCGCCAAGAGTAATTTGACATGAGCTGCAACCAAAAGGCAACCTGTCCACGCTGAACGGGCGTTTTCCTAAATAGGGGGATGGCACCCGTGACGCGTGGTTGGCGGGCCGCTTCCTGGAGGGGGCGGCCCGTTTCTCGATCAAATTGGGACGCCCTCTCAAATGAAGAGCAGGCCACCCCCGTGCGTAGAAGTGGCCCACTCTGATTTCCCCTCCCAAAGGGAAGCCTGGAAAGTCCAGGCTGTGTGATAACTACTTTCGAGTCAATTAATTAAGAGTATCGTAAATTTCATGCCTTGCTACGTCTACACGATCAAGCTCCTGCCCACCGCTGCGAACCCCCTTAAAGATCAGCTTGCCATCGCTCAGTCCAACACCTGGGTGATGGCCGAAACCATGGTCGAAGCCCGCAAACGCCTTTTCGAGCATTACCGGCGATGTCATTGGAAGATCCGGGAGATTCTAGCCGAGCAGAAGGTAGAGGTGGAGCTTTCCCACCAATCGTGGATCCGAACGAGAAATGACCGGAAGTTGTGGATGAGAGCGGCTGCCGGAACACCAATCGAGTCCTGTGATTGGTTAGGCGGCGGCTCGCTGCTCAATACCGTCAACAAAGGTGATTCCTTGGACGACTTTGTCAAGCTGTCGATACCCGTTGAGTCGACGCCAGCCTTTCTCGGCCTCCAAGCCTAGCTTGTAGACCATTGATAGGGTGGCTTTCCTTGATCCACATCCTTTGGTCTGACGAGTTCGATGGCGCACGGTTGCAAACGTCGATTCTATTGGGTTGGTTGTGCGAATGTGCCGCCAGTGTTCGGCTGGAAAGTCGTAGAATGTTAGCAATGTATCTTTGTCTTTCTTCAAGCAGGCGCATGCTTTGGGATACTTGGCTTCGTAGAGCTTGAGGAATTCGTCATACGCTTCCAGCGCGGCTTTCTTTGTTTCTGCCATGTAGATTTCATGGATGCGTTCCTTGGCTAGCGGTTGCGCTTTCTTAGGCAGCTTATCGAGGATGTTGGCTGTCTTGTGCACCCAGCAGCGTTGTTGTTTACTCGTGGGATACTCCTCTTCGAGGGCGCTCCAGAATCCAAGCGCTCCATCGGCGATGCTCAGTTTTGGAGGGATCTTTAGTCCCCGTTTCTTGAGGTCACAGAGCAGGTTCTTCCAGGACAATTTGCTCTCTCTTTCTCCATCGTTGATGGCTACCAATTCCTTGGTTCCATCGGGCAACGAACCCACTATCACTAAAACACATGGTCGATCGTCGTTGAGCCTGACATTAAAGTAGATTCCATCGGCCCAGAGGTAGACGTATTCCTTGTCACTGAGATCCCGTTTGTTCCATTGTTCGCGCTCTTTCTCCCACTGTTCCTTGAGCCGAACGACGTTGGCTGGAGAGAGGCCTGCGGCGTTCTCGCCGAGGATCGGCTCTAACGCTGCACTCATCTCGGAGGTTGAGATTCCTCGCAGGTAGAGTGCTGGAATGAGATTGTCCAGTGAGGCTACTCGACGCAGGTATGGTGGGAGGATGGCACTGGTGAACCGCTGATCGGGTCGGCGATCGTCGATCCTGGGTTGCCGGATGGGTATGTTGCCGATTCCTGTCTGAAGGTTGCGTTCAGGAAGGTGGCCGTTGCGAACAACATTGCGGTGACCTTGGTCATCACAGAGGTGTTGATGCGCTTGGATGTAATCGGCAACTTCGTTCTCGATGGCGGCCTGTAAGAGCGTTTGGGCTCCTTGACGAAGGGCCCTTTCGAGAGCGCTTTGGCAGACCGGGCTTGCTCCTTGCTGATCATGGATCGATGCTGATTTGGTAGGGTGGTTGGTGGCTTTCATTGGAGTTCACTTGTTTGGTTTCAGGTGAACTCTTCATGATGCCCCGACCGCCCTCATCCACAACTTCCGGTCATTTCTCGATCCGAACGTCACAATCGGACTACGTGCAAGGACCCAGTCTTCTGCGGGTTAGGAACGATCTACAGCAGCATGGCATTGGCGCGGAAATCTTCGCTCCACCCCAAAACCCCTAAGACCACGCCGCTGAGCCAGTGTGAACTCCCCTAGATAGATAAAGCTGTAAACAATTGCCGTTTCGCCAATTGCGAACGGCTGTCCATTCTGAGAACCAAGGCGTTCTCGGAGGCGTGTATTCCACCTAAAAACTCCTGAACCTCAAAAGTTGATTATCGTCTCTGATTCATTGTGATCGAAATTAGAGGATTCGATGGCCTGTCAAAAAATAATTTCATAAAAACCATAGAAAGGTGGTTTCTTCCGCGTATACCTTGATGACCTCTTAATCTCACTCCGCCTTACAGATAACCTCACATTATAATACTGCTCTTCCTCGATCTTATTGCTGTCACTACTCATACGCGTAGAACAAAAGTAATCGATGACGTCAGGCGGCTGCATCCACTTCAAGGTTGCCTTGATAAATCCACCTCCCCCCAAATTCGCTTAAAGCCATTTAGGTAAGCGCATCCCGACGTGTTCCTTCAATAGAGTCACACCGTTGTTGAATTGCAGGATTCAACATACGCCGAGTCCCTCTATTTCACGCTCTCGGGGTACGTGTGTACTAGTGGCGGCAGTCAGCCGATGAGATGGGCAAACTGAGTAATCATTCACATGAAAATCTATCCTCTTAGAACTGTTGAGGCCTTTAGCTTGATCAATATGCTCGCATCCGTTTCACTCATTGCGATCATCGCCAGTATTGGCATATCAGTCGTTTCCAATTCATCAAAAGCCGCGAAGCGTACCAAGTTACAGGCCCAGGTCGAAACGCTCAATTCAGCTACTGCATTATATTTAGGTAGCGGGGGAACATTCGATGGGGTCTCCTCAACTGACGCTGTTTTTAATAAACTCAAAACGATCGCAAGTAATGGCGAAAAACTGCCTGGGTATCGAGGAAGTTTTATTGACGGAAGGCTTACGCCCGAATGGCAGACAATCGAAGAAGCCAATACGAACGGCAATCTGCGCATCCTTTGGAATAGTAGTGAAAACGCCTTCATCCTCGCTGACAGTGGTGCCCGTGGGATCAAGGATCTCCGCTTCAATGAAGAGGCTTTAGAGCCGACCACTGCCGAAGAGCGTTCCACTACTTGGGCCTTCTCCGTTAATGACAACGTTGGGAGTTGGGTATGGGATCACGATCGGGATACCGTTGACAACACCACGCAATCTTTACTGGCACCCGACTCAGAAGACAGTTCGGACACTCTCCCATCTTCGAGCACCACGTCAGCACAATTGCTGCCTCCGCAGATTTACCCTGCTTCGGGCACCTATCCCATCGATCAGTTTGATCTCACCGTTGAATTGACGAATCCTAATCCTGAAGGATCTTCTTATCTCTACGTCACGGTAAACGGTAGCAACTATCAATTATACGAAGAGCCGTTACAACTTTCTCCTGGATCTTCGATTGCGGCTTTCTCCTATCCGCTCAATGAGGGATACAAGGCAAGTCTGGCTCGCGCGGAGATTTATCAATCTACGGGAGAGCTTCTCTTGCCGCCTGTATTCTCAATGGCTTCAAGCGATTGTTGCGAATCTGAATACGCGAAGACTCTTGTCCTCACGAATCCGAACGAATCTGGCACGTCCGTTATTTACTATTCAATCAATGGCGCAGAGGCCGCCATTTACAGCGAGCCCATTTCGATACCGGGGAATACCGAGATTTCGGCCTATTGCGACAGTGAGTCTCCCGATGTCTATCAAAGCGAAGTTGAAACCCATTTCTTCAAATCGATCCCTGAGACCCAGTTGACGCCACCTATTGTGACCCCCGACGGAGGGGTATTTGAAGGCAGTGTGCTCGTTACACTTGCGCCGGGAGAGGATGCGCCCGAAGGATCACGAGTCTTCTACACCACTGATGGAACCGATCCCGAGATCGATGAAAACGGTGAGCCTATCAACGGCGTGCTCTACTCAGAACCCATTTCATTATCTTACGATAAATTGCCAGGAAATCCTGGCAATTACCTTGTCGACTGGGATTCTTCCCTATGGAATGATGGTCAGGGATGGTTAAACGATGAATGGGATATCACACAGTCCTTTTCCAATATCGGTGGCTCAGGCATTGACTTAAACGTAAGCCTTCACGGCGGTCCGCCGACGGGTGATGTATTGGGTCCGAATCTTTCAGAATTCTCGAAGTTAGGGATGGAGACCCATCTTCAAAGCACTGGGGGCGATCTTCCGGATTTTTATTACTCTCTGAGTTTCTCGTCAGCGATAAGCTTAGACACCTTTGCCACGGGAGGCCTATTTACCTACTTTGACGAAATGCTGGCAAATCGCATCGATTTATTTGATGCCAACGGAGATCAGATATCCCTCACAACGGATTATGTAACCTCTTTTGATAATGCCCGGCTGGATATTGACGAATCCGGGATTGAAACGGTTGGCACAAGCGTCATGAACGATCCTATTCTCGACTCAGAACGGAGCACGACCTTTTATAATTTTCAAGGTCTCGGGATCAGCGAAATTCGTTGGTGGCATTACGCCTACGAGCATCAGTCACCGGAAACGGTTAACGGCACGGATGAAGCGATTCCCGGAGCCCAAACCGTTACCGTTGGGAATGATTCCGTGACCTTTGGTGGCGTTCTTTACGACTATCCAGAAGAGGGAACCTCAACATGGTTCTATATTGTTGAAAGTGGCGAACAGCCAGAGATTAGCCACGTTACTTACGACATTAGCGATGAAACGAACATCGTTGGCGGTGTGGATGGTGCGGGCACTTGGAGTGGCACCTTTCCCCACGTCAATTTGAATTCCGGTGGCGGCCAACCTGATATTGGTTACGACCGGAAGACAGCAGCGTGGGGCTTGAAATATGACGAAGGCTTTTCGGCATACCAGGTAAGACGGTTTTACTTCACCGTAGATGGCAACTATAAAAGAGATGCTATCTCCGTTTTTACTAAGGCGGGCAATGGTGCCGACCAGGCGCCCATCACCGGCCCCGGTTTAGATCTAAACCTACAACAATCCATCACGGATTTCACTCTGATCGACGCGGATACCGATCAGCCGGTACCAGGATTTGAGTCCTTGGAAAATGGCGTCGTCCTGGACCTAGCATTCCTGCCAACAAATTTCACGATTCGAGCCAACACGGATCCTACGGTCGTGGGGAGCGTTCGGTTTGACCTGGATGGAGAAAGTGCGTTTAAGGTCGAGAACCATCTGCCTTATTGTCTGATGGGCGATGCGAGTGGCGATTATGCCCCCTGGAATCCCACCATTGGGAGTCACAACCTGACGGCCACGCCATTCACCGAGGCCTCTCTTGCGGGTGCCGCCGGCATGCCCGGAATGATTCAGTTCTCAGTGATCAACACGGCTGAGAAGATCGGTCATGGCAAGTCATCCTTTTTATCGGATATCGCCTTTCACGTCGACGGCTCATTTGAAGTGGTCGCCCGGGTCTTCCCGCCAAGTGGCGATCGCCAATGCCGCTTACCAAGCGAGGCCGTTCGGAAAGTGTTCGAATTGGATGAACCCGAAACAGCCACTATCGCTTCTGCCGAATAACGTTGAGGTTCTCAGGCCAATGAACGATCCTCCTGAGAAAGGGAATCGCTGCGAAGTCTGGATAGGGCACCTTCAAAGTCGCCAATAAACCAATTGCTTTGCAACTAATCGGTCTGGGATGTTAAATGAGCCCTCCTGGTAAGTTTGTCGCGCCTTCCAGGAGGGCTTTTCGTTAGAGAGTGGTTCCCACTAACTATTGGAGTAGAGGAGAAATCCTATAAGGCTTCAACCGAATTGCAATAATCCTTTATATTTAAGCAAATAAGAGGCAAGAGAAGCGACGTTCCTCCGGCCTTTACCACGAAAGTCTCACCGGCGCCCCAGATGGACCAGAAGAGCAATCACCCCGACGGATGCGATCCAAATCAACGCGGCGAGGAGTAGGAGAGATTTTAGGAAAAGCATCATCTGTTGAGCGAATTTCTGCAAGAATACCGCTCGATTCCTCAGATGCACCGACTTATTTCAAATTAGTACATCATCATTGTAAATAAACCTATTCGCGCGAATCAGAACGGAAGGCTTCCAACTCGTTCGACAAAACAAGGGAAAGGAATCTAGCCCACAAAGGTGGTCTTCTTTCCGAAAAAAAAGAATTCACACGTCTGCTCAGCACTTGGTTGGCTACAGGTTATGGCGAGTCGGCGTGCAGAGTTCCCCATTCCTCAGGATTGACGGAAATGAGCTTTGGCTGCGGATTCGACGATCTCTGTATTCGGCTCCTCCACTTCAGATTCTGACTAGCTGAAAATCGGCCTCTGGCCGTCCGAGAGATTTCGCTAGCTAGCTAGCTAATTGAGACTGAGAGGCATGTAGATACTCCTAACGAACTCGAGGAAGTTTCGCGTCATTGAGAGTCAGATTCACCAAGGATTCGCACAAGGGAGTTTCATTGTAGTTTCCATGTCATTTTATTATGATATTTATAATAAATCCCTAGAATTAGCATTCTGGAGGTGGTAGTTCTACGAATCCTTACAACCACTCCCTCCAATCTACCTTACCGGACCCAGAAAGCCGACGCTCTTGTAGAGTGTCGTGATTTCGCCCCCAAGAAAAACGCTGAATCATGAATCTCAATACTCAAAAACACGATGCTGGAGCTGGCTTCATCCAGCTCGTTGCCGCAGTTGCAGTGATCGGCATCATTGCTGCGATTTCCCTCAACAAGATGACCAATCTGGGCGAGCGCGCCGAAGAGACTCGCCTCAAAGAACACGTTCAGGCCCTGAATTCTTCCGTGAAATTGTATATAAGTAGCGGCGGAACCATTGATCAGGTGGCCTCAGCCCAGCAGGTTATTTCGAAGCTCAAAACCCAGGCTGCCAACGGGAAGTCCATTCCGGGCTTCCGTGGAAATTTCATTGATTACCGACTGAAGCCGGTAGAGCAGACCCCTGAAGAAGCCGCCACCGATGGAGAACTGCGTGTTCTTTGGGATGGAGCAGCACGCGAATTTCGAATCGCGCGAAATGGCTCAAAAGGCATCAAGACCTTTGAGCTGGACCCCTCGGTTACCCCCGAGACCCTTGAGGTAGAAGAACGAAGCGCCTTTTTTGAACTGGCCGCCAATGAAGACACTGAGGGAAGCTGGGTATGGGATTACGACAAAGACGCTTCGGTGACCGATTCATCTATTGTCAGCGTGGGGCTTCCCTCGACGGCTGCCGACATTGACCCTTCTGCTTCGACCCAATCTAAAGAGCAACTCTTGCAACCGACGGTGAGCCCGGCACCAGGAGAGTACCCGCTGAGTGAATATGGAGAAGCTGGGAAAACGATCACCATATCAAACCCGAATAATATCTCGGGTGAAGTTTCCGAAACCTATGTGTCGGTAAACGGCGAGATCTGGGAGGCTGTCGATGACAATGCGACGCTGCAGGTTCCTCCGGGAGCGAACGTCGCGACCTTCGCCAACGTGAAGGAAGGGTATACCACTTCCTACTACAATAGTTATGTCCGCTCTGCGAAGTTCGAAGGCACCAAGACAACCAATACCACTCCAAACATTTCCTCTTCGGCGTCCTCCTTTAATCCCGTTAGTCAACCCTCAGTAACCGTCGTAATCAATCATTCTAATGATCCGACTCATGTGAAGCCTCAGTATCAAATCAACGATGGTTCCTGGGAAGACTACATCGCGCCGGTGACGTTGAACATCGCCGATCATATTGAAGGCGTAACGGTAAAAACAAAGGCGGTCGGCATCGAATGGCCCGAATACTACGAAGCCAGCTCCGAGGCACAATTGGAGATCTCCACCTCGCAACACGTGCTGGAATCACCAACTCTTGCTTCATCTCCATCGGTATTGCACCCCCTTGATTCGCCAAACATCGTCTTCACCGCCGGTAATCCCAATGAGACTTTAGGCGATATCTCAAAACTCCAATATTCCATCAATGGAGGCGATTGGCTTGATTATACTGGCCCCGCGACGATCAATATTGACGATTATTCTGACGGAGCCACTATTGCAGCCAAGTCGATTCCAACGGCGCTTGTGGGTGCGTTTGTAGATAGCGAGGTCGCCTCTATTAATATCGAAGCCATGGACGTCAACCTTCAGGCACCGAGCATCGCTACATCCTATGCCAAGTTTCATCCCTTTGGGCGCAAGGATATCACCGTGACGCTAACGAATCCCAATTCACAGGATGTTTCTGAAATGGTTTATAGCCTTGATGGTGGCAACGAATGGGCGGCCTACGGAGGATCGATCAGTCTAAACTGGCAGAACCATCTTAACGGGGTAACTGTATCCGCCAGAGCCACTCCAACGGTTCATCCGAATAATCTCCTATCAAGCCAGGAGGCAACCGTGGTGCTTGAAATGGAATCCGCTCAATTGGTTGCGCCCGAGATCGCTTCATCTATTCCAAACGTGAATGATGCCGGCCAGATTGAAGCCTTGATCTCTATAACCGATTCCAATCCCGGCGGTTTTTCCAACCTTGTGTACAGTCTGGATAGCGAGGCAACATGGGAAGTTTATGACGGACCTTTCGCGATTACGTTTCCCGACTATCCGAGCAATCAAAGGGTGATTGCTAAATGTGAACCCGCGAAGAATCCCGAAGTCATTCAGGCAAGCAGCGCCACGAACCTAGACATTGACGCCGGCCGGCCCACGCTGCCTCCACCCGTGGTCACTTTCACAGGCGAACTTGCGACCAATCACGGGCATGGAAACAACTATGATGGTGTCGATTCGAGCAATCCTAGTGGCGGAGACGGTGGCCCCAATGGTGAGGAAGACCCGTCCGGAATGTATGATGATGAAATCCATCAGGGTTTCTACAAAGGGGCGGTCACGATCACCATCGAACCCGCGCAAACCTTTCCTGAGGAAGCAGTCATCTATTACACATTGGACGGTTCCGAGCCTTCTGCTAGCAGCGGAACGGTCTACACCGGTCCCATTGAAATGAACTATCGCGGACGCCGCCGTTCACTCGATAGTCATATGGTCAAGGCGATTTCGATCTCGACAGCGAACCCTAGTGTCTATCTCCCGAGTGAAATCGTGACAAGCTCTGCTTCCATGGTCGATCCCACAGAGGTTCAGACCTTTGATGGCGGCTCAAGCGCCCGGTTTACCGATGCGATCACTCTATCAAACAACACAAAATATGACATCGAACCCAATTATTTCGAATGGGGGCGGGCTGATCAAGGCTACGTCGAGAGTTATCTCGATTATGAAGGAACTACGATCACCGATATCGCTGAAAACACTTACTTTGAAATCGGCACTCTAACTTATCACAATGGATTGATTTATCAGGGAGATGTGTCCAATGTGACCTTCAATGTTGATGTCAGCTTCGGAGGATTGGGATTACAACAAAGCTTTGCTTTCGATTTCGGCCTGATCAATACGGAGAACTCCCTTTACAATACTGCCGATGAGAATGCCGATTACGTGAAACTCGGCAATACTGCGGATGAATTCTCTATCACGCTGGACAATGGCAAGCTTTACGAATTGGAATTGCAGTTCGGTTATCTTGGAAGCAATGGCTTTACTACCGTTGATCAATTTCATGTCCACGAAGGCAAAGGGGCAACGGCAACTTTATTTGGCAAATTTGTAGAAGACCTCGATTACGATGGGATTTGGTAGTTCCCATCGTATCGCTTGCTAGAGACAAGGGGTATTCCAGGCTGTCGATGGCTAGAGAGCAGCCTGGATCATCTCGACAATAGTAGCAACGAGCAGATCCCCTCTCACTGTGGTTGGTGGTGGGGGATTTCGCTTGTACGTCAAAGACAAAGAAAAGCCCGTAGTCATCTTAATCGTGAGAATATGATCGCGATTATAAGTTTCTAAATTGAAAACGATCGTTTTTTAGTTTTATTGAGGCTTAACAACACACAATCATTCGGACATGAAAAAACTAAAAGAGATCATCGAATCCCACGGGCGCCTACTGCAATGCGTCGGTCTTGGATTCATTCTTGGCACGGCGCTTAATATTGGCCTGGCTAACGTTATGCACGACCAGCACGAATTGAAGGAATTAGCAGAACACTTGACGCGATGAACGCCTATCTCTACATTGGATGCCTCTGCGTCTTGTCGGTAATACTCTCTTGCTGGTTAAATCGCGATCGTTCTAAGCTGAACTCAAAGGGAGATTTCAGACACCTCCTTCGAAGACATTCTAGTTGAGATTGTGCATGCGTATGTTGTAAACGCGTTGAAGCCTGTTTCCATCCCTTGTGCACGGTGACTATCATTAGTTGACACAGTAGGCGACAATCCGCCTTTGGCTCAGACTGTCGAAATATATTCCATAGGCATTATGCTTCTTTGCCAGGGTGTTTGGAGTGATTGTCCCATTGCGGGTTCGAATCTCGCTGTCAGGCTTGTTTTTGTATTCATTCTGAAGAGAGCAGTCAGCGCTTCGGTCTAGATTTGACATGGCCGAGGCTAGAAAAGAGAATTCCGTGCGGACTGGGCGTTCCCTTAAAGGCATGGCGCCCGTTGCGCGTGGTGGCGGGCCGCCTCCTTCCGGGGCGGCCCCATTCTATTCCTAGCCGCGAGGTTTGGCTTTGAGATTGAGAGGCGTAGCAAAGATTTCAGCGCCAATGCCGTGCTGCTCGAGATCGTTCCATACACGTAGTAGATCGGGGGCTAAGGCGGTGTCCGGATCTGAATCAAATCGATCCCAAAGATGCTGCGAAAACTCCATCTCGTGTTCAACTGAGATCTCTTCGATCTTCCAGTGACCTCCATGGTAAAACTCGAATATGCGTTTGCGAGCATCGAGCATGGTCTCGGCTCTTACCCAAGTGTTGGCTTCAGCTCGGGCGATCTGAAGCTTGAAGGGGTTAGAAGCCGTGGGCAGGAGCTTGATAGAGTAAACGTAACAAAGCATTAAAGTTATGGGAACTCTTAATGATTTGACATAAAATCAGCCATCCGCGAGCGTTGAATTTTCCAAGCACCTATGGGGGCGGAACTATGAACGGGTCACTTCTTCGCACGGGGGTGGCCCGTTCCCGGTTGGCGAGTTACGCCGAAGCCGACAGACAAAGTGACCGAGGCGATGTGTTAATTTGATAAGAACAGCGAGGCTTGCTCGAAGACTTGGGATTCTGCTTAGAGCGCTTTTGCGTAGGACCGACCAGACAAGTGTTCGAATCGCGGCTTAGCAAGCGGCGGAACGGAAGTGATTATGGCTCCTTGATCACCTGCGAATCTTAATGAAGGCGAGTTCCATTTGCGCGCTATGGAAATTATAATACACTCCCATACTCAACCTAAACTCAGTCGTGCGTCTCCCTGCGGTTTGCTAGATCACTTTCGGAACGGACTGTCTGAAAACAAGTAACCCTACGGTCTAGCAGACCATATCCTGAGGGTGAATACTCTCTCAATCTTCAACACCGACGAACTCAATGAAGTTTCTTAATCGATCTCCATACTTTCAAGCGGCCCAACGAGCCTTCTCCATGACCGAACTTCTGCTGGTCTTGGGGGTGATGGCGATTTTGCTCACCGTTTCCTATCCTTTCATTTCCAATATCGCTGCCTCCAACGCGTTTGCCGAGGCCGACGCCAAGGCGAATGTGTTAGGAGTGGGCAAAGTGCTATTTTATAAGGACGACCCAGCCGCTGAGGTGAAATGGAACGATGCTAAGAATTCGATTAGCCAATTTGATCTCATCAAGCAGTACGTTTACGGAGCTAGTCACGCCTCGAATCTCATGCAGTTTGTTTCAGTTCCATCGGGTTATGATCTTGTTTTAGGGGCCGATGTTAGAGATCCCGTCAAGCTAGTGCCATCCGATGGAAACAACGGGCATGCCAATAACGAGGATGGTGTGGATGTCAGCAACCCTGCCGAAGGTGGAGGTGGTCCGAATGGTGAGGTTGACCAATCGGGAGACGTCGACGACGAGATAAAGAACGCACAATGAAATTGGGCCGACAACCTAGCTGGCTTTCTCCTAGGAACAGAATTGGCGTTGAATGGCGCCAAGCCGAAACGGGTCGCCTCATTTTGGAGCTGAGCCAGCGACCCGCCAACCATTTATGAACCGGAACTCCGCCAGCAGTCCCAGCATCAGCTTAGCGCTCCAAGAATGTCCTGCCCTTCCTGTAAGAAGACGTTGCAGATTCTAACGCCTGCGAAATGCCCAGTAAGAGGGCTGTGTCCGCATTGTAGCGAGGACATTGCTTTCCACATGGAAACGAGACGGATTGAACTGCCGCCCGAACCCAACCCTATAACTCGTGATCCACGTGATAGTTGGGTTCACTTTGAACTCGATTCGATCTCTGAGATTGGGGAGTTCGACCAATCAGTTTCATTGAGGAGAAGCAGCCTCCACAAAGAGCAAATCATTAAGAAGGCCCCACGAGTTCAGCCGATGCCGCGTCGGCGTTGAGCCCAAACCCCGATTATATACATCGCTTGCAGTGACCAAGAGAGAAACGGATTGAGCCTAGCTTATAATTACTATAATCTAATCCCCGTAACCTCCCCCCAATGAAATCGTTTCTCATCCCTCTACTACTTATCGCTCTGGCAGCGCCTGCCTCTGCGGGGTGGAGTGATTGGTGGAACTGGTGGACCGACAGGAATCAGGAAGAAGCCTCCACTGAGACCCCCCAAAGCCCAGAACCCACTGAGGAGGAAGTCACGGCCCTCAATGAAGAGATAGTCCAATCTGCAGCTGAGAGTGGTGTAACGGTTAATCCTGAAGCAATGGAGGATTACGCGCGCAGCTTAGCCATAACGCTTCACTCATTCACTTCTGAACAACGCGTACGGATTCTCGGCCAATGATCGTTTACAAGGAGCCCCAGGCTTTAGGACTCTCGTAGAAGAGGCATCTATAGCTCGATTGTTGACGCTTCTGCGCGTCGTGTAACCGGTAGCTTTCTCCGCACTTCGATGATGTGTACCAGGACTCGCTTCAATCCTTTCTAGCGAAGACACTTAATGTTCTTACATATGCGTAGAAACTGATGCGCTTTGGGGCCGATCACCAATCTTCTCCTCAGCCCGCACTTCTAATGGATACGCTATCCTACGTGTCCCCGTTTGTTGTTAAGTGAGTCCATTGATCTTGAGGTCTCGTTCCAAGAATTCGCAGACGGGCACGCGAAGATCGTGGGTAACCAGGATTGACGATGATCACTCCACAACATTTCGCGTTGCGAAACGACTGAGACTCAATCGGCAGTTCCTTCGTATGAATGAACTTCCATTCCACGACGATCAAGCGGTCTCCAATGATAAGGCTGAAGCTTTTCGTTATGCCATGACGAGTATGCAAAGAGGGCGTGTTGTCATAAGGAGGTTTTTGATCAACATTGCTCCGCAATGATCTTGCATGTTCACCTACATTGGTTAGACTAAGCCGGACCTGAGATGGAGTGTACCATTAACCAGACAAAACCTATGAGCATATTCGATGCGGAACCAAATTACCGCCGCGCTGTGATGTTAGGAGCCGCGGTCTTGCGCCAACGCGGTAATTCTCGATCGAATGCACTCAAACGGGCATGGGTTGATTATAGGGATTGGAAATCATCTCAAACCGAGATCAATGTAAGAGCCGAAGTCAATCGGCAGAGTTTCTTCCTTCGTCGTCGCAGAGAACTGAAGGAAGAACATCGCCTTAAAGCATTTAAGCAAGCAAGAGAACGAGCAGGAAACCTTTCAAAGTCACGCGAAAAAGCTTGGGCCGCGACACTGCGAAGTGGCGGCAGCATGTCAGGAGGTCTAGCTTGGGAGCTATGCACAAAATTAGAGTGTGCCGCAGCCTGATTTTAATTGGCGGATCCAGTTGATTCGTGGCGAACCTCCATAAGGGAGACCGAAGTGTCGCAGGATTTGAATGAAACAATGGGGTAGCGAGATTCACTCGAACAAGCTGTCCCAATCACAGCCAATCGCCGTCTTTAAGCGCTTCGCGGTGGTGATGAGTATGTTCGTTTGACCAGCCTCAATCTTCTGGACGGTCCTCACGTTGAGGTCTGCCAGCTCCGCAAGCCGTTCTTGGGTGGTACCACTTGAGGAGCGCTCCCGGCGGAGATTTGCTCCAAACGCTTTTAGCTGACGATGAAGGTCCCTGGCACCTATTACATTGGCGTGCAGCAGGACCATCGGAACGCCAATACGACTTACCAAGTCGAGCTAACGAGAGTGGCGGCGGAGTGATAAATCGTGTCAGGCCAACAGATTTTTAAAATTGAGGCGATCACCGAGAGGAGCTTGATTTCCGTTCTGAGTGATTTGATTCAATCAATCCTAAGCCGATTGGGAGATTCTTAAATTGGTTCAAAAATGCCGTTTATGAAGGTCTCAAATTGCACCAAGATTGCACCAAGCCTATGTTTAATTTAGCGGAGCCATTGGCCCTGTCTGCTGTAACCCCTTGATGGTAAGGGGAGTGGGCAGGAGAGGATTCGAACCTCTGAAGGCATAGCCAGCAGATTTACAGTCTGCTTTTTTACGTGTCTTTGGGGGTCTCACGCTGTCTCAATTTGTCCTGCATTTTTTGCAAGATAGCTCGTAAAACCCTTGTTTTAAAGGGTTTTCAGCGCATTTGTCTTGTGACATGGCAAGACACGCAAAGTCAGGGGTGGATCGCGCAAAGTGGCCAGTAAGTGGCCAGTCAAACCGACTGGCCATTTCTCGGACCACCGTCGCGTTCTGGCGAAAGAAGGTTTTCAAGGTCAAAGGGCGCGACGGAACGGAGTCGCCCGACTTCAGCGCCCGGATCGGCTACCTGAATCGGCGGGAGCGTTTTCCGCTCAAGACTCCTAACAAAGAAGCTGCGGCGACCAAGGCGGCACAGATCTTTGGCCATCTCCTCGATCATGGTTGGGAGGCGACGATCGCCGAGTTCAAACCGGAGGCCGTCCAGGCCAACAGTGCGCCGGAGAGCGAAGGCGACAGTCGCACGACGGTAGGCACGCTGATAGCCGCCAATGAGAAGTACTCGACGGCTCGCCCACAATCCTTGGAGGCGTACGCCAAGGCGTTGCGTCGGATCGTTGGAGGCCTCATCGAGGTGCCCGATGACAACAAGTATCAGTCGCGGGGCGATTGTGGATTCAAGGAGTGGCGCAAACAGATCGACGAGGTGCCTCTGGCCGACCTGACGCCCTCTGGTATTCAGGCTTGGAAGCAGTCCTACCTCAAGCAAGCTGGCCGCAGCGCCGACGCGCAGCGGAAGGCGATCACAACAGTGAACAGCCTCATCCGAAACGCCAAGGCGCTGTTTTCCAAGAAGCTTCTTCCCTTCCTTGAGGAGGATTTGAAATTGCCGTCGCCACTCCCATTTGAGGGTGTCACCATGGAGAAGCCGCCATCCCCACGCTACCGAAGCAAGATGGACGCCAAGGGAATCCTCACGCTGTCCCATTCCGAGCTGAAGGACAAACACCCCGAGCCCTACAAAGCCCTGTTGCTTGCGCTCGTGTGTGGTCTCCGAGTTTCAGAGATCGATCACCTCCTCTGGACCGCCTTCGACTTCGAGGAAGGAATCCTTCGTGTCCAAGACTCCGAGTATCACCGGCTGAAGAGTGAGGACTCCGCAGGCGATGTCGCTTTGAGCGACGACATGATCGCGCTCTTCTCCGAATACTCGAAGGGATCCGGGGGTGAGTTCGTCATCGAGTCTGACAATAAGCCGAATCCGGGGACGCATTCGCGGCACTATCGCTGTGACAAGCACTTCGAGACACTCCGCGCTTGGCTGAAGAAGAAAGGAATCGCCGCCGCCAAGCCGATTCACGAGCTCCGCAAGGAGATTGGCAGCATCATTGCTAGTGAGGAGGGCATCTTCGCGGCCTCAAGATACCTAAGGCACAGTGACATCCGGATTACCTCGTCGATCTACGCGGATCAGAAGACTCGAGTAGTGCCATCGCTTGGCGCTAGTCTTTCATGACGTTTGAGAGTCTGAGCTTTTCAGCCAGTGATCAGCGGCATGACCCTAACGCTTCGTGTGCCATCCGTCGGATTCTGTCCATTGGAGGTCGGCGACTTCACCCAGGATCACGGGCATAAGAAAATCTGCGATCTCGCCGACAACGGAATTCAGGTCGCTTGGATCAAGTTTCCCTTTTCGAAGGAACGCATCCCACTGTATTGCCTTCCCAGGAAACGACGCGAAGGAATCTGTGAGGGCGACAGGTCGGTCGGTCGGAAGCGGAGTCTTTCGCCTCTCGAAAGTGGCGGCAATGGCGCTTGTGAGGACAGCACCATCGAAATCCATGTTTCGCGCCAACCAGAGGAGGTCGTAGAAGTCCTTCATCCGGCTGTTTCCAGTTCCGAGGGTCACTGCGGCCTCCAACTTTTCGGCGATCACCGTTTCGGGTGAATACGCAAGAAGCTCCACGGGAGGAAAGTCGAGCATCTCCTGCCATTGAACTAAGCGCGGCTCCGGAATGATCGAGTCACCGAATCCGATGTCGATCTGCAGCGGAATCCGTGCGTTGCCGAGCTTGGCGGACACTTTCACTCGAACCCCACCATAGATGTTGTCTTCGCGAATGGGCGCTGCCTTCGCAGCTTCCCAGTTCAGTCCGTCGGGAGGGTCACTTGGAAGGGCGCAAATTTCATCAATGATTCTCTCTAACGCTTCAACGTCGTGCGCCCCGAAGCTCAAGAAGTCGGCATCACGCGTAGGACGATGCGGCTCCTCGGCCCACAAGGCGAACAGTTGTGCACCTTTCAATACGAAGCGATCAGCATGTGGGCTAGCCCCTAGGCGAGCGATGAACCGTCCCAACGCAAATCTTTCAAGCAGTGGATTGAGTGCAAGCTGGTTCGCCCTCGCATGGTTCTGCAATCGGTCTTTGATAGAGGCCGCAGGATTCTTCACGCTAGTGCCTCCAGATAAGGAACCATGATTCGCTCTACGCGATTCATCGCCGCAAACTTGAGAATCTCATTGGGCTTGGCATGGTCGCGCACGACTTCGCGCAGCGCTTCGAGGCAAAGCTCGAGGCCAAGCTTCTTACGGTGCTTAAAGCAATCGGCGACCGTGCGTGCCGGCGTGGTGATTCTGACAAGCACGCCGTTGAGTTCATGTGTTTCGACTCCCTCTGAGAAAGCACTAGGGAGACTTGATCGAACAATTGAGAGAGGCGGGTAGTCGATCCGGGGCGTCACAGCATTGATCTTGAGCAGAACCCAGACGGCGTGCGCTTGATGTGTACCGATCTGGTGAAAGTTCAGGGCGCTTACGAGAACGATCACTCCCTGCGGAACTCTTGCGGCGACCTCCGACAGAGACTGGTTCTCATCGAACTCCGCACCTGGCAGTCGGTATAGCCCCCGCTCGATGCGCTCGATCTCCCCCCGCTTTACTGCTCGGCTAAGAGCACTCGACGAAATCCCCGCTTCGAGCGCGTCTTTTGCGCGGAAGATCGGGGTATCTCGAGCCAGTTCTGATAGAGAATTCATCTGAGCGAGGCGCGTTCTAATTTCAATGTAATAATTGAACATATACCTTGAAGTTGCAACATCCGGTTTTACTCTCGCGGAAGGTCGGCCAGCCTGTGGGACTGAGGATTCCACGGGCTTGACAGAAATGCTGCCGATCTCTTCGCGCTTAAGCTTCTAGCGAACAGTCGCAGTTCGCCGTTCGACTTCCAACATCACAGCTTTTTGCCGTGAAATGGGGGAAGAGCGGATAACCTTCTACTCGCCAGCCTTACTCTCAAAACTACAGAAGCTGTATCAGGAGAATTCTACGGTGCTGTTTGATCCCGGACGCGTTACTGCCACGCCCGGTGCCGTCGAGGCACTTCAAACCGTTGGCGTCGATCCCGTCTCGCTCATTGATCGCCACGTCACCGGCGACTTTGGAGACGTGGGTAAGATGAGCCCAGTTAGCATTGACCCGAAGGGCGACCCGCAGCATGACAACGGTCTGGAACTGAACGCGTTGGCCGTCATCAACGGCATCGATCGGATCCTAAGTATCTACACCGTGGCAGAAGGTATTAGGGTCTGGGTCGAGACTGTCTCGGATCGTTCGTACACGACTATCATGCTGCCTGAGGACTACTAGGCTCGTTAGCCAGTCTGAGCCTCCCTCTTCATGGAAGAAGGTCTCGCAACGACAACTACGCCCAACATTCCTGCCAGGCCTTCAAGCCCTCGCTGGAGTTCTCCATGAAGTTCCGTTCGGGCTCCGTCGTCCCAGATCACAGGGACCATTGTATCGTAAGGAGACTCGTCTCTAAGGTAGAGCGAGTGATCGGCAGCGATCTCTTCGACGAGTTTGGAGATCTTGCCTGACGGGTACCAGAACTTCACCTCAACAACGGTTCTTAGCCCGGGAAGGCAAAGGTCGGCTCTGGGCTGGAGCGGGCCAGTGGGAGGTAGGTAGGTCTCCTCTTCAAGGTCGGGAAACACGGGCTTTAGCACAGCCCAAAGATAGCTTTGGAAGTGATACTCGTTTTGTAAGTCCCACTTCTGAGGTGATGCCCATTCGTGTTTGGTCCGAGTCTTGGACTCCCATGGCCATCTTAGAAACGAATCACCAGCATGGTTCAGGCATGCGAGCAGCTGCTCTTTGGTCGGCGCCACCAGATCAACAGCAGCCAACCGTTGACGTAGATGAGAAAGCGCTGCGAGCCTAACCAAATACCTGTTCAGATCGTTCGAGCAATCTTCGGTGGTTAGAACCAATCGCCAAACCTCCTGCATCTTGACTGGTTCAGCGTCGACCAGCCCACGTGAATAAAGCGCTGCAGCGACATCAGCAACTTCGTCCGGGCAACGCCACCTATCCTCCTTGAGGAGCGATGAGAGCAGATCTGCGATACTAGCACCAACGTCACCTGGTTTCCCAATATCGGCTACATCAACGACAACGCCATTCAACCAATCGACGAACGGTTCTCTCTCGGTCGATTCAAGGGAGACGAAGCCAGCGGCGATTCCAAGAAGACTGGCCCAGTCGACTAGAAGTCCCGACGGAATTCCTTCCGCCACGTAGTTCGATCTTCCACGAAGCCAATCCAGGCCCGCTATGAAGGCAGAACGTTCAGTCGCTTCACCCATACTGCATCCCAACCAGAACCCCATAGCAGCGATGTCTTGGTGTCTCCGTGAGGCTCCGCTAGCAGCAAAGGACGTTTCCCGCAATTTACTGACGCACGTCTCGGGGAAAACATCCAATCTAAGCCACTCCGAGAAGGCCGCGGTCAAGACACAAGGGTCTGTCTCGCGCCTCAACTGTTGGAGATACCAACAGCGGGCGTCTTCGGCGAACATCTGGTTCTCACCTGTCATAGAAACCAACGGAGGCGATTCATCTTTCCGACAAGGGCATCGGGGTTCCACTTTGGCAATGTCTCCAACCTTCCCAGCAAGCGAGCAATCAGCTGGGAGTAGAGAATCGTCACTGGCATCGAAGCTCCAGAGAAGCCTCGCCAAGAGTGACAGCTGAATGCGTAAACCTGACGCGTAAGGTAGTGGAGGTCTCGGAACGCAGATCCTCGATGCAGTCTCAGAATCAGCGGAGACGGCAAACCGTCGGTCGCCCGCTTCACTTCTTTCGGCCCCGTCAACACCAAGAGAGACTCAGAGGCGTTCAAGGTGAGATACTGACCACGGTTCGGTGCATAGATTCCTTTCTTTGCTTTCGTCTCCCAGTCGAAGACCCCTGCTTGAGCCTGATCGAACACCGTAAGTGGCTGGTCGTGAGCCACGTGGATAAACGCAATCTCGACTTGGAAATCAGTCAAATGCTCAGCAACGGCGAGAGCAGCCTCTGCGGTCTCCCGGTCCCGCAACGGCTTGAATGAATGGAAGACTAAACGAACCTCTTCGTTCTTCTGCCAGTTCAGCCGGGTGCGAGCCTCGTCTACGCTCGTGATAAGCATGTCCGTCAACGCTTGACCGTAGTCCTCGAAAGGCACGGCTCGAGATAGATTGCCAAGCAAATACTGCCCTTCATTGGTGAACATGGTAGTGATCCCAACAACTCGCTGCTCCTCGCCCAGCCGAGAATCTCGGATCGTGGCACTCCCTATTCCGATCACCAGTTCGTGAGCGTAGGGCTTTGTCACCTGCAGGACCCATGGCACCCCTCCAATCTTGGCGTAGCTCGCGAGCGCCATGTCGCTTAGCGCGAACTGCCGATTGGTTTCGGTGTAACGCATCGTACCGGTTTCAAAAACCTGCACCGGCGTTTGCTGTGACAAGAACGCCGCCTTGCAAACCAGATAGGGATTCTCCTCACCTTTAAAGTCATGGCTCGACTCATCTAGCTGAACGATGGCCATATCCCACTGCCCCGCCTCCAGCGCTTTCATGGCTGCACGATGATATGCCTTCGCCGACCGGTCTTCTGTCGGGAAGCACCTCCATTCCGGTTCTTTGAGGCGATAGAGTTCCGTAAATCCTTTTGGAAAGTAGTTCTTTTTTCCACTCGACTCTGCACCGTGGAAAAACTGCTGAAGGAACTGCTCAACCTCGCCACGGCGTTGACTTTCACAGAGCACGCAGATTCGAGGCTTCATCGGCGTTTGAGTCGCTTGATTGAACGGCCCGTTGTTTCCTAACCCAACGGCCGCATACCGCTCGGCACGTTTGTTCCCTGCAGGATCAAAAACGTACAGAGTTGGTGGGCAGTTCTCGACTGCGGGGAAAATCGAGGAAGTCGACTCCCCTAACATCTCGCGCACCTCAAAGGAGATCCCGGGTAGAACTTCCAGCGGCTTGGAGGCAATCGCCTCAAATGTCTGCTGAACCCGAGCGAACTTCTCCTTGCCGCCAGCAAGTGTGCTCTGACTCTGCTCTACTCGCTGGCGCACCGATTCTCCCGACGACCCGAAAGCCCTCTGAAAGACGGCGCGCCACGCATCGAACTTCGCCTCTAGCTCGACTTCACGAGCTGGCATGCGTTCACAGCCTTCTCGACAATCGGTTAGAACCAAGTCGTCACCATCGACACCTACTACACGCCCGCACAGGCGAAGCCTCGGCTCGAATCTTGGATCGTCACCAGGAATACCCTTTGAGACGTAGAATCCCCGAAGATCGAAGCCATCATCCAACCAATCAGCACAGCTCCTTGCGATCCTTCGCCGGATCCGGGGATTCGCAACAATGCCAACAAATGGATCAACACGATCGAAATTGAACACCCGAACATCAATCTCAAGCATGACTCGTGCTGAAAGCCAATCCGGCACATCTTGGTCGGTCACACTACGAACGAGGTCTGAAGCTTCGACGATGAGAACCTGCAACGGGTTGAAGCCGAGGAGCTTTCGGGACTTGGCTTTGCCAAACTTTGCCGTGAAATGCTCCCGCACTAGCGCTGCAGCCAAAGACAGGTAACCTTGAAGGCCAACGGATCCAGGTTCCCCTCCCAGGGTCGGGGAGCCTTCGATCAGCCGCACGGCATGTATGATGTCTTCAAACGCTCCACCGTCGCGCTCCTCTCTCCCACGCTTGAATAGATACCGCCCGCAGTAGTCACGGCGCATGGATCGGAGAGATTCGTAATCGAAGGGTAAGACCTCGGTTGTGATATCGACGTCTGGCACCGTCACCGGTGCGACGTTCATCCAAAGCTGGCTTTGACTGCCGTTCATTCTCCTAGTTCCTCTCGGTTAAGCATCCCCTCCTATGCAGCCATTTTCAAAGTGGTTACGCTAGTAAACGTGCTAGGAAATTGGCTAGCCGACTCCAAGAACGCCATGATCGACGCAATGCAGTCACAGTGTTGCATCCAGCCGTCGGGGCAGATCTCGATGCCGAACTCGAACTCCGCTGCGTATCGGAGACTGTCGATCTGGTCAGGCGAAAGGCCCAGATCGGCTTCGAGCTGGTGGAACGTTCGGATCAGTGGAGCTGGAACTCCAGTGGCATCGGAGACGATCTCGAAGAGAATCGCGCTGGCAGAGTCGGCGTTGAACTGTTGCATGATCCATCCATACGACAGCACAACATGTCTGCATAGGCTATCAAGTAGTCACTTCACTTGACTGGTAAGTAAAGTCTTTCGCCCTCGGCAGGATCAGAAGGTCTTCCCGCGATAGATATCCACGGTCGTCTCCAGGCAGGGGCGCAGCGAAAAGTCGTTGGATCCGACTTCGTACCAATCGTCGGGTCGCTGGTAGAAATCGAAGCCTCGACCGATTTTGACGACCCAGCCGTTACTCAACCTGATTTCCCGGTCATGCAGATGGGGGTTGAACTCAAAACTAAAGTCGATGCCGTGCTCTTTGAGGCTTGCTTGAATGGTTGAGTACTTGCCGACCGCCTCCGCCTTCTGCTCCGCGTCGTCTGTGTTGGTGATCAAGACGATTTCCTCTGTTTCGCCTGCGCTGACGATCATCTCGGCGAAGCGGAGGAAGTTCTGAACTTGGTGGTTAGCCCGAATGAAAGGGTCTTCCACCTCGATCTTCTTGGCACCCTTAAGGTAGGGGGCAAAAATGCTTTCGTAGGTATGGCCGCGCTCGCCGTAGAAGATCCGAAAGTGATTCTCCTTTAACTCATCGGCCTCCGGATCTGCAACGGGCTCTGAGCCGGACGGTGTTGCCGTTGGTTTCTCCGCTTCAGCAGCTGGCGCTGGCGTGGCCGGCGGGGTAGTGGATGGCTCGCCGTTCAAATCTTTCGATTCAGGGCAATACACGATCACCTCTTTACCATCGCGGTTGAAGTAGGACAGGTCGATCTGCGAGAACTCGTCGTCGGGCTTCCGCTTGTTCATCTGCTCCTTCACTCGGCGACGGCCTTCGAGCGCATACTCGACGTATTCGTCGAGCTCTTCCTTGCTCGGCTCGCTTGCCGGATGAAGGATTTTGAGTAGCCCGCACAGAGTCTTCTTCACGCCGGTTTCATCTCGCCCTTGGAGAGAGTCGCCCAACCGGCAGTTCTGACTCACATAGTCAAAACGGTTCACGTTCTTGAACATGTGGTGGAAGGCCTCAGCCAAGTAGTCGGTGATAAAGCCGTAGTTCTGCGTGAGATACTCGCTGCTGTTCTTGGGCATGTCCCAGCCAGGCAAATACGCGTGGAAGCGATCCATCACAGCAAGATCGAAGGATGGGGGCAACGAGATGAACAGGTCGGCCTCTGAGGAATTCACCAGGAAGTCGACGGAATGATCGATATTGCCGACAAAGGCGAAACTGGCGTTAGCAATCACGGTTGCCCCACGCGAAAAGCGGCCGTTTGCCATGTAGTCCTTCATGATGGTGATGGTGTTGGGATCTTTGATCTTCACACCACCGACTTCGTCGAAGGCAATGATGTCCCAGTAGCCCACCATGCCGACCGTCCGCTTCGCGTTGTTGTAAAAAAGGCTAGCAGAACTCGCTTGGCCACCACTGATCAGCGTCGAATACGGAGAGAATTCGCTATAAACATAGGACTTTCCCGTGCCCCTCGGGCCGAGTTCGATGAAGTTGTAGTTGGCCTCCACGAACGGGATCATCCGCGCCATCAAGTGGAGCTTCTGCCTGAACGTGAACTTGTCAGGATTCAATCCCACGGTGCGGACAATCAGATCTAGCCACTCGTCACGAGTGAACTTGTCCCGCCCTTCTACGTAGTCGTCGAAACTGAAACGTGACAGCTGAATGGGGCGCAAATCTTCAAGATAGAAGGCGTAGGGATCATCCTCCATGTCATTGTGCGCGATCGTCGCTTCCGCCCAGATGCCTCCCTCCAGAATCCTGTCATTGTCCTTGTAGAACTTCTCTGGAATGGCGACGCGCCTAGAGTTGAAATTCTCCAACTCCGCCCAGTGGCGCTTCTCTTTCTCCTTGTAGCTCACATGGATCTTGTCGATGAACTTGTGCTTGCCCTTCTGCTGCACGTAGGACTGAGCACGGTTCGACTCGTCAGGGCGCACGTAGTTCTTCTGGAGAGTTTCTAGCACGGCCTCCATCCCAGCATTGATCTCTTCAGGGTCGTCGCTAGCGCAATAGCGCGCCAGCAAGAACTCCAACACGAACGATGGGACGTTGGTACCTTTCTTGATGCGGTGCAGCAGGTCTTTGCGCACCACTTTGCCGGCGTAAGCCGCGTTCACTTTCTCGTCGAGGGCATCGTCCATGGCTACTCAGTGTAATCGGTTTTAAGCTTTAGGGAGGCATGCTTGGCTAGGGTCGAGGGATCCAGCACTTTAACGTGGAAGGTTCCACGAAACTCTTCGTCCATCCGCAACCGGATAGGAACAGTCGCTCCGGCCTGCAGCCTCACGCATCCGGTTGCGGGATTCACATCCTTACCCGCAGCGACTTCACCAACCACGTTGCCTTTGCTGTCTTGCGCCTCAACCGAGACTTCGAGCATCTCCGAGGAGAAGAAATCGTCCCCGGTCAGACTCAGCTCTAGCACGGGCACCATCATGGTGATCTTGTCAGTCGCCCCTTTCCGGTAGGTGAGAAGGATCTTCGAAACCGAAGCGACATCCTTGGAACGGGATTGGCCGAGCGCGATGGTCATCACGGGCAGCACGCATTCTTGCAAGGACGCCCCGGAATGGTAATAGACAGTGCCTTTCCGATAGACGCCAAGCGTACGGGGGGTGGCATAGTCGCGGAAGTCTCCACGGATCCCGGCCTCCTCTTTCGAGACGGCTAGCGTCGTCCCATCGCCTTTGCCTTTCCCGAGAAGACAGCGTTCTTTCTGTAGCTTCCAATCGCCCTGGGGCGGACTCATCGCGTCACCAGCCACGTAGTCATTCAAGAGTACGAAACCATGATCGGTTGCAATCACGGCGTGGTCGAAACCCTTGTCCTTCACGGCGTGGACTCCGGCAATGATTCTTCTGACGAGGTTCGGAATGATACGAACCAGCTCTTGGGGGCTGGACTCGAGGATCTTGTCAATCTCCCATGACCGCACCACGAGGAGATCTGTCATGTCCGGAAACTTGAGCTTCTTCTGATTGGTGACCAAGTCGTGCAACACCACGTCTTGGCATCGATCCCCATAGATACTCTTTAGGTAAGCGATGCGATGCTCGGGGACTTCAACCAATCGCTCGCCGAGGTGAACTGCCAACTTGCCCTTCTTGTCCTTGAGGCTGAGTTCTGTGGAGGCTCTAGGAAGAATGCTGGCCATCCCGACCTTGGTGATCGTCGGCAGTTGAGCATAGACGGGCTCCATCTCTACCGCAGACTCTTCTGACAATTGCTTCTCCAGTTCGACGGCCAGCTCGTAGCGCAGCGCATCGATCATGAAGAATGCCACTCTCTTGCGCTGCTCTAGCAGGGGCGCCACCTTCTCATCAAAGAGCTTGGCATTGGCCAATAGATCCGTTTGGGGCCAGCCGCTCGCCTCGAAGTGACCCACGAAAGCGCCATGTGCGATTGCCGCCGTGTCTCGGTAAGTTCGCCGAGCGACTTCTACGAGTTCATCCAACTCTGCGAGGTCATGAAACACATCCGCCACGGCCTGTTCCAACTCGCGGTGGTGCCGATCCAGTTCCCGGAAATGCCCGACGTAGAACTGAATCAATCCAGACATCGTTGCCGCGTGCCCCTTGATCTGTCCGCTCAGGTCTTGCGCGACACTCACAAGGTCTAGACAAGCGGACGCGATGTTCCACTGGCTCAGCCGCTCCTCATCCTGCAGCCAGATGGTCTGGTGGTGTTCCCGATAGATCTCACGAGCGCGATCTAGGTCATTGGTGTGAACGGCAGTGATAAAGCGCTTGAGGAATGAGCGCTCTTCAAATGAGAACGTATCGCGGTGGCCAAGATCTTCGACATGCGCCACTTTGGTTTCCAGTTCTAGCTCTTTCGCCACGCGCTGCGCCTGATCCATGTAGGCGTTCTGACAGTCGGTCTTCTTGCGCAACTCGTCACAAATGCCCTCTATCAGATCGCGATGGGTGTCGGCCGCATGAGGAATCTCGGTGAGTGAATCAGGAAGATCGACGGGCAGATCAAAAGCAAACTCGCTGAATAGGACGAATCGCCAAAGCTCGTCTGCCACAGGTCGCCAGCTCTTGCTACGTGTTCGCAGCGTCAGACCGAGAGTTCGGCGAAGGAAGTCCTTCATCTCGCTCGCCCACGTATCGCTCTCTTTGAGCTTTCGCTGAATGCGCTCGTCTGGCACGAGGAAGTGCCGAAGGATCTCGGTCGCCGACTGCGCGCTTAGCGTGGTTGTCAGTGTTGGCCATCCTCCGCTTTGGTCGAGCGCATCGATCGTATCGAGCGTGGGGTCTCCTTGTTCGAAAAGCCGAGCAATCTCACCCGAATGTTCAGGCTTAGCTCGCTTCGCGAGTGATTCGAAACGATCACCGTCTTCTTTGGGAAAGACTTCGCCCGTCTTGGCGAAGAAGGAGAACGGATCCGCCTGAAGCTCGCTGTCGTTCTCCGGCTTTGCCACGGGGAGATAGATGAGTAGATGGCGAAGCGCGCCGTCGCCAGTCGCCAGCCCCCGGAAAACCGCCATCGCTTCTTCGCGCTTCTCAATCGTGCTCTCGGATCCGTCAACGACCGCGCATTGGTCATCCGCCATCGCCTGACAGATCTCCCGTAGGCGCTTGTCCGGATCGTAAACCACCAGGCACTCCTTCTGTTTGAGGCGCTTGGCGAGGATCTGTTCTTGGATGTAGTCTCGAATCTTCATAGCAGGTGCTTGGCTAGTGTCAGGCGTTCACCAGTTGAGGCTCGAGACGCCAGAGTTTCGCCAAGCTATCGACGAGTGCCATCTGCCGACCTTCAAGGACCGTAGGCGTCCAAGTCTCCTCGTTGAGCACTTGGGTAGTGAGTACAAACGGACTCACCCCCGTCCGTCCTTTGAAATACTTCTCCTTCTTGGTTTTGAAGTCATGATTGCTCGCGCTCGCATTCTTGATTCGGTCTAACAGGACAAGATTGCCGAGACGATGCACCCACTCTTCGCGCGCTTCTTCATTTGGCCACCATGTCCGCCATTGACTCTCCTCCTTTGGATTCTGAGGCAGCACATGCTCGATGGTGATGATCTTGTGGTCGTAGGTGACGCCCCCTGAATTGAGCAAAGCGTCAGCGCGAAGCAGGACGAACATCCGTGTCTTGACCGATTGATAGAGCGGACCGTTGAGATGCTCTTTCACCTCAGCGATCTCCGCGTCCGAGATCTGCAAGGGGGACTCCGTCGTCAGGAGATCCTTCTCATCCTTGATCCAGGCTATCAGCTTGGCATAGCGACGGATCCTCTCGTTCACATTCGCGCGCCTCAGAAACAGCGAAGCGGCCAGTCGCTCTAACTCTCGTGTAAAGGTGAGGATCGCTTGCGGATTCGAACGATGCCGGCGGTAGTACTCCATGGCTGGAGGCAACCAGTCGCGGTTGTCGATTCGGTGAAGCCACCCCAACAATTCGTTTACCTGATCGGCCAGTTGGGTGCTGGCATAGCTCGCCTGAACGAGATCTTGATAAGCCTCTCCCAAGGGAATCAGCGTGTCGTCAATGAAGGCCGCGGGGTCTGCCGTGGGTTTCACGTGCTCGCGGATTTCCTTGAGCAAGATGCCCACCTGCTTCTTCCGGGCATAGAGCATCCGGATATGCACGAAGACATCGTTGAAACCATCGCGCCCTAGTAGATCCTCACAGTTCTCCCACTTGACGGTGTAGTCTCCAGCGAGGTCCGGGCCGAGCTTGCCGATCACCTCAGCCTTGAGGATGTCGGCAGCGCTCAAGTCCATGCCCCGGTCGTTTAGAACGGAAAAGATTCTGAAGGCCGACTCCTCGCTCGGCGTCGTCACAACAATGAGGAAGCAGCGCTTGAGAAGAAAGGAGGCGAGACGCGCTACCTGTGCCTCGCCAAGCTCTCTCAGACGGCGAAGGAAGAAACAGGCGTTCTCGCGGAAACGCTCGCGGCTGTCGCGCAGTGGTTCCTTGAGGGATTCAATCGCAGCGATGCCCTCGGGTTTCTGAATGTGGTTTTCAAAGAACTCGCGATCCTTCTCGCGGACTCTTAGGCGAAAGCGATCTGGAGTTCCCATTACTGCATCTCCCTCCTCACAGAGCCTTTTGACGATGCTAGACTCTAGTTTCGGCGCCACTACGCGGATGGCGCTCAGGAGAATGGTTAGCGTGGTCAATCGCTGCTGACCATCGACGACTTGTGAGGGGGGCGTCCCTTCGCCTTTGATAAGCACTACGCTGCCGAGGAAGTAGGGGTCGACGGCATCCACGTCTTCATCTGATGACCCGGCGGCAGTGATGAGGTCGGTGAGAAGCTCTTCCGCCTGCTCTAGCTCCCAAGAATACGGCCTTTGATAGGGAGGGATCTCAAAGAAATACTGGTCTGAAAAGATATCAGCGAGGGGGCTCTCTTTGCCTTGGATGCGCGTGCTCATGGAAACAGTTAGGCCTTCTTTGCACGCTTCTTCTTGGCGGCTCGGGCTGGAGGTTCGATGTAGAGGTCATCAAGTCCGTGGGCGATGGCGAGAGACTTGTCGGTTTTGCATTTCTCTCGCACTTCGTCAGGGCGAAGGGTGTAGGCCAGGTGCGCCCAGTCGTAGTCGCCCTTCTCGAGCTTCTTCCAAGTATCCTTGAGCTTCGTTTGCCAGGTCTTGAAACGGAATAGCTTCCAAAGCGGTGCGGCCGTGATCTGCACGCCATCGTTTAAATTGGGCTTCCATGGTAGGTCTGCCAGGCGGAGTAACTCCGCTCGGAAATCCTGCAACTCCTGGTCAAAATCAAGCAGGCGATCCAGCTCAGTGTCTTCATCTCTGCTGCGCTCCGATTCCGACTGCAGTCGAGTGATCTGACGAGTGACGTGCTCAATCTTCGGGCTCACGAAGTCGTTCACAGCAGTGAAGAGTGTCTGATCGGTGAGGCGGTGGTAGTAAATCCAGAGGGTGTAGCTGCCAGATTCTGTGGAGATTGGCCAATAGATAGGAGCTGAACGCTTACTCTTGCTGTAGCGCTCTAGATGAGCCTCAAAGAAGCCCTTTACCGGAACCCCTTTAATCTTTCCTTTCTTGAACCGCCCGAAGTAGTCGCGAAGAGAAGGTAGTCCAAGGTTTTCGCATGTCTCTCGTTCAATAGCGGGGGCACGGTCACCCCAAATGACGGTGAGGGCGTCGCGAATCCGGCCAACAATGTCTTCAGGTTGCCCTTCGTCGTCGACTAAGATACCAGGCCAGCTAATGCGCAATGGGTAGCCGTCGGGAACATCACTTGACGCCGCAGGCAAGCCCTCTGCATTTTGCAGCATGCCGGGGGGGCAGGCTGGAAGTGGGTCAAAAGGGTCGGGCAACGCTGGTGGCCGGCGCTCGCCGGTTGCATAACGAATATCCCAGCGGCCGACGCAAGCTCCAAGCAGATATGACGCAAGGGATCTTGCTCTCTCGGCGGGGCTATCGTCAACAACAGACTCTTCGTCGTCTTCGCTCGACCCTTCTTCGGCATCGATATCGGACCCGCGCCCAGCTCGAATCCTCAATGCTTCCGTTAGGTCAGAACAAAGCAGCTTGCTCTCTTCGGTGGTCAATCCAAAACATCTTCTGATAGTCTCCTCATTGTCATCGCCAAGGATTGATGCAGGGGAAAACTCTAATGAGTTATCCCCTGCATCAAAGCCATCGAGGTGGGGATGCAGGAACTCGTGAAATGGTTCATGCCGACGATACGCGAGACGGCGTGGTTCAACTTGTTTACGGACATACTCTTCGAGCACTGCAGCCACCTCGAGCGGAATGTCAGGCCAAGGAACGAGCTTTACCTTCCCTTCCAAGAAATTAGGCCAGAGAAACTTTTCCCCATAGAACCGCATGAATGCTGAGGCGACATTCGAAGCAACAACCGCGAGGAATAGGGATGCACTGCAGCCTGTCGGAAATGCCATGGGGCGACTGCCTGTTGGTATACACCCGGCAGGAACAGCGTATGGAATGAAGCGCGTTGCTCGGCGGGTCCAGCTAACTCCTGGTCGAAAGTAGAAGTCTTTCCCCTGAATTAGGCGCGACTCGCCTCCATACTTCAATACGTAGGTTCGAAGCTCACGCCCGTCTTCTCCCCAGTTCAGTGCGACTGTCAGCGGCGAAAACCAAGGTTGTGAAGAGCCACTCAAAACTAGCGGGACGAACTTGCTAGAGGTGCGATCTCCACCCTCCGAGAATGGCAAAATATCGGGAGTAAGCTTACTATTGTCGATCTCCCAGAGAGAGCGCACAAAGCGAAAATTGTCACCGGTTCGGAGCCCCTTTCGAACTTCGCCAACGGTCGGCTCAAGAGCTGGAAGGCGAGCAAGCAACTCTATTGTATGGGGCTCAACCCAATAGACGAAAGGTTCCCCGTCGAGCAGCTCGAATGATGAAGCTTGAGCCAAGAATGACTTTCGATCGCGGGTTTCACCCTGGAGTAGCCTACGAGCAGACTGGAGAAGGCCTGATTCGCGGTCTTCTACAACGAATTCCCTGCACCAGAAGGTTGCTTCCGATTGAAGCTGGTTCAAATCCCTCCTTTGAAGGACGTAGGCTGCAGCTTCGACCATTGCATCATCCATCACAGATTCTCCCAGATCAGCCACTATCCTCAAATGACTCAATCGTTTGACGACATCCTTTCGCCATTTGATGAAACTAGTGGTGAAGAAGCACGCGCGACTTGTTATAGCGCCAAGAAGTCCGGCGTTTGCTAGTTTCAGCAACAGGCGCTCGACAAATACGGCATAGATGTCGTTGCTACTATTGGGGAACTGCCCATCGGCTGTTTTCTTGTAGGCCTTCGAGAACGCACCAAACGGCGGATTCATCACCACGGCGTCATACCGTTGTCGGCAAAGATCGATGAATGCAAAACCATGTGCGGCATCTTCGGCGAAAAGCCGCCGTTGGTAATCGTCGGCTTTGGCGGACTCGGCGTAATCCTGCAGAGCGGTGTAGATGCGTTCTTCAGCGGTGTCCCAGAACTCTTTCGTAAGTGGTCTGAGGTCACCCGTCAGCGCCTTCTCAATACGAGTGAGTTCTTGTTGGGCGCCTGGGCGCAGTGTCTTGTTGAGCTCCTCTTTAGAGAAGAGGTCTTGGTCTTGGCCTCCGAGTTGCTCCCACTTTGCTTTCGCGTTGTCGACGGAGTCACGAATCTCAACCTCGATCTTGAGTAAAGGCCCGGCCTCGCCAGCCAGACGCATCTTCTCGAATACTGTTTGAACAAGCTCCCCTAGCAGGGGCGGGTCGAGAGTCTGGACGAATTCTTCGAGCATGGCATCGCTGCCAGGCATCGGCTCAGCGCAGACGATGTTCGAGCGGAGGACGCGTGGGCGCTCTGCGGCGGGGGTGTCTTTCCAAGTTCTCTGGGCGCGGAGCCAGAGAGAAAGGCCGGCGATCTGAACCGCGCGGGGATCGATGTCAATGCCGTGGATGTTGTGCTCAATGACGAGGCGCGGGACGTCTCGCAGGTAGTCTGCTTTTTCGGCGTAGGCTTCGTGAAGGGAGGGGCAAAGGCACTTGTCCCAGGCTTCTTCGTAAATGGCCTCGAATAGGTCAAACGCGTAGAGGCCGAAATGCATGGAGCCACAGGCGGGATCAAGTAGGCGGATCTCGCGCGGGTCTTTGGCGGGGCGGTGGGGGATATGTACGAGCTGCTTAAGGAGTTCCTCTTGCCCGATGGCTTCCTCCGTTTTGGTCTTAATTGTGTCAGGGATGTCTTCGCCTTCGCCAAGGAAGATCTCGGTGGGCCGACGGATTAGGTAGCGGCACCGCTTGGTGAGGCAGGTCTCCCCCTTGGTCATCTCATACCAAAGGCGACCAAGGGTATTGTCGGCGAGAAATTCGACTACATAGCGTGGGGTAAAGAACTGGTTTCGTACTGCGAGTTCGCGGGAATTGCGCGGCGCAGAAGGCGAGGCTTTGCGCATGGCTTTGCGCTCTTCCTTGCTGTTCCAGTATTGGTAAATCCAGCCGATTGTCTCGTCCTCGGCCCAGAGTTTGGCGAGATCGGCTTGATTGAGCTCGGTGAGCAACACGCCTAGAGCTTCAGCTCCTGGGAACAACATGCCGTGGGGCGAGAAGCGGTCGAAAAGCACACCGAGATCGAGCGATAGCTCATCGAAGATGGAGAAGATGAAAGCGCGATACTGGTGATAGCGTTCCCCCATGCCGGATCCAGAGCCGTGCTGATAAATTTGAAAGCCCTCTGATTGTTCACCCTGACGAATGCTCTCAAGGATCAGCTTGCGCTCCTCCGCCATGCGCAGGGCGGCGAAACGATTCAGAACCGTAAATGCCTGTTCGCGCAGGACGCGATCGATGGCGGCGATCAATCCCTCCTCTGTCTGTCCATCGGGCTCGGTATTTTGATAGTGCGCGATGATCTCGCGGAGAAGGTGCGCGGTATTCCGCCTCCCATCGTCTAGGTGCTCAAGTGAAGAAAGCTCAGCAATCTCTCCGCTCTTGGGATCGATACCGTATTCGCTCTGGAACTGCTTCGTGAACTCGCTAGTGAGCAATTTCCGCGCAGCACTGACAAAGCGCTGCAGGCGGTTGCGAGTCTCGGTATCGAAGGCCATTTGCGAATTCTTGGGCGGTGATTAGGAAAGTTTGAAACGAACCTCGAAGTCCTCGTGCCCCTTGACCTCTTTCTCGGTGGCCTCCAGTTCTGAACGGAGCTTGGCGAGTTCTTCTTTGGAGCGCGCAATCGTTGGCACGCTGATCTCGACGCGATGGACGGTCGATTCTCCAGCACTGCTTGGAGGCTGCTGCTTCTCTGCAATCAGAGTTGCTGCTTCGCCCTTCACCGCATCAACGGTGGCACGAAGGTCGTACTCCTGTGCTAGCAAATGCTTTAAACCGGCGATGTCGCTCTCGGCCTGAGGCTTGTGCGCTTCGATCTGCGCGAGCGCGTTCTGTTTCTCCTCGCCCTCAAGCAAACTCCATCCTGGCATCTGGGTTAGCTCGTTTGCCTGTTCGTTCACGAACTGCTCTTGAGCCTGGCAGAGCTGCTTCACCGCATCGCCAACCTTCGAGTTCAAAGTAGCCAGCCCCCCTGTGAGATCGGTCGCGTGCTTGTGGAAGTCCTCCTTACTCAGATAGTCGTTAAGGCTCGCCAAGTCCGTCTCTGAATCCTGCCGCAATTGACCCGGAATGCCGCTCGCTGGAAGTGACTTGATAGCCTGTTGGCACTCCTTCAAGTCACGTACCGTTTGGGTGAGGCCGTTCTGCAAGCTCTTGCGCATGGCATCCGCCCACAGCACATCGTTATAGAGCGGAGATTCCTCGCCACCCAAGCGGCTCGGCGCCTCTGAGCCATCGGTGGCGACCAACTCCTGGACGGTATCGGCAAGAGCTTCGGCGCGATCGTGGCCGGGCAAGTCAAGCCCGCGAAGCTCCGCGGCCAAGGAAGCTGCCTGACTTTGCCGAGGCGCCAAGGCTTCGACCGCTGCTTTGCAAACGTTGGGTTCCAAAGGCAAGACACGATCCCCTGACAGTTCGGTCAAGCGGTCACCCGCCCGCTTGAGCGAGGCGGCTGACGGACGATCGTCACGCAACGCAACACCGACGTTCTTCTTGAACTTCTGGTTGGTCTTTAGAGCCTCGATGGCCTCGTTGCCGGGGGCAGTGATCTCAGCGCCTCCCACGCGAAGCTTGATCTCACCTCCCACTAACATCGCGGCAACGAGGTAACGAATGGTGTCTGGCGACCAATGATAGGGCGCCCCGGAAAAGCGCTCCAAGAGATGCTTGCCATCGACGGCCCCCACTTGCTGGAGGTGATCTTTGATCGACACCAAGGCCTTGGTATCCAGCTTGATTTTCGCGCTGCCTCCACCGGTATCGACGAGCCCCAGAGGGTCTAACTTCTGGGTGATCGCGTCGAGATTTGCCGTTCGTAGAAACTTCTCCGCCAGGTCGGTATCGACGCGGAGTGGAGCCTCTCCGTGCTTGTGATAGACATCTTGAGCGACTCCTAGCAGATGCTTTTTGGCCGCCTCCAAGAGATTCGAATCCAACTCTGTGACGGCGGTGGCCTGACCGCGAAAGATAAACGAACCCGTGACCAGCGCCTTGCGCAAGGCATGGCCGAGCGCCGTCTCCAACTTATCTGCTCGATCCCGCTGGCTCCTCACATAGTCGCGAATTTCTTGATCCAGATCGGCGTCGTACTTCGTTGCGATCTGCCGGCACTTGGCAATCTCGGTGACGTCCTTCTCAACGTCGGCCGCCTCTGGCGCGAGCAAGAAGATGGTGTGTTTGTGAGTAGGTGCCCGCGAATCCTCCAGAAGCTCTTTGCGGCGTGCGTCCAGATCACCCGACTCCGCAAATTCGATCACCGTCTCGATGGTCTCGTCGGTGCCAAGGCTTCGGGGCAACCCGGACTCCATGATTTTCAAACCTGAGGTGATTTGCGCAGTGCCCGCCAGCAAGACGCGTGGGCGTTGTTTGAAGACGTCCTTTGACAGTGCGCCATTGAAGATGCTTTTCACTTCATTGCCGCGCACGTGAAGAAGCGCTTTCTCCTGCTCGATCTCGGTGACCTTTTCGCTGAGGAAGCGCAGGCTGCCCCCCTTCTCGCCCAAAGACACGTAGGGATTTGCGAGCATGGCCTCAACCTTCTCCGCCACCTCTGAGCGGCGCGATGGCGCATCGACCGCGGGATGCATGAGCGCGGCAAGGTTGTCCACCGTGACCGGCAGGCTTTCCAAGATCTGAAGGACACAGACGGATTTCGCCACTTCAAGGGCGACCTCATCGTCCGGGAATTGCTGTGCGACCTTCTCGACGGCCGCCGTGAGGTAGCCGCTCCGATGCCGACGGATATCTTGATGCAGGGCGTCGTAAAGTGTGACCGTTGTGGCGAGGAATCCGGGCGCTCGATCGACGACCGATGGGATATCACCCGCGCCACCACGCTCGATCAGAATGTCCTGAATCACCTTGATCGCGGAGCGCAAACCGATGCCGCCAAGCGATCTCGCCAACGCCCCTAACAGGTGCAGAAGAATCTCGAAATGCGCCGGCAGGAAGGGGTAGAGATGAGTAAAGCTCGTCTTGTCTAACTCGGAATCATAGGATCCGGCATCGGTGAGCTTTGTGGCATGGCGCAGCGATTGCCCATGCTTGTCAAACAGCTCGCCTAACGCCGTCTCTCCCGCGGCAGACTTTCCTAACAGACGGCGATAGCAAATCTCCTTGATGTCATGGGCCTCGAGATCGATCTGGATGGGAAAGCGATCGTTCAGCTTGAATAGCTCCGGCGCGTTCAGCTGGGCGCGCGGATCGTCTTCTGTCAGCGTTTGCTGCGCGGTGGCAAAGAGCCAAACTTTCCCCTGACCGATATTCTTTAGGTTCTCTGCTAGTCCTTGGAGATTGAGGATGAGGTTCTTCCGAGAGGCCACGTACTGACCCACCTCATCGATGATGAAGACCACGTGCTCTTTTCCCGAGGCGCGCCGAACAATCGCGAGCATGTCCTCGATCCGCCTGTTCTCCAGACGGTTAACTTCGTGATCCGAGGACGTTTGAAACGAATCCTCCTTGGGGAACAGCTTGGGATAGAACTCGTTGGCCAACGTGGGCACGATGCTGTCCATGACCAGCGGATCGTTGTGCGCATCCTCCCACGTGATACCTCCGAGAAGCTCAGAGGCGCGCTCTTTGAATGCGTCATACTTACCATCTTGATCCAAGCGCATCTCCAAAGCGGCCAGTTTGGCATTCTCGGAGAAGCCGGCCCACTGCTGCACCTTGTAGTAGAGAACGGTGGAGATCTCCGCCATGGTCGCCCCCGCGAGCATCTCGCTTGCGAGATCTAACATGACGACGGCAGCCGGGAAGTCCTTGGCGACTGATCGGAGAATAGCCTTCGTCGTCTTGTTCAGCAGCCGGTCTTGCAGATGCTCAAGAAAGCGCCGCTCGTCGACCTGGTAGCGATCATCGAGAGCAAAGCCCAAGTACTTCGTCAGGGAGCTCTTACCCGATCCGTAGAAGCCGGAAACCCACACCCCAACCTCATGGGTGTCGCCATCCCGCATGGCCATCTGCATCTTCTCTAACAGATCGTTTAGGCTATGATCGATGCTCTTGGTGACGACGTATTCCGAGATCTCATTGCGGAGCCGATCCTCTTGATCCGCTGAGTAGTTGATGACCTTCTCAATAGGACGGTTGATATCCTTGGCAGAATCAAAGAGATCGGAAATCGTGTTCATGGGTTTGATAGACGCGGTGATCGATGTGTAGGAAATTGGTTAGCCGCCGACATGAACGGAGCGGTAGTTGCCGTCGTCGGGATAAAAGCCGAGAAACTTGAGCCCGGTCTTCCCGGTGCGCGTTCCGGGATAGAAGAACACGGTGGTGGATTTGAACTGGCCTTGGAGCTGGTTCTCAGTCGCCCCGATCCTCAAGTAGGGATGAAGCGCTTCCAAATCGGTTACCAGAAGCAGTCCACGTTCGTGGCTTTCAAGCTCGTCCAGCTTTGCTTCGAGCCTGGATTGCAAAGCCCGTCCTGACGTCAAGGCGTTAGCCAAGCTCTTGTTGATCTTTGCCCAATCATGGGGGGCGGCCTGCTCTTGCTTCAGCCAGACGGAGCGCAATGGATGGTTCTTGAGGATGTCGTCGATGGCGTCCGCCATGGAGAAGGTATCGACGTCCCAGCCATCCTGCTTAAGCTTGGGCACCCAAGCCTTGAGTTCTCGCTTTACGGTCAGGATTTGCTCCGGACCGAAGACGAGGTAGAACACGGGCTCGAAGCTCGCGCTGCTAAACTCGCGTCCTGCCTTAATGCGGGTGCGCAGTTCCTCGAAGTCTTCTTTAAGCGATGAGGCCATTGTTAATCATTTCGTCCATGTTGGTGTACTTCCACGAGACGCGAAGTAGATCGCCTGCGTACTGCACGATGAAGTGGCCACGGCGAGACAGACGTTTCAGGACTTCGTAGACGTCGTGCGTTTCCAGCCCGAAGAGCGCCCACTCCTCGGCTCTCAAGACTGCGGTATCGGCAAGACCCGCGAAGTGGCGCTCGTGAGCGAGATAGAGGGCCGTGCTGTCGGCAATATGCGGCGCTGTGATCTCAAAGGTATCGCCTCGTGAGTTTGCTAGGAACTGAAAGTCGGCCAGAGTGCCGACGATGGATGACGCCATGCGTTTGGAGATCGTGTCATTCCAACGGTTGGTGGTAAGCCCCCGCTCGATGCTATCACTGATAAATTCGGCCACTTGTTCGCGCCGAAGGTGCCCCGCACCAGCCGCGTAACTGGGCCAATAGACCTCGTTGACGAAGCCAACGAGGATAGAGTGAACCCGGGCAGTGTGCAGGAAGAGGAGCTGACCGAAGTCTCGTTGCGGCAGATGGTCTTTAAGGGCCTTGAGCCTGAGTGCGGGCTGATTGTCCTCAACCAGGTAGCGCGGACCGAATACCAGGAAGATCAGATCGTGAATGCGGCGCGCGGAGCAAGAGCCAAACGTGCCGGTGTCTCGAGCGCGCTGCTCAATGGCCTCAGGGGTATCGCCTTCCGCTAGCAGGTCGAGAAACTGCTCTGTCTCCTCAAGCATGCCGAGACCAGCCTTCAGATTGGAGGTGTAAGTCATCGTGGCAGTCTCAGGCATCGGCAGCTTTGAAGTAGGGGAACGTTTGTTTCTCAGCGCGGAAGGCGTCGCTGTAATGCTTGGCCAGTTCAGTCAGGCTGAACCTGGAGTTAAGACGAGTCTCGGTGCCAATCTGAATCGGCCCCTCCGGCGCCGAGACCGGCGAGTCAATCCAGCGATCGAGGCGCTCCATCGCGGCATCTTTGTTGGTGAGGGCATCCGACGGGAGTTCTCCATCGCGAGCCGACCGATGAATGCGTTCCTCGAGCTGCGTAGGCAGACGGAAGAGGTGGAAGACTCGACCAACCCCGATCCGCTCATCATGGAGACGCTTTCCAGCTTCGGAGGCGCCCTGCAGGCCAGCCAGCATGGCCGTCCGGGGAAAATTGTAGGCCAAGAAGTCCAAGCCATTCGACGACAGGAAATCGGTATCCCACCAGCCGAACTGCTCCCGTTCCCCCAGAAAGGCCACGACCAGACGAAGTTCTGCAAACTCGACGTGCTTACTCATGAGTAGCGCGGCTCAACCAGAGCTAGTGGTGTTTTCAGAATTATCGTAAGCGTATCCATCTATGATTCTTTTATGTTTGTGAAATACTTGGTCTGCTTTTGCAGAAATCTTAGCGAAAGTTCAAGCCAGCAGATTTGCCCGCCACGCCGATGTGATCGCCGAGTCCGAATCGCTCCCAGAACCACCTTTCGATCCTCTCAAAGAGCCGGAGATTCTACTGAAAAGATTCACCTTGGCCATGTCGTCAATCGAGCCGAAGCCCGATGCGGCAATTCTTGGGTCTGCGACCAGAATCGCCCTGCATTTGGCCCGCGACAGCGCGACATTTAGCCGATTCTTGTCCAAGAGAAACTTTAGGCCGCGCGAGCCAAACTCCCCGGGACTCGCGGCCAGCGAGACGATCACCACTGCGGCCTGCTGCCCCTGGAACTTGTCGACCGTTCCAACTCGGGCACCAGTGGGAAGGCGGCTCTGAAGGTTCCGGACTTGGCGGTTGTACGGGGCAACGATGAGGATGTCGTCAAGGCTCAGCAATCGAGAGGGTTCGCCGTTTTCGCGGTAGGGCCGCCCAAGCAGCTCATCCACCAACCGAGCGACACGCTCCGACTCCTCATCGCTCTCCTGCACGTTGCCATCGTGCTCTACAGGGTCGAAGGCGATGCCAGCGGCGACACCCGGAATCTCGGACTCTAGCGTGGAGCGATGAGCGGTAAGGCGACCTTCATAGACCGCGTCGGAGATGACGCCACAGATCTCGGGGCGCATTCGACGGGTCTCGGGAAGGAAGATGCCGAGATCGGCCGGGATCGTCGCGTGGCCATCGAGGTAGTAGTTGAGAGCCGATTGGCCGCTGTCGCCAGGGTGCGAGACTTTGACCGGCTGAGCCAACTGCATCTGATCCCCCATGAGGATGATGCTCGTTGCCGAACGGCTCATGGCCACGAGATTGGCAAGGGCGACCTGGCCGGCTTCGTCGACAATCAGATAGTCGAGCCGATTGACCATGTCTTCACGGGCGAAAAGCCATGCTGTCCCCGCGATCAGACCCCCGCTATACTGATCGACGGCCGCTGATGAGCTGGACACGTACCGAAGACCAGGAGCTTGCTCAAAGAGCGGATCGGATCCGCCGCCCCCGCACTTAAGGCCTACCAAACCGGGGCTCTGATCCTCACATTCGTCGAGCAGGTTGAGCACGGCCTTGTGACTGTTAGAAACCACCCCAACGTTCTTGCCGCGCGCTAGCAGATCCACGATGACGTTGGCGCCAGTGAAGGTCTTGCCCGTACCCGGAGGCCCTTGAATGCAGAGCGTCGCGCCGTCCATTTGCGCCGCAACGCGAACGGCTGCGAGGTGCGGCTGCTCGTCATCCGCGACGAGAGATTCGTCGCCATTGATCGGCGCAAGGCGCAGCAAGAGATGTCGCAAGCTTTCCGGCAGCTCACGATGCTGATGCCAATGTTCTGCGATGGCTCGAACCGACGTCGGCATCGGCTCGGGGTTTACGAACTCGTCTGGGATGAGAGACAGACGATCCGGCACGACGCCGTCGAGCTTCTTCGCAAGCGATGCGTTGCCGAGCTTGAGAAGCACCCGCCCGTTCTCACTGTCCAATGTAGCGATCGAAAGCTTCGCCTCGCGTCCGGGAGCCATGATGGCTGAATCGCCTTCAGCGAGCTTAGTATCTTGGGTAGGGTCGAAGGCATACCAGAATCCCGTCGAACGCTTGATGCTGACGGGAGAGTCGCCTGTCCGGCGCAAGTCACCTAGGCAATCGGAATCCTCGACGAGTTCCTCATGAGTCATCCCGCAACGCTCAAACATGGACCACCACACAGGTTTGTCTTCACGGCGATGATACTCTAGTAGGTGAGCTAGAAGCGTGGAGATCTGAGAATCTTCGGTATCGGCACCGTGCGCAGACTCTAGAAGAGACAATGCGAGTTGCTGTCGCTCGATTACTGCCTCGGGGAGAACTGTCGGCAAAGGAGCCTCAACGTGATCATTCGTCGGGCGCCAAGAGATCCCGTTCTCCTCTTGCCGAGCACGGAGCCATTCAGCGAGCATCCACGTGGAATCGCAGTCTTCACGGTTGTAGTCCCTAATTTGCGTAAGCACAGCGGAGTTCTGCCAGTCGTCGGGTTCTCCGCTTTCAATCCAACGAGCGTAAAAGACGATCGATGCTGCTGCCGTTTGAACGTCTCCATCACGGGAGTCCATATAGAGGCGCTCCACCTTCTTTAGCGAATAGCTGTCCTCTCCTAGCCGCACTCCCTGCCGTACAACTTGATAGAGGTCGACGAACACACCGTTGCGAAGCAAGTCGTCCACTTCCTGCTCCCGCGTCGCGTATTGCCCCATCAGGCGTTTCATCGCCGTGATCTCGTACGGAGCGTAGTGATAGATGTGCATCGACGGGTCGTCGACCCAACGGGCGTAAGCCCAATCGACGAAGGCCTCGAACGCGACTTTCTCCTCCTCTTGCGAGTGCGCCCACCAATCGATGAACTGCGGTGACTGAGACGCGTCCAAGTAGGTGGCGCCAAAGAGATACTCTAGCCCTTGCCCCTGCCCGGCGAGAGGATAGCCTTCAAGATCAAAGTAGATGTCGTTCGGTGAGGATGGGGGCATCAATTCCAGTCCGCCGGGGGCTGTATCCTGAGAATGTGGTAGGATCTCATATGCAGGCCGTACGGGCATCGGCTCCTCGGATTGACGGTTGCGGGTAGCCATCTGAAGACGTGCCTGGTGGCGCAGTCGCTCGAAGGTCTCCTGATTCAGTTTCGTCACCGATTCGAGAGGCGTGTCAGCGAGTGCTGCAAGAGTCGTGACCCCGGCTGCCTCTAGCTTCTTTATCTGACCGCTAGTGATTCCAGCGACCTGCACGAGATGATCGCTTGCAATGAGCTGCCTGCTGGCGTGGGAGGCCCAACGACCGTGGTCGGCGCGAGGGTCCGGAGTCGGTGGGTTCTCTGGATCGAACGCGTTCATTTGATCCAAGAAGCCGCGTTTGGCTTCAAGGTAGGCGTAGAAGTAGTCGGCTGTTCGAAAAGTCCGGAATTCACCATTCCCTAACACGACACGAAGCACGCTAGGGCGAACGCAGCCCATCTTCTCGATGATCTCAGCGTAGCAGCAAAGCTGGATGAGGTAGCTTGGCTTAGGCGAACGCGCGAGCTTCGTATCCCAGACTTCGTAGCCATCACGGCTCTCCGCCATCGCGAGGAAATCGGCGTAGCCGGCGAAGCCATCCGCAGCAACATGCGCTTGGAAGATCACTTCATCGCCTCGGGTCATTGCCTCGCGGGTTTCTCTCATGCTGCCCGCTGATTGAGCGATCTGCGTGACATGGCGCCCGTCAGAGCGAAGCTGCTCAAGGAAGCGCGCTTCATGCCGCAGCCCTTCATCCGCGATAAGCTTTAGCTCCTCACTATCCTCGTCCGGCGAAACGAGTTCAGGATGCTCCAGATAGAAGCGCTCCATCCAGCTCGCATAGGGAGACTCAAGGAAACGGACGATGTCAGTTGGGGAATAAAGAAGAATGCCCTGGCGTGTCTTTCGCATGCCCAAACCGTGGGGCACTTTATTACAACTGAAAACGCATGTAATTAGTAATATTACATGACTAAGTAGTTTAGCATTAACTCTGTTGGCTCTTGACCAGCGCCTTCAGACCCAATGCCGCCTGCTTGATCAAAGGCCGGGACTCCGCTCGCCTCGGATTCCAGGCCACCGAAAGCCTCCTGCGGAGATCGAAGCCTTGAATCTTGTGGGAGCTCACTCGCTCCTTCCGCAGAATGCCCTCCGCGAACTCAGGAAGGATACCCGCATAGTTGAGAGATCCTACCGCGTAAGCGACCTGGGTCGAAGAACTACACTCAAGCTCAACTCTCAGATTCACTTTCGATTGCCTGGCTAGCTGATCGACGGCAGAACGGAATTCCCCAGAACCTTCGAGCAACGCCATCCTGACAGTCCTCAAATCTTCGATAGCGACGCTCTCACCGAACTTCTTCCGCATCCGGTTCGGCACAAAGAGCCGATACCCGAACTCTCCCAAGCGCTGATGCTTGAGCTGCTTGGTAAGAGCCGTTTCCCGGACAATTCCTAAATCAATGTCCCCATGGAGAAGCCCCTCGATGGTTTCAGCTGTCGTCCGATTAAGAAATCCAACGGAAGTAGAGGGAAATTCCTCACGAAACCGCTCTAGCACCGGCATCAACAGCCATTGGATGAGGCTCTCGCCCGCGCCCAGTGTGATGCGCACCGGACGATCGTCGCAGGCAAGCGTGAACTCTGCCAATCGGCCAAGAGAATCGCGAGCAATAGCAGAGAGAGCCTTGCCCTCAGCCGTAAGGCGGTGAGGCTGCACGTCTCGGTCTAGCAGATCCACACCAAAGAATGCCTCAAGCTCTTTCACCTGGCGGCTGAACTGGCTCTGCTTCGTCGTGACATTCTCTTTGCCGAAGACAGCTGCCGCCCTAGTGATTCCGCCATGGTGCTCGATAAGGCAGAGGGTGCGTAACCGCTCTAGCGAGATTCCGGACTTCTCAAACAGGGCATCGAACATGACTGGCTAGTACAGTGTCTTGCGAATTTGATGAAGGCAAGGAGCAAGCGCATGAGACAGATTCTCTTCGTGAATATCTGCCTGTCTAAAGATGCTGCGGGGCTGGATTTCGTTGGGGACATCCATGGGCAGTTCGACAAACTTACGGGGCTTCTTGCCGCGCTTGGGTATGAGCGCTGCAGTTCGAGTGGCTTCCGACATCCGTTGGGGCGCCGTGCTGTCTTCCTTGGCGACTACATCGATCGCGGGCCGAAGATTCGGGAAACGCTACAGGCCATCAAAGCCATGGTGGACTCGGGAGACGCTTTTGCGCTCATGGGGAATCACGAGTTCAATGCTATTGCCTTTGCGACGCCGAATCCGCGGGGCGGCTATCTTCGCCCTCACTCTGAGAAGAACATTTGCCAGCACGGAGCGACCCTAGAGCAGTTCAACCACGCGAAGAACGAATGGCTTGAGTGGTTGGCTTGGTTCAAAGCTCTGCCAATGTGGTTGGATTTCGGTGGGGCTCGCGCCGTTCACGCCTGTTGGGACAGGTTGAGCATTGAGACTCTGGCTGAAGGGAGCCTTCACGATGACCGGTTCCTCAAGGTCTGCGCCACCGAAGGTACGCGCGAGTTCGCCTCTCTTGAATCACTACTAAAGGGACCAGAACTGAGCTTGCCCAAGGGCCACAGTTTCTCAGACAAGCAGGGAATCGTTCGTACGAAGATTCGAAGCCGGTGGTGGAACCTGACATCATCTGAATCCCTAACTTTTGGTGATCTTGCCATGCCACCAGGCGCTCTTACCTGCGATGTCGGCACCTCCTGCGATCAGCTCGAATCCATCCCTGACTACAGTGAAGCGATCCCGGTTTTTGTAGGCCACTACTGGCTTCCGAGAACGGCAAGGCTAGAACCGCTAGCCAGCAATGTTTGCTGCCTAGATTTCAGTGCTGGACTTGACGGCCCGCTAGTGGCGTATCGATGGGACGGCGAGGAACGTCTTGATGACTGCAGGATCCTCAGCGCGTCCTAACACGTGTTCCGGCCGAAGGTGCTTGTCGCGACTTTCCCCGATTCAACGTCAGATGCCATTGGCTACCACCGCATCAATGTCGCTCTTGCGGAAGCGCGGCGATTTTCCGATGAACACTTTCGTCAGGATTCGCTGAGCCACCATCCGGTCGAGGGTGCGAATCGAGATCGCAAGACGCTTCGCCGCCTGTTTCTTGGTCAGCAACTTGTCGTCGGCAGTAGGAAAAGATGGGGTATTCATGATCTGAACTAGGCAATCCGTTGCGCCTCGAGTTTCCTAAGTGAGAAGGGCACTCGCTGCGTCGAATCCTTGATAGAGGTTCCTCTGGTAGCGGCGCGCCCTAACGACCTGCATCGTCTTCTTGAAGAATGGTGACGCGGCTTTCCCGTCGATGACATCTGCTAGGGTGACTTCCTCGTTCCGGAGTTCTGTTTGGAAATCCGGCACCCTTGCGTCCACCTGCATCACCTGCGGGCTACAGAGCTCGATGAACTTGGCCACGGAAGGCTCGTCGTTCCAGTAGTCGAAGGATTCGTCGGCCGCCCGCATCGCGTTCAAGACGATGAGGTAGTCAGCGCGCTTCCTGAGCTTGTCCGCCCATTGCAAGATCGAGATGACTGCACCTGGATCGTTGGTCGTGACCCCGACCGCAGTGAATTTGATGTTCATCGCGGTCGAGTCCTCGAACATCTTCTCGAACCAATCGAAGGTCGATGCACCTGCGCCTGCGCCGAGGTCAGCGAGGACGACGCGATCGTCGCACTCACAAGCTTCAAAGAAATGGTCGAGCGCACCAGGCGCATGGATGTCCACCTTCTCCGCTTGCGGCATGAAGTTCTGGAAGCCGCTTTTCTCGGTATTCTCGACATCGAAGTCGAGAAGGCGCGGCTCGACCCCCTGACTTTGATACCAAGTTGCGAGGTTAACGGCGATCTCGGTCTTGCCGACACCACCTTTGCCGCCTTCGGTGAAGACGACGCGGATATGAGGATTCTGTGAGTTAGCCATTGGCTTAGGAGAAAAGTTAGGAGAGGCAGAGCTATCGACGCCCCTGAATGGCAGTTCGCCGTTTCCCTCCAGACATCACAAAGTTTGATCAGGAATCCCGTGAAGGCGGCCGGTCTTCCCCTCGGCTTTTCCAAGTGGACAAGGTCTTCGGCACAACCAGATCCCAATCGTCATCCGTTGCCTTGTCTTCTCGGGACGAGGCCGGCTCGGTCTCCGCGCGAGGTTTTCTTGGGGTACTTTGGCCAGCTGTTGCCCTCTGTTTCCTACGACCGCCTTTCTTGATTTGGCGACGCTTGCAAAAGTCATGCAACGCCGTGATCCCGATGCTGACTTCGCAGTCCGTCAGAAGACGAGATGCGATGGCATGGTAAGGCCACCCCGCGTCGCGCATTTTCTGAATGAAGCGTTCGTGCGGCTCAAGGCGGCTGGCGTTCGGGCGGTTGTAGGGTTCGACTTCGAGTTCAGAGGAGTCCATCCGATGCAGTTCGCCATCGAACCGAAAACATCACGAAACTGACCAGAAAACAGGGCGGAGCTTCAGCGGACGAGAGGCGAACAGCAGCCGAAAACACACCGAAATTGAGGTGAACTTCGCCCGAAACTCGGTGCGTTCTTCGGTCGATCTTCACCCCAGTTTCGGCACCCGTCCTAGCGGCGCAAGCCACTAGGGTCTTGTGTCTCCCAACAACTCAAACTCCTCTCATTACACCCGAGTTTGAGTGCAAGTAGCTGAACGGCTAGGGAATCCGCACCCCGTGCGCCTAGTGGTCAGCCTTGCCCCATGACTTGAGCTTCCAAAAGCGGAAGCCTATCGGTCTTGATGTCCCCGCAGTTCTTCGTCGGCCTGGTGCTCTTGATTCTCCCGATCGTGTGGCTGGGATACTCAGTCCACCGGATGTTTGAGGGTGAGAAGAAGGGCAAGCGGTCGCCCTTCACCGAGAAGCTCATTCGCCCGGCTGGTGAGTCCTTGCGCGTTCGCATCGAGGAAACCCAAGACAAGATGATGGATCGCATCCTCTGGCTCGTTCCGCTGTTCATCGTTCCGGGATTGCTTGCCATGAGCGCGCCGCTCCAGACGGTTTCGGGACGGCTGCTGTTCCACCTGTCGCTGCCCGCCCTCTGTTGGGCGTTCGTCGTCTATCACTACCGTAAGCTCGTCGCCCTACGCACCCAGCTGCGCAAGCTCCGGCTGGGGTTTGATGGGGAGCGTTACGTCGCGGGGGAACTCGATCAGCTGATGCTAGAGGGATACCGTATCTTCCACGACTTCGTCATCGACGCGCGGCCTGGCGGCGACCTCACCAACTTCAACATCGACCATATCGCCGTCGGAGCGGCCGGGATCGTTTCCGTCGAAACTAAGGCCAAGCGCAAGCCCCCGAAAGACCAACTCGGTTCGGGGCGAGCCGAGGTCGAGTTCGACGGGAATACCTTAAAGTTCTCGTGCGACAAGCCGCGGCCCGACGCTGTCGACCAGGCGCTCAACAACGCCAAGGAACTCGCGAAGTGGCTCAACGAGCGCCTGGCGTTCAAGGTCAACGTCCGCGCCATGATCGTAATTCCCGGCTGGTGGGTGAACAACCCTGGCAACCGCGATGCCATCCACGTCTACACCGGCAAAGGAGTCGCCCAAAAGTTCAGCAAGCTGCCCAAGACGGCGCTCTCCCCTGCCGAGTTGGAGGCGGTAACGAAGCTGTTAGGATCTCACGCCCGCAGCGTCGATACAGTGGTCGAGGAGCAGGGCTAAGCTGATTTGCCGAGGTAATCGGTGATGTTACGACCGACACAGCGAACTGCCTCTGGCCAGGAGTATTTTTACAAACTCCTGACAGGTCTTGCGGGAATCTGTGCCTATCTTCTGCAATGAAGTTCGCTTCTCTCGTCCTATTCGCCACCTTGCTGAATGCCCTCGGAGGTGCTCCAGAAGGGGCTCGTGCCCCAGCTTTGGAAGGGACGCTCAGAATCCACCCCAAGTATCTCTATCAGTACTACCTCGACGGCTTTGGGGACGGACAAAGATGTGCGTTGCGCGGCTTCGATCGTTTCGCCGAGGGTATCGCTCCAGGCAGCCGCATCCGGGTGAAGGGGCCACTCGGAGTTGCCAGACACGAAGGGGGCACTGAAGACAACCCCTCTCCCTTTCCGGCGACCAGCTACATCTACATGGAAGTCGGTGCCGTCGAAGTCCTCGGTACTCCAAATAGTGATGTAACGGCAGCCGTTACCCTCGCTCGCCAAATCGCCACCGAGATCGAGGCGCTCAAACCACGCTTCCGGCATTTGGAGAAATTCGATGCGAAGATTCACCTTCAGCCAAACGGAGTGCGGATAGGGCTGACACCGGGCTCGCCAGGCAACCCCGAGCTTGCGACCATCGCCTACACCAACGGCGTAATCGGAGAGCGTCGACCTGCACCAGTAGTGAAAGGACAGGCGGCCAAGCGCAGCTCTGAAACGATTTTCGACCCGGAAACAGGGATCCGGCTCTACCTCCACGTCTTCAAAGGCGACAGCCGTGGCGCCGACGCAACGCTACCATACCGTGTCGGAGACTTGAGCATTCATCTCAGCGTCGCCGGATCTGCCAAGGGGGCACTCGAAGCCGAATTGCGCCGTGTGATCGCTCGGGTTGCAGAAGGAAAATGAGGCTTGATTAGGGCCGCCATCACCCTCGGGCGGGTTGCGGTGCCTTGGTACGGGATGATTCCGAGAGGGGAACCGTGCAGATACTAGGTGATGTTTCGCCCCAAACGGCGAACTGCCGGTACCCGCCCAAGGCGGTCTAACGGCATTGATCACCGCCCGATCCATCACCGGTGGGGAGACCTACCTCTCGAAACACCTCCGCTCCAACGACTACTACGCCGAGGGTGAAGAAGTCGCGGGCGAATGGATCGGCAAGGGCGCGAAAGCGCTAGGATTGGAGGGTGCGGTTCACGAGGAGCATTTCGAGATGCTGCGCAACAACCTCCACCCGCAAACGGGTGAGAGGCTGACGGCTCGCAATCGGGCGTCGTCCAAGGTGAAGAACGTGCGCACCGGCAAGATGGAAGAGCGCAAGCAGATCGCCTTTCACGACATCACCTTCAGTGCCCCGAAGGCTGCAAGCATTGCTGCGCTCCTCGGAGACGATGAACGGATCACCCTAGCATGGCAGCAATCGGTTAGGCAGGCCGTCAAGGAGATGGAGCGATTCGCTTCGGTGCGCTTGCGCTCCGGCGAATTTGCCAAGTCCGAAAAACTGCGCATCACCGGCAACGTCACCGCCGCGCTCTTCTTCCACGATTCGAGCCGCACGCTCGACCCGCAGCTACACGCCCACGCCGTGATGGCGAACGCCAGTTACGACAAAGAACGCGAGCAATGGCTGGCGCTCCAACGCCGGGCGATGATGGAGGCGAGCCCGTACATTCGCACGTTCCTCTACCATGACTTCGCCCGTCGCCTGACACAGTTAGGTTACAAGGTCGAACCGCCCCAGCGCGGTCACGGGTTTGGGATCGAGGGGATCAGCCAAGAAGCCGAAAAGCTGTTCAGCGCTCGGGCATTGCAGCGCCTCGATTTCGAAAAGCGCTATCGCGCAACCTTCGGCCACCGCCCCAGCAAGCGCAGGGTCGAACAATTCATCAAAGACATCAGGGGCGCCGCCGAAGCGCGCTTTCGGGCCGAGTATCAATCCACCTTCGGACAGGCGCCGACTGACAAACAGGTCGAGGGCTTTGTCAGGGATTGGCGCGACCCCAAGCTCGCGGAAGTTTCTACGGAGGAGGTGCGCCGGCGCCAGCGTGAGCGGCTCGACGACGAGGCCTTGAAAGCGATCAGGGAAACGGTCACGGCCGCACGGCAGCGGGAGTCAGCAGGCGTGACTTTGCCGCCTAGCAGGAGCCCCAAGCAGGCAGTACAGATGGGGCTGGATCACTGCCTCGAACGGCTCAGCGTCACGCGCGTCGGCGACGCGCTCGAGGCTGCCTGCCGATTCGGCTCCCTTAGGATAGGAGACCTCGATCCCTCGAAGCTCTACCCGCAATTGCTCTCACGATCGGGTGCAATCAGCGATGGCTATCAGATCACCACGGAACAAGTCTTGGAAGAAGAGGCTCGATTGCTCCGGTTCGCCGGAAAGTCGCGGGGCAGCTTCGCTCCGCTCGGTGATGCGGATCAGACTGATCTTTCGGCGCTCGATGGCGACCAGCACGAAGCCGTGGTGCGACTGTCAGCGTGTCGAGATGGGATCGGCGTACTGATCGGGGACGCCGGTACCGGCAAGACCCACGCGCTGGCGAGACTCGATGAAGCCCATCGGCTACAAGCGGGCTCCAGCATGATCGCGCTCGCGCCGACCACGAGGGCGACTGCCGAGTTGCAATCCAATGGCTACCCTGAGGCGGCGACCGTCGCCGCCTTCCTCAACAGCGACCGGTTGCAGGAGGGTGCCGCTGGGCGGGCTATCCTAATCGACGAGGCTGGATTCCTCTCGTCGCGACAACTCGCGGAGCTTGTCAGGATTGCCGAGGAACGCAGAGCAAGGCTGGTGTTGGTTGGCGACACCAAACAGCACGAGTCCGTCGAGCGCGGCAGCGCCCTGCGCAGCCTCATCGACTGCAAGCTCGTCCGGCCGGTTCGCCTCACCAAAGTGCGACGCCAGAAGGCCGAAACCCACCAGCAGGTAGCAAAGCTGTTAGCCCAAGGCAAATCACTCAAGGCTTTGGAGAAGGCCGAAGCGTTAGGGATGGTCGCCGAGGTTCCCGACACCTTCGAACTGTTCGAACGCGCCGCGAACCACTACGCGGATGCGGTCCAGGCCGGTCGCGAGACCTTGGTCGTCATCCCCACGTGGGAGGACATCGACCACTTCAACGCGCGGGCACGTGACGAACTGAAGGCACGCGGTCTCATCCACGGCGCCGAGCTCGAGATTCGCGGATCGGCTTCGCTCTCATGGACCGAGATCGAGCGCTGCCACTGGGCGGGTTACGAACCGGGCATGGTGCTCAACTTCCACCGCGAGGGGGCGGGAATGAAGGCGGGAGATTCTGCTACGGTAAGAGAAGTGCTGGCGAATGGCGTCGTGGCCGAACGACCCGACGGGACGCTCGCCACCATCCGGCGCAAGCAGCGCGGCACTTTCGATGTCGCCGAAGCGCGCACGCTCGAGGTCGCCGCCGGCGACGAGTTGCTCTTTCGTGCCAATTGCAAGGAGATCGGCGTGTCCAACGGCGAACGGCTGCGGGTGGAGGCGGTTGATCCTGACAAGGCCGCCGTCATCCTGGCGGGGGGCAAAGTGCTGCCGAAAGACTTCACCCAGGTCAGCCACGGCCACGCCGTCACCTCCCATAAATCCCAGGGCGCGAGTGTGCAGGAGTCCATGTTAGTCGTCGGCGCGAATTCGCTCGGCGCGACCAACCTGCGGCAGTTCTACGTTTCCAACACACGCTTCAAGGAAAGGCACCGGCTCTTTGTCCATGACCTCGCCCAGTTGAAAGCAGCGGTAGCCGAGCGCAGTGAGCGACCGCTCGCGCGCGAGTTTGTCGCCAGCTTAGGAAAAGAGTTACACACCTTGCTCGCCGAAGCCGAGGCAGCGAAGGCCACTCCAACGAAAGCAACGGAGCTAGAAGGTACTGCCGAGAAGCGCAACGCCCGTATCAAGACGCTCTTGCGCGAGGTCGCCAAGCACGAGCGCCGCGCCAAGACCGCAGCCCATTTCAACGCCCTCTGGTCGCAGTTGGGCGGACGCCTTCTTCCCGGCCGCATCAAGAAATGGATCAAAGGTCGACGCCTAAAGCGCCGGCGCCGCCAGCGCGAATCGGCGGCGAAGACCTACGCCCTCGCGCGCGGGATCTGTAAAGGTCACCGCGTCGGTATCTGGCTGCGCCGCGCCGGTCGAGGGATGCGCGCCGCAGGCCGCAAGTTCTAACCAACCACCGAAAACCGAATGCAATCCGAACTCCGACACACCGAACCCTACCAAACCGACGAAAATACCCCGACCTTGTCATTGGTCACAGGAAGTGAGGACACCGCCTTTCCCTATCACCTTGTCCGATCGATGCAGCTAGACGGCGAGGCCAGGCGCATCGCCATCGATCTCGACGAATACGCCATCACGATCAAAGGCAGCAACCTCGGCAAGCTGTGGCGCGAGCTCCGTGCTTACAGGGTGAAGGAAGTCAGCACCAACACAGGCGAAGCTGCCAGGGCAGTCGGTTCGAAGGCCAACCGGGTGATTGTCGAAAGCATCACCATCCTAACCAAGGAAGCGGACGCCTAGCTTCCACAGCACGGTGGCACCGACTTCCATCATTACCACCGCCGCGAAGCGCCGCAGCGGTAGGGTCTGACCACGCTGGAGCCAGACCGGCGAAGGATGCCCTGAGCGTGAGGAACGTTGGTAACAGCCGTGTTCATGTTGAAAACATTCTACTGTTTTTTCAACGTTCGAGGACAACCCCGCAGGGACTGCGGCAAGCTGCCGAGCGCCGCGAGGTCGCCGTTCCGGCCACGTGAAACAGGCCGGAACGGCGAAATTTTTTTCGCACAATTGTTAAGAAATCCAAACTACCTCTAGCTGCACTCAAAGACCGACGAAATCAGCCGTCCAGCCATTCCACCACGCCAGCGATGAAACAAAGCGGGCTGAGGCAAAGGCAACCCAGAAAGAACAGGCCGAGGTAACCTTCCAATACCCGCGTCCGCCAGGCTCGAAAGTACGTGGGGAACCCCGTGCGCCTAGTGGTCAGCCTTGCCCCATGACTTGAGCTTCCACGGGTCGGCCAGCTTGCGGCGGTAGAACTGCCTCCGATAGATCCATGTGAGACCGGCATAGCCGAGCGCGAACAGCCCTGCCGCCATGCCTAACCCAAACGCTGTGCCGTGTTGTTCAAACCAGATGGCCGGATTCCCCGGCGAAAGCTGCCCCTGCATGGGGACGATGGTAGCTCGGCAGCCCACGCGGGCCAAGGCGGAAAGGTATCCAATAATTTGTTAGTTTATTACATCAGCGTCTCGTTGTTACTAACTAGCAACGCGCCCACAAAAGAACCGGAGCGAAGGTGTCAACACCCTCGCCCCGGCCTGCCATGGTGCGGATTCCTAAACGAAACCCAGCAGTCGCAACCAACTGTCCGGGTGGTCGTGTTCCACGACTTCGCCATCCGGCGTCTCGCAAACGCTATCCCAAACCCATTCACCCAATTGCGTCACATCGGGAACCTCGTACTCTTCGCCCTGCCACGTCAGGACTTCGGGCAATGCCGGCGTGATCATGACGATAAAGCTAAGCCCTCCTTGTCAGGATCGAACCCCGCCGCACTATCAAGCACCCCGTGCAAGGCCTCGCTGCGCTTCGGCAGTTTCAGCAGGCCACCCTTCAAGGTTTCGGTGAAACCGTTGTAGAGGCTCCAAAGGTTCCGGTCTTTGAACTCCAGGTGGTTCGGCGCGCGCCACTGCTCCAGCACTTTCGGCACCATCGTCGTCGTGATCGCCCCGGCGTCCAGCGCCCTGACAATGAGGTCGTGCGCCTCCGCGTTGCCCATCTCGCGATCCTGATAGAGCTTTGCGCGGCGCTCGGTCTGACCAGCGAAGTCTGACAAACGCGCCACCGCGCGAGCCGTCACCTGCGGCAAGTCTCGGCGGATGTGGGTGGTGTGTTTGCGCGCTAGCACAATTTCACCGGCGAAGGCGGTATTGTCGCAGACGAAAACGCTAGAGCCGACCGCCAGTGCAGCGGGGAAGCGCTTGTCGTGGGAGTTGCGCAGACCAACCACCGTACCCCACTCGTCAGAATCGCGCCCGTCGATGGCCACTTGCATTAGGCCAAAGTACTGCGCCCCGCCACGGTTCAGCGAGTGCGCCTCGGTCAGAACTTTCATGCCCGCGTTCTCGAGCCCGCGCCGCACCTGCCCGGCGAGCTCGTCGTGAGCGATCGGCTGCCAGCGGCCTTGTGCCTCCGGCGTCTCCACCTGCGCGAGAGCTTCCCGCTCGACCCGCGCCCCGCCGCAGTGTAGGTAAAGGTTATTGAGTTTCATCGTGTGTGATTGCTCCGTTCATCCGTTGTAATTAGACCGTTAGGCTCAAGGCGGGAAGGGGTCGCACCCCCTCCCCGCCGCTGCCTAGCAGATCGGTTAGGCGGCCTTCTTTGCAGTGGACTTGCCCTTGCCCTTCGTCTCGCCAGCATCGCCCGCCGACTTGGCGGCGAGGAACTGCCAGTCATCGACACGAACCAGCAGGCGCGAGCGCTTCTCGCCATCTTGCTCCCACTGGTCGAGCTGCAGCTTGCCCTCGATGAAGACCGGCACCTTGCTCGTCACGTGCTCGGCGAAGGCCTCGCCGCGCTTGCCCCAGATGTCGAGATCGACCGCCGCGATGCGCTCGACTTCGGTACCGTCCGCCTTGCGGATAGTGTCGTTGTGAATGAGCCGCGCCCGCGTCACGGTGGTTTCACCGACGGAGCGAGTCTCAGGGTTCTTGGCGATGTTGCCGGTCAGTTGGATCAGGTTCTTGGTGAACATGGTAGGTATCAGTTTGGTGTTTCTGTTTCAGTTAGGCGGGGGCGAATCGCCGCCCCCGAACGATGTTTTAAGATACTGTTTATTTGAACAGTTTTCAAGTGTTTTGCCTCCTAATTGCATCGTTTAACTACTGTTTTTCAAAGAGTTACGCAAAAACGACCGCGCGCCAAACAGGCCATTTCTAACCGAACAACAAGAGCTATGCCGCGCCCAACGAGGCGCGCATCAGGCGCCAAGAATCAGCCACCGGCGGCTCGCCGGAGACGGCACCCGCCGCCGAGGAGGGAGCGGATGCCCTCCTTACACAAACAAAGAGGGAGGAAAGAATAACCATTTTTTCGAGAGAAAAAATGACGCGAAGCTAGAAGCGCGGGCGGGGCGGGAGTCACTAAGGGAAAATGTGGAGGGCTCCCTTCAGGGATACCCATTCTTCCCGTTGACGCGCGCCCCGCCCGTGCGGGGTGCGGAGCCCAACCGTCCAAGCAAACCGCGAACGGCGGCAGGAACCCAAAGAGCGCACGGTGTCGGGTGGTGACGCAGCGCCGGTGCGGTGGTGGCAGGGAGGCGGTCGGAGCCGCAGACCGCGGGCGGTGTCACGCTCCACTCCCCCGTCCTAACAAAACTCGAGCGTGACCCGAGTCGGGGTCGCCACGGCTCCGAGAGGTTGGTTGGCTGCCGGTGGCCGGCGAGGCGATGCCACCCGACACGGTGTAAGACCCTAGCCAAAGAATCGCGAAGCCAGTTCAGGAGGGCGTGGTGCTGGGCTTGGCTTTCTGGGGGGAGGACGACGTAGGAGGACGGAGGGAAGATGGACGAGCCGAGCGCCATGCAGGGCGCGGAGCCGGCGAAGCCAAAGCCACATCCAACCGCGAAGCGGCAGCCTCCGGGGCGTTGCGGGGTGTCCCCGCTAGAAGGGGTAGGGCTGCACGACGAAGGAGTAAGCCCGAGGGGAAGGCTTTCCCCTCCTATATTATCCCCATTCTTCACGTTTTCCATGTTTACAGTTCTGGCAATGGAAACCATGAAATCCTAGGCGTACTTGACCTACTTTGGGAACACGCATATCTCAGAGTGATGATTGAAGACCAATTTTGGATGTTACCCTTCAAAATTAAGAAAAAGTAGACAATACCGATGCGAACCGCTTGGAGAAAGACCTTAGTTATGATGTCGCTAGCTTCGCTAGTGTTTAGTATCTGGTGCAACGGGAATACGTTTGAGAAAACACGGGCTGAGCTCAAAAAGAAGTATGGCGTAGAGCCCAAGCGGTGGCAGGGCTGGATCGACTCCGATTCTGAACGTCCAGTTGCGCTTCCTTTTGAGGAATTCGGAAAACAAAAGAAGATCGCACCAACATACCTTTACACACTCGCCGCTGGAGAGGGACTAATACTCTGGCTCCAGAAGCACCCCAAGCTAATAGGAAAAATTGATGGCTACAACTTTTTGGGAGCAGATCAATTCTGCTCCGACGTTGCTCGCTTGAAGGCAGGAGGGTTTCTGAGATCTGGCTATCGGGAGGGCGCCAACTATACTTGCCTAACGACCGAGAACGAGCAAGGAAAGACCGTTAAGTACGGTGTGTTTGAGTCGTACCGAGACGCAATAGAAGCGTTCTCCGCACTAGTAGTACATCGGCGAAGTCTATTTCTCAAGCACGCCAAAGAATTCGGTTATGAGAAGCCGACGGAAGATCAAACGGCTTTTTGGACGTATGCGTATTTTGTAGATGGCGAGGGCGATGCGAAGAAACACCTAAGAGAAACGGGTCTTGATTTCTTTAAGTCTAAACGAACCAAAGTTCGAGACTTAGCGATACTTCGAGTATCATCTTGGCGATATGTGCAAGCCTACTCAAAAATAGAGGACTAGTATTTGAGTTAGACCCGACCAAAAAGGTGAAATCACTTCATATTAGGAAAAAAATCTACTCGTATGCTTTCGCGTTTGTATTAGCCAGCTGCACCATAACCAAGGCAGAGACATATCGAATACGCTTTACTGCAAAAGTGCAGGGTAACCGATTGGTTGAAGTCATCCCCCATCCTGGCGACCTAAAGGGGCTGAAATTAGTCCCAGGCGATAGGCTAATCTATAAGGACGCACAAAAGAAGGATATTGTCATCGAGACGTGGTCTAGAACATTTAGTTGGCAAACGAAGCGCAAGGCGGGTAGAAAAAAGACAATCGTCGAAAACAAAAGCCGCGAGGCTTCGATAGAACACACACTAAGGTGGGGCGATTCCCTAGCGCCAAAAATAACTATAGGCGACGTCGAAATCAAAATTGGAACAACAGTTCCAAAAGGAAAAGTCATACATCAACATTTTAACGGAACAGAGCCATTTTCTAGTACAAGGGGTTTTGCTATTGCAGAGGTCAAGGTAAACCGCCCTGGCTCGGTGCCTGCTAACGCAAGCGCCAGCACACCCGTCATAAAATGCCGTTTCACGACTGGGCAAATCATTCCAGGTCTTGAGCTTACATTGGAAATCAAACGATCATCCTTGAATTAACGACAACAAAAAAACATGAAGTCTAGCTACAAGCGTTCAGAGCGCCTCCCAATTCAAGCTCGTATATGGGCACTTGCCTTGATAGGTCTGTCCCTGTCAGGTTGCGATAGCCGTAGCCAAACTGAGGCGAATGATCCGCCCCCTCCATCCAAGACACAGTCATCAGCAGAAACTGAAACTTCAGGTCTAAGTGATCTTCAAAAGCAAGTATTTGATCTCCGAGTAATGAATCGAAGGTTGGCGAACGAAATCAAAGACCTCAAGAGGAAGAAAGCCAGCGAAGAGAAAGAATCTCCATCGGGTGACGCCACTGATTCCACAAAGGAAGCCATTGCGACCAAGGAGGTTCTATCTGAAGACGCGCTGTCTGAACTTGTTGAAAGACTAAGTGCTCTCATTGCGGCACTGGAGGTAAAGAATGGCGAGCCGCCAAACATTGGTATTCCTCCTGCCGACATCGGGCAGTTGGTCGCGGAGGCGGAAGACAAACCTGAAGATAAGCCGACGGAGGTCGAGGGGAAACCTGAGAACCTGGAGCCCCAGGATTCCCCGGAAGACGAAGCTGGAGAGGCTTTCAAAGAATTCGCGAAAATGGTAGGCGTTGCGCTTTGTGCCATGCAGCCACAGCTATGTCCCCTATTACCTCAACTGTTTACTGGCCTAGAGCTATTTAGCTCTACAGAGGAGCGCCAAGTCTTCCTTGAGGGCATCCACTCCAAGGTCAAGGGCGAAAAACTAACTGACGAGCAGGACAGACTACTTCGGGACGTGTTTGGTAAGCACTACCAAGAGCTTCCCTCCGGAACCGTCCATTTGATTGAGGAGCTGACAAAGGACGAACCACGCGTTCAGGAAGCTATCAAAGATGCACAGAGAGGCCTAGGCCGCGCAGTTGGCTTAGATGATCAGACGCTAGCGGAGTTGGAGACAATTCTGCGAAGCGACGGAACGGCTAGAGCAAAAGCCCTTGAGGTGGCAAAACTTTTTCCGGTGTTTGCTAATCCAAAAGTAAAAAAGGCAGTGCAAAAGCTCGCGGCTGAATTGGGTGATAAGGAGCTAGCGGAAGAAATAGGCAAAATTGGAACACAAGGGTGAGCAATAAACAGAGGCGAGAAGATACTGGAGATCGAAAAGAGGCGAACTGGATTGGTGCTGCTGAGGATGGCCTGATTAGCGCAAGTCTAACTCTGATTCTGCTTATTTTGGTATGGGGCTCTTTGAGCATCGTCCCAGGTGGAAGATCGCCAGCTGCAATCACACTTGTCATTTGTGGGTCATTTTTCTGTCTTGTGTCGCTGACACTACTTTGCCGTTCTAGGTTCCGGGAATTGCGATCCCGCCACTGGGATGGGTTGATTCTTCCTCCATGGGCACGGTTCCTCTCAGTGCCGATAGCGGCCGTATGCGTAGCTATAGTAACCCTCCCGCTTTGGCTCAACAAACCCGGGAGCGGCAGGGAGGATTCTATTGAAACTGTCACGAAGGCCATTGAGTCTGCTCCGTTCGATGGTTCTGAACAAAGGACACGGGAAAGAGCTGAGCTGGGTTTTCGCCAGGAGAGCCTTCTCGATAGGAAGAGAAAAACTGAAGGCGAGGCGCCTCGGTATGCCTATAACGATGACACTGGGGCCAAGGACACCAATGGTGAAACCAGCGGCGCATCAAGCTCAGGTGAGTCTGCTAACAACGGAGGCGGGAAAAGTACTGATTCTCCTCCTAAAACACCTATGCCTGTCGCGTGGATCCCCCCAGATAAACGCTCGGAAACCTATCAAGTGAAGACTCAACGCAAGGGCACTTTTGGTATTGGATCATTTTATCCGCCTTATGCCTTGGTGGCTTCGCTTTTTGGTATTGGCGGGAGCACTGAATATCGAGAGGTCACTCTCACCACCATACATCAGTTGCATGAAGGTGACGCTGTCGATCCGGAAACGGAAGCGGCACTCGTTAAGAATTTGAGTGTACAATCCCTCGCCCAACGCAATGCCTGGGTGGCTGCTTCCCATCGATTAATCGATAAGATGGCTAACAAGTCGCCGGAAGAAAAGGCAGCGGCCAAGAAGATCATTTCAGATATCGCGGCGAAGGCAAGCGCAAAGTCCATATCGGCTAGTCAGCTGCAGATATCGAGAATCGTTGCCACCTTGATTACACAACCTGAGGTGACCCCGCAGACAATAGAGAGTGCAGTTAATGGAGAAGTTGAGAATATTGCAGAACCACAACTAGATCTCTTAGAAAAGACTCTCAAAAAGGAGGCTGATTGGGAGACAAAATATATGTCTTCGTGGCAAACGTATCGGAGCCGGTTCAATGCGAGTAATCCATAGCTAGTTCAAAAAGTTGTCCTTGAGGTAATGAGTGAAACAAAAAAGCAGTCGGAGGCGTTGGCCATGGCGCCGTGGAAAAGGTTTCTATTTGGCAGGCCTGTTAGAAAGGTTGACGACCCGAAGGTGCGAGACCATGAGCTTGGCTATAGGGAGACTGGAGAAGAGACAATCAGATTTCTAGTTTCGTGTATTCGGGACGGTAGGCATGCAATGCTGGTTGGGCCCCGAGGTACAGGCAAGAGCTATATGGCCGCAGAGGCAGTGCGCCAAGCCGATTTGGGGGGCGCGATGGGGGTAGTGCAAAGGATCGAGATTCAGGGGGATCCGAACAAGCCCCCTTCTGATTACTTTGACGATTCCATTAGCTTCTCAAAAAGCGGTGGCAAGCTAGTCCCCACCATGATTAACGCTCCGTTTTTCAAACTGGCGAAAAGAGCAATGTCTGACAATGGAGGGGGAGAGGCCGGCTTTGTTTGCCATCCTGATTCGGATAACCGAATACTGTTAACCAAGACTTGCGCGGATGGGTTAGAACGCGAAGTAGACCGGATTGTGATATTCTGGGACGAAGGGAATCGTTCCTCCCCGGCTATGCTTAACGCGGTATTGGGCCTGCTCGCGGAGGGGCGACTGCGAAGAGATGGCATTGCTTACGCGTTCCCACCTGTGTCCTGTATTCTGACGAGAAACCCAGATGGATACGACGCAAACTCGGCAAAGATGCCAAGCCCTCTAATTGATCGATTTGGAGTCCAGTTCTATGTATATAACCCGACCCTCACAACTTTTGTCGGAATTATAGCCCCTGCGTGGTTACATTCGCTTCGAGTTTCTCTTCTTAGGGAGGTTGGCACAGCGCTGGCTAGAGTAGTCAGCCCGATCAGTAAAAGCCGAGCAAAAACAATGGTCTCGATGGTGGAACACAATGAAGGTGTAATTGCTTTTTTAAAGGGGGACAATGGTAGTGCACAGCAAACGCGTTTTCCGGATGCCCTTGAGATCGCTAAGACTCTAGAAGAGATAGAAGAAGAGCAGAATAAGAAGGCGTCGGAAGATAGCAAATACGAATTCATAGTTCCTCCTAAAGACATAGAGCACTTGGGCAATACACTGCTGCGACTAGCAAGAGTGCCTGAAGATAGCTCGCATTACCGCGAGTTCGCGACAAGGCTCGCTCTGGTTGTTCTAGTAACTTGGGGCGATCACCGCTCCACCGAGGAGAAACCCGGAATGCAGTATCTGCCCAAGGAGATGCGAGGTATCTTGGACGAGCTGGCCAAGGATCGCTCTGTCGCAACGCACCTTCGGGAAGTGGGAGATCTTACACGCTATGGTACCAGTATTCGCGCGTTCGAGGAGATGCTTAAGGCTTCACTGGCTCCGGTTTTGGATGGAAGGGCGGAGGAGGAGGGTGTTGGCAACGCAAGGGCGCTTTCAGAGGTCGGTATGAAGGAACTCAGATCCCAGCTCGGTGGGTTGCTCGGCCATCGATGCGAGACATCTTTTAATCCCGACCGGGAGCCAGCAAAAGCAAGGCGGAAGACTCAGTCCTTATACTGGCTCGCCAAGTGGATTCTTGATGACTGCCGAGCCGACGCTATGGTGAAGTTAGCAAAACTCGATGACAAATCCCTTCGGGTTTCAAATGGAGCTATCAAGAGTCCGCAAGACTCGACATAACCTATGGCTCTTTGGGTGGTAGCATTGCCATTGGTTGTCGCCGTGGGGTTATTCATGGTGGGCTACGGAATCCGTGATTTCCGCAGACGCTGGAGGCGAATAGTTGCTGGGGTTTCGTTGATCGGCCTAGTTGCTCCGGTGTGGCTCTTCAATTCTGGTGGCCAGATGGGAAGATCTAGCGCTGTCCTAGTATTGGCGCCGCCTGCATCTTTAGAGGACTCACAAACCTTTTCCGCCCTACTGCCTGGGCAGACACCTGTTAGCTTCGCCACAATAAGTGCGACAACTCCTCCTGACCAGATTGCGCGCAAGTTCGGATGGGCGAAGGCGTCGGATATTGTCGATGAAGGTGCGAATACAACTTTATCCTTAACCGAGGGATGGGCAGAGGATGCGGCAAAAGGGGCTATCATGCCATGGTATAGGCGTTTCACCCTGCCGATAATGCCGAAGCCAAATGTGGTCATGCTCGACAACGGCGGAAATATCCTCGATGGAATAGATCCTAGCAGGATCGATGTGACTTCCTCCAGCGCGATATTTAACAGTCTGGGAGTAACATTTCATAGGATAAAGACAACTGGCACGGGAATGGGCGGCGGCCGTTTGCAACTTTCGACGGGAGGGGGAGTCGTCCCCATTAGGAACTCGGCGACGCTCCCAATCTCTACACTGCCTACGAGAGTGTCTCTCACTTTGGTGGGCTGTCCTTACCCTTCTCAAGGTGATTACAAAATTCGTGCATGGATCGATCACTCTGGCGTGAACGGCCAGCCGCCTATAGCAGTTTATGATAACAAGCCGCCTCGTGCCGAAGGTGCCGATGCCAGGACTGACGTCGTAGTGGGCGCTAGTCCAGAGGCTCCTCGTCTCACCTATCTTTCTTTGCACGAATTTGACACCACTGTAGTCGGAGCAGGGCTGGATACCGGTTGGCACGAAGTGTCAGTCGAATTGAGTTTTGCTGGTAAAGTGGGTGAAAAGGAAGTGCCTCTCAGCTACCGGTCGTCGCTGTTCATCGAAGTGGCGGATCGAAAAATGGTAGTGTTCTCGAAGCCTTCTAATGCGGAGGATCTAATGCGACATAGCTGGGTGCACCGGGTAATGGGGGGGAGCTTCACTCATCCTCCTAACACAGCAGGTTCACTCGTGAAGGATCTAGTTGAAAATCGGCTGATTTCAACGGGTAACCACCTTCGTGTAGGGAACTCTAGCGTTGAGGTCGTCACTGACCCGTTAGATGTGACAACTTCTCGGTTGGCCTCGGCCGCGGGATTGGTTCTGGTCGAGCCTGATTGGGACGACTTATCCAAAATGGATGACGCTGTGGAAGAATTCGTTGGCAGGGGGGGCTCGGTGCTAACCGTTTGCTCTCCTGAGCGACCTTCATCCTCAGGCTTGAGCACCCCAAGTTGGTTGGCCGCCGAGGCCGATCCTGATAGGCCGCTTGTTAGAGCCGATCGGCGTATCTACATTGTTATTGATGCAGGGCGACCTGGATCACTGATCGGGGCAGATGATGAAGCTGGCACGACAGGCGCGCAACAACAGATCGCTGTCGTGAACAAATTGGCAAAAAAGCTGTCTCTGCGTCAGCGCGCTGTACCGGGGTCTATTGACTCAGTTGTTGGACTGCAAGCGCGTGAGATTACGGTGTTGGGAACTTCTGCTGGCGTTCTTCAAGCGGAGGCTCGGGGAGGCTGGTCTCTCATTCCCCCTTTAATGGCAAGAGGAAACGCCTCCAACTCCGTTGTTGTGCAAGACTACATCAATAATATAGGCGCTTACAAGGATATCGTTTCGTCGGGAATCGAACTGCGCCTCGGGTTGCTGACCAGTGATCAGCGGTCCGGCTTATACTCAACAAGTGCGCTCAAACAAATATATCAGGATCCAAGCGGACCGCTAGGAATCGCACCGCAGGACATTGATCTTCCTTTGGTCAGGGATGTGAGTTATCCGAATACACTAATCATCGTTTTCTCTGCTGACGTTCCCCAGCCGAAAACCCCAAAGCCCGCTGACCTAGATATTTGGACATTCCAAGGCCAGGCGTCTACGGCGGCGCCCATTCCCCTCAAACTTTCAGAGCTTACCGAGGCAGGTGCAAGGGTGGCAATTGTCCCTCTTACAATCTCGCCCTCGTACTTTGGTGCTAATGGCCCCTACGGTTCTCATCTTCAGGATGCCATGAGAAGCGACCCCTCGTTGGGTATGTATGAGCCAATAGGGTCTTCCTACCTACAGGGGCTGGCAAGTGCCGGTGGCGCTACTCTAACAAGTCCACTCAGTTTGAGTGCTTCGGATACCAATCAAGATAAGGTTGTTGATGAGATTGTCGCCTTGTTAGATAGCATAGTCGGACGGCAGGGGGAAGTCTCCGTTAAGGAGCCCGGGCGTGCAGTCGACCTTCGCGTGGACCCGGGGTTTCCTGTGAACTTTGCATATCGCCCACTTAAGCCCACGAGTAGAGCCAAGGGGTTTAGTGCAGCCGCCGTTGTTGAGGCGCCCACGATGGCATCCTCCACCGAGATTCATCCAATAATATATACAGTACCATTCGGAAAGGGGCTCTCTACTTGTATTGGGTATTCACCAACAAACTATCATTCTTGGGATGCCGACATAGATACGTCGTTGGGCCGGGGGCCGTTTGGTTGGGGAATTCAGCGTCTCGTAGACCCATTCGCGCTGCTTCCCGTTAGACTGCAGTCAGGAAAGCAGCTGGAAAAGTTGGAGATTGCGGCAGATCGTAGCCACCTTAAGATTACTTGCCGCCTGCCAATCTCAAACACTTCAACTGGGGTGGGCGGGGTTGCCTTTCCCACACTCGTATCACCTGCGGGAGCCACCGTTCCTGAGCTCGCTGTCCTCGCGTTCGATCCCATCAGCGGAAGAGCTGAAGTATCGGCATCAGCTCCATCTTCTGAACCAATTAGCGGTCGATTTAAGCTAAAGTTCTTTCCAAGTGATTCAGGGACGGATGTCTTTATCGCTCTTGAAGGGCGAGGAGATCCAACAGGTGAGATTCGATCCCGCTTGGATCGGATTGCGCTTCAAACTGGAGGCGCGGTTTCAAGTCCTTTGGGGTTTATTGATGAGTTGGATAATGCTCGCCTCGACCTCCGCTGGCTAGGTTCAGGAGTGATGATGGCCCTCACAGCGCTCCTGTTGAGTCCTTTGGCGCGCGCTTGGTATTCACCCGTCGGGTGGATAAAAAATTTGTTTTCCCATTTCCTAGCCGATCGGACCTCTTCTGAGAGGCGCGGTGACGCAGATGACGAGGCAGAGGCAGTAGCAGCTTTCGAAACCGGTGGGATGAGCGAAGGCGCTGCGACAGCGCAACGACCGGCCGGTAGGGTTCTGCAACTCCGGGGCATGCGCTCGGGAGATTCGGCAGCTGCGGTGCCTCCGAATAAATGGCTGCTGTTCCTTCCGGAGATTACGAGGATGATTGGCTCCCCGCCTCTGCCAGATGTAATCGAAACGCCTAAGCCTCAGGCCATGTCAGTGCTCACGTTGCTGGATCTACACAGTGGGATCGACGCGCATGATTCAGGTCTAGCAGCGGATCGAATGCGGGTGCTGAAGCGGATTGCGATGCTCAACTGTTTGGCCTCAAATCGAAGGGGAGGTATTCACAGAGTTACCTCTCTACAATCCCGTGAACCGGTTGAATCGACTACGGCAAACTCACCTAGCCGAGTTGCAGATCGAATTGCAGAACTTAGGTCGAGCATTGGGAAGCAGATTGAGATTCCTGAGATTTCTGAGAACGAGCTCGTAGTTTTGGTTTGCGATCCTGCATCGATTACTGATGATGAAGAATTCAGACGGATCGCGCGTGCGTGTGGAGAGAAGCAATGCCGGTTAACTGCAGTTGTGCTCTCGCATCCAAGCCAATTGAGCGAACTGGGTAATGTGACGTATGGGAGTTTGGGGCTCTTCGATCGAAGCGATCTCGATCGCGGAGTTATTTCGGGCTTCCATACTGATCGAGCGGAGCAGATTGGCGCTGCTCTTTCGGCCATCGACTCTCGAACGGCCACAGCAAGCTGTGAACAGCCAACTCAGGAGATAGTGAAAATCTTGGCGGAGGACGCATGGTCTCGAAATTAGATCCGGCATTGCCCTTGAACGTTATCGCTTCGCTCGACATACACAGGTGGCTGTGGTCGCCAGGGTTTCATGGCCCAGCGCGATATGTAGCGATTGCCGCCGCAGTGGTAATACTATTCCTTGCGCTCGGATCAATAGCTTGGCGGAGAGGATCAGGGCCGGCCACCCATGTCGAACGAAAGACGGCAAAACGACGGGTGAGGATTGTTTACACTATTTGCGCGATAGCTTTTCCTATTTTTTTAGCCGCCGGAGTTTGGTTGTTCCTCTTTCCTGCGCCAAAACCCTCGGAATTGGCGTTGGTCAGCCGAGTCAATAACCCTGCCACATTTGATAACCTAAAATGGACGAATGCTCTTGCCAAAGGAACGCAAGAGAATCGTTTGCTCGATGCAGGATTGCTTGTCGATGAAGTTCTGCGGCGCCTCAGTTCGAGAATACCACAACTTCATCTCATGGCTACCCCTGGGTACCGCTGGGATTTCGATCTAGTTCGTGAGATTGTACGCGACACAAGCTTGGAACAGGATTTAGGGGCGCTCAGCGTCACTCGAGCCGATCTAACCCCGAGGCCACGGTCTACGAACTTCCCTCCTTGGCTAGTCGAGTCCATTGAAATGGCCTGCTGTCGCTTGTTGCTGGAGCGCACCAACGTGCGAAAGGTGACTGTTGCATCAGCGAACAGGGCCGACAGATACGGCGAACCTACTTCCAGTGATTATCGCGGGTACCTTTCGGGCAGCGGTTTCATTGATCAGAAACAGATTCTGATTATTGATAGCTCAGTTGCCGGCGATTCGGTGACCATTCTAAGGGCCCTACGTTGGACTGGAGATCAGGCGGTTGCTCTGCTTAAAGTTCCGGCGCTGGTCGGACCATCCGGAGTTGAACAATTGACGATTGAGCGGATTTCTCCGTCTGGAGTTGCGCTACGTTCTATTGAACCGGTGACAAGAAGACCACATTTTTCAATCGTTTCCAAGTTGGTGTCAATTACTCCTACTACGGAAGCGATTCAGGTAACGTCACCCACAGGTGTTAGCTCTAAGGCTACGGTTCCGCCGGCTGTTCCCCCCATTGAGGTTTGGGTTCAGCCAACTCTCTTGCCAGATATGGCCAGTCTTGGGCCTGACCCAACTTGGATGTTAAAGATGTATGAAGAACTTGCGGCGGAGGGTAATGTTGAATTCCAATATGGGTCACCGCCAAATGGCAGTATTGGGGTCTACCCGAGTTCAGGAGGGGTTTGGATCCATCATAAGGACGCAGAGTTTGATTCGACTTTGAGGTTCAGCTCAGGGAGTATGGCAAACGTCCGCGAGGGCTCTTTCGCAAAATCGCTTCCTCCGTCAATTCTCTCACTCGATAAGATTCAGTGGCATATCCCAGCTCCGGCAATACCAACCGCTGCAGGATTTCAGCTGGCGTGGGCACCGGGCTATCGAACTAGCCCATTCCGGCCTCCGCTAACTCTTGGAGCCCTCAAGTCAAACGAGGACCCTAGGCCCCTTAGCTTAGCGTTGCCTGACGCTGTAGACCCAAATCGGAGCGTAGTATGGCTAGGCAGTATGCCGCCGGCCGCTAGCAACTCAGTCGAAACAGCTGCCTACTGGTGGACTGTGAGCCAATTGGCGCGCCGATGCAATCTTCCAGCCAGCTCTTTCGCCCCCACTACCGATAGTGTGCATACATCAGCTGAAGCCAGGCCTATCCGTCTCCTGCGTGACAGCGATATCGCTCTGGTTGCGGCGTCTGCCTACTCTTCAGGATCCAGGATGCTAATGATTGCATTGTGCCTAGCGGCCATCGCATCACTTTACCATTTGTCTATAGCTCGAAAGCGGATCCAAGCGTACAATTAACTTCCTATACGGTGGCGATATGAAAGAACTATATATGCATTTCCTATTGTTGGCATTCATTTTATTTACAACTATTGGTTGTAAAAAAAATGAGGACATTGTTTCTTCCGAACCCCTGCTTGAGATTTTGCGAAGCTCTCTTTCAGATCGATCTGAGGTGGATTCAGAGACTTCAGAAATACTTGAAGTAGTCGCGCGATTCATAAGCACAGAAGATTCTCGGCAGGATTCCTCAGGAAAGCTAGTTGAGCTAGGGCGCACTTATGATCAGGGAGTTGAAACTGTTTCCGCGCAGTGGCAGCGGGAAATAGTTTTTAGTCTCGGGGAAGCTTTAGAGAATGGAAAATTGGCGATGTTAATTCGAGAGGGAGATATGGTTGTTAAAGGGTATATAGAACCTCACGAAGGCACGATTGATCGCGAGGGCATTATTAGGAATATATATGGCGCGAAGGAAACTCTTCTGTCGAAGGGAGATCCATTGTTACAGGTGCTTACAATCAGTGGATATCATGATGAAGTGATAGTCACCGATGAGGGTAATGGCCACTACGTGGCTAGGGTGAGCACCCCCTCTATTAGGTTGGAACTGAAAGGCTCGACGCTACTTCGTGCGCGTCTATCTCAATGATGCTGAGGAGATTCAGTCGCCAGATTCTGGAGGGACTGACCGTGGCAATCGTAATGTCCCTTCCCTTAGTAGTTGGGACAAGTCTATCGGCCTTCATTTTCACCCCGTGGATGGTCCAAGTGTCTTCCAAGGGATGGGCTTTCGTCTTTGGTGTTGGAGGAACGATTGGAGGGACACGTGCTCTGATTGTTCTTGGGCCAATGTTAGGCATTCATGAAAGGCCGGTGATGGCCCTTGCAGTCTCGGCGGCGTATTCTTTTGTCATGCACGCTGTATGGGCGGTTGCGTTACGCGCTCTATTGAAACTTGACTCAGTAGTGGTACAGGCCGTCGGAGCGGGATTCTTGGTTTTTTTGTTAGATGTCTCTCTATGTCGTGGCGAGCTCCCGCTCTGTCAGCTGACGACTGCTTACGCATTGGCTGGTAGTGACCTTTTTTTAAAGCTATTCCACCTTGTGGATGCTTGCTGGCTTGCGTTCCCTGCTGGCATTATTAGTTTTTTGTGTTTCTATTCTTTTTCTAGATTCGGCAGAAGGTGGCTGGTTGGGGCAATAGTTGTATTTGTGCCAATCGTGTCGGTTGTAGATTGTCTCCACATTCGAGGTGAAACGGATGCCGGTGTGACCCTGCGTGTCTTAGCAATACCCAACCCAGTTCGATCTGCGGCGTGGGAAGTGGCGGCAGCGAAGACTCCAGATCTCATAGTTCTTCCCGAGTATGCCGTAGCTGCTAGTCCGCTTGAGCCATCAGGTTCCAATGAGATATCGCTGCGCTCATTGAAGCAGCTTTCACTGGGCGTTCAAGGGGCGCTTGTCCTATCTGGATATTCTGAAAAAGCGGATGCAGGCTATAGAAACGCCGTGTTATTTCTTGACGAGGATAGGATGAGAATTAAGGACAAGCGTAGGGCCATTCCCGGTGTGGAAGCGCCAGTATTTTCTGGTTGGCCGGTTTTGGGAGCGCTCGCCCAGCGGGTTTTCCCGATCGAAGTGGCGATACAAACAGATACACGAGAGGGAAAGTTGTTTGAAACCGGAAAACACCAATTCGCTGCCTGCGTCTGTTTTGATCACTCCTGCACAATTCCTCATCGATCATGGGGGGTGGCACGAGCGGACAAGCCTGAGCTATTGATCTGTGTGGGAAAGCTAGATGGTTTGGGTCGCCTTGCTAGTTGGGAGCAACCGTTGAGCCGTCGTGCGCGTCGAGTCCATGCCGCGACCTTCCGTTGCCCCTTACTTTATGTCACAGATCTCGGGAGTGAGGTAGTTTACCCGGATGGTAGAGTTTATTCCCATTTTGGATCTTGCCCAAGGCTCTGGGCTATAAGCACAGTGGGCTTTTAGGCTGCATCCTATCTACAAGTTTTCGGGGCGTGGGTGCAAAAGCCCCTAAGAAGATGAACGAATTGGGAAACATGCTTTCATTTTCTCTTGTAACAAGATTTTCTAATCTTTTCACAGTCTGACTGTGATGTTTCCGCTCAAACGGGTAATGCCGGGGGGAAATGTCACGCTTCAAGGAGAGACGGGAACGCGAGTCCCGACGCAAGGCCGCCGCCGATCTGGCGGGTGAACCCTGTTGCAACGTATGCGGTGAACCGCTGTCCGATGGGGGGATCGATGGCTCCTGCCAACGCTGCCTGCTCGTGCAACCGCCACCAGGGCTCTGGGGTTCGGATGGGATGGTCAGCAAGGAGGAGATCGCCGCAGCCCTCCCTCGCTTCGAGATCGGAGAGGTTTTGGGTCAGGGCGCGCTAGGGATCGTTTACCGGGCCGACGATAGGGAACTTGGCAGGACGGTCGCGATCAAGGTCATGGCCACCAAGCCAGACAGCCCCGAGTTTGAGGAGCGATTCACGCGCGAGGCCTCAGCGATGGCGCGGCTCAACCACCCTCACATCGTGAGCATTTACGATTACGGAACAACCCCTGGGTTCCACTACCTGATCATGGAGTCGATGGAGGGCGGCACGCTGGAAGATCGGGGCGTCGATGGCGGTGGGATGCCCAAGGATTGCGCCTATAGAATCTTCAACCAGATTTGCGACGGCCTGCAGTATGCGCATTCGCAGGGCGTGGTACACCGTGACATCAAGCCTGGTAACATTTTGCTAGACCGGGGCGGCAACGCCAAGCTGAGCGATTTCGGCTTGGTCAAAGGGTTGATGCCCGAGGAGTTCGCCGAGGTGACCCTAACGCGCTCAAACATCACCATGGGGACACCGCTCTACATGGCGCCTGAACAAATGGCAGGGTCTCCCAAAGTCGATCATCGGGCGGACATCTACTCGGCAGGGGCGGTGTTCTACGAGATGCTCACCGGTGAGAATGCCAAAGGGCGCTACAAACGCGCTTCGAAGTATCCCGGCGTGCCTCGCTTCCTCGATGCGGCGTTAGACCGCGCCCTCAAGCCTGAGGCCGATGACCGGTTCGAACGGATCGACGCCTTCAAGCGTGCGGTGAGTCTGGGCCGGACCCGTGCCCGTCGCTGGTCAACGCGAGGGGCCGTCGTGGCCGGATGTGTTGCGTTTGCCCTGCTGGGATGGCGAACCGCGACACTGTCCCACCACGCACGACCGATCCCCAAGGAGGCGGTGGCTGGCTTGCCACTCGGCTCTCTAGCAGACGCCTTTGTTCCCAGCGAGTGGACAAGCCTCGCGAACTACGAGTTCGAGGGGAGCCTCAAGGACAGCAACGGGCACCAACCGTCATTTGATACCGACGGAAACGCCGAGGTGACGGAGAACGCCTTGGTGTTCTCCGGGATCGACGACCGTGGTGAAGTTGACCTTGCACGGATCGACGACGGCGACCCAACGGGATTAGCGATCAACCTGCGGTTTCTGCCAGAGCGCTACCTCGCCTACGGGGTGCGCGATCAGATGGTGTTTTCCCTGTCGATGCAGTGGAACGAGGGGATCTTCCTGCACGACCCAATGTGGACGGCCAACGGGCTGAGCGTCTTGACCGGCGCGCGGCATCCGCTCGCCCCGCCTCGAGTCTTCGGCGATAGATTGACCGAGGGGCAGTGGCACGACCTTTGGATCATCGTGGGCAAAGACGATTACAGCGTCTGGATTGACGACGCTCCGGTGTATCGTGGCCTCGGCCACTCGGACATCGAACCATGGGCGCAATGGGGCAACGATACCGCCGCGCTACGAGTGGGTGGATTCCTTGGCAAGGTGGACCACGTGAGAATCTGGGAGAAGAAATCCTAGCATCTGCCTTGTCCCAACGGTTGCCACAGGGCAATCTCCAGCTTCCCACTCCTCATCGAGCGGCGCGGCGTGCCTGACTGGCGGCCGCGCCGCTTTTCGTAGGCGGCTCTGCTTAGCTGTTTCGTTATGCCACGGAGGATTTCTTCACGAATTTTGTGATGTTTGGGGGCGAACGGCGAACTACCCCGCGAATCCAACCTAAACCAACGATTCGCATAACCTATGAATAGCTTCGCAAACGTCTTCGTACCCATCCTCGGCGCCGCCGGGAACCTGCAACAGAACCTCGGCCAGGTGGCTGGGGTGCTCAACGCCATCGCTATCCTGCTCTTCTTCGGCGGGCTGCTCATGTCCGCCATCATGTTCATGATCGGCAGGACCGAATATCTGAAGTACGGCCTCGTTGGCGCCGGTCTCGGCGGCCTCGCCTGGGTCATCGTCACCACCTTCTTCACGGCGGGCAACGGCGTCGATCCCGGCATCCAGCTCCAAAACTTCTAACTGATCTGCTGAGCAGCGAACGCGCGAGCGCCTAACCAGAACCCTAGCCAACCAACCATGGCGAACCACGGCGACAGCCGACGCTACCACGAGGCGAACTCGGGGAGGGATTCCAAGCCCGTCATCTTCATCTTCGAGGGCAACAACATCCTCTGGATGGTCCTCGGATGCGGGCTTGCCCTCCTCGTGTTCCGCCTCTGCCACGGACAGTTCAACTACAGCCTCGGCGAATCGCTGGCGCTGGCTTTGATCCCGCTCTCCGCGATCACGCTTTACGTCGTGCTGCTCAAAAGCGGCAAGCCGAAGAGCTTCGACCGCGAGTTCTTCGAGTGGGTTGCCGTGAGGTCGAGGCAGGGATTGGATCGGCTCGGGCTGATGCGGGATCGCCCGTACTTCGCGCCACCGCGCGCCCCACAGAGATCGCTCAGCCAAGCATCATCAACCGACCAAGAAGACGATGGGGAAATGCATTGATGGTCATCTGGTCGACGACCTGATCGTTTACCGCGGCCTCCAGAAAGGCGGCTACGTCGGGCGCGGCTTCCGCCTCCAGCCACCCGACTCCGAGAACGCTGACATCGGCTGGCTCAACCACCTCGAAGACGAGATGCGGGTCTTGTTAGCCTCGCTCAAAGACACCGCCCGCATGCAGTTCCACTGGTCGGTCGATTCCGACTACCAGCGCGAGCTGCTGAGCTACTACGAGCAGACCAAGACGCTCGCCGGTAACGATTGGAGCAAGCGCCAGCGCAACGAGCGCTTCACCCGCTACTGGCGCATGATGGAAAACCGGCAGCTGCGCCGAGAACGGCTCAACATCTACGTTACCTCCAAGATCGACGGCGAAGCCATGCCTAACGAGGGAGGCAAACGCGCTCAATACGACTACGTGTTGGGCACCAGTGGCCGCGAACTCCAACAGTATGGGGAACTCTTGCAGCAGATCTTCGGTGGACTCGGCGGCTCCGTTCGCCCGTTAGGCGAATTCGACCACTTCGAAGAGTTCTACCGCTACTTCAACGCCTCCGCCCCGGACTGCACCGACATCGACTATCAGAGCCTCTACGACCCTGACAAAGGGCTGCTCGAGAACTGCTTCAACGGCGAAGCCGCCCCCCTATCAAAGCCCGACGCCGGATTCTACCTCGACGGCTACTACCAGGGCATCCTCGTCGTCAAGAGCCTGCCCAAGACCACCTTCAGCGGGATGATCGGCCAGCTCACCGGCCTCGACATGCTCGACTACAGCATCACGGTCAATATCCGCCCTCTCGATACGATGAAGGAGATCGAAAAGGAGGAAGGCGCTTACGAGAAGCTGCAGAACACCATCCAGCACTCGCCCAAGCTGCGGATGCTCGCCGCCATGCAGAAAAAGGGCCAGAAGATCCAGCGGCTGATGTCCAATGAAGTCCTGCCTTATCAGGCACAGTTCATCCTGCGATGCTGGGATCAGGACAAAGCCGGGCTGCGTGCCAAGCTCGCCGCCCTGCGCTCCGCGATCACCAAACTCGGGGGCGCCAAGTACTACGACCCCGCGCTCCCCACCAGCAACCGCAACTATTTCTATGCTGCACTACCCGGCTGGTGCTGGGATAAGTACGACGACCACTCGCACTACATCGAAGACGCCAACCTCGCCGATTTGCTACCGGTGTCGGCCACGCCCACAGGCGACCTCGGTGATGCCGAAGCCATCTACGACGGGGCGAACCGCAACCTCGTCGGCATCAGAAGCTTCGCCAACGGCGCACCGCAGCACGGTGTGATGTTCGGCATGAGCGGCGCGGGCAAGTCGGTCAACATGATCGACCTGCTGACACAGACCGAACCCTATTACGACTACACCGTCATCGTTGAAGAAGGGCTCTCCTACGGCATCTACACCCAAACCGTCGCCGACGAGGCCGAGCCCATCATCATCCAGCCAGGAGGCACCCTGACATTCAACTACCTCGACACCGGCGGCCTACCCCTCACTTCAGTACAGATCGCCAACGCCACGGCGCTTTGCCAACTCATGGCAGGGGTATGTCAGGACGAGGACAAGAACCGTCTGCGCGGCGCGCAGCTGTCAGGGGCGATCCGTCAGCTCTACCGCGATTTCTACGACGACTGGAAGCGCCGGAACCCCGACAAGCATCGAGAACTGCTGCGCGACACCGTCGCCCTGCGGCGCTGGCAACGCCAGAAGCTGCCGCCTGGCGCCACGATGTTAGACGCGTTCGTCGACTTCCGAGACCACGTCGGCGGAGACGACGAACGGGAGGAATGGCTCGCTGCCGTCACCGACGAACAGCTCGCCGAATGCCAACACGACGCCACGGCATCCGAAGAAACCTTCCGCCTTGCCTTCGCTGGCTTCCATCCTAGCGAAATGCCCACCCATGCCCAGTTACAAGAATTGCTAGGGATGGATGCCCACGGCGCGGGAGGCGACGAGTTGCGCCACCTCGCGCAACTGCTAGAACCCTGGTGCGCCCATGGGAACTATGGCGGCATCCTCGACGGCCAGAACAACGTCGATCTGCGCGGCAAGATTGCGCACTTTGAACTCGGCTATATCCCCGAGTCAGCGCAAGACCTGCGTGCCGTCGCTGCCTTCCTCATCACCAACCACGTCCGCAACGAGGTCATGACCCGTCGCCGCGATGTCAGGAAACGCATCGTGCTCGAAGAGCTGAGCGCCTTCCTCACCATCCCGGACGGTGACCGCATCACCCGCGAGTTCTACGAGAGGATGCGCAAGTTCAACTGCTGGGTGTTCAGCGTTATCCAACAGTTCGGCCGCTTCTACGACAGCCCCGTACGCTCCAGCGTCATGGGCAATTCACGCATGCTGATGCTGCTCAAGCAGCGCGACCGCCAAGACCTCGACCGAATCTCAGAGGCCTTCCCACTGCCGGAGGTTACCCAAAGCGCGATCTCAAATTTCCCCGAGCCGAAGCAGTTCTCCAGCTTCGTCTACTACCGTGAAGACGACCGTAAACCCGTCATCGCCCACGGCCGCAACTGCGCCTCCAAAGAGATGCTGTATGCCACTGCCAGCGATGGTGCGACCTTCCAGAAGCGCGCGAAAGAGCTCCAAGCTGGTGACGGCATCCTGGCCGCGATTGCAGCGAACGCCTAACGAGAATGCTTGCGCTCAAAGGGCCATTCAGAAACACTGATTACTAGCATGCAGGCGACTAGCAACCCCACCAGCAGCGCAGGCACCCTCTTTCCCGACACGCATTGGAGCGCTGTCAGCCGGGCTCGAGATGGAGACATCGAAGAGTCTAGGCAGGCGATCGACCGCCTCTGCGCGACCTATTGGCGGCCGATTAACGCCTACATCTGTTACCTCGGCGTGCGCCCCCAGGATGCCGATGACCTCACCCAGGAGTTCTTCCACCAGCTCATGGTGAGGAGGAACCTTTTCCTCGAAGCAAGGCGTGAGCGTGGCAAGCTTCGCACCTACGTCTGTGTTGCTGTGAAGCGGTTAGTGCGAGACCACATTCGCAACGGAAGGCGGCTCAAGCGCGGCGGGGGTGCGACTGTGCTTTCGTTAGACAGCAGTCCAGCGCTGAGTGCCGCCGCGGATGACTCGCCTGACTATCGATTTGATAAGCAGTGGGCAACCGCGCTAGTGGAACGGACTCTCGTGGACCTAGAGGCTGAGTTTGCAACACGAGGGAAGTCCGTGCTCTTCGCCGAACTCAAACGGTTTATCGTCAAGGATCGAAACGCAGCACAGGTAGAGGTAGCAAATCGTCTGGGCATGAACATCGGAGCCTTTAGAATGAATCTATCCAGACTCCGAAACCGCTTCGGAGAACTGTTTCGCAAGCAAGTTTCCGCGACGATTCCGCTTGGAAATCGCTGCGATGTGGACGGAGAGATCGCATATTTGATGGGGCTATTCGGCCACCCGATCGACGATGATCATTAGCCCAATCTCAACGCCCAACCTTATTCCAGGCAGAAGCTAGAATGAAGACTGCTCCTAAATTTCTCGCCGTCACAAGTGCTGTCATGTTCCCTTGTCTTCATTCCGACTAATCGAGACCTCTCAGCTGCTCGATGCTATCCTCAAGTGCATCAGCAAGCGCTGCGGTCTGAGACCTAAGTTTCTCAAGCGAGCCTAAATCAACTATCTCAACACCGTCAGGTTCTGCACCTACTCTTGCAGCCGATATCGCAACTTGATTAGCCATCCTCTCGACGCTCCTCAACCTACGCATGGACTCAGTGATTGTTTCCCAATCACCCCCAATTAGCCAGCCACCCTCCATTAGGCGAAGCGCTCCACCTACCCCATCACCAAATCGCTCCGCACACCCCCCATACTCGCCCCTCCGCACTAGCTCTAGGTATTCACTTTGCTTACCGACAACTCTGCTCGCCGGCTTCGTGTCGTCTGCACTAGTAGGACTCTGGAACACATGCTCACTGAATGCCTGAGTACAATCCACGATCGCGTAGCCCAACTTCGCGTCCTCTCGCCGGAATTCCTCTTTGCGCTGAGCACGCTCCCTGTTAATTCCCTCCTGTTCCATATGGAGCGTATGCTTTTCGAGTTGCCTGACGGAAGCCTTCAACTCTGCAGCCTGCATCTGCAGAGCTCTCGTGTTTTGCTTAAGCTCACCTTGTTGCGCCTCGAGCTGGTCTCGCTGTAGCAAAACCGCAACTACTAGCCAGCCCATTGCCAAGGGAGCAAACCAACCTGCCAACAGGTCACCGACTTCATTAGGCCACATTGTTAAGAATGCATCTCTTGCCAAAAAGAAATATGCTATTGCAATCAGAGTCCACAAAGCAGTGAAAGACCCAGCGCATAATATTATAATTCTTTTCTTCTGCGCACCGCCACCGAGAGACTGGCCAACTCCAATGTTGGAATGTGCCAATCCTCTCAAGGAGCAACGATTCCAGTTACTGCTCTCAACATCATCCCATTTCTCGCCACTGACCCTTGCGCTTGCACATTGATAGACTGCTCCAAGGTGTTCTACGAGATCACTACTCCGGTAATTGTGATTGGCTTCCCAAGCAGAAACAACGACTCCGTCAGTGCATTTCTCTTCCCAAAGACTGGCCTCTTCTGTATCGAAATCTGGGCGAGCCACTCCGTCTTCAAGACGAATAAACAACTTTGCTCGCCATGCCGCTAGATCTCCGGCTTTGTAGCGCTCTCCTGCGGTCCAGCATTCAATGGCTGGGACATTCTCATCTATCTTTCTCCAACGCTGCCGCTCCCACAGTGTAGGCCTAGCTGAAGAAGTGCCACCCCGCTCGCAGACGAATACCTCGCCTTGGCTCTCCACTAGTTGTCCTTGCCTATAGGAGGCCTCGGATTCCCAACGTTTAACCGCCAAAATGTTTGTTATGACCAAGCTCATCGTGAACCTTTTCGGTGGGTGATAATATGTTTAATTATCGCATTTGTATCCACGCAATCATCGGGTAAATCGGAAACAAAATAGCGAACAGCTGCATCCCTAATATGGGATTTTGTTAGCTCCTTGGTATACCATGAACTCCTCCCCACTCCACGAGCTAGTGCCATTTCAATTTCGCGAATAAGGTATACCCCCTTTCGTCTATCTTTCCCATTGTTGATTCTACCCAGCGTAGCGCATTGCAGGAATGCTCCACCTACTTCGATCGGAAAAGATGCTGTCACCCCCTTGAGTTCTTCTATTGTAAAATCCACTTCAAGTTCAATTTCACGGGCGATTAGCCACTCTCGGAACGTAGCGCGTATGTGCTGGCTATCCGTAAGGATCTGCGGGCTCCGCAAACTTAGGTGTCCATGTTCAATGGCGAGATCCATATGCTGGGCTGAAACCGACGCCGCTCCTTCGTGCCGACTTATCAGGGCGGCTCTATGAACTAAGTTACGCAAGGATCTAAAGTTCCCGCTCTGGAACTCCACCGCTGCGCTGTCTGAACGTCGCTGATACAAATCAACCACTTTCTCTAAGGCAATCTTGTCCACCGACATATGCGGAAGATCTATCTGACCCCAGGCTGTACTTTTTACATACTGGATGATATCTGCTGGGTCTCTATCCTTCAGTGGAGCGAGATTTAGAACTGCGCCACCGAGTCGGTGGTAGAGATCGGACCGAAATTCATCGCCCCCTTCCAACCCCCTTTTCAGAATTGAATACTCATTCGTTGCCGCTACTATTCGACAATACGTTCTCACTCCACCTCCGGAGTAGCCAAGCGGGTGGATATCATAAGTTGAAAGCGCACGTAGCAATCCAGCCATTACTTTTCGAGGCAAAGCACCCACTTCATCCAAAAACAGTGTCCCAGCGTTTTCCTTGGCGACATTGGACTGGAAAACACCACTGACCAATTCGAGGTCGGAGTTACCACGCCGAAACCATTCTTCAAAGCCTTCGTCGGCCGAACTGGGCGGCTCAGTGTACCCCGATGCAGTCATGAATAATCCGATTTCGTGTGCTAGCGCGCCTGTGTATGCCGTCTTCGTATGACCAAAAAGCTCCGAAAACGCCAGATTTGGCTCCAATCCCCCACAGTTGACGGCCACGAAAGGCCCCCTTCTGCCGCTGAGGTTGTGAACCTGCCTAGCAAGCAATTCTTTGCCTGTACCGGTTTCGCCAAGAACAAGCAACGGCAAGTCTGACCTAGCATAGACAGGAGCCATTTCCTCGTAGATTCTCTTGGTGTCCTTATCATGCAAAGTGAGTGAGAAGCGGCTTGACCAATTTGTCGCCTTCTCCTTAAGCCACGCCTTGAGCTTTCGCCTGTCCCGAGGCTTCTCAAACAGTGTGAATGCGGGAAGCGCGGCGCCAGATCTAAAGACTTCGTTCACCTCTGAGCCGCCGTACGAGGTATACACAGCCAAATCCAGAGACTGAGATTGCCTGTAGGCGTGGGCGAGAACCTGCCACCCACCCCAGACATCGTCAGAGTTCTTCCCTGGCATCTTCAGATCCGTCACTACAGCGCAAAGCGAACCATCATGCAGAGCAGTCTCAATCGCCTCAAGGCCGGCATTACCGTCAGAACATCCGACAACATTGAATCCCGCCGCTGACCCATACCTCATCACCCCCTCTAGGGTATCCCTGTAGTCCTCTACTACGATTAATGTGGGTTTCATGATTCTATATCACTGTTGGCTTCCTCTATGAATAACAAAGTCGACACATACCCACCCGTCTTCATGAGAAAACTTGAGCATCTCGGAAATCTCCTGGTGCCCAAACGCTCTTTTAACAATGGACGAGATAATCTTGGAACCAAATCGCTCAGTTGCATTCCCTTCTTCCTCGTAACCGAAACACATCCGCCCTTTCAACTCATCACATCGATTCATTACTTTACAGATCAGAGAATCACCATCCGCTACAATCTCGACCAGAATCTGTCCTCCATTCTCGCGAGTTAGGTGCTTCTCAGCGTTCTTGACAAGTTCAGAGATGATACCACGAATGACCGCTCCCTTCTTGATTCTTGTTTCTCGAACCTTAGAACCAGCTGAAAATTTCGCATTGTAGGGTGCAACTTCAAATAGCTCCTGCAACTCATCGACAATCGAGCCAACGGAAACCACCGCTACATTGTCTACATTAGCTACCGCTTGATAGATAAAGTCCGCACTCCTTGCGGCTACTTCTAGCCTTCCCTCAACCGCTTCAAGAATAGTCGCGATACTACGACTGGCACTGTCTGCAACGCCTGTGTTAGGACCCTCCGAAAGAATCATCGATGCTCTCTCAACTTCCGCCAGAACCGAAGCGGTAAGATTCCCATACTCGTGCCTTAGAATTCGATGTAACTCTGAATGTATTTCCGAGAATGCCTTAAACTCAATGTCTTGGGCAATTGAACAAAACCCTATCGCTTTTTTTGTGCCCCTTTTAACTATAGGGAACTCTAAGACACGATTTATTCGCCACACCTCCCGCCCCGAAGCCTTCGCAGTCCAGCTGAGCTCCTTTGTGGCAGGGCAAAGACTCTCAATTGTTTCTGTCTCGCCCTCGAACATCTCGCGCCACTCTTGACTCTGATTGCCTTCAGCAAATGCCTCGCTATCAAATCTCTCGGTTACTTCATCCAATCCCCACTCTAGGATCTGTCGAGCCGCTTTGTTCAGGTATCGATATTTCCTGCCCAGACTCTCGTCAGGGGTAGAATCCTTAACGAAAATTTGAATTGGTAGCGCCTCAAGAATCTGCTCAGCCACTGATGGGAGCTCGTTAAGAGCTAATCCTTCGATGGAGTCAGCCTCAAAACATCTTTCGTCGTGAATACGGTGTGATCTGAATGGCATAAAGCTACATTAATATTATCGTCCCATTCACAATGAACTTAGTTCTTGGGGAAATAGCCAGTGACATTGTCTTTGGTAACAACTTGTATGGGAATAGTAATGATTTCAGGAAGAGGCCTGACACCAGAGGCCTTGAAGCTTCGATTTCTAGGATAGAGCCAGCCTTCGGATTCGGCTTCGACTATTGAGAAGGCAAGCTGTGTCATGAATGAGGACTGCTGGGCGGCAGTCGCCACTACCCAACCATCTTTGACAAGATCCAACACGTCCTTATCTATGTCCCATCCCGTAACAAGCACCTCTCCTTTAGAGCGACTATGGTCTTTCAATGCAGTGACAGCGCCGATGGCTGATCGTGAGTTACAGCCGAAAATGTATTTCACGCCTTCTTGTTTCGTAAGTGCTGCCTTTAGCAACTCTGCACCTACTGACTCATCATATTTGTCCTCAACTACCTCCACGACGCTGAGGTTCGGGAGTCGAGAAGCGGCGATCTCAAATCCCCGGCGCCGCGCCTCCTGTTCCTCATTCCCGGCTTCGGCGAAAACAACAATCGCCTGGCTCATGGATCCGTCATCTTGATAGACAGCATCCACAACCCTTTGGCTTGCGGTCTCGAGCTCAGAGGTGATATAGCACGTCCTTTTGCTTTCAGGCGCGTCAACAAGGTAGGTAACCACTGGGATGCCCTTTTCCACAGCACGATTGATAGCGGGCGTCAACTCAGTGGAGTCTGCTGGAGCCACTACGATGCCGTCAATGCCCTTTGCTATTAGCCCGTCAATCTCATCAATCTGTTTTTGTGAGTCCGTGTCAATTGGACCTCCAAAAATGGTATCTACATCTTCCCTTTCCTCGTCTATGGCCTTCCACGCCTCGCGGGTATCGGCCCAGAATCCCACCCCGCTTACGACGACATTCATTGCATAATCATCGTCGTCTTGATCCTGATTGCTGTTTAGGCGGTTGTCCTCAGAGTTTCTCCCACAAGCCGAGAGAAAAGATGTGACTAGGAGCAGTACAGCTGTCCGGTTTAATGCATTTTGCAGTCTAATTTTTTTCGTCTTCATGTTATGGATTCTTATTGGTTTTAGTTCTTGGTATTTTTGCGTATGCAAGAAGAAGTATGACTCCGAGCACAAAATCTTTCCAGTATAGCGGAACCCCGACCATCAGAATAAAGTTACGTGAAGCTGATATCATAATTATACCGGCCAGCGCGCCAGGAATGCTGCCTTTCCCACCGTTCAAGGCACTGCCTCCAATTAGACAAGCTGCAATGGACTCGATTGCCAATGATTGGAAGAGAAGAGGGGACGCAGATTGGGTTCTAGCTGCTTGAAGTACTCCTGTCATTGCAGCACAAAGTGAAGCGATTACGAATCCGAGTATAAAAATGTGGTTGATAGAGATGCCTTGGTGAAGGGCGGCGCTTTGATTGTTTCCGACCGCATACATCCTGCGATAAGTTACACAATATCGAGATGCGCCATGCACAATGCCCGCACCAAGCGCTAGAAAAAGGATAATCGACGGGAGACCGAAGAGCTCGCTACGCACTAGAACTCCAAGTTTACTTGGTAGTCCCGTGGCAATGCGTCCATCATTTAGCGCCAGTGATATGGAGCGAATGATGCTCATGCTTGCGAGAGTGGCTACTAGCGGATTTATGGACCAGTAGCTCGTAGTTATTCCATTAAACAGTCCAATCGCTAATGCGAGTACGAGCACTACCAGAAACGCGACCAGAAGCGAGCCACTGGCGACGAAGGTTATTGCGAGTGCCATTCCCGAGATTGTGGCAGTCGCCCCGATTGAGAGGTCGAATTTGCCGATTATCAATAGAATCTGGGTGCCGGCAACGGCGGGAGCAAGGATGGCGCTAGAGTATAAAATGTTAATTACATTCTCTGCGCTAACGAACTTTGGTTCAATAGTTGTTCCAACAATCGTGAGAACAACCAAGAGGTGCACTGCGACCGGCAGCGCTTTTATTGCTTCATACAGCCTGCGGATAGTAGTGTTCATCTAAAAAGTAGCTGTTCTACTTGGCTGATTGAGAACTGTTCGACAGGGCCTGTTGTGTCAACAATCCCCCTTTTGAGCGCGAGTATATGCGTGCATATCTCCATAATATCTTCTGCCTGGTGGCTTGCAAATATGACACCTATGCCTCTTTGTTTAGCATTATGTATTATTTCTTTAACTTGGGCAGTTTGTTCGATTCCAAGTGATGCCATTGGCTCATCGAAGATTAAAACCGCGGATGGATTAGCGACGAGTCGCGCGAGGGCAATTGACTGCTTCTGTCCACCGGATAGGATATCAGCTGTGAAACGCGGATCAATGTGTCCTGCTCCAATCGTTTCTAGTAAGGACTTGGCCGACTTCCTCATTTTTGGGTAGTCTAGCAGACGAATACCGAAGCGTTTTGTCGTCAGTTCTTGCCCAATGAAGATGTTTTCCATTGCAGTTAGCAACGGAAAGATGTCAACCGCCTGGGGTAACATCCGTATTCCAAGGTTAATCGCATCCGCTGATGAACGGAATTCTACTGGGTTTTCCTTAAACAGAATCTGGCCGCTGTCAGGTGTCAGGATTCCCGAAAGGATTTTGAGTAGGGTGGACTTGCCCGATCCGTTGTGGCCGACGAGTCCGAGCACGTCTCCAGGTTGGAGGTCTAGCGAAACCGCGTGGAGCACGGATTCGCGACCGAAGGACTTGTTGATCCCTCGAGCACCGAAGATTGAGTGTGAGCGTGTCGTCGACATCTTTGTGGTTGGTGGTTAGCGGGAAGCGTGCCAATAGACTTGGAAATGTTATAAGTCGTTGTTAGCGAAGGAGATGCAAAATCTTTAAAATCCGCGAAGCAGGTCGTGCGTTGAGGTGATTCGCGCGAATTCGCGCGAATTCGCGCGAATTCGGCTCCGCAAAGTAGGAGGGAGCCTTTCACAATCTAGATTCTTGCTGGTAATCGTAGGCTCCGTGGATCGATACTGTGCGTTAGTGCGAGGTGGCTAAAGGGTCGTTGTTCCTCGTGAACCAATGGTAGAGATGGCAAGAGTGGGCAGTTCGGCTTGCAGGGACGCGGTCGTTTAAACAAGAGTCCGAGCAAGTCCCTTTCAATTTCTTGGGTTTGAGCATTCGCTAACCGTCTCGTCGATTCAGGTTTTGCCCAAAAGAATGTGATGTTTTTCGTGCGGTGGCGAACTACCGCGTGTGAACACACCAACCATCACGCGGGCGCTGCTCCTTTCGGGAATTGCAGCCACACTCACCTGCTGTAGCAGTCTGCCAGATGCTGCAACGAATGCTCTTATGGGTGGCACCGGCGCCTACATTGGGCACGAGATCAGCGACGGCGAACCTGAGGGAGCACTGCTCGGAGCCGTTGCAGGCGTGGCCACTGCAGCTGTATTAAACAAGGTTCGAGAGCGCGGAGAAGGAAAGGCTTACTCGTCAGGTTACGACAAGGGGCGAAGCGATGAAGTCAAGCGCCTCTACTGGGTGCAGAAGAATCTTCATCGCGGCGACGAGTTTGCAGCGGGTTTCGGTGGCTCGTCTCTTACACCCACGTTCTACGAGATCCCCGTGCCAGAGCATGTGGCCTCTGACGGCACGATCATCGAGGCGCACTCACAAGTGATCGAAGTACTGGAGCCATGAGATCTCGCTACAACCATGATGGCAGTCTCGACTATCACGCCGACAGCGAGCACGAGATTCTGCGCCGAGCTGATGAAGCGTTAGAGCGCCGCCGGCTTGCCGAGCGGGCCGCCGTCGCTGCGGAGCATCACTCCGCGTTGAATACGGGTTCCTCGTTAGGACTATCAGCTCCGCTATCTGCGGCCACCTCTGAGTCTCCGATCTCGGCCGCGGTGCCGAAAATGCCCCACGAGGAACTCGCGGAACGGTTTGCCGCGCAGGCGACACCGTTCAGCACTAGCAAGTGGCCAACTAGCAATAGCCTTCAACCAGCGGGAAACGCCGCTTCACGCCGACGCACGCGATGAACCGAATCGATGCACCAAATGCGGCTCAGCAGCTCCGCAGGACGCTCGAAGAGATGACCCGACAGCGGGTTGAGAACTTCAAGCTTGGCGAGCCCAACAAGATGGCGAACGGCGGGATGACTCGAGAACTGACCGCAACTGTCGGCGGCGTTGATCTCAGCTACCACGCCGTCGAGATCGGCGGCCGAGTGAGCATCGTCCAGCAAGGGCTCGGCGTCAGCCCCGAACGGGCGCACGAACTCCTTTATCGCAACCAACTGCCCACCAACGCGACGGGCATCACCAACGGCTGGCCCGAACGCACTACAGCCGCTGAGCGAGCCGCGAGGCAGGCATCCCAAGTTCGATCTAGGCGCCGCTAAAGCTTTCTCGATTACCACCAATCCAAATCAGAACCATGCACTTATTCCGTACTAACATCCTCACGTTAGCGGCGCTGATCGTCACGCTAACCACTGCAAAGCCATCCGGATTTCCGGTTGTCGATGTCGCGCACATCGCGGCTAACCGGGCATCGCACAGCATTGATTACATCCAGCAAGTGCTGCACGAGGCGAACCAGCAGACACAGATCGCCAAGCAGGTCGAACAGATCACGCAGCTTTATGAACAGATCGAGCAGCTCTACCAGCAGATCGAGCAGATGGACGACTATCTGGAGCGCTTTGGCGACCCGAAGTCGCTCCTCGATTTCGACGGTCTGCAAGAGTTGTTGAACTCGTTAGGCCAGACAACCGACGGGCTCGATATCGAGGGCATACTCCCCGACATCACCGGCGAGGACATCTTTGGCTTCGATGGGTTTGGAGTCTTCCAGCCGATCAATCCTGACATCACCATCGACGGCGAGACCTTTGAGCGCGACGCCGATCGCTACAAGCCGAACGACGCATCGAGGGCGACGATCGAGCAGTATCGCGAGAAGAAGGAGAGCGTGATCGAGCGGCGGGATACCTTGCGCCAAGAGATTGCCGGTACGACAGAGCAACTTCGCAACGCCGAAACCGATAGCGAGGTGAAGAAACTCACAGGGGTCTTGCTAGGGCTCCAGACGGAGTTGCAAGCGACCGATCGAGAGCTGGACATTGCACGGGGTGATGCGGAGGCGCGCGCGATCGAGAACGCCAACCAGGCTGAAGCAGAAGCTAAGGCGCAGGCGGAGGAAGACGCACGGCGTTTCGAGGTCGGCAACCGACTCGATGTGCAGACCTACAAGCTGGATCGCTCCCGCTACGGCTGGTGAACCCACAAACACCATCAAGAACCCGCTACGACCATGTTCCAACGCAACCGAATCGAACTCACTGGCAATATTGCCAAACCTGCCAAGACTCAGCAGGCCGGTGAGGCCACAGTCACCCGCGCACGGCTCATTCATAACGAGAGCATCCAACGCGAGAGTGGCGACTGTCTCGAGTTTCTGACTGCTGTCGAAATCGAGATCTGGGGGAGGCGCGGCAAGGCGTTTGAAAGACACGTCACGACCAAGACGCCCGTCTATATCGAAGGACGGTTGCAGCTATCCGAATGGGAACAGGACGGAGAGCGGCGGTTTCGCCTCTTTGTCCGGGTGACCGACTGGCAGTTTCTCACCGCCAAGGCTCCCGCCTCAAACCAGGCGAACGCTGCCTAACTGAAAGGCTATCTCGTGGACGACTTCGATACGCTGTTTCCGAACTTCAAGTTCGCCGTGCAGGATTTGCACGAGTCCTTGTTGGTGGTGGCCTATCTCACCATGGTGATGGGGCTGTTGCTCGCCGCGTATCGCGGCATGTTCGGCAGCATTGCGGAGATCATCCGTGCCCTCGTCGCCATCGCGATCCTCAGTGTCACCCTCGGCTACGTCGACGATTGGACCTTCGATCTGGGCAACATGATCAACGACTTCATCGTCGAGGATCTGAACACCGATCCTCGCGAAACGCACACCAGGTTCGGCGAACTGATCGCCAATCCGGTCGACGAAGACGACGACCGCTCGTGGTACGAGAAGCTCTTCGATGCCAAGACAGCGATCGCCAAGGCCATCTCGTGGATGCTCATCTGGCTGGCGGCCAAGATCGCCTGGGTGATCGTCTGGTGGGCTTACTTTATCCACAAAGCGGTGGTCTATTTCGGGATATCGCTCTCGGCGATCTTCTTGCCCATGCTGATGCTCAACGCCACGCGCGGGATCGCGGTGCGCTATGTTCTAGGCCTGTTCTCGCTGCTGCTCTGGCCCCTTGGATGGGCGGTGGCCAATCTCATGACGCAGGCACTGTTGGAGGCAGCGGCCGACCGGACGCTCTACGACTTCGGGGGCGTGTTAGGGCAAGCCTCCTACGGCCCACAGATGATCTTCTTCATCCTCATCGCCTCGCTCTGGCTCATCGCCAGCACGATCGCGGCGCCGATCGTCATGAGCCGTGTGCTCACTAGCGGAGCGCAAATTGGTGCTGCGCTTCTCGGCGGCTTCGCTGGAGCTGGCATCGGGGTGGTCAGTGGAGGAGCCGGGGGTGCCGCACTTGGAAGTTCTGCTTCTGCTGCTGTTGGCGGGGGTGCGCGAGGGGCTCTGAATGCGGGCGCAGGCACACTGCTAGGCGCAGGCGGGGGCATGAGCGCTGGCGCGGTTGGTGGCCCTGGTGCGGGAATGGCCACCGGCGCGGGAATGGCAGCGTTCTCGATGAGCGCAGTCGGCACTGCCGGCGGGGGAGGCTCATCGAGTTCTGGCGGCGGTGGCGAATCGTCCGCCGACGTCAACGCAGAAGCCGACGCCATCGCAGCAAAGGCGAGCTCAACCAAGCCCGCGAACACCTAACCGAATTCTACAACCTCACATGCATCTATGAAACGCGCCTCGGCCATCGATCTCTTCATCCACAAAGACAAAGTCGCCATCTTCTGGTTCAGCTTCGCCCTGATCGTCTCGCTCGGTTTCTGGTGGGAGCGCCAGCGTCTCGTCAAGAGCCTCATGACAAAGCCCCAGTTCTTCGTCATGGACGCCAACCACACCTACTACCTCCCGTCGTCGATGGACTTCGGCAGCGCTAAGGAGGTCCACGCCGCCCAAACCCGGCTCGCGATGGAGGCCTTGTTCAACCGGTCGCCAAGCGGTCCCGATAGCCCCGAGCGTTTGCGGCGCATTCTCGGCAAAGATGCCTATCAAACCGCCAAGAAAGCTATGGCTCACGAGGCCGACGAATTCACCGACAAGCAGATCCACCAGAAGGTCGAACTCGGTCCCATTCAAGTGCTGCAAGTGCGCGACGATTCGGTGCTCACGGGCGTCGAAGGGCAGTTGATCCGCACCGGCATCTTCCGCGGGAAACCCTTCACCGAAGTGCTCCACGTGAAGGCGCAGTTCAAGTTCATCCTCAACCCTGACATGACCGCAAACGGGCGTTTCCCAACGGTGGCCATCGCCTTCGACTTCAACACCACACCCAACTCATGAGAGATACCATCCTAACCATCGCCGCAGGCGCCATCCTCGGTGCGAGTGCCGCCGCAGCAAAGCCCATCGAGCGCAAGACGCTTGATCCTGACCAACCCGTCGATGTCGGGATCGGGTCCAAGACGGCCACAACGCTGCAGTTTCCCCGCACCATCGAAGGCATCTTCGGCTACGGCCTGACGGAGGGAGAGGCGCCCGGAACCTATCAGTTCGACCATCCAAGCGGCTCGCGGCTGATCACGTTGCGCAACCTCATGCCGGGGAAGGAGACCTTTCTCACCGTTCTGCTAGGAAATGACGATCTCTACGTTCTGCATCTGAAGCCGTCCGCGACGCCGCCAGTGGCAGTGAGGTTTGTCGATCCTGGCTTTGAGGCTGCCCAGATGCTTGCGAAGCCGATCGATGCCGAGGCTGCCGAAGCGAAGCGCCTCGATGGCGGTACCGAGCGGCTCTTCAACCTCCTCAAACTGGGCAAGAACGAACGGGTGTTTCGTGCCGCGCTTCCGCATCTCTATCAAGACGCAGAAAGTCGGGCGGTCTCCTACGTCTACGACGACGGCGATGCGCTGAGCGAAGTGAGCGCAGTGCACCGATTCCCGAGCGAAGACGCGGTCTTTCTATCAGGGCACATCGAAAACAAGACCGGCGAGCCGATGCACTACGATCCCGGCGCCCTGCAAGTGCAGGTGGGCAAGCGAACGTATCCCGCGGCTCTCGTCGATGCGTCGAGTGTGATTCCGCCAGGGAGTAGGGTTCCCTTTCACGTCATCGTGCGGGGAGGAATCGAGGGCGAGCGAGCTCACTTGAGCATCAAGAACGAGTTCCGTGTCATACTGCCAGCGTATAGCGAATCGACCGACGATCCTGCTCTTACAGATGCTTTAGGGCTCGTGATAGGGCCTCCCGAAGAGCCGCGCATCGATGCCGCGCTGTTCGGTGACCCTACGCCCAGCGTTACCATCACTCAATCCGAGGAGGGGGGGAGCAAATGATCGCGCGCATCATCAGTTTCTTCAAATCGCCCGCTGGCGCCGCGATCCTGTTCCTCGTCGCGATGTTCACCTTCTTCTACTTTGTGCGTGAACACCGGGAGCGAAAGGCGTCCAGCGCCAGTGGCGAGCAAGCGAACGTCTTGGGCCAGATGGCGCCCGAGGAGGTCAGCACCACTCCGGGTGAGCCCATCACTTCCGAATGGGTCAAGGAAGGGAAACTAGAGAAGTTCAATCCACCCGCCGATACCACGCCGCCCCCAGCTCCGAAGGCCGCGCCTCCACAGGCCAATCCGCAACCAACGTCGCTCCCCAAACTCGTCCACCTCTACCGAAAAGCGCAAGCCAAGGCACGGGAGCCGGAGCCGCCCAAGCCACCAAGGATCTTCGCCCCACCCGGTACGCTCGTTCCTTGCCAACTGGTGATCACGGTCGATTCAAGCTCATTGCAAACGCCCGTGGTCGGATTCGTGACCGAGGACGTCTGGCACAACCAACAGCTAATTGTTCCCGCTGGAACGGAGGTACACAGCTTCGCCAAACGCGGGCGGGTGCGTGACCGGATCGAGGTGAGTGGCGAGTGGAAGTTCGTGTTCCACGATGGCCGCGAAGTCCGCATCAAAGGAATCGCCTTAGATCGCGACTACGATCCTGACAAGGACAGTTACGCCATCACTGATGGCTCGGCGGGTATCAAGGGCTCCGTCCACAAGTCCGATGAATACCTCGAGTTCAAGATGTTCGCCGCAACTGCTCTGTCAGGAGCAACCAAGAGCGCCCAGAAAACCACCCGTTCGGCCTTTGGTGAGTATGCTGACAACTCGCTAGGAAACGCCGGACTCGAAGGCGCTTCCGCCGTCGCTGAACGCTACGCGAAACTCATGCTCGACCAGATAGAAGGCGATGGCTTGTTCGTGAGGGTGCCAGCGGGCACCGAGTTCTACGTCTACACGCTTCAACTTTTCGAACCCAAGCTCGCAAGCGTCGCAGCGCTGAAGCAAGGGCAGCGGCCAACAAACTCTTGGCAGAAGTCGAACCCTGATCTGGTCGATCCCACTTTGGTGAATGCAGCCCCATCGGGCGCCGCCGCAAGCCCACTGCCAACCAGCATCCTGAAGACGTTGCAAGAGAGACAACAGCTAGAAAGAGCTGTCCAAGGCTACCTGAAAAACCAACCCATCGATCAACCCTAACGCTCCCATGAAGTTTCCACTTATCGCCATCCTGGCCATCCTTCTCGCGTCGTGTTCGACGCCTCCACGCTCCTCTACTGCAGTCCAGAGACCGCTCCCGCGCGCGACGGTCGAGAAGCGATACTTGAAGCCGCAGGAAACTGAGCGCGTGAGAAATCCTGAGTTTGTGAAGACCTATCACGTTGGCCGCTCTGTGGGCGGCCGGCGAGGATCCGTCATGCACGAAGCCCATCGAGTCTACCGCTTGGAGAAGGCCAGCCGGTGGAATCTCGCTCGGCATCAGCCGCCGCTGGCAAGCGTTGGGCCGACTGACAAGATCGTCGATCCGGCCTTTCAACCGGCACCTGAAAGCAAATCCATTCAGGCAGAGTTGAATCGCCAGCGCGAGCTTTCAGCGGAGCTTGAAGCTACCAGCGACCAACTCACTGAGACGATCGTCGAAGCGAGAGCCAAACTAGGCGACGGCGCCGCAGCCACGGCGAGCACTATTGCGGCGCTTAAGGCTGAGACGGTGAAGTTGCGAGAGGAGAACGCGAGACTCAAGCGAAGCCAATCGGTCGAGACTACCATAAAGCCTAAGCCGGAGAGGCCAGATGATGCCCTGCGGCAGTGGGGCGCGAGCCTTTCGAGTCCTGACAAACCCTCCAAGGCGACGCCGTGAGCGAGAGCCCGCCGGACTCAGCGAGGCTGCGAGCGCTCGAATCACATTTGGAAGACCAGGTCATCGGTCAACCCAATGTTCTCCCGCAGGTAGCCGAAGCCCTGATTGATGGCGAGCTCGGTCTAACCGACCCGGATCGACCGAAAGGAACGTTCCTCTTTCTTGGGCCAACTGGGGTGGGCAAGACGGAACTATCACTAGCCTTCACACGCTACCTCTTTGGAGAGGAGCACCTGGTTGGACTCGACATGAGCGAGTTTCAGAACCAGGAGTCTATCGGCATCCTGCTAGGGCGTTCGGAGTCCGAACAAGGCCTGCTCGCCAAGCGCATCGAAGCGGCGGGTCATCGAGGAACCCTGCTGCTCGACGAGATCGAGAAAGCCCACCCACGCGTGCTCGACTTGCTGCTCCAGATTCTTGATGCAGCGAGAATCACCATGGCCAATGGAGAGATCTTCGACCTCAGCCGCTTCTACGTTGTCTGCACCTCCAATATCGCTGGTGGTGCCGTTCTCTCGGCTCGACACAGTGTAAGGTCGACGCTGGTGCGGTTCGTCGAATCACAGGCACAAGCTCAGCTCCGTCCGGAAATCTTCGCCCGATTCCAAGTCGCTGCCGTGTTCGATCGGCTCGATTACACCACCCAGCTCAGCATTGCGCGATCCATGCTCGAGAGGGAGTGCAAGCGGCAAACAGCCCGCACCGAGATCGCAATCGACTACTCGCCGGACATGGTCACCCACGTCGCCGGCGAGGGATTCCACCCGAGGCTTGGAGCCAGGCCACTACGGCGGTTCATCGAGCGAACCGTTCGCGCGGCGCTCCGTGCCAACCTCCTCGGGCCCCGAGCCCCCCAGATCACCCTTCAACCACTCCCGACCGAATGAACGCAGTTCTGATGGACCCAACGACCACCTTCTTTGTAAGGAAGGTGATGAGCGAAGCCGATAGCGCCCAAGAAGCGGAAGAAAATGCCAAATTGTTCCCGAGGACTCGTTGGACATTGGTCGCCAAGACTCGCAAGTCGGCGGAATCTGAGAAGGCACTCTCGGAGCTATGCGAGATCTACTGGTATCCGGTCTACGCCTACATCCGTTCGATGGGCAAGTCTCACCATGATGCGCAAGACCTTGCCCAATCCTTCTTCGCAGCACTGCTAGAAAAGGACGGTTTTAGCAAAGGCGATCCAGAGCTGGGAAGGCTGCGTTGTTATCTGTGCGTTGCGGTGAAACGCCACGTCATGACCGCAAACCGCGACGGCAATAGGATGAAACGTGGTGGCGGTAAGGAGGTCTATTCACTGGATGCCGAAGAAGCCGACCGGAAGTTTTCGCGTGAGCCCTGCAACGAAGAAACACCCGAGACCTTTTTCGACAAGCGATGGGCAACGAAAGTGATTGAAACCGCGATCGCTGTTGTCCGCAAAGGCTACGAATCGAAGGGCAAGCTCGAACTCTTCGAGGCCGCACGTCCGTTTCTGAGCCTGTACTCCGGAGAGGGCGAACACGAATCCGTTGCACAGAGTCTGGGGATGAAGGTCAACACCTTCCGGACGGCGATCTACCGCATGCGCCAACGCTACAACGACGCCCTCCGGGCAACCGTCGGCGACACGTTGGTCGACAAGTCGAACATCGAAGCTGAGCTCCAGCACTTGTTCGACATCTTCGAGCGATAGGAGCTTAGATAATCCGGTAGATTCTTTGTGATGTTTCGAGGCAGACGGCGAACTGCCGTCCATGTGCCTCCAACCACGTCCACACTATGTTTCCCTTCCTCCCGGTATCCGACCTCTCTATGGCCGATTGGCTTGGTTGGACGAACTGAGACTGATCGCCATCCTGGCGATGGTACTCGACCACACGTTACTCTTCTTTGGCCGAGGCCTCCAAGGGGCAGAACTCGTTCGTCTCACTCTGACGAGGTGCGCTGAGCCACTCTTCGTTCTGGTGTTGACCTTCCTCACGATCTACCTGGGGAGGGCGATGCGGCCGATCCGGTGGTTGCAGATTGTTGCTGTTTCAATCGTCACCTCGGCGGCTCTCTCAAACCATCTGGGAGATCCGATCGCTGACATTCTTACCAGCATCGCGCTAGCCGCTCTCGTGCTGCCAATGTTGGTAAAGCTTTGCGACTCGATTGCGCTTTGGGTCGTCTACCTATCTTCAGGGTTGGCGTGTCTGCCAGTTGAAGTGGCTGGGGTCGGCTTCGATTACAGCCCAGTTCTTCTCGTCTATCAGATCATGCTAGCCGTCCTGCTTGCCCGGCACGGGATGGCAAGAGCACTCGGTCATGGCGTTGTTTCCGGCTTGATTGTCGTTGCTTCCAGCTTCGGATTCAGCCGGCTTGGAGTCGAGGTGAACGCAAGCCTGATCGTTGTCATCTTTGGCCATCCGCTTGCCGCAATCATCGTGCACGCCCTACGCCGGCAAGAGGAGTGCTACAGCACACCGCTGACCCGCCTCGCACAGCGCCCCCTGACACTATACGCGGCGCACGTGTGTCTCTTCGCCTGGGTCGCCCAGATGCTGTCGAACGCTGCACGATAGCAGACGGCGAAGATTCCCTGTGATGTTTGCAATCAGATAGCGAACTACCCCGATCATGGCTGACACGACTGCGTTCGAATCTCTCGCCCAGAAGCTCCCACCCGAACAGCGGGCGCGGTTTCTGGCGATGTCGATCCAACTGAGAAACCTCCCTCCGGACGATGAACTGGTGATCGCGTTGGAAGCGCTAGGGTTCACGGCTCTCATCCTCAAAGAGATTCCTTCTGAGATCTCCGATGTGATCGGAAAGATGCGCTCAGGGCTGAGCGATGCGCAACGCGAAGGGCTCCGCGAGGATATCGAGGAGATCCTTACCAAGTCGATCGACACACCTTCGTACAAGGATCTTCGCGAGACGATTCGTTTGATGAAGGAGAGCCACAGCAAAGTGCGACGGGAGACTGACGAGTTCACCAAATCGCTGTCGCGCACGCGGAGCTGGCTAGAGCGTCGCAATGCTCTGCTACCAAGCCTCGGGCTTGGGCTCGCAGCGGGCCTCGTATGCGGAGTGATTGTAGTTGCGGCTAACCTTTTTCTTCAGCCGAGCGCGCGCCAAGTCACTGAGACAGGCATCAGCAGTCCTCCCATAGCGCAGGGATTGATCGACTACTTCGAGGCCGATGTTGAGGACTTCGGAGGCAAGGTGGGGATGGTGCTCGTTGCGGGTGAAGTCCTCACGGCGTTCAAGGAGGGTGACCGCGGTGTGGTCGTCGTCAAACCCCTGACGATGACGCCATGAGCCCGTTGGTTCGCCTGCCCTTCGCGATAGCGCTAGGCGGCATCGGGATCTGGTTGTTATCCGATGACCCAAATCCAACCGCGGCCGCAGCTAGCATCGTAGTTATTGCTGGGGGCTTTGTGGCGGTCGTCGTTCCGGCTCGCAAGATTGTGCTGCGCCTCGGCCATCTGAGATGGACTCAAGAGGAACTTTGCCGACATGTCCTGATCACCGGAGACACGGGTTGTGGGAAAACATCGTCCGGCTTCAACAGCATCCTCGTTAAGCTCACCCATGAGATCCCCAACTGGGGCGGACTCGTGGTTGGCGTGAAGGGAGACGAGCACGAATTCCTCGGTGATCTCCTGGAGAACGGCGGTCGAACGCGCGACCTCATCAAGCTGCAGGTCCGCCCTCCTGATGCACCGCCGACATGGGTGCCTCCACACCGCTTCAACCTACTGAGCGACCGGTCGTTGCCATGGACAGCGCACGCAAAGGCCATCGTGGACACTGCGTCCAGTCTCACCGAGGGGCGACAGGACGCCTTCTTCAAGCCGATGGCTCAAATCGCTCTAGCGAATGCCCTTCATCTTCTCGAAGAGATCAATGCGCCTGTAACTCTGATTCGAGCTTATCACTTACTCACTTCGGACCGAATCCTGACCGATGCGCTCGAGCGTCTTCAGTTGAACGAAGCGACGGAGGCGCGTATCCGGCTGTCCGACTTCTTTCATTCGACCTTCCTCGATTCGAAGGCTCCCGAGCAGCGCGAGGGGATTGAAGGAACGATCAAGACCTACCTTGGATTCTTTCTCGACCCCGATCTTTCCGATGTGTTCAGCAGCGACGAACCGAACACCTTCGAGATCGGTGACGTGGACGATGGCGCAATCATCACCACGTCGCTGCCTCAGCGCTTTGTCAGTGAGCGAAGGTATGTGAACACCTACTTAAAGCTGCTCTTTTTCTACCATGCCCTGCGCCGCTACGAACTCCCCAAGGCGGATCAAGCCAGCTGCAACCAGCTTCTCTTCGTTGCGGATGAGTATCAAGAAATCGTAACCGCGAGCGCAGATGGTGTTAGCGACCACACCGTCATCGATCGCATTCGGGGAGCGCGATGCGCAATCATCGCAGGGATGCAGAGCGAAGTCTCCGCTGATCCTGCTATCGGCCGCGACAAACGCAAAGTGTTAGCGCTCAACTTCCGTTCGCGGCTAATCTTCCGAGCTGCGGACATCGAAGGGGCGACGGCCAGTGCGGACTTCATTGGGAAGAAGCAGGTGTGGAAGCGGTCGAAGTCTTCCAAGGCGTGGAGTAGCGTGACCCATAGCCGGAGGGAGGATGAGGACTATAAGATCAAACCGGCCAAGCTCATGCAGCTTCGGGATCATCATGCGGTCATTGTCCATCCGAACAAGCGATTCAGTCGACGCTTGCTGCCCCCCGTCGATGGCAGAGGGCAAACGCCAGCTTGGTTCCGGCGTTGGCGTGTATGATTGTCAGGCTAGGCCGAGCCAAGCGTGAACGATCGACCTGACCGGAGAGTCGACCTCTCCCGCTCTGTACACGGAAACAATGGACTCGTTGGCCTTGGACAGCAGCCAGGGTTCTGCGATCAGAGCGGCGACTACCTCCAGTCGAGATCTCGCTGTCCACTCACCGATAGAGAAATCATCCTCTTCGCCCAGCGCTGGATGGGGTGGCATTCCAGCGGTTCTAAGAAACTGATAGGTTCCAATGCGGACGAGAGCGCGGTAGCGCTCCTCTTCTTTCCGCACCCCTGCGGCTGAGAGGTCTTCAACACGTAGCAGTTGGCAGTAGGTCGAGAAGTCCGGACACTTAACCTCATTCAAGGCAACCCGATCCGCGTTTCGATCTACGCCTCCGGTCGCGGAAAGTTGATTGAGAAGTTCAGCCGTTTGGTAGAGAAGCCGGTAGTTTTCCGAAGCCGGCTCTGCGTCCGGGGTATTGGCTAGGGTCACTTTCGACTGACCGCTTTCTCCACGCGCGGCGGGGGGTATCAGAACTTCGGCACTCTTGATGCCACATCGAAGGGTCAGGCCTAATGGCGCATCGACCATCAATTCGCGAAGAGTGAGAGGTTCTTGCCAAGCGTCAGGGACGTCCTTGGCTTCAATTCGGTAGCTCAGCGGGGTTGATGATCGGTGGATCACAAGTGAGGCATCCGAAGCTCCCAGTCGCAGGCGCACGTTGGTGCTATCCGACAATTCAATGCGCCGCTGAGCTTCGTCAAGATCCGTCCAGAAAGGAGCTTGTTCGGTGGATGATGGCCAAAGCTTCGACGCGGCGGCGCATCCTCCGACGACGGCGGCACTCCAAAGCACACGGCGCCGTGTAATCTTCTTCGGTTTGCCTTGAGCATATGCACGCTCGAGAGCCCTGCGAAACTCTTCAGCCGAGCCGAACCGTCGCTCAGGCTCCGCCTCGATCGCTCGCATGACGACGGAATCGAGGTGTTCCAGCTCTGGCCGAACATCCGCGAGGGAGCGGACACGGCCTACAGGCATGATTCCTGTAAGCGCCTGATAGAGGACAACCCCCAGACTGTAGATGTCGGAGCGGGCGTTGGCTCGCTTCGTCGCACCGACTTGCTCGGGCGCCATGTAGGCCACCGTCCCAAGGGTGTCGCCGGTCTGCGTCAGTGGGTTCGAGAGAGTCGTCGGATCGACAAAGCGAGCGAGCCCAAAGTCGGCGAGCTTTGGCGTGCCGTCGCCATCAAGCAACACGTTGCCCGGCTTGATGTCGCGGTGAGTGATGCCCTTGGAATGTAGCTCTGCCAGTGCAGAGGAGAGTGCGACTACAATGCGAACCGCGCGTCCGCTCTCGAGCTCAGACCGTTCCGATAGGATACTTGCCAGGGTGCCACCTGACATATACTCCATTGCGATGTAGCGGCTGCCATCTTCGGCGATACCGACATCAATGGTCTGGACGATGTGCTTGTGGGGGATCCCTTTCAGAATGGCAGATTCACGCCGAAAGCGACGTGCCGTGTCGCCATCTTGGACAAACTCCTTGGGGAGTACTTTGATCGCGACTTCCGGAGGCCGTTTCGACTCGGAGCGGCCCAGGTAGACGGTGGCTCCCATGCCACCGATTCCGAGCACCTTCTCAAGCACGTAGCCACCGATTCCGTTCTCTCCGTCGCACTTTAGTGCTTGTAGACCCGCAACTTGGATGAGGTCACCGACCCCCGTCGCCTTCGATGTCGACGGATGGCTCATGGGGCGACTCTTTGTGCTGGCGATCTCGCACGGTTTCCCTGACAGTTAAGCGAATCCAGTGGGCGCAAAGGGAGTGCAAACGATCCAATGGATGTCACAGACCAGCATGCGCGATTGGTAGCGCCTCGTTGTGGGTTCACAGGCTCATGCCTCCGCAACAGTGTCAGCGAAAGCGGTGCAAAGCGCAAACCGTCTCGGTGGCGAGTTCGCGCCATCCTGCTTGTCCAAGTGGTGCTTTTTGCTGCTGCTGACGCGGATTGGATCCGATGGGAATCGGGTTTTCGCGCGGCATCGGGAAAGGCGGTGATCTCGACTGACAGCAATCCCGCAACAGACGGTGTTCCGAACCTCTATCACTCTCACCGAGTCAATCTCGAGGCGGTCGTCGATTGGCGAAAGGGAGACACGCTAGAGACGAAACCCGGCGAGCCACGCCAGTGGGTTTACACTGTCACTGAGGATTCAAACCAGCCGCTCAGCATCACGATTCGGCTGTCCCACGTCTTGGGCTACGAGTTCTTGCAGCTCGTCGATGAGTCCGGGTCACCGATCGTCGCACGCGTGTTCATGGGGGATCTGATCGAACCTGGCGAGGGTGCGGCTTCGCTCGCCTATCAGATGCAACTCTTCAGAGACGGCCGGGAACTTTCCTACTCGGACGATCCTGATGGGATCGACTATCCAGATGCTCCAGCGATGACTTTCCATGCAGATCCTCAGATTCCGCTGCTAGTCGGTTCTGAACGAGCGCCCCTGGCGATTTCACCAAATGAAGCGAAGGCGACCCCTGACGGAGGAGCTGAATCGCCAACGCATCTCTGTGTGGCCGCCTTTGGCTTCGGAGCGCCGGCATGGGACCAAGTTGTCCTGACTTTTGCAGACAACACGGGAGACGGGATCATTCGCGCTGGAACTAAGATGCGCGTGGTCATGTCCGGCATTCCGCTCGCCCTGTCCTCCCATCGCGTGCCTTGCACGTCCGATCCGATACCTCCGCTTGTGTTCTACGACACCGACGCGGCTCTTACATTCGACGTGACCGGGATCTCAAGCGCAGGGGTGGGAATCATGAAGCTGCGAGATCCTGGAGCGGGTTCGTTGATCGATGCCCTGCCTGACAGATTGCCCCTCGAATCGTCGGTTCGCGTGAGGATGAAACTTAGCGAAGTGCGCACTGTACCCTCTGACAGTTTCATGAATGTTGTGCTGGAGTCCGACGGCTACTTCAACAACCAGGCGACTCTCGTGCTCGCCACGAACGAGTTTTCGGCACGCCCTTTGGCGAAGATTCTGGAGGGAGCGTGGGGGCGGAACCCAGATCCGTGGGTATCCGCGAAACCCGCGGGGAGGCCGCTGTGGGAATCGTCTTTGTCACTGTGCGACAAGCTCGAACCGACGGATCGAGGAATCGAGATCGAGCACACGCAAGGCACGTTCTACGCGAGACACCTCAACGCTCGGAGGATCGTCTTCGGCGCTCTGGCGAAATCGTCCGCCACGCCTGTCCCGGCGTTCTGGCGACAGCACGCAGATGCCCCGACCGCGCTGTCGACTGGCGCAGGGCAAATTGAGGGAGCCAATGATAGCCTTCTGTGGACTGCCTCAGGGCACACGATTATCGGCAATGGGTCGAGGCGCCCGATGATTTGGGTCGAAGAGAGTGGAGGCAAGTGGGCGGAATCACTTCTGCCCGTGCCCGCCTTCTGCGTGGACGGCAACGCTCTTGGTGTGAGCGACGTTGGGGTCGCTTGTGGATACGTCGAAATTCAGGCAACCGCGAAGCCCAACCGCCTTCCGTGTCTTTGGGTACCCGATAGCGCGGGCAGCTATCCCTCAGTTTCGATCCTACCGACACCCGGAGAGGTGAGGTCTGGTGTTGCTGTCGATATCAACCGCACTGGGATTGTCGTTGGCTACACGGAGAACCGATCAGGTCTTCAGCGAGCTTGCCGGTGGAACCCAAGCGAGTTGGGCTGGGTCTGGGAAGATTTGGGAGCCGTCGGCGTGGCTGCCTCGATCAACTGGCTCGGAACGATTGTTGGGGGCGATGGAGGAGCGGCCTACATGTGGCAGGGCGACGAGAGGATCGATCTCAATGCCGCGATGGAGCGGAGTGGTGGGCCTCTGTTGGATCGTGTCATCGCCATTGGAGAGTTGGGCGACTTGATCGGTGTCAGCGATGGGGCGGGTACGTTGTTCGAGCCCGTGATGACGCTCAAGTTTTGAGCTGCTTAGCCTCGAAGTTGAGAGGGTCACTTTCGGGGTCAGAAGAGCCAAATTGAGCCAGACTAGGACCGATGCGAGTGGCCAGTAAGTGGCCAGTCAACGAAATTGAGCGTTGGAACGATCGCTCAAAATTCTTCCTAACTCGTTGATGGTAAAGGGAGTGGGCAGGACAGGATTCGAACCTGTGAAGGCATAGCCAGCAGATTTACAGTCTGCCCCGTTTGACCGCTCCGGAACCTACCCGTTTCGTGTTTCGTGGGGCCGTCTGTTTCCAGACGGGAGCGTTGGGATACGAACGAACGTCGGGGTTTGCAAGGGGAAATTGTTACCAAATGCGGCGCCAGGCGCGCTTGAGGGGGCCCTCGGTTTGGGTGGGGATTTGCGTGGCGGGCTTGCGTCTGGTTTTGCGTTGAAGGGTGGCGGGATCTTCGGGCGTGAACTGGCTGGCGCGATCGAGTTTGACGGAGGTGATCTCGATCCGTCGGTAGGGGTTGTCGTTCTCGTCGGCGGCGAGTTCTGAGAGGTCTTGGAGGACGTCATAGCCTTGGATGATCTGGCCGAAGATGGTGTATTGACCATTGAGTTTCTTGAGGTTGCCGAGGGTGATGTAGAATTGGCTTACACTCGATAGGCGTCGCGGATTGGTGGCATCGCCGAGGCGCGCCATGCCGACGGCGCCTAGGCGGTGGGGGAGGCTGATCTCTGGTGGGAGGGTGGAATCGATGCCGCCGGTTCCCCACGCGGCGCGGCTTGACTGATCTTTGGACTGGGGGTCACCGGTTTGGACTAGGTAATTGGGAATGAGACGGTGAAATGCCATGCCTTCGTAGTGATCAGCCCTCACGAGGCGTTGGAAATTGGCGACAGTGATGGGGGCGGCGTTGGGATAGAGCTGGATGACGAATCGCCGCGTTTGGCCTTGGACGTTGATTTTGAACACGGCGGCGTCTTTGGCTAGATCCGGCGTCATGCTGAAAGGATCGAGCGCTTCAGGCTTTCGTTCTTTCTTTTCGCCGATGAGGAGGATCTCTGGAACTTCAGGGATCATGTTTTCTACCTTTCGCACGGCGGTGCAGCCAGGCAGAAGGGCTAATGCTAGAAGCAGGAACTGATTGGGTTTGAGAATCATGAGTTCGTTAGCGAACTGGGATGAATGGTCAGGGGGAATCGATCGGTGGTGCCTGGCGGTTTCGCGATCAGCTCGATGTTGTTGGTGAAATAGTCCGTTTTGAGAAAGCCGAGGGCAAGACATTCTGGACCGGTACCGGCCAATATGGCGGTGGTGATTTCACCCACTGGCTTGCTGCTCGAATCGGCCGCCCATATGAGACTTTCTTGTGGAAGCAATGTTGGTGCGGTGAATCTGGCCAGCAATCGATTGACCTTGCCTGAACTGCGCATACGGGAAATGACTTCCTGGCCGGTGTAACAGCCTTTGTGATAGTCGATGGCGCGTTCTTGCAAGCGTGCTTCAGGGGGAAGGATGCCGGTCTTCAGTTCATGGCCCCATGCGGCAATGAGTTGCTCGATTCGAAGCGTCGTGACGTCCGCGTCCGTTAAGCGAGGCCATTCGTGTTTTTTAACCGCGGAGTCGAGATCCGCTCCGGGTTCTAGCAGAATATCCCATCCGGGGATGCCGAAGCGGTTTGCGTGAAAAGCGTGGCAGGAACCGTCAGGAAGATCTGCGTCGAGTAGGTGGATGGTCTGCCAACCATCTTCAGTAACGTCTGTTAGGGTGGCATCGTCAGCGATGATGTAGCGATCGAGTCTTTCTGCTAGGGGTTCGCGTAATGATAGATGAGATTCGATCATCAAGGCTTCGCGATCCGGCCAGTTGGTGACGTAAAGATCGGCTTCCAATTGTCCTTTGCGATTGGTTACACAGGCATAACGTGCAAGATCACCCGGCAACTCAGCGATCTGGTTCGTGACTTGGCCGTTGAGATAGCGTACGCGGTCGGTGCCGGTGAGGAGGAAACGGCTCCGCTGGGGAAGGGGATAATAGCCTTTCACTACGGAAGCCTTGTTTATTCACCGTCACTGGCGCGATCTTGGCGTCGCCACGCGACATAGCCGTAGAGACCGGCGCCCAAGAGAGCGACACTAGCAGGAATGCTGTAGAGTACGAACTGACGTTGCCATCCGGTGCTCTTGGGATAGGCTTTCAGCGTTTTCTCGAGTTCGTCTTTCTCTGCGCGTTGGGGGTCGGCTAAGTTATCAGACGACTGCTCGTCTGCTTGCGTGGATAGAAGCAGGCCCAGCAAGATCAGCGAAATCTTCAAAATCTGGATGCGACGATATGAGATCATGGTGCGATTTAGATACCGAGCATTGGCGTGGAATCAATCGCCAAGGCTCGCAGGGTCCCACTGATCAAGGCTGGTGTAAGGCTCTGCATCGAAGAGGGGGGCGACGCCGAAATAGTGTTGGTTGACACTTTGGGCAGAGATGTGGCCGTTATTGATCGTTAGGGTAGCGAAATCCGAAGGGGCTTGGTGGAAGAGATCGCCATGGTTGTCCAGGATGGCGGCCTGGATGGACGCGTCGTAGTCGGCGATACCTTTGAAGTAGTGGTGGCCGTTGCGCTCGACATGATCGATGCCGAGCGTGGTCATGACGCAGAGATCTTGGAGAAGTTGGATAGGACCGACGTTGCTCAGATCTTCTCCGCTGAGAATGAACTGTGTGTCAGGGGAATCCTGTTTCCGTTTGGCTAACAGAGCGGCGTTGGCGAGTCCTTTGACGATGCCTTTGCAATTCTTGTGACTGGTGCCGTTGTAGCCCAGGGAAAGGGCTTGAGGGAGACTCTCGAGATTGGCGTCCGATTCATCGATGATGAGTGGTGGACGATTCTCCCAACCGGCCAGCGCATCTCTAACGCGATCATCAAGGGCCACGTCGCGATGCAGCGGTTGCTCCACGAAGATGAGCTGCTTCATGAGACGCGAGACGTCTTCGTCTTCATGATAGGCATCCCAGTGCTCGACGAATTGATCCACCGTGGCGAAGTTCTCATTGCCGTCGAGAGTGAAATGATAGTCATTTCCAAAGTGCTTCTCAAAGAGTCGGCCTAACAAGCGCAGCCTATCGCGGTCGGTATCGAGATTGCCACAGAGTTTGATTTTGAAATAGCGAATGCCGTAGGTGGTAATGGCGTCTTCCAAGACGTGAGGCAGCCCGTCGTTGATCCTCTCGTCCGGAGCGACGTCATTCTGATAGAGGGGATCGCCCAGGCCTACAGTGTGGCGAGCGGTGACTTGAGCCAAGGGTTGGGCGGGCAGGAAATCTGCAGGCTGAAGGCCTCCCAACTCCGGGCGCACGGCGCCCAGGTTGATGCCTAAGTGATTCTCCTTCACGACGCTTGCGAAAGGCTGCTGTAGGTGGCGGCAGAGGCCGTCGATCACGGCACGTTCGGCGATGCTGACTCCGAGATTGGCTAGCAGAGGGGCGAGATGCTTTTCCTGAGCCCAGCCTGCTTGATCCTGATAGAGTGCTTGCCAGAGTTCGAAATAACTCTTGGGCGAGTTGCCATGGGAGACGAGGAGATCGCCGGCATGGGTGACGACGCGGATGAGATCGGGGAGATCTTCTTCGAAACGGGTGTTAGGATTCTTGGTGAACCACTTGGGAGGCAAGTGCTCGGCTGTTAGGCCGGTAGCGGCTTTGCCATCGATCTGCATATCGACCTTGGTGAAGACGTGCGGGAGGCCGGTGAGACTGGCGATGCCGTATTTGAAGGGGAACCGCGTGAAGAGATTCTTCACCGTATAGGAGATGTTTTCGATGCGAATGTTAGCCATTTGAAATGAGTGATTGGTTAGGCAAGCCCGAGGTAGAGGTTGCGTCCTTGTGTGAGAGCTTCGAGTTTGCGGTCGGCTATGGAGCGTTTGAGCATCCAGAAGCCGCAATCGGGATGAACGAAGCGTATGCGGCCGGTTCCGGCATGCCGTTCGGCGCGTTCGATTGCTTGGGCGATTTCGTCAGGGGTTTCGATGTGATTGACCTTGATATCCACGACGCCGATGCCAAGGGCGATTTGATGATCGATTTCTTTCAACGCTTCGAGATCGCCTGCGGGACGATGGGCGAGTTCGAGGACGAGGTGGTTGGCACGCAGGCTGTTCAAGAAATTAACCAAGGCCTTCCAGGTGCCTGACTGAATGCTTTGACCGCCGTAATTGCCGAAACAGAAGTGAACGGCGCTTTCTTGTTCAATTGCATCGAGGACGACATTCATGGCGCGGGCGGCTAAAGGAGCGTCGCCCGGATTGCCGGGGATGTTGGCTTCATCGATCTGAACGCAAGCGGTGGGAAGGTCTTTCACTTGTTCGGCTAACACTTCTGCGATGGCCATGGTAAGCGCTTCGACGTCATGATAGTGCCGGTCTAGCAAGGTGCGTGCGAGCATGTAGGGGCTGGTGACGGTAAACTTGAAGGCACCCGCTGACACTTTGGCCGCGCGCTGACAATCAGCTAACAAATTCATTGAGCCCTCGCTCAGGGAGGCAGTGACGACGCCGGCGGGCTTGGCTCTCCAGCCGAAGCCGGTCTTGTTTTGAAACACTTCGGTCCCAGAGCGGCCGATTTCATTGCTAATGCCGCCCATCGCCCTGACGAAATAGTCAATCATGCCGTTGGTGTCGGGATGATTGATATCGAAACGATAGAGTTCGCCATCGGTCGGGAGATCGATGCCGGCTTGGCGTTGGGTATCGAAGACGACACGCGTGGCGTCGATGAGCGCTTGTTCGCTTGGCGCTATAGCCAGCCAATCGGGGATAGGGTAGGAGCCAACCGTGGTGGTGAGGATGGCGGGTTTGTTAGGCAGGCTTGGGGTGGACGCCATGAATCAAGAAAGATCTTTGATAAAAGCTTGTTTCCGTGCGGCTTCCACAGGTCGCGTGAACCGGCTCACGATGGCGAACACCGCGGCGTTTACGATGAAACCGCAGCAACCAATATCGAGGTAACGCTTCACCTCCTTGGCGGTCTCAGCGACGCCGCCGGAAACGGCGGGGGTGAAGCATAATACAACAGCAATACCCGCAATCATTCCCGCACATACACCAGCCTTGGTGCCCTTACGGACGAAGAGGATATCGAGCGTCGCGGGTAGTAATTGGCAGGCGAAGGCTATCGCGAGAAGCATCATCTCGGCGATCAATGCTAGTGGATTAAACTCACCCCCTTGTTCACTCAGGTGAACCATGCCCACGGCAAGCAGGGTGGCAAGGACGATGATACTTCGCCCCACCCAAGTGCGTTCTTTCTCAGACGCCTCCGGACGGATGTAGCGATCATAGACATCACGCGTGAGGACGGCACTGAGTGCGTGAAGATTGCTATCTGCGGTGCTCATCGAGGCTGCCATGATGGCGACGAAGAGAACGGAAATGATAATAACACTTAAACCAAGCGGCAGCAGCGCAGGCACGTGTTCTTGGATCATGGCGATCACAACTTGATCCACTTCATTGGCGCTCGTCCCGATCGATGCATGTGGGATCATGGTGCCATCGACCAGCGTAGGCGGGAACAAGGCACGTCCGCCCAAGGCCACCGGCATGACGCCGAAGAGGAAACATATTGGTAAGACGATGGAGAAGATGAGAGCACTCTTGCGGAGAGTGCTAGACGATTTGGCAGAATAGAACCGCATCCACTGGGCCGGCTGAATCATGGAGGCCACGGCGCCGAACATGCAGATGGTCATGAGTTTCCACGCCGTCCACGAGTTGGTGGGGCCTGGCAGTGAAAGGGCCTCAGCAGGTAACGCGGACACTTTGGCGAAATAGCCGCCGACGCCGCCCATGGCGATCACGGTGGCAACGCCGGCGAGGATCATGCCGCTGAGCAAGAGTAATCCCTGCAAGACATCACTCCAGGCCACCGAACGCATCCCGCCGACTAACACATAAATCATGGTAATGACTGAGAGCGCATTGACGCCGATGGCGAACATGTCCATCTCCATGCCAAGGAACTGAACGGGCGGTGTATCGGGAAACAATCTCTGTGCCAGGTAGCCACCTGCCTTGATTTGCATGATGATGTAAGGGATGACGTAGAGGAATCCCGTCAATGCGGCTAACAGACGCACCATGGTGGAGCCATCGTAATAATCCGCCACCATGTCCGCGGGTGTCACGTAACGGCGGCGTTGACCGATCTTGCGAATGCGATTCCCTAAGATGTAAATCGTGAGGCCGGCGATGGGCAGATTGAGGGCAAAGAGGAGGAAACTGGCGCCGTCTTTGTAGACGACTCCGGGAATGCCCAACATCGCCGCACTGGAGAACATGGTGGCCATGATCGTAAGGCCGGTGACCAGCACACCTTGGCCGCGCCCAGCCAGATAGTAATCTTCCTCCGTTTGGCGTCCTCGCAGATACCCAAAGACGCCGATTCCTATCAGAACGACGAGGTAGAGCGCCAAGACAATGTGTGGCGTGTATCCTAGATCGACGGCGGCGAGGCTTGAAATCATTCGGCGTCTTGCTTCCAGAGTTTGCAATAGGCCACAGCCACGGCGCTCGCTAAGACGCCGGCCCAGAAAACGGCCCACCAATAGAGAATGGGCACGCCGAACCAACTAACGGCCGGTTCCTGCTGGCTGGCATCCGGATTGACCAGGTAAACGCCCGGCCCAGGTCCCATGATCAATGCTAGAAGAATGACCGCGGTCAGCCAGATCTTTAGCCGTTTCTGATGAGGTGGATCCTGAGGCATCTCAAAGACGAGGCCTATCACGTGGCCGCCGTGAGCGCTATGGAAAAGTCACCGGGCGGATGGAGGTCTCGGACGGCCAGGAGTGGTCATCCGGCCGTGGGGATGCGGTAGTCGGATCTATGCTAGAATGGGTGGCGAAAGATCCTGCTGGCGCCGCGAGGATTTCCGCTTAGGCTCGGCGTCCCATCACTCATGATCGCCTTTTCAACTTGCTGGAATAGCAGCCGCCATAGCGACGGCGAGGAGCTCATTGATGAGATCCTGGAGCTTGGCTTTGACACGATTGAAATCAGTCACGGTTTGAGCATCGCGCTCTTGCCGGGGATCAAAAAGGCCTATGATGAGGGAAAGTTTAAGGTATCGGGGCTCCACAATTTCTGTCCCTCGCCTGTGGAAGTGATGATCGACGCGCCGGATTGTTATGAGTTTACCTCACATCGTAGTTATGATCGGAAGCGGGCGTTGGATTTGACGTTGAAGACCATTGAGTATGCGGCGGAGTTTCAAGCTTCCTATGTGGTGTTGCACATGGGGAGTGTGCCCATGACGAAGATGACGCCCAAGCTGACGGCATTGGTGAAGGAGGGGAAACTCAATAGCCCGGAGTTTGTGGAGATGAAATTGAAGACAATCAAACTGCGGGAGAAGACAGCGCCTCTTTACGTTCAACGAGCGCGAACGGCGCTGGAGGAAATTGCCGAACACGCGGAGAAGCACAAGGTGCCGGTCGCTGTTGAGAGCCGGAGCCGCTATGAGGATGTGCCGAGTGAACGGGAGATGGTCGATCTCATGGAGCACTTTGCCGACAATCCCTGGGTGGGCTATTGGCACGACTTCGGGCATGTGCAGTTGAAGCACAATTTGTCTTTGTTAGATCATGAGGAATGGCTAGGCTTGATGGCGCCCTATCTCATCGGCTGTCATTTGCACGATGTTCACTGGCCATCGCGTGATCATCGTGTGCCCATGACCGGAACGATCGATTATGATCCTTTGGTGCCGTTGATTGGGAATGATAAGTATGTGGTTTGGGAACTCAGTCCCCGCCGCCGCAAGAGTCAGATTGAAGAGCAACTGCCGATTTGGAAGGAACGCTACGGTATTTGACGTGAATTGGATCGAGTTCCTCAAGCGGAAAGACACGCGACCTTGGGTGCAGTTCATCCGCTATGGTGTGGTGGGTGCGTCGGCGACGGTGGTCCACTTGATCGTTTTTTCCATCCTCTCGTTGTGGGTCTTGCCGGCGATTGATCAAGGAATGGGAGATAGCGTGCGGGCGACGCGCTCGACGGTCAATACGACGATCGCCTTTCTCGTTTCTAACAGTTATTGCTATTGGCTAAACCGGCGCTTGGTGTTTGTACCGGGTCGGCATTCAGCTCGCAAGGAGTTCCTTCTCTTCTTCCTCGTCTCCGGATTGAGCTTTGGAATGGGCGGCGTGGTCAATCAAGTGTTGATCGGCCGGTATGGCGTGCCTACCTATGCCGCGCAAGGAGCTTATATCGCCACCTCTGTCATGATAAATTATGTCTGCCGCCGACTCTTCGTTTTTAAGAGCTAACGCGTGTGTTCGCGTCGAGATCAGCGTAGACGGGGCGCTTTTGAATGGGCCGGATGATTGCTCATCGCTAACGGAAGTCGTCAGCCAGTACCGGCCTCGGGAGCTGGATGTGACCCTGCGTCCGGAAGTATCCGGACAGCATGCCACGCTCTTCACGCTGCCCGCGAGTGTCTCTTACAAATTGACCCGGTTTGAGCCGGAGGGAGACCGATTGCGCTTACGTTATCAGTTAGACGATCCTGACGCATGAAACGAGTCGTGATCACAGGCATGGGACCGGTGACGCCCATCGGCATCGGCCGGGAAGCTTTCTGGACCGGGCTTCTTGCAGAAAAGTCGGCAATTGCCCGGGTGAGCCACTTTGATACGAGCCGGTTTCATGCCCAAGCGGCGGCTGAGATTCACCAATACGATCCGGCAGCGCATTTCCCGCCGCACCGGCTCAAGCGTCTCGACCGCTTTGCGCAATTTGCCATCTTGAGCGCGAGGTTGGCCTTGAAAGATGCGGGGCTGGCTTACCGTCCCGAGGATCCATCGGAGCGAACAGGCGTTAGTTTCGGCTCAGCGTTGGGGGGATTGCCGTTTGCGGAGGCGCAGCATCAGGTATTTCTGGAGCGAGGGCCGCGGGCGATGGCGCGTCCGTTAGCGTTTCGGATCTTTGGCGGCGCTGCTCATGCGAATATCGCCATTGAATTTGGCCTGCGCGGTCCCGGCACCGGAAACGCCAATAGTTGTGCCAGCGGCAATACGGCGATCGGTGATGCCTACCGCTTTATTCGTGAAGGCGCGGCCGACGTGATGATCGCTGGTGCGGCGGAGGCGCCTTTGAGCCCGGCGACCTACGCGGCTTTTGATAACATTCACACGATGAGCACCTTTGATGGCGATCCGATCGCTCGAGGCTATGCACCTTTTGACCAGCGACGGGATGGCTTCGTCATGGGTGAGGGCGCTGCGGCGTTGATTCTCGAAAATTGGGAGCATGCCCAAGCTCGCGGAGCCCCTGTTTATGGTGAGATCGCGGGATACAGCCTAACCAATGAGGCCTATCATATGACGACACCGGAACCCTCTGGGGAGCCCGTGCGGCGAGCGATGCAACTCGCTATGACCCAGGCGCAGGTGGGCCCCGGTCAGATTCGATACATCAATACCCATGGGAGTGGGACTCAGCTCAACGATGCCAACGAGGCTCTTTGCGTGAATCAGATCTTTCGCGAGCGGGGAATGCTGCCTCCGCCGATTTCCAGCACCAAGGCCTACACGGGGCATGCGTTAGGCGCCGCGGGAGCGATCGAAGCCGTCGCGACGTTGTTAGGGATGAAACATCAATGTCTCCTACCCACTCTCCATTGGGAAAGGGGTGATGAGGGCTGGAACCTCGACTGCGTGCCTAACCGAGTGCGTGATGGCTACCCCATTGATTGTGCGCTAAACAACTCGTTCGGATTTGGTGGCATCAATTCATGCCTAGTTCTGAAGGCTTGTTAGGAGCGTAGACTGGACATTTCTGCCGGGTTTGGGAGAGCGCAACACGCCCACTCTCGAATGCCGCAGGATTGCCGCATCTACTTGGCGGCGTTCTTCAACGGAAAACGCTTTGAAAGATAATCCAAGTCTTCGCGAGAGAGCTTGAGGACGGAGTAGGCGCCCTTGCGGCCGAAGTCGTCGACGAGCGTCACGGTTTTCTCTTCACGAGAAATGCCAATCGCTTTGGCGAAGATCTCTTCTTTCTTGTGATTCCGCCAGGTGCGGAATCCCCCTTCAATGAGTTTCTCTTGGCGATCGCGTTCTCTGAGTTGGAAAGTCTTCACCTCGTGCCGGAGTTCGCCGATGATGTCGGGATACCTTCCGGTGCGGTAGCCTTTGTAGCGCCACATTTCTTCGCTGTCCGGCGAGAACAGGACGAGAATGGGATAGCCTAAGGCGTTGAGTTTCTCTTTGAGGAACTTGGCATAAGGATGAGCGGCAATATCCGTTTCGCCATAATCGACTTTCGTTAGGACCATATGATCCTTGGCCATGCGGAGAAACTGCGTATGCCGGAAGAGTTCCACAGCCATCTGCTTGGAGGGTGTGCTGCGTTTGGAATCCATAAGCCAAAGCATGAGCATCTTGCGCTCGGCTTTGGCTTCGCGCATGGCTTTGCGAGGATCGCGTTGCCAACGGCGGAGTTCGCTAGGCAGAAGACCGATATCACCGCCGCCGCCGCCCCGGCTGATACCGTGCTTGGTTTCTCCCAAACGCGGCCCATACTTGGCCCGCTCTTTCTTCAAACGTTCCTCTTCTTGCTTGCGGCGTTTCCAAGGCAACCACGAACGTTTCTCCGGCTTGGGTTCCTTGGCCTTCTCCTTGTCGTCCTTCCCTGGCACGGGCAAGCGCGGAACCGGGCGTTCCGTGTTTGTGCTAGGACTGGATTCTGCCGGTGGAGCGGCGTCTTGTGGCGGAGCCGCTTTGGGAGCAGCCGGTGCTTCCTCAGTGATCCAACCGCTGTCACCGGTATCGGGCTTATCCGGAATGGGCGGAAGCTGATTCCCAAAGAGGGAGGCATCCAGGCCCGGCCGCTGGGCGAACAGGCTTCCCAGCATCAGAATGAGCATGATTCCGGTTAGGACGAATGATCGCATGGCGGGGTTCATAGCCGGTTTTCGCAAGCGCGGCAAGCTTAGCGCTAATAATTGACGTGGTGAGCGAGAGGACCACACCCAACGGGGGGTGACTTAAAGTGGTGTTCCCTAAAGCTAGAGGAGCTGGTGACAGATCCTTCGCGGCAGCGGAGTCCAACGCCCGGAACGCTGACGAGTTCCGCTGCGAAAAGTGCCACCTCTTTTAGTCTTACCCCACCCAAAGGCGCTGCTTGCTCCCGGCGGGGTTCCCTGGTGTAGTGGCGCCAGATTCACTATGAAAATCTCCCATATCAACTCTCTCGCAGCGATTGGCATCGGGCTGGTGATGATTTCATCGTCTCCCGTTCGCGCCGCTTTTGATTTCCAGCAGGACGACCGGATCGCCATCATTGGCAATGGGCTCGGTGAGCGTCTGCAGTTTGACGGCTGGCTGGAAACCATTTTGCAACAAGCGCTTCCGGAGAAGCGGATCAGCATCCGGAATCTCGCTTTTCCGGGAGACACGGTGACCAAGCGGCCTCGCAGCAAAGATTTCACCTCGCCGGAAGAGTATCTGAAACACGTGCGCGCGGACGTCATCTTTGTCTTCTTTGGTTACAACGAATCCTTCGAGGGGGCGGACGGTCTCGATCAATTTAAGAAAGATCTTGGTGAAATGGTCGATCGCTATCGGGCGCTCAAGCCTAACGGTGAAAGTGAGCCGCGATTCGTGCTTTTCTCTCCTATTGCCCATGAAGACCTCAATGATCCCAATCTGCCCGACGGCCGGGAGAATAACGTCCGTTTATCCATGTACGCGCTGGCCACGGCGGAAGTGGCGGCGGTCAAGGGAGCCCTGTTTGTGGATCTTTGGAGTCCGACTCTAGCGCTTTATGAGAAAAACGATGCAGCGCTTACCATCAATGGTATTCATCTCAACGAGTTGGGAAATCGTGAACTTGGCAGTGTGATTGCCAAAGCATTGTTAGAAGCGCCTCAGGGAACGCCTTCGCCGGCTTTGTTGGAGGCGGTGAAGGATAAGAACTGGCATTGGTTCAACCGCTATCGCGCTACGGACGGCAATGATGTTTGGGGAGGACGTTCCCATTTGAAGTTTGTGGATGGCCAAACGAATCGCGAGGTCTTGCAACATGAGTTGGTGATGATTGATGTGATGACGGACAATCGCGACCAACGCATTTGGGCGCGTGCTAGGGGAGAGGATCACGAAGTGAATGATGGTGATGTGCCGCCGCCGGTGCCCGTGATTTCAAACGTCGGTGGAGGCAGCAAGAGTTCCAATGCCATGAAGGAAGGCAGCTTGGACTACCTTAGCGGTGAAGAGGGCCTAACGAAATTGACCGTTCGCGACGGCTTCGAGGTCAATCTCTTTGCCGATGAAAAGCGCTTCCCCGAACTAGTCAATCCCGTGCAGATGAACATCGACGGCAAAGGACGCCTCTGGGTAGCAGCCTGGCCCACTTATCCCAAATGGGAACCTTTGAAAGAGATGAACGATGCTCTACTCATCTTGCCCGATGAAGACCGCGATGGCGTGGCGGATAAATGCATCACCTTTGCTAAGATTCATAATCCGTTAGGCTTTGAGTTTTGGAACGGCGGCGTTATCGTGGCCTCGCAACCCAATTTGGTGTTTTTGAAAGATACTGACGGAGATGATGTCGCCGATCATCGCGAAGTCTTGTTGAGTGGCATCGGTTCGGCGGACACGCATCACGCTGCGAACAATCTCATCTATGGTCCGGATGGCGGTATTTATTGGCAGAGCGGCATCTTCCTGCACAATAACATCGAGCATCCATGGGGACCTTCCTTGAGCACGGGTTCGTCAGCGATGTACCGGTTTGATCCCCGCCGCTACACCATTGCGCATCATGCGGGAAACAGTCCCAATCCCCATGGTATCGCTTTTGATTACTGGGGCTATCATTATGCAAACGACGGCACTGGAGGCCGTGCCTATCAAGTGCGGCCGCATGAAAAAAGCTTTCGCATGCATGAACTCTTGAAGAAAGAGGTGCGGCCGGTGCCCGCGGACGAAGTGGTTTCCAGCGCCAACTTTCCTGAGGACATGCAAGGCGATTTTCTGATCTGCAACACCATCGGCTTCCTGGGGATCAAACAGTATCAGCTTCATCGTGAAGGCTATTCCTTTGAGGAAACACAACGCGACCGCAAGACCAAGGAAACGAAGGTCGTAACGCGTAACTTTGATTTTGGCGAAGTGTGGGGTACGCCCAAGGGCGATCTCATTGTCAGCAGCGACAAGAATTTCCGTCCTACGGATGCGGTCTTCGGTGATGATGGCGGGCTTTACATCGCGGATTGGCACAATGTGATCATCGGGCACATGCAGCACAATATCCGGGACCCTAACCGCGATCATAAGCATGGACGTGTTTACCGGATGGTGGCCAAAGGGCGTCCTTTGCAGGAGCACGTGGCTATCGATGGGCAACCGATCGATAAACTGCTGGAAGCGCTTGAGCATCCGATCAATAACGTCCGCTATCGCGCCCGCGTCGAGTTGAGCGAGCGGGACACCAAGGCCGTCATGGCGGCGTGCCAAACTTGGATGGCCAAGTTTGATCCGGCTTCGAAAGAAGATGCGCATCATTTGTTAGAGGCGCTTTGGCTTCATCAGCAGCATAATGTGAGGAACACGGAGCTGCTGAACACGCTGCTGCAATCGCCGGAACGCCACGCGCGGGTGGCCGCGAGCACGGTGCAGCATCACTGGTTTGTCGCTGATCCCGCGTTGGGCAGTGCGGCCATCCCTGAAGAGGAACATGTGCAGCAACAACGCTCCGGCGTCATCGCGGATCATCCGGATCGCACGGAGGTGCGGCTTGGCACCATTGTCGAGAGCCTGAAGTTCGATGTGAACGAATTCACCGTGAAGACGGGTAAGAAGATTGAGCTCACCTTCGTCAATCCCGATTATCTCCCACACAATGTGGTCATCGTGCAGCCGGGCGCAGCCGATGAGGTGGGGAATGCCGCCATTCAGTTAGGCGCCAAGGGCTTTGAAGTGAATTGGCTTCCCGAGAGCGACAAGATTCTCGCCGCCAGCAAGCTGATCGATCATTTAGGAGAAGATGTGCTTACCTTCACCGCGCCTGCTCCGGGGGATTACCCGTACATTTGCAGCTTTCCCGGACATCATCTGGCGATGCGCGGCGTGATGAAAGTGCGAGAATAGTCGCATGATCGCTTTCCGTTCCTTTGCCGTCGCGACCCTAACGAGCCTCTGCTTGTTAGGGCTCGCCGGCTGCGGAGGCGGCAAGCGCGAATTGACGGTTTCCACAGGGCAACCGGGTGGGACCTATCATCCCATCGCTACTAGCATCAAAGAAGTGTTTGCTAGTGAACTTCCCAATCTTGAGCTTACGCTCAAGCCGAGCCAAGGAAGTTTGGAGAGTATGGACCGGCTGATGCCGGATCATGAGGAGGCATGCGAACTCGCGCTTTTGCAGAATGACACCAAGGGCAATGAAACGGTACGGACGGTGTTACCGGTTTTTGATGACGTGCTGCATTTTATCGTGCCGATGGAATCGACTATCAACGGATTGGCGCATCTTGAGGCCAAACGCGTGGCTGTCGGGCCGCCCGATAGCGGGACTTCGAAGTTCGTTCGGCATCTCTTCCTCCACTATGGGCTCTCGATGAGCGCCATTCAGCCACGCCAACTCACGATCGAAGACGCCTGCGCCTCGATGAAGCAAGGCGAATTGGATGCGATGCTGATTTTAGCCGGGTTCAAACCTTCTGCGGTCAAGGCTTTGCTGGCTTCGCATGGAACCGATTATCGCTTTGTCAGTTTCGGTGAGCCCGGCGGCGCTCTCGATGGCTTTCTCTTAAACTATCCCTTTGCTAAATCCTATCAAATTCCCGAGCAAACCTACGGCGTGGAGGGACAGATTGGAGGTGGATTGCCTAGGGCGCCCATTCTCACTGTCGCCGTGCCCACGGTCTTGGCCTGCCGCGATGATTTGCCGGAAGATCTCGTGTTCAATCTCACCAAAGCCATTGTCGAGAATCGCTCCAAGCTGCTTCATGAACATCCAACCATCCAGATCACCGATCATTGGAATGAATCGGCCTTAGCTTTTCCGTTACACCCAGGCTCTCACCGTTACATGCATCGGCGTGAGCCGGGATTTCTGGTGACCTACGCGGAAGTCATGGCCTTTGGCCTGGCGCTCATGGTCGCCACGATCGGCTTTCTAAGCGCTTTCCGCCGCTGGATGGCCCTGCGCAAGAAGAACCGGATCGATACCTATTACGTGCGTCTTAACGATCTCCTGGAGGAACTACAGAAAACACCCTCCAGAGATCAACTCCTTGTCATGGAGAAAGATGTGAGTGAGATGCGCCACCACGCGTTCAAAGAATTGGTGGATGAACGGCTTGTGGCGGACGAATCGTTCCGCATTTTTCAATCATTGTTGTCGGATTGTCAGACACAGATCTATGCGCGATTGGGCCAAGCGGAAGAGCGGTAGCAAATCATTCTGTGCAAGGGATTCAAAGAGAGGCGTCCAGCCGCAAACCAAGGAGTTCGGTCGTTGGCAGGGACGTTTGTTCTCGAACGTCCGGGTGAGAGGGCAGCCCATTCATCGAATAGAGAGCGTTTTCTCAATTTCCCGGTCACAGAACCGCGATAGCATTCCATACCCTTATGATGGCAGACACGGATCAGGCGCTCTTGCTAAGCTACCTCGGTGGTGATGGGAGCGCATTCGCTCGTTTGATAGACCGTCACGCGGGATTGGTCTACGGTCTTGCGGTGCGAAGGACGAGCGATCCTCATTCGGCGCGCGACGTGGCACAGGAGGTATTCATCTTGTTAGCGCGGAAGGCGAACCAACTCTTGAAGCATCCCAGCGTGGCCGCATGGCTGCACCGGACGACTCAGAATTTGGCTCGCGATGCGAGTCGAGCCGAGGAGCGTCATCAGAAAAAGTTGGATCGGTTTGCCCGGCACGCTGAAGCCGAAACGGCGGCTGATCTCGATTCCGGCGTCTTGGAAATGATCGAACGCGCTCTAGCAAAGCTCCCCATGCAAGAGAAGGAGGTCGTGATTCTGAGGTTCTATGAGGACTTGGATTATGAAGAGATTTCCCAACATCTTGGCATTTCCCAACCGGCGGCCCGAAAGCGTGTTTCACGTGCCATTGTTAGGCTTCAAAATCTGTGTCTGCCGCATCGCCTTGCGTTGACCGCCGGCTTGGCTGCTCTTTACGCGAATCCTCCGCGAGGTCTGGCTGCGTCCGTACTTCCTAAGGTTGTCCCTAGCAATCCAACTACTTTAACCCTAACATGCCTAACTCTCATGACCAAAGCGACTGTGATGAAATGGGGCTTAGCCGTAGTCGTTGGCGGCGTGCTCCTCACTCAATGGCGGACGAATCATCATCTAAAGAAGGATCTGCTAAACGCGCGTGACCAATTAGCCGCGCTATCGACGCAACAGGCGCTACCGGTGACTGAATCCCTGGCCCGTTCTCCCTCTAAAGATGAGGCCGACCTTGAAAAAGCGCTAGCCGAAGCGCGCTCTTTGTCGACTTCGAGGAAGGAAGTCGACTTATCGGGCGTCAGTACCATGGAAGAGAAGATTGAGAAGATACTCGCAGAGCTGAGTCAGTGGGAAGGCTACTACACGCCAAATCCGGTGGTGAAGCAGTTGGTCGAGTTGGGACCGGAGGCCGTGGAGCCCTTATTGGCCTACCTAACGGACACACCGCGAGGTGAGGAACCTGCTGACAAGAACTATGCGGGCCGCTCTGCAACGGAAGATGCGTTGGAGGAGCTTTTGACCCGTGAAGATGAAGCGAAGATCCTAGATGCCTACGCGAATCACGGTCATTTAGGCAAACTGATCAGCAAGTATCAATTGATCGGGGCGCGTGAAGCGGTTTTCGATCGGATTAGGTCCGGAGAGCATGTGAAACGTTCTGACATTGCGGCGGCTATTACCTTGGATCCCGATGCCGCGCTCCCCATTGTTGAGGAGTACGCTTTGGCCACGGATTCGGTTAATGACGCGTTTGAGGTAGCCAAAGAACTCGATTCGGTTCCTAACGTCGATCTTACCCCCATCCTGTCTCATGCCGTAGGATTGACGGGGGAGATCCCCGAAGGCTTGCCTGCAGCCTACAGCTTGCAAATGAAGTCGAATCTCGCGCGCTTGGCATTGGAGAACGGAGTGCCGGAAGCGATACCTCTGGCGGCTGAAGTGTTGCGGCATCCGGAGACTTACAGTTTCGATCGTCGCAATCTCGCGGCGTCCGTTCGCAAAGCGACGAACGCATTTGGCGGTGAAGACACCATCCCAGACTGGCTTGACGAAAACAGCGATGGATTCAAATGGGATGCTGATCAACGCATCTTCGTTCTTGAGAGCGAGGAATAGTCGTCGCGTTCCCACGAGTCAATCCGCCACGGCGGCATTCGTCAGCAGGCGGAAGCGCCATCCGGTATTCTCCTGAGCTTCTTGTGTCTGCTTCATGATGATGCCGATGAGCTGCTCTTGAGGATCGGCGAAGTATTGGGTATTGAAATAGCCTCCCCAGTCAAAGGTGCCCCCACTCCCCAATCCGCCGCGGGCGATGCCTCGCTCAGCGACTACCCCAAAGGCGAGACCGTGATGTTTGTCATCGCCGCCAAAGAGGTTTGCCGTTTGGTTGGCCATCATGGTGGCGATGGTGGTGCGACTAAGAATCCGGGCGCCGTTGTACTTGCCACCGTTGAGATACATTTGCAGAAAGATCGCGTAATCCCGAGCGGTGCTGCACAATCCCGCACCACCGGAAAAGAAAGATTTGGCGCCTTTGATAGGATAATCGGGATCGTAGAAGGTAACGGGATAGCGCACCCACTTGCCGTCCTGCGGCTTCTGCACCGCCACCAAACGATCGGCTTTTTCTTCGGGAAGATAAAAACCGGTGTCTTGCATTCCTAACGGATCAAACAAGCGTTCTTGCAGAAAGTTATCGAATCGTTGGCCGGAGACGATTTCAATGAAATAGCCTAATACGTCCAAACCCTCGCTGTAGGTGAAGCGTTCGCCTGGATGATGGTGCAAGGGAAGCTTGGCCAAGCGTTTCACGCTATCGGCGATGGTGATCAATTCCGTGGTAAACAAATCGGTGACACCGGCTTTCGCGTAGATCTTGCGGAACCGTTGGTCTCCATCGATCACCCCGTAACCGATGCCCGAAGTGTGGGTGAGAAGATGGCGAATGGTGATCGGAGAGTTGGCCGGCTTCGTTGTCCAAGCTCCGGTTTCTTCGTCGTAGGTATCCAAGACGCCCGCGTCTCGGAAGTCCGGGATGTATTTCGCAATAGGATCATCCAATTGAAACCGGCCCTCTTCCCATAACATCATCACCGCGGTCGAGGTGATGGCCTTGGTTTGGGAAGCGATGCGGAAGATGGCGTCCCGCTTCAATGGCCGGTCGGTTTCGTTGTCTGCCATACCGTGTGCTTGATAGTGCACGATCTTTCCCCGGCGGGCGACGAGGGTCACCACGCCAGGCAACTTGCCTTCAGACACGGCCTCTTGGCACATTTTTTCAATCCGCGCCAAGCGCCCGGATGACATGCCGACGGATTCCGGCTCGGCTTCTGTGAGGTGTGCCGATGGCTTCGCGCCATGGTGCTCGGCACGGGCGATTTGAAAAGGTAATGTTAGCGCAAAGCTCAGAAGGGCGACACGGATGGGAAGCGATCTCATGGAGAAAGTCTGTCTCCAATTGCCTGGGAAGGGCAAGCTTCCACCATGGAAGAGAAGGCTCGCTCTATGCGGGGTTCGACGGTATAGAAATCCCGTCTATGACTCGATCGAATTGGTTTCCTCTTGTTCTCTGTTTGCTAACCGTGAATAGTACTCGCGGCGAAATTTCCTTCAGCCGGGAAGTGCGCCCGATTCTTTCCGATAAGTGCTTTGCTTGTCATGGCCCGGACGTCAAGACGCGGGAAGCGGGCTTGAGGCTCGATACACAAGAGGGCGCCTTGGAAGAACGTGAGGGCGTTCGCGCGTTTGCGCCCGGTGATCTGGCCGAAAGCGAAGCCATTCGCCGCATTCTCACCGAAGATCCTGGCGACCGCATGCCGCCTGAGAAAGCGCACAAGCCGTTGACGTCTGATGAGATCGAGACGCTCAAACGATGGGTGGAGGCGGGCGCTCCTTGGGAGCGCCATTGGGCTTACGGGTCTCTGGAGCGGCCGGAGGTGCCGGCCGTGGCAAACGTGCAATTTGTGAGGAATCCGATTGATCAATTCGTGCTCAAAGCACAAATGGCAGGGGAATTGGCGCCATCTCCAGAGGCAGATCGTGTGACTTTGGTCCGGCGGCTTTACCTCGATTTGCTGGGCCTTCCGCCTTCATCGGCTCAGGTCAAAGCCTTCGTTTCCAACAAATCTCCTCAACCTTACGAAGATCTTGTCGAGGAACTGCTCGAGTCCAAGCACTACGGCGAACGCATGGCCGTCTATTGGTTAGACTTGGTGCGTTACGCAGACACCATCGGTTATCACAGCGACAACGCGATGGAGGTCTCGGCTTACCGCGACTACGTGATCGAGGCATTCAACCGCAACCTGCCTTTTGATGAGTTCACTATGGAACAACTGGCTGGCGACTTGATGTTTGAACCCTCTGCTAGTCAGAGAATCGCTTCGGGTTACAACCGGCTCCTGCAAACCACTGAAGAAGGGGGGGCGCAGCCAAAGGAATACATGGCGATCTACGCAGCCGATCGTGTGAGGAATGTGTCAGAAGTTTGGTTAGGCTCCACCCTTGGTTGCGCGCAATGTCACGACCACAAGTTTGATCCGTTCACCATGAAGGATTTTTATAGCATGGCGGCGTTCTTTGGAGACATCAAAGAAATCGCAGTTGGCAAACGGCAGCCGAACATGCGTTTGGCCACGCCCGAGCAGGAGAAGAAGATCTCGGAACTGAAAAGGAAACTTGAAGAGTATCGTTTGGCCAAGGTGCTCGAGCGTGACGCCGATTTGGCCAAGAAAGTGGCGGCCGGTCAGGCTGATTGGGAAAAGCATCAACTCGCCAAGCTCAACGATTTGAAAGCGCCCAAGGAAGTCAAAGAAGCCTTGGGAATCTCAAAGGAAGACCGGAAGCCGGAACAGACCAAACGTCTCCGTGATCATTACCTAACGCTTGCTCCTGATCTAGAGAAGGCGCGGGCGCAACTGAAATCGTGGCAGACGGAGTTGAGCAACGTAGAAAAGTCAGTGAAAACGATGTTAGTAGCTGAATCGCTGGCGCAGCCCCGCGGAATGCGCGTGCTTCCGCGTGGTAATTGGTTAGATGACTCCGGCGACGAAGTCCGGCCGGCGGTGCCGGCGTTTCTCGCCAATCGGGCTTATGACGATGAGATGACGCTCAACCGGCTTGACTTGGCGCGTTGGATTGTAAGCCAAGACAATCCCTTAACGGCGCGCACCTTTGTCAATCGGCTATGGAAACTCTTCTTCGGCGAGGGTTTGTCCAAAGTGCTGAACGACCTTGGTGGTCAAGGTCAGCCACCGACGCATCCCGAGTTACTTGATTGGTTAGCCGCGGAATTTCAAACGAGCGGCTGGGACGTGAAGCACATGGTTCGGCTGATGGTGAATTCCGGCACTTATCGGCAGCAATCGCAAACCACACCGGCCATGCGCCGTTCGGATCCGGGGAACCGTTGGTGGACGCGGCAGGGCAGGTGGCGTTTGGATGCGGAGTTCGTTCGGGACACCGCTTTGGTTGTAAGCGGATTGTTTGTTGATCAGTTGGGCGGTCGTAGCGTGAAACCCTATCAACCGGCTGGTTATTGGCAGCACTTGAACTTTCCTCAACGCAAATGGCAGGCTGGGGAAGGTGAAGAACTTTATCGGCGTGGGCTCTACACTTTCTGGTGCCGGAGTTTTCTTCATCCAGCCATGTTGGCCTTCGATGCACCAAGCCGTGAAGAGTGCACAGCCGAGCGGCCGCGCTCTAACACCCCGCAACAAGCCTTGGTCTTGCTCAATGATCCGCAATTCGTGGAGGCGGCTCGCGAGTTTGGACGAGGCATCGCGGCGCAAGCGGGAGATGAGAAATCGAAGATTACTTGGGCTTGGACGCGGGCGACCAGCCGGGCGCCGTCATCGAGCGAACTTTCTGTTTTGAACAATCTTTACGCGGCCGAGCGGAAGCGATTTGAGAGAGACGCAACGGCTGCTGACGAACTCCTTGAGATGGAAAAGGCGTCGCTGCCTGATGACGTCAACAAAGCGGATCTCGCCGCGTGGACTCAAGTCGCCCGCACGATACTCAACGCTTACGAAACTACTTCACGATCCTAACGTTATGAGAGAAACCAACTTTCTTCCTGGTGCGATCAATCGCCGCACGTTCCTTAATCGAGCCACTGTCGGCATCGGATCGGTGGCTTTGTCCCGCCAATTGGCGGCGGAATCGGATCGATGGACCGGCGCTATTTCCAATCATCGCACTGCCAAAGCGAAGCGTGTGATCTTTCTTTGCATGGCCGGCGGCCCCTCACACTTGGAGACTTTCGACTACAAGCCCAAGTTGAATGAGATGGACGGCCAACCGATGCCGGAGAGCCTAACCAAAGGTCAGCCCATTGCGCAGTTGCAGAATAACAAAGCACTCAAATGTCTGGGCCATCAACACGAGTTTGTTCGTCATGGCCAATCAGGTCAGTACATGACCGATCAGTTTCCCTGGATCGGTAAAGTTGCGGACGATATCGCGGTCATTCGCTCCATGACCACGAAGCAAATCAATCACGATCCCGCTCACACGTTTATGAATTGCGGCACGCAGATATCCGGCCGTCCTTGCATGGGCTCCTGGATTCAATACGGATTGGGTAGTGAATCGGAAGATTTACCGGGCTTTGTTGTGCTCACATCCGTCGGTGGTGGTCAATCGCAGCCTATCGCGTCGCGTCAATGGCATAGCGGTTTCCTGCCTAGCCGTTTTCAAGGCGTGCCGTTTCATTCCAAAGGCGATCCCGTGCTCTATGTTAGGAATCCTAAAGGGATTTCACGAGAGGCTCAGGGATCCGTGGTGGATGCGGTCAATGCCCTCAACCGTGAACGTCATCAGTTGGTCGATGACCCCGAGATCGCCGCCAAGATCGCTCAGTACGAAATGGCCTTTCAAATGCAATCCAGTGTCCCGGAATTAACCGATTTGTCAGGGGAACCGCAACACACGCTCGATCTCTATGGTGCCAAGCCGGGAGATGGGTCATTTGCCAGCAACTGCTTACTCGCTCGTCGCTTGGCCGAGCGTGGGGTGCGATTCATTCATCTCTACCACCGCGGCTGGGATCATCACGGCAATGTCAAAGGCGGCGTGGCCACAACATCGAAACTTGTCGATCAGGCCACCTACGGGCTGATCACGGATTTGAAACAGCGAGGCATGTTAGAGGACACGCTGATCATCTGGGGCGGCGAATTCGGTCGCACACCGATGGCGCAAGGAACGGGGCGCGACCATCACATCAAAGGGTTCTCCATCTTCATGGCGGGCGGCGGCATCAAAGGCGGCGTCAGTCACGGCGCCACGGATGAGTTAGGCTACAACGCGATGGAGGATATCGTTTCCGTCCACGACTTTCACGCCACGATGTTGCACTTGTTAGGGATCGATCACGAACGCTTTAGTTATAAGTTCCAAGGTCTTGACATGCGTTTGACGGGAGTCGAGCCCGCACGCGTGGTGAATGAGATCTTAACGTAATCATGTGGCGATAGTATTCTTATGGGTGTGACCCAAGTGGTGGCGCCTTCGTAACGAACTCGTTAGCGCTCTCGGGGGGAGGCGCAGCAACGAAGGACTTTCACGAGTTACCCGACCTTCATTCGCTACTGCTGTGGTCACCCCGCACTAGCCCTTGCGAAAGCGGCCCCTCCAGGATTGAGCTGCTAGATAGACATTCCTCGGTGGCTGCTTTTGTAGCTCTCGGGGACGACCGCGAAACCGGCGATTTCTCGATTCAATTATTGTCGGTGAGGGTGCCGATTCTCAAGGTGAAGACAGTTTGCCTTCAAGACAATTACATGATCTTCTCTTGTCAAAATGACAGTTCCATGGTGGGGTGGCCGCATGTTGGAATATTTGCGGCGACACTTTGACTGTCTTTGTGTTACAATGATTATGGGATTGCAATGTGTCGCTAGTGCATCCGACGAGTTCGAGGAACGGGAGGCGATCGGCGACTTACCTGTGTTGATTCCATCGGATAGCGTTGGAGCTACGTTGGAAGAAGGGGAACCTTCTCATGGTGGATTGTGGTTGGTCGAGGGAGGCTCTTTGTGGTGGCGCTGGCGATCACCGCGTGATGGCTTGGTCTTTTTTGCCGTGGAAACGCCAAATCCTAAACCTCTCTGGTTAATGTCTATTTACGAAGGAGATCAGTTTGGAGAGCTTGATGAAGTCGTGTCTGGTTTCGGGTGGCAAGCCTCAGTGATGTTTCATGCGCGCACTGGAGTGGAATATCAAATTGCGGTTGGCGGTCTCTACAATCGCGATCGAGGCGCTTTCAATCTGCGGGCGGAGTATGTGAATGAGACTCTCAACGATTCATCTCGCCGGGCACAGGAGCTGGGGAGTGTGCAGAATGTTCGGCTCTCTCGTGCACTGATCGATTTTGGGGTATCGCCAAGCCGTTCCTCTTATAATCAATGGTGGAAATGGATTGCTCCAGAGAGAGGTAGCGTGGTTGTCGAGGCTGCCTTGGGAGAACGCCGCATTCACGATGGAAGCCCTGACCAAGATATTCCTATTGAGGTGGGATGGCGAACGGCCCCCGATGATCTTACTTGGGGAGGAGCTCCTCAGGTTGGGCAAATTGGCCTAGAGGTCATTCCCGGCCAGGAGATTTATTTCTACACGGGATCTGTTTTCTCCGCCTACACGCCAATTGATCTCAATCTCGTCTTCTCATCCAGTCCGCCAAATGACGATATTGCCAACGCATTCGATACGGGATCGCGAACGGTCTATCGGGAACTAACGGCCGCTCATGGAATCACCGAAGATCCACAGCAAGATCTACCGGGCGTGTTTCAAGGTGAAAAAGCTTGGTGGCGGTGGAAAGCGCCTGGTGAAGGTTGGTTCGAAGTAGATGCGAGGATCACCCCTTATCGGCCGTTGACGCTTATTGATGCTAAGGAAGAGAAGGTTGTTCCCTTCTCTCAAGAAGGACCTTTATTTCGTGCTCCCATCATCAATCAGCGATCTTATTGGGTGAGCTTGGAGCTTGGCAGTTTTGAGCCTGTGACCTTGATGTGGTACTATGTCGATAGTGATGGGAATGATGATCTTGATCATATTAACGTCGGCATTTCGACCAATCGAACGATCGATACGGCCAAACGCGTGCCTTCGAGACTACCGTTGCTCGTCTCCGACAGGTTGCCCAATGCCAGTTCATCGCTGGTGCCTTCATGGTATTATTGGGAGGCTCCTCAAGATGGCATGGTGTCAATCGAGTTCTCGCACTATGAGTTCAATTCGGATAATTACGGTGTCTTTGAAGGTGCTCAGAGGCAACCGGTGGATTTTGAGTTTGTTGGTGAAACGGCAATCGCTTTCCCGATAAAGAAGAGCTCCGTCTATCATATCATGTTTAGCACAGCCACGGATCGGGATTGTCGCCTCGTCGCTCATTTTCAACCCTACACTCGCGATCACGATCATTTTGAAGATGCGAAATCATTAGGCTCTGCGCGTGACATCGTTATTGAAGATAATTTCAGTCTGACGACATCGGAACCAAGTGAGCCTGGCTGGAACCCGCAGAAGTCGCTGTGGTGGCGGTGGCAAGCTCCCCATGATATTAATGGTGTTTGGATTGATGTAGAGAGAAATTTTATTGCGACAGGTATTTACCAAGGAACACAGTTAAGCGATTTAAAGAGTCTTATACCTCCCACTGTATACCCCCGCAAAGTGAGGGTAATTCCGGGAGAGTATTACTATATTCAAGCCTACCCCGAAGAACCTACGTTGATCGCGGGCGCCTTTCCGCTTACCATTGCCGCCTACCAGCGGCCCCTCAATGATGATTTTGAGGATGCAATCGATCTCGCTGAGCTCGACTGGATTCAAGCCGAGGGTTCTGATTTCCAATCATTGGCCCTCATAGCAAATCTTGAGGACGCTTCATGGGAGCCTGATGAATGGGGAGCGGAGCCCCACTTTTCTGAGGGAAGCTTGTGGTGGCGTTGGAGAGCGGAGGAGGATGGGGAGTGGCAGATCACCGTCAATGAAGGGGAAATGAAGCTGTATGAAGATGGCGAGTTGGATTGGGAATTAACCGGTGAATTAAAGAGGTTTGGCGAAATTTCTCTGGGTTTTAGTGAGGGGCAGTCCTATCATTTTCAAGCAGTGGGCACGGGCGATTTGAATGTCACGTTTCGTCACTATTCTTCTCCTCCCAATGATCGTTGGGCCAACGCAGCCGATCTCGGTAATTCAACCAATGTAAATGATAGTGTTAGCAGTGTGGGATCAACCAGAGAAACTAGTGAACCCAATCACGACGGTGATGTGCCAGGTTGGCGAACGTTGTGGTGGCGATGGCGTTCCGACCGATTGCAACAGGTCACACTACGGTTAACAGGTGGCCGTAGTCAGCGATTGGCAGTTTACACAGGCGATGAACTAGAATCATTGGATCAAATCGCTCAAGCTGGACGCTCCTTGCAATTTCAAGCGGAAGCTTGCGTCGATTATGCGATTGTCACGTACACACTTGATCCGGATTCAGTTGAAGAATTGACGCTTGATCTAAATGCTCACCTCAAACCACATAATGATGATTTTGATAGTCGAATTCAGCTCGAGAGTAGTCGTCGGCTTGATGTGGTGGGAGATTTGACTGGAGGAACCGTGGAGCTCACGGACGACGAGTTCCCCGGTGACGAGGCTTCCGTTTGGTGGTCTTGGACTGCGCCTGAAACCGGGCGTGCGCTGTTAAGGTATGTCGAAGGTGATGGTCGTCTTGTCGTTTACCAGGGTACATCGCTAAGTGATCTAACAAGGGTTCGCCAATTCGACAAGGTAGGTTTCCCCTATACCCTTTTCGCAGTTGATGCTGGGCAGACCTTTCACTTGTCTTACCGAAGCACCCTCAATGACTTTGGGAATACACGGCCGGTTGCTTTTCGAATCGAAAGCGATGTCCGTCCAGAGAACGACACCCTTGCCGGCAGCATCGATTTAGGGGCGGCCACTGAATTTACAGACATCAGATCCATGGTTGCAGCGATATCTAATGGTGGAGATGAGCCTGAAACAGGGGGAGGGATGCACACGTTATGGTGGCGATGGCAAGCCGCGGATAGTCACGCCTTATGGCTTACGGCACGATCAGAGCTCGATGCGTCAGCCGAGTTTTCGATTACGGTTTACGATGCAGAAGATCTCAGCCAATCCTACGAAGAAGGTCTTGGAAGCGTTCTTTTCGATCCAACCGCAGGCCAAAGATACTACATTGTGGTTGATGCATTGAACCCAGAAGTGGCAGAAGGTGATGTTTCTTTGATAGGAAAGAATGCGCCCCGGCCTTTGAATGATAATCGGGCTGACGCTCTTGATCTTGGTCGTGGAGAGACTGTCATGATTCAGGTCAATAATTTGGGGGCTTCTGCCGAGGAGAACGAGATCAATCATGGCGTCGTTCTTGCAGGCACGCTGTTCAAACCAATCGGGCATGTGGGAGTAGAAGCACAGCATTCGGTATGGTACCGGTGGTTGCCCACCACTACCGGCCATTACAAAATCACGACAGATGATGCTGATTTGCGGGTATCGATTGTTAGTGCCGGTCGCCAGCGCCGCCTCAATGTTCTGGATCCGATGCTGCGAACGCGGACATACACAATCCATCTCAATGGCGATGAACTTCAAGAATTGGCATTTGACTCACCCTCCTTGGAAATGGGGGAGCATTTCGTCACGATTGGGTTAGCACCTTTGAGCCGGCCTGAGAATGATGATATTGAAAACGCCCGCCTGCTCATTGGAGACAATCCTACAGAATCTGGTATGGTCGACGGCGCGACTGTCATCCGGAGGGAGCCCAAGCACCGGCTTTCCTTCGCAGATCCCAGAGAACCGACCAGGAGCGTTTGGTATGTTTGGCAAGCTGAAAGGGGAGGGCGCTACGTCGTCACGGTGGGTGCAGAGCTGGACCTCATGGTAGCTGTCTACAAACAACGAGAGCATTTCCCGGCCGCGGTCGGTTCGGTGGTGGCTAACAAAGAAGCTAATGCGGATCGATTAGATAGGTTTTCCTTTGATGCCCAATTAGGTGTTGTCTATCAGATTGCAGTTGTCTCGACTGATTTGGTTGGAGCGGGGGATTTCCGGCTGGCTATCGAACGTGCTGATGTTGCTGAAATCAATGTTCCATCAACCGTTCCATTGCCTCAAGTTACAGTGGAAATACATCCTGACCGTACGCTTTCTTTCGAGATCACAGGCATCCCTTAGGAAGAGCTGGAACTCGGGAAGCTCACGCCGTCTAATCGGTGTGTGAAAACTAACAAGAGACGCAAAGCTTCCCAGTCCCAGCCGAAATCAAAAGTAATCGCTCTGCGTCAGGTATGCGAGTTCATTCCGAGCCATTTGGTTAACAAACTTGCCCGAAAGCATGGTGTGGACAAGAAATCGAGAGCGTTCACCCCCTGGAGCCATGTCGTTTCGATGCTCTTTGCCCAGCTTTGCGCTGCGATCTCTCTCAATGATATCTGTGATAATCTTCGCAACCATCGCGGCCTTCTCGCCACTATTCGTGGTGCTCTCTTCCCAAGCCGCAACGGTCTCTCCAATGCTAACAAAAGCCGCAACGCCGACATGGCAGAGGAGTTGTTCTGGAGTGTCCTTAATCACTGTGAGTCCCAATCACCGGGTTTCAAGTATGGGCCCAAGAACCGCAAACGAGGACTACCCCGTCGCTTCAAGCGCACGATTCACGCCGTCGACTCTTCGACGATCAAGCTCATCGCAAACAACATGGACTGGGCCAAGCATCGTCGCAGAAAGGCAGCGGCCAAATTACATCTGCGGCTGGATGTCGGCAGCTTCCTGCCCGGGTTCGCTGTCGTAGAAGCCGCAAAGCACGGGGACAATGTGAGGGCGCGCGAACTTTGTGCAGGCATCCAAGAAGGCGAAATCGGCGTGTTCGACAAGGCCTACGTAGACTTCGAGCATCTCTACGACCTGGATCAACGAGGGATCAATTGGGTGACTCGCGCCAAGAGCAACATGGCCTTTCGTGTCAAGCGGCGTCTGCTCAAGAAGCCCAAGGGCAATATTCTCCGTGATGACCTCATCGTCTTAACCACGGCCAAATCAAAGGCGGCCTATCCCGTCGTTCTCAGGCGTGTCGTAGCGTTAGTAGAAGTTGACGGCAAGATGCTTGAGATGGAATTCATCACCAACAACACCAAGTGGGCCGCATCCAGCGTCTGCGAAATCTATCGGAGTCGCTGGGCGATCGAAGTCTTCTTCAAGCAGATCAAACAAAACCTCAAGCTTTGCGACTTTCTTGGCAACAATGCGAATGCAGTGCGTTGGCAAGTATGGATGGCTTTGTTAGCCTATGTGTTACTGCGATATTTGGCATATTTGAGCGATTGGTCGCACAGCTTCAGCCGAATTTGCACGATGGTGCGAGGGGTATTATGGGAAAAGCTAGCACTGCGCAAACTGTTAGTAGCCTATGGGACAGCAGGTGGTAGTTTTCGAATGTTAGGGAGACTGGATCAAGCGTATCTGCCTGGTTTTAAGTGAAATTGAGGGACAGCATGTGAAACTCTATCAAAACACACACCAATAAATAGTCCGAAGAGAGGCCAAATTTAAGATTACACAATCGAAGATCGAAGGTGATTCCAACTCATTATCAATGAGTTACGCGCCTTCATGTCCCGCTATGGGATGCCTGTGTTTCGAGATTGAAAATGCCTCCCAAGATGTTCTCATTGAAACCTCCTTGGATCTATTATCGTGGAGGCCCTTAGAGAGCCAGAAAGACTTTCAATACGCCGGTTCAGGCGATGGGATTGTTAAGAGCGTTACGTTGGCACGCCCCATTTTATTCGATCCGAATCGCTATTTTCGCGTTTGGGTCAATGCAGAGGCTGTTCGTCTTGAATGAGGTAATCGTAATAGCCTTCGATCGCGGGTAAATGATTTGTCGATGAAGCATAGCGCGGCAGATTCGGGTGCGTGTGATTAAGCACCCGCGTGATCCTTGCAGAACCTCGATACTCTTCGACAATGCGATCACGAATTGAGTCATAATGTTCAGGGGAAGCTTGCAAATCCTTGTCAATTCGTTGGACCCAAAGGTGAAGACGAAAGGCGTTGCTCCGGGTCGTCAGGCGAGAGTATAGACCGGCATAGGGACGCTCGAGTACGTTATCTCCAGAAAGCCGATGTTGGTCCCAGAATGCTCGAACGGCTTCAGCTTCTTTATCCCACTTTACTCCATCAGGAACTAGAAACTTCTCGCAGATCTCGGACTCCGTTAGAAATACCCGACTCTGAGCAAACGTCTCCGTAAACTGTTTTAAGGTCTCCTCTGGATCGATCATATGGCGCCAATCGGGATTATCTTTTGATGTTTTGTAGGTGGGGCCAGCGCTCGTAGGAATGGCTAACAGACGCTCCGACTTGAGTGCGGCATGCAATGCCGTGGCGCGTCTAATATGAGGATATGGTACCATCTCATAATTCATGTTGACCTTTCCTTGGGTGGCGAATGGGGTTGATACATGCGTGGGTTCAACAGTGGGCATCCAGAAGAGATCTAACCACAAGTGATCTGGAGGAAGGCCGATCTGGTCCCTGACAGATGCCATCTGCGGAATGTTAAGGCCGTCCCAAGACTTGCGGTATTCGTCTAGGACCATTCCATTTCCCTTCTCGCCGAGATGGGGGAAGTTATTTGGGTCAGCCATGTTAGGGCGAAACAGCAGGGTTGTCCAAGGAGCGTTGGCCTGGATGGCAGACGGTATCGACCCCATCAACACAGGAGATGAGGCCATTCGCCTTGGAAACCATTGGTGTTCTTGAAGGGGTTCGTAGTGAAATGAACTTACGTCTTCGAGTTCGAAATAGGGGACTTCCAATGAAGTTTGCGGGATCACACTTGCACCCTCATTGGGTTGATTAAGATAGGCGCCATCTGGTTCACGCGCTATCCCGGTATTAAAATCTCGAGTAATGCTAGGATCAATAGAAAAGCGATAGTTATTGCCTAGTAGAGGCGCAAATCGAGTACGATGAACCGGGTCAAATGTGAAATCAGGCATCACCTCCAAGGGATAATGGACACCCTCGATCATCCCACGTCCGAATAGCTCTGGCGCGAATTGCGCTCCTGGCTCGGCTTTGAGGCTGCCCTCAGCCGAGGAGGCGCGCCGAAGGCTGTGTGCGGATTGCTTCTCCCCAACCAATGGATGGAGTCGCAAAAGCTCGCTCGGCACCTGGCGTTTGGCGGCCAAGTGACGGTAGTCGCCATGCGAGCACAGGGCACTTGTGATGGTCTCACGATCCACCTCGGGTGCCAACTGCGGGAGCTGTGCAGCCGTGTACGCTTGGCGGTTTCTGCGCGTCCAGCCTTGCCAGTTGCTTGAGTTTAACGAGGGCCGAGAAAGCCTCAGAGATCGTCCTGGTTCTACAAACCGTAAATTGATGACCTGGGCAATATGGGATTCCTTTCCCTCAGTGGCGGAATCGGAAATGAGAAGCTGAATAGGTTCGTCTTGCGTTAAGATCAAATCTTCATCCTCTCTCAAAATCACTGCCGTCTGGCAGTAAAAGCCGTTCAATGGACCAGCTCCGTTGGCAAGGGGAAATCCACGATAGCCAATGGTCGTCTCGTTAATCTCGAAAGTGCCAAACCTTGTGAGAATTCGAGGACCTCCATGACCACCGAGACCTCGCCAGAATTTGGGAGGCGGATTAAATAGGCTCGGTTGAATGAAACTCAGTGGTCCCCAGACCGTCCCAGAGAGTGCTTCGATAGAATCACCCCATAGCTCTAATGGAACGCCATTTGCCTTGAGGCCGACTCTCTCACTCACACCACCTTTGTAGCCCTTTCCTCGTGTGAGTAATCGTATACTTTGGCGAGGATGAATCCGCGGATATCCCTGGCAGGGGCTGAACAATTCAATAATGAGCCCGAACTCGATGTAGTGAAAAACCTTGCCTTCGTCTCGTTCATCGTACTGGCGGCCACGCCACGCTTCGTAACGGGGGTGATCATTCATGATAATGCGATAGATGATATTGGTATCGACTCCTTGGGTGGCTTCCAAGATCAATGAATCTTCTCGCCACGTATTGAGCTTGGCGGTGCCAGTGTTGTAGGCGACTAGAGCAACTTCTGATATCGTGAAGAATCTTCCTGCAGCTTGAGGCTCGGTGGAAGGTTCGTACCACTCATAGGCGTTCCCATCGCCACTCTGCAAGTTTCGGTCGGCCAGGGACGCGCCTGTCACTTGGCCAAAGCCTTCGCCGGCACCTCGATTGAATGGTTCTTCGACGCCTGGGTCTAGCAGATTGGTGTTCCGGATGTGTTGGAACATCATCAAGGCGATTTGATAGTGATCTTTGTCAAAGTCGGTGTCTATGGTGTAATCCTCCTCTGCAAGCCGAGCTCCATACTTCGTAGAAAGCGAATGTCGGTAGCCAGGAGGCGTTTGATAGACCTGGTGGAGCAACATTCGGAACAAGTCGCGGTTTCTCCCACCGCCAACTTGATATATGGGTTCGTCGCGATCGGTGCTATAACGGCGCTGAAATACTAGGGTCTCATTGCCCAAAGTGCTTAACTCCGCGGAACCTCTATCATAGTCGGTAGCTTTGATATTAGAATCCATATCTTCTGCAACGGGCCAGATACTGATCCTTGGCCGGCCATGCAAGGTAGTCTCTGGCGCAGGATTGAACGTTGTGACGAGGCCCTGCCAACGTCCGGTTATGAGGCCCGCCTTCTGTTCCCATCCCGAAATCGAAGTGAACAAAGGATCGGCGTCGAAGGTTACCGCTTCATTTGGAGTGGTCGTGCCGCCCAGGGATCCGCTGTGGACCACCCGGGGCACAAGTGTGTAAATTCGCTCTAGGTTCTCGTTGGATAGAGATTGTTCGGTGTTAGGATGGTTAGCCGCTTTGCCTGGATATAGCACGCTGCTGATGCAAGTCGTAGCTGGGTGACCGGGATAGCGTTGTATCTCACGCCGGACCGGTTGCCTTAACGCGTACTGACGCTCTCTGGGGGTGTCAGCGCGAGGGAAATCCCAGAAAACGCCTTCGGTGGCTGTGTTCACATTGATCTTACAGGTCTCATCGTCTAGCCAGTAGGCGATGCGAGCGGAAATGGGATTCTCTGCCGTGGCCTCGCCCTGACCTAGCCATTTTCCCTGTGAGTCCACTGTGCCCAAAGAACCATCTTCTAACCTATACAACCACATGACGGGCATGGCTGCCGGGACAGGTCCACGCGCCGATGTTGAAAATCCCTCCGCAGACACTCGCGGATCAATAATGGGAAAGCGCACGCGCCCCTCAGCCTCAGTATAGGCCTCGTTGAGATTCACCCACTGATCGGGCCCCTCTTCCCAGGCAGAGAGCCAGTATTCATCAGATCGAGGATCTTCTTCAGATGAAAGGATGCCATCGCTCGAAGAGTAGAGTTTGTATCGTTTGATAGCCTCAAGTTTGCCTGGCTCATGAACGCTTATCATACCTGGTTGCGAAGCCCAAGCAAAGGGCTTTGTTAGGTCGCGAGCCGCGTCGATCGTCTCATTGTGAGGTGGCAAGGTTTTTCCGTCTGGTTCAAATGTTGGATCGATTGCCAATCTAATCTGGTTGATGGCAAGTGACGTGGCGATCTCTGTCAGGGTCTTTAGGCGAGGACTTGACGGGCCCAGAGCCTCTCGGAGCCTAACCAACCGGAAAAAAAGTTGTTCTGATGTGCGGTCTTGCAGGTGAAAGGACCGCCCTTGTGAGCCCTCGACGTCTTGCCACTCTGTCGCCCCTGTTGAAGACTGAAGCAACACGCGTGGCTGAGCCGGCCATCGAAGCGAAATAGTTTTTTCGCTGGCAATGACGCGAGGTGGCTCCAATGCGCAAAGAGTCGGACAGAACGAAACCATCCCAATGCCCGCAAAGATCCATAGCTGAGAACGCATCTATTTGTGCTAGCTCTAGATCTTTGCTTGTTCAATTACTTTGTTATAGAGCGTGCTGAAGGGGTTGAAGGATCGTTCTTCCTCGTTGAGCCTTAGTTGGTCACACGTTCTCTGGAAATCATTACTCTTAGAGTTCTTGGTGAAATTTCCATGTCCTTGCTGTGTTGACTGGAAATCGTTTGTGGAATCGCTCAACGGGTCTAGCATGGCAAGAATGATGACTTCTTTCCCGCGCGTCGTTAGGGTCTTTATATGGGTTTGTTTGTCTGTTTGTTATAAAGTTTCTTATGCTGACGTCAGTTTGAATGACGCTTTGGATAGTGACATGGTGTTCTCAACGGATGGTGCCGAGCTTTGGGTGGGTGTAGGCCAGGACTCCCAGTTGGAGGGGGATCACATCATCGCCGATCTTTCGATGTCTAAGGAAGCGTGGATCGAGACGGAGGTTCAAGGACCTGGGGTGGTGGGTTTCCGCTGGTCGATGGATACTGGCAAGTCTTATAGTGGACGTGATGCGCTTTTAACGCTATCTGTAAACGGACGTATTCAAAAGACTCTCGAGGGTTGGCAGAATTGGCAAATGGGAAGCGTTTATGTGGGTGACGGGACTCACCTCATTAGATGGACGGCTCGCGGAGGTATTGAGACCAGCGTGTCTTATATGGCGGGTCTTAATGAAATGACTTTCACGCCGGGATTTTCGCCTATGGCGGACGCTTTTGACCTGCCTATGGACACGATTCTGGCTTCTGGCGGCGACGTCGCATGGCAAGTTCAGCGTCTCGTCAGCTGGGATGGAGGCGCTGCGATTCAAGGGGGGCCGTGGGGGGCCACGAGACAGTCTGGTTGGCTTACTTTTCCCGTTATGGGCCCAGGAACCATTTCGTTTCGGGTGCGAAGCACGGACTCGGTTGTCCTGCAATTGAAGCAAGACGGCGAGCTCCTTTCGAATGTTTCTTACTGGAACGATCGATGGCCTTACTCCCCTAGCAATGAGCGAGAGTGGTATTTGATGGAGTTTCCCATTGCTTCCGGCGTCCGCCAGTTGGAATGCATTGTTGAAGGCTTTTATGACGAGTCACCGGCCTTTATCTGGTTGGACGAGTTCAAGATGCGGCCGGCGACGACCGTTGCGGAAGGGTTAGATGGCCTTTCCCCGACGATGGGGGGAGATGCGGAATGGTTAGGATACACTTCAACACACACTCCTGATGGAGAAGATGCTGTTGCTGTGGCACTTCGCCAATCCCAACGACTAGCCTGGATGGAAACGACCATTACAGGCCCCGTTGATGTCCGGTACTATGCACGAGCGAGCGGGGGTAGGTTTCGAGTGATGATGGATGGCGTCGATGTCTTCCCAACGGTGAACAACGAGGATGCTAACTTCGGATGGGAGCGCTTTGTGATCGGGGTGCCTGAGGGCGAACACGTTCTGCGATGGCAGCTGGAAGCCAATCACTCCGGAATGGTAGATCGGTTTGCTTTTATAGACGGTATGCAAATAGAGCCCAGCGGTGACCCTTTTCGCCGGGTGCTCTCTTTGCCGGAAGGGACTCATCTGCATTTACCCTGGGAATCGCCTTTTGAAATCCTAACAGATCCCGGTGAAGTTGGCATTCGAAACGGGCCAACCCAAACGTCTAATTGGCTGACTTTTCGTGTGCCTGAATCAGGAAACTTGAGCTTTGATTGGAAAGTTACGGATAGAGCCTCTGGAAGCCCATTTCGATTGAATGGATGGAACTTCGCGCCCCTAACGTTCCAGTCGTTGAGCGAGGAGGAGGGATGGAAGCGTGAAGAGAAAGTCATCCCTTCGAATCAGTTTGTGCGATTGGATGCTCGGTCGTTTCCCCTGGCAGCCGGTCGCTTACATGTTAGAAATATGTTAATTGATCCGCCAAAGTCTCTTTCTGAGGCGCTGGACACGCCCCTACTTTTTGACAGCCCAGATCAAGGATGGGTAGGCATCAATCATACCGGGGCACCCGATGGGACGGACTTTGCGATCACTCCAAGGGTAACGAGCGAAAGTGCGCCGGCGCGTTTGGATACCTCTGTTACAGGTCCCGGTACCTTGCGGTTTCGATGGCGAGGGGACGTGAAGTTGCTAATCGATGGAGAGGAGTCACTCGCAACGTTAGGAAAATACGTTAGTGGTCGCAATGCGAGAGATTGGGAGCAGGTTTCTCAGTGGCTTGGTGAGGGCGATCACGAATTGGTCTGGCTTGCGCCCTTCGAAGCGGCGGCGCTGGATCAGGTAGAGTTCGTCTCCGCACCGAATTCATTGGTGTCAGCGCTTGATTTGCCGCCACATACGCCTTTTGCCACGAACGGTGATCTTTGGTCGACCGTAACCGACTTCAGCTATGATGACGAGGATGCGGCGTTTGGGGTTGGCGAAGATGGGGAATTTCGATTCGAAGTTGAAGGACCCGCCGTTCTTTCGTTTCGGCTTCACGGTCATGTGATCGTCGACTCCGGCGGTTCGATGACCCATCGTAGTGGTCATCAGAGCGATGCGTGGACCTTGGTGGAACAGATTATTCCTCAAGGCTCGCGCTATGTTCGTTTTTCCCGAGATCATATCAGGACGGGTGAAACTTGGTTAGATCAACTAACGATCAGACCAACGGTGGAACCCAATGAGGCATTGAATTCTGCGGGATCAGGTCTAACGTTTTCGTCAAGTGAAGTCCATCCATGGGTAGGATATCCCGGAACGATGGGCTCCGTTTCTCCGCCTATGATTGATCTCGGTGACGGCGAGACTTGGCTACAAACGACTGTATCGGGACCTGGAACACTTCGCTATCGGTGGCGGGCGCCGAGCAAAGGGCTCGAACTGGTCGTGAACGGAGAGAAGCGTCTAGCTGCCTCTCAGAAAGGCGTTTGGCGTGAAGTGGTAAAGACTTTTCCTGAAGGTGATCACACGGTCCAATGGGTATTCAATCGAGATGGTTTCTTTCGTTCTCCGCATTTGTTTGTGGTCGATTCCATCACCTTTGAAACTCAGGATCTTCCTCCGCTGAACGATGCGCTGGAGCTACCCAACGCGTTCGCGCTCGTGGCAGAGGACACACAGCCGGTTGAGAGTCAGAGGAACGAGACTTACGATGGAATCGATGCTTTGGCTTTAGGGCGGGGTAATCAACGGCTGGGGCATTCTCTTTCTCTCGTGTTACCTGGCGAGGGATGGTTGCGGTATCGGCTCAAAATGCCGTTGAATTTCAATTTGTACACGTTAGTCCCAGGGGGGTATTATGATCTTAATTGGCAACCAAGTCCCGGTACAGATCGCGCTTGGCAGACGGAGGAGGTTTATATCGCAAATAGCGGAATGGTAGGATGGTCGTGGACTCAAGGTCATGAGATCTATTTAGATGACGTTCGTTACTTTCGCCCACACACCGGGAAGACGCTTTCGGAGGCGGTGGGGGCTCCCGGTTGGGAATTCCGAACGGCTCCTGACTATCCGTGGATGGGCAAGAGTTTTGCAGACGATTCGGAAGTCATCGACTTGGTGAAATCCGCTGTGGTGCCCCCGGGGAGAGAATCGTGGATCGAAACAACGGTGGAAGGGCCAGGCATGCTTGAATTTAAGTGGAAATTAATCGGCGACACGAACACGGTCTCGCTGAGAGCGGAAATGGATGGTGGAAACCACATTGCTGACGCGACGCCAGGAGGGTGGATTTGGCCCGCTTGCCCTGAGGTTCGTGCTGACGTTCCGGCCGGTGATCACACCATCAGATGGACCTTTCACAACCGCTCTTCGAGATTGAGTCCCGAAGCTGTCTCTGGTTGGTTGGCTAGCGTAGCTTTTCATCCGGATGTTCTCATGGCAGAGGCCTTGGAGTTTTCTGAGAGTGATTCCATCGTCACCAAAGGATGGTCGGTGTTTGAGCGAGACGAGGACGAGAATTATGACGGCGAGGATTCGCTTAAAATCACCGAGACTACAGGAGAGCTTTCCACAGCTTTCGCTGGTCCTGGCCTTTTTCAGTTTCGCTACCGACAGGCGTACGATCCTCGTTCTTTTGTTAACGTGAGGATTCTTCGAGAGCACAGTACTTTCTTTCAAAAGCGACTGCCGCTCACCGAACCTGTCTCGCCTGAGTGGCGGATCTTCTCCATTGCTTTACCCGACGGCAACTATCAAACGAAGATTGCGTTAGAGCGACGAATTTCTAACTCGGGGTTTGACGCTTTCTGGTTGGATCAAATGAGGCTCGTGCCGTGGTCAACGATTCATGAGGTTAACGATAGCGAAACGCTCGCTTTTACGACGGGAGGTGAGGTTACTTGGATAGGTGAAAAGACGGTGGATGCTTGGGATGGACAGGATCTCATGAGGCCTCGGCCCGTTGTGACGGCGAATTCAGATGCCACGAGTTGGTTGGGGACGAGCGTGGCTGGGCCGGCGACGCTCAATTTCCGATGGCGAGACCCTCGAGGAAGGCTCAGAGTTACCGTCAATGGGCTACCCGTTCTGAGCTACCGAGGTGCGGATTTCGATGAATGGAATGAGGCCTCGATCGATCTTCCTCAGGGTGATCATGAGGTGAGATGGCATGCTTCTGTTAGGAGATTTGACGAACGTTCTGCGGAGCTTGATGCGATCGAATTGTTAGACGGACCGGCGATTGCTCACCTTATAGAAGTAGATGGGGCTATTGGCCATCAACCGTCTCAATGGAAACCAGATCTTTCTATTTCGCATGACGGAGAGGATTCTTTGCGCAGCAACGGCCGGAATGCTGTCTTGGAATACACTATTCCCTCGGAAGATCGCGGAACGCTTCAGTTCTGGTGGCGTGTTTCGCAAGACACCTTGGAGAGCCCTGCTAGTGCTCTCACTTTATCGCTAAACGAGTTATCACCTATTGAGTTGCGCGAGACTGTCGATACTCAGGCTGACACGTGGCAGCTGTTTGAACAAGCGCTGCCTGCCGGAGAGAAGCTCATTACTTGGTCTGCTAGTGAAACGGACGCCTTCTGGATTGATCAAGTTCAATTTGTGCCCAATGAGTCCATCACGCTTGCAGAAAGTCTCGAGACACTCGCTGCTTTGAAAACAGGTGCTGATCAACCGTGGCGAGGCGAGCGGTCGATCGACTCGGCGGTGGATGGAGATATGGCGATTGCGGGACCGCTGGACGTTGGAGAAGAGAGCTGGTTGACTACCGAATTCTTGGGTCCTGGGCAGTTACGTTTTAAGTGGAAGCAAGCTGGAAGGGCTGATCTATCTTTTGAAATGAATGGTCACGAGCTAGCGACGGCTGTTTCTAACGCATGGACGGATATGGTGGTTTGGGTTCCCCCGGGCTTCCACACCGTTCGCTGGCACGTGGCATCACCTTACCCATCTGGAATGGCCTACGTTGACGGTTTCAACTTCACTTCCGATTCCACCCTTCCGGATTCCTTAGAACTCTCGCCTCATATTCCTATTGCCGCACGCGGCGGCTGGTTGCCTTCACAAGATGCTTACGATGGGGAGGATTCGATTGGGACTCAGATCGTTTCACCAGGGGAGGCTGATCAAATTGCTGTAGTGTTAGAGGGTCCTGGTAATTTTGAGTTTCAATACAAAGTCATCGATGAATCAACTTTTGGCAGAAGCCTGATACGTTTATACGTCGACGGGAAGCTTGGATGGTCTAGCGAAGTCTATGGGGAGTTTGCTCGGTGTGTCTACCCTTTGGAAGAGGGTACCCATCAGGTGTTGCTCTCCTTTGAGCGGCGCTTCAATCAAGCCCCGGACACCGATAGCGCCTGGCTTGATGCCATCCGTTATTCTCGCGAGCTTGATTTTTCTGAAGCGCTCGACACATCGCTTCATTTTCGCACGGAATCTCCTGATGCCTGGCGTCCCCATGGAGACGCGAACTCCAAAGATGGCTTGGATATGGTCACAGGTATTGGGTCGAGCTCTCCACTGGAAGCAACGATTTCAGGACCGGGTGAATTGCGTTTCTGGTGGAAGGGTCGTCGCAATATATGGAGGATCAATCGTATTCCCCTTGCCTCGACAATAGAAGATGGCGGATGGAGCGAAGTGGTTCAGAGCCTTCCGGAAGGGGAATTCCACCTGGCTTGGAATGGGGACTACGCCATTTCGCTAGACAAGTTCTCGTTTATTCCAAGTGGCTCAGCGGTGGATTTCGAGCATTGGGCTGCCTTGGAAGGATTAGAAGAGACCGACGCCGCAGAGAATGCCGATCCAAATGCTGACGGAGTTACAAACTTAGCCGCTTATGGATTTGGAATCTCTCCGCTGGGCGGCGAGATGTTGGACTCACGGGGTCTGGGTCTGCCCATCGGAATCGTGGATCAAGAAGCGAACGGTGATCGCTTGAAAATCGAATTCTTTCGACGGAAGCATAGCGACATCGACTATTGTCCTAAGTTCAGTGGGGACTTAGTAGAGTGGGATGAGGATACTGATAGGGAAGAGGTAACAGATTTAGGTGACGGTTGGGAGCGGGTGCGTGTTTTCGACAAGGTTATCGTGGGTGAAGGCGGTCGTCGCTTTGGAGTGGTTGAACTGAGGTCTAATAAATGATTGAATAGGGCTTGTGTGAGGCGCTTTGCTTTAAGAGGTTGCCTTCTTTTCGCCTGAAGATCAGAATTGTTTAATGAGACACATCCTTTGGTTATTCCTGCTCGTTCCCTTCCTTCTGGTGGCTCAAAGCAAACCTAACATCGTTGTTATTCTTGTCGATGATCTCGGTTATGGCGATCTGGCTTGTTACGGTGCGGAGGAGATGCAGACGCCGCATCTTGATGGGCTGTTTGCTAGCGGGCTACGGTGTGATCAGTTTTATGCGAATTGCACGGTTTGTTCGCCCACACGGGCCTCGCTGATGACGGGGTGCTATCCGGATATGGCGGGTGTTCCGGGGGTCATTCGACAGTGGCCCAAGGATAGTTGGGGGTATCTTGATCCCAAGGCGACTACCCTACCACAGCTCTTGAAAAAGGCGGGTTATGTTACGGGAATGGTGGGGAAATGGCATCTCGGTTTCGAATCGCCTAACATACCCAATGATCGGGGATTCGATTTCTTTCATGGGTTTCTAGGAGACATGATGGACGATTACTGGACGCATTTGCGCGGTGGCGTCAATTGGATGCGCAAGAATAAGGAAGTGATTGAACCGGAGGGCCATGCGACCGATTTGTTTTCGCAATGGGCCATGGATTACATTTCTGAGCAGAGTAAGACAGAGCGCCCGTTCTTTCTCTATCTGGCTTATAACGCACCGCACTTTCCCATTCAGCCACCCAAGGATTGGCTAGCCAAAGTGCAAGAGCGTGAGCCCCAGCTCAACAAGAAACGTGCGACCAACGTGGCCTTTGTGGAGCACATGGATCATGGTATCGGCCGGGTCTTGCAAGCCATTAAGGACTCCGGCATCGGGGAGAACACGTTGATTTTCTTTTCGTCTGACAACGGGGGTTCCCTCCCTCACGGAGCCCTCAACGGAGAACTCCGTGGGGGGAAGCAAGATCATTGGGAGGGGGGGATTCGCGTGCCCACTTGTGTGGTCTGGCCTAACCAAATTCCTGTCAAACGCACCCAAGCATTGGGCATGACGATGGATCTCTTGCCGACGTTGTGCGAAGTGGCCGGTGCGGAAGTGGAGGCGCCCATTGATGGCCAAAGCTTGGCTCCCATTTGGTTGCGTGGGGAGCAGGGCGATCCCGACCGCACCCTGATCTGGGTACGTCGCGAAGGGAACAATCGATACCAAGGGCGCGCTTATTATGCCATTCGTCAGGGCAGATGGAAGCTAAAGCAAAGCAGTCCTTTCGAGCCGATGGTGCTCGTTGATTTGGAGGCGGATCCATTGGAATCCACTCCACAACCTGCGAATGGTGAAGTGGCGAACAGCCTGAAGCGCAAGCTGATGGATCATTTGCAACGCGCCGGCAAAGTGCCTTGGCAAGCGCCTTGATCGAATCAGCTCTTGCCGATCTTGTACTGTTTCAGGGCAAGAACCTCAATGGCATCAGAGCCTTCGTGAATACGAATCGTTCGATTGGCTTCGACATTCTCAAAGCGTTGCGTCTTGTTGGTCACGGGCCAGAAGATTTCTAACGTTTCGACCTTTTCACTGGAGTTCAAGCCGATCCACTGACGGAGTGGGTTGGAGCCGAAACTGCTTCCGGTGTCCACGTGCCGGTAGACGGACCTTTGGGTGCCGTTGTCAATGAATCTGGCGTGAATGCGGGTGCCGATGGCGCAACGCGGCGATTCTTTGCCCACTAGCTGAATAGCTAACCAGTTGTTCCCAAAGCCGGGGTTCTCGAAGAGCGCGTCATAGTAGCGATCCACCGGATAGGCGCCACCCATCTGGGCAAAGATGTCGAGATCGCCGTCATTGTCCAAATCAGCGAAGGCAATGCTGTGACCTTTTTGAAGGTGCCCCAAGCCCCCACCGAACGTGACGTTCTCAAAGGACTTCCCATCTCGATTCAGGAACATGAGATTAGGGGTAAGGTTTTCTAAGTCGGTATCGCCCGTACCGAGATAGAAGTCCAACCATCCGTCGTTATTGAGATCACCGAAATTGCAGCCCATAGGCATGGTGGGTAGTTCAATGTTAGAATTCTTTGCGGCGTTAGTTAGGGAATTGCTTCCTTGATTGAGGTAGAATCCGGGACGGTGCTCATCGCGAAGCTGGTATCCGAAATAATAGGAACCCGTGAGACCGGCATCTGGTGAATAGAAGGGGATAAAGAGATCGAGCCGGCCATTGTTGTCGGCATCCCAGAACCACATGGGAAAACTACGATTGGGTTCTGCTAAGCTTAGCTTATTTGTTGAATCCTCGAATGTGCCGTCACCGCGATTGCGGTAGTAGCGATTGGGTTGATCCATGTTGGCGAGATAGAGATCCGGGTAGCGATCGCCATCGACATCTCCCCAGGCGACTCCTTTGGTGAACAAGCCATTTTCGACGCCGGCTCCTTTGGCCACATCCACAAACCGGTCGCCGTCATTGCGGAAAAGTTGGCAGGGCGCATGAATCGCGGCCGTGGTCTCATTGCCGATAAAGAGATCTAAATCGCCATCGAGATCGTAGTCTGCCCAGTCGGCAGTTTGCGTCGGATAATGAACGTCTGCTAGACCCATTTCCGTAGTGACGTCGGTGAAGTGCGGGATACCTTCCCGGTTGGGTCCGTCGTTGCGAAGAAGCGAATTCGGATGGCGACCGTTTTCGCCCAGCCAAGCGCCGCGTAAGATGAGGACGTCCAAATGACCATCGTTGTTGTAGTCGGTCTGCGTGACATGAAGTCCGCCGAGTTGTCCCTCAAGACCGGCTTCCTCTTGCACTTTGCGAAAAGTGCCATCTTGATTGTTGAGAAATAAGGTGGCGGCTTCTGCGGTGTCCCAGTTGGTGACGAAGATATCGAGATAGCCATCACGATTGAAATCATCGGTCACGGCGCCACCGGCATTGGAAAAGGTCGCCAAGCCTGATTGCGGGGCAATGTTACGGAATCTGGGGAATTTGTCCGTGCGCGCCATGCGCTCGGGCAGAACGCGATGTGGTTTGGGGACTTCGTCAGGATACGCGTCCACCGTCATGGCGGCGAGGTTGAGCAGCCATCGGGCGGCGTGATACCGTGGATGACTCGGAGGAAGGGTGCGGAGTACGCGCTCGAAGGCGACCATGGCACTGCGCGATCCCTGTTGACGCGTGTGCAAGGCTTGCCCTTGCAAAGGCAGAATGCAACTCTCTGGAGCATGCCGGCGGCAGCAGTTTTCTGTTTCGCCGAACCGAAGATAGGCAAGACCAAGAAGGTAGAGTCCGTCGCCCTGTACCTCTTTGGAAAGGTTCGATTCGCGTGCTAGTTTCACGCTGTAGCCCAGTTGATCGACAGCCTGTTTCTCCATTCCCAGCCGCAGTTGGGCGGTTCCTAACTCATGCATGGTTTTCACCACCGTTTCTCTCGGCGCGTCTTTCCCCAATCGTTCGAGCCGTGCCTGCCAAGTGTGGAGAGCCTTCGTTCCTAGGAAGCGATTCGTCTCCGCAGTCTGGTCGCGGATCTCTACTAACAGTGTTTCAACCGGGGTGAGCTCAGCGCTGGCCTGGGCCATGAGCAAGCCGCAGAGCGCCATAGCGCGAACGAGAGAATACATGGCGGCGATTGTCAGAAGACCATGCTACGCGGTCAACCTGATTTCCCATTGGCGTATCGTGATTGGTAGTGTAGAGCCTTTTCATGAGCGAGTCCCATCGATTCCACACCTTCCTCATTCTCGGTGCACCTGGAAGTGGTAAAGGGACCCAGGGCCGAGTGCTGGGCACCATTCCCCGCTTCTTCCACTGTGCGTGTGGCGACGTCTTTCGCTCGCTGGATACGCGGACGGAGTTGGGACAGGAGTTTCTCAAATACTCAAGCAAAGGTCTCTTGGTACCCGATGACCTCACCGTGAAGTTGTGGCGGACCAAGATCGGCGCCCAGGTGGACAGCCACCTCTTCAAGCCGGACATCGATTTCTTAGTGCTCGATGGCATCCCGCGGAATCTGGATCAAGCCAAGATGATGGAGCAGTACGTGCAGGTTCATCAGATCTTTCATTTGTCCTTGGGAAATCGTGAGGAACTGGCGCGGCGCTTGCGCAAGAGGGCGCTCAAGGACAACCGATTGGATGATGCCAATGACGAAGTGATCACGAAAAGGCTGGCCCTCTACGAAGAGGAGACCAAGCCAATGTTAGAGTATTATGATGACTCCATCATTTCCACGATCGATGCTGCTCAGCACCCAGCCAATGTCTTGTTAGACATCTTGGGGGTTGTGACGAAGTTGAAACCCTTTCTTGAAGCGCCTGTCGTTTAGGTTTTCATGCAGCTGGTTTTTATGGGGACGGGGGAGATTTGCCTTCCCGTTTTAGATTATTTGTTAGAAAATACGCGACATGATTTGGCCGGCGTGATCACGCAGCCGGACAAACCCGTAGGCCGTAAGCAACGCATCACACCCCCGGAAGTGAAGCAGAGGGCGGAAGGGCGGGGCATTCCTGTGATCCAGCCGAAGCGCGTGCGGCGCCCCGAGGCGCTTGAAAGGATCGCTGATTGGGAGCCGGACGTCATTGTCGTGATGGCCTATGGGCAAATCCTTCCGAAGGCTTTGTTAAACATGCCCAAGGTTGCCTGTATCAATCTTCACGCCTCGCTCTTGCCGCGGCATCGCGGAGCCGCACCCATTCAGGCAGCCATACGGGACGGCGATTCGGAGTCGGGAGTGACCGTCATGTATGTCGCTGAAGGACTGGACACGGGCGACATTCTTTTAAAGCACGCGTTTCCGCTAACGGCTGAGGAAACCGGCCAAACGCTTCATGACCGCGTCGCCATTTGTGCGCCTAACGCTTTGGCGGAAGCGTTGGATTTGTTAGAAGAGGGAAAAGCCCCGCGTCTTTCCCAAGATGAAGAATTCGCCACGACCACCGGCAAATTGACGCGGGAGGACGGCGTGATCGATTGGAGCCGCTCGGCCATTGAGATCGAACGGATGATCCGTGCCTATGAACCGTGGCCGGGAACCAGCACGTCGATAGGTCTTTCGGGGGAGCAGCACAAGATGCTCAAGCTCTATCCCCCAACACAAGTGATCAATGAATCGGATGGAAACGTGCGTGCGGGAGCAGTTCTGCGAGCGGCCGGCGATGAATGGGTTGTGGGAACGGGCATGGGTGCTCTGCGTCTCAGTTGCGTGCAATTGGAAGGAAAGAAACGTCTTCCAGTGAAGGATTTCTTGGCCGGCTGTCCTTTGGAGGAAGGAGTTGTCTTGGGTCATCGAGATAGAAAGAGTTGAACGGGAACGCAATCCGCCGCTTATTGTGCCATGAAGGTATTGGTAGCTTGTTGTGTGTTTGTGGGGATGGTGATCCTCCCGTCTTGGGGTGACACTGGTCAAGGCGCTGTGCCACCGGAAAACTTGATCGAGGAGCCGGTGTTGACATCGTTGTTCGATGAGACGGTGGAGCCGTGGGCGCCTCTATCTTCGTGTGAAGGAACAAGCGTTGTGGACAATGGCGATCTCCTACTAGACGGCTGCGTTCACGCTCCGGCGATCCGTCTTTCGAAGACACATTTCCTCACACAGTTGCGCATGGAAACCGCCTCGGCGGTGGTGATCATCTTGCGTTCCGAGGTCTCCACGCGAAGCGGCTACGCCTTGACACTTTCTTCAGAAGGGCAGGTGACGTTGAATCGATTGGAAAGTGAGAATACGGTAGAACTCTTAGAAGGAGGTGGATCGGCCGAACTCGGCACGGACCCTAAGGCGTGCGATCTTTCCTTGCTAGTCGAGATCGACACGGCCGGTAGTGTGCATGAGCTGCAGGCATGGGTATGGGACGCCGCTGATCCCCAACCAACAAATCCGCTTCTTAAAGGGAGTGATGTTAGTTTGTTTATCGAAGGTCCGCCGATCGTTTTCGCCGCCGCCGGAGCAGCCCGTTTCCGCTACATCCTGGTGGGCGGCGAAGCTCAAGAAACGAAGATCACGAACATTGCGAAACGCGATGAAACGGGGGCCATTGAAGCGACCTTCCCGCCGGGACTGACAGGCCTGCAACAAGTGCTGGTTCGCCCCTCTTTCTTCCTGCCTACGATCGAAGAGACGCCCTATTGGTTTGAGGGTGCTGGCGACGAGCCGTCCCGCGTTGTCCTTCCCCGCATTTACAAAGAGGGCAGCTTCAGGGCCCGGTCGTTGGCCAGCGGCGAATCGGTGGATGCTCTGGTGCCAAACTTCATTGCTGGGACGGTGCAGGCCACGCTCACGTGGGAATCCCTACCCAATGAGCGCTATGCGATCGAACGTTCGTTTGATTTGAGGACCTGGACGCCGCTTGATTTCTTTGTCGCCGGAACGCTCGATGGCACTTCCACCACCGTGGAAGTGCCCGTGATTTCCAATACGAACGATGACAGATCGGACGTGGCGGCTTATCTGAGAGTGATCGATCTCGACTAACCGAGTGACCACTCGCCCCGATACTGAACTTGCTTGAGCAGCGCGTCAGCCGAGGCGTCATCAATGACTTCTTCTTTGGCGGGATCCCATCTTAACGGGCGGCCGAGATGCTGCGACACGTAGGCCAAGTGACCTGGTGTGATGGAACGGTGCGCGGTTTCAGCAGGAGCGATGCACTCTTTGCGCGTCTTGATGCCTTCAATAAAATTGCGATGGTGACTGCGTGAGGCGTAGGCCTTGATGGGACCGCGATCGTTCTTCTCGATGATCCATTCTTTGTTGGAGGCTTCGATCTTTCCGCGATCCACATAGATCCACCCATTTTCACCAATCCACTTCGCGCCCATGCGGTTTTTGTTAGAAATCGAAGAGGTGTAGCCATCGGCAAACTCACATTTCACTTCGTAGTTCGTCGGCTGGTCATACATGCCCTGCTCGGCATACTCGAATCCCACCGCTTCGACTTTGATTGGACCGCCCTTATCCAGACCAAGACCCCAATGCGCGATATCATTGTGATGACCAATCCAATCCATGAGTTGACCGCCGCCATAATCGAGGCACCAACGCCAATCCCAGTGCAATCGCTTCGGATGATAGGGGAGGTAACGGCTTGGACCGCACCAGAAATCGTAGTCGAGATTTGCCGGGATAGGATGGCCGCGGCGTCCGGACTCATTAGTCCCGCCACCGCCTGGGAGCCCCACCTCCACATGTTGGATCTTTCCTAGCAAACCATTCATCACCGCTTCCACGGCGATCTGAAAACGAAGGCCTGAACGTTGTTGAGAACCGGTTTGAAAGATCGCCCGGCGATTCGCCACTTCCTTATAGACGGCTTGGCCTTCAGCGAAGAGGTGCGTCACGGGTTTCTCGCAATAAACATCCTTGCGATTGCGCAGAGCTTCGAGTGTGGCTAGGGCATGCCAGTGATCGGGCGTGGCCACCACCACGGCATCAATATCCTGACGCGCACACAATTCTCGGAAATCTTTGTAAGCCGCACAGCCTTTGTAACCGGCTCGTTGTTTGTCGGCGTAATGTTTCTCTACGCGCGCCTTGGCCGGTTCGCGTCCTTTGTCCTTGCCGTTTTCATGTTGGGCATCCACGTCGCAGACCGCGACGACTTGGACCTCATTCATTCCCAGGAAAGCATTCATGTTCCCATTGCCCATTCCTCCAAGCCCAATCACGCCCATACTGATGCGTTCGTTAGGCGCGGTCTCTTCTTTCTTGAGAGCCAACACGCTGGAAGGGATGATGGTGGGAGCAGCAATCGCGGCGGAGGATTTGAGAAATTGGCTTCGTTTCATGCGGGCAAGCTGGCGGGATGAGCGACGTATTTCAAGGTAAATCATGGTTGCCAGTTAGCCTAACGAAAGGACTCGACCGCTACGTCGATGACGCTCCGGCAAGCGAGGATCCGAGCCGCACCGTTTCTCTAACGAGCAGATCAAAGTCTTCCCTCCGGCTGCGCTGATTGGTGTTGGCCACCCGGATGGCAAAGCGGCCCTTGAGGCTCGTTCCGGAAGCGACCGCCACACCGCTCTCCTGTATCTGCATCAGCAATTCCAGATTCAGCGCATTCAGTTCGCTCTCGTTGAGACCATGGGCAAGATATCGAAAACAGACGATATTGAGTTCGACAGGCGCCAGCAGCTCAAGATTTGGGTGCTGTCCGATCAAGCCGGCGAGGTACTGCACCTGCGCAACGTTCTGCTCCATCAGGCGTCCCAGTTTGTTCAGCCCATGCTCACGTATTTGCGCCCAGACCTTCAAGGCTTTGAAATCGCGCGATAGTTGAGGTCCGAGATCGTTTGAGGGATTGCTGCGGGCACCGATTCCCCGAGGCGGGGGCTCTAAATAGGACGCCGCCGTGGCAAACGATTTCCGATGCCGCCATCCGTCGCGGATCATGATACAGCCCGCCTCGTAAGGCACGTAGAGCCATTTGTGAAAATCGAGCGCGATGGAATCTGCTTTCTCCATGCCACCAAAGCGGGGACGAAGCTTGGGCGACATGACCGCAAGCGCCCCGATCGCGCCGTCCACATGCAGCCAAAGGCGCTCCTCTCGTGCGACGGCGGCAGCCGATTCGAGGCAGTCCACCGCGCCGGTATTCACTGTTCCGGCCGAGGCAATCAACGCGATGGGCAAACATCCATCCTTCCGATCAGTCCGAATGGTCTCCTTAAGTTTGTCCATGCGCATGCGGTAGCGGTCATCCACCGCGACTCGGCGAAGACAGGCTTGGCCGAGACCGAGCAGCATGACGGACTTGTCGACTGAAGAGTGCACTTGTTCCGACGCGTAGATGGTCGGTTGCCCATTGAGCCCGGTCAGCCCCTGACGCGCCACGTCGAGGGGAAGGCCACTGTCTCGGGCCACGGCGAGACCGATCAAGTTGGCAACCGAAGATCCGCTAGTGAGAAGTCCGCTAGACTCTTTGGGATACCCTAATAAATCACGCATCCAATTGATCACCTGATCCTCGACCCTTGAGGAGGCATCGTTAAACGTTCCGCAACTGGCGTTAACCCCTGCTGCAATCATACTAGCAATCATCCCAACAGGCGTCCCCGTGCCACACACCCATCCCCAGAAACGCGGATGGGCGTGACCCGCAGGATAAGCCGCAATCGCCTCTAGCATTTCATCCACGACTTCGCCGATCGGGCGGCCATCACGCGGTGCAGGCTCCTCAAGCAACTGCTGAACCCGCTCGGGCACGGGGCGCCACACCGGTTCCTCGCGAATCCGCCGCTGTTTCTCGAGCATCTGCGCAAGGGCTCGTCTAGCAGCCACCTCAACTTCGTTCCAAGCATTCGGATCGAGAGTCAATTCATCATGAGGTGAATGTGAGGAAGGCGGCACAGCTCTACACGATGATGGACGGCTCGCGGTGCGTCAATGTGATCGTTTGTCCGAATTCGGACATGGTGTGCCGCTTGGAGAGCGAATGGAGTTTGTCGAGCCGTCCGATTTTAGTTAGACCTCAGGTATGCGTAGATTTCTTCTTTGCTTGATCATTGCGGGTTCAAACAACCTTTCTGGGGAGACTGGCTACCTATTCAAGGGGCACCTACTTGATGCAGCATCCGGTGAACCGGTTCCGGCTAGAGTCTATTTGCAATCGGTAGAGGACGGAAAATGGCTCTTTGTTGAATCCGCTTCACCCGAAGGCTCGGCCCTACCCTATCAAGAAGAGTGGGTACCCATGCCAGACTCGGTTGAGAAACACACCACGATCTCGGCCCACCCTTTTCAAATCCGTCTCGAGCCGGGCCGCTACACGCTAACAATCGAACGGGGAAAGGAATATGTGCCACTTTCGGAAACGATAGAGATGATTGACAGCGATGTTGAGAAAACGCTGAGACTTCAGAGATGGACGCATTTGTCAGGGCGAGGTTGGTATTCCGGCGAGACGCACGTGCATCGACGCCTTCATGAGTTGCCGAACGTTATGTTAGCGGAAGACCTGAACGTGGCGTTTCCCGTAACCTTCTGGACCACAGAGGCTTTTGCTAGTCCCGACCTGCGGCCGTCCACCCTTCGCAGACAAGGGCCGTCGCCGTTTGGAGACCGGGAAGACCGGGGAGCGCAAAGGATCGATGTCGATGCCACACACGTGATCTTCCCGCGAAACACGGAATACGAAGTGTTTGGTGTAGACGGCAAACGGCACGTCTTGGGGGCTCTCTTCATCTTGAATCATCAATCGGTTCTCAAGGAAGGGATGCCGCCGGTGAGTCAGATTGCGGAACAGGCGCATTCCGAGGGCGCCTTGCTCGATCTCGATAAACATAGTTGGCCGTGGTCGCTTATGTTAGTGCCGGTGGCCAAAGTGGATTTGTTTGAGCTTTCGAACAATTCCGTGTGGCGCACCAACTTCGGCTTTCGTCGGGCATCGACCACACCGCCGGCTTACATGAAGGTCGAGCGCGACGAACGTGGTCTCACCGAATGGGGCTGGCTGAACTATGGATTTGAGACCTATTACACGCTCCTCAATTGCGGCTTTCGCCTCGCCGCCACGGCGGGGACGGCATCCGGGGTGCATCCCGTCCCGTTAGGTCATAGCCGTGTCTATGTGCACACGGGACGTGAGTTTGATAGTGAGAAATGGTTCGCCGGTCTCAAAGCAGGGCGAAGTTTCGTCACCACCGGCCCCATGCTCTTTGCCGAGGTGAATGGAGAACATCCGGGACACACGTTCAAAACCAATCAACCGGCGGTTTATGAGGTCGGGATCACCTCCGAAAGCCGGCTGCCGATCGACCGTATCGAGATCGTTCTCAATGGCCGCGTGTGGAAATCGCTTTCGCTTGGCCGTGGGTTTTCGTCGGCGGGCAATGGGAAGGGCGGCTGGCTAGCCAGTGCATCCGTGAAGGTGCCGATTGACCGCACGTCATGGCTCGCCGTGCGGACCGTGCAGCCCATGCCCGACGGAAGAAAACGCTTTGCCCACACCAGTCCCTGGCATTTTAAGGTGCCGGACAAACCGCTTTTCCCGCGCAAAGAGGAGACGGATTTCCTCATCAATCAGGTGCGGGGCGAGATTGACCGCAATCGCGAGGTCCTGCCGCCAGAAGCTTTGGCGGAGTATGAAAAGGCACTGGAGATCTATGAGAGCTTGGCACAGGAGCGGGAGCATCACGCCCTCAATCCATAGTGGGCAAGTTCGTAGCGGAACTTGTGAAAGTTCCGGGCGTGCTTCGGGCGAGAAGTAGTCTCACGACTCCTTCTGACACGCTCGCATCGAACGCCCATCCCTTGGTTTTCACCTGGTAGATTGAGGTCGCTGGAATTTTTTTGAAAAAAATGCGCACTCTTCAGTAACAAATGGGCCGGTTTGGATAATTGGAGGTGAGCAGATCGTCGGGCACTACGCCCCAATGGGGAGGAGGGAGCGTTTTTCGGTCTCGACGATCTGCTCATTTCGATTTTCCGGTCGTCTAGTAGTCAAAGCTGTCTGTAGTTCGGCCTTGGGGAGGCTGGAATGAGGTTGCTCCTCGCAATCGTGGCACGCGAACTCTTTGCGCGAAGTATCGGGCGTTAAAACGGATCTTCCAGTTGGTGAAGCAAGTTTCAGACTCCTATACTAGCATATCGGACCTTCTAGCATCTCTATTTGTAGGCAGAAAATACTGCAATTATTTGCTTTTATTTCTTGTTAATTAGAGTTTATTGCCTTTATCTGTAGGCATGTTTATCGCCAGAGTTCGATCGAAAGGCAAGAACGGCAAATCTTATGAATCCGTCCTTCTTCGCGAGTCTTTCCGGGTCGGCTCCAAAGTTTCCTCTCGCACTCTCGCTGTCCTCACAAAGCTCCCCAAGTGGCTGATCAGCACCATCGAGTCTGCTATCAATCATCGCAACGATGACTCTTCCCCTCCTTCTCAAACCTCTCCTGCTGATTCCATCGCTGCACTCAATCAGGTCCCCAATTCTCCGGTCATCGTCGAACAAGCTGAGAGCTTCGGCGCTCTTTGGTTAGTCAAATCGCTGGCTGACAAACTCGGCATCTCCAAGGCATTAGCACCTGACAATTGCCCCAAATCTGACCGGCTCGACTGCGATCACGACTTCTCTCAAATTGCCCTCTGGCGCGTTTGTGCGCGTGTTCTCAACCCAGGCATTTCTCTGCTCGGCACCACCAGACTAGTCGCCCAAAGCGCCGCTCTTCGTCTATTCTCCTGGCAACAATCCTGGTGCGAAGATGACCTTTATGAGCGCCACGGCGCCTGGTTAGACCATCGTCAGAGTCACATCGAAAAGAACCTTTGGCGCAAGAACCACCCACGGGCAAAGTCACCCTCGCAAACACCACAAAAGCCCAGTGAAGACCTCTTTCTCTATGATGTGACGAGCAGTTACTTTGAAGGCACTACCAATGAACTGAGCGCGTTCGGCTACAACCGCGATGGCAAGAAAGGCAAGATGCAAGTTGTCATGGGACTGCTCACTGACGGCACAGGAGATCCTTGCGCGATCAAAGTCTACTCCGGTGAAACACGCGATTTCGCCACATTCGGGGACGCGCTGAACCAGGCCAAACAAGATTTCGGATGTCGCCATGTGGTGATGGTAGGAGATCGCGGAATGATCAAGTCCGAACAAATCAAAGCAGTCAAAGACCAGGGAGGCCATTACATATCCTCCCTAACCAAGCCCCAGATCCAACGACTGGTGCGCGAAGACATCCTTACGATGGAACTCTTTGACGAGGATCTCGCCGAAGTGACGGACAAGACAACGGAGGAACGCTATGTCCTGCGGCGCAATCCGGTGAGACAGAAAGAAATACGGACGAGCCGTGGCGAGCGTCAAGCAGCCTTAGAGAAAGATGTGAAGAAAGCAGAAACCTATCTGGCCGAGCATCCTCGAGCCAAAGTAGAGGTGCAGACGAGAAAGCTAGAAGCCAGGAAAGCAAAGCTGAAATTAGGGAAATGGTTAGCGATCAAAGTAGAAGGAAGAGCCATCAACGTGGTCATTGATCAGGACGTCCTCAACGAAGAAGAAAAGCTCGACGGGTGTTACGCACTGAGAACGAACTTGAGTCGGGCCGACTGTGGAGCGGAGAAAGTGCATGATCGCTACAAGGCGCTAGCCGAAGTAGAAGCGGACTTTCGGACAATGAAGACGGGGCATTTAGAAGTGCGGCCCTTCTTTGTGGTCAAAGAAGAGAACACACGAGCCCATGCTCTAAGCGCAATGTTAGCGTTGAAAATTCGCCGCCACCTAGCAGAAGCATGGAAAGGAGAGAACCTAACAGTGGAAGAAGGACTGCGCCAACTGGAGAGCTTACCGATCCTCCGAATCGAAGATAACCGAGGGAAGAAGCATGAGATCCTGCCCAAGCCAAATGCCCTTCAAGCGAGACTGCTAGCATCAGCCGGAGTGGCCATCCCCAAAGAGGTGCCGACACCACAGGCAGCACCTGTAGTCACGCGCAGACAACTATCAGATGAGCTCAGATCTTCATAAGGCATTTTGAATGAGCGCCTTATGCAATATTTGGGTTGCGCCATAGCTTGGAAGACCCGTTAAAATCCCAACCCTACATTTTTTGAAAAATCCTCTTGCCTAACACCGCCATACTTGCTTCACTGCTAGCGCGTCAGTGGAATCAGCCGATTTCGGGAAGCATCCGTTGGGAGGCGGGCGCTGCTCATGCAGTATATCTACCTGATTCTCAACATGCTTATGAAAATCAACGCTACTGTCACGCTCCGGTTCAGTGCCCTCGCCAGCTTACTCTTTACGTTAGGAGGGGGGGCTGTCGCCTAACGCTTCACTTCAAGCTCAAGAGCCGTTACCCTATCAGGCCACCTTTGAGGAAGTAGACGGCTTCCAACCCGGAAACATCCACGGCCAACAAGGCTTCGCCGTCATCCGCGGCCAGGCGGAAGTCACGGCCAACGAAGGGCGCGAAGGCTCCACGGGGCTGAAAGTCCTGCCCTCACGCCCCCACGGCATCGTCCAGCTCAGCATTGACGCCAATCTAGGCGGAGGCGATCCCCCTGACAAAGTCGTCCACACCGATATGTACATCCGCCCCGGTGCCGCCTTGGAGATCGGCGATCAAGTGACGGACGTCGAAGGCAGCCTAACCGGCTTCTTCAAGATCGATGATCAGGGCGAACTCCACATCTACGACGGCCCCGACTCGAACGAATGGCTTCCCACCGGCGCCAAATTCGATCTCGACGAGAGAGGCAACGCCACCAACTGGATCCGTCTCTCCTTCCGCCAAGATTTCGAGAGGGGTCTCTGGGACATCGCCATCGACGGCCACATCTTCCGCGCCAACCTCGCCATGGCCGACCGGGCGGAGTCCTTGGAAAAGATCGAGTTCGTTGGTCAAAGCCGATCCCCGCTTTATATCGACGATATCCAAGCGAGCCGCGATGCCATCGCCTTCAGCGATGCGGACCGCGATGGCCTGCCGGACGATTGGGAGGCTGGTCAAGACTTGGCTCGTGATGACGATCCCGATTCCGATGGCCTAACGAATGTAGAAGAATTCGTCCTTGGCACAGACGTCAACGCGTCAGACACCGATGGAGATGGAGTGAGTGATGGCGACGAGTATGCGGCTGGAACGGATCCTCTGGTCGGAACAGAAGCAGCTGAGAGCGCAGCCGTGTTGTCGTGGACAGGGACCAACGGCCTGCAGGTAGATATCTCTCCTTACGGTAGTGGTTACCATTTTATCGAAGTGTCTTGGAGCAGCTACACCGAGTGGAAGATTTGGGTCTACAATGACTGGAGCTACCCATATGTCTATGAATACATGACAAATCAATCGATTGGCACAGGCAGCTCTAACTGGACTTCTAGTACGGACTATGTGATCTCCACGACCGGACAGGTCGCTTTTATTTACATTTGGGCTGCCGATCATACGAATGGTAGTGTCGAGAACTCTGTACTTTTGAAAACCACTTCAGGCAGTGATGGCCAAGTAATCAGTAGTTACGACGGAGGGAGCAGTATCGGAGGGGGCAATTTGGGATCGGAGGAAGCAGCCGAGGAGGCATTAGACGATCACTGTCAATTCTGCTATCCAAGTGGCCCCACGGATAGTGATTGCAACGATATTGGAAGCGTCAAATTTAGCATTGGCCTTGGAACGACCAACTTCGGATCTAGGCGCCATAGCGTGAGCGTCCATGAACGCAATCTGACCTCACATTCCTATTCAAGAGAATCTCTTAACATTGATAGTGAAGGCATCGAAGTCGGCTATGATTTCCCTGCAACAACAACTGGCTCCCGGCGAATATCATCTCAGAAAGCGAAGAAAGTCACTTCTTGGGCCAAGACCGATACCCGATTTGTCACGTTTAGCGATATCGAAGGAGGCTACGAGATCCGTAAATACACTTTGGATCAAGTAGGCGAGGATCATATCCCAAGTGGAGCTCCCTATACTGTCGTTACCGTCTATAATCCTGACCATCCGCTCATTCATGCCAACAATCGTCGCCTTATTTTAGAGAAAACAGAAGATGGCCGTAAATCGATTCACGAGTACCGCTATTTCGTAAACAAGGCGCAAGGCCGTGAAACGTGGGAACTCTATCAAGGCGCGCCAGGAAGTCACGTGACACGACCCCTGCGATTGAAGCGGCTTGTCATCGACGATCCCGATGCTGCCGAACGCGGAGACTATACCAAGACACATACCGTCCATCATTGGAATTCGGATACGGGCCGGATTGAATTAGACAGCAAGCAACGCGAAACGTTCCGCCGCTTCGACTTTGGCGAACGTAAGGTCATGCGCGTGGTTGATCCTGACAATGAAGCGTTAACGGTTAAGTTAGACTATTACGGGCGTGAAGCTGGTGACTTTCCCGTCGTTGGCCGCGTAAAGAGTATTCAATGGGCTGACGGAGGATGGGAGTATTACACCTATGACACCCAGGGGCGTGAGACCAATATCTACCGCCCTGCCAACAACGCACTTCTACCGGTCAGCGAACCGGGGCATGCGGAAGGATACGAATCGGAAAAGATCGAGTATGACGGTCCCGATTACCAAGAGAAGCGTACCCATTATCTCGATGGCCGTGTCGTGGATGTCTCTTACAAACAATGGGATCGCGACGATTTCGGCAAGGATCGCAAGCTCGTAGAGATCAAAGCCGCCAATGAAAATGCTGCTGCAAACGATCCCTCCAACCGGAGAACGGAATCGACTTATCAAGCCGGAGACCGGAGAATGTTGCGCCAAACCGTTGCAGACGGATCGGAAACGCGATTCCAATACACAGAACAAGACGGCAATTTAGTCACTAGCAAAGAGCGTTTCCACCCAAATGGTAGTCTAAACGATCGACACACAACGATTCGTCACCGGTCTGGGACGATTCTTGAAAGCAAGAGAATCGATGGCGCCTCAGGCATTCTCACACAACATCAATCGGTCGATCCGAGTGGGTTGGATGAACGTTTTCGCGCCGTGGCCACGCTCGATCATATCAGCGGTGAGATCACCACCCGCTCCTACAACTGTTGTGGTCTTGAATGGCAAACCGACGGAAAGGGCGCCACCACGCGTCATGAATACGACTTGCTAGGCCGCGTCATTCGCACACAAAGCGGCTACAAACCACCGATGTCAGCGGACAATACCCTGACATCCGTTCGATCTGATGAGATTTATCACTTGAACGGAAACGACCTTAGATTGAAGACAACGAATCTGATCGATCCTGGTGAGAGCCCCCAGTTGGCACCAACGACTTCCCATTATGATTTGGCAGGAAGGTTGGTCTCAAGCACGAACGTCTCGGGGCTTAGGACCGAATCGAAAACAGTCATGCTTCCAGATGGCGGCCGAATCGAGTTGATCAGTTACCCGAAAAGCGGTCACGACAACCGGCATCGCATTCAACACCGTCGCTATGATGCAAATGGCAAGCTGAAACGGCAAATGACTTACGCGTCAAGCGATCCCTTCAGTATGCAGCCAGATCCGCGAACACTTAACGGCTGCACGGATTACAGCCAAGGCGCCGATGAGATCGGCTATTTCGAAGAAAGCGCCAGTGTGGCCAATCTATTCGACATTCGTCGCACGCGGACTTACAAAGACCTGTTAGGCCAAACCACCAAGGTCATTCACGCCTACGGCAGCCGCCGTGCTGCCAGTGAGACTTACGATTACAACAAAGACGGTCAATTGATCCGCCATATCGATCCCGATGGCGTGACCACCCGCTACGCCTACAACGAAGAGGGCGAACGCAGTACGACTGCCATCGATCTCAACATCGAGCCTGACGAAGCCCCTAATCACATTGACTACGAAGTAGATCGGATCAGTGTCGTGGATCACTCCGTGATCCAACGCGACGGAGAAGCCTTCCGCCGCACTGAGAACAAGGTATATACCGAAACCGGTCCCATCACGACATCTATCCAGGAGACATCCCTAACCAGAGATCAAACCTGGTCCTGGCAATACCATCAACTCAGCACCAGCGTCCGCGAAGAAGGAGACGCTCCCGGAAGCTGGATGATTACCAATACCGATCCCTCAGGCGCCTACACGGTCCAATCCTATGAGAATGGCCATCTCAAACAAACCAGCCGCTATGCCAAGAACGGCGTGCTGATTTCATGGAAAGCGCAAGACCATGATGCCTATGGCCGTCTTCTCACAATCACCGATAGCCGCACTGGCACCACCGCCTATCACTACGACGACCAGGGAAGACGCTGGAAAGTCAGCGCCCCCAACCCTGAAACAAGATCCAGTACCAACGGGACGTTAGACACCATCTACCGCTACGACGCCCTCGGCCAAGTCATCACCACCGTGAAACCGAGCGGCGGCGAGATCCACCAAATCTACAACGCCAACGGCACCCTCCACAAGACCCACGGCCACCACACCACCGACGTGGAATGGCGCTACAACGGTCGCGGCGAACGGACCCACATGACCACTTGGTACAGTCACCTTAACAAACCCGCTACCACCCGGTGGCACTACAATGTCCGTGGCCATCTCCAGTTCAAACAAGACGCTCACGGCCAACGCGTCCACTACACCTACACACCAGGCGGCAAACTCCAAACGCGCACTTGGGCCCGAGGCGTCCAAACGATCTATCACTACGACGATGCTAGCAACCTCACCAACATCGACTACAGCGACAACACACCCGACGTCCACTTTACCTACACGCGCTTGGGCCAGAAACAAACCGTGCAGGACGCCGGCGGCCTCCTCACCTACACCTACCGCCCAGATCAACCAACGGTGCTAGAGTCAGAAACCCGTAGCGGTGACTTTCAGTCGCCGCCGAACCCTCAGTCAAGGAGCCGCGGCGTCACGCCGCGAGAAATCTACAACGAAACCAAGACCCTAACCTACACTCAAGACTCATTGGGCCGCCCCACCGGCTTCCAAATCGGCACCGAAACCAACCCCACTCAAGACTACACCGTCACCTACGGTTACGACCAGGCGAACCGCCTTGATCGTGTCAGTTCCCAAGGCTACGATTTCGTTTACCAATTCGAACCCATGTCCACCACCGACCGTCTCCAATCAGTCACCGCAGACGGGATTAAACACACCCAATACCGATACGAACCCGGACGCGACACGATGACCGACGTTATCAACCAAGCGGGCCTAAACAACGAGCTTATCTCTCACTACACCTATCAATACAACCAAGACGGCCAACGAACCGAGCGCACCACCACCACTCTGGATCCCGATACCAACATCCTGAATCCTCCCAAAGTTGACCGCTTCACCTACGACCAAGACACGGGTGGTCTAACCAAATCTGAGCGCGAAGACGATCCCACGCGCACCGAGCATTATGGATACGACAAGATCGGCAATCGCACCTCCATGAGCAAAGATAACGGTGAGTTCGCCCTCTACGATACCAATGCCCTCAACCAATACACTAGTATTTGGAACCAAGGCGGCATCGAAGCCGTGAGCCACGACTCAGATGGCAACCAACTCACCAAAAGCAATCAAGAATACACCTGGGACGCCGAAAACCGTTTAGTCGAAGTAAGAGAACGCGGCGCTCTCCGAGCACGATACACCTACGACCACCAAAGCCGCCGCATCGCCAGATGGACCAGCGATGGTGTTGATGAGCGTTACCTCTACCAAGGCTGGAACCTCATTAGTGTCTACAATGCCGATCATGCAGAAGCAGTGGAATCCTATACATGGGGCAAAGACCTAAGTGGTTCAATCCATAGCGCGGGAGGCGTGGGTGGCCTCCTACTCGCAACGGGCAAGAGTGTTGGAGGGAACTGGCTCTATCATTACGACGCCAACGGAAACGTCAGCGAAATAAGCGATTCACAAGGCGAGATCTTGGATCAATACCGTTACGATGGCTTTGGTAACAAGGAAAGGTTGGCGTCAGTCGATAATAATCGATTTCGATTCAGTACCAAGTTTCGGGATAGAGAAACGGAAGCTTACTACTATGGCTATCGCTATTACGATTCCAGCAATGGCAGGTGGCTATCTCGTGACCCGATAGAGGAGAGAGGTGGGCTGAATCTTCATGGAATGCTGGGGGGGGACCTTGTGAACTCTATCGATGTGCTGGGTTTGGCAAACGGAGATCCATTGTGTTGTGTAAAATCACTCAAAGTGGTTTATGGTTCCTCGCATCAACACGAAAATCACTCGGAACATTCGTTTAATATTGAGGTGCTCTACGAGCCGAAAGACACAATAAAGAAAATAAATGGGTGGAGAGTGTGTTGTGACCCTGCGAGATGTATTTTAAAACAAAAAATAAAAGGACATAAGAAAATCGACGGTGTTGCTCAAACATTCATTGCGACTGGAAGCGGTCTTCAAATCAACGAGAGTTCCTATGTAGACGATCACACACCCCCATTACCGGACTTTGATCCAACGCCTGAGAGACAGTTGTTTCCAGATGTCCCTTCGCATACAGCGACGAGTTCAAGCGAAATTATTGACATTTATATGAAATTTCGTGCATTAGTCGAAGATCAAGATGGCACAATTGTCGCAGACAAGGAAGGCTACTGGGTCAAATTCTATGGAACTGCTCCTAGATCTTTATTGAAGGGAGGATTTGATTCATGAAACCAAACTACTTCTCATATTTCGTGCCATTCTTAATGAGTCTCCTTATCATTAGCGCCATTGGCATTGATGGTTTGAATCAAGTTAAACATGACCAAACTACACATTTTGTCCGTCTCCTGACCGAGTCGAGATTGACTGAATTGTCAAAAAATCTCGAAATGCAGGGGAGTGGTGGGTACAGAGTGAAGTTGCCAAGCGGAAATGAGGTGAGCCGTGATACACTTTTTTTTGCCATTCGCGAGGCAGTTCATAGCAAAGATTACGACTTGTTACAGGTTGTCGCCGCCCTCACTCATGATCACGAACATATCCGGTCAGGGGCAAGTCTGTTTCTTAGAATTCGCTATAGAGACCATCAGTGGCCCACAAAGAATTGCCCTTTGTGGGCAAGTGGCTACGGGCCAAAGCAGAATCCATCAAGCAAGGAGACCATTGCTACTCAAAAAGCATGGGAAAAATTCGTTACTGCGCAATTAAAAAAGCAGAAGGTGCAGAGCCATGCGGAAGAAAAATCCACCCCTAAAGCATCCGTGAAATAACGCCTGGAGCTTCTGGCCTTCAAGCGACTACAAACCTTGATATCTATCTAAGGGGCTTGGAAATAAATAATCATCCCATTTCAGGCTCAGGGAATATTGTTAGAAACCACTTCTCCAATCCAGCCATCCGACTGATTTGGGGCGCGAATTCTTTCATCGCTTTCTTTGTCAGTCGCACTCCGGTCTGGTAGGTCTTGGTGACCAGTGTGACGACGGGATTCAACCCTTTGTATGTCATGCTTCGGGCCATTCCCAGCGCTTTCTCCGCTGTGCTCAGTAGCTCTCCATTCCAATGGTTTTCGAGCACTCCCCACACTCGTTCTATAGGATTATACTTGCTATGATAGGGTGGATAATAGGCTAGCTGTATCACTATATCATGAGCCGTAGAGAATTCAGCCAGGCGCTTCAACCATTGGGTTCTACGGCCATCGCTCTCGGGGCCATTGTCGGCGTTGATCACTAGCACCTCTACTTCAGGATTCTCTGCACGCAGTCGCGGCCACAGCTCTTCAAGACGATCAACCATAAAATCCGCTGTCACTTTACTTTCTGAGAACCATAGGTCGGTTTGGCCAGTTTCGGGCTGATAAACCCCAAAGGGCACGAGGGTTGTTTTCGCTTTGAAGTCGTGATCAAGGGCCTTCCGCTCGCCTCGGCTATAGCCACCACGACTAAACTCGCCAATTTTTACCGCCGCTTTGGTGTCCATGGAGATACGCAACTGCTTGGGATCGCTATCGGCCGCCGCATTGATCTCATGCACCATATCAAAGATGGCGTCGGTTTCTTTCACTTTCTTCATCGGCTTGGTCTTGGCAACTTTTCTAGGGTGGAGTTCGAGCAGATTGAGTTTGCTGTTGATGGTTCTCACGCAAGGCATACTTGATAGGTCATACCCTGGGCGCTCTTCCAGTCGCCGGTGGACTTCTTTAGCAGTGATGCGGACATAGAGGCGAGTAGAGCGAAAACTGGGATCAGTCTGAGCATGGGGATCAGCAACGGCGCGAATATCCTCCAGTAATTCTGGATAATGTTCTTCAGCCTTCTTTCTACCTCGTTTGTGAAACTGATCGACGAAATCAATGCCGGAATCGAGTTCCTCTTTGCCTTTGCGAATGAGTTGCCTATTCCAGCCAAGACAGTCTTCAGCCCACCGTTGACCGCCGCGGCCAAGGCCATCGACGACGCCCGCCATGAACTTGCGTTTCGCGCTGCCCGTGAGATCACGCGCAGTGTTCTTCCATAAACGAATTGAGTTAGAGTCAGGTTCTTCTCATAGGACTACAGGCACTCAAACCCGCTCCTAACAGAATGGTTGCGCTTTGGGACGATTATTTTTTTCCAAGCCCCTAAAATTTCGATTCCTTGTAAAAGATGTTGATGATACAAGCAAACCGCCTGGCCAAGAAGGAGGCATTATTGTTGCTGATAAGGAAGGGTATTGGATACAAATAATGGGAGACTATACGGATGGTGCTCGCTATTTTGATGAAGGGGGGTTCGATTAATGAAACGATTATGTGTTAGTAAAAAAGGTTCGGCAGGCCTTACGTGCATCGCGCTAATGTTATGCGCGTGTTGTTTAAAGGCAAACGAGGGAACGAGTGATGAAAATGTTGCTTTTAAAGATTTAGTTGATATACCTAAAATTCGAAACATATGGAGCAAATCTCCAAAAAAGGATGAAATAATCACTGGAGGAGGCGAGTGTTTCGAGATTGAATCAGGTAAACCCTAATGTTTCATAAATCATGTTAGGAAAACGCTCGGGCGGGCAAGAATCTCTGGAGCATTCTTTCAAGCAGTCCGTCAGCTGGCACCGTTAACGTGAGGATTCCATTTGGACGCGTAAGACGACCGGCTCTTGCCACAACTTTCTTTCTTATCGTTGATAGGCTTTCCAGTATCCACAGGCAGGCACGTTTCTCGTTCTCCAAATCTCGCTGTGGTTTCTCATTCGCTATTTGCAATTCGCGGCTCAAATTATGCGCGAGTATATTACAGAGCATGAAAATACGGTTTCCTGCTTCCTTCCGGCAAGGAAGGTAATCGATATAGGTTCCGTTCTTTAATTCGCCAAACATTTTCTCCTGACTGCCTCGCCCATGATGATACAAGATGGTTGGCACCAGTCTTTCGTTTTTATTGGTCACCACCGCTGTAAACTCATGATCTTCTTCATGGGGGATGAACAGATCCAATTGAATCGGGCCTTTTCTTTGTTTCTTCGTTTTCTTTTTGACGAATAGAAATCTTCGCTTCTTTACCCAACTATCAGCTTTCCAGTTCCGCTCAAAGCCAGAGAATTTCTTGTCCACTCGCCTCCAGCGCTTTCGCCCTTCCACGATTCCTTTTAGGTTGGCGTAACGCTCAAATGGAACACTGATCGTGAATTCTACTCCTAGATTTTCTAATGTTTCGATGATCTCGTTAGAGTAGAAGGCTGAGTCAGCTCGAACTTCGAGCAGCGCACTTGGAAGGGCTTCCCGCACGAGACGGACAGTGTATTTCATGAAATCTGATGCCTTGTGAGAGTCATGAACGTTTCCCGATCGATGTAATATTGAAAGGACTTGATCGATCTGCGGAATCGTCGAGAAGAGAGGATAATAGCTTCTCTGCCCTTTCTTCTTTGGGTTGAATCCGACAGCCGTACCTTCCGCATGGCCATTGGTGGTCGTAATCGAACCATCAAAATCAATCGTCACTCTTTTGAGATTCAATTCCTGCAATCTCTGAAGAACAAGAGATTCTATCGTGCCTACCAATTTATCGGCGGTAGCCAAATCGACGTTGGCAAGCATTCTACTGAGCGTGGAAGGACTTGGAACGGTGTTCATCCCAAGAAATCTCATCACGAGTGGATCCTTCTCATAACAAGAAACATCCCGTAGTCTGGAAAAACCGAGAATCACGTGGGTGACGAGCAGAAAGAGAATGGATCCTGGCGTATATTGGGTGCTCGAAGGCAATTGAAAGGTGCATTGGCGTAACCGCTCTTTAATTCGAAGCGCAGAAAAGAGTTGGGAATAAATCTGAATTCCAGCGAAAGAAGTGAGTTGAGCCTGGGATTCGGTCTGAATCTTTGGAAAAGCGCTTGAATTTGAAGTGATTTGGCGTTTAGAAGTCTTCATAGTCGCGTGTTTCGTCTTGGTTATTTAGCGGTAACTTATTGAAGCACGTCGACTATCATTAGCAATATCTAATTAACGAAATAAGCGACTATTTTAGTTAGGAAATCAAACGTCACCTGATGTGAGAATTGGAAACCTAACCGAAAACACCGCGAAACCCTTCTATGCAAGGAAGTCTGTGCAAGACTTGCTGAAAATTATGCACTTTGGGGGTAAAGTAATCGATAATGAGGAGTTAAAAGAGTATATTGAAAGGGATAAACGGCGAAAATCATCGGAATCGCGGTTCAAAAGTGAATTGGTGTTTGCTTCTGAAGTCATTACATATTTAAAATATTATATTGGTAAGAATAGGGAGGGGTTCAAGCGGGAGATTCCTTCGATAGTAAAAAGCCTCTCAAGCGATAGCCCGCTTGAGAGATTCTCGGCTGACTATGGGCTATGGTTGATCTATAAAGATGATCGAAATGATATTCTCAGAATCAACCCCTACAAATCGCCTAATTCGCCCGAGAATGAGGCTGCGCTTCAGTTTTGGAGAATTGAGGCAACGAAGTTAGAATAGGGCCTGTCCCACAGGTCCGGCCCCCTGTCATAGAAGTGCGAAACAGCGATATTAAAGAGCTATGAGAGCCCAATTTGGACTCCCATAGCCAAATTCGGCGTGTATAATTTGGTTAGTAGCAAAAAATCAAACCCGCCGAATCATGACCGAATTTAACCGCCAATTAACCTTTCGTCTACTTCCACCTTGTTACGGGCCCAAAGATTATCGCGATAAACGCGCCCGATACCAATTCATGGACGACATCATCGAGCGGGCCGGACTCGATGACCAATTCACGAAGCTTGTTCTCGAACGCCGCGGCCTCCAGTCCCATCAAGTAGGCACCCGATTCCTCAATCACTGCGTCACCGCCTTCCGCACTAACATCGTCCGCTTCGTCGAAAATCATATGCCCGTGCGCGAACTCAGCATCCAACTAGCAGAAAGCAATGTGCTGCAATGGTTCTGTCATACAGGCGAATTCGGCTCCGTCATGCCCCCCTCAAAAAGCACCCTCGACCGTTACGGACGCTTCCTGCCCCAAGAAGCCATCGACCAACTCGGCGCCCAGCTACTGCAAAGCGCCGCCCAACACTCCAGCGACGGCTTAGAGCAATTGTTAGGTTTAGAAAACCCCGTCGATCTGGTCAACGTCTGGTTCGACAGCTTCTGTCTCCAAGCCAACATCCACTACCCCACCGACTGGGTGCTCCTCATCGACGCCACCCGCACCCTGATGAAAGCCACGAAACTCATACGGGAAGCCGGCTTAAAAAACCGCATGCCCCAAGACCCCGAAACCTTCCTGCGAGAAATCAACAAACTCGGGATAGCCATGAGCCAACAACGGCGGCAGAAAGACAGCAAACGCAACCGCAAAGCCATCCTGCGACAGATGAAAAAATCAATTCGCAAGACCCGTCAACACGCCCAGAAACATCGCCAACTCTTAGAAGAAAGATGGCAAGAAACCGAGTGGAGTTGGCCGCAAGTCCAGCAAATACTAGGGCGAATCGACAACATCCTCGAGCAACTACCTGAAGCCCAACGCCAAGCACACGAGCGCCTCATCGGGGAGCGACAAGTCAAAAGCTCAGAAAAAATCCTCAGCCTCTACGAGTCCGACGTGCAAGTGGTAGTGAGAGGAAAGTTAGGGAAAGAAACCGAATTCGGCAACCCCATCCTGTTAGGCGAACAAGAAGACGGATTAATCGTCCACAACCAACTCTACAAAGAAAATGTGAGCGACGCCAAGATCCTCCTAGAAGGAGTCGAAAACATCGAAGAGCGACTCAAGATCGAAATAGAAGGCGTATGCGCAGATCGAGGCTTTGCGAGCAAAGCAAACAGCAAAGCGTTAGGAGAAGAAAGAGACTACATATGTCCGAAGCAACTCGAAATCCTGCGCGAAAAAATGGGGAACGGCGAATTCGCCAAGAGGCAAAGAAGACGAAGTCAAACCGAAGGCCGAATCAGCATCTTCATACACAGCATATTGGGAGATATGTTACGAGTGAAAGGGCACACCAATCGCGAGAAGGCGGTGAGTTGGGGAGTGCTCGGGCACAACATGAAGAAACTAGCCGAAATGCGAAAGAAGCAAGCCGAAGCGCGAGAAGCCGAAGCGCGGAAGCAAGCAGCCTAGAAAAAGCGCAAGACAAAGCCGCGCCCCCGGAACACAAGCCGGAGAGGGAGCAGCACGTACCCGCGCCCGAGAAAAAGGCCCGAAAAGCGAGAATCAGACAAAGCACAACCATCCAAACCAACAAATCCGCCCCCGACCAGCGCGGCCAACAACGCGCCTAACAAAAACCACACATCAAATCTCAGAATCGGACGCTTCTGGGACAGACCCTAGAATAGCGAGGCATTTGCCCCGCCTCCCATAAGTGCCTCCCAAAAAATCAGGCTCTCCATCAAATGTGCTGGATGAGATTCTAGCAAGTCGTGACAAACCCGCCGTAATCAGCTTGAGAGTCGGGTTGTGAAAATCCTGAATTATTAGATTGACGTTTCTCACATTGATGTTCTTGGTCTCAAACTCCTTGAGAAGGAAGAAGATTATGTGGAGTTAGCAAAGAAGAAGTGGAAGAGAAGAATCCCGCAAGTAAGTTAACTAAAGTAGGGGTCGCCTTAGTCGATCACAACAAAGAGATTATTTCAAAAAAAAAAACAAGAACGATCTAAATAAAATCGTTAAAGGGTTGGCGTCCGCTGTGCCTTTTATCAACAAAAAACATGAACAGGGAGGGTGGCTCGAGTCAAGCGGAGATGGAATTTCGACGGATCTTGACTGGAAAGTTTCTGAATCTGGATCTTCACTTACACCTAGCCCCATTCCCAAAGATACCGTGGTTGGAGATATTCACACCCATCCATGGGGATCAGAACCAACGATAACCCTCCGCGAACAGAAACCATCTCAATCAGGAGAAACGTTTTCTTATACGGGCACTAAGTGGCAGGATTTCGGCGGGGCTGATGCTCCATTCAAACCAGACTTATATGCTTTTGTAGTGGCAAACGCAGTACAGATACCCGATGCTGCTCCTCCTGTAGATTACCCGATAAGATTGTATCGATTTTGGTAGCGGTTTTATGTCGATTGTTATGGCAAAGCTCACAGAGCGAAGATTTATATGCCCAATTATACTCAAATTGATTAGATTCCACTCTAGATTCTAGATGAGACGTATCGAAATTTTCTTGGCTGCAATACTATCAATATCAACATCTGAGCGCGCTGAATTTTCAGATGACGATTCAATCAAGCTGGAATCTTGGTTCTCCAGTGGGGATCGGAAAGAGATCGTTGTGTCATTAATGGTGCCAATTGAATTAGGGACACAATCTCTCACAGCAAAGTTTGAGAGAGTTCTCAACCCGATCAAGAAACATGCTCAGACTATAACGCCTAGATCTGCAGGCTTATTTCCAAAGATTGGAATCAATCGCTCTCGAACTGAATACCGAGTTAAAATTCATACCATTGCTGACCCTGAAATAATAGATTCTACTGCAGATGAAATCACCTTTGGCGCTGATGCAGTAGGTCTATATAGACTTTCGTTCATGGACGGTGAAACTACAATCTCGAAATTAGAAATCGGATTGAGTAGTGGAGGGATTGCTAATGGATTATATGTAATTGGGAACAGTGATAGTAAAGAGGTAATTTCTTTGTCATTCATGGAAGAAATAGACGGTCAGCTATCATTTTTTGCATGTTGCCTAATTCGCTCTAATGAGAAGGCATCGAAATTGAATTCGCCAGAGAGCTTGATTGTTGAGTTTCGATCTGAGGACAGTGACGAGACGATTGACGCCAAGATTTTGAGACCACTAAAATCAGTGCCATTCGTAAACGGAGTAGCAAGGGATATTCGGCATTTATACGAGATTGGGATCCCGGTAAATCTTGAGCCTAAGCAAGAAATCGTCGACAATTCTGACGAAGACCCCTTCGGAGGTGATAGCCCTCAAATGAGAAAGATGCAAATACTCGAATCTGGGAGATATTCCGTCAGATTTAGGCTTAAATCTCAATCGCGTGACGAAGCAATTTCGCAAACTCTTTTCGGTGTCGATAAGGAAGCAACAAAGCATCCGCGAATCCTAGTTTTTCATTCGCTTTCACGCTGAATCTATACTCCCAAGTAAATTTTCTGATTATGTTAAACTTTGGTTAGGGGAAAAGTATAGCGAGGCGTTCGCCTCCTACCATGAAGTGCCTCCCGCAGTAATGTGCCATGACGGCAGATGCTTGAAGCGTAGATCTGCGGGAGGCATGATCAGCATGTGCCAAATCTCAACGAACTTCAAGAAGGACACATCTCCTACGAGCTTAGTTGCTTCGATCGCATCTACCTGAATCTACGTTTGCCACTCCTCTGCACGCTGGGCGGGATCTCGCTGTTCATTCGCAAGATCCTTGGTGAAAAGCTTCCGCTGGTGAGCGTCTTTAAGCCCTTCCGGGACCAGTTCGTGGAGAACATCGAAACCTTCGCCAAAGACAACGGGCTCGGCATCCACCGCTTTGCTAACAACGAGAACAAAGAAGAAATCGCGCAGCAACACCTCGAATCGCGGGGGACGCGTAGGCCAGGCGTCTACTTTATAGGCAAAGCGCAAGAGAAAATCAGCGTGGTCCAAGGCGGTTCGGCCAAGAACGAAGAGACCGGCGGATGGTGGTACCGGCTTCGTTGGGGTAAAGTCATGGCCAACCAATACTACTTCTACATTTGGGATGACAACTGGGGGAGTCTCTTCATCAAATTGAGCAGTTACGCCCCCTTCGCCGGGAGAGTCTGTCTCAACGGGCACGAATATGTCAAACGCCAGCTAGAGAAACAGCGTATTCCTTATGAGGCTCTCGACAACGGTGTCAAATCTTGCGCCGATCCAGGGAAAGCCCAGCAAATTGCCAATAACATCACGGCCTCAAAGATCGAAAACACAATTAGAGACTGGCTCAAAATCATTCCGACTCCGATCACTATCTTAAAGAACAGGATAAAGATCCGCTACGAGATCTCCATGCTACAAATAGAATACGCTCTTACCCAAGTATGGAAAAAAGCGCAAAACGGACGGCAATTCTTTGAGCAAGCGATACGAGAAAACCTCGATCTAGGGCGCCCTGAACGAGTGGGATTAATATTCAGAAAGCGAATAACGAAGCGGAGCAAACAAAAGCGTTTTATGACCCGTGTCATGCAATATGGGACCATTCCCGTCTATCACATCTATTATAAACTAAACAAACTGAAACAATATTTCAAAGAGGCCATCTCGCTGCGAACGGAACTTACGATCAACAATCCCCGGGATTTTCAAGTAGGGAAAACGCTCAATGGAAAAAACCTGCGCGCGCTGCGCAAGGTAGGTGAAGCCACCATCAATCGCCTCTTGCGAGTAGAAACATTGAGCCACGATCCCTCAGTAAGCGGCGAGAAGATCAAAGCGCTAGAAACACCCGCCGAGGTGGGAGTTGGAAAACGAGTGAGCGCCTTGCCTCGCAGTAACACCCGGGTGCAAGCCCTATTGAACGCCTTGATAGGCTGTCATCTGATCTGCGGAGGATTCCGGAATCGGGATCTGAAGAGCCGAGTTGCTCAACTTCTGGGAAAAGAAGAACCAGAAATATCAACCGGACAGATGAGCTACGATTTGAGGCGATTAAAAGGACACGGGGTGATCCGGAAAATAGAAGGAACGCATCGCTATGAAGTGACTGAGGAAGGCCTTCGGCTAGCCTTATTCATCAGCCAAGTGGAGCGACGCGTTTATCAAGAAGGCGCATCGGAGTTATTCAGTGAATGGCGCGAAGGCAACCTCCACCAAGCCTACAATGCATATGGCCAAGAGGTTGAATCGCTGTTTGCGCGTCACCACTTAAGTCGAGCGGCATGATGAATAACAGGAGAGGTATGTACAAAAGCCTTCATTATCTCATTTATATATGATTGAAAGGAGTTTGACCTAGATGATCAAATTTCGAAAAGTAAGCATATAGTGAGGCTTCTCGGCAGGCGGAGTGACTATGATGCCCGAGGTGATAGAGAGATTGATTGAACGTATTGTAGAATAATAGTTTTTAGGGACAGATAATAGTTTTTATAATAGTTTTTAGGGACAGATCAAATATACAAATCTTCTTCTAGATCTTCTTGGAATCGATCCAATTCCAATTTCTGAGACCCCGTTGGGGTTAGGGCTAGATTTTTTGGTCGGATCGAATGAATCCTTAGGAACATACGGAAAAGTTTTTGGGCCAGACTCCTACATGACGAGCGAAATACAGCGGGGTTTTCTTGGGGAGCTAACTAGGTAGCGGTTCGGTCCTTCTTATCAATGGCGGACTAACGTATGGCTATGACTACTCAAGCGATCTCTCCCGGATCAAGATCCGGGGTGAGAACTTCCGGTTAGCACTCGATGGTTCTGTCCAAGTGGCTGATCTTGTCGGGGTCGATGCCACTGGAGAAACGATTTTCAGTTTGATTGAACTCGCGGGGTTGGGGCCCTACACAGCCAGTAGCTTGCTCGAAGCGTTTCAACTTGAGCAAGGCGTCACTGGTGACCAAACGCTGACCTTGTTAGGCACGGATGCCGACACCGATGGCGATGGACTCCGTGACAGCTTCGAGAATGAAAAGCTCGGCAGCCTTGATGCCACGGCTAGCGGTGATCCTGATGGCGATGGCCTCACGAATCTGGCTGAACAACTAGGCTCGCATCGCAGCGAGTGAAACGAGCCTGCGTATGCAGCCTTTGTTGAACAACCCGCGGTCGAATGTCAAGGGAGCCTTAAGAACAAGGAGAAGCTGGCTCTCTTAGGCTATGGATTTTCCATTGTCTGCCATCCTCGCATTGCCTTATTTGAACGGCGGTCGCGGCGGTCCTCGATCGGCGCCGTAGTGGCTTTGGGCTCCGATCCTCACGGTTTTTTCCAAGCACGGCCGCGCGCGAATCGTTTCTAACATAAAATGGTCCGACGCTCACGATCCAAGCACACAGCTCCGCAGGACTGGTTTCCTTTCGGGAATCAGTTAGGCCTCTTTTCAGATCTTGTTGCGCGCCTTGAGTCATGCGGCGTTCGCATCTTTCTTTGGCGGCGCTCTGCCCGGACGCCGGATCTTTAGGGGTGCTCGCGGTTGTTGCGGCGGTTGGATTCCCCAAATAGCATCCAACAGGGGCGCTGGCCCCAGCCACGGTTTGAAGGTGTCGGTGAAGGCCATGACCTTGCCGCAACGTGGACATGGGGGATCTTCCACTTCAGATCGATCGCTTTCACTATCCGCGATAACGATCGACGTCTCTGTCAGGGTTTGCAGCCGTAGTAACCGTTCCCTTCCGCGGCTGTGCAGATAGCCAAAGTAGCGCAGGCGATGAAATTTCCGCGGAAAGACATGTTGCATATAACGACTTACGAAGACCACGCCGGGCAGCGTTTCCTGCTTGCGTTCGCCACCGTCGGCACGGTCTAGATAGGTAAAGGTTACCGTGTTCTTGTCAGGATCAAGGGCCACGATACGGCTATTACCAATGGCTGATTTACGCACGTAGGCGCCTAGGTATTTGACCGCGTTCTCACCGTTGCCAAAAGCCTGGATATTGATCCGCCAGTCCTTCTCCCATACCTCTGTCGGGCACTCTGACAAAAGTCCGTGCGATTCGAGTAAGCCTTCAAACTCCTTAACAAAGGCATCACGCAACGGCTCCCACGACAAGAGAAAGTCCTCACGGGCCCTACGTAGGGCCCCGCCCTTACTAAGCCCCACACCGGGAACGATGTAATGAATGTGTGGATGATAGCGCAATAATTGCGTCCAGGTATGCATGATGCCAAAGAAGCCCGTGTCTCGTGTCTGCAAAGCACCTTCCTCGCCTAACTGATTTTTCAAACAACGCGAACTCACGTCAAAGAAGCCGTCATAAAGGATCTCAGCGTGCCTGCGCATCAGTGTGCGCAACTCACTGGGCAAGGTGAAGGTCACCATGAAATAAGGCGCGTTGATCAAACGATCTAACTGTTTGGCGACCCATGCTTGCGTGTCCGCACCCCCACACTGGGAGCAAGCGCTATGGCCTCAACTGTAACCCGCATAACGGTAGCGCCCGCAATCCTCACAAGCGAACACGCGGCCGCCTTGGGCTTCGGTCCGGCAGGTGAGGATCGCGCTTAGCGCACGCCGTTGTTCCAGAGACATCACGGCACCGTAGCGCTCGACATAGGCGGGCGCGAAATGACGGATCACTTGGGTGACGGAGAGTTTTTCTCTGCCATCACCAATTCCCTGCTGAGCTGAGCACACGACTATAGGAGAAGCGAGTGTCTAACGGATTAATGACGTTGACGCTTTGCACTCACCGCAGCCATGAGACTCTCCAGAGCGGTTAGGGCATCACGCTCCACTTCTTGCGTGAAATGCGTGTAGATCATCGTGGTATTAATGTTGGTATGGCCAAGGAAACGCTGCACCTGACGAATCGACACGCCCTCTTCGATAAGATGAGTGGCAAAGGAGTGGCGAAGAGAATGCGGCGTGGCTCTATCAGACACACCAGCCTCAGCGCGAGCCCTGACAATGACCTGCTGCAATGACGCCCCCGCCAAAGGCCGCACCGCTACGCGCATGCGTTGGCGCACGGAGAGCGAATCCATCTTTCCGCGACCCGGAGCCGGGAAAAGCCATTGCCGGTTGCCATGTTGCCGCCAATACCCACGCAACTCTTCGAGCATGGTCTGGCAAAGAGGGACGACGCGGTCACGGCCACCCTTGCCACAGCGAACGAACAACTTATTCTCGGAACCCCGGATATCGTCTACAGTTAGTGTCAGAGCCTCTTCCAAACGCAAGCCGCAGACATAGAGAAGTTTGATTGGTGTCAGGAAACGGCCCTTGCGGATGGCCTTGAAAAGAGCGGCCACTTCCTGGCGAGACAAAACTTCGGGAAGATAAGGAAGATCCTTGGCCCGAGCGAGATTGAAGACCTTCCAATCCTTGTGGCCAAGCATCTCGGCATAGAAATACTTACCAGCAGAGAGGAAGATCCGAATCGTTTTAGGCGTCCATCGTTTGACGGACTTGAGGTAAATGATGTACGAACGGACTTGATCCTCGTCGAGAGAAGCGGGATCAGCGTGGTCGTAGTGATCGGAGATGAGGCGGATTTGGCGGTAATAAGAATGACAGGAGCGGTCGCCGAGACCCCGGAGGTGAAGATCTTGAGCAAAGCGTTGCATGGATTCGAAACGATGCTCAGAGTAGGAGACCGGGTTGGGTTGGCGATTGCAGAGGATGGACTTAGAGTTCGCTGACTTGTTAGTAGACTTGGGTATATTAGACATAGCCCACAAGTCTGCCCTAATCGCCACCTTACCCGGAGCCTTAACAGGATAAGGCCAAAGCTCTTGTGAATTTCACGATAGCGGGTTAGTTCAACAAAGTGGAGGCACTGACCCGAATGTGCCAGACCTGGTGGTTACCGAGAAGATTCCTCAACTCCTGGTACACTATGATTTCAATGAAGGCAGCGACACGACGATCACGAACGCCGTCGGCCCGAACGGAACGCTTGTGAACGCGCACGGAGGTGCCTGGGTCGAAAGCGGCGGTGTGCGTGGTTCAGGCTATCTCAACTTCAATAACACCACCGGCAACGGTGCCGATGCCCAGCACATTCTCACAGGTCTTGTTCCTGAAGACGCCGGTCTCCTTGGCGATGACGCCGAGTACACCATGATGGCCTGGACGCGTTTCGCCACGACGGCACCCGGTGGAGATGATGAAGACAGCATGATCTTTGGACAGTTTGGTGAGAACGTTCTCCACAATGGCGCACGCGGTGATCAGTATTACATGGGCCATTGGGCAAACGATCTCGGTGCGGGAAGCGTCGAGGTCGACGAGTGGCATCATGTGGCTTGGCGCTACAAAGAGGGAAACTTGGAGATCTTTGTTGATGGCGAGAGCGTCGGCACGGATGCGAAGTTAGGTTTTCGGGATCCCTCCGAAATTATCATTGGCGCCACGAGAAATGATCAGGACCGCGACTTCAGTGGGGATTTGGATGACGTTAGGATCTACGACGGCGCCATTTCGGAAGCTGAGATCGATGCCGTGGTTGCCTTCAAGCCACGCCGAGGAGATCCCATCGCAGGTTTGTTAGGCTACTGGCCCGAAGAGTATGAAACGACGGATTCCGATCACCGCAACTTAGGGACGATTCCCGTGCTAAGCGCGGACACCGGGTTCACCTGGTCTTTCTGGGTAGACGCGAACGAGACCGGCACGAGCGATGTGGTCTTAGGCAATCGCTTCGGCGCAGACGGCTTTGATCTCTTTCCCCGGGAATGGATCAAGTTCACCCCGACTCGTTTCGAATGGCGGCATTCTGAAGACAGCAACCACATTCGCAATGAGCTCACATTGTTTGAAACGAGCGTCTGGGCGCACTATCTCGTTGTCCAAGATGGCGTTACCCTAACGTATCACCGCGATGGCACCGTCATCGGCACCAATGAGATCACGGACTTTCCTACCAACGAGCTGCCGCTGTTCCTTGGTGGTCAGCCGACATCCAATGGATCGACGACCGAAGGCTTTTCTGGCACGTTGAAAGAAGTCGCCATCTTTGACCGGGCGCTATCGGAAGCCGAAGTGATAGAAGTCTACACCCGCGGCCTGAATGATCAATCGTTAGGAACTGTTGGTGGCGATCCGGAACCTGCGGAGCCACAGCAAGTGCTTTCGAAAATTGGCTTTGGGGTCAATGGAGCCTTCGGCTTTGACTTGCCTGACAACGTAACCGGAGAGATCGAATACTCCACTGATCTGAAGAACTGGGAGGTCATCGCAACAGGTACGGTAGGCGGCTTTGACGACACAGACGCCACACGTGCTGGCGAGCCCGCTGGATACTATCGAGCAAAGTAGTAGCACCACAGGATGCGAGCGCTCGCGTCAAACACCGACGACATCTAACTTCGGCACGCGGCTAAACTCATCGACGTTCCCCGTCGCGATGGGCAAACTGTGAGTCAATCCGGTGGCTGCAATCCAAAGATCGTTGGATCCGATTAGTTGACCTTTACTAGCAAGATGGCGATAGATCTCACCATAGATCCACGACGTTTCACCTGTGATAGGGAGCATCTCGTAAGCGGCACAGAAACCTTCCCATACAGACCTATCAGACATCGAAATCCCGGAGCAGAACTCGCCAGCAATGGTTGGAGTGATGCACATCCGTGTTTCTGGTAGACCAAGCACAAATGCACTCGCGGCGCCTTCGATCCGGAGACGGGTTTCCCGCTCAAGTCGGATCAGGACATTCGTATCGAAGATCACGCTTCCTCCTCCCACGGGCTGATTGGAGGCGTATCGTTTCGATCGATTGCCTCGATGGCATTCAACTCCTCCTCGGTTAGGAAAGCAGTTCTTGCCCGCAGGTAGTCGAGGAGAGCCGCGCCGGTCTTCGGACCATCTGGGAGAATACAACGACGCACCACCGATGAGAACGATTCGCGACCACGCTTGGCCGCTTTCAGCTTCTCATAGGCGTCCAGTTCAAGGGTGATCGTTCTTGTTGCCATACACGAATCACGCACGAATCGTTCTACAGCGCAAGTAGACTCGACCCATTCACTTCATCAGTCCCGTGCGTAAATGAGCCAGCCGTTTACTATCGCGCACCGTACACAAAGACTTTTTTATCCACTAGACATCAATCTTACATCACTGTAGGATGTAATCATGACCAGGACGCAAATTCAGTTTCCAGAGCCTCTCTATCGCCGTCTCAAGGAGATAGCAGAGGCCAATGATTGGTCCCTGGCAGACGTGGTCCGTCGTGCATCCGAGAATTACGTTCGTCGGTTCCCTGAAGCTCCCAAGCGAGATGAAGAATGGAGCTTCCCAACGATTGACGGTGGTGGCGAATTCCTAGTCGATCCTGCCGACTTCAGTGCCGAAGAAGAAGCGATCATTCACCGGTGCAGATAGATTGTGATGCTTTCAGCCGACACAAATCTCTTTCTCTACGCAGCCAATCCTGACAGTAATCATCACGGGCAAGCCTCTAGCTTCTTTGCGTCCTGTCACCAGGCGGAAGGAGGATTTGCCACCTGTGAACTTGTTCTCATTGAGATCTATATGCAGTTGCGAAATCCTGCCATTCTAAAGAAGCCACTGACACCTCCACAAGCAGCGAACTTTTGCAACCAATTGCGCCAGAATCCTAGCTGGCAACATCTCGACTATCATCACGACGTTTCTAGCAAACTTTGGAAATGGGCTAACTCCACCACCTCAGGATTTCGGCGGATCATTGATGCGCGACTTGCCCTAACTCTCGAACATCATGGAGTCACTCACTTTGCCACCGCCAACACGAAAGACTTTATGAAATTTCGATTCGCAAAGGTCTGGAATCCTCTGAATGCCGACTAACCGACATGGATTGGTGAAACGATCATGTTCCGGGCACACGCAGAACACCTCGCCAAGGGGATCCGGATCCCAAAGAAAAGTCGCTTGAGAGTTGATAAATAATTTGCTTCAGTATAACAATTACGCTAAACACGGTGTTAGTGTTCACCATGATATTGAGAACCAACAACAGGCATACGCGTTTACGTCTATCGATAACAAATCGACACTTCTAAGCTCTAAGCCAATTCTACTTTGTCAGCTCTCATCAAGCTCATCAGGTCCCATGAGATCTTGAGCGGGTCGACGGATTGCTAGGACGCGGACTTCATCATCGGCAACATGATAAAGAACTCGAAAGGCGGATCGGCGTTTCCCAACTAAGAGGCATCTGATAGGCACAGGGAAAGTACTCGACTCTTTAGCCAAGGCGTTGCCTTCAGGATTGGATTTGAGTGATCGAATGTCGGCAATCATTCGGGCTCGCCAGTTCTCGGCACCTTGAATCGAACGTTCTTTGATCCAATCAAAGTGTTCACGGAAGTCGCGGTCAGCAGGCCCTGTGATGACGACGCGATAGTCCATCGCCAGTTCAGAGTTTCTCCCAATCTGCTATTACGTCTTCGGCCGGCCGGACATCGCCGTCTTCCACCGCCTTCAAGCCCAAGCGGATGGCCTCGACTGAATCCAGATAATCCTGCGCTTCCGCTAGGCGCTCGTACTCCTCCGCAGGAAGCACAGCCAAACTGGGCCGCCCGTGCTGGGTTAGAATCTCCACCGTGTTGGTCTCACGAATGCGCTGCGCATGCTCGCTGGCATTGCGAACGAAGTCGGAAATGGGGATGATCTGGTCCATCTGGATCTGGCTCATGAGCAAATGCGTATTTAAATCTGAACAGAACATGAAGAGTGATTCACGTCAATGGCATTCGTTTCCCGTATCCGTTCCGTCGCTCTAAGACAAACCATGCCAGTTTGCGTATCCGGGGATGCGGCTACAGTTCCTAGATGCGCACGGATCTCCAAGACGCCAAGAGCCAGCTCACTGAACGCGTCCAGACGGCGAGTGACGTGGTTCCCAAATATGCTGAGTGGGCCTCTGAACTCGCCGAAGTAGCGGAGGGTGTCCGCGTGCCTGGGACCGAGACCACCCCACAGACAACCTGGGATGATCTTCGTGAGGATCGTCATGAGAACGGTCCTTCGTAGTGGATTTCTCCTAAATCCTACATGCTTGCCAGTGTTGGATTTCAGAGAAATCCACTACGATCTACCCGCCAGCCAGTTGAGATAGTCTTCTAGATTCGTGTAGCCATCGCCGTCGGAATCTTGTGCTCCGTCTGTGTGGTCATTCGGATCCAGACCTTTGTCAGTCTCCCAATGGTTCGGCAGGCCGTCGCGATCGGTATCCCAATCCGTTGGTCGATGAATCTCCGGATAGTCTTCCCAGCCACCGACGTCTTCCTGTGAATCAGGTAAGCCCGGCAGGCCGGAGATGCTGCCTTTGTAAGTCGTGATACCCTTGCGCGTTTCTTCAATGACACGTTTGTCATGGTCGTCCAGCATGGGCACGTTACAACCGACATCGGCTAGCACGTTCTCATACGCCTCTTTGGCCGAATGCGTCTTCACGTGATGGGCAAAGAAAGGCTTGGGAACCGTAGCTGGGGCTTCTTGCTCTCCTTGGATCTTCACGCCTTTGAAAGGACCGAGCGGTCCTTCTGGTCCGGCAACGCCTTCCATGACGTTACCCTCCACGTAGTATTGCTGCGGGCCGAAGGCCGGGTTCTCGAATTGCGGGTTGAGATAGGTCATCTTCTCACTCGCCGGACCCGGCTTATAATAATTGTTCACGAAATTCACCTCTCGCGCCCCGCCATCGGTGGTCCGATGTTTCCAGTTGTAAACGACCATGTTACGGATATCGAGACGCCCCGCGTGAATATTGGCTTGGTCGACGGAACCGGCGAGTGACCAATTGCGGCCGGCATTGTGCGCCAGGAGGCTGTGGTGAAAGCTCCCCACATCCCCACCAATCGAACCCGCAAACCCATGAGCGGAGCCTTTTCCGTATTTCTTGTGACCAGCGATGTTCAGTGCTTCAGAGATGAGGCTGCGCTGAAAGGTGATGTTCTTCGCGCCGCGCGAACTGAAGGCTTCATCGATCGTCCAGGAAATGGAGCAATGGTCCACGATGCAATGATCGCTTCCCGCCAAGCCCATGCCATCCATGGTCTTCCCTGACAAATTGCCTAATCGCAGCCTCACAAAGCGCACAATCGTATCCTCCGCACCGAGACCGCCGAAGGTGTAATTGCGAATGCAGATTCCTTTTCCCGGGGCGGTTTGACCGGCGATGGTGAGGAAGGCATTCTCTCGCCTGAAGGTGAGTTTCGACTCAAGCGTGATTAAGCCTGAGACATCGAAGACGACGGTGCGCGGTCCCGTTGCCTCCACGGCCTCTCGCAGGGAACCCGGTCCGGAGTCGTTGAGATTCGTAACGTGAATCACACGTCCACCGCGGCCGCCAATCGCAAAGCGTCCGTATCCCTCTGCCGTGGGAAAGGCCAAGTGCCGCACGCGGAACCGCCACACCTCCCCACGCGTGATCGTGCCATCCGCATGTTCCGTGTCCACTCGCCAGGCATGGTGGAGGAGCGAGTCGTTGGAAACAGACATCTCATAAGAGTGACCTTCCACCGTCGCTATTCTCTCCAAGTTGACTCGGGCACGATCAAACACGCGATCACTCGCCACGTAAACATGGTGACGGCGTGCTTCAGAAGATGGTGTCCACGTTAGCATCACCCTGCCGTTGTCACCATCCACGTGGCGATCATGATTGGCCGGGTGCGGCTTCAGCGCCCTCCGCTTGGGATCACTCACATTCAACGCAAACGCATTCAGTATCACAGCTTCTCCTTCTGTTGCGGAAATGCGAATGATTGATGGCTTGTTCGCTTCGGCTCCAAACTCGATGAAAGAGGAACCGACATCATCGTTGTGCCGTGGATCTAAGGAAGGGGTCACGCCGACCATCGTTCGGTCTCCGTCCGTGATCGCAAATATGCCAGGCTTGCCGACAAGCGCGTGGTGATAGCCTACAAAGGTGTGTCTGCCTGGTGCCAATCCAAAGAGTCGAATTTCCAAGGATCCCTTTTCGACCACCACCCCATCCGCGCCCAGAGTCACGCCGTGAACCACAAGGGCTTTCTTGCCAACGAGCCTCACAGAAGCCTCATCGCCGGTTGCATGCAGACTCACTGAAACATTTCCAAAGGTGTGGCTCAGATTGTCCACGGCTGGCTGCCAGTTCTCCCAGCCGATCGTGCGCATGTCAGACCGACCTTCGGCATTGATGTCGACACGCAAGGGAGATCCGGCGATATTCAACAAACCTGCCAGTAGCAACAAGAGCACCGCAGAGGTAGGAGAAACGCAGAGAGCAGCGCTTCGGGTCGTTGTTCTACATCCATCATCTCTCTGCGATTCTCCCATCTCTGCGGTGTAGAAAAGATGTTTTACTTGTTTCATGACAGCTCAGCTGGCGTCTGCGATCAATGATGCGTCACTTCAGTTTGTTAGGATCGAGAACGACATGTTTCATCCCTTCACGATTGTAGGTGTAGATGACGTGGACCTTCCGATCGGCAGCTTGAATGACAGCTGGATAAGAGTACCTGCCCCAATGCCGGTCGTCGGCAGGCTTTGCCCTCGACTCCTTCTCTAACGTGAGCACGGGTTTCCACTCTTGGCCGTCATTGGAGATGGCGACATTCAAGATCTGACGCCGAGCAACCCGTGGCTCGCGCTTGGTGTGATTGTAAACAAGCAGTTGCCGACCGTCCGAGAGCGTCACCGCATCCGTTCCGGCACTGGGATTGGGCAAGTCCGTCGGCTCCATGGCACTCCAGCTGCGTCCACCATCTTTGGACCAACTTTGCGCAATCACATCCTGCTTGCTACGGCACAGGACTTGCATGTCGCCATTCTTGTAAGTGAGAATGCTAGGCTGGATAGCGTCAAAGGCGATGCCATCATGGATGGGGCCAATGACATCCCAAGTCTTGCCCAAGTCACGGGTGACTTCGAAATGCACTCGCCAGTAGTCATCGTAGGGCTTGGCGCTGGTGTCTTTGTTCTTCGGCCAGTCACCATACTCCGTTTGCCATGAGAGGATGGATGCTAGGGCTTGTCTGCCCTCGGCACTAGCAAACCAGCCGTTTGATTGCTTGAGCAGCTTCTCCATGCGGGGAGCCGCATGCAGTGTGTTCGCAAGCGCTAGAACGACTATCAAATTTCTGCAAATCATTGAATAAATTTGGTTGCAATGTAGTGAATCTCTCCGAAATCTAGCACCGGAAAAAGCTAGGATTTCGGAGAATTCCACGACGATCAACGCTCATGATTGGAGCTATCTAACATGTGTTCCAATAGGTCGTCATTTGCACCGATTGATTCAATTGGGCCACCGCCACTTCCGAGTTTGCGATCAACAAGGCTGGGCTGACTTATCCTCTCAGCGCGGTGTTTCCTTCCTGCTCGCTTCAATGATAGACAAAGACGGCAAATCTCAGCAAGCTGTCGCATGCGCGATGAAACGGCTTCTGGAGAATAGTCTAGTTTCTTAGGGGCCGCGCTCATGATTCAAGTTGTTTGATGTCGAGCAGGTCCTGATCACGTCCTGCTTCTCGTTTCATGGCTAACAAACCCTCTTTCGAAATTACGTAAAGGGGCATTCCCTCCCAATCAATCGCTTCTCGCCCTAGCCAAACTTCATCTGAAGGATCACTGACTAGCAGCAGATCCAACACCATGGGATCGGCGTACGGATCCGGGATGATCTTTGTCAGTCGGTATAGCTTAAATTCTGAGTTTTTGAAAGGGATCTCGCCAGACGAGTCCAAGTATCCCTGAGCAAGGGCGATCTTCTTCACAGCTTCCAAATCGGCGACCAATACAAGCAAATCCACGTCTCTAGTGGCGCGGATATAACCATGTACACCAACGGCTAGACCGCCACAGAGAGCGTAGGGAATCGAGGCATCATTGAGAGCAGAAGTAATGCGCCGCATTTCTCCAACGGGTTCTATGGGCTCGTTCTGACCACTCATGAGGCAATGTTAAATGAGATTGCTTAACGTTCAAGGAGCCTTGGCGTCACTTCACACTGATGATAACGCGCCTATAAGCATAGAGGTTCGGCATTCCATCGTCGAAGAGTTCGAGGACCACGTGAATGTTCTTTCCCGCAGCGTCGGCAGGAATCTTGACCGTTGGCCTTGCGGAGTTCGCATTCTCGATCTCAACATCGCCCTTAAAGGAACTCGCATCTTTGTAGAAGCTCCACCGGTAGTTCAATCGGTCCCCATCCGGGTCACTCGAGCCTGCGGTGTCGAGTTCAATGCTAGCACCTGGCTTCACTGACCGAGCCAAGACTTTGCGGGTCTTATCCCCATCGACAATAGCGACCGGATGATGATTCGCATCCTCGTATTTCGGCGTGATACTCCAGTCCATGCGTGCGGCGAAATCGTTGTCGTAGCCTTTGCTCCAACGCTTGATCGCTTTCGCTCCGTCCGGCGTGTTGCCATACATCAGATAGGGATCGTAACTTGCCTCCACCTTCTTATCGACCGCGCGCATGCTGCGAATGCCAGCTTGTTTCTCCCACATGAAACGGCCACCCCAGCTGCCTTGATCGATCTGCTCAGGGTCATTTAATCCGTTGGGAAACACATGCATGAGCCCCTCAATGTCGAACTCGTTGGCAGAAACGAGCTGACGCACGAGCGATTGCTTAGGGGCTTGGAAAAAAATAATCGTCCCAAAGCGCAACCATTCTGTTAGGAGCGGGTTTGAGTGCCTGTAGTCCTATGAGAAGAACCTGACTCTAACTCAATTCGTTTATGGAAGAACACTGCGCGTGATCTCACGGGCAGCGCGAAACGCAAGTTCATGGCGGGCGTCGTCGATGGCCTTGGCCGCGGCGGTCAACGGTGGGCTGAAGACTGTCTTGGCTGGAATAGGCAACTCATTCGCAAAGGCAAAGAGGAACTCGATTCCGGCATTGATTTCGTCGATCAGTTTCACAAACGAGGTAGAAAGAAGGCTGAAGAACATTATCCAGAATTACTGGAGGATATTCGCGCCGTTGCTGATCCCCATGCTCAGACTGATCCCAGTTTTCGCTCTACTCGCCTCTATGTCCGCATCACTGCTAAAGAAGTCCACCGGCGACTGGAAGAGCGCCCAGGGTATGACCTATCAAGTATGCCTTGCGTGAGAACCATCAACAGCAAACTCAATCTGCTCGAACTCCACCCTAGAAAAGTTGCCAAGACCAAGCCGATGAAGAAAGTGAAAGAAACCGACGCCATCTTTGATATGGTGCATGAGATCAATGCGGCGGCCGATAGCGATCCCAAGCAGTTGCGTATCTCCATGGACACCAAAGCGGCGGTAAAAATTGGCGAGTTTAGTCGTGGTGGCTATAGCCGAGGCGAGCGGAAGGCCCTTGATCACGACTTCAAAGCGAAAACAACCCTCGTGCCCTTTGGGGTTTATCAGCCCGAAACTGGCCAAACCGACCTATGGTTCTCAGAAAGTAAAGTGACAGCGGATTTTATGGTTGATCGTCTTGAAGAGCTGTGGCCGCGACTGCGTGCAGAGAATCCTGAAGTAGAGGTGCTAGTGATCAACGCCGACAATGGCCCCGAGAGCGATGGCCGTAGAACCCAATGGTTGAAGCGCCTGGCTGAATTCTCTACGGCTCATGATATAGTGATACAGCTAGCCTATTATCCACCCTATCATAGCAAGTATAATCCTATAGAACGAGTGTGGGGAGTGCTCGAAAACCATTGGAATGGAGAGCTACTGAGCACAGCGGAGAAAGCGCTGGGAATGGCCCGAAGCATGACATACAAAGGGTTGAATCCCGTCGTCACACTGGTCACCAAGACCTACCAGACCGGAGTGCGACTGACAAAGAAAGCGATGAAAGAATTCGCGCCCCAAATCAGTCGGATGGCTGGATTGGAGAAGTGGTTTCTAACAATATTCCCTGAGCCTGAAATGGGATGATTATTTATTTCCAAGCCCCTTATCATCTGGATCGGCGCCGAGATCGGTAGTGTGGATGACGCGTGGCTTATGGAGTTTCACTTGAGAACGAAACGTCTTTGACTTTGTGTTGGTGTGAGTCGGAGTGACGCAGCGATCCATGCGTTAGGCAAAGTCTTTCAGAAAGGCTTCGCGCCATTGACTGACACTCTTCGCGCCAGCGTGCACGCCTACAGCTGCCGAGGGATTGGGATCATCAGCCCACCAGTTGGGATGCGTGTCTGCCAATCGCTTCGTCTTTTCAATAGATGGCAATAAAGCCTCGAACTTACCAGCTTGACCCTCAAGCTCCGGGAAATCGCTTTTGATAACGTAGGACCAAGTCTTGGCATCCCGTGGAGAAAAACGGAAACGCAAGCGGTCTCCTTGGATCTCGCCCTTTGATGGCGGACGCCCCTTACTAAAGATCATTTCGGCATGGTGCTCCGCCGTGAATCCGTTAGGCTTCGGCAGCACGAATTCCACCACTCCGAAGGCCTCGACTTTGTCCGCCTCGGTCGTGTGACGATCAAAGACCGTCTTGCGATCCTTCCAAAGTCTCACGAACGTCCCTCCCCAACCCAGTTGTGCCGGATCCTCTGAATGGCCTCGCAGCAGGCGGGCCACGGATGGGGTGTCACCCATTTTCAGATTTTTCTTAGCGTCAACAAAGTGCTTTCCCAGGGCACCATGATTGGCCACATGGGTGCTAACAAACTCATCGTTACCCCATTCGCCTTCCTGATTCCCTCCCACAAACCAGCCGCGATACGTCGAGTTCGCCTCGATGATCCAAAGCTTCGGGTGATTCTGCTCAAGGTAGTTGTAGGCATTGACACTCCACTTCTTGTTAGGGCCGCCGATGAAATAGACACGCAGTTTCGGCAAGATCTCTGGGGCATCGTGTAAAGCTTGAGCCACGTCCTCAATACCACCCCAGACGAGCACATGAAGCGGACGCGGATCGTCTCGTTTGGCACATTCAATGATCCACTGGGAACCTTCCGTCGACTCCCCAATTCCATCCAGGCCAGGCAACTCCTTCTCACCTTGCTTCGCGATTGCGCGTAGCGCCTCGGGATCAAGGTATTTGTCAGAGTGCGTTCTTAGATTGGGATAGTCGGTGGCATAAGCATTGATCGCCGCGAGGATGTCCTCTTTGCGGCCCGGTCCGTAAGGGGACGACACCAGTCCTTCCAAATCGAAGCAGTCCGCATAAACTAGCAGATGCACTAGCGACTGAATGTCATCCGGATCCGTGCCTCCTACGTCCGTAGAAACGAGAACACGATGCCGCACTCCATTGAGTGCTCCGTCATCGGCAGCTGCTAACTCCAGTAGTGAAAACCAGCAGCAAGCCAATGTAATGACCAATATCCTCATGATCACCTTGCTACCATTGGGAAAGAGATTGTTCTTCCTGATTTAGCCTCTGAATATCTTGTATCCTAAGATGCTGACCCACTCCTTACTCTGACTCGCCCAGACTCATTGCCGGCTCGAGCTTCATCCTTATGATGGATGCGTTTTTAATAATAAATTAAGTGAGAAACCCAGCGTGGCTCGTTTTCCCAAGAGGGGATTTGAGTGTAATGACTAGTCAAACGGATTTAGTAGCCTAACAGGTGCTTGATCAAAGTCACGTTCATTACGAGTAACGACGGTCAGTCCATGTCGGATAGCTGTGGCGGCGATGATTCCATCAAAAGGTGGCAATTTGATTCCCTTCTTATCCAGCTGCCCTTGCATTTGCCCCCAGGTGTGGGCGACGGCACGATTGAAACCAAGGATAGAGCCAGCCATAGTCTGACTGATCGAGGTAAGCCACTGTTGAAATCGTTCGCGCCGCTTGCCGTCAGGCAGCCGTTCGATACCACGGCGGATCTCGGCGATGGTTAAGGTGGAAACGAAGAGTTTTGATTCATTCTCAGCGAGCCAAGTGACCACCTTTGCATCCGGACGAGGCTTGAGCTTCTCTGAGAAGACATTGGTATCAACGAGGTAGCTCATTCGCCAAAGTTCAAAGGCTCGGGGATGACTTCCTGGTCTCGTTCCGGAATTTCGAGCTTCCCAGGAGGGTTGAGGAGTAGGGAAGCGAGTCCTTGGTTTCTTCGCTTGGGGAGCGGGCGCAGGACGATCTCGCCGTCAAGAAGATAGACCTCAAAGTCATCACCCGCCTCGAGATTCATCTGATCTCGAATCGCCTTGGGAATGACGATTTGTCCCTTCTGAGCAAGCACTGCTGTCATGGTAGGAAATTCCTACAGGATCAGAGGCCTGTCAACCACCGACTAGGCACCGAACCAGGCAGATTCGCGCGGACCCTACTGTGACTCGTGACAGAAACTTTCCTGCCCACACGAAGACACAAAGTCACAAAGAATTTTCTGATCATCGGAACACCACTTCGTGTCTTCGTGCCTTTGTGTGCGAACTACTCCGTCACGGTGACAATCACACGCCCATACCGGGTCAATCGTGGTGTCCCGTGATCGGTCACCCCTAGGATGATGTGCATGGTGCCGGTGCCAGGTGGCATGTAACGGCTGGTGGGAACGACGAAGGTGGCTTCTTGCTGATCAAAGCCGGTGATGGCCAGCGGCTGTCCTGACGTGCCACTTGAGAAGGTGAAGGTGCCGACTTCTCCGTAGTAGGACCATTGATAGGAAAGGGCATCTCCGTCAGGGTCCGTGCAGCCTTCGGCGCTGAGCCTGACGGTGTCGCCTTTCTTGGCAGTGAGTTCTGCCGCGTGGCCTAACTTAACCACAGGCGGGTGGTTAGCGTCTTCGTAAGACTTGGTCGTCCAGTCAATGCGGGCTGCGAAGTCATTCTGATAGGCTTCACGCCAACGCCAGATGGTGGCGTGATTGCTTCGGGCATCACGCATCACGGGTGGCCGCAATCGATGATATCGCAGCCGCGAATGGCTTGCTTGGCATGGTCAGGGAACTCGCGATCGCTGCGCTCGAAGCGCCAGGCGCCGGGGAATCTGCACTGGGCGTCGTCATGTTGGGCGTAGCGTGGGCTAGAATCGGGAACAGCGTGCGGCGTTCCCGAGCATGTGACGCATGGGCGGGTACTCGGCGCCATCCGTGTCGACCTTCACATGGATCTCTCTCTTATCGTCGGCTTCTGCCACGCAAGGTGGTTTCGGTTAACAAGCTCGATGACCAACTCCGAGCGTTGTCCACAGACGCCGAGGGCACCTTAATCCTGCGCGGTGTGGAGAGCATTGTATCGGAAAGTAGAATCTTTCTCTACCGCTTTATTCAATGGCTTCCATCTTCTTAGTAGCTTCGATCAGCTCTTTCGCGCCGTGCCGCGTTCCGTAGCCTTCATGCCCTAACTTTGCGCGAATAATGCCCTTACTATCCACCAAGAACGTGCCGGGGTGGGGCACGCCTTCGCTACGCGCCTTGGCTTCCTTATTGCGAATCTTGTAGATATCAATGACTTTGCTATCTTTGTCAGACAGTAATGGAAAGGTGATCTTCTGCTTACTCGCGAACTTCTTGAGCACTTCTACGGAATCGTAGCTGATGGCGACGACCTGGATGTTGGCTTTCTCGATCTCGGCTAGGGCGCTTTGCAACTCGACCAGTTGCTTCTTGCAGGGCGGTCACCAATCGGCGGAGCGGTGAAAGACGATTGCCACCATGCCTTTCTTGGTGAGTTCGTCGAGATGAACTTTGCGGTCTTGGTGTGAAGGCAGCTCGAAATCGGGGGCCTTGTCTCCTACCTTTAGTTCGTGCTCAGGAGAGACTGGCGAATGTTGAGCCCACGCCGCCGAGCCACAGGGCAAGCAGGCGATCAACACCGCCGCTCCCACTAAAGGATTCACCAATTTCATGGCGCAAGTATCGCATAGAATGCCGCAGCTGAGATGAATCTTGTGAACTAGTACCATTCGCGAATCCTAACAGCGACGCCGCCATCTTTGCCAACCAGTTCTTTGAAGCGCGGAATATCGCTGCCGCGATGGTGATAGGGATACATAAACTTCGGTTTGAAGTCACGCACCGCGCTGGCCGCATCGTCCACGCTCATGGTGAAAGGCAAGTTCATACAGACAAAGGCGACATCAATGTCAGGCAGGGCGCGCATCTCATCGGTCGCACCGGTGTCGCCGCTCATGTAGAATCGCACGCCGCCAATGGTGAGAACATAACCATTATCGCGCCCCTTGGGATGCCGATCGTTGTAGGCTGGAACGGCCTCGACTTGAAGGCCAATGACCTCCGCGATGTCTCCATTGCTTAACGATAGCGTGTTCTCCTTCAAACTCGATGACATCTGGTTGAACACGGATTCGGGAGCGATGATGACGGTGTCATCCGTCCTCACCGCGTTCAGCGTGCCGGTATTGAAGTGATCACCATGTTGATGGCCCACAAGGATGAGATCGGCACGAGGGAGGTCGCGGTAGGGCGAAGAACCACCGACAGGATCGTTGTAGATCATCTTGCCGTTCCATTCGATCACGAAAGAGGCGTGATTGATAGGGTGAATGGTTACCATCCCTTCACTGGTGACGAAGTGATCGCCCGTCAGCGTTTCTTCCTCGATAGCCACGGCTCTGTAGTAGCGCTCGCCAACATAAGCGGCTTCGGAGTCGAGATACTCGATAGTGTCGTTGCCCTCAATGGTGGCAAGCGGCGTCCACTCATTGAGATCTTGAGAGGCTTCGATTCGGTAAAGATGGCCTTGGCTGGCGCGAAACGTCGCTCTCACTTCACCGTTGGCCGACCGTTCAATGACCGGCTGTTTAGGCGCATGATCGGCCGCGATGACCAGAACAACGGCCAAGCAAGTCAGGGCGAAAAGTATGGGAACCTGAAGCGTGTTCATCTTTTAGATAGATAAGATCCTCTTTGAGTCGCGGTTTTGGCGGAGATTTCGTCATCGATGTGCGATTGGCGGCAGACAAGGCCCTCAAGAAACGGAACTGCCTGAGGGGCTGGCCCGTTTCTTCTCATCTTCGACGATTTGCAGAAGGGGGTGAAATCCATAAAAGCTCTTTGAGCTGTTTACGCGATTTCCGACTCTTACCGACGTCAGTAACGCTCTCACACACGCCGGAACTCCGATGGGCTCAAGTGCGGGACGGTTTCCCACTGGTCACGTCGTCACCCCCGAAAGGACAGACAAATGAACGTTCTTTGGTGTAACCATACGTTAAGAATTCTTCTAATCCGTTACGGGAAAGATTCAGATTGAAAATAGACCACGAAGAAAGATCGGAAAATCACCTCTGCGAGCAGTGTGGAAGCGCCATGCCAAGGGCGGCACCGGGCGGATTGTGCTCACGTTGTTTGATCGCAGGTGCTCTTGATCAACACTCTAGCATAGAGACTATGAATGAGGGTCTGGAGAATCCTTCGAGTATGCCCACTGTGCGCGTCGCCCATAGCATTTGCACTGCGGATCCGCTCGAAGGCACCAAGATTGGCCGTTACAAGCTCCTTCAGCACATTGGGGAGGGCGGGTTTGGCATGGTTTACATGGCTGAACAGGTTGAGCATGTGCACCGAAAGGTCGCCATCAAAATCATCAAGGCCGGGATGGATACCAAACAGGTGATCGCCCGCTTCGAGGCTGAGCGCCAAGCCCTGGCAATGATGGATCACCCGAACATCACGCGTGTGTTCGATGTCGGAGAGACTGAGGAAGGACGCCCCTACTTTGTCATGGAATTGGTCAAGGGCGTCCCCATCACCACCTACTGTCATGACGAGAAGCTCTCGATCAATGAGAGGCTTGATCTCTTCATGCAAGTCTGCCGCGCCGTGCAACACGCCCACGTCAAAGGCATCATCCACCGTGATCTCAAGCCATCGAATATTCTCATCACCTTACATGATGGCGCCCCGGTTCCGAAGGTCATCGATTTCGGAATTGCCAAAGCAATGGATCAACGGCTGACCGACAAAACATTGTTCACGCGCTACGAACACATAATCGGGACACCCGCCTACATGAGTCCCGAACAAGCAGCGCTCAGCGGGCTCGACGTCGACACGCGCAGTGATGTCTATGCGCTTGGGGTCTTGCTGTATGAGCTACTTACCGGCACCACGCCATTCGATGCCGAGACCTTACGCAAGGCTGCCTTTGACGAAATGCGGAGAATGATCCGAGAGGAAGAACCACAGAAGCCAAGCACGCGTCTAACATCGCAAAAAACCGATCGAGCGACCGCTAGAGGTACCTTGTCGATGCCAAGTAACGCCCGCATTTCCCAGGATCTCGATTGGATTGCCATGAAGGCCTTGGAGAAAGATCGAGGCCGCCGCTACGGCACTGCTTCGAGCTTGGCGGAGGACATTGAGCGTTCCTTACGCGACGAACCGGTAACTGCGGGGCCACCGGATCTTCGTTACAAAGTGAGGAAGTTCGTCGACCGCAACCGGACTGCAGTGGGAGCTGCGGCTTTGGTGTTCTTTACATTAGTGAGCGGAATCATCCTTGCGACTTGGGGAATGCTGCGAGCGCAGTCCGCAGAGGAGGATTCGCGTAAGAACGCGGAACTTGCTAGGGAATCGGAGACAAAGGCGCAGGAAGAAGCGGACATTGCTAGGGCTATCAATGAGTTCCTAACGGAGGACCTCTTAGCGCAAGCGGGCCCCAATGAGAGCCCCGACCGTGATGTTAAGCTTCGCGTGGTTGTGGACCGGGCAGAGGCCCACCTTAACGAACGCTTTAGAACCCAACCTCTGATTGAGGCTGAAGTGCGGATGACCCTCGCGCAAGTTTACGCACAGGTGGGCGAGGGAGAAAAGGCCAGGGAAAATGCGAAACGTGCCGCCGAGCTTTGGACGCGAGAACTCGGGGAGGACAATCCTAAAACGCTACGAGCGAAAGCCCTTTTTTCCGGAATCGGCACTAGGGATAACGGTGATCTAGACACTCTCAATGCGGTCGTTAGGACTCAGAGAGAAGTGCTGGGACGGTACCATGCGGATACACTTGAGTCGGCGCACCGCCTGGTATCGAAGTGTGTTGCCATGGGCTTTGGCCGAAGGGCGTTTGATGTGCTAAAAGTCGTGGGAGAATTCCCTGACCCTGCAAGTCTAGAAACCGCAGCTCGAAGGCATCTGTTAGCCCTAATGCTTTTGCGGTCGAAAATCGACGAATACGGCGATTGGAATGATAGAATAGCAGAGGCACGCAAGGCCACGGCTTTTCTTGAAGCAGATGTTGGCAAACTTCACCCCTCCACGCTTCATGGTTATGCAACATTAGCAGAGCATATGATGCATCGTAGTGGAAGCCCGGACGTCAGGCGGGAATCAGCCAGAGAAGGGGCGGACATCTACCGACAACTCGTTCCGCGAATGAGCCAAGTTCTGGGCAGCACTCATTCCGCGACGATCAAAAACCAGAGAGCTTACTCTATCGCAAAGAGAGTGGCTCTCTCTGATCCAGCGGGAAGCCTGGAGACCGAGCGCGAACTCTATGCTGTTCTTCTTGACGAGTTCGGCGCGCTGGATCCGAAAACGATCATTCAGATCCAGCGTCTCGTTAGCGCAACCTATTATCTGCATAACGATGAGGTTGGTTCTGGCGAGGGTAACACGGAGAAATTGCTAGGGGAATTCCGTAGCCAAGCCGGAAACGTAAAATCCGCGTTGTTTTCGGCCAAACCTGACAAAACGTCCGGGAGAGTGACAAGATCGCTGATCCATCTGGGTGATGTGTACACACGTGGCCTCGCACCGTTTATGAGGCTTGGCCGAAAGAACGATGCCGAATTTCTAGCCGAAGGATTAGCGTGTTACGAGAGAGCGATCGCCATCGAAAAAGCGGCAGTGAGAGCGGATCTTCCCGCAGACGAGTGGTCACACGGTGAGGCCTGTCAACGAGCTGGCAGCCAGCATCTCTACTCGGCGAGCCAGGGTCGAGACTACTTTAAGTCCATCGATAAGGCCGAATCGAATTTCATCCAAAGTCTCGAGATTCTAAAGGATGACCCTGAGGAACGCCATGGGCTTATTCTTGATCGGAGCCATCTGCTTCAAGTCTATGCTCTGTCTGGACGGAGCGACAAATATGCACGTTTCCTTGAGGATCTCATTGGGGAACGGCTTCGCGATCTTGATCGTGCTAGTCTAGCCGATCGCTCCATTGAAATGAGAAGTCTGCTTAATGTCTACACGAATCTAGGACGGTTCTCACAAGCAATCGATCTCTGGATGCAAGCCGCCGCAAAGGATCCAATTCTCGGCCATGGTTATGCTCGACGAGGTGCGATGTGCGCCCTGATGGCCGGAGAACGCCAGCTATACGAAGAGATCTGCTCTCGGAGCCTCAAGCGCTACGATGATCCTGAAGCATTGAATGCGCTACCAGAGCAAATCGCACTGGTGGCGCTTCTTGATTCCCGCAATAGCGACCGCATCAGAAAGGCGATTGCGCTAATTGGGAGAACAGAGCTGACCGAACGCGCCCAGCAACGACTTGGCGACTATGACCAATATGCGATCCCCTACTACGCCCCATTGCTGGCAGCTTATCGGAGTGAAGACTACGCAACGGCAGAACAGTTAATCCGGAACTGGGAGGGTGAAAGCCTAACAAGTCAGGCGATCATGAGATCGGTACAGGCTCTTATCTACCACCGCACTGGCAAACCTGAAGAAGCCCAGTCGGAACTTGAGAACGCGTGGTACGCCGTTGAGCGTCTATATTCGGGAACGTTCAACGGGGCTTCTGGGTGGTGGTTTTTCTCTCTAGTGCCGGCGACCGCGATCGCTCTTGAAGCGGCACGGGAAATCGAAGCGACTGAGGAAGCCCGATTGCGCCCCGTCAGCTATTTCTGGGACGCCCGCATAGAATCCGTTACCATGCCTCATGATTCTGAGATAATTGTCGGTCCCGGCGCAGAGTGGAAGTTCCTCCATCCGTCGGACGGGGTAGATCCTGCTACCGTTGATGCCAATTTTCACGCGACGTTTTTTCTTTCGTCCTACAATGATGAAGCTTGGGAGAAGGGGCGCGAAGGTACAGAGGGAGGCGAGGCCAAAGGCTTTGGATATGGCCGTTCCGTAGCCGTCGAATGGATCACTCCGGCACTGGGCAACCGCAAGAGTGCCTACCTCCGTCACCACTTCACTACGGAAAAGTCCTATCGCCGGCTCTGGCTCCGGATGCAATGCGACGATGGAGCCATTATCTACCTTGATGGCGCGGAAGCCGGCCGCCTCTCTGTTGGACGAGATCTAACGGAATCCTACGGACTCCAAGCAAACGCCATAGGCGGAGGCTCCGGAGAGGCTGAGTTCAACTGGCGGCCCGTGGTGCTGAAGGGAGGGATCGACCCCGGTGCCCATACCCTCGCCATTTCGTTGCACAACCGTTCCGCCGATAGTTCGGATCTTAGAATCGGTGCCATCACCTTGCTGGGGCTCCCGTAGCAGCGGAACAAAGCGCGCAGCCTCACCCAAAGGTGCCTTTGGACCACGTTCGCGGGTTACGATAAACCTAAGAAGAAGTGTAACGGTTATCGATTTCTTTTTCTTAAAGGGATGTCGCCAAACATCCACCGAAAGAAAGTCCATGAAAAAGAACTCAGTATTGTTTAGCAAATCGGCCTTCGGTTTTAAAGTTAGCGCCATCCTATTTCTGTCAGCCGTCGATGGATTGGCTGGAAAAGGTGGCGGCAAAGGCAAACCTGGAGGCGGAGATCCGCCGCCGCCAGCGCCAGTGGCATACGAACTAACGTGGTTCGGATCGAGCGATGCTGGCTACGAGATCTACGACATCAATGCGTCAGGTTTCGCAGTCGGGAACGCGTACTCTTCAGGTCCTAACACGTCTCCTAATGGAGCGTTGCTGACCTCTGCGGACGGGGTGGTCCACTCTCTGGACGACTGGTGGACTCGGCCTTCAGGTTATGAAGATTGGTCGATGGGAGGTGCCTATCAGATTAACGACGCGAATCAAGTCTGTGGCAATCTCATCAACAGTCAGACATCTCAACGGATGCTCTTTATTGCAGACCTAGCGGATTCTGCTTCCCTCGAACCGCTGGGGGTGGTGTCCGGTGCTCAGTCAATGCGGATGAACGAGAACGGCGACATTGCGTGTTTGGGATCCGGGGGCTTGCACGTTTACATCCGTTCACTGAATCAGCTCTTCACCTACACCCAACTGGGTCATCATTACCCGAGGGGATTAAACGAGAACCTCGAATTGGCGACGACTACCTTTAGGGATTTTGAAACCAATGGGAATGGGTTTGATGGGTCGGCGCGCCTGACAATTGATCCCGTTACCGGCGACGCGACGGTCGAGGAACTCGGCTATGCTGCCAATGTAAGCAAGGAGCCCGTGTCATTCGCGTTTGATATCGACAGTTCTGGGACGGTGTTTGGGAGCTTCGAGGACAGAGCACCCAAAGGAAAAAACCGGACGAGCACTGCGATGGCCGGCCTGGTTCAGGCCCAAACGATTCTGTGGGAGGAGCTGGACGCCCTGCTTCCGACCGGAAGTTTCTCCTTGGGAAGTAGCGTCGGGATGGCTGCTTCGGCACTGGGTGTCAACGAAAACGGACAGGTACTTGGGGGCTACGGAGTTGGCGGAGGGGGTACCGCCAACGATCTCTGGTTACGCGATCCAGACGAAGGTGTCTTCAACGTTGACGATCTCGTAGAAGGTGATGCCACCGATGTTCAAGCCTTTCAATCCGCCGAAAACTTTCGCGATGTTAGGATTAGCGAAGTCGAGGGCGAATCCGAGACTGGCTACGGTATCATTTCCGGAACTGCCACCGATTACCCTTCCCCTAGCAGGGCATTCATCCTCACGCCGAGGCCTGTTTCACCATAATTGCTTGGAACTGTGGCAGGAAAAAGCGCATCGGACTGTCCGTGACGGCAGTCCGGTGCGCCGTTCCTCCCTCAAGTTCTTGATAATCTGATTCACGAAATCGATCTTCGTTAGCCATGCAAAACCATACTTCGCGCCATCAAGCCTTCCCGCCCACTCAATGGAGCGTCGTGCTTTCGGCAAGAGCCGACGACAGCGCTGAACGGTCGCGGGCACTTGAGCAAATCTGTCAGACGTATTGGCATCCGATATACGCTTATGCACGCAAGCGCGGTTTTAATCCCGAAGACGCCGAAGATGTCACTCAAGGATTCTTCGCCTATTTATTGAAGACAAAAGAGTTTGGAAAAGTGTGTGACCGCAAAGGGAAACTGCGAACTTTCCTCCTTGTAGCAATACGGAATTTCATGGCAAACGAGTGGGCACGACGAAAAGCCCAGAAACGAGGAGGCGGAGCGACGGTGCTATCGATCGACATTAAGGAGGCTGAAGATTACATCTGTATCGAGCCGACTGACAATGTGACACCCGAAACCGTTTTCGAACAACACTGGGCAACGACCATGCTGCATACCGTGATGTCCCGGATGCAGCAAGCGTTTGAGGAGGACGGAAATAAGGAACTCTTTGAAACCCTAAAGGACTTCCTGGCTCTTGGTGGGGGTGAGCGAACTTATCGCGAAGTTGGTGAGGCAATAGGCCTGTCGGAGTCGGCTGTGAAAGTCACGGTTCATCGGATGCGTAAGCGCTACCGTGAGCTGCTTCTGACCGAAATTGCTGGCACGATGGAGCCAGGAGAAAGTGCGACGGAGGAACTCCGATATCTCTTTGGCGTGTTCCAGCGATGAGGCCGAAAGTGGTAAATGGGTTCCATCCACAAGCGGTCAGACGGGTGAGCCGTGCGCGTTCTGTGGTGAGCGTTGCCGTCCACCGTTCGTCAGGAACTAAAGGAATTGGAGAAGCTGGCGAAGCAGGGTCGTTCACACCAGCGCTCTTTCACTTCTTTGACTCTAACGGATCATCTTTTCTCCAATCACACTCGGCCTTCCAGTAACCCTTACATTGGGGCAATCCGCTCTGATCCCACATCCGTGGTAAGCAACACGTGCGCATCGAAACTCTCCGCAATGAGCTGGTTTTTCAAATTGGCATGCTCCGGGTCGTCCCAGAGGCTTTCGTGTTCCCACGGATCGTTCTCAAGATTGAAGAGTTCCCCGACTTGCTTGCCATGATAGACGACGAGTTTGTGTGTGCGAGTCCGGTGCATGGTGGCGAAGGTGCCAGTCCCTCCGGTAAAGACGGGATCGAGCGCGTCGAAGTACTCGCTGCGCACGAACTCGCGGTGTTCGCCATCGCCCTCACCACACAGTATAGGAATGAGCGTCTTGCCTTGTTGATAGTTGGGGGAAGGTACGCCGGCGAGGTCTAACAAGGTGGCGGTGAGATCTATCATTTCAACCAAAGCGTCGCTCTTTAGGCCCGAGCTGAACTGCCCCGGCCAGGAAAAGATGAGCGGCACACGCACCAGTCCCTCGTAGAAACGAGCGCTTTTAAACATCAGGCCGTGATCTCCCAGGGCTTCGCCGTGGTCACTGGTGAAAATGATCACCGTGTTGTCGCGCTGCCCAGTCTCGTCGAGGGCTTGCAGAATGCGCGCGAACTGGTCATCGATCTGCGCGATCATCGCGTAATAAAGGGCTTGCGCCTTCTTGCCGTCTTCGATGCTGAACGATTTGCCTTTGTTCTGGAAATCGCAGGCCGCTAAGCACTCCTGCGCTGCGCGATCGCTCTCCACCAAGTGTGGCCCCGGCATATCATTCGGATCGAACTGTTCCGCATAGGAGCGCGGTGGGATGAAGGGAGGATGCGGATCGTAGGGGTTGACGTTGAGAAGCCACGGTCCGGTATGGTCTTGTTTGATGAATTCGATCGAGCGCTCTGAAGCCCAAGTGGTCTGGTGCAGTTCAGTGGGGACCCGGTCCTCGCTCTCACGCAGCGCATTGAGATCGCCGCCCTGGCTTCTGACCCAGTCAGCGTAGTCGTGGCCTTCTTCCCAATCGTCTCTAGGGGCGTGGCTGAATTTCCAATAACTGAAACCGTCGTCGATTCGCGGTTCGGTGCGTTTGCCAGAGCTTTGCAAATGGAACTTCCCCACCAACCCGCAGTGATAGCCGGCATCAGCGATGAGTTTGGTAATGACCGGCGTTCCCGTTGGAAAGCGATTGTTGCCGTTGCGCGTGTTGTGGAGGCGGCTCGGGTAGAGCCCGGTCATGAAACTCGAACGGCTCGGGGTACAGATGGGGCTTTGACAATAGACGTGGGTGAAGGCCACCCCCTCACGAACCAGATCGTCGATGACTGGCGTTCGCACGTAGGGATTGCCGAGAGCACCGATGGTGTCGAAGCGTTGCTGGTCCGTGCAGTACCAAAGAATGTTAGGGCGATCGCTCATGGAGAGATGAAGTTGGAGAAACGTGCATACTTTTGCGTGCAGAAATATTCTTTCTTCGCAAGACGAGAAACACGGAGAACGTGAGAAAGGCCAGCGAGACCGGCCGAAGGAAGAGCGGCCAATAGCTACCCCCGCTTGCCATCAAGCCCGCGCACAGATGCTCCTCGGCCACGGGCGCTAGCACAAACCCGATCACAAAGGCAGACAGCGGGATGCGGGCACGTTCCATCCACCAGCCAGCCACACCGAAAGCCAGCATCACGCCCACATCGAACCATCGCCCGCCAAGTGCGTAGGCGCCCCACGCACAGGAGAAAAAGACCAATGGCCATAGGAAACGTTTCGGCACGGTGGAGAGGCGGGCAATCCAGCGCGCGCCCAACAGCATGAGGCCACACATCATCACATTCGCCACCAGCATCGTGCCAATGATGGCGTGCACCGCCTCCGGGCTCTGCCGGAAAAGCAGCGGCCCCGGTTGCAGGCCGTGCACGACCAACGCGCCTAGCAGAACCGCTCCGATCACGCTGCCGGGAACACCAAGCGCAAGCAGCGGGATAAGCGCGCCGCCAACGGTGGCATTGTTCGCGGCTTCCGACGCCACGATCCCTTCATCACTTCCCTGGCCAAACTGCTCTGGCTTTTTCGAAGAGCGTTTCGCCGCAGCGTAGGCGGCCAGTGAACCAATGTTAGCGCCTACGCCAGGCAACACGCCTATCACTGTTCCAATTCCTGACGAACGCAGAAGATTGACGCCATGCCGTTTCCACTCTGCTAGAGGAATCCACGGTGAATCCGATCCCGCCGCGCTTTTGATGGGTTCTGACTTACCGCTCAGGTCGTTGAGGATCTTGCCGATCGCGAACAATCCAACCAGCACAGGAATCAGGCGGAAGCCGTCGTTAAGCGAAACGGCACCGAGAGTCCACCGGAGTTCACCGGTGGCCGGGTGAGTACCGGGCATCGCAGCCAACACGCCGAGACCGCCTGCGAGCAGACTTCTGGCACGGGTCGACTCGCCGAGACCGGCGAGCAGGGCAAGGGCGAGAACAACAAGAGAGAAATACTCAAACGGCCCCAACAGGGTCGACCAATCCGCCATGGGCTTGGCCAGAACCCAAAGGGCAAGCCATGAAAGCAGCCCGCCTGCTAACGAAGCGCCAATCCCCAACCCCAGCGCTCGCCCCGGTTGGCCGGCCTGCGCCATGGGATAGCCGTCGAGGGTCGTCATCACCGCAGCCGGTGTGCCCGGCATGCGCAGGAGGGTCGCACTAATCAAACCACCACTCACCGCCCCGACATACATGGCCACTAACAAAACCAATGCGGTTGCCGGCGCCATCCAGAAAGTGTAGGGCAGTGCTAGGGCAATGAGCATCGTGCCCGTCAGTCCTGGAATAGCGCCGACCGAGATGCCGAGAAAGGTCCCGAGCAGGGCGAGGGCCAAGGCGATCGGTGAGGTCAGCAGATCAATCACGTCTCTTTCTTTCCTCTAAACTAACAAAGAAACTGCAAACGACGACGAAGCTGAGAACGATCCACTCTAGCGGAGGCACCCCGACCGGTGCCTCGACGACGAGTTTTTCCAAACGCCTGCTTCGCGACTTGATCACCCCATCGAGATCATCGCCGGTGATGAAGACCGGGTCGATGTGCAGTTGAGCGAGACGTTGCTCTACTTGTGGGGTATTCATGGCTGAGGCTAACATTTCAGCGAAAAACTCCACGCGATCCGGCGGTGTTCCCTTTGGCGCCCACCAGAACTGCATGAGACTATCCATGACATCAACCCCTTGGTCCCGCGCGGTGGGCAACTCTGGCAAAGCCGCGACACGCTCTTCACCGAGGATTGCAAGGGCGCGAACGCCCGCACCTTGGAACTGCAAATATTCCGAAACCGAGAACACGGTCACATCGACATGGCCGCCTTTCAGCTGTGATAAGCGCTTGGCACCGCCGCCACTTTGGGTAAAGCGAAATCGCGCGCCAGGGAAGCCTTCCTGCAGGAACAACGCCGAGTAGTGACTCGGTGCACCAAGATTCGTTCCACAGACGACTTGATAGGGACGCTCTTTCGCATCCTGCATCAGATCTAACAGAGTAGCGTAAAGCGAATCTTCCACCACCGCGACGACCACATCACTGCGGCCCGTCGCCGCGATGGGTTCAAAGGCTGCTGCTCCCCACGTTGCGGTCCCATAATGTTGGGCGGTATAGATACCGTCGTGCAGACAAAGGATGGTGTATCTGTCAGGACTTGCGTCGCGTGCCCGGCGGCTGCCGATCGAGCCCCCAGCTCCGCCGACATTTCGAACCACCAAAGGCTGAGGCGAAAGGCGGTTTTCGCGGATCGCCTTTTGCAGGATACGGACGAAGACATCGCTGCCGCCTCCTGCGGCGAAGGGTATGATGATCTCAACCGGGCGCGCTGGAAATTCGGCCTGTGAATTTGATAATAAGAGGGCCAAGGCTATAAGGAGCGCGATTAGCCCCAAAGGCTTAGCGAAATTTGTCTGCGGAAATGGCATCGATTCGGATTGCGTTCTCGCGCATGCCTTTCTTGAGAGCGGTAACGAGCATCCGAGGATGGTGACATAAACGGCGTGCGAAGGTCACTCACGTTTGATTCCGAATCGTCTTCTCAGCTATTGCAAACGAATGATCTCATCGCTCGTACGGGGGCACAGAGCTGGATTTCTCGGGTGTGACTAAAAGTGGTGGTCAATAAAGGTAGAGGAACTGGTGACCGTTCCTTCGCAGCAGCGGAGTGCCACACCCGGAACTCTCACGAGTTCCGCTACGAGCGGAGTGCCACACCTGGAACTCTCACGAGTTGCGCTACGAAAGTGCGGCAGCGGAGTGCCACACCCGGAACTCTCACGAGTTCCGCTACGAAAGTGCCCACCACTTTTAGTCATCCCCGGATTTCTCACTTCACTTATGGAACGGTGGGGTTTCTTGTGACGCTACCATGAATTTGAATCGTAGAAATTTGCTCAAAGGGATGGCTGCCAGTGCCGGCGCAGTGATCGGTTCCTCGCTATTTCCCGGTATCAGTCAGGCGGTTTCGCGTCTCTCTGGTGGTCCGAAACGCGTGATCTTCTTCATGCAGAATCAAGGATTTGATCCGGCAACCTGCCTGCCTACAGGGGTGGCTAACGACGGTTCGTTGGCCCAAGCCAAGCTGCCGGAGCCGATCGAAGCGTTGGAGCCTTATAAAGAGCGTCTGCACATTATCAATGGTTTGCATGGCTTGCATACGAGCCCGGCGCACAGCGCGTTCTTCGGAGCCCTTGGCGGCTATCGTGGTAGCGATGGCGTGCCCCCTAGCGGGCCTACCATTGATTACGAATTGTGCAAAGTGTTACCGGAAACGCTCCTGCCTCACTTGTGTATCGGAATGGACTCGATGGAGAACATGCGAACCAAGCCCACCGTGGCCAATCTTTCAGCGAGCGGTGCAGGGCAGCCGATCTTCATGCATTCAAATCCAAATCACCTCTATCAGATGCTCTACGGGGGTATTTCTCAAGGTGCTATTCGCAAGCAACACGAAGCGCGATCGAGCATGTTCGACCGCATCGAGCAACTGGCCGCCGCGGAAGGGGGCTCGCTGCGAGGTGCTGACAAGCAACGTTACGGCCAGTATGTGCAAGGATTCCAGGACATCAATGGTCTGCGCGAGCGTCTCGGCAAGGTCTCCGATCACTTAAGAAAGTTTGCCCCCAAAGTCGATGATCGTTACACCAATCCTGAGTTTGAAACTGACTGGCACGACGTTCTGTTAGATTTGGGCATCTCCGCGTTGAAGTCTGGTGTCACGAGCGTTCTTACCATTGGCTCCGGTCGCGGCGAGATCTTCGGCGCTTGGAAGGGTTTGGGTATTGAGCAGCAAGGGCACAACTTGGGTCACATGGAACAGCCGGACAATCCGATCTGGATCAAGATCCGCCAGTATAATAGTCGCATGTTAGTGAGGCTCATGGAAGAGCTGGAAAAGGTTCCCGAAGGCAGCGGCACCATGATGGATCACACGCTCATCGTTTATACAAGCAACAACGCCGACAAGCAGCACACGAACGGCGCCAATTGGCCCGTGATGTTGCTGGGGAATGCCAACGGTGCTATCAAGACCGGCCGGCTCACGCAGCTGGATGGCAAGCGTCCTATCAATGCCCTCTACACGACTATCCTTCGAGCGTCCGGCGTCGCCTGCGAGCGCTTCAACATGAGCGACAAGCTGGCCAAGAAGTTCGACTCAGGGAGTGGGCCTTTGAAACAACTTCTGGTGTGATAGCGCAGCACGGGTTTGTAACTCGTGCATCAGATGGGAATCACGGGTTGCAAACCCGTGCTACTTCTAAGAATGATTTTAGGATGAGTGACAGTGACTTCCATTTGGAACCCCCGCCTGGATTTCAAGGGCTGGATCCGGCTAAAGAAGTGACATGCTATCAGCGCAATTTGCCTCACTGGCGGCAACAAGGAGCTACCTATTTCGTGACGTTTCGTCTCATTGATTCGCTCCCCGCATCAAAACTCAATGAGCTTAGGGCGTTACGTCAAGAGCTGGCTTGTAAGTTAAGAGACTCGCCATCTGAGGTGGAGAGATGGTGGCGAGAACATGCGAAGAATGTGATGAAAAAATCGGAGGCCTGGCTCGATCAGGGAATGGGTAGTTGTTTACTGAAAGAGGAAACGTGCCGTGAGATCGTCTATGGTACACTGCTTTTCTTTCACTTGAAACGGCATGAGACTGGAGCTTTTGTCGTGATGCCGAATCACGTTCACGTGTTGCTTCGCCCACTGGAGGATGAATCGTTAGAGAAGATCTTAATGAGCATCAAACGTGAGAGTTCACGGACGATCAATGCCGAAACCGGGAAGTCTGGCGCCCTCTGGCAGGAAGAGAGTTATGATAGGATTGTACGAGAGCCTGAGCATCTCTGGAAGTGCTTGCAATACATCGGGAAGAATCCAGCCAAGGCAAATTTGGGAGAAGGGAAGGAATTGCGTTGGGTTAGTGAAACATGGCAGCAGTGTGGATGGGATTTTGTGGAATGATGATGAGATTTGAATGTAGCACGGGTTTGCAACCCGTGACGTTGATAGGGTTACGGGTTACAAACCCGTGCTACTGTTTATTGGCACCCATACTGAAATCAATCAGCCGCGGCCTACTAACGTCACCCGTAAGAAGCCCGTGCTACGGATTGTTGATACTAGCACTGCTCTACACGGCTGCTCTAGGCGATACCTACACGCCGGGTGAGCCCGTTCGTGGAAGCTTCGAACATCGTGCGCAAGGCTTTTTAGAATTGCATTGTTTCGAGTGTCACGACGACGACTTACAGAAAGGCAATCTTTCTCTGCTGGACCTTGGGCCGGTCGATGAAACCAATGCCGCCATTTGGAAGTCGGTCTGGGCTCAGGTGACGTTGCAGGAAATGCCGCCCAAGAAGAAGTCGCAGCCTGACATGGTTGAGAGACTTCGCTTTTCCGATTGGGTCGTCACGGAATTGCAACGCGAAATGAAGGACAAGGGGGGCTTCCAAGCTCACTTAGATCCTCAGAAAGGCAACTTTCTCGATCACGACTTGCTCTTTGGCCCACTGCCGGATGGCATTCAACTCAAACCCGCGACTTCGCCGGCTCGCCTTTGGCGGGTGACACCGCAAGAGCACATCACCCGCCTGAATGAGCTGATCAACACCGAGCTGAAGTACGACCCTGACAAGCCCGGATTGCGTACCCATGGCGATGTCGTGCCGACCAATCACGGCGGGGAATTGAAGCTCTACTTCGGCACGGATCGCATCATCAAATGGCAGGGCGGGACGGTGGCTTATGCTACTTCAGTAAAGAGCGTGCCCGCCGTTCTTTCTTCGGCCCGCAAACATGGCTTGGAGAACTACCCTGACTTTTATACCGTCAACAGTGCTGAGGCGACCCAGATTCTGGGCAAAGCGGAGGACATCCTTCGCTACATGGCCTATGGCCCGTTGAGCCTGGCCAATCCCGAGCAGATCACCGACGATCCCAACACCTACAAGATGGAAGGTGACATCCGAGGTCTTCCAACGGCTTTGGTCTATAGCACCAGGTTCCTCCGTCCACTGACTTCTGTTTACGATCTCATGAAAAATACTAACATAGAGGTGACTAACGATCGCTTAAGGAAGGCGGTCGAAGAACTCTTCGAATCGCTCACCTTCCGCCCGCCTACGAAGAAAGAGTCTGACGACTACCTACAATTGGTTAGGGACTCGATGGCAAAGATCGGCAGGGAAGACGGGATTATCATGGGTCTATCCGCCATCTTCCTCGACCGCGATGCCCTATTCCGTCCGGAATTGGTGGAATCCGGTAAGCCAGACGAACACGGCCGCGTGATGCTGCAAGACTGGGAACTCGGCCTGGCCGTCAATCATGCCCTGCGCTACATCAAGCCCGACAAAGAACTTCGTCAGGCGATCGTCGAGGGACGTATGCGGAACCGCGAAGATGTGCATCGCGAAGTGACGCGTTTGTTAGGCGATGAGAGCATCCGCAAGCCGCGAGTCCTGCGTTTTTTTCGCGACTACTTTGATCATGACTTGGCTGGCTATATCTGCAAAGACACCGCTGCTCTAGCAAGAACCGGCGCCTCTAGCCGGGGCAACGGGCACTACAGAGCGATGTTCGATGCCACCGCGAGCACCGACCGTCTCATCGAACTCATTCTCGATCGGGACAAGGATGTCCTCAGAGAACTCTTGACCACTCAGCAAGTCGTGGCGACTCAGGCCGACAACACTTATTTCGGCCGAAAACACACCAAGGAAGAACGTGCGGCAGCGGTGGTTGCCCGGAAGCAAGCCGAGAAGGAGCAAGCTGAGAAAGATCGGGCGTTGATCATTGAGTTAGAGAAAGAGATTGCTGACCTGGAGGCAGAAAAGCCCAAGAATAATCGAGCTAAGAAGACGCTGTCTCGACTGAAGAAAGAATTGGCAGCGGCCAAGAGACGGGGCAAACGGGGAGCCGCGAGAAACCGGAACCGGACCAATGTGGATGTGGCTCTGGCAGACTTGTCAGGCCCGCGAATCTACGCCCGCGTCAGCCGCCGTTCCTTTGGAAACGGTTCCATGAAACCCGAACGGACCTTAGCCACCGCACCGGAAGGCCAACGGATGGGGATTCTAACACACCCCGCGTGGCTTGTTTCTCACTCTGATGCCATGGATAATCATGCCATCCACCGCGGCCGTTGGGTTCGTGAACGTTTGTTAGGGGGCGGCATTCCGGACGTTCCCATCACCGTAGATGCCATGTTGCCTGACGAACCCGATACCACTTTGCGCGAGCGCATGCGGGTCACACGGGAAAAGTACTGCTGGACCTGCCACAAGAAGATGGATCCGCTCGGTCTCCCCTTTGAAATGTACAATCACGCCGGCCTGTTCCGTACGACCGAATGGGACAATCCTGTGGATACTAGCGGCGAGATCATCGATTCCGGAGACGCCAATCTTGATGGCCCCGTCAATAGCGCCCTTGAGATGATCGAGCGGCTGGCAGCAAGCGAACGCGTTGAGCAAGTCTTCGTCCGTCACGCCTTCCGCTTCTGGATGGGCCGCAATGAAACTCTCAATGACGCCCCTGTCCTCCAAGCAGCCCATCAGGCCTACCGAAGTAACGGCGGTAGCATGAAAGCGTTGATCATCTCTCTGCTCACCTCCGACGCGTTTTTGTATCGGACGAAGGAGGCACTCTAGCAACACTTTGCGCCCTACGCCTCCAGCTACTGAGAAGGTATGATGGCTTGGGCTCCTCGATCGCCGACGACAAAGTAGCCGAGTGATGTGTCATCGGAATCGGTGATCAACCAAACGGCGCCGGGGCGGGTGCTATAGGGTTTTCGCCATCCAGCTTCCAAGGTGCCGTAGGGCTTGGGTTGACCTTGCCGGTTCATCCAGAAGACTTTGGCCGGTTGGCCGGATTGGTTGTTGAAGACAATGTCTATCTTGTTCCCATCCGGTTTTGAGGCCGGCGCTGGAGAATCCCTAACAGCATGCCATTTCAGTTTGGGCAGTGATTCAACGCTCGGTTTGACGTACTTCGCAAACGAGGTGGGCACGTGGCTCTTTAGCCGCGCGATCTGATCGGCATGCTCCGGCTTAGCCGCCAAGTTAGTCCATTCGTAGCGATCGGATCCGATATCATACAATTCGCGGTCGCCATTATCGTATTGGATGTAGCGCCACCGTTTGCCGCTCAGGCCATAGTTGCCGGGTCTTCCAAGATACGTGATCGAAACATGCGGCCAATCGCTCTGCGGGTTTTTCAAAAGCGGAACAAGACTTGGGCCATTGTTCGTCTCTTTGTGAGGTAATCCCGCGAGTTCGGTGAGCGTTGGATAGAGGCTCAATAGGTTTACTGGTGCGTTGCATGCGGCTCCCTTCCCGGTTCCCTGAGGCAGTCCAGGAGTGCCAGCCGGGGCGCGAACGATCAAGGGGATTCGTGTGCAGACTCGCCAGCCCGTGTATTTCTGCCAGTGTTGTTTCTCACCTAAATGCCAACCATGGTCGCTCCAAAGAACGACGATCGTGTTGTCGCGATTAGGGCCGTCTTCTAAAGCGTCTAACACTCGCCCAACCATGGCATCGGCAAAGGCGATGGAGGCAAGGTAGCCCTGAATGCCCTTCTTCCACTGTCCGTGTTGTTGAATGTGGGCAAAGTAGCGGTTGGGTCCGCGCTTCTTGCCCGCGGGCGGCAAGTCGTCCAGGTCGTTCTCCCGATAGCCCGGTGGCAATTGGATGTCCTCAAGCGGAAACGCGTCGAAGTATTTCTTCGGGACGAACCACGGTTCATGAGGGCGGTAGATCCCACAGGCAAGAAAGAATGGTTTGCCGTGTTTCTTGCCGAGTTGTTCGCCGATCCATTTAGATACCAGCCAGTCACCGCCGAATTCTTCGTCGGTCACATCAAGCGCCGCCCAGTCGGTTTCGATATACTGCCAGGGCCCACCGACCGGCAGATTCACTGGCCGCTTCTTTGGGTAAAACGTCCTTGGAAAGGGATCCTCAGTTTCCTTCGGTGGGTAATAATCGTCCCATGAAGGCGCATCGATGAAGTAGTGTAGGATCTTGCCGGAACCGGCCGACCAATAACCATGACGTGAGAAGTATCTCGGCATCAACTCGGCATCAGGCATGCGTTCACGCATCTTCTGGCGGTTATCATACAGGCCCGAAACGTGGGGAGAAATCCCCGTCATGATGGCGCCTCGCGATGGATTGCACGCGGGCGCGGGGCAATGCGCATTGGTGAACAACACACCACTGGCTGCAAGTCGATCAATGTTAGGGGTCATTGCCTGGGGATGACCGCCAAGGCAACCGATCCAATCATTGAGATCGTCTATGGAAATAAATAGGATGTTCGGATGATCAGCCGCGTGGCTCGCTGCGGCCAATGGCAGCGTTAATGCTAAGAGCAAACTATGAAACCGGGTCATGGGTGCTGAGGGGTAAGGTCATTAAGAATGAGATCCCCAGGATAAACGAATGACCGCCAAATTAGAAGCGTAGCGTCTTAATAATCCTCGACCCAAAGTCGAACGTTGTCGTAGTGTGAGCGCCCATTGCCACCGGCCTCAAGATAGACGCTGATGGGATTGTCGATGCCAGAAGCGTAAACGTTGTCATAGGTGATGGGCGGCGCTTCGACGAATGTCCCTGAGGGAATGGTCGAGGCATCAATGAAGTGCTTGCGGTGAAACCACCATTCGTTGTGGGGATGGTCGGCCAGGAAGGCCGTGGGATCGTCACCTCTAGCAAAGCCATAGCGTGATTGGTTGCCCGCTTGGGTGTGGCCGCCGGTCGGCCGGTGACCGATGGCCACATCGAGAGTAAGACGGCCGCGCAGCTTGCCTTTGGTGCTGGCCACACCAAGCCCGGTGCCATTGGCAAGTCCCAGATTGTTCGTTCCTTCGGGAGCGAAGTCACCAATGATATCTTCGGTGAACGAAGTGGTGGCGCCGGTGTCATCCCATCCAGGCACCTGATAACTGAATCCTCTATCGGCGACCAGTTGATCTTCAAATCCCGCATTGGTTAGGCTAACCAATCGCTCAGGCGCCCAACGGAGGCGATAAAAGCCACGCGGCTCGTCGTTGGGAATTGAGTGATGCACAAAGGCAACGCCTTGTTTGTTCATGGCGAGATTTTCTTCAACGACCTGCCACACCTTCAGATCCGTGCAGTGCTCTAGCCGGTAACCCGAACGGCCTAACTGATTGCCTGTGGCATCCAGGAAGGTTTCCCCGAAGAGCCTGAGCAGGACACCGTTAGGCGTATCAGCGAGACGTTCGACACCGAAATCCGTGCTCATGATGGCAATGCCATCCAGCCACAACTGATCACTGCCGCCTTTGGCGGACCAATCCTTCTCATACTGCCAACGAACTTTGTGGAGACCACTGGGAATGTCGATGCGATGGCGCGTCCATCCCTCCTCACCAGTGATGGCAGGTACAGCCTCGACGTTGTTCAACAGGAACCGTCCCCAATCGTAGCCCTGCTCGGACGACACTTTCCAGGAGAAGTAAAGCGTGCGCGGGCCTTCAATCTCCGTTTCAAGCCACGTCTCCTCGTTATCACCAATCGGCGTGTGGGTTGCGGAATCGCGGCCGCCATTACTGGTGTCTTTCAATCCATACCATTGGCCATCGCCTCCAAATGCCCAGGCATCATAGGGATTATCAAGACCGCTTTGTACTACTTCAGCGCCTTCCACTTTTGTTAGGCTTGGGTAAGTGTTATTATTCGTGCCCGGGATAAAGCGAAAGTCATCAATGGACGCCGTTTCAGACCCGCCCGTGGCATCGGGATCATTGTAATAACACCAACCGATTTCGAAAGATCCGGCAGGGATCTCGCGGGTGATGGTTTGCCATTCCTCAACCTTGCCAGAGATGCGGGCCAGGCTGACTTCGCCAGCTGAGAGGGGATTGTTGGGATCAGGTAAAACCAGAAAGGCGCTCAAGGTATCGTCGCCATTGATACTCCTAGCACCATCACAGCGCCAACGGAAACTCACGACACCGGGGCCGGTGATCTGCGTGGTTAGCCTAGTGCTAGCATTGTCTTCAACCGGGATAAAGGTGGTGTAGTCGCCTCCAGCCACGTCCGCCTTGGCATACCAGGGAGCACCAATCTGCTGCACGGTCATTTCTGGCAACAGGTCGAGACCCTCCTCCGCCGTTCCATTCTTCACAAAGATTCGAAAGTTATCAAGATACCCGGCGTCATCGCCTACGCTCACCGACCCGTTCTTGTCGTACTCCCACTTCAACGAATTCGTGGCGAGGGGAAGTTCGACGGTAACGGTTTGCCATGGCGTCTCCCCAGATAACTTGTGGGTGACGTAGCTATTGAGCACGAATTGTAATTCGTCCCCCGTGCTTATCGGATCGGTCGTGGAAGCCTCCGAACTGGTGCGCCAATCGAACTGGAGAATGGCTGGGCCTGACATTTCGACGAACGTCGAGGATTCTTGAAAATCCTCAATAGTGCCACTCTTGGCCATATCGCCATCGACGCGATTCGAATCCGCAACCTTAATCCAAGGTGAATCGGACCCACTGAAAACGGGGTCGAAGCTGAGGGACGGCGCTTCCACCGCGCCGGCAACTTCATCAATGGCCAAGACGATACGATCTACCCAGGCACGGTCTTCACCTGCGCTCCCATCACCGTCTTTTCGATAGGTCCACCGCAGCGTGTGATCCCCTGCCGGAATGGCGTAGCTTACTGAAGGGAAACCAGGATCTGTTCCCGAGATACTGGCCACAGTGTTTCCATTATCGCTGAAATCCAAGACATCGCTCGACTCGGAACTCACCTTCCAGCGGAAGCCAAGCGTCTTGGGACCTTGCACCATAATCTCAAACCAAGCGGATTCGTTGTCGCCTAACAAAGGCGTCCGGCAGGCATCGCCGTCAGGTAATGGCACCCCTGCGGCGGGTTCCGCTGTATAGACCCATTTATGATCGTTGCTGTGATTGTAAGGGCGAGGACCGAATTCATCGTCGTCAATACCTTGCTTAAACCGGTCCGGAAATAAGGGCACCTTCACCGTCGCACGACGGAATTGGCTGACTTCGTGGTCGAAATAGAAGTCGTCAGGATCGAAGTATTCGTCGTTCGTACTACCGGTCCAATTAACCTCATAACGAGTCACCGTCATCATTTCGTCAATGATCGACACATCGAGGAAATAGTTGGTTCCGGATCCATTGAAGCTTTCATCGTTTCCGTTCGTGGCGCCACCTGAAATAAAGGATGCGATTTTCACACGTCCGTCAGGCCGAGCGTCTCCCGAGGATGGCTTTCTGAAAGGAAAGGCCCAAGTAATTCCCGGTTGGTGGATGTGCCCATTGAACAAAGCGACGACATTGTAGTCTTTGATCGCGTTCCAGAATCTGGTTAGATTCGCTTCTCCCTCCGTTTGGTCGTCACCCCATACGAAGCTGATGTCATGATTCGGTCCCACATGGAAAACGAGGACCACTGGACGGCCAGAGGTACCGACTTGACTCGCCAGGTCAGCAATCAAGAAGTCCAGCGCATTGCGGGACTCTTCATAGCCTTTCGCTTCGCCTTGGGTGTCATCATTCAGCGGTGCGTAGTTCAATTGAACGAAATGCACATCGTGCCAATCCCAAGAGTAGTGGATGTCATTTAGAGGGAAGGGAAACTGGGGTGCCGTGTAGGTCGCCCGATTGGCTAACAAGGTGCCAAATTCTTTGTGGGCCAAATAGGAATGCATCTCACTTCTCACGTCGTCATTAAATTCGAACGAATCGGGATCAAAGTCGTGATTTCCCAAACCATCGTAGAAGTATTCATCCCAATCTCCCATGGCTTCCTGATACTCGTCGAACTCGGATTCCACCGCGAACTGTGTTAGATCACCGGCCACAAGGATACCTCGATGATGCCGATTGCGATTGAATCGGCTGATTAGTACCTCTGCGGTGGCATCTGAGAGGTATTTCCGAACCTCCTGGTTGCTTCGATCATGTTGATTGTATTGGAAGTCACCTGTGGCCAGGAAATCCACACGTCGATGGCCAGGGGAACTGAGACGCCCATCCACATCAACCGTACTGCCACCGAAAGTGGAGCGGACTTCGATTTGCGCGCGCATGCCCACTTCCTCGATCACTTCATTAATGTTGATGCCGCCACTGGCCTTGAGCGCGATGTCGGATCGGAAACTTTCAATCACGATCGATCCGCGGAGAGGTTCGGAAGCGGCATCGGCGAAACTTTCCCAACTCCGAGTGTGGCTACCTCCAGGGGAAATGCTTACGGGATCGAAGTCATCAATGGTGACCTGCGCTACGTAAGAGGTGTTATTGTAGACAACATAGGCGCGGAGGTCTGAGACAGCGAGGAGCATCAGGGCGATGAGGGGAAGGATCGTCTTCATGTGCCGCTCCTTCGAAGGCGGCTTACTGCCGTTTCACTCTTTCTTGAAAAAGATCCTGAGTTTCGTTTCGTGTGAAACAAGCCACTGGCTCTTTCGAAGGAATGCAGCGATGAGTGCCCCTTCCGCCAATCCGCCCTTGCCTCTCGAATCTACAAACGACCCCTTTCCCAACACCCGCTGGAGTCTCGTCATCACCGCTCAGGGCGGCGAAGAGAAGCAAGCAAGCCGGGCGTTGTCAGAACTTTTTCAACTCTACTGGTACCCCGTGTATGGCTATGTGAGGCGGAAGGGGTTCACTTCGCATGACGCTGAAGACCTCACCCAAGCGTTCTTCGAAGCCCTTATTCGCCGCGACTCGCTTACCAGTGCTGACGAGGCCAAGGGCAAACTACGGGCCTTCTTGTTAGCAGCATTGAAGCGATTTCTAATCGATCATCATCGGATTCGGTCGGCGAAGAAGCGAGGTGGAGGCGAGCCGGCCGTTTCCATTGATCACGAGTCCGCGGAGTTTCAATATGGACAGGAGACGGCCGATCATGAGTCCCCAGACATTCTCTTCGAACGCGCCTGGGCCAAGACCTTGCTCAAAGATGTGATCCGTAAGCTCGAAGCCTCCTACCAACGCGCCAACCGCACAGCGCTCTACGAAGCTCTCTCCCCACATCTTCTGCACGATGAAACACCTGATTACCGGGGTTTGGCCAAGGAGCTCGGCACGACTGTCGTCGCCTTGCGGATCCAATACCACCGCATGAAGCAGCGTTACGGCGAATTGTTAGAACAGGAGATCCGGGACACAGTCAGTACCCAAGAAGAAGCAGATGAAGAACGTGAATTTCTGCTCCAGGTTCTCAGCTAGGTTTCGTTTAACTCTTCGGTTAGAGAGAATGGTAGTCGGGGTACTGCCTCCGGAAGGCACGCCAACGCGCCAACCATTCTGATCTCGATAGAGTCCGAAGCCGCGAATCCTCCAACCTGGCTCCTGCACTGACCTCCGCTAGGGTTCGCCAGGCTTCAAGCGGCAGCGCTACCCGACGCTGGAATTGGTCGAGATGATAGACATTCAGCCCCTCAACGCCAATCCCACTAGCAAGAGCACGGTCTCCCTTAGGCGACACTAACAAGAAATCCAGCGACACTGGAGGTGAACCCTGGTAGATGGGCGACATCCGATTCCCCGAACGCCGATCCCAGAGCCCCAACTGCCCGCGTTCATTGCCAGCGACGATCCACGGATGGCCGGGAACGAAAGCCGCTGAACGCAACGGCGCCGTGCGGTCGGGAAACTCAAGATCAGGTGCCACGGGATTGCCCGTGCGCCAGTCCCACAACTTTCCGCGCCCCTGGCTCGTGGTGAGTAGAGTCTGGCCATCCTCACTGAACTCGGCCGCGAACATCTGGTTACTGTGTGGCAATGTAAGGGGGAAAGCTTCGCCTGTCTCCAAATCCCAGAAACGCGCAAAGCGGCCATTGTCCAAATGCGAGGCAAACAACTCAACGCTCACCGCGACCCCGTCCGGATGCGTAGCCACCCCGTAGTAGCAACGGCCCTCATTGCTTTGCGGTTCAAAAGCGAGCGCTCCCTTCTGCGTGTCCCAACAATAGAATTGATCCACAGCACTCCAGCCCATAAGCCAACGCCCTTCTTCAGAGAACGCTACCTGCCCGTTGTGATGGGAAAAGACAGCTGCTGTCGGTTTGCTAGTCACCAGTATCTTCATTTCGTCTCGAGCGAAATCGACTTTGACCAAATGCGCCCCACACATGACGCCGAACCAATGTTCACTCGGATGCGCCGCCATGTCACGTGGATCGGATGGCAGTGGGATAGGCCCGGCAAGCCGTTCTCCCGTTCGCCAATTCCAAAGCTCCACTTGCCCAGGAACGACGGCTGAAGCGGCATGGCTCTTGGGAGGCTTCGAATCCCCTAGCAAACTCGCTGTCGCCAACTGATCTGGCTGACCGTTGACAAAACTTACCGCTGTCAGATGCCCATCGAGGGAGAACACGGGTCCAGCAGGCTCGCCATTCTCACTCCAATAAACTTGCGCCGCCGGCATGGGCGTGGCGTCGCAATACGCCGTGCCGCTCACAGCCACATACTCACCGTTTGGGTGAAACACGCCTCGCAAGGGAGCCTTTGGAAACGGCCCTAACATACGACAAAACGAACGCTCTGGCTCCGCGCGATGAATACGAATAAATTGATCGAGCCCTGCCGTCGCCACCCAGCGTCCATCTGACGACACCGCCGCTGCCGTGAGATCATCCTGATGCGAAGGCAAGAGCGGTTGCAGGCGCCGCCCGTCCTCGACTTGGAAACGCTCCACCCGCGACCCGATTCCCAAGAAGAGAACGGACGAGTCTGAACCTACCCTAACAAAGCGAGGCGTCCCCCCATCGTGCCTCACGGTGACAAATCGCTCGCCGGATTTCAGATCCACTAATCCACTTTCACCATCACCGCCATAAGCCAGATACCGCCCATCTTTCGTCACTGTGCCAGACACCTGTACGCCCGCCAACTCACGCGCACTGCGTCCCGTTTCCACATCTATCCAGTGAAGCATTCCTTCGCTCGCCACTAACAATTCACGTCCCTCGTTCACAAACATCGGCTGAAAATTCCAATCCGCCTTGAGGGCTTGTGAGTCAGGTCCCCACAAACGCACCATAGCCGCCTCGTCGGATACTCCCTTCAACGCAAATACATGAAGTTGCTGGCGAAAATCCCGGGCCAGAAGCCGCTCCCCATTGGGGGCGAAGGCAAGGTCTCGCAAACCGACAAACGGATCCCGCCCAAGACGTTGGCGCGTGGTCAGATCCCAAACCTCCAGTCCTTCCGTTCCGTCACCGGTCGCGAGTAGCCGGTCGTCGCGCGTTGTGGCAAAGGGAAAAATGTTCGTCGCCCCATCCACGCGCAACTCAGTCGCGATCTCTCCCTCGGGAAAGGACTTCACCCACACCGTGTTGCTATCAAACTCAGAGACAAACAAGAGATCTCCCGAATGAGACCAACCTAACGGTCGACCTCCCACTTCCAGCGCCCGCTCCTCTACGATATCCCATACCTCGTTTTCCGCTGCCGTGACTAACAAGTAAGGCAAGCGGGGATGAAAGCGCATTCGAGCCACGCGCCCGGCATCAAGAACGGGCAGGACTCGAACCATGGATGTTGTTTCCTGAAGCCAGGCACGGCAGCGCATGAGTTGAGATTTGCGCTCCGTGTGGTCTTGGGAGAGTGACGCCGCCTCCGCGAACCATAGAGCTGCCTTCTCGGTCTCCCCTCTCTCGTCTGCTCGCAAGCCCGTCGCTGTGTACATTTGTGCCAGTGCGTCCACCGTCGATTCGTTAGCTGCCATGACGCGCTCCCGCGCTTGATGCTCGAGTACGAGCATGGTGGCTAATCCGATGATGGCGATGAGCACCGCTGTTGCTCCTAACATAGCCACCGCACGATTGCGTCCGAACCACTTCTTCAACTCCACGACCGGTCCCGTTTCGTGTGCCTGCACGACGCGCCCGTCGATGTAGTTCTGAAGATCTTCGGCCAGAGAGTGCGCCGAGGTATAACGAGCCCGCCGCTCCCGGCTCATGGCCTTCTCACAGATGGCGACCAGTTCGGGAGGAAATCTCGTTTCTTTTCTAAGGACACGTTGAGGAGGCCGTTCTCGCAATTCTGTTAGCACTTCTCGCGCCGTCACCGTACTACCTTGCGGCATGTAGGGAGGATGACCGGCCAAGGTTTGATAGAGGATCGCCCCTAGCGCATACACATCCGAGAGGTGATCTACCTGCTCTATCCGGCCGTCCGCTTGCTCGGGCGCCATATAGGCCGGTGTGCCAATGACCCCGCCATCCATTGTCATCAGCGCCCTGTCCAGACTCACATCGGGATCCGCCGCTCGAGCCGCCGTCACCGTTTCCAAACCATCGTGATTCTCTTCTAACTGAATTCTAAGATCACGCATGTCTTCTCGGACTAACATTCGAGCTAGCCCCCAGTCCATCACGTAGACCTCTCCCAAATCCCCCACCATGATGTTCGCCGGCTTCAGATCGCGATGGATGACTCCCTTGCCATGCGCATAGGCAACGGCCTGACACACCTTGACCATGACTTCGATGAGCCGCGTGAGATTCCAATCATCCTCACTAGCCTTTGACAGGCGGATGATCTCGCCGAGTTCATGCCCCTTCACCAAACGCATGGTGTAAAACGGTGTCCCATCGTCATCGAAGCCAAGTTCATGTACCGGAACAATTGCCGGGTGATCCAATTGGGCCGTGACCTGCACCTCCTCCAGGAATCGGGCAAAGAAGTCCTGTCGGGCCTCTGAAGACCGCACTTTCTTCGTGTTTGCGAGACGCTTGAGAGCCAGCACGCGGTCCAAATCAAGGTCCCTCACCCGAAAGACCACACCCATCCCACCACGCGCGATCTCTTCGAGTATTTCGTAGCGGGCCGTCGGGGAAGGAACGGCGTCGTTTGGGGACACGGCCAAATGATACGCCAATCATTGGCTTAGGCTAGTACGAGGTGAAAAAGAAGCCTTGGCAGAAACCGCCTCGCAACTAGTGGTAGTGCAACAACTGCCAACCTGAAAGGTTCTGTAACCAGCGCTTTTGGGTAGCTTAGGATGAGTGATCTTGCTGGTTATTGGGGCATTGCTAGGAATTCCTCTTTGGAGCACAACGTTCTCCTCCAAGGTAGCGCTTCAAGAGCTTGCTCATGGCTTCCACTTTGTCGGGGTGATCCTGATAGACGTTCTTCGACTGTCGTGGATCGCCCTTCAGATTGAACAACAATCCTGGTGTCTCCTTTGGATAGGTTTTCAAGTCGAAGTGGTGGAGGTAGGCATTGGATTCCTTCTGTGCCGCTCCGGAAGGTGCATTGATCAAGACCCAATCACCTTGGCGAAGGGCGAAGGCTTTCTGGGAGGTGTTTTGTACGGTGGCGACTCGCAAAGGTTTGGCGTAGTCCTTTCCGGTAAGGACCGGGAGTAGGTTGTGACTGTCGATGGCTTCTTCGTTGCTGAGGGAGTAGCCGCTTATCTCGGCGAAGGTGGCGGCGAAGTCTACCTGGCTGACGACTTCATCGGAGCGGGAGCCGGGTTTGATCTTGCCTGGCCAGCAGACGATGAAGGGAACGCGGTGGCCGCCCTCGTAGACGTCACGTTTCACACCGCGGAACTGACCTGAACTCCAATGGTTGAATTTCTCCAGGCGGCTGAATGCTAGGTTTTCGGGTCCATTGTCTGCCGTGAAGATGACCATGGTGTTGTCCAAGAATCCCTTTTCTCTTAAAGCATCTATCACTTTGCCAACCATGGCATCGGTCTCAACGACGAAATCTCCGTAGAAGCCGGCTTTTGATTTGCCGTGAAACTCTTTGTTAGGGACGATGGGGTAGTGTGGGGAATTGAAGGCGAGGTAAGCAAAGAAAGGTTGGTCAGCCTTCTGTTCTCCGATCCACACGACGGTTTTCTTGGTGATGGTTGGGAGGATGTCGTAGGGACTCCAGCTTTCTGCCATGGGACCGGGGCGGAAGCTGCCGCCGCCGGCGAGGGGGCGGGATTTGATGACGGGTTTGGTGGGAATTGTTAGAAATCGATCTCCCTCAATCCAACAATAGGGCGGGAAATTGATGGTGCCGTCCCCGAAGTAGTGATCGAAACCCTGGTCGAGCGGGCCACCTGGAAAGCGCTTGGTCCAATCGTAGGACTCTGCTAGTTTGATATGTGGTTTCGTGATGCCGGGCTTGCGGATCGCGTCCCAGTCCCAGCCAAGATGCCATTTGCCAAAGCAAGCGGTGCGATAGCCCTGCTTTTTGAACATGCGTGCGATGGTGAACTCGTCTGGTTTGAACACGGACTCCCCGAAGGCATTGACGATGCCATGGAAACGGCGCCAGTGGTGTTGTCCAGTAAGCATGGCAAAGCGGCTCGGGGTGCAAATGCCAGAGGAGCTGTGCCCATCGGTGAACGTCATCCCCTGACTGACGAGACGGTCGATGTTGGGGGTCTGGATCTTGGCCTCGCGATTCCCGTAGGAGACATCGGCCACTCCCATGTCGTCGGCATAGAGGATGACGACATTGGGTTTGGGTGCCGATTCTGCGATGAAGGGCAGAGAAAGGATGGTGAGGATTATCAACGTGATAAGGGCTTTCATAGATTTAAATATTGGCAGTTCGTCTTAAGCCTAGGCGATTTGAGCGATTGTAAACTAACATTCATCGATCGCTAATTGTTAGAAGTGTTCAACTTCGGTGAAGTAAGCGCCACCCGTCTTTCCTTCTTTGTCGATGAGCCGGGTGAGGAGTTCAGTGGGGCCGGCGGGAAGTTCGATATGGAAAACGACGCTTTTGCTGCCAGGCTCGACGGGCTCTTCGAGGGACTTCCCGGCGATTTCGAGTTGCGCTTTAACGGCGACAACTGGTTTGTCGGCTTCTTTGGGGAACTGTCTAAGGGTGATGCGGTAGCGACCGGCCTTCTTTACATGGATCATCCAAGGACCGGTGACTTTGGGGAGCTTCCTGATGGCATTGAAGTTCCAGGGAGGATTGCCGTTGGGCATGCGCCAGTCTTGCGAGCAGAGAGTGGTGGGATTCTCGTTAGGGTTGCCGATATCGATGCGGACGGGTGTTAGGCGTGGCGATACCTTTTCCCAGTAGGGATCGTAGAGGGCTCGCAACTTGGTGACAACATCGGGATGCTCTGCGGCGACGTTCGTAGTTTGAGTGGGGTCGGCTTGGATGTCGAATAGGCGTTCCTCGCCTGAGTTAACAAGGCGCCAGCGTTCGGTCATGACGACGGAATACTCCCGTGGCTTGGGCGGGAGGGTGTTTCCGTAAGGACCGCCGAGATATTGTTCGATCAGGTGGTCGCGTTTCCAAGTCTGTGCGGCGCCTTTGAGGAGTGGCGTCAAGGAGAGGCCATCGGGTTGGTAGGCTTTGGGAACGGTAAGGCCGCAGAGGTCGGCAAGAGTGGGCAGGACGTCGATGTGGGCGGCGAGGGTATCAATGTCTTTGCCGCTGGTGAGATGGCCTTTGGGCCAGTGGATAAAGAAGGGGACGCGATGGCCGCCGTCGTAGACAGATGATTTGCGGCCGCGCATACCGGCATTGTAACCACGCACGGGGAGTGAGTCGAGCGGGCCGTAGTTAGGGTCGTTGCGATCGAGAACGAATCCGGCGGAAGTGCCGTTGTCCGTCATGAAGATGAGGATGGTGTTTTCTGCTAGGGCGAGATCGGCGAGCTGCTGGCGAAGGATACCCATGTTGTGATCAATGTTAGCAATCATTCCGTAGAAGTCGGGATTGGGGATATCGGGATGGTTTTTGTAGGGGGCGGCCCATTTCTCCGGCACTCTGTAAGGGCCGTGGGGAGCGTTGAGGGCGAGGTAGAGGAAGAAGGGTTTGTCTTTGTTCTCCCTGACAAAGCGCATGCCTTCCTGAAACCAGACGTCCGTGCAATAGCCTGCGAACTTTTCGAACTGGCCGTTGCGTTCGTAGGTATCGTCGAAGTAGTCGTTGCCCCAGTAATCGGAGGCTTGGCCGATGCCACCACAACGGTGCCAGACGACGTCTTGGAAACCGCGGTCTTGGGGGCGATGGGGAGCGTTATCGCCGAGGTGCCATTTGCCGACCATGCCGGTGGCATAGCCGGCGCCGGCGAAGAGATTTGCTAGGGTTTTCTCGTCCCGAAGCATCATGGTGCGGCCGGAACTGGTTCGAAACGCGCCTGTATAGCCGGCGTGGTTACCTGTCATGAGCGCGGCTCGTGTGGGCGTGCAGAAGGGGCTGACGTGGAAATCAGTGAAACGTACGGATTCGGCGTGGAGACGGTCGAGGTGCGGTGTTTTGAGGACTGGGTTGCCGTGACAGGACAGATCGCCGTAGCCCTGGTCATCCGTCATCACGAGGATGACGTTAGGTGGCTTTGTTATGCGGGTGGAGCCGTGAGCACCCTCCACTGAATTGCTGGTTTCTTCAGCGGCTTCAAGAACGGTCCAAAAAGCGACTCCCAGCAACGTGATAAAGATCAATTTCATGCTCGATAGATTTCCCTTTAGTGTGGCCTGCATTTTATCGACTAGTGAATTCATTTATCCCAGGAGGTGATGCCGATCCGCAAGTCCTTCCTTTACCTAGCGATCATGGCGGCTCATCTTTAAACGCTATGATCGCGCTCCGTATCGTTGGTCTTTCGTTCATCTTGCTCGCTCCACCGGCGTGGAGTCAGTTGAAATATTCTCACATGGACACAAAAGACGAGGATGGCTTTTATGTGCATCAACTACAATCAATCTACCAGGCTTCCGAAACGTCGATTCGCATCTTGACGCCCGATAATTTGCCTAAAAACAAGCAACTCCGGGTGCTTTATGTGTTACCCGTCATTGCCGCGAATGCCGAACGCAAGCATGGCGACGGCCTTATTGAGATCAAGAACGCTAATTTGCATAATAAGCATGAGCTCATCTGTGTTTCTCCGGAATTTACTGCAGCTCCTTGGTTTGCCGACCACGATAATGATCGAGCAAAACGCGATGAAAGTCATTTGCTGAGGGAAGTGTTGCCCTTTGTTGAGAAGCACTACCCTGCGATGGCAGAGCCCCGAGGACGATTGCTAGTTGGGTTCAGCAAATCGGGTTGGGGTGCTTTCTCATTGTTGCTTCGCCATCCGAAACGGTTTCACCGCGCCGCTGGATGGGATCCTGGCATTCGCATCGATATGGGCCCAATTGAGGAGAACGAACGCCAAGCAAGAATCGAACGCATCTTTGGTAGCCGGAAGAACTTCGAAGCCTACCGCTTGTCAACGTTGCTACGCACGCATCGTGCGGCGCTGGGCCCAACGCCACGCTTATTTTACTACAACACTGAGGGAAAACGGGCACTAGGAGGTGCTAAACTCCATCAATTGATGATCGATTTAGCTGTGCCTCACCACTATGTCTTTGAATCAAAACGCCCTCATCGTTGGGACAGCGGTTGGCTTCCCACGGCGGTGACGTTCCTTACGAGTGAGCTGTAGGCACGCTCTGCCAGTTTTAATCCGCACGACCGTTTCAAGTATATCGCTTGGTCGAGAGCCCAGGCCGCAGCTGTTCCGATTTTCGATAAAGGGATGCATTCGTACTGGCTATGAAAGGCGATATTTGTGTAATTTTCTCATTGCTAATAATATTGCCATAAAACCCCGTCATGAATCCCACTCATAATCACCTCATCCAGTTGTTTCGATTGTTCTTTCTGATATTACTTCTCTCAGCGAATCGCGGTGTTCCGGTCGCATTCGCGGAGGATCCCTTTGTTGATGAATTTGACGGGGTAGAGTTCGATCCATCGTGGACACCGTTGGGCGACGACGGCGAGTCGCACGTAGGCTTTTCCGATGGGGCCTACGAGGTTTTTGATAGTTTTGCGCCAGGCGATGTTGGCTTGGCGCGAAGCATGTCAGGATCCGGCGATTTCACGGCGGATGCTTCCGTTAGGTTGGCGGATTTCTTCGATGGAAATGTGGACTTCAAGTTTCGTTTTCTCGCCCCGAAGTTCCTAGAATTGGTGTTTAATCAGAACGATTTCATGCGGGTTTTCTCCGGCGAACGCGGTGGCAACACGGTGACGATTTCAGGATTCGGTTATGAAGAGGGGACGCCGATGCACATCCGTTTCTCTTGGACGGAAGCAGACGGGACCATGCGAATCGGCGTGGCGCTGGGAGACGATCCCATGCAGTTAATCACCACCATCGACGGCCTGGAAGGTTTTCAACCAACACGCGCCGACCTCGTTCTTTTTAAAATCGGTGACGGTGACAACCAACCACGCTTGTTCATCGATCGGTTTGAGATACAGGATAGCGCCCTCCCCGTCGGCATTCCTCCGTTTGTCGATGACTTTTCAGGTCCGGACCTTGCTGAAGGATGGACGCCGCTCGACAACGAAGACGGCGCCACGCAAATCGGCTTCGCCGATGGCCTCTATGAAATAAGAGATAATCAGGAAGGCGGCGATGCCGGCTTACGTCGTCAGGTAGGCGGCGTGGGAAGTTTTACGGTGGATGCCAAGATCAAGCTGCTCGACTTCGCGGGATCGAATACGGACTTCAAGTTTCGCTTTATCGGAACCGGCAAATTCATCGAGGTGGTCTACAACAGCTTCGACGATATACGCGTATTCTCGCAGGAAATCGGCGGTAATATCGCACGCTTCAACAAGATCGGATTTCAAGACGATGATGTGTTAGATCTCAAGTTGGCCTTTGACTCGCTTACGGGAACAGCTCAGGTGGGTGTCGCGCAGAATGGCGGGCCGATGATCGTGCTAGCGGAAGAGACGGGGTTGTTAGACTTCACGCCTAACAACGTCGACCTCCTTCTGTTTAAATTCGGCGAAGGCAACGGCAACGCTCCCCGCATGCAGCTCGATCACTTTCAAGTGAGCGACGGTTTTCTTCCCGTGGATGTGCAACCTTTCATCGATGAATTCGAAGGCCCTGAGTTGATGCCGGCGTGGATGGCTTTGGGATCCGAAGCGGATCACATTGGCTTCAACGAAGATGGCCAATACGAAATCAAAGGTGCCCAGGATCCTAACAACTCCGGACTCCGGATGCGTTTACCGGCGCCTGGGAGCATGACCGCTGATCTATCGGTTAAGCTAAGCGATTTCGTGGATACCGATTCAGAGTTCCGCATGTCCTTTCCCGGTCCGGGAGCTCTTGAGATTATCGTGACTGCTGGAATGCTCCAGGTGACCTCCGCGGACAAAGGCGGCGAGATAGCCAATGTGTGGGACTTTGCACTAGCTGATGGCGACACCTTAGACCTCCGCTTCGCGTGGGATGCCGAGATCGAAGAACTTGAAGTCGGCGCTGGCAAGAATGGGGAAGCATTGGAATTGATCGTGGGTGACTTTGACTTCGAGAATCTGGATCCTCGCTCTCTGGATATCGTTCTTTCTACCAGCAGCGGTGATACCCAGCCTAGCATGTTACTCGACAAGTTTAATGTGCGTCAGGGATTTGCTAGGATTCCGGTGGAACGCATTGAACCGTTTGCAGAAGAATTCGACGGACCCGACTTATCGGATCGATGGATCATCCTTGGGGAAGAGGAGGGCAGAGGATTTACCGATGGCGCCTATCAGTTTAGCGATCCCTCGCGATCATCAGATGTTGCCGGCATCAAAACGTTCCTTCTCGGTGAGGGCAGCTTCACCGTCGATGCGGTGGTCACCTTTGATTTGTTTTCCGGAACGGGTTCAGATTTCAAGTTTCGATTCTTCGGCGGCCAGTTCATCGAACTCGTGCACAACAGCTTTGATGACATCCGCATGCATTCGGGTGAGAAAGGGGCGATCAATAGAATCGAAGATATCGGCATCATTGATGGCGAACCCGTGCAATTCCGCTTCGTTTGGAATGAATCGTTAGGCCAAGCACAATATGGCGTCTTGATCGGTGATGGACCTTGGGAGATTGTGGGTTCGGTTAGTGGGCTAACACAATTCACTCCCAATGAAGTCGATTTGGTATTCTTCAAATTCGGTGATGGCGAAGTGCCCCAACTTTCGGTCGACCGCTTTGAGATCCGCCCAGGCGTTTTTGAAATGCCAACCAATCCTCCCATCCAACCATTCAGCGATTCCTTTGATGGACCAAATCTGAGCGATGGCTGGCAGATTCGCGATGAAAGCGCTGAAGCACAGATTGGATTTAGCGACGGCGCGTATGAGGTTCGTGATCCCTCTACTTCGGCAGCGGACGCCGGCATCCGGCGCACGCTCGAAGGGATGGGCGGGAGTTTCACGGCGGAACTTGCCCTAACATTTGACGGGTTTTCAGGGTCCAATACCGATTTCAAATACCGCTTCTTTGGCGGCAGATTTATCGAAATAGTCTATAACAGTTTCGATGACCTACGGGTGTTTTCGCAAGAGCGTGGTGAAAATGTGAGCCGTGTTCAAGGAGTGGGCATCAACGACGGCGATCTCGTTCGATTGCGATTTATTTGGGACGAGTCGGCCGGAGCAGCGATCGTCGGGTTGGCGATCAACGATAACCCCATGGAAGAAATTGCTAGAGCCGAAGGCTTGGAAGAGTTCACGCCGGACACCGTCGACTTCGTTCTTTTCAAGTTCGGTGAGGGCAATGGCAACATTCCTGGAGTGTTGTTAGACGAATTCGCCATTGCTTCAGGCGTCTTCCCGATCGTTGAAGAGGAACCGCCCGTGGAAGGATTCGTGGACGCCTTTGACGGCCCTGATTTATCCGACGGCTGGAATGTGCGAGACGATTCCGCGGAAGCGCAGATTGGCTTCACCGAGAATGGTCAATACCAAGTCAACGAACCGTCAACGTCGGCAAATGGTGACGCAGGCATTCAACGTGCGCTTTTGGGTGGTGGAAGTTTTACCGCCGACCTTGAAATGCAATTTGAAGACTTCAGTGGCTCGAACACCGACTTCAAATTCCGTTTCTTTGGCGGAAAATTCATTGAGCTTGTTTACAACAGCTTCGATGACATCCGCGTCTTTTCTGGTGAGAAAGGTGATAATGTGAATCGCATCAACGGCATTGGCATCACGGATGCGGTGCCCTTGCATTTTCGTTTCATTTGGGACGCTGAAACCGGCAACGCCACCTTTGGCCTCGCGATCAACGACGGTGCCTTGATGGAGATCGCCACTGCGGAGGGCTTGATGGAATTCACGCCAAATAGCGTTGATTTCGTGATGTTTAAGTTTGGTGAGGGCAATGGCAACACGCCCAAGATGTTGATCGATCGCTTTGAAATTCGCTCAGGTGTGTTCCCACTTCCTCCGCCACCTGCGGAAGGATTCGTGGATACATTCGATGGTCCGCAACTTGAAGAGATGTGGACCGTGCGTGACGACTCCGCCGATGCGCAAGTTGGCTTTACCGGAAACGGTCAATACCAAGTCAACGAACCCTCCACATCAGAAAACGGCGATGCCGGCATTCGACGTCCGATCATGACCAATGGCGGAAGTTTTACCGCCGACCTTGAAATGCAGTTCGAAGATTTTGCTGGCTCCAACACCGACTTCAAATTTCGTTTCTTTGGCGGCCAATTTATCGAACTCGTCTACAACAGCTTCGATGACATTCGCGTCTTTTCCGGCGAACAGGGCGGCAACGTCAATCGCATCAACGGCATTGGGATCACCGATAGCACGCCCTTACACTTTCGCTTCATCTGGGACGCCGAAACCGGTAACGCCACGTTTGGCGTTTCGATCGATGGTGGTACCATGATCGAGATTGCCACGGCGGAAGGCTTGCAGGAGTTCACGCCGAATACCGTCGATTTCGTGATGTTCAAGTTTGGTGAGGGCAATGGCAATACCCCCAAGATGTTGATCGATCGCTTCGAGATTCGTCCTGGAATCTTTCCGTTAGACGAAGGCGGGAATGTTGGCGATGGCCCGGCCGTTCGAATTACTAGCATTGAGGTTACAGGCGACGCGACTCGCACCGCGACCATCACCTGGTCATCGTCCGATGGAGAAACTTACGACGTCGAATGGTCAGAGAACCTCATGGAGTGGAATGACCTGGCCGCTGACGTTGCGTCAGCCGGCGAAGAGACCAATGTAAGCGATGTGGACATTCCGGCTGAGGTGCCTCAGCGTTACTACCGTGTCGGCCTGAGTGCTCGCTAGTTCTCATCAACTTCCAAGCCCTATGAATCCGGTCAAAACGCTCGTTCTGCTAGCGGCCTTCCTTCAACTTGCTGTGGCGCAAGAAAGCACCTCAAACAAGAGCACCGACTACGCACTGCAGCCCGTTCCCTTCAACAAAGTTGAAATGAAAAGCGACTTCTGGCGTCCGCGGTTGGTCACACAGAGGAAGACATTGGTGCCATGGGCGTTCGAGCGTACGCAGCCGGGCGTCGAGCATCTCAAAGCGGCGCGGGACGTTCTCGCGGGCAAGAAGGTTGAGGGGCATCGTCCGCACCGATTCATAGATTCCGATCTTTATAAAGTGATGGAGGGTGCGGCGTACCTCCTGCAGCTCCGCAAAGATCCAGAACTTGAACAGAAGATCGATGAAATCGCCGAGGTGATCGCCTCGGCGCAACACGAAAACGGCTATCTCTATCCATCACACACAACACGTGTCGGGAGCGCCAAGCACATGATGGGCGATAAGCCTTACACCTTCGTCGTGCACAGTCATGAACTCTACAACGTGGGTCATCTCTACGAAGCGGCTGTCGCCTACTATCGGGCTACCGGAAAAGATAAGCTACTCCAAGTGGCAGAAAAGAGCGCCGCCCATATCAACAAGGTCTTCTTTGAAGGCGACCCCGATTACAACGACGGAAAACCCATCCGGCAAGCTCCGGGACACCAGGAAATGGAGCTGGCCCTGGTCAAACTCTACCGCGTCACGGGCAAGAAACTGTACTTGGATATGGCAAGGAAGTTTCTTGAGATTCGCGGCATCACCTATGTCCCGGATGGCGAGGGCGTGATGGCGTCAACCTACGCGCAGCAGCACCGACCCGTCCTTGAACAAAGCGAAGCCGTTGGGCATGCCGTTAGGGCCACCTATCTTTATGCCGCCATGGCGGACGTCGGCACGCTCACCGGTCAAGCCGGTTACGCTGAAGCGTTAGATCGTATTTGGGGAAATATCACCAATACCCGCATGCATATCACCGGCGGACTGGGAGCCGTGCACGGCATCGAGGGTTTCGGGCCGCAATACGAATTGCCCAACGCCCACGCCTTCAATGAAACCTGCGCTGCCGTAGGCAATGTCCTGTTTAATTATCGCATGTTTCTACTGCATAAAGACGCGAAGTATCTGGACGTCGCCGAGGTGGCCCTCCTCAACAACGTGCTCGCTGCAGTAAACCTTGAAGGAAACCGTTTCTTTTATGTGAATCCATTAGAGGCTGACGGGAAATACCCGTTCAATCACGGAGTCGCCGAACGTGCGCCCTGGTTCGGGACGGCTTGCTGTCCATCCAATCTAGCGCGAGTGATTCCACAGGTGCCGGGAATGACCTTTGCGCATGACGAAGATGATCTCTACGTCACCTTCTACTCCGAGTGCGAAACCACCGTGAAGCTGGGTGGCGTCGATATGGGAATCGTACAGAAGACGGCCTACCCTAACGACGGCAAAATCAGCCTTTCCGTTAGCCCGGAAAAGCCAACGACGTTTCAATTGCATCTCCGCATCCCCACGTGGACCCAGGATCGCTTTGTTCCAGGTGATCTCTACAGCTATGTTGATTCCGCTCCAGGTTCTTTCACGCTCACGGTAAACGGCGATGCTGTCACCACAGCGGTCGATAAGGGATTTGCGACAATCGAGCGGGAATGGCGTGAGGGCGATCAAGTCGTGTTGCATTTGCCGATGCCCGTGCGCGTGAACGCCTGCCACTCAGCAGTGGAGGCGAACCGTAGTCGTATCGCCCTAACACGTGGTCCGTTTGTTCTCTGTGCCGAGGGCATCGACAATGGCGGCACCACTCAGCGCTACTTTCTGCCTGAGAATCCTAACCGTGCGAATGTCGAAGTGAGCACCAAGACCATTGATTCCGGTTCGTTTATGCAGCTAACCATTCCGGCATCTGCCGTGACGGAAGAAGGTGGTGCTGAACGCGCTCAACTAATTCTAACACCTTACTACGCCTGGAACAACCGAGGGGTGGGATCCATGACCGTCTGGTTCCCTCGCGATCAATCACTCGCCATCTACGACCCTCACGCCTTGCCCAAAGAGAGTGTTTTCTCAGAGATCAAAGCCTCCCATACTTCCACTCTCGATACCGTATCTGCCATCGGCGACGGCAAGGAACCCCGATGGTCAAGCGGCAAGAAGGTCCCGCGCTGGACGAGCCGTCCCCAGAAAGCTAAGCCGCAACAAGTGGAAGCGCGGTTTCACAAGACAAAGGACGTGCGCAGCGTCGGGGTCTATTGGATGCAGGATCAGGAAGATGTTCGTTTCCCTAAAGAATGGTCGCTTGAGGTAGAAAAGGACGGCAAATGGGAACCTTTCAAACTCTACATCACCGACCGCTACGATACCCGCGCCAATCAATACAACGTGGTTCACCCGGCGGCGCCACTGCAGTGCGACGCCATCCGCATACTGATGACTCCTCAGAAAGATGCCTGTGTGGGTATCTTGGAAGTGCAAGTGGCCTTTGAAGAGTGATGATAACCTTTTTGATAGTCAGCGTGTTGCTGATGGGTGGCTGTCAGGACGAAACTGACGGCGCCCCTCCGTCCGCAGATCCTGTCTTCCATATCGCAGAAGGTCTCAATGAAGACGGCTCCTTGGTGGCGAATTACAAGAGAGGGTTGGACTACGCGATTGATTACTTTGGGAACTACGGACCCTATCACATTTACTTGTTAAGCAATGAAAGCGAAGCCAGCGTCCGGGCCATCTATCGGAAACGTGCGGAGAATCGAGTGGATCCTGATGCCAAGGAATCAAGCGAGAAACAGATCGCTGAGTTTCTCAAGCAATCCAACGTCCTCGAGGAGATCGACGCCGTCATGCGTGGCGAATCACAGGGTGGATTGACTTGGACGCAGGGTCCCATTCGCCTCTACGAAGACGTCACCACCAATGCTTCTGGGAGGGAACGGGATCCGATCGAAAACACCTGGGGAGCCTTGCATGAGTACCATCATGTGTTTCAGATCGCTCATTGCGATACCTCGCAAGAGCGGAACTCCGACAAACACTTCTGCTCTTGGATGGCCGAGGGCATGGCCACTTACAGCTCCGCCAAGTTCATGGAGAATCTCGAGCTCGCGGATTTACCTAAGTACATGTTAGAACTCAGACAATCGGGCGCCAATATCGGAAGACCTGGGATCAACGAATTCTTGGCCAGCCGCAAAGGCTATCGGTTGGATGATGAATCGTACTGGGAGAAGGGACATTCGGCCCAGGTTTATTACATGCTCGGGGCCTGGGCGACGGCTTATCTCATTCACAAGCGCGGCATTGATGAAGTGACGGTGCTGAAGGATTGGTGGTTTGATATCCTTCCACTGGGGAAGTCCGCTGCGTTTGAAAAGCACATGGGACTCTCGCTCGACGCTTTCTATGAAAAGTTTGATGCGTTTATTAGGCGTTCAGACGACGAAGTGATGAAGATTTTCGATGTAAGGGATTCGCCCTAACGACGGGGCGCATTTGCGTTTTCAGTTGCCTCGACCTTTGAAGAACGTTTTCAATGTTCCATTGTATCAACTCGTCATGCGAATGAACCCCAGGCCCTCCCTTCTTTGTTTTTTCTGCCTCTCAATTGGAAGTTCCGTCAACACTTACGGACAAATCGTAACGGTGTTAGAGTCGTTTGAAGACAACGTGGACACCATTGAAGTGCTCGGCGGGAATGGGCGATCAGCCGACGACATCACACCCTCTCTACATACCAAGGAAAACGACGAAGACGTTCGTGTCACGCATGGTGAGAAGTGTTTGAAACTCGCCCTTACTGGTTCCCCTGCGTGGAATCCGGATGCGCTTTACACCTTCTCTGAAGAAAACAGTGCTCTTATCAAAGACGCTTGGGCGAGTCGTGCCGAAGCCCGCTACCTTCTTCGATGGGATGTCACGTTCCCAGAAGGCATCAATTGGGGAAACAACATCGTGCAGCTAAACGGCAACTGGCGCTACGGACAATGTGAGTATGGCGGTCAGCATTCGCGTACCATGACCATCCCACTCGATCTGGTCGATCAGGATTTGCTATCGGAGGATCGCATCACACTACGCATGCTGCACAACTTCGGCGTCGCGGATTTCCAGGGTTTGGAGATCTTCATTGATCACATTCGACTCGTGGACACTTATGCGGAGGGTGCCGTACCGGTAACCTCGATTTTAAAGAGCTTCGAATCGGAGGAGGAACTGAATGAGATCGTTCCCCTGACCGATCGCTTTGAACTCTCGCTGCATAAGAAATCGGGGGCCGGAGACGTGGCTGTCACGGAAGGCGAGCACTCGCTTCAGATCTCATTCGACGGGAGGGGGCTTTGGAAACAAGATTTCACCATTCCGCTAGAGGGCACGATCATGGACACCATCGCCGGGCTACCTCCGGGTGCCCGACAGCGTTACACCTTTCGCCTCGATGTCATCTTTGGCGAAGTTGACGACACGTGGACGGGCTCCTGGCAGAACTTCAACATTCGTCCCGGTGCGGGCGGCACCAGCGTGGGAAACTACTCCATCTATCGCGTTCAGAATGAGGCGCATGTGAGGACCTACAGTGTCACCATGGATCAACTCGACCTTGGCGCCGATCAACCGGGAATCACCTTAGTGAATCAAGCTGCCTGGGGAGAGCCTGGAGCCATCTTTCACGTGGACAACCTCCGGATCATCGATACAGGCAATTCGCCACTCAAGATCCGCCAAATCGAGATCACGCCTGATGGCAAATTCGCCGTGACATGGAAATCCTCTGATGCCCAGGCCTACGCTCTTGAGTCATCCGCCAATTTGTTAGAATGGAGAACCTTGGCGAAGGGGATCGTCGGGCTTCCAGGCGAAACCATTTATGAGGGTGACTTCAGCGCGCCCGTTGGCGAGCAGTATTATCGCGTCCGAGTTGCAGGGGCGGCCCCTCCCTTGAACGAGGATTTCGAAGAGGGTCTAGGTGATTGGCGTTCCGTGACCAAAGCCGGACCAGGAACAACCGCGTGGGAAGCCGGTGCGCCAAGCGACCCGCCGGGAGCGAAGAATGGCGCAGCGGTCGCCGGAACGGATCTTGACGCGGACTACGCACCTGGCACGCATGTTAGTTTGCTTTCACCTGAAGTGAATTTGGAAACCTTCAGCAAAGGTCCCACCCTTAGTTTTTCCTATTTCTTGAATCTGGGAGACGCTGGAGCCTTCCGGGTGAACCTTCTCGATTCAACGGAGGTTCCGATCGAAGAAGCTGAAGAAGGTGGCCCACTCTTCTTCACTGAGAACACAGGTAATTGGGTCGACGTTTCGGTGCCGCTCCCTGTGTTCGGTCAGAAGGTGATCATCGAGTTCGAGTTTGTCGCTGGGGGGAATGCTGCGGGCGCGTTCATTGATGATGTCCTCATATCGGAAAGCGATTAGTTCTCCGGTCGGTCTCGAGTTTCAGCATTGCTGGATCGTCACCATCAATGAAGATGCGGGTTTGGAAATTGATCGTGTTGAAATTGCGGAACGACGATGAATCAGTGGAAAGTGAGAAATAAGACCGTTTCGACTAAACGAAGAGCCCTGAAAACTCATGGCTGCTGGTTCTTGTTCACCTGCGCGACTTTTCTCGCCGGGTCACTTTTGAGACCACAGGAGACGAATTCTGAAAGCGCTAACAGAACGGCTCCGACAGAGCATTCCCTAACGGCCACCGTCACGCCGGCGGAGAACGCGACCAATGCTCGTGCGGCTGCTTCTGCAGATGATTCCACAACAGCATCTTCGAAAGGGGGAAATGTGTCAGGCTTCAAGGAAGCCCTATTGCCTTCAGGTGCTCACTCTTCACCAAAGCGAACACATTCAACGCCACAGCCCCTAACCAAAGAAGAGATCCTTGACTTGGTGCTGACCTCAATCAAATCCCGCGATCCCATCGAGCGCCGGAAGGCTTTCGACCGTCTGTTGCAGGAAATGCAATCGGACTCGTTCACCATGGAACAAGCCATGGCCGCTCGATCAGCGATGGGGCAGAATGGTGCAAACGGCGAGCAATGGCGTCTCTTTGATTACGCATGGGGCGCCAATCATCCGCACGTGGCCGTGGCTCACATCGATGAGATCCCAGACCGCTATCGGAAGGGCTTTATGGGAAACATGCTTCCCGGCCTTGCGAGCGCTGAACCTCGAATGGCCATCGAACTTTTCGAAGGCCTTGAACCGAGCATGCAGGGACATTTTCGAAGGCGTCTCTACGAAGGTCTTATCGACCATAACATTGATAGTGCCACCGATTACGTTTACAACGCAGCGAATCCTGAGAAACCCGATTGGCGGCCCATGGATACGTTCGCGCGTGAATTGGCAAATGAGCAAGGAATAGAGGGGACCTTAGCATGGGCATCTGAACTCCCTGAAGGCTCCCTCCGTGGCAATGCCTGGAGCGCCGCCTACGCCAAATGGACATCGCAAGATCCACACGCCGCCGTCCAATCGATCGTGGACATGCCGCATTCGGCCGATCGCAATCAGGCGATCAATGGCTTTATTAGTTCGCTGGCCGGACAGGACCCAGAAGCAGCCGTGACCTGGGCGGCTGAAATTACCGAGCCCGGGATGCGTGAATCGGCTATGGTGAGAGCCGGCGTCCAGTTCTTTAAACAGGACCCGGGAGCTGCCAATGAATGGTTTCAGTCGAGTGGTCTACCTGAATCAGCCCTGGGAAAGATGACGCGAGCAAATTAGCCGGGAACAATATGAAAGCCCCCTGTTGTGTCATTGTGATCTCATTTATCGCCCTATCATTGAGTTGCGTGCACGGCGCGCCTCCATCCGCGATGGGACCCGGTCACCCGACACTTCTCAGTCCGCATTCAGATCCCATCGCCGTTCACCACCACAAGGTCTATGTCGTCAATACGCCTGCCGACACCTTAGATGTCATCGACGCCGCAACTGAGAAAGTAGTGACCCGTATCCCTACTGGCATTGACCCTGTTTCTGTCTGCGTTAGTCCTGATGGCAAAGAAGTGTGGGTATCCAATCACATCTCTGATTCCGTTAGTGTTATCGACAATGATCCCACCAGTAAAACTTATCATTCCGTCGTGGCCACCATCCAAGACATCGATCTCAAAAAGAAATCGACCCGCTTCAATGAACCCGTGGGTATCGCCTTTGCCAGCCATGCCAAAGCCTATGTCGCCCTTTCATCTAGCAATCAAATCGCGGTCATCGATGTCGCGTCTCGCAAAGTGACCAAGCACTTGAAGATCACCTCGCAAGAACCACGCGCCATTGCCGTCCGCAACGGCAAACTCTACGTTCTCCCCTTCGAATCGAATAACCAGACCCAACTCTCCGGTGGGAAAGAAGAGGATATCGATGGTGAATTGGTCACCTTCAATGCGCAGAAACTCGCGGGTGCCTTTGATAGTGCCGGGTTCACCGTCGATGTGGTTAAAAACGCCAAGATTCCCGATCGCGATCTGTACATCTTTGATACCGATACTGACAAACTCCTCGAAACGGTTGATTCCCTAGGCACCAACCTCTTCGGCTTGGCGATCGATGACGCTGACAGTATTTACGTCACCAACACTGATGCCAGAAACCACGTCAACGGGAAGGCGGGCACCAAGAAACATGGACTCGCAGAGCTCGACAACCGCCCCTTTCTGAACCGAGTCACCAAAGTGTCCGCCGGTGGTGAACCCATTTTCTTTCATCTCAACCCGCTTCCGCCTGAACAACCCCGCCGTCGCCAGGCAATGGCGACCCCGTTTGGCATCAAAGTGAGTGAGGATGGCGAGCATCTCTACCTCACCGGCGCCAGTTCGGATCAATTCATCAAACTCAATGCCAAGTCCGGAGAGATCCTCGGCCGCCTCAAGGTCGGTGCGGTGCCTCGAGGCATGGCGCTTCAGGAATCTGCGAGCATTGCCTGGGTGTTCAATGCCGTGGATAACACGGTCTCGAAGATCAATACGAACTCATTCGCCGTTGCGAGTACCATCGCCCTTAGCGACCCCACACCACCGATCTATAAGAAAGGCCGCATCGCCTTCAACACCGCTCGCGCTTCTTCCAACGGCACCTTCTCCTGCGCCAGTTGTCACGCAGACGGGCACACCGATCAACTGCTGTGGGTGCTGGACACGCCTCACATTGTTGGCGCTGATCAAATCGAACCACGTCTATCACAAACCTTACGCGGCTTGCGTGGGACCGCGCCCTATCATTGGGACGGTGTGCCTGGCGATCCCTATGGCGGTCAGAACGCCTCCACGCGTGAACGCCTGAAACCGAACGCTGACATCAACAAACCGGAGAGCGCGGTTCGACACGTCATCGATGGCTCCATGGCCAGCACCATGCTGGCACCTGACAGTGACGTCGAAAATGACGAAGGCAAGAAGGGCTATCTCAGTAAGGCAGAGCGCGACGCCATGGCCATCTTCCTGCTCAATTTGTCTCACATGCCAACACCTGGTCGCGCCTACACGGATGAACTTTCGGAAGCTGCCCTCACAGGCTTCGAGAGATTCCATGTCACCGGCGCCCGCGATACCACCGCGCTGAATACCAATGTCTGCGGCAGTTGCCACACCTTCCCCTATCTCGCCACCGATCAGAACTCGATGAACGTCCCAAGCTTTCGTGGCGCGCTCGACCGGTTCATCACCCAGGCCCAGGGAAGGAATAGCGTCATCGATCTCGGCGGCGTGAAACCCATCGCAGAAGAAGGTTGGCCGGAAGAAGAAGTCTGGCGCCGCATGCTCAACATGGGTGAACACAAACGCTTATGGCCTGTGTTAGACATGTTCAAAGAATCCAGCATGGGTTTCTCCGGTGCCTTCGGACGACAAGCCACGCTTAGCAAAGGCACGGTCCGGGACGCCGTTACGCGGGATTTGTTAGACGCCATGGAGGCAAGTGCTCGCGAAGAGAGCACGGTCCTCAGGGCGAGCGGGCGCTTCATGGACGAAACTGGAAGCCGGGATATCGAGCTTCACTTCACCGATGGCCGCTACCAACAGGGCGAGCATTCCTGGACGCGCAATCAGTTGGTCCATGACGCCGCCGCAGGTGACTTCATTGGCACTTTCACCGCCTATCACGGTGCCGATGTGATGTCTCCTCCACCCGCCATCTGGACGGCAGGCGTTCTCCATAAACAACGTGGCGCGCAACTCTTCCCGCGCATCAATGGAGAGAGGACGAGCATGATCATTAGTGCGCTTTATATTCAATCAGGGGCTAGCTTGTTCGTTGATGGGCGAAAAGTTGAGGGATCAATCAAAGAGGCTGGAAAAGATCTCATGGAGATCCGGTTTGAAAAGCTACCTGCGAAAGGGATGCGCATGCTGCAAGTGCAGAATCCCAGCAGCTACCTAAGCAACGAGTTTATCTTCTATGTGGAAACGCGGGAAGAAGCCATCGCTCGCTACCGGCAAGAGCCCGACTATCTCCTAACAACCATCTTGAATTCGGCGCTCATCAATGATCATCCCGATGAAGCTCGCATCCTCATCGCCGCTGGGGCCGATCTCAATATGCCCCATGGCAAGAATCATTTCGACAAAGAACGCGCGCCTATCATCATCGCCTCCCAATACGGGCGCACTGAGATTGTAAGAGAGTTACTTGCGCATGGTGCCGATCCCAACATTCGCACCAAAGATGGCGACACCGCCTTGCATCGCGCGGCACACATGGGCCGGCTCGAAATCTGTCAGATGCTCCTCAATGCCGGAGCCGATCCTCAGGCCTTGGATAAACGGGACAAGCGCCCGATCGACCTGGTTCATCATTTCAACCGCAAGGGCAACTTCGAGAAATATCACGCCCCGTGGAACGTCAACCTCACCCTCGATCACGATCGCTACCAACGCGAAATCTCTCAAGTAAAAGTTGTGTTAGAGGCCGCCGCAGCCAAAGACCGTCCCAATGTCATCCTTCTGTTAGCCGATGATCTTGGCTCTAAAGACATTGGCTGCTATGGAGGTCCAGTGAGAACGCCGGCACTCGATTCGCTTGCCACGAACGGAGTGCGTTTCACCGATTTCCATGCTGGCGCCCCCGTCTGTTCCCCCTCGCGGGCGACTCTCCTCACGGGACGACAACATTTGCGCACGGGCGTCTACACCGTCATTCAAGACCACGCTCACGACATGCATCTGCTAGAGCGTGAAGTCACCATTGCCGAACATTTGAAGGACCACGGTTATCAAACGGTGCACCTCGGAAAATGGCACGTCGGCGCTCCCTTCCGTGGCCGCGATAAACCGACTCTCAACGACCACGGATTCGACTACTGGCTCGCCACGGATAACAACGCCAGCCCGAGCCACAAGAACCCCACGAACTTTTTTCGCAATGGCAGACGCGTGGGAGAGATTGAGGGTTACGCCTGCCAAATCCTCGCCGATGAAGCCATCTCGTGGTTGGATCAAGAGCGCCAGCCTCACCAGCCTTTCTTTTTAAACATTTGGTTTCAAGAGCCGCACGCCCCCATCGCCGCACCGGATGACATGGTCTCACAATACGGCGAACTCGGCGACCCCGCCGCTACCTACTCGGCCACCATTGACAACACCGATCGCGCCATCGCGCGTCTCGTGACCAAGCTCAAGGACTTGGGCGAATGGGACAACACGCTCATCGTCTACACCTCCGATCACGGCAGCTACCGCTCCGAACGTAACGGCGATCTTCGTGGCGACAAAGGCTCTCACTTCGAAGGTGGTCTGCGCACGCCGGGAATTTTCCATTGGCCCAAAGGTATCCCCGGAGGTCGAATCGTGTCTGAGCCCGCCGGTGCCGTGGACCTCATGCCCACGCTTTGCGGCCTGCTTCGCCTCCCGCGTCCCAGTGGTGTTCACCTGGATGGCGCCGACCTAGCATCATTGCTAACCACGCGTGGCACCTTCAAACGCCGGCAACCGCTCTTCTGGCATTGGCCCATGGGGCAACCCAGCGTCACTCTGAGATCCGGAAATCACACCCTCATGGGTTATCGCGCCCACGAGTATCAGAAAGACACCCAACGCATCGGTGAACTCCTCTCTCAGATTCAACCCATGTTAGAGCATGACCTAGACCGCAAGCTTGAGCGCAAGGAGTTCTTCTCACTTCTATACAACAGCCATTTCAAAAACCCGGAAACGGAGAAGCTGCGCGTGGAATTTGTGCGTTTGAATCAGTTTCAAGAATCCTGGACAGCCGACATCAAAGCCGGCACTGGCGGGTTCCAGCGCTTTGAACTCTACGATCTCAGTACCGATCCTAACCAGCAGACTGACATGGCCTCGGAACAACCGAAAATCGTCGAGCGTCTCAAGACGCAACTTCACGAGATCAACAACAGCGTCCTCGCAGACGCACCAATCTGGGGTTCAATGGCCAACTTACCATCAAACGACCTCGAGAAGCTCCTCACAGAAATCGACGCGCACGAACTCCCGGATGCTTACGATCCCGCCAATCACCAACCCTATGTCGACAAACGGATTGAAGGCATGACCAACGAGCAACGTTCCCGGCTGGGACGGCTTTGGAAAGAGAAACAACGCCTCGATCCCAAGATGCCCAACCGCGGACGCTCGTTCATTCGCATCCTGGAGTTCACCGCGAAGGAGGGTTAAGTTTGGAACACTGGCCGTTAGCTCAATAAGACCATGACGATTTCAAAATACATGATCACCCCCATTGGTTGGGTCGCTCTCTCCGCGATCACCTTCGCACTCGGTTGGCATTTAAGACCAGCCCAGGTTATCGAAACGGTTCGCAGTGATAGCCCCACAAACGAGACGGTATTACTCACCGATACGGAAGGAAGACTAACGGATGCCGAGAACAGATCGGGCGATGCCGTTGCCAGCGCAAGCCAAGCGCTTACCTCAGAACGCATCACCACCCTTGGAGATCGATTTCGAAGATCGACCGACCCCATCGCCAGGCGTTCGGCATTTGCCGAACTCTTGGACGGTCTCACCGCAGAGAACGCACTCGAGGTTCGCAAACAAATTGCCCATTTGAAAGACGACGACCCGTATTTTCGCGATTTCCACTACGCTTGGGGTCAGATCGCTGGATTGGATGCCGTTCTGCACGGACTGGAGACCACCGATAAGAAAGACATGGGCCCGACTCTGGCTGGCTGGGCGAGTAAGGATCCCAAGGAGGCAATGGATTGGTATGCAACCTTGGAGGAGAAAGGCAATAAGGGCGCTAACAAACAGGCGATGAAGGCTTCCCTCGTGCATGGCCTGGCCATTGCCAATCCTTTGACGGCAGCTGACTTTGTCTATACGCTAGGAAAATCAGGCGACAAGCGTGCCAAGGAGATGATGGGCATCGTCATGGGCAAGGTCGTTCAAACTGAGGGAGCACAGGAGGCCGCACGATGGGCTTTGAATCTTGGTGCCGGCCAGCTCCGTGGCCACGCTCTGTGGGAAGCTGGGCGTCAAGGTGTCCGCGAGAATGCCGACGCCACATTAGCCTGGGCAGGTGACCTAGCGCGTAGCGGTGACCCCAATGCCGGTAGCCTCACCTACGGTGTTGCTCAAGAGATGGGCTGGCGCGATGGTCCCAAAGTTGCCGAGTGGCTTAGCACCATGGATGAGGGTGCTGCGACTGCCGCACACGCTCCTTTGTTAGGTGGATGGGTCAAGAACGATCCACTCGCAGCTAGTGAATATGTCGCCTCGATGCCGCCCTCGGCAAGCCGCGACTGGGCGATTGGGGGGATGGTCCACAGCCATCGCTGGGAAGATCCGACGGCGGCGATTGCCTGGGCGAACGAACTTTCCAGTGCCGAAGGCCGCGAGAAGGTATTGACGCTTGCGGCTGAGGCTTACGTTCGCAAAGATCCGGTCGCTGCTGCCGAATGGTTGCCGACTAGCGGTTTGCCCATCGAGACCCAACAGCGGCTGCAAGGCGGTCAACAGGACAAGTAAGTAAGCTCCTCAAAGCCCAGGAATGGGAGCCTCTGTGGAAATCGCATTGCCCTCTCAAATCGCCTTTCCTCCTCTCCACTCCAGAGTGCGCCCTCGGCTGCCAGTCGCCAACGGCGCCTCCTTCTTAGGCAGCCAGTGTTTGTGCTCATTGATGATATCTGCCTAGCGTGCATCGCCAGCCTTATTAAGACATTCGTTAGGATCCTCGTGATGATTGTAACACTCTTCGCTACTGTTTGCGCATTGAATGTAATGATAGTATTTTACGAAGACGTCATCACCAATGCCTCTGGGCGCGAGCGGCATCCGGTTGGAAACACCTGGGGAGCCTTGCATGATTACCATAACTAGTTAGCTAAGAATATCGTGGATCACTTTGCCGGCAACGTCAGTGAGGCGGTAGCTGCGCCCGTTGTGGAAATAGGTGAGCCGCTCATGGTTGAGGCCTAGCAGGTGTAGGAGGGTGGCGTGGAGGTCGTTGACACTCACGCGATTCTCGACGGCTTTGTAGCCGATCTCGTCGGTTTCGCCAAAGCTCGTGCCGCCTTTGATGCCGGCTCCTGCCATCCACTGCAGAAAGCCGTTGGGGTTATGGTCTCGTCCGCCGCCATTCTGTGAGATCGGCATGCGGCCGAATTCGCCGCCCCAAATCACGAGTGTGTCATTGAGAAGTCCGCGCTGTTCGAGGTCTGTTAGGAGCCCGGCGACGGGAACGTCCGTGGCAAGACAGTGATGGGTGTGGTTTTCAACGAGGTCGTTGTGCGCGTCCCATTCCCCGTCGCTGTAAACTTGCACAAAGCGGACGCCGCTTTCGATCAGCCGCCGGGCCATGAGGCATTTCGTTCCATAGGAACGTGATCTCGGATCATCGATTCCGTAGAGGCGATGCGTCGCCTCGCTCTCCCTCGAGAGATCGACCACGTCAGTCGCTTCCGTTTGCATGCGGTAGGCCAGCTCAAAGGATTGCATGCGGTTGGCGAATTCGACATCGCCTGGATGCCGCTTCAGATGTTCGTCATTGAGCTGTGCCATCAGGTCGAGCTGAGCTCGTTGATCGCTTGCGGTGATTTGTGATTGACGTGTTAGGTTCAAAATGGGCGCTCCCTGAGAGCGGAAAAGCGTTCCCGCATAGGTCGAAGGAAGAAAGCCGGAGCCCCAGTTGTGTGGGCCGCCTTTCGCGCCCTTCGTGTTGCCGAGCACCACATAGCCCGGCAGGTTTTGATTCTCGCTGCCCAAACCAAAAGTGACCCAAGCGCCTGCGGTCGGAAAGCCTGGGCGAGGCAGTCCGCTGTTGATTTGATAGATCGCGGGAACGTGGTCGTTTGACTCACTGTGACACGATTTGATGAACGCCATCTTATCGACATGCTTGGCGACATTGGTGTAACGATCACAGACCCACTGCCCGCAGTTGCCGTATTGTTTGAATGAGAATGGGCTCTTCATCAACGGGCCGGGGTCTCCGAAGAAAGCCTTGATGTTGGTCTTCTGCCCGTGGCGTTTGGTCAGCTCAGGTTTCGGGTCAAACATGTCGACACTACTCGGAGCGCCTTCCATGAACAACCAGATCACGGATTTCGCTTTCGCCGGAAAGTTAGGAAGATGTGGCTTGAGCGAAGGGCGATCTGGCTTGGTCCCGAGTAGCTTCTCTTGGGCTAACAGGCTCGCCATGGCAATCATGCCGGCCCCGCTGCCAGCACGTCGAAGCCAGTCCCGACGGGAAAGTGGCGTCGCGACTCGGCCACACGGGAAAGCAGATTGGTTGGTTTCGTTCATTGGATTGTTAGCGTTTCTGTGAACGGGTTCTAGTCGACATAGATGAATTCATTCAGTCCAAACAACGATTGGCAGAAGTCGGCCACGGCTTCGTGACGTGCCCTTTCTTCGTTTCGCGCTTTTCGAGCTTTCGTTTGTGATTCGATGAATAATCGCGAAGTGCTCAACTCGGTTTCCGTCGGGTCACGAGCGAAGGCCAGTGCGAATGCGTCCTGCACGACTGTCTGGTTATCGCGGGACAGGGTGAGCCTCGTCGCAAAGTCACGCGACACGGCGCGCACGAAGGTGTCGTTGAGGATCGCCATCGCTTGGGGGGCGACAGTGGTGTTCTGTCTTTTCGAGCAGCTATTCATCAGGTCGGGGCGGTCGAAGGCCTGGAAAAGCGGATACGGAATCAATCGCTTGTGGAACATGTAAACGCTGCGCCGACGTGTCGAGGCATCGTCCTTCGCGTCTTTTGGATAGACCTCACCCTGGATGTTGCGGGCCAAATTGGCTTCGGGTTGAATGTAAGGTTTGAATCCGGGGCCTCCCGCTTTCAGATTGAGTGTTCCGCTAGCGGCGAGCATGGCGTCGCGCAGGGCTTCGGCTTCGAGGCGCTGCGGCGTCCTCTTCCAGAGGAGACGGTTCTGTGGATCAACCTTGGCCGCCAAGGTTGTGCTAGCATTGACACTGCCTTGTTGCCAGACAGCGCTCGCAAGAATCATTCGATGGAGGCGCTTGAGCTTCCAGCCGTGTTTGACGAAATCGCTAACAAGGTACTCAAGCAGTTCCGGGTGGGTCGGCGCCTCACCGCGCACCCCAAAGTCACTTGGCGTGCGCACGAGTCCGTGGCCGAAGTGATGCTGCCAAACGCGGTTGATGATCACGCGGGCAAGTAAGGCGCCGCCGCCGTGTTCAACATCCGTGATCCATTCAGCAAACGCCCGGCGTTGCAACGTGCTGGCCGGTTTCTTTACCTTCGTTCTAGCATCATTCCAATAGTCTTCTGCCGTTCGGCCGAAACTCACCAAAGCTGGGAAACCGAGATCCACTTCAATCTCGCGATCGTAGAAATCGCTGCGCCGGAATAGCCAAGTGGTTCTCGGTTTGGCGTCGAAATCCTTGAAGAAGAAACCGTCTGCGCCACTGGGGAGCTTTGCCGTCGTTCGATCACCGCTGTGAAACACCCGGACTAACTGATAATACTCACGCGCCGAGAAGGCGTCGTACTTATGATCATGACAGCGGGCACATCCTGTCGTGATGCCTAACAATCCAGTGCCAACCGTCGACACAATGTCATCCAGCTCGTTGTAGCGGTTTAGAAGCCGCTCGCTTTCGATAAACGTGTCTTTCAGCTTGAAGCTCGTGCCTGATGTTAGGAAGCCCGTGGCGGAAACAGCCTGATCGTTCTCGGGCTCGTACTCGTCACCTGCAAGTTGCCAACGAATGAACTCGTCGTATGGCATGTCGTCGTTCAACGCCTCGATAACGAAGTCGCGATAGCGCCACGCATGCGGCCGGTCTTGATCGGCTTCCTGCCCGGCGCTGTCGGCGTAGCGGGCAACATCCAGCCAGCGCCGCGCCCAACGCTCGCCGTAGCGCTTCGAATCTAGCAGATGCGCGACGAGAGACGATGTGGCGGTTGCGGGGTCAATCGCATGCGCGGTGACAAATGTGATAGTCTGCTCCGGCGTTGGCGGCAAGCCGATCAGGTCGAAGTAGATCCGTCGCACCAAGGTGCGCGCCGATGCCGTTTGAGATGGACGGATACCACTTTCGTTCAACTTCGCCGAGGCGAACAGATCGATGGCGTTCTTTGACCAAGTGTCCGTCGCCGATTTTTCGGGAAGCGTAACGGCGCGAAGCCGCTGAAAGCTCCAATGTTCGCGCGCACGCTCCAGTCGCGGATCAACGACATCCGTTTCGTCCGGCCAGTTCGCTCCCTGGTCGATCCACGCCCGCAGCAATCTGATCTCTTTGCTAGAGAGCGGATCTTTTCCTTCCGGCGGCATGCGGTTGTCGACGTCAACCGCCGTTACTCGTGTCACTAACATGCTGGCCAGGCTTTCTCCCGGGACTATGGCCGCGCCGTTCTCGCCACCTTTCATCGCTTTGGCGCGAATGGCCAAGTTGAGTTTCGCTTTCTCGTTTATGCCCGCGTGGCACTCGTAGCAATGCTGCCGAAAGATGGGTTGAACGTGTTCGACGAAGTCGAGTCGTTTGATTGTCGCGGGAGCATCCTGAGCGAACACGGAATTTGCAAAGAGCAGGGCAGTGCAAGCGACGATGATGAGGGATCGAATGAGATTCACATTGAACGGAGTTGAAAAGAGGGGGTGTGACTAAAAGTGGTGATCAATAAAGGTAGAGGAACTGGTGACCGTTCCTTCGCGGCAGCGGAGCGCCACGCCCGGAACTCTCACGAGTTCCGCTACGGAGTGCCACGCTCGGAACTCTCACGAGTTCCGCTACGGAGTGCCACGCTCGGAACTCTCACGAGTTCCGCTACGAAAAGTGGTTATACCCCAGTTCCCACCTTTGTGGCAACAGGCCGATGCTCCTGAAGCCGCGCAAGTTTGTTTGGGATACGAAACGCGAACGTGAAACCAACGGGCGCGTGGGAAGATCGCCGGAGCCAGGCAACAAATGATAGGGTCGCTTTGGAGATGACGACCGCTATGGACTGCCAGTTTCAAACTGGGAGAAAGGTCACGTCTCAACGCTTTCACAACCGTTTGCCTTCCCCGTTGAGCCTGGTATGAGGAGTCATGTTCCTTAATCGAGCGATTGTCATGGCGGCATTGGTGTTGGCCACTCTGGCTTCTCTACACGCGGGACCGCGAGTTCTCTTTGTGCGGGGCGGCGCTGGGACAGGAGGGTTTCTTGAGGGCGGAGCCGATGAACAGCTTGCTGACATCTCGGACTACTCCACTCGTGGTGGCAATCACGGGTGGGGCGAATTGGCAGATTGGTTGCGGGAGAATGATTTCGAATTGGAGCAGCGGATGGAAGGACCCGTCCATGACAACACTCCCGTGCCGTTTGCGGATTTAGATTTGTCTAGCATTAATGTCATTGTGCTTGGTTCGAATAATGCCGACTACGAGGCTCGGCACGTCGATGCCATGGAGAATTGGGTCAAGGCGGGCGGCGGGTTGTTAGTGATTAGTGACGCGAACTTCGGCCGCAACTGGGGCGATGCGCCGGATTCGGATCAACTGTTTCTCGACCGCTTCGGGTGGGTCATGAACCAGGATCAAGGCACCTATGCGCTTACGCTGGGTTCTAACGATTTCCTTGAGGAAAATCACCCGATCTTGGAAGGTGTGCGCAGTTTCGATGGTGAGGGCGTTTCCCCCATCATGATTCCCGATGAACGCGTTCCTAACGTAGAAACAACGATCATCGCCCGAGCGAAAGGCTCCACACGGATCAACAATCGCTATGGCCAAGGATCATCCCGTCAAACGACGAGCCGCGACGGCTCTCTCGTCATTGCTGAGGTGGGCGAAGGCCGGGTAGCGGGCCACTTTGACCGGAATACGTTCTTCAACCGCAATGGTGCGGGCACCGATTTGCATCGGTTAGATAATCGCACCTACGCCCTCAATCTCTTCCGATGGTTGGCTTTCGGTGGAGGTGGATTGGAGGTGACGATCGACGAACCGATGACGAGCGTGGTCCTGTTAGCCTCAGAGAAAGAGGCAACGCCGTTTCGTGCCACAGCCCGTTTGTTTGGAAAGACTTTGAGTATTTTTGATCCGGCGACCTACGCTTGGTCGCTGGTCGAGGGTCCCGGGACGGTGGCGTTTTCGAAAGAAACGGGACCGGCAACTTCGGTCACTTTCTCAACAGCGGGCATCTACCACATCCAGGTACGGGCCGAACATCGCAATCGGCAAGTCGATCAGGTCATCGCGGTTGAGGTGCGAACGGAACCAGCGGGCGCGGGAACCTTGGGTGTTTCTCATCTCGCCATTCTTCCTGACGAAATGACGAACACCGTCGAGATTCGCCTGCTTCGGATAGGCGAGACAAGCCTAACGGTTGCGTTGGAGTCTTCGTTAGATCTTGAAACATGGACGCCCCTTGAATCCATGTCCGTTGTCACCTCGGAGGCGTTTCTATTCAACATGGCTGCACCGGCTCAGAGCACTTTCTGGCGGGCAAGTGTCACAAAGTCGCGGAACGAATAGGTGTCGGACATCGCTCACGGCGCGATCTTGCTTAGTAATTTGGTTAACATCTCGCGTTGTTCAAAATCCTTCATAATCATGTTGCGCCGGCTAGGCGAAACCGGCAGGTTCGGCAAACGCTCGGCTGCTGCCTCGCCATCGAGCACCATCCAGCGGCGCATGACTTTCTCAATTGACGCACTCCGCAAACGTTCGTCCGAGATCTGCTCAGCGAGCGCGTAGGCATCTTCCGAATGGAGGGACGGCTCGTATTCCTCCCGATGGATGCGTTGATAAAGATACTGATCGAGAATCTCCGGATCCTCTTGGCCTCTCGCCCAGCGTTCGGCCGCGGTGTCATTCGTCGAAATCCAAATGGAAAGCAACTCTCCACGCATGGACCGACCGTTCTTTCCCTCCGGAACAGCGGCCATCCACAAGACGCTGTCTTCAGGTTTGGCCTTGGCCCAATCAGTGAGGAGATGGCGGCGATGACTTCGCCATTCGCTGTCTTGGTTAGTGAAATAGCGGTCGCCCAAGGCCAAGGCTTCTGATGGGCCCAACTCTCTGGTTAGGATTTCGTAAGCGTTATATCGTTGGCCTTCCGGGATCTGCAAAAGCCGCTCGCCCAAGGCGCCGGGTGCATTCGCCAAACGCCGAACGGTTTCCTCAATCCATGGCGTGTTCGCCCCAAGATCCGGTAATTGCGCTAGAGTAGCCTCGTCATCGATCAACCTTCCGGGCAACAATGCCAGCACCTCAGCGCGTTCGTTAGGCTCGAGGGTTGCCGCCCACGATTCGACACGTTCGAGACCATCCTGTTTGTGCATCAGTTCCGCAATCCGTCTGAGAATCAAGGGCCTGGCCCAAGGGCACTCAATGGCCAAGATCCGAAAACCATCATCGATTGATTGGATCGCGCCGCGTTGAATGGTCATGGATAGAAAATCTTGTCTCGCCAGGCTTTTGGGAGCTTCCTTTGCGACCTTCAAGACACTTTCAAAATCATCAATCGGCCAGAATCTTCCTATCAGCTCGTACCAGTAGCTAGCACTTTCGCTGATAACGGGGAGTTCACGAATGTGTGCATAAGCTGCACGCGGATCCTTCCGGACCCAGTCGTCGAACATGGAGAATGAAAAGTCGTCCCAAAGTGAAGACGGGAGGTGAGCGTGGGCATGGGACCAAGCGGCTTCTGGATCGATCTCATACCAGTTCAGGTAGGCAGCCCGTGTTCGCCGAATGCGCGACGAACGATCGTCGATTGCGTGGGCCTCTTCAATGGCGCGCCGGGGATCTGCAAAGGCCATGAAGTTAGGATGCTTGTCAATCAACGGAAAGGCCTCGGTCAGCTCAATCATCCGCGCCCGGTCCCCTTGCGCAGCTTTGGTTAGCCAAAGCCGAAACTGTCTTTTGAAATGGTAGTCCCGGGAAAACACTTCCGTTAGCCTAGAAAAGACGACTTCTGGCTCAGTGAAATAGAGCTCTGTCAGGAAGAAGCCACGGTCCGGCTCTTGCAACGCGAGGGCAAAGTCTAAGGCGTCTTCCGCATCATGCGCGACCCACTTGGCGATCAGCAGCTTCTTCCAAGCCCTCTCACTCAAAGTCGGCCACGTCCGGCGGAATCGTTTGTCCGCAAAACGTTCCAGTTGCCTGTCGATTGGGGAAACTGAGGGGGAGGGAGTTTCCTGAATCCGCGGCGAGGTTTCAGAGGGTCCGCACATCAATCCCAACGCCAAACCCACAGCGGCGAAACACAGCGTGACGAACAATCTTCTCATGGCGCCAAATGCTCTTTCACTGTTTCTGCAGCTGTTAGGTCTTGGATCGCCCACGCGTCGTAAACGTTGTTTAGCATGGCGTTTCGCATTTCATAATCATGAATCTCTAACGTCCACGCCAAAGCGGCTTCGAAATCTGCGGATCGAGGATCATGGACCAGCGCGCGTGCCAAGGATGCCACTCCATGATCGCGGTTAGCGCCAACTTGCAGCGTGCCGAGATAGTCCGAGACGGCGAAAGGATCGTCCTGATACCAATCGTAAACGAGTTCACCAAATTTTCCGGCGTAGCGGTCTTCGGAAGCGTAGCCCTTCATCCATTCCGCCGCTTCAGCAGGCGATGCTTCAATCCATTTACCCATGATCGCGTCCACATGATCCGGCCGCCGGTGATCTTCAGGCAATTCGGACCATAACGCCTTTCCTAACTCCAAATCCTTCCACACCAATTTGCCAAGGTGTGAAGCAATTATTGGTTGGCTTAGCTCTTCGGGTTGGCTTTGCATCCATTGCAGTGCTTCCCCATGATTCAGGTCGATCCATGAATTCATCACGGAGTGATGTCCCCTTAGCCCTATCTGAGCGGCATGCTCTACCGCCGCTCTGGGATCTCTTTCCGCCCAGGCCCGGAGAATGTCTGACTGCGTGCGCTCACGATAGTTGATATGGCCCTGACCCCGCCCGTCGTCGTAATCATCTGGCAACTCAGCGGCCCATTCCATTGCCCTGACAGGGTCGCTAACGGCCCAACCCTTAAGGAATCCTTGAATCATCCGCGGGGTCGCCAAGCTGGAGGGCATTTTCCCTAGCTGAGCCCGGGTGGCTTCGACATCCTCACGGGCCAGCTTCTCAAAAACCTCACCCAGCCGGTAACGAAGCCCCGAACGGTTATGATAGCGTTCACCTAAACGTCCGATTTGATCCGACAGCTCTCGAATGGTAGCGAGAGCGAAGCGTGGGTGTCTCGGCCATTTGTTGCGATTGTTGTGGATCAGCGCCTTCAATTCGGTGTCGCCGTATTCCAGACTTCCAAGCCATTCGCCCGCCGCCTCTTCATCGTGAGCGATCCATTGAGTCAAGAACTGATGTGATTGTGATAGCGCTGGATCGGAGAGCGCCCGTGCCTCATGAATGGCCAGCTCAAGTTGCCCGCTTTCGGCCAAGCTATTGAAGATCTTAGGCAGCAATCTTCCACGCAGTTTATCATCCTCACGTGCCTGCACCCAGCGCAGGACGCCTTTCACATCACGGAGCGCCCAGCCTGCCACGATACCTTCATACGCACGCTCACGCATCCAATCTTCGCTCGGCAACCATGCTAGAGCTGTCGCCGGGTCATGTTCTGCCAGCTCCCGATAGTGCGTTGTTAGAATTCTCGCGCCGTCCTCCCGCTCCCGGATCTCCGAAATGGCCGATTCAGGATCCTCACGTAGCCACCTTCGCATCACTTCGGCGCTTGTATGCACACGTGACCACTGTTCGGATGCCGGCCGATGCGCGCTCACGTAGTCGAGCGCGCCGTATGGATCCACGGCCACCCATCGTTCCAGGGTCCATTCAGCCGCTGCTCCATCAACGAGGGGATCGGCATCCGCTCCAGTGAACCCGGCGTAGAGGCGTTCGACCTCGCTGGGACCCAGTTGGGGAAGCAGTCTTAACAGAGTTCTCAGCCGGTCCATGCCGCGGACTTGAAGAAGCGATTCAATGCTGATGTTAGCCTCTTTGACGATGGTCTTGGTCTCCACCACTGGAGGCGGCTGAGGCCGTGGCTCGGCCTTCCGCATCGAGGCGATCCGGACGCCGATAAAGATGCTTGCCACGAATAAGGCGAGACGAATGGCCAATAGTCCCATGCCCAAAGGGTTAACATTTGCGCGCTTGCCGGGCCAGAAGGGATTTCCGAGCCCCGTTCTTGCGAGATTTTCAAGCTTGCCATCGGTAGGCAGGGCGTGAGAATGCCCGCTAAGATCTCCGATATTTCAACCTTCATTAAAGACATGCGATCTCCCATCAAACCCACCTTCCTCGCGGGTCTCTCCCTCACGGCGCTCACCGGATTAACCCAGGCGGAACTCACCGATTGGCAAACGGCTTACGATCACTGGGCGGACGAGCAACTCGCCGATGTCGATGAAGCGGCCAGGCAACCCAGCGCCAATGCGGATGGCGACCGCCTGACCAATTTCCAAGAGTTCAGCTTGGCCACGGATCCTAGCGAACCGACCGTCGCCTCCGCTTTTCAGAACTTTCAAGTGATCGATCTCGGAAATGAGCTGGGCGTGGAGATGACCTATCAACGCCGGAGCGATGGGGTGGCCATGGGGCTCCGCTATGAAATTGAGATTTCCCGAGACCTCGAGACCTGGCAACCTGCCGAGTTCGCCCGCAATTTCACTGAGAAACGCCAGATTTCTGATAGTGGCGAAAGCGAGCGGATCACCACGCGTCTGAGAGTTCTCCCGGGAGCGGACCAGTTGTATCTGCGAATGGAAATCGCTCCTCCAGGCATCGCGGCAGTTGAAGCCACTTGGCCGGAGCTCGTGTTCTTGGCCGATCTGGCGGATGGCGAGAATGGAATGATCATTCGCGGTCAACGGCGCGAGGATCTGTTAGGCGCTTCCGTGGCACCGGCTGGAGATGTGAACGGCGATGGTGTCAGTGACCTCATCGTCGGCGCCACCGGTGCGGGTGACCAATTTAATGAAAATGCCAGTGGGCAAGCCTATGTGATCTTTGGCGGCAACGCGCTTCCAGGCGTGCTCGATGTGGAAAACCTCGATGGTACCAATGGATTCTCTATCTTGGGCGGCGAGAAGGAAGATCGGTTGGGGACGGTTTCTTCCGGGGGCGATATCAACGACGACGGAATCGATGATCTGTTAGTCGGTGCGCACTTGGCCAATCTGCCCCTAACCAATGCCGGCGCCGGATACGTCATCTTCGGATCTGATGTGGGTTTTCCTGCCTTGCTCGATGTGCGCACGCTCGATGGCACAAACGGCTTTGCCTTACGCGGCACGCGGCGCAATGACCGCACTGGCATTTCCCTCGCCAATGTGGGTGATCTCAACGGCGACGGGATCTCCGATGTGGCCATCGGCGCCGACACTGCCGATGCGGATAAGGATTATGTGGGGAAGGTCCACGTGGTTTATGGAAACGCGGGCGGCTTTCCCGCAGAGATCTCCGCGGGTGATCTCGATGGCACGAATGGCTTTACCATGATCGGCACCAAGCTTCAGGAATTTGCCGGTCGAGATGTGGCGGGCGTTGGCGATATCAATGGCGATGGCTTGAGCGATATGATTGTGGGCACCAGTGATCGCCAGCAGACAGAGCTCCTTGAGACGGAGCAGGATTACTATGTGGTGTTTGGCAATGCCGAAGGGTTTCCAGATCGTTTCCGTTTGAGAAACATTGATGGCACCAACGGATTTCGCATTCGCTTGAAGATCACGAGCAACCGCTATGCCGGCGGCAAAGTGGCAGGCGCCGGCGATATCAATGGCGATGGGTTGGCTGACATTGTCATCGGCAACGAAGAAGGCGTTCGCAACCCGCGTGCCGCCGGGAGTGTCTACATCATCTTTGGCAATGCCAAAGAGGGGTTTCCCGAGATCCTGCATAGTGACATGTTAGATGGAACGAACGGAACGGTGATTCACGGCGATCTCACGCAGGACAACATGGGTTCTGATGTGGATCTGGTAGGCGACGTTGACGGCGACGGCACTGATGATTTGTTGGTGGGCGCTCGCCGGGTGGATGGTGCCACGGACGCTGATGACGATTTTGACACCGGTGCAGCCTATTTGATCTTCGGCCGGGAAAACTTTCTCGCCGAGCATTTCATTGTCGATTTGTTAAACGGCGGCACCGCTACTCGCCTCATCGGCGAACGTCGTGAAGATCAGGCCGGCCGCTCCGTCTCCCGTGCCGGTGATGTCAACGATGACGGCGCACCAGACTTCATCATCGGCGCGCATCGCCGGAATCGCGACGTGAATAACAACGGCACGGACGACCGCGCGAACACCGGGGCTGCCTACATCCTCTACGGCCGCACGGGTGGTGGAGAATAGGCTCGTACTCTTGATTCTTAAAAGGTCGTCGATTTCTCCGAAATCGAACGCCATGGTTCTTCAGGCGCTCCGTTTCGGTGAAACGGGCGACCAGCTATTGATGTCATCAGTCAGAATCTGAAAAGTAATCGCCCAACTAACAATGTCGCGATACTCGTTAATAAAGAACTGCCCTTTCTTGGACTGGATCCCCTTGCTTCTGAGTGTCTGCACGTTCCAAGCCTCTGCCATCGAACCGATCAAGCATCGAGGTGATGAGGCGGTTTCGGCGAGACAATGGGAGGTACTCGATCTTTGCTTCGAGGTGGACGCGGTACCCGGGCGGCCGTTTGACCTCGATTTCTCCGCGCTCATCGAGAATGAAGCGGGTGCGCGATTCGACGTGCCCGGTTTCTTCAATGGCGAACGCGAATACATCATCCGCTTCACACCACCTTCGCCAGGGAAGTGGCAATATCAAACGCGGTCCGCACTGGCAGAGTTAAACGGCTTGAGCGGCGTGTTGGACGCGCAAGAGGCCAAGGAAGGGCGCCAGGGCGGGATCGTTCTCAATCCAGAGTCACCCCGGGAGTTTTTCTATCAGAACGGCGATTCCTATTATCCGATCGCGTTTGAATCAGATTGGTTGTTCGCCTTGGATGCTGAAGACCCGGATGACATTCCCGTCACCCGTACCTTTGTCGATCGGTTAGCTTTAGATGGATTCAATCAAATCGTGATGAATGTGTTCGCGTATGACGTGAGGTGGCCCAAAGACGAAGCCTTGGATGGCAAGTATGAGTATGGCCGTCCGCGTGTCTTTCCCTTTGGAGGAAATAATGAGAAACCTGACCATGACACGTTGAACGTCGAGTATTTCCAGCGTCTCGATCGCGTTATTGACTACCTTGATAGGAAGGGCATCGCGGCCCATCTCATGATCTATGTTTGGAATAAACTCGTCCATTGGCCCGAGGCGGAGTCCGAAGCGGATAACCGCTACTTCGACTACGTGGTGAAACGTTACCAAGCCTTTCCTAATCTGGTTTGGGACATCTCCAAAGAAGCCTTGGGTTACGGGCACAATGACGTGCACTACATCACTCATCGCATCGACCGGCTGCGGAAACTGGATGCCCACAAGCGGCTAGTGACGGTCCATGACTACGGCTACAACCGGCGTTTTCCCAAGAAAGTCGATTTCATCTCCGTGCAATTGTGGAGTGCGGAACTCTACAGCGTGATGCGCAAGGTCTGCGCGGATTTCCCCGGGCAACCGATCCTGAATATTGAGCATGGAGGTTACGAGAGAGGTCCCTATGTGGTCTTCGAAGGCTCCTACACTTCTCCGGAAGTCTGTTTGGAGCGCGCCTATCAATGTGTCTTCGCGGGAACGCATCCAACGCACTACTGGCAGGGGGCGGCCTGGAATGTCATCATCCCTGACATCGATGCCATGAAGCCCGCCGAACGTCCGCGGCTGGAATACTACCGGCACCTAAGCCGCTTGGTCGAAAAGTATGACGTGGGCGGATTGGGCGGATTGATCGCCGGAGATAAGCGATGTAACAGTGGTTTCTGTTTGCACAATGGCGATGATCTCCACCTCTTCTACGTGCCTAAAGAGAATGTCAGTCTCGGTGTGCGGCTGCCAAAAGATAAAGAGGGGCAAATGATGACCGGCACATGGTTCGATCCGTTTACAGGAAATTTCGGCGAGCCCATTCAGAAGAAGAACGCGCAGTGGCCCAAGTTTGAGAAGCCACCCGGAGATGGGTTTGCCATCCTCATCGTCCAGACACCCCCCAAGGTCACCAGCCAAGTGATTAAGGACTACAAGGCCTACATAGCTTCGGGTGAAACGGTTACGGCTTGGCTAGGGAAACGTACCGCCCTGATCCTGGACGGCGTGGATGATCCTGATGAATTTGACCAGGAGGTGATGGCTGAGATCGTTCAGGTGCTGGACGATGTTTTCGATGCCTATGACCGCGTTACCGGACAATCACCAAAGGCGGGAAGTCGCGCATTCGATGGCCGCGCGACTGTGGAAGTGAGTTCAAAGGTGGGCGGTGGCTTAGCACATCATGGCAGACTGGGCGTTGCCATCGGTGATGGTTTTTTCAAGAAACTCTATCAACGTTTCCTCAAAGGGGAGAAGACGCTTGATCAGGTCTTTTTCTATGAAATCGCACGAAACTATTGGCCACCTACCTTTAATCCGAGAATTGACTATCACACGAGCAAAGGCCCACGAGATTACGGCTGGTGGACGGTGGGTTTCAACAACGCCATGAGCATCTTCATGCCGTCCGAGGTCGAAGGCATCACCGACATGCACTACTTCGGCAGCGACGGCAAACGCTTTGCGGAAGGCATGGAGGCAAATCTAACCGCGTACTTGGAAGGGGATCACACATGGATGGAGGGTTGGTGTATCGATCTCGTGCCGTGGAAGGAACGCACGAGCCTGAACGACCTGATGACAGCCTTGCTCATTCGTTTGCATCGTGAGAATGGCGGCAACGCTTTCATCGCCAAGCTCTATCGTGAGATTCCCAAATTAACGAAATTGAAAGGGAGGAACGACTACCAAGGCGCACGGGACAATTTTTACATCGCGTCCTCAATAGCGGCGGGGAAAGATCTTCAGCTGCTCTATAAGGAACTGCGCTGGGAGTTGAGCGAGGAGGCCATTGCTAGGGTGAAGGAGGCTTTGGGTAAGTAATCATCCTGTTGCGGCTTTTCAGATCGCAGTCTTTCTGCGGAGAGCGTGTTCAGCTGGCGGCCGCAGTCCAAAGCCCTCCTATCATTAGCCCTAAAATAATATCGGGCCGCTATAGCACGTGTGAAAATAATCTTAAAGGTGGCGATTTGATGGGTATGGCGTCTAGAAGGCCTATTTAGTGGAGAAGCTTTCGCAGTCGTGGGGATTCAGGATCTGAGGATCTTCCGAATCGTGATTTTCTGTGATTTTTTTTTCGCGGTGATTCTTGTAAGATTGACAGGGCCGACTGCGCCGTTCACACATCAGAACGATGGACCAACCTGTTTGAAAAGAGAGATGTCTTCGACTTCATCCACGCGTGTCGACTACATCGACAACCTTCGAATTTTCCTGACAATTCTTGTTATCTGGCATCACGTTGCCATCGGCCTCGGCGGCCCTGGCCTCTGGTATTTTACAGTGTCGAAACCCGCTGGCCCCATCGCGACGCTTCTTCTTGCGACGTTTATTGCCGTCAATCAGTCCTTCTTTATGAGCCTCTTCTTTGCCATTTCGGCGTTTTTCACGCCGATTTCATACGATAAGAAGGGTGCCAGCCGCTTTCTTTGGGAGCGGGTGAAACGGCTTGGTCTGCCCCTAGCGGTTTACTTTTTCGCGATCAATCCAGGCATCGTCTACCTCGCTCGATCTCTTAAAGGTGCGCCATATCCTGAGAGTTACGTGGATGCATGTGGTGCCGGCCCCCTCTGGTTCGTGTTCGCGCTTCTCCTCTTCTCGATCGCATACGTCATGGTTCGAAAGCTAGACAACTCTGTGGCCAAAGTTCGGAAGTTCCCAAAGAACCAAGCGATCATGATCTTCTGTCTGTTTCTGGGAGTGATAGCGTTCCTGGTGAGGCTTAGATTTCCTATTGGCTCCACCGTTCTCGGTTTGCAATTAGCCTTCTTTCCACTCTACATTTGCATGTTCGGATTCGGCGTATGGGCATTCCGCAATGCTTGGTTCGATGAACTGCAGCGTTTTCAGGTTAACATTTGGTTTGCAATAGCGATAGTCTTGGGCTGTCTCTTCCCGGTTATTATGGCCACAATGCAGTTGAGCGGAGCCCTGGATGCAGGGTTAACCGTGGTGAACGGTGGGCCGCACTGGCAGGCTCTGGTATATGCTATGTGGGAACCTTTTCTCTGTGTGGGGATCAGCCTGAAACTGATTTTCTTGTTTCGAGAAAAATTCAACGAGACTAGCGCAACAACTAGATGGATGTCGGCGAGTGCTTACACCGTTTACATTATCCATCCGTTTTTCGTTATCCTCACGACCTGGGCGGTGTCCCATCTCCGCTTTCCTACGCTGGTCAATCTAGGTTTGATTTCGCTCCTAGCAGTTGTTACATGCTTCGGAGTTTCCAATCAGATCCGTAAGGTGCCACCGCTTTCGCGGATCGTGTGAACTGTCTTTATCAAGACGAGTGGTCCCCCGGTTATGCTTGAGAGGGCAGCCGATTCAATGCGAATAGAGGGTTCACCTTCAATGCTTCTCCATCAAATCAACTTACTCAAAACTTAAGCGTCCGTTTGGGATCTGCTAGCGAAATTCTCGAGGAAGGAGTCACCGTGGATCCGCCAAGGTTATGAAATCATCGCTCTTTGTTAGAAGCAGCTCTCATTTTCCCAAACTATGGGGAATCGAGCCATAAAAAAAAGATTGGGCACCGTTCACAGTGCCCAATCTTTGAAATAAAACCTAACTGAATTCTTGCGCTAGGATTCTGCGACTTCCTTCTCTGCAGGAGCCTCCGCCTTAGCGATCGCTTGAACTGCCGCCTTATATTTCGCGATGGCGACGTTCATGCGATTGGTTCGGGCGCACTGCGTTTTCTCATCAGCGACCACATAAGTGACTTGCCCCTTGCTCTTCTCAGCGGCTTCTTTGGCGGCGTTAGGGCAGCAGAACTCTTTGTCACCCACCAAGTGAACCGTCTTCACGCCCTCCATGGCTTTCTTGGCCACGGTGGCGACGTTGGACGCGTGTTGTTGGCACTCGTAGCCTTTGTTGCCAACGAAGGTCTTGCCGCTGCCCTCGCAAGCATGGGTGGAAGCAAAACTGGCGACGAATTTCTCAACCGCTTCGACGTGAGCGTCTTTGGCAGCTGTGGGGCAGCAAAGTTCTTTGCCGGCAACGACATACTTCACTTCTTTACCGGCTTCGGCAGCGGTCGTAGCGCTCTTCGCGCAAGCGCTCGCCTCGCCGGCGATGACGTAACTGATCTTGGGCAAAGCGTCCATGGCTTTGGCAAGTGGACAAGATTCGCAGTCGGAGGCTTTCGCTTTAGTGACCTTGCATTCTTTTTCGCACTTCTTGGCAGCCTCTTCGGCCACGGCAATAGACAAACCGGCGACAGCCAGTCCCGACAGTAGTGTGATGGTTAGTTTTTTCATGTGATGACGATTGAGCGTTTGGTTGGTTAGGATTCTGTCTGAGCTAGGTGCGTCACGAGTGTTCGTCACGAATGTTCGTCAGTGCCTTAGGTTGGAGAAGTCGCAGAACGGCATCCCTTCACCCGCGCCGACCAATATTCGTGTCGCACTGATTGTTCTTAGCATGCCATCAATGTCATGCAACTAGATTGAAAGGTGTACTGGTTCAGCGAAAAACGGATTTTTGTGATCTGAGTTTAAGAGACTCTTATCGACTCTCTGGGCTAGGTTCTGGCCGCTTGCGCGGCAGTTAAGTTTGGAGGCATTGCAGGTTCCCTTCAGTGGCAGGGGGGCGAAACCGAGAGCCTGACGGCTCCCGGTGGCCTTCGGTTCGGTATGCTGCCTCCTCGGTCGCCTGACTTGGGTATTCCTAGGCAACGCGCTCTTCAGCTCTCGCTGCCTCCGCTTTCCCAAGTTCGGTTAGTTCAGCATACTTGACGCATTCTTCAAAGCTTTTTTCTGACCAATATGCTAAGCGTTTCTGCCAGAGATACGCTCAAAAACTACTTAGGGGGAAGTATGGAAGAATCTGGAGTGACGAACAAGTAGCTGCCTGCTATGCTGTCTCTTTCGTGTCTTCAGGAATCTTCTCAAGGAATGCACGGACCGAAGCATAGTTGATGAGCCGGATTCCTGACTCTTTGCCTGGCTGGCGCACCATCTTCGACTTTACTTTGGCTGATCGGAGTAGCCAATGGTAGTAGGGCTTCGTTAGGCCGAAGTGAGGGCATCGTTCGCCGTTTCTTGGAATTCGAATCCACTCAGGGATCACTTGTACGGTGACAGGCATCCCGCCTGTCAGAGTCCGCAACAGCACGTCGATGATCTCAGAGGCCACGTCGACTCGTTCTTCGAATGACCCTGCTTCGCCCGCTTCTCCCTTCAGATCCTTCAACTCCTGTCGGACGACGGAAGGCAACGTGACTCCATTCGGCGAAACGACAACGAGGTTCGGCTGATTCATATCGAGTAATGTGATTGCTAGCCAACTCTCCGGTGCCGACTGGGCGCCTGAACCTTGGCTTGCGTTGGCTTCTTCATTTCATGGGCAAACTGAACGATCTCGTTCATGGGTTTGGCCCCGCGTTCATTTCTGAGTGCTTGTGAAAGTTCGTAACTGATGAACATCCGGGGCGCTGGCTGAACCTTCTCGGCTTCCAAAAGAGCCATACCGTGTTCACGGGCTTTCTGTGCGTCCATGCCGCGCCGAACCATTTCTTGCAACTCTTCTAGCTGAAACACTAGCTCGGCTTCTCGCTGGCCGTTCGCTTGAGCTACAGGATTTCGGCGGCCAGTTGCATGTCCTGCACTTGAGACAACTTCCTGTTCGCCTCCTCCGGAATCTCCGGTTTCGGGCTCCCTTGAAGTTGTAGTCCAGGATTGCCTGAGTGACTGTGTCGCAGGCCGCGATCTGTTCCGGCGTGAACTGTTCCAAACCCTTGGAGACGTCGATGTTCAGTGCTGAAATAGTCGCGTATCTCTTGTCGAGTGTCTTCATGGATCGCCCTTTCGATGTAGTTGGCTTTGTGTTTCAAGCGCCCTGTTAGAACGGCGGCTACTTGAAGCTGCATGCTCGGCTCGCCTAGCTTACCGGTGATGCGTTCGATGTCACGTGGAGATACCTTACGCATCTCTGATTGCCCTAGCGAAGCCACTGTTGTTGCTTTCAGTCCTCGATGTTCCAAAAGTTCGCGTAATGCGTCAGCCGTTTCGCCAGTGGTGACGACATCATCGACGAGAACGACGGTTGAGCCTTTGGGGATCTTGGCTAACCGATCCTCAACGGCGGCGAACCGGGCGGGGTTGCGCATCTTGCCCAAGCCACCTTTCATCGAAGCCTTCTCTCTCACCAGGGGCGTTGCCCAGCCCGGGACGACTTGCCCACCAAACTCGGACTGCAATCGTTTCGCGAAGTAGTACGGGAGTTTGTTAGCACCTGTTGTTGAAGGTGCGACCAGGAAGTAGGGGCTCTTGCCTTCGAGATGCGCATAAGCGGGACGACGAAAGTAATGATCGACTAACTCTTGAACTTCACACTTCGGCATCGACTTTTGATAGAGCGCGTCTTTCCAACGCCGTAGATCCCTAACGCGATCCGTGGAGGTCGCTTACTCGTCTTTTCTGACGGTGAAGGTGGCCACATCTTTGGAACCGGATTCTGCCTGCCGAACTCACGGAATAGTTGGGAGACCGTGGATTTCCGTATTGCACAAATATAAAGTTTGGCTTTAGTTTTGTGCATGCCTGAAACCCCATCTCCCGCCTGGGACGCGCTGTATGAGACGGCTGCCAGTCAAGCTGGCCTGTTCACGGCGTCGCAGGCTGCGGATGCAGGGTATTCCCTACAACTCCTCAACCATCATGTTCAAGGCGGCAAGTTTGCTAGGGTTCGTCGTGGAATTTATCGACTGATACATTTCCCGCCAACGGATCAAGAGGATCTCATGATGGTCTGGCTGTGGGCGGATCAACAGGGTGTGTTTTCGCACGAGACTGCTCTCGCGTTGCATGAGCTTTCGGATGCGCTACCAGCGCAAGTGCACCTAACACTGCCCTTGAATTGGAAGACGCGACGACTGCGGGTTCCCAAAGGTGTGGTTCTTCACTTTGGTAACGTTGATGAGGTCGATCGCGTATGGAATGCGGCGGTGCCTGTCACATCCGTTAGGAAAACACTCGCCGATTGTGCTGAAGCGAAGGTGTCGCCAGAATTGATTCAACATGCCAAGGCTGAAGCGAAGACTCGCGGGTTGATCGAACCCGCATAGCTTAACTCTCGTCATGAAAACTTACCAGAATCCGGAAGCCTTCAAACAAGCGCTAGAGCATAGGCTACGCAATCAATCGACGACAGGGGTGGACTTTGCCCGACGTCGTCAGTTGCTTGTCTTTGATCGGCTCCTTGCGCGGTTGGTTGAGTCGGAAGGTGATGCCATGACATTGAAAGGTGGGCTAGCGCTGGAGATTCGGTTGGAACGCGCCCGAACGACAAAGGATGTTGATGTGCGCATGGTCGGGTCACCGGATGACCTGCTCCAACGGTTGCAGCACGCGGGCCAACTCAGTCTTGGTGATTTTATGAGTTTCGAGCTTGTGACTGTCCCGCTCAAAAAACATCTCAATATTTCACTCCCTTGTGAATTCTAACCGGTCGATCTCAAAGTCAAGGTGCCAGCCTCCAGACTGGTGGTTGAAGACGCCAAACCGGTCAAAGACGGCGCCGTCCTTGAGACCTTCTTTGTCCATTTCCAGGGCAACGGATTTCTCATCGAGTGTGGCAATGATCAACCGTTTGTCAGGATGATAGTCGATTGACCAGCGATGCCATTCGCCGTTTGGAAGCAAGACCGGACCGCTTTCGCCATTGCGTCCACGACCAGTGCGCGTGCCATATCCCGGCCTGACATAGTGACCGATTCGACTCGGGCCCTCAATGTGGAGGGCAAGATAGTTGCGTTGCCGACGCTTGTGTTCCGGGTGCTCGTTCTTCCGTTTCGTTTCACTATCAAACCAACCAAGGTAGAGACCACTATCTGCGGCTGCCTGAAGAAGCCGAATGCGTCCAGAGGCTTTGAGCGGCTGTTCCAGTGTCAGGCGGGCGATTGGCTTGGCGCAATACGAGGGCGCTTCATCGCGCCAGATGACGCCACGGATCGACTTTGTCTTCGTTTGAAAGCCGTAGTCATGAAAGGGACGAACCGCTGTTGGTTGGAAGGTCGCACGAGCATCCTCCGAGATCCACATGGGGTCATCGTCGAAGGAGATGGGCTTGCCCTGGACGACGAGATCATCAATCCAAAGCTCCAGGCCGTTCCCCGTCGTCTGCTGGTTCCAAATGCCAAAGCGATTGAAGAGAGCGCCATCCTCACGGGCCTCTTTCGTCAATACGATCCGGTGCTCCCGGTCGTCTACTCGGAAGGTTAGGATCCCGTGATCGCCTGCCGCTGGGTCGTAGTGGAGTTGCCATGTGTGTGCAGTGCCGTCCGCTGCGAAGGGTTTTGTCTTGGTCGTCTGATAGCGTTCTCCTTCGAACACGCCTCTTCCGCCGGTCTTGCCATTTCGCGTACCATACTCGAAGAAGAGCCAGTAATTTCCTCCGTTCCCATCGACGCGAAAGGCCAGCGAATTGGGCGTCCGCCATCCTGCCGATGAGTCGTGAAAGAAACCGATCGACGCTCCCGAGCTGCCGTCGTCATCGGTCACGGCGAGTCTACCGTAGGCTTTGATTTCTCTGTCTAGTGTTAGGGTTTCCGCAAGCGGCATCGCGTAGCGACAGCGCCTGAGCGCTCTTTGAATCCGGCCGCCGATTTCTCCGCGCATTTGACCGCCGGCGTGATGCGTCGCGCTCCAGCCAAAGTCCTGAGTGATCGGCGGCACATTGTCAGGGCGCAGATAACTTCGAAAGCTCTCCCATCCTGATCGATGACTTGTTCCCTCTGGCTCGCCTATCTGAGCGTGGGCAAGCCCACCGGAAAGAAGCGAAGAAAGGATCAAGAAGGAAGCCTTCATTCGGGCCATGATGGAGCAGGACTCCATCTCCAGACCACCGAAAACCGTCCTGATGGTTCTTGGGTATAGGTAAGTGTCATGGAAGGCTCGTTTTCAGGCTCGGTTTCGCTTATCCATCTTGTCATGAAGCTCCCAACCTATCTCTTGCTCACGACCGCCGCCGTGTTCTTGCTTCCCCTAAACAGCTTAGCACAGGCAGAAGACTCCAAGTCCTCAAATCCACGGCGGGCGGTGAAGATCGCGGCGGTACAAATCAGCGGCTATGACAAAGGCGACCTGCCACGGCGAGGCACTGATGTCGTCTCGAAGCTTCTACCCTACATCGAGAAGGCGCAGAAAGATGGTGCTGAACTGGTAGTCTTTCCCGAGTATGTGTTAGGGCATATATCTGTTCCAGGCCCCGAAACGAAAACGCTTTCGGCTGCGGCCGCAGCAAGTAACATTTATGTGATCGTGGGGTGTTGGGAAGTCATCGACAAGACGAACTACGCGAACACCGCCTTGATCTTTGATCGACAGGGCAAGATCGCCGGCAAGTATCGCAAGACGCACGCGGCGGTCGATCACTACGAGGGGGAACCAGCTTGGTCGCAGCCGCCTTCAGGTAAGGATCGCGACTGGTTTCTGCAGAACGATCCAGAATGGAAGATGAAACAGGGTGCGGATCTTCCCGTGTTCGATTTCGACTTTGGGCGCGTCGGCATCTTGACATGCTATGACGGTTGGTTCCCTGAGAGTTTCCGTGCCCTGTCCCTCAAGGGGGCAGAATTGATCGTGTGGATCAATGGCCGCCGTGGCTCGGTGGAGGACTTCATCATCAAGTCGGTGATGTTTCAAAGCCATGTGGCAGTCGTCAGTACCAACCAAGCTTACGGTGGTGGCACCATGATCGGCACTTTGCCAGCGCAGATCCTGGCGCGTTGTCCAACGAGTGAGGAGGCCTACATCACGGCCGAGGTGGATCTTGCCAAGGTCCGCCAAACCAGAAAGCTAAGTCGGAATTTCCAACAGCGGCGCCCGGATCTCTACGGAGCACTAACCAGTGCGACTATGGCCTCCAATCGCGAAACAGAAGAGCCTCTGACGCAGTCTCGACCCACGCAAGAACTTCGCGTGGCAACCTGCCAGTTCCCCGTCAGCTCTGACATTGCGAGCAATGCCCGCTGGATCCGCAAGTACATGCGACAGGCTGTCGCTGCAGGAGGCCATCTGTTACACACTTCCGAGTCCAGTCTGTCGGGGTACGCAGGCACTGATTTCGACAGCTTCGAAGGATTCAATTGGGAGGTATTGCGCCAAGAGACGGCGGAGCTTTGCCAATTGGCCAAGGAGTTGGATCTTTGGTTAGTCCTGGGTTCGGCTCACTACCTTGATGCCGAAACGAAGCCTACCAACTGTTTGTATTTGATAGATTCAGCCGGACAGATTGTCGATCGGTATGACAAATCGATGTGCACCCTTGGAGATCAGCAACACTATTCGGCTGGCAACCGGTTGGTGACCCGCAAAATCCAGGGAGTCAAAGTAGGTCTGGCCATCTGCTATGACGCTTGCTGGCCGCAGGTTTACGCGACCTATCGAGAACTGGGCACCACGGTCATGCTACACTCCTTCTATAATGCGCGAGGCAAGGGAGAAAACTGCCTCGACGTGTTGACCGAACGGCAAGTTCCCACGCGTTGCGCAGACAACCGCATGTGGGCCGTCGCGAACAATTCATCGGCTCCCTATTCCCATTGGTCGAGCTTTGTTGCGCGTCCAGATGCCACGATTGCCCAGCAGTTGCACAAGGACGAACCGGGAATGCTCGTGCACGACTTCCCCGATGGATTGTCGGAGAATGGCTGGTATCACAATGAGCAACCGATGCGAGTCCGCGACGACGAAAGGTATACCTTCGGAGCTGCATCCAAGCACCCTCGCCAGACGGACCGGACTTCGCAGCCGTGAAGACTGCTGACAGGAGAATCGAGACTCGGTAGAAAGACGATCATCCATGAACGACAATCCGATTTCGCCTTCACCGATCAATCGCCGCGTCTTCCTCAAGCGCACCGGCGCGACCGGTGCGCTCACGGGTCTAACGATCATGTCAGGACTCCGCGCTGAGCCGCCTAACAACAAGCTGAACATCGCTGCGATCGGAGTTGGCGGTCGGGGTGCTAGCGTCATCAGCCGATGCGCCGACGAGAACATCGTGGCCTTGTGTGATGTCGATGCCGATCGCGGTGCGGAAACGTTCAAGCAATTCCCCAAGGCAAAGCGCTTCAAGGATTACCGTGTCATGCTCGACAAGATGGGCAAGGAGATCGATGCGGTGATCATCGCCACTCCGGACCACACCCACGCCGTGGCGACCATGGAGGCGATGCGGCGTGGCAAACACGTTTACACGGAGAAGCCACTGACCCATAGCATCTGGGAGGCAAGACAACTCACCGAAGCCGCTCGCAAATACAAAGTCGCCACCCAGATGGGCAACCAGGGGCATTCGTCTAAGGGCGCGCGCCAAACCGTGGAGTGGATCCGCGCGGGTGTCATTGGCGAGGTACGCGAAGTGCATTGCTGGAGTGATCGGCCGCTACGTGGCACGCGCTTCGACGGTGAGCTGTATTGGCCACAAGGAGTCGCCTCCCGTCCTGCGGACAAACCGCCGGTTCCGGACACCTTGGATTGGGATCTTTGGTTAGGCCCGGCGCCGCATCGCCCTTATCACCCTAGCTATGTGCCCTTCGACTGGCGCGGCTGGTGGGACTTCGGCACGGGTGCGTTGGGCGACATGGGTTGCCACATCATCGACCATCCCTACTGGGCACTTCAGTTAGGCCATCCGGAGAGTGTGGAGGCGAGTAGTTCGCATGTCAGTCGCGAAACAGCGCCGCTCGCTTCGATGATCACTTATCAATTTCCTGCACGAGGCAACCTCCCACCTGTGACCATGTATTGGTATGATGGTGGCCTCAAACCTCCTCGCCCCGCTGAACTCGGATCAGACGATGAACTGCTAGTCGATGGGTGTCTTTATATCGGTGACAAAGGCAAGATGATGCACAAGTCCCACGGCGGCAAACCGGTCCTGATCCCGTTGTCGCGCATGGAGGATTTTAAAAGGCCGCCCAAGACGATTCCGCGGCTCGATGGTCACGAGCAGAACTGGATCGATGCTTGCAAGGGTGGTGAGCCTGCGTGTTCCAACTTCGAATACTCGGGGCCGATGACGGAAGTGGTGTTGTTAGGCAATCTTGCGATCCGCGCCAACGGGCCTTTGCTTTGGGATGGTCCTAACATGCGTGTTACCAACAACGAAGCTGCCAATCGGTTTGTTCGAAGAGCGTATCGCGAAGGGTGGGGCTGGGGCGCCGGCTGAAGCCAGCTAAAGACTGCGCTACGGCTCCCTAACAGCACTTCTCGATGGCTTGCTTGAAGTCGGCGATCAGATCTTCGGGCTCTTCCAGACCGATCGATAGGCGCGAGAAGCGGGCGGGAATCCCACGTGGCAGCTCCTCTTTGCGCTCAGTGATGCGGGTTACCGGGTCACCCAGGCTGGTGGCGTTGAGGATCAAATTGGTGTGCTTGCCGACATTCTGATGCACCGCGCTGTCTTTCCATTCAACGCCGATCATGCCACCAAAGCCTTTCGGTGTGCCGTTCCCCGCCTGTGGATTCCAGGAAGGCAGGCCACCATAGCGAACCCTCTCGATCGCAGAATGCGATTCAAGAAACTCGGCAACCTTCTGTGCGGAATGACTGTGCTGTCGCATGCGTAATGGTAGGGTCTTGACGCCTTGCGTGACGAGAAAGGCATCCATTGGACGCATCAAACCGCCTAACCAATTCTGCGCCTGCTCGACCTTGTTCAGGAGTTCTTTCCTTCCAGCGACAACGCCACCCATGGCGTTCCCATGGCCGCCCATGTATTTGGTGACACTGTGAATGACCAGGTCGGCCTTTAGGCGGAGAGGCTGCAGCAGGTAGGGTGTGAGCCAGGTGTTGTCGACGACCACTTGCGCCCCGGCGTCTTTGGCGATTTTAATCAAGGCGGGCGTGTCGAGCACTTCCATGTTCGGATTCACGTAGGGTTCAAAGTGAACGAACTTAGCGGGCTTGGCTTGCAGGGCTTTGGTTAGGTTCTCTGGTTCGGTGCAGTCGACGAACTTAACCTCGATGTCCCACGACGGGAGGTAATCGCGGAACAGCGTCATGACCCAATCGTAGTTGCATCGATGCGCGATCATGCGATCGCCTGGTTTAAGTAAGGCCATGTAGGTCTGAGATATGATGCTCATGCCGCAGGGGCCACCAATCGCTGCTTCGGCCCCTTCCATTTCCATCACTTTCTTCATTAAGGTCCCGACGGTCGGGTTGCGCAGATTGCCAGGGCGTTGGTAGCCCGGTGCGCACTTGTCTTGGCTGATCGGCGTGACCTGAAAACCTTTCTGTTCGCCATGGTGGATGATCTGAGATCCGAACTGCCGTCCTGACGCTGATTCGAAATTGTCATCGACTAAATCAGTCGGAGGATTGTTCTCCTGTGCTCGGACTTCTTCGTCCGCGGCGAGAACTGGAGTAGCGGCGGCCGCGCCTAGTACTGGTGTTATTTTTAGGAATTCGCGTTTGGTTAGTTTGTCCATAGATTAGAGAAGTTGTTACCGGATAGGCGACATTCCTGTCGCCCATCGCACTGGATGAGGCGACAGAAATGTCGCCTATCCTTGGAGCTTTCCGCTACTCGAGAATGAATCTGCAATTGTTCCTCTACTTCCGAATCCTTACTCCACGATCACATCGTCAATGTACCAGCCGTCGCCGTTCGGTTCATTGTCGTCACTGAGGAATTCGAACTCGATGATCACGGTCTGTCCGAGCGCCTCGGCAGGAAGAGGAATACGTGAGCGACGCCATTCAGCAGTCGAGCTTTCACCCGGAAAGATCAATAGTTGCGCACGCAAAGGATCGCCGTTGGCATCCAGGACACTGACCTGACCACCTTCAGCTTCATCGGCGTCCAGGAAATACCAGAATTCCAGGCTCGCTCGTTCGACATCGGTTAGGTCGATCTGTGGACTGCGCAGAAAGGTGCGACTGAGGTTCCCGTACTCTCCCTCTAGATTGGTACCCCAGGCAGTTTCACCACTGCTCGCACTACCTGGACCCGACTGTGGCATTCCCAGTTGCCACTGGGTCGAACCGGAATCGCCAGGGCCTGCGCCAGTGAACCACTCGCTTACGCCACTCTCAAAATCGTCACCAAAGATCGGCGGATCCGGAAGCAAACCAATTCGATAGAAACGAGTGGACGAATCGGCGGGGCGAGAAAGTGTGAGTCTGTTCGTCGGCGGGTCGCCAGTGACAGCCAAGGCGCCATCGACCATCACGCTTTCCCATGATAGCAAGTCGACACTGCTCTGCAAGGCGTAGAGCCTCCCTTCTTCGCTGTCCCAGTCGAGCTCTACCTCCAAGCCTTTGTTGGCAATGCCCAAGCGAACGGAATCGGCCCGTGCGGTGAGTTTGATGATCAATCCACTGGTGCCGCCAATATCGTCTTCCTGATGCTGGTAGAAGAGACTATCTCTTTCCCCAATCTCTAAACCAATCAGCGTCGCTGTGGCGCCGGCGAAATCGCCCGTATTCTCTTCTTCCGGCTCGTCACCAATTGATCCAGCCCAGATCTTTCCAAACTGTCGGTTACTATCCGAGGTGCGTCCTTCAAAGACGGAAACATTGTAAGTGCCCGCGTCCAGGCCCTGAAACTCGAACAAAGCCGTGCTTCCCGGACCATCGGCGCCCCACACATAATCGCGAAACGTTTCGAGCGGCACGGTGACACCATCGATCAAAGCCGGGTCTGCGGGAGGGGCGAGGTTGTTCTGGTCACCAAGGCCCGTGATGGTCACCGTCACGTCATTGTCGAATCCTAACGAGTCGGTGACTGGTGCGTCTTCGACGTTCGTGGTGATCACATCCCAGCCCTCTGCCGATCCCTCAAAGTCTGACAGATCAATCAGGAACAACGCTAGAGCATCTTCGACCGGTGGCGTGGTGGTGAAACGCCACGAGCCGTCATCAGAAATCCCTTCGAAGGCATTTCCTGCAGTGTCCTGGATTGCCGTGGCATCAATCTGGATCGCATACTCCTTGCCTTCCAGCAGGTCAGCGGCCGGATCGATCGTCAGCACGGTTTCGGCAATCGTGATCTGAGCGTCGTCCACGGGAATGGCGACCTCTGTGGTATCGGTGAGATTCTTCACCGTGATGTTTCCCGTTCCCGCCACGATATCTCGATCGAATGTCGCCACCAAGTGAACGCCAACCTCAACACTCCCTTCATTGTCGACAGGACTCCGGGTTAAGATTCTCGGTTCAGTGCTTTGTGTTTGCACAATCATCCCACTGATTCCCCCGATGTTGTCTTCCAAGTGACGATACCAGAGAACTTCACCAGCCTCGATGGTCACTGCCACGGTGCTCGACTGCCCAGCGAAGTCTCCCGTGTTCTCTTTGGCCGGTTCACCGTTTCCATCGGTGTCTCCCACCCAAATCTTTCCGAACTGGCCGTTGCTATCGGTGGTTCGTCCTTCGAATACGGTGACGTTGTAGTTACCAGGGTCCAAGTTCTCGATCTTCATGCGGGCCGAGGTTCCGGCGGTGTCGTCAGTTTTATAGACGTAGTCGTTTGCCGCTTCTTCGGGGACTAGCACACCATCATAGGCAGTCGCTGCGTTAGGGCCTGCCGGATTGTTCGAAGAGAAACTATCGTCGAGTGGTGTCAGCATGACATCATTGTCCACCTCGTCGACATCCGCTAGTGAGACCGATGTGTCCTGAACCAGCTCTTCGAAGCTCGTCCAGGGATCCGGGGCAGCCTCTGATAAGGTGGCAAAGTCGATCAGGAATTGCCCGGCCCACGTAGTCGTAGTCATGGCAAGGATAAACAGAGCCGCGGCAAGGATCTGAAGCCTCTTCATGAAGGAGTATTGAAAGAATGTCAGTGTTGGGTGCAACTTCACTGGATGACGACGTCATCGATGTACCAGCCGGCGCCAACTTCGGCATCGTCATCTGTTAGGAGACGAAACTCTAGGATGATCTTCTGATTGCGCACATTCAGGGGAAGAGTGAACTCGAGGGAAGTCCACGTTTCCGTTTTCCCTGAGAAGATTTCTTCGCGCGCGAAGATCGGTTCGCCGGCTTCATTCAAGATACGGAGCTGACCACCTTCCGCATCCTTAACGGCATCGATATAGTATTGGAAGCTCAGTTTAGGTCGTTTCACATCGGTAAGATCGATCACCGGAGAGCGCAGACTGGTGACCGAATTGGGAGTGTAATTGCCACCAAGGTTCGTTCCCCACACATTCTCTCCGCTGGCGGCTGTGGTGAGCGTGCCAATGTTAGGCGTTCCCAGTTCCCATTGAGTATCGCCCGCCGCCGTTTCCACCGTCCAACCCTCAGCGCCGTTCTCGAAGTCATCGGCATACGCCGGTGGCGGTGGAAAGATGGCCACCCGGTAGTGCAGTCGAGGCTCTGCTCTGGCCGCGGTGGTAAAGCGGAACGTGCCATCGCCGAGATCGGTTAGGCTGGCACTTTCATTAGCTTCCCATTCGGTGAGATTCCCACTGCTTTGCAGGACATGGATGGCATCGGCATCTAACGTCACGAAATCAAAGGTGTGTTCAGACGCGCCGACATTGATGCTAACAATCTCAAAAGGTAGCGCAGGCCCTCCCGCCAAGTGATCGGTGCCAACCAATTCCCATTGACCCGCTTCCACTTCACCGATCTCCGTGTCTTCATCAGCGAGAAACTTGCCTTTGGCAAAGTACAATTCACCATGCTTGCCGCCTCCGACGGCATCATACCAGAAGAACTCGATGGGGTAATTGCCAGCCTGCGGGAAATTGACCACGGCACGCGAGTTGGAGTCATCGGTGACGCCTCGAAATCCATAAGTGTTAGGAGATAAGGCATCGACCTGCGCACGTCCCGCCTCTTCGCCAAATTCGACGCCAAGAATGCGCAGGCCAAACCCATCCGCCGAGTGAATGCCGAAGGTGTAGTCTCCAGGCTCCGTAATGATGAGGTGACCTTTGTAAGAGACGATGAAGTCTCTGCCCGTCCAAAGACCGTCCTCATCCAGCTCGACCTCTTCGGGCAAGAATATTGGATCATCGAGGAATATCCCGCCGTCTAAGTGGTTGACGACTTCTGCAAAGGTATCAAATACGCGTCCTTCAAAGTCGGCATTGTCAGACGCCTGAAGCACAGCGACCGCCGTATCGATATCATCGGTGTTACCCGCTCCCCAAACGTAACGTACGCCCCACATCCCATCGATACCATCGGGGCCAACGAGCGGCGTATTGAACGGCATCAAGGTTGTATCCAGAATAAACTGGCCTTCGCCAGAGCGGGTCGCATCATTGCCATTCATATCCTTAGCGACCAGATTGTAGGTGTGCGTCGTTCCCGGATCCCAACCTTCAGTCGGCTCGAAGGCAATCAACGCACCGCCATCGATATCTGTAATCGTGGGCATGACTTCGACGCCATCGACCATGAGTATAACAGAATCCTTGTCGAGAACACTTTGACTGGAGTTCTCAATCTCAAAGCGCAAGCCCTCTTGTGAACTTCTCGTAATGCGGCTCACTAACAGAAACTTAATTACTTCACCTGCACTGCTCGTCTGCCGGATGATCATCCCGCTGATGCCACCGCTGTTGTCTTCTAGATGCTTATACCAAAGCGGCTCGCCCGCACTGACAGATACCTCAACCGTGGCGCTACCCCCGGCGAAGCTTTCCGTATTTGCTTCCGCCGGTTCTTCCTCGCCCGACCAAATCTTAGCAAACTGTGTGGGATCCGTAGTTCGACCCTCAAAAACGGTCACATTGTAAGTCCCCGCTGGCAAACCATCGATGCGCATGCGCGCTTCGGAACCTGCGGCATCCGTATTCTTAAACAAATAATCGTCACGCGCTTCTTGCGGCACCGTCACCCCATCATACTCAGCGCCTTCATTGGGTGCCCCACGATTATTCGGTCCGAAGCCATCATCCAACGCAGTGAGCGTGACGCCGCCACCAAGTTCCACCACCTCATCTTGCATTAATAAATCAATCGAAGTCCATGGTAGGCCAGCAGCACCGGCGCCGTTACCTTCGTCACTACCAAAGTCGACGAGAAAGGTTTCTAACGGAGGTCCAGAACTTGTCTGCCGGATGATCATCCCGCTGATGCCACCGCTGTTGTCTTCTAAATGCTTATACCAAAGCGGCTCGCCCGCACTGACAGACACCTCAACCGTGGCGCTTTCTCCAGCAAACGTTCCCGTATTCTCTTCCGCCGGCTCATCCTCACCGGCCCAAATCTTGGCAAACTGTGTGGGATCCGTGGTGCGACCTTCAAAGACGGTCACATTGTAAGTCCCGGCCGGCAATCCATCGATGCGCATGCGCGCTTCTGAGCCCGCCGCATCTGTGTTCTTAAATAAGTAATCGTCACGCGCCTCTTGCGGCACGGTCACCCCGTCATATTCGGCACCTTCATTAGGTGCCCCACGATTGTTTGGCCCGAAGCCATCGTCCAAGGCGGTCAGTGTGACACCTCCACCGAGTTCCACCACTTCATCTTGCATTAATAAATCTATCGAGGTCCACGGTGCGCCAGCGGCTCCAGCACCATTTCCCTCGTCCCCGCCAAAATCGATGAGGAAAGTTTCTAGCGGAGGCCCAGAACTTATTTGCCTAACAATCACGCCACTTATTCCACCGCTATTATCTTCCAAGTGTTTGTACCAAAGGGGCTCCCCGGCACTCACACTCACCTCAACCGTGGCACTCTCTCCGGCGAAACTTTCCGTATTCGCTTCCTCCGGCTCGTCCTCACCAGACCATATCTTAGCAAACTGTGTGGGATCCGTGGTTCGGCCTTCAAAGACGGTCACATTGTAAGTGCCGGCCGGCAAACCATCGATGCGCATGCGCGCTTCTGAGCCGGCGGCGTCCGTGTTTTTGAACAAATAATCGTCACGCGCCTCTTGCGGCACCATCACCCCATCATATTCAGCGCCTTCATTGGGAGCCCCACGATTGTTCGGCCCGAAACCATCATCCAATGCGGTGAGCGTGACTCCCCCTCCCAATTCCACCACTTCATCTTGACTCAAAGAATCAACCGCAGTCCAAGGCGCACCGGCGGCGCCCGCGCCATTGCCTTCGTCGCCGCCAAAGTCGATGAGGAGAGTCGTTTGCGCCTGGGACGTATTGACGGCTAGCAACAGCACGAAAGTGTTGACTGACATCATCACTACACGGCAGATCAATTGATGGAGGTGGGTTTTCATAGGTAAGATTGGAGCCGGTGGTGTGACTGTGGGCGAGACTCGCGCCGACTTGCAGCTTAGCGTCACGGCTAAATGGTCGGAGATTGCCCCCACTCCGACAAGAATTCTTGATCTCGACCACTGTGGTCGATGGGGGTACAGATTGCCCACATGGATTTTCTTCGCATTCATTCCCCGGCGGATCAGGTAGCTGCCCATTTGCGGAAGCAGATTCTCAAAGGGAGCCTGAGCGGGGAGATGCCTGGTGTGCACCAGATCGCAAAGGAATTGGCGGTCGGATCCAAGACCATCATCGCCGCTCTGAGAACGCTTGAGCATGATGGAGTTCTGGTCGGGCAGGGCCCGCGCCGACGGCGCCGGATTGTGCTGCCGGCGGACTCCACGCCACACGCACTGCGGGTAGCCGTGTTGCCCTTCGATTCTCCAGCCCGGGGTACTGACTACTTCATCGAATTGCGGCACCAACTTGAGGTGGCGGGGCACGCGCCGTTCTTTCCCAACAAGACCCTGACCGAATTCGGGCTAGACATTGGGCGCCTTGCCCGCTTCGTGAAGAAAACCAAGGCAGACACCTGGGTAGTGAGCGCCGGTCCACGGGAGGTGCTGGAATGGTTCGCCCAACAGGAGACACCGGCCTTCGCCCACTTTGGGCATCGCGTCGGGCTGCCAATCGCCGGCACCGGCCCAAACAAGGGGCCGGCAATCGCCAAGGCAACTCGCCGACTGGTTGAGCTTGGTCATCGCCGGATCTCGCTCTTGTGTCGCCGCCAGTTGCGCCAACCTCAGCCTGACCTAGCCGTGCGCGTCTTCCTCGGCGAGCTTGAGGCTGCTGGCGTCACTACCGGCGCATTCAATCTGCCGGACTGGGAGGAGAGCAGGGAGGACTTCGGGAGACTCCTCGATTCGCTCTTCGGTGCCACCCCGCCAACCGCCCTGATCCTCGACGAACCGTTTCTCTACCACGCGGCTTATCACCACCTCGCCTGGGGCGGCCTGCGCGTGCCACAAGATGTCTCATTGGTTTGCACCGATGCCGCTCCGGACTTCGCCTGGTGCCAGCCCTCCGTCGCCCACATCCGTTGGGATTACCGCGCGGTGATACGCCGTATCGTGCGCTGGGCCAACAACGTCGCCAGCGGCGAGCACAACCGCCGGCAGACCTTTATCAAGGCGGAGTTCATTGAGGGCGGGACCATCGGGCGAGCGCCTGACGTCCAGGCCCACTGCAAGGCTGCGAAGAAAAGGAAATCCAATCCAAGTTGATGCCGGAAGCGAAGCTTTCGTTGCCTGCCACCTCAGTGCCGTGGCGAAGAAGGAGTAGGGCTTGTAGCACCTCGAACCGTATCAGGTTGATCCGTTGGTTAAGCTTCGTTCTTAAGCGTCTCGAATAACTCCAACGGTTCTTGCCGCCACCACTCAACCGTGATGGCGGCTTCTCGTTTCATTGATCAACATCGATACTACTGTCGGACGCCGCGATAGTAACCGGCAGCATCGCCAATGCGAGCAGCGTCCGTATCTTCAAAGGTCCCGGTCTGTCCTTGGGCTACAGGCGACCACTCTTGAAGATTGGTCGAATACTCGATGTCGTAGGTTTCGCCGTCGGGAATAGTGATAGCGATGCCATTTGCGGTGCGCACGACATTGGTCAGGGCCGGGGCCGCCGTAGGACCTACTGGAGGAGCGCCGTTGAGGATGTCTGTGATGGACATCGCTCCTAACTGGGCAATCTCATCGGCGGAAAGAGCGCGATCCCAGATGGCCACGTCGTCCATGACGCCTTGAGTGAAGCGCTCGGCGTCGGCCTGAAAGGCGGAGCCAATCGAAAAGGTTCGTGCGCCATTGTCAGGGTTCGTCTCCGTGTTCACCGGCCGCGTCAGGCCGCCGTTCTTCGCTTCATCGGGCACGCCGTCGATGTAATGGATGACATCGCCGATGACTTCGCCGCCCTCGGGAAAGACAGAGACCACATGATGCCATTGTCCGTCGTTGACCACCACTTCCCCAAAGTTGTTCCCCCCTTGATTCTCCGTGCGCAATCCCTTGGTGGAGGTTTCGATCTTGAAATGCCATTTCTGTTCATTGGCACTCACACCATAGCCAACTAAAGCGGTGTTCCCGTTGGGCACTTCCCAATCGGTTTTGATCCACATGGAAATCGTACGCGGCGTATTGCCGCCAACACCATAGTAGCCAGGCGTGTGCAAACTGGAGGCTCCATCGAAATCGAGAGCTTGGCCAAACTTGCCATCCGTCCAAACCAACGCCCCACTTAACGTTTCAGCAGTGCGACCATTGCCCGAGCTATCCGCGGCGATCGCTCCCTCGCCCTCATCAAAACTCCAGTACCCTTGCATCATCTACGCACTTTACGAGATCGGCGAATGTGACGGTCTCCCGGCAAGCCATCCGTTTGTCGAGCAAGCTCGTCTCATGCACAAGGTGGACCAGGCGAACCCAACTCCACAGGTCATGCCACCGATCCGACTAGCAGAGGAAAACGAATCGGATGCCGAGACTATGGCTCAACAAAAAGTGCGTCTCAAGGAACTTGCCGCCTTGGTGCCAAAGGGCGATCCTGAGCGCGGCAAACGGCTCTTCCACAACACGGCCAAATCTCTGTGCCTCACCTGCCATGTCATGGGTGACCAAGGCGTGAAGTTCGGACCTGATCTTACGGGTATTGGTTCCATCCGTAGCCAAGAGGATCTGCTAGAAGCGATCGTCTACCCCAGTGCCACCATCACTCGCTACCATGAACTCGTCATGATGCAGACCAATGAGGGTGAAACCGGCGGCCTGATCCTTCGAGACACCGCTGATACGGTGGTTCTCGCGTCCGCACCCGGTGCGGAGCAACACCTTCCAATTCAAAAGATCAAGTCGGCGAAATATTCGAATGTCTCTCTGATGCCCCAAGTGTTCGACGGCTTGTTAGCCCCAGGCGAAATCGCCGATCTTGTGACGTATTTGATAGCCGCCAAGTTGCCTGGCCCGGCTTCTGCTAGCGAAGCCAAGGCGTCGAGAGAGCAGCAGATTCCGCCACATCAAGCCGTGACCTTACCCGGGCTGCACGCCTACGCAGAGAAGAGCGTTGCCGCGGGCGAAGAGGTGAATTTTCGAGTTAGTAGTAGCGTGCCCTATCAGTTGAATATCGTGCAACTCGGAGCCGACCCCGAGAGCCGCAATCAGGATCCTGTCCTCCAGACATTTCACAACGAGCGGCCCAAATCCCAACCCATTCATCCTGGTTCCTACGTGCACGTGGACAAAGGATTGCCGGCCGACAAAAGACTGGCCGGGTTAACTTTAGAATGTTGGATCCGTCCATTCAACCTCGCCGGTTGGCAAGGCTTGATCTCCCAACACGACTTTCCTAACCACTCAGGTATCGGATTGTTCATCAACGGAGACCGACTCGCCTTTCTGACAGGATCCGGCGAGGCCTTTGACGCCGCCTCGCTTCACGAAACTGAGCCGGGCCTTATCAAGTCGCACATTTGGCATCATGTGGCAGCTACGTGGGACGGGAAGAAGAAACGCCTCTTCATCGATGGCCAACAGGTGGCCGAGTTTCCTTTCACCGGCGTGGTTCGTCCGGGGGAAACCGCACTTCGGTTAGGCGCTTACGGCAGCGAGGGCGTGACTTCGAGTTTCTACAACGGAGACCTCGCCATGGTGACGGTGCACGATCGCTCCCTCAGTCAAGATCAGCTCACCGCACGTATTGCCGATCGTGGCCAAACCGTTCCAAGAGGAGACAGCGTGATCGCCTGCTGGCCGTTCATCGAGGAACGCGGCACCCAAGTTGCCGATGTCGGCCCTGACGGACGCACTGGACAGATCATCAACCGCGGCACCTGGATGATCGGCGGCCCAAGCTTTGACGCCAGCGCGATCGGTCGGCATGATGCTGATTACGATCCTATCAAAGACCCAAAACGCGGTCACGGACTTCGCCTGGCCGCTGACGAACTCTACAACGCGCGCTGGGAAGTTAGTCATCGTTTCCGCATCCCCGCTGAAGCCAAATCTGGAGTCTACGCCGGTCGGTTCGATTTTGAGATCGACGGCAAACCGATGCGTTATCACACCACCTTCATCGTGCGCCGCCCTGAATCACAGCCCAAAGCACCTGTGTTAGTCCTCGTTTCCTCGAATACTTGGCTAGCTTATAACTCCGCACCCTTTCCCGTCAATCATGGTCCCGGTCTCTTGCAGATGGGCACGGGCGGCCTGGGCAATAGCCATCCCAACGCGCCCACCTACAGTTGCTACAGCGATCACCACAACGGCCAACCCACCTACAAGATCGGCATGAAGGTGCCCTGGCCGGCAGCCGGCCCTAACAAGACTTACATCAATGATTCCTATAGTCACCTGCTCCGCGGCGAACGCTTCCTCCATCTTTGGTTAGACAAACACGGCTACGAATACGACGTCCTCACCGATCACGATCTGCACAAGGATCCCGACGTGCTAGAGGATTACAAGGCTGTCTTCATCAACGGCCATAGCGAATACTGGTCCATCCCTGCCTACGATGGGCTCGATCGTTACCTCAAGAAAGGGGGTGCCGCCGTGGTGATGTCAGGAAACACCATGTTCTGGCGCGTGAGTTTCGACGACACGGGCGAGGTCATGGAGTGCCGCAAGTTCGGCAAGAACATCGGAGGTCGCGCACGCGCCCAAGTCGGCGAGCTCTATCACTCACACGATTTCAAACGCGGCAGCTTGATGCGTTTTTGCGGCTACCCAGCATGGAAACTCGTCGGCCTGACGTGCATCGGGTGGTCCGGGGCAAACTTCAAACCCTACCAAGTCGATCTTCCCGACCATTTCCTCTTCAAAGGACCGAACGATCTTGGGCTCGCGAAGGGCGACACTTTTGGGTTTACCTCTACGGGGATGGGTGCCGTCGGGCATGAGTATGATGTCAGGCTATCGACCATCCTACGGGCCACCAAGGATCCGGCTAAGAAAGGGTTAGTCGAACCCGAAGGCATCACCACCCTGGCGCGCAGCCACGACAAACGAAACGTGCTCGACTTCAACGCCGAAGCTCACGCGGCGCGATTCGGCGACGAACAGACGATTGCCGAGATCATCTATTGGGAACGCCCCCAAGGCGGAAAGGTTTTCCACACTGGCTCCATTGCCACGGCCTGGAGTCTCTATCACGACAAAGCGCTCAGTCAGTTAACCAAGAACGTGCTCCACCACTTTGGCGTGACACCTAAGCATCAACCATGAAGAACTCTGATAATAGCATCCCGAACATGAAGCGGAGAGACGTGCTCAAAGGGGCTGCTGCTGCTCTAGCATTGGAAAACGCGGCCCACCTTGCTATCGCTCAGGAATCGGCATCAACTGCCTCCAAACGGAATCTGATCCGCGAGGAAAACGCTAAGCCCGGCACGCGCGACTGGCTCCTCACCAAGACGCGCACGCTCCCTGGCAAGATCAACAAGATCCTACTCAACGGGCGCTGCCCCTGGATCGAAGGCTATTGCTCCGCAAACAGTGTGCGCGCCGGAGAGAAGCTGCAGATCATGGTGAGCACCAATCCGGCTTCGGATTTCAAATTAGAGATCTTCCGCACCGGCTACTACAACGGCGATGGGGCCCGGTTGATGAAACGTTATGATTCACTCAAAGGCATGACACAGCCGGATCCGCCTGTGGGTGAGAACTATGTGCGCGAATGCCAATGGGAGCCTTCTGTCGAATTCGAGATCCCCAAGGACTGGCTGAGCGGCGTTTACCTTGGAAAGCTCACCGCCGAGAAAGAGAACACTCAGAGCTATGTCATCTTCATCGTCCGTGATGATCGCCCATGCGACTTTCTGTTTCAATGTAGCGAACTGACTTGGTCGGCCTACAACCGCTGGCCGGCTGACTATCCATCTACACCACGCATCAACAAGGCAAGAGCGCCGTCCATATTGCCCAGTTTCTCGAAGGCCTTCGCGCCAGTCAGATACAGACAGGGCCAGTCAGGGGCGGTGACCGCCAGCCCTTCGGCTAGCCACTGACATTTCTCCCATCGTTCCGTCGCCAATAGTATGTTCAAGCGAAGCTCGTAGGCCGGGCGCGAGTCTCGTACGTCAACCGGAAGCGCGTCGATTTCCTGCCACGCATCCTCATAGAGCTTCAGTTCGAAATAACCCTGAGCGGATGTGAGAGGGGACATAGGCATCAGTACTGTGGCATGGTATCAGCACGATTACGAATCTTTGCGCTACGCGGAAATGATGAGGTGGCAGTGTTATGCTCGTAGCGATGGCACACTCAATTCGACAGTGCCCATCTTCTGTCGACCTCAATTCTCTTTTATGCCGCGGTTTTCAGGCGGGCCTGTTCAACCATCACGGTGACATTGCCAGGTGTGTAAGGCTTGAGATGAATCTCGCCCATCATCAGCGCGCCCAGATCATCGACATCGGTGGTGGTAAAACTACCGTGAAGCTCGTTCTGGCCGTTGAGCAACAAGTTGGATGTGCCGTGATACTCGATCTTGTAATCGCCTAGCTCGCGGGTGTGATATTGCAAGATCAGGTGCTTGCCCTCCAGCGTACCATGTGCCTTCACCCTGGCTTCGGCCGAGCGACCGTTACGATGGGTGACCAGCATGGTGCCTCGCAGTTTCACCTTTTTACCTCGCAAAGACACGACCAGCTGCGGGAAGATAAACCGCATCGGACGCCCACCGCTGCGATTGCCGCCTTTATAGATACCGAGGACGGACGCCGCTGAGCGTTCCTGACCGGTGCCCTCGACTTTGAGGCGGATACCGACCGAACGGACGACCAGAAACTCCAGCACTGGCCGGATGATCGCCCATAACGTTTTCAGTTTCCCAGGGCTGGGGAAGTTACCAGATATGATGTTCATCAGTGATGTGAGTGGTGGTAGACACGCACTGAGAAGATCGCCGCAGATAGAATGCCTCATTATCGCGACGTGTCCATAGTAATTTTAGAAAATTTGGAATATTCAAGACGCGACGCTGAGAAGCGCTCGCATTTTATGGAAAAGTGAAAACCATGAATGCTGGGTAATTATAATTTCTATAATGCGGCTTGAATCCAGGTCGCAGGTAGCGTAAGTTCGCGATGCCCGGGCACAAAAAAGCCTTGAAACACGTTTAGGCTGCACGGGAGTTGATTTGGCGATCTTCTCGAGTGCGCGTCCGATTTTATGTTAAATCAGACGCTGCCGCCCGCATTCCAAGGCTGGCTCGTCGAGCCATTCGAATGCTAGGGAATCCTGATGGCGTTTCAAGAGTTATTATAATTTTCACATATTTAAGAATTGCTTCGCGATGGCGCGAAACTATGGGCTCTCGGTCTGCCCCGCTGCACTTGGTCGCGTGTGAATGTTAGTCAGCAATCCTCCTGACCACGTCCGAGAATGAGGATCGTTTCGATCAGCGCTTCGTCATCATCATTATGATAGGGTTCCCTGGCTTCGCGGATCACAGTGACTCGTCCTTCACGCAAGGGCCGATAGAGTTTGCGCAGGTTTCGGCCGGATAGCTCGACCCGGTCGGAGGTAAAATCCAGATCCAGGCGGTTACGCAACAGGCGTGACTTATAGAGATGCGAATAGGCAAATCCGGTGGCCTCGCCTGATTGCAATTCGATGCTGATCATCATCGCCGGGCGCGATGAACGGACAATATCAAAACAACGAAACGATTCATCGGATGCCATGAACGCCTGCCTATCGCATCATGCTGGGATCCAGCTGCGGGCCATGGATCGCGCGATAGACCTGACGCAGGGCGGCTTGTGTTGTTCCGGCCAGTGCCCGAGTGATCCGTTGCCACCAGGGCTGGTGATGACGCTCACGGTCGACGACTGCGTGGAACGTCTCGTATGGACCACCAGATCGGCACGGGCTGCCCTCGCCGGTTCAATGGCTTCCACCGTCTGTTCGCCGAGTGAATGTTGCAGTGCCGCCGCAATGATGCGGCGATAGGGCGTCACACTCTTGCGTTCGAAGGCATCGGCAATTGCCAGTTGGGCGGTGTCTTCGGCCGTTTTCGGAGGATGCCCCGGTGGCATCGTCTGACCATAGGTGAGGGCGCTGTGATCGAGGCGAGACTGCCATTCAGCAATCATCGATTCCTTGCTCACCCCCTGAATCTTGGCGCTCCTTGTTGTGGCGGCGAGCTTGTCCTTGGCTTTGGCGTTATCCGCGATGCCTAACTCTTCGGCCAGTGATTCGATTTCCCGGGTGCGGCGTGAGAAACGGTCGATGTTGGTCTGGCCGACACCGGCGACCTCAAAGCTGAAGGGCTTGTTCTCGATCGCATAGCCAAGGTTTCTTAACCCATCGGCCAGTTTGCTATGAAAGATCGCCTCATAGTAGGGCACATCATGCTTGATGTGATAGAACTCCCCGGCCTTGAAACGCTGTTCCTCTGCGTCATAGGACGTGTTGAACACATAGCAATGGGTGTGCAACTGCGGATCATAGAGCCCATCGACGGGGCGCGAGGTAAAGTGAGTGAATTCCCCCCCAGACCAGATTGCCGGTTTTGCGTTCATCCACCGCACCGGCTTTGCGGACCCTTACATGGGCGTCGGCCTCGATCCGATGCATGGTCTCCCTCACCGAGCGCTGAAAGACCTCAAGAATGCGTTCATCCCCGATGACCTCATACAAAATGGAGACGGATTTGGGTGCCGAGAAGGTGAAGTCATAGCCGACCTTGCGGTCCTTATCGGCCCTTGGATTGAGCTTGCTGCCCGTGTCAGGACGCACATTGTCACAGAGCTGGTGAAACGGTTCCGCCTGCACTTCGCCCGATAATCCCAGCATCCCCGCTACTTTCCCCTGCCAGATCCCCGGCAATTCATGCCCGGCCAGGTAATAATCCCCCCGCTCCAGCCCCTCGGTAAAGTAGGACTTGGCCGCAGCAACCGACTTCGACTGATGAATGCGCAACATGCATTCATAACTAACTTACTGTTAGGCTATAGGGGAGGTCGCGAGCGCCATATTCTCAAGCCAGGTTGATCGGGAAAGGTCGATCGTGCCGACGCAGTTGATGTCGCGTGCGGTGGTGAAATCTCGCATAACTTCCCGTCTCTCTCGCTGGAATCGCGTAATCCGTTCTGTCTGAGAGGCTTGAAGGATGGCGGGGATGTGAATTAGGCGTGAAACACAAAGATATTCATTATTGTGTTCCATTTCAGAATTCCCCGAAGAAACGCCATATTATTGTGTTTCAGAGTCATGGGTTCTCTGAGCCCTAGATTCGGGCAAATTTTGTGAATTTAGGAATTAAATGGCGTGGTTTTTGAGAGCTATTTGGCGTGATTGCTGAAGACTGGTGCCGCCGTTACGCTCTCAAAATCAGCAGTTTATGGCTCAAATTCGTGAGGCGCGCTTCGGAGAGTATGCCAAATATTTCGCAAAACCTGCGCCAAATAATTCGCAGAGTGACACTCCAGACCGTTCAAATAGCTGGATGCCCATAGCTCGACGGGGAACGGATAGAGTTGTAATCTATGGAAATGAAACGGATCATTCTTGGGCGATCTCTGTTTCTGCTAGTTAGCCTTCAAAATTTCATTTTATGTGCTTACGCAGACGTTAGGGTGGAAGATATAGTCGCTTATTGGGCTTTCGAGGGGTCACTAGGCGACCTGGTAGGGGGACACCATGGGGCTGCTCACGGAGACTCACTGAATGTGAAGTACGTGCAAGCCAAACAAGGTAGAGGACTAAGGTTGGATGGCACTGATCAATGGATCGATATCCCTAACGGCTTACCTTCCCATGCTTTGTCCTTCGCGGTGTCACTGTGGATCAAACCAGAAGGCTCGTTGGGAACGATTCTTGGGTGGGAAACGAGTGGCTGGAGGCTTCGTCATACTCCTGATGGAAGCCTTCTGTTAGGGGAAGATGAAGCAGTGAATGTCTGGGAAGCTCATGAAGCAGCCTGGCATCATATTGTCTTTACGGGAAGCAATGAGGGCTTCTCTGGGAGCAGCGCCCTCTATGTTGATGGCGTGTTGCAATATGAAGGGCGATCTCCATTCCAGGGAGAGTGGGAGCTAGGAAGAGAGATCACTCGGTTAGACATGGCTCCGTTTGCCATTGGCGGTCAGCCGTCGCATCGAGACGTCCCCTTCCATGGCGTGGTGGATGAGCTCATTTTTTTTCGACGCATTCTGACAGAAGCTGAAATCCTGACATTGTGGAATAATGGCGAGGGGACGAACTTCGCACGGTTGATCACTGGCATTGATGAAGAAAGTGACAGTGATGATGATGGGATCTCTGACGGCTTTGAGCGGCTACGCGGCATGAATCCGCATCACCGTGATACCGACGGCGATGGCATCTCAGACGACGCTGAGACCAAAACGAATCCATTGTGGCCTGACACCGATCATGATGGTCTGCTAGACGGGGAAGAATTAGCGTTGTTGCTAGACCCGCTGAATCCCGATTCTGACAATGACCTCTTCTCAGATGGTTGTGAGCGTCTTCGGGGTTCGAATCCGCTGGAAAGTCAAAGCACGCCGGATATGGCGGAGGGCCTAATTGCCTATTGGCCTTTTGACCACAGTTTGCATGATGTTATCGGAGGTCACCATGGCGTCCTTTATGAGGGAACGCCGAAATTTGAGGATGGGCTAACGGGGAGTGCTTTAAGCATGGATGGCGACCAAGCGGTGCAAGTACAAGGCCTCGAAGGCGCCTTTGCTTTCAAAGACAGTAGCTTCACGATCGCTCTTTGGTGCCAAACGAATGTCTTTACCGATTCAACCGATCTCACCCAATTGGGGCTATTGCTAGCATTCCTCGCCGAACCTATAGAATGGCGATTTCTTATTAGAAAGGAGCGGGATTCCTTTCGGGGCCTTTCTCTGACGCAGTTGCAATTCAATCAACATCAGCGCCATTCATCTGGACCGGCAGCGGTGTTTGAAAAGCAGGTGCAGCATCATATCGCCATCACGGTCGACGCGGCTGGGGCCTCAGAGCAACGAATTCGTACGTTATTGGTCAATGGGACGCCCATTTTCCCGTTTCAGGATGAAAACGTCCGTTTCGTTCACGTCGGTTCCGAAAGGGGGTTATGGATAGGCGGGTTGAAAGAACGAGGCTGGATCGGGCTCCTTGATGATGTCGCCATTTGGAATCGCGCTCTAACAGAATCTGAAATCCGGTACCTGGCAACAAGTGGCCGTGCTTTGAGCGATCAGTTTCAACAGGACGCTGATAAGGATGGCCTCCCGACGATTTGGGAGCTCAAGCATGGTTTGAATACGGAGATTTCGGATGGCAATGATGATCCTGACGGAGACGGCCTCACCAACCGCCAGGAGTTTGACACTGGGACCTCGCCCACTGATCCCGATACCGATCATGACGGCGCGCCCGACCTTGTCGAAACAGGAAGCGGTCGATGGATCTCGATCAATGATAGGGGAACCAATCCATTCCGTGTGGACTCCGACTCGGATGGCCTTTCCGACGGAACAGAACTTAAAAACGAAGCGTTGTTAGAGGATCAATGGCCTACAGACCCTAACATTGCGGACACCGATAGCGACGGATTCGATGACGGGACGGAAGTGAGAATTGGCACCGACCCCGCTGATCCCCATTCGCGCCCAAATATCACCGAGGGACTCATCGCTTATTGGCCCCTAGATTGGACCACCGAGGATTTGTTAGGAGTCTATCATGCTACGGAGATCGGTGGTCCCATCCCGTTCCAGCAAGCAGAATTCGGGAACGGACTCCATTTCAACGGTCGAACCCATTACCTGGAAGTGGCGAGCGAATTGGGGCCCCTGGAACGCGAGAGTGAGAGCTTTTCAATCTCGGCATGGATTCGCGCCGATCCTCATTTTGAACCCCGCCTCAACACCTTCGCGGGTCTTGCCGGGCGTAGCAAACGCTTCCGCGAAGGTTGGCAAGTATTCGGGACGAGTCAGGAAGAGAGTCCGCTCTACATTACCCTGGAAACCAATGCCTTCTTCCCTGCTGTAACGCAGTTAGAACAGCAAGGGTTTCAGGCGATTGAGCGAGCTCATGGCTTTCATCACGTCGTGGGTGTGATGGACGCCGCGTCCGGCCTTACACTCACCTATGTTGACGGTAAACAAAGTGGGCGCTCACGAAATGCAGCCTTTGCTAGTTCAGACGCGCCTTTCAGGATTGGAACCTTTACTGGCGAAATGACGTCCAATGTGCACTTTCATTGGGCAGGTGTGCTCGACGAAGTCGCCGTTTGGGCGCGGACACTGACAGAAGGGGAAGTTCAGCTTCTTTACGAGTCTGAAAGGAGTCTGGGTCAGATTCTGGGCCGCGACACCAAACCACTTGTAAAGACCGTTTACCTGCCGGCAAAGCGTGCGATTGAAATCCGCTGGGATTCTGTCGCTAGTCAATTTTATAGCGTGGAATCCTCCAGCAATCTACTTGATTGGCAAACGTTAGTGCGAAGTTATCCGAGAGAAGGTGCGACTGGTGCAAGCACGGTCTATCTCGATGAAGTCTTCCCCAAGCTAGGGGTGCCTCAGCAATTCTACCGAATTCGGCCTTCGGCTCCGCCACCCCTCTTCGAAGACGGTTTCGAAAGTAAAGAGAGCACTTGGGAGGTGACCAGTAGCAACGATGGCACGGCTTGGGAGCAAGGCCGACCTTCGCTCCCTGGGCCCATGAAGGCCTTTGAAGGCGAACACGTATGGGGTACCGATCTTGACGGAGAGTATCGCGAGAATACAGACACTCGCCTGCGTTCGCCTGTCATTGATCTCAATAAGGCGCAGGAACCAACGCTTAGTTTCCATTACTATTTAGACGCATCACCATTCGAAGGCGGGCAGCTAAACTTTCTAACGGCGAACGGAAACCTGATCACCTCACATGACGATCTGTTTCAAGACACTACGGACGGTTGGGTGTCGTTTATGCTCTCCATTCCAGATGCAGTCCTCGAACGCGGACTCGTTAGGCTGGAGTTCCGGTTTGCCTCAGACGGAAATGACGACGTTGGAGCTGGCTGGTATGTTGATGACGTGCGAATCTTGAACAGGTAGAGTGTGAGATGAGGGGGGATGGAGTGATAACTCTTTGAAGCACAATGATATATCTTATTGTGTTTCGTTTCAGAGTTCCCGAAGAAATGCGATATTATTGTGTTTCAGAGCGGTTGCGGGTATCCGGGCATTAGAATCAGTTAAAAAACTAACTTTTAGACTTGCTCTCTCGGAATCCCCTCGCATAGCCTTACCGGCGCTATGCTGTTCCTTGCTGGGTGTGACCTCCAGGATTAAGTGGGCCAAGAAGCTCTAAGATTATTTGGCGTATTCTGAAGAGAATAGATGTGATAGACGGGAATGGTTCCATATTGCATGACACGGGTCATAAAACGCTTTTGTTTGCTCCGCTTCGTTATTCGCTTTCTGAATATTAATCCCACTCGTTCAGGGCGCCCTAGATCGAGGTTTTCTCGTATCGCTTGCTCAAAGAATTGCCGTCCGTTTTGCGCTTTTTTCCATACTTGGGTAAGAGCGTATTCTATTTGTAGCATGGAGATCTCGTAGCGGATCTTTATCCTGTTCTTTAAGATAGTGATCGGAGTCGGAATGATTTTGAGCCAGTCTCTAATTGTGTTTTCGATCTTTGAGGCCGTGATGTTATTGGCAATTTGCTGGGCTTTCCCTGGATCGGCGCAAGATTTGACACCGTTGTCGAGAGCCTCATAAGGAATACGCTGTTTCTCTAGCTGGCGTTTGACATATTCGTGCCCGTTGAGACAGACTCTCCCGGCGAAGGGGGCGTAACTGCTGAATTTGATGAAGAGACTCCCCCAGTTGTCATCCCAAATGTAGAAGTAGTATTGGTTGGCCATGACTTTACCCCAACGAAGCCGGTACCACCATCCGCCGGTCTCTTCGTTCTTGGCCGAACCGCCTTGGACCACGCTGATTTTCTCTTGCGCTTTGCCTATAAAGTAGACGCCTGGCCTACGCGTCCCCCGCGATTCGAGGTGTTGCTGCGCGATTTCTTCTTTGTTCTCGTTGTTAGCAAAGCGGTGGATGCCGAGCCCGTTGTCTTTGGCGAAGGTTTCGATGTTCTCCACGAACTGGTCCCGGAAGGGCTTAAAGACGCTCACCAGCGGAAGCTTTTCACCAAGGATCTTGCGAATGAACAGCGAGATCCCGCCCAGCGTGCAGAGGAGTGGCAAACGTAGATTCAGGTAGATGCGATCGAAGCAACTAAGCTCGTAGGAGATGTGTCCTTCTTGAACTTCGTTGAGATTTGGCACATGCTGATCATGCCTCCCGCAGATCTACGCTTCAAGCATCTGCCGTCATGGCACATTACTGCGGGAGGCACTTCATGGTAGGAGGCGTACGCCTCGCTATTACTTACACCGCACCAGCTGACATGAGGACGGCCTACGGGCAGTTTCTTCCCCCAGACAAGATTTCTTGTCACCTTTTGATGGCGGAGACCACTTAATGATAACTTCACGATCGAAAACCATGAAATATCTCATTATCCCCGCCTTTATCGCGACAGCCCTCGTGGCTCTTCTCGGCACTTCTCACGCGGCCTCGGGCGCCACTAAACTGTCTGCCGGAGTTACCTTGAGCAACGATTCCTCCGACGAAGTGCTCCACGAGCTATCGAAGGCCCACGAGGATTCCTCGCTGGCTTCGATGAATGAAAGCGGTTTAGCGGTGGTGTTAGGCGGAGCTGAACTCAAGCTTCTTCAGTCGAGAGGACATCAGGAAATCATCCTCCCCATTCCTCAGCAAGCGCCAGCTCAGATCCCGATTCAATATGCGTTGGTGGCAGAGCCTGCTAAGGCGGCTCGCGATCTTCGACTTTGTCGACGCGGAAAACAAAACATGGTTGTTAGGCTCAAGCTGAAGGGCAATCAGAACGACGTGATCAAGTTGCGCTGGGCAGCCATCGTGCTTCTTACAGATGCGCCCAACAAGGCATCACCAGATAGTGTTAGACACTATCAGAAAGAAAGTGCGTGCGTGCAGTCTAAGGCCAAACCGATCGCCACCTTGTCGTCCTCGCTTGGAGACGCCAGCGATCCGGAATCGTTCGCGACCTCAATCCAAAAGCACGTCCGCGAAATGGAGCACAAAGGACAGGTCAGATCGATGGATGCCCTCGGCATGTTAGAGGCGGGAGCCAACTGGATCTGTACCGCCAATGCTAACCTTGCAGCCGCTCTCTTGCGACATCAGAAGATTGCCTCCCGGACGTTGGCAGTGGTTCCCGTGAACGGGCAACGCCTTGAGATGCACCGAGCTGTAGAGTTTGTCCGAGATGGTCATTGGCTTGGCTTCGATCCTTCAGGTGTCCATGCGGACGTCCCCCTTCCATCGAGGAATCAAGTCGTCATGGCGATCACGACCATTGCCGATGAAGAGGTTGCTATGAAGCCAAGAATGGCGGTCGCCCCAGGAGCTCCTTACGGCCACGAAATCGAAATGCTCAGCCAGAGGGTTGCCCTTCATGGAAAGGAATTTTTTTGGACATCGGCCAAGCCGTTGGCACATTTCAAAGTGTCTAGCAAAACCGCCGCTGCCGCTGGCAGAGCTTGGGAGACGTTCCTACGGACTGGCAAGCGTTCTCTCTCTCAGCGCAGAGCCGGAGCAGCACGCGATGCCAAGTCTTTCGAGAAGGCTTGGGGGCGGCGCATCGGCCTCTAGTGAACGGCAAGAACGGCTGTTGGTTCAAGACCGGGTGTGGCCTCCAGGATTAAGCGGACAAGAATCTCAAAGATTATTTGGCAGATGTGCCAAATGAAGCCCTTCGTCCAAGGGTGAACGATGTTTCTATCGCCTTCAATATCAAAGCCTTGCGAATTCATAAATTGAGCACAACGCGAAGTTTCACATAGGCGAGTGGATCGAAGATCCTACCGTCGAACTATGGTTTGCAGATGAAACCGGCATCGAATCCGATCCGACACCGCGTCGGCGTTGGGTAGAACAAGGATTCCAAACGAATAATCCGTCTATGGGGATCATGTGAGGCGCAGCGTGATTGGACCGGTAATACTTTTGGATGGAGCGAGCAGCACTGAAGACCTCTGCTGACTTCTCGACCATCACCCAACGCATTACTGCGTCCGGCGCTGTCACTTTCGCGACCGCGTGCGGCCGAGATCTCCCCAGGTAAGAGAGCAGTCCTCCTCCGCACAACTGCCACATTTACCTCTACGACTGAACCAGTGGGCTTCGCTGTGTTGTGCCAGCTCGCCCCATCGTATCGGCCTCGTATGTGGTTCTTGTTCATCAGCTCACGGATGTCGCTTAGCCTTCCTCTCCACGGTCGGTCACCCTTCCGCAGTTGGCTTCAGCTAGTGTTTTATTTTTCATGGTTCTTACTCGGGGGACTTGAACCCCCTCTGGACTGCACCCATGCTGGGCACACACAATTTGACGCTCTGAACCCAGGCTCCTTTCTGAGTTAAAATGATCATCTTTAATTACAACATTCAACCCGCAGTCGAAATCCTCTCCCAGCCGGGTTCCAGAGGCCATTGACGTTCTGCCAAGAAATGAAACCCGCCGTGGGCGCCACTGAGGACGTACTCGATTTTCAGCCAACGGAATACGGCTGGAGAGCTGCGCTACCCACGGAGCACGGTGCATTCTTCGGCCTTCCGCTGATAGTTGATGTGGCGACACGGCACATTCCAACGGAGCCTGCGACCCTCCCCCCGATCCATGCAGAGCAACGGCATCTCCTTTCATCGATCTTGGAACGCTTCGAGGCGATCCTTAGAGAGGCGGAGAATCAGCTGGAAGGATACTATGATCGGGCAGGCGCCGCCTTCGATGAGATCAGGCCGATGCTCGCGAACCCGAGAGTCTGGATTCGATTGTCGGACACTGACAATCTTCGTGATCCGCATCCTCGGGAGGATAGCGAGTGGACTTTAGTAGTAGGCTTCGAGGAGGCACCAGACTTCGGTCATCACATCGAGTTCGATCTCGATGAGTGCCTAGACGTATGGGCAGGCGGCTAAAAACACCCGAGCATAATCGGGTAGGAGGAGGGATATAACCCCCGTCCCCACACCACCGGTCATACGGATCCGTAACACGGCGGTTCCAGTTTGTGAAACTATCCGTTTGGATAGCTAGGTAGCCGCGTTCCACTGGCACTCAAAGTCTTTCTCGTTTCGCTAGCCATCATTGATGATATTGGCGCCATTGTCATCATCGCCTTCTTCTACACCGAGAATTTGGCCGTGAATGCGCTCATCGTGGCCGTGCCGGTCATCATCGGCCTTTTCATTCTCAATCGAAAAGGGATCCCCAATCGCGCACCCTACATCTTGCTGGGGATCATCTTGTGGGTGGCCGTTCTCAAGTCCGGCGTTCACGCTACGCTGGCGGGTATTGCGCTAGGCATGTTTATTCCCATGAGCGTGAAGAATGAAGATGAATCGCGATCGCCGTTGCGGGAATTGGAACATTCCCTCCATCCCTGGGTGGCCTACCTCGTGCTGCCGGTCTTTGCCTTTGCCAATGCAGGGCTTTCGTTAGATGGCCTCTCCATGGATGCCGTTCTTGCACCGATTCCTTTGGGCATTGCGCTAGGCTTGTTTGTAGGAAAACAGGTGGGAGTGTTTAGCTTCTGTTGGATTGGAATCAAACTTGGTTTCGCCGAGTTGCCGGCCGGCGTCCGCTGGAGTGGGCTCTACGGTGTCGCCCTCCTCACCGGGGTGGGTTTCACCATGAGCTTATTTATCGGCTCGCTGGCCTTTGAAGAGACCGGCAATCTCGATTACGCCGTCGATGACCGTCTGGGGATCATTCTTGGGTCAGGATTATCCGCAATTTGTGGTTTCCTTGTCCTGCGTTTCGCGGCTAGATCGAGAAACCCATGACTCCATCTGCCGCAACGTTAGTGAATGAGGGATTGCGGAGCGTTGAGACGCGCTTGCGCAATCTCATGTTGGCTCTTCGTGAAGTCCTTCAATCGATGGGGCACGAAGACCTCGTGCCACTTGTGCCGTGGCTTTCGGATCCTCTGATAGATGAAGAGACGGCCAACGATCCTGACAAAATCACCCAATTGTATTCCATTGCTTTCCAACTTCTAGATATGGTGGAAGAGCGTGTGGCGATGACCACACGACGTGAGCGTGAACATCGCTTGGGACCCACCGCTGAAAAAGGGTTATGGCCGGAACGCCTCCAATCATTGAAGAAGCGCGGCCTAACAGCTGATGCCATCTTGGATCGGATCTCATCGATCGAGGTGGAACCGGTTTTCACGGCTCATCCGACCGAAGCCAAACGGACCAGCGTGCGCGAGAGGCACCGGGAGATTTATCGGTTGATGCTGAAATTGGAAAACCGTGACTACACCGGGCTTGAGAGGGAGCTCATTCATGAGCAGCTCTTATCCAGTCTGGAGGGGCTCTGGTGCACGCGGGAAATTCATGTGGAGCGTCCGACCGTCAAGCGTGAATTGGACAATGCGCTCTACTATCTGCGGGTACGCTTTCCCGATGTGGTGACACGGATCGACCGCCACCTGGCAAAGAGTTGGGAAATGCTAGGGTTCGAGCCGGAGCAACTACGCCGCGCCGGCGGCGGCCCCTCGTTGCACTTTGGTCTTTGGATTGGTGGCGACCGGGATGGCCACCCGTTTGTAACGGCCGATGTCACCCGTGATACGCTCAACAAGTTACGTCAACAAGCTCTCGAACGATGTCAGGATGAGTTGAGATCGATGGCGGACAAACTCACCGTTTCTCAAGATGGTTATTCTCTTCCCGCGGCACTTGAGCAACGTCGCAAGGAGCTATTGGCCTTGACCGGCCCGCGGGGCGCGAAGATTCAGGAGAGCTATGCAGAAGAACCTTGGAGGGGTTATGGCCACTTGTTAGCCGCGTATCTAGCGGTTTCGCCACCAGACACGCCTGATGCTCTCCGTGAAGACCTGGGCCTTCTCGAGTCGAGCCTGGACGAGTTGGGAGCCGTTCATCTCTCCAGGCAGTGGGTTCATCCTGTGCGCCGAAAGTTAGACGTCTTCGGGTTCCACCTCGCGCGATTGGACGTTCGGCAGAATAGTGCCTTTCACGATCGGGCAGCAGCCCAACTACTAGCCGCGGCTGGTGTGGAGGACGGCGAGAATTTTGCGGAATGGCCGGAAAGTCAACGGCTTAGCTGTTTGACCAAAGAGCTGAAGTCAGCACGCCCCTTTCTCCATGCCGGGCAATCGTGTGGCGAGGAAGCGGATGCCGTTCGCGCGTGCTTTCGAGTGATTGCGAAACATCATCGAAAAGACGCGAGTGGGTTGGGCGCACTCATCGTGAGCATGACACGTCAGGTATCCGATCTTTTGTTAGTGCATCTCTTTGCTAGGGAAACCGGCCTTTCAGTCATTGACGACGCAGGTTTACCGGTCTGCCCGCTACCCGTCGTTCCCCTATTTGAAACGCTCAAGGATTTGGAAGCAGCTGCCGACATCATGGATGACTATCTCCGCCATCCGGCGGTCCGCCGCTGTCTCGAAAGGAGGGGAAGCGGTGCCGAGGTCACTCAACAAGTCATGTTAGGCTATAGCGACAGCAACAAAGATGCTGGGATTCTTGCTAGTCAAGTCGCGCTGCGCAGTGCTCAAGAAGCTCTTTATGCCACGGGGCGAGAGCACGGGGTGAAGATCCAGTTCTTTCATGGCCGCGGAGGGACGGTGAGCAGGGGAGCCGGGCCCACAGAGTGGTTTGTCAAGTCACTGCCGCCGGGTTCCATTGATGGGGGATTGCGCATGACGGAACAAGGCGAGACCATCGCTTCGAAATACACCCATCTTGCCAGCGCGACGTACAATCTTGAACTTTTGTTAGCCTGCACAGTGCACGATGCGGCGGTTCATGGGCACCAGAAGATGGCTCCCGATCCGGGTGTTTCCTTCTTACGCATCCTCGCGGATAAGAGCCGTTCGGCTTACCGGGATCTGATTGAGCGCGAGGGCTTCCTAACATTCTACCGCGAAGCCACGCCTATCGACGCGTTGGAGCGAACGCGTATCGGCTCCAGGCCGTCTCGCCGCACCGGTACCCCGTCACTGGATGACTTGCGTGCCATCCCCTGGGTATTTAGTTGGACCCAAGCGCGCTACTACCTTCCCGGTTGGTATGGTGTAGGGAGTGCATTGGAAGCCCTTCAAACTGAAGAGCCTGACACTTACGAAAAGCTTGCGGAGGCCATTAATACCTCCACCTTCGTTCGCTATGTTCTCACCAATGTGGAATCCAGTCTCGCCAGTGCGGATTTAGAGATCATGCGCGCGTATGCAGAGTTGGTGGCGGACGATGGGATTCGCAAGACGTTCATGGAGCGCATCGAGGGAGAATACCAAAGTGTATCCGAACACCTCGCCCGATTGTTTAGCGAACCCCTTTCCGTTCGTCGGCCCCGGTTTTTTAAGACGTTAGAAATGCGGGCCGAACCATTGAAGCGATTGCATCGCTTGCAAATCAATCTCTTACGTTCTTGGCGTCAATCCGGAGAAGCCTTGCCCAACACACTTATTCTCACGGTGAATGCCATCTCCAGCGGCTTGCGGAGTACGGGCTAAGCAACTAGTCAAGGTGACGTATAATGCGCCTTTATAAAAACATGCCGAAATGGCCGGCCTCCCGGCATTACTGAAGCTCTCTCAATAGCTTGAGTGCATCGCGATAGCGAGGGGCTTCTGCCAGGGCGTCGAGGACGTGGCGCCGTGATCTGGCGGCGTCTTTCTCCTTTAAGAGTGCGGCTGTTTTGAAATGGATCTGCGCGGGATTGCGCGGACGTAGGGTAAGGAGTTTCTCGTAGGTCGAAATGGCGGCGTCTTTCTGATCGAGAGCTACCTGTGATTCTGCCAGAGCTTTCTGCGCGGCGGGAATGTAAGGGTTTACCGCCATGACTTTGCCCGTAAGTTTCTGCACCTTATCCCAGGCTTCCGCTTCTACTTCGTAGTCGAGCAAGGTTAGCATTTGGTCTAACCAATCGGTTGACGCATTGATCAGCGACCACAACGCTTCACGTTCTTTCTCGCGATCTCCCTGCCTTTTATAGATCTCCGCTAGGAGAAGGTAGGGCGAACCCGATTGACCATGGTCGGGATATTTCTCCAAGATTTTCTCCAAAGGCACTTGGGCCTCTTCATAGCGTTCGTGACCAATGAGAGCCGAAGCCAGCGCGCGCAGTCCGTAGTAACTGTTCGGGTGATCCTCAAGCCAAGCCTTCAATTCGTCGACAGAGAACGCACCGAGATTCTCTTCCGGTAGTTTCCAATCGAGGCCTTCGCCAAGCGATTCGGCCGTATTCTTGGCATAAGCGATGAACTCTTCTTCGATTTCCTTCATCGGTTTGGCGTGTTTCTTGAAGGTCTCTGACAATTTATCACCATTTCGCAGGTCACGAATCACGGAGCGCATCTTTTCTTCGCCAAAGGTCTCCATGAAATACTCCACAAAGATCGATGATTGATAATACGCGAAGAGCATGTGCTTCGGGCTCTTCGGCTTGAGGAATCCATAATTCAGCCGGTTCAGCGGAATAAGTTCATCTTCCTCCAGTATCATGTGCCGGTAGTCGCTGTCTAACTGTTCGCCACAAGCTGGATCACGGCGGCGCTCTTCGTAGACGGAAATGCCCTCGGTGAGCCAGCGCGGCATGCGATTCTGCGTGGCGCCCAGCGTCACGGCGTGACAATACTCATGCCAGAGGGTGGATTCCCAATTGGTCTTACCCGTGGCACCTCCGTTAGGGCTATTCATGGTCACGACCAATCCAAAGCAGGCCCCTAACAACCCGTCGCCCCCAACGAAACCCAAGGTTCGCACTGCGAAATCTTCCTGGCGGGGAAAGAACTCGATGAGAATCGGTTGGCTGGGGGTGAAGGCATACTTGGCGTGGAGCTCGCTCTCAGCTTGCTCTAGCAGGTTCAATACACGGTCGCCAAAGAGTTCCACTTCACTCGCCTCCATGCGAACGATGAAGTTCTTGCGATTGATGATCTTGTAGTCCTGAATCTCGTCGTGCAGAGCGAGCAAGTTGTAGACGGCCACATTGTATTGATCGCGGTCACTGACACTTTCCAGAATGACCCAGGCCTCGTCTTCCTTCCCCACGCGCAACAGGTTCTGACCCAGCGCGATTTTCGCCGGAAGAAACTCACGATCTATCTCTAGCGAAGCCCGAAAGAAAGGAACGGCTTCGGAGAAGCGCATGAGTGAGCTCATCCATTGGCCGATGTGGTAGTCAATCCGCGGATCTTGGCTACGGCCTTTCATGGCCTGATCGCGTAGCTTGCGCGCTCCCGCCTCATCGGCTTCTAACAGGGCGATCACCGCTCGCATGGCATCGGGCCGCGGGTCGTGTTGGTTCACCGCTTCAACACGTTTGATGTATTTCTCGACCTCTTCCTTCTCCTCGATTTCTGCTAAGAGATGATGCTGCGCCATGAGGATGAGCGATTCCACGTGACGCGGGTTGTTTTCGAGATTCTCCTCCAAGATTTCGAGTGCGTAGCCGCGATCGCTTTCAAAGAAAGCCGTGGCCAGAGCGGCCCGGAGATCCGCATGCTTGGGCTCCAGCTGAAGCCCCTTGTCAAAGTTCTCCGCGGCCAACTCGTAGTCGTATTTTTCGAGCGCAAGTTGCCCGATATGATAGTAGGCCTCGGCACTCTTGGGATCCATGGTGAGAACCCGCTGGTAGAATCGGTCTAGAATATCTTTGGGTTCACCGCCGCGGAGCAAAGCCGCCCGGCCGATCGCCAACAAATCCCGCGGTGTGGCAAACCGGTTAGAATTGATGACCGAAAGCACATAATCATCTGAGGTGGCGAAATCTCCCTGATCACGCTTCAAATCGTAGAGAAGCATCAACCCCTCCTGCGTGTCTTCGAAGGTCCAATCGCTTTCGATGGTCTCGATGGCCGCTTCATACTGACCGAGAGCCCGTTGCGCTTGGGCCGCCAAAGCCACCATTCGCCGGTCCTCCGAGATCGCCTCATCGGCGTTTTCAATATATTTCAGGCAGTTCTCGTATTCTCCGGCATGGTAGAGAGCCTGGGCTGCGGTGAGCTGGTCTTTCACCGGATCGGGCTCGGTGGTGGCCGCATCCTGGGACCATAACAGGTGGCTGGCGCCCACGAGGACCACGAGGAACAGGCAGCCATGGCGGGCGCTGGAAATTGGAGTCATGCGCAAAGTCTACTAAGGATCTGGGAAGCGGACAAAGGAAAGAAGTGCCTGCCGCACAAGTTCCTGGAAATCCTGGAGAATTCCCTTGCCTGAATGCCGAAGCGCGGCCACTCATCTTCACGCTGCCTCCGATCAGGCGGGTGATTCACCCGCAACAATGCCAATCCTCAAGTCCCAACCACGACAACTTTGGTTTGTGATGCGGTGGTAGCCCTCCACAACACAAGAAAGAAAGTAATATGTCAGAACAAATTGAAGGGACCGTGAAATGGTTCAATGATGAAAAGGGGTTTGGATTTATCGCACGTGAGGGTGGCAAAGATGTCTTTGTCCATCACAGTGCTATCAACGGCTCGGGACGTAAGACGCTCCATGAGGGGCAGCGAGTGACCCTATCTGTCGTACAGGGGCAGAAAGGCCCCCAGGCGGAAGACGTCACTCCTGTTTAGTTACCAGGCAGGCCTTCCTTGCCAGCCATCGTCATCACTGGCGGTCACGGTTCCCTTGCGAGGGCGATCCAAGAGGAATTCCTCCTTGGGCCCTACCAAGTGTTGGCTCCGGCACGCTCTGAGTTGGACGTTCGCCGTCCTCAAGTGGTCTCTGATTACTTTTCTTCGCGAGAAGAAGTGATTAATCTGTTGATCAACAATGCCGGCATCACGCGCGATACGCGGCTCGCACGGATGTCGCCAGAGGCCTGGCAAGAAACCATCGATACGAATTTGAGTGGCGCCTGGCATTGTTGCCAGGCGTTCATCACTCAATTACCGGAGACCGCGCCTGGCCATATCATAAATATCAGCTCGTTTTCCGGTCTAGCCGGTCCCGCCGGTCAGGCGAATTACGCAGCCTCCAAAGCGGGACTTTTAGGCCTGACACAATCGTTGGCAGGTGAGTTAGGCGGTCGCGACGTGCGAGTGAATGCCATTCTCCCAGGTTTCCTCGAAACGAAGATGACGCGATCACTGGCAGAGCCCTTGGTCGAGACCTACCGTAAAGCGCATGTGCTAGGGCGGTTCAATACGGTCAACGGAGTGGCCCAATTCGTCCGGTTTCTGCATGAATCGATGGTAAACGTGTCAGGTCAGATCTTTCAGCTCGACAGCCGACTGCGGCATCCTGGATGGTAGACTCATGTCCCGGGTGGTTTACGCAGGTAGTTTCGATCCGCCAACCAAAGGCCACGTTTGGATGATTGAAGAGGGTGCCAAGTTGTTTCACTCGCTCATTGTCGCCGTGGGCACCAATCCCGAGAAGCGAGACACCTTCACCGTTCCGGAACGCATCGCCATGCTGCAAGAACTCACCGAAGCCTTGCCTGCGAAGAATATCGAGGTCGCTGCCTTCGATAACCGTTATCTCGTGGACTATGCCAAGTCGACGAATGCGGAATACATCTTGCGTGGCATTCGGAGCCCTGCTGATTTCGAATACGAACGCGTCATGCGTCACATCAATGCCGATCTCTGCCCCGAGGTGACGACGGTGTTTCTCATGCCGCCGCGTCAGATCGCAGAAGTGAGTTCGAGCTTGGTTAAAGGCATGGTCGGTCCCGACGGATGGCAGGAAACGGTGAACCGATTTGTGCCGGCCGTCGTTTTCAAAAAGCTCGAAGAGAAGTTTGGCTCTTGAGGTGATCCACACGCCTTTGCCGAAAATGACGAGACTTGGTTCGGGGGGTATGACTAAAAGTGGTGGGCACTTTTCGTAGCGGAACTCGTGAGAGTTCCGGGCGTAGCGCTCCGCTGCCGCGAAGGAGCTGTCACCAGTTCCTCTACCTTTATTGACCACCACCCTGTTGCCTCATTGAGAAATATTCTAACTAAAATGTAGTGGCGGGGCGCCAGTTCACATGTGATGCCGCCTTTCAGCCTTGGAGTGGCCTATGGGCAACTCGGAGAAACTGTTTGTTCAAGTTTTGGAAGTGCAATTAGGCTTGTTGGCTTATTTGGAGCGGCGCCGTCGCGCGCTTAAGCGGAACAATGCCACGCCGAACAGCGCCAACGCGTAGCCGGGTTCAGGTGTGGAGGTGGTCGTGACAAAGGTACCAGTCGCCACCATAGCAATGATCCCATCGTAGCCCTCACCAGCTTCCCAAGTCAGTTCCATTTCCGTCAGCTTGGTGAAGTCGATAGGGCCGAATTCGGTTAGTTCCACTAACTTATCGCCGGGATTTGCGAGATCGAACAAGAGATCTGTTTCCAGATCCCGCACTTCACGATTGCCATTGGCATCGGCAAATTCGATGCGGGCAGCTGTGTGGTTCCCAAACGCATCCGTATCAAAGAGACTGATCATCAAGTGAGAATTTCCCGTGCCGGCGTCGATCGGCCCGCCTATCGTGGTGAAGTCGTAGTGCATGACTAGCAGACCGGGGCTACTTGTATCCGCTCCAATATTGAGGTTGGGTGGATCTCCCGTCGATGGCGAGACATTGACAAATGCCGAGACGTCCGCCAGGGGATCTGCCGTGGCCAAGGTAAGCATGGTGGTACGCGTGGTGTCTTTCGTGAAGCCGCTGCCCAAGACATCCACCACAATACTCGTTGGTTGAACCTTGCTGGCTTTGAGGAGGCCCGCCGACACAGGAGTCGCACCCGTATGCGTAGGGAGTCCAGTCGTATCAAACGGCGTTTGGTAGTCGTCGAAAACATAGTCCACCATAAAGGTAGCAGCATTGGCGTTCGCACAGCACACGCCGCATGAGACCAGAGCGATGAGAAAGTGATGACGTCGTTTCATAGAGAATCTTGTTGGTGATTATATTTAATATAATTATTAAAGAAACTAGATGATGGGCCATTCGCAAGCCTAGTCGTGTCACCAATCGCAATCCGCCCCATCCTTAACGCCCCATAATGAATCCTATGTCCTGGGTGGTAATTCTGGGTGGATGTTATGAAAGAGATGGCGTTTGCGTTCAACGGTGGTCATCTCCCAAGATCCTCCAATGCGCCGCCTGTGGAATCGCATGCCTTCGTGGCTCCGAACTCTGTGCAAATTTTTCTTCCTGGTAGGGGGTGTGACTAAAAGTGGTGGTCAATAAAGGTAGAGGAACTGGTGACAGTTCCTTCGCGGCAGCGGAGTGCCAGGCCCGGAACTCTCACGAGTTCCGCTATGAAAAGTGCCCACCACTTTTAGTCAGACCCCCTGGTAGGCGTCGTCTTGCTCCTTCTGGCCGGAGTTCTCTATTGGTACACCATTCTCATTCACCATGGCGACGCCGACACCCTAACGCCGCTCGAACAGTCGCTATGGTTTCAAGAGAAAGCGGAAGCCGCAGGCGGGCACGTCAAGCTTAGGGTTCACCGCGGAGGCAAGCACGGCTGGTGGAGCGTCCTATGGGACATATGGGACATTCGCCAGTTTGCGCAATGGTTCGATACCCACTTGCAACGCGGGGATAGACCCTAACTGTTTTCTTGCAGTAGGTGTTTCGCTGCCTGTTCCACGTCTTTGTCCCCACGCCCCGAGCAGTTTGCGATAATGATTTGATCAGGCCGCATCTTCGGAGCCTCCTTGTACACGTAGGCGAGTGCGTGGGCCGTTTCTAAAGCGGGGATGATCCCCTCGACCGAGGACATTTCCTGAAAGGCTGCTAGAGCTTCATCGTCCGTCGCATAACTATACTCCGTGCGGCCTTGGTCCCGGTAGAAAGCGTGTTCCGGGCCGATCGCTGCGTAGTCAAGACCGGCTGAAACCGAATGGGTCAATTGAATCTGTCCATCCTCATCAGCTAACAAATACGTCTTGGTTCCCTGCAAGACACCTAACTTACCGCCCTGAAATCGCGCTGCATGCTTGCCCGTTTCGATGCGTTCTCCCCCTGCTTCAACGCCCATCATGCGAACGCCTTCGTCATTTAAAAAGGGATGGAATAGACCGATGGCATTGCTACCACCTCCCACGCAGGCCACTAACAAGTCCGGTAATTTCCCTTCTTTCTCCAGGATCTGGCGCCGTGCTTCCACGCCGATGACACGATGAAAGTCTCGCACCATCATGGGATAAGGATGTGAGCCTAACGCCGAACCTAAGATGTAGTGCGTGCCTCGCACATTCGTCACCCAATCCCGCATCGCTTCATTGATCGCTTCTTTCAAGGTTGCCTGGCCGGCTGTCACAGGTACGACCTCTGCCCCGAGAAACCGCATGCGCGCCACATTCAGGGCTTGCCGCTCCATGTCCACGGCGCCCATGTAAATCACACACTTGAACCCAAATCGCGCCGCCACTGTGGCTGTGGCCACACCGTGTTGCCCGGCGCCCGTCTCGGCAATGATCCGGTCTTTCCCCATGCGTTTGGCTAACAAGATCTGCCCTAACGCATTATTAATCTTATGCGCTCCCGTGTGAAGCAAGTCCTCGCGTTTCAGGTAGATGCGCGCGCCGCCAAGCTTTTCACTCCAACGCTCCGCGAAATACAGCGGCGTTGGCCGGCCCACATACTCCGCTAAGAGATGGTCCAGCTCTTGCTGAAATGAGGGATCCTCCTTCGCTGTGGCGTATTCGTTAGTAAGCTCTTCCAGTGCCGCCATCAAGGTCTCCGGCACAAACATGCCACCATAAGGACCAAAGTGACCGCGATCATCTGGGACGTTGTGGGGAGGGAGCGTGCTCATAGACGCCGCAACCTACCCACCACGTCCTCCCGCGCAAAGCCTCAATTCAACAAGATCGCGGAGTGAGGCCAATGACGTTTCGCTAATGATTCAGCTCGCTCCGCTTCACCGTGAAGGTGTGAACCACTTCGCCATCAATGCTGACCACTGAATAAGTCGCCGTGGGGTCTTCAGCTTTGGTGTCGATATCGACGAGGCCAAAGGACTGCTTGGCATTGTAAGAGAAGAGCGCCTGATCCATGGTCTTATGCACATGCTGGTTTGTTAGTCTGGAGCTATTGAATTCGTAGAACGGGTAAGCCTCCTCGCGATCGATCTTCCACAAATCGGACCGGTGGCGATCGGCAGACATGAGGAGAACGCCCTCGATTTCGTTCGATTTGATGAAATCAAAGATGATTCCCCGTTCTGCTTTAAATCCATTCCAAGTATCTTTGCTATCACCCTTGGCCCTAAATACCCAAGGCACGGGGGAAACGAGCACTTTGAAAACGCCTTGGGAGTCCTTGAGTTTGTCCAAGAGCCACCGACGCTGCACTGGCCCAAGCATCGAGCGTTCTCCTTTGGTCTCATCCAGATTGCGGTAGTAGCGCCCGTCTAACATGATGAAATGAACATCTCCTTGGTAAAAATCGTAGTAACAACCGGGATGCGCGTCGCCCGCACCGTATCCCGGATTGACCCAGTTATTGCGGTAGACGCCATAGACTGGACGTTTCCAAGCGGGAACGTCCATCTCCGGCCCCTCAACACAATCATTGAGGCCGAAATCGTGATCATCCCAGATGGTGTAGGTGGGCGTTTGTGAAACAAGTCGTGCGAATTCGGGCCGAGCCTGCCGCCTGTAGTAACAATAATGCTGCATGGCAGGGCTCTCAGGATCGTCACTATAAACATTGTCGCCTAACAAAAGGAGGAGCTGCGGATTGGTTTCACGGATCGTGTCCCAGGCCCGCTCATTCTCGGGCACGTAACCGGCGCCTCCGCCGAATGCGAGGCGAAAGGTGGTCGGCGAATGTGGCAATGATAGCGATTTAAAGGAGTGAACTTCCCCGGGTTGCCCATCATTGATACCAAGCCGATAGAAGTAATCGGTGTCGGGTTGAAGACCGTCAACCAACACTTCCGCAGTGAAATCCGATGCCTTGTCCGAGTGAGCCGTTCCTTGAAGCACCGTAGCCTGAAAGTCCTCGTCCTTCGACACCTCCACCGTGACCTGCGACGGCCCCAACGTGCGCACCCACACGCTGACACTGTTCCCAGTTTGTCTGCCTAACATTGGGCCATGGATCACCCGATCATTCATTGCTTCGCGAATTTTGGCAATCACCGGATGATCCTGAACCGCTTCGAGACCGGTTAAAGTTCCGCCGATGATCCTCTCGACAGGGACGCCATTGGCGGCGGCTTGAAGGGCGCTGGCCACGCTTTGGTCGGCTTCGCCAAGGACGCTGTAGGCCACCGCGCGCATGTAATGCGTTTCGCCATCTTCGCTCAGTCCTCCCGGCAAGCGTTTCATGGCGTCAAGCGCCACCCGGGGATGCCCACGAAGAATGGTGCGAAAGAGTTCTTGATGAATGCGTTTGAACTGGTTGAGCTTGAGTTTGTCTAACAAATCAGCGGTCGCCCCTGGCAGGCGGCTATACCCTTGATCTTTAAAGCGCTTGAGCGTGTCTTGGAGTTTGGCTACGGTCTTCGGTTTTTCAGTATAAAGATTGGTGGCTTCGCTAGGATCTCTCTCCAGGTCGTAGAGTTGCCCCGCCGGTTCTTCTTCTCCTACCGGCACTTTGGTGAATCCGCCAGAACCTTGTCCTTGAATGAGTTTCCATTTCCCGATGCGAATGGCAAAGAGACCGTTGAGCGAATGATGCACAATGCTCTTCCTCACCGCCTTCTTGGTCTGGCCTGTGAGCACCGGAAGCAGGTCGAAACTATCTTCACCTTCACTTTCCAACAAAGAGTGCCCCGCAATCGCCGCCGCCGTGGCCATCAGATCCGTTAGGCAAATGAGTTGATCACTCACCGTGCCTGCCTTCACTTGAGCCGGCCAACGGACGAGGAACGGCACGCGATGGCCTCCTTCATGAATATCCGCCTTTTGACCCCGCCAATTGGCATTGGCGCGATGCTGCGATTCGCCGATCATACGCGCCGGCCAGTGTGAACCATTGTCAGAGGTGAAAATTACCAGAGTGTCTTCTGTTAGAGCGTGCTCGTCAAGCGCCGCTAACACCTTGCCCAATGCGGCGTCCGTTTCGTACACAAAATCTCCATACGCGCCGATACGCGTCTTGCCGCGAAAATCGGCCGAAGGGACCCAAGGCGTGTGCGGTGAAGCCAAAGGCACATAGAGGAAGAAGGGCTGGTCGCGATTCTTGGCTCGCTCCGCGATGTAATCCGCCGCTTTGTTAGCAATGACCGGGAGCACTTGATCGAAGGTGAAGCTCGGCGCCCGCAAGCCGGCACGCCAGAAGCCGCCGCCACCATCCCATACGCGTTTGGATCCCGGATCTTGCACGGTTGGTGCCTCCACTGCCAGGTCGTTCTCCAACCAAAGATAGGGATCCATATCAAGCGACGCAGGAATGATGTAAGAGTATTCAAACCCCACACTCTTGGCCCCGCGCTGAATCGGCCGTGAATAATCGGTCTCTTTAGTTAGGCCGTCTCCCAGCCCGAGATGCCACTTGCCCACCACGCCCGTGTGGTAGCCGAAACGCTTGAGCATGCCGGCCACGGTCAAGCGGTCCGCCGGGATGAGAGCCGGGCTATTGCCCCAAAGTACGCCTTTCTTCAGATGCGTCCGCCAAGCGTATCGCCCTGTTAGGACCCCGTAGCGCGTCGGCGTGCAAACCGCAGATGGCGTGTGCGCGTCGGTGAACCGCATGCCCTCAGCAGCTAACCGATCCATGTGGGGCGTGGGTATCCGCGACTCCGGATTATAACACCGGGGATCACCGTAGCCCAAGTCATCGGCCATCATGAATATGATGTTTGTTCCCCAAACCGGCGACAGATTGAGGACGACGAGAAAGAAGAGAATACGTGCCAACATGAATGTGGTGTAACGTTCTACGAAGAGACACGCAAGATTCACTTATTGCGATAAGAATTGATGTTAGTCTTAGAGTCCTCAGGAAAGAGAATATTCTTTCTTGCGACGCCGCTCTATCGGCCGCGTTCCGCATCCTTGCGCGCGCCCGCTGTAGCGTTTCTGATTGATAGAGCGCAATCGGCGTTTAACTGTAGAGGTGACGTCACGATTCCGGGAACTCTCTATCGATGCCTCCACGATATCAGCCAAAGCTTCTCATCACCGCGGCGGCTGTCACGGGCCTAGTGCTGGGATGGTTGTCAGCCGGCCGTGAAGACCGTGAGCAGCAGCAATTATCGGATGAGAAGTCTGCATCACTACTGTCTCAGAGGACAGCCTCGTCCGATTCTTGGGCCAACCGATTGACGCTAGACGAAGCATTCACTCGATTCCTGCGTGGATTTGAATCCGGTGGGCGGGACTTTGCTAGGGCGTATCGGGAAACGGAGTCGTTTCGCGAGCCCCACCGTTCAACGTTGAGTGAATGGTTGTTAGAAGAGTGGGTGAGCCACGATATCGAGGGTGCGCTGGCCTTTGCGGGCTTTCGCATTGAGCTTCGCCGGAAGATGCTGGTTGCTTATGCTAGGATGGCACCCGGACGCGCCCTTTCTATCGCCTTAAGCGATGCGAAGGAACGGCGCGGTGAAGTTTCGGTGGTACTGGAGGCTTTCGCTGAGATCGATCCGCAGGGTGCCTTTGCGCTTGCAGCGCAGCATGGTCTGGAGCCTAGCGCGGAAATGGCCGCCAAGTGGGTGGCGCAAGATCCGCGGGCGGCATTGCGGGCCCTAGACGATTTGTTTGCTGAACAGCCGGGTATCCTGCCGCCTTACGAACTCAGCAGACTAATGAATCAATGGCCAGCTGAGGACCGATTGGAAGGCGCACGATGGTTAGTGGCGTGGGAACCGGGTTCTAGCAAATTCCCTATTCGAGATCTCCAAATTAGTTTGCTTATGAAGGTGCAAGCGGATCACTCGGAGGAGGCTTTAGTCATTGCTGAAGAAATAGGGTTGCCTTGGCGAAGTCGTCATTGGATCCTACATTCTTGGGCGAAGCATGATTCCCATGCCGCGCTTGATTGGTTGGATGGTGAATGGGATACTCTTAATGACGAGGTGATTGGATTGGTTGTAGGATCAATCGGTTCACATCTCGACTTCGAGGTGCTGGATGAAGTGATCGCCGGCTTGCCAGCCGATCAGCGCAAATCTGCATTGCGCTTCTCCTGTAGGGATCGAGCGGAGTCTATGGGTGAGTTGCTCGATCATGTGGAGAAATATCCGGATGAGATCGAGACGGATGAGTTTCAATATGATCAATGGTGGCATGATCGCACGAAGGATGCTCGTATTGAAGATTTGTTAGCGGAAGCGGATGGCCGGTCCCGATCCATTCAATGTCAACTCGTTCAATGCGCTGCCGAACGCTTGGCTGAGGAGGATCCGGAACGTGCAGCCGATCTTTTCGCGGGAAACCATTTCGATGACCGCTACGCTGCAGTCTTGGATGAAAGTCCAGCTAAAGAGGCATTTGGCGCGGCGATTATTAGTCACTGGATGAGTGTGGATCCGGACCGCTTTGCCCATTGGCTGATTGAGAATCCCCAAACCAATCTAAAAGAGGAAGCATTGGAACAAGCGAACAATCTCTTAGCGCCCCGTTATGCTGCGGCATTTGTTGAACGGGTTCGTCAAAAACATGGAGGGGAGCCATGAATCGTTCCCTCGTGTTTCAGGCGGTCGTCGTCTTGGTAATCGCCTTTGTGTTGGGGCGAACCCTTGCAAAGTGGAAGATTAGCGCTCCTCAACGAACAAAGAATGAAAACGGTGCGATGTATCATTCCCTTTCTCTCATGCCTTACGGGGCATCGAATGATGAGGAAGTTCAGCATACGGCTGCGAGCATGAATCCTGCGGCATTGTTTGAAGACTATTTCCAACGTCGGTCAACTCTAGCAAAGATCGCTCTCGCGGCATGGGCCGAGCACGATCCGGATGCTGCTTTGCGTCGTGTGATCAAGGAAAAGAGGATTAGAAATGCTGAACGCGAACTGTGGTTGCGGATCGTCTTTGATGTCATGGCTTTGCAAAATCCTGATGCTTTGTTAGAAAAAGAAAAGGAACTGAATGTGTTGACTCGAGGCTCAGGGTATCTGGCGGAGGCTTGCGCTTTTCAAGCTCTAGCATTAGAAGATCCCGTAGCCGCTTGGCGGCGCGCTAAGCAGCGCGGTGTACCCCCTCCCGTTTATCGTGCCATCTTCCAAGTATGGGCTGCCGTGAACCCCTCGGCTGTCGAGGCGGCAGTCGCCAAAGAGCGGGATCGCGCTATATGGAAGGAAGCGATTCAAGTAGTTGCTGAGGCACGTTTTCGCAAAGATCCGGAGTCTGCGCGTGCTTGGTTGACCCGTTTTCCGCATCGCAACGCCCTGGATGCCGGTTTAGTGGAGAAACGATGGAATCAAGCGGATCCCGATGATGCAGCGGAACGCCTTCGTGTCTTGCTGGCTCGCCACGCCGAGGGCGATGAGATCGACGATATGTCAGTCTTTTGGGAGCAGAAACACTCTCTTTTCGAGGCATCGCACATGAGTTTGGCTGAGGATGAGTTTCTTGAGATCCTCGCAACCTTCGATGAGCCGGAGTATGTAGCCGAGACTCTTTTTCCGGCTTACCCGGCGGAGAAGCGTGCACGGCTCTTGTTAGACTCTGGTGTTCATCATGACTACCCTGTTAGTGACATCGTCAGGGACACCGCGATTGAGTTAGCCAGGGAATCGCCGGCAAAGGCCAGGGCGTGGGCGGCTCAAATTGAAGATAACGATACGGACACGCGTGCGCACACGGTAGGGGATATCTTTAGGGTGATGTCTTACAGAGATCCTGAAGGCACGCTGGCCGCCTTGGCGCAGGTGGAAGATGGTGAGGCCCGCGATCTGATTAATAGCAATTCGGGCCTGCCGACATTCGATCATCTGACAACCCTTGAGTTCGCCAATGCCGTGGAAGAGTTCGAGTCCGATCACCTCAAGACGTGGCTGAAACGGCATTCGCTTCCCTGGGCCATTGCCGGTGAATCCACGACGGATGCTCTAGCATGGATCGAAAACCTGCCTCCGGAGGAGCGTCACGTGGAGCAAGGGACCGCGCTCTTGTATAGCATGATTGAAGAAACAGGTAAGGATCACGCCGCGGTCCTGGCCTGGGCCATCGAATCGTTGCCCGAAGGAACCTTCGCGCCGGGATCGTTTGGGCCGATCGCGTATTCGTGGGAACAACACAATCGTGAGGCTGCTGCGAATTGGCTTTCAACTTTAGATGATGGACCGTGGCGGGACGCCGCCATCAAGGGATTCATCACGAGTAACGCTCCGGATGAGTATTCCGAGGCCTATCTCTTTGCGGCGTCTATTAGCGATCGAGATCAACGGCAGGCCTCTGTGGGAAAGTTATTGCATTATTGGGCCGTTGATGATCCCCACGCCATGGCCGTGGTGCTGGACGATGCCGACGATGCCGATGTCACGGTTGACGTTCGGGCTCAGCTTAGAGAGCATTTGGAAAGGCAACTAAACCGTGAAAAGGCTCATCGTTAAAGGATTCTTAGCCATTGCTTGCCAATGGCCCGGTTTGGCATGGGCGGAACCAAAGGTCTGGCAGCCGGTGATTGAAATCGAAGAAGACGTCTACACTTACACAGCTGCTAACAATGGCGCCGGGCCCATGTGGTGCGCCGGCTCCACGTCGGTCGTTCGCTTGAATGATCGCGTGTTTTTGACCGCACTGGAAGCGTTGCCCGATGCCAAACCGCTAAACAATTGCCGTTGGGTGCTCTATGAACGCAGGTCAAACGGTTGGCAAGTCCTGCATCGCGGTCAAGGCCGCACGCGCGAACCGGCACCTATGGCAACCTTTGATAATGGTTCGGTCATGGTGTCAGGCAATCCGACTCTAGCGAAGTCGCCTGAGCCGAACGGGGGGCCAGCGAAACCAGAGATCTGGCATTTTGATATGTCTCGATCGGAACCAATTCCTAAGCGATGGCTTCCAAGTTGGCAGGGCCAGCCACGTTTTAGTGAGCACTCGTATCGTAGCTTTGCCGCGGACGGAGCGCGTGGCGATCTCATTCTGTTTCAAAACATCGGTTACGCTCATGCTGAATGGACCTACCGGGATCCCGATGGAAAGTGGCGTGCCAATGGACGATTGCAGTGGCCATGGGGCGATTTTTACGAAAAGGCAAAGCCGGTGCGTCTTTGTTATCCTAACGTCGCCCTAGATGACGGCGCGGTTCATTTTTTCGGAGTCGAAGATGTCACGGAACCGGTCGAGGCCTGGCGATTGCACAAGAAGAATGTCTCGGGACGTGAATGGGATTATGTTTTCCGGCGGCTATATTACACGTGGACGCCCGACATCACGGCTAATCCGTTTCATGAGTGGATCGAGATCGCCGATTTGTCGAAGACTGCTGGGCACGTGTGGCCCTGTGATCTTTGGGTGGCTTCCAGTGGCGAAGTGCACTTGTTATGGAGTGAACGGGCGATCGATGAACGATTGCGAGAGCCTTTCTTTCCCACGGCTCAACAGGCTTATCGACTTTGCTACGCCGTCTTGAAAGAGGGGGCCATCGTTCGTCGTCATACGTTGTTCCAATCGAGAGAACAGCAGCCTGGCCCGGTGGTCCAACGCGCGCGTTTCCACGCCGCACCTAATAATCGCCTCTACGTGGTGAGCTACGTCACCAGTATACCGGAATCAGGAAACCGCCTTACAGAACTCGATCTGGAAACCGGCGAAATGGTTAGAGAAACGCTTCTTCCGTTCAAAGCGCCGTTTACCCATTTTTTCACAGCGACGCCACGCGCGGGATGCAAGCCTTCGACGTATCTTGATTTGCTAGGCACGCGTCAAGGCGTCCCCATGACCATGAGCTACGCTCGTGTGAGTTGGTAGAGATCTGTTATCGGGAAGTGGCTTTGTGAGGGAAATGGGGAACGTCTTTGAGGGGACGGAACTCCCGGAGAATCCCGGCCAGGTGAAAGCGGGCTTGTTGCCAGTTCTTACATGGACAGCAGAGGTGAAGAATGATGCGCTGAATCATGACTGAGGAAAGGATGTTTCATCCTATACATCGGAATGTCGTGAACGAAGTTACGCTAGAAACGCGGTTTTCTTGTTGGAATAGTGTAACTTCTTGATAGTCAACCGTTACAGGTCTGGGGTCAAGGCCAGCTTGGATTGGCCTTTGGGCAGATTGAAGCACACGAACTGCTTGCCCTCACGTTCGCACCAAGTATTTTCCCGAAGTTGTAGGGTTGAGGCGACTTTCTTCAATGGGTGCTGTTTAGTTTGATGGCGAATGCTAGGATCTGGTTGCGCTAGTGCCGGAAGCTTGAGAGTGAAATTCGGGCATGCGTAGGGGGCGTTAAAAGTAATGGTTTTTTCTGTTTGCACGATCTTTGTTAGTTTCTTGGCTGCCCAGTAGCGAGCCAGTTCACTCAGTTTCATCCATAAAAGGTTATCGAAACGGGCATGCAAACGGCGGACGACTTCTTTGAAGACCTGGAATCCTTTCTCTTCGCCATTCCAATGGATGCCTGTCCAATGACAAACCATCATAGCGGGCTCGCCCTTGGAGATCACTTCGACCATGCGGCCGGATTGGAGATCCTCGGTGATAAACTTATCGGCTCCGGCTGGTTCCACATTGTGCCAGCCACCCGTCCAGTCGCCGGTGCAGCCAACGATGCTCACCACACAGCGTGGGTCCTCAGAATCTAATCCACTAGCATATTCCACGCGGGGGGCCACGCTCCGGTCATCGGTGTAAAGATGGCGAAAGTAGTGGGGGATCTCAGCTCCGAAGACATCGCGAACGGATTCCAAAGTCGCCTGGGCAAGTTGCGGTAAGGCCCTGTTTCCATAACCACCAGGCGTGGTGAGTCCTTCGCAAGGGAGATCGATATTCTTCAGAATCTGCAGCGCATAGGCGTGGTAGCTTGCGAGTTCGTCGACGCTCTTGCCGGTGGTCCACTCCCAATTCTCCATGAAACTGGGTGAGTTTTCCGGGTAGGGGTGTCCGGTTTTTAAATCAATCACCCGCGTGTGCGTGATCATTTCCGGATGAATATCCCAGTTAGGCATCATGAGTTCCCGAACCAATTTGATGCTATCATTGATCTCACGTCTGGACCAGCCGGGCACTTCGAGATCCAACCGCCCCACACACGCAGGGTAGGGAACTATACTGTACTTGCCCTTCACTCCGTGTTCCCCGCACCATTCTCCGAATTTCCTAACAAAGCTATCAGGAATCTCCACCGGCCAGCGCTTCCAGTCGCGATGATAGGTCTTGTTGCGCCCCCTCCACGCCGCATTGAATTGGGGCATGGCGAACCGATTCAGATTCACGAGACAGGTGGAGTCATCAATGATCAATCCCACGGGCACGCGGGCGCGTGGATTGATGATGTGAATGCCGGGAGCTTGATCCGGGCGTTCGCCCCCTTCTTGAGCGCGGGCAGGAATCGCTAGACGAGGTGACGCTAACAAAGCGGCAGCAGCAGTACTGGTGAATCGGCGGCGGGATAGTGAGTGGCGTTCCATGGTGGTTCTCCGTTTCGGTTAGATTTTTCCAGCTGCCTTGAGTTCGGCTGCGAGTTGCTCTTGGTAGGATTCGTGTGCCGCGCGATCCTCACGAGCCCGCTCACTGTAGTAGATGAATCCTAGAGCTCGTCGCGTTCGCGAAGCCGAGGCATTCCCATCAGCTCGATGAATGGTCAGTGCATCGTGGGCTAACAGATCCCCAGGTGCAGCCGGCATGGCCACCTCGTTAGCCTGATCCTCTGGCCGCGGGAAATCCGCTACGCCCTGACTGAATCCCAAGGTCTGCGTCCGTCCATGCTCCCGCATGCCCAAGCGATGGGATCCGCGCACATACCGCACACACCCATTCTCCGCATCCACCCGCTCTAACGCTAACCACATGGTCACGGCTTCACAAGGATCCAGCTTGAAATAATAGCCGTCTTGATGTGGCGGCGTCGGTTGACCCACCCCAGGCGGTTTATTGAAGTACTGCAAGTTCTTTGGCACCACCGGCCCGCGTAAGAGTGTCTCTGCTAGTTGACGGAATCGCCCGTGATGAAACTGCTCATGAAACCACGGATCATGGTCCCCCATCTGCTGCAATTGCTTGAGAGTCGACGTTTCGGCCTTGTCTTCGAAAAAGACATGTTCCGGCGGCATCTCTGGCACCACTTCCGCGATGAACCGGTCCACCTCAGAGACCCATTTCTCCAACGCTTCCCCGGTGACAAAGTCCTGGCACCGAACGAAACCGTCTCGTTCGAAGTCTCGCAGTGAGGGTGCTGGTTTCATCGTCACGAGTATGGCCAAGCGACGATTCAATGCACAAGCACGACGACGAGGATTCGCGGCAATCCGATGCAACCTCGCCACAACGTCATGACGATTTCCTCACATCATGGCCTTCAACCCCCACGAGGATCCCGCCGCTCTCACGGCTCTCCAAGACGACATCTACCGAGAGAAGATTCTGCGCGCGAGATCGCAGACCGCGGAAGAGCGCCTTGCTGATGCCTTTGAGATAACCAATCTGATCTTTCGTCGAATGCATGAAGGCGCCATGTGGTAACTCAATCTGACCGACCCCGAAGAAGGTTGGCGCTCAGCGAAATTCCGCCAGGTGTGACTAAAGATGGTGGGCATTCGTTGTAGCGGATCCGCTATGGATAGGACTCATGGTAGGGGGCTGTGACAGTTCCTTGGCGGCAGCGGAGTGCAACGCTCGGAACTCTCACGAGTTCCGCTACGAAAAATGCTCTCCACCTTGAATTGCTGATTGTTGATCAGTGGTTGTTGAAGTTGTTAGGATTTGGGCATGCAGAAATTGCCCCTGCTGCGAGAAGATGCGAAACCTTCTCACTTAAGAAATCAACCGATAGCAATCGGCGTTTCATAGACTTCTTTGACCACCCGTTTGTGATGAAACCATTCATCATTGGAACGAAGCTAGAACGTCGCATGAGAAGGCAACGCCGCTATTCAGGCCGGGTTGGGTTCGCCCAGTGACCGCTAGGATCTGTCCCACTAACCACGACGCCTTTGGCGTTCCAATCTTGCCCGGCTCGCACATCCGGCGTGCAATAGCGTAGTGTCAGAGCGCATCGCCGGCGATTGGATTCGTTAGCCTCCGAGCCGTGAAGCAAGAGATCGGAGTGAATGGAAATCTCGCCCGCCTTCAACTCGTTGGTCACTTCATGGCCATAACGTTCGGGATGCTCCACCGTCTGCGTGAGCACGTTATGTTCCTCAGGCGTGCTGGGCCGATAAGTCAGATGGCCTTTCCAATGCGAGCCGGCGATGAAGCGCATGCAAGCATTGGCAATGTCCGCATCGTCGATGGCCAGCCACACCGTTACCGTCTTGGAAGGGGAGAGGGGCCAGTAACTGGCGTCCTGGTGCCAGGAAACGGCCTTGCCATCGTGCGGCATCTTGCAGAAGAAATGCGAGCCCCAACCAATCACATGTTCGCCTAACAAGTCTTTCACACTGGCGACAATACGCGGTTCGGTTAGAATATCGTAAACAGGTCCGTAGCGAAGATGGGCGGAGCTGATGGAATAGCTATCACCTCCTTGCGCCGAAACTGCTGCTAACAACGTATCAAAGTAATCGCGGATCGAGGAGATCTCGTCATCGTCATAAATGCGGATCTTGTTCACATAACCGTCGTGATTGAACTGCTCAATATCTGTGCGTGAAAGGGCTTCTGGTTCTGCGGTCTGAGCAGGATGAAATCGGAGATCGCGCTCGACTTCGGCAAGTTCGGCTTCATCCGGAACGGTCTTAAATTGTGGAGTCGTCATCTTTTCAAAAATAGCTCGCGTCCTCAGGGCTTCCGTCCTAATTCCCGTCGGGTCAACCAATCTACCATTCGGTCAGTCCAGGTGCCGACGTTTGAATGGGGTTGTGTGCGCACGCCATAACCATGACCGCCGTTCTCATAGATGTGAAGCTCAGCCGGTACGCTGAGTTTTTTCAAGGCCGCATACAAATAAACGGTGCCAAGTGAAGTGTGACCATCGTCATGCGCATGCACGAGAAAGGTTGGCGGTGCATTCGTTGATAACTGAATCTCCGGCTTGAGCGCATCATCCTTGCCCTGCAATTGCCAGGGATAAATCAGCATCGCAAAGTCCGGCTGTGCGATGTGTTGATCCACCTCATCAATGGGTTCATAAGCCGGCTTGAGATCACCGATGTGAATGGCGCCCACCTGGCCACCAGCGGAGAAAGCTAACAATCCAATCTTGTCGGGTTCCAACGACCACTGATTGGCATGCGCCCGCACATAGCGAATGGCCCGCCGGGAATCTTGTAGAGGTCTTTTCCATGGCGTCTCATTCTCTCCCGTTATTGTTCGGTAACTCAGCACAAAGGCCGTGATGCCTAACTGATTGAGAACGCGGCCCGCTTCCGAACCTTCTTTATCCGTGACCACATAACGGTATCCGCCACCCGGAAGAATTACCACTGCTGTGCCATTGGCAGCTTCGGGAACCAAGACTTCCATCGTTGGTAAACTGATCCCGCTTATTCGGGTTGCCGGAGGGTTCTCACCTTCCCGGCGGGGAAGAGCCGACCCTGTTTCTTTGGTGGTTTCTCCCGGGGCGAGATCAGGCCAGATGGGAATAACTTGATCCGCACCAGCTAAGGTCGGGAGCATCAATAGGGAAAGAGCAACGGCGATGGCCTTCATGTCTTTCTACCTTGCGGGTAAAGCGCAATGAAAAGCAATCCTCCACGGGACGATATTGAGCTTGCATCGGTCGGCTATCTTGATAAATACTATCAATAACTGTTAATTCGACTTACCGTGCTTGGATGCTGTCGATGACTGTTCGCTAGTGAGGCCCATCTTTAATGAGCCTTGAGGCAATCGGTCTTTGGCTCGTTTCCCGGCGCTTCTGAGATGAACGCCACACCCCCATTACCTCCATCGACAGCGACGGCTACCTCTTGGCAGCCGATCGTCCTTCTCGTTCTTGCTGCCACCGGAGGCTACTTTGGGCTTCTATCGCCACTTGATACGGCACGCCCAAAGGCCAAAGGAAACAATCCACTCATTAATTCTACGAGACCGGAGTCCGTGTTGTCCCGGCTCTGGCAAGATCCGCTTAGCGCAGTCTCGACCGCTATTGCCAGCTCTGATGATGAAGCGGAAGGGCCTGAAGCGCGACTCGTCTCCAGGTCGCTCCTGCACAACGACGTTGCTCAACGGAAGCATAATCTGCTTGTGTTACCGGTCTTGGTGAAGGGAGGGCCCTACCCTGAGGAATCGGAAAGACGGCGTCGCACTCGTTATGCTATCGTGACGGCGCTGCATTCGGTGGGATATGTGCCTCTCTCTAACAACCGTATTGGGTATTTCGAATTTGAGCCTCCTTCAGAGGCGGGCGTTTATTCGAGATCTCCTGTTCCCATTCCCTTTGAATGGTTTGAGAATCCGCTCGTTCCCAGTGGGACCGACGGATCTAGTGGCACTGTCGACGAATCGGCTAGTCCGTCCGCGATCCCGAGATGGGTGGTTGTTCTTTGGGTATCGGATGATGTGATCGCTCGTTCGCCATTTTCCCGTATCGCGCATTTACTTAATCTATTAGGAGAACATTGCAGGGTTGCCATGATTGGGCCGGCTCATTCCAGTTCGTTGAAGGCCTGGCGGGATGATTCGAGAGAACACAAGCATCAGCTCCCTTATTCTACGCGCGGGCTCCCAGTGAAGATGTATTCGCCTTTCTCTACCATCGATCGGGATTTTGAAGCACACCCCAACGCACCAAAGATTGAGAAGTTCTCCAATTATCTTCTGCAAAAATCGCCGGATAGTGGCATTTTGAAGCAACTTAATAGTAAGTTGCTCAAATCACTCGCAACGCCGTTTGAGATAGTGCGAACGGTTCACAAAGACGCCAAGCTTGCGGGTACCATTTTTGATGAGCTTGAGAATCGTGATTTCAAGATTGGGAAGAGCGCCGTCGTTCTCGTCACAGAGATGGATACAACCTATGGAAGAGAAATTGCGACTACTTTTGTAGACGAATTCGAACAACGTCTTGAGAAGACGCCGCAGGCTTCTGATAAGCTCGCTCAACACATTCGCACTTTCAGTTACTTGCGGGGCGTAGACGGCTCTCTTCCTCCAGAGCAATCCACCGTTGAGCGCCCATTGCGCGCTCCGATCACAGAACAAGGGTCGAATAATCCCATGATGGCTGGGCTTGCTAATGAGGACGCCGTGGGACCGGAGCAGTTGGATTATATCCGCCGACTTGCAGACCGGCTAGAGCATTTTGTGCGCAAACACAATGTCCGGGCGATTGGCGTACTAGGGAGCGATGTCTACGATAATCTATTGGTTCTGCAGGCACTTCGCCAACGATTTAAAGGATGTTACTACTTCACCACAGATCTAGATGCGCGAATGATTCATCCCAAACGCCTGCAGTGGACGAGAAATCTTCTGATTGCTTCAAGCTTTGGTTTCGGGCTCAGCCGCGATCTTCAAAAAGACACCGCCGCCTTTCGCGGAAATTATCAGACAGCCACGTATTATGCGGCTTTGTGCGCCTTGGAAGAGGCGACTCCGAGGGCACTTCTCGACTGCTACCCAAGGATCTTTGAAATCGGCAGAACACGTGTTCATGATCTGACACCCCTTAGCCGTGGCGACCAACAAAGCATTCATGTTAGACGTAAAGACGGTTGGCACACCTATCCGACCAGACCTTGGTGGCTGGTCATTTGGGCGGCTATATTCGCCGGTCTAACGATCTCGGCGACCGGTACTCTATCGAAAACGTTGAGTCAGTTTCGTTTCTCTCGCGATATCACCAGGTCGAAATAGAACCAATGACTGTATTCAAAGATTCTGCCTTGCCGAAGAACAGCCGATTTATTTACGGCGCTTTTGTCTTTATTGGCTCGTGCATCGCCGTCCTTGCTAAACCCGTTTCTCCCTTGGTCGGTAGATTGATGATTGCCTGCTCAAGTTTGGCGATGCTGGCATTGATCCTCTGTTTGGCTATGCGGAAACCCAGGACGCCGTTTATTCAACTTCTTATCATCACGCTAGGGTTGTCGATTGGTTTCTTTCTCGCATCTACGGCGTTGTTTGCGAATTCCATTCCTGGGGTCCTGGGATGGACGGCCGGATTATTGTTGGCTGCTGCTTTAGGATGCGTGCCAATAGGACAGCTATGGTGCGATCGGTTGACTTCTCACGCTCGTTGCGATGTCCTGATTGACAGGTTTCGGGCCAGGCTTCGGGCGTTTCACTCCGTCGTCTTCGTTCTCATTTCCGGTATGATGTTGATCATTTACTCAGGCTATCAAGAGGGATTTGGCGAAACGTGGAGCCTTTTTGAGGGGATTAGCATCTGGCCGACTTTAATCATCCGGTTGATTGCGGCCATTTTAGCGGTCTATTTCTTATTCTGTGCCGCCATCAACATGCGCCGTTCCGAGATTGAGCTATCGGATGAATTTGAACTGAATCGCTCAAGTTCCAGCTCTTCTAATTCAAGCGGCAAAAGGTTGACAACTATTTGGGATTGGTTGTGCAATCTTTGGGGAGGCATTTCTGGAGAAATCTCCAAACAATCGACTGGCTGCGCGTACGCCATATGGAAGAGTCATTTGGATCGACGTTACCTAGAAGGCCGTAGCCGAAGCATGTATTTGATAACGGGGATGGCTTATTGTTTAGTGTCCTTTGGGTTTGTTTTGAATATGGGTAAACCCTTGACTCCGGTACGTGGTGAATGGGGCATCGTAGCGGATAAAGTGTTCCTAGGCATCGGACTGATCATGATGCTGACGCTCACCATCTACGTCATCTACAATACATTGATGTGCGTGCGTCTGATCTGGGAACTGAAAAGCGTTCACACTACTTGGCCGGAGTCTCTGTTGGAACGGCATTTCGAGATCATTGATGATCCCAATCGGTGTGATGACAACCCGGAATGCCTAGCCCGTTGGTTGGATATTCAATTCATTGCCCGCTATACCATTCCTGTCAGCCGGCTTGTGATCTATCCGTTCGTAGTCTTATTATTGATGATCCTCTCCCGGCATCATGTCTTCGATGCCTGGGACTGGACCATGCCGCTCATTGGGGTGATTGGGATCACATTTGTGATTGTTCTGACCTGCGCCCTCGAGTTGCGGCGAAGCGCCGAGATCATGCGTGGTGAAGCGATTGCGCACATGGAATCTCAGTATCTTCAAAAGATCGTTCCCAAGCGGACGCTTCCGGATTCTGCCAATATCAAACGGATTCCCGAATTTGATGATAGCATTCGCACGATGATCGAGTCCATTAAGTCGATCCAAACCGGTGCCTTCGCGCCGCTATCACGGCACCCAATACTCACCGCTCTCCTCTTTCCAATAGGTGGCGTGAGTGCGATCACCTTGATCAATCACCTCATGATGAAATCCTAAACAACGAGGTTAATAGCCCGCTGCTTGGCCGTCCTTCCGCACCTCTGAAGCGCCGAGGTAGACGTCATTCTCAGCATCGTAGAGGATGGCTTGATAGCCGCCGTAGATCCCGCGCGCGTGACCCACTTCGTGCCCGCGCTCTAACAGAGCGCGGGTAGTTTCGAAAGCGTAACCGGATTCCAGGTTCACCCGGCCGCCGTCTTTCATGCGTTCGCCTGTGGGCTGGGAGGAACCGGTGTGCACGATCCGCGGGGCGTCGCCGGCTTCTTGGAGATTCATGCCAAAGTCGATCATATTGATGAGGATCTGTACGTGCCCTTGAGGCTGGGTAGCGCCGCCCATGACGCCGAAACTCATGTAGGGTTGGCCCTCTTTGGTGACAAAGGCAGGTATGATCGTATGGAATGGGCGTTTGTTAGGCGCGTAGGTGTGAAAACGGCCTTCGGTGAGATCAAAGAGTTCGCCGCGGTCTTGCAGGCAGAAGCCCAATCCATCGGGGCAAAGGCCGGACCCAAAGCCGCGGTAGTTGCTTTGGATGAGGGAAATCATATTGCGGTCTTTGTCAGCGACGGTGAGGTAGATGGTATCGCCTTCTTCTAGCGAAGGATTCCCGGCGTCGTAAGAAGCGCCGGCTCTGTTTGTGTTGATGAGAGTGCGGCGTTCGGCGGCGTAGCTCTTCGAGATCAGTTCCGCAACGGGGATGCGATGGAAATCCGGATCGGCGTAAAACTTGGCACGATCCTCGAAGGCCAGTTTCTTCGCTTCCACAAACCAGTGCACATGGTTGGGGCTGCCAAAGCCCGCAGTTTGAAGATCGTAACCTTCTAACACATTGAGCATTTGCAGAGCGGCGATGCCTTGTCCGTTGGGAGGTAGTTCCCACACATCGTAACCACGGTAATTGGCGGAGACCGGCTCCACCCAGGTTGAGGTGTGCGCGGCCAAGTCCTCCTCTGAGAGAAAACCGCCCTCACGTGTCATGAAATCCGCCATCGTTTTCGCCATCTCGCCTTTGTAAAAGACGTCGCGACCGCCTTGAGCGATTTTCTCTAACGTCGCGGCTAAGCGAGGATTCTTGAAAATTTCGCCTTTCTTCGGTGCGCGGCCATTGGGAAGAAAGGTTTCGGCGAAGCCGGCGTAATCTTTGAAGACTCGCCCGCCGCCTTCCCATTGATCGGCGATGACTTCGGAAAGCGGAAAACCCTCCCGGGCATAACGAATGGCCGGTGCTAACACTGCGGTCATGGGGAGCTTGCCAAAGCGCTCGTGCAAGGTGAACCAGCCATCCACGCAGCCCGGCACGGTCACAGGTAGAGGGCCATACTTTGGAATGCGCTTGAGACCGCGACGCTGCAATTCTGCCAGAGTGAGGCTCTTGGGTGAGCGGCCACTAGCATTGAGACCATGGAGCTTCTCGCCTTGGGCGTCCCACACAATGGCGAAGAGGTCGCCGCCGATGCCGCATCCGGTGGGCTCCATGAGCCCGAGCGCCGCATTGGCGGCGATGGCTGCATCGATGGCGTTGCCGCCTTGTTTGAGGATATCCAAAGCGATTTGCGTCGCGAGCGGATGGCTCGTTGCGGCCATACCGTGCTTAGCAATGACCTCGGACCTCGAAGCAAAGGCTTTTCCTGTGGGGCGATCGTTTCCCATGAGTGAAGATGAAGGGAAGGAGAGCGCCAAGACAAGGGCGAGCTGAATAATTGAAGGCACACGCATGGTGCAAGGTTTCCTAGCCGGCCGGCGATTGTAAAGGCTGCCGTTGACTTTACCCGGAGCCGTCCTTACTCACGAACACGCATGCAAACCGGAAAGGCCCTTCTCTATCTCGTCATACCTTGTTATCATGAGAGCAAGAGGTTACCGCCGTTTCTTCATGCGTTAGGTGATGCTTTAGATGATTATTCTCAACAAGTCATTGTTCAAGTGGCCGACGATGGCTCCAATGAACTCGAGAGACAAGCGACGCATGAAATCGTGGAAAACGTGCGCGGGAAGCGTCCGGAACTCGTCGCGCCCATGCTCGCTTTCAAACATGCCGGCAAGGGAGGCACGCTCTTAAATGCGTGGAAAGTGGCTCCTCAAGGCGTGACGCACTACGCCTTTGCCGATGCTGACGGCGCGGTCTCTCCCGCGGAGATCAGGCGGGTGTTAGAAGACGTACTCAGCCGCGGGATCGAGGAGAATCGGTGTTACTTTGCCGTTCGCCAGAACACGAAGAAGACTAAAGTGAAACGTCATCCGGTGCGGCGATTGTTAGGTTTTTTCTACTATCGCTTGGTCAATTTCATTCTCGATACACGTGTCAATGATCCGGCTTGTGGGTTCAAGATCCTCTCTCGCCAATTTTACGAGACCTGCGGCCACTTGCTCACCGAGCAAGAATGGGCGCTCGATATCGAAATCCTAGCACGGATCTATCATCACGGATTTGCTTTGGAACAGATCCCGGTAAGTTGGGAAGAGAAGGGCGGAAGCAAGATTGTTAGAAACGACATCTTGCCTATTTTGAGGCAAATTATCCGAATCAAACAGCGCTCTCATTCCTGGGAACATGCCTCATGAGCCGTGAAGAGGTCATTCGCATCACCGGCGCAAGGCAACACAACCTGCAGAACCTGTCGCTGGAGATCCCACGAAACCAACTCGTGGTCATCACTGGCGTGAGTGGCTCGGGGAAATCCTCGTTGGCCTTTCACACCTTGTATGCTGAAGGGCAGCGGCGTTATGTGGAAAGTCTCTCCGCCTACGCGCGTCAGTTTTTGGAGAAGTTAGAGAAGCCGGATGTCGATTTCATCGAGGGCTTATCGCCGGCCATCTCGATCGAGCAGCGGACCGCCTCCGCCACCCCGCGCTCTACCATTGCCACCGTCACGGAGATCTACGATTACTTGCGAATCCTCTACGCTGCCGTTGGTCAGCCCCACGATCCTAACACAGGCGAAGCCATTCACCGGAAATCCGTGCAGGATTTGGTAGATGAGTTAGGTCAGTCTTCAGAGGGAACACGCTTGATCGTATTGGCGCCGATTGATCTCTCCCAGCAGACCAAGTTATCCGAGATCGCCAATCGGTTGCGCCGTGAAGGCTTTGTTAGAATGCGGATCGATGGTGAGATTCATGATTTGGAAGGCGACTTCTCCAAACGCCGGTTTCCCAATATGCCGGAAGCGGTGGAAGCGGTGGTTGATCGCATGGTATGGCGGCCGGGCAACGCCTCGCGCCTAACGGATTCCATCGAGACGGCGCTGAAGTGGAGTCGGCCACGCGTGTCGTTCCTCGTGGGCGAGCGGGAAGTGCTTCGCGAGGAAACGACCGCCTACGCTAATCCCAGGACGGGATTTGCCCTTGAGACGCTCACTCCGCGCCACTTCTCCTTCAACAGCCATCTCGGTGCTTGCGAAGACTGTCAGGGGCTTGGTTTCCAACAGATCATCGACCCCGATCTCATGATTCTTGATCCGGAGGCGCCTTTGTTAGATGGCGCTTTCAAGTCGTGGTGGGCTTCACAGAAGAAGATGCGATTGATCCACGAAGAGGCCATTCGCAAATTGGCTGGTCGGTATAAAGTGGACCTTTCCGAACCTTATCTGAAGTTACCCGAGAGTTTTCAAGAAGCCTTGTTTGAAGGTCATGCGGAATTCGGTTTCGAAGGTCTGGCCTCTGAAGCAGCGCGTTTGTTAGAGGAATCGCAAAGTCAGCGCATCCGGCAGGCGTTGGCCGCCTACACGAGTGAGCAAGTTTGTCCAGGATGCCAAGGCGATCGGCTGCGCCCCGAGATTCTTGGCGTGACGCTTGGAGATGAGAGCGGGCACCAGTATAACATAGCGCAATTCACACGCCTTCCCATAGCCGAAGCGAAGACCGTCATGGACGAACTGGTGCTTTCCCATCGCCAGGCGAATTTCATGCGTGAAGTGCGGTTGGAGATCGCCAAGCGCCTGCGTTTTCTGGATCAAGTGGGCCTGGGCTATCTCACCTTGGACCGGGAGAGCCGCACGCTTTCCGGTGGGGAATCGCAGCGCATCCGCCTGGCCACGCAGATTGGCGCGGGTCTATCCGGCGTCCTCTATGTGCTCGACGAGCCTAGCATTGGCCTTCATCAGCGAGATAATCGACGATTGTTAGACACTCTGCAAGAACTGAAGCGGCTTGGCAATACGGTGATCGTCGTGGAGCACGACGAGGAAACGATTGCCGAGGCCGATCACGTTCTCGATATCGGCCCTATGGCGGGTCCGTTAGGGGGCAAAGTCATTGCGCAAGGGACGGTGAAAGAGATTCTTGCGAATGAGAAGTCGTCTACTGGGAAGTATCTCAGCGGCCGTTTCCAAATTAAGGTGCCCAAGAAACGGGCCAGTCCGCGAGGTTGGTTGACCGTCTACGGCGCAAGCGAACACAACTTGCAGGATGTCGAGGCGGCCTTTCCCATCGGTTGCCTCACATGTGTCACCGGCGTATCCGGTAGCGGGAAATCGACTTTGGTCGACCGCATCTTAAAACGTGCTTTGTTCCGCCATTTCTTCCGGGCCAAGGAGAAACCGGGCAGGCATGAGACTTTGTCGGGACTGGATCAATTGGACAAAGCGATCGTAGTCGATCAAGCGCCTATTGGCCGGAGCCCGCGATCCAATCCGGCGACTTACGTAGGCGCGTTCAATGCGATTCGTGATGTGTTTGCGAAACTTCCGGCTTCCAAGATTCGCGGCTATACCGCGGGCCGTTTCAGCTTCAATCGCCCGGGTGGCCGATGTGAGCATTGTCAGGGTGACGGGCTCATCCGCATCGACATGCATTTTCTCAACGATGTCTTTGTCACCTGTGAAACCTGCGATGGGAGACGGTACAATCGCGAGACTTTGGAAGTGACCTTCAAAGGGAAGAACATCGCCGAAGTGCTAGATATCACGGTATCCGAAGCGACGCGATTCTTTCGCAACGTGCCCAGCGTCCACGACCGACTGGAAGCGTTAGAGAAGGTGGGGCTTGGCTATTTGAAACTGGGCCAGCCGGGAACCAGTCTTTCCGGAGGTGAGGCACAACGGGTGAAGCTCGCAGCTGAACTTGCGAAGAAAGCGACGGGAAGGACTTTGTATTTGTTAGATGAGCCGACTACAGGGCTGCATTTCAGTGATGTGGACACACTCTTGCGCGTGCTCTATTCGCTGCGAGACGGGGGCAACACCCTCATCGTGATTGAACACAACCTCGATGTCATCAAGTGCGCGGATTGGGTCATCGATCTCGGACCGGAAGGCGGCGAGGGTGGTGGGCGCATCGTTGCATCGGGGCCGCCGGAAGAGATTGTCCAATGTGCGGAAAGTCATACCGGTCAATACTTGCGACGGGCCTTGTCCAAATAGGTTAACCGCTTTCTAATCCCTCCCGTGAGCCGCATCGACTATCCAGAGCCTATCAAAGACCTCATTCTGCATCTCAAGCGATTGCCGGGTGTAGGCCCGCGCAGTGCTGAACGCGTGGCGCTCTGGTTGCACGGCGAGCCTACTGCTTTCTCTGAATCACTTGCCACTGCCTTGATCCAGGCCAAGGAACGAGTGGGCACATGCCGGCGCTGCGGATTCTACGCCACACCTGAGGGTTGTGCGGTGTGTGAGGACAGTCTCAGACAAACCGACGTGGTGTGCGTGGTGGAATCGCCCACCGACGTCCTCGCTTTGGAACGCACCGGAGCTTACAAAGGCCAGTACCATGTCTTAGGCGGCAAGCTCTCACCCTTACACCAAATCGGTCCTGAAGATCTCACTATTGAAGGTTTGCGAGAGCGTTTAGACCAAGAGTCCTTTCAAGAGATCATCCTAGCGCTTGCAAACGACGTCGAAGGCGAAGCTACGGCAAATTACCTGGCCGACCTGTTGAGATCCAACAACCTCCCTATCACGCGACTCGCACAAGGCTTGCCGGCAGGCGGCGGCTTAGGACACGCGGATGAACTCACTCTCTTTCGGGCACTCAGTGGCCGGACGCGTGTAGGTATGTGAGTGAATGGCTTACCAATATTGACATCCAGTCGTGTCCGAGACTAGAAAACCGGCATGCCTCTTGATGCCGAATTGAAATCCGATTGGAATCATGGGGCCTTTGCCACCACGCATTGGAGCATGGTGCTCCGAGCCGGGGATGAAGCGTCACCGGAAGCGGCGAGAGCGCTGGAGATCTTGTGTCAACGCTATTGGTATGCGCTTTATGTTTATGTGAGACGTTGTGGGCGGCAGGCTGAGGATGCCAGAGATCTAACGCAATCGTTCTTCCTCCATTTCCTGCGGCGCAATGATCTGTCCAAGGCTTCGCCCCAGCGCGGTCGGTTCCGGTCGTTCTTGATCCAATCGATGAAGAATCATCTTGCCAATGATCACGATGGCCGGACGGCCTTGAAGCGCGGCGGCGGCGTGCTTCCCATCGAGTTGGACGCCTTGGATGCAGAAAAACGTTATGGTTTGGAGCTCGTAGACAATTTGTCTGCCGACCGCTTGTTTGACCGGCGTTGGGCTCTGACTCTCCTCGATCATGTGATGGGGAACTTGCGTGATGAGTGCCAACGCGAAGGGAAATCCCGTCAGTTCGCCCTCTTAAAAGGAAGCTTAACCGGTGAAGGATGCGAACTGCGTTATGATGTGTTAGGCAGAGAACTGGGCCTGTCAGAAAACGGCGTGAAATCGGCGGTGCGAAGATTGCGTTTGCGCTACCGCGATCTCTTGAAATCGGAGATCGCTAACACCGTGGCGAACCCGGGCGAAGTGAAATCGGAATTGCAGGAGTTGATGCGGGCACTTTCATTGTCCTAGTTTGAGACGATCACATCATCGCCTCGTGCCAGACGCCAACATAGCCTTCAGCTCTTCCTTGGACGAGGATACCAATCCAGCTTTGCCTTCGATCCGGGCTCCGGTCAGGCGTTGAGCCCGTCGCGCGAGTCGATTCACGGTTTCATCTGCATCAATGGGAGTCTGCTGGTGGCCAAGGAACTCGCCGGCTTCGACATCCCATACGTAGCGATGGCACCGGGCATCCATCGTTTGAAGCTGCCCGCCGTTGGCCTCCCCGAACCGGGCCCAGAGGACCTTGTGCTTGTGAGTTAGGGCGTTTGCGAGGGCCTTGTTCGATTCCAGGTCCCAAACGATGGCGCGCCGGCTTTCCAGGATGGCCAAACGACGCTTGTCCTTGCTGAAGGCCAGGGCGTAGAAATCGATGCCGGGGGCAACCGCAATGGGTGCGAGAGCGGGTTTGCCGGTCTGCCAGTCCCAAACGATCACCTTCCCATCCGAGGGCGAAGCGAAGGCGACCCAGCGGTTGTCCGGACTAAAGGCGCTGGCAGATGTCCAAGTTTGTTTCATGTCTCCAGCACTAACAACGTTTGCAGTTGCCGTATCCACGACCTGGATCGAACGATGATCAACTCCGAAAGCAGCTAGAGAGGCGTCGTCGCTTAAGCAGGCGGTGAAGTAGTAATAGTACTTTTTGAGCAATGAAGGGCCCTTGGTGTCACTCCGTGTGTCTAACAAGTGGAGATTCTTGCCTGTACGCGGCAAGAATCCGTGCTGATCGCTGAAGAACGGCATGACATTCGCAACCGCAAGATGGGTCGGGGTGACGCCGGACGCGAGTTGTTTGCCAGTGATGACGTTCCAGTAGCGGTGTTGCCCGTCCGGTGCCGTCTCGGGCTCGCGCAGACCTTTGTTGCGATTGGTGAGAAGACGCGTGCCCTCTCCCGATATGGCGGCACTCGTGGGTTCGAAGTCGTGTTTTAACGGAAAACCTATCGAATCCCCCGTGTTCACCTTTCTAACACGGACAGTGCGTTTGTCAGGCTCGAGAATGGCGGCCAAGCCACCGTGGCGGCTGTAGCCAATCGCGGTCTCGCCGGCGAGAGGCGAGTGTTTGTCAGGAAACTGCCAGAGACGGATGACGCCGTCGCTCGAGCCAGTCAGGAGCTGCCGGCCTTCACCGAGCAAACGGACGCTGTGTGTTTTCCGGTGAAAATGGATTTCATTGGCGAGTTTCCCAGTGAATGGGTCCCAGACAGTGATGTTGTTGCCTGAGGCAACTCGTTTTCCGTCGGCTGAATAGTGGAGGGATTCGCTGAAGTCTCCTCCCGCACAATGGATGATCGTCATCGTTTCAAGATTGCAGAGCTGCAAGGTTGAGCCTGTGCCCGTGATGGCGGCTTGTTTTCCGTTAGGCGAGAGCGCCATGGCATGGATCTCTTTCTGTCCGGTCTCTGCGGAAGCGATCTCGCGGCTATCGAAATCCCAAAGACGAAGGATCCCGCCGTCCGCAACGCTGAGGATATGCAACGGAGAATGTGGGACAAACCGGATGAAGCGAACGACGGCGCCATGGTCCATCTCTGCCACCACTTGTCGGGTTTCGACGTCCCACACGCGTGCCACGCCGTCTTTGCATGCCGTGGCCACGTATTGCCCGTCTTGACTGATATTAATGCGAACGACAGCGGCGGGGTGTTTGAGAAAGCCGCCCACCTGTTCGAATGTGCGAGCATCCCAGACGCTAACATTGCCATCCATATTGGCACAGGCAATGAAGCGCCCCTTGGAATCGAAAGCCGCGTCACGTATTTCTGAAAGGCGACTTGGTTCGCCCATTAATCCCAACAGATTCCCGGTAGCTACCTCCCACAAACGAAGACAACCATTGCATGTCGTGAAGAGGCGCTCGCCATCCGGACTAAACTCAAGGTCAAAAATCCATGAGTTCCCTTTGTTAGCTGCTTTCTCAGCATCTGTCAGAGTGTGAACCAGGGGCTTGCCAACCAATTCACCCGTCGCAATCTCCCACACCATGGCAATGCCCGCATTGGAAGCCGCCGCCACGCGTTGTTCCTTCGGACTGACGGCGATCTGCGACCACATCTCCTTCTCCAGAATCCATTCGTGAACCAACTTCGGGCTCTCGGAAAAGAGAGCGGCCATGCGTTGGCGGTAGCTGTGTTCGCGCATGGGGTTGCCGCGCTCGGTCTGCATTGCCGCGGCCATCCATGGCAACGCGTCCATGGGGTGATTGTTCTGCCAGTGTCTCTCCGCCTCCTTGACGTAGATGCCGGCAAGCACGGATTGCGTCTCTCGGTTCGCTATAGAGACTCGCCGGTTGGCCTGGATGAGCGTCCCGATGTAGGTTGCCAACAAGCCTGCGATCACTACGAGCATTGCGGCGATGGCAGGCCGCCGCCCTGCCCAAAGCAGCGTCCGCTCAATCGCGCCCACCGGGCGGGCGCGGATCGGTTGGCCCTGCTCATGCCGCTCAAGATCGTCCGCAAACTCCCTGGCAGAACCGTAGCGGCGCCCTGGCGCTTTGGCCATGGCGTGAAGGCAAATCGTTTCTAAATTGGGTTGAACACCGGCATTCAACCGGCAAGGGCGTTCCGGCTCGATGTGTTGAACGTGATGGGCAATGTCGAGCACCGACTTGCATTGGGCGAACGGCGCTGAGCGCGTGAGCATTTGATAGAAAATCGCGCCGAGACCATAGACATCCGTGGCCGTGGAGACCGAGCCATCGTCGCAAACCATCTCCGGCGCCATGTAGTTCGGCGTCCCTACCAGGCCCCCAGACAACGACGCTTCTCGGTCCTCCAACAGATTCACCGCCAGACCGAAGTCCGTGAGATAGGGTTCGCCGGCATCGTTCACTAGCACATTGCCAGGTTTGAGATCACGGTGCAGAACGCCCTTGCTGTGCGCATGCGCCACCGCTCGCGCCAGTTTGATCATGGTTCGCGCAATGATCTCATCGTTGGGATGGGAAGACTCGATCCACTCGCCCAGCGTGCCTCCCTTCACGAACTTCATGGCAAAGAACAGCTGGCCATCGGCCTCGCCGGTTTCGTAAATGGGGACAATGTTGGGATGATCCAGCTTCGCGATCGTCCGCATCTCCGCTTCGAACCGCTGCTTCTGCGAGTCGTGAGCCCATTTGCCTAACAAGACAAACTTGATCGCCACCTCGCGCTCGAGCCGCTGATGCCGCCCTCGGTAAACCGCTCCCATTCCCCCTTCGCCTAACTTTTCTAATAAGCGGTACGCGCCCAGTTCGCCTATGGCCTCTTCGGTGGCCTCCTGTTCCTCGCTTTCCAATACGTAGCCTAGCAGGCACACCCCGCAGAGACCTTCTGGCGCATCTAGCGGCAGCGTTCGATCGCATTGGGGGCAAACGGCTAACGACATTGTAAGAGGCATCTGATAGGTGAATGGAGGTCAACCGTTCATGGCAATGAAAGTCTACTCTACAGGATTGGGGGCGGGCTCCATATCCTCTTCCCCGTCATCCCCGGCGAACGAATCGACGACGACCCGGAAGAATGCCTCCAATTTGGCGCGCGTTTCGAGAACGAACGAGACAAGATCTCCGTCCCCTTTAATCAAGTCGCCTACAGTATCAAATGCCTTCAAGTCGTCGCTGCGCTCCACCCGATAATGATGACCGGGCGCGGCTTGCCAGGTGATCTGGGCGCCTTTCTCTGTGTGTTTGATATCGATATATTCAAAATTGGGTGGCAATTTGCGAGTGTTCATTCTGTCAAGCGCCTGATTGAAAGTGAGACCGATAAAGCTCTCGAGATCAAGCACTGCTTCTTCGGATTCGATTAGCGTTAGCAATTGAGGGGTAGCAGATGCTTTGATTTCATTTACCACTAGACGAGCTGCCTTGATCATCTGTGGCGAAATTGTCATTGCTGTTTCCCCGTCAACGAAGGAACTTATGGTTGGGGACCACTCAAGGAAAGCGTCTAACAAGCGGTATGCCAGAATAAAGTCTTTTAACGCCATCGCCGAGATCTCTGGCCCGGAGGAATAGTAGATCTGTGTGTAGTATCTTCCTTGCGGACTTGCTAAGAGGTGCGCGTCGCGAAACAAACGCAGAGGCGTGAGAAAGTCCTCCTCTTGTGCTGCGACTATCGGATCTGCTTCTGGTCTCACGATTGCTCCAGAGGGCAAGGCTACACTCGACTTGCTAATCAATGTCCGCCTTGTTTTGACGACTTGCGCGATGCACAGCGTATCATCATCACGTTTTTCGAAGACTCGGTCGGGCCATACACCAGTAAGTGAGAAACGATCGTTTCCCACGATTTCTATTTCGGGTGTGGTTGCAATCGAGACGTCATAGTTTCTGGCGCCATCTAATGATGGATTTTTTAGGAGAACCGTGAATCTCTCGGTGTCATCTATCTCGACGATTTGCTCCCGAATGATTCCGCCACCAGAGATTTTAACGGTGACTTCAATCGGTTCTTCCGGAGCCAGCGTCAATCGAAGCGTAAATCGAAAGGCATTCGGTCCTGGTATCCAAGACGTGAAGTCGTAAACCGGCGTTGCTCCGGCCGGAAACTCTGTCTCTATCTGTTGAGTTGTTGTTTTGTTGGGATGGGTGGCTGTAAGGTTGAACAAATCAAGCGTGCCGTTGCCATCGAAATCTGCTACGCGCACCATCCCATGGAAGGTGGTTGGGTTATCAGCCGTGCGGACGAACGCGTGCGATCCTTGGTTAAGCCAAATATGCGTCTTCTTCTCGGCTGTGGTACTGCCATTTCGCCCGACGGCCAGATCAGGCAATCCATCGCCGTTCATATCACCGATAGCGACCGCCACGATGTGGTGATAGTCGACTCCTAGCCTAACGGGCTCCTCAAACGTGCCATCTCCCAAGCCAGTATTCCATAGGATGTAGCAGGAGACGACGCTGGGCTCCAATGGATTGACATCAGTGCGAAGGTAGACAAGATCGTCAAAGCCGTCGGCGTTGAGATCATCTGTGATGAGATATCGCGGTGTGTTGTCTGCTTGCCAGTCGCTGCCTGGCACACGGGCACCGTCGATCAACTGGTTTCCCCCGTCGTTTTCAAGCACTTGCAGGTAGCCATCGTTGCCGTTGATGAGACTACTGACTTGGATCATGACATCCAAATCGCCGTCCCCATCAAAGTCGCCCAGTGCATTGCCCGGTGATAACCGGTGCGGAACATTGAGGTGCGAACGGCTAAAGTTGCCACCGGCGTCTGCGCTCCATACTGCGGTTGTCTTTGCTAACGAATCGGTCGCAAGAAACTCGGGAAACCCGTCACCATCGAGATCGCCCCAGGCGTAGCGTTCTTCCAGCGCCGCTTGCGTAACGGCCACGTTTGGGCGAACGATGAAATGTGCAAGTTCGCCACTCTGGGCACCGCCTTGATTGATCCAAACTTGGTTGACAGGTTCGATAAGCGTATTGTTAGGGGAATGCGAAAGTGCGACAAAGGCATCGAGATCGGAGTCCCCGTCGAGATCGTGCAAGAAGACGCGTTTACCATTGCTGAATCGCGCAATGTCCGGCTGAAGTTTCTCAGTAAAATTCCCTTCGCCTTCGTTGATCCACACTTGGTAGCCGTTAGCCACGGCGATGACGTCGAGATCACCATCATTATCAAGATCGCCAATAGCGGTATCCACCGCCGTGTTGAATCGAATCGCGGAACGTGGCAATCGATTTCCCAAAGGATTCTCGCCAAATAACGCGGGCAGAAGTTCCTGGGCGAATGACGCTGTGCCTATTGCTGGAAAAACGAATCCGAAGGAAATCAACCACGCTTGTTTCATGGCTCGAGCCCAATGCTTGAAAGAGAATGAGTCTTTCATGCTAATGGGTGACTGCAACGCGGAAGAAGCTCTCACCAAGTTCGGCATTCACTGGAAACTCAGCCGTCCACCGAAGACCGGTTTCGCTTGAGGCTGGTGTTAGATCAGGAATGGAGATCCAACTATCAATGCGTAGGTCCTCAGATTGTTGAATCTCGAAATTCCAGGGGCCTGCTTGATTGACTCGAAAGGTGAGTTGCACCGTCTCGGCCGTTAGGCGCCTAACGGATTCTATGAGAACAGATGGCAGATCCGCCGGTTCGCCTTCTTCAATCGTGATCGTCACTTCCGTTGGCAGGGATTCCGATTGGCCATCGTTCACCCGGTAGGAGAAGGTGTCCTCGCCTGAGAATCCGGCGTTCGGGGTGTAAATGATATTCTTGCGTTCGATGACTGCGACGCCATTGGCTGGTGGCTGGGAAATCTCGCTGATGGTTAGGTCATCCCGGTCAAGATCGAAGTCGTTGTCTAACACCGTCAACGTAATCGGTTGGTCTTGTTTTCCCGTTGCCGCGTCAGGCGTTGTTCTGGGCGGATCGTTTACCGGGATGATGGTGAGCGTCACGGTGCCGCTGGCACTGCCGCCGTTCCCGTCCGTGATTTCATACGAGAACTGATCCGTGCCGTTGACATTGGGATCGGCGAAGTAGCGGATGGTGTCACCGGTGATCAGAGCATCTCCTTTACCGGGCTCTTCGATGATCGCTGAAACTGTAAGAGCATCTCCATCCGGATCGCGATCATTGATCAGAACGGCAATGACTGTTTGTCCATCTTCGAGAAGTTCGGCTTCATCCGTACCAGCCTCAGGATCATCATTCACCGGCGTCACGGTGACGTTCACCTGCGCTTGCGCGACATTACCTTGAGCATCTTGCACCTCGTAGATGAAAAAATCGTCACCATGGAGATTGGGAGGAGGCGTGTAGCGAATCGCGTTCTCTTCAATGACGGCCATGCCGCCTGAGATGGGCATCAACGCGAAAGATGTCAATGTGAGTATTGCATTGTTAGGATGTGAATCGTTTGCTAACACATCAATTAGTGTACTGCTATCCTCGGCCACCGTCGCTTCATCGATCATGGCAATAGGCACGACCGCCTGCTGCATGATGGTGACCGTCACTTCTCCCTGAGCTGAACCACCCTTTTCACCTGCTACAGTGTAAGTGAAAGTGTCCTCGCCAAGGAAATCCGTGTTGGGCGTGTAGCGGACCTGATTGTCCTCGATCATCGCCGTGCCGTTCGCAGGTGGCTGTGAGATCGATGTCAAAGTGAGGGACTCGTTGTCCGGGTGGGAATCATTTTCTAGCACATTGATGAGGACGTTCTCTCCTTGGGCTGTACTCGCCGTGTCCGTGGCGGCCACCGGAGGTTTCACCGTGGGTTCACTGTCACCTCCGGTTTGAAATAGTTGTACATTGTCGACGTGAACCCATGAGCCCACATTGCCGGCATTTTCGAAGAAGATGCCGAAGGGCTTTCCCACTGATGCGCTCGACGACGACGCGGTGAACTGAAACTGGTATTCGGTTAGTCCGTCATGCACATCAAAGATCTTTGAGGCAATGATAGAGCCCTGCCCCACACCACCGAAGATCGCGGGCGTGTAGAAGGCCGCTCGAATTTCTTCGCCCTCAAACGAACGGCGTCCTTCGAAGATGAGCGTGTAGGTGGTGTCCGCGTCCAAGGCGTCTCCCACCAGTTGAAAAGTGCCACAACCGCCATTGAGAAAAGCCGAGTAAGTTCCGTACAGATCCTCGACACCACAGTCCCGTGTGCCCACGCCATCCCAGCCGGGGATTTGTTGCCATTGATCCTTGATCTTGCGGTCGCCGGGCTGTTCGAAGTCGGGATTGACTAGCGGAATCCTTGTTTGCGTTTCATTCAAAGGTTTGAATGATAGGGAGACGTCGTCAATGTAGGCAGCCAAGTTCGTGAGTTCTTCGAACTGAATGCCTATGGACTGACCGACATGCGGGCTGTCTGCCGGCACATAGAATTCCAGCGTGTTTTCACTGAAGGACCGGGTCGCATTGACGACGCGGGAGGCGATGGGATTCCCAGTAGAGGTATCGACCACAGCCATGGCGGCTCGTGTGATGCCACCGCTTTGCGTCCTCGCCTGCGCGCGAACTCGGTACATCGCATTGCCCGCAAGCTGATGTGTCGTTTCTTGCCGGGCAATGGAACCCCGGCTCACCACGAGTGCGACGTTGGTAGGACTTGGGCTCCTGACCGCGCTTGGGCGTCTGCCCACATTGTCCCAGCCTTCAACGTCATCGAGCGTGTTCACACTCTGGCCAGGAAGCTCGAAATCTGGATTGGTTAGGCTAAGCTGGACAAACCCATCATCCGGAAGCGGATCCGGCAACGGAATTTCGGTCACCACTTCACCGCCCATTTGCAAGGTCCAGGAACGAATATCATGATCGCCTGAGCCTGCGCCCGAACCCGAGGCGAAGCCCACATAAGCAGATCTTCCTCCAAGCGTGGCAATGAGGTCGACACTATGCGACAGGATCGCTTGTGCGGGGCGTGCGGATTCAATGGCATGCCGTACTTCGAGAACGCCAGATGCGCCAAGGTAGTCGATCCACAAGTAGTGCACATCACCACTGTTGAGCGACGTCTGTGGACGCGCACGGACGACTGACGCGACGCTTCCATTGAGATTGATGCCCAGATGATCCGTTAGGTTCTGGTCGTCTGCGCCATTATTCCAGGTGTCTACCTCGATCGCGACACTGTTAGGGGTTCCTTTGTAACCTAGGTCCCCCCCCTGCGGCAATTGCTCACGTGGAGACGATTGGATTGAGAAAACGAAGCCATCCGCGCCCGGACCCTCCTGATCTGCCGCGAATCCCTCGACATCGTGAATCTGAAAAGCGAAGGCTGTGCTGAAAGAGCCATCCTCGGGCAGCATCACCGGCTCTGTTGTAAAGACGCTGCCACTTTGCCAATCGGCATTGGTTAGGCGCACCGCGTATTGACCCTGATGAACGATGGGATTGCCGAACTCGGCGGCATCACCACGTAGCGTGAGCGTGGAGAGATCGCGAAAATCAGGAAAGTGAATTTCCTGTGCCTGCGCGCGGTGGGTGATTGCGGCCAACAGACCGGTGAGACCAAGCATGAAAAGGGGGTTCTTCATGCTCCCTTACTGAAGCGAACTTCAGTGAGGGTTTCGTGAAATCGACGTTTCGTTCAGAAACAGCACCCCTAACCGAATCACCGGGACCACTTCACCAGCCGCTTCTCGTAGTCTTTGACAAACCAGCGCTTGCCGCGCTGTTCTACTTGGTGGCCCTCGGCGCGGATTAAGGCTGCTACCGCCTCGACGCCGCCTGGGTACTTGGGATTGATTTCACCTTTGGTTTTGAGCGTTCGCCAATAGGGCGTGATGCGTTTCTTGCCAGCGGCCCGTGCTTCTTCAGCGGCGTTGGCAGCGATCCAAGCAAAGATGCCAGTTGTTAGTGGGCAGGCCATTTCCGTCTCATAGGCCGAGGCGAGATAAGCGCGGATTTCACCTACGGTGGCGAGCCGGCCTTTGGGGACTTTTCGCATGGCAGCGTCGACGTCGAGCGGCGCCGGAATGATTCCAAGCCGTCCTCCTAACTTCTTCGCCTGTGCCTCGTCAGAGGCCTCGAAGGTCTTGGGCAAATCCTTGTTATCGTGCAGTTTCTCCGTCCACGTTCGCTTCGTTTTCACCGGGATAGGTTCAGAAATCGCTCGGGCCGGAGTAAAGAAAGGAAAGCTCTTCAAATAAATATCATAATTCCCATTTTGTCGAAAAGAGGGGTGATAGTAATTGAGAAAAATAAAAATTATAATATTCGTAACAATCGCCTCTGAACATGATTGGCTCTTCTCCAATAGAACACCCGCGTCTTGTCGATCCATCATCAAGCACGCGCCACGCACCTCAGCATACTTCACCAAAGAAGGCATCGACAACATTCTGGTTAGACCTCAATGGCCGTTGGATCTCTGGAGATGCCGCATGGTTTGAACTAACAGGGATGCAGCCTGCTGAGAATTGGGGCAACCAGTGGGTGCACTGCCTCGATCAGAAAGCCTTCACCAATTTGCATCACGCGTTCGTTATTCTCGTTAAGGGAGGGCCGCCCCTTCGTCAACATCTCCGCATGCGCCTGCCAAATCAGCAGTGGCATCCGGCCATTTTAGAAGCAACGATTCCAGAGGGTTTGCCGCGCCATCAGCGCGTGGTTGAGGCTACCCTATCACTGTTGCGTTCGATTACGCTTCCCGATTCCCTACTTGGTTCCCGGCCGCGCGTGGAATTGCCGCACCGGAATCGTTAGGCTCCCTTGACCCATTTTGAGACACTCACCACCCACGGCGACGCCGGTGATGTGAGTCTTCTCTTTGTCGACAATCATGGTGAGCTTACTTGGGCGTCCCATTTCCACGCCTTGGGAACTCATGATTCTACCAGGCTCTAACAAACCGTTCTCTACCAGGTAGGCGCCGAGAGGGCCATGCGCGCTTCCGGTTGCAGGGTCTTCCAATACACCTAACATGGGTGCAAACATTCGGCAACGAACATCCACATCCGCCTCCTCTGTCTCTAACGTAAAGACGATGATTTCCCGGCTGCCGGCATCTCTCAATTGCTCGAGAAGATCGAGCCGAACCGCTGCTTGCTCAAGCGCCTCCAGGTTTTTGAGTGGCACGAGTATGAAAGGCACGCCACTGGAAAGGACTTGGATGGGAAGATCGGCACGCAATTGTTCTGGCGCCAATGATAGGATACGGGCAAGCGTTTCGTGATCTAACGTTCGAATATGCTCTGGCACTAGCTGATGCATCAGGAGGCCCGCCGGGCGCCCCTCATCAAGCGTGTAATCCACGCGCACCGGGCCCACTCCCTCGTCAAACACAAGATGATCCGAATGCGTGGGCTCCAGCCAGCCATGAGAGAGCAGGGCGTAGGCCGTGCCGATGGTAGGGTGCCCGGCCATGGGCAACTCTGTTTGCGGGGTGAAGATACGCACCCGGCAGTCGCTTTGGGAATTCACCGGTTGCTGGATGAAAGTGGTTTCCGAAAGATTGAGTTCGTTGGCGATGCGCTGCATGAGTTCGGTTTCAAGACCGTCCGCATGGGGGAAGACTGCTAGGGGATTCCCGCCGAACGGGGTGTCGGTGAAGACGTCGAGCAAGACGTAAGACAGAGATTTCATGGGAACACGAATTGGCTGATGGCTGGAGCGATAGATAAAACTAACAAGATCGCCATGGTGATGTTGAAGGCACGCTGATGGCCGGGGCGGTGCAACACTCGCTGCAGACTCACGCCGCCGAACAACCAGACAAGATTGCAGGGAAGACCGATACTCAATATGACGGCAGCGATGACGACCATTTGTAACTGAAGATTGCCGTTAGGCGTGGTGAACGTGGCGATGACACCCATGACAATGATCCAAGCCTTTGGGTTCACCCATTGAAAGAGTGCCGCTTGAAGAAAGCTAAGCGGTTTGGCTGAACTCTTCTGCAGATGGCCAGTGGGTGTGCCGGCAATAAGCCAAGCGAGATAGAGCAAGTAAAGAATGCCCACCACTCTAATGGTCGCGTGCAAGGGCGGAAATCTCTCGAAGATGGAGGTCAATCCGATGCCTGTTAGGATCAACATGGCGGAGAAACCCAGGTTGATGCCCGCGAGATGAGGTACGCTCTTTCGCCAACCGTGGTTGAGACCAGAGGCCATGATCATGAGATTGTTAGGCCCAGGCGTGATGGCCATGGAAAAAGCGAAGAGGTAGATTCCGGACGAAGGCATCATTGTGAGGCTCTTTGCGGTGGAATCTTTGAGTAGTTCGCCACGTAATCGGGAAGTGGGACTTCGAGCCCTTGCGTATCCGTGACAGGCTCGCCGGCGCACAGCTTCACGGGAATCTCCCCGGCCCAAATAGGCAATTCGCGATCGCGATCATCATCGACGGGTGGGCCCGTGCGTACTTTGGCTGAAGCTTCAGTGATGGGAAGAGCCACCACGCTCGTCGCATTCAATTCTTGCTCCGTCGGCTGTCTGGAGTCTTCCCAACGTCCGGGAATGATCTGTTCCACGAGCGCTTCGAGAGCGGTGAGCTTCTCTTCCCGGTCAGTCACCAGCGTGCCCTGACAGTACAACACCACCGACCGGTGATTCATCGAATGATGGAGACCGGACCGAGCGAGGACGAGACCATCAAGAATGGTCACAGAGAGGCACGCCGTTGCGCCCTGGGCGAGATGCTGGAACATGCGATTGTGATTGGACCCATGAAGATAAAGAACATCACCGACGCGAGTATGAATGGTAGGGAGCACGCAGGGATCTCCTTCAATGGTCATGGCCACATGACAGATCATGGCTTCATCGAGCACCGCATAGATCAAATCTCTATCATAAACGCCTTTCCGCGGCAGGCGATTGAGTTTGGTTCGCGAGGTGGGAGAGAAAGTTGTGCTTGCCATGATATTTGTTCTAGTACAAAAGTGAATACTTGATGATACAAACATGTATACGCGGAAAATCACTCGTCAAGCTCGCAGCGTCCATTGAGCAGGGAATTCGTTCAGGCGCGCTAAAGCCGGGCGAAAAATTGCCGACTATTCGATCCGTGGCGGAAGCCCTTGAACTGGCACCCGCGACGGTTGCCGGAGCCTACCGGCAGCTGCAGCAGCGTGGGTTTCTGGTCGCTCAAGGGCGTCGTGGTACGCTTGTTAGCGCGCGTCCTCCGCTTTCTGTGGCGAGTCCGCTCGCTGCCAAAGAAGGCGTGATCAATTGCGCGACGGGCAATCCCGATCGCCGTCTTCTTCCCAAGTTGGCACCGGCGCTTGGTGCCGTGCGGCGGGTGCAGTCGCTTTATGATGAGGATCCGAATTCACCGGAATTGGTGGAATTGGGGCTAATGATGTTTCGGAACGACGGCATCCCCACTGGGGGGATTTGTACGGTGAATGGATCGTTAGATGGCATCGAACGAGCGCTGGCGGAACATCTCTTTCCGGGAGATCGCGTGGCGGTGGAAGACCCTTGTTTTACGGGTATTCTGGATCTGATCCGGTCTCGCGGGTTGGTACCCATTCCCGTGAAGCTGGATGATGAAGGGATCCTGCCTGAGGCACTGACTTCAGCTCTGTCATTGAAACCAAAGGCCTTGATCGTGACACCGCGCGCCCAGAATCCCACAGGCGCCGCCTTCACACCGGCGCGAACGCGTGCTTTGAAACAGGTGCTAGCAAAGGTTCCCGATCTCTTCGTGATCGAAGATGACTATCAAGGTGACATCTCAGGTGCGTCATACCACGGACTCTGTGACATCGAACGAGAGCGCTGGACGGTGGTGCGATCCTTGTGTAAGGCCTTTGGTCCCGATCTGCGGATCGCCTTGCAAGCGGGTGATGAGCAAACTCTCTCAACGATCCAGGGAAGGCAAGTGCTCGGGATGCGTTGGGTGAGTCACTTGCTACAAGACATGGCGGTTTATTATTTGAAAGATGCCAAGACGCATGAGGTGATCGGGCGGGCGAGGCAGATTTACACAACGAGACGGGAAGCATTGGTGGCGGCGTTAGAGGCATTGGGAGTGCCTTGTTATGGACGATCGGGATTCAATGTCTGGGTGCCGGTCACGGATGAAGCCGCCGTGGCCCAGCACCTTCTCAATGCGGGTTGGTTAGTCACCCCGGGTCAACGCTATCGCTTGGAAAGCCCTCCGGGCATTCGCGTAACGATTTCGTCGCTTGGTGAGAAGGATGCTTCGCGGCTCGCAGCCGAGATCGGTAATTGTGTGGATACGGCCAGTCGCCTAACAGGTGTGGTATAGAGGGCGTTGACAGGGATGGCTCTCCGAGTCCGCGGTGAGAGCCCGGCCATGGCTATTTAGTGTGATAATGTCAGGCATCGCGCCCACTCACCCGGATGTTTGAGGCATACGTCCCTGCCTTGCCGACTGGCTGAGGGCACGTGCGCGCAATGCTCATTGACTGGGCATTAGGATCGTTCTACCAAGGACGTATGAAATTGATACCTCCTGTTCTGGGACTTGTTCTAGTCCTCACGCTATTCGCGTATTCCGATCAGAAGAAAGTGACTCCGGCTGCCGGCCTTCAAGTGCAAGAAGCACCGAAACCTAAACGTGAAAGCGTCAAACCAGGGATCAATGAAAAGTTTCTTGATCCTGACCTAGACATCAAACAGTGGTTCGGCCGCTTCGAGGTCGAGAGCCGGGAAGTCTATCACTGTCGTGAGAAAATTGTTGATGCCGTCGGTATCAGGCCTGGCGATGCCATCGCTGATATCGGCGCTGGGACGGGTCTATTTATGAAACCCTTTGCCGAGGCGGTGGGCAAAGAAGGGAAGGTCTTCGCCGTGGATATCTCCGCCGTCTTCGTAAGCAATCTGCGCAAACGCGCCAAGGAAGAGTCCTTGAATCAAGTGAAAGTCGTGCTTGGCAAAGAGGATTCCATTGAGCTGGCTGAATCTAGCATTGATATCGCTTTCGTCTGCGATACCTATCATCACTTCGAATACCCTGAACCCACACTTGCGTCCATTCATAGAGCGTTGAAACCGGAAGGCCGCTTGGTCGTTATCGACTTCGAACGTATTCCTGGCGTGACCCGTGAGTGGTTGATGGGACACGTTCGGGCGGGCAAAGATGTGTTTGCGTCAGAAATCAAAGCCGCCGGATTTGAGCAGGTGGAGGAGTTGAAAATCGAAGGTTTCAAAGAGAACTACTTCCTCATCTTCCGCCGCGTTGATCAGCCATCTGATTGAGCGCTTTGGCGAACTTGATCGGCGCATCGGAATCGTAGTTGAAGTAGAGTGAGGGCTCGATTAGCTCGAGTTCCATCACCACGGGTGTGCCGTCCGGAAGCCTAACGAAATCCACGCGAGCGTAGAGAAGCTGCTCTTCCAGCGTGTCGATCACTTGTCGGCCCGCAACCAGGAGATCTTTCGGTGCCTCCATGCTGCGCAAGCTCGCGCCATGCTCTTCTTGGACTCGGAAATCGCCGGACTTGGGCGTCTTGAGAACGGTGTGGCTATATTCGCCTCCAAAGTAGAAGAGTGAGGATTCGCCCTCTAGAACGGAGGGTAGAAACGGTTGGAGCATGACGGGGCGATTATGAAAACACGTCAGGGCTTCGTGAGCTTCCCGCGGGGAAATGTCAGCGCGCAACCGAAAGGTATCATCCGCATTGGCGCCAATCGTGGGTTTGGCGATGGCTTCCTCGGCATCATATTTCCGACATATAGCGGTAATGTCAGAATAATCAAGACTGTCCCACCATTGCGTTGGCACGATACGAATGCCTTGGGCTTCTACTTCTTTGAGGTAAGTTTTCTCCAGGTTCCATCGCACAATACTCAAAGGATTGAGGAGTCGGGCCGGGGAGGCCTCGATCGCTTGCAGTACGGCGAGGAAGTCCTTGACGTGATCTTGATAGTCCCAAGTCGAGCGGATGACGACGATCTCATACAAGCTCCAATCCACTCGGGCCCGATTCCAAGGGATGCTCTCGACACGCCAGCCCAGGGAAGCCAACGGTTCGAAGGTTAGTTCGTCATAGATGAAGAAATCCCCAGGATCCTCCATGGTGAGAAAGGCGCAGCGTCGTGACGCGATCGATTGGCTCATCGTGGAATCGTTGTAGAAGGATGGGGAGTCTTCTCTACGCATGGTGAGTTGGGCGAAAGGCCCCGGCGGGCACGTTGATCAACGAGGACGAGACTAGATAGATATGTTAGTCGATCGCGTGCGCTTGCAACGTCTCCATGTCAACAAACTCTAACACCGAAGCGTGTGTCGCCGTGAGGACAATCTGTGGCGCTTGATTGGCCTGGGCGGCCTCAACCCATCTGGACAGACACAAGCACCAACGGTCGCCTGGCTTGAGACCGGAGAAACCGAATTCGGGAACGGGCGTGGAAAGGTCATTTCCGGCGCGTTTGCTGAAGGCGAGGAATTCTTCGGTCATGACCGCGCAAATCGTGTGCATGCCGCGATCATCGGCCGTGGTGTTGCAACAGCCGTCACGGAAGAAGCCCGTGACGGGATCCAGAGAGCAGACCTCTAACGGTTCACCTAGAACATTGTTAGCCATAGAGTGGCCTTTACTTCGCGGCGGCCGCGGCGGTTGCGGGCTCTTGCGGTTTCGGAGCGGGTGCGACGCTGGCCTTAGGAGCCACCACGAGGAAGTTCGCTTTGGCGGCGGCCCAATCGCTCATGAGAGCTTTGGCGCGATCAGACTCGGTGTGCTCGATGTGTTGATAAATAAGGCTTTGTAAGAGCTTCTCGTCCTCCTCGCTCGTGAGGGGAAGCGCCTCAACCATTTCACTGTTATACAGTTGATGAAAACGGCCCGCGTCATCGTAGACAAAGGCCTTTCCGCCGGACATCCCCGCGCCGAAGTTTTTCCCGATGGGACCGAGAATAGCCACGGTGCCGTTGGTCATGTATTCGCAGCCGTGGTCGCCACAGCCTTCGACCACAGCCACGCCGCCGGAGTTGCGTACGCAGAAGCGTTCGCCGGCTTGGCCGTTGGCGAAGAGTTTGCCGCCGGTGGCGCCATACATGACGGTGTTGCCAATGATTGAGTTCTCTGCGGGATCGAACCCACGCACTTGAGGAGCCTTGATAATCACCTCCCCGCCGCACATGCCTTTGGCCACGTAATCGTTTGCTTCACCTGTTAGGATCATCTTCACACCGCCACATAAGAAGGTGGCGAAGCTCTGTCCGGCGCTCCCTCGCAGATTCACCGTGATGGTACCATCAGGCAGGCCGTGATTGCCATGATGATAGGCGATCTCACCGGAAAGTTTGGTGCCGACATTGCGATTCGTATTGCGCACTTTGTAAGAGCACTCGACGGGAGTTTTGTCTTTGATCGCCACGCGAGCCTCCTGAAGGATCTTGTCATCGAGTGGGCGGTCGTGAATGCCGTCATTACGTTGCATCGTGCAGAAGCGCGGGTATTTCTCGCCGTTCTCGACCGCGACGTCTTTGAGTAAGCGGCTAAAGTCTAGCTTATTCGCCTTGGGATGATCTTCAATGTGCTTCACGCGGAGCATTTCCGGATGGCCGATGAGGTCGTTTAGCTTGCTCACTCCAAGCCTAGCCATGATCTCGCGCGTTTCATGGGCCACGGCATTGAAGAAATTGATCACGTGGTCGGGCTCACCCTTGAACTTGGCACGCAGGTGGTCTTGTTGCGTGGCCACACCGACGGGGCAAGTGTTTAAATGACATTGTCTGACGTAAACACATCCCATAGCGATAAGAGCGATGGTGCCGAAATTGTATTCCTCGGCGCCGAGGATGGCGGCGGTGATGATGTCCTGGCCATTGCGAAGACCGCCATCAGTGCGCAAGGTGACGCGATCGCGCAGGCCGTTCATCATCAGCACTTGCTGGGTTTCGGCCACGCCGATCTCCCAGGGCAGTCCCGCATGTCGGATCGAGCTGAGCGGTGAGGCGCCGGTCCCGCCTTCGTGGCCGGAGACGAGGATAATGTCAGCGTTGGCCTTAGCTACCCCGGCGGCGATAGTGCCGACGCCGGTTTCCGCCACCAGCTTCACACAGACGCGTGCGCGTGGATTGACCTCTTTGAGATCGTGGATGAGCTGAGCCAAGTCCTCGATGGAATAAATGTCATGATGGGGCGGGGGACTAATGAGCTGAACGCCCGGTTGCGTGTGACGGAGTCTAGCAATGAGCGCATTCACTTTGTGACCTGGGAGCTGGCCGCCCTCTCCGGGCTTGGCGCCCTGCGCCATCTTGATCTCGATCTCGTCCGCACTAGCAAGATACTCAGCATGCACGCCGAAACGACCGGAAGCGACCTGCTTGATGCGGCTGTTCTTCTCTGTTTCGAATCGTTCGGCATCTTCACCACCCTCACCGGAGTCCGACTTGCCGCCGATGCGATTCATGGCGATGGCCAAAGTCTCGTGGGCTTCCGGACTGAGCGCTCCTAAGGACATGGCCGCCGTGGTGAAACGCACGCGGATATCTTCAATGGGCTCGACTTCGTCGACGGGAATCGGACTTCCCTTGGGCACAAACTCAAACATGTCCTTGAGCCCGACGGGGTGACTAGCAAGAAGGTCACTAACGTACTTTTGGTATTTCTCCGGATCGTTGTCGCGAACGAAGGTGTGGAAGTTTTTAATGATCGGATTCGCCATGGCGTGCCGCTCGCCGGTGCGCCGCCACCGGAGATTTCCGGGATCACCGAGCTTCAACTTAGCGGGATCTTCCGGGGTGGCTTCGGCATAAGCGGCCTCGTGCCGGCGGAGGCTTTCCTGAGCCACATCCTCAAGTTCCACGCCCCCAAGTTGTGATGGCGTGCCGGCGAAGCAGCGTTCGATGAGGGCCTCGCCCACACCCACGGCTTCGAAGATTTGCGCCCCTTGGTAGCTATTGAGCACGGAGATGCCCATTTTAGACATGATCTTGAGCACGCCCTTTTCCAAGGCGGCCCGGTAGTTCTTCAGCGCCGTCGTGAGGTCTGGCACTTTGTCTAACTTCGGCTTGCGGACCGTCTTGTCCTTCTCAAAAAGTTCGCCCACGGTATGGTAGGCCAAATAAGGGCAGATCGCCGTGATGCCATAACCGAAAAGACAAGCCATCTGGTGAGTGTCACGAGGTTCCCCGCTTTCGAGGATCAGACTGACGCGCATGCGTTTGGCCGTGCGAATGAGGTGCTGATGCACGGCGCCGGTGGCGATCAAGGCGGGCATGGGCACCCTTTCATGATCGGCTGCTTTGTCAGAAAGGACTAACAATTTGATCCCATCGTCGGCGGCTTCTTCCGCATCGGTGCATAGCTGATCCACTGCCTGCGCCAAGCCTGCGGTACCTGCGGACGCCGCCCAAGTGGTATCGAGTACGCGTGCGGAATAGTCTTCGATTTCTTGCAACTCCCGGAGCTGATGCGGGAAAAGGAAGGGGCTTTCTAAATGAATGACCCGAGCGTGATTCGGTGTCTCAGTGAGTAAATTGCGCTCAGGGCCCAAATCCGCATTGAGCGACATGACCAAGCGTTCGCGGATAGGGTCAATGGGAGGATTCGTGACCTGGGCAAAGAGTTGTTTGAAGTAGGTATAGAGCAGCCTCGGCTGATGAGAAAGAACACTGAGCGGCGTGTCGTCGCCCATGCTGTAAGTCGCCTCCATGCCGCCGGCGATCATCGGCGTGATGGCGATAGAGAGTTCCTCGTCATCGTAACCATGGACTGTTTGCTGTTGCCAGTGTGTTAGGGGATCGGCGCCTTCCGCGGCGGTTTCGTTGGGCGCATTTGAAATCCGGTCATCGAGGGAGATACGATTTTTGAGCCACTCACCGTAAGGCTGCCGGGCGGCCAAGGTTTCTTTGATCTCATCATTGAAGGTCACCTTGCCTCCTACGGTGTTCACGGAAACCATCTCCCCCGGGGCCAATCGCCCTTTCCGGATCACCTTGGCGTCATCGAGTTCGATCACACCTACTTCGGACCCGACGGAAAAGATGCCGTCCTCGGTGAGTTTGAAGCGCATCGGACGCAGGCCGTTGCGGTCTAACGAAGCCGCCACCGTGAGGCCGTCTGAGAACGCGAGCGACGCCGGGCCGTCCCAAGGTTCACTGAAACAACGGTGAAACTGATAGAACGCTTTCTGTTCTTCTGAAGTGAATGGGTCGATCCGCCATGCCGGAGGGACGAGCATGGCCATGGCGTGTTCGACGGAGCGGCCGCTCAAAACCAGCAATTCCAAAGCGCCATCCAAACTCGCGGAATCCGATGCGTCCGGGTCTAGCAAATCACGAAAAAGCGCCGAGTCTTCCTCCGACCACACATTCACCTCCGCGGCGAAGTCACCGGCACGGGAGTTGAACCAATTGCGGTTGCCCCGCACCGTGTTGATTTCACCATTATGAGCCAGCATGCGGAAAGGCTGGCCTAACGACCAAGTTGGGAACGTGTTGGTGCTGAAACGTTGATGATAGAGACAAATCGCCGTCTCGTAATCCGGATTCGCCAGGTCACTATAGAATTTGTCTAACGCTGTGGCGACCATGAGCCCTTTGTAACTCAGCAGGCGCGCGGAAAGAGACGCCATGTAGAAGGGTTCAATGTGTTCTGCCTTGGCCTTGATTTCGATCTCGCGGCGTGCCAGGAAGAGCGTTCTTTCAAAGGCGTCGCCATCTTGACCAGCGGGCCGTCCTAACATCAGCTGAAGAATCTTCGGCCGCGTCTTGAGTGCCTTGTCTCCCAGTTCATTGGGATTGACTGGGACTTCCCGCCAGCCGAACACGCGCACACCCCGATTGCGAATGACGCCCTCGGCTAGCACTTTGGCTTTGAGTTGCTGTGCCTCGTCCTCGCGCGGCAGAAAGAACATCCCAATCGCCAGCTCACTGGGATCGGCCAAGGTCACGCCCAATTGATTGAGTTCAGGCGCAAAGATCTTCCACGGAATCTGTGTGGAAATACCGGCACCGTCGCCCGTCTTCCCGTCGGCATCGACCGCACCCCGATGGGTGACCCGGCAGACGCTCTCCACGCCATAGCGGAGGATCTGGTGGCTAGCCGAGCCGTGGATTTGCGCGACGAAACCCACCCCACACGCATCGTGTTCGCGATCGAAGTGGTGGAGGGTGTTTTGAGGAAGCTGAGTATGGTAGTGTCTGCTCATCGTGATAGAAACGGTTTCGCGTCTGTCATGGGGCCTCGAGACGCAGGGTGAATGCCAAGAAGGCCTCTAAAAGCCGGCTGCTGCTCGCTTACCAACACCCGGCCGCCGGAGACGGCGCTTTTCACGGGGGCGTTGGCTCGAAATCGAGGAAGCGGGCATTTGTGGTAGGGAAAGGCTATAAACGTTGGGCGCCGATATCTCCGGCGCGGGCCCGGAAATTGCACGCTTCAGTTGCGTTTGCAAAGGTCGAAATCGCGTGGATTCGGCTCCTCGGGGAAACCATGGAATTTACATCATTAACCATAATTTTCGAATCACCGCTTCCCCGGTCGCGCGCAACCCAATAGGACCAGGCAGGCGCCCGCGCATTGCAGGGCGGTCAGCCGCTCGTCGAAGAGGAGAAAGGCCCCAAGCGTGATCCAAACCGGGAGCGTGATGTTGATGGCCCCGCTCGCCGAGACGGAGAGATGCCGCAGAGATTCAGTCAAGGTCAGCTGGCCGAACGTTGCCAGGAACGCTGCCGTCAAGGTCCACGTCAGACCGGAGCCGGTGAGCGTGGCTAGAGTCGGAATCACCAGGGGCAGTGTTACGAGTAATCCGTAAAAACACTGGCTGGCAAAGATCGTCCCTGTGGACTCCGTCCGGTGGAGGAAACGGATGATAACCAGGACCACGCCGGCGGAAAGCGCACCCAAGATGGAAACCGCGATCGCACTCGATACCACGATCTCCGCTTGGGTTAAAAGCCCGACGCCCACCAAGCTCACCACGAACCAGCCCGCCGCATGCAAGGTGAGTTTTTCGCGCAGGATCCACGCGGCGAAGAGCGCACCAAAGACGACGTAGGTATTCCCTATCAAAGTGGCCACGCCGGCCCCAAGGCGTGGGATGGTCCAGTAGTAACAAATCACCCCGGTGATCCCGATGATACCGCGTGCGACCAAGGCCGGCCGGGTGACGACGCGACCCAGATGAAGGCGCCCCCGAGGACCATAAACCAGCACAATGACGATCAACCCGATGATCGCGCGGAAGAACACCAGCGTCCAGGTCGAGGCCTCGCCATTGAATCCTACCCAACGAATAATCAGCGCATTCGCCGTAAAGAATACCAATGATAGGGCCATAAGCAGATGACCTTGGTAGGCCCGGTAAAAGGCTGCCATGCGTGGCAACCCAACGGCCGTGATCGGAGATGATAAGGGATTCATGAGTTCTCTTGGGCACCGGCCCGGAACTCTTGAAACAGCGTATGCGTATCTACATGAAACTAACAGAAATCAAGAAACCAGGCCGGTAGGTTAGGCAATCCAACTGGCGACGAGCCATTTGGAGATGCGAATTCGGACCTGAAGTTTCTTAAGCATGTAGACGGGCGGAGATTAAGAGCAGAAGTGCTCTTGTCAAAATGAAGTTAAGATTCTTTGGCTGAGGGTTACGAAGAATGGACGCGGTTGTTTGACCTCGATACCGGTAGAACTCTAACTTCGAGTATGATCTTCGACAGCATGTGTCGCCATGGCGTGCGATTGATAGGTGTGATGAGTTTGGCTTTGCCGGTCATGGCGCAAGATTCTTGTTTCGAGTTTTTTACGACACTGCCTGCGGGCAAATCCGGTGCATGTGCCGAGCTTTCATTCTTCGGTTTCGACGGGCAAATGACGCGTGAACTCGCTTCAGCAGGAACCGGAGAATCGGTGGCTTCCGTCGATCTCTTTTCGGACTCCGAGGACCCACCGCCTTTCTTCACAAGCGACCAACCGGTTCGAGCGAGTGTTGAATTGGTTGCCGATCGCGAAACTGGAAGTCTGACGGAATTCACACTGCGCCATCGAGGCAGCCTTGGAGTATTGCCCTTGGCGGCGGAGCCCCCAGCGGATGTGTTATCAGAACGTGTTGCTTGAAGACCCGGCGTCCAATACTGCTGATGGAGAAGTTAGTGCCTTCTTTCTGATCGAGGTCAGTCCTTCACTTGGGGGAGCGATGTTAGAGTCATTAACGGGCACTGCTGCCTATGATAGTGCCACGGACGCTCAACCAAGATTCCAAGATCCCTTTGCACCAGGTTATGAGAATGCGACGTTCGCAGCGATGGGCGCCGGCCGTTTTCAGGTGACTCTTGAGCGTGAACTCCACATTGAATTGCCCGTCGATACCGATTTGAAGTTATCCACGCTTTCCACTCGCAACGTCTTTATCAATGACTTCGCGTCTGGAGATGAAAGTGCTTGGTCTATTGGAAGCGACGTCTTCACCTTCCGAGTATCCAGTCCCGATCCTGACGTTCGGTTCACGATCAAAGCTGATATCAGCTCGCCTCCGGATGCCGAGGTATTACCAATGTTAGCAATCGCTCATTTACCGGATCGTCGTGTCGAACTTTCTTGGACGGCCGAACCCAACCAAGCCTACGGCATCCATTTCTCCGGAGACTTGGCCAAGCCCTTGGCTGAATGGCAGTTGTTAGAACGAGTCACAGGTTTTTCAGGAGTGGCCACACGCGTTTTCACTACTAACGAACCAAACGGGTATTATGTGCTGCAATTGAATCCGTGAGAGGTCTGTAGATCGATCGAGCGTGGTTCGAACCTCGAATTCGATCCTTGAAGCCTCGCAAAGGATTGAGAGAATCTTCTCCGTTGTGACGCTTCCTCCTCAGCCTAGTTCTTCCAGAGGCAATCTCTTTCCACAGACCCAATGGTCGATCATTTCCAACGCGCGTGGAGAATTCGAACAAGATGTGGCTGACGGTCTCAAGCGCCTCGCCCAAGCTTATTGGAAGCCCCTCTATCTTTACTTGCGCAAACGGGGTGAAAGTCACGCTGACGCTTCGGACACGGTTCAGGGATTCTTTGAGTTTGTGATTTCCAGCGAGTTCCTCCATTACGTGGATCGCGACGGGGGAAAGTTCCGGTCTTATTTTTTAAGATCGTTAGAGCGTTGGCGCTCTAGGCAGGAAGAGCGTCAGGGGGCGAAAAAACGCGGCGGCGACGTGCATCACGTCCAGCTCGAAGGCCTCGAAGAAATGGCCGGGCGCTCCGACTTGCATGGTGACGCCTCTCCCGAAGCGGCGTATGACCGGCAGTGGGCTTTGGAAATGGTGGATCGTGCGTGTGCGAAACTTCGCGAGAGCTACGCGCGACGCCAACGTATGGGGTGGTTCGAGGCGCTCCGTGGCGCGCTACCGGGAAACGTGGAATTGAGGCCTTATTCAGAGTTGGCCCAGCGGTTGCAAACCACCGAGGGAAGCGTGCGAAAGGCGGTTCACGATTTGCGCCAAGCATTTGCCGAGTGCTTGCGCGAAGAGATCAGGGCCACGGTACTAACGCGTGCCGACGCGGAGGAGGAACTGCGTTACCTCGTTTCCATGCTGAAGTCTTGATGGTTTCGCTTGATTTAATAATTTCCATGGTTTCCGCTTCGTCTAGAAATCATGATTGCTGCTCATGCTACAGAGACCTCGTTGTGCGATGCCTGCGGCTCGATGATCAGCGACGTTGGCATTTGTCCTGGGTGCGCCTTTGATGGATTGCTTTCAGAGGGTGAATCGTCTGCCAATACGCTCGATATTGAGATCGATCGCTACACTTTGAAAAGGCGGTTGGCTTCTGGAGGGATGGGGGTCGTCTACGTGGCAGAAGACCGGCAGCTGAAACGAACCGTGGCGCTGAAGATGATCCGGGGGGCGACCTTTGCCAACGAGGCCGAGTATGCGCGATTCGCCACTGAGGCGGAGGCAGCCGCGACGTTGGATCATCCTCACATCACACCCGTTTACGAAGTCGGGGTGGCGGATGAACAGCCTTTCTTCACCATGAAACTGATCTCGGGGAAGAGTTTGGCATCGTGGTTGAAAGGCGGTGAGCGACCAGGGCTGCGCCAGTATGTGGAATGGCTTAAGTGCATCGCGGAGGCTGTCCAGCACGCGCATGAACGGGGCGTGCTACATCGCGACTTGAAGCCTGGCAATGTCATCATTGACGAAGCGGGCAAGCCTTGGTTGACGGATTTCGGCTTAGCTAAGTTGGTACACCAGGACTCCTGTTTGACGCTTTCCTCAGACCGGTTGGGAACGCCGCATTACATGGCTCCGGAAGTGGTGGACGATGCGATGCGCGGCGTCTCAACGGCGAGCGATGTGTGGGCCTTGGGGGTCATGTTATGGCAATGTGTGTGCGGCAAGTTGCCCTTTCGTGGCAAAGGTCCCATGGAGATCATGCGCCGAATTTCTGATGATGAGCCTTCGTTAGAAGGTTCTTCTGGGATTGATCGCGACCTCCTGACGTTAGCGCAGCGTTGTTTAGAGAAACAGCCGAAAGATCGGCTTCCGTCAGCACGCACCTTCGCTGAAGAAGCGGATCGTTGGCTACGTGGTGAGCCGTTGCGGGTTAGGCGGGTGACGACGAGTGAACGGGCGTGGAAATGGATCAAGCGGAACCCCGCGTGGGCGGCGCTGATCGCTGCTCTCTTGTTGGGCAGTGCGTCGAGCTTGCGGCAATGGCAGCGGGCGGAAACAGCGGTAGGATCGTTGACTTCAAGCAACGAAGAACTGACCGACTCGTTGACTCGATCACAAGCCGTCAGTCTGGCGTTCGAAGCACGGCTCAGCGTTCAGAGTGACCCCGCCGAGGCGCTGACTCTCGCTGTGCAGTCGGTAGAAATGACCCAGCGGATGGGATTGGATACCCTCCCACAGAGCGAAGAAGCCCTAACGGAAACGTTGCAGCGAGTCGGAGGGGTGGATATCTCTCCCTTCGGGAGTCGCCCCAGATTTCAAGGTGACGCCTTTATTAGTCGTTGGGAGGTGTTGAGTTGGCCCATCACCTTCAGTCCGAATGGCCGTTGGGCCATGTTGAGAGATCATCATACCAAAGGGCCACTGGATTTCGCTTCGATTGTTGACCTTCAAGAACCGTCGGCCCCGAATCGATATCGATGGAATCTCTGTGAGCGGAAGGAATATCCAGAGATTACTTGTTGGCTCCATGACTCCAGGCGCCTGGTGAGAGTGGATTCCCAGGGCCGGATTTGGCTGATCGTCCCCAACTGGGAGGGTGACTGGCGTGACGGCCCACTCCAACCTGCGACATATATGTTAGGCCAGTTACCATTGATTGGTGAGCTAAGAGGCACATCTCTAACTCGATCGGCCGAAGAAGGACGGTTGATTTGCCGGATAGCGGTCGAAGCGGACGGCGAGATGGTCATCGAAACCCATGCTATTCGAGTGGGTGAAGTGATAGAGATGAAGAAGATGGCCTCACATAAGGTCGGCGCCCGCCTATTGGGAGACACGGTGTGGAGATGGAGTCCGGATGGACGCTGGGTGGTTGGGCGTCACGACGAAGCGGTGAGATTGCTGCGAATTCCTGACGATGAGACGAAATACGTTGATAATGTTATCCTAGGGAATAAGGGGGAATACCCCTTCTGCGAGTTTTCTTCTGATAGCTCACGATTGGCTTTTCGGCGTCATGCGAACGATATGTGCCTCTTCGATTTGAGGAGTGGTGTGCTAGAGAAAGCTTTGGAATCGATCCAAGTTTGCCGACACGATGCCGCCATCGAGTCCATCGCTTTTTCCGCTGATGGCAGATGGGTGGCGGCGGCGGGTGACTCTCCAAACGTCACCGTCGCGACACAAGACGGCCAGATCATCCGTAGGCTCAAGCTTGCAGACAGTAGTCTCGTCCTTGGTGTGGCATTCAGTCCCGATGGACGATGGTTGGGGGCGGGAAGCCGCGAAGGCATTGTCGGGCTGTGGCCTATGTCCGATATCGTCTCAGTAAACGAACCTCTTGAGTTGAGAGGGCTGCCGACTCCTGTATTGGCCGTTTCATTTTCACCCAATAGCCAAACGGTGATTGCCCACGGATCCTGCTCCCATTACCGATCGTGGCCGTTGCGTGGCACGTTTCCAGGGAGGATACCGGAGTTGGTGCCGGGCCGGCAGGACGCCGTTTCTGATCTGGCGCTCTCACCTGACAAGCAATGGATCGCCATCGCCTGTGCCAAGGATCATCCTGATGCAAGGACGGTTGATGGATTCGTTAAGCTTGCTCATGCGACGGGCCATTACCCAGAGAGGGTGTTGGGAACGCATGGGAACTTTGCGTCGGGCGTGGCTTTCTGTCCTACCGGGCGGTGGCTGGCGAGTACGGGAGCTGATGGTCTTGTGAATGTGTGGAATCTTCCAGCTCTAACATATGCCATTGAAGAAAAGAGGACTTTCCCGTCTCCAGTCTATCAGTTTGACATGACCCATACGCGTCTGGAGTACCGGAGGCGCGTCGCGTTTCATCCTTCCGGAAGGCTCTACGCGACGTGTGGCGATGGGATTTTATTTGAATGGGATCTCACCGTGGAGGATCCTGCCAGATCGGTTATTGAGCACCGGCCACACAGTATTGGCTATATCTTGCCCGATGTGGCGGTCTCCCCAGATGGGCGATTGTTAGCATTGGCTCGGCACGGATGGGACGATTTCGTGGAAGGCTCCGATCAGTCGGGGAACATGGTCTTACTTTTTGAAGTGGGCGATCCAGGTATCTTGAAGCCCCTAACGGTTCTTCCAGCGTGTTTTCTTTTCTCGACTAGTGTTCGATTTAGTCATGATGGCAGATGGCTCGCTGCAGGGGCTTCCGGGAGAGGAGCGATGGTATGGGATCTCAGTGCCGAAGATATTGCAGCAAGTAGGATGGAGGCACCCGTATCGGCACATCTGATTGGAGACGTGGCTTTCTCACCAAAGAACAAATGGCTGAGCATGGCGGCGAGTGATGGCCGCATCCATCTTTGGGATTGGCGTCAAAAACGGCGGCCTCGGACCATTGTGACGGGCAACGCCGAGACCGCTCTGACTTGGCTCGACGATACACGGCTTCTGGTTGGAGGTGCGCAAGGTCACCTTGCCATATGGGAAACGTGCCTAGAGAATCTGAAGGAAATGGCTTGGAAGATGAGCGACTGAATCTGAGTCGCAATTCTTAAAACTATTAATTAAGTATAAAATTAATAATTTCCGTAACAACGGGAAATCTTTTCGCATGGTGCCTATGGAATCATGCGACAGTCTTTCTTCCCCCGCATTCTCATTGTCCTCTCGATTTTTATAGGCGGTTTCGCCTCGGGAGCTGAGCAGAGGTTGACCCTAGACGAGGGTTGGAACGCCGTCTTTGTCGCGCTGGAACCCGATGATCCGGCTCCCGACAAGCTCTTCGGCAGTCTGCCTATTCTCAAGGTGGCGCTCTGGCTTCCCTCCAAAGCCAAAGTGGAATCCCTAACAGATCCCGCCGCTGTCCCCAACAAGCCATCAGAGTGGCTGATCTGGCATCCTGCGAATCATCCGGCCGCCTTTCTCAACACGCTTAAGCAAGTACAAGGTCGTCGGGCCATGCTTATCAAAGCATCGGCACCGGCGACTCTTGTTATCAAAGGAACGCCGTTCTTTCGGCGTACGGCGTGGGTGGCGCCTTCTTTTAATTTGGTTGGTTTCGATATCGATCCTGCCGCTCCGCCGACCTTTGCACGTTTCTTTGATGGATCCCGCGCCCATGAGGAGTTGAAGATCTTTCGTTTAGTGGATGGCGCATGGAAGAGCGTGTCAGGCTTCGAATTGATGCGCCGCGGCGAGGCTTACTGGGTATGGTGCAAAGAGGGAAGTGATTTCCAAGGGCCCGTAGATTTAAGTATTTCAATCGGCGAAACGGTAAGGATGGAAGCGCGCTCTAACGGAGTGCTGCCCGTCTCACTGAGTTCAAATGTGAATGGCCTCGGGCCGGTATCAATGATTGCGGGAAAACGATATCGCTTTGCGCTTTCACCCGCGGAGATGAACCAAGGGCTCAACCTTTCAGGTGGCGGAATGCGATTCGAAATACCAGCTCCCGCTGGAAACTAAACGACAAGACAGGATTTGGTCATGCGAGTATCACCTATTATCGTTCTAACAGTCCTGCTCATTGCTAGTGTTGTTAGGAGTCGTGCTGATATCGACTCGAATATAATCGCTCATTTTCCGCTGAATGAGACAGGGGGGACCCTCGTGTCCGACATTGTCACGGGCAGCCAAGGAACGCTGAACGCCAATCCTTCACCAACGTGGGCCAATCCGGGCCTTCGCTTTTCGGGGCAAAGCTTTGATCAGGCCAATCTTCCGGCCCCAGCATCAAGTCTAACCAATGAGATGACCATTGCCTTCTGGGTCCAACCGGAGAGGCATCGTGATCGGGACACCATTGTATTCTCGAGTTCGCCAGTCAGTATCAATTCCTACCCGTTTCTCATTCAGCTAGGTGACACGGGTAATTTGAAATTGACCAATATGCACGTCAATGGACACGTCATTAATAGAGGGGATTGGACGACTCAAGGAACGGTACCGCTTAATACATGGACTCATGTTGCCATCACCTATGACGGATCGACTTTAAAATTCTATTTTGACGGCGTTCTTGAAGCCAATCCGCCGGGCGCATCTTTAGCATTCAATCCCATCAGTAGTCAGACCATGGGGGGATTGCCTGGTGGCAACTATTACAATGGAAGTGTCCTCGATTACCGGCTTTATTCTCGGGCTCTCACGCAATCAGATATCAACCAATTCTTTTCTGCTAGGGTTGACCCTTCCTTGGCAGGTCTATGGATTGGTGAAGCCACACTCGACGAAGTGAAGGCCGTTCAGACAAGCGAATGGGCTTCGGCGCCGACGAAATTCAGCCATCGAGTGATCGTTCATGTCGATGCCTTAGGTCAAATTCGCCTCTTGGATGAAGCCGCTCTTATGCACACCAAAGATGTGCCTGCCCAACCCATTGTGCTGACGGATATCAGCCAAGCTTCTGAATACGATGGCATTGTTAGACGAGGTGGAAAGCGAGTGGGGCAGCGTTTCAGTTGTTCGTCTATTTCGTTCTCAAGTAGCAGTGTACCCCTTGCTGAATCCAATGGCTGGCTAGAGGCCTCAATTAATCTGGGAGCGAACCATCCACTTAATCCGTTTCGACACAAATATCACCCTGATCTGGCCAGCGCCTGGAGTATCGATAGGACTATTCGCATTCAACTCAATGACAGTGGATCCCCCTCGGGTGATGAAATCTCAGGAACCCTTTGGGAAACCGTTGATGGGATTCACAAAGACGCGATTGAGGCGAGAGGGCCTATCGCTTTCACCCGCGTTTCAACCGCAGCGCAACTTCGCTAGTTTCCTATGAATCGACACTTCGTATTAATCTTAGGCTTCTCTATATTCTGGGCGGCGGCGGCTCAGTCTGCTCAAGTGCTAGTGAAGCCCTTAGAGAAAGCAGGTTGGTCACTCTATTCTGAAAACGACAAGAGCTGGGATGGTTGGCCCGCGTTGGTAGGAGGTTTGCCTATCGATGAACCGCGGCGCCGAAACCCGGGATTTAAGACGGCGTCCTCGGGAGCAAACGTCTTTGTGGTGGGATATGCGAATCCTCTCTCATCAACTGAAGATGGTTTTCTTGCCAAACTCAACCCAGCCGGATCAATCGTTTGGGTCAAGTCCATGAGCGAGATCATGGGATCGCTTGGGTGGAGCCCAAACGACATCCAGGTATTTGGCGACCGGCTCTACATTTGTGGACTATTGGATCAGGGACTGCAAAGAGGCTTCGTCGCGAAAATCACCTTGGAGGGAACCTTGGAGGAATACTCTCTCTTCACGCCGGGTGGCACTGGTGCGTATGCCAGGGCCAATGCCCTTGCGGTGAGTACCGTTAATGGATCGCCGAGCATCGTGGTCGCGGGTGACGCCGAAGGCGATTCCTTGATGGTCCAACAACGTCAACGCAACGCCGCGGCCAATGTTTTCACCGGTTTGAAAGTCTACAAGGGTGATGATACCAATGAAGACACGGACACCGATCCAGATCCGCGGTCCGATGCCTTTATTGTGCGTTTTGATGAGAATTTGGGAGCGACATGGGGAACGACGATGGGCTTTCCCAAGGGAGATGATTATGCAACGGCTGTGACCGCAGATAATAATGGAACGGTTTATCTTGCGCTAGCGTTCGACGCGAACGTCGACTATTCAGGTTCTAATTCGCGTATTCATCAAGTGGATGGTGATGGTTCACAGCTTCGGACGATCTATTCAGGAGGAACGTCTGGGACGATGACCGGGGTGGGAAACGAGGTTGGATTAGATGTACATTTCGATTTTCATTATGGCCATTTCGGAATGTTAATGAGTATTGATACTCAGTCCGGGATAAGCGCTAGAATTAAGCGAATGTTTCTTCCCTGCCGCCTGGAAAGCGGCGAAAACGGATCCGCCAACCGCATTTGTGATCTCACTTATTATGATGGGTCCGTCTATGCGGTGGGCGAATGGAAGAAACGTCTTCGCCCAGCTCAGGAGAACAGTGACCACTTCTTCTATCTCGAAAGCTTACCGAGTTCTGACCAAGGCTATGATATATTTGTCACGCGATTGAATGCCACTACCTTGAACTCTGAAGCGTGGCGATTTTTTCAAAGCTCAGGAGAAGACTTTGCCCATGAGATGACGGTCGACGCTTCCGGAGTTTATTTGGCGGGAACGGCCTCGGGCAGTCTCGACACTTTAATTAACTACGGTGTTGACCATCAAGTGATTGATCGAAATAACGCGGGCGCGCAGAAAGCGACGTTAGGCGGTTCGTCGTCATCTCATCTATTCTGGCAGAAGATGGCACTGGGTGATCTGAGTGCTACCGCTTCGGGACATTTAACGCCAATTGAAGATGTGTCTGCAGGGCTGTCTATTCCTACCGGGCAACGTAACGCAGGGATCGCTGTCGCGGGGCAGACGATTGTATTTGTGGGTGGTCGAGAGTCGGGTGCAATCAGCTTCGGGCCTTCAGAGAAGCGCAAGACCTTGGATGCATCTAATTGGTCTGCCTATGCAGGTTTTCTCAAGAAAACGGACTTCTCTTTCCTTGAAGAGGTGACCGTTACGATCGAGTCGGAATTTGGAGTTCCTCTGCCGCACAGGGGAATCGATACCGTAGCTGCGGGTCAGACCATTGTTGCGAGTGTACCTCCGGAAGTGTTTGAAGACTCAAGTGGGAATATCATTGATGCACAGGACGCGACTGCTATTCGCGAACACGCTGTCACGCGTCGGGTTTGTACTGGCTATCAATTCCGCAATTCCACGGTTAACGGCACCGCTAACTCAGTCACTTTCGTAGCCGGAGCCGATACGGAACTGACATTCTTATGGCGAACCGATCATGCTCTTGAGATTGAGTCTGACATCGAGAATGTTGAGGGATTGACTTCGACCGCAGCGGGTAATCCCGAGCCTTCGGTGCAGAAACATTGGATTCGAGAGAACGAACCCTTCACCGCGTTTATTGATGGTGCCGACGAAGATTCGTCCATGCCTGGGGTTCGATGGCGCTCCATTGGATTCGTCGCCGAAGGATGCGTGGCTTCTGCGCAGCAGGTGAATTCTGGGAGTTTCGTGTCGTGGTCATCCTATCAAGACCGCCAGCAGACCAAAGAAATCACTGTGGGATCGCCTGGGCGAATCATCTGGCGTTGGCAGAAGGAATACAGCCTTCGCGTTGCGGTGAACTCCAGTGTCGCGAATGGAGCTCCGGAAACTTATAGTAATCGTCCGAACTATTCAGTTACGACGTCGGCCGATGGTGGACGAACATTAAGTTTTGATAGTAATGTCGAACTATTATCAGCGCGCGTTCGGACATCTCGAAGTTGGAGCGCCGCGAATCGGCCTAATAATCTCACCTTTATTGCGGGAGGTTTTATCTACCTGAAGGAATCAACGGCCACGACGCCGGATGCGGGCACGGTGATTGAACTGAGTCGGACGGCTTCCGGCGCATTTTCGAATGAGTGGCTCGTGACAGGATTGGCGGATGGAAATTGGGTGCAACCACCTTATATTGATTTTGTCGAGGTAACGGGCATCGCTTATAACTCAGGTGGTCCCAACAGTGCTGATATCTATTCTGGAACGGGTGAATATTGGTTTGCAGCCGGGGCAGAAGTAACGGCGCGCGCGCCTGCGTCGGTGTCCAGTGGCGTGAGCACCTTGGCTTTAAAGGGCTATACAGGTGGTCAGGGATCGATTGTACCTTTTGCTGTGAAGTCGGTGACGGAGAAAGCATTTACGATCACAGAACCCTCCAATATCACATGGGATTACGCGCGAGCGATCTACCCTGAGACGATTTATATTGGTAGTCCGCTTACCTTCTCAGGAGTGACGGGGACGGACGCAACTCGGGTGAACAAGACCAAGAAACCTTCGGGCGGTAATGTCTCTCAAGGCCCTTCAGGTAGTGGTTGGGGGGACATGCAAGTATGGGATGAAGTGGATCAGAAGCTCTATGCCTTGCAGCCGGGCAAGTTCACGGTGGAGTTTGAGAACACGTCTTCTCCGGATGATGCGGCGCAGAATGTGATCGTGGAGATCGATGCGAGATGGCCTGATACTCCTCACTACACCCACATTCTGGAGACTCCGCCTGTCAATCTGGATCCGTCATCAGAAGACAGTCGTGCTTTTGTGAGAATGGCGCATACCGAAAGTCAGGCGCAAGTGTCTGGCAGTTTGTTCTCTGCGGTTGAACCCGGACGTAGCGCCTTGATTTTTTCTGAGCGAAGCGGGGGTGAAGCCATTGGTAACTTGGAGAAAGAACCACTGATCGTGAAAGTCGTGGACTCGATCCAATGGGAGACCTCCGCGGGTGATACCCGTTTGCCTGCGACGATCGGGGAGTCCGTAACCAGCGCTGACCATCAAGGTACCGCGGTGGGACACAACGGTTTCGTGATCCATGACCTCGCACCAGTAAATGGTAATATCTACAACCGCCAAACGTTGGATGGCCCTATCATTCCCGTGAACGGACGTGAGGCCAGTGCCGCCAACCAAACGGATATTCATACGGGAACCATTATCGAGTTCGCGAGTCCAGACGACTTGTTGCTTGATCCTAGCAAAGCGGTCATCGCCGTGAATCACTTTGGTGATACGGATTTGGAGGTGAATGGTGTGACCTTTCTTGGCGATCGTGCCGACCCGTCTATTAGTTCGAATGGCGTAACCGTCACCACCACGGCGAGCCAATTTGTCGATGACTATGCCTCGGCACCCACTTTCAGCGGGGGCTCAGGAAACGCGGCTTCTAATCTTGCAGAAATCATGCGGGACATCCGCTGGGAGGGGGCTCCCAATCCGATCACCGTGACAATCTCAGGACTTCAGCCTGGCGGCTATTATCATCTTCAACTGCTTACCAATGAGGGCAGTGGTTATGATAGGCGATTTGACATTTCTGTGAATGACCACTTAGCAGTGGACAATTACACCTCGCATGGAAATTCAGCAGTGCATTCCTGGTCTTCGAGTAATAGCTTTGCCTACACAGGAGAGTTTGCGGCGGATCCCGAAGGGAAATTTACGATCAAATTGGCCCAGGATTTGGGGGGGCACGGCCCCGTGGCAGGTAAGGATCATAATCCTATTCTTCAAGGATTGATTCTTCATCAAGCTGATGGCGTGGGCGCTGACCATGAATTCGCGGTGGCATGGTATGAGCTTAGGGATGGCATTCGCTGGCCTTACAAAGCTTCCGCCTACGATCCTCGATGGCCTGCTTCTCCTGATAGAATCGTCATCGCCAGTCAGTTAGGAAGCGAGAACCTTTCAAGATCCTATTTGGATCCCGCGGGTGGTATTTTGAGCGGTCAGTTTACCTATGATTCATTCGTCCCAGAGCCCAACCCACTTTGGAAACGTCCGAGTGATTCGATGGATTCGATTGCTGACGAAAGGAGCAAGTTCCATCATGTGGGAATCGCGCCCATCAGCGGCATCGATCCGCTGTGGGTGTATACTTGGGGATGGAGTGCCAAGGTATGTCTCTATAAGGGACCCTTTAACCCTGACAAACCCCTTGAGAATCTGGTGAAAGTAGAGACGACACCTGTGAGCCGATGGTTCTCATTGGGAACGGCGAACGCCTTTACGGAATACAACGTGGTGTTCTCACAGGATGGCGTCGCGGGCGGATTCGGTGCGGTTTCCGTGGAGATGAATCAAGGCGCGGGAGTCTACGTCTACCAGCCCACTTTTCGATCACCCGTCTTTGGCAGTCCGGAGATCTATCATCAACCCAACTCGGATGCGTTCGGCTATAATCCCAACGAAGAACATGGACTGATGGCGCCTTCCTATCTTGATGCCAACCGGATGGCGGCATTTGGGTTGAGGAATGATCTGAATCGGACCGAGCGCACGAGCGGATTCACGAGCGATCCCTATGTGCTTGTTCAATACGAAGACCGGAGAAATCCCGAAGCGCCTGAGATGCGCATGAAAGTCTATCGGGTCATTGAAGAAGATCCCACCACACTTGATCTCAGGCTTCCCGGGGTGGCGCAGAATGAAATCTATGCGCGTTATCGGTACCTTTATAAAGGCGAAGCAGGCAATCGTTTGGTCCCACCGCATCCATTGGACACGGTGTTAGGCGGTTCGCCCATTCCTTCAGAAACGGAAGGCGAGAACATGGATGGCCGCATCGCTTACTACGAGGATAAGAATCTCATGCCTTGGGTGGTCTCGGGCGATACGGACTTGGCCGAGGATATTCGCGCGGCGTGGTATTACCCATTGCGCGCCGATTTCTGGCATCCCACAAGCCAGCCGGGCGATCCCGTCTCTCTGGGAGAACTCACGACCGCACGTCCGCGCAACATTTGGTATGATACGGTCTGGCCCGATGATGTCGCCGTCCTCAAAGCTGGAGAAACTCTAACGTTTTCTGGTGGTGAATACGCTACTGACAACAACACCGAAACCCCTCGGCCACAAGGCTTGCCGCAGGCCGTGGCCTGGCAAAGTGGTAAGTTGGTTTTTGACGAAGCGAATACTTCCCTCGACCCACAAGTCATGGGCTCCAAGTATTTGGCGCGAGTCTTCCCAGCATTGGACGGGCGCGAAGTTGATCTCGCTCTGACATCAGTGCCAAGCGAATTAACGCCGGCCTCTGGCAATGTGATTGTCGATGGACTGCTATGGCGTTTCAAACAGCTGCCAGCGAGTTTGCAAGAGCGGGTTTATTATAACACGTCCAGCCAGAAACTTGGTGTGCGAGGCTTGCTTAATGGGCGTATCTTGGGAGACGGGGACTTGTTAGCCGCGCCGGGAGCTCAAATCATTCTGCAACCCAACGTTCTCACTGAGGAAGACAAGCTGCTGATCAAAGGACTCGCTTCTGCTGGGGATTGGTTGACCGCAGTCGACGCGGTGGTGGCGCTTTCCCAGAATCCCCAAGGCGCTATCGTAACCGGTTCATTGGGGGTTGGGTTAGAGTCGGCGGACGGGGTGGTTGCCCAGCCGGCCAACAGTTTCGGACCAGGCTTGGCCGTGATCACCAATCCGGATCTTCAGGATCCCGGTACGGCGGTGATGCTGCCCGACGGCTACGTTACGATTGCCGAGAATGATCATGAGGATCTGGGAGATGTCCCAGTCGCCATGCATGTGATGAAGATCACGCGTGAGAAATACCGGGGATCGGTCGCCGTCATGGAACCTAGCAATGTCTTTGATGAGAAAGTCAGTCTTCGCCACACTGCTGATTTTGGTGGAGATGTGAGTGAGCTCACGTTTCAATGGTATCTTCGTGAGGAAGACGGCCGCGATCTGAACCCACCCGGCATTGATCTTCCGGATCCAGTCAATCGCGATGACTCTGCCTGGACGCTCTTCAAGCAAGGACTTGGTTTGAGTGAGATCCAATTGGCAGGGTCTGGGCCCACACTCATCACGGATAACGTGGTCTTTTGTCGCTATGGTTATGGCGCAAACCCTACGGAGTGGAGTTCTTGGGCGGGCGCGGCGAACAGCCGGGAACCCAAGACGAACACGGATCCGCCATTCGTGGCTCAACTAGTGCCAGGTTGGGTGAAGCGCGTGACGGAAGCCGTGAACCTCTTTGACGCGCGCTACGATGATTTCCGCAACAACGATGCGCCTGCCACTTACACCAGTGCCTTGCAACAAGCAGGACAACGTTGGGAGGGCCCCGTGGCGTTTAACCCCAACAAAGACGCCATTGAGAATGTCGGTCTAATCGCGCTCTATCAAACGGTTCTCGATCGTGCCGAAGATTTTACGATCGCTAGTGCCTCGGGGACGGATGGCGTGAATACGGCTCTTCTCAATGCCGCCAACCGTATTGCGGGTCTCTACACGTTGTTCGGAAATGAGGCTTATTCAGACGCGCTCGATCCAACCATCGGTTACAGCACGGTCGGTGGTGAGTTTGGCACCTTGGCGCCCACGATTCACGCTTTTCAAAATCAGACAGCCAATTTGTTAGATGAGGAACTAATGCTTCTGCGTGGACGAAGCGAGGTAGGTGCCCGGCCAGCGTATAACCGGCTCATGTGGAACTTCACCAATGGCCCAGGGGAAGCAGCCTACGTCTTGAACTACGGTCTTCAGGACCTCACCAACGATGGGTTCCTCGATCACGAAGATGGACGCCGTCTCTATCCACAAGGTCATGGCGATGCCTGGGGGCATTACACGATGGCGCTCAAAGGTTACTACGATTTGGCAACGACTGAGAACTTCACATGGAGCCCACGAAGCGAGAAAGTGAACATCGATGGGGTGGTGGTAAACGTGGACTACCTCGACGAACGTGCTTTCGCCAAGACGGCAGCGGCGCGGGCGCGTTGTGGCGCCGAACTCGTCGATCTCACCTACCGTCAGGCCTACACGGAAAACCCCGATGGCCAGTGGCAAGGCTATCAAGACACCAATACGGATCGCGCATGGGGAGTCTTTGAGACGGCGCAACGTGCCGGGACGGCGGCGCTCTTCGATTGGATGTTCGTCAATGCCCTATTGCCCGCCGAGGATTCGGAGAACGCAGGCATCCGCAAAGTAGACCGGAGCACGGTGATCGAGATCAGCGAGATCGCTCAACACGCTTCTAACATCCAAGCTAAGCTGGATATGGCAGACCGCGGACTCAACCCTGCGGGATTGGATCCAAGTGTGGTGCCTTTCGACATCGACCCCGTCCTAACGGATCGCAGCCACGAAAACGCTTCCACTCATTTCGAGCAAGTGTATGGACGGGCCACGGCGGCGGTGCAGAACGCCTTGCGATCATTTGACCAAGCCAACGAGATCGCCCTGCAATTGCGCCATACTGAGGCCACCTCCGAGACCTTGCGTCAAGATGTGATCGACCAAGATCTCGCGTACCGGAATGAGATGATCGAGGTCTTTGGTTCGCCTTACGAAGGGATGATCGGTTCAGGCAAAGCTTATCCAGCCGGTTACAAAGGCCCTGACCTCTACCTATTTATGTATGTGGATCAAGTGGCTGCTGGAGGTGATATTCTGGATCCGTTAGACGATACGATTGTCGAAACAACGATTGTTCCTGGGCTACGTAACCTTGCGGCGGATACGAATCCTTTTACCGGCGGTGAGGTGAGTGTTGATGGATCGGTGAGGGAGACCGTCTCGAAATATTTTCCGGAAGACTTGGAGCTGCCCAACGAGCCGGTTGGCGAGATCACGCTTAACTTGCCACGAAAGGCTTCTGGTTATGCGTTGGTGGCGCCTGAGGGATGGGGCCAGCGACGAAGCCCCGGCGCCATTCAAGCCGCAGTGCAAGAGTTAGTGCAGGCGCAATGGCGCGTGCGCATGGCGGTCGATTTCTATGAATCTCAGTCAGACGATTTCCAAGCTTTGTTGCGCAAGTTTGAAGTCAAGAGTGGCATCAGTTCATCGATGATCCGGGTGGCGGCTTACACCGAGGACCAGCAAGATCTCTACGGAAGTCTTGCCACGACGGCCTTTGCCGCCGCTGGGGCAGCCGACCTGGCTGCGGATATCACCGATGACACCTTCGATGTGCTACAAGAAGCCTTGCCCAAGGTCGCCGGCCTTGCGAACGATGTGACCGCTCCGGCGCGTGGGGCAATCGGGGCCATCAAAGCCAATCTATCAAATATCTTTAAAGGGGTTTCGCTTGCTGCACAGACGACTCAATACCGATTTGAACTGGAAGCGGAAGAAGCCCTCTTGGAATTGGAGCAAGCGCTGCTCACGGAAGAGGTCAAGGCCGAACTGGTGGACATCCTCGATGAGATTTGGCTGCTCGTGAACGAAGAAGGGGATGCTGCTGGAGCTGTGGTGGATGCGCTTGAGACCATGCGCGCGGCTAGCGACCGGGTGCGCACGGTGTTAGAGCAGGGGCAGGCACTGTTAGAAGAGCGGAGGGTCTTTAACACACGAGTGGCTAGCACCACCACCAAACAGCGCTATGAAGACTACACTTTTCGCGTGTTTCAAAATGAAGCCTTGCGCAAGTATCGGAGTTCATTCGACCTGGCAGCGCGCTACGCTTATTTGGCGGGCAAAGCTTATCAGTATGAGTTGAATTTGCCTGACAATCATGCTGCGAATGCGACGCCATTGCTCGCCCAGATGTTACGTACGAGGTCGTTAGGAGCGTGGAGTGATGGTGAGCCAGTCCTGGGAAATGGCGGGCTCGCGGAATCTCTAGCGATTCTCAAGACAAATTTTGAGACACTCAAAGGGCAGTTGGGCTTCAACAATCCAGATACCGATGTGCAGAGTTTCTCCATTCGCACGGAGCTGGCTCGCGTGGGCATGAGCAGCCGCGTGAACGCAGATTGGCGCAACCAGCTTGAGAGCTGGCGCGTGCCGGATTTGTGGAACTATCAATATCAACACAATGGCGTGAACTATGGTTACGTTTTCCGGCGCTATTGCCGGCCGTTTGCACCGGAATCAGCAGGCACTCAGCCAGCGCTCGTGATTCCATTCGATTCGACGATCGCCACTGGGTTGAATTGGTTTGGTAAAACGTTAGCTGGAGGCGACAGTAGCTTCAATGCCTCTAGCTACTCGACCAAGATTCGAGCAGCGGCCATCCGTTTTGATGGCTATAACAATACGGCGTTGAGTCAGACGCCTCAAGTTTACTTGGTTCCAGTTGGGGATGATAAGATGTTTCTGCCAGATAGCCGCACCCTGTCTTCTCAGGCGTGGCGCGTGGTCGATCAGCGCATTCCTGCTCCGATTCCTGTGAGCACCTCGAACCTGGCCAATCCTGACTGGCAACCCTACACGGGTAGCGCGCATGGCTTTTTTGAAGAGATTCGCCGATTCAGTAGCTTTCGCGCCTATCATGACGCCGGTGGATGGTCCTCTAGTGAGATGTTGCAGAGCGGGCGTCTCGTGGGGCGCAGTGTTTGGAATACCCAGTGGGTGTTAATCATTCCCAATGCTAGCCTGTTAAATGATCCTAACAACAGCACGGCGGGAATTGACACGCTCATCCACGGTGCGCCATTACCCGGCTACGATCAACAAACGGCAGGCCTTACAAACCGCGATCGAGTTGGTGTGCGCGATATCCGCATCCTCCTTCAAACTTACAGTGTCAGCGGCAATTGATTTTATGAGAATCCCCCTAACGTTCTTACTGCTATTCACCGCGAGCGTTCGCGCGGCGCTCCCTGAGCCGGACATCGTTTTCTATGGACGTGTCCTCCACTTGGGAGGCGGCGAGCCGCACTTGGTGACCTCAGGCAATCTCCAGTGGCGCGTGGAACCCTTCGCCCCCTCGCAGTACACACCGTTTGAGGCGGAGACCCAGCTCGCCGCTTTGAATCACGGAACCATGTCCTATTTCATTCGGATTCCTAACCATTTGGTCGTGCCGGAAACGGTCACAGGTGTGGAACCCGGTCTGGCCATCCCTGATGCAGAAGGCGTGCCTTTTCGCAACACCACCATCACTGTCAACGGACAGTCTGTTAGTCTGGCGGATCCCGAAGGATTTTCCTTCAACGTCTCTTCCGAGGAACGGGCGGCCTATCGTCGGTTGGATCTTATTTTATCCGGATCGCTGCCGGATGCGGATGGTGACGGTTTGCCGGACTGGTGGGAAGAGAAGTATGGTACGAACAAACACCTGGCTGACGCGAGTGGTGACCTTGATGGGGATGGCCTAACGAATCTTGCTGAATACCGGGCGGGGACCGATCCGGTTCAGGATGATTCGCAGCCCCGGCTAGCTCAAGAATACCTTGTCAGTATGCCTATCGGGGGAACGGCCGTGCCTCTCATGCAAGCCATCGATGGGGATTCGGAGCCTAACGAACTCACCTACACGATTGCCGGCGTGCCGAGCGCTTTCAAGCTCGAGTTGTTAGGAAGACAGGGGGTGATCAACCCGCGGGTATTCACCCAGCGCGATGTGAACGAAGGGAGAATCATCATGCATCACTTGGGCGGAGAGTCCAAGACGGCGACGCTAGCCGTGACGCTAAAGGATGAGAATCCTGAGCATGATCCGGTGGCAACCACCTTGCGCGTGACGGTTTCGGATGTGGCGACGTTGTGGCAGGGATGGCAAATGCCTGAGGAGGCACAGCCAGACACTTTTCCCATTGTGCACGATGCGAGAAGTGTGTCGGGCGGGGCGAATCTCTCATCGCCTTCAAGCGATTTCTCTCTAGCGCAAGTGCCAGACTGGGAACGAGGTCGCCTCTTTGTTAGTTCGCCGGGCGCCGATACGTTGTCAGGATCGGGCCGGTCAGATTACTTTGTTCTTGGTGACGGCGATCGTGCCCGCGGCGGTGCGAGTGCCGACCGGTTCTTGATGGCCGGCGCCCAGGGAGAAGTTGTTCTAACGGATTTTTCAGTAACAGAGCACGATGTTGTTGATTTGAGGGGTGTGCTCATTCCTGCATCTGGGCGGCGTCTGTCGGATTATGTTGAGCGCCGCGGCGCCGCCCTTGCTGTGGATGCGGATGGAGATGGCTCCGGCTACACTGACCTAACGATCCGTTTTGAGAATGACCGTCTCACCATGGGCGTGGCGGATTTGTGGGATGCGGGACTGTTAGAAACCGGGCTAGTCGTCCCTCAGACCACGTTATTTCTCGCCCTGTCGGGCAATGCTAGTGAAGAAGAACTCTCGCCCGCGACGATCTCCTTGCGTCGGCGGGGACCTGCCGAAGAGAGTCTCACCGTTCCCGTCCTTTGGAGTGGCACGGCTACCATGGGCATCGACTATGCAATGCTTCCTAACAAAGCGGTCTTTTCTGTCGGCGAGAAGACAGTGAACTTTGTGATTCAACCATTGGCCGATGATATTCGTGAAACACCGGAGACGGTGCAGATTGTGGTGGCCGGTGGTAGTGATTGGGCTATTGGAGACGGGCATCAAACGACTTCGTTAGCCATCGCGGATCTTCCGAGCAGAGTTTGGATCGAGGTGGCGGAACGGGTCGCTTACTCTGAGGGTGGCAGTCCTGCACAACTTCTGATTCGGCGGAGCGGCCCCATGAATGCGCCTTTGTCAGTTAAACTCGCAGTAGGAGGAAACGCCATTGCAGGCATCGACTACGCACGGCTGCCTGCCAGTGTGACCTTTCCGGTGGCTCAGGCGGTGCTTCCTCTATCGGTGACGCCCCTTGCCGGCGCGTCGGTTAGTCAGCAAGCGGAAACTGTCTTCGTCAGTATTGTGTCGGATGATGCTTATTTGTTAGGCGAAACGGTGCGGGAGAAAGTCTTCATCGTTCCCCAGCCGAAGACGGTGGACCGCTGGATGAGCGCTTACGGGGTAACTGAAGAGGAGGAAGCCTTTCTCCAAGGCGATTCCGATGTGGATGGCTTTAGCGGCCTAATTGAATTTGCCTTTAATCTCCGCCCGCAACGATCTGATGAGTGGAAGGTTCGCGGCATTCTCGATGAGGCGGAGTGTCCCGGCCTGGAATACGATCGTTGGCCTTCAGCACCGGAGATCCGCTATGTTCTTCAGCAGTCGGAGAATCTGAAGCAGTGGGATGATGTGAGTGAAACGTCCTACCGGGAGATATCGAGTGACGCGACCTACGATGGCATGGAGCGCGTGCAAGTGTTCCTGCGTGAGATTCCGGAAAAGCCTTACACTTATTTGCGTATTGATGTCAGGAAAACAAACTAGCATCGTCATCTTCGCATTGCTCTGGCATCTGGCAGTCCATGCGTTGGCAGTGCCAGTATTGGGCAATCTTGGCCAGCCAACGTCTGCAGAGGGCGTTCCGGTCTCCGCACATTCGTGGCAGGCGTCGTCCTTCCAGGTGTTGCCTGATTCTCCCCAATGGTGGGTAGAATCCGTGACGCTCAAGCTTAGTGAGGTTGGCGCGAACCCAACGCTTAAGCTCACTGTCGTTGGAGAGTCGGCGTTCCGGCCCAATCTAGCAGATGTGCGTATTGCCTTCAATGCCCCGGTTCTTGATGAAGGGGACGCCTTTTTTACGGCGAAGGCGACACCGCTGCCCATTCTGAACCCGGGAGAAACTTACTGGCTGGTCTTGGGGGTGGAGTCAGTGTCTTCAGAAGCGACGATACCCGCAGGTCTCTATCACTGGCACTATGCTCTGAATTCGCAGGCCGATTCCTTTCAGGCCTCCTCATGGACCTTTGGAGTGCAAACGGCATCCGCTGGCACGGCGGGAGCCGATTGGGAACCGGAAGCCACGACGCCTTACAGTTTTACGATCAGTGCGAATCGAAACCTCGCGCCTTTGTCACTAGCGCAGTGGCGAGATCTCCATCCGGGCGGTCCCCTTGACGAAGCCACCTTTCTGGCGGGTGACCCGGATGGCAATGGGCTTAATGGTCTCGCTGAGTTTGCCTATGATAGTGATCCCACTCAGCTCCCGGTCTCGATGGTGGATGAGGATGGGCGGCTGGGATTGGAGTATGTGCGATGGAGTCACGCTCCGGAACTCACGTGGGTGGTGAAGCATTCTACTGACTTGGATGATTGGCAGCCTGTGGGAATCGATGACGCTGAGGCGGTAGTGGCATTGATAGGAAAGGACAAAGAACGTGTGCGTGTCTGGCTGATTGGTGAGATTGATCGCGTGTTTCTGCGCGTAGACGTTTCCAAATCATGAAGTGGTGGCTCGCGATGTGGCTTTGTTATCCTGTGCAGGCGGCTGTATTGGTCATTGATGAAGTGGATCCGGTTGGAGCAGTGATGGTTTCTAACTCCATCACTTTCAGTTCATTGGGTAGTGCGGCGAATGACTACGAGGAGGCGGTAACCTATCAACAATGGCTTGGTACGAGTTTCGTGGCTGATGCCGATGCCGAGGCGGTGAAGGTCGATCAGGTCACGCTTAGAATCTCAACCACCACGCCTAACCAACATCTTATTGTGGGGATCACCGGCAGTAAGAGCATGCGGCCGGATCTCGATAACATCTTGGTCGAGATGGAGAGCAGCTCTCTGAATCAAGCGCCATTCGGAACGGTACAAACGTTATCACTTTCGCCTATAGACGAGGATCTTGAGGTCGTGCTCAATCCCGGGGAGACCTACTGGTTGATCGTCGGCGTCGAGGCGCCGGACGTGGAGCAGACGCCGTCATCCGGTCTCTATCACTGGAGCTATGCCTCGGATGCGGGGCCTTTTGATTCAGGCCGCGGCTGGAGGGTAGGGGATCAGATAGCCACCAGTAACACGGCCGGTCAGAACTGGACCCCTTCAAACAATACGCCCTACAGCTTTGGGGTCAGCCTTTCGGCGATTCCGGAACCCAGCGCTACTCTTCTCTGTATGATCGGGATGGCGTTTTCAATGGCAACCCGTCGTCGTGTCTCTTCCTCATTATGAAAATGAAATCGTTAGGCTTAATAATCGTTTTGACCGTCTTGTGGTCTTGTGGCCAGAAAGAGACTTCCGTTAGGAAAGAAACACCCGTGGGTGCGGTTGCCGCGGTGGGTGACGTTTGGATACTGGAATCCGATGTGAAGCACCTTCAAAATACCGTGCAAACGGTTTCCTCAGAAGACGCCTTGAATCGTCTGATTGAAGAAGAAACCCTGGTGCAAAGCGCTCTTCGCGAGGGCTTGAATGAAGATCCGTCCATTCGCGCCGCGATGAGGCGTTTGTTAGCAAGCCGTTATTTGGAGAAACATCTCCGCGAACCGCAAACCGTCACCGATGCCGAGGTGGAAGCGGCATGGAAAGCAGATCGTTTTCGTTTCGCCCTGCCGGCTTCCGTGCGTCTGGCCGTGATTCGCCGAAGTCTAACGGACTCCTCAGAGGACGATGCGAGGGCTCTATTGAATAAGCTGGCTGAAGACTATCAAAACGATTCGGCACTTCATGCGGCACCTGGCTTTGGGGCGCTCGCCGCGAGCTACTCGGACCAACAAGACACTCGTTATCAAGGGGGAGATTGCGGTTGGGTTCAATCCGGGAGACGTCACCTTCTCTTGCCCGATGCCGTGATTTACGCTGCCGCTAAGGCAACGAAAGAGGGTGTGTTAGGTGAGATTGTCATAGCCGATGAAGCTGCGTGGCTGGTGCAAGTGACAGAAAAACGGGAAGCCTCGCGGGTGCCACTTGCGCGCGCGGCGTCGCAGATTCGGCATGAATTGGAAGCACGGGCGGTGAGCCGGGCTCGAGATTTGGTGATCAAGAACGCTGCTAGTGAAACGTCTGTCAGTGTCCTTCGTGAGCTTGAAGACGAGCCGACGGATGCACGTGCCCTTGTTGAAGCAATGCCCTTAGGTCTTCCCCAATGAGGCGCCTTAGAAAAGCGCACCAGAGGTTCAGCGAGGTGTTTCGAACTCAGCGATACGTCATCCACCGGGGCCACCTAAAGGTGTACGGGGCGCGGAAATACGATTGAGTTCTGTCGATGTTAGAATGAAGTCCTTGCTTCGCTGATCCATCACCCCACCTTATTTCTGCTGTGAACAGCCTGTTCGTTGGCAATGGGAGTCCGCCTTATTGAGGGTCATTGGCTCGAGGTCTCTCGCTGGCTTATGGTGAAGAATGAAAGAGTCTGGTGACAGTTGCGTAACCTAAGAGCTAGCGTATAGCTCCTCTTGATGTTATAAATATCATAATTCTTTGCCTTTATGAGACAATTCCTCCCCCTGTTTTCCCTCATCGTTCTCCAAATCTCAGTGGTTCTTTCCCGGGCCGAACTCATTATTTCCGAGGTTCAGGCCGCAAATAAACAGACGCTCTCTGACTCTGATGGCGACAGCCCTGACTGGGTGGAAATCTACAATTCCGGACCCGGATCGGCCGATTTGGAAGGCCATTTCCTATCCGATGACGCCGCAGATCTGAGCAAGTGGGCGTTCCCAGCGGTCACCCTGTCGGAGGGAGGCTTTCTCATCGTCTATGCCTCAGGCAAAGACCGCACTTCGGATGCCGCGGACTTGCATACGGATTTTCAGCTTTCTTCGGGTGGAGAGTACCTTGCCTTGGTGGCGCCCGACGGGGAAACGGTCGTTCATGAGTTTTCGCCGGCTTTCTCAGCCATGCAAGACGATGAGTCATACGGCGTCCCCTTTGATGGCACCACTTACCTTGATGAGGGAGCCGAGGCAGATGTGTTGGTGCCCACAAGTGGTTCGTTAGGCTCGGTGTGGAACAGTCGGAATTATTCGCCGAATGCCGCTTGGGATTCGATGAACACGGGCGTGGGTTTTGGCGACGTGAGTGGTCCGGCATTGGACGGCCTCGTCGCGTATTATGACTTCGAGGAAGGTACTGGCACGCAATTGTTAGACAAATCCGGCAATAATCATCACGGTACCCTCACTCAGATGAACGCCACGTCAGATTGGGTTTCGAGCAAGAATGGTTTGGGGCTTGCGTTAGACTTTGATGGTTCCAATGATCGGGTGACCCTAAAAGGAGCGAGTTCGTTAGGCTTAACGGGTGACTTCACCGTTACGGCTTGGGTGCGTTTGGACAATACAAACGGTGACAACACCATTCTAGGGCAAGACGCCAATGGCCTGCATCTCACCACGCGGAGTAACAAAGCTTACTTTGGTTTCTGGGGAAACGATACCAATGGTGGGAGCCACACCGTTTCGCCGTCGCAGTGGACGCATCTTACTTGGCGTTTCGATGGCGGGGAGCAAGCGTTGTTTGTGAATGGTGAATTTGATAATGCCACCGGTGGACACGCCGCTTTGGGGGACACGTCCACGGTTTATCTTGGGCGCTCCAAAGGCAACCAAGGTTGGTTTGATGGCCGTATGGATGAGGTCGCGATCTTTGACCGCGTGCTGACCAATGACGAGATTGCCGAGATCGCTTCCGGCACCACGCTTTCGCCCGGGGGTGGCGATTTGGAAACGGCGATGTTGGGAAGAAACGGTTCCGCCTATGTTCGCGTGCCCTTTGCCATCAGCAGTTTGTCAGGGATCGATAGCCTGACCTTACAGATGCAGTATAACGATGGCTTCGTTGCTTATTTAAATGGGATGGAGGTGGCGCGTAGAAATGCTCCGGCAAGTCTCAGTTGGAACTCCACGGCCACGGCGTCGCGGTCAAAGGCGGAATCCGAGGTCTGGGAAACGATCAACCTATCCGAACACAAAGATCTCCTCGTCGTGGGGAGTAATGTGTTAGCGATTCAAGGGCTGAATGCGTCAGCCAACGATGACTCCTTTCTCATCAATCCCATTCTCTCCGCAGGCGGACTTCTAACAGGCACGCCAGGCATTTTCAATGAGCCCACGCCGGGCCGCGCCAACACCGCGGTGTCGTCGTTAGGGCAGGTGGCGGACACGAAGTTTAGCGTGGATCGGGGATTCTACGATGCCTCGTTCCAAGTGGCCATCACGACGGCCACTTCAGGCGCGCTCATTCGTTACACCACGGATGGTTCCACGCCTTCGCCGACCAGTGGCACGCTTTACGGCGGACCTATCACCATCAGCAAGACCACGCCGTTGCGCGCCATTGCTTATAAAAATGGTTTCACGCCAAGCAAGCCTGATACGCAGACCTACATTTTCATCAATGATGTGGTGAATCAAACGTCCACGCCGCCCTCAGGCTGGCCCACGGGAACGGTGAATGGGCAGGTGCTCGACTATGGCATGGACCGACCGTCTGACATTGGTACCACGACGACGGGATTGAAGGAAGCGCTCATGGCTATCGATTCCGTCTCGATCGTGACTGATGTGGCCAATCTTTTCAGTACATCGACCGGGATTTACGTGCATGCCGGCAATCGCGGCCGCGCTTGGGAGCGCGAGAGTTCTTTCGAACTCTTGCCCGCCAATGGCGAGGAAGGCGTTCAGAGCAATGCCGGGCTACGGATTCGCGGTGGATTCAGCCGCAGCGGGAACAATCCCAAACACGCTTTCCGACTCTTCTTTCGCAATGACTACGATGGTGATTTGAAATACCCACTCTTTGGTAATGAGGGGGTTGACCGCTTCAAGAACATTGATTTCCGGACGGCACAGAATTACTCATGGTCCTTTCAAGGCGGTACCCGCAACTCTTTTGTCAGAGAGGTCTTTGCTAGAGATAGCCAGCGGGATATGGGGCGGCCACACACGCGCAGCCGTTATTACCATCTCTATCTCAATGGCGTCTACTGGGGACTGTTTATGACTCAAGAACGCGCGGAGGCTTCCTTTGGGGAATCTTACTTTGGTGGCGATTCGGACGAATACGATGCGGTGAAATCGACTGGTAGTCCGGGTGGTTACCAGATCGAGGCCACCGATGGTGAGATGACGGGGTGGACGGCATTCTGGGAATTAGCAAATCAGTTAGCTGCGAGTTCAAACGTCACCACGCGCCGCAATCTCTATCAAAGACTGCAAGGCTTGAACCCAGACGGAACTCGCAACGCCTCATATCCCGTTTACTTGGATGTCGATAATCTGATCGACTACATGTTGGTCATCCTCTTTGTTGGAAGTTACGATGCTCCTGTCTCGAACTTTTTAGGGAACGATCGTCCTAACAATTGGTTCAGTCTTTGGAATCGGAATGGTCACTTCGGGTTTCAATACTTTGCTCATGACTGTGAACATTCGTTAGGCACCGGTTCCGGATCCACCATCACCAACCGCAATGGCCCATGGCCTGCAGGCCAGACACTTAATTACAGCAACCCGCAATGGATTCATCAGCAACTCATGGCATTGGATGACTACCGGTTGCGCTTTGGGGACCGGGCCCATGACGTCTTCTTCAACGATGGTTTGCTCACTCCTGGTAAGACGATAGCGCGAATCGATGCGCGTGCAGCGATGATTGATCAAGCGATCCATGCGGAGTCCGCCCGGTGGGGAGATGCCAAGGGCACGGTGAGAACGCGGTCAACTTGGTTGAACGAGCTGAACAATATCCGCGGTTATCTTTCTAGCCGGACCAATGTGGTCGTTGAGCAACTGAAGAACACGCGTCGCTACAACGGAGGAAATTCTGGCAGCGGCACGACAAGTGCGCCGCTTTATCCATCGGTGGACGCTCCGCGATTTAATCAGCATGGCGGTCAAGTGCCGGCGAACTTTGGTCTTCGGTTCACGGCAGGATCTGGCTCCGTCTACTACACGCTTGATGGCTCGGATCCGCGGCTGCCCAATGGTGCGGTGAGTGGCTCGGCCCAGCTGGCGCAGGAAGGATCAGTATCCTCACAAACACTCTATTCCACCAATAGCGGCATCAAGGCTCTGGTGCCTACGAATGGAAACTTGGGAACAACTTGGCGCAATGTCAGTTTTAATGACAATTCGTGGCTCTCTGGAAATGGCGGGGTGGGGTATGACGAGAATTCGGACTACGATTCGCTCATCGATCTCGATGTGGATGGACCGATGAATAACAACAACACGAGCATTTATGTCCGCTCCAAGTTCACGGTTTCGTCGCCGCAAACGTTTCAAGGGCTGACATTGCGCATGAAGTTTGAGGACGGGTTCGTTGCTTTTCTCAACGGACAGCAAGTTGCAAGTTTCAATGCGCCTGGAACCTTAAGTTGGGACAGTGAAGGCACCGCGCTTCACGATGACGCCACCGCACAGACTTTTGTCGATTTTGATATCACCGGTCACTTGGATAAACTGATTGCTGGAACAAACGTTCTCGCGATCCACGGCCTCAATGACAACTTGGGGAGCTCGGATTTTCTCATTCTGCCAGAATTGGTGGGAACCCGGGTGTCCGGCGGCTCCGCCATCACCCTGCCCAATGCTTACACGGAAGTGAAGGCGCGCGCGCTAGACGGCGGCGAATGGAGCGCTCTCAATAGCGCTGCTTTCTTGTTAGGCACGACGGCGCCAACTTCGTCCAATGTGATCATCTCGGAGATCATGTATCATCCTGGTGATCCCACCGCGGCCGAGATCGCGGCGGGATTTACCGATGCCGATCACTTCGAGTACATCGAGCTCATGAATATTGGGGATCAACCGGTTGACCTCACTGGAGTACAGTTTATTGATGGCATCACCTTTCAATTCGGATCGGGCGCACACGCCGTTCTCGGTGCTGGAGAACGCGTTTTGTTAGTGCGCAATCGTGCCGCATTCGAATTTCGCTACGGTACGGATCACGCCGTGGCCGGCGAGTACAGTGGTGGTCTTGCCAATGGCGGCGAGATGCTTGTTATGGCGGATGCCGCTGGCAATACCCTCAAATCGGTCGCCTTCGATGACGACGAATACTGGCCCGCCCTTGCAGATGGCCTGGGTTCTTCGTTAGTGATCATCAATCCCGATGGCAACCCGGACCCGGCTCTGCCCGCTAGCTGGACAGCCAGTAGTGAAGGCGGCAGCCCGGGAGCTGGCGATGGCGAGGATATACCGGCGATCTTGGTGAATGAAGCACTGACTCACACCGATTGGCCGCAGGTGGATGCCGTGGAACTTTTTAACCCGACGGATGCCCCGGTCAATGTGAGCGGCTGGTTTCTAACGGACGATCCTCGGACGCCGAGCAAGTTTGCCATTCCCACCGGTTCGGTGGTGCCGGCCGGCGGTTACTTGGTGATCTTGGAGGACAACGACGCCGATCCCAATAACAACGCTAGTCTGCCCCCAGCGTTCTTTGGCCGGGTTTTCTCACTGAGTTCAGCCGGGGATGAGATCTACCTTTATTCTGCAGATGGCAACGGCTTGACCGGCTATCGTCATGGCTTCTCGTTCGATGGCGCGGCCAATGGCGTGAGTTTCGGTCGCCTGACGAACTCAAACGGCGATGATCGTTTTCCCGCCGTGGCTGAGCCGACTCTTGGCAGTGCCAATGCGCTTCCCGTGGCGCCTGACGTTATCATAAGTGAAGTGATGTACAATCCGGGTGATCCGGCAGCGCCGGAGTTCATCGAGATCTGGAATCGCTCCACCAACGTCGTGCCGCTCTATGACGAAGCGCATCCAGAGAACACGTGGCGTCTCGGTGGCGTTGATTTCGATTTCCCCCCTAACCAAACGCTTCAGCCGGGCGAGGTGCTCTTGGTCGTGGAGGGCGAGCCGGCTGACTTTCGTGCGCTTCATGAATTTCACCATGAGATCAAGGTCATGGGGAGAATCGCAGGTTCGTTAGACAATGGAGGCGAGCGTTTGAAACTTCTTCGCCCTGACGAACCCACTACGAAGAACGGCGAAACGGTCGTCCCCATGATCGTCGTGGACGCCGTGGAATACGACGATGCCGATCCCTGGCCGGCGGACGCGGATGGTTTGGGCAAGAGTCTGGAACGTCTCAACCCGGACGACTTCGGCGATGATCCGGCGAGTTGGGTCGTTTCGAGCGCGGATGGTGGTTCTCCCGGGCGCATCCCGGGCCGCCTTATCGTCAGTGTTTCGTCTCAAGGTCAGGGCACGGTGACGCTCGCGCCTAACAAGACGGAGTTTGATTCTGGAGAGAACGTGAGCTTGACCCCGGTTGCGGCGCCGGGATGGGCCTTCGTGCGTTGGGAAGGTGCCGCTTCAGGAAGCGCTGTTCCGCTTCAGATCACTGTCACGGAAAGCGTTAGCGTCCAAGCCGTCTTTGAGCAGCAGGCCAGTCTAACCATTCAAACAGAGACCACTGGGCAAGGCACGATCAGCGTGACGCCGAATCAACCGGCCTATTTGCCAAACGCCGTCGTGCAAGTGAGTGCCACGGCCGCGCCGGGTTACCGGTTCGCCGGTTGGGAAGGCTCGTTGACGGGAACCACGAACCCGGCCTCGCTCACATTGTCTGAATCGGCGAATGTTCGTGCCGTGTTCATCAGGCAATGGAGCGTGCAAGTTTCCGCTAATGGATCCGGTCAGATTTCTATTAGCCCTGACAAACCAGTCTACGATGATGGCGATCGGATCACGCTCACTGCTGCGGCAAACACAGGCGCACGCTTTGCCGGCTGGTCCGGTGGGGCATCTGGAAACGCCACTTCGATTGAGATCGTCGTGAATGCGGCGCTCAACGTGACCGGCAATTTTATCGCCCAACGCGCGTTGACCGTCAATGTTACGGGGCAAGGCGGTGTCACGCGGTCACCCAATGCCAATAGCTATGACGACGGCACTCAAGTGACCCTAACAGCGGTCCCACAACCGGGCTGGACCTTCATGGGATGGAGTGGTTCGCATGAGGGAGCTGCAAATCCGTTAGAAATCACGCTTATGCAGGACACGACGATTAATGCACTCTTTCAGCGTTTCGTCTCGTTGACGCCGTCAGTACAAGGTGAAGGAACGATTGCTGTTTCACCAAACGCCCCAACTTATCTCGCCGGGGCGCAAGTCACCCTAACCGCCAACCCTGCCGAAGGCTACCGGTTTGCCGGTTGGTCCGGAGATGCGACCGGTGCCGCCAACCCCCTAACGGTTACCCTAAGTGCGAATAGCGAGATCACGGCGAGCTTCGTCGCTTTGGGGAGTCTGGCCACGGTCACCGAAGGCACCGGTACGATCACGCGAAGTCCTGACAAACCGTCCTACGACGAAGGCGAGCAGGTGACATTGACCGCTGTGTCGGCACCGGGATGGCAATTCACCCATTGGTCGGGGGCTCTCGATGGGACCGCGAATCCTCAATCTCTCACCATCGCTGGTACTCAGACCGTGACCGCACATTTCAAACGTCTCTATGCTTTGGAAGTGTTTACAACGGGTGAGGGTTCGGTGACGGCGAATCCGCAAAGAGCTGCCCATCTCGAAGGCACGCAAGTAACTCTAACGGCTACGCCAACTGCCGGTTACGAGTTTCTGCACTGGGACGATGATGGTGGCGGAAGCAACGCCAACTCGTTCACCCTTACCATGGATTCGGCTAAGCGGCTCACCGCGGTCTTTGGCGAGATCGTTACCGATCCTTATGAAGATTGGTTAGAGACGCAGTTTGAACCGAGCGAGCTCAATGATCCTACTATTAGCGGTCCCAACGCCGATCCGGACGGCGATCGTCTCTCCAACTTCCTGGAGTTTGTCTTGAAACGAAACGCCATACAAAGTGAAAGCGGATCAGGAATCGACCTGGTTCGCGGAGGCGACGGAGCGCTCTTCTTCCTCGTTGAGATCAACGAGGAAGCTCTCGAAGATTTGGCGTTCCGGCTAGAAGTCTCCACTGATCTGAAAACCTGGCGCTACAATGGCGACGGATCCGGCATCACCTACCTCACCACCACGCCTGCCGCCCCACAGCCCAGCGGCCGCGTGCGTTTCCGATGGCGGCTCAACACCGGCTGGCTGGATGGAACCGAGCCGGTTGCTGTTCGCTTCCAAGCCGCACGAAATTAATACGGATCTTGGCACTTTGACCAATTCAAGCTAGAGCTGGGTGGATGAAGACCTTCTCACCATCCACCCAGCTTCTAACATTAATTGGTTTATTTCTCGTCTTTCTCAGTGCGGATGCCGTAGGGCAGCGTTCCATATCGTCGCGCTGGCACCACCAGAAAGAAATCGCTGAGAGAAAAGGCAAAGGAGGTCTCCTCAGCGCACGCCTTGAGCGTCGCAAAGCCATGCAGGATCAGAAGCGGCAAGAGGCACGCTTGAAGCAGATGAAACGCTCCAAGCCCGCAAGCAAGAAGAAAGCTCCGTCACCGTCGTCGGCTCCGGCTGCTCGAGCTTCTCACCAAACGGGCCAAACCAATACCCCGGCGCCGCATGCAGGTGAGGAGAAAGAAGCACCTCTCAAGTTCCGCAAGCGTGCGCACGGAAAACGCGGACAGGGTCTCCGTAAACGCCACCGGACGGATCTTGTGCCGCTGTTTGGGGATTGATCTCTCATTCGATAGTTCCACGGTTCGATGATTCGATTCGGTAGTAGTTTAGGCATTATGTTAATACTGCCTAACGCAATGCTTGCCCAAGAGTAAATCCACCAGATTGGTTGTCCAAGCCACCATTGATCGGAAATGAAGGCCCTGAAATCCAATCCCGGACGGTCACGCCTGGGTTTGTTTGCGTCGAACGCGGTGGGCCCTGAAGCTGACTCGAATCGGTCTAGCGAGTGGGCAAGGCCTCGACCGTGAAAGCTCTGATTGGGGGCCTAAGGGATACTTCTGGGTGATTGAGTTCGTTAATTTTTCACGCCAAGCCGAAAGAGTCGCTTGCCGTCGATGGTCTGACTGATCGATTCTTGGCGAGCGCTTGGTTTTGCAAGGATTGTTGTGAGAGTTTGCCATGACGCATCAGCGCTAGTGGATCGTGTTTCCAAGACATACTCGCGATTGGGTTCGGCTCCAAACGTGAGTGTGACTTGGTTTGCGTTTGTTAGGCGAATGGCCAGCTTGGGAACATCGGTTGTATGATCTTGCGGCGCGGTGACGACGCCGGGAGTACCGCCAGGATCGGAACTGATTCGCCATTGCTCTCGTTCTTGGGCGGCGATGAGCGGATCCACGGCCTCGAGAGAATGTCCTTGGCCATCAGCGAGTTCCGGCCAAGTGGCCTCAAGGTCATCATCATAAAAAATCTCCGTGAGGACGTTGTCATCGGCATTCAGAATCTGGATCCGTTCGCCATCGTTCCCTAAGTGACGCCGATAGGTATCGAAGACGTCGACATCTGGATAGACTTCACCGAACGCCTCGGGATCATCGTTAGGAATGAGCACGATGATTTGCTGAGGTTCCATCCACGTGCCGGGCGCAAACCGGTAGTCAATGCCATCGAAATAAACACCCGTGAGATCTAGCCTGGCAGCGCTCACATTCTGCAACTCGATGAATTCTAACGCTTCGCTTTCCACGGGATGGTACATGATCTCTGTGATACGTAGCGGATAACCTAACGGTGCTGTTAAGTAGAGGGATTCAGTTAGGGGACTCGCGGTGGCATCGCCAAAGAGCGAGGTCTTGATCACGCGAGCTTTTACGCGGGTAGCTTCATTCACGATCAACGGAGAATCTTCCTCATAGCGGATGGCGTTCGGAGACACGTTTCCTCCTGGAAGTCGAGGATCGGTGCCATCAATCGTGTAGTACAGGGCGCCCGTCTCATTGGGATTCTTCATCGTGATCTGATGGCTGTCACTTCCAGCCAGGCCCGACGATATCAATTCCGGTGCATCAAGTTCCGGGTAGTACCCACGGTCGCGGAGCACCTCCACGAAACGATCGGCATTGCCTTCTATTAGTGATAGAATGTCGTCGCGGTTAGGGATGAAATCGTTGGCACGCGTGTGAGGATCGTCTTCGCGCCCCCATGAGGAATCCCCCCAACGCGCGGACTCGGCCACGATGGCATTCTCGATCTCATCGGAAAGCCGCATGAGCCGCGCTTGCAGATTGGCATCGCTTAGGGCGCCGTCATGGAAACAATGCCGGTTCACGCGATCGGCGAAAGTGTTGAGAAATTCTGGATTCTCTGCTAGAGCGAGCCAGATCTCGGGGATCTGATTCCGGCTGGATTCAAAGGAGGGATGGATCCAGGCCGTGGGATTGGAGCCGAGATAGCCTTCAAGTGTCCAGAAAGCGTATTCCGAATCCCACGAATAGAAACGAATCTTTCCCGGCGGATCATTGCGCACGCCACCGTAGAAATTGTTGTGTGGCCAATCACCCATGCCCACCAGCCAATTGAGTAGAATGTAGTCGCAGTAGGATTCGATAGCGATGGTGTCAGTGATCGCGGCATAACGATCCGGATCACCGAGATTACGCAAATTGGAAGAACTAAGAATGTCATTCCAGTAGCCGCTGTCACCACCGACGGTGCCACCGTGATTGATGGCGTAGTGATCTTCAATGTCGCCTCCAAGATAACTAGCCGCAAACTTTTCATCTGGCCGTTCGGCGATGTTATAGAGACCGAAGTAGAAACCGTTGAGATAAAGGTGAGTAAAGACACTGCGTGAGCCGATACCAGAAATGGCAATCTGTGAATCGCGCACCAATGGATCGCGAAGGTAAGTGCTAGGGCCGTGTTTCCAAGCATCGTCTTTGGACCAGTTGGTGTTGCCGCCTGCTCGAAGCACCACGCCTTCAAAGGAACTGGCGGCATTGCCCCCGTAATGCACGGCACTTTCGAAAAGGGGATAGTCTAGCGAGCCCTTGCCATAGATCTTTTTGAAAAGAAGACGGAATGATTTCTTGCGTGCTTGGTCGCCGGCGCCGCCTCCTTGGATTCGCAAACCGCAGTCGATCTGGCAGCCTTCAAAATCCTCATAGCGTTCCGTGTTAGGGTAGAAGAGTTCGAATGAGGCCGGTCTCTCGAAGTCCACGCCGCGTTGGGTCTGATTATCGAAGACAAAGTTGAGATCTTTCAGATCCATGACGATCGAGAGCGTGGGAAGGTCTCGCAAATGAGCGGCCAGATCGCCGTTGTTCTCCTTGTCGTTGAGCACTTCCGGATCCATGGCCCAGTCGAAGGTATGTGGCCGGCCGGGACCGTTCCGTCTAGAGATGATCTGCGTGGGGAAGCCTTGGGGGAAAGCTTCTTGATCGGTGACTTGATCGGGAAAAATGAATGTGTGGGTCTCAATAGTCGATTCGCCTTCTTCATCGGTGGCCATTGCACGGACGACCGTGGAGGTGTCGATGGTTAGGGGAGCGGTGTAGGTGTTAGCTGAGTCATTCGTCGGGGGTGAGCCATCCAATGTGTAAACGATCTGGGCCGTTTCTGGTTCAGCTGTTAGAGTCAATTCAAAGGCGCCGTCGATCAAGCCGCGTTCGTGACTCCAAGATAGGGACGGAGGCTCTGCGCGAAGTGTTAGGATTGTGCCAATGGAGAAGGCATAGAAGACGAAGCGAGACAAGGGCATAACGTTGCAACGTAGAGCGGCGCTCGCCTCCAAGTCAAACGGTCACAGAAGCGAATCGAATGAGCGCGTGGAAAACTTGAGGAGACGCCCTTTCAGTTCACGTTTGCCTAGGGGGCCATCGCCACCGGGGAAACTGCCGAGATCGCGGTAGCGGCGATAAAAGTCCGGCTGACTCCAGTGTATGGGTTTCTCGCCTGGTTTGAGTTCGAATCCGGAGGTGGAGTCGAGAATCGAGACATCGAGAGGGCTGAGTTCCATTAGATCCCGTGTCATCACGTTGATGTCGGTAAAAGTTTTGAGGACGGCACGGGGAGCGACGGTCCAGCAGTTGTTAGGCTGAAGATCGCGCTCGATCATCTCGCGTAGCGTTCGGGCGATTGCCGGATCTCTGATCAGTACGCCGGACTCGGTATTGAGGTGAGCGGAACGCGGATCCAGATTGTAGGAGCCGACAAATGCTAGCTTGTCATCGACCACGAACGACTTGGCGTGAATACAGAGAAATGTCTTCCGCTCTCCGGCTTTTTGAGATTGTTGATAGAGCCAATCGTAGTTAGGCAACACGCGCTGGAGATCAGCGGGCCAGGGACGGTACTCGCCGATATTGAGTCCTAACTGATGCACGTAGCGGTCTCGTAAACGTACGTTTCCCGCATAGGCGATGAGGTTATCCGTGGAGCCAAAGCTATTGGTGGAAACGTGAATATCGAGATCTGGGTGGCGTTTGCGGAGCTTCTTGAAAAAACGAATGCCGGGTCTGCCCAACACCATGTAGGGCGATTGCAACCAGATCTGCGATTGCGCCTCATCCAGCGCACCAAGGATATGGGTGGTGGCGAGTCCGCCACCGCTCAAGTGAAGGGCACCGTTTTTCCCGGGGAGATCACTGATGAAGGTCATCGATTGGGCGAGACGCATCGGCTGCACCAGTGTCCTTCTAACATATGCTCTGTCGTTCGCTTGCTGAGCGATCCGTGTGAGGCTTTTGCGAACAGGGGAGAGAAGGGGGGCGATCGTCGGTTCGGCGCGGGCGACGTCCCTTAATTGCTGCGCGGGGACGGTGTGATGAAAGTCCCAGAAGGCATCGAAAGCCTGGACCATGTCTAGTGAGACTGGGCCGGCAATGAGCACATCCCGGTCTTTGAAATTCATGCTCAGCGCGTGGTCGAAATAACTGTTTTCAACATTGCGCCCGCCGGTGATGGAGACCACGCCGTCGACCGCCATGATCTTGTTGTGCATGCGTTGATTGGCCCCTTTGAAGTTGGTGAGGGCGTAGGCCAGGGTTGCGAGGTGACCGCGCTCAAGCGTCCTTGCCGTGGGGCGATAGACTCGTACGCTCAAGTTCGGATGAGCTTTAGTCATCAATGCTAGAGCTTTGGCGTCTTTGGCGATGCCTATGTAATCAACGAGTATCCTGACGGAAACGCCGCGTTGAGCGGCGCGAAGTAGCGCATTGGCTAACACTTGCCCTGATTCGTCATTGACCCAGATAAAGGTCTGGTAGTCGATCGATTTGACGGCGTGTTCGATCAAATGAAGGCGTGCGAGAAGCGCGTCCTCGCCGCTCTCCAGAAAGCCAACGTGATTCACTTGGTCTGGGAGGCGCCCATCGCGTAGTGCCTGACCTATTTGATTTAGTAAGGGTTTGAAAGGCGAGCCTGAATGGAGGGCTTGGCTCCAAGAAGAAGTGTTTGGACTGGTGAGTGATGCTCGTTCCTGCGGTGCCCTTTGCGGCAAGTGTGGAGGATGGACGGGTAAATAGGAACATCCGAACCAACAGAGAAGGGGGAGGAGCCAACCGGTCCGTTTCATGAATGGTAGCAAAGCGATTGTTGAAATGCAGATCAAGGAAGAGGTGCATGCTGTAGAAGAAGTCGTGAGACTGCTCCTTCTTCGATGCTCCATGCCTGCAACTTACACCCGTCCCGCTACGCGCTTGCCCATCACTTCGGTTGCAGATCAGGAAAGGGATGCCGATGCCAAATCGGTATCATTGCAGTGCCGAAACGGTTTTAGCGAATATCGGTCATTCAGCTCACCGTGATCGATGGTTTCCCAAGTGTCTTTTCCTTTTAGTGACCGCCTGATCGAGCAGCCGCGGAATGTCTTGCGTGAGATGTTAAGACTAACGCGGCAACCTGAAGTGATATCCTTCGCAGGCGGGCTTCCCAGTAATGATATGATGCCCTATGAGGCACTGCGCTTGCTTGCGGCAAACGCTACCTTTCCGCCTCCATCGGAATCCTGTCAGTATGGCGAAACGGTGGGCGATTCACGCCTGCGCGAGTATCTTGCCGCCGGCCATGGGGTGGATGTGGAAAACGTATTGATCACGACTGGCGCGCAACAAGCCTTGGATCTCATCGGCAGGGCACTCGTGAATCAGAGCGATGCCATCGTTTTTGAGGAACCGACCTATCCGGGCGCACTCATGGCTTGGCGGCCGTTGTTCCCCAAGATGATTGGGGTGCCGATCGACGCACAAGGCATCGAGATCGACCGATTGGAAGCCGTCCTGCAAACCGTGAAGCCTAAGTTCCTGTATGTGATGCCGCGATTTCAGAATCCAACGGGCGCCGTTCTCTCCCAATCACGATGTCACGCGCTGGTGCGATTGGTTCGTGAGCACGATCTCTTCGTGGTCGAGGATAATCCCTACGAAGAGCTCTTTTATGATGGCAATGGCGAATGTCGTGGCCCATCGATCTTAGAATTATTTGAGAACGAAAGGATTGCTTATCGCCTTATAAGCGTTGGGACGTTTTCTAAAGTGATTTCACCTGGATTGCGCATTGGTTGGGTGATCGCGGCGCGGAAAGTGATCGACGCATTAGTAAAACTGAAACAAGCCATGGATTTGCACACGAGTACGTGGTGCCAAGCGATGGTGGTGGAGTTTCTTTCGGCTGGATATCTTCCAGAGCATATCGAGAAGTTGAGAAGGGCCTATGGGCAGCGTCGTGATGCCATGCTAGATGCCCTTTCAAGATATTGCCCCGTGGGTTGTCAGTGGAATCAGCCTGCAGGTGGCATGTTCATTTATGGGCAGCTACCGGCATCCCTTTCCGCCACGGCATGTTTGGCTGCGGCCATGAAATCCGGGGTGGCCTTTGCGCCTGAACCGGCTTTCAACGTATCGACGCAAGCTGATCGATCCTTGCGATTGAATTTCACTCACGCATCGCTAGATGAAATCGAATCAGGGATCGCCCGGCTAGGAAATGTCATCTCGGCACAACTCTCCAAGATATAAAAAAGCCGCGTTTCATAGATGAAACGCGGCTCAAATGAATTTGAAATAAGGAACGTGAAGTCCGCTTCCTACTTGAGGAAATAGCGGCGATCGCGCTTTTCACCTTGTTTCTTAAAGTTGCCGCCATCATTGAGAATATTGAGGACGGAAACGTAGGGGAAATTGGTTTCCTTAGCGATCTTGCGTGCGGAAACGCCGTCTTTGCCGGCCTTTTTCACAAGATCTTTAATGGTGCCGAGACGCTCTGCATTATTGCCGCGTGGGCGGCGTCCAGAGGCCTTCTTCTTGGCAGCCCGCTTCTTGGGAGCAGGTTTGGCGCTGTCGCTCTTGGGCGGACGGCCCCGGCGTTTCGCACCGGCTTTCTTTCCTGGTGGACGGCCCCTTCTCTTGCCAGAGGCTTTCTTCTTGGCAGCCCGCTTTTTCTTGGGGGCGGCAGCGGTGCTCCCGCCGCCGAGTTTGGACGAGGAGAGGTAAACGCCAATGAAGGATTGGATTTCTTCAACGCGAGCATCGGCGCGTGCCAGCTCGCCGCGGAGCAATTCGCTTCTTTCTGTTTCGAGACGGAGAATCTCCGTATTCAATTCAGCCAAGCGAGTGTCCGCGTCGGACAATGAACTAACTTGTGTGTTGGCCATGGCCCGATCCATAGAAACTATTTGGCTAATTTCAAATCAAGATTGTCAATTATGTCTGATTAAAGTCTAAAAAATTTAAATTATGGGGCGAAAGTATTAAAATTTCGGCTCCGAAACCTCATTTCGTATCTCATGGTTGTTCCAATCATCGCTTTAGGCGTCGGTATCACTGCAGGGCTATTGGGTGCATTATGCGGTGTCGGCGGCGGCATCATCATGGTTCCGGCATTCGTTATGGCGCTTGGTTTATCGCAGAAAAGTGCCGTGGCGTCGTCGTTAGCGGTGATGATTCCAATGGCCGTGGTGGCGACGTGGCGTTATGCACAAAGCGCACTGATCGATTGGCGTATCGTCTTTTTCACCGCATTAGGATCCAGCATCGCTGCTTATTTTGGAACGGATCTGATGCGTTCGCTTGAGAACCAAACACTCACCCGGCTATTCGGCGCTCTTGTGACGGTCATGGGTGTCAAAATGCTGTTTTTTACCAAGGGCTAGTCGCGTCGTTGATGGCAAACCGGTGGACAAAGGTGGGAATTCACCGTTGATGCCCCATGAATGATCTGCTCGATATTCCTTCCTATGTTTCTCATCCCGCGATCAAGGCATGGATTGTCGAAATGGTCCGTCATTGCCGGCCGGATAGGGTGTATTGGTGCGATGGATCAGAGGAAGAGAATGCGAACCTTTGTGATCAGCTGCTAGAGGCCGGCACGTTTATTCGACTCAATCCCGACTTGCGGCCGAATAGTTTTCTCGCGCGATCAGATCCGGATGATGTGGCCCGCGTGGAAGACCGCACCTTTATCTGTACCAAACGCGAATTGGATGCCGGGCCCAATAATCTTTGGAAAGAGCCGGAAAGCATGAAAACGCTGCTTCGCGAGCACTTTGCCGGAAGCATGCGCGGCCGCACGATGTATGTCATCCCTTTCTGCATGGGGCCGCCGCAGTCACCACTGGCCAAGATTGGTATTCAGCTTTCGGACTCACCTTATGTGGTGGTGAATATGCGCATCATGACCCGCATGGGGCTTCACATTTGGGAGGCGTTAGGATCGGATGGCGCGTTTATTCCTTGCTTGCACAGTGTGGGCAAGCCGCTTGCTGAAGGCGAGGCCGATGTGCCGTGGCCGTGCAATCCCACGAAATATATTGTTCATTTTCCGGAAGAGCGAGCCATTTGGTCCTATGGTAGTGGCTATGGCGGAAATGCCTTGTTAGGGAAGAAGTGCCTCGCCTTGCGCATTGCCAGTTGGCTTGCCCAGGAAGAAGGATGGATGGCCGAGCATATGCTCATTCTCGGTGTGGAATCTCCCCGAGGTGAAAAGTCCTATGTGGCGGGCGCCTTTCCCAGTGCATGTGGGAAAACGAATTTCGCCATGTTGATACCACCCAAGTCATATAAGGGATGGAAGGTGACCACGGTGGGGGACGATATCGCTTGGCTGTGGCCTGGCAGTGATGGGAGGCTTTATGCGGTGAATCCTGAGCGCGGCTATTTCGGCGTGGCGCCTGGGACTTCGGAGAAATCCAATCCCAATGCCCTCCGGTCTGCTTCAAAGAATGCGATTTTCACCAATGTGGCGCTGACGCCGGACGGGGACGTGTGGTGGGAAGGTCTCACGGAAGAACCACCCGCAGGGCTCATCGATTGGTTAGGCAACGAATGGGATCCCAAAAGTGGCAAACCTGCCGCCCATCCCAATTCTCGTTTTACGGCTCCTGCAGATCAGAATCCGTTGATTGATCCGGACTGGGAAAACCCCAACGGCGTTCCCATCAGCGCCATCATCTTTGGCGGTCGTCGCGCCACCACGATGCCACTCGTTTTTCAGGCGTTTAATTGGGTACACGGTGTCTACATTGGTGCCACCATGGGTTCGGAGACGACCGCGGCTGCAACGGGCGCCGTGGGCGAGGTCCGGCGTGATCCGATGGCCATGTTACCTTTCTGCGGATACAATATGGGGGATTACTTTCATCATTGGATTGAGATGCAGGGACAGATCGCCCATGTGCCGCGCATCTTTCATGTGAATTGGTTTCGTCGCGATGAAAATGGCGATTTTCTCTGGCCCGGCTTTGGTGAGAATATGCGGGTGTTAGAATGGATTATCAATCGTTGTCACGGACGCGCTGCCGGTCATGAGACCAAGATTGGATGGATTCCTCATTGGGGAGAATTGAATACCGATGGATTAGAGGACTTCGATTGCGAACGGTTCGCAGAGGTCATGGCGATCAACGGTGAGGAATGGCGTCGCGAGTTTCTCTTTCAAGGAGAACTCTACCTGAATCTTTACGATCAGATGCCCAAAGAAATGGTCTTTCAACGCGAGTTGCTGGCGGCACGGCTTTAAGGTAACGGATTTGATAGGCTAGACTGCGGCCCTTGATTCAATGTCGTTTGTAGTCCCGACTTTAGGCGGCCGGGGTGAGCGGGGCGCCGTAGGGGCGACTAGTCACCGCGGTGGAGAGTTCGCCCTAAGCGAGGATTTTACGAATCACCTTCATCGGTTCGACGCCTGTGAGGCGTTGATCGAGCCCCTGGTAACGCAGGGTGAAGGTCTCGTGATTAATTCCTAAGCAATGCAGCACGGTGGCGTTGATTTCGTTGATATGAACGGGATCGGCGACCGGGTTGTAGGAGTATTCATCCGTCTCGCCAACTTCCACGCCGCCTTTGATGCCGCCACCGGCCATCCACATGCAGAAGTTACGCGGGTGGTGATCGCGTCCGTAGACTTCGCGGGTGAGTTTACCTTGGGAGTAAACCGTGCGGCCGAATTCGCCTCCCCAGATGACGAGCGTTTCGTCTAACATACCGCGTTGTTTCAAGTCCATGACCAGCGCGGCGCATGCCTGATCGGTGTCCAGGCATTGATTGCCGAGTTCACGTGGCAAGTTGCCGTGAGAATCCCAGCCGCGATGCATGATTTGCACCATGCGAACGCCGCGCTCGACGAGCCGTCTGGCTAACAATGCGCTCCTGGCAAAGGCGCCTGGTTTCTCAACGTTAGGACCGTAGAGATCCTTCGTTGCTTGCGATTCTTGACTCAAATCGGTCAATTCAGGGACACTCGCTTGCATACGGTAGGCCATTTCGTATTGCGAGATGCGTGTTTGAATGTCAGGATCGCCGAAGCGTTCGAAATTTCGCGAGTTGAGCTTGCCTAACACGTCGAGCATGGCCCGGCGGTCATTGCGATCGACCCCTGGTGGATTCTCAAGATAGAGGACGGGATCAGCTCCCGCGCGAAGGACCACACCGCTGTGTTTGCCAGGCAGAAACCCCGGTCCCCACATGCGGCTAAAGAGCGCTTGCGCGTTGGAACCGTTGGGAAAGTTGGGCACAAGTGCGACAAAGGCCGGCAGATCGCTGGTTTCCGCGCCGAGTCCGTAAGAAATCCATGAACCCATGCTTGGCTTGCCTGACACTTCGCTTCCTGTCATAACAAAAGTACACGCGGGGTCGTGGTTGATCGCATTGGTGTGCACCGTTTTGATCACTGCGATGTCGTCGGCGATCTTGGCAGTATGCGGCAGGAGCGAACTTACCCAACGACCACACTGACCATGTTGTGTGAATGGGAACTTCGTCGGTGCGACGGGGAAACGTCCCTGACCGCTGGTCATGGTGGTGATGCGGTTGCCCAAGAAATCCTTTGGTAGATCGCGGTCGAATTGTTCTATTAGCTTCGGTTTGTAGTCCCAGGTATCGAGCTGAGAGGGCCCGCCGTTCATGTGCAGATAGATGACTGCTTTGGCTTTGCCTTGGAAATGCGGCATGTCGGGAAGGGCCGGGTGCACGCGTGAAGCAATGGCAGCGCTACGATCTTGTGATGCTAGCAACGATGCCATGGCGATGCCACCCATACGCAAACCAGTCTCCCCAAAGAACTGGCGGCGTGTTTGATGAACGTGATAGTCGAATAAAGGATTCATGACGTCGTGGGCGTGTTAGTTCCGGACAATCGCTTCGTCCAGATTGAGAATGAGGTTGGCTACCAAGGTCCACGCGGCGAGTTCCGGCTCCGGGACATCCTGTGGAGGGGGAGATTCGCCAAAGTTGATCGCCTTCTTCGCGGCGTCCGGCTTGGCTTGGTATTTCGCGAGTTGCTTTTCAAAATAAGCTCTAATGGCGGTGGTTTCCTCAGCATCCGGCTGCCGTGCTAGCAAGGTGCGAAAAGCAAAGTGGATGCGTGCATTCGCTGTCGAATCCGCTTTCATGATACGCGTGGCGAAGGCTCGCGCCGCCTCGAATTGCTGCACGTCATTCATTAGTTGCAGCGCCTGCAATGGGGTGTTGCTGCGTTCGCGGCGAATACAGGAGGTCTCGCGTGCCGGGGTATCAAAGTTAGAGAACATGGGGTGAGGCGCCGTTCGTTTGAGGAAAGTGTAGAGCGTGCGCCGATAGAGGTCTTTGCCTTTGCCTTGCTTGTAGAAACGGGTGTTGGACCCACCGAAGGCAACCGGCTCCCAGATGTTGGGAGGTTGATAGGGATTCACCCCTTTGCCTCCCATGTCCAGCTTGATGAGACCGCTAACAAACAGTGACTGGTCGCGAATCTGCTCCGCATCCAGGCGGAAGCGCGGCCCTCTAGCCAGGAGACGATTTCCAGGATCCCGCGTCCACATCTCGGCAGGAGCACTGCTCTGCTGTCGAAAGGTTTGGCTGGTCACAAGCAGCCGCATAAGCGCCTTAACGTCCCACCCGTTTTCCTGAAACCAGATGGCCAACCAATCAAGCAGCTTGGGATGGCTGGGAAGGGCGCCTTGAGTCCCGAAATCATGACTGCTTTCGACCAGGCCCACGCCAAAGACTTGTTGCCAGAACCGGTTCACGACGACGCGAGCCGTGAGGGGATTCTCCGGTGAGACTAACCAACGCGCTAAATCCAAACGATTGGCACGTTCACCCGCTTTCTTGAGTTTCGGTAAGACCGCCGGTGTGTTAGGGGTCACGGGATCTCCAGGCGTGTCATACTGACCACGGATCATGACATGGCTTTGGCGCGGCTTGGGTAGGTCCTTGAAGACGAAGGTTGAGGGAATCTTACTATCGTAATCCTTCCGTTCTTTGCCGATGGCATCGAGTTGCGCATTCAGATCGGCGAAGGGTTCACTGGTAATGAGGCACACCCGCTGAAGGTAGTGATCGCGCAAGCGCTTCCGTTCTTCCGGATTCGGATCCTTGTTCTTCTGAGTCTTGAGCCAAGCGGCGAAAGAATAGTTCGGATCGGATGCCGGATCTGTGCGACCTGCAACGCCCATCTTGTCGAAGTAGGCCGTGCCTCCGTGCACGGTGAATGCTAGTCCTGTCACTTTCGCGCCAGTCTGAAGCCCCACCTTGGCGCCGTCGACTTCGAGTTCGACCCAGTCGCCGATCTTAGGCAAAGCACCTGCGGGAAAGCGTTCAGAGGAACCGGCTTTGCCCCAGGGAATGAGATCCTGACCCCAAATGGCGCGATGCCGCCAAGCACCCGTGTTGAATTGGATCATGATCTCCTCAGGTGGATCCGCCGGATCGAGGAAGACATTGAGGAAGATCTTCGGCTGGTTGGGAACGATCAGCTCAGGACCCTTCTCATAATAGATCTGGGCAATTTGCGGGCCGCTGACTTTGACCGATTTCTTGCCGTGACCGACCGGTTTGTCGACAAATGTTAAGGGACCGGCCGAATCGTTCACCTGAGCGCCGTCAGCAAAGGCGTCATCGAACCACACATGCTCCGATTCCTTTGCAGGTGGTCTGGGATTTGCTTCGGCGGGATCTTTGTAATCGATCGTCGCTACTTTTTTAGACATCTTTTCTTTAATTGCGTTTTCGCGATCATCAAAGGCCTTCATTTTCGCTACGTAGTCAGGTGGCTTCACTTTGACCACTGGCTCCGTAAGTAGCTTGTTGCCATCCATGGCCGGATCCGCATTGGAATGAAAGAAGGCGTAGAAGGAATAAAAATCCTTCATGGTGATGGGATCGTATTTGTGATCATGACAGACTGCGCAGCCGGCGCTTAAGCCCAACCAGGCCTGCGCCGTCGTGCTGGCGCGATCCACCGCGTAACGAAAGATAAATTCCTTGTTGATACTTCCGCCCTCACCGGTCGTGACATTACAGCGATTGAAACCGGTGGCCACCATCTGATCTTGAGTGGGATTGGGCAAGAGATCACCGGCCAATTGTTCGATGGTGAACTGATCATAAGGCAAATTGCGATTGAAGGCGGAGACGACCCAATCGCGAAAGGCCCACGTTTGACGTTCGTTATCCAAGTGCATCCCATGCGTGTCACCGTAGCGTGCGACGTCGAGCCAGTGGCGAGCCATTTCTTCGCCGTAATGTTGGGAAGCCAAATAATGATCGACCATGCGTTCGAAGGCTCCGTCTTCATCATCGGCAAGAAACGCATCAAGCTCAGGAAGGGTAGGGGGCAGGCCTGTTAGCGTCATGCTCACGCGGCGAATCAAGGTCGACCGGTCGGCTTCTTTAGCAAATGTCAGACCTTCAGCAGTGAGTGATTCTTCAATAAAGGAGTCGATGCCATCGCCGGCAGGTTTCACCGGCGCTTCGAAAGCCCAGTGCTTTTGATAGGGCGCTCCTTGCTCGATCCATTTGCGTATCGTCTCTTTCTGCGAGGCATCAAGTTTCTTATGCGACTCGGGAGGTGGCATGATGTCATCAAGATCCGTAGACGTGATGCGATGCCAGATGAGACTTTCGTCAGGCTTGCCCGGAACGATCGCCGCTTCACCCTCTTGGTTAGACTTGTAAGCTTCCTCGGGTATATCGATTCGCAAATCCGCCTTGCGATGCTTGGCGTCGAATCCGTGGCAGGCGAAACAGTTTTCAGAAAGGATTGGCCGGATATCCTTGTTGAATTGGAGTGTTTCGGCGTTGGCGGCGAGACTGCTCACCGCAGAGGTCAAGATAGAGAAACAGAGGAGCTTTTGGAAGGTGGTCATGGATATGGTGGAACAGTAGTCAGTAACCCTCACGGGCGGGACGAGTTTGAAACAGGTTCAAATTGTTGACGATGAAAAGCCATTTTGATTTGAGCTCTTCTTCACCCGCATTAGGCTGATCCCGTGACGCCGCAGGCCTGCAAACAGCGCTATCCAGCCCTTGTCTGGTCGAACGAGCATGCCCCCGATTAAGTGTGGATCCGGGCGGCGCTCTTGCGTCCACGGTTTGGTTGCCTTCTTGATTTCGCCAAAGCATACGGGATTCGCCGCTTGCGAGAGGAAAGTGATAAGCTAGCGAGATTGGAAAGCGCCGAATTCGAGCGGGCGCAGCCGATCGTCGAGCGGATTCTCAACAACATTGCTACTGGATTTTCTCGTGCTGCCACCCGCTACTGAAGCCATTTGGAACCGCCTCAAGGACGAACCGGCACTGGCAAGTTTCTACCTTGTGGGAGGCTCGGCCCTTGCTCTGCGCATTGGTCATCGTTTTGAGTGAAGATCTCGATTCCTCTACGACGGGAGTTCGGCTCCCGCGCAAACGTCTCAGTGTTCTCATTCGGGCGCTAGATTAGAGGAGGAGGACGTTGCGCCGATCCACTTTGAACCAAATGATGATGACGCCGCTCTTGATGAGTTCCTCTAAAGACAAAGTTTACGCCTCTGAGGATCATAAGGCGACGTCAGGTAGGGCTTGGCCTCATAACGTTGCCCATTAGTCGCAATTTGAAACGAAACTCCCAAGACATCCTTCCGCCGCATCGGACGCCCCTTTTCGAGACACACATAACCAAGTGCGACGGCGCGTCCTAACGTAGGACTAAAGGCGCCTGAAGTGGTGTAGCCGACGATCTTTTCTTCACAAAGAATGGGTTCGCTTCCCCAGAGCGTGGGTTCGGAATCCTCTAACACGAAGCTCACTAGCCGTTTGTCCAAGCCCACTTCACGCTTCTCTAACAAAGCGGTTTTTCCCAGGAAATTGGTCTCCCAATCGATGGCAAAGGTGAGGCCGGCTTCGAGAGGCGTGTCATCGGTGGAAAGCTCGTGCCCCCACGCGCGATAGGCTTTCTCCAAGCGCATGGCATTGATTGCGTAATGACCCGCAGGCGTCCACGGCACGGAATCGGCGGCATCCGTTAGGGCTTGATAAATGATGGGAATGGTGTCGAAAGGGGCATGAAGTTCCCAGCCCAGTTCGCCCACATAGGTAAGCCGTAGGGCGCGGACCCGGCAGCCCGCGATCTCAATTTCTTGAGCAGAGCCGAATGGAAACGCCTCATTTCCCAAATCGGCGGAACAAACTTGGCTGAGAAAGGCGCGTGTGTTAGGGCCCATGACGCCGATCACCCCAAGCGTTGATGTGATGTCTGTTAGAATGGCTTCGCTGCCAGATGGGAGATGCCGGTTGATCCAGTCGAAATCGCGCACGGCCTGCGCCGTGGAACTAACGATGTAATATTCATCCTCGCGCAGCCTCACTAGTGTGAGATCCGACTCAAACGTTCCGCGCTCGTTGAACATTCCCGTGTAGACGGTCTGGCCAACGGCGACATCGACGTTGGCGCCGCACAGTGGTTGCAAGACCCTCATGGCGTCGCGTCCTTGAAGGAGGAATTTGGAGAATGTCGATTGATCGAAGACGGCAACGTTTTCCCGGCACGCGCGGACCTCCTCGGCGACGTAGGGTGCCCAGTTCTGTTTGGTGAAAGAGTAATCAACGATCGGCGCGACACCGGCGGGCGCAAACCAGTTGGCGCGTTCCCAGCCCATAAAACTACCAAAGCAGGCGCGGCGTGCTTGCAGTGGGGCAAACAAAGGCGTACGCCGAATGCCGCGTGCGGTTTCCATTTCGCGATTGGGCCACGCCATTTGATAATGCAGCCCTAACGTTTCGGTCACGCGTTCGCGCAAATACGAGCGGTCATTTTGAAAGGCTTGGAAGCGCCGTATATCGACGGACCAGAGATCCAAAGTGGGCGATCCCTGCTCCAGCCACTCGGCAGCGTACTTTCCGGCGCCGCCTGCAGATGCAATGCCAACGGAATTGAAGCCTGCTAGGACAAAGAGGCCGTCCACACCAGCGGGCTCACCCATGATGAATTGGTTATCCGGCGTGAAGCTTTCCGGCCCATTGACAAACTTGGGAAACGCCGCCTGCTCCAGAGCGGGGATACGGTGCTTGCCGGCGGCCAAGGGCTCGGCGAATCGTTCCCAATCGTCTTCCAATAGGCCGAAGGAGAAATCGTTTGGAATGCGTTCCACCATCCATGGCTGAGATCGGGCTTGAAAGGCGCCTAGCTTAATGGAGCCATCATCCAGAGTGCGAAAGTAAATGGCGCGATCCGGATCGCGGGCGCAGGCAAGCTTCCGATGCGCGCCCTCGATGGGTTCACTCAGAACGTAATGATGCTCCACCGGGTAGAGCGGGATATCCACATCGATCTGCAAGCCTAACTGGCGTGTCCACATGCCCCCTGTCAAAATCACCTGTTCCGCCTGGATCGTGCCGTGATTCGTGCGAACACCGATAGCGCGTGATCCTGACATGAGCACTTCCTCAACACATGTCTGTTCCAGCACTTGGGAGCCGTGCTTCGCCGCTTCCGCGGCCAAGGCCACAGCCGTCAGACCGGGAATGACCCGCCCGTCATGCGGGAGCCACACGCCTCCTAGCACATCATCACCACGCATGAGCGGCCATTTCGCCACGCTGTCATCGCAGTCTAACATCGTCGCTTCCACCCCAAAGACCTCGGCCATCGCGGCCGTCCGCCGCAACTGCCTCATGCGTTCCTCGCAGGTCCCGACAATCAGGCTGCCTACTTGGAGCCAGCCGATATCGTGACCAAGCTCTTCTTGCAACTTCTGATAGAGTTCGACGCTGTACTTGTTGATCTTGGTGAGGCTATTGCTCGTGCGAAGCTGGCCTACCATACCCGCGGCGTGCCACGTGGAGCCACTGCCGATGCGGCCTTGCTCAAGAAGCGCCACGTCTTTCCAGCCCAGTTGACTTAAGTGATAGGCAACGCTGGCGCCCACGATGCCGCCACCGACGATCACCGCTCGCGCCGAATTGGGTGGAGTTGTGGCCGCGAATTGATGTTCCGTCTTAACGGGTGTGTTAGAAAGGAGGGTTTCGTTCACGATTGTGATACAAGTTGTTTGAGATAGGCGACACCTTCGTTGGCCCAACGTCGCTCGCGAGCGATTGTTTCATCGAGTGAGTCCGAGGGCGTGACCCAGGTCTCTAAAATGACATTGAAAGGATGGGGCGAGGAACGCTTCACGGATTCCAGCAGCCAAGGCACATCCAATTGGCCGGAACCGGCGGCGCAGCCTTCCACCAGGAATCCTAACTGATGGGAGGGGCGTCGGATGGTAAAGTCTTTCACATGAAGACACATGGTGTAGCAGCCTAGGGCATTGACCACCATCTCCGGGGTTTCCACGGCGCCGAAGGAATTCACGGTGTCGAGGGTGATGCCCACGCGATTCGAGCCTAACTGTTCCACCATGGAGGCGAGGGTCGCGACGGGAAAGCGATCGTGATTCTCAATGGCCAACTTCACGCCGGCCGATTCGACATCCGGAAGCAGCTCGCCCAAGCGTTCCATCGCTTCTTCGGCACTGGGTTCGTCACCGGCTTGATCGATGACGACCCGGAGAAACGGACATCGGAAAGCCTGACAAAGTTCGAGATTGCGTTTGATGACTTCGCGATTGAGCCCGCGCGTGCCCCATTCGATGATCAGGTCATTCTCTTTCGCTTTTTCGGCAAAGGTTCGCACTTCCGCAGGCGGCAAGTCGAGAAATGGCAAGTTGTCACAGATCTGCACAACCCTGACATTCAAGCGAATCGCTTCATCTAGCAAATTCAAAGCGGAAAGGCGTTTTTCCGGGAGTCTGCCCGGGATGCCTACCGCCCAGGTAAACGTGTAAGATCCGATGCCTAATTCCATGGATCAATGTTGGTGTGAGAGTTTGCCTGCGACAATAGTCTTGACTTGTTCCTTCACACTTTCTGGTTCGAAGAGCTTCTTCCAATCGTCTTTGAAAATCTGCGGACGGCCGTAGTCGCGTATGAGAAGAGCCCCATCGGAAAACGGCGAGCCGATTTGATCGAAACAGATCGCGAGTTCGATGTTGAGATGCCCAATCATGAAATCCCAGGCCGCGTCTTTGGGAACGCCCCGTTTGATCGCTTCATCCAAACACTCGCGCAGTGCGCTGATAAGGGGGATGGCGCAGGTTTCCGCCATGGTAGGCTCAAGAATAGCCATCTGCTCCACCGTGATGCGGTGTGAACGCATGACAGGCGCGTAGATGTATGTGGCAATGGCTTCACCTCTAGCATAATCGCATTCAGGTCCCTGCATCAAGGCACAAACGATGGCCTGTTTGGCTTTGATCCCACCGAAATAATCACGCCGCGCCTCCGGATCTGTTTCATCATTGTAAAGCGGCGGGTGACAGGGATGAGTGACAAAGTAGCTGACATCTTCCCGCTCCGGCAATTCGCCTGCGTGTGCGGCGGCTGGATCGAGCGTGATCACCATGGCTCCGGTTTTTAGTTTGGGCACAACCTCATACGCGACCTTCCCTATCACAATGTCAGGAAGCGCCAGGATGACGATATCTGATTTGGGAACAGCCTCGTCAGCCGGCGTGGGCTGCAGTCCACGTTCGGCCAAACGGGCCACACCCGCTTCGCCCGTCTCCACGGCAAGCACGCGATATTGTGAATCTTTCTGACAATTATCCACTGTTCGGCATCCCATCTTGCCGCCGGCTCCAAAGATTGTGATTGTTTGCATATAGCTTGAGTTTGGTCGCAGGGATGATCGCATTTAGAAAATCTCGCTACCTAATCTTATCCTTCTCATATTTGCTCCGGTCCGTCACCCTGTCTCTCATGAGACTGTTGAAATTTTGGCATGTGGCCCTTTCGCTTCATTTTCTCGCCGTGACGGTGCCAACCCTGATGGCTGCTGACGAGGCTCTATCACTTGCGGAAAAGCTGGGCTACAAGAAGACGGACAAGCTTCTCATCATCAATGGCGATGATACGGGTATGTGTCATGCGGCAAACACGGCTACGATCGATAGCCTTGAGAATGGCCTGATGACTTCTGCCACCATCATGGTGCCGTGTTCGTGGTTCACGGAGATCGCGCGTTATGCCAAAGCTCATCCTGAGATGAGTTTTGGGATTCACCTCTGTCACACCTCGGAGTGGCAAGTCTACCGCTGGGGTCCGGTGGCTTCTAGCAATGAGGTCAAGGGACTGATCGATCCGGAAGGTTATCTCTGGCGAGACATCTTCAGTGTCTATGCCAATGCCAATCCTGAGGAAGCCCTCATTGAAGGCCGTGCCCAGATTAAGAAGGCACTAGCCGCCGGCATCGACGTCACCCACATTGATTCACACATGGGTGCGCTGCAATTGAACCCGCGTTACGTGGAAGTTTACCGCAAGCTGGCCGTGGAGTTTGATTTGCCCCTCCGCATGCCGTCCCAGGCCACCGCAACGAGGTTTGGTTTCCCTAACATTCGCGAGCAATTTGCCGACGACGGTCTTATCTTTCCGGATGACTTTGTTTATGAACAACTGAAGAACCAATCGAAAGTAGGTGTGAAACCATTCTGGATGGAAGTCATTCGCAACCTTAAGCCGGGCGTGACCGAACTTTATATCCACGCGGCTCATCCCACGGAAGAACTGAAACACATCACTAACAGTTGGAAGACGCGCGCTGCCGAATACGAAACGTTTACCAATGATGAGGAGGTACGTCAGTTGGTGGAGGAGCTTGGGATCATTCGCATCGGCTTCCGCGCGTTGCGCGATCTTCAGCGGAAAGCATCGCCTTAACGATGGCGTTACGAAAGTGCTACGACGCCGTGATCCTCGGCGGCGGACACAACGGTCTGGTGGTGGCCTGTTATCTCGCGAAGGCAGGGCTGTCAGTCTTGATTTTGGAACGCAATGCCAAGATGGGAGGGGCGACGCAATCGAAACAGGTTTTCGTTGGTGTGGACGCCAGGCTTTCCGTCTATTCCTATCTTGTTAGTCTGTTTCCTGACAAAATTATCAACGATCTCGGTTTGCGTTTGCGGTTGAAGTCACGGAGGACGGCTTCTTGGACCCCCGGCAATGGGCGAGAACTTCTGATCCGTTACGGTGATGACGCGGCTAACCGCAGGGCTTTTGTGGCGTTCACGGGCAATGAGGATGACTATCGTGGCTACCTGGAGCTTCAAAACATGCAAGAAAAGTTGGCTTCAGTCGTGTGGCCCAGCCTAACCAAACCGCTCATCGCCCAAGACGAGATGCGACGCGAAATGGGCCGCGAGGGAGAACAGGCCTGGCAGGCCCTGATCGAAGAACCGCTTGGAAACGTGATCGAGAAACGGATCGCGGATGATTTGATCCGGGGCATGATCTTCACGGATGGAAGAATCGGGCTTCCCACATTCCCACACGACCCGACACTCTTACAAAACCGCTCTTTTCTCTATCACGTCATTGGTCGAGGCACCGGTGAGTGGCGTGTTCCGGTTGGCGGTATGGGTACGCTCGTGAATGAACTGCTTCGCGTGGCGCGAAGCACGCGGAAGGTTGAAATTCTCACGCAAGCCCAGGTTGATCGTGTGCATCCAGGCAAGAAACGCACATCCGTTGCGTTTGAGCTAGAAGGAAAGTCTATGGAGGTGGATGCCCGCTTGGTGCTGTGCAATGCGTCAGCTGACGTTCTCAACCGCCTAACTGAAGAACGATTGACGCCAAGGGCGCCTAGCATTGAAGGTTCCGGTTTCAAAATGAACATGTTACTTGAGCGCCTTCCTCAACTCCGCTCGAAACACCGCACGCCTGCCGAGGCATTCGCCGGAACCTTTCATTTCAACGAAGGTTACGCCAATATGTTGGCCAGTTACCAGGAAGGGCTGGCGGGCAAAGTGCCTACCCGGCCTCCCGGCGAATTGTACTGTCACACCCTCACGGATCACACCATTCTGTCAGAGGAACTGAATCGGCGGCGCTTTCACACGCTCACTCTGTTTGGATTAGATATGCCCTATCGTTTGTTTGAAAAAGACAATGAAGGCGTGCGGACGGAAGTGGCATCACGTTTCCTCAAGGGTATCAACCAATTCCTCCGTGAACCGATCGAATCCTGCTTGGCGAAAGATGCCAACGGCAAGCTTTGCCTTGAGGCCATGAGTGCGGTGGACTTGGAGACCAAGCTCCATTTGCCCAAAGGCAATATATTTCACGGCGACCTTGCGTGGCCCTTTGCGGAGACTGAGGAGGAAGTGGGACAGTGGGGCGTTGAGACCGCGCATCCTAATGTGTTCCTGTGTGGATCAGCCGCCAAACGCGGCGGCGCTGTGAGTGGCATTCCCGGTCACAACGCCGCGATGAAGGTATTCGAGATCTTGCGCCTCATTTGCTTTATTTCCATGCTTCTACTTCATCAGTTCGACACGATAGAACACTTCCCTCTCCTGGCGGACGAAGCAATACGTTAGGCGTTCGCCATTACCGGCGATGTCATCCAAGGCCAGCGTCCACGTCTCCATATCTGTTGATGCGTGAATCTGATAGGTTTTGTCTGCTTGTGAGTCCCAGGAAGCCGTCACCTTCATAGCAGCTCTCTCACAAACGTCGAGCCCATAGCATGCTGGTATCAAGTGCCATAGCATACTAGCGGGCCGATGGATTGTTCGGTGAAAGCTCGTTACGCGATCGACGCCCATCGCCATTGGCGATTCCTGAATTAAACTAGGCTAGGCTAGCCGCGCTTCGACTTCTGCCGTCGCGGCTTCGTAGTCTGAAAACTCGAAACCCGGCGCCATCGTCGTCCCTAGCAATGCGTAAACGCCGCCCTCGATCAGCCGGGTCGTTTGCCATACATTCGCGAGAACCACTGTCTGCGGACGGTGCCCTGAGGCAACGTCGTTTCCAATGATCACCTCTTCCTTCTCGCCACTCGGCAAGAGACGTCGTTGCAGCACCGGATCTCCAGCGTAAAAATGCCAGACCTCATCCGTGGGCAATCGATGGGGTGCCGAGTAACTGTCAGGCGTGATCAAGTAGTAGATCGCCGTGCCGGCTCGTTTTCCCGACGGCAGCTCTTCTTGACTCCGGTAAGTTTCACGGAAAAAGCCACCTTCATTTGGTAATGGCTCCAAATTCAGTGTGGCAATCAATTCTCCCGCATTCATTCAAGCGCTATCCCATGCCGTCCGGCCATTGACAAGCTTTCTGCGAATTCTTAGGCTCGCTCCATGCGCGTGTTTATACTTTCGTTAGTCGCGATCTTTGTTTCTCCGTTTTCTTTGTGGGCCCAGCAGGAGTTCGATTTCATGCTGAAAGACACGGACGACAAACTGGTCATCCGGCATTTGGGTAAAGACATCCTCACTTATCACAAAGCGGAGGTGCCGCCGCCCGAGGGGGTGGATCCCATTTTCAAGCGGAGTGCTTTCATCCATCCAATCAAAAGCCCGAAAGGTGGCATATTGACTGGCATTCATCCTGCGGATCACTACCATCATCTCGGGCTTTGGAATGCTTGGGTGAAGTGTAAGGTGGCGGGGCAAGAGGTGGATTTTTGGAATCTTAAGAAAGGGCTTGGACGCGTGAAGTTTGATCGCATGACGGGAACGGTGATGAGCAGCAATCAGGCTGCGGGTTTTGCCGTCATCCAGAATCATGTGGCTTATCTCGGTGAGGAGAAGAAGGAAACAGTGATTCTTGAAGAAGCGTTGGAAATCAAAGCCGCTCTCGTCGATGGCGCTTACGAGATTGATTTTCAGTCAACTCAGAAAAATGTCAGTGAATACGATTTGGAATTGCCTCAATACCGTTATGGAGGTCCCATCGCCTATCGCGCACCCCATTCGTGGACTGTTTCAAATAGCGATTATCTCAGTTCCGAAGGCAAGACCCGCGTGGATGGTCACACCACCCGATCGAAATGGTGCGCCATGTGGGGTGCAGACAAAACGACGGGCGGTGACGTGTGCCTAACAATTCTGGTTCATCAGGAGAATCACGATTTCCCGCAACGCATGCGTGTGTGGCCGCCGAATTCTAACAATGGGGCGATCTTTTTTAACTATGTGCCGATTCAAGAAACGGGTTGGGCGATTAAGAAAGGGGAGACGTCCAAGATGCGCTATCGCTTGGTGGTCCAGGATGGCAAACCTGACAAAGCCACGCTGGATAAGCGCTGGGAACGTTTCAATACGAAGTAGAGTGGGGCATCTTGCAGTCGCTAGGCCTGCGCATCGGATTCAAAGAAGTCTGCGACTATAAAAAAGCTCGGGTGGTGCCACGGCTAAGGCTTCTCATGTACTTGGCGACCTGAAAGCCAGGTCTCCTCCACTTGGATCTTGCGGATCTCGTCGACCGGGCACGTTAGGTAGTCACGATCGATGACGATGAAGTCTGCGAGTTTGCCCGTCTCGAGCGATCCGGTGCTTTTCTCAAGAAACATCAGGTAGGCATTGTTCATCGTGTAGAAACGCAAGGCCTGCATCCGCTCAAGCGCTTGTTCGGGATGAAGACGGCCCTCATAACCCTGTGCCCGCCGTGTAATGGTGATCCACATGCCAAGGAAGGGATGGTAGGGATTTATGGAGCGAAGCGGGCCGATTTTCTGCATGTGATCGCTTCCGCCACCTACGATAACGCCTTCTTGAAAGATGGTTCTGAGAGGCTGAAAATACGTTAAGCGTTCCTCGCCAAAGTGATGGCTTAGGGTGCGGGTATCCAGGTAGAGCCACGCCGGTTGAATATCGGCAGAGACGCCGAGTGCCGCCATTTGGTGAATGGCCTCCAAGCTCATGAAGTTGCAGTGGGTGATGTTAGGGCGAGTCTGCCTGATAGGGCGCTTCGCAGCCACGCTAGCATAGGCATCGAGCAAAGCGTGTACCGCGCCGTCACCGACGCTGTGCGCGGTGAATTGCAGGTCATGGATCACGCATTCCTCGACCGCAGACTCCAGCTTGTCCTTGGATATAAAACGCAAACCGCGATAATCGGGATCGCTGATTCCATATACCTCGCTGGTACCCCAGGGTTCCCGCATGAAGGCGCTGCCGGTGAGCATGCCGCCATCCAGAAACATTTTGATGCCGATCGTTCGCAACATTGCCGTGGAGGTCGTCTTTGCCGGTTCCTGAGCGATGGCGCGAATCTTCTCGCGAATAGACGATGAATCGCCCTCATTGCTCACGGCGCGAGACATGGCGATGCGCACATTGAGTTGATCCGAGGTTTCGAGTTCTTGATAGAGCGCCATGCCCTTGGCGGACGTGTTGCGATCAATGATGCTCGTGATTCCCGTCGCATTGTAATCGGCAAAGAGACGCGTGATCCGCGCCACGTGATCCGCGTGCTGAGGTGATCGTGCCGATCCGGCAGGCAACTTGATGATCCTGTTCCAACCACGCAGGATACCCGTCGGATCCCCTTCGGCATCACGCTCGATCTTGGAGCCCTCCGGCGCTTGGGATGTCCTATCAATCTCAAAATGCTTGAGCGCGAGTGAATTGAGTGAAGCGTCCGGACCGGTGCGAAAGACAACACAGTTGTTAGGAGCTGCCTGATCCAGCTCCTGTTTCGTAGGATAACGCTTCTCTTCCAGTCTTGTGATGAAGACTTGCTGAATCACTATCCACTGATCATCTCCTAGCACCTTCGCTCTTTCCCGCACATAAGAGAGAACATCCGCGACAGAACGCATATCGGGAATCTCATGATCAAACTCAATCATCGCTGCACTAACAGGATGCGTGTGCGAATCGATGAGCCCGGGCAAGATCATCTTCCCATTAAGATCGATCGTTCGTGTTTCAGGACCTTGAAAAGCGGATGCCTCATCTTCACCACCGACATAGAGAATCTTCTCTCCGGCGATCGCCATGGCGGTGGCAATCGAATCACGGGAATCTACGGTAACGATCTTCCCATTGCGGAAAAGAAAATCTGCTGACTGAGCCCAGGCGGCTTCACCGATGACTATCAGGAAGACAGCTCCAAGAAAAGAAATGGATGGAAGCATTCTTCGGCAATGGCGTTCTTTGCGAAGATGACCAGGGGGCTGACGCCCCTGCCATTTTTTTGAGCAATGCGTCAGGGAGTTCAATCCTTGATGATTTGTCAGGTCCGTTCTCATCATGAATGATGGTGTTATTTTCTAGATTTGGACCAATGAGGTCAAATCTCGAAAGCGATCATGAAACGTCCATGGATACGCGCTCTTCAATAGTCATGATTGGACGCTTCGTTTCGCAATAGCTTTGCCATTGAAGGCTCCGCTACGACAGACTCCCATCATGTGGCGCTTCTGCAAACGGCATCCTATTCTCACTTTTCTCATTCTCTGTCTCGTGGCAGTCGCCATCTTTGTTCGTGTGCGAATGCATGGGCCCTACCGGTCCTATCGCGTGGATATGCAGTGGACTTCAGCCCACGATCCAGGAACCAATGAACCTCTTTACGTGGGGGCGGCCATGCGTGATATCACGCCGGATTTGTCTCAGTATGATTCGTGGACTGATGCTGACGGGAATAACAAGTTCGAACCGAAGAAGGGAGACACTTACGAAGATCGCAACGGGAATGGCGATTTCGATTTCGTTTGGTTAGCCGGTTTCAGTTCCAAACGCCCTGCCAAAGGTGTGAATGATCCCATCGGCACACGCGCGCTCGCGATGCGGCACGGGGAGCGCACGCTCGTGCTGGTGACCATCGATTCCATAGGCATGACGCATGAACGCTTCATCAAGGTGCGCAAGTCCATTGACTATCAAAAGCACGGCGTTGATCACATCGTCTTCAGTGCCACCCACACGCACAACGCCCCGGATACCATGGGCATTTGGAGTTATCATCGTCTCCCCTTATTGCGTGACGAGAAATACATCGAGAGTGTGTTGGAAAAGACGCGCGAGGCGGTTCTTGACGCCGTTTCTCAACTCGCACCCGCCGATGGCTTCTATGCCGAGACGCACGTGGATGCCGTCGGCTATGTGCGTGATTCCCGCAAACCCGAGGTCTACGATCATTTGTTAGGCGTGATGCGGTTCAACAAGCGAGGAACTGACGAAACGATCGCCACCATGGTCTGTTGGGGAAATCACCCGGAAGCTATGGGCGGCTCATTTCCCATGATCAGTTCCGACTTTGCCCACTACTGGCGAGAGGGCGTGGAGAATGGCGTGCCGGAGCCTAACGGAAAACCTGGTATCGGCGGTCTCTGTCTCTACTTTCAAGGGCCGGTTGGAGGCCTGATGACGCCGCTGCGCGTTCATGTGCCGGATCGTGATGGTCTGACCATTCATGAAGAGGACGGCATCGGTAAAGCGAAAGCGTTAGGTGAAAATCTCGCCATTCGCACTCTCGAACTTCTCAACGGACCAGAATCGAAACCCTTTCGCGATCATCGATTGGCCGTGGCTGCGAAGAGCATCTTCGTTCCCATTTCCGGCTCCTTCAAATACCCCATGATGCTCGGTGTCATTCATCCAGGTTGGTACGATGGCAAAGCGCGTACGGAAGTCAGTGCTTTGCGTATCGGTGATGTGGAGATACTCACCAATCCGGGTGAGATCTATCCAGAGATCGTCGACGGCGGCGTCGAGTCTCCCGAAGGTGCTGATTTCCCCGGGAAGCCCATTGAATCGCCTCCGCTTCGTCCGCAAATGAAGGGAGGTTTGAACCTTGTGATGGGCCTGGCCAATGACGAGATCGGCTACATCCTCCCCAAGACCCAGTGGGATGTGAAGGCGCCCTACACTTACGGCAAAGACAAGGCACCCTACGGAGAAATTGTGTCCGGTGGACCCGAGACGGGACCGGTGATCTACCGTGAGAGCGTGGCCATCCTGAAAGACCTGCATCAACTCTTGCAAGACCACCCGACAGGCCCGTAAATCCCACCATGCATGACAACGATTCTTCTTCATCATCCAGCCGTCGCCAGTTCCTTCGTGGAGCCGGCGTCACGGCGCTAAGCGCTCCCTTTGTCACGACCGGACTTCGCGCGGAATCGCCTAACCAGAAACTGCAGCATGCGAGTTTCGGCGCCTCCGGGATGGCCGGTGCGGATATCAATAGCCTAACCAAGCACAAACAGTTAGCCTTGGTCGCCGTGGCGGATTGCGACACGCGAAATCTCGATCGCCTCAAGAAGGAGCGCCCCGACATTCGCACTTATGGGGATTGGAGGGAGTTGCTTGAGGCCGAAGGTGACAAAGTGGATTCGGTCAATGTCAGCACACCGGATCACATGCATGGCCCCATCGGGCTGGCCGCTCTGGCGAAAGGCAAACATGTCTACGGTCAAAAACCTCTCACGCAGAATTTGTGGGAGAATCGTGAGATGATGCTCCGCGCACGTGAGAAGGGCGTGATGACGCAGATGGGGATTCAGGTTTCATCTGGATTTGAAGAACGTTATACCGGTCGTCTGGTTCAAGACGGGATCATTGGCAAAGTGAAAGAGGTGCATTCCTTCTCGGGGAAAACCTGGGGTGATCCCAACCCACGGCCGACAGAAGGCCATGAGCCGCCTGAGGGATTCAATTGGGACCTTTGGCTAGGCGTCGCCGCAGATCGGCCTTATATCAAAGGACACTACCATCCTGGCAACTGGCGCAAACGCCGCGACTTTGGTACCGGCACCCTGGGTGATATGGGGTGTCACATTTTCAGTTCCTGGTTTCGCGCGCTTGCTCTGTCGGCCCCTCTCTCGGTGAAATCAACCGGCCCCGAGCCCAACGAACACAACTGGGCCATCAATGGCCGCGTCGAGTACACGTTTCCTGGCACTTTCTACACCGAAGAGCAGACGGTGAAGGTCATTTGGTATGACGGCTCTAGCAAACCACCCCAAGAAGTGGCCGATCTCGTCGGCGGCAAGCTTCCGGGTCAGGGTAATGTCATCATCGGTACGGAAGGCGTTATTCTCCATCCTCATGTGGGCAACCCACGGCTCTTTCCCACTGAGAAATATCGCGGCTTCCGCTATCCCAAACTTGAGCCACGCAATCACTACGTGGAATACGTGGACTGCTGCCTCAACGGCGGCGTGAAACCCTCCGCCAATTTCGAGTACGCTGCGCCACTCACTGAAGCCGTGTTGTTAGGCTGCGTGGCCAGCATCTTTCCTAACCAAACCCTTCTTTGGGATTCTGATAGCCTCAAATTCCGCAATTCCGGAGCGGCGACGGGATTTGTGAAGCGCGAGTATCGTAAAGGTTGGGAAGTGAGCTAGGATTGAGGTGTCGTCCTGGTTGCTTCAAGACACCAAGAGGTTGCTTGCCCACGGCCCCCTAACGTGTCGATCCGCTCGATCACACGGGGAAGATAGGCCTTGGACACATATTGCTGCACGCCGTTGTCCATAGCTGATTCTTTGAAATTGGGATGCCCTTTAGTTAGGTTCTCTCCATGCGTTTGATAGTATTTCTGCGCGGCAGCGGAGCGGATGAGCAGGGACTCCGAGGACCAATTGACTTTGGCCACTCCTGCCTTCACGGCAGCTTGAAGGTCATCTTTGGTTAGGCCGGAAGAGCCGTGTAGGGCGATGCCGATTGGGCGTTCTGCTAGCTCTGAGGCGCGCTCTTGATGCTGCCTCACGGTTAGGGGATCGAAACCGCCCATAGGGCCTAAGCCGTGTTTGGTCCCGACTCCGGGAGCCCATAAAGCGAGATGACCGGGGTAGCGAGCTTCCACTTCTCCAAAGAGTTCATTCGCTTCATCCAAAGGCGTGAGACCGTCATCCACGCCGGCTTCCATTTCTAAAGTTGCCGGGCTGCTGCCACACTCTTCCGCCACTTGGCATAGCCGGCAGAGGTGTGCGATATTCTCCTCTGCCGATAGCTCGGATGAATCTAACGAAATACTCGAAGCGGCAACACACAGCGATTCATTGCCCCACGTCACTGGCAGGCCGCGAATCGCGCTTTCTAAAATGTTCAAGGTATCGGGGCCTTTGATGTGATCGGTGTGATAGACCACGGGGATTTTTTCAAACCGCTCACTGTTGGCTAACACAGCCAAATCGGTGAGGTAACGCGTCATGCCGAGTAGGGGATCTCCCAGGCCGAAGCTATGGCCAATGAGCTGCCAGAGACTCGTTTCAATAATGATGGGCGCGGCGCACTGTTCTGCGGCCAACAAACAATCCACAATGGCGGCCGGGCTATCGGCATTGACGGCCAGGATCGCGTAGCGATTTTCAAGCGCATGGGTGAAAAGTTGACGGGTTTGTGTGGGTGAAAGAAGCATTGGGTTCGATTAGAGGGCGAGCTTGATGTGCTTGGTTTTCAGATACTCAAAGATGGCTTTCCGGGAGAGTTCCAATCCGAATCCGCTCTCTTTCCAGCCCTCGTAAGGTCCGTAGGAGGTATTGACCGCTCCGTGATTGACGCAAACCGTTCCCGCTTCCAGTTGATCGCTGATTTCCAAGGCGCGTTGGGCATTTTTGGTGAAAACGTAAGAAGCTAATCCGTACGTGGTGTCGTTCGCACCCGCAATCGCCTCGACCTCGTCCTCAAACGTGGTCACCGGCACAACCGGTCCGAACGTTTCGCCCTCCCAGAGCTTCATGCCGGGACCGCAATGACTCATGACGGTGGGAAGGTAGAAATGCCCCTTGGCAAACGCATCGCCCGCAGGCCGCTTGGCGCCGGTCACGACTCGTGCGCCTTTCTCGATCGCATCCGTCACGTGGGCTTCGACGTTTGTTAGGGTGGCTTTAGTGCATAGCGGTCCCAGATCCACACTGGGATCCGTTAGGCCATCGCCCATGGTTTGGGATTCAGCGATCGATTTCAAATGTCCTAACAATGCTTCGCAAATCGATCCTTGCGCGTAGACCCGGTTGACGCTGCTGCAGGATTGGCCACCATTGCGAAAGCCTTTGTAGGCGATGACCTTCGCGGCCAGTTCGAGATCGGCATCTACACACACAATGGCTGGGCAGTGACCTCCCAGTTCCAAAGACACGCGCTTGAGTGAGGGCGCGCAGGCCTCGAGGATCTGCTTGCCCACGCGGGTGGAACCGGTCATGCCTATTTTCGCAATGTCAGGATGCCTGACAAGTGCCTCGCCTAGATTCGGTTCAGAACCGGTCACCACATTGATCACGCCTGGAGGAAGCCCTCCTTCGCATAACGCTTTGCAAAACGCGGAGGCACAAAGCGGTGTCACGGGCGTGGGTTTCACTACCACCGTGCATCCCGCGGCCAATGCCGGGCCTAACTTCCAGCTCAAGAGGGCCACGGGATAATTCCACGGCGTGATCGCACCGCAAACACCCACCGGTTGATGTGTGACCCACGAACGGTAGTTAGGCTTTTCTGTTTGATTGATCGTCCCTTCAATCCTGACACCTTCCGCAGCGTAGTAATCGAGCATCTCACAGGAGGCCACGACCTCGCTGGTGCTTTGTTTCCAAGGCTTGCCCTGCTCCAGGGCCATCAAGCGGCCGATTTCTTCCGCCTGCGCGCGGCAATAGCTGGCGGCCTGACGGATAACACGCTCGCGTTCGTAAGCGGTCTTTCGTGACCACTCTTTGAATGCGGCCAGGCTGCTGGAGACCGCTTTCTCTAAATCTGCCAGCGATGCTTGCGCTGCCTCGCCGACGACTTCGCCTGTCGCGGGCGAATAAATCGGATAAACCGCATTCTCTTCCGCGGCGGTGACTTGGCCGTCGATGATCACGACGTCAGCGCCTCAACGGCTGCCTCTAGCTGATCGGCTTCGCCGGTGGGGAGACAGACCGTGCCCTTGGCAATGCGACCCATCAATCCCGTGAGAACTTTGCCAGGACCACACTCTATAAAGGTCTCCTTGCCTTCGTTAATCAGACGCTGAATTGAATCCGACCACCGGACTGAGCCAGTGACTTGCGCCTCCAGAGTGCGGCGGATCTCCGCAGGATCTTGCGAAGGCGCAGCCGTGAGATTGCTAATGACCGGGAACTTAGGTTCGGTGATTTCGGCATCAGTTAGAGCTAGGCGTAGTTGATCCTGCGCGGATTGCATGAGGTGAGAATGATAGGCCCCGGCCACGTTGAGTTCCTTGCCCATGCGAAAGCCTGCGTCCTTAGCGCCGGCCACAGCTTTGGCGATGCCTTCGCGCGATCCTGAAAGAACGATCTGCCCAGGCGCATTGAGATTGGCCACGTCCACGCCTGAGGATTCTGCTAGGGATTTGGCCTTCTCTTCATCGCCGCCGATCATGGCAGCCATGGAACCGTCCGTGGCCTGGCACGCTTCTTCCATGAAACGGCCGCGTTGCGCCACGAGGTTGAGTCCTTCTTCAAAACTGAAGCTCCCCGCCACGGCATGGGCGGTGAACTCGCCTAGTGATAATCCCGCCGACGCCTCAATGTTGAGGTCACCCAACTTCTCTCGCAAGGCTTCTACACACATGAGCCCGTGGACATAAAGCGCTGGTTGGCAGCGGCTCGTCCTTGTGAGTTCATTTTCCGGCCCATTAACCATCACGTCGGCCAACGAGAAATCGAGTAGGCCATCAGCCTTTTCCAGCAAGGCCTTGGCCGCTGGCGATGCGTCTACTAACGATTGCCCCATGCCGACTGCTTGGGAACCTTGACCGGCAAATAGGAAGACAACGGATCGAGAACTCATGCTCTGTCCTAGGCGTACGATGTGGTTGAAATCAAGCGCCAGTTAAGAGTGTCATCTAAACTGACGGTCGTTCGATACATCCTGTAGAAGAATTCGTGAGACTTCTCCTGGTTCGAAGGACCACGCTCGGAACTCTCACGAGTTCCGCTACGAAATTGGCCATCACCGGCCTTCCTTAAACTTTGGAGGTCGTTCGATACATCCTGTAGAAGAAGTCGTGAGACTTCTCCTTGTTCGAAGCATCACGCTCGGAACTCTCACGAGTTCCGCTACGAAATTGGCCATCACCGGCCTTCCTTAAACTTTGGAGGTCGTTCGATACATCCTGTAGAAGAATTCGTGAGACTTCTCCTTGTTCGAAGCATCACGCTCGGAACTCTCACGAGTTCCGCTACGAAATTGGCCATCACCGGCCTTCCTTAAACTTTGGAGGTCGTTCGATACATCCTGTAGAAGAATTCGTGAGACTTCTCCTGGTTCGAAGGACCACGCTCGGAACTCTCACGAGTTCCGCTACGAAATTGGCCATCACCGGCCTTCCTCAATCTTGGGAGGTCGTTCGATGCGTTCTGTAGAAGAATTCGTGAGACTTCTCCTTGTTCGAAGGACCACGCTCGGAACTCTCACGAGTTCCGCTACGAAATTGGCCATCACCGGCCTTCCTCAATCTTGGGAGGTCGTTCGATGCGTTCTGTAGAAGAATTCGTGAGACTTCTCCTCATTCGAAACACCACGCCCGGAACTCTCACGAGTTCCGCTACGAAATTGGCCATCACCGGCCTTCCTCAATCTTGGGAGCCTGTCGCTCATACTTCTTAGAGTATTTTTCAAACAAGCGTGTTTGTTTATTTGATAGATCGATCTTGCGGCCTCGAATAAAGGCCTGCTCTACGTTGGTCGTGATTTCGAGCGGATTGCCGTTGGTGATGATAAAGGTGGCCAGCTTACCGGGTTCGAGCGAGCCTAACTGATCCCCGACTCCAAGGATCTGGGCAGGGTAGAGGGTGATGGCTTTTAGTGCTTCGTCAGGATCGAGCCCGTGTTGCACCGCAGCCGCTGCGATGTAGGGCAGGTTGCGGGCGTTGGAAGCGCCGGAGCTTCCGCTTCCATTGGCGATACAATAAAGGATGCCGGCTTCCTGAAGTTTCTGCGGCGTCCGCATCGCTATGTCGTAGGCCTCCCACCGCCGCCTAGGCAATTCTTGCACACTGGTTAAAATGACAGGAATTTTCCGTGATCGAATCACCGAGGCCAATCGCCAAACATCGCGTCCGGCGACGAGAACGATTTTCAAATCCTGCTCTTGCGCAAACTGCAAGGCGCTCTGCATCTGCAAGACATCAGCGGCATGGATGAACACCGGCAAGGTCTTTGAGAGGACGGGAAGCATGGCCGCCAACCGCACGTCCGAGCGAAACTCGTCCCCTTTGGCGGCCGCAGCGGCTTGATAGGCTCGCGCTTCGGAGAAAAAGTCGTCGAGTTGTTTCATCTTGCGATTCAAGGCCGTGCGCTGTGATTTCAGGGAAGACTCGGAAGCCGACGGGGATTCCCGCATTTGCGGCCAGAACAGGTGCATGCCCACGGACGATTTGACTAACATGTCTTCCCACGTCCAACCATCGAGCGTGATCAATGCGGAACGACCACTGATCAATCCGTTAGCCGTCTGGGGTACGGTTAGGGATGTGAGGACACCGTTGCTCCGAGTGACGGGGAGGAGTTCACTGTCCGGATTGACCGCAATCTCAGACCTCACGCTCGGGTTGATCGAGCCCGGTTCCCGCAAATCAACGGTGGCTCGTACGGCGGAGATCTCGACCAAACCCAAAGTGCCATTGGCAGAGATTAATCCCGGGTATAGATGACGTCCCTGGCAATCAATGAGGTCGGCTTCGTCCTCATGCTCTAAGGGCGTATCCCGATCCGCGATGCCGACGATGATTTCGCCGTGGACCAACATCTTACCGTTTGGTATCGGCGCACGGCTAACCGGATGAATGACGGCGTTGTCGTAAAGCACATAGCCGTCGGCCGGGGGAGGGGGGACGATGTCATTGGCTTGGGTGCTTGTTAAGATCGTGCACAGGAGCAACATGATGGCGTGAAGCCATGAGGACTGAAATACTTTCGGTAAAGGAATCATTGTTAAACTAGCGGAAGTCACAATAGCACCCCGTGCACACGTGAAGGCTCTGACCATCATGATAGAGCTCCTGGTAGTCGATGGCCCGGTATTGTCCCCAAGGCGTAAAGCTATCAAACGCCTCTCTAACCGTATGCTTCTCATCATTGCCTGAGCTACTCTTGGGTTTCTTCTTAGGGGCCGCCTCAATGGCCTTGGCGATGAGACGCCGGCGTTCCTTCTCCACCCAATCGCGGCGCTTCTCATCGGTTTCATCGCTAAAGTAATTCACGCCTTCGATCCAGGTCTGCTCACACCGCGTGAGGGTGGACAAGGGATTGCCGTTCCAAATGGCGAAGTCGGCGTCCTTGCCGATCTCCAAAGAGCCCACCGATCGATCGACCCGTAGCTGGCGAGCTGGATTGATGGTGACGAATTTTAGTGCCGTTTCCGGATCCAGTCCGCCGTATTTGATCGCTTTCGCCGCTTCCGCGTTCATGCGGCAGGCCAATTCCGAGTCGTCCGAGTTGAACGATGTCAGGACGCCTTGACGATGCAGCATGGTGCCATTGTGAGGGATGGCATCGTAGACCTCGAACTTGTAGGCCCACCAGTCGCTAAAGCTTGAAGCGCCGGCACCAATCTCGCGAATGGCTTCGGCAACTTTGTAACCTTCGAGCACATGCTGAAAGGTCCCGACTTCGAATTGGAACTCCTTTGCCAACTTGGCAAACATCAAGATTTCGTCCTGACGATACGAATGGATGTGGACGAGACGCTGGCGATTGAGAATCTCTAACACCGCCTCAAGGCGGAGATTCGTTCGCCACGGAATGGGGCTTTTCTCCTCGGAATGGCGGCGTTTTCGCTCACCATACTCGCGTGCGGCGAGAAAAGTGTCGCGCATGATCTGTTCCACTCCCATGCGCGTCTGCGGGTAACGTGTGGTGAATTCGTCGCCCCAATTGGATTGTTTCACATTTTCACCTAGCGCGAATTTCACGCCGGGCTTGGCGGAGGCGAATTTCATTTGCTCCGCGTCCTTGCCCCAACGCAATTTGATGACTTGATTCTGCCCGCCCATGGGATTGGCGGAGCCGTGCAGGAGATTTGCCGTGGTGAGTCCACCGGCGAGTTGCCGGTAAAGATTGATGTCCGTGGGATCCACGACGTCCCCGATGCGAACCTCACATGTCACCGCGTGCGAGCCTTCATTCACGCCCCGCCGAATGGCAGTGTGGGAGTGACAGTCAATGAGACCCGGTGTCACGTGTTTGCCTTCTCCGGAAATGACGAGCGATTTCTTGTTGGGTTGCGCGTCCTTGCCCACACTGACAATCTTCCCATCTTCGATCACCAGATTACCCTTCTTAATAATGCCTTGTGGGCCGCATGTCCAGATGGTCGCCCCCTCCACGAAGACGCGTTGCGGACGTTGGCTCTCACCTTGACGCCAACCGGGAAACGCTCCAGCAGGATATTGATTGTACGCGACTTCCACGCCGTCGAGCGGCCTGGCATCCGGTCGCGGCTTGTCCAGCTTACGCAGTCTCCGTGCCGACCAACTCACATCCGTTCCGTTTGGCAACAAGCCTCTTCCCACCATGGTTTGTTCATTGACGAATCCACTGAGCAACACGTGACCCTCCACCGCGAAGAGATCGCCTGGCAATTTCATGGCGATTTGATCGCCCGATGACAGACTAATGGTGGCCTCGATGGCATCGTCTGCGGCCTCATCATCGAGCTCGAATTTGAGCGCACTGTCAGACCCGCTAAGCCGAAAGAGTGCAGGACCATCGGTGCCGGTCCACGCGGCCTCCCAGGTGCCGGCCGCCTTCGATTCAGAAGCATTGCGTTCCACGACCAACTCGCCTCCCACCCAAACTTGGCGGATGCGCGCGCGCCTGTCGGTAAACAGATTCCCATCACTGACCACGAGATTTGCCATCAAGCCATTGGCCACGCGGCCCAAGCGGTCTCCCATCCCGAACATCCGGGCCGGCTCGGTGGTCAGCGCCTGGAGCGCTTTCTCCTCACTCAGTCCATACTGAACGGCCTTGCGCACGTTGCCCCAAAACTTGCCTTTGCTCGACAAATGATGCGTGGAGAGGGCAAAGCGGATGCCTTGTTTTTCTAACATCCCCGCATTTCCCGGCGCCAATTCCCAATGCTGAAGACGTTCGAGCGAGATGTCTAACAAACGGTCGGGATGCGAAACGTCCGGCGCGTTGGGATAGTTCACGGTGAGAATGAGATCGCCACCACGGCGCTTCAACTGACGCCATTGTCTGTAGGCGTAGCCTGAATCTACTAGCACTTTGCGCAGTTTAAATTCCTCTGCTATCGCCGATGCGCGATTGATATCCGTCTCATCACCTAACAGGAAGAAGGCAGGTTCTTTGCCTCTCCCTACGAGACGGTAGAGGGCGATCAGCGAGGCATTGTCGCCTGGCGGCGAGACCAAACTCGGCTGCTGATTGGATAGATTGCGCGTTTGAAAGGACCATTGTGCATCGTAAAAAGTTTGCCGAATGAGTGCGATGCATCCCATGAGCGATTTCGGGTATTCTTTTGAGTGTAATTCAAACGCCAAGTGATGCCCGGCGCGTCGCTTGAGGACGGCGTCAGGATGATCGGGGTTTGCTAGTTGCATCAAGACGCCCTTCCCACGAAAGATGCCTGACGCTGGAACAATTTGCGCAGTGGTGAATCCCTGGTTCCGCAATGCTTCAAAGGTCTTATCCGAAAGAGAGACGGCTTCTAACACATGCCTCTCGGGATGCACCTTGGGATTCCATGAAGCCGGCTGACTCGTGTTGGCCGGCAGGGAAACTTCTTTTCCAAGGACGGCGTAGGGATCGATAAAACCGGCGTAGATGGTCCGGCCCTGGAGCGGCCACTTGCGGGCGTCTTCGGGAATGGAAACATCCCGTCCCACCGCCTCAATGCGACCATCACGGATGATGACGGTGGCGCCATCGATCATTGATCCAGGTTCGGTCACCACCTTGGCGCCGATCAATGCATGGACTCGGGGTGCGTTTTCCCGGAGACCTTCCTGCGGGGCAGTGATCGGAGGTGCCGCGTGCAAAGTGAGAGAGAAGACGGCCGGCAACACGGCAACTTTCCACGCGCGCAGCAATTGAAATGGAACGTTCACCCCACAGATATGCCGCATTCCCGTAAAGTTCACAATCCTGAAGTATCCCCACTTTGGCCTGATTCAGCTCGGAAAAGCGGCGTGAAAGAGTGAACGACTACGCTTGCACCTCTGGATTTTGACAGGAGAATTCCCGCTATCATGAACATGCGCCTACTTCTTTCTGCACTGTCATCGGCCGGGCTTCTGTCTCTGATCGGTTGCGGCACGACGGAAACGATTCAGCCCATCCAATATCTGGAGGGCATCACACCTTATGGAGGCCAAATCCCGCATCCTGGCTCTGGCATTGGCGCCGACGCCTATTGGGATGGCGATGGTGTCGAGGGAAGCCCCAGGATCGTCATCGATCTCAGCGATCAGAAAGCCCGCTTTTACAAGTCCAATGTGCTCGTCGGCGAAACGCCCATCTCCTCTGGCGACGCCCAGCATCGCACTCCAACCGGGAACTTTAAAGTGGTACAGAAAAACATTGACCACCGATCAAGCCTCTACGGCGATTACGTTGACCAATATGGCAATGTGGTGGTGAAGGATGTCGATAGCCGCAAAGACAAGCGTCCCCCAGGCACCAAGTATCTCGGAGCCGACATGGCTTACTTCCTGCGCTTCAATCATGGCATCGGCATGCACGCCGGTTTCCTACCCGGCTACCCTGCCTCTCACGGATGTGTGCGTCTGCCAGAACACATGGCGGCTAAGTTTTTCGAGCATTCCAACTTAGGCACACCTGTTAAGGTAGTTCCTTAGGGTCATGGGCGCCCTCGACGATCCCGCACGATGGGAGATCGAGCCTAACGAACTCCAAGCACTCTTGGCAGAACGGGAAGCCACCCCATTCCGCTTGATCGATTGTCGCGAGCAAGAAGAGTTCACCCTTTGCCATCTTGGCGGCAGCGAATTGATGCCTCTGTCGGAGTTCGCTGAACACGTGGCGGGTATAGGTTCGCCTGACGAACCGATTGTCGTCTATTGCCATCACGGCATGCGCTCGCTCCAAGCCACGCAGTATCTGAGAGCCCGGGGTCATGCACACACCTTCTCGCTCCGCGGTGGGATCGATGCCTGGTCATCGGAAATCGACGGTTCCGTGCCCCGCTATTAACTAGCAGGACCTTCGTAGCGGATCTTGCGAAAAGTTCCGAACGTAACGTAGAGCCATTTTTATGTCACAAACCGGCGGACTTCATACCTTTCATCTAAGAAAGCAATTCCTCAATGGCTCCCGACAAAGACCTCCGAATCTACGCCCAAACGCGCGACGAGCGTGCTTTTGAACGCCTGGCTGAACGCTACTCTGGACTTGTCTATGGTAGTGCTTTGGCGCGAACGGGATCTCCGGAGACAGCGGAAGAGATTGTTCAGAACGTCTTCGTCAAGTTGGCGCAGCGTGCCCAGAAGCTCCAAGATCACCCCACTCTGGCGGGATGGCTCTACAAGGTGACGGGAAATGAGTCCGCCAGCTATCTCAGGCGGGAATCGAAACGGCGACAAAGGATGAACGACTATCAAAAACATCAAATATGGAAAGAAGAGTCTCCCGAGATTGAACCGGAGCACTTGCCGCATCTCTACGAATCTCTGGACAATCTCCCGGATCCCGACCGCACCCTTCTTCTCAGGCGCTTCTTTTATGAAGAGAGTTATCACGAGATAGGGCAAGCGTTAGGTAAGAGTGAGGCAGCTAGCCGCAAACAAGCGGAGCGGGCCCTAACCAAGCTTAGCCGCCTGATGAACAAGCGAGGCGTGGTCATCAATACGGTTGTCCTCACAGGCGCATTATCCTCACAGTTTGCCAAGGTGGCGCCGGCATCCGCTGTCGCCGCCGCGTCCCAAAGTTCCGCTATCGCCATGGTGGGCACTCAGACGGGTGGCTGGTCAGCCTTGGTTCAAGCGCTCGCCCTTCCGCCTGCCAAGCTGGTGTGGTTCGGCACCGCGCTCATGTGGCTTACGGTAGGGAGTGCCGGATTCATTGCCGGTAGAGATCAAGTTCCTTCGTCGCCTCCGCCCGAGGTTGCCGCTGCGCCGTTCGCGACGCCGAATGACGTTACGCAACCAACGTCCGCTATTCCTAACCATCGGGTCTTTCAAGAACCGACCATGGAACGCTTGCGCTTTCTCATTCGTTCTACCAAAGCCGAACACCGTTTGTTAGAGTTCCGGCTCGCGGTACGAAATCTCAATGCGCATCAGCTCACGGAGTTGACGAACTATGCTCGAGAGAACCTCGTTTATGCCGATGACGAAGACCGCGCCATCATGACGGCGCTTCTCAGTCATCTGGTTGTCCATGATGCGCAATCGGCCCTCGTCTTCGCGGAAGATCTTGGATCGTGGAAAAGCGATATCCTTCCAGAGGTGATTGCCGCGTGGGCCATGACGGATCGCGAAAACGCCCTCGAATGGATTCAATCGGCCGGGGCGAGCATTCGCTCGAAGGCGTTCGCTGCGGTGTTAGAAAAAATCGGAGACCGCGATCGAGTTGATGCTCTGTCATTGTTTCGAAATGAAGTGGCTGAAGGTACCGTTTCCGCGAGTTCCTGGAATCCGGACGACTTCTTTCGTGAATGGGTCAAGGAAGATCCTCACACAGCCATGCGTGAGGCGGTGGATCTCCGATCCCTCACGAAACGGAACCAATCCGCGGAACGCGCCTTGGCCGCTTGGGGCAGGCTGGATCCCGACGCTGCCAAATCTTGGTTGCACACTCATGGCGACGGATTGGAAGAAGTGTTTCGCAATGAACTCACCGTTTCCTTGATCGATGGTTGGGCTGAAACCGCTCCGACCGAAGCCGCGCAATATTTGCTCGAAGTCGATCCTCCCAATACGCAGGAACGCGCGGCTCATTTCCTCCTGCGCGATTGGTCCGCGACGTCGTTTGAAGAGGCGTCTGGTTGGATTGATAGTGTCGAGGATCCTTGGAGGCGTCATCTCTTTGAATACATTTTGATGGTCGCCACCCGCGACTACGGCAATCGCGAAGAAGCGATCGCTTACGGCATCGAGAAATTTGAAACCCATAGTGGGATGTTTCACGCCCTCTACCTCCAGAGTGATGAGATCGTTCGGGAAGATCCCGTGGCCGCCATGGATTGGATGGAAAGTTTTTCCAAAGGGATGCTCACCGAAGGCATGCACTCGACTCTCTTAGGCGTCGCCTTTAATGAAATGCGATGGACCATTCCGGAAGAGACTCACAAACATCTCGACCGCATTCCTTCTGCCAATGATCGTCAGAAACATTACGAGCTTGCTGCGCGTAGTTGGGCTCACGAAGATCTTGCCGCGGCGCGTGATTGGGCCAATGAGTTGCCGGATTCAGCAGAACGCGATCGCGCTCTAGCAGGTGTCACCTCGGCATGGATCGATCAAGCACCTAACGAAGCCGCTGATTGGATTCGCGGTCTCGATTCCGGCGAGACGCGCGACCGGTTGGCCCAACGTTATGTGAACAAGAATGCGCATCAAGACGTACGCGGTGCTATTGAACTCGCTTCCAGCATCGAGCATGACCCTTTCCGGCGTGAACAGGCCGTGGAGACGGCCATGCGGGCATGGCTCTCGCAAGAACCGGCAGTGGCGCGAGCGGCCATTAACCAATCGGATCTTCTCAGCGAGACAATCAAGTGGCGACTGCTGGGAGAATGAAACGGCCTATGAAATTGGTTAGCCATATCGGGATCCTCGGCGTCATCGGTGTCGCGAGTTACTTCCTTGGCAAGTTATCCAAGTCCGAGCCTCCCAAGGAACAGAAACGTGTTCCTTCGTCCTCCGTTCTCACATCACGGCCGTCAAAGTCGGCTTTCCATCAGGCGGTGCGTTTGTTCGCCTCTAAACCCACCTCAGATCGAGCGCTCGACCTTCGCCAAGCCATCCTCGAGCTACCTGCCGGCTCATTGAAGTCACTTTGGAATGCGCACCAAGACACCTTTGACTATCATGATGGCGAAGACATGGAATTGGCTATCGCCATCCTCAGTCGTTTGGCTACTCTTGATCCCCAAGCGGCCATGGAGTGTGTTCCAGGTTCGGGCGCGGCGAAATACAAGCTCCTGCCCGCTGTGCTCATAGGTTGGGTCAAACAGGATCGCGAAGCGGCGCTCCACTGGATCCGCTCTTGCTCCGATCCGCGAGCACGCCACGAATGTATGACGGCGGTGATCGAGCATGTGGGCAAGACTGATCACGAGGCCGCCTTTGAACTCTTTGTTAGTGCCGTTCGCAACAAGACGATTCCAAAACGCAGCTGGGTTTCGTCAGGATTTTTTGGCAAATGGGTGAGGGAAGATCCGCAACAAGCCCTGGCCAAGGCCCTGGCGTATCAACGCATGACTTCGAGTGAGGAGGCGGTTACCGGTGCCATGGGCGCTTGGTCCAGGATCGATCCCTCCGCCGCCGCACAATGGATTGCGAATATGGCACCCCCTGACATTCAGACGAGTGCTTACGAAACCCTCATCGAAGGCTGGGCCGAAGTTTCACCGCGTGAGGCCGCGGCATTCATGGAGACTCTGCGAGGATTGAAAGATTATTCCAAACTGTTGGAGAAGGTGTTGGAAAAATGGCGCCTAACCAATCCGGAATCCCTTGAGGAATGGACGAACGGCCTAACAAACAGCACCCTGCAATCTGAAGTGCTGCAGCTCAATCAGGCAATCGCAAGCAGTCAAGAATTGAAGGCGAATCGTGAACTCGGTCTCGACTACCTCAAGCAACTCGATCATCCGGAGAATCGGGATTCGTTCCTGAAGGAATCCGGCCGGTTAGCCGGTAAAGATCCCTTGGCTGCCTTCGCTTGGGGCGAGCAGCACCTTCAGGAGTCCGCCTTTCGCGATGACTTCACTGCTAGTGTGCTCGATGCCATGAGCCGCCGTGTGCCTGAGGAAGCCGCCAAGCACCTACAGAAACTGCCTCACGATCACCCGCATCGCAAGCGTGTCCACAACCGCACGGCGGCGCATTGGTCCAACAAAGATCCGCGAGCGGCGCGCCAATGGTTCGATCAATTAGCGCCGGGAGACGAGCGGGATGCCGCCTTGTTAGGCTTAGCTGAAGGATGGCTAGAGAACCATCGCATCAACGCCGAAGCATGGCTCGAAACCGTCCTACCGGACAGCGGTCCCCTGCACGATCAACTGCTCGACCTGCAAGCCATGGCTGCTGCGCGTGAGACCGATAGTGACGAAGCTGCCAGAGCCATCGCCTTTGCCAGCCGCATGGAGAATCCTCACAAGCGCGATCAAACTTTTGAACGGCTGGTTCGAAAGTGGGCCGAAGCGGAAACGCGTGTCGACGCGGCGTTGCAATTCACCCGAGAGACCGATCTGATTAGCGAAAGCGTTCGCTGGCGCATCCTTGAGTCACAGAATGCCGTCCATTGAAAACGATCCATGATGCCTATCCGATCGATTCTCGCCTCGCTTACTTTGCTCCCAACAAGGTCATTTGCCGAGGAAACGATGGGGAGAGATTTGTTCACGCAATTAAATCGCCACTCAGAACCTAACAAACAGTTGGAATGTATTGTCTGGCCAACGAGCACGCGCTTTGCTAGGCAACGGCGATCATGATTTCCACTCGCCGCCAGTTCATCCAAACAAGCGCTGCCGCTGTAGGCACTTCGACTTTTATCACCAACAGCACGCCCCTTCGGGCAGCGGAAGCTGACCATGCGCTGCTGCCTATCATTGACACGCATCAACACCTTTGGGACTTGGAAAAATTCACCTTGCCTTGGGTAGCCGATCCCTCGGCACCTGAAATTCTCAAGTCTAGCCATGTCACCAGCGATTTCGTGAAAGCGACAGAAGGTCTCAATGTGGTCAAAGCCATTTACATGGAAGTGGATGTGCGGCCGGATCTCCAAGTAAAAGAAGCCGAGCATGTTATCGCCCTGTCCAAGAGCGTTGATCACCCCACTGTTGCCGCAGTGATTTCCGGCCGCCCGGCATCGGATACGTTTGAAGATTACATCATGAAGTTCCGGGACACGCCGGAGATCAAAGGCGTGCGCCAAGTCTTGCATGTGCCGGAAACGCCTCAAGGCTTCTGCCTTGGTGAACCGTTTGTGCATAGCGTACAGTTGTTAGGCAAGATCGGAAAAAGCTTCGATATTTGTATTCGGCCGGCAGAGCTAGCAGATGGCGCGAAACTGGCGGAGAAGTGTCCGGACACGCTCTTCATTCTTGATCACTGCGGAAATGCTGATCCCAAAGCCTGGATTCCCGAACGCCGACGCGGCGGGCAAACGCCGTGGCATCAAGTGGACCCGTGGCAGCGCGACATCGAAGCTTTAGCCAATCGCCCTAATGTTATCTGCAAGATCTCTGGGCTCATTGCTAGGGCGCCGAGAGAAGGTTGGCGCGCAGAAGATCTCGCCCCCGCAATCAATTTCTGTCTCGACGCTTTCGGACCGGATCGCGTCGTCTATGGCGGCGATTGGCCGGTTTGCAAGCTGACGGCCAGTTACCGTGATTGGGTGACCGCATTGAAAGGCATCATCGCGACGCGTTCGCTCGAGGACCGGAAGAAACTTCTCCACGACAACGCCGTGAAATACTATCGTTTAGGCTGAAAACGTTCCTCGCATAAAAGATGGGACTTCCCATTCCAACCATGTGGTTGACATCGACCCATATTGGCGACGCGGACAATTTCTCGGAACTGCAACGACTTTAACAGCTTACGCAAACCTTTGGCATGGTGGAGGGATAGATCGAGTCATGCGTCTACTTTATCGATCTCTACGAGACGAGAAAAAGGCTTTCACACAAGGTCACAATAAAGTATCGCTTATCCCGCAGATGACCAAACCCAATTGCAATCGGTAACTTGATTGCCTCTAACATATATTGAGTTAATATTTTTCGATCAAAGTCTTGGATGAACACAAAACACGACGAGCCCAAAGCTGAGGCCCACGCGGGGGATAATTCGCAATTCTTAATCCGATTAAAGGAGGAGATTGATCGAGGTTTTAGCATCACACCTTTTCTGGGAAGTGGTGTTTCTGCGCCCAGTGGGATTCTGATGGGGCAGGATTTCGATGACTACCTTACATTCGTAATTTATCGCGTCTTACAATCTGACGGTTGGGATCTCAGGAATCGCGGTTGGCCACCAAAGCCAAGCAGCAAAGAAATGAACGCTGCCCGAAAGGAGATTCGGGAAATGTATTCCCGTACACTTCACGAGAGTTATGGATGCATTGCTCTATCCGGCAATGAGGACGATCAACAGGTTGTCCATGTCGTCACGGATCGGTATGATGTGAAGGTGCTTGCGTTAAAGCGTGCCGATGAACAAATGGTGCCGGAAAGTGGTCAGCGCCTTATCCTGATTTACAACGTTGCGAATGCCCCAATAAAAGAGCACGACAACGTCAAGATTCGTATTTTCGGGGTGCACGGAAGCCGATATCCAGATATCCCTTTGCAAGAGTTAAAGGGTATTGGAGAGCACAATGATAAATTGCTTACTCAATTCCAAGAAAGATTGAAATCCCTTTGGAATCAAGATCTTCCAGATCGCACTAAATACGACCTCGCGACGACGATCCTAGCACTCGCTGCATCCCACCCCCAACACAGGCGATTCTTTGAAGATCTAGAAGACCGCATGCCTATTCCGGAGGCTCATAAACTGTCCCTCCAAATGAAACGCCCCCTCGTACCCCAAATATTACGGTCCTCGAGGTTGAGGGAAGAGGAATCTCAGTTTGAACAGATGAGGCACCATTGGGGCATCAAAGATGAACCCTCCGAGCCCAATCAAACGCGTTCCTCAAGAGCTTATATTGAAGACGCAGCGTTGCGCTCAATGTCTCATTGGACACGAATGCTAGAATTTCTCTCGCAGGTCCGCCCCGGCGTCCGAGTTAGTGCTCCATGGCTGGACAAACCTAATAGCGGTGTGATCGATAGCTTCAATGCCCATATCACACGCGATCGGCATCCGAACTTGATCCACAACTTGATTGCACGGCTTAGCCGAAGCCTACGCATGCGGTTGCTGCTCACAACGAACTTTGATTCTCTAATAGAGCAAAGCTTCCGCGCGCAAGGAGAACCATTACATGTCTTGCCCGTTAGCATTAAGGGAGGGCTTCCCGCCTACGCAACCGTTAGAGCTCAAGACTGTCTCGTCAAACTCCATGGCGATTTGCTCGAGACGAGAGCCGATTCGTCGATCAATGACCCCCCAGGCTACCAGGATCGAAAGAGATTCTACCAATATCTGAGAGGATACCAGGCGACGGCGGCGAAAAGTTTTCGAGATGTGATTCCCAGCCACTTACTCGTTATTGGCTACTCTGCGAATGATGCCAGGTGTGTACAGATGATCAAATTTGTACTCGATCTTGATGAAGCGTTTCATTTGTTCTGGGTTTGTTATTCGCAGGACGACCTCAAGATCATCGACCGCCTATTCAAAGACTATAAGAATCGATTGACCTTCGCTGTCACCGACCGGGCAGACCTTTTATTATGGGAGTTGTACCAGAAGCTGAATCTTACCCTTCCCGGGGGTGGCTATAGTTTTCAGTTTGGACACCTCGTCCCACCACGGCCCAAGGTCCTTGATAATGAATCGGAACCAACAGATAATTCCAAGACACAACTTGAAAATCTAGAGACTACGATCGGCAAGAAATTGATCCCAGTTACTCATGAAGTACCTGGCGGGGATCAATCTGCGGAAGAATCCAATGGTGAACCCAATCAGAACCCTGCGGTCATTTGGATCGATAGCAAAAGCGGCGTTGCCCAAAGGCTTTCCGCTTACTTCTATCATCTACAAAAAAAGAGGGCCAGGGCGATTTGGCTCGAATTGGAAGATTTCGCCTGTGCCACCCATTTGCTGGCAGGCATCTTTCGAAGCATCGCCATGCGCAGTGGGCATTTCCAATTAGAGTGGTTTAGTTTTCCCACAGACGGTGCGCCCAATCCAGCTGACCAGGCTGAAAGAATTAGGACGAACGTGATGATATTCGTGGAAAAATATGGTGTCGACGCATCGGAATGGACGATCTTTCTCTACGGACGCAATGGGCCGGGAGGCTGTTGCGGTTGGAGTTTAAGTTACTGGACGGAGGAGCATTACAAAGGCCTTAACATGGTTCTTGAGGTGCTTCACCGTATCGGATTCAGAGTAATCTACATGGCGTTTGGAGAGCAACGCGCACTGCGCAATCATGATGATCCAAACCACAAAGACAAAACAGCATTTATCACTCGTTACGTTTCGAGTCTTTACAGTAAACCAGCGGCCGGCGCGCTCAACGATGATTACAAAGCTTGGTCGTCTATCGCCTGGGGAAATATTCCACTGGACCGAAATCCTGTACTGGTAGACACCCATGACCATATCAGCGACCCCAATTCAGGTAGGAGTCCGGAAACGAGGTTCATTCATGAGCTTCCCAAAGAGGAGTTTGAAAGAATCAGAGAAGGCTCCCAACGGCAGACTTATGAAGAGACCGTAAAAAAGGTAACCGAGGCCTTTTGCTTGATTGATGCAGACGGGGACAATCAGTCGGAGCTGCTAAGAAGGTTGAAGGCTGCTCGGATGCTATGGCTCTATGGGATCACCTTATTTCGCCAGTCTAGGCACTCGGCGGCATTGCTTTCTGAGGCGGTCTTTCCATGTCCATTCCGTTTTGAGCATGGGAAAGATAATGACGAGATCCGCCGCATGGTTCTATTTGGTATCGATGAAGCCAAATCGAACAATCCGGACCTTGCTGAGGAATGGGTAGCGCTGATTGGAGATCATAAGGATTTCGAGCCCGAGAGGTTGGGATGGGTCAACTGGCTGGAGAGTCGAGATCTTTTATTGAGCAAGCCAGGCGGTTACACTTGGAAATACCGGGATACGAGATTGGGAATCCAATATGTTCTTGAGCAAAGCCCCCATTTTCTCTACTACCGTAAAGGAATTAGTTGGACCAGTGAGTCGGGGAAGTCAAGATTGCGGCAAGCCGAGCCTAGGGAACTCGATAGCATTTGGAGACTCAGAGGAAGAATTCATTTCTGGATTGGCGAATGGTACATGAGGGCTTTTCATTCGACATTGCATCATTTGCCGCTGTTGGAGACAATCTACCATTCGATCCAATGCATGCTGCAGGCCCCCTATTATCAGCAACCATTGAGAGGAGAGGATAGTTGTGCGCATACCGGCGACAACGAGGATAACGCGCTTACTTTTACCCGGTTCCGGTTAGCGTGGCGTGCGTTGTGTCAGTTGCGTCGAGCGGTAGCTGATGGCGCCAAATCTCTTCAATTCTGGATGCCTGGCGTGGATATTGAGGCAATCCATTTTCACGGTCTTGGCGAGGACATTGATAAATCGATAGACTGTATCAAGCAGCAAATGAAGAAAGAGATCCTCGAAAAGATGAAATCCAGACCAGCTCTGATTGAAAGGATGAATAATGGATTGAATACTCTTGCTGTAGAACTTAAGGAACTTCGCTTAACGGTGCTCTCGGAAGGGAGACCTCATAAGCAGAAGGCACTTGCTGTAGGATCAGCGTTCTTAGGTGAAGGCAAGGGATTTGCTAGAATCATACCGGTAGCCCACACCACGGAAACAATAGATTCCGACTCAGAGTGGCTTCGGACTGAAGTAGAAGAGGCATTGGCTGGGTTACTTTCAGAGTCCAACAACGGCGACTCCGCCCGGTTCTGTGAAGTATTTGCTTCGGTTGGCGGTGCTTCAAATCTAGATCAGACGGTGAGGGGCTTTCGACAAGATTGGCTCACCTTGTGGGCAAAGGATGAGGGACCCGAACTGTGGCTATTCCAATTGAGCAATCTTATTTCGGAGGCTAGTTATCGGGTAGTGCGCCGAGCCAAATTGCTATTGTATAGCTCGGAATCTGGTTATTCCGACTCATCAGGCGAACATCTAACATTATGGAAAAATGCCTGCGCATTATGCAACCTCGCCTTGAATCTTATTTATCATCTTGGAATCGACGGACGTGAGGAGATTTATCAACTCAGAATACAGATCCTCACTCGTTACGGAATGGCCTTGGGCTATCTCGGCCGTTTCAAAGAATCTCATCGGCGATTTAACGAGGCGCACGCGCTGCTTGTTGCAGGATTACGTTCATTGGAACGCAAGGAGCTAGCGAAGATTCACTTGAGGAGGGCCGAAATGCTCTTAGCCAGAGCTCACTACCTCGTAAAACCTCCGGACGAAGACGAAGGAGGCGAGGGCTCACAGCACATCGCCACTATCCGGCCAATCGTTGCTTGCATCGACGATGCTTGGGCCGCGCTTGAGCGAGCAAACTTGAGCATGACCGGCACGAATCATTCGGGCTTTTGGTGGTACCGCCTAGTAGTCTGTCAAGTTTGAGTTGATGGATATAGAGAAGCGAGTTTGATGCGGGCGTTAGTGCTGGTAAACTGCCAATTGGTGGTAAGACTGGCGTCGTTTCGGCGCTTTTCTCCAAGGCGGCATTCCTCTCGAAATTGCTCAACGCTTTCAACTCGATCGCTTATTGAGGTCTTCAACAACGCGGCAATTTCCGATTCGGCGATGTTTAACCAACTGCCGTGCTTTGGCGTGTGATGACGTTCAAATCGTTGGGCAAGGGCTCTGGCTTTTGCTGGTTCAAAGGCTAGATATAGCGAGGCATCTTTGTGAGTGTTTAAGTTGTCCTCCACTAAGACGATCTTCTCGGCATCGGGAAAGAGGTTGGTGGCGATGTGTTCCAGTGCTAGCGCATAGTCGATTTGCGTACGGCGAGCCGTTTCGGTGATGAACACCTTACGTTTTCCTTCCAACGGAGCGTAGAGCATAAAGCCCGTTGCACTCCCTTCGCGTTGATACTCATAATCGTATCGCATGGGCGTTCCCGGTTTGGCTGGTTGTGACGGGCGTGTTTCGCTGAGCAATTGTTTGCAGAACTCATCGAGACAAACCAGTGGGCGCTTGGGATCACGCGGGCGGTGATAGACTTCTAAGACATCTTCCATTGCCGCGACAAAGTCAGCGTTTTCTTTGGGAGGAATGCACCAACATTGTTTTAGCCACGGTTTGATTTCTTTTTTTTAAGCGTGGTACGCACCGCTTCATGGGAAATGGACTCCACACATTCCAAGGCAACGAGTCGTTCTGCGAGTAAACGCAGAGTCCAACGTTTGTGTCCGGGAGGCGCCTCCGAACAAGCGAGTGTGGTGAGCTGAGCCTCTACTTCACCGGTGATCTTTGAAAGTCGTGAGGGACGGATTTGTTGTTTGCGTTCAAGGGCTTCCAAAGGTCCTACTTCACAGACTCGCTTTCGAAGTCTTGAGAGAGTGGCAGAGCTGATCCCGGTAGCTTCAATGATCTTGGCATCGGAAAAGCTTGGGCCCTCACTGGATTCATCGGCGAGCAGAAGCGCACGTGCTTTAAGGACTTTGTTAGCAGCAATCCTCTTCGCATGGAGCACTTCAGAGAGCTGTTCACGTTCTTCGTTTGTTAGTTTGATACGATAGAGTTTACGCATCCCATACAAGATACACTTTTTAGAAAAGTACAAGTATTATAAATATAATATCTATCAAGTCAATCTTGACGCCCTACTAGTTTCTCTCAAGCTAAAGGTCTATGGCTTTCTTGGCGAGCACCGGTCGATGATTTGGGGAGTGAAAGAGTTCACTAAACAAAGTGAGTTACCCCGGTGTTTGCCCTTCAGACGGCGCTTACATTACCCAACGGAGCTGGTCGAACTTCTACGAGACGGTATAATGCTAGGTTATGGAGATGACTTCCGAAGGCTTCGTATTCTGCATTATTTTTTCAAAGCCGTGAGACTTGAGCCTCATCAGTTGAAGGACGGCGTCACGAAACGATTGCACGGCGTCCTGCCTTCCTCTGCAAATGATGAACCGGCTTTAGAGGGGAATGAGGCAGATCATCGAGACGTTCGAGCGATCAACACCTTCATCTCAGAAACTTGGAGAAAGTTTAGCGACGCCAGCCCGGACACCAAGATGGGGCGGTTCTTTACACGGATTAAGAAGGATTACGAAAAACTCTACCAAGAGGCAAAAGTGACAGAGAGCGGCGTGTCCTTCTCGTAGCGGATCTTCCGAGTGCTTGGCGAGTCAGACCCCCGCTGCCACCGAAGAACTGAAAAGATTGGACTTCCCGTTCCAACCATGTTGTTGACATCGTCCCACCCTAAATCGACGATGCACACACGCAGACAATTCCTCGGAACCGCAACGACTTTAACAGCTTACGCAAGCACCTCTAGTGGCATAGAGCGGGCCGCTGACAAACCGGATTATGCCACCACAAACGTTAAGTTGTTAGAATCTACAGCACGGCAAGACCACTTTCGTATGCCAGCGGAGTGGGAGAAGCACGAAGCGACGTTGATGGTGTTTCCTCCCGCTCAGAATTGGAAAGGCTACGGCTTACGCGAAGCCCGGCGTGAGTGGCAATTGGTCGCCAACACCATCAGCGAGTTCGAACCGGTGCGCATGGTGGTGGATCCGCAAGACGTGAAGATCGCTAAGAAACTCTTAAGTTCCGAGATCGAGCTGATTCCCATGCCCGTCAATGATGGCTGGGCGCGAGACACCGGGCCGCTGTTCTTGAAGAATGCGAAGAGCGAACGCCGGGCTGCAGGATTGATCTTCAACGGATGGGGCGCGAAGTTCCCTCCCTTTTCAGATGATGCCCTGCTTAAAGCACGCCTATGTGCCAAGTGGCGTGTGCCCATGTATCCTATCAATGTCGTTGCAGAAGGTGGGGGATTGCTTGTGGACGGCGAAGGCACCATTATCACTACGGAAGAATGTCTCTTACACCCCAACCGCAATCCCGGGGTGAGTAAAGAGATCATTGAAAGGCGTTTGTTAGACGGACTGGGTGGTAAAAAAGTGATTTGGTTAGGCAAAGGCCTAACGCCTGATCCCGTCACGGATGGGCACGTCGACGGCATGGCGGCCTATGCGGGGCCCGGTTCCGTCCTCTTGCATTCCTACCAAGACCGGCGCGACCCAAACCATCAGATCTTACAAGATGCTAAACGGCGTCTTCAAAATATCACGGACGCCAAAGGCCGGAAGCTTGAGGTCATCGATCTGCCTCTCGCTGAACAGGTGGGCCATATGAATTTCTACATCTGTAATGGCGCCGTGATTGTTCCTGTCGCCGGAGATAAAGCGGAAGATGATCGCCCGATGGGCATCCTTCGAGAGGTTTTTCCGGAGCGAAAGGTCGTGGGCGTTTCAGGAGTGATCCTGGCGGAGGGCGGCGGCGGTGTGCATTGCATCACGCAGCAGATTCCTGCGTAATTGCGCAGCATCAAAAATTGTTCAAATCTAGATAATTATTTGCAATGGTTCATATCTGGATAAAATTGATCATCAATGAAACCACAAGCAGCGGCCAAATCGCCCGGCATTCACTCGCCCAAAGCGGGGCGCGTGGCGCTTAAAGGCTTTTTTGAAATCGCCAAATGCTGGGGCTTGTCCACGCAGGAGCAGCGTACCCTTCTCGGCGATCTGCCGCGTTCCACTTTCCACAAATACCAGAAACTTCCGGAGGTCGCCCTCAGTCGGGATTTGTTAGAGCGGATCTCTTACATTCTTGGGATCTATAAAAACCTAGGGATCTTGTTTAGCGATGCGCGTTCGGCGGATACCTGGATTCGCCGCCCCAACACGGCTTATCCATTCAACGGCCAATCAGCTTTGGAACGTATGCTGGCGGGAAGTGTGACCGATCTTGCCGCCGTTCGCGAGTATCTGGATGCCGAACGCGGGTGGTAGGAGCGTCATGGCGAAACTTCCCAAACCCAAACCCGCGGTTCCGGTTCCTCGAAAGCCTTATTTTCGCATTATCCCCAGTCAGTTTCCACCTATCTCCGTATTTGAGCAATTGTACGAGACGGAGGCGGAAAGGGAGATCGCATTTGAACTGGAAAGTCTAACCAATCCCAGGCTTCGGGCGGAAGCGGGTGAGATCAGCTTGGTGCGTAAGGGCGAATGGGTATCCGGTCCAGGTGCCTCCATTGTCATGGCTGCGTTCACTCATATCGGAAAACCCTCACGTTTTACCGACGGGACCTTTGGCGTCTATTACGCGGCTGAAAGTGTGGAAACGGCCGTGGAAGAAACGAAGTATCACCGCGCCAAATTCCTTGCTAGTACCAATGAGCCGGACCAAGAGATCACTATGCGCGTGTACGCCTGCACCATCAAACGTTCGCTTGACGATCTGCGGCCGCGAGGCTTCCGGCCCTTGATGGATCCGGATGACTACACCGCCCCGCAAGCCTTTGGCGCGGAACGTCAGGCGGCTCATTCATGGGGCGTGCTCTATCCTAGCGTTCGCCGCGTCGGTGGCGAATGTGTAGGGATCTTCCGCCCCAAAGGCATCAGCATCCCCAAACAACGCATGCACTTGCGCTACGTCTACCGCGCCGCGTCCAGATCCATTACCGAAGTTTTCAAAATTGCCGCTATTTAACAACATCATCAATCCTAACATCTCAATCTTAACATCTAGGCGAAGCCTCCCATGAATCCCTTCAAAAAGAAAGCCACGCTCCTCGGCTTATCCAAGACTTGCGGTTGAGCGGCTAAGATCGACCCGGTCGGGCTCGACACCTTGTTAGAAAATCTCCCCAAAGTCGACGATCCCAATCTGCTCGTCGGCTTCGAGACCAGTGACGATGCGGCGGTCTATCGCCTAACCGATGAGATCGCCCTCGTTCTCACGGCTGATTTCATCACGCCTCCGCACAATGATCCTTACATCTTCGGCCAAGTTGCGGCCGCGAACGCGCTGAGCGATGTCTTTGCCATGGGCGGACGCCCCGTGGTCGCGCTGAATCTAGTGGGCTTTCCCTCGAAACAGCTGCCACCTGAAGACTTGAATCAACTCATCGCCGGAGCCTTGAGCAAGATTACCGAAGCGGGCGCTGTGTTAGGCGGTGGGCATTCGGTGGACGATGACGAACCCAAGTTCGGCCTCTCCGTCACCGGTGTGGTGAATCCTAACAATTACTGGACCAACGCCGGTGCCCAAGCTGGTGACGTCTTGATCCTCACCAAACCCATTGGCAGCGGCGTGCTCTTCAATGCCAATATCAAAGGCTGGGTGTCTGACAATGCCATGAAAGCCTGCATCGATACCGTCACCACGCTCAACCGGACAGCCGCCGAAGTGCTGCAATCATTCAGCGTGCACGCCGCTACCGACATCACCGGTTTCGGCCTCGCCGGTCACGGTTTGGAAATGGCCAAAGGCTCCGGTGTGCAGCTCCAGCTCGATAGCCAGGTCGTTCCCCTCATGGATGAGGCCACTGCCATGTATGCCAAAGGCATGAGCACGGGAGCGAACAAAGCCAATCGCGCGATCGTCGGAGATGCCGTGAAATTCGAAGCGTCTCTAACAAAAGAACACGCAGAGGTTTTCTTTGACCCGCAAACCAGCGGTGGTCTCTTCGTCGCTCTTCCGGAAGCGGAAGGCCAAGGGGCGTTGAGCGCTCTTCATGAGAAGGGTGTTTCCGCGGCAACGCTAGTTGGAAAAGCGGTGTCTCATGAAAACGGCGAGCCTTACATCGTCCTAAACTAGACACACTAGATCTCGAATTCGCTGAGCGCTTTTCCGGTCTTGCCATCGTGCTCGACTTCTAGCCGGAGTTGGTGCTTTCCGCGGCCCGGATTATCCACCCAAACGTCACGTCCATTGGCGATTGGCTTCGGTGAATCATCCAGAAACCAGTTGAAGTTCTCGTCGGCAATTTCACTGCCCTCTAACACACTTGCGGTAGCAAAGAGATGCAATTGCCGTTCCGCATAGACCTCACTGGATTCAACGGGGTAGAGGATCGTGACTTGCGGTGCTTGAGTTTCCAGGTTGACCGGTTTCGCTGTGCCCGTGACGGTTGAGAAGCCATCGTGCGCCATGACCTGAAACAAGATTTCGCCAGACGGAAGATTGTCAGGATCGATTTCGATAGATTTCTCTGTTAGTCCGACGGTCAAAGCACGCCATGTCTTCCCACCATCGTTGGACCATCTCACCCAGAATTGAGGCTTGGCTTTTTTGTCGCATTGAAAACGCCAGGAGACGACCACTTTCCGAGACTCTTTGTCAACTTTGGATGTTACTGATGTCAGAGTAGGTTTGGTGTCAGGGCAATCTCGATGCCAGTGCACCTCACCTTTCTGGTCGACGATTCGCAAACAATCTCCGGGTGCAACATCATCGATCATTGCGCGAAAGTAGATGGGTAAATGTTTGTTGCCACCCTCCTGACAATGGCAACCCGCCTTTCCTCCTCCACAACACCCGCCCTCGCTTTCGAAAGCGTGCACGGGATTGGATGCGATTACCCGATCTCCATTGAGTAGCTCAGCGGTGAATTCCGTAGGACGCCCGGTATTGGCCAGATAACGGGTTTCCAATCTCGCCACACTTTCCACTTTCACCTCGCCCTGTTCCACCGTGCCTAACAAGTCAATTAGAGGCTCCAGATTCTGCGTATTGCGGGAGAAGCCCGGATCCGGATCGCTGATCATCCGGTTCGTGGCTTCGCCTGATCCTGTAGCAATCACTTGAGGCGTGAGACTCGGCTGATTCACGAGGAAATTGTGAGTGAAGATCGAGATCCATCTTGGACCGCAGTAGGACATGAAGTCTTCCGCATTTTGAGGATTGGCAATATTGCCATTGTTGATGTCCAGGCCGTACTCACCGATACTGGCCATGGTCCAATTCGTGGTGCCGGCAGGGTCAATCGGCAAATCGTAGGGTTCGTAGATTGGATAGTTTGGATTCCCGCCTCCCACATTCCCGCACCGGGCGTGCGGTAGGCCAAACAGGTGACCGATCTCGTGAGCATAGGTTCCGGGACGGCCCGCCAATCCACCTGTTGCGACGCCGTTGCATCCTGGCACAGTCACCGGAATGCCGCCATTGATTATGCCATAGTAAACCCAGTTGCCGGCTGGGAAAGCGGCTTGGTCGGCGGTAATCATGGCTGCGATAGTGTTAAGAAGCGGTCCCCAATTGGGTGAGCAACATCCAGGACAGCTGCGTGGATCATTCAGGGGTGTCGGCGTCACAAAGGAACCGGCGATGCGAACATTCGGCGCGCCGGACACGGGAAAGGTGGTCATGGCCCAGGAGGTCTCTGCCTGACATTGAGCGAGAGTCGGCGCCGGCAAGTTCAGCGTTCCTGTGTTGGTATTGTTAGGGCCGTTGTAACCGATGGTGATAAAGGCCGCGTTTAGCGTTTGCGTGAGGTTCACATCTACCGTGGTTCGCCGCGAGGCCGAGTTTCCAGGGCAATGTGCAAAGGGAGATGCCACTTCGGCGCGGAACCGCAACAAGCCGGTCATCAGATTGGCCGGCACAACGAAATTGAGAGAGTTGTTAATATTTCCCCTTTCGGCATTGTAATTCACAAAGGTGTCTCGTGCGTCGACCGGTCCGTTCTGAGGGGCAATGGCCGCCACCTGATTCCAGACGCCACCAGTGCGGCGCTCAACGATGAGGCTGCCGCTCACATTGCGTAGCATCCCGCCATCAAAACCGGGATGTTGGCCGCTTCGCAGATACACGCGCACCCAGGCCGTCTTACCTGTTACCAAGCGCAAACTATTATCCGGACCGCGATCCGCTGGATCGGTGAGATGTTCATCTGCATGGTAATATTGGATGGCCTGCGTCACTTCCATTCCATCGACGGAAAGTTCAGGCGTACGCTGAAAGACAAAACACAGCTCGTCGCTCACGGTCGGTGGCTTGCACTTTCCGTGTGCCGTTATTCTTACTGACACTTCGGTTGTTGATGTGAAACGCGTGTCAGTAAAGTCCCAGCATCCGCGCGCATCAGCCGGATCTTGTGAAGCAATGACTTGGCCCGTGGCTTTGTTCAGAATCTCAACTTTCACACTGTCGGCGGCACATACTTTCCAACGAATCTTGAGAGGTTCCCCCGGCTGCAGGCAGGCGTTATTCACATGATCTTTGACGATGAACTTGAGGATCTCAGGTGACGTCCCTTCAAACTCCTCTTCCAAGCATCCGGTGGGCCGGTATTCAAGGAAACGTCCACATACTTGAACCGTGTTTGGTGGCAACATGGGGGTGAGACCGCATCCGGCTCGATTGGGCACGACGAGTTCGATGCGCTGATCACACCACGCCGTAGGTTCTGATCGAAGCGCGTCAGTGTTTGCTTGCGGGCGAAACTCGATCTGTCCGGGCTTTTCGCCGAATCCACAGCCACCGATAACCACGCTCTCGCCTGGGCATGCCCGTTTAGGTTCAATGCACTTGACGTGGTAACATTCAATGCTCGACCAAACACATATCATGTCCCGGAGACAAGCGGCAAGTTTTTCATCCAGACAAGTCTCACAACAACAGAAACCTTTCTCGCAGCGTTTGATCAATACCTCTGTTAGATTTTTGAAATGATCACGGGATCGTTCGCGTTCGCACAACACGTTCACGGCCGCCCGATGAAGCGCTCCCAGGAATTGAAAGCGGCAGAATTGCTCCAACAATGTTAGCACATATTGCTTCGCCGTCGCTTCATGCCGGCACGATAAGTGAAGCGCCGCCATTAGAAGAACAGCTGCTTTGTCAAATTCGATCAGAGAATCCTGGCAAGGGCACAGCGCCTCGGAATCGGCCGGACAACAGGCTTCCTTCCGGTTTTCCCCTGACTTGCCCGCCTTCTTTTGACCACAGCATTTCTGTGGTCGGCATTCCCTTGGCTGAGAAAACGCTTCATTTACGAATGCTTCGTACGGTCTTTCCCCCTGACAAGAACACCCACGAGCGCCACACAATGTTTCTAAGGTGTCGCGGTAACGCCGGGCGGCATTGAGGTCTCCTTGCAATGTTTCCCATGCGTCCCTCAATACGTTATCAAAACAATAAACCAACGGAGTGATTTGTTTGAGACATTCGCTCACCCGCTTTGAAGACCAATCTCGCTCCGTTGGCAATTGAACCCGGTGTGTGAGGCCTCTTGGTGAGATTACTTCTAACGCTTCCTCTATTTCTTGGAAGACTTTCTTCGGAACCAATGGATCCTGCGGGCAAATCCAACTTCCACAGTGGCGATGCCACCAGAGGACATCGGGCGCGAGATGCACATCAAGGCGGCCCTGCCCAGGACGCTCAAACGATTGACATTGATCACGCGAATCGTGAATAACCCGGCATTCACAATCCTTGATCACAAGGTATATCTTCCAGCACGTATCCTTCTTCAGTTTCTTTTTTTTCAACAGTGAACCGGTGCAAACGGCGTAACTGCCGTCGCCATTTGTGAGATCACTGCCGAGCAGATAATTTTCGCAAGAACCTTGGTGCCAAACTTCGACGCACAAGCCGTGTACGCCAGTCTTGTCGTTGGCTTCTCCTTGAGTGACGCGTCCGTGGAATTGAAATGACGTTTTCATAGTACCCTCTCGATGGTGGTTGAGAAGGACTCGTTAGATCCTTAGCGTGAGCCCCTCCGTAAAAGATCAGGGCGCATGGATCTCTTCGAACGGGACAAGAAAAATCGTTCATGGGAGTTTTTTGAACGAAAATAGACGTGATCATTCCCGCGGTTCCAATAGCTTTGGCAGGCATGAATCTTCGTCTCTTTCTCGCTTGGTGTGCTTTCTTTAGTTTGTCTGTTAGCGCTCAAGAGCGCCTTCCGATTCCTAATAAACTCGTCGTTCTCACCTTCGATGATTCGAACAAATCTGATCGAACATTTGTTGCCGATTTACTCAAAGAGCATGAATTCGGCGCGACGTTTTATGCCACCGAGGGACTTGGATTTCTTAAGAGCAAAGAGCATTACACAACCTGGCAAGAGATCCGTGAACTCCATGACATGGGCTTTGAGATCGGCAATCACACGCAGCATCATCGCAATGTCACGACGCTTTCCGCTGAGGCTTTTGAAGCGTCCCTCACCCACATCGACAAGCGCTGTCGGGAACACGGCATTCCGAAACCAACTACCTTCTGTTTCCCGGGATTCTCGCACGGCCTCGATGCGGTCAAGGTGTTAGACACTCACGGATTTCAATTCGCGCGCCGCGGTATCCGTCCGGAATACATCGATGGCGGTCATGGCGGTCGCGGACCTGTTTATGATCCCGGGAAAGATCACCCGTTACTTGTGCCTACCACCTGGTATGCCGGGCCGGACTCCGGAATCGAAGATTTGAAATGGGCAGTGGAACAAGCGCACAGCGGGAAGATCACGGTGTTGTGTTACCATGGCATCCCCGCCCTGGAGCATCCTTGGGTTAACACGCCTCAAGAAGAGTTCAGGCAACAATTGCAGTATCTCAAAGATCAGGGCTGCACGGTGATTGCCATGCGGGATTTGGCTCGTTACGTGGACCCTAACAAGCGACCTGCCGATCCCTATGCCATAATCAACGAGCGGGTCGCCACGAAGGCTTCCAAGAAACCTAGCGTTATCCTTATGGCTATTGACGACTTGAATGATTGGGTGGGATGCCTCGGTGGTCATCCCCAAGCGCGCACGCCTCACATTGATCGATTAGCCAAGCGGGGAACCTTATTTACCAATGCGCATTGTCAGGCGCCCATCTGCAATCCCTCTCGCACAAGCATCATGTATGGTTTGCGCCCTTCGACCACGGGCGTTTACTTGAATAAGCCTAAGCCGTGGACCGTGCCCACCTTGAAAAACGGTGTCACCTTGCCCAGGCACTTCGCGGCTCACGGTTACCGCACTTACACCACGGGCAAGATCTATCACGGTTCGGCGTTGCCCAAAGGGGAGTTTGAAGTGGTTGGGCCACGTCCAGGCCAACGGCTCAGAATGGATCAACGGCTGGTCCCGGAAACGAAAGAGGGCGCCAAGGGACTTTGGGATTTCGGTGGGCAAGCCTATGATGAAACACGCTTCCAAGATCACGCTGATACCACGTGGGCCATTGGGCAAATCAAGAAGCACCAACAAACGCACACTAACACGCCTTTCTTCATGGCGATTGGTTTCTATCGTCCGCATGTTCCCTTCTACGCGCCGAAGCGAATCATCGATGAGATGCCGTTAGAAAAAATCAAGCTTCCGTCAGTGATCGCGGATGACCGCAGTGATCTGCCCGCCATTGTTGATCAACTGACCATCGCGCCCGCAGCACCTTCCCATCAGTGGTTTGTCGATAGTGGTCGTTGGAAAGAGGCCGTTCGCGCCTATCTCGCCTGTGTTCGGTGGACCGATGAGCAAGTCGGCCGGCTCATGAGTGCCGCCGGTCCTGACACCATCATCGTTCTCTACTCCGATCACGGATTCTTTCTGGGCGAGAAACAGCGTTGGGCCAAGCAATCTCTTTGGGAACGCGCCACGCGAGTTCCCTTCATCATCAACGCACCAAGATATTCTAACAGAAAGCCCTGCGCGCGTCCTGTCGAACTTCTCTCCATCTACCCCACCTTGATCGAACTGTGCGGACTCACCCCCAAACCGGAACTCGAAGGTCTTAGTCTCATGCCTCTCCTAGAAGATTCCCAATCGTCATGGTCCTCTCACGCCGTCACCACGCACGGCAAAGACAATCACGCCGTGCGAAGTGACACCCATCGCTACATCCGTTACCGGGACGGATCGGAGGAGCTCTACGATCTCGTCAACGACCCTAACGAATGGGAGAATCTGGCAGGCAGATCCGAGTTCAATCATCTCAAAGCCGCACTTGCTAAATCCATTCCTGCCGATAATGCGCAACCTGCAACGAGGGTCGCGCACGATAACGAAGAAGGCGTGAAGCCTTCTAAACAAGAGAGTTGCCAGGATCACGATTAATCCGCACGCTGGTCTCCGTGCCGAAACCTTCCCATTCCGCACGGCCCGTCACGACGGCCGCGGCCTTTGCTACCACGCAATGGACGATGATCTTCATGGCGGCCGATGAACGACGAATCGGCGCCGATCGCGCTCTTGAGCGTTTGTGTCAGACTTATTGGACTCCGGTTTACGCCTACATTCGCCGGCTTGGGAAGAGCCGCGAGGACGCCCAGGATCTCACACAAGGCTTCTTTGCAGAGCTCTTAGAAAAACGCAGCTTCAGCAAGGCCAACCCTGTCAAAGGCAAGTTCCGAACTTTTCTCCTCAACGGTGTGCAATTTTATACCAAGAACGACTGGCAGAAACGGCAAGCGGTGAAACGTGGGGGGCGTTGTGAGCATTGGTCCCTATCTACTTTGGAAGCTGACGCTTATCTCCAGACGTACCTCGCCGACGAGGTCAGCCCTGACATCGCTTTCGAACAGGAGTGGGGCCGCACGGTCATTGCCCTCGTGAGCCGACGGCTGCGGGACGAGTACACGAGGCGCCATCGTGGTGAGGATTACGACCGGCTCTGCCCCTACCTGGAAGGCGGTCACGGCGGCGAACCTTACGCCACCATCGCGTCGGATATGGGAATTTCAGAGGCCGCTGTGAAAATGAAAGTCCGGCGTTTGCGCAAGCGCTTCGGCGAACTTCTGCGTGAGCAGATCGCCGGAACGGTCGATTGCCCAGAGGACGTGGCGGAGGAGATTCGCAATCTCTTGAGTGTTTTTAGGTGACGTGGGCGTTACGTTTCTTTGGCAAATCCATAGCACCACCTGATGACTGGTTCCTCGCTGACTTGCCCTGGTTGTGGAGCTTCGCTCATCCCGGGTGCTCGATGTTATGCCTGCATGTTAGATCTGGGCCTTGAAGAGAATGATGACCAGAAGGCGCCTCAGGCCTTCGGGGATTTCGAGATCGAAGAAGAGATCGCACGCGGAGGCATGGGCGTCGTCTACCGGGCCCGGCAGATCAGTCTCAACCGCGAAGTAGCCTTAAAGTGCATTCACCGTAGCCGGTTGGCCTCGGAGAGCCTGATGGAGCGCTTTCAAGTGGAGGCGGAAGCTTCAGCTAACCTTGATCATCCTAACATCGTGCCGGTATACGATACGGGAACTCACGAAGACGTGCCGTATCTGTGCATGAAACTGATCGAGGGAGGGGATCTCGCCTCCTTCCTAGGTGGACGTGACTCGCCGCCTCACGACGTGCGGACCGCGGTTGATTGGATGGCCAAAGTTGCGCGGGCCGTCCACCACGCTCATGGGCGCGGCATCCTGCATCGCGATCTCAAACCGAATAACATCTTGATAGATAAGGAAGGCGAACCCTACGTCACCGACTTCGGTCTAGCAAAGTTCCTCGACACGGACGCCGATCTGACGCGCACGGCGACGATCATGGGCACACCTCATTACATGTCACCAGAACAGTGTCAGGACAATCAAGCCGCAGTAAGCGTGACTTCGGATGTGTTTTCACTCTGCATCATTCTGCATCACTTGCTCACCGGGAAAGTGCCCTTTGACGGTGACACCTCGTTGGAGGTCATGCGTCAGATTGCAAATCACGCCCCTGTCAAACCCCTAAAAATCGGCGAGCACGCCATCGATCGCGATTTGGACACCATTTGCCGTAAAGGTTTGGAAAAGACGCCCGAGTCAAGATACGCCAGCGCCCTGGCACTAGCAGAAGACCTGGAGCGTTGGTTGGCCGGTGAACCGATTCGCGCACGCCCCACTGGGATGATCGAACGCGGTGTGAAGTGGGCACGACGCAATCCTGCCCTGGCAAGCCTGGCCGGCGTGGCCGCATCCGCCCTATTGCTAGGATCAGCTGCCGCCATATGGCAAGGCGTCAGAGCCGCAGGAGAGGCCAATCGTGCCAACACGACAGCCCGGCAACTAGCAGAACACCTCTACGCCGCCGATATGAAGATCGCTCAGGAAGCGATCGCGGACGGACGCCTCGCCTACGCACGACGTTTGTTAGAGAGTCACCCGTTAGAGTTTCGTGGTTGGACGTGGCATTGGCTATGGCAGAATGCGCGTTCTGAGAAGCTCGACACCCTTACAGGTCACACCAAACCCGTGAATGACGTGGCCATCTCAGCGGATGGGCATTTGCTCGCCTCGGGCGGCAAAGACGCCACCCTCCGGCTATGGGATCCGCACGCAAGAATCGAACTATCCCGATTCACCGCCGAGAAAGAAGATGTTTCTTTCTCGGATCTTTCTTTCATTGAAGACGACGCGCAGCTCGTGGCCACGTCTTCTCTTCTACTGAATATCAATCCCATCGAACAAGAGTTTCAAGACTACCACTTTAGGCTCAACAATAGAGAGTTGGCGCTTGTAAAAATCAGTGAGCCACGCCGATCGCGAGACCGTTTCCCTAACACGGTGATCGATGACGATGGTGCCATACGCTCTAATGAACATCAAGCGAAGTTTCCGTCCATGAAATCACTACCAGATATTGGTATCTTCGCTAGCGAATCAACGGTCATCACCGCGAATCATGAATTTGCCCTAACCATTTGGAACGCACGAAAGGGTTTCCTTTATGAACATGAATCCCTAAGCGGCCACGAAGGCGCCATCACGTCCATCGCTGCGGCTCACTCGAATCATTGGTTCGCCACCTCATCAGAGGATCGCACCATCGGCCTCTGGAGCCTAATGGGTGAGCCAAGCCATTACGAAATCATTCCATCAATGCGCGCTTATCCCATTCCCGCTCACTTCTCTCCAGATGGCAAGTTTGTCGCAGGCAGCGCCGGCGACACCGAGGATCCCTATCGTTTGACCATTTGGGATCTTGATAGACACCGTGAAGCTCACCGTGTCTGGGGGCTCCCCCTGAAGTTCGTCTCCGCAGGGAAAGTGTTCGTCACTATCGAATACGAAACCGATGTATCCGAAGGTGGCTACGCATCGGTTAAAGGAGGCATTGAGGGCTATCAAGCCAAGGCCCTGATCTGGTGGGACCTCACCAAAGATCCTGCCGAACGCCAACACGTCGTTCCGTTAGTGCCCGCTACTTCCGACCAAATGATGACGGCACAACTTTCGCCAGACGAAACCGAACTGTTAGTTGGCGGTAAAGGAGGCGAGGTCTTTCGCTACGATGTCCGCACGGGAAAACGGCTGGGAATTCTCTTCAAAGTAAAGCGTTATGTCATCGGCCTCACCTATTCACCTAATGGCGAATACCTCGGATTCGCCGGCGAGCGATGCGGCTTGTTTCATCTGGCTACGAGAAAAATCCAATTCGGACCAGACTCTCAAAGACCCCTGGTCACAAAGCCGGTCATTTCTCCAAATGGGCAGTGGTTCGCTTATTCGCCGTTCGACGGATCCATTCAAGTGAAAGATCTTACAAAGAAAGATTCCTGGCAGACCATCATTGGAAACAAAGCATCGGTGAAATACCTGAGTTTCTCGGCTGATAGCCGGACCCTGGCGGGCGGAGACACATCTGGAAAGGTTCGCCTATGGGATATGGCCACTTTCCGGGAGATCGCCAACTTTCCACTCGATCGCTTCTGCTCTTTCAGCCCGGACGGCCGCACGCTCATCGGCGGCACCAGTCAAGTCAGTGTCATGCGTTTGAGGAAATAGCGCCGTTACCTCGCCGCCCATTCCCAATAACGCCAGTTAGAAACCATTCTAACTGACAATGAAACCCATCTTACCACTAGCCTATTGCTTCATTCTTTCTGCCGCGGCCGAGAACTTCACCTTCAATCCCGTCACCGAATTTCCTAACATCGATGTGATCAAACAGCCCGATGGCGTTGTGATCACTTGGTTCGGTGGCGGTCATCTGGAACAATGGCAGGAGGCAAGCCGAGATTGGAATACGATAGCCATTGAAAGTCCCTTCACGCTTCCAGCCGAAGGGGTGGGACTCTTCCGCGCCATCGATCCATGGAATGGCGGCCGCAAGGTAACGGTCACCGTGCCGAAAACCTACACGGATGATCCGGAAACGCCCATTCCCATCGTAGTGGTGCTTCACGGTTACCACACTTCCAATTACATGGCCGCTCTGCGTTACGCATCGCTTGCAGAAACCAAGCGATTCATCTTCGTCCAGCCTAACGGTCTCAAGGATTCAACTGGTCATCTCTATTGGAATGCCACCGACACCTGCTGCGATTACGATGGATCAGGCATGGACGACGCCGGTTACCTCCGTGCTCTCGTGGAAGGCCTTACCTCCCGCTACAATGTCGACACCAACCGCATTTATTTCATCGGTCATTCTAACGGAGGTGCCATGGCCAACCGCATGGCCTGCCAACATGCCGATTTGGTGGCAGGGATCGTCAATATGGGAGGATTCAATCACTTTGATCAATCCCGCTGCCAACCGAGCGAACCGGTGCACACGCTGCACATCGGCGGCACCAACGATCCTATTTATCAGGGTGAAACGATGCGAAACGGAAACACGCGTCCCGGCCTTCTAACAACCGTCGAATCATGGACCAGGCTTAATGGACATGATATGACAATGGCAACGGAAGAGAAAACGCTCGATCTGGAGAACTTGCCGGGAATGGACACCCAAGTCACGCGATACGCTGGAGGCGCTCAAGGCGGTGCCGTGGAGCTCTGGTCGACCGTAGGCGGGGCACACACTCCCAGCCCGCGTAGCTCTAGCGGAAGCACGGAGATGGCCATTCAGACGATTGATTGGCTTTTCACTCATCCCAAGCGGTCCAAGATTCCTTTCACAATTGCCAGTGAGAACAATCGTCTCTGTGACGAGGATGGTTGTGATGGCATTCGTGCCCATGTGATGGACCGACCCTTGGCAGAAGGTGCCGCTTACCGTGCGTTCTTTCATGAAACGGGCACGGCATCGGGCATCGGAGACTATGTTGGCGAATACGCCTACGATATCTTCACGACTGAGATTCCCGGATTGCCGGATCCGGTGCCGTTCAAGGCAATCGGCACGATTATCATGACCACGTCTGAAGGGGACCAGGGCTTTTGGCAACAAGAAACGCACTTCTTGCCTAACAATCGCGCTCAATTTGAAGCGACCCTGGTGCGTGGCACGGGAAAACTCGAGGGCGTGTGGGCAAGCGTTCGTTCGATCGCTAAGCGTGACGATGCCCAGTCACCTTGGAAGTATGTGGCTTCGGGTTGGCGGCATGAACCATGAAGCATTTCACTTTGTTGGTATAGTTGTTATGGTCGCTTGTATCGCAAGCGCTGTCGCGGAACGACCGCTCATGCTAGCCGGGCATTTCAGCGCCCGTAGCTTGTCTAAATCCGCACTTCTTCTACGATCTGCAGATCATGGCCTACGAGCCCCACAAGCTTGCGCGGGGCGTTGGTGAGGAGGCGTATTTGCCTTACCCCGAGGTCGTGAAGAATCTGCGCGCCGGTTCCGTAATCTCTAAGATCCATAGGATCACTACGTCTTGTGCGTCCGGTTGGCTGGGAATCCACCGGCGCCGTTCCTGGCGGCGTGTTCTCATGCCTTCGCATATAGAGCACCACGCCCGCTCCCTCATTTGCGATGCGTTGCAAACTGGATTGTAGCAAACTATCGCTCGTGCCAAACACGTCTTCCAAGACGGACGAACGTTGCACTCGCACCAATGCCGGCGCTTCTGCTCGGATCTCGCCTCGCACAAGTGCCAGATGCACGGTTTCATCTAACGCACTGCGATAATAATGAGCGTTGAAGACACCCGCAGGCGTCGCGATCTCTTTCGTGTGCAGCCGCTCGACGAGTTTCTCGCGTTCGCGGCGATAGGTGATCAGCGATTCGATCGTAATAATCTTCAAGTCATGCTTGGCCGCGAACACCTCCAAGTCTGACAGACGCGCCATAGTGCCGTCTTCATTAAGGATTTCACATATCATCGCTGCCAAGGGCAATCCTGCCATCTTCACCAGATCGATGGCGGCTTCAGTGTGGCCGGCGCGACGGAGTACGCCGCCTTTCACCGCCAAGAGAGGGAAGATATGGCCCGGCTGTACAAGATCACGCGGCTCGGTATCTTCGTTGGCCAGAAGATTCATGGTCTGTGACCGGTCAGCAGCGCTGATGCCGGTGGTGATGCCCTCCGCCGCATCCACGGAGACTGTGAAGGCCGTGCCGTGGGATTCCCGGTTCACCTTCACCATTGACCGCAAGCCTAACCGGTTAGCAATGGCTTCCGTGACCGGTGCGCAGATGAGTCCACGGCCGTGGGTGGCCATGAAATTCACATCCGGCGGCGTGACTTTGGACGCCGCCATGATCAGATCACCTTCGTTCTCGCGATCGGCATCATCCGTGACGATGACCATTCTCCCATTCGCAATCTCTTCAATTGCGCTGTCGATGGTCGCGAAGTTCGGTTCCGCCGGCTTCAAGGTCATGATACTTGTGTTACGTTCGCCTTACGTCTAACGGTTATCGCGTGAAGCGAACGGCCGTCATCAACGTGGTAGGTCTCTGTCGAAGATGTATCGGCGAGCACACGCCCTTTATCCAGCGATTTCTCGAGGCGCATCAAGCCGTCAGCATCGAGCCGCAGCTTCCTGCGGTGACCTGTACAGCTCAAGCCACCTACCTCACCGGCAAACGTCCCACCGACCATGGCATCGTGGGCAATGGCTGGTATCACCGTGAACTAGCGGAACATCATTTCTGGAAGCAATCCAACCACCTCGTACAGGGGACGAAGCTCTGGGAGCTTGTTAGAAATGATCGCCCAGAGTTCAGCTGCGCCAAGCTCTTCTGGTGGTACAACATGTATAGCAGTGCGGACTACTCCATCACGCCGCGCCCTCTGTATCCTGCGGACGGCCGCAAAGTGTTTGATGTCTACACCCAGCCAATGGATTACCGGGAAAGGCTCAAAGCCGATCTCGGCCCATTCCCTTTCCATACCTTCTGGGGTCCGGCTGCCGGACTCCCGTGCAGCCAGTGGATCGCCGATTCCGCCCGCTGGATCGAAGAGAAATGCCGCCCTGATCTCAGTCTCATCTACCTTCCCCACCTCGACTACAATTTTCAACGCCACGGACCCGACCTCACCAAAGTCTCAAAGGATCTGTTAGAAATCGATCGACTGGTCGAAGCCCTCGTCACCGATTTTGAAAAACGGGGCCTTCAATCTGTGATCTTGTCAGAATACGGGATCACTCAAGTCGACCGCCCAGTCCACCTCAATCGCCATTTCCGTGAGCAAGGTTGGATCACGATCAAAGACGAACTTGGTCTCGAGTTGTTGGACCTCGGCGCCAGTAAAGTTTTTGCCATTGCCGATCATCAACTCGCCCATGTCTATATTCAAGATGAGTCCTTGCTAGAGAAGGCGCAACTTTTCTGTGAGTCCATCTCCGGTGTGGAGAAAGTCTACAACCGCGAGACGCGAAAAGAAATAGGCCTCGATCACGAACGCGCCGGCGATCTCGTCCTTGTCGCCGATGCTCGAAGTTGGTTCACTTATTATTATTGGCAAGATGACGCTGTGGCGCCGGACTTTGCCCGCTGTGTCGATATCCACCGCAAACCCGGCTACGATCCCGTGGAACTTTTTATCGATCCTAAGCTCGGCGTTCCCAAGCTTAAGATCCTCACCAAACTCTTGCGCAAGAAGTTAGGCTTCCGCATGCTCATGGATGTCATTCCACTGGACGCCACCTTGGTCAAAGGGAGTCACGGGAGAATCCCTGAAGATCCGTTAGACTGGCCGGTGATGATTGGGGCGGAAGTGGATGCAGCGCGTATTCCTGCCACGGAAGTCTTTGCTCACCTGATTGATGCGGTTCATCATCAGGCGGCACATCTCCTTGATTAGAGATCACTTTGATGTGAAGTGCAATAAAAAAAGAGCGATGAAGGTCCGACTAACTTTCCAACCGTAAACGCCAAACCGCTAAGCGTCCACAAGTCACGATGAACTCCAGGAGCGGCGGTTTTGATCGCCGGAGGAAGCCTGGGGCGCTTGAAAGCGCCTCTCCTTGAGGCCTTGCCTAGCGACGGGTGTGACTAAAAGTGGTGGTCAATAAAGGTAGAGGAACTGGTGACCGTGCCTTCGCAGCAGCGGAGTGCCTCGCCCGGAACTCTCACGAGTTCCGCTACGAAAAGTGCCCACCACTTTTAGTCAGACCGCCTAGCGACAGAATTCGGACGGCCGGAAATGGCCCTCCTACGGTGAGTCGTGCCTGCGCAGCACTTCTGCTAGGTCAAAATCCACCCGAGAGGCACCGCGCAGATCGCCTTCTTCGTAATCGCGAGGCCTATCCTTGGGATAAGCATTGTCTAGGTATTCTCGGAGGCCCGACGGGCTTGCGATCTTCTAGTTGAACGTCTTGAATTGCCAACCAATGTCTTCCAACATGTATCGATCGAGCTATTCTCCTGCTTTCCCCAGCGACCGGGCGCCGAAGCGACCATCATTCGTCTAACATGGCTGCGACGACTCTGATTCTTTTCGCGCATCCGGCCTACGAGAAATCGCATGCCAACCGGGCGCTCATTGATGGCATTGCCGGTCTTGACGGCGTGACCGTGCATGATCTCTATGAAGCTTATCCCGATTTCCATATCGACGTTGAAAGGGAGAAGCAATTGTTAGAAAAACACCAACGAATCGTCTGGCAACACCCACTTTACTGGTATTCATCTCCCGCGTTGTTGAAGGAGTGGTTCGACGTGGTTCTGCAATACGGCTGGGCTTATGGAGCGGGAGCGAACGCCCTTGTTGGAAAGACCGCCCACTCTGTCATTACCACCGGCGGTAACGAGGCGGCCTACTCGGCCTCGGGTCAGAATCGCTATACGATCGATGAATTTCTTCGACCCATGGAACAGACGGCGACCCTTTGTGGCATGCATTACGAGAAGCCCCTCATCTTCTACCAGGCGCTGAGTTGGGGAGCGGACGAACGGCGTCGAGCGGTATTGACCTACCGCGATTGGTTGGCCCGAATCTAACGCACTCCTTATGTCTCCCATCTTTTTTCAGGCCTTTGTTTACCTGCTCTGCGCGGTCATTGCGGTGCCGTTTGCCAAACGTCTTGGCTTGAGTTCGGTGTTGGGCTATCTCGTTGCTGGGATGGTGATCGGCCGATTCGGGCTTGGGGTGGTGGGTGAGGAAGGCGAAAGTGTGATGCACTTCGCGGAATTTGGCGTGGTCATGATGCTGTTCCTCATCGGACTGGAGTTACAACCCGCGATGCTTTGGCGCATGCGAAGCCCTATCCTCGGGCTTGGAGGCGGGCAGGTGGTGTTGACCACCATCCTCATCTTAGCCGTGGGCGTGCTTTGTGGGTTGAACTGGCAAACAGCTTTCGCAGTGGGTCTGGCGCTCGCACTTTCCTCTACGGCGATTGTGTTGCAATCGCTTCAGGAGAAAGGGCTCGCTGGAAGTGCGGGTGGACGGAGCGCTTTCACCGTGCTGCTCTTCCAAGACATTGCGGTCATCCCAATATTGGCGGCGTTTCCTCTCCTAGCGACGCTTGCGCCGGCCACGGAAGGCGACCATGCCCATGGTCACGAGGGGGGCACGGCGTTTCAAAACTGGCTGAGCCACCAACCCGGCTGGATGAGTGCTTTGCTAGTGCTCGGCGCTGTTGCGGCCATCATCGTTGCGGGACGCTTCCTGGTGCGCCCCGCACTTCATCTGATTGCGAAAACGCGGGTGCGCGAAGCTTTTGTTGCGTTGGCGCTGTTGTTAGTGATCGGGATCGCCTTGCTCATGGACAGCCTGGGAGTGTCCGCGGCGCTGGGGACCTTTCTCGCGGGAGTGGTCCTAGCAGATAGCGAATACCGGCACGAACTTGAGGCGGATATTGAACCTTTTAAGGGACTCCTTCTCGGTGTGTTCTTTATCTCTGTAGGGGCTTCGATTGACTTTGGTCTGATCTCGGAGCAGCCGGCTCTCATCATGGGGATTGTGGCCGGCTTGATTGGATTGAAAGCGGTGGTGCTCTTTATGTTGGGCACCCTTTGGAAGCTCAAACTCGACCAACGCATGCTCTTTGCTCTTGGTCTGGCCCAAGGCAGTGAGTTCGCCTTTGTTCTCTTTGGGTTCGGCCTCACGGAGGGGGTGTTTTCGCTTGAACTAACACAAACATTGATTGCCTGCGTTGCGATAAGCATGGCCCTGACTCCGCTGATTATGATGTTTGAAGAAAGGGTGTTGCGGCCACGGTTCGGCACCCGCATTTCGGAAGAACGTGAAGCTGACGCCATGGATGAACACGCTCCGGTCATCCTTGCCGGCATGGGACGCTTCGGCAATTTCGTCGCGCGGATGCTGCGTCACGAGGGTGTGGACGCCACCGTGATCGATAACGACTCCGATCACATCGATATGTTGCGACGGTATGGGCTCAAGGCCTTCTACGGCGACGCCACGCGGCATGATTTGTTGGAGTCTGCCGGTGCGGCCGAAGCCAAGCTTCTCATCATCGCGATCGATGACGAAGAGCGCATCTTTCAGCTCATCGAAACGGCCCGCAAGCACTTTCCGCATCTACGAATCCTAACACGAGCCATGAGTATGCAACATCAGTACCGGCTCATCGAGAGCAACGTGGACTATATCGTGCACCAGAATTCGGCCGCTGCTGTGGAAATCGCTGAGCATGCGTTAGTCCGCCTCGGCCATCGCGCCCATTGGGCTTCCCGCGCCGCAAAGGCCTTCGCTAAGAGAGACCGCGAACGAATCACGGCGGCCGCCGCCGTTCGCCATGATGAAAAGGCTTTCACTGACACTATTCGTAGGCATGTCAGCGAAATGGAGGAGCAGTTTCAACAGGATCGCGATGAAAAGGCCAAAGAGGCCGATCTGGCTTGGGACACGGATAGACTTCGCCGCCACGTTCGTACTTCCGACAGCCCCAACTTGACGGCAAAGTAGAACTCCTGGGCGGAGCTGGTAGCGTGACTGTATAATCGATAGGATTTTAAGAATGTCGCCCTTCCTAGGGCAACTCTTGGTTCGATCACCTAACGACTCAGTCGAGAATACCTTTCGAGTCATTTAGTTCTGCCCCCGTGAACCGCGCCGCGATGTGATTGGTGCCTCGCAGATCGGCTTCTTCCATATCCGCAAAGCGAAAGTCCGAACCCCGCGCGTCGCTAAGGCGAAAGTCGATGTGACGGAGATTGGCGCCCACGAAGACGGCGAGCGCTGCCGACGTGCGGTCCAGGTTAGCGAATCGCAGATCGGCCAACCGGAAGTCGGTGCGTTGCAGACTCGCCTCCTCGAACTGGCTCGCTGCCAGCTGGGCGCGATCCAAGTTGGCGTTGTCGAGATCTGCCCTCACAAAGTGACCACCGGGAAAAACCGCGTTGCTGGCGGAGGCGTTCTCCAGCTTTGCTTGGGTGAATTGCGGTGTTTGATAGGAGGCGTGATCGAGTACGGCTCCGGTGAGATCCGCTTCGGTGAAATTAGGGTGCTCTCCGGAGGTTTTTCGGAACGAGGCGGCTTTCGCTATCGCTTTACTAAAGTCTGTGTGGTGCAGGAGAGCGCCATCCAACGTGGCGTTGGAGAGATCCGCACTCTCGAATCGGGCATTTGTTAGGGTCGTGTGGCTGAAGTCGCACCCGGAGAGATCCATGTGCGAGAAATCCGCTCCAGAGAAATCGAACCCTGACAGATTCTTGCCTTGCAGATCCATCCCGTGAAACGCGGCTTCCAGATCTGCGATGGCGACGATGCGGAAAAGGAGCATCTTGGATTCCACCGGACGAAAGACGGTGGAGAAGGGTAGGATCGAGTCGGGCTGCGCGGCGTCGAACCGTGTGGGTTGCAAGGGCTGGATCTCGCGCTCCCAAGTTTCGCCGTCGGCACTGGTCTCGATGTAATAGGCGGGAAAGAGTTGCCAGTGACTGTTCGCCTGGACGGGCTGCTGATGAAAGCGCAGCTGGAGCAGCGAAGGCAAGGCCAGGCCTACTCTGAGATCCCTAACAAGCGCTGAGTGGAGATCTTCACGGGGTGCACTCTTGATAGTGCCGAGGGAAAAGAGGAAAGCGGCTGCGGCGCCGGTCATAGCCGATCTCATGAGTGCTGAGACGATGCCCTCATTGACTTATTCAGAATGGGCGCCTGTTACTGTTCGTCGTGGACTTCTAGGTAGGCTTTGGCCTCGGCAAGCTTGCGCTCTTTGATCCAGGCTCTGGCTTGCTGACGCATCTCGTGAAGTTGTCGGCGGTGCTCCCGCTCTTCCTCGCCTCCGCGAATCACCGGCGCTTCGGGCCAATCCCAGTGGTCCGTGCGAAATGACGGGAGGGGAATGGTTCGCTCGTGATGTTGGCTATTCACGACATTGCCCAACGGATTCCGTGCCCAGGCATACCGAACGGCCAAAGCTTCTTTGACTAGCGGGTGCCAGACTTTGAGCCTTGATTCATCGTGACGATCGCGGCCGTGTTCATCCTTACCACTAACAACAAAGCTCGCTTGCGCTGGATAAAAATGCCGATCCTCACCGGCAATGGCGAATCCTTCGAAGGGCCGTCCATCATGTGCTCTAATATTCCGATCAAAGGTGAGAAGGAAATGGTCTCCGTTGTTTTCCCAGGAGGTGCACACCGCCGGTTGCCAGCCTAACTGAGATTGGTTGTAATAATCGTGAAGTGCCCAGCGGGCGATCCTCTCCCCAAGTTCGAATTTCTTGTGAGGATGATACCAGGGCACTTGTTGGTCATAGGCCGCGGCGAAACCCACATGCTCGAGCGCTTGCCAAGCTTTCACCTGACCCTCGCGAATGAAAGGACCGGCATCGACCTGACGTTGTTCGAAGTTATCAAGCGTTTGCGGTTCACCACCGGCAGTGAGACCGACGATGCCGAAAGGTAGAGTCTCGTCGCGGAACGCCTCGCGCCAAGAATGGATCATGGCTTGAAAGACTCGGGCATACAGACGTGGCCGCGAATCGCCTAACGCATTGTTGTAGCCCTGGTTGAAAATAATACCCTTGATGTTGAGGTCGGCGAAGGGAGCGATCATCCCGTTGAACGACCCTCCAGGGTTGTTGCGGTCGGTTGCGGGATCTTGGTCTGGCTGGGTGGGTTTGGGGTGAGGTTGTTTGCCCTCTTTCTTGCGGCGTTCGGAGGCAATCTTCCATTGTTCAATGCGTCTTTGTAGGCTCGCCTCGGCGTCGTAGGCCTGGGCGCGGGCATCCCAATCAGCCATGAGCGCTTTGGCCTGATCCAAGTCCTGCAAATGCGACCGATTGGTCCATGCCTCGGCCGTGGTGCCTCCTCGCGAGGCATCAATCAAGCCGATGGGCACGCCGGACACTTGGTGCAGGCGTCTCCCAAAGACATAGCCAATGGCCGAGAACTGGTGCACAGACTTGGGCGTGCACGGATGCCAACTGCCTTTCTGTTCATAACGATTGGTCCAGGCATTGAACTCGTTGAGGCGCGCAATATCGTCCAACGGCTTGGGACCGGCTTCCTGCGGGATCGTCATCAATCGAATGTTAGGATAATGAGCGGACGCCACTTCCAGGTCACCGTGATAGATGCTTTCTAACACATCTTCCATGTTGCTTTGCCCGCCCAACAACCAGACATCGCCTATCACAATGCCATCGTAGGCGGCCGTTTCTCCCTTCGAAGTCACGATGAGGCTCTGCGCACGCGATGTCGCCGGCAAGGCCTCCAATGCCATGAGCCAAGTACCGTCCGTGTCCGCCCTAACAGTGAGATCTCGCTCAGCGAAACGGACTCGTACTTCGGAGTCCGGTACGGCCCAACCCCACACGCGGATCGGCTGATCCCGTTGGATGACCATGTGATCGCCGAAGATATGGGGTAGCCGCAAGCCAGCGGATGCCTCGCACGGTAGAATGGTCAGCGCAGCCATTGCTGCGCTGACACAAAGCAACCATCTCATGAGCGTGCCTACGATTTCTTCGCGAAAGTGGGCTCGACGCCCATTTCTTTGAGGAGATCTGCGAGACCCTCGATTTCATCCAGCACCCACAAAGCGTAGCGGGTATCGACCAAGATACTCCTGACATTGGCGTCAAAAACGTAATCGCCGTAGAGCGAGTCCGTATTGCCATCGAAAAGCAGACCGACCAGTTCACCGTTGGCATTGAGCGCAGCGGAACCGGAATTGCCTCCCGTGGTATCGAGGTTGGCGAGATAATTGAGAGGCAGGTCGCCGTAAAACTTTCCGCCGTAGGGGCCGTAGCCCTTGGTCTTGGCCCTTTCATAAGCAGAAATCCAGCGTAGCGGGACTTCGAAATCTTTCTTTCCTGGTTGGTGCTCGTCCTCGACCAACTGCCTCAGGTTTGTAAAGGCCGGCACGCGTTTGAGGTGGTCTTTCTCTTGTTTTTCATACCCACCCACTTTGCCAAAGGTAATCCGCAAGGTGGAATTGGCATCGGGGGCCATGAGTTGACGGCGGCTCTTGAGGAAGTCGCGCAACACTTCGATATACAGTGGCGCGACTAACATCATCTCGCCCGCAAGCGCTTTGCTATGTTCTTCATTGGCCAGGATGGCGCCTTCCGCCGCCATCGCCAATTGAATCAACGGATCCTTGCTCGCTTGCAGATCCGTGTAGGTGGCTTCCTTGAACAGTTTCAAACGCGTCTCGGGATCTTCCAACGTGGTTTCGTCCATGACCGCTTTCATGATCGCTCTGATCTTGTCGATATTGGGATGGGCTAGGAGTTCGGCACCAAAGAGTTCCTCGACGAAAGCACCGTTCGCGGCGCCCCCTTCAGCCTTCAAGAGCCGCATGAAGAAATGGGTACTCACTTCGATAGCAATATCTCGTGCGTAGGTGCCTTGCATTTGCCTCAAGGTGTCCGCAATATTCTCATACTCGCGCTCCTGAAACGCAGGAAGCCGCTCAGCATCGGGCTTCTGTTTCTCCTTGGCCGCGCGAACGATGGTCATCGCGGCATTGAAGATTCCGTTAAAATAGCCGTGAAAAAGCCCGCGTGTGAACACGCGCCTCTGCCAACCCTTCTGGTAGCGTTTCTGAATCTCATCCATCTTGGCCAGCACAGGCGCATATTTGGCCGCCCGTGTCGAATCGGCTTGCGTCCATGTTAGGAGATCCTTTTCCAGTTGTTCTTTCTTATCCAGATAGCCAATGCCATCTAGGATCTGCAGCGCTTCGCGGTTGTTTTTCAAATAATTCTCAATGCCAAAGAGTGGTGGCTGCGTCTTGGTGGCCAAGGTTTCGTTGCGGCTCTCCAATTCACGGAAAACGTCGCGGAGCCGGCCCAGGTACTCGACGTTAAAAGGCATGGTGCGGCCCACCGTGTCTTGGGCTTCAGCGAACGTCGTCGCGCGATTGGTGCGTCCGGGATAGCCGGCGACCATCACCAGGTCACCAGGCTCTAACCCTTTTCCGCTATGGGCGATGGGGATCGTGTTCTTGGGTTTGTAAGGCACGTTTTCATTGGCGTGATCGGCACTCTCATCGTTGGGGCCGGTGTAGACACGCAGAAAGGCAAAGTCACCCACGTGCCGCGGGAATTCCCAATTCCGTTCATCGCCGCCAAAGTAGCCCACGGCTTTGGGGGGAGCGTAGACCATGCGCAAATCTTTTAACTTGCGTTTGCGGATGAGGATATACTGCTCGCCGCGAAAGAAGCTGCGCACCTCGGCGCGAATGCTAGGATCACTCTCTGCTTCTTTCAGGACTGCTTTCTCACGCTTTTCCAGTTCCTGATAACGGGCTAACGGATCCTCGATCTCTGCTAGACCATTGGTCATGCGTTCGGTAATGTCCTTCTGTTCAAAGGTGATGAACACGCGGGATTCCGGCCCGGTGAAACGTTCGCCACCCTTGCGGTAATCGTAGCCGTCCCGCATGTAATCGATATCCGCTTCGATTGGAGGCAACCCTTCTTTGGCGCGCTGTTCGTTCTGTTCTTTCAAGGCCGCCTTGTCCTGCTCCGTCATGAACGAGAGATAAGATTCCACACAGTGATGATTGGTGATGATCAAGCCGTTCTCGGAAACGAACGAACCGGAACAGCCGTCAAGACTAACGATCGCATTGAGTGTGTTGGAAGTCGGATCCGCCAATTCTTTCGGATCGATTTCCAGGCCGAGATCGCGCAACTGGGCCTCAAGTTGAGGCATCTGACTGGGCAGCCACATGCCACCGGTCGGAGGAAAGAGATCCACTGGGGGCTCGTCTTGGGCGTGGCTCAGAGTCCCAATGCATAGTCCGCTCAAGATGAGCGCCGGCAGGAGGTGAAGTCGTTGTCCGTGCATGGCAGGAAGCCTGACACGGCCGGCGGCGATTGGCTACTTGAAACGTTTAGTGGAACGCATCTTCAATTGGTGAGCACTAACCAACTTCAAGAGGGGCTGCTATCAATGCTGGAGTGTCCAGCCTGTTTCGCGGGAATGGTCTAACCCTATCCGAACACGAATAGGCACCTGCGCATGATGGTAATTCCAGAAATGGCAATAGCCATGAGACACGGCACTTGGCGACGACGTTTTGAACCAACTTCGCAGTCCTTATTGGTGCTTTGTACGTGCTTTCTCAAAGGTGACTTCCTACTCTCCTACGCCTAACTAACTGAAACGATCCCATGCCCAAGATTCACGTTAGCAAGTCCGTGGTAATTGAGAAGCCTATCGATGTCGTCTATGACGCTGTGCGCGATTTCCGTCAGTGGCCGGAATGGTCTCCTTGGTTGATCACTGATCCCGAGTGCCAAGTGACGTATGCCGATGACGGGAAGCAGTACGCGTGGGACGGAAAGGTGGTGGGGGCGGGGGAGATGACCATTTGCGGAGAAGAGAAGCCCTCACGTATTGACTACGACCTCCAATTCATCAAACCCTTCAAATCGCGGGCGGCGGTGGCCTTTGCCTTTGCGCAGAAAGATGGCGGGACGGAAGTTTCTTGGATCATGGATAGTTCACTGCCGTTCTTCCTCTTCTTCCTCAAGAACATGATGACGGCGTTTGTGGGGATGGATTACGAACGCGGATTGACCATGCTGAAGGATAAACTTGAAACCGGCACGGTGCCGTCTGAACTCAAGTTTCCTGGCGACACATCGATGGAAGCGTGTGATTACATTGGTATTAAGAGGCAGTGCACGATTGTGGATATCGGCCCCACCATGGAGGCCGATTTCAAGAAACTGAAGGAGTGGCTGACAAGTAACCCCGACGCGAAGCCATCGTGTAAACCGTTCTCCATTTATCACCAATGGAATCCTGTCAAAGGTATCACGGAATATACGATTGGCATCCCGTTAGAAAAGGCTTTGGACGCCGCCCCGGATGGGTTCGTCGCTGCGACGCGGCCGGCTTGTCAGACGTTTCAGATCGAACACACCGGCGCGTATCGCCACCTTGGCAATGCATGGTCAGCAGGTTTCTTTCGTGTGCGCAATAAAGTGATCTCTCAAAATCGTAAGATTCATCCGTTCGAAACCTACGAAAATGATCCCGCGGAGACGGAAGAGAATGACTTGGTGACCGTGGTGCACTTCCCGTTGAAGTAGATTCGCTGGATGCAAGTCACGCCCATTTCTTCTGCCTGCTCGGAACTAATGGCAAGCTCCCTTACGAAGTGAGTGGCTCTGGGTGACAGCCTTACTTGTTAGTCAAAGATTGGCAAAGCGTCAGTCCCAATCTTGACAGATCCTGGCATTCGGTCTTTCATGGCGCTAATGACTTCACGGGATGGCCGTTTCTCGATTTTCTTTCTTTCGTTCACGCTCATCCAGACAGTGCTTGCGCAGGACGACCGCGTCTTGCGTGATGCGAAGTTGCCTGAATGGGTGATCGATCATGAGATCGCTGCGGATGTCAAAGAGCCTGCCGATGACCCGTCTGCCGGAGGAGATGTGTGGTTTTTGATGGCCGATCGCCAGATCAATGTGAGGAATCGTCAATTCTACCGGCATTACGCCTATCGGTTTACTTCTCAGAATGGCATCGAAGACCGCTCGCAGCTAAGCATTGGTTTCGATCCTTCCTACCAAACCCTTATATGGCATCGGTTGCGCATTCATCGTGACGATCAAGTGATCGATCGGTTGGACTCGCAGGAGATCAAAGTCGTGCAACGCGAAACAAGGCATGAACGGCAGATGTATGATGGAAGCCTCTCGGCGATCGTCGTGATTGATGACGTTCGGTTGGGTGATGTGTTGGAGTATGCCTACTCCATTGTCGGTGCCAACCCCGTCTTCGAGAACCATTTCTCTCACACAGAGGCGACACGATGGAGTCAACCGGTGCACCAGGCTCGCTTTCGCATCCTTTGGGAGAAAGAGCGTCCGCTTGAAATGCGAAATTTCGGATCGTCCGTCGAGCCCACGAAAGGAGAATCCGGCGACCTTAACGAAATCACTTTGCACGAAGATGATGTCCCGGCCCTCATCGCGGACGGCGAAGTGCCCTCACACTACATCACGCATCCCTGGATCGAGTTTTCTGACTACGGGTCATGGCGCGAGATGGCGCAATGGGCATGGAAACAATATGATCTGAGTCAGGAATTGCCTGCGGATTTGATGCCGGTGTTAGAGCGCCTCAAAGAACTGGATGACCCGAAAGAAAAGATTCGTCAAGCGCTGCGCTGGACGCAGGAGGAGATTCGTTACCTCGGTCTTTTCGAAGGCATGCACTCCCATCGTCCTCACGCCGTCTCCTCGATTATGGAGCGGCGTTTCGGTGATTGCAAAGACAAGTCCATTCTCTTGACCATCATGCTAAGGCACTTGGGTATCGAGGCCTTCCCAGCACTTGTGGGCACCGGATATAAGCACCGTGTCGCAGAGTGGCTTCCCAATCCGGCCTCATTCAATCACTTGATCGTCAATGCGAAATGGAATGGCCGGAACTACTGGCTTGATCCCACGCGATCCTATCAGCAGGCCGGTATTGACACGCTTTTCTCTCCTGCTTACGGGTATGCGCTAGTGGTGGCGGAAGACACTCGTACGCTAACCAAGGTCGAGCCCTCAGGCTTTGAAGAAAGTTACGTCGAGATCACCGAAACTTACTCGATGGAGGATTACAGTGGTAGAGTGGGATTGGAAGTGGTCACGCGCTACTCGGGCAATCAAGCGAGTCTGGTCCGCTCCACTTTCGCATCTAACAGTTTGCAGAGTTTGCAAAAGGACTACCTCGATTTCTATTCGAAAGAATACGCTTCAATCGAAACGGCAGCTCCCTTGGAGGTGGAGGATTTCTCTTCGGAAGACCTCTTCGTCACTACGGAACGCTACGAGATTGCAAACGCTTGGATTGATTCGGACGAGCCTGAAGAAAGAATGACGTTTGAGACCTATGCGCGATTCATCTCGGGATCGATCGATCAACCCGGGACACGCATTCGCCAGATGCCGTACGCGCTCGATCATCCGAAGAACGTGGCTCAAACGATCATCTTGGAGTTTCCCACCAAGATTCAACTGGCCGATGATTTGTCCTCAATCGATAACCCGGCATTCGAGTTTGCCCTGGAAGAGAAGGCTTCTCCGAAGAGGTTGGAACTTTGTTATCGCTATCGCTCGAAGGCAGATCAGGTGACGGCCGAGGCCATGCCGCAATATCTGGCGGATACGGACGAAGCCAAGAACCTTCTCGGCTACTACATCTTCGTGCCCGAGCGCTACCGCCGCATGACGCTTGATGAGATTGAGTCGTCATTCGAAAGTAGTGCTAGTATCGAGTCGCCGGGCGACGTGAATTGGATGCTCGTGGCCTTGGTTGCGATGACACTGACAGTAGCCTTTATCGGCGCCTGGTTTGGATACCGATGGGATCCATCGCCACGCCCGCCACCTAATCCATGGCCGAGCGAATTGGTCGGGATTTCCGGTTGGCTCGTTCTCATCGCTATCGGGACGGTGACGCGTCCGTTGATTTCGATTTGGTCGATTGGAGCGTCGCTGATGGAAATGGACATGGCCTCTTGGCTTTCGATCTCTGATCCCTCAAGCGAACTCTATCATCCCCTTTGGGTTCCCGGGGTGACCATGGAGTTGGTGATTCTTTGCGTCGGTTTCGCGCTGGAGATCCTTATTTTAGTATTATTCTTCACGAGACGAACCAGCTTGCCCCGGTTTGAGATCGCCTACTTCGTCTTCTGGATGGCAAGTGCCATCTTTTCGTTGGCATTGTTTGAGTCTATTGATAGTTTCGATCCTGACTCTTTGGGTGAGTACCGCAAGGATGTGTTCCGAGCCTTGATGCAATCGGCGATTTGGATTCCCTATTTCCTGGTGTCGAAGCGTGTGGCTTGCACTTTTGTCAGGCGTTATCGCGCGGGCGCGACCCCGCCGCCCTTACCGCCGCAGCAACAGGGTCTTTCCGAATGAAGTGAGCCTGTTAGTTGATCGTTGAAACGGAAATGGGGGATGGGTAGGGCTAAAAGTTGTGGGCACTTTGGTAGCGGAACGCGTGAGCGTTCCTTGCGCAGGACTCCGTCACCGTGAAGGAACTTTCGCCAATCCCTCTACTGCCCATTGCCTTCTGAGATTGAGCAGTTTACGCACCATCGTCTGGTCCGCCATGGTCGTTTCAGGCTAATTGTGAAAACTATCGTGGGATTGGTAGTTTCGATCTAATGGCTTGGAACTGAAGGCTCAAGCTACAGGCTCAGGCTGAAAGCCTGGGCGAAGAAGGAGGACTTCCCATTGGGCGGCAAATTCTCAAGAAAGGGGAATTTGACGGTTGGCATGGGCGCTGCTACATAGCGGCCCCATTCGGGGCGGGAACTAGGTTCCCGTTGCTCGAAACCTGCAAATCGCATCCGATTCAACACAAGAATTATGGCTACATACGCAATCAATGGATTCGGCCGGATCGGCCGGAACGTTCTCCGGGCTATGCCCCAGGAGATGGTGGAACAGATCGCCGCGATCAACGATCTGACGGACAACCACACACTCGCACACCTTTTCAAATGGGACTCTGTGGGCGGGCCTTTCAAGGGCGAGGTCTCTTATGACGACGAGTATTTGATCGTGCGCGGCCACAAGATCCGTGCCTTTGCCGAGCGCGATCCGGCCAAGCTTCCGTGGGGCGACCTCGGCGTGGATGTCGTTCTTGAGTCGACCGGATTCTTTGCCAGCCGCGATGGCGCTTCCAACCACATCAATGGAGGCGCGAAGAAGGTGCTGATTTCTGCTCCGGCGAAAGATCCTGACATCACCATGTGTCTCGGCATCAATGATGACAAATACGATCCTGCTAGTCATCACATTGTCTCCAACGCCAGCTGCACCACGAACTGCTTGGCGCCCATGGTCAAGGTGCTGAACGATGCCTTCGGCGTCGAAGGTGGCGTGATGAGCACCATTCACAGTTACACCAACGATCAGCGCATTCTTGATTTGCCGCACTCGGATCTCCGGCGTGCGCGTGCTGCCGCAGTGAATATCATTCCTTCCACCACGGGTGCCGCCCGTGCTATCGGCGAAGTCATTCCTGAACTGAAGGGCAAGTTGAACGGCGGCGCTTTCCGTGTGCCCACCCCTAACGGATCGGTTACAGACTTCACGGCGCAGCTTAAGAACCCAGCCGATGCCGAAGCCATCAACGCCAAGATGAAAGAGGCTGCTGAAGGACCGCTCAAAGGCGTTCTCGAGTATAGCGAAGAGCCTTTGGTCCTGCAAGATATCGTGGGTAATCCGCATTCCTGCATCCTCGACGCTCAATCGACCTTGGGCGTGCTCGATGGCAAGATGGTCAAGGTGGTGGGTTGGTATGACAACGAATGGGGCTACAGCAATCGCGCCGTCGACATGATGCAGAAGCTAGGCGCTTCCATTTAAGACTACTCGATGGCCAAACTCAGTTTTCGCGATCTCGATCCCAAAGGGAAACGCGTTTTTGTCAGGGTAGATTACAATGTGCCGTTGAAGGACGGCGCAATCACTGACGACACGCGTATCCGTGCCAGTTTGCCGACGCTTCAGCACCTGCTGGAGCGGGGTGCCCGGCTCATTCTCGCCTCACACTTGGGCCGGCCCAAGGGGCAGAAAGACCCTGCCGCCTCCTTAGCGCCTGCGGCCAAGCGTTTAGGGGAACTCCTAGATTGCGAGGTGAAGTTTCTTGGTGAGACCATTGGTTCTGAGGTTGAGGCCGCGGCCAATCAGTTAGGCGATGGCGAGATCCTCTTGTTAGAAAATGTGCGCTTCTTCGAGGGCGAGACCAAGAATGATCCGGACTTTGCTCAAGAACTCTCGAAACTTGCGGATATCTACGTCAACGACGCTTTCGGCACGGCTCACCGCGCGCACGCCTCCACGGCCGGCATCGCGTCGCATGTTTCTCAGGCGGCGATGGGGGCTTTGGTAGAGCGTGAACTCCAGTATTTGCAAGGCGAACTCGAAGATCCCAAGCGGCCATTTGTCGTCATCCTTGGCGGCAAGAAAGTGAGCGACAAGATTGGAGTAATCAATGCTTTGTTAGACAAGGCGGATACCATTTTGATCGGAGGTGCCATGCAATACGCATTCCGCAAGGCACAGGGCTATCAAATTGGCGAAAGCTATGCCGTGGATGAAGACATCCCTATTGCCAAAGATTTGTTGGCACAAGCGGAGGCCAAGGGAACGCAACTCTTGTTGCCGGCTGATAGCTTGGCGGCGGACGATTTTTCCAACGACGCGAAGACCGATAACATTGCCCCTTACGCGGAAGGTGGCGGCATTCGTGATGGTTGGGAAGGCCTGGATATTGGTAAAAAGGCGATCGAAGAATTCTGCGAGGTTCTCAAAGACGCGCGGACGGTCGTTTGGAACGGACCAATGGGCGTCTTTGAAATGGACGCTTTTGCCCAGGGCACCAAAGCTGTCACCGAAGCGCTCGCTGCGAATACTGAAGCCACCACCATCATCGGCGGTGGCGACTCGGTCACGGCCGTGAACAAGTTCGGCCTTGCGGACAAGATGACCTTCATCAGTACCGGCGGCGGCGCTTCACTTGAACTTCTGGAGGGAAAAGTCTTGCCAGGGGTTGCCGCACTTTCCGATAAGCCCTAACCCATGCTTGGAACCAAGACTCATTCTTTAGCTTAGTCTCTGCTTAAGACGCCTCTATGAAACGCAAACCCATTATTGCGGCCAACTGGAAGATGCACATGACTCCTCAGGAGACGGACGAGTTCCTCCGAGCTTTCGTCCGCCTGGTGGGGAGCCGTAATGCCGTCGATGTCGTTGTTGCGCCGCCTTTCGTCTCCCTCGCCTCCGCGTTGAACTCCACCAAGCACGCGGAGAATATCGCGCTCGCAGCTCAAAACATGTCTCCTGAACCCGCCGGCGCCTTCACTGGCGAAGTGAGTGCCAGGATGATCAAAGAACTCGATGCCGAGTACGTCATCTTGGGTCACAGTGAGCGCCGTGCGCTTTTCGGTGAGACGGATGACGTGATCCAGAGAAAAGTCGCTGCAGCGCTTGATGCCCGCATCAAGCCGATCCTCTGTGTGGGGGAAACGTTAGAAGAACGGGATGCCGGCAAAGTGGAGACGGTGCTAGACACCCAGTTGCGTGCGGGCATGAAAGGAATCAACCGTTCGCGCGCGGACGATCTGGTCATTGCCTACGAACCCGTCTGGGCTATCGGCACGGGACGCACGGCATCTCCAGAACAGGCTCAAGAAGCGCACGCTTTTATTCGCAAAGTGTTGACGGATCTTTATGACGCGGAAACGGCTTCACAGTTGCGCATCCAATACGGTGGCAGTGTTAAGCCTGGAAATATGTTAGAGCTTATTTCTCAAGAAGACGTCGACGGCGCGCTTGTCGGTGGTGCTAGCCTCGATCCCGAGAGCTTTCATGGTATCATCAAAGCTGCGGAGGAGCATGTCGAAGCTTTCGCAGGTTAGTTAGGCGCTTCTTACCATCCATTAGTTTATTTCACGATGAAGGGAAGCCCGCCAAGGCTTCCCTTCTTCATTTCCATCCAGAACCCATAACCTCATCGATCATGAAAATCGGTCTCATTGATTACGGAGCGGGCAATCTTCACAGCGTGGAGAATGCCCTAGCAAAGCTCGGCATCCCTTGCCAACTCGTCCGCGAGCCGGGGCATTTGCATGGTCTCGATAAACTCATCCTTCCTGGAGTGGGAGCCTGTGGTGATTGTGTGAAACAACTCAAGGCGCAAGATCTGTGGTCGCCGCTGAGAGATTGGTTAGACGCGGACAAACCTTACCTAGGTATATGTCTCGGCTATCAAGTGCTCTTTGATCACAGTGTGGAATTTGAGGGCACCGACGGTTTGGGGGTGCTGTCAGGACGCGTGGTTCGTTTCCCGCGTTCCGATTTGAAGGTGCCTCATATGGGGTGGAACAAACTCGAGCTGACGAATGCGGCGGATCCCATATGGGAAGGTTTACCGCAAGACCCGTATGTTTATTTCGTGCACTCCTATTATCCGGACCCCGAAGATCGGACGCTTGTTAGTGCTTGGTGTGATTACGGAGTGCGCTTCGCCGCAGCGGTCCGATGTGGCAATCTCGTGGCCACGCAGTTTCACCCGGAGAAGAGTCAGGCTATTGGTCTGCGCATTGTGAGGAATTTCGCCGCGAGTACCGTGGCATCGGTTAAATAGACTGCCTTTGAGCAATTATGACATGAGTAGATTGATTCTTTGCATCGAATCGTCTTAAGTTTCTTGTTGGACCCCAAACACCAACCCTGAAGTAACGAATTATGAAAAAAACCACATCCATTCTATCGGCACTAAGTTTAGTGGGCTTCCTCGTGAGTCCCCACGTGTGCGCTCAAAGTGAAGTGATCCTTGAGTCGTTTGAAGATGGCATTGATAGCGCCATTGTGAAGACCATCGAAAAGCGGACTACCGAAGTCTCACAACATACCAAGACAGGTGATGATGATCTTGGGGTGACGCATGGAGAGAAGGCCCTTAAGGTCACGCTTACAGGAGACATTTCCTGGGGCCAAGATTTGGATATCGAACTTTCAGAGGAGGCGAGTAATCTTGTGAAACAGGCTTGGGCGACAAAAGCGGAGGCACGCTATCAGATTCGATTTGATGTGGCGTTCCCGACTGAGAGTATCAACTGGGGCAACTTTAACCCTCGTGTTAATGGATGGGATTATGCTCAATTGGAACAGGGCGGGCAGACCGTGCGGCGCATGGCGATTCCCTTGGATCTAGTAGAGGCGGATTTGACGGGAGATGAGCCGGTTATCTTTCAAGTGGTGAACCAATATGACACCGGCAACGGAGCGGAGTCCGCAGAACTGTTTGTCGATAACATTCGCCTCGTCGACACCTATGTCGCCGGGGCGGTTCCCGAGATCACCTTGCTCAACGGCTTCGAAACCGACGAAGACTTGGCCAAGGTCATTCCCGTCTCCGATCGCTATGAGTTGTCTCTCCACAAGAAGACCGGAGCTGATGATGTGGCTGTGACAGAGGGTGAAAGCTCGCTTGAAATTAAGATTAATGCCGGCGGTGGTTGGACACGAGATTTCACTATTCCCTTTAAGAACACGATCATGGAGCAAGTGGCGCGTCTGCCGCAGGAAGGCCGGGGCCGTTACACGTTGCGAATGGACGTTATCTTTGAAGACCGTGGAGGGGACAATTGGAATGGCAATTGGCAGAACTTTATTGCGCGTGCCTCAGGAGGCGGTGCTCAAAACTTTGCCATGCACCGGGGAGGAGCTGAACAACACGTTCGTGTCTTGAGCCTCCCGTTAGATCAATTCGAGTTGGAGCCTAGCGATCCCGATGATCCTGAGAGTCCCAACCCAGGCATCTCTATCGTCAACCAAGGTGCCTGGAATGAGTCTGGAATGACCTTCCATATCGATAACATTCGCCTTGTTGACACTGGCAATGCACCGTTGGGCATCCAGGATCTTGTCCTCAATGCTGAAGGCAAGCCTGCCGTCACGTGGAAATCATCGGACACGCAGAGTTACGCAGTCGAGACGTCATCCAACCTCTTGGAGTGGACCGAGCTTGTGACCGGTGTGTTAGGGGAACAAGGTTCCGAGGCCACAACCTATGTCGACGGATCCGACGTTGCCGGTGCCAAATACTACCGCGTGGCCGTTGCGGGTGCAGCTCCCCCTCTCAACGAAGGTTTTGAGAACGGCTTGAATGGCTGGGAAGCTCTGGTAGACGATCGCAATAGTGGCACCACGATGTGGGAAGTGGGTGCACCCACCAATGGGCCCGCCGCGGCCAAGACCGGTGAAGGCGTCGCGGGGACGGACCTCGATGCCAACTACACCAGTGGAACTTGGATCGCCCTTCGCTCGCCGGAAGTCGATCTGCAAAGCTTCATTGCACCGCCCACACTGACATTCTCCTATTATCTTGAAACAGGAGACTCGTCTGCTGCGCGCGTGAATATTTTGGAAACATCCGGAACGCCCATCGAAGAGCCTGCCGATGGCGACGACTTGTTCTTCAGCTCGAATACGGATGGATGGCAGGACGTCTCGGTGCCCTTGCCTGCGTTCGGTCAGAAAGTGATCCTGGAATTTGAGTTCATCGGCAACGGTGAAGGCGCTGGATTCTTCATCGATGATGTGTTCATCGAGGCAGCCGAGTGATTTCGGACTCTAACTAACATCCCTTTCAACGAGAAGCCTTCTTTCGGGAAGGCTTCTCCGTTTGTGGTAACATTCAATATCAACCCGAACGCTCTTTTTCACGCCGTCAGGCATCATGCTTTCTGTCCGCGATGTGATCTTGTTTCTGGGTGGTCAGCGCCAAGCCATCGAGCGCGTCTGCGGAAGCCGGTGGGCGCTACTGGTAGGGGCGTTGTTAGTTGGGACTGCAGTAATATCACGCAACTATGACAACGCGGCGATTCTTTATGAGCCGAGGCGAATCGTCATGCCCTTCGTCTTCTCGGTCGTCTCCTCGTTGTTCCTGTTCGCGTTTCTCTACTGGCGCTTTCGCTATCGGAGCGTCGAACCGAAACCGGCGTGGTCTTGGCAATACTTGAGTATTCTGGGGGCCTTCTGGATGACGGCGCCGATTGCTTGGCTGTATGCGATTCCCGTAGAGCGGTGGATGGATCCCATACCCGCGGTCAGAGCGAACGGCGCCTTGCTCTTGGTCGTCTCCATCTGGCGGGTTTTGTTGATTAGTCGTGTTGCGAGTGTCATTGCTCAAGCGTCGTATTTCACCACGTTGATCTATGTAGTCGTGGCGGCGTCATTTGAGTTCGTCGTCGTCGGGGTGGCGATGACATTTTCAAATGTGAGTCATGGCATTGCCGAGTCCATGGCAGGACTTCAAAGTTCTCCAGCGGTGCAAGCGGCGGCCGCTTTGAATCGAACGATGTTGGGATCGGCGCTATTGGCAGCCATCATTTCTACGATGATTGCTATCGGATTGCGCCGACATTGCCGCAGGCCTTTCCCTGAACCTGTAGTCGACGGGTTTCCTGGTGTGGTTGTTAGTGGTGTGTTGGTGATTCTGGTGGGAGCGTCCATTCTTGTGGCGCCGCATCAACGTGCCGAGATGCGGTGGCATCGGTTAGAGAATATGATCCACGCGCGGGACTACGGTGCGGCATTAGATTACGTAGAAGATCTCGGGCGCGAGACCGTTGTAGAAAGGGATAGTCTTCCTTTTGATCCCTGGTCTTATCGAGCGGTTAGGCGGTATCCTGAATTCTTGCCCCATCTTGAGGGAAGGCCTGCCTGGATTCGTGAGCTCTATTTTGAGAATGCCTTGGTACTGGTTGAGCGCTTGCAGTACGATGTCTTTGCCGGTGGCATGATGGAACTCCTCGAGGAAATCAACGAGCTACCGGAGGGGCGCGTCTATTTTCGAGAGCACTCAGATCGACTTCGCCAAGTGGCGAAGCGAATAGAAAGCGAATCGCTCAAGACGATGTTAGATCAATGGCAACGCTAACCCATGAACGGCAAGCGTGAGCGGAACTTGCAAAAGTTTGGGTGGTGCGTTGATCGAGGTCGGCTCGAAGAGCCGAACCGTTAGTTAGGATCAGCTGGCAGGGACGTTTGTCCCAATCGTCCGGTAGAAGTCTCACGACTTCCCCTACAGATGGATCGAACCCTAACGTTGCGCCCACTGGACGACGCCAGGGATATCGTTGTCTTTGAAGGCCCGCTTTTGGATTCGCTGTTCCGTGGAAACGGCGTGGGCTGGAGTAATTTCGCCCGCTTTCCACACCCATGACTCGGAAGAATAGGGGCCGACCTGGTGTGGATCGGACCAGGTGTGGATGGACAGGAGTTTGCTAGGATGAATGGCGGCGGCGAGATGCATGGGCCCGCTATCCACGCTGATGGTCAAGGCTGCTTTTCTCAAACAATGAATCAGCTGGCCGAGGCTTGTGGTGTTGAGTAAATTGAGGCAAGCGTCAGGAAGTTGCAGTTGATGCCGGATCTCTGGAGCACAACGTCCTAGTAGAACGACGGGGCGATCGAGTTGCGTGCACAACTGTAAAACTTGTTCAATAGTGAGGGATTTCCCGTCGCCGCGAGAAAAGGGGTGCAGCGCGATGAATTCTTGGGGCAAGGAGTTCTCAAGCGGTTCGCCATCTGGAAGCAGGAATTGAGCTGGTGCTGCGCTATCAATGCCGAGCGCAGCGACGAGTTGCCGGTAGCGTTCCACTGCGTGGACCTTAGCGTCTACAGGAACCTGATGGGTGTAAAGGTATTTGGCGCCTTCTCGTGCGTCTGCTAGACCGATGCGGGTGCGGCAGTGCGTGAACCAACTGATTAATCCGCTGCGGAGGAGTCCTTGGAAATCGAGCACCAGATCGGGTTGAATTTGGCGATGCACGTTCATGAGCCAACGGAGCGAACGTAGCGCGTTGCGAGCGCCGCGCAGGCGTTGTCTCGGGAACTCTAACGTTCCTGCTAATTGAGGATGGCCATCTAACAAAGGAAGCCATTCTGTATTGGCGAGCCACGTGATTTCTAAGTGAGGATGAGCCGTCTTGAGATCGTGCAGGCTCGGCAGCGTGTGGACGATGTCGCCAAGCGAACTTGGTTTGATGATGAGCGCCCGCCGAGTCGCGGAAAGATCGAGATCCGGGATAGGCTCCGCGCTCACTTGCCCAACGTGAGCCGATTGGCGAGCATCTCAGGAAGACCGGCCTTGATGATCTTCTCTTGGGTCTTCTTGATATCGTAATCGAGACGCCGGAGATGAACGGTCTGATTGTCCACATCGTAGACGGCGTAGGAGGCACGCCAATTGCCGTCCCGCGGCTGGCCCACGCTTCCAACGTTGATGAAGTATTTCTTTCCTTCTTCAAAACGGAGGGTCTCACCCATCTCCAAATGGACGCCGGAGTCCTTGACGTAGAAGCGAGGCGTGTGCGTGTGGCCGAAAAAACAGACCGGAGTGAACTGATAAGCGAAGCTGGCCATCGCATCGAATTTGTTCGTCACGTAGCTCCATCCTGATGGGCTATCCAGTGTCGCGTGGACGACGGTGAAATCGCGCACTTGCCGGACAAAGCGCAGATCTTGAAGCCAGGATTTGTCCGTTTCCGACAGCGCCTCACGGGTCCACTCCAAGGCGCGTTGGGCAAGGGGATTCAGCCCCACGATTTCCGTATCCATGGAGGCCTCTTCATCATGATTGCCTTTCACTACCGGGCAATCTAGCTGCTGCACCACGCGCAGGCACTCACGTGGGTTGGCGTTGTAGCCCACGATATCTCCTATGCAGGTGAAGTGGGTGCAATCCTGGTCTGCCGCATCTAGTAGAACTGCCTCCAAGGCTTCAAGATTGGCGTGGATATCTCCGAATATGGCGAATTTCATTGGGTAGCTTGCGGCGACCGGGGAGGAGGCGGGGAGTCACTTAGCACTACCGACCGGGGGGTGCAAGAGGCGCTCCGAGGGAAATACGCCGGTCTGCTGGTATTTCTAATATCGTTTCCAAGCGGCGCAGGCGCTCGATCGCCATCCGGCTTGCTCTCGCCAAGTCGAATTGCGATCCTAGGTGGACGTATAGACGCATGAAGTTGAGAGGCATGTTAAACTGGTCAATCTTGGGTATCTTAAGAAGCTTTTCCAAATACTTGAGGTGAAGGAGGACGGACCAAGGCGGCACGCCACGTTCCTTTGTCAGGATCACCGCTAAACGGCGCAACTTTTCAAGGGCTTCGCGTTCTTTGCCTGGACAAAGGGAGAGCATGATCGCTTCAGCCCTAGCCGCTTGGTTAGCGTCACCCCCCATAAGCGCCGCCGCCTTGCCGTAAAAGTCCGCTGCTCTAGCGTAGTCTGATTGACGTTCGCGAAAGAAGAGAGCCATCTGCAGATTGAGCGCTTCGCTATCTGGATTGTAAGTGAGTCCATCTTCAAGAAAGACGCGTCCGCGTTCCCGCTTCTGGTTTGCGATGCGTTGCCTCTCAAACTCACTAAGATCCGGAGCGTAGTGGAGATAATGTGCGGCGGCATTGCTTTCTAACATCCAAGCCGCTTTCTCCCAGTACCCGCTTTCCTTGGGCTGGAGCTGCGTGGCCAAATGATAGTTCGTTTCCACGCGGTCAAAATCCGCCTCGACGAAGGCCGTGATGGCACGGAACTCGAAGATGGTTGCGAGAAAGGAGCGCATGCCGCCCAACGCCGTGGCCATACTCAGTTGACCGAGTTGCTCTCGCAGATTGCCGGTGTGCGTGGAGAGGCCGGTTTGGAATCCCTCCGTTTTCAAGTCCCGCTTGATTGAACTCTCCAACGGCCACCTAAGCAATCCGGACAAGACCAGGGCTAGAACGGTGTAGGTGTGAAATCGTTTCATGAATGTGGCTAGAGTTCCTTCTTGGCAAAGAAAAGATAGGCCACCAGGAGGTAGCCGGCCACATAAGTCGCGGCATTCACGCCCATCATGAGCAAAGTGCGCAGCGGCAGTGTCTGGCCGGTGACAATGTCATCCACGACATTGAATGTGCGAAAGTTCGGAAAGATGGTTTTGAAAATGGTGATCACACTTTCTTTGATCGGACCCACGGGACCCGTCGTGCGCCAGTAATCGATGACATCCGGATAGATGTAGCCGACAAAGAAGAGCACAAAGGTGACCACGACGGTGAAGAGTCCTGAAGTGGCCACTGTGGAGACCATGAGGGTCATGGCGCCGAGTACACAGGCCTGCAAGCTGATGGTGGCGGGGCCGTTGAGTAGATTCCAACTCACGCCGGCGTCCCGGATCTTACGCACCATGAGGGTGGCACTATCCACCTGATTCTGGCTTCCCGTGGTCCCTAACGAAATCAGCTCTTCGGCCATGAGGGCGCGTTGGCGCAAATACAAGAGGGCGTAGAGGAGCGCAGTCATGAACACCATGCTGATGGCGATGACAACGAGCGTGCCGATGTATTTCCCTAGCAGGTACTCAAAACGGGGCACGGGTTTGGCCAGAATCGTGTAGAGCGTTCGGTCTTCCACGTCTTTCGGAATCAAATTGGCCGTGGCCACGACGGCGAAAAGAATGGAAAAGAGCGACATTGAAAAGAAGGACATGTCTTTGATGACCTTCAATTCGCGAGAAGGATCGATCTCGAAGTTCTCGATCATCAAGGCGGCGCCCAATGCCAATAGAGAGAAAACCAGCAGGAAATAGAAGGCCCGCATACGAATGAGCTGCGTGAGCGTGATTCGGGCAATGGCGCTTACGCGGCCCAATGAGAAAGCTCGGTATGAAGAGGAAGTGTCAGGGCTGCTCATGGCCGGATCCGCCTAACTATCCACACTTTCACCTGAAGTTTCCTCAAGAAAGAGCCGCTCAAGGGTCGTGCGAGGATGCCCCATGCGAAGAAGCTTGCTCCGTTCGGATTCTTCCACTGCCGTGCGGATCTCCTCAAGCAACTCTGGTGGTGCGTTTTCTAACAAGATCTCTGTTTGGTCCTCGATGGCCATAAGCTTTTCCATGGGGCCTTCCAAACAGAGATTACCTCGAAAGATGATCCCTACACGATCACACACTTCTTGAACTTGCTCTAACAAGTGTGAAGAAAGCACGACGGTGATGCCCTGTTCGCGGAGTGTCAGGATGAGATCGCGAATCTTGCGTGAGCCGGCTGGGTCCACCCCGGCGGTAGGTTCATCCAGCACCACCAATTGCGGCCGTTGAATGAGGGCCTGCGCCAATCCGATTCGCTGAAGCATGCCTTTAGAGTAACCGCTCAGCCGCCGGTCTTTGGCTTCTTCAAGTTCAACAAGGGCCAAGAGCTCTGCACTGCGCTCGCGGATCTGTTTCTTGGTGAGGCCGCCGAGTCTTCCGTAGAACTGCAACGTCTCGGCGCCGGAGAGAAACTTGTAGAAGTAGGGGTTCTCAGGAAGAAAACCTACTTTCGCCCGGCTGCGGACTTGTTGGCTATCCTCGCCAAAGATTGCCGTCTTTCCCCGGGTGGGACTGATGAGGCCTAACAAGACCTTCATGGTGGTGGATTTCCCGCTTCCGTTCGGGCCGATGAGCCCGAAGATTTCTCCGGGTTGAACGCTTAGAGTGAGATCGTTTACGGCGACCAACCGCTGTTTTTTCAGGGTGGGCAGCCGGAAGACCTTGGTTAGCCGTTCGATACAAACAGCGGGAGCCATTGCTTCGAATCCAGCACCGGGAGCCTAACGAGTGGGCCGCTTGGGAAGAAACCGGTCGCGATCAAAGGGCGGCTTCTCCCGATCGGGAATCTCGTCCGGTCCGAACTCATTGGCCCAGTGCCGCCGGTCTTCGTCGTCGGCGTAATACCTCAAGTAGGCAGCGATATCTTCTTCAGCGCCACTCCCGACGAGATCGAGGTGGCAGGCCGTATCCGGGCTGATGGAGATATCGACGGTGTCATGATTCAAAAGATCACCCCAGAGGAGATGATAAAGCGCGTTATCCGAGAGGTGATCAGTGTGATAGAGATAGACTTGCCTGCCGGCCAAACCACGTATCACTTCCCAAAGCTTCTCTTCCAACGCCTCGGGTGTCAGGGAATCGACTGGAGGCAGTTCGATGCCATCCTCGATGAGCATCTTCGCATAGGACGTCCGGGGAGATTTTTCAAAAAACAAGACGTTCTCGAGAAAGGCTTCCTCAATCATTGGCGGCAAATCCTGATCATCGGCATCGAATGGTATCCCACCTGCCTCCTCAATCTCTCGCCGGAGTTTATCGATGCGAATCTTGCGGTCCACATCCTCCAGACCGTCGTAGAAATGCTCGTCGTCACTCATTAGTAAACGTGCTTGTGTTGGGTTGTTAGCGCTTTCGACGGTTAGGGGATGCCATCGAGAGGCGTCCACTCAAGCTGAATGCGGGACAAATTCCAGCAAATTCTCCACTGTGCGGCGAGTTGCCCCGGAATGCCGCTCCAGACAGCGTTTTCCTGCCCGTGCGGAAGCTTCTGCGGAGCTGGGATCGGCGAGCCAAGAACGCAACGACGTCTCCAATTTCGTTGCGGAATCGACTTGACTTATACCTCCCTCCTTCTTCAGCGATGCCGTTAGAACCGCGAAATTCTCCATGTGCGGACCGGTGATCACAGGGCGGTCCAACAGCAGCGGCTCTACGGGATTTTGTCCGCCTCGGCCTACAAAACTTTTCCCGATGACCACGAGATCTGCCAAGGCATACCAGGCTAAAAGTTCGCCCGTCGAATCGACTAACAAGCAGGTCTTTTCAGGGTTTAATAGAGTGTGGGGAGAGCTTTGGTCCCAATGGCTTCGTTGCACAAGCGTGAGATCGAATCCTGACAGATCGGCGATGATCTCGGAGGCCCGTTCAAAGTGGCGCGGCACAAGCGCCAATCGCAACTCTGGGAAATTCTCTCTAACGTTGAGATAGATTTCAGCCAACATCTTCTCTTCGCCGGCATGGCTGCTTCCCAAGAGAAGGATTCGTTTGTCATCCAATGGTGCCCACAGAGATTCGAGAATGGCTTGAACCTCTTTCTTAAGTTCGTTGTTAGGAGAGGGGGCGGTAGATGGATCAAATTTGATGCTGCCTAGGAGCGAGATGCGTTCTGGCGGGATGCCGGCGCTTTGCCACCGGTTGATGTCTTCCTGATCTTGAACATACACGCCAGTCACCGAGTCCATGATGCGTTTGGTTAGGAAACGGAAGCGCCGATAGCGTCTTTCGGAACGAGGAGAGAGTCGTGCGTTGGCGATGATGATAGGGATTTGCCGCCGGTGTGCGGCGCGCATGAGATTCGGCCACAACTCAGACTCCATGAGGACGAGGAGGTCGGGCTGCAAGCGATTGAGTGCACGATGAACGATGCCTAACAAATCCAGAGGATTGAAAATCACTGTGACTCCGGACAGACGTTTGATGGCGGTGGCATAACCCGTTGACGAGGTTGTACTAAGGATAATAGCGTGACTGGGCGCCTTCCGCTGCCATTCCTCAATCAATTTCGCGGCGACCAAGACTTCGCCTACGCTCACGGCGTGAATCCAAACTCGCCGCTTCGATTCAGACAAAGTCTTGATGAGCGTCGCCTCGTAGGAGGCGAATCGCTGCCGGAAATTGGCCCCATAGCCGCCTCGCTTGCGCATCTTGATCAACAGCCCCGGCATAGCTAGGACGAGGTAGACTGGGAGGAGCAGATTGTAGAGGAGCAGACCGGTCATGCCGCAGGGATGATCCCGAGATCCCTAGCATGCCTGAGTGAAGAAGTGCAAATGACTCTTCCCATAGCGGCGCGATTGAGTGTGTTGCCAGCGGCCTAGCGCCTCGGGCAGATGGCCGGATCCGGTTTCCACAATGAGTTTTCCCGTCGGGTCAAGTCGTGTGACGAGGTGCGGGTCATGAAGCAATTCATGCAGATAATTCCGCTCGGATTCGTGATGTTGATAGGGCGGATCGGCGAAGATGTAGTCGAAAGATTGGTTCAAAGAGCTGAGTGAGCGAAAAGCATCTCTAGCAATGATCGTGGCGAGTTCCGACAAGCCGGCCCTGTCCAAGTTTGCACGGATGGTCTTCACCGCGTGGCGATCGCTCTCGACAAAGACCGCCGACTTGGCACCGCGGCTCAGCGCCTCGATTCCCAGGGCGCCACTCCCGGCAAACAAATCCAACACGCGGGCGCCTCCAAGCCCGGGCCCCAAGATTGAGAAGAGCGCTTCGCGTAGACGGTCCGTACTGGGCCGAGCCAGTGATTTGGGAGCGTCGAGCCGGATTCTGCCTGCGGTGCCTGCGATGATGCGCATAGAGGGCGAGTGAAGCGTCCACACTCGCTAGGGTCGAGCTTCTTCCATCGATTCACGAACGCTGCGAAGAAGATCTATCATTTGTTCAAAAGTGCGGGCTTCGGAGCCGATAAAATCGGCGCGAGGTTCGCTGACGGTACCCGTGATGAGGAAATCGCGGTAATAATCGTCCCGCCCTTCTACCTGTTGAAACTTTCTCGTAACGCGTTCCGGAAGTTGCCGTTCAATTCGCCGCAAAACTTCTTTCATCCGTTCGCTAAAATAGAGCCGGGTGGGAATGCGCAGGCGTTGATTGAGGCCCACGGCGCCCAACGCTTTCAGTTCCAGGTTGTGGGTCTTGAGATGGATGTCTTGGAAGTGAAGGACGGGTCCTTTTAAGACAAACTCCGTCTCCGCCGTTTCGAAAGCCACCTCAACGAATTCTTGCACACCGAGGTAGCGGCCTAACGATTCCAGTAAGCCGTGGCGTTCCATTGCTGCATCGGTCAACTCCGCCATCCCGCCTCCACGCCATGAGTTGGGGTTTTTCAACACGCCTTGCACCAAGACTTTAGCGGCGAGTTTCCCTCGCGAGAAGACCAGCCGGGGACTTACTCGCGAAGCCACCGGTGGCACTTGCACATCCCGGAGCACCATTTCCGCTTGGAAAGGCATGCCTGGTGCTTGTGGTTGTAGAAGGGCTTGGCCTTTCATCTCGCCTCCCTCGGCTTCTGCTTTGAGATCGGTAACCTGAATCAATCCTTGGCGGAGATTGAGATCCCCTCGAACATCTCGCGCGCGAACGTAGTCTAACAAAGATACTTTATCGACGGTGAGTTTACCGACGGGGACTTCGTCTGAGTTTCCACTTTGCCGGTGCTTGGCCAGATCGAGGTGGCTTTGAATTCCGGACAATCGAATAAGGGCACGTTTCCCCGCGGGATCCAGCACCACGACATTGCCGTGCTGAAGCCTCAGCAATTCTAACAGAATGATGGCCGGCCTTGGTGAAGAGGGGCTGGGCACCTTGGGTTGGTTGGTCTCGGGGGCCGGCTCCTCAGCCTCCTTGGGACTTTCTTGAGCACTCTCCTTAGGGCGGGGCTGTTTGGGCGAAGATGATTGGACAGGCGGCTCCTTTTGACTTTGCCAAGGTAAGGCGATGCCACCTTTTTCTAACGGAATACTGGTGATCGTGGGTTCGATGCACAGGACTTCCTCTATACGAATGGGGCGTTCCCACACAGATGTTAGGGGGACCCGGACAATGAGCGCTTTGGCCTCCAAAAAAGGGGACGATGTGAGGGCGTCGGCCGCGTCTCTATGGGGGATGGTCAGGCGAGTCACCTTCAGCCCACGCCAGGGAAGGTAACTGAGCGAGTCAAAGGTCACGGGTGTTCCCAATCGTCGATGCAGGCCTTCCTCGATCCTTGCGCGAACGCCGTCCGAACGGAGGAAGAGATTCACACTGACTAGGGCCAGCACCACCAGGCAGGCGGCGGCGATCGCGAGCCATCGCAACACGGTGAGAAGGCGTTTCACAGCGCGTCCGATGATTGGTTGTTCTCCAGCCGTGCGTCATTGATCGCGCGTTCTCTCTCCAGATCCTTCTTGGTCGGGAGCGATGGGACGCGACCGGCGATACGGGCGAAGATCACGCCGCCGATGGCGCCGCCGAGGTGGGCGAAGTGGCCCATGTTAGAGATCAACGGGATGAAGGTCGTACTCACCAGCGAGATCAAGCCTAACAAAGCGGAAGAGAGGATGAGCGCTTTGCAGAACGAGCCGGCATTGACTTTGACGGGGAAACCTAGCACCCATGCTTCAATCAATTCATGGGCGTGCATGCTGGTATAAGCGGCCATGAGCCCGAAGGCGGCGCCTGAAGCCCCTAACAAAGGCGAATGAGGCGTGACCAATATCTGAAAAAATCCTCCGAGCATTCCCGAGAAAAAATAAAGGATGATCCAAGCACGTGTGCTGATCTCCTCTAACAGTTCGCGCCCCACAGTGAAGATGACTAGCATGTTCAACACGAGATGCGATAGCCGCATCACAAGGCCCGCATCACCTCCGTGAAGGAACAGATGGGTGAGCGGTTGCCACCAGCGCCCCGCCTTGAGCCCGTCCGCGCTGATGGCGTAACGATCCACGTAGGCCATGATTTGGCCGGCATCGATCAGGCGTGTCATTTGCAGAAAGACCAACACATTGAGCCCCACAATCAGAGTGACCACATCCCAGCTCGTTCGCCTGGCAGGTGCTTTCCTGGCGTCTTGAGGCGTAGCCGGTGACGGGGAATGGGATCTCACGCGCGAATGAAGCACAGAATGGGACGTTGGCCAGAAAGTTGAAAGAAGCGTATGGCGGGGCCGTATACCTTTACATGCCTTTTGCGCTGACACTTTGAGAACCTTTCGCCGGATGATTCCGGTTAACAATTTCCTGACCCTCGGGGGATGCGTCAGGAAAGGCCCGAGAAGGGGGGTGGCGGGAGACCGTCACCCCCTTTTCCATCTGTGTGAACGAATGTTATAAGGAGCCTAACATTCCTTGTAGCGGAGCTTGCGTAAAGTTCCAGTCTCCGCGCGGACCGGCGTCGGAAAATTTCGCTTCTGTCGCAACGAATCGTGCCTGATCGGAGCCCGACAGATTCAAAGGCCCGCCATCGTGTGTTCCAATGCCAGGATAGCATAAGCCGTTGAGAGCACGGCATCGCCTTCCCACCAGCGCTTGGTTTCATTCTCCCAGCGTCCATCGGATCTCTGGTGATCGAAGAGTTGCTTGCACAGTGGCTCGCGCCAAGAAACTTCCGTTCCATCTTCGCGCTTCAACCTGTCTGACTTGGTGAGAGCCAAGGCCTTGGCCATGGTGTGGTAGTAGTAGAAGAGTCCTTCGGCGCCCATGCCGGGATTCTCTTCCACACTGTAATTCTCAGCCAACCATCGCAGCACGGCTTTCACTCGTTGGTCTTTGCGGTCGAGGTCGGCATAGATGAAACTCAAGAGACCGGCGTAACTCATGCTGCCGTAGGAACGCAGCGCCACTTTGCCGTCGGCCAATTTCTCCTCACCCGCTTTGCTATCACCCGGGTAGTAGACGAAGCCGCCGCGATTCTTGGGATCGTCACTAGCCCATTTCTCAGAATTGGTGGCGGTGAGGTTTTGACACTTTGATACGAAGGAAATCGCGGCGTCCCAATCGAGTTGGTATTGTTGTTCCTCGGGTTTATCGGCGATCAGTGATTTGGAATAGTAAAGCGCTTCCAAGGCGAGGTGCGTGTTCGAGAGATCGGAGTGCGCATAACTGGAACCGTAGCCGATGCCGCCGTCCAAGGTGTGATCCACCTTGCCTCGCGCCCCGAAATCTTGCTGTTGATTGGTTAGAAAACGGCGAGCTTCTAGGACGAGCGGCAGGTCTTTCTCGCGTCCGCCTAACAATAGCGCCATGATGCTAACGGATGTGTTGTAGTTGCCCAAACCTTTTCCGTAAATGCCGCCATCCAATTTCTTATTGCTTACAATCCAATCCAGAGTTTTCTCGATTTCAGGAGAGAGAGGCGCCGAGCGATCGCGAGAGGGATCGCGTAGAATCGCAGCGACGGCGAGCGCAGTGATCGCCGGTTGCTGTGGATCGCTCCAATATCCATCTTCGTGCCGGTTTTCATTCAGCCAGCGAATGCCTCGATCGATGGCGTGTTGGGCCTCGAGTTTTAAGGAGAGATTCGTCTTGTTCTCGGCCCAGCAGAGAGAACCCAGAGTGAACCATGAGAAGGCGATGATCAATGTGCTGCGTTTCATAAAGACTTCCTTCGATTCCGTTGAAGTTGGTTTACTAGGGCAGAGACTCTTCGTGATGAGGCAGCAGTGCAACAAGCAATTTTCAGGGGTATAAGCTTCGTGGATCGCTCAGCGCTCCAATGTGTTTCAATAGAGATCGTTCTTACGGGCCCTCGCTTTCGATCAGGGTATCGGACGACCGAAGGAGCCATTGAAATGTATTCCGGATGAGGCACTCTATATTCCTTGCCATCGGCTATTCGGAGGACAGACGCCGATCCTCATCCCTTCCCTCGGCAAGGTGAATCTCAATTTGAAGACGCCGCTGATTCCTCCGCATGCGCATGTTCCGCAGGCGATTCCCTATCATCTTCATCCGTCTCTTCAATCTTCGCCTTCGCCTGCAATTCATTGGCAAGAGCTTGAACCTTATCCTGCCGATATTCTTGAATTATCAGTTCCTTCAAAGCATCCTTGATATCGTCAAAAGGCCGCGGCTGCGGAGGCTTGCGGTCGGTCACTTTGGTGAGATGGAAGCCCCAATGGGTACTAAAGATGGGGCTCACTTCACCGGTCTCCATGGAGAAGGCGATGGTCTCAAATTCATCCATGTGCTCGCCACGCTTGAAGAAACCGAGGTCGATCTCTTCCGCCGGTTTATCGCTATGTTCCTTAGCAAGTTCCTCAAAATCTTCGCCCTTCAGTGCTCGCTTGCGAATCTCTAACAGTTGATTGTAAAGATCATCACGCGCTTCGGATTTGCGCAGGGACTTGAAGATATGTGAGGCTCTTACCTCTTCATCCGTCTGGAAGTCGTCGAGGTGCTCTTCGTAATAGGCGCGGACCTCCTCTTCAGTGGGATCGGGATCGTCACCACAGACTTCATCAATGAACTTGTCCAAACGAATCTTGGCACCCAGATCTTTGCGAAGCATCTTCTCGCCATCTTCTGAAATGCCCGTGTGCGCATAAAACGCCGCCTCACCGCCTTGCTCTTCCTTGAGCTTTTCTAGTGCTTCATCGACTTCTTTCCTGAGAACCGGAAGATCGCGTTTCTCCGCTTCCTGGGCCAGCAACACACGCTTGATCACGTTCTCTTTGGCGTAACCCATGAACTCCTCATCACGTTCACAGCACGAGACTTGTGCTAGGCTTTCGTAATAAGATTTGATGGATGAAAACTCCTGATCCAGGATGCTGGGATCAATGACTTCGTCGTTTACAATGAGCGGCATGAGGTTGGTGAATGGACTCGGTGGCGATCCTGGCACGGAGGCTTGCCATGCGCAACCGCCATTCATTGCGAAGGGCGCGGAATCACGGGATCCGAATTCGGAAGTAACGCTCGGAGTCCGGACTGGCGATCGTTATGGACCGGTCCCGATCGACGGTGGGGGTATCGAAAAGCTCCCACTGCTGCAAGTCGGGTGAAGATTGAACCTCTGTCGGGTCGCCTTCGTTGATGCCTGTTAGACCTAGGGTCAGTGTCGTTCCGCTCACTTTCACCCAGTCTATGGAAAAGGGGTGGTCAGGATCTCGTTGCGGTGGATGCGCCGGGTCAAAGACGCGGAGGTTGTCGAAAGTGACCGTCATGTTGGTATGGTCACCGACCACGCCAATGCCCAGCCCCCCTTCGGTGTAAGTATGATCGTCAGTAGATGTGGAAGCTAACAATTCTCCCTCTAGCGTATGTGCGGATGCGGTGAGTTTGGTGCCGATTCCGGTGAATGTTAAGCGAAAACCTTCGTCTGGTCTGTCAAATGATTGAGAGTTTGCGAGATTCACTCCTTGGATCTCATTTGATACGCGCCATATTTCCACGCGTCGATTGGAGGTATCGTAGAATACCATGTAAGTTTCCATGGTTAGATAGCCAACATGGCGCGTGCGGGCCATCAGCATTGCGGCGCGAAACATCCCGCTTCGATCCCAACGAACCACATCTGTTTCGATCTGAAAATCTGAAAGGATCATGCCTTCAGGCATGGCCGCCGCACGAGAACGGCCCACAGGGAAGTTGCCATTTGAGTTTCCGGTCACGACCAATTGGCCGTTCTCATTGATGACCATGGATCCGGGCTCGGCGAGTCCGGCATCGGCGAGGGGATCGGCAAGGGTGAGATCTTGTAGGGCCCCATCATCAAAGTCATTGATATAAGGTTGGGGTGATTGAGCGAAAAGGATTTGAATGGCTAACAATAATGTTGTGAACATCAAGAAGTGAATACGCATGATAGGTTTGGTTGTTCTTCATGCCTTCCTAAAGCCTGGCTACGACCGAGGTCACAACTCTTGCCGGAATCGCTCTTCTATGGGATTCGAAACAACCGCACATTCATTTGCAACGAACCCAGATCGGTCTCGACGGCGATGGTCTTGCCATCCGGCGAAACGAGCAATTGCTTCACTTCACCGTCGATTGGAAGTTCCTTGAGGACGGGTTGCCCGGTGGCGACGTCCCATAGCGTTGGCCCTTTGGCCAGGATCCGGCGGCCGCCCGGTAGAAAGATGGCATCCAATGGATGCATGCGAATGGCGCTCCCATTCGCCGCCGAGTGAAGGAGGCGGTTCTCCGTTAAATTCCAAACTTCATTGCGGAGTGCGCTCAAGCCCAAGAGATCTCCAGAGTCAGCACGAACGATGTCCACAGGCAGATTGAATCGTGAGTTGGAGGGTTTATAGCCACCTAACAAAGTGGCGTAGTCGTTTTCAGGAGAATCGAACGGCTGCCATTTGAGTCTCCCATCCGATCGGCCCTTCGCAATCACATCCTCGTTGCTCGTGGTTCGAAGCGGCCAGGCCAAAGTGCCCGGGGGACTGGAGTGAATCGGCTTCAAACTATCAAGATCCCATAGTTTGTAGCGCCGTGAGGCGTCCAGGGTTATGAGGGCGTTAAGCTTGCGGAGCACCCGTGCAGGCGCCAGCGGTTCTGGGTGTGCTTGAGGTATTCTAGATTCAATTACTCCTCTATCGGATACCACGTAAAGCGTACCCTTCATGTCGCCGATAGCCAACCGCCCATCGGGAAGGAAGATCGCCCGTGTCACGGGTCCAAGGGAATCGAACCGTCGCATGATTTGCAGGCTCTTGGTATCGATTAACGCCGCGATACCGGTTTTCTGGCGTGCCTCATCGCGAAGAACGGTGACGAAGAACCGGCTATCCGTAGAAAAGCTTCCTCCAAACGCGTAGATCGCGGTGGCGAAGGTATCGGAGATGGCCGGAGCATTCCGGTGGTTTCGCGCGTGGAATCGCAATTTGCCCTCCGGGTTTGCCGTGGCGACGTGCCGGCTATCAGCAGAAAAGGCTGCTGGGTAGGGATCCTGGCGCAAGGCGCCTAACCATTTGCCTGTTTCGCGATCAAAGAAATCTTTACCATCGACGAGTAGCGAGATGCCGTTCGGGGCGAATGAAAACCCATGGAGTAGCGCCGTGGATGTCTTGGCTTCACCGAAGACGCTCCGTGACACCAATGTTTGGTGCGTGCCGGTCACCAAATCGACCAAGTATAGGGGCTGGGGCGTGAACCCGGCGCCCACGGCCAATTTGTGGCTGTTTGGGGAAAATGAGAGTTTGATGAATGAGATGCTATCACTAAAGAGCCGCTCGTCGTGATCTGAATAGACGAGTTCACGTTGTTGCCAATCTAACACTCTTACGCCATGCGTGGCGTGAGACGTGGCCAGGAGGCGTCCGTCGTGAGAAAGGGCGATGTCACTCTCCCACGTGTTTGTGCTAGCCAGAATGTGGCTGTCGTCATGGCCGCGAAAGGTTCGCGCCAGGGACAGGTCATGTATTCGAAAGAGTCGGAGACGCCATTCGCCCGCTGTGTCCAGGTCGCTTATGGCCAGCCAGCTGCCATCGCCTGAGAAGGACGTCGAAGCTGGTGTCCCGATTTCGATTTCCCATAGCGTCGCAAGCTCGGGCAGGCTAACCACACACAACGTTCCTTTTCTTGAAGGATAGGCCGCCAGGCCGCTGTTCTGGCAGAATGCGAATCCGGATCTTGCCGTCGATGGTTCGCGTCGTAAAAGACGTTTCGATTGCCGATCCCACACTTCAATCCAGGAGGGCAGAATGCCCCCTTCTCCACGTTTCACCACCGCCCATCTGTTATCTGTTGATAAACCCACGTTAGTTGGTTCTGCTAGTTGGTCGAAGCTCAGATCAATTGAGTCCTCAGCAGAGGGCTCGACGAATTGTCTGACAAAGTGCCATTCCCAATCGCGCAGGTCTTCCTTGCCTGGGGCCGGCGTCAACCGCTTTAAAATGCGGGCAGATTCATTAAACCGTTCTTCTTTAAGATTCTGCCAGGCCAGCAACATCCAGGCGGCGTATGACTGTTTAGACAGCGATACGGCGGTTCTTTCAGCGCGCCGCCAGTAGGTGGTGGTGGTGAGGACGCCCGCGAGCAGGCTTAGGAACACGGCGGCAGTCAAGGTGCTCACCAGGGGATTGCGTTTGGCCCACATCCACAACCGTTGCGGTTGACTTACGGAACGGGCTTGAATGGGAACTCTGCGCTCGAAGCGCTCCAAGTCTTGTGCCAAAGCTAGCGGACTTGAATAACGGCGGCCAGGCTCTTTCTCAAGGCACTTGAGGCTGATCACCTGCAAGTCTACGGGCACGGTTGTCGTTGCCGAGAATGACGGTGTCTCCTCACAAATGCGCTGCATGACTTCAAACGGCGTCTTACCCGTGAACGGTGGCCGGCCCTCCAGCATTTCAAACAGGATTACTCCTAACGCGTACACATCGGATGTGGTGGTCACGCCGCCGGCTCCGCATCGGCATTGCTCAGGCGCCATGTAATGCGGAGTGCCGACCATGGTATCGGAATGCGTTAGAATAGCTTCTGTTTCCTGAATCTTGGCGAGACCGAAGTCACTCACGTAAGGTTCTTGGGTGCTTTCTTCAATGAGGATGTTGCTAGGTTTGAGATCGCGGTGAAGGATTCCACGGCCATGCGCGTAATGGACGGCCCGTGCCACTTTCGCCAAGATGCTGGGCGGATTAATGATTCCACAATCCCAGGCTTCCGATAGGGTCATACCCTCAATCAGCTTCATGGCCAAATAGGGGTGACCTAGATGCTCTCCAAATGCGAGTGTGGGGACAATATGAGGATGGTCCAGTTTCGCGGTCGCTTCCGCTTCGATGCGGAACCGTTCGCGGATAGAGCTGGATCGGAGCCGGTCTTTTAAAAGAAGCTTCACGGCCACCTTGCGGTTGAGGCTCAGTTGATGAGCACGGTAAACAACGCCCATTCCCCCACGGGCGATCTCTTCAAGGAATTCGTAGTCACCGAAGCGGTGAAAGGCGACCGCTCGAGGTGAGAGTTCATCGCTGATGAGTTCGATCAAGTCACTATCATTGCTGCGATCTGCTCCCGCCTTTAGCCCGATGCTGAGCAGGCATACTGGGCAAGCGGCAGCGTTCGAATCACCAGATGGCGTTCTCTTACCGCACTCGGGACAGGCGTTGGCCATTCATCCTTCCTTAAAGCCTTCGGCAGGCAGAGGTCACTGAAAAGCCTGCATCAGATGGCGGATTTCTTCTTCGACGTGTGATTCAGATTCCACCGTGGCGGCGATGTGATCGCGCAAGAGATCGCCAAAGCGTTGCCGCATCCGGGTAACTGCCATCTTCACCGCACTGGTGGAGACACCGATTTCTGAGGCAAGTTCCGCATAACGTTTCTGTGTCCGCCCGAGAAGGAAAGGGATGATGTCTTCGAGGTGATCCGTCTTACCTCGCCGGCGGTAATCATCTCTCAATGACTCTATCACGTGATCGAGGACGGTCTGTGCCCATTGCCTTTCGAACGCATGTTCCGGCGTTGCCGTGTCGACTAACAGATGTTGAGAATCGCCGGAATTCAAGTGGTCGATCGGCACATGCTGTTGATGCCCTCCACGTTTCTGCGTCTGGTTTTTGTCCCATTCATTGGCCAGAAAGAACTTTAACGCGCCCAACAAGTAACTGCGAAACTTTCCTTTGGCTCCGTCGGCCGAAGCGAAGGGTTTCTTTTCTATCAATCGTAAAAAGAAAGACTGCGTGAGGTCCTTGGCTTCTTCTTGAGAATGGCCCCGCCTGCGCACAAAGGTGTAGACCGGCGGCCAATAGCTCTCGCATAGTTGCGAGAGCGCGCGTCTGGACGTGGCGTCGCCGTCACGTGCGGCTTCGGCGATCAAGCTCCAATGAGTCGTCCGAAACGCGCCGTCGACTCTCTTGGGAGGCCAAGGTGCCTCACTCATCACGTGGTTAGGAAGACTTACCGGGCGGCTGGGTTGCGACGATCAATTCTTACTCAACCATTTCGCGCCATACTCGTTCGTGGGATCGCGATAGATGGAATGAAGATGATCCTTAGGATCGCCGCCCAGGTCCTGACCGGAATACTCGATGATCACGTTGGGGCCATACAAATGATAGGAGGCATCGCTGCCGGGTTTGTAAGGGCCGTGCCAGGCGAAGTGTGCTTTGTCCAATTGCGACTCAATCTCTTTCAACCGCGCTTTTGCCGGGGCCTCAGGCATGTCATTCACCCACACGGCGATGAGTTTCATCAGGATCGCCTGCTGGGCATCAGTTAGTTTGTCACAGGAGAGACCGCGGGGATCCGGCTTGAATCCGTCTTTGCCCGCACCGGCGGCGATGCGGCCGCGCCGGTCGGATTTCACGGCACTAGCACGTTGCTCATCCGTCAGGCTATTGATGAACTCAAAGGCGTACGCCACCTCGTTTTTCATGGGCACGATCTCTTCTCCTTTCAAAGTGAATTTGTGAGGCTGCGTACCGATGAAAGAGGGAGAAATGGTCATTTTCTCGCCGTGAATCGTCGCATTCACCGCCACATGATGGCCATCCCACTGCACCCCCCAAGGCCCGGATTCAGAGGGCTCGCCAAAGATCACGATCCAGTAGTTGGCCGATCCAAAGCCACCGCGTTTCTCGGCCGTTTCCTTATCATCTAATAGCAAATCATCCGCTAACATGATATTGCGCGACTTGAGGTAGCCTTGCTTGCTCAAAACGGTCGACAGAAATGCGCAGGCTTTCTCCAATTGCGCTTTGTTGAGATCCCCAAGACGCAACCCGCCCACTTCGTTCCGCGGCGGCACATTGGTCCACTTGCTACGCTCGGGATCGTTGAGCGGCAGCATCAATTGTTTGCGCTGCTCTTCAGACAACGAATCCGAAAGGGCCTTCGCCGCCGCGACCATGGCTTTCGGCGAGTGATCCGTCTCCGCCGGTTTCGCCGCCGCGAAAACCTCAGCCGCAAGGGTCCAAGCTTTGTGTTCCTCGGCATGGACAAGGGATAACGTGAGGAGAGAGGCAGTGGTGGTTAGGCAAAGTGGTAGGTTCATGATGTGAGCAAATAAGTGTGTGTGGACGATTATGGGCTGGCCGCTTCCTCTTTCTCAACAAGGAAATCTCCGGGACCGACTTTCTTTCCGCAGGGTAGCGGTGGCGTCTCGCCAGCATCATCAATACGGCATTCGGCCGCGGGACGCCATGGCTCCGAATGGAGTTCTAGGGCTTCATTCAACGAGGGTATGCCCAAGTGTGGTAGGCACTTCTCGTAGCGGAACTCGTGAGAGTTCTGTCGTTGGACTCCGCTGCCGCGAAGGGACTGTCACCCGCTCCTCTACCTTCATTTGACCACGACTTTTAGTCATGCCCATTCAACGACATTGACTAACCTAGTTAGGCAATGAGGTCATAGTATTCACCGGCGTTCTTCTCGGTGATCTGATCGATCCGCCAAGCGCCATTCTGTTTGAGCAATTTATAGAATCTCTCGGCACGTGAATCGGATAATGCGTTCATCTTGGTGTTGATGAAGGCTTCCTCCTCCAGGACTATTGGATCGCCTATGATTTCTTCGAATTCGGGATCATGGCGTGGCGGAAAACCGTAGCCATCCATGTGGCGCGTACGGTGGCGAGATGTCAGATAGAGGGCGACAATCCGGTAGAATTCATTGGAAATGGAAGCGTCGTCGCTCTCGAACGAGGCGAGCTTAGACTCGAGAATGCTCCGATCCGTGTTCATGGGGCAGGAGATATCCATGGCGCCAAATCGGAGATCAGACGCTGCCTGGTTCTCCCACTCGTACATTTCGCGAATGTAGTCCGTAACGGTTTTCAAAGGGTCTTTCATGTCTAGCGGGGTTCTAAATAAACATTGCGGGAATCTGAAGAATACGAAGATGTAGTAAAGTCGTTTGTTCCGCCAGGATACGGGTTTCAATCTTGCGAATCTTGCCGGTCTCGATCGCTTTCTGTGAGTGAGTAGTGTGTGTTGTTGAAATCATAATTATAATTACAACCCTTTGAAGGGAAGCTCCTTCCGAAGATTCTGCTTGGCGGATCGCTCTGTCAGCGCCACGCTTCCCGCCCTATGAAATGGCTGCTCCTATGCATTGGTGCGGATGTGGGGATTCTTCTCTTGGGTGCCCTCCTGCATGGTCCTTACTTACGGCATTTGCGACATCACCATCGCCCACATTGGGAGGCGATCAGCCGTCGTGCGCCTCGGTCCTGGCGCTATTACAAGGGCATGCCCACGACGGGCATGTTGATCAGTACGTTCATTGGCGACCGCGAATACCGCCACGAAGAAAGCCGTGGCTATCTGCAAATGGGGCGGCTCATCGTCCTGCTCAATCTCCTTCACGTAGCCGTAATCTGTGCCATCGTCATCCTGGCGCTCATGGAATTGCTTTAGATGAGTCCAGTCCGCCGCCGCCCGGGCTCCGAGGAATCGACGAAACAGCTAGGGCAAACGGCATGGTGGTCTTCATGGGGGCATTGGAAAGAAGGGACTTGAAGTTCCCTTTTGTCTATCGCTTTCGCTGCGCTAGATGCGGCGTTGCTTCTTTCTCCGGGCTTTGTTATGGAACTCCAACATGCGGTTCAGCGAATTCATCCAACTTGTCCGCGAGGGCGATCTTGAGGCTCTTCGCGTTGCCGTGAGGGTGAATCCCGAACTCGTTCATGTTCACGATCCCCATCCCGAGGATGAACGGGAAATGACCGCTCTCCACTGCGCCGCCTATCATGCGCATCTCGATATCTGCAAGTTTCTCGTGGAGCAAGGCTCCGAAGTTTACTCACATCCCACGACCACTTACCCACCGGTTTTCTGGGCTTTCAATAATCGGTTTCACAAAGGACGTCCGGATTCGCAACACGTTGTTGATTATTTTATTCATGAAATCCCGGAGAAAGCCGGCGGAACTGCCGGCTTCGGCCTAACCATCAACATCGCGGCGCGTCTTGGATTTACTGACATTGTGCGCAAACACCTCGAACGGGATCCTCTCGCTATCCACACACGCGGTTGGATCGGTGACACACCGCTCCATTGGTCGAGCCACAATGGCCATCTTGAGATCGTGCGATTGCTACTCGATGCAGGTGCGGAGATCGAGGCAGATGAGATCAATTGCTATGGCGGCAAGCCACTACATTGGGCGAGTGAATGCCGGCCCGAGGTGGTGAAGCTGTTGTTAGAGCGAGGCGCTCAAATCGACTCGCTTAATGTGAAGAAAGGTGGGCCCTACGAAGGCATCACGCCGCTTGGCATGAATGTGTTGATGAAAGATGACTGTGCGGAAGTGACGAAGATTCTGATCCATGCAGGTGCTGACACTTCCGTAACGCACAGAGGAAAGGGTTTGATCGAGATCGCTGAGGCGAACAACAATGTCAAGATTCTTGAAGTTCTAGAGTCTTCTTCCAAATGACATAGGAACTGAATTCCTGCCACATTCACTAAAAGTGAACTGATTATGAGTAATGTACACGATTTCGGCGCCGATGGAAACGGCGAGAAAGACGACACCGAAGCCATCCGCCATACCGTCGCTCAGGGTGACGGTTGCCTGGAGTTTCCTCCCGGAGATTTTAAAATTACCCAAACCATTGAGATTCCGCTAGGCGAACCCGGGACGCGCGTTATTCGCGGCGACTCCGGTCTCACATCCATCCAGATGCACGGTCCCGGCCCGGCCTTCCGGTTGTTGGGGCATCATGAAGGCACGGGCGATCCGCTCACCTGGACGCCGGAGGTTTTAGATCACGAGCGCCTTCCTACGATTCGGCATCTCGTCATCGAAGGCCGGCATCCCGAAGCTGACGGCATCGAATTGAACGGCGTGACGCAGCCGCTTCTAGAAGGCTTATTAGTCCGCAAACTGCGGCATGGGATTCGATTGGTTAGGCGTAATCGCAATGTCTTAATCAGCCATTGCCACGTCTATCACAATACCGGAGTCGGCATTTATCTAGATGGCGTCAATTTGCATCAGATCAATGTCACGGGAAACCACATCAGCTACAATCGCCTAGGCGGTATTCGAATCGAACGCTCGGAGATCCGTAACCTGCAAATCACGGGCAACGACATCGAGTACAACAATGCGCGCACGCACAAAGCTTTGGCAAGCGAGCCCACGGCGGAAATCTACGTCGACACCACGGCGCCGGGAGCGTCGGTTAATGAGATCGCCATTGCTTCGAACACCATCCAGGCGACCAACAGTGTCCACGGTGCGAACATCCGGATTCTTGAAAAGGCCGGTGGTACGGAGCGGCCGCCGGGACTGTGGACGATCGCCGGGAATGTGATCGGTTCTCAGGAGGTGAACGTCCACCTAACAGGTTGCTACGGTGTGGCCATATCTGGAAATACCATTTACTCGGCAACCAAGCGGAATCTCCTGGTGGAAGATTCGCGGCAAATGAGCATCACCGGCAACATCTTCCGGCGGCACACGCCTCAATACGGGACAGGTGTTAGGCTCGAGCGCAGCGCGGATTGCGTGATCTCAAGTTGCCAGTTCCGCGACGAAGCGGAGGCGGGGCAAGAGAATAAGGCGAGTTTGTTAGAGGTCGTTGAATGCCGCCGTTGTCTGATTCACGGCAATCAGTTGATCGATGGCGCTCCATACGGCATTGATGTGAGCGCCTCAAGCGATGTCCGAATCTCGGAATGCCTGGTTCATGAAGAACGGGCAAAGAAAGTGGCGCGTGGAGCGGTGCGATTCGCGGGGAAAGGGGAACGCAATTTCTTAGGGGCAAACTCTTTGTCGGGAGAAGTGGAAATAGGAGAATCGGCAGGCGTGGAGCGATGACGAGGCCCATCTCCGTAACGGTGACTTTCAGTTGCAGCCGAATGTGTGCATGGTTTCGGCGGCGACCAAAGCCACCACCACGGAAGAAACGGAGGCTTCGCCTTGTTACGCTCTTGATCGCATGAGGCTCTTTGTTTCGATTCTAACATCTTTTCTACTCTGTCTAAACGGAGGCTTGTGGGGCGATGAGGCGAGACATGAAGCGTTTGCGGAGGCGTTCACCCAGACCGTTCGTCCATTCTTGGAGAGTCATTGCCTGGATTGTCACGGAGCGGAGAATCCCGAGGCCAAGTTTGATTTGAGTCCGTATCAATCGATCGACGATGTCACCTCAGACTTTGGGCATTGGGATCTTGTGTTAGAACGATTGCGGGCGGGTGAAATGCCGCCGGAGGAGGCAGCGCAACCGAGCGAGGAATATCGCAAGCGGATCGTGGATTGGATCGAGCGCGTGCGCCGTTTTGAAGCTGAACGGCGGGCGGGGGATCCCGGCCCTGTCTTGGCGAGGCGCCTGAGCAATGCGGAATACGATTATTCCATCCAAGACCTCACCGGGGTAGCGATCCGGCCGACCAAGGAGTTTCCAATCGATCCGGCGAATGAGGCGGGTTTTGACAACACGGGAGAGTCGCTCACGTTGTCCCCCGCCTTGCTCAACAAGTATCTGGCGGCAGCGCGTCATGTGGCCGAACACCTCTTGTTTCTTCCTAACGGACTCGCCTTTGCGCCGCACCCGGTAGTGATCTACTCAGACCTCGATAAATACGGCGTGCATCGCATCATCGATTTTTACAACCAGCAGCCGACCGATTTGGCGGCTTACTTTCGCGCGGCCTGGCGTATTCGCAATGAACCGGGAGCTTCGCTGCAGGGAATTGCGAAAGAGGAATCCGTTAGTGTTAAGTATTTGCGAAAGGTGTGGGATCTCCTCACAGACGCGAAAGATGATGGCGGACCCGTCGCCGCATTGCGGGAGCGATGGAAGGCGGTAAGCAGTGTGGAGGATTGTGAGAGCCTACGGGATCATGTGATGGAACAACGCAAGAGTCTCGCCCGGGCACCCGGTGAAGACTTCAAGATCAAAGGGCTGCACTCAAGTCACCAGGCCATCATTCTTTGGAAGAATCGCGAGTTGGCGGCGATGCGAAGAGTTGGAAACTTGCCGGAGTCTGACGGGACGAAAGAGACGGACACACGCCGCAAAGCGATCGCGCGATTCTGTGATGTGTTTCCGGATCATTTCTACGTTTCCGAACGTGGCCGCATGTTCTTGCCTCCGGAGAAACGCAACAAAGGCCGCCATCTGAGCGCAGGGTTTCACATGATGCTCGGTTACTTTCGCGATGACGCGCCTCTTTACGACCTGATCTTGGATGCGGAAGCGCAACGCGAGCTCGATACCATGTGGCATGAGCTAGAATTCTTGCCGGACACACCGAAACGTCAATTTGCCGACTTTGTCTACTTGGAGCGGGGCGAGTCGCCCGCGTTTCTCCAATCGGAGGCCTTTGCCTTTGCCCGGCAGGATGCCGATGTGACTTCGGAAGAGAAGATGACGCGCCTAGCAGAGCTCTATATGGACAAGGTGCGGGAGGCAGGGATCCCGGACAAGGTTCATCCGATCATCGCGGGCTATTTTGAGGAGATGTCGGAGCGCGTACGGCGATTGGAAAGGGAAGAGAGCGAGGCGGGGCCACGCCATCTCGAAGATTTGTTGTTCTTGGCAGAGCGTGCGTGGCAACGCCCTCTGGTGCCCAGTGAACGCGACGATCTTTTGAGATTCTATCAGGCACAGAAAGAGGTCGGAGAACTGAGTCACGAAGACGCTGTGCGTGACACGTTTGTGAGTATCCTCGTGTCGCCACGATTTTTCTTTCGTACGACTGAGGCAGAGCCGGGCGCGGAAGCTTCGCCACTCTCAGATCACGAACTCGCCGGCCGGTTGAGCTATTTCTTGTGGTCGAGTCTGCCGGATGAGGAACTGCTAGAGAAAGCGCGTGCAGGAGTTCTTCACCAGTCAGAAGTCTTGCGCCAACAGACACGGCGTATGTTAGAGCATCCGCGGGCGCGCCGGCTTGCCGTCGAATTTGGTGGCAAGTGGCTCGACTTCCGCCGCTTTGAAGCTCATCAAGGCGTCAATCGTGAACGATTTCCTCACTTCACTGACGAACTTCGGCAGTCGATGTTTGAGGAACCCGTTCGTTTCTTCACGGACCTCATCCAGGCGAACGGTTCCGTGTTGACGATCCTAGAGGGCCCGCACACTTTCGTCAATTCGGCCTTGGCCAAGCATTATGGATTGGCGCCGGTTGAGCAGGGCTGGCGCCGTGTGGAGAATGCTAGTCTATTTGGAAGAGGGGGAGTGCTTCCCATGGCGGCCTTTCTCACGGCGAACTCACCTGGCCTGCGAACAAGTCCCGTGAAGCGCGGCTACTGGGTGGTGAAACGATTGTTGGGCGAGCGCATTCCCGCACCCCCGCCGGATGTGCCCGAGCTACCGGAAGACGAATCGCTGCTTGGTGAGCTAAGCCTTCGCGAGACGCTGGCACGGCACCGGGAAGACAAGAGTTGCGCCACCTGCCATCAGCGTTTCGATGCCATCGGCCTCGTCTTTGAAGGTTATGGCCCAACCGGTAAGATTCGGGAGCGGGACCGGGGCGGTCGTCCGGTTGACGCGACCGCCCAGTTTCCGAACGGCATTCGCGGTGAGGGACTGGATGGGTTGCGGCAATACCTTCGCGAGCACCGGCAAGAGGATTTCATCGATAACCTGTGTCGTAAGCTATTCTCCTATGCGTTGGGCCGGTCATTGTTGTTGTCAGATGAATCCACCATTGAGAAAATGAAATCTCAATTGGCTGCGAGTGACTATCGTTTTCACACGTTGGTCGTGGCTATCGTCACCAGCCCGCAGTTCTTGCGCAAGCGGGGGCGTGATCATGGGCTCTAACAAGCCTTGAGCCGGACGATTGGATCACGAAGTGCCTTATAGAGGAATGGCAGGGGAATACGGATGAAATTTGTCGATGTTAGAATAGATCTCTTGGGCGGCGACAACCTGTTGCCGTTTTTCCGAACGCGGCCTTGCTGCGGAGAGCGTGGCCATCGGACTGGCTCGTGGAACGCGGCAGCGGGCTGCCGCCGTCCAAAGCTCCGCTCATCCATCACTCATCTTATTTTCGCGCCATCCATCATGGGGGCTCTTCTCCTCGTGCACATCCGCCAGTCAACCATTGCGATTGGCTGTTTTTCACCGATCACGACGCTGCAGATCGTTCTTTGCACTTTCGCCATTGAACCTTAGGATGCGCCGCGAGATTTCGTTTATTTGATATGAGTCAGTGGTATTACGCAGTGAATCAGGAGCGCAAGGGGCCGGTGGATGACGCCGCTTTGGCCGCGCTTGCCGCCAATGGGATCGTCACCAATGAGTCCCTGGTGTGGCGAGAAGGAATGAGTGAATGGCAGCCCTACGGCCAGGTTTCAGGCAGTGTGTCAGGCGCTGCGGCTGAACCGGCGGCAAGTTTTGCAGGAGCCGAGACGGCGGCAGAGCCGGTGAGCCCGCAATCCATCCAGCTTGGCGGCGAGACCGTTACGGAAGCGAATAAGGAAGCCTACGTGCAGAAATTGAGAGAGGGTGTGAATCCCTCCGGCAAGAATTGGCGCTACGGCGGATTCTGGATTCGGTTTGGTGCTTATGTGATCGATTACGTGTTGATGCAGGTGATCTCGTATGCCGTGCTGATCCCTTTAGCCCTTGCGATGGAAGGCGACGCGATGAGTGCCTTCGACCCCGTGGGGGGAGAGGAAGCGGTGAATGTCCTTTTCGTGATCTTCTTCTTCGGTCTTTCGTTCGGAATTCCGGCCCTTTATTACACGCTTACGACCGGCTCGAGCATGCAGGGCACGCTGGGGAAGAAGTTAGTGGGTTTGCGGGTGATTCGTGAGGATGGTCAAGACGTCACCTATGGTGTGGCCTTGGGGCGTTACTTAGCGGCATTATTGAGCGGTTTGATTTGTGCGATTGGTTATATCATGGCGGCCTTTGACGAAGAGAAACGTGCGTTACATGATCTCATCTGTGGCACACGGGTGATTGAGCGTTAGACCGTCCATGGCTGCCGTTTCTTGTGCCAAATGCCGGAAGGAAATGCCGGTAGCGCCCCCATCAGCCGATGGTGAGGTGATGTGTCCTAATTGCCGGCGGAAACACACCGTGACGCTCTTTCCTGCCTTCTATAGAAACGAACGTTCTGTGAGCGATTTGCGAGTGGTCTTTGAGGGCGATGCTGCGTGCTATTATGATCCGGAAAAGAAAGCGGTGGCGGTGTGTGATGATTGCGGACGGTTTATCAGTGAGTTTCACCGTGTGGCCATCTCTCCGGAACACACCACGTGTCTGGCCTGTCTTTCAGAAGGGCGAACGCCTTCAAATGAGACCGTCACCCAACGGGAACGGACCGTTTACGATAATCTTGCCCTGGCATTGGCGGTCGTGCCTCCTCTCACTTGTATCGGGCTTTATTTCATGATTTTCACGGCGCCGGCAGCTTTGTATGTGGTCTTGCGCTATTGGAAAAAGGGACCCAATAGCATCATCCCTCGCAGCCGCTACCGCTTCGTCATTGCGGGAATCATTGCTTTGTTAGAATTGGTGGCTATGGTCGCTTTCGTCTATTGGGCCTTTCAAAGTGCCACATCAAACGAATACTATTAAAGAAACATGGCGGAAGAGATTTCTAACATTGCCTACAAGAAGCGATGTCGTCTGCGTGGACTTCTCAGCAGTTCCACTCTTTATGAGGCAGATGATCACTTTCTGCTCGTTGAAGGCTGGGTGCGTCAGCGATTTCGCCGATTCTATTTCGATAACATTCAAGCCATCATCACGCGGCCGAACTTCCGATCGGGATCGGAGTATCTGATTGTGGGGATTCCCTCGGTGTTGTTCTTGTTTGTGGCGCTACTGACGTACGCCGATCCATCAGAGGACTACACGCCTCTCTTGGGGATGCTCTCTCCTTTCGTGATCATTCTGGTATTCTGCTTTATTCGCGGCCTCATCCGAGGCGGCAGTCAGGACGTGATCTTCCAAACAGCTGTGCAGGCGACTCGTATCCCTCCGTTAGGTTACAAACGCCAGGCGCGGCGTCACTTGGAAGAAATTCAACACATCGTGGAGACGGCGCAAGGGGGACCTGTTGCGCAACCTGGGAGTGATCCCCTTCCAGTAGTAACCCCGCCGCCTTCCAGTCCGCCGGCTTCATGACGGGCACTTCTCAACTCTTACGCCAAGCGTGTGCGCATCATCCGGAGCGGGAATCGGTGGGGCTCTGTCCGGAGTGCCGGCATACGTATTGCCGCGAATGTCTCACGGAATATGAAGGACGAGTTATCTGTGCCGATTGTCTGGCCAAAGAACGGGCTCCTGAAAAGAAGTCGTCCGGCTTTCTAGGTTGGTGTGTGAAAAGCGTGTTGGGATGCGCCGTGGGCGTGTTGTTAGTCTTTTCATTCTATTACAGCTTGGGATGGAGTTTGCTCAAGATTCCCGAGCAGTTTCACGAAGGAAGGTGGTATGTTTTCGACGAATAAGGACGCCGCCGCCACCGCGGGTTTTCAAGCGCGCAAGCCCATCGATCTCTGTGAGGCGGCGATGCACTTGCTGCAAACGGCGTCGCCGGGTTTCTACGTGCGTTATGGGATCGGCGTGGTGCCGTTCATCCTCGCCTTGCTCTTCTTCTGGAGCGACATGTCACGCAGTGCCTTTGCTAGTCAGCATTTGTTCTCTGCCAGTGTGGCCATGAGCGCGGCTTTTCTGTGGATGAAAGTCTGGCAAGCTCTGGCCTGTTACCAACTCCGCTGCCGGCTCTACGCGGCGACGCCTGACAGATGGACATGGAGAGACCTTGTAGGCCTGGTTCTACGTCAAACCACGTGGCAGCCTACCGGATTTCTCATCCTCCCCGTGGCGATGCTCGTGACGTTGCCATTCGCTGCTTGTTATGCTTTCTATCAAAATCTCACCGTCCTGGAGGCACCCAAGAGTCATGCTGTTGAGGCCGCATTGTCCAAGCGTGCGGCGAGCTACGGACGCTTGTGGCCCTGGCAAGGATTCAAGCTCTTTGGGCTGTTCATGGTGCTGGGATTGGTGGTGTTTCTCAATATCCTCACGCTATTTATCTTCCTTCCGGGATTGGCCAAGAGTTTGTTAGGCTTAGATAACCCGTTCGCGAGGAACTTCCTGTTGGTTTTCAATTCCACGGTCCTCATGTCGACTGTGGTAGGCGCTTATTTCGTTGTGGATCTTCTGGGCAAAGCGTGTTGTTTATTGCGATGTTATGACGCTGAATCGTTAGGGAACGGTCAAGATCTGCACACCGCGTGGAGCCGAATCCAACGGCGGCGGGCCATGGCCGCGGCTGGACTAGCGATTGTCGCGTTTGTTTCGCTCAGTGTGCTCGCGCCTCAAGCATCGGCGCAAGACGGGAAAGCTCCTGAGCAAACCACGGCCTTTGACGAAGCCGCCGATCATGTTCTAACCGATAGACGCTATGTGTGGCGGCAGCCGCGGGAGCGTTCGACCGAAATCAAAGCCGTGAAACTGCCTGACTGGGCGGCGGCCGTGCGTGATCGGGTGCAGGACTTCATCGATTGGCTTCTTGGACGCAAGCGCGACGACGTACGCGGCGGAACAATGCCTTTGAGTCTCTCTGCCGGCCTCACGCGTCTGGCTCTCTACCTCCTGGTGTTCGTGCTCGTGGGGGTGGCGATCTATCAGTTTCTAAAAAAGAAGGGATCATCAGAGGTTGGCGAGATGGAGGTGGCGAAAGCTCTGGAGGAGAAGGAACCTGATTTGAACGATGAGAACATCGCCGCGGATGATCTGCCCAGTTCGGAGTGGACGCGGCTGGGCGCCCAGCTCTTGGCCGAGGGCAACTACCGCCTCGCCTTGCGCGCCTATCATTTGGCCATGCTTGCGCATTTGGCAGACAAACGTCTCATTCTCTACGCGCGCTACAAAAGCAATCGCGACTACATGAGAGAAGTGCAGCGCCGTGCGCATGCCTACCCCGGTATCGAGGCCCCTTTTAAGCAAAGTGTGGGGCTGTTTGAACAAACGTGGTATGGCAACCACGCGGCGGGTGAGTCCGATGTCGAAGCCTTGAAGGCGCACTTTCAGCGCATTCACGAGGGGATTCGGCCCCCTTCATTGCCGAACGTATCCGCATGAAACGAACACTTCCACTAGTGCTTTTGTTAGCTCTCGGCGTCTTGCTCGTGGGCGGCATCATCGTGTTGCTGAGTTGGCGCTTGGACAAAGGGGACACGTATCCGCGTTATTCAACTTTGCGCTCCGATCCGTTAGGCGCCCGGGCCTTTTACGAAACGCTCGAAAAACTCTATCCTGGAAAAGTGCATCGAAACTTCATGCCGCTGGGAAGGGAAGATCCGCCGCAAGAAACCACGTGGTTCTTTCTGGGTATGGGAAAGGGTTTCGGAAGTTTTCGAACGGAATCGGGCGATGACCATCTGAAGAAGATTCTTACTCGCGGCGGTGACGTCGTGATCGCCCTTTCTTCTCAAGTCATTCCTCTTCATTTAGGTGAAGACGAGGAGGATTTTGGAGAAGCCTTCAATGAACACGTGTCTGAAGAACGACGTGAAAGGGCGCGGGAAAAGCGTCGCCGCCGCTTGCTTTATGGGATAGAAGCGGAATGGATCTGGGGCGAAGGGGATTTGAGCATTGAGGCTGTGGCAGCGGATGCGATCGATGATGCTTGGCCACCCGTCTACGCCAGCCGGAGTGCGCGTGTGTTTTCGGGGCTCTCCGGTGAGTGGAAAGTCCTCTACACTTCCGAAGAGAACGAACCATTGATCGTTCAACGGGAGGTGGGTAATGGCAGGCTGACGTTGATCAATGATAGTTATTTATTCAGCAACGAGGCCCTGTTTAATGACCGGCAAAGTGCTTTGATCGAAGCGCTTCTGGGATATCGCCGGCAATTCGTCATCGACGAAACGCACCTTGGCACTTCGCGGAACCGCGGTGTGATGGATCTGATCCGGGACTACCGTCTACAAGGAGTGATCGCCGGCTTCGTGCTTCTCGCATTGCTCTACATCTGGCGGTCAAGTCGATCGCTCCTGCCGCCCTATCCTGAAGTGGATGTGGGCGGTGAAGACCAGATCTTGGGCGAATCCAGCAATGAAGGATTTGAACATTTCCTCGCTCATCATCTTTCCAGTCAAGAAATCGTGAAGCAATGCCTCACCGAATGGGAGCGAAGCTGGGGCGCCCGCGTACAAGGTGATCCCGCTCTAGCGGAACAGCTGAAGCAAGCCTCTCTCGCCGTGAACGAACCGCTGGGCAGTAAGAAATCCGGGGCGGTGGAACTCTACAACCGTCTGAACGCCATCCTCACACGCAAACATCTTGGTAGCGGTGATTTTTAGTCGTCGCCGAATATTGCTAACATTAATATTAAATGTAAATGCCTATTTCCTACGAATATAATCGCGAGATTGGAGTGGTGGAACTCGACAATTCACTGCGTACGCGACGTCCTCGGCGGCGACTAAAAGTCACCGCTACGGATGGAGGCGAAGCAAGTTAACCCCGTCGCGACGCATGCCTATTCCTTTCAAAGGTTTCGACGAACGTGGCGACGTGACCATTTACGAGCGTGGCGTTCTCCCGCACTGGCGTCAGGCGGGCTGCACCTACTTTGTAACGTTTCGTCTTGCGGATTCGCTACCGCAAAGCGCGATTAGCGAATTGGAAGATGCGCGTCATCGTTGGCTACTTGGGCAGGGGATCGATCCTATTCAAAGAGATTGGAAACGCATGTTGGCTCGACTACCCGTGGAGGCCAAACATGAATACGAACGTCAGGTGGGAGATGAACTCAACCGTCGTCTTGATGAAGGATATGGTTCGTGCACATTGCGGGAATCGGACTGCCGGCAGATCGTTGGTGACGCGCTCACGCATTTCCATGGCGAGCGTGTTTGGATCGGCGACTACGTCATCATGCCGAATCATGTGCACGTGCTGATGACACCGATGCCAGGGTTTGAATTAGAAAGTATCTTGAGGTCGGTGAAAGGTTTCTCGGCGCGAGAATGCAATCGCGCATTGGCAGGGAGCGGCACTTTCTGGCAGCGTGAAAGTTACGATCACATTGTGAGAGATCTGGACCAGCTTGAGCGTTTTCAAAACTACATAGGCGCTAATCCAAGCAAAGCGCGCCTGCCTGAAAGCAGCTAAGCACTCTCTGAAAGGGCGATTTATGAAGAAGCATGAACTTCAAATTGTGACTCGGCGGCGACTTAAAGTCATCGCGACGGATGAAGCGTCGGCAAAAGTGGTAGCGGTGACTTTTAGTCGCCGCCGAATGGATTGGCAGCGCCGGCATGGGATAGAAGGAAAGTCAGGGAGATGGAATTGAAATGACCAACACCCTAGCCATGAAGACAACTTTCAAATGAAACTTGGCGGAAACTCTCAACTATGAACACAACTCTAACTGATCTGCAATCGACGCTGGCGCGGGCGCGTCAGGAAATCCAGAAGGTTATCATCGGTCAGGAATCGGTGATCGATATGGCCTTGATTACCATTTTCACGGGCAACCATGCGTTGATTGAGGGCGTGCCGGGTGTGGCCAAGACGTTGCTGGTGCGGACCCTGGCTCGCATCCTGGACTTGCCGTTTGACCGCATTCAATTCACGCCCGATCTCATGCCGGCGGACATCACGGGCACGAGCATTTACAACCTGAAGACTCAGGAATTCAATCTGGTGCAGGGGCCCGTTTTCACAGGTTTCTTGTTGGCTGATGAGATCAACCGGGCGCCGGCCAAGACGCAATCGGCGCTCTTGCAGTCCATGCAAGAACGGCGAGTGACCATCGACCGAGAGACGCATTTGTTAGATCCAAACTTCACCGTTTTCGCCACGCAGAATCCGGTCGAGTATGAAGGAACGTATCCGCTGCCCGAGGCGCAGAAAGACCGTTTCATGCTCAAGGTGACCATGGATTATCCCGAATTGGACGAGGAAGTCACCTTGGCGTCGCGCATGCTTGGCGCTGAAGCACCGGAGCTTCAGTTGGAAGCGGGAACGGTGCAACCGGTGATTCGGAGTGCAGAGCTTCCGGCATTGCGAGAGAGCTTGCGCTCGGTGACGGTGCGAGAGGAATTGGTGCGCTACATGGTGGATATTGTCAGGGCGACGCGGCAATCGGAGTCGGTTCTCGTAGGGGCCGGCCCGAGGGCGACCCAAGCGCTCTTGTTAGCATCGCGCTGTTGGGCGGCGTTGGAAGGGCGCGACTTCGTCACGCCGGATGATGTGAAGTACCTCGCCGTGCCGGTTTTGGGTCATCGTTTGATTCTGCGGCCTGAGTACGAGATCGAAGGCGCTTCCATCGAGGATCTGGTGGGGCAAGTCCTCCAGAAAGTGGCCGTTCCAGTGTGAGTGATAGGCGAGACGGCGTGATGCTTGTTCCTTCCCAGCGATTGCTCTTATCTGCGGCGGTCATGATGCCTGTGGGCCTCTTGCCGGCGTTGTTGGGGAGTTTGGGGTGGGCGCTCTTTTCTCTATCACTGGTGCTATTGTTCGTCTTGGCTCTGATGGACTACGTCATCTCGTTGGATGAAGGCGCTGACTTAGAAATCTCCACGGCAGAGGAGGCGCGATTTCGACGCGATGAATCCAAGGGCCTGCAGATCACATTCAAACAAGGTGCAGGGAAGCGTGCGCGGCAAGTGGAGGTGGGCTTGTCATTGCCACGAACCCTTCAAGCGACAGAGGAAATACGGCGAGTTAAGTTGCCGAAGGATGCGGATGAATGCGTTGTGCCATTTGTCCTAACACCTAGGCGACGGGGGCTTTTCATGATTGAGTTCGCGCATGTGTCTCTTCCCTCGCGATTTGGCTTTTGGCAAGTGAGGCGGGAACTGGCTTGCCAGCTAGCGATTCGTGTGCTGGCGAACTTGAGTCTTGTGAAAGTGGGTTTCTCTAATCTCTTCCTTACTCGCGGTGATCACGGAAGCCATGCGCAACGTCAGTTAGGCAAAGGACGCGAGTTTGAGCAATTGCGCGATTACGTGCCCGGCGACGGCTATGAGGATGTGCATTGGAAAGCCACGGCCAAACGCGGTGAGCCGGTGACCAAGCTATTTCGCATCGAACGCACGCAGGAAATCTACGGCATTCTGGATGCCTCCCGTTTGAGCCAGCAAGAATTGCCGAACGTCATAGAAGACGCCGAAGCCTTGCCGGACACCATTTACGAACGTTATGTGACCGCCGCGACGGTTTTGTCTTTGGCATCCGAGCGGCAGGGAGATCACTTTGGGATGGCGAGTTTTAGTAACCACTTGGAGATCTTTATTCGTGCCAAGAGTGGGCGTGCACATCAGCAACATTGTCAGGAAGCTCTAGCCAAACAACATCCGCGCGCGGTGACGCCGGATTTTCAAGACGTGTTCTCTGCTCTGCGCTTGCGACTTCGTCAGCGGGCGTTTCTAATTTTTCTAACGGATCTTTCTGATCCGGTGGCGGCGGAGGCGTTCTGCGAGCACATCCCTCTCTTGGCCCGGCAACATCACGTGATTGTAGTGATGATCGTGCCTGATGTGATAGAGCCGCTTTTTCAAGGCGCCAATGTCGAATCAGAACGAGATGTTTTCGCGCGTTTGTCAGGTCATTTGCAATGGCAAACTCTCCGGCAGACGCAGTTGAAACTCCAGCGGCACGGCGTGATGCTTGTCACTGCGACGGAAGAGAATCTCGCAGCCACCGTGGTGAACCGCTACATTGATGCCAAACAACGCCAGCTTGTCTGATGATCGTTGATGTCCAAGCATTCGTCCGCGCCGAGCGTCCTTACTGGGATGAACTCAAGCAGATGTTAGACGGGATGGCCATGTCCCGTGACGGGAAACTCGGCTACGAAGAAGTGAAGCGATTCCGTTACCTCTATGATCGCGCTGCCGCCGATTTGGCGAAGATGCGCTCGTTTTCGCTCCGGCCGGATTATTACGCAGAACTCGAGCAATTGGTGGCGCGTGCCTATGGCGAAATGCACCGGCACCACCGCAAACGAAACAGGGTTTCTGTTAGGAATTGGTTTGCGAAGGAATTCCCGCAATCTTTCCGGCGGCAGTTCCGGGCCTTTGTCATGGCGGTGTTCGCTATGTTTATGGGGGTGTTGTTAGGCGCGGGCGCGTTGGCATTCGATCCCAATTCGCGTTACACGACCATGGCCTTTGGTCACGATCAGATGACGCCCACTGAACGGGTTGAGCAGGAACGGGTGATGGCGGGGAGGCATTTGGATGACGAGAAAGGCGGCTTCTCCGCGATGCTCATGACCCACAACATTCGTGTATCGCTCATGACTTTGGCCTTAGGATTGAGTTATGGCATCGGATCGGTCATTACCCTCTTTTACAACGGCGTCATCTTGGGTTCGATCACCCTGGACTATGTCCTGGATGGGCAAGCGGTGTTTCTGCTTGCTTGGCTTTTGCCTCACGGGAGTGTGGAGATTCCGGCGATTCTGTTAGCCGGTCAGGGAGCGTTCGTCTTGGCCTCGGCATTGATCGGGAAGGGGAATCGCCTCGATCTCGGGCAACGCTTGGCGGCTTGCCGGGGAGATCTCCTCAATTTGATCATCGGATTAGCGATCTTGTTAGTGTGGGCGGGCATTGTCGAAGCCTTTATTTCTCAGTATCATGACCCTGTGCTCCCAGCCTGGCTTAAGATCACGATGGGCAGCCTGCAGTTAGGCGGGTTGGTCGCTTATCTCGCGTTCGCGGGACGCAAAGCCACAGCCAAAGCGCAACTCTAACGCAACGCATGGCCTCCGAACGTTTCCATCAATTGACGATTCGCACACCTGAAGGCGTGACGTTTTCCATGACCTTGGCCAGTATGGTGAGTCGCACGCTGGCCTGGAGTATTGATGCGGTGGTCATCCTGAGTGCCATCTTTATCCTTAACAAAATCCTAACGATTGTGGGCATCGTGAGTGTGGACATTGCGGGCGCCTTCATGATGATTGGGAGTTTCGTCCTCGCTGTGGGCTACGGGATCTTTTTTGAGTGGCGCTGGCGTGGGCAGACCATCGGGAAACGGCTTTTCAAAATCACCGTCGTGGACGCGGGTGGATTGCCACTATCATTTGCTCAAGTGGCCATCCGCAACTTGCTGCGTTTTATCGACCGCCTGCTGATGTTTTATTTCGTCGGCGGCGTCGCCGCGCTTTTGAGTAAGCGCAATCAACGTCTAGGAGATCTTGCCGCGGGCACTGTCGTCATCCGGCAAGTGCAGACCGTCGAGCCATCAATCGATACGGTCGGCAGCGACAAATACAACTCCTTCCGTGACTACCCGCATCTCGAGAACCGGTTGCGTCAGGCCGTGGATCCCGAAGAGCGGCGGCTCATGGTCGAAGCCCTGCTCCGCCGGCAACAGATGAACAGCGAGGCGAGACTAGCGCTATTTGATAAAATGGCCGCCTCGCTCGCCGAACGGGTGACATTTCCCGCGGAAGCCACGGCGCAACTAGCCTCGGAGCAGTACGTGCGCAACGTGGTGGACTCGATTTACCGGAAGTGACCTCGCTTGTGCGGAATGCCGAATGTCTGGGGCGAACGCCCGCATTTCCTCTACCATTAGCAAGGCCCTGTGCCATGATGCGGGCATGAATGCTTTCCCAACGTGTTGGCTGGCCCTGCTTTTGGCACCTTCCCTCGTGATGGCGGCGAATTGGCCGCAATGGCGCGGCCCAAGTGGCAATGGCGTGGCGGCGGCCGGAGATTATCCGGTGGAGTTCTCGCCGGAGAAGAACGTCGCCTGGAAAACGGAGCTGCCGGGACTAGGGAGTTCGACGCCCGCCGTCTGGGGCGACCGGTTGTTTGTCACCGGCGGCATCCGCAAAGATGCGGCAAACGAAGAGGACGCGCCGCGTGATGACGGCGTGGTGTGTTATGATCTGGCGGGCAACGAGCTTTGGCGTGTGTTGTTAGGCCAGGAGCGTGCGGGGAAGCATCGCAACGCCTCCGGGAGCAACCCCTCTCCGGTCACGGACGGTGATCACGTCTATGTTTACTTCAAGAGCGGCCGGGTGGCGGCGCTCGACTTCGGCGGGAAGGTCAAGTGGCAGAAGAACCTCCAAGAACTTTATGGTGAGGACACACTTTGGTGGGACTTGGGCAGTTCCCCGGCTCTTTCAAGTGGTGCGGTTATCATTGCCGTCATGCAGGCCGGCGATTCTTACTTGGTAGCGTTTGATAAAACGTCAGGGGACGAGCTTTGGAAGACGTCTCGTCAGTATGAGTGCCGCAAGGAAACGGATCAGAGTTATGCCACGCCCCTTATTGCAAAATCGGGCGATGCCGAACACGTGGTGACTTGGGGAGCGGATCACCTCACAGCTCATGACGTGAAGACGGGAGAACTCGTCTGGGAATGTGGTGGTTTTAATCCTAACAATGAGGCCTTATGGCGAGTGATAGCCACGCCTTCCATCAGTGATGGCATAGCCGTCGTGCCTTACGGCCGGGCCAAGCGACTAGCTGCTGTTCGGTTAGGCGGTGAGGGTGATGTCACCAAGACGAACCGGTTGTGGGAGAAAGAAGGGCTTGGCGCCGATGTGCCTTGCCCTGTGGCGCACGCCGGCAAAGCGTACCTGCTTTCGGATTCGGGTGAGCTTTTCTGTTTTGATCTCAAGAGTGGCAAGGAGATCTGGAAGAAACGGTTGCCGCGTAAGTCTAGCAAGTATTACGCCTCGCCCATTCTGGCGGGCGACGTGATGTTCTGCACACGTGAGGATGGCGTGATCTTTGCGATCAAAATCAAGGACGATGGTTTCGATTTGATCGGCGAGAACGACATGCAAGAACGTCTCATTGCGACGCAGGTTCCAATCAACGATCGGGTGTTGATTCGCGGGACGAAGCACTTGTTCTGCATCGGTTCGAAGTAGCGACGTTTTCGAGACAAACAGACGATGTGGGATCGCAGTTCACCTAACTATTCGAGCAATCGGCCCTTGTTTCATATGGGCCAACTTCCCGTTTATGTCACCACACTGTTAGTGATGATTCACGCCGTCATGTTAGTGGTCATGGCGGTTGCGGGTCCGCGTTCGGCGTTGCGGCTTAATTTGAGTTTCATCAGCGAGATGGCAATCAGTCAGGGAAAACTCTGGCAGTTTGTTACCTACGCTTTCACCAATTATCCCAACGTGTGGGCGGTGTTGGGCTTAATCATGTTCCTGATTTTCGGCCGCAAGGTCGAAAGCATGCTCGGGGTGCGGAGGTTTGTGAAATTGTACAGCGTGTTGGTGCTACTGCCGCCGATTGTTCTCTCCATCTTTAGTCTTCTTACGAACACGCCGGCCATTCTGGGTTTCCGAGGCGCTTCTTACCTGATTCATTTCTGTATTTTTATCGGATTCATTTTTATTGAACCCAGAGCACTTATGCTCTTCGGCTTTCTTGCCAAATGGGTGGGTGTTTTCTTTGTCTTCTTGATTTCGATCGGTTTGATCACTGATCGATTCTGGATGGAGCTCTGGATGCTGTGGCTAAATCTTGCTGTTACCTACATGATGCTGCGCCGATGGGGGCTCCCGATGCGCTTCCCATCCATTGAACAGCCTCTTCTCAACCTGCTGCCCAAAGGCAAATCGGGCGGCTACCAGCATTCCAAACGCAAGCTCAAGGTGGTGAGGTCTCCTAAGAAAAGAAGGCGGCATCGCTACCAATCCAAGCTCGCGCAACTTTCACAGACACCTCAGGTGCCGGCCTCCAAGGGTGCGGCGGCTTCCATTGATCATTTGTTGGAAAAAATCTCCAAAGACGGCATCGGTAGCCTAACAGATGAGGAGCGCCGGCAGTTGGAGCAGGCAAGCAATCAACTCTCGGATCAAGATAAGCCGGGCTCATGAGTTTGCCCATCCCTCAGGACACCGATCCGCTGGTGAGGCTGCGGAAAGTCGTTCATGCTTTGAGAGCACCCGGAGGTTGCCCGTGGGATCGTGAGCAAACCCACGCGTCGCTCATTCCTAATCTCTTGGAAGAAGCGTATGAAACGGCAGCCGCTATTCGCAGCGATGTCACAGACGATATGGTGGAAGAGTTAGGCGATCTGCTCTTACAAACGGTCATGCACGCCGAGATCGCATCCGAAACGGGTCGCTTCGCTTTGGAAGATATCGCTTCGGTCGTGGCGGACAAATTGGTTAGGCGTCATCCTCATGTCTTTGGCGAGAGCGATGCCTCCGATACGGACGCCGTTCTCAAACAATGGGAAGCGATCAAGCGCCAAGAGAAAGGTGACGAACGGGCCCCCTATTTGAAAAAGGTCGGGGAAGGTTTGCCGGCCCTGATTCAGGCCACCAAGCTGCAGAAGAAGGCGGCCAAAGTGGGTTTCGATTGGAAGGAGCCTCGCGATGTGCTCGGCAAGGTGCGTGAGGAACTCCGTGAAGTGGAACAAGCGCTCGATTCGCAGGATCGCGGAGCGATTGAAGAAGAAATCGGCGACCTCTTCTTCGCCCTGGTCAATCTGGCCCGCAAGCACGGTTGCGATGCGGAGAGTCTGCTCGCGCAGGCCAACGACAAGTTTCGCGACCGGTTTCACCGCATGGAATCCCACCTTCAGGCAGCGGGAGAAAGTTTGGAAGACACTGATATTGAACGGATGGACGCGGTTTGGAATCAAATGAAAGCGTAATGCGTCTCCACCTTCTCAGTCTACCCGTCATCGCCGTGGCGGCCATGATTCTTCCCACCACCGCGGACAAGAGGGCGGCGGCCAGTTCATTTGGCGAACGCTTGGCAGAAGCTGCCTTAGAGCGGACCAAGCACCAAGTCACGTATGATCCGGCCTACGTGGCGCTTGATTATCCTGGAGGCGACGTCCCGCCCGATCGTGGGGTGTGCAGTGATGTGGTGGTCCGTTGTTACCGGAAGTTAGGCGTTGATCTGCAGAAGCTCGTTCATGAGGACATGAAACGCGCCTTCGCCAAGTATCCCAAGCGTTGGGGCTTGAAACACCCTGACAAAAACATTGATCACCGCCGCGTGCCCAATCTCCAGACCTTCTTCAAGCGCCATGGCAAGGCGTTGAAGATGAGTGAGCATTCCAAAGACTATCAAATAGGCGATATCGTGGCCTGGGATCTCAACGACAAAGGTCTGGTCCACATCGGCATCGTCGTGGAGCCGCCAGGCAAGCCAGGCAAACGTTGGATCGTTCACAACGTGGGGGAAGGTCCCAAGCTCCAGGATTGTCTCTTCGAGTGGACGATGATTGGACACTATCGTTACCACCCTAAGAAATAGTCTTTCGTTCGGTTGCCCTTGAGGATTTCTCAACGGCAGCTCAGACTGGCGGCTATGAATATGAGAAATACGCTTCCTATCGTCGCGATCGTTGCCTTACTTGGATTCACGCTTTGGGCGGCTGAAGAGGCTTCGGAATCCCAGCCCCACGAGAAATCATGGCAGCACCTAGCATTCCAACAGGACGCCGCCACGCAGTTCACCGATAAGGACTTTGCTAAGAAGATCAATGAACTGGGCCGTGATGGTTGGGAACTCGTCACCGTGAGTCATCTCTCCGAGAACGGCACCACGACAAAGGCCGTCTACTACTTCAAGAAGCCGCTTTGAAAAGCGCGCTCGCTTGTTTAATATGCGTGCTGGTGGGGTGCGCCGGGAGCGCGGGCCTGCGAAATCTAGATTCGGCGGACGTCGTCAAGCTACGCCCGCTGCTCAATAGCGAGCGGATGGCGCATCAGTTCGGAAGCTATGGGATAGAATTGCTCTCACAAACAAACGATCGGCGACGATCGAATCTCTTCAGCGGTTCGGGAGCGCATCAGATCACGCGGACTCTGGCAGTGGTCGACTTTCTCATCCCTTATGATGCTGAGGTGGCGAAGGTTCATCGGCGAATTGTCGGGGGAGCGTCGATTGGTGCCACCTTCAAGAACGCAGGCTGGCAAGTTTCCAAAGAGCCGTTCGTGGGCGGGAGAAAGCCCAGACGTGAACTGAGTTCGGCGGACCTCCAGCGCATGCGTATCGACGCCGATGGACCTGCACTGGCGATGCTTCGTTATCGTCTTGTTGTTTCGAAGGGATCGCAGCGATGTGCCTATGCGTGGATCACCGAGATCTATCATCCAGACTATCTTACCATTCACGACCTGCGCGCCCTTCTTCATCCAACAACGGTTCGAGCAAGATCGTAGCGGAACTTGCGATAAGTTCCAGGGTATCGCACGTCTAGCTAGCTAGGGTCTGTCCCAGAAGCGTCCGATTCTGAGATTTGATGTGTGGTTTTTGTTAGGCGCGTTGTTGGCCGCGCTGGTCGGGGGCGGATTTGTTCGTTTGGATGGTTGTGCTTTGTCTGATTCTCGCTTTTCGGGCCTTTTTCTCGGGCGCGGGTACGTGCTGCTCCCTCTCCGGCTTGTGTTCCGGGGGCGCGGCTTTGTCTTGCGCTTTTTCTAGGCTGCTTGCTTCCGCGCTTCGGCTTCTCGCGCTTCGGCTTGCTTCTTTCGCATTTCGGCTAGTTTCTTCATGTTGTGCCCGAGCACTCCCCAACTCACCGCCTTCTCGCGATTGGTGTGCCCTTTCACTCGTAACATATCTCCCAATATGCTGTGTATGAAGATGCTGATTCGGCCTTCGGTTTGACTTCGTCTTCTTTGCCTCTTGGCGAATTCGCCGTTCCCCATTTTTTCGCGCAGGATTTCGAGTTGCTTCGGACATATGTAGTCTCTTTTTTCTCCTAACGCTTTGCTGTTTGCTTTGCTCGCAAAGCCTCGATCTGCGCATACGCCTTCTATTTCGGTCTTGAGTCGCTCTTCGATGCTTTCGACTCCTTCTAGGAGGATCTTGGCGTCGCTCACATTTTCTTTGTAGAGTTGGTTGTGGACGATTAATCCGTCTTCTTGTTCGCCTAACAGAATGGGGTTGCCGAATTCGGTTTCTTTCCCTAACTTTCCTCTCACTACCACTTGCACGTCGGACTCGTAGAGGCTGAGGATTTTTTCTGAGCTTTTGACTTGTCGCTCCCCGATGAGGCGCTCGTGTGCTTGGCGTTGGGCTTCAGGTAGTTGCTCGAGGATGTTGTCGATTCGCCCTAGTATTTGCTGGACTTGCGGCCAACTCCACTCGGTTTCTTGCCATCTTTCTTCTAAGAGTTGGCGATGTTTCTGGGCGTGTTGACGGGTCTTGCGAATTGATTTTTTCATCTGTCGCAGGATGGCTTTGCGGTTGCGTTTGCTGTCTTTCTGCCGCCGTTGTTGGCGCATGGCTATCCCGAGTTTGTTGATTTCTCGCAGGAAGGTTTCGGGGTCTTGGGGCATGCGGTTTTTTAAGCCGGCTTCCCGTATGAGTTTCGTGGCTTTCATCAGGGTGCGGGTGGCGTCGATGAGGAGCACCCAGTCGGTGGGGTAGTGGATGTTGGCTTGGAGACAGAAGCTGTCGAACCAGACGTTGACCAGATCGACGGGGTTTTCTAAACCTAACAATTGCTCTAAGCCGTCGCTGGAGTGTTGGGCGGCGCTTTGCAGTAGCTGGGCGCCGAGTTGGTCGATGGCTTCTTGGGGCAGGAAGCGTCCGTAACGGTCGAGGGTGCTTTTTGAGGGGGGCATGACGGAGCCGAATTCGCCTGTATGACAGAACCATTGCAGCACATTGCTTTCTGCTAGTTGGATGCTGAGTTCGCGCACGGGCATATGATTTTCGACGAAGCGGACGATGTTAGTGCGGAAGGCGGTGACGCAGTGATTGAGGAATCGGGTGCCTACTTGATGGGACTGGAGGCCGCGGCGTTCGAGAACAAGCTTCGTGAATTGGTCATCGAGTCCGGCCCGCTCGATGATGTCGTCCATGAATTGGTATCGGGCGCGTTTATCGCGATAATCTTTGGGCCCGTAACAAGGTGGAAGTAGACGAAAGGTTAATTGGCGGTTAATTTCGGTCATGATTCGGCGGGTTTGATTTTGCTACTAACCAAATTATACACGCCGAATTTGGCTATGGGAGTCCAAATTGGGCTCTCATAGCTCTTTAATATCGCTGTTTCGCACTTCTATGACAGGGGGCCGGACCTGTGGGACAGGCCCTAGCTAATAAACGGCGTTATTGGCCAACAATCGCCGATTCATCGAAGATCGCGTGATTGATCACGGTGCGTTCGTTAGAAGTGAAGATGACGTGGATCTTCCCGTCCGCAGTTTGGATGGCTGTGGGATAAGCGTAAGAGCCATTGCCCGCCTTAAGGTGGCGTTTATGCGGAAAGGTCTTGCCGTTGTCGGTGGAAATGGCTGCCGTTAACGGGCTGCGCTCGTACATGTGATCATTGTAGACCAAGAGCAGATGACCATTTGCTAGTTTCTTGAAATCGATTGCGGAGTTGGGGTTGGGGAAACGGCTGTTCTTTCCTTCCGTCCAGGTTACGCCTCCATCTTTGGATTCGGCAGTGATCGTCCAGCCATCGTCGGTGGGTTCGTAATCACCGGCGCGGCGGCAATAAGCGATCAAATGACCGGGCGTCACTTCCACCACGCCCGGCTGAAGATTGCCGCGTGGAGAAACGATCTTGCCGATCTCCGTCCATTCCGTGCCGCCCGGTTGGTGCTTGAGAAAACGTGAGGTGGTATCGGAGCCGGTGAATTCGGTGTCGTGCCCGGTCTCGTGATAGATAGGCAAGACGTAATCACCTGACGTCAGAACAATGGGATGATTACGCACCATGGTGCCTTCTAACATCGATACGATAAACGAATCCGACCAGGTTTGCGCGCCATCGCGCGAGATCTTGCCTTTGATGCGGGATGTCGACCACGTGTCGCCGAATCGCGTCACGTAGAAGAGCCACACCATGCCGTCAGGCGCTTGCCAAACCACTGGGTTGCCAAGCGAACGAATGGGATTACTGGCGATGACCTTGGGCGCGGTCCATTTCTTTGAACCCTTCACTAATCGTGCGCCAAAGACGCGCGTGCTGTTCGCGTATTCGCCGGCGCCTCCGTAATAGGCCAAATAGAGATCACCGTTAGACAAGGCCGTGATGCAGGACGGGTGTTTGTACTTTCCGGTATCGACTTCGGGTCCAAACACGCGATGGATCTCGATTTCTGCACCCATGGCAAGGGTCAAACCTGAGAGGAATAGAAAGACAGCAACCATACGAACGCTCATGAAGGCGAGGCTAAGGCGCACGCTCAAACAGTCAATCTCGGCAGTTTATGGGAATGAAACTGGCTAGTGACATCTTGATGTGGTTCAACTACTGTTTCACTTTGAACCATGAAATCCATCACGATTCATAAACTAGACGACGACCTGGGCGAGCGCTTAGGCCAGATGGCAAAGCGGGACGGCGTGTCGCTCAACCAATTGGTGAAGAGGCTATTACGCAAATCAGTCGGCCTTGACTCTCCCCGTCCAGATCACCGTGAGGAGTTTTCGGATCTATTTGGCACCTGGACAGAGGAAGAGGCCGATGCCTTCAATAAACGACTGAAGGATTTTGATCAAATCGACGAAGAAGAGTGGTAGGATGAAACGCATTCTTCTTGATACCAACGCCTACTCCGAGTTTCGGCGAGGTGATCGTGATGTCATGGATGCCATCGCCTACTGTGACCGCGTCTACCTTTCGGTCTTTGTCTTGGCGGAACTTCGCCACGGATTTCGAGGAGGCAGTCGTGAGCGGAAGAATCTCCGTGAACTCTCAGTGTTCATACAAAAGCCACCTGCAAGAATCCTTCACACGACCGATGACACTGCGGACCTGTTCGCACAAATCAAAGACCAGCTTCGCCGCAAGGACATTAAGATTCCCACGAATGACCTTTGGATTGCAGCACATTGTATGGAAATAGGTGGGGTATTGGTGACTTTTGATAAGCACTTTGAAGATATTGAGGGTCTGCGAAAGTGGACGGTGTGATGCGACGAGATTTCTCTTTCCTGGGGGCACTATATTCGACGGTCATTCTCTGCGCGGTTGGTCCGGGCGGATCACTATCATTCGGACAAACGGTCGCCGATACCAAGATCTCCATCGACAGCGGGTTCTACACAGAACCGATCGAAGTGACCCTAACCACAGCAACCGAAGACGCCACCATCCTTTATACCATCGATGGCAGCGAACCGGATCTTGGAAGTATTTTCACCGGGCCCAATGGGACGGAGTATCAGGAACCTATCACAATTTCTAACACGACCACGTTGAGAGTGCGGGCCTTTGCGGGAAAAGAGTTAGAACCGACGAACACGGATACGCGGACGTATTTCTTTCTTGATGATGTCATTCGTCAGCCAGCGGATATTGAGGGTTGGCCGCGTCCCAATCTTAGTGTGGGGCAGGGGACGGGACGGCATGATTATGAAATGGATCCACGTATTGTGGGCGAGGGCGAGCAGGTGGAGGCGATGAAGCGCAGTTTATTAGCCTTGCCCACCATGAGCTTGGTCGTGGATCCGGAAAGCATGTGGCGAGCCGATGGTAGCGGCGGCTTCTACCGTGGCGAAAACGAGGAATTCGTCGATGTGGAAATCCTCTATCCAGATGCGCCTGAAGAAAACGAACACGCTCGGGGCGCCATTCAAGGGCACAGTCACGACCGGTTGAAACGGTCCTTGCGATTGAAGTTCAAAACCGAGTTTGGCGACGCTAAGTTGGAGACGGATCTCTTGCAGCGTTCCTCGCACAATGACCAAGACACGCCCGATCAGTTCGATCGCCTGATTCTTCGCGCGGGCAATAACCGCAGTTGGGCGCGGTCCTGGAACCCTGACAAAACCGCTTACACCATGGATGAATGGTATCGCGCCACGCAGATAGCCATGAGTGGTTATGGGGCGCGGGGTGCGTTTGTTCATCTCTACATCAATGGCCTCTATTGGGGACTCTACAATGTCACGGAACGTCCGGATCGTTGGTTCACATCGGAACACTTCGGCGGCGGCGTGGAGGACTGGTTCGCCATCAGCCATGGTGGCGATCAAGGAGGCGACAAGGCGCGCTGGAATGCTTTGTTGAACGATGCTAGAGAAGACCTCAGTGACGCTGAGAACTTCGCGGCCCTGGCATCGAAGGTCGATCTCGCCGGATTCATTGACTATTTGTTAGTGAGTTGGTATATCAATTTGACCGATTGGCCGCAGAATAATTGGTGGGCCGGTATTCGCAATGAACCGGCGGGAAAAGCGCGTTTCTTTGCTTGGGATGGCGAGTGGTCTTTCGGATTGGGGCAATCTCCGGGCCGCGCCTGGGTGCATCCGGATTTCCGCAGGCGTAGCAATAGTGGCAACAGCCCCATGACGCGTCTTTGGCATGCGGCACGGGAAAATGCGGATTTTATGGCGTTGGTGGCTGATCGTGCTTACAGGCATTTGTTAGTAAGTGATGGGGTTCTAACAGATGCCGTGGCGCGAGAGCGTTGGGCGCATTTGAATGCGCTGGTCAGAGAGGGCGTCTTAGCGGAATCAGCACGATGGGGCGACGCCCTTTCACCTAACAAGCCGCGCACGGTGGAGGAAGATTGGCAGAATGAGGTCGATCGAGTGGATGCGTTGCTCGTGGGGAATGGCGCCCTGCTCATCGAGCAATTGATGGAAGAAGACTACTACCCAGACCTTGAACCGCCGTTGATTGATCAGCCAAGCGGTTTTCTCGCTGCGGGTTCGATGCTTAGCCTAACCAATCCCAACCGTTCCAGCGATGTCTACTACACGCTGGATGGGACCGATCCGCGCGTCTCAGGAGGCGCCGTCGCAGCTTCGGCCGCGGTGTACGAGGAGGCGATTGTTGTGGAAAGGAGTTTGCATCTGAAGACGCGTGTCTTAATGAAAAGCATCTTCGGTAGCGAAACGTGGTCGGCGATGGCGGAAAGAACGTTTTACGCGGAGAGTCCGGCCTTGCGGGTAAGCGAGTTGATGTTTCATCCATCGGATCCCACGGATGAAGAGATCGCGGCCGGTTTTACCAATGACGATGACTTTGAGTATCTCGAAGTGGTAAACGTCGGCACGGAAACGTTGAGTCTAACCAACTCGCGATTCACCGATGGCATCATACTAACATTTGCTGAATCGATTGGTCTCGCACCAGAGGAGCGCGCCGTGATCGTCCGCAATCAAGCCGCCTTTGAAATGCGGTATGGGGCGGAAGTGCGGGTGTTAGGCGTCTATGAGCAATCCTTGAGCAATGGCGGTGAGCGTCTCGAGTGGGTAGGGGCCTTCGGTGAGCCTATTTTGGCGTTTTCATACGCCGATGCTTGGCATGAGAGCGCGGATGGTGGGGGCGATTCACTGGAAGTCACGGACCTTCGGGCAGAGGACGGGGCTTGGGAGCTGGCTAGCCATTGGCAAACGACGCCTGGTGGATCTCCCGGGCAGGCGGCAGAGCCGGGAGGGGTCGATTCGCCCTTGAAGCTTTCGATTCAAACGCTCGATGAGGCGCACTTTCAGCTTACTATTATGGGTAGACCCAATATAGAACATGTGATCGAGTCCTCGGCCGATCTTGCCGTCTGGAGGGAAACGATTCGGCAAATGTCCGACGCTCAGGGAAGGGCGTTGTTAGTCGTGAATCGTGAGACATCAAGCACACGGTATTTCCGCGTTCGTGAAGTCGTTCCGTAGCGGTAGTTGGCGCGAAATCACCCTAGCATTCGGCGGCGACTAAAAAGTCACCGCTACGGAAGGGCGCCCAGCCATTGGCTGAGTTCCCGGCGATGCAACGGATTGGTGATGAGCCAATCGATGAGTCTTTGGCTGCGTTCCGGATCGGTGTTAGGCAGAGCAAGAAAGGCGTTGGTGAGGGCGCGCTCACGGGTGCGGCCGGTGAGGTGCTCATCCAGCCAGGGTAGAACGGCTTCGCCAATGGACTCCGCGAGTTCGTCTGCACTCCCCGCAATTGCGGAGGCTACGCGAGGTGTTAGAGGCTGACCACTGAAGGCATCCATGAAGCTCTTGGGATGACTTTGCGCCCAGGTGGCGAGCACGCGGTCTTGCGTGCGCTCTTGATCGTGATTGTCTAACGTTTGTGTCCAGGCGTAAGCGGCTTGAGGATCTTCTTCCGCCCAAGCGTCTGCGATGTCTGCCATGGCGTTGGTTCGGAAGGGGCAATGGGGCATCTTTTCTAACAAGATCGATGCCGCTTGAGGATTCTGTAAGAGCCAAGAATCATCGTGGATCAGCTTTGTATTGAGACCACCGCGAGCGGCTAGTTCTTGAAGCGTTTCCTCAGGCTGAGAGGCTAGTCCATACGTGGTTAGACGAGCATAGCCATTGGGAATATCGTGGGCATCAACCGCTTCCCATGCCGCGGCAACGTCCCTTCGCACCCATTCGCGAAAGAGCCGGGACCAACATTCTTGCCGGATAGCTAGCAAGGGTGGATCGTTGCAAGCTTCAAGGAAATGCACAGGGTCTAACTGAACCCAACGCTCGCATAGGAAGCGGAAGAGCATTTCGTCGTCGCGTGCTGCCCAGAGGAGTTGTGCGAGTTGGCTCAACGTCGCTCGTTGCGCGACAGCCATCCGTTGTTTCACGGCGAGGAGTGAGTGCGTGTTTGTTAGTTCAGGTAAAGACACAACGTCTTCCTCGGCCTCCGGAAGGGAGGTGAGCGCGACGACTGGGTCCTCCGGAGCTTGCGTCAAGTCGCGTCGGAAATGTCTCTCTGTGAGCACACCTAACAAGACACAGAGACTTAGAGCAATGGTCTTGAAAAACGTATTCATGGCGTTAGGGACTCTAACAATTGTTGACGTTCCTCATCAGTGAGCGCGAGATCCTCATTTGAAACCTGCGTTTGAAATGCGCCGATAGCAGCCTCTCGCGAAGCGCCCTGTGGAAGGTGGGCGATCCAATCCGAGGCGGCGAAGGGATCATAGCTTGCCCAGGAGGACGCCACTTCAGCGTGAAGACCGGGTGTCTCGTCAGTCGCCAAGTAGTCGGCAGCCTGATAGGGATCATTGTCGGCCCAATGTCCGACAACGCGGCTAAGTGCACCGCCAGTAATCTCTGCTGGAAAGGCATGCAGCGTCTCGAGGGCTGCTTGTGGATCTTGATTGGCCCAGGTCGCAGCGGCGTTGGTCAAAATCTCACCGTGAAGATCGGGAAGGATCTCGTCTAGCATTGCCACCGCCATCTCTGGTTCGAGGCGGGCAAGGCGGCGTGCTAATTCCGGTAGGATTTGCGGTCTCCATTTGTCTGGAATCTCCGGAAGAGCTCCTAACAACGTTTCTTTAGAAGACTCCGCGAGTTGAGCCGAATAGTGTTCGAGGGCGGTGTCTAACGCTTCGCCTTCCGGCATGAGTGCTAGGAATTTGGGCGTGTTCTTTACCAACGACCTGTTCTCTTTCGTAAGAGTGAGGATGGTCTTGGCGCGTTTGTCAGGATTTTCAATCTTGGCCACTAGCTGGAGCTTGGCATCAGCCGTTCTATCTTCGTGCTTGGCCAAGTTAGCGAGAACCCGGTCGCGCCCCGTCACGTCTGGCATCAATTCATGAAGTGATGTTAGGGCTTGTTTGAGTTCATGGCCGTGAAGAGGTCCCAGTGCTGCAGACATGAGCGCGATCGGCGTGTCGGATTCGGCTACCCAGTTCTTGATCGTTTCTGGTGAAGAGTGGATGAGATTCGAAGCGGATCTTCGAAGAGCCAGGCGTTTGATCCTACCATCTTCTAATGATTCGATCCATTGGGAGGCCGATTGGGGATCACTGATGGCCAGGTGAGTGGCTAACATTGAAATCACGCCTGCGAGATCGGGGCCAAGCTCGGGATGATTTTGAAACTCTGACAGTTGAGCTAATGCCGCTTGAGAATCTTTTGACATCAAACTCCTGAAGGCGGAGGCGAATCCCCAGGACGAGACTCTCGTTAGGAAATCAGATTTGGGCAGTTGATCAAAGAACCACTCGGGATATCTGTAGGCGATTGCGGCTACGGCCGACGTCGTTTCTGGCCCATTGACCGTTGCTCTAGCCGAGGCAGAAGCCTCTCAATTTGCTCAAGCGTAAGATGAAGAAAGAGATCGTGTGCTTGGAGATGGTGGTCATTCTTGATTGCGTGTTCGAACGCCTCTTCGGGATCCCTGCTCGCCCAGACCGGGTAGAGTAGATAGACCCAATCATCTTCTCCCGGCGGCGCCATCACGCGCATCATCTGTTCCGGATTCACCTGCACCCAGGCCATGGCCAGTAGCGTGATGGCCGTTTCTCTGGTTTCGCCGCTGAGGCCGTTGACGATTTCCTCGAATGCGAAGGGATAATCTTCGGCAGCCATTTCTTCGAACCACTTGATGAGAATGCTCTCGCGCTCGAAAAGGCCGCTATCCTCGCCGGTAGCGTTCCAGCGCGGAGAACGTTTGAGGTCTAACAAGAAGGCTCGCTGGGGGCGCGGCGGCTTCTTCATGAGGTGTGGGAGGGCGGCGAATTCGCTGCCTACGAAACCCAGAAGGAAGCATCCCACGCCTGCGAAGAGCCATCGCCATTTCATAACGAAAGAGCTAAGCGATCCAGCCCTGACGACGCAGGGTGTCGAAGAGCAAGGTCTCTAATGGTTCGGCAGTGCTGGTGGTGAGAAATCTCCCGGACCGGCTCTGGCAAAGACTCGAAAGGTGTTCTTGATAGGCTTGCCGGTGATCCTGATAGAAACGCAGGAGATCGCCTCCGGCAGAGACGTCGAGCGTGGTGTCCGTCTCCGCATCGACGAGCCGGAAATCGGAGGGCACCTCAGGATCGATCTCGGTGGGGCCGAGGATTTGCAGACCCAGAATCTCCAGACCACTGCTGAAGAGCGCATTGAAGGCCCGCCTAAAATCGCCGAAGGTTAGGAAATCGGATAACAGAATGACCACGCCGCGGCCGGCATGATGTTGCAGGCTTCTCTCCAGGGCCGTTTCAAAAGGCGTGACATCGTCAGGCTCCGGGAGGCGTTCGATGAAGGAGAAGACCTTGCCCATGTTGGCGCGCCCGGTGCAGGTGGGGAGGCGCTGTTCAGAATTGGTGAGGGCGTGAATGCTCAAGCGCTCCGTGTGCCGGAGCGCCAAGAGGCTGAAGGCGGCCGCGAGTTCTTTCGCGCGTTGGTATTTGTTTTCAAAGTCCATGGATTTGGAACCATCGATCAAGATGAGGAAATGGGTGATCTCCTCTTCATGAAAGAGTTTGATATAAGGGCGATGCAGACGGGAAAAACTGTTCCAATCCACGAAACGAATATCGTCGCCGGGCGTGTAATCGCGGAAATCCGCGAATTCCATGCTCGTCCCGCCCTTGCGCGCGAGGTGGGAGCCGGTGAAGCGATTGCTAAAGTGACAGCGTTGCTGCACCCGCAGCCGTTCGAGCCGGGCAATGACGTCATTCTCCAGCAGCGATGTCAATTGCGCCGGCATGAGGCAATCAGGCGGTCTCTGGCAAGGTTGTCAGGATGCTGTCCACTAGTTGAGTGATCTCCAGGTTCTCTGCTTGGCCATCGTAATTGAGCAGCACGCGATGACCGAGGACTTCCCTAGCATAGTGCTTGACGTCTTCAAAGGCCACGTGTTCCCGGCCGGATGCCAAGGCGCGCACGCGTGCAGCCCGGATGAGTGCTTGAGAAGCCCTTGGGCTCGCTCCCCAGCGGACGAACTGATTCACCTGCTCGGTCGCTTCATCGCTCTGGGGGTGGGTGGCGAGCACGAGCCTCACGGCGTAGTCCCGCATGGGATCGGCCACGACCACATTGTTAAGTGTTTGCCGCAGTGATAGGATGCGTTCGGAGTTGAGCAGCTTGGGGACGTCCGCGGCCTCAGATAGAATGGTACGCCTGACCACTTCATTGAGCTCATCGCGATTCAGGAAGGGCACATTGACCTTGAACATAAAGCGGTCCAACTGGGCTTCGGGTAGCGGATAAGTGCCCTCTTGTTCGATAGGATTTTGTGTGGCGAGAACAAAGAAAGGTTGCTTCAAATGAAAGGTCTTGCCCGCCGCGGTCACGGATCCTTCTTGCATCGTCTCTAACAAGGCGGCCTGGGTCTTCGGTGTGGCTCGGTTGATTTCATCTGCGAGGAGAAGTTGAGTGAAGATGGGACCCTGACGAAATTCGAACTGATACATGCCATCCGGCCCCTGTGTCATGATGTTGGTGCCGATGATGTCAGCCGGCATGAGATCCGGCGTGAATTGGATGCGGTTGAAATCGAGATCCAAGACGCGCGAGAGCGTCTTGACCAACTCGGTCTTGCCAAGGCCGGGCACACCCTCGAGAAGAACGTTGCCGCCGCAGATGATGGCCGTGATGGCGCTCTCGATCACGCGTTCCTGACCAACCATAACGTCTCCCACCGCGTGCTGAACGTTGTGAAAATCGGCCTGAAACCGTCGTGCCTCAGTTGCTAGAGAATCGCTGTCAGTCGTCATCGTGGTTTAGTAAAAAATCCCCCACAGGTTGGTTGGCTTGTGAGTCCTCTGCCCATCGCGGCAATGTGGCGAGGGCGCTCGCTGAACACAAGCGTGGGATGTCGTGAGTGAGAGTAGGCTTTGCGAGGAATATCTTAGGAGATTTATAAAATCCATATTTACTGAATTTACGATTGATGCCATGGAAAACCAGTTCACCATTAAAGTGCTATGGCCAAATCCTCCCCAAGTGAAGCCGTGCCCTACACGGAGAGTTCCAGCCGCCAAGATCACAAGACGCCTCTCCCCATGGTGAAACCGGCGCCTCGACCCAGTCGTGATCGGATCAAGCGTTTTGCCGAATTTGAAGCCCAGGTGCAGCGCTACCGCATGGAGCATGGCTGCCAGGGCAAGAAACTCCGCGTGTTGGATGTGGGTGGGCGGCCCGATGATTGGCAGTGCGTTTATGATGTGGAGACGAATGCGCTCAATCTCCATTTCTCCGTGCTCACGCTTCAGGGAGAACTTCATTGCGCGAGGCGATTCAATTGCTTGGTAGGCGAGGGGCTGGAGAGTTTGAAGTGCATTCCTAACCAGAGTTTCGATATCTGCTATTCCGCTGGTGTCTTGGAAATCCTCGATGACGAAGAGGCCTTGATGGCCACGCTGCGGGAAATGAAACGCGTGGCTCACTGCGTGCATTTGCCGCAGGTGTAAAGCGTCACGTTTTTCCGCTTGGCACTTGAGCGGTTCTTTCTAAATCTCAGGCCAAGATCCCCTTCAGCTTGGCAATGGCCGTTCGATATCTTCACCAGAATCTTTTCTCTCGCATCTTTGTCCTGGCGCTCGCCGGTAGCGCCACCATTAGTTCCCTCTGCGCGAGTGCGGGGGACAATCCGATGCCGCAGCTCATCCACCTCTTTGCCGAAGACCGCGGCAATCTGGAGCGCTTCTATAACTTGAATGGAAATCAGCTTGATCACAATCGATTCCAGCAGTTCTACCAAGAATGGCAACAGCGGCTAACGGAAGTCGATTTCCCAACGCTTTCACAAGAAGGAAAGATCGACTACCTCCTTCTCAAGAACTTGTTAGGCTTCTCTGAACGGAAGTTGGAGTACAATAAGGAGCGGCTTGAGGAAGTGTCGCGCTATCTGCCCTTTGCGCCATTGATCATCACCTTGGTGGACAATCGGCGTCAATCGGTGCCGATGAAAGCTCGTGAAGCCGCGACGACCTTGGCGGCCATTGCTGAAGAGGTGGACGCCAGCGCCACCAAGTTGAAAGACATGCATGAGCGTAGACCATTGCGTTCCATTCAAGTGGATCGTGCTTTGCGAGAGTTGAAGACGCTGCGATTTCAGCTCAATGAGTGGCAGCGTTTTTATAAGGGGTACGATCCGAGCTTCGGCTGGTGGACGGATACACCCTATCGGAAAGTCAACAGCGCCCTTGATGCCTATCAGAAGTTCTTCGATGACGTCACGGGTGGCGAGGATGAAGTGATTGGAGATCCCATTGGTCGTAAAGCTTTGTTAGATGCCCTGGAGAGCGAGTTCATCCCCTACACCCCTGAGGAACTCATCGCGATCGCGGAGCGGGAGTATGCCTGGTGTGAGAAGGAAATGAAATTAGCGGCCGCGGACATGGGGCTGGAGGATGACTGGCAGCAGGCGCTAGCCCAGGTCAAAGACCGGCACGTGGACCCCGGAAAACAGCCCGTTTTGATCAAGCAACTGGCGGAAGAAGCGGTGGACTTTCTCAAACAACGCGAGCTCGTGACCATTCCGCGTATTTGTCATGAGACCTGGCGCATGGAGATGATGACGCCGGAGCGCCAGAAGGTGAATCCCTACTTCACGGGTGGCGAAGTGATCAGTGTCTCGTTTCCCACGGACTCCATGGAGCACGATGACAAATTGATGAGTCTGCGAGGAAACAACCGGCACTTCTGCATGGCGACCGTGCATCACGAACTGATTCCCGGGCATCACTTGCAGATTTACATGGCCAAGCGCTACCGGCCGTATCGCGAGATCTTCCGCACCCCTTTCCTCGTTGAAGGCTGGGCCCTTTATTGGGAGATGCTGCTCTGGGATCTGAACTTTCATAAGAAGGATCCACATGATCGGATGGGGATGCTATTCTGGCGCACGCATCGTTGTGCGCGGATCATTTTCTCGCTCAAGTTTCACCTCGGTCAGATGACTGCTAGTGAAGCGATCGATTTCCTGATTAAAAACGTCGGTCACGAACGCCGCAACGCCACCGCCGAAGTGCGCCGGTCCGTCCAGGGCGGCTATGAACCGCTCTACCAAGCCGCTTATATGTTAGGTGGGCTCCAGTTTCGGGCATTGCGCAAAGAGCTCGTGGATTCCGGCATCCTGACAGACAAACAGTTTCATGACCGGATCTTGTTAGAGAATTCCATCCCCATCGAACTCATTCGTGCCAGCCTGACGGATACGCCTTTAACAGAAGATTTCCGTTCGCAGTGGAAATTCTACGAAGCCTTGAGAGCGGAAGAGTAGGCCGTCAGCAACGGCGGTTTCAACCGCCGGGAAGGTGTGCATGACGCTTGAATAAACGCCTATCCTTCATTGATCCAACACAATCCCAGGAGGCAAAGCCTCGCCTAACAAACCCGCGCGATCCGCTTTTTCCAAAGGCGCGTAGTCGCGCACAGGCACGACTTTCATGGGGGCCATGCCGGCCTTCTCCAGCTGAGCGGCGATCTTCTTGCGAACGGGTTTGGCCACGTCGAGATACGGATTATCCACCACGCGGGCAGCTCGTAGAAAGAGCGGGCAGACTTCGCGCAGCCGGTCTTCTTCCCAGTCGAAACCGCGTAGCCGGTCGTAAGCCTGCTCCACAAGTTCCGGAGGCGTGACGGCTTCCGGACCGGCGTGCAAGGGCGCGCGGTTGAGCAACAAGGTGAGGGCGACCAGGTAGGCGTCGGCGGATTGTCCGGTGTCGAGCTGATCCACGATGCGTTCGAGGAAGCGATTGGCCAGGCGGCGTTTGGTTTCTTGGGGAAGACGTTCAAAGGAGCCGGCCATTCTCACCAATTCCGCCGGCGGATTCTTGGCTTGTTCCAACCGGTCGAGCTCTCCTTTTAGTAACTGTTCTTGTCTTTCTTTGCTGAGGCCGCCTGCCAGCCTCCGCCATAGAATGTATTCTTGAAGTTTGATGCGTTTGCCAGGATGAGCCAAGCCTGATTGGAGAATTTGCCAGAGCGTGTCCACTCGGTCCTCATCCAATTCTGCGCCGAAGCCCGGACGTAGGAGATACCCGGTGACACTTAACCAAGTCTCCTCATGCTCAATCGAGCGGCGGCGGCCTTCACGAGTGGCCTCCATAGCCGGCCAGAGGCCGCGCACCAACATCCAGTTCCAATCCGATTTGGGTAGTTCTAACGCTTCTTCCAATGCTTTGAAAACACGGCCCGGCGTCACGCGTTCGGCCTTGCCAGCCTTCTTCGCCTTCTTGCTAGAAGAAGCTTGTTTGGCGGGGCGAAATTGGCGTCGCAAGAGTTGCAGGGCGTCTTCCAGTTTCGCGGCCGGCACTCCGGGATCGCCGGCCAGTGCCACGGCTCCTTCCTCACTCACATCGGTCACACCGACCGTTACCGCACGAAGATTGAAATCGAGCGGCCAGGATTCCTTCAAATCTTCTAACAGGCTTTCGCAACTTACCTGCAAGAGTCCTAACGCATTCATCCGGGCGCGCAGCTGGACGGGCACGTGGTCGCCGAGTGGTGCTACCTCGTCCGCCAAGCGCACGACGGTCTGCAACGGCGGGAGCGAATGGAACGGTCCTTTTTTTAGGCTCACCATGTCACCCGCACGATCGCGGCCGCGCTTCGTCGAGTAATAGGTTTGGAACCGGACTGGTTGGTTGACCCGAAGTTTCAATCCCTTTAACGCTACCACTGATTCCTGCTCAAGCGCAGCTCCCCGAGGCAAGATGCAGACGACTGAAGGAGCCTTTTGATGGCTTTGTTGGACTTCGAGGTAGAGAGCCCTCGCGGCGCCGGCTTCAATTTGCAATTGCTCGCGGCTGGTGAGCCAGCCGTGCCTGGCCGCGCCTCGGGCCACGGCTAGGTCCGGCTCAGTGTTTTCAAGAACGAGAGGGCAGGCGCTTTCTTGCCATTCGCCTATCAATGCTGCCAAGCGATTGCGGAGGACTTCCGGGTAGAGTGTGCCGCCGTTGAATAACACGGCATCAATAGGTTGCTGGTGACTCAGAAACTCTGCTAGGTAACGCGTGACGCCACTATCAGAGGCATATGGCAAGCCCCATTCTTTCAAGGCGGCGTGGGAACGCGCCGGTTCATCCGTGGCCGCGCATCGAGGAAAGAAGCCGTCTAGCAGCATGGCCATGATATCGGCGCGGGAAATCGATCCCGTTAGGGTCGAGGCCAGCAAGCTGGAGCCCCGGCCCGGAATGGAGATGGGAAAAGCTTCATCATCTTCACCCTCCGTGGCCAACACGCGCTCTTTCAAATCGCGGCATCGCGCGACGAGGAACGGCCATTGGGCTCCGCCAAGTTCGTGTCCTTGCCCTTCCAATCGGGCATGGATGGTGTGCGCAAGTGCGAGGTCCACGTTGTCGCCGCCTAACAAGATGTGATCACTGACCGCCGTGCGTTCGATCTTGGGGCCGGATCCTTCTTCGCCGTGGGTGAGATGAAAGAGACTGAAGTCCGAAGTGCCGCCGCCGATGTCGACTACCAACACATGCTTTCCCGTATCGCCTAACGGAAGCGTCTTTTCAAACTCCCTGCCGTCTCCCTGACTCTCCAACCAGCGGTAGAAGGCAGCTTGAGGTTCTTCAATCAAACGCACGTCTTCGGGAAAGCCGGCCATGCGTGCTGCCTCTAACGTTAAGGTCTGAGCGGCGGCATCGAAAGACGCCGGAACGGTGATCGTAACTTGTTGCGAGGCCAACGCTCCTTGAGGTCCCAAGTCAGCAAAGTGTTGGTCCCAAGAAGCTTTGAGAGAGGCTAAGATCAAGGCGGAGGCGTAGAGGGGCGAGATCTTTTCTGCTTCGGTGAGGATGTCTGATCCCCAGGGCAAGAAATCCGCCGAACGGTCGACGGCGTGATGACAAAGCCAGGATTTCGCCGAATGCACCACGCGCCCAGGTGTTTCGGCGGATTGTTTTCTAGCAAAGCCGCCAACCATCCACTGGGCGTTACCTTCATCCAGACCGGCTTGGGCCGCCTCGGCACCGGTCGGAAAATAGAGAAAGGATGGTAGGGTGGCAGACGCAGCCAAGCTGGTTAGGCTCTCCCACTGCGGGGGATGAAATGTCTCGGATACCGACTGATCATCGGTCAAACGGGTGTAGGCAATGGCCGAATTAGTCGTGCCGAGATCGATGCCGATGCTGAATAAACTCGCCTTCACTAGGATTCCTTACAGAGAACATGTCGGGCGTGCTGTCAAAGACTCAGGCCGCGCATGAGAAGATTGGTGAGTTGACCTCTCGCTCAGAATCCGCCATCCTCTCACCGGATTGAACCAACAACATCGACATCACCATGACTAACGCCCAAACTCGGAAATTTCTTACCGGAGGCTATGGCCTTCGTCTCATTGTTATTGTTCTAACGTTGGCCTTACCGATGGGCTTGACCGCTGATGACGAAGAAAGAGAAGAACATCGTGAGCGGGAAGAACATCGTGAGCGGGAAGAACATCGTGAGCGGGAAGAGCATCGTGAGCGGGAAGAACATCGTGAGCGGGAAGAACATCGTGAGCGGGAAGAACATCGTGAGCGGGAAGAGGCTAGAGAACGCCATGAGCGTGACGAGCACCATGGCGAAGAGGCCAGAGAACGGCGTGAACGCCGCTCTGAACAGGCGCACGAACGTCGCGAACGTGGTGAAGGCGCACGACGCGAACGTGAGAGACGCGAACGTGAGCGTGGAGAGGGAAAAGGAAGATCTCCGGAAGCTCGTGAAAAGAGAGAGCGAATGGCGCATTTGCAGCAAGCTGTTAGGCATCTGAAGGCGGCGGGATTGCATGAGGAAGCTGAGCATGTGCGCCGCAGGGCACAGGAGTTGGCCGGTGGCGATCGTCCACATCATGGTGATCGAGATCGCCCTCGTGAGGACAAAGTCGCGGCTCATGTCAGAGAGCTCACGGAAGCCGTTCATTCGCTTCATGAGCGGTTGGCGCGGATGGAGCGCGAAGTGGAAGAGTTGTCGGATCGTTAGGCGACCCTCGGCTTTTCACGCAGATTTCATTCGTCTTTCACAGACGATTCACGACTGAAGATCAGGGTGGGCCATGCGTTGCTCACATCTGATCTTTGTTGGCATCATTCTCTTAACGGTCGCACTCGGCTATCCGGTTCACAACGCGATCAGTCGCCTGTGTTTGCTAGGCGGCTTGGCGGCGTTGTGGTGGTTGCCGGTTTGTTTCGGGCATATTCTCAGGTGGCGGCGTTATGTTTTGTTGTCGGCGAGTGGGTTGTTGATCGTGACGTATTTGCCGGGATGGGTTTCGCCGGACGTGGTACGCGCTGCTTACGATGGAGAACTGCGGCGGTTGGAAGGGGCGGGCTATCATTGGGGTGGTGAGAGCCCGATTGGGATTGATTGCTCCGGTCTTCCGCGGCGCGCGCTTCGCCAAGCGCTTTGGAAACAGGGCCTTCGGCACCTCTCGGGTGCGGCCTTTCGGTTGGCTCTTTCCAATTGGTGGCACGATGTGAGTGCCCGTGATTTAGCGGGCAGCGATCGTGATCTCACCGTGCCGTTAGGAGTCTCCGGCACCATTCAAGAGATCACGTCGCGAGAACTAACAAAGCTGCGCGTGGGTGATCTCGCCGTGACGGCGAACGGTGCGCATCTTTTGGTGTATCTCGATGAGGGCGAGTGGATTCATGCGGATCCCTCGCAAAGGCGCGTGGTGATTGTGCATGGCCTACACAGCCGAGATCCTTGGTTACGCAAGCGCGTGACGCTACACCGCTGGCGATGTTTGAGGGAGTGAAAATGAACAACGATCCGGTTGAAGTCCCGCCTTCGTCTAACTGACACGGAAAATTGCCGATGAGGAGATGTGACGTGGTCACCAATCAAGGAGGCGCGGCGTCTCCTCCCGAGGCGACAGCGTTGTTGCGAGAGTGTTAGGTGGTCTTGTGAAGAGAGATTTTCTCCCGCGGACGCTTGGGATAGGCATCCCTGCCATAGGAATGTGGACGAACTATTCGGTTAGAAGATCGGTATCGATCGGCTTCAGATCTTCTGTGGGGATAAATTCTTCAAATCGCATGGGAGCGGTTTCCCCAAATTTCTTCACCCACCGCTGCCACCATTCTGTGGGGCGTTGGCGTTCTTCGGGAACGGCATCAGGGTAGTAACCGAAGTCTTGATTGGTGATGGTTTGCAAGGCCTCGTGGCTTTCGCTGCGGAAGGTGAATTCCTTGCTTTGCAGGAGTTCCGCAAAGGTGATGAGACAGGCGCGGTGGCCCGCCTCGGCGACGATGTTTGCGGCCAGAAAGCGGATGGATGCTTCATCATCGTGAAGAAGGGTGGTCGCTCTTTTCGTAGTGTCAGGAGGCTTGAGTCGATAGAGACCGCGCAATCCAAGTTCTCTGACGACAAACGTCTTACTCTTGAGCGCCTCTTGGATGATCCGCTGATCGTGTTCCGCCAGGGTCACAGCGAATGCCAATCTGGCGGAGGCGTGTAGGGCGGGGGAGGGTGTGCGTCTTCCTTCGAGAGCTTTCAGGATTTCGGGAGCCAAGCCTTTTAGTTCCTGCCCGGCGATGGTATCGAAAAGCCTGACTAACATTCCTGAATTCACTGTGGGATCGTAGGCGGCCGTCACGTGATCGATGAGAATGCGTTTGTCTGGCGTGGCGTCTCGCTTGGCTGCTTCGAGCTTGTCCAGCGGTAACACCGGTTCCTCCATCAAGTGTGCCAAGGCTTTGCGACGATCTTCGTATCGGGGCGCGTCCAACTGATCGAGGTATTGTTGAACGCGGGCGTTCCACTTTGGGCTTAGAGCAAACTCTTGAAGCGCCTGCCGCATCCCTTCCACGGTCTGGGGCGCCGCCCGCGTACACGGAATGGTGAGCGCGCAAAGTGCGGGCAGGAGGAGGCGCGGCGGAAGACGCATGTGGGGAAGCTAGCTGCCGTGGTAGAGCTTGCCAAATGCAATTGAGGGTATGCCATGCGGTGGGGCTCTCGTTACGTCTGCGGCCGGAACGTTTCGCAGGTTCCGCAGCGGAGATGCTTCTCGCAATGCAATGAAATGAAACGGCGTTAACCGTTGTTCCAGCGCGTGGCGTTCAGGTCGAAGTGCATGGTGTGGCCGCGATAATCGCCTAGCCATTCTTTCTGCACGAGAGAGGTGATCTGCACCACGTCCTTGGCTGTATCGCCATCGAGAAAGCGTAATCCGAGAATAGCGGGAAACGTTCCTTGATTGGCGGCGAATCTCAAGAGATCACGCCCGGCGTCGCTCTCCCGGTCTGCGAAGGCATGAATGTAACGCCCTGAGAAGGGTTCGGTGACCATGAAGCTAAGCCACTTCTCACTGTTGGAAAATTGGTAGTTGTGATAGTTGTCTAAGCGTACCTGGAGGCGAAAGAACCGCGGTTCTTGTGGGCGGACTTCGACGAATTCTTCCCAATCGCTTCCTTGGTAGCGGACATACGATTCCCAATCGATTTTCAATTGGCCGTCCACATTCTCAACGAAGACGGTCGACGTCTCTCCATCGTCAAATTCCACTAGCAGAAGACTGATCCATTTCTCTCCGTTCCCATCGCCATCAGTGGAATCGATGATGCCTTCCTGCCGGCTGTGAATCTGAAAGGGGCGGCCGGGGACGAAGGGCGTTTCGCCATACCAACGCTTCATGAGGGGCTCGACGATCTCTGGATGACGGACAAAGGGAAGCATTTCCCGCCATTCTGACACGTTGACAAACTTCTCGAAGAAGTCTTCCGGGTTGGTTTCAAACATGTCGGATTTGACCGCGACCGTGGGGGCATCTCCCTGCACAGTCATCCATTGCGCAAAGGCGAAGCCCAGACCGGATAGGCCGCCTACGACGAGCATGGAGAGAAAGATCGTTGTCGCGGTCCGGCGATGCTTGCGCACGGTGATCTCCCAAGGGAACTCATCCGACCAGCCATCATCGAATACCGCTTTGCGGCGTTTGGCGAAATCGTAGTTGTTGTGAACGGTATTGATGTTAGGAGCGTCGGGAACGGCTGCTTCCGTGGGGTCGCCTTCGACTAACGGTTTCTCGAACCGCTCCTTGGGTATTTGACCTAATAAGCGCGAAGGTTTCCCCGTTTTTCTGCGGGCGTGATCGTCTTCAGATGCTGCCTCAGCTTTATCAGCGGGGCGGATGTTCGATTTGAGGGAGACGCCGGACGACGATTGTTCATCATACGGATTGGGTAAGGAGTTTCCCGAACGTTTCAGAAGGCCCACCGCATGGGCCACTTGGCCGGGTACGGACCCCGTGAGACGATACGTCCGCATGGCGAGCAGCTCGTTGCCACGCTGGGCTGCCGTGAGGATACGGGGCGGTTCGGGCGTGGGATCGGATTTCTCGGGCGCGGGTGTTGGTGGTTGCTCGGTAGGCGCCTCTGCGGCGGGAGGCGGCGCCGGTTCGGCGGGCCGCCCCGTCATGAGATCTTCGTATACGGACTCCAACTTGGCGTAGGCAGCCAAATCCTTAGGGTCAGTAGTGAGGGTGTAAAGGCGTGCCAATGGCTTAGCCAGCAACTCGGGTTGGTTAGGATGAGCCGCGAGCGTCTCTAGGGTGAGTGATAGTTGAGCAATCTGCCGGGGATCCGATGCCTCGCCCATTCGCTCCCCCAATAAAAGAGCGAAAGATTCGGCGAAGGCTGAACTCGGCTCAGCGTTCTCGTCTACTTCTTCTGATCCAGCATCTCCCATCATTCTTTAGAGTTTGCTACGCAGTAAAAGAATCCGCTCAACGTTTCCGGCGAAACGCTAGAGCGAATCCACATAGTAAGAGGGTTAGCGAGGAAGGCTCGGGAATCGTCGTAGTGGAATAGACGATCCCAAAGTCATAGTGTCTTGGATCAGGGACAGATCCAGAGAGATCAGTGTAAGTGGCTGGAGTAGTAAAGGTATCATTGATTTCTAGGTCTGATCCGCCATCACCGGGATTATCTGTTCCTCGGAGGAAATAGTGGGTGAAGAATGCGGTGTTCCCACCTCCTGGCGGATCGGTAGGCTGATACTCGACTGTTGCCGCCGTGCCATCTGAATGAAACGCCATGTAATAGGTCCCCGAAGAAGGAACGTTGAATGGTGTTCCAAATGAATGGGCCGTTCCTTCTGTGAGTGCGTCAGAGCTAGCACTGGTGCCGATGGCGGCGACGCGGAAAGTCATGGAGGGAATGAATTCCAAGATCAAAGGGGTGACAGTGGCATTTCCACCTACGTCGACGACCCACCCGGTTACCGTCGCGTCGTTAGGGATAGTTGCTGCCGCCCCCGTGGCGATAATCAAAAAGTCACCATTGGGGCCGTCTAGATCACCTGGGCTGACATCAATGAATCCAAGGAGTGCGGCAGGTGAAGTTTGAATAGATAGGCTTACAGCAAGCGTAAGGATGAGTTTTTTCAGGTGCGACATGATGGTTGGCGTTGAGGATGTAACCGACGCTAGTTTCCAAGTTTCTACCAGGTAGTCAATAAATCTCATGGTTTGGATGAGGATTTTCTAAGATTTAATTATAAATTTTATAAAAAAGGTAATCTCAGTAGGGTGCCGCTTTAATCGCGGCTCTTCGTGCCTGGCAGGACAGTCTTGCTCGCGTCGTTTCTAGGATCTAAGCGGTGGCTTGATGGCGGATCTTGCTCCTCTCAAGAGTTGGTTTGAGACGCGTGGCTGGGAGCCATTCGATTTCCAAACACGTGTCTGGCAGTACTATACGGAGGGTAAGAGTGGGTTATTGCATGCGCCGACTGGATTAGGGAAAACCTATGCGGTGTTCGGCGGACCACTTCTTGAAGCCCTCGATTCGTCCTCCACCGCGAACCCTCGACCTTTAACCGTCTTGTGGATCACGCCGCTGCGTGCGTTGGCCAATGACACGCTCGAAGCACTCTCGTTGCCCATCGAGGATCTGGAACTTCCTTGGACAGTGGAACTTCGACACGGGGACGTGTCCACTTACCGCCGGCAGAAACAGCGGGAGCGCTATCCCACGGTTTTGATCACCACCCCGGAATCACTCTCCTTGCTCTTTACTTACAGAGACACGAAAAGCAAGATGCGTCATCTCCAGACGGTGATCGTTGATGAATGGCATGAGTTGCTAGGATCCAAGCGTGGAGTGCAAACGGAACTTGCGTTGGCGCGATTGAAGAAATGTTCGCCATCGCTGAAGATCTGGGGCCTCTCGGCGACCTTAGGTAATCTTGAACAAGCCAAACGAGTTTTGTTAGGTAACCGTCACGAAGAAGGGGTTCTTGTTTCTAGCAATGATCCCAAGACGGTGGAGATCGAGACATTGATTCCCGAGTGCATCGAACGATTCCCCTGGTCGGGTCACTTGGGTGCGCGCATGGCCCCGCAAGTGGTGGAGGCCATTGAAAGAGGCAAGACCACGCTCATTTTCACGAATACGCGGTCGCAAGCGGAGATCTGGTATCAAAAACTCTCGGCCCTGCGTCCGGAGTGGGAAGATGTCCTGGCCTTGCATCACGGCTCCATTGATAAAGCGATCCGCGAAGCGCTCGAGCGCCGTTTGGACGCCGGCGAACTGAAGGCCGTGGTCTGCACATCGAGTTTGGATTTGGGAGTGGATTTCTCGCCGGTGGATCAGGTCATCCAAGTGGGTTCACCCAAAGGAATCGCTCGTCTGATGCAAAGAGCGGGGCGTTCCGGTCATCAACCTGGGGCCGTTAGCCGAGTCTTGGGCCTTCCCACCATGGCGTTGGAGTTCGTGGAGTTCGCTGCGGCGCGGGACGCCATGAATCGGAAAGAGGTTGAGTGCCGCGAGCCCGTTACGCGATCTCTGGATGTGTTGGTTCAACATGTGATCACGTTAGCGTTGGGCGGAAGGGTCACGTTTGAGGGCATCCGTGAGGAAGTGCAGACCACGCACGCGTTCGCCGGGCTAGAAGAGGCGGAATGGGCATGGGTCGTCGACTTCGCCTCACACGGAGGCGAAACGCTCAAGCGTTACGAGGCTTATCAGCGAATCGAATCGGATCCAGAAACGGGGCTCTTGTCCGTGCCTAACAAACGCGTGGCGCAGTTTCATCGCATGTCCATCGGCACTATCACCGGCGATACCGAAGTCTTGGTCAAGGTGCAGCGAGGGAAGACGTTAGGCACGGTGGAAGAGCGCTTCGTTTCCCGCATGCGGCCGGGAAACACCTTCTACTTCGCGGGCAAGCGTCTGCAGTTGGTCCGGTTCCGCCACATGGTCGCCACGGTCGTTCCGGCCAAGAAATCCGGTGTCACGCCGGCGTGGCAAGGCGGGAAAAGCCCGCTCTCGTCCGAGCTGGCCTTGGCCGTGAGCCGCCGGTTCCTCGATCGTGATTTGGAGGAAGCGCCGGAAATGAAAGTGGTGGCGCCATTGTTAGAGATTCAACGTGCCGCTTCGGAGTTGCCTTCCGCAGATCGGCTCTTGATCGAGACGGCGATCGTAGACAGACAGTTCAATTGCTTCCTCTACCCATTCGCGGGGCGGTTGGTTCATGAAGGCCTTGCCGCCCTTCTGGCTTACCGTTTGGCAGAGGAGGATCCCCTAACGATTCGCACGACGGTGAATGACTATGGTCTTTGTTTGCAGATGACTCAATCTGTGGAGATCAGCCCAACACAAGTGCGCGAATGGGTGGGCAGCGAGCATTTGTTAGAAGATCTTCTGGCCTGCATGAACACGGGCGAACTCGCGAAACGGCAGTTCCGGGAAATCGCTAGGGTGGCAGGCTTGATCATTCAGGGCTATCCGGGGCAGCGCAAATCGATGCGTCAGATCCAGACCTCTTCCAATCTTCTTTACGATGTGTTTGAGAAATACGATCCTGATAATTTGTTATTGGAGCAAGCAAAGCGTGAGATCCTTGAGCGTCAGTTAGAGCTCACGCGATTGCGCGCGACCATGGAGCGCCTTCAGTCGGTGCCCATGGCGATCTATGAACTGAAGAAACTCACGCCTCTTGCCTTTCCCTTGTGGGCGGAGAATCTGCACTCGGAGTTATCGACTGAAGATTGGCGGAAGCGGATCGAGCGCATGGTGACGATGCTAGAAGAGGAGGCTGGTTAAAGTTCAATGCGCGGCTTATCTTTGCCATGGCTCGAGCAATCGTTTGTCCTCTATCCGGAGGCGGCACTCTTTTGGAGAGAAGAGGCGACTCTCGCTGTGACGGATCTCCATTTGGGCAAGCCGGCGAGCCTTCGTGCCTCAGGAGTCCCCGTTCCTGAAGGCGCGGATGAAGAGGATCTCGACCGTCTCGAAAAACTCATTGAGACGTGCTCGCCAAAGCGATTGCTCATGTTGGGCGATCTCATTCACGACCGGATGAGTCTAACGGATCGGATGATTGCTCAATTCACTGAGTTCCGCCAACGCCACGCGGAGATGGAGATCGACTTGGTCTTGGGCAATCATGACCGGTCGGCGAACAAGATGCAGGAATTGTTAGAGCTCGATCATGTTAGCGATCAATGGCGTTGCGGTCCTTTAGTGTTTCGGCATGACCCGGATTCGGCGTCTGACGAAGAGGCGTATCTCATCGCCGGGCATGTCCATCCTGCGGTGCGTGTGCGTGAGGGCCCCTTCCAAAGCCGCCGCCTGTCGTGCTTTCACTTTGGTCCTCACCAAGCGCTCTTACCCGCTTTCGGATCCATGACCGGGACCTATCGAATCAGCGCCGGGAAAGAAGATCGCGTGTTCGCGATCGTCGAGGGCGAGGTGATGGAGATTCCTTGGCAGCTGGTGCGTTGAGGTATCAAGATAGGGGATGCATTATTTGATTTTCGTTAGTTTGATAGGCGGCATGGCCATGGCGCAAGCGCAAGATAACACCCGCAAGCCTGCCAACGATACGGAACTCCGTTATTGGCTGGAGAACATGGTGTGGCATCACCGCTTTACTCCCGATGAAGTGCGTTCGGCGACCGGTCTCAGCGAAACAGCGCTGAAGGAAGCGTTAGAACGCTTTGGTATCAATGGCAGTACGCGCCCTGAGTCTAGGGATGGTTTGTTAGTGTTGCCCTATCCAGGCGGGCGTCATCCACGAATCGGCTTCCTGGACGGCGCCATCGATCCGCAGCGCGAGACGAAGATTAGTGTTTTCACTCCGTGGGATCCGGCAAGCTACGTCGTCGTCGATGTGCCTGAGGCCATCTGGTCGAATTTAGGACTCACCTACCTCGCTCACACCCACGTGCCCACGATCTGGTCGGAGCGTGAGGTGACGCTAGCCATTCAAGAATGGGAACGGCGGCAAGACGGGAGCCTCAAATTACATCGCACCTTGCCTAACCAAATTGAGTTTGGAACACTCATCTTCCCGCAAAAGGATCATGTGGAGATGATGATGTGGCTGAAGAACGGCACCAAAGAAACCCTAACCGATTTGCGTGTACAGAACTGTGTCATGTTGAAAGGCGCGCGCGGTTTTAATCAGCAAACAGGCGAGAACAAGAAGGTCGAGAAGCCATTTGTCGCCTGTCGCAACGAGGCCGGTGACCGCTGGATCATCACCGCCTGGGAGCCCTGCCACCGGCCATGGGATAACCCGCCCGTACCGTGTCTGCATTCCGATCCCAAATTTCCCGATACGGCTCCAGGCGAGACCAAGTGGCTGCACGGTTGGCTCTCCTTCTATGAAGGCCAAGACATCGACGCCGAATTCGCAAGCATTGGCAAACGTTGGACGAAACGAAAGCCTCCGATTGAATGATCACGAGTTGATTCTTCTCAGGGATCCGCTCTATGCTTCCCCGTGATGGATCTCCGTCTCTTCCCCACGTTCTGGATGGCATTTGCCGTCTGGCTGTGTGGCTTGAGCTTGGCCGGCGCGGAGGAATTTCGTGAGTGGAAGAGTGCTGCGGGGACTTCCGTTAGGGCTAAGCTGATCAGTCAAACGAAGGATAGCGTGCTTCTTGAGCTTGAAAATGGCGATCGCAAGGAGGTGAAGAAGACACTGCTAGCACCCGCCACGCGTAAGATGTTGGAAGAAATGGATGGCGATTTAGACGAATCAGCTGAAGTCGAACCCGGTGACGACTTTGTGGGGTTGGCGATGTTGAGGGACGGCAAGTTTGCAGGCCAACACTTGGTCTACGATCAGCCGGGGTTTCTCTTGAAGGTCGATAGAAAAGGATCGGCGGCCATTCACATGAAAGAAGACGGCCAGATCATCGCTGGATTGCAGCCGGTGAGAATCTGGCCTGAGTTGCAAGTGCGAGGAAACACCGGTTGGTACTCGCGTGATGTGGTTCGTTTGAGGACGGATGCGTCGCCGTCGACGGACGCGAAGACCTTGCATTACGAAGGAGAAACCGATGATGGCGTTTCGTTTCACTTTCGGTTGGAGTGCAAGCAGAACAGGATTCTCGTCTGGGGTGGTTGTCAGGATCCGGATGGCATCGAGCATCCGACAGACTTTCGCGTACGGGTGCATTTCGTTCGGACGCATTTGTTAGAGGACGACGCGCCAGATCCTGCAATCAAACAAGCCGTCAAGGGTTCGACCTGGGAAGTGGAAACGGAAGACGGTAACGTCGAATTGGATTATGCGAGTCCTGTTAGTCTCGCATCGATGCCCAAGTTGAAGAAGGTTTCCGTTTTGAACGTGAAACCGTCATCTTGGGTCGGCCAGCAGATATCCGTCAAAGCGCCCCGTGCTGGTCAGGGGCTCATGAGTATTTGGAATTACGCGGACACACCTCTCTATCGGGGATTTTCAGCATCCTTCTCCAACGCTAAACCGGCGGATGTCTCCAAACGGTCCGCTCTAGAAATCAAGATCCATTAACTCTTAATAACATTCCTACTATGCCTGCTTCACGACGTCATTTTCTGCGTACTTCCGCCCTCGCAATAGGTGGTCTGGGTGCTCTTCACCGCCCATTGTTTGCCGCTGAGGACGAGAGCGGTCCCGCTGTGGTTAACGGCCGCATCAAGCAATCCGTGATGGGCTGGTGTTTCAATCCGATGAAGGCGGAGGAATTGGCGCGCCATTGTAAAGCGCTGGGCATGGCGGCCATGGAAGGCATCCCTTCTAGCGCTTACCCAGAGGTGAAGAAGTTAGGGTTGGAGATCGCGATTGTGGGCAGTCACGGCTTTGCTAAGGGACCCTACACGACGGAGAATCACGCTGCTTGCAAAGAGAGTCTGATCAAAGGCATTGATCTCGCAGCCGAGGTGGGCTCCCCTAACGTCATCACTTTTACGGGAATGATCGAGAAATCCATCGCGCCGGAAAAGGGTTCACAGAATTGCGTCGATCTTTGGAAAAGTGTCATGAGTCACGCTGAGAAAAAGGGGGTGAATCTCTGTCTCGAACATTTGAATTCACGGGATGATTCGCATCCGATGAAAGGGCATCCTGGTTACTTTGGCGACGACATCGATCTTTGTGTGGATCTCATCAAGAGAGTGGATTCTCCTAACATGAAGCTGTTGTTCGATATCTATCATGTGCAAGTGATGCACGGTGATGTCATCCGACGTTTGCGTGCTTACAAAGACTTGATCGGCCACTACCACACCGCTGGCAATCCCGGCCGGGCGGAACTCGATGACACCCAAGAGATCAATTATCCTCCGATCATGCGCGCGATTCTGGAGACGGGTTACGAAGGGTACGTGGCCCAGGAGTTCATTCCCACATGGGAGGATAAGATCAAGGCCTTGCGGCACGCGGTGAAGTTGTGTGACGTTTGATCGTCGCCGATTTCTCCGATATCGAACGCTCACGGTTGGCAACCGCCGGATCTACCTTAAAGGCGCTTGAAAAAGCGCCTCTCCTTGAGGCCATCTATTCACGAAGCGCGCCCGCTGGTCCCGCCGAAGTGAGGCGACGGATTGGGATGAGCGAAGCCATGGTGGCGACCAGGAGCAGCGTCAGCGGAACACCGAGAAAGACGATCGGATCGAGCGGGCTGACTTCGAATAGCATCGATCGAAGCAGGCGGCTAAGAAAGAAGGCGCTTGTTAGCCCGATAACGATGCCTATCGCAGTGAGGCCGACGCCGCGCGTGAGCACCAGGCGGCAAAGTTCCCGCCAGCCGGCGCCCAACGCCATGCGAATCTCTAGCTCTTTCCTTCGTTGACGCACGAGAAACGTGATCAAGCCGTAGATACCAATCACGGTGAGGAACAAGGCCAGAACCGCTAACGCGGTGAGTAATGTCGTTTGGAAGCGGGCTTCACTTGAGGATTTTTCCAGAATCTCTTCAAACGGAACGATCGGTCTCAAGGCGAGTTCCGGATCAATGCCGGCCGCCGCCTCGCGTAGTTGCCGTTCCAACGTACCGAATGGCAAAGACTGGCGAATGAGATAGGCTGTTCCCCAGTAGGACATCTGTGCGTGATGTGTGAAGAGATCGGGCTTGGGCGGGCGGTGTTGACCGCGGCGCCGGAAATCGCGTGCGATGCCGATGACGGTGCGCCATTCGTCTTCCCACTCTAACCGAATGCGTTTCCCAAGCGGATCTTCATTTCCAAAGTAACGTTTGGCCAGGGTCTGATTGATGATGGTCACGCCCGGTGCATTCTCGTCGTCGGTGGGAGCAAAGGTGCGGCCGCGCACTAACGGAACGCTGATTGCGTCAAAGAAGCCGCCTCCGACGACGTTGAAACTGCAAGTTAATTCATTCTCGAGATCGACCGGGCGTCCCTCCAATTCGATGGAAATGCCCACCCCGGTACGCGACGGGACGATCCCAATGGCTGACTTGGAGACGCCTGGAATCGTTTGAAACGCATCGCGAATCGCTTCGTAGGCGCGCACGCGTTTTTCCGTGGAATCGTAGCGGCCCGGCAATCCCACGCCTGTGACCACGAGGCCATCGGTTTCAAAGCCCAACGGCTGGGTGGTGAGTCGAACAAAGCTTTTGACTAACAAACCTGCCCCGACTAATAAGACCAAGGCAATGGAGACCTCGGCAATGACCAAGCCGCTACGAAGACGGCTGCTGCGTTTGCCGGTGGAAGCGGACCGGCCGTCTTCACTCAACGCTTGCGCGGGATGCGCGCGCGCTGCGCGGAGAGCCGGCAAGACACCTGTAAGGAGGCCCACTAGCAAAGAAAGTATAAGAGAAAATGATAGAGCGGTTAGATTCACGCTTGTCTCATTAAGTCGCTGGACATCGCTCGGCGCGACGGTGAGCAACAGCCGCACGCCGGCATAGGCCACGGCGATGCCGAGGATGCCCCCTAACACCGATAGCAAAGTGCTTTCTCCCAGAACTTGTTGCAACAACCGTCGGCGGCTTCCTCCTAACGAAGAGCGAATGGCGAATTCTCGCTCCCGTGTGAGGCCGCGGCTCAGGAGCAGGTTGGCCACGTTGGCGCAGGCGATGAGGAGGACACAACCCACAGCGCCGAATAGCAGCCACAATGCGAAGCGGATGTCATAAACGAACGATTGATGCAGCGGCTCGAGAAAGACGCCGCGTCCGGTGTTCGATTCCGGAAACTCCTTGGACAAGCGTGCCGCGACCCGGTCTACCGCGATCTGAGCATCTGATAGAGGAATGCCCGCCTTGATGCGGCCCAAGGCGTAGGAATGGCGATTGCCGCGTGAGGTTCGCAGACGTTCATCCAAGAGTCGCGGCAGCCAGAAATCCACGCCATTGTCTTCGCGAAAGTTCCGCGGCATGACTCCCACGATCTCATAGGTGTTTCCATCGATGCGGAGCGTTTGGCCTACTGCTAGAGGATCGCCTCCGAAGCGGCTCATCCAGTAGCGATGGCTTAGGACGGTGAGACGTCCGTCAGATTTCCAATCCTCCTCGTGTAGCGTCCGACCTAACAGAGGTGGCATGGCAAACACTTCAAAAAACTCGGGACTGACATTCTCCGCAGCGCGTTCTTCCGCCGGACCGTCACCCGTGACGGTGCATCCCCATGGTCGGAGATAGGTTACGGCCTCAAAGACTCCGGATTCAAGATGCCAACTCAGGGCGTCCGGAATACTGATCGAGCCCCGTTTATGATCGCCTTGAGCCACCGTTCCCCACATTTTCACGACACGTTCAGCGTCCGGGTAGGGGAGGGGTTTCAACAAAAGTGTGTGGACAAAGCTAAAGATCGCGGTGTTGGCGCCGATACCGAAAGCGAGTGTTAGAATGGCGACGGCAGAGAACGCCGGTTGCGACTTCAATTGACGCGCCGCCAGCCTGAGATCGTTCATGAGATCGTCCAGGAAACGGAGTCCCCAGGTGTCCTGACATTTTTCTTGGAACAACGCCGGGCTTCCAAACTCCCGGCGTGCCGCTCGGAGTGCTTCGGGCCTCGACATGCCGTTTTGAATGTGTTCGTCCACGAGGAGATCTATGTGGCATCGCATCTCTTCATTAAGTTGGTCGCGACGCCGTTCGCGCCCGAAGAGGACGCTAACATAGTGTCGTAATTGATGCCAAAACGGTTTCATGATTTTCTAGGCATTTCGAAGGATGAGATTGATCGCTCCCGAAAACTTGCGCCAGTAGGCCGTCTCTTCCTCAATGTGCTGGCGTCCTATTCGCGTCAACCGATAGAACTTGGCCTTCCGCTTGGTCTCGGTGAGGCCCCATTCTGCAGTGATGAGGCCGCGTTTCTCCAGTCGGTGGAGAGCGGGGTAAAGCGAACCTTGCTTAACATTGAGAAACTCCTTGGAAAGAATCTGGATCTTCTTGGCGATGGCATACCCATGATGCCGGTCCGTTTGCAGAATGCGCAGGATCAGGAGATCAAGCGTTCCTTGTAGGAGATCCGAGCGTTCTTGATTCATACAATATAGGTAGAATGTCGACCTATAGAGTGTCAACCTATAAAACATTCGGCTTTGGGTGTACAGCAGAACTCGTGAGAGTTTCGGGAGTTGGACTCCGTTGCGGGGACGATCGAAAGACGGTCGAGCGAGTGGGCGCTCAGAGTTTGAGCCCGAAGGGCTTTCTCATAACTAGCCGCTGCGCGATGAGGCAGTTCTTCAGACTGCATTCGTTCTTCCATTCGCAACCCAGGGCGGCGCTTCGCTTGCCCTGGGCTATGATGATAGAGCCCCGTGGGCTCGGCTTTGGGTAGGCCGGAGGTGAATTTCGGAGCATTGCTGCGGGAAGGCATTGCAACCATTCCTGCTTATTGGGCTTTTCAACATTCGCGTTGATGTCTAGCGTCGGCAGTTGAGTATTGACATGTATGAGTTGACTATCAGTGCGCTCGAACTGGACGCACTCATTCAAAAGCAGGCGGTGGTGGTCGTGGACTGCCGCTGTTCACTCACGGATGCGGACTACGGCCGGCGAAGCTACTTGGCGGGTCACATTCCAGGTGCGCGCTTTGCCAACTTAGAGGAAGATCTTTCGCAACATGGCGATCCTACCAAGGGTAGGCATCCCCTGCCGGATTTCGAAGCGTATCGGGCTTTTGTGGGTTCGCTTGGCATTGACATGGCTAGTCAAGTGGTGGTTTATGATGATGTCAGTGGAGCCATCGCCGGACGTCTTTGGTGGATGCTCTCACGATGGCTCAACCATCGGGCCGTGGCCGTTCTCGATGGCGGCATTAAGGAATGGGAGGCCGCAGGATTCCCGCTTTCCATTGAGGAACGTGAGATTGAAGCGGTTGTCTACCAAGGACACGCCCATGACGATGCTTGGGTATCGATGGAAACGCTTGTTAGTCTGCTAGAAAACAAAGCCGTGACTCTGATAGACGCACGGAGCGCAGAGCGCTTTGCGGGCGAGAAGGAACCGATCGATCCGATTGCGGGACACATTCCAGGTGCGATGAACTTGTTTCTAGGAGAGAATCTCCAGGAAGGCCGTTACGCGGACGACGAAACGCTGGCTCGACGCTTTGCTAGCGTGGTGGAGAAAGCGGGTGGTCCGGAGAACATCGTGCACAGTTGTGGATCTGGGGTTTCGGCCGTGCATAACTTGATTGCGATGGAAAAGGCCGGTTATGCCGGTTCCAGACTCTACGTCGGATCGTGGAGTGAATGGATTCGCGATCCGGCAAGGCCGATTGCCACGGGAGCTGATTAAACGTTTCGGAATCTCTGTAAATCGAAAATGCTAATGATGTTAGGAGTTTGAACGCGCTGCATATTCAGGCTAAGGCTGCGCTCAGCCTTGCGGGCGTCTGTTTCATGGAGTTAGATCCCTAACGTAAAGATTTCGCCAACTCACATCCAACGGCTCGGTTCCTGAAGGGACACTGTGTACTTGCAGGCCGATAAACCCTTCCTTGGAAGATTCGCCGTCGGTCACATCCGCAATGGCGTGACCGTTTACCCAGGTTCGAATGCGATTACCTTCAGCACGGATGTGGTAGGCATTCCACTCATTGTTGCGAAACTGATCGGTCTTTTCTCGTTTCTGGCTCAGCCAACCGCGGCCAGTGCCCTCGGAGTAGATGTAGCCGGCTGGGCCTGGATTGGCCGCGATTTCAACTTGGGGGCCATGCACTCTACCATTGTGAAAATCGGTTAGGCTTTTGGAGCGGATTTGGACACCGGAATTCAGCGCGTTGGCGACTTTGACTTCAAAGCGCAGCTCGAAATTGCCAAAGTTCTCATTCGTGCAGAGAAAGGAGTTCGGGCTGCCCTCATAGGTTTGACCCATGATGACACCCTCCTTCACACGGAATCGAGCTAATCCGTTGCGTTGTTCCCATCCGGTGAGGTCTTCTCCATTGAAGAGGGCTCTCCAGGTTTGCGGAGGTGCGCCACGATCTTCGATTCCATACTGAAGTTGATTCAGCGTCCAGGTGGTCCGGCAGGGAGCGCCGGCCACGACCGGAACTTCGTTGACCACCGTGCGCGTCTCGAAACTGATCGTCCCTTTATTTGTCTCGGGGAGATCGATCGTTAGGAGGCCGAAATTGTTGCCGCGCATGCCCCAAATTTGATTGTTGTGATAGCGGTCAAGCGGTCCCACGGTTTGATTCTGTTCTAGAGGAGAACTGGTTGCCTCTGCCAGCAACGTGCCATCCGCTTGCGCTTGCTGCATGGCTTCGCTATGATGGCGGTCGCCACTGACAAACACCACACCGCCAATCTCGTTTTCGCTTAAGAATTGCGTCAGCCGCTGCAATTCGCCAAGCGCTTCCATGTAGTGGCCTTCTCCGCGCCCGTCCTGACACAGTACCTGCGTTCCGTTGGCAATGACTTTCACGGGTGCCGTCGAACGTTTCAAGCCGTCTAACAACCAGGTCAATTGGCTTTCGCCCCAGAGGATGCCGGTTTCGCGGTTGACGTCTTTGTGTTCATAGGGCGAGTACTTGTAGTAGCGATCATCCATGAGAAAAACTTCTGCCGGACCGCAGCGAAACGAACTGAAGATGCCGGGCGTGTCGCGTGTGCCCCAGGCGGGATTGGCCCACATCTGTTTGAAGACTCGAAGAGCTTCCTCTTTGAGTTCAAAGGTGCGATCCGCATTGTTAGGGCCGTAGTCGTGATCGTCCCAGATGCCATAGCAAGGCACGCTTCTGAGCATGGATTGCAAGTCCGGGTGAACCCGTGTGACCAAGTGACGCGCGCGCATGGAATCCGGAAAGATCCAATCACCGATTGGGCCGGTGGTGTGAAAGTGCCGGTCACTTCCATCAGCGACGATAAAGTAGGCGTTGTCGCCCAAGAAGAGCATCATGTCAGGGTTTTCTTCGGCGATGGTGTTGTAAATGGGGGCCTTGGGATATTGTGAGAGTTTGCTGCAGGATCCGAAGGCAATTCGGACGTGCCCCGTTTCCGAAGGAGCGGGATAGGTTCGGAACTGCACAGTCACTTCTTCAGGAGAGTCGCCATCACGTTCCACTCGGAGCGTTGCCGTGGTCTCGGTGGCGGCCTTTAAGCCCGAGAATCCTAACACGTGGCAGTCAACCCCGAGATCTTGCCAATGGGTGATGGGGTGGGCCTGGTCACCCTGCGAGGCCGTTCCCGTGATCCGTGCGCCGTGCTTGATCCGGATCCAAACACTGGCTGTGCTATCGGAAACATGCCCGATCATGGGCCCGGCATGAATGAGCTTGGGCGCCGCTTGAATACCGTGGAGACTTGCGAAGAGAAGCATGCTAGCGACAGTGATGAAGTGCAGAGTTTTCATGAATGGTGGGCATCGTAAGCGACTTGGTGTCGATGGGGGAATCCTCAAATGATCCGGGAATTGGAAGACGGTCTCATCCAAGTGCGCGGCTGGTTTGTCACGAGCTACATTCTCGTTGAACAGGACGCGGCCTTTATCATAGACGGCGGTTTTATTGGTGATTTGAGGCTTATTGCTAGAGCATTGGAGTCGCATCGTCTTAAATGGGAGCACGTGAGGGGAGTGCTATTGACTCACGGCCACCTCGATCACACTTACAATGTGTCGAAGATCCTCGAACGCGCTCCCAACGCAAGGTTATACGCTCATCACGCAGACTGGCGGCACATTGAAGGTACTTATCCTTACAAGGGCATCAGCCGGATATGTGGTTGGTTGGAATGGGCGGGAAGAAAACTCTTGCGCTACCGTCCCCCGGCATTCGATCGCTTGCTGGTAGATGAACAGTTCCTAGACATCTGGGGCAGATTGAAAGTCGTGCACACGCCCGGGCATACCCTCGGTCACTGCGGTTTCTACAGTTTGAAACGCGATCTACTTTTCTCCGGCGATCTCTTTGCCAACTGGCTCCCGATGACCATCCTCCCCTGGCCATGGTTGAATAGTTGCCCGGAACACTTTCCGGAAAGCTTGCGCAAAGTGCTGAAACTCGATCCCAAGCGCATCCTAACCAATCATTGCGGCCGTGCTGATGCGGCGACGCAACGCGACCGATTTGTTAGCGCATTTGGCTCCTTGAGAGGCTGACGGCGATTTGAAGAGGTGTTGTTTGGCGTTCGAATGAAAAAAATTGTTTGGCCCGGTTTGGCGGAGGAATCCGGACTACTTCTTACTGGCATCCGACTGCTGAAATCCCGACCATGACTTTTGAAATGACCGAAGAACCACCGACTGCGGATCGCGAGGCGAAGGTGCCCGTGTGCGAGGCTGCTGAACAAGCGACGCGCATTCTAACTGAGCTGGAGAAGGGCGATCCGACAAGGGCGCCGCAGTTGTTGCCACTTGTTTATGAGCAGCTTAGGAACTTGGCTCGGCATCGTCTGGCCGCGCAGCCTCCAGGGCAGACCTTGCAACCGACTGCTCTCGTGCACGAAGCCTATCTGCGTGTGGCGAAGGATGATCAGCATTGGAATGGCAAGGCCCACTTCTTTGCCGCGGCAGCGGAAAGCATGCGGCGGATTGTGGTGGATAGTATTCGGGCCAAGTCGGCGGCGAAACGGGGTGGGGGAAATCTGGAACGATTGGCTTTGAGCCAGATCGAGCTGGCAGAAGAAGTGGATGAGCAGCAGTTGCTGCAAATTGACGATTTGTTAGATAAATTGGCGGAGGAGGACGAAGAGGCAGCGAAGATCGTAAAGCTGCGTTTCTTTGTAGGGCTCACGCTACCCGATGCGGCTCAGGCGATGGATGTTTCTGAGCGTACGGCGAAGCGGCGCTGGGCCTTTGCTAGAGCGTGGTTGTTTGGAGAAATGCAAACAGGGTAGTCGTTTGGGGTGCAAACTAAAGTGATTGGCATATTGGTAGCGGAACTTGTGAAAGTTCCGGGAGTGGCGAATGAACTGAGGCGAAGTCTCACGCCATCTTCAACGTGGAGGAAACGGACACCGATTAAGTTGGTAGCGGAACTTGTGAAAGTTCCGGGAGTGGCGAATGAACTGAGGAGAAGTCTCACGCCATCTTCTACGTGGAAGAAACGGACACCGATTAAGTTGGTAGCGGAACTTGTGAAAGTTCCGGGAGTGGCGAATGGACTGAGGCGAAGTCTCACGACTACTTCAACGTGGAGGAAACGGACACCGATTAAGTTGGTAGCGGAACTTGTGAAAGTTCCGGGAGCGGCGAATGGACTGAGGAGAAGTCTCACGCCATCTTCAACGTGGAGGAAACGGACACCGATTAAGTTGGTAGCGGAACTTGTGAAAGTTCCGGGAGTGGCGAATGGACTGAGGCGAAGTCTCACGCCATCTTCAACGTGGAAGAATCGGACACCGATTAAGTTGGTAGCGGAACTTGTGAAAGTTCCGGGAATGGCGAGTGGACTGAGGAGAAGTCTCACGACTTCTTCTACGGGCGCGTTTCGAACGCGCTGCGCTCACGCTTGGGAATTAAAATGGTGTTAACAGAATAAGAATGCTTTCTGCTGCGGACATCTTCGCGCGTGCGATTGAGATTGATTCGGACGAAGAGCGCCGAGGTTACGTGGCCGGCGCGTGTGGGGATGATGAGGAATTGTTAGCGAAAGTGAATAAGCTTTTAGGTTTTCATGATGAAGCTGATGAGGGCCGTTTCATGCCGACGGGCGAATTCTCTCATGATGCGCCCATTATTGAAGGACCGGGCTCCGTCATCGGCCGTTACAAACTGCTGCAACAAATCGGTGAGGGTGGATTTGGTGTGGTCTACATGGCGGAGCAGCGTGAACCGGTGAAACGGCGCTTGGCTTTGAAGATTATCAAGCTTGGCATGGATACCAAGCACGTGGTGGGCCGGTTTGAAGCGGAGCGGCAGGCGCTCGCTTTGATGGATCACCCCAACATCGCCAAGGTGTTAGATGCGGGTGCCACGGAGAATGGCCGTCCTTTCTTCGTCATGGAGCTGGTTCGCGGGATTCCCATCACCAAGTTCTGTGATGAGAACCGTTTGACGACCGATGAGCGCCTGAGGCTTTTCATGCAAGTTTGTCAGGCCATCAATCACGCCCATCAGAAAGGCGTCATTCATCGGGATATCAAACCGAACAACGTACTGGTGTCATTGGGGGATCACCACCTGCCAAATGCCAAAGTGATCGACTTTGGGATCGCCAAGGCCACGCAGCAGGAACTCACTGACAAGACGCTCTTCACACGCTTTGAGGACTTTGTGGGGACACCGGCTTATATGAGTCCGGAGCAAGCGCAGTACACACAACTGGATATCGATACGCGCACGGATATCTATTCGCTCGGCGTGTTGCTCTACGAATTGCTCACCGGGAGTACACCGCTTGAAACGTCGTCCACCTCAGGCATTGATGAACTGCGTCGGCGCATTCGTGAGGATGAACCGCAGCGGCCCTCGACGAAGTTCCACTCCATCGAGCAGACGGCGCGCACCAAGATCGCCGACAACCGGCAAGCGGATCCGGAGAACCTGCGGAGGAAGCTTCGCAATGAGTTAGATTGGATTATCATGAAGGCGATCGATAAGGATCGTTCCCGCCGCTATGAGACGGCGGCGGCTATCTGCCGGGATATCGAGAGCTACTTGTATGGTGAGGAAGTGGAGGCTTGCCCGCCGACGACGGCTTATCGTTTCAAGAAGCTCGTGCGTCGAAACAAGGGGCCCTTTACAATCGCGGCCGCCGTCTTTTTCGCGTTATTATTAGGGGGAATCGTGGCGACTTGGCAGGCCATTCGTGTTACGATCGAGAAGAAACGGGGAGACGACTGGCTTTGGAGTTCGCAAGTCGTGCACGTGCGTGCGATGTTGAAAACCAACGCGCCCGGCAGGCGGCATGAGACTCTAGCAACCATCCGAAAAGCCGCGTCCTTTCGAGCGACACCGGAACTCCGTAACGATGCCATCACTGCCATGGCCTTGCCCGATGTGCGTTTGATAGAAACGCTTGACGCCCCATTGCCTCCCCGACCGCAGACCTGTGTCGATCATAGCGGCAGCGTGTATGTGGTGGCGAGTGAGGAGGGCGATTTCCAGCTTCGCCGATTGTCAGATCACGCGGAGATCCGTCGCATTCCAAACGAAGATGGCGAGGTCGGTGAATTCAACTTTAGCCCGGATGGACGTTTTCTCGCAGGCTTGCGCCCGTTCGGTTCAGTAGAGATTTGGGAAGTGGCGACTGGTGAGCGGGTCGTTCATCGCCCCAAAGCCATGGATTTCGCGTTTAGTGAGGATGGGCGTTTCATCGCTATCGCTGATCCGCCGAGCCGGCAGATTGTTCTCTATCAAATGGACCGTCAGGAAGTGGTATGGAGCGTGCCCATCCCTGGGGACGTGTGGCACATGCGCTTTGATGCGGGAGGAGTCCGTCTTGCCGCAGCATTGCGAAACTCGCCTGACGTTTTTATCTATGATCTTTTTCAGGAGCGCGATCCTCAACATCTTGCTTTGGATGCCGTCGCCTACTCGCTGGCGTGGCATCCTGGAGGGAATCACTTAGCCGTGGGGCTCTCTGACTTTGGCATCCAAATCTTGGAATTAACGTCGCAACGGGTGGTCAACCTTCTCAAAGGTCACGATGCTCAAGTGGTCAGGTTGCAATTTCAGCCTCGTGGCAATCTCCTAGTGTCTTATGCCTGGGACCGCACGACGCGGATTTGGGAGCCTTTCGCCGGAATTTCTAGCATTCAGCTACGAGGGCAGTTTGAGAAATTCCTAGAGGATGGGAAGCAGATGCAAATGGATCTCGATAAGCCGGGCGCCGCCATTTGGGAGCTGACGAAGAGTGCCGCGTGTTTTTCGCGCTATCGCATTGATGGCGCCCCGGAGGACAAGGTCGTCTCTCTAGCGTTTTCTCCAAATAGCCGATGGCTGATCGGTGCGGCACATCCCGTTCATCTTTGGGATTTGCGGACCAGCGAGCGGCTGGCCACCCTTGAAACGGCCAGCACGCGGCGCGTTCGGTTTGATGGACGCGACACGCGTGTGCTGATCAGCGGGAAGTATGACGGACTGCGGAGATATGAGATTGTGGCGGGAGGCGAAGAGGGAGGTTTCCAGTTTAAAGAATCCGGGAGACTAGCCGATGCCCCCACTCACGATTTCGACCGGTCAGCGGATGGCGAAGCTCTTGCCGTGCATCAGGAGGAGTCGGCTAGGAAGCCTGTTGTTAGGGTGATTGATGCCATCACTGGACAAGAGATGGCGGTGATCCAAATGCCGCTCAACGCTTCCAAAGTATCGTTGCATCCAAACGGCGAATGGTTGGCTACCGGTTCATGGCATGGCCGTGGAGTGCGGCTATGGAATCTCGCGGATTTCGAGGCAAAGCCTATTAATCTCTTCACGGAACAACGGCACGCGGTTCCTCAGTTTGATCCTGGAGGGAAGTGGTTTGCTGCATCGTTTTCTCCTGGAGAAAAGCGCCATCTTTGGCGTGTCGGCGAGTGGGGGGAACCGGTAAAAACGATCCACGGCGTGACGGCAACGTCCTTTGCGTTTGATCCCAATGGCCGGTACGTGGCTTGTGAAGTCGCCAGTGGGAACATCGGCCTGATCGACCTGGAGACCACCAAGATCCTAGCAGAACTGCGGGCGCCGATTTCGAATCCTAGCCGAATCAAAGAACTCGCCATCAGTCCCGATGGTGCTTACTTGGCCGCCGCTAGCAGTTTGCGTGAAATCTTCGTCTGGCACTTGCCCACAATGCGTAAGACCTTAGGCGATATGGGATTGGATTGGGAGTAGGGGATCCGGGCGCGTAAAAGAAGCCGTGAGATTTCTCGGTGTTCGATGCGTCACGCTCGGAACGGTCAAGAGTTCTGCTACGATGTACCCCGGCCATGATCATGGTTGAGGTCTGTGCGCAAGTCCCTTTACACTCCCTTCTCGCTATCCATGAAAACCGCGACCAGATTGACGTCCATCGTTCTAACAATTACATGCCTGATGACTTTCAGTTGGGGAGCGGACCGTCCCAATATCGTTTGGATCAATTGCGAGGATCTCGACGATACGTTGGGATGCTATGGGGACGCTTACGCCACGACGCCTCATTTGGATCGCCTGGCCAAAGAGAGTGTCCTCTACCGAAATGCCTTCGCCAACGCGCCGATTTGTGCACCGGCACGGAACTGCCTGATCACAGGCATGTATCCCACCTCGCTCGGTGGTCAACATCTGCGTTGCGAGATCGAACTCCCTTCCACGGTGAAACCGTTTCCGGCACACTTGAAACATAGCGGCTACTTCGTCACCAACCAGAGCAAGACCGATTACAATTTCTCCGCCGAAGGCATTTACGATTACTGGAAGAATGACCTCAAGCCGTGGCGCAAACGTCAGGATTCCAAGCAACCGTTTTTCAGTTTTTTTGTCATTGGGACAACCCATGAAGGACGAGGGAATTTTCGCGACCGGTACGAATCTGCAGTCAAGGGATTGTCGCCTGACAAACGGCACGATCCAAACAAAGCAACGGTTCCACCCTATTTCCCGGACACGCCGAAGATGCGCGAACTCTGGGCACGCTACTACGATCTCGTTGCCGTGATGGATGAACAAGTGGGCGAGATCCTCGCAGGTCTGAAAAAAGACGGCCTGTGGGACAACACCATCGTGTGGTTCTTCAGTGACCACGGTCATGGCTTGCCCCGTCACAAGCGTTGGCTGTTGGACTCCGGGCTCCGCGTTCCCTTCATGGTGCGCATCCCCGAAAAGTATCGCCATCTCGCTGCCGGTCACCGTGCGGGTAGTGAAACGAAGGAACTTGTTAGCTTCGTCGATTTCGCACCGACTGTCTTGAATCTTGCCGGCATCGAGCCACCAGAGATCATGCAAGGCCAAACCTTTCTTGGGGACAATGTCAGTTCTCCGCGCCGCTTCATCTTCGGAGCTCGCGATCGCGCAGATGATATGTTTGAAGTGTCTCGCGCCGTTCACGATGGCCGTTATCTCTACGTCCGCCACTTCTTTCATCACCTGCCCTATCTGCAAGGCGGCAAGATCTTTGGGAATCAAAAGGAATCTCTAGCAGAATGGCGCCGGGCGCGGGATGCCGGCGAATTGAATGAGTGTTCTGAAAGGCTTTTCGCTAAGCACAAACCGGTCGAGGAACTCTATGATCTACAGAATGATCCGTACGAAATCCACAACCTGGCGGCGGCCCCTGAGCAGGCGGATCGGCTGCGGGCCCTGGGCCGTGAGCTGAAGAGTTGGATTTTGAATCACCGCGACACGGGATTTCTCACCGAATCAGAATACACCCGGAGGGCACGCAACGCGGGGCTAACTGTTTACGAAATGGTACAGCGCCGAGATCTTTACGATTTGCCGGCCGTCTATCGAGCGGCACTTGGAGAGATACCTGACAGTGAAGCCGTAGACAATGGCGTCCTTTACTGGCAGATCATCAATCGAGGCCCTGTAACGACCACAGAGGAGTCCTTGCGCGATCTCGTCGAGCATGCGAATCCGAGTATCGCCGTGGCGGCCTCCGAGTGGGCGTGTTTGTCAGGATATCCTGATCTCGGTCTCCCCGTGCTGGAAAATCATATCGGCTCCCATGACAAACGCTTGGCTTTGGAAGCCGCGCGGGCGCTGTTTCAGATCCGGTCTTTGGCCAAGCCTTCCGTCCGACGCATCGAGCAAGTGCGTAAGAGTTTGGAAAGCCGCGATCCCACATCGAAGCGACGCTACCGCGACTTTAACTACGCTTCCTTTATCGGGTGGGCCCTGGAAGCAGCGCTCATCAACTGCGAGGCGGCGAAACCCGAAGACTTCGACTAACATCACAGTTTCTCGCTTAATGACGATGCCAACTCGTCGACGAACTCTAACAACTCTGACGTCTCGTTGTCCTTTCGCCACACTGCGGAAGACACGAGCATCGTCCGTGGCCGCCGAAGTTCTACGAATCGCACGCCTGCGTGGGGCAATACCGAAGCATCGGCTGGAATGAGCGCCACACCGCCGCCCGTGCCGACTTGACCTAGCAGTTCTGATAAGCCGTCCACCTTCAGTGATACGCGCGGCGAAATACCCGCCTTCTCAAAAACCGTGTGCATGAGTTCAGGACGGCCCGGAAAGTGCTTCTCATGCAGGCTGAGAAAGGTGGCGCCTTTCAACTCCGCTAGATCAATGGCTTTGCGATGCGCAAGCCGGTGGTCCTCCGGCAAGGCCAACGCCATCGCCACTTTGCGGATGGGCTTGGTTCGGTAGGTCTTCTTCAGTTCCGGACAGGCATGGCCTAACAAGGCCAGATCAATCTCACTCTCACGCAAGGCCTTTTCCTGCCGGCTCGGTGTCAGCTCATAGATCTGCACACAGATGTGCGGGTGGCTCTGTCGAAAGCGTCGCATCCCTTCGGCAAGAAATCCAGGAAGCGCCGTCGGAATGTATCCAATCCTAAGGCTCCATTGGCGATCACTGCCGCCCAGCACGCGCATGGTTTCCGTGAGCACGTGGGCCTGTCGCAGGACTTCGCGCGCGTGACTCAGGGCCGTGCTGCCGTCTTCCGTCAATGCTAGTCCGTCGCGCTTGCGCTCAAACAGCGTCACCCCGAATTCCTCCTCCAAGTCGCGAATCTGACGTGACACCGCGGGCTGAGAAACGTGAAGCCGAGCGGCGGCCCGACTGATATTTCCCTCTTCCGCCGCCATCACAAAGTAACGCAAATGTCGCAGTTCCATCGTGGTATAACTTTGACGCATACTAGCTGAAACGACAAGGTATTGGTCAAAGAATGAAGCCGTGTGGAGTTTGGCGCCATGAAAACAACTACCCTATCACCCATCCTTACCAAACGTCCCGCCGAGACCCGCGGCACCTCTGATCACGGTTGGCTGCAGGCACGCTTCACCTTCTCATTTGCCGACTACTTCGATCCCGATCACATGGGATACAAGTCTTTGCGGGTGATGAATAACGACACCATTCAACCCGGCGGCGGCTTCCCCACCCATCCACACTCGGACATGGAGATCTTCACCTATGTCATCGACGGCGAACTTGAGCACCGCGACAGCATGGGTAACGGATCGATCATCGAGGCGGGGAATCTCCAATACATGAGCGCTGGTAGCGGTGTCACCCACAGCGAATTCAATCCCTCACGGAAGCATTGCACGCATCTCTATCAAATCTGGTTGCGTCCCGATCAACCCGGTGGTGAACCGCGCTACGAAGAAAAGCGGTTAGGTGAAGCCGCTCCGTCTAATGCCCTGACATTGCTCTTTTCCGGTGACGGCCGTGCCGGCTCTACCCAGATTCGGCAAAAGGCCGAGATCTCGTTTGGCCACCTCGAGGCCGGCGCCAAGACCAGTGTGCCAAGCTCAGCAAAGATGCCTCACTCTTGGGTCCAAGTCATTTCGGGTCACCTCACGTTGCTAGAAGAGTCGCTCCAAACCGGCGATGGACTCGCCATCGACGAGCACCCTGACGAAATTCTCATTCAAGGAGTCGCGGAAACGAGCCAATTTCTTGTCTTTCGCTTGTCCTAACGAACCCTCTCACGCCAATCTTGACATCCATGAACATTCTCGCCTTCGGAGCTTCGACAAGTTCCAAATCCATCAACCGTCAGCTCGCCAATCACGCTGCAAGCCAAATCGCCAGCGCGGAGGTCACCGATCTCGATCTCCGCCGGTTTGAGTTGCCGATCTATAGTAGTGATGAAGAAGAGGCCAACGGCATCCCTCAAGATGCTCAACGTTTCTTCGATACCATTCGCGAGCATGACGCTATCGTGATTTCCTTAGCCGAGCACAACGGATCTTACACCGCCGCCTTTAAGAACCTTTTCGACTGGGCTACGCGGATTGATACGAAAGTCTGGGCTGGTAAACCCATGCTGTTGCTTGCCACGTCGCCCGGTGCGAGGGGTGCCATGACTGTGTTAGAGGCCGCCAAGGCTACATTCCCTCACCTCGGGGGCGACGTTCGCGGCAGCTTCAGTCTGCCTTCCTTCTACGAGAACTTTGATTCTAACCACGGCATCACCGATCCAGAGCTGGCTTCAAAGTTGAAGGAAGCGGTCGCCGCCCTATCGAATTAAGCTATGCGTCTCACTTGGAAGTGAGTTCTTCGGAGTGCAGGCGTTTGGGACCGTGTTGGTTCGGGGCCGGACAGAGGTTCGATTGAATCTTGACTGCCATTCGCCGTCACAGGCATCAAAGAATCCGTCCAACCAAAGTGGCGTGCAGTGCCGTTAAAACAGAGATACCCACGCTGCACGCCATGAAAAACCTCTCTAAACGACTTTTCACGCTCGCTTTGCCGGAGCTTGTCGGTCAAGCAGACGCCCATGAAACCGAACCTCACATTCACATAACGCAGCCGGCGCCGGGTACGGTGAGCCCATGGTGGGCCGGAGCGTTTATCACGGCGAGGGTGGATCATGATGTGAAACAGGTTACCTTTTATATCGACGGCGAAGCGACTCACGTAGACGCCGAGCCATCCTATCACTTTGTTTGGAAGGAGGCTACACCCGGCTGGCACGAACTCAAGGCCGTGGCAGAGAATGCGGATGGCTCGTTGATTGAAGCGACCTCGAGATTTCTCATCACAAGCGGAGGTCATTTGGATTTCACTGCACCTGAACCCTATCAATCGTTCGAAGCTGATGAAGCGATTCGCCTTAATGTTATGGCCGCTGATCCGGACGGAGGTATCCTTGAGGTGTCCTTCTATGCCAACGGAGAAAAGATCGGTGAGGTCGTTGATCCGCGCGAGGAAGTGCCCGAGGGCACGCCTCTTGAACATGAGTTCGTGTGGGTGAATCCCCCGGCCGGCGTGCATCGGTTGGAAGCACGGGCCACGGATGCCGCAGGTAACGAGATTCAATCATTTTCACGATGGGTCTACGCCGGCGTATCGCCGCCTGATCCTAACATTCAGATCATCAGGCCCTCACAAGGTACCCATTTCGACCGTTCCGATACCGTGGCGATCACCGTAGACGCCGTGGATCCGCATGGCGAAGTACTCTGGGTGGATTTCTTTTCGAACGGAAGCGTCATTGGACAGCAAGGCATGGATCTCGATGCCGGATGGATTGAGCCAGGTCAGGTGTGGAGGCATACTTTCCATTGGCTACCCGAGACGGCGGGCGCAAAGCAGATCACCGCACGATTCCGGAGGAACGACGCCACAAGCGTGGAGTCCGATCCGGTCACCATCTTTGTCGCAGACGATTCGCCGCCACAACCACGGCTCCAAGTTCACGAACCGAATGACCTTTCCGTCTATGTCGATCCGGCATTGGTTACCTTCAAACTCACGGCGTTCTTTCCCAGCGGCTTGGTTGAGCATGCCGAGATCTTCGCCGATGGTGAGTTGCTTGGAACTGCTCTACACTGCCCGCTTAACGCCAACTGCCCCAGCCCTCAGCCCGGCACCCATGTCGAACTGAAGCATTTCGTTGCGGCCCGAATCGGATCACTGGAACCCGTGGTTGAGCTCGGCCGCGGCTTTCACACTATCGTCGCGCGCGCGCGGGTGCCCGGAACAGTGGATGAGGTTATTGAAAGTGATCCTATCAACATCGCCATCTGGCGGGAGCGGCCTAGCATACCGGTCATACAATTGATGCAAGCGGATTATCATGAGGTGTTTTCGTTAGGGCAATCAATTCCCTTACTGACGCGTGCTGTCATGTCCGAGGGGCATCTTCATGATGCCGAAGTACTCGTGAATGGACGACGCATCGGATACGCGGCCAGCTGCCCGCCTAACGCCTTCTGCGGACCGCCGCCCGATGGGCAAGTGAGCACTTTGCTAACATTCTATCAGGACGGTGGCGAGATCATAGACTGGGGGCACTGGAAGGGTGCTGAACCGGGCCTCCACCACGTCACCATCCGTGGTCTGACCGATGAAGGCCAACTGTTCGAAAGCGAGCCTCACCCACTCATCGTTACCAACCGGGAGGTCACCGAAGAACCCACATTCGTTCTGCCTGTCACGGACACGATTTATGAATTTGGCGAACCCATTCCTATCAAACTTCGCGTGCGTGTACCTGATGAGGGGTTGGCCCAGCTTGAGATCGCCGCCAATGGCGAGCGGATTGGTTGGGTATCAGATTGTCCTCCTAATGCCGATTGCGGACCGCCGCCTGCAGGTTCTATCGTCTTGTTAGACTTTTATCCCAATGAGATCAATGGGATTGAAGATTGGGGTAGCGCCTGGTTGAATGTGGCCGTCGGCCGCCATGAACTCGCCGTCCTTTCTGCTGACCCAGATACGGGAGAATTCACCCAGGGAGATACCATCTCGATAACCGTTCAGCCCCCTGCGCTCAGGCTTCAGCCGGACGGGAAGGGAATCTTGCAGCTACGTCTCAATCCCGGAACCGCCGCGCCGAATCTTGTCATCGAGTCTTCAGCCGATTTGATTCAATGGCAACGGTTGGCACCCGTACCGGCCGATGGGATACTTGTCCTAGGTGGACTCATTCGACTGCTTCCCTCTGAGCAGTATTTCCGTGTGAGCACGACGGCTCCGTAGAGGTCTCGCCGCTTCGAGAAACTGGTCAGTATTCACCGGGGGGTGGGCGGGCTCGCTACGGCGTGGGATGAACGCCCGTTTCCAGTCTTTGCGCACTAAGAAGGAAATCTAATCGCGGGCGAGGATTGTTGCGCTCCGAGGCGGCGGCGGTATTTTTTTTCAGATAGTCTGTAACAAATGAGAAAATTTGGAAGATAACCTAGTGCACAGTGCTGTTTCGCAGTTTGAGCTGCCCCCTCCCAAAGCATGCATAAACAATTATCCAGACCACGCCACCCATTGGACGGGGATCACGAAGAGATCCTCCGCCGTTGGCGTGAAGCCACTGATTCGCGTGATCGCGAGATCCTTCATGTGATCCTCAAGGCACTCTCTGGCCTCAATAGCTTGGAGGCCATCGGGCGGGAGTGCGGTTGGTCGCGGTCGACCGTGTCGCGATGGGTCACCGCCTATCGGCGTGACGGCATCGATGCGCTGCTTTCCAATGAGAAAGTGGGACGCAGAATGCCTCCCAACTGGTTTCTAGAGGAATTGCAGAACGGACTCTTGGCTGAACGATGGGAAACCACCGATGAGGCGTGTCAATGGGCGATGAATCGCTTGGGAAAAGGCTATCCTCAAGAGACGGTCGAGTTGTGGGTGCGCCAGCTGTGGTCGAGTTAGTTCGGCAACTCGACGCGGGCCTGCTCCAACAATTGGGCTTGAATGTCAGGACTCAAGGAAGAAGAAGCTAAAACTTCCCGCAAGCGTTCGTTGTCACGGCGGAACCAGCTCTTCGAGAGGTTCCTCAACGTCCTCTCGCGGCGATTGGAATCATGGATGCGTTGAGCCCAGGCAAAGGCACTCTCGATGTCATGACGCTCGACCGAGTGAGCGAACGCTGACATCGCCGCATCGGCTTCGGGTCCTAGTTCAAGGCCGTGCAACCACTCACCACATGCATTAGGTTCCATGTGCGCCCATTCCTGCACGGCCACTTCCAGATGTCCTGACAAAGATTCAGACGACGCGCGCGAGATCAACCATTGCGCGGTTTCGCTCGGGCTATCTCGCGCCTTCCGCCGCGCGATCTCGCGCTCCATGGTGGAAGTCGTCTCGTGATCAAAGGCCTGCGATTCCATCCAATCCGTTAACACTTCAGTGGAAGCGGTCTTCGCCCAGGAATGCATGGCCTTGCCCCAAGCTTTGCGTTTAAGGTCTCCGTTAGGCAATGCGCGAATGCTTTCCAGCACCGCTTCTCTCTCGCTTGCGGACTCCGCACGGCAAATGGCATAGAGAGCCGCATCCGCATTCTGCTCGGCCATGGCACCTTCTTGGAGAGCTTCAAATGCAGCTTCGGGCGAGACTTGTTTCCACTGCGCGAACACCTGATAGAGCCCATCAGTGAAAGCGTGAGGATTCTTGGCGTCTTTTACCGTGTCGAGATAACGAGCGTAGGCCTTGGGAGGATCTTCTTTGCCGAGGACACGAAAGATCCGGGAAAAGGCAATGTGTTGATGATTGCGGTGAACCCGCTCGTTGACGAAGTTGAGGGCACTATCGGGATCGAGTTCTGCCCAACGGGAGGCGATGGCCTGAACCATCCGGCTCCGGTGAAAGCCATCCGGTTCAGAGTCTATCAGGCGCACTAATTCTTTAAGTTGATCCAGAGTGAGCTGGCTCAACGGGCCCTTGCGAAGTGCTTCGATGGCTTCATTGTCTTGGCGCCGCACGGCCTTAGCCAATGCTTCAAATCGATTGCTGATATCTCCGGGTGAAGCGGCTTGACGACGGAGTGTTTCCGTTAGAGCAACGGATGACGGGTTTGTTCCCCCTTTGGCAGGCTTTCGTGAGTGTTCCCACCCGAGATAGAACCCAGCGACGCAGGCGGCGCCGAGCAGTAATTTCAAAGCGAGCTTCATTGATCTAACAGAGTGTTTGGGTCAAATCCGTGTTCAACGAGCCAGGCGCGTGCCGCAGCGGGATCACGTTCCGCCCACTCGCCGGCGACGATTCCACGAATGAAATCGGGTTTTACGGGTTCCGGGATTTTCGCATAAAACCAATCTACCGCTTCGCGGGGATGCTGTTGGAAATAGGCCTCCCCAAGTGAATTGGACGATTGGAATTGGGAAGCCGGTGAGTCGTAGGCGATGGAGTCGAACCATCTGGCCATTTCTCGCGGCGCCACCTTTCCCCATTTACCGCCAAAGTGCTGGATCATCTGGCCACGCATTTCAGAGTCCTCCAGTGAGGCGATCTTGGTCGCGACCGCCTCATGCGTGGCCGGATCGTTGGCGAAATCGCCGAATTCTCTCAAGACAACATTCTGCGTATCAAGCGGGAGCGATTCGACGAAGGCGAATCCAGCCTCAAGGTCGTAACGAATCCAGCCCTTGCCGATGCCACCGATGAGATCCTGATAGGCGCGCTCTCCTATGGCATCCGTCACCGTATCCAGTGAGTCCGTGTGCCAACGATAGGCCGCCTCAGGATCACTCTCGGCCCAACCATTGATGACTTTGCGAACGTTGTCTTGCCGCTCGCTCCGATCCGCGACCGCGAGAGCGGCACTGACGGCTTCAGTTCCGTCAAGCGCTCCCCAACGACGGTAGATTTCTTCTCGAAGCAAGTTACCGGCCTCTTCGTCGAGCGAGACGTTCGAGGCAAAGCGCAGTGCCTCGGGCATATCAGAAGTGGTGAGTTGAGAGACGATGCCACGCACGTCATTCTCCACAGACTTTGGCGTCGCGGCTTTTTCTAACAAAGCGACCGCTTCCTGCAAGAGGGCGGCAACGCCGTTGTCGGGAGCACCGACGAGCGAAGGCGGCGTGCTTTCCTGAGGAGCGGGTGTTGCCTCCACGGGTGTTGAGGAAACCATCGCTTCAGGGGTGCCCGATGACCGGTTGGTGACATCAGAAGAAGGGTGATGTCTTTTCCCTAGCAGAATGCCGCCCCCCGTGCAGAGGACGATCAATCCGCATCCGGCCAGGATGAGAGTACTTGTTTTAGTCTGTGACATGAATAGAAGTAGGTTAGTTAGGATTCCGGTGGAAGCGGTGACCGACACGCTGGAAAGGGCCGTTTGAGAAACGGTGGCCGCCAGCCCGGCTGGAGCCGCTTGGGTTAATTCCGGGCCCAAACCGGCAGCCAAGGCGGTGGAAGAGATCGTCACTCCCTTCTTTTTAAGAAGGTGTGAGAGTTTCTCCACCGCACGCGTGACATGCCTTTGGGTTGCGGACTCCGATTTGCCGAACCGGTGTCCGATATCCCGGTAGGTCCAGCCCTCAAAGAATCTCAGAAACAGAACGTCACGGTCAGCTGGTTGCAGTTTGTTCATCGAGGCATCAATGATATGCGCCACCTCATTCCATTCGTGTTGTGCTTCCGCGATGTCCTCCGACAAAGATTCAGAGAACGCTTTCATCTTGTGGGTTCGTGTACGTTCCGAGCGCATCGTGTGCGAGGACTGCAGCACGGTCGTGCGATGCAGCCACCCGGCGATGACCGCGCCCGGTTTCAGTTGAGTTGCCTTCCTGGCCAGGAGAGCGAAGACGTTTTGAGAGACTTCCTCCGCAAGCTCACGGTTGCCCGTGCGCCGGAAGGCGGTGCCATAGACCATCCCAAGATAACGCTCCACCAACTTAGTGAAGGCGTCTTCATTACCCGACTGGGTGTAGCATCTCAGAAGTTCTCGATCGTCCATGTTGCTTAAAGATGGCGCGTCACGCGTGAAACTTGCATGGAAAACAAACTTTCTTTCAGTGGCCCAAGATGAACGCTCCGAATAGCCTCTTCACTCTACCAGAGCGGCGAACAGGTGGCGCATTTCTTCATCCACTGAAAATCCCGGCGCCATGGTGTGACTGAGTTCCTTCCGCAAGCCAGAGCGATAGCGTTGCCTTAGCCGATGGATCGCCATGCGCGTGGCGTTTTCGCTGAGTCCCAATTCCATTGCGGCTTCTGCCTGGGATTGCGGGTCCCCACCGGCCAGCCAGGGCTGCAAAACGGTGAACAGTTTCGCTTTGCCCTCCACCTGACATTCCGCCTCGAGCCGGCCTAACGCTCGCTCGAGCAGCGTGTACGCCCACAAGCGGTCAAAGGCAGCGTCCGGAGACGGCGTCGACGAATCGGCAACCTGAAGACCCGGCGCCGTCGATGCGTTTGGCGCAGGCGAACTCTCGAGCGATTGATGCGTCACCTCTCCCCCGCGTTTCTGCCGCTTTTCATGTGCCCGTTGTTCCGACAAAAAATGTTTCACAGCGCCTAACAAGAAGGATCGGAACCGGCCGCGCTCCGGATCCGCTCCATCAAAACCGTAGCGATCCAAGACCCGGGCAAAGAACGTCTGCGTCGAATCTTTGGCCGCTTCTTCATTGGGTGAACGCTCGCGGATGAATTGATAAACCGGTTGGTAGTAGGCTTCAGTTAGTTCTTTCAAGGCCATCCTCGCTTCGGAAGACTTTCCTTGAGACCGGATGACCTGTGTCCACCGCGTTTCCGCCATGCGGAAGTCGGGAGGTGTGCTAGAGTCTGAACTCATGGATGGCATCGGGTGGCACTCGGCGATAGTGGCGTTCCGGTTGATCGGTCCATTCGCGTTGAAGGTGTTCGCTAAACGGGCAAGGCACTCTTGCAGCCTGGAGTCCAACACATGCGGCCGTAGCCAAGAGCAAGCCAACCGTTCCCGTCCCGGAACCGCTGGCCGCAAGAAGAAGTCCCGACGCACAACCAACGCTCACAAAGAGAAGATACACCTCTTCGTCATATCTCGCTTCTTTGCTTTTCCACGTTTCGGCGACCACAGGAAAGATTTGTGAAGATTCACCAGTCATCCTGGCAGACCCCCAACCTCGTTCGTGGCCACCATTAAGCACCCAAGCAGACAGGGTTAGTAATAGTACAGCCAAGGCGGATGTCCCTGTGCCAAGCCACCATTTCCAAGAACTTAAGCCGCGTAGACCTGCCATATAAAACAGGATTCGAATGAGCAAGAAGACCAGCGCTGTCAGGAGGAGGATGGTGAAAGTCAACGGCGCGATATGGAAACCCGCCTCCCATTGGAGAAAGGCGGCAACCCCTAACAACCACGTCACGGCGATCACTGGGGCTTGCAACGCGGCAAAGAGAGCGCACCGGCGCCCTTTCGGCCGTGGTTCCGCACGGTTGATCCGGTAGAGACTGATCCAGCCTAACACGCTACCGATAATGGGAGCACCGGCAATGAGCATCTCCATTGCATTAACTGAAAGTGAAGACGCTGATCGGAAAAATCCGTCAAAAACGAGCTCATCAATAATCGGAAGCCATCCGAGCATCGCGAAGGCTAACGCTACGATCGCAAGCCCTGAGAAACCTGGCTCTCGTTCACCGCTTACACTGGCAGATTTCTGCGTGTGTGGCATCGACGGGGGCGGTGATTGACTTGAAAATGGGGTAGATGTTTTAGCCTCACGTCGCCGCCAGATGCCACAACCAACCGCTGCGGCGACGGCAGCTAACGGCAGGCCCACCAATACGTTCCCACTCAGAATCATCAACATCGCCACGAAGCCAACGATCGCCGAGCCCATCGACCAAGCAATCGGTGCCGCCGGCAAAGGCGGCGTGAGATCCGCACATTTCAAGGCCGGATCATGCTGACACGCCGGCGCTTGACCGCGACGTTTCGCCACCGCTTCCCGAATCAACCGTAGCCAATCATCTGTTAGCGTTTGTTCTTCGGTGATCGGCGTCAACCACGATGCGGATCCGGTTAGGAAACACGTCGTCTGCCCGCGCCCCGTCGCATCCCGCCAGCGCACCGCGAAGGGGCAACGGCCCAACGGTTCGCGCGCAAAGCGCATCGGTGTTAGAGAAACGTCTTCGATCGCCTCTAACGGAATGGTCAGCGTGGATTGGGCCGAGGCGTAGACGAGACGCTCCGCGTCCACCGCGAGCGTCCCCCTAACAAACAAGAAAGGTTGCCGCCAAATCCATGGGAATGGCATCATCCACGAAGAGGGAAACGCGATCGCGCTTCCGGTTTTGAGGGCGTTAGGGTTCTCTTCCGGTTCTGTGGATGAGAACGCAGCCGTCTGACTCGGTGTGGGGGTGCCGGCGATGGTTTCGACTTGGGTTTGCACTTCACCGGCACTTTGATAGCGGCGGTCGCGTTGTTTCTCTAACGTCCGGAAAACCACGGAGTCTAATCGGGGATCCACCCCACTCTTCTCACTGGGGGCGGCAAACCGGCCTAACGGTAGTTCTCCCGTGAGCAATTCGTAGAAGACCACGCCCAGACTATAGATATCAGCGCGATGATCGACTTCATGTGGTTGCTCGATTTGTTCCGGCGCCATGTAAGCCGCCGTGCCGAGCTGTGCGCCACTCATGGTGAGGGTCATGGCTTCGGTGTCCCCTTCATTTCGTTGCAGTCGCGCGAGACCGAAGTCAGCGATCTTCACCCGCCCCGCTTTGTCGATGAGGATATTCTCCGGCTTGATATCGCGATGCATCACGCCCTGCTCGTGGGCGTAGTGCAAGGCGTCACAAAGTCGCGGCACGATGCCCAACGCTTCGCGAGACGTGAGCGCCTTGGTCTGCAAGGTCTGACGCAAGTTCACGCCGTCGACGTACTCTAAAAGGAGATAGAAATACGCGCTTCCGTCCTGAGCCGGGGCGCTTTGGCCAAAGTCGTAGAGCTGCACGATGTTAGGGTGATTCAATCGTGCCAAGGCCCGGGCCTCGCGAGCAAAGCGTTCGGCAAATGCCGGATCCTTTGCCAGTGCTGGTGGCAAAACCTTGAGCGCCACCACGCGATCGAGGTGGGTCTGCCGCGCCTTGTAAACGCGTCCCATCCCACCGCTTCCCAAGAGTTCGAGCACTTCCAGCTGAGGAAAGGCCCCTGCCAGTTCTTCAATCTTCGGAGGTGGTGAAGCCGGCGCCTGAGGCTCAGATTCCAAGGCGCCATCCATGAGACACCGCGGACAGAGCCCGCGCGGCGCTTCTTTGGGAATGGGCGCCTGACACTTGGGGCAGGTAGATTCGGATTCAGAATTCATCGGGATAGGCACTACCTGAGAGATTCGCCGACCCACATTACACAGAATCTTTCAAAAGATCACCGACTCACAGGCATGCTTACCAAGCGAATCTAAGAATCTCTGGTGCAGAATCTCCGCCTCACGTTGGCAAATGAGGCTCAAGTTCTCGGATTCGCTCAGGGAGATCCAGGACGCCATGAATCACCGTTAGGACATACGCATTCTCATCAACGGTGCATACCAGGAAATGCCTCTCTACTCGATAGAATCGCAACGTTTCCCCACCGATGATTTTTCTCTCAATAGATCGGGACTCTCCTTAAGCCGTCGGGTTTATCGGGCTGTTCTGGCTCACAGACGACTTGAGCATCGCGGGGCCTGCGAACGATCGGAGGGGAATTTCGGGGTGGCCACGAAGAGAAACTCACGAATTTGGAGTTTCACAGCGGATCGACCGCTGGCCGGTTCAGAGCAGCAAGCGCCGCAGCCCTCCAACCAACCGGCCGTCTCATCAAAGCAGATCCAGAAGGCTCGACGCCGTGCCTACGAACTTTGGCAAATCATCAAGCGATTCCCTTGAGTAATGGTAACTCGAAGAGCATAATGTAATTATGTATATTATTATAATTGCCAGAATTTTTCTGTGGAGGTACTTGTTCGGGTGTGCTCATTTGGCGATTCCAATACTGTTGTTTGGTTGCGCAGATGGGAGCCCAGAGAGAGCCAGCTTCCCGGCGTCTGAAGACCGAGACATACACGCAGCCGCTGCAGCGTCGCCCCAGCCGCTCGCGCCCGATCAGTCACCTGCGGCCCCGGGCGGAGAGCCTCCAGCCCGACTCGCCAAACCCAATCTTGCCCGCGCCGTAGGAACGCCCTCCGGGCCGTACGTCCTCGCCGAACCCAGCACCATCAACGTCTACCCCGGTACGCCATCTCCAAAAGTAGGCGACCTGATCTATACCATGGCGAACCTTCCCGCCAACACCTGCGGCGAGTTCTGGGTCAGGGATGGGGACGGCTACGTATCCAAGCTCGCCCTATGCACCGGTCAACATGAGGGCGGCCATTAGGTTTCGCTCACCGTCTCGAAATCCAGCCCCGCCGACCATTCTCCCCACCCCACACCTCCCCACCACATGACAACCCCATTGGCAGTCCCACCCAGATCCAATTCACCACGCCGCCACTCTCTAGTAGTCCTATCCCGGAACTTGTTACTCGCGCTGTCCTTCGCCCTGCCGTTCTGCCCGGTTTCAGGGTCGGCGCAAGCCCCGGCGACCTTGACCCAATCCGTCACCTACAACGGTGAAACGATCACTATGCAACTCGAGAAGGTGGACCTTCGTGGATCCAACTTCGAGTTGTGGTCACAGAACTCCTCCGGTGACTACGATGTGGTTACTCCGGTTGGCGAACGTTCCTATATCGGGACTGTCGATGAGTATCCCGGAGCCGTCTCGTGTGGTGTCCTCCAGGATGACGATGAGTTTCGGGGGGCGGTGTATTTTGACCGTGGGGTGACGTGGTTCACCTTGGACTCGGCGGTGGTAAGCACCCGCGCCTTGGACTACGGCACGTTCAGCAACTACGAATTGTCGTCGATCACCGTCGGAGCGGGCAAGGCGGGAACCAAGATGTATGGCTACGAACTCGGGATCGATGCCGATCACAACTATTTCACGACGGCCGGGAGCAGCGTGGCGAAGGCGTTCGAGCAGATCGAGTACTCGGTTTGCGTGACATGTGCCATCTACATGCGGGACGCGCTGCTGCGTGCCTATCTCGGCCGGGTGATCATCCGTTCAACGCTAGCCCAGGACCCCTACACGGGCTTGAGCGGAGGAGGCTACCTCAGCGCCGTGAGGACGGAATGGAATACCAACCAGACGACGACGGACCCCGATACGGTGGCGGGTGTTTCTCCGACAAAAATTGGCGGTGGGCTAGCCTGGGTGGGAGTTGTGGGGACCACCAGCGGCTATTCTGTGAATGGGAGTGGGGGGACGGGTGCTTTCGATGTGGTTTTCCGCCACGAGGTGGGACACAACTGGGGGTGTGGTCACTTCGTGGGCGGTAGTCCTGAAGGGGCAGGGCTGATGGGCGGGAACCAGCCCGGGCGACTCAGTGGGCCTGAGGTTCAAACGGTTCTCAACCACCGCGATTCGAGAATATCGACGGGTGGGATCTTGGATGACGAGGGGACTTTCACGGCGGTGGAGCTGCCGCCCTATGCATCGATGGATCTAGCGACGGTTGTCCAACTGGAGGACGTGACCGTCGATGTCCTTGGCAACGACCACGATGCCAATGGCCAGTCTCTGACTCTCTCTTCATTCCAGACTACTTCCGCGAATGGTGGCGGTGTTGTCCAACAGGGGCAGGAGCTTGTGTATACCCCTGCACTGGATTTCTTCGGCACGGATCATTTCACCTATCTGATCGCGGATTCCGAGGGTCAAACGGCCACGGGGGTCGCGATCATCGATGTGCAGGCCGTCGTGCATTCACCGGTTCCCTCCGATTTCGCGACGACGATCCCCACGTCCACGGACACCCTCGCGTGGGGTACCCGCAACAGCGGGGCAACCTATGATGTGTATTTCGGCACCGATCTGAGCGCTGTCGAGAACGCGACGACGGCTTCTTCGGAGCATCTCGGGCAGACCTCTGCCACATCTTTCGGATTGAGTGCCCCCCTGACCCTAGGGGAGGAGTACTTCTGGCGTGTCGATACGACGGATGGGGGTGCAGTGGGGAAAGGGATCGTCTGGCGGTTTGACACGGTGCCGTGGGTTCCAGGGGACGCGATTGTTTTTGGGAAAAACTGGACTCAAGAGGCCGGGGTGACGGCGAGCCAATCAACCACAGCCCACGGAGGGAACGCTTCACGTGCCATCGACGGGATTACCGATGGTCACTATTCGGACGGCAGTAGTGTGACCCATACGGAAAACCAGCAGGACAGCTGGTGGGAGGTGGATTTGGGTGCCGATCGTCTCATTGGAGCCGTGTCGTTGTATAACCGGACGGATTGCTGCGGCGGCAGGTTGTCCAATTTCCGGGTATCCATCTTAGATGCGTCAAGGACGGAGGTTGCCGGACAGGATTTCTATCAGGGGAGTGGTGCCGTAGGCGCCAGCGAACAGTGGATCCTGGCCTCCGCTGTCACGGGGAGGCTTGTTCGCGTGGAGCTCGATGAGCTCAACAACGACGGAAGCGGGGTTCTCTCGCTGGCGGAGGTGGAGGTTAGCGAACCCTTGCCCGAGAACATCGCCTTGAGCCCAGGCGTTCGAAACTGGACGCATGAGCCTGGCGTGACGGCGAGCCAGTCGAGCACCACCGCGGGGGGGAGGAGCCTCGCGTGCCATCGATGGCGATACGGACGGCAAATGGAACCAGGGTAGCGTGACCCACACGGGCAACTATCAGGACAGTTGGTGGGAGGTCGATCTGGGGACGGGTCGGGAGATTGGTCTCATCGAACTCTATAACAGGACGGACGACTGCTGTTCCGGGCGGTTGTCCAATTTCCGTGTGTCTGTCCTGGATGCGGCGAGCGCAGAGCTCTCCGTGCAGAATTTTTATGAGGGGAGTGGTTCTGTGGGGGTATCCGAGGCTTGGCAGCTTCCCTCTCGGGTAACGGGGCGCTATGTCCGCGTGGAACTCTTGGGTCAGAACAACGATGGGAACGGGCATCTTTCTTTGGCAGAGGTGGAGGTGTCTAGGGGGAGCGATGCCAACGACCCCGTTGCCACCCAGTCTACGACGGTTTCCGGGGGGGGCTTCGAGGGCGATCGATGGGAAGACAGAAGGCGGACTCTCGGGCGGGAGTGTGACTTACACTGACTCTACGTCGGACAACTGGTGGGAGGTCGACCTGAAGGGGCTTCACCAGTTGGAGCAGATTGTCCTGTACAACAGGGATGTTTCTCAGAGACGCCTGTCTAACTTCAGGGTGAGTATCTGGAATGGCTCCACGGAGGTGATGGGCGGGAACTACTTCGTGGAGTCGGGGACACATGCCGGATCGGTGTTCAGCCTGTCATCGATTGATGGGGCCATCGCCGACCGGGTGAGAATTGAACTGCTGGGGACCAACAGCCATGGTGACAAGGTGCTATCGCTCGCCGAGGTCCAAGTGTACGGAGAAGAATGGAGTCAACCGCCCGTGGCGAACGACGCCACCTTTGCGGTAGCGGAGAGCATCCCCTCTGGAACGGCGGTGGGCGTGGTCGCGGCGAGCGACCCCAACTTGGGTGACACGCTTAGCTACGCGATCACCGCAGGCAACACCGGTGGCACCTTCGCCATCGACAGCGGGACGGGAGCCATCACCTCCGCGGCCGCTCTCGATTACGAGACGACGACCTCTTACGCCCTAACGGTCACTGTGACCGACGACGGCAGCCCGGCGATGAGCGACACGGCCACCATCACCGTGAACGTCACCGATGTCACGCCGACCGAATCCTATCACGAGTGGCGGGTAGCGCAGTTCGGCGACGACGCCGGACAGAGCTTCGCCGATCCCTACCAGGATCCAGATAGCGATGAGCTGACCAACGCTGAGGAGTTTGTGTTTGGTGGCAACCCCTTAGCCTACACCGAGCCGGTGCTGATGTCAGAGTTGTCCCCGTCCAACTTCATCTACCGTTTCACTCCGGCCGCCGTGCGAGGTGCTGAGATCAAGGTACAGTGGTCGGAAGATCTCGACGAGGAGGGCTGGGAAGATCTCTCCACGCGTCCGTCCGCGGGCGGTGCTTGGGAACATCACACGACGCTCCACGAATTGACGGTCGATCCCACTACCGGCGAAGTAAGCGTTGAACTGCCCGGCACGGCGGCGCGCGGGTTCGTGCGGATACTTGTCACGATCTGAGGATAACGGTGGTAAGTAACTCGTTAGTGATAAGTTCCAGGAGATCTCGATCTGAGAGCGTTCGGATTTCTGCCGTAATCGAGCCACTTTGCTTTGGATAGTTCTATAGGTGGGCGCTGAAGTTGTAACCTGAGATTTCGAAAGGCTCGCGCCCCTTCTTCGGGTGTGAAGGCATCTGCGGGTTTGCGTGGCGGCCGTGGTTTGAGTGGCTTGGGCGCTCTAGTTGGTTAGACTTAATTCGCGACTTGTTAGTTAGTTAGTCTTCCCGCAACCCTCCACGATGTTCGTTGTCGGCGGGGATGCTAGCTAGCTAGCTAGTGTAGAATCTCCGCCTCACGTTGCAAATGAGGCTCAAGTTCACCCCGCCACTAGCCACGCCGCTTGATAGGGCGCCAGTTCAAAATGCTTCTTATCCCCACGATCGACGTGCAAACCACTTACCACATCTCGAAGCTTGAGAGACTCCGTTTCATCGAAAACACGATCGATCGCTTCATACGGCACGGATTGAGGGCTAGCCGTGAAGTTGAAAAGACAGAGAATACTCTGGCCGCCGTCGCAAGAATCGCGCCGAAGGGCAAAGACGGCTTTTCCGAAATCGAGGATGGTTTGGGGCGCATCAGGATGGAAGGACGGATGCCCGGCACGGCGGCGAATGAGTGCCGTCAGGGTGGCGAAGACCTTCGCATACGGCGAATCGGCATCTTCAAGTTTGTTCGTCAGTTCGGCGTCATCCCAACGCTTGCGATTGATGGCGCGGGGGTACCCTAGATCCTCCACACCAGCCAGATCGTTCGGTGTGGCCATGAGCGAATGGAAATAGACTGCGGGAACACCACGCATGGAGAGCGCGACGGCTTGCGAACACAGAAACCGTTGCCGGCCTAACGCTTCGTTGTCGGCATCTGTTAGGGCCGAGCTATAGGTGATGTTCAATTCGTACGGACTTTCCGAGCCATCTTCAAGACGCCGCGTACTCACATGGCCGCCACGGCTGCGGATTTGATCAATGAGCCAGGCCAGCTCGTTCTCCGGCAGCAGGCCGTGTAGCGGTCGAACGCCGATGCCGTCATGCGATGCCGTGAAGTTGAAATACGTCGTGCCGGCCTCCGGCTCCGGTAAACTCGCAGCCCATTCACGTAAATAACCGCAATCGCCGCGGAGCAACGCGTAGAGCAAGAGCGGCGGCAGGCTAAACTGATAGACCATGTGCGCTTCGTCACCACGGCCGAAGTAGCTGATGTTCTCTTCATGTGGCACATTCGTTTCTGTTAGAATAAGCACTTGCGGCGCGACAATACTCACGATATCACGAAAGAGCTTCACGATCTCGTGTGTCTGGGGGAGGTGCATGCAGGTGGTGCCGATCTCTTTCCACACAAAGGCCACGGCATCCATTCGAACGATCCGCATTCCTTTGGAAATGTAGAGTAGCAGGATATCAATGAACTCAAATAGAACGTTAGGATTACTCCAATCAAGATCCACCTGGTCGTCACTAAAGGTCGTCCACACGTGAGCGTCGCCTTCATTGGTGGTGAACTTGGTGAGGAGCGGCCAGGGCCGCGGCCTCACGACTTGAGATAAATCTTTGTTAGGATCGGCTTCAATGAAGTAGTCGCTCGCCGGCTGAATCCCTTTTAAGTAATCGCGAAACCAGGGGCTCTGGGCGGAACAATGGTTGAGCACCAAGTCAAACATCAACTGGAACTGCCCTCCGAGCGCTTCCACTTCTTCCCAGCGTCCATACAAAGGCGAAACCTTTCGGTAATCCGTGACGGAAAAGCCGTCGTCAGAAGACCATGATGTGAAGGGAAGGATGTGCACCGTTTTGACCACGCCGTGAAGACGCTCATCCAGAAAGCGCTTGAGTGTAGCCAATGGCCTTTCGCCCGGCCGCTTCACCATATCCGCATAAGTGATCAAAACGACGTCGTTTTCATTCCAATAGTCCGTCTCGGGAATCACGTCGATACCCACGCCGTAGCGTCCGATCATCATATAGAGACGCTCGATCAGTTTAGGCGCTTCGTCTCCATACAAACGCACCAATCGCCTGCGTATGCTTTCCATCCGTTGATGAGGAATCAGTTTCATTGTGACGGCTCTGGTTGAATGGGCGCGCCTGTTAGACTCTGAATCGTCGTCATGAGCGCAGTGCGCAGCGTGGTGTAGCCATAGTAGCGTTTCGCCATCTCGTAGTTATGCGCTACCATCTGCTCGCGATAGGCAGCGTCTTGCATGATGTGTGAAAGATAAGCGACCGTTTCCTTGGATACAAAGCCATCCATGGAAACCAGCTTAAAGCCCTTGGGTTCGATGTCTTCCACAAAGATCGTGTAGCGATTGATCACCACCGGCTTGCGAAAATAAAAGGCTTCTAACAAAGCGTTGCCAAATCCTTCGTAGGTGCTCGGAAAGGTGACCAGATCCGCATGCGGGTAGATGTCCCAAAGCGTGTAAATCTTGCGTCCTTGTGAATCGATCTTCCGGTGTTCCCCCACGCGTTCCGATATCAGCCTCAGGTCCACGCCCTCATCATGCGCGAGTTCCTGGAGGAGATGCTGATATTCGTAGCCTTCATCGCCGGCATCATGGGAGATCACGATTTTATAACGCTTGTCTTTTAACAAACTCACCAATTTGATCGTGTGCTCAATGCCTTTGCGAGGCACCACGCGCGTTGGTTGCAAGACTAGGAAATCATCCTCACTAAGTCCTATTTCCGAGCGGAAGTCGCTCGAGTACTCATCGATTCCCGGAGCCGGTTTCTCAAATTCAAAAACATTGGGAATGAGGAGGGATCCATCACCTTTGCGAAAGGCCAAGCGGCTCTGGGCCCGTTGATTGATCACCACATGGCGAATATTAGGCAGCGATGGTGGAAAGGCCGCATCCAAGAGATCCCGTACCGCGGTGATACTGAATCGCGTGCGTTCCCAGTAGAAATCGTGATGATGGGCAATGGTGGGCATCTGTGTCTCTGCTAGAAACTCCGTCAGCGCTAAACCTAGCGGCACGTGCATGGGGATGGTCAGGGCATTCTGCGCCACCAGCACATCGATCTCGTAGAGCTCGACAAAGCGATAAATCGTCTCCTTGAGATACCGCGCCATCTCCCGAATCCGCTGCGAAACCAGCCGATCCCGCCGCAGGACGCCCCAGATCCGTTCATTGATCCATACGTTTTCCGGATCGCCAAAGTGCGCTTCCGGCACGCAGTAACTGATTTCACTGGGTCGATCGTTCCTGCCACTATACCAGAAACAATGATGGCCGTCTGCTTCCAATACCGAGGCCCATTTCGCGCTCTCTAACGAAACGCCATCGGTGCCGGCGAAGCGCGTGGAAAGGAAACCGTAATTCTGTGCCATGAAGCGTCTCTTTAAAACAAATTGGCGGGGAATAAAGATTCATTTCCTGTAGGCTAATCTTGTACCAATCCGCCAAGGATTTCTCGTTTACAGTTTCCAACCTCTCACTAAGTTCGCCTTGCATGGTCGCCCCCGACTCCCTTCCCCTGGATCGTCCTCTTCGCATCGCCATTTGCCATTATCACTTGCGGCCGGGCGGCGTGACCCGTGTGATCGAGCATGCCGCCAAGGCCCTAACGCAACACAAACAAGCTGAGCTGGTCATTCTCAGTGGTGAACCTTATGAAGGCGACGAATTAGCAAATGTGCGAGTGATTCCCCAGCTCGCTTATGGGGGTGAAACCTCACTCCAATCCGCCGTGCAGCTGGCCGACCGCATGCGTGGGGCTGCCATGGAGGGATTAGGCAATCATGCGCCTGATGTTTGGCACATCCACAATCACGCTTTGGGCAAGAACGCCTTCCTAGCCGATGCCACGGCGGCTCTTGCCGAGTCTGGTGTGCCCCTGCTCCTGCAAATCCACGATTTCGCTGAGGACGGCCGGCCTAACAACTACGGCATTTTGAAGAAAGCGGAAACGCCGTATCCCGTGGGGGCCAGAGTCCATTACGCCGTGCTCAACTCGCGCGACCAAGCGATCTTATCCGGTGCCGGGATTCCGGCTGAGCGCGTCCATTATCTTCCCAATCCCGCGCCTCCCGTTCCGGGACGCATGATCGACGGCTTGGAAGTTCGCGAGAAACCGCTCGCTCTTTACCCATCCCGCGGCATCCGGCGCAAGAACCTCGGGGAGCTTTGTCTCTTAAGCGCTCTGCTAGGAGACCGCGCGGTCTTTGCCACCACCCGCCGGCCGGATAATCCCCAATGGCAAACCATTCACGATCGTTGGGAAGCCCTCGCCAAAGAACTCGAACTCCACGTGCATTTCGGCGTCGTGGATGATCTCTCTCCCGCCGATGTGGGCTACGAACGTCACACCGGCAAATCTTTCAAAGCGTGGATGGATGCGGCGGATATCATAGTTACGACCAGCGCTGCGGAGGGCTTTGGTCTTGCTTTCTTGGAGCCCTTGATGTCCGGGCATCTCTTGTTAGGCCGTGATCTGCCGGATATCACTGAGGATCTCAAGGAAGCCGGGCTGCCTCTAACAGGTCTCTATAAAGCCTTGCGCGTTCCCCTGACGTGGGTGGGTGAAGAAAAAATGTTAGAAGCCTTGGATCAGCAATTGCTCCTTCACCACGGCGCTTATGACCGCAAGGTTCCCAAATACGCCGCTGAACAAACCCTCACCGCCATGACGGACGCTCGCGGCCGGGTCGATTTCGGCCGTTTGGATGAAAAGGCTCAAGAAGAGATCATCCGCAAAGTTTTGGAGGAGGATCTCAGCGATCAGGTGATCGTGGAAACCGACGGCGCTTGCGCCAGTTCGGGACTTTGGTTGGATTCATGGTTCGATCCCGATGCGCCACGGCCGGATTTTCAGTCCCTGAGGCCGATCCTTACGAGCGAATATTCTCTTGAAACCTACGCGGAGCGCCTCTCCGCCTATTACACGCAATTGTTAGATTCAGAAGAATCCGGTCAGGCTGAGCCCGACTCTCAAGGTATCGCCCAGCGCTTGATGGATTCTTTTCTCCAACCTGAACGTTTCTCTTTCCTCCTCTCATAGATCATGTCCAACGATTGTCGTGCCTTGGCCGTCAAGCTATCGCGGCCCATGGAGCCTCAGCAGACTGGCGTCTCCTCAGCTGTGCGATCGCTGCCCGACGTGAAAGCGGTCATCTTTGATATTTACGGAACTTTGTTAATGTCAGGATCGGGTGATATCGGTCTTGCGAATTCCACGGATAAGGACCGCGAAGAAATCATAGCCGAGGCTTTGCGCGAAGAAGGCATCGTCACCACGCCCGCGCTCTGCTTGGCAGAGCGGCTCGTGGAATCGATCGCCGCCGAACACACACGAGCCATTCACGACGGGGCCTCCTACCCGGAAGTCGAGATTCGCGAGATCTGGTCCAAACTCCTGGACGAGAACGGGATCGCCCTTTCAGATCTTGCCATTGAGCGCCTGGCCATCCGCTACGAGGCCGCGGTCAATCCAGTCTGGCCCATGCCCAATGCCATCCAAACACTGCTCACTTTACGTGACTTAGGTCATCCGTTAGGCGTTGTATCCAATGCGCAGTTCTACACGCCCATCTTTCTTGAAAGTCTTTTTGAGCGAAACCTTGAAGATCTAGGCTTCAATGAATCCCTGTGCTTGTGGTCTTATGAAATCCGCGAGGCCAAACCTTCTAAGGGTCTGTTTGTGACACTGTCACACAAACTGGCCAAGAAGGACATCAAGGCCCAGCAAGCACTCTACGTCGGGAATGACATGCGCAACGACATCGCTACGGCTGCCGCGGTCGGCTTTCGTACCGCACTCTTCGCCGGCGATGCCCGGTCGCTACGATGGCGCGAGGAGGATCGTCTGCAGATCGAGCCCGACCTCATCCTCACCGACCTCGCACAACTTCTCGATTGTTTCTCGACTGAAGACGACGCAGGCTAACGCCATGCAAGACGTCTTCCGCTTTGTTCTCGTCGGCACCGGCAACATTGGTGGCACCTATGCTAGAGCCATTGACAAATTGGAAGGCGTCGAGATCACCGGAGCCGTTTCAAGGAGTCTCCGTCGGCCGGATTACATGCCATCGGGAGCGCAAATTCGCGAGCGTCTAAGTGACGTGACCGCGCCCTACGATGCGGTGATTCTATGCACGCCCAACGGTCTCCATCACCAGGGCGCCATTGAGGCGGCGAACCTGGGAAAACACGTTCTCACGGAGAAGGTTCTCGATATCAACGCTGCTAACATGGATGCCATGACGACGGCGTGTGCCGATGCCAGGGTGAATCTCGGCGTGAGTTACCAACGCCGCATGAGCCCTGATAATGTAGCGGTTAAGAGCTTGTTAGATCAAGGCGCGCTGGGCCGGGTCTTTGCGGCAGATATGCGCGTGAAGTTCTATCGCGACATGGCTTATTACGAATCAGGCGATTACCGCGGTGGTTTCGCCATTGATGGCGGCGGGCCGTTTATTCAACAAGCCGCTCACAATGTTGACGTCTATGTTTGGTTCTTCGGTATGCCCGTGCGCGTGGTGAGCATGCTCGACACCTTCACTCACGATATCGAAGTAGAAGATCACGGAATCGCCCTATTGCGCTACGAATCTGGCATGATCGGCAGCATCACCGCCTCCACCGCAACGAAGCCTGGTTTCGCGCCTGTGCTAGAGTTTCACGCAGAGAAAGGCTCCTGCGTGATGGAGAATGATGAGATCACTTTGTGGGAAATGGACGGCGTGGAAAATCCCTCACAGCCAACGGATTTCGAAGTTCACAGCGGTGCAGATTCCGCCGCGGTCGCGGATACCGCGGGGCATGAAGCGATCATCGGTGATTTTGTTAGCGCCGCTCGAGAAGGCCGCGAGCCTGCCGTCCCCCCGGCTTCCGGCCGGCTCGCCACCGAGCTCATTACGCAGATCTACGCCGCGAACGTGGGTATTCCTAACAAAACTTCAGTTCCGAATGGCGCGCGATGACTTCAAAGAGATCGTGCTTGTCGAAGGGCTTTGTTAGGTAGTCCACGCAACCGGCCTGCAGCGCTTCTTGACGGTAGCTCTCGATGGCGTAAGCGGAAAGGAAGATGATCTTGGGAGGATTCTCCACCTGCCAGCTCAGGATCTCACGCGTGGCTTCCAAGCCGTTCATCAGAGGCATATCGTTATCCATAAAGATAAGATGCGGCCGGCATTCCTGACATTTTTCGATCGCTTGTTTCCCATTCTCGGCTTCGAAGACTTGGAACCCGGCTTTGGTTAGCAAGGTTCGGATGAGAATACGGTTAGGAAGTTGATCTTCCGCAACGAGGATGCGGAACGGCTCGTTCATCGGGGCGATCTGTGGGACGCCGCTCTCACCGAAAGCCGGTTTCTCAGGTTCCACAATTTCCTCCACGGGAAGGGCGTCACACACGATATCGAATGTGAAGATGGTGCCTTGATCGCGTTCACTGTGAACCCGGACCTGGCCGCCCATCAGCTCGATGAAACTCTTGCTGATTGGCAATCCAAGTCCCGTTCCTTGACCTGATTGACGACCAGAGGCCGTCTGGGCAAATTTTTCAAACAATTGGCCGATCTCTGCTTCATCAATCCCGCATCCCGTGTCCTCGATTTCGAAACGAAGGCGCACGGGATTCGTGTAAGGCGAATTGAGAACACCCGCGGCATGACCTAGCGCTTTCACGCGAAGTTTGATGCCGCCGGTTTCCGTGAACTTGATGGCGTTGCCGATAAAATTGATGAGAACTTGCCGCAGTTTGACCTTATCCGTCTCAATGCGAATGGGGAGATCCCGGTTGCGTTCGGCTGTGAGCGTGAGGCCGGCGGCATCGCTTCGTGCTTTCATCATGATGACCACTTCTTCAAGCATCTTCTCGAGAGAGAAAGCTTCGGTATTCAGTTCGATCTGGCCTTGCTCGATTTTCGACATATCGAGGATGCCATTCACCGTCTCTAACAGATGATTGCCGCTGGCATGAATGATGCCGATCGTCCGGCAATGATCTTCACTGAGCGTTTGATCGTCGGCCAAGAGTTGGGTGAATCCAATGATTGAGTTGAGAGGCGTTCTCAACTCGTGGGTCATCTTGGCTAAGAAATCACTCTTGGCTTGATTGGCCTCTTCTGCAGCACCGCGAGCTTCTTCGAGGGTTTGCTTGGTTTCTTTCTCCATGAGGATGAGCCGGTGGTGGGCGATGGTCTGACCGATTTGTGAGGCCACGGTCTCCAGGAGTTGGACGTCGTTTGGAGCCCATATGCGCGGCCGGTGATCACCAACGATCAGAATCCCGTTTCCTTGATCGCGATCCGTCGTGCGCAAGATCACCAGCGATTGCAAACCTGCCGCCAGCAACGGCGCTTCCACGGCGCGTAGACGGGAATCGGTGCTGATGTCTTCCGAGATGAACGGGCGACCGGTTTCTAACACTGCCTTCACCATGGGTTCATTGATAGAGATCGTTCCCAAGCCGGCCATCGCCGTTTCTTCGGAGAGATGCTCTCCCGCCAGGATGAGATGGTGCCCTTGACCGGCCAGTTCATAGATACTTCCGAACGAAGCCGAAAGATAACCGCCAATGTTCTCGAGCGTTTTCGCGTAAGGTTCGGTCGTTGAGGAAATTTGTTGTTCAGACGCCGCCGTCAGCACCATGGTTCTTTGGAGTTCCGAAGCCAACGCGGCTTCCGCGCGATTGCGGGCGTTCTCCAAGACTTCTTGTTGGCGCCTCAATCGCCGCTTCTGACGCTGAAACCACATCAGTGTGGTGCCGACAATGGCGGCCAAGGAAACGCCTGCCCACATGACCAAGGCCCATGGCGAGAAATACCAAGGCGGAAGGATTCTGATGGCAATCGCTGCACTGTTAGGGTTCCAGCGTTGGCCGTCGAGGGATGATTGTACTTCGAAGGTGTAGTCGCCAACGCCTAGTCCCGTGTATACGGCACGCCTTTCTTCGGCGGAAGTGACCCATTCAGTCTCTAGCGGAAGCATTCTAAACCGGAAGTGACTCTTGACCGGATTGGTGTAATCCAAGGTCCCGAAGCCCAATGCCACGCGCGTCCATTCTCCGAATGGCAATTTTAGCATCTTGGTCATCGCTAACGGTTTCTTTAGGATCGCGTTATCGGGCCCGGGCTGAATCTTCTCTCCATTGATTTCCAGATTGGTCAAGATCGCCTGCTGCGCGGCCCGGGAGTTAGGCAAGGTCTCAAGATCGATGGTGGTGAAGCCCCGATTCCCGCCAAAGTGGAGACGCCCCAAGTGATCCTGACAAAAGGCTTTTGGGTGAAACATCTTCGAGGCCAGGCCGTCGCCGGTATCAAAGATGCGGAAGGCGCCATTCACTTGTTGCCGGCAGAGGCCGTTGCTGGTGCTGACCCAAAGCTTGCCTTGAAAATCTAACAAAATGCCGTGAATCGTGTTGTCCGGCAGGCTGGAATTTCGTCGATGGTAGTGCGCTAGAATTCCGCGGTCAGGGTGAAACTGATAGATGCCGTTTCGCTTGGTTCCCAACCATACGCTCTCTCCTTGAGATTGTGCGATAACGGTTACCGTCTGGTTCTCGAACACTTCACCTAAAGGCTGCCATGCGTTGGTTTGTTGATCAAAGATACGCAAGCCGCGGTTCGCCAGCGCCACCCACACGCGGTTCCCGGGATCCACGTGGACGTCAGTGATAGAGGCCTGGCCGATCTCCTCTTCATAGGTGTGAAACTGCGGTCCCCCGTCCCATCGTGCCAATCCGGCATGAGTTCCGATCCAAAGTTGCTGGGTTTGATCCGATGCCAGTGCGGTAACGCCATCGTGGGGCAGGCTTCCATTCACGTTTGGCTCATGCGGAAAATGATGAATCTCGTTGGAAGATTCCTTCCACCGTAGAAGTCCGCGATCCCTCGTGCCGATCCAAAGGACGTCTTCAGGCGTGTGTTTTAATGCGCTCACATTGAGTTCAATGGTAGACAATGGTGGCGTCAGCGGTCGATGCCGCATGGATTCCTGACTCACATCGTAGCGGCTGATGCCGCCCGCTGTGCCGACCCATAGGTGACCGTCCTTGGTGGCTGTCATGCCATAGACGGCGTCGTGTACCAGGGACTGCTCGTCTCCGGGCCGATGCTGTTCGGTGACAAACCAGCGCTGATTTAGACCAAAGCGACTCACGCCATGCTCATGCCCAACCCAAAGAACCTGCCGCCTGTCTTCATAGATGCAGTGGATTTCATTGCCTCCGAGAGAACTTGGGTCAGAGAGGGTCTCCTGATAGAGCCGAATGGTTTCGTCATGCGGAGCGAGACAGCCAAGGCCACTCGGAGTGCCGATCCAAAGTTGCTCTTGGCTATCTTGATAGAGGCAGCGGATGTCATTGCTAGGCAAAGAATCATACGGCGTTTGCTCATGGGTGAACCGTGCCTCCACCTCTCTCCCGTTCAATCGGTAGAGCCCCAAGCCTTTCGTCCCAATCCACAAGGCGCCTCGCGAGTCTCGTAGGATCGCACTTATGGGCGCCGCGCATCTCCACCAGAGTAGCGGAGCCTCTGCTTGATCGGGATTCCAGCGCCAGAGGTCACCCCTTCGGGTGCCAAACCAAATGTCTGAGTCATGCGTGACGATACTTATAACATTGCCACCACTCCAAAGGGGTGCTGTTTGATCATTTGCGAAGTCCCAACGATGCAGGCCGTCTTTCGTGCCGAAGAGCACGGCGGTCGCCTTGTCTTGTCCTTCAAGGGCGAGGGCGTGTACGGCCTCCGGAGTTTCTCCAATGAATCGCGATTCGCCTAGAAATTCTTGGTGATCTTGCAATCCGTGGGGCGTCGCGGCTGCAAACCGGCCTTGACCTAGGAGGATGAGCTTTTGAACGGATTCTGACGACGTCACGGCAGAAAGTTCATACCCGTCGAATTGAAAGAGCCCCGATTGCGTGCCAAACCAAACGTAGCCCATGTTATCCTCGGCCAGACTCATCACGCCTCCATAGGGCAAACCATTGCTTTCATTGAGATGCGAGAAACGCGCGGTTCGCTCTTTCGCTCCCAATTCTACGGAGCCTATGAGACACAGAAGGGTGATGACGAGGCAGCTGAGCAGTTGAGGAGTCTGTCTTGTTTGAGAAAAGGATCCATATTTGCCTATCGATCCTGAGATTGGTGGGCTCAAATGTGAATTATTAGGGATCTCTCGCATCGCGGTCTACTAATAATTGAAATTATTATAATTTCAATAATAGATGTGGAGTCGTGTTTCATTATTCTTCCCGCTTTTAATTCATGACTTCGCGAAAGGTCAGGTGTTCGGCTCTTAGTCTTATGGAGCTACTGATAGTGATCGCTATCATTGGCATCACAACGCTTTTCGCGGTGCCTCTCTTCACCGATATCGTTTCGCGGAGTGGCAAGATTGTGGCCCAGCGCGATGCTCAGCACGCGGTCACCGTTTCTTCCGATCTCTCCTCCATCGGAGTGGCCCATGTGTTGCCTGTTTCTTTGGGTGGCGTCGAAGCCACCACCAGACTTCTTCGCAGAGGGGTGGTTGTTCCCGACGGACCCTACAAAGGAAAGGTATTCACTGTGGGACAGATGTCAGATGAGAGCATCGAGGCCGCATCGGTCTATATGGACATCCTTTTCGCGACCACTGAACTTCGGCTCCAATACGTTCCTAACCCTACAGTCAATTAACGATGGCGGTCCCCTTGAACAGTTCTCACGAATCCATGTTAGAGTCATCAACCATGCAATGGCTACTATCTGGCCGATGGATGAAGAGCCTTCTGATATGCACCTTGTTCATTCAAGTTTGGCTAGTGGTATTACATCTTCGGCTTGCAGGTCATGATGATCCGAAAGTTCAGATTGTGGGTCAGGCATTCTCGCTTACCCGGGAAGCGAGCATTCCTAACATGTTTAATTCGATACAGGCTTTAGCTGCTGCATTCTTTGCAGGTTGTCTTGCTGCCGTCTCTCGGAAATTCCGTTCTCGAAAGGGCATGTTCAGCTGGGGACTTCTGATGGTGATCTTCAGTGTGATTGCCATTGATGACGGTGCGGCGATTCATGAAAGATTAAACTCAGTAGCTTCGGTACATATCGCTGAATCAATCGGCTACCCTAGTTATCCTTGGCATTTAATTGTAGCGCCATGGCTCGCGATTCCCCTTCTGATTGGAATATGGCTGGCGATCAGAGAGGCGTCTTCACGTGGGGTGACCACCCTATTGGTATTGGCTGTGCTTTGCTTCGGGTCTGCGCAACTATTGGATTTTTTAGAAGGATGGGAAGTGATGTCGCGCGTCGATCCCGCGAAGGTGGCACCCATTCTAGAACCCGCGATGATTGTTGAAGAACTCTTAGAGCTCGTTGGCACAGCGCTCTTCGCTTACGCCTTTCTATCCATACTAGTAAATCGATTGCGAACCGAGCTGGGCCTTGATTCAGATCGTGGCATGGAAGCAGACCCTGCGAGCTCACACGAATGATTTTCATCATCAATTTAATATCCTCAAACTCATGAAAACAAAGAAACGTCTCATTCATTTAATCCAAATCGCCCTGCTCGGTTTTTTCACCATCGCTTCCACGCCTCTGCCCACGGATGCCACCAGTCAAAGCAGTAGTACTCGTGGTTTCTGGGAGGCATTGATGGATTGGGCATCGAGTTGGGGAAGCGATAGCGAAGAAGAAACTCTCATCAACAATGGGAATCCGGTTCCAGAGATCAGTGACGATGATCAATCCGCGTCGTTCGTAACTGAGCGCATTGCGGAGGACGCTCTCGTTTTGAATAATGAAAGTTATTCCGGAGCGCTCGATACCTATCAGGACTATGCGGCTAATCTGACAAAGACCTTAAGTCAACTGTCCCTCGACGAACAACAACACATCTTCTATGGAAAATAGGCTCGCGGCTCGGAGAGCCATCCCTACCACTTGATCCATTTGCCAAGGAATCGTTAACTTCCGCGCAGTGCTTCCACAGCATCCCGGATGCGGCTATCCTTTGGACGTTTGGCAGCGAGTTCGTTGAGAATTTCCAGGCTTTGCCCGGCATAATTCGCCGCTTCGCCCGGTTCACCAGCGGCTTCGAGGGCGTGGCCGTAGCTACTGTAGAAGCTGGCAAGACGCATGCGGTACACATGTTCCGGGATGCCGGGCACAAGGCCGCTTTCGTTCATTTTTTGAAAAAGCGCCAGGGCTTCTTGCATCTTCGCTACGGCTTCCACAGCTTTCTTTCCGTCCAGCAGGTAATCGCCGCGGAGAGCCGTCTTGAGTGCGAGATGATAGGTGTAATCAGCATTCTTGGCATGCGTTTTCGATAACTCGGTCAGAATACTGATGGATTGTTCTAGCAACTTAACCGCTTCTTCGCCTTCCCCACGATCGCGCGCCATCTCGGAAAGATCCGCTTGGACCAGCGCCAAGTGATACTGATAGTCTCGATTGCTCTCATCTTTCTCCAGCAGCATGCCTAACAATTCACGCATCGAGTTGCGCGCCAGTGCGGAATCGTCTACGTCTCCCATTTCTTGAAACGCGAGTTCTCCCAAGTAATGGTAACAGCGAGCCAGTTGGAAACGGTACTCCGGGATCTGCGGCTTTTGATCCATGAGGCGCGAATAACCTTGGCTCGCCATCTGAAAAGACTCCCACGCTTCGATCCCCTCATTCTCCCAAACTCGAATGAGCCCCACCTCGAACTGGCATCGTGCCAAGTAATATTCGTCCTCTTCCCGGGCATCGGCGCTCTGCGCTAAGGCTTCGAGTACTTTCATCGCGCTTTGCTGACTCTTCAGTGCCCGCTCTAGCTGGCCGGACCGGCTTAACTCGCGACCGTAGTAAAAGAGCGCTTTGCCGAACTTCCGGCGGAGATCCAGATTCCGATCATCGGCGGCCACGGCTTTATTGTAGATCCGCACACTTTCTTGAAGCTTCTCCACCGCGCTGCTTCGCATGCCCGCACTCTGCAGTGCCAATCCCAACTCCATCAGGGCCGTGGCCAAGGTCTCTTGCACGTCGGGAACCGCTTGAGACGCCTCCGGCAATGTGCGGATCTCCGCCACCAACGCGTTGAGCTTCGTGGTGGCCTCCTCTGGCTCGCCTAACTGATTCTCAATCATGGCGAGACCGAGCTGGGCCCGCAGACGTTCTACCACGAGCGTCTCATCGCCCGCCGTTGTTTTTAAAACCCTTTTATAATGTTGCCGCGCCGAATTGAGATAACCCGTGATCGATTGGTATTCCGGTGCATTTGGATTCTTTGCATTGAGAAGGAATTGAAGGAAGGCATCCGCGGTTTTCTGCGAATATGTGAGGTTATGCCTCAAGCGCCCAGACTCCGCACGAGCTTCTGATTCGGCTTTGTTCGCCGTGGCCACTTCGGTCTTGGCCTTGGCCTTCAGTTCGGAGATATCCCGGCGCCTGCCGGCGAGACGGGTTTCCGAGATCACGTTGAAAAAAGCGGACACACCCAAGCCGCCTAACAAGACAATGGCGACCTTGCGAAAGAAACTGAACTTGCGCCGGTTCGTCTCCACTTTTTCACTAAGGACACGCTCACGCTCATCTGCTTGCTTGCGCTCGATGCTTAGCTTTTCCTCGCGATCGATCTTGGTAAAGTGCTCTAGCACTTCGCGCATGTCGGTGTAACGGTCTCGCGGGTCAATGGCGATGCACTTTTCTAACACACGTTGCCGTTGCTCATCGAATCCGCCCTTGGTCGGGGGCCAGGTGAGTTCCGCCTCGCGGGCCATCATGTCCGCATAAGCGATAGGGTGAAACTGAACGGCGCCTTCGCGAAGTTGATCGATCCAGCGCTGCGCGCGGGGAAAGTGTTTGTAAAGCAAGCGAAAGGCGGTGACCCCAAACGCATACACGTCCCAGCGGAACGCCTGACCTTCATACATTTCTTGGGGCGCCCGAAGCTGCTCAGGAGGCGCATGGAGGAAACCCTCACTAAAATCGATGTGCGTGATTTCAGCCAACCACCCTTGTGAAAAATCCGTGATCTTGATTTCCGGCGTGTCCGGATTGGCGACCATGACGTTCCGTGGATTCAAATTGCAATGCATCACGCCATGCTTGTGCAGATGCGCCATACCCTCGGCAATTTGCCGGATGATCACCCAAGATAACTCGGGATCCATCGCCGTTGACTGCGCGTCGAGCGAATAGCCCGCGAGATTGCCGTCCGCCCCAGCCACAGTATGCAAGCTCGTGACCACGTAGAGCGGTTTGCCCTCCATGGCAAAGTCCAGGATCTCCACCACATTGGGATGCGGTGGTGCCTGGCGGATGCGGGCCAGACTGTAGGCGATGAGTTTGCGGTTCACCCCCAGCCTTTTCAGAAGCTTGATGGCAACGACTCTTTTCGAACCAGAGGTCCCGGCGTAGACTTGACCAGTCGCCCCCTCACCAAGGAAAGCTTCGTACTGGTAGTCCTTAATGGGTGGCAAATTCATGAGGAATCAGGAATTCCTGCGAAAAAGTATAAGAGTTCGGAAGCATTAGAGCGGTGAGGGGAAGGCAGGGGTGCCAGCGGTTCATACTCCGAAGAAATAGGCAGTGCTGCAACTAAATTTGTGAAGGCCCAGGCCTAACGCTTATCTACCAAATGGTTAGCATTCATTTCTCAAAGTCACCTATGATTGCGCCCTAACAAACGGGTTAGATCGCTTCTCATCACCCACCGTCGTCGACGGTCCATGTCCCGGCCACAAGGTGAAGGCGTCATCAAGATCATAGAGCTTTTCTCGAATCCCCTGGCAGAGCAGATCTTGATCCCCATTTGGGAAGTCCGATCGTCCGATACCGCCGGCCATCAACACATCGCCGCCAAAGATGAGCTGATCTTTTGGCTCGATGAAGACGATGCTGTCATCAGAGTGCCCGGGAATATGCCGCACTAGCAGAGAAAAGTCTCCCAGCGTCAAGGTCGACTGATCGTTCACAAGGTGATCCACCGAGTAAGAGGGCACGGCCATGCCTGTGCCGAAAGCGGAGAAGAATCGCTCAAGTGTGAGATCAGGGGTCGGTTCCGCAAAGGCGTAAATCGGGCATTGCCACCGCTCATGAACGGCCGCCGCGTCGAGGACGTGATCGAAATGGGCGTGGGTCAGGAGCAGCGCTTTCGGTTCCGCGGCGATCGATTCTAGCCAGCTCTTCATGCCTTCTGGCGCGTCCACCACGATCGATGTCTCGCCTTTCGTCACGTAAAAACCGTTCGTCGACGCTAGGCCTCCGGTGAAATATTGTAGTTCGAGCATCGGTAAAAGTTGGTGGAATCAATGGACTTTTAAAGGTTACTGGAAGAGAATCGCCCGCAGCTGCAAGTCTGAATCACCATTTACCCTACCTGGATAGCATGAGTTCCCGTTGGAAGCCCACTTTGGTAAAAATCCTACTTCCCATCGTCTTTGCAAGCTCCTTGCCGCCGGCTGCCCAAGCCGAGACCGACTACGCCGATGTGGCCATGCGAGTGGCCTACATGCTGCGCAATCGGCACTACAGCCGGATGCAGTTCGACAATGCGATGTCGAAGCGCGTGTTGGAGAACTACATCGATTACCTGGATTTCAATCGCGTCTATTTCACTCAGGAAGACATCGATGAGTTTACTAGCAAGTATGCGACAACGCTCGATGATGTGGTCTTCATCGCTAGCATTGATCCCGCTCACGAGATGCACGAGCGGCGCTTGCAGCGGGTCAAGGAACGGGTGGCTAAGATCAAAACGATGTTAGAGGAAGGCACGTTCGAGTTTCAATCGAACCGCGAAGTGATTCAGAGCCGCAAAGAAGCGGCCTGGCCTAAAGACGAGGCGGCGGCCGATCAACTTTGGCACGACATTTTAGAAGCGGAACTTCTATCAGAGCAATTGCGCGTTGAGGAGCTCGCTAGACTAGAGAAAGAGAAGAAGAAAGACGATGAGGAGGATGAAGCGCCCAAGGCTGAAGAGAAGGATGATGAAGAGACTCCTGAGGAGAAAATTGTCCGCCGTTATGAGCGGTATTTAGAGAGTCTCAATCAAGAGGATGACGAAGATGTGGCCAACATCTTCCTCACGGCTCTCGCCACCGCTTATGATCCGCATTCTGAGTATTTTTCGCAGTCGGAATTGGAGAGCTTTCAGACGAACATGCGCAAACGGCTGCAGGGCATCGGCGCGCTCCTCAGCATGCGTGATGGGCGTGTGGCGGAGATCCAAGGCATCGTCGTGGGGGGACCGGCGGACAAATCAGGTGAACTCCAGGTAGGCGACCGCATCGTGGCGGTCGGTCAGGGAACGGATGGTGAATTGGTCGACATCACGTTCATGAAGCTGAGTAAAGTCGTCGATCTCATTCGCGGCGAACGTGGAACGGTCGTCCGTCTAAAGATCATTCCCGCAAGCGCGGCTGATGATGCGGATACCGAAGTCATCCACATCACCCGTGACGAAGTTCAGCTCAAAGACAAGCTGGCCACGGCCGAATTGATTCGGACCAAAGACGCTGGCGGTCATCCGCGGCAAATCGGATGGATTTACTTGCCTTCCTTTTACGCCGATATGGAAGGCGGTTCCACAAGCATGACTGCGGATGTGGAACGCCTGCTTGGCCGCCTTATGAAAGAAGGCATCGAGGGACTCGTGGTCGATGTGCGCGGCAATGGCGGCGGTTCTCTTGAAGAAGCGATCAAAATGACCGGCCTCTTCATTCCTCGAGGCCCCATCGTACAATCCAAAGATTATAAAGGAAAGATGGATCCACGTGCTTCGCGCCGCCGAGAACCCGTCTACACAGGTCCATTGGTGATTCTCCAGGACCGCATTAGCGCCTCTGCTAGTGAAATCCTCGCCGCTGCGTTACAAGATTACAATCGTGCCATCGTCGTGGGCGGCAATTCCTTTGGCAAAGGCACGGTGCAGACCATTTATCCAGTGTCGAACCAGCTACCTTTCTTTGCGGAGAAAGACCGCGCCGGCGCCGTGAAAGTCACCATTCAAAAATTCTATCGCATTTCCGGCGGCTCTACCCAAGAGCGGGGCGTCGTTCCTGATATTGCGCTGCCGTCCATTTACGATGTGCTAGAGCGCGGCGAATCTTCGCTCAAGTATCCGTTGAAGTGGGATGAGGTGAAGAAACTGCGTTATGACACCACCTCAGACAAGCGCTTCCCGGTCGGCGAGTTGACACGTTTGTCAGAGGAGCGCGTGGGCAAAGACATCGACTTCCAGTTTCTCGCGCAGGACATGGATCGCCTTAAGAAACAGCTCGATAAGAATAGTATCTCTCTTAATATCGAAGAACGCCGTAAGGAGGCGCAGAACAAGCGCGAGCGTGAAAAGAGGCGCAACGAAGAGCGCCGCAGCCGCTACGCGGAGATGGAAGCAGCCATGGATGACGCCATGGATGTCTACAAATTGACTCTCGATAACGTGGACAAAGTCGGCCTCACCTTGGCCTCCGAGTTCACTGATGAAGAGAATACCGGCTTCAAGTTAGGCAAAGAAGACGATGAAGAGAAAGATGAGACGCCCGATTATCCGTTCGATATGGATCCCATGAAACGGGAGGCGCTGAATATCATCAATGATTACATCACGCTCGAATCGCCTAAGGACACCGCCGCGGTAACGCCTAACGATTCTAACGAGCCGGTCAAAAATTAGTTCGGCGGGGGCGTTCTCTAGCGAATTCGCTCGTCCTGACACACGTCTTATTGTGAGTGCCTGTCCCCCTCGCTCATGTCGCTGGACGCACTCTTTCAAAATCTTTCTCTCCCCGACCTCTGGCAGCAAGAGGGACTGAAAGCGCTTCGTTCCGGCCAAGACGTCATTGTCGATGCGCCTACAGGTGCCGGTAAGACGCGGATCTTCGAGCTTTTTGTCGAATCCAAGGGTATCAAGCAAGGGCGCCAAGCGATTTACACCGTCCCTACGCGTGCGCTGGCCAATGACAAATGGGCGGAGTGGCGTGAGCGTTCTTGGGACGTGGGCATTGCCACAGGTGACCTCGCGGAAAACACCAAGGCGCCCGTCGTGGTGGCCACCCTGGAAACCCAACGTGAGCGATTCCTCCAAGGCAAAGGTCCCGACTTGTTAGTTGTCGATGAGTATCAACTCATCTCTGATCCCGTCCGTGGTCTTCACTACGAGCTCGCCCTGGCATTAGCGCCATCGCCTACTCAGTTGCTTCTCTTAAGTGGCAGCGTGCGCAACCCGGAACAGATCCGCGATTGGCTGGTTCGTGAGGGGCGAAACGTCTCTCTCATTCAAACCAGTGATCGCCCTGTACCGTTGGATGATATTCATCTGCTAGGCCTCCCTCATCAGGCTCCGCGACATATCAAGCATTTCTGGGCTCGCTTGGCCGCCGAAGTTCTGCTCGCAGACATGGCACCGCTCTTAATCTTTGTGCCCCATCGCAAAGGCGCAGAGAAAGTGGCTCGGCAGATCGCGGAAGCCTTACCTGCCGTCGATCCGCTTGAACTCACCCTCAATCAAGAGCAACTGGCCGGCAAAACGCTCAAGTCATTGTTAGTCAAACGGATTGCCTATCATCACAGTGGGCAACGCTACGAACTCCGTGCCGGTCTCATCGAGCCTTTGGCTCGGCAAGGCCAGTTGCGCATCATCGTGGCCACCATGGGTCTCGCCGCCGGCATTAATTTCTCTGTTAGATCGACTTTCGTCGCGGAATCGAGTTACCAGAACGGCCCTTACCTGCACCAGCTGCAGCCCGATGAACTCTTACAAATGTTCGGCCGTGCCGGCCGTCGAGGCAAAGACACCCATGGCTTTGTCATTCATGGGGACAAGAATCCTCGGCTTCTGGATGCCCGGCGAGGCGAAGTGCATCGTGCCAATGAGATCGACTGGCCGACCCTCATCCGCGTCATGCACCATGCGGCAGAACGCAACGAACCTCCCTTCCCGGCGGCTGAAGCCCTTTGTCAGAGCTTGTTCAGCAAGCAACCCATCTTGTTAGGCATTGAATCGGGCCGCCAAGAACCGGCCATCGGTGAGCAAGCGGCCCCTAATCGCTTTGGGCTCGGTCCGTCGCGACGCGAAATTCTTAATAGCGCAAATTCTTGGGAGGCGTACGACCGAACCAGACATTCCGATACCGTTCCGCTTGGCGATTGCCTGATTCGTGAAAACGAATCGTGGAGACCGGCCAGAAAAACCTTTTCTTGCATCGCGCACCAAACCCCGCTTGGGCGCATCAAGAGTTTTGGTGATTGGCTTGGAAAAGAAGTCATCATCGCCAATCGCCGCGAAGATGGTTCGTGGAAACTCACCAAGTCTCTGACGAAGAAACTTCCCCGCCGTTTCAGCAGGTCCCTTACATCGATCGAGGACCAACTTTCGGAGATCGAAAAGCATCTAACCAAATACCTAAGCGGCGGCAAGATCACCCAGTTTGACCTGCTCGAAAACCAGTTCGTGGCCCACGTCGATTTCCGTTCAAAACCCGTTGCCGCTTATCGCGATGCCTCCGGGCAATGGCTCATCGATCCGCCGGACAGAATGGAATCCTTGCAGCCGGAAACCGGTGTGCTCACGGCCACCGCCTCTATCCCCATTGAACCTCCTAAAGAAAGCCCCGTGCACGCTTGGCGCTCTCTCGGATTGATCGCGGCGGATGGAATACCCACCCGGCGCGGCCTCATCTTCAGCCATTTTTATCATGGTGAAGGCCTCGCCATCGCCGCCGCCTTGGAATCACCTCACTACGAAGTTAGCGACCTCGTTTCCCATCTCCCGAATCTTCGCGCTGGGCACCGGTTTTCGAATTTTGAGGGCCATGATAGTGAACGCCTTGGAATCGTTTGCCGCCAAACGTATGGACCCGTTACCCATGAAGGCTACTTGCGCCTCGGTCTCCCCACTCAGTACGGTGAAGGTGCTGCTGAATCGCTCGCGTCGATGTTAGAACATCATGGAAAGATCCGCCTCGGAGAACAGGAAGAGCTTGGTCGCGGCGATCTCGAACGCGCCCTCCACGAATGGATGAGTCTGCTCCGGCAAATCATTCACGCCGACATCAAGTTAGACTGGAACCGGTGGCGGAGTTTCCAACAAGCAGCCCGGGATCGCCTCACAGAACTCGAATCTCAGGTCCGTCCCATTACGGCCCTCACCTCTACACTTACCGCCAAACAAAAGACGCCATTCCAAAGGCATCGCCTCCATTATAAGGACTTGAGGTAACCTGGTTGTGACTAAAAGCGGTGGGCACTTTTGTAGCGGAACTCGTGAGAGTTCCGGGATTGGACACTTTCGTAGCGGAAGTCGTGAGAGTTTCGGGAGTTACTTTCGTAGAGGAAGTCGTGAGAGTTTCGGGAGTTACTTTCGTAGCGGAAGTCGTGAGAGTTCCGGGAGTTGGACTCCGCTGTCATGATGGCCACCGCTTCGAGCCACATTCGCTACCATGGTCAGTTTGATTGTCCATCAATGGTGATCGTCCTGTTTGCAGGCACGCCTAGCAATGTCTTTTTCGAGCCATCGAGAAAAGAGACTGTGACATCCACCTCCATCTCTTTCGCAAGGCCAAAGTGCAAAGCTGGATCGTTCTGGCCAAGGTAACCGTTGCTGCTTCGCGCCTCACGCATTCCCAACAAGGTGTTCCCATCGTGTTCGTGTATGGTGACCTTGGCACCGAAAGCGCCGGCTTGACCGTTAGGCGAGACAAGGCGGACCTTTAGCCAATGGCCAGAGTCGCCGTCGTTGCGCATGAGAAGATTACCAGAGCGTTTGCAGCCGACGGCGAAGTCAAGATCCCCATCGTTATCGATATCGGCAAAGGCAATCCCTCTGGGATCGTCGATCTCGCCGTTTGGGATCGCGGGGCCCTCAAGGAAATTGCCAGTGCCGTCGTTTAGCCAACAGCGATCGTCTCCTGCGAAAACCAGATCCAGATCGGTGTCGTTGTCGAGATCTGCAAGACCAGCCATATAGCCGTTTGTGTTAGAGAAAGCTTTGACAAAGGTGAATCGCCCCTGTCCTTCGTTCATGTAAAGAAAGCCCTCGTCGTTGCCAGCAAGAATCATGTCGAGGTCGCCATCACTATCAATGTCTCCCATCGTGATGCCGTCTTTGGCCCGATGCTGAATGCCCAACGTGTCCGGTGGGACACGCTCGAACTTCCCTTTCCCGTCATTGCGTAGGATATTGACAGGGCCGGTTCGGTTCGCCGCAATGATATCGAGGTCGCCATCACCGTCATAGTCCGTATCAGTGGCGCCTTGTCCACAGGGAGCGCTGGCAAGAGTGTCTTCGTCGATGACGGCGAACTTGAATCCGCCTTCGTTTCGATAGATTTCATTGCGCTCATTCGGCGGATCCTTGGAGCCTTGATAGTTGGTCACGGCGAAAAGATCGAGGTCGCCATCGTTGTCCATATCAAAACACAACGTGCCACGCGTGGGCCACAATCGGTCAATAGGAAGACCGGAATTCGCTGTTATGTCAGTGTAGTGCCCCTTTTCATCGTTTTTGAACACATTGTTATGAGCTGAATGATTTGGGTGGTCCCAAGTCGTGCCATTAAACAAGTCAAAATCTCCGTCGTTATCGAGGTCTGCGAAGCAAGCGCCATGAGAACCTCCATCGAAGTCGGCAATCCTTCGTTGCCCGGCTTGATCCACAAATCTCCCATCGCCTTGGTTGTGGAAAAACAGTTCCGCCATGGGGGCTTCGAAGATCATCGTCACATAAAGATCCGGCAAGCCGTCGTGATCCACGTCAGCGAACATGACGCCGTGCCCGCCCGTCTTTCCGGGCGCGGTGGGGCCGGCCGTTCCAGAGGTTTTTGTGATGTTGGTGAATGATAGGTTCTTGCCAGTCGCAATAGCCCAATCGGAAGCGTAGGGCGCGGTCCATGTTTGAGGCCGTGAACTCAGGATTCCAAGGTCGATCTCGCGGTAAGGTCTGAGGGAATCGACGGCAACCGCTAGCGAAGGTTGCGACATCGTGGATAGATCCAATCTCAACGACTTGGTGTCTTCTTTGTAGAATAGCCACTCGCTGCCATCTAGCCGTTTCAAGCATGCTCCGTTACTAGCGGTGTTGTCAAAGGCGAGGTCAAGATGGAATCGGCCGCGGAAGAACTCGGAATAGGTCTTGATCCAGTGAGGCTTAGGATACGGATAGGATCCCTCACGATTCTGTGCGTTCACATCTGAAGATATCAGATTGCCCCAGATATTAGCCACTCCGCCGGCCATGGCTGAATGCCACAGCCCGCGCCGAGTCATCTTTTCATTGTAGTCTTTCTTGGCGTGCGTGGGACTGTTACGGATGCGAAAGCGGTCTTCGGAAAATGATGGTTTGCGAGGACGCTCGTTCAGTGATCTGACATAAGTCTCAAGCGACGGCCGATGCTGCTCATAGGACGCGTAGTCCATCGCCTCGGACAGTTGGGTCAGCGCCTGTTTCTGAGATCGCGCTCCCAACAAATGCGGCCAACCCAGTTGCTCATGCATGTGGCGATGCCAGGAAGTCAGCGCCCCTTCATCCACCCATTCCCAGAGATCGAATCCATAGCTCATCGTCCAGCCCGGCAACGGGCCGAGGCGGGCAGCGATGTAGCGTTGTAATCTCTGATCGACAGCTCCGTTTAATCCCCACTTCTTGGGCGTCATCGAACGTTGTTCATCTCCCCACACCCAAAGATGAACCACACCACCAGCGGCATGCACCTTGGTGATCAGCATCTCCAAAGCCTCGAATGTTCTGGGGTCGGGGTTGGGATCGGATTGGTCGATCTCAGTCGCGCGCTCCTTGTCCAAGTCAAACCAGCGGCAGAGTACAGGCACGTGGAAACCCGTGAATCCGTGCTCGACAAGAAACGTTTGAATGTCGGCGTCGATCTTCTCTGGTTTATTGTAAAAGGTGTTCGGCGCCGCGTACATAACGTATTGGGGAACGAAAGCGTCTAACGCTCCCTCTTCTCCTGATTGCCGGGCCCATTTGCTCTTCTCGTGAGTGACGAATCCATAGCCTTCGGGATTGGGCTGAACGGTTACCGTCCCTGAAAGTTTATTAAGTTCGGTGTTAGTGCTCTCAGTTAAGAACGTCCACTTACCGGGGCGTGTGCCTGTAAAGCGAAAGTACCAGTGATGGTCGCCACCATAAAACATAGGCGTGACTCGCTCTTCACGGCTCTCCGCATGTTTGAACCTCACGGACGCTCTCAATTCGTAGGGATTTCCTTCCCAACTAGCATTCGGCAATTTCCACTCGAAATGGGGCGACCACTGCTTCCCAAATTGGTCCAGCGAAGCGTCGTTTCTTCTCACGAACTTTCCCGCTACGGTATTAAACGAGTCATTGTCTTTCCCGCTTCCTGCTCCCGTGAAATTCAAAGTGAACGTGTCTCCTGCAAACCACTTGGTAGGAAAAGCGGCGAAGAAAACGTTGTGTTTCCAGGGTAATTCACTGCCCTCGCGAACACTTCCGAATGGATTCGTCTCACTGTAGTATTTCACCGTTGTCCACGGACCCCAAGGACGGGGCGCGTCGAAGATACCTAGCCGCCCCTTGGAGCTCTCGCCGTGTTCAGTGCATAACAGATACCGTTGTAGCGCGGGGTTGAAGGCAGCGCTCATGCACCAACCCACGCCATCGGCATCTTCAAACACGGGGCGTTTCTCAGCCATCGAGGCCCATTGCGGGCGACCGTCCGCATCGAGACCTGAGTAGAACTGATAGTGTGAAGGCCCAAGCATGAGGCTGTTCCGTTTCACACGCGCGAGATAGATCTTGCCCGGCTTGTGGACGACCAAGCCGACACCTCTGGCGCCTTGTTGTTCCATTTCGCCACTTTGCGGTGAGACGAAATAGCTATAAACATAGTCTTTCAATTCCTCCGGAGCGCCGCGATGGGCTTTCCCAAATTGCAGAAAGGTGGGAATGCTGAGGCCGTCTTTCTGATAGAACTTCCAATCCGCTTTTGACCATGTTGCTCCGCGGTCCGTGGATTTCGCCAATTCAATGTACTCGTAGTGATTGCGATAAGATTTCTCCTCCGGATGATCCGGAACGACCCACATGTAAAGAGAGCGTTCGAGACTGATCATTCCCCAACTCTTACCGTCGAAAGTGGCCGGATTCTCTCCCTGATGACCTCCCCAAACGTTGTAGCCTTGATAGTGTTCCGAAACGCCCTCGATTCTGGCGACGCCTAGTCCGACCCGGCCTCGACTGTTAGAGCCGGCGAATCCGCCACCATCGCCCCAGGCCCCATAGAGGTGATCGTCATCAGCCCAAGTCAATTGGAAATTGTCGCTTCCTGGAGCGTGTCGCTGATGGCTTGACCAGTCGATCACGATGTCTTTGATCACCGGGCTATCTGGATAAGGCCGGCCCTCGACCGGTTGCAGAACGAGGCAACCGGCGATTAACAATGATCTTATGCTAGACATCGATTGGTTTCACGACGGAAGCTAGCGCACCGATTCCCGCCACCGTTTCCACTCACCACGCACGGCTTCGAGGCGTTCTTGATAGGATGGATCACCAGCCAGATTCGTGGTTTCGTGGGGATCAACGTTGAGGTCGAACAATTCCTCCCAGCGTGAGGTGCCGTTTGCTTCTTCGCCCGGCACGAGGTAGCGGCCGTACTTCCAACGTTGATCGCGATAGCCTTCACTGGGGACAATGCGACCGCCGGCATTGAACCAGTGCTCGTAGAAGAAAGCTTCACGCCATTCGCCGGCTTCCTTACCTTGGATCAACGTCTCCAGGCTCACCCCTTGCATGGTGTCAGGGGCATCAATGTTGGCTAATCCCAGCATGGTTGGCGCGAGATCGATCGAAAGCGCCATTTCAGTGCGGCGCGAACCTCTCAGAGACGAATCGAGCCGCGGGTCAAAGATGACCAACGGCACGCGGATCGAGACTTCGTGGGGCGTCCACTTGCCGGCAAAGCCGTATTCGCCAAGAAAGAAACCGTGGTCTGAGGTGAAGATGATGATCGTATTGTCAGCCAAGCCGCGCTCCAAGAGTGCCTCACGAATGCGGCCCACCACCGCATCCACGCCACTGATTAAGCGGTAGTAATCCTTAACCGATTGCTGAAAGCGCGCGGGCGAGCGGAAGCGCACCGCCCAGCGATCACGGTTCATGCTGTTTTTGAGAAAGTCCGGCATGCGGTCGTAGAACTCGGCTCCTGAGTTCGGAGGTGCGGGAATGGTGATGTCACGATAGAGACTATCAAAGGCACGATCGGCGGGAAATTGGTCAGAGAGAATGTCACGCGAATCCTGACAATGGGGCGCCTTGAAGCTGATCGATAGATGGAAGGGTTTGCCTTTCTCACATCCCGACAAGAACTCCAGTGCTTGGTCACCCATCTTCGCCGTCAAATGCCGACCCCGCTTGAGTTTGACGTCGCCTTCAAAGAAACGGCTTTGACCAGGGAAACCACGGTTGAAGTCGAGTATGCCATCCGCTTGCTTCGGATGCCCCACGCCCCACTTACCGATAAACCCAGTGCGATAGCCCGCCGTTTTAAGCCGGCCGAGGTAGGTGTCATGCAACTGCTCGGGCGTGAAGTCGACACCGAAGTTCCAGATCTTGTGACGCGCCGCATACTGACCGGTCATGATCGATGCCCGGCTCGTCATACATATCGCCGTGGTGACGAAAGCATTCTCGAAGAGCACACCTTCCGCCGCCATGCGATCGATGTTAGGGGTATGAATGATCGGGTTACCCATGCAACCGAGCGCATCGGCCCGCTGATCGTCGGTGAGCAAGTAGATGATGTTGGGACGCTCTGTTTGTGCGTGCGCCGCCATGAGTGCGAGGCCTGAGAGACAGGCGAGTCGTGTTGTTGATAGGAAGAAAGACTTCATGTTTGGCAGTTGGCTTTTGAGAAGGACTAGCGACGGAAGTTTCTACCATATTCGGTCAGTAATGGAAAGAGGCACGGATTTCAGTGATTTCAGTCCTGAAAAGACGCAACGCCGCGTCGCGAAGTGACATGATGCTCACAACATGCTTGTCGCAAGGGAGGGATGAGCGATCATGTTGGCGTTATGCTACGTTGCTTCACTCTCAGCTTTCTTGTGGTCCTCAGTGCGATTAGCCAAGCTCAAGAAATCAAACGCATTGGTTTGTTAGGATGTCATCGTCAAGATGAGCCGGCGCCGGCGCTTGCCCGCTATGTGGAAGTGAAACCGGACCTCTGTCTTTGGGTGGGCGATAACGTCTACGCGGATACGGAGAACGATCCGAAGTTCATTGAACAATGTTATCAAAACCTCGAATCCAAACCGGCTTTCCGCCAGCTTCGCGAAGCCTCCGTCTTTCTTCCCACTTGGGACGATCATGATTACGGTCTGAACAATGAGGGCAAGAACTACCCGCTCAAGGAAGCGAGCAAAGAGCTCTTTAGGAAGTTTTGGAAAATGGAAGAGGCGATTCCTGCGGATCAACCGGGTGTTTACCACGCACGTACCTTCTCCCACGCGGGTCACACACTTCAGGTCATCTTGCTAGACTGCCGCTATAACCGTGATGATCCGAGTGAGACAGGCGATACATTGGGTGAGGCTCAGTGGAAATGGCTTGAGGAACAGCTCGAGCAACCCGCCGATCTTCGGTTGATCGTCTCCGGTTATCAGGTCTTGTTAGACAATGATTCGGTGTGGGAGACCTGGGGCAAATTCCCTGGTGCGCGTGAGCGTCTCTACGAACTTGTTCGGTCAACGGGTGCGGAGGGTGTGGTCTTTATCACCGGTGATCAACACTACGGAGAGGTGCTGCGTGTCCCCGAGGTGTTCTACTACGATGCGATCGAGATCATGTTTGCAGGAATCAATCAGACGGAGCCTCCCGATTTCACCACCCTTCGCGTGTCGCCCGTTTCCAGTTCCACGCATTCTCTAGCACTCATCGATGTCCAATGGGAAGCTGATGCCTATCACCCACCTCATCTTCTGTTTACGATCCGCGATGCCATGCTCAATCAACTTGAGGTGACCTACCGTATCAATTTGGCCGAACTTCGCTCTCATCTTTCGATTCAAGGCGAGCGCGAGTTTCTCGACGAAACCACCGTGACGATTGATGCGCCCGCATCGAAACTAACGGTGCGCTATACCCTGGACGGCTCGGAGCCGAATGCTTCCTCGACGCCTTACGAAGCGCCCTTTGCCATGCGAGAGAGTGCGACGGTTAAGGCGCGCTATTTCGACTCATCGAATCGCCCGCGAGACACGATTTTTGAGCGGCCGTTCAAGAAGCTAACGCCTCGGGAACCCGTTGATTTGGCCGATCCCAAACCCGGACTCAGCGCGACTTATGTGGAAGGGGTGTATAAGAACCTGCCCAACTTTGGTGAGCAAACGCCTAAGTGGAAGGGCATCACAGCTACCCCTTCACTCGATCTTGTGGAGACACGGGACGATCACTTCGCCATCCGTTGGGAGGGGTATGTGAGAGCGCCTCGGTCTGGGCTCTACACTTTCACCACCAATTCTGATGATGGCTCGAGACTTTCAATTCATGGGGAGGCCATCGTGAACAACGACGGTTCTCATAGCATTCGTGCGCAGTCAGGAAAAGTGGCTTTGCTTGAGGGATGGCACCCAATCATCATCGACTATTTTGAGGATAACGCCGGCGAGCATCTCGAGGTGCTCTGGGAGGGCCCGGACCTACCCAAGGAGCTAGTGGCAGCCCAGTGGTTTGCTGTGAGTGGCAAATGAGCCCCTGGCACCCGCTATGGTAACGCCCTCATATTGCGGGTTGGCGTCGGGGAAATTCGACTCCTATACTGGGGCATGCGACCGCTTTGCTTTCTACTCTTCTTGATCACGCTTGCTTTGGCGCCCGGCGCTGAAGATCCTCGAAAACACATTCTCTTCTTTGCCGGACCGGCCAGCCACGGTTGGGGGGCGCACCAGCATCCGGCCGGAAGCGTGGTTCTTTCCGAGTGCTTGAAGCAGGCTGATTTAGCGGTCGATGTGCACCTCACCTATGAATGGCCCGATCTGGAGCGGCTGAAGCAGTGTGATGCTTTTGTCATTTACGCGGACGGCTGGTGGCTGCATCCGGCAACCAATCACTTGGCAGATCTCGAAACGTTCATGAATGGTGGGGGCGGGCTCAGCGTCCTGCATTGGGCGACCGGAATTGGTGGACCTGATCTCGGAACCAAGAAAGATCATCAAGACGATCCCATCCGCAAGCGCTGGCGGACGTTGGTGGGTGCGGATTTTGAGCCTTGGCATTCCGTTAGCCGATTCTGGGACGCGAGCTTTGAGGAACTGGCTGATCACGAAGTGACCCGAGGCGTGCCGCCCTTTACCATTTGGGATGAATGTTATTTCCACCTTCGCTGCAATCATCCCGAGCATCAACACGTCACCCGTCTGCATGAAGCGTTGCCTCCCGTGAACATCATTCACCCAGGTCGCTCTGCGGATAGTGGGAGTGAATCGGCCGTGGAAGCCGTGGGCACGCGCAAGGAGAAACAGTATTGCGCCTGGGGATTCGAGAGACCGCGCGGTGGACGTGCCTTTGGTTACACGGGCGGTCACCTGCATTGGAATTGGGCGCGCGATGAAGTGCGTAAACTCATTCTCAACGGCATCTACTGGACCTCGGGCGCCAAGGTTCCTAACCGTGGCATCGACACCCCGCGACCGAACGCCAAGCAAATGTTAGCGAATTTAGAAGGCAATCCGGGCTGGACGGAAGCGAATCTGCAAATCGCGCTCGATCGCGCCGGCGAAGGCGAGCTGATTCGCTGGACGGCCTATGATCGAGGTCCCTTACCCAATCTTGCGGCGACGGATTCGAGCAAGATCGAAGGGGAAACGGCTAAAGTCCTCAAGACAACGGGTGGCAATGCGCAACCGCAGGCCATGAGTCACTATGGTGACGGACTCTGGAGTGGTGAATCCCAACTGTGGTGGACGGAAGGGAGTCCGGGTGATGTGCTAGAACTGGCTCTTCCAGTGAAAAAGGCCGGCAACTATCAAATCGGTGTCGCTTTCACTAAGGCCGTCGACTACGGGCAAGTAGCTTTGGCGATAAATGGAGATTCTCTCGGCAAGCAGGATCTGTTTAATCAACCGAACGTTATCCACACAGGGGAATACTTGTTAGGTCAACGCGCCCTAACCAAAGGCCAGAACACCCTGTCTATTGAGATCACCGGAACCCATCCCGATGCGGTAAAGCAATACATGGCCGGCATCGACTACGTGCGCCTGCAGCCAATGCCTGCCAAAGCGAAGGTATTATTCGATGGCGAAAGTCTTGCTGGGTGGAAAGGCAATGAGAAGTGGTGGCGGGTGGAAGACGGCATGATCGTAGGCGAGATTCCTGAAGGCGGGAAACTTGCTAGAAACGAATTCCTCTTCTGGGAAGGCACTTTGCACGACTTTGAGCTGCATATGCAGTTTCGTGTTGAGGGCGATCCTTCGGCAAATTCCGGTGTTCAATTCCGGTCTAAACGTGAAGGCGAATTCAGCGCCGCGGGTTATCAAGCCGATATCGACGATGGCGCGGTGTGGACCGGCCGCATCTACGATGAACACGGTCGCGCCCTCATCACCGAACGGGGTGCCAAAGTCACGATTTCCGAATCGGGCGAACGCGTTTCCAAGACTTTTCGCGATGCCAAAGACTATCAAAAGGTCGTCCGCAAGGGTGAGTGGAATGATTACGTCATCCGCGCCGTGGGCTCTCACATTCAGACATGGATCAATGGCCATCCGGCAGCCGATCTGACCGATGATCAGTTAGGCCAACATGACTTTTCCGGTCTCCTTGCCCTGCAACTTCACTCCGGTCCCGGACCGGCCAAGATTTCGTTTAAGGATATCTCCCTAACTGATCTCGGCAGAACGGAGCCTCCCGAAGTGCCGGACAATCCCAACGGATCGCGCCCTGGCGTGAGCCCCAAAGATAAGAACCTTGGGTTCGAAGAAGGCACTTTACGTGGGTGGAAGGTCACGGGTGACGCTTGGAACGACTGTCCCATCAAAGGCGACACCGTCACGCCTCGCCGTCCGGGCCAAGCGAGCAACCATTCTGGTAGTTACTGGGTCGGTGGCTATGAACGCACGCGAACGGACACCGGCCAGGGAACTCTTGAATCCGAGCCCTTCAAAGTCGAGCATCCTTGGGCCAGTTTTCTCGTCGGCGGCGGCTCGGGCGAGAAAACGCGTGTGGAGTTGTTAGACGCCGATTCAGGTGAGGCCTTCTTCCACACGTCAGGCAGACAGACGGAGAACATGCATGTTGTGCTGATCGAATTAAAGGATCGGTTAGGCAAAGAGATTAAAGTTAGAGTTGTTGATGAGAGTTCCGGTCCCTGGGGCCACATCAACTATGACGATTTCCGTTTTCACGCGGCGAAACCAATGGATCGCCCCGAGCGCGTGCGCACGAACAAGCTTCTCAACCACCTCACACCCAATCCCGTGGACGACGATGCGCACGAAACCGTTGCCGGCATGTGGGTTCCAGAGGGATTCCAAGTCGATCTCATCGCCACCGAACCGGCCATTACCCAGCCTATCGCTTTCACTTTTGACGAACGTGGCCGCTTGTGGGTGGTGGAAGCGCATTGCTATCCGCAGAAACGTCCTCAAGGCGAAGGGGCGGACCGTGTTATCATCTTGGAGGATGGCGATGGAGATGGATCGTTCGAAACGCGCAAGGTCTTCGCCGAAGGCCTGAATCTGGTGAGCGGTATTGAAGTGGGTTTTGGCGGGGTATGGATCGGCGCGGCTCCCGAGCTTCTCTTTCTTCCGGACAAAGACGCTGATGACGTGTTAGATGGCGACCCGGTCGTCTTGCTAGACGGTTGGGGATATCAGGACACCCATGAAACGCTGAATAGTTTCACTTGGGGCCCTGACGGTTGGCTCTATGGGAATCAAGGGGTGTTTTGTCATTCAAAGATTGGTAAGCCCGGTACCCCAGAGGAGGCTCGCATCGAAATGCGCGCAGGGGTGTGGCGTTATCACCCTGTCAGACACACCTTTGAGATCTTCGCCACGGGGTGCAGTAATCAATGGGGCATCGACTTTAACGAAGTGGGGCACCTCTTTATCACCCATTGCCGCAGCGCCTGGGGTGGGGGACCCACGAGTTACATGATTCAAAACGGCCACTATTGGAACCAAGCCAATGCGCACCATGCGTCGTTCATTGCTGCCGGCCGTGTCGCTTGGCAGCCGGGCCAGGAGAAGATCTTCCGGAACTTTCTGCCTTCCTCTGCTCGCTACGGTCACGGTGAAGGTGGGGCCGGTAAGCCAGGATCGCGAGCGATTTACGGAGGGCACTCTCACGTTGGCACCATGATTTACTTGGGAAACAATTGGCCTAACAAGTATCGTGATCAACTGTTCACTCACAATCTACACGGGCACCAGATGAACCGGCAGAAGAATGTCAGGAGTGGCTCGGGATACGAGACCGTTCATGCTGGAAGCGATCACCTTTTCACCTCGGACCCCCAGTTTATCGGTGTGGATCTCAAGTATGGCCCGGACGGCGCCGTCTACATGATCGATTGGGTGGATAAACAACACTGTCATAATAACAACATTGAGATTTGGGATCGCACCAATGGACGTCTCTATCGTATGGCTTGGTCTGAGACCTATCAACCCGTACAGATTGATCTTGGGAAGGAATCCGATGCCGCGTTGTTGGCCATGGTCACCGATGAAGATGAATGGCTCTCCAGAACGGCGCGGCGTCTTTTGCAAGAACGTCAGGCCACCGGCTTGATCCCGGCAATCGATGAGGCCCTGAATGACGCCAAGACCACCCCGGCCTACCTTCGCCTTCTTTGGACGAGACATTTGTTAAATTCCACGCACACACCGCAAGCTGCGTTTGACCATGCCGACGAGGAGGTCCGCGCTTGGGCGATCCGGCTTAGTGGCGATGGGCAAACGCCGCCGGCGGATCGGTTGCATACCATGGCGCGCGACGACGAATCGGCTATGGTCCGGCTCGAGCTGGCCTCCGCTTTGCCTAAGATTGCCGAAGACGATCGTTGGAAACTAGCAGAAATCTTGGGATCAAAGGAAGGAGATCGAGAGGACGTCTTCTTACCCAAACTCATTTGGTATGGTTTGGCGCCCCTTAGCGCGCAGGATCCCAGCCGCGCCGTGGCTTTGGCCGAGAAAACGTCCATGCCTGTGCTTAAGGATTCGATTGTTTGGTATTTGAGCAAGGACGCCGCAGGGCGTGATCTGTTAGTCTCTGCCGCCCAAGCGAATCGCCTCCATTCCCACCGCGTTTTGGATCTGATGACGCAGGCGCTGCCTGCTACCACGCCTCTTCCCGCTCCCGCAGGCTGGGAACAAGCGGCGAAAGCATGGTACGACGCCGATACCGAGCCTTACCTGAATCAGTTAGGCGGCATCTTTGGCGATGCCACGGTTCTCGCAAAGATGCGCAAGCGGGTCGTTGATGCCAACTTGTCTGAGAAGAAACGCCGGGAAGCGTTGCAGTTTCTCAAAGTGAGCGGCGATACCGAATGCCTCGAGGAATTTGTCAGCCTGCTCAAGGATCCGCAGTTTCGGTCCGATATCCTGCCGTTGATCGGACGTTTCAACCATCGTACCGCCGCCACCGCCGTGCTTGATCAACTCCCCACTTTGGAAGGTGCTGAAAAGAACACGGCCCTGCTCTCTTTGGCCTCACAGCCTGTTCTCGCAATTCACTTGCTCAACGCGCTTCATGAGAATCATGTCGACGCCGAACTCACTTCCTTACACGTGCGCCAAATGCAGAATCTGCAAGACGAAAGCGTGACCGAACTTTTAACCAAAGTGTGGGGCCGAGTGGGCGAAACCAGCGCATCAGCTAGAGAAACGATCGCCAAGTATAAAAAGCTCTATGAGGAAGCGCCCCGGTGGGCTCACACGCGAGCCGATGGACTCGCTGTTTACAACAAAGTCTGTGCCAGCTGCCATGTGATGAACGGATCCGGAATCAGCATGGGACCTGACCTCACGGGATCGTGGACCAATGGTGTGGATTATTTCATCGAGAACATCGTCGATCCCAACGCGGTGATTGGTGAATCGTTTCAGCTGAACATCGTGACCAAGAAAGACGGTACCGTGGTGAGTGGCATGCCGGCTGAAGAAACGGAGGAGAATCTGGTCATCCGTACGGTCACAGAAAGCGTGACCATTCCTCAAGACACCATCGTCTCGCGTCAAGTGCTCGAGCAAAGCATGATGCCACCGGCTTTGCTGGATTCTCTAACAGAAAAAGAGGTGGTCGATCTTTTGAAGTTTCTTTCTACGGAGTGAAGGCGATGCATTCCTTTGTAGCGGTGGCGTCTCGCCGCCTGCCGCCTTACTGGCAGCGAATTACGGCGGCGAGACGCCGCCGCTACGACTTCTAACATCATGCCGTCTCGCGCTCGTAACCTCTTGTTAGGTGGATTCTTCGTTTTGATCGGAGCCCTAGCAGTCATCTTTGGCGCCCAGATCAAAGCCGGATTCCAAAGCGACTTTGATCCCGGCCCTCAATGCTTTCCTGTTGCGCTCGGTATCATTCTCCTGGGCGGAGGCCTCGTTGAATGGGCGCGAAGCCTGTTCATCTCTGAGGGCGAACCGGCGGAATCAGGTTTCTCCAAACACAGCGGCCTTCTCTTTGGTGGTATCGTTTTCTATGTCGCCTTGATTCCTGTGTTAGGTCTTCTCTTGGCCACATTGTTGGGAGGCATGGCGATGCTGCGTTGGCTAGGCGCGAGTTGGCTCGCCGCCACGGCCTCTGCCTTCGTTCTAGTCCTTTCCGTGTACCTGCTTTTCCAGATACTTTTCCGTGTTTCACTCCCGAGCGGAATGTTGGGCCTTCCGATCTGATACTTTCTCATGGCCTTGTCGGAATTGTTTTCTCTCCACGTGCTCGTCCCCTGGCTCTTGAGCATGATCTTTGGGATCCTAGTGGGGGCCACTCCGGGGCTCACGGCGACCATGGCCGTCGCACTGCTAGTGCCCTTTAGCTTTAGCCTCGATGCTAGCGCGGGCCTCGCCATGATCATCGGCGTCAGTTTCACCGCCATCTTTGCCGGCGATCTACCGGCCACCTTTCTTCGCATCCCCGGTACCCCGGCCTCGGCAGCGGCCACTCTGGACGGCTACGCCATGGCTCGCCAAGGGCGCGGTGGCTTTGCGGTTTCTCTCAATCTGGTCTGCTCGGTGATCGGCGGTCTCTTTGGCGTAACGCTCCTAATCATTGTCGCTCCGCAGCTGGCCAAGGTGGCGATCAAGTTTAGCCATTTTGAGAGGTTCTGGTTAGCCATTCTCGGACTCTGCCTCAGTGCTGCGGTGAGTTCCGGACGTTTACGCAAAGGACTGCTCGCTGCAGTGTTAGGCATGCTCATCGCCACCGTGGGTATCGATGCTGCAGCCGGCGGCACCCAACGGTTCACCTTTGGACTGACGGAACTTACCCAGGGCATCGGTTTCATCCCGGTGATGATCGGTCTCTTTGGCCTTTCCGAAGTCTTGCGTAGCCTAACAAAAGATCGTGGCGAGCAAAGCACCCCTGTGTCCGCGCCTGAAAAGGTCTCTTGGTTCACCGTCTTGGCCACGGTTTGGCGACGCAAGGCAACGGTGGTCAAAGGTGCCTGCACTGGCTCAGCCGTCGGCGCGTTGCCGGGGGCCGGCGCCGATGTGGCCGCTTGGGCCTCTTACGGTCTCGCGCAGCGCACGTCGAAACGAGGCTCGGCATTCGGCACCGGAGTCGAAGAAGGCGTGATCGCTCCCACGAGCGCTAACAATGCCGCCGTGGCCGGCGCATGGATCCCCGCGCTCGTACTCGGAATCCCCGGTGATGCCGTCACGGCGATGGTGCTAGGCGCTCTTATGATGCACGCCATCACACCCGGTCCTGAGATTTTCACCAACCACGCTGCCGAAGTGCAGACGATCTTCACCATCGCACTCCTCACACAATTGCTTTTGTTGGTAGCCGGCATCGTTGGCATTCGTAGTTTCGGTTACATCATGCGATTGCCCCGGCGCCATCTCTACACGGGTGTCGTCGTCTTCTCTGTGGTGGGCGCCTACGCCCTTCGAAACAGTCTCTTTGACGTTTGGGTGATGGTGCTTGCCGGGTTGTTAGGCTTTTTTCTCGATCGCCATCAAGTGCCTCTCCCGCCCCTCATCTTGGGGCTCATCCTCGGCCCCATGGCGGAAAAGAACCTGCGTTCGGGATTGATATCCTCCAAGGGAGAACTGACGCCCATGTTCACCCAGCCCATCTGCGCGTTGCTAATCACGCTTCTCCTGGCTATCCTTATCTTGCCCACCATCTTACGCTCCCGCCGAAGACCCGATCCAACCACATAAATCATGCCACGCCGCCGCCGTTCCCAATCGCCCTTACAATCACCCCTCATCCTAGGCTTGATTCTCTTCGTACTCTGCCTAGGCGGTGGCTACGTGCTCTTTGCTAAAGTGTTAAAAGGTGGCGACAATGCGGAATTCCACGGCGTGACCAATCTTAATGTTCAAGAATACATGGAGAACGCCAAGAGTCTGCAAGGAAATGTCTATCAGCTAGAAGGTCGCGTGGAAGATCAACTACGCTGGTCGCCTGACGGACGGGTGCTCTCTGTCATCTCCCAAGGCAATCCCGTGCCCGTCATGATCCCGCCTGAATTTAGTAATGAAAACATCCAGCCCGGTCAGAACTTTGTGTTTAAAGTCGCTGTCGGCGAGCGTGGGGTGCTCATTGTGCAGGCATTGAAGAAAGCGTAGCTAGGGTCTGTCCCAGAAGCGTCCGATTCTGAGATTTGATGTGTGGTTTTTGTTAGGCGCGTTGTTGGCCGCGCTGGTCGGGGGCGGATTTGTTGGTTTGGATGGTTGTGCTTTGTCTGATTCTCGCTTTTCGGGCCTTTTTCTCGGGCGCGTGTTCCGTGGCGAAATGCTTCGTGTGAACGGGTATAGATGAGAGTCAGACTGGGTTTCGGGGAGCCAGCCACGATATAGAATGAGGACGTAGACAGGGATGATTGAATGGGGGATGCAGATTCGCCGATCCAGTTATCCAGCTACCGATGAATTTCCTCCATGTGCCTTCGATCACGAAGAGGGCCAATGCCTGCATCGCCATGGAAATTACAAGCGTTTTGCCGATGTCGAGGGAGACGCGCAAATCACCGTGATGCGCTTTCTTTGCAAGTATGCCGGGAGGACCATTAGTGTTCTTCCCGATCACCTCTTGCCTTATCGTACCGTCCATCTCCCATGCGTGGAAGAAGACTTTGACCAACGCTGCGCCCCTCCATCCCAAGGTGGCCAAGACGACGGCAACAACGCCAATGGCAGCGAAATCAAGAAAGGTTGCCTGCGGCGAGCTTGGTGCCGATTCGCCGATCAAAGCAGGCGCCAGAGCCTCACCGAGTTCTTCGGGCAGCGCATTGCTCTTACAAACACCGCAGAAGAACTTTGGAGAGCCATTCGCCTCACCGCCGGCAACCTCGGGGAGATCCTTCTCGAACTCGCGCTCCATGGCAAGAGCCTATTGGGTGATTACCGGTGCTTGAAGGCCAACTAACATCTCTCTATTATTCGCCACGAGTTTCCCACATAACCGTACTATTTCGCAAAATCACTGCGGGGGTAAAGCTCCCGCATGTCTGATGACCATACTCTAACACCCCAAGAACAAAGCGCTCTGGTCCGCTACGGCGCCATCAGTTACCTGCAACAACTTCAGGAAGAAGGCCGGTCGTTAGCCGCAGCCTTACGACAAGCAGCCTTGCGTCCCTGGCCCGATGTCCAATCCGGCAAACACTACGCCATTCGCACTCTCGAAGACTGGTGGTATGCCTATCAAAACGACGGATTCCAGGCACTCACCAAACATCCCAGGCAAGACACCGGCAAACAACGTGCGCTCACCTCCGAACAACAAGAATGGATCCTCACGCAGCGGCGAAAATATCCACAGATTCCGATCAAAGTGGCCTATCGCCGGTGGCTCACTCAAGAAGAAGGTAGAGAGTTGCCTTCACTCTCCACAGTCTATCGCTTTCTCAGAGCCGCTGGACTGCATCACGGGCGTCCAGCTGAGGACATCCATAGCGGCCCCACCAAAGCCTTCGAAGCCCCCTATCCAAACGATCTTTGGATGGCCGACTTCAGCCCCGGTCCCAAACTCCGCACCACCGAAGGCGCTACTTTGGGCACCCAGCTTTGCGCCATCATTGACGATCACAGCCGACTCATTCCCTACGCCGCCTACTACACAAGCGAAAACACGCAAAACCTCCATCACGCCCTCAAAGAAGCCGTCCGCCGCCGCGGACTCCCCCACAAACTCTACGTCGACAACGGCGCCCCATTCATTAGCAAACACACCCACATCGTCTGCGCCAATCTCGATATCCGCCTATTGCATCACAAGCCTTACGCCGCCTGGAGCAAGGCGAAGATGGCATGATGCACTCTATGGTTACTGTTAAAAAAAGCCAGTGATTCAGTTAGTCAAATTTAGCTGCATCCGGCTCTTGATTTGCTTAATCTTGGCTTTCGCCGGACGGAAGTAAAGGTATTCGTTCTTGTCGCTGAAGCGTTTGCCCCGGAGAAGGCCCTGTTTCCTCCAGTAGTTCACGAGGCTGGGACGAGTGCCGACCATCTCCGCCACTTCTTCCTTGGTCAGGAGGCCTTTCTTTCGCAAGCGATCGTAACGCGAGACAAGCTGATAGGCCCTGCGTAGTTGTTGCACAATCCGTAGTGTGAATGATTTGCCAGATCCTGAACGCCACCCCCGTCCGTTGAGTTCCACCACGATCTGGCTTTCCGTGTGCGTGTCTAACAGTCGATCGATCTCGGCGACGATTTCCTTCTTGGTCTGACGTAGTTCCCAGGCTCGCTTGCCCAAGGGCACATGGAGCACCTTGGAAGCGCCTCCTGTGAAGCGCACTTGCACAAGCACTTCCTCGCCCTTTGTCAGGGTGACATCTTTGATAATCAGCCTGGCCATCCGTTTGCGATCCCGATGACTGGTGTCGGCATCATTCCACAGTTGAGGAAAGCTCTCTGCTAGCTGAAGGATCTCTTGCTCCTGTTCCTTGTCAAATCGCCCGTCGAATGCATTCTTCTGCTTCTGGTAGGTATCCTGGGCGTCTTGTAGAATACGCAACTTCTCATTCCACTCGGCTTCGAGGTTGGCGGCGACGAGGCGGTTGGCGTTGTCCACTTGTAGGTATCGCTGACGCGCCTTCTCTGCTTCGTAACGCGCGCGCTCAACCCGCTGCCGTCGCAGTTGGTCGACTTCCTCTAACCGATGCTCCAGTTTCCGCTGTACTTCTAGCACCGTTTCCAAACCCAAGGGCGTGACACTCTCCAGAATGAGCCGTGACACAGCTTCATCAATGTTCCTGCCGGCAATAGTTTGGCAAATCTTCTGACCATGCTCGATGCCCTCACGCTGACACACGTAGTCAGGCCATTCACGTCCTTGGCGCCAATGATAGCGCAATGTCATGCTCTGCCCGCACTTTCCGCAGATCACCATCCCCTGTAGCAACGCCGGGCCACAACCAGGGACGCGCCGTTTGCGATCCTCCCCATAGCCTCGGCAGTTCTCCCTCAGGCGCTTCAGATTGCTCTCAAAGTCCTCCCAGGAGATGTAACCAACATGCGCGTCCTTGTTCGTCACCTGCCATTGATCCGGTGGTAAGACCTCATAGCGCTGTTTGCCTTCAGCATCCCGCCAGCTCCGCGTCCTGCCAAAGACAAAAGCACCAGCATAGCGTGGGTTGTGCAACGTTTGCAGGGCACGGCTATGCACTAACTTCTCCCACACAATATCTCCCTTTCCCGCTTTGCCACGCCGAGGAAAACGCACCCCTTCCTGATCAAAAGCTTTCACTGTCGCCAAGGCACTACCTGTTCGCTTGAATGTAGCGAAGAAGTGCGCCACCGCCTTGCGAACTTCCTCGTCCGGATCAAGCACCACACGATCATCCAGATCGTAAACGAGGCCAACTGGCAAAGGCATTTTCAACTCTCCACGGCGTGCCTTGTTCAAGATCCCGCCTTGCAAACGCGCACGCAGCAGGTGCAATTCCGCTTCACTCATCGTCCCTTTCAAACCCAGCAAAAGCCTGTCATTAAAATGCTTCGGATCATAGAGTCCGTCTTCGTCGAGAATAAGTGTATCTGTAATGGCGCAGATCTCTAACAGGCGATGCCAATCACTGTTGTTACGCGCCAGACGAGAGACCTCCAATCCCATCACCACTCCCACTTGCCCGAGGCCGACTTCGCTCACCAGCTTCTGAAAGCCTTTGCGATCAGCAGAAGATGCTCCCGACTGCCCCAGGTCACTATCAATGACCTCAATATTCTCCTCCTGCCAGCCCAGCGCGACAGCCTGAGCACGGAGAGCATACTGCCGTTTGGTGCTTTCCTGGTGCTCGAATACCTGACGCAAAGTCGACTGCCGCACGTAGAGGTAGGCCTTGCGTTGCAGATGATGCGTAGTCACTTTCTCGTGACGGGATCCATTGGTATCTATCAAAGAGTTCTCGTTACTCATAAATATCAGTGTTAGAAATGCGATTAGCGGGTGCCTTCAAGAAGCGGTTCACCCGCATGAAGCCGCACAAAGAGCATGTCACTCAGGAGATCCACCGCCTGTGCCTGCCAGCTTGAGAAAGAAGGGGCGTTGGAAGAGCTTACATCGTGATCAGTCAATCGGTCCTCATCCCGGAGGCCGCCAGGAACAATCGACTCACCCGGAGGTGCTTGCATCCAGCCTGCCATTCCCTGATGAAGGAACAGTTCGAGCGCCGAGTCGAATGAGTCACCGTGACATCCTCCTAACACATAGTCGCGTAGGCCTTCATAGAGAGAGCGCAAGGAGGCGTTATCCAATGGCAAGGACAGGTGACTCACGTTGTTAGTCGCCCCTTTTTCAGGTGGCGTTGCTGGTTCAAAGCCTTTTCCAACGTGCGCAAGTGGAGCTCCACTTCCAGATCATTGCGCAAACACTCAAGGATATCAGATGGCGTGAGGGATGGATCCTTTGCTAACAAAGCCCTCACATGATCAAGAACCTCCTCCGTAAGCTTGTGAGCGCCCTTCGGGCCACGTTTACCAGGCAACAATCCCGGCAAGCCATCGTCACGAAAAGCCGAGCGAGCGGCGTAGAGAGTTGGCCGTGAAAGCGCGAAGTGCCTAGCCAAAGAACAAACGGAATCCTCCCCAGCCTCCCAGGCACGAAGAGCCTCGTATTTGACCTGGAGCAAATCATGAGGATCAAAGAACGGGCTCTGCTGGAAAAGAGAATGAGTGACCCGGTCAGGATGGGGATGAAGAGCGCCCGCACGGAGAAGAGCGTCTCGTTTGGATTGAGAGGAGAAAGACGATGGCATCGGAACGATAGACTGTTAATTAAATTATGCCCAACAAGAGGGACTGAATCGCTCGTTTTGTCAATTCAACTTTCCCTAAATTACTGCATATAAGGCATAAAATCATCGATAAAGCGCGTATAAATCGCTCGCTTCGGCATCATTAGGTTTACAATGGCGGCATTAATTGCTTAACAGCCTCAGCTTTGAGTTCAGCCATCAAACGCGCCAGTGCTAACAAGTCCGCCAAGCGGGCGATCGCCTTACCTTCCGCCACCTCCACAAAGGGATCTGGAGCCTCCACATCGGTCCAGCAAGCCTCTAGAGAGGCCAATTCCCCAGAATCATCAAAGAAGTAGACACGATAGACTCCCCAGTTCTGGCGCAACTTTACCAGCTCGAACTCCCGCCCGCACAACGGATGAAAGCAATGGGTAACCCGGAAGACCTCTCTTGAACAGTTGGGATCAGGTGTAGTTGACGACTTTGGATAAGGGAAAGATAGAACGCCTATTCTCAAGTATTCAGGTAGGGTTTGAAACCACCCTATCACTACCCGAAGAGCGCGTCCACAGTCTCCAAGACCTCAATGCCAAGTTCTCCACTTGGCTCCAGAAAGACTATCATAACCGTCAACACAGCACTACCGGCACCACCCCGCAAGCCCGTTTCCACGCCGGAGCCGAACACCTCCGCCAACTTGAACTCAGCCATCACGCTCTGGAAAAACTCTTCTACACCCGCATCCACCGCACCGTGCGCAAGAATGGCACCATTCGCATCGAAAATCGCCTCTACGAAGTCGACTTGAGCCTACGCGGACGTCGCATCGAAGTGCGCTACGACCCCTTTGCCGTAAGCAAAGAGCAATCGCTGGAGATCTATCATCACAACCATCACGTCGGCACAGCTCACCTGGTCAATCTACACCTCAACAGTCAGATCGACCGGCTCAACTACGAACGCCGTCACCAGGGCTAACAAAGCCACATAACGCTATCATCATCACACCATGACGACCAGACTTAGAAAAAGCAGTGGCCGCAAGCCCATCACAGACTCCACCATCACTCATTACACCCATCTTTGGGGAGCAACCGGCATCCCCTTCAACGAAGAAACCTCCCACTATCAAAAGCCCCCTCAGATCCAACAAGCCGAGCAACTGCTAACCCAAAGCGCCGCCCTCCGCAGCCTCATGTTGCTCAGCGGCCCCAACGGCGTAGGGAAAAGCCATCTCGTCAGCCACTGGAAAGACAAGCTCGATCCGCGGCTCTACTGCGCCATCGCCATCACCCAGGCCAGCCTAAGCCATGCCGGATTGTTAGCCTATTTAGCCCGCAAGTTCGGCAAAGCCGGCGGCACCCGCAGCACCACCCTGATGCATCTTGAAGAAGCCTTGGTAGAACTTGGCGAGACCAGCGCCATCATCATCCTCGACGAAGCGCAGAACTACAGCCACGGAGCGCTCGAAGAGATCCGGCTATTGTTAGGCATCGATCTAGCCCGGCGTCCCGCTTTTAGTCTCATACTCATTGGAGACGAGTATTTGTTAGGAAGTCTAAGACTACGCAGCCACCGCGCCCTCTACAGCCGCATCGCCTGTCATCATCAGCTCAAACCGTGGGAAAGCCAAGAGATCGAAGAACTCCTAGAAGCCAGTCAAAACGCCGTAGACTTGAAGGAAAACATCATCATCCCCGCCGCCCTGGACTTGATTACCAACGCCAGCAACGGGCGGCCGCGCACCGCGCTGCAACTGGCCCGTGCCGCGTGGATCGCAGCCAGCCAAGAGAAAGCCAACCACATCACCACCGATCACGTACAGCAAGTGATGCCCACCATTCCCTCCGCCAACGACCATCGAGGAGGCATGCCGGAAGGCTAACAAGATAAACATTAGGCTATGCAAACACCATCAAACCAAAGCAGCCCCGTCGAAGAGCAAGTGGCGGCCCTACACCAACACTATTGCCAACTGACCGGGCAGAAACTGATCTTAGGCTTCGCCTGTTGCCTCATTGAAAAAAGACACTCTGGTATAAGGTTAGGGAGGGTTGATGCCTCATAATTGAGGACACTCTGACTTTTGTGGGTTTAGGTTGTTTGATCTTGGGTTCGAGACACGGAGTTTGCGGCCTCAAGGGGCCTTTTCCAAGGAGTCTTTTGAGAAGTGCCGCAAGTGCTTGAGGTCATCGTTAACATGCGGATGCTCACCCCGCGCAGCGGCCTTTTGAATGCTCTCGTGCGGAGCTTAACAGATTAAAAAGAAAGGCCACTCTGGGGCCCAGCCGGCCTGAGGCGTCTTCCTCAGGTTGGCCGCTACGGCCACTGACTTTTCTAGGACCGATCCAAGCGTCACGTTACGCTTAAGAGCCTCTGGATTGCCGCGAGGTGGCAAGCACGGCTCTGCGTGGTGGTTTTACCCGGGAGATCCCGCAGCCGGGCCGAGGACAACCCTTGGCTTGGGGCTCCCCCTGGTAGCCTTCTGCCTCCGGCGGCGAAGGCTGCTAACTCCCTTCGGCGGCGCCGGGGCGTGGGGTCCAGGGGGAGCGGGGCCCAAGATCAAGGGTTCCCGCAGGACCGGCGAGGACAGCTCACGGCTCCGCATGGCTCTAACGCTGCTCTTGGCAAATGACTAGCGGAAGGGTCACTAACCTAACCGTGGCATTGGATGTCGCTCGTTGAGTGAACGGCTTTTTCCCGATATCTGCTCCGATTCCAACCAAGTTCCAGGGGGAATGTTAGGCTGCGTTGGAGATTTTCTTGCCAGCTCTGATTCGCATCTTGGCGGGCGTTGAGGGCTTTGGCGTGGGTAATTCCCGTAGTTGCGTGATGGGTGCTGGCCGTCTCTTGGCTTTGCTTAGTGAGCGCTTGGCTCGTTGTTCCTTTTCGAGTTCGCTGGCTCCTTCCATGGCGTTGAGTTGGCTGTCGAGATCCCAGATCGCTTTGAGTTGCTTTTCGATCCATGTTTTGAGCTTGAAGGGATCGTGTTGACTTCGCCAGTGCTCTAGCTTTTTCGCATAGGATTCATTACCATGGACTCGATTGTAGTCGATGAGGCGCTGGCATGGCGTTTGCGGTTCTTTCTCGTGTAGGCGTATTTGCCGGTTTCCTTCCCGCCTTGTCTCGATCTGTTTGAAGGTGGTGGTGAAGAGGTTGCGCCATAGGCTCCAGGATTCTAACAAACTATTAACCATTTCCAACAAGGGTTGGTGACCGAGCCTGTCGTAGCCCAGCAGTTGCCTGACATGGGTATCGTTTTTCTGCTCCACGTGTGCTTGATCGTTTTTTCGGTAGGGGCGTGAACGGGTCATTTCTACGGGCTTGGCCCGGTTGGTGAGGTAATCGTGTAAATGATAGTTTAAAAACTCGCCGCCGTTGTCGGTATCGACGCCCAGTATCTCGAAGGGCAATTGCGTTTCGATGATCGAGAAGGCCTCTAAGACGCTATGTTGGCCGCGATTCCACGACGGACGCACTTCGGTCCAGCCACTGAAGATATCGGTAGCGGTGAGGCTCCAGATGAAGCTCTCGGCCATGTCGCCGCCGCAGTGGGCGACGGTGTCGGCTTCGATCCAGCCGGGTTCTCTCGCATCCCAACTTTCAGCTCGAATGGGCACGAGTGCTTTGATGGCTGCGTTAGCTTTGGGCGTGCGTGGCTTCCTTTTACTTAGGCCAACTTTGCGCGCTGCTAGAACGCGGTCTATCTGTGCCGGGCTGATGGCGAGCACGTCGTCTTGGGTTTGCTGGCTTAAAACTCCATAGTGTGACTGATAGTGCGGAAGCCATTCTTTGAGCATTGGTTTCAAGCGCTTGCCGCACGGTTGTTCGCTGTGGCGCCAGATTTCGAAGAGGACGTCGATGACCTCTTGGCCATACTTCCTTGGGGCGCTTCGCTTGAATGTTGGCGAGGTGCTCCCTGGTCCCCGCTGTTGCCGCAGGAGTTTGATGGCATACTTGCGTTCATGTGAGGTGACCGCGCAGAATTCGGTGATCAGCTTGCTGCGGGCTTGGCGTCCGGTGTATCGCCGGTAGCGGTCTCGCATCTTTTCCAGGTATTCATTTCGGGTGTCTTGACTCATGGTGCTCGCCATGGGCCAGAGTGTCTTCCTTTATGAGGCAATGGGCCTTTCTGTTCGGCACCTCACTGCCCGCTTCGGTGTCCTTTTTTATGAGTCAACACGTTCGACCGGCAACGAGCCTGGTATGAGTTGCTACGAGCCGGGTTCACCAGCGAAGATGTCGAACAAGTCGTCAGCTACTTGCAACGGGAGATCCGAGGCGAGCGCCGCCGCGTGGGAGCGCTCAAACCCAGTAACTTCTTACAACTCGAGCGATTCGAAGAAGACCTCAACATCAGTCGGGCGAGACTAACTAGAGCATCAAAACCATCGAAACCACGGCCGCCAAGCAAACCCACCGACGCCTTCACCCCCGAGGAAGGAGCGCGAGCCTTTCGTAATCTGAGATTACAACTTCAGCGCACCACCACGCCAAAGACTGACAATCCCACGAAGAAAACAGACAATCCCACCAAACAATCTGAAAACAATCCCACGACCTAATCCGCCGCGCCACACAAAAGCTTCGAGTTCAAATCGACCGCTTGCAAAGCAAGGTCAAACAACTCGTGGCCGAAGGCACCGAACTCAAAGAACGCATTGCCGAACTCGTGCGCGGCCTGGCCGATCGCGAGCGCAAGATCGTCGAGCTCGAAACAGAAAACAAACGCCTGCTCCAACAGCAATACGGCCCCAAGAGCGAGCGTCCCGATGATGCCAGCCAATTACTCATCGCCAGTATCCTCGAACAGCTAGAAGACAACGGCAAGCCTGACAAAACCACTGCCGAAGAAGATCAAGCCGAAGAAGAAGCGGCGCGCAAAGAAGCCAACAAACGGAAGCGGCGCGGTCCGCGCAGATCCTTGCGGCAGCAGATGGAACACCTGCCAGAGAAGACCGAAACCCTCGATTTGCCCGAAGCAGAGAAGATTGATCCCGACACCGGTCAGCCCCTAGAACTCATCGGCTACGAAGAAACACGACGGCTCGCCGAGCAACCCGCGCAGCTCTATCAGTTAGTCATCCGGCGGCCCAAGTATGCCAACCCCGGCGGGTTAGAGCGCGGAGAACCCGGCGTCAAGATGGCTCCCGCTCCAAGTAACAACCCGATCGACAAATGCCGGGCCGACGTCAGTGTGTTAGCCTCCATTATTACTGACAAATACCTCGATCACCTAACGCTCTACCGGTTACAAGAACGCTATTGGCGATTGGGCGGGATATGGATCGATCGCAAAACGCTCTGTGGTTGGGTAGGCGGAAGTGCCGATGCGCTTGAGCCCCTATACAAAGAAATGCAAAGGCAGATCTTTCAAAGCGGTTACGTTGGACTCGACGACACCTTACTGCGCATGTTGCAGCCGGCCGCCAAAGCCGGGAAAACCAAGAACGTACGGTTGTGGGCCTACGTAGGTCTGTTAGAAAGCGCCCCCTACACCCTCTACGACTTCACCCTCACCCGCGAAAAAACCGGTCCCCTGGCATTCATCCCAGAAAACTATCAAGGCTGGCTCCAAGGCGACGCCTACAGCGGGCACGACGAAGCGATCAAACGCTCCGGCATCACCGAAGCCGGATGCTGGGATCACGCCCGGCGCTACTTCATAGAAAGTTGTGAGAGCGCCCCCGAAACTTCATCCGCAGCCCTAGCGCGAATCAAGCTCCTCTACCGAGTCGAGCGCAAACTCAAACAAGCCAACGCGCCCCCCGAAGAAATCCAGCGCATTCGGCAGAAAGAAAGCGTGCCGATCCTAACCGAGTTCAAAGAATGGTTAGACCAAGAGCAAGACAAAGAACTCCCCGCCTCAGCAATCAGCAAAGCCATCAACTACACACTCAACCAATGGGAAGCCCTGAGTGCGTATGTGAGAGAGGGCAACGTACCCATTAGCAACTGCGCGGTGGAAAACGCCATGCGCCCGGTAGCCGTGGGCCGCAAGAACTGGCTCTTCGTGGGCAACGAAGAAAGCGGGCAACAAACCGCGATCCTATTAAGCATCACCCAGACGTGCCGGCAGTTAGGGATCGACGCCCGCGCCTACCTGGTTGATGTGCTAGCGCGAGTAAACGCGCATCCCGCAGCGCGCCTCAGCGAGCTACTGCCCGATCAATGGGCGGCGGCGCAGATCGCCGCAGGGAAAGACATCAGCCTCCGCGGAGGTCCACCTCGCACCCGCCGCAGCGTCGCTTAGCCATCCCGCCCGCCACACTCACTCGCGGCGGATCAACCCGGAAGGGATTTTACCACGCTTACTGCGCACCGATCTTTCGACGAGTAATCTTGCTTACGAAAAATAACGTTAAAGGGACATGTCTTTTCTAGGTATCGAAACGTTGTGAATAATCTGGCATTGGAGCTTCTTAAGGATAGTGGTGGGTTACTCTAACTAAGATGAACAATATCGATTGGAAGAAAGAAATTGGCTGGACTCCAGAGGATTGTATCCGAAACGGCTTTCTAGATCGACCATGTAGTTCAGCGAGATTGCGAGCATTTGAGAAAAAAATGTCAAGTCGCTTACCAACTGATTACTCTGACTTTCTATTGCGATGTAATGGTGGAATTCCGCCTCGCACCGAATTGAGTGTATCAGAGTTTCCTGACGTTAAGTTCAAAGTCGGCAGATTTAAGGGCATTGGGCCTGGGCATGGCTTCAATCCTCAAGCTACCCAAGCTAGTAGAGATTGGTTGCCTTCAACGGCCTTTTTGATCGGGAATATTAGATCAGATCTACAACCCGGCCCTACCTATCTGATCATGCCGACTGGAGATGACAAGTGCATCTATGCAGTAGACTTAGTGACTGCCGATTTAGAATCGCTTGCGATAGAACCTGCCTGTGCCGTTGGGAAAGGAGTATTTCGATTAGGGAATTCATTTATTGATTTTCTCTCCAAATTGCATACCTGAGAGTGTGTAATGGAGAATGTAAAATTATTTATGGTAAACAATAGCGAGGCGTTCGCCTCCTACCATGAAGTGCCTCCCGCAGTAATGTGCCATGACGGCAGATGCTTGAAGCGTAGATCTGCGGGAGGCATGATCAGCATGTGCCAAATCTCAACGAACTTCAAGAAGGACACATCTCCTACGAGCTTAGTTGCTTCGATCGCATCTACCTGAATCTACGTTTGCCACTCCTCTGCACGCTGGGCGGGATCTCGCTGTTCATTCGCAAGATCCTTGGTGAAAAGCTTCCGCTGGTGAGCGTCTTTAAGCCCTTCCGGGACCAGTTCGTGGAGAACATCGAAACCTTCGCCAAAGACAACGGGCTCGGCATCCACCGCTTTGCTAACAACGAGAACAAAGAAGAAATCGCGCAGCAACACCTCGAATCGCGGGGGACGCGTAGGCCAGGCGTCTACTTTATAGGCAAAGCGCAAGAGAAAATCAGCGTGGTCCAAGGCGGTTCGGCCAAGAACGAAGAGACCGGCGGATGGTGGTACCGGCTTCGTTGGGGTAAAGTCATGGCCAACCAATACTACTTCTACATTTGGGATGACAACTGGGGGAGTCTCTTCATCAAATTGAGCAGTTACGCCCCCTTCGCCGGGAGAGTCTGTCTCAACGGGCACGAATATGTCAAACGCCAGCTAGAGAAACAGCGTATTCCTTATGAGGCTCTCGACAACGGTGTCAAATCTTGCGCCGATCCAGGGAAAGCCCAGCAAATTGCCAATAACATCACGGCCTCAAAGATCGAAAACACAATTAGAGATTGGCTCAAAATCATTCCGACTCCGATCACTATCTTAAAGAACAGGATAAAGATCCGCTACGAGATCTCCATGCTACAAATAGAATACGCTCTTACCCAAGTATGGAAAAAAGCGCAAAACGGACGGCAATTCTTTGAGCAAGCGATACGAGAAAACCTCGATCTAGGGCGCCCTGAACGAGTGGGATTAATATTCAGAAAGCGAATAACGAAGCGGAGCAAACAAAAGCGTTTTATGACCCGTGTCATGCAATATGGGACCATTCCCGTCTATCACATCTATTATAAACTAAACAAACTGAAACAATATTTCAAAGAGGCCATCTCGCTGCGAACGGAACTTACGATCAACAATCCCCGGGATTTTCAAGTAGGGAAAACGCTCAATGGAAAAAACCTGCGCGCGCTGCGCAAGGTAGGTGAAGCCACCATCAATCGCCTCTTGCGAGTAGAAACATTGAGCCACGATCCCTCAGTAAGCAGCGAGAAGATCAAAGCGCTAGAAACACCCGCCGAGGTGGGAGTTGGAAAACGAGTGAGCGCCTTGCCTCGCAGTAACACCCGGGTGCAAGCCCTATTGAACGCCTTGATAGGCTGTCATCTGATCTGCGGAGGATTCCGGAATCGGGATCTGAAGAGCCGAGTTGCTCAACTTCTGGGAAAAGAAGAACCAGAAATATCAACCGGACAGATGAGCTACGATTTGAGGCGATTAAAAGGACACGGGGTGATCCGGAAAATAGAAGGAACGCATCGCTATGAAGTGACCGAGGAAGGCCTTCGGCTAGCCTTATTCATCAGCCAAGTGGAGCGACGCGTTTATCAAGAAGGCGCATCGGAGTTATTCAGTGAATGGCACGAAGGCAACCTCCACCAAGCCTACAATGCATTTGGCCAAGAGGTTGAATCGCTGTTTGCGCGTCACCACTTAAGTCGAGCGGCATGATGAATAACAGGAGAGGTATGTACAAAAGCCTTCATTATCTCATTTATATATGATTGAAAGGAGTTTGGGGATGTCCATCAGATCGTTAGAAATCGTGGATGGAGGTTAGAGTTAGGCACTGGTTGGGTAGTTTGTCAAGTTAAAGACTTGTGTTAGTTTTAGTTGATTTCGCTCCACTCTTTGGTAAGCCGATCGCGTCGCCGCAGGAGGATAGGGCAATGCTGGGAAGCAACCCGAGCGCCGCGCGGCTGACCTTATACGCAGGAGGAGTGGAGAGACGGCACGTCTCTCCCTTCTTTTCTGCCATACTCCTGCGGTAAGTGGGGAATGCGGTAAATCCCGGGGGTCGAGGGGGCTGGCCCCTTGCTTGTAGCCATGGTTGAAGGCTTTCATTGAGGGGCAGTGTTAGTCTTGGTCGAGAACTTCTCGCAGGTGTGCCATATCCCGCCAACCCGTGATGCGTCGAAACGTGCTCTCGGCGTAGAGTAGACCGCTTGCTAGGTAGCGATCAGCCATCGTCTTCCGCCCCTCTCGCGTTGCTGTTCGCCAACGATTCACTTTGCTCATCCGACGCCGGATGTTGAGGATGGCATTTTCGATGATATTGGTGCTCAGAAGACTGCGGTGAAGACTAGCGTGAACACCTAAATCCTGTAGTGCTGTGATTTGATTCCCAGCTTCTTGTAGGCTTGATAGAGCAGCGCTGTTATGTCGCTTCAAAAATTCACTGAGTTCATCATACGCTTCTCGTGCCGCTTCTTTCCCTTCAGCACGCCGCAACCGGTTGAGCAAACGCGCCAGTTCACTGTGTTGCCGTTTAGAGAGATAACTGCGTAGATTGCGCTCTTTATGCACTAAACAGCGCTGGATTACGGCGTTCGGATAGTGCGTGAGAACGGCTTTCTCCAGGGAATTAGAGCCGTCTAGGAGCGTTAGGAACCGTTTGGCGATGCTTTTAAGGCCTCGCTTTTTGAGGTTTTTGAGCAAATCGTTAGCAACTTCGAAACTCTCACTGCTGCCAACACGGAAATCGAGCATCTCTTTGCTACCATCGGCTCGGATGCCCAAGGCGACAATTGCGGTTTGATCGCGACTAAGATGCACGCCATCTAACATCAAGACCAGATAGCCTTCTTCGTGCAATGGGCGGGAACGGAACGCTTCGAGTTTCTCAGCTGAGTGCTCTGCCCATTGCTCGGAGATGGTGCTTTTACTAACGCTGTCATTACTGAGGCGACTGACCCCACGCGTGCTTACTCCCTCAAGCAACAAGCGCATCACTGCCTGACTGATGTTGTTGACATCCTTAGCCGCTTCGTAGGACTTGAGGCTGACTTCTTGCTCACTGCCGTCTTCCTGCCGTTGACGGACGCGAGGGCGCTTGATGTTTTCCTTGCCCCCATCGATATAGCAAATGCCTTGTTCACTTCCCGCGCGGCGAAAAGTGGTAGGGGGCCGGTCCCGGTCGTGGGAACGGCCGCAGAGATCGTGCACTTCTTGCTGCATGAGCTCGAAGAGGGCGAGGCGCACGGAACTGCGCAGAAATTGGTTGAAAATCTCGGCGCTCTGGCCGGATTCGGACTGGAGAAACTGTTCTTGGAGTGTTTGAGTATTCATGGATGGTTGGTTTTTTCTTAAATTTTGGTGCCCTTCCCTGTAGGCAGGGCGCCAACCATCCACCATTCCTATTTTAACGATCCACTGGACGTCTCCAGGAGTTTGACCTAGATGATCAAATTTCGAAAAGTAAGCATTTAATAATTGGAATGTTGGTGAATTTAGAAATTTGTTTTTAACATTATTTTAAGGAGCGCATGTATGAATTTTAGATTGACGTTGCCATGTTGATGTTAGGGGCACAGCAACTATGGACCAGGCGGTCAGCGCCATGCGCCAGGGCGCGATTGGCATTGCTGAGATCACGGTCAGAGGTTCGCGTCGCGCGATTTCCTATCTAGCTCCGCAGGTGAGCAATATTTTGACCAATCTATCCGTACTGCATATGAAGCTACGGAATTTCAGAAAATCGATTTCAAAGAGATTAGAGCTTATTGATGAGCGAAAAGGTTTTAGGGACAGATCGATTATTAAGTTGACGTAGCTCTTGCGCGGATGCTTTGGAAGGAATCTCCGTTTGAGTCTAAAAACTCGAGCGGCAGCCCGGTCGCTTATCAGAGCGCGCAAGAGCGGAGCGATCTGGGTTCATTCCTAACTTTTCTCTTGTCTTGTACCTCAGCTAGACTGTATGACGATAAGATGTTCAAAGCTCTCTTCCTAGCACCGGTATTGATTCTGTCGTTAGCTTCTTGTACACTTCACTCCACTGCGACGCATTGGAACAATCTAATGGGGCCCAACGGGAAACCTGTTTACGTGAAATCAACGACCAATGTGGGAGTTAATGGGGCGGTTTTTATACCGTTGATCGGTAGCACGAATATTGACCGTATGGTAGCCGATCTCACTAAAGAAATTGCAGAGGAGAAGGGAAACAATGTGCGCCTGATAGAAACCGATACTGAAATCTATTGGTACGGATTTCCTCCATTTACTTGGATTGTGACACCAGTGGTGACAACCGTCACGGCTGACTACGAGCCCCAGTCAGGTTTCTAAGCAAGCGGGGACATCTTGGAACCCGCGAATCACACCCAGTCTGCGTTGGTGGTCTTGAGACTGCCCCAAAAGATGGGCCACTTCCACTGGCGATTCGGATTCTGCTACTCTAGGGAACGCGATTGACAATAGAGCGAGCGGGATTTGGGGCAATCTTTGATTTGGGCGGATTCCACATGAAAGTAACCCCTTCAGGAAACTCCTCAGATGCCTTCACTTCCACGGTGGAGAGAGGCAAACTGCCATAATATCCGCGCCCGGAAATGGTGTTGCCTTCAATTTTCTTTATGTTGTGATTCTTTTGCAGGGCTTTGATTTCACCTAATTTCCAGCCCTGCGGCGCTTCCATCCTGGAATATAGCTTTTTCTTGTAATCCCAGAATTCGACCTGGAAGGCTTCTATTCGGGTCCCTTTGGGTATCTCTCCGAAGCGAAATTCACGGATGATATGGCAATGAGTCGCGGTTGGTGAACGCCATTGTAGGGTATGGACATCTCCTATGCGTTTGGCCACCCCTATCGTGAGCTTCTGATTATGACGAAGAAGAACGGCCAGTTCGATGTAGCCAGGATCCGGAAAACGGCCATCGGCATCAGATAAGACTTTGCGTTTTGGATGCCTAACTTGAACCCACATGCGTAACGCATCGAAGCCGTCCTCACTGGGCAATCGATTGAACCAAACGTCAACGATCTCACCATGTGCAGCGCTTGCGAGTTTGGAAGGCACTTGAACGAGGTGGCCAGGAACGCGAACGGGTTTTCTAACGATGGCTTTTGCCGGATCAAGCTGAGCTCCCGAGTTCAACCAAGATTTATCGAGTGCGCTGAGTTTTTTCTTGGGTAGGCGGAAACGTTTTCCCTCCTTGATAAGAGTTAGTTCATCGCCAGATTGGTAGAGGAACTGAGCCTGGATTACTCGTCCATTGGTATCGGTCCATTGCCGTTTGCCGGTGAAAGGCGTCGCTGATGGATCAGCCATAACGACGGCAAGGAGGAGGAAGGTCAAAGTCATGGACACAAGAACGCTAAACTATTAGTTTTATATTCGCGAATGGCAAGGAATTCATAGCGTTTTGACACCCTTGTTGGTGCCGGGGACTTGTCGGTGGAGCTTCGGGTGAGAGGTTCATTTCGCTCTTTCCGGCCTCCACGAGGGCCCATTTGTCCGGCCCTGGGTCCACTTGCGTAGATTCTCCAGGCGCTGACTGCCGCGAGCAAAGTAGACCGGTTTAAGGGACTCCATGTGGCGGTTGTAGGCGGTGTCTCTCGCCTCCTCCCAGTTAGGGGCTGCGGTATGGGGGATGGCCAGATTCAAGACCACGGGTGAGAAAAGCTCTGTGGCGATCAATTGATGCCCGCGAATGGATGGGTGCACGTGGTCGACGAGGATTTCATCTCCCGTGAGATTGAACTGGCATTCGCGGGCCAGCAGCGCGGTTACATCGATCACTTGAGCGCGTTTGCTCAAGTCTAACAATGCTTGTTTTAAGGGAGCAATCATTCGCAACGGACAGATATCTTCATCAATGGCTTTCTCAAAGGCCTGGCGAGCGCGTGCTGAATCGGCCATTCGCAGATAACATTGTCCCAAACTATAATAGGTATCGGCATAGTGCGGATCGATTTCAAGGCATTGTTGAAACAACCGGATTGCCGAATCTGGATCCTCTTGAACTTCGCGAAGCGCTCGTCGGTGAAAAGACTTCCAGACATCAAGTTCGTCTTGAGAGAGATCCTCGCGATGCAGGGATTTGAATGGGGGAATGCCTGTTAGATTAACCGGCAAGGCGAGGAAGATCACGGGAACTTCAGCTTCATGGCCCAAATGAAGCATGCGCTGCAGATTGTTCTTGAAGTGTGCGATGATCGCATTCCGCCGGGCGGGATCACGATCATAAGCGGCTAGGGCGTCTTGGTAATCGAGTAAGGCGTCGACTTCCGCTTTGAGAATGGGGCGTGACTCCGCAGTATCTGATCGCGAATGGATGGTTCTTCGCATGAGTTGATACAGACGTGAACGGGCGGCAATTCGCTCAACGGAGCCTAACGAACCGGCTAAGCGCTTGATTTTTGCATAGGTGCGGTCCTCCAGGAATTCGTTGTGGCCCGTCCCAACAATGAAAAGATCCGGTTCGTATTGAAGACATTCATCTAAAATGGGAACCAATCGATAGCTGGCGTAGGAAATGCCACCGGCATTGATCACTTCCCACCGATATTGGGGATAAGCGGCTTGGAGGCTGATCTTTAGCCAAGTCGTGAACGATGTTTCGATGGAATAGGGTCGCCCTTGTACCGTGGAACCGCCGAGACAGAAGATCCGGAAGGTTTTATCGGGTTTCTTGCGTGAGAAACGTTCCTCCACAAAAGCTTTCTGCCGGTCACGTGCCGTGACATATTCGTCTGAAGTGGGGATTAATTGAAACAAAGGCTTCTCGGCACGAAAGCCGACAAACGGGTCTTCAGAGTAATCGGGAGCGCCCCAATTGAAAAGGTGGCAGAGACCTTCGATTGCGCCTAAAATGGCGAATCCAAAACCGATCGCTGCAAGCCGCATCTTCCACTTTCGGCCGGCGTGCATATTCTTTTATTCGTGTCGCAACGCTTCAATGGGATCCAGCTCGGCTGCTTGCGATGCGGGATAAAGACCGAAGACAACGCCTGTGAGTCCGGAGATGCCAAATGCCAATAACACGGACCACGGCGTGATCACAGTGACCATATTGGTGAAAAACGAAACGAGCAGCGGTGTGATAATGCCAATGACGACCCCGATCACGCCGCCGCCGACGGAAAGGACGATCGTCTCAATCAAGAACTGCGTGACGATATCCTTCTTTTTCGCGCCCAACGCGCGCCGCACACCGATCTCGCGCGTGCGCTCGGTAACAGTCGCCAACATGATATTCATGATGCCAATGCCGCCGACGAGAAGGGAAATAGCGGCAATGGATCCCAAGACGATATTAAACATGCGCTTGGTGGCCTCGGCCTCGCGAAGTAATTGAAGCGGAACGATCAGTTCGTAATCATTCTTCTCATGAAATCGTGTGAAGAGTTTCTGAATCTGTGGTTCTGCGGTGATGACCGATTCGGTGTCCTTCATTTTCACAATCACTCGATGCAGTTCCACGCGCTCAGCGCTCATGCTGCCGGAAGTCCGGCGAATGAGTGTTTCGCCAAAACGTGAACGGGCCGTTGAGAGGGGAATATAAATGTTGTTATCCAGCGGCTCGCCTTCAGACGCTGACTTCTGTGGGCGTTGATCGGCGGTGCCGGTCTCTCTGACCACACCAACCACTTGGTAATAGACGCTCTGAATTCTAACGGTGCTTTGCAGCGGATCTTGGTAGGGAAACAATCGTTTGGTGAGTCCTTCCGTTATCACACAAACATTCCGCTGATGTTTTTCATCCGTTGGTGACAAAAAACGTCCGGAGACAAGTTCCATTCCTTGGACGTCGGGATAACCGCTGAGTGTTCCGATGACTTGTCCTGATTCTTGGTTGCGCCCGAATCGAATATTCTCTCGAATGATGCGCAGTGGCATCACTTGATCGACATTGGGTATCGTTTTTTTAATGCGGGCCGCATCTTCATAGGTGATGCCGTACTGAATTTCAAAACTGCGGTTCGATGTATTCGATTCGTTGGCGTCCTCGGGCGGTTTGAAGCTGTTGATAATGATATTCGTGCTCCCGAGGCGTTTGATGCGTTCTTGAGCTTCGTAGGAAGCGCCTTCGCCAATGGCCAGCATGGCAATCACGGAACAAACACCAAAGATAATACCCAACATCGTCAGGCCCGATCGCAATTTGTGCAGCATTAAGCTCTTGATGCCGAGCTTAATGGTATTAAGTAATTGCGAAGAAATCATACGAAGAGTTTGAAATCAGCGATTTTTCACTTCGCGGGCGATAATCCCGTCTTTCATATGAATCACTCTCTGAGCACGATCGGCCACGACTTGCTCGTGCGTTACCATGACGATGGTTTTCCCTTCGCGGTTCAGTTTATCGATGATTTCTAACACTTCTTGTTCCGTTGCCGAATCAAGATTGCCGGTTGGTTCGTCTGCCAGTATCATTAGTGGATCATTGACCAGCGAACGAGCAATGGCCACGCGCTGTTGCTGACCACCAGATAACTGCGTGGGTCGGTGATCGAGCCGGTCACCCAAGCCGACCAAGTTAGCGAGTTTAATGCAATGTTCTTCATATTCGCGAACATCCACCCCTTGATAAATCAGCGGTACTTGGATATTCTCAATCACCGTTAGCTGGGCGATCAAATTGTAGGATTGAAAGATAAAGCCCAAACGCTTTCCCCGAGCGGTTGATAAGGTGTCATCATCCATGTTCGCGACGTCTTCTCCACCTAGAAAATACTCCCCGCTTGTGGGGCGATCAAGACATCCGAGAATATTAAGCATCGTGGATTTGCCAGATCCTGACGGGCCCATGATGGCCACATACGATCCTTTCTCAATATCAAGATCAACGCCATTGAGGGCTCGAACTTGAATATCCCCTACCTCGAAGATCTTTTCGACATTGCGGATGCTGATAATCGCATTGGAGGAAGAGGAATCCATGTTTGTTCTATAATCTGTGGATATCAACCGTCTCCACGGGGACGTCCGCCGCCGCCACCGCCGCCAAATTGTTTTCTCATGGCGTCTCGCTCTTCATCGCTTAGTTTACCGTCGCCGTCTTTATCAAAACGTTTCATCATTTCTGCCCGGCGATCGCCGCCACCGCCACCGCCACCTCCGTCAGCGTTGCGCTCCCTGCTTCCCCCTCTCCCTTCTGAACCTCTCTCCGGTGCTCCACGTCCTCCCCTATCAGTTGATTCGCGGCTTGAGTTCTCTTTAGGGCGTTCGGAAGATAGATCGAGATCCTCGACGTCATCAGGAAGCACACTTCCATCTAGCTCGATACTCGACTCCAAAGGAGGGGCTAGGAGGATGCGGTCGTCTTCTTCGAGACCCGATTGGATTTCAATAAATTCACTGTTGTAGAGCCCTACTTCGACCGGCGTGGGCACGTCTTTGCTACCTTTTTTTACAAAGCAAACTTGTTGACCTCCGACAGTCGTCACGGATTGAATGGGTACTTTGATCACCCCTTTGAGATTGGTAATGACAATTTCAGCCCTAGCAGACACTCCTGGTTTCACGTCCGGCAAGGGATCGGTGATGACGATTTCCGTACTATAGACTTTAAGATTGGGATTTCCCCATCGGCTCTGGGCATCAGGCAGAATCGCCACCTTAGTCACTTCACCTCGAAATCGTTGATCAGGTAGCGAATCGAGGATGACGAAGGCGTCTAATCCCTTGGCTACTTGTCCTACGTGCGACTCATGCACTTTGATTTCCACTTTCATTTTTGAGGTATCGGGAATTTTAATGAGTTCCTGACGTTTGCGCACATTGGCGCCTTCCTCGATCATGGATTCTTGACTGTACCGACTGCGGGACAAAGCGTAGACAACCAGGCCGTCTTGAGGCGCATAAATCTTGGACGCGGTTAATTGTTCACGCATCTTGTCCAGTTTGTCTTTGTTCAACTTCAGCGTGGCGTCGGCCGAGTTGGCATCGGCCTGGGCTTGTGCGATCTTGCTTTCCCCCTGCTTCTTGACGCGAACCAATTCGCGATCGGCCTCCTCAAGAACGGATTGGAATTCAGCCTGCAATTTCTGTAGATCATAATCTTGGAGCATTTTTTCAATGCTTTGTGCTGTTTCCAAGGCTTTGGCGCTACGGCTGACTTCTAGGCTATCGCGATCCACCGTGCTCTTGGTTTCGAAACCCTTCGCCGCGAGTTTCTTGGACCATTCGAATTTCTCCTCCGCTAGCTTCAATGCTTCACTTGCCGTATCAATATCCAGCTCGGCCGTCCGCAATTGTTGTGCGCGGTCTAACTGCTCAAACTTCTCTAAGTCCATGCGTGCGAACTCCACGGCGAGTTCAGCGGTTCGCACTTCGCTGTCCACGGTACTCTTTGTGATCACCAAATCGTTTTCTGCGGTGACATGTGCTGCTTGGCTCGTTTCAAATGCGATCTGTTGATCCTTTGCGGCTTCTTCCGCCTCGGCGGAATCCAATTCGACGATGAGGTCGCCCTCTTTAACATAAGAGCCTTCAGGAATAATGAAGATGATTCGAGAGTCGCCATCCACTTCATTGCGCACCACCACTTCATTCACGGCTTCCAAGGTGCCGCCTTCGGTAATGGATACGAGGAAATTACCGCGTTCGACTTTGTGATAGGCACTAACGGAATGCGTGCCACCGCCTCTGAGAAAGAAGAACCACCCCGCGAAGAGGGCAAGAAGGATGAGGGCAAAGATGAGCGGACGCTTGCGAATCCAATGAACGAGGGAACTGAGAATAGAGTCCAGTTTCATAGGTTTTAATCGTTGTTAAATAAACGATCGGGCGGAATCACCTGATCGCTTGTGGTTTCCGCAGGCTGGGCGAGGGCGTCTGCGCTTGCGGGAGGTGTGGTGAGATCGACTTTACTTGGTTTGGCTTCAAGCCAGAAACGATTTTGTTCTGTTTGCAAGATGCCTAACGTGGCCAGGAGATCGAGGCGTACTTCTAAGTAGTCCACCAAAGCAGCGGTAGCGGCGTTCTGCGCAGCGATCAACGCATCCTGAGATTCATTGAGATCCCGGAAGATCACCGTGCCCGCTTGCAGACGGAGCTGATTGCCTTCCACGCGATTAGCGGCCAACGCGACGGCGTTTTTTTGAATTTCATAATTCTGACGGAATTGCTCTAGCTCGCGAATGCCTTGATCAATTGTATTCCGCAATTCGTCAAAGGTGAGGCCCAAGGTGCGAATGGCTGATTCAAATTGCACCAGCACTGTGCGGTAGGTATTGCGCTCCCGCAGACGATCAAACGGAAGATTTAGTTGAACGCCCACATTGGCGCGGACGTCATTAAAATTAAAGCGTTCATAACGCGTGGGCTTGTCGTCGCTTTCCAACGAGGCGTCGGCCAAGATATTGAGTTCCGCTTTTAAGCGGTCGGCCGCCACGGCTACCTGGCGTTTGCGATCTTCAAAGGCGTCGATTTCATTAAGTAATGGCAGACGATGTTCCAGCGCGATGCGGAAGCCTTGGTCACTGCCTAAATAAGTTCTGGTGGGCCCTTTCTGGCGAAGCGTTGTGATCTCCTCATCCACTAGCCGGAGATCGGTTGTTTGTGGCATACCAAGAGTGATTTTGAATCGATCTAAGGCATTGCGGAAACGAGCGATGGAATTGATATAACGATTCTTCGCTTGGAGTTCGGATTGTTCGGATTCGGCCACCTGTTCAGGGCGAGCGCGGTCCACCGATCGTGCACGTAAGTATTCGGTGAAGCCTTTGCGTGAGAGGTAGTTGCTGTATTCGTTGTAGATGGTGTCTTTGAGCTGGAGGAGTCGGAAATAATCGATGACCACATCCACGGCGAAGGTGTTTTGAAAATGATTGAAGTCCCGGACCGCGTAGAACACATCGCGATGAGATTGCTTCAAGCGTTCGGCGGCGATCTTCCGGCCGGCACCGCGTAGTAGAGGTTGTGCTAGACTTGCACTGATGACGGAAACGGCGGATTTCCGAGGATCGCCCGTGTAATAGCGTAAGAGATCGTTGGCGATGGCGACGCTCAGGTTGGCGCCTGTGACCAGGGCCTGGGTGAATCCGATATCAGAGGAGACCGTCCCTAATTTTTCGCCGTTCGTTTGCCGAGTGCCGGTGGCGCGCGAGTTGGCAAAGAGCTGGGGGAAGAAGGAATGACGTTCGTCGGTGAGATTGAGCGCCGTGAGGTAGAGCTGCTCTTTCTCACTTTGAAAGACCCGGCTCCTGCTCACGGCGTAGTCGAGAGCCTCGTCTAACGGAAGGACGATCTTTTCGTGAACGCTGCGTTCTTCCAGGATCTCCTGAGGTTTGATCTCGTTGGGCTTCCGGCCGGTGTAGGCCGTTTCGATGGTGAACTCACTGGACTCGCCGAAGATGTCTTGCTCGACCTTTGCCAGGATCTTGTAGACGTCTTTGTCCGCCTGTTTCCGGTAAAAGGCGGCGGTGCAGCCACTTAAGACGAATGCTGCGGTGAGACTTGTGGCGAGGAATGGCCACAGGTGTCGATATCGGAGGAGAACCATGTTGTACAAAGGGACGTCCTCAGGCTGATGCTGGATTCGCAGAGAAATCTGAATCTATCGACAGAAATGAGGTGGAGAGCAGCATGGGCTCAATGAACACTGGCCTCCCGGGCGAGTTCCAGAAGTTTTCCGAGGCTTTTCAAAGCGGTGATTTCCTCCCTAGATTGACGCCACTTATGAGTAGTGAATCGACGAAACCGACGGTGGGCTTCATTGGGACAGGTGTGATGGGGCGGAGTATGGCGGGGCATTTGCTGCGTGCCGGTTATCCGCTACACCTCTTCAACCGCACGCAAAGCAAAGCGGAGAGCTTGGTCAGCGAAGGGGCCGTTTGGCAGCATTCGCCAGCTGACGTGGCACGGCAGGCGGACGTGATTGTCACCATCATCGGCTTCCCTCAGGACGTGGAGGCTGTTTACTTCGGGGCCGATGGGCTCATTGAGAGTTCGAAGGCGGGCGCCTGCCTCGTCGATATGACGACCTCAGCTCCAGACCTGGCTGTGCGGATTGATCAGGCGGCTAGGGAGAGAGGTCTTCGCAGTCTCGACGCGCCCGTATCCGGTGGCGACCTTGGCGCGCGGGAGGCCCGGCTATCCATCATGGTGGGTGGCGATGAATCGGTCTTTGAAGAAATGAAGCCTCTCTTTGAGGTGATGGGTAAAAACATCGTGTATCAAGGCCCGGCCGGGAGCGGGCAGCATACTAAGATGGCCAATCAAGTTGCAATCGCGGCGGGCATGTTAGGCGTTTGTGAGGCCTTGGCCTATGCGGAGCGGTCAGGGCTGGATGCGACGCGTGTGTTAGAATGCATCAGCGGAGGTGCGGCGGGCAGCTGGTCGTTGAGCAATCTGGGGCCGCGCATCATCGACCGGAACTTTGACCCTGGATTCTTCGTCAAGCACTTCATCAAAGACATGACCATCGCCATGGAGTCTGCCCAAGCGATGGGGCTTGAGACGCCTGGTCTGGCCACGGCCAAAGCGTCTTACGAAAGACTGGCCTCACAAGGAGGCGAAGATTTGGGGACGCACGGACTCTATAAACTCTACCAAGAAAGCTAAGCTGTTTCTGTGCTTGGTGGCGGAAGATGCGAAACCTTCTGAATCGCGTGGCGGGATGATTCGGAAATTCCGCTACCTTGATGGGTTGGGTTTACACGGCCTTGGCCACCGGCAAAGGGGTGGGCGAAAAGCTCTCCATGATGGTCGTGGTCAAGGTTTGAGCCCATTGCTCGAGAGCGGTCTGGTGCGATTCAGAGAGGGTTAACGCTGCGTTACCGAGCGCATCGGCTAAGCCGAGTCCCCGTGTGCGCAGTTCCGCGGCAATCGCGGCCGGCAAGGTCGGGGCGGGAATCTTGATCTGGGGTTCCCAGTAAAGTGCGCTATCCTTACGAAGCTGCAGGATCAGGTGTTGGAAGTCTTCTGATAGGGCGACCAAGCCGCCTTGAATTTGCCGCGCATCGAGCGAGAGGAAGAAATCGGCTGACTCAATGAGGCGTCTCACCGCGGTCTCGTGATCGGATTTGACGTCAAGAGTGATCAGTTGGTGATAGCGGACCATGCGCATGAGCCGAACCAGTGCGTCGTCTGCGGCCGGATCCCAGTAGGCGCTTGTGGTCGGGTTGTCCAGATACGGGTACTGATGGGCCGACGTGCCGAGGCTTAACGACAAATTGGATCCCCTGGGTGTGAGCCGGCGATGAATAGCCCGCGCAGTGGAGGTCTTTCCGGGAGAATGTCCAACGCAGACGATGAAGTAGCGCTTCAGTGAATCGCAATGTGGGGGATGCTGGATAATAGGGGAGTGGGTTTTGAACATGCCGCAAGGGCATGACAACGAGGATGTTAATAATGGGAAATCAACACCAGTGGGCTCACTCAGAGTAAAGAATCTCAGGGAGCGGGTGGTCTGCGAATCATAAACGATCCTGAGCAAACCGGGTGAACCGGAACGGGGGCCGTGACCGCACGTCGAAGGGCAATGATGAGAATTCGGGGTAAGATTGCCACCAATTATTCAGAGACGATTTCGTAACTAGATCTCGGCGAGAGTACTCAATCTTGACATCTTTGGCTTTTTTGATATTCATTTTTGATTTTTTAGAAGTTAAATGAAATTCTACAACCACTCAAGCGATTTGCGGGATGGGCGAAACCTCGCCATTCGCTTGGCTGTCGTGACCTCATTGATCTCCAAAGGAGGCAATCTGCTGCTGCAATTGATTGCCGTTCCGGTGGCAATCGTGGTGCTCGGCAAGGAGATGTTCGGTGTCTACGCGAGCGTCAGTGGGCTTCTATTCCTCGCCTGCCTCGTGGAGCTGGGGCTTTCCTCAAGTGTGGCGCGATCCATTGCTCAGGCGATGGCTGCCAAGGATCGCGAGCAGGAGGCGATCGTTTTCACGACTGGGGCCACGCTTGTTACCAGCTTGGCGGTCTTCGGAGCCATTGTCTTGGTGGGCGTATTCGAATCGCTTCCCGTGTCCGCCCTCTTTGGGCCTGGCTATGAGGCCCATGCGGAAACGATTCGTACGACCTTCTACGTGGGTCTTGGAATCTATCTTCTCAAATTGTTAGGGGCTCTGTTTCAAGGAGCGCGGCTTGGCTACCAAGAAGTCTTTGCCACGAATCTCTACGGGGCATTGGGAAATGTGACGGCAGGATTACTGCTCATCTTTGGCATCAAAGCGTTCCCTAACATCGTCTTTCTCCTTATTTGTGTGTGGGGCATCAAGGTCCTCGTTCAGGTCGCCAACGGAGTGCATCTCTTGATCCAACGTCCTTACCTCTGGCCGAAGAGAAGCCGAATTTCGAAGCCTACGGTTACGCGACTCATGAAAGATGGTCTTTCATTGAGTGTGGCGCAGAACGGTGCCCATTTGGCGCAACGTGAGGGTTGCAAGCTGATTTTGAGTCACGCTGCCGGACCGGTAGCCGTGGCGGTCTACGCCGTTCTCTTGCAGCTCAGTATCTTTCTAACCGGTTTCATTGTCATGATATTGCAGCCACTTTGGTCGGCAATCACTGAGGCAACAGCCAGCAAGGACTTTCAATGGATCGCGTCCGTTCGGAAGAAGATGGTGGGATACACGGCAGGATTCGGTGTCTTGGCCGTGATCGGTTTATTGATTGGAGGACCGCTCTTTATTCATCTTTGGACCCGTGGGGAGATTGAAGTGAGTCGAATGACGATGCTTTGTTATGGCGTTTACTTCGCATTCATGATGTGGTCGACCGTGCATTTTAGCTTGTTGACAGGTATGGGTAAACTTGTCTGGCCGGCACTCGTACTCCTACCGGAGATTATGCTGCTGCTATTATTCGCTTATCTGGGAAGCCGCTACTTTGGATTGAATGGGATGTTAATAGGGATGGCGACCGCCATCGCCAGTGTGAGTGGGTGGGCCTTTGTGTTCAAATTGCGTCAGGTGATGAAACGTGCCGGTGGTCACGAGGATTCGATCGAAGAGGTGCACGAAAAATTGGTGAAGTTAACCTGAGATGAAGTTGACGCTAAACAGCGCCTATTGGGTATTCTGCTTCATCTTCGTGTTTGACTACCGAAGCGCGGCCGAAGGGGGAAGTCTCTTTCATATTATCGCCATTATTTTAGCCACGTTGACCGGCGGATTGATATTATATGAAGGAAGAATGCGCCTCTTTTCACGGCCGGTAGGTTATTGGGTATTGGCTTGGTGGTTCTTGATCGCCTGGGCGTGTTTTATCTCTCTGGCGGAAGGGATTCCATTTGGAGATTTTATCCGCAGTCTCTTGGGAATGTATTTATGTGGTCTGGGAATGTTGGTGGCCTTGTGCTTGGCCAACTTTGGATTCACGCCTTCGCAATTGCTGACGCCGCTGATCTTTCAGGCATGTGTCAATGTCGTGTGGCGCTTCGTTCACGCCCTCATTTATAAAGGTGTCACGTTGGAGACGGTGCGGGTGGAAATCCTCAGCCCCTGTTTGCCGCTTATGTTGGCTTACGCGGCGTGTGGATTGTTGTTAGGTGACCGGCCTAGGCCAAGCCAATTCGCCGTTGCTCTCATGGCTTTAGGCATCATTGTCGTTAGCATCACCCGCACGTTTTTTATTATTGGGTTTATGATCGGATTGGCGGTGTTGGCTGGTTTGGTGGTGGGGGTCGTGTATGGATCGCTATCGCGCTCTCAACTGGCCGCCAAGAGTCTTCAATTGATCGTGGTCGGAGCCATGGGTTCTGCAGCGATCGCGACCTTTCTCGCAGTCAATCCCATGATCTATGAGCGATGGGTCGACCGGCTTTTTTTTCACGGGGGGAATCAGACTAAAGAGGATATCACCGCCATCACGCGAAAAGCGGAGGCGCTTGGGATTTATGAAACCATGCGAGAAAGTCCGGCACGATTCGTCACGGGAGCTGGGCTGGGCGCCACACTCTACTGGCATCCTATTTATACTCCGGATTTGCTTCATGTGTATGGTTCAGAGCATCGCGATGAGCTTCTGGACATCGAGGCGACCTATCCAGGTCACTCGACTTGGACATTCGCCTACTACACTATGGGGATCCTCGGAATTAGTATCTTTGTTATTATTCACTTGGGGGGCGGTGGTCTGGCGCTCTATGCGGCGATCGTGAATGCGAAAGTAGGCCCCTATCCATTGTGGCAAGCGATCGTTCCCCTGGCCATCCTGGCTTCGGCAATTGGCCAGAGCTTGACGGACAATCCGTTCAGAGAACGCGTGGGAGGTCTCGTGGTGGGGATTGGATTTGGAATGATCCAAGCGCTTATCAATGGCCCGTTCTATGGGCGCGGGCGGATGTCGCGATATATCGCCACGTGGCAACAAGACTGATTTAGGAAATGAACATACTTATCAATGAGATTATCTAACCTGCTCGATACCCTCCAGGAGCACTTTATCGAAGACCTCAATTTTGAAACATCGACCATCTTGCGGGATGACCTCTACGCGCGCTTTGTGCCCCATGTGGAGGGTAGCCTAACCGATGAGTTCGGGAGAGCAGGTTACTACCGCCCACGTGGGGTGTGCGTGTATTTGAATGAGGCGGAGGACCGCGTATACAAGGTCTTTGGAAAAGATTTTTGCGAAAATGGTGAGGGGCGTTTCCTTTCGGCCGGAGTGCGAGCGGGACTCTATGATGATCTTTGTTCGATGTTTGTGGGATGGATTAAAGATCAAGATGGCGATCTTCGCGGCTATGTGATGGAGAGAGGCGAGCCGGTGTCTTCGGAGCAGTTTCGGACGTTCATTGATAACCGCGTGGGTGAAATAGTGAAAAGAAACACCGAGGCGAGCGGGTTCTAGGGGCTTGGAAATAAATAATCATCCCATTTCAGGCTCAGGGAATATTGTTAGAAACCACTTCTCCAATCCAGCCATCCGACTGATTTGGGGCGCGAATTCTTTCATCGCTTTCTTTGTCAGTCGCACTCCGGTCTGGTAGGTCTTGGTGACCAGTGTGACGACGGGATTCAACCCTTTGTATGTCATGCTTCGGGCCATTCCCAGCGCTTTCTCCGCTGTGCTCAGTAGCTCTCCATTCCAATGGTTTTCGAGCACTCCCCACACTCGTTCTATAGGATTATACTTGCTATGATAGGGTGGATAATAGGCTAGCTGTATCACTATATCATGAGCCGTAGAGAATTCAGCCAGGCGCTTCAACCATTGGGTTCTACGGCCATCGCTCTCGGGGCCATTGTCGGCGTTGATCACTAGCACCTCTACTTCAGGATTCTCTGCACGCAGTCGCGGCCACAGCTCTTCAAGACGATCAACCATAAAATCCGCTGTCACTTTACTTTCTGAGAACCATAGGTCGGTTTGGCCAGTTTCGGGCTGATAAACCCCAAAGGGCACGAGGGTTGTTTTCGCTTTGAAGTCGTGATCAAGGGCCTTCCGCTCGCCTCGGCTATAGCCACCACGACTAAACTCGCCAATTTTTACCGCCGCTTTGGTGTCCATGGAGATACGCAACTGCTTGGGATCGCTATCGGCCGCCGCATTGATCTCATGCACCATATCAAAGATGGCGTCGGTTTCTTTCACTTTCTTCATCGGCTTGGTCTTGGCAACTTTTCTAGGGTGGAGTTCGAGCAGATTGAGTTTGCTGTTGATGGTTCTCACGCAAGGCATACTTGATAGGTCATACCCTGGGCGCTCTTCCAGTCGCCGGTGGACTTCTTTAGCAGTGATGCGGACATAGAGGCGAGTAGAGCGAAAACTGGGATCAGTCTGAGCATGGGGATCAGCAACGGCGCGAATATCCTCCAGTAATTCTGGATAATGTTCTTCAGCCTTCTTTCTACCTCGTTTGTGAAACTGATCGACGAAATCAATGCCGGAATCGAGTTCCTCTTTGCCTTTGCGAATGAGTTGCCTATTCCAGCCAAGACAGTCTTCAGCCCACCGTTGACCGCCGCGGCCAAGGCCATCGACGACGCCCGCCATGAACTTGCGTTTCGCGCTGCCCGTGAGATCACGCGCAGTGTTCTTCCATAAACGAATTGAGTTAGAGTCAGGTTCTTCTCATAGGACTACAGGCACTCAAACCCGCTCCTAACAGAATGGTTGCGCTTTGGGACGATTATTTTTTTCCAAGCCCCCTATCTCTATGATTTGACCGCGGAGAATATGGTGCAGAATAATGGAGAGATATCGCTGATCGATTTAGAGAGCGCTTTGCCAGTCGAATGGTTCGGACGAGGGACGGCCTTCTCCCGTGAGCATTTTCACGAGATCGATATCGGTTTTCCTATTCAGGATAAATGGAATTCACCATGGTGGTATTTTGAATTTTTAAAGGCCCTAACGGATCGGCGGGATGTGGGGAAGTGGCACTATTTTAAGCGTGCCACGATGGAGAAATTCAAATTCCGGGCCAACCGGCTTTTGGGCCGTACCGCATCCGATCTCAAAGTGCCGGCCGGCTTGAACGAATCTATAACCCATCTGATTGATAATGAACGCACCGATTGAACCTCAACCTCACCAAGCCAAGCAGTTGACGGTCGCATCTGCACATCGGCCACAGCTTGGGGAATCGGCTTCAGCGCCTGTGGTGTATGAAGCGCGCACCTTTGGCCAGGTACTGATTCCCATGGAAGGGCCTAGCCAATCTTACCATGCTTCATCTCTCCCGGCTCCGCCGATGATTGATTTTAAGGGGCTCTTGCGTCGTCTTTACCAGAAGAAATGGATCCTGATTTCCTTGTTTCTCTTAGGGTTGTTGCCAGGGGTGTTGTATTGGTTATTGACGGCACGGGAGTACGAGGCTGCTGGATTGGTGGAAATAGGCGGCGACCACGCCACTATTGAGGCATTTGAAGGAATCCAGCAGCGCGATACGCGGGGTATCGATGTTCTTAATACGGCCGAAGTGAGTCTGACTAGCAACGCGTTAATCGAGCGTGTTTTGAACCGGGAAATCAGGCATCCTCTTAATGGGGTGGTTACGATTCGTGATTATGTGAGATCCGGTATGCCCGTTCCCGAGGCGGGAGTAGTCCAGCCTTCGGATATCACGAAGGTTTTCAAAAACCGTTCCTCAGTGAGTCTCTTGCGTGGGACGCGCTTGCTTGAGATTGCCTACAGTGATCGCAATCCGCAATTGGCACTCGCCATCGCGTCGGCTTATATGGACGAAGCCCGTCACTATGAAGTCGACCAGACTCGCGCCGCCATCGCTAAAGCCCGCAAAGCCATTGGCACCCAGATTGAAGACATCGGCGGAGAGCTAAGGGATCTCGAGACGCAGCTTCAAAAATACCGTGAAGCCAACAAACAGTTTAGCTTGGATGAAGATGAAGTTAATAACGGAATCGCCTCCGGCATGAGGGGATTGAATGATCAATTGGTAGAAGCGCAAGGTGAACGCATTCAATTGGAACTCAATGCGGTGCGTACGGATGAGAAGGGTCAGCCTTTGATGGAAGATGTGTTGAAGCTTTCAGCGGTGACGACCCAGCCGGAGATTCAAGATCTCACCTTGAAGATACGCGATGCTGAGGCGGCGTTCGATGCGGTGGAGCAAGAATATCTATTCAAGCATCCCTTGTATAAGGAAGCGGCTGAGAAACTGACGGCACTTAATACTTCACTCGAACGGCAGGCGCTCAAGGCTTATCAAACATTGGTCGCGAGTTATGATAGCTCTCTGGCTAAAGAGAGCCGTCTACAAGACGCCATTGCTCAGCAGCAAAACCAAGCGAACGAACGACAGCGGGTATTGGCCGGTTATCGAACACTTGTCAGGGAGATCACATCAAGGCAGTCCGTGCAAGAAACTCTCTTAATGAAATCCAAAGAAATTGATGCGGCGGAAAAGTTGGTCTCGAGCAATGTGCATTTGGTCGAGCAACCATTGCTTCCCCAGGATCCATTGAAACCGAATCGATTACTAGCATTTGTCCTGGCGCTCTTTGGTGGTGGCTCCTTGGCCGGCTTGTGGTTCCTGGGATCGGAGATGGTAAGTCAACGTGTCACCAGCCCGAGCGAAGCGGAGCAATGCCTGTCCCTCCCTTGTCTTGCTTCAGTGCCGCGTGACCGGAGTGGGGACTTGGGAGAGCGCTTTGAAGAAGCGAATGCATCGCAAAGTGTGGCTGCGATGAGTTTTCGGAATCTGCGCAATGCTCTGTTATTGTCATCGGAGTCGAGAGAACCCCAGTCGATCTTATTTGCCAGCGTGCGCCGTGGCCGTGATGCCGCTGATTGTGCGATGAACGCGGCCATGGCTATGTGCCGCAAGAATGATATCACCTTGCTCATTGATGCGGACTTTGACGGCTCCGGACTGGAAGAGGTGTTTCTTAGAGAACCGCAACGAGGTCTAGCGGATTACTTATCCGGACAAGCGCAGCCGGAGGAGATTTGTTTCGCGACGGCGGTTCCCAATCTTTATTTTATTCCGAGCGGGTCCGATGGCATGACGGCACGAGAATATTTGGCCAACGGCGTCTTTGGCCAATTGCTGGACCGTGCTTCACAGTGTTTTCATCGGATCATTATCAATGGCCCACCGCTTGTGCCATCCAATGAAGCGGTGATTGCGGCGCGACATGCTGATGCGTCCTGTTTGGTACTGGCGGGAACGCGGACGTCTCGGCGTGAGCTGCAAGCCGCCAAGCACCTCTTCGATACCATGGGGAGCCGTCCGATTGGATTTGTCTACGCCTATGATTCGAAGCTTGAATTGAGTTAGGGCTGGCTTTGCGCTAGGCTCTTGATCATGTCCTCCTGCGCTTCCTCGACCCAACAGCTCCTGAACCGGGCCGCCAGGCGGCAGCGACTGGCGAACTACGCGCGCCACCTTCGGCTCTGGACGTTGATCTTCGCGGGCGCGTTCCTGGCCTTGATCCTTTTTACAAGATTGACGGCGTTGGTGCCGGATGTCTTTTCCTGGCCGAGCCTGTTGGTCGTGCCTCTGTTAGCGTTGGTAGCGGCGTGGTTCACCCACCCACGCGAGAGCCTGGCCCAGGCCGCAGCACGTGTGGATGGCTACGCTCAGAATCACGACCTCTTCCTAACAACCGTTCATCTGGGTGAGAGCGCCGGGAAGTATCAGGAACGCGTGCGGCATCGTGCGGACGCCGCCGCAGAGCACGGGGTCGATCTATCACGAGCGATCCCGTGGAACTGGCCGGGAAATTTGAAGGCATTGTTAGCTGGAGTGGTGGTCATCGTCGCTGTGATGCTCTGGCTGCCTCAGTTGGATCCCTTTGGAAAAGACGAAGTTCGACAGTGGTTAGGCAAGAAAGGCGAGCGTCTGGAAGAGTTGAGAAAGGAAATGGAAATACTGGAACAAGCGCGTCACGAGGCCGCAGACGCCGAAGAAAGCGAAAGTATCGAACAGGCACTCACTAAATTAGAAAACACATTCAGATTGGCCAAGCCTGAAGAAAAGCGGGACAATGCGCGGGAGTTATCCGGAAGCCAGAAGAAGCTGGGTCACTTCTGGAAACAGCTCAATGATAAAAAATTAGGTGAAGCGTTAGACAAGGCGAGCGAGCGTTTGCAGGAATTTGGGATGACCAATCCCACGAGCGCCGAAGCTCGGGAGCTGCGCGAGAAGTTACGAGAAATGTTAGCGTCCGGTGATGCCAAAGCCATTCAAGAAAAGATTTCTGAGTTGTTGCAGAAAGCGGAGGACATCAATGGCGCCGGAGGTGGTGAAGAGAAGAACCGGGAAACGTTGAGGGATGTGCAACAAGGAATGCAGGCATTGGCAGACGCCATTTCCCAAGAGATGAAATCGCCGCAATTGAGTGAGACTTTGCAACGCGCCCTGGAACAATTGCAGTTGGCGCAGAATGCGCAGCTCACTGATCAGGCGCTTCGCGATGCCCAACGATCGATGGAGCAGCTTCAACAACAAATGGGCGATCTAGCGCAACAATTAGACCAATTGCAGCAGCTGGAAGAAGCCCTAGACGCAACGCAATTGGCCAAGCAACTCAATGAATTGGGCAAATTGGGCCAAGGTGAGGGCGAGTTGGGGCAGGGAAGCGGATCGAGTATTTCCGATTACAAAGCACTCTATGAACGCATCCTTGCCGAGGCGCAAGGGAGCGGTGAACAGGGCCGAGGAATGGGGATGGGAAACCGGGGACAGGGCGAAGGTGGTGAAGCGCCTGAGGATGAGACCTTGGAAACGGACTTTAAGAAAGAGAAATCCTCTTCATCGCTCGTCGCCGGAAGGATGCTCATGGAGTGGAAGACTAAGGGCGTCTCCGAAGCTGGCGAGGCCGTGGAAGCCTACGAGGAGACGGTGGCCGCCTTGCGGCAAGGCGTTAGTGAGGCCATTCGCCAGGAGAAGATTCCGGCGGGTTACCACGAAAGCATCCGTGGCTACTTCGATACGTTAGCGGAAGAAAAGCCCTCCACCGATGATCTTGACTGATCCGGCGTCGGTGGTCATGAAAGGCGCCCCACCTTCATTGCCCCTCTTCCGTCATTGCTTTGAAAAAGATCGAAATTGAAAGTAAGTTAGGATTCTACGGCAGCATCGCCGGTATTTTCTGTTGCCTTGCCATGGCCGTTTGGATCGTTTGGCCCAAACGCCCAGCCCTCACGGTTTATTGTGCGCACGATTCGGTTCACGCCGAGAAAATCCTTGATGCCTTTCGCAAAGAGAACGGTATCCGCATGCACATCAAGTTCGATACGGAGTCGACCAAGTCGCTAGGATTGGTGGAACAACTCTTACGTGAGAAAGACGCACCCCGTTGTGATGTCTTCTGGAACAATGAAGTTTTAGGCACCATGCTCTTGCAGAGCGAGGGGGTGTTAGAACCCTATCAAAGTCCTGAGGCGACGGCCATTCCGGCGCAGTACAAAGACGCGCGCCACCATTGGACGGGCTTCGGCGCCCGTTTGCGCGTCTACATGGTCGATACCGACCGGTTGCAGCCGAATCTCGATGCGATCAATGTCAGATTGGGAGAACCGGATTTATCCGGAGTTTCCATCGCGAAGCCTCTCTACGGCACCACGCGCACGCATTACACCGCCTTGTGGCATTTGCTAGGCGCCGACAAGCTCAAGGCGTGGCATCAGAGTTTGCACGACCGGCAGATCATGGAAGTCTCGGGGAACGCCATTACCAAGTACACTGTGGCTGAGCGTATTTGTGATCTTGGATTTACGGATACAGACGATTTCTTTGTTGCCCGGCGAACCAATTCTCGTGTGGCCATGGTTCCCGCCCGATTACCGAACAATCAGGTCATTTGTATTCCCAATACCGTGGCCTTGATTCGAGGTGGTCAGCGTCCTGATGAAGCCCGGCGGCTGATTGATTACTTGCTCTCAAGCGAAACTCAGCTGGCGCTGGCTAAGGGTAATGCTAGACAAATTCCCTTGGGCAAAGTCGATGCGAGCGTCTTGCCAGAGGAGGTGAAAAATCTTCTGCCGCTTGTGAACGAAGGAATTAACCTAACGGAACTCAAAGATTCCTCCAAGGCCTGCTTGGCGTGGTTGAAAAGTCTCTACCTCGGCGGCTGATGAGGGCGTGCGTCTTGATGAAGATGACTGCGTCTTATGAATCTATTTGCCAGGAGCCGCGAATCCAGGCTAGAGCCAGATGGCCGGGGAATAGGCTCCAAGTGTATGAATGATAGCCTGCTATAGGAGGGCCCTATCTGGCCGTTCGATGTTGAGTCTCAGCACAACATCACCATGCTTGCTAACAGACGAGTTGGGCGATGCCTCACCAAATCGCCGCGGCGTAGTGCGCCGCACTGACAAGCTGGCGTCCGTCTGGAGAAAGGGCCAGCCCGTGAACCGGACCGCTCGGGCTATGCAAGGTCAGGAGCTGACGATCCGAATTCACGTCCCAGATGCGAATCGTTTGATCCAGAGCACCTGAAATGATCCGGTGACCGTCTGGCGAAACAGTTAGGCCTCCCACCTCATCGGTGTGACCATGATAGATCCGCAGCAACTGACCGGATGCCGCACTCCACAAGCGCACCGACTGATCCGCGCTGGCGGTGACGAGACGCTTGCCGTCTGGGAGGAAGGCGACTTCAGCCACCCAATCGGCGTGGCCCACGCACGCAACACGTTCTTCGCCCGTCTCCACATCCCAAAGGCGCGCCACATGATCATCTCCGCCCGTCGCGATCGTGCGATCATCCGGAGAGAATGCGATCGCGGAGACGGCGTCGGGATGCAGGAAGGTCTGGAGCCTTCGCCCCGAAACCGTATCCCAAACGATGACGGTCCGATCGCGGCCGCCGGTGGCCAGAAAGCGCCCGTTATGGGAGGCCGCCGTGCACCAAAGTTCATCTTTGTGTTCTGTTAAGGTCAGTCGCACCAAGCCTGTTTCGACGTCCCACACTTTGGCCAAGCCGTCGTTGCTCGCCGTGATGAATGCGGTACCGCTTGGCAAGAAGGCCACGCCACTGATGTCCTTGGAGTGCGCGTGGATCGTCCTAACCAATCGACGCGTGGAAGTCTCCCACACACGGGCCTTGCCGTCCGCGGCTACCGTCACGGTGTGCGTGCCATCTGGGGAAACGGCCACGGCGGGGATGCGATGATTACCTTCCGCTAGGGAGCCGTGGCCCATTAAAAAGGGTGCCCAAGCTTCGCGGCTCCAGAGTGCCACTTCGTTGTGATCACCGGCCGCCAGCAGCCATTGACTATCTGGGGAAAAAGCTAGATCCCACACATCTCGATAGCGCGGCTGATGCAGCACCACTTGATAAGCAGGGAATCGGGTCGATGCCATATAGAGATCCCCGTTGTAGGCCGTAGCGAACCATTCGCCATCTGGAGAAAGCGCCGGGTGATGATGACGGCGCGCGTCCTCTTTCGCCTGCACGACCTCTCCCGTCTTAGCGTCGAAGATCGTGCCTTGAAATGCGATACGTTTCCCGTCCCGCGAGTAAACGAAGCGGCCGATCGTGTTCCAGATGTCACCATGATCGTGCACGAGTGCGCCCGTCTCGTGATTCCAAATGCGCCCTGGGTGTGTGGGGAACTCACTGGCTATTGGGGAGAGTGCGAATTCACCGCCGATGCCGAGGCCGGCAGGACCCTTCGGTTGGAACTCGCGCACGAGCGCGCCTGATTCACGATGATAGAATCCGAGCGTGTTCCCCCACGTACTCAAAGCCAATTGATCAGGAAATCCTGGAACGTGACTCAGGCCTGAAACAACGCGATGAGGGGCTGAGGAAGAGGGTGGCGTTTCAAAGCGCGTGATGAGTCTGCCAGAAGCCATCTCCCACACACTAATGGTAGGGCCACTGGCAGCGATCAGTTGTTCGCCGTCTGGAGTGAAGAGCAGAAACTCCACCTTGCCAAACGTAGTCTCCAAGGTGCGGACCTTCGTCTCCTCGTCCCGCTCTCGTAGCGTCACGATGCCGTCGTCATTTTGACTACCACTTGAGCATCCAGTTGCGATCGTTTTTCCGTTAGGAGAAAATGCCAAGCCGTTCACCGGGTGAGGATGATGGAAGACACGCTGTGGAGACTTGTTCAATTGGCGCTGCCAATAGTGGTATTCGAAGCCATGATAGTCGGCTGGCTCCGCTTCTTTCAACAAGGTCCTCAATCGCGCGTTGCCGAGGTTCGGTCTGGTGTCAATGAGTGCCATGTTCGACTCATAGAGCAGCCGTTCCGTTCGCTGCTGGCTCTGTCGCCGCAAGGTGGCTTCAGCGACGGCCTGGCGCCATTGCCAGTGAACACCGAGCATTCCTAATAGAATTGCCAATGCGGTCGCGCATGCCAAGAAGCTGATCGCGGGGTTGCGTTTGACGAAAAGTTGGAGTTGCCGCCGTTTGGACGGAGGCTTGGCCAGGATGGGTTGATCGCTAGCGAAGCGAATAAGATCCACCGCCATGCTACCAGCGGATTCATAACGGTCTTCCGGTTCTAGCGCCATCGCCTTAAGGCAGATGATCTCCATCTCCTTTGGGATGTCTGGTAGGCGCTGGGTTGGCGGTTCTGGGTGGCCCTGACGTACGCGGTTGAGCGTGGCCAAAGCGGTGTCTTCTTTGAATGGAGGTTCGCCTGTCAACAGATCGTAAAGAATCGCCCCCAACCCATACACATCCACAGCCGTCGTGACCGTTCCGCCGGCTACCTGCTCAGGCGCCATATAACTGGGCGAGCCCAGCGCGTCGGAATCTCGAGTAAGTGTCAGGGCATCGTCGCCAGCTTCTTCAGCCGTGAGCTTGGCCAATCCGAAGTCTGTGATGTAGGGCGTGTCCTCCGCATCCACTAAGATGTTAGAGGGCTTCAGATCACGATGCAAGACGCCCTGGCGATGAGCGTGATCCACGCCCCTCGCGATCTGGCTCACCACGCTCGCCACGTGACGGGCATCCGCGCATCGGCGCAGCCGAAGGACCGTTTGCGCGCCCTCGATCAAGCGCATCGTGTAGTATGGGACTCCTTCCTCCTCACCGAAATCGTAAATCGGAAGTATGTTAGAGTGTTGCAAGCGTGCTGCTGCTGCCACCTCGAGATGGAACCGCTGGATCGCGGTGAAAGACGATTTCTCCACCGGAATCGTCTTCAAGGCCACATCACGCCCCATCACCCGATGCCGGGCCCGGTGCACCACGCCCATGCCGCCGCGCCCCATCACTTCAATGATCTCGTAGAGTTCGGTGCTTGGACCGACCGGATGTTCCGCCGCCGGCTCGTCAAAAACAATCTGAATACCGCTGGAGAGCAGACAGCCCGTGCACTGCGTTTGCGAGGGGGCTGCCACCTGCATCATTGGTTGGCCACACGTCGTACAGGATGGTGAATCCACTGGCATCAAGTTGAAGTGAGAAGTTGGTAAATCTCCACTGGTGCCCCTCCCTACGTCATCCCGGACCCGGCCTAACAGGCCTGGCGGCCATTTTCTGATAAATGCATGCTGAGAAGATAACGCAACTCCGGCTCGATCTCGTCCGGGTGGCTCACTGTCCTTTCAACCTCCTGTTTCAGGTAGAAGCCGAAGCGTTCGCGTAGGCGCTTCACAGCCATCGTCACCGCGGGAGTCGTCATCTCCAGAGCTTCAGCAATCTTCTGGTAATCGCCCTCTTCAGCTGACGTGGTGAGGAACGGCTTGATCGCCTCAAACAGCTCCTGCGTATCCCGTTCCCGATAATGCTTCACCAACCGTCGATGCGTGATGCCCACCAAAGCATCGGCCCAGGCCCTATCATAGTCTGAATCCGTTTCCGGAGAGCTGATTGTCGCAACATCCACCTCAACGAAATGCGCTCTGCCTCCCCGCTTCTCACGCGAAGCATGGCGAATCTGATCCACCACGTGATTCCTAAAAGAACTCAACAGAAACGCCCGAAATCGCCCACGATTCGGTTGCGCATCTCCCAGACTCTCCCGCGCGAGCAGCTTCTCAAAAAAACTCTGGACCAGATCTTGCGGCTCCAGCCCGGACGTCGCGACGCGTTGAGCATAGAGGAAGAGAGGATTCCAATAAGCCGCCGCCAAGGTCTCCAAATTCCGAAGCTGAGAAGACTCCGTGCCCTTCCACGCATCCAGAATCAAACTCCAACGGGTGGTAACGAAGACATCACTTTGAGCCGCCGAAGCGGTCGCCGATGGGGGCTTGCCATGATGGGGGAACATCAAGGGTCATCTACATAAGGCTCCCCATAAACACCAGAAAATAGTGCTTAGTCTAAAGTGCTAACGTGTTTAGGTGAAGTATGTCAGAAAACCATGGGTGAGATGCAGGTAACTGGATGAATGAAGTGAGTGTCGTGGATCGCTCCTTGATTCCACGATTCGGGCCGACTTGATTTACGTTAATGTGAGAATAATGGGCTTCTTTTTGTAGGAACCACGAATGCCCAACAAGAGATCCTTTGTCAGGGTTTCGAATTGGAAACGACATACTGATGATTCTGTCGTCCATGTTTTTGTCAGTTTCTTTTACATTTAAGGATCCGTTATTGTTCAGGGACAACGTAGGATCGCTCCGCGGCCCTGTGCATAGGTGACGAGGTGTGCGGCATTACTCGGCGATGTCGCGGGCGGGCTTGCCGGCGCCAGCCCCGATTCGTCTTGGTCGGGGGCTTGCGAAACGAAGCTGGCGCTGACAGGTGGGTTCTCTGGTGAGGCCGCGACAACGAGTGTGAAAAGGATGTCTTCGATGGCGAGATGGGCTTGGCGCGGTATGCGCAGGAGGGGGTGCCGAGACGTGTTGGCCGCGTTTGAAAGCTTCTTCATCACTCTGTCAACGTCACGCCGAGACGGAAATAACAGCAGATCTAAAGATTTTTTTAATATGATCCGAGGAACGCTGCATTCCTGTATTGGTGGCGTTTGAAGTTGATTGAGAGAGAGGCGCCGATTGTGGCGTCTGGGCCTTACCCCAATGGGGCGAAGCTCCGGGGGGCAGAGACCGAAGGCGTTCGTGACTCATCGCCGTTAGCCGACGCATGCCATGCGTCTCTGTATGATAACGGCGGACTACCGAAACCAATACAGATTCAACGTTCGTAAATGATTCAAGGAGCCGGGGTCCTTGAATGGTGACCGTATCATAAAATCATTCACAACCCGATTAGCTGTCGGCGGATGACTTGATCACCACGACACGATTGGTGCTGCGTTCTGCTTCTTCAGGCAGGAAACTCCGACTCGGAATGGTTGATTCACGACAGTGACGTGAAAACAACCGCAAGGGAGAGATCTCAGCTTCCCAACTATTGGGCCTCGGCTAAGGCGAGACCTATTTCAGCAGTTCTAACATTCCTTTCCCCATGCCGTGACCGATGCGCGTGTACCAAATAGCGCTTCCGAGATAATGATAGGGCCGGTCTGAGCCTACCTTCTTCCATTCCTCGAAATTCTCTTTCCAAGTGGGATACAAGGCTTCTGCTGCTTTATCCACCAATTCATCGGTACGAAAGACGTGGACATTGCCGCGAAAGGCTTCCACTTCCCTCATGGAGAGTTGCGCATTCTGCACCGTGAGCATGCCCTTCTGCGCGGGTTTTGATCCGTTATTGCCAATGGCGGCAATGACAAATGGAAGATTCGGTTTCTTAAGATCTTTGCGCACGTCCTCAATCAACCGCTTCATATTGGCGGCGTATTCTCCCGGCGCGTGATCGCCAAACATGTCATTGAAACCCTGGAACCAGACGAAGCCGGTGATGTCTAACGATTTCCCTTTCAATTCTGGAAAGAGTTCGCCGGCTCTGGTCATCGTTTCGCGTACTTCCTCTAACATGTTGCGATAGGAGCTTCCGAAATCGGACTTGATCTCCTCCATTGTCGGCAGTGGATCGTCTTTGCCGCGCTTTTCATTTGCCCGTTTCACTTTGGTCTGCGCCTGTTCTAACAAGCTGTCTAATACCGCTTGGTCCGGAAGCCCTGATGACGGTGATCGGAACTTGCGAAATAGGGAATGGCCGCCCCACGCCGTTTTGATCAAGAGGACCGGCTCTTCAAAGTGCTCTCCCATGAGATGGCCGAACTCAAGTTCAGGCCCGGTCTTTCCAGGGGAACCATAGCCTGTTGTCAATCGGCCGTGACGTTTGAGGAACTTGATAAAAACATCATCGCGAACGGTCCATTGATCGCCGCTGCGCAAATGGGCAAAGTGCTTCTGTGTCTTGGGATCCGTCGCTTGGTGATCGATGAGTTTGTTGTCCGCCTTGCCTTCCATGTTTGATTGCCCGGCAAGAATAAAAACTTTCGCCGAATCGGCGTGGAGCAGCGGAGCGACCGCGAAGATCATGACCGCTGCCAGCAAGACGTGGGGCTTTATAATCTGAGACTTCATGGGGAAAGACTACGGTTCCATCGAATGCAGAACAAGTTTTCAGAATTCTCGAGTAACTTTGCGCAGCTTTTCGCGATGTAGAGGGCAACACCATGAATCGGAAGACCCGAACGGGCTCCGATCGACCTACGGACCACTGAGAAAAAGCGAATCAACCAAGAAGTCTTCGAGCTTCAATCACCTGCACTCAAGCGGCGGTTCTGTTAGAGCGATCGGGGTTCGGTGTGTACGTCAGCCGACTTTCGGTTCGGTCTCGCTTAAGACCTAGAAGGGACCGCTCACCAGCGCCTCAACGTTGGCGAATACGGCATCGGGACCACCCCCGTTGATGTCAGTGAATGGCGGTTCATAGAGGGGAAACTCCTTGGTAACCTTTGGCTCACCTTGCACCTCGCGAATCCAGTAGACGATGTTGGCGGGCCTAGAGAGCACGGAAAGATAGCCTTTAAGAATGACACGATCGAAACAGCTATAGGAGAATTGCAGCCAATGGGAAAACAGGGTAAGCATGAGTTGCATGGGCCTTCTGGTTGGTTGGTTGATGCAACTTTCATCCTACCGGAAGTGCTCCATGCATGACACGCTTTCGCGTTACCTCCGCGAAGCGGACCCGAATTCCAAAGCCTTTTGGCTAGACTTTAGCGCGGGTAAGGAAGGTCCACTAGTTGCCTATCGTTGGGATGGTGAAGCGGAACTCTCTTCAGCCAAGATGGTGAGCGTGCATTGAATCCAGGCCATTGAACATTTTTTCGAAAAAACGGAGTAACCTTGATCAGAAAATCGCGATGTAGGGGGTAACCATGAATCGGAAGACCCGAACGGGCCCCGATCGACCTACGGACCACTGAGAATAAGCGAATCAACCAAGAAGTCGTCGAGCTTCAATCACCTGCACTCAAGCAGCGGTTCCGTTAGAGCGATCGGGGTTCGGTGTGTACGGGTGGCTTCCGCTAGTTGCCGCTGATGCTGTAAGTCTCGATGAGGACGCGAATATCTCGCACACCGACACGATCCCGATTGGTGAGGCCGGCGTTCTGCTGATCGTATCCGGGCAGAGGCGCTCCATGAATGAGGGTGTCGAGACCCGCCGTAGCGTTGTTAGGATCGCTGAGAAGACTCACATTCGGAATGATAAGAACCCATTGCGAATTCCACACACTTCGTCCCACGAGGCGGCTGGATTGCAGCATTTCGTGACTGGACCATCCGCCGGCATCATGATAGGCGCGGAAGCTGCTGAATTTACGAATGTCGTCAAAGTGGCCATGTGTGCTGCCAGAGAAGGGTTGCCAATCGGGATTGGTGAGATGGCTAGTGTTGATGGCGATGGGAGCGGGAATGCGCTGATCGACCACGGTCCAGGAGCGGTAGTTGAGCGAGCGACTGTCTGGCAGGAACATGCGGTCGTGGCCGACGGGAATCAGATACACATGCGGCGTTTGGCTCAGAGCCGTGTTGTTGTAGCCATCGAATCGAATGCCGGCGGCGCGGATCTTGGTGGTGAAACTTGAGGCGTTAAAGGTGCTATCGCCGCCTTGTAATGTTTTACCAAACCAGTTCTTCCCTGCCAGAATGCTTGAATCAAAAGGAATGACGAGTGCGGGCTGAGGGCCGGCGGATTCGGGTGCAAAGGGGCGGCAATAGCGGCGGTAAACATGACCGTAGTTCACCCCGTTGTGCTGATACTGATAGTTCCAGAGATCGGGGACGCGCCAATCCTCAAGTTGACTGCGCCAGTCGGCATTCACACGGCTGCTCAAGCCAATTCGAGCGAGTTCGGTGCGGATGGAGAAGGCATTGACTTCTGTGTCAGGATTGTTGAAACCTAACTGGCCCTTCAGCGTGTCGAAGTTGTGTTTCAGTGTGGCTAGGTGATCCGCGAGACCTCCATTTCCTAACACCGGTTCGCCGTCTCGCCACTCTCCCAAGGTGCGGGCTCGTAGCATTCCGGATAAAACAATGCTAGCGTTAGCCGCATCATGATCGGGAAGATTGAGTTCGTATTGGTAAGCCTTGCCGGCGAGATAGGCATATCGAGTAGCGAGATCAAACGAAGAGCGGTACTTGCGCAAAGCTTCATGGTGGAAGACCCGGAAGGTGTAGTCTTCGTAGCGTTGCTTCGTCGTCGTGCTCGCGACGCGTTGATTGAAAACCGTACGTTCTTCGATCAATGCCTGGCCTTGCTCAATCACCGTGCGCACGCGATCACTCGCGGCACGCATGGTTTCCAAGGCGTCAATGACGGCCACGAGCGCATCACTTTCACTATTCACTAATTCATTGATCTCGAAGAGAATATCGACGAGTTCCGATTTACTCTCGTGTTCAAGAAGGGCCCGGTCGAATCCGGCTGCAGCAAGGTCTGCTTCGAGTTCGGCCCGATATTGAGCAATTTGCAAAGGGCTCATGACGCTTCTAACAGCAGCATGCAGAATTGCTTGGAGCCCAATGATCATCCCGCGACCAGGAGCCGCTGGATCGTTAGAAAGCCCCAGTATCTTCGGAGTGCCTTCGACAATCCCAGTGACAAGTAAATCGGCCACGGCAAGGCCGTGTTCAGCAATGTTAGACAGAGCAAATGCGGCGGTTGCCACGTCCCGCCACTGCTCTTGATCTTCCAACGTCTCACGGCTGATTTGCAGGTTGTCGCTCGCGATCCCGCTCTTCAGTTCGAAAAGCTTGAGTAGATTCCTAAAGTCATCGGCCTGGGATTCGTAGGCGTCGATGCTACCCCGTAAACGCCATTCTGCTTGCACCAGGTCATGAATAGCGGCCTGGATGGCGCCCGGGCTCCGACGCTTTCCCCATGGTGGCAGTGCCGTGAGGGCATAGCCGCTCGCTTGGCGGGGAAGTTTGAGTTTGATAGCGCCTGGAGTTTCGTTAGGAAGCTCAAGATCTTCCGGGAAGTATTTGCTAACGGCGTCGACGAGTTCGTGATCGATAGACGTGGCACCTGCCTGAAAGGGATTGGTGTCTGCCGCAAGATTTCTGAGTCCTGGCACAATCGTCGTCTCGACCACGTCGCCATCTAGCGGATCTAAAATGCCATCCCCTGTGGATATCTGGTCCACGTACATCCAGAGGTAGAGATCGGGCCCTCGATAGCCTGCTGGGTATGCCTTTCCTGCCCCGATCATGCCTTCATAAGGCGTGCCTAACAGTTCGATGAGTTGATTTCGATAGGCGAGATCTTGATCGACCGTCTGCTGTCGGAGGTTTTCACTCGTAGTTTCGGTCTTTCGCAATTGAATGGCGATGTCGTTGGCATGATCAAAGATCCGTAGCGCATTCTCTACAGCAGCCGTTGCCCGTTCATAGACTTGCTCAAAGTGAGTTGCGGCGCGGAGATCGTTGCGATCGGTGCGCACGGGATCGATGTCGAAAGAGACGACGTTGGGATCCAATCCAGCGGGATTGAGGCCACGGTCGGCTTGATCTAGTTTGGATTGAATGCTAGAGGCTTTCTGCGCAATAAGCCGCAATTCCGGTACTGTTGAACGGTCAACCTTGCGAATGCTAGTATTGGAGGAATCCTCGGCTGGTAACACACTGTTAGCGAAGAGCCAATCGCTGAAGGCGGCGGTTCCCGCACGCTGCGCTGTTTCAAAAACGCCCCAAGCGCGATCGGTGTCGGTGTCTTGGTAGCCTTGCCACTGGCCATTGGGATTCTCGGTGTATGCCTGACGATAAGTGAGGTCGACCAGTTCCGCGCCGCATTGGGCGCGCGCGCCGGCAGTCTTGGCAAACGCGCGCTCATCGAGGTAATCGACATCTAGCACAATACCGTCGATATTAACTTTCTCGCTTCGTGGGCTCCAGGCAAAGTTCGTTTGCCGGGCTAGATCGTAGTAGCCTTTCAGAGCCATGGTGTAATGGCCCCAGGCGTCGCCGTGACCCTGCGGGTAGAGTCGGCGGCCGTCTTCATCATCGAGGAAGCCGTCATTGGTGAGATCTTCAATGCCATAGTTCAGAACGTAAGCAGCTTCGCCTGGCCCGTTGGTGAAGTTCCACATCAAACGATTGTAAGCAGGGCGGGCACCAATTTCGCCTCGGCCACGCAAGAGTGTCAGTTCTTCTTCTAACAAATTGGCCGTTTGGTTTTGGAAAGCGTGGAGAGTAGGTGCCAGACTGCCGAATTCGCCACCCACCGTGCTGAAACCAATCAGCGGATCGAGTGCGTCTGCGTAGGCCTCATTGCCTAACAAAGTGTAAAGGCTGGCGATCCGATTGGCCGCATTGAGCAGAGCCGTGTTGACACCGTCGGTGCCAGACGCGGCTGCAATCGTGAAGTCTTCCGCGCGGTCGAGGACGGACTGATAGAGTTCAATAAGTCCCACATTCTCAATGGCATCTTTGTTGGGATTGAAAGCCACCGGGCCTTCCCATCGCTGACCGGCTTGTTGGATGGCACTGGTGTAAGTGGCAGGAGCGCTGTTGTTTCCAAAGTCATCGAATCTCGCATCGAAAAGGTTAATGGCTTCGGTAACCCGTTTGACCCAACCGGGAACCAATTGCGCCACATAGGCCACATCGGTTGCGACGGATGGAGAAGACTGGTCTGGAGGGCGGCTATTCGCGGCACCGGCGTAGGCACTCCATCCGCTAGGATCATCCTTATGCCGGTAACGGCAGAAAGCGCGGTTATCGGTGATCAAGGCAGGACCGGACCCCTGTAGCTGAAACGTGTTCTTGCCCAAGCCATCAACTCGGATCGCCCAATCAGCTGGGGTTGATCCCGGCTGGTTAGACGGATACGTGACGCCGGGCGGGTTGAGTTCTTGACCGTCCTCTTCTCGCAAATACCATTCGAAATAAAGATCACTAACGTCGCCGCCAAAGTCGGCAGTATGGACGAGAGTGACCTTTTCATCGAAGACGTTCTCAGGTTCTAACACAGCAATAGATCCGCGGTATTTCTCCTTCGAGACCTTGATCACATGCATGGCCACGGGCGCGTCTCCCAAGTCGGCGTGATCATTCTCAGCGATGGTGATGTAGCCGTCCGTGGCTGAGCTTTTCTGCAAATCGGGATTGGTGATGACCGCTAGGCCTGGACCAAAGCCGTGGGCTGGGGTGATCTCAAATTGGGCGTTCTTTTCCAAGCCAATCCCTAGAGAGGCGGTGACGCCTGTATTGTTAGGGTCGCGTGACATCTCTGATAGAGCGTCAACGGCATTCGTCCAGTTGGAGTCTGTACTGAGTTGCTTTACGAATAACTGATCTGACGAAGTGAGTACATTCGGTTGCAGAATGGTCTGGGCACCAGGGGCAGCTAGCAAATCGCCATCGCCGAGGATGCGGTCATTCAACAGACCACGAACGCCAAGCTTTTGATTAGAGGTATTGTAATAAACACGTTGCTGTAGGCTGGCGGGCAGTTTCTTGAAACGCCAGAGCAGGCCGTCGACGATTACATTGCCGGAGTCTGGTTTCAGATCATTTGGTAGTGAAGTTAGTGCGAGGTCGGTTTCATAATTTTCAAGTGCGGGAAACGCCCTGGCAAGATAGTTGGACGCGTGATTGGCCGTCGTCATCGTCGGATTCGCTTCGTCGAAAACGAGTTTGGCGCTCTGCCAGGCCGCCGCTTGAGGAAGTCCCTGTGGCTTTGGTGTTTTGTTACTATTGTCACTAGCATACTCGCCTCCAGAAAAGGTGAGCGTTTCTCCTGCCTTGAGAACGGCGCTGTCTGCAGGCCAGATCGTGTTATAATCAATATTGTAATCGTTCTCTCCAACTTGAGCGAAAGGGATGATGGATCCAATCTTCGCTGTGGGATGCCAGAAATCGGCGCGCAAGGGATAGTAGAATGCCGCGACGATATCGCGCGCTTCATCGGTATCTCCAGAGATGATCCAAGGGTTGTCTTTCTTATCTTCGTAGTAGGCGACGCGTCCGTCGACGTTCCAACCGCGTGTCTCTTCCGGCATGGCTGAGCCTCCTAGTACGACATCCAAAGGATGAGGCGGCACGAGGCGTTGCCCAGCTTCGCCTTGGTAGAAGAAGGTGTATTTCTGATTGAATTCGGGAAGGCGTGTATCGGTGGTGTCAGGGTCTTCTTCCATAACGGCATAAACCCGCATCTTGGGAACAATCACATCAGGGTCACTTCGGTCTTCATACTGGATGAGCACGTAGGGTTCGCTGGTAAAACTAGCGCCGGGTGTCGTGCGATTGAAATCTCTATGCAGCGCAAAGGCTGCTTGGCGGTTGCCGTCCAGAAACGAAGGCGCGATGAGGGCATGTTCTTCGTTAGGATTGTAACCGAGCGATTTCGGATTAGGTTGATGATAGACCTTCGGTTCGGCAAAGGCCGCCCCTCCAAGCAAGGGCTGGAGGTTTCCAGATGAATCAAGCCCTTCACTGCCCAATCGGCTAGCGATAACGATGCGGTCTGCGGATGAGGGCCATTGTGGTTGATAGTTGACCGCTTTGTAAGGCCAGCGAATGCCATCTTGCACGCGGTACCAAGCGATGGGGAGTTCCTTCCCTCCTAGCCCAGCAATTTCTGCTGAGGAGAGTGCTCTATTGTAGACGCGAGCGTCATGGATGATGCCATCGAAACATTCGTCTCCTCCAGGAAGATCACAGCCAATGACCAATGGCTCATCATTGGTTTCGCCGAAGGTGAAACTGGCTGGATGTGCACTGTCAAACACGCCATCAACATAAAAACGCACATGGCTGCCATCGTAGGTGACGGCGACGTGATACACTGACCTCTATTGAGGACTGTTGTGGAATGGGCAGCCATACCGGGTCTGCCAGAAGGTGAAAAAACGTTAGAGGAAAACACCAGCTGGCCTGTTTCCCACACCCCTAGGGTGTAAGGGGCTTTGTTCTCACCTTTGGTAATGATGCCATCCCAAGAGGCGAAACTGTCAGCCTTGATGATGGCGGATAAGGTGAGACGATCTGTAATGCCATTACCAACAGACGGCTGTGTGCGAAAGTGCGTATTGGAGAAATCGACGCCGGGATCGTTCCACGAAGGCGTGGACGATGAGTAGGTAGTCAACGTGCCTGAGATGGCTTCTGTCGCAGTGGTGCCGCTTGTTTCACTCAGGGGAAGATGAGCAATCAGCCCGTTGGAAATCTTGGAGACGGGCGCGGTTTCATTCACTGGAAGAATGGGGCCTGATAAGTTCGAGCGATCATAAAGCGATGCATTCACCGGCGAGAGTGGATCGATGACAAAGCCGTTGTGGCCTACCACGGCACTGACATGATCGTTGCTAACAATGGCCTCACCAATTGTGGCCATCGTCTTTGAACTGCCGGCAGAATGCCGCCAGAGAATAGAGTCCACCACTTTCACGGCGAGTGATTCCTTGGTTAGAGTTCCGGTTGCCGCACCCTCAGCTCTCTGCGAAAACAGCAACACACTCTTACCATCTTCTTGGGCGGTGAAATCTACTCCGTTGATGGCGGCTTCGCTTTCTGAGTAGGCGAGTTTTTGAAAAGCCAGACCGTCCGAAGACGAGGGATCTAAGTCCACAGGGGGTGTTTCAACAATGTGGGTATAGTGGGCTGTGGGCGGCCACTGGGCGGTCACCTCGACGATGATGTTCTGAGCGGCGTCAGTGGGAGCAGCCGTGTTCTCGAACTCCACCGTGAATTTGCCAGGACGAAGCGGGTAAAGCTTGTGGGCGACCTGATCCCACTGCTGCATGTCACTCCAACTGCTACCAGAGCGCCCTTGAAGGACGCTTCCGCCCTGAGGCGCTTTCGCCTTATTTATCCGCGACGCATCCGCTCCGGTCACACCGCTAAAGGTCACGGCGTCACCAATGGTTACGGTCTCTGGGTAGATGGCACGGGCGTAATCCCAGACAATGTTTGACGGCTGAGTAATGGGAAACGTCTTCAAAGTGACTCCCGATTGAGAAAACGGGGTCACCGAGCCTTGACCACCGGTGTAGCCCTTGAGAACAAGCGTGCTCGTGCCGCTGCTGACCTCAGGTCGGCTGGTCACGGTGACATTGGTGTGTGGGTTGAACCAATATTCACCATTGCTCTCAATGTTGCGGCCGAGTCTGACCGAACTCAGGTTCGTGGGAATCACCGCTCCGCTTGGATTCAAGGCGAGAACTTGCCACGAAATGCCGAATAAGGTGCCTGGCAGTGGAAAGCATTGCGGGACGTTGCGGGCCAAAGGCGGCAAGTCGATGGTCATCACCGTCACCCATGCCGAGCCGTCATGTCGGGCTACCTTCAGTCGTGTGGGATTCAGTGAGGCGTCCGCGTTATCGGCCACGATGACCAGGTGATTGAAGTCAATCCCGGTGAGACCAAAGTGGCGGTGAAACGATTGGTCAGGTTCTCTGTTTAGAGGCGTGAGTGTCGCCTCGCTGTAGGCGCAAGGGGCGGAGGATGCTAGAGTGGAATTGACGCCCACTCTCACACTATGTTCTTTCTGCCATTGCCAGACGATCTTTCCGGGTGCTCCCACGGTGATCTTGTTGGTTTGTAGGCGTGGGTGATATTTGGGCCATTTGACGAGACTTCCTGATGCGACTCCTTGAGCAGTTGCCACGCATCCCTCGGCGATGAATCCCGTTGAGCGCCATCGTGTTCCGGGAACTGCCGCATCCTGTTCGGCTCCGTCGATTTGAGCCGCGAATTGGCTGTTCTCTTTGATCCAATGTTTCTGCACCAGGGGATCGGGATTGCCGGCGGCAGTGGAGGTCAGACCGTCAGTACCGGAAAGATCCGATTCGATCTCGACAGCGTGATCCGTTCGCCAGAGAAAGGTGAGTTCCGTATCGCTGTTAGCAACAAAGGTCACTCTGTTAGCCGTGCCATTGACTTCCGAAGCCTTGAATTGGTAGCCAATGCACACATGGCGCGTGACCGCGTTCTTCCGAATGTTTTCCGAGTCGTCTGCGGAAATGATGTTTCCACTGCTGTCCTTGAAGACTTCCTGAGGGACGGAGGCCACGATCGTCTTGCCGCCGGCTACCGTATTCACGCCAAGGTGAGGCTGGGGGGTGATGCCGTGATCCGAGTTGATCTTGATCTCTACCTCTTCGAGAAAGGAACCGGATTGGTTCAGAAAACCCGCAAAGCCAAGCCAGGCCCCCTGGACATGAGGGAGAGCCTTCCGCCGTGCGGCATCCGGTCCCATGACCAGGGAACCATCTGTCCAGGCGCCGGTGATGATCACGGTGTCACCAATGACTCCTGTTCCGCACGCTTTCTGCGATCCTGGCGGTTCGATCCCACTCGCTTCGAGCGGCGTGACGTGCCAATTGGCAGCGGGATTCAGATTAGCGGTGGTAAGCTTCTGCCAGAAGAGGTGGGCTTTCGAAGAGTTGCTAGCAAGCGGTCCCGAAGGATCGGATTCAGAAGAGTCGGTTAGCGTGCGCGTCTTGAGAGCACCGCCAGCGATACCCGCCAGATACACTGAGCTATCCCCTCCCACGGTTAAGCTGGAAGCATAGTCCTGTCCTGTGGATCCATAAATCCTCCAGGCTTCATGTTTGAGATCGCCAGCCACCAATTTGGCAACCCAAATGTCATTCGTAGTGGATTTGCTATCGATGCGTGTACTTGCAGATTGGGTCGAGGAGACGGGCATGAGGTGTTTCTGCCATTCCCCTGCAACAAATAGACTACCATTCGTATAAACGATGTCTGTGACCCGGCTGTGCGAATTGACTTCCCCACCTTCCAGTTTGCAGGGAAGAAAGTGATGGGTGATCTCCTGGCCTTTCCATTGGCCTCCAGTTCCCTCTCGGCGGGGCTTGATTCGATATATGGCGCTCACCGAACCAACATGAGGATCAAAATCGTTGCCGTAGGCGTCGGTCTTAGAGGAATCACCGGGTGGATCGTGGTGCTCGATACCTAGTGCTCGTCTGACTTGGACCCCGTCGTGATTACGGTAGTAGACTTCTCGGTTTCCAACCGCATGGCCTCGAAAGATCTGCCGCGTTGTTTCGACCCCTCCCGCAGTAGCCGCCTCATCCATCACCATGCCGACAAACAACGCCCCGGTATTGTCCGCTTCTACAGCTGTAGCATAACAGTTTCCCTCAAAATCATTCCCCAAGGTCGTACTCCAGACCGCACGCAGGTATGTGTCAAAACTGACGATAAAGACATCCCGCTGCGTTGGGTGTTCATTGGCGTTTTGCAGCGATAGACCATCAAATACGGTTCCGCCTCCATTGCGCTGTCTCTCACGGACACTCAACTTGTCTCCCCAAGCGTCACCAACAACGGTCACTACCGATTGGCCGTTATCACTACCAACCGCGATCGCATTGGCTCGTGAGGCGCCGTTGACGCCATCAATGAGGCAGTAGTCTTGGATAGTGCCCTCCAAGGAAAGCTTTGCAATAAATGCATGTTCGCCCCCGGCAAGTGGAAGATATTTGCCGCATATATAGAGACTTTGACCATGGATGGCGATGTCGTTAGTCTGCCAGTTGCCACTACCCATGATGGTCCCCATCTTCCTGACCCAGAGGATGCCACCTGTGGCGTCGACCTTCGCCACTAATCCGTCGTCACCACCAGAGTCACCGTTCGTCCATCCAGTGATGTAACAGGCATTCGTGGTCGAGGCGGTGCGAAATCCACCATTCCAACGATGGGGTTGATGTCCAAACAGCTCCCGCGCGGCCCCTGAGTATACCGATCCAGGTAATTGTTTGAGTAAGACCTGAGCAGCGTCTGCGCCGCCTAGACTGAACCAGAAAATGAACAACGTTAGAAAGCCTTTGAACGTGTTTCTCATAGCGCTAGTAAAGTTGGCCGGTAGAGGTGACTCGTGTGAAAGTGATGGGGCCGCGGCATTCCAAGGTGTCTTTGTGCAGACCGGCGACGGAGTCCCATAGAGTTCCGGTAATCGTGTGATCCGATGGCGAATCCGAGGCATCCAGTTTGAGCTGGGTTGTTCGCGCCATTTCCCAAGCGGTGCCTAGATCGGGATGATATTTGTGCCGGAAGGGGTTGAGCGGATGACTTGCGGATAGAGTGAATGACGCGCTTAACCATTCGCCGCTCTGTGAGAGTGTCGTCTTGCGATTTGGCAACGGCAGGGTGGCGCAGCTGAATCGCTGCCCCACCCATTGATTGCCGCGTTTAACAACACCATCGTAGCTCGATACGGTGGAAGGGTCGGTCAGAATCACCGCTTCCGGTGAGGCCGGAGGGTCGACTCGCGTCTTCATGAGAATGGCTTCACGCAAGAGTCTTGCCGTCCCTGAATCGTCGACATGGAGAAGGATTTGTTGGGTGAATGCGGGAGCGGCTCCCCATGAACCGGAGCGCACCTCTTTCACTTCGTTCATTGATGCTTGGCCCACCCACATTCCCGTGAAAGTGTTGGCATGCTCCGCGGGAAGAAGGCCGGAAACTTCGATGTTTGTTAGCGATCGGTTGTAGACTCGGACATCGCGGATGCCTCCCTTGAAGTGTTCATCGCCACCCGGCAGGTCTCCTCCAATGATGAGGGGCTCATTGATCGATCCGAATGTGATCGCCCGCTGATGTTCACTATCAAGAATACCATTGATGTAGAATCGTGTCTTTGAGCCGTCGTGGGTAATGGCTACATGTGACCAGCTATTGAGGGGAACACTTCTGCTAGACACAACATTGTAGAATCCGTTGCCTCCAGGCGGACCGAAGACGTTGGCTGCAAAGACTAAGCCGCCTGATGACCAGAGTCCGAAGGTATAGGGGGCTTGATCGACACCTTTCGTAACAATGCCATCCCAAGAATGGCTACGCTCTGGATTGATCCAGGCGGCGATGGTGAGTTGGTTGGTAATCCCATTTCCCGTATCTGCCGGGGTGGAGATGTGTTGATTTACCCCGTCAAGCTGCACGCCTGACGCCCCCCAGCTCGTACCATTCTGAAGAGTGCCGTGTTTGCCGGCTACAGATTCTGACGCGGTTGTACCTGATCCGTCGAGGAGTGGGAAGTGAGCGATGAGGCCTGAGGAAATGTCAGCCTGGGCAAATTTAACGTGAATCAGGAGGAGCCCTGCAGGAACGAACAGACGAAAGAGATGGGGGGGAAACATGGCTTGCGGGGGATCATGCAAGCCAGAGGCTAGTTGTTACGGAAAATATGATTATTATTGAGAGTTCGTCATTCCGCCGTCCGGCGTGCCATCGCCTTGAGGCGTTCCAGGTCCGTTTCCCAGATTGCGGCTTGCCCGCTTGCACCTCCGCTGATGAGGCGGCTGGCGTCCAGCCATGCCAAAGCAGACTCAGCATGGCCGGTGAAGACGGTTCGCGGGCGTTGGGAGCTGCGCCAGTCCCAAAGGTGGAATCGTCCATCGTTCCCCGCCAAGGCGAGCCAACGGCCATCCGGCGAAAAGGCGACGTCTTCAAAGAGCTGCGCTGTCACCGGTGACTCGATACGGCTGGCGTGCCAATTGGCGGCTTCCAAGTCCCACACGCAGGCGCCATGGTCAGCAGATCCCGCAGCGAGCCACCGATTATCCGCGCTGAACTGGAGACTGGTGGTCTCAAAAAATAGGGCCGGCAAAGCTGCAATGAAGTCGATTTGGTTAGGCTGACTCACGTCATAGATCAGGACCATGTTCATATACTGAACCGTGTCTTTGCTAGGTGGATCCCACCCATGCCGGGCCACGGCGAGCCACCGGCCGTTGGGAGAAACGGTGACGTCGGGGATCAGGTAATTATTGCTATGCAGAGGGTGATCGACCCTGGTGGAAGCCGGGTTGGGGGCATTGAGATCCCATTCAAAGAGGTCCCCATCCCCGGAAGTAGCGTAAAGTGAGCCACGGGGGTGAAACGCAACGCGCCGAGAGTACTCCAGACGTGTGTGACTGATATCAAAAAGAAACGTTTTACTAACGGATTCAATAGTAAGGCATTCTGACAGTTTCCAAACGGCTACTTTCCCATCAAGCCCAGTACTTGCCAGCCACTTTCCGTCAGGGCTGAAAGCAACGCCCGTAGCGACGGCGCTGTGATTGGTGAGGCAGTTCTCTGGATGCTCGCCCATTAGATCTATCAATTTTACGAAACCTTTATCTCTGAGATGATCAGGATAGTCCGCTCCGCAAGCGAGGGCGAGCCATCGCTTGTCTCCGGATAAGGCCAGATCGCGAATTTCTTGAGTTTGGTGAGAGACCACCTCAGGGATCTTTCCAGGCACCTTGCTGGCTAGTGGCCAGTAGCGGTAATGTGAGGTTGCTCCCGTAGCAATCACGGAATCTCCGTTAGGGGAAAAGGTGATGTCGAACACCGGTGTCGGCAATCCTCTCAGTTCCAGGGGGCGCGCGCCTTCACGAAGGTCCTTCATCGACCAGAGAGTCACGATGCCTTCCCGGCTGCCAGCGCCTAGCCACTGCCCGTCCGGGCTGAATTTCACCACGTGTACCGACTGCCCTTCAATGCGAAGCCGGCGAATGGACGGGCTCGTTGTGGAAGCGACGATGACACTGGGAGATCTTCCTCCAACCGCTAACCACTCAGAATTTGGAGAAAAATCCATCGACTCGACGGCATCATCGTAAAGTAATCGTTCGTGAAGGGATTGTTCTGCTAGTTTCAAACTGCCGCTTCGAAGGTCTCGCAAATGCACGCCACGTACAATGTGGCGGATGGCCAGCCATCGTCCGTCTTGGCTGATAACGGAGCAATAGCGATCTCTCTGAGGGCCAAGAGGGAGAGGCGCGTCTGTCCGTCTCTGATCGGTTAGCCTGTTTAGCCAATAGTTCTGAGAATCGTTGTTCACTAACCAATCTTGACTGGCAGGCATGTGCCATGTTGTCTCTCCACGTGTGTGTGGGACCGTTAGTGATTGGCGCAGTTCAAGCCTTACGCTTTTCTCGTTTGGCGAAATGAGGAAACGACGACGGACGCTTCCGGTGTCGTGCTCGAAGATTGCCTGGCATGTGATCTGGTCGCCTTCATAATCGTTGAAGAGCCACACCCGTGTCAGCTTGCCCGGCCCCTCCACTTGGCCGATGTTTATGCTAGTTGGGGCGCCAAGTGTGGACGTGGCCCTCAGTTCCGGTGTCCAAATATTCACCGCCCCTATTCGGTCGATCGTTAACAGCCTGTGAGGATTCTCCAACCAACACGCCGCCCCTCGAAGTCCCTTGTGGTTCGGCAGGATCCAACGATGGAGCGGCGCACCGAAGGCATCGAGACGATCAAGATCATAGACTGATGCCGTGAGTTGCTTAGGCGCCGAATCGGTGTCGAAGATTGCCGCGTAGCGGCCGTCTGCGGTGAACGAAACCGGATGCTCCGGTCCCTCCGCTCCCAGCAGGATAAAGCCGCTCTTCTGGGCTTCCGGCCGGGAGCCATTGGGAGACACGTCCTGGCCCCCAACCCGTTGTAGGGTTTCGTAAAGGGCTTCCGCAGCTTCGGGAACGACTGCGTCACCCTGGCCTTCTGTGATTCCTACGGATTTTACGGCTAAGCGCAACGCTCGGGAGGGATCCTCAATGATGTAGCGGCGTGCCTCAGCGGCCAACGCCGATGCCTGTGCGGTGGCGAGTGTGTCTTCTAGGCGTTCGTTAGTATGGCTGAGGGAGCTCACGGCATGTTCAGCACGTTGCCAAAGCCCTAACGAAACAAGGGAGCCGCACACGATCGCCAAGCCTAGGGCCGTCCATGCTGGATTGCGCTTGACCCACTTGACGGCCCGTTCAGTTGTAGTGATTGGTCTCACCAGAAGGGGCTCTCCATTGAGCCACCGATTCAATTCGTCGGCAAACGCTGCCGCCGAGGTTAGTCTTTGTTTGGGATCCTTCTCTAAACAGCGATGAGCTAATGTAAGGAGATCGCGGTCGACATCGGACGGTATGTCGCTTGTGGGTTCTTCCTCCGCGATTCGGCGCATGACGTCGATAGGACTCTTGGCCTGAAACGGTAAGCGGCCGCACAGGCACTGCCAGAGAATGATCCCTAACGCCCACACATCACTGGCCGTCGACACCTGACGTTGGGTGTCCTGTACAACCTCGGGAGCCATGTAGTGAGGAGTGCCCAAGCGGTCTGAGGATAACGTGAGTCCTTGATCTTGATGCACGAGCTTGGCCAGACCAAAGTCTGTGAGCCAAGGCTTGTCATTTTCATCAAATAGTATATTGCTGGGCTTGAGGTCGCGGTGAAGCACGCCGCGCTCGTGAGCGTGTTGAACCGCCCGTGCGATGTTGGAGAGCCACTTCGCTGTCTGTTGCGGAGGGAGGCGTTTGTTAGGCGATCGTTTTAACCGGGAAGCTAAGCTGCCGTTGGGAATGAGCTTCATGGTGAAGAACGGCTGTTCTTCTCTCACGCCTACCTCATATATTGGTGTAATGTTAGGATGATCAAGGGCGGCGGCTGCTTCCGCTTCGATGGTGAAGCGTTGACGATCCGCCTCGGCAGCGAAACTCGATCCCCGGATCATTTTAAGCGCAATGGTCCGCTTGAGCTGCCGGTCCTCTGCTCTGTAAACCACGCCCATGCCGCCAGACGCCAGCTTCTCGGTTAGCCGGTAGCGACCGAAAGGAATTTCAGCCTGCTCTGGTGCAGGTCTAGATGGAGGAAGCAACTGGTTGAAGGCGCACGTGGGGCACACGCCTCGCACGAGGGCTGCCCCACACTCGGCGCACTGAAGAGTCAAAGAACTCGCTTGCATTCCATATTGTGATTTTCATGAGAGTGAAAAACGTGGAAATTATTACTGCAAGCTAAACTGTTCAGAAAGACGCGGTTTCTGAGCTAGCCAGGATGGAAGCGAGGTATCCGAGTTCTTCCTCAGCCTCCTCATTCGTTCGCACCGTGGCGCGGATTTCTTCTCGCAACCTCGCATTGAAGGCATTCCGCAAGTCATGCACAGCCTTTCGAATGGTGCCTTCCGTGGTTTCAAAAGATTCGGCGAGTCCTTTGTAGCTTGTAAGAGCCGTGCCGCCGGGGAGTGCTCCGCGCAGGGCATCAAACCATTGCTGGCGTCCCCGCCGTTCATACTGCTCACGTAAACCGAGGACCGCTCGCTCAAGAAGATCGAACGCCCATTGTCGGTCATAGGTCATTTCAGCCGAGAGGTCGCTTGCCAGTTCCGGCGCGGATTGCATGGCGGCTAGGGATTCCAAGGGCACGTGCTCGAACTGTTTTCCGCGTTTCAAAGCGCCTTCGCGAACACGTTTGCGGCTTCGCCAGCGCTCTAGCGAGCTTAAGAAATAAGAGCGGAACTTCCCGCCCTCACGATCGACGTGATCGAGAAACCCGCTACTTAACACAAATTCAAAGAAGCCTTGAACGGTATCGGAGGCGTCGACATGATTCTCACCGCGTTTGCGAAGATAGAGGTAGAGGGGCCGCCAATAAGCCATCGCCAACTGACGCAAGCCTTCTACGGAATCTTCATCGTCCTGGCCGCGTGCCTTGGAAATCACTGACCATTGCGTCATGGGAAAGAGACTTCCCCGTGATGAACTTCCAGGCGCAGAGGGGGATGGATGGGGATTCGCAGTCATCTTCAGCGTGGCGCATCGAAGGGAGACGTCCAGTGGATCGTTAAAATAGGAATGGTGGATGGTTGGCGCCCTGCCTACAGGGAAGGGCACCAAAATTTAAGAAAAAACCAACCATCCATGAATACTCAAACACTCCAAGAACAGTTTCTCCAGTCCGAATCCGGCCAGAGCGCCGAGATTTTCAACCAATTTCTGCGCAGTTCCGTGCGCCTCGCCCTCTTCGAGCTCATGCAGCAAGAAGTGCACGATCTCTGCGGCCGTTCCCACGACCGGGACCGGCCCCCTACCACTTTTCGCCGCGCGGGAAGTGAACAAGGCATTTGCTATATCGATGGGGGCAAGGAAAACATCAAGCGCCCTCGCGTCCGTCAACGGCAGGAAGACGGCAGTGAGCAAGAAGTCAGCCTCAAGTCCTACGAAGCGGCTAAGGATGTCAACAACATCAGTCAGGCAGTGATGCGCTTGTTGCTTGAGGGAGTAAGCACGCGTGGGGTCAGTCGCCTCAGTAATGACAGCGTTAGTAAAAGCACCATCTCCGAGCAATGGGCAGAGCACTCAGCTGAGAAACTCGAAGCGTTCCGTTCCCGCCCATTGCACGAAGAAGGCTATCTGGTCTTGATGTTAGATGGCGTGCATCTTAGTCGCGATCAAACCGCAATTGTCGCCTTGGGCATCCGAGCCGATGGTAGCAAAGAGATGCTCGATTTCCGTGTTGGCAGCAGTGAGAGTTTCGAAGTTGCTAACGATTTGCTCAAAAACCTCAAAAAGCGAGGCCTTAAAAGCATCGCCAAACGGTTCCTAACGCTCCTAGACGGCTCTAATTCCCTGGAGAAAGCCGTTCTCACGCACTATCCGAACGCCGTAATCCAGCGCTGTTTAGTGCATAAAGAGCGCAATCTACGCAGTTATCTCTCTAAACGGCAACACAGTGAACTGGCGCGTTTGCTCAACCGGTTGCGGCGTGCTGAAGGGAAAGAAGCGGCACGAGAAGCGTATGATGAACTCAGTGAATTTTTGAAGCGACATAACAGCGCTGCTCTATCAAGCCTACAAGAAGCTGGGAATCAAATCACAGCACTACAGGATTTAGGTGTTCACGCTAGTCTTCACCGCAGTCTTCTGAGCACCAATATCATCGAAAATGCCATCCTCAACATCCGGCGTCGGATGAGCAAAGTGAATCGTTGGCGAACAGCAACGCGAGAGGGGCGGAAGACGATGGCTGATCGCTACCTAGCAAGCGGTCTACTCTACGCCGAGAGCACGTTTCGACGCATCACGGGTTGGCGGGATATGGCACACCTGCGAGAAGTTCTCGACCAAGACTAACACTGCCCCTCAATGAAAGCCTTCAACCATGGCTACAAGCAAGGGGCCAGCCCCCTCGACCCCCGGGATTTACCGCATTCCCCACTTACCGCAGGAGTATGGCAGAAAAGAAGGGAGAGACGTGCCGTCTCTCCACTCCTCCTGCGTATAAGGTCAGCCGCGCGGCGCTCGGGTTGCTTCCCAGCATTGCCCTATCCTCCTGCGGCGACGCGATCGGCTTACCAAAGAGTGGAGCGAAATCAACTAAAACTAACACAAGTCTTTAACTTGACAAACTAACCAACCAGTGCCTAACTCTAACCTCCATCCACGATTTCTAACGATCTGATGGACATCCCCGCCTGCGTATGCAGCCTTTGTTGAACAACCCGCGGTCGAATGTCAAGGGAGCCTTAAGAACAAGGAGAAGCTGGCTCTCTTAGGCTATGGATTTTCCATTGTCTGCCATCCTCGCATTGCCTTATTTGAACGGCGGTCGTGGCGGCCCTCGATCGGCGCCGTAGTGGCTTTGGGCTCCGATCCTCACGGTTTTTTCCAAGCACGGCCGCGCGCGAATCGTTTCTAACATAAAATGGTCCGACGCTCACGATCCAAGCACACAGCTCCGCAGGACTGGTTTCCTTTCGGGAATCAGTTAGGCCTCTTTTCAGATCTTGTTGCGCGCCTTGAGTCATGCGGCGTTCGCATCTTTCTTTGGCGGCGCTCTGCCCGGACGCCGGATCTTTAGGGGTGCTCGCGGTTGTTGCGGCGGTTGGATTCCCCAAATAGCATCCAACAGGGGCGCTGGCCCCAGCCACGGTTTGAAGGTGTCGGTGAAGGCCATGACCTTGCCGCAACGTGGACATGGGGGATCTTCCACTTCAGATCGATCGCTTTCACTATCCGCGATAACGATCGACGTCTCTGTCAGGGTTTGCAGCCGTAGTAACCGTTCCCTTCCGCGGCTGTGCAGATAGCCAAAGTAGCGCAGGCGATGAAATTTCCGCGGAAAGACATGTTGCATATAACGACTTACGAAGACCACGCCGGGCAGCGTTTCCTGCTTGCGTTCGCCACCGTCGGCACGGTCTAGATAGGTAAAGGTTACCGTGTTCTTGTCAGGATCAAGGGCCACGATACGGCTATTACCAATGGCTGATTTACGCACGTAGGCGCCTAGGTATTTGACCGCGTTCTCACCGTTGCCAAAAGCCTGGATATTGATCCGCCAGTCCTTCTCCCATACCTCTGTCGGGCACTCTGACAAAAGTCCGCGCGATTCGAGTAAGCCTTCAAACTCCTTAACAAAGGCATCACGCAGCGGCTCCCACGACAAGAGAAAGTCCTCACGGGCCCTACGTAGGGCCCCGCCCTTACTAAGCCCCACACCGGGAACGATGTAATGAATGTGTGGATGATAGCGCAATAATTGCGTCCAGGTGTGCATGATGCCAAAGAAGCCCGTGTCTCGCGTCTGCAAAGCACCTTCCTCGCCTAACTGATTTTTCAAACAACGCGGAACTCACGTCAAAGAAGCCGTCATAAAGGATCTCAGCGTGCCTGCGCATCAGTGTGCGCAACTCACTGGGCAAGGTGAAGGTCACCATGAAATAAGGCGCGTTGATCAAACGATCTAACTGTTTGGCGACCCATGCTTGCGTGTCCGCACCCCCACACTGGGAGCAAGCGCTATGGCCTCAACTGTAACCGGCATAACGGTAGCGCCCGCAATCCTCACAAGCGAACACGCGGCCGCCTTGGGCTTCGGTCCGGCAGGTGAGGATCGCGCTTAGCGCACGCCGTTGTTCCAGAGACATCACGGCACCGTAGCGCTCGACATAGGCGGGCGCGAAATGACGGATCACTTGGGTGACGGAGAGTTTTTCTCTGCCATCACCAATTCCCTGCTGAGCCGAGCACACGACTATAGGAGAAGCGAGTGTCTAACGGATTAATGACGTTGACGCTTTGCACTCACCGCAGCCATGAGACTCTCCAGAGCGGTTAGGGCATCACGCTCCACTTCTTGCGTGAAATGCGTGTAGATCATCGTGGTATTAATGTTGGTATGGCCAAGGAAACGCTGCACCTGACGAATCGACACGCCCTCTTCGATAAGATGAGTGGCAAAGGAGTGGCGAAGAGAATGCGGCGTGGCTCTATCAGACACACCAGCCTCAGCGCGAGCCCTGACAATGACCTGCTGCAATGACGCCCCCGCCAAAGGCCGCACCGCTACGCGCATGCGTTGGCGCACGGAGAGCGAATCCATCTTTCCGCGACCCGGAGCCGGGAAAAGCCATTGCCGGTTGCCATGTTGCCGCCAATACCCACGCAACTCTTCGAGCATGGTCTGGCAAAGAGGGACGACGCGGTCACGGCCACCCTTGCCACAGCGAACGAACAACTTATTCTCGGAACCCCGGATATCGTCTACAGCGGGTCTTCCAAGCTATGGCGCAACCCAAATATTGCATAAGGCGCTCATTCAAAATGCCTTATGAAGATCTGAGCTCATCTGATAGTTGTCTGCGCGTGACTACAGGTGCTGCCTGTGGTGTCGGCACCTCTTTGGGGATGGCCACTCCGGCTGATGCTAGCAGTCTCGCTTGAAGGGCATTTGGCTTGGGCAGGATCTCATGCTTCTTCCCTCGGTTATCTTCGATTCGGAGGATCGGTAAGCTCTCCAGTTGGCGCAGTCCTTCTTCCACTGTTAGGTTCTCTCCTTTCCATGCTTCTGCTAGGTGGCGGCGAATTTTCAACGCTAACATTGCGCTTAGAGCATGGGCTCGTGTGTTCTCTTCTTTGACCACAAAGAAGGGCCGCACTTCTAAATGCCCCGTCTTCATTGTCCGAAAGTCCGCTTCTACTTCGGCTAGCGCCTTGTAGCGATCATGCACTTTCTCCGCTCCACAGTCGGCCCGACTCAAGTTCGTTCTCAGTGCGTAACACCCGTCGAGCTTTTCTTCTTCGTTGAGGACGTCCTGATCAATGACCACGTTGATGGCTCTTCCTTCTACTTTGATCGCTAACCATTTCCCTAATTTCAGCTTTGCTTTCCTGGCTTCTAGCTTTCTCGTCTGCACCTCTACTTTGGCTCGAGGATGCTCGGCCAGATAGGTTTCTGCTTTCTTCACATCTTTCTCTAAGGCTGCTTGACGCTCGCCACGGCTCGTCCGTATTTCTTTCTGTCTCACCGGATTGCGCCGCAGGACATAGCGTTCCTCCGTTGTCTTGTCCGTCACTTCGGCGAGATCCTCGTCAAAGAGTTCCATCGTAAGGATGTCTTCGCGCACCAGTCGTTGGATCTGGGGCTTGGTTAGGGAGGATATGTAATGGCCTCCCTGGTCTTTGACTGCTTTGATTTGTTCGGACTTGATCATTCCGCGATCTCCTACCATCACCACATGGCGACATCCGAAATCTTGTTTGGCCTGGTTCAGCGCGTCCCCGAATGTGGCGAAATCGCGTGTTTCACCGGAGTAGACTTTGATCGCGCAAGGATCTCCTGTGCCGTCAGTGAGCAGTCCCATGACAACTTGCATCTTGCCTTTCTTGCCATCGCGGTTGTAGCCGAACGCGCTCAGTTCATTGGTAGTGCCTTCAAAGTAACTGCTCGTCACATCATAGAGAAAGAGGTCTTCACTGGGCTTTTGTGGTGTTTGCGAGGGTGACTTTGCCCGTGGGTGGTTCTTGCGCCAAAGGTTCTTTTCGATGTGACTCTGACGATGGTCTAACCAGGCGCCGTGGCGCTCATAAAGGTCATCTTCGCACCAGGATTGTTGCCAGGAGAATAGACGAAGAGCGGCGCTTTGGGCGACTAGTCTGGTGGTGCCGAGCAGAGAAATGCCTGGGTTGAGAACACGCGCACAAACGCGCCAGAGGGCAATTTGAGAGAAGTCGTGATCGCAGTCGAGCCGGTCAGATTTGGGGCAATTGTCAGGTGCTAATGCCTTGGAGATGCCGAGTTTGTCAGCCAGCGATTTGACTAACCAAAGAGCGCCGAAGCTCTCAGCTTGTTCGACGATGACCGGAGAATTGGGGACCTGATTGAGTGCAGCGATGGAATCAGCAGGAGAGGTTTGAGAAGGAGGGGAAGAGTCATCGTTGCGATGATTGATAGCAGACTCGATGGTGCTGATCAGCCACTTGGGGAGCTTTGTGAGGACAGCGAGAGTGCGAGAGGAAACTTTGGAGCCGACCCGGAAAGACTCGCGAAGAAGGACGGATTCATAAGATTTGCCGTTCTTGCCTTTCGATCGAACTCTGGCGATAAACATGCCTACAGATAAAGGCAATAAACTCTAATTAACAAGAAATAAAAGCAAATAATTGCAGTCTTTTCTGCCTACAAATAGAGATGCTAGAAGGTCCGATATGCTAGTATAGGAGTCTGAAACTTGCTTCACCAACTGGAAGATCCGCTACAGTTAGTGTCAGAGCCTCTTCCAAACGCAAGCCGCAGACATAGAGAAGTTTGATTGGTGTCAGGAAACGGCCCTTGCGGATGGCCTTGAAAAGAGCGGCCACTTCCTGGCGAGACAAAACTTCGGGAAGATAAGGAAGATCCTTGGCCCGAGCGAGATTGAAGACCTTCCAATCCTTGTGGCCAAGCATCTCGGCATAGAAATACTTACCAGCAGAGAGGAAGATCCGAATCGTTTTAGGCGTCTATCGTTTGACGGACTTGAGGTAAATGATGTACGAACGGACTTGATCCTCGTCGAGAGAAGCGGGATCAACGCGGTCGAAGTGATCGGAGATGAGGCGGATTTGGCGGTAATAAGAATGACAGGAGCGGTCGCCGAGACCCCGGAGGTGAAGATCTTGAGCAAAGCGTTGCATGGATTCGAAACGATGCTCAGAGTAGGAGACCGGGTTGGGTTGGCGATTGCAGAGGATGGACTTAGAGTTCGCTGACTTGTTAGTAGACTTGGGTATATTAGACATAGCCCACAAGTCTGCCCTAATCGCCACCTTACCCGGAGCCTTAACAGGATAAGGCCAAAGCTCTTGTGAATTTCACGATAGCGGGTTAGTTCAACAAGTCGTTGCTGCCAACCCCAGACCCGTCGGGGAGTTGAAATCTGAGGGAAGCCAGGTCATCGTCATTGCAGTCGGAGCGCTCTCCCGGGTCAGGGTTGGCAGAACTCGGACGTTCGGTCTAACAAATGAATGCTCCCGAAGTAGAGTTGCGGATTCGTCAAGCAAACGGGAATCGGGAGGCGATTCTAAATCCAGAACCGATCGAAGTTGCTGAAGTGATAACGAATTTCGAAGAGTTAAAGGATCATCATATCAACGATGTCAGCCTTGCCGTGCATATCAATGAGTCAGAGTATAGGAGCCGCTTGTCCTTGTGTCTTGCGATTCCTGGATTCGCAGTGGCTACCTACCTATTCTGATAGTCGCTACCCACAACAGATTTATGTCAGCCTTTCGACGACGTCGCCGCTAACATGCGAAACGTTTAAGATTGAAGATGGTGGAGGCGATGAGTTGGAGATTCCCACAAAGTTTCTCATAGCGAGAAGCGTGGCGATCGATTACGCCATAGAGTTCCTTGGTGATCCACAGTTTGACCTCCACAACGAGATCGAGACCTGGGGAGATTATCCGGAATGCTGGCACTAATGACCGAACAAACGGACGCTCTGAACCCCGGCTCCGGTCTGTTGTTGAAATGCTCCACTTTAACTCCTACACTAACTCAACGATCAATGTTTCCCGCCAGCCGGGGATCAGAGGTCCTGGACGTTATGCGAAAAAAATGAAGCCGCCGGATGCTCTCTACTTCTGCCCATCCTGCACTTCAGGGTTTTCCTACGATGAGGCACGGAAGTGGGGGCTGCGAATGCAGATGATCCGCTGCCAACAATGCGGCAATCAACAGTTCATGTATGTGCAGCGACCGCTAGGGAAGCCTTACGGTCTTTGGGACGAGTCGGTAGCAGTCGATATTGAAATTGATGGCGCGGCCGACATTCAGAACCTGATCAAGATGTTGAAGAACTTGCTCGCGAATACACCCCGAAGCGAGATATTGGATCGACTGAAAGCCAATGACATGAAGTGGAGTTTCAACGTGATGTCCCGCAAGGATGCTGACGAGTTGGTTGCCAGAGCTGACTCGCACCACCTACGAACAACGCTCACCGAATCAAGCGCATAACAAGACATCGCTACCAACCCGCTGCCGCCGTGGACTCGAAATCGCCATGAACGTTCAAACTTTTAACCCTGAGTCAGACGCTCGCCGCCCGCAGCGGGTGGCAGGATTATGACGTTAGGTGCACAAAATGAGCCGTAGGCCCGATGAGCGATGAAATCTATGCAATGGAACCCGATAGCCCAATTGAACAGACACTTTGCGATCGGTTGCTGTTACGAAGTCGATCACGAATAGCTGAGAATCGGCCTCTAGTTGCCTCAGCCTATGTATCTGAGGGCTGCCTCCGCCGGTGAAAGCAGCAGGACAAATAACAATCGAACAAGCCAGAGCAGTTGACACCTCTCCACGCAAAAGTTTTTAACGATGAAATCAGGTTTTAACATCCAGCCTACAAGACCAGCTGTCCCTGAACGTTCTCCAAAAAATGATGCGCTGAACGACGCTGCTTGTTTGTCTCTGCGCACTTGGTCTCTGTGGGGGCACCAAATCTGAATCGACCGAAGACAGCTCAATGAGCGAATGGCGACCACTGGTTACTGAGTTCTACAAATTCGACCATGCCGATGATCTGGATTCTCTAGAGTTGGGGCAGCCGGCAACCGCGGAAGACTTTGATTCGCTCGATAAAGAAGTTGGATTCAAGATGCCACCCGAGTTTAGGAGCATGTATGGCGAGTTCAACGGTTTCGGAACCAACCGAGGCGGCGAGACGGATTGGTTTTTTGTTCCCATTTCACGCATACCGAGCCTCACAGCGGATATCCGGGACTGGTTCCTGGAGACCCATCCAGAGATCGCGAAGCGGTATGTCGCCGTTGTCGATTGGGGGAACGGAGATTCGAGCGGTTACCTTTTCTCAGAGTCTGGTGAACCGCTCGACGGGTTTTTCATCTTTGAGCACGAGAGCTACGCGTTCGAGGCCGATCAGGATTGGCGGGAGTTCATTATCCCGGTAGACTTATCTATCAGAGACTTCCTCACCGAGTAAACATACATGGGAGAACAAGGCGTGGCTCCCAACAGGCTTCCCACCTCAAGTCGAAAGCAACATGACAACGCAATCATCAACTGTGAAATCGGAGCGCGCCCTCCGGTCAGGTCTGGGTCGGTTTTGACGTTTGGTTAAGTTCAAGTTAGGAATCGATCCGCCGAATGCCCAATACGCAGGTTCATTCAATTCTTTCGTCGAATCACACTAACCATGAGGACGAAGAAACAAAGGACGAGGTTGAAGAGCGGCACTTGTAAAGGGGTTGGTAGCGAATAGATGATCGCCGTGGCAGGGATCCACACGATCCATGTGGCGACAAGAAAACTAGGGATCTCAAGAAGAAAGAAGTTTCGGCCGAGTCTTTTCCCGACGGCTTCGAAGGAGAAGTCCAGATCTCGCCAAAGGTAACAGATGGCTCCCGTGGGCGCGGCCCAAAGTGGGCAGTAGACGAATTGATCGACGATCACTTTCGTTACAATCACTTTCCACTCCGTGCTTTCACCAAACAGAGAGGCTTGCATTCTGTAGAGCGCATCGACTTCGATGCCGCGCCAGCACCACACCAGCAGAAAGAACAACGCCCAACCGCCTCGGCGATTCTCTGGAACCTGCCCCGTCTTAAGCAAGACAAGGTAGGGCAAGAGACCACCGAAGAAGGCGGTGGCCAAACCTGAGTAGACATAACCAAACCGTTGCTTCAAGGACGCAACCTCATGAAAGAAAGGCCCGGCTGGTTTCCAGCCATAGTAGAGCGCGACGATAGCAAGCGCGAAGACTTGGAGAATCACCCCCGGGACGAGATTAGCCCCAACACCAACGCGGATGCGTCCCCACAGGGCCTGCCCTCGAGTAGGAGCCGAGTTCACGAAAAGGATCTGTCTAACAACCTATAAATCAACGAACCACCAAGCATAGAGCGCCTTTGTCAAAGCCACCACACGCTCCGGCTGCTTCGTGGCGAGGTTAATCTTTTCGTGAGGATCGCTGAAGAGATGATATAGCTCCGGCTTACCTTCTTTGTTATCAGATTTCCCTGTATAAACGCCATTGTAGGCGCGGAAGAGGGTGGGGCCGGGATGGTGGAGCAAGAGTTTCCATTCGCCCTGGATAACAAAACGCGTTTCTACATTGGACGTGCGGTTCTCCAACTCGAAGTCGTGATTGCCGTCGTAGCCGAAGACCGTGTTTCGCTTTGCTAGACTTTCCGTATTTCGGAGGTCCAGCCCCTTCATCGTCTCAGGAACTTTCGCTTGGCAGCAACGCAGGATCGTTGGTGCGATATCAATGCTAGAAACCAAGGTGGCATGGTCCATCTTCGGAGTTACTTTGCCCGGCCATTTCAGCATGATCGGCGTGCGGATGCCGCCCTCGTGGGGATCTTGCTTGGACAGCGCTGCAAACCGGCCTGAATTGGGATCTTGGATCCAGCCATTGTCGGTCACGTAGATGACGATGGTGTTTTCCGTTAGGCCGCGGTGATCCAACTCGTTCAAAAGTTCGCCACAGGTCTGGTCAAACCAATCGACCATGGCGTAGTAACGCGAAACAAATTCGTTGGGCTCACGCTCGCGATACTTATCGTGAAGTTCTTTGGCGGGATTGTGAGGCGTATGCGGCAGGAATGGCGCGTGCCAGATAAAGAAGGGCTTCTCTGCCTCTTTGGCCTCATCCAGGAAATCCTTAATCGGCTGAATGCCCTTACGGGAAATATCCAAACCAGCGTCGCCGTGGCGCCCGCCCCTCTCTGGATCGGCGTGAGTCATGGCATGAGTGAACCCGGCACGCTGCGGCTTGCCTTCCCAATACTTGCCGGTCTGCAAACTGAGGTACCCCGCTTCCCCCAAAGATTTGGCGATGTTAGGAAGCTTGGTGAATCCAGCATAGAGCTGTTCGTGCTTAGGTGCCCATTCGGGATGACGACGGGAACGCATGCCCCCTACTTTGCGGTTGCCATCAGGGCCCTTGGGGATGCGGAGATCGTTTCCAGTGATACCATGCACAGGTGTGTGTAATCCTGTCAGGATCGATGCCAAAGACGGCCGGCATAACGGCGACGTCACATAGCCGCGCGTGTAGGTTAGCGATTCTCTGGCTAATCGATCCAAGTTGGGCGTTTCAATGTGAGGGTGCCCCATGAATCCATAGTCCGTCCAGGAATGATCATCGGATATGATCAGGAGGACATTCGGACGCGAGTCTTGAGCGATCGCACTTCCAAACAAACAGACCACAAGGGCAGCGAGGATCAAAGGTTTCATGGCGGCACCTTGACGTCTGCCGAGTCGCAGGTCACCTAAAACTTCATCGATCATTGCAGATCATTGCTTCAAGATTAGGCTTCTGCCATGCTAGGCAGTCCCAATCGCCTGATCGCCTCACTTGCCGCTGTGGCCTTAGCGATCTGTTCGATTGTCCTGCTCTACCGCGTCTGCCGGGCCCTTGGAATGATCGATTGGATTCCCCTCTAATCTGTCCGGACTTCCCAATGACCACTTGGGAGGCTTGCTCTCAACTGTTAGTTCACTTTAAACTTAGGTCATCATGCGCACATTCTTCTATCACGTCCTCTTCCAGGGCTTGGCTCTCACCGTCATTCTTCAAGCCCACGATGCGATTCCTCTAGAACCCGATGTCCGCGGTGTCGCGACTCGCGCACCAGAAGGAATGAAGATCGATGGCAATCTGGAAGAATTCAAAGAGGCCTTCGCTACCCCGCTCTCCTATTTTCACACGGATCTCAAGAATCGCCCTGCGCAGTTTTTCTACATGTGGGATAAAGAGGCGTTCTACGCCGGTTTGCGCACATTGGATGAGCCTGGCAAACAGGCGAATCTTGCACCTGACGACCGCTTGTGGGAGGGCGACGGGGTGGAATGGTATTTCGACACGCGGCGTGGAAACGACTTTCGCAGCAAAGACTGGGGGCCTGGGGCCGTGCATTGTTATTGGGTGGGTTTAACGGGAAAAGAAATCTCGCCTCGATTCTGTCTACGGCCCGGCTATCTTGATGCCATTCCGAAGATCGGCATCGAAGTGGGTGCACGGCGAACCGCGCACGGCATGGAAGTGGAATTCAAACTTCCCTGGGCGAATTTCCCTAACTTCCAGCCTAAGCTAGGTGAAGTCATCGCGCTGGATGCCGAACTCTGTTACAGTGATGGCGGGGAGCGTGTGGACCGCGGCTTCATCTTTGGAAGCCCGCTCTCCGTCCAACAACCAGCCAGCCAAGGGAGAATCCAACTGGTGGATCATTTGGAGCGAGAGGATTGGAAAGCCTGCGGACCGGTGCTGATGCCCATGCGGGTGGACACGCCGTGGACGCAGAAAACGAAGGCGCATAGTTATGGACGCATCGCGCTGCCGGTCAATCATGCGGACCAAGTCGGGCGCGTGGTGTTTCGTCTGACCGGTCTGGACGGCACGGTGTTAGGTGAGTTCGCGGCGAATGAACGCGAAGTCATTCAGGCTGAAGGGAATTTCGTTAGGCTCGCGGCCCATTGGCCGATGGATCTCGCCGCTCCGGGGGCCCATCATGTCACGGCCATTGTCTACGACAAAGAAGACCGGCAACTCACACGGATCGCACCACGATTGGTAAGCGTGGGCTGGACACAGGGATACTAGCAAGATTACCGATTGCCAGGTTGGGTGCTTGCTGCTTAGTTTAACGCATGAAGCATTGCGGCGTCCTCCTCATTCTAACACTCCTACTCTCCGCCTGCTCGAAGAAACAGGAGGCTCCGGCCTCCGCTCCTCCTGAGTTTCCAGCTTCGAAACCTCTGAGTGCGGAGGAGAAGGCAGAGTTTGAGGCGCTTGGAGAAAAGCTGGCTCGGAGCATTGCCGAGCAAGATAGCGAGGCCTTTCTAACGACCTTCGATCATGACGCCTTTGCACGACGAATCGTGCAAGGGATGAAGAAAAGTGAATTCCTGGATGGCTTTCTCAACGGTTTCACCGAAGCCGTCGAGGCGAAACCAGGAGGGATCGCTTCCGGATTTCTTGGTCAGGATTATCGTTTTCTTAGGATCCGCCCTTACGACGGCGAACACAGAATCATTTGCCGGTTGTTAGACGGAAGTGGATTGAACTACCACGCTTACGCCTGTGTACGCGATGGAAGCGGCACCTTGAGAGCGGTCAATTTCTACAATTTCGCCACCGGCGAGAATCTATCGGAAACCCTTCGGCGAATGTTACTGCCAACGATCAAACAGGAAATGCATCGTAGCAAATCCGTTATTCATCGCGCCTTCTCCAAGAAAGAAGAGACCTTTATGCAGCACCAAGACAAGATCATGAGGCTGGCAGCACATCTTGAAGCCCGGGAAGCTGAAAAAGGCATCGCCATCTATGAACAACTTCCCAAGTCCCTACGAGAGGAGAAGGCGATCATGAGCATGCACCTCAGAATGCTAGCCATTCGAACCGAAGATGAAGATCGCTATTTGAAAGCATTGGAAGACTACGAGCGCCTTTTCCCAGGCGATCCTTCACTCACACTCATGTTGCTTGACTTCCACTACTTAAAGAAAGATTACGAAAACGTTCGCAAAGCCGTGCAAACGCTATCTGCTGAAGTGGGAGGAGATGACTATTTGGACACTTTCCTTGCGGGCGTTCTCATCGTCGCAGGGCGCCATGAAGAGGCTCTGAAACTCGCCGAAGCAGCTTTGAGCAACGACCCCACCCTTGAAGACGCTCATTGGAATGCCATCACTGCGGCTTCCAATCTCGATGACTACGACTCCATCGCACGCCACCTGAAGACACTGCGCCAAGACTTCGATTACACCTTTGATCCCGAAGAACTGCGGAACAACGAAATCTATCAAAGTTTTATGGACACGCCACAAGCGGAGGCGTTTTTCGAGGGTCCCGGAGATTCGGAGCCGTGAATATTATCCCACACGCCATCAGGCTAGTCTAAACCTGCTTACAACCTTGTATTTATTGTTATACCGCTACTGACGTCCCTGCTCCTCAACAAGCTTGAGGGCTTCTTTGGTCGGCAGCGATTCCGGATCTAACATTAGTGCTTTCTCAAGAAAGATTCGCGCATTCTTCAAATCGCCTAACATCGCACACACGACCCCGAGATCGTGTTGGATCGCCGCTGATTGGGGCGCGTAAGCAGCGGCTCGCTGCAAGTAGGCGAAGGCTTTGTCGGGTTGTTCCGCCTTGCGAAATTCTTGCGCCATTCGGTGATGACGGCTAGCCAGTTCCCTTCCGAGGGTTTCTTTCTTGGCGCCAACCGCTATCTGAAAGGCGAGATGAAGATAAGGCAAAGCGTCCTCGGGGAAGCGTTGTTGAAATTCCCTGGCAAGATCTTCGGCGACAAACGCAGTGGTCACCGGAAGCGTGAACCAAGTGCCGGCGAGCGGTGGTGCCAAATGATGAAGCGTTTCCGCATCCGTTTGATTCAACTTCAACGCCTGGCTGATGACTTCTTGCCAATCGACGGCACCTCGATGCAGGGCAACCACATGATTGGAACCGTCTAGCACGAGCGTGAAAGGCACGGTTAGGTTGATCACTCTATCAAAGAGCGCGGACTGCAAATGCGCCACGCGCTCTAGCGCGGAGCGATCGATGAAGCCCCAATTCCCCTCAAACCCGGTCTTATCCATGAGATCATACGCGGGCGTGACATCGGATTGAAGATCGAGGCCGTCTACTGATAAAGCGACCAACTCGATTCCCTTTCCGTGAAAAGCCGTCGAAACGAAACTCAATGACCGAAGTTCTTGCTGACAAGACTCACACGACGCCGACCAGAGAACGATCACACGCAGTTTCCCATTCGGCTGAATTTCCCGCGCTTGGAGGCCTTGGTCACGATAGGCGAAACGTGGAAAGAGCGGAATGCGCGTCGGCATGACGACCGAGGCTCGGGAGGACGGCTTGGCCGCAACAACTGATTTGTTAGACACCATCGTCGGGGCCGTCATCGGGGCCTCCGCGATGCCCTTGCCATGCCCCTCAATTAGAACATACCGGCCATTCATCTCGACGCCGGCGAAGCTTTCCCAAGCAGCAGATCCGGGCCAGCGAACCTTCACCGCAAGAACCCTTTCCTGCTCTGCAAAGCCAAAGTGGAGCCACTTGCTCGATTGAGAGAGAAAGAGGTCACCAGCCCTAACCGAACGCAACAGCGGAGGACGATCGCCCTCTATTTCTAACAAAACGGTCGCACCGATGGCGTCGCGATTGCTTGCCGTGCCTTGCAAACGCAGGGCGACAAACCAGTTCTCCGACTGCCACGCATTCAGCTTAAGCCGCAAGCGAGGCGCCGTTCGATTGCGATACCACAGATCCAAATCGCCATCGCGATCCCAATCCACCATTCCTAACGCTCTTCCATCACCCGAATCGTCTAGTCCCGTCAAATACGACACGTTGGCAAAGCGTCCGGTGCGAGTATTGAGATAAGCAACATGACGTTCGCGCCCACTCCAGGAGTGGCCGTGACGGACCTGCTCCACCATGGCAGCCCACCCTCTTGCATAAACATCAAATTCCGAACGGTCCGTTAGATTTTGAGGCGCGGGCGACACGACCTGTCGCCAGAAGAAACTTCACAAATCGTCGCTTCGTGTGTTCGTTAGGTAGCCGTTGGCTACAGCCAGATCTTCCCAGCCGTCGTTGTTGAAATCCACAAAGCCGGAACTCCAGGCCCAACGCCCCATAGTCACGCCGGCGGCTTCACTCACATCCACAAACGGATCGGAGTCCAATGACCCGAGGAAGAGAGAGTTGCCGCGCGCCATCCGTTGAAGACCGGGGGCCGCCAACTGTGGATGCTCTTGCAGAAACCGGCGTTGATAACTCACGCGCTTCCCGGCGGAGGAATACATATTGCCGAAGTAGAGATCCATCCGGCCGTCACGATTGGCATCGCCCCAACTAACAGACATTCCGGCAGCGGTATCCTCGACGCCCATCTTCGCCGCGATATCAATGAAGCCTCCACTTCCGTCATTCTGATAGAGATTGTTGCGCCCAAAGTCATTGGCCACCGCGAGATCCATGTCACCATCCTGATCCCAATCCTCCCAAGCAGCGGCGAAACTCCATCTCTGGTTGTTCTCTTCTAAGCCCATCTTAGCGGTGGCATCAGCGAAGTCGAAATCTCCTAAATTCTCAAGCAACACATTGCGCCCTCCATTGTTGGCGTCTTGAAAAGGCACGGGTGAGCGCGCTTCAAACCAGCGCGAACCGGTTGCGGCATCGCCCGCCTCGTAGACACAGACGTAAAGATCAAGATCACGATCATCGTCCACATCAGCCGCACTGATCGATGCCGGATAAGGCGCTCCCGTATGCCCGCCGCGCAAGGTGAAGTTTCCTGCGCCATCATTCTCTGCCACAATCACAATGGCAACCGTGGCCACGACCAAGTCTTGATCACCATCGTTATCGAGATCGACTAACAAAGCACCACGTGAATCCTCTAAAAAATCGACATTCGCTTCGGCGGCGGCTTCGCGCACCGTGCCATCGGCTTTCTGCAAATAAAGGCGATTTGGCAAACTACCTCCATCACACACATACAGGTCTTCCCGTCCATCGCCGTCCACATCTCCCACCGCCAAACCATGATGCCCTGTCAGATACATGTCACCATAGCGCGTGATGCGTTCATTCCAATACTCGATCCCGCGAAGTACCTGCAATTCGTAGGCAGGCGTTTCACCTAACACACTTGCCGTAACATCTTGAAACAACGGCGTCGGGCGATTCAGTGTTCCCTCTTCATAGTTTTCCAACTTGACGGAACGGAGCCGAAGATCACGCTCGGCGAGTTGCCATTGGGTCGTCCACTTTGCGTTGATTTGGCGCAAAGATGAGGCCTCCGCCGCACGCCCCCAGACTTCCACGAGGATGGCGACAGCCATCTCGTTGCCGACCATGTTGACGCCTACGGGTTTGAGATGAATGTTTACCTCATTGGCATGGAAAAATCGGTTTTTCAGTTCGGCCGCAGCCTCAACAAGATCTTTCTGCATGGCGACCACACCCTCCATCCCACGGATCACTGTTAGGTCATCGTCGTCAAAAACCGCTTGCGTCTGACTCGGAACCAATGCCGTCCCGTGATAATGATCGGCGAATTGGGGCGGCACGCCGGTGGTGAGGAACGCGCGCAGATGTTCGACAACTTGAGCACTGAGCTCTTCGCTTTCCCAATTCTCCTGATCGCGCACATCGGATACCGCTTCACGGATGACCGTGGCCTCAGATGTCTGACCAGTGATGCCTCGATCCTTCTTTCGCGAAACCCGCTTAGGAGACAGTGGCAGCATCTCGCTCTTTGCCGCCGGCTTGGACTCCTTTGGCGCGGTGGCTTCCATCGCCGGCCGCTCGTTTTTTCCACATCCAGCCAACACGCCGGCGAAGAAGACGGCGATGACACGGTCAATATGGAGGAAGCGGCACGGCATGTGGGGAGTGTAGGTCGTCCCATTCTCAAAAGAAACCTTGAATGATTGATGCGTGGAAAGAGTTGATGTTAGGTGCCCAACTATGATTCGGCGTGCATTCTTCGTTTGTTGGAGCTTGTGCCTTTCCCCTGCGGCTGCCACCGACCTGGAGGATCGCCTGGAAGGTCTTTTGTTAGGCAGTCTGATTGGCGATGCCACCGGCGGTCCTGTCGAATTTGTTTCCACTGACGCCTTGATTGAGCATCGGGCACCTGTCAAAGCTTGGAAAAGAGGGGAAAAGCTTGATAGTGAAATGATTCGTAAACGCGCCCGCGCGTTGAAGCTCGTTGGCTATAGCCCGCTTCGCCCCAAACCAGAGCCCTACGCTCACTGGACTGCCAACGCTGCTGCGGGAACGGTGACCGATGATAGCCGTCACAAGTTCTTCGTTCTCCACGCCATCAAATCAAAAGGGCGCCAATTCAAAAGCTCTGATTTGGCGCGGGCCTATCTGGCCTATGAGAATCTGCCCATCATCACCTCACGCCCAGATTATCAAAAGCTTCATGGAGAATGGCTGGTGGAATACCTTCTTGCAGCCAGATGGGTGTTAGGGGAAAGGGCCCCCAATTTGGCGCTTCCGCTAGAACGTCTTTGGGGTGGCGTACCGACTAATGCCGGCCAGATGGCATTGTTGCCGATTGCGTGTCTCTACCCTGGCGAACCCGGCAAAGCATATCGCCATGCCTACGACGTGGGATTCATGGATGTGGGCATGGCCAAGGATCTTAATGCTTCAATCGTGGCGGGTCTCGCAGCCGCGCTTACCATGGAGACGGCCGAGCGAACACCCACACAGATTCACCAAGAACTTCGTAACCGGCTTACTGCAGCCGATCCTTTTCGCTATGGGAAGGTCCCATGGGTCACCCGCCCCATTGAACGCTGGCTCACCACGGCTGAACGAGCGGTGGCAAAGTGCCAATCCGAACCCGCTCGGCTCTTTGAAAGTCTCAATGAGACTTTTCGCGACACGATCAAGTGGGAGGCCCAAGTCCCGGTAACAGTCGCGTTTGCCGCCATGATTCTCTGTGAATACGATCCGCTCGCGTCTTTGCAGCTCACACTTGAGTTCGGCCATGACACCGATTCGTATGCCCAGCTGGCGGGCGCTTTTCTAGGAGCGCTCTATGGGCGCGGGGCCTTTCCAGCCTCGATGCGCGCTGAGATCAAGGAACGACTGAGGCTGGATTATGATGAATCCGTATCCGATTGGATCACCGTGATTCGCGAGGCATCATCTCCATAATCTTCGGGAATAAAGTTGTATCTCCGGAAGTCCGCCTCACGTATCTCTCCAGATCATGAAATTAGCCCCTTTCCTCGGTCTCTGTCTGACACTCGCCAGTCTCTTCTTGGTGAGTTGTGAAACCCTTCCTCTATCCCAACGCCAGTACATTTCCCAACCATGCATGCACTTTGACGGCACGGGCGGTTACAAGTTTGATTGTGGCATCGTCAGCCAAGTGGAGACAGGTCGCCAGGGATCCGGTGGCGCGGCGGGAGGCGGCTGCGCCTCGTGTCACTAACAAGGGAGGAAAGACCATGAATGGATTGTCTCGCGGATTTGCCTCGATCCTAGGCGCTCTCGCCTTCTCCCACGCTTGGGCCGGAGAATGGCAGAATCACCCTGAAGAATCCATTATTGAAGAAAGTGAGAGCACGCCCTCTTTTGATTATAGCCTGCGCTCCGATGTGGAAGGTTCCGTGCTGTTCGGCGACGGTATCACGCTTTCGGAATATTCACTCTACACCCAACTCACCTCGGATCCGTTCGATCTCGGTATCACGCTCTCTTATGATACCTACGAGATCGATTACGAGCCAGAGATCTTCGGAAGGGCCACGAAACTATCAACTTCTCAAGACACCATCGCCTTCGACGGACGCCTCACGTTAGGTGACCACTGGAACTTGATCGGCACGGCAAGTTATTACGACGGATATGCTGACTACCGATCGCTGTGGATTAGCGAATATTACGATCAACTGTTCGGCGCTGTGGACGGTTACATTGATCCGTCGCCAAAAGGTGTTTCTTTCTCGTTGGGATTGGAATGGGAGTACATACCCGTCATGGCCAAAGTGCGTCTAACAGGAGGCTACTCCAAAGACACCATCGCGCCGGCCTACGATTTCGGAGAAAACGGGCTCGTTCGCAGCCGCCCTGACCTTTATACCAATTTCTTTCAGCTCCAAACGGAGAACGTGCTGACTAACAAGCTGGTGATGCAGAACACGTTTCAATACACCAACACGACCAATCGCGAGAAAAGATGGTCTGCGCGCACCGCGCTTAACTATGCCATCAACGATCGTCTCTTTATGCGATTCAACGGAGGCTTCGCAGTGGAGCAACCGACCTTTGACGCCTACTATGCCGGCCTTTCTCTCGAGTACCAGTTTATTGACAACTGGTTTCTTCGTTTGAATGGACGCTACTACGAAGATACCGGCGAAATAGAGAATTCGTTAGGAGGCTTCACCAGCTCGGCACCGGCACTGGAGTCCTTCGAACTTGGCGCCGGCTTGCGCTGGCAAGGGGTGAACAGCGCGCTCAATCTTTATGTAGCCTACTATCAAACCGAGTACGAACCGCTTGCAGAAGACAACGCCTTCTTGCAGAATCTCTACAACGACCGCCGTTGGGGGATCGTCCAACTTTCCTACACTTACAACTTCTAATGATGAGTCCGCTTAAGATTTCGCTAGTAACGATGCTCGCTCTTTCCGGTGTGACCCTGGGGCAGCTCTCAGTCGGTCAGAATTCGGATGATGTCTCATTCACAGCATTCAATTCAGGGAATGATCTTGAAAATACGCAACTCGGCGACTTCGCCGGAAAAGTGGTGGTAATGTATTACTACACTCCTTGGTGAGGCACGTGAGGTTTCCACGGCCGCCAGTTCGGCGACCAAGTGTTAGAATCTCTTCAAGCGAACGGCGGCAAGAATGCCAACGGTGTGGAAATCGTCAGCATTGTCCTCGGCATCGAGCATAGCAACTTTGATAGCAGCATCCGCAGCTTCCAATCCAATACCGGATTCGATATGGCGGGAGTGGATTGCGTGTTAGAAGGAAGTGAACGGACGGCGTTTCGCGAGAGTTTCTCCTACTTCACGGGGCGCTCCCCGGCACGCATTCCTAGCTCGGGCTCTCGGCGTGAATTCGTCATCTTAAACGGGGTTGCCAATTCCCCGTCGCACGAGCAATGGCAACTTCTCTACCGGGATTCGTCTTACAGCTCCTCCGACCGGCAAACCATCCTATCACTCATCGATGCAGTGATGCCGGGTGGCGATCCTGAACCCACTGGCAACAGTTATGATGCTTGGCTGGCATCCCAATCTCTTCCGTTAGGTGCTGCCGGGCCCATGGATGATCCGGATGGCGACCGCCTAACAAACCTCTTGGAATTCTATTTCGGTTCCTCACCTCTCGTGGAGACTCCCAATCCGTTGGTGATCTCCGCTCAAGGGGATGCGTTAGCCGTTGAATTTCCCGAGGCGCTTAATCTTCAGGGAGTTGAGCCGGTTATTCAGCGTTCGACAAACCTTATTGACTGGTCTGATCTCAGCCTCACAGACGATCAATGGCAACGAATGCAACAAGACGATTCCAATCGGGTGAGCATCCATTTACCGATGAGCGATCTCCCTGTGGAGTGCTATCGCTTGTCCGTGACTCTATCATCATCTTCACCTTAGTATCTCCGGGACGGAACCAATTTTTTCACCTCGCAGGGCGGCCATCTTCGGCCGCCCTTTCTTTTTTCCCGGGAACCGCCATTTCTTACCAGCGATAATAAGTCCGTAAGATTTGATTGCTAGAAGTGTGGGCATGCATGTGAGCAATGCCAATCAATCAACTCAAGAAAGAGGGTCATTCCGCGCATGCAGAGGAACCGGGTCGTCATACCCGGATTGAACTAACCATAATAAATAACCCACCCATATCATGATAAAGAAACTGCTAACCACCAAGGCCTTGAAACCCGCCACCTGGCTGATCGCCGCTGCAACCGCCGGAGGACTCGCGCTCGGCCCAGTCACTTGGGCCGACGATGACGACGATGATGATTCTCTTTGGGACAGTCCCGGAGAGGAATTCGTCATCAATGACCGGCTCTCCGTCCATCTAGAGGATGTGATGATCCTCTACCCGGAAACCCCTCCCGATACCTTGCCCGTTTGGGTCTATAAACAAGACGGCATTCCCTTTGCCGCTCTGGCTGTCAACGAGACAGGACTAGCCGTCGCCTTCGTCGAAGCTGCCTACACCCCCGAGGAGCTTCAGCTCATCTCCGAAGCGCCTGTTTTTCAAGAGTTGGGTGCCGCTCCCCAGACCGGAACGCTGATTCTCAGTTCGAACGCCGTACGGCTTAATTCTCTGGTTATGAAGTCCGACGGTTTTGACCCGGGTGCCTTCCGCCACGAAGAAGATGACGATGATCTTGAAGACGATGATCATGACGAGGAAGAAGACTATGAGGAAGAAGAGGAAGAGGATGATTACGAAGATGAGGGTGAGGAAGAAGACGACGATTATGAAGACGAGGATGAGGACGAAGAAGAGGACTACGAAGACGAGGATGAGGACGACGACGACTACGAGAACATCAAAGTGAAATTCGCTGATGAGCGAATCGTTGAAGTGCGCGCCCTAATCCTTCGTGACGAAGCGAACAACGTTGTCGGCGCCGATGTGTGCGGAACCGATGAGTGCTGCTGGCTAATCGTGAACGGCGTGCTCGATCCAAACGAGCTGAACGAGATCACGGACGACGGTTTCATCCAGCAAGCCAAAGATCAAATTGATCAAGTCACCATGACTCTAGACGACGGCACCGAACTTCCCGCCATCGCATTCGTCGAAGCCGTCGACTTCCCAACTGAGGACTTCGCACCCGGCAATGGCGTTAGTCACGGAGCCACCGGCGGTGGAACAGAGGGAGCGGAATCCGGCAGCGAAGGCGACGGCGAAGCAGGCGGTGATGGCGATGCTCGTCACGAAGAGGATGACGAAGAACCTTACGAAGATGAGGAAGAAGAAGAGCCTTATGAAGAGGATGAAGAAGCCTACGAAGATGATGAAGAAGAAGGCTACGAAGATGACGATGATGAGGACGACGACGAGGAAGATGAGGATGACGACGAGGACGATGAGGACGACGACGAGGACGATGAGGACGACGACGAGGAAGATGAGGACGACGATTAATCCCTAGCCTCCCCGGGCTCCCCCCAACCTGAACGGAAAAAACGAGGGACTGCCGCACGCGGCAGTCCCTTCTTGCTTAGTGATTAAGGATAATAAAATCGAACACGATACAAACGCCCTGCCTGCTGGGAAAGATCGCCATCCGTAAACATTCCCGTGTTGCGATTCGTCGCGACCTCACGAATCACCTTCCAATTCTCGCCATCCTCACTCGCCTCAATCAAGTAGAGCCGCTGAATCTGACTGGCCCATTCTAAGAAAAAATCGCCTTCATTGGTTAGGCCGGAATTCGTCAAAACAGGCAATCGGCCTTTGCGAACCGCACGGATGAGACCGGATTCATTGGTCACTATGATAAGGTCTCCATTGGGCGCCGTGGTGATCGAATAAGGCCTGCTTAATTTGTTGCCTCCCACACCGATGATATCGCTAAGCTTTTCACCTTCGCCTTTGATGATATTGCCATCTCCAGAACCAGGGATGACGATATGTGCCATTTCATTGGTATCGACATACCAAATACTGCCGGTTTCCTCAGCAGTGACGAAAAATCCTCCATGTGGACTAGCGCTAATCCCACGCGCTTCTTCCAAACGTACTTCTTTCGCGGGATGACCCGTGGTCGTCTTCGATCCCCCACCTGCGACCCGCAACCGCGTGCCATCTTCCACGTTAATTCGCCAAACCACATTTGCATCGATGTCCGCGGCTAACATCTGTCCCGTATGGTCATCCCAATCGATGTTTCCCAACTTTTGAAAGCCCTCAGCGACAACGATTTGATCCGTTGGTTCCATACCCACCTCCCATTTCATCAATCGCGTGAGATTGGCATAATAGATGGTCGATTCGTCAGCGCTCACCCAGAGACCACGCCCGGCATTGATGCCATTGTCAGACGTGTCCTGCACAATCGTCCGCAACGTGCCGGCCGGCGTGAGCAATCGTATCCGATCGTTGTCCAAATCCAGGACGTAGATATTGCCATTGGGCAGGAGATAAAGCCCGTTTGGCTTGGCCAACTGCGTCTCCAAAGCGGCACCGCTCTCTAAATTGAAGCCCGCTTTCCCCGTTCCGGCGATGGTCTCAATGGTGCCATCCGTATTCACTTTACGAATGGCGTGCGCGTGCGTGTCCGTGAAGTAAATATTCCCAGCGGCATCCGCACGTGCCATCGAGGGTCGCGAAAGCTCGGCTTCCAACGCAGGTCCACCTTCAAATCGGGCCCGCCAATCGTTCTCGCTTCCCTCACGTTCTCCTCTTCCCGCGATCGTTACCAGATTGTCATAGTTGGTGACCACCTTATCAAAATCGCTCGGCGCCGTGAACTCTACTTCAAGGAAAGGACGAAGCGCTTCGTCTTCGTTATCAACACTAGCATAAAGCTGAAACGACGCCCCAAAGCCGGATTCATCGCCTAACAAGATCCATCCAAAGTGGCTGTCCGGTTCACGCACCATGGCCTGGACGTCTTCAACCAACGCATCACTGGTAAACATGACCACATTGCTATCCGATTCCACAGCACCAAGATCCGAATGAATCGGCCGCTCGAAATTAAAGTCGCCACCTTGCCGCCGCCAGGCGTCACGCCGATCGATCTCCGTCGCGAAGTACCGTTTGAAGTCCCAGGTTGGATCCCCGTCCTCAGCGAGATGCCCAAACTCAGGCGATTCCGGAACGGATGCACCAGGCGCCCAATTGTCTTCGATGCGAAAGATGCTGAGGAAAGGTTGGGCATTGGAAAAGATCACATTGAGCCCAAGGCGGGCGCTCACCACCACCGCACCCGGAGGCACCTGCCCTTCAAGATCAAAGTCTATCAACGTGCGCCTCGGCACGCCTACTTGCACACTGCCTACGATAAACGAAGGCCCTTTCCCATTGCCACGCGCCTGGCCATCGATCTGATCCTCCGCGTAAAGGCTGGCGTCTTTGCTTGGAGCAATGCGCACCGTCTGCCTTTCCGGTTCACTATCATCCTGGCCTAACACATTCAACGTTCCTGCAACAAACCACAAGCACACCAGCCAACGAGCCGGATGACGCGGCTGTAATGAGGGGGCATACGAACCATAAGGGGGTTTCATAGTAAGAGACCTTAGATCGCAACCAAGCGATGACAAACACCGAACGCGCATATGAGAAAAGCGTTCGCCGTCTCATCAGTTGTCTTGGTAGAAACCTCGAAATGGAAGAAGAGGAGAACGTCTTTCGCAGCCTCGCGCGTAGTATGTGGGTCGCCACCGGCGGCCGCACCATGTGGCGATGGATTCGCGATCGGTGCGACCATTCGCTGATCAAGCCCATTCGGCTAGAGCACGCGAACGAGACGCCTCTGACCAAGGATGAACTGGGCGAGCTAGGAGAAATGTTAGCCACACTCTTCTTAAGGAAGAAAGATCACATGAAAATCCTCTTTCAAAACTTCCGAGCACCGCACGGTGGCGAAGTCGATATCGTGTGCCGAGATGAGGACGGGCTGGTTTTTATCGAAGTCAAAACCCGCCGGTCGACCACTTTGGGGAGACCTTTGGACGCCGTAACAGAGGACAAGCAAGAGCTCATCACCCGAGGCGCCATGGAGTGGCTACGGCTCCTTGGTTACCCCAAAATCTGGTTCCGATTCGATGTCATGGAAGTGGTCCTCGAACATGGCAAACCTCCTAACATCCAGCGCATTGAGAATGCCTTCACCCTTCCAGATTCCGTTTACTACCCAGAATCCCAAGCGATGGAGCGACGTTAGCTTTTCATTTGCAGGCAATGCGTTATGCTTGCTCGCATGCCCCCGAAATTCATTGCCCTTCTTCTCGCACTCATCGCGCTTGGCGATTCGCTTTGCGCTGCACCTTTCGACTACTTTCTCCCGAGCGGGACGGATTACGATTCCTCCATTACCACACCTGAAGCCTACCTTGGGTACGAGCCCGGAGACTGGCACATTCGCCATGATCAACTCATCGGTTACCTTAAGTTGTTAGCGAATGAAAGTCCGCGATTTCGTTTCAAAGAAATCGGCCGCACCTACGAACAACGTCCCCTGGCACTGGTAACCGTTACGTCTCCCGAAAATCAGGATCGGCTCGGAGAAATCCAGCAGCAGCATTTGCAGCTCAGCGATCCGGACCGTGACGTCTCACCTGATGATTCCTGGCCGGTAATCATCAACATGGGTTACGGCGTCCATGGAAACGAATCGAGTGCCAGCAATTGCGTGCCTCTCTTCGCCTATCATCTTGCTGCGGCTAAAGGTCCGGTCATCGGTGAATGGCTGAAAAACGCTGTCATTCTCATTGATCCATGCCTCAACCCCGATGGACTCTCGCGTTTCGCACAGTGGGCCAATAGTCACCGAGGCCAATATCCCGTCCCCAATGCGGAACACCGGGAACACAATGAGGTCTGGCCTGGGGGACGCACCAATCACTACTGGTTCGACCTCAATCGCGATTGGTTGCTTGTGCAACATCCGGAATCCCAAGCGAGAGTCTATCACTTTCACGCATGGAAACCGAATGTTCTAACGGATTATCATGAAATGAGTTCCACCTCCACTTATTTCTTCCAGCCCGGTGTTCCGGAAAGAAAGCACCCGCTCACTCCCGAGGCCAACGTCCAATTCACGGAACGCTTCGCCCAAGCGCATGCCAAAGAATTGGATCAACTGGGTTCACTCTACTACACACAAGAACGTTTCGACGATTTCTACTACGGCAAAGGTTCCACTTATCCGGATATTCATGGCAGCGTGGGCATCCTCTTCGAGCAAGCGAGTTCCCGTGGCATCAAACGCGAGTCGCCACATGGTGCCTTTGACTTCGCCTTCACCATTCGAAACCAACTGCATACTTCTTTTACTAGCATTGCCTCGGCGATTGAGCAACGGCTCGAACTTCTTCAATACCAACAACAGTTCTATCGAGAGAGCCTCGCCTTGGGTCAAGCCGATCCCATCCTTGGTTACGTCATTGGCCACGAAAGAGACGTTTCTAGATTACACGCGCTGGTCACCTTACTACGGCGCCATCAGATTCGAGTGCATCACCTAGCTGAAAACCTTACCACAGAATCAGGTGACTTCGCCGCCGATTCCAGTTACGTCATCCCTCTAGCGCAACCTCAATATCGATTAATCAAGGCCTGCTTCGAGCGCCGCACCGAGTTTGACGATAATATCTTCTACGACGTCTCTTCCTGGGCGCTCCCTCTGGCGTTTGGCGTTCCTGACGCAAAGATTCGGCGTCCGTTAGACGAATGGATCGGCGAGCCGGTGGACAAGCTGGTGACCAAGACGCCTGCGGCTTTGCCACCTGCCTATGCCTACGCCTTCGAGTGGCATGACTATTTGGCGCCCCGCGTGCTGGCAACCCTTCAACGCTTTGGCTTGCGCACCTACGTTACCACCACGCCTATTGAGGCAACTACCACAACCGGTGTACAATCACTTGCGAGAGGCACCATCCTCATCCCGTCAGGAACGCAGCCTAGGCTTTCTCAACCCCTCACAGAAATTCTATCACAGGCATCCCAAGACACACCAATCTCGCTACACGCCATCACCACCGGCCTCACTCCGAGCGGCGCGGATCTAGGGAGTCCCAGCATCCGCTCTCTGAAACCTGTCAAACCCGCCATCGTCGTCGGCCAAGGTGTCAGTGCCTATGAATCCGGCGAAGTGTGGCATTTGTTAGATGAGCGCATGCACCTGCCAAGCGTTCTCCTGGAGCTTGACCGCTTTGCCAACACCGATCTCACACGCTACACCCATCTCATCTTCGTAGATGGCACATACAAAGAACTAGGAGACGAGAAACTGGTCTCCAAACTAAAAGACTGGATCACTGGAGGCGGCGTGCTCATGGCGCAAAAGCGTGCGGCCAAATGGGCGGCCTCACACAATCTAATTGATCTTCACTTTGGCAAAACCCTAGCCAGCAAGACAGACAATGAGTCACCAGATCAACCCACACCATCACCTCTTCCCTATGGCGACTATCACAAGATCGAAGACGCCAAGCGCACTTCCGGCGCCATCTTCCGCACGTCACTCGATACCACCCATCCATTGGGTTACGGCTACACTCGCACTGAGGTTCCCGTCTTTCGCAATAGCAATCTCCTGATGCAACCGGGCAGCAATCCTTACGAGACTCCTTTGCGTTACGCGGATATGCCACTCATGAGCGGTTATGCTCACGATCACACCGCCTCTTTTTCTCATAGCGCCGCCATCGTGGCCTCCAAGAATGGCCAAGGCGCCGTCATCGCCTTTGTTGATAACCCAAACTTCCGCGCATTCTGGTACGGCACGAATAAACTTTTCCTCAATGCACTATTCTTCGGTCAAATCATCGAGCCCACTCCGCCGCTTTCAACAGTCGAAGACGGCGATGGCCACGGTCACAAGCACGATTAGCGAAGCTCAATCCCCGCTCTTAAACTGCTTCTGATAGTGTTCTTGAATCTCAAGGAATCGTGCCTCCAGCTCTTCGGTTCCCAACAGGGCTAGCTCCTCGCGCCGGCTGACGGAAACACCCAACAAGTCCTGCAACGTCTGGATCTTCCCGATCCAAATACCTTTCGCCTCTCCTAATGCCTCTCCGCGGGCCTCTCCGCGGGCCTCTCCGCGAGCCTCTCCTTGGGCAATGAGTCTTTGGGCGAGCGATGTCATGGTGTCTTTCAAATCCGAACTCGTCTTCAAGGTATAAGCTATCGCCTCAACGTCAAGGCTGCTATCAGAATGCAGCGCGTAGAGCAAAGTCTTGCGTACCAACGAACCGGAAAGATCTTGAGATAGCGATTCCAGGTTTTCAACGAGCCATCGGAAGAACTCGAGCACCTTTGTCTCCCGCGCCAATTTCATAAGCTGGAGGGCCACTTTAAGCGCCGCATCTTCTTCACCCGTTGGATCCGTTTGCGAGAGATCGAGAAGCGCATGCTTGAATTTGGGAAGATAGTCTGATAAAACATCAGCATCCTCTTTCGATAACTGATAGAGATCCTCAAATCTCTGGCTGACCTTCCAGCGATCCGGCCCTTGATGAAGCACAAATGAAATCACCGGAGGCAGAGGCAAGCCACATTTCTCCTGATGCGCGAGCAGAATCTCAACCTGGTAAGCCAGCAATCTTAAGGGCATCACCGGATCCACCGAAGTCTGATGTTCAAAGAGCAAATAAAGATACCATTCGCGGGCTTCCTCTGTCGATGTTCCGGCCCGGCGTTGTACAGAAAACAAGAGATCACTGTGAGTCTGCTGAAGGGAACGCTTGACGAAAGAACCGGGAACGAGTTTCAGCGCATTCCAATCTAACAACTTTACAACATCAGCAGAAAGATGGCCCTTAAAGAACGACGCCGCATGGTTCCGATCCGAGAAGAAACTCTTGAAGAACGCGTCATGCGGATGCGCTGCTAGGAAGTCTTCATCAATGTCGTCATCTCGGTCAGCGGGCGCCACGCCTCGTAGCGTCTTCAATTACGTCGATCCTGGCAAGACCACTTTCCAGTCCAGCAAACAGAAAAAAAGCCCATCCCGGTTCACCGGAATGGGCCTCGAACGTGAAAAATGCTCTAAAACGTTAGGCTGTCGGCACTTCGTTGATCGTCTTCAAGATCCGTGCCGCGATAGCGTAAGGATCCCCCTCGGAGTTGGGACGGCGATCTTCAAGATAACCTTTGTAACCATCGTTGGCGAAAGCGTGTGGCACACGAATGGAAGCGCCACGGTCAGCGATACCGTAGGAGAAAGTATCGATGGCCTGCGTTTCGTGAAGTCCTGTTAGACGCATGTGATTATCAGGACCGTAGACGGCGATATGCTCTTCCATGTTCTCCTTGAACTTGTCCATGAGTTTCTCGAAGTAGTCTTTGCCACCGGTTTCCCGCAAGTGCTGAGTAGAGAAGTTCGTGTGCATACCAGATCCATTCCAATCGGTGTTTCCTAGCGGCTTACAATGCCACTCCACATCCACACCAAAGCTCTCACACACACGCAAGAGGATGTAACGGGCGATCCAAACATCATCTGCAGCTTTTCTGGAGCCTTTGCCAAAGACCTGGAATTCCCACTGACCTTTGGCCACTTCAGCATTGATGCCTTCGTGATTGATACCCGCATCAAGACAGACGTCGAGGTGTTCTTCCACGATCTGGCGAGCCACATCACCCACGCTGCTATAGCCGACACCTGTGTAGTATTTGCCTTGAGGCGGCGGGTAACCATGTTTCGGGAAGCCTAACGGACGACCATCTTCGTAGAGAAAGTATTCTTGCTCGAAGCCGAACCATGCACCGGGATCATCCGGGATCGACGCCCGGGTGTTGGATGGGTGAGGATCGCCGTTAGGCAGCATTACCTCACACATGACGAGGGCACCATTCTTCCGCGTGCTATCCGGGTAGACGGCGACAGGCTTGAGCATGCAATCGGAGTCGCTGCCGTCTGCTTGCTGGGTGGAACTCCCGTCGAAACCCCACATAGGCAATTGCTCGAGGGTTGGGAAGGAGTCGTACTCTGCAATCTTGGTCTTGCCGCGTAGATTCGCGACCGGCGTGTAACCGTCTAACCAAATGTATTCCAATTTAAACTTGGGCATCTTGTGTTTCTTCTAGGTTTGAGTTAGCAAGTTGGGGTTTGCGGGGCAGCACGTTATATGCCAAGCCTTCTCAAAGAAAAGGACTTTCTCAGCAGAAACTTGGATGGCCCTAACTAACTGGTCACCGCTCCAGGGAAAGGGCGCGTTTCTGGTCAATAATCGCCAGCCACACACCGTCACTGATCAAAAATCGCCAATCAGTGGCTTGTTCAATCAAAGCAATTCCTTTACCGCATCGCGTTCCTCGCGGAGCTCGCTAACAGAGGCATCAATTTTCTCGCGGCTGAAATCGTTGATCTCAAAACCCTCTGCCACGCTCCACTTGCCATCGCCGCCACTGCGGATGGGCAGCGAAGCAATCAGCCCTTCATCCACCCCGTAACTACCATCGGAACACACGCACACACTGGTCACATCCCACTGCGGTGTGGGTTCCGTTAGGCTTTTGACCGTGCCTACGATGGCGTTGGCGGCCGAGGCTGCAGAGGACGCTCCCCGCGCTTTGATGATGGCCGCGCCCCGTTGTTGCACGGTGCTGATAAACTCCTCTTTCAACCACGACTCATCATTGATGACATCCGGAGCCGGTTGTCCTCCTATTTGGGCATTATAAAAGTCCGGATACTGGGTGGCGGAGTGATTTCCCCAGATGGTCATATTACTCACTTTACTAACATGGACCTCAGCCTTGGCCGCTAGCTGAGACTTGGCACGATTCTCATCCAGCTTGGTCATGGCAAACCAACGCTCGTTAGGCACATCCTTTGCGTTGTTCATAGCAATCAGACAATTAGTGTTGCATGGATTCCCCACTACCAATGTGCGAACGTCAGAAGCGGCATTCTTCTGAATGGCTTGGCCCTGGCCGGTGAAGATCTTCCCGTTGATGCCTAACAAATCTTTCCGCTCCATCCCAGGGCCACGCGGCACACTCCCAACCAACAATGCCCAGTTCACACCGCGAAATCCTTCGTCGAGATCCGATGTGGGGACGACGCTTTGTAAGAGTGGAAAAGCGCAATCATCCAGCTCCATGACCACGCCTTCGAGAGCGCCTAAAGCTTTTGGAATCTCGATCAAACGGAGACTCACAGGCTGATCCGGTCCGAACATGGCGCCGGAAGCGATACGGAAGAGAAGCGCGTAGCCGATCTGGCCGGCGGCGCCGGTGACTGCAACAGTGATAGGATCTTTCATGGTTTATCTGAGGTTGAGAGATGATCGTTTGAAAAATGGTTTTTCTACAAAGTCGCCGGCATGTCGAAGAGGAAATGTTCCACCAACAGGCAGAGGGTGTGGATGATGACTTGGTGCGTCTCCTGAATGCGCGCCGTGGATTCAGACGGCACAATGATCTCGATCTCCGCTAGCCCACTGCAAGTCCCGCCGCTCTTGCCCAATAAAGCGACGCTGCTTACAGAATCGCCCCGTGCGGTTCTCAATGCTTTTTCAATATTGATCGAGTTGCCGCTGGTGGAGATGGCTACCAAGAGATCACCTGGTCTGGCCAGACCACGAACCTGCCGGGCGAAGACTTCTTCGAAGCCGTAGTCGTTCGCTGTGGCCGTGAGGAAACTGCTATCGGCCGTCAAGGCCATCGCGCCTAACGGCTCGCGATCATCCTTCAATCGGCATAGGAGTTCCGTCGTGAAGTGACTAGCATCCGCCGCACTACCACCATTACCACAAGCATAAACCCGCCCTCCGGCTCTCAACACTTCGGCAATCTTCGCTGCCGCCGCATGAACGTTAGGCGCCAAAGACCGTGACGCTTCCAAGCAAGCGATGCTTGCGTCAATCTGCTCTAAATAGACGGCTTCACCAGAGTTGGGCACGCGCGCAACTGAACATTCCCTAGAATCCTTGTCACTCGGATTTCTCGGTTTTTTCAACGCCCTGCAAGCGTCCGGTCTGGTCCAAGATCTTGCGAAACTCCTCGCGAAACTCATCCCAGTCTGGTGCTTTTGTCAGGTCACTCACTCCCTTGTCGTAACGAGTGAGCCAGGCCGACGCCGGATCGTTTTCTAGACCCGCAAGATCAACGTAAGAGATCTGCACGTGACGGGCGGGATATTGAAAAAGTTTCCGCAGCAATGCCAGCGTCGTTTTCATGTCATAGGCCTTGTGATTGACCGCCCACTGGTTCTTCAGGCGCCGGCGGAAAAGCATGTCGCTCGACCAAAGACGCCGCAGCGACGTGGCACCAAACGACGAAAAACTCATCTGCGCGCCAGGCCGTGGAGGCAGGAGTTGCCCGTTCGGGGCCGGCCAGAGCTGCGCCGCTTTCATATCCAAGGCGGGTAAACTTTCCCACGCCACCTTGATAGGTGACGTCGCCGGCTCGTTGAATGGCCCTGGCAAACGCGCCAAGAAATCTTTGATCGTCTCATCCTCACTGAGCTCACGCGTCGTCTCGCGGAAATCCCGGATCCGAAAGTGATCGAACAAAGGCGCCAACCGGCGCAGCCGCGACTTGAGATGCTCCAAGAGATCACGATCGCAGATGGCGGTCTGACGCCCCTCGCCCATCTGCATGCGAAAGTCCTCGGGCGACCGGAAAAACTCAGCCGAATGGGGAGAAATCGCACAATCCATATCGGTGATTAGTTCGATCCCCGCCGATTCCGCATGCGCTTTCACTCCTAACCATTGCTCTTCCGCAATCCATTGAATGTAGGCGTAATAGGCTAACTGACGCTCGATCGCTTCCGTCTTCTTCGCTGCGATACTCGCCACAAAGCCTCGCGCATCTTTGTAGCAACCGTAGTCATCACTCCAATCTTCCCAGCTCTCTTTCCCCTGCTCGAAATCCATGAGCAGACGGTAGAGACAATAATCCGGCAACCATTTGGCATGCGAATGACAGAACTTATGGTAATGATAGGCCCGATCCGTACCCCTTAGATATTCGTTGGACCAGAATTGATCGAATGCCTGCCACAAGAGATCGAGCTTTAACCGCTTAGCTTTATTATACTGGAGAGAGGACGTTCCCGCCGCCCCTGATTGCCGAGCCTGGTCATAAAGATGCACCGGAAGATCCTTCAATGCCCACGGACTCACATCCAAGAGCAGCGGATCGAGCGCATACAAACCGATGGGCAGGAACGGATCGTTCCCTTTCACCGTCTCCAAGATCGGCAGCAAGGTGAGTGATTGCAGACCGAGATCCGCCGCCAAGTCGATCAATTGCCGCACGCCTTGGGTGTCTCCAGCGCCGAGATCCCCCTCACGAGGCACGGCAAACACCGGGATCTCAAGCCCGGCCGCACGTTTGGGAATCGGAACCTCAGTCGAATCGCTCACCATAGGTGTCTCTCCATTGATCTAGTAATGATCGCAACATCCCAATAATTCTAAAAAGTTTCAAACTTTTAGTCTATCTTGATGAAAAGGCGCTGATTTCACATCGACAATTTGCAAATCCGAGGCGCAGTTTGAGCTGATATGAAAACACTCCCTCTCCTCATTGTAAGCCTAGCCGTCTTGGCCTTCAGTTCCTGCTCCACCGTTGACGAAGCGGGTTCAGGCGTCCTGGACGCCACTGGAAGCGCCGTCGATGGCGCCACCGACGCCGCCGGAAATGTGACTTCTGGAGCCGCCAACGCCACCCGAGGTGCCGTCGATACCACCCGCAAGGTTGGAAGCGGTGCCGTGGACACGACCCGCAATGTCGGTAGCGGCGCGGTGAATACCGCTCGCGATGCGGGTGGAAGCGCCGTCCGCACCGCGGGCGACGCCACATCAAACGCCTCCAACGTGCTTCGTTAGGACCGTTTCTAGATCAGACTTCTTCTACCGCGCCTCTCGCCCGTCGGGCTGGAGTGCGCGGTTTTTTTATTGGCATCAACAAGATCAATACAGACATCGCGAATTTCAATAATACACCCAATCCCAACGGGATACACTGTCGGCCATGTCCGGCTGTTACGTCGTCTCTGACCTTCATCTCTTCTCTCAACGTTCTCTAGCAAACAAATATCTCTCTCATCTTCGCGCTCTCATCACACGAGCTCGCCGCGTTGTCTTCACCGGTGATATCATCGATTTCCGCTGGAGTTACTACGAAACGCACAGCGAAACGTTGCGCGCTGCTCGATCATGGTTGGACCAATGCTTGGACACTAACGAAAACTGTCAATTTCACTATGTCCTCGGCAATCACGATCATCACGCCGCATGGGCAGATCAGCTAGAGCAACTAGCACAGCAAACGAATCAATTCTACTGGGAACCCTATCACTTGCGTCTCGGGAATGCGCTCTTCGTCCATGGCGACGCGGCTGATCCGGGCATGACGTCCCAACGCCTTTCCCGCTCAAGAAATCGTTTCGCAAAGCATCGCAAACCCGCGCGTTGGCAACATCACGCCTATGATCTCACCATAAGCTCACGTCTCCACGTGGCCACAGCCAAGGCCTACTATCCCGATCGTGTCGTCGTGGAACGCCTCAGTCGTTACTTGCACAGCCTAACTCCAGAACTAAGCGAAGGCATCAGAAACGTCTACTTCGGCCACACCCATCGCCTCCTCGAAGGCCGATGCCACAAGGGCGTGTGTTTCCACAACGGCGGCGCCCCCATGCCGGGGATGCCCTTTCGCATCCTCGAAGCCAAACTTGATTGATAACGTCATGAACACCACAACTGGAAACGTACCGGCTGACTGCTACAGCACCGGAGAACGCGGCTGGATGCACCGCTGGCAGGAGATCCGAGCCGTGGCCCTCGGTCCTCTGCTAGAGGGTTTGACCCGTACCGGCATCACGCCGGGAATGATTACCTTTGCGTCCCTCATCTGCGGCATCGCCGTCTACCCAAGTTTCTTCATTACCCTACCTTTGGCTTTCGCCCTTCTGTTAGCCCACGTCCTTCTCGATGGGCTAGACGGCCCCCTAGCCCGGCACCAAGGCGCCGCATCACGAGCCGGCTCCTTTACCGACACCATGGCCGATCAAATCGTCGTCACCCTGGTATCCGTAGCCGCCATCAAAGCCGGTTGGGCCGGAATCGAAGCCGGCGTCGCCTACCTAATAACCTACGCCGCCGTCGTCACCTTCGCCATGGTCCGCAACGCCATGGCCATCCCCTACTCCTGGGTTGTCCGGCCCCGCTTCCTTGTCTACCTCTGGCTCCCACTCGAAGCCTACCTCTGGCCCGACACTCTTGAAATGGTGCTTTGGTTATGCAGTGGCCTCCTAGGGATGAAAGTTGTAAGTGGTTTCTTCAAGATCAGGCATGGGCTTGTCCGGTAGTACGAAATCTGATGCTGCGCTGGATTTCAAGCGGCTAAAGGCCTTGCCATTCTAACGGCATGAAAACGACTTCTCTCTGATCGAACAAACCGTGACGACTCGGAGGTCACCGCTACCAAATGGCCTACGGTAGTTCCTTGATGCGGATATCTTTGTACCAAGCTTCGCCTGGAGGGCCGGAGTGGATTTGGAGGGCAATGAGGCCTTCTTGTTCTAGCGATTTGTCTTCTTCGGTGTAGTCGACGGTTTGGGTGCCGTTGATGCTAAGCCGGACACGGTGGCCTTCACAACGGATCTCGTAATCGTTCCAATCGTCTTTCTTGAGGATCTTGTCTAACACCTTCTTGTCGGCGGTGGCCAGCATCTTGCGGCGGCGGGATTCGTCGTAGAGGCTGCCCCAGTAACCTTGGCCGAGGTCGGCTTGGTAACCGATCATTTCGTGATGATTGGGAATGCGGCGAGAGCGGATTTGGACGCCGGCGTTCGTTTTCTCTCCTACAAGTTTGAATTTCAATTTGAGTACGAAATTCTTGTAGGATTTCTTGGTGGCGAGGAATTCATTGTTAGGGATCTTTTCTTTCAAGTTGCCCCCGACGATGGCGCCATCCTCGATGCGGAACCACTTCTCGGTCTTGCCTTCCCAGCCTTCAAAAGTTTTACCGTCAAAGAGGACGACTTCCTTGGACGAGGCATTTTCTTGATCAGCGACAAGGGCAATGTTAGCGATGGCGAGCATTGTCGCCGTCACGAGGAGAAGAGAGAAGAGCCGTTTCATGATCCAAGGTTGGTGAGGATTGCCCGGATGGTCCAGCTTGATCCTTGGGAATCGCCCGCTATCATTGGGTGTATGCGTGAATGGCTAGCAGGCTTCAGTTTGTGGTTGGCCGCCTTGACCACGGCTCCCGGTGCCAACTGGGAATCACCCTATTCCGAAAAAGACTACAGCGGCGCCTATGAGGCGTTTGAGGGTGCCTTGGAAGAGGACCGGCCGCGGCATTGGGACAAGCTCGAGTATGGCGCCGGCACGGCGGCCTACAAAGCGGCGGATTACGAGCAAGCCGCGGAGCACCTGGGCCGGGCCATTCTCTCCGAAGACTCCGATTTGCAAAGCAAAGCGTATTACAACTTGGGCAACACCCTCTATCAACTAGGCAAAGCGCAAGAAGACCTGGAGCTTTTGAAAGAGCAATGGCAGGGGGCCATCGTACATTATGAAGAGGCCGAAGCGTTAGGCGGCGCTTTCGCAGACAATGCCCGCCACAACCGCGAACTCGTGGAGAAAAAACTGAAAGCGTTAGAAGATCAAGAGAAAGAGCAGGAGGAGGAGGAAGAAGAACAGCAGGAAGAAGAACAGCAGCAGGAAGAAGAACAGCAGGAGGAAGAAGAACAGCAGGAGGAAGAAGAACAGCAAGAGGAAGAAGAGCAGCAGGAGCAGGAAGAAGAGCAGGAGCAGGAAGAAGAGCAGCAGGAGCAGGAAGAAGAGCAGCAGGAGCAGGAAGAAGGCCAAGAACAGGAAGGCCAAGAACAGGAAGGCCAAGAACAGGAAGGCCAAGAACAGGAAGGCCAAGAACAGGAAGGCCAAGAACAGGAAGGCCAAGAACAGGAAGGCCAAGAACAGGAAGGCCAAGAACAGGAAGGCCAAGAACAGGAAGGCCAAGAACAGGAAGGCCAAGAACAGCAGCAGCAAGAAGGTCAAGAGGGTGAAGACCAAGAGTCTTCGCAACAGCCCGGCCAGGAGGGAGAGGGAGATGGCGATTCCAAAGAACCTGTCGAGACCGCCGTTCCCAGCGAGGCGGAGCAACAAAAGCAGCTTGAAGGGGAAGTGAAAGCTGCCGGCGACGAAGATCAACCCGGCGAGCCCAAGGAGAAGAAACCGAGCGCCTACGAACTGACCCCTGATGGCAAGTTGAGTGAAGCCGCCGCGCGCGCTTTGTTAGAGAGTTTGGAGAGTGAGGAGGTGAAAGCGCCCCTCCTTCGACGCGAACGCCGCATGCCGAACCGGCGTCATTTTCGCGATTGGTAATACTGGCGGCGAGACGCGGCGGCTCCTGGATCCGGTTTGTTGTCCCGCGTGAAGGCAAATGGCGCGGCTTCTTCTCGCTATCGATTCTAGGCCAAAGAGTTCGCCTTCGGGTTTGCCGCCCTCTCCAGTTTCGCGTACAACGGCTTTCTCAACCATACGCCCTCGCCTTTGTTCCAAATCATCTTCAATGAGATCAGCGCTGCTGAAATGTCGCAGTTACCAACGGATGCGCAGCTTGAGCTTCTCGAGGAATTTAAGGTCACTCCAGAGGATTTGGAGTCGGTTGGAGAAAGCGGATCTTTTGGCATTATTGAGAGAGACGGCAAAAGCCTTCACCGTTTCAGAGCCAAAGACTTACGCATCTATTTTCAGGTGAAGGAAGAGGGCGTTATCGTCCACCGCGTGCTCCATAAAAACACCTTGCAAGATTTTCTCTATCGCAGCAAGCTCCCGGTCTCTGAAGACGAGGCCCTGAGCCAATCCAAAGTTTTCTGGGAACTCATTGAGGAAGGCGAAAACGCCCGGCGCGTCTGATTCGCTAGCCCTCAATCAAGCGACCAACCAACTCAACTAACCAAATCTAAACTCGCCCGCCCGTGGACCTAGAAGAGATTCGCCAAATTGTGGAATTGATGGATAAGCATGAACTTTCGCTCTTCCATCTGGAGAGAGAAGGGATCAATCTCAAGCTCAAGAAGGGTGTCGACGCGGACGAAGCGCTCGCCGCCTTGCAAGCGCGCGCTCAATCAGTCCCCGTAGCGGTGCCCGCCCCGGCTTCCACCGCCGCAGCGGCTCCAAACGAATCTGCCGCCCCGGCCGCTGAGGTCGCGGTCGATAATCCCAATGAGAAGGAGATCTCCAGCCCCATGGTTGGCACCTTCTACCGCTCGCCGTCCCCGGACTCCAGCCCCTATGTTAGCGTCGGTGATGAAGTCGACGAAGAGACTGTCATTTGCATTATCGAGGCCATGAAAGTGATGAACGAGGTCAAGGCGGAGACCAAAGGCGTCATCACGAAAGTTTTAGGAGAAGACGGTACGCCTGTTCAGTACGGTCAGCCGCTCTTCCTGGTTAATCCGGCCTAACCAAACGCCTATGTTTCAAAAGGTACTGGTCGCCAATCGAGGCGAGATCGCGTTGCGGGTCATTCGTGCCTGCAAAGAACTCGATATCAAAACCGTCGCGGTCTACTCGGAAGCCGACGTCGATTCCATGCACGTGCAACTGGCCGACGAGGCCATTTGTATCGGACCCGGTCCCAGCACCGAAAGCTACCTCAAGCCAGACCGCATCATCAGTGCCGCTGAAATCGCGAATGTGGATGCCATTCACCCCGGTTATGGTTTTCTGTCAGAGAATCCGCAATTTGCGGACATCTGTGAGAGTTGTAAGATCAAATTCATTGGTCCGGCTGCTTCCGTGATGGAGCGCATGGGAGATAAGAATCAAGCGCGCGCCACCGCCCGCAGTCTCGGCGTCCCCATCACTCCTGGGAGCGACGGCGTGGTCAAGAATGAGCAGGAGGCGCTCAAGGTAGCCAACGAAATTGGTTTCCCCCTCATGATCAAAGCGTCCGCCGGTGGTGGCGGCCGGGGCATGCGCCCTGTGCTCAACGAGGCCACCTTGTTCACCAGCTTCCAAAGTGCGTCTAACGAAGCTCTCAAAGCGTTCGGCAATGGCGAAGTCTACATGGAAAAACTCATCGTCAATCCGCATCACATCGAGTTTCAAATCGTTGCCGACAGCCACGGCAACGTTGTGCATCTCGGTGAGCGCGATTGCTCCCTTCAGCGGCGGCATCAGAAGATCATTGAGGAATGCCCATCTCCCATGCTCTCTCAGGAATTGCGTGAGAAGATGGGAGCCGCCTCAGTCAAACTGACTAAGGAGATCGGCTACGAGAATTGCGGCACCATTGAATATCTCGTGGACGACGATGGGAACTTCTACTTCATGGAGATGAATACCCGCATCCAAGTAGAGCATCCCATCACGGAAGAGGTGTATGGTTGCGACCTGATCAAAGAACAAATCCGCATCGCTGCGGGTGAAGAGATTTCTGATCACGTTAAGAACGCGATTGTTAGACATCACGCCATTGAATGCCGGATCAATGCAGAGGATCCCTATCGCAACTTCATGCCCAGCCCGGGCAAGATCGAGCTCTTTTACGCGCCCGGCGGTCGTGGCGTGCGGGTGGACACCCACGCTTACTCCGGTTACGAAGTGCCGCCTTATTACGACTCGATGATCGCCAAACTTATCGTGACGGGTGCCACGAGAGAAATCGCCATCACACGTATGCGCCGGGCATTGAACGAGTTTCTGATTCAAGGTATCAAGACAACGATTCCCATTCAGGATTCCATCCTCCAGGACTACGATTTCAAGAGCGGAAATTATAATATTGAGTGGGTGGAGAACTTCCTCGCCCGCCAAGGCTGAAGCCCGGCGATCTTCATGCCCTCACGCTTGCGCCACGCTCACTTGTACGGCATCCTCGATCTTGGGTATGTGGATCGTGCCAATGCGAGGAGGATGGCGAAGACGATGCTCACAGCGGGCATCGATGTCCTGCAACTTCGGGCCAAAGGATTCGAATCGTCTGACATTCGCGCCATGGCAAAAGAAATCTGCCCTCTGGCCAGGCAAGCGAACGTCCCCTTCATCATCAATGATCACATCGATATTGCAGCCGCTGTGAACGCAGACGGCGTGCATGTGGGTCAGGACGATGAGGCACCCGCCCGCGCCCGCGAAGTCCTCGGACCGGAAGCCATCGTGGGACTGTCCACACACAGCCTTGATCAGGCGCGCCGCTCCATCAATGAACCGGTGGATTACATCGGCTTCGGCCCGCTCTTCTCCACGCCTACCAAGCCTGATTACGTCCCGATCGGCACGGGCGACATTCACGCTGTACACAGCGAAGTCCCCCACCCCATCTTCTGCATTGGCGGCATCAAACGCGAAAACTTGCCCGCCGTGATTGCTCAAGGTGCTCAACGGGTAGTGATTGTCTCGGGTATTCTGCAAGCTGCCGACATCAGCGCCTATATTCGCGAATGCCGTGATCTTTTAACAACAACTCCAACAACCGCCTAACCAACCCACCACCATGTCCGTACTCGTAGCAGGAACCATCGCCATTGACGACGTCAAAACCCCCACCGAAGAACACAAGAATCTGTTAGGAGGCTCCGCTTCCTACGCGGCCATCAGCGCCAGCTTCTTCGCTCCGACCATCCTTCAAGGAATCGTTGGCCAAGACTTTCCCCAGGAACACATTGAAACCCTCAAGAAACACGGCATCGATCTCGCCGGCGTCGAGTTCTCAGACGGCAAGACCTTCTACTGGTCCGGCGAGTACTTTGACAACATGAACGATCGGCGGACCTTGGACGTGCAGCTCAATGTGATCGAAGATTATCACCCCAAACTGGATCCCGAGGTCGCCAAGAGCCGTGTTGTCATGCTGGCCAACATGGCTCCGGCCACGCAAATGGAAGTACTCGATCAATGTCAGTCAGAATTTGTGATCGCTGACACCATGGATCTGTGGATCGATAACACGTTAGAAGATCTTAAGAAGCTACTACAGCGCATAGACTTGTTAGTGATTAACGACAGCGAAGCCAAACAACTGGCTGATACCCGCAACTTGATCACTGCCGGACATCGTCTGCGTGAAATGGGCCCCGCCTACGTCGTGGTGAAAAAAGGCGAACACGGTGCGCTTCTCTTCGGCGACAGCAAGTTCTACACCTGCGGCGCCTATCCTTTACACGAAGTCCTCGATCCCACAGGCGCGGGTGACACCTTCGCCGGAGCCCTAGCCGGGCATCTGGCTAATGGCAGTGGTCCCGTCGAGTTCAAGGAGATCTGCCACGGCGTGGTCTACGGCACAGTCATGGCCAGCTTCGTCTGCGAGGCTTTTTCCACACGCCGGTTGCACGAAATCAGTGAGGATGACATCAAAGAGCGCTACAGCGAGTTTGTGCAGTTCACGCATTTGTCTCTGTAGGGTGCGAAGCGTTATTTCGTCTTACCGCGGAGGCTACGGCGAAACGCTAGGACGGGTTTCTCGACGAAGTGATAGCCCATCGCTGCCAGCGCGAAAGAGATGACGATTACGGTTGGCGCGTACCAGCCTGTTTGATCGAAGGTCGTCCCGGCAAATGGGATCTTCGCTAGTCCCCATACAGGGATCATGTGGCTGAGGAAAAGGCCATAGGAAAGGTTCCCCAAGTACTCATCCCAGTCTTGGCGTTTCTTGGTCGCTAACAATAGCATGAGAGGGACACCAATCAGATAGGCGAGATAGACTTCGTAGTTCTTTCCCAACGACCACTTTTCATCAATGGGCGTTCCGGTCATTCTGCCATACATACCCATGGCTACAAAGAGCCCGAACACCGTAAGGTAGAGAATGGCCATCTTGCGTTTGGCCGTGACGTCGCCTTTGTTCGCGTCGAATGAGTAGGAACCTGTTAGAAAGATAAACAACACGCCGGGAAGAAGCCGGTAGGCCCAGGTGTCGGCATTCATATCAAAGAACCACATCGCTCCTGCGAAAAAGATGGCGAGACTGACCGGCACCACCCAATCCCGTGCCCGCCAGATGAGGATCAACGGCATCACCATGTAGAACTGCATTTCCGCGCCTAGCGACCACGCCGGCTCGATCAGCGTGAAGTTCGCGATGTCATCAGAATACATCAGGTAATTCAGCGGAATGAGGGTGATGTTATAGACCATCCGCAGAAAGGTCGCGCCCCCTTCGACCGTGCGCATGTGGCCTTGGTCGCAAAGAATCGCCACCGGCAGGATCGCGAACATGAAGACGAGGTATTGAGGGAGAATCCGGCAGCAGCGATCGACGAGGAACATCCCGTATTTTCGGATGTCCATGTAGTAGGCCCGGATGAGCCCCGTCATGACGAATCCGGAGAGCATGTAGAAGATGGCCACGGCAAAGGGGCCTGGATTGAAGCCGGGATCCTCACTGTGCGGCCGGAAGGCGAATCCCAAGACACTGGGGATCCTAATGTCCAAGTGGCTTAGAAGAACCAGGAAAGCGAGGAGTAGGCGCAGGGTGCCAAACATAGAGAATCCGCCCTGTTTAGTTAAGATACGTTAAGTAATATGCAGCCATTCCTTGTGATCACTGGATTTACCATAAATGCCCCGATACGCCGAGTTGTAAAGAAGCACTCGCCAAAGGTCCAGTTCATTGGAAAAAGAAGCCAAATCGATATTACAATTATGTTTAATATGGCTTGCTGATGGATTATTCAGACATAGTCTATTTTCCATGTTTGAGAGCAATTATTTGAGCAAGCGCTCCAAACAGCTCGCGTGCTTTGCCCTCCTAAGTCTAGTTCCGCCAACGACGTCCATGGGCGAAGAGAGGCTCCAACACTGTCTTTGCGGGACCGCTCATTCCATTTCCCTTAACAACTTTGAGGCGATTCGCACCTACGATCGCCAGACGTCGATTCATGCGGTAACGGGCGACCGCACCCTTCTCATGATCAGGGTTGATTTCGAAGACCTGCCCGGAGCGCCGAAGAATCGGTTCGGCGAAGTGATCACCTCCGATGATCTTCAGCGTATCGTTAACGAACAGGTGGCGCCTTTCCTCCATGAGGTTTCCTACGGCAAGACGACGCTAACGTTAACGTCGCAGGCCGTTACGGAAACGCTCCGTCTGCCCAAGCCGGCTCAGTACTACGCGATCCAGCCAACCTTGAATGAACTCAACGAAGACGCGGTCGCCAAAGCAAAGGAGGCCGGCTATCACACGCTTGCTTTCAATCATATCGGAATCCTCTTCAGTTCCTTAAAGGACCTGCCCGAGTCGCGTTGGCGTTCGGCCGGCTGGGCGCAGTTGGGAGGAAACCGAAGCTGGTTTAACGGGAGTTTCTCCCCGGGTGTTTTCATCCATGAACTAGGTCACAACTTCGGACTCCACCACGCCGGCATTTGGAAAGTCCCCGGCGGTAGTGATGATCCGGCCGATCCGTTAGGCACCTGGCAAGACTACGCCAATCCCTTCGACGTCATGGGCCGCTCTAGCTATGATGCGAAACATCTTCACTACTTCCACCCGGTATCCCTTCGGCGTCTGGGATGGCTAGCCGAATCCGCCGTCCAACGTCTCACTAGCGATACAACCATTCGCCTGCATCGCTATGATCATCCGCAAGCCCACCGCCAGAATACTTTGGCCGTCGAGATCCCGGTCTCCGACGACACGAGTTACTGGCTGGCCTACCGTCACAAATTCACCGCTTTGCGAGGCGCAGTTCAAATCACTCGAACAGACAAGAAGACGGGCACGACAACCTTGTTCGATATGACACCGGGCGCTTCCCTCAATGACTCCGCTCTCTCTGTAGACCGGCAGTTCCTTGAACGAACGACGCCTTTTCTTGTGGAAACGTTAGCCGCAGGCAATGAAAGTGAGGGCTCCGAGTGGGTGGATGTCCGCATTCGATTTGGGGACGAAGTCTTATCAACACCCCCAATATGGGATGTGGATCCCCCTGCGAAAGAGCCCGATGATGACTCTCCCCCTGACAAAGCCCCTCCCCCGCAAACTCCCGATCCCAAGCCGGCGCCGTTGAACCTCTGGTTGACCAAGTATTTCGAAGGCCAGCATGCCTCGAGCGTGATGGATGAATCGAGCGATGCCGACCAAGACGGGGTAACCAATCTTGTTGAGTACGCGCTAGACCGCGATCCGCAGAATCCGTTTGGCATCCATGGTCAGGCCGCTCTGCCGGAAATCGGCGTGGAACAAGGCGGTCCCAATCAGGAGTTTCATCTAACATTGACTTTGGATCTGCCGAATCCACTCCGCTCAGATGTCATTTATGAAGTCTGCGCAAGACAGGAAGCAGAAGACGTCCTCGTCATCGCCCGCAAAGAAGGTGAAAACCCTTGGGAAGACGATGTCTCTGGTCAGATAACTCCCCTCGCCTCGACCGATGCGCAGCGCCTGCATTTTCGAGTCCGGGACACGGCCCGGCTGGACACCACCGAACGCCGGTTTCTCTTTCTACGAGTGCGTCTCAAAGATTGATGCTAGTATAAGAGAAACAGGGAGCGCCGCTTCATGAATTCCCGTAACGCATTCTCCCACGTCTTGCGGATCGCAGCAATCGAAGCGCCTTCCTTCACTAACTGAAACGTCTTGGGATGGACGAGCAGTTTCTTGAAGTTCTCAAACTTCGTTTCTTCGTTGGTGTGTGTCTTGGCCAAATGAGTCGCCATGGCCAAGCCGAGGTCGACGCTGCGGCATTTCTGGCGATCCGTTAGCAGAATGCGCACACCTCGACATTCCTCACCTTTGAAGATTGATTTGTCCGGCGTGAACACCGCTTCTTCAAAACGCACCCCGGGCAATTTCAACTGATCCAGTGCTTTCTTGAATTTCGTTGCATCAATGTAGGGAGCTCCGACGAGTTCGAACGGCGTCGCCGTCCCGCGGCCCACAGAAAGATTCATAAATTCTAACAGGCCCACTCCTGGATAAAGAATCGCTTCGGTGAGGCTCCGCATGTTGGGCGATGGGTTCACCCAGGGCACATCTGTTTGATCTTGGTAGAGAGGCCGCCGCCATCCCTGCACGGGAATCACCCGCAGCGCGAGATCCAGCTTCTCCTCGGCACGAATCATCAGCGCCAACTCCCCGACCGTCATCCCGTGCCGTAGCGGAATCGGATGAATAGCGGTGAACGACGCCTCGCCATCACGAACCGGCCCGTCAACCGTCACGCCGTTAATGGGATTGATCCGGTCGAGGACAAAGAACTTCAGATCGTGTTTGGCCGCCATCCGCATGGCGAGCTTCATGGTGGAAATGTAAGTGTAAAAGCGGCACCCGATGTCTTGAATGTCGAACACCAAAGCGTCCAAGTCTTTCAATTGATCGGCCGTCGGTTGCCGCGTCTCACCGTACAAACTGTAAATCGGTAGACCGGTTTTGACATCCTTACCATCAGCCACTTTGGACTCCGCCTTTCCTCGCAAACCATGCTCGGGTCCGAACAACGCTTTGAGCGTAACGTCAGGCGCTTGATGCAGCTGATCGATCGTTGAAGCACCTCCTTTGGTTAGGCCAGTGTGATTGGTGATAAGGCCGATCTTGAGACCTTTGAGATCTCGAAACCGCCGCGCCACCAGCACATCCACACCATTGCTCACCTTCTTGGTCGCCGCGCCTTTGCCATAGCCTCTGCTCACAATCGCTTCCGCAGCGAGAGTCGCTAATCGCACCCGCACATCACGTGCTCTACCATTCTCACTAGGATGATTGCGGTTGGAAAGAAAGATCAAGAAAGACTGCGACGTGGGATCGATCCAAATTGATGTGCCTGTCCAACCGGTGTGTCCGAAGGATTCGGGCGGGAAATGCAAGCCGCGCGGATGCGCATAATGGGAATTGATGTCCCAACCCAATCCTCGCAAAGAGTCGATATGTGCTGGTGTGTGAGGGCGCGTCATCAACGCCACAGTCTCCGGCGTCATCACGTGCACACCGTCAAGCTCTCCACCGTTCAGGAGCATCCGCGCATACTGCGCCAAATCCCTTGCCGTGAAGAAAAGCCCGGCGTGACCGGTCACGCCACCCATCCGGCGCGAGGTCGGATCATGCACGAGGCCGCGGATCACTTCATCTCCTTCCCTCGTCGTGGGCGCGATCCGGTTCAACTTCGCTAGAGGCGGACAGAAACCGGTATCGGTCATTTTCAAAGGGCCGAACAACCGCTCCTGACAAAACTCATCGAGTGCCTTCCCGCTGACCCGCCTAACCAGTTCGCCTAACAAGATGTAGTTGATATCACTATAAACAAATTTCTCTTCCGGCTGGTGACGAGGCTCGTCCGCCCAGATGCGCTGGAACCCTTCCTCCGAACCCGTCCAGTCGGGATTGCGTGAAATTCCCGGACGCAGTCCTGAGGTATGCGTTAGAAGCTGCTTGACCGTGATGGCCTCTTTCCCGTGCCCGCGGAACTCCGGGATATAGGTGACCACCTCTTCATCGAGCGCCACTTTCCCATCTTGGACTAACAACATCACCGCAGGGGCGGTAGCCGTCACTTTGGTTAGGGAAGCCGCGTCGTAGATCGTATCCTCAGCATTCGTTTCCTCCTCAGGATCCACCACGCGATTCCCAAAAGCCTCATGCATGACTTTCCCCCGATGCTCAAACCACAAGACCCCTCCCGGAATCTGCCCCTCATGCATGGCCAAACGCACCGTGGCCCGCATCGAATCAAGCGTGATCGGATCCAGTAACGGCGGCGTTTCCGCCGTCAACACATTGAGGCTCAACAACCAAGAAATCAGCCAGCTCAGGGGGTATCTCATGTTCCTGCAAGCCTATCGGCCCGATGATCTCTGTCCAGCTAACGATTCTCCGTTTTCAAAGGCCGTGTGCCTCACAGATCGCGCGTATGAAAGTAAGTTCACAAATTGATCACAACCCTAACTCCCGGCGCGCTAGAGTGGGAGGATGATGAAACCGGTTCTCATTGGGGTCTGTCTCGCCATCACTCTAACGAGCCCACTCATCGGTCAAGCGTCGCCGCCTGAAACCAGCAAGCCTCTGGAGCGGGAATTGAGCGAGGGACTGCTGGATGAGGAGGTAAAGCAAGATCTGAATGCTGCGATGGGGCATTATAAAGCAGTGCTAGCCGAATTCGAACCCGGCCGCCACTATGCGGCCACGGCTTTGCTTCACCTAGCAGAGTGTTATTTCAAACAAGATGAGGAGGAGGAGGCCGTGGCTTCGCTGCAACGACTTCTAAGAGAGTTTGGAGATCTTGAGGACATCGCCAATGCCGCGCGCGAGCGCTTGCGTGTCAAAGGCCTCCGCATCGAACCGCCACCGTCGGAACGCCTGAGCAGCCAAGATCAGGTGGAAGCCAACGCCTTGTGGGAGGCTCGGAAACTGCTTTCTGCTAGTCCGGACTTGCTCAACGCACGTGATGAAAACGGGAGCACACCTCTGCATCGCGCCGTGCTCAAGAATCATCTCAAAGTCTTGCAGTTTCTGATAGACGAAGGAGCGGATGTCAATCGGGCATCGACAGTGGATGATACGGAACTGCCGGAAACGGAGACGCCGCTTCACACCGCTGCCCGGCTGGGCCATCTAACGGCTGCCATTCTCTTGTTAGAGCGAGGCGCGGCCGTGGATGCACTCTCATCTTGGAAATCGACACCCTTACACTATGCCTTGGTTTTCAAACGAGCGGAGCTAGCCAGGCTTCTCCTGGACCGCGGCGCCGATCCAAACCACATCGCTCAAGTGTATTTGACCGGGTTTCCACCCATCCTAAGCGCCATCGACGGCACCGCTCAGTTGGCGGCAAAGAACGACATTGATGGGAAACTCATCTATCACCTGTCCGCCTTTCAAGTGGCCTGTCTCAACAACGCCCCTTACAAAACCCTCGAGTCGCTGTTAAAGTCCGGCGCCGAACCAGCGCGGCCGTTCGCCGAGGGTGAGGATCGGCCAATTCATCTCGCGGCCAATCGTCAACAGAGCGATATCCTTCGCCTCCTCGTAGACATGGGCGCCGATCCCAATGCCGCCGGACTCAAAGGAAGACGCCCCATTCACCTGTCGGCTGCGCCGGAGATTCTAGAGATCTTGCTAGAGTTTGAAGCCGACCTGGAAAGCCTAACCGACGATGGAGAAACCGCCCTGCACACGTCCCTCCGCACCGGCGACTTCTGGAAGACTTTCATCGAACGCGGGTTGCAAGTCGAGGCGACCGATCACCGCGGCCGCACGGCGCTGTGCGTGGCCGCGGAGCTTGGTGAAGAAGGCGTGGTGGAACAACTCATCGACGAGTTCGGAGCCGACGTGAACGTTTTCGCACATCTCAAGAGTTCGTTCGAAAGTTCTCTAGCTATCACCCCGTTGATGTATGCGGTGACCAATGGGACGACTTCTATGGTCAGTCTCTTGTTAGCCAAAGGAGCGCACATTGATCTCAAGGATGCCAAGGGACGAACGGCTTTGTTTCACGCGGCGGATCGCAACGAAACAACCGCACGTTTGTTAGTCTCTCAAGGAGCCGATCTCTTTGTCCTGGATGATCAGTTTCGATTACCTGGCCTAGGCTACATGGATGGCTTGCGTCAGCAACATCATCAGGCCCAACGGGATTTCGGATTATGGTTGAGAGTCCAAGACCGTGTCTATCGCATCTTCAAGCGATCGCCTGATCTTGGAAACGGGCCCATTGCCACGAGCGCGTTCGTTGCGGAGGCCTTTCGCAAATTACTGGAGCCGCTTCCAGCTGGCTCCAAGCACGCCCTCGATTCCGATGACATGATCATCCTTGAGAGTAGTGACCTTAGCCGAACGGAAATCGATCCGGTCGCCCAGCTTCGGGATTCCGATCCCACCATGACGTGGGGAGACACGTGGATTGTGACGACCGACCATTGGCGAGAAACAACTCTAACAGATTATTTATTCACCCAAAAAGTGAGACAACTCAACAAACGCCCAATCAGCGTAGCGATTAACGATCAGAACCGCCACTACACGATCACGGCGCCTGCTGGTATCAAGGACCATGTTTACATTCCCGGAAAATCAACTGTCCCAGCACTTTACTTAAGAGAATTCCTCCGCGTCGCCATGCTTGACAGGCCTGACATCGATCTCAATCAGGTCACCGTCGTGCGCGGCGACGGAAGCGCAACTCTAACACTCGACGCCACGCATCCGCCAGCAGCAGGGCAACGCGTCTATCTCCGGGAACAGGATCGGATCGTTCTCAAAACCCGCCCGGTTCCCGTAATCCCTCCAACTAACATCTCGGTGAGACGCGACTATCCGTTCTTTCACTTTCCTGTGTGGGAAGAGAAGGCGCATCACGTGCTTCCCAACATGGCCACCTTCCTAGCTGCCGCCTTTTCTCATCCACAGTTCTTTCTCGATCATCCAGACTTCTCGGCCATCCGTATCCAACGCGGAGACACCTCGATTCCTGTGAATTTGTCAGAGGCGTTTGACGATCAGGACCTTGAACTCCCCACACTAGCACTTGGCGATCGCGTCGTCCTTCCGCAGCTAAAAAATGGGAAGCCTGAACAATGGGAAGCCTTTCTCAAGTGGCTAGGAGACCAGCTTCGTGGACCGATCACCATCAGCACGAAGAACGTGGCGGACCGCCGATTGGAGATCTACCCACGGATCACGCTGCCATTGGAGGATGACGGCGTCCTCATCCGTCGAGGAGCCCGCAATCTGTCCCTCCAGAGCGTGCTTCGTGACTTCAACTACGAACAGCCAACTTACGACTTGAGCCACGTGACACTCACTCGGAATTCCAAGACGCACACCCTCGACGTGACCACCAGACCAGGTCCCGGAATAACGCCTGGTGATCGACTCGACGTAAACATGCAGAATCAGGCCCCCTTTCCGGGTGTGACTGAAAGTGGCGATCAGTGAAGCGTGTGGGCGCAATCAACGCAGAAATCGATCAATCAATAAAATCGATTGCTGAGAGGAAACACGCCATTGAGCGGGAATTGGTACAGATCAAACGTGAAGAAGAGGCAATAAGTCGGGGAATCGAGTTACGTCTGCGGTGTGGAAATGGCCCTATCACTGATTTCCTCCCAAAGATTGAAGCCCTGGAGGTGAAGATCGAGCGCGACCCATTACTTATCCTACAACTGAGCAACGTGATTGATCAATTCCGCAAGATCGTGCAGAAATCCATGCCGTAAGAGCGCACCAACAAGACGAACGTCGCCTTCGATGGGGGATGTCCATCAGATCGTTAGAAATCGTGGATGGAGGTTAGAGTTAGGCACTTGTTGGTTAGTTTGTCAAGTTAAAGGCTTATGTTAGTTTTAGTTGATTTCGCTCCACTCTTTGGTAAGCCGATCGCGTCGCCGCAGGAGGATAGGGCAATGCTGGGAAGCAACCCGAGCGCCGCGCGGCTGACCTTATACGCAGGAGTGGAGAGACGGCAGACCGTCTCTCCCTTCTTTTCTGCCATACTCCTGCGGTAAGTGGGGAATGCGGTAAATCCCGGGGGTCGAGGGGGCTGGCCCCCTTGCTTGTAGCCATGGGTGAACTCTTTCATCCTCAATTGGTGTTAGTCTTGGTCAAGTGCTTCTCGCAGTTGTGCTAAATCTCGCCATCCCGTAATTCGGCGAAACGTGCTCTCGGCGTAGAGTAGACCGCTTGCTAGATAGCGATCGGCCATCGTCTTTCGCCCTTCACGCGTCGCCGTTCGCCAACGATTCACTTTGCTCATCCGACGCCGAATGTTGAGAATAGCGTTCTCAATGATATTGGTGCTCAAAAGACTGCGGTGAAGACTAGCAGGAACGTCGAGATCTTGTAGCGCTGTGATCTGTTCTCCGGCTTCTTGTAGGCTTGAGAGGGCAGTGCTGCTGTGCTTCTTTAGAAATTCACTGAGTTGGTCATAGGCTTCTCGTGCGGCTTCTTTCCCTTCGGCACGCCGCAACCGATTGAGCAATCGCTCGAGTTCCCCTTGATGACGTTTGGAGAGATAACTGCTTAGATTGCGCTCCTTATGCACCAAGCAACGCTGCATAACGGCGTCAGGATAGTGTGTGAGAACGGCTTTTTCTAAGGCGTTAGAACCATCTAAGAGCGTTAGGAAACGCTTGGCAGCACTCTTAAGGCCTCGTTTCTTGAGGCCATCTAGCAAATCGTTTGCAACTTCGAAACTCTCACTGCTGCCAACGCGGAAATCGAGCATCTCTTTACGGCCATCGGCGCGGATACCTAAGGCAACGATCGCGGTTTGATCCCCACTAAGATGGACGCCATCTAACATCAAGACAAGATAGCCTTCTTCGTGCAATGCCCGGGAACGAAACGCTTCGAGTTTCTCTGCTGAGCGCTCTGCCCATTGCTCGGAGACGGTGCTTTTACTAACGCTGCCATTACTGAGGCGGCTGACTCCACGCGTGCTCACTCCCTCAAGCAACAGACGCGTCACCGCTTGGCTGATGTTGTTGACATCCTTGGCCGCTTCATAGGACTTGAGACTAACTTCTTGCTCCCCGCCGTTTTCCTGCCGTTGCCGGACGCGAGGGCGCTTGATGTTTTCCTTGCCGCCATCGATATAACAGATGCCTTTCTCACTGCCCGCCCGCCGGAAAGAGCTAGAATGCCGGTCACGAGCGTGGGAACGACCGCAGAGATCGTGCACTTCTTGCTGCATGAGCTCAAAGAGCGCGAATCGCACGGAACTGCGCAAGAATTGGTTGAAAATTTCGGCACTCTGGCCGGATTCGGACTGGAGAAACTGTTCTTGGAGTGTTTGAGTATTCATGGATGGTTGGTTTTCTTTGAATTTGGTGCCCTTCCCTGTAGGCGGGGCGCCAACCATCCACCATTCCTATTTTAACGATCTACTGGACGTCTCCTTTACAATTGCTTCAAGCCAAGTGTCCGCTGGATATTCCGGTTGCGAGTAAAAAACGCCGTCATCACCTAGCGCTGTGAAATCTCTTAACTGAGCAGACAAAAGCTCTTGAGTAACCGAAATTATATCAGGGATGGTTCCCTCAATCCAAGAGTCTTTTACTGAGTTTCGTTCCCGCCCGGTCAATTCGTGGATTCCATCAAATCTTGTGAAGCGTACTCGGCACCCTGGGATGTCAATGCGCGGATCAGAAGAGTATAGCAGGGAACATGCTATGTTAGGAGCGAACCCCTTAGCTGATCGCTTGCCTAAATGTCTTAACTCTAAAGCTTTTTCTGCGTCTATGTATTTGGAATCCAATCCCCTTGAGGCGATTATCGATCTTCGATTGGACTCAATAGCGTCTGAGTCGAAATCTTCAGGCCATGACTGGATCGATTTTTCTGCCTCCTTCGAGGCTTGCCTGCGATCCACCTTAAACTGTCGCAATTCCTCATCCTTTAGACGCCTCTTTGTGTCACCGACTCGATGGAACGCCTTGCCATTCGCTGTCTCAACAAGCTTATCAGGATTGAAGGAAATATGGAACAGGATGACAAAGTTTCTTTCGCCTTGCTCATCGACGAACGGAAGTAGCTTATACTCAATCTTGGCATCTGGGGCATAATCGTACCCTGCTTTGATGAGGGAATTCCTCGCTCTTTCATCAAGGTGCGAACACCCTTCAAGCTTTCCCGAATCTCTTACACCAATCGCTATCAGTCCGCCTCGTTTCGTGTTGGCAAACATCGAAAAGTATTCTCCAAGTTCTTTGCCATGGATGCCAGCGGGCTTTCGCTCAAATATCTCCCCCTCAACGAGTTTAATGATCTGTCGTGGCTCTGAAGCCGTATCAAAAATCTCTCCGGGGGAGAGACTTTGAAGCGAGGCGTCAGCGGCATAGATGCTATTCAGAAGTAGTTGTTCTTCAACCATTTATGTGTTGTCTGTAGTATAGATGTCGGTGGTCTATAATGATCCCAAGGTCACCTCTCTGAGCCAATCGGATAGCCTCTTCCCTTGTTTACGAGCGGCCTCTTCGATCCGCTCACGCTCTGCTGGCGTCACTCTGCACTGTATGATTGTGCTTCGACTCGGGACGCCTGAGGGCGGTCTCCCTCTCTTTGGTTTTGAGTTACTGTTTTTTGTCATACAAAAATGTTGCGATTTCGATTTAATGTAATACATTAAATCAACTAAGCGCAAGAAAAATGGCAAACGTCCTCAGATTTGAAAAGAAGGTCCAAGTGATCGAACTACTTTGTGAGAACAACTCGATTAGGGCAATCGAGCGCATTACAGGCATTCATCGCGATACGATCATGCGCCTTGGAGTTCGCGTCGGCGAAGGATGTGGGGATCTTCAAGATAAGCTTTTCCGCAATCTAGACTGCCCTCTGATTCAAGTAGACGAGCTTTGGGGGTTCATTGGAGCTAAGCAGAAGACGGTCAAGAAGAAGAACCTTGGACCGGAGTTTGGTGATGTTTGGGTTTGGGTTGCAATCGATGCAGCAACGAAGCTTGTGCCGTCGTTCATGGCTGGGGATCGCAATCAGTATCATGCCAACGCATTTATTGGAGATCTTGCCTCACGCTTGAACTCTCGGCCCCAAATCTCCGCTGACGGCCTAGGCGCATATGAGACCGCTATCGAGCGCGCCTTTGGTTCTGAGGTAGACTTTGGGAGTGTTGTCAAAACCTTCGCCGACAAAGATATCGAGCAAGAACGGCGCTACTCGCCCGCGAAAGTTGTTTCCGTTAAAAAAGAGGTGAAGCAGGGCAACCCTGACAAGGATTTAATCTCAACGACCTACGTCGAAAAACAGAATCACACTGTCAGGATGCATGTTCGCCGTTTATCCCGCCTTACGAACGCCTTCTGAAAGAAGCGTGAGAATTTCAAGGCGGCGGTTGCTCTGCACTACGCTTATTACAACCTTTGCAAGATCCACGCGACCATTTCATGCACCCCGGCCATGGAAGCTGGCGTTGTTGATTCGCAGTGGACGGTAGCCGATTTGGTGGAGAAAGTAGACGGCTAATGAGCCAATATTTGGAACGCCTTAAGACGGCAATCACAGCCATGCACGGCTGTGATTGCTCTCACATTGAAACATGCAAGGTTCGGGAGGAGATGGATGGCGAGCTTGTATGGGAAGGAAACGTTGAAGTCCTAGATCTCGTCGATCATCCAGAGGCGAAGCGGGCGTATGGATGGGGCTGGACTGACGACAAAGGAGAAATCCAATGGATAGCAATTCTCGGGAAGCCTCCCATAACCTCACCCCGCGAAGCTGTTCAAGCGGCCATTGCGAGTGGCAAATTTAAATAACTATACTTCTCATCTAAAAAAAATGGAAATAATTCCCATGCGATCTATCTCGCAATTCATTGAGAAAGGATCCCATTATTCTTCATATCGCGGAGTCACTAGCACGTCATACGATCTTATCCCAACGGTAGGCCGCCTAGGAAACTACTCCTTAAGTATGGAAAGAGGTATCTTTGCCGACTTCAAGCGCCAAGCGATTCCCTTTGTCGACGAGAAGCCAGCCAGCGATCTTGAGTGGTTAGTCGTAGCGCAGCACCACGGGTTACCTACGCGCTTGTTAGACTGGACTGAAAGCCCGCTCGTGGCTCTATACTTCGCAGCAAGCGGCGCCAAGGAGTGTGATTTCGGGGTTTATGCTATCTATAAAAGTGTTGTAATCGATAGTGCCGCCATTGATCCCTTCAGCGATCGACAAGTGAGTTTTTTTAATCCTCCCCACGTTGATAGACGCATTGCGGCCCAACAAGGCTTTTTCTCAATTCACAATAGGCCAGAAGCAAGCTGGGTTCAGGAAGATCTGGCTCTACTAAAATTCTCGGGATCGATACGAAAAAACATCTATGAAGATCTGAAGTTCTTGGGGATATCTCGACAGAGGCTTTTCCCAGATCTTGGTGGGCTTGTGCATGACATCAAGGAGTCTGTCGCCGGTTGGCGTTAGTTGCCGAGCCTCTGCTAATTTTCCAGCACATCTCCTCAAATTAGGACACTACCGGCTGGCGGGGAACTTTGACTTCTGGTTGATGGTTTGCATTAAAGTGGGTCATTTCAACAACAGACCGGAGCCGGGGTTCAGTGCGCTGGTTTGTTCGCTTAGTCGTTTTGATAGATGTAGATTCGTGACCGGCCTTCATCAACAAGAATCCTGAGTGCATGCCCATCCACGTGACCTCGATAGCTTCCTCTCTCGATCTTCTGAGGGTCCCACCAGCTCATCGGCAGAAACTCCGGTCTAGGCTGCGGAATTGATACTGATCCAATTGGTTCCCGCACATACTCTAGCTTCCTGCCCATCATCTTATTGTTGCTCTGAATCAATGCGATAAGAGCTTGCTCCATTTCTGCTGGATCCAGATCGAACCTAATGTACTTCTCAAGATCCTGTAGCCCGCCTCCGTAGACGAAATAGTAGATGGAGTTTGCTGAAGGTGGCAGCGGGATATCAATCTTCTTCACCGCAAGCTCACGCGCTAAGGGGACATCAGATCTGACTATCGACTCGCTACTGCAACCGATAGCGCCTGCAATCACACTAAGGGCTATGATAGTATAGAAGAGCTTCATTCTTGAAGCGAACGATCAAGGACTGCTAACCCCGGCTGGCGGAAAGCATTGATCGCGTGGTATGTGTTGAAGTTAGAATCATCGTGGAAACTCAAGAGCGAGCCGGGGTTAGCAGCTCCGCCTTGTTCGCATTTGCTTTGTCTCTTTCATCGGCCGATGCAAACCTCCAGTCTTGTAACGAGCAGTCAATCTTCCTGTTTCTGTGATCGGAAATGACCATGAGTGAGTACCGCTCCCCTTCATTCTGTGCGAATCCCGATACCTTCTGTATCTTTCGCCCCACGCAAGGTTGCATTGTCGCCCGAAATCTATTGCTGCTATATTCTCTATGACATGCACTACGCTCTTCTTTCCCACCATGCGACAATCAAGTAGTCGGCTGACTATGTAGCCTGGCCGCGGATCACTATCACTTGAGATTAGCAGCTCGAATATCTCTCCTAGACTGACAGTTTCCCGGTCATCCCAGCGATATTGACACAGGGCTTTCGTCACTGAAGACGGAAAGCCTAACGCAACAAGGATAACATGCTTTGGCCACTGGGCATCGATATCGTCAAGTAGAGGCAAATCTGCTAACAGATCTCTCGAAGCAGAGGTGGATTGATGCATTTGGATTGCGAACGTCCAAGGGTGAGTCACCTGCGACCAAGAGCGCGGGTGGGTTGAAATGAGGATGTTCGAAGTGCCTTCATGCGTCAACTCCACCGCGGGTCGCAGGTTGATCTCCACCCGCTTGTTCTGTGTTTATGTTAGTGTTCGCGTGGAAGTCGAGGACAGCCTCTGAATCCACGTCATCTGGATCTGAAAATCTAAAGTTCAACAGGCCGGTTTCGAAGCCGATCTTGAATTCCGATACCCCAGCATCTTCCCAGTTCGATCCGATGCATTCTGCGGAGAGAATCTTCAAACCCGACAGTCCCCATCTCTTCCCAAAGTCAATGCGACGATAATCCAGGTAGTCACCAAATGCTTCGTCCTCCGGCCACTTCTCCCAGAAACCGATCCCTGCCTGGAGGAAAAGCCGGTGCCAAAGGCGATCACCTTCCAAACGGATGAACAACATCTCGACTCCGAAAGGCTCGTTGTCGTGAACACACCCTACAAGATCACAAATGGCCGCTCCCACCAGCTCGTCCAGATCGAATGCAGGTGCGTTTACGAGTCGTGGCATTTCTTCACAGAACGTCGATAGTGAGGGACCAGGCCCTTGGTTAATCTTGATGTCACATCTGATTCTACAAGCTTCATGCGACTTTGCTAGCAGAAACTCACGGTCGAGGCCTGGTTCCTCTCCACTAAATTGTTCTGCTAGTCTTGAAGTAGGCACAGGCTGGGGTGTCGGATGCACGTGATAGCCAGAAAGATACCGTATGACATCAACGCGATAGGCTTCGTAGCGGCATACCGTGCATGGGTCTTGGCCCTCCAAAGAATCCGTGATCAATCCTCCAGATCGGATAGAACAACTAGGCTCGCATCGCAGCGAGTGAAACGAGCCTGCGTATGCAGCCTTTGTTGAACAACCCGCGGTCGAATGTCAAGGGAGCCTTAAGAACAAGGAGAAGCTGGCTCTCTTAGGCTATGGATTTTCCATTGTCTGCCATCCTCGCATTGCCTTATTTGAACGGCGGTCGCGGCGGTCCTCGATCGGCGCCGTAGTGGCTTTGGGCTCCGATCCTCACGGTTTTTTCCAAGCACGGCCGCGCGCGAATCGTTTCTAACATAAAATGGTCCGACGCTCACGATCCAAGCACACAGCTCCGCAGGACTGGTTTCCTTTCGGGAATCAGTTAGGCCTCTTTTCAGATCTTGTTGCGCGCCTTGAGTCATGCGGCGTTCGCATCTTTCTTTGGCGGCGCTCTGCCCGGACGCCGGATCTTTAGGGGTGCTCGCGGTTGTTGCGGCGGTTGGATTCCCCAAATAGCATCCAACAGGGGCGCTGGCCCCAGCCACGGTTTGAAGGTGTCGGTGAAGGCCATGACCTTGCCGCAACGTGGACATGGGGGATCTTCCACTTCAGATCGATCGCTTTCACTATCCGCGATAACGATCGACGTCTCTGTCAGGGTTTGCAGCCGTAGTAACCGTTCCCTTCCGCGGCTGTGCAGATAGCCAAAGTAGCGCAGGCGATGAAATTTCCGCGGAAAGACATGTTGCATATAACGACTTACGAAGACCACGCCGGGCAGCGTTTCCTGCTTGCGTTCGCCACCGTCGGCACGGTCTAGATAGGTAAAGGTTACCGTGTTCTTGTCAGGATCAAGGGCCACGATACGGCTATTACCAATGGCTGATTTACGCACGTAGGCGCCTAGGTATTTGACCGCGTTCTCACCGTTGCCAAAAGCCTGGATATTGATCCGCCAGTCCTTCTCCCATACCTCTGTCGGGCACTCTGACAAAAGTCCGTGCGATTCGAGTAAGCCTTCAAACTCCTTAACAAAGGCATCACGCAACGGCTCCCACGACAAGAGAAAGTCCTCACGGGCCCTACGTAGGGCCCCGCCCTTACTAAGCCCCACACCGGGAACGATGTAATGAATGTGTGGATGATAGCGCAATAATTGCGTCCAGGTATGCATGATGCCAAAGAAGCCCGTGTCTCGTGTCTGCAAAGCACCTTCCTCGCCTAACTGATTTTTCAAACAACGCGAACTCACGTCAAAGAAGCCGTCATAAAGGATCTCAGCGTGCCTGCGCATCAGTGTGCGCAACTCACTGGGCAAGGTGAAGGTCACCATGAAATAAGGCGCGTTGATCAAACGATCTAACTGTTTGGCGACCCATGCTTGCGTGTCCGCACCCCCACACTGGGAGCAAGCGCTATGGCCTCAACTGTAACCCGCATAACGGTAGCGCCCGCAATCCTCACAAGCGAACACGCGGCCGCCTTGGGCTTCGGTCCGGCAGGTGAGGATCGCGCTTAGCGCACGCCGTTGTTCCAGAGACATCACGGCACCGTAGCGCTCGACATAGGCGGGCGCGAAATGACGGATCACTTGGGTGACGGAGAGTTTTTCTCTGCCATCACCAATTCCCTGCTGAGCTGAGCACACGACTATAGGAGAAGCGAGTGTCTAACGGATTAATGACGTTGACGCTTTGCACTCACCGCAGCCATGAGACTCTCCAGAGCGGTTAGGGCATCACGCTCCACTTCTTGCGTGAAATGCGTGTAGATCATCGTGGTATTAATGTTGGTATGGCCAAGGAAACGCTGCACCTGACGAATCGACACGCCCTCTTCGATAAGATGAGTGGCAAAGGAGTGGCGAAGAGAATGCGGCGTGGCTCTATCAGACACACCAGCCTCAGCGCGAGCCCTGACAATGACCTGCTGCAATGACGCCCCCGCCAAAGGCCGCACCGCTACGCGCATGCGTTGGCGCACGGAGAGCGAATCCATCTTTCCGCGACCCGGAGCCGGGAAAAGCCATTGCCGGTTGCCATGTTGCCGCCAATACCCACGCAACTCTTCGAGCATGGTCTGGCAAAGAGGGACGACGCGGTCACGGCCACCCTTGCCACAGCGAACGAACAACTTATTCTCGGAACCCCGGATATCGTCTACAGTTAGTGTCAGAGCCTCTTCCAAACGCAAGCCGCAGACATAGAGAAGTTTGATTGGTGTCAGGAAACGGCCCTTGCGGATGGCCTTGAAAAGAGCGGCCACTTCCTGGCGAGACAAAACTTCGGGAAGATAAGGAAGATCCTTGGCCCGAGCGAGATTGAAGACCTTCCAATCCTTGTGGCCAAGCATCTCGGCATAGAAATACTTACCAGCAGAGAGGAAGATCCGAATCGTTTTAGGCGTCCATCGTTTGACGGACTTGAGGTAAATGATGTACGAACGGACTTGATCCTCGTCGAGAGAAGCGGGATCAGCGTGGTCGTAGTGATCGGAGATGAGGCGGATTTGGCGGTAATAAGAATGACAGGAGCGGTCGCCGAGACCCCGGAGGTGAAGATCTTGAGCAAAGCGTTGCATGGATTCGAAACGATGCTCAGAGTAGGAGACCGGGTTGGGTTGGCGATTGCAGAGGATGGACTTAGAGTTCGCTGACTTGTTAGTAGACTTGGGTATATTAGACATAGCCCACAAGTCTGCCCTAATCGCCACCTTACCCGGAGCCTTAACAGGATAAGGCCAAAGCTCTTGTGAATTTCACGATAGCGGGTTAGTTCAACAAGGCGCGGCAGATCAACTGCCTGCCCGCGACGAGCCGGAAGCATCATGAACCATTCAACCTCAACCGTGAAATCTGAGCGCGCTGCCGGCAGGCAGTGACTGCGCTTGGACGTTCGGCCAACAATAGTGACTTTCCTTCGTAACATTGCAGTCCTGATCCTATCAGTTGCTCCGCATCTTGCAGCATTGGCAAGAGAAGATCTGTTTGGCAATGAAGGTGACCCTGTCTATTCGCAAGGCCTAGCGTGGACTGACAAAAAGGAGGCGGTGAACCTCCCGCGCGACAAGTACGTGGTTGATTACGATGTGCTGGGCAGTTCCAAAGTGTTCCAGGCCTCTGATTTCCTTAAGGAGGCGGACGAGATGAACAAACAGATTGAGAGTATGTTCTTGAATATCAATGTCAGACCTGAAGAGCTAGATCATAAGGGGCCGTTCACTGGCAAGCAACCTGAGGGAGAGTCGTACCAAGAGCGGTATTTCGCTGGTAAGCTGCCTGACAGAGTTTCGAGCGAGATTCAAGCAACTGCTGGATGTTGTAAGCTGCTACATGCGAAACCGGTGGAAAGCGAAAAGGTAAAGATTCGTCTACGTGCACGAATGCGCCTATACGATATGAATGCCAAAGGCGGTTCACTGAACTTCCTTGTGGAAGTGGAGATAAGAGTAAACTCCAAGGTGTTTCGAAGTTATTTCTACATCTGGGAGTTCATGCAGTTTAGCGTTGACGGTGACGAATGGAGAGATTGGAGAAACTCAGCCGTGACCTTTCGTGTCGTTGACGAGAAGCTATCCGAACAAAAACCGGCCGAACAAAACGGCGCTGACCGACCGCTCTCCCGGCAGTAGTTTCCAGCGATGACTGTAACTAGAATACTAACCTTGAAGTCAGAGATCACTGCCAGAGCGTCGGCAGGCCTCAGACGTTCGTCCAAGAAATCGTGACATGCGCTATCTCGTTGCAGGAATCATTCTCACCGTAGCGACGTTCGTCTTGGGCACAGGGGGATACCTGCTAATCTCGTCGCTAACGGGTTATGCGTTCGGAGGACTGTTTCGGATGTTCATGTACCACGAAGCTCATCCATTTCAGTACATCGCGATCGTCGCAGTTGGATTCGGATTTTTCGGATCACTCTGGCTGAGGTTCTTCGGAAGCGCAGTTGGCATAAGGCGTTGGGGTTCGATTCTTGCTGCCATTGGGATCACGATCCTTGCTTCGAGCATCCCGGGTGGAGTCCTTTGGGTGATTCACGATATGCAGGCCGGATACTTCACGACTGGCGCACGATTCTGGGGCGATATCTGGTGGGGGGCCACAGAGGGATTAAAGCTGGGATGGCTCGTTATTGCCGTATCGGTTCCCTACAATCTTCTGGGGCTAGCATTGGGGGTGATGTGCCTTCACAATCTTCCGAGATTAGTAGCCACAATCACAACACGGGACGAACAAGACGTCGCTGTCCAACCCGCTGCCGCCGCGGACTTGAAATCTGAATGACAACTACAACGTTTAACTCCAGGATCAAAGCGCGCCGCCCGCAGCGGGTGGCAGGACTCTGACGTTATGCGAAGAAAACATGAGGCACCGCGTCCATCTTCAGATCTTCGCTGACTATCATCAGTTCTACATCTGGGATCCCGTAGCGAGCGAGCGACATGCTCCAGAGGACTGGTCAGACGAGGACATCGAAGCGCGCGCCAAGGTGACCAATCACGTATTCGTGCTTTGCCCCGTTCGAAACACGACTGTTCCATTCACCCTCGAGATCCACGATAGCGAACCTCCGTTGCAGATCGCGGAATGGGATCACATCGTTGAGGCCTCGATCGGGATTCCATCGGGACAGGTTGAAGTTCACGAATGCACAGGGGGTTCCCACGCCAAGGTTTCAGTCGATCCAGGCACGTACCGCGTTCGCGCGCACTATAAGGCGCTGGATTCCATCACGCAGGATCAGCTCGACGGAAAGGACTCTTACATGCTAGCGTTGTGGCTGGGTAATGAGGTCCCTTTCCGGGTCCTGAAGTCACATCCCAAAACCGCATAACAAGTCGTCGCAGATCAACGCGCTGCCCGCCGCGAGTAGAAAACTCCATGAACGTTCAACCCCAAATCCTGGATTCGGAGCGCGCCCTCGGCAGCGCGTGACTGGACTCGGACGTTCTGCTTTGATATGAATGGCATCGATCTCTCTTCCGTTAGTGTGAGATCGGCGGCATTCGCTTTTGGCATCTGTCTTCTGCTATATATCGCCGCCCATCTTCTCCTATCTCGCATTTCGCAAGGAATGGTTCAACGGGACTGGGGGATTCCGAGAGCATTCATCTATGTGCCGTTACGACCTGACACTGTCGCTGATCATGAGCGTCCTCTATTATTCGTTCATTCGGGCCTAAGCGCCTTGTTGAACTAACCCGCTATCGTGAAATTCACAAGAGCTTTGGCCTTATCCTGTTAAGGCTCCGGGTAAGGTGGCGATTAGGGCAGACTTGTGGGCTATGTCTAATATACCCAAGTCTACTAACAAGTCAGCGAACTCTAAGTCCATCCTCTGCAATCGCCAACCCAACCCGGTCTCCTACTCTGAGCATCGTTTCGAATCCATGCAACGCTTTGCTCAAGATCTTCACCTCCGGGGTCTCGGCGACCGCTCCTGTCATTCTTATTACCGCCAAATCCGCCTCATCTCCGATCACTACGACCACGCTGATCCCGCTTCTCTCGACGAGGATCAAGTCCGTTCGTACATCATTTACCTCAAGTCCGTCAAACGATGGACGCCTAAAACGATTCGGATCTTCCTCTCTGCTGGTAAGTATTTCTATGCCGAGATGCTTGGCCACAAGGATTGGAAGGTCTTCAATCTCGCTCGGGCCAAGGATCTTCCTTATCTTCCCGAAGTTTTGTCTCGCCAGGAAGTGGCCGCTCTTTTCAAGGCCATCCGCAAGGGCCGTTTCCTGACACCAATCAAACTTCTCTATGTCTGCGGCTTGCGTTTGGAAGAGGCTCTGACACTAACTGTAGACGATATCCGGGGTTCCGAGAATAAGTTGTTCGTTCGCTGTGGCAAGGGTGGCCGTGACCGCGTCGTCCCTCTTTGCCAGACCATGCTCGAAGAGTTGCGTGGGTATTGGCGGCAACATGGCAACCGGCAATGGCTTTTCCCGGCTCCGGGTCGCGGAAAGATGGATTCGCTCTCCGTGCGCCAACGCATGCGCGTAGCGGTGCGGCCTTTGGCGGGGGCGTCATTGCAGCAGGTCATTGTCAGGGCTCGCGCTGAGGCTGGTGTGTCTGATAGAGCCACGCCGCATTCTCTTCGCCACTCCTTTGCCACTCATCTTATCGAAGAGGGCGTGTCGATTCGTCAGGTGCAGCGTTTCCTTGGCCATACCAACATTAATACCACGATGATCTACACGCATTTCACGCAAGAAGTGGAGCGTGATGCCCTAACCGCTCTGGAGAGTCTCATGGCTGCGGTGAGTGCAAAGCGTCAACGTCATTAATCCGTTAGACACTCGCTTCTCCTATAGTCGTGTGCTCAGCTCAGCAGGGAATTGGTGATGGCAGAGAAAAACTCTCCGTCACCCAAGTGATCCGTCATTTCGCGCCCGCCTATGTCGAGCGCTACGGTGCCGTGATGTCTCTGGAACAACGGCGTGCGCTAAGCGCGATCCTCACCTGCCGGACCGAAGCCCAAGGCGGCCGCGTGTTCGCTTGTGAGGATTGCGGGCGCTACCGTTATGCGGGTTACAGTTGAGGCCATAGCGCTTGCTCCCAGTGTGGGGGTGCGGACACGCAAGCATGGGTCGCCAAACAGTTAGATCGTTTGATCAACGCGCCTTATTTCATGGTGACCTTCACCTTGCCCAGTGAGTTGCGCACACTGATGCGCAGGCACGCTGAGATCCTTTATGACGGCTTCTTTGACGTGAGTTCGCGTTGTTTGAAAAATCAGTTAGGCGAGGAAGGTGCTTTGCAGACACGAGACACGGGCTTCTTTGGCATCATGCATACCTGGACGCAATTATTGCGCTATCATCCACACATTCATTACATCGTTCCCGGTGTGGGGCTTAGTAAGGGCGGGGCCCTACGTAGGGCCCGTGAGGACTTTCTCTTGTCGTGGGAGCCGTTGCGTGATGCCTTTGTTAAGGAGTTTGAAGGCTTACTCGAATCGCACGGACTTTTGTCAGAGTGCCCGACAGAGGTATGGGAGAAGGACTGGCGGATCAATATCCAGGCTTTTGGCAACGGTGAGAACGCGGTCAAATACCTAGGCGCCTACGTGCGTAAATCAGCCATTGGTAATAGCCGTATCGTGGCCCTTGATCCTGACAAGAACACGGTAACCTTTACCTATCTAGACCGTGCCGACGGTGGCGAACGCAAGCAGGAAACGCTGCCCGGCGTGGTCTTCGTAAGTCGTTATATGCAACATGTCTTTCCGCGGAAATTTCATCGCCTGCGCTACTTTGGCTATCTGCACAGCCGCGGAAGGGAACGGTTACTACGGCTGCAAACCCTGACAGAGACGTCGATCGTTATCGCGGATAGTGAAAGCGATCGATCTGAAGTGGAAGATCCCCCATGTCCACGTTGCGGCAAGGTCATGGCCTTCACCGACACCTTCAAACCGTGGCTGGGGCCAGCGCCCCTGTTGGATGCTATTTGGGGAATCCAACCGCCGCAACAACCGCGAGCACCCCTAAAGATCCGGCGTCCGGGCAGAGCGCCGCCAAAGAAAGATGCGAACGCCGCATGACTCAAGGCGCGCAACAAGATCTGAAAAGAGGCCTAACTGATTCCCGAAAGGAAACCAGTCCTGCGGAGCTGTGTGCTTGGATCGTGAGCGTCGGACCATTTTATGTTAGAAACGATTCGCGCGCGGCCGTGCTTGGAAAAAACCGTGAGGATCGGAGCCCAAAGCCACTACGGCGCCGATCGAGGACCGCCGCGACCGCCGTTCAAATAAGGCAATGCGAGGATGGCAGACAATGGAAAATCCATAGCCTAAGAGAGCCAGCTTCTCCTTGTTCTTAAGGCTCCCTTGACATTCGACCGCGGGTTGTTCAACAAAGGCTGCATACGCAGGCTCGTTTCACTCGCTGCGATGCGAGCCTAGTTGTTACGCAGGCTCGTTTCACTCGCTGCGATGCGAGCCTAGTTGTTACGCAGGCTCGTTTCACTCGCTGCGATGCGAGCCTAGTTGTTCGCCGTGAGTTTAGGGAAGCGCCGTTCAAAAGCTTCGATCGCCTCGGGGGTATGGACTATTGAAAGCGTGCCGGCTGAGTGATCCAGGGCTGCACTAGACCCTAGTTCTGTCTGAAGGGGGTGCCCTAAAGCTTCAAAAGCTCGGGGAATGATTGCGCGATCCCATCCCAACGCGCTCGGGACAAGATCGGCCTCTGCGGTTCCGGTGGGCTGCACAAACGGGTCTGACCGGACTCTCGACTTCGCCACTAGTTCCGCGTGCCGGTCCGGAAAACTCTTCTGCCATAGGGTCTTAACTGCGCTTTCGAGTGCCGGGGGCCGATAGACTACGCTGATCATGGCAGTCTTTGAGACGACACTTTCCACTCTCGGGCTACATCCTGCGATGGCGACTACCAGACAGATGTAGATGGCACGCATTTTTCCGGCGAACGTCGATAGTGAGGGACCAGGCCCTCGGTTAATGTTGATCTCACAGATGAATCTACGAGCATCAGGCGACTTTGCTAGCAGAAACTCACGTTCGAGGCCTGGTTCCTCTCCACTAAATTGTTCTGCCCGTTCAATCTACGAGCCGAGAGCTAAGGAAAGAACCTTCACGCCGTCTTCTGTCTCGCGTACAACCTGAATAGCTTCGAATGCAACGTGGTGATAATCATTCGAAGCTACGATCATTCGGTTAGCCTCAACCGCTAATTGGAGCCACGTTGGATTCTCGATAACCTCACCTATATAGGAATCCCAGATCTCATCCTCAGATCGCGTTTCCCCGTGAACTGCAATTTCGTCCAGGTTGTCGATTGGTAGGCCTCGTTCATTCGTCGGGTACGCCGCATAGACGACCTCAGTCTCTCCTTCGATAGCGGATTCTACTCGCCTTTGCATCTGTTCGACGAGTTGTTCGCGTAGGAGTTCGTGCTCCGCTTCCTGTTCATCGTTTGGCGGAACAAGACGAGCATCCTCTTCTTGTCGGGACTCGCGAGAATCTCTAACAATGAAATCTACAAACTTCTCGACCTCGGAAGGGATTTCGCTTCCTTGAGAGGAGATGTCTGATCCAGGCTGCATTCGGATGCTAAGAGTTTTCTAAGCAGAACGTCGATGACCAGTGGCCACTCTCAGAGAGAGGACGTCGATCTCGCGGTTGGTATTGTAGTTAGAAATCATCTCCAGAAACTCAGACCATGAGAGTGGTCAACTGCGTCAAATTGTTAGGTGCCGTTGTTCCGTGGGCGTTCGAAGCCGGATCGGCCTCCATAATGTATTCGCTCATGGCGATGCTGTGCAAGCGAAGGATTGATATGCTCTGGTGGCCTGAGAAAGAACTCACAAGCCAATCTCATCTGTAGTCCTGCTTCGTTGTAGTCGACACCACCAGATCCTGTCCCGAGTCCGGGAATCACGAGTGTCTCAATCTTGTGATCCGAGGTCAGATTGTGATGCCGCACGGCTAGAAGAGTCGCCCAGGTAGCCTGATACACGTTATCCGTCCGGCTGATGTTCATGGGCGCTCGCATGGTAGGAGTGTGCGCCACGAATGGGTGATCCATATTCGCCGTAGGGACGATGATAGAAGTCCCAACTGGCTGCTCTCCAAGATAATCGTCAAGTATTCGAGTCTGAATCGCCTCCATGATAGAACGTCCGAAGAATCTAACAATGGCAAGATCGACGCCAGCATCCATTAGGCCGAACGAATTGCCTGCGGTCGTCACGCAGTCGAAATCTTCGATCGACTCGAAAGGCCCGAGGAACGTTTCGACTTCTGGCAGGGAGCTGAATTGCGCCTCGAATGCATCGTGCGCTTCCTTATTGCGGTCTGCGATGATGATGCGCATTTATCTTTCTGCACCTAACGATCAAGGACTGCTAACCCCGGCTGGCGGAAAGCATTGATCGCGTGGTATGTGTTGAAGTTAGAATCATCGTGGAAACTCAAGAGCGAGCCGGGGTTAGCAGCTCCGCCTTGTTCGCATTTGCTTTGTCTCTTTCATCGGCCGATGCAAACCTCCAGTCTTGTAACGAGCAGTCAATCTTCCTGTTTCTGTGATCGGAAATGACCATGAGTGAGTACCGCTCCCCTTCATTCTGTGCGAATCCCGATACCTTCTGTATCTTTCGCCCCACGCAAGGTTGCATTGTCGCCCGAAATCTATTGCTGCTATATTCTCTATGACATGCACTACGCTCTTCTTTCCCACCATGCGACAATCAAGTAGTCGGCTGACTATGTAGCCTGGCCGCGGATCACTATCACTTGAGATTAGCAGCTCGAATATCTCTCCTAGACTGACAGTTTCCCGGTCATCCCAGCGATATTGACACAGGGCTTTCGTCACTGAAGACGGAAAGCCTAACGCAACAAGGATAACATGCTTTGGCCACTGGGCATCGATATCGTCAAGTAGAGGCAAATCTGCTAACAGATCTCTCGAAGCAGAGGTGGATTGATGCATTTGGATTGCGAACGTTATAGCGCTGCCACAGGCTGCCTGAGAACGCGCTCCGATTTCAGAGTTAATGTTAGGCCGTTCACAAGATTTTCAAGTCTCGCCGGGCAGCCTGTTGGTAGCCGCGCCTTGTTCTCCATTTTAGTTCTTGGATGCCTCCCTAAACGTGAAGATCTCCTCGCACTCACTTTGCTCTAAGGTTGCATCGAATGTCCAAGATTGCTTCCCATCAGACAGCGGCAATTGGCCATTCATTTTCGGGGTCACCTGATCGGCGATGTCCATCCGCATGACAATACGAAGGCGCGAGTGAGTAATCCAACTGTTGAGTTCTGGATGCTGCTTAAGTTCGCGCCATCCTCCCGCATCTCGAACCTGCACAGAGATCTCTGCGTGTCCCAACGGCTTCTGGCTTACGATTCTAAATTCTTCGGCACCCGCGATCACGGCGCTTCCGATCGTTTCGAAGAAGGGTTGGAAAACTTCCATCTCGAGAACCTCCCCGCTTTTACTCGAAACGATTCCTATCGTGCCCATTTCTTTGGAGAACGTCCAAGGACTGCTAACCCGGCCGAAGGGAAGCTTTCCTTGCTCTAGTGGTGTTGAAGTTAGAATGGGTCATGGAAACTCAGAAGCGAGCCGGGGTTAGCAGCTCCGATTTGTTCGCCATTGTTTCGTCTACTTGGGATTCTTTCGATCTATTTCCAAGGATTTCCAAATCTTCCAATCGTCACCACTTTGCTTGAACAACACCATCATCTCAACAGTGCCCTTGCGTGAGTCAGGAAACTTCTGTCCATTGAATTCTAGGATCCCCATCTTCTGTGTAAACCTAGCCACCGCAAATTTATCATCCTTCCCATAGTAAGAGAACTCCGTAAGCTCAAATGTAAGTTCCATGGTCGGAAACTTCGACTGGTACTGTTGTTTTGTGTGCGTACGATTAGGAGCTTTGGGATGAAAGAATGCCATGCACTTGTCAATGTCTTCATCTTGAAGCGCATCTAGCAATCCTGAGACAATACCCTTAAGCGTTTTCTCTGGAGAAGAACTCGCGGGAGTGTCAGCAAATGCCGATGTAACGACAAGTGATAGTATGAGGAATAGTTGCTTCATATTTGTATTGGCGAACGTCCGAGTCATCTCACACCTGACCGAGGGTGGACTCCGACTTCTGGGTTGATGGTTGAATAATCATGATGCTTTCGACTCACCAAGGGTCAGGTGTTGAGATCGACGTCTTGTTCGGCTTGTTGTTTTGCGTGAGAGGCTTGATCGAAGAGTGAATCCAGCAAAGCGCCAAGCTGAGCGATCTCTGATTCGTCAGACTCTGAAGGGCAGAAAAGTATCCAGCGTGTGTTGGCACCCCCGCTGAAGTCAAAAGCGCAGTCGTAGGATACGCCATCAAATACCCCCTCGGCCGCAAACCTCTTCGATCCAATAGAAACGGCCTGAGCCACAATCGACGCAAAAGCGGCATCGACCTTTGGGGAATCACAAACCTCGAACCGTCGGTCGCGCTCAGGGTGAAAGCGGTGAACCTCTCTGAATAGAAGTGTTCCAGCGTCCTCAGAGCGATTGAAGTAATCAGTGCGAAACGCCTCAAGCGCTGTCCGCTGCAACGACGCTGACACAAGCCTGTCTATCGGATCTGGCATCAGTTTTCTTAGCCGAACGTTTTATATCAGACAATTTCGTATATCCGAAACACGACATCCCTGTCGATAAATTAGCTTGCTGAGATTGCCATGGCTCGGAATGCACGACGCCGATTGTTTCACCTTTTCATATAGGCTAACTATCAGGCACTTCTAACGACTTTGTCAATTTTTCATCTCGACTTTCCAAGCTGTTCATACATTAAGTGTTTTTATGAACAATGCTGTTCACCTTAACAAGCATCGCCACGCTTCCACTTCCGACAATCCTTCCCATCCAGCATGGTTGGAGCGTTTGCTGTCGAGGTCACCTGGTCTACGAGGAAAGCAACGCTACTGGTTCGGCCTCTGGATCCAGCGTTTTCGAGCCTTTTGTTATGAACCACAGCATCAAAACGGCGAGTTGATTCCCTTGGCCAAGGCCTTCATTCAATGTCAGGAACCGTCACCTTGGCTAAAGCCCTGGCAAATCCACCAAATACGAGAAGCTTTGAGGTTGTTCGTGCGGGAAACCGAGCATTGGCGCTGGCGAGATGGGCGCATCTATTTTCGCTTACGTACCACCCCGCCGGTGCGAGACGTTGACGGCCCGGTGAGAACGAATGCCAGTGAAGCCTCGGCAGCTCCTCTGCCTAACAAACCTTTAGAGTCCCAGGAGGGGACGGCAACAGCCGCCTCTAACGAACTGAAAGACTTGATCGAGCAAGTGAGGCGTGCTTTGCGCGGCGGCCACTATGCCTTGACGACGGAGCGGGCTTATCTGGCATGGATTGGCCGTTACGCCGTCTTTCTAGGAGGTGCCGAGGCGGCGCGGTCCCGTGGAGCAAATGGTGTGAAAGTTTTCTTGGAGGCCTTGGCGTGTCGGAGGCGGGTCACGGCATCCACTCAGAACCAGGCTTTCTCCGCCCTTCTGTTTCTTTTTCGGCATGTGTGGAAGCTTTCGTTAGACGCCATGGAAACAACTCTGCGTGCGCGGCCTTCCGCCAAGTTGCCCACCGTGCTCTCGATGCGAGAGGTGACGTCTTTACTCAAAGAATGTGGTAGTGCGGATGGTGCGGGATTGGCCCTGCACTTGATGTATGGGTGCGGTCTACGCCAGACCGAATGCTTGCAGCTCCGAATCAAAGACATTGATCTGAATCGGGGAACTTTGGAGATCCGGGCTGGGAAGGGCCGCAAGGATCGGGTGGTGACCTTACCTGAGTCATTGAACGAGATCATCGCCAAGCGGCTTGCCGAATTGAAGCGACTGTGGAATCGCGATCGGCAGCGCGTCTTGCCAGGCGTGATGCTTCCTGACGCTTTGTCCAGGCGTTGGCCCAAGGCAGGTGAAAAACTAGAGTGGCAATGGTTGTTCCCAGGCAGAACGCCCTCCAAAGATCCGCGATCGGGCATCGTGCGGCGGCATCATTTGCATCCCCGCCAAGTTCAGAGGCGCCTGGAGATGGCGAAACTAAAGGCCATGATCACACGACGCGCGACCTGCCATACCTTGCGCCACAGCTATGCGACCCATTTGTTAGAGAACGGGACGGATATTCGAACCCTGCAAGAGTTGTTAGGGCACGCGAGTGTGGAAACGACTCAGGTCTACACCCATGTGATGCGAAGGCCAGGGGCGGGTGGCGCGGTGAGTCCATTGGATTTGTCCATGGCCGCGTGACGAGCCATGGCGATCGCTGAATAGCTGCTCATTTGAGTTTAGAGCGCCTCCCGTAACGGCGTTGAATGGTCTTCCCGAAACAAAGAGTCTAGTCTTCTTGTTTGTGATAGGGGCTTACTTTCCAGATCGTAACTATGGTTAGTTTGGCCTCTTGTTATTCCCGGTTTCTTTTTCTCGCGGTGCCGTGACTTTGGTTAGCCACCAATCATGAACACCGCCGCTCCTCCGCGGCCGAATTGAGATTCACGAGAGATGGTTGGAAACCCCGTGATATGGAGGTGGATCCTGCCGCGTTTACTGACCGATCACCACGTTCATCGAGTAAGGTCCGACATTTCCGAATTGCCCCCATGCGCCAAAGGTCGTTGCTTCGATAATCACCACATCACCTGGTTCCATATCCCACAGGATTCCGGCATTGTAAGTGAATCCCAATCCATTGTCGTCGGACTCCGCAAGCAACTCCCCGGTCTTGGGATCGACGACATAAAGGTAGCAATCCACTTTAGTCGAGCCCATGCTGAAGAGGTAGCGGCCTTGTTCGGGAGCCTCGAAGAGCCAGCGCTCCATGAAGTTGCCTTCGCGACGTGGTTGCGGGGTCTCGTTGGTGAGCTGGGAGCGAATCTGATCGCCGGCCCGGATTTCCTTGGATTGTGGTACCACGCAGAGATCTAACGGCACGTCGACCGGTTCGGTGCCTAACACATTGACGGTAACCTTTGCCGGAAAGACCCCCGTATCAACCAGGTCGCTGATGTTGAACCGCACCTTGACCGCCTTGGTTTTACCAGGCTCCACCGATCCTGTGGCCGGGTCGAGTTCGATCCAAGCTTTGTCCGAAGTCAGGGAATAGTCTAACAAGCCCTCGCCGTCATTCCGCACGCGCAACGTTAGAGCGTCCGGGGTGGTGCCAAGGTGGACCCGCGTTTCAAGTTCGGTTGGTGTTACTTTCAGCTTTGGTGCTCCCGTTAGGGCAATGTCAAACATTGCTTGCGGATTGGCTTGGGTGGTAGTGACTCGAGCAATGAGGTCTTCCGGTCCTGGGATGATCAATATGGCCGCGGCGCCGGCCTCCGCGGTTGTTTCCGACACCGTTTCACCGGTCGCGGGATTGAGCAATTTCACCACACTAGCAAATTCTGGAGACACGATGCGCAACTGAGCATTACCCTCTTCTGGTAATTGTGTCAGGAGGTAATCCCGAGTTTGTTGATCCCCGATTCGCTCATCCGCACCCATCACTTCACTCGCAAATTCAGTGCCGGTCCACAGAGGCTTGGGCCTGGCCACGTAGTTTCCCGCCAATTGGGATCGAAAGCGGGTATACCGCTGTGCGCCAGGCGTTTCCGGCGGGTTGATCGTCCACCTTGAGGTGCCGCTTTCGCGATCTTCCGTCACGTCGATGTCCGTGTCTGCGAGTTCAATCCAATCTTCAAGATCGTCCGATACCTGGAACTGCGGTACCACATCGGTTTGATCCAATGGAAACGTTAGGATGGAGGCGGACCCCTCTGCCCATCCCCGGACTAAGGCTTCCAAATCCACGCCGCTGCGGGCTTGATATTGCGTTACGTTACTCACTCCGTCGCCATCATGATCGCCTAGCACTCCCACTGCACCGTGTTCCATTTCCCAAGCGGCGTAATTGGGCCAAAGGAAGGAAAGGATCCAAGGGCGATAATGATAGAGATCCGTGCACACACGGTACTTGTTTGGTTTGCGGCAGCCGCTTCCGCTGCTCACCAGGCCGGCCAGTTGGTCGCCCAGTTCCGTGGTGACGACCAAAGGCGCCACACTATCTTCCAAACAGGCATCCGTCTCCATTTCTGGCGTTCCAACCGGTAGCATTCCCGCGATGAGTTCACCGTTGTAGGAGGCTTTCTCATTGGCAAGTGTCCTGGAGACTAAAGGCAGGGTGACCCTCTGCCGGAGGGACTGCAATCTCCCTACCCGGTCATTTCCACCCCAACCAATGGCGCGTGCCTCAGCACCTATTTGGGTATCCGGAGCCCAAGCTTCCAGAATCAGAATGGGTTCGATGTCTGTCACTGCGCTGCCCAATCTTAACAAGGCCAAGTCCGCGGCAAAGTGCTTCTCCCATTCGCCGAAGGTCGGATGCACAATGACGTCGACGATCTCGAAGACTTCAGTCTGTTCTTCCGCTAGATCGTGACTACCAATCACACAGGAAATCTCTCCAGGCGCCATGCCGGTGACGGCGTGGGCCGCCGTGATGATAAATCGCGGATGAATGAGCGCTCCAGTACCTAAGAAATCCCTTACAGGATCACCTCCAGCCTCGAATAGGGCGGCCACCCAAGGTGCCTCATCGGGTAGCGGCTCCTCACTTCCGTAAAAACGCGGCGCCGCGTGGAGGGGATACCACGCGAGCAATGATGAGGCACACATGATGGCGAACCAAGCGCGGCACGCCCGGACCCAGCTGGGACAGACATTCATAGTTACTAGAGGTTTAAGGTTGTCGGTTTGGACATTCTTGTTCCTTCAGTAGCGATGCCTTTGGGTGCCGCCATTTCATGTAAAACGGCGGGTGTAGCACAACGACCGATTTGCTAGAGACGCTAGCAAACTCTGAACGATCGTCAAACGGACAATCGTCGATGGGGGTAAATCCATGAAGGGCGTTCGGTACGGGCACCTAGAGCTTCTTCTGTTCCGGGCGCTTGACATCGCTTTCGCGAAGGAACTGCCACCAGTTTCTCTACCTCATTGACTACCACTTTTAGTCGTACCTCCCTACTTCGCACCCTCGCCATCTTTGCAGGGCCTCATCAAGATGACCCTTGCTGACGCCACGGTGAACCAAGTGGGCATGCACGCCAAGCTTGGAGACGGAAACAATGTTGCGATCTTCGTCATCGAAGAAGATCATTTCTTCGAAGGCGACGCCACTTTCCTCTTGAAGCTCGTGGAAATGGCGCTGCTTGTCACTGGGATAGATCGCTTGATACGTAAATGTTTTCGTTAGACCTAACAAGGCCAGTAGTTCGCGTGCCCAGCTGGGTTCGTGCGTCCGCGAAGCGATGGCTAAAACGACGCCATTCGATTCCAGAACATTGATCAACTCAGGGATGTCCGGGTAGATGCGGATATGGTAATCTCGTGAATCGTAGACGTGATCTCCGCTTCCTTTGAAAGGGGGACTCAGGCAATCGCACCACGTCCCTCCGCAATCCCATAAAGTGAAATCCAGGTCAAAAACGATGAGTTGAGGCCAACGGGATTGCATTGGGCGAAGGGTGCCCGCGGAGAGAAGAATGTCTAACGAAATGATGACGTTTCACGCGCATGCGCCACTATCTCGACCATCACTTTGCTTGCACCGCATATAGGTCCTGGTATTGACAGTGCCTAACCGATTTCGTTAGTGCCCGAAGACGATGGTTCCTGAGTTCCTCAAGCGCCCCCTGCGTCACCGCAGTCTTCTTCTGCGGCCTGCCATCATTCGGGAATTGACGCGCATTGCCGAGGATCAGCCCAGCTTTGGCAATCGCAGTGATGTCTTTCATAGTGGCGATGCGCTCTACGACCAAATGGTGAAGGATATTCTCTCAGCCGAAGAACGGGTCTATTGCGAATTCTACATGTTTTTGTCAGACCTCACCTCGCATCGGCTCGCTGAAGCCTTGTCCACCAAGGCGGGCGAAGGCGTGGAGGTGAAGCTCATCTACGATTCCATTGGGTCGCTTGATGCCGAGGAGAGTTTCTTCGGTAAACTTCGTGATGTTGGGGTGGATGTGCTGGAATATCGGCCGATCGCTCCATGGAAACGGCGTTTTGGCGTCTTTGGTAGAGATCACCGGAAGATTCTCGTTGTGGATGACCGGTTAGGCTATGCTGGTGGCTTCAATATCGCTGACTACTGGTCGGAAAGTGTGAGGAAAGAGGCGGCCTGGCGGGATACCCACGTGCGTTTGGACGGACCGGCGGCTTTGGACCTCGCGGTCCTTTTCAGTGAGACGTGGCATCGGGAGACGGGCGTTCTTTTAACTGAGGCAGAGCCGCAGGAGGTGATGGCAACGCACCTGCCCACGGACGCTGATGACGAAACGCATGGCGGCGTTTTGATTGTCGGCGGTCGCGGCCAATACCGGAAAAAAGTGCGGCGGCTTTATGAGGTGGAGATCCAAAAGGCGGAGACGCAGCTCCTGCTCACGAATCCGTATTTCATTCCCGACCGGGCCATTCGCAAAGAGCTTTTCAAGCGCGCGGCTGCCGGCGTCGACGTTCGTTTGCTCTTGCCTGAGGCCTCTGATGTGCCGCTTGCAGACCTCGCCGGCCGGAGCCTTCTCAGTGGCTTCCTGAAGCATGGGATTCGCATTTTCTTTTACCAAGGCCGCATCCTTCATGCGAAGTCACTGGTCATCGATCAGAGCTGGGCCACGGTCGGTTCTTCTAATTTCGATAGTCTATCACTAAACTATAATCTGGAAGTGAACGCCGTTTTGTTAGATGTCGATGTAGTGAAAAGGATTGAAGGCCAGTTTTGGAAAGACTTGGAGCATGCTAGAGAATTGACCTTAGAAACGTGGAGGCAGCGGCCCTGGAAAGAGAAAATGCAAGAACGGCTGGCGTCCTTGTTTACGCCGTGGTTATGATGGCGCTCCAGTCATGAGCGCTCGTATTGTAACACTCCCATTTCCGCTTGTGGCGTCATCTTTTGATGAGATCATTGATGTCCGGTCGCCGGCTGAATATGCGGAGGATCATGTTTCAGGCGCGATCAATTTGCCTGTCCTCAATGATGCGGAGCGGGAGGAGGTCGGCACGCTCTACAAACAGGTTTCGCCGTTCAGGGCGAAAAAACTCGGTGCTGCGTGGATCTCGAAACGGATTGCCGGTCACCTTGAACAACACTTTTGCGAAAAACCGAAGGCCTACCGGCCGGCGGTTTATTGCTGGCGCGGTGGCCAACGCTCGCGCAGCCTTGCCATGGTGCTGGCGGAAATCGGCTGGCGAGTGATTCAGTTAGAAGGGGGCTACAAAGCTTATCGACGCCACGTCGTTGAAGAACTGCGATCTCTCTCGGAGCGACTCCGCTTTCGTGTGCTCAACGGTTTGACCGGTTCCGGTAAGACGCTTCTTTTGAAAGCCTTGTGTGAGCAAGGTGCTCAAGTGCTCGATCTCGAAGGCTTGGCCAATCACAAAGGCTCGCTCTTTGGCGGGCATTTGGTGACACCGCAGCCAGCTCAGAAACGTTTTGAGTCCACGATTTATGACACGCTAACCGGGTGTGATCCTGACAAAGTCGTCTTTGTCGAAGCGGAGAGCCCCAAGATCGGCCATCTCAATATCCCGGGCGCTCTCATGCGCAAGATGCGTCGGTCGCCGGTTACCGAATTGCGTGTGCCCCTCAAGGCAAGAGCGGCCTACCTTCATCGCGATTACGCCGATTGGTTGGAGTATCCTGACAAAGTCCTAGAAACACTCGATCGTCTCCAACCCTATCATTCACGTGAACAGATCGAAGCCTGGCGCAAGGCGTGCCACCAACGGCAATGGGTGCCCTTGATCAGCGAGATCCTGGAACAGCACTATGATCAACGTTACGGTGCCAACGGCAGCGGCCATTACGCCGTGCCGGAAGCGGTTCGCGAATTGGCCGATCATTCGCAGGAGTCGATTGCCACCTGCGCGGCGTCGTTGTTGTAGGACCACTGTAGGAAGCTCAAGGACCGGCGCTTTTCAACCGCCGGTAAGCATAGGGCGCTTGAAAAGCGCCGGTCCATGGGGCTCGTGCTATCTAACCAACGCCTTTCTTCGGCACAAACGTCGCATACCCTTGACCTTGAAGGACGGCCGCAAGTTGATCCGCACGCCGCCCATTGGCAATGTAGGCGTCGATCCCCGATTCGGAAGCGCGTTGCGCGGCGCGAAGTTTCGTTGTCATGCCCCCGCGAGAGAGATTGCCGATTTCTTCGGTAGCGAAGGCTAACACCGATTCGATGTCGTCGACGTGTGTGAGGATCTTCTGGGAATTCGGGGGAAACAACCCGTCGACCGTGGTGAGGAGAACCAATGTCTGGGCCTCGATGAGACAGGCGACATCGGCGGACAGGAGGTCGTTATCGCCATAACGCAATTCCTCGACCGCTACGGAGTCGTTTTCATTGATCACGGGAACGGTGTTCGGGAAAGCGAGCAATTTCTCCAGGGTGTTGCAGACATTATCGCGGCGTTCCGGCGTTTTAAGGTCTTCGTGAGTGAGTAGTAATTGTCCCACGGTGAGATCGTATTGGCGAAAGAGCGTTTCGTAGAAATGCATGAGACGTGTTTGTCCCACGGCGGCACATGCTTGGAGGATGCTGAGTTCGGCCGGCCTTTCCTTGAGGCCGAAGTTCGGCATGCCGGCGGCGACAGCTCCACTGGAGACCACGACGCATTCGTAGCCGTCTTTGCGTAAGCCGGCGACGGCTTGAACCAAGGCTTCTAACTGCCCTCCGTCCAGCCCGGTTCCGGCGGGATCGGTTAGGATGCCGGAACCAAATTTGATGACGACACGCCGCATGGTTGCCTAACGAATTAGTTAATCACGTTTCTGACCGCGGAGCTTGGCTTCGATGAAGGCATCGATATCGCCGTCCATGACGTCGTTGATGTTCGAAGTCTCCTCGCCCGTGCGCAGATCCTTGACCATTTGATAGGGCTGAAAGACGTAGGAACGAATCTGATTGCCCCACGCGATGTCGCCTTTCTCGCCATAAGCTCGTTCGGATTCAGCACGTTTCTTGTCTTCTTCGATCTGGGTGAGTTTCGCGACGAGCATCTCCATAGCCAATTCGCGATTGCGGCCCTGCGAACGTTCTTGAGTGCACCGAATGATGATGCCGGTGGGTTTGTGTTTGAGGATGACGGCGGTTTCCACCTTGTTCACGTTCTGCCCGCCTTTGCCGCCGCTGCGCGCGGTGGTGATCTCGATATCGGCATCGGCGATTTCCACACCTCCGGTGTCATGAATCTCCGGCGTGACGTCGAGCGAAGCGAAAGAGGTGTGCCGTTTGCCCGCCGCATCAAAGGGAGAGATTCTAACCAGGCGATGCACGCCGCGTTCACAAGCAAGGTAGCCGTACGCGTATTCGCCGGCGATCAAGAGGGTGACGGCGCGAATCCCGGCGGCCTCACCTTCTTGTAAATCGAGCACACTTACCTTGAAACCCGCCCGCTCGGCCCAGCGCTGGTAGAGCCTGAAAAGCATGTCGGCCCAATCACAGGCCTCCGTCCCGCCCGCGCCGGCATGGATCGTGACGAAGGCATTGTTGGCATCGTAACTCCCGGACAGAAACTGTTTGAGTTCGAAAGCGTCGAGATCCTTTAAGATGCCGCGGACTTCATCGCGGACCTCTTTGTTAGTCTCGGCATCGGATTCCTCCTGGGCGATCTCGATGAGGACGTCCAAGTCCTCGACTCGGCGCGTGAGATTTTTGAAGGGTTCGATCTTGTTCTTGAGACGCGACACTTCCTCCATCTTGCCTTGAGCGCGATCCTTATCGTCCCAGAAATCCGGGGCGCTCATTTGGGTCTCGAGTTCGACGAGGTCTGATTCTAGCTTCGCGAGGTCAAAGATACCTCCGGAGTTCTCCCAAGCGGCCCTTGAGAGCTTCCGTATCGAAGGCTTCCAATTCGTCGAAATTCCCTTTCTTCTCGTCGCTCATAAGGCGTAAAGCTGTAAGTGTTCGTCCCTGAAGATCAACCTGGAAATCAACGCGTGATTCTTGAAACGTGGAGAAGACGAGTGGCACTATCATTCAACTCAGTGATTACAGTGAGACGAGCCTCATTGTGCAATGGTGCACGCCTGATCACGGGCTCATCCGTACCATCGCCAAGGGCGCCCGGCGGCCCAAGAGCGGCTTTGCCGGCAAGCTGGACCTCTTCTTTTACGGGGAGCTTGAGTTTGTCCAGAGCCGGAAGTCTGATCTCCATACCCTTCGTGAAGTCGCTTTGTTAGATCCGAGAATCGGCATTCGTCAGACTTATATCCAAACCTTGGCCGCCTCCTATTTCGCGAGCTTGCTCCGGCTCGTAGCCGAGGAAGGGACGCCCATCCCGGATCTAGCGGATCTCTTAGAAAGGGCGCTCAATTTTCTGGTCAAGGAAATGCCCACCCCGCGTGCGGTGGCGCACTTTGAGAACCAGACGGCGGAAATGCTAGGTTTGGGGGGGCGAGGGCTGCGGGGAATCGGCCAGCTATACGGGCGAATTCCGGCTATTCGAAAAGAACTTTTGCAGAAAATCGCAGATTGAATACGCTGAGATGTGAAGTTTCACCAAAGTGAAATTTTTAAGTCGTACCGCATTTTTCACATTTATTATGCTTCTCCATGGGCGCTGATCAGCAGTCGAACCTATATAAAGTGCTCTCCGAGCGCTTGAGTCACTATTTGGAGGCGGGTGATTTTGAACGGGCAGTCAAGGTAGCTCAAACAGCGATTGAAGCGGCCAAGCGTCCTGGGGCTGATGACGAGAATCTTCCTGAATTGCTAGAGGCCTTGCGGAAACTGGGTTCGCGCCGGGTGGATGACAACGATTTCACCGGTGCCGAGTTGGTCTATCAAGAAGCTTTCTCCTTGGCTCGGGGGCGTCGCACCGTTTCGCCCGTGCAGATTGCCAAGCTGAAGAGCGAGCTGGCCGCGGCTTTGGATCTTCAGAACAAGCAAGACGAGGCCTTGCCACTCTATCAGGACGCCATCGAAATCTTTGAGAGTGCAAGTGTGGATGAGCCGTTGTTGGCCGCCAATCTGCGGAATAACCTGGCCATGATCTTCAAACAACGTGGTAGTCTCGAGTTGGCCGAAGAACACTATTTGATCGCGCTGGAGGCGTTTGAAAATGCTCTAGGATCCAACTCTGATGAGGTGGCCGCTCTTTACAATAATATCGGCGGACTTTATCAGCGTTCGGGTCACGTGGACCGTGCTTTGGAAATGCACCAGCGCGCTTATGAAAAACGTTGTCTCGTTCACGGTGAAGAGAGTTACGAAGCGGGACAAAGCCTAACCAATATCGCTGCAGCCTATCACGCCTTGGGCCATCACCAAGAGGCTGCCAAATACTATCGCAAGGCGCACAAGACATTAGCGCCGCATCGGGAGCATTACCCGGAGATCTATCAGATCGCGCAGGACAACTACGATCTCTTGCTAGCGGAAGGAACGATCGAGGAAGATCCGGCTGAAGCGTCATCAGAAAACGTCCCAGGCACTTCATCTAGTCCCTTGGAGATCCCTCTTCAGCCGTCGCCGGCGAGTTGAGAAATCTGGTAGGGTGCCGAGCAACTTCGTAGCGGAACTTGTGAAAGTTCCTGGCGCGCGGCGCCTAACTTCGTAGCGGAACTTCAGAACACCGGACCTGGGAGGGAAATTAATCGGATACCGATTTGAAGATCAGCCTTAGGTTTGTGTCAGAATATTCAGTTTCCGTGGCGCTCAGCTCAGCGCAGAGATGCTGCAGAATCTCGTTGGCTTTGGGCGTGGACAGGCTGTGGATCTCCACGGTTAGGGTGCCTGCTTCGTTGTCAGGGATGAGGTTGGCTTCGGTGGTGTAGAGATCGCGCACAAAGGCGCGCGCTTCGTCTTGATGGTGCGCTCCAAGGTGTTCTCGAATCGTTTGCGCCATGGCGCTCTCGGCCCGGTAGGCGATGATCTTCAGCGTATCGATGAAGTGTTTGCTGCGGGTGGCCAGTTTCATGAATTGGTCTTCTTCGGGTAACTTGCTCACGGTGATGTGTTTGTCTGTCTTGCTGCGTCGGCTTTTGAGTTGCTCAAGCTCACTGGTCTCGCGCTCGATTTCTTCGCGCAGGGCTTCGGCTTTGGCCATGTAACGCTCGGCTCGTTTACTGGTGAGTTCTTGCCCTTTGAGACTGAGATCGTGCAGCTTGGCTTTGCGCCGGGCTTGCTGGGCATTTCGGCTTCGGATCTCGCTATCGAGCTGTCTCCAGGCGGGATTGACCACTCGTGCGGTAGCTTTTATTGGCTCAAGCTGATAGTCGATAAGTCGATCGAGGTTAAAGTGTTGCCGCGCATACTTGAAGAAATTTTCTTGATACCATCTGCCGAATTGTGGCCCGGCGATCTCTGCCGCGCTGGCTTGCCATTCGGTGCTGATGATGGCGATTTGCCGCCCGCTTTCGGTCAGTTTGCGAACCTCGCGCACCCACAGTTGCTCGGCAGGTTTGCTTCCTAACAAAGTGCCGCGCTCGGCAAGCCGCATCTCGGCTTGGCTACCGTCGATGAGTTTGACTTGGTGAGGATGAAATTCGTCTTCGGGCCAATCTTCGCCGGGGTATTTGTGGTAGGTTTGACAGGCGATGCGTTTGGCGTTCATGCGTTTGAACAGACCGGGACTGTAGCCTTCGCGGTCGAAGACTAACCGGAAGCGCATGCGATAGCGATCGGCCTTAAGCTCGGTTTCGGTGGGTTGGTTGGGAATTTGCGTTTCAAGTGTGGGAATGATTTCTTTTTCGAGCACCTGGATCATCCCAGGGTCGATGGCTTGATTGACTTTGAAGAAGGGCAGACCGTCGAAGCCGTTAACCCAGTAGTCGGTGGTGGCGCGCAGGCAGAGACGTTGGCGGGCGACGTAGTGACGTGGCAGCTTGGTTTGTTGGCCATGATAGACGCGGGTGTGCCCGTCGATGTAGAGAACGCCGAGGTTGGCGGGATCTTCCTGCATCCAGTCCTCACAAAGATGCGCAGCCCAAGCTTCGCTGTCTTGAGCACTGAGTTCTTTGAGTTTGCTACGCAGCGTTTTCACTGCAGGACATCGATCCAAGCCTAGCAATTTTCCCCATTCTCCGGGAGCGCTGTAGGCTAACTGCTCGATGGATTTGATCCGGCACAAAGCCATGAAGGCGAGGATCATGAAGATGTGCGTGAGACTGTAATAGCCGGCCGGCAGGGTGAAGTAACGCGAACCGTGTCGGAGTAGACCACAAGCTAATAAGGCGGGTAGAGCTAACAAGACGCCCCCGAAACTGACGTCCTCACAACGCTGAAAGGTGCTTGGCGCTTTGCTGATCTTGCCGACGGCGGCGAGCACGCGCATGCCAAGATCGGTGGTGGCGACGCCTAAGGGGGCAGCAGCATCTTCGCGGCTGCGTTGGCTTTTGCTGCTGGCCTGGGATTGACTATCAGAGTCCGCCAACGTTGCTTGCTGTCGCCGGTCTGGCGCTATCTGCCTGGGCCCCTTTTTTTAGAGCCACGTGGTCGGCCTCGCTTTTCTATGTAGAAGGCTTTTGGTCCACCTTCGCGGTATTTTTTGACCCAACGTTTGAGGGCAAGTGGTTTGATGCCAAAGGCGTTGACGATGTCCACCTGCTTGGCATTGCCGTTGATGTAGAATTGACTAACGATCATCTGGAACGAAGCGGTATCCTCCACATCATGGATGAAGACGGGCATCATGCCGTGCAGGTAGACGACTTGATTCTCTTGGCGTTGATAGCCAAGGTTCTCGGTGATCAAGTGGGTGCCTTCTTGGATAATGGGAAGCTGCAATTGAGGCATGCAGAAGTGTATCATGATCGAAATCGGTCTCCAATCCACGATTCGGTATCCGTTTTTTCTATCGCCTGATCTGCATTGCCGCTCCCTCTACCCCGAGGATCCATCGGGTAGGTCAGGTGTTCTGAACTTGTGAAAGTTCCTGGCGCGCGGCGCCTAACTTCGTAGCGGAACTTGTGAAAGTTCCTGGCGCGCGGCGCCTAACTTCGTAGCGGAACTTGTGAAAGTTCCGGGCGCGGCGCCTAACTTCGTAGCGGAACTTGTGAAAGTTCCGGGCGCAGCGCCTAACTTCGTAGCGGAACTTGTGAAAGTTCCGGGCGCAGCGCCTCAAAATGAGGAGAAGTCTCACGACTTCTTCTACAAGCGCCAATCGCTCCTGAATACACTCGATCTGGTATTGCCACGAGCCATTCCCTACTCGTAGGTTTTCATCATGAAGACGCGAATTTGGAGTGCCTCGCTGTATCTATCACTAATTTCACTGAGCACCGCTGTGGATTGGCCCCAATGGTTTGGGGCGGAACGCGATGGCGTTTGGCGGGAGACCGGGATCATAAAAGAATTCCCTGATGGCGGGCCGCCGTTGGTTTGGAAACAAAGCATCGGTTCGGGATACGCCGGTCCAGCGGTGGCAAATGGCCGGGTTTATGTGTTCGATCGAGTGCATCATCCCACGGCTGATTTGCCGGACAATGCCTTCAAACGCGGCGCTATTCCCGGAGTGGAGCGATTGCATTGTTTGGAGGCCGCTTCGGGTGAGGAAATATGGTCCCATCAATACGAGGTCGAATACACTGTGAGCTATGCTTCCGGCCCGCGCTGCACGCCGTTGGTCGATGACGGCCATGTTTATATTCTTGGTGCGGAAGGTCATTTACAATGCCTCTCGGCCAATGAAGGAAAAGTGGTTTGGCAGAAGAATTTCGCCAAAGACTTCGACGTCAAGGCCCCCAATTGGGGCTTTGCCGCGTCGCCGTTGATTGTTGGAAATCAGTTAGTGTGCTTGGCGCGAGGCGAGGGCACCACAGTGGTTTCCTATGATAAAAAAACCGGTGAGGAACGCTGGCGGGCGCTTTCCGCCAAGGAGCCGGGTTATTGTCCTCCAGCTTTGATTCATTATGCGGGAAAAGACGTGCTCCTTATCTGGCATCCGGAGTCTATCAATGGCCTTAATCCATCTGATGGAAAAGTCTTATGGACGATTCCCTGGAAAATTCGTTCCGGATTATGTGTGCCCACCCCTCGTCAAGACGGGAACAAGCTCTTTCTCACCAGCTTCTACAACGGCGCAACGATGTTAGAGTTGTCTGACAACATTGAAAAAACACCGGAAATCCTCTGGCAGACTGAACGCGAAAGCGAGCGCCGGACGGAACATCTCAATAGTATCATGGGCACGCCGGTATTCGCTGACGGCCATCTTTACGGCGGCTGCAGTTATGGACAATTCCGTTGCTTACGCGCTTCTGATGGTGAACGGCTATGGGAAAGTTTCGAACCAATCATTGGAAAGAGCGAACGTTGGGCCAATGTCTTTGTCACGCCGCATGAGGATCGCTACTTTCTTTTCAATGAGTTGGGGCAATTGATCATCGCGAATCTTGGCACTTCAGGATATGAAGAAATCAGCCGTGCGAACTTGATTGAACCTAATGGACGTGATCTCAAACGCCGCCCCATTGTGTGGTCGCATCCCGCCTATGCCAATCAATGCATCTTCGTTCGCAATGATACAGAAATACGTTGTTTTCAATTGGCCGAATCCGAAGGTGGTGGTTCGGCAAATGATTCGGATGCCCATCCGGATTCAACAGATTGGGAACCACTCTTTGGCAAGGGCTACGCGAATGCCGTCGCCCCTCCCAGTGTGTGGATGACCGATAATGACGGCGTGCTCACAGCGGCCCAAGATCAAGCGATTTGGACCAAGAAGACGTATGATAACTTTATCGTGGATCTGGAGTTCAAAACCGCGCCGGGCACCAATAGCGGCGTGGTTGTTTATTGCAGTGATACCAAGGATTGGATCCCCAATTCGTTGGAAGTTCAAATCGCCGATAATTATGCTGAACAATGGGCGAACGCCGATAAAACATGGCAATGCGCGGCCATATTCGGTCACCTAGCGGCGTCTGAATCCCGCGTGAAGAAGCCGGGCGAATGGAACCGGATGACCATCACCTGTCAAGATCACCAAGTGATGGTCGCTTTGAATGGAAAGGTCGTTACCGAAATGGATATGACCAAGTGGACTTCAGCGAAGACCAATCCCGATGGAAGCAAGATTCCTCCCTGGCTAAGTCGGCCCGTTGCGGAATTGGAGACGAAAGGCAAGATTGGCTTACAAGGCAAACACGCCGGCGCCCCGATTTATTATCGGCATATCAGAATCAAAGAGCTCTAGGGCCGATGGGAGATTCGAGCCCGATTCGCTTTTACAATCGTTATACTCAACAAATTGAAACCGAAGCCGTTTATGGCGAAGGTTTTTTGAAATGGACCTATGGCACTGCCATTGGTCGATTATCTTTAGAGGGCTTAGTCAAACGCGCCGCGTTCTCGCGGTGGTATGGCTGGCGCATGAATCGCCCGGCGAGCCGCGAGAAAATCGCGCCCTTTATCAAGCAATATCAGCTCGACCCTGAAGAATTTGCGGATGAAGCGGAAAGTTTCGAGCATTTCAACGCTTTCTTTTACCGCAAGCTGAAACCATCATGCCGTCCAATCGCGGAGGGCGACGATGTCGCCGTCTTCCCCGCTGATGGCCGCCACTTTGGCTTTCAAGACGTCTCCGCTTTGGAGGCTTTTTATGTCAAAGGCCAGCGATTTGATCTGCGGGCGTTACTAGGTGATCCGGCGCTAGCAGAGCGCTACTCAAATGGCGCCATGGTGTTTTCCCGATTGTGCCCGGTCGACTACCATCGCTTTCATTTTCCGACATCGGGAAGAGTAGGGGAGACGAAGCTTTTAAACGGAGCGCTCTACTCCGTGAACCCCATCGCTCTCAGTCAAAACGTGAAATACCTATGGGAAAACAGACGAACACTCACCACCCTTATGTCAGAAGTCTTGGGTGAAGTGATTTTGTTAGAGATTGGCGCCACTTGTGTCGGTTCCATCAATCAAACTTGCTCGCCTAACAAAGACATGCACATGGGAGATGAGAAGGGATTCTTTGCCTTCGGAGGATCGTCTACCATCACACTCTTCGAGCCGGGGCGAATTAGGCTGGCTCAGGATTTAGTGGATTGGACATCTAAGCAAACAGAGATATACGCCCACATGGGGGATAAGTTGGGCGAGGCTGGAAAGTAATATGGACGTCTGTATCCTGAGTGAACTTAATTATTAGCGATGAAATGTATAGAATTCAGCATTGTTAGTTTGCTCTTATTGTAAGCCTCTGGAGTCGACGGAGAAGGGGTGTGACTAAAAGTGGTGGTCAATAAAGGTAGAGGAACTGGTGACCGTTCCTTCGGGGCAGGGGAGTGACACGCCCGGAACTCTCACGAGTTCCGCTACGGAGTGACACGCCCGGAACCCTCACGAGTTCCGCTACGGAGTGCCCGCCCGGAACTCTCACGAGTTCCGCTACGAAAAGTGCCCACCACTTTTAGTCATACCCATAAGTGGTGGTCAATAAAGGTAGAGGAACTGGTGACAGTTCCTTCGGGGCAGGGGAGTGCCACGCCCGGAACTCTCACGAGTTCTGCTACGAAAAGTGCCCACCACTTTTAGTCATACCCACGGAGAAGAGAACAGCAGAGTGCCCGAGGAACAGGCTCGATGCGCAGAGGTTCGACGAATCGATTTGAATGTTGTTAGTGGAGCAAGGAGCCGTGGCGTCTCGCCGCGAGTTGCGGAGGCCGGCGTTCCCATAGGAAAAGCGTCTGTCCGTAGCGGTGCCTTAACCATAGAATACCTAAAGCTTTCAAGATTATTTAGAAATCTTAGGGAGCGCACTCACTTCCCACAACGCGCAAGTGTCCACTGGGGTTGATCCACCGCGCAATCTCCCCTAAAACAGACTTTATGCGTTTCCCCGCGGCTTTCCTACTCACTTCATTTATCGGACTCGGAGCGCTTCCCGGCATCTCGCCAGAACACGAGGCTTTCTTTGAGAAAGAGATCCGGCCGCTCCTGGCAGAACACTGTTTCCAATGCCACTCCAAAGAGGCCACTCGCGTGAAGGGTGGCCTCCTTTTAGATTCTGCTGGTGGCTGGCAGGCGGGTGGCGATTCCGGTGAGGTGATCGTGCCGGGTGATCCAGAAATGAGCCCTCTCATTCAGGCGGTGCGTTACAACGATGCCGATTTGCAAATGCCTCCGAAGTACCGGCTCAAGGACAAGGAAATCGAGTCTCTCGAAGCATGGGTGGCAATGGGAGCACCCGATCCGCGCGACGCCACGGTGGAGCGAGCGGTATCGGAGATCAATATCGAAGCAGGAAGAAACTACTGGGCCTTCAAGAAGCCTTCCTCTCCTCACCTACCCGCCAATATCGCTGGAGACTCGATTGACTATCTGATTACCGAAAAACATCGTGCCAAGGAGATTTCCAAGGCCCCTCGCGCGGATCGCCTCACACTTATCCGACGAGTCTACTTCGACCTCGTTGGATTGCCGCCGAGTTCCTCTCAGATTGAAGCTTTTGTCAAGGACTCCCGCAGTGATGACGAAGCTTTTCAGGCGGTGGTTGATGACTTGTTAGCGTCCAAGCACTTTGGCGAGCGCTGGGGACGGCATTGGCTAGATGTGGTGCGCTATGCGGAATCGATGGGGCGCACGCGCAACTTTCCCTTCCCCTATGCTTGGCGTTACCGCGACTACGTGATTGATGCCTTCAACGCGGACCTGCCTTATGACCGCTTCATCACCGAGCAGGTGGCGGGCGATTTATTGCCCTGTGAGGATGAAGCGGAACGGGATCACTTACGGGTGGCAACCGGATTCCTGGCCATGGGAGCGATGGATTTGAATGAGCGGGATCGCGAGCAATATCTCATGGATGTGGCAGACGAACAGATCGACGTCACCACGCGCGCCGTCTTAGGGCTGACCACGAGTTGTGCACGCTGTCACGATCACAAATTCGACCCCATTCTCACCACGGACTACTACGCTTTGGCAGGGATTTTTCGGAGCACGGAGACGCTTTCAGGCTATCAGAATCGCCAAGGTGGTAACCGTGGCGGTTTTAATCCTGAATTGTTAGTGAAACTGGACACCGTTCCGGCAACGGTTGTGGCTCAAGAATCGTTGGTGGGCAACCGGCAACAGGCGCAGCGTCAGGTGCAGGCTTTGCAACGGCAGCTCAACACGCTCAACAAACAGATCCAGCAGCGGACCAAGGCGAAGCCGGTCAAGCGTCCCAAGAAGAAGCGGAACAAGCGTGAACAAAAGCAGGAGCCGATCACGGTTGAGCCGGTTGCGGTTGATAAAGCGTTAGAAAATCTCAAGAAACGTCAGAAGGCGATTCAGAGGCAGCTGGCGAAAGCTAAGAAGAATATTAAGCGCGCCAAGAATGGTGAAAAGCTCAAACGCACGGCGAACTTCACCATGGGCGTCAGCGAACGCCAAGAGCCCAAGGATTGCCAGGTGAATATCCGGGGAGACGCGCGCAGCCTCGGTGATTCGGTGCCGCGTGGTTTCCTGCGGGTGCTTTGTGCGGAGGGCGAGCATTTGTTAGATGATCACGCCAAGAGCGGGCGCTTGGAATTAGCTGAGTGGCTCACCTCACCTAACAATCCTCTCACTGCGCGCGTGTTTGTCAATCGCGTGTGGCATCACTTGTTTGGCAACGGCATCGTGCGCACGGTGGATAACTTCGGCGCCATGGGTGAGAAACCCACGCATCCCGAGTTGTTGGACCATTTGGCGAGACGATTCATGGAGCATGATTGGTCCATGAAAGCGATCATTCGCGAATTGGTGATGAGTGAGACTTATCGTATGAGTAGTACGTTTGATGAAGCGGCCAACGCCGTGGACCCTGACAATCATCTCCTATGGCGCATGAATGTGAGGCGGCTTGAGGTGGAGCCCATGCGGGATGCCATCTTGACCGTGAGCGGCCGTTTGGATCTGGGGCGCCCGGAGGGATCGCCCGTGATGAGAGTATCTTCCGGCGAAATGCGGCGTGTGCCCACTCTCGTAGCCGAGGCAGACGCTCAACATCGTAGCGTTTACGTGCCGGTCATGCGCGGCCACGTCCCGGAGTTCTTCCAGGTCTTTGACTTTGCCGAGCCGAGTCAAGTGATCGGGCGTCGCGATGTCACGACCGTGTCGACACAAGCCTTGTATTTTATGAATAGCCGCTTCGTGATGGATGAAGCCATGCATGCCGCCAAACGCCTACTCAAGGAGGTGGCGGAGAAAGATCGACTGGACACCGCCTATCGATGGACTCTGAGCCGCACACCCACCTCTGAAGAACGAAGGCGCGCCCAAGAATTCCTAACCAACGCCGAAATCCCTGACAAACTCGCCGAACGTTGGCAAGCCCTTTTCCAAGCTCTCTTCGCTAGTGCCGAGTTTCGCTACATCCAGTAATTTCATTGTTATGCATCCAAACGATCTCTTTCTTCCCTCGCGTCGCGATCTTTTGAAGTCGGCTTCCTGCGGCTTTGGCTATCTGGCTCTAGCAGGTTTAGCCGGTGAGGCCGCGGCCAAGGCCGGCTACCAAAGTCCCTTGGCACCGAAGTATTCGCACTTCAAAGCCCGTGCCAAACGCGTGATTTTTATGTTCATGCAAGGTGGGCCCAGTCATTTGGACACTTTTGACTACAAACCGGAATTGGCGGCCGCTCATGGCCAGAAGGCTTCTTCGGAGATCTTGGGTCGCGGAGGAAATGGTATTCTGCTAGGTCCGCAATTCGAGTTTGCCCGCCATGGTGAGAGCGGTTTGCGTATGTCCTCGCTCTTTCCTCATCTCGCCAAGCACGCGGATGACTTGTGTATCCTGAACGGCATGTTCACGGATAGCCCGGCCCATCCGCAAGCGAGCGTCATGTTGCACACGGGTAGCACGAACTTCGTTCGCCCTTCGTTAGGGTCTTGGACGGTTTACGGTCTGGGCACCACCAATCAAGACTTGCCGGGCTTTGTCACGATCAATCCCGTCGGAGGCGCCGGCGGCGCGCAGAACTATGGTGCCGCGTTTCTTCCCGCCGCCTATCAGGGCACACGACTGACGAGTAGTGCGGGTGGTCTTGCCAATATTGAAAACCCACGCTTGAGCACGGCAGCCCAGCGACGTCAGTTGGATCTCATTCAAGGCATGAATCGAGATCTGTTGGCGCGGGTGGAACGGCATCAGGAATTAGAAGGTGTCATCGAGTCGTACGAACTCGCCTTCCGAATGCAAACGGCAGTGCCGGACGTGATTGATATCGCAGATGAATCACAGGACATGAAAGAGAAATATGGTGTAGGAAACAAAGCGACGGATGATTTCGGTAAGCAATGCCTCATGGCTAGACGCCTGGCAGAGCGTGGTGTGCGTTTCATTCAAGTGACCAAGGGTGGATGGGATCAGCATAACGATTTGCCTAAGCGGCTTACCGCCAATTGCACGGCCATCGATCAACCCATCGCGGCCTTGATTGAGGATCTGAAGGAACGTGGGATGCTTGAGGAAACGTTGATTGTCTGGGGGGGTGAGTTCGGCCGGGCCCCTCGCGAACAGGGTAGGGGAAAGATTGGCCGGCCGCACAACAATCGCGGCTACTCCATGTGGATGGCCGGCGGCGGTATCAAAGGTGGCATCAATTACGGCGCGACCGATCCGTTAGGCGGCGTAGCTGTGCAAGACAAGATGCACACCCATGATCTGCATGCCACAATCTTGCATTTGCTAGGTATGGATCATGAGAAGCTCACTTACCGCTACGCCGGCCGGGATTTCCGGCTAACCGATGTGTTTGGTGAGGTGGCCCACCAGGTGATCGCTTCTTCATAACAGAGGCGGCAGGATGTTCCGCCTGGCTGTGGCTTCCGGCCGCAGTTCGGCGGTTGAAAACCGCCGTTCCCGGGGATTTCTCGCGCTATGGAATATCATTTGCATCAAAACATACTTTCGGCACTCCTTAAGGATGCTTTGCCAGAGAATCTTCCTCATTGTCCTAGCGCTTAGCTTAGGATTCGTCGGGAATAGTTGGTCTCAGAGCTTCCTCGGCTGGACCTTGTTTTACGAATACGGCCAAGAAGATGACGGGTATCCCTTCATTGCTACGGGTGAACTCGATTCGGCCGATAGTATTCTTGTTTTCGCTTATGATGCTGGAGATGGCTCGCTGCCGTGGGGTCAGCTCGTGGGTCCCGACGGAAGGACTTCTCCCATTCCCTCGGATCCCGCCGTTCCCTTTCTCCTGCGGGAACGGGCGTTTGTTCATCCTCACCAGCTTCGCCAAGCGATTGCGCCTGGTACGTATACTCTGCGGCTGCCCACGCTAACCGGTGGTTTCTTTGAACGGCACGTAGCGCTTCGAGAAGAGGACTTGCCACCCATTCCACGACTGGCGAATTACGAAGATTTGCTAGGGTTCAATGCGAACCAACCGCTCACCATTCGTTGGGATCCTCTCCAGATAGCCGATGGCCAGGAGGTGCTGCTTCAGTTAGGAATTGAAAGCTTGGAATCTGACAATGGGGTCATCTTGGGGGTGGGGGATTTTCAACCTGATCGCACCGAACTGATCATTCCTCGGGACACTTTTGATCCGGGAGAAGAGATCACCGGTTTCTTTGATCTTGCCGTGCTCTTGGACGGGGCACTTGGATCAGAACAAACCGTTCTCGTGGATAAGCAACTGAAGTTCAGAATTCACTCAGCCTCCAATGAACCGGACGACACGCGTCCCCAGGTGCTTCGGAAATCTCCGGACGATTTTAAAACGGTTTCGCCTAATGCTTCTGTGAGGGTTGAGTTCTCTGAACCGATGGCCGAATCCGTGGCGATTCAATGGGGTGCTCCTTTGGAAGGCGCCCCCTCGATTCATGAATGGAACCGCGACCGCACGGTCTTGCACTTTCGTCCACAGGCGGGTTTCGCTGCCGATACGAACTACAGTTATTGGATCAATCCACCCGATCACGAAAGCGCGTTCACGGATCTCTCGGGTAACGCCGCTGCGTCAACCACCGGGTTCTTCTCAACGTCCGCAGCGACGGGCGGGCCAGACGTGGGAAAGATCGGTGTGGTGTTAGGAGAACGTTATCGCTTCGACGAGTTCCTGAAATTGCCGCAACCTCTGGAGGAGCCGTTTATCGGCTTATTTGCATCATCCGGTGGGGTGAATGCCATTGTTGAAGTCTTGGTGGATTCGCCGTCCGGAGCTGACATCCCTCTCAAGGCATCTGAAGATGGTCTCGGCTACGGAACGGAAGCACAATTCGCCGATGCGCAAGATGGCGAGGCTTATCTCCTGCCCGGCGACTATCAGTTTAACATCATCACCACCCGCGACGGTGCCTTTGCGCGCAGGGTGCATGTAAAAGCCGATGGCGAATCGCCTCCGGTTCCGATATTGCTCAATCATCCCGTGGCGATTGGGAGTGGAGGCGGCCCGGTAGAGTGGGAGCCGATCGCCAATGGCAAAGTGAGCGATTGGTTGCAACTACGGATCTTTGATCACTCGCATCAGTTAGTCTACGAAAGCCCAAGCCTAGGGCAGCCCAGCGCTTTAAATGGTCTCAGCACACGCGTCAATGTTTCGTCTAACAAACTGCGGCCCGGCCGCGTCTATCATGGAGAACTGCTGGTTTCGCGATCCGACGTCACTTTTCAGGATGGTATTGAAAGCGTGTCCATGCGCGCCAATGTCTTGAGGTTTGAACTTACCACAAGCGGACAATCGAAACGAGCAACTCTAACGGCCACACCTGTCAAAGGAAAACCGGGAAGCCTCGCTGTTGAGGTTCGGGGAGAGACGAATGTCAGTCTTCTCTTTCAAACATCCGAAGATCTTGTGAATTGGGAGACCTTTTCCACGATTCTATTTGATAAAGCCAATGAAGTGCAGACCTTTGAGTTTGAGTCGAGTTCCTCCCGGGAGTTCCTTCGCTTGGCGGAAGGCGGTGTTCGGTGACAAGGGAAATAACCAAGCATTATTATATCCAACGCTCACTCTTCAGAATTTGACCAGTGAGGGTCAATTATCGGAAACAAACTCCCGTCGAAACATCGCTACTCCTTAATTCACCACAGCGAGACGGCGACGAGGTGCCGCCTTCAGGCGGCCGCGGTGAGCCGGACTCGTAACAACAAGAAAGTCACGGCTTCTGCGGAGCGGCGTTCTCCAGGAGCTATGACGCCTTTTCAGCGGTGTCGAGAATCTATTAATGCCTGCAATACAAAGAAGATTGCGCAAATGAATCCGTAACCTGCCCACGCTGCCAGGACATAAAAACCAGTGGCGAATACATCTTCATAACGCCCTGGAAAGTACTTCTCTCGTTGGACGGTGAAGAAGGCAAGGAACGCCGCCGTGATCGCGATTCCAATCGCTCCGGATATAGACAACAGTTTTTTTAATACAATCATTTGTTAGGCGTGCATTAAAATTGCTGCTCAGATTAGGGATTGTTAGAGTATTGGAACATATTGCACATTCCAAGTCAAGATGGCCAGACATATCCAAACCACAGAAAAAACCCAGGCAGCGACGATGATAATGTCAGTTGACAAAGATGGTTGCGGTCCGTGATGTAAGGTCCAGAACCCAGCGATCGTAATGGCTATAGGGAATAAATAAGCTATCCAAGCGTAATCTATCAGGAGCTCATTTGCAGTGATTAGTGGGACGCCTGGCTGCTCGTGCGTGAAGCGCTTGTTCGAGTCGATTGAAAAGGCGTGCACAAACAAACCGGCGAATCCAGACACGAAGATCGCTCCAATTAACTTCAAAATCCCCTTTCTTTTATCCCAGTGCATAGACAAACGTCCAAGTGAAACCCCATCTACTGGGGGCGCTTCTTCGATCTGCCTTCGGAATCTCCACTACCCTTATGCTGATGCTGTGCCTTCGAAGCGGAAGCGGGATGGTCTGTGGCGTCTTGTTCTGCTAGCCTTGTCTTGACGAGGACGCCTTTCTCGAAGGATAGCCTAGTGTGTTTTCTGGAAAGTGTTCCATTACGGATCAGTGCAGGGTTTATGGTGTCATGGGTCAATAGAAGATCCCCATTAAACCATTGCGCATGCACTGCAGGTTCGCCATTTCCGAAGATAGATCCCAAGGGGAATCGTGCAAAGAATCCAAATTCATCAAGGGTTACCATCCTATCTTTTGTAAGGTCATATTCGTCGCGGCGGATTGGGACTTCGACGCTCACTAACCATATCTTACCTCCCGCAATTCGGTATTGCGCGATGTGGCCACGTGTCAAATTCGAACGCCACAATGGGTTCCTATCAAGCGCGAATTCCTTGGGTGTCTTATCCGGATTCTGAGCCAAGTATTGCTGCAGCGGGCCCATACGAGGCCAAATTTTAAAAACTTGACCATTAAACTCAATAGTATCAGGCAATTGGGGAGTGCTCTCTGCACGAACGATGAGAAAGAAAAGGAACAGAATGATGAATGCTTTCATAGTTCACGAATAATATAGCATTACGAATGTTTATCCTAAGTGAAGGCTGAGGTTAGAATTATCGTGGAAGCTCAAGAGATTTTAAGGGCTGGCGACTCCTCTTCTTGTTCGTTTCTGTTCGTGTAAAGGCATAGTTACTCCCTTCTAAACACTTGAATACCCACTCGCCTTTTTGATGTTAGATGACTAGGATTGACCGTCCTGCTTTACTCTAACGCCTTGCTAACCGCCTCGGCGATTTGGTCGTTGCTGTCGGCGGTGAAGCCGGTTTTGACGAAGGCGATCTTGCCTTCGCGATCGATGACCACGGAGTAGGGGATCCCTTCGACGCCGTATTTGGCGCCGACGGCTTGATCGGCGTCGAGGGCGACGGTCATATCGAGGCCGCGGGTATCGAGGAATTGCTCGACCTGTTCTTTACTTTCTCCCTGGTTGATGCCGACGAAGGCGACGTCGTCTTCAGGAAACGTGGACATGGTTTCAATGAGGCCGGGGAGTGACTGCACACAGGGGCCGCACCAGGTGGCCCAGAAATCAAGCACCACGACTTTCCCTTTAAGGTTGCTGAGCGCTAGGGTTTTGTCATTGGTTAGGGGTAGAGAGAAATCCGCCGCAGTTTGGCCGATCAATGGGGAACTTTCGGCTTCATTGCCTGGGATGACTGGATCCGGCGTGAGTTCGACTTGCCAATTGGAAAGGAGGCCATGGGTACTCGATTGCGGCGGTTCTTTCAGCCGCACGCGGTGAATCAGAGTGATGGGAATGCGGCATGGACCCAGAGCCGGGTGTGTTCCCACCACGCCGTCTTCTTGCCACTGATCGACGTGAAGGGCGAGCCGGCCGCCGTTGATGAGATCGAGCCATTGCGTCGATGATTCTTTGTTAGACGTGCTGGTTTCTTCTCTTTCCTTTTCTGTGGGCGTTTCGATTGGAGGCTTCAACCAGACGATGGCCGCCAGGCGGTCGTTGGGGATATTGAAAGACTCCAGTCCGGTGCGAAATCGCAGACTGCTAGAGGCGAGGGCCTCCATTTCACCCCGCAGGAGATCGCCGTTTTTGCCTAACAAGACATGTTTGGGCGGATCGTCCCGCCGCAATCGGGGTAGAAGCAAGGCCTCGCGTTTGGCCTCGTCAGAAAACGGTACCGTTCCGGTCATAAAACTCTTGCCGCCAGAGGCAAAGTTGGAAAGCGTGGAGGTGCCGACGGTATTGCCCCAAAGCGAAGCAGTCTCGATGATGATCCCGGTGCCGTTGCTTTTAGAGGTGCGCTTGGCAGTGGCGCCGGCCGTGCCGTTGATGAAGATCTGGACCTCTTTCTCGGTGATTTTGAAACGAATTTCAGCAGGTTTATTGTTAGTGGGAACCTCTTCGCCGCCGCTTTGAAATTGACCTGAACCGTAATCTCTTTCCACACCGGCATAGATGCCTGAGTAGTCGGCAATGAGATAATTGATTTCGTGATCGCCGTGGTCTTTGCCTTTGGTGAAGAGACGCACGCGATAGGAAGGGTTTCCGGAATTCCTTTCGGTATTCATGGTGAACACGACTTCGCCTCCTTGGATGGCGTGCGGATGATGAATGGCCGTTCCCGGCTCTAACGTCACGGTCTCGCCGGACACGCTGAAACGGCCACGATCTTTCAAGGCGCGCCAACCGCTGCCGCCAAAGCTCACATCACTTTGTTTCTCGCCGCCAAATTGAACGGCGTGCACATCACTGACACTGAGCTCAACCGGCTCGTAGTATTCCGACGTGAGCCGGAGCATTTCTTGGGCCATGCTTGCCACTTGGGCTGGTAGTGTCTCTTTCGTCGCTACATGCACTAACAAATTGGCGCGGCCTTGTTCTACCTCTTCCTTGGACACGGCACGCTCGAGACTCCATTTGGACTTGGATGCAGGAACTGCTGCGGAATCGGCGCCATCGACGAGAAACTGTGGCAGTGCAGCTCCCGTCAACGCGATCTTCCCGTGGAGCCGGGCCTCCTCAAAAACGATGGCATCTAAGGTTGTGGGATCGCGTTCTTCGACATTAGTTTCGGGCTGGGGGAGAACGATGGCACGCAAGCCGTCTAGGTCCGCCTTGACCGGCGAGGTAGAAAAAGCTGTTTGGACGATAAGGCCATCGCCGGTGACCAATTCGCCTTGCAGACGTTGACCGTCCTGAAACCAGATTTCCGTTAGGGCCTTTTCACTGGAGGACGCTTCCGGTTCGCGATCCCAATGAACGGCGCGGACATCTGCTAGGGGAACGTCGCGAATCGAACCGTCTTCGAGCCGGACTTGCATGGCGGTCTCGTTGCGGCCAGTGAGTTGCCCGGGAATGACTTCTGTCCTGGTCTCCACATAGGCCGCGGGTGTGTTGGTGAGATTGGGAGGCGAATCGCCATTCCACTTTTCTACGCGAAATCGTTCGATGGTAAAGCCGGCGCTTTTGTTGTGAAAGTAGATGCGGTCGGCAACGTTGTCTGGCAGTTCTTCGGGTTTCTCGGGGAAGAGTTGGGCGAGGATTTCTCCATCTTCACCATAGAGTACTGCCAAGCCCGCTGCTCGTGCCCAAGCAAAGCGAATGTGGACGCTGCGATCCTCGGGCTTGATCACGGGACCGGCACTAACAAAATTTGCGCCGTCGGTTAGAACCAATTCATCGTCCCATGTCTCCACTGCGAACTGCATATTGTCGTGCGTGGCGCTCAGGGAAAAGGCGGGGCTTACATCAGAGCGGAGGATGACATCGACTAGACCACTTTCCGGTAGTTCCTCCGTCCACTCGATCTTCTGATTAAAGGCCGGCGAACTCATCGCGCCTCTGGGTGCGAACATGACCGGCGCTTTGATATTGTTGTCGGAATCGGTGACGGCGAACTTGCCGGTATCCCGTGCGTCTCCCAAGACGATACCGGGGCCATGCTGGCGCTCAATGCCAGTGATTTGATCGATGGCAATCACGACCGTTCCGGCATGGGTGGAGATCAGTGTGAGTTTGCCGTCGGCGACAGATGCGATTTCTCCGGTTAACTGGTTGCCGCCCAACATCACCACGCGATAGGGCGCGATCACCTTACCCTTGGAAGTCTTAAAATCGATTCTTTCGATAGCGGAGCGATTGAGGCTAATAGGATCCTGAAAGAGTTTGGTCTTCCAAACGATCATCTCTCCTTTCACCCCGGCAAGCTCCCCGGAAAGCGCATCGCCGTTTCGCCAGAGGATTTCGGTGGCATTGGCGCTGGGAGTGATCAGTTGTCGCGGGAGTTGGTTCGCGTAGTCGTACTTCTCCGCTTTGGGTTCTTTAGCGCGGTTCCCTCCACCAAAGAGCCGTCTCAAGAGACCTTGCGCTTCCACTGAGGAAGGGAAAGCCAATAGGGCGGCACCGCCAAGACAAAGAAACGTTCTAACGTTCATAAATTGGGAGAAAGCGATAGTTGAGAGCCAGCGCCAACAGTGACATGCCGGTGTTGTAGGAACCGTTCCCGAAACTGCCATTTTCTTGTTGCTCGGTTTTGAGTTGGCGGATGGTCATGGTGTTCCATTTCTTCCACGACTCGTAATCTCCTTGGAAAAGTGCTTGGGCCATGTAGTAGCGGAAGTATTCCTTGTAGTGCCCCTCACGATGTTCCAACTGGCGGGTGATGTGCTTGAGCGTTGCCGGGTACTTCCGCTTGTCCTTCTGCTTGCTCACGGCGGCGACGAGCGTGGCGATGGCGGAGCGATTCATGGAGTTACCCATACCGCCCATGCCACCGGAATAGGCGACAAACCCGTTAGGCCCCGTGCTGCGACGCATGTACTCTAGGGCCGCATCGACCACTTCGTCAGGCACGTCCATTCCGGCATTGCGGGCGGCTAACAGTCCCATCAAAACCGCGCCGGTCACGGAGGTGTCGGAATCCGTCGAATCCGGCGTGTAGCGCCAGCCTCCCCAGCGATTCTTCTTCTGTGACGTCGCGGCACATCGGATGGAGAGATCGAGCGCTTCTGCCAGGGTGCGTCCCGGCTTCTCGGATCCTTGCCAGAGAGCCGATTCGTCGACAGCGCCATAGGCCTCGGCGAGGGCAAGCATGGCGAATCCGTGATGATACATGCTGTTAGGGAGATAGCCCGTGGTTTCGTCTTGGGAGAGTACCATGTGGCGAAGGGCCTTGCGAATGGTGAGCGCCCAGCGTCCGAAGTTGGGATCTTCGCCACTGGCGAGGAAAGCCATCACACAAATGCCATCGACACCGGCTCCGGTTTGCCCATCCTTCCAATTACCCTCATCACTTTGGTTGGCGGCCAGCCATTCCAGTCCACGTTCATAAATGAGGTCCACGTCAGGGGGGATCTCGCCACCAAAGCGCAGCTTGGGATCTTGCGCATGAACTCCTCCGAGAGCGATGAGGAACACTAACGCTAATCTTACCATGCAAACGGATCCTCCTCCTGACCATTCCCATTCTCCTGCCGTTGATCCCGACGCCGACGTATCTGATCGACGAATTGGACACAATTGGTCAGACAGGAAGTTTGAATGGCTTCGCGTTGGGATTCGGTGAAAAGGGCCTTCATTTCCTCTTCCTCGATCATGGCAAGAGGCATGCAAGAGTAGTATCCCTGGAGATGCCAGCCGCGGGAAAAGGTGCTGTTAAACTCCTGTTCAAACTCGTGAATGATTTCAGCCAAGCGCGTCCGGAGTTTGCCGCGCGCCGGTTCATCAATGGGAACGAACTTCTCCACCTCGCTGATGACAAACGCGGCGAACGCATCGTTCTTCCATTCTTTTCGCGCTCTAGCGAGATCGCTATAAATGGCGCGCTGTTCCTCTGTGAGGAGCGTTTTCAAGGCATTCGTCCAAATCTTGGGATTCTCTTGCCGACGGTTGTAACCCCAATTGGGCATGTGATAGTTTTGTAACCGATCCGCCACGTCTTTGGGCTGAAGATTACTGAATTGACGCCGCGAATAGTTTTCTTCATTGCGAAACTCTTGCGTTGCCATCCATTCCGCGGTGCCTTTGGCGGCGGCATGAAATTGCTCGAGGACTTCCGGAGAGAGATCTACTTGAGCTGTTAACATGGAGACGCGAGCCTTCATTTTCGCCAGATGCGGATCCTTCTTTCCGTCGAACCATCGCCAGAGCGCACGAGAGATGAGGCGTTCGGCATCAATCTTGGTGGTGATCTTGCCCAGGCCTTGGTCTTCAACGGACAACTTGCGGTTATTGCTGGAGCGGTAGGGATTGGACGTGAGTGATTTGGCATTCACGGCTTTCCAGGCTTTGGCTTGTACTTCATCCAGCTGGTCTGCAATTTCTGAGACGGTCTTGATCGGTGCTAACAATTGCCCGAGATCGATCGACATGTAACCATTCTGCATCGGCGGATCGAAATAATTCTTAGGCAAGGCTAGCATCTTATCTATGCAGAGCTTCACGATGGGTTCCCGTTGCTCTTCTTTAAAGCCAATAAGGGGGTCGATCTCGGCTAAGATGATTCTTGCCAAAGCTTCGGCTCTCCTTGGTCGGATGGAATCGATCGATTTCTTAAGGTCAGCGTGTTCTTCTTTGGTGAGAATCGTCTCCAACGCGGTTGTCCAGGTTTCCTCCTTAGACGGATCGTAGGCATCGTCGCCGTAGGAGACGCCCATCTGATGGCCGTTCTTGGCCATGTTCTCGATCTGCTTCTTGTCCATGTCGCGCAGCTTCTTCTCATTATCTTTGCGCCAGCGTTTGATAATGGCTTTGACGGTCGCTTCCTTAGCTTCAGTTAGCTTTTCGGAACGTTCCTCATTGATACCGGAGTGTTGAATGGTGCGCCTAACCAAGGGATCCATGACCTGATTAAGCATGGCCTCCATTTGGAATTGGGAGTTATCGAGGATGAATTTGATATCCTCGTCCTCATCATTCTCCTGAAGTTCGTCTAGAACCTTGGAATCGATCTCGCCCGGCAGCGCTACCAGTTTTCCCTCAGGACGGGACTCATCGAGTTCTGTTAGATCGATGTCCTTCAACCGGGACTCTTTGTCCTCCGCCGGTTCCTCTTTGGTGGTGCCTTCCTCAACGAGCACGGCCTTTATTCCAATGGCGTGCTCTTCGTCATCATGTTCATGATCTTCTTCGACAGCTATGGCGACGACGTCCGTCACGGCCTCAACCTCTAGAGTGAGTTCTGCATTGATCTCTAAATCATCTAAGGGTTGCGGACCTACTTCTTCAACGATCTCCTCTACGTCGAGATCTAACTCAATCGTGACATCCCCTAGAGGGACGTCATCTTGTGCGGCCACCCAGCCTACCAAGGTCACCAAGACGAGTGCTGTCATGTGCCGGATCATATTTTTTAAAAGGTTGCTCTGTTAGTGATGGCTCTCAGTCTCTTCTGAACAGGCCATTTCTATTCGGCGGCGACTAAAAGTCACCGCTACCATCATGGTCAGGAACCTTTTTCGAGATTGCTGAAGTAGGCGTCTAATCCCGTCTTAAACTCCTCCGGGAACACGCGGCCGGCGGTGCCGGTGGCTTGACCTATGCGGCGTGCTTTGACGAGGCTGTTGGCATCGCCGCCTTCCCCGAGATCGGCAAGCGCGGCTGAAGAGGCTGAGGCGGCCGTGCCCCCACCTCCCGGATTGCTGCCTCCTCCGCCGCCTCCATTGGGATTCTGGCGTTTGGTCTGTAAAAGAAGTTCAATGGCCTCGGTCTCGGCCGCGATCGCAGGCGCGCCGGTTTCCGGGGTCTCGAGAATGTCCTGAGCTTCATCCATGACCTGAACGACCACACTGAGAAGCTGCAAAGGTTTACCAAACCGCTGCGCGCCGTTTGGCAGTGCTAGGATGTCTTCTATGGCGCTCTCCGTGTGTTTGCCGATGCGCTCTTGTTCCTTGGCTAACAAACCGGCACGGCGATGGTAGTTGAGCATCTCCATAGCAGATTTGCTGTTCTCCAATTCGCGAGTCTCATCGCGCAGGGTCATTTCATCGCGCAGCGCCTGCATGACTTTGAGAACGATCTCCGGCGGGAGACTATCACCGCTACAAGCGGAGCAGTTGGAGCATTGCGCGGCCTTGACCATCTCCTCCGCCCAGCGATCAAGCGTATCGGCCCAGAACTCGGCGCCATGAATGGCGTTGCCACTCAAGTTGTCGGCCGCGCGGTTGCCGACGGAGGCTAACGCTTGTACGATTTGCGTTTCGCGCATCTCCTTCAAGACTTTCTTAAAGTGCGGCGTGGGCTTACGTTGGAAATAGGCTTCCAAGTCACTCTTGATCACATCCACCACCTCACTTTGATTCTGAGCCTTCTTACTGGCTTCGGCAGAATAGGCCACCACGAACTGAGGGCCGTCCTCCGCATCCTCCTCGCCTTTGCGGAACACTCCAAACGATTCTAACGTCTTCTCACGAATATTGCCGGCCAGACTGGTTTGTTCACGGGACGCGGCTTTGAGGCGTTTCACGAAGGTGCTCGCCTCGAGACTAGCTAAGATCTCGCCTAACTGATCGGAGATCTTGGCAAACTCGGCTAACAAATCGCGTTGCTCTTCCACTCCCTCATTCAAGGGCTGTTGAGCTGAAGATGGCTGATTCTCCTGAGGCTTTTGACCGGGAGCAGCGGCTAGAGAGTTGGTTGGCAGGCCGAAGGAGGGCTTGCCTGCAGGCTTTTCCTGCGGCTCTTGCTCGGCGTTCTCGTTTTCATCCGGTTTGTTCATCGTGCTCTCGGTCAAATTGATCGAAGGCACTTCCGGCTGAGGTTTGTCATCGGGGGTGGAAACGTTAGGAGGACCCGGCTTGCCGGCATTGGAAGACTCCCCTTCATTGAGTTGCGGTCCGGATTTGCTGTCTTTGCTAGAGCCGGGCTTGCCTTCACCCGGCTTTTGATTGTTGGGTTGTGAGGAAGGCTTGGCGTCTGCTTTGGCATTGGCGGATTCCTTCAACAGATCGCTGACGTTGGGCATTCTGTTGGCAGCGATATCTTGCAGCGACTGCAGCATGGTGGCCCAGGACTCCAGACGTGCGGCGTCGAACTCAGGGTTCTTTGTGGCGTGCTCGACCAACTGACGGCCGCTTTGATTGAGAGAATCCAACCGTTGGGCGTTCGCCATTTCCGACGAAGCCTGTTGGGCGATGCGGCGGCGGTTTTCGGGTCGGTCCAGATCTTCAGCGCTCATGGCGCGAAGTTCTTTGTTGGTCTGATGCAAACGTTGTTCTCTCTCGTAAGTTTCTTTCGCCGCCTCTAACCATTTTCCCATCTGCTGGGTCACCCAGAGGGCGTGGTCCGTTTTGTCTAGCACATGGATGATGAAGGGCGCGCTCACACTGCGATCCCGATCGGGGAAATAGTCCTCTGCCCAGGCGCGGATCTCTAACGTCTGCGGCGAAACACCTTCGCGCACGGCGCAGAAAGTGGCTCGTGTGGCGATCTCACGTTTCTCGGAATCGCCGGCTGCGGTCAACTTCTCGCCGGTCGTGGTCGATTGACCCGTCTCCGTATCGATCCCCTTCCACTGAAGACCAACCTTGCGGATGCCGAAATCATCCGATGCCGTGAGATCGAAAGCGATCACTTCGGAATCGAGCACCACTTGCTCCATCGATTCGCGGCGTGCGACGAGTTTCGGAGCCTCGTCTTCGGTAGGATTGATAGCGAGTTTCAACGGCGCGCGAGCGGAAAGGCCTAACTGATCTTGCCAGATGAAGACGGCTTCCTGAGGATCTGCGGCCACGGTTCGCGTATCACTGATCAAGCGATCGCCCTCAACTTTAACGGGATTGCCGTCGACGGACGCACTAGCAAGCTCACGACTGGCGGTGGCCTCAAACTGGACTTCGGCCTCCCTGAGCAGGGTGACCGAACCTCCCCGGATCTCGGAGACCGGATCGTGCCGGTATTGTAGATAGGCCGGCAACTTCGAACGCACTTTGAGTTCCGTGAGTTCCGGCCGCGGGCGAGGCTCGACGCGGATCGTTTCCCGCACGTCTCCCACCTTTACAAAGAGGTCGCGGTCTTCATTCTGTGGTGGCAAAGTGAGTTGATAGCGATCGTTTTCGCGTTGGGCTTTGATCGTTGGTTGGCCTTTGATGATGCCCTTGGCGCGATCTGGCTTCCATTGGGAATCGGATGTGAGGGCTATGGGGAGTTCGTGACTTTCTGCTAGCGGAACGACTAACGGATCAGGTAAGGGCGTCACCTTGGCGAACGTGAAGCGTTCCGTATCCTTCCAAGGCATGAGCCAACGTTCTAACGCATTTCTCGCCGCAGCGTTGATGGTGAGGAAGCCCGTTATGCTGAGTACTAACACAGCGGTGGCGGCGATGGCCCATTGGCGATGTTTGGCGTGCGGCACGGCACCGGAAAGATCCTGGTCTTTCACCGCCTCATCAGCTTGAGCCATGGCGGCTTGAACAAGACGCTCGCTGCGGCCGGAGTGACCTTCCTCTTCCTTGGCCAGCTCGACGATGCCTAACAGCTGATCACCGAGGCGGGGAAACTTCCAACGGAGCAAGCGCGCGGCGTCTTCCAAACGGCGCTGGCGCCACACCCAACGATGCCACTTTAAGGGCAACCCGAGACCGGGAACCGCGGCACCGGCCACGAGCAAGAGCGCCCGAAGCCAAGCCGGCGTATCGATCAATCGGTCGAGGCCTAGGACGAGAATATAAGAGAGTGCCAATCCGAAGATGGAGGCGAGGATGCCCTCGGCCAATTTGACGATCCACACCCGGCGACGGTAGTCGGCTAGCTTGCCTGCCAGCCCAGAAGGAAGAGGTCCGTTCATACGATGGAAGTTTGGTGTGCCCCACAACACGCGGAGACGGCTACGAGCTTAGCGTGTCTCGCGGGAAAAGTCGTGAGAAATTCTTCAATGGATCGTGAAATTTGCCAAAGCGCTGGTGCCCGTTCCTTCCAAGCGATTTCATAGGACAACGATGGGTGGCGCGAAATCCGCAAAATTGACTGCCAGTTCTGATTTTTATTAAATTTCGAGGTTGAAGCCCGTTGAGTTCTCCCCTTATTCACCACGCCCTGGGCGTCGGGTCTCCTGCAACTCATGAATTTCGGTAAGTTCTTCCTACAGAAGATCATTGTTCTCTTCTTACTCTCCGCCTGGGGGGGACTTCCCTATCACCTGATCCAGAAAATCGACTTCTCCAAGGTCATTACCATGCCTGCCTTGAAGATCGATCATTTGATCCCAACGAATCTCGATTGGGTGTGGATCTACCATTCCTGGCTGTTTCTGCCCTTGGTCGTCGTCCTTCTCATCCCGCATTGGCCGCTTCTCAAACGATTCGCTTGGGCGATGTTCGCCGTGAATGCGGTGTCTTTCCTGGTATTCCTCTGTGTGCCCACCGAGGCGCCGCGGCCGAGTGACCTCACGGATGCGCCGAGGTTGTATCTTCTGACGATTCAGCTTGATGAACCGACCAACGCCTGTCCCTCGCTTCATGCGTCGGTGACATCGTTGTGCACGGTCTTTGCCTTCCTCCTCCTCAGTCGTCTCCGAAGGTATTGGCTATGCCGCACCGGAATCTTCCTATGGGCCGGCGGCATTCTGTGGTCGACCTTGGCGACACGGCAGCACGTTTTCCTCGATATCGTCGCAGGCACAACGTTAGGGATCGTGGTTGCATTGGTCGCCCTCCGCTGGTCGGTTGAAGAAGATGAAACTTCATGGACGAGCGAGGATTGGGAAGGTGCCTACTGACCCTCGCAAACTTGCTAAGGCAGGAAAGTATGAGGAACTGGCGGCGGCTTGGCAGGCGGGCGATCGCTTTGACCTGAAGCCGATCTTCGAGCGGGCTGTGACGGATTTCCGCACAGTGAAACGTCGTCCCGGTCATTTCAAAATCCTCAAATTCTGTGTGGAGAAAGGCCTCGAAGTGGATCGTGAAATCATTCAATGGACAGCGAGAGCCGGGAATCGCCTGTTCGTGGAGTATCTGTGTGAGCGAGGCTTTTCGTTAGCATGTGAAGACCCGTTTGTGGCGGCTTATTTGGGCGATCTTGGTTCGTTGAAGCGTTATGGCGAGGATGGGGCGTTGGCAGATCTTCGTGACGGTTCCGGGCTCAATCTGCTTCACGCCGCTGCAGCATCCGGCTTGGGGAGGCACGAGCCGGCTTTTCGCTGCGATTTGTCGACTACCTGCGCCTATTTGATCGAGCAAGAGGTGAGTGTGAGTGCCTCCGTGCCCATTGACGTGGCCGTCAGCCCGGCGTACTGCTGCGCGGCCTTTGGCGGCAATGCGGACATCATGCGGCAATTGCTGGAGACTGGGGATGTGGATATCGCTAACTTACACTTGGAAGTGGAATTTGCACTCGAACCCCACCAACGTTCGGGCGAGCCTTTCTACGATGTCGCCCAGGTGATTCTTGATCACGGTTTCGATCTTAATTCGATTCGCCCTAGCCAAGGCAGAACCTTGCTCCATGCGTGCGCCAATCACGGCACCAAGAAAGCCGTGAAGTGGTTGTTAGAAAAAGGCGCTGACCCTAACTCTTTAGATGAGGGCGAGAACACGCCGTTGCATGCCGCCGCGGAGCGTAACACTTTTACCAGTGTTGTGGAGATGCTCATTGATTCGGGCGCCGACTTGAAAGCGCTGAATGGTCAAGGCCAGACGGCGTTGGATGTTGCGGAAAACAAAGGACGGCAGCGTGTGGCGGAGTATCTGCGGTCGTTCTCATCACGGTGCGATCTCTCCTGACGCATCACTGTAAGAGATCGATGATCCGGTCGTAGTCTTCGATTGGAGCGTCAGTGTGGGTTCCGGTGAGACGCCAATGGTTGGAGATCTTGGGTTTGTACTTGGTTTGGTGATGTTCCCGATGATAGCGGGCGTAGGCAAGAGGTTTGGCCCAGGAGTAGTTGGGCTCGCCGGGAAGATCTTTGTCAGCACCGTTGTCGAGGAGAAACTCGACCATTGTGGGGTAGCCGCAACGCGCGGCGAATCCTAACGGCGTGGTGGATGAGTGCGCATCGATGGCGTTGATATCGGCGCCCAGTTCTAACAAGAGTTTGGCGCGGTCGATCTGATTCCACGCGGCGGCGGCGTGCAATTGTGTTCGCCCTAACCAATCTCCCTGGTTGATATCAAGCCCGTGATGAAGGCACCGGCGTAGCAGAGCTTCACTCGGATCGCACTTGGCCATCTCGTACCAAGGTCCCTTCACGATACGCTCGTTGCCCACACGAGCCACATAGGCGTCGACCTCCTCGGGCGTCTGAATGCCAGACAACGCGGAGCCATCTTCGGTGGGGGCAAGGATTTCTTCTCTCGGCGCTGTTTGGAAAACTCTAGCAAAGTTCGTTGCTTGCTGTCGCTGTCTTCTTTCGGAGGTTCCGCGCCGTACTGCAAGAGCAATGCCACGGCTTCCTCTGGATGTTTGCGGCCCCAATGCGTGCAGAACATGTAACAGGTGCCGGAGGAATCAATATTCGCATTGGGATTGGCACCTGCCTCTAACAGGAGCCGCATGATCTCTACTTCGTTGTGCATGCTTGCGACGGCCAATGCCGCTCCCGATGGAGAATTGCTTTCTGGAAAATTCGGATCGGCGCCGAGCTCTAGCAAGAGGGCGACCATTTCGCGTTGGCGATGATTTGCTGCGAGGTGAAGGGGTGACTCTTCTTCCGCACTCACACGATTGACGATCGCCGGATCTTCCTTGGCCATGGCTCGAACCTGTTCCGTTAGGCCGGCGGCCACCGCCGTTTGGAAGGAGGGCTCAAGCCCCAGCTCTAACAACCAAGGAATGGCCTCTGGCAGCCAGTGCGCAGCGCAATCAGTTAGGCTTTGATGATCGGCAGTGCGACGATCGATGGCGGCACCCAAAGCTGCGAGTTCTTTGGCGAGACTGAGTTTCTTGGCGGCAATCGCCATGTGCATCAAGGATCGCCCTTGGCGATCGGTGCCGGAGAGTAGTCGGGCATTTTCTTTTGAGGTTGTTAGAATGTGATCCTCGTCCATCTCTTGCACTTCGTCATACTCGCCAGGGAAGAATTTTCCCATCTCGTCGAGCCCTGGTACGTAATGTGGCACAAGTCTTGGTCTGTACTCGTTCTCCAGGTAATCGATGAGATGGGTATGACCGCGGCGCCGCATTTCTTCTTCATCACACCGGCAGTAGTGGCCGTTGATGTATAGGGCCAAACGATTCTCGCGATCGAACTCATGAATCGTCCGCACTACCTCCAAGTGACCATACCTCAGTGCGTGATCGATCGGCTTGGAGTACCAAAGTTGGGCGTGAATGAGGTTCCGATCCTTTTCCAAAAGGCGCCTAACAGTGGCGTTATCGCCATCAGCGCACGCACCTACAAATTCCCAAACGTCGTCGCCATCCACGATCACACCTTCCCGGCGCCATTTCTCGCCTACGAGCCAGTAGGGTTTGGTCATGCGAGAGGATGGTGGGTTGGGAAGTTTCATACTCTTGTAGAGCCAGCGCGCGCTCAAAAGAGCACACCTGATGGAAATAGATTAAAAAGCTGAAAGTTGGCCTGCTTGGAGCTGAAATCTCGCATTACCAATGGGACACCCCTTTCAAAATGAGAACTCCCACTAACGTACCAATAGAAATAGGCCTATTTGCCGAACTCGATCCCAATGATGCCGGCCGGCTCTTTGCTGCAGGCACGCTTGCTTCCTTCGAAGTCGACGAAATCGTAATCCAGCAGGGCGATCCCCAGAGTTCCTTGCATCTAGTGCTTGGAGGTAGCTTGCGAGTGCGGTGTGATTCTCCGTATAGCGTGGTGGAATTGGGTCTGTTAGGGCCGGGTGATTGTTTCGGTGAAATGAGTATCCTTGACCCACTTAAAGCGAGTGCTACCGTGAAAGCGTTAGAATGCGGGGATCTTTGGTCAATCGAACGCAAGTCGTACCAAGGTTTTCTTCGTGATCACCCTAGGGCGGGTATTCAGCTGATCACTTACTTGGGTGTGCAACTGACACGTCGCCTCCGTAAATTTGAGGATCAGATGCTGCGCTATTGCCAGCGACCTGTGGGCTTTGACTACGACTATTAAGTCTCCCGCAGCGGCAATCCCCTCACCCGCCAATGCCGAAAACGTTTCTCGCTTGATCGAATTCTCCAGGCGATTTCACGACCCGGAAGGAACTCGGGCGAACAACGCGGGCAGGATGTGTTCTTTGAAAAGCTTGTTCGAGGATCCCGCAGCCTTGTTATCGTTGAAATGACCGGCGGTGAAGACCACTACGGCATGGGCCTCGGGAATGACAAAGATCTTTTGCCCGCCTTTGCCATACGCTGAGGTGACTTGAATCACACGTTCACCAAGAGCGAACCTGTCCAGCCACCATTGGTAGCCGTAGCGGTGCTCAGGCTTTTGATGGAGGTTTGACATCGCGCGAATCCAATCCTTCGGAACCAATTGCCGGTCTTTCCACTGCCCTTCTTGCAAGACCAATCGTCCGATTTTAACCATGTCAGGAGGTGCCAGCCTGAGTCCGTAATGTGCCCCCGGTTGGAGATCGGCGTCGACTAACCAATCCCACTTTTCGATTCCCAGAGGTCCAAAGAGTTTCTTTGCCGCGTAGCGATCGATCGTTAGGCCACTTTTTCGCTGAATGGCTCCGGCGAGGAGGGCGGTGGCGCCACTGTTGTAATGAAACTTTGCCCCTGGCACTCTCACCATCGGGCGCGACCAAATGTAACCGATTGGATCTAGCGAAGTCTCCAACTGCCGCTCATCATTCTTGGATTCGTCGTGAGTGTTCTGATCCCAAAGCAGACCGTCGGTCATGTGTAGTAAATGTGACAATGTGATGGAGCGATGCGCTTCCGAGACGGTCTGTTTTGGAAAGAGTAAGTGAGCTGGAGTCGTTGGGGGTGGGAGCGTGCCGTCATCAACGGCCATGCCCACTAGCAGGCCGACCACACTTTTCGAGCACGACCGCAAATCATGCAAGGTGTCCGGTCCGAACTCCTGTTTCCCCAGCCTGCCCTCGCCCGGCCAGTAGCGTTCCAGTTCCAACTGGTTATTTTGATAAATGAGCAAGGCATGTTGTGGCGCGCAATCGCCGTTTTCCAAGGCTTCAAGCGCGGCTTGAAAACGGATTTCGCCACGTTGTTGGTCTTCCGCCTTCGCTACCAGAGGCCACACAATAAGAACGATCAGAACGGTGAGGCGATAAGTGCTCATGTGGTGGCCCTGGCTAGAATTTGTTGAATGTCAGGTCCGCCATAAATCTCCGCCGTCTGTAGCGGGGTTTGTCCCGCCCCATTGACGGAGTTCGCATCGGCGCCCTTTTCTAACAGCCACACGACGGCTTCTTGGTGATCACGCCAGGCCGCATGGTGGAGCGTCGTCCAATCGGAGACGCCGCAGGGATTGGACCGGGCATTCACATCCGCTCCGTGATCTAGCAGGATCTCAGCGACTTCACACCAAGTCTTGGGTGGTTTGTGTTGGAAGCCACCAACGGCCGCGTGTAGCGGGGTGCCCATGCAGGATTCGGCATGCATGTCGGCGCCATGTGCGAGTAGTAGCGAAACCATGGCCACATCACCGTGTTCGGCCCGGCCGTGCAAGGGGGTGAGCCGTTGACGATCGCTATCGATGGCGTTGACATTGGCACCATGCTCTAACAGATATCTCGCAGCGTCGACGCCGGCGCCGCGTACGGCATGAAGGGGCGTGGCGTCGTAATGGTCGCGTTTGGCATTGGCGAGTTCCGGCGATGCGGTGAGAATCCTTTCCAATTCAGGGACCTTTCCCAGAGCCGCGGCTTCGAAGATGTCTAGTTCCGCACCATGATCACGCAAGAGGTCGGCCGATTCATCGTGATCGTCTTTCAAAGCAAAGAATAGCGGCCGGTATTGCTGCCAACCGCCACGCGTTTCCACTAACGAAGGGTCATCACGCAGGATCAGTTCAAGGAGCGCTGTGTGGCCGCCGGCAGCGGCATCAATGACACGTTCTGCGGGAGACTTCGTTTCCAAGGCGGTCTTCAATTTGGCCCAACTGACAAAACCATATTCACGCGCGATGACGCGCTGAGCATCGGCGAGTTTGAAGTCTGAAGTTGCGTCATGCGGACACTGACGCCGAATGCGGTCGGCCGCCGCGGCTGGTTTCTGGTGATAAGCTTTGAGCAATTGCTTGGCGGCCTTCTTGAACTGGTTGAGGTGCGCCGAAGCGGGAAGAGGATGGTTCACGATTCTAGATTGGGGTACTCGATTGTCCGCGTTGATCGATCTAACATTGCTGTGAAGCGTTCGGTGGACTTCGCCCTATCCGCGGACACGGTAGCACCCGAATGTGCTCGAGCAGAATATCGGTGGGGATTGCGTTCGTCAAGCTAACCGCGCAAGAAGCTTAGGAGATAGCGGATTTCGGCGTCCACCTGGTCTTCATCGGTTACCGTGCGACGAACTTCGCGTCTCAAAACAATCCCGAATTCTCTCCGGAGTTCCAAAGCCGCTTGCTTGACTGCCCCTTCACTGATGCCAAGATCCGAGCCGATTTTCTGATAGGGTTCCGTGCCCTGTTTGTTGCCGGCGGCCGAGTCATGGTCCTGACCTCTCCGGCGGAGAAAGACGCACACGGGTTTCCGGTAGGCTCGCGCAAGTTGTCCCCAGGCGGCGCATGTGGGTACGCCTCACCACATGTCACCGGAGCAGGCGCGTGGCTTACCTTTAGTATCGATGGTGATCGCCAGGGTCCGCGGTTTTATATCGGTTGGTTAGGTGAGTTTCACGGAATCATTCCTGCCTACATGGCGAACCAACCGGGCAGAGGATCCTATATCTTTCACCTTGAAAGGGAGGACGTTGATGGTGGTGTCGCTATGAAAGTGGTGAACTACCATCAAGCCGAGGAAGGCAGACATTACTATCTCCCCAATCTCACGAGCGAGCCGGTCGTTTATCAAGTCACCGATCCCCAGTGGAACGTGGGACCCAGCGGTCGAACCGAACCTCGAATTCTTTTCATTCCAACACCACGATCGTTACCTCAGGCACTCTGGACGCATGCTGTTTCACCACCCGCCTTACGATGGTGATAGTGAAAAAAGTCGACGTATCTACCAACAAGACGCTACTTGGACGGTTCACCAGTTAAGGTGAGGCGCGAGAAAGCGCTCGCCTAGCACTGACGTCTCGAGATCACCGTTTTCTGAAGATTTCGGACATGACCAGCGCCCGGGCCAGACTCCTCACACCGTAGCCGGAATCCTCTGCAGATGTGACGACGGCTTGTAGTGGTTGGGTGTCGTCGACCGTCACGACCCGCCGCAGGGCGTAGGTGGCGAGTTGTTTGACGAAGGCTTCGGCCAGTCGGACTTCATCCTGGGCGAGCAGCTTCTTGAATTCGGCTGCGTCTGTGAAGGCGCGCCCGTCCGGCAACACGCCCGAGGCGTCCACGGGCGGGTCATGGCCGAGGCCATCGCGGACGCGCTCGGTGTCTCGCCAGCGCCCGATGGCATCGAAGTTTTCGAAAGCGAGACCGAGTGGATCAATCTTGGCATGGCACGAAACGCAGTTAGGCGAGGTGGCGTGGGCCGCCAACTGCGCGCGGATGGTGGTCTTGGGTTTGTCGGCGGCGACCGGCTCTAGCGGATCGACGTTCGGTGGCGGTGGTGACGGGCTGGCGGCTAGTATGGCTTCGGACAACCAGGCACCCCGGTGAACGGGACGGTGACGGGTGCCGTCGGAGGTGAGTGATAGGACCGACGCGTGAGTGAGGATGCCGCCGCGCCCCGATTCCGGCGCCATCCCAACACGTGCGAAGTCGAGATCGGGCGGTTGAGGCAATTGGTAATGTCGGGCCAGTCGTGCGTCTAGCATTGTCCAATCGGAGTCGACCAATTGGCGTAATGGCAGATCGTTGTGGAACATCTCTTTGAAATAGGCGGTGGTTTCCTCCACCATGCTTTCTTCCAGCCAGGGATCATAGGTCGGATAGAGTTGCGGATCCGGCTGAAACATGCCGACCCGATGCAGTTGCAGCCATTGCTTGGGGAATGATTCGAGAAAGCGCACGCTCTTAGGATCGGCGATCATGCGGTCAAATTCGTGCGCCAATCGATCAGGCGATGTCAGCTCCCCACGACGCGCGGCAGCGAAGAGCTGCTCGTCCGGCATTGAGCTCCAAAGGAAATACGAGAGGCGGCTGGCCAGCTCGAAGCCGTTGATCTGTGGGCGGTTCGTGTCTGGGTCGCCTTCCTCCAGGTTGAAGAATCGGCGTGAAACTAACACCCCGGCAAGGGCGGATCTGTAGGCGGCGCGGAACGATTCTCCCGCTTTCCGTTCCGCTGCGATGAGACTGACAAAGCGCTCTATTTCGGGCTCTGCGATGGGCTGACGCCAAGCCTGCTCGGCGAAGCGATGCAGACAGGCGCGCCATTCCGCAGGATCATCCTCGGCGACAGGAAAAATTTCTTTTCGCGTAGCCTGCTCTGACTCTGTTAGGATCGGGCCCTCCAGCTCGACCCAATCCACCAAGAGCAAGGGCATGGTCGGCTTTCCCTTTTCATCGACCACCTTCGTCCACGGCGATCGGTGGCCCCCTGTCAAGGTCGCGATCGGCTTGGAGGCATCGATCGTTTCGTTCCGCGCCAGCCGAATGCTGCCGTTGGCATGTCTCAGCGTCCGGGCATGGTTGCGAACTTCGTAGGAACCGGCAGGGAAGAGTCCTTCGAACTCGACCGTCGCAGGTTCGTCCTCCGAGGTGGAAAGACAGGTTCCCGCAAACGATCGCAGGTGGCGTGTGTGCCAGAGTGAGAGCCGTGGCACCCTACCTGAAAATGCCGGAAGTCCACTGGCCCGGATCCGGATGCGATAGCGGCCAGGATGGTCGATAGAAAATCTCCAGCCCTCACCGAGTTGCAAGAGCTGCCGCTTCCCTTCACCGACAGGCCGGCGTTCCGTTCTTGAGGGAACTTCCTTGTCAGGAAAGGCGAGCGCCACCACGGCATCAGCCGCTTCGAAATAGCGCTCGATGTGGGAGGGCGCGATCGAGAGCATGGCACCGATGCGATCGAACCCGTGCCAGCGCGGATCCTCGTTGAGCGCTCCGGGAGCCTCGACATCGAAGACTACTCCCAAGAGATCGTAGACGGTGTGGGCATATTCCTGCCGGCTCAACCGATAGTGGGCCACGGGCCCACGTCGTGCCATGCGTGCTGCGGCGCCTTCGCTTATTTTTCTGGTTAGCGTTTCGACGATCGTTCCCAACTCCTCTGCAGAAGGTTGTGGCTCCTCAGGAGGCGGCATTTCGGCGGCATTGATGCGGAACCGCACTTCACTCCATTTCTCGGCAAGAACAGGATCAGCGAAATCGGTCCCAAGATTGTCGAGGCGGAAGTTGGCCTTCTGTTTGTCCTCGTTGTGGCAGCGAACGCAGTGAGATTTGAGGAAACTGATAGTCTTCGCATCGAACCCGTCCCACGAAGCCGCGTTCTCTTGTCCACTTACAACAGCGGCTAACAAACCGAAACCCATGGCAGCCAACATGCGACGTTTTGGGGATATGTTAGAATAACTTTTCATGGCAGGCTCAATTTTGAAGCGCGCTCGAAGTCTTCGGGCGTCATCAGCCATTCGTCATGAGGCAGCAAGACGTAAGTCCATGGTCCTTTTAGCCGGACGACGCGGCCAGGACGGAAGCCATCCAGCATTTGCGGAACCATTAACTTGAGCTGGATGCCACTGCTGCCAAAGGGCGGGGCCGGCGTTTCTTCCCAGGCCACAGTGGTTGCGTGGGGGGCATATTCAGCGTGATACCCCCACGTCCGCAGCGTGAATTCCGCATCGCATATTCGCGGGTTCTTCGTTTGCTTGAGCTCTTTGTAGAGCAACGGATCCATGCCGCCAAACAACGTGACCGTCATCTCGCCGCCGCCTGTGTCATGGTTCGACACCGCGTCTACCCAGCCGGGCAAGAAGCGCGACCGAATCAAGCGCAGGTGGCGTTGGCGCTGGATCTCCTTGCAGGCTTCGAGACTTGCCTCATCCAGCCAAACGTCGGTCGTAGCCAGACTCTCGAACGGCCCCCAAGTCAAATTGACCTGCACTTCTATTCCGGGCTTGATCTGTTCTTTATTCACCAATTGACGCTCCTGCCAGACGCGCGTGGAATCATCGATGTCGAACAGCGCAGGCTTGTTGAGGCCGCCCTCGATTTCAGGGCCGACGGGCTCGACCGATAGCTTCAAGCGCGGCGCGGGGCCGCCACCCTGCTCAAAGCCTGTCACTTTCCAAGAACGGTCCTGGCGAGCGTAGAAGCTCACATCGTCCTCAAGGAGGAGAGCGTGGTTGTGACCGGCGTCCGCATCCCGCTTGAGCTGTTCCTCGGTGGGAGGAGGGATGGTTTCCTCCTCACCTTTTAGCGGTAGCAGCAGTCTGGCGTGCAGGTGCGTCCCTAACGGAATGTCGCGCAGGTCCGCCGGTGCTCCGTGATACCACACCATGCCGTAAGGGAGCATGGCGAAATAGCGTCGCCGGGGATCCGAGGCGCCGTCACCCTTGCGCAAGCCACCACGGCGATTCATCGGGTCCATCATCACCAGATCGCCTTCGAAGGGGACGCCAGCACCGGCTGGCGGAAAGGCACCGGGTCGCGGAATGTGATTGCGTAAGGATTCTTCGCTGCCAGTCTCTTCCCCGAGCGTCAGGGCTAGACCGAATAGACTTATCGAAGGGAGCAAGCAAAGAGACTTGGAGATCATTGATTCCGCAACTTAACAAAGTGCTTAGGAAAGGACCTCCGAGACCGCTCCATTCGAATCGGCGAAGGTTTCCGTCTCGACGCCCATTTTCTGTGCCATTGTCAGGAGCAAGTTACTGAAATGCGCCTTTGCATTGACGGGGCTGTGATACACGCCGATCCCTTCACCGTAACCTTGGAAGCGCTTCACCTGCCGGTTGTAGTCGACGTGCGTCCCGTGCTTCATGCCAAGGCCAGTGCCACCGGCAAGCACCAGCGGTAGGCTCGTGGTACCGTGGCTGTTGCCATAGGATAAGCCACTGCCGTAGAGCGCCAAGGTCGTCTCCAGCAAAGGCCCGTCGCCATCTTGTGCTTCCGATAGTCTATCGAGAAAGTAGGCAAATTGTCTCACATTGAACTCGTCGCTACGTGTGAGTTGCTCTAGCAGTTCCTTATCACCATTGTGATGAGAGAGCGAGTGGCGGTCGCGGCTAATCCCGATCTCCGGCACTGACGGCCCGGTCCCCTCGTTCCCCGTGTTGAAGGTGACAACGCGAGTGGTGTCTGTTTGAAAAGCCAGCACGATGATGTCGTACATCGTGCGCAGGTATTCGCCTAGCCGTTCTAACTGGATGTCGCGGTTAAGTTTCGCGGCAACGTCAGGATCAATGGTGGGTCTCGGTGTTTCCAACCATTGTTCGGCGCGCTGGGTGCGGCTTTCAACGTCGCGGACCGCCGTGAGATACTGGTCGAGCCGGCCGCGATCTTCCTGTCCTAACTTTCCCGCCAACGAGTTCGCATCGCTCCATACCAAGTCCAGCAGGCTCTGTTTGCGCTGCAACCGGCGGCGTTGGCTCTCAATCCCGCCGGACGGTTCGGCGAACAACTGTTGGAAGGCGACCGCCGGGTTCCGCTCTGCTGGGAGCGCAATCCCATCGGCACTCACTGCCATGGGAAATCCCTGGTTGCTCAGTTCGAGGGAAGGGAAACGCGTCTTCGTGCCTGTCACTTGCGCGATCAACTGATCCACTGAAATCGTGTTACGATCGGAGGGGCCGTGTTTAGCTCCCGTTAGCCACGTTTGGGTTGCGTTATGCGCGATCCCGAATGCGTTGGGATGGTGGAGACCGCTCACGGGCGTGAAGTGGGCGCGGTGCTTCTCCAGAGGCGCGAGTACGCGGGAGAGCTTGTAGTCTGGGCCGGCCGTAGCCATCTCATAGTCATGCATGTTCACTCCATTGGGGAGATAAATGAACACGCTGCGCCGCGGTCTGGCTGCGTCTTCACGGGCACGCAGGGGGCGCATGCAGTCCAGCATGGGTAACGCCAGCGAAGCCCCGAGTCCGCGCAGGAAATGCCGCCGGCGAAGAAGCCACTTTTGTGAGAGATAGTGAGCCATAGCTTGTCGCACGATTGTGCGTGGTCAGAGACTCCGCTGCAAGCCTGGGCCGACGGCCGATCGGCCAGGCGAATTGGGAAGACCTCGGATTTGGGTGTGACTAAAAGTGGCGGGCACCGTAGCGGAACTCGTAAGAGTTCCGGGCGCTGGACTTCGCTGTCCCGAAGGAACTGTCGCAGGTCCTCACCTTTTATTGACCGCCACTCTTATTCTTCATAGCGAAATTTCGTGAGAATTCCGAGGGCAAGAACTCCTAGGCCGTTTAAGCGCCTGGCGTTCCACCGATCGCTTCCGAAGCCCGCCAAGTCTTCGGTTCATCCGTAAAGCTCGTGGGATTGATTCTTTCTAGCGATTTCCCTAATCCATCTGCTTCGACCGGCCACGGTTCCTTATCGTTGTAGCGCAAGGAATCCACTGGAACCATGGGCACTTCGGTTTCTCCATCATCATCGATCGGTGCTTCCGGCCGTAAGAGTGTGAGGCGTTCGCCGCCATTGCTAAGAGCCGCCGTGTGCGGTCCGAACACTTTAACACTCTCAGAAAGTGCGAAGCGTTTGCGAAATTGGTTGGGCTCTAGTCTGGTGATCAACGCGCGCTCGCCGGCAGCCAAGGTTTGTCCCGGCGGAAATTGAAACTTGATGCCGGCCATGGCCCAGGTGTTCTCCGGATGATCGGGGTCATAAAGGGCCACTACGCTATCCGTCCGGTTCCAGATTTCGACGAATTCCGTCGTTTCGTCAGGATCAGCTTCGCCTGGATGATAGTGCACCTCGCTGATGACCACGGCGCCGATCAGTGGCATGCCATTGGCACTCCCTAGCGTGGGCTGCTCCAGTGCGAAAACCGCCTTGCCCGCGGAGTTCACTTGGCGCGCGTAAGCCACTCCCGTCGGTAGAGCATTGAAATCGATCCCATTGGTGTAACCGGTGAGATTACCGGCGGTGTCTGCTGAGAAGAGGTAGACTTCTTCTCCTAACGAACTGAGGGAGAACGCTGCGCCGAAATATTCAGGAGGAAGATCTTCATTGTTCTCCGCATCGGCGTCGTTGTCTTCGTAGGCCACCCAATAGCCCTTGGGCGGGATGATCACGTTATCGGGAATGCGCCATTTCGCCGGTTCTTTCGCATCATCAGTTAGGAACCATCCACCGATTGCCGCCGGTTCTTTGCTCGGATTGTGGAGTTCGATGGCGTCTGTGAGGGGCCAATCGCTGTTGGTGAGGATCTCGTTCACGACGATAGCCGGCACTTTGGGGCGAGGCTCGGCCGTGCCGGGAGAACCGTGAAGCTTTGCACTGGCCCGCCAATTCGCCGCTTTGTCAGGATTCGGCCGCGATGCCGGATCCACTAACGTTAGTGAAAAACCCAGCCCGTCCGCGCTCGTGGGCCAAGGTGCTTTGTCACGATAACGAAACCGGAAAATCTTCTGGCTTGCTGCGTCTAACAAGGTCAAACGTTCACCGCCGTTTTTAAGGCTTCCGGCATAGGGGCCGAGCACACGTGCCCGTCGTGAGCCGTAGCGTTGGCGAAAGGCCCTTGGATTCTTGGCGATCACCAAATGCTCGCCCGGTTTCAAAAAAACCTGACGTCCCTCAAACTGAAACTTGATCCCGTCAATGAAACGAACGCCGGTCATGCTTACCACGCCCTCACTCACATTAACTAATTCCAAGAACTCAAAGTCATCGGCATCGCGTACCCCGGCCCGTTTCTCACGGTCGGAGACTGGTGCGGGATGATACATGAGCTCTGACAAAACGATATTCTCTGCCGAAGCGCGGGTGGCTTCGCCGCCGCCTGTGAAAATAACGGGCGTGGCGGCGAAGGGCTGCGCCGCGAGTTCCCTTCGTTCGCCTAACGGTAGCAACGGCGCCATCACGAGATTTTCCCACGGATCGCCCAGGGCAAAGCGGGTGCTGAGCTGGAGCTGTGCGCGAAAGATCTCGGGGCGCACTTCGAGAAATGCCTTCAAGCGGTCAACCGCCCCTAACCAATCGTCCTTCGAGAGTGGTGGCGTCCTGCGAGTGCCACCCCAGCGCGCGGCGTGCGCCGGCTTGGCATTGGCCAATTCCGCCACCCGAATCTGCAAGCGTTGTGTGCATCGCTCATGTGTTAGCGCGCCACCAGGTCCCAACAAATCCTGGAGGCGGTCCGAAAAAGCTCTCCGGTAGGCCTTCACAGCCATCAATTGTTGGTGCAGCCATTGTGGGTTGCTGTCGCTAAACTGATGTCCGGCTTTCCACGGTCCCAACCGATTGATCTCCGGCCCGTCCGGCAAACCGAGACTGTGCTCGCTGTCGTGCACGAAGAACTGAAAGCCGTGATCGCCGTTCCGCCGCCTAACGGCGGCCCAATTGTTGATGCGCTCATTCTCCAAGAAATCAGAGACCGGGCCATCCGCATTGCCGGTGAAGAGAATGACTGCCATGTAATCGATCAGGTTCTCCACATCCAGATAGATGGGAAGTTCCGCGTCCCATTGCCCTGCGGGGTCTCGGCCTTGAAGGTTATGATAGAGTTCAAGCTGTTCGTCAGGATCCTCCATGGCCGCCAAACGATTCGCGGACTCCCACAGATGACGCCAGGCTGTGAGATCACCCTCGGCTGCCTCGATCAATGTGTGTTGGATGACGGGACGGTGCACCTTGATCACATCGTAGTCGCTGGCCTGCCCACCAAGGTAAGCCGCCGCAAAGGGGGCGCCCACTTCTTCCTGCGTTTGATAGATGCCCCAGTAGATCCCATTGAGATACAAATGATAGAATCGGCTTCGCGTATAGGGCTGCCCCAAGTCGCGCTGCGTATCCCGGCAGAAAACATCTCGTAGAAAAGTGTGATCCTCCGATCCCCGGCTCGCCCACGAATAGTTCTGGGCCGTTCGAAGATCGATGCTCCGGAAACGCGAGACGCCTTCGTCGCCAAAGAGTGGGTATTTCAAGAAACGCTCGCCGTAGCACGACCGGAAATCGATTCGAAATGAATGTTTGGCTACTCGGCCACGCCGGCTTGCCCCTCCACGAATGCGAAGCCCGGCATCGATCTGAAAGCCTGGCTCGTCTCCTGACGGATCAATGAACTCCAAGGAAACGGGACGCTCCCAAGCTCTCCCACGTCTCATGGCATTGACATAGATCCCGCGATCTTTGTCTAACAAATTGTCGAGATTGGTGGAAATGCACAGCGAGGGCAAAGCTTTGAGCGCTGGCTGCAATTCGGCCTCCGAGCTGTTGACCTCCGCTGCTGGGTTCATCCCGTAGACCAACTTCTGGCTATTGACGAAACGCGCATGCGGCCAACCATTCGGCGGTTCGTTCGGTGCTTTCGTTATCTGTGCGGGAAAGACGTAAGTGTGGGTGGCGATGGCACTCGGAGCGCCGTTGGGGGTGAATGATAAAGCGCGCACGACCGTCGTTTCACTGATGCGAATCGACTTCTGATAGAGATTGCCATGTGTTGGCGAGGGCGCGCTGCCATCGAGTGTGTAGCGAATAGTTGCCTTATTGTTATTTGTTAGGGTGAGTTGGAAAGGCTCGTCTCGGAAACTTCGATTCACAGAGAATCGCGGAGTTTCGGCGCGTTTGATTGTCGCTGACGCATTGGATGTTCCCAAACTAGGATGCGGCATCATCCCCCACGTGCCAAGCTTGTTAGGGCGCCCCCACGAGTAACCGAGAAAGGGCGGTGGCACGGATGCGATCGCTAACTTTTCGCCGCTGGGATCAAATAGTACCACCTCTTCACCCTCACGAAGCTTAAATCCGGTGTGTAAGCCATGGTCATCGGGCACTTCTTGATCGCTGCCGGAGGCTCGGATTAACAAATAACCAGCGGGCTTCAAGAGTGTCTCTTTAGGGAAAACGAACTTCAAGGGATGCTTCGAGTCATCGGTTAGAGAGAAACCGCTAAGGCTGAGCGATTCCTCGCTATCGTTGTAGAGTTCGATCCAATCATGGCGGAAGGCTTCGCGGTCGGCTTGAGCGTTCCCATTCATGATCTCATTGATTATCAGGCCAGCGATCAGAGGAGAGTGCCACGGGCTGGAGAGAACGATCAGAAACAGTAACCTTGGAATCGATTTCATCGAGGACGCCACGAGGCCGAAAACATGATCGCGCCCTGCTCAAAACGCACGACATTTATCGGGTGTGACTTCAAGTGGTGGTCAATGAGGGTAGAGCTGTTAACCGTTCCTTCACGGCAGCGGAGTCCAACGCCCGGAATTCTCACGTGTTCCGCTACGAAGAGTGCTCCGCCACTTTTAGTGCATACCCACATTTTTCTCATGGCGATGACTTCCTCGACCTTGAAACTAAGAAGGGCAGCCCGACTGGTTCTGAACGAGATCCCCCAAATTCACTCGCTAAGAGCCGTCCAATCGGACTGCCTATCTATTCAACCCCCAAGTTCGCGGTTAAACGAACGGGGTTGAAATTACTGACTAGTTGATATCGAAGGCAAGAAAAGAATCAGAAATGCGTCTTATTTGAACCGGTTTTGGCGCAATCCCGCCCCGTGGGAGCTTGAATCCGGCCGCCAAGTGGGCCAAACCGGGGCTTCGTCTCATGAAGCTCCTCTCTAGATTTCTTGTCGTTGTCTTCTTCGCCTTGGCGTTTTCACGTGGATTCTCTCTCCGGGCCGAACCCGACGGGAATATCGCTGATCCGGCGGTGCATCCCTATGCTGAGCTTTCGGGAGGACGCGGCGGCTACCGTCTCGCCACAGAGACTGTTAACGAGGCGCGCCTCTACGATTTCTATCAACGTCAGGCCGATTTCTACATGCAGCACCCTGACAAGATGCCGGCGATTCTCCCTGCCTATCCCGGTCTCGATGGCGGTCAACATGGTCACTGGGGCAAGCATAATCAGAACAATCACAAGGACGGCCGTTGGAACGCGATTGAGATGGGCGAGGTGGTGACCCAAGTTTTCCGCACCAAAGACCTGACGGTGCTCAAAGGCATTTGTGTGAGGCTCGGAGATGATCGTGAACTGTCCGTGTGTTTCGACCCTCTATCATTGACTTATCGAGCCGTTTGGGAGGACGGGTTTGTGAGCTTTGATCCCTTCCGATGGGGTACCTCGCGCAATGCGCAGATGGAAGGAACGGCGTGGTACAAGTTGCCCGCGGCCACTATGCCGGAAGGCGGCGTTTTTTCCGGATTCCACCGTTTCGGAAAGCGTGTCGTCTTTGCCTACAAGATCAACGGTGTGGGCATCACCGACGAACCCTGGGGCACCGCCGAAGCTTTCTATCGTCGCATTGATGTGAAACAAAGAGCCCAACATTTACGGCTGCCGATCCCTACTGAAGAGGGCTTGTTGGCAAGGGTGGTTAGTCAAAGCTCCGGGGTCGATTCGGCAGAGATTGAAAACGGCTCGCTTATCCTAACGAACGCTCAAGCGGGAGCGCAGGTCGTGATACGCCTGTCAAAGCAAGAATCGGTCGATAGGGAAGACAATGTTTTGACGCATTTGCTATCGGAACGCGTGCCGCAACGCCGTTGGTCAGAGAAGCTCACGGTCCCCGGTTCGCTCGGAGAACCTCGAGAAGATTCAGCCTATGTGGTTGATACACTCACTGTTCCCTATCAAAATCCCTACAACACTGTCATGCAGCTCACCGGCCTTGGATTTCTCCCTAACGGAGACGCCTTGGTTGGTGTGCTGGCGGGCGAGATCTGGCGCGTGTCAGGCATTGCCGACGATCTGAGCCGGGTCACGTGGCAGCGCTTTGCCACCGGATTGAATCAACCCATGGGCATTCATATCGACGCACACGGCATCTTCGTGCTCGATCGCGGTCAGATCTATCGTTTGCACGATACCAATGGTGATGGCGAGGCGGATTTTTACGAGAACTACGCCAATGACTTCGGTGGTTATGATCGCAGCCATTCGCATACGTTCGGCCTGCATCGCACGGCCGATGGTTCTTTTCATTTCACCCAACGGGAGAGCATCTTGCGCACGGGCACGGACAGAAGAACGAGTTTGCAGGGATGGGGCGTGCGCAACTGCATGGGGATCGGTGGCTCCGATGATTTTTTCTGGGTGGCTCCGCAAGAAGGCACCTGGACGCCTGCTTCCGCTATCATTGAGGTCAATGAAGGCGAGTTCTATGGATTACCTGACAAAGACGGCAAGGGCGGCACCATTGCCGCGCCGCTCTGCTTTATCCCTCGTGGTGTGGACAATTCCACAGGCGGTATGTTAGAGGTCACCAGTGATCGCTGGGGGCCTTTTCGCGGGGCGCACCTGGGCCTTAGCTATGGCTCTGGGCTCCACTACCTCATTCTTCGCGATCACGAAGCCGATCGCCCTCAGGGCGCAGTGGTTCCGTTAGAGGGCGAATTCCTCGCCGGCTCCATGCGGGGGGCGTTTCACCCTCAAGATGGCCAGCTCTACGTGGTGGGATTGGATGGATGGGGAGATTACTCTGTTAGGGATGGTTGTTTCCATCGCGTGCGCTACACCGGCAAACCCGTCTACAAGCCCCGGGCGTTTCGCGTCTTCAGCAATGGAATTCGAATTCAATTCACGACGCCGCTGGATCCTGACGCTGTTGCTGATCCCAACCGTTACTTCGCGCACGTCTGGAATTACGAATACGCCAAACGTTACGGCTCGCCAGAATTCTCGGTAAAGGAACCGGGTTCACTCGGCCATGATCCTCTCCCAGTTCGTTCGGTGAAACTCCTCGAGAGTGGTGATGCTATCTTTGTGGAAATGCCAGAGCTTGAGCCCGTGATGCAACTGCACCTGCGCATGCACCTCCAAGCTGCCGACGGCCATGCTTTCAAGACGGATCTCTTCGCCTCGCCCATGTTTCCCGGCCCATATTTCGAAACGGGGGGCCTGGCGCCGCCAGTAGCAGGCAAGCCAAACGCCATCGCCCTACGTGTGAGCGCTCCTAACGAACCAACCTCGCAAAGTATCGAGACCGGAAAACCACTCGAAGGTGCGCGCGGCCTCACCGTCGAAGCCATCGGCGGCCTGCAGTACGCGCAGACGCTTCTCAAAGTCAAAGCCGGCGAACCTCTAGCACTGAGACTACGGAATACCGACGTCATGCTTCACAATCTCGTCCTCGTGAAACCCGATGCGGCTAAGAAAGTCGGCGAAGCCTCTTTTAAGATGCTCAGCGATCCGCAAGCTGGGGAGAAACATTACGTCCCGGATCTTCCTGAAGTCTTGGCCATCATTCCGGTGATCAATCCCGGTAAGGCACACACCCTCCATTTCCGAGCCCCGTCAGTACCAGGTGATTACCCTTACATTTGTACGTTTCCAGGTCACTGGATGGCCATGCAGGGTGTATTGAGGGTGGAATAGGTTATTCGATCAATTTTCGAGATCTGACCAATGAGGTCAAAATCTGGAAGCCGCGTTCACTCATGGGTGGATTTCCGTAGCGGCGACCAAAGTTACCGCTACGGAAGCGCCCCCATCTGCAGGCTGCTGAGTGAGGACCTAATTTGGAAGGGTGAACCGAAATCTGAGGAAGGAAGCGATTTCAGTTAGAGGAACTCTGGCCACGATCTCCGTGGGCAACACTTCAAGTTCCACTTGATCGCTTACATGCCAATCCGGCGTCTCCAGACTTGCCGACAATTCAACCATGACAGCGGCATCCGAGTCGGGCGCTTTGGGTAGAGTGATCTCTAGAAACTTTCCATCTTCGCGATCGACCGTTTCGGTTGTAAAAATTTCCTGTTGAGTGGGTTGTGCCGGATCAAGCCCCAGAACGTGCTCTTCAAGATTGCTGAGCCCATCGTGATCGGGATCAGCGTGGGGACCGGCTATCAACGCATCGTCTAACAGATCGCCGCTCCAATGAGCTAGTTGCCATTGATGAAACGAAGACACCTGATTGGGAATCACCACCACTTCTGCGGCTTCGCTAGGTGTGACGCCTGCGCCATTGAAAACTTCCACCATGTAGCTTCCGGATTGAGATGGTGTTAGTTCACCGAGAGGTAAGGTGGGCCGATTGACATCCAAGCCGGCCTCAAGAGCCACATCAATGAGGAAATCCGAGCTTCCTTTACTCGCATTCAAGCCGTGCACGGCGAGGAGGTTGGCGCCGGGTGCCAGGTGTTCGAGAAAGGCGCTGCAATCAAAAGTGACGAAGTCGACGGCCAAGTCATCCTCATGGCTTCCCGTCGCCTGGGCGTTCCAAGTTGGATTCAAAGGGGCATTGGCCGAAGCGATCTCCTGACCGTTTAGGAAGGCGATGAAGCCGTCGTCGTAGCGGACGCGCAAGGTCAAATAGTTGAACCGCTGCCAATCTGTTAGGGTGTTTTCAAAGGGAATGCGAAGGTAGGCAGAGGTCTGTTGCCCTTGCATCGCACTCAAGTCGACTTGAAAGAAGGGATCATAGGTATTGGCTGCCGACGCTTCGTATCCGGCGCCCGCACTACCATTGATCCATTCGACGTCATCAAACTCGTGGTCATTTCTCCAGGCCGCTCCTTGATCGCTTTGGGGAATGAGTGCTTTGATAGGCGTTTCGGAATCAATGAAGGTGGCACTCACCGGAAGAATCTCTTGGCCATCCTTGAACCACCGGTATTGAAGGGCGCCACCCTCAGCGGCGACGTGAAGAGCGGCCGCCTCGCCTTCGTCAAAAGTACCGGACTCCGGATGAGAGATGATCTGTGGCGGTGTGCCGTCCTCCACATGAATGGTTAAGGTATAGGTTGGAGTCTTGTCTCCGCGTTCGTCCTCACGGCGCCATCCGATGATAGACACTTCATAGGTGCCCGGCTGCGTGGGGGCGCCGGCGATCGAACTCACCGCATTGGTGACGACGCCCGAGTAGTCGATTCCCGGCGGCAGTCCATCCACGCTGTAGGATTTGGCTTTCTCGCCCGTGGTGCGGAAGACCCACGTAAAGGAATCGCCCACGGTGGCCACGGCGGGGTTTTCTGAGGGCGACACGGGTGCCACGCCCGTGGCTCCGGTGACGGAGTGGAGCGATCCGGCAGTCACGGAAACAGGGATTCCCCATTTGAGCACTTGGGCAAAGGCCGGCGTGAGCTTCGCCGGCAGATGAGCCCATGGTTGTAGGGCAGGCGCGCGACTAAAAAGTAGCAAGCAGCTCAATAATTGGGGAAACCGGTTGCGCCGGGACATGGACATGGGGAGGTGGGGGATTGGGATGATGGACTTTCGTTAACAACGAGAGGCAATTTTGATTTCTATCAAGCGGAAGCCGCGTTGGACGCATCAATTCAGCCGTGGCCGCAGATTTCCATTGTGGAGTTCGCTAGAGCCCTTAGCCTGATACTGCGCATGATGAACGAAACCACATGGGTCGCCGCTCAAGCTCAACATATCGGCGCGCGACCCGAGCAGCAAGATGCATGTGCTAGTTTTTCCGGTGGGAAAGGTTCTCGCAATCATTTCGCGGTGGTGGCCGATGGCTTGGGAGGAGAACAGGGTGGCCGACTTGCCGCGGAGTCCGCCATGACGATCGCGGATCAATTGTGGAAACAATGCAAGGGGAAACCGGCAGATCCTTCGGGGTTTCTCAAACGTTATTGCCAAACCGCGCACGAACGCATGCTGCTTGAGGGCGCGGCTGATGGCATCACGCCTCGGACGACCATTGCCGCTCTGCTCGTTGTCGGTGATCGAGCGTACTGGGCGCATTCAGGAGATTCGCGGATCTATCATTTTCGCGAGGGGCGGTTGCTTCAGCGGACAAAAGATCATTCGGTCGCGCAAGCTCTGTTGGGTGGCGATCGCCCCGACGATGAAGCGGAACTGGCCCAGCATCCTGGACAGGGACGTCTCTTGCAATCGTTGGGAGGCAAAGTCTACAAGGTACCCTCATTCAGCGAGAGTGGCGTTTGTCCTGGTGATTCCTTCATTCTTTGTTCTGACGGTTTGTGGACGCAGTGCCCAGTGGAGGAATTGGGAGAGCTGGCTAAAGTTTCCCCGGATGATTTGAATGAACGGGTGCGATCCGCAGTTCACGCGGCCGTGTCCAGGGCCGCAGAGAAAAGCGATAATGTGAGTGTTGTCGCGCTGTGTTATCCTGCAGCCGGCGCTGCGGTGTCCAGCCGGGTCTTTCCAGTGAAGCTTGCGCTGGTTGCCTTGGTTACTTTCCTTGCGATTCTAACGATCGTGCTTAAATCGAAGCTTTCGAAACAAGATGAATCGAAGGCGAAGCTTCCCTTTCGGACGGCCCCGATAGCGTACTATCCGGTTGCCATCAGCGATTCGCGATCGATCAAGCTGACGTATGCTGAAGCCGTGCACATTGGCAAGGCCATTTGGAAAAACGAATGCGGCGGCACGAGAGAGGGCTTGTTAGGGTGGAATGCCGGTGAGGGCTTCGCATCGCTGGGCATCGGTCATTTCATTTGGTTTCCCAAAGGTCTCCAAGCCCCCTATGAAGAGAGCTTTCCCGCATTGGTTACCTATCTCCAACAAAGCAAAGTCAAAGGCTTGCCTCAGTGGTTATTGGAAGAAGCCGATTGTCCGTGGGCTAGTAAAGCGGCTTTCGATCGCGCGAAGTCGGGGAAAGAGCGGCGCCTTATCGAGCTGCGTGACTTTCTCAGTCGAACGGTCCCGGAACAGACGGCTTTCATTCTCAATCGCTTGGAAAACTCCCTGCCCAAGATGCTAACCCAGGCCAAGAAAGCAGGTGTCGACGCGTCTGTGGTGAAAGATCACTTCTACGCCGTCGCGCGGACTAAGGCAGGCAAGTTTGCACTGATGGATTACGTGAATTTTAAGGGCGACGGCACCAATCCCAAAGAACGATTCAAGGGCCAAGGCTGGGGGCTTTTGCAAGTGCTCGGATCCATGGATCGCCACACTGGAGGCGCCAACGCTGTCAAGGCCTTTGCCAAGGCCGCGGCGGAACAGTTGACCCGGCGCACGCGAAACAACCCTGCGGACAAACGCTGGCTTAAGGGTTGGCTCAATCGCGTGAACCGATACCCTGCCGGTCCGTCATGAGACTGTCATTACTATTAGGGATTCTGGGCGTGTTCCTGCCCATGGGCTTGGCGGTGGCACAAGAGGCCGTCAGCGTGCGTGCGCTCACCGATCGCGTGGTGGTGGTGCAGGTGCTCGATGGACGCGTGCAATCGGAGACATTGGGGAGCGGTATCGATGGCAAAGTGATCGAAAAGCCCCTTGACGTTAAGAACATCACCTCTGCGAAAGCCTATCAGATAACCGATACCACCAGTTCGAAAACCTTCCAGCCTTCCCGTGTGGGCCGTAAATCGAAAGGTACTGACTTTGCCCGGATCGCGGAATGGGAGATCGGCCACACCAAGACACATTGGATCTATCTCATTTTCAATCAGCCGCTCCAGCGTGGCCGTCAATACGAGCTGAAGGCACCTTTCGCGGAGAGAAGGCGGTTCACTTACAACGATCTCAAAAACCGCTCGGAAGCGGTGCAAGTGAATCAGGTGGGTTTTCGGCCGGACACCAAGAAGTTCGCTTATCTTTCGCACTGGATGGGGAGTGCCGGCGGTCTCGACCTCAAGCCTTACGCCAAGCGTTCTTTCCATCTCGTGGATGTCGAGTCAGGCGAGAACGTTTTTTCCGGAAAACCTAAGCCGCATCACCGCGCCGATGAAGTCGATGACAAATTCCAGGTGAACTACCGTAAGGCTGATTTGTGGGAACTGGATTTCTCGGCTTTTAAGAAGCCAGGTGCTTACCGAGTCGTGATGGAAGGCGTGGGCAGTTCCTTTCCATTTGAGATCCGGGCGGATATCTACCGTCAAGTTTTTCAAACGGTGATGCATGGACTCTATCATCAACGCTGTGGTGTGACCTTGGACGAAGCCCAATCCAAGTGGCCGCGCCCGCGTTGTCATCATCCCGATGACCGGACGATCAAACAATCGAAATACCGCATCACGGACAAGGGCGCGCATTTCGAAGAATTGCCTAAACAAGCGACCGATGAAGTCGTGCACGCGTGGGGCGGGTATCATGACGCCGGCGATTGGGACCGGCGAGCCATTCATCTCTCCGTCACGGATATGCTGCTCTATATCTTCGACGCCTCGCCGGCACAATTTCCTGATGATGAATTGAGCATCCCTGAAAGCGGTAATGGCCTGCCGGACATTATCGATGAAGCCCGTTTCAATCTCGACCTCTATCGGCGTTTGCAGAAAGAGCACGGCGGCGTGTGTGGTGGCTTGGAGTCTGAGGAACATCCAAAGTTTGGCGAAGCTTCTTGGACGGATTCTCATCCGCTCTACGCTTTCGCGCCGGATACGCAATCGACCTACCGCTATGCGGCATCGGCCGCTCACATGAGCCGAATCATGAAGATGCTAGAGCGGAAGGAGGAGAGTGATGTCTACCTGAAAAGCTCGCTCGCCGCTTGGAAATGGGCTGGGGAACAAGAAGATGCGCGAGCTCAACGGGACCATCGTTTGCATGCGGCCGCCGCTCTCTACCGGCTGACGGGCGATGAAGATTATCATGATCAGTTTCTGAGGGATCTGCGCATTGAGACGAGTGAAACGCCATTGTATGACTACGGGCACTACGATCAACGGTGGGGCGTGTGGACCTACCTTGCCACCGAAGGGCTTCCGTTAGATCAACGTGTGGCCACCAAGTTGCGCTACGCCGCCATTCATGAAGCGGAGATCTTGATGTTGAAAACGGCGGCGCAACGAGGTCGCCGGCTAGGTTACGATTGGTACCGCCCCTTTGGTCATGGTTCGCTCACGACCCCTGACAATTTGCCTTTGATTGCGGCCCATCGCATCACCGGAGAGCAGCGGTTTATCGATCAGATGGCTTTCAACGCCGACGTCGCATTGGGAGGCAACGCGCTCAATGTTTGTTGGGTCACCGGGTTGGGAGATCGTCCGGTTCGCCAAGTGCTGCACGTGGATTCGTGGTTCGATGAGATTCTGGCCCCCATTCCCGGCATTGTTCCTTATGGCCCCATGCGGCACTTGGATAACCCCAGCTGGACCCACGCGTGGGGCCCGCAAAGTCTGTGGCCACCGTCCAAAGAATGGCCGTGGGAAGAGCAGTGGACGGGAAACCGCCTCTCGCCCGTAGCTGCGGAATACACCGTACACGAGAACATCGGACCGGCGGCAGCGGCTTATGCTTATTTAGCGGTTGTTCGATGAGGAAGAGTTCCTGCACTTGTCCAATGCACCCCAATTAGGTTGATGAAGAAATTCTTCGCTATGGTCGGCCTTGCAATTGTCCTATTGGGGATTCTCTTCGTCTGTTATCTGTTCACTTCGAATTTCTGGGACAATCGGAATCCGTTTATGAAGTCTCACATGTGGGAAGTTACCCAAAGGTGGACGGGCGTTCCTGATTTGCCAGCGGACGCCATAGACTTCCAGATTAAGACCTTTGGCGATCTCCTCACACGCAAGTTCGAGAGCGCGTTTACTGCTCCAGCTTCGAGTATTGAAACTTGGCTAAGCGGAATTCCGGATTTCGACCAGACGGAACAGTCGAAGTTACCAGGAGGTGGCGTCGAGCATATCGGGCTAGGTAGGGAAGGAGCAACATACTATAAATTGAACTTGAATCCTGAGCGGACAAAAGTGCGTCTGTTCGTGTCCTGGAACTAACCACATCACGAAGCACCAAGCAATAGACTGCACTGGACAAGGTTTGACGCTGGTTGCCAATTCCAGTTCTGTCCATGACGATGAAGCGCCGGGTTATCACTATTCTTGCCATCGCCGCGGTAGTGGTAGGCATTGTCTGGATATTGATCCCCCTATGGCTCGATGGATCGTATCTCGTCGCCAAGATTAACTGCGGCAACGAGCGAACCATTGAAATTCGGAGTTCGAACTATTTCGAAGTTCATCAAGATCTGTTGTATCAGATCTATATTGGAGATGATCCTCAACTGCGAGTTGCAACTTTCTTTGCCTCGGTTCCTCCGGACGAGAAGCTAAAAGAGCTGGAGTGGACCGTTCTATATAATAAGGAGGGAAATATCATCGGCTTGACCGAGTCGAATCGTTCAGATGTAGTTCTTATGCTGTTCGATTTCATTACTGGAGAGACTTGGCCCAGCAATTGGAACACACCGCGGGATCAGCACGACCGTATTCGTGATCGAATGTTACAAGCAGTTCAGGACAATAACAGTGACCGCGTTCTAATGCACTAGGAAGATACCTCCATCGCAATCAGAGTATCCGGAAAAACCTGACATAACAATCAAGGGCTAGCCGGCAGCGCTCCCGTTGTAAGTTCTAACATGTCTTTCGATTCTAACAACCAACGTTTTAAGGGTTCGCGATCTCGGAAAGCTGCCGAGGCCTCGACGTTCCAAGGCAATAGCCGCGATCACTCGGTCTTCACCGGATCAGCGGGGCGCTTGGGCAGCTTCATGGGCTCGTCAGCCATGGCGCGGAGCACTTCTTGAATACCGCGCTCCAATTGAGGATCGCGTCCATCGATGACCGATTGCGGGTCGTTGTCTACCACAATGTCAGGATCAACGCCGTGGCCTTCGATGATGTAATTGCCTTCCTGGTCATTGGTCGCTTGCAACGGCACATAGACGGTTCCGCCATCTAACAGAGGGCCGCGGCTGGAGATCCCGACGACGCCACCCCAGGAACGTTTGCCGATCAATGGGCCTAAACCAGACTCGCGGAATCGATGGGGAAAGATATCGCCATCGGATGCGGAAGTGGAATCCATCAAACAAACTTTGTGTCCATGGAAGACGGTGTAGGGATAGGTGCGCGGTTCATCACTGGAATAACCAAAGCGCGTTCCGAGTAGTTTGGTGTCTAGGCGCTCAATGATCCATTGTGAAACATTGCCTCCGCCATTGGAACGCACATCGACCACGAGTCCCTCTTTCCTGATTTGGGGGTAAAACCATTTGATGAATTCGTAAATGCCGTCGCCGCTCATATTGGGAATATGGAGATACCCCACGCGGCCTGATGTCATGGCGTGGACCTTCTCTTTATTGCCCAAGACCCAATTGAGATAAAGAAGCGAACTTTCCGAGGCGATGGGCTGATAAGTGACTTCGCGTGCGCCTTCGGTTGCGGCTTTGTCGTTGACTGTCAACACCACGGGATTGGTTTTATGTTGTAAAAGTCTGTAGGGATTATCCGTGGCCTTCAGGGGCTCGCCATCGATCGCTAAGACATAATCGCCTTCGCTAATATCCACACCGACTTCGGTGAGTGGCGAACGGTATTTGGATTCTTCATTGTGCCCCTTAAAAATCTTGGCGATACGATAATGATCGCCGTCTACCTCAAAGCGTGCTCCTGGCAAGGCGACTTTGGGCCGATCGGGAATCTCAAAATCACCGCCGGCGATATAGGCATGTCCCACATTGAGTTCGGAGATCATTTCCCCAATGACGTAGTTGAGATCGGAACGATGGGCCACGTGTGCGACCAAAGGGCGATACTGATTGCCGATCGCCTCCCAATCGAAGCCGTGCATGTTTTTCACATAAAAGAAATCACGGAATCTCCGCCACACCTCATCGAAGACGGTGGCCCATTCCTCGGCTGGCACGCGATCCACCATCAAGCCTGTTGTGGAAACCGTCTTGCTATCCTTGGCCTGCGGTTTCGCGTCGTAAAGATGATAACCACCTTTCTGACTTAAGAGTAGTTTATTGCCATCATGTGACAGCACATAGGCACCGGCGTTCTCCGCAAACAGCGTGGATTTGCGATCCTTCAATGAAAAGACGTGCATCTTGGTGGGAGCACTCCCGCCACGGCCATAAAATGGGGCGCTGGAAACACGATAAAACACATGGCCTTTGTTGGCGCCCAGACCATTGATATTATCCGATTCGATCGGTAAACGAACGACGCGTTGAGCCAAGCCATCGAAATCAATGGTGATGGGTTCTGGCGATTTCTCTTCGTCTTCTTTCTTCTCTTCGGAATCGCCTTCCCCCTCTTTCTTTTCTTCCTTCTCAGGCTTTTCCTCTTTCGGTTTCTCGATTTCCACTTCGTCGCTCTCCGGCTCGAAAAGATTGGGAACGTCTTTTCTTAGGGCGAGGGCAAAGATTCCCGTGCTGCGATTCCCGGCAAAGTTCCATTCAACCGAAGAGATCTGCGGCGCGAATTCTCTCATCGCCAGGTAATAAAGGTAGTTGCCCTCTGGATCCCATACCGGCGAGCCTTCATCGAATAATGGCTGGGTGATTCGTCGTACCTGGCCGTCCGCACTCGTCCAAATATGGATCGAACTGTAGCCATTGAGATCGCCCAGGGTGAAAGCGATATAGCCGCCCTTCGGTGACCACCGATAATCGTAAACGCCACCGCGTGGGGCGTCAATGATTTCTAATGTCGTCTTATCTTCGACATTGATGACAAAGAGTTTCCCATCCTTGTCTGAATAGGCCAATCGTTTGCTATCCGGAGACCACCTTGGTTCGTAGAGCATGCAGCGATGTCCGGTCGTCAATTGAGTGGCGTCGCCGACACCGTCTTGGGCCATCACGTAGACTTGGTCTTCGCCGCTGCGATCAGAGATAAAAGCGACGTGTTTGCCATCGGGCGACCACGTGGCGTGTTTGTCGTGCGCGTTCGAAGAATTGGTCAAATTGCGTGTGGCACCTTTCTCAATGGGCGCGGTGAAGATATCACCTCGCGCGACAAAGAGCGCGCGTTTGCCTTTAGGTGATAGTGCGAACCCTTCGATATTTTTGTGAGCCGGATAGCGCGAAGGCCGCATGGAGAGACCATCGTTGGGTACGATGACGGAGATTCTCCTGCTTTCGTTAGTGCCAAGATCAAAGATCTCTAGTTCACCGTCTATTTCGTAGACGATACGTGAGTCGCTATCGGATGAGGGCCAACGCACATCCCATTCTTCGTGATAGGTCAGCTTTTCGGTTTCCTTGGACTCCAGATCATAACGATAAAGATTCAATCGTCCGTCGCGATCCGAAGCGAAATAAACCGCGTTTCCAATCCACATGGGATCGCGCTCGGTGCGAATACTATTATCAATCGCCGTCGCGGCATGACTATCGGTATCAAACACATAAAGATCCTGTGCCCATCCGCCTTGATAGCGTTTCCATGTACGGAAATCGCGAAATAACGGCGAATAAATCAGGCGTTTGCCATCAGGTGAGAAATCACCCGCACCGGATGTCGGCATGGGCAACATCTTGGGTAGGCCTCCCGTTACCGGTACGGTATAAAGCGCCGTGAGGGTGCGCCCGCCGTCAGCATCACGCAGGGCACGGAAAAGCACGCTTTTTCCGTCCGGCGTCCACCCATAGACTTGATGATCATATCCCCAGCGTGGGGGAAGAGGACCGGCTGCCGGATAATAAGTGAGTTGTTTGGGAACGCCGCCGTTTGCCGGCATGACATAAACTTGTTCGTCGCCATCATACTGTCCGGTGAAGGCAATCCATTCGCCATCCGGCGAAAACTTGGGAAATAATTCTTGGCCAACATGCGCCGTCAACCGCACGGCTGTGCCGCCATCTGTGGAAGCCCTCCAAAGATCTCCGCCATAACAGAACACCACTTGATCGCCGCCAATGTCGGGGAACCGCAAGAGCTTGGTTTGCGCCGGAGCCGTGAGGACCGAAGCGATCGCCAGGATTACTACGGAGAAATGAGAATTTAAGATAAATTTCATACCCACCAAGCCTAGTGGGTGATTTCCTCGAGGGCAAGCGCCCAGTATTCAGTTTGCAGGGGCCTCAGCCTCTTCCTTCTCGAGGTGGCGATCAATGAGCCACGGGCCGAAGGGGATCAGCGCAGCGATGAAGGGAATAGCCGCCTTCCAGACCGGCCACCGAGCATGAAGCATGGCTTTCAATAGCACCCAACAGAACCAAATGAACAACACGCCGTGTAGCCAGCCAAAGACCTTCACCGCGTAAGGCCAATCGGCGAGATACTTCAGTGGCATGGCGATGAAGACCAGGATGAGGAAGGAAATCCCCTCAATGATGCCAACGCGCCGCAGCCGTCCGATAGGTGTGTTAGGAGTGGATGGGATCATTAGCGAACTTGGTTTTCGGTGCCCAGCAATTCATTCAGAGCGCGATTAGCCACACGCGTGATGTACTTATTAGGCTGATCATTCAGACAAGCGCGCAAGTCGTCAACCAAGGGCTGGGCTGCGGTATCGAGTTCGTCGAGGACGATCGCGGCTTGAAGGCGCGCCCATTGCTGGTCGCCTTTCAAAGCCGAAGCCAATACCGGCAGCGCCTTGTTCGGTTGCCCCATGCGGCATAGCGCTCTCGCTGCGGCGATGCGCACACAAGCTTCCGGATCCTTCAGTCCTTTGTCTAACACAGACTGAAAGGTTCGCGCCGCCTCCGATGCATTCCCCAAACCCGTCGCCGCCCAGTAGCGCACGCCGGCATCGGAACTCTTGAAGGCTGCGGCCAGGTCCTCCAGATGCGAGTCGCCGGCATTCGCCCAGCCTGCCACTTCGCGCAGTCTCTCAATCAGCTTCAATCCCTTCGGTCCTCGCAGAATGTCATAGCGATTGCCTACCTCGGCTTCGCGTCGAACGATTTCCGATTCCGGCAGAAGCCCCAGATCTCGGGTATCGGCGACCCATTGCAAATGAGCCTTTCGCATGACATCCAGTCTCTCCTGATGAGCGGGCTCGTTAGCCAGGTTGTTGATTTCGTGAGGATCGGCCTGCAAATCGTAGAGTTCTTCTTCGGGTTTTGTTGCCGCAGTGAAAAGTTTCGCCGTTGCGGGTAAAGCATCGCGTTGTTGAAGACGGCGAATCTCTTTCATGGTCGCGCCTTTCTCAGGCGTGTTCATGTACTGATAGTAGGGCTTGAGCGGCTCGTAGTTGCGAATGTAGCGGAAGCGCTTATCCCGCACGCTCCGGATGATATCGTAGCGTTCATCCATGCGATCTCGGGCGCCATAAACGTAGTCCCGCTCTTTTGTGAGTCCCGTCCCAAGGAAGGCCCGACCTTGCATGACCTGGGGAATCGTTAGGCCGGCGAGATTCAACACCGTCGGCGCGAAATCGATGGAGCTGACTAACTGATCATCTATGGTTCCGGGCTTTCCTTGCCCAATCGCCCGCAACGTCTCGGGGACACGCACGATCAGCGGAACGTGCGTTCCCGAATCGTAAAGCCAGCGCTTGGCTCGCGGTAGGCCTACGCCGTGATCAGACCAGAAAAAGATGATGGTGTTCTCATACAATCCATCGTTCTTTAGCTGTTGGATGAGGTCGCCCGCCCAAGCATCCATCGCCGTGATCAGTTCATAGTTCCGTTTCCAATCTTCCCGTGTAATAGGCGTGTCGGGATAATACGGTGGCAGTGCTAGTTTGGCGGGTTCTTGCCGTTGATCAAAGCTTAGATCTTTGGTTACACTGGTATACTTATCTGTTGATGCGATACCACTCTCGTGACACCCGCCAAAGTTGAATACGGTAAAGAAAGGAGATAATTGGTCCGGCCGATTGCGCCAATGTGCTTTGCTGTTTGATTGATCCCAGGCATCATTCGGCGTCTTGAATTGATAGTCTTGTTTGGAGTTGTTGGTGCAGTAATAACCTGCTTCCCGTAGATAAGCCGGAAACGGGCGCACCTGCTTGGGTAACTTCGCTTGGCAACGCATGTGGTGGGTTCCCAATGTCGTCTGATACATTCCAGTGATAATGCCAGAACGGCAAGGAGCGCAGACACCGGCTGTGGTGAAGGTGTTGGTGAAACGCACGCCTTCCTTCGCCAAGGCGTCCAAGTTTGGTGTGATGGCGTGGGGATCGTCAAAGCATCCAATGTGTGGACTGATGTCCTCACAAGAGATCCAAAGGATGTTTGGGCGCCCGGCATAGCTTGAAACGTTGAAGAGTGCGGCTGCTAGAGTTAGGAGAATGACGAGCAATCGTGGATGGAGAGAGGATGGCGTTAACATGAAGATGCGGTTTCGTGATGGTTGAACATATGAAGCATGGCACGGATTTCGCGAAGAAGTTTCGGTGGGTGCAAACCATCGTGATGGGCAGGCTCCTAGCGGAATTTGTGGAAATTCCGGGTCGACGATCTCTCATCGCCGCGTCCGCAAGTTTACCTAATCGCTCCTTTCGAAGATCACGCGTCACCCCACGCTTCAACTCTAACGCTGACTCACTTCGATCCGTTCATCTCAGCTGTCACCACCGGTACGCGAGGATCTTTCCCAGACCAGCTATCATAGATCCACGCATGATCGGGATCGTCGGTATTGGCGAGGGATTGATCACTGCCCGTTAGGAAATTCAAATAGTAACAATGATAGCCATGTCCGGCGACCACGGGATGATAGCCGCGTGGGACCATCACCACATCATTGTTGCGCGCATAGGCCATTTCATCGAGATCGCGATTGGAGGTATAGATCTGCTGAATGGCGTAACCTTGCGGTTTATCGATTTTATAGAAATAAGTTTCTTCGAGTCGGGCCTCTTTCACCGAGCCATCGTCGTTGAGGAGACGTTCATCATGTTTGTGGGCAGGAAAGGAACTCCAATTGCCGGAGGGCGTGTAGACTTCCACACTGACCAGCCGATGGCAGTCAAATCCCGGTTCAATGAGGCTATTAATCTGACGCGTGGCGTTGTCGCCGCCTCGAATCTCGATCGCCACTTCGTCAGGCGTTTTGAATCGCGCGGGATGGTCCTCATCGGTATCGCACCAACCGTAGCCTAAGTCTAACGATTCACTGTCCGCCGTGATCTTGAATTCCGTTTGCCTGGGCAAATACAGGGTGTGGGCGATCCCCGAAAAGACGTCCTTGCGGCCATGGACTGTTTTCCAAGTTCCACGGTTGGTTTCCGCTGTGTAGTTGCCGCTTAGTAAAATGACACCGTATTCACAGTCGCCAGTGTGGCCTTCCCAAGAGCTGCCTTGTTTCAAGGTGCGGGCGCCGAAATTGAGGAACTCCCATCCGGCTTCGTCGCGGGTGACTTGCTGGTAAATGCCATTGTTAGTAATTGGCTTGACTAACAAAGGGTATTTGGAATCGCGATTCATAATAGAAGATCGTGCATGACGCGTCCGTGAACATCCGTCAATCGAAAATCGCGCCCGGCGTGATGATAGGTGAGGCGTTCATGATTGAAGCCTAACGTGTGTAGAATGGTCGCTTGAAGATCGTGAACGTGAACAGGATTTTCCGTGATATGGAAGCCGAAGTCGTCCGTGGCGCCGTAGGTGATTCCGGGTCGAACGCCGCCGCCCGCCATGAAAGTGGTGAAAGCTTGAGGATGATGATCGCGCCCTTGACTGCGGCCGAGAGCAGGATTGGTCTCCACCATGGGCGTGCGGCCAAATTCGCCACCCCAGATCACCAAGGTTTCCTCCAGCATGCCGCGTCGTTTGAGATCTTGAATCAACGCGGCCGAACCTTGATCCGTTGCGCGGGAGTTGTTTCTGATATTACCCTCAACGTTGCTGTGAGCGTCCCAACCTTCGTGGTAGATATTGATAAAACGCACTCCGCGTTCAACCATGCGGCGGGCGAGCAGGCACGCCCGGGCAAAGGAGGGTTTGTCAGGATCGCATCCATAGAGGTCGAGGGTTTCCTTGGGTTCGCTGCGCAGATCCATGAGTTCAGGCGCGGACGTTTGCAGGCGGGAGGCCATTTCAAAGGCGGCGATGCGAGTGGCGATCTCAGGATCGCCGATGGCGTTGAGGCGTTCGCGATTCAAGTCGTTGATCAACTGATAGGTTTCGTTCTGCAAAGTGCCGGCAAATCCTTTGGGCGGGGTGACGTTGAGAATGGGATCGCGGCCATTGCGAAAGCGCACGCCGGTGTAAGTGGTAGGGAGGAATCCGCTAGACCACAAGGCCGCGCCGCCGCTGAGGCCGCTGCCCGTGCTCATGACCACGAAAGCCGGCAAGTCTTGGGCCGACGCTCCTAAACCATACAGCACCCACGAACCCATGCAGGGGCGGCCGGGTTGAGAGAAGCCCGTGTTGAAGAAGATCTGAGCGGGTGCATGATTGAATTGATCGGTGTGCACGGATTTCACGAGACACAGATCATCTGCCACTTTAGCCAAATGAGGCAGTGTTTCACCTAACACAGCGCCCGATTGACCATGCCTATCAAAAGAGAATCGGGGACCCATCACCGCCGCATCTGGTTGGATGAAAGCGTAACGTTGATCGCCGATGACCGAAGGCGGGAGGGGTTTTCCCTCGAGGCGAGTGAGTTCGGGTTTGGGATCGAACATCTCGAGCTGACTGGGAGCACCTGCCATAAAGAGATGAATCACCGCTTTGGCTTTGCCCGCTGAGTGTGCTGGAAGCGGTGCATGGGTAGCCTGCAAGGGGGTGGTGAATCGCTCTGTTAGAAGACCGGCCAGGGCGATCTTGCCCAAGCCGATGCCACAGTCGTGGAGGAAATGACGTCTGGATACGAGGGGGATCATGTTAGTTACGGGTAATAGTTTCGTGCAGGCCGAAGAGGGCGCGACCGAGAGCCGTCCATGCGGCTTCGTCTGGCGAAGCGTTTTCATCGCCGGCAATCTCCGCGGCGTTCAAGGAGCCGTCTGTTAGGCCTTGGCGTTGGGATGCCAAGAAACCACGGAGCTTCTCCAGTTCGGAGAGGGTGGGGTGCCGGGTGAGCACGCGGCGAAAGATCTGCCTCAGTTTCCAAGCCTCATTACGATTGGTGTTGGCGATTTCGCTGCCTAACGCTTGGTCGATTTCAAGCATCATGGGGTCGTTGACGAGTGTCAGAGCTTGCAATGGTGTGTTGGAAACGTCGCGTCTCGCCACACAGGCCTCGCCACTTGGCGCATCGAAAGTGCCGAACATGGCGAATGGCGCGGTGCGTTTTTGATAAGTGTAGATGCTGCGGCGATAACGGTCCTCGCCTTCGCTGGAACTCCATTTGTAACCGCCGTAGGCCACTTCTGTGACGCCTTCGGGCTGAGGCGGGCGAACGGGCGGGCCAAACATTTTGTTAGACAAGAGACCGGCTGCCTTGAGTGCCGAATCGCGGATGATCTCGGCTTCTAATCGGAAACTTGGCAGGGCGGCTTGGCGGTAGAAGCGACTGGTGACAATAAGTTTGTGCAACGCCTTGAGCGACCAGCCGCTCTCCATGAACTCCACCGCCAACCAGTCTAACAACGCCTGATTGGAAGGTAGTGAGCCTTGCATGCCGAAGTCGTCTAACGTCTTCACGAGACCTTCCCCAAAGAAGGCAGCCCAATGCCGATTGACCACCACCCGCGCCGTGAGCGGGTTTTCCAAGGAAACGAGCCATCGCGCAAACTCGAGACGATTCTTGGGAGGCAATTTGTCCGTTGGCCACAGCGCCTCGGGAAGGTTGGGTTGCACTTCGTGACGGGGCGAGAGGAACTCGCCGCGATGATGGAGGTAGGTCGGCCTCGGATGATGGGCAGGCCGCTCGCGCATGATGAGTGCGGCTGTTAGGGCCGGCGGCTTTTGAAGCTCAAGTATCTCTTTGGCGGGCTTCTTGAGTTCCGGCGTGTGTAGGAGGAAGGCTTGATGAAGTTCCTCGAGATGCGCACGTTCTCTCCCCTCGGCAAGCGCCTTCTCGTGCGCTGCCGAGAGCGGAGAAACCTTTGGAGGTGCCTGATCACCGACTGATACCCGAAACTTGCCTAACGAACTCGCGTAATGCCTGCCAAAGTGCATGGTGAGTTTCAAGGATTCCGATCCCTTGATCGGGTCCTTGAGCAGAAAAACGGCCACGTGGCGTTCGCCCAAACGTCCGTGCACCGACCAGCCGGTTTGGAGGTCGCCATCCAACGCCAACTGAGCGGAAACCGGCTGGTTTCCGAAACGGTTCTTCGCGTAAGATTCCATGCCGCGAGCGAGCTTGATTGGATTGCCGTCGATCTCGGCCAGAAACTCAGTGAGATAGAAATCGCCTTTGGTGCCTTCGTAGAACGTTAGTCCAGGGCCACGGGCTGGAAGCCGGTCATCGGGAAGCGCCTCAAGGCGGATGGAGCGGATTGGCTCTGAGAAAGGTCTTAGTGGAAAGCTGATCTCGTAGACATCATGCTTGGATGTGTCGCCTGAACTTAGGATGATGCCCTCACCTTCATGAGTGAGCAGTGGGAGGTTGGTCTTCATGTCTCCCGGCTCCAAAATCCGCCAGGTCACAGCTTCTTTCTGCCGTTTGATAAGCCAAGCCGTCCTCTTCTCTTCTAGCGTTCCCGCATCGGTCGGCCATTTATTGGGCAATTCTCGGAGTCGTTCTGCGGCTTTAGCCATTCTCTGCCGGTGCTCCGCTTCTTTGTCCGCATCGGGTATCAAGTAATCCGGTTCATCTGCGTTGTTGAGGTACGCGAAGATTTGGAAGTACTCATCGTGCGTGATGGGGTCGTATTTGTGGGTGTGACATTGGGCACAGCCTAACGTCAAACCTAAGAACGTCGTCCCCGTGGTGGCCACGCGGTCGGTCATGGCATGGTAGCGGAATTCCAAAGGATCGATGCCGCCCTCTTCGTTGAGCATGGTGTTGCGATGAAAACCGGTTGCGACGAGTTGATCAGGAGTGGGATTGGATAAGAGGTCGCCTGCTAGTTGCTCGATGGTGAACTGATCAAAGGGCATGCCGGCATTGATGGCGTTGATCACCCAATCCCGGTAGGGCCACATGGTGCGATCGCGATCCTTCTCGTAACCGTTTGTATCGGCGTAGCGCGCGAGATCCAGCCAGCGGCGCGTCCACCGCTCGCCGTAGTGTGGGGATTCTAACAAGGAGTCGACCAGCTGAATATAGGCCTCCTCGGAGATTTCGGCGGCAAAGGCATCGGCCTCTTGAGGCGTTGGCGGTAGCCCAATCAGATCCAGATACACGCGTCGCACTAACGTGTAGACGTCCGCTGGGTTGCCGATCGGCCTTTCTTCTCCCACGAAGTGATCAATGGGATGCCCTTCCTCATGTTGAGGCGATTTCTCCGGAGGAATGAAGGCCCAGTGTTTCTCATACGGCGCTCCGGATGCCATCCACTTCTTAAGAAGTGTGATCTCGTTAGATTCCAAGCTTTTGTTAGATTCCGGCGGAGGCATCACTTCATCCGGATCTTGAGAAGTGATGCGAGCAAGAAGCTCGGGCCAGTCTTGAAATCCCGGTTGATCCAAACGCAGGTCGGCTTGGCGTTCCGCGGCATCCGGTCCATGACACCGGAAACAGTTATCGGATAGGATCGGTCGAATAGCCGCTCCATACGGTGGGGCTTCCTCCGCGACGGCGTTGAGAGTGAGAAGGGCGAGGATAAGAAGACGCTTCACAGGGCGAACCTTAACTGAGAGTTGTCTCCTTGCGAAGCGAAAGCTCTCTGGTAGAACGTGGGACTTCAATCTCATGACACTGCGTGAAATAGAGGAAACGGAGTTGCCCGATTTGCTACGACTCTACGCGCATCTTCATGAATCGGATCTTCCCATCCCATCCCAGTCGATTGTCGATGCCACTTGGTCAGCAATTCAGGAGAACGCGGACTATCACTGTTTCGGTCTGTTCCAGGACGGCGGCTTGGTAGCTACCTGTAATTTGAATATGATTCCCAATTTGACACGCGGCTGCCGACCCTACGGTCTTATTGAGAACGTGGTCACCCATCCCGATTTCCGCAGACGAGGGTTTGGTAAGGCCGTATTGCGGTATGCGCTCGAAGTCGCTTGGGGAAAAGGGTGCTACAAAGTCATGCTGCTGACCGGCAGGATGAACGAGGCGACCTTTCAGTTTTACGAATCCGTTGGGTTTAGCCGCCATGAGAAACAGGCGTTTGTCGCCAAACCGCCTTCAAATTCTTGGCCAGCATGAAGGAGGCGATCACAGCTATTGATACGGCACGCTTGTCGTGTTTGGGAGTGGGCTATCGAACGTCTGAACATTTCTTATTGGAAGAAGGTTACCTTGGAGAAAATCGTCACTTGGAAGCGGTGAACACTCACTCACCAAACCATGAAACGATCATCTGCACCGCTGTTGTTTGTCTTGCTCCTCCTTCCTTTCGCAAGCCTTGAGGCTCAGGATTTACCGAAACCGTTCCTGGAAAACTTCGAGGATCCGGAAGCACTAGGATCTTGGGAGCCTGGTCCAAATGCGGAAGGCAACTATGATATTGTTGATGGCCGCGCTCGAATGATTCTTCCGAGTGGACTGGCGATGCTTATCGAGCGTACGGACCTGATCTTTGATGATATGGTGATCGAGGCGGTGGTGAACCAGTCTCCATGGACGGAGCGTGGCTTGGGGATCTCCATACGCGGTCAGGGAGGCTACAACGGGTATTATGTGCAGCTACGCAAGAACGATGAGGGTGAGACAGGAGGCGGACTCAACATTTGGCAAGCTCCTGCCAACAAATTGGCAGGTCGAACTAAGTTTGATTTTGATATGGACAGCGGCGAACCGCTCCGGCTTGTGCTTAGCGCTATTGGATCCACCTTGACGGCAACGGTTTATGCGCTCGATGGCCGGCAACTGGGTGAGCTCTCAACCGAACACACCCAATTTGAAGAAGGGGGATTCGGTTTGCTGGCATTCAGTCCCGGTGCGGAGGCGACGTTTGATGATCTGAAGGTTTATCACCCTGGCGATCCTCCATTAGAGGAACCGGTTCTCCCTGAGCCTATCATTGATAACTTTGATGACGAGGATCTTGAGGGATGGGAACATGATCCTACCGACTCCCCGGAATGGTATCGGAACGCCGGAGGAGCGTTTGAATTGTCCCGGCCTGTGAATCCAACAAGCCCGACTGCTTTCAGCTTGAATCCCGCGAGTGCGTTTGATGATTTTGTGATCAGCGTTAGATTGTTGCCTGGAACGTGGTCAAACGCTGGAATCATCGCGCGGGCGCGTGCGGAGACAGTTGGAGGGGATAATGACAGCTACTCATTCAATATCAGTAAAAATAGAGGCCTGGAGATTTATCGTCGTTTGGGAGGAACACTTACCGTACCGGGAAGGGGCGATGCTCTGTCGCCGGCGGAATGGGAGAATCCGCTGGATTTGGTTTTTCGTGGCGAGGGAAAGGTGCTTACGGGCATGGTCAGCACGATCGACGGAGAGCTGCTTGCTGAATTGACGATCACTGACGATGGCCTCTCGGAAGGAAATGTGGGATTGTTGATGTTCTCAGCCTCAGGTGGCAAGGCCGCCATCTTCGACAACTTCAGAGCCTACCACCCTGACAATCCTCCAATTGAGGAACCGGTTCTCCCGGAGCCTATCATTGATAACTTTGATGACGGGGATCTTGAGGATTGGACCGAACTGTCTGGAAACGGATCGGCCAACGTGGTGGATGGTAGAGCAGAATTGGTGGTCTCCAGCGGAGGCGGTGTGAATATCAAGCGTCTTGACGTCGAGTTTGACGACTTTGTGGTAGAAGCCACTGTGAACCACTCCAATTGGGATGAAAGTGGGCTCGGAATTGGTGCTCGTGGAGATGATTCAGATAGCATGGGCTATTTCATTCAACTTCGCCGTGCTTCAATCTCCATCTGGGATGCCCCGGCATCCCAGCTCACAGATCAAATGCCCGTCGATTTCGATTTTGATAGCGGTGAGCCGTTGCATCTCGTCTTTCGTGGTGAGGGCTCGGAGCTTTTGGCAAGAGTTTACACGATGCAGGGCCGGCTTGCAGGTGAAGTTTCCACGGTCCAGACTGCGGATCCTCAAGGTGGGATGGCCCTGCTCGCTTTTAGTCACAATGCCAGGCATCTATTCGATGATTTCAAGGCCTATCATCCTGGCAATCCGCCCGCCGGACACACCGTGCCCGTGGCTCATGAACTCACCATCGAAACGAGCGATAGCGCGCACGGCACCGTGACGTCCAGTGGCGAGTTCCTTGCCGGAAGCACGGTTCCGATTACCGCAACGCCAGCCAGTGGGTTTCGATTCGTGCGTTGGGAAGGCGAAGGTGTTGCCGACCCTAACGCTGCGGAAACCACGATCACGGTGACAGCGGCGACATCGGTGGATGCCGTTTTCGAGGCCATTCCGGCAGAGGGCGCCATGATTCCGGTTGATCCCGTTCTGCATGATCCTCAGCTGATGATTTCGCGGAATCCACTCGGAGGCATGTTCGTGAGTTGGATCGGCGGCGGCACTTTGCAATGGCTCGATGCGGAAGCAGGTGAAATGATCGATGTGGCCATCGTGAGTCCTTACCTGAGCACGGAACCGAAAGGAATCGTCCGGGTAAGGGATCGCTGGAATGGCGGTCGCGACGCGGAGGTCTATGTGCCGTCACGCTACGACGACGCGAATCCAATGCCTTTGGTCATTGCCCTACACGGTCTTCATCCTGATCCAAGTTACATTGAGGATTACTTTGGATTGCAGGCGCTCGCCGAGAAAAAGGGTTTTCTGCTAGTGCAACCACAAGGCGTGGCCACCGTGGCGGCACGGCCAGGCTTTCTTGGTTGGGATAATGGCACAGAAAAAACGATCGATGATCCCGGATACCTCCGAGGTCTGATCCTCGCCGTGCAGGAATCGTTTGCCGTCGATCGAGATCGCACGTTTCTCTATGGGCATTCAGCCGGCGGAGCGCAAGCCTATGAGGTTGCGCGCCTACACGGCGACTTGATAGCGGCGGTGGCTAGTTTGGAAGGTTCACCTTTAGAAGCTTTTAACGTGATGCCGAACGCGCACGAACCGGTTAGTATCTTGCACCTTCACGGCACCGACCTGAGTGATGGTCCTCCAGTCGAAGGTGGGCTCGTATCATCAGGTAACCATGTTATCGGCGTTGACCATCTCATCACTCAATGGGGCGCCGTGGCCGGTCATGACACCCAACAACGCGATCCTAACGCAACCCTCGATTTGCAGGATAATCTTCCTGGCATCGACACTACCGTTGTTCGAACGAGCGGGGGGACGACTGATATTGATGTCGAATTCTGGGAGATCGACGGTAGCAAACACTACCAGCCAGGACATCACGATGATTTTAGTGAGGAAGTCATCGATTGGCTTATGGCCCATCCCAAACCGGCGAAGCAGTCGTTCTCAAATAGCGGTTCGTTAGTTCCCTGCGAAGAAGGTGAATGCGGTGAAATCGTCGCTCTGGTAGAAGGAACAGAACTCGCCGTGGGTGCTAATGCGCGTACCTTCTGGAAGGAAGTGGGAACAACGAGCGGCTATGGCGACATCACCGGCCAGTACGCGTTGGACATGACGCTAATGGAGATCCCCGGTCAGCCAGAGCCGGTTCCGGTGTATGCCAAAGGCCGTGTTCTCTATTTCGCGGAAACGGGCGACCAGGTCTACTGGGAACAAGAAACCCACTTGTTACCCAGCGGCCAAATGGTCTTTACCGCGACCATGCTCCGTGGAACCGGCAGCTTGGAAGGCATCTATGGCAGGGTGACAGGCACGGTTCAACCCTCTGGGACGGGTTTCTCCTTTGAAGGCGATGGCTGGTGGTGGCCGCCGGCAAGTGACAATTGAGTGTTCATGCGAGGTTCATCTGTGGTAGATTTCTGCTATGGATGATCCGATTGCTCGCCCCGCTTGGCCACTCACAGAAGACGCCGTCTTTGCCACCACGCAGTGGACCGTTATTGCCGAGGCGGCGCGTGATGGCGATGCCGAGTCCGCCCGCGCTTTGGCGAAGCTCTGTGAGATTTACTGGCTGCCCGTGTATGCGTTCATTCGGCGGCGTGGGCAGGCACCGGAGGAAGCGAAGGATTTGACGCAGGGTTTTTTCGCTCGCTTGTTAGATAAAAAATCATTCACTGCCGCAGATCGTGCAAAGGGTAAGTTCCGAACTTATTTGTTAGGAGAAGTAAAGTTTTACTTGGGCGACGAATGGCGGAAGGGCCAGCGCCTCAAGCGCGGCGGAGATGCATCCCATCTCGCCATCGACTGCGCTGAGGTGGAGAAGATGATAGAGCAGAGCGCCGCCGACCATCATGACACACCGGAAAGAATCTTTGACCGGGCGTGGGCAGATCACTTGCTCGACCGCACGCGCGGCCGGTTGCAGCGCGAGTTTGTGGAGCGCGGCAAGGCCGAGCATTTTGAGATCTTGTTTCCGCTCCTAGGCGGTACGATTGGAGGAGCTAGTTATAGGGACATCGCGGAACGTCATGGGCAGTCGGAAGCCTCGATCAAGATGGCGGCCAGCCGCTTGCGCAAACGCTATGGCGAGATTCTCCGCGAGGAGATTGCGGTTACCGTCGATCCCGATGAAGTGGAAGCAGAGATTCAGTATTTGATGCAACTGTATCGATGAGACGGTTACGATCCGGCTTTGGAGCCATAGGAAGGAACGATGTCTGAGTCCGCTCATTGTCCCCAATGCCGCCGGTCGGTGCCACAGAACTCGCAGGAGCCTGTTGCCTCATTGAAAAAAGACACTCTGGTATAAGGTTAGGGAGGGTTGATGCCTCATAATTGAGGACACTCTGACTTTTGTGGGTTTAGGTTGTTTGATCTTGGGTTCGAGACACGGAGTTTGCGGCCTCAAGGGGCCTTTTCCAAGGAGTCTTTTGAGAAGTGCCGCAAGTGCTTGAGGTCATCGTTAACATGCGGATGCTCACCCCGCGCAGCGGCCTTTTGAATGCTCTCGTGCGGAGCTTAACAGATTAAAAAGAAAGGCCACTCTGGGGCCCAGCCGGCCTGAGGCGTCTTCCTCAGGTTGGCCGCTACGGCCACTGACTTTTCTAGGACCGATCCAAGCGTCACGTTACGCTTAAGAGCCTCTGGATTGCCGCGAGGTGGCAAGCACGGCTCTGCGTGGTGGTTTTACCCGGGAGATCCCGCAGCCGGGCCGAGGACAACCCTTGGCTTGGGGCTCCCCCTGGTAGCCTTCTGCCTCCGGCGGCGAAGGCTGCTAACTCCCTTCGGCGGCGCCGGGGCGTGGGGTCCAGGGGGAGCGGGGCCCAAGATCAAGGGTTCCCGCAGGACCGGCGAGGACAGCTCACGGCTCCGCATGGCTCTAACGCTGCTCTTGGCAAATGACTAGCGGAAGGGTCACTAACCTAACCGTGGCATTGGATGTCGCTCGTTGAGTGAACGGCTTTTTCCCGATATCTGCTCCGATTCCAACCAAGTTCCAGGGGGAATGTTAGGCTGCGTTGGAGATTTTCTTGCCAGCTCTGATTCGCATCTTGGCGGGCGTTGAGGGCTTTGGCGTGGGTAATTCCCGTAGTTGCGTGATGGGTGCTGGCCGTCTCTTGGCTTTGCTTAGTGAGCGCTTGGCTCGTTGTTCCTTTTCGAGTTCGCTGGCTCCTTCCATGGCGTTGAGTTGGCTGTCGAGATCCCAGATCGCTTTGAGTTGCTTTTCGATCCATGTTTTGAGCTTGAAGGGATCGTGTTGACTTCGCCAGTGCTCTAGCTTTTTCGCATAGGATTCATTACCATGGACTCGATTGTAGTCGATGAGGCGCTGGCATGGCGTTTGCGGTTCTTTCTCGTGTAGGCGTATTTGCCGGTTTCCTTCCCGCCTTGTCTCGATCTGTTTGAAGGTGGTGGTGAAGAGGTTGCGCCATAGGCTCCAGGATTCTAACAAACTATTAACCATTTCCAACAAGGGTTGGTGACCGAGCCTGTCGTAGCCCAGCAGTTGCCTGACATGGGTATCGTTTTTCTGCTCCACGTGTGCTTGATCGTTTTTTCGGTAGGGGCGTGAACGGGTCATTTCTACGGGCTTGGCCCGGTTGGTGAGGTAATCGTGTAAATGATAGTTTAAAAACTCGCCGCCGTTGTCGGTATCGACGCCCAGTATCTCGAAGGGCAATTGCGTTTCGATGATCGAGAAGGCCTCTAAGACGCTATGTTGGCCGCGATTCCACGACGGACGCACTTCGGTCCAGCCACTGAAGATATCGGTAGCGGTGAGGCTCCAGATGAAGCTCTCGGCCATGTCGCCGCCGCAGTGGGCGACGGTGTCGGCTTCGATCCAGCCGGGTTCTCTCGCATCCCAACTTTCAGCTCGAATGGGCACGAGTGCTTTGATGGCTGCGTTAGCTTTGGGCGTGCGTGGCTTCCTTTTACTTAGGCCAACTTTGCGCGCTGCTAGAACGCGGTCTATCTGTGCCGGGCTGATGGCGAGCACGTCGTCTTGGGTTTGCTGGCTTAAAACTCCATAGTGTGACTGATAGTGCGGAAGCCATTCTTTGAGCATTGGTTTCAAGCGCTTGCCGCACGGTTGTTCGCTGTGGCGCCAGATTTCGAAGAGGACGTCGATGACCTCTTGGCCATACTTCCTTGGGGCGCTTCGCTTGAATGTTGGCGAGGTGCTCCCTGGTCCCCGCTGTTGCCGCAGGAGTTTGATGGCATACTTGCGTTCATGTGAGGTGACCGCGCAGAATTCGGTGATCAGCTTGCTGCGGGCTTGGCGTCCGGTGTATCGCCGGTAGCGGTCTCGCATCTTTTCCAGGTATTCATTTCGGGTGTCTTGACTCATGGTGCTCGCCATGGGCCAGAGTGTCTTCCTTTATGAGGCAATGGGCCTTTCTGTTCGGCACCTCACTGCCCGCTTCGGTGTCCTTTTTTATGAGTCAACACGGGAGACACTATGTCGGGCGTGCTTGCTTGCTCTGGCGTTGGAGGCATCAGAGAATTTGGAGGAAACGGATGTTTTCGAGACTGGAGGCGAAGGTCTATCATTTGAGCAATTTGGCGACTACGAATTGCTTCACGAAATCTCCCGAGGCGGAATGGGGGTGGTTTATGCCGCCTATCAAGTCAGCCTCAAACGCAAGGTCGCCATCAAGTTCGTCCGCAGTGAACGATTGGAGTCGAAGGAGGCACGTCAACGGTTTCAGTTAGAATCAGAAACTGCGGCCGGCCTGGATCACCCAAACATCGTGCCCGTCTACGAAGTGGGTGAAAGCGGGCGGCGCCCTTATGTGACCATGAAACTGATCGAGGGGGGCACGTTGGCGGAGCAGATTGCTTCCGGCGCATTCCTAACCGAAAGTGGAGTCATTGGACAGACGCCTAACTTGCTTGCCAAGGTGGCGAGGGCAGTGCACTACGCCCACACGCGTGGGGTCCTGCATCGTGATCTCAAGCCTTCGAATATCCTGTTAGACCAAGACGGCATTCCCTTCGTCACGGACTTTGGATTGGTCAAACTCGAGGATGACCAGAGTGGGCTCACTCACCCCAAAGCGATGTTAGGTACGCCTCGTTACATGTCTCCCGAGCAGTGCCGTAGCGACGGGCATGCGGTAAGTACTTTGTCAGATGTTTATGCGTTAGGTGTGATTCTCTATGAAATGCTCGCTGGGAGGCCGCCTTTCGAAGCGGCTTCAACCGTCCAGTTGATCCAACAGATTGTGGAGGCTCGTCCTTTGCCACCGGTGCAAGATTCCGCCACCCGTCTGCGCGGCTCGCGGGATTTGGAAACGATCTGTTTGAAGTGTCTGGAGAAAGAACCCGCACATCGTTACGAGAGCGCGGCGGCGCTAGCGGATGATTTGGAGCGCGTGGCGGGTGGCGAACCCATTCTGGCGCGACGTGTGGGTACTGTAGAGACAGTGGTCAAATGGGCCCGCCGTCGACCAGGCGTCGCTGCATTGGTGGCGAGTACAGTGTTAGCGATTGTGGTTGGTGGGTTAGCTGCTTGGTTGCTCTGGCAAGAGGCCCTAAGGTTGAATGCGAAGGCGGCTTCGAACTTATACGTCTCTGATATGAGTCGAGCTGCCCAAGCCATCGAGGCGGGAGATGCGGACTATGCGAAATCGTTGTTGGACATGCATCTGCCGCGGAAGGGTGATACCGACACGCGTGGTTGGGAATGGTACTATCTCTATCAATTGGTCCAATCTCGTCACGACGGTATTGTGAACGAGCGCGCTTATGCGCTAGCCAGATCGCCGGACGACAAGGAGATCCTCATGGCCAATGAGGAGGGCATTGTTTGGTGGTCGATGTTAGAGCGAAGGGAAACGCGCCGGTTGGCGGTGGGCAGGCGCGTGGATGATATCGAGGTTTCGCCTGACGGCCGTTGGCTGGCGCTGCTGTTTCGTGACGAAGCCAGCGGACTGACGAAAGCCACGGTCCGAGTGGTGGACTACCAATCGCTGGAAATTCTAGCGGAGTCAGAGGTGGAGGCTTGGTGGCGCATGGCGGAGGGATCCCTATCCTTTGTGCCCGGTAAGCCCTTGCTGTTGATCGCCGGGAATCGTGATGCGCATCCGGATGCGCAACCACGACCCATTCTGCCGGTGCGGCGCTGGGAATTTCTAACAAACGAACCCCCTCAAGACATCGCGGACACCACTGGTAAAGCCGTGACCGGCGTGGACGGCGGGCAATTTGTGACCATTGACGGGTCAAGCGTAGCGTTCTGGGACCAGAGCACGTGGCGGCGCGTGGGCAGCCCCATTACCTTAGTTGATGAGTTGACAACCCTAGCCATTTCACCACATGGTTTGCTGATGGTGGCAATGTCAGGATCTCGGTTTTCCGTTCTTAATGCCTCTACCCGGGAGGTGCTTACAACCATCGATGCCCCCAATGCGGACACCTTCACTTGTGTCGCCTTTCTCGATGAGGAAACCATTCTCACCGCCGGCAAAGACAGAAGCATCCGCGCGTGGGATTGGAATTCTGCAGATAATGACCCGTTAGGAAAGGCTATTCAGTTAGGCCATCGATTGGAGATCACCTCATTGGTGGTCACGGATTCTGGGGCTAAGTATGCGACGGCCGGAGCAGATGGAGTGGTGAAGATTTGGAACACAGGAAACATGGCCCCCGCAGCGCCCTTTCCTTCGGAGCCCCTTCCTGACTATCATTTGCAATGCTACCCGGCTTGGCCGGTTGTTTCTCAAGGCGGCCGATATCTGGCAGCACAGATCAAGCGTAACACGAGCGACGATGAATTTCGAACAGCCATCTGGGATTTCAAATACGGCCGATACGTCTCCCGAGTTCCCGGAGGCGTGGCATCCTGGATGTCGGTTGATGGTGCAAAGTTAGTGACTCTCCAATTGGAGGGCTTCGACCAGGCTGGGCGTCCGCCCCCTTGGTTCCCGCCCGCTCTGATGGGTCTGGTTGAGTGGGATGCACGGAATGATCCGGCAGTGCGTGTGCAAGAGATTGAGTTTGCTCAATCGATGCCCGGGTTGACTGCATACGCTGTTTCTCCCGATGGCCGAGAGATTGCCGTTGGGCATCAAGGCGGCCGGATAGTGCTTTGCGATGCCGTGAATGGACGGGAGATTGAGGAGATCACCGTGCTCGGATCCGTCATCTGTGGCTTAGTTTTCTCGCCAGATGGCGCGTATTTGTTATGGACACATCCCCGTCAGAGCGGGCTGCGGCACTTGGCATCAGGAAAACAGTGGTCTCTGCCAGGGACGGTGGGCACTACCTTCTTTCAACCGCATTTCTCTCCGGACGGTCAATCTTTCGCCTATGGCGCTGCCGACGGCATGGTGCGGATCCGTACTATGAGCGATCCCTCCCAGCCGTGGGCCGTATTGCGGGGCCATCTCGAGCCGGCCAAGAATCTGAGTTTTTCTCCAGACGGCAGGACTCTAGCAGTGAGCCAGGGTGACTCGGTGAAACTCTGGCATTTGGACAGCCAACGGGAATTGATGATCTTGAGCACAGGCCGGAAGGACGGCGTGCGCTATGTGCATTTCTCCCCGGATAGCCGTCAATTGCTTTACGGCGGTTTCAGTCAAAGACTGAGCGCCTGGATGGCGCGGTGATCAGTTCGGTTTCGGTTTCTGTTTCTGTTTCTGTTTCACCAACGAGGTCAAACTCTGAGGAACATAGCACGCATAGAGCTGCTCTTTGGTAGCGGTGCCTTTTACCGCCGCTGAATCCACTAAGCACTCGGCGGCGCCTTAAAGGCACCGCTACCATGTTACGAATCCCAAACGGTACCATTGAAAAGGATGAACACGATCATCCACCATGAAATTCTCTTACACTCTGAATTCGCTGCTATCATTTTTCGCATTCATCACGATCCTAACCATGCCTGCAGACGCGCAGGAACTTCCTGTGCCGTTTGTCGCGAACTTTGATGATCACGACCTGTCGCTTTTCGATCTCAGCGACCCGGAGGAGATTTACCCGTTTTCCGAGGGAAAACTCCAAATCGTTCTCAGTTCAAGCGGCACACGAACGGCGGAAGTTTTTCCCAAAGGACTCGAACTTGATGACTTTGTTTTAAGAGTGGAACTTCATCGAGACCCATGGAATAGCTGGAACTTTGGAACCGGTCTGGTCGCTCGGTTCAACTCGGGCAACGGTTATTTCTTGTCGCTTCGTGAAGACCGCATGACCATTTATTTGATTGGCGCCGGATCCATTTCCTCACTGGCGGAACAACCGATAGACTTCGATTTCAGCCAAGGAGAAGCCGTGCAACTTGAGTTTACTGGTGTAGGAGAAACGTTGAAGGGCATGCTCTCGAGCTTGCAAGGGACGAAGCTCGCCGAAGTTGAAACCACTCACAGTCAGTGGAAGACTGGAAAGGTCGCTTTCAACAATGTAACCCGCGGAACGACCGCTACCTTTGATAACTTTAAAGCCTATCATCCGGACAATCCTCCTAAAGAAGAACCCCCTCAATTTCCTCCGCCGTTTACCGATGACTTTGATGATGGCGATATTGATGGTTGGGAGTCCGTCTTGATCGATCAGGTGACGGTGCCATGGCCGGTCGAAGACGGTCGACTTGCTATTCAGCTATCAGGTTTTCCGTTCACGGCAGACGCAAAGCCTCTGGGTGTTACGCTCGATGACTTTGTCCTTAAAGTGGACATGGATAGAAACTCCTGGAGTTCTACAAATTTCGGGTCCGGGCTTATTGCCAGGTTCGATTCCGGAAACGGTTACTATGCCTCCGTTCGAAGCAATCAGCTCATCCTCTATCTCATTAGCGGTGGTGGACTATCAGTCATCTCAAGCACACCGCTTTCTTTCAGCCCGGACGTCAACACCCCGCTATCTCTCATGTTCAGCGGATTGGGCGAGCAGCTCTCTGTAAGGGTTTTTAGTGTCGATAACGACCTTCTTGCTGCAGTCGAAGCCACTGACTCTCAGTGGACAAATGGGCGTTTGGGTGTGGTCAATACGACCCGCGATACCATTGCCTACTACGACAACTTCAAGGCCTACCATCCTAGCAATCCACCTGAAGATGACCTGGCGAACAATGTTGAAATCACCGTCAAGGCGGAGCCGGAAGCAGGTGGATCAGTTTCAGAAGGGGGGGCTTTCGAGGTCAATTCCCAAGTTACCTTGATCGCGACGCCGAACGAAGGCTATCGATTCAGTGGCTGGTCTGGTGAAGGGATCACAGATGAAGCTGAGCCTTCCCTCATTCTAACAGCAACGCGTTCACAAGTGATCACGGCGAACTTCATCAAAGTGTGGAAGCCTATCATTACGTCTAATTTAGAAGAAGGTGGCACGGTGAACATGATGGCGTGCGTCGATGATGGTATGAGAGTGACAATCGAAGCCACAGCCGCTGAAGGCTTTCACTTTGTGCGATGGGAAGGCGAGGCGATAGGCGATCCCAGCGCGGCAAAGACGGAGGTTACGATAACGGGCAATGCAAACATTCAGGCCATCTTTGAGCGAACAATTGAGGAAGGCGTCAGCATTACAGTGAATCCCGTGCTCGATAATCCACAACTCTCGGTTTCACGCAATCGCAGTGAAGGCATGACCATTTCATGGATTGGCGGCGGCAGGCTGCAGCAGCTAGACGAAGATGCTGGAGAAATGGCGGATGTGGTCTCTGTTAGCCCTTTCCTAACGAATGAACGCATGGGCATCTTTCGTGTTTTTGATCCGTGGAATGGCAGTCGCGCCACAGAGATCTATGTGCCCTCCAGCTACGATGAATGGACCCCCATACCGTTAGTCATTGCTCTGCATGGATTCGCTCAAGACCCCGATTATATTGGAGAGTATCTTGATCTGCAGAAACTAGCGGATACCAAAGGATTCCTGCTCGTCCAACCGCACGGTCTTCCGTCAACCTTTCAAGGACACCTTGGTTGGAACGATGGCGTGCCGGTTTTCAATGAGCCTGCTGATGATGTGGGCTACCTCAGAGGTCTGATCCTGGCAATACAACGAGAACTCAATGTCGATCCGAAACGAATCGTGTTTTATGGCCACTCGAACGGAGGCTCCGTTGCTTATCGCATGGCGCGTCGTCACAGCGATGTCGTTGCTGGCGTGGCGAGTTTGGAAGGGTTGCCGTTAATTCTAGCAAATGATCCAGCGGCTTCAGAACCAGTGAACATCCTGCACGTCCACGGAACCGATCCAAGCGACGGCCCAGCCATCGAGGGTGGTCCCTTTGCGCTTGGTGGTGAGATTTATAGTGTAGAAGGGTTGATTCGAGAATGGGGTGCTCTTGCCGGGCATGAGACGCTTGAGCGTGACCCTGACAAAACGCTCGATCTTCAAGATAACCTCCCGGGCATGGACACCATTGTCAGCCGCATGACCGGGGGTTCGTCTGACATTGCGGTTGAGTACTGGGAGATCGACGGCAGCAAGCATTTCGAGCCGGACAACCACCGCGATTTTAGTGAAGAGGTCATCGACTGGTTGCTGGCCCATCCCAAACCCTAGGAATAGCTGTTTCGTATGTCGGCCTCTGCGATGCCGGCCGCCGATGTGAAAGGGGTGTGGATGATCCAGATAGCGATTTCCGCACGTTTTTCTGACACCTGGGGGATTCGTTCCCTTAGAAGCGAGTGATGCGGTCTAAAACGACAATGAAAACCTTGTTCGACGATGTTTGGGCGTACCCGCTCTTGGGCGGAACAATCTGCCCAATGAACAAATTAGGCGCAATAGTGAGAATTTCGCCTGCATCGCTTTGCTTATTCCTCGTCTCTCAACGATTCTAAAGATTTGTGTTATGAAAGGCATTGTTGTTTTTGTGATAGGAGTCCTGGTTTCATTCGCGGCTCTCGTGGTTCACAGGCCTCAGGCGAAGGATTCGGCAGCAGTGCACGCGTCAGTGAATCAGAGCTTCAGCCCTCCAACCGTTCGAGCGTTCGTCCGGCTGGCTGATGAAGAAGTCGACGGCTATGCCTTTCCCTTCGATCTGGTGCGAACCTCCTCACAGATGCCCGAAGAGACCCCGGTCGGCGCTCTGGATAGCATTCGTTCCTCGCAGGATGATAGGATTGAAGTTGCCAAGGCCGATCCCGGATTAGGTAGGACTCGTTCAGATATTGTTGAGCAGCCAAACGGATCCACTCCAAGCATTGGTAGTGGTTTTATGATTTCAATGCCAGCTGCAGGATCCGAAGCCGCAGTCCTATCAGCCGCGACGATCATTATTGAAGAGGGCGGCGCAGGAGGCGCGGTCGACTTGGATTTTGAGGAAAGTGAAATCAGGAGTTACACCAGCGAAACGTTTGGATCCAACCAGACGTTATACCCTTATTTCACGTCCACTGCTTCCAACAGTGTTGCCGTTATTCAGATTCCAGGGCTCATAAGTTGCCTCGATGGGCTGGAGGGTGAGGACACACTGGTGATCGAGTCCGCAACCCTCAGCCTTCACGCGGGAGGGTCGGCCTCTGGTGGTGCGGAGGTCCGGCGCCTTCTGCACGCTTGGACAGAATCGGGAGTCAATCGAGATTTCACCGGAGCCGGGACGGGATGGGCAAATGTAACGTTTAGTCCCACGCCAGGTAATGGTGATGTGGGGAACAAGGTAGGTAATTTGATTGGCGGTTATGTCGGGTCGTGGAATCACGAAAACGCATTTAACATCACAGCATTAGTGCAGGAAGCCTTTGCCGAGGGCGTGGACCATGGTTTCGCCATCATTTCGGAAAGTTCCGATGGGATTTCCTTTGGTGCGGCTGACCATTCGTATCTTGGGAAACCTTCCCTAACAATTACCTATCGCGTCGAAGTGGCTTCGACACCCGAAACGGTTACTTTTGAGGAGGGAGGTAACGGGGAAGGAGTGGTCGACCTGGATTTTGAGGAGAGTGAAATTCGAAGTTATACCAGCGACACGTTCGGATCTAACCTAACGCTGTATCCTTATCGCGCTTCGGCTAGTTCCAATAGTGTTGGCGTGCTACAGATACCAGGCCTTCTCGATTATCTTCTCGGCGTGGCCGGAAGCGAAACACTTACTATCGATTATGCCGCGCTCAGAGTCTATGCAGGAGGCGATGGCTCCGGCAATGTGGATGTGCGGCGACTCCTTCGTCCCTGGACGGAATTGGGAGTCAGCCGGGACGCGACTGGCGTGGAACCGGGATGGACCAATGGTGCGTTTAGCCCCACCCCAGGAGATGGAGATGTGGGAACGACATTAGGCAGTTCGAGTCCTTTTAACGGCTCTTGGAATAGCGAGAACTTGTTAGATGTCACGGCACTAGTACAGGAAGCTGTTGATGAAGGCATTGACCATGGCTTCGCCATCATCTCAGACAACGCCGACGGCATCTCCTTTGGCGCGGCAGACAATCCGAATTTGGGGCGTCCTTCCCTTGAGATTACCTATCGCATCGGGACAGGCGGCGGCCCTTCAGGATGTGAAGCTAACGCTGGTGATTGTTCGGCTGATCCGGTCTCTGGAGTGACCATCTGCCGTATCAAAGCGCTGGACGGTCTAACAGATCTTTCGCCACATCAACAATCGGGCGACTACTATGCCTTTTCTTCGAGTGGGAATTGGTTAGTGCTACGAGAGTGGGGGCCTGACCTCGATGGTGTGAATCTGCAGTTGCTCAATCTTTGCACCGGTGAACGCGTGGCATTGGGTTTGACCATTACTACTGAATTCATGTGGGCGGGAACGAGGACGGACGTGGAGGGGCGACCTGTTGATGACCAATTCTGGCTTATCAATAGTGGACAGCTCGTGTTGCGCGAGGCCGCTGCACCTACCGTGGACATTATTAGTCATACGCTTCCGGATTCCATTCCCGGGCCCGGCAATGGTTCGGCCGTAGACATCTCTTGGCTCCACGGAACGTCATCGGGCGAATCCCAACTCTTTCTCACGGCCTACTGTTCGATCGATGACCAAGGCCATCACTACTACCAGATGTTCGACAGCCAGACTGGATTTCCCATTAATGAAGGTAGTTGGACGTGGAGTGGACTAACAGGTTTCTGGGTGGCAGACGTCATGAGCAATGGCGTGACAAAGGGACACAACCCGGTCAGTTTCGATGGTGGCATGCTCTTTAGCGACAACGCGCTCTTCTATTGGAGTGTGAGAGATTGGAATGTGAGTCAACCGGGCCCGGCGATCCAGATGGACGATGTGTGGATGAAGCCGGACGGCTCTCCTTATTCTCCATGGAATCATATCACTGGCGAACTCGGCAGCGGGATCGTCGCCTATGGCGTAGGAGAATTGACTGACTCGCACGGTCAAAGTTTTCACGGGATTGAGATCCGCAACATGGACGCCTATCCCTCACATGATCTCATCGACCATTCGCCTGGACCTAATCTCTTACAGATTCGGGGCAATGATGCCGAATGGGAACTGGAAAATCCTGCAGATCGCGGTGAGACGTTGCATGACATCCTCGATGTTCAGGATCCCACGGACTACGTCCAATTTGATCACGGTACGATGCTAGGCGATACCCTCGTTTGGTCAGCTTCCAGCGCCTTTGATAGCAGAATGTGGATCGTTGTGACCGTCTTTGACTTCAATGCGGGTGAGACGCGGTCAGGCGTTGTGACCGAGTTCGATTTTGAACTCCCACCCGGAGCCGCAAGCTTCTGGCGAAATGTCGCCCCAAGCCTCTCACCAGACGGTAGGCGAATCGCATGGACTCGAAGTGTGGATGAGACGCCCCATGGTCGGCTTGACACTTACTACGCTGAGATTTCTGACTTCGCTAACGACTTGCGTGAACAGCTTCAAGAGTGAGATCTGCCGTAGGCGCAAAGGACGATCCACTCAATTCGGGTGCCCGTAACGGCGATGCAATACACGCCATTTCACATCGTCACTAACAAAATCCATTTCTTCAATCTTCGCTCGAATGGAAGGGGCGGTGGCTTGGTTTCGCGGCCACTCTTTTAAGATTGCTTCGTAGGTGAGGTCCCTTAGGTAGGGGTGTTCAATCTCCTGAGCGATTGCTAGGGACTCTTCGATCGCATGTTCGCGCATCGCCGCCTTGGCACGCAAACTTGCCAATTCGTCAGTTAGGCCAACACGCTGATATTCCATGTTGGAGGTTCGATGTTCGATGGTCGTCGCAATCCATTCGGAAGCGGCTAGTCGGTCGGCTTCAAGCCAGCCTCTGGCGAAGCCTAACTGAACTCGATCCGTGACGTCGCTCTGAGGCAAAGCGTCCATCCAGACACGGGCCGCTTCCGGATCTCTCTTGCTCCATTGATAGGCGGCTGATTGATAGACTTCATCCCGCTGTTCGATCGCAGATGGAAGGAGCTGAGCGTACTTAGGAAATTCGCTAGGCCGCCACCAGATCACAGCATCGATGAAGCTCTTCTCCATGGCGGCTCGTTGCTCGGGATCGGCGACATTGTGCTTCGTCCAGTCGAGCGCATTTCTGGATTCACCATGTTTCACCATCCTCTCAAGGTGGTCATTCAACGCGTCGATGACTTTGGGGTTGTCGAGGTGTTGAGCGCCATAAAGCATGGCTTGGTCACGATCTGCGGTTTGATACACGCGTGAGAGATCGAGCAGATCTTTCTGGAGGCGCCGGCGCCTGTCAGCATCGCTGATGGCATCCACCCAAGCTGCGGCTTCTGCGAAATCCTGACGCACCCAGTTTCCCATCACCTCCTTGAGTGGTCCTGGGAAAGTGCTCGCCACTTCATGGCCGATGGCAAAGTCCGCGGCGGCTTCCGGCTCAAACTCCGCCCAACTTCCCGTTAACGTCGCGTAGGCTTCCTTCTGATCGGCCTTGGTAGGTAGCCGGTTGATCCACTGGGCGGCGGCATGGGGATTGGAATAGGCCCAAGCTTGAATCACGCCTGTGAACGCATCGGTAAAGGGCATGGCATCGGGCGAGAAACCTTGTTGGCGAAGAAAGAGTGCTTTGTTAGCAGCGCCTTCAGGATCTGACTTGGCCCAGCGCCTGAAAAAGGCGCCCATGGAGTCCCACGCATGAGCGGGCATGGTCCGATCTTGAAGTGCTTCGATGAAGAGATCGACTGCTTGGTTAGGATCGTCGATCCCCATTTGATCAATGATAGCCGCCATGCTGGCATGACGGGCAAGTGAATCGGGGTTCGCGCGGACCCACTTCAGGGCGCCTTCCAAATCATGGACGGCCCAGCCTTTGATGATTGCCGGCAGGAAGGTGTATTTGGCTGCGCCTACGTCCGGTAGCTTTGCTAGAGCAGCTTCATGATCTACCTGAGAGAGCTGCTTTAAGAGGGTGCTCGCAACCTCGGTATCGCTTTCATTGGTGAAATCAAACAGATCTTTCCTTGAATCCCAAAGACGCCCCAACTCGCCTGCATCCATCTTCAAGATCGCGCTTCGAATGGTCAAGCTGCTCTCATGCGTGAGGGGCTTTGCTAGGAGATCGGAGGCGTGAGTAAGATTCGACCGCAATCTTGAATCGCTTCCTCCTAGGATCGAGATGAGCTCTTCCGCCTTTTCCTTTTGATCGTGTGAAATGCTAGGAATCCAATGGCGTCCGACAAGGTACCCCAACAACAAGAGCAGGGCGGCGGTGGCGAACATTGAACATCGACCGTTCAACATCGAAAATGGAAGTGGGAGTCTCACTTGGTGGCGCGTGTTTGGGTGGTTCGGACGCTGGCGAAGAAGATTGGGATGAGTTCGTCAGTTTCTTTGAGGAGAGCGTTTGCGAAATGGAGTGTTAGGCAACTTCTCAACCAAGCGAATCACACGCGTGGCGTATTCTAACAAGCGCTTTTCCAAATCATATTTCTTCATCTTTCTCGATGTTGAGCGTTCGATGTTCATCACTGTTCAATGATCATCACTCAATCGGATAGCGGACGTTGGATGATTGCCCGGCTTGAAGGCGCCAACGTGTCGCATCGCTCAATGCATCGCTCGTCTCAATGACAGGTCGCGCGGCGTCCGGATCGCGTTTCATCCATTCTCTTAGTGCGTGTTCCATGGAATGGTCCCGCGCATGAGGGTGATGGATGCTTTGTGCCATCGCGACCGCGGCGGCGGGATCACTCCTGCTGATCTTGCCAACATAACGAGCCGCCAACTCATCCCGGAGCGTGCCTGCTTCCAGATCATTGATCCAATTCGCCGAGGCGTTGGGATCGGAGTCGATCCAAACTTTGACCACACCTGATAGGGCCCGGTTACGATCTGGCGAGTCTGGCAGGGCGTTTGCCCAATTTCTTGCCGCGTCCAAGTCCACACTCGCCCAGTGTTCACCTGCTAGCTCGAAGTGTCGTGGGCGTTGAATGGGATCTTTGATCAAGTCGAGGTAATGATGCACTTCGGCTTCATTGATCCGACGCATGTTATGGGAGATTTGTTGGAAAAGTTCTTCGTGAAGCCGTTCAGGAAACGTTTCGCGAATCCAAGAAACTGCCGCCGCTGGATCTTCCCTGACCACACTCCCAGTTTGCATAAAGATCTGATGGTACATCCGCCAGTTTGTGGGATGTTTCTCTAGACCGTAGGCGATCGCATCCTCGCGATTACCTCGCCACCGCGAGGCTTCCATAAGGGCTTCTTCATAGTGGAGACGCACTTCGGAATCTTCGATCTTGCCGACCCAATCGGCGGCAGCACCAAAGGAGATCGCAGTCCAATCACGTAGCGCAACCGAGATCGCGCGTTCGCGGGTGTCATCGTCGGTAATCTCTAACACAAAGTCGGCGGCTTGTTCCGGGTTCTTTTCTGCAAGGCCGTCCACGAAGTCGATGGTTAGGCGGTTTCTTAGATCCTGGCTCATTTCCTTTTGATCGAGCCAAGCAAGAGCGCTCATGGAATCGAGCTGGGCCCAGGCGGTGATGGCGTTTCTTATCGCGGTGTCTTTCTTGGCCACGCTTCGCAACGCAAACGCTTCTTCGATCGCCGTGTTAGCATCTTCTTTGATCCAAGCGCGGAAGAAATCGTCGGCATCCCACACGTCTGCGGGCATGAAACCTTCGGCGAGGCCGTCTTTGAACAAGGCGATGGCCGCTCTGCGATCAGTGTGGCCAACGGCATCGAGGACCGCTCGAAAGGCGCGGCCGCGCAGGCGAGCCTCGGCATCGGCGATCCACGCCAGGGCGGCGTCGCGATCTGCTAGGGCCCACGCGGCGACGACTTCGGGAAGAACGTCATTTTTCCAGGCACCTAATTCTTCAGCGAAAACGAAGGCGGTTTCGGCATCCATGACGACCATCTTGCGAAGGAGAGCGGTGATCATGGCACGATCCTCATCGTCGGCGAAGACGAGCTTGCCTTGAGCGTAGGTCGCGATGCTTTTGAATTGGGAGAGATTGAGTTCCGCGATCGCGAGTTCGAACTCAAGCAGGCGGTGCGCCACCTGCGGCGAGCGGATGAGAAAACGTGCTCGCTCGAGAACGGTGTTAGGCAACGTTGAGGAATCCGTTAAAAGGTCGCCTAACGGATTGCGTGTCTCGGTGAATTCCAGCGGCGTGGCCGTTGGTGCCGATGCCTGTACCAAGTAGCGCCGGTGTTCTCTGCCGAGCCAGACGCCGGTGGCGGAGATGGCGAGCCACAGCGCAGCCATGCTGATGAGCGCTCCTTTGGAGTGTGATAGGATCATGAAGTGAAGGGTAGAAGAAATGGTTAGGGGAGCAGGGTTGACGGCGGCGTTGGATGCCAATTCGACAATACGGCCGGGAGCGGCCTTGGTTAGTTGCGCCGTCAAGGCTGTGGCAAGCACGGCGCCACTTGTCGTGACGCCGTGTGCACGAAGCAGATGGCTGAGCTTGGAGAGCGCGCGTTCGATCCGTTTTCTGCAGGCAGGCTCTGACTTGCCAAGCCTGGCAGCGATATCGCGATAGCTTTCCCTATCAAAAAAACGAAGTAGCAGCAGTTTGCGATCGGTTTCCGGTAACTTGTCCAAGGCTTCATAAAGATGTGGTAGCGCAGGGTGTTCACTCTCGTGCACATTCGAAAGATTTTCTTGGTGATCATGATAGTGTTTCATCTTTCGCCGGCGTCTGGATTCCTTTCGGAGATGATCCATCGATTCGTTGCGGGCGACATTGAATAGCCAAGCCGAGAGCGACTCCTGGCTTTTCAATCGACCTGCCCACCGCGAGAGCTTGGAAAAAACCCGCTGCACGATCTCTTCCGCCGCATCCTTTGAATGGGTATGGGCAAGAGCGCTCGCGTAGATCATCCCGGCGTAACGACGGGCCAAAGCTTCGAAGGCCCGCTCGTCGCCGGTTTGTGCATAGGTATCAAATGGTTGTCATCGGCCATGAATCGATGGGCTCGACAGCTAGACGCCGAGCCCATCCCGTTTGTGACAGATTTAGGCGAAAAATTCAGCAACCGTGTTTTTCTATCGCTGCAGAATAAAAGAGACCGCTTCGGTCACCGGCTGCCAGGAAACGAGATCGATGTCGCCGTCTCGGTCGATATCGACAGCGATCACCTCGCCGCCGGGCGGTGCATGGACGACTTCCGGTTCGGTGGGCCGACTGCCGTCGGGGTGAGCGAGATAGAGTTGGAGGATCTCATCGCCGCTGAAGAGAAGATCGGGCAGGGTATCGCCATCCACGTCGGCGTATGCTCGTAAAGTGTGATCACCTGTGACTTCAGTGATAGGCTCCTGTTCAGTGAAAGTACCGTTCACAATACCGTGCCTCGATACGAACGTCTTTCCCTCTCTCCAACTTCTCGAGATGAATGTCAGACCGTCCGAAGCCTCGATCCACAGGCCTTCGTTAACGAGCGATTGCAGCGCTCCGAGGTCACGTTCGATCCAGTCGCCTGCCGGGAGACGTTCATAGGCAACCGTCGCCAGTTCGCGATCGGGCTTTGTGCGAAAGAAGAGTTCGTCAATCCCATCGTCATCCAAGTCACGAACGGAGGCATGGCTCGTGTAATGTCCTGGCGTCCAAGGTTCGCCTGGCGTGAAGACGAAGCCTCCTTGGTTGAACAGGGGAACGACTTGTGTCTCGAATTCGATCGTTCTTGGATCGTCTTCTGTTAGCGCGAGGAGATCCGGAAGTCCGTCAGCGTCCATGTTAGCCACGATGATGGTGACGAATCCGCTGTTTTGACCAGCCTCGCCGGCGTTTGTGAATCCGCCCTGGCCATCGCCTTGAAAGAAAGTGATGGTGTCTCTTGAAGAAAACGAGAATCGGGATTGGGTTGAGAGGATGGCGATGTCGAGATGACCATCGCCGTTGAAATCGGCGTGCTCTAACGAAGATACGACGGATGGGACATCGATCGAATGCGTGCGCTGGCGGGGATTGCCGTCGAATCCAAGTTCCCAGATGTCGAGCGAATTCCTGTTGAGCAGAAGGAGTTCCAGGAATGGATCAGCGTCAATGTTGGCAATGGCCGCATCCATGGGATACCGTGTCAGGGCCAGCTGATCCCGTGTTCGAAAGGTGCCATCTCCCTTGCCAAACACGACTAGGGCTTCGTCTTCGGTGACCGGGCTGACGATATCGAGAGTGCCGTCGTCGTCCCAATCCACGAGTTCGCAATGGTTGCTCTTACTAGTAGCCACCTCCCGCATGGGTAGGAGTCCGCCAGAGCCTTCGCCGAGAAATAGTCCGTGGAAGTACGAGACTTGGTGTGAAACGAGCACGTCCGCGTGACCATCAGCATTGATATCGGCGATCTTGAAATCACTCGGGAGTAGGCCTGTGTCGTAGTGTGCCGGAGCGGCGAATCCGTCAGCTGTTGATAGGAGGACTGTTAGTCTGTTTCGTAAGCCGTTGATCTGAAGGATATCATCGCGCCCATCGTTGTTGACGTCTTTGCTAGCCAAGACGTCGGCATCACTGCCGCTGGTGGACTCGATGCCCGTTTCCACAAAGCTGCCGGCAGCGTCGCTATGAAAGACCTCCAATGCACCGCGATTGAGGCTCACGATGAGATCGGTGAGTCCATCTCCATTGCAATCACCAAGCGCTAACTTCTTGGGCCAACCCGACGTTTCAATGGTGTCGGTAAGCTGAAACTGCTCGCGGTCTGTTTGCATAAAGAAGCGCGCTCGAGGATGCGCACGCGACCCCGCGGCCAGATCGGTCAAGCCGTCTCCGTTCACATCCCACGCCGCAAGTGAACCGGCATTTTCACCAAGGTCTAACATCGGTTCTCTCGCAACCAAATGGCCTGTCGTGGTGCGCGCCATGATGGTCAAGGTGGGCGCCGATGAGGCATCTGATAGAGCTATATCGAGATCATCATCCCCATCAAAGTAGCCCGTTACCCATGCTCCGGCGTGGGGGTAGGGGAGTTGGGACTGAATCAATGGCTGCAAGGTGCCATCGGCATTGCCCAGGCGGACATCGCTCAGATGATGGAAATCGAGGATGCCGTCTCCATTGATATCCGCGACATGGAACTCACCTCGCAGCCGGTCAACTAACAAACCCGCATAGCGTTGATGCTTGTCAGTAGGCCGGATGATCTCAGGTTCTTCGGGTTCTTCATCGAAAACCTCAGGATCCGTCCCGGCCAGATACTCTTCCAAATTGGTGGCGCCATCGCCGTCGGAATCTTGTTCCGCATCAGCTGCATCGAATGGATCGAAGATCTCGGGGCGCTGGAGTTCGTAGACGTCATCGATGCCGTCGCCATCGTGATCGCGTGAAAGCGCGATGGGAATCGACAGGATTTCATAAGGTTGGGTGCCTGGTTCGGGTGGCGCGCCGGTATCGATTAGGGTGCCCGTTCCCTCCGCTCCCAACGCCATGGCGACTGGATTGCCATCTCGCATTAGGACGAAGTAGAAGTTCTCCGCCGAAGCGTGACTCACGGTTGTGCCAGTGCTTCCACCACCATCACTGCTTGATACAATGTCAGAGATGGCAAAGACGTCGCCAAAGGAGCCATAACGCATGCGCATGCTACCATAGTCTAACGGATCACCTATGCTTGCGCCGCCGTCAGGTCCGGCCGGAATGGCGGTGGTCGGATCTCGCTGCTTCAGAGCGAGCGATGATAAACGGTCTCGAAGAAAGTGGGAGTGCACCGGACTCGGATGCGTCGACCGCTCTAACGATAATCGAGAAACTGCTTGCCCAACTCGATCCCGCTGAAGCGTGGCTCATTCGCACGATCGAGTTGGAAGAACAAAGCTTGGCCGAACTCTGCGAACGGACGGGGTGGAATCCTAACACCGCACGTGTCCGGCTCTATCGCGCTCGTCAACGCCTCAAGAAAGTTTTCGAAGAACTGGAGAAACCAATGCCATCACACGCTAACGCATCCCCATGAAAAACGAAACGAATGAGACTTTAGAAAAGCTTCTCAGCGCGGCGCGCTGTGCGCTTGAGTTGCGCGACGCCGATGAAGCGAAAGCACCGCCTCCTCTCTTGATCGAGCGCGTTGCCGCACAGTGGTGTGCGGAGCCTGATTCAGGCAAGTCCATCCTTTGTCTATTGGAGAGTTCCGCGTTCGTAGGGGCCGGACTGGCCGCAGCTGCCTGCGTTTGCCTAGCGTTTATGCCAAATTTCAAACTGGCTAAACCAGACGATGACCAAATGCTGACTTTCGAAGCTCTGATCCTCGGTTCACCGGGCGAAGAGGCGGGCCAAGCCGAATGGCGCGGCTTTTTTTAATGCTGTTATGAAACGTCTTTCCTCCACCAACTTCTGGCAGTTCGCTCGAGTGAGCGTGTTGTTAGTAGCTATTTTCATCCTCGGCATCGTCATGGGTCGGCTTTCGGTAAAGCCCACTAATGCAGTGGCTTCCCCATGGGATTTGCAAGTGCTTGCGCAACAGACCGGCGATATGCTCACCGAACGCTACGGTCTTGATCAGGATCAAGAAGGATCGGTGCGTGAGATCATCGATCGCATGGTGGGGGAAATGCGTCCTTTTGATGATCTTGCTCCTGTCGAGCGAGCGCGAAAGCGCCGCGATGTTTGGCGGCGTTATCTTTCCGAATTTCGAGGAGTCATCCCACCAGAGCATGCGGAAGATTTTGAAGAGCGGATTGCGATGATGGAACGCCGATTGGAGCGAAGCATTCGGCGTCGTGAGCGTCGTGCTGAAGAGCGCAATTAAATCGTGAGGCGTTCGTTTTTCCAACGGGTGAAGTGCGACTTCTCAACAACTGACTCGCGCCGGGCTTCGGAGCCGTGGCTCATGTTGTCATTGTTAGAGTATTTCTCTTCAGAATCTCGCTCACTGCCTTGGAGATTGAGCCGTCTACACGACAACGAGGCTCCATGGTTTCGCCGTATCCAGGCTTATCGACGTGAGGGCGAAGGCGGCAGTTTCATCTCTGATGGGCTTCGCCCGCTGGGTGGGCGCGTGAAGGGTTCGCCAAACTTGGTGAAGCCCTTCACAAAGCCGCCATGAGAGAGAAAGAAGGCTCCAGTATCCGTTAGGCCCATGAAGCGATCGAGGCGGTCGGCGCGTCCGGTCTTATCGTGGCTAAAAGTAGTCTTGGTGAGTTCCTGCCATTCACCTTCAGCCGTGCGGATCCATTGATTCTCATAGGTGGCTTTGCGCAAGACGTGACCGTTTCTTCCGGCGAAGTTTTCGCTAAAACTGTAGAGTCCACGCAGATACTTGCCTTCTTTCGGCGCCTTCCAGCTGGAAATGAGCATCCATTGGCGCGAATCCGGGTGAAAGTAGTAGCCGGCAAAGATGGTGTGTGTGTCAGATACGGGCTCCGCCGTGACGAGGAACCGCTGCTTCGCTCCGGTTTTCCACCAATATTTGAGATGACTGTGTCCGCCCGTTCCTTCATTGCCGAAGTCGCCGCTGTAGACGCCGTCCCCCTTCGCTACTAACGTGACACGATTTTCTTGCGCCACCTTGTCCCGATCAATCGCTTCATTGCCACTATCCCATACGCTAAAGATGATGCGGCGTTCGGTGGGGCTATTCACCTGCATGCCAAAGTAGCCGCGATGCCAGCCGCAGGCCATGTAATACGTCCAGAGCGGATCTTCCAAACCAGTCATCTCGCAATAGAACGCTGAGACTTCCGTTTCTTTGGGAATCGGGTAGGCCAGATGCACCGAGGCGGCATTGCGGCGAGGCTTGAGATTGAAGTGTGCTTGCTTGGTTGCCGGGCCTTCTAACAATAATGCTTTGATCGTGCCGCGCGGCTGGTCGGACCGGAGTTTGAAGGACTGATAACCCGGTTCTTTGATCGAGAAAGACCCGAAGTCCGCGATCACGCTATCACTCTCTGAACCGTGAACACTGGCCTTGCGTGTCTCGCCATTGACGGTGAGTTCAAACTCAGCGCTTTCATCCAGAGAAAACTCAACCTCGGCGTGAAGTTCGCCGGCATGATTGATCTGCCCATACCACGTGATGGCGGTTTCCGAATCGCGCCAACCCGTGACGCCGCGGTCCTCTGACAACCGCACGCGCCGCGTGTCCGGCTCCACATAGGCGGTGCATCCCGGGATCCGAAGCTCCGCGTGGGCGGAGCTTGCGGAAACCAGAATGCCAAAGGCAAGGGTCGCGCCGAGACTAATTGACGACAAGGTCATCAACATACCAACCGGCTCCGTTGTCGGCCCCTTCGCCGTCACTGAGCAGGCGGAATTGAAGGATCACTTTCTGCCCGATCACCGATTCGCCATCTTCGCCAAAGCTCCTTAAATTGAGGCTGACTTGTTGCCACTCCCCGGCAGTGTCGAAATAGACTTCGCTGTTAGATAGAACGGTGTCGCCGGCCTCGTTCAATACTTGGACTTGCCCGCCTTCATTGCCGGAAGTTTGGAGATAATGCCAGAACGTGACGTTGCCTCGCTCTAACGTGGTGAGATCAATGACAGGCGATTGCAGGACGATGTTAGCGTTGTCGCCGTAGTTGGCATCGAGGTCGGTGCCTGCAACATTCGATCCCGAATACGCGGCATCTGGACCGACGGCACTGGGCGATCCGATTTCCCAACGGGTTTCCGCAGCGTTGGCAAAGGGATCGTCGCTGGTGGCCGAGACCCAATCAGATGTATCCCCTTCAAAGTCCTCACTGTAAGCTACGCCGCGCTTGATCCTGACATAGAGATCATCGTCGTCTGCGGCCAAAGTCAGTGCGTAGGCGGTTGTTTCCGCATCGGCGCCTGGTAGGCTACTGGCAACGGTGGTCCAGGATTCCGGCTCTAGCGTCTTGGAGGTCTCCACGTCATAGAACTTCCCGATTTCTGAGGCCCACGTCACCGTCGCTTGGTCCGCGCTGTCGCGCGTGATGGCGGTGACCACCAGTGGCTTGGGTGCAAAGTCCAGAATGTAACGGCCGTACCCATAGATGCCGCTATACCAGAGAAGCTCCGCCTGGCCTGGACGCATTCCGGGTAACACGTCCACGATCACATCACCAAGAGTGCCGTGCCAGACCGTTGTGTGTTGACCATCGCCATTGTTGTTTTGAATGACCTCGTCTTCCTCGGTGACATCAAGTTTGTGAAGCGCGAGTAATTCCGCTCTCACCACTTCTTCCGTTTCGGGATCGAGTATTTCGGGATCGAAGAACTGATCATGGACGGCGATCCAGCCATTGAGAAAACCATCAACACCCTTGAATTCGCTGTTCCAACTTGGGGTTTGATAGGAAACGAGATAGGGAAAGTCCGGGTGGACGCCCACTGCCGTGATGAACTGGCCCGTGTAGCCAAAGTCGGGATCCGTGGCGATTTGAAAGGGCGCCCCTTCAAACTCACCGTCAGGACCTTGCCTCACTTGCTTCAAAATCTGCACACCCAATCCATCGGCGCCGCCGGGATAATGCGTACCATAGATCCATTCAGCATTGGCTGTTCCATCAGCAGCGGGAATCACGCGGCTGCCACCGCCTTTGAATGGAGCGGAGTAAGTAGGGGTGAATGTGAGTCCATCCTCCGTGTTGTAGACGCGATAGAATTGTTGATCCCGCCAGGATTTACCACCCGCGACGAGAACCGTATCGGCCCCTGAATTCCACGCGTGGAAGGTTTCAAAGCGCCACGAGGACCATTGAGCGGAGCCGTCATTGGTGTGAGTGTAGGCCACAGTGGGATCCCCGAAGCCACCGTTTTCATCAGGTGCGTAGCGTAGTATCTTATTCTTGTAGTTGGCGTAAATCACGCCGGCATCATCGACGGTGAATTTCAAGTAGTAGTCACTCGTGCTACCGCCGGCGCCGGTAAACTCCGCGTCCAAAGGGACGGGATTGAAACCGACCACTAGCGCAACCCCCATTGACTGACCGGTGTCCGGATCAATCCAAATCAGCGACCGATCAGGAAACTGCGCGGCGAGTGCCGCGTCGTGATCGGCTTCCGATTCATTGATCCCATTCTCACGAATCCCTAAGAGCAAGCGATCGGCATCATAGCGAACGAAGCCCGCGTACGAATCCAAGATCCACGAGCCATCGAACGTTTCCCCAGGCAAGTTATCCGTCGCGTTCTTTTTAAGTATAGGAATCCCGGTATCCTTTCCCATCAGGTGTTCGAAGACGACGTTTATCCGGGCCTGAGCCGTCGTGAGGTATCCGGTCAGCGAAACGAGGCCGACCGCCAATAGGGTGAAACGCAGTGATTTCATAGGAGTGAAGTGGAGTTGGGGGAATTATGCGCACATTCCAGGTGGTGGCGACTGAATGTTTTCAAAGTGATGGCTCAGGGACAGCCGCCTTTTAAGCGCCCAATGCACTGCTCGGCGGTGGCAAACCGCCGTTCCTTGGCCCTCCCATTCGAAGCATCTAGTGATTTGTTAATTGGAAGAACTAGCGGCGATGCGCACCGCCCGGAAGGGAGAACCTCCAGGCGCAATCGGCCCCGTCCATTGCTGGAAACGTTGGTCGCCTTCCTCAATGGGCGTCATGGTGAAGAGATCGTCTCCCGTTTCCCATGTGTCTAAGCTAGTGCTTACTTGAAGTGAGAGGTCAATGCCGGCGTCCGGATCGATGGGCGCTACGACCGTCATTCGGCCGTCTACGATCGCAACCGAGACGGCATCGGGGCCTTGGGAGGCATCGCTGTCACTCGTGCCAAAGGCGCGCTCTAACAACGCGACCAAGCCGTCGTTATCGGTATCGAGAAAATCCTCTCCCGGACCTTGGCCCGGCGTGCCGGCGCTGCCGGGCGAACCGTTGGTTTCGGCGCTAGCCGCCCAGGCCTCGGCAGATTCGACGTCGTCAGCCATGGGATCGAGGAGTGTTAGAGAGGCGCCTTGTCCGGCAGCTTCTTCAGGCCAGGGATCGTTGTTGTTGTAGCGCACTTCGAAGACCGTGCTGTTCAGAGCGTCATCCAATTTGAGCCGCTCGCCTCCGTTGTTGAGGCGAGTGCCATCGGCAAACTCTCCCGCCACGGCCACATCCGCGCCATAGACGCTTTCAAAGGCCCCCTGATTTCTAACCAGAATCAGGTAAGCGTTAGGTGCGAGCTTGGTACCGTCGGCAAAGGCAAAGTCGATGCCATCGGTGAAGTGCAAACCGGTGAGATCGAGTTCCACCGAGTCACTGGTATTGTAGAGTTCGATAAATTCCGCTTCATCGTTAGGCTCTGCGGGATGATACATGATTTCTGTTAGAATGAGGTAACGTTCCACGTCGGTGGGATTGCCTTCGTATGCGGTTTCCGTGATGACAACGCCGTCGCGGTCTTTCAAAATCAGTGTTTCGCCGCGATTGGAGAGATGGCCGCGATAAGGTCCCTGGACAAACTTGCTCTCGCCACCTTTGGGGCTTTCCGATCGATTGCGGAAGGCGTTCACATCGGGCGACACATAGAGATCCTTGACAATTGTGGAGTCAAAGAGATTGCTTGCGGCAAGGACGGTTCCTTCAGCGAAGGTGAACGCCACTCCGCCCTCTAACGTCCATCCCGAGATATCGATTGCGGTGCGGCTGGCATTGGTGAGTTGAATGTATTCCTCATCCTGATTCCCAGAGGCGGGCTGAAACTCGATCTCGCCAATTTGAATGTTAGGCATCTCGGGTTGAGCGCTTGGAATCAGTCCATTATGCGTTTCGTAAAGATCGCGGCGGCGTTCTGGAAAAAAGCGTTTCACCGTTCTGGCTGCAGAACTCGGCACATCACCTTCCGCTTGTGCGAAGAGTTCATCGACGCGCTTCTCGTATCGAAGCTCTTGCTCCGGCGTGTCGGGAGATTGTAAAACCATATCCATCGCCGTGCGAAGCCGGCGCAGGTACATTTGTCTGGTTGTGGAGTCGTTGAAGATCGCTTCGTACAGTTTGTTCCATTGATTGGCATTGTCTTTGCGATGCGCTTGATCACCAAAGAAGGGATGTTTCAGATGTTGCCCGCCATCGCCGGTGACGCCAAAGGTCCAATCCTTGTCCCAAGGAAAGATCGACCACTCGCCGTTGCCCAACGTGTCATGATACGCATAGAAATTCTTCCTCACATCATCCGCATCTTGGGTGATGGAGCGCATGGCCAGGTAGTTGAAGATTTGAGGCAAGTTGATCGAGTCAAAGAGAAAGGCCTTGAGTTCCGCATCCTCCTTATCAAGCCCGTCGACGAGGGAGGCAATGGTAGTCAGGTCTGATACATCACCGGTCTTTTTTTCGATTCCCGTGATGGTATCCGCAAACACGGGATTGAGGTTGGAGCGCTGCACCAATTTGTATAGATCGCCTAACGGATCGAATCCCCAGCGCTCCAGAAAATCCTCGTCGACCTGTTCAATGAGAATCCCCGTCCGATCCTCTTCGCCGTTCAATCGCATAAGTGTCAGGAACGATTCGCATGAGGCATTGCCAATCCACGTGTAACTTTCGAATGCCAAGGGTTGTCTCAGGTGCGTTGGATCGGATCCTTGCGCATTGAGATTTAGTTCGCCCACGGCTGGAAGTGCTTCACTAACAAAGGCCGGAAAAGCGTTGCTAAAGTTGAACTTCTGAGATTGGCCATTGGTCGCACCGCCGCGTTGTCTCACAAAAATGTTATCATAGAAACGGCCGTTGAAAGAAACCGAAGCGCGGGCACCGCGACGCGTGCGCGCATTCCGTTCGTCGTCGGTAAACCACTCGAAGACGGGGAGATTGGTGTCGAAATCGGCTGTCTGCGCCACAGTGCCGAAGTACTCCGGCGACTGCTCCACACCCTCTTGATCCAGAAACGCCGGCGCTCGTGACGTGGCATTGCTAGCGTCTGTGGCGGTGACGGCCCAGCGAACCATGGAGCCTTCTTTGATGCGCGGACCAAAGAGCGTACGGCCGGAAATAACCGCGGTGTAGATTCCATCGCCCGCTACGGCGTCTTCGCCTCCGCCATCATCGCGCATTGCCCGGTCACCGGCAGCGTCGTGATTCACCCGTGAAGTCATCGTGACGTCGCCAACGGCAGCCGATCGTGCGGTGACTCTAGCAGTGATCACGACGTCATCGCCAGGCTGCACGATCTCAGGGGCGTGAGCAAGTTCCGTGATCACCGGTCCCTGGTAGATGAGGCTTCCGTTAGGCTCGCCCGGCGTGACACTATCCAAATAACCAGTATCATCGGTCGTCGCGCCGATCCCATAGCTGATGTCGTCAAACTGCGGCGCGGCGTCGATCTGATGCGCGATGGTTTCCCCGTCGGGCATCACGATCGCTAGGCTCTCGCCAACGGCGGACAGCCGGAAGTTCGCGTGCCATTCGCCGTCCGCTGGCCTCCGGTTTTTTCGTGTGGCAAAGATGAGTCGCCGTTCGTTGGGTGCGAGCGTGGCCGCAGGGAACCGCCACTTGCGCAGGCGATCTGGATTGTCTGTGAGGGCCCAGCCATCAAGGTTCACGGCGTCTGAGCCCGTGTTGGTGAGTTCGATCCAGTCAGCAATCTGGCCATCTTCATCTTCCAAGCCCGTTTCATTGCGAGCGAGAAACTCCGAAATCACGACTTCAGCGCCGGTCTGGAAAATCAAGAGAATAGAGAAAAGAAAAGCTGAGAGCGTTCTTGGCATCATCCGGGAAACGTAATGGGGCTTGGTGGTAGGGACAAGAGGATTGCAGGAATGCGTAGCCCTTCGTGGACGATGTGTTTGGTGAGATAAACGAAGCCTGATCAGCAGTTAGTCGAGCGCTCCTTTTGGCTGAATTGAAGACAGAATTAGCAGAATGAGACGGAAGCTTATGAGAGAAATCAAGTGTCAACCCCGTCGTAGGGGAAAGTTGAATGGCGAAACGAAGCTAACCTATTAACTAAGCAGAGAAATGGCGCCCATCCTTCAAGCAGGTCCGTTGACAGAAGACTGCGTTTTGATCGCAGGTTTCTGTTGTGTAAATGTTGGTATTCCCGTCTTGATGGGAAATCCCAATTCGATCGCGTTCAATGGGGCTTGCTGTTACCGAGACCCTCGATGATTGGCAGGGGACTGATCATCGCCGCACGCGCCAATGAAATGTCGATCAGCGCATTGAAGAAAACCTCATTATCGAGCCGCCGTTTCCCCTTTTTCTTGGCTTCACTGAATTTGCCCTCTTCGGTCAGATCGACCGTTTCTAACGGTACCAGAAAGTCTTCATCGACTTCCTTTTTGATTTCCGCATGATTGTCGGTTAGGAATACCCACGGGGAGGCCTCTTGACTCATGCCTCGCCCATCGGCATCTAAAACATTCTTGTGCGTTCCTGCCATGAACTGATTATAGCGCTCTTGGCTTTTCCAATACCCAACGAAGGCGTGCCCTTCGATGAGAATGATCACAGGGTTGATATCGATGTATTCCAGGCAAGCCGCAAACATAAGGGCCAAGTCGATACACGTTCCGCGGCCTCCGCGCTGGATTTGGGTCGGCGTTCGCAGGCGCTGGCCTTTGCCGCTGGGTGGCGGGTTGATATAGCCGATCCCAAAGTCGAAGATGATCGCAGCCCAGATCGCCTGGACCTGTAGGTCGACGACCTTGAGTTTTTTTTGATCCTCTGAGAGACCTACCTGCTGGTAGCCGTCGAAGGAAGAATTGCGATTGTCTGTTAGGGTGATGAGGTGTTTCTCTGCCCTATCGATAATGTCACTGATGAAGGGGTCGCGCGGCAGTACGAATGAGGGTAACCAGACACGATTCGTATCGTCATCAATCCACTCATCTGCCGGATTCAAGGTGACCTGGTAGGTCTCCTGGTGGGCGATAAGATCACCGATGCGGACCTCAACGAAAAGGCTGGTGCGCAGCGGCTCTGATACGGTGCGTATGATAGAAGAGGTGAGTGGCACTTTGACCTCCTCGATTGGTGTCGATTCGTTTCTCAAAGTGCAGCGCCTTCGGAAGGCGTGGCTTTGTGAATCTAGAAAGAGAACAGCTTCGATACCCACATCGTGCAGGAGGCCTTCTTGCTTTTTGATCAACCAGAACTTGTCGAACAAGCCTCCACTGTTGTTATGCAACACGGAGAAGTTAAGCGTCTTCTTGACCTTGATTTCCGGCTTGAACCACTCACGGAAATTCTCGAGTTCCTCCTTTCCAATGGGCTTATTCCTGGCCTCTTGCAGGTCGTGCCGCGCATCGCTCATCAGCTTGTTAGCCCCTCGCAACAACGAGTGGGCACTCCAAAGGACGATTCCCGTCCCCGTGAGCGAGATCGTATCTCGGACGACGTCCAATGCCCTGGAGAACGCTGAGAGCGGAGACTGTTTCCGGCGCCAGACAGAATAGAACTCCCTTAGGAAGACCTCGGCTACCGCGTCGTTGACGGTATCCTGAAAACCGATGGCCAGATGGGCGCCCTCGGCGACCGCCATCGAACAAATACGCGCCGCCGAGTGGTAGACATTGACAGTGACCAGGTAGAGGGGCCCTGAAGAGGCATTAAGCGTGCGTGCCAAGGTCTCTGCGGGTACCTCCTTGTAGCCTTTTGTTGTTGCGTTAGATCTGAAAACGATTCCATCCTTAGGTTTTCGTCTGGATCGTCTTTTTTCTTGCTGTTCGTCCTCAAGATGGCGGGCTTGGTTATTGTCGATACCGGCGATGTGAATGAGGTTGGGTTTTTCCTTTTCAATCACCGTGCGAAGTTCGGACAATGAGGGGTTAATGCATTCGACGACATCATGTTCGTCAGGAAACATCTGTTTGAGGATGGCAAGTTCACTTTCGTAACTGTAGTATTCTGATAGGATGCCAGGGGCGCATTGCACGAAGAGCACGCGGGGAGGCTGTTCGAAAGGGAGTTCCGGCGCTCCCGTCTGCAGGTGCCGGACGATTGCGAGCGGCTTGTGGTTTTCGAAGCCGAGTGCGGCATTGCTAAGGAGGAATTCCCAAGGCGCAATTCGCGCCTCCCAACTCGTCTCTTCGTCAACAAACGGGATCCGCACCTCGACAAGGTTGGCGTCGCGGAGGATCGAACCAATTTTCTTGTCTCCTGCGATCACTTTGAGTTCCTTGAACGCCTTCGCACCAACTTCAATCTTCTCTAGGTTCTTCCACCTGAAACGTCTGGTAAGGATGTAGCTCCAACGCATGGCTAGTTCCTTGAGCTTGGATCCAAAAGGAATTCTCGCGGCCGAGCGCCAATCGACGCAATCGCTAGCAATCCTAACAGAGCTTGGTTTTTTGTCGCTCTTCTCGCGCGGCGGACGGGCCCTGTTTTTCGCCTTCTGCTGAGCAGCCGTTGCTGCGGCTGCCTTCTTCTTAGACAGGGCCCTCGCCCTTACCGCCGCCGCCTTCTTTTTCGAGACGGAACTGCGTCGCGCTTGAGTCCTTTTTTTCTTTGCGGGCATGACTTGCTCTCTTTCGATGTTGGGTTGTTAGTCTTCGTCGCCCTCCCAGGTGGCCAGGATTTCTTTGGCCTCATCAGTGACCCTGGGATCTGGGTTCTCCAGGTCTTCGATGGCTCGACGCGCTTCAGTGCCGCCGATTTCTTCCATCAAATTTAAGGCGGCGATGGCTTCTTGATGGGAACGTTTCAAGTGCGGGGCCAACTTTGCCACTAACGGTTTCCCGATTGCGCAGACCGTTTCGACCGCTTGTTGGGTGAGAGCTTCATCGCCGGAGGTGACGGCCTCAAGAATGCGACTGGCATCGAACTGATCTTTCCCGAGGCACCAGCAGGCATACATGCTGGCCAGAGCCGTGACTCCATCTGGATGGGCGGTCAGCTTGCGCAGTAATGGTAGGGCGTCTGCGACTTGGTTCTGGCCTAGCTCGATCGCAGCTTGCGCCCGCTCGTTTCGATCATTGCTAGCAAGTGAATCGACTAGCTGCGCGACTGTTTCGGCATCCATGGCATTACCACGGGATTCCGACAAACTTCGAGAGCTTCTCCTTTTTCCAAACGTCAGGTTCGTGTGATGAGGAATGGCCGCTAGTTGACATCTTCTTCTCTTTCACCGGGATCCGTCGGCCACTACTGCCCTTTGGATTAAACCACTGCCCACCGCGCGCGATTCCTACCACGGGATCAAATGAAGCTTGGATATTGAAAGCTTCTTTCACGTTCGACCATTTGGCGAAGTAATCGTCTCGCACCGGTGGGCTGAGCATGACAAGGCGATCGATCTTGATGTCCTGGTGGGTCGCTAGCATAGCGACATTGGCGCCGTGGCTATGCGCGAAGACGTTTACTTCGCGAGCCGGATGACTGCGGAGCCATTTGTGGAGCGACTTGCCAGCTTCGCGCCGCTTGCTGTCACGATTTTTTCCTGACCACTTGAATTGGTCTGATTTCCCGTAAACGTCGGAGCGGCCCAAATCCTTCTTAACGTACTCGAAAAAATTCCCTCTCGGTCTCCACCACTTGCCGTCCGAAGCCCAAGTGCCATGAATGATGACCGTGATCTCATCAATGACCTCAAGTCTACCTGGACCACGGCGGCGCTTGACTGAAGTCGCCGTGATGTCGAGTTCCCCATCCCCCCAACCATCGAGATTATCCATGACCAACCCCGTCAGTCTTCCCAGAGCGAGACGGGCTGCCATGTATAACGCCTCGCCCTCGTCGCCCATCTGCGTGGCACGCGTCATCAGGTCGTGCAGGTCTTGTTCGTGAAATTTCTCGTTCGAGATCTCATAGTACGCGTCCATGATCGCGACCTGAACAAGAGGATCCGCCTCAGGCAAAGCCTCGTCCATGGTCTCGACGATGTTGGTCGTGTACTCTAGGTAAGGCGCCGCGTGGGTGATCTGCGAGGCCTGATAGTCGGCGCCCTTGTTACTCCTCAGTGCTTCTTTGAACTGCTTCAGTGCTTTCGATGCATCCATGATCTACTCCTTTAACTTCAAGAGAATATCAGGAAGGGGCTTTCAAGGAAAGTACTCTTTATGGAAACATAGGGTCAGGACCACCCTTGCACCGGTCGCGAATGTCTCTAAGTTAGAGGGGCTTGCCAGGAAGGTGCTCCGAGTTGGGATTTCCTTCATCTGATAGCGAGGCAAGATGCGCAAGTGGTAGAAGGCTTGCGCGACATCTTGAGTTTCTTTGAAGATTGCGATTTCGTCCAGTTTTTGGGAACTTTCGCGTGGCGGCGAGTGTATTCGTCGTAGAAATGGCAATCACCGGAAAAGAAGATGCGCAGCTGATCGGGTGGGTTCTCAAGGGGAATCGCGAGGCGTTTCGTGGTTTGGTGGAGGCGTATCAGGATGGGGTCTTTCGTGTTTGTTTGCACGTTCTTCAGTCAGAAGAGCAAGCGAAGGATGTGGCCCAAGACACCTTTATCAAGGCTTATGAGAAGCTGCGCCAGTTTGATGCAGAGAGGGGCTCTTTTGAAACTTGGTTACTCACCATTGCTTGGCGTTTTAGTCTTAATGCTAAGAAGAAATTGTTGCGTTTTCCGGCTGCTACTGATGAGGCTTTTGTGATGGTCAGGGACATGGCGTCACCAGTTCGGCATTCGTGCCGCGCGGAGGTGTACCGGGCGCTTGATGATGCGTTGGCGAACTTGCCGGCCAAGTATCGTCGTGCCTTTGTCCTGGCAGAGATCGAGGAACGGTCTTACGAGGAAATCGCCTCACTCGAGGGTGTGGCCATCGGTACGGTGAAGTCTCGGATCAATCGTGCCAAGGCGAGGCTTCGGAGCCCCCTTCAATCCACTTTCGACGAACTCAAACAATCATTGTCATGAATCCGTCCGACAAATACTACGCTGAATGGCTCAAGCAGAAGCGCGAGCGCAGAGCTCCCGAGGGTTTTGCAGATCAAATCATGAAGGCCATCGAACGCGAAGATGTGCCCTCCACTTCTGAGCGACTCCGATTTCTTTCAAAGATTGGCAAAGTAGCCGTGTTCGTCATGGCGGCGGCGCTTGGCGTTGGCCGCTACGGTGTCCTTCTCTTCTGCCTACTTTATTAGTTAGACTCAAACTCTTGTTGATAATTCTATGAACGACGAAACACAACCTATTCTGCCACGGCAATCGTCGGTAGCGGCCACTCTATCGGCATTGCTTCCCGGGCTGGGGCACCTCTACGCGGGACATTTCACACGGGGGATTCTCTGGCTGGGGGCATCGATCGCTCTGATGATCGCTGCCGTGATTTCTCTGCTTCTGAATCCGACCCGAACCGGATTCATTCTCATGATCAGCTTTCTCTCGATCGACTTGATCGTTTGGATGGTGAGTATTGTTGAGGCCAAGCGTTTGGCGAAGCAAAGTGACCCGAACTACCGGCTTCGCGAATACAATCGTTGGTATGTCTATGCCATTCTCCTTCTGGTGTGTGGGTTTGGCTCGGCAATCGGAATTGCCTTTGTCCTGCGTGAACGTGTTGTAGAGGCCTTTGTGATTCCCAATGCCTCGATGGAGCCGAACATCAATCCCGGCGATCGGATCCTAACATTGAAAGGTGTGTTTCTCGATCGTGCGCCGGAGTACGGTGAATTGGTCGTTTTTCGTAACCCTGAGAAACGTCGTCAACGGTATGTCAAACGAGTGATTGGCTTGGCCGGGGATGAAGTGGAGTGGCGTGAGAACGGGGAGATCCTAATCAATGGCACATCGCTTCCTCAGAGTGACGTTGGCGGTGGTCCCGAAATGACCGAGGAGCATGGTGGGCAGCAGTACCGGATCAAACTTATGGAGAATCATGGAATTCCCGCGAATGGCCGCGTCGAAGTGCCGCCCTATCATTGTTTCGTGCTTGGCGACAATCGTACCCAGTCCCAGGACAGCCGCCACTTTGGGCCCATTTCATACACGAGTCTCGTGGCTTTGCCAGTAGCGAAAGTGTGGGGTGGTCTGGGAAAGCTTAATTAATTAATTTATCACGAACTGATGGAGGTGCGCCGCGAGAACCCAGATCGATCCAGCTTTTGTTAGTGGTAGCGTCTCAGATAGGCTTTCGCCCATCGGCTATAGTAACCTGATTCTTTCCCGTCCTCGATCATTCGTTGCATTTCCAGAGAGAACCGGGGTTGAACGACTTCTACGCGGTCAGAGGGATCGAATCGCATACCCGCGATCACTTCGAGAAAACTGGGAAACCACGAAGGAATGTCTTTAGGGGCGTCAGGGACGTGCCAATACCGTGCTTGGGTGGAGGAGGTGCCGAGGAAGATCCGGCGGCTATCAGCGGTGAACGAGGCTCTAACGCTGAGACTATCCACCCCCAAGCCGCTGGCGATAGGATGATCGAAGTGAATGGTTAGGGGTTCGCAGGTTTCCACATCCCAGATGCGTGGTCCGGCGTGATCCACACTGAGCAGACGCTTGCCGTCCGGGCTAAACCGCACGGTACGAACCGGCTCGGGATGCATGATGGGATTGATGAGAGGTTCACCCGTGCGCGCATCCCAAAGGCGCATGGTGCCGTCTCGCGATCCCGTGGCGACGCGTGTGCCATCGGGGCTGAATCGTGCGTCTGCTAGTTCTCCGCGATGACGAAGCGGCGGAATGAGCTCCTTTGCGGTAGCGGCCTCCCACACTCGGGCGGTGGCGTCATAAGAGGAGCTCACAACGCGTTTTGCGTCATGATCAAAGGAGACACAGAGAACGCGATCCTCATGACCGGTGAACCGGCAAACCTTTTCACCGAAGCCGACATTCCACACAACGGCCGACTTGTCATAGGATCCTGAAACCAACAAACGGCTATCATGAGAGAATGATAGTCCTCGAATCGAACCTCCGTGAAGCATGGCGTGCCGGATCGATCCAGTCTCCACATCCCAGAGCCGCACCCAACCGTCTTGGGATCCCGTGGCCACGAGTTGTCCATCCGGACTCATCGTTGCGGGTATGATCATGGTTTCCAAGTGAATGGATTCCCAGAGGGGCTCCCACGTCTCCACAGACCAGCCGAAGATGGAGCCATTTGCCGTGGTGATGATTAGCTTGGATTCATCCGGTGTGAACATTGCCCCGTAAACGTCTCCCGGAAGGCGTTCTGGGCCGAACACGACCTCTCCCGAGGTGACGGAGGACACGGTTAGGATGTACTCCCCTTGGCGGCTGCTGCCGACGGCGACGAATCGTTCTTGTGGGCTTAGCCTCACCGCTCCCATATCGCGCGCGTCTGGCGGCGAGTAGATCGGGGCAGTATCTTTGCTAGGGACTCGCCACCATTGAAGGGTTCCCTCGTGATTCTCTCCCGTTTCTGTTAGGACGTGAGTCTGAGCTGAATTGAAGGTGGCTCTCGTGATCTTGTAATTGTGCAGCATTCGCGTACAGAAAGGCTTGCCTTCCTTCACATCCCATATTCTGGCCGTGTAGTCGGTCGATCCCGTGGTGGCGAATCGTCCCATGGAATCGAACTCGATGGAGGGAATGTCGTAGTGATGTTTTAATTGGCTAATCAAGCGCGAACCGGTTTCTGCGTCCCACGAGTGGGCGATGCCATGACGGCCTGAGGCGTAGACGTGTTTGCCGTCCGGTGTCAGGGCCATGGCATCGATCGTTCCGCGATGATCTGAGATCGTAAGATGGAATTCCGGGTCTTCCACTTTCCATATCTCTACGGAAAAGGGCCCTGTGGTTGCGGCGATTCGAGTGCCGTCCGCACTGAGATCGAAATGGCTCACCTGGGAAACGGGGATTTCTCTAACATTGGGTAACGCGGTGCCTTCCTCGAGTTGCCATAGCCGGAGACAGGACTTGGGGGAAGCCACGCGAGCGAGAATCGTGCGCCCGTTTCGATTGCAGCGAATTTGGTGAATGCGAGCACCGCAGCTGATGGTTTGCCTAACATTGGAATGGATTCCTTGGGAAGAGAATCGCCAAACTTGGATCTCCTCACCGACCGCTGCAAGCAATCTTGATCCATCGCCGCAAATGATCAATTGCTGTAAATGGTCGGGGATGTTGAGAGAAGGCGCCAGCTTTTCGTTAGTCTGTAAATTCCAACCTTCGATTCCATTGGCAGTGCCGGCGAATAACCAGGGTTGATTGGGATGAAAAGCAAGCGCTCTAACGGGGGTGTCGTTACCTCCTAATGTGTGTGGATCTCGATCAACATGATAGAGGGTGAGGCCGTGGTTTTCGCCCGCCATGGCTACGGTGAGCCCATCTGGACTAAGTTGCGGGGGCACGTGATGCTTGGCTCCGGTATTTTCTAATGGTAATGAGACCGGCAGTGGGAAAGTGTGATGATTCAGGATGGACATGGCGTAGGTCGCCGCCCGCCAATGCGAAGGCTCCTGCCTGATTAGTTGAGCGAGTCGCGCCACGGCGCGTTCCGCTTCATCTTGCTCTAGCAGTTTAGTGATGTGCTGCCAGTTCAAATGCGCGACCGATTGTTGCAACTCCACATTTGCCTGGGTGGCACGTTTCCATTGCCAGAGAATTCCCGCAGATCCCGCCATCACCGCCAGGCACACCAGCGCCGTGAGGGCGCCTAACAAAGGGTTGCGGCGTCCCCAGCGCCATGTTCTGCCTAACAACGTCACGGGACGGGCGGCGATCGGTTCGTCGCGGAGAAACCGGCCTAGCTCTTCTTCCAACGCTCTCGCCGAGGGATAGCGCTCTTTCGGTTCTTTCTGCAGACACTTGAGACTGATCATCTCCAAATCGCGATTCACCAGAGGTTGGAGTTCCCGAATCGGGCGCGGTTCGAGATGGATGACTTGTTGGATCGTTTCCAATGCGGTATCCCCGTGAAATGGCGGCACTCCGGAAAGCAACTCGTAGAGGACGGCCCCGATTCCATAGACATCCGCAGCGGTCGTCACTTGCTTGATGCTCCCTTGGGCCTGCTCGGGCGCCATGTAACTGGGGCTGCCGAGGATTGATGTGGAAAGCGTTAGTCCACTCTCTTCCTTGCCTGTGAGTTTGGCCAACCCGAAATCTGTCAGGAGGGGTTCGCCGGTTTCATCAACGAGCACGTTGTTCGGTTTGATATCGCGATGCAGGATGCCGCGGCCATGCGCGTAGTCTAACGCTGAGGCGATCTTGGAGACAATCGTGGCGATGGTTCGCTGCCGTGTTGCAGCTTCGACGTGGCTGTTCTCAATGGTTGCTAAACTGAGCGTCGATCGGAGTTGAGATAGATTGCTACCCTCGATCAACTTCATGCTGAAAAAATAATCTTCCTCTAACTCGCCCACCTCATAGACGGGGACGATGTTAGGATGATCCAGTTTGGCCGCTGTTCGGGCTTCGGTTAGGAAGCGTTCCACCGCTTCAGAGGAGGCGGAATGGCCGGCGAGAATCATCTTGATGGCCACTTCGCGATTGAGCGTGATTTGGCGCGCCCGGTAGACGATACCCATTCCTCCGCGGGCGATCTCTTCGATCAGGTCATAGTTCCCAACCCGGCCCAGGGTGGGTTGGTCGTCATCGGCGTTGGTTTCTGATCCTGCATCAGGATCCAACGGATCGTCGAGTTCTTCGAAGCCGGCCACAAGAAGACAGGACGGGCATTGACCGGCCACGGTTATCCCTTGAAAGGGTTTGCCACAGGCCACGCAGACGGCGCTCATCTCTCGTTCTTGGAGGCTTCAGAAAGCGCCTAACAAATACCGGATCTCTGTATCCACATCGTCAGAGGCGTTCACGGTATCGGCCACTTTTTCTCGCAAGAGGGCGCGGTAACGTTCACGAATACGTTTGACGAGGACGCGCACGTTGTCTTCGGAAAGGGACAATTTGGAAGCGATGCCCGCGTAGGTGCCTTTGTCAGGCCTAACGGTGATGTAATCGCCCAGAGCCGCAAAGATTCGCTCCTTCCCTTTGCGAATGTACTCGTTCTTCAAATGATCCACCACATCTTGCAAGAGAGCGCTCGCCCATGCGCGGTCGAAGAGCTTTTCCGGGGTCAGATGATCGGCGGGCTCATTCTGGTAGCGCTGTTCCGCCAACTCTTCCTCAATGGAGATCGCGATAGTGCCTCCACCACGTTTCTCGGCGCGATTGAACTTGTGCACGTCCAAGACATAGTGATTCAAGCCGCCTAACAAATAAGAGCGGAATTTGCCGCGAACCGGATCCACTTGCGCTAGGCCATTCTTCTCCAGGAGCCGGCAGAGAAACCCTTGGGTGAAGTCTTGGGCATCATGTGAGGAATAACCTCGTTTTCTCAGGTAGGCATAGAGCGGATACCAATAACGATTGCACAAATGCTGAAGCATTTGCTGAGTCGCCTCCCCTTTAGGTTTGCCACTCAAGAGAACCGACCAATGGGTACTTGGAAACTGGGCGCGATGATCCATCCCCACGCCAGTAGGGTGGCTGGACCGGCAAGGGTCCTGGTCAAGAGACGACGACTCCATTATTTCCAATGACTTTCGCGCCGTTTTCCTAAGAGATTCTGGGCCTCGATGACAAGAAAGGCCTCGCAGAATCATGGTGTGTTGATTCTGGAAATTCTAGAATTTTTATGGACAGACGTTTTCGTCAGTCAGCTTGTCACTTTTGACCGCGCATTTCTCAGGAGAGGCGATGAATGCGTTATCCCTTATCAAATGGCTGCCGTTGTCCTTGGCGTCACTCGGGTTTGAGGTCGTAGCGGAGGAAGAGACTCGGGACCAAGTCATCGAACTCCAGTCTGGTTGGAATGCGGTCTATTTGGAAGTCGATCCTGTGGATTCCCATCCGGATACCGTCTTCAGAGGCACGGCGATTACGCAGGCTGCTCGTTTATTCAAGCCGGTCTCTCAAGTTCAGTTTATATCGGACCCTAACGAAGAAACCTGGAATCGCGAATCTTGGGGGATTTGGTATGCGACAGATCGTCCTGACGCTTTCCTTACGAACCTGCACAGCATCCAAGGGAATCATGCTTATTTAATTCACTCGGAAAAGGCGTTTCAATGGAAGGTCACCGGCACGGTGCGCTTTCGGAGGAAAGCATGGTCGGCCAATACCTACAACCTCATGGGATTTAATGTTAGTGAGCAATCGCCGCCCACTTTCGAAACTTTCTTTGAAGGTGCCGAGGGAAAGATCGGCAAGCGCATTCTGCGACTTGATGAAAACAAATGGCAATTAGTAAGGAACCCGGAATCTCAGCGGATGCGTTCGGGAGAGGCGTATTGGATTCTCTGCCAGGGGCGAACAGATTACCAAGGTCCCCTCGATCTCAAGATCGAGGGGAGTGATGTCCTGGACTTCGGTGAGAGGGGAGGGGTGCGCAAAGTGATTTATGCCAACCACAGTTCGCGTCCGCAGGACATCGAACTTCATCTCGTGCACACCGAGGCGCCGCTCAAGCTGCAGCAACTTCTCTTCGATTCGTCAAAAGTGTCAGACGTCAGGGAGGATCTGCGGCAGATGCAGTACCTAGCCAGACTAGAAAGTTCTGAAAAGCGGCAACTCCGCCTCCGGCCGGCTCATGAGAAGCCGGCCGGAGGCACTCACCAACTTCTTAAAATGTCCTCGAATCTGGGGGTCGAGTACTGGATCCCCGCACGCTCAGTGAAGCCCTGATGTCAATCCTGTCACAAGCATACGAGTCATGAATTATCGTTGTATTTCTGTTTTCTTTTTCATTCTGACAGTGGTGGACGGCGTTTCTGCCCTGACATTGCCGCCAACGGCATCCGAGCCGGCGAATGCCTTGCAATTTCAGGGAGGCGCTCAGAAAGCATTGGTTGACGACGAATCGGCTTTTGATTTTGCCGGTGCTTTCACGCTTGAAGCATGGATCAAGATCGATGCCTTCGATAGCCAGTGGCAAGCTATCCTGACCAAAGGAGATGCTTGGGGAATCACGCGCAACAAGAATAGCGGTTCTTTGGCCTTTCGCACCAAGAGCGGCAACAAGGTGGATGACCTCACAGGAACCGTAAGCGTCAACGATGGGAACTGGCATCATGTGGCCGCCGTCTACGATGGAAATGAGAAACATTTGTACATTGATGGTCAATTGGATGTCGCTGAGACGTGGGCCAAGACCTTGGTAATCAATAACATTCCCTTAACTTTGGCCAACAACGAAGAGGACACGGGTGTGGGATTCAAAGGTTGCGTGGATGCGGTCCGCGTTTGGTCAGATGCACGATCTGCGTCCGAGATCGGCGCTCACTTTGGTCGCAATCTTCAAGGCGATGAGCCGGGATTGCTAGCGCTTTGGCGATTCAGTGAAGGTTCGGGCACTTCGCTCGCAGACAGTTCGCTTAATTCTCACAGCGCAGTCTTGGAGAATACGACGGATGGCAATTGGGTGAATGGATTAGCGTTAGATGCCGCACCGCCCATAGCCACGATTTCAAACGGCGCTGTTCGGTTTGATGGAAGTGCGGCCCAGTTAGCAAGGACGAAAAGTGAGGACGAAACGGACTTTGATCTCCCTGCCGCCAGTTCGCTCACTTTGGAAGCGTGGGTGAATTTGGCAGGCGATGGACTAACGGAACAATCGATCGTTTCCAAAGGCGGGATCTGGAGGTTGGCGCTCTCGGCCAACGAGCGAAAGCTGATTCTTGCCACTTCGGATGGCAATCAGACGCACGTTCTCGAAGGTGATCTTTCGATTGCGCCTAACCGTTGGACCCATGTGGCGGGTGTGCTCGACGCGGCAGCGGATGAGAAGCGGCTTTATGTTGATGGAGTATTAGAGAAGCAAGGTTCGTTCAACGGAGCGTTGGGATTCAACGATGCGAATGTACTTGTGGGAGGGAACGAGGAAATGGCTAGTAGTGCATTGGCAGCGTCTGTCGATATGGCGCGGGTATGGCAAAGCGCACGGACTCAGCAGGAACTCAGTGAGGCGATGTTTCAAAATCTCACAGGCAACGAATCGGGGCTCCTAATGGATTGGCGATTCAATGAGCCAAGTGGAAGCGACGTCGTAGACGAGTCAGCGGCGCAACACCATGGAGAGCTTGTAGGAGCCACCGATGCAAACCGTGTTCTTGGTCTCGCTATAGGGCCTCCGCCCCCGCCGACGGCGATCGTTGCCAACGGCGCCTCCTCCTTCAATGGTACGACTCGCGTGATCATCAATCAGGGTGCCACCGCAGATCCGAACAATCCTTCTGCGGCCACGTTCGATCTCAATGGTCCCATCACCATCGAGTCTTGGGTGAATGTGGCCGCCTTCGATCAACCGTGGCAGCCGATAGTCACCAAAGGCAATGCTTGGGGCATCACCCGTTATGCGGAAACGAACAAGGTGGCGTTCCGAACGGGGCTGGGATTTGGCCCACTCGATCTTGCGAGCAGTCGTGAACTTGAATTGAACCGATGGTATCACCTTGCCGCGGTTTTTGATGGTCAACAGAAGCGGCTCTACATTGATGGGACTCTCGAGGCCTCGCAACCGTTCACGGGACCTTTGCTTCAGAATGGGTCCAAGATTTCACTTGGCGGCAATGAGGAAGATGCTAGTCAGGGATTCAATGGGAGGTTAGACGACACACGTATCTGGGCGATCGCGCGATCGGAGCAAGAGATTGCCGCCCTAGTCGATCACGATCTGCGTGGGGCAGAAACGGGTTTGTTGGCAGACTGGCGATTCAACGAATCCAGCGGCACGGCGGTAGTTGATTGGTCAGTTAACGGTTTCTCGGGCACAGCTTCGAGCGCGTTGGGACAGGTGAACGGACTCTCCTTTCTTGCTCCGATCGATGGCGAATACGCCATGCGTTTTGACGCCAATGCGAGTCAGCATATCCAGTTGAATGGAAGCTCAGGTTTGCAGGCGAACGAGGGGCTCACGTTGGAAACGTGGGTTCTATTTCAGAAATCTCCGGCAAACAATTCCGAAGCGGCGCTCCTTTCGAAGGGCTCTGGCGCATGGGGATTGTATTTAAACTCGGCGGGTCAGGTGCGCTTTCATACGGGGGGAATATCCGATGCCAATCTCTTATCTTCCGCACTCAGTCCCAATACATGGCATCATGTCGCCGCCACTTGGAACAAAGCGCTCGGTCGTAAGGTGGTTTATGTGGATGGCAGCCCTGTGGCTGAAGATACGGGTTTATCGGGGAACTTGGCTAACTCAAGTCACAACGTCCTCATGGCCGCGCAACCGGGGGGCTCCGTATCCCAATTCTATGATGGTATTCTCGACGAAGTACGTATTTGGAGCCGTGAACGCTCTGCTAGTGAAATCAATGAAAATAGTCTGCGCCATTTAAATGGGAATGAGCCTGGGCTCTATGGCGCTTGGCAATTCAGCAAGGGTAGTGGAAACACGGCTGTGAATGAAACGCCCAATGGGTCGGCCGGTTCTCTCCAAGGAGGGATGGATTCGCGAAATCGCGTCGATGGCTTATTGATTGCTCAGGCGGCTTCACCTCAATACGCAATATCCTTCAACGGCACGCAAACGCAATCGATCTCCATTTCGCATTCCGCGGCGCTTCAGTTCACGGGATCGCTCACCATCGAAGCCTGGGTCAAACCGAGTGGCAACGGTGTGAGGACCATTGTCATGAAAGGAAGCAATGGTTATGGGCTCGCTTTAGGCGATATCGATGCGGATAACCAAGCGCCGCTTCTCTATACGATTGATGGCACTCTGACAAATGCCCTGAGATCGCAACTCACAGTGGAGAACGGGCGATGGCAGCACGTGGCAGTTGTGGTGGATGGCATCGAAGGCACAACAACCTTCTTCGTCGATGGGCGGGCGGATACGCCACTGAGTTCGGCTGTGATCAGTAATAACACTAGTGCTTTGTCGATTGGACGCCGGGGCGGCAGTAATGACCGCTATTATTGGGGGGAACTCGACGAAGTCCGGCTCTGGGGGAGTGCGCGCAATGAATTGCAAGTGCAGTTCTTCGCCTTTCGTGAACTCGACTCGCTGGGAGGCCTCAATGCTTATTATCCATTCAACGACGGCCGTGGCCTGACTCTAACGGATGTCATATCCGGCAATAACGGCACACTAACTAATCTAGCTGACGCAGATTGGATCCAAGGTCACGAATGGGGCGCTGCAGAGTTGCCGTCGGGTCTCAACTTTGCTGTCAATCCCAACGCTGCTGGCCTGTGGATAGGCAATGTGTTGCTCAATCGCGTGACGGAGGTTCAAAAAGCCGTTGGTGGACAACCGGCATCTCCATCAACAACCGCTGAGGGCATGATCATGCGAATCCTCTTGCATGTGGATGGTCAGGGGAATGTCCGCATGCTGAAAGATGTCATTGCCATGCGTACGCGGGAATCCGCGCCCGGAGCCAATGACTCCGTTGGTGTGCTCGTGACGAATCCTCTGCGAATACCGGAGTTTGAAGGCGTCCTTTTGAAGCAAGGCAAACGTGTGGGCGTTCGCTATGGAACGGCCGCCTACGATTTTAATGGTAACGAATTGCCTATCCTGGGCGGACTTGGAGATGGCTTGGCTTGTGCCGGCGCCATCACACTCGATCAAGAGCACCCGACGAATCCCTATCGGCATAAATATCACCCCGATCACGGCGTGGGATTCGATATTGTTAGAGAATTTCAAATGCATTTTCAAGCCGGAGATTCTGGGGATAGACTAACAGGCTCTTACTCCGAGGCCATTACCGGTCTGCATAAAATTCCCATCACCATGTCGGGATCGATCCATCTAGAACGCATTTCGACTACGCCACTTCTCAATAACGAGCTTTAAGAAACTCTTTTGAATCGGATGATATTATGAAACGCATTGCTTCCAAACTCAGGTTTCGCTTTCGCATCGGCTTATTAACCGCTTTGATGGCTGTCTCTGCAGGACCGAGCTATAGCGCCGACCTCAACCTATTCGATTTTACGGGAATTGATCGAGGCATTATTGACGCGGCTACGACCGGTGACTCGACTTTCGTTCTCGGTATTCAGCCGGCCAATTCGCAGCCCTTGCTAAAGGTGATCGATTCAGCGGGAACGATCGTCCACACACTCGATCTGGGTGCCGACACCGGACACGCCATTGATGCCTCCCCTCATAATTCGGGTGCTTTGCTTCACGTGGCCGTTACCAATGGCGGCCAACATATCGTGAAACGTTATATATATGACGCATCAACTCGGCAAGCAACCTTCGATAACCAGCAGAGCATCGAACTTCAAGACTTTCCCCAAGGCGCTACCGGCATGGTTATGGTGGACATCGCCTATAGTCCAAGCAACACGCAATTGATTATCGGCGGCCAGGTCACTATCAATGGGGACGGTCAGAATTTCATTGGCCGTATTGATTCGGGTTTCACGCAGTTTGTTCCCCTTAAGATTTGGGGCCTCAAGAATAACGCCGAATTGAGAACTTCACGCAATGCCTCCCTTAGCTACCAAACCAATGGCACTCTGGACTGTGAACCTGGAGACATTACGCATGATGTTAGAATAACGGGAGAGGCGAGTGATTCGCGGACCAATTACGCCGTCACACCTGGAAGCAATGATAGTATCACGCTACCGGGTACGAATAGTAACAGCCCCCAACCCTTGACTAGTACTCTCCGTTATGAAATCACCTCCAATCTGGTCGGCTACCGCGCGAATCCTTCGTGTCGTCTACCTGGGGACGAATCTTCTCTATCGGGTCAGGGAGGGATCGTCGTTACCTGGGGACTGCCGATTCAAGGGACGAAGTCTCTGCCATTGCTGAGTAACACGAATGACCGGCTTGTTAGTCTTACGGTCGATCCCGTATCCGGTCATCTCTTTGTCTCTGCTCAGTGGCCGGGAGCGACATGGTCGGTGAATGACCAAGGCTCATTTAGTGGCAGCAATTCTGTCACCAGTACTCGGGACGACGTCCTAGAATGGTCCTTTAATAACGCCATTGGAGAAGTGACCTATAGCAACCGCACCATTGCCATGAACAATAACAATACCGGCATCAATACCGGTAGAACGCTTCCGCTTGGCGCTCGGACTGGCTATATTCTGCGTTTTCAAACTTCAGGGATTTCAGGCGGCTACACCCACACTCATTATTTTCAAACATCGGGCAATGCTTCTACCATTTCGGAGTACAATGAATTGATTGCGAGACGCGGAACACTCTATGCAGCCGGACGTTGGAAAGGGGTAACTACTCAGGCGAGGTGGCAATTGGTTAAGATATGCTAACAAATCGGTTGCCAGAGTGTTGTTAGACACTATCGTTAGGCGTGTCAGAAAAGCCGTTGCCTAGATTAAGCGAGGAGATTGGCCGTGACGGGCTTATTGAGCTGGCAAAGAGTGATCCTGAGGCCTTCGTCGATCTTTTCATTAAGCTCGAAGAGCGTGTTAGTGAACTCGAAAGGATTATCAATCAGAATAGCGGCAATAGTTCCAAGCCGCCTAGCCAAGATGGGCCTGACAAGAAGCCGAAGAAGAGAAATCGGTCGAAGCGGAAATCTGGAGGACAGAAGGGGCACCCGGGAAATCACCTCAAGAAAGTCGAGGAGCCTGACAATGTTGTCGATCTCAAGCTTGATACGGCACCCAGTGGCGCGAAGTTAACTGACAACGACATTGTTGGTTGGGAAACTCGGCAGGTATTTGATCTGCCAGAGCCCAAACTGATTGTCACAGAGTATCGTGTCGCTATCTATCGCGACCCCAAGACGGGCGAGGTCTGCCAGGAGAGCTTTCCCGATGGTGTGAATGCTCCGGCGGTATATGGAACTGGCGCCCTAGCTTTCATGGTGTATTTGCATGTGCAGCAACATCTTCCGCTCGATCGCACAGGGGCAATCTTCTCTGATCTCTTTGGTCAGCCTGTTAGCCATGGAACGATTCTTCGAGCTCGTGAAGAGGCTGCTACCGAACTCATCGATTTTGAGGAAGCCCTGGTGGCGATGCTCTCAGCACAAGCGATGCTTTGTAGCGATGAAACCGGCCTGCGCGTGAACCAGACACTCTATTGGTGTCATGTCATGTGCACGGAGAGACTGACTTACTATGCCATTCATGACCGGCGAGGCAGCGCTGCATTTGAAGACATCGGCGTTTTGACAGGGTTTGAAGGAAGACTCATTCACGATTGCTTGAGTAGCTACGATGCCTACTGCCCCAGTGCTCTTCATGGACTTTGCAATGCGCATGTCATCCGCGAATTGACCGCGGTGAGCGAACAAGGTGATCATCAAGGGTGGGCCACGAAACTCGTCGATTATCTTTATGAGGCAAACAAGGTAGTCAAAGATCGTGGGGGAAGCTTATCCGAGGACGAGATGATCCCGTGGAAACGCCGCTTTACTCGCCTACTCAACGCTGGAGTCAAAGCGAATCCAGAAACGAACCTATCAAAGCCAAAGAAAGGACGGCAAAAGCGGACCAAGGCACAGAACTTGATTAAGAGATTGAAAGAGCGCCAAGCAGATTACTTGCGATTCATGACAGATGATGAGGTGCCATTCACGAACAATCAAGCGGAGCGAGACCTGCGAATGATGAAGTTGCAGATGAAGATATCAGGGTGCTTTCGCACCGTCATCGGAGCAGAGGACTTTGCGAGGATACGTTCCTATATTTCAACAATGCGTAAGAACGGTTATAAGGTGTTTAATGGGATTAAGTTAGCCATATTGGGGCAACCCCTCACACCAAACGACATCCTTCACGCAACCACCACCTGAGTAGTTACGGAAAGGGGAATCCAATTCGCAAGGATCGGAGAATAGTATGAGTGGCAGTTACGATGTCGAAGTGCTCGCTCTGGTGGCGGATTCCTTGACTGTGAATCAGAATAATGGGCGAACCACCATCAGAGGGGACCTCGACACCAGCGTGCACTCCATAACCATTGATGAAAGCGGCGCTCTGTATGTCACGGGTCGCGCTTCCTCGGCAAACTTGGTCTTTAAGGGAAAGGAGAATGATGCGGAATTGACTGCCCAACTTCAGGATGACAACGCTTTCCTCTACTTTGCCGGTCTTGATTCCTTGCTCAATTGGAGTTGGGTGCGGAAATCAGCCGCCCCTTCGCCGGAGGAGATCCATCAATCTTTCGGTCGTTGGAATGGGATTGCGTTAGTGGTCATGGGCACTTTCCGTTTGGGGGATTTCGTCCTAGTGCAAGGCGACGATCGCGCCATTCTTTCAACGGATACGGCTTACAAGAGTTTTTATACAGCTACAGACCGTTCGGGCACTATCAGCGCCACGGCCACCTTAAGTATTGAGTCCGAATTTGGAGATCCCGCTCATTTCACGCCTATTCCAGGTCCCTTTGCCGACAGACAGATCACCGATCGCATTGCTCGAACGGCTTCTGCCTTAGTTCCCGTGGGTTCTATCGTGGAAGTCAGTTCGCCTAAAGCGATTTATAAACTCGCCTCGGGAACGATTATCTCCGATGTGGATATCACTGAAGCGCAAATAGAGAATGAAGCCATCACGCGCTATGTGTCGAATGGCTATTCCGTAGAGGGCGAGGCTACCGGTGACGACGACAATGTCTTCACTTTTACCATCAATGACAATATCACGATAAAGTTTAATTGGAGAGTCGAACACGCCGTCACCATCCGCTCTGCGGCTAAGGATTCGGTTGCAAACGGCGGTCTAGGATTAGGCGATTCCTCAGAGGCCTTGGGCAATCCTTTTCCGGTCGTTAAAAAACATTGGATTGCAGAGAATGAACTTTTCACCGCTTTTATTGACGGTGCCGCCTTGGATCCCGATGAGTTTGGCCGCCGATTTGTTGTCTCCGGATATGAAGCCGAAGGCGCAGCCAAGAGCACGCCAGCTGCGGCTCTAGGAACACCGGAACTGATTGAGTTTGATTTTCAGCAACGGCAGCAGATTTCGCAATTCGCGGTGACCGGTCCGGCCGTGGTCAAATATCAATGGAAAATTCAGAACCGCATTCGTGTCGACACATCGATTACCGCTGCGCACAGTCTACCATTTGTTCGGCCTCAACATGATCCCGATGATCTCAATGCATCATCTGCCCAAACTGCCATGGAACAGGCCGGTGTCGGCTGGTTTGATACCGGAACGGTTTTATTAGTTGGTGCGCCGAAGACAGGGTTGGGATTATCCCTTAGTAATGATGGTATCCTGGCGACACTGGGTGATTTAGAAGACATCCAAAGGAAACAAGATTTGGGAGATCCCATTGGAGGGGATTTTTCCAAAGAAATTACTCTAACGCAGAACACAGAAATCGTTTGGGACTATAGCAATCAAATCTACCGCGACGCTGTTTCGATTGGCCAAGCGGTGTCTTTGACAGCAGATGCTGAGACCTCGGCGGCCGGCGCGCTTCCCAGAGCGGATTTACTGACTCAGCCGGTGATAGATAGCATCGATCTCAATATTGCCCCGGCGGTACGCGTGTTAGAAGGACCGCCTGGCAGTGCCGCGGTCGATATGCAAGTTTGGGATGAGGTGACCAATCAATCGTATCCCTTACGTCCGGGGCGTTTTCTCCTCGAGTGGCAACAGAAAGGCGGGAACCCCGCCAATGTCGTTTTATTAGAGATCACGAGTGGTTTTCCAGGTGATGATGTTATTTTTGATGACAAGGATACGATGGTCGATTTCTCGGGTGCGCGCCGGGATTATCGCAATTTATCGGCACCCAATTTGCCGCCTGTTGATTTGGATCCTGACGCCGACGATGATGTCTTCTTTCTAAGCCTCGCTTATTCGGAAGCGGGCGGGAGTGTGGTCGCCAATGGTCAATTGAAGGTGGCTTTTGAAAGTAAGGAAGACCGGGCGGTACTCGTTTTTAGCCGATCCTTGAGTGGACCGGCTCAAGGGGATCTTACGCGCGAGCGCCTCTTTGTAAAGATTGTCGAAACGCGTAAATGGGATTCCAATTCCATTGAACCTGAAGAATCCGGGCCTTGGGATGATAGCGGTGGCAGTATGATCGAGTCGGTGACGCCCAACGCGCCTATTGGTCAAAAGCTCGCCTCAGCGGCCTTTGATTTGGCAAATATCGGTACAGGTTTTGTCGTCACCAGCCACGCACCGATCAATCCGAATATCTATGACGGAGGCAAAGTGGCAGAAGCCGGCCCGATTATTCCGGTCAATATCACCGTAGGAACGGCAGAGAGAGATCAATTGATGGTCGTCTGGTATGAGCGCATGGAATCGATCTTCTGGCCCTGGCAATCCGCGCATCACACGCCCGCGTGGCCGACGCGTAGTTATCTCACAGTCGATCCGAATAATTCGGCCGCGATACAACCGATCGATCGTATTGTGATCGCCAGTCGCGTGGGATCCGAGGGTAGGAATGACACGGCGACGGATAATGATCAACACGTCTTCAGCCCGGATCGCTATGATGATGTGGTTATCTATAATCAGCCGAACCGAGAACTGCGTGGATTCAATCCTAACGAAGAGCACGCACTGATGGCGCCAAGTTTTCGCTTTCTCAATGAAGCCAATCCGCCTTCCGCCGCCTTTGCCTTGCGCGATGATCTCAATGTAACGGATCAGAACTCCGCTTCCTATACCTCAGAACCTTACGTGCTCGTGCAGTTCTTTGATGAAGAAACAGGTGAAGACGGCGAACATGGCATGAATGTTTATAAAATCGTTCGCGAAGATGCCTCGAAGTACACAGCCGCCAATCCCTTCATCGATCCCAACGATCCCCTGGAACGCGAGTTCCCTTATGAGTTCAACTATCCCATGGAGGCTGGGGAACCGGTCCAACCGCCTTATCCACTAAGTACGGTGATTGGCTTGACACCTTGCCAGGAATCTCGCGGCCGAGGTCAGACATCCAAACGAACCTATTGGGAAGACCATCGAGGCCAAGCATGGGCTGTTTCCGACGGCAATCTTTACAGCATTTTTTATTATCCACTACCAGTGAACTTCTGGCATGGGGAGACGGATCACAATGTGGTTCCCCTCATTCAGCCGGGAGAATGTCTTCCATTCCTGCCCGTCAATGGACCACTTGGGGCCACGGAGATTCAATATCGTGCCACCTGGCCGGAGGTCTTGCCGATATTAAAGGTTGGAGAAACATTGACCTTCGCCGGTGGCGAGTACGCTCGAGATGTGCCCACGACAGATATTCTCAATAGTTCAAATGAAGTCGTTCGCTCGATTGATACCCCTGGCTTGCCGGGAGTGGTCGGTTGGGCATCGGGCAAGACGGTTTATGATTCCATGAACCCATCCATGGATAATCAATCGGCCTTCACCAATTACTCTGCCAGACTGATTGCGCCATTGGAAACGGTTAAAGTGCGTTTCACGGACCTTGGTGAAGCGCAGGCAGCGGCCTTGCAGGCGGCGATCGAACCCCGGCCCGGCGGTGTCACGCGAGTTGATGGGCGCGTATGGCGTTTCGAAGATCTTCCCGCCTCGTTGGGCAAGCGCGTTGCCTATGATCCCCTCACCAAAGAACTCACGTTCAAAGGATTTCTCAATGACAAAACGCTTGGTGACGAAACGCTCACTGCCCCGCCACCTCCTGTCTATGTATTAGAACCTAACATCATGACGGTTCGGGAAAAAGATTTGATGCTGGGCATCGCCGATTTAAGAACCAATGCAAACTGGTCCGCTATTGTCGAACGGCTATTTCAGAGGAGTCGTAATCCCAACGGGCTTTCCCAAGGTGGCAATCAGGATCCGGAGAATCCTTACTATGTGGGGTTGGAATCTGATCGTCTCCAATTGAATAATCAAGACCGTGAGGATGAGAACGGCGTGGTGACGCCGATTCCAAACTCCGCTCGTCCTGCCAATGCGCTTGGCCCGGGTCTCGCCTTGGTTCCAAGCCCTCAGTTATTGGAACCGGGATCGCCGGACACCACCGGCTATATCACCTTGGTTGAGAACGATGACCCGGAGATTGGCGGTGCGGTGACCGTTCATATTGTCAAAGTCGTGAAAAAGCATCGTTATCGCGGTGCCGTGAAAACAATCTTATCAGATAATATCTTCGATGAGAAAATCACCGTGAGGCACACTGGCGATTTTGGCGGCAATGGAGACGATATTGTTTATCAATGGTTTTACCGGGAAGAGGACGGCACGGAAGCACCTTTGCCTCCGGCCGATCCGTGGAAATTGTTTCCCGATCAATCATCGGCCTCGCCCAAAGGGCTGGGGATGTTCCAGATCAACTTAGAAGGAACGGGCGGATTGATCTTGGCTGATAATCAACTCTTTGTGCGCTATCGGCATAAAGATGATAACCCCACAGACGATAACAATTCGGTGAATTGGCAATTGGGGACGGAATGGGAACGCGACGGCCAGCCGGAAGCAGGTAGAGTGATTGGCGAACTCTGGGCCGGCGCCGGGAATTCCCCAACGGTTGACGGAGAGTACCGACCGCAATTAGCCATCGGTTGGATCAAGCGTGTTGTGGATCGGATCAATCCTTTTGAGGCGCGCTTCGATGATTTCCGTAATAATGAATCTCCTGCCACCTATGTCAGCATGATTCGACAGGCCGGCCGGCTTTTCGAAGGGCCTGTCGCTCTCAATCCAGACAAGGACGTGATCGAGAATGTCGGCTTGATAGAACTTTATCGCACTATTCTTGATCGGGGCGCCGCGCTTAGCATCGATCTCGAGAGCCCCATCACCACACCCGGCATTAATAATGCCTTGTTATTAGCGGCGACGCGGATCTCGGATCTCTTTATGCTGCTTGGCAATGAAGCCTACGCGGATGCTTTGGATCCCACGATCGGATTTGAATCGGGGAGTGCCCACACCGCGCTCTTCACGTTTCAGAATCAACTACCCAGCCTGCTCGATGAAGAACTGGCCATGTTGCGTGGAATCAGTGATAGTTACGGCACACCCGTTTTCAACCGCCTCTTTCCCAATCTGACTAAGACCGGTGGCGAAGTCGCTTACGCTGTTAATTACAATCTGTCGGATCAGAATAATGACGGCTTCGTCGATGAAACAGATGCGTTGATCCAATTACCCACAGGGTCATGGTGATGCCTGGGGGCATTACACCTCAGCTCTCAAAGGGCATTATATGCTCTTACGTCATCCTTTCTTTAATTGGGTCTCGCGTTCAGAGCGTTATAATCTCTTAGACATCGTCTTCGATGTCGATTTTCTCGATGAGCGGAAATTTGCGGATGCCGCGGCCGCCCGTGCGCAAGCCGGTGCTGACACCGTGGACTTGACGTATCGTGCAAGTTATGTCGAGGATCCGGCCGGTCAGTGGCAGGGCTATACCGATACGGACGCCGACCGTGCCTGGGGCGTGCAAGGCTGGGCGCGGCGTGCTGGTCAAGCGGCCGTCTTCGATTGGGCCGTGGCCAATGCGCTTCTTCCTGCTGAAGATCCGGATCGCACGGGTATTCAAAAGATCGATCGAACGACCGTTGGAGCCATTAAGAAGATCTCGGCTAACATGGCGGAGATTCAGGCGACCTATGACGATGCCAACAATGGATTCAATCCGTTGGGCATCGATTCCGAAACGGTGCCGTTTGATGTGAGTCCGGCGGCACTTGATGCTGGGAGATTCACTAAAACCCATTTTGAACAGATCGCTGATCGGGCCGATCAAGCTCTGGCCAATGCTTTCCGCGTTTTCGATCACGCCAGCAGTCATCGGGATCGCGTGCGAAAACAGCAGAACACCTCTGACAAATTCGCCATCGAGACGCGGGAGCAAGATCGCGATTTTCGCAGTCGGCTGAAAGAGATCTTCGGCACGCCTTATTCCGGGTTGATCGGAACAGGAAAGCCTTATCCTGCCGGCTACAACGGACCGGATCTGATGTTTTTCATGTATGTCGATGTCAGTGAATTCGAAGCTGGCGTACCGAGAGCACTGGTTCCCGGCGGTGCCGAAACGGGAATCTTCGAAGCGAACTTTAACGCTTTCACCACGGCTTATACGAATATCCAATCGGAAAAAATCACGCCGCTTCTGGGCGGATCATTCAGTGGAAACGGTTCTTCCGGAGGCGGATCCACCTTTTCATCCTTGCTTGGCTCTCTTGGTGATATCGAACGCGATCCCTCGGGTCGATTGAATATTTTCACCGAAGATGTGCAGTTCCCCTATTTCGTAACGGATATCACTGACGATGTCGATAGCATTACGGGATTCGGGTCGCCCAGGGGGGACGCTAATGTTCAATTAAACATGCCCTTCACTGCGGATGACTACACTTTCCAAGCGCCGCCGGAGTGGGGATTTCGTGAGTCGACGGGTGAATTGCAATCCATTGTCTCGCAAATGCTTCGCGCGGAGTCTGATCTGGCGCGTTCGCTCAGCGATTATGATAACTATGTCAAAGAGTTGAAGGACATGACGAATCTCTTAAAGGCGAAGTTTAACTTGGATGCGAATAAGATCCTTGTGAAGCAGGCGAATTTGGGGGCGACAATTAGTTTGGGAGCGCTAATTCAGGCTGCCGAAATCTCAAAACGCGCGATCAATAATGCTGACGGTCTGGCTAATGATTATGCGAAAGGGTTGGCGGAAGCTCAGCCCAAGGTGACGGGCTTATCGAACGATTTCACCTCAGCGGGGAGAGCTGCGATCATTATTGCAAAGGCAGGCATTACGTCAGGAGCCAAGGCAGCCATTGAAACGATCGACCAGTTAACCAGTATTCTGAATTTCAGCAAGCAGGTCGCTGACCTTTCTATTGATCTTGAACTGGCCAATGAAGATCTACGATTCGACGTTCGCCAGAGCCTAAAGGCCATCGAGCAGCATCTTCGCAATGATGGCTATAATCGCGCGGATATCTTTAACAAACTGGAGAATCTCCGCCAGATTTCTGATCGCTACCGAACGGTGTTGAACAAAGGCTTCGGCCTGGTTGGAAAGCGGCAGGATTTTAATAAGAAGACCGCGGCTCTTGTGCAGCGAGTGCGTTATCAGGACATGGCATTTCGGAATTTCCGGAGCGATGCCCTACAGAAATACCGCGCGTCGTTTGATCTTGCTGCTCGCTATGCCTACTTGGCCGCCAAAGCCTATGACTACGATACGAATTTAGATCCTTCGGATCCAAGTTCAGCCGCACCCTTGTTAAATGAAATTGTTCGCGTTCGAAGTTTGGGAACGCCTAATGGCAGCCCCGTTCACAGTAGCCGGGGACTCGCCGATATCTTAGCAACGATGCGGGATAATTTCGACGTCCTCAAGGCGCAGATGGGGTTGAATAATCGCCAGAAAGAAACCGGTAAATTCTCACTGCGCTATGAGCATTTCCGCATTGGCAATCAAGACAACAATGATGCCGACGCGTGGATTCAAGAGTTGCAAGACCATCGCGTAACCGATCTGTGGTCGGTGCCCGAGTTCCGCCGCTATTGTCGTCCGTTCGCTCCTGAAAGCGCCGGCACGCAGCCTGGCTTAGTCATTCCATTCTCTACGGAAATCGTTGCGGGCCGCAACGTGTTTGGATGGCCCTTGGGTGGTGATGATCACGCCTATGATCCGAGTAACTTCGCTACCAAGATTCAAGCAGTGGGCGTTTGGTTAGAGAATTATGATCATAGTCAGCTATCCATCACTCCGCGTGTGTATCTCGTTCCGACCGGCGTGGATGTGATGTCCGTTCCTGCGAGCCCCACCTTGGAAACACGTCAATGGAATGTGGTGGATCAAAGTATTCCCGTTCCGTTTCCCGTCTCTGTAAATGATATCAATCAGCCGGATTGGATACCCATCAATGATTCGCTCTCCGGCTCCATTGCGGAGATTCGCAGATACTCAAGCTTCCGTGCTTATGGCGATAACTCGCCTGATGTGGACGACTCTCAATTGGTCTACGACACACGGTTGGTTGGGCGGTCGGTTTGGAATTCCCGATGGGTACTGATCATTCCCGGCCGAACCTTCAGTGCCGACGCCGACTCGGGACTCACCCAGTTCATCAACGATATCACGGATATTAAGCTCAACTTCCAAACCTTCGGCTATTCCGGCAATTAACCCCTTTATTTCTATCCATGAAAACGACTTCTTTTTTTGCGTTAGGCTTCATTTTTCGTAACTACTCAGGTGGTGGTTGCGTGAAGGATGTCGTTTGGTGTGAGGGGTTGCCCCAATATGGCTAACTTAATCCCATTAAACACCTTATAACCGTTCTTACGCATTGTTGAAATATAGGAACGTATCCTCGCAAAGTCCTCTGCTCCGATGACGGTGCGAAAGCACCCTGATATCTTCATCTGCAACTTCATCATTCGCAGGTCTCGCTCCGCTTGATTGTTCGTGAATGGCACCTCATCATCTGTCATGAATCGCAAGTAATCTGCTTGGCGCTCTTTCAATCTCTTAATCAAGTTCTGTGCCTTGGTCCGCTTTTGCCGTCCTTTCTTTGGCTTTGATAGGTTCGTTTCTGGATTCGCTTTGACTCCAGCGTTGAGTAGGCGAGTAAAGCGGCGTTTCCACGGGATCATCTCGTCCTCGGATAAGCTTCCCCCACGATCTTTGACTACCTTGTTTGCCTCATAAAGATAATCGACGAGTTTCGTGGCCCACCCTTGATGATCACCTTGTTCGCTCACCGCGGTCAATTCGCGGATGACATGCGCATTGCAAAGTCCATGAAGAGCACTGGGGCAGTAGGCATCGTAGCTACTCAAGCAATCGTGAATGAGTCTTCCTTCAAACCCTGTCAAAACGCCGATGTCTTCAAATGCAGCGCTGCCTCGCCGGTCATGAATGGCATAGTAAGTCAGTCTCTCCGTGCACATGACATGACACCAATAGAGTGTCTGGTTCACGCGCAGGCCGGTTTCATCGCTACAAAGCATCGCTTGTGCTGAGAGCATCGCCACCAGGGCTTCCTCAAAATCGATGAGTTCGGTAGCAGCCTCTTCACGAGCTCGAAGAATCGTTCCATGGCTAACAGGCTGACCAAAGAGATCAGAGAAGATTGCCCCTGTGCGATCGAGCGGAAGATGTTGCTGCACATGCAAATACACCATGAAAGCTAGGGCGCCAGTTCCATATACCGCCGGAGCATTCACACCATCGGGAAAGCTCTCCTGGCAGACCTCGCCCGTCTTGGGGTCGCGATAGATAGCGACACGATACTCTGTGACAATCAGTTTGGGCTCTGGCAGATCAAATACCTGCCGAGTTTCCCAACCAACAATGTCGTTGTCAGTTAGGGGCTTGGAAATAAATAATCATCCCATTTCAGGCTCAGGGAATATTGTTAGAAACCACTTCTCCAATCCAGCCATCCGACTGATTTGGGGCGCGAATTCTTTCATCGCTTTCTTTGTCAGTCGCACTCCGGTCTGGTAGGTCTTGGTGACCAGTGTGACGACGGGATTCAACCCTTTGTATGTCATGCTTCGGGCCATTCCCAGCGCTTTCTCCGCTGTGCTCAGTAGCTCTCCATTCCAATGGTTTTCGAGCACTCCCCACACTCGTTCTATAGGATTATACTTGCTATGATAGGGTGGATAATAGGCTAGCTGTATCACTATATCATGAGCCGTAGAGAATTCAGCCAGGCGCTTCAACCATTGGGTTCTACGGCCATCGCTCTCGGGGCCATTGTCGGCGTTGATCACTAGCACCTCTACTTCAGGATTCTCTGCACGCAGTCGCGGCCACAGCTCTTCAAGACGATCAACCATAAAATCCGCTGTCACTTTACTTTCTGAGAACCATAGGTCGGTTTGGCCAGTTTCGGGCTGATAAACCCCAAAGGGCACGAGGGTTGTTTTCGCTTTGAAGTCGTGATCAAGGGCCTTCCGCTCGCCTCGGCTATAGCCACCACGACTAAACTCGCCAATTTTTACCGCCGCTTTGGTGTCCATGGAGATACGCAACTGCTTGGGATCGCTATCGGCCGCCGCATTGATCTCATGCACCATATCAAAGATGGCGTCGGTTTCTTTCACTTTCTTCATCGGCTTGGTCTTGGCAACTTTTCTAGGGTGGAGTTCGAGCAGATTGAGTTTGCTGTTGATGGTTCTCACGCAAGGCATACTTGATAGGTCATACCCTGGGCGCTCTTCCAGTCGCCGGTGGACTTCTTTAGCAGTGATGCGGACATAGAGGCGAGTAGAGCGAAAACTGGGATCAGTCTGAGCATGGGGATCAGCAACGGCGCGAATATCCTCCAGTAATTCTGGATAATGTTCTTCAGCCTTCTTTCTACCTCGTTTGTGAAACTGATCGACGAAATCAATGCCGGAATCGAGTTCCTCTTTGCCTTTGCGAATGAGTTGCCTATTCCAGCCAAGACAGTCTTCAGCCCACCGTTGACCGCCGCGGCCAAGGCCATCGACGACGCCCGCCATGAACTTGCGTTTCGCGCTGCCCGTGAGATCACGCGCAGTGTTCTTCCATAAACGAATTGAGTTAGAGTCAGGTTCTTCTCATAGGACTACAGGCACTCAAACCCGCTCCTAACAGAATGGTTGCGCTTTGGGACGATTATTTTTTTCCAAGCCCCTTAACTTCGCGCCACTGGGTGCCGTATCAAGCTTGAGATCGACAACATTGTCAGGCTCCTCGACTTTCTTGAGGTGATTTCCCGGGTGCCCCTTCTGTCCTCCAGATTTCCGCTTCGACCGATTTCTCTTCTTCGGCTTCTTGTCAGGCCCATCTTGGCTAGGCGGCTTGGAACTATTGCCGCTATTCTGATTGATAATCCTTTCGAGTTCACTAACACGCTCTTCGAGCTTAATGAAAAGATCGACGAAGGCCTCAGGATCACTCTTTGCCAGCTCAATAAGCCCGTCACGGCCAATCTCCTCGCTTAATCTAGGCAACGGCTTTTCTGACACGCCTAACGATAGTGTCTAACAACACTCTGGCAACCGATTTGTTAGCATATCTTAACCAATTGCCACCTCGCCTGAGTAGTTACATATGCTTACTTTTCGAAATTTGATCATCTAGGTCAAACTCCTTTCAATCATATATAAATGAGATAATGAAGGCTTTTGTACATACCTCTCCTGTTATTCATCATGCCGCTCGACTTAAGTGGTGACGCGCAAACAGCGATTCAACCTCTTGGCCAAATGCATTGTAGGCTTGGTGGAGGTTGCCTTCGTGCCATTCACTGAATAACTCCGATGCGCCTTCTTGATAAACGCGTCGCTCCACTTGGCTGATGAATAAGGCTAGCCGAAGGCCTTCCTCGGTCACTTCATAGCGATGCGTTCCTTCTATTTTCCGGATTACCCCGTGTCCTTTTAATCGCCTCAAATCGTAGCTCATCTGTCCGGTTGATATTTCTGGTTCTTCTTTTCCCAGAAGTTGAGCAACTCGGCTCTTCAGATCCCGATTCCGGAATCCTCCGCAGATCAGATGACAGCCTATCAAGGCGTTCAATAGGGCTTGCACCCGGGTGTTACTGCGAGGCAAGGCGCTCACTCGTTTTCCAACTCCCACCTCGGCGGGTGTTTCTAGCGCTTTGATCTTCTCGCCGCTTACTGAGGGATCGTGGCTCAATGTTTCTACTCGCAAGAGGCGATTGATGGTGGCTTCACCTACCTTGCGCAGCGCGCGCAGGTTTTTTCCATTGAGCGTTTTCCCTACTTGAAAATCCCGGGGATTGTTGATCGTAAGTTCCGTTCGCAGCGAGATGGCCTCTTTGAAATATTGTTTCAGTTTGTTTAGTTTATAATAGATGTGATAGACGGGAATGGTTCCATATTGCATGACACGGGTCATAAAACGCTTTTGTTTGCTCCGCTTCGTTATTCGCTTTCTGAATATTAATCCCACTCGTTCAGGGCGCCCTAGATCGAGGTTTTCTCGTATCGCTTGCTCAAAGAATTGCCGTCCGTTTTGCGCTTTTTTCCATACTTGGGTAAGAGCGTATTCTATTTGTAGCATGGAGATCTCGTAGCGGATCTTTATCCTGTTCTTTAAGATAGTGATCGGAGTCGGAATGATTTTGAGCCAGTCTCTAATTGTGTTTTCGATCTTTGAGGCCGTGATGTTATTGGCAATTTGCTGGGCTTTCCCTGGATCGGCGCAAGATTTGACACCGTTGTCGAGAGCCTCATAAGGAATACGCTGTTTCTCTAGCTGGCGTTTGACATATTCGTGCCCGTTGAGACAGACTCTCCCGGCGAAGGGGGCGTAACTGCTGAATTTGATGAAGAGACTCCCCCAGTTGTCATCCCAAATGTAGAAGTAGTATTGGTTGGCCATGACTTTACCCCAACGAAGCCGGTACCACCATCCGCCGGTCTCTTCGTTCTTGGCCGAACCGCCTTGGACCACGCTGATTTTCTCTTGCGCTTTGCCTATAAAGTAGACGCCTGGCCTACGCGTCCCCCGCGATTCGAGGTGTTGCTGCGCGATTTCTTCTTTGTTCTCGTTGTTAGCAAAGCGGTGGATGCCGAGCCCGTTGTCTTTGGCGAAGGTTTCGATGTTCTCCACGAACTGGTCCCGGAAGGGCTTAAAGACGCTCACCAGCGGAAGCTTTTCACCAAGGATCTTGCGAATGAACAGCGAGATCCCGCCCAGCGTGCAGAGGAGTGGCAAACGTAGATTCAGGTAGATGCGATCGAAGCAACTAAGCTCGTAGGAGATGTGTCCTTCTTGAAGTTCGTTGAGATTTGGCACATGCTGATCATGCCTCCCGCAGATCTACGCTTCAAGCATCTGCCGTCATGGCACATTACTGCGGGAGGCACTTCATGGTAGGAGGCGAACGCCTCGCTATTATTTTTCTTTCGAGTGGGCTTCAAGCACGGATCTCGGAGCCCGATGGTGTCTTTTACGGTCGAATCGTGAGTCAGGTAGGTGATTATGAATATCAGTTCACCCACGGTAAACTTGAGTGGACGATTAAAAGTCCCATTGACGAACGCGAGTATGCGTTCTCTACCGATCTCGAACCTTTAGCGAACGGCCGCTACTCCTATCGTCTTCATATTCCGTATGCGTTACTCGCTTATGATTTTGACATTTCAGAGAAGGCGTTGCCTCTAACGGCTAGTGGCATTGAGTTTCTGCATCATGATATTCGAGTCGACGGCTTTCCCGTTCAGATATTGCCGGATGCGGGCGAGACTTTTCACATGAGTCAAGCCGGGCGTGCGCACACCCAACAGATCGATCTCTTGGTGATGCCTGATCTGGCGGATCCAGAGAAGATCAAAGACACCGATCGCGATCTCGTTCCCGATTGGTTGGAAGAGCGTGCGGGACTCGATCGCTGGGATGCCACGGACGGCAGGGCTTTTCTGGCGAGTCTGGGCACAACGGCGAATGATCCTAACACGTCTGAACTTGATTTGTTAACCTTCGAGGATTGGCGACAGTTTCATTTCCCGAATGAGAGTGGAGATATCGAGCGCTTTGCCTCGGCGGATCCGGATAACGACGGCATCCGAAACCTGTTGGAATACGCGTTCATGCTCGATCCGAAGGTGGCGGATCGAGGCGCTTCGCGCATGCAGTTGCCGCATCCCGCATGGGATGAGGGGCGTCTTGCTATCACCTATAAAACCCGCCCGGGGGTGGTCGATCTCGACTATCGCTTAACGGCCACAACAAATCTCCGCGATTGGGAGGACACGCATTCCGTGGCCGATCCGGTAGAGGTGCCGCCACAGTACCAAGGCGATCATTGGAGACGGTTTCGTGGGCGTCAGCCCATGGCAGAGAGGTCTCTTCAGTTGATGCGGATCGAAGTGAGCCTTAAGGAAGTGCCGGAGGCGTCTCGTTAGAGGCATTCTCGTCCGTGGCGGGCACGTCTAACTCCGTCATCAAGGCCTGGACTGCCGGTTCATGAATTTGCCAGTCGACGGCATCTCGGGCCGTTTCAAAAAAGGTTTGGCGAATCTTGCGCTCGTTTTCGGCATGCAGTTGCTGATGAATGGTGGATTTCACTTTTTCGAGGGGCGTAATGGTCGAGGTTTGTGTCTCCAAAAGCATCACGAGATAAAATCCCGTTGGCGATTCAATCACTTCGCTTAGCGGTGCGTCAGGAGTGAGTTCAAAGAGCGCTTGGACGACCTCAGGACCGTACCGTGAATGTCCTTTTCCTTCAGTCAACCAGCCAATCTCGCCTCCTTGATAGCGCGTCGCTTGATCGTTGGAGTGTTTTGCCGCCAGGGCACCAAAGCCGCGAATCGAGAGGTTCTCTGCTGACTGTGCTAGGGCCTCCTGTCGAATGGTTGCCATCGTTTCTCGTAGGGACGCTTTGTGATCTGCCTTTGTGACCCCACTCATGGCTTTGTAGAGAATGGCGCCGCGCCTCCGTTCCGGTGAGCGGTAGCTCTCTTGATGAGCCGTGTAGTATTGTTCGATAGCACTTTCCGATGGTGCGGCGTTGTCTAACAGAGGCTGTAGTTCTTTCTCCAGTAGCTTGCCCACGATCGCCTTAGTCACGGCATCCGCGACTTCCGGATCGTCTAACCAACCGGCTTTCTCTGCACGGGCCACTAGCGCTTGGTCGCGGATCATGGTATTCAAGAGTTCGCGAAGCATTGGTTCGTCGAGACGTTGCAATCTGCGGTCGTGACGCGTGAGAAACGCGTCTTTGGAGATGACGCGATCGCCTATGGTGGCCAGTACTTCCGGGTCATGGGGCGTGTCCTGCTTGGGTTTCCCGCAACCAGCTGAAATCGCCCACCAGAGGTTTGCTAGGCATAGGAGCTTGAGGCACTGATTCATCGAGGCTGTTGTACACGACCGTCGGCGAAGAGGAAATCATTCCGGCGTGATTGCCATCAGCCGCTTTCCGACACCTCACGCCTCCTCTGGGGTTCCCGGATTCGGCTTGATCACGGTAACGGGATCGGCACAATCGCGAAAACTCCCACCAATCTACATGGTTCCAACCGAATTCCTCGGACTTCGTCGTTGCTCCTGGCTCGCCCTGGCGGGCGCCATCTTTGTGAGCAACGCTCCTTCATCCATCGCTGCCACCGGCGATCCTGTCAGTTATTACAAACAGGTGCGGCAGCTTTTTCAGGCGCATTGTCAGGGGTGTCATCAACCAGCCAAGGCCAAAGGCGGCTATGTGATGACGGCTTTTGACGCTTTGTTAGCGGGTGGCGATACCGATGCGGCGATTATTCCTGGGAAGCCCGAGGAAAGTTATCTCATTGAGCTCATCACCCCAGAGGATGGCAAAGCGGAAATGCCGAAAGGGAAAGATCCTTTGGCTGCGGAAGATCTATCATTGATCACGCGTTGGATCGTCGAGGGCGCTGAAGATGACACGCCGGCTAATGCCAAAGTGCGCTACACGGCGGAGAACCCGCCGGTCTACACCCGGCCTCCGGTCATCACCTCCATGGATTATTCGCCAGACGGCCGATGGATTGCCGTGGCTGGTTTCCATGAAGTACTCTTGCATCGCGCCGATGGTTCGGGTTTGGACGCGCGGCTTATTGGTCTGTCAGAGCGAATCGAATCCGTCGCCTTTTCGCCCGACGGGAAACAGTTAGCGGTGACGGGCGGGCTGCCCGCTCGCATGGGCGAAGTTCAGATTTGGGATGTGGAGAAGAGGGAACTAACGCTTTCCGTGCCGGTGACTTACGACACCGTTTACGGAGCGAGTTGGTCGCCTGATGGCGCGCAAGTGGCCTTTGGGTGTGCTGACAGTACCATTCGCATCATTGACGCCAAGACTGGTGAACAAGTGCTCTATCAAGGCTCGCATAATGATTGGGTCTTCGATACCGTTTTCTCTGTCAAAGGCACGCATGTCGTTTCGGTGGGGCGGGACATGACGGCGAAACTAACAGAGATCGCCACGCAGCGATTCATTGACAACATCACCTCTATCACCCCCAAAGCGTTGAAGGGCGGGATCGCCTCGGTGGACCGGCATCCCTTGCGTGATGAGATTCTGGTAGGGGGCGCGGACGGTGTTCCGAAGATCTATAAGATGTTCCGCACGACGAAGCGGGTGATTGGTGACGATGCTAATCTTCTGCAAGAACTGCCGGCGTTAGAGGGCCGGGTATTTAGTGTTGGTTTCAGCCGGGACGCCAAACGCATCGCTGCCGGAAGCAGTCTCGATGGTAAGGGTCAAGTATTAGTCTATGGGGTCGATCCGGAAATGAAGATTTCGGATGATGTGCGCAAGATTCTTGAGAAGCCGACGCATCAACGAAATGGTGAGGAGAAGGGGAAACTCGCCAAATACTATGAAGAGAGTTCAGAGACGCTCGCCGATGTGAGTTTCGATACAGGTATCTATACCGTCACTTTCTCGCCCGATGGCCAGACCGTGGCGGCAGCTGGAGGCGATGGTGTGATTCGTTTGTTAGATGCCAAGGGCGGTTCGCTCAAACGCGAATTGGTGCCAATCAAAGTGTTGCGGCATGCCAACGAGGACGTGGCCAGTTTGGAGGTGCAACCTTCATCGATCACCTTAGCTAATCCACAAGCCTATGCACAGATCGTGATTACCGCCGGACTCACGGATGGCTCCACGGCGGATGTGACGCGTGATGCGGAAATCACGATTCCTGATGAGTTGGCGACTATGTCAGAAACGAGTCTTCTCCGCCCCTCACAAGATGGCGAGGGTGAAATCTCTGTTCGATATGCGGGTCAATCGGTGACCGTACCGCTTTCGGTTTCAGGGGCCGCCGCGGATTACTTTCCTGATTACATTCGCGACGTGAACCCTGTCATCTCTAAGGCGGGGTGCAATGCTGGCACGTGTCATGGATCCAAGGATGGCAGGAACGGCTTTAAGTTATCGCTACGAGGTTATGATCCGCTCTATGATTTGCGGGCTTTCACCGATGATATTGGGGCGCGGCGTGTGAACGTCGCCGCACCGGATAGTAGTCTTATGTTAATGAAAGCCACCGCCGGCGTTCCGCATGAAGGCGGGCAGATCATTACTCAAGACAGTCATGCCTACGCCATGATCCGCAGTTGGATCGCCAATGGCGCGCCACTCGATCTCGAGTCGAAGAAAGTGGAGAAGATCGACCTCTACCCGAACAATCCCGTTGTTCAAAGGGTTGGTGATCAACAACAGATTCGCGTGATTGCTAGTTATCCTGACGGAAGCATTCGCGACGTCACTGCCGATGCTTTCGTTGAAAGCGGTAACACTGAGGTTGTCACCGCCGATGACTCGGGTTTGATCACGACGTTGCGCCGTGGCGAGGCGCCCGTGCTGGTGCGGTACGAAGGTGCCTACGCGTCGACCATCGTCACGGTGATGGGGGATCGCTCAGGTTTCCGTTGGCAAGAACCGGCCAAGCATAACGAGATCGATGAATTTGTGGCGGCGAAGCTCAAGCGCATGAAGACGCTTTCCTCTGACACCTGCACCGATGCTGAGTTCATCCGGCGTCTCTACCTGGATCTAACCGGGTTGCCTCCTAGTGCGGAGGTCGTGCAGGCTTTCCTGGCAGATGAACAGGCGTCACGCAAGAAACGTGATGCGTTGATCGATCAACTTATCGGGAGTGAGCCGTTTATTGATCACTGGACAAACAAGTGGGCGGATTTGCTTCAGGTGAATCGCAAGTTCCTCGGTGCGGAAGGCGCGGATTTGTTCCGCAAATGGATCCGCGATGAAGTAAAGAATAATACGCCTTATGATGTCTTTGCTAGGAAAGTGCTCACGGCATCTGGATCCAACAAAGAGAATCCCGCAGCTTCTTATTATAAGATTCTCCGGACGCCCGAGGACACCATGGAGAATACGACTCATCTTTTCCTCGCCGTTCGGTTTAACTGCAACAAGTGCCACGATCACCCGTTTGAGCGATGGACACAGGATAACTACTATGAAATGGCGGCTTACTTCGGGCAGATCGATCGCCAGAAGGATCCTGCTAGTGGCGACAAGAAGATCGGTGGGACGGCCGTGGAAGGCGGCAAACCTCTCTACGAGATCATTTCCGATAGGAAAAACGGCGATGTCATCCATGATCGCACCAAAGAGGTGGCGAAGCCGGGATTTCCCTATGCCGCCAATCATGAGACTGAGGAATCGAGTCGGCGATCTCAGCTCGCTGCCTGGATGACCTCCGCGGATAATCAATACTTCGCTACGAGTTATGTGAATCGTATTTGGGGGTATCTCACCGGCACGGGATTGATCGAACCGTTAGACGATATTCGCGCGGGAAATCCGCCCACCAATCCTGAGTTGTTGGCCTGGCTTACGGAGCAATTTATTGCGAGTGGTTTCGACACACGGAATCTCATTCGGTTGATTTGTCAGTCACGCACCTATCAATTGTCTATTAAATCAAACCAATGGAATGAAGATGACAACATCAATTACTCACACGCCAAAGCTCGCCGATTGCCTGCGGAAGTGCTCTACGACACGGTCTATGCGGTGACGGGCGCGCCTTCGAACATCCCTGGGGTTGAGCCTGGCACGCGTGCTGCGGCCATCGATGCTGGAATCAAACTGAAAGACGGGTTTCTTGGTAATCTGGGTCGCCCCGCTCGTGAGAGCGCGTGTGAATGTGAGCGAAGCAACGATCTTCAATTAGGGCCGATCATGGCCATGGTCAGCGGGCCTACCGTGAATGATGCGATCAGTCATCCGGAGAATGCCATTGCCAAACTGGCTAAGGAAGCGGAGGGGGATGAGAAACTTGTTAGAGATCTCTACCTGCGAATTTTGAATCGTCCGGCCAGCGAGGCCGAGGTGGCGCTCAGCGTGGAATCTTTCAAAGTGCTTGATCAGGAGAATGAAGAAGTGCAGGCCACTTTGGCGTCTTATGAAGAGAAAATGAAGCCCACGTTTCAGAAACGTCAGAACGAGTGGGAACAGCGTTTGGCTACGGCAAAGAAAACGTTAGAAGATTACAAGGTGGAACTCGTAGGCATCGAAGCGGAGCGGGACCGTCAGCAGCAGGCCAAGGTGGCGGAGCTTGAGAAGAAACTCGCGGAGTATCAGGGATCACTTGATGGAAAACTTGCTGAATGGGAGACCTCGCAACGGGACGCCACGGCTTGGATGACTTTGGCACCTCACAGTTTCACGACGAGTAATAATTCGCGGCTCGCTTTGCAGCCGGATGGCTCGATCATTGCCTCGGGACAGAACGACAAAGTGAACTATGAACTCTTTGCTTCCGCAGATCTGCCGAGCATCACCGGAGTAAGAATCGAAGCGCTCACTGACGACCGCTTTCCTCGCCGCGGACCCGGTCGTGCGGATGATGGGAACTTCGTCCTCACCGAGTTCGGAGTGCAGGCGGCCGGCAGTGTCGATCCTTCAGGTTGGGAGAAAGTGAAGGAATGGAGCTTCGATGCGGAGACTCCGGATTGGAAAGTCACTCAGCAAGCCAAGATCAGTTTGAATGAGGGCGCGCTCCTGGTGGAGGCCGAAGGTAAGGACCCGGGCATCATTAATCGTGAGATCTCTGGCAAGCCCGGGAATTATCTTGTCGACCTCAAACTAAAGATCGACGGCAATCTTGAGACCGAACTTTTCTGGACGACCACGGAACAGAAAGACCCTAACGGGAAGCTGAGTCGGCGGTTGACCCTCACAGGAAACAAAGATTCGTGGGTCACGCGCCGATTGGCGTTTCACACCAAGGACGACCTCACAGGATTGCGATTGGATCCTGGAGATAAAAAGGGAGTCAAGGTGTCCATTGATCACCTAACCTTGTATCGAGGCCAAGAGGCCAAGCTTGCACCGGTAACCTTACAGAATGCTCAAGCGACCTTTGGCCAAGACAACTACAACGTGAAGACCGCGATCGATGGCAAACGTGATCAGAACAACAATGGTTGGGCCATTGCGCCGAATAGCGGACAGAATCAAACGGCCTACTTCGAATTTAAGGAGCCCCTGGGTTCTCTGTCAGGAACGGATTTCGCGCTGAAGTTAGAGCAACTCTACGCGGGTAAGAAATTTGGGTTGGGGCGTTTTCGCGTTTCCGTGACCAATGACGATCTTCCGCACAATGCCGGCGTTCCGGAGGCGATCTTCGTGCTTCTGCAAACGCCCGCGGACCAGCGTAGCCAAGCACAACGTGACGCCCTGCTCACTTATCGGCGTCAGGTCGATTCCGAATGGATCAAACAAGTCAAAGTGCTCGCCGAGGCCAAGAAACCTCGCTCCAAAGACGCCAAATTGACCGAACTCGAGAACGCTCTGGCGCAAGCGGAGAAGCCGCTTCCTCCCGATGCCAAGCTTGAGGAACTCAAACGCGCCGTGGCTCTCAGCGCGGAACAACTCAAGAATCGCCGTCTCACCAACGCTCAAGATATCGCCTGGGCCCTGATCAATAACCCGGCCTTTCTCTTTAATCACTGATGCCTCCTCGGGATCGTGATCATTAAGCCTTCACAAATCGTCAAATGGACGTTAATTGACCTAAACCCGTAACCCACCACCACCATGTTTCGAATCCCTGGAGAACCCGGCAAAGATATGTGTGATAGCAGTCTCGGCTACACACGACGTGATATCCTCAGAGTAGGCGGAGCGAGCATGCTCGGTCTGTCGCTTAGCTCGATGTTAGAAATGAGGGCATTGGCAGGGAGTGCGGGCTCGGCGCATGCCGGCGGTCCCGGTTGGGGCAAGGCGAAGAATGTCATTCTGGTGTATTTGCAGGGCGGTCCCAGTCACCTCGATCTCTGGGATCCGAAAGAGAATGTGCCTGACAATGTGCGTAGTGAGTTCAAGCCCATCTCCACGAAGATTCCGGGTGTCCAATTCACCGAACTCTTGCCCAACTTGGCCAAGGTGAATGACAAGATGACCATGATCCGGTCGATGAGCTACACGCCTAACGGTTTGTTTAACCACACGGCGGCCATCTACCAGATGATGACCGGTTATACGACGGATAAGGTGAGTCCATCCGGTCAGTTGGAGCCTCCCAGCCCCAAAGACTTTCCTAACTTTGGTTCAAACATCGTGCGTTTGCAGCCACCCACCGAACCCATGTTGCCGTTTGTGATGCTGCCGCGTCCCCTGCAAGAAAGCAACGTGGTGGGCAAAGGCGGGACCGCGGGTTTTCTTGGCAAAGCCTACGATCCCTACACGCTCTATCCCGAAGGGGATGACATGAACCTCAACAAGATGCGCAACATCAAGATCGATGACTTGCAACTGCGACCGGATGTTTTCTCCGTTCGGCTGAGACGCCGTGCCTCGCTCCGGGCCGCGATTAATAAGCAAATGCCGGTGATTGACAAGGCGGTGAAGGACTATAATCTAAACGAGTATTATGATAGAGCGCTCAATTTGATCGTCTCCGGACGTGCACGGGAGGCGTTCGATCTGGACCAAGAAGCGGATGCGCTACGTGATCGGTATGGCCGCAATACTTTCGGTGAGAGTTGTTTGTTAGCGCGTCGTCTGGTTGAGGCCGGCACGAAAGTGGTGGAAGTGATTTGGCCGAAAGTGGCTAATTCGGATAACCATTCTTGGGACGTCCATGTAGGGCTTTCCAAACGGATGAAGAATCAATCAGGGCCAATGTTAGATTCCGGGTTATCGGCATTGATCGAAGATCTTGATGAGCGTGGTTTGTTAGAGGAAACGATGGTTGTGGCGGTTGGTGAATTTGGCCGCAGCCCTGAAAAAGGTGTCTCCACTAGTGGCAACAACAACAGCGCGGACGGGCGCGATCACTGGCCTTATTGTTACACTGCCTGCATCGCGGGTGCCGGCATCAAGCGTGGCTACGTGCATGGCAAGTCAGACAAAACGGGTTCGGGTCCCTTGGAAGATCCGGTGCATCCTTCTGAGTTATTGGCCACGATTTATCACGGCTTCGGAATCGATCCTGAGACGATGGTAATGAATCACCTCAATCAGCCGCGTGAGCTGGTGAAAGCGAAAGCGGTCACCAAGCTCTTTGCGTAACGTCATCAGGGACAAGTCGTTTGGCAGGGCGTTTGTGTCCCCAAACGTGCGGCTGCCAAGGCCTCTCATTCGGACGGCCAGAAATGGCCGTCCTACGAATCCGGTGCGGCTTGTTCCGGCCTCAAATCTGTTGGCGAGAACCCGACGACGTCCGCGATTTGCTGGATGGCCTCATTGTCGAATTGCGCCTTCCATTTATCCAGAGACTGCACGCGTACATCGGGCACGGGGATCGGCTTTTCCAGGCCGAGAAACCTCTGAAAAGTCTCGATCACTTTCGCCGGTTGATGGGCGAAGGCTTCGTAATCAATCACCATGAGATCGTCGCCCAACGTTTGTCTGAGTTCTGTCATCCGCTCGTGATGTGCGACCCAACGCAACGCGCATTGAGTGGGTAGGGGAAGGGCGTCGTAGGTCGTCGCTTGCTCCTCCGATATTCCAAGGAATCGGTTAGGAACGGGAAACTCACGCCAGCGCGTGTGCCACTCGGAGACGCGCTTATGTTTGATCATGCTTGCTGCCGTAGCAAAGGGATTGCGTTCGATGCCCACGAAGCGAGCGGTGGGAAAGGCGGCTTTTAGTTTCTCTGCTAGCCAGAGGTTGGGATGCGATTTATCGAGGTAGACTTTGTCACCGGAAAGGAAGAGCTCCCATTTATAGGCCCTCACCAAGTTGTCGAAGAGATGCTCTTCCAGATCCGGATTCACCGCCATTCGGGTGGCGAGTTTGAACATCGGTTTTTTCTCGATGGTGGCGCGCACCTCGGGATGATCTCCCAGCGAGAAACCGAGCCAATGAGTACCTGATCGTCCAGAGCCCACGACGAACACGGGACGTGGCTCGGATTTGCCAAAGAGGTATCGGAGTTGCTGGAGCATGGAGAGTGATGATGTTAGAAATGCAGGCGCCCGATGTCGTCTCGGTGTTGGGCGCCATCGAATGACACTTTCGCGCCTTCAGCATAGACTTTCTCAACAGCTTCCAAGCGATCGTCACCTTGGGCGACGACGGCGAGGACGCGGCCGCCATTGGTTTCAAATTGGCCGGACTCGTCTAGCTTAGTGCCAGCGTGATAGACGCGGGCACCCTCTATGCCGTCAAGCCCAGCGATGACGTCACCGCTACGGGAAGACGCTGGATAACCCGCGGAAGCAAAGACCAAACACACACTCCAACGGTCTTCGAACTCGATATACGAAGGATCTAACACACCGCTCGACGCCTTGAGCAGGTAAGTCGCGAGATCCCCTTTGATGAGCGGCATCACAGCTTGGCATTCCGGATCGCCGAAACGGCAGTTATACTCAATGACTTTGGGGCCATCCGCTGTGAGCATGAGGCCAAAGTAAAGAAAACCCCTGTAAGAAACGCCATCTTCCTGCAGACCGTTGACCGTGGGTTTTACAATCTCGGTTTCGATGCGTTCTGACATCGCGGCGTCTAGTAGTTGCGGCGAAGCGACCGCACCCATGCCGCCCGTGTTGGGGCCTTGATCATCGTCTTGCAAACGCTTGTAATCACGTGCTGGCGTGAGGATTTGATAGTCTCCATCTGCTACCATACAGAAGATGGAGACTTCGGGCCCTTCCAGACAATCTTCCACCAGAAGTTTCCCTTCACCAAACCTCTTGGATTGAAAGACTTCCTCCAGAAACGCATTGGCCGCCTCTTCGTTAGGACAAACGGCCACACCTTTTCCCGCGGCCAGACCGTCGAACTTCAAAACGCAAGGATAGGAGCCGTTAATGGCAGACCGTGCGGCTTCGGCATTCTCAACCGATTGGTAGCCGGCGGTGGGAATCCTGTGGCGAATCATGAATTCTTTGGCGAACTCTTTGCTTCCCTCTAACAAGGCTCCCGCCTTCTTCGGGCCCCAGCAGGCGATCTTGCTTACTTCGCAGGCATCAGCCAAGCCTTGCATAAGGTAGCTCTCTTCGCCCGCTACAATGAGATGGATCCCTTGTGATTGGACGAAGTTGAGGAGTTCAGGGATGCCCCCGACATCGTCGACGCGCTGAGCCGATTCAAAAATGGCGTCGCTTCCCGGCCACGCATAAACTTCCGGCTGCGAAGTGGATTCACAGAGAGTTCGCACGATGGCATGTTCACGGCCGCCTTTTCCAACTACTAACGCTTTCATATTAATTCGATCTCAGTCTTGGGGATTACACGGAGTGGCAGAGCCGGTCAATGGTTCTTTGGGCGAGGGACTGAAGTCCCTCCAACATTGGAAAAGCAAAGGCGTCAGATTGCTCTGACGCCTTTGGTGATTATGTAAGAGTTGAAATGGGCATTACTTGGCCGCATTGCGGGCCTCGGCCTCCTCGATGACTTTGTCCGCGACGTTCTTGGGGCAGGGAGCGTAGTGTGAGAACTCCATCGAGAATTGGCCGCGGCCGGAAGTCATCGTGCGGAGGTCGCCGATGTAGCCGAACATGTCGGCAAGCGGGGCCTCGGCTTTGACGCGAATACCGGTGGGCGTGGGTTCCTGAGCGGAGATCATGCCGCGTCGGCGATTGAGGTCACCGATGACGTCACCCACGTTGTCTTCAGGCGTGAAGACGTCGAGCTTCATGATTGGCTCTAACAACTGTGCGCCTGCTTTGGGAATGGATTGGCGGTAGGCTGACTTGGCGGCAATTTCGAAAGCTACGGCTGAGGAGTCCACCGCGTGGTGCGCGCCATCGATGAGAGTGATGGCGACGTCGACGCATGGATAACCGGCAAGCACGCCTTTATCCATGGAGAGCCTGAAGCCTTTCTCGATGGCCGGCCAGTATTCCTTGGGCACGTTGCCTCCGACGACCTTGGACTCGAAGAAGAAGCCTTCGCCGCGTTCGCGGGGCTCGATGATGTAATCAATCTTACCGTACTGACCGGAACCACCCGATTGCTTCTTGTGCGTGTAGCTGTCTTCGATTCGCTGCGTGATGGTCTCGCGATAGGCAACCTGGGGCGCACCCATGTCCACTTCCACTTTGTGCGTCCGCTTGAGGATATCGATCTTAATATCGAGATGGAGCTCGCCCATCCCTTTGAGAATGGTTTCGCCACTGTCTTGGTCCGTTTCCACGTGGAAGGACGGATCCTCCTTAACCATTTTACCAATGGCCACGCCGAGCTTATCGGCGTTCGCTTTGTCTTTGGGCGAGACGGCGATGGAAATGACCGGATCTGGAAACACCATCGGTTCGAGAGTTGCCGGATCGTTAGGATCACAGAGCGTGTGGCCGGTTTGAACGTTTTTTAATCCGACCAAAGCCACGATATCACCTGCTACGGCGGCATCGACTTCCTCGCGGGAATCGGCATGCATTTGCACGATCCGACCCACGCGTTCCGTCTTGCCGGTGAAGGTGTTGAGGACGTTGGTGCCTTTGGGTAATTTGCCAGAGTAAACACGGGTGAAGGTGAGCGCGCCATACTGGTCGTCCATGATCTTGAAGGCCAAGGCGCGCAATGGCTTGGACTCGTCGACCGTGGCATGACCGCCAGTGGGATTACCTTCCAAGTCCATCTCCGGTTGCGGATTGACCTCAGTGGGATTGGGCAAGTAATCGATGACGGCATCGAGCAATGGCTGGACACCCTTGTTTTTGAAGGAAGAGCCGCAGTAAGTGGGGAAGAAATCCAAGTTGATCGTGCCCTTGCGGATACACTTTTTGATGGTGTCTATGTCGGGCTCTTCGCCATCCAAGTACTGCATCATCGCTTCGTCATCTTGTTCAACGGCGGTCTCGATGAGCTGCTGACGGTATTCTTCCACCTTCTCTTTCAGGTCCTCAGGGACATCGGTGATCTCATATTTCTCGGGATCACCGGAATCATCCCATACCCAAGCTTTGCGCGTGAGCAGGTCGACGATGCCTTTCAAGGAATCCTCGAAACCGATGGGCAGGACCATGACAAGCGGTTTGGCCGCGAGAACGTCTTCGACTTGTTTGACCACGCGATAGAAATCCGCGCCGATGCGGTCTAACTTGTTCACGTAAATGATTCGCGCTACTTTCGACTCGTTGGCATAACGCCAGTTGGTTTCCGATTGAGGCTCGACCCCACCGGAACCACAGAAAACACCCACGCCACCATCAAGGACCTTTAGCGAACGGTAGACCTCGATCGTGAAATCGACGTGGCCTGGGGTGTCAATAATGTTGAAGCGGTAGTCCTTCCAGAAGCAGGTGGTGGCAGCGGATTGAATGGTGATGCCGCGTTCTTGCTCCTGATCCATGAAGTCGGTGGTCGCGGCGCCATCGTGCACTTCACCGATCTTGTGGATCTTGCCCGTGAGCTTGAGAATCCGCTCTGTCGTGGTGGTCTTACCGGCGTCTACGTGGGCAAAGATGCCGATGTTCCTGTATTTGGATAGGTCTGTCATGTCTTCTGATAATCTGGCAGGCGGTATGGCTAGAGGATTTGAGCCATTCTGCAAGATCGACCTTTGAGAAATTCTGATGGCAGCCGGCCGGCGCCAACGCCCATCGTGCGCGCCTGGTGGAAGGACCCAGGCTCTATCAGAAACGTCGCGGGCAGGCCTACAGCTTGCGGATGCGAATGTTGCGAAACCAAACGGGATCGCCGTGATCTTGCAGCATGATCCGCCCGGCCTGGCGGGCGAAGTTGGCGGAGCCTTTGAACTTGCTGGCTTCGTGACCTTGTTTCCACGCTTCGCCATCGAGATCCACGTCCACGACGCATTCTCCATTGAGAAAGTGCTTCAGTTGCGTGCCCTGGGCGATGACGCGGCCTTTGTTCCATTCGCCTACGGGCTTCATCTGTTTCTTGTCGTTACAGGGAATGACATCATAAAGAGCCGCGGTGTGCCGGTCTAAGCCGCGTTTGCCATCGGGGTGCACGGCATCATCGAGCACTTGATACTCGGCCCCGATTCGCTTGCCGCCGTAGTCGCCGAAGCGGTATTTGACGCCACTGTTAGAACCTTTGGCGATCTTGAATTCGAACTCCAGCTCGAAGTTCTCGTAGATGTCTTTGCTGAAAATGTCGCCTGCTTTCTCCAATCGATGAAGGCTGCCGTCTTCGGCGATGACCCAACCACGATCCACGGCCTTGCCATTGCCGAACTGCCATTGGTCTAGCGATTTGCCATCGTAGAGAGTCTGCCAAGGGTTCGCCGTGGTCACCGGGTAGGGCGAGTCCAATTTCCCAGCGGCCCAGAGGAGGCCATTGGTCACCATATCCAGATACGGTTCGGCTAACATCGTCTCATTGTGGTGGCCGATGGTGGTGCCGAATACACGTCCCTTACCATATTGATTCACCCACACACAAACATGGGATTCTTCTTTCTTGGGGCCAATGCCAGTGGCGAGCGGGGTCACCGTGTCCCAGACTTTCTTGATATTGTAGAGCTCGCCTTGTGGTGTGGTCCATGTGTCCGGCAGTGGTTTCATGATGGGATGATCTTTCGCCACATTGGTCACGGCGATGAAGCCTTTGGCTTGGTGATTGAATGAACTCACCCCCAGACACTTTCGCCATTCATCGGTCGCGGCGGCTCGATAGCTATGCATGCTACAGTGAATGGCCACCGCGGGGACGCCATCGAAGTGGGCCTTGGCGATGCGGTTGACGAAGGCGTCGTCTTTCACCGCCCCGAAACACTCGTTGTGAAGCACCACGTCATAGCCCTCTGCCCAGTTGTCTTTCTGATAGATGCTCACCTTGTGGTCACGGGATTTGCCGCCTTCATGAATGATCGTCCACTCCACATTCGCCCGTTCGCTGATGCCGGTACTCAGAATGAGTTTCTGTTTTTCATAATCATGGCAGCAACCGCCCGTTACCATGAGTGCCTTGATCGGCTTGCTCTCGTGGTCTTCCGCCAGGATCGCACTGAGGGAGATGGAGAAAGCTAGGGGAGTTGCGAGGAACCATTTCATGGGGGCATGCTTTCGAACCGGAGGCTGAAACGTCAAGGTTCATTCGGAGAGTCTGATAAGTCTGTGATCACGCCGGCATAGGGATCCATCTCCGTTTCTTCCAGATAGGCGAGGATGCCGTTGGTGATGCCGGAGGCGACGCGATCACGGAATTGAGAACTTCGCACCTTGGCCGCATCACTGGCATTGGTGAGGAAGGCGCACTCGACGAGAACTGATGGGCCGATGACCTCGCGAGGGAGGACCAGCCTGGGATTATTGCGGATGCCGCGATCACGCAGACCGATGCTGGAAACCAGGTGCTCTTGGATCACTTGTGCAAACCGCTCTCCGCGGGTGTCGGTGAGGGGAATCTCATCGTCTAACCGGAGGCGTCTGCGGATCTGATTCTGAATGATCTGTGGTTTGGGACTGGCGAAGTAAGTCTCCGTACCCGAGGCAGACCGGTGCTTGCTCCCGTTGAAATGCACGCTGACGAAGAAGACCTTGGGGTAGCGGTTGGTCATGGCCACCCGCTGGTGAAGTGTCAGGTATTCGGCATTGGATCTGCGAGTGAGGACCACTTCCAAGTTCTCCATGTCCATAGCCTCGAGACCCGCTTTCACTTTCCGAACCACCTCCATGGCCAGCTCTTTCTCTACCAGACCACCTGGACCAGGGGCGCCTCCGTCAATTCCCCCGTGACCGGCATCAAGGACCACGCGGACTGTGGGATCCTCCAGCTGTTCTTCGATGATCTGAATAGCCTCGGGGAAGAGCGCTACGAGTTCAGTGGGCCGGCTGAGGAGCATTCCCATGCAGGCAACGAAGAGAACGGCGCCGATTGAGCCGAGGATTTGTTGAAAAACCGCCCTGATCATCCGCGTAACCGGAAAAGAATTTGCGATTTTTTAAAAAAATATTGCCTCACAGTTGCGAATTGCTAAAAATTCCAGATAATTAACCATGCTTAAGAACCTGGTCATTCCCGCGATTGTTCTCAGCGCGGTCCTAGTAGGATCGGGGCCCGCATGGAGTCAAGTTTCTTCGACTGATCTGAGTAAAGTGCAAGGTCAGTTGGCTGATATCGGCACGCAAGTTTCCTTGTTGCAGAGGCAAGTCTCACAGATTGCTCAAAAACCTCCACAGACGCACACCGTCCGGAATGGTGAAACGGCATGGGGAATTTCCCGGAAATACCGTGTGAAGTTCGATGACCTGATTAAGGTCAACCGCTTATCGTCGACGAATCCTGTGTTGCGCATTGGTCAGAAACTGAAGATTCCAGGTGTCGCGCCCAAGACTACTCCTAAAACTTCCACTAAGAAGCCGGTGTCCTATCGGAGCCATAAGGTGGCTCGAAATGAAACGCTCTCGAAGATTGGGCGGAAATACGGAGTGTCTCTTGCCGCGCTCCGAAGTGCCAACAATCTGGCTAATCCCAACATGCTTTATGTCGGCCAGACGATTCGCGTCCCAGTCTACGGCACTAGCAAGACTCCCTCAACGAAGGCAGCGCCTCCGCAGAAGAAGAAATCCACTTCCACTCGCAAGACGCCGTCTCCAGGTCAGGTGGCGGCTCCTGCCAAGGGCAAGCGCGTCTCGCCGCCGCGCGATCGTGCGGGCAAAGCGCCAGCCGGTTACGGGCTTTATGTCGCCCAGCCGGGAGACACCACCGCCTCCATTGCCAAGACTTACGGCCTCACGGTATCCGAACTCCTTCGCATCAACCGTCGTAGTTCCACACCGAGATACCAACCGCGTCCAGGCGACATGTTGATCGTTCCGACCGACGGCACTTGGTACGTGCCGACCAAGACGGGCAACACCACCACAAGGAAACCGGCCTCATCTTCCCAAAGCCGTTCATCGTCCGGGTCGCGTTCCTCCTTGTTGGTTCACGAAGTGGCGCCTAACGATAGTCTCGAAGAACTCGCCAAGAAATTCAACACCACGGTGGAACAGATCACCATCAACAACCCCGGCGTGCGTTCTAACAACGACTTAAAGGTCGGCACCGCGTTGAAGATCCCCGCGCGTTCTTGAAGCTCGGCTCACGGCATCTGGTATTTGATGCCGATGTTCTCCCCGCCTGTGGCGATACAAGCGATCGCGCGATCAGCTCGAATGCCATTGCTGCTGGTAGAGGTGTTCTGAGTCTGGCCTTTGCTGAAACTAACAATTTCCGCATGAATGCCGTCGTCTCCGGTGTTTCTGGCCATACCGATACTATGACTCACCGTTTCCGCTTTGATGCCGTTGCCGCCGATGGAAGTGCCTTTGGATTGTGTGACCGATCCGAAAGAGTGAATGCCGTCACCTTCATTGGCGAATCCGCTACAGTTTTGAATTTGGTTACCGTGGATGCCGTGATTGATGGAGTCGCGTCCATCGCTGGATCCCACACTGTTGGAAATGATGGTGGCGGTGATTCCTCTGCCATTGTAAGACTGCCCAATACAGTTTTCGACGATGGATCCCGAGATGGCCGTTTGGCCGCAACTTTGTGCGCTGGAGTTTTTGATCACGCCGGCGGCAATGCCACGGCCTCTGATGGTTTTCGTTAGGCAGTTTTCAACCACGGTAGAGCTCTCAAGCCGGACGGAAATGCCGTCAACGGAGCACCCCGTGACCGTGACGGAATGGATGATGATATTATCGAGTCGATAGTCGAAACCCGAGGAATCCTCACCCGCGTAAGCGCGGATGCCGTATTGAAAGCCGCCGCCACCCCACGGTTCCTTTCCTCCAGAATAGGTGGTCCCGCTGAGGACGTGGCCGTTGAGAACTCTAACATTATTTGCGCTGATCAAAACGCCGTGTCCCGATGGAGCCCCGCTCGTCGAGGTGATGGTGAATCCTCCGAGATCCACGGTGACGCCATCTTGGAGAATCTCGATGGCGGATCCCGAAGTGACGCTCAGGTTTTCGGTTAGGTAGTAGGATCCGGCAGCTCTTATCGTGAAACCTCCATTGAATCGGGTCTCGATCCCCGGTGAGCCGGCCTTGATGGGAACGCGTGGGTCCTTCGAGTCGTCAATGTTAGAATAGATCTGATCAAGAGATTTCATGGTGGGCGCTGGGGGCCCCGGCGGCGTCAACGGACCTTGGCTAAACGTTGCAGGCGCTTTGAGGAGTGCTAGAACGGCGATGGATGGAAGAAGGTATCTCGTCATGGCATTGGTGAAATGGCTACAGTGCCTTCATGGCGGTTTAGACCAAATGGTAACGGAAAACTGTTCGCGAATGGCTCGGGCATTTCATAGGATCGCTCGATGGTAGATCGTTTGATCTCGGATAAGATGAAGAAACAACGGATCGACGAATCTCGATATTCCCGTCCGCCGGCGGAGACGAATGTCACCTCCATGGTTTGTGGTCGTGGCGTTCTCGACCGTCTGGATTTCAGTGAGTTTGGGGACTTTGTGGTGACCACGATGGACGTCCCTTGGGCTATCTGTGAGGATCGCCTGAATGCCCGACCTCGATCGGTGCTCTTGGCGGATTCGATGGAAAAGGCGGTGGTGGAAGCGCAGGTTGCCGAGGCACCCAAATGTCAGACCGTGTTGGCGATCGGAGGGGGCCGGGCGATCGATTTGGGAAAGTATCTCGCTTACAAGCGGAACCTCCGTCTGGTAACCGTTCCCACCGTATTGAGTGTGGACGCGTTTGTTACGCCGGCGGCAGGGTTGCGTGAGAATGGCAGGGTTGTGTATCTTGGCGAACGGTCGCCAGACCCTTTGATCATCGATTACGACGTTCTCCGGACGGCGCCTCCAGAGTTGAACATCGCCGGGCTAGGCGACTTGCTATCGATCCACACCGCAGTGTATGATTGGCGATTGGCAGCAAAGAGGGGAAAGAGTGAGTATCTTTTCTCAGAAGAGGCTTGTGTGAGAGCGACAGCGGTCTTGGATGAGGTGATGGAGGTTGGGAAAGCTGTTAGGAATCAGAGCGATGAAGGCTTGCAGGTGATTGTGGATGGTTACATGAGGGTGAACGAGATTTGTCTGCCTGCGGGACATTATCGAGTGGAGGAGGGCTCTGAACACTATCTCTTTTACGAACTTGAGGAACGGACGGGCCGCGCATTCGTCCACGGCCCTATCATTGGTCTCGGCATTTATGTCATGAGCCACCTGCAAGGAAACGCGCCTGAGAGAATCATCGAATTCATGAACTTCGTGGGGCTCAACTTTCACCCATCCGGACTTGGGATCGATCGCACCACGCTTAGGAAGGCACTCTTGAATCTGCCTCACTATGTTGCGCAACGGGAGGACCTTTGGTATACCGCGATCGATGAAGCCACGATGGATGAAGCGTGCGTCGACGGGCTTCTTGAAGGCTTGGAATTCTAGGTCACTCGGTTGAATGCCGACATTTGTCGCACTTTGTGTTTGCAATGCCGACATTTGTCAGCATTGGTGCCGAATGTCGAAACGCCAATCACTTTCAGATCGGGAGACGGACTTGATGAAAGCATTGTGGGAACTGGGTGAGGCCACGGTGCCCATTCTGGTGCACCACCTGAATCTCCAGAGGGAGAGAGAGCCGATCACTCGCGGGACGGTGCAGGTCCTGCTCAATCGAATCGAGTCGAAGGGCTGGGTCGAGCGGCGAAAGGAGGGGCGGGCATTTGTCTATGTGCCTGTGACATCGGCCGAGGAGGGGCTGGCGGAACTGACCGGGGCCTTTCAGTCGAAGGTTTTTGATGGATCAGCCCTGAGCCTGGTGCAGGCGTTAGTCAAATCGAGCCCGTTGAAACGCGATGACATTGAAGAGCTGCGCACCTTGCTGGACGAAGCGGAATCGAAATTGGAAAAGGAGGGCGAGTGATGGCGGCGTTCTTGAGTGAATGGTGGTCGCGGTATGAGTGGGCCTTGATTGGAAACCACGTGACCTTGACGGCACTAGGTGTCTTAGCTTTATGGTTGCCCATTGGGCCGGCGACGAGATTGCGAATGGCGTGGGTGCTGGCCGGCGTGCTGCTTCTGGCTCCGGTCTTGTTATCATGGGCGCCTCACCTTTCGTTGGGTGGTCGAGACGTGGAGGCGATGTCCATAGAGGTGGGCGTCGGGGGACAGTACGTTGGTGAGGGTGAAACGACGGTGCTAGCGGGTTCAGAAGCTGTGTTCGCCCCGGCGTCTGATTCCATTTGGGCATGGCTGCGTTGGTTGTGGGCGGCCGGTGCGATGGTAGGCTTGTTATGGTTGGTTCGTGATCTGGTGAAACTAGACGTTCATTTACGGCGATTGCCGCGGTTGGCGGAAGCTCCTTTAACGCTGGTGGATTCAACGGCAACGAGCCCGTATTCCGTTCGTCTCTTAAAGCCTAAGCTGATTCTGCCTGCCAATCCGGTTGATTCGTTGAATGCGGCCATGTTGCGGCATGAGGAGGCGCATCTCCGGCATTTGGACACGTGGCAAGTTCTACTTTGGAGGTTGGTTAGAGCGTTCTTCTGGTGGAATCCGCTGGTTCATTTCTTGGCCGCGCGGGTGACAGAGCTTCAGGAATGGCGTGCTGATGAGGAGGCCTCCGCCGGCGATTCCTTCAAGGCGTTGGAACTGGGTCGCGGTCTTTTGCAAATGGCTATCGGCCAGCAAGGCCACCGCTTGGTGCAATCCGCTAGAGCGAGATCGACACGGGCCTTGCGGCGTCGTGTTCTGCGTTTGCAGTCCTTGCGCCCTCACACGCGGAGTGGTCATCTTTCGCTGCTCGTTTTGATGCTCACACTGTTGGCTGGGTTGGTTGCCTGGGCGCAAACGGTGCCTAAGGCTGAATCCGATCCGGCGCCGTCGAAAGAAGCGGTCTGGGCAGCTGAGTTGGGGCCGCAGGAACTTGCCGAGGAGACGGAAGATTTGGTGGCGGTGGAAGTGAAGTTTGTAGAATATCCAATGGATGGCCCTGTGGAGAATGGAATCGAATTCTTGACGGGTGAGAAGCAAGCCGCACCAGCTACGGCGGTTCTATCAGAAAGAGAGGTGAGAGAGTGGCTGAACAAGCACTTGGCACTTAGAGAGTCGACATCGGTATCCTATCCCCGAGTCATGACAGCGAATGGTCGCGAGGTGGTAATCAAGTCGGTGATCAATGAGCCGATTCGCAGGGTGACGGATCCGGAAACGAAAGAAGAGAAGATTGAGAGTATTCCGATCGGAACAATCATTAACATTACGCCCCTCATCCTGAAGAGTGACATGATATTCTTTGATACGAATGTGACCCTCAGTAAGATCATCGGAGAACGCGAGATTGATGGAGTGACCTATCCGGTCGTGTCCAGCCGCGTGTTTTCGGCCCCATTGCGTGTGAACCAAGGAGATACGATTCATGTGATGAGTATGGAAGCGGATGGGGATAAAGCCCTCAGCATGTTTCTCTCCGCTACAAGAATTCCGCTCGAAGAATTTCAAGAAGCAGAACAAGCACCCACCAACCAAGACAAATAGTTAGGCGATCCCTGGGCCACTTCCATAGCCAACAACTCAGGCGTGTCATACGGGTGAAGCTCAACGAGGCGTTTCTCCAAGTCGTCGTAGCGCGCTTTTGTCGTCTTGATGAGACCTAACCATTCTTCATCGCGCTGCACGGCGCCTTCCCAAAAGTAGATGGATTGCGCTTTGGGAATGAGCGAGACACAGGCGGCGAGCTTGTTCTCGACTAACTGATCCGCTATTTCCTTGGCCGCGTTCTCGCTTGGAAAGCTCGTTAAAACCACATAAGCTTGTTCAGATGCCGTCATCGTCTTTGCGCCGGCTGTCAATGACCCGAAGCTCAGCCACCGTGAGATCGCTAGCCGCCGGATCGCCCGTCACTTTGAACAGCTTCCGCACCAATTCGGATTCCCGATTCCACGCCGCTTCGACCTCGTGTTCGGTGGGGCTGATCTGAGCGATCTGAGCGATCTGCAGCATCACCGGATAAGTTCGCGTTTTCTTGATCACCGTTGCTTTGGAGACGGGGTGGTAATCCAGGTCGTCGGTCGAGACAAAGTTCACGTTCGTGTCGTCGAAACGTTCCACGAACTGGTCGCTGGCACCTTTGAGACGCTCCGAGACCACGATGCTGTAAGGAAGGGGATCTTGGTCTTTGAAGATGACCTGAGTTTCCGCGATCAGATGCCGGACCACCGCTTCACCAATGGCATTTTCATAACCGCTGCGGTCGATCGGGCCGCGTTGACCGCGATTGCAGCTCACCAAGAATAGCGCGGCGACCACGATGATGAGATTCTGCCAATAGGAGTAATTAATCGTCCTCATTGCCCAAACCGAGGCTCTGATCTTCCATCTTGCAGAGAATTTCGCTCATATCTTCCATCTCCTCCCACACATGCTGCGCCACGTAGATCGGACATTGCTGTTGCAAGGCCACGGCAAGGCAGTCACTGGGGCGGGCATCGATTTCAACGATCTTTCGCTGCGAGATTTCGTTTTCAACGAAGATGATGAGCCGGCCGTAGAAGACGCCGTCGTGGAAGTCATTGACCACCACGCGTTCCACCCGGGCGCCCATGCCTTGGAGAATGCTCGCGATGAGGTCGTGAGTCTGCGGTCGCTCACGGCTCATCTTCTTGAGACTCATGGCAATGGCTGAGCCCACGGCCGGGTCCACATAGATGACGAAGACCTTGTCGTCATTGCCAAGAAAGACGGCGCACCCGGCGTTGGTGGGGAAGATGGCGCGGACTTGTGTTTCGACGACCCGTTTCTCACTCATGAATCTGAATAAGACCATGGCGGTCCGGCTAGAGCGGGGCAAGATGGATTTCTCTACGGGGCCAATTTCTCCTTGGACGGGGCGGAAAAGGGGTGAAAGAATTTCCCTTGCTGGCCCTAGTGTACTGTGTAGGGTGCGCCTCCCTCACGCAGACGTAATTTCCCGTAAACCATGGCATACGCAATCATCAGAACCGGCGGCAAACAGTATCGAGTCTCAGAAGGAGACGTGATCAATGTGGAAAAACTCGACGTGCCGGTGGGTGAGAGCACGACTCTGGGCGAGGTCCTCTTCTACAGTGACGGCAGCGCCGCCAATATTGGTGATCCCGTGATTGAAGGAGCCAGCGTCTCGGCCTCCGTGGTCGACCAGTTCCGGGATAAGAAGGTAACGGCTTTCAAAATCAAGCGGCGCAAAGGCTACCACAAGACCAAAGGACACCGCCGTCAACTGACCAAGTTGAAGATCGATAGCATCAGTGCCTAAACTAACCTAAACTCCTCAGAATCATGGCTCACAAGAAAGGACAAGGCAGCGTCAAGAACGGCCGCGACAGCAAGAGCAAGCGTCGCGGTGTGAAGAAATTTGGTGGAGAGCGCGTTATCGCAGGAAACATCCTCATTCGTCAATGCGGCACCAAGTGGCAGCCGGGCAAAGGTGTGGGGATGGGGCGTGACTACACGCTCTTTGCATTGATCGATGGCCAGGTCCGGTTTGACCGCAATGGCCGCCGCATCAATGTGGATGCGTCGCTTGCGAGCTAGCGCTTTCCGCAATCAGTAGTCAATTTCAGTTCAGTTAGGCGCCTCGGGTTCCCTTGGCGCCTAACTTTTTATAAAGATTTGGAAATTTTTGTGAGGAAGCGGGATTGAGGGCGTTTGGGTGTTTGGTTATAGAAGCCGAACATGTTTCATGTCGTCCTCGTCGAGCCTCAGATTCCCCCCAATACGGGTAACATCGGCCGCCTGTGTTTGGCCACGGGCAGTCGTCTCCATTTGGTTGAGCCTCTTGGGTTTAGCTTGGATGACCGAACCTTGAAACGCGCCGGTCTCGACTACTGGAAAGATGTGGACGTGCGCCAATGGGCGAGTTTCGAGGACCTAACTAGCGGGGCACCGGGGAACCGGTTTCACTTCTTCACTACCAAAGCGCGACGGAGCTTCTGGAAGGCTAACTATTCTCCGGGAGACTACCTGGTGTTCGGATGTGAGACACGTGGATTGCCCGAATCCATGCTTCAAACGCACTCCGGACAGTGCCTCAAGATCCCGACAACTTCAGTTAGGAGCCTCAATTTGGCCGTTAGTGTGGGAATCGTGCTCTATGAGGCACTGCGTCAGGGTGATCAAGAGGGTCTGGCAATGTAATTAAATTTGTTGTTGCAATGAGTGGAAAACTCTATCAAAATCTAGAATAGACCCCCAACTAACCAACACCAACACAGAAAAAACCCAACCTAAACCAATAGGAGAAAACCATGCAGAAAACTAGATCCAACTACGGTATCTCGCGAATTGATCAGCCTGATAAGAAGAATCACGGCTTCTACGTTCGCATCACCCACAACGGCACGCTCTATCAGCGTTACTTCCCCGACAAAGCGTCTGGCGGGAAGAATAAGGCGATGGCTGCGGCCAAGAAGTATCGTGATGAAGTGGTGGCCAAGCTGCCTAAGTACAAGCAGGAGGCCATCGCTAAGCGCCGCCGCAAGATCCTTCAGAGCGGTGTGACCGGTGTCACGCACGTCGTGGCCAAGGCTCCCGGTGGCAAGAAGACTTACGAATACTGGCAAGCCGCTTGGGATGATGCGGGTGGCAAGCGCAAGACCGCCAAGTTCTCCATCAGCCGTTATGGTGAGAAGGAGGCTTTGGAAATGGCCAAGAAAGCCCGTAACAAGGGTGTTCGTGGCAGCAAGAGGAAGTAAGTTCTTAATTTAATGAAGAACCGAGGCTGCCCGTTAGGGTAGCCAGATGCGCCGGAGTCCTGCTGCGAAGTGGGGCTTCGGCCGCTCTGTTTTAGGGAGGTGCTATTCGTATTTGCGTGGCGGAAGATGCGAAATCTTCCGAATCGAGTGGGCAGCGGTTCCCGTCCATTTCCTCAACGACCAATTTTCATGCATTCACTTGTCGCGATCAGGGCAGCCAGCGTCTAAGTAGGAGCACTTTGAAAAACCTCTTGGAAGATGATTGTCAGCTCTCGGCCCGGGATGTTCACCGGCGGTATCAGGTCGGCAAGCAAGAGATCCATGTGCTGAGAGGCATCTCGTTAGAGATTCGTGCGGGAGAGATCGTGTTTTTATGTGGCGCCTCCGGTGCCGGCAAGACGACCTTGCTATACACTTTGGCGGGATTGGAACGGCCGGATCAAGGGAGTGTCTTGGTGCGTGGACACAGTTTTTACCGCAGCAGCACCAAGTTCCAGGCACAGCTGCGGAATGAGCTGATGGGCTATGTGTTTCAAAACTACTACCTGCTACCGGAACTGACCGCTCTCGAGAACGTGATGTTGCCCGCCTTGATTGCCAGCGAAGACGCTAGAGAAGATGCTGCGGCCTTGCTCAAACGTGTGGGTTTGGCGCACCGCATGGATCACTTGCCCACCGAGCTTTCCGGGGGTGAACAACAGCGCGTCGCCATTGCCCGGGCGCTTATCAATGATCCCGAAATTATCTTTGCCGATGAACCGACAGGGAACCTCGATTCCAAGGCGGGGCAGGGAGTGATGGAGCTATTGTTAGCATTGGCAAGAGAAGAACAGAAGACCCTAACCGTGGTCACTCATGATTCGCGGCTAGCCGGTCTGGGAAATCGAACCTTATTTCTTTCGGATGGCCAGTTAGCCTCCTAATGTTTTCACTACTCATGAAGATTTACATCGACGGTCAGTTTTTTGATGAAGCAGATGCCAAGGTTTCCGTGTTTGATCATGGACTGTTGTACGGGGACGGCGTGTTTGAGGGGATTCGGTTCTATCATGGCGGTATCTACAAGCTCGATGAGCATATTGACAGGTTGTACGATTCCGCTAGAGCGATTCATCTAGATATCGGGATGGCTCAAGAGGAAATGAAGGAGGCGGCGTTGAGCACCGTTCGAGAGAACGGCTTGCATGACGGCTACATTCGACTGGTCGTAACCCGGGGCGCCGGTGGCCTGGGGCTCAATCCGTACCTTTGTAAGAAGGCTTCAGTGATCATCATCGCTTCCAGCATCCAGCTCTATCCCAAGGAGAAGTATGAGAACGGTTTGCAGCTAGCCAGTTGTGCCACACGCCGGCCGGCTCCGGCGGCATTGAGTCCGACGGTGAAGTCGCTCAATTATTTGAACAATGTCATGGCCAAGGTGGAGGCTATTAATGCCGGAGCTGACGAAGGCTTAATGCTGAACGAGCAGGGATACGTTTCGGAATGCACGGGAGATAACATCTTCGTCATCAAGAAGGGGCGGATCTCCACACCCCCCGTTTCCGCAGGGGCGCTTCGCGGTATCACCCGCGATGCCATTTGCTCCATGGCAGGGGAGCAAGGGCATCCGGTGCAGGAAGTGAATCTCACACGTTACGAAATCTACACCGCTGATGAATGCTTCCTAACAGGAACCGCAGCAGAAGTCATTCCGGCCGTTAGTTTGGATGGACGGCCGATTGGCGATGGCAAACCCGGCCCCATCACTCGTAAATGTATGGAATTATTCAAAGATTCCACGATTTCTTGCGCCACCCCTGTTTATACGTAGCATCCTCAGAGGTATGACCTGCGATCTCTGCGACGACAAAGCGAGCGTCTTTTTGACGCAGATTGTCGATGGTCAAATGCAGAAGGTCAATCTGTGTGAGCAGTGTGCCAAGGCGAAAGGCGTGACCGATCCCACGGGATTTGCCCTAGCGGATTTGCTCATGGGGTTGGGAACGGAGGAATCTACTTCCACGGATGAGTCCCCGTCAGAGATGGCGACGGTGCCGTCGAGCGAGTCGGTGACCACTTGCCATCATTGCGGATTCACCCAGGCCCAGTTCAAGAAGGCTGGCCGCCTCGGTTGCCCGGATTGCTACGAGATCTTTGGTGAGGGATTGGAATCTTTGCTCAAGGCCATGCACAAAGGCACCCGCCATATCGGAAAAGTGCCAAAGAACAGGCAAGCCTTGCTGGAGCATCATCACGAGCTGGATGATCTGAAAGCTCAGCTGGATGAGGCGGTGAACGATGAAGCATTCGAAGATGCCGCTCGCTTGCGGGATCAAATCCTGAAAATGGAGGCGGAATTGGAGGAGCTTGAGGGCACCACGCTATCACCCGCCGAAGGAGAACATTGAGCCGTCCATGATGCGTTTTGATACATTGCTGCAAACCCCCGCGGATTGGATGCGGCAAGGCGGGTCTCATAGTGACATCGTGGTCACCAGCCGCATTCGACTCGCTCGAAACATTGTGAGTCATCCCTTTCCCGGATGGGGGCGTAAGCAAGAGAATGAGACCACTTTGCGTATCATTCAGCCGGCTATTGAGTCCTTGTCAGAGTTTGAAACTTCTTTTTCGCGTCACCTCAACAAACTTACAGCCATTCAAAAACAGGCCTTGGTAGAGAGGCATCTTATCAGCCGCGAGCACGCGGCGCGGGCGGCGGGGAGTGCGGCGGTGATGAACCCTCCACAGACCATCTCCATCATGATCAATGAGGAGGATCATCTGCGAATGCAGGCGATTCAGCCTGGTTTGGCTCTCCGGGAGAGTTATCAGATTCTTGATCACATCGATACAGCGTTAGAGGAGTCGCTCGAATTCGCTTTTCATCCGCAGTTAGGTTACCTCACCGCCTGCCCAACGAATTTGGGGACGGGGCTGCGCGCGTCGGCCATGTTGCATTTGCCGGCTTTGATGCTGAGCGATCAGGTGAATCAAGTGATCCAAGCCGTGAATAAGATCGGTCTGGCCGTGCGTGGTCTTTATGGCGAAGGGACTGAAGCGCTAGGAAATCTCTTCCAAGTGTCCAACCAAACCACCTTGGGTGACAAAGAGCACGAGATCATTGCCAGATTGCAGAAAGTGATCGAGCAAATCGTCAATCATGAGAAGAATGCTCGTCACAAGATGCTCGCGGATAGTGCCACCACGCTCTGTGATCAAGTGGGGAGAGCCTACGCCTTGCTTCGGCACGCCCACATCATGCCTTCGAAAGAGGCCCTCAACCTGATCTCCATGGTGCGATTGGGGGTGGATCTGGGATTTTTTCCTGGAGAATACTCGACGATTCTGGAGGCCTTGCTGATGGAGATCCAACCCGCACATTTACAAATTCGTGCCGATCGCAAATTGCCTACCACCGAGCGGGATGAACTGCGCTCGCAAATCATTCGTGACCGGTTGAAAAGCCTCCCCGAACCTGATATCAGTAACGCCCTCGGCTCCTCCAACTCCGGCCACACCAACATTTCCGACAAATGAACAATTTCACGCCACGCGCCCAACAAGTCCTCGCACTTGCTCGAAAAGAAGCGGACCGCTTCAACCACTCCTACGTGGGCACCGAGCATATCTTGTTGGGGCTCATCAAATTAGGCCAAGGTGTCGCCGTCAATGTCCTCCAGAAAATGGGCTTGGATTTGGAGACCGTGCGCATGGAGGTGGAGAATCAGGTCGGATCCGGCCCCGAAACCAAGATGGTCGGAAACATCCCCTACACCCCCCGCGTGAAGAAGGTCCTCGCGCTAGCGGGTAAGGAGGCCAAGATCCTCAACCATTCCTATGTGGGCACGGAACACATCCTTCTCGGTTTGCTTCGGGAAGGCGAGGGCGTCGCCGCTCGCGTGCTGAAGAATCTCGAAGTGGATATTGAGCGCACACGGAATGAGATTCTCCGCGAACTCGATCCCAATTTCACGCCCACCGATGAGGACGAAGCCGAGCTGGCTGGCGACGGGCCTTCAGGCCGCAAGGACAAAACACCTGCCTTGCGGGCTTTCGGCCGCGATCTGACTGAACTGGCACAGAAAGGCGAGCTGGATCCGGTGATCGGCCGCGTGTCGGAAATCGAGCGTGTCATTCAGATCCTTTGCCGTCGCACCAAGAATAATCCGGTGCTTATCGGCGAGGCCGGCGTGGGCAAGACGGCGATTGCCGAGGGCTTGGCCCAGGAAATCACCGTCGGCAATGTGCCTGAACTCTTGCGTGAGAAACGGGTCATCACCCTGGATCTCGCGCTCATGGTCGCCGGCACCAAGTACCGCGGTCAATTTGAAGAACGGATCAAAGCGGTGATGGACGAGATACGCCGGAACAAGAACGTGATCCTTTTCATCGATGAGCTTCACACCATCGTGGGTGCCGGTTCGGCTGAAGGCGCCATGGATGCTTCGAACATCATCAAACCAGCTCTGAGCCGGGGTGAGCTTCAATGCGTCGGCGCCACGACTCTCAATGAGTATCGCAAGTACATTGAGAAAGACGCCGCTTTGGAGCGTCGATTCCAAACGGTGAAAGTAGAAGAGCCAAGTGTCGAGGATGCTATCAAGATTCTCAACGGCCTTCGTCACAAATACGAAGTGCATCACAAAGCGCAATACACTCCCGACGCTATTGAACAAGCGGTGAAATTGTCAGAGCGTTACCTCAGCGGGCGTTTCCTTCCTGACAAAGCCATTGATATCATGGATGAGGCAGGTTCCAAGGCACGCATCGCGGCCATGACGCGTCCACCTGAATTCAAGGAACTTGAAGGCGCCATTGAGGACATTGTCATTGAAAAAGAGGCGGCCATTAAGAGCCAAGATTTTGAGAAAGCCGCGTCGCTTCGTGATGATGAGAAGACGAAGAAAGCGGAGTTGGAAGCCTCCATAGAAGAGTGGAAGGCCAACAATGAAGAGAAAGAAGTCACCGTCACGGATGAAGAAATCATGGCCGTGGTTTCCAAATGGACGGGTGTGCCGCTGCAGCGGATGGAGCAGAAAGAAGCCGACAAGCTGCTGCGCATGGAAGATGACTTGAAAGAGAAAGTCATTGGCCAAGCCGAAGCGGTGAAGGCCATTTCCAAGGCACTGATTCGTTCCCGGGCCGATCTCAAGGATCCGCGTCGCCCCATTGGGTCGTTCATCTTCCTCGGCCCCACGGGTGTGGGTAAGACGTTCCTCGCGCGTAATCTCGCGGAATACATGTTCGGTGATCCCGATGCTCTGATTCAAATTGATATGTCAGAGTATATGGAGAAACACACCTCCAGCCGTCTCATTGGTTCGCCTCCAGGCTATGTCGGATACGATGATGGTGGTCAGCTTTCAGAAGCTGTTCGGCGCCGTCCTTACTCCGTCGTCCTCTTTGATGAAGTGGAGAAAGCGCATCCAGACGTCATGCATCTCCTTCTACAGATTCTCGAAGAAGGCACCGTGACTGATAACTTTGGCCGCAAGATCGATTTCCGGAATACCATCATCATCCTAACATCCAACGCAGGCGCCGAGTTCATCAAGCGCCAAAACACGTTAGGCTTCAGTGCGATGGCCGCGGATGAGGAGGATTATGAGGGAATGAAAGGCAAGATTCTCGAAGAGGCCAAGCGCGTCTTTAAGCCGGAATTTATCAACCGTCTCGATGAACTGATCGTCTTCCACATGCTTGAGAAGCCCGATCTCATCAAGATCGTCCAACTTGAGGTCGATAAAGTGACAGAGCGTCTTAAAGATCGCGACATCACCATCACACTCGACCAGAGCGCGCTCGATTTCCTCATAGAAGAAGGCTACGACCCAAGCTATGGCGCCCGCCCCATGCGGCGTGCCGTCGAGCGTCACATGGAAGATCCTCTAGCGGAACTCTTGTTGCGTAGCGAAATCAGTGAAGGCGACTTCGTCGTTGCCAAGCGGATGGGCGAAGACAAGAAACTGCAATTCGAGGTCAAAGAAGTCGAGCCTGGTTCGCCCACCGAGCCCGAGGCGGTCGAGCAGCCTGGTTAGTGGGACGAATGAGCGGCTTCACGCCGTGCTAGTTCGGCCAGCACGGGATCGTCGCGCACCTCCGCATACTGGGCGACTTGACGCCACCAGGCTTTGCGAGTGCCTAACACAGCGGCGGGTGTCGTGAGGTAGGCCCATTCCAAATCGCGGCGGCCTAACTGACGGAAGAGTTTGGCTGCCTCCCAGCAGGCCTCGTGCGAGCCGGCGTCGATGGCCCACCAGCGGTCGGTTACTTCAATGATCCGTTCGGCGGCATTTTCAGGGGCGTTTCCATTCTTGATCACTTCACCCATAGCTGCGAGCCACTCGCGATGGCTGAAGCGGAGCCATTCGAGATCGATCTCTTCTTCATCCAACATGGAAGTCATGCTTTCTTCAAGCGCTGTCAGTCGTTCTAACACGTTATCCTGCGGTGTCCCACTCAGAAGGCGTCCCCAGGCTTCAACTTCGATGTAATGGTTCAATTCATTCATCGTGTTGCCATTGCTCCGAAGCCTGATGTAGCGCGCCCTTTCACCATGCATTTGAATGCGTCTTCCCAGATTCGATTCGACCCAAAGCTGATCGTGACCCACTCCGAAACCTGACGAGTTGTCGTGATCGTTGTTCAGGACAGTGGTGACATCTTCTTGGAAACTTGGATCGTCGGAAACTTGGATGATCACGTCATCATACGCCCGGCGGGCCTTGTGGTAATGCCAGACCATCAGCGTGTAGAGTTCGCATCGCTCACCCAGATCAAGCTGTAACCATTGTGGTCCCGGTTTCAGTTCCACATAGCTGCCGTCTGCCGCGTCTTTGTCGCCGTCGGTGATTTTATCAATCGTGCCAATGATAGGGTTCTCATCGCTAGCCGTCACCTTGGCTCCACGTGAAAGCAGTTCCGTCCCCATGGGAGCGAGAAACCGGTATTGTGATGAATTTTGATTCACGTCTGGCAACTCCAACGGGCGTTGCGCGAGTCGCATAGGATGCCCATGGAGGTGGGGACGCCAAGATAGGGGCGGCCCGGAGGAACGATTGTTATCTGGCTCCAGATTTGGGTGCTTCACTGTAATATGGAAGCCCCAGAACATAGGTTCTGGAGCTGGCTCTTGAAAGAGTTTGTAGGTTCCTAACGTCTTCTTCTCCCAACCTTGCCTGGAGGGCGCCGCCGGCGGCTTGGGAAGATTGGTTAGGTCGTCAGGCTTATACTGGGGCCAATGTGATTCTGCCGGCCAGGGAACATTGAACTGGCGATGCATCATGTCGTTCTCCAGGGCAAGCAGGGCAGTGTGTGGTGACAAGACGTTCGTGATTTGGCTAAGTGAAATGATTTCCTCACGATGTTTGCGAGGGAACGGTTCTAGCAAGCCCTCCATTTTCAGCTTAGCGAGATGACGAAAGCCGTACGGACGATCAATGATTTGCCACTCGGGTTGCCAACTGTGATTCCCAACGAAGAAATGCTTGGGAAGCGGTCTGTCCTTAGGTAAATGCGCCGTCACATACACGCGATCGCCGGACCGGATCGCCTTCTGGTTGGAAAAGAGCGGATACGAATGCTTGCCGTCTGAGGCATTGGTGAGAGGAAGCTCGTGCCGCTGTTGAAATCGGTCGAGCAAATCCTGAGCGTCTTGTGGTATATGATAGTCAACATAGAGACCCCGGCTTTGCGCGGCGGCGGCTTGCATCAGTCTGCGTTGACACTGATGATCGATCCCCAGACCAAGGTAGGGCACGGTCTTGGGAAGCATGGCGAGGAGCTTCTCGGTTTCGCGTTCGCCTAACGAAGGTCTAGCGCCGCCGAGGTGAAGGATGACGGGACGTTCGCGCCGGGTGGCGAGTTCCGCGGCTCGTCCAAAGGCGCGATCCAACGGCAAGCCGCCAATCAGGTGAAGCTTGTTCAGGTGCTCTAGCAATGGTTTGGGGACTTCCCTAACGGAAGTGTTGACAGTGAGAATGGTTATGCGTTCTTGATCATGCTGTTCTAACAAAATCTTCAAGGCGTCGATCTGTTGCCTCGCCATCACAGGATCGCGGTCAGCTGACGCTTCGAAGAGGACGATCCAATCGTGCACTTGAGGCTGATGCTTCTGATCCGCTAGTTGCCAATCCACCACCAAGGCATGGCTACCATCAGGCATGGGATAGGCCTGGAAATCGGGCTTCGTTTTCGGATGGGGGTGGATCTTAAGCGAAAGCGGTTCAGCAAGAGTGTGCGTCTTGGATTCCCATTGGAGAATCAAGTCCTCGGGATCAGGAAGTTGAAGAAGGGGATGCGAGGCTGAGTGCCAACGCATGCCCGCGGCACGGACAACACGGATGTTAGCAGACCACGATGGCGAAGATTGGGAATCGGCTCCGAGAAAGTGATAGTCTAAAGAATCGTCGTGCCCAGACAGTTTTTCAACGTAGCTAATGAGAACACGCTTGTGTTCATTTGGCAGGATGGGAAAGAGCCGGAGTTGATATTGATGTCCGGTGGTGGTTTGAAGGAGGGCGGGATCTTTGGTCCGCTCCCACCTGATGGCGTTAAACGTCTCATTGGCATGGCCGCGTTCCGTCATCGCCGCTTCACGCCACTCGCCCCGGGCCGTCATGGCCAACCGAGAGACCGCGGCATCGGGAGGTAACAAGAAATAACAGATGTGCTCGGCATTGAATGGACGCGGGTTGTAATAGACTTGATCAATCGTCGTGCGGGCAAAGCCATTTTCGATATGCACGTCCAAGTGATAGCGCACCCGCGGCACCTTAGGACCGGTGTCGCCAAGCGACTGATAGCCCACATTCGTATCGGAATGGGCAGGACATTGCCAATCTTGCGCGATGGCGGACCAAGGCACCAACAAGAACCATCCAAGTGATAACGCCTTCATAGGACGTTGAACACTATTGGTGCTTCTGAGAGAATGTCAAGATGGCTAGGCAGCCTCGGAATGCTCCGATAGATACGAAAGATACTCGGCCGCAATCTCTTCCAATTCTAGCACACTTTTCACATGGGCGAATCGTGTCCGGAGTCGCTTGCCCGCGGGAAAGCCTTTGCTATAGGCCATGAGGCGGGAGCGCATGGCCTGCATGGTGTGGAGTTCGTCGCCGTAGCGATCGCTGGCCAGGGCCATACGGGCGTGGCGAAGAATAAGCTGCCAGCGATCTTCTAATCGGACGGGGGAGGGGGACTCGCCGGTCTTCAGATAGTGCTTCGCTTCGCGAAAGATCCACGGATAGGTCATGGCGGCCCGGCCGATCATGAGGCCACTGACGTTGGTTTCGTCACGGCGGAGCATCACATCTTCGCCACTAGCGATATCGCCATTGCCGATGACGGGAACAGACACGGCGTCCGCGCATTCACTGATGACCTCCCAATTGGCTTCGCCGGTGTACCCCTGAGAGCGCGTGCGTCCGTGAATGGCGATAGCCTGCATCCCGGCCGCTTCCAAGGTCTGGCAAACGTTCACCGCATTGATCGAGTTTTGATCCCAGCCGATGCGAATCTTGGCCGTGACGGGGATGGAAACGGCTTTCGCAATGGTGTTAGCCACCGCCGCGAGCGTGGGGCAATCTTTGAGCAAGGAAGAACCGCCGTTCTTGCTCACCACCTTATTTACCGGGCAGCCGAAATTGATATCGATGAAATCAGGTTGTTTCCAATCGATGATTTTCTTGGCAGCTTCCGCCATGTTTTCCGGATTGGCGCCAAAGAGCTGCACGCCCACCGGGCGCTGGGCTTCCTTGAATTCGGTGTATTTACGTGTGCGATCGTCGCGGCGGATGATGCCTTCGGAAGAGACGAACTCCGTGACCATGACGTCCGCGCCTAACTCTTTGCACAGGGTTCGAAACGTCACGTCGGTCACCCCTGCCATGGGCGCGAGGTAGAGCGGAAATCGGCCGTCCTGGAACCACGGAAGCATGAGTTTAAGCGGGTGCGTAGGTCATCAAGGATTTCGCGATGTTCGCGAAAATCTGGCTTGTTTCTGATTTGTTGGGATCGGTTAGGGCAATGGGTTGTCCTTCATCGCCTCCCGCCCGGGCCGCGATATCGATGGGAATTTCTCCTAACAAAGGCACGCCTAACTGCTCCGCTTCCCTCACGCCGCCGCCCTGGCCAAAGATGAAATATTTCTCGCCGTCGCTTGGACAGAGGAAATAGCTCATGTTTTCAATGAGGCCCAACACCGGTACATTCACTTTATCAAACATTGATGCCGCCTTGCGCGCATCAATGAGAGCGACTTCCTGCGGTGTGGTGACGATCACCGCCCCTGTCAAAGCCACCGTTTGCACGATCGTTAGTTGGATGTCGCCCGTGCCTGGTGGTAAATCAAGGATGAGGTAGTCGAGTTCGCCCCAAGCCACTTGGCGTAGGAATTGTTGCGTGTAGCGAGTGGCCATGGGACCCCGTACGATGACCGGAGAGCGATCATCTAACAAAAAACCCATGGAGATCATTTTCAAACCTTGGATTTCGATGGGGATGATCTCATTCTCCTCCGTGGCATTGGGGCGCTCGTCCGATCCAAACATGTGAGCCACGCTGGGGCCGTAGAGATCACAGTCACAAAGACCGGTCTTGGCGCCCTGACGTTGCAAGGCCACGGCGAGATTGGTCGCCACCGTCGATTTGCCCACACCCCCTTTTCCAGAAGCGATAGCGATCACCTTTTTCACGCCGGGAATGACCGCTTTACCCAGCTGCCCGGCGTCCGCACCCGCTTGGCCGGGATCCTTGATGTCGAAGTCGATGTCTACCTGACCCGCACCCGGCAACGCGTGAAGCGCTTCTTTGGCAGCTTGAAAGATCTGTTTCGGCACTTCCGGGTCGCGTGTCTGCAGGGCCACGAGGACCTTGATCGCGCTCCCGTCCACCTGAACGTTCTTGACCAGGCCAAACGAGACGATGTCCCGGCTGAACCCAGGGTAAGAGACCTGTTTCAAGGTCTCACGGACGAGATCTTCTGTGAGAGAATCAGCGCTCATAGTGGATGGGCGCAGTGATGCCTCAGGAGCAGGCGGGACGCAACTATTCTACGGAACGGGTCAGGCTTTCTCTTCCCGCAGGAGCCGGATGCCCTTCCGGAAGCCGGCATAGCGGCCAAACTTCTGCGCAAAGCGGCTCGACCAGGAGTAGATGAACTCACCGGGGCTGAAGTGCTTCCCTTTCAAGAGATGAACGGCATCATTTTTAAGCGCGCTGAGGTAAGGCAGCACGGCGAAGCTGAGGACGTTGTCGCGTCCGCGCCGGCGCGGGAAGATCATGGCATCGCCCACGCCTTCCCATTTGAAACGGCGCCACGCTTGCTGAAAGGTGTAATTGTGAGAGTGCATGGTGTTGGCGTCGGGAACGTACTCCACCTGCCATCCGGCCTCGCGTACTTCCTTAGCCCAGAGGATGTCTTCTGGATGCACTGTCACATCGCGGAAGGGGACCTTCTCCAGCACCTCACGGCGGGATGCGCTGTTCGCCATAGAGAAGAAGTTGTACCAAGAATGGTTGCCGAGCTGGGTGCGATTGCGATCCGTCGATTCCGGTGGGAAACAGAAATCGTGATCGCGGCGGACGGTCGGACGCGCGTCTGGGCGGGCACTTTGCCGGCCATAAGTGGCGCCGATTGTCTCATCCTCGAGCGGCTTGATCAGATTCTCCAGCCAATGCTCATCGACAGGTGAAGCATCAGAATTGAGAAAAACCAAGGTCTCGCCGCTACTGCCGGCGACTCCTTGATTCAGCACCGCGCCGGGCGAATAGGGACCCTTGGCGCGTTCCAGGAACTTGCCTTCCTTCATGTGCTTCTCGATCACTTCGCGGGTCCCATCTGTGGAATGATTATCAAGACTGATAAGCTCGAAATCCGTGATGGTTTGCGAGTAGAGCATACGGAGAGTCTCCTCAATATACTCGATGTCGTTAAACGACCGCATTATGATTGAAATCCCATTCATTGAATGTATGGATGGCATGAAATCCATAGAATGAAAACGAAACTCGGTCTCGTCAATGAAAGTGGTCATCCTGTGTGGGGGTAAAGGAACGAGACTCCGAGAGAAGACTGAATCCATTCCCAAGCCACTTGTTGAGGTAGGCGGGAAGCCGATCCTCTGGCACATCATGCGTTACTACGCGCACTATGGGCACCGAGACTTCATATTGTGCTTGGGTTACAAGCGCGAGGCCATTGAAGAGTATGTCGCGACCGATCCGCTGCCTGGGTATCGGATCACCTGCGTGGATACGGGCGAAGAGTCTAGCAAAGCATCACGAATCATGCAGGTTCGCGAGCACATCGATACGGAGCAATTTCTGGTCGGCTACGGTGATGACGTGGCCGATGTCCCGATCGATAAAGTGATTGAGCGGCACAACGAGTGTGAGACGACGGTCACGCTGACGGCAGCGCCTCTTTATTCACAATTCGGTGTCATAGAAATTGATGACAATCATCGCGTGCAGCGGTTTGTGGAAAAGCCCCGGTTAAAAGAGTATTGGATCAACGGCGGCTTCTTTGTCTTCAACCAAGATTTGTTTGATGAACTTCATCGTGGCGAACTCGAGAATGAAGTGATGGAGTACTATGCCTCGAAAGGTCAGGTGAGTTCTTACAAGCATGACGGATTCTGGAAATGCATGAACACATTTAAGGATTGTCAGGAACTCAATGCGCTTTGGGATGCGGGTAAAGCGCCCTGGAAGGTGTGGGAGGATGAATAAGCTTTGTATATGATGAATTGGACTAACCGTAAGGTATTCGTAACCGGCGCTGATGGTTTTATTGGCGGTTGTTTAGCAAAGAAGCTCGTCGATATTGGCGCAGACGTGGTGGTGATCGCGCGTGATCACAAGCGTTATTCGGCCATTAATCTCCACGGTATTCGAGACAAAGTCACCTTGGTAGACGCCAAGTTGGAGAATTACGAATCCATGCTGCGGTTGATCAATGAATACGAGATTGAGAACATTTATCATCTTGCCGCGCAGGCCATTGTCGGTATTTCGAATCGTTCCACGTTGTCGACTTACGAAGCCAACGTGAAAGGCACTTGGTGTCTCATGGAAGCCGCTCGCGTCGCGGGTGTTACGAAAGGCATTGTCGTGGCGTCATCAGACAAAGCGTATGGCGTGCAACCCAATCTTCCCTACACAGAGGATCAGCCTTTGTTAGGATTATATCCCTACGATGCCTCCAAAGCTTGCGCTGATATTATTTCCCGCAGTTACGCCGTTTCCTTTGGCTTGCCAGTCGTGGTGACGCGGAATGCCAATACTTATGGCGGCGGCGATATGAATTTTAGCCGCATCATTCCCGATGCTATCTGCGCCGCCTTGCAAGATCGCGAATTGATCATTCGTAGTGACGGCACATTGGAGCGCGATTATATGTACATTGATGACGCGGTGGAGAGTTATCTCCGTCTCATGGATAAATTGATCGAAGATCCGAGCATCTCCGGTGAAGCCTACAACTTTGGCACGTCAAAACCGATCAGTGTGTTAGAGGTGTTTGAAACAGTGGCCAAGCTGACCGGCACTAGTAAGAAGCCCAAGATCATGGGTAAAGCCACCAACGAGATCAATTGTCAGTATCTCGCCACTGATAAAGTGGCGCAACTCCTCCAGTGGGCGCCTCAGTACGATTTGGAGGCCGGGATCACGAAGACGATCGCGTGGTATAAGGACTTCCTGGAGAAGTATCCGGATGCGGTCGGGTAGACCTTTGGATGAATCAAGGAGCCGCGGCGTCTCGCCGCGAGTGGCGCGGGCAGGGACGTTTGTTCTCAGAGAGCGCCGTCACCCGGCCGGTCCACGCTACAATGATAGTCCGCTAAAGGATCCAGTTCAAATCGACCCAAGTGGAAACCTGGCTGGATGCGTATCTCGCGCGAAGGGGTTGACGCGCGCCCGGGGAAGCTGTGCAATCGTATCCCTCGACGCATCATGCTTACTACCATCATCATTCTTGTCGTCCTGGGCGTGTTATCGATCGGCCTGGAGTTCTTTCTGCCGGGCGGCATCCTTGGAATCGTCGGCATCGTGGTGCTGGCGGCCTCCATTGTCTTGTGTTTCACCACTTACGGCGCTGCCGTGGGAATGGGCGTGGCGGCCGGGGTCGTCATCTTCGTGGTTCTAGCTCTCACGTTCTGGTTGAAATACTTCGACAAGTTCGGACCGGGCAAAGACTTCATGCTTGGTGAGGCGGTGAAGAATGATTCGCGTGAAGAATCGATGGCCTCCCTCCTCAACGCCGAGGGCGTTGCCAAGACCGATCTTCGTCCGGCGGGAAAGGCGCAAGTCGATGGACGGCGATTGGATGTCGTTGCCGAGTCCGGCATGATCGATGAAGGCTCCGCCGTGAAGGTCGTGAAAGTCGAAGGGATGCGGATCGTCGTCCGAGCCCTAACGGATTCTGCGGTGGCCTAACCAACACTCTATCAAACTAAAATTTCCTATCAAAAACCTATGAACTACTCCATTCCTCACCTCCTCGCGGCCGAGCCCTGGCAGTACGCGCTCTTTGGCATCGTCATCCTTATCGCTTTGGTGGCGCTGATCATCGTCCTCAAATTCTTCAAGATCTGGCTGCGTGCCAAAGTGGCGAACGCGCCGGTCTCTATGGCGCAACTCATCGCCATGTGGCTACGCCGAGTGCCGGTTGAACTCATTGTGGATAGCCGGATCACGGCCGTGAAAGCGGGATTGGATTTCATTTCCACCGATGCCTTGGAAGCCCACTACTTGGCTGGTGGTGATGTTAGTCAGGTGGTCTTGGCCATGGTCGCCGCGGATAAAGCCGGCATCACCTTAGGCATCGAGCGTGCGCAAGCCATCGATCTCGCCGTGAAGGGCACGGGAAAGACGGTGCTGGAAGCCGTGCGAACGAGCATCAATCCCAAAGTGATTGACTGTCCCGGGAGTTCGTCGGGAAAGGACAAGATTGACGCCGTGGCGCGAGATGGCATTTCTGTCAGGGCGCGTGCCCGAGTCACCGTGCGGACCAATCTCGATCGTTTCGTTGGTGGCGCTACGGAGGAAACGATCATCGCGCGTGTGGGTGAGGGGATTGTGACTTCCATCGGTTCAGCGCCTTCTTACAAAGATGTGTTAGAGAACCCTGATAACATTTCCAAGCTTGTGTTAGGGAAGGGCGTGGATGCGGCGACTGCCTTTGAGATCCTTTCCATCGATATCGCCGACGTCGATGTGGGTGATAATGTGGGGGCCAAATTGCAAGCCGAGCAGGCCGAGGCTGATAAACAAATTGCCCAAGCGAAAGCGGAAATGCGGCGTGCTGCGGCGGTGGCCACGGAACAAGAGATGGCCGCCCGGACGCAAGAGATGCGCGCCAAGGTGGTTGAGGCCGAGGCTGAGGTGCCGATGGCCATGGCCGAAGCTTTTCGCAGCGGCAATCTCGGTATCATGGACTTTGCCCGCTACAAGAATCTCACGGCGGATACCGATATGCGCGACTCCATCGCCAAGGAGAACGCTGCTGAAAGCTAACAGAAACCGCAACCGGCCAGAATCGTGCCGAACATCTTAGACGAGAGCTTTTTTATCCTCATCTTCTTGCTGCTCAGCTTTCTGAGTTGGATCAGCAACAAGATTCGGGAGAGCCGTGAGAATCGTGGTCAGCCGCGGATGGAACCGCCTCCCGATCTTCCGGACGAGCCTCGCCAAGAGGTTCCCGACCGGATGCGGGACATTCTGGAGTCCATGGGATTCCCGGTGGAGCCCGAACCGGAGCCGGTCGCGGCGCCACCGCCGCTGCCCGAGCAGCAAACGCCGCCTCCAGAGGTGCCGCCCCTTCCCTTCGAGACCAAAGTCGAAAAGCCGCAGCTGACCCGGGAAGAACAGGAAGCCCTGGATCGCATTCAATCCGCCGGAGAATTCAAGCGGACCCGGCGACATCGGCGATCCGGCGGCCTCTCGGTGAAGGCCCTACTGGAGCCGGAGAACGTCCGCTCCGCCTTCCTTTTAAGAGAAATCCTGGGCCCGCCACGAAGCATGGAGTCCATGTCTGATCTTCCCAAATAGCGATTCTCAAAACTGAGCAAATTTAATAGAAAAGCTTCTAATTATTGAAAGTAGATTTGATTTATTGGAATTGATTCTTATGATAATTCTATATGATCAAATTCGTTCGACCTGCTCTCTGTTCGCTCTGTCTCTTACCGCTCACGCCTTCGACGGCCGATGACTTTCGCTCAGGCGCGGAAGCGGCAGGGTTTTTAGATCTTTATTTTAAAGCGCCTCTCCTTAGCAACCAGATCGACAACGCGTCGACTTGGGATGCTCACCGCAATCTTAGTTCCACGGATGTTGAAGAATTGCGCGAGGTGGTTTGGGACGCTTACCGAGAGGGCCAAATCGCCAAACCCAAACAGAAACGGGCCTTCGAAGGCCGGCGTCTCGAGTTTGGCGAAGACCGGTTGCGTTTCACCATACGCAAGCGTGTTGGGAAGGATCCTCATGCACGATTACCCATCACCATATCTCTTCACGGCGGTGGCGCCATTCCTGCCCACGCCAACGACCGGCAATGGGAACGCCAACAAGCCCGCTACCAGGATGCGCCTGGCATTTATGTTTGCCCACGAGCTCCTCGCGATACTTGGAATCAATGGCATGGCGATTACATTTATCCTATTCTCAGCCGGCTGATTCAGGAATTGGTGCTTCGTGAGAACGCCGATCCCAATCGCGTTTATCTTATGGGGTATTCTGCAGGGGGGTACGGTGCCTTCTGCATTGGGGCCAAGATGGCGGATCGCTTTGCAGCGGTAAGTGCTTCTGCGGCAGCGCCCACGAGAGATCTATCGCCGGCAGAAAACTGGTTCAATACACCGCTTAGGTTTGAGATCGGTGAAAACGACATCGCCTACAGCCGGGTACAACTTTGTCGCAGTTATCAAGAGAGCCTTGCTGCACTCAATCAGGAAAACCAAAGCGCTTACATCTTTCGTTTCATCGAGCACGACGATCGTGGTCATCAGATCAATGACCGTGCTTGCGTAAAGTGGTTGCACCAATATCAGCGTGATACCCGCCCCAAGACCGTCACCTGGTCCGCCACGGATCATCACGTTCGTCAATTCTATTGGTTAGCCAATGAAGAACCGGCGCCCAGACAACAGGTGCGCGCCGAGATCACTGGTAACCGCATTGATCTGCAAACCTCTAACGTTCACCGCTTACGGCTGCGCTTGGATGATCAGCTAGTGAATCTTGATCAGACGATTAGTGTCTTTGCCAACGGCATGAAGATCTTCGAAGGCCGCGTCGCGCGAGAATTGAAGTGTCTGGTCAAGACGTTGGAAGAACGCGGTGATCCCGGTTTGATGTTCTGTTCAGAGATCGATCTCTTCATTCCGTAGTGCCGTGCGTGAACACACATTGATCGATTTAGAGGATGTTAGACAATCAAAGAGCGGGGGCGTCTCGCCGCGAGTCGAGCATCCTTGAGGTGGGGCATCTGACGAAGGGCCGGTTCCGCAGTTTACAAAGATAGTGCTCTCACTAGGTTGACCGTCACATGGCCAAGCGTAAGAAGAAGCGCGATAAGACACCACGCCCATCCAAAGACACCCTTGCCGAGGGGGAACCAGTCTTTGAGCTTGAGGTGGAGAGGCCTTCTCAATCCTCAGCAGAGGACGTGGCTCCCGCTGGGGAACTCTCTTTAGGAGATTGGGATGATTTGGATGGCGAACAGACCGGAGCTCCTGCGCCGGATGCAGGCATCCCCCAGCCGAAGCCCATTGAGATCCGACCCGCCCCACCCGAGCTGAAGCCAGGAGCCGTGCGTGCGGCAAGGCAGCAGCAGCAGCAGCAACATCCAGAAGCTGGAAAGGACGAACTCGATATCTTACGTGACGAGCTTGATGGGCTCCTCTCTCAGGAAGTCACCGATGAGAATCTCCAGGAGCAGTTGCAGGCAATCGACCGAGCCCAACGTTCAATCCATCGCTTGGAGCTACGCTTGGAGAATCCGACCATTCTTCCGGAAGAACTACGAGAGGACGTCAACGTCCTATCAAAGCCATCTGTCGTAACGGATCCGCTTGGCTCGAAACGAATCGTCTTGCCGGATCGGCCCATGGCTTCGGCTGCGCCTGTGGCAGATCTTCCGCAAGACATTCCCATGACCATGCCCGACGATCCGGCCGCCGGTGGGGACTCGTCATGGGGCACCCTGAATCCGGGTGGGCGCGGGGCGCCGGAGAAGTTCTTTTCAGAACGTAACATTCGCGAGACGGTTGCAGAACTCCCGCTGCTAGGCCCGCTCTTGGTGGAGGATGGCCATTGGCGGATGCCAACCTTCTACATCATAGCGTTCACTGCCATCAATGCGTTAGTCATCTACGTGATCATCGAGGCGGTGCAACAAGCTCGGGCCGCCTTGATGCCTCCTGTGCTACCCGAGGCACGTGAACAGGGAATCGATCCGGTGGAAGTGAAAGAATCGATTGAGGCATTTGTCCGGGCAGAAACCTGGCAAGAGAAGCTCAAGCACTGCCGCGCAGCGGGGCACATCGTGCAAAGGCTTCAAGCCTACTATGAAAAATATCCCGTCGATACAGCAGAGGATGTGGTGATCGAAAAAGCCTACCACACACTCGTCAATGGGCTTGAGATGATCAAGGTTCAAGCTCTGCTGATGCCGGGCAAACGTCCTTTCGTCGGCATGCTAGAACGGGACCCTCACGGATATCTTAAAGTGGATTGGGAAGTGGCCGTTGACTACCAAGAGATGTCTTGGATGGAATTCGCCGTCCAACAACCGCGCGAACCGGTAATGTTTCGCGCCGTCTTGAGAGAAGGAGAATACTACAACTATCAGTTTTCTGATTCGCGCAAGTTTCGCTGTTACATCCTTTGGTATCCGGAAAAGGAATGGCCGGAGCTCTACGGGTATGTGGAGCGAAATGGTGACATTGATATTGCCATAAGAAACTTATTTACCGTCGCTCGCCAAGCGCACCATCCGGTGATGGTGAAATTGGCCTATCCAGAGGAAGTCAGTGACAACCGAATCGTCCACATCTCAGAACTGGTGGCGGGTAGTTGGGTCTACGACTACGAAGCCGGGGAACGTGGTGAGGCGCAGGAATAACAACCCCAACAAACACAGAAAAACCAAATCAATGAACAAGCTCTTTGGTACGGACGGTATTCGTGGTACGGCCAATCGTTATCCCATCACGCCGGACGTAGCGTTGGCCATGGGGAAGAGTATCGCCAAGGTATTTGGGGATGATGATAGCATTCAGCACAAGGTGGTCATCGGCAAAGACACGCGGTTGTCCGGCTACATGTTGGAAACGGCGCTGACTAGTGGCTTGGTTTCTTATGGGCTCGACGTCTTGTTAGTCGGACCTCTGCCCACGCCTGCCGTTGCTCATCTCACCAAATCCATGGGTTGCGCGGCCGGGATCATGCTCACTGCCTCACACAATGCTGCTGAGGATAACGGCCTCAAAATCTTTGGCGCCGATGGTTACAAATTGTCGGATTTGTTAGAGCAACGTGTTGAACAATTTATCCTTCAAGGGCACCCCGAAAACGATGCGCCATCATGCGAGGGCATTGGCAAAGCGCATCGGGTCGAAGATGGAAAGGGCCGTTACATCGAATATGTGAAAGGCATTGTGGGCAATACGCATTTGGCGGGAATGAAAGTCGTCGTGGATGCTGCGCATGGTGCTGCCTATCATTTAGGCCCACTGATTCTAGAAGAGATGGGTGCTGAAGTGGTTGCCACCGGCACCGCCCCAAACGGCTTGAACATCAATCACGAGTGTGGTGCGTTGCATCCAGAGACCGCGGAAGCATTGGTGAAAATGCATGGAGCTGACGTGGGTGTGGCTCTTGACGGCGATGCCGATCGTGTTGTCTTCATTGATGAAAAGGGGCGGCGTGTGAATGGCGACCGTGTTCTTGGTTTGGCTGCGATTCATTTGCGAGGCGAGGGCGGATTGAGAGGTGACACCGCCGTGGTGACCTCGATGTCGAATCTGGGATTGTTAGATGCCCTAAATGGCCGCGGTATCCACACCGAGATCACAGGGGTGGGGGATCGCCAGGTCATCGAGAAAATGCGCAAAGAGGGCTATGCGTTCGGAGGCGAGAATTCCGGGCACGTCATATTCGGCTCTCATTCCACCACCGGAGACGGCATTCTCACCGCGCTCAAAGTGTTGTGCTGGATGCGGGAGAAGGGCGCCACCATGTCCGAGTTGGCAGATTGCATGGAAGAATATCCACAGCGTCTCGTCAGCATTGCCGTCCCTTGCAAACCACCATTAGAAGAGATTCCCGGTTTGACCGCCTTGATCGAGCAATGTGAGGCCTGTTTTGGCGATCGCGGACGGAACGTCATTCGTTACTCGGGAACAGAGAACAAGCTGAGAATCTTATTGGAATGTGTGGATCAAGCAATGGTCGACGAATTTGCGCAACGATTTGAGAAGCTTGTACGGGCTGAGCTTTGCGCATGAGTCTCGTCTTTCACCCGCCGGCGTCGCCCGTCCATGCCGAACCTTTGACCAACACACGCTCCTTGGCGGAATGTTATGTCGCCGGCCGAAGTTTTCGCGTCGTTCAGGAAGCGAGTTTTCCCAGTGAATTCAGTAAAGAAATCCATCTGAGAGAAAACATTTGGCTCAGCCCCACCCTTGCACGGCACCTCATGAAAGCGGACTCTCCCACTGCGATCGTCTCGCAAGAAGGTCAACCGTTGGTTTGGTTGGGTGAGCCGGAGAGCGCAACCCAAATCGAGTTCAGAGACGAGCTGTTTGAGATTCGTCACCCTTGGGATTTCCTAACGTTACAAGAGCGTCTGGCGCAGACCGTGGACGAATCCCGAGTTCTTGGGGAAGTTCACGAACAGGCCGTCATTGAGGGCGTGATGCATCTTGGAAGAGGATCGGTGATTCTGCCAGGCGTCTACATTGAAGGCACGGCTATCATTGGCGAAAACTGTAAGATTGGCCCCAATGCTTATTTACGAGGCGCCACCATGATTGGCGACCACTGCCACATCGGCCAAGCTGTCGAGATCAAGAACTCGATTCTCTATCCTGGCACCGCCATCGGTCATCTCAGCTACTGCGGCGACTCTATCATCGGTGCCAACGTTAACTTCGGCGCCGGCACCATCACCTCCAACTTCCGCCACGACGGCGCCAACCACCGCTCTATGATCAAGGGCAAGTTGGTAGATACCGGACGCCGCAAATTCGGAACCATCATCGGCGATGGTGTTCACACTGGCATTCACACTAGTATTTATCCGGGTCGCAAACTTTGGCCTCAAACATCCACCCGGCCGGGTGACGTGGTTCAGAGTGACTTAGAGTAAATTTTCTAACGGAATGCAAGCCACTTATAGACACTAATGGAGGACTGATATGGAATTGTCGGAGTGCAGGCTTTAGCCGAATAACGCGGAAATGACCTCGAAGTTTAGGAGTGATAGGCAACCGTAGGCGGTCATTTCTGGTCTTCCATATGTACGTCGCTCCGCGATGTCATGATGACTGTCATAATGCAAATATCCCGATCTCATCTCATTGCCTTTTAAAGTATATTGTTAGCTATTGTTGCCCATAAGGTGGTTTTAATGAACGTAGAATGTAACTCCCAATCAGATTTTTAATATAATGTGTGGAATCGTCGGATACATCGGAGACAAAGAAGCGAGCCAAGTACTCATCAACGGCTTGCGCCGCTTGGAATACCGCGGCTACGACTCAGCAGGCATTTCGCTAGTGGGCGATGATCGCCTTCGCTTGATCAAACGTTCTGGCAAAGTGGCGAAACTCAGCAACGCTGCTCGAGACGAGCTCGCTGACGCGTCGAGTCCTTTTCGCATCGGCATTGCCCACACGCGTTGGGCCACTCATGGGCCACCTACGGAACAGAATGCGCATCCGCACCTCGACGAAAGCGGTCGTATTGCCCTGGTTCACAACGGCATCATCGAAAACTACCGAGACATCCGCCGGCATCTCGAAGGCAAGGGGCACACCTTTCGCTCGGAGACGGATAGCGAAGTGCTCGCCCATCTCATAGGCGATTATTACAAGGATGATCTGTTGGAGGCCGTCTGCGCGGCCCTTCAACGTGTGGAAGGTACCTTTGGCATCGCGGTTGTTTGTCAGGATGAACCGGACAAAGTCATCGCAGCTCGCCGCGGAAGTCCCATTGTCATCGGCGTCGGTGGCAACGAATCGGTGATCGCCAGCGACGCTGCGGCCGTGGTCGCCGTGACACAGCAAGTCATCTATCTCGATGACAACGACGTCGCCATTGTCAAACCAGGCTCAGTCGATGTCCGTGATCTCAACAACGTGCCCGTCAGCCGGGAAATATCTGAATTGGAATGGTCAGATACCTCGGCAGAGTTGGGCTCTTACGAGCATTTCATGCTCAAAGAGATCTTCGAACAACCAGACGCCTTGCGCAATGCCATCCGCGGTCGCTTGGATCTCGAAAACGGTACCGCCATCTTGTCCGGACTAGCAGCCTCGCCGAGAGAAATGTCAGAGGTGCAACGGGCCATCATCGTGGGCTGCGGCACCTCCATGAACGCCGGTATGGTGGGCGAATACGCTTTCGAGAACTTCGCGGACATACCTGCTGAAGTGGAACAAGCTGCTGAGTTTCGCTACCGCAACCCCATCATCACCGCGCGCGACGTCGTCTTTGCCATCAGCCAATCCGGAGAAACCGCCGACACCCTGGCCGCCGTTCGCGAAGCGAAACAGAAGGGCGCATGGGTTAGTGGCATCTGCAACGTGGTCGGCTCCACCATCGCGCGTGAAACGGGGCGAGGGATTTACCTGCACGCCGGCCCGGAGATCAGTGTCGCCTCGACCAAAGCCTTCACTTGCCAAGTGGCTGTTCTTCTAATGACGGCCCTAAAATTCGCCCGCTGCGGACGCCTCTCTTGTGAACGCGGCCGTGAAGTGGCCAAAGCCATTCACCAGATTCCGGAACTCATCGAACGCGTTCTCGAACAGAACGACGCCATCGCCGAAGAAGCCGAACGCTGGGCTGACGCCCGAAGCGCCTTCTTCATTGGCCGCGGTTACCTCTACCCGGTCGCCTTGGAGGGCGCCCTCAAACTCAAGGAGATCAGCTACATCCACGCTGAGGGTTACCACGCTGCCGAACTCAAACACGGCCCCATTGCCTTGTTAGAAAAAGACGTCCCCGTCATCGCCCTCCTCAACGACATCCCTGGCAAAGACAAAAGCATCGGCAACGCCCACGAATGCCAAGCTCGTGACGCCCGCGTCATCGCCGTTATCACCGAAGGAGATCAAGAAGTTCAGGGCCTTGCCGATAGTGTTATCCAAGTCCCGCCCTGCCCAGACTACATCGCCCCCATTCCCACTGTCGTGGCTCTCCAACTCCTCTCCTACCATATTGCCCGAATCCGCGGGTGCGCCATCGATCAGCCACGCAATCTCGCCAAGAGTGTGACAGTGGAGTGACTTCAGATTGGGATTTGGAATATTCCCCATTTGGGAATATTCCCCGGGCATGGTGGTGAATATTATCAAAGACGTCAGGAAGCGAATTGCTAGAGGGTGGCTCTTTGAGTGGTGTAACTGATTTGCAGTAAAATGGTTATGTAGATAGAGGTGCGTCTGGTATGACTCGTGCTCCCAGGGATTCCGTCAGCCCACTCCGATCAAAACAACGAATCATTCACCATGAAAAATCACCGCCTAAACTTGTTGCTTCTTGCGATTGGCCTTTTCGCTCTGATCGCGTCAGAAACGACGGTCGCTCAAGGCCGTCCTGAGAATCCCGGCCGCCCCGAGACCCCTGGTAAGCCCGAAAACGCCGGAAAACCGGAAACCCCCGCTAACCCAGAACAACCAGAGACCCCCGCCAACCCAGAACAACCCGATACTCCCGATGAACCTGAAGTCGAAATCGATGATGAGGAACCGGAAGTAGAGGTCGAAGAACCCGAGGTCGACGAGGACCCCGAAACACCAGAGACCCCCGATAAGCCCGATAGAGGAGACGTTGAGGATGAAGTGAAAGGCAATCGCCCTGACTTCGTTGACGAGGCCAAGGCCATTCGCGAAACCTACGATGCCCAGCGCAAAGAACTTCGTGATGCCTTGAGAGAGAAGCTCGCTGCTCTTGGTAAAGACGCCTCCAAGGAGGATGTCCAAGCAGCAGTGAACGAGTTCCGAGAGCAGAATGCTCAGCTCATCGCTGATCAGAAAGCCATGTCTGAAGACATCAAGAAAGCCGCCAAAGAAGATGCTCGCGGAAACGTTCCCGATCATGTACGTGCGATGCGTGATGCCTTGAAGAATGCTCAGGACCTCAGGAAGAAGGACCGCAAAGATTTCAAAGCGGACTTCGCTCTAGCTGAAACGCAAGAGGCTAAGAAAGAACTGATGGACGCCTTCCGCTCCGATCAACGACTCAAGCATCGCGATTTGCGGGATACCCTCAAGCAGATCCGCGAAGACGCTCGCAATGCCGCCAACGATGGCGATCGCCGCTCTGACGGCTAAACAGCTAGAGTTAATCGGCACATTCTATTTCTGGCTTATTCGGTCGATCGCCCCCGATCGAAACCTGAACGCCCTCATCGGACAATCCGGTGAGGGCGTTTGCGGCTAAACTTTTACCGGAGGAATTGTAAGCCCGAGTGTTGTAGCTTGAGCCCTGCAGCTCCTGAATCGATCATCAAATTTCGGGAATCTTAGAGTCACATCAAGGTGTTACGATTCGGACAAGTGTCGGCGCCTATGAGAAATGCCCTAACCATCTCCGGCGAACATGAGCGACCCAATGAGAAAGATTGTGGTTTTCATAGATTTCTGGCTAATGTTACACACGGGAGTGACATAACACTCATGGCAGGATTCGTTTCTTCGCGGCCGGAGTCAGATAGGTTGTATGCTTGATCCATTGAGCTGCGGATTCGCTATCTTTCTTCAGCCATTCTTCGGCCAGAGAGTCGATCGACTTTTCTCGTTGTTCCGCGTTGGAAATGGCAGCTGCCCACTCAATGGCTCTTTCCGGATTGGAAGCGACCAGCTTGCTGGTGAGCGCCTGGATGGCAACGTCCCGGGAGGGCGATTCCTGTGCCGATCCTAACCAATCTGACGCAGCCTCAAGATCAAACTGCGTCCAGTTTTTCATCACACTTTCAAAGACGCGGTTCTTGAGTGGGCCTTCGCGCAAGTGGCTTGCCAACGCAATGGCCTTGCCATCGTACTCAAGTCGTTCTTCCGCTGCTTTGCCAAGAAATCCTTCACGCAACTCGATGTCATCGATGCTCTGCGCGGCGTTTAGAACGGAATCCAGACTAGCACGGCCAAAGCCACTCCCTACACTTTCAAACAGGGTTGCTGAACGGTGTGCTTCGGGTAGACCATTGGTGAGGTAGTTCAGAGCCGCCTCCCTGTCTTGCTGCCCCCAACTATAGATCAGATGCCCTAGCAAGAACTCTCGGCTATCGTTATCCTCAAGCGAGAGCGCTGAGTCGATTGCTGAACTTCGATTGCGCTGAGCCCAGACCATATGGATTCCGAATTCAGCCCCTCTCCTCAATTCCGAATCCACATGTTGCCGAGCCCATTCGAGAGCGGCGAGAGGATCCGTTTCGGCCCAGATTCGGGTGACAATGAGCAACCCATTATTGTCGGGATTTGCGGAATTGTTATAGGAGCCGTTCAAGGCGAAATCCGCAGCTTTTCTAGGGTCACGTCTGGCCATGGCCGAAATGACAGGGCCATAAAGCCTGTCGTTGCCCATTCCAGAGCGCTTACTCTTGATCACAGGAGTTGAGGCAAGTTCTATGGCGGCATCGAAATCGGTGTCGATGAGGTGCATGACGATTCCTCGCAACGCACTTGTCTTTGAATCGCCGTTAAGAGAGTCCGCTGCTCTCATTGCTTCTTTAAGATTCAGTCGACTCCAATGCTCGAAGAGTGCCTGAACGAGAGAGGTCTTCCCACCTAAACTGCTCGTCCCGATGGCAGGTCCGCTAGTCAGTATTTCGAGTACCTCAGGCAACTGATCTTCCTTCAAATCGAAGATTTTATCTCCAACGGAGGCCTCCTTGGTGATGTCTCCCATCCCATACTTGCTCAACTCCAATACAGCCTCTTCGACGGTGCTTAGCGCAAGCGGCGACGATTGGATTGTGGAATCGGCTTGATTAGAATCTGAAGAGGTGTTAGAGAGCCCCGCTCGCTGATCTTCGAGAGTCTCAAATTCGGCACGCAAGGCAGCGTTCTGCTTCCAAAGCCATCCGGAGAGGAGAATGATACAGACAACGACAATGGATAGGATACGCATGATTACCGAGGCTAACGGTTTAACAATCGGTTGCGTTCTTCATCCGTAAGTTCCGTGGATGACTCGATCCATTCCTCAGCGGCAGTCTGATCGAACCAGATCCAATTCCTCAATGCATTCTTGAGCGCTTCGTCCTTCTTCTTAGGCGTGGATAGCGTATCTGCCCACTTGAAGGCAGCTTCTGGGTCTTTGGCCATGAGTGTCCCAACGACTGACGACATGGCTCTGTCCCGTTCACTTGAATCCTCTAAGCCTGCCGCCCAAGGAATCGCCGCATCGGGATCGCCACGCATCCAGCCATGCGTTAACACGGTTAACAATTGATCACGCTCCACGCCACGTTCCATTGTTGGTAGATAGGCCGCGACCGCTTCAGGATTGGTTGCTGCCACTGACCATGAGGCGATATGGTGAGCATCCTGTTTCGAACGATGGTTTATTCTAGCCGTTTTAACGGCTGCCAATGCGGCACTGAGATCGTGCTTCATCCAAATTCGCAGGACGCCCCGCAATCCGTATTGCTGCCGGCCAGGTAACGTTGGCATAGCCTCGACACGGCGCATCGCTTCCACAGGGTCGAATGTTGCCCAGTGAGCTAGCAGCTCTTCGTAGAGGTGGAGCTTGGCATTACTACCTTCATCCGTCATGTTCTCGGTCATTTCGAGTGCTTGAGGCAGCTGTGATTCTTTCAGGCTCTGGACCAAGCTAAGAGCGGCGAACAGAGGCCGCGTTTCGTCCGGTCTCTTCTCGCAGGCTCTGATCTGACTAGCCAACTCACGAAGAACAGCAGCCTCCGTTATGGAAGGTTTCGCTCGGGCTACGCGAGGTGTTAGGATGCTGCTCGAGGTGGTGCCTGAATTCCGCCCAAGCTCTTCGCGCACGGAATCGATGTGCTTAGCAAGCGCGTGGTTCTTCATTCCTTGAATGGTGATTGGAATGGCGGCGAGGACGGCGATGGCAGTGGTCAGTTTCTTCATAGTCAGGAAGGCGAGAGTCGTTGATGAGGAGGCCGTGGACGAAAGAGCGGCGGAGCTTACGGAATCCACAAGCGTCGCGCTTGCGGCTGCCTTAGAGGTATTTGTCAGTCCGGCAGTCAGAACAGCAACAGACGCGACAATACCTTTGCGTTGTAGGGAAGCGGAGAGCTTTTCCAGCGCTCGCTTGATCTGCTTGCGAGAGGCCTCTTCGGATTTTCCAACAAGAGTTCCGATCTCCCTGTAATTCCTACCTTCAAAGAACCGCATTACCAGCATCATCCGATCTGACTGCGGTAGGTGATCGATCACCTCATCAAGAACAGGTAATGCATTGTTCCATTGGTCATTCTGCGAGGAATCTATCGGGACTTTCGTGCTCATGTGCTTGGCGTAGGCTTCCAATCTGGCTCTTCTTCGAAGTTCACCACGGCGCGCCCGTGTCGCTTCGAATACAGTCGCTCGATGCAACCACGCTCCTAATACAGCGCTAGAGCGGACACCCGCCGCTTTGTTTGCCAATAAGGCAAATACTCTTTGGGCTACCTCTTCAGCTAACTGGCGATCGCCGATCGTTCGAAGAGCGCAGGCCAGAACCAACCCAAGATGGCGGTCAACGAGGAGCCGGAAGGAACGTTCGCATCCATTACGGACGTAGCGCTCTAGCAGTTTAAAATCGTCATCAGCATGCTGATCCATGGTTTCGATCAATGAGACCCCCGCTCAGCCAGAGAACCGGACAAATTTATTGACGAAGCTTAAAACCAAGAATGAGCGCAATTTTACTAGCGGCTCAATCCGCCAGCGCCCCTCTTGCCAAAGCAGCTCCCGTCAAGGAGTGATTTGCCTGACAGGAAAAGGCATTGCTGCCCGTTTAACCTTTGGGGTTTGCCTGATCGCCAAACAGCTTGGGCACGAACTCGACCAAATAACGCCGCCAGACGGGCCAGGAGTGATCGTCGCCTTTGGTGACGATGTATTCGTGCCGAAGACCGGCCTCTTTGTAAGCGGCGTGAGCTTGTTCATTGCGGTCGAAGAGAAAATCTTCGTCGCCGCAGGCCATCCAGAGGAGGGTCAGATTTTGATTGATTTGATCGACATTTGCTAGGGCCTTGGTGGTTGACTCTTCGTTAGGTGGAGCGGAACTGAAGGCGCCGATTTGGGAAAAGTGTGGGTGATGTTGCAGGGCGATAGTGAGGGCGTGGTGGCCGCCCATGGAGAGGCCGGCGAAGGCACGGGCGGATGGCTCTTTCTTGACAGGGTAGTTGGCTTCAATGAGAGGGATGACGTCCTCGATAAGTTCTTGGCAGAAGGCGGCGCTGTTTTCGGGGCCGTAGACGTCGAATTCGGATTGATCGCGGGTTTCCGGCGCGATGGCGTGGGCATCGGGCATGACGATGATCATCGGTTTCGCTTTGTTTGAAGCGATGAGAGAATCGAGGATCCAGTGCGCTTTGCCATGGACGGTCCAGGTGCGCTGTTCATCGCTGTAGCCGTGGGCGAGGTAGAGGACGGGGAGGGGACCTTTGGCATTTGGTGGGGTGTAGACGACGAGATTGCGCCAGAGGTTCCCCAGCGCTTTGGATTGGTAGTCGTGATAGTGAAGGGTACCGTGGGGGATGTCTTGAAGATCCCAGGGTGCAGGCGGTGTGGCGGGGATGTGGAGGATGCTGGTGCCGGGCCAGCGCTGGGGTTTGATCATCCTGTTTCGGGGATCAATAGTGCTTTGTGAGTCAACGATGAATCGATACTCGTAGATGCCGGGCGTGATGGCTTCACGGGTGGTGCCGGTCCATTGGCCTCTCAGAGTTCGCTTGAGGATGACTTCGTCACCGAATTGGCCGATAGCTTTGATTTCTTTGGCATCGGAGGAGCGGTAGCGAAAGGTGACGCGGCCGTCGGCTAGGACTTCAGGCGACCATTGGGCGTCTAACGTTGTCACGGAAATGAAAAATATGAGCGTAAGGCGGATGATGGGTCGCATGGCACTCTACTAAAGATGATTGATGAGGGTTGGTTGTCGAAGTGTGTGGGACTACGAAATGTGGGCGCCTTTGGTTTCGACGTAAACAGCGTAGAGCGATTGGCTGCCGGTCATGAACAAGCGATTGCGTTTGGTGCCGCCGAAACACACGTTGGAACAGATTTCCGGTAGCTTGATTTGGCCGATGCGGTCTCCGTTAGGGGCAAAGACGTGAACGCCGTCATAGCCGTCACCGACCCAGCCGGCGCTGGCCCACACATTGCCATCAATATCGGCGCGGATGCCATCGGCGAGGCCTGCTTTGCCGTCCAACTCCATAGAGATGAATTGCTTGCCATTGGCGAGTCTGGTTCCGTCGACAACGTCCCACACTTTGATTACTCGTGGCACATCCGGGTAATGCGTGGCGCCGGTATCGGCGACATAGAGCTTTTGATAGTCGGGCGAGAAACATAGACCGTTCGGTTTGCCGATTTCATCGGTGACTTTGGTTAGGTTTCCAGTCTTGGCATCGATCCGGTAGACGGCTTCCTTCAACTCGAGGGGGCCTTTATTCCCCTCGTAATCCATGAGACTGCCGTAACCAGGATCGGTAAACCAGATGGCGCCGTCATGGGGATGCACGACCGCGTCATTAGGAGCATTGAGTGGTTTGTCCTCGAACGAATCAGCCAGGACGGTGATCGTGCCATCAGGTTCATAGCGCACGACGCGGCGGTTGCCGTGTTCGCAGGAGATTTGGCGGCCTTGGTAGTCGAAGGTGTTGCCGTTGCTGTTTCCGGAGGGGTGGCGGAAGGTGCTGACATGGCCATCTTCCTCTAACCAACGCATCTGGACATTGTTGGGAATGTCACTCCAAAGAAGGTAACGCCCCACGCCATTCCATGCCGGTCCTTCTGCCCATAACATTTCTTTGCTGTGATAGAGACGTTGGATGGGAGTGTTGCCGAGTTTGTATTGATTGAATCGCGGATCGAGTGAGACGATGTCAGGATCGGGGTAGCGAACTGGCGGTGCGTTCTTGCTGTAATCTCTGGCAAGCAGGTGACCCGTGCCAAAGGCTGCGGCGGCAGCAGTGAGAAACGAGCGTCTTCCTAAGGTGGTATTGTGAGAATGGAGATGTCTGTCAGGCATGGCTTAATTGAATGAATCCAACGCCCTTCTTAGAGAGCCTGCTTTCGTTAGGCAAGAGTATCGTGGCTTTGGCCTGAGCCTTCGTCACGAATCAAGGAAGCTTCAGCGTGTCACCGCCAGCCGGTCGAGTTATACGCTACGATTCCAACTCCGCGCGAACCATGAGATCGACCAATTCCTCGAACGTAACGGACGGTTTCCAGCCTAACCGTTTCCGTGCTTTGGTGGCATCGCCGACGAGAATCCGGTGATCCAAGGGGCGGAAGTATTCGGGATCGATTCGGACCCATATTTCTCCGGAGGCGCTGTGCCTACCAACTTCGTCGACGCCGTCGCCTTCCCAAATGACCTCGGTTTCCAAGGCCTTGAACGCGGCTTCGACAAATTCGCGGACGCTGTGGGATTGGCCGGTAGCGATCACGTAATCGCCCGGCTTCTCTTGTTGAAGCATGAGCCACATGGCTTGGACGTAGTCCTTGGCATATCCCCAATCGCGGCAGGCTTCGAGATTGCCGAGGTTGAGCGGTTTCTGCGTCTTGCCCTGCTGCAGGGCAGTGAGTTGCATGACGATCTTGCGGGTGACGAAATTCTCGCCGCGGCGGGGGGATTCGTGATTGTAGAGGATACCGGAGGACGCGTGGATTTGGTAAGCTTCGCGGTAATTGCGAATGGTGGAGAAACTGAATTGTTTGGCAATCGCGTAAGGCGAGAGGGGATAAAAAGGAGTTTCCTCGCATTGTGGCGAAATCGTAGTGCCGCCGAACATCTCGGAACTACAGGCCTCGTAAAAACGCGCCTGCGGGTGATGCGCACGGACGGACTCTAACAAACGCAAGGTGCCAAGGCCGCTGACTTGCGCCGTCAACTCGGGTTGGTCAAAGGAGATGCCAATGTGCGATTGTGAGGCGAGGTTGTAAACTTCGTCCGGCTTGAGTTCCACAATGAGTTTCTCCAGGCTTCGGTAATCGGTAAGATCAGCGTAGTGGAGATCGAAGATGAGGCCTTTCTCGAGAGCCTTTTCACGCGTTTGATCAATGCGCGACCGATTGAAGAGGGAGGTTCGCCGCGTGGTGCCATGGATGGCATAGCCCTCCTTGAGCAGCAGCTCAGCCAGGTAAGAGCCGTCTTGGCCGGTGATTCCCGTGATCAATGCGACCTTGGCCTCGCGGTCGTTTGGGGGTGACGGAGTGGGAGACATGCAGAGTAGGGGCGCTAGCGACCTTTTCTCATGGAGATTTCAGCAATTATGGTAAGGAGACAACCGTTTTCCCGATCAATTTCATTTGGAGGAAACGATCGACTCGGCCTCATCCAGCCGCTGACGTACGCGCCGCGCGATTTCCGTTTCTGCTTTGAGGCTGTGCACGACGTCGTCCAATTGCGATTTCTGTCGGGACACATCGAGGCTCACAGGGCGCAGGATGACGTCGAGATTGGTGCGTGTTTCCACGAGGGTTTTATAGGCCGTGGAGATGCTGGTGACGAGTTCGCGGCGCAAGTCTCTCAGCTGTTCTTCTTGATCCGGATTGATTTGGAGGCCTTCGCGCGCGAGGCGGACTTCGACTTGGGCAAGGCGTTCAAGTTCATCGGCCACGCCGTAACAGAGTTCGTCCACCATGGTCTCGATTGGTTGGGCGGCCTCGGGAAGTTCGTCGTGGGCATGAATCTCTTCCTCTATTTTGCGTTTGATCTTGAGAAATTTGCCTAACGTGATAGCTAAGTCGCCGGCATGTTTCTTGGATAAGGCGCGGGCACGTTGAGCGAGTTCGTCTTCCTGTTCAGCGTTGCTCTCATTGATGAGCTTTTTGAGAATACGTTTCTCTAACGGTTTGCCCGTTAGCCGCCAATAGAACGCCAAAGCGGCGATGAGCACGACCGCGACACCAAGGATGACATACCAAGGCCATTTGAAGAACCAAGCCAGCCCCACCAAGACGAGAGCACTGCCCCAAGTGATCGGTGAAGTCAGGCGCGTGCTCCAAAGTCGTAGTTTGACGACATCCGCAGAGAGCGGAAACGCCCTCTGTAGACTATCCTTTGAACGATCTCCCATGAAGGTGTTAGCGAACTTTGCAATCGGCGAGCCAGGCATCCAATGCTTGCTTCATCGCCTTGACTCTATCCGGCGCTTGGGAGGCGAGGTCACGTTTTTCTTCAGGATCCACGCTCAAGTTATAAAGTTCGGTTTCTCCGGATTTGCCATTTACGACAAGCTTGTCATGACCATCCATCCACACTTGAAGCTGACGCGAAACAAAGCCGATGGGCTTGGCGCGGGAAGCGCCGGACTCGATCATTGGCAGTAAACTGGTGCCATCCACTACGGCCGCAGATGGCTTGATCTCCAGTACATCGGCGACGGTGGGCAGATAATCACTGGTTACAGCCGGTTCATTGATGGTGCGTCCCGGTTTGATCTTTGCCGGCCATTCCAAGAGGCCAGGGACGCGCACGCCGCCCTCGTAAAGCGAACGTTTGCGGCCGCGAAGCGTTCCCGCAGATCCGGGTGACTTGGCGTTGCCTTCCGGGCCGTTATCGCTGCAGAACCAAAGCATGGTGTTCTCTGCCGCCTTCAATTCTCGAAGGACCGTCCGGATACGGCCGACTTGCTCGTCCAAAGCTGTGATGCATCCAAAGTAATTCCTGGCATGCAGGTCGAGGTCTCTGTAAGGGGCGCGATGTTTTTCCGAGGCGACGACGGGCAAGTGCGGTGCGTGAAACCACACCACGGCGAAGAAGGGTTTCTTTGCTTCGACGGACGATTTCATGAAAGGGATGGCGTGATCGACGATGAGTTTGGAATCGTCGTCTAACAAGTCATCTAGAATCATCTCCCCGCCTTCATTCCAGTAATGCGTTTTGTAGTGCTTCCACGGCGTCTCTGGTGAGAGGGCGTCCCAGCCGATTCTCCGGCTGGCATCTTCCGCATAAACCTGGGGCTCGCGCATGGGTGAGTGCGTGGGCACTTTGGATTCGGTACAGAAGGTGACGTCGAATCCGTGATCTTGCGGCGGAGCATAGTGTTTGGCGCCGCGAGGCCCACCGCGGTTGGCTTCCACGACGGTCTTGGTAAGTGTTCCCAGATGCCATTTGCCAAAGTGTCCCGTGGCATAACCGTGTTTTCTCAGCATTTCTGCCAGCGTTTCTTCCTCAGGCAGCATGTGCCCTGAGTTCGCGTAGGGGATGCTATAACGAGACGGATGCCGGCCGGTCAGACAACTGCCTCGCGTGGGTGAACACACGGGAGCCGCCGCGTAGAACCGCGTGAAGACGGCGCCATTCTCGGCCATGGCATCGAGATGCGGCGTCTGGACAACGGTATTGCCATTGAACCCGACGTCTCCCCACCCCAAGTCATCCGCCATGATGAGGATGATGTTCGGATTGTCAGCTAGGGTAGTGAGGGTTGTAGCGAGGAGTGTTAGGAGGAGGCGCATCGTTGATTGCGGCGTGAGGCCGCCGTTCCTTGGGCAGTGCTTAGGAATTTGGTTTGGCATCGAGGTCTAGCGGATCGCCCGTCACTTTCTGCCAGCGGCGCAATTCTTTCCGCATTTCGTCCAACCGCCATTTCTGACTGGGATCGCCGGCGAGGTCGTGGGCTTCTAGCGGATCATCGCGAAGGTTGAAGAGAAGTTCTTTACCGATCTTGGGATAGATGATGAGTTTGTGATCGCCGTAAGTGACCATGCGCTGAAGCATCACATACGCACCATAGATCGATTTGCGGCCGGTGGATTCGCCTCGGATGATCGGTAGCAGGCTTTGGTACTCGACCCTATCGGGAATGGGGGCGCCGGCCAGTTCGAGCGTAGTGGGCATGAAGTCTTGCAGATAGATAGGCACGTTTGAGCGGGTTCCGGCTTCGATTGTGGGACCGGTGATAATGAATGGGACTCTCACGCTGTGATCAAACATGTTCTGCTTGCCTTGCAATCCGTGGTGGCCGTTACCCAGGCCGTGATCGGCCGTGAAGACAATGTAGGTGGAGTCCGCTTTTCCCGTCTTTTCTAACGCTTCCAAAATACGACCGATTTGATCGTCCATGTGGGTGATGATGGCGTAGTACTCTTGGCGATGCACTTTCATGGCGCGCTTGGTGCGTGGAAAAGGCGCCAGTTTCTCGTCGCGGAGTTTGGCGCTGCAACCAATGTCATCTTTGTAGGGGTAAGCTTCGTAGAAAGGGAGTGGAACGGACACTTTGCTGAGCGGATAGCGGTCCACGTATTCTTTGGGAGCTTGGCGAGGGTCATGCGGGGCGTTGAAAGCCACATACATGAAGAACGGGTTCTCGCTCTCCTTGGCCATGGCCAGGTAATCCGAGGCATCGTCGGCCACGATCTCACTCCAATGTTTCCCGCCTTTCCAAAAGCCTTCGAAGCTCTTGTCGTAAGGGCTCCACGGATCGGGCTGGCCATCGATGGGACGATTGTAGCCTTTGGGAGTTTGGTTAGGCATGCCGGGACGAATGTGACGCGCGACTGTGAAGATCTTGTCCGCATCCGCCTTCACGTGCCATTTGCCTGTGAAATAGGTGTCGTAACCTTGGGCCGCTAACAATTGCGGCCAAAGTTGACCGGCTGGTTGAAGTTCAGACTTGATCTGTTTCTCTTCCTGCTGGATGTGCCAAAGATAGCGACCGGTGACGAGCATGGAGCGGCTGGCCACGCAGACGGCACCGTGGTAGCCGCCTTGATTGTAGGCGTGTGTGAAGAGGAGGCCGCGTTCGGCGAGTCGATCGATGTTAGGGGTATCCACCTCATGATTGCCATAGGCGCGGACGGCGTCGTAGGCGTGGTCATCAGCGAAGATGAAGAGGAAATTGGGTTTCTCCTGAGCATGGCTCCACCCGAGAGAGGCGGCGAGGATGATGAAAAAGCGCTTCATATGGCGCGGAGCGTGTCACGGTCGCGCGGAGCGCTCAAGCGCAAAGGGGTCTTGCGTCGGGCAGAACTTTGGTCCAACAGGTGCGCCCATATGAAGAAGATCGTTGTAGCTTACTCGGGCGGGTTGGACACCTCGGTGTTGTTGAAATGGCTGAAGAATCACTATGGCGCGGAGGTGGTGGCCTATTGTGCGGATGTGGGGCAGGAAGAAGAATTGGACGGCTTGGAAGAGAAGGCGCTGAGCACGGGAGCCTCGGCGTGTTATGTTGGGGACCTCAGGGAAGACTTCGCGCGCGATTACATCTACCCCATGTTTCAGGCCGGTGCGTTTTATGAAGGGCAGTATTTGTTAGGCACCAGCATCGCCCGGCCGTGCATTTCCAAGGGCATGGTGGATGTGGCCAAGAAAGAGGGTGCCGACGCCATCGCGCATGGCGCGACGGGAAAGGGGAACGATCAAGTGCGCTTCGAACTCTCCGCGGCTGCCTTGGCCCCTGACATTGAAGTCATCGCGCCGTGGCGCATGGAAGTGTTTCGCGAGCAATTTCCCGGCCGTGCCGAAATGATCGATTACGCGGCGAAAGAGAACATCCCCGTGCAGGCCTCGGCATCCAAATCCTACTCCATGGACCGTAATCTCCTGCATATTAGTTTTGAGAGTGGGGTGTTGGAAGATCCTTGGCACGATGCTAGTGGCGAGGCGGATCGCGATATGTATGTGCTCAGTGTCTCGCCGGAAGATGCCCCGGACAAACCGGAGTATGTGCAGCTACTATTTGAGAAGGGTAATTGCGTCGGCTTGAAAAATGACCGCTTAGGTGATTTGTTAGAAGCATCGGGTTTGCAAAGCGGCGGGGAACAAGACGGTTACCACCTCATCACACCCTACGGCGTGATGAAAGTGCTGAACCAGTTAGCCGGCGAACATGGGATTGGCCGCATTGATATGGTGGAGAACCGGTTCGTGGGCATGAAGAGCCGCGGCGTTTATGAAACCCCCGGCGGCACGATTCTCTTCCACGCGCACCGTCAGATGGAGAGCCTGACCATGGATCGCGAAGTCATGCACTTGCGCGACGGGCTGATTCCCGAATACAGCAAACTCGTTTACAACGGCTTCTGGTTTGCTCCGGAGCGCTTGGCCATCCAAGCATTGGTCACCGAAAGCCAGAAACACGTGACCGGCGAAGTGCGACTTAAACTTTATAAGGGCAATGTCATCACCGCCGGTCGCCGCAGCCCCTTGAGCCTCTACAACCCGGAGGTGGCTACCATGGAAGCCGATCCCACCAACGCCTACGATCAGGGTGATGCCAGCGGCTTTATCCGGCTCAATGCCTTGCGCCTGAAGACCGGCGTGAAAGTCCACGGTCTAGATTGATCATTGCTTGCTCCTTCAGAACTACTGACGAAAGTCCACGTGCTATGAAACCTCTCACGCTTCATGTTTCACTATCGGCTATTCTAGCAATGTCCGCATTCGCCGGAGATTGGCCGTTCTTCACCGGACCCGATTACGACAACGCTTCTAAGGAAACCAAGTGGAAACCCTATTGGGGGGCGGGGTCCAATCGCAGTGAATTCACTGGAATCACCTCGCTGCCTAGCCCCAACATCATCTGGAAGGCCAAAGTGGGAACGGGTGCGGCGAGCTTTGTGGTAAAGGGTAATCGCGTGGTGACGTCAGGCGCCGGGCGCAGAGAGGAAACAATTTTCTGCTTTGATCTCGATACGGGAAAAGAACTGTGGAAGTTCGATTTCAAATGCAAGTTTGAGAAGCGGATGTTTGACGGCGGCACCGCAGCGACACCAACCATCGACGGCGAGCGTGTTTTCAATCTCAGCTATGACGGTCAACTCCATTGCCTGGCCCTAGCAGATGGCAAATTACTCTGGAAGAAGCATCTCATTGAGGACTTCGGCGGCAAACTCTCTCGTTGGAAGTATGCGTCTTCCCCTCTCGTGCAGGGTGAACTGCTGATCCTGGATAATGGGGGAAGTGGCAGTTCAACTCTAGCGCTTGATAAAAAAACCGGCGTTAAAGTATGGGGACAAGGCAAGGAAGGCGCCGGCTACGCCACGCCCACACCGGTTATGCAAGGCGGCAAGCCGGCGGTGGTGATGTTCAAAGGCAAGAAGCTTGTGGCGCATGATCTCAAGTCGGGCAAACGGCTGTGGGAAGTCGATTGGGAAACGAACTATGATGTCAATGCTTCCTCACCCATTCCCCTTCCTAACAATCGTCTGCTCGTGTCAAGCGGCTACGATAAAGGACGAGCCGTTCTCTATGATATCAGCGGCCGCAAGCCCAAGCAGCTCTGGCGAAATGACGAAATCAAGACGAAGATGAGCAGTTGCGTGGTTCACGACGGTCATCTCTTCGCCGTCTGCGGCGATAGTGACGGCCAGCTCATTTGCGTCTCCATGAAGGACGGCAAGACCCAGTGGAGACAGAAAGGCTTCGGATTCGGTACCCTCGCCTTGGTGGGAGACAAACTCATCGTGCTTGCTGAGAGCGGTAATCTGGTCATCGCGAAAGCCGATGGACGGGAGTACAGATTGATTATCGAGGAGCAAGTGTTAGGCCGAAAGTGTTGGGTCAAACCCGTCTTCGCGCACGGACGTCTCTTGATCAAGAACAACAAGGGCTTGGTCAATTGCATCGATATGCGTTAGAGCTCATGGCATGATTTGGCGTGCTCGCGATATCGAATGGGATTTGCGCGAGCGTGCCCTGATCATGGGCATTCTCAACGTCACGCCGGATTCATTCTCCGACGGCGGGCGGTTTGTCGATGTAGACAAAGCGGTGGCACATGCCGCTGCCATGATCAGAGATGGCGCGGATATCATTGACGTGGGCGGGGAATCGACCCGTCCCGGTGCGGATCCGGTCTCGGAGAGTGACGAGCGGGCAAGGGTATTGCCCGTGATTGAAAGCATTCATTCCGCATATCCTAACGTTGCCATTTCCGTCGATACGTCAAAGGCGGCGGTCGCAGAGGACGCTGTTGAGGCAGGCGCACGAATAATCAATGACGTGACCGGTCTCAACGGAGATCCGAACATGACTGCCGTGGCCGCTTCCACCGGAGCCGGCTTGGTGATCATGCACATGCTAGGAGAACCGCGATCCATGCAGACGGATCCTCAGTATGAAGATGTTGTTAGTGATATTGCCGAATTTTTAAAATGTCAGGGAGAGCGAGCCTTGCAGGCCGGGGTCGAAGAGTTGTGTCTCGCGTTCGACCCGGGCGTGGGCTTTGGGAAAAACCTTGAGCACAATTTGGAGATTCTTCGAGAACTGGATGCCTTCGCGATTTGGGATCGGCCGGTCTTGTTAGGCGCGTCTCGCAAATCTTTCATAGGGAAATTGCTAGGCTATGGGGATCTGGAGGCCCGGCGCTGGCCGACCGTGGGTCTCAGTGCCTATGCGGTGGCTCGTGGCACGAGGATCCTGCGTGTCCACGATGTCGAGCCCAATGCCCAGGCCGTTCGCATGATGGAGGCGATTCTCTTCGAGGGTCCGTAGCGGCACACATCCAAGTTTGGAGTCAATGGCGGAAAAAAGGGTGGGGTGAATGAGCTCGGCTAGAATCGGCGGGAGTCTGACTAAAAGTGGTGGTCAATAAAGGTAGAGGAACTGGTGACAGTTCCTTCGCGGCAGCGGAGTGCCAGGCCCGGAACTCTCACGAGTTCCGCTACGAAAAGTGCCCACCACTTTTAGTCAGACCCAATCGGCGGTCTCGATTTGGGATTTCTAAAAAATTTCCTTTATGTTTTGAAAAAATTAGTGTTTAAGTATTCTTAATTATCATGCGTTGCTTCATTTCTTTCACAGCCGTTGCGACGATTCTAGTCGCTTGGAGCCCGGTCGAGGGGAGGCAGACTGCTTCTTCATCTTCACGCCCCGTTTTTCAGTCCCTCTCCCCTGGTCAGTCATCCGCTTGGGTGAATCATTTCAATGGTATGAGTGAGCAGGAGAGGTCCCGCCGTGTGCAGACGTTTGGCATGCCTCCCGCGCCGCCTATCCGGTGGGCGCACCGGGCGCCGCAGCGTCAACAGGCGGCGCCCACCACCCGAACCGCCATCCAGCGAACGCAACCTACGCGTTCCGCCCCGCGCTCACTTTATCAAAATCATCGGGTTGCCACCCAACCCGCTCGTCCTCAAGTAGTGGCGGCGCGTCCACGTGTGACCACCAAGGCTCCTGAAGTCAAACCGGTTCCCGTGGTGGCGAAGAAGACCGTGGCGCCAAAGAAGAAGACGGTGGTGGCGAAGCGAGTGCCCAAGAAGCCCTACATTCCCAAACGTACAACGGCGCCGGCGACGGAGAACCGGGAACGTTTGCAAAGAGAAGTCGCCTACATGCCACGCAGTTACCGCGCTAGACAGGCCGCGCCATCCAATCCCTACGCGCCGTATGCCAGTCGAGCCGATTACGAACGCGCCGTGCAACGGACCACCTGGAGGCCGCTCCCCGGATCCAAACCAAATCCTGCGCGCTCGCAGGCTTCCTCCGGTTCCAAGCTTCGGAAATTTCCTTGGCCTTTCAGGAAGCGGTCTTCCTCACGCAAGGCGGAGGATTCCCGCAGCCGCACCGTTCCGGTGCTGGCCCGCAAGTCTGCGCCCAAGACGCTAAAAAAAAGAGGGCCTACGGCTTACGTGAGTTCGGGCCTCCCACAACCTGGGCCGCGTCAATCCCGCTCCGTCATCGAGACCACGCTGTTTCCAAGGTAAACGGGGTACACCTCGGTTTCCCGACAGCGGTCCATCGTCGTCTCTCAAACGGCTCTCGGAACCCTTCCCGTCCCCGGAACGTCGCAGTCACCTCGGGAGAGCCTGGGGCGTTAGAAGTGTTCGAAATGGCGTTTCAGTTCTAACAATCCGATTTCCTACCTGTATTTCGATTTGGTTTTAGCCATTCTCCGCGACAAATCTGGCATTCGAGGCAATCATTCGGTTAAACCGGGTCATTGAGCGAGACTAACGTGTTCCATAGCGGAACAAGGCGTCTGCCCTCAACCTAATGGGCCACGCATTGTCCGGAGGTCATTCAACAGGTCTTACCAATGGCCCGGTATTTCCATGCCGGCGGCCTGTATTATTCTAAGTCGTTGCTTGGCAGGATGTTTGGCAAAGTCGCTACGGAATTCCCAATCTAATTCGGCCTCTTAAAGAGAACTGAACTATCTCAAGAGACTGACCATCAGCCCGGCGGCCTCGGGGAACTTGCGTCAAAGCGTAGATTTTTGAACTTAGAACTATTAATATGGAAATTATTGTATTATGAGGAATTTGACTAATTCTAGCGATGGAATCTCCAACCGACGTCAATCAGTCACTGCTGCGACTCTTGTTCAATGCTTCCAGCGATGGCCTAGTTGCCCTAGATGCTGGCAGGATCATCGACGCGAACGGGGTGGCGGCAGAGATGCTTGGCGAGGATGATCCGCTCAAGCTTCTTGGCCAAGAGCTTGAGGAATTCTCGGCCGGAGATCAATCGGAGACGGAACCGGTCGAAGATTCTCTGGGCGAGGAGGCTAGCGAAGCCACAGTCGCGCTGCGATTCGTTTGGAGACTGCAGAATCCTCAAGGGGGCAAAGTCACCACTTGCCGGGTTCACATGCAAAGTGTGGAGGTTGAGGAGAAGTCGATCGTCCTCGTTCGGCTCCAGGAGATCGGGAATGCTTCGGATGGGGTGGAATATCCTAACGAGGAAGATAAGCAGCACGAGGCGCAAGATGAAGGCGGGACTGAAGAGTCGTTTCTTCAATTGGTATTGGACACGATTCCGGCAGCCGTCTTCTGGAAGGATCGGGATCTAAAGTTTCTTGGATGTAATCGCCAGTTTGCTGCGGATGCAGGCTTCAAGCGTCCGAGCCGCGTCATTGGAAAGACGGACCAGGATATGCCTTGGACGAGTGAAGATACAGAGGAATACGTTAGTGTGGACCGAAGGGTCATCGAAGCGAACGAACCTCAGCTCAAGATCCAAGAGCGGCAATTGCGAGCTGATGGGACGCACGCATGGGTGGAGACGAACAAGGTGCCCATGCACAATAGCCAAGGCGAGGTCATTGGCATCTTCGGTTCTTACGAAGATATCACGGAAAGAAAACTGGCAGAGCTTTCTCTCCAAGAATTCTCTGAAGGCTTGCACCGCATGGCCGAGACCACCGCCGACAAGTCGGGTCAGAAATTCTTCGATCAGTGCACGAAATCACTGGCGGAAGTGCTGGGATTTCCCTTGGCAATCATCGCCACGGTGAAGCGCGAGCGGCCGGGTGTCTTGATTCCCAAGGCGGTTTGGCATCATGCGGAATTTGTGGAGTATGAGGAAATTGATCTAGCGGATTCGCCTTTGATGGAAGCCGAGATGACAAAAGGATTCATCTATGTCGCCTCCAACGTTCAAGGTCGGCATCCTAACAATGAGTTTTTGAAAGAAGTCAAAGCGGCTGCCTGGGTATGCCTGCCCATTATTCAAGCATGCGGGGACATTTGCGGTTACTTCGTTGCCATTGATACGAAGCCGGTCGAGCGCACCTTTGATCAGCTCAAATTGATCGTGGAACTGATCGGGGGAAGGGTCGCCGTGGAGATGGAGCGATGCTGGGCCATGGAAGAGTTGGAAAGAAAGATCGAACGAGCGAACTTACTGGAAAGCGTCTCTCGTCAGATTCGCGCCAGTTTTGAACCTGATGAGATCGTTCAATCGACGATTGTGAGGTTGTGTCTTGGATTGAATCTCGATCGGTGTCTCATTCTGAGCTATCACGCCTCTCCCCGGCCCGAGCTTATTGTTAGTGCTGAGCACGTCGTTGAAGGCATTCCTAACATCGATGACAGAGAGATGACGGTGGAAGGGGATGCCTTTCTCGAGGCGATTCTGGCTGAGGATACGGTCTTTCGTTGTGACGACGTTTTCAACGAGCCGCTTCTGCTGGAAAGCGCTGACGCCTTACGTGAGCGTCAGGTGAAGTCGATGATGGCAGTCCGGACTTCCTATCAGAATCAGATCAACGGCGTCCTCATGCTCCAACAGTGCTCTGAGAAACGGGTGTGGACGGATGACGACGAGGACCTCATCAAGGCCGTGGCGGATCAGGTGGGGATCGCGCTCGGTCAGGCGAAGATGCTTGAGAATGAGCGGGTGCAAAGGCATGAGCTGGCAAGAAAGAATCGAGCCCTGGCCAAAGCCAAGTCTGAGGCCGATGCCGCCAATCACGCCAAGAGCGAATTCCTTTCAAGGATGAGCCACGAATTGCGCACGCCCTTGAACGCCATCTTGGGCTTCAGTCAGGTGATGGCGCGCGATAGTCTCGCCACCGAGCAGCAGCGGCAGCATCTAGCGACGATCAATCAGAGCGGCACGCATTTGCTTGAGATGATCAACGACGTCTTGGAGATGTCGCGGATCGAAGCCGGCGAAGTCACCGTGGAACCGGCGAGTTTCCATTTGGCGGAGATGCTAGATTCGGTCGTTTCCATGTTCCAGACCCGCGTTCATCCGGAGGTCAAACTCAAGCTTGGGATCGCTCCAGACGTGCCCGCCTACGCCAGGACGGATGAAATGAAGCTCCGCCAGATCCTAATCAATCTCTTTGGCAATGCCGTCAAATTCACCACGTCAGGAGAAGTGGCATTGCGAGTCCGGGCTGAGCAGAGAAACCCGGACGGCGTGTCGTCCGAGTGGAACCTCATCGCCGTGATTCACGACACTGGACCAGGCATCAATGAAAAGGAATTGGAGACGCTGTTTCAGCCGTTCACGCAGGCGGAGAGTGGCAGACGTTTGCAACAGGGAACGGGATTGGGGCTGCCTATCAGCAGGCAATTTGCGCGTTTGTTAGGTGGTGATATTAGTGTCCAGTCTCGTCTTGGTGAGGGGACGGCCTTTTCCGTCACGATTCCGTGTGAAGAAGCCAATCCTGCGGAACTTGATGACCAACGTCTCGCGCAGAACCAACGCGCGCGAGGGCTGAGTCCGGGAGAGCCGTCCCGCAAGGTGTTGATTGTCGATGATCATCTGGAGAGCCGTGCATGGTTGGAGATGTTGTTAGAATCGATCGGTCTGCAAGCGGAGAGTGCTGAGAATGGTCTTGAGGCTTTGAAGGTCTGTGAAGATGTGAAGCCGGATGTCGTATTCATGGACATCCACATGCCGGTCATGGACGGAATCTCCGCTGCCAATGAGCTTCGTCAGCGCTATGACGACGAGGTGCCTCTCCTCGTGGCACTTACGGCTAGTGCCTTTATCGGAGGCCAGGATAAGATCGCTGCCGATGGTCCTTTCGATGTGATGCTGCCGAAGCCTGTTCATGAGAAAAGTTTGGTCGAAGTCTTTGAGTCCAAGTTAGGCATTGCCTTCGACTATGGCGCGAATGGCTACGCATCTGCGGAGGCGGATGCGATCGAAACCAAACCCGTTCCGCCTAAGGATGATGAGCCATTGAGGATTGAGTTAAACGAAGAAAACGAAACCGTGCTCAACGATCCAGTCAGTAACGAATCGTGCCCGATTCTAAAGATGTCAGAGGAATGGTTGGAGCGCTTGGAAGAGGCAGCCGCGAGACTCAATCTCAACGAAACGATCGAATTGCTCAACGAACTCAAACGGGTTGATGCGGCCTCAGCGGGGCCGCTTTTGAAGCTGTGTGAGGACTATCAATTCGATGAACTTCAAGCAAGAATCGTTCAAGCCAGAGAACACCATTATGCGACCCAATAAATCATCTCGAGCGCAGGAACAGGGCGACGTGCTCGTCGTCGACGACACGCTTGCCAATCTGCGTTTGTTAATCAATCTGCTTTCCTCTCAAGGCTACAACGTGCGGCCGGCGCAGAGCGGAGCTCTTGCCCTTGCTGCCGTCGCTGCATCGAAGCCGGACATCATTTTGTTAGATATTAACATGCCGAACATGGATGGTTTCGAGCTTTGCCAGGAACTGAAATCCATGGAAGCGACGAGGGATATTCCCATCATCTTCATTAGCGCTCTCAATGATACCGATTCGAAACTCAAAGCGTTCACATCCGGTGGTGTGGATTATGTCTGCAAGCCGTTTCAATTGGAAGAGGTCTCAGCGCGAATCAAAACCCATCTGACCATGAAGCGGTTGCAGGTCGGTCTTGAGCAAAGAAACCGTGATTTGGCTGCCTTCGACCGTTCTGTCGCTCACGATTTGCGGAGCCCGTTGACTGCGATGTTAGGTATCTCCGAACTCATGACCATCGCGCCGGATCAGCGAACCGATGAGAATGTCGCCACCCTCGTGGACGCTGGAAACCGCATGCGATCGATTATTGATTCCCTGCTTCTCTTTGCCAAAGTCGGCAATGATGAGGCGGAGATCGTGCCTTTTGACATGGGGGCTCTCGTCATCAAAGTGGTGGCTTCACTCAAACATGACATCTCTAGCCGCGGTGCTGAAATCACCGTCGACGGTGAAGATTGGCCAACCGTTCTCGGGCATGAGCCCTGGGTCGAACGCGTGTGGACCAACTACATCACCAACGGTCTCAAGTACGGCGGTTTACCGCCAAAGATCACCTTGGGCTGGAGCCTTGAGCCCGGTGCCTCTGCACCCCGATTCTGGGTCCAGGACAATGGTCACGGACTGACCCAAGAGCAGAGCAAGATGGTTTTCTGTGAGTTCAAACGTCTCGAGGGTGCCGAATCCGAAGAGGGGCATGGACTTGGCTTGTCGATTGTTCGCCGAATTGTGGAGAGGTTAGGTGGTGAAGTCGGATTAGAGAGTGTGGTAGGACGGGGAAGCCGGTTTTACTTCACCTTGAGAACGGCGGATGCCGCTCAAAGTGGAGACCGCCTAGGTGAAAACCAATCGATTGGACTCAGCGCGTGAGCGAGAATCCGAATGCTAAATTGAATTAGGAGCCTGGGGGATCCGTTGGGCGGCTGAGAGGTTGATAGAGCGGGGGAGGCTTGGGTCCGGTGCCGGCATCCCCTAGAGCCGCTTGGGTACGGATGGCTTGGGCAATGGCTGTGGCAAGGCGTTCACGGTGCGTAGGGTTCGCACAAAGGCGGGCTTCGCTGGCATTGCTCAGATAGCCAAATTCTAACAACACGCACGGAATTTGAGGGTTACGTGTGAGGCGGAGACGACGGCGGCGCAATCCCAAGTTGCGATGCCGATCAGAGATCACGGCCTCCATAGCGTGTTGCATGCGGGTGGCCAGTCCGTGGCTATCCACCCTCCAATAGTAGGTTTCCGGGCCCCTAACGGAATGATTGGGACTAGCATTGTAATGAAGGCTTATGAGTATCGCGGCGTCGTAGCGATTGGCCAAAGCCACTCGGTCATCGAGGTCGACAAACACATCGCGATCCCGGACGAAGACAATTCGAAAATGATTTTTCAATTTCGCCGCAAGCCGTTTGGCTGTATCAAGCGCGAGCCGCTTCTCGTAATCGCCGGTAGTCTTGGAGACTGCGCCAGAGTCTTTGCCTCCATGGCCGGCATCGATGATAACCGTCTGAAATCCTTGTGGGCCTGCCCGGTGACCCCATTCGTCCCTAGAGAGACTAACGCCTTTCGAGGGGAGAGGTTTTTGAACCGGTCCCGCGCAACTAGTGAGGGCCAAGGCGGTGATTTGGATAGAAAGAACGAGCTTACGCATATGGGGCATCTTCCTATCTGGTCAAGGCGGTGCCTACAAGCTCGGCCTCAAATTCGATTGGCAATCGACGTTAATTTCGATACCAGACTAAGAACTACTTTTTGACGTCTTCCGGCTCGATGACGCGGCCGTGGGTATGCGTTTTGACAAGGACGTCACCATGATAGATCTCCAAGGCAATTCCGGCCAATTTGACGCGGGTCTTTGTGAAACTCCTGGCCGTTGATCCGTCAGGCAGCTTCGCTTCAGTTCCCTCGACCGTCGTATCGCCGGCTACATGGATCGTGACACCGCTACCGGATTTGTGAGGCTCGATCTGAGGAATCTTGAATTTGCCTTTACCGGCCTCGTTGACTTCCGTTCCTCTGATTTTGCTACCTTGTGTGCCAGTGAACAGACGATAGCGCAGTTCCAATTCGGGAATTCGTTTAAAGCTTTTGTTAGTAAGGGTGACTTCGTAGCGATAGGCGCTAGTCTTCACCTTGGTATTCCATTTGGATTCCGGACCTGAAACGTTTCTAACAGGCTGCTTGACGCATTTGATTTCGAAATCCAATGAGACATTCTCCGCCTGCCATTTTTTGAGATACGCCTGATCAGCTTCTGACAAAGTGGCGATGGGGAATTTGAACTGCTTGCCGCTCTTCTTGGTGATAATCACATCCTTTCCCTTCACCGCGACGACTTTAGCCATGATCTCCCGTCCTTTAGCATCCGTGAAGGTGCGAAAGGCATCAGCAGCATCGCCGATGGACGGGAATCCTCCAACAAAGAGGATCATAGCAATGAACAGACAACCAGACTTCATGCTGCACCAAAACATCCTGTTTGGAATCTATCAATCTATTAATAGTATCACGCTAATTTCTCCTTCCGGTGGAGAAATCGCCACCAATGCGGAAGGAGGAACACGGCGGTGAACATGGTGATGAGAATACCCAAGGCGCACAGTTCACCCAGCATGGGCAGCCCGCCGTGGCGTGCCCATTTCAAGGACGCGAAACCAATCGCGGTGGTGACGCCGCACATGAGCAGGGCGCGGCCGATGTTCCGTCGCACGGCGATGATGTCGCCGTGCGTTCGCCTGAGTGCTAGGATTACATGAATGCTGTAATCGAGCCCTAAACCAAGGAGCAATGGGATCGCCGCGACGTTGACCACGTTCCATTCGATGCCTAGAAGACGCATCACTGCTAGGAGGATGGCAGCGCTGAAAAGTAGCATGCAGATGGATAAACACACGCCTTTCACTGACCGGAAAACGACAAGAAGCATGATCAAGAGGAAGCCGGCGGTCGGTAGCACGACGTATTTGAAATCATGCGCTAGCAAACCGAGAATCGATGGGCCCAGGAACTCCCATCCCACAGGGTGAATCCCCGTTTTTTCGATCGCCGAGGATACGCCCACAGGCATGGTGATTCTTCCCTCTTCCAATCTCACAAAACCCAAAGCACGCTTACCCCGTTCGTCATCCACGAAGAGACGGTCTAACAACCAGCGGCTTGCAGGATGCTCTAAGGTAGGCGGCCCTGTTTCTTCAAGGAATCGGTTCCAAGCCGCAAAGACGCCCTTTGTCATGGTGAGACTCTCATCGATGAAATCCTGAGATTCCGCTAGAGACAAAGCACGTGTTTCTTCCTTCACCAGCGCCGCAATCAAAGCACGGTTGGCTTCTTGGCGTCTGGTGTCGGGCCACAGGCGTCGAGGCAGTGTGTAGCCGGCGACGTGTTCTTGTGGAGTCGCCAATAAGGCGGCCGCTCGGTCGAACTGCCCTAGAATCTCTTCATCCGTCTCGCCGGAGGCTAATAGGGTGACGGTGCGGGATTGGCCGCTGAGTTGATTGCGGATACTGCGGTAGGTTTCGAGGGCCTTCTGGCTCTTCTCCGGCCGCAGCGTTTCAGGATCTTCGTTGAGAGCTGGAAACCCCTTCCACACCAGCATGATCGCGACCAGCGCACCGAGAATCACATTTGCCCCAACAGCGAAACGCCGCGACGTGAAATGGGGAACCGCTTCTTCATCTTGAGCCCGCAACGGAGGCACGCCCAGGCGGCCCAGGCCTGAGGCATAAAGCGTGATCATCACGAGGGAACCGACGGCGATGCCCACTGCCACCATGGTTCCAAGTTGAGCGACTCCTGGCAGATCACTCAAGTTGAGAGCTAGAAAAACCAAGGCGGTGGTCAGAGCGGCCCAGCCAATACTCCGCCCGAAGACGTGCCGAAGACGTCGCGCGTCTTGCTGAGCGCAACGGGATTCCTGATAGATCACAAAGCCGTAATCCACTGCAATCCCGACCAAGATGGCGGCAAAACCAACACTCGTGGCACTGAGTTCGGCAAAGAGTAAGACGCCTACCAGCAGCGTGAGAATTCCGGTAACATAGAGACAGCCCAGCAGAAGGATCAACGGCATCAATCTCCTGTTGAGCACCCAGAAGAGAATGACGATGAATCCTAGCGTTATAATTAAGGAAATGAAGAGATCCTTCAACAAGGCGGCGCGCATTTCCGTGATGTAGATCGTGCGCCCAGTGATCTGGATAGCTGTACCTTCGGCCAGATCCGGCTCTGTTTTTCGCCATTCTGCCAGGCATTTCTCGACCGCTTTCTTCCAAGTGAAAACGGGTCTTCCGGCATCCAAGGTCCCGGCCGGTTCGGCGAGGATGACATGCAAATGCCCATCGTCTGACACAAACCGTAAGCGTGTTGCGGAGTCTAGGCGAAAGGAATCTTGTCCACCGAGATTGCTCAGATTGAGCGGATCGACAGAGGCGCGCGTGATCTCCGCGACATCCATGGAGTTCTCTAGAACATCTAACGAGTTTTCTAACTCGCGATTGATTCCATTTTCGGAGAACCGGTTTACCAGTTCTTGCAGACCGTTCGTGGTGCCGTTGAACCACAGATAGGCTAGCAATTCGCCCATCTGCGAAGGATCTTCTTCCCATGGCGGCGTCCCGCTCAAGGTGGAAAACAAATCCGTTCGTTTGCTGAGAAACTGGCGAAGGGACGCTGCCGCTTCAGGAGCGATCTCCAGATCCTGATTGCTGACGGCGATTAAAGTGTCGTTGCGCGCAGCGAAATCGCGCTCGTATTCACGAATCGTAGTGACCTGGGGAAGGTCCTGTGGAAGCACATTGAGAGGATTGGCGTCAAAGTCGATCTCGCTAAAGGCGACCCACGAGAGAACGGCAATCAAGCCGAGGCTTCCGAGCCACCACACGACGCCTTTCATATTCTCAGTCAGGGCGTCTTCTACTTGAACATCGGGTCCTCCGCATTGCCTGCGGACAGGAGATAGGCTAACAAATCCAGCACTTCGTCTTCTGTCAGAGTATTGAGCAGGCCAGGAGGCATCATCGATACTTTGGAGCCTTCCATCGATTTGATTTTCTTGCGGTCGAGTCTGGCGATGGCGTTCGGATCGAGCATGTTCGTATTGACCATTACATTATCGCCACTGAGATTCACGATCCGGCCCATCACGACATTGCCGTCATCTTGGGTGATGACCGTGGCGTTGTATTGATCGCTGATTTCTTTGCTCGGCTCGATGATTGATTCTAACAAATCGCGGGGGCTGAACCGGCCGGCCACGCCGGAGAGGTCCGGCCCCATGGCACCGCCTTCGCTATTGAATCGATGGCAAGCGAAACAGGTTGTGGCGCCAAAGAGTTGGCGGCCCCTTGCGTAATCACGATTGCCTTCCAATCCCGCACCGAGCAAACCCTCCAAATCTTTCATGGTGTAAGCTTTGACAAATTCACGCGGTTCTGCGCCCGCAGTGGGATCGGCGGCTTCAACGGGAGCTAAAAGCTCAGCAAACACTTCTTTTTCGGCGTCGGTCAGGTCGGCCACCGCGTCTGTCTTGATGCTCTCCACGAATTTCCCGAAACTAGCACCCCCACGATAGCCTGCGGCCTTTTGAAACCACTGTAGATATTCCCTTCTGAGTTCTTCGGTCCAACCTTCCTTGGCCAGCCGCAGTGCCTTGGCATAGGCAATCTGTTCCTCCTGAGTGGGCGCCGAATTGAGGAGAGCCACGCCGCGCGGCACCACGTCGGTCGAACCCAATGCAACTAACAACTGACAGATCTCCGTATCGAGCTCGACATCTCCGCTAGGGAAATGCTTGTCTATCCGGCGAATCAACTTCTTGCGGTCCGCGTCTTTGCGAAAACCGACTCTCGAAATGACCAAACCATAAGTGCGGAGCAGAAGGAGTCTTTCCGTGCGATCCAGATTCTCCCAGCGATGTTTGAGCAGACTCACCAAAATCTGTTCTTTGACTGAGGCGTGACCGTGACGGCAAAGTGCCATCAGGCCTAACAACGACGCTTTCGGTTCGGATTCCGCTAGTGCCCTGTCCGCCCACGCCGTGACGGGTTGGCTCTCAATGGCCGTGCGTGCAGCGAAACGGATATGCCGGTCTTGATGGCTCAAAGATGGCCAAGCGATCTCGATGGCTCTAGGATCCGTTACCCCGTGAAATCGCTCTAACTGATGCCGTAAGGCTCTGAACCCATCGGGATCGCGATTGGTTTCGGCCGGGGCCGGAGCCGTCGATTCCGTTCCTTGGTAAGTCACCCGGTAAAGACCTGATTGTGTTCTTCGACCACCGATATTGAAGTAGAGAGCGCCATCGCCGGGATGCACGCAGAGATCGGTGAGCGGCAAGGGTTGAGCACTGACGAATTCCTCAAACTCGGCACTGTAGGTGGCTCCGTTGGGCTGCAAATGAACGGCGTAGAGTTTTCCATAACTCCAGTCACAAATGAAGAACGCATTCTGATACTTGGACGGAAATTTGGCCCCATAACCGAAACACACGCCGGTCGGCGACCCGGGGCCGATATCGACCACGGCGGGAAGGCTATCTTCGTAATAGGCCGGCCATTTCCCTGATCCATTGCGCCAGCCGAACTCCGCGCCACTCACTACATGACAAACACGTGTAGGCCGGTACCAAGGCGTGTTCATGTCCCACTCCATATCCGCATCAAAAGTGAAGAGTTCGCCTTCACGATTGAAAGCGGCGTCGTACTGGTTGCGAAATCCCGTGGCGATCAATTCCCATGATTGGCCGTCCGAGTCTGTCTTGGCAACAAAGCCACGCGGAGCCTGTACGCCTCTCATAAAGCCCCTGCCATAGATGCGGGGCAGGACTTGATCTTCGGCCCAAACGGGCGGGACGCGAGTCTTGTGCATCGGCGGCAAAACAGACTGATTCCCCACAATGACATAAAGCGATTGCCCATCTGGGCCTAACAAGACGGAGTGCGGACCATGCTCACCGCCTGGCTCAATCTTGAGGAGCTGCTTCACTTCGTCGTAGGTGTCGTCTCCATCCGTATCGCGAATGCGGTAGAGCCCGCGCCCTTCGAAAGCATCATTGGCGACAACGCAATAGAGACTATCAAATGCATAGAGGAGGCCGTGTGCTTGGCCGATTTCCAAATCTATTTTCTCGATGTGTGCCGGATCGAGTGGTTGACCCGGAGCCGGCGGGTGAAAACGATAGAGCGCGCCATACTGGTCCGAAACGATGAGGCGTCCTTTGGGATCGGTGCAGATGCTAACCCAGGATCCTTGGTCTTCTTTCGGCACGGAGTAGAGCAGCTCGACCTGGAAGCCCTCTTTCACGTGAATGGCCTCCACTGACGTGGCTTGGTTGGCTGCCGAGGCGGTGATGGCGGTGGCGAGGAGGCTCGCGAGAGCAAATCGGGACACGGTCATGGGAAGGAAGTTCGTTGGCCGGAGCCAAGCGTATGCGTGGAGGCAGGTCAAGGACCGCTCGTCGTGCGCCCGCTTAGCGAAATCCTTAAAAATCCCGCTTGGCAGATCGTGTGACGTCGTCTGAGTGTCCTCTCATGCAAGTCATCAAGACCTCGGACAGCGATTATGCGCTGCAATTAGAGAAACTGAACCGGCGCACGGCGCCCACTCAGGAGGTGGAATCCGCTGTGCGCTCGATCATTGAAGACGTTCGCGCCGATGGTGATGAGGCGCTTTTCAAGCTAACGGAGAAATTTGATGGTGCGCGTTTGGATGCTTCCAAGCTCCGCGTGTCGGATGCCGAATTTTCAAAGGCCGAGGCCGGCGTGTCAGAAACGATCAGACGCGCCGTTGCTTCCTCGAAAACTAACGTTATCGCTTTTGCTGAGGAATCCATGCGCTGCGATTGGTCGCGCACCAACGCGCAAGGCGCGGAGGTCGGCGAACGGTTTCTTCCCTTTCAACGGGTGGGGATTTATGTTCCGGGCGGCTCGGCACCATTGGTTTCCACCGCGATCATGACCGTCACGTTGGCGGCGACGGCGGGCGTTCCGGAGATTGTGGTGACCACGCCTTGCGACGCCTATGGCAACGTGAATCCCGCTTTGCTCTACGCCTTGAAGGAAACAGGCGCTCATGAGGTGTATAAGTTAGGCGGTGCGCAAGCCATTGCGGCCCTTGCCTATGGCACACGGACGATTGATCCCGTGATCAAAGTGTTTGGGCCAGGTAACGCTTACGTTATGGAGGCCAAACGACAGGTCTTTGGTGCCGTGGCTGTGGATCTCCTGCCAGGTCCTAGCGAAATCATCGTTCTCGCAGACGATTCGGCGAATCCGGCATTTGTCGCGGCGGATTTGTTAGCGCAGGCCGAGCACGATCCGGTGAGTTTGATCGGTTTGGTCTCGCCATCAATGTCATTGATAGAGTCCGTGCAGAAAGAAATGGGGAAACAGAAGCCGTTTCTCAGCCGCAGCCACATTATCGATCAAGTGCTAGAGCGCGGCGCCTTTTTACTCGAAGTACCGGACCTCGAAGCCGGTGTCCAGGTGGTGAATGAATACGCGCCGGAACACTTGAGCCTGATTTGCGAAAATGAAGATCATTGGTTAGGCAAGATCACGACGGTCGGTGGTATCTTTGTGGGGAATTTCTCGCCTGTTGCTGCGGGCGATTTCCTGGCCGGGCCCAGTCACGAATTGCCCACGGGCGGCGCCGGCAAATCCTTTGCCGGGCTCACCGTCGACCAGTTTCAGCGCCGCACCAGTGTGGTGAAACTAGACCACGACGCCATTTCCCAATCCGCGCCCATTATCGGGGCCTTCTGCGATGTCGAGGGGCTTGATGCGCACAAGCGCTCCGCGACGATTCGCGTGGAGGACGATGGGAAATAGCTTTTCTAACATTATTCGAAGATGCTGAAATATCAAGGACGTTGCAACTCCTCGATCTCGACTAGCGTTAGTCGATGGGTTGGATCGGCCTCTACACCTGGGCGTTTGAAGCGATCCAATGTCTCAGCGCATCCGCATCAGTGAAGTCATCGATGGTATGGACATCCAGGGTGTCAAAAGTGCTGTGTCCCACTTTCCGTAAACCAATGAAGTTCACTCGGGCCGCCACCGAGGCTTCGTAATCGAAGAGCGTGTCTCCCCAGAAAACGATCGGTTGACCGGAATGGCGATCTTTGAGACGGCGCAGCACATCGGCTTTCTTATCCGGAAACCCATACACTTCATCAAAGGCATCGCGAATATCCAACGCGTCTAACTGATCCATCACTTCCGGGTGAAGCGCGGCAGAGCAGACGTATTTCGGATTCGGAGAGGAGGCGATGAACTCTAACACCCCGGTAACGGGCGGCGCTTTGATGAGTTCTTTTTTCACGAAGTGATAAGATCGATCTAGATACTCTTCGATCTTGTCATCCAATCGTTCCGTGATGCCGATGATCTCTCCCAGGACGTGACGCAACTTGTCTTTGCGAGCCAGCCCCATTTGTTCGCGGTTGAACTTTCGGATGGCATCCACATGTTGTGGGTAATCTTGCCCAAGCAGTTCTTCGAACAGCGCCAGCTTGATTGGCTCCGACTCGACGAGGACGCCGTCTTTATCAAAGACGTAAACCGCTTCTTTCTGTGCGTGCACGGTAGCCGGATCAAGACTTCTTCGCCACGTAGTCGACCACTAAGACTTTATCGATCACCGGTTTGAGCAGAGCCACGAATTTTTTATGTTCTGGGTGGGGTAGATAAGCTTCCAGATCTTTCTTGTTGGCAAAGCTGACAAAGAAACAATGGGTGAATCCCTGATCAAGGCCTTCAGGGCTCTCATTTGTGCCCCATTCAAAATCTTTGATCAGATCGATCTTATCCTTCAGTGCTGCAAACGCCTTCTCTACTTTCACGATCTCTTCCTTCGGAGCGTCATCTTTGAATTTGAATAGAACGACGTGACGATAAGGCGCGTCTTCAGCGACAGCGGTAGCGGCGGACATGATGAGAGTGAAAGTGAATAGTAGTGTGGCTAATGGCGATTTCATGACGCGACTGAAGCGATTCCCGCCGTTAAAGGCAAGATCGATTGGACTGCCAATCGTTGCCGTTTCTGCGAAAATATTGATGACCACAGGCCTCAGATCCTGATAGGACTTGTTTGATCGCCTCATTTCCCACCGGTGGGCGCTCCTTCACTCTAACCAGCGTTCAGAAATGAAATCACCATTTATGATTCCTTTGAGCCTCGCTACTGCGTGCGCTCTATCGTTGTCACTTGCAGCCGCTGCGGATTGGACCGCCGGTATGACAGAGGGCAAACCGTCCTTCAAATCAATGGGGCCGCTCGCCTTCGGGCCTGACGGCGTTCTCTTTGTCGGCGATTCCAAATCGGCCTCCGTGGTGGCGATCGCCACAGGCGATACTGGGAAAACAGATGCCAAGCCACTCAGAGTGGAAGGTATCAGTAATCAGCTAGCAGCTTTGTTAGGTGCATCAGCGGACCAAATCATCATTGATGACTTGGCTGTGAATCCACTCTCACACAATGCCTATCTGGCCGTGTCCCGAGGTCGCGGGCCGGATGCCATTCCTGTGCTGATCAAAGTCGGCTTGGATGGCAAGCCCAGTGTGGTGAAGTTAGACAAAGTCAAGCATTCGACCGCACAGTTGCCGGATCCTCCTGTGGACGGAATGGTAGGGCGTGGCAGACGCGCGAAAAACCCGCGTATGGAAGCCATTACGGATCTGGCTTTCCTCGAAGATCGCCTATTGATTGCCGGCCTAGCCAATGAAGAGTTTGCTTCGAGTCTGCGGGCGATCCCGTTTCCCTTCAAGAAGGTGTCAGGCGGCACCACGGTGGAAATCTATCATGGTGCTCACGGAAAGTTTGAAACGCGCTCGCCAGTCAGGACGTTTGTCCCATTCAACATTAGCAATGAGCCGCATCTTTTAGCCGCCTACACCTGCACGCCACTCGTCCAATTCCCTGTCAAAAACCTCACGCCTGGAGCTCAGATCCGGGGCAAGACGATCGCTGAACTGGGTAACTGGAACCGTCCCCTTGATATGATTATTTACAAGAAAGGCGGTAAGGATTTCTTGCTCATCGCTAACAATGCGAGGGGGATCATGAAGTTTGATGCGGAGAAAATCGAGGCTGCCGAAGGCATTGAAACCAAGATTAGTGGTACGGGCGGGCTGTCTTATGACACGATTGATTCGTGGAAAGGCGTCACTCAATTGGCGCAGTTAGGCAAAGACCACGCACTTGTGTTGAGAACGGATGACGACGAAGAGCCGAAGACCTATCATCTTGAGTCGTTGGCACTACCGTGAGAACAGCCATCGTGGGCTTCTTAATAGGCGCCGTTGCCCTGGCGGAAACAACCGCCGGGGAAGACGGGTCCTATCAAATACATTGGCGTGAACGTCAGGGTGCGTATGTGGTCGAAGTGACGGGGATTTCCTCGGCGTGTCTCGCCGCCATAAGATTGGAAGAAGAAACCGGCTCCCTTCTCGCTGTTCGACAGGCGGCGCAGGATGAAGGGCTTCCAATGATGGCCGGCCATCTGGAGGTAAGTGGGGATCTCCTAAGGTTCGTCCCCGGCTTTCCGTTGCAAGCCGGTCTTCGTTATAAGGCAGTCTTCTCGCCGTCCGACCTGCCAGAGCCCTACGCGAATGACGCCCAAGCTCTTACCGCGGATTTATCGATACCTAACAAAGCGAAAGGGCCCGCGACTCGCTTGGCCCAAGTGTATCCGACTGCGGACGTGTTGCCGGAGAATCTCCTCAAGTTCTATCTCCATTTTAGCGCTCCAATGAGTCGTGGCGGGATCTATCAATACATCCATCTCCGTACGGAGAACGATGAAGATGTGGAACTGCCGTTTCTTGAGATCGATGAGGAACTTTGGGATCCCACCATGCAACGCCTGACTCTCTTCATCGATCCCGGTCGTATCAAGCGCGAGGTGAAACCGTTGGATGACATTGGCCCGGCTCTGCAAGCAGGCCATGCCTACACGCTGACCATTGATGCCGATTGGCCGAATGCTCAAGGGAAGCCGTTGGCGGCATCATATGAAAAACGGTTTCGCGTGGCCGAGGCGGACAGGAGTGAGATCGATCCCAAGGCGTGGAAGATGTCTTCTCCCCAAGCCGGCACTCGCGAGATCCTTCGGGTGCAATTTGGTGAGCCATTGGATCACGCTTTGAGCCTGCGGCTTCTCTCCGTCGTCGATAGCTCAGACGCTCTGATTGATGGTTCCATCAAACTTGCTAACAAGGAAAAGGAATGGACCTTCGAACCGGAGAAACCCTGGCAAACAGGTCGCTATCATCTCCACATCTCGACCCTTCTCGAAGATCTCGCCGGCAACAACATTGGCAAGGCTTTTGAAGTGGACGTCTTTGAAGATATCTCAAAACGCATCCGAAACACGACGGTAAGACGCGCCTTTAAAGTGATTTCCAAATAGCGCGCGAGGCGTTTCCCCCGTTAGGCGATTCAAGGTGGCGAGAGATCAGGCCCAGAAAGTGTGACGGACCCGCCGTCTAAGGGGAAATTGCTGCGAGACGAGCGGAAGCAGTCGAGGAGCGGTGGCGGGTGGCGCGACGTTAGCCCGGTAAACCTTGCCGCGGTACGGCTCTCAACTCTTTATAGGCAAGGTAACGGTTACTTTCGTGCCGAGTTCATAAGTAGACTCCACATGCAGCTCTCCACCTAACAAACGTAGACGTTCTGCCATATTCATCAGGCCCATACCCTCTCGTGCGCCAAGACCGTCAGGATCAATTCCTTTGCCATCATCCTGGATGGATAAACGGATCGTGGCATCATCTTCCTCAATGGTTAGATCGAGAGAGGTAGCCTCGGCGTGTTTGACCACATTGTTAAGAGCTTCTTGCATCACGCGATAAAGCCCGAGTTCTGACGAAGAGTCCAGTCGGCCATCGATAGGTGTGATCTTGGTTCGGACATCCAAATGATGACTTGTTCGCAGACGATCGATCATCGCCATAACGGCATGAGTGAAGCCGAGCCGGTCCAGTTCATAGGGGCGCAAAGCGTGGGCAATGGTCCGGACTTCGTCCAACGTTGAGGTCATGGTTTCGGAAACGGCCTGCAATTGTGAGGCGAGTGGATCGTCACTGCTCACTTCTTTTCGCGTGATGGTGATCTGATTCTTCGCCACGAGCAGCGACTGGCCAAGTCCATCATGCAACTCGGCCGCGATGCGTTGCCTCTCTTCTTCCTGACCCTTGATCAGCTGGGCCGCAAAGCGCTCTTGCACCTTGCGTGCTTCCCGCCAGCGAGCTCGGCGCCAAAGATAGGCGCCCGCTAGGGTACTCAAGGCGGCTAAGCCATAGAGCCCTCGAAACCACCATGTCTGCCACCAAGCCGGCAGAACACGAAGCGGTGTGGACGCCAGCGCGACTTCACTAGCGCCGTTTCGACACTTGATTTGAAAATGATAGTGTCCGGGCGGAACGTGCGAGTAGGTGGCCTCGCGAGCCGCTCCCGCATCGATCCAATCATTGTCATAGCCTTCTAGCCGATACTCAAAGAGCAGCTGGCCGGGATCTGTCAGTTGTGTGCCGCTGTAATGAAAGGTGAGACGATTGGAGCCGGCCGGGATATCATTACGCGGTGAGAGAATTCGTTGACCATCGAATTCGATGGCTCGGATGGCGACGGTCGGCCTTGCTGGGGTCGATGAGAACTCGAGGGCATCAAAAACAAGGAGTTCGCGGCCGGCGACAAACCATATTTGCCCGTTGTCTAGCTGAATGCCTGTCGGTTGAAATCCGGTGCCAATGGTAGGCAAAGTGATGCCATCCCGCTTGCCAAAGGTGCGAAAGGGGATGTGCGAAACGGCTTCGTCATCGAGCGCCCGATGAATGGTTTCCACCGGAGCCACGCACAGTCCATTGGTCGTGCCGATCCAAAGATTGCCCGATTGGTCCTCTAACATACTCGTCGGAAAGTTCGTGGCCAAGCCGTGCTCGGTGGTGAGCCTGTCAAACACGCCATTGCGATGCCGCACCAAGCCGGCACCCCCTGTAGCGATCCACAAGGTTCCGTCGCTTCCGGCGTAGAGCGCCCTCATGGCATTGATGCCGAGGCCATCCTCACGAAAGTACGAGGTAAACTTTCCGTCGCGCAAGCGATTGAGGCCATGCTGCGTGCTCACCCAAAGATTGCCGTCCTGATCCAAGGCCATGGCATGGATCTCATTGTTAGACAAACCATGTTCCATGTGAAGATGCGCGATATCTTTCCCATCCCGCACGAGAAAGATGCCCCAATCATTCGAAGCGATCCACATGCCGCTCTCAGCATCCGGACACAGGGCACGACAGCGATTGACCGATCCGGCGGTGTGGATCTCGCCCTCACGAAACACGCCCAAGATGCCGCCCATCGTCGCCATCCAAAGCTCGGAGCCGTCAAGGGTCTCACAGATTGCGGTGATATTTCCGTTCTCCTGCGGGATCTTGATGCCATCGCCATAGGGCACGGGAATCCATTGGTTATCTAACAATTGATACACTCCTCTTCCAAAGGTGCCAAGATAGAGTTCACCGTTCTGACGCTTGCAGAAGCAGCCGAAGTGATCGTAGGGAAGCCCTAGTGTTTCCGAGATCAGATCAAAAGCGCGCGGCATCAAGCAAGTGAGCCCCGTGCCGCTAGCGCCGATCCACACATTGTTCTCTCGGTCCTCATAAATGGTGTGCACTTCTGCGCCTGACATTTGTAGAACAAGTTGGGGTTTTTCCGTCAGGTCATCTGACAATTTCAACACCCGTGAGTCGCGCATGCCGGCCCAGAGTTCACCATTGCGCAATCGCGTGAAGGCGCCGGCATTGAGGACGCCAAACGAGCGCAGGGTGCCGTCGCGTTCCAAGCGCATGAGAGACTGGGGAAGGACTTTCATGACCACCCGGCCGTGCCGGTCTACCGCCATGGTGTTCACTCGCATGGTTTCGGTCATGCGTTCTAACGGACTTCCTACACGTTTGCGAAATAGCCCTTCCCAGCTTCCTATCCACAACGTGTCACCATCCGCGATCATAGCATCAATGCGAGGCTCGTGTTCTTCTTCTCGCAAGGACACAAGTTCGAATCGGCCAGGCGAGATCTCCCGGTGAAGTCCTTCATCGGTGCCCACCCAGAGCACGCCTTCCGCGTCACGGGCCAATCCTTTGACGTAGGTATTGGTTAGGCCGTGTTCTTCCCCGAAGATCGTTAGATTTCCCCGGCGCCATCGGATCAGGCTATGCGTGGTGCCCATCCACACATCGCCGTTAGGATCTTCGTAGATCACTTCGGAATTGCCTGAGAGCATTTCCGGATGATTGACCAGGTCGTAGGTTTCGAAGTGCACGCCGTCGAATCGTGATATCGTGTCCCAAGTGCCCAACCAGAGATAACCGTCCGATCCTTGCAGAATATCCTTCACCGTGATCAGCGGGAGGCCGTCATCCAAATCCCAGCGCTTGACGACGTAACCGTTAGGAGTGGCTTCGACAGCGCGGGAAAGGGTGGTTATTGCAAGGCTAAAGAGAAGCGCTAGTTGGCAGAAGCGAAACATGGAGCTTCAGCTTTTCACGAAGACGTCCACTTGGGCAACGACTTCCGTGTCCGTCGTTTCACATGATTGAGAAGATCGCGGGCGTCTACGTACCCTTACGTAGGTGAGATTACGTAGGTCCCGGATTTGTATGTCACAGGGCGATTCCTAAGCTGTCAGAGTGCAAGCGACTCGAGGTATTCAAGTGATTGTTAGTGCGGCGATGTTTGTCGCATTCAATATATCCAAAGCTGATCTCACTGACTATGATGCGGCCATTGCGGCGGATGATATCGCGTTGCCTGGTGGGTCTCTTGTGAAACGCGCCACATCCGCGAGTCTGGACGGCTCTAACGGTGTACCGTTCGACTTTGGAAACACGTTTAAAGACAAGACTATCGAGTTCATCGTTGCCGGTGATCCGGCGCAGTCAGGTGAAGCCGTACTTGCCGTGGGTGCGAATTCGACGTTTGAGCTGCGTTTTGAACAATGGAAAGGCACCGGCCGGCTGGGTTTCACTCATCTTGGCACCAAGGATTATGTTAGCTCTATCCCGTTTCCTATCGCTCCGACTCATGTGACGTTCCGATGGGATGAGATTTCCAACACGGCGGATGTGATGAATATGGAGATCTACATCAATGGCGAGCTGTGTCAGACCATCAACGCGCCGGGATTCAAGATGCCTGGGGGGCAGGGGTTTCTCGGTGCTCGCGATGCCTCCGGCAGGGCGGGTATGGTGGGACGAATCGATCGCGTCACCGCGTACACGGGAGCGCTTGATCCCGTCCTGATCCGCCGGCACGCACGCGCCTTCTTGGCTCGGCCGTACCGGACTGTGCACGATCCGGTGGACATTTGCTATGAGTTCATCTTTGAGTCTAGCGAATCACACAATCCGTTAGACCAAGGATGGACGGGCTCCGAAGTGACCCTTCCGGCGACTTCGCACTTTCCTGCCACTGGACTCATTAACACCAGTAGAGGGAGAAATGTGGGACGCCGGTCATTCGCTTGGCAGATCTACGACTACCTCGAAGATGCGGCATTTGACGCACCGCGTTATCATCACCCCATCACGCCCGAACAACTCGATGCGTTTTATGATAATGGTTGGACGATGGAGGCGACGGTGAAAGCCGTGGGTGTTGATCACGCCACGTCGTCATTTGTGGGGTGGCAATTTGGGAGAGCGCATGATCCTGGGTACGGTGTGGGTACGAACGGCGCCCGCGTGGGCTTTCATTTTCGCGAAGATGCCAATGGAGCGTTCATCGTCACCACGACCTTTGGTTCGCCAGTGAATCTAGGGCCTGGTTCGGGTGAGAATCCACACACCATCCGTGCGGTGGGTCTGCCGCGAAGCCCGGGCTTTGAGTGGTTTGTGGATGATGTGAGTCAAGGTTTTCTTGATATGCGGGATTTCCCCTTCGGCAGCAATGAATCCATCTTCTTCGGCGCCAACTCGTCGGCAAGTAAAGGGGATGCGTCTGATTGGTACAAGGTCTCCCTGAGGTCTGAATCTAACATTGATATTCCAAAGAGCACTTGGGACGTGGCCCGCGAAGTGCGTAGTCACGACGACTCCATGGTGGGTAATGGCGTTGATACCGCTACCGGTGCATTCATGCGCGCTCATCAGTTGCTCAGTGTGCAGGGCGTTCGCACGGTGGATTTTCCGATCTATCATGACTCCCGCCTGACCGCGCGCCCCGGTCCGCTAGGCTACGGTTGGAGCCATGCCTTCGAAGCGCGCTTGCAATCTTTCAAGGGTGGCAGGGTGGTGGTTCATTGGGATGCCAATCGCCTTTCCGAGTTTGCTTATGCGGAAACCATTGGGAGCCAACGCTATTTCAAAGGCGTTGATGAAGATGTTCAATACGCCGAGCTTGTGGAGAATGCCTTTGGTTCTTCTCTAACATTTCCAAGCGGCACCTGGCGTCTGACACTGTTAGATGGATCAGTCTACGGCTTCAATCCCCTCGACGGCCGGCTGATCTACGTCGCCAATAGCGCCAGGCAAGGAATGGATCTTGAATATGACGCCGCCGGGCGCTTGGTGGCGGTGAATGAGAAATTCACCGGCGCTCGTCTCGACCTAGAGTACAATGACAGGGGGCTTCTTACCAAAGTAAGTGATCCGATGGATCGTCAGGTTTCGTTAGATTACGATGATGAATGGCGGCTGCGGTCGATTCCGGCTCCGGCCATGAAGGACGAGGCTCCGGACAGACGGTTTCAATTCACCTACACCGGGAGACGCATCATCGCGGCCCACGATTTGTTAGGCGATCCCATCTTTTCGTGCAGCTATGATAGCCTTGGGCGCGTCCTTTCTCAAGACGATGGGCGACCAGACACACCTCCTAGCACCTTCGCCTATTCGGATCATGGGAATGGAACGTCGACAACCCGTCTCACCGATCCCGCCGGCCATGGTTACACCTTCCTACATGATGCCTCTTTTCATCTCTTGTGCGTGACGAATCCGTTAGGCCATCAAGTGAAATGCACCTACGATGCCAACGGGAACCGTATTTCACGAACCGATGCCCGAGGCCATACCACCACCTTCACTTACGATCCTGACACCGGTGATATGACTTCGGTGACGGATCCGGCCGGCAATCAGACGGATTTTGAGCATGTGTATGGGCACTTCGTGAGCAAGATCACCGATGCCTTTGTAGAAGACAACGGCACACGGCGATCCACACGCTTTGGTTATGATGACCGTCGCATGACGCGGGTCACCGATGACTTAGGAAATCAGGACCGCAAAGAATACCACCCCGATACGGGTAAACTGAGAAGAGTGATTCTGGCAGATGATGCGGAGATTCACTTTGATCCCAATCCCGATGGTCCCATCGCGCAAGCAACCCATCCCAATGATGCGGGAGGGGTGGCGCCCATGGAGGTGGCCGGTTATGACTTGGCCGGTCGCTTGACCAAGAGCACTTCGCGCCGCGGCTACGATACGTTCATCAGCTACAGTGCTTCAAGTGACGTCATTGCTAGAAAAGATCCGTTGGGCAACGCGGAGACTTTTGACTACGATCATCGTGGCCGCCGCGTACGAATGGTTGATAAGCGTGGTTATGCCACGCGCTACACCTATGACGGCAATAACAATGTTCGCACGATCACCGATGCGCTCGGCGGCGTGACGGCTTACACTTATGACGTGCTCGACCGCGTCACTCGCGTGACCGATCCGCTAGGCAACTCCGTGCGGTATCGTTACGACGCCATCGGCCGGCGTGTGGCGGTCACGGATGCCATTGGCCGCACCACGCGTACCGATTACGATGCTGCTGGGAACGTCACGGCTCAGTACGACGCGGCCGGTATTCGTGTCCTGTCATTCACCTACGACAACCGCGATCTTCCCATCCGTGCTGAGGATGCCTATGGCCATGCCATCAGCTACACATACGATGCTGTGGGCCGCCGTCGTACGGTGACTGATGCCAAGGGACGCACCACCACCTATCATTACGACCGATTGGATCGTCCCATTGGCGTGACGGATCCGTTAGGGCGACGCTCGGAAGCGACTTATGGGCCGGATGATACCTTGGAAACGTTGAAAGCGCCCGGAGCGGCGGCGATCAACTTCAGCTACACGGCGTCTAACCAATTGAGGAGCTTCTGGCTCGCGAATGGGGACGAAACGCGATATCTCTATTTCGCCAGCACAGACCAGATCTTTCGCTTCAGCGCGAGTCAGCAGCGCTTCGTGGAATTTGCCTATGACGAGCTGGACCGTCTTTTACTTGAGAATATCGCGGATTCTGCGGGCACCCAGCAAGATCTTGACCGCCGTTACCAGTACGATGCTAGTGGCAACTTGACGACCATCGAGACGAAACACGTTAGCGAGTCTGTCACGGCAACCTCCGATCCGTATGTGGCGCGGCACACGCGCACCTATGACGCGGCGAACCGCCTAGCAAGTTACACCGATGAGTTTGGCAACACCGTCGGCTATACCTATGATTTGTTGGGGAATCTGAGGCGGCTCACCTATCCGGACGGTTTTGAAGTTCACTACGCCTACGACGTGGTGAATCGGCTCACCACAGTGACTGATAGCCGAGGGCGGGTGACGCGCTACACCTATGACCGCCGGGACTTTGTCACCAGCATAGAGATGCCCAATGGCACGCGCCGAATGTTGAGTTATGATTCCGGAGGACGCTTGCTCAAACGTGAGGATCTCGATGTGCAGGGTGCGTTGATAGTGGCCTATCACTACGCCTACGACGCGGAAGGCCAGGTTCAGTCCGAGCATGTGCAGCCGGATGACGCTCCTTTGGTGGTCGAGGCGCATGACTTTGGCTACAACAGTGTGAACCAATTGGTTAGTTTTGATGGTGAGTCGCTAACGTATGATCGCGAGGGCAACCTGACTCGCGGGCCGAGTGGTTCTGGTCTAGCCACACTCTTTTACAATGCGCGTGGGAGATTAAAGGGCACGTCGGGAATCGCTTTCGACTATGACGAGGAAGACCGGCTCAATGGTTGGGGGAGTACCAGGCTGGTTCTCAATCCTGGAGCGACGATGAGTCAGGTCCTGACAAAGCGTGAGGAGGATGGTACCCTGACACGCTACATTTATGGCATCGGCCTCATCTACGAAGAGATCGATGGCGAGACCCTCACGCATCACTACGATCATCGCGGGAGCACGGTGGCCTTGAGTGGAGACGTCGGCACAACGGTGGGCCGCATTAGCTACGATCCTTATGGCAAGATAACGAATCGGTCAGGACAGACGGATAGCATCTTTCTTTTCAACGGGCTGTATGGAGTGATCACCACGCCGAATGACCTGAATTACATGCGTTTTCGCTGGTACTGGCCTGAGGCCGGGCGATTCATCACGGCCGATGCGCACCTTGGAAATGTCGGCGTTCTGGCTTCGCTTAATCGTTATGCTTTTGCTGCAGGAAACCCTGTTAGTCAGTTGGATCCGCGCGGCGAGTTTGTGCATGTTTTAGTCGGGGGGCTCATCGGGGCTGCAGTGAATATCACCGTGGAGATCGTCAGTTCAGCGATCTCCAATCAGCCACTTGATTTCAACCGCATCGCCGGAAGTGCCGCCGGCGGATTCGTCACGGGTGCGCTGATCGCCGGTACGGGAGGTGCGGCAGCGAGTCTCGGTGCGGTGGCTTTCGCTGGGGCCGTTGGTGGTGCGACCACGAACCTTGTTAGGACCGGCCTGAATGGCGAAAGCGTGGATTTGCTTCAGCTCGGTCTCGAAACCGCGATTGGTGCCGGTGCGTCGGTCGGCGGCAAGTTGGGTGGCGATGCCTTTGGCAAATTCGGGGATAAGATGTTCAAGCGGTTTGGGCAGAACTCGGGGTGGGTTGGTAAGGCCACACGGAAACTCTTCACCCCTGACAAGATCACCCGGCGAAAGGGGTTTGCCGACTTTCAGAAGTTCGTCAGTGAGCAGATTGCCGCCGAGAACAAATCGATCGCTATCAAAGCCCTGGTGAGCGTGGGATTTGGGGTGGGCTTCAAGCAAGCCAAGCGTGGGATCTTTCCCAGTACCAGCGACACGACCGGCGGAATCATCGTGCCGTCTCCAGGAGGTCAGGGTGATCCATCAAATACCGGCGGTGGCGTAGGGGCCATCTACCGGCAAGCGCTGCATGAAGTGAACGTGGACCGGCCGCAGACCTACGGTGAGTACGCCCACTACGCGATCTTTCTTCAAGCGCTCTCCTTGGCCGATCGGCCCGTGCCTAACAATCCCAGCAATACCCTCACAGGGTTCTAAAAGCATGAAAAACCTCACTTTGATTCTCTCCCTCACTTTGACGGTCTCCGCTCAGGCCAGAACACATTTTTATGATGCCGCTGATCGTTTGATCCTAACGGTTATGCCCAATGGGCAAGCTGTCCGCTACACCTACGATGATGCAAACAATCTCACCAAGATCGAGCCTCTCGGGCTTCCCGCCGCATACCCTCACAGGGTTCTAAAAGCATGAAAAACCTCACTTTGATTCTCTCCCTCACTTTGACGGTCTCCGCTCAGGCTAGGGAATGGTGCGATGAAAGCCAGAATGCACATTTTTGGGATGCGCGCACGGCTATGATGCCAAGCATTGGCCGCAGCCGTACGCGCTTTGCCTGGTCAATGGCTCGAACACTTTCACTATCAACCGCTGGCACCTAGTGAACTATCCGTCATGCGGCCGGATCAAACCCGAGCAGACCTTACTTGGAAGGATAATTCCCATAACGAGACGGGTTTCCGACTCATGCGACGATCGTCAGGAGACTACAATTGGCAGATCGTGATTCTCCTTCCGGCGAACCAGACGTCTTACACCGATGTGAGCCTCGATCCCAAGGAGAACTATGTTTATCGCTTGGTGGCCAACGCGCCTGGAAATGAAGGTCTAACGTCTGCCTACTCAGAAAGCGTCACGGCGGCTGGTCTGGGAAGCGAGGCCTTTGAGATGAGCGAGCCGCAGCTCGAAGATAGCGTAATCGCGTTCTCTATTCTAACGGAATCCAATAAGCTCTACGTGGTAGAGCAGAGTTTTAGTCTAGGGGAAGACTCGTGGAAACCGGTTGCCTTTGGCAAAGAACCTAACGAAATCATGGAATTGCAATCGCTCGAAGGCGATGGCAAACGCATGACGATCTATCTTGCCGAACCGGCCCAAGACCGGGCGTTCTTCCGGGTGCTCAGACATTAAAGGGCTCCTGGCTCTTAAGCTTTGTCTCGTAGCGCCTCCGCGGGCGGTGGAGGATCTTGAGGCGGCGCCTCAGGGATCAGACACACGTGATCGCCGATGACGGTATCGGCATCCGGCTGGTAGCCTTCTTTGGCATCCCAGAAACGCACCCAATTCTCCCAATCCACGGCGTTCTCATAAAAGAGGAGTTGTTTCGGTTGCACCTGAGGAAAGCCTAACGAACGAGCGAGGCTGGCGGGATAGGGGCGCAGGGTGCCCCAGCTGCGAAGAGGATAGGAGACGGGGGCTGTACGATGATTGCCCGCCCAAACTTTCATCTCGGATTCGCGTAAATGATAGACTAATTGCGGCAAAGAGAGTGTGCGCCGCACTTGGGAGTCGACGAGGTCCGCACCGCTGAGACGAAAGAGCCCGGCTAGAGCGACTTGCATGACCGTGATTTGATCCGGTGTGAGTTCCTCAAGCCAGGCCGGCTGAGGAATGGTGGCGACCATCCACACGGATTCGGTATGGAACCGGATGAGCAAGGGCGACTCCGCGTAAGCGTCGGCCTCCAGTTGAAGTAGGATGCTGTTAGGCTTGAGATCTATCCGGGCCAGTCGCAATCGGATTCCACGAAAGGCAGGGGAAGCATGTAAGAGCGGCAACATTTCTCGCTCGATGAAATGCCGCATGGTGGTGGCGTGGTGATGCAGGCGTTCCTGATGGAGCGCCAATTGTTGACGGCGCTTGAGTCCCGCCGTTTGACGTTCCGCACGGCGCATTTTTCCATACACTTTTGCCACAGCGCCTGAATGGAAGCCGGGTTTGACGAGTCGCGCCACCGTTTCGCCGTGGTTCCCAACGGGGACGGGTTTAAGTGATTCATCGCGATTGGCTTGATAGAGCCGCCAATTGGACTTCAGTTCCCAAACAAGGAAGCCGAAGATGCCGGGCGTGACCAGGACAATGGTGCCGGCGATCGTCTGAGCGAGCCCCACGCCGAGACCCAGCGTATTTTCTAACGCTTTAGCAAGAAAAGGCTGGGTGGTAAGCATGATCTTGTGTGATACCGTCACCACGGGGAAATGTTTAATCGGGTTGATCTGCGGCTCGATGAGCAGGGTGACTCCAAACCGGATCCCATAGGCCACGACTGACCAGATGCTTGTTAGGATCCCTTTGATCCACATGGTGAATGGATGCTCGCCCGTCTTATACAACAGCCATTCGTCGATGGCGTAGAGGACGCGTTCGATCGTCTCCACAAATCGCCGGAAAGTGACCATGATGGCGTCAAAGAGAGAGCGGAAAACCTGGACTCGAAGTTGATACCAGGCTCGCCCAATCCACGCGCCCACACGTTCTTCCACTTGCCGCCCGATGGTGGAGTTAAGAAAAAAATCAAGCCCGGCAAAGATCATCACGAAGAGCGCGATTGACGACGTCCGATTGAGATTCCTTAACAGTAAGGTGGCCAGGAAGTAGAAGATGACGGTGGGAATCAGCGGCGCGACCAAGTAGCGCCGTAGCGCCTTGGCGATGCGACTACGCAAGAGGAATCGAGCCCATTCCAAGCTCATGATCCAGCGAGGGAAATCAACGAAGACGGCCTTCAGAATCTGAAAAAAAGATTGGCAGCCAACCCAGACGAAAGCGCGGAATCTCGGCGAATAAACCAGCCCTAGAATAAAAGTGCCTAACAGAAGGATGGCAGGAAGCATGTTAGGAACGGAATCGATCTTCCAGGTGGCTGGCAACAACCCATCCGGAATCTCCGTTCTTCTTGAGAGGAGTGAGAGCGCTTCACTCGCAGGCTCGGTCATCTCGGTCGGCGCTTCAGCATCCGGCGCGGGCACGTCTTTCTCTGCCATGCGTCCGCTAAGCCAATCCCAAGGATGACGAATCGCTTCTAAGGCGACAAAGGCGCCGCCGAAGGGCACGGCCACATATTTCACCATGAAACGGCTTGAAGGGCGGCCAAACCCTAACGAACTGATGATTTGCAGTCCGCGCAGGTAGAATTCTCCGGGGCGGTAGACGCCATCTAACAGGCGCTTCAAGCGGCGGTTGGCTCGAAGAATGGCATCACCAAAGATGAGTTCTGGGCCGGAGAGATCAGACAGCTTCAGCTGGCTGCGAGAGATGCCGTCGCGAACATCGCCCATGGTGAAGTAGCCGCGTTTGACCACGCAGTCTAACAATTCTTCTACGAGCTTGTCGCGCGCGACTTCTTCGGGGAGATTGGCAGGCCGCAATTCGTTTTCATGTAGGGTCTGCCGGACCTTGTCGCCCCAAGTCTTGTTCCCGTCTTCGTTCACGGTCTGATGGCGCATGCCATAGTCGCTCAGGGATCGCTTGATCCGTGTGCGCAGCCGGTTGCGAAGCTGGGTTTCCGCTGAAGCCGCAGCATCGCGTAAGAGCACGGAGAGTTCTGCCCGCTGCGCGGCGCTGAGTCGCGCCTTGGCCAATCGTGCCGAGGCACCTCGCAGGTGCTTGGCCATGAGCACTTCGCGTTGGTTAGGCAAGGCACGTTTGATCGGCCTTCGTCCAAAGGATCGAATGAACCCCCACAAATCCACCGTGGAACTCTCGCGCTCGTAGTCCACGCAGACTTTCTGCAAATCGTAGAGCAGACGTTTGTTTGTATTCCAAAAGCCACGGAAAGAATAGCGGAACAAGGCTAACAAAGCCGCACGCCAGCGCAGCGCTTCATCTTCATTGAAGGCCAGAGCGCGGCGGAGCCTAACAAGTAGCGTATCGATGACCTCGTGCGCCTGCTTCTCTGCCTCTTGCATCATCTCCGGTTCCGGCGCCACACGGCTGGCGCGCCGGTAGAGGATGGCACTCACAACCGCATTGCCGTGTTCGCGCGCGGCATCCGCCCATTTCAATAGACTCGCATGACGTTTGGCGCTCGGTTTGAGGGGAGGCAGTGGCTGATCGAGCGCTTGATCTTCTTCCGTGGCGTCGTCCTCACCTAAGATGGCTCGCTCGGGATACTCGCAACCAGAAGGCCGCGTATCTTCTAACGTTTTCTCGAGATCGAAATCACCGTAACACAAGGATCGCACCAATGCGTGTTGGCCTGCCAAGGAGGGAAAGTAGGTATCCAGGGCCTGCGGCGCAAAGCTGCTGAGTTCGGCATGCAAGGCCACGAACTCGATGTATATGCGTTGCAAGCCGTCATCGTCAAAGAGGCGCAACTCGCGCCGTAGGATCGCTTCAATTTCCCCGAACACATCGCGTCCGAATTCCTCGATGCGTTCATGAACGCGCGGTGCGGAAAGGAAGCCTTCATCCGCCCGCTGCTGCAGTCTCAGAACGGCCAGCGCTTGAAAGGCCAGCCGCCAACTGCGCAATTCCGCAGATTCGCCGCGCAAGATAGCTTGACGCCGCTGACGGGGTTGTGCCACCAAGATGACTTCGTCAGGCAACGGCGTGCCCTCCGTCAGGCCGATCTCATCCCAATCCACAATCTGCAGCAACCGCTCACCACTGATGGCGTGGCTGCGCCGTCGTTGGGTGAAAAAAGCCGGCGCTAGGGAATAGTCCTGCTGCACCACCAAATCGACGATCCGCGGTAGCACCACGAGAATAAGCGGCGCCCCATCCTTAGCGGAAGCGTCAGACGTCGGCGAATCTGGCGGCGTGGGCGTCACGGTAGAGAACCTGGGCTAAGTTGGGTGGATGAGTCAACCGCGGGCGTGTGACGTCAAGGGCCATCTGCTCAGATCCATTGTTAGGGTGGTCTTAGGTGGCGAAAGAAGGTTTCAAGCTTGCTCGGAACTTTCCCTTTCCGAACAAAGTCGCCTGGGCTAGCGTCCTTCCGCGCATGAGAAAGCGGGTCATTCTCTTCTGTTTGTTCACCATCATTTTATTTGGTGCGGTGCGAATCGTCATCGAACGCAGTGCGGAGAGAAGCCGGCGCTATGGGTATGATCGTGATCAATATGGTCGTTACGACGACCGGGCCGTGAGGAATGACAATCTGACGCCACCACCGCCTGCGCCATCGTGGACCGAATCGGGGAGCACGCCTTCGGAAAGGGAAGATCCGGCACCGGTAACGGCAACGCCGCCGGCGCCAACGTCACCAGAGCTATTGAATCCGCCGCCGATGCTTGAGCCTGTCGAAGTGCCGCCCGGACTCGAGCTCGCGGTCACTGAGGAGCCGAAACCGGCACCCAGGCTGAGGGAGGAACAGGAAGCGGACACCGTCGCGCCATCCGGGGTCGTTGTCGCGCCGCCTAACGAAGTGGTCATCAGCGAGATCATGTACTACCCGCAGCCGGTTAATGACCACGAAGACACCCGTCGTGAGTTTGTGGAGATTCACAATCCCGGAACAGAGCCCATTGACCTGACCGGCTATCAGTTTACCCGAGGTATTCATCTAACACTACCTTCTCTCACATTGCCTCCTAAGGGCTACGCCGTCGCTGTTTCGAACAAACAAGTTTTCTCTCAACTTTATCGCCGGGTGAATGCCAAGTGGATCATGGGCGAGTGGACGGGTAAGCTGAGTAACTCCGGAGAAGAATTGCGTTTAGAGGATGCCGAAGGCAATGTGGTGGATCGCGTGGCGTACGCTGATCAAGGCGACTGGGCGCAGCGCATCCGCACCAATCGCGTGGCCATGTCTCATCGCTCGAATTGGTCTGGCCGCCGTTCTTATTCGTCATCGCGAAGCGGCTATGGAGCCGGATGGGTTTGGCACACGCCGGCCAATGGTGAAGGAATGTCGATGGAACTCATCACCGCTAAGCTCTCGAATAATCGCGGAGCCAATTGGTTGCCCAGCAAAGGGCAGGGGGGGACGCCCGGCGCGCCTAACAGTGTGGCGGCAAGAGATGTCGCGCCTCTTATTAGCCGGGTGCGCCACGATCCCCCGGTGCCTCTGCCCAACCAGAAAGTTCAAATCTACGCTGAGATCGCTGATGAAATACCAGGAACAATCCGGGCTCGCGTGGTCTGGCGGGTGTCGCAGTATCGGCGTGGCGAAGAATTCCAAGTGGTGGAGATGAAGCGCTTGGCGGACGGTCGCTATCAAGCCACTTTGCCGGGAAAATCTGACAAAGACGTCATCGAGTTCTACATCGAAGCCACGGATGGCGATCTTTCGCGTACTTGGCCCGCGCCCACGAATACAGGTCAAAGTGCCAACGCGCTCTATCAAGTGGACAGTGAATTGCGGCCGCAACCGAGAGATCCGCATTTGCCCGGCAAAGCCATGTACCGCTTGGTCATGACGGAGGAAGAGAATCGTAACTTTGGTGATAACCGGCACAGCAATGCCGAGAGCAACACGACGCTCATTGCCGATGATGGAAGCGGCCCCATCATTCGCTACCTTTGCGGCACACGCATTCGCGGAGCGGGTAGCCGGAGCCACTCGCCGCCGCCTATGCGGGTGAATGTTCCGCGGGATCGCCCGTGGAATGGCGCCACGAGGATGAACCTGAATAGTGTGAATTCGTGGCTGCAGTTCCTTGGCATGAAGTTGTTTCAGGCCGCCGATCTGCCGGCGCCTAACATGTTGCCGGTGTTAGTTAGGCGGAATGGCCGTGACTACACGCGGAAGAGCAGCAGCGACTATGGCGCCTACGTTCACGCGCAAACGTTAGACGGGAACTTCATTAGAGAACATTTCCCCCATGATAGTGGCGGCAATCTTTATAAGAAAGTCCGGCCAGACAATAGCTGGGCCTATCATCGTGGCGATGCGGACGATTATCAGGACGACGGCTGGATCAAACAGACCAATAGCGGTGCCAATGATTGGCGGGACCTGGATCAGTTTCTCGCTGTGATGAATACGGCCTCGCGCAAGCGCGATTACCTGGCGCAAGTGAATCGGGTGATGAATGTGGAACAGTGGCTCCGCTACATCGCCGTCATGGCCATCGTGGCCAATGGCGAAGGGGGCATCGCAAACGGCATCGATGATGATTACGCGATTTATCGCGGCGTGAAAGACACCCGGTTCCAAGCCTTGCCGCACGACCTCGATACGATCCTTGGTTTGGGTGACAGCTCGCGCTCCACGGCCGACCGCACGATTCTCGATATCGTGAAAAAAGGTGACCGGTTGAATCCGCTGGAAGACTTCTTTGATCGGCGCGAAGTCTTGGAGCGTTATTGCAAGATTGTGGTGGAGTTGTTAGAAACGTCGTTTTCTGAATCCAATTTTGAATTGTTACTAGACACGCATTTGGCAGGGTGGGTACCCGATTCGAGGCTGGATCGGATGAAGAATTTTCTCGCGGTACGACGACATTTCATTGCTCAAGAGATCCAACAGCTTCTGGGAAATCTCCCGCGCTACACACCACAAAATCCGTCGGCGGATTCTGTGTGGGTCAGTGCACCGTCTAGTCCCATTGTCTTGTCGGAGATCCTCGCGGACAACCAATCGGTCATGGAGCATCGGGGCGGGTTTCCCGATTACATCGAACTCTTCAATCGTTCGGGCAGTGCCGTGTCTTTGGCAGGTTTTAGTCTAACGGATGACGGTGAGAATCCCGCGAAGTTTATTTTTCCAGAGGGCACGGAGATTCCGGCCGGTGGTTACCTGTTGCTCTATGCGGATGGTCAAAGTGCTGAGGGTGAATGGCATACTGGATTCTCGTTGAAGCGCGAGGGGGAGACCCTCACATTGTTCGGGCGATCCGATAGTAAAGGGGAGCGTCCTGTCCTGGATACCGTGACCTTTGGACCGCAGATTACTGATCACGCCATTGGCCGCGGCGGCGCTGCACTCGATCGATGGAGTCTGACGCAACCCACGCCTGGAGCCGCCAATCAAGGCGTGGCCACCCAAGGTCCCGGGTTGGTGCGGATCAATGAGTGGCTGGCTAGACCCGATGCGCGCTTTTCCAATGATTTCGTGGAGCTGATCAACTTCGGCGATCAACCGGTCACGCTGAGCGGCTTGTGCTTGACTAACGATGCGATCAACGCGCCGAAAGCGCTGCAAATGCCGCCTCTCAGTTACTTGAAAGGGAAGGGGACGTTGCTTTTTGAGACGTTAGGCAAACGTTCGCGGCGTCGGCATGCTTGCGACCTACCCTTTCGACTACGTGGTCATCACGGCTGGCTGACCCTCACGGATGCGCAAGGTGTGCTTTTAGATAAGCAACATTACTTTTGTCAGGCACGTGACCGATCCCGCGGCCGGTCTACGAGTAATCCCAACGTGTTCGCCTCCTACCGGATGCCCTCGCCCGGGCATCCTAACAATGTCGCTTCCGCGAAAACCGGTTCCGTCAGCGCGTTATTGGAGGGGCTTCGCGTCTCGGAGATCATGTATCATCCGAAAGATCCCAAATTGGAGTTCATCGAACTCACTAACATCGGCTCTACCACCTTGTCGCTCGATGGTGTGCGTTTCACCAACGGAATCGATTTCACCTTCGAGGGTGGCGAACTCGCTCCTGGTGCGTTAGTGACCTTGGTGGCCGATGAGTCCGCCTTTCGCGCCGTGTATGGGGATGGTGTGATCATCGGCGGCGTGTATCAAGGCAAGCTCTCTAATGGCGGTGAAACGTTGGAATTGACTCTGCCTCGTCCTGGCAATCTAGCGATTCAGCGATTTGAGTTCGATGACCGTTGGTACGGCGAGACCGATGGCGAAGGGCATTCATTAGTGCCGGTGAATCTGCAAGCGGCCGTGCAAGAATGGAGTGCTATTTCCCAATGGCGGCCGAGCGATCGCGAAGGGGGATCGCCTGGCTCTCCGTAGCTGGTGCGGCGAACTGGATGTTGCAGGACGATCGGTTGCGCTTAACGCGCTTCATTGCCTAACGAAATCTCTGATGCGCCGGGGCGTGTGTCTGGATCGGGCGTGTGAGGAGTGATGGGGGCGTCCCTCCGCAATATCCCAGAGCCGTTAGGTGTTGCCAATCCCGCTCTCCTCTAGCACGCTTTAGCCTCACACATGACCATCCTTCGCAAGCAACGCATTCTCATCGTTGAAGATGAGCCGTCGATTCTGGATAATATCGTTTATTCGTTAGAGACGGAGGGCTTTGATCCAGTCGGATGTGGAACGGGGGGCGATGCGCTGGAACGCTTTAACGAGGGCTTTGATCTTGCGGTGTTAGACGTCGGTTTGCCGGATGTCAGCGGTTTTGAACTTTGCAAACAGATCCGCGCGCAGACGCGTTTGCCGATCATCTTCCTCACGGCCCGTGCTACGGAAGTGGATCGCATCGTGGGACTTGAGATCGGTGGGGATGACTACATGGTGAAACCATTTAGCCCGCGCGAACTCTGTGCGCGGGTGAAGGCCGTGCTCCGCCGTTGTCATGAGAGTTCGGCGCCCAAAGCCATTTCTCATCAGGAAGAACCGGCAGTGCCTTTTGAGATCGACGAAGAGCGGATCCAGATCACCTATTTCGGCACCGCCCTGTCATTGTCTTCAACTGAATTTCGTCTTCTACGGCTCTTTTGCCGCCATCCGGGGCGCGTTTATTCGCGTGCGCAAATGATGAATAGCGTGTGGGAGGAACCGGATGCCGCGATGGAACGAACGGTCGATGCGCATATCAAGAGCCTGCGTGCGAAGATGAAGGCGGTGCGTTCTGACATCGATCCCATTGAAACCCATCGTGGCATGGGGTATTCCCTGCGAGAAAACTGGTGACCACTTACGCGCGTATTCTCATTGCCTTTCTCCTTCTGCTCTTTGGCGGGCTTATTTACTTGGCGCATGATCTCATGCGGCGGGTGGAGCGTCAGTACATGGAGGCGGCGGAGGAACCCATGGTCGACGTCGCGAATATCTTTGCGGCGCACATGGAACAACTCACGAATGCCAATGGCATTGATGTCGAGCCGCTTCGTGCCATCTTTGCCAACGCTCACCAACGTGAGTTTCTTGCTAGGGTGTATAACTTTGAGAAGAAAGCGGTGAGCATGCATCTCTATGTGACAGATGCCGAAGGCATCGTTCTCTTTGATTCGCGTGGCAAAGCTGAAGGTGAGAGCTATCGGTGGATGTTAGACGTGGGCCGCACGTTGAAAGGTGTTTACGGTGCGCGCTCCTCGCGAACAGATGAGGAGGACGACGGAAGCTCAATCCTCTATGTCGCCGCCCCGATCAGGCATCGTGACACGATTGCCGGTGTGGTAAGTGTATCCAAACCGCAGGCGGACATGTTTCCCTTCGTAGACGAAACGAAGGAGTACATCAAGTGGATGGCTATCAGCAGCTTCTTTGTTCTAGCACTGGCCGCGAGTCTTTTCACCGCCTGGCTGGCCCGGCCGGTGAGAAAACTCACCACGTATGTCCAACAGCTCAATCGCGGCGAACGGCGGCCGGCTCCGAAGTTGCGGAGCCGTGAAGCGCGTCTGTTAGGCGAAGCGTTCGAGAGCCTTCGTGACAAGTTGGAGGGACGCCAGTACGTTGAGGGCTACGTCAGGACGCTCACCCACGAACTCAAGAGCCCCATTGCCGCGATCAAAGGAGCGGCGGAACTTTTGGAGGAAGACATGCCGCCGCAACGGCGCCATCATTTCCTAACCAACATCCAGGCGGAAACCACCCGCATGCAGAATGTGATCGACCGCTTGCTTGCCCTCTCAAATGTCGAAAACCAGAAGGCACTTGAGAACGCTACCCGGTTGGATTTGAGTGCATTGGCCCGTGAGGTTGCCGATCACCACCGGTCAGCGGCGGAGGCCAGACGGATCGAACTCTCCCTGAATGCAGATGTGGCGATCACGGTTCGCGGCGAAGAAACACTGTTAGAGATGGCGATAAGCAATCTCCTCCAGAATGCGATCGAGTTTTCTTCCGACGCCGGTACCATCACCCTAACTACCACGCAGAGCGACGGAAGGCCGACGCTTGTAATCCAAGACGAAGGTCCTGGCATTCCTGCCTACGCTTTGGAACGCGTGTTCGATCATTTCTATTCTCTCAAACGGCCCGATTCCGGTAAGAAAAGCTCGGGGCTGGGGCTCTGTCTTGTGCGGGAGATCATGGAATTGCACGATGGCGAAGTTCATCTAGCCAATCGAGATCCACAAGGCACTCATGCCGAACTCACTTTTCCACAACAAACATGAGCACCCTGGGCATTACGACCGAACCCGATGGCAAGAAACGCTGCTGGTGGCACGGCGGGCACGCCGACTATATAGCCTATCATGATGACGAATGGGGATTTCCCGTCGCCGATGATCGGCGTTTATTTGAAAAGATTTGCTTGGAGGGATTTCAAGCCGGTCTTAGCTGGCTCACCATTCTGCGCAAACGCCAACACTTTCGCGAAGCGTTCGCAGGCTTCGATTTCGAATCCGTTGCCAGGTTCGGCAAGCGCGAGGTCACCCGGTTGCTCAAGAACGAAGGCATCGTCCGGCATCGCGGCAAGATCGAGTCCACTATCAATAATGCGCAACGCGCCATGGAAATAGCTGAAGCATCTGGCGGTCTCGCCGCCTATTTCTGGTGCTGGGAACCCCCAAAGAAAGAGCGGCCGAAGAAACTCGATCACGCCTCGTTATCCACATTAGCCAAGACGCCCACATCGATCGCCTTAAGCAAAGACCTCAAGAAACGCGGCTGGAGTTTCGTGGGACCGACAACGGTGTACGCTTTCATGCAGGCCATGGGACTGGTGAACGATCACTTGCAGTCCTGTCATTGCCGCAAAGAAGTGGAGGAAGAGCGAAAGCGGTTCGTGCGTCCGCAGTGAATCCGTGATGTTTCAAGGGCAGCGCTGGACTGAAGCCGGTTCAGTTAGCGGTGACGAAATCTAGGTATATTAATAACGATTGTTGAAAGTTGAATGGAGAGCGTTCGTGCCGCAACGGGCGCTCCCTAAAAAGGCTGGAATGCAACGGCTGTGCAATCGCGTTGAGTCCAGGCTTCAGCCTGTTCATTGCGGCGTGTTGGAACGGGTCTTCCAAGCTATGGTGCAACCCAAATATTGCATAAGGCGCTCATTCAAAATGCCTTATGAAGATCTGAGCTCATCTGATAGTTGTCTGCGCGTGACTACAGGTGCTGCCTGTGGTGTCGGCACCTCTTTGGGGATGGCCACTCCGGCTGATGCTAGCAGTCTCGCTTGAAGGGCATTTGGCTTGGGCAGGATCTCATGCTTCTTCCCTCGGTTATCTTCGATTCGGAGGATCGGTAAGCTCTCCAGTTGGCGCAGTCCTTCTTCCACTGTTAGGTTCTCTCCTTTCCATGCTTCTGCTAGGTGGCGGCGAATTTTCAACGCTAACATTGCGCTTAGAGCATGGGCTCGTGTGTTCTCTTCTTTGACCACAAAGAAGGGCCGCACTTCTAAATGCCCCGTCTTCATTGTCCGAAAGTCCGCTTCTACTTCGGCTAGCGCCTTGTAGCGATCATGCACTTTCTCCGCTCCACAGTCGGCCCGACTCAAGTTCGTTCTCAGTGCGTAACACCCGTCGAGCTTTTCTTCTTCGTTGAGGACGTCCTGATCAATGACCACGTTGATGGCTCTTCCTTCTACTTTGATCGCTAACCATTTCCCTAATTTCAGCTTTGCTTTCCTGGCTTCTAGCTTTCTCGTCTGCACCTCTACTTTGGCTCGAGGATGCTCGGCCAGATAGGTTTCTGCTTTCTTCACATCTTTCTCTAAGGCTGCTTGACGCTCGCCACGGCTCGTCCGTATTTCTTTCTGTCTCACCGGATTGCGCCGCAGGACATAGCGTTCCTCCGTTGTCTTGTCCGTCACTTCGGCGAGATCCTCGTCAAAGAGTTCCATCGTAAGGATGTCTTCGCGCACCAGTCGTTGGATCTGGGGCTTGGTTAGGGAGGATATGTAATGGCCTCCCTGGTCTTTGACTGCTTTGATTTGTTCGGACTTGATCATTCCGCGATCTCCTACCATCACCACATGGCGACATCCGAAATCTTGTTTGGCCTGGTTCAGCGCGTCCCCGAATGTGGCGAAATCGCGTGTTTCACCGGAGTAGACTTTGATCGCGCAAGGATCTCCTGTGCCGTCAGTGAGCAGTCCCATGACAACTTGCATCTTGCCTTTCTTGCCATCGCGGTTGTAGCCGAACGCGCTCAGTTCATTGGTAGTGCCTTCAAAGTAACTGCTCGTCACATCATAGAGAAAGAGGTCTTCACTGGGCTTTTGTGGTGTTTGCGAGGGTGACTTTGCCCGTGGGTGGTTCTTGCGCCAAAGGTTCTTTTCGATGTGACTCTGACGATGGTCTAACCAGGCGCCGTGGCGCTCATAAAGGTCATCTTCGCACCAGGATTGTTGCCAGGAGAATAGACGAAGAGCGGCGCTTTGGGCGACTAGTCTGGTGGTGCCGAGCAGAGAAATGCCTGGGTTGAGAACACGCGCACAAACGCGCCAGAGGGCAATTTGAGAGAAGTCGTGATCGCAGTCGAGCCGGTCAGATTTGGGGCAATTGTCAGGTGCTAATGCCTTGGAGATGCCGAGTTTGTCAGCCAGCGATTTGACTAACCAAAGAGCGCCGAAGCTCTCAGCTTGTTCGACGATGACCGGAGAATTGGGGACCTGATTGAGTGCAGCGATGGAATCAGCAGGAGAGGTTTGAGAAGGAGGGGAAGAGTCATCGTTGCGATGATTGATAGCAGACTCGATGGTGCTGATCAGCCACTTGGGGAGCTTTGTGAGGACAGCGAGAGTGCGAGAGGAAACTTTGGAGCCGACCCGGAAAGACTCGCGAAGAAGGACGGATTCATAAGATTTGCCGTTCTTGCCTTTCGATCGAACTCTGGCGATAAACATGCCTACAGATAAAGGCAATAAACTCTAATTAACAAGAAATAAAAGCAAATAATTGCAGTCTTTTCTGCCTACAAATAGAGATGCTAGAAGGTCCGATATGCTAGTATAGGAGTCTGAAACTTGCTTCACCAACTGGAAGATCCGTTGAACTGCAACACCTCAACCCGAGCACGCCAGTCGAAAAACTGAGAGTCGGGCAGCAGCAGATGGTCGAGATCGCTAAAGCGCTCTCGTTAGACTCTAACGTGATCATTATGGATGAGCCAACATCGGCGATCAGCGAGGCCGAAGTCGATGCTCTCTTCAATCAAATTGAAGCTCTCAAAGACCGCGGTGTTGCCATCATCTATATCACGCACAAACTCGACGAAGTCTGGCGGGCGGCGGACAGGGTGACGGTGCTACGCGACGGAAGACTGGTCGAATCTGGGCATCTAAGTGATTTCAGCCGCGATGAGGTGGTACGCCTCATGGTCGGGCGCGAAATGACAGATGGCAGCCGCCGTAATCGCATAACCGAGACGGAGGAGGGGGATCTGCTTGTGGCGAAAGGCATCTCGCTGCCGCATCCAAGCCGCCCTGAGAAATGGTTACTGAAAGACGTTTCATTCTCGCTACGCCGCGGCGAGATTCTTGGCATCTTTGGACTCATGGGAGCGGGCCGAACCGAATTGTTAGAGTGTCTCTTCGGCCTGCATCCCAAACAGATGACTGGAATAGTCACCTTGAAGAATCACCCGCTTCAACTTCGCTCCGCCAACGATGCGATCAGTGCCGGGATTGGTCTTGTCCCCGAGGATCGCAAAGGTGAGGGAGTAGTACTGGGCATGTCTGTCCGAGAAAATGCTAGCCTGTCTGTCCTTGATCGTCTTGCCCGCTGGGGATTTGTCCGTCAGAGGGCCGAAGCGGAAGAGGCATCGCGCTATGTTGACAGGTTGCGCATTAAAACACCGTCGCTTACGCAGAGTGTTCGCAATCTAAGCGGAGGGAACCAGCAGAAGGTCGTACTCGCGAAATGGTTGGCCACCGATCCAGTAGTCCTCATGTTAGATGAACCGACTCGCGGGATCGACGTGAATGCGAAACAGGAGATCTACCGCCTGCTCGAAGAGTTAGCCGCACAAGGGATTGGTGTGTTGGTAGTTTCCTCAGAGTTGCCGGAGATACTTGCGATTTCAGATCGCATCATCGTTCTCTGTGAGGGCCGAGGATCGGCAGAGTTTAATCGCAATGTCGCTAACGAGGAATGCCTTCTACGCGCGGCACTGCCTGGCAACCTGGATTCCGAAGATGAGTGACTCTGATATCAGCACCCAATCCGTAAAGGCTTTCGCTCGGCAGTTCCAGTCGATGATTGCACTCATCATCATGGTGGTCGCGATGTCGCTTCTGTCGGACACTTTCTTCACCGCAGACAACGGTCGCAATATCCTCTTACAGATTTCGATCAACGTCTGTCTCGCGGTCGGAATGACGCTCGTCATTCTAACTGGTGGCATCGATCTCTCGGTAGGCAGCGTACTTGCCATTGCTTCGGCAGTGGCTGCCGGGTTCTTAAAAGACGGGATCCCGATTGAGAGCGCCAATATGTTAATTGAGTTCACCGTCTTTGGAGCCTGCGTCGCAGGGATCGCCGTTGGACTTTGCCTCGGTTTGTTCAACGGCCTCATGGTCACCCAGTTTCGCATTCCGCCATTCGTGGCGACACTGGCAATGCTAGGCATCGCGCGTGGACTCACTAATCTCTGGACGAATGGGCATCCCATCACGTCACTGGGCGACGGCTTTGGCCAGATCGGTCGTGGCACGTTTCTTGGACTTCCGATGCCGGTGTGGATCGCTGCGGCGGTCGTGATGATCTTTGTCGTGGTGACCAAACGCATGCGATTCGGCCGCCACTTGTATGCGGTCGGGGGAAACGAGCGCGCTTCGCTTCTCTCCGGTTTGCGCGTGAACCGAATCAAGCTCGCTGTCTACACCCTTGCTGGCGGACTCTCCGCTGTGGCCGGATTGATCCTCGCTTCCCGTCTCGACGCTGCCCAGCCGAATGCCGGTTTCACCTATGAACTCAACGCCATCGCAGCCGTCGTCATCGGCGGTACGTCGCTTTCCGGTGGGCGCGGCACGGTGATGGGGACCGTTCTGGGCTGCCTCATCATCGGTGTCCTCAATAACGGGCTCATCCTTTTGGAAGTATCCGCTAACTGGCAACAAGTCGTCAAGGGCCTGGTCATCCTCGCTGCCGTAGCCCTCGACCAGATGCAAACCCGCCAGAAGAACAACTAACTTAACTTAAATCTCCCAGCCAAACTAGCACAAACCTCATCATGAAACGCCTAACCAAACTCCTTTACACCACGCTCTTCCTAGCAGTTCCTTGTGTTGCGTTTTCGAAGGAACGCCTCTTCGTCCTGACCGACATCGAGAATGAACCCGACGACGCGCAATCACTGGTGCGTCTGCTCACTTACGCGAATCACTTTGATCTTGAGGGACTTGTTGCCACGACTTCTAGGCACCAGAGAGACGAAATCGCGACCTGGCGCATCAAAGAAATCGTCACCGCCTACGGGAAGGTGCAGAAGAACCTGCTCCTGCACGAGCCTGGATATCCCATGGAAGAGTTTCTCCACTCCATCACCTACGAAGGACGGCCGACCTTTGGCATGAAAGCCGTCGGGGAAGGCATGGACTCCACAGGTTCCGAAGCGTTGATAGCCGCCGTGGACAAAGAGTCCGATCGCCCACTTTGGGTCAACGCCTGGGGTGGTCCCAACGTGCTTGCCCAAGCACTTTGGAAAGTGAAGAACACGCGTTCCGCTGAAGCACTTGCCAAGTTCGAATCTAAGCTCCGCGTCTACACCATTTCTGATCAGGATGATAGTGGCCCCTGGATTCGCAAGACCTTCCCAGGTGTCTTCTACATTGCGAGCCCTGGCATTCATCCGGGCGGAGCCTACCACTTTGCCACCTGGAGCGGCATCAGTGGTGACAAGTTTCACGCCCGCTTCACCGGAGCGGACTTTCATCTGGTGAGCAACTACTGGCTCGATAAGAACATCCGTCAAAGTCACGGCCCGCTTGGAGCGGAACATCCGCATACGGAATTCCTCATGGAAGGCGACACTCCCAGCTTCCTCGGTCTCGTCATCAACGGCCTCAACACGCCAGGAAAACCCAACTGGGGCGGATGGGGAGGCCGCTACGAACTCTACACGCCACGGACACAGAAGTGGTTTCAAGAGCCCGAGACGCGCCCTCTCTGGGCAGATGCCGTAGACGAAGTAAAAGGGGTCGATGGCAACTGGCACACAAGCAATCACGCCACCATCTGGCGCTGGCGCGAAGCCTATCAGAATGACTTCGCCGCCCGCATTGACTGGACGACCAAGTCTTACAAAGACGCCAACCACCCGCCGGTGGTCAAGTTAGGTCACGCCTCAGAGCTCAACGCCAAGAAAGGCGACACCGTCAAGCTCAGCGCCGAAGGCTGCACGGACCCTGACGGCGATGCTCTTTCCTATGAATGGTTCTGCTATGGAGAAGTCGGCACCTTCACCTTCTCAAATGGCACGTCAGGACAGCCGCTGGCCATCACTGGCTTTGATCAGAAAGAAGCCACCTTCGTTGTTCCCACAAGCCGCTACATGCCACCTGGAACTGGCGCCATGCACATCATCCTAGCAGTGACCGATCACGGGATGCCAAGACTGACTCGGTATAGGCGCGTCATCGTTAACGTGACAAATTGAGCCGCACACAAAGCTACGAAGCGATTCCCATTATCAAACACCCCTTGGGGCTCGGTCCCTTCGTGTCTGATACTGGCGGCAGGGCACCCGTGCAGGCTATGCAGCACGCACTTGCATTTGGACAAGTGTGGATCCTTCAACGGCTTACAACAAAATCGCGAAAAGACTGGCCACGAAAGGGAGATCATTTCAGTGCCGCACTCAACGCGTTAATGCGAATCGGCAAGCATTTGCAATGGAGGCAATCAAAGGAACCTTTGCCTCCATTGCCCCACTAAAGAAACACTTGCTAGAATCCGCTTGTGTCTATCTACTTCAATAAACAAACGAAGGAGGATAATGTCAGCAAAAAAGAAAAAAGTGGCTAGTTCGAAAAAGAAAACAGCCCGCCGTAAACGATCACCTAAAAAGCAAAAATCTGACAAAAGAAGCGATCCTTTGTGGCTTGATTTCGAACAAGACGTGGCTCGAATCTACGAATCACTAGGGTATATGGTCAAACATAATATCGAAGTCGCTGGGCAACAGGTAGACCTAACGGCTACCAAGATCATACCGGGAATCGGAGAGATTAGACTAGCTGTTGAGTGTAAACATACAAAAACGAGCCGAAACGTTAGCAATCAGAACGTATTCGATTTCATCAGTTTCATCAATGCAGTCCACATGACCGCCGACATAACAACAGGGATAATGGTAGCTAATACTGGTTTCTCTGTAAAAGCGAAAACGGCGGCAGAAAATTCGACTCGCGTAAAGCTACTCACCAAAGAAGAAATAGAACACGACATTTTTGATGTTCATAACATTCTCTCCGCCTTTATATATAACTACAAAAATAGCGCTATATTTCACAACTACATTCCCTTAAGCGCGGACACTAACGCCGCAACACTGGAACTAACACATGGTTCGATGGCAAACGCGGAACGAGATATTATGAACTGGATAAGGTCTTCCACTCCAGGCTTCATATCGATACTTGGTGACTACGGCGCTGGAAAAACCACGTTGGTAGAAAGAATCAAATTCAACCTATCAGAACAATATATAGCGAGGCGTTCGCCTCCTACCATGAAGTGCCTCCCGCAGTAATGTGCCATGACGGCAGATGCTTGAAGCGTAGATCTGCGGGAGGCATGATCAGCATGTGCCAAATCTCAACGAACTTCAAGAAGGACACATCTCCTACGAGCTTAGTTGCTTCGATCGCATCTACCTGAATCTACGTTTGCCACTCCTCTGCACGCTGGGCGGGATCTCGCTGTTCATTCGCAAGATCCTTGGTGAAAAGCTTCCGCTGGTGAGCGTCTTTAAGCCCTTCCGGGACCAGTTCGTGGAGAACATCGAAACCTTCGCCAAAGACAACGGGCTCGGCATCCACCGCTTTGCTAACAACGAGAACAAAGAAGAAATCGCGCAGCAACACCTCGAATCGCGGGGGACGCGTAGGCCAGGCGTCTACTTTATAGGCAAAGCGCAAGAGAAAATCAGCGTGGTCCAAGGCGGTTCGGCCAAGAACGAAGAGACCGGCGGATGGTGGTACCGGCTTCGTTGGGGTAAAGTCATGGCCAACCAATACTACTTCTACATTTGGGATGACAACTGGGGGAGTCTCTTCATCAAATTCAGCAGTTACGCCCCCTTCGCCGGGAGAGTCTGTCTCAACGGGCACGAATATGTCAAACGGCAGCTAGAGAAACAGCGTATTCCTTATGAGGCTCTCGACAACGGTGTCAAATCTTGCGCCGATCCAGGGAAAGCCCAGCAAATTGCCAATAACATCACGGCCTCAAAGATCGAAAACACAATTAGAGACTGGCTCAAAATCATTCCGACTCCGATCACTATCTTAAAGAACAGGATAAAGATCCGCTACGAGATCTCCATGCTACAAATAGAATACGCTCTTACCCAAGTATGGAAAAAAGCGCAAAACGGACGGCAATTCTTTGAGCAAGCGATACGAGAAAACCTCGATCTAGGGCGCCCTGAACGAGTGGGATTAATATTCAGAAAGCGAATAACGAAGCGGAGCAAACAAAAGCGTTTTATGACCCGTGTCATGCAATATGGGACCATTCCCGTCTATCACATCTATTATAAACTAAACAAACTGAAACAATATTTCAAAGAGGCCATCTCGCTGCGAACGGAACTTACGATCAACAATCCCCGGGATTTTCAAGTAGGGAAAACGCTCAATGGAAAAAACCTGCGCGCGCTGCGCAAGGTAGGTGAAGCCACCATCAATCGCCTCTTGCGAGTAGAAACATTGAGCCACGATCCCTCAGTAAGCAGCGAGAAGATCAAAGCGCTAGAAACGCCCGCCGAGGTGGGAGTTGGAAAACGAGTGAGCGCCTTGCCTCGCAGTAACACCCGGGTGCAAGCCCTATTGAACGCCTTGATAGGCTGTCATCTGATCTGCGGAGGATTCCGGAATCGGGATCTGAAGAGCCGAGTTGCTCAACTTCTGGGAAAAGAAGAACCAGAAATATCAACCGGACAGATGAGCTACGATTTGAGGCGATTAAAAGGACACGGGGTGATCCGGAAAATAGAAGGAACGCATCGCTATGAAGTGACCGAGGAAGGCCTTCGGCTAGCCTTATTCATCAGCCAAGTGGAGCGACGCGTTTATCAAGAAGGCGCATCGGAGTTATTCAGTGAATGGCACGAAGGCAACCTCCACCAAGCCTACAATGCATTTGGCCAAGAGGTTGAATCGCTGTTTGCGCGTCACCACTTAAGTCGAGCGGCATGATGAATAACAGGAGAGGTATGTACAAAAGCCTTCATTATCTCATTTATATATGATTGAAAGGAGTTTGACCTAGATGATCAAATTTCGAAAAGTAAGCATATACAAGGATCATCTCGAATAAAGCCGTTCATGATTCTACTACGTGAGTTTCACCATTGCGGCTCTTTAAACGCCCTCTTGAGGCAAAGCCTTCACAGAGAATTTAATCAAGATATCCCATTGCCGGTATTCTGGCGATGCCTCGATAACGGAGAGTTTCTCGTCATATTGGACGGATTCGATGAAATGACTCCTATCGTGGACAAGGACAAACGCATTGAAAACATGGTTCTGCTAACTCCCCTGCTAGGATCCAAGTCAAAGGCTCTTCTTACTTGTCGTCCGGCATATTTCATTTCGAGCGAAGAATATAATAGCGAGGCGTTCGCCTCCTACCATGAAGTGCCTCCCGCAGTAATGTGCCATGACGGCAGATGCTTGAAGCGTAGATCTGCGGGAGGCATGATCAGCATGTGCCAAATCTCAACGAACTTCAAGAAGGACACATCTCCTACGAGCTTAGTTGCTTCGATCGCATCTACCTGAATCTACGTTTGCCACTCCTCTGCACGCTGGGCGGGATCTCGCTGTTCATTCGCAAGATCCTTGGTGAAAAGCTTCCGCTGGTGAGCGTCTTTAAGCCCTTCCGGGACCAGTTCGTGGAGAACATCGAAACCTTCGCCAAAGACAACGGGCTCGGCATCCACCGCTTTGCTAACAACGAGAACAAAGAAGAAATCGCGCAGCAACACCTCGAATCGCGGGGGACGCGTAGGCCAGGCGTCTACTTTATAGGCAAAGCGCAAGAGAAAATCAGCGTGGTCCAAGGCGGTTCGGCCAAGAACGAAGAGACCGGCGGATGGTGGTACCGGCTTCGTTGGGGTAAAGTCATGGCCAACCAATACTACTTCTACATTTGGGATGACAACTGGGGGAGTCTCTTCATCAAATTCAGCAGTTACGCCCCCTTCGCCGGGAGAGTCTGTCTCAACGGGCACGAATATGTCAAACGCCAGCTAGAGAAACAGCGTATTCCTTATGAGGCTCTCGACAACGGTGTCAAATCTTGCGCCGATCCAGGGAAAGCCCAGCAAATTGCCAATAACATCACGGCCTCAAAGATCGAAAACACAATTAGAGACTGGCTCAAAATCATTCCGACTCCGATCACTATCTTAAAGAACAGGATAAAGATCCGCTACGAGATCTCCATGCTACAAATAGAATACGCTCTTACCCAAGTATGGAAAAAAGCGCAAAACGGACGGCAATTCTTTGAGCAAGCGATACGAGAAAACCTCGATCTAGGGCGCCCTGAACGAGTGGGATTAATATTCAGAAAGCGAATAACGAAGCGGAGCAAACAAAAGCGTTTTATGACCCGTGTCATGCAATATGGAACCATTCCCGTCTATCACATCTATTATAAACTAAACAAACTGAAACAATATTTCAAAGAGGCCATCTCGCTGCGAACGGAACTTACGATCAACAATCCCCGGGATTTTCAAGTAGGGAAAACGCTCAATGGAAAAAACCTGCGCGCGCTGCGCAAGGTAGGTGAAGCCACCATCAATCGCCTCTTGCGAGTAGAAACATTGAGCCACGATCCCTCAGTAAGCGGCGAGAAGATCAAAGCGCTAGAAACACCCGCCGAGGTGGGAGTTGGAAAACGAGTGAGCGCCTTGCCTCGCAGTAACACCCGGGTGCAAGCCCTATTGAACGCCTTGATAGGCTGTCATCTGATCTGCGGAGGATTCCGGAATCGGGATCTGAAGAGCCGAGTTGCTCAACTTCTGGGAAAAGAAGAACCAGAAATATCAACCGGACAGATGAGCTACGATTTGAGGCGATTAAAAGGACACGGGGTAATCCGGAAAATAGAAGGAACGCATCGCTATGAAGTGACCGAGGAAGGCCTTCGGCTAGCCTTATTCATCAGCCAAGTGGAGCGACGCGTTTATCAAGAAGGCGCATCGGAGTTATTCAGTGAATGGCACGAAGGCAACCTCCACCAAGCCTACAATGCATTTGGCCAAGAGGTTGAATCGCTGTTTGCGCGTCACCACTTAAGTCGAGCGGCATGATGAATAACAGGAGAGGTATGTACAAAAGCCTTCATTATCTCATTTATATATGATTGAAAGGAGTTTGACCTAGATGATCAAATTTCGAAAAGTAAGCATTTAATCGGGAGGATCGTCAGCAAACGCAGCCACGCAGACCGAAAAGAGCATCAATAAGCTTAGTGGCGCGGGAGGGTATTTCATTTTGAGGCCGATCTTACTTGATCAGATAATAGATCAAACCACAAACAGCCAACATGAGCATCGCGGCTTTCCCGAAACAACCTTGTGTGGTGGCCGCCGATTTCAAGTCTTCTGGCAAAGGCAGAAGATTTCGAATCATTTCCGGTGTGAGATCTTTGGCGTCGTTGTCTGCAATTTCTTTGGATTCCTTGAGTCCCAGACCCGTGGCATGACGAATCAACTTGATCGCGGGAATCTTTTTTCCCGTATTGAGAGATTCTTTGATTTCATTAATGACATCTTCAGGCGTTCTCATTTTACCGTTTTGATATAAAAGCTTGGTTGTTCAGATAGAGGGCTTTCCGAGATTCCATGACCTGAATCAGGCCCGCGTGATTGGAATCCTTGGCTAAAGTGAGTGCTTGATCAATCACCTTTATGGCCTCTTCAAACCGGCCTTGGGCCGCCAGGGCCGCGGCGAGCGTATCTAAGGGCTCCGGAGCGGGCAGGCTCATGGCGGCGGTGACCTGCGTTGCCCATTTCTCTGCTTCTGTGGGCGCGCGAACCTTGACGTCCGGCGTGGTGGCGAGGAGCCAAGCGAGGCTATTCATAGCGCCTAAATCTTGAGGCCGGTAGTGTAGGGCTCTGACATAAGCCTTGGACGCCGGATCCGGTTGCCCACCATTGGCTAAGCTATGGGCAACATCAAGATAGCTGTCCGCCACTTGGCTCATGGTCAAGGCAACGGACGGAAGCTCCTGAGGCGCCGTGGGCGGATGGGTTCCCGTAATGTGTTGTTCTAAGTAATCGAAGGCCAAGTCTGGCATACCACCTTCTAACAATTTGTTAGGCATGGCTAACAAATCGACCGGCATGGACTGCATCAACCAGCGTCCGGCAATTGGAACAGACCGATTGCGAAAAGTCTCTGTAGACTCTTTGCCGAGTTGAAGGTCGGCGATGACTTGTTTGGCGCTCACAGCGCCTCGATAAAAGGCCAGCAGGCGATTTTTCCCATCAACTAAGAAACTAGACGGCAGCGTGAGTTCACGTTCTCGTGCAGGTAATACCCGCTGCACCACATCAATGGCATCAAGAAACTTCTCGCCTGCCAGGGCGACCTTAAATCTCGGGTCAATCGCCGGCAGGCTAGCAGGCCATTTGGCATCTATGTTTACCAATACTACCTGAAGGTTGTTTTGAGCGAAAATGTCAGCGCTTTTATTGAACTGCGCGATCTCTTGCTGGCACGACGAACACCAATCTGCCCAAAGCGCAATGAGCGTGGGAGACGGTGTTGAACGCACTGAACCCGAACTGTTGTCTTGGGTCGCAAATGAGAGCGGCGGCAGCGGCAATTTCCCATGAGGTATGAGGCGCCTCGACGACCGCCCCGCAGGAAGATTGATCGGAGCCCTCTCTGCCAGCGTCACTGAAGATTCTTTTCGTGGACGCGCCTTGTCTTCACCTTGAACGAGGCGGAGGATTCGCCCGGGCACCACGTTTGAAAACGTTTCACTCGTGCCGTCCGGCCAGCGTACGTGAGCAGACTGGATCAGGCTCCCACTTGGTAGACCAAAGTGCATGGCTTTGCTCGTCTGCGAAAGATAACCATCTCCGGCCCGCAAGGATTTCGCGACACTCTTGACCCCATTGTCACTGCTTAGTTTTAACGTTACGCGTGCTCCGATGGCATCGCGGTTGGTGGCAACGCCTTGCAACTGTAGAGTTACGGAGTTGGCTGCATCATTGCTAAGGTTCTCGAGAAACTGTACCCGGGCAGCGGTGCGATTGATCATCCAGAGATCCACGTCGCCATCGCGGTCCCAATCCGTCAGCCCCAAAGCACGTGTATCTGCCGGATCATCAAACCCAATGGCTCCTGATACATTCGTAAACCGGCCGGCGCCCCGATTCAGATAGGCCATGTTTCGCTCCCGGCCGCTCCACGATTTGCCTTCTTCTAGCATCTTCCCCAAGGCGTCCCAGGCCAGGAGGTAATCGTCCGTTTGGCGATCTCGATTCTGAGGTGCTTGGTTAGGCGATTGCGACGTCACGCGCCGCCAGAAAAAACTTCACAGATCTTCGGTGTCCTCCGCCGTGACCATGCCATTGGCAATCAGTAAATCTTCCCAACCGTCATTGTTGAAATCCGCAAAGGGTGAGGCCCACGCCCAGCGACCCACATTGACCCCCGTGGGCATGGTCACATCACGAAACGTGCCATTGCCGAGATTCTTAAAGAGCGTGTTGCCTCGGGCATGGCGCTTGTAAGCGTATTTCACTTCCGATGCCGCGCGGGGCAGAAACCGGCGTTGGTAGGCGATACGATTGCCGGCGGAAGAGAACATATTTCCCACATACACATCCATGCGGCCATCGTGATCGTAGTCCGCCCAACTGACAGACATCCCAGCTGAAATATCTTCCACACCCGCTTGGGCCGCGATGTCAACGAAGCGTCCGCCGTCATTACGAAAGAGATTATTGCGGCCGAAGTCGTTGGCCACGTAAAGATCCTGATCGCCGTCATTGTCAAAGTCTTCCCAAGACGCCGCATAACTAAACCGGCGATTGTTCTGCCCAAGTCCTACGGCCTCGGTGACGTCTTGGAACTTCCAATTCCCTTGATTGGCCAACAAATGGTTTGCCACGCCGTTATTGGCATCGTGATACGGTAACGGACGTCCTAAGCCATCGCCCGCACGCGAGAAGTATCCGCACACGTAAACGTCGAGATCACCATCCGCGTCATAGTCGGCGGCTGCCATGGATCGCGCCATGCTTTCCGATTGGGCGACGGCTTTCTGTGTGAAGACGGCGCGGCCATCGTTGGCATAAAAGAAAACGTGCCGGCCCACGGCGATGGTGAGATCTTGATCGCCGTCATTATCCAGATCCAGTAGAAGTGCGCTATGCGTGGGCTCGAGAAAATCGACCTTCGCTTCGGCAGAACGCTCCACTACGGTGCCATCTTCACGTTGAATCAGGAGCCGGTTAGGCAAGCCACCCGGCTCACACACATACACATCATCGCGGCCATCACCATTCACATCACCGATGGCCAAGCCGTGAGGACCGGTCACTTCCAATCCAAACCGCCAGTCAATGCGATCGCGCCAATGATCCAAACCGTAGGCGAACTGTTCTTGAAACACCGGCGCGTCGCCTAGAACGGAAGCTGTGGCATCGTTGAATAGCGATCTTCCGTCTTCTATCGTGGCTGTGATCCTCTCAAACGCCTTGATCTGAAGTGCCTCCCAAATCAGCGCTCCCTGCTCACCGCGGCGCCATTGCGTGATCCAAGCTGCGTTTTCCTGAACACGTTTGCCCGAAGATTCGGCGAGAGCATCATAGAGGATGGTCGCTTGAATCTTTCCTGACGGATTGGCGACCATTTGAATGACCTTGAAGTGAATTTTCTGAGACTTTGAACGGTCACGCCAGAAACCTAACCAAGCTTCGCCGCCTTCTAACACTTGATTGCATGAGCCCGTTTCGATGCGGATGTGGTCGCCTTGATAGACCGTTGTAAGCTCTGCCGGCTCAGGACGCGCTCCATTGAACGGATCGCTTATCCAATCAAGCCGGGCACCATCTTTAGGTTCGGCCAACCGCTTCATCCGCTCATTGATCTGTTCAGCCGCTACTTCAGTGTCCCAACCATCTTTCTTGGGATCGATGTGAGCTAGCTCGGGTGCGAGATCTTGATCAAACCGGTCTGGCTTGAGATGGGGGATGGAGCTTTGGGGAAGGTCTCGTTCGGCCGGGGAGACTTGGGTGGTGGACTTCTTGGTTTGGGGGGCTTCCGAACAACCTGCTAACACAAGCGCTAAAAACCCTGCAAGCAGGCTACCGTCTACACTCCAATGTTGACGTTGCGGCGAGACGCCGTGACTCCTTGAATTCACAAACATCGTCCAAATGATGGCGACTGAAAGTCACCAATACCTTTACAAGCGCTAGCGCGTTTCTTTGCCCTTGGTCACACCGGGCCAATCGTCGGTTCGGAACGGAGTTAGGGGCAAGCCATCAAAGTTCCGCACGTTGCAAATGGGATTATCAGCCCACGCATAACGAACCGCGGCAGGATGGGCCACTTGATCACTCCAGACTTTGATCTGCTTGCGGTCACGTCCATTGCCTAGGATCTGAGCTTGGGCATGATGAAAGACCTTGTCGTCGCCTGCGATAGTGAATCCGCGAGGCTCATTGACATCGAAAGTGTCGAGACCCCGGCCTACGTGATCGAATGTTAGCGTAATATGGCCGTCTCCCTTTTCCATCGACCTGTAAATGGGACTGTGATGCGCGAGATCGCTGAACCCGTAATCACGCGCCAACGCCCAGCGCGCCAGCCGCTTGGCCACGCCTTGCTTGTCCGTGGGATGAATGTCATTCGCTTCCCCTAGATCGATGATGACCGCTTCGCCTGTGTTCGGAAGCTTGCTCATGGTCATGGTCTGTGCTTCGCGGAGCTCCGCCCAATCGCTTGGGGCCGGCTGATCCTTTTCTGCTCTGAAGTCGGCCAATTGCACCCAATAAAAAGGGAAATCGCCCTGGCCCCACTCGTCCCGCCAATTCTTGATCATGAAGGGAAACAAATCGCGATATTGATAGGCCCGGCTGGCGTTGGACTCACCTTGATACCAAATCACTCCGCGAATCCCATAGCCAATGGTGGGATGTAAGACGCCGTTGTAGATGTTAGCCGGTCGGTGATTGCCCCGCATCACCCCGGCGCCGGAACGCGGTTTTCTGGGAGGTTTCTCTCCCTTTGCTTTCGCATCGGCCGCGGCTTTTTCCCATTCAGCTAATTGCTTCTGAAAATCTTTCTCTCCCTCGCCGCTGTTGTAATAAGCTTCAGTTTTCTTCCAACCCGCGATCAATTCGTTGAAGCGTTCCTCGGATTCAATGCGATCGCGATTGATCCACGCCTCACAAGCGGAACCGCCCCAAGCGTTATCGATGAGACCGATGGGGACATCCAAGGTTTCGTGCAGCTGCCTGCCAAAGTAATAACCCACTGCGGAGAAATCGTAGACTGTTTGAGGCGTGCATACCTGCCAACTGCCTTCGAAGTTGGGTTGTGGCTTATCGGTGCCGACTTGGGGCACACTGATCAAACGAATGTTAGGGTATTTCGCAGATAGCGATTCCAGGTCAGGATCATTCGACTGACGTACGGACCATTGCATGTTCGATTGCCCGGAACAAATCCATACTTCGCCGATCATCACATTGTCAAAAACAAGACGGCCGTGCCCGCTGATTGTCAATCGGTGAGGGCCGCCAACCGGCATGGGATCTAACCGAAGCTCCCATTTGCCGTCCTCCCCAACTTTGGTGCTCTTGGTTTGTCCGGCAATTTGTACGGTCACGGTATTCCCGGCATCGTCCCAACCCCAAACCTTATTGGGTTGCCCCTGTTGTAGCACCATGTTAGAGCCAAAGATATTGGGCACGCTGGTGTGCGCAGACACCGAGGGGAGCAAGACGCTGCTGGCGACAGCAATGATAGAGATAAGTGTTGGACGCATGATCCACGATTAGTAGCGGGAGACTGGCCTCGGCGTCAACGAAGGGGTGTGACTAAAAGTGGTGGTCAATAAAGGTAGAGGAACTGGTGACAGTTCCTTTGCGGCAGCGGAGTGCCACGCTCGGAACTCTCACGAGTTCCGCTACGCTCGGAACTCTCACGAGTTCCGCTACGAAAAGTGCCCACCACTTTTAGTCATACCCTCAACGAAGGTGTGTGTGAATCGCCCCGGAGCCGAAAGGGGAAATTCTCAAGAAGTTCACACAACCTTCACGAGGCTTTCACACGCAACGCCGAGGGTGAGGCATCATGAAATCTGTTCGATTACTCCTCACCACAGTGGCCGTGAGCCTCGCTGCCCCGTCAATTGGTGCCGAAGAAACTCCTAGTAAAGACCTGACGCTCGAGCAAGCCCAGGTGACGCTTCCCTACCAAGAACTTCGCCAACTTTGGGAAGCGGCCCAGCCAAAGAAGCCTTCATCTGAAACCAAAGCCCCGCCATTGGAGGTGTCCATTTCTTCCGTCGACTACGTGCTTCGGCTCAATGAAGAACCTCCGAAACTTCAAGTCACTTGGCAAATTCACCAATTCACCAATGAATGGCTCTTGGTCCCTTTGATAGGGGGCGATCTGCATTTGCAAGGGGCTTCGGCACAAGGATCGTGCGTGTCATGGCGCGATGATCAGTTTGTGTGGGTCAACAACACGTCAGGCGCCCATGAGATTCAACTCGACTTCACTTTAGATCGCGAGGCCTTGACCTCCCCGGACGGAGCCGTCCTAACAACCGTCGATGCCGCGGCTCATGAGTTCACGGCGGCCGGGGTGCCCAACGGACAGCAACTCCACGCCGGCAGTCGCCTGCTCAAACCCAATGAACCTTGCCCGCTCCCTGGCAAACAAGCGAGTCACACTCTCACGCTTTCCGAATCGACGCCTAACGAGACTTCTCAAACCTCCGTATGGCGTTCGCAATCGGAGAATCTTGTCTGCTTCGGGTCTGATGGCCTACTCGTGACGAGCCGGACATTCCTTTCAGCTGATGACGGTTCCGGTGAAATCGCCACGTTGAAGCTTCCTGCGACCTCCAGCGAAGTGCGCGTGACCAGCCGTGATCTTCACGAATGGAGCCTTGGCCCCATTCGTGAGGGCTACCGCGAAATCCAAGTGCGCTGGGAAACACCCGGTGTGCTTGCGCGTTCGCTTCACCTCACCTACAATCTAGCATTGCCGCCATTTCGAAAGCGTTGGCCCATCGCCGCGCCGGTGACGGATGAAAGCGGGCGCCATGATTTCATCATGATTCCACCACGTGATTCGCAACTTGAAGCTGAGGGTCTTCAGAGTGCGGTGCCGGTGGAGACGCTTAGCCCGTGGCTGCGAGAGATCCTTGAGCAAGACACGGTCGATCGCCTCACACTTGATCAGAGCGCGGCAACGGAGATGAGCGTGATTCCCGCAGTGCCCAAGGCCGCGGCGCCTCCCATCGTTAAATACGCCACCTTCGGCACCAGAATCGTGGCGGACGGATCGATGTTAGTTACGGCGACCTATCACATCACCCATGAAACCGCGGTAAACTGGACCGTTTCTTTACCTCCAGATACCGAGATCTTGACGGCCAAAGTTGCGAACACGTCCACCGTCCCTGAAGTCCATGGCGAAGATCTCATTTCCTTTTCACTCTCTTCGCCTTCCGATGGGGTTACCAGGGTCACTTTTCAATACACGGCCAAACGCACGCCCTTGGACAAAGTGGCAGGACACTTGAACCTCGATCTTCCACAAACCGAGACCTTTATCGATGCCTTGACCTGGGAAGTCGCCGTTCCCGCCGCTTACGCGATCGAAGCTTTGGACGGGAATTTGGAAGCGAGCGAAGCGCCCTGTCCGGAGGGCATTTCGTTCAAACTCGTCAAGGAACTCTGCCGCAACGAACGCCCAGCCGTCGCCGTCTACTACCGCCGCAAGGGCATCAACCAGTAAAAGGCCTTCATTCCAACAGTCACGCTTATTCATACCATGACCATTTCCCGCTTATTAGCCATCACCGTCATCTTCATCGGCGCCTGCTTCGCCTGGTCTCTGTTAGGGGCGGCTCTGACACATCGCTCGCAATCGTTTGGTGCCCGCTTGAGCCAAGAGGTGGCTGAGAATTGGGGGGCGCCCATGAAGCAAGGGCATCCCGTTATTTACTACGAGTCCTCCAGCGGCGCCAAAGGTCGGCGAGAGGTGCTTCCTGAATCTAGCACCATTACCGTTACGCTCGACTACGATAAGAAGAAGAAAGGTCTCTACTGGCATCGGACCTACACGGCGGATTTTCAAGGACGTTACGTGATCAAGAACACCACGCCTATCGCCCAAACGTTCTACACTCAGTTCCAGTTTCCCTGCGAAGACACCCGATATGATCACTTCAGCTTTCGTGTGGGAGAGCGGGACAGCACCCAGGACCCCAGCAAGCACTGCGGCCTAACGGAAGCCACGTTGTTGCAACCTGGCGAGGAAGTCCCGATCGAGATCCGTTATCGTGCCGGTGGCTTGGATCATTGGCGCTACTCATTTGGGGAGCGTGCGAGAGTCCGCGACTTTGAACTCACGATGCTCACGGACTTCACGGAGATGAATATTCCTGTCGGGGCGCAATCCCCGACGGATCGTGAATCGACTGCCGATGGATGGAAGCTGGTTTGGAAATATGCTGATCTGATTCATGCCGGGCAATCGGGCGTCGCTGTAGGCATGGATATGCCCAAGGTTCTCAATCCCGGTCCGGTTGCAGCCCGAATGGCCTTCTTTGCACCAGTGTCTTTACTCTTCTATTTCAGCGTCCTCATCATCATGGCCACCTTGTGGGAAGTGCGGTTGCATCCCATGAACTACTTCTTTCTCGCCGCCGGGTGCTTCGCTTTTCAATTACTCTTCGCCTACACTGTTGATCTGATGCCTCTAGGTGCTGCCTTTGCTCTAGCCGCCTCGGTTTCAACGATTCTCGTTAGCGGCTATCTTTGGCGCGCCACCAATGCCCGATTCGCTAAATTGTCAGTTATCGCTCAGTTAGCCTTCATGACTCTCTTTAGCTACAGCTTCTTCTTTGATGGCTTAACGGGAATCACCATCACCATTGGCGCGATTATTACGTTAGCCTTGTTGATGACCGTCACGGCCAAAGTCGATTGGTCGACAAAGTTTGTGCGGAAGCCTCTGATGCCGGAGCCTCTCCAAGAGCGTGCCGTGCCTCCGATACCGGATTCTTTAGATTAAGGAGGGCAATCGGTAGCGGCGACTTGGTCGCCCGATCCCGGAACCACTACCGATGACGAATCGTTCAGCCGTCAACCGAGCTAACGCGTAGCACACCACGGAAATGAGCCAAGTGTGACATCAAGCGCGCTCCGTGATAGAAGAAATCATGCGCGATCCATCACAATCAGAGTTGGAGGCGAGTCACACGCCTGAAAGAATACGCAAACGTCTCAAAGCTGGTTCTCAATCCGAGAGCTATGTTAGTGATTTTATCTATGGTGCCATCGATGGGACGGTGACGACGTTTGCGGTGGTCGCCAGTGTGGCTGGGGCGGGGCTTGATGATGGAATCATTATACTGTTAGGTGTGGCGAACCTCACAGCGGACGGCTTCAGCATGGCCGCGAGTAATTTTCTGGGCACGCGAACCGAAGACCAAGCGCGAGAGAAAATTCGTTCGGAGGAGGAAGATCACATTGACCGTTTTCCAGAGGGGGAACGCGAGGAGATCCGGCAGATTTTTTATGAGAAAGGCTTTCGCGGCGACGATCTTGAAAGGATTGTCGAAGTCATCACGGAGGACCGGCAGCGTTGGGTGGATACCATGTTGCAGGAAGAGCATGGTTACAGTGGCCGACGTCCCGCAGCATGGCGGGCGGCTATCACGACCTTTATCGCCTTTTTGATGGTGGGGAGCATTCCGCTGGTGAGCTATTTGGTGAATTGGTTTTTTCCAACGGTGGTGAGCGATCCCTTTTTATGGAGTTGCCTTTTGACCGGAGGCGCCTTCTTTGCTGTGGGAGCGATGAAAAGCCGGTTCGCTTTGCAGCATTGGTTGGTATCGGCGTTAGAGACGCTTGCGTTAGGAGGTTTGGCGGCAACGATCGCTTACGTGATCGGCGAGGCGCTCAAGAATATGGTGTGATGCTAGCGGGATCGATTCTCGGGCCAATCTTGGGGTCTTACTAATTTGCCTTGAGTGCCGCTTGGCCAATGGGCGCCATCTTGAATCCATTGATGGAGGAGTTTGAGTTCGTCTTTCCAACGCCGATCGGGAACCGGAGGCATGAACATGGGATGCTGGTCATCGACTTCCAGAACTCGGTAGAGGAGGCTTTGCTCGGGGTTTCCCGGGACGATGACCGGCGCGTGCCGGCCGGTGGCGAAGGCAGTCTCTCGCGTTTCAAGATTGAGCCCTGCCATGTCCTTTGCGTTAACGGAGTTGTGGCACTCCAGGCAGCGGGATTCCAAGAAGGTGCCGATGCCGTCATCAAAGCGGACGGGCCTGGATGTGGACTCCCGAAGCGATTGGCACGCAGTGAAAAGGACAATGAGTGAGGCCGTGGCGAAGCGTTTCATGAGGGTGTGACTTAAACTGGTGGGTCAAATGAATGAGCGGAACTGGTGACAGTTCCCTCGCGGTAGCGGAGTCCTACGCCCGGAACTCTCACGAGTTCCGCCACGCGGAGTCCTACGCCCGGAACTCTCACGAGTTCCGCTACGAAAAGTGCCCATCACTTTTAGTCATACTCGCTTCATGATGGCTTGTCTGCAGATTTGCGCGTCTTTGGGAATTGTCGTCTTTTTTGACAGTTAATCGCTCGATGAATGGGCCAAGGAACGCCAGATCAAGGTCAAGATGTAAGGAGTATTGGCCATGTTCTTTAGGAATGTTCAGCGATGCACCCGTTCCCTATCGAATTGACGGCCAGGCACATGGACGTCACGCCCGCCATGCGTGACCATGTGGAGAAGAAACTCAGAGCACTCCACTTTAAGCAGCCCCGCATCACGGACGCCAAGGTGGTGGTCGATGTGCAAAGGCACGGCCAGATCGCTGAGGTCATTCTATACTGCGCCAATCACACCACACTTGAGGCCTCAACGGAAACGCATGATCTCTATGAGGCGATCGATCTAACCATGGCGAAAATCCAGCGCCAGATGCGTAAGGAGAAGACCCGGCTTGAAAGGCTCAACCATGGTCAGGGACATCAGCATTCTGCCTAATCTAATCTAGAGCGATATCGAACACGGCACCCTGACCGACGCCGCCATCTGATAGAGAGGCAAGAGGTCTTCTTCGTCCAGGGCTAGTCCCATTGTTTGGTCTCCACCCAACGGACAGCTTTTCGAACGAGGACACTCGCATTGGGGAGGTCTAACTTCTCTTTGATGTGCGCTCGATGCGCATCCACGGTTCTAACGCTGATTCCAAGGTGGGTGCTGATCTCACGGGAGGTCTTTCCTTCTCCAATCAATTGGAAGACTTCCAGTTCGCGATCCGTTAGGTTGGACGTGGGCGAGCTGCCGGATGGAGACTGGGAACGGCCGGAGAACGACGCGACGATGAGTTGAGACATTTGCGGACTGACGTAAAGCCGGCCTGATAGTACGGAGCCGACGGCATCGATCAAATGGGCGGCCGCAGCCTCCTTCATGATGTAGCCTCGGGCACCGGCTTTCAGCGCTCTTTCTGCGTAGACCGATTCATCGTTGGAGGAGAGTATTAACACTGGCACATCGGGATGCATGGCGGACAAGTCTTTCAAAACCTCCAAACCGTGACCGTCTGGAAGCGTCAAATCTAGCAGAACCAGATCCGGATCATGTTCTTCCACTAGACCGAGCACCGCCTTGGCGCTGCCGGTTTCGGCACAGATTTCTAGGTGATCCTTAGAATTGATCAAGCTCGTCAGCCCCATCCGCATGACTGGATGGTCGTCGACGATGAGAAGGCGCCGTTTCATGAGAGGCGGGAGTCTATCGGAGCACTTGCCGGTTCACCAGATCGAATACTTCACCATGGTCGAGCGACTGGTAATCGCGCTCTCCAGGGGCGGATCGTTTCCTCCGGTCATAGAAATGCACTTGTCCCTTGCCCAGGACTTCGCCCTGTTCGCGGCGGATGATCAGCGCGGTGGATTCGTCAATGCCGATGCCTAACAACTGCGGGTAGCGGTTTACTAACGAAGTCATATCTGGGAAGCGGTGGCGCTGCTTGAAATGCTGATCCACCGCAGCACCCGGGAGAAACCCTAACCCTCGCTCATAACCGAACGCCATGATCTGCTTGCTCCCTAATGGATTGCCCCGCGCCATGTACTCCGCTTGAATCGAGGCGCCTGCGGAGCTGCCGGCGATGATCCCGCCGCGCCTTAGCACGGCGTGCATCGCCTTCAACGCCTGCGTGCCTTCATAGGCATCATAAAATCGCCACTGCCGCCCGCCGCCAAACCAAATGCCGGTCGCTTGGCGAAGAGCGGCCAATGTCTCCGGCTGATCGACGGCTTCAGGAGTGCGTCCCCTCAAGATAGTTAGCGATTTCACATTCGCTTTCTCAGTGTGTTTCTCCAACCAGAACGTCTCCGGAAGCGGTTCAGGTGCGGAGATGGGGATCAGCACGATGTGCGCTCGCGGACCGCCTGCTACTTCCAGGAAACGATCGACGATTGCTTGTGGAAGCTTGCCGCCACCCGCCAACAGAAGTGTCCCGTTCCGGACTCTTGGCGGTTCCACTCGAGCGGAAGGAAAGGGTGGCGCTTCACGATCGAGGATCTCGCGTTGGAGAGCGACGATATCGATCTCGCGATCTCCTTCTAACAGAACTTCCTTCTCATCGTAACGTGCCGATTCCGGCAGATGAATGGTAATCGTGCCGTCACTAACACATTTGAGACGCCTTCCATGCAACTGTAACGATTGCCCGGCCAGATCGACCTTAGGCCGCGACGATGAGCCCTTTAGCCTCAATAGGGCAGACAACTTTTCATCAGTGGCCGCTAAGTTTTCAGGCTCTGATGTCCCATTCACGAGGTCAAAACCACCGGCAAACGATGTGGCGTTTGTTAGGATGAAGACTACCAATACTGTCGAGAGCCTCTTCATGGTCCTCTCGTAGGACGGTCATTCTTGGCCGTCAATTGAATTACGCTCAGGTAACCGAGAGTGCCGGTGGGGATGACTAAAAGTGGTGGGCTCTTTTCGCCGTGGAACGCGTTCGAGTTCCGGGCGTAGGACTTCGCTGCAGCGAAGTAGCTCTCACGAGTTCCTCCGCCCACGTTGACAACCGTTATGAGTCACGCCTTGTGTCAGTCCCTATCTTGACGATTGTAAGCCTCCCTGCGTAGGATAAGTGATGGCATCTACTTCGCCGAAACAGCAGAAACCGCCTTCCGTCATCACGCGTGTGGTCATTCCCTGGGCGGCGGTCGTTAGTCTAGCGCTTCTATGCGTTTATTTGTTAGTTCAGCGTAAGGAGTTTCATCAGCAGTTCACGCGATTGGCAAGTGAGGCGGATGTGGTGCGCTTGTCTATGTCCGAAGCACAGCGGGTACGCGACCAATTACAGATGGACAACGATCAGTTGGATGCTCGCTATGCCGATGCGCATGCAGAGCGGCAACGCTTGAGGGACACGCATATTTCGTTGGAAGAAGATCGTCAACGATTGGAAGCCGAATTTAACGCTTTGCAGGAGAAGTCCAATGAGACAGTTGAAGAGTTGAAGGATGTTCTGGCGGCATCACGGGCCCAAGCCAAGTCGACGGTGGATGAGTTAACAATGCAGTTAGACCGGGAGAAACAGCTGCAAAGGCGATTACAGGAACAGCTTGAGGCATCGCGAGCGGAAGCGAAGCGATCGGAGTTGGCGATATGTTATCTCCGCTCCGATGAACACGAGGGGTATCAAGCAGTGGCCGTGTGGGATGCGCTGCGCGGTAGCGGACGGCTTCAGGTAGGCCACTTGCCAAGTCTTGAAGAGGGTTTGGCTTATCATTTGTGGCTTAAAGGAGAGGAAAGCGGAGAACCCATCGCTGCCGGTGCTTTTGGGGTGAGTGAAGAGGGTACGGCTGCTATTGAAATCAATCCCGAGAGTGCCGTAACAAAAGTAGAACTATTCGGAATCACTCAAGAAAGCGACCCCGATCCGGATGCACCCGGCGTTCCGTATCTCGTTCAGGGGAAGCTCTAGGATGGGTTGGTTAGAGTAGAACCGGCGCCAACGTGCCGAATCCCAATACCCGAAACACCTTGCGCGAGGGAACCGTTGTTTTCTAAGCTCCGAGCATGAACACCAATCGCCGCCGATTTCTCAAAACCTCCGCGACCGCAGGTCTAGCATCATCGCTATCGTTTCCCGCTGTTCGCGCCGATCATCATAAGACGAAGAAGTACCGAACAGCGTTGATCGGTTCTGGTTGGTGGGGAATGAACATCTTGAACGAAGCTATTCGCGCCGGCCGGTCGAAGGTCGTGGCGATGTGCGATGTGGACGATCGTCATCTGAATCCGGCTACGGCAGAGGTGGCTGAGAAGACCGGGCATCAGCCGAAGAAATATAAAGACTATCGAGAACTGTTAGAGAAAGAAAAGCCGGAGATCGTCATCGTGGGCACGCCGGATCATTGGCATCCCTTGCAGACGATCGATGCGGTGAAAGCAGGCGCTCACGTCTACGTGGAAAAGCCTGTCGGTCATACGATTGCCGAAGGCCGTGCGATGGTGAAGGCAGCGCGGGCTACGGGTAGGAAAGTGCAGGTGGGCACGCATCGCCGCGTCTCTCCTCACAATGTTTCAGGAATGGAGTTCCTCAAGTCAGGAAAAGCGGGTGAAATCGGCATGGTGCGGTGCTTCGTTCACTACGGTGGCGGCCAAGAAAAGCCTGCTCCTAACATTGAAGTGCCAAAGGGATTGGATTGGGATCTCTGGTGCGGCCCGGCGCCGATGCGGCCATTCTGTGAAAAGATTCATCCCAAGGGATTCCGTCAGTTTCTGGACTATGCGAATGGAACACTGGGAGATTGGGGGATCCATTGGTTGGACCAAGTGTTATGGTGGACGGATGAAATCGCTCCTAAACGCGTTTACTCGACGGGCGGACGCCCCATCGCTGGTGAAGCGGTTTTTAGTGAATCCCATCAAACGACAGACGCACCCGATCACCAAATCGCCACCTACGCCTTCGAGGACTTCACCATGACCTGGGAGCACCGCAAGTTTGCCGGCAACAACACGGATAAAGGTGAGAACGTGGGTTGCTATTTTTATGGGACGAAGGGTGTCTTCCACCAGGGTTGGCGTGGTGGCTGGACGTTTTATCCACATAAGAAAAGTGAGAAAATCTTGCATCAAGAACCGACTCTACATGATCCCGATTCTCAGAATATCCGTGAACTTTGGGCAGATTTCCTAACGAGTATCGAGAAAAAGAAGCAGCTTCCCGTGTGTGACATTGAAATTGGACACCGTTCGTCGACAATGAGTCTGTTAGGCATGCTCTCCTTGAAGTTAGGGCGCAGCTTGGAGTGGGATGGCGAGCGTGAACGCGTCATCGGGGATCCGGCCGCGAATGACGGCTTGCGTCGTGACTATCGTGGCGAATGGACTTATCCGTCCTAATGTTGGGAGGCATGTTTCGAATCTCTCTTGTCGCACTGGCGCAATGTGTTCCGGGTGGCTGGACGCATGCGGCAGCCGATTTCGCTCACGACGTGTTGCCGATTCTTACGACGCATTGCGCCGAGTGCCACACCGATGGAACCTACAAAGGCGGCTTCTCCATGGACACCCGGGAGGCGATGTTAGAGAATGACATGGTGTTGCCTGGCAAGAGTGCGGAGAGTGCATTGGTTCACTTGATCACTTCAGACGATCCCGATGAACGGATGCCACGGGAAGGCGAGCCGTTGTCTCAGGAAGAGATCGCCGTTTTGCGATCGTGGATCGACGAGGGCCTAGCATGGGAGGAGGGTTTTTCGTTCAAGAAACGGGTGTGGACGGCGCCCCTCAAGCCCCGGCGTCCCCAGATGCCCAACGCCGGTGTGCTGGGTGCGCACCCCATTGATCGCTTTGTCGCGGCTTACTTTGACAAGCATGGCGTCAAGCCTTCGGCGCCTTTGTCAGACCGCGTCTTCTTCAGGCGTCTGTTTCTCGACCTGATAGGCGTATTGCCTGATCCGGTGGAGTTCGAGACCTTTCTTTCCGATGATGCTCCGAACAAACGCGAGGCGCTTATTGACACGGTGTTAGGGCGCCGGGTTGATTATGCAGATCACTGGCTGACCTTCTGGAACGACATTCTCCGCAATGACTACAAGGGTACGGGCTACATTGATGGGGGGCGGAAACAGATTACTAAGTGGTTGTATACGGCTCTGTTAGAAAACAAGCCTTATGATGTGATGGCGCGGGAGTTGATCAGCCCGTCCGGGGAATCCGAAGGCTTCATCAATGGGATCAAGTGGCGTGGCGAGGTCAATGCTAGTCAAAGGCGCGAAGTGCAGTTTGCACAGAGCGTGTCGCAGGTCTTTCTCGGCGAGAACATGAAATGCGCCTCTTGTCATGACAGTTTCATCAACGATTGGAAACTGGACGATGCGTATGGCCTGGCTGCAATGGTGGCAGAAGAGCCGTTGGAGATCCATCGCTGCGACAAACCGACCGGACGCTTCGCCAAAGCTCGGTTTCCGTTTTCCGAGTTGGGCGGCATTGATGTCGACGCCTCGAAAGCAGACCGTTTGCAGCAGACCGCAGCCCTCATGACTTCTCCGGCAAACGGTCGGTTCACGCGGACGATCGTCAATCGTCTTTGGCAACGTCTGATGGGAAGGGGGCTGGTCGAGCCCATCGATATCATGGGCAACCGGCCTTGGAATGAAGATTTGTTAGATTTTCTCGCCGTGCATTTGTCTGACAGCGGCTATGATTTGAAGGGTACTTTGAGATTGATCGTCAGTTCCAATATCTACCAGTCAGCTACGGTGGAAAGGCACCAAGGACCGGCCGAGGACTTTGTCTTCAAAGGTCCAGTGGCGAAGCGGCTCACTGCGGAACAGTTTGTCGATGCGATTTGGACGCTCACTGGGGAAGCGCCTGGCAAAGTTCATGCCGACGGTGCTAAGGAACACGAACGTGAGCGCGTCCGCGCTGCGTTAGTGCCTTCAAATCTTCTTATGCGTGCGTTAGGACGTCCTAATCGCGAGCAGATAGTCACGGTGCGCCCTGAGGAATTGTCAACCTTGCAGGCGCTGGAATTGAATAACGGAACGCTCTTTAACGGACTGTTAGAAAAAGGTGCAGTGAAATGGGTGTCGGAATTTGCCGGGTCGACGTCCGATCAGCTGGCCTCCAGCGTGTTTCAGCGCGGTCTCAATCGGCCGCCCTCAGAAGAGGAACTGGTGCTTGGTCGTTCCCTCATCGGAGATCCAGTTTCTGTCACGGGCGTGGCGGATCTTCTTTGGACGGTGGTGATGTTACCGGAATTTCAGATGACTCCTTAGCGGATCGGTTAATCCTTTTATGAAACTCGCATTCTTGCTGTCGCTGGCCCTTGCCATCGTCGCCTCAGCGGCGGCCGGCGAGGCCAGACCGAACATTCTTTTCATCTTTGCCGATGATTGGGGGTGGGGTGATCTTAGTTGCCATGGTCATCCCTATGTGAAGACGCCCAACATCGATCGCTTAGCGGCGGAGGGCACGGATTTTCACCGTTTCACGGTGGCCAGCGGCGTATGCTCGCCTAGCCGCACGGCGGTGATGACAGGGCACTTTCCGGCTCGTTACAGCATCAACGGCCACTTTGCCTGGGTGCCCAGTAATGCTAAGCGCGGCATGCCGGATTGGCTGGACCCCGACGCACCGCTCTTATCGCGAATGCTTCGGCAGGGCGGCTACGGCACGGCACACTTTGGTAAATGGCACCTAGCCAATGACATGATTCCTGATTCCCCACTTCCGAGTCTCTATGGTTTTGATAGGGCTTGGGGATTCAACTGCGCCGGGGAGCAATTGCCCGTCCATGAAGACGCGCGTGAAGCGATCAAGTTCATCAGAAAGTGTCATAGTGAAAACAAGCCGTTCTTCATCAATCTCTGGCTGCACGAACCACACACGCCTTTCCACACTGTTCCCAAATACGAATGGCGGTTTCGTCATCTGGAAGATCGGGCGGATCGCATTTACGCGTCGGTCCTCTCGCATGCGGATGATCGCATCGGCGAAACGCTGGAAGTTCTAGATGAGTTGGGGATCGCTGAAAAGACGTTAGTGATCTTCAGTTCGGACAACGGACCGGCGAGGGCATCTAAACGCACCGAACTAGCACTGCATTACGATACGGCGACAGGTGCGGGATGGGGGATCGCGGCCGCCAAAGGCACCACGGCGGGGCGTCGGGGTTATAAAGCGGCGCTTTTTGAGGGTGGCATCAACGTGCCTTTCATTGTGCGCTGGCCCGGAGAGATCCCGGCTGGAAAGGTCGATAACGAATCGCTGATTTCCGCTGTCGATCTGCTACCCACCTTCTGCGAAATCGCCGGAGTGAGACTACCCAGCGATTACACCCCAGACGGCGTCAGCCAAGTGGCGGTTCTCAAAGGGCGACCCGCGCCCAAGCGCGAAAAGCCACTGTTCTGGAAAGCGCGTTCGGCATGGCCGGCGCCCAAGAATAGGCCGGATCATTGGGTTTCCTACGCGATCGTTCATGATACCTGGAAGCTTGTCACGAATGACGATATGAGTCACACCGAACTCTACAATCTTGAGATAGATGTTAGCGAATCAAGCGACTTGAAAGTAGCGAAGCCTGATTTGGTTGCTTCATTGCTGGCCAAACTTGAGGAATGGAAGACATCACTGCCCGCCGGGCCGAAAGGAAACGTGTTCTCTAGACTTCGAGAAGACAGGTAGTCGACCTCACTACCGCGCATCTGCTAGTTTACGCAGATTACTCCGGTAACGCCCGGCATCCCGCACCGTTTGAGTGATCTCTAACGGGCGCCCTACGAGAATCCCCATATTCTTATTGTAGCGATAGAGATACTTGTGAATCGGTACATCGACGATGACTTTCTTGGGATCCGAGGAAGCGTGTACGAAGCGTGTGGAACCGTCTTTCGCCTTGTAGGCGAGGCCCACGTGAGAGCAGAAACCCCCTTGATACTTGGTGGCAATGCCAATGACATCGCCATTTTTTAATTTGGGTTCGATGGCCTTCACTTTGGAGCGGGGAATATAGCGTACCGGTAGTCTCTCGATGCGTCTCTCGTGTTGACGCATGAGTGGGCGATATGAGGGATTGTTTCGGAGATAACGGTAACTTTTCCAAAGGGTGGTCATTTCCGTAAGCCGCCGATTCTTAAAGCGGACGCCTCCAAGTCTTGCCGTCAGATCGTCGATAGTGCCTCTAGCATCATTATCGAAATACCATTCGGCCAAATAGTGAAGACGCTCGAGATAGTGGCCATTGCACTGGCCGCCGCGGTAGCGCGTGGTTTCGATCTCACGCAGGAGGTCGATCGGATGATAGCGCTCTTGCGGTACTGATAACATGCGTGCCATGCCCATGGCGGTTTCGAAGAAGGTCCAGCAATCGAGACCTAACATGTTTACGGAAGGCGATTCGATGCGGTCGTGGATCTCCAAGGTGAATCCCTTGTAGGGAATGCCCGTGAGTGCCAGACCACAACGCATTACGCGTTCGCCCATCGGCAAGCGATGCCACTGTTCGCGTTTGGCTCTCGTCACAATGCGGTCGAACTGGGCTTGCCCTTTGAAAGCCACCTCAAGCGGGAGATTGATGGGCGATTTGACTGGTCGAGCCGTGACGACCCGCTGAGCGGAGGCGGGCAGGAGTGAGAATAGGAGGAGGATGAGGAACGCGGGCCGGATTATCATAACAGACAAGCGTACTGTATTCAGTCAAAGCCCCAAGCACAAGCGATTCCCATCTCGGAGCGGGACTTGTGAAAGTCCCGAGAATTGTTTGCGGCAGAGCCCAACACTCGAAACGCTGACGAGTTCCGCGACAAGAAGTGCTCTCGCCCAATCATTCTCCTTTGCGCTGGCCAAGGTTCTTTGAAATGAATGAAGTGTGTTCTTCAGCCGCTTTGTTCGTACCCTGCTCCCGATTATCGTCCTGCTCGCCATTCCCGGGTGCAAACGGACAAAGTCTCCTGCGGCGAGCCAGCCAGATCCCGTTACCCGCCAAGCTCGACAGATTTGGCGGGATCAAGCCCAGAATGACCTGCGAATCTGGGAATCGGAGACCCGAGCTCACGAGTACGCGGGCACGTTGGACCGCCTCATGGACTCCGTTCGACTTCGCAAGCCGGAGGATCGCTGGGCTGCACTGCGCGGATTTCGCGTGGGTGAACTGTTAGTACCGCGGAGTCGTGACAAGAAGAAAGATGCCGCTTGGGATATCGAGTCGCACGCCTTTAGCGAGTCGCGTACGAGTTGGTCAGGCGCGGATTGGTTGAATTGGCTTAACGGTTTGGAAGAGAAGGGTTATGTGTTAGATTATTTTTCGACCCGTCTTGCGGAGTTCCTACCACCTTCACCCGGTAACTCATTAGACAGAGCGTTGGTGGAGATCGCTGTTCACGCACGGCAACTCGGCCAAGGTCAAGCAGGTGATGAAACGCACTATCATTCTCTAAAGGGCAAGGTGCGTGTCACTTGGGAAAGACCGATGGTGGAAACTAAAACCGGCCCCATTAGCCGTGTCCTTGTTGAGGACCTTGTGCATTCTGTGTCAACGCGCGAGCCGGCTTTCCAACTTGTCCGCCGTTATGCCGTTGAGCCTAACAACAAACGTCCGTTCCGGGTGACGCCGTTGATAGTAACCGATCTGGATCGAAACGGTCACCCTGACATCGTTCTTGCCGGCGTCAATCAGCTCCTACGTAATCAAGGCGGACTTCAATTCAAAGCAGAGGCCTTCATGCCTCATGTGAAAAACACGCTTCCCGTCGCTGCCATCGCTGAACTCACGGGTGATGGCTACGAAGACTACGTGGCCTTTGATGCGGACGGACACGCGATGCTCTTCGCTGGAAATGGCGTCGGCACCTTTGCCTCTGAATCGACGCGTCCTTGGGATTGGAAAGCCGACTATCCAAGTTCCTTGGCCATTGCCGATATTGATAAAGATGGTGACTTAGATATTTGGTTATCCCAAATGCGTCCCACCTACTATCGCGGCGTACTGCCCAATCCTTTCTACGATGCTAATGATGGCTTTCCCTCCGCATTGTTTCGCAATGATGGCACCGGCACCTTTACCGAGGTGGCGAAGGAGTCCGGGCTCGACTACCGGCATCTCCGCCGCACCCGCAGTAGCGCCTTCGTCGATTGGGATCGCGATGGCGACTCCGACCTTGTGGTGGTCAGTGATTACGCCGGCATCGAGGCCTATCTCAATGATGGAAAGGGCCAATTCAAGCAGGTTCGGCGTAAAACCTTCGGTCAGTGGCATCTGCTAGGGCAATGCCTTGCCTTGGGCGATTTTGATCGTGATCAACGGGTCGATTTCTTTGCTGGCGGGCGGTGGTCGCGAGCCGTGCATCGGATGGATGCGATGAATCTCGAGCGAAGTGACTTTCCCGATTTCCGCTCCTTGGCCACCCAGATCGCTTCTGGGAACCAGCTCTATCGATCATCCCGCGAGTACGATTCCGGTCTGTTTGTGGAAGCCCGAGACGGCAAGGTGATTCGGGACGATCGGGCACTTCAACGAACCGGCTGGACGAAAAGCGCCACGGCTGCGGATTTCGACAACGACGGTGACGATGATCTCTATCTCACAAACGGCCATCTTACTGGCGCATCGGTCGAGGAATTTGATAGTCAATTCTGGAGGCATGATGTCTTTCTCACTGAAGGCATTCGTCCCGAGGTCTTGCAACGGTACATTCAGACTCCTGCTTACTCGCCAAGATTGGCTGCGTTGCGTAAGAGTGAAATCTCCTGGCACGGTTACGAAACCAATCATTTGTTAGTGAACGGTGGCCTCGGGTTCGTCGACGCGGGATTTGCTCACCGCGTGGCACTGCCGCAAGATTCTCCGGGTGCCGTCGCTGTGGATCTGGATGACGACGGCCTTCAGGATCTCGTCACGATCACCCAGCGAACCTTTCCCCTCAACGAACGTCTCGCTGTTGAGCAAAGTGTGATTGTTTTCCGAAATCAGCAAACCACGCAAGGCCATTGGATCGGGTTCGATCTGCATCCAAACGTTAGTGGCTATGTGAGGACGGGCGCAACGGTTCAGCTTCGCGGTGCCTTTGGAACTCGCATCGCGCGGGTCACGACGGGCGAACAGGGGAGTTTGCAAGGCGCGGCGCGCCTTCACTTTGGCTTGGGAGACGTCTCGGAGATTGATCATGCGATCGTCACATGGGGAAGTGGTCAGGTTCACATTCTCGCCTCGCCTGCCGTCGATCGCTACCATCGTATCACGCCCTTGTTGGATTTCACTCCCGTGCCCGAGCCTCCGGAACCTGAGCCCGAAGAGATCGAAACGGCGGAAACCACTGGTGAATGAGTGACGTAAGCGGTTAGGTATGCGGCAGTTTAGAAAGCGGACGTCGATCAACGCTTCGGCGACTGAACTCGATTCTTGGCATCGGGCTTCCGGTGCGTTCCAAAGGCTGGCGCCACCCTGGGTGAAGCTGCAGATGATCGAAGAACCTGAGGCGATTGTGGATGGTTCGCGCGCGGTTCTGAAGACGAAGATCGGCCCCATTTGGAAGGAATGGATTGCCGAGCATCGCGATTGTGAGCCGGGAAAACGTTTCACAGATGTGCAAATCAAAGGACCTTTCGCCTCGTGGACTCACCTTCATCAGTTCGAAACCAAGGGGGAAAATCAAAGTGATTTGGTTGACACCATTGATTATCGTCTGCCTCTTGGCATGTTGGGACACGCTTTTGGTGGGTGCTTTGCTAGGGAGCAATTGGTGCGTACGTTTCGTTATCGGCATGCCGTGACCGCCATGGATCTGGATCGGCAGGCGAGGGAACCGGGTAGGGGAGGAGAGTCACTTGAGATTCTCGTTACGGGTGCGACGGGCATGGTGGGGCGTGCGCTTGAACCGTATCTTCGCATGCGCGGTCACCGGATTCGGCGTGTCACGCGAAATCCCACCCGTCCTGGCGATGTCCACTGGAATCCACAGGCGGGGGAACTTGAGTGGGACGCTAACAAACGCGTTGATGCTGTGGTGCACTTGGCAGGCGAGAATGTGGCGAGTGGCCGTTGGACGGAATCGCGTAAACGGCGCATTCTCGAGAGCCGGAGATTGGGAACCAAGCTCCTCTGCGAGAAATTGGCGGCGTTGTCGAATCCGCCCAAAGTCGTGATCAGTGCTTCGGGAGCGAACTTTTACAATCAAGGAACGGCCGATCCTCAAAAAGAATCCTCTCCTTTGGGAGCAGGATTTCTTTCACAAGTGTGCAAAGCCTGGGAGGAGGCTACATTACCCGCGGAGGCGGCGGGCATTCGCGTGGTGAAGCTGCGATTGGGAGTCGTTCTTTCCCCGGCGGGGGGAGCCCTCGCCAAGATGCTCCCAGCTTTTCAGTTAGGCGCAGCGGGGCGCCTTGGGAGCGGCAAACAACGCTTTGCCTGGATCTCCCTCGACGACGTGATCGATGTCATTCATCGTGCGATTCACGATGAGCGATTCGACGGCGCGATCAACACCGTGTCGCCCGAGTGTCCTGATAATCGGACCTTTACCAAAGTCCTGGGGAAGGTTCTGCGGCGCCCGACACTTCTGCCCGTGCCGGCGTTCGCACTTCGTCTGGCATTAGGGAAAGAAATGGCAGATGAAACCTTGCTTGCTGATTTGGCTCTGGCGCCGGCTAAACTCCAAGAATTGGGTTATGATTTCCGTTATCCTGAGCTCGAAGGCGCGTTGCGATATTTGTTAGGAAGGTAATAGCCGACATCGCAATCAGCTGTTCGTGGATGGTCTTGGTCTCACTCCTCAGAGATCTTTATGGCAGGCACTCTGTAGTGGCTGGCGGCATGTTGCGCGTTGAAGAAGAAGGCGCGATTACCTTCGAACAAGAGTTCCTCATCTTGACTTACTCGCGATAGGTCGTCTGTGCGTGCCCAATAGCCGGATTCGTTGTCTTGACGCAGGAAATAGTCAGCGAAGCCCCGATCTGGGCCTAACCAAAGGCGAAGCTGGTCCGCCGTGCCGGGGTCGGTGTTCGGTGTCAGCGCCGCGTTGTTTGTTAGGCCGCGGGAAAGAGGACTTGTTTCTAATGGCGTGACGGGGGCGATGAAATTGTAGCCGGCGCGCAGCGGTTGGATGAATCCATGCGGCCGTAGATGACCGACGGTTAAGTGAGTGATCGCCTCGCTGCCGTCAGCCCGTTCTAAGAGCGCACCTGTTCCAGGTGGAATGATGAGGTCATTTCTATTCTCTAGGCTTGCTTCGGCCGGGCTCCAATACCTTGCTGCGCCGCCTTCGAGGAGGAAGTAGGAGTGATAGCGCCTGCCGTCATACAATCGAATCTGATCAGCTTGGTCTGGATCGCGATTCGCGTTGAATTGGTTAGGCGGATAGATGCTTGAGAGGGTGAAATGCGGTCGGATCACGATCCGGCTGAACCTTAAGCCTGTTTCCGGCAATTCGGTGAGTGTGTTGGCGGGATCGGACAGGTGAAGTGCTAGAATTTGGTTGCTCGTCCGATCGCTGTCGACGGTGAATCGATGGCCTTCCCACGGGCCGTCGGCGAACTCAGCATAGTGAGGCCCGGTGCCCATGGCCTCTAACAGACCATCTGCTGTGAGATAGAGAAGACCTTTGCTCGAATCGGCTTCAGCAATGACGCTGGCGAAGATAGGGCTGGCGTTCAGACTCACCCCATGCGTCTGGTAACCTTCTTCAAAGACCGTCTGATACCAGCCACAAATGGGTGTGGTAGTCTCGTGATTCCAATCGTGATGCCGGATGCGCAGGCGCACAAATCCTCTCGCAATCGAAACGCCATGGGCCTGTTCCACATGATCGTAAACGACCCGTTCCCAACCGTACCGTGTGGAATCGATATCGGTGGGAGAGAGAACGGTGTGCCATTCCGTCAGATTGTCACTTACTTCCAGCCAATAGTCGATCTCTGATAAAGAAGCGGGACGATCATAGGAAACCGTGAGACGTGTGTCGGCGTCATGCGCTTCCAATCGTAGACCGATGTCCGAGTGGGCGGCACGCGTGGGATCGCGGCCCAAGGCATATTCAGCCGTGAGGTCTAACAGATCGCCGTCCGCATTGTCATAGGCGGGTACCCGCCTCCCCACGTGGTGAAACCCTAGCGTTGCACCAGTTTCGTTGACCCAAAGAACATCGTCCGGAATGGCCGACCGCGAGATGCCCGGGCCTTGCCATTCAAGAATCAAGGCTTCCTCAGCGTCTCGCTCGAAATATTGAAGCTCTAACGTTTGCATGCCATCGGCAAGGTTGACCGTGGCGGAAGTCTCCTGACCTTCCGCGCTCGCGACCACTTCAAGGCCGTTCAGCAAAAGACGAGCGCCATGGTCAGCGGTGAGATGAAAGGTGTAGGCGCCGTCTGCGGGTGCCGCGAGACATCCCAGAAAGCGGATGGCAAAGAAATCATCGCGTGCCCGCGTGTTGAGATCGAAGTTGGTTACGGTGCCGGTTTGTAAGGGATTGATTGCCTCGAAATCGGGTAGATCCGGCCACGTGCCTTCGTAATATGAATAAGTGAGCCCGTTGACCAAAGCACCGCTCAGCGATCCATACACTTCGACTTCGGCGAGGCTAAGATAGTTGGCTCCTGCGAGTTGCACGCGAATATAGCGTGCGGCCCGATTGAGATCGACGCGCTGGGTGGGCAAGGGCGTTTCGGTGAATGTGAATTGGCTGACGCCCGACTGTGCTGCTGTCTCACTAACGGATTGTGAAATAAAGGGCACGTCGCTTGCGAACACATGATAGGGCGCGAGGCGATCCCCGCAGCAATCCGTACGATTCCAAAGGAGAAGGTGATCCACCGCGCGGACCTGACCGAGATCGATCTCCCACCAGGCGTCTATATCGAGTTCGGTGTGGGTGACACTACCATTGCGCCAATCACCATCCGTATTGCCGTCTCGCGCACGGTTTGCAACATACGCCACGCCGTAGACGGACGATTGCGTCGCGCTCGCTTCCGGCAGAACGGCGAGATTGACCAGATCCGTGATTCGTTCGTTTACGGTGGCATCCGCATAGAACGCATCGAAGGCTTCGTCAGCCTGCACCCAACCTTCCGGCATGAGCCGCACCGCCCACACATAACCACTGCCCACCCGCGCATCGCCCACGATGCCGATGCTAAACGTTTGCGTGCCGATGCCAGGATCCACTTTGACCAGGCCCTGGCCGATGGTTCGCCAATTGTTAGTGGAATCATGCAACCAGATGGCGAGGTCGCGACGCTCCGTTGCTTCGTAGTCCACGGTTACTTGAACCAGCGCCGCCGGCTCCACGTTACCGGGCGCCATGACGTTTGTTAGGATGTCTTGCGTGGCCGGTCCTCCGGTGTTTCGTTCGATGCTGGCATTCCCGTAGTCAGCATCAAGCGCATCGTCCGCCACCGTCCAGCCTAGCGGAAACAAACGTATGGCCCAGACATAGCCGTCTCCTACCCGCGCATCGTTGATAACCGGCAGTTGAAAAGTATGCGTTCCCACACCGGGATCCACCGTGATGCCGCCTTGTGCGACGGTGAACCAGCCGTTGGTAGAGTCGTGCAGGTAAACTTGAATCTCGCGGCGTTCGGTAGCTTGATAGGGAACGGCTAGAGAAACGGTATCCGGACTGAGTACCACCTCCGGCAAGGCGATGGCCCCTAACAAATCGCGGTCAGGAGGCTCGGTACCAGCTTGCACATCTGCCAAGCTGAAGGCTTCGTCCAAGGTATCAGCACCCGATGTCCAACCTGTTGGCAATAAACGCACCGCCCAGACATAGCCATCACCGATTCGGGCTCCCCCATCGATGGTGAGACTAAAGGTGTGCGTGGCCGAGCCCGCTTCCACCACGACAAAGTCTGACGAGGCGGTACGCCAACCGTCGTTGGAATCCTGAAGCCAGATCCATAGCTCTCGCCTTTCCGTGGCGGCGTAGTCGATACTCACATTGACCGTTTCCGCATGTCGCACACTCCCCGGCGCCTGGAAGTTTGACAACGCGTCTTCTGAAGGCGGCGGAACAGTGACCGTGACGGTTGTTTGGGTCGAAACCGATCCTTCACTATTGGCAGCGATGATGGTGTAAGTGGTGGTGGCCGTGGGGGAGACGTCCTTCTGATTTTGGCCTAGCACCGATCCCACGCTCGGGGTGATCTCGAGTTGTGTGAGAGGTGCGCCGCCGTTACTAACGGACCAGCTTAGAGTAGCCGAGCTTCCTTGAGAAACAGTGTCAGGGTTGGCGGTGAAGGACGTGATCTCCGGGGGAGTGAAGGGTAGGCGATAAGTGATCGGCAATAAGTTGGATGCCAGGTTCCCTTGACCGCCATCATCGATTACGCGATCTGCCGGAAGTTGTACGATGACGTCGCCCGGGGCGGATGGCGTTACGGTAAATTGATAATCCATGCCTCCACCTGACAGACTGCCGGCTGATCCGTTCGTGACTTGAAAATCGCTCGGAGTGAGTCCGGTGATTTCGCTGGTGAAACGCGCGCTCACGGTGAAGGGGCCGGTGACCGAAGCTGAGGCCGTGGAGAGCACCACTGCCGGCGGGGCGTCGGGCGGTAAGACTTCCCAAGCGAATGTTTCGGAAATGGTTGACCAGGAATCGCTTACCTGAACGATTACGGTGTAACTCCCGGCGCTCTCCGGGGTCAGCGTGCCCGTGACGGCGCCAGTGGATTCGTCGATTTGAAGTCCCGCAGGCAGATTCACGGCTTGGAAGGTCAAGAGATCTCCTGTCGGGTCCGATGCCTCAATAGTTAGGGTTACGAGCTCGTTCACCTGATTCGCTTGAGGGCCTGGATTGGTGAGCGTTGGGGCTTGCGAGCTGCCCTCACGGAGTTCCAAGAATTGGTTGGGCGCCACATCCAAGATTTCGTCAACGGCACCTTGTGGCCACCGCACACGCAGCTTGTCCGCCGAGACGGCGTTCCCCATACCAAAGATTTGCGTGAAGCTATGCGCGATGCCGTAACTTTCACCTCCACGAACCTCCCGAACTTGAATCCCCCAAGGACCATGAAGCTCGAGTCTGGCGCCGACTGCACTTTTGTTAGAGGTCACGCCTTCCAAGGTCACCGAGAGGAAGCCGTTTCCATTTGGTGAGGCGAGAAAGAGTTTGTCCGGCCGGGACGTTTGCGGTGTGTTATAGAGCGAGGCGTAACCCGCATAGACATCGGTGAACCCGTCGCGGTTGAGATCGCCCACCGCACTTGATTCAACCGTCCGTGAGGTGAAGGGATTGGAAGCTTTGGTGAAGGTGCCGTCGCGGTCATTGAGCCAGAGTTGATGGCTGGCACCGACTAACAAGAGATCGACCCAGCCGTCGTTGTTGAAATCTCGAAAGATGGTTTGGATCACGCGCCAGGTCACGCTGATACCACTGGCCGTGGTGCCATCGGTGAAGGTGCCGTCACCGTTGTTTCGCATCAGTAGACTCTTGCTAGAGTGATTTCCGATAAAGGCGTCGAGATCACCATCATTATCGACGTCCCCAAAGTCCGTGGCCCACGATTGCGCGCCGAAATCCATTCCAAGTTCCGGCGCCACATTGGTGTAAGTGCCGCCGTCGTTGCGGAAAAGCATATTCACGCGGCGCGGGTCGGTGGAACTGCTCACGCCCCCGCGGCATTTGGAGAGATAAAGGTCGAGATCGCCGTCATTGTCGTAGTCCGTCCAGACCGTGCCGTAGTTTCCGGAGTTATCGCTCGTGGGCGTGGTGCGTGTGTCGATGAGGCTGTTGTCGTAGACGAAGCCACGGCTGCCCGTATTGCGGAACTTCGCGTTGTCACCCACGTCATGGCAGGCAAAGATGTCTAACAATCCGTCGTCATCGATATCGACGAAATTCACCGTTTGGAGGAAGACGCGCGGGCTGGTGAGATTCACGGGTGTGAACTGATTCCGCCCGCCCTCATTCCATTGCAGGTGCAGATCATCGTAATAGCCGCCTGAAAGTATGTCGGGATAGCCGTTGTCGTCGGCATCAGCGAGGCAGAGACCCCATTGTTTACTTGAGAAAGTAGTGAGGGTATGGCCGGAGAAATCGGCGCCGTCGGGATTTTGATAGTCTACCTTTAGAGTCTTCCCTAAATGAAGGTGGACGATGTCATCCAGCCCGTCTTGATCCATATCCGCCACCCCTATGGCCACGCCGCTGGCATCGGCGGGATTGACCAATCGGCTAGAACGATCGAGGAAAGTGATTGCGGAAGTGTTCGTATTGGAAATGACTCGAATGGTCACGGTCGCGGTATTGGAAACGGCGTTTTCATCGTCTGCGATCACGTAGGTGAAGGTGTCGGTTCCCACGAATCCGGACTCAGGTGTGTAGCGTGCGAACTGGTTGGTGAGCCAAGTGAGGGTGCCATGGTTGGGCGATGTCCAACTCTCGATTGCTAACGGATCACCATCCACGTCGGCGTCATTGGAGAGCACGGGGATGTCGACGGCTGTTTCCTGGATGGTGTTCGCTTCGTCATTCTGCGCCACGGGAGAACGATTCTCTTCCACCTCGGAATCTGGTGTGAGTGACAGGATCCATTCGCTGAGAAGGCTCACCGCGTTGTCATCGACTACATTTCGGCCCAAAGGCGGCATTTGATGAACGCCCACCGCGCTCATGCGCCGATGAAGGATGCTTCGGGCAATGCTTTGAGGAGCGATCACCCGCGCATCGGCGACACCGAGGTCGTAGAGGACCGGTTCATCGACAAGATTCTGTTGCTCTAACGGAGTGGTGAAACGCATGTCGATCGCCGTGGTCAACTGATCGGGGCGATGACATTGGGAGCAATTGGAATCGAGGTAACTGCGTATACGTGTTTCGACGGTTGAGTTCGTGTCGTCAATGGGCGAGGATTGAAGATAAGTGGAAATCGCCGTTTCATCGAGTGTTTGTGTGAAGAGCCCTAAGTGATTCCAGGTACGCAGCTGGTTGTCGGTTCGTCCCGTGCTTTCGTATGGGTAATCACCGTTCAGCTGGTGTGTGCGAATACCTAGCACAGATCCCGCATTGACGTTGTGGCAATTCAAACAATCTTCCCTGCTGGGATGAGACCACTCTTGGGTCATGACGGATCCGTCTAGCGTTGTGATGTCGAGATCTTCGCTTTCGCCGTCTAACAAGAGATCGGCATCAGTGCCGTCAGCTCGCCAGCGGTAGGTCACGCCGTAGTAGACGCCGTCCGTTCCGTGTACGAGGAAACGCGTCTCCACACGGCGAATTTGTAAAGGGTTGCGTTCATCGTTAGGGAGGTCGAACTGTTTGATGAAGACCGTTCCATTGGGAAAATGCCAGGAGTCCAGCGGATCGAACGTGATTTGTTCAGAAGAGGAATCAGCAGTGCCATCGTTGGGAATGGCGATCCACCGATGTTTCACCGATCCATCCGTCCAGAGGGGTGCGTTGACGGCGTAGGGAAGGAGTCCCGTGCGGGGAGTCAGGGACGCCAGATCAGTGAAGGCGCCGGTTTGTGAGAGACGGGCGGGCGGCTCGGGCGCGCCGGCCACACCGGGCGTGGTCGAGGGAAAGACGCCATCGAGGAAGGCGCCAATGGGCTCAAGGTTGTCGAGACCGCGTGTCTGACTATGGATGGGAGTGGCGGTGCACCAGAGAAGGAAAAGACCTGTGTAAGGACGAATGAAGGAGGCGACACGCTTGATCATTAGGCTCACGAGAATATACTATAATTTCCATAAGTAAAGAGGGTGGTTGGTATGGATAATTTATTTAATAGGCCGGATTATCAGGCGGCTTTGATGGTCGCTGATCGATCGCTTATTGCCCATGAAGCGCACCGTTTCGGGGAAACGGGCGACCTTCTGAACCGATCATCGTCCCGCTATTTTCACGACCTCGCCGTAGCGCTCGCGAAAGAAGGCATTCAACTCACGCGCCAGCGCCGTCTGCTCCACCTTGCCCAGGCGCAGTTGATCGCTGATCTCGCCCAATGCCATTTCATAGGTCACAGGTGCGAGATCGTTGAAAGTCGCGACAGCCTCGGGCGGAAAATCGTTCTCAATCAGAGCCTCCCAGGCTTCCTGAAGCTCGTGATGCGAATCGAGACACATCGCTTTGATGATGAATCGTATGGCGCCAAACGCCCGTGCCGTCCAATCGGGTTCGTAGGTGAAGAGATGGGTGTTTTCATAGGGCATGACGTTAGGATCGGCAAAGTGTTGGAGGTGATCCGTGGTATAAAGATCTTTCCGTACGGGCAAGCGACGTAGCGCCTGACGGACGGGACCGCCTTCTGTTCCCGCGCGGTAGTTCCACAATTGTTGGCCCTTTTTTGAGAACAAGAATTCGAGAAATTTGTTCGCGAGTTCCGGATTGGGAGCACCACGAAGTAGGGCGATAGGGTCAACGCTAGTGGATGAGCCGCCTAGCGGAGTGACGAACACGATTCGGGATTCGCCATGAGCGCCCCGAAGGAGTTCATTGTAAGTGCGACCGTAGTAATCGATGCACAACCCGGCCGCCGCGTTTCCACCGGCAACGTCCGCAGGAATCTTGGGAGAGAAGGTGGCATAGTAACGCGCATTGGCGCCGATGCGCCGAATCAGATTGAGCCCGGCCGCCCAGCCTTCTGCTAGAGCGTCCTCAGATTGGCCGGCCGCTTCCCACGCCTGGCGCATCTGCTGTTGCATGATCATTTCAAAGGCCTTCGTGACGGAACCGCTGACCGTTGGATCCGCGAGAGCGACTTCTTTATAGAGTGCTGGCTCGGCAAGCAATGCCCACCCTGGCGAACTTCCAGGATCGACCTCGAGGCGTTCTAACACATCGCGGTTGTAGCAGAGGCCGAAGGTCGTCAAGCAGGAGCCTAACCAACGATGCTCTTTATCATAAAATGGTTCTCCACTTACCACCGCCGGGAAGATCTCTTCCGAAAACCACTCGGGATGTTTGCTAGGGACATCACTCGTTACGAGGTAGCCTTTGGCGGCATTGACGACGAAAGGATAAGAGCCGCCGCTGAAGAAGAGATCGATCCGCACGCCCACATCAGAAGCAAGAAATGCCCGGCGCGCAGCTTGAACGGGCGAATCTTTAGCGGGATCCTCCGGGAGGTTGAGTTTTCGGTTATTAAAGCCCGTTTCAATCTCACTGGACCAGGAACGGCCTAACTGCTTTTCCCAATGGTTGCGGAAGGCGAAGGTGTATTCCGTATCCAATATCCGCTCGATCTCCGACGTGCCGCCTGGTACGCGCCACTCGATGAAGACGTCGCGGCCTTCCGTCTCCCGCATGTGCTTGCGAAAAGCCGTGGTGAACTCACGTCTAATACTTTCGCTATTGGGCGTGATGATATTGAGGATTTGTGAAGGATCCGTGGCTCTGCGAGGGTCGTGGTCGAACTCTGGTTTGAGTGCAAAGGGCACGCTTACCACGGCGGCTAGAGCCAAAAGAATGAAGACCAATCGGCTCATTGGTCGCCAAACGTTCCTTCCGGCGCTTTGAGAATGATCACATCATCCGGCCGAGCGTGGGCGTGCAACCAGGACTGCTCCGGCTGACGGACTTCTGAGGGATTCAATTCGGAAACGGTGACGAAGGAACCGTCCGTGCCCTTGAATTGATACTGGGCGATTTCGCCGAGATACACGCCTTCAGTGATGTGCCCGTCGATTGTGTTGGCACCGCTATCAGGGGGGGCGGTATCCAATTGGAAGGCTTCGGGCCGAATCGCTATAACGACCAATTCACCCTTCTTAGGCAACCAATTGGGATCGGCCACGCGGCCTTCAAAGTGTCCCAAATCCGTATCCAAATGCACCACACGTCCATGCGTGGCTTTAACCATGCCGCCGAGAAAATTGGTCTCCCCAATAAACTGAGCCACACTGCAAGTGTGAGGGGAACGGTAGACTTCGCGTGGGGTGCCGATTTGCGAAATGCGGCCATTTTCGAGAATGGCCAAGCGGTCCGCGATGGAGAGCGCTTCTTTTTGATCATGCGTCACGTAAACCGCGGTTAGTCCGTGATCCTTCACGATCCGCCGGATCTCCGTGCGCATCTCAAGACGTAGCTTAGCATCGAGGTTAGAAAGGGGTTCATCCAGGAAGAGGCATTTGGGCCGAACCACAAGGGCTCTGGCCAGGGCCACGCGTTGTTGCTGCCCGCCGGACAGGGCGTTGATAGAGCGATTTCCCAAGTCCTCAAGTTGCACGAGATCCAGGGCATTCCCGACACGTTCTCGGATTTCTGATTTGGAGAGCTTGAGCCGTTCTAGACCAAAGGCGATATTCTTCGCCACGCTCAGGTGGGGCCACAGGGCGTAGCTCTGGAACATCATGGCCGTTTGCCGTTTGTGCGGCGGTAATTCGGTCACATCGATGTTTTCAAAAAAAATACGGCCTTCGTTGGGTTGATAGAATCCTGCCAGCGTCCGAAGTAGCGTCGTTTTCCCGCACCCGCTGGGCCCAAGAAGAAAGAACATTTCACCCGGCTCAATCTCAAGACTGACAGAATCAAGCGCCTGGGTAGAGCCAAAGGCTTTGCTGACATTATCGACTGTGATTGAGACCATCGCTAACGAGTGTTCGTTACTTGGGGGCCGATGGAATGCAAGTGGCGTTGCGTTTGCAGACCGTCACTCCTGAAGTTTACCCGCCGCCCATACCACGCCCCGCGAAAGCAGATCGATGAAGACCTCATCGCGAAACGTGTCGTCGGAATGGCCGTAAGTAGTTCCAAACACGCGCGTCCCGTAATAGTCGTTGGTCCAAATGACAGGATGTTCTTCGCCGGTTTTCTCACTCTTGGAGACGGCGAGCGTGGTGGCGTTGGGCCAAAGTTTGTCGATGATATACAATTCGTCTTTCGGGGTGACCCAATCTTGCTTCATGCCTTTCATTGTAGGATGATCAGTCTTTAGGACCCTAACAGGGTATCGGCTTTGGTGCTCGTGTTTCTTGCTCGTCACGCCTAAAAACTCGCGCCAATCATCGATCTCTGCGGCGCGATACGTGTGCATGGCACAATGAACCACGACGGACGGCGTGCCGCCTTTGTGACCAGTGGTGATCTTCCGGATGTACTCGGCGTCTTTGGTGTTGGCGAAACATTCATTGTGAATCACCACGTCGTACTCCTTGGCCCAATTGGGATCGTCATAGAGAGCGATCTGCGCGCGCGTGCCCGTGCCGCCCTCATTGACCACATGCACTTCCACGTCAGCACGATTTTCCAAGCCCGTTGTAAGGGCCAAGGATTGGAAAAGGTAGTTGTGGCAACAGCCGCCAGTGACCAGGAGTACTTGAAGCGGCTTACCTGAATAAATCTTTGCTAGTTTTTTCCCGGGATTCTCATACCACACCACATTCTGGCTCCGCTGGCCGGCAATGATCAAATCGAGATCCTTATCGCCATCCATATCGAGTGCACGGATGTCATAGGCGGCCTGATCCTCGGCAACGAGGTGATTGGTGAACGTGCCCTTACCATCGTTTTCAAACCACCACGCCTGGCGATCGCCAAAGGCGCAGGTGGCTGCGTCTTGATCGCCGTCGCCATCGAAATCGAGGACAATGAGAGAGTGCGGTTCTTTCAAGGTTTCATGAATCGCGTGCCGTTTCCAATCGGGTGCTTCGAACCACACCACGCCATGGCCATGGCCTAACGAAGCGATGAAATCCGTCTTGCCATCGCCGTTTACATCGGCCGGATGAATATTCGTGGCGCCTAACTGATTTTCAGCAATGAGATGTTTCGTCCACACGGCCTTGGGATCCTCCGGCGCTTCCCACCACGCGAAGTAGTTGCCATCCAATGATGGCTTGCCCTTGGCGCCCGTTGCCGCATCGGGACGGCCATCTCCATTCACATCGCCAAGGCCAAGATAATGGGTCAGGCCTGGCGCATCTCCGCGAGCGAAGATGTGAGCATCCCATTTCTCTGCCTCATGAGGCTTGGCAGGAATTTCCAACCACGCCAGTGAAATAGGATGGTCCGTCTTCACAGGTTGCGCGGAGTTGGCTAACAAATCGATCTTACCATCTTTATTCACATCGCCGCGAAGCAGGCCGTGGATGCCGTTTAGTTCTTCACTGACGAGTCGATTCTTCCATGATTGACCATTGGGAGCGCCGCCCGGGTTTTCTAACCAGAAAATCAAGCCTGGTTGATAGCGGGCACCGATGAAATCCAGATCGCCATCGCCATCCACATCGAAGACTTCGCTATGGATGCAGTTGAGTCCAGGTGTGGCATCAATGATAGTTTCTTTCCAATCGGGCGCGGTGAAGAGACGAGTCTTATCATCGTTGTTTGCAATGATGTCAGGCTTGCCGTCGCCGGTGAAGTCACCGGCCACAGCGGTGTTAGTGTGGAAGCCTTCGTGAACGACGTGTTTTTTCCAGCCGGTGTCAGCCGCGAGGGTGAGCAGCGGAGTCGTGATGCCGGCTAGAATAAGAGAGAATGGAGTGCGCATACGGCCATGATTGCCGAAAACGGGGGGCTTGTGCCATCGCCGAATCCATTATTCGCAGGTTTGGTATGAAACTTGGGATGGAATTGTCCGCGCGAGTGGGAGTCGCCTGACAGAGTCACCCTCGATGAACCATGAACGCGTGCTCAGGCGGACGGCTCGGAGAGCCCATCCCAGCCCGACCCTTCGGGTGGACTGGGCAGGGACGTTTGTCCCAAACGTCCGTGTGAGTGGGCGTCGCCTGACAGAGTCACCCTCGATGAACCATGAACTCGCGCTCAGGCGGACGGCTCGGAGAGCCATCCCAGCCCGACCCTTCGGGTGGACTGGGCAGGGACGTTTGTCCCAAACGTCCGTGTGAGTGGGCGTCGCCTGACAGAGGCACCCTCGATGAACCATGAACGCGTGTTCAGGCGGACGGCTCGGAGAGCCATCCCAGCCCGGCCCTTCGGGCCGACTGGGCAGGGACGTTTGTCCCAAACGTCCGTGTGAGTGGGCGTCGCCTGACAGAGGCACCCTCGATGAATCATGAACGCGCGCTCAGGCGGACGGCTCGGAGAGCCATCCCAGCCCGGCCCTTCGGGCCGACTGGGCAGGGACGTTTGTCCCAAACGTCCGTGTGAGTGGGCGTCGCCTGACAGAGGCACCCTCGATGAATCATGAACGCGCGCTCAGGCGGACGGCTCGGAGAGCCATCCCAGCCCGGCCCTTCGGGCCGACTGGGCAGGGACGTTTGTCCCAAACGTCCGTGTGAGTGGGCGTCGCCTGACAGAGGCACCCTCGATGAATCATGAACGCGCGCTCAGGCGGACGGCTCGGAGAGCCATCCCAGCCCGGCCCTTCGGGCCGACAGGGCAGGGACGTTTGTCCCAAACGTCCGCGTGTGAGTGCGTGAGTGGGCGTTGCCTGACAGAGGCACCCTTGATGAATCATGAACTCGCGCTCAGGCGGACGGCTCGGAGAGCCATCCCAGCCCGGCCCTCGGGCCGACTGGGCAGGGACGTTTGTCCTCAAACGTCCGTGTGAGTGGGAGTCGCCTGACAGAGGCACCCTCGATGAACCATGAACGCGTGTTCAGGCGGACGGCTCGGAGAGCCATCCCAGCCCGGCCCTCGGGCCGACTGGGCAGGGACGTTTGACCCAAACGTCCGTGTGAGTGGGCGTCGCCTGACAGAGGCACCCTTGATGAATCATGAACGCGTGCTCAGGCGGACGGCTCGGAGAGCCATCCCAGCCAACTTTACGGCCAGCCAATCCCGTCAGGAAACCACACGTGTGGCCACGATCCATAATGATTGACCAGATGATCCCGTACAGGATTGTCGCGAATGTAAGTCCATTTCTCATCGTGATCCTCTTGGCTTCGGATGCGGTGATCAAAGAAATCGCGCTGCCAATTGATCCCCAGCATTCTTGCCGTGAAGCGTTTCCAATTCTTGAGGACGTTGCGTAATCCGTAGCCATCCGTCCATGAGAAGACGATGAGGGCGTGGAGATGATCAGGCATGAGAAGAAAGATCTCAGGCCGCCAGATTTGTTTTAGGTGATAGTGAGAGACGGATTCGAAGATCTTTGTTGGGATGTCGCTCGTGGTGAGCTGAGCCGGGCCGCGTTGTTGGCAATTGATGGTGATAAAGAAGAGAGCGTCATCCTCAACCCAGTGCGGCGGATCATGTGAGGTGCCTCGAGCCCTGCGCTCGGGCCGGGAATCGTAAAGCGGTGGCATGTGAAAAGTGAAATGATAGAAGTCATCGATTTTCAAGTTTAGAGAGAGTGTTTGGGGTAGAACTTGGACAGAGGCACCCTCGATGAACCATGGAAGCGCGCTCAGGCGGACGGCTCGGAGAGCCATCCCAGCCCGGCCCTCGGGCCGACTGGGCAGGGACGTTTGTCCCAAACGTCCGTGTGAGTGGGCGTCGCCTGCAGAGGCACCCTTGATGAATCATGAACGCGCGCTCAGGCGGACGGCTCGGAGAGCCATCCCAGCCCGGCCCTCCGGGCCGACTGGGCAGGGACGTTTGTCCCAAACGTCCGCGTGAGTGGGCGTTGCCTGACAGAGGCACCCTCGATGAACCATGAACGCGTGCTCAGGCGGACGGCTCGGAGAGCCATCCCTGCCCGGCCCTTCGGGCCGACTGGGCAGGGACGTTTGTCCCAAACGTCCGCGTGAGTGGGCGTTGCCTGACAGAGGCACCCTCGATGAACCATGAACGCGTGCTCAGGCGGACGGCTCGGAGAGCCATCCCTGCCCGGCCCTTCGGGCCGACTGGGCAGGGATGTTTGTCCCAAACGTCCGCGTGAGTGGGCGTTGCCTGACAGAGGCACCCTTGATGAACCATGGAAGCGCGCCAGGCGGACGGCTCGGAGAGCCATCCCAGCCCGGCCCTCGGGCCGACTGGGCAGGGACGTTTGTCCTCAAACGTCCGCGTGAGTAGGCGTCGCCTGACAGATTTACCCCCAATGAACCATGGAGCTCTCACGCGGACGGCTCGGAGTGCCACCTAAGCCGTCAGACTCACACCGCTTTCAAGATGATCCGGGTCCTGGTGCCGCCTTCTTCGCGATTGGTTAGGGTGATCAAACCGTGGTGGAGATCGATGATTTTTCTAGACACGGTGAGACCGAGGCCGGTGCCGACTCCGGTGGGTTTCGTGGTAAAGAATGGGTCGTAGAGTTTATCGAGGGCTTCCTGGGTGATGCCCGGACCATTGTCGTCGATCTCGAAGACCACGACATCGTCGCCGGATCGGAGGTGATGCTTCGTTCTGGCTCCTTGATCTAAGGGGTGATCTTTCAACACGTTTTGGTAAGTGCCGATGGTGAGAGTGGATTCTGGCTCGTTCAGATCCATGGCTTGCAAGGCATTGGTTAGAACATTGATCAATGCCTGCTCCATCTTGCTTGAGTCCACATTGACCTTGGGAAGATCGTGGCTTAACTGCAACGTTAGCTTGACTTGCCGCGACTTGAGTTCGTGGTGAATGAGAATGAGCACGCCCTCGATAAGGGAGTTGGGATCGATCGCGGACAGTGTGAGTTGCCGGTCGGAGGCGAAATTGAGCATGCCCTTGATGATGGTTTCCGCACGCTGCACCGCGTCTTCCATGCGTTTGAGCACCACGGGAAGATTGGGATCATTGGGATCCAAATCATTGGACAAGTAGTCGATGCCCATGAGGATCCGGGCTAACGGATTCTTCACTTCATGGGCCACGCCGGCGGCCAGGCGTCCGATTGAATCCATCTTTTCGGCCTGGATAAGCTGCATCTGGGTTGAGCGCAGTTCGCGGAGGATGCTCTTGCGTTCCATGGCATGGCCGATCGTTCGCCGCATCAGAGGGCCGGACATCAAATCCTTGGGCAAGGAATCCTGGCCGCCGTGATGAACAATCTGCCGGGCCAGGATTTCATCATCCTGTCCGCTGAGAACGACGATCGGTGTGTCGGGTACCCGTTGATTGAGTCTATCAAAGGTGTCAAAACCCGTGCTATCTGGCAGCGTGAGATCAAGCAAGATCACATCATAGGTGTCGCTGGCCTCGATCTTTGATAGACCGGCTTCCAAAGACTCCGCACAATCCGTCTCGACTGGGAAATGAGGGTCTTCGCTGAGGTAGATCTGCGCCAGACGCTGATCACCGGGATTATCCTCGATCAAGAGGACGCGGATCACGCCTTGATTGGCAAGAGGCGCCCGTGGGAGTTGGCTAAACGGTGCGGGATCCTTAGACATAGAATGGAAACGTCCTGGGTTTCGAGGCTGAGAGCTTGAGCGAGTGTTGCTTAAAAGTGGTGGGCACGTTTCGAGCGGGACTCGTGAGAGTTTCGGGCGTTGGACTCCGCTGCCGCGAAGGAACTCTCACGAGTTCCCCTACTTTTATTGACCACCACTTTTAGTCACGCCCAGCTTGAGCCAAGATGACAGGATTGGCCATTGAGAAAAGTCGTGTCTCAGGCGCCATGCCGGTTGCGGTCCATCGGGTCCACTCGTAGAGACGCGCTGTGCAGAATCTAAGCGCCGATACCCATGCCCTTCAGATCCGGGATCTCCGGGTCGACTATGGGGAGCACGTGGCGGTGCATGACTTCTCTTTGGAGATCCCTCCGGGCGAGATCTTCGGTTTGGTGGGACCCAACGGCGCAGGCAAGACGAGCACGTTTCGCGTGCTGGCGACGCTCATGGAGCCAACCTATGGCGATGTGTTTCTGTGTGGGTTGGATATTTTTGAGAAACGGCGTCAGGTGCGGACCTTGTTAGGTTACATGCCGGATTTGGCGCCTGTTCCCAGTGATCTCAAGGTCTGGGAATTCCTCGATCTCTTTGGCGCAAGCCATGGTTTGCCGCCCCGTGCGCGACGGGATATTATCGCTAAAGCGCTAGATCACGTGGACCTGGAAGAAAAGCGGCAGGACTATTGCAAGAATTTGTCTCGAGGGATGAAACAGCGCCTAGCTCTGGCTAAGACCATTTTGCACCGGCCGCGAGTGATGTTGCTAGACGAACCGGCAAGTGGCATGGATCCGGTCTCGCGCGTGGCTCTGAGAAAAACCTTGCAGGCTCTGGCCGCCGAAGGGACGACGGTGGTGGTGAGTTCTCACATTCTTTCGGAATTGTCCGCCATGTGTACTTCTGTCGGCATCATGTCTAAGGGGCGACTGGTGGTGGCCGGCACCATGGAAGAGGTGGTAGGGCAGTTTGCCAAAGACAAGACGCTTACGGTGCATGTACTAGGAGGGATGGAGCAGGCGCGCACTCTCCTGAGCGGGCATTCGGACTGTCACGAGGTGGAAGTGAAGCTGGAGCAAGGAGAGCTTCGCTGCCGGTTCAAAGGAGATGCCCATGCGCAGACCGCTTTGTTGGGCGAAATGGTTTCCCGCGGCTGCCAAGTGCTTTCGTTTTCAGAAGAGAAGGAAGATATCGAAACGATCATGTTAGGATTAGAGGATACGCAAGATGACTGAGGCGGGCCGTCAGAAACGGGTGCCGGCCTGGGCGCTTTGGGCCAATCCGATCCTCATTCGTTACGCGCGCTCCCGGCTGCGAGCGAAGCAACTGTTTCCGTGGGGTTTGGTCGTGCTCATCATCACTTGCTTCATCTTCTTCCTCATTCACACCATTGCGCAGCGTAGCGGCCAACTGTCCTATCAAGATGCGGCGCGGATCACCCTGATCCCGTTGATGATTCTGCAAGGGATCTTGCTTATGCTGATGGGGACGGGTGCTGTCGCGGCGGGTATTGTGCAGGAATCGACGGAAGGCATCATCGATTATCAGCGGCTTACACCATTGTCGCCATTGACGAAGATTCTTGGTTATCTCTTTGGTCTCCCTATCCGGGAGTATGCCTTGGTTTCACTGACCGTTCCTTTCACTATTCACGCCATCGTCGTTGGGGAGATTCGGTGGGAATCGGTGATGTGGTTTTATCTCGTCTTCATTGCTTCCGCGATCCTCTATCATTTGACCGGCCTGGTCGCCGGAACGGTGGTCAAGAAGAAGTTCCTTGCCGGGCGAACTTCGCAAATGTTAGTGGTGATTCTCTACTTCATTCTGCCTCGGTTTGCGACCTTGGGATTCGTTTTCTTCATCTACCTGACTGTGTTGCCGGCTTGGAAAGAACAAGCGGTGCCCTATCTTAGTTCTTCGGTTCCCATCGATCGTTTGTTACCCGGCATGGGCGAGAGCGTGCCCTGGTTCCGATGGTCGTTTACACCCACGATCTTCTCGCTGATCATTCAGTGTGGTTTTATTCTCGTTTTCATGGTCGTGCTGGCCCGGAAATGGCGGGACCCAGACTGCCATATCCTTGGCAATGCCTTCAGCATTGCGGTTTTTACCACTATTATGGCGCTCTTGTTAGGTAATGCCGTGCCCTTGATCCAGGATGGGCATTTCTTTGATTACGCTAGTAGCCGGCCCGGGCGGTCTCCCATCCGTGGCTTCTCTGAACAGTATTTCGCGTGGCTCACCACCGGGCTCATGGGGTTGGCCATCTTTCTTACCGCTCTGCTGTTCATCCGCTTGATCACGCCTACAAAACACGAAGCTATTAGAGGTTATCGCCGAGCCAAGAAATTGGGCCGGACGCGTGTGGCACCCTTTTCGGATGACGTCACGAGTCTCTATTACACCTTGGGATTGGTCTTGCTAGGATGGTTGAGTTGGAATTTTTTCAGCCACACCATGTTTCAATCTCACGTGCTGGAAGATGCGAAAGTGCCCAAGCTTTGGTGGCTCTACAATGCACCGGCTTTTATGCTGCCGTTGATCGCTTTTCATGCCGTCCTCGAGCATAGTGGTGGGCGCACGGTGTTAGTGTGGCTCCTCTTGGTCTGGATCGTGCCGCCGCTCGCCGCAATCATCCTCGCTGCCGGCCGATTTGAAGATGGGGCGCTCTTCTTGGCAGCTGTGTCAGGCCCGTTGTTGCCGCTCTACGCGGTCGGAAATTATGGTGTCGAAGTCTATGGAACCCGTCCCTCGAATACGGCCTCCTTGGTTCCCGCTGCATTTCGCTGGGCATTGCTTTTCTATGCTGTGCTCACGCCGATCCTTGTCGTCAGGTTGTTTCGGTATCGTCGGCATCTCATGACGGAAACCGCATTTCGATAATCGTTCTAGCTATGAGTTTAAGCCACGGCGAAGAACGTCTCGCCTTCGCTATGGCCTCGTTCCAGGGCGAGTCCTCGAATCAAGTCGCGTTTGCCAGGTTGGCCCACCGCAGCAAGGACCACGTCATGAGATCCGGTGAGCCAAGCGTCCATGCCTAACACAGGCACGCCTCCGATGATTTTGCCGATGCGGCGTGGATGCACTTCGTAGAATGCCTTAACAGTCACCTTGTTCTTCTGAAGCTTGGATGCGAGCGACTTTCCGATTGGGCCGGCGCCGCAGATGGCGACCTTCCGGTCTCGCACAATCGGCAAGAGGCTCAAATAATGGGCCTTGCAGCGTAAGAAGGCGTCTTGGTGATAAATGTCGTCCGTTCGTGTGAGGCGGTTGTCGTGGTCGAACCAGGTGAAGAGAACCTCTGGCACTTTGGCGAAGCGGATGCCGGCATGCAATAGGCGCAGCCACAGATCATAGTCTTCCGCCCAGGAAAGTTCTCGGTAGGTGCCATGCCGGTCCAAGATCTCCCGACGAACGAGCATGGTGGGATTGATTAGAGGCGTATCCACAAACCTTTCGGCTGCAATGGATTCGGGTTCCACCAGTCTGTTGACCCACGATTCGAAACGGGCGAAGCCCTCTTCGGGTGGTAAAGTTTCTAACGGGTCTTCAGGCGATCGTTTCAGGATTCGAATCATGCAACTGGTGCCGCCGAGATCCGGCCGGTTGGTTAGGAGTTCGTGTTGTTTCGCAATCCTTGTCGGCTCGTTGAGGTCGTCCGCATCCATGCGGGCGATAAATCGCCCCTTTGCTTGTTCCAAGCCCAACTGAAAAGCTCGGGTAACCCCCACGCGCTCATGGCTACAAAGGAGCTGTACTCGCGGATCCGTGTCTAGGAATGCGGCAAGGAGCGATGATGTGTTATCGTTAGAGCCGTCATCGACGGCCAAGACTTCCAAATCGCGGAAAGTCTGGGCGAGGCAACTCTCCAGCGCTTGAACGACGGTTTCTGCGCCATTGTGTACCGGAAGGATGATACTGACTTCCGGCGCAGGCATTACGCCGGCTCAAGACACGGCGCCGCCTTCCTCTCCACATCAGCAAACGGTTGTTGTGGTGTGAGGTTGAGTTCCTCTAACAATTGAAGATCGCGGTGCACCGCGGGATTCTTCGCAGTGAGGAGTTTTTCGCCGTAGAAGATGGAATTGGCGCCGGCGAAGAAGCAGAGGGCTTGGGCTTCGCGGCTCAACTCGGTGCGGCCCGCGGAAAGGCGGACTTTCGCTTTGGGAATGGCGATGCGCGTGATGGCGATCATGCGCACGAGATCAAAGGTATCGACGGCCGGGGCCTCTTCCAGTGGCGTCCCGGGCATGGGCATGAGGATATTAATGGGCACGCTCTCCGGTTGCGGATCGAGATTGGAGAGAATTTCTAACATTTTTAGACGATCGTTCGTGCTCTCGCCGAGACCGAGGATCCCTCCACAGCAAACTGCCATCCCGGCGTCTTGCACATGTTGGATCGTATTGAGACGATCTTCAAAGGTGTGTGTGCTAACAATATTCGTGTAGTGATCCGGAGAGGTGTCAATGTTATGATTGTAGGCGGTGACACCCGCGTCGCGGAGTTGGCGGGCCTCAGCCGGACCAAGTTCGCCAAGCGTGACGCAGACTTCCATATCGAGCGCGCTCACATTCCGCACGATATCGAGCACTTCATCAAACCGCTTGGTGCCGGCACGGACCCCTTTCCATGCCGCGCCCATGCAGAAGCGGGTGGAGCCATTGGCCTTGGCCGCACGCGCACGCGTCATCACATCGTCACATTCCATGAGGCGTTCGCTCGAGACGCCGGTATCGTAACGAGCACTCTGAGCGCAGTAACTGCAATCTTCGCTGCAACCGCCAGTCTTGATACTTAAGAGCGTGCAAAGCTGGACTTCTTGCTTGGGCCAGTGAGCTTCGTGGGAGGCGCGGCCGCGTTTCAGAAGTTCAAAGAAGGGCAATTGATAGAGTTGACGGATGTCGTCGAGCTGCATGATGTGGGTGTTTGAAATGAAAAGCCGTCATCCTGAGTCCAAGATGACGGCTTAAAAACAAAGTAAACAAAGGATGAAAGAGCCGCTTAGTTGTAAGAGGCCTCAACGCGCGGTGCCACGTCGCGATAACCGTAATCCACTTCGTAGATCTGCTTGAGCGCTTCAAGATAGGCCTCTTTCTCGCCGCGTTTCTCATGGAGTAGGGCGCGTTCGTAGACGACTTCCTTCTTTACGCCGTCCATGGCCGAGAGATCTTTCTCAGCTTCTTCCAATTGATTCACGGCGAGGTCTAGCATATTCTTTTCAGAGAAACACTTGCCGAGCATGAGGAGTGCTTTGGTGCGAACGTGCGGGTTGTTCTTGGCTCGCTGGAGTTCTGGGATGGCATCTGTGGGATTACCGGTCTGCACCAAGTAATCGGCTAACAAGAAACGCAATTGCGGATCGGTGGGATTCTTTTCCACCTGGTCTTTGGCGTAGGCAAGCTTCTGTGCGAGACGCTCTTGCTTGAGTTCTTCCAGGCGCGCCCGCTTTTGATCGGCATCCGGCGTATCGGGATTCTCCGCAAGCTCCTTTTCCATGCGCGAGAATTCGTGATCGCGCTGCGTGTCTTTCAAATCGGTGATCTTCTTCTCCATCGCCGAGTCACCCGGCGTCAAGTGTGAGGCCCATTCGTAATAGGAGATGGCGGTATCCAAATCTTTCTTCTTCTCGTAGAGGGTCCCTAATCTTTTCACCACCACCACATTATTGTTATCCTCGTTGTACTCTTCGGTGAATCGGGCGATCAGCTTATCGATTTGTTCATCTGTCAGCTGTTTCCGGTCGAGTAGTTCGAGTTCTTTCCGCTCCTCATCATCACGCTTCACGCCGCCCTCCTCGAGCTTGTTCTTCTCCATGGAAGCGCGCGTCGCGGCTTGCGTGACCCCTTTCACCGCATCCAAATCCGATGGATCAATGGCCGTGATCGCTGTGAACATATCGGCCGCTTTTTGATGCTCTCCTTGACCTTCGTAGAAATGGGCCAGTTTCTTGAGGACACCCGTGTCCTTTGGGTGGGAGTCTTTTAAAGTGGTAAGGGCGAAATGCGCTACTTCAGGCATCTCTGCGGCCATTGCCGCATCGAAAAGAAGATCATTCAGCCCCTGACTCGTCGGATCGCCGACCAACTCATCTTCGAGAGCGGCCATGGCCGCCAACGGATCCTTCTGGATCATGGGCTTGATCTTCATGCCGGCCTTGAGCGACCCGCCGGCGGAGAGGAAAGACTTCTTCTTGCCTCCGGATTTCGCGGCGTTCAGTTGCACCGCCGCCTTGCGGAGCGCCCGGCGGGCATCGAGGAATTCCGGGGCTTCTTTCACCACAGGAAGGGCTAATTGGGTGACGTAGTCGAAATTCTGCATCTTCAGAGATTTCACTGCCTTTTCCCAGAGGCTCTTCAAATTGGCGGGTAATTCGTTCTCATTCATCGGTTTCTCTCGGTAAAGGGGCTAGATTTCGCGGTTTCTATAATAAGCGAATCGGATTTGGCAAGTGGACTTTGAAGGCCCGACTTTGCCATTGCAATCCTTTCTGATTCGCGATTTGCTTAACGCATGAATCGTTACGTCGGCCTCGTGCTCACACTCGTCCTCGCCCTCGGCTGCCTCAGCATGGGCAAACGCAAGAGCAAGCACATCATCTCGTTCCATACTCAAGCGGACGCGCGTTTTGCCGAGAGCAAGCGCGTCTTTGAGTGGCCGCCGGGAAACGGGGTATTCTACTACAACAAGTCTCCCGTGATCCATCAGCGGCAGATTCGTGCCTTTGCTCCGTTTGACGGAGATGATGGCGGTTGGGGCGCGGTGTTCCGCCTAACCAACGGCGGCCGCAATGCGTTGCAGGGCGCCTGCAACTCCCACCCTGGCAAATACCTTCTTGCCATTGTGCAAGGCGAGCCGCGGTCAGTGATGAAGATCGATTATTTCAACGATGATGGGCAGATCGTGATTTGGGAAAAGCTCCGGCCCGAAGACATGGAGCGATTCGAGAAAGAATTCGCGCAGTTCCAATGATACGCACGGCGTGTCTGGTCCTTGGGTTGGTAGGACTAACAAACGCACTGGCTACGCCGTGGATCCTTCCCACGGCTAATCGTTCGCTTTACTCTGGCAATTATCCCGACTTCTACATGTATGTGCCCCGCATCTGGGAGGGCCAAAGTTACAATGTGTGGCAGGGCGGTAAGTATGGCTTTGTTAGATCGCCGGTGAAGAGTCTGGGCGAAGTGCTCTACATGCGGTTTCATGAGGGCGTCGATATCCGGCCTACCCGGCGTGACGCGTCAGGAAATCCGCTAGACTTGGTTTGGAGTGCGGCACCTGGCGTCGTCGTGCATGTCAACCCCGTCACGCGACACAGTTCTTATGGGAAATACGTCGTCGTCGAGCACTCATGCGACGATGGCCGTTACTACAGCCTCTACGCTCATTTGAAACGCGCTTTGGTCGAAATCGGCCAGCCGGTGCGTGCCGGGTCCACGCTCGGCGAGCTGGGCTATACCGGACCAGGACTCAATCGTGAACGCGCTCACTTGCATTTTGAGATCAATCTTGTGTTAGATCAGCAGTTCGACGCTTGGTATGCCATCACCGAGCCGACCGGCAATCCTCACGGAATCTATAATGGGCTCAATCTCGCGGGCATTCCGGTTGCGGATTATTTGTTAGCCCAGCGCGCGTCACCGGGCCTGACCATCCAAGATTTTCTCACGAAACAGTCAACCTATTACAGAGTCACCGTTCCAAAAGTCGGGAGCCGCATGGATATCCTTCGCGAATACCGTTGGCTTCTAAAGGAGAATGCCGCCGATACGAATGCTTGGGAAATCGCCTTCAGCGGATCAGGCGTGCCCCTGGCCATTCGGGGCGCGGAAACAACGTCTTCCGGTCCTGAACTCATCTGGGTCGATCCTTCACCGCACCCTCACACTTACAAAACGCGAAAACGCCTCACCGGGAGCAAGGACAATGCGCGGCTCACGGGCTCGGGAAAACGTTATGTGAATCTCGTTACCGGTCGCACGCCCATTCCCAAGCCGCCCCCTCCAGTTGAGGCGAAAGGAGACTAACCAAACAACTCCAAGACCGGCTTCCCTTTGCCATCTTCCGTGGCGTAAAACGGACGCTCTTCCACATCAAACGCCGTCTTGGGCGAGATCCCCATGGCGTGAAAGATCGTGGCATGAAGATCCGAAACGGAAACGGGATTCTCGATCGCCAAACACGGACGTTCTTCAGCCGTCGCGCCATATTGGAAACCACGCTTCACGCCCCCGCCGAACATCAAGACGCTGCTTCCGCCGGTGAAATGCCGATGTTGGCCGTAGTGCTTCATCTCCTTGAGCACATCGGTCTTGGCACGCGATTGGTCCCGGGCATTGCTGCCGGGCACGCCTTCGATCATCATGTCCCGGCTGAACTCACTGGCCACGATGACAAGAGTGCGGTCTAACAAACCACGCTCTTCGAGATCCAAGATCAATCGCGCGATCGGCCGGTCAATCTGTTCTTTCATTTTTACCACCGTGGTATGACCATTCTCATGCGTGTCCCAGCTCAGGAAGGGGACATATTCTGTGGTCACCTCAATAAAGCGCGCTCCCGCCTCGGTTAGGCGTCTTGCTAACAAACACCCCAAGCCGAACCGTCCCGTGTTGTATTCATCGTAAACCGCTTTGTCTTCCAACGATAGATCAAAGGCCTTGCGGTCAGGCGAACTCAGAAGGCGATGGGCATTCTCCATCGCACGCAACATGCTCTCTTGTTGGTAAGTGCTACCTTCACGGCCGGCGGGACTCTTCTCAACGAGCTTCTTGTAAGTCTGATAGCGATTGGCAAAGCGGTCGGGCGTCATCCCTTTCGGAGGACGCACGGCGTCCATTGCTTGATCCGGGTAGGGTAGAAGAAACGGTCCAAACTCCGTCCCGAAGAAGCCCGCCGTGTGAAACGCCTTCAGTTCCTCCTGTTCCCCCACGCCCTCGATGCGCTGCCCGATATCGATGAACGCGGGAATGGCCGGATTTTTCGGTCCCAACACTTTCGCCATCCACGCCCCCAGGTGCGGCGCCGCCACCGTCTGTGGTGGGACGTAGCCCGTGTGCCAATGGTACTGATGCCGCGAATGCAAGATGTGCCCCAGGTCCGGTTGGACATGCGATCGAATGATCGATCCGCGATCCATGACCTGCGCCACATGTTCTAGCCCTTTGGTGAATCTGACTCCATCCACATTGGTGTCAATGGCAGGAAAGGTGCTCAAAATCTTCTCTACCGGTAAGCCCTCTTGAAAGGGCTCGTAATGCTTGGGATCAAACGTATCCGGCGCCGCCATCCCACCCGCCATCCATAAGAGAATGCACGTATCCGCCTTGGGTTCCGGGTGTTTCACTGACTCCGCCGAGACCGTTCTCGGCGCCCCGGCCGTCAGCGCCGCCGCGGAAGCGGCTTGGAGTTTCTTGAGGAAGTCGCGTCGCGTGGTGTCCATGCCGAAAAGGTGGTCATGAGGATTATGATGGATTGGCACCGCGCGTTCAACATCCATCTCGTAGAGGAACTGGCGAAAAGTTCCAATCATGGCACTTCGCCGAAGCCCCGAAACTTGTGTCGGATTTGAAATCTCCTATGATCGCCAAATGAAGTATTTGGTCGTCGTCGCAAAGTTGATGGGGATTAGCTTGTTAGGTTATTCGTGGGCCCAGGAATCGCCGCTCGATGCCCAGGATGACAACGCTGAGGAAGTCTATCGCCAAGCTGTGCTGAAAGCGTTAGATGGATTGTCTAGTCGGTTACGCAGGATTGAGCGTCGGCTCACGAATCTAGAGGAGAGAGCAGAGTGCGCGATCCCCAAACCGTGTATTGGACGGATTACCGGCGACGCGGAGATGCCGGCCATCCGCTGGCACTTTCAAGTACCGGATGGCTACGAGCGGGTGGGCCTAGTGACTTATGAGGCCTTTATAGAGTATTGTCACGGCAAGCGGCATGACCGCGTGATCGCTTCACCGGTGATTTCTGAGAATGACGTGGAACGCCTCACTTTTGATGAAGCGATTCAGGGAGGCCGGCTCACGTTGAAAGCGTCAGGGAAAATCCGCAACGTGGCCACGGGTCACACCACAACTCATGAAACATCGGCCATCACCAGCATTCGTGGCGTCAATCCTAGCATTGCAGCTGTGAAGGAAAGACTTGGGAATCTCGATCTCCAAGTGATGGCGTTTCAAGAATCACGCTTTGCCCAATTCAAGGACTCCGACGGCTTGCCGCTCTTTGGTGCCCCCAATGGTTACGGCATCATGCAGCTTGATAACCCGCCGGCCACGGCCGATCAGATCTGGGATTGGCGAGCGAATGTGGATGCAGGTCTAGCGCTCTTCGCCGTGAAGCGCCAAGAAGCCGTCACCTATCCTGGCAGAGTGCGAAAGAAATTTCCTGATGCCACCGATTTCACGCCGGAACAGGCGCGGCTGGAAACGATCCAGCGATACAATGGGGGCCGTTACTGGAATTGGAATGATGAACGAAAAGAGTGGGAGAAAGCCAAGAACAGCGGTTACGCGGATAAGATCAATGGCTACGTCCAACAGATCGATCGCGGCGACTTTCCTCCGGGATGGTTCGAGGCTGAGGGGCGCTGGTGAGATGTTAGACTAGGTCCACGATCGATCCGAATTCCGCATCGAATAGACGCTTGTAAGTCCGCGTGGCGAAACCGTCCGTCATGCTGGCGATGTAGTCACAGAGGACGCGCGCGCGGGAAGCTTCGTCAGTGATGGTTTCTAACAAACGTTCTGTTGCCGAGGGCAAGAGGCGCAGCGGAATGGGCGGGCGTTGGTTAGGATTAAGATAGTGCTGCGAAAGCACTTTGAAGAGACTGCGGATGATGTGATCGCCCTTGTAATCGAGTTGCTGCAATTGCTGCGAGCGGAAGACGACATCGAGAGCAAGTTTTTTATACAGGGCAGATTCTTCCAGAATCTCCGGCTCGATTTCTAACACAAACCGGTAGCGATGACTCACCTCACCCAACAAAGGTTTCTCACGTTCTGTCAAACAACTCGCGGTGATAAAACGGCCGATCTTCTTGCCTAAGGTCGGTTCGGTACGTTGCTCGCGGATGGCGCTGATGAGGCGGTTGAGATGTTTGTCTTGAGCGGCATTGAGATCCTGATCCTCTGCCCAACGTTCGATGCGTTCGATGGTTAGGAATCCCACATTGATGCCATCGACGAGGTCATTTAGACTGTAGGCTGTGTCGTCTGCCCAATCCATGATCTGGCACTCGATCGATCGCAATTGATTGCGCCTGTGGGCATCCCAATCCCGCCGCACCACGTCCCAGGCGTCTCCAAAGACGAATGCTAGACACGGGGCTTGGTCATCATAAATGAAGTGATTCTTGGCCGCGGGATTCTCCTGATAAAAAACCTTGTATTTGAGTACGCTATCGAGAAAGGCGCGCGTCGGTGTCATGCCGGTGTGTTTGCCCGTCCTCGCATCAGCATAAATCGTCTCTGTCAGCATTCGCAAGGTTTGCGCATTTCCTTCAAAACCGCCGTGATTTCGCATCAAGCTGTGCAACGTACGCTCGCCACTGTGGCCAAAGGGCGGGTGCCCTAGGTCGTGCGATAGACAGGCGGCCTCCACGAGATCCGGATCAATGAAGAAGCCGTCCGACAACGCATCCGAAGTTTGTTTCAGATGATTGCAGATCGATTTCCCAATCTGCGCCACTTCCAAGGAATGGGTCAGCCGCGTGCGATAGAAATCGTATTCACCAGAGAGAAAGACCTGCGTCTTGCTCTGCAAGCGACGAAACGCTGACGTGTAGAGGATGCGGTCGCGATCCACCTGAAAAGGCGTGCGGTAATCGGCCGGCCGCGGATAACCGCCTGCAGCCGTTTCCACATCGAAATCTTGATAGAAGGCATTCTCCATGGCGTTTCCACTTCCTAGGCCCGTGAAATCAACCCTGGCAAGACGAAACGCTGCCCTTGCGCCGCTTACATCATTGTCATTTAGTGACCCACCGTCTCCTCTTCTCATGAAACGCCTTTCCATCTTCGTCTTGCTCCTGCCCCTCGTGGGGGTGCTGTGTCATTGCCAAAGTGTCAGCACGTCCAAGAGCGGGTCCGGGGCTTCCCTAACAGAAGAAGAGAAGAACCTCATTCGCGAGTCCTTCGTGCCACATCCACTTCCGTCGAACCCGGAACACGCAAAGGTGGTGCAAACGTGTATGTTCTTCGTCACCAATCCCAAGGATCAAAGCATGGTGCCCATCGGTTTGATCAAACAGAAATCTTATGTGATCGTGAGGAAAGAAGACGGCGAGTGGACGGATATCCAGCTTTCGAGTGGGCACTATGGTAGTGTCATCTCGGCGAATCTTCGCTCGATGATTCCGGAAGAGGAGGCTGCCGGGGAACACATGATGCCCCAGCCGGATCTCACGCCGCTCAGTTTGCCTCAAGCGCGAACGAACGAGGTGCGTCCCTATTTGGATCCGGTCTTGTTGGACGGCTAAGAGAGTTCGGTCATCGGTGTTTCGCTTTCACCAAATCGTTTTGCCGGCACGCCCAACTGCTGCAACGTGAATAAGTGATAGTTTGAAAGCGAGAAATTGTCTTCAAAGCGAATCTTGCGACCTGACTTGATGGCGCCGGCACCGTGACCGGCGATAAGAATCGGCAAGTCTTCATCACCGTGTTCATGACCGTCGCCCAAACTGGATCCATACAAAAGCATGGTCTGATCGAGTAAGTTGCCGTCGCCATCAGGAAGCGATTTCATCTTGCCTAACAAATAGGCTACCTGCTCGTGATGCCATCGGTTGACGGCGCAATACATGCTGCGTTTGCTATCGAGCGATTTCCAAGAAGTCTTGCCATCGTCATCCTCCGTCTTGCCGCTGATATCGCGATAATGCGAGAGCGCATGCCAAGTGCCTTCCACGCCGTCGATGAAATTGAAGTAGCGATTACTTTGGCCGTGATCGAGCATGAAACTGGCAACGCGAGTTGCCCCCGACCAGAACGCCAGTGCCATGAGATCGAGTAACTGCCGAACGTATTCCTGATGATTGTTAGGAATCCCCGGAGCCGGACGTTGCAAGGTGTCGGTTAGGAGACCTTCTCTAGAGGCGCGTTGGTTCTGAGTTTCCGCGAATTCCATACGCTTCTCCACCGCGCGCACGGATTCCAGATACTCATCGATCTTCTGTTGATCGGCATGACTCACACGCGTTTTCAGTGATTTGGCATGTCCTAACACAAGATCGAGAACGCTCTTATCCGTCATTCCTTCTTCAGGGCGGCGGAACATGCGATCAAAGACCATGCGAGGCACAGACTCCCGGCTCGCAGGGACATTGCTCGAAGTCCATGAGATCGTATTGCGCGGGAGATCATTGGAGAAATATCCTTCACCTCGCGTGGTTAATTCAAGCGATGTTAGAGGTGTTTCCTTGCCGGTGTGACGAGCTGCCATTTGGTCGACAGACATCCCTCCCGCATCAATGACGCGTCCGTCGTAGCGTCCCCCCGTCAGCCATGTTGCCGTTCCTGCGCCGTGCCCGTTGCCACGAGGCGTCCATATATTCTCAGGGATGATGAGGTCCTCTTTGAATCCTTCTAATGGCTTCATCCAAGGGCTCAACTCTAGTAGACGCCCTTCTGCATCCACTAGGCGCGGATGCCATGACCCCTTTGCGGCCCCGTTAGGAAAGTAGAGATAGCCGACTTTGAGGGTATTCCGGGATTTGCCAATGCTTGCGGCCTTCGAGGTTATGGGCTCCATCACATCGAGAAATGGCAACGCCATCGAAGCGCCCAACCCACGGAGAACCGTGCGCCGGGAAATGTGCCAGGATCCAGTAGTCATGAGATTGCCATCAAGATAGTCAGCCTTGGTGTATCGAAAACCATCTTTTCACCCATGTCGATTCCTTCGCGGATCGTTGGGTGCCATGCAAAGCGATGAGCGTTCGATACAAGAGTGTAGAAAAAGTCGTGAGACGGCTCCGTGCTCGAAGCGCCAGCCAGGATCTTCACAGGTTCCGGCCACGAACTCACCCATCACCTTGCATGGCACCAACGGATCGTTACTGCAGGCTCAAGAACTGAAGCCTCGAGGGCAAGATGTGCGTAGTAAACGGCCTCATGAGCGGAAAGTTCCCCGCGCGAGTTCCTATTTACCCACGCCTATGCCCAGTCACGAAATCCACTGTCAGTACTTTTCACAAGAAGATTTGTTAGGGGCGGGATGCCTCGACATGAGAATGGCCATGACCGCAGCCGAGAAGGCGATGCTGGCGTATCAGGCTGGGGACATTCTGTTTCCCGAAAAGATCGTCCAGATCTTCAATGACGAAACGCAGGAACGGATCAACTGCCTCCCGGCGACTTTCGTCAAAGAAAAGGTCTGTGGGGTAAAATGGGTGTCCGTCTTTCCGCCGAATCCCGTGAAGCACGGCATCCAGAACCTCTCTGCGGTCATCATCCTATCCGAAATCGATCATGGTTTCCCCATCGCTTTCATGGAGGGCACGCTGTGCTCTAACATGCGTGTGGGCGCCATGGGCGGCTTGGCCGCGCGTCATCTAGCGCGCTCTGACTCCAAAGAGATTGGGTTCATCGGTGCCGGCGAGCAGGCCAAGATGCATCTCATCGCCATGAAGACGGCATTGCCTAGCCTCGAAGTTTGCCGCGTGGCGGCTAAGAAACCGCAAGAGGAAGAACAGTTCATTCAGGAAATGAGTCCCATACTCCCTAACATGAAGATCATGGTCACGAACAGTGACCTGGAAGCTGCCGTTCATGGTGCCGATGTGATCGTGACGGCGACCAGTGCGCAAGCTCCCTTATTAAAAGCTGCGTGGGTCAAACCCGGTGCCTTTTACAGTCATGTGGGCGGTTGGGAGGATGAGTACGCAGTCGCCAAACAATCGAACAAGATCGTTTGTGACGACTGGGAAACGGTAAAGCATCGGACGCAAACGCTCAGCCGGATGTACAAGGATGGAGAACTTTCCGATGACGCGATCCATGGCAATCTCGTGGACATGATCAGCGGACGTATCCCAGGCCGCGAGAGCGAGGACGAGAGGACTTATTTCAATGCCGTGGGACTTGCTTATGCCGATGTGGGCATCGCCTATGCGATGTATCAACATGCTAAGGAAGCGGGCATGGGCCAAGACTTGAAGATTCAAAACGAGATGATCTTTGAACACGCCCACCTCAAAGATTGGGTGAAACTCTAACTTTAACTCCTTTCTGCTTGTGCCTGCCAATGCCAAATCGACCTCGCGCGAAACGTCTCGCCGGAAACGTAAACTCAATAATGCGCCTGCCCGGACTCCCCCGGAATCCTATGGAGATCTCGAACAATTGTTAGATTCGCGCGCTTCGGTCAAAGGACTTGGGAATGGGGAAACGCTGAAGGCGAACTACGAGAAAGGCTTGTATCCGTATCCGGACAAGATGCCCCTAGCGGAATACGAGAGCGTGAAATTGGTGCTTCAATCCGAACTGCTCAAGGTTCAGAACTGGGTGAAGCTGCAAGGCGAGAGTGTTGTCTCGATTTTTGAGGGGCGTGATGCGGCGGGGAAGGGGGGCACGATCAAGCGTTTCATGGAACATCTCAACCCGCGTGCCGCTCACGTGGTGGCTCTCGAGAAGCCGACGGATCGTGAGCGCGGAGAATGGTATTTTCAACGTTACATCAAGAATCTTCCGACTTCTGGAGAAATGACCTTCTTCGACCGCTCGTGGTACAACCGCGCCGGCGTAGAGCGAGTCATGGGCTTCTGCACGTCGCGGGAGTATTTGGAGTTCCTGCGCCAATGCCCGCTGATTGAGCGCATGTTAGTTAATAGCGGCATCCACCTTTTCAAGTTCTGGTTTTCCGTAAGCCGGTTGGAACAGCTCCGACGCTTTTACAAACGCAAGACGGATCCCCTCAAGCAGTGGAAGCTCAGTCCGATCGACCTGGAATCTCTCCACAAATGGGACGCCTACACCAAGGCCAAGAAGTCCATGTTCTTTTATACGGACACCGCGGATGCCCCGTGGACGGTGATCAAGTCCGACGATAAAAAACGGGCGCGGATCAATTGCATGCGCTACTTCTTGAGTCAGCTTGATTATCCTGACAAAGATATTAAAGCCATCGGCAAACCTGACCCGCTCATCGTGGGATCCGCCGCGCAGATCTACGAGAAAGACGAGCACCCTCTACAGGAACTCGCAGACGTAGAGTCTGCGGGCGCCTAGAAAATGCCTCCATCAATCTTGAGCGTGGCTCCCGTGATGTAAGAGGCGTCTTTGCTAGCGAGAAAGGCCGCTGCGGCTGCCACTTCTTCCGGCCGGCCAAAGCGGCGCATGGGGATGGATGTTAGAAGCGTTTTTTTCTCTTCCGCCCTGATTCCAGCCACCGCATCCGTTTCGATGTAACCGGGGCAGAGGGCGTTCACCGTGATGCCGGCCCTGGCGACCTCTTTGGCTAGACTTTGGGTGAGGGCGACCACGCCCGCTTTGGCGGCTGCGTAGTTGGTCTGGCCGCGTGGCGCTAACAAAGCGCTCAATGAGGCTACATTGATAATGCGGCCGAAGCGTTGCCCCATCATGACTTTGATCACGGCGCGACAGCCGAGATAAACGCTGTCCAAGTTAGCGTTGATCACCTCCCGCCAATCTTCGGGCGGCATCATGGCGAGTAAATGGTCGCGATGAAATCCGGCGTTATTGACTAACACATCAAGCGAGTTGGACTCCGCGACGATCTGTTCGGCGGCTGTCGTCCAGGCAGTTTCATTTGTCACATCGAGCGCGATGACTCGGCAGCGGTCCGGAAATTCGCTCGCCAACGCTTCGGCATGTTCGCGTCCCTGCCGCACGCCCAACCATACGTGATGATCCGGTTCTTGAAGGAAGCGTTTGGCCATGGCCACACCTAGACCACCGTTGGCGCCGGTGATAAGGGTCGTCATGAATCCAAATCGACTTGCACGTCTTGACGCAAGTAGAGGCATTGACCGTTCACGTCCTCACACACGTAATAAAAAGCCGCGCAAGTTAGTGTCTTGGGAAAAGCTTGACCGTCCTTGGCGCGGATCTCGAATTCTACCTGACGCGTTTCCGCGCTGGTCAGTTCGTTAGGTGGTTTGGGAGCATCCTGAAAATGAGCGACTTCCACGGCGTCTGCCGCTTCCGGAATGAGTGTGAGAGGGCCGGCGTCGTTGGACCAATGAACTTTCCGTTTCTCATTGGGCGTGAAACGCAAATGCACACGGTAAGCCTTCGCATCTCCCTTGGTTGAGGGCACGGCGACGGCCTTGACTTGAACGAGTTTCTGTTGATCCCGGTGAACCTTGCCTTCCGGATCAGGGTGTTGCGAAAGCTTGGACGCCTCTCCTGCTTTCTTTTCTGGGTAGGCGAACTCTGCCCCGCTTGGCTCCGCGATGAGTGGATGCGGTTTTTCACCTCGAGCGGTGATTTCTTCGCGAGCCTTGTTTACCCAATCATAAAAGGAATACGGCTTATCGAGTCGTGGACCGTATTGCTGAATACGGCGGCGCCAGATGTATTGATTTGGATTGAGAGCGAGCGCGGCCTTCCAAGAACCGATGGCCTGGGCAAAGTCATCGTCCTGACGGAGTGGCGAATCATAGCGTCGCCTGTGAGCCACACCCAAACGAAAGAATGCTTCGGCATTCTTGGGCTCGGCCCGCGTACGGGAGGTGAGAAGACCGATCGCCTCGTTCAACGTGGTATCGCCGCCCCAGAGTAGTTTCTCTTCCGCCGAATCCCGAAAGACCAGCGTCGGCCTGCTAACTTCAGCCGGTTTGTCATAAACAGCACCCAAGAACGTCTTGAGATCATCACTCTTTGGATTGCGAAAGCGAATGATGCCGTGTTCATCAATGAGAAAAGTGTAAGGCACGGCGGTCACGCCAAGGAGGTTCGCGGCATCAAGCATCACAGGCCAGTCCATCGCGTGCCATTGATGGAAAAGCACCGTCCGGTCAGGATGCTGCTCTTGGGTGATTCCGGCTACGGCAAGTTTGTTAGTAGCGACCAGTTCTTTCGTGCGTTCGTGCCACCCGGGCACGTGTTTCCGGCAGCCCGCTCACCAGGAGGCGTAGACGTGGAGCATGACTTTCTTTCCCGTAAAGTCCTTCAGCGAGAGTGCCTTGCCATCGTTAATAGAGGGCAATGTGAGGGCGGGCCAGGGTTTGCCGGCTGAGAGATCGAATCCCCAAAGTTGGTTGAGCATTGCCAGTGAGATAAGTGAGATTGGGAGCAGTTTCATAGAATAAAGCCGTGTCGGGGCGCCTCATGTGGTGGAACAATGGCACCCACAATGAAGATGAGTCTCAAGGCAAGCGTTTTCATCCTGGCTACTTTGCTTGGCGTCACGTGCACCCAGGCCGAAGACACTATGGCGTTCGAACCGCGCACCGTGATTCCACGTGCCTTCCCCGCCATTGTGGAACCGGAGACCGTCCCGGCCGGGGAAGCGCAGGGCACGTTTGTCAAAGATGAGGAACTTGTTCTCGGTGTGGTGGTGAACGGGGAAGCCCGCGCTTATCCTATCAATACGCTCACCGGCCCTCAGCGCGAGATCATCAATGATCGCCTAGGCGGGCAGGCCATCGCCGCCACCTGGTGACATCTTTGCCACAACGGCATCGTGTATGCCCGTGAGAGCGCAAAGCCTAAGAAGACCTTGACCTTTGTCGTGTCCGGCAAGCTTTGGAAACGCAGCCTCGTCATGATGGACCGCGAGACCAAATCGCTTTGGAGTCATTTGTTAGGCAAAGCAATGGACGGCGAGCTGAAGGGGACGATGTTAGAAACGCTGCCCTCTACCATGGTCGATTGGAAAACATGGAAAGCCGATCATCCCAACACCACCGTCCTGGCACTCAAACGAACGGCCAGTGAATTTGACCGTGAGTTTCACGAACAACCCGGCCGCTTCGTGCTCGGCCTTCGCACATTAAAGGAGGCGCGGTCTTACAGCTTCGACCGATTGCGCAAAGCACAAGTCATCAACGACACTTTCGCCAAGCAACCCGTCGTCCTCGTCTATCGCTCCAGGAGCGCCGGCGGCCGGGCTTTTAATCGAAACACATCCAAAGGACCGCTAACCTTCGAAGACTTGAAAGGTGATCAAATGAAAGACCGTGAAACGGGGTCCAGCTGGGACGTGGAGACGGGGCATTGTGTGAAAGGATCCCTGAAAGGCGCACAACTCAAAGAAATCCCTGCGATCGTGTCGTTCACCAAAGCCTGGCATACCTTTTATCCTCACAGCGATCGTTACGAATGAATGTGAGGGAATCGAGTCCACAGTATTCCTTAGTGGCTAATTTCCCAGTAAGGCACTTTTCTCTTCTTCGGCCAGGTTAGCGGCTCCAATGAGTTCCGGGTCGGCCGTGATTCCGCGACGTTGAAGATCGTTGCCGATCGTTCGTGCGGCCTCAAGCTTGGACTCGTTGTTTATAATCGATTCCAACCAATTCAGGGCGCTCTCGAGGTCTTTGTCGATGATGGTGCGGGCAAACCTCGCTTTGGCGCGGTCCGCCAGTGCCCCGTGTTCTTCCGCCGTTCTGCCCAACCATTCGCCAGCCGCGTTGGGTTCCCACTCCGCCCACCGCCTAACAATGGTTTCAATACGACGGTCGAGATCGCCCTCATTGCCTCTAGCGAGATACCAATCCCCAGCACCGCGTGGATCTTCATGGAGCCACCACTCTGCTAGTTCCTTCTCTAGTTTGGGACGAGACGACATGGGCTGCTGGTCTACCCACGCGATGGCTTCTTTTCTTCGGCCATTTCTTACCATTTGAGTCACGATGTCGCCCTTCACTTCCATCAGCAGTTTCTCATCCCCAGCGTTCTCGATCTTTGATAGAATCTCTGATTGCCGGTCTGGATTGCTGCTGATGATGCCACCAATCGCCTCCTCTGCTTCGTCACGATTCAGGCCCTCGATCGCTGCAAGCGCCTTGTCGAAATCTTGATCGGCCCAAGATTCAAAGATGCTGTTAAGCAGAAACTCTGTTGAATTGTCATAGTCCTTGTCGAGCTGGGGCATGTGTTCATTCCACGCATCAAAGGCTGCTTTCGGATCACGTTTCGACAGTTCGATTAATGGCATACGTGTTAGATCCAGTTGCGTATCGCGGCGCATGTCTTCTGTTCCCCAAGTAACAACTTCAAATGGCGCGTGGTAGGCAGCTCTAGGGTCTATCTTACTCCAGCGCATGAGAATGCCCCATACGACAGGGTCAGATTGTAGACGGCTGCCCTTTGCTAATTGGCACGCTTCCGCAAAGGCTTCGTCCAGAAGGGCCGGGTCGATATCTTCGATCATGAGGGTCAATCGTGCGCGACCAAGCGATCCATTGTCGTAGCGTATGAGTTCGCGCGCCTCCAATAGTGTCTCGCTGATTGATGCTCGGTTCGTACTTTCCCGGTTGCTACGATTTTCAAGATTGAGAAGGCTTTCGCTGACCGTCGGTTGGGGAGCATTGCTACCAGCATCAGCTGTTGGCAATGACTTCAAACCCAACCAATAGCTCCCCACGGCAATAAGAAGGGCGACAATAATGTACGGGCTGCTCTTGGCGATCATGTTTAATGAATGTTAGTGTCAGAATTGCGCAGCTGTTGTATCATCTGCTTCACCATGGTCTGCATTTCGTTATTGGGCGCGCTCTTCATAAGCCATTCTTCAAGCTTAGCCACTTCTCCGATTTCCCCTCGCACCCACTCTTCGGCCAGTTCCATCTTGGATCGGAATCGAGCGAGTTCATCGTTCATCGGAATGGTGTCTAACCACTCGGCAGCGGTATCCGGTTCCACTCGCCCCCATTTCTTGATGACAGCCTCGACGAGCTTCGCGCGCACATCGCTTTCAGGCATCTGTTGTATGGCTTCTAACATTGGTCCCGGTTCACGACTGCGGTAGATGGCCTCGGCGATGCCGCCTCTCGCGGAACGCTCGTCTTCAACGGCTATCTTTGTGAATTGCGCCAAGGCGGCAGCCGGTTCGTTTTTCATCCAATGACGAAAGACGTTTCCGGGTAAGTGATAGGCAGATAGCATATCCATTCGCACGGTGCCGGTATCGATACGTTGACGATACCAAGCGTAGGCCACTTCAGGTTCGGTCTTGGACCATGACTCGAGCAGTGTGTGTGAAAGGATGCCGATGTGCGCATCTCCCACATCCGAATCAAGCCACGCCGCTGCAGCAGGACCATCATGCTCCGCCCAGATGCCAACGATGATGTTCGCCATGCGTCGAAAGAGTTGCTCGTCATCTCCGATCGACGCGAGAAAAGCGGTCGCCTCCGGCATGTCAGAAATATCGAGTTCTCCTAACATGAGCGTTCCTCGAGCAATAGCTGCGGTATCGTTTTCCCGGCGCATGAGATTGGCAGCCGTTTCGATGATCGATTGTTGTGTAGAATCGGTCTTGGGAGGATTCGGATTCGGCGAAGCTAACGGAATTGCGGAATTCGAAGAAGCCTCTTCTGTGGACATAGACATGGAAATCGGGTCCGATGCTAAAAGCACCTTGGCTGCTACATGTCTGCCTGTGAAAAACGAGGTGCCTGCTAGGGCAAGGTAGATCATCGCTGCGGCAGCCACTTTGGATTTGAGATTTGTCATGAGCAGATTGGCGATAGGTGATAGGGTTGAGGAACTAGTAAAATCTGTGAGCGCGCCCTGACATATGGTCTGGGCCCTGAGCTTGGCTCCCGAAGCTTTGCTGAAAACGATGGGAAGTCCGGCGGCTAGTGCCGTGACGCTCAACGTGGCTGCACTTCGTTGCTTTCCTAGCAATCTTGCGAGATGGCTAAGCGCGCGTGAAACTTGTTTCCGGCAGGCATCTTCGGTTTTCCCAAGAGTTTCGCCCATTTCGCGGAACCCGAGTCCCGTATGGAAGCGTAACATGAGTGCATTCCGTTCCTTTTCCGAGAGCTTGGCGATGGCTTCATCAATTTCGGGACAGGCATCTGCTAGACTCATTTCGGCTTTCTTCGCCTGCTGAGCAGTTTGGGTCGATCGCTTGTAGGCATGCATGGCTCGTTGTCGTCGGTATTCTTGGCGCATGGATTCGGCAGCTTCGATCGTGGTCACCCGGTGGAGCCAACCGCCAATCACATTACGGCTCAGAAGTCGTGGAGCCTTGTTGGCCAAGGCAATGAACACGTTTTGTGAAATCTCCTCAGCCAGCCGGTCGTCACCCGTCCGTCGCCAAGCCACGCCGGATACCATGTCCAAATAACGATCCACCAACTGACGAAAAGCCTCCTCATCGTTCTGTTTGACAAACGCCTCTAGCAAAGCGCCATCATTGTTCGTGAAATTCGGTTTCATTGCCTATACAAGAGCTTACCGGAATCCGGCATTCAAAACCGGACAAATTGTTTGCGAAGATGGCGAGAAAGAATCTTGAGAGTTCGCCGATGTCAGCGTTTCCGTTTCTGAAGTCGGTGAGATGCCACTGATAGGAAGACGAACATCGTCGTTAGGCCGGTGACAAAGCCACCAAAGGAAAGCCCCTTTTGACCAAGCGCATCGGCCGCCGACAGAAGTCCAGCGAAGAGTATTGCGGAAGGGAGGTTGGCGAGAAGGCGTTTCCAGAGATTTCTCTGCGACATGCTGAGCACGCCGCAGATACTACCGACGACAGCAACGAGGGCCCAGGCAAACCACCATCCGGGATTTACCAGGGGAAATGACCAGGCGATCAACCCTAACAACGCTATCGAAACGATAACTACCGCAATGGCTGTGCGCTTGGGAACGTCAGGCGATAGTGGTTTGTTGAAGGGCTTGGGATCTGCTCTTTGAAGTTTGTCTGCCCAATGCTGCACCGTCGCCCGGCATTCGGCGAGGCGAAGATCGGGGCGCATGGTGTGGTAGAGCGCCATGGCACTGGGCGTGCCATTGTCGAGGATCTCTTGGCGAACGATGTCTGGTAGGGGTTCGTCGTTGACGATTGGAGGTCCATAGAGAGCCAAGCGACGATTACGCCAGGCCATGCTGATCGTGCCGAGGCCCAAGATGATCAGGCTGGGAACCATCATGACTAAGGTGCCGTTAGCGGTGATCTCCCAAATGCGGGCGCGAATGACTTGGGTGCTAAGGTAGATACCGAAACCTAACGCAAGACTACCAATGACTATCAGAGTCCCCAATAGGAGTGGAGCGACCGGTTTCTCAGCGGCGGCCAAGAATCGGTGCTGGTTCACGAAGAAGTCTTTCCACCGAACGCCGCGGCTGTGTTTTTGATAAAATAACCACAAGCCAAAGACGGCGAAGAGCACGAACTGACTCGCGAAGAGAGCGTTGTCCAAGCGGTCTTCAAAACCTGATGGCAGGCCTGGATAGGAGGTGGGTGAACTCTTCCACAACTCGAACCGGCCTTGTTGCCAGAGTCCGTAGGTGACATAGATCAGCGCGACTAAGCCCGCGGTGAGCACGGTGGCAGCTGTCCAAGGGTGTCGGCCAAGTCGTGTTTCCCACCGTTGCCACCAACTCGCCTGGCGGGCACGAATGGGTTGTCGTGTGAGAAAGCGTTCCAAATCACCGGCCAATTCTCCAGCAGATCCATAGCGACGTGTGGGTGATTTCTCCAAACACTTCATCACCATGATCTCGATGTCCATGGGGATGGCTGGGTTGAGATTACGCAATGAGATTGGAGATGTTTCGATAACTTGCTTCAGCGTTGCTGCGAGATTAGCGGCTTTGTGAGGCGGACGTCCGCTAAGCATCTCGTAAAGCATGGCGCCTAACGAATAGACATCCGATCGCACACCGATGGCGTCCACCCTCCCACTCGCTTGTTCAGGTGCCATGTAGTACACGGAACCCATCACACTGCCACTCTTGGTCAGGTCATCGACGTCTGCTTCAATCTTTGCCAGACCGAAATCGGTGATTCGCGGAGCGCCGTCTTGATCGATGATGACGTTCGATGGCTTCAAGTCGCGGTGCAGCACACCGTGTTCGTGCGCGTAATGCATTGCTAGCGCGAGACGCTGTGCATAGCTTGCGGCCAACGAAGTCGCTAACGGACCGTCGGATTCTATCCGAGCGGCCAAGTTCCGCCCCTCAACGTAATCCATGGTGAAATAATGTTGGCCCTCGTGTAGTCCCACTTCATGCACGCCAACAATGTTAGGATGTTGAAGCCGTGCCGCTGCCTCTGCTTCCACGTGAAACCGCCGAATGGCGGATTCGTCCGCTAAGCGAGCGTTTAGAATCATCTTAAGCGCCACCATGCGATTGAGACTGGATTGACGCGCTTTGTAGACGACACCCATGCCGCCGCGCGCGATCTCTTCGACAATCTCGTAGTCACCGAAGTAACGAATCGTTCGTCCGTTGGAGAAAGAAACGGGATTTGGGGAAGCGTTTTCCGGAAAGGTGGCTGCCTCATCGTCAAATTGGGGAGATTGGGAATCGTTCATGCCTTTCTCAAAAGAATCGCAGGAGTCCGGTTACAAGATTTCTGCGAAAAGTGAAACGATCATCCAGAGAGCACTTTCAGGAGATAACGCAGCTCCTCCTCAACGAGTTCCGGGGCGACCGTATCGGCGACCTGGGCTCGTAGGGCGTCTCTATAACGTTTTCTCAAGCGGTGAACGGCCGTCTTGGCCGCACCAGGGGTGGTGCCCAAAGCTTCCGCCAGAGCCTCGTAGGCGCGCGCGTCCTGAGTGGTCGAAAGCGTGCTACGCAGGTGGCGCCATTGCGAACTTTGACCTTTGCGACGGAATTCCGTTCTTAAGCTTTCCATCGCACGATCGACTAACGTAAGCGCCCAATCGCGATCAAAGGTTTCGTCAGCAGCAAAGGATTCAATGGCGCGTTGTTGGTATCGCGCCTCTGCAAGCCCCGCATCGAACGATACGATATGCACTCTGCCACCGCGCTTCTCCGCGCGAGCTTTGTCCCCCTCATTGGAGAGGAAATTCTTCAAACACACTAACAAGAAAGCTCGGAACTTTCCCTTCGATTGCTCAACTGATGCGAGCATATCCGTTCCAATGAGCTGAGCAAAGAAAGCCTGCGTGAGGTCTTCGGCGTCTTCGACGGGATGCCCTCGACGGCGCACGTAAGCATAGAGCGGGAACCAATAGCTCTGACAAAGATACTCCAGGCTGCGGCGTCTCGCGGACTCTTCGCCAGATCGAGCTTCAAGGACAACGCTCCATCGCGTGGTGCGAAAGGGATCTTGATCGGGCGGTTCACTCATCACAGTCGCCCTCTTCTAATGTAACGTCGAATTAAAGGCGATCCTTGACTGCGCACCTGCTTCACTGATCGCCAAAGAATTCCGATCCGTTCGGCTGGGTGGCGTTCCTACGCCGATCTCATAACGTTATTTCGAACGGAATAAGTCAATCATTGAACTAGAAACCTCACGTCTATTGAAGTGTCCCTAAAATCCTTCCTTTACTATTATCTTAATTACTACCCTACCCTATAATTTACGGCGCGAGCGCTCAGGCAAACGATTTGATTCAATTGTAAATCTCTGGGCGATAGGGACTTGGATCAAATCCTGAATTTCTAGATAGACTAGCCCTAAATAGTTCCCCTATTGCACTTCGAGGTTTAATCTGCAGCTCAAGAATTCACTTGGAAAGGAAGTATCTTCTTTTCGATATCGCGAATCATCTTCATTAAGAATTCACTGGCGGAAGTATCTTCATTTATTAATAACATGTGAGTGGTTGTAACATGTGTTATTTCAGGAGTCTGAGTAGTAATATCAATAGCGGCAACTCTATTTTCTTCGACCACAACACCAAAACTCTGAATGAGAGATCCATCCTCTCCCAGGCCGTGTATGTAAAAGTCATTCATTACAAATCCACCGCGAGAAGGCCTCGCCTGTTGAAGATACCTCTTGAAACCCTTTGCTTCAGATCCAGTAAGTGCGCGAAGTTTGGTCAGTTTTCTGGATGACGGTTCGACGTCAATCGTACCGCTGTAAAGAACATATTTTACGATCTTATTGAGATTCGACACCGTAGGTTTCTTGGTCTCTGTGCATGCCACACTAATTGATAACAAGAAAAATATTAAGGGATACAATGTGATCTGATTCATGCAAGAGTAATTCTTTTTGTATGAGATTTTTTTGGTGATCTTCTCTTCCACAAGCCGCATTGAATGCCTGTCGATGCTTTTTTAAACTCTAGTCCAGACTCTCTGGCTCTTCCAAATGACTCAATGAGGTTCAATGCATCGCTGGAGTCTGCATTGATCTTAGTCTGGTAAACTCCAAGTGACAAAAATCCTAATACCATTATTCGTAACACACACAAAGTTTATTTCTATTCATTGTCCTGGGTAATAAGTATCGTCGAGTTGCTCAAACGACATCACATTGGTAATCTCTTCGCCCTCACTTCTGTTTAGACGACTTAGACCTCGGGTAATACTAGGAGTAAACCCTGCCGCAAAATCACTATCAGCCATTGAACAATTAAATAATCGGTGTGTCCCTAAAAACTACCTAAAAATTTTCTATCAAAATGTCTCAAACCCCTTTCGGTAACACAGTATTTTTAAGATATCTTACAAGGCTTTTTTCATGTTCTTCACCTTTGGCATATCCGATATATGCTTTTTCTCTGATTAGCAGTTCAAATGCAGTTTGATTAGAACCAACCCTTTTCAACATCAGCCGTAGGTCGCCTATTGGCGTTTTGTTATCCAATTCTCCGCCCTGAATCGCTTTCACTATGACATCTTCGCTGACTTCATTGATTTCGGCTTGATTCATGGATACAGTTTTCACTGTATCATCGCTTACACGAATAGTTTTTCTAAATGGGCTAAGCCGATTTGGTAATATATCGGCATAGTAATGAACAGAGTCTTCTGATTCAGAAGAAACATTCAGTTTGATGTCGTCCCTGTACCTCAACGGGCGTACCCCTTGGCGAGTATAAAAGTCATGCCATTCATTATGAGTTTTTGGAATGATCATAGGAGCGCCCTCGCGTTCAAGAGCTTCGCGCAGGATCATGATATCAACCGAGATCACACCTGATGTTGGCTCCAGGTTACGAGAACTTTGCCGCAATTGAAACAATAAAATGGAAAGTAATACACCCAGTATTACCAACACTATACCTCGTTTCGACAAGCGTACCATAGTCTTATTTATCTGATCGACACCTCTACTGAGGATTAAAGGTGTTATGCCTGACTGTGTTGCCGTAGATTTGCACTATGCGAGTATGAGCGTCAGAGGCAGAGAGATCCGCATTTTTATTATTGTTATTAAGTCCAGGAACCGATGTCCCTTTGAATATAAAGCCAGGAACTAATGGCACGCAGTTATTACACCCTAACGTTTGATAGTAGTTGGTATTCCAAACTACGTTGCTAGGTTTTGATAAAATAGAGCGTTCTTCCCTCTCATCGCTAATAGCATAGTAGAGATCCAGATCAGCCTGAGTAGTCGAAGGCGTTAAAGGGGGATCTCCAATGAATCCTTCCAATTTAGATTTTCTTCCGGTTGCCACTGGATCAACTAAACCTAACCTGATTTTAAAATAGTCCTTCTCTTTAATTAGATGCGGCTTTGATAACTCTAAGTGGTGAGCCAATTCCAGCGCCGTATACGCCCCCCAGCTATATCCTGTAATTCGAAGGTCAAATGGCGGGCAATCTTGATCGTCCAATTTATTGTCAGAATTATCATCAAAATGATCGATTATGTCTTCTACAGCATTCCCGCGCTGTAACGAGTCATAGGTTTTATTCGCACCGTTAGACATTTGAGTGTCACCATCAACTACACTTGACGAACCCAATGGATTGAATCCCCTGAAAAAGATCTTCATTATTTTTGTATCTGAATCAGTCAATCCAATAAGATCTCTCTTGTTAATGCAATCATTCCCAACCATCTGCAATACATTCAAGCCCCCTTTCTCACCAATAGGATCCCTGGATAGCCACCTGCCCACAGCGGGTTCGTAATAACGGTATCCGTAATAGTAGAAACTAGTCTCGCTGTCTTGCGGTTTGGTGCTGAAGCGATAGCGATTGCCTGGTTGTGTCGGCATGGTGCTCAATTGCCCAAAGCCATCGTATTGATACCAATCTAACAACATTCCGTCTTCATCGGTGATCTCGGCAACGTTACCATTTGCGTCGTAGTGATAGAACCACGCGCTGACTGGCTGGTCTTTTAGGTCAGCCATAAGAAGACCTCCGACACCTCCAGCGCCTTGGAGAGAACCGCTTAGGTCTCTTCCCCAGGTGTAAGTTTCGTTTGGTCTGGCACGATTAGCGTCGTAGATATGGATGAGGTTCCAATCCTGATAGAGATAACGTTCATCGGCACCATCGCTGGTCCACCTTGCAATTCTTCGGCCTTGATGGTCGTAGGTGTATCGGGCTCGCAAAGTGCCGCGTTCTCTTACTTCAATTAGGCGATTTTCGGCGTCCCAAGTGTATTCTTGGGCGCCTTTGGTGAGTTGGTAGCCATCAGTGTCGTGGGTCATGGCTTGGATGCCGTCTTGGTTCCAGATGCTGGTGTATTGGTTGAGGGCGTTGGTGTCGTAGAGGGCGAATTCGCCGTTTCCTTTACCCAAGGAGGTGCGGTTACCGATCTTGTCGTAGCCGTAATATTCCGTATTGGGATCGCGAGGATTGCCGTTGCGGGTGGATTGGTTTAGGCCGCCCGTGTCTTCTTGGTATTGGAAGGTGTCGGTGTAGGGCGGATTCAGGATGTTGGATTCAGCATCCAGGGTGGTGGTGGTGCGCTCGGTTCGTTGGCCGTCTGGGTTGTATTGATAGGCGTAGTGGGAGATGAGCTGGTTGTTGGGGCCTGCTTGGTTGATGACGGCGGTGATGGTGTCTCTTCCCGACTCGTATTGATATTGGGTGTGTTTGTTGCCGTCTGCGGTCACTGATTTTAGACGGTCGGTGGTGGACATCGGTTCGAACTGGTAAACGAAATCGTAGCCTTGGGAGCTGACGCGATCAAGCCGATTGGCTTGGTCGTAGCTGTAGGTGACGGCGTAGTCTTGGGTGGGGTTTTCGGGGGTGCCGATTTGGAAGCCGGTGGCGCGGTTTAGGGTGTCTTGAGTGTAGGTTAGGGTTTTGGGTTCGTTGTAGAGGGAAGCAATGGTATGGCTGTTTGGATTCGGCGGCGACTGAAAGTCACCGCTACGAGTTTCCGACTCTAGCGCCGTTGGTTGATCGGGGCGGTAGGTGTAGGTGAGTAGGCCGCCGGCGTCTTGGACGGTTTGTTTCTGGCCCAAGCGGGTATAGGTGAAGTGGACGTCCGGGGTGTTGTCTCCGTAATCGATGTGGGTGAGGTTACTTGCTTGGTCGTAGTGATAGGTGGTTCGGACGCCTCGGGCCCAGGTGCGCGTTTCTAGCTTCCCTCCTGGGGTGTAGGTGTAGTGGACGCGTTGGCCGTGGGCGTCTTGTTTGAAGGCTAGTTGTATGTAGGGCAAACACCACCACGCCGGTGATCGATTTGGTTCCTTCAGGAGGCAGCGGGCAAGTGGGCGAGCGAGACCGCGCACTGTTTGATTGGCCCTATCCCTCAATCGGCGTTTCTCCCGGTTGGGGAGTCTGGGATCCTAACAACTCGCTCACCATGCGCTTTCGCATCGAGGAACGCGAGAATCCACAAACGCACTCCCTAACTATCACCGAAAGCGACCACGGCACGGTTACTGCTATCCCCGAAGGCCCCTACACCGCAGGCACGGAAGTCACCCTAACCGCCACGCCAAACGAAGGCTATCAGTTCTCCAAATGGCTCATCGGTGAGGAAGAGTTTACTGACAATCCGCTCACCTTCACGATTGAGGCGGATACTACAGTGACGCCGACGTTCGAGCCAACCACCGTAGAAGTCGTGCTCTATGACAACACGATGTTTGAGGCGAAGCCACCTCAAGGCGCACCTCCGAACGCACAACCCCCTTGGGCCACTAGAGGAGACACCCATCTCGCTCAACAATTCTACACTGGCGAAGCAGACAATGTCTCGTCAGTCGAACTTACGATTAAGAGAACGGGAAATCCCGGTGGAAGCATCTCATTCGAAATTTGGGATACGGCAGAAGACGGGTTTCCTGGGAAAATCGTGGGCGTTCTCAGTGAGATTGAAGTCAACAACTTGCCTGCCGAACTCCAAACGATTGAGATCCCGGGAACGGTCACGGGCCTTCAACCAATGACGCGTTATTACTTCGTGTATCGAAACATCGACATCGACTTCAATGCTAGTTGGAACTTGGATGATAGCACAGTCGGCGCACGCACCTATCATTTGCCCACGCTCTTCGATGGATTAAATGGAGGGCCAGGCCCTGCTTCTCATCCACCCGAAGGCGAGCCTTTGCAGGAATTCATCTTTCGTTCAAACGGTCAAGATGCTTGGAAAACGATCTCCTACCCGGTGCCGCTCCCTCCGGGCTTCATTCACATGAGGATTGCAGCCGCACCTTCCCACACCCTCACCGTCACCCCAAGCGACAACGGCACGGTCACCGCCGATCCTGACATGCCCACCTATCCTGCAGGCACGGAAGTCACCCTCACCGCCACACCAAACGATAGCTATGAGCTCGCGAAATGGCTCATCGGTGAGGACGAATTCACGGACAATCCTCTCACCTTCACCATTGAAGCAAATACGATGGTATTCGCGGAATTTGTAGACGCCCCCGGAGAATCCGTCCTCTATGGAAACATTCCTATTTCGCTTCCGCCAGATGGCAGTTCATGGATATTTCCCCACAAGGGCGACCTTGCCCAAGCTCAATCGTTCGCAACGGGGGCCAGTGGATTGATTTCGTCCGTGCGTCTGCCGCTCACTCGCTGGGGATCACCCGGTGGTGTTGTACACGCTGAGATATGGAGTGACGACGGAGGTAAACCCGACACGAAAGTGGCGACCATCGCTGATATTGATCTTAGAATGCTTGCGACTACGCCTGGAGAAATCCTTCATTTTGACAATCTCAATGTTCAATTGGAGCCACAGACCCTCTATCACTTTGTCTTGGATAACTCAGATGCCATCATCGTTGATTCCCCTCGATCGACTTACACTGTTCTAACAAATTCGTCTGATGAAGGAACGATGGGGGCAGGCAAGCTCATGGTCACCACTCCAGTATGGACACCATTGGAGAACTTCCTCAATCACGCCAAATATCTGCGATTCGAAATCGTCGAAACGAACAGTGCAGGAGATATGTTTTCCCTCACCATCACCCCAAACGACCACGGTACCGTCACCGCCAGCCCCGGAAGCCCCTACACCGCAGGCACGGAAGTCACCCTAACCGCCACGCCAAACAAAGGCTATCAGTTCTCCAAATGGTTCATCGGTGAGGATGAGTTCACGGACAATCCGCTCACTTTCACCATCGAAGCCGACACGACGGTGACACCGGAGTTTGCGGAATCGAACCAAATCATCCACTTCAGCAATCTTGATGACCCTGGAAATCCGAATGAAGGATTCAAGTCATTCAAAATTGGCCCCGCACCAGGCGAAGGTGGAGCAGCTCAACGTTTCACTGCAGGCGAAGCTGGAAACGTAGCCTCGGTCACGTTCGGATTGGCGCGTGTTGGATCGCCGGGCGGCAATATGATCGTGAGCATTCGGGAAGCCGCCCAGAACGGGTACCCAGGCGCAGAGATCGGTGTTCTAGGTGAGACTCCAATCAATGATGCCAGGATCATGGCGTGGCCGCCCAATATCGATCTACTCAACTTGGTCACGGTCGAAGGGTTGGTGGATGGACTCGTTCCTGGAGAAGATTACTTGGTCTACATTGTCCACGATGACGAAGCCAGAATCGTGGGTGGAGCAGGGCCGACGCATGTCCCCTTTGTCGATGCCGTTCAATCTCCACAAGTAGCAACGCCGGTTGCCGTCGAATGGCCTAACTGGAAACGGCCGTGGAATGATCTGCGACTTCGTGTCCAGATTGAGGGATCACCTGCCGCGCCCACGTCCAACGATCCCTTCATCATCGACAAGACTGAGGAAGGCTCCGTCACGGCCGATCCCAACCTCGATACTTACCCGATCGGTTCCCAAGTCACCGTCTCCGCCACGCCCGAACCAGGCTTCGAATTCGTGAAATGGCTCTACGGCGACGAGGAATTCACGACTAACCCAGCCACGATTACCGTAGTGGCAGGAGCAACCCTAACACCCAAGTTCGCGCCCGTGGAATCGGAGCCCAAGCCCATCGACGTCGAGATCCTCCCGGCCATGGCCATTCGCTGGGACTCGCAAGTCGGTCGGACCTACGAAGTGCAATCCAGCCCCAACCTCCAAGACTGGACGGTCGAAGCGGAGAATGTGCAAGGAACGGGCGATACCCTCACGCATTTCTTCATCCGCGATGCGCGGGAGATGTATTACCGCGTGATGGAGAATTGATCGGGCTTGGGTGGGACAGGCGGGACGCCTGTCCCACGTGTTACAGCCGTCCCGGCTGTCCTCCGCTTTGATGGCCCTCCAATGCGCCGCCCTTCCTCACGTCGTGGGGTTTCGTGAGGAAGGCGCTTGTTGGGAATGCTCCTGGCCGGTATTCTCGGCCATATGCCGGAGGATCACGATACCCACCAAGTCACGGGTTTGCTCGGCGAGATCGCCGAGGGCAAGACCTCGGCGCGTGATCCTCTCATTGAGGCGGTTTATGATGAGTTGCGTAAGATCGCGCGTGTACGAATGGCGGCGGAGCGTCCTGAGCATACCCTGCAAGCAACAGAATTGGTGCATCAGGCTTTCCTCAAACTTTCTCCAAACATGGGCGATCGCGAGTTTAGAAATCATCACGAGTTCTATGCAGCTGCGGCCGAAGCCATGCGGCGCATTCTGATTGACCACGCGAGAAGGCGCGGCGCCGGCAAGCGAGGCGGTGGCTCTGTGGCCATTCCCATCGCCAATGTTGCTGAGTTGGCTGATAACAATGATCCAGAAGCGGTGATGGCCTTCAATGAAGCCTACGAGTTGTTGGCTCGTGAACAGCCTGATTTGGGAGAGCTGGTGCGCTTGCGTTTCTTTGCCGGACTCAGTGTGGAGGAGACGGCCAAGGTGTTGCAAGTCTCTGAGCCTACGGTGAAACGACGCTGGCGTTATGCCCGGGCATTGTTATTGGATGCGATGTCGGGAAATGAAGCCGTAAGTGATCCCTGACCTGCTTGTCCCACGCTGTGTACTGGATCCCTTATGAATGAATCCGAATCGGCAGACCGAGTTGAAGCACTGTTTCATCAAGTAGTCGACGTACCAGTCGCGGAACGGGCGGCGTTTCTGGAGCGTGTTTGTGGTGATCATGTGAGTCTGCGCACTCAGATTGAGCGTCTTCTTGAAGCGGAGGCTCAAGGAGGGGCCTTTCTGACGGATCCCACCCTGGAGCCAGCGCCATTCGCCGAAGAGCCAGATGCCCTGATCGGATTGGAGGTCGGTCCTTACAAAGTGCTGCAACTTCTGGGCGAGGGTGGCTACGGCGTGGTGTATCTGGCAGAACAACGCCAACCAGTCACGCGTCGCGTGGCCTTGAAAGTGATCAAACTCGGCATGGATACCAAGCAGGTCATCGCCCGCTTCGAGGCAGAACGCCAGGCCTTGGCCATGATGGAACATCCTAACATCGCCAAAGTCCTAGATGCAGGAGCCACCGAATCAGGGCGCCCCTACTTTGTCATGGAACTGGTACGGGGCGTGCCTCTCACTGATTACTGCGATCAGAACCAGCTTCCCACGGAGCAACGGCTGAAATTGTTCATCGATGTTTGCCGTGCGGTGCAGCACGCCCACCAGAAAGGGGTCATTCATCGTGACCTCAAACCTTCGAACATTTTGGTGACACTACACGATGGCGTACCCGTGCCCAAGGTCATCGACTTCGGCATTGCCAAAGCTACCAATGTGCGTTTGACAGAGAAAACACTGTTCACTGAGTTTCATCAATTCCTTGGGACACCGGCTTACACCAGTCCAGAGCAGGTAGAAATGTCAGGCTTAGATATTGACACACGCAGTGATATCTACTCGTTAGGGGTGCTGCTCTACGAGCTTTTGACGGGCACCACGCCCATTGATACAGACACGCTGAAGCAAGCCGCCTATGTTGAGATCCAGCGTACCATCTTGGAGTGGGAACCACCCAAGCCATCCACGCGAGCGACGGAGATCAAGAAACGCGCTCTGACAAATACCCTTCTACAGCATACCAAAGGGCAGATCGCTCAAGACCTCGATTGGATCGCCATGAAAGCTCTGGAGAAAGATCGGGAACGCCGCTATGGATCGGCGCAGGCTTTGGCCCAAGACGTGGAGAGTTTCCTGCGCCAGGAACCCATTCTCGCGGCTGCTCCTTCCGCCACCTACCGATTGCGCAAATTTGCTAGTCGCCACCATCGAGTTCTCCTCACCGCCGTCGCTCTACTAGGATTGCTGATTGCTGGTAGCACGGTGAGCGTTTGGCAGGCGATCAAGGCCACAAGTGCCTCGCAGCGGGAACGCAAAGCCAAGCTGGAGGCTCAAGATCAGACGCGGCAGGCCCGAGCCAGTGCCTTGGAAGCCCGGCGCAACCTCTATGTGGCTAACATGAATGTTGCTCAAAGCGCTCTTCAAGATGGCAATGTAGAGTCTGTTGTTTCTTTGTTAGACAATCATCGGCCGCAGAATGATGAAGAGGATCTGCGTCACTTTGAATGGCGTTATCTTTGGAATCAGACCCACCGGGAACGTTTCACCTTGCTTGCCGATGATGATCCTAGCGATGCGGTCAAACCTGATCCGCTTTATGATGTCTCCCTGGCACCCTCGGGAAACACGCTCGCTTCGATTAGCCGTCGGGGCCGCGTGCGTGTCTGGGATCTCACCTCTCGCGAAGAACTCTTTCAGTTCGAAAGAGAAGGGCAAACGGCTTCTTGGAGTTGGGTCGAGTTCTCGCCAGATGGCCGCTATCTGGCTGCAGCCAGCATCGGCTTGCCTGAAGTGGTGCTCTGGGACGTCACGCAGCGGCTTGAAGTGAAGCGCTTCATCGCGGTTGATGCCGAGTCGGCAATTGATCCCAGATTCTCACACGATGGCGGAACGCTGATGGCAGGCGACAATCTCGGCAATGTCTGGTTCTGGAACGTCGATACCGGGGTGGGGCAAGCCATCAAGGGACACAACAAGAGTGTTTCCACCGTGGCCATCGCTGCCGATGCTTCGCGCCTTGTGACCATGGCAGAGCGCGATGGGATCACTCTATGGGATGTGGCACAGCGTAAGATCTTGTTAGAAGTGAAGAATGCCGATCATCCTGAATGGCGCACAAACTGGCTCTCGGGTGCCAATCTCTCGCCTGATGGCAAGCGCGTTGCGGTTTCCACGCGTATCATTGCCCTGACAAGTATCTTGGATACTGAGAATGGAGAAACCTTGGCGGAACTGTGGGGAGGGAATGAGAGCCACGGCATGCGCTTTTCTCCTAATGGCAAGAGCCTAGCAGTGACGGAATTCAATGGTGCGCTCCATCTCTATGAGACAGAGACTTGGCAACGAACGACAACCTTCCAGCATCCGGGGCATCAATTGAACGCCATCACTTATTCTGCCGATGGGCAACTGTTGGTTTCGGTGGGCGATGCTGGGAAGATCGTTGTTTGGCCAGGCCTGCCTGAACCAAGCCTAGGCATCCTTCAGGCTGGCGATGTTTGGGCTGTGAATCGCGTGACCTTCTTGCCGCACACCAATCGGATAGGCACTGAGAACTTTAACGGAAGCTTTCAGTTGTGGGAATCGGATGCGGAGGCGCTGCTCTTCGCGACGCCTGAGAGAACGACGTGGAGAGGGTGGCGCCAAAGCCCTTACCAATTGCCCTTCACCGCCATCCATCCAGATGGCCACCTCCTCGCTCTCGTCGTTCATGGCCATGCCGAAGATCCCAATAGCCCACGGGTGGAATTCTGGGATTTGGAAAAGGAGGAGATGATGCGTGTGCTTCCGCTCCGCAGCACCGTGCGCCAGTTGTGCTATTCTCCCAATGGCCAATACATTGCCCTGGCTGGCGGTGGGCAAGGTGCCAATCATGTTGAGGGAAATATGCGCCTGTTAGAATCGGAAACGCTGGTGGAAAAGATGGTTCTGCCAGTTGATGGCGCCATCCTTTCACTAGCATTTTCCAGGGATGGCAAGCTGCTTGCCACTATTGGGGCCACAGTTCAGATCTGGGATTTGCAGACGCAGCAACTGGTCGCGACCCTAACAGAGCATATCCAGCCGGTTGGAAACTCCAGTGTGGTGGCCTTTTCCCCCGATGGCACCTTGCTGGCTTCAGCTGGCTACGATTCCCGCGTTCTTCTTTGGGACACCGCAACTTGGCGGATTCGGCATCGGCTTCAGGGGCATCAAGGCAGACTTGTGGGGCTGTCATTCTCACCAGATGGCAAGCGTCTCGTCTCTAGCGGAATCATTGATAATCGCTGCACTCTCTGGGATGTCGTCACTGGTCAGCCTCTGGCGAAATTCACCGGCGTCACCGCCGACTTCTCACCCGATGGCCAGACTCTCGCCATCGGTGGCTATGCGCCCTATCAAAGCCCTGACATATTTCCAGCTGAAACGACCTCAGTGCGCCTCTATCGCGCGCATTGAAGATGGGTGGAGCCGCAGGCCAAATTGCAAGGTTGGGGGAGTATCTTTTCAAAAAGTTCCTTCGCCCGTGATCCCCAGCCTCCGGGTTCTGCGCTGTGTTTGAGAGAAAACCTATCTATCAAAATCCAAAGGAACATTAGCCACACTGGCCAGTGGCCTAAAGATTCGGTCAATCAAAGTCTAGGAAATATTATTCTCATGAAATCTCCACTCCAATCTATCACTCTTGGCATTTTCCTTCTAACAGGCGTCTTTTCCCCTGCTGATGAAATCGTTCTATTTGATACTTCGAACTGCGATGTTGGGAAGGCGCCAAACCGACTAGGAACCCATCTTGAAAGCGGGATGAGGGGCGAGGAGTCGGCATACTCTCAGCCTTTCAGAACGGGAAATAGCACGAATATCAACTCGGTCACTGTCGATGTTGGAGTCTTTCGGGGTTCACCAACAGGGCAGATTGGTATCGAAATCTGGGAGGATGATGGCACAGGGATACCTGGTTCAAGAGTAGAGCTGCTCGGATCGATCGATGTCACAAAGATTCCTAGTGCCTCTTTAGAGCCCCATATTTTAACCACCGTCGAAGGAACTGTGACAGGACTGCGTCCTAACAGCCAATACCACGTGGTATTTGAGCACGAACGGGTTGAGTTTGGAACCAGGGGGGCGATCATTTATACAACCTGTCGCTTTGATGAAGGCACCAAAGATGCCGACAATGTGCTAGGTTTACATCCGATTTTTTCAGGGGGTAAATGGGAGAAACTGATAGAAGGCATAGGGCCAGCACGTGCCTATTTCGTGATGAAGGTAACTTCTGCCCAGTCCCATACTCTGACCACCTCAGAATCCAATGAGGGCACAGTAACCAAGAATCCTAACATGGATGTCTACATCGCGGGTACCGAAGTCACCCTAACCGCCACACCAAATGAGGGCTATGAGCTCTCGAAATGGCAGGTCGGCGAGACTGAATATGTTGAGAACCCTCTCACCATCACCATTGATGCGGACACCATGGTTACGCCAGTGTATGTGGCGATCTCTGACGCACTGGTTCTCTATGACAACCTAAACGAGGCCGATACGGGTAGGGGCGTTCATCCTCCAACGTGGGGCGAGGGTGGCTGTGTGGCTCTATTCGCTCAACCGTTTTTGACGGGCGACTCCAATAATGTGAGCTCGGTGACCTTAGAGACAGGAATCCTCAAAGGCACGCCTACCGGACAGGTTCTAGTCGAGATCTGGGATGCTGACGACTCAGGGAATCCAAACGCAAACGTAGGGACATTGGGAGAGTTCGACCTAACATCGTTGCCTGATGCTCACCTCGAGTGGGGTTATCCTAGAGTAGATGGCCTCGTAGCAGGATTGAAGCCGGATACGCGTTACTACATGATGCTCAACTTCGAAGATGCCCTGATCACTGATGATGACCATCCGATCTTCAGCACCATCCGTACAGCAAATGGCACGAAAGGTGCCGATAAGTTTTTGGCACGAGTAGAACCGTCACAGTGTCAGTGGATAGAGGTTGCCATACCGAATGGCCCTGATCGAAATTTCCTATCAATGACACTCACTGCGGCTCCAAGCCATAAACTGACCATTGGCCCTAACGATCATGGTGTGGTCACCAATAGCCATAACATGGAAACATACCCAGCTGGATTGGAGATTATCCTAACTGCGAGGCCAAATAAAGGTTATCAGTTCTCCAAATGGCTCATCGGTGAGGACGAGTTCGAGGAGAATCCTGTCGCCTTCACCATCGAAGCGGACACCACGGTCACGCCGGAGTTTGTCGAATCGGACACCAAGGATCCCTTCATCATCGACAAGACTGACGAAGGCTTCGTCACCGCCGATCCCGACTTGGTCGAATACCTCATAGGCTCCCAAGTCACCGTCTCCGCCACGCCCGAACCAGGCTTCGAATTCGTGAAATGGCTCTACGGCGACGAGGAATTCACGACTAACCCAGCCACGATTACCGTAGTGGCAGGAGCAACCCTAACACCCAAGTTCGCGCCCGTGGAATCGGAGCCCAAGCCCATCGACGTCGAGATCCTCCCGGCCATGGCCATTCGCTGGGACTCGCAAGTCGGTCGGACCTACGAAGTGCAATCCAGCCCCAACCTCCAAGACTGGACGGTCGAAGCGGAGAATGTGCAAGGAACGGGCGATACCCTCACGCATTTCTTCATCCGCGATGCGCGGGAGATGTATTACCGCGTGATGGAGAATTGATCGGGCTTGGGGGGGACAGGCGAGACGCCGGCGAGACGCCTGTCTCACGTGTGACAGCCGTCCCGGCCGTCCGCTTGCGCCTTCCTCACGCAGTGGGGTTTCGTGAGGAAGGCGCTTGTTGCGAATGCTTTAGGCCGTTACGCTCGGCCGCATGCCGGATGTCGAAGACACCCACCACGTCACCCAGTTGTTAGGCGAGATCGCTGAGGGCAAGGAATCGGCGAGGGAAGCGCTGGTGACGGCCATCTATGGCCAATTGCGCAGCATTGCCCAGGGCCGCATGAACGCTGAGCGCACCGGACACACGCTTCAGGCAACGGCCTTGGTGAACGAAGCCTATCTCAAACTGGAGCCGTCGCTGGGGAAGGACTTCATCACCAATCGCAGGGAACTGTATGCCGCGGCGGCCGCGGCGATGCGGCGCATTCTCATCGACCACGCGCGGAGCCGAGGGCGGCTGAAGCGCGGAGCCGGGGTCGATCACGACGAACTGCAGGAAGAAATGATCATTTCAACCAAGGCAGACGAGCAGGTGTTGGCGGTGGATGCCGCGATGGATGGGCTGGAACGCGAAGAACCACAAGCAGCCAGGGTGGTGCAGTTACGCTACTTCGGCGGGTTCGCGGTTCCGGAGGTCGCGGAGGCCATGGGGGTCTCGGAACGGACGGTTCACCGTTTGTGGCGCTTTGCGCGTTCCTGGTTGCGCGCGGAAATCTCGCGGGATTTGGCAGAATAGAGCGCCGTTTGTCGCCACATCACTCCGATGCCTCTTTCTAAGTTCGAGATCTACGCCAGAGCCATCGAGCTGAGCGGGCAGGAGCGCGATGCCTTCTTGCAAGCGTCTTGTGGTCATGATCCTGAACTGCGATCCCAGGTGGATCACCTCCTGGCGCACGATGTGGAGGACGACTTCCTCGCCACACCGCCTGCGGTCGAGGCCTTGAAACAGGATCCCATCGTTGGCTCGAAGGTTGGGCCCTACGTGGTGCGTTCTCTCATTGCGGAAGGAGGCATGGGAACGGTCTACTTGGCAGAACAATGTGAACCCATCACCCGCTCCGTCGCCTTGAAGATCATCAAAGCCGGAATGGACACCAAGCAGGTGCTCGCCCGTTTCGAAGCGGAGCGCCAGACCCTAGCACTCTTAGATCATCCTAACATCGCCAAGATCCTCGATGCAGGCCGCACGGAAGGGGGCCGTTCCTACTTTGTCATGGAGCATGTGTCAGGCATGCCCGTGACCACTTTCTGCGACCAACACAAGCTATCCCTCCGTGAGCGTTTGGAACTCGTGAAGACCCTGTGTGCGGCGGTGCACCACGCCCACCAGAAAGGCATCATTCATCGCGATCTCAAGCCTTCTAACATTCTCGTTTCTTCGGACCATGACCGTCCCGTGCCCAAGGTCATTGACTTTGGCATCGCCAAGGCGACCTCGGGGAGCCTAACGGATCTCACTTTGGTGACGCAACCGCATCAGTTCGTGGGCACGCCGGCTTACACCAGCCCCGAACAGTTGCAAGGAGGCGGAAACGATGTCGATACGCGGACCGATGTGTATTCGCTAGGCGTCTTACTCTACGAACTGCTCACCGGCACCACACCCATCGCCGCGGAAACGGCGAAGGACGCTGCCAATTCGGATAGGCAACGTTTGATCTTGGAACGGGATCCGCCGACTCCTTCCTCCCGCATCACGGAGCTTCGCAAACGATCCTTAACAGATCCCCAGATTCGCTTGCCGCACTCCAAACTCAACCGCGAGCTCGATTGGGTCGTCATGAAAGCGCTCGAGAAGGATCGCGATCGCCGCTATGAGAGTGTTGCTGCCTTCTCTAAAGATATCGAACGTTTCCTCAACGGTGATCCGGTCGCCGCAGCGCCGCCCAGCCGGCTCTATCGTTTGCGCAAGTGGACCCAGCGTCACCACGCCGCCAGCGGAGCCATCCTCGGCGTGAGCGCTTCACTGCTCATCGGCACTGGAGTGGCACTCTATGGCATGGTGCAGGCGCGCCAAGCCCAACGCGAGGCCGTGACCATCGCCTACTTGGCAGACATGCAAGCCGCGCATCAAGCCTTGCGGGGAAACAATCTCGCCTTGGCGAAACGCATCTTGGAGCACAACCATTCCTTCCCGGCCAATCACGACCCACGGCACTGGGAATGGCGGGCCCTGTGGCAGCAATGTCAGTCCGATGCCGCCAGGACCTTTGGCCACCCACGGGATCAACGCATGGACTCCCTTGCCATGAGCCCGGACGGACAATGGGTGGCCACGGCTGCCAACGAGGGGCTACGCATCTGGAACTTCGCCACCGGCGAGCTGCTGGCCACCTTGCAGGAAGACACCGGCACACCCCGGGTCGTCTTCGCACCCAACGGAAAGGCGATCTACACCAGCGACCAACAGGTGATCCGGTCATGGAGCTTCCCTGAACTTGAACTCGCAGAGACCGAGTTCCAACACGATCGTGAGATCGAACAACTGGAGATCTCCCCCGACGGACGCTGGCTGGCCGCGCTGGGCAATGATGAGGACAAGCGGTTCGTCAATCTCGCCGTATGGGACTTACAAACCGGTCAGCTCCGCGAACGGCGGGAAATGGGTCGTGGCGGCGGCGAAGGCGACCTCGACTTCACCCGGGATGGCAACGTATTGGGTGTGGGCCTGTTCGCCTCTGTTCGGATGCTGGACGTCACGACGCTCGAAGAGACCGCCATGATCGACGCCAGTGCCAGAGCCGCGCTCGCCTTCTCGCCCGACGGCCAATTCGCCGCCTGTTCGACTGGGGTAGCCTCGCCGCGATTCAAGATTCACAACGTGTCAGACGGCAGCCTCGTCAAGGAATTGGAAGGCCACCTGCATGCGGTGCACGACGTGGCCTATTCGCCGGATGGGCGCTTCATGGCTTCCGTGAGCGGCGACCACACCATCGTGCTCTGGGATGCGGCGACCTATCAAAAACTCAAAACGTTCCGGGGTCATGAGGGCATCGTTTACCGCGTGCGCTTCACGCCAGACGGCCAGTCGCTGCTCTCGTGCGGTAGCGGCAGTCGGGTCTTCGTGTGGGACCTCCGCGAGAGCTTTGAGCCTAGCTGGCCGCTTTTCAAAGCCGAGGCGGTCCATCCCCGTATCGATGGGCTGGAAGAGTTGGGCCAGGTGTCCTTCACCGCCGATGGCCGATGGTTGGCCAGCACGCGGCATTGGAATCAGAAAGAAACGAGAGGCTTCGCCATCCGATCGCCTCAGGATATGAAGGTTAAGCGCGTCTTGTTAGAGGGAGAGGCATTAGAAATAGAAAGTGATGCCCGACTGCGTAGCTTGCGCTGTTCTCCCGTGGATCCTAACGTGGTTGCGGCAGGGTGGCACGGGGTGCTTTATCTGGTTGATGCGGCCACGGGCACCGTTATCCGCCGCCTCCAAGTGCGGCCAAATGGACCGGTTTATCCTGTTCAGTTCTCTTCCGATGGGGAAACTCTCCTCGTCGCTGCTCCTAGCAAAGACACCTCGCAATGCCTGCTCTATCGTGTCGCCGATCTGCAAGAAGTCGATTCCTGGCACGTGCCCGGCTTGCTGAAGGCTGCCGCTCTTGCGCCGGATGGATCGCAAGTTGCCCTAGCCGGAGTGCGAGGCTACTGCATCCTGCCCCGAGGTCAATCCACTAGCGAAACACCACTCGTTGATCCGTTAGTTCGTATCAGTGCCTTTGACTACTCGCCTGACGGCAGTCTCCTTGCTCTGGCCTCATCTTCACGTTCCATTCAACTGATCGATCCGAGATCTGGACAATCGCTTGGCCGCCTAACGGGACACACCAGTACCGTAAGAGCCGTGCGCTTCTCGCCCGATGGCAAACGGTTGGCCAGCGCAGGCCATGGCAAACTGGAAACCCTCAAGCTCTGGGATGTGGCCACTCGCCGTGAAATCCTCACCCTCGAGGGTCAAGGGGGCGCCTACGCCAACCGCCAGGTCGAATGGTCACCCGACGGGAATGCCATCGTCGTCATGGGTGGGGCTGGCGATATCAGCCTCTGGCGCGTCCCGTCGCTTGCCGAAACGGAGTGAGTACCGTGGATCGCTCCGCCGATCCAACGCTGCCCCCACAATCAAATAAAGTTGAAAACCGGTGGCAGGATTCATCCGAAAACATCGCTACAGGACCGGCGCCACTCCGAAACCCTTTAGGTGTCGCTTCAATTCAAAGTCCTCTAGCATAGACATGATCTCTCGACATCTCACCTCAATGCGCCTGGCGCCAGCAATCCTTGCCATTGGCCTCTCTTATTCTTCGCGACGCCGCGCCACTCGAATCTACGATACAAAGCCTTTCGTCTTCACTCCGTTGGTTCTCGCGTTCACGATACTAGCAACCGCCTTTACTCGCGCAGAGGAGGGCGTGGTTGTCCACTACGACACACTCAACCATGATCACTCAGACGCCAACAACTCCGGGCGAGCGACGAAGACTTACTTTGATTCTGTGAATACCGTAAATGATCTTGTAGCCCAGCAATTCACAACGGGAAATTCTGGCACCATTTCTAAAATAACGGTTGGATTAGGGCGCATTGGTGATCCGGGAGGCTCCCTGCAGTTCCAGATCTGGGATGTTGATTCAAACTCTGGCGACCCAGGAGCGCACGTCGCAACCCTCGGAAGTGTGCCCATAGGATCGCTAGATGAATACCCGGGCGGTTATGGCAGCGTTCCTTTTCTTGGAACTAAGACTGTTGAAGGCAAGATCGAAGGCCTCTCTCCGAATACGTCATACTACCTCATTCTGGCGATGGCAGAATCACCTACGTTAGGGAGTCCGGGCACACGAAGTTGGGCATTCTCAACGGTCAATGGCCCCAAAGAATACACCCCGCAAGAGACTCTCGCATTTAGCCCACGCTTGACTAACGGAACCTGGATCAAATTCTCAAGTATCCTTCCTGCCTCAGTCAACTATCTCCACGCACGTATTGAAGGTTCTTCACCTACTCACACCCTCACCATCACCCCAAACGACCACGGCACGGTCACTGCCAGCCCCGAAGGCCCCTATTCTGTGGGCACGGAAGTCACCCTCACCGCCACGCCAAACGAAGGCTATCAGTTCTCCAAATGGCTCATCGGTGAGGACGAGTTCACGGACAATCCTCTCACCTTCACCATCGAAGCGGATACGACCGTGACGCCGGAGTTTGTAGAAACGTTTTCCAATAAAAGTGTTGTTCACTTTAGCAACTTGGACGACCCCGGAAACCCTGACCAGGGCTTTCGTTCCCGCAAGATTGGCCCCACTCCTGGCGATGGTGGAGCGGCGCAGCGGTTCACTGCGGGCGAGTTCGGCAATGTGACTGCGGTGACGTTTGGATTGGCACGCGTGGGATCGCCCGGAGGCCATATGGTGGTCAGTATTCGAGAAGTGGCACCGAACGGGTACCCCGGTGAAACCATAGGAGTCGTGGGCACCACGCCTATCAACGAGGCACGCGTCATGGCTTGGCCACCGAATATCGACCTCCTCGATCTGGTGAAAGTTGAAGGCTTGGTCGAAGGCTTGGTTCCAGGTGAAGATTACTTCGTCTATATCGTTCACGATGACGAGGCAAGAATCGTGGGCGGTGCCGGACCGACACACGTCCCCTTTGTCGATGCCGTTCAATCACCTACTGATGCAACACCTGTAGCCTTCGAAGGGCCCAATTGGAAACGGCCTTGGAGTGATCAGCGGCTTCGCGTCCAAGTAGAAGGTGCGCTACTTCAGACTCTAACCATCCCTCCAAGCGATCACGGCACCGTCACTGTCAGCCCCGAAGGCCCCTACACCGCAGGCACGGAAGTCACCCTCACCGCCACACCAAACGAAGACTATCAGTTCTCCCAGTGGCTCATCGGTGAGGATGAATTCAACGACAATCCACTCACTTACACCATTGAAGCCGATACGACGGTGACACCGAAGTTCACGTCTGCCGGCGCCATCCTTTACGACAACTTTCCCGATGAGCTCCCGAACTTCAGGGACGGCATTGACGTGGGGCCTCCGGGGATCGCCCAATTGCAACCCGTGCATGCCCAACCGTTTTTCACGGGAGAATACGGAAGCATCGCAAGTGTCTCTGTTACCATGATCAACGACAATGGTGAAGGGAGCGTCGATTTGGTGCTAGCTGAGGACGACAATGGAAGGCCCGGTCAAACCATCGCCACATTGGGGACCATCGATCTCGCGACGCTTCCCGAATGGCAGAACAATGATGCTGTTGGGACGGTCATCACGTTCAACACGGAGGTCACTGGTCTGCGTCCAAATGGCCGTTATTTCATCGGCTTCGATCAAGCCAAGCAGATAAACCCAGAAGGAAATGCACAAAGAACATTCTACAATCTCTTTCAAAAGAATCCCGACGGAAACAATGGAGCGGGCGTCGCCGTCGTCGGCCCGTTCGGAGACTGGTTGCCATTGTCAGACTTCAGGCCAGACGCCAACTACATGATGATGCGCGTCGTCGAGGGGCCTGCCCCCTCAACCGATCCCTTCATCATCGACAATACTGAAGAAGGCTCCGTCACGGCCGATCCCAACCTCGATACTTACCCGGTCGGTTCCGAAGTCACCGTCACAGCACGCCACGAGGTGGTTTCGAATTCGTGAAATGGCTCTACGGCGACGAGGAATTCACGACCAATCCTGCCACGATTACCGTGACGAGCGGCGCGAAACTAACACCTGTCTTTGTAGTCGCGGAACCTGAGCCAGAGCCCAAGCCCATCGATGTCGAGATCCTCCCAGCCATGGCCATTCGCTGGGATTCGCAAGCAGGCCGGACCTATGAAGTGCAATCGAGTTCCGATCTTCAGAATTGGAAAAGCGAAGCAACGAATGTGGAAGGAACCGACGACATCCTTACGCATTTCTTCATCCGCGATGCCCGGGAGATGTACTATCGCGTGCTCGAAATCCGTTAGGCACGCCCACACAAGCGTCTTCCTTGCGTGAGGGGTTTCGTGAGGGAGGCGCCCCTTCAGTGTGAGATAACCAATGCCCCAATCGACAGGCCGGACGCCTGTCCCACGTGAGACTGCCGTACCGGCTGTCCCCCCAGGTCGTCGCAGCAATCAAATTTAAAAAACTGCGCCCGCGGTGATCCAAACGGCCACGGAAAACTCGCTATAGAGAATGAGGAAGAATGTCTTCATTCTTTCAAAATAAACTAACATTAACAATAAGATACAATGACCACTCGAAATCTGAAAAGAAGATCTTTTTACGGCATGATAGCCAGTTTGATCCTATACGCTGCTCTTGGCGGGTTGAGCTGGGCAGGTACCCCTGCCGGCAAAGGAAATGACAATGCGTGCCCTCGCAAAGTGGGTGTCATCCAGCAATTCGACTTCAATTTAGAATCTTTGGTCGAGAATATGACCAAGTATTTTCCTGTCGACACCCTACAAGTACACACGCTGGAGAGTAATAGCGCCATCGACGGCATTGATGCCGTGGTGGATGAAATGGAGGCTGAGGTCAATGACATGAAATCCAAAGGCATCAGGCACATATTGATTGCCGGCAGTTCGGTCAATACGAGCCCTTTTATTGAAGGCTCAGCGGGCAGCCTTGGAGGCGTCCACTCGGATATCCGGCATCCCAATGTCATTTTTTCGGGTGATCGACAAGGGACGTTCTCGATCGATAATGCACAGAACTGGTACCGCGCTGGCGTTGATTTCGTCACGCCACAACAACTTGGCCCGGAGTTACTTCTTCCGGATGTGAGCGGCATCTCACCACAGCCTCAGTTTATCCTTGCTACCGATTATTCTCCGGCGGTCGATCCTTGGTTGATTCCCTATCGCCATCACGCCATCGCTGCCGGTTACGAGGTGTTAGAGGTCGATCTACAGTGGAATGATGCTCTCCAGACCTTCGAGAACATCGCCGGACTAGGCGATCTCGTCGCTCTGGCAACGCCGCAGTCGAGCGTTGGCATCGCCATTACCGGCGCGGAAGAATTCTTCACGGATTTCACCACTCAAGCACTGGCAGATCCTGATATCTATGACCCCGCTAACACGAATGTATCTTACATTGGAATCAATTACGTGGTAGTCGTAGAGAGCTTTCAAAACCCAGGAACCATCCCTGTCGATATCAGCTACGGCGTGGTGTCCGGTCCCGAAATTGTCGTGGATCCCAAAGGCGTGAATCATTTCCTTTTGAAGCTGGGCTATCCAGATGACGCTGCGGAGGCGTTCAACCACGACGACGTCACCTACGTCCAAGATGGGATTATCGTGGCCCAGGCCTTTGCTTGGTTGGCAACCTGCGGCAGACGAAACCTCGATCCCCGCTACACGATGGATGGCGATGGTCAGTATGTGGCCGCCTATATTCAAGAGAACGTGCAACTGGCTGGAACGATTCTTTACGAATCGGTGCTTAGTGATCCGGTGGTCAACCCGCGGTGGCAGGAACTCAATAACCGGCGGGGCCGTTGATGTGAAAGTGAATGAAAAACGCCATTCGCTCCAACAACCGTTAGCGATGAAATCCTCCTACATGTTATGGCTACGCCTTTGTTGAAAATGATCATCGGCATGATTCGCAATAGAATTCTCTGATTGCGAACTACCCTAACATTACCTATCAGCCAAACACGCCTTCCCCACCTTCGAGGTGGGGAAGGCGGCATGCACATTTTACGCCTGCGAACAGCGCCGAAGAACGCTCGACCTTCGTCCTCCTTTTCCCGTAAGCTGCCTGCGTGCCAGGAGAAGAACAGGACACCCACCAAGTCACCCGCTTGTTAGGCGAGATTGCTGAAGGCAGGACGTCTGCGAAAGACGAACTCGTGTCTGCTGTCTACCAGCAGCTCCGGCAAATTGCCCAGGTGCGCATGAATGCCGAACGGCCGAACCACACACTTCAAGCGACGGAGCTCGTGCACCAGGTTTACTTGAAACTTGGCAACGAGCTGAACGGGAAAAGCCTCAAGAATCGCTACGATTTCTACGGGGCAGCGGCGGAAGCCATGCGGCGCATTCTGACCGATCACGCCCGTCGGCGGGGAGCGAAGAAACGCGGGGGCGACTTTATCCGCGTGCCAATGGCCAATATCATGGAGTTGGCAAATGCAGAGGATTCCCGTGCAGTCCTTGTCGTGAATGAGGCATTCGAAGAATTGCAGGCAGAACACCCGGATTTCGCCGATGTGGTTCGGTTGCGCTTCTTCGCTGGACTCAACATCGCAGAGACGGCCGCTGTCCTGGATATCTCGACGCCGACCGTGAACCGGCGATGGAAGCTGGCGCGGGCGATGTTGCACGAGATTCTCGAACGCAAAGGCTGCGCCGGGTGATACAATCCGTGCGCCATTTGCGCCGTTAGGAAAAGCAGCCGTCATGTCCGAGGATGATCCTAGAGAAAAAGCTCACGATTCCCGCACCCTTGAGGAGATCTTTGAAGCCCTGACGGAATTGCCGAAGGACGCCCAGGCAGCCTATCTGGACGAGGTCTGCAGGGGCGATGCCGCTCTTCGCGAACGCATGGAATCGTGGATGGCATCAGAGGAACGACGCGAACGATTCATGGCGAATCCGGAATTCCCTGACGATCCCCAAGACGATCTCGTGGGGCAATCGATCGGCCCATACAAAGTGCTGCAACAACTGGGCGAGGGTGGCTATGGCGCGGTCTATCTCGCGGAGCAACGCACACCGATCACCCGCCGGGTGGCGCTCAAGGTGATCAAGTTAGGCATGGATACCCGGCAAGTGATCGCGCGCTTTGAAGCCGAGCGCCAAGCCCTGGCCATGATGGATCACCCTAACATCGCCAAAGTGCACGACGCCGGCGCGACAGAAAGTGGCCGCCCTTACTTTGTCATGGAGTTGGTGCGCGGCATGTCCATCACCACGTATTGCGATCAATGCAAGCTATCGGCCAACGAGCGCTTGCCTCTCTTCATGGATGTGTGCCGCGCCGTGCATCACGCTCACCAGAAAGGCGTCATCCATCGTGACATCAAGCCTAGCAATATCCTAGTCACCCTTCACGATGGCGTGCCCGTGCCCAAGGTCATCGACTTTGGCATCGCTAAGGCGACAAACGTGAACCTCACGGATAAAACGCTCTTCACGAATTTCCAGCAATTCGTCGGCACACCCGCTTACACCAGTCCTGAGCAGGTGGAAATGTCAGGACTGGATGTGGATACGCGCAGTGATATCTATTCGTTAGGCGTCCTGCTCTATGAACTGCTCACCGGCACCACGCCGCTTGACACAGAGCAACTGAAAAAAGCCGCCCACGCAGAGATCCAGCGGACGATTGTCGAGTCTGAGTTGCCCACTCCTTCGTCACGTCTCAGTACGCTGGCCAATGCGCGCCAATTGGAAGTCGCCGCCGCGCGATCTGGCTCACCGGACAAGTTGCGTCAAGCCCTGCGCGGCGAGCTGGACTGGATCATCATGAAGGCGCTGGAAAAGAACCGCGAGCGACGCTACGACTCGGCCAATGCGTTTCTGTTAGATGTGCAGCATTTCCTCGCCAACGAGCCCGTTTCCGCCGCCGCTCCAAGCACAGTCTATCAAATGGCAAAGTTCGCCCGCCGCCACACTGCCGCTGTGGCGATTGGCGCAGCCTTGCTTCTTGGTGGGTTGGTGAGTGTTTGGCAAGCCGTTAGGGCGACCCAAGCGAACAGCATCGCCCAGGCGCAGACCGTGCGGGCGGAGAGGAATGAGTTGGCAGCGCGCAAGAATCGCTATTTGTCCGACATGGCGGTGGCGCAGCGCGCGCTGGCCGAGGATCAGTTGGTGCGGGCAAGACGCCTTCTGGAGAGTCATTTCCCGCAACCGGGACAGGAAGATTTGCGCGACTTCGAATGGCGCTATCTCTGGCGGGAGACCCATCGCGAAATGGTCACCTTCCTCGCCGATGACGATGCCACCGATGACACGCCGCCCGACCGTGTCATGAGCCTGGCCTTTTCAGAAAACGGGAACCTCATGGCCTCCTCGAGTTCGCAAGGAGTGGTTCGCGTATGGAATCTGACCTCGCGCGAACAACAATCGAAGTTCACCATCCCTGTGCAAGGATTCGTTTCCTGGGTGGATGTGTCACTAGACGGAGCCTATGTCGCGGCGGTGGGTCAAGCGAAACAGTCAGACCCGTCACCGGAAATCGTTGTGTGGGATGTCATCCAAAGAGCAGAGCACGCACGTCTTTCCGTCCCGGATCAGGGTTTTGACTGCAGACCAATCCAGCCTCGCTTTCTATCAGAGACACAGCTCTGCGCCGGAGACTATTTCGGGAACCTGTGGCTGTGGGATTTAAAGACGGGCACGACCAGGAAGATCCCCGCACACACGGGTAAACTCTATGCGATCCAAGCCAGTGGAGACTACCTCGCCACGACGACCGGCTCACCCACGGGACTGCACGACGGGAGCGATCGCCAGGTGAACATCTGGGATCGGAACACCCTCACTTTATTGCGATCGCTGCCACTCCCTGATGAGAACACTTACGATGTCGCCATTTCTCCTGACGGCAAGACCGTGGCCTGCCTCCGCATCTTTACGGCGATCGTCTCGATCTACGAAGCCGACACGAACGCTTTGCGAAAGGAATTTCGTCTCGGAGAGCAATGTCGGGGGGTGACCTTCCTCGACGGTGGCGCCGCGCTTGCCGTTCTCACGGGTAGTGGCACCATCCGCCTCTTCAGCACCGACGACTGGCAAGAAATCGGTCGAAGGCACGTGCCAAACGGTCTGGCAAGTGTCCTGGCAGTTTCAGCAAACAGCCGCTTGATGGCTGCGGGCACCGACAACGGCGGCATCACGGTGTTTCCCGCAGACTTGCCGGATGAGGAAGCGCTTCATCCCACCCTCGAGGGCAACGCCATCATCGCCGTGAAATACTCGCCAGACAGCCGTTTTATCGCCGCTGGCTATCACGACGGCAGCGTCGATCTTTGGGACGCCAAGAGTCATCGCCTTCTCCACACCTTCCCGTCGCGGACGCCCGGTCAGATGTTGATCAACGATAGGCACTTCCGCCTGTTCCGCTACGACTTCTTCGCCTTCAGTCCTGACAGCCGTCTCATCGCGATCCCCTCACAAACGGACAGTGGCGGATTCACCGTTGGCATCTGGAATCTAGCAACCTTCGAAGAAACCCGCGCCTTGGAACATCCCAGTTGGGTGGCCGGGGTCACCTGGCTGCCTGATAGCCAGTCTCTGGTCACGATCACAATGGATCCAGACCGCTCGACACGCTTGTGGGATGTGGATGCGAGTGTGGTGAAACAGATTCGGAGAGGGGGAATGCCCATCGCTTCGGCAGTGACTCCAGATGGACGCTACCTTGCCTGGGACACGCAGTATTCAACGCCGGGCATCCGGCTGTGGAAGCTGCCAACGCTGGAACCCACCGATCTGCGCCGCCGAGCAGAAGGTTCCGGGAACTCGCACGCCATCGTCTTCTCACCGAATGGCCAAAGGCTTGCCGTGGCCGATCCTGACTATGGGGTGGTTCTCTGGGACACCGCGACCTGGCAGCCCGTTCGGGATTTCATCGGGCACCGTTGGATGGTGACCGATCTCTCCTTCTCCAGCGATGGGAAACGTCTCGCTTCCGCCGGAAGAGACAGCCAATGCCTCCTCTGGGATGTGGAGTCCGGCCGTGAAGTGGCCCGTTTCCAGGGAAACACCGCCGACCTTGCCCCAGATGGCTCCGCGCTCGCCGCGGGAGGCGCCTTCCGGTTCCGCGGTCAGACCGCCCCTGCGAAGTCCTCTGTCAGGATCTACCGCGCGCCTTCTCTTGAGGAGATTGATGCCGAATACAGCGATAGGCAGCAGTAGGCGGCGAGGTCTTATTGGCAGTTTCGTTAGTTCTGTTATAGTTATGGACTGCGGCAGCCCTCTGCCGCTTTCGGAAGGGCAAGGAACGAGCCGGGGTCTGGAGTGCACATTGCGCGCGGAGCTGATGTAACGGGTCTTCCAAGCTATGGCGCAACCCAAATATTGCATAAGGCGCTCATTCAAAATGCCTTATGAAGATCTGAGCTCATCTGATAGTTGTCTGCGCGTGACTACAGGTGCTGCCTGTGGTGTCGGCACCTCTTTGGGGATGGCCACTCCGGCTGATGCTAGCAGTCTCGCTTGAAGGGCATTTGGCTTGGGCAGGATCTCATGCTTCTTCCCTCGGTTATCTTCGATTCGGAGGATCGGTAAGCTCTCCAGTTGGCGCAGTCCTTCTTCCACTGTTAGGTTCTCTCCTTTCCATGCTTCTGCTAGGTGGCGGCGAATTTTCAACGCTAACATTGCGCTTAGAGCATGGGCTCGTGTGTTCTCTTCTTTGACCACAAAGAAGGGCCGCACTTCTAAATGCCCCGTCTTCATTGTCCGAAAGTCCGCTTCTACTTCGGCTAGCGCCTTGTAGCGATCATGCACTTTCTCCGCTCCACAGTCGGCCCGACTCAAGTTCGTTCTCAGTGCGTAACACCCGTCGAGCTTTTCTTCTTCGTTGAGGACGTCCTGATCAATGACCACGTTGATGGCTCTTCCTTCTACTTTGATCGCTAACCATTTCCCTAATTTCAGCTTTGCTTTCCTGGCTTCTAGCTTTCTCGTCTGCACCTCTACTTTGGCTCGAGGATGCTCGGCCAGATAGGTTTCTGCTTTCTTCACATCTTTCTCTAAGGCTGCTTGACGCTCGCCACGGCTCGTCCGTATTTCTTTCTGTCTCACCGGATTGCGCCGCAGGACATAGCGTTCCTCCGTTGTCTTGTCCGTCACTTCGGCGAGATCCTCGTCAAAGAGTTCCATCGTAAGGATGTCTTCGCGCACCAGTCGTTGGATCTGGGGCTTGGTTAGGGAGGATATGTAATGGCCTCCCTGGTCTTTGACTGCTTTGATTTGTTCGGACTTGATCATTCCGCGATCTCCTACCATCACCACATGGCGACATCCGAAATCTTGTTTGGCCTGGTTCAGCGCGTCCCCGAATGTGGCGAAATCGCGTGTTTCACCGGAGTAGACTTTGATCGCGCAAGGATCTCCTGTGCCGTCAGTGAGCAGTCCCATGACAACTTGCATCTTGCCTTTCTTGCCATCGCGGTTGTAGCCGAACGCGCTCAGTTCATTGGTAGTGCCTTCAAAGTAACTGCTCGTCACATCATAGAGAAAGAGGTCTTCACTGGGCTTTTGTGGTGTTTGCGAGGGTGACTTTGCCCGTGGGTGGTTCTTGCGCCAAAGGTTCTTTTCGATGTGACTCTGACGATGGTCTAACCAGGCGCCGTGGCGCTCATAAAGGTCATCTTCGCACCAGGATTGTTGCCAGGAGAATAGACGAAGAGCGGCGCTTTGGGCGACTAGTCTGGTGGTGCCGAGCAGAGAAATGCCTGGGTTGAGAACACGCGCACAAACGCGCCAGAGGGCAATTTGAGAGAAGTCGTGATCGCAGTCGAGCCGGTCAGATTTGGGGCAATTGTCAGGTGCTAATGCCTTGGAGATGCCGAGTTTGTCAGCCAGCGATTTGACTAACCAAAGAGCGCCGAAGCTCTCAGCTTGTTCGACGATGACCGGAGAATTGGGGACCTGATTGAGTGCAGCGATGGAATCAGCAGGAGAGGTTTGAGAAGGAGGGGAAGAGTCATCGTTGCGATGATTGATAGCAGACTCGATGGTGCTGATCAGCCACTTGGGGAGCTTTGTGAGGACAGCGAGAGTGCGAGAGGAAACTTTGGAGCCGACCCGGAAAGACTCGCGAAGAAGGACGGATTCATAAGATTTGCCGTTCTTGCCTTTCGATCGAACTCTGGCGATAAACATGCCTACAGATAAAGGCAATAAACTCTAATTAACAAGAAATAAAAGCAAATAATTGCAGTCTTTTCTGCCTACAAATAGAGATGCTAGAAGGTCCGATATGCTAGTATAGGAGTCTGAAACTTGCTTCACCAACTGGAAGATCCGGTAAATGTGAGAGCTACACATTGCCTTGGTTTCGGCATCCCGCCCGCAGAGGGCTGCGGGCGCCACAAAGCGGACAAGGGCTACCGCACTCCAAAGGTTCCGCCACGGTCGCTTCTGATGCATCCTGGCCCGAAGCCTTACTCCACTGCTTTAGGAAGCCGTCTAATCCAGCTTGATGCTATCTCGATCTGCCGATGCAAGAACAGCGCTCACAAGTACAAGTCAAAAATAACCTCCTGGAGAGGCCCACTCAAGTGGAAACCGTTAGCGGGAACTCTCTCACATGATCGCAGTCCTCAGGGGCAGATCGGAAACCAATTAACTGAAATCTGAGAAAAGTTTCATGGAGTGATTCAAACCGCACCCCCGTTTGCGCGATTCGGTCAGAGGCATGCGTCAATTGGATGCCCCCAGACTAACCACTCCGGTCATGCTTATGAAAAAGTCCATCTTTACTTCGTTGGTTCCCGCCCTTCAGTCATTCTGTGTTTTCTTAGCCCTGTGCGCTTCTGTAGACGCGGAGGTAATCTTCTCCCAGGATTTCGAGGATGGCCTCGGCCCGAATGAGTCAGTAAGCGGAAAATTCAGCGTCAATGACAGCAATGAGCCGCTAAACAATGGAACCAGGATGATGGGCCACGCCGAGGCTTACGGCCCGTTAAATGCCATTACGCCTCGTCCCGCATATTCATATTACGATTTGACGCTCGATTTACGGAACTTCACTGATGTAGTGCTCAGGTTCGATTTTGCAGGAGGGATCAACCTTGAAAGAGGACAAGCAAGCTAAACTCGGAGACGGGTTCAATCTCGTGACGGGGAGTGGGAGGAAAGTCAACCCTCCGGAAGGTCTGTTGGAACCTACCAATGATTCGGAAATGCAATATCGGCAGATCTTTGCCGATATTTTCGACAATGGCACGGAGTCGCGATACATCGGTGACCAGGCTTGGCGTTCGCTGGACTCTTCCTCGGAAGTAGAGAAGATGACAGCGGAGTTCGACCTAAGCGACTTCACTGGTCAGAAGGTGACAATCCGATTTCAATTCGGTGCAAATGCCTGGCATGGCGGGGACGGGGCAAACTTTGATAACATCGTGGTGGAAGGAACGGCGCTACCAGACACCGATGGCGACGGAATGTCCGACCGATACGAGGATGCCAACGGACTCGACAAAAACACGGACGACCGCGCGGGAGATTTGGATGGAGATGCCCTAACGAATATCCAGGAATTCGAGCGCTGCACGGATCCGCAGGAGGCCGACACTGATGGCGATGGCCTCGCCGACAATGTGGAAACGGACACCGATCCATTGCTCAAAGACAGCGACGGCGACACACTTGATGATGGGGTTGAAACGAACACCGGTACGTTTGTGAATGCAATGAACACCGGCACCGATCCTAACAAATTTGATACCGATGGCGACGGTTCCAGCGACGCTCTGGAACTCAACCAGGGTAGCGACCCGACCGACGCCGATTCCATGGCCGAGGCAACCGTTGAGATCATCGGGACGGGACAAGCTTCGTTCTTGGGAGGAGATTTGACCGATCCAGAAGACGATGGCGACACGGCTTCCGGCGAGGACGATGCCTCGTGGAACTGGGTGTCCATTGATGCCAACCACAAGCCGGAATTCGCGAACCAGGGTGCCTTCTCGGTTTTCGACAACAGGCTCGGAAAGTGGTGCTGCTCGCCAGCTAGGGAAAACGAGCCATTGCACGTGACCGTGGAGTTCTCCGAGCCGATTGCACTGACCCATTTTACAATCACTTCCGGCGGAGATCGTCCCGGAAGAGACCCGTCTCACTGGCAAATCCAGGGATCAAACGACGGCGAAACCTTCGCTCCAATCTTCATCCAGCAAGATAGCAAGTCGATTTGGACACAGCGCAACCAAGTGGCTCAGGTCACGCTACCCAACCCAAGCCAGCCTTACAAGTTTATCCGTTACGAGGCGACAAAGTTCACGGACGACGGAGCCCTCTACCATCAGCTTGGCGAACTCGAATTCTTCGGCAATCCCGTTTCTACAGAGTCTTTTTCTCTCACCATCAGCCAAAGTGAGCACGGCACCGTTTCCGCGAATCCCGATGCCCCTTACGCAGCAGGTACGGAAGTCACCCTAACTGCTACACCAAACGAAGGCTACGAGTTCGCTGGCTGGACGGCCAAAACGGTTTCCGGCGAGCCGGGGGTCACCACTGTCTTCGATAATCTTGACCACCGTCGTGATGAGTTCATCAGCCCTAGTTGGTACGACAGGAGATTCGCTCAGCAGTTCCACATGGATGGCGCCACCACCCTGACGAAAGTCGAACTGGAGCTCTTCCGCATTGGAACCATCGCCGGGGTAATGGGTGTGGAGCTATGGTCTGACAGCGGCGCAGACAGTCCCGGGATGAAGATCGCCTCCATAGGTACCATTGATGACGTGAGCTCCATGCCAACAAGCGACACCGTTTACACATTCGACACGGGGATCGCCGATCTGGATCCTCAAGGGAAGTATTGGGTGGTTAATGAATTCAGAGGCATTACATCGCCCATCAATGGATCCAACACGATTGGTTGGACGTGGACATTCTCAAGCGAAGGGGCCAATACGACGACTGATAGTTTCGGGTATCGTGACCAAGATGGGTGGACGGACATGACCGTTCCGTTTGGTGGTGTCAGCCAAACGCTGATCCATCAAATGCGCGTGCAAACTCAGGCACCTGCGCCAAGCGAACCACTCGAACTGCCTAACGAGAATCCTCTTACCTTCACGATCGAAGCCGACACTACGCTCACGCCAGAATTTGTTCTTGTACAGACCGATCCGTTCATCATCGCGACCACCGAAGACGGTGAGGTGACGAAAGTGCCAGACTTGGGCGTGTATCCGATTGGTACTGCGGTCACAGTCACGGCATCACCAGAACCAGGCTTCGAATTCGTGAAGTGGACCTACGGTGAGGAGGAATTCACGACCAATCCTGCCACGATCACCGTGACGAGCGGCGCGACACTAACACCCAAGTTCGCGCCCGTGGAAACCGAGCCCAAGCCGATCGATGTTGAGATCCTACCCGCCTTCGCGATCCGCTGGGACTCGGAGGCAGGGGTGAGCTACGATGTCCAATCGAGCTCTGACCTGCAGAACTGGACGACTGATGCGGGAGGCGTCGAAGGCACGGGTGAACCGATGACGCACTTCTTCATACGCGATGCTCGCGAGATGTACTACCGCGTGCTCGAAATCCGTTAGGCTCGCCCACACAAGCGTCTTCCTTGCGTGAGGGGTTTCGTGAGGGAGGCGCCCCTTCAGTGTGAGATAACCAATGCCCCAATCGACAGGCCGGACGCCTGTCCCACGTGAGACTGCCGTACCGGCTGTCCCCCCAGGTCGTCGCAGCAATCAAATTTAAAAAACTGCGCCCGCGGTGATCCAAACGGCCACGGAAAACTCGCTATAGAGAATGAGGAAGAATGTCTTCATTCTTTCAAAATAAACTAACATTAACAATAAGATACAATGACCACTCGAAATCTGAAAAGAAGATCTTTTTACGGCATGATAGCCAGTTTGATCCTATACGCTGCTCTTGGCGGGTTGAGCTGGGCAGGTACCCCTGCCGGCAAAGGAAATGACAATGCGTGCCCTCGCAAAGTGGGTGTCATCCAGCAATTCGACTTCAATTTAGAATCTTTGGTCGAGAATATGACCAAGTATTTTCCTGTCGACACCCTACAAGTACACACGCTGGAGAGTAATAGCGCCATCGACGGCATTGATGCCGTGGTGGATGAAATGGAGGCCGAGGTCAATGACACGAAATCCAAGGGCATCAGGCACATATTGATTGCCGGCAGTTCGGTCAATACGAGCCCTTTTATTGAAGGCTCAGCGGGCAGCCTTGGAGGCGTCCACTCGGATGTCCGGCATCCCAATGTCATTTTTTCGGGTGATCGACAAGGGACGTTCTCGATCGATAATGCACAGAACTGGTACCGCGCTGGCGTTGATTTCGTCACGCCACAACAACTTGGCCCGGAGTTACTTCTTCCGGATGTGAGCGGCATCTCACCACAGCCTCAGTTTATCCTTGCTACCGATTATTCTCCGGCGGTCGATCCTTGGTTGATTCCCTATCGCCATCACGCCATCGCTGCCGGTTACGAGGTGTTAGAGGTCGATCTACAGTGGAATGATGCTCTCCAGACCTTCGAGAACATCGCCGGACTAGGCGATCTCGTCGCTCTGGCAACGCCGCAGTCGAGCGTACGGCACCTGAATCATCGATGCCTTCTTGGACGATGGAGGCTTCGCCTTGCTGGATGGTCCAGCCATCGCCGAGGGTGGCGTTTTCGTCGTCGAAGTGGTTTTGATAGATGATCGACTCCTCGGGGAGTTCGTAGCGATCGAGGTAGGGACTGGCGGCGAAGACCGCGCTGCTCAGAGAGAAAGAGAGAAGAAGCAAGCGAGTGGGCATAACGGAAATAATAAGCGGAAATACTCCTCGAGGATGCCGCCAAATTGAGAAGCGTCACCTCGAAGAGGAAATCGAGCACTGATGGTTATGTTGTTGTGAGGGACCCTAACGATTAGCGAATGTTGTGACAAGCACTTTCTCAGAGAATGTTACTATGAATGCGAGGAAATACAGAATCACTAATTAACTGCGTTTTAGGATTGACAGGGTCGGCTCCCTCTTGGGAGTTGGTCATTGATAGGCGCTACCCATAAACAGGGCTAGTTCGATGGCCCTTTCACCCCGGACGGCTCGGGGAGCCATTCCTGCTCTCACTGAAATGGACGGCGATTCGCCTCGCGGATGACAATGTGAAGCAGTATATTCTGACATTTCACTCACCGTCTTCGCTCTCTCTAATCTTGATGGTGGTATCGAGTTTGATCGACGTTCGCATTTCTTTCCGGCCTGACGGCCAGAGAACTTCGACACGTTTGATCGCTGTGGCATTTCCCAGGCCGATTTCCTGACGCAGTGGCGAACCGCCGAAGCTACTTACGCTACCCGCATGGCGATAAAGCTTTCTAGTTCCGGAAGGCGTGTCAACCGTTACGGTGATCTTGGCCCCGATGGCGTCGCGATTTGATTGGGTGCCTTGGAGATCGAGGTAGAGAAAAACGATTGTCATGACCGGGATTGAGGAAGAGGGCGTTGTGAAATTTGTCGCCCGGATAGAAGCCGCCTAACTGATGATAGATATCTTGATCACCGTCCTGATCGATGTCGACAAACGCAACGCCGTGCCCTTTCTGCAAGTGGCCCAAACCGGTGGAGAAGGTGATATCTTCAAAACGCCGGCCATTCACATTGCGTAAGAGGACATTGGGCATAAGCGTTTCGTATTGGGGATCACCGGTGGCTAAATAAATGTCCAACCAACCATCATAATCCACATCGCCGAAGTTCGCTCCCATGGGAAGATAGACGTGTTCGAGACCGGCTGCTTTGGTCACATCACGAAAGCGGCCGTTGCCGGTATTCTGATAGAGTTTGGGAAAGGTGGCACGGTGAGACTCGCCGCGGTAACCGGCTAACAAATCGCCTGGAGTGGCTTGGTAAGCGGTGACAAAGAGATCGAGGTGCCCATCGTTGTTGTAATCAAAGAACCAGGTGGCGAAGCTGCGCCCTGAGGGTTCCATCACACCTAACGTTTCGGCGACATCATTGAACTTCAAGGACCCCTCATTGCGATATAGCCGGTTCTTTCCAGCATTGGACACATACAGATCGAGGTCACCGTCGTTATCATAGTCTCCAGCGGCGACGCCCTTGCAGAAGCGGTCGTTGGCGACGCCGGCTTCGCGTGCTTTGTCGACAAAACGCCCATGACCGTCATTGACGAAGAGCTGATTGGGAAAGTCCGAATCCTCGTGCCCAAGTTCTTTTAAAGATTCATTGCCGATGTAGAGATCCAGGTCGCCATCGATGTCGAAGTCTCCCCAGACGGCGGTCTGTGTGGGAAAGGCTGGCTCGGCGAGGCCTGCTTGATGCGTGACATCGGTGAAACCGGCGGCGCCGTCATTGCGAAGGAGCGAATTGCGTATACATCCCGACTGTCCTAACCAAGCACCACGCAAGACGAAGAGATCGGCATCGCCGTCGTTGTCGTAATCGGCACTGATCACGTTGAGTCCGCCTAACTGGACTTCTAAGCCTAAGGTTTTGATGGGTTGAAACGTTCCCGGATTGATTTGCCGGTCATAAGTGAGGGGTGCGCGCGGATCGAATGAAGACGTGAGAATATCAACCAGACCATTCCCATCGAAATCGGCCACGGCCACGCCGCCGCATAGATTGAAATGATCCAGGCCAAGGCGAGGCGCATGGTCCGTAAACCGCCCTAGAGCTGATTGCTTTTCAAATATCTGAATGGGAATGCGGTAGGCTTCCGGTACCGATTGAGGGAATTCTCCCATAGCCATGGCAGCGATATGGAGCAACCATTGAACCAGTCTCTCCTGAGGTTCGCGCTCTAAGATCTGGAGAAGAAGACTGTGAGCTTTCCGTGCAGGCGTTTTGTCAGGATGCACACCGCCGTTTGCCAAGGGAAAGACACAACACTCTGGTGTGTGATGGCGCACGCAGTTCGTCAGTTCCGCGTGCCGCAAATGCGACATGGCCTGGGCTTTCAGCAGCCACACCGGCGGCTTGGTCCCTTGTTCGCGACACACCGTAAAGGCCTTGTCCAAGGTAATAATCGCGGCCTCGACATCGCCCAGCCGCAACTGGTGAAAGCCGAGTTGCGCCCGCAGACGAATCTGCTGCGCGAGGTCATTGTTTGTCTTGAGCTGCTTTGATAGTCTCTCAATCTGCAGAGTCCCTAGATAGGGATGGTCGCTCTGCTCAAGCCTTTCGGCGATTTTGAGAAACTCACGGTGAGTGACTTGTCGAGAAATTGCCGCTTCCTCTCCATTACTGATGACGACGCCTGCAAAGAGGGCGCTGACGAGGAGCTGTGGAAACTTCCCACGCATGGGTTCCAGTATTTAGGCGCTTGCCCTCGATGGCGACGAGCGGAATCTGCAACGATTCGTGCTTTCCACCGGGTCGATCGTTCTTCTATCCTCATCAGTGACCCCGGCAGTATCCACCTTAGAAAACCTCTACTCCTATGAGACCGATTATTCTAACATTAAGTGCGTTGTTCCTAGTGGCGACCTCACTTCACGCCGCCAACACCATCATCATTGGCACGGACCCGATTGAAGAGACCGGCGGTCCCGATGGCTGGGACGGTGTGGCGGTGATGACGACCCCCATCGAAGGCCCTCCAGGCGAAACCGTCGGTATTCTCAGTACTTTCAATTTCTACGCCGATCCCGGCCGGATCGATCCCGCGGGATTGGTCACACCGCTTCTAATCAAAGAAGACGGCGGCACTTACACCATCGAAGCGGTGGCCAAGCAGATCGAGGTCACGGAAGGCGGCATTCAATCGGCGGCTATTGAGATCGTTGAAGGTTCCGATGTCGTCGATTTGAGTGAAGGCAATTTCCATATCGCCATTGCGCAAGAACGCTTTGAAGGCGCGAACAACGCCGCGGGTGGCGTCATTCCTTTCGCCGGAGAGGGTGGCAAAGGGATGTTCTACTTCGATACGGAGCCACCGTTTGAACCCAAGGTCGGTGAGGAAGTCAGCGCCGGACACGAGTCTCCGGACGGCGGCCGGCTCTATCAGTTTAACTTCGAAATCGAATTCTCCGATGATGATCCGAATGCTTTGTTGCCTAGAGAACTGGATCTTGGCCAGGTGGCTTCTTTCCCTGAAGTGCAACCATTCTCGGTGACCGTTCGCAACTCCGGCGAAAGCAACGATCTCACCATTTCGTCAGTGGAAGTGATAGGTGGTGCGCAGCAAGCGAACTTCGCCGTCACGGGATTCTCAGAGACCGTGGGGCCACGTGGTGAAGGCACCATTGAAATGACGATCGATAGCAAAGGTGCCACCGGTCTCTTTCAAGCGACTGTGGAGGTGAAGACCAATGACGAGACAGCAGAGGATCAAGCGATCTCGTTTGATGTCAGTGCTAGCGTGCTGAATCTCGCGGGACCGACGGCGAGACTGACATTTGATGAACCGGCCGGCACCACGGACTTGGTGGATGTGACAGGTTTCAACCGCCACGGCATGGTCAACGCTTTTGATGGCTCGGCGACCCTGGGTGAGGCAGGTTTGCAAGCCGAGACCGGCACTTCTCTCGATGTTTCCGGGGGCGGCGCTGCGCTAATTCCACGAGAGTTGTTTGAGAAAGAATTCGAAGAATTCGGAATCGCTTTGTGGTTCCGCGCGGACACGATCGGCGCCTTAGCAGACAATGCCTTTGGCACAGTGGTTGGGTTAGGGCCTGATTCCAATCCCGTTCTGGCGCTTCTGCTCGCAGACAATCAACTCTTCTGGTTTGGCGATCTCGGTGAAGGACCGCAGGTCATCTTTGATTCGGAGAACTCTCCCGTCGAAGCCGGGACGGTTCATCACGTCGTGCTGACGCGTTCGCCAGAGCGCGCCTCCATTTGGGTAGACGGCGAGGAAGTTGCCGGACTGGATAACCCAGCGCCCGTAGGCGATACGGGAGAAGGCGCCTTTTACGTCGGAGGATTTAATGGAGCGTTAGGTTTGGATGGCGCTGTGGATGACTTGCAGATCTACGATCGGGCTCTAACTAAAGAAGATGTGGACTTTCTTCTGGCCAACCCGGGCTCAACGTTAGGTGAGACGGGCAAACCAGCGGACAGTGACGGCGATGGATTGGATGACCAACGCGAAGCCGAGGAAGGAACCGATCCCTTAGTGGCCGATAGCGATGGTGATGGTTTGTTAGACGGCGCGGAGGTGGACACCCATGGAACCGATCCCTTGAATCCAGATTCCGATGGCGACACGTTTCTTGATGGCTTTGAAGTGGCCAATGGACACCCGCCTTTGGATGCCGGATCTCCGGTGATCGCAGACTTTCTGCTAGTGCATTATGATTTCGAAGATGGAGCGGGTACTTCCGCAGCGAACAATGGCAAAGAAGGAGGTGCCGGCGAGATCATGAATCCGGAAAACGGAGAATGGCGTAGCGAGGGTTCGCCTTCCCTCACTGGCGGTGGTCATTTTTATTTCGGTGACGATGGTGAAGGGGACACGGCGATGTATGTGGATACCGGACTCGGTGCCGATGCTTTGGGCATGGCTGGTGAGAACAATTACACCGCCGCGGCATGGGTGAATGTGGACAATACCAGTGGCGATCACATGGTGTTTGGTCAGGTCACAGACGCCAATCCCCTCCATCACGGCACACGTGGGGCCCAGTACTACATGGGCCACTGGGGAGCTGATATCAATAGTGGCGCCACGACGGTGGTGCCTGGCGAGTGGCATCATGTGGCCTGGCGGTATGAGGACGGCGAGCAAGCGATCTTTGTGGATGGTGTGTTAGCCAATAGTGGGACGCAAGGACCGCTGCAAGTCGTTGAAAATGTGGTCATCGGCGCCACGCATCCCACAGAGAATCGCGACTTCGTCGGCGGCATTGATGAAGTGCGGGTCTATAATGTGGCTTTGTCAGAAATCGCGATCGGGGCGCTTGTGGGCAGTGGCGATTCCGATGGGGACGGCCTCGATGATGTGTGGGAGCGGGCGAACTTTGGTAACTTGAATCAGAGTGGGGATGGCGATTCTGATGGCGATAGTGTTAGCAATGTGGAAGAACTGGCTCGCGGAACGCATCCGAATCTTGCCGACACGGATGGCGATGGTTTGAACGACGGCGAAGAAACGGAGACAGACCCGTTGGATGCCGATTCCGACAATGACGGCTTGACCGATGGCGACGAACGAACGCGTGGGACCAATCCGACAGAGCGCGATACGGACGGCGATAAGTTTGGTGACGGGTTTGAGGTCGCCGAAGGTCATGATCCGTTAGACCCGAACAGCCCGGGAACAGGTGGTGGCGGCCCGGTGGCGCCATCGCTCGAAACCCTAACGGTGTCCTCAGCTGCGGATCTCGACTTCGAGGGCGACTTTATCTACGCGATCAATGTGGGTGGACCGGATCAAACAGTCGGTGGTGCGGCATTTGTAAGCGATGAGAATGAAATTCCTGGAGTGACTTGGGTTGCGCAGAATCACATTGTGGAATGGAATCCCAAGACGGAGTTTGGTGACACGGACGATGACAATGCGCTTGAGACCGTGTTGTGGTCGATTCGCTGGTCCAACAGAAACGATGAACCAACCGGCTTAACATATGAGTTGGCCAATGTGAATCCTAACGGAAATTTCAAGTTACAAATCTTGTTTGCGGAGAAATGCTGTAACCGCTCGTTCGATGTCACGGTCAATGGCGAAGTGCTCGCCAGTGAGTTTCATCCGGACAATGTCCAGGCAGAAGGCGGCGGAAGAGAAGGCTCTGGTGCAGCGCTGGTTTACATTTTTCCGGCTACGTCGGACACCATTACCATCAATCTCGATGGAACGGATGCCTCCACACCTGATGGCAATGCCATTCTCTCCGGGATCACGCTGGAAGAGCTTCCAAGCGGAGGCCCGGTTTTCAATGGGGAGATCGTTAGAGCAGGGGATCAACGCGATCCGCTGGCCACAACGGGTGGTCCGGATGGCTGGAACGCTATCATGGTGATCAATGAGGCCATGCCTTTCGACTTCGAGTCCGTGGGTGGTTCGCAAGGGGTGCTTAGAGATTTTCAGTTTCTTGTCGGCAATGCCCGGGGCCGCGTCACGCCGTTTGTCGCCGAGCGTACGGCTGACAATGAGTTTATTGTCAGAGCCATTGGCACCACGAGAGTCTTTGGCGAGGACTACACGGCCGCGGATGAAGGATCTGTGGTGAGTTTCCCCTTCGATGAGGCGAATCCGTTGGTGGTTGTGGAGAACGGATGGGTAGTTGGATTTACCGACGCCAATCCCGACGGCAGCGGCAACGAAGGATCCGTCATTCCCTTCGATGGTGGTGAAATTGATATGTGGCTGGCCGGTGGACCGGATTCGGCCCAAGCGGCATCGATCGCACTCGGTGAAGCTCCTAACACAGACAATACGAACACGGTGTTCACCGATTCGCTCAACCGTTTTTACGCCTTCGCCATTTCAGCGCAATCAAATGGGGGTGCCCCTGAGCCTCCTGGACCTGCGCCCGATATCACCGGCATCACCAAGACCGCAGAAGAAGTGGCCTTGCAGTTGCCCGAAGGCGTGACCTATGACATCGAATACTCCACCGATCTGGAGAACTGGACGCCGATTGCCACGGATGTCACTGGTGTCTACACCGATACCGATGCCGTGCGAGTGAACGCCGCCGCCGGTTATTATCGCGGTGTGGTGAAATAATTAGGCGTCTGTCCAATTAGTAGCCTTTATTCAGGGGTGCTGTAGATTCTTTGAGTCTGCAGCACCCTTCATTCCAATCATGCGTACGATTCTTTTAACCACCTTGTTGCTCAGCTCCGCATTGAGCGTCTCCGGTCAATTAGTCATCAGCGAGTTTCTGGCTATCAATGGAAACGGCTTGGAAGACAAGAATGGCGATCGATCGGACTGGATTGAAATTCACAATACCGGAACCGACACGGTCGAGTTGACGGGATGGTATCTGACCGACGATGCTGATAATCTCACGAAATGGATGATTCCCAAAGGGAATGTTAGTGTAGACGGTTACATCTTGATCTATGCCTCGGGAAAAAACGATTCCGGCCTCTTCAGCTCTGAGATTCATACCAATTTCAGTTTGAGTGGCGATGGCGAATACCTTGCCCTTGTGGAGCCTGACGGAACCACCATCGCTCACGACTTCGCCCCGGCTTATCCGGAGCAACGAAAGAATATTTCCTACGGCCTCTTGGATGATGATACGACCACCGGGTATTTCCAAACGCGTTCACCTGGAAAAGCGAACAAGGCCAGTAGCGAAGGATTGGTTCAAAACGTCACATTTAGTGTGAAGCGAGGCTACTTTGATGAGCCCTTTATGCTCGAACTCACGACGGAAACACCGGATGCCATGATTCGTTACACCGACAATGGTTTGGAGCCGTCCCTGTTCACAGCGCGAACTTACACCGAGCCGATTCTCATTGATAGCACGAAGACCATTCGCGCGCGTGCTGAAAAAGCCGGTTTCGTTTCTTCCCGCCTAAAAACGCACACCTTTCTCTTTGTCGATGATATCATTCAACAAGAGGATATGTCGACGAACGTCACGGAGGACGATGTGTATGGGCCGCTTATGCGCGATGCTTTATTGGCTCATCCGGCGGTTAATATCGTCACACCTGATACCGATATATCGAAGACGGTGGAGGACCCGGCTTCAGTAGAAATGATCTTTCAAGATGGCTCGGATGGCTTTCAGATCGATTGCGGCGTGAAACGCGTGGGCGGTCACAGCCTCAACGCGTATCCCAAGAACAATATGCGGCTCTACTTCCGCAGCGAGTATGGGAAGGAGAAATTGCGTTTCCCGCTGTTCGAAGATCATCCTTACACCGATGTGTCAGCGGACTCCTTTGATCAATTGAATCTCCGAAGCGGATCGCACGACAGTCTATTCTATCTAGGTGCGAGTTCTCCGCCACAGCAGCCCAGCAATGGTCAATACTTGCGCAACCGCTGGATCAACGACATGCAATTTCTCATGGGGCACGAATCCTTGCGTGGCCGTTGGGTGCACGCCTATATCAATGGCAACTACTGGGGGCACTATCATCTCCACGAACGCAACACCCAGGACTACTTCGCTTCTTACTTGGGCGGCAATAAGAGCGATTACGTTGCGATCAACAAAGGCCAAGGCATCGGCAGCAGCGATATGGATGCTTGGCGCGCCATGATCAATTCCGTAGATGATTATGAAGACTTTCAGCGAAGAGTCGATATCCTCAATTACATCGATTATATGCTGCTCAATTATTATTGCGGCAATGATTGGGATTGGAATACGACCCAGAATTGGGGAGGTGGTGGGCCGGTTGATCCGGACGCAGGGGGCATGAAATTCATCGCGTGGGACTCGGATATTATTTTCAGACGTTTGAACGACAACAATCTTGGGAGGCGAGGTCCACATGATCTTTTCCCTAATGCGATGCGACACGAGGAATTTGCCATGTTGGTAGCCGACCGTATTCAGAATCATTTCTATAACGATGGTCTCCTTACGCCTGAGATTGTGGCCAAGACCTACAACTTTCGCGCGGAACAAATCCGACTGTCGATCATCGGCGAGACTGCGCGTTGGCAAGCTGGCCGGTGGACGCGGGACAACCAATGGCAACGAGAACTGGATCGATTGAACGACGACTTCTTTCCCAACCGTACTGAAGAAGTTCTCCGTCAGTTTCAATCCAAGAAATGGACGGGCATCACGGCTGCTCCGACCATGAATCAATATGGCGGTTACGTGGAGAATGGCTTCACGGTTCGGCTATTGAAGAGTTTGTTTGCTAGGGGAACGATTGTTTATACAACGGATGGCACGGATCCGCGTCTGCCCGGAGGAGAGATGGCACCAAGCGCGCAAGCATTCACTCAGGGTTTTCCGCTGACCGAAACAACTGTCGTGAAGGCGCGGGTGATGAATTCCGATGGGTGGTCCGCTCTGGTTGAAGCGCGGTTCGTTGTGGATCAAGTGCCGGCGAGCTTTGAGAATCTAACCATCTCCAAGGTGCATTATCGTCCGGCCGTGGCGAGTGAAGAGGAATTGGCGGCAGGCTATCAGAGCCGCAAAGATTTCGAGTTTGTCGAACTCCTGAACTTGGGGGAGGCCACGATTGATCTTGCGAATGTAAGATTTAATAAAGGCATTCAATTTCAATTTGCGACCGCGGAGAGGATTTCCATCGCCGCTGGCGAACGGCTTTTCATTGTGCGTAATCCCGGTGCCTTCGCCATGCGTTACGGTGCGGGTCTGCCGGTCGAAGGTAGTTTTTCAGGAAGTTTGTCCAATGACGGTGAACTCCTTCGTCTGGTAAACAACCAAGATGATGTCTTACAAGAACTGGAGTACAACGACGTGGAGCCCTGGCCCATCGAGGCCGATGGTGACGGACCGTTCCTCGTATTAAAAGAGGCGGCCAAAGCCTCTATCAGCGATCCGGAACAATGGCGGGCCAGTGCCAATGACGAATTGCCTGGAGGCGAAGAAGTTACTCCCCCAAACCCGGGACTCACTTATGAAACATGGATCGCTTCTGCCATCCCGGAAGGTGCCGATGCGGCGCCGGAATCGGATTACGATAACGACCAATTTGCCAACGTGGCCGAGTTCTTGTTAGGGTCGGATCCGGCAAGACGCGGGTCGACACCGGCGTTTACCATCATGCGAAACGAGTCAGGTATCCAGTTAGGCACGATTCAACGTAAGAATATTACCGGTTACGCTCTCACTTTGGAACACTCGGTAGATTTGACGACCTGGATGCCTTCTCAAGAGGTGGAGCTGGCTCGGGCACCCTTGGCAGGGCAAGAGGATTTGGAGAGCGTGGTCTATCAATCGTCTAGCATGGACGCCTCATCCGGTTATTTCCGTCTTCGCGTGAATCCTTAAACTGATTCAGAGGCGGTATGGGCACAGCCTATCTCTATGTGACCTCGGAAACAGAGGAGCAAGACGCCAACATCGATTTCAATCCATTGATCGAATGGTTGGAACGAATGGAGATCGCGCAACGATATGAATCGTCGCCATCATGGCATCACGGCTGGGGCGTGTTCATGGCGGGGAATGGGCCTCAATCGGTGAAGCTTTTTAACGCAGACTACACGTACCCTGGTTCCAAGAGATTGGGAGACATCGCGGATCATTGGCGTCGGGCGTTTGATAGTCTGGAGCTGGTCACCGCGCCCTTTGGAATGCCTCTTCCTCTCACCACTCATGTTTATCCGGCATTCTGCCCAGGGTGTTCCGAGCCCATCGATCAAGCATTTCAAGACTCGATACAGAGTGGCGACCTAACAGAACACGCTATCGACAAGGATCATCACTTCCCTTGCCCTAAGTGCCGACGCGCGGTTACTTATCAAGAGCTCGTCGACCGGGAAAACCTTCTTCATCGTCGGCATTACGTTGTAGTGGATGATAGTTGCTACAGGGCGTCAGACGTGATGATGCTGAGTGAGGCAAGCCGAGAAATCCTCTGCGAAACCTTCGGCGGTCCGATCGCTGTGCGTCACGGTTGGATTTCGTGAGACTCCTTCGCCACCGCATTGCTAACCTTACTAACGTCTTATCAGTCGGAAATAACGCTCCTCAAACTGTCGCGCCACGGTCGCACCAAAACTTCCGTTGTCGTTGTTAGCGGGGGCCGCACTATCATTCCACGTTTCCAAATCACCTGATTCCTGAAGCGTCCAAGTGTTGTCTGGGGCGGACCAAGTGATTACAGCGTCACCCGCATCAAGCGCGATATTGAGAATAGGCAGATCCATGGTTGGAGGCTCGATTCCGTCGTCCGCAACCAAAGCGATGTTGTCTAACAAGAGCGTGTGATCACCAGCAACGGTCTGGGCAAAGGCGATTTCTGCCGTGTCGCCGGCTGCAGTGAATGCCACGACGCCTGTGTGATAGGGATTGGCATCTCCCACCGGGTTCACTGCTTCATTGAAACGTTCTGTGCCGTCGACAGCGACCACCAGCGTGGGCGTATTGCCGTTGCGAGCGTTGTAGGCGAAAGTGAGAAGATAATTCGTACCCGCGGTTAATCCGGCGAGGGTCTGAGAAGCGTTGGTTTGGCCTTGCAGAAAGAGAACATAATCTTGATCCGGATTCACGCCGTTATCGGCAAAGGGGCCAAGGCCTGACACATTCACTCCGTATTCTTCGCCTCCGATGTTCCACCCCGCTACTTGGTTAGGTTGAACATAGCCGGGCGCAGGAGGGGTGCCACTGGCTTCGAAACTGGGATTCTGCACCACGAGATTCTGTGGTGCGCGAGCGGTCACGGTGACCGCATCCAGCAGGACAGTGGCGTCTCCATCGGCCGTGGTCACGAACCTGAGTTCCACAGGAGCAGCCTCCGCGATAAAAGGAAACGCTGCGGCATTATAGCCAACGGGTTCGACAGACTCGATACTCCCAATTTCCTCTCCATTGATCTCCACACGCAAGCCAATGGTGCCACCACAGCAATTTCTGGCATTGTAATAAAACTGTAAGAGATAGGGTTGGTTGGCCATGGCACCAATCTCTTGTGTCAAGCTGGCGGCGCCTTGCATCAACGCAATCTGTGCGCGATCCGGGATGTCGCCATTGTCGTGAAACGGGCCGCCAAAGGAATTTAGACCCACACCGCCTTCACCGGCCCAGTCGTTGATCGGACCGTAACCCACTCCGGCGGCCTGAGGATTCGCTTCAAAACTACTGTTTCTAACAAGGTTACGTGAAATCAGAACCGGGACGGCGTCGCGGCTCAAACAAACGCCTTCTTGCTCGTTGGAGAAATGAATCGCAGCGGCGCCTCCTCCAAGTGCGCGTACCTGGACGATCTGTTCCCGTTCGCCTCCCTGAGTAAATGTCAGGGTGCTGTCTCCGAGCACCTCCACAACACCTGGCGCCGTGCTGACAGCGGAAACGGTGATAGTATCGTGTGCTTGCATCAAGGTGTCGGGAACGCTGACCCGGATGTTAGTGGTTTGCTGTAATGACAGGGTAAGCTCACCGGGCGAGATCTCCACGCAGGGCAATACCGCTGAACCCGAGGTGACGCGTATATTGTCGAGGAGGACGGTGTTGTCGCCCTCCGCCGTTTGGGCAAAGATCAAGTCCGCGGTGGCGCCGGTGGCTTGAAAGTTGAATTCGTGTGTGTGATAGGGATTGTCCGCTCCCACGGGATCGACAGCCACGTCTTGTGCGGTGGCGCCATTTACCGTGACTAAGAGCTGAGGTTGATTGGCCGTTCGCGCGTTGTAAGCATAGGATAAGGTATAGGATTCACCCGCCGTCAGCCCCGTGATCGTTTGAGCGATGGAGGAGCCCACTCCTTGAAGAAACACAGCGGAATCCTGCGAGGGTACGGTTCCATTGTCAGCGAAAGGGCCTTCGCCTGACACATTCACTCCGTAGCCGCCCGTAGCGGTCCAGCCGCCGAGAGAAGTGGGCTGCATGTAGCCCGGAAATTCCAGCGTGTAGGCGCCGGTCATTTCGAAGCTTGGATTAATGAGGGCAACATCGTTGGGCGATCGCGGCACGATGGTGAAAGCGTCAAACAAGAGACTGGCATCTCCCTCGGCGGTCACCGCGATTTGAAATAATCCGCTAGATTGCTCCGGCGTGAACCGCACCATGGCGAAGTGGTAGGGCGCCTCCGGATCATCAAGGCCGACGGGCTCTACCTGCATGGCTTCAAAGAGTACGGCGTCGTCTAACAACACTTGAAAATCCAAGGTCCCGCCCGCACAACAATTTCTCACATTGTAATAGAATTGCAGCCAATGCTCCACGCCCGGTTCAAGATTGGCAATGGTTTGCTCCAGTGTGTTCGTGACTTGAATAAACCCAACTTGGGCGCCATCGGGAATCATTCCATTGTCATGGAACGGGCCTTCGGTGGTATTCACACCGGCATTCCCGCTACGCGCCCAGTCGTCGATATCGCCATAAGTAGGGAAAGGCGTGGGCGAATTACTTTGAAAACCGGGGTTCCGGAAGGGCGCTTTCACCACGCGATAGGCCACGGTATCGTGGGTAAAACAGACCGGTTTGGATTCCGAAGCGATCTCCACCGCACCGCGTCCCGATTCCAACGCCGTCACATTGATGGTCGCAGTCAGCTCGCCGCCCTGCTCAAAGTTCAAAGTCAACACGCCATCATTGTCCGCTCCGGCGAGTGTTAGAGCGGCGGGGTTGGTATTGGTTACCTTGAGTTCGAGGGGACTATCCTCGACGGCTTCTTCCGGTATCTCAATGCTGAACACACCGGCTTCTTGACCTTCGGTGACCCGGAATTGCGGCGTGCTTACCGGGAGACACGGAATGCCTGATCCCTCTCCCGTGATTCGCACATCATCAAGGAGAATCGATTGATCGCCTGCTGCCGTCTGGCGCAATGTGAGCGTGTGGCGTGGCGATGAGGCTTCAAATGTTGCGGTAACAATCGGGTAAGGCTCACGTCCTCCCACGGCCGCGAGCTCTTCGATGTGGATGCTTTGATCGTCTATTAGAATCTCTAAAGTAGGCGTGTTGCCACCCCGGGCGTTGGCGGCGATGGAGAAAGTATACTCGGCATTGGGAATGAAACCGAAAATCTCCTGCGTGAGAGACGCTTCGCCTTGAATAAAGGCCACCAAGTCCTGATCAGGCGCCGCACCGTTATCGGCAAACGGTCCGCCGCCACTGACATTAATGCCGAAGCCCCCGGTTCCCGTCCACCCCGCGAGGCCCGATTCGAAGTATCCTGGTGAGGGAGGAATGCCGCTCGCTTCGAAACTTGGGTTGGCGATGACGATATTCGTCTCGTCACGCTCCACTATGGTCACGGCATCAAACAACACCGTGGCGTCGCCCACGGCGTCAGACACCAAGTCTAACAATCCGCTTGACATGGACGGTTGAAAGGGGGCCGAGAAAAAATGATAGGGATTGGCAGCGCCCACCGGCTTGACCTCGGCGATGGTGCGAAGCGGTTCGTCGTCGAAATTGACGGTGAGACCAATGGTACCCCCGCAACAATTGCGTGCGTTGTAGAAGAACTGCACCCAGTACTGCTTGTCCGGATCGAGTCCGCTGATTTCTTGCGAGAGGCCCTTGCCTCCTTGCGTGAAGGCGATTTGTGCTCTGTCAGGAATGGAGCCGTTGTCGCCAAAGGGCCCGCCGTCATTGATACCAGAGCCACCTTGCCAGGCCGCAATCTCTCCATAGCCGACGCCTTCCGGCCGGGGAGTCTCCTCGAAACTCGGATCCCTCACAAAGGCCGACGAAACACTAACGGCCGCCGCATTGGCCACACACACGGGATCGGATGCGGCAATCTCGATCGTCGCTAGTCCGCCAGATACTCCTTCCACCTGAACCTGAGCGACATTTTCACTTCCGCGTGGGAAGTTGATCTGCAACTCACCTGCACCATTGGCGCCGACGATGGTTGCGACATCGGGATCACTCGAGGAAACCGTTATGACCGCTGCCTGATCCGCCAGCAGAAGCTTGGGCACCGTGAGCGTGAAGGTGCCCTGCTCACCGGCAAACACGTTCAATTGGTTAGGCGATAGAGCCGCGCATGGAAAGCCCGTTGGTAGGTCCGACCTGATCTCCAGGTCATCAAAGGCGGCAATCGCCTCATCTCCGACCGCCCTGGCGTAGACACCAAATTCAAAGATGATGTTTTCTATTAGGGGAAAGTCTACCTCGGCGCCTAACTGATCATCGAGAAAAAGTTGCACGGTGGCGCCGTTAGCCACCATTTTCATGCGATGCGAACCCAAGCTTTCATCCAGCGCATCGAAGGCATCAATGTTCGTTCCCGATCCCGTCGGATTGTCCCCGGCTTGACCGATGCGGCGATTAAACTGCCAGCCGCCTTCCACCACATTGTGCGAAAAGAAAACATAGTGGGACCGCGTTTGATCGGTGATCCAGATTGCAGAGCGAGTGGTGCCCACGCCATCATCGCTCACTCGTGTGATCTCAAAAGTAAGTGGACTCTCTGCCGAAGCGGAAAAGGAACGCTCCGTTGCCAGAGAAAAGCCGCCCCAGAAATCATCGATCGCCGAAACGCCTAGTTGCAAAGCACCATCTACGATTCCGCCGCCATCGATCTCGATGGCTCCCGTTTCAAACGGCGTTTCGTTCAATCGCCATTGGGTGAGATCGCCTTCGTCAAAGTTATCACTGAAAACGATCTCCTGGGAATAGGAGGTTGCAATGATAGGAAAAAGAAAGAGTAGGAAACGGGATTTCATATCTTGGTAGAGTGGTCGAAGAGGCAATGTTACCGCGGATGGTCCGGGAGCTTCAAGCACGCAGGGCCGCTTGGGTGTGACTAAAATCGTTCGTTCAATAAGAGTAGAGGAACTGATGATCGTTCCTGCGTGGCTGCGCTCGTGATAGCGGTGTTGCCAATTATGATGACAAGATTTCGCGATAATCCGCATCACGGCGGCGCATAGCTAACAAAATACCTAATCCGTCGTTGGGGACTCGTTGGCCTCCGGATTCGACGGACATGGGAATGAGATTCAACACCGCGCCAACGACGGCGGCGCTGGCGAACGCCTGAAGGCTGAGAATCCCCAAATGATCGGTACGGGTGAACATCTGATCAAACCCCAGGGCCAATGTGATCATGACCGCTAGCACAAGCTCAATGCCGGGCCCGGCAGCGTAGATGAGCGCGTCTTTTAGCCTCGGTGACTGCAGGTCTTTGGGGTAGGGTTGAACGAAGCCTTCGATGGGAAAGGTGCGAAACTCGACGGGTACCTTGCCCACGGTGAAGTAGGCGATCGTTCGCCCGAAGCCTACCACGATTCGCTTCACGCCCCAACCGCACATCCACGCCATCAACGCGTGCCCGAACTCGTGGATCGCGACTAACACGCCCCACGAAACCACAAAGATCACCGCCGCGATCTTTCGCGGCTCGTAGTTGAAAATGATCTCCGCGGCGAAAAGCGCCAGCACGACGGTGAGGGCCACCACGTAGGTGATCCGCTCGCGTTTGTTCAGCGGATCACGCTGGAAGGATTGGTCCCACATCGATTGGGAGGTTGTGTTATTCAGGCCGGAATTTTCGGGCCACCATGAGCAAGGCAATGAAACCAATGAAGAAGACGCCTAACCAAATCCACGGGCTGAGATCCAAATCCTTGGCCGTTTTCGATCCGGCTTCGTCTTCGTTTGAGGCACTGTCAGTCTGTGCGAGAAAACGTGCCGGGACGACGTCCAAAGGATCGATCTTGTCATAGAAAGCGCTTTTGGCGCTTGGAGGAGTGCCAGGGGTACCGCCGTCTTTATGAGAGGCCCGCCATGCTTTGGGATCGTTCGAGTAGGATTCCTCAGCGACTCTCTCTAAAGAGACGCCGTCGCCGTCAGGTTCTTCCGGCCAGGGATCGCGGTCACCATAGCGTACGTGATCGACTTCCAACATCGGGACCTCGGGAGGTTCATCTGGCGATACCACATCGGGAATATCGGGTCGCAAAAGACGCAGCTTCTCGCCGGAGTTTTGAAGAGCGCTTTCCTCTTCCATGGTGAAGATTTTCACTCCTTCCGGGACAGAATAGCGACCGCGAAAGCTGGCCTCATCCAGCCGGGCAATGATCGCCACCTCGTTAGGTTTCAACGTTTGCCCCTTGGGGAAGCTGAATTTCATGCCCTCCAAATACCAAGTGTTCTCCGGATGAAGCGGATCGAAGAGAGGTTGGGCTTTCTCACCGCGATTCCAGATCTCGACAAACTCAGCATCACTATCATTATTGAATGGGTGATACATGATCTCACTGATGATCACGCCTGATCGCCGCGGGCCTGAATTCGCTTTCCCTAGTGTGATGGATTTCTGTGGTGGAAACTGTTCTTTTCCTGCCGAGTTCACGTGGCGGCCGAAGGAGACCCCATTCGCGCCGGCAGGGAAGCGGAATCCGTGACTGTATCCGGTCAGCTCTCCTTCGCCGTTAGCGGCGTAAAGATAGATTTCTTCCCCATGCGAACTCAGGGAGAAGCTCTTGGCGAAACGGTCTGCCGGTAAACTATCATTATTCTCAGGCGTGTCATCGTTATCACCCTGGATCACGAGGTAACCGCCCGCAGCAATGCTCGTTCCGGCTACGATGGGATAGCGCTTGGGTTCCCGCTGATCATCAGTTAGGAACCAACCGCTCACGTCGATGGCTTCGTCGGTAGGATTGTGCAATTCGATGGCGTCCACTTGCGGGAGATCGGTATGGGTGAGGATTTCATTGACGAGCACGCCGCCGGCCGTGATCACATCTCCCTCGCCAGGCGTGCCGCCGATCTTGCTGCTGGCCTGCCAGCTTTTGGCCAGATTGAGTGAAGGATCACTTTTCGGATCTTTGAGCACGAGCGAGAATCCCAAGCCGTCCGCGCCTTCCGGCCAGGGAGAACTATCCTTGTAAGACACGGAGAGGATGAGTTCGCCCTCGGCGTCTTCCAGCTCTAGCTTCTCGCCGCCATTCTTAAGACCGCCTGAGTAATTGCCAGCGACCTTACCTTGATCGCCATAACGTTTCTGATAGGCGCCGCGGCTCTTGACTAAGACACAACGTTCGCCGGCACCCAAAACATACTCGGATTGGAAATGGAAATCGATTCCGTTGGTGAAGGCCACCCCCGCGAGATCGATCGGCCCCTCACTGATGTTCATCAACTCAACGTACTCAAAGGCGTCGGCGTCATCAAAATCCGCCGCCTCCTCTTCCGTGGGGTCTCCCGGATGGTACATGATCTCCGAGAGCGTTAGATTCCCCTCTGTGGCAGGTGTGGCCTTGTTCTCCGGTGTCGCGGCGACTGGAATGGCGACAAGCGGGCTCCACTCGCCATTGAGCAGGCTGCGTGCCGAAAGTTTCGCCGTGTTCTTTGCCACAGTAATGGTGCTTCCCGAGATCTCACGAGTGCCCACGATGGTCGGATAGCACAACATATCCGAGCTGGTGTTGTCGTCATTCATGCCGTGGACGGCCAAGACGTTCTTTCCTGCACGCAGCAGGGTTGCCTGCGCGGTGATATTCTCTTCCTGCCACTGCATGGCCGAGGCATCATCATGAGGGCCCTGAGCGGCACTCTTCCAGTTAGGCCGTGGTGGTGCATTGGCACCGGCTATGCGCTGACCATTTAAGTAAGCCACATAACCGTCATCAAATTTCATTCGGAGGATAAGCTTGTCTATCTTGGGCACCTCTTTGAGATGGAATGTCCAACGTCCGTAGGCGGTGGTGCTTTCCCCTGACATTTCTTCCGTGAGGTCGACGCCGATGAGTGAACGGTAGTCCCAACGAAGATCGTATCCTAGACCGCCCTTGCCTGATTTCCAAGCACTGTCATCGAACTCGATCGCCGTCCATTTCTGGTCTAGCGAACCATCTTGCGGCACCATGGCCCTTACGGGCTGCACTTCCCCGAGAACGGTCACCGTCTCATGCCGGGTAGGTTTCGCTTGGAGAGCTTTGGCGGAGGGCTTGCCCTGGGCTCCTTTGGGATCGGAGCCATCGAGCGTGTAATAAACTTGATCCCCCTTGCTCAGTTGAAATCCGGCCTGACCCTTGTTAGGCGATTTCCAATGCACGATGGGGATGGGTACCGGATTAAAAAGGGGCGCCGCGACCAAGTTGGATCGCGCGGAACCATTCTCAAAACGCAGAGCATTTGCCAACTGATCTGGCAGAATCGCCGTGCGCTCTTTCACTACTTCGCGCAGATACTCGATCGCCGTCTCCCACTCTGCTTTGGTCCGTCCCGGGCGATCCTTGTAATCTCCCCAACGCGCGCACTCAGCCACGATGGCTTTCCCAACGGTGCGGGCCCGGCGATTGATCCGATGGATGCCCGCCTCGACCGTCAACGGCCCATTGCCTAACAAAGCTGCCTCAGCGCGTTCGCGAAAACGGGAACGATAATCTTCCGAAGCCGTGAGTTGCTGATGAATCCACTGCGGATTGCTGATTCCCACATATTCACCAGCGCTGAAGGGCCCTGTGCGATCGATGTGTAGGGTGTCCTTCGTTCCCATGGTGTGCTCCGAATCGTGAGCAAAGAACTTGAAACCCTGATTGCCCCCGCGTTTGAAAACGGCGAACCAATTGTTGGTGGAGCGATTGCGCATGAAGCGTGAGATGGGACCATCAAAATTGCCGGTGTAGAAGGTGACTAACATGTAGTCGATCAGGTTATCGGCATCTAAATAGACGGTCTTGTTAGGATCACGCTTGCCGTTCTCATTCAGTCCCTGCAAATCGTAGTAGAGCAGGCGGCGTTCCTCCGCGTTCGTAGCCGCAGCGATTTTTCCCGATTGTTCCCAGAGGTGTTCCCAGCCCTCATAGGTGCCGTCGGTCGCTTTGATAGAGTAGCCGCGCGGCACGGCATCATCTTGCTGGCGGTTGAACCCGGTGACCGCCTTCAGTGTGTCATAATCCTCCGGCTCGCCGCCCAAGTAGCGCGCGGCGTAGGACGCTTCAGTATGCTCCTGAGTTTGATACATGCCCCAATAGAGCCCATTGAGATACAAGTGATAGTATCGGCTGCGGGCGTAGGGTTGTCCCATATCTCGCTGAGTATCGCGGGAGAAAACTTCTCGCACCATCGTCATTTGCCGGCCGTCATCGCTATAGTGATACGAATAATTCTGTGAGGTCCGTAGATCGATGTCGTCAAAGGTGTCCACACCCTCGGCGCCGAAGAGAGGGTAATTCAAGCGGCCGTCGCCATAGGTGTCGCGGAAGTAGACGCGAAAGGCATGCTTCGGGCAGTAGGGCTGACGGCTGTGCCCGCCACGAATGCGGAGCCCGGCATCGATTTGGAAGCCGTCTTCATTTCCGGATGGATCAATCAGTTCAATGGAGATGGGCCGTTCCCAATCACGCCCACGTTTCTGCGGATTGGCATAAATGCCCTGGCGGCGGTCAAACAAGTTTCCTTGATCGGTGACGATCGAGAGCGTGGGAAGCGCTTGCAATGCGTCTAACACTTCTTTTTCCGTGGCGCCGAACGAACGCGGATCCGCCATGGCGTAATCCAAGGGAACGCTTCCGCCGCCTCCAAAGCCGAAGAATCCGCGACTACGGCCACCGGGGCGCGACCGCGGCCAGCCCTGCGGACGTTGCGGCTGGCTGATCACGTTTTTCGGGAAAATGTAAGAGTGAGTGTCGACGTCGCTCGGTGCGTGTCCTTCTGCTAGAGCCAAAGCGCGTAGGGTGGTGGTGGAGACAATGGGTACTGGGCCGTCGTAAACCTCACCGTGGTCCGCGCTCGGCGTGCTTCCATCCGTGGTGTAGCGGATTTCGGCACCCGGTGTGGCGCTGGTGATCGCCACATTGATGGCCTCGTCGTAGAAACCCCGATCCACGCTGAACTTGGTGTCCTTCGTTCGTGGTGGCGCCCATTGATTTGAGTTGGGTGCACCCGGTGTGGGTGCTAACAAAGCGCCGGATTTGGCGAACTGACCTTTGCCTCCCTTAAACACGACTCCAAAGGATTGGTCCGGCTTCATCTTCGGCAAGGTGGGCTCGAAGGCCTGAATCGGTCGCTTCTCTTTTACCAAACTGAGATACTCACCCTTGGCTCCCAGTTTGAAGTTCGTGTGCAGATGTTCGCCATCCCGCCGGTCCTTACCTGAGGCGAATACCACCACAAACGCGCCACTGGCCAATTCGCGATCGGGAAACACCCATTTCGTCATGTTGTCAGGATCATCAGTGAGGCTGTAGCCTTTGAGTGAAACCGGCCGATCGCTCGCATTGTGGATCTCAACCCAATCCGGTGAATCGCCGTCTTCATCTCGAAGCACGGCCTCATTTGAAGGCATGACCTCGGTGATAACCAAGGGAGGAGCGGAGACTCCGGAAACGATCGTCATCAAGCAAATGCTGGTAACGATTCCTGAAAACAAGGTCTTACGCATCGTCATAATCAAGATTTCTAGGAGTTTGTAGAGCTGCCATCAAGCAAGCTCTACGTGGGAAAGCGCGGACTCTAGCGTAGGGCTCGCCCCGGGGCCAATGGGAATCCTGCCCCGAAACGATAATCGAATCGGCCTCCCAAAGCGCGGCGGTTTGCAACCAGCCGAGATTGAGGATGAGGCGCTTGAAAGCGCCTCTCCTTGGGCTCAAACCCTAACTCGCGGGCACCAACTTTAAAACCTCGCCCAGCTCGGCTCCAAATCCGGGTTGTCCCGCCGTGAGGACATAGGCTTCACCCTTGGCATCTTTGCCGAAAGCGACAACGTAGGCGTCGAGTTGACCGTTAGGGTTATCTTTGAGGGCGAGAGATTTGACAGGCCATTTGTCGCCGGAGCGATCCGCAACGAAAAGGCTGCCTTTGCCGGGCGCCCATTGGCGTGACCAATCACCAAAGAGGTATTTCCCTTTGAGATCGGGAATGCCGGAACCTTGATAGACCAGGCCGCCGGTGACGGAGATACCACGGGCGTCTTCGTCTTCTTTGAAGTCGGGGATGTTGCGGTTCTTGTAGACCACGACGGGCTCGGCGAAGGCATTGCCAAACTTGTCTTCTTTAGGACCTTCGGTCTTCGGTTGCTTCGCTTTATCGATGTGAAAGCCTTGGTAACCCTCACGAACACGCCAACCGTAGTTTCCACCCTTCTTGATCACATTCACTTCGGCATAACGGTCTTGACCCACATCGGCTACGATGAGTTGGGAGGGATTGTCAGGGTTGAGGACCATACCCCAAGGATTTCTGAGCCCCCAGGCGAAGATTTCATCACGACCGTCTTTGCCCACGAAGGGATTGTCTTTAGGGACACTGTAAGGATCGCCTTCATCGATATTGATGCGTAGGATCTTGCCTAACAATTGCGTCACATCCTGCGAATTGCCGCCCTCCACGTGACCGACTCCCGCGTCATCGCGCTTGCCGCCGTCTCCGGTGGAGATATAGAGCAAGCCGTCCTGGCCAAAGAGCAACCGGCCTGAGTTGTGGTTCCATTGTGGTTGATCGATCTTTAAAAGAATCTTTTCAGATGCCAGATCGGCCGCCTGGTCGTTCACGCTGAATGAAGAGATGTGCGAAGTGTGATCCCAGTCGCTCGGTGCGCCTTCTTGTAGCGGCGCGCTGTAGTAAACGAAGATCTTGGAGACTTCTGGGAACTTTGGATGAAAGACGAGTCCTAACAAACCGCGCTCATCAAAACCCTCGTTGAGTTTGGCTGACTTGGACCTGACATCGATTAGTGGTTTGGATTTTCGCTTTCCTGTTTTGTCTAACACATAAGCAATTCCGGCTTGATCCGCGACCACCAGGTCTTCCGATCCGGGGTAGGGAAGCAAGGCGATTGGCGAGACAAAGCCTCCTGCGATTTTCTTAAGTTCGAGTTGGGCCGCATGGATCGGCGTTGCGAGTGCGACGCTCAATGTTGCTCCGAGGGTTATAAAAGTGCGGGTGGCGATCATGGTCGTGGTTTTTTGAGGAACGTTCTCGAGAAGTGAGCCAGGGTTCAACCACAATCGCTTAGGGGATGCCAGCATAAGTTGGGGATGTGATTGAAGTGGTGGGCACTTTTCGTCACACTCCATCCCGTTCGGGTATGACTAAAAGTGGTGGGCACTTTTCGTAGCGGAACTCGTGAGAGTTCCGGGCGAGGCCTTTATTGACCACCAATTTTCGTCACACCCATCCCGTTCGGGTATGACTGAAAGTGGTGGGCACTATACGTAGCGGAACTCGTGAGAGTTCCGGGCGAGGCCCTCCGGTGCCGCGAAGGAACTGTCACCAGTTTCTCTACCTTTATTGACCACCACTTTTCGTTACACCCATCCCGTTCGCTCGCTTGACCTCAGCCCAAGTTTCGAGGCACTTTGAGTGCTTATCGCTCTCATGAACTCGATATTGATTCGTTCTGTCATTGGATTCGTTCTGCTCACCCTGCACGCGAGCGCTGCAGACAAAGCTAAGGTGGTCTTTATTCACGGCAAACCCAGTCACGGACCCATGGCACACGAGCATCGTGCGGGTTGTCTTCTCCTAGCCAAAGCATTGAATGATGCCGGTGTGGATGTGGACGCTCAGGTGCTGCCCGAGTTTGGTTATCCCAAAGACGCTAGCATTCTTCATGACGCCGCGACCATCGTCATTTTCTGCACGGGGCATCAAGGCCATTTGCTCAATCCCGTTCTCGATGACTTTGACGCCATCATGAAGCGTGGCACCGGAGTGGTGATGATTCACTGGGCTACGGAAGCCATGATGGGCCGCCCAGGAAAGAAGTTCTTGGAATGGATGGGAGGCTATTGCGCCCTCAACTGGTCGGTCAATCCGCATTGGAGTCCTAACTTTACCACCTTTCCTGATCATCCCGTTGCACGCGGCCTTACTCCTTTCAGTCTCAACGACGAGTGGTACTATCACATGCGTTTCGTTCCCGATTTAAAAGGTGTGACCCCGATCCTATCAGCCGTTCCTGGCGCTGACACACTCAAACGTCCGGACGGTCCACGTAGTGGCAATCCCACGGTGCGAAAAGCGGTGGCCAACCGCGAGAATCAACATGTGGCTTGGGCTTACGATCGGCCGGAGGGCAAAGGCCGTGGCTTTGGCTTCACTGGGGCTCACAATCACGTGTCCTGGCAGAATGACAATTTCCGCACTGTCGTTCTCAATGCGATCCTTTGGACGGCGCATGTCGAGGTGCCGGAAGAAGGTGTTCCCTCTAAGAAACCGACTGACGAGGAGATTCGCGCAAACCTCGATGACAAGGGAAAACGCAAGAGGCGAGCACCGCAACCACCTAAGATTCAAGAACTCGATGAAGTGCGTGAGCAGAACGTGGAGCAAATGGACGGTGCCCAAGCACTCAACATCCTAACCAATGCGCTTGCCAATACTTCGGACCCATCCGTACAAGCGGCCTTGTTGAAGGGTATCACGTTGGGATTGGAAGGCCAACGCGATCTGGCGGCGCCGGAAGGCTGGCCTCTACTGTCCCAAGTGCTTGCGCTTAGTTCAAACGAAGGGGTGCGACAACACACCCGGCAACTCAATCAGCTATTCGGCGATGAAGACGCCATTCAACAAGCGCTTATCGTGGTCGCCGATTCTCTGGCACTCATGGCTGACCGTGAGCGCGCACTGTCCTCACTGGTCACGCAACGCCATCCGGATCTCCTTCCTCTTTTGATTGATCTGCTAGATGAAGAACCGCCGCTGCGCATCCGGGCCATTCGCGCCTACGGCGTCTACGAATCCAAAGAGGCTCCTGAGATCTTGCTTTCCAGCTGGCTGAATTTCGATCCCGAAGCCAGGCAGGCCATCTTAGAAACGCTTGCCTCACGCCAATCCTATGCCGAAGCGCTGTACAAGGCGTTGGATTCAGGTGGCTTGCCGAAGGACGATCTTCCCTTCCATGTCATCCGTTCACTGAGTGCTCTGTTAGGCGATGAATTTACCGAAAAATATGGGGTGAAGCCCTTATCCCAAGACAAAGAACTGCTCATGGCCGAGTATAAAGCCAAAGCCACTGATGAGGCCATGGCCAATGCCGATGCATCAAAAGGCCGCGTCGTTTATGAAAATCTGTGTGGGGCTTGCCACCTCATGTATGGTGAGGGTGGCATCATCGGACCGGATCTTACCGGCTCGAACCGGGCAGATCTCAATTACTTGCTTCTCAATATCATTGATCCCAGTGGTGATATTCCCGATGCTTACAAGTTAGTCACCATTACCACCAAGAACGGCCAGGTGCTCGCCGGCACGGTGACGGAGGAAGATAACAATAAAGTTGTCCTCAGCATGATCGGTCAAAAGTCTATCATTGCCAAATCAGACATCCAGAAGCGTGAGACGTCGGAGTTCTCCATGATGCCGGAAGGGCAACTGCAAACCATAACCGATGCGCAATTTTTAAATTTATACAAATACCTTCAGACCAAACAACAGGTTGATTTGCCTCAATAATCTGCTCCCGCCATGCACTTTTCCAAGATCGTCTCGCTTGGTGTCTTCCTCGGCTCAGTCGCTCTAGCACCGGCCGAAAAGCACAATAAACAACATCGCACCAGCGATGCCCCCTTCCTGAAGCCCGCGGAGGCCGTCGCTAAGATGGAGATTCCCGATGGCTTCGAAGTCTCGATTTTCGCTGCGGAACCGGATATTGGAGAGCCTATCGCTTTCACCTTCGATGGGCGAGGCCGCATCTGGGTGGTTGAGAACTACAACTATATCGACCGGCGGTCACACAAAGAGAATGAACCGCTTTCTCGCATTCAGATTTTTGAGGATACGGACAGTGACGGCGTCTTTGATACCAAGAAGTTATTCACGGATAAGATCACCTTTAGTTCAGGCATCGCCGTCGGCTTTGGTGGTGTTTATCTCGGGGCGCCCCCCAATCTCTTGTTTATCCCTGACGCCAATGGCGATGATGTGCCCGATGGCAATCCAAGAGTTTTGTTAGACGGTTGGGGCACCCACGACCGGCATGAGACCTTGAATAGTTTCATCTGGGGACCTGACGGTTGGCTTTACGGCTGCCACGGTGTGTTCACCCGCTCAAATGTGGGCAAACCGGGAACGCCTGACCAAGACCGGCTATTCATCGACGCAGGAATTTGGCGCTTTCATCCCGTAACCGAGAAATTCGAGATCTTTGCTAGAGGTTTATCCAATCCTTGGGGATTTGATTTCAACGACGTGGGTCATGGTTTCGCTACGTGTTGTGTGATTCCGCATCTCTTTCACGTGGTGCAGGGCGGCGTCTATCACAAGCAGTCCAAGCCCCACGTCAATCCCTACATTTATGACGATATCAAAACGATTCGTGATCATACGCACTTATCGGCACATGGGGGCGCCCGTTTCTATCTCGCGGACACCTTCCCTGAACCCTATCAAAACCATCTCTTTATGTGCAATATCCACGAACACTGCGTACTCACCGATTACATGGTGCCGAATGGATCAAGTTATATTGGGAAACACGGCAGTGACTTCATGCCGACAAATGATCTGGCCTGGGTCGGATTCAGCGTGGAGATCGGACCGGACGGCGGCGTCTACATTTTAGATTGGCACGATACGGATGTCTGCGGCAACGCGATCAATTTCCCCAATAGTGGTCGCATCTATCGCATCATGCCGAAGAACGCGCCAAAGATCAAACGCCCTAACATTCCAGGCATGACTGATTTGGAACTCGTGGCCTTGCAAGACCACGCCAACGATTGGTATGTGCGTCAGGCGCGGGTCGAACTCCACTCCAGGGCCGCCGCCGGCGAGCTGAACAAAGCTGAGGTATACCGGGCTCTTGATGACTTGATGGAGCGCTCGCAGAGCGTCGGCAAACGGCTTCGCAGTCTATGGGCCATGCATGTGACGGGGTACCTGGCAGGGGATCGAAAGACGGGGATGGTTCACATGCTTTCTCACAATAACGAGCATCTCCGCGCATGGGCCATACAGTTGCTCTGTGAGAACGGCACGCCGAGTGACAAGGTGCTCGCTGAGTTGGCATCGGTGGCTGTGAATGATATCTCGCCAGTCGTTCGGCTCTATCTTGCCTCGGCCCTACAGCGTCTGGAGTTTGAGGAGCGCTGGCCGATCCTTCGTGCACTGGTGAGTCGAGCAGAAGACGTCGATGATCCTAACATCCCCAGAATGCTTTGGTATGCCCTTGAACCCATGGTCACGAAGTTTCCGGAGAGAGCCTTGGCAACCGTCGTGAAAGGCAGGATGCCGTTTCTCCAAGAATGCGTCGCGCGCCGCATGGTCAGCGGGGCGCTACCCATCAAAGGCCAGCCCAATCCCGCTCAGCGGCGTCAGTGGCGTCAGGTCATCCACGAAATGGCTCCTGGTTTTCGGGTGGAGAACGTCGGAGAAGGCGGCGTTCGCAAGCTCTCAAGCTTCCGCAATGAAAACGCGGTGCAAACGCATCCCCTCGACCGCAAAGTTCCCTGCACCCTAACAAGAAAGCTACAGGTTCCCTTGGACAAGAAAACCACGCTAAAGATTCGTGCGAGCTACCATCCTCATGGCGATTGGCAACTTCGCGTCCTGGCCGACAAAGACGTTCTTGCCGACCGGATCGTGAGTTACAGAGAAATTCAGGAAGAGTGGCTGAATCTGGATATCGATCTCACTTCCTATGCAGGCCAAGCCATTACCCTAACGCTCGAGAACAAAGCCAACGACTGGATGAACGAATTTGGTTATTGGGGAAGTGTGCGGATTGCAAGTGAATAGCGTAGGATAGCGATTTCTGGCCGCCCTATTTTTTCAGTCCTACTCAAAAACGTACTCAACCCAACCCTGACGCTTTTCTCCTGGCGGACAGATTTGCAAATGTGCCACTTCGTTCATTCCTTGGGCGGCTAGGTTGTGCGCATCGGTCGAACAGGTTTGGTTCTCGATACCCATGAAAGGGCGATCCGGCGTCCAGACGACGAGATGGGTGAATTCTTTGGAGGCACGGAAGGTGATGCTGCGTCCCACGTTGCGAAACTCCACTTTTGCAGGTTTGTCAGGCACCATGCCAAAGAAGACGTCGTCGGCATCGTAGTCCTTTAAAGAAATCGGTTCGCGAGCATCCAACGGATGATTGGAAAGATCCAGCAGTTTTCCGGTGGGCAGCTGCTGCCTGGCGTCCATCAAGGATTGCGCCGGCACCTGAAGATAAGTTTCTTTTCGCGAACCGTGATACTTGATGTATGGGTGCAGAGCCACGCCGAAAGGGAGATTTCTTTCACTAGCATCGTTGTCGATTTCATAATTCCACCTAACGGAACCATCTCGCACCGTGACCTTCATGCGAAAGGTGTGTTCCCAAGGGAACAAGCGTCCACGTTCGGTGGTGTCATCAAATCGAATGGAAGCAGTCACCGATACGGAATCGACTTTCACATCTTCGGCCTCAAACGTGAAGGGCTCTTGATTAACCAAGCCGTGGATATGATTTCCGGGTCCCTCGCTAAACACATAACGCTCGCCTTCGAATTCGAAACTTCCGCCTTTGATTCGATTGGGAGTCGGATAGAGCACGGGATTGCCACAACGAACGCCGGGCAACTTGGAGAGTTCGGTGGGCTGATGGAAATACTCCACCCCATCATGAACGACCGATTGCACATTGGCGCCCGCAGCAGGAACGAAGGTCGCGGTGGTGGCTCCCTGAGTCATGACGTAGATGTCCCAACCTGTGTCGTCATCTCGATAGACGCTCAATCTGCCGGCAACGGCGGTGGTGGCGATTGTTAAGAAAAGAGATAATGATAGAATGCGCATGCGATGGAGGATTTAAGAGTGCTTGGTAGCAATGTGATACAGGTCCCGGCTACAAGCCGTGATGACGTGCTTCAGCTCTGGGTAGGGCTTGCCATGACCGTTCATCAAACCCGAATGCTGCCGGTCTTGCTTGCGGCCCACCAATTGCGAGGCATCAATCAAACCGCAATAGTGCCAACCCACGAAATCCGGTCGTGCGAAGGCTCGATGAAAGAACGATTTGGTCCATTCGGCGCGCTGAGCAAGGCTATCCGCCACCGGACCATATGGGCGGGGCATATGCTCTCCGATCATGGTGTAGGCGGAGTCGCCATTGACGAAAGGCTTTTCTGTTAGTTTGGACCACCGGTCCAAGCCCGGTTCCTGAATTTCGTACTGCGCGTACATTTGATAGAAGATCACATCCGTGTAGCGGCTGGTGATGGGTAGAAGCGTGTCCAGCGTGTCGGTGTTCGCGTTGATCTTGTCGCCGAAGAAGAGGTGATGCGGATCATGACGCCGGATAGCATCTTTGGCGGTCTGATAGTATCGGGCTACGACGACCTTGAGGAACTCCACGTTGTCGCGCGTTTCGTTGCCATTGGAGAGATCGGTGTGGGGCCGCCAATGCCGCGCTTCTTGTAGGGCGTCAAACGAGGTGAAGGTGGTATTGTAAGTGGTGTTGAAGGCCCCGATATCGTCTCGGTAAAGCTGGCGCATGGTTTGGGTGTAAGCTTGTTTTCCTGCTGCATCCGCGCCGAGATTGCGCAGCCGTCTTGGCCAACCGATTCGTGAAGATCGCTTGGCGCCGCCAATGACATCGGGTCGTTCGCGGCAGTCCTCCTCAGTTAGCAACGGGCAATCCGTCATCGCGTAGCCGAGCAGGTAGGGGTCGTCTGCTAGAGGCGCAGCCGCTTCCTCGGCCATGCTTTCACATCGACTAGCAAAGGCGTCAGAAAATACATCAAGGAAGTTTTCATCGGGAATCGCCGTCTTCCAATGTGGGATATCCACAAAGTGAATCGGCCGCAGGTAAGGAAGTTGAGGATGAGGGCGATTTGCCACGGACAACGAAGCATGCACACCCACGGTGTTAAAACCGTAGTCGCGACAGGTATCGAGAAACCAGGTCCGCAGACTTTTGGCAAACTGCTGGTAGTTGTCGAGATTCGGCAGGCCGAATCGCTTGGCCCAAGTCTCTTGATTGAACGGTTGACGCCAGAGATCGGGATGAAGGTGATTGATGCCGAAACTTAGAAAAGCGTTTCCTTCAGGACTAACAAACCACCAACGATCGCCATCGTTCTCCAAGCGAAAGTAGCCCGTGGCCTTGAAGGTCTTGCCCTTCCATCCACCATACCGGTCCAAATCCGCCGTTGGGGCGTCACCTTGAGCAGACGTCGCCTTGTTCAGAGCAGCCGACGCAAGGAGCATGAGAGATTCCCTTCGGGTCATGATCTGATCTTGAGACAAACCCATTGCGAGAGCGAGGATGGATTCGGCTTGGTTTGCGAGGCGATTGCGTCTCAAGCGAGAGGCGCGGATACAACAGAATCCGAATCCGCTCGCAACGGAAACCAATCTCAAACCATTGACTTCGTTGTTGCCCTTGTCAGGAGATGGTTCCTTCGATGATCTTCTCGACGGGATTGGCTTTTATTCAGTGACAGCCACCTATCATGATGCCGTTCTAGGAAAAGAAATCGGCAACATTCGCGTAGAAGGGATTTTTAGGGATCCCTCGGCCGTTCCGGAACCGGGTGCTAGCCTGCCCTTGTTAGGGCTGTGCATAGGGTTCTTCTATCGCCGGAGGCGATAGCGAGGATTAATCGCCGACGGTTATTCGGCACCGGGTGAGGTCTTGATAGGGACTTGAAGATGAATAACCGGTTTTTCCGGATTGGCGAACTCACCTACTTGCACATCAATGGATAGTATCTTCCCGGTAGCGGGAGCGCGGATGGTGAGGTCATCGAGATCGATCTCCGCTCGAAGCAGTTCGGTTCTTGCCGTTCGTAGCGCGGCTTGAGCCTTCTCTAGCTTCGCTTCTTCATCGAAGAGCCGCGACTGATTGAGGATGCCCCCTTCGACCTGAAGCTTGGTGCTGTCCACGGATCGTTTGGCGTGACTAATGAGCTGCTCCGCCGCCTGTATCTTGCCTTTGGCTTCATCCAACGAGAGTTCTGCTAGCCGCCGATCCAATTGCATGAGCACCTGGCCGCGCTCCACGGATTCTCCTGATCTAACGGTGACATTGCGAACAATGCCAGATTGCGGGGTAGCGACACGGGTGACAGTTGGGGCCGAACGACGTTCGGCTTCTAATTGGTGAAGCAATGCGCGTTGTTTCATCACCGGCATCGAGTCCTCGGTGTATTGAGTCTTCAGTTGGTGATAACGACGTAGCGCTTCTTGGTAGGCTTCATTGGGAACTGACTCAAGTTTGGGGATATTGGCAGGGGGAGCCGTCCGGGCCTCGACGAGATCTGGCAGATCAGAAGGATCTTCAGGCAATAGGTCGTCGATGGCATCGGCTGGGGGCTCGATTTCCGTTGGAGCAGGCTCAAGGGATTCAAGAATGGCGTCTGAAGAGGTAGGCGTCCCTCGTAATGCCGGCCTGAGTGGGCGGATGCGATCCTTCTCATAGATGGGCGTGATCGTTTCTCCCGAGATGTCAAATCCCACCGGGACGTCAGCGTCTTTTTCGCGGGCTGACTCCATGAGGGCCAAGGCTTCTTTCAGGAGTGCCATCGCTTTGGGCGGAATGGGCGCCGGTGATTCCGCCGCGGTGAGTTTTACACTTGTGAGAGACAAGGTGAGAATGAAGACGGTCATCAACAAGGTACATGAAACGACGGCACTCATCCCCTGACGTTTGCACGAAGGATCGAGCACGCGCTTGAGGCGGGACTCAAGTTGGGTGGGATTAGCCATCGCTGTTGCCCACAGGGGCGAGAATTCCCGGCCCGTGGAGAGCCCCATCAAATGAGTGGCATAGTCGGAAGGCTTAGTCCCCTGCGAGACCACGGCATCGTCACAAGCGCGCTCGCGTTCCACGGCGAGACGCTTGTTCACAAACCAGACGATTGGATTGAACCAGTAGACCGCGAGAACCAACTGGCTGAGCAATTGCACGCCGTTGTCGTATCGCTGAATATGGGCGAGTTCATGGAGCAGGACGGCGTCGAGCCTGTCTTCATCCCACGTCGTCGCATCCATAGGTAAGAGAAGCTTAGGCCGCCATATCCCCCACGTCATGGGCATTTGGCGTGCACTACTGAGGAGGAGGCAGATCTTGCGCCGGATGCCTAACGTGTCACCTAACTCGTCGATGCGTGCTTGAAAGGTGAGGTCAGCTTTCCGGCTACGCTTGCGCACGCGCCACAGAGCCGCGGCGCTGATTAACAACCGGAGGCAAACGAAACCGGCGCCGAGCAGATAGAGATGAAACCAACCGATCGCGATTGGGGACTCAACCGCGGTCTTGGTCGCGGCTTGAGCGGGCTTCGCGTTGGCGAGCCAGGTATCGAAGAGTTGCGGCGCCGGTTCGGACACCGGCGCACTGATGATATCAGCAGTGAGTTCCGTCTGGCTTGGAGGATTGGACGCTAAGGGGAGCACGTGGGAAGGAAGAAGCGCTCCTAACAAAGGCAGGCAGGCAAGCGCGAGTACGACGCCCAGCCATACTCGGTAGCGATCGGCCGCCGCGCGGCGAGACCACATCCAAACGAGAAAGCCGCCGAACAAAGCTATGAAAGATCCCTTTGCCGCCGCGTCGAGAAGCCAGTCAAGCGTGTGCGGCCATGTTCCGTCCCAGGTGATAGTTTTCATGTTGATAGAGTATTTTTAGATTCGTTAGCGTCCCTGCTCCTTGGCGTCCTGAATGAGCGCATTCATACGCTCCCATTGTTCGTCAGAGAGATCGTTTGTCTTCTTGGTCAAGTGCGTGGCCAGAGCTTGATCGATGGCCCCTTCAAAAAAAGTGTCTAACACATGCTGCAGCGCGTGGGCGCCGGCTTGTTTCTTCGGTTGGCGAGGTTTGTAGAGAAAGCCGCGCTCTGCTCGCTTGCGCGAGACGTGCCCTTTCTCCTCCAAGATATGCAAGAGCCGTCTCACCGCCATATCGGTTGGCGCATCGGGCAAGGCTTGGTGGACAGTGGCCACCGTGGCGCCGTCATGCGCGTAGAGAATATCCATGATCTGGCGTTCCCGTCGGCTGAGCGATGAAGAGGATGACATGATGAAACATTAAAGTTTTAATGGTGCCGATGACGGGTGTCAACGGCGAACATTAAGTTTTTAATGTTGCGCTGAAGATCGCTCGCTAACGATTGAACCGGCGCGGGCCAAACTCATCAAAGGAGAGGACGCCATTGCCGTCCCGATCGAGCTTTCGCAAAGCGGAGGGGGCCCCGTCCAGTTCATCGGCGGAAATTTCGCCATCATCATCGGTGTCGAGAGCCCCGACCAAAGGCATGAACCGTGAGGGTTGAGGACGCCGGTTGGTGTTTTGACGTCGCCCGCGATCGCGTGGTGCACCTGCGTGGGGATCGCGGTCAAGAAGGATTTCATAGGATTGGGCGATGGACTTGCACCAGCCTTCACCATCATGGCAGGCGAAATATTTCACATCAAGATGCAGCGCCTTGCTAGTGTCTGCTCCCTCGATCTTCACTAAAAACTCTCTGGGATCGATGTCAGATTCCTCGTCGACTTTGGGGCCTTTCCCTTTAGCGGGCGTAAACGCTACCGATGGGTCCACCGCCGTGATCTCATATTCAATCGGCGCCGCAAGATTATTCCAATGAACGTGATAGAGTGGATCCAATTGAAATCCGAGGTAGAGTGTGCCGTCGCCATCTTGTAAAAGAGAGTCGTCGGCTTCGGCACGCAACTTGGCGTAGAATGGTTGGGTCCCTTTCTTCTCGATCGCCTTGCTTATGACGGCTTGTAGCCGCTCCGGTTTTTTAATCCGGGGAACGATGCCATTGGTAGCGATCGGGCGCAACGGAGAGAGGGAAATACCTAGCGAATTCTCATTGGTGACGTTTTCCAAAGGGCCAACGAACTCTTCAAGATCGGCTCGCAATTGTTGAGGGGAACTCCAGTCCCGTAGCTTCACAACTTTCCCTTCGGGATTGATGATGAATTCGGAGTTGTTTAAACCTCCCAGACGTTTCTTTAATTCGTTTGCTAGATTGTCACAGAGCCATGGGATGGTGAGTCCTTTGAAACGTCGTTTCGCTTCGGCGATGTGCATGAGGCGTTCTTTGATAGAGACTGGTCTCACATAGCCACTGTGCCCCGGATGGGCGAGTGACTTGTAGATGAAATAGATTTGGACCCCCTTCTTTGCGTAATCGCGATAGATCGCCTCCAGACCGGAGACGTTTTTGAGGAAGGGCGGTCACGTTAGACAACCGAAGACCAGAACGGAATAGTTTCCTCGAAGACTCGATGTTTCAAAGGGCTGGCCCGTTTCATCAAAAATAGAAACATCGGGTAGCGGTGTGCCGACTTCGATGCCTGCGCGAGCGAGCCGAACAGGGTCACCGTTACCGCGCGGACCTTGCGCGAATAAGAAAGGTGTTAAGAGAAGCGAGAGCACGGTGAAAAAGATTGATGAAATGCGATTCATTTGCCCAATATTGAAAGAGGACACTACAGTGCTGCCTGGGCGGTGTCGATCAACAATCGACGGGGCGTTCGATGGATTGCTGAAGCTTGTAATTCAACACAGCCGACTTGCGTTGGCTTTAGGCTGCTCAAGTTTTGACGCACCACGCCCCGGAACATTTCGCAAGTTCCGTTGCGAGTCATTCGATGGGTGACAGAAAGATTCTCAATTCGGTAAGGTAGGCGAATGATCAATCGAATACTGTGGCAATCCATTGTCGGTTTCCTCGCCTTGTGCCCTGCAGCCGTCGGCAGAGATTGCAATGGGAATGGGGTTGAGGATGTTGACGATATTGCTCGTGGTCTGAGTCAAGATTGCAATCAGAATGCCGTGCCAGATGAATGTGAGGGATGGCCGGTGCGGTTTTCCGCGGGATCGGCGCAGGCATTGGAAGGCGTCCCACGCATGGCGATTTCTGGAGATGTCAATGACGATGGCTTCACGGATTTATTGATCGCGGAAGATGTGGGCGATGGATCCATACTTTCCGTTTTATTAAACAATCAGACTCGTATGGTCGCGCCTCTCACGAAAATACCGTTAGCAGGTGTTGCGCAGTCATTGGCGTGGAGTGATATGAACGGTGATGCCTTGACCGATATCGTCGTTGCCAAGGGGACGGGTGGGATGGTTCTTTGGAATGAGGGTGGAGGCCGTTTTGATTCCGATCATGTGTTAGCTCTTGGCTTCGCGTCTGAGTTTGTCCATGCCGGAGATTTTAATGGAGATCAGATCCCTGACTTGGCGAGCGTGCATCAGGACAAGAATGTCGTCACCGTGATGCTCAATCAGAGTGATGCTCCCGGGACGTTCGCTAATCCCATAGAGATTGCTATCACAGGATCGCAACCAGTCGCCGTGGCAAGTGGGGATTTGGATCGCGATGGGGATTTGGATTTGGTAGCCGCGAATCGTGGGAGTAGTGATTATTCCATACTCCTCAATGATGGCGTCGGCGGCTTTTTATTGAAAGGTGATTTCAATCGGGGTGGCGCAAGCGTTGACGTGAGTTCGCTCAATGTGGCGGATCTCAATGGAGACGGCTTATTGGATATCGCCTCGACGAATGCGACTTTTCACAGTATTCTCTACAATCTTGGAGACGGCGTCTTTGGCGAGCCGGTGATGATTCGTGGGGAAAGCATTTTTAGTGGCCTGGCTAGTTTGGGCACGGCGGATGTGGATCATGATGGCGACCTCGATATGGTGACGTCATCCAGCCGCGAGGGCGTGATGATCCGGCAGAACGATGGTGAGGGGACTTTTACCCAGACCTGGAAATTAGGGTATGGGCATAGTGCATCAACGTTGGCCAACGGGGATTTCGATGGCGATGGCTGGGTGGACTTGGTCATGATGAGCAAGGTGCCGTTCGAAATGGGCATGATATGGAACGACGGGGGTGGGGGCGCTGCCAGCGAAGGCTTTGAGGTGGAAGTGCTTTCGTTAGACGGCTGTAGTGACGCTCGGGGTTGCCGGCCGCACGGCGGGACTTTGGCTGATTTGGATGGGGACGGCGATCTGGATGGGATTGGCCTCATGACGCATCCCGGCGAATTCCACTTTGTGGACAATGAGCGTGGCATCATGGTGACCCGACCTGACGTTTATACCTTTGGGCGCGATGGGGCGGCAAACGGCGAACATAGTCAATGGGTGGCGCCGGGTGATCTTGATAATGACGGCGATATGGACTTGGTGACGGTAGACAATAACAGCCATGAATTCTGGATTCATATCAATCAGGGTGACGGCAGTTTTGAACCGGTGGATCGAAGCCGACGATTGCGTGTGGGTAGATCGCCTCAATTCGTTAGTCTTGGCGATCTGGACGGCGATGGCGATCTGGACGGGATTGCCTCAAACATGGGGCAGAGTTCCCTTTCGATTCTTATTGGGAACGGTGACGGAACGTTTCTGCCAGAGCCGATTACGATCAGTACGGGTTCGGCGCCTCGAGGAACGGCAATCGGCGATCTCAATGATGATGGTTATAACGATATTGTCGTGGCTCATTCATCGGGACGGTCGATCGGCATTATCTTAAACAATGGGGATGGAACGTTTCCCTCTAAAGGTTCAACGAAAAGCCTTACGGGGAATCCTTATGGTGTGGCGCTAGGGGACTTTGACAAAGACGGTGATCTTGATATTGCCGCGGCCGTGGGAGATCGCCAGAGTTGTGCGATTCTTTTGAATCAAGGCAAGAGTATCTTTGGGAACACGAATTTCTCGAGTCCTGATTATTATCCCATCGAAGAACGCGGCGCCTATTCCATCACGGCGGTGGATATGGATGGTGATAATCAAATCGATTTGGTGACGGCGAACGAGGCAGGTGGATCAGTGACTATCCTCCATGGTCACGGTGACGGAAGCTTTCGAGGGCCGGAAAGTTATTCGGTCGGGAGTGGTGCCGGCAACCGCATGGCGCTTCCCGGGGATCTCGATGGTGATGGCGATCTCGATCTGATGACTTTTAATCGCGGCAATCACACAGCTACGGTGCTTTATAATCGCACCGCCTTGGATTCTCCCAATTATGTGACGACGATCTGCACAGTGGCAGATTTGTTAGCACTCTCGGCGCAGACTTCGAGCGCGGAGACTGTTGGCCAAGAATTTGTCAAATTCACGCTGCCTGCGGGAAACGAAGAAGCGGCTCTTCAGGAAATCGTTTATCAAAACTCCAATCGTTTCCGGCTTCACCAAGATTTTCTCACGCAGGTGTTTCCGCAAAGTTTTCCGGCATTGGATGCGGCCACTTATGATAACCTGGTTGGGCGGCGCGATAGCCGTCACTATTTCGTGGGGGCAATCCGGGTGATTCGGACACCAAAGGGAGCCCTTTACGGTTTTGATGTGTTTGCAAGGTTTGGTGACTCGAAAGAACGATTAACCGTGTCCGAGGTGCAAGCCATTCACACTCAGCTTAAGGAATCCTTCCATCTTGAACCTTTGGTCTATGCGCCCACTTCGCTGGAGGCAGTTGAGTCGGCTCGGATTTGGCAACAGGGCGATACCGGATTCCCGATCCTGATCGAGGGATCGACCGGCGGTTACGAGCCCTACACCTTGGGTGTGGGTTATGGCCGTGTGAGGATACTGTCGAGTGAAGCCTTTGAGGAAGCCAATGAACAGGGAGGCATCAGTTTTCAAGATATTCTTATTCTGGAACGTGCGCCGCGAGATATTGAGGGCGTTGTGAATGGAATCATCACCGCTGAGCGGCAAGGTGAGTTGAGTCATGTCGCCATTCGCACGGCCCGGCGTGGCACCCCTAATGCCTTTGTGCGGACAGCTCTCGAAGATTTCCAAGAGCTCGCCGGGAAACTCATTCGCTTGCAGGTAACCGATACGGGGTATACGACGCGTGAGGTGACGGAGAGTGAAGCCACGGCATTCTGGGAAGCTAACGCAGGCTCGCTGTCCCATCAGCCGGTGCTTGATCCCGCGTATGGTGCCCTTCCGTCGCTCGATGAGATCGCGGCGATGGATACGGGCGATGGCCCATCCATTGAATCGCGTGTGGGCGGAAAAGCCTCGAACTTGGCGCGCCTGCAATCGATTCTGACGGATTCTTGGGAGCGGTATCGTCTTAAGGGATTCGCCATTCCCATGTCTTATTATATCGCGTTCATGCAATCTAACAGACTTCCTTCAGCGATTGAACCGGAACGTGAAGTGACCTATGAAGAGTATTTGCAAGAGCTTCTTGAAAACGAGAGGTTTGTCAGCGATTCACAATTTCGTTTCCAATCGTTGGCCGTGCTCCGGGAACACATGCGCGACTTTGGGAAAGTCGAGGAATCTCTGGTCTCGAACCTCCATGAGCGTATCGCTGAGGTGATGGAAACGCCTGAGAACGTTCGGGTGCGTTTCCGTTCATCATCCAATGCAGAAGACGCCGTGGAGTTTAATGGAGCGGGTCTCTATGATTCCACACAGGGATGTGTTGCCGATGATCTCGACGGCGATGCGGAAGGGCCCTCACATTGCAATGCATCCAAGAAGGGAGAGCGGGATTTGACTCGTGCGCTCAAACGGGTTTGGTCGAGCTTGTGGAATTTCCGGGCGTTTGAGGAACGGGCTTTTTATCGCATTGATCACACGCTTCCGGCAATGGGTGTTCTAGTTAGTGAGGCGTTTGATAGTGAACAAACTAATGGTGTGGCCACGACTGGCAATGCCACCAACCGGCTCGATCCGCGTTATGTCATCACGGTTCAGAAAGATGATCATAGTGTCGTCAGTCCGGAGCCGGGTGTCTTACCGGAGAAGAATATCTTGGAGATGAGTGCGGGTGGTGAAGTGACGAACATCATTCGTGCCGTGGCCTCGACATTGGTGGAACCGGGAGAGTTTGTGCTCTCGGATGCCGAATTGCGCGAACTCGGCGCGCTCATGTGGCACATTGATCAACATTTGTCGGTGGATCCGGGCGCACACAAACGGCAAGATATTGTCTTAGAAATAGAGTTTAAAAAACGTTCGACGGGAGAACTGGCTGTCAAGCAAGTGCGGCCGTTTCTCCTAACCGAACGCGGTCCGGTGCCGCCAGTCTTCGAGCTTGAGATCCCTGCGAACACGGTGCTATGCGCCAAATTCGATGCGCCCAATCTATCGCGCTCGGTTCAAGATGAGGCGGCTCTCAAGTCGCAAATACATTTGATCGGAGGTGTGACGGATTTGCCGGGTGGTATCGATCAGTTTTCGGGGAAGTTAGTTGAAAAACTGGTGTTCGGCCAAGACCGCCTTGTCGCTACAGGCAATGAACCGGGCCTCTTCACTTTAGAGAAACTGCCCGGTGATGAGGCGGGATTATTGATTTATCGATTTCAATACACCCAATCGTTGTCATTTCCAGATGGCGCCGCGGTGGACGTGAAATGGTCATTACTCGACTTCCGAACGCGTGATGGCGTTGTCGTGGATCAAAAGCTGACGCTCAATGAAGCCTATCTTATTGATCAATTGGCACTCCAAGCAACGATTGCGTATCAAGGCGTACCCACCACGAACTTCTATGGTTCGTGCACGCTCGAGCCGCTGCAGCTGTGGGACATCGAGACAGAATGGGAGGATGGCACCAAGGTGTCTTTGCAAGAGCGTTTCCGAAATGAGGCCTTTGGTGATTTCCAGCCCGCCGCATTGGTTTCGGCTCGATTGGAAATCGCAGGCAACCTGATGGAGACATCAGATTATTGGAACCTTGTTTATAAGGCGACGCGTCACAACGAGCATGTCGAACATCTCATTATTCTTGATGAGCCGGTCACCGTGCCAAGATTAGAGCGTGCGGTACATGCGATTCAAGTCATTGCGCCCACACACGATCTCGAAGGTGGCCCGGAGGGCATGTATCTAGATAGGGATTTGCAAGAGATCGATCATGTCGGGATCGCAACCTACCAGCGTAAGGTGGCACAAGACACATCACGCACTTCCTACGACCCGCCGGAGGTCGCCTTGGTGCCGATCGAGGAAGGAGGCGTGATCGCGAACTTTGTCCTCATTACGTTAGAATCGACGACGGCCTCCATTCGCATCGAAGCCTCACAAGATCTCATTGATTGGGATGTAACAACTGCCAGTCTTCATTCGAGAGGCGTTGCGGGGGGCGTGGAGAGGCAGACTTGGAGGCTGGATGAACCCGTGAGTCGAAACCGCTCGCGTTATCTAAGGATCCTTCGCGTGCCTTAGAGTTGCTCCGCAGGCCCATCGATGATTACCATAGTGGTATGATTCGTTTCTTCTCTCTAACGCTTTGTTTGATTCTTGCGGTCGTGCCGTCACATGCGGTGGATGGATTGATTGGGTATTGGACCTTCGATGGCGATTCTGGCAGTGTGGCGACGGATAGCAGCGGCCAGGCCAACGATGGTGAGGTGATCGAGCCGGCGAACGCGTGGGTCGTGGATGGAGATCGCGGTGAGGTGTATCAGTCGGGTGACGGCAGTTATATCGATTTCGGCACCTTCTTTCGGGTGTTGGATCTCGAGACTGAGTTCACATGGTCTTTCTGGGTGTTGCCGAACGAGACGGACAATAACAATATTGTCTTTGGGAATCGATGGGATGTGAGTGGGGCGGATTTCAATCCGCGCGAGTTTATCAAGTTCACGCCGCGGGTTTTCGAATGGCACTTTGGTGGGGGCGGCGAGAATGTGGGTGGCGGTGAGACGCAGTTCGTCGTGGACGAGTGGTCGCACAATCTTGTGGTGAAGCGTGGTGAGGACCTTGTCTATTATCGCAATGGTGAGGAGATTGCGTCAGGAACGATCACTGGATTTCCGGAGAATCCGCAGCCGCTGTATCTCGGCGGGCAAGACGGTCGGGAGAACTTTAGCGGGCTTTTCGATGAGGTGGCGGTCTTTGATAGGGCCTTGGAAGAGAGTGAGGTTATCGAGGTGTATCAGTTAGGATTGAGTTTGTCATCTCTCGCCGGAGCTGCTGAGGATCCCAATCTCATTGCGCCGCGCCAAGAGGCCTTGGGTCAGGTGCCGGCAAGCCCATCGCGGCGCGAGGCGAGTGTGGTGATCCAGAATCGCGGTTCGGCTAGCACTTTGGCCATTTCGTCGATTGAGATCACAGGCCCCCAGAGTGATCACTTCCAACTTGCCGAAGATCTGCCCGCTGCGGTGCAACCGGGAGAATCAGAGGCCATCGGATTCGTATTCGATTCGAAAGACCGTACGGGTAAGTTCGTAGCCAACTTGGAGATCACAAGCAATGATCCTGGAGATCCTGTCATTACGGTTGAACTCTCTGCTAGTATTATCAACCTGCAAGGTCCCTTGGCACACTATCGTTTTGATGAAAATGCCGGCGAGGAGACCGCTCGCGACGGATCAGGCTTCGATCGTGACGGCCAGTTTCAGGCTGGCGCAGGCGATCTCACCCTTGCAGGAGCGGAGATTGCCTCTGGCCAATCGCTGCATGTGTCCGGGGGCGCCCAAGTGCGCATCGATGGCAGTGTGTTTGAGGAAGTGTTTAGGACCTTTTCCGTTTCCCTGTGGTTCCAGGCTGACGCCGTTGCCGAGGATCTTCGAACGCTATTCGGCAAAGGCGGGAGCAGCCCTTCATTCGCCATTCTCTCACAAGGTAGCCAGCTCATTTGGATTGAAGGCGATGATCCGTCGCCGATCCTGGCCACCGAACCGGGCGCGTTTGATGCCGGTCAACCTCATCACTTGGTGGCGGTGAGTGATCAGCGAGAGGGTTCCAATCGTATTGCACTCTATCTCGACGGACAGCTTTTGGTGGAGCAACGGGATCCTGTGCGGGTACTTGATGAATCTGATAGTTCTTTCTACGTTGGAGCGTTCAATTTCGCGCTCGGTTTTTCGGGGCTCCTTGACGATGTTCAAATTTACGATCGTGCCCTGACCAGTGAGCATGTTCGATTGCTGCAAGAGAATCCTGGGCTCAACATTGGCGATCTCACGCCTCCGGATGGAGATGGCGATGATTTGAGCGATGCGCGTGAGGCGGCACTCGGCACGGATCCTCTCAACCCGGACAGCGATCGTGACGGATTGAGTGATGGCGCGGAAGTGGACACGCATGGCACCGATCCGAATAAGGCCGATTCCGACGATGACGGTTTCAAGGACGCTTTCGAAATTCGTCAGGGCACTGACCCGCTCGATCCACAAAGCCAGCCTGAACAGTCCGCTATCCCTGGGCTTTTCGCCTACTGGCCGTTTGATGAAGGTGCGGGTGATCAGGTGGTGGATGCGTCAGGAAACGGGAGGGATGGAACGATTGTGGATGCCGGTGGCGTTTGGGAACAGGATCCCGTGCGTGGAACGGTCTATCATTCAAACAGTTCTTCCTATGCTGAATTTGGCGAGATTATTCCGGCCCTGACGCTGGAAGACGGCTTTACGTGGTCATTCTGGGCCAACTCAGAAGAGACGAGTAACAACAACATTGTCTTCGGAAACCGGTACCAGACGGATGGCACGGATTTCGATCCGCGAGAGTTTATCAAATTCACACCGCTCAAGTTCGAGTGGCATCTCGATGGTGCCGGTCAAGATTTGCAAACGGAGGAGACCCCGTTTCCGGTGGATGCATGGGCGCACAATTTGGTGGTGAAGGATGGCGCTACCATGACCTACTATCGGAATGGGGTTGAAATCGCTTCCGGAGAGATCTCAGGTACGCCTAACAACGTGCAACCCCTTTACATCGGCGGCCAGAACGGCGTCGAAGCTTGGTCGGGTCTCATAGATGAAGTGGCGCTTTGGGATCGCGCGTTGTCAGAGAATGAGATCGCAAATGTTTTTCAGTTAGGCGAAGCAGGTCAAAGCCTTGGTAGCCTGGGAGGAGGGGGTGGCAGCGATGTGACGATTACCTTCGGTTTCGGTGGAGGAAGCGCTGACGCTCGCAGCATTTTGAGCAATGCGTCTACCTTCGATATCGAATACTCCCAGGATCTTCAAACGTGGACGCCGATTCAGACTGGACTTACAGGAAATCAGCAATTTGACGATTCTGATCCCACGCGACGCGGCCGCTCGGCTGGGTATTATCGGGCTGTAAGGGGCAACTGATTGAGTGCTTCAGCCTGAGGAGTTCGTTGTGTCAGCATCGACGATTCGAATTCTTGAAATGTTATGGAGATTAACTCCAGTGATGAGACCATCGTCCTACAACACAATAATCTTCCCTCAGAGCGGAAACATGGCGTTTTCAGAATGTCCGATCGTGTATCGGCTTCCGGAGGTGGTGATGATGGAGAAGGGACGGAAAGCGTTGGCTGTCAAGGTTGCCGGAAAGTCACCTATTCTCCGAAACGGAGCGCCGGCAAGAGAACCGCTTTGGGTACAATGAAAGAGGGGAGACCGAAGTCTCCCCTCTGCTATTCAGCATCCATCCAAGTCGCAAGGCGTTTTGACTAACGCCTATCAAATTCTAATTCGCCCAAGGCATCCACCTTGATTTCGTCAGCAATACCGTCCCCATCAAATTCCCAGGAGTAGACATCACTAGCTGTTGAGCTTGGGGTGACCGTAGCGAACACGAGATTCTCCCGTTCTATGGGTTCGCCTGTCATGACGAGGACGAGGGTCATTTGCAGACCGCCTTCTTCTTGCTCTTCCGCCACGCCTAACAAGACATCGTAGCGTTGGGGTTCATCGTCAGGCGGGTAGAGAATGACCGTGCCTTGGCCCTGGTAGTTCTCATCGATCTGCACACTGGCTTCAAAGCCTACACCTGTACTCGAATCTCTTTGATAGGGATTGTTCAGCCAGATGGTGTAGTCAGCCATATCGACTTGGCCATCTTCCGTCTCATCCTGTGGCACCAATTCATGGAGCACTTCCGAGAGCAAGCCGCTGACACCGTGACCTACGGCATCCCAAGAGAGATCTCCGCCGCTCGACTGAATGTTCGTTGCCGGCTCGGACTCCGTCTTGCCTATGGTGCCCACATTCACGTGCGGCTTGTTGCGGACGAATTGTTCTTTGGCGGCTTCCGCTGACGTGAGACAGGCCAGGGCGACTATGGCGTAGAGAAAGGTGACATGGTTTTTCATGGGGATGTGATGTGGTTCACTCCCCAATTCAGGGTTGGCGATCCGTGGTTACGCCGTTCTGAGATTTTTTTTTTCTGCTACCGGTAGAGATCGAAGAAATGGAGCGCCAAGAGGTGAGCCGGGTAGAAGGCGTAGAAGAATAATTTCGGGAGACGTGGTAGGCGGAGTCGCCACTTCACGGAGAAGAATAGGACCACCGATGCGCCCAGTGCGGCGAGATCGACCCAACCGAGAACCGGCATGGACATCTCCGCATTCGCTAGGACGCCCAGCGGACCCACGGCCCATATCGCGTGCTTGCCGTGCCGCTGAACGAGCAATGCCATCACGGGTATGATCAGGATACCAAAGGGGCCGTAATCGAGGAAGGAGGCAAGTGTTATGCTAACGATGATCATGGCGGCGGTTTGCCATTCCGGTTCCTTGATATATTGAAAACAGCACTTGGCGGCGAGGACACCTAACAAGAGGTCGAAATAGATATTACCATCGTACCAATCGCGGCCGGCGAGGACGAAGGCAGGTTGGCTGAGGAGGGCCCACACAAAGAGGTTTCGCAGATAGCGATCGATAGCCGCCTTAGAACATCGCGCCAGCCGCACACCGATAATCCCGGCGAAGAGGGGAAACGCGAGCCGCCCGATAGCGTGGGTTTCCAAGTAGATGTTGGGATCGACGATTTTTCCATAGTGATCGATGAACATCGCGATCAAGGCGACCCACTTCGCGAGTTCGAGCGCGCCCCCGGCGAGGGGATCGGGCTGTTTCTTCTTCGGAACTCTAGCAGCGTTCTTTTTCACGAGAGAGCGCGATTCGAGCGCGAGGCCCACAACATCCACAAGCACGAGACCGCCATGATAAGAAACACGATGCGCAGGGCAATCACCTCAAGAAAACTCGTCGCCAAATCACCGCTGCCAAAGCATCCGCAACTCACTTCCAATTGGCGCATCATGGCAGAGGTGAGCGCGGCGATGAAGCCTACTAACAGACCTGCAATCACGGTTGCGCCCCCCAAGCATGCCCAAGGGGTGAGGAGCGCGATCCCGGCGAGTATCTCCAGCCAGGGTAGCGTCATGGCGAACCAAGCAGCCCAGGGATCGGGCAGTAGATCAAAAGTGCGCACGGCAAAGAGAAAGATCTGCGGGTCTAGCAGTTTTGCCGTCCCGGCATAGATAAAGATGCCTGCCAGGGCGAGCCGCAGGGTCCAGAGTGTGATTGCCGATGCCAGTTTCTCACCCATGTCTGTGCGGTGAGGCTGAAGAAGACGTCGCCACTCTTGCAAGGCCAAAGCGGCGTCCTCTAGTCTTCGAGCATGATACGTTTGCTGCTCCTCGCTTCGGTCTCCCTTTTGTCGATCCAATGCATGGCGCCACCGCCTGGACGCGGTCCCCAGTCGCCACCGATGCCCGGAGCGGCCGGACCGAATCCAGCTCCCGAGCGCATTCAGGTTTCGCCGGCGGCAGCCGGCCGCATCGGCCAAAAGATTTGGCAGAATGAATCGGGCGGTTCCGTCAATGGGCTCACGGCGTGGAATCGCAATGAAGGTTTTGCATCGTTAGGGATCGGGCATTTCATTTGGTACCCGGCGGGTTTGCGGCATACCTATGAAGAAAGTTTTCGTCCTTTGTTAGGCTATTTGCGATCGCGCGGCGTGCGTCTCCCCAGCGGGCTCACGCCGGCGACGCCGTGTCCGTGGCCAAACCGCACGGCATTCATGAACGACTTTCAAGGTCCACGATTGCGTGAATTGCGCGGTTTCCTTCAAGCCACCGTGTCTCAGCAAACGGATTTCATTATTCAGCGAATGCAGTCCGCCTTGCCCAAGCTGCAAGCAGCCGCGCACGCACAGGACCGCCAACGCATTACCAATCATTTTTACGCGGTGGCGGAATCGCCTAACGGCGTTTATGCGCTCATTGATTATGTGAACTTCAAAGGCGAAGGCGTCAATCCGCACGAACGTTATCGTGGTCAAGGCTGGGGACTCTTACAAGTGCTTCAAGACATGCGCGGCCAACCTCGTGGTCCCAACGCCGCCCGTGAGTTTTCCGCTGCGGCGAAGCGCGTGTTAGGCCGCCGTATTGCGAATGCGCCTAAGAACGAATCGCAGTGGCGAGCCGGGTGGTTTAATCGTTGTGACACGTATGCTAGGCCACTGTGATAGAAGAATTCGTTGCCCTTAAGGCAACAGGCGAAAGCCTGAACTCCAACGGATTTACTTATGGCGCGCTTATCCCTCATTAGATTTGAATGGGAGATTCCATTCTCGCGTCAGTGGAAATGGCTTGTAAGCCTTCGTAACCCTCTACCCCTCTATCATGTCCACTACGCTATCGACTCTTTCTGTGGCGGCGCTATTGACCGTGACCGCATGTACCACTGGTCAAGTCCGGGCTCCGGAACGTTATCAATATCACTTTGTTCCCGGACGCACGGCGTTGATTCGCGATGGACACGCCATTGCGCCTGATCACGCGCCGCCGGTGGTGCATCGTGCCACCATCGCGGGGAATCAGTTGCAGGGAAAACCCTATCGTTATGGCGGTGGTCATGCGCGAGTGGATGACACGGGTTACGATTGCTCAGGAGCGGTTTCCTACGTTTTAAACAAGGCGGGCTTGATGAAAGGCACGCGAACCTCAAGGGGCTTCCTCAACTATGGGGAACCCGGACCTGGAAGGTGGATTACGATTTACGCGCGGGATGGGCATGCCTTCATCACCGTTGCCGGGCTGCGCTTGGACACCGGCGGCACTCGTGAGGATACGGGACCGTTATGGAAACCGTTCTCGCGAAAGACCTCATCGTTCGTTTTGAGGCATCCGCCAGGGTTGTAGACCGGCCAGACGCCGGCTCCTTGATTTGCAAGCAACATCGATTGAATCGATTTAGCTTCACTCCTAACCGATTGGTCTTCGCTTTTGCAGTATTCTAGTCTTGCAGGATGTCAGCGCAGAGCATGAACGAAATCCTATCAAGTCATCGTTTACGGTGGTGTTTAATCATGGCACTGGGCCTTCCAATCGTGTGCGGTACCGCTGGGAAGACGATCGTCCTGATTGGATCTAATCTAGGTGGATTGGAGATCGTCGCCTACGTGTTTTTTATTGGATTTGGTGTCTACATTCTGCCCTCCATATTCATCTTGGGCGTGCTAGGAAAATTGGGCTTGGTTTCCTACCACCTATTCTTTGAAGGCGGATATCTCCCAGTGATACCTACAATGCCGATTGGGTATCTATTCTGTTCAACCGCTTGGATCCTCATTGTTCTTTCGATAGGGACGATTCACAAATTCTTGTGTTCGAAACTTCGTCGAGCAGGGGTTGAAGATCCGGGACGGGGCTTTTGAGGCTCGGTTACGCGGAAACATTGCTTTCGAAAACGACGCTTGATTCAATCTCACTTCGCGTTACTGGCTGGCTCACCAGTCATCCATGCGCGGTCTTCAGCTTCAGTTCTTCGTATCCTACGCCATCTTTGGCTGCTTGGGACCGCTCTATCCGGTTTACCTGCGTGAGGTTAAAGGTTTCACCGATTTTCAGGTCGGCATCAATCAAGCGCTGGCCAGCATTGCGGCGGTGTTGGCGCCGGTGTTCGTGACCCTCCTGGCAGACTTGCGCATTGACGCGCGGAAGATCCTAACAGGTTGTTTCATGGCCGCATTCACGGTCTACGCGTTGATACCGATGAGCGATTCCGTCCTTGGAACGCTCACCCTCTACATGTGTCACAGCTTGGCCTTCATCCCGGCGGTGGCTCTGCAAGATGGGTATTATTTCTCGCTCTCCAAGCAAAGTGGGAATGGCGGGTTGGGGTATCACCGTGTGCGGGTTTGGGGGACGATCGGGTTCATTGTGCCGAGCATGGCCTTGTATTTTTTGTTAGAATGGCGTCCGGACTTGGTGATGATTCTCTGGTGTGCCATGCTTTTCGCGTTTCTCAGCGTGTTGCAGGTATGGCGGCTGCCGCGGGTGGAACAACCCGCGTCTTCGGGCGGTGGCCGTTTGCCGTCCGCGGAAGCTTTGGGTGCCTTGTTAGGTCCCAAAGGGCGCTGGTTCTGTCTCGCCATGGTTTTAGCCTTTGCTGCCTCGACGGCTTACCACACCTTCTTTCCGGTCTATCTCCGTGAGATCGTTGGGGTGAAAGCCTCTCACGTGGGCCTCATCATCAATGTGGGGGTGATTCTGGAGATCGGTTATATTCTAGCATTGGGACGATTGCGTGAACGCTTTGGCATACGGCGACTGATGTTGGCCGGCTTATTCGTCATGGTCATGCGCCTTGCTTTGATTGCCTCCTTCCCATCGGTTTGGACCGCGACCCTCACACAGATCACGCACGGACTCGAGATCTGCGCCATCTTCGTCCTGCCGATCATGTATCTCAATCAGTTGGCCGGCGATCGTTTTCGCAATTCGATTCAAGGCGTTTACACGATGATCGTCATTGGCGGATCCCGGATCGGTGGGAGCCTGTTCGCCGGGCATTTGGCTGAGCGTGACTTGCTCTTGATGTTTTACGGTGCGGCCTCAGTGGCCTTGGTCGCTTTCTTGATCATCGGTTTTCTCTTTCGTCCGGAGGAAGAGAAGTCGCCGAGCGAACTGCCTGTAGAAACTGCCGGATCAGAGCAGGATCTTTGACGCCGGGGCTGGATTCCACGCCGCTGGCCACATCCACGGCCAAGGGTTGGGTTCTAACGATCGCCTCGCTTACATTGTCAGGGTTGAGGCCGCCGGAGAGGATCACCGGCGTCTGACCGAGGCGGTCCTTGGCCATGAGCGCGAGTTGCCAGTTGAAGGTCTTTCCCGATCCACCGTATTCTCCAGGACAGAAGGCATCGAGGACCACAGCATCCACATCGTAGTCTAGCAATGGTCTCAACGAATCTTCGTCCCGCACGCCGAAAGCCTTGATCACCGGATAACCAGCCGCTTTCAACTTGGAACAAGTCTCGGGTGTTTCATCACCATGAAGCTGCGCGGCATGGATGATCTGGCGCTCCAGCAGCTCTGTGATCTGATCCACAGAGGCATTCACAAAGACACCGATTCTCGCCATCGATTCCGGGATTTCATGCACCCAATCTGCCATAGACGGATTGAGGTAGCGCTTGGATCGCGGCCAGAAATTCAAGCCAATCGCTTGAGCGCCTTCCTTGTGGCAGAGGAGGGCGTCTTCGAGCCGGCGCAGACCACAAATCTTCGCTTGGCAGGTGTTAGACGCGTTGGTTAATAAAGTGATGATTGTTAGTTGTCGAGAGTGTATTGAACCGTGGCGAAGAACATTTCCTCAAAACTCTGCTCTCCCCAACGGACGGACTTGTTAGGATCCGGGTTGTGCGGATTGAGCGCCGAATTATCCCAAGCGTTCTTGATCAAAAGTCTCGTTCCTTTGGGTAAACGAAGTGGCTCCTTAAGAACGTAGGTTCGTTGCCAATTAAAGTTGTAATTGGGCACCGAGAGTAAGTCTTTAGTGGTTCCGTCAGGCAGTTTGGCGTGGAAGCTCATCCGCTTACCACGGTAGTGCATGTGCGGATTCATGGCGTAAATGATGACGTCATCGGGGAAGGGGCGGCCCTGCCATTCAGACGAATGCTCCATCTTGCGAGGCGGGATGCGGAACTCCGGATTGATCACGACCTCGGTGCGCACTTCTTTCTTGGGTGGTTTCTCCAAGATGTGGAAACCGATCTTTGTTTGATCCAATTCTGCCTTGCCATTCGTGGTGTAGTGAAGCTGAAATCTGAGGAGATAACCTTTGGGGAGAAGGATTCCTGTGCCTTCCGGAGTAGGCCAGGCTGCGGTGCCCGGCGCGTAACCTGTAAACCACTTTCCAAGATTGCGTTGGCCGCGCTTTTCTTTGGGGCGGCCTGTGATGACCACATGATGAAGGACTTGGGTGTTGCCTGGATTGACCTCAATCCCGCTGAGCCACACATCGTGGTCAAACGGTGATTCAAGTCTCACGTAACGGTAGTCCAATACGCCTTCGGCGGGGATCTTCTGCTCAGGCAAGGCCATCACGTGATCTGGTTCCCCGAGCTTCCAATCCTTCTTTTCCGGCGCATAGGCTTCAAGCGGATCGGAGCCGTCACCGCGAGGGCTGCCCTGACGAATCCAGGTGAGTAAGGTTCGTTTCTCATCACTGGTGAGACCGGCATTTTCTAGAAAAGTGCCAATGTGAGGGTCGGCATGCCACGGAGGCATCTGCTTGGTGAGCACGACCTCCTCAATCATGTCCGACCAACCTTTCACTTTGCTATACTTGGACATCGCGAACGGCCCGATCCCGCCTTTGGTATGGCAGCCGACGCAGCGTTTCTTGAGGATGGGAGCCACTTCATCGCTGTAGGAAATGGTGCTTTCGGATGTAGCCAAAGTGATCTTGCAACCGGGGGCGTCCGTTTGATTCGGTTCCGGTGTACTTCCTGACAGAAATGCCTCCAAGGCATCTTTGAGATAGTGCGCGGTCGCTTCGGGTTTCTCCTTTTGATAGGTCATCTTGTCATCGATGGCCCCGCGGTAAACGATCCGCTTGTCGTCCGCGGCGATGAGGATGGCTTCGCCGGTACGCTTGATGTCTAACATCGATGCCACCATTTGACTCTCGTCCATGAGAATGGGGAGATCATATTGCCACTCCGCAGCTTCCGCGGCGACCTCCTCGCGTTCGTCCTGCAGATTGGCATTGAGCATGGCGAAGAGAATGCCGTGCTTCTGGTAAGCATCGCGAAGCCGCTTCAATTCCGGAGCGCGCTTCTGCACCAGCGGGCAGCCGTTTCCGTGGATGAATAAGACGATGCCCTTGGTGCCGGGAATGCGGCAGGCGTAGTCGAGTTCATGAAAACGGCCTTGGTGATCAATGAGGGCGAAGTTATCGACGATTTCCGGTTCCCCGGAAGAAGCGTGGAGCACGAAGGTTTGGAGACCAAGAGAAAGGGTGACGATGAGAAAACGGATCATGAAAGGTGGGGGTCGATGTCACAGAACCGCGCGAAGGCAGCAATGTCCCGGGATAATACGTATCGAATCGTATCGGGCAACTGAGGGGAGAGAGATTTCGGTGGGATGGCATTTCCCATTGGCGGGGCGGCTATTCGAGGCTAGGTGCAGGCTCTCATGCATCTGGCGCTGATCGATATCGGAAACACCCGCGGCAAGTTCGTGCGGGCCGAGGGCGCGCAGATCTTAGAGCGCCGTCAGTTGCCCACAAACGAGATCACACCGGAGAGTTTGAGGCGTTTGTGTGAGGATTGGTTCCCTCAGCTTGACGGCGCCGTGCTCTGCTCGGTCGTCCCGGCGGTCAATGGTGTCTTCTCGACAGTCTTCGGTGAGCGGCTCCTGACACTGACCGACGAGACCGCGCTCGGCATTGGGATCGACTATCCTGAACCAGCCACCATTGGTCCGGACCGGCTGGCGAATGCCCTGGCTCTAGCAGAGATCGATGGAGCTCCGGGCATTGTCATCGATTTTGGAACGGCCGTGACCTTCGATGTCGTTTCCGTCCACGGTAACTACGTCGGTGGAGTCATTGCGCCGGGCTTGGAGATGATGAATGACTACATGTCCGAACGTACGGCTCTGCTGCCGCGAGTCGATCTCATCAAGTCACCGCCGCCCATCGGTCGCACTACCGAAGCGGCCATGCAGGCGGGAGCCTATTACGGTTATGCGGGCATGGTGCGAAACATCTTGAATCAGGTCCTCGCCACCTGCACCCGGCCTTCAGATGTCACCATCGTCGCCACGGGTGGCAACGCCGAACTCTTTGCCGATGAACTGCCTCTCTCGCGAATCGATCCCGATCTCACGCTTCACGGTTTGCGGCTGATCGCGGAGGCGAACCGGTTTCATTTCTTATCCAACACTGCGCGTCATGAGTGATCTTTCTAGCACAGCTTCACAGTCTCTCGGCATCGATTTTGGAGGCACCTCCGTGAAAATTGGCGTGTGTCAGGGCCCAAGGGTGTTGACGGCAGCCGATCCGATTCCCACGGAGGCCTTTCCTGGTGCCGCCGCCATGCTGGATCAGATCAGCCAAGTCGTCAGTGCCTTGCGCGAAACACACCCTAACATCGCTTCGGTCGGTGCCGGCATGCCCGGATTCGTCGATTGGGAGAAAGGTAGTTTGCACGCCCTGACAAACGTCGAAGGATGGGAAGGCGTCAATTTGCGGGACGAACTCCAATCTCGAATCGGTTTGCCGGCGATTGTTGAGAATGACGCCAACGCCATGACTTACGCCGAGTGGCGTTATGGTGCCGGTCGCGGCCGTCATTATATGTTAGCAATCACTTTAGGAACCGGCGTTGGAGGTGGAGTCGTTCTTGACGGCCAACTTTATCGTGGGCCCTCCTTTGGGGCAGGGGAAGTCGGTCAAATCAGCATTGATTACCAAGGGCGAATTGGAGGGCATGGCAATCACGGCGCCCTAGAGCGTTACGTCGGGAACGGTCCTTTCGCCGAGCTGGCTCAACGACGGTATCAAGAAGCCGGTGTCGAGAAAACGCGCGATCAATGCGCTCCCGCCCGCGTTGCTGCGCTGGCCACGCAAGGCGACGAAGTCGCGATCGATGTGTGGCGAGAAATCGCCGAAATGTTAGCCATTGGATTGGCCAATGTGCTATGGGTGCTCAATGTTGAATGCGTCGTCATCGGTGGCGGCATGTCCAAGGCCGGTGACCTCCTCTTCGAACCACTTCGCGCTCATCTGGAACGGGAAATGGACTCGCTTTACGTGCAACAGTTGGAGCTCATTCCGGCGCAATTTGGAAATGAAGCCGGGATGATCGGAGCGGCCGCGCTGGCGGAGGAAGAACGCAAGGGATGAATTGGCCCAAGGAACGGCGGTTTTCAAGCGCCGGATAGGCATAAAGGCGATTGCAAAGCGCCTGTCCTTGGTCACCTGCCTACCGATAAAGTGTGTGGATCCCGTTAGCGTATTTGGAGAACTTGTTCATGCGAAAACGGAAATCGTTGGTGAAGACATCCACACCGAGATCGCCGCGGCAGCTGTATTTCATTTCAATGATGAGCGTGCTGCGTGGTTCGTAAAAGCGTGGCACGAAGGCTCCTGGATGAGGGCAACGATAGAATCGCAAATCGCGATCAATGGTGAGGCGGCAATGCCCATCTGATGAGAGGAAATAGCGCCTCGCATAACGGTTGATCATGGTGGGCGTCTCCACCGCCACGCGTTGGCGAATCCACGCCGGGAAATCTGATTGTAAGAAAGCCGCGTGCGCATCCCGTGGACTGAAATGCGGTCCCAATGTGAAAGGCGCCATGGGAAAACTGGGTTTTTCGCCTGCCCACCCGCGCTTGACCTTGATCTCTAAGACCGGTTTCTCAATCGCGCCTGACAGATCGCCATACCAGCGAATACGGGTCTTGAGACGGTTCATGATACCGTCATCATTGGCGAAGTAGTTAGAGAGCTGGATATCGTCGAAGTAGATGTTGTTGATGTAACGTTCCTGATAGATCTCCCGGAACTGCGCCTTGTTGCGTTTGATGACGCGGATGGCCTCCACATAGGGAAGCTTCGTCGTAAACTTCCGCTCGTAGCGGAAGTGAGTGGATTCTTTGTTAGTTGCCGACACCGCGGTTATCCATCATGCTGATCGAGACCGCTTCGCCTAGCTCTAACAAGCGGCTCCGGCAAAGGGCCAGTTGCTCAGGGGTGCCGAAGTAAACTTGGTAGCTCGCCTCCAACACCTGGGGAGATTCGTCCAACCGTTTCAGATAAGCCTCGTTCGTGGTGGCGTCGATGGCTTTGTGAATCACATCGTGACCCACTTGAGAAGGCGCGGTACTGGTGACGAGAAGATGATAGTCTCCACTTTTGTCAGTTTGGAACGAACGTTTCCGAATCCAAAGCACGCCCGTGAGGAAGACAAATGCGATCAATGGGATGTAGGGCCCGGGTGAGGTGAATCCAAGCCCCACGCTGGCGCCGAATCCCAAGCCGATTCCGATGGCAAGGAAGAGAAAGCACAGCTCCTCAGGTTCCTTGATCGCTGCCCGGAACCGGACAATGGAAAGGGCTCCCACCAATCCCAGGGACAATGCTAGGGATGACTTGACAATGGTCACCACCATCATCGTGCAACAGGACAACAAGACAAAGTTGCGGCTGAAATCGGAGCGGTTTGATAGCGAGAACCCGCAACGTTTGTAGACGATTTCTAGCAGAAAGGCGACAATCGCGCAAAGCAGCATCATGAGCAGGAAATCCGTGAGGTAGGCCCAATCAAAGACTTCCTGGAAACCGTCAGCTGCCGTCGCCTCTGTTAGCGTTTCGGCGGCCTGAGGATCATTCTCCAGAGCTTGCTCAACGGCTTCATTAGTCTCATCGTTCATAGATAGAAATGCGAACGCGCTCCTCCACTCGTGAAAAAGGCAACGGTCGTCAAGTTTAAACGGGGTAGCGTTTGCCACAGGCAGATTTGCGTCCTAGGAGGAGAAGAAGGTTTCATCACTCTCAGCGGATTTATGCTTGCAGGGAAACATTCGTGCTCCTAAGCTCCGCGGCAGAATAGCTCAATCCTTAGCCTTTCAATACGCTAGTCACCCATGAACCTATTTCCCCGTTCCGCCATGATTGCCAGTCTCTTTGCTCTTTCTGCGAGCCTAGCGTTCACGTCTTATACCGAGGCGCAAGGCCGTTTGGAAAAGATCGTGAGCACCATCATCCACGATGACGATAGCAAGACGCTCTCCGTGCGACTGCTGAAAGAGCGGAAGATGGAACAGAAGACTTTTTCACCACGGGGTGTTCTCAAAATGAAACGGCTTTTCCGCTTGGATCGCCAAGGCAAAGTGCAGTCCGGACTGGCTTTCGATGGCGTGGGCACGCCCATTTTCAAGTTCGTCTACGAATACGACGACCTGGATCGCCTGAGTAAAGAACGCATCGACGACATGAAAGGCAACACCGTGCGGGTCATGCAAACGATCTACGATGAGACCGGGAAATCAAAACGCGTCGCTCTCACAGACGTCAAGCCGGATTCCTTAAAGAAGCAACACAAGGACATCTTGGAGCATCCCGAGCGATTGGAAAATAAAGGCCGCAAGGTGTCTGGCGATCAAACGAAGTAGAAGAGTTCGTTTGGTGTCGGTCATCACTCCCGATGCCATGACGTTACGCTTGCTGGCGGCCACACTTACTCTTCTACCATTGGGTTGTGGTAACCCACCGACGGCTACCGAATCCGAGCTTGTGACCGGAATGTATCGTGTACCACCTGACTTTGAGCGATTGCATCAAGGCTCAATTATCAATGAAGACCAAGACAATCTGTTTGGGCCAAACGATCGGCTGACTGCACGAGAACAACTTGAAGAACTAGGAATCACTTTCCCGGAGGGATCAGTGGTTTTTACCAATCTCCCGTACTCGGGCATTGGTATGCATAACACACATGAGAATCATCAACGGTTTCGGGAATACTTGGATCGAAAGTTTCCTGGAAAATGGGGTTATGGTGGGGAGGACGATTAAGACGAGATTGGCAACTTTATCACCATGCTTAGTAGCAGATTCAAAGATACCAATTGCTGCGCAGGATAGGCAAGATGGTGCTTGGACTTGGTTTGCTCTTCGATGTTAATTCGCACGGTGACTCTTTCCCATTCTCATCAAAACCACGCCAGGCCTAGGCTCACTCTGTCGCTCATGTTAGGCGGTGGTGTCGTCCTTTCCACGTTGCTCGCGTCTTGCGAATCGTTCCGCACCCAAGAGCAGCCTAATGAGGTGGCCCGGGTCGAACCAGTCGATCAGCGAGTTTCTTTCGAGAAGGATGTGAAGCCCATTTTCGAAGGGATCTGCGTTCATTGTCACAATGGCAGTGTGGCTGCGGGCGACCTCGACTTGCGCAATCGCGAGCTTGCTTTTAGATCCAGCCCCAATGGGCCATTCTTGGTCCCTGGCTATCCTGATCGCAGCAAGATCTTTGACATGATTGTCTTGGGAGACGCCGATCCCGGGGCCATGCCGCCAACGGGCCACCGGCTTGAGGAACGTGAAATTGCGTTAATCAAAGGCTGGATTGAGCAAGGAGCGGATTGGCCTGAAGGCGAGGCTGGCAACATAACGGCCACATCCGATATGGAATGGCGCTCGCGTTAGTGAGACGCGGTGTGTGTGCGGTTCGTCAACCGTGGCCTAAAACGAATAATTGGCGGAGACCGTTAGAAGATGCGCGGACACTTTCAGGTCGCTGTTGGAGTATTCGCCCGAGTTGTAGCCGCTGAGGCCGACGCCTTCAGCATTTGGGAGGCGATATTGATAGGCGAGCGCCCATTGCCAAGAACCCCGCGCCGTGCGAATGCCGGTAGTGATGGTGTGCTCGAAGATGGAGCCGTTTAGTGGCGTTGTCAGGGAAGAGGGAACAGGACTGCGGCCGTAGCTGTAACCTAACTGAAGGCTGGTTTCATTGCATAGAGCGAATTCGACGCCGGCGCGGTAGACAAAACGGTCTTTCCAATCCACGGGAACGCGATCCCGCAAGGAATCGCCGCCAGTGAGTTCGTTGATGGCTTCATTGTTGCCGTCTTCTAGCGATACCACCAATTCGTCGTAAGCGTCACTCCAGCCGATCCAGTCCACTTGCAAAGCTAGACGAAGGCGTTCGTGCATTTGCCAGGAAAGACCGGCGGAAATCACCTGAGGCAGAGCGGTGTCCAATTCAGCGTCGTAGCGAAAGTGCGGTTCCACGCCGTCGAGTCCCAGTGAGCTCAGCTGCGCATTGACATTTCCACGCGCGCTGCCGTGGCTGTGCAGGTCCGCTTTGGTGAGGTAGTTAAGACCAAAAGCCAAGTTTTCCGTAGCTTGATAGTGCAGACCGAGGTTAGCGTTCCATCCGTAGCCGTCCGTTTTCAAGTCTAGCAATGTCTTCCAGCCTTCCAGGGTGGGTTCGCTTTGAAAAATGAAAGGGAGATCCAAACCGATGCGGTGGTAGACCAATCCCACGGACGCTCCTAACGAAAGCTTATCCGTGATTTCCACGCCCAGGCCAACGGTGGCGCTGAGCGCCATGAACTCAGACTGATGCGTTTGCCGTCCGTAACTCGTCGAGCCGTCCACGCCTCCTGGTGCATCCTCGTAACGCCAATCGGCGAGACGCGCGGCGTCCACTTTCACAGCGAAACCGACCGTCAGTCGCGAGTCGGGAATGGGGTAGGAGAGTGCGAACTCGGGAAAGACGCCTGAGTCGCGGCCCAAACCGGTGTGATTATTCAGGGCGTTGTCAAAATCACCCACTCCGTGGATGCCTGTTAGGCTGAGGGTGATCATGGGTTGATCTAACAAGGTCAACGTGGCGGGATTGGCGGCCATGGCGGCCAGAGGATCGCTGGTGAAGGCCACGCCGGTGCCACCCATCGCCATGCTATCGGCGCCGTAGCCATTGCGTAAGACGCCATTGGCCTCAGCGGGAACGGCCGAGAAGATCAGTGAAAATACAGAGACAAGTGATAGGAGCCGAATCGACACCAGAAGACGATGCGATAACGGCGCCTTGGATTCAAGGAAGAAGCCCTATTGAGGAAGGCTAACGTTGTACTACGAGCGGTTCGATTTGGAATGGGCGATTTTTCTAACCGATTTCTCAATGGCCTCGGGCAGGCGATACGCAGGCAGTTCTTTCACGAGAGCTTCCCAATCTTTCTCCAATCCCGTTCCAAGGTAGGCATTGAGCCGGGTGGCGACTGTCGAATCCGCGAGCGCCTTTCCCTCTGAATAAGTCTTGGTGAGGAAGTCGCGGATCGCTTGATATTGGGTGAGATAGTATTTCTGATGATAAGCCTCAGCATAAGTGAAGTGACCTACTGGAACGATCTCGGTCGAGACATCGGAAACATTCACTCCGAGTTCATCGGCCCGCGCTTTCAGTGAGACTTCGGCGAGCGTCTTCTGGGTGGCATTCCGGTAGAAAATGGCATTCCGGTACTGGCGGCTTCGGTTGAGGCTCATGCAATGATGCGCCTTCCAAAAGTAGCCTAACAGCTTTTCATAGGTGAGGATGGTCGGATCGTAATCGATTGAGATCGCTTCCGTGTGATCACCCAAACTGTAGTAGCTGGGCTTGGCTTTCGTGCCCCCACAATAGCCGACTCGCGTTCTGAGTACGCCCTTTAAGCTTCCGAACTCGGAATCCGGTCCCCAGAATCAGCCCAAGCCAAAGGTCGCCGTTTCGAAATCGACCTTCGACGTTTGGAGGTCTAATGGAAGGGCGGTGGCTGCAATCGAGTTGTCTTCTGTTTTGAGGTCTTCACTCATCATGATCTGTAGGCCCGCCAAGGAACCAACGCCAAGAGTTAATAGGGCCATCCATTTCATAAGGCATTTTGATGAAAGCGTTCGGATAGCCGACGCGTCGGCCCTCGTTGTATTCCATAATTCCGTTTCTGCCGATGGTGCCCTGAATCGGTGATCGTAGTCCGCGGCATTATTTTCTGTGGTTTGAAAGTATTATCAATTTTCATGATTAACCATAAACGTTGTGTGACAGCGTTAAGTCGGGTTCGGATGTGCTACAACTCTTTAAGGACCACCCGTTTGTCTCTCAGCTCGTTCTTTTCGAAGTCGTGTATTTACACAGTTATAGTGACTTTATGCGAAACGGATCCCTCAAAGGAACATAAAGCCAAGTATTTGTAATTTAACTGCACGTTTCTACCCATGACTTCGTTCCTTATCGCTCAAACACCGGATGTGGCTCCCTGGCTGCAGGATGTCTGGACCATGCTGATTGAAAAGGGCCTGCCTATTCTCGCGGCCCTCGCTCTTCTGATAGTTGGTTACATCGTTGCCAAGATCATCAAGGGAGCTGTGAGAAAACTCCTCAACAGAACACAAATTGATAATCGGCTGAGCCACTCCTTGGGAGGGGAGTCCTTAAGAATCGAAGACATCATAGCTAGTATTATTTTCTGGCTGATCATGCTCTTCGTCTTTGTGGCAGTGTTTAGCCGCCTTGGTTTAAACGAGGTGACCGAACCGTTGAATGGCTTGTTGAGTAAAGTCACGGGCTATCTTCCGCAGATTGGTGGTGCTGCGGCTTTGTTAGGTTTGGCATGGCTTTTAGCGACGATCGTCAAAAAAGTTATTCTAGCAGTATGCGATAAAACCCAACTGGATGAAAAACTCTCTAAGTTTGCCGGACCTAGTGAAGATGTGATCGTCGATGACGACGGGAACGTCGCGGTGGTGCAGACGGAGGAAACCGAATCCGTCCCGTTAGCGAAATCCCTCGCAGATGTGGCTTATTGGCTCGTCTTCCTCGTCTTTCTTCCGCCCATCCTAGGCGCGCTTCAACTAGCCGGCTTGCTCGAGCCGGTGAACACGATGATGAACAAGGTGACCGCCTATTTGCCCAATCTGCTTGGGGCGGCGATTATCATCGGGATCGGTTATCTCGTGGGAAAGCTTATTCAGCGGGTGGTCTCGCAGTTTTTGAAAGCGGCCGGTGCCGACAAGCTTTCCAATAAATTTGGCTTCGCTTCTAAGCCTGAATCCAAGAAGCCTTCAGATATTGTTGGTCTCGTTCTTTTCACGGTCGTGCTCTTGGGGGCGTTGATTGCGGGGATCGATAAACTGGGAATCGAATCTTTGACTCGGCCGGCCACCAATATGATTGATAAGATCACAGGCGCCCTCCCCAACATCCTAACTGGAGCGCTCATCCTCTTTATTAGCTATTTCATCGGGAAAATGGTTAGTTCCGTTGTGGCTAATCTGCTCGCAGGAGCGGGTTTTAATGACGTGGCTGAAAAGATAGGATTGAGTGCAGCGGCCAAAGAGGGGCCGAAGTCTCCTTCCGCGATCGTGGGGAAACTTCTCTTCATTGGTTTTCTCTTTCTCGGTGCGACTCAAGCTTTTGAAATCGCTGGTATGGAACAGTTAGCCTCGGCCGCCAACGTTCTCATGGCTGGTCTCGGCAAGATTCTAATGGGAGTCGTGGTTTTCGGTCTTGGCCTCTACCTTGCTCGATTGGCCTCTAGCATCGTTGCCTCGACAGGACGTGACAACGCGCCGCTCCTCGCGTCCCTGACCAAGGGGGCCATCATCGTGATTGCGGCATTTATCGCGCTGGATATGTCCGGCATCGGCCAAGACATCGTTCCGGATCTCTTCCGTGCGCTCATGTTCGGTTTCGCCATCGCGGTTGGCGTGGCCTTTGGATGGGGCGGACGTGAGCACGCGGCCAAGATTCTCGGGCGAATTGATCACGCCCTTTCGGGAAGAGAGAGCAAGAAATCCGCTTCGTCCTAGCATTGATGCGTTCGGTGTTCTAACACAGAGTCGCCAAGTTACCAACGTCACTCCGTCATGCGCTACTTGCTTCCGTTCCTTGCCCTCCTCGTTCTTCTCGTGGCTCTCTTCACCTATCTCACTAGCTCCCTCTGTCAAACCCACCTGGAAGACGATCTTGAGGCTGCGTCCCGCAAGGCTCTCGACGACGCAGGTCTCCAGGCGGTCGATGTCGATTTTGACTGCCACGACGCCATCTTACATGGTGATGCGGCGAGTCTCGAGGCGGCCGTGCCCATCGTTTCAGCGATTGCCGGAACGCGAGTTTTGGAGGCCAACGCTATCACTAACGCCAATGCAGATTCCGATGATGCCGATCAAGAACCGGAAGAGGTAGGTCAGCCGGATAACGATGAGGAGGGGACTAACACAAGTGGTGGACCATCGGCGTTGCCCAAGCCCGCCTTTCTCGATATCCGACAAGCAGAGAATGAATTGACCCTCGCCGGGCGCGTGCGTAACGCGGAGAGCGAGCAGGTGATCGTCTCCGCGGCGCAGAGAGCTCAGCCTAACGTTAGCTTAAATAACGAGCTCGAAGTAGATCCAAATACCGACGAACCGGCGTGGTTCAGGGATTTAACCGGCTTCTTGACCCCTTACTTCAGCACAGTGACTTCAGGGCATCTCGAATTGGATGAAGGGGGCCTTCATCTCCGTGGCGGGGTGCCAAGTCAAGAGGACAAAGTGGAACTGGGAAATCATGCCATCTCCATCATGCGGGAGCCTTCATCCGTATCCAATCAACTTGAGGTCACGCCTCCTATCGATACTAACGTTGAACCCATCACTGAGGAGGAAGAGGCCGTATTGCAAAAGGCCTTTCAACAAGCCGCGATCTACTTCGAGACCGGACAGGACACCATCACCGATAACGATCTTGCTCTGTTGCGTGAACTTGCTGAAACACTAAAGGCCACGCCCGGCACGGGATTGGTGGTGGGTGGCTATGCAGATCAAAGCGGCAACGCCGAAGCCAATCAGGCGCTTAGTCTTAAGAGGGCTACTGCGGTGAAGGAGCAGCTGGTGTTGTTCGGCGTCGCCGAGGATCGATTAACGGTACAGAGTTTCGGTGAGGAAGCCGGCGCCGGGGCCCAATGGAAGAGTCGGCGGGTTGAGCTCAGCTTTCAATAAAAAATCTTAACATTACTTCAAGACAATGGATGCGTCTCAACTTTTCTACTTTTGGATTAGCTTCTTTGCCAACCTTCTCTGGGCGGCGGCCCTCTTCGCGCTAGGCTTATTGCTAGGCTGGTTGATTTGGAATGGCCGCCGGGAAAAACTGGAACGCCGCCAAGAAGAGAACGCCCGTTTGCGCGAGGAATATCAAATGCTCTGCCGAACCGTGCGTGATAACACTTAACTGATTCTCCTATGCCGATCCACCCTCCATTGATTGCCGCGAATCCCTTTGGATACGCGCTCTCACACCCTTGCTTTCTTTGGCTTTTCTGTTTGTTAGGTTTTTTTCTCGGTCTCAGTTGCGCCTACTACATCTGGAATCGCTCCTTCCATTTACCTGAGGAGGCTGCCAATGCCGAAAATCTTCGATTGCGAGAAGGCCTTCTCATCGCAAGGCGCGCAGCGCCTGCTTTGCAGAAGAACCGTCTGATTGAAGAAAAGCTTCAGGTGGTACGAGGCGAATCGAAGGTTCTCAAAGTTCATGTTCGCCAATTGAGCCATGAATTGGAAACGGCTTCCACGAAGCTCACGGGCGTGGAAACCAAGTTGGTAGGTGAACGTGAACAGACTCGTCATCTTAAAAGTGAAGTTCGTAGTTTAAAAGGACGTTTTGAGGAGACTCAATTAGAGTCGGCGACCTTTAAAAACAGGGTGGCGCGTTTGAACGCAGCTGTTCAGGAGGAGCAAGCGATCTCGAAAGGCAGGGAAGGCGAGTTGGTGCAGTTGAAGGCGGCAACCAAAGAAACCATTGCCAATATGGACCATGAACTCACGGCCTTGCAAAGTGATGTGAACCAGCGAGACCAAACCATTAGCAAGGCAAACGACCGGGTTCGCGAGTTGGAGGTCTTGTGCGCCAATCACGAGCAAGCGCTCAAGGATTCAACTAGCAAGATGGCTGTTTCAGAGAAAGAGTTGGCCAAAATCAGAACGGAAATTGCTAGCTACAAAAGTAAGCAGGAAGACATGGCGGCTCAATTGAATGAACGGGGGGCATTGAAAGACCAGTTGCGGAAGCTTCGATCAGAACACGAAAGCGCTGACCAACGCTGGAAAACTTTGCGGGGGCAACACGAGCAATTGGAAAAGGAGCTTGCGGTACTCAGAGAATCCTATGAGGAGCGGGATCGCGCCGCCAAGTCCTGCTCGGAAGAGCGGGAACGTCTTGAGCGTGAATTGGAGACATGCCGTGCAGCAAGCGCTCCTGCCGCATCCACGATTCCCCAGGGGTTCGCGGCATCCTCTGTGGAACCCGGCATGGAGGAAGATGCGGACCTTGGCTTGGTCTTTCGGAAGCGTCCTGATGAGGTGGATGATTTGAAAGAGATTAGTGGTGTTGCGAATGTGCTAGAGGGGCGCCTCAATGAATTTGGCATCTACCGCTTCAAGCAGATCGCACTTTGGGAAGAGCGGCATGAGCTTGAGTTTAGCGAGCGTCTCTCCTTCAAAGACCGTATTCAGCGGGATGAGTGGCGTCGCCAGGCCGCTGATCTACACCAAGAAAAGTATGGCGAACGGCTTGATCCTTAAACGCTTCGGGGCGCTACCAGGGGCGTCCGTCACTTTTGAAAACACCCTCTCTCCTTGGGTATGACTAAAAGTGGCGGGCACTTTTCGTAGCGGAACTCGTGAGAGTTCCGGGCGAGGCACTCCGCTGCCGCGAAGGAACTTTCACCAGTTCCTCTACCTTTATAGAGCACCACTTTTCGTAGCGAACTCGTGAGAGTTCCGGGCGAGGCACTCCGCTACCGCGAAGGAACTGTCACCAGCTCCTCTACCTTTATAGAGCACCACTTTTAGTCACACCCTCTCTCCTTCAACGCCTTGACTTACTTGGAATCGGCATGGAGACTCGCCCACCTCTCATTCTAACTACTTGTCGACGATTATGGGTTTAATGGATTTCATCAAAGGCGAACTACTCGAGATCATCGAGTGGACGGACGATTCGCGTGATACGATCGCGTGGCGGTTTCCGGACGAGGACAAAGCGATCAAGAATGGCGCGCAATTGATCGTGCGGGAATCGCAAATGGCTCAGTTTGTTTATCTGGGAGAGTTTGCGGACACCTTTGAGCCTGGCAAACACACCTTGGTTACGGACAACATTCCCGTTCTGACCAAGCTGAAGTCTTGGAAATACGGATTCGATTCGCCTTTCAAGGTCGATATCTACTACATCAATACGCGGCTGTTCACCGGCATGAAGTGGGGCACGGCGAACCCGATTATGATGCGTGACCAAGACTTTGGGATCATTCGTGCGCGTGCTTATGGAACCTACGATTTCAAAGTCACGGATCCTAAGACTTTTCTCAAGGAAGTCGCCGGCTCGGATCACAACTTCCGGGTGGATGAATTTGCCGATACCATGCGTTCCCGCATTGTCAGTGTGTTCACGGAAGCTCTGGCCTCGTCGAATGTACCGGTGTTAGACGTGGCGACCCGGTATTCGGAATTGGGTGAAGCATTGTTGCCGCTGATCAATCCGGCCATGTCTTCCAAGTATGGCATGGAGATCGATTCATTCATCGTGGAGAATGTCTCCGTGCCCAAAGAGGTGGAGGAGGCGATCGACAAGCGCTCGAGCATGGCGGCGGTGGGAAATCTCAACGACTATGTGAAGTACCAGATGGCCGAAGGACTGGGACATCCGCAATCCGGGGGTGGTCCTGCGGGGATGGCTTCGGAGCTGGCCGTGGGCATGGCCATGGCTCAAGAAATGATCAAAGGACAGGGCGGCATCTTAGGAGGCGGGCAAGCGACGCCTGCCGCCAACGCGCCGGCCGCGGCGGTGCCGCCACCACTGCCCGAACTCATGACGCCCGATCAAGTGGCGCAAGCGTTAGGTGTAAGTGAAGCTGACGTGATGAGCATCATCGAGTCCGGTGAATTGAAAGCCAAGAAGATTGGCGCCTCCCACAGGATCCTCAAATCTGCGTTGGATGCCTATCTAGCAGAGTAACGATTACACTCTGCTGATGAGCGATAGCGAGACCGCCGCTCTGGAGAAACATTCCTGTGCCGCATGTGGGGCGCAGGCGGAATGGAGTGCCCGCAAGCACGCGCTGATTTGTCCGTATTGTGGAACCGTAGCTCCGGCGGAACTGGAGACGGATAGCGGGAAGATCCACGAACATGACTTGGTCACCGCATTGCGCGAGCTGCCGCAGGAGCTGCGTGGGTGGAAGGCACAACGACGAACGGTACGATGCCAGAGCTGCAAGGCCATTTCCGTTTTTGAGCCCAGCCGCGTAGGGCAGAACTGCGAGTTCTGCGGATCGCCGGAACTCGTCGACTATGAGGAAATCAAGGCGCCTGTTAGTCCGGAAAGTCTGTTACCCTTCAAGATCGATCGCGAAAAGGTTCACAACGTCATCAAGCGATGGTTAGGCAACCGGTGGTTAGCACCCAACGCCTTGAAGCGGCGCAGTCTCGTCGATACAGTGGTCGGGGTTTACATACCCTACTGGACTTTTGACTCGGAAGTCTACTGTCCTTGGACAGCGGAATCGGGAGATTATTATTGGGAGACGGAGCATTACACTGACGCCCAAGGCAACCGGCAAACCCGTCGCGTTCGCCGAACTCGTTGGTACAATTCGCGTGGTTCTATCCGCCACACGTTTGATGATGTGCTCATCAGCGGCACGCACGTCGTGGATGGCAAACTATTGAAACGCATCGAGCCGTATCCCACGGGCGATCTCGTTCCTTACGATACAGGGTATTTGTCAGGGTGGATCGTGGAACACTATCAGGTGGTCTTGTTAGAAGCAGCCAAACGCGCTCGCGAAGTGAAAAACCGGTATGTGCGAACGTTATGCGGGCGGGAAGTTCCCGGCGATACTTATCGTGGCTTGCAGATCTATCCCGACTACTCGGCGCAGACATTCAAACACGTCTTGGTCCCCGCGTGGGTGCTAAACTACGATTACGGCCGCTCGCGGCACCAAGTACTGATCAATGGCTACACGGGTCAAATCGCCGGTTACTATCCCAAGAGCGCGTGGAAGATCTTCTTTTTGATCCTATTGGTGTGCGCGATCTTGGCCGCGATTCTCATTTTGAGTAATCGATAGCGAGGGGCGCTTGAAAAGCGCCCGTCCTTCGGGAGGGCAAGGAGCGGCGGTCTGCAACCGCCGGACAGCAATAGCGGACTTGACGACGGTGCCAGTTTCTCCTTTCTAGGCGCCCCTGTGTTCGAACTCCTCACTACTGACCCCGATTCCAGAGCACGCCGCGGCCGTTTGCGGACGGCACATGGCGTCATCGAGACGCCGGCCTTCATGCCGGTGGGAACACAGGGGACGGTGAAGACGTTGACTCCGGAAGAACTGACCGATGAGTTGGACGCGCAGGTCATCCTGGGAAACACCTATCATTTGTACCTGCGACCGGGTTTGGATGTGATTCGTGAGTTGGGTGGACTCCATCGCTTCATGCGCTGGGACCGGCCCATTCTGACTGATAGTGGCGGTTACCAAGTTTTCTCCTTGGCCAAGCTTCGTAAGATTACCGAGGAAGGCGTGCGTTTTCAGAATCACTTGGATGGCGCCACGTTGATGTTGACGCCGGAGCTATCCATGGAGATCCAAGCGACGCTTGGATCCGACATCGCGATGCTCTTCGATGAATGTCCTCCTTACCCTTGTGATTATGATTATGCTGAAAAGAGCTTGGGGCTCACCACGCGATGGGCGGTTCGTTGTAAGGAGTGGATAGGAAAGCATGCACCAGAGACGCAGTTGCACTTCGGCATCGTCCAGGGGTCGGTTTATGCAGATTTGAGAGAGCGTTCGGCTAACGATTTGGTTGAACTGGATTTTGATGGTTATGCCATTGGTGGTGTGAGTGTGGGGGAGCCGGAGGAGGAGATGATCCGCGCGGTGGAGAATGCCGAACCGTTTCTGCCACAAGACAAGCCCCGCTATGCCATGGGCCTGGGCACACCACCGCAGTTGTTAGAAATGATCGCGCGCGGTGTGGACATGTTTGACTGCGTCTTGCCCACGCGGCTTGCTCGCCATGGCACGGCGCTCACGGCAAATGGGCCCATCAATTTGAAGAACGAGCGCTTCGCCAAAGACCCCGATCCGCTGGAGAAAGATTCGGATTCCTACCCCTGCCGGAAAGGCTTTAGCAGGGCGTATATTCGACACTTATTGAAGGCCAATGAAATCCTGGGTTTGCGGTTGATTTCTCTACATAATCTGCATTTCTATCTGTCCCTCGTCCGGCGGGCTCGCGAAGCCGTGAATTCCTCGCGTTTTTCAGCGTTTCGCGAGGACTTCCTGAATCAATACACATCTGAGCAAGCCACGTGAAATCGACAGAATCTGTTAGCTATCTAGTAGCACAAGGAGGCCAAGGCGGCGGCAGCATGCAGCCGTTCATTATGATGATTCTAATGTTTGTCATCATGTACTTTGTGCTGATACGGCCCCAGCGTTTGCGCCAGAAGCAACTCGAGGCCCGTATCGCCAAGATCAAGATCGGCGACAAGATCCGGACGACGGCGGGGATTCACGGACTGGTGACCAATGTGAAAGAGCGCACCATCATGGTGAAGGTGGATAACAATGTTAAAATCGAGTTCGATAAACCGGCCGTCGCTGACATCTTCCCTAAAGAATCCGGGGATGATGAAGGCGATGACGAAGCCGAAAGCGAAGCGGCCTCTGATGCAAAGTCATCCTAACTAACCTCTCAAATCCCTGATCCCATTTCGTCTGTCTAACAAGCGTTTATGAAAGCCTCCACCGTCAACCTCCTCATCGCGATCTTCTTTATTGGGTTGTTCGCGATCTACGTGATCACCGGATCACAGTTTTCACAGTTTCTCTTCGGGCTTGGTCTCTTGGCGTTGTTCATCTGGTATTTCGCCACGGATCTTCCCCGCCGGAAGCGGATCATTGGCGGCGTGCTGACGGTGCTCCTGGCCGCAACTTGCGTGGAGGCCTTGTGGCCGCGTAAACTGAACGTCTCAGAGGAGCGGGTGAAGCTTGAGGCCTTAGATTCGGCCAAGGTCACGGAAGTTCGCGATGCCTTGGCGGAGGTGGTCACCGAGAATGGCTTCACCAAGGATTCGTCTGACGAACGCACCGAATTTCCGGGCAAAGAGGAGGGCTCATTTAATGCCGATACCAAGGCCGCCTATAAGAAGACCTACGATGGCGGGGTTGGGCGTGTTTATTTCATCGATGGTGACATGAAGGGGGAGGCGGCCGAAGGAAAGCAATGGGTCCATGTGTTCAATTTCTGGGATCCCGATCCGCCAGAGAAGAAGGGCATGCCCCCGGCACCGCGGCCTGCCGATCTCGATGAGGTTTGGCAGAGCCTGATCGAAGCCTCTTCGGGCTATGACAACTCGCCGAAACAAGTCCCCATTCTGTATGGTATTGATCTCGCGGGCGGAAGTTCTTTCAAGGTACGCATCGACCGGCCTGAAGGTCAGGAGGCGATTCATGGGGAGATTGATCAGGTTATTGGAACATTGTCAGATCGCTTGAATGCTTTCGGCGGCAAGGATTTGCTCATCGCTCCCCAGGGCACCGATCGCATGTTGGTGCAAATGCCAGGGATCGATGATGAACAACGGGATAGCATCAAGAAAACGCTGACTGCACCCTCACAGTTGAGCCTTCACATTGTCGATAGCGCGATTCAGGTGGATGCGCCAGGCGTCGCTAGTGGGGAAAAGATCTCTCCCGGCCGGCAGGCTTATCCCTCTAAAGATCCCGATGATGGAACGGGAGGCTATTACTTGCTTAGCCGGACGCCCGATCTGCCGGGCACCCACGTGCAACAGTCATGGGCCACGATCGGGAATACCAATGCGTGGAGTATCATGGTCGATTTCGATGGCGAGGGGAGCAAGCTCTTTGGCGAACTGACCACGAAGAACAAAGGCAAGCAGATGGCGATCGTCTTGGATGGTGAGGTGTTGTCTGCGCCGGTGATTCAGGGGCCCATTTACGGGACCTGTGAGATCTCCGGTCAGTTCAGCGAAAATGAAGCGCGGTCACTCGCGGCTTCCCTACAGAACCCACTCAGAAATCCGCTAGTGATTGAGAGTGAGAGCAGTGTCGATCCCGCACTCGGTAAAGCGGCGATTTCTCAGGGCTTCATTGCGGCCATCGCCGGCTTGATCCTAACGTTAGTATTCGTTCTCATCTACTACCGTTTCGCCGGCATCATCAGCTTAGTTGGTTTGATCGTGACCATGCTTTTCTTGGTGGGCTCGTTGGCCATGTTCCAGTTTACGCTGACCCTGCCGGGCATCGCAGGGATCATCCTCACCATTGGTATCGCCATTGATGCCAACGTGCTTATTTACGAACGCCTGAAAGAGGAGATTGGCGATGGGCGATCGTTGCCTATGGCGATCAATGCGGGGTACAACAAAGCGTTCTCGGCGATCTTTGACGCCAACATCACGAGCTTGATCACGGCTTTCATTCTCTACTTTGTGGCTTCCGGCCCCGTGAAGGGCTTCGCCGTGACGTTGATCGTGGGGATTCTGGGATCGATGTTCGCCGCCTTGATCGTGACGCGGGTCATCTTCAACTGGGGAACGGATGCTGGCTGGTTGAAGAAACTCGCTTTCTGGGAATTCATTCCTCAGAAGAATATCGATTTTCTGGGCAAGCGAGGCAAGGCGCTGATCATTTCGTTGGTCCTTATCGGCGCCGCGTTGTTAGGGATGGGCGTGCGGAATTTCAATGCTCTGGGCGTGGATTTCCGTGGAGGTCATATGTTCACGCTTAAAGTGACAAATGATAGCATTAATGTAGAATCGGTTCAGGACGCGTTGGGCGGCTTGGATCTTCCCGAGGCGCCGATCGTTCAAGGTCAAACCACAGCGATTGGAAACGATCGATACGTCACGGTCCGCATGGTTTCCAAGGAAGACGAAGCGGAGGCCAATCAGCAGGTTGAAGAAGTGAAAGCCTTGCTCAAAGAGAATCTGAATCTCGAAGAGGGCGCTGCGATCCAAACGGAGTCGGTCGGCTCGGCAGTGGGGAAACAGCTAGCCTTCTGGTCGATCATGGCCATGGCCTTGGGCATGGTGGGGATCCTGCTCTACGTCACCTTGCGATTTGAGTTCGCCTTTGCCCTCGGAGCCATTGTCGCGGTGATACACGATATTCTGATCACGCTTGGAATTGTCATTCTCACAGGCAGAGAGATCTCGCTTGTGTTGGTTGGTGCCTTCCTTACCATTGCGGGTTATTCTATCAATGATACCATTGTGGTGTTTGATAGGATTCGGGAAGGGTTGAAAACGAAGCGTGGTGAATTGGAAGATGTGATGAATCAAAGCATCAGTGAAACACTTCGCCGGACGATCCTCACCAGTATGACCACTTTGGTCGCCTTGTTAACCTTGTTTATCTTTGGCGGACCGGCGCTACGCGATTTCTCGTTTACCATCATCATTGGAGTGCTCATCGGAACCTACTCCTCGATCTTCGTCGCCTCGCCGATTGTTTACTGGTGGGCCAAGCGTCGCAATCTCAATTTGCGTAAGGAGATCCTCGATGCCGAGCAACGTTTGGATACTCCGGATCGCTACCAAGAAGACTAAGCCATGGCGGTGCCGCCGCTTGCCATTGAAGTTTCTGTCGCGGACCAGAGCCTAACGCTCTTACGCGAAGGCGAGCCCGTGGCCACCTATCCCATCTCCACAAGTGCGGCCGGAACCGGTTGTGAAGAGGGCAGCAATTGCACGCCCATGGGAAACTTTGAGATTGGCGAGAAGATTGGCGATGGTGCGGCGGCGGGAACCATCTTTCGCAGCCGCGAGGTGGATGGCCATTGGGAGCCGGGGCAGGTGACGGATGAGGATCTCGTTCTCACCCGGATTCTCTGGTTGCACGGCCTTGATGAAGCGAATGCGAATACCCGGGAACGCTACATTTATATTCATGGAACCAATCAGGAAGAGCTCATCGGTTCCCCTGTGAGCCACGGGTGTGTGCGCATGCGGAATGCCGACGTGATCGAGCTCTACGATCTCGTTCCGGAAGGCACGCCGATGCGGATTGTGTGACTCCAGGCTTCCGCACCGCTTCTAAAGGCGATTGAATACAAGGTGGCCGAGGGCGTCTGAATCTCTTGGTGACCTCACCTTCAACCCACCAGATTATGAAATCCAAGATCTTCTCCCTTCTCCTCTCGCTCGGAGCGCTTGTGATGCTATCCGGATGTTATTACGACGGACACATTTACGGCAGTGGCGGCTATAGCGACTATTATTATGATGATGGCTACTACGGTAGCCCAGGCTATTATTCGTCGACCGTTTACCACTCCTATCCCACCTACGTCGGCGGCCTTTTCCGGCCTCGCTACTATTACTACGACAAGTACGGCCACAAACACTATCGCTATCACAAGCATGGTGATCGCCGCCATTCCCGTTACTATGCGGGGCGTCATGGCAAGAAAGATGATGGACGCAGGGGGAATGATCGTGGCCGCTACGATAACAAAGATCGATCGACGGAACGCATCGGTTATTCGCGGCGTCATCTGGGCAAACCCACCAACCCGACCACACGCTCCACCCAGGTGCGTACTTCACGCCCGCGAACCTCATCCGGAAGCACCGTGCGTTCGACCACGCGATCAAGTGGCGCGCTGCGTTCGCCATCCACTCGCACGACGCGCGTGTCGTCACGTCCCACCACGCGTTCTTCATCTCGGACGTCAACGCGTTCGCGATCCACACCAGTCGTCACACGCTCAGCTCCTCGGTCTAGTTCAGTTTCGCGGTCTCGCAGTTCAAGTTCCAGCGCTCGTAGTTCCGCGCCCCGCGTGAGTCGGTCGAGCAGCGGCGGCAGTTCGCGTTCGCGCTCTAGCAGTAGTTCCTCTGGCAGCGGTAAGCGTCGCGGCTACGCACGCTAGTTGGTTGGTTGGCAGAGCATCCGTTCTAGTCTTGATGGGAGCTGCGAATATTATTGGCATATTAGGCGCCGCTTCGTATCGTGGCCGATACCAGATGAAGATACCTACCTGCTTATCGCTCGGGTCTGGGAGACGCTTGGCCAACCATTGCCACAGAGTGGCGAGGCTCCTCGTCTTCCTGCCTTTGACCATGATATCCGCGAAGGACGATGTCGTGAGCTTCTCTGACATCGTGGAGGAACATCGGGAGGTGATCATCCCAATCCCCAGCGAGATTTTTAACGTGTTAGACAAGTTTGCCATCGGTCAGAACGAGTGGCGGCGCGAGCTACAGCTTCCCGATAAGCGTGATTGCCAGAACCGAACGCACTTCGCCCTCTTCATGGGCCGCGTGGTCGCCGAAGGCTTTCTTGCGGTGGAAGCCAAGGATGCCGAGGCCATTTCCACTCTGGGGCGTGAAGTGTTGGAGGTGGCAGAGCGGTTAGGCTTGCGTCAGGTGGTGATCAAACACAGCAAGAGCATCATTGATTCGGCAAACGCAGGCGACTGGGATGCGGTTCGCAAGGAATTTGATCTCACTCGGCAGACCGTTCGCCAAGAAATGGAAGCGCGCCGTGATCAGGATCTTGCGCAATGTGTCAGTGTGGGCGGCTGGTTTCGGGGCACGGAAATCGTCACCTCGATTATTAAGAAAAAATTCTCTGCGGACAAAGCGGAGATTCTCTATCAACCGGATCTGATCGAGCACTTCACCACGACGTTTAAGGGAATCCGTAATTTTAGGCGAGATAAACGCATGCAAACGTTGATCGGCCACTTGGATCAACTGCAACCGCTGATGAGCAAAGACAAAATCGGTCCGGAGGATGTGGCGAAAATCTATCAGATTTGTCAACGAGCCGGACGGGAATCAATTTCGCCGTGATGTTAGTTCGATCGTCAAAGGGTTCGCGGCTGGTCATGGCTATCGTGTTAGGTGCGTGGCTGATGCCGGCGCATGCCATTGTCGTGGATACCTTAAGCTTCGCGCTTGAGGGTGCGGAAAAATATGTCTCGAAGAAGGGCGGTTACACCTTGCGTCAAGACTTCTGGCAGGGTTCCTCGCCTTCCGGTAAAGGGCACGCCATCAAGCATCATTTGCTCAAGGGGAACTCTTATTGGTTCTGGGTGGGAACGGATTCCGACGATGCGGTCATGGCCATTGCCATATATGATAAAAAAGGCAAGAAAACCTATCAGAAAGAGGTCAAGAAAGGAAAGCACTGGATCGGCGCCCGCGTCGAAGTGCCTAAGTCTGGCACTTATCTCATTGCGTTTAAGATCACAACCAAAGACAAATCCGAAGCCCACTGGGCCGTGGCCTATGCCTTTAAGTAAAGCGTTCATTGCTTCACTCGCCAACCGATGCTAGGCGTGCGCGCGAAATGAACGCGAGTCGGACTCTAGAATACGAAACCGCGCACTTTCTGCACGCACTCTTTGCGGATGATCTCGCAAATCTCAAGCAGTTAGAGCAACAGTTAGGCGTCGGCGTGGTCACGCGAGATGGCTGGATTACCTTTGAGGGGGAGCCTCCGGCCGTGGAGCGAGCCTGCGCGGTGATGCAACAGTTGGAAAGCAGCCGACGCGAAGGTGCCGAGATCACGAAAGAGTTATTCCAGTTTGCAGTGGAAACGGTGAAACCTGCCGAGAGGAACGCTAATAAAGACGGTGGGAAGTTGCGAGACGTGAATGCGGCCCGGTTGGTCATTTCGTCAGGGAAACCGGCGGTTTCTCCCAAGACCCAAGGCCAGCTGGCCTATCTCCAGGCTATGAACGGGCGTGACGTGGTCTTTGGTATCGGACCGGCCGGGACGGGGAAGACCTATTTGGCGATGGCGAAAGCGTTATCATTGCTTAAGGAGGGCGAAGTCGAGCGGCTGATTCTCACTCGGCCCGCGGTGGAAGCAGGTGAAGCGTTAGGGTTCTTGCCCGGCGATCTGAAAGAGAAGATCTTTCCCTACCTGCGGCCGCTTTACGACGCGCTCTATGACATGCTTAAGCCCGAAGAGGTCGAACGTTACATTGAGAAAGGGATGATCGAGATCGCACCCCTCGCCTACATGCGCGGCCGCACTCTGAATAAGGCTTGTGTGATCCTTGACGAAGCACAGAACACCACCTGCGAACAAATGTTCATGTTTCTCACTCGGCTCGGATCGGGATCTCAATGCATCGTCACGGGCGATGTCTCGCAGATCGATCTCAAGCCTAACATCAAGTCGGGTCTCGTCGAAGCGATCGATACCTTGAAAGACATCGAGGGCATTGCCATCCAGTTTTTTCAAGATCGAGACGTCATCCGTCATCCCGTGGTGCAGAGGATTATCAATGCCTACCGGGATCAGCGTGGAGAGTGAGTGCTGGTCATCTTGGATGTTGAGATTTGCGGCAGGCCCTCTTAAAACGGCGTCATGAACAAACGGCGACTTGGTAAGAGCGGGCTGGTGGTGTCCGAGATTTGCATGGGGACCATGACCTTTGGTCAGCAAGCGGATGAAGAGTTGGCTTTTGAGATCATGGACACCGCTTACGAACACGGGATCGATTTCTTTGATATCGCGGAGATGTATCCCGTTCCACCGGAGCGCTCGAAGTTCGGTATCACAGAGGAGATCGTAGGCCGTTGGCTGAAGACCAAGCCGCGTGATTCGGTTTTGATCGCGACGAAGATAACAGGACCGGGTCACGGGTGGTTTGTGCCACCGGTGCGGCATGGTATGACGATGTTAGACAGGCATCAGATCGTCCGGGCGGTTGACGGCAGCCTGAAGCGATTACAAACCGATTATTTGGATCTTTATCAAACACACTGGCCGGATCACGGACTGGCTTATGAGGAAGTGCTTGCTGCTCTGACGGAGCTCAAGCGATCGGGAAAGGTCCGCGTGTTAGGGTGCAGTAATGAAACGAGTTGGGGGCTGATGAAGAGTCTGTGGACGGCGGACGTCAAGAATCTGGCGCGTTATGAGACGATACAGAACAACTTCAGCCTCGTGAATCGGCGGTGTGAAAGTGAGTTGGCACAGGTGTGCCGACAAGAAGGTGTTTCGCTATTGCCCTACTCGCCTCTTGCCGGGGGTGTCCTCACAGGAAAGTACAATGCAGAGAATTATCCACCTGGTGCCCGGTTCACTGACTATTTTCAACATGGGAACGAGCGGCAGAAGAACATGGCACGGCGTTTTGTCAATCCGCGAACATTGGAGGCGACGAAACGCTTTTCTGCTATCGCGCAAGACTTGGGCATCAGCGTCACCACCCTTGCCGTGGCTTGGAGCAAGCAGCATGACTTTGTGGCGTCGACGATTATTGGCGCGACGACGGTGGCGCAACTTGAGGAATCGTTGAAAGCGGTCCCACTTATTCTCGATACCGAAACGTTGGCTCGGATCGATCAGGTGGAAGAGGAGCTTCCGCTGTCATTCGGTGAGGACGGGTTGCGTCGACTTTAACATAGAAAAGCGCACAAGGACAATGTTAGGAAATCGAATGAACGAAATTTTCGAGGCAAAGCCTCCAATTGGACAGAAGCGCTCAGTTGCGCAAGGTTGGAGTGCTAGCTTGCCATTCTGTCATTGACCAAGCTTTAGTTCCTATGGCTCTAAGTGACAACGCATGGAACGTCATCACCAAGCGCAAGGCGTTTTATGGTGTCTCTCCGGCATTCCGTGAGTACTTGACGCGCTATGGGCGTGAATCCGGTATTCCAAATATCTACGATGATCTCTGTCACTTTCGCGAATCCTTTCCCTGCCTGGATCCGGATGGCAACGAAACGCTGTGGCAGACCGTGATCTATCCTTCGGTGGAAATGGATCAATTGAAGAAACGGCTCACCGCAATTTACGCGCAGCTCAAGATCGGTGGCAATATGGCGCTGGCCGAGCATTTGGAGATTGATCGCATCGATTTCGGTCAATTCGGAAATTCTCGGCCGTTTCGTGTGCGTGTTAGGAATAAATTCAACGACAACTACGATCATTACTACGTCAAGACCGCGGACGCTTCGCGAATCTACGGGCTTGAGTTGGAATACGTGCTCTCACCAAACCGGATCAACTTCCTCACCCAAGGAAATACGCTCATTGAGGAACACATCGCCGGTATCCCGGGTGATGTGTTTGTTAGAGATTATTTGAAGCGGCCCGACCTCTACCGTGTGCGGGTGGCCAAAGAATTTGTGAAGTTCAATATCCGCTGTTTTAGCCGGTTGTTGGGCGATATGCGGGCGGTGAATTACGTGGTGGATATCACGCCGGATTTTGAAGAGGTTCAGTACCGTGTGCGGCCCATCGACTTTGATCACCAATCTTACGACGGCCGGCGCAATATGTATTTGAGCCAGTTTTTTGAGGATAACAAACCGGTCGTTCGCTTGGTCACGGAGTTGCTTAACTGGCCCACCATTCAACAATATCAGAACGAAGAGAAAACGCTTATCGCCACACGCATCCGTTTGTCTCAAAAACGATTTAACGACCTACTCAGCTGCATGGCGAAGGAAACCTTAGCGCCTCGGGAGAATCTGGATCGTCTCAAGGAGGAACTGAATCGGCACCATGAAACTGAAGCCTTCACCGGGTGCCGCACCATGGGAGATATGGTGCGGACCCAGTTAGAAGTGATGTTAGAAGGAGTGCGTTAGCGTGATTCGGCCGGCTCGTCGCTTGCTTCCTCCGAGCCTTTGAGCAATTGATCACGCAGATCCTCGATCGCTTCACGCAATTCGGCGATCTCATCCTCAAGCCGCTCAATCTTGCTTTCGCGGCTGGGTCCAGGCATTTTCACCAACATGCGATTGGTTTCTCGTTTCTCCGGCTTCACCTGAACGATGCGTTCTTCACCTTCGCGCATTAATGTCAGGGCGAGCGGCTCTTGATCTTCACCAGCTTCTTGCACGGCCTCCACAAGATCATCGACGGAGTCCAAGTCACGGCCGCCTGCCTTGGTGAGGATATCGTGCTTTTCCACCCCCGCCTGCTCCGCAGGCGTGTCTTTAAAGACATCCTCGACTGCGATGCCCGATTCGAGTCCAAGTTGGCTTCTCAATGTTTGATTGATAGGAGAACATTTTAGCCCGATGACATGACGGTTGGTTAGGAAAGGGATTTGGTTCCATGGATTGGAGTCGCCGCCAAAGTGTTGCTCTACCCAGTCGGTTCCATTGGATTTCCAATGTCTGGCGAGATGATTCTTAAAGATTTGGCCCGGCCCGTAACCCTCGTCTTCGTTTTCCACGATAATACCTGATCGAAACATGCCTTTGCCCGCCTTCTCCATGGCTTCGTGTGCTTTTTTGAGAGCGTTCGATACGGCGTCGCGTGCTTCTTCGGAGAGTTCTACTTCTTCGAGTTCTTCACCCAATCGCTCAAGCCAGCCGTCATGACCGCTATGGTCGAAGACTTGATGGTCTTCATCGAGATCGATCTCCATCGTTTTACCGTCTGGGCCGGTGATGAAGGCTTTGTTGGATGATTCGACGACGACTTTTACGGATTCTTTCTTTTCTTCCGGCGATTCGCCATCGCTCTGAGCAAATGCCAGAGGCATGGTGCCTGCGGTAAACAAGGTAGTGATTAGGATTGGTGTTTTCATAGGTATTTCTGCTGGTTGGTTAGTGTCTGATATGTGGTTAGAGCCCGTTGTAGTGGACGGAGGGATCCGCCACCGGCAGTAAGAGCCGCCGGCCATCCGGGAGGCGGCCGGTGATATAGCGCGTCTTCCAATCGATCTCGTAGCCGCGATCGCGAAGGAGTTGATTGACTTTAGCCTGCCAGACTTCAGGAAACTGTGAGGCCTCATAGATAGGGAGATCGCCATCGGCGACGCGCAAGCGATAGGGTGAAGCGGCTTGTTCTTCGCGGGGTGAAGAAGTGATCGGTGAAGTCAGTGACTGGGGCGTGCCGTTCTGCCAGACTAGCGCGACCATGAGACAAGCAGCGAGCAACCAAGGGAGCAGCCGCGGGCCCGGCTTAGGCATTGGTTTCGGAGGAGGCGTGGCTGGTTTCTCATCTTCTTCAAACACGGTGAGTTCTTGACGGATGATCTGGGCTTCGACAAAGGCGAGCGCGACCTCACGCCATTGATGCGGTTTGATCTCACACTCTTGCAGAAAAGCGGAGCGCTCGGAGGCGGACATTTCGCCATCGGCGAGCCGGTGGAGCACTGATTCGAAAGAGATGGATGAAGTGTCCATAGCGTTTTAGTGATTGGAGTCGTCAAAAGGATCTTTGGTGAGGTGGTGGCGAAGTGTTTGCCGGGCTTGGAGCAAGCGATGCTCCACGGCTTTCACCGTGGTTTCAAAGAGGTCGGCCAATTCGCGATATGTGAGGCCCTCGTTGTACTTAAGGAGAAAGATTTCCCGATGTTCAGGAGACAGTTTTTCCAGGGCGCTCTGAACATCGTGGGCCTTCTCGTGGGCGATGACCCAATCCCGCGGATTGGGCAGGGCGGGAAGTTCCGGCGTGTGTTCCTGCGCTTTCTCTAGCAGTTTCTCATGTCGAGCTTGTTTGCGCAGAAATTGGCTCGCCTGACGGATGGTGACGCCATAGAGCCAGGGGGCGATCTTGGCATGAGTGGTAGGGCGATTGTCCTGGTTGAGGACGGCGGCCGCTATCTCCTGAATGATGTCGTCGATGTCTGCCGCACCGCGGACCCGGGAACGAATGACTTGCCGCATCCACGACGCGTTCTCCTGAAGCGCGGCGGTCCAATCGATCACGGGGAGGGTGCTGCTGTAGGAAACGGAGTCCATTCAATGAGAACGTCGCTCGCTACGCTGGATCTCCCTGTGAAAAAGGCGTAAATTTTTGAAGGTGCCCCGTAAAAATTTATTGGCACGCGGGGTGATGGCTGGGGGCTGGTGGTTTACAAGGAGGGGCCTCGCGTTTTAGATGAGACCGTATGTTGCGCATCAGTATTCTTGGCAGCGGTAGTGGAGGCAATAGCGCCGTGATCACTACGGGGCAGACCACCCTTCTCGTGGACGCCGGCCTGAGCGCGAAACAACTTGTGCTCCGGCTTGAGGCGGTGGGTGTGGACCCGGAAAGCCTGGACGGGATTCTGATCACCCATGAACACGGCGATCATATTCGGGGCTTGGATGTCTTCTGTCGCCATCGGCGATTGCCTGTCTATAGTAACCCGGCCACGCGTGAGGTGATGGTGTCAGGGGCCCTGCAGAAGCCTAAGACGTGGCGGTTGGTGGGCACGGGCGGTAAGTTCATGCTTGGCGATATTGAAGTGCAGACCTTTCCCGTCACCCACGATGCGACGGAGCCAATGGGCTTCGCGCTTCGCGATGAAGATAGCGCGATCGGGATCCTTAGTGACCTTGGCTACGTGACGAATATGGTGCGCAATCAGATGCGCGACGTGAATACCCTCTTCGTGGAGGCGAACTACGACGGCTTGCTCTTACAGAATGACACGAAGCGGCCGTGGTCGACCAAGCAACGCATCCTTTCGCGGCATGGCCATCTATCCAATGATCAGACTGCGGCCCTGGTGGCCCAAGTGGCGGGACCGCATTTGCACCACGTGATTCTGGGACACCTCAGTCAAGATTGCAATGAACCGGACTTGGCGACGGCTGCGGTGAATCAAGCTTTGGGAGGTGCCGGACAGACCCATGTGAGAGTGGAATGTGCCACCCAACAGGAACCCACGGTGATGCGCGCGGCCGTTCCGGGCGTCCCGGAGGCTTTGGTGCCGGGCACACCTGTTTTGGAAGCAGAAGTGAGGGAGGAGGCGCTGGAGCCTCCGCTCGTCGCCGCCTCCCGAGAGCAAACCTCGGCACCTGTTCCCGCTCTTACATTGAGTTACGAGCAAGGCGAGCTTTTTTAAGGGTGAGGGCGTTTGTGTTAGGCGCCGGACTGGGCACGCGTCTCCGGCCTTTAACGGAGTGGTTACCCAAACCGATGGTCCCGGTTTATCACCGGCCGCTAGTTGCTTACGCGTTCGATCATTTGTCGGCGCTGGGTGTGAAGCAATTCATCGTCAACACGCATCACTTCCCGCAAGCGTATACCGATGCCTTTCCCGGCCAGGTCTACAGGGATACGCCGGTGGCGTTTCGCCATGAACCTGTACTCTTGGAGACGGCGGGAGGAATCGCCAATGTTGCGGATTTGTTAGGTGACGAGACCTTTCTTGTCTATAATGGCGATATCTTGTCCGACGTGCCGCTGCAGCCTTTGCTTGAAGCGCATCAACGTGATGGGAATGAAGTGACGCTGCTTCTGCGTCGTGCCGGTCCCGGGTTACATATTGGGTTGGCTCAGGGTTCGTCCCGGTTGCAGGATATCCGAGGGAAGTTGGGCCGGCCGGTGGATGCCTGGTATCAGTTCTCCGGAATCTATGTCGTGGAACCGGCTTTCCTTGAGCGCTTGACTCCAGGAAAGAAGGAGTCTGTCATTCCTATATTTCTAAATATGATAGAAGCTGGGGCTGGTTTGAGCGGGTGTGTGGTGGATGAGGGTTACTGGTGGGACTTGGGAGATGAATTGACTTATCGGCAAGTGCATCAGGCGATGGTTGAAACGCAGTTTCCTGCCTACTCCGAAGAATCGAAATGGGTGATGCGGGATCCGCGGTCGAAGATTTCGCCCCAAGCTCACTTGTCGGATGGCGTGATCGTCGGTCCGGGCGCGGTGATCGAAGCCGGAGCGCAGCTAGAAGATGTCATCATTTGGCCTGGCGCTCGCGTGGCGGCGGGCGAGCGGATCCAACAATCGGTCGTTCGCCCGGCAGATTACGAGTCATTCATCGCCAGTCTCATCTTCTGAATCGTATGGCTTCTTTCCAAAGTAGGTGTAGCCGCGGAGACCGGCTTCGTAAGCATCCGTGAATTCGCGGCGTTCTTTCGCTGAGATGCGTTTTTGAGTTACCGCTTCCTCGGCGAACGAGCGAAAGCGCCGCCGGAGTTCTGCCAGGTCATACTCGACGAACGATAACACATCTCCCACGGAATCGCCACTTACCTCATGCTCGTAGATCACCCTGCCATTGGCGCCCAATTTAACGCTAACAATGTTCGTGTCACCTATCAGATTGTGGAGATCCCCCAAAGTCTCCTGATAGGCTCCGATTGAGAACACGCCTAACAAATAGTCTTCGTTCTCTCGCAACTCATGAACCGGCAAGGAATGCCGAATCATGTGCTGACCAATGAAGCGGTCCAACCGGCCGTCACAGTCGCAAGTGATATCGGCGATAACGGCGTGCCGGGTGGGTGCCTCGGTGTGGCGATGCAAGGGAACCACCGGAAAGATCTGTCCGATCGCCCATGAATCAGGTAGAGACTGAAAAAGACTGAAATTGCCGTAATAAAAATCGACGCCGAGTTCTTCGAGTTCCGCCATTTCGACCGGGATGTGCTCGAGCTTCTCGATTTCCAAGGTCATCCGTTTCATCAAATGGGAAAACACCTGCTCGCCCAAGCTTCGATCCCGGAGAGTAATGGAACCGTGAATGTAAAGTTGTGTCAGTTGGTCGCGGTAAAAGAGGGCATCGTTGAAACACTCTTGCAGTTTGCCATCTTCTAACTGGTCCAGAACTCCGTAAAGATCCTTGATGACATCCGGCGCTCCGGACGGCATTGGCTCGGGCTCGCCACCGGGCAGAAAGGTGTTGGCGCCAAGTACATTGAAGACCAAGACGGAGAAGTAGGAGACCACGGCCCTTCCCGATTCGGTGATGATGTCAGGATGAGCGACATCGTTTTCATCACACACACGCATGATGACGTCTACAAGGTCCTCACAGTATTCGCGTATATCGTAGTTGCTGCTACTCTTGCCGCTGGTCTTGGAGCCATCGTAGTCGACCGCGAGCCCGCCCCCCAAGTCTAACAGACCCATCGGCGCGCCTTCTTTGATCAGATCTGCGTAGATGCGAGTGGCTTCCATGGTGGCTTGCCGAATCGCGCGGATGTTGGGGATCTGGCTGCCTTGGTGAAAGTGAAGCATGCGCAGGCAATCGAGGCTATCGGTCTCCCGTAGCCTGTCCACCACCTCGGTCACTTGAGAGGCGTGCAGGCCGAAGACACTCTTGTGTCCTGCGGAGTGAGCCCAATGGCCGTTGCTCTTGGTGGCGAGACGCATGCGGATGCCAAGGATGGGCCGCACGTTCAGCACTTCGGCGCGTTTGAGAATGGTATCGAGTTCACTGGGCATCTCGATGACGAGGATCACTTGCAAGCCCATCTTTTGACCGCGCAGGGCTAGGTCGATAAAGTCCTCATCTTTGTAGCCATTACAGATTAGGTAGGCGTCAGTGTCATTGAGATAGGCCAGTGCGGCGATGAGTTCAGATTTGGTGCCCGTCTCCAAACCGAAGTGATGTGGGCGTCCGAACTGCGTCACGTAGTCGAGCGTCTGTTCTTGTTGATTGACTTTGATGGGATAAACGCCGCGGTAGGAACCTTGATAGTTCAAATCTCCTATCGCTTTATCAAAAGCCGAGTGAAGGAGTTGCAAGCGATGGTGGAGAAGATCGCCAAAGCGTAAGAGTACCGGCCAATGCAGTCCACGATCGTGCAAACCCTCTAGGATGGTGATGAGACTCACCTCTTCGAATTCATCTTGCGCGTTCTTCAGCTGCACGGTTACTTGACCGTTGGTATCGATGGCGAAGTAATCATTCGCCCATGAATCCATGGCGTAGAGCGCCATGGCGTCATTGTTAGACCATGAGGAATGAGATAGTTGATCGTTCACGGATGGAGTGCGGTGGGGGTTTTGGGGGAGGAACACGCTAGGGGAATACCGCTTGCGCGTCGTAGTTTAGAAGTCACCCAGCTTGTGGCGAGAACAATCGTACCTCATGATTTTCAACGTGTTGTGATTTACAACAATCAGTGAAAATCTTCGAGAAGACTAACTAATAGCAGGCAACTCATTCATCCTGTGACTCGAAGGCCTCCATTTCCCGCCGGTCTCTCTTCGTCGGCCGACCGGTGTCCACGTAAACGCGATTGATGCGAGTTTGTTCGCGTTTGGACCTTGCCGCATGGAGTTCGGATTCGGGTGTAAGATCTTCCATAAACGTTGGGACCACTTTGGCGCCCACGCGTTTGTCTAAAACATCGAGGACCTTGATCGTTCGTTTGCAAAGCGCATGGTCAATTTCCAGAACATCGCCGCATCGGAGAAGTCGTGATGCTTTGATAGGCTGACCACCAAGGCGCACTTGATTGAGGCGGCACGCGTTCAGGGCAAGTGCGCGGGTTTTGTATAGGCGCACCGCCCAGAGCCACTTATCGGCTCGCGCACTTTTCGTTATGGCTGCTGCGTCTTCACTCATGGCGACTATTCTTTGACCCATCTGTCGGAGCGGGTCAATGCGTCTGCGTTGACAAAGTGTATAACTAAAAGTGGTGGGCACTTTTCGTAGCGGAACGCGTAAGAATTCCGGGCGTTGGCCTCCGCTGCCGCGAAGGAGCGGTCACCAGTCCGCCTACCTTTATTGACCACTGCTTTTTTAGTCACATCCCTTGGCGAACTCCCTACTTGCAAGAATCTGGGAATGATTTCACATAGCGCATGCTCACGATCAAGGATCCCAAGGACTGCGAATTCGATCTCGTCTCGCTCGGTGAAATCATGCTGCGGCTGGACCCAGGAGAGGGGAGAGTGCGGACCGCCCGGCGATTCCAGGCTTGGGAGGGTGGGGGAGAGTACAATGTGGCCCGCGGTTTGCGCCGATGTTTCGGGATGCGCACAAGCGTCGTCACCGCCTTCGCGGACAATGACGTGGGGCGGCTGATTGAAGACTTTATTCTTCAAGGCGGCGTCGACGTTTCGCTCATTCGTTGGGTGCCTTATGATGGCTTAGGTCGCACAGTACGCAACGGCCTGAATTTTACCGAACGCGGATATGGAATTCGCGGAGCGTTAGGAGTGCCTGATCGTGGTCTCACAGCGGCATCGCAATTGGCGCCGGGCGACGTGGACTGGGACGATCTCTTTGGCAGGCGGGGTGTCCGTTGGTTTCACACGGGGGGGATCTTCGCCGCTTTGTCAGAAACAACGGCTGCTTTAACCATTGAGGCTGTGCAAGCGGCGAACAGGCACGGGACGATCGTTTCCTATGATTTAAACTATCGGCCCTCGCTTTGGAAATCGATCGGAGGGCAGGCCAAAGCTCAGGAAGTGAATCGCGAAATTGCCAAGAATGTGGACGTCATGATTGGCAATGAAGAAGACTTCACCGCATGTCTCGGCTTTGAAGTCGAAGGCTTGGATGAAAACATCTCATCCATTCAAGTGGATAGCTTTAAGAGAATGATAGAAAATGCCGTGACTGCCTTTCCCAACTTTAAAGCCACGGCCACGACTTTGCGAACGGTGAAAACGGCGACCGTCAATGATTGGGGCGCGATTTGCTGGCATGATGGCGCGTTTTACGAAGCCGTTCATCGCGAGAATTTGGAAATCCTCGATCGCGTGGGGGGTGGCGATAGCTTCGCCTCGGGGCTCATTTACGGATTCCTCACCACCAATGATCCGGCCCAGGCGGTCAACTACGGTGCGGCTCATGGCGCCTTGGCCATGACCACGCCTGGCGATACGTCCATGGCCAACGTGGCGGAGGTTGAGAAGATCATGGCCGGCGGCGGGGCGCGGGTGGTTCGTTAGAATCGGTATCGTTAATAGAACAAACTCAATTAAGAAAATGTTTTCATTACAAGATAAGACGGCCGTGGTCATCGGCGGAACGGGTGAATTATGCGGGGCCATGGCCGAAGGTCTGGCTGCGGCCGGCGCGGAAGTCGTGCTCGTGGGACGCAGTCAGGAGAAGGCGGAGGCGCGGTTGAAGAAGATCGCCGACTCCGGCGGCAAAGCCTATTTCGTCCCGGCTAACGTCAATGATAGAGCGAGCTTGGAATCACTTCTGCGGGATGTCGTCGGGCGTTCTGGCCAGGTCGATATTTTAATCAATGGAGCTGGGGTGAATTCGCCCACGCCTTTTCTTGAGATTTCAGAGGATGAGTTCGACCGAATCCTCGAGACCAACACCAAAGCCGTCTTCATTGCTTGCCAGATTTTCGGCAAGTATTTCTTGGATCACAAGATTCCAGCCTCGATCATCAATGTGGGATCAATGTCAGGGGTGACCCCATTGTCCCGTGTTTTCACGTATTCGATGACCAAGGCTGCCGTGCACAATCTCAGCAAGAATCTGGCTCGCGAGTGGGCGCCACACAATATTCGCGTCAATCTGCTCGTGCCGGGCTTCTTTCCTGCAGAACAGAATCGCAAGGTACTCACAGAAGAACGGGTGGCACAAATCATGGGTCATACTCCCATGGCGCGCTTTGGCGAAGCGGGCGAACTCATTGGGGCGACCGTTCTGTTAGCATCCAACGAAGCCAGTTCCTTTATTACGGGGACGGAATTGATTGTGGATGGCGGATTCGCGTCCATGACCATTTGAGAAAAAGTCTCAATACTCCCGCATCGTGGGCTCGATCGCCTCGCGCCAAGCGAGAATACCGCCTGCCAGATGCGCGACGTCTTTGAATTTTGCCGTCATGAGTTGGCGGGCCGCCCGTTCACTGCGGACACCTGATTTGCAATGAAGCACAATGGGGCGATCACGCGGAAGCTCATTGATTCGATTTTCCAATTCACCTAACGGGATCGCTATCGCGCCGGCGATCTGGCAAATGTCGCGTTCAAATTCCTCGCGTACATCTATCAAAAGGGCCTCGTGTTCTATCATTAGCTTTAATTCGCTGGGCGTGACCTCGGGAACGGGATGCTCCGCAGCCGAATCTTGCGGCAGGCCGCAGAAGGCTTCGTAATCGATGAGATCTGTGATTTCCGGGTGATCGCCGCAGAGTGGGCACTGCGGATCGCGCCGCAATCGGAAGAGACGTACTTTCATTGTTAGGGTATCCACATGGAGCAAACGGCCTGCCAAGGAGTCTCCGATACCAAGTATCATTTTGATGGCTTCCGTTGCTTGAAACGCTCCCACGATCCCTGGCAGAACACCAAAGACGCCGCCTTCTGCACAACTCGGTACCAATCCTGGTTTGGGTGGTTTGGGAAACATGCACCTGTAACAGGGTTCCCCTTCATGAGGCGCGAAAACGCTCACTTGCCCCTCAAACTGATAAATCGATCCATAAACATTAGGGATCTTCAAAAAGTAAGCCACATCATTGCTCAAATAGCGCGTGGGAAAATTGTCCGTTCCATCGACGATGAGATCGTAACCCGTGGCGATGGCCTTTGCATTGCTCGCCTGGAACCGTTCATCGTGAACGGCTACTTCCACGTATGGATTGATCTCCTTCAAGCGATCCACGGCTGAATCAATCTTCTTTCTCCCAACGTCAGAGTCTCCATGGAGGAGTTGTCGGTGAAGGTTAGAAGCATCAACCACATCGGGGTCCACGATGCCTAATTGACCCACACCAGCGGCCGCCAGGGACATCGTCACCGGCGAACCCAAGCCCCCGGCGCCGATGCATAACACACTTGCGGCCTTGAGCTTACGCTGGCCCTCCATGCCCACTTGGGGTAGCGTGATATGCCTGGCGTAACGCGCCAGCTCCCCCGGCGAGAGTGTGACTTCGTCGAGATGCTCTAACGGAATTTGCATGCCACCATTTTAAGGTGTCTTGGGCGTCCAGATCGACTTCAATTCACTCACACGCAAACGGATCACCGTGGCGCTTCCACCTTCGGCGACCATGGCCACTTGATGATTCGTATCGTCCGGGATCACGCCCATAGGCATATAGACCTCACCGTCATTGGCGAAGATCTCGATAGAGGTGCGATCGACTAACAAGCGTAAATGGACCTTTCCGTCTATCGCTTCCAGTGGCGCTTTCTTATCCTGGCAAGACAACTCAGACGTGGCCCCATCAAAGAGAACGGGAATGCCACGAATATTGAAACCCACTCGCTTGGCATCGCCCAACTGAAAGGTCGCTTCAATATCGTAGAGGCCACCTTGCGCTTCCTCCGGAGTCAGAATATTCAAGCCGGTGATCGATTGATTCTCCACCACGTGCGATTTTTGATAGAGCCGTTTGATCTCATTGACCGGATTGGTGAAGAGTCGAGGGCCATCGTCAGTTGTCCGCAACTGAAGTTTGCAGGGGAAGAGCATCATCTGATTGAATGGCATCCCCGGCATTTGCACGCGACCCCAGCCGATCTGAACGTGACGATCGACGTAACTAGGAAGATTACTGAACATCTGGGAGGCGTAAAAACAGTTTCCGTAGTTGCCGGTCGCTTTCTCGCCATTGGCAGGATCAAAACCGTCGTCCAGCGCGAAGGTCTTGCCGTCGAATTGTCCTAACACATAGTTGCCGTCAGCCCCGTAGAGCACCCACTTGGTATTTGCGGCATTTAGATCTAACGGTAACTCAAACAACTCAGGGCATTCGTAGAATCCGGCAAGTCTGCTTTGATAGGTCCAATCTTTGAGATTGGGCGAGGTGTGAAAAGCGATAGCACGTTCGCCTTCTTGCTCCGTGTAGACGGCCATGACCCATTGTTGGCTCCGATGATGCCAGATCACTTTGGGATCGCGGCCCGGATGCTCCACCACGGGGTTGCCTTCGTATTCTTGAAAGCTGCGGCCTCTATCATTGCTGTAGACCAGGCACTCGCCGCGGCCCGTGCTGGTGTAGAACGCGACGATCACGTCTTCTTTTCCCGTTCTGAATCCACCGGTGTTTGCTTTATCGACCAAGGCGCCTCCGGAGAATGCCCAATCGCCATAAGCCTTGGGGTAAATCGCGATCGGCAGCTGCTCCCAATGCACCAAATCCCGGCTCACGGCGTGGCCCCAGTGCATGTTACCCCAATGGTAACCATAGGGGTTGTGTTGGTAAAACAAGTGGTATTCGCCTTTGTAATAGACCAGTCCGTTAGGATCATTGATCCAGCCACGCTTGGTCGTGAAGTGAAACTGCGGGCGCAAGCTCTCTTGGTAAATGGAGATGCCATCTTTGATGGTGTCACCGAGTTCGATCGCCGCCAGAGCCCCGGATTCTCTATCTAACGCATCTACGGAAACGGTCACCGCCTTGCCTGCAAAGGGCGTCATATCGGCGAACATCCAGAGATCCGGTTCATCAGAAAGCTCGATATCGAACTCGCGCACCACGGCGCCATCCACTTTCAAGGCCATCTTGGTCTTGGGGGCGCCGGTTTTCACTGGCAGATTCATGAAGCGATCGTCCGGACCAATTGCGGGGAGTTGACGTTCTTGTGCGGTGAGGATGGGGCCGGTGTTGGTATTGCTCTGCACCAAGTGATCGACTAAGAGATGGCCCCATCCACCGGTGCTTTGGTCGGTGATCATCAACGCGGCCTCTTTGCCTTTCAATTCACTAACATCCCAACTAGCAGGCATTAACGCTTCACTGTTGTTTCCGGTCTTCGTCCGCGCTGCTTGGCCGTCGACCATGAGGTCCACACGCAGGGCATCCGCCTGACGGCCGCCGCCGACTAGCATATTGATGAAAGGGCGTTCAATGGTGAAGGTGGGTGAGGTGAGGGAACCCACGCTTTCGTCACCACCGTGAAAACTGTTAGCGAGGCGGTTTCCTTGAAACTGCGACACCTCCATTTGATCGCCGACGGCACCGGTTGCCGGCGCTTCACCGAATGCTTCGCCATTCACCGTCCATGTACCGAAGGTATCGCCTTCAAAGTCTTCGATGAGCAGGTCTTCCCCCTCTTCTGCCAGTGGAGGCGTTTCTTCGGCAGCTAACGGCGGGGTCTCTTCAGGAGTTTCCGCTGGTTGTTCGGCGGGTGGCTCTTCGACCCCGATGGTTTCTTCGACGGCCGGAGTGCCTTCTTCGACTGCAGGAGTGTCTTCTTCAGGTGCGGGAGGTGGATCGTCAGGATTGACTTCCTGAGCATGATTGATTCCCAATCCTACGAACGCGTTGAGGACCAAGAAACCGGCTAACGTCTTTGGCTGGATCGTTTTCACGATCCTTCCCTAGGCGTGAACCCAAAGCCTTTCCAGTGAAAACCCCGCTCTACTTGGCCTCGTTCAGGTCCCAGTCGTAGTCTTGAAAAACCACTTTCGAACGCGCGGTGAATCGGTCTTCACGGTAACGATTGATGTAAGTGAGAATGTTAGCTTTGCCGCCGAAGTCTTCCGCATACCAGTCGAAAATCTTGGATACATAGACGCGCTTCCGGTTGTTTCCCGTGTAAACACCCAATCGATTTGAGCCGTCGAGAAACGCTCGCGTCAGCTGTTCCAGCGACTCTTCCAAGTTTGCCTCCGTAAAAGCGCGATTGTGAAGTGGCGGACAACTAACGCTGGCACAGTTCAGGGCGAAGTGAATTCGCGGCTCCTTGAATTGTTTGCGAATGATGCCGTTTTCCAACTTGTGATAAGTGGTGCTTTTTCCTGCGACTTTGAATGAACCACGCCGGAACACGAGAAAGGCGGTGTTTTTAATGCTTTTAACAGGGTAATGCTTGAGCACGCGGTGAATGATATTGGCGTTGTAGGCATTGATATAAAAGGCCAGCCGCGCCTCCTTGGACATGCCGGTGAGCGACGCGTTGCCGATTTCACTCACTACCTTGTTCAAGGATTTGACGTCTGCACCGTTGGTGTACCACTTCCGGTAGGCGACGCCATTTCCCTCAACATACTTCTGCAGCAAAGTATCATACTCGGCCACCCAACTGGGACTATCAGTATTCTCAGCGGCAGCTCCTTGCAGGAAGACCAGGGCACTGAAGAGAGGGAGAAGGTATTTCATAGGCGATACTCGTTGTTGCGCTATGAGACGGCGCAACTGCCAATTGTATTCCAGATCGTGGACATTGGTAGCGGTGACTTTTAGTCGACGCCGAATAGTCAGATGGAGCGGCCCCGGCGTCTCCCTAACAAAAGCACGCCGCTCAGGATCATCAGCGCACCCGTTCCAGGCTCAGGAATCGGTAGCCCTACGGCAAACTCGATCGTGTCCCCCAGGTTTTGATCGTAGGCATTGGCGAGATCGACCGTGACCGTGTCGATGCCTGAAGCTGCTTGAAGTTGAAAGAAAGCCATCTTGGATTCTCCCGAAACGAGATCGACCAAGCTCAGACGTTGACTACCACTATCCCAGCTAACCTCTTTGGCGTAACTCTTGAAGCCGTCATCCCAGCCAAACGCGCCCAAGTAATTCACGGTGACACTTCCTGCCGAACTTACAGAGAGATCGATGCTTTGCGTGCCCGAGGTGCCGTCAGCGAGCATTTGTCCCACGGCGAGTATGACTTCGGTAGCATCGCCCAAAGCAAAGGCCATTTCCCACGAAGCGCTTCCTCCGGACGGCCCCACTTGTGCTTGAATGGTCGTCAACTGCCGGTCACCAGAAAGGGAATCGGTGAAGGGAATGATTTCATCCCAGAAGCCCTCGGCAATGATGTCCCCCGAGGGCGAGCCTGGCAGCAAGTTGCCTGTGGTGACGGAAACCTGGGCCGTTCCCACGCCGCTTCCATCATCGGATTGAAGCTCGTTTCCTGAGGAAAGGGTTAGCCAATCGACCCCCATAACGGTTGCGGCGTTGATGTTGATAGAGGCTAGAATCCCCAACGCTAAGCTTAGAAGAATGGTCTTTTTCATGGTTCGCTCACCTCCTCCGTGCCCAACCCGTAGAAAAGGCGAATGAGTTCTTCGGCAGGATCAAATTCAAACACTTGTATGCGAATGGTCTCCGTCCCTTCGATGGCGTTCTGCTCCAACACCATGGCGTCCCAGGCGCTGTCATCGAGGCGCTCCCACGATCCGTCCAACAATGTGCTCGAACGCAGCGGAAAGATCCGTAGGTAGTCTTGAGATCCCATTTGCCGCTTGAAAAGCAGTTCCGTGGTCACCCACGGATCCGTCACCTCGGTACCGCCATCGAGAGCCATCTCATCGCTCTGCATGGGATCAGTTAGAAAGACCATCTCCGTTACATTGTCTCGATTGTCTCCATCAGGATCCGCGTTGAGTTCGATATCTGCTAGAGTCGCCCGGCCCGCTAGCCGTTCCACGGCCCAATTCCAATAGAGGTTATCTTCAGCTACGCGAATAGTGAGACTACCGCTCGAACTCAAGCCGTTGGCAGTGGCATTGACCGGTACTTGGTAGACACCATCGGCTGCATTCACGGACGGCCAGTCGAATTGGCCATGGCCGGCCCCGAGATCCTGAAACTCTAACTGTCCGATCAAAGCCCCCAAATCGGCGCTGAGCGAGACGGGATCTCCATCGGGATCATCTGCTGAAACCGCTAACGTGTAGGATTTCCCGCGCAGCCAGAGCACGACTGGAATCTCATCGTCGAAGACGGGCGCGCGGTCTGTCGCTTCGGCCACGGTCACGGGAAACTCGATACGGCTTGATTGCGGAGGAGTGCCATTGTCGGTCACGGTGACTTCCACCACATAAGTGAGGCCTCCCACATCGCGACCAGGAACCCAGGACAAGACGCCTGTGTTAGAATCGATCTCCATGCCCAGAGGCGCTCCCACGCTCAAGGTATAGCTTAATATCTGGGCGGGTTCATCGGTATCAATCGCATCGATGTCGACTAACAAGATCTCCTCCACACCGATCAGCTGGCCGGGTACTTCGTCTATCACAGGCGCGCGATTCTCATCTAAAACCGTGATGGTGAAATCAGCCGTTCCCATGAGAGGCGGAAGGCCATCGTCCGTCGCGGTCACCGTTACGTTCAATACGCGACTACCATCGGATTCGCCCGTGATCCACCGCATTTCGCCGGTGAGCCCGTCAATGATGAGTCCGTCGGATTCTGAACTGACATCATAGCGAATGGTGTCATCGTCAGGATCAATGGCAATCGCCGTGAAAACGAAGGTTTCTCCCTCTGTGATTGTCTGATTGGCGATCGAGTCGACGACCGGTGCCTGATTGCTGAGCGAAACGGTCGTGAAAGCATCGGCTGCCCCTGGTGCCGATTCTTCATTGCCACTAAAGTCCCGCGCCACGCTATAAAACGCGTATTGTTTTCCTGTCTCGCCTTCATAAATGCCTGACGTCCGGCGGGTGTTTTCCAACCAGAGTTCAAAGGGCGCGCCATCGATGGAGACGAAGATATCATAAGTACCAATGCCTTGATCGTCCATTCCTGTCCACTGAACGGGGATTTGAGACAAACTTTGTGCGTCTAGCATCGTCACCATGCTCTCCGGTGCTGTGACGTCAGCTCCGCTCAATGGTTCATAAAACAGGGTGAACGAACCGGTGCTATTGCAATCCACCAAATGAAGAATGTTTTCATAAATAGGCCGCCGCCCAAGACCGATAAACGTTCGATCCGTCGTCCAAACATTTTTATCTAACGGAATCTCTAAGCCATCCGATCGCTCCACGCGCACCAATCGGAAGGCTCCGTCAGCCGGTTCCGGAACGCGCAGATAACTCCAACCGCTTCCAAGTGATGCGGTGAGCGTGGTGGATAAATTGCTATTCGTGATGGCACCCCCCGTTGTCGCCGATTCATAGACCATGACAGGCTCTGTTGTCCCATTACTCAAATGGACGGTGTCCGGCAGATCATTGATATCCGCCACATCATTGACCAGAAAATCGGGCAGCCCATCGGCTTTAGATTCCAAGGCTTCGATCATATGGATCATTTCATGAATTTCGACTTCTTTGATGAGTGAAAGCCGCGGATCACCAAAGCCATCCAAATGCTCAAAGGTCGCATTGTAATCAATAAACAAACCCTGCAAGGTCGACGTGATTAACCATGTTCCCACTTTCCTTTCCATGGGCGCGATATCGCCGAAGTTAGCTGTCAACGAAGGTGATAGATTTTGTCCGGCGACTTGAGTGCCGATGATTTGAAAATCGATGAGCAGGCCCTTCTCATTCTCTACTATTTCCGGCTGCGCTGAAGTGATGGATAAATTCCGTGCCGCGCCCGCACCGCGATTCTCCACCATCACTGCTAACGAGTAGGGGATGGATGGTTCAATGGGATCGGTGTGAGGATCATCGCTGAAGACATCGCGTTGGTGAAAATATTTTAAGAATAATGCGGCATCTGGTCGGACCGTGATCTCCACGGGCTCAACGGGAATGCTAAATTCCGTGCCATTCTGCACATAAGAAATCGTGCCGCCTATGGTATAAATGGTGTCTGCCAGAGGAGCGGCCGTGTCTCTTGGAATCAATGTCCACTCAGCACGTCCGCTCGTGCGGGGGAGTATTTCACCTGTTCCATCGATCGCAGACAGTCCTTCCAAGGTGGATACGCGAATATTGAAGACGTCATTGGCCGGTTCACCCGACGCATTGCTCACCTGGAGATCAAAGCCCACTTCCGTGAGGGCATTCTGTTCAAGATTATTCGTTAATTCCAGATTGGCCTTGAAAGCACTTCTGGTCATCACGGCTTCTTGATCGATCTCAATCTTAACGCGGGCACAGACGCCATCTCCCCCTGTTCGTGCGTCTTGAGCTTGCTCGATCGCGAAAGTCAATTCTTCTTGTGGTCCGGCGAAACCGTTTTCGATGCTTGCTGAAATCGCTTCGCCTGCAGCATTCAAATTCGTCTCTAATTGATCCAATGGAATAAAATCCTGACTTTCCCCGGATGGTACATCTTCAAGAGTAAAGATGCTTTGGTTGTAATAGTCTGCCGTGCGATTTAACCTATCAATGATACGATCTACCATGGAGAGATCCAATCCCGCTGCCGTTGCGGTTTGGCGAAGATCTAGAATGGCTGTGTCATCTAAAAATAAGTTACCATCAACATTCCTCACTTTCGTCAGCAAAGCGGTAATCCAGTCGACGAAAGCTTGGTCTGAGACCAATAACGTGGCGTCTCGCTCACCGAGCAGAAGATCCATGAGATCAACGAAGGGCGTTAATCTGTCGTTGCCTAACTGAAAAGCGGCCGCTACAAAAGGATCGGGATCACTGGTGGGAAACAACGGAGTTTCGACAACGGCCAAACGCAAGAATCCTCCACCTCCACCTCCACCGCTATTTTCATCAATACATATAGCGAGATTGAGTAGGCAATTGGATATCCCCACAATACAGTTGGATCCGGGGATGCAACCATAGCCGGATACCAAACAATCCTTAGCGGATCCCGCGGTCACTCCGTCGGTAGCAAGGGCTCTTACGCAATCCAGAGCACCGTAGATACAAGAGATCAGAAACCCTTGTGGGAAACACCCTGCCGCTGCGAAAGCGCAGTCAATGATTGGTTTAAAACATGGTAAGCAACTTGAGCCTGACGAAGCGATGCCCACGGGAGTCACCACTGCGCCTCCGCCACCTCTTCCGCTTGGACGTATGGGGCGCCCTTCACCCCCAGGGCAATGCCCTTCTACACCGCTTCCTGGAATGGGGGTAAACTTTGCGACGGGGATGATCCCACAAATATAATCCCATTCCAATCGGCCCTGAACGGTGCAGGGAACGGGAGTCTTTCCAGCTGTGGCATTGGCGACTCGCAACGCCCTGACGGATCCGCTATTCAATGTCCGAATCGATCCATCATCGGCAAATTCGCCGACGCGTCTAACCGTTACGGGAATTGTGATCGAACTCTTGGCGGGAATGGTCCCGATATCTTCGATAAGCGGAGTGATCTCGTAGAAGGGATGGCTTCCAAACTCTAGTTTACCGTGGTCGGCATTGATGAAGCCGTGATTTTCAAAAGTGAAATTAACCACTTTCGTTTGTCCAAGAACATTGACGTCTTCTAACTCTAACACACTCGGCTCGACCGTTACCACAGGAACGGGTACATTGGTTTCGAAGGTCGACTCGACGGTGACTTTGTAGCGGTCTTCGATTTCTACTTCTTCCACTGTCCATGTGTAGGTGACCATCTCCCGGCTGATGAACACTTGCCGGCGCGTGGTCTCGCCGGCGTCAACAAATAGATTCCCACGCCAACGCGTGTGGTTGGGCGTATCGACTTCGATCGTATACCAGCCTTCCAAAAGATCTGGGAAACTTGCTAAGCCTTCGGTGCCGCTGATTTGCCTGGCAATCTCATCCGACGTGATGGCATCCCGCACCACCACGGTGGCTCCTGCGACCTTGGGTGCCTCCGCGGTGAAGTAGAAATACTCGTCCACGACATCGATCTCCAGATCGCCCATCAGGTCTGAGACCACACGGAACGCGAAGGGGAGATTAACGGGGCTGCCATTTCCTAGTGAAAGCACCATGTGGCCATTAAAAAGGGTCAGGGCCTCGGCATCGGACGGTTCTAACAAGAGATCAATCGCCGCCTCTTCGCCAGGCAAGAGGGAATCCAAGATTGGTGGTGACGCCAGTGATAGGAAAGACAGCTCCGGCAATAACACTGAAATAGGTCCGGTTTCGGCGCCGCCGACATTGACGATACTCACGGAAGCGGCTTTCTGAGTTCCCCGCACGACTGAGCATCGCAGGGGATTCGGTGTTATCGTCAGCTTCGGGATCAAAGGAGCGACCTCCAGTACGAGTGGAATGTCTAACATCACTCCTTGGTCGGTACTGAGATGCAACGTGACCGTATGGTTGCCGAAAAACCCTTCTGCAGCAGTGAAAGCCACGCCCGCTTGCACGGACTGACCTGGACCTAACTGATCGCTTGGCAAAGTGACATCCACTGTCAACCCGGGCGGCGCGTCCATGGCATCGAGCGTGAGACCGGTAAGATCATAGGCGGTGGGATTGGTCAGTTGGCCCGTGATGCTTGCGCTAGCGGTTTCCTCAAAGCGTAGCGTTTCTTCGGGAAACTCAGGTCGAACGGTTAAAATAGCGAAAGTGTCCTGTGTCGCCGCTTCGGAAACCCCGGGATGCACGGCACCAATTTCGTAGTCACCCCCTTCGCCAGGTAGCGGATTCCACGTAGCCTCAAAGTTTCCAGCCGAATCCGTCAGCGCGGCAATGATGCGCTCGGTCGCACCCACGCGAATGTGGATATTCACCAGGACGAAGGGGACCTTGCCATTGGTATTGGAAGCCGATCCAGTAAAGATGATAGGCGTGTTGGCGGGAACCAGGGTGGCATCCGTTGCGACGATGGCGTTATAGGCGGCGTTGACGGTTATCGGTTGGGCAAACAGCGCCGTATTGTTAGACTCGATGAGTTCGGGAACGCTTAAGCCGGCATCGGCGGTCACCAGTAACCAGTATTCACCCGACTCGCGAGGCGCGCGGATGGTTTCTGAACGGCCAAAACCGACCTCGGGATTCAAAGTGCCGGCAAAGGTGTACTGGCTGAGTAGGAGATCATCTCCTAACACAGAATCTTTTGAAAACCACACTCGTTGGACAAATGGTAGAGCCGAGGGGCCGGATCCGCGATTCTCAATGCGATAGGATACCACGGCGTTGGCCTCCGTCTCGATTGAGGTGGGGATATCGAGATCGGTCGCGATGAGATCCGGGAGCAACTCATCGGTCACGGCAATGGATACCTGGCCCGGTCCATAACCGGTCGCGGTGGCCGTGACGATCACGGGAGTGGTGCCATCAGCCACGCCGTCGTCGAGGCCGGTGATGGGAAAGGTCGTTTCTGAAGCGCCCGCCGGAATCTCAACACTCGGAGGGCAATCGAGTTCGCCACTCACGTCTTTTGTCAAATTCACGGTCAGAGCCGAAGCGGTGCTCGCACCTTGGCGCCGCAAAGTGACGGAATCCGATGTCCCTTCCATGAGCCATCCGCGATCGTAAACGATTTCCAGGGTAGCGCCTTCGTCATCGCCCACACTGAGGCTAACCAGATTGCTCTCAACGATCGTTCCAAGGCCGCCCAACCGCACTTCGCCGCGAAGGTCCGACGTTTCCGTGCCATCCGCCAAGTCGTCGTCGACCGCGCCGATAGGGAATTCCGCTTCCGTTTGATTGGCGGGGATCACCACTTTTTCGGGAACGACGGCCGCTCGCGGATTGGAGTTGGTTAGCCAAACAGTTAGTGGTTGGCTGGAACCTGGATCTCGTGTGATGACGGCCGTGACGGCGCTTGGGCCCGCGGATTCCGGGACCGTTGTTCGGCTTAATGATAGGATCAGCGCCGGCCAATCGTCGTCTGCCAAAGTCACCAATCGGCTCACTTCTTGTGCTCCAGGTGTGTTGGCTCGCACCTGGATGTCGATGGGTGCTTCCACGAGTTCATCTTGAATGCCGGTTATGGTGAAGGGAGTCTCTGTTTGTCCGGCAGGGATGGTCACAGGCGGCCCCACGTCCAATTGCGTTGGTCTCGAACTGCTCAGGGTCACGAGCAGATCTTCCGGGCGCGCTCTTTGGATGCTTGCCTGGCCGGTGAGGGATTCGTCTTCTCCTAATGCATCGCTCAATGCTAGCGTTAGGATTGGTTGCAGAGATAGCGTGGCATCGTAAACGCGCTCCACGGTCTGACCCGATGATGTTTGCAGCCAGAAGCGTAGTTCGTAGGGGCCGTCCGCTAACAAATCGACACCGAGCGTGCCGGTCAAGTTGTTTGCTTCATTGAACTCTGTGTGGAATTCCTGCCAAGCCCCACCGGGCGTTCTCCAGAAGAACATCGCTTGGCTGAACACCTCCACGTCCCGCACGTCTACGATAAATTCCGTATTTCGCGTTAGGATAGTATGGTCAACAAGGGGCGCGCCATTGGCCGTGACTCCGACAAATACAGGTGGTAGGCGCAGCATCTGGGATGCTGAAGCCGGCCAGTAGTTCGCATCGCCGTCCTGAATAGCGTTCACGCTGATAGGTCCGCCCTGTTGAACGAACAACGTGTCTTCTTCTATCACCGCAATGTGATTGGGCGATGCTTCGAACCGGACGGGCAAACCACTAGAAGCTGTGGCCTCGAGCGGCATACTCAACGGACCCGGGATCAATTCCGGAAAATCGATGGTTTGATTCAGCTTCGCAACTTGGATAGGCGAGACGATCGGGTTGGTGCCATCTAGCACATTCACCGTCGCCACGGCAAAGTAGTCGCCGTCCACAGTGGCAAAGGTTCCAAGATTGGCATTGGTGCCGAGGGATATGGAGACGGGGAGCAATCCTGTGATATCGGTGAACGGTGCCGAACGCTGATAGATGGCGTAATAGCGCACGAGTGCGCCAGGTTGCACTCCGCTCCATTCCAAGAAGACATCGTCGCCTTGAGTCGTGAGAGCGAGACTCGCCGGGTTCGCCAGCCAGGTGGCGGCTTGGACGGTGATGCCGTCACTCTCATTGCCAAAGCCATCCACGGTGGCAATTTTGAAGAGGTAACCTGTTTCCGGTACCAGACCGGTGGCATTCCAGGAGGTGGCATTGGGAGGCAAGACTTCCGGCACCTCGGCGCCATCGAAGTAAATGTGATAGGCAGTGCGAAAGGCCTCTGTATCCGGCGGCGCCATCCAAGTGAAGGAAATGGTGTCCGGGCCACTGGTGCCCACAAGATCGAGGACTTCTCCCACCGCGGAGACGGAGGTCTTGGCGGAGAAGGATCGGACGTTTGGATCGAAGTTCCCTAACGGATCTGCTGCGACGACCGCAAAGTGAAAGATTTCGCCGCCCGCCAGTCCGGGTAACGTGAAGCGCTGGGTGCCGGCAGGCACCACCGCAATGGGCATCATCGACTCCGTGACCGTATCAAAGAAACTTGCGCCGAAGAAAATACGATACTCACTAACATCTAGCTGCGCAGGTTCATTATAAGCCATCCAATCAAGATCAACGGCACCGAAGGCAGTCGTAGACGTTTCGACAAAGAACCCGCTCTCCAATCCCGTCACGGGTGCCGGTGCGGCGCTATCTGGTACTAAGATGGAGACTTCCCTTGACTGGACATTTGGGTAGGACTCTGCCGGGCCATTTTCAATTGCGAGGGTGAGTTCTCGGGAAATCACTTCTGGCGAAAGAACATACACCGCCGAGTAGGTAACCTGCGATTGAAAGTTCCCCAGCGCATCGACAGGCACAACGGCGAAGTAATGATCCGTAAAGGGAGTGAGGCTCTCAAGAGTGGCCATGGTTTGTCCTGCGGGAATGGTCACCTTGGTGAGACCGGGAACCGTGACATCGGAGAATGGTCCGCTATCTGTATGGTAGATGTCAAAGTGAGCAATGTCTTGTTCCGCCCATTGGTTGTAAGAACTCCAATCCAAAGTCACGGTTTCACCTGTTGGTGAAACCGTGAGGGCCAAATCAGCGATCGGAGTTGGAGGATCTGACGTCGTCACTACCAGGCTGAACTCCCGCGAGATCACTTCAGTGAATGGCTCGGCCGATCCATTCTCGACTAGTAGAGAGATTTCTCTTGAAATGATTTCTGGCGCTAACACATAGCCGGCAGAATAGGTCACAGCAGGATTGAAATTGCCCAATGCGTCCACGGCGACGACCGCGAAGAAATGATCTGTGAATGCGGGAAGACCACTAACAGATGTGAAGGTGGTTCCGGCTGAAACGGACATTTTCTGGAGCGTCCCCACACTTACGTCGTCAAAGGGGCCATCCGCGGTGTAATAAACGTCAAAGTGGCTGATATCTCCTTCTGCCCATTGGTTGTAATTCGACCAATCGAGTATCACGGTTTCCCCTGTGGGCGAAACATCTATGGCTAGATCAAGCACCTGCGCGGGCGGCTCAGGAGAAGTCACGACCAAACTGAACTCGCGCGAGAGGACTTCCGGACTGGGTTCCAGTGGGCCATTCTCAATTTGAAAAGACACCTCCCGCGAAAATGCTTGTCTGTAGGTAGCTGTTTCTTCTACCCCGGTCTGGATCGAGTATTCTCGTGAGGAAACTTCTTTGAGCAAGAGCGGGCCCTGCGAACTTGCAGGAAACACCATTGCTAAAGAGAAGAAGCCAGCAATCGCTACCGACTGCCCTTGAGGCAACAAATTCACTACCTTATGAAGATAGAAGTGCGTTTGCTGGTGTTAAGGACGGACCACTTTGACTTGCATCGCAGAGTAACCGTTACTAACTGGCACATCTGCTAGCCATCGGAGCTTGAGAGGGGTGGTGCTAATCACTGAATCCATGGTCGCATCGACCGTGGTGAAGGAGGCATTGAAGCGAGGCGTTAGGCGCACTTGAACTTGAGAGACATCTTCAACGTTTGTCGTTTCGATAACGACTTGTACGGTTGACGTCTCCGGCAGAACAACGTCCGCACCGTTGGTGCCAAAGCTCGCTAAGGGATCGCTGGGAGTCGCTTCGCCGCCGATGGACACAATTTTGACTTCAGGTGCGGTCGAAGGAGGCCAGATCAATGCGGTCGCTGCAGCCGCGAGATTCACAATGCTTGGGTCCGGCACGATGGCGATCGTGTTAGAGTTTGCGGTTCGCTCTATTCGAATTCGTCCAAGGCCTCCAGCACGGTGTCCACCATTTCCCGCGAGAGCGTTGAGTGCGCCTGTTCCTGCCAAGGTGTCGGCAACCACTCGAATGCCACCACCGCTTCCTCCGGCACTGTTCCAATCAGTGCCTGAGAACGAATGAAAACCATCCCCACCATTGGATTGAATCGCACCATTGATAGTTACTTGGCTCGTGCAGGCAATCAGTATCGCTCCCCCGCCAGCTCCACCACTTCTTGTGCGCTCGGGGTCCGATCCGCCGCCCGATCCGCCGATCAACGGTACCAGTGATTGGTTGCCGTAGCCCAGTGGTCCTCCTGATCCTTGCGTGCCGTAGCTTCCTCCAAAGCCCTCATTATTGTCCCTTGCCCCACCACCGGGTCCAAACCCTGCGCCTGCCGTCACCCCAGTGGAAAAGGTTCCAAAGCCCCCTCGAAATCCGCCCGGGCCAGGTTGCGCAGTGGTGGGCGACTCCACCCAATGGGCCCCGTTCAAACTGACGGTCCCATCAATCGTCACATCGCCACTCACCAGCCAAACGACTGGCGCCCGACTGGCGTGATTCTTAAAGGTCACGGTCGTCCCCGTTGCCACATTGACGCTCGAATACTTGAACACGACGGCCCACTTCATGGGGTCGTAGATTCCTTTTCCGGCATTGGCGGCGTTGTTAGTATCCCACTTCACGGTGGTTCCGTCCCCGTTTACGGCTTGCGAGAGATCGATCTCGGTATCTTCAGTGATTACCAAGGCGCCGTCAGAGCCATCAGCACCTGGGACGGTGATGGCTGCGTGGGTGAATCCCGCCAATCCTAGGCAGGCTAGCAAATAGAGTGGGTAAGCTTTCATGGCAATATTGAAGGGGAATAACACATTCCTCATATGGATGAGTCGCATTTGCGCAAATCCTCTCAACTCTGTAAAGCTGAAAGCTTCATGAAAACTTGTTTGCCACCCATAAGCTGGCGACGAGAAGCCAGCCGTTGAATAGAGCGAGCCAGAGTGTGGCGGGCATGATGCTGCGCCAGCCGCGCTGTTCCCATTGACTGATCATGGTGAAAAACGTGGTGAAACTAGCTAAACCTACCCAACAATGGACCAGTGATAGGGCTTGGGATGCGGTTAGCCATTTCGACCACCAGAAGGCGAGGTTGAGAACGATGCCGCATTCGAAAACGAACTCACCGTAGATCATCCCCATCAAGGCGACATGCGTGCGGAACCATCGCGGCGCAGGTGAAGGCAGAGCGAGAAGCGCCAACAGATATAGCGCCCATCCCACACCAATGACGAGTGCGAAAATGAGCGCTGTCACCACTGGGCGCCATCCCTCGATCAGTAAACCGATTGAGAATCCATAGATGAAAAACCCTATCAGTGATAAAATAGCGATCAATCGCCACAGGGGAACGGGCGGTCCGCCTCCTGCATCCATTTCCGCCTCCAGCGCTTGCAACGAGGGCGTGGGATGCATGACGAGGTGGATCAGCTGATCAAACTTCCCCTTTGGTGGATCTTCCTCAGGCGGTTGCATGGACCACGGATGCCCGTAAGACGGTGTGGTAGATTGAGGGGGCCCGGAGAGCCGCCGCGTTTCCATGATCTGCAAAGATCATTGCGCTGGGCGCACGTCGGTGACGTGGATCTGTAACGACTGCTTGCCGCGGTATTCGTTGCGCTGGATGGTGAAAGCCACATCCCAGGGTGGGGGTGGGAGTTCCAATTCCGCAGCGCCAAAGTAGATGGCTTCGCGAATGGCACCGTTTTGATAGAGTTCGAGGCGTAGGTGTTTCTGACTGATCACACCCGGCTCTCCCGCCAACTCGACGCCCCGGCAGAAGAGGAGCGGTTGAGGATTGTGTGAGCCGAAAGGCTCCATCATTTCGTAGCTGTCTAACAAGGATAAAGTTAGTTCGTTGAGTTGCGTTTCGGCGTCTAACAGAACCTTGGGCACGAGATATTCCGACCGCACATTGGACGCCACGATCTCTTCGAAGCGTTTCTGGAACTCGGGAAAGTTCTGTTTCCAAATGGTGAGCCCGGCCGCCATCTCGTGGCCACCGCCTTTGATAAGGAGGTCCTCACATTCGTGCAGCGCGGCAACCAGGGAAATATTCTCGACGCTACGGCCGCTTCCTTTCCCTAATCCTGTTTCATCAAACGCCACGACGAAAGTTGGGCGGTAGAACCGGCGCGTGAGGCGTGAGGCCACAATGCCTACCACACCGGGGTGCCATTCATCGGAGCCTAGCACAATGCTGCAGCGATCCTTGGGCGGGCGGCCTTTCAAAACTTGCTCCATGGCCTCTTCATACATGCGATGCTCCACCTGCTGACGTTCGCGATTCTGTTTGTCGAGCATTTGCGCGATGCCTTGGGCCCGTTCCGGATCTCGTTCTAACAGGAGGTCGAGCGCAGACTGTGCGGTGTCCAATCGGCCCGCCGCATTGAGCCGCGGTCCTAACCGAAAGCCGATGTCCGCCGTGTAGATGACGTCGCCAAGTTTCGTTTCTTGTTTCAAAGCGACAAGTCCGCAGTTGTTGGTCTCGCGCAGACATTGCAAACCGCGTCTCACGAGAATGCGATTCTCTTCGATCAAGGGCACGATATCAGCCACTGTTCCCAGGGCAATGATATCCATGAACTGTTTGAGATCGATGTCAGGATGCGGACGGGCTTTGAGCAAGGCGTGTGCCACTTTGAAGACCACGCCGGCGCTGCAGAGATAGTGGTGATCGTCACCGACCTTGGGATTGACCAGCGCGACACACTCGGGTTTTGCATCGGGATTGCACTCGTGATGATCGCAGACGATGACGTCGATCTCTCGCTTCCCCAAAGCCTCGATTTCTTCAACGGAAGTGGTCCCGCAATCGACGGCGATGATGAGGCTGGGATCGTAATCCGTCAGGCAGCGTTCCACGGCGAGTGGGCTCATGCCGTACCCCTCATCCATGCGATGAGGCAGAAATGGGTGTACTTCCAATCCGTATTGTTTTAAAACTTCTGTTAGAAGTGCGATGGAGGTCACCCCGTCCACGTCGTAGTCACCATAGAGAACGACCTTTTCCTGAGCGTCGATCGCTTGGATGATGCGATCCACGGCTTTGCGCATATCCGGGATCTTGAATGGATCAGAGAGATCTTTGAGCCGGGGATTGAGGAAACGCTCGATTTTCTCGCGATCGCAGAAGCCGCGCTGGACTAGCAAGCGTCGCACCAGCGGGGCGAGATGACGCGTGGTCGGATCTTCAGCCAGCCGCCGCAATGCGTCCTCGGGGACTTCTCTGATGATCCAACTTGCTTCTTGTTCCATTTTTGATTCGCGAGCCGATTGAACGGGAAAAGCTCTAGAGGTGCAAGAGATACCAAGGTTTTCTGTGCGAATAAGGAAATGTTAGACTGTTGAGAGCCGCCCGCAGTTGATCTCCTGGGTTCATCCCGCTAGTCTTTCTACCATGAATGTCCATTACTTGGAGCTTTTTTATTACGTGGCAAAGTACGAAGGCATCACTCAGGCGGTGAGAAAGATGCCGTATGGCATTCAGCAGCCGGCGGTGAGTGCGCAGCTTCTCAAGCTCGAAGAGGAGCTTAAAGCGAAGCTTTTTCAAAGGCGCCCATTCGCCCTCACGGCGTCGGGACGTAAACTCTATCAATTTATCGAACCTTTCTTTTCCCGTCTACCGCGGGTTACGAGTGAACTCAAAGGCGAGGAAGAGTTGCACCTTCGCTTGGGGGCTTCGCAGACGGTTCTCGCGCATTACCTACCCATCTTGCTGCGGCATCTCAGGCGGGAAATGCCTACCGTGAAGCTCACGTTGGAACAAGTCTCGCCGTCAGACGCGGAGAACATGTTGTTAGAGGAGCGGATCGATCTTGCGGTCACGCTTCTTCATGGTCGTCCCGCTCCTGGATTGCGATCCATTGAGTTTCTCTCGCTTCCGTTGGTCCTGATTGCTCACAAAGACGCCAGACATCAGGGATTCGAGGCATTGGTGGAGGCGGCCGCCGATGGGGTCATCGCTGAGCCGCTCATCAGTTTGCCACCGGAAGAACGCCTCACGCAGCTATTTCAAAAAGAAATGGGCAATCGCCGGCTTCGCTGGGAACCTCATATCACGGTGAATCAGTTAGAACTTATTCAATCTTATGTTGCGGAAGGCTTTGGCTACGGCGTCTACGCGGAAGTGCCCGGTCTCAATCTGAAAAAGAGTGTGGTGAAACATCCGTTAGAAGGTTTCCCGGAAATGACCATTGGCTGTTTGCATCGCGGCCACGTCAATCCCGTGGCGGAACGTTTCTTGGAAGGGGCCCAAGCCTTGGCGGCTAAGATCGTGGCGCTGGGAAAGGAAGAGAAATGAACGGTCGCTTCCTCGGTCTCTTCTACCTTCTGGGGGCTTGTGTGCTTTCATTCACAAACTGTGCCGCGCCTACGGAGAGGGATCGTCCTCATGCTCCGGCGAAACCCAAGGCTAATCTTGTCGTGGACACTGACAAAGACGTCACCACGGGCAAGGTGTATCGTGGCAAGGCTTCTTGGTATTCCGTGCGGACCAATGGCGGCACGCAAACGGCGAGTGGTGAACGCTTGCGCAACAACGCGCGCACAGCTGCGCATCGCTGGTTAAAGATGGGCACGCGCGTGCGGGTGACGAATCTCCGCAATCGGATATCCGTCATCGTGCGCATCAATGATAGAGGGCCTTTCATCAAGGGGCGGATCATCGATGTGACGATCGGCGTCGCGCGTGAGTTGGGGATGGTCACCGCCGGGGTGGTGCCGGTGACCGTGGAGGTGTTGAAGCGTTAGTAGGCTTCGGTTGCGTCAACTGACGTTGGGAACCAACACCGCGCGCCTTCTGATGAGGGTCCTTTTTAATCGCCTCCAAGATGGTGGGCAGTAAGTCCTAATTAAGGTCGATTGCATACTTGGGATATCTTTAAGGATCGCAGACCTTGGGCAAGAAGGAGATTATCGACCAATCGAATGTGCCAGGCAACGATGCAACTGCGTATAGAGCGGTAGCAGGCTGACTCATTTTTTAGATGTTGCTGCTGGGGCGTGAAAGAAGGTCTGCCATGCTTCGCGGTAGCAAGCGCCTCGTCGTATGCGGATTGAAGTTCGGCGGGAATCGATGGCATTTCTGCAAGAGCCGTAGCGGCTTCGCTTGGGCTGGTTTCCGCCCAACCTGAAAGGGTGAGTGCCTGCATAGCGCGTTTCGCATTTGGGTTGGCGACGGCGTTGGTGAGTTCCCAGGCGGCAGCGCCGTCGCGCATAGCATAGGTACGGACAAATTCTTCGACTGCGACTTGCTGTTGCTGTTCATTTTCAAGGGAGCGAATCCAATTCATGGCTCCTTGGGGATCATACCGGCTCCAATTGTTAACGAGGTTAATGGAGGCGTAGTCGCGGCCCTCTCCCTCTGGCATTAGCGCTACCCATTCGGCGGCTGTTTGGGGAGCCGTCTCGGCCCATTTCGCAATCCCTCGCTGAAGCCCCTTATCCCGCTCTCGGGAATCTGGAAGGCTTGAGGCGATCTCGACGGCCCGTTCAGGACTGAGCCAACTAGCTTGCTCTAACACGTTTGAGACCGATCCTTGGAGTAATCGGGAATGTTGATCGAAAAGCGTGCTTCTTCGTCGACCATCCATTTGAAGAAGAAAGTCTGATAGATCGACCTTCACTTGGTCACCCAAAGACGCGAGCCAGTCGAGTTCGACCTCCAATTGATGTGGGGCATCGCTTTCAATCTGCCTGATCATTCCGGAGATTGCGGTAGCTCGAACTTTGGAGTCTGTTATCTCAGCGGTGGCGGCATATGCTGATTCGAAGTGTTTCTGAGCCCATACGCGAAAAAGATCTTCTGTCTGGCCGTCCAATTCAGGATAGTTCTGGATCAACTCCCATGTGCGCTCAGGATGAGATCTTGATAGAAAGTGGAACATTCCTTTGATGGCATTGACGCGGCTCTTGGCATTGGGAAGGTCCTCTGCCCAAGTTAGGGATGCTGTCGCATCTTCTTCCGCCCATTCGAAGCCAATCTTGTAGAGAAGATCCTGAGCTTCAAGCGTATCGCTTTCCCATAAGGCTGCGGCTTTATGTGGATCAGCCTCTGCCAGAGCGTTCATGAAGGGCTCTAGCACTTGAGTTTTCTGGCTTGCAGTTAAGTCCTGGTAATAATGGATGGCCCTGTCGGCATCATCTAACGTCCATTGCCGGAAGAGGAGAGTGGCTGCTCCTTCAAAGCTCTGGTCGCCCACCGTGTCAAAGAGGAACTTAGCGGCTGCTTCCGGCCTGATCTGAGCAATCGACGCCAATCCTTCCCCAGGAAAGTGTCCATACTCTTTCATTAAGGCGAATGTAGCCGCGGGCTGGCGGCGGCCAATCACTTCCGTGACCGCACGAATGACCGGCATGGCGCGATCTTTATTTGACGGTGGAAATTGTGTGCGAATGATCTCGAGCGCTCTTTCCGGGTCGAGATGAGCGAGCTGTTGTGCCCAAGCGTGAAGGGCCTCGTTGCGATCACGCTTCTCTACCAGGGCCCGACAGGCCTTCAGGGCGGCCAATGGATCATTCGCAACACCACCGCGAAGGGCTTCCTGGAGGAGTTGTGGGCGGTCGCGACGAGGAGTTTTACGAAAGAGCTTCACCAATGTCTGCGTTAGACTGCTGTCTATCATTTTCTCGTCGTTAAGCGCCATGTGTCGTAGACGTTCAAACTCCGGAAGGCTGCTATCTAGTTGGGTGATCAGCCAAGTTTGAGCGGTTTCTTGGTTAGTTTGACGTTGATTGAGAATCGAGGAAGGCGCCGATAGATTCGCCTCCTGAACGGAGTTATCAGGTTTGAGGAAGCGTGACAGCGCCATCCAGCCCGCAATAAATCCTGCGATAATGGTGAAATAAAGCCCTGCTTTTTTCATTGTCGCAAGAAACGATGGAGATTCTGTTTGAGTGCATCCGGCAAGTTCGAGGAATCGAGTGCCTCCCTCGCCGCATTAGGTTCCTTTTCGTGCCAGCTATGCAATGTGTTTTGCAGCCATTGCACCCGATCTTGCGCTTCACCGACCGTCTGAGACCATGCGAACGCCGCGCGCCAATTCGGTTCATCTCCTTCTAACAGTGCGCTTACCATGTAGCCCACCGCCGCGTCCCGGCGTGGTCCTGGATCTAGGCCCACCGCCCACTCCGAGGCGGCCATAGAGTCCTGACGCATCCAGGCTTTGGCCACATTGCCATAAGCGTCGCGAGCCGCCCGGTCATCCTCACTTGAATCGAAGGCGCCTGCTTTATCCAACTGTTCGAACCATTCAAGCGCACCAGCAGGATTTGATTTGGCCCGTCTCTGTACTGCCCAATTGGCCCAGGAATCGGCCGCCGTTCCGTTAGGGTTTTCTTTCAAATATTCTGTTATCTTGGGCAATGTTTCATCACTAACATCATTCACTAATTGCATGGCCAACCGGGAGGCATTGAAGGTGGTGGTATCAGGCATGGAGGTCAACCTTGAGAGCGCTTCCTCAGGCGAGAGTTTCATCCATTCCTTGCTGATATGGAGAAGAAGATCAGCATTGGTATTGCTGACAAAGTCATGAAGAGAGCCGAGCCGTGGTGCTTCCGCTAGGTAGGCAAGCGCATCATGAGGATTGGATCCTGCGAGCTTGCGAATGGCATCGAGAATTGGACCTGACAGCCGCCCATCGCTTCCTGTGCTCGTTCGGCCGCCTCCCGGCTCGCGAACCCTCCGCCTACCTTGACGGGTCGCGTATTCCCATCCAACTTCTTCAATCAAGGAGAAAAGTCTTTCCTGATCATCGCCAGCCAGCCTCTCCATGGCGAGATTGATCGCTTGATGGCGCTCGTTAGCATCAGTGAGAGATTTCGCCCATGTCCACGCGGCTTCTGAATCTGTTTGGCATTTCATCCGCACATATTGACCAAATAACATCGATCTCATTTCGCCTTTAGGCAGCATCTGAACGTGGCGAATGGCAGCTTCGGGATCCTCGTTGATTAGTTCTGACAAAATACCGGAGATGGCTCTTCGTTGCGATCTCGGTTCATCAAGAGATCCGGCTAAAGTAAACGCTCGGTCGGGATCTTGTGTGCCAATAGACAGGATTACGGCATTCAGTGCCGATTCTTTGAGGTGGCCGTCCAAGCTTTTGGCTGCAGCGACGGCGCTTTCAAGATCTTGGCGGCACCAGATCTCCATGAGTTCATCTATTTCTGAGGGGATCGATTCTTTTACCCATTGCAAAGCGAGTTTCGGATCGCGTTTGGCGACTTCAGAGAGCAGGTGGCGATAGTTGGGCTCCGCTTCACGCAAAGCAGCCGCTAGAGCCGATTCGTAATCGAGTGCCAACCACGTTTCATAACAGAAGCCGTGAATCGCCCAGTGATCTAATTGCCGCTCGCACGCCAAGGCTCCCTCAGGATTCAGCTCCACCCACCGGGCGAGCAGCAGTTTCCAAACGATTTCAGGATACGCCGGTTCTGTAACTTTGTATTCCCACGTTTCTGCTAACTCTTTCACCTCATCGATCGAGGCCGCGGGGAGAAATCTGCCTAACAAACGGAACAGGGGCCATGATTCTGCCGCGAGCACGGTATCCAAATCGGGGCGTATCGCTTGCTGTTTCCGCGGTCGCTCGCCGAGTGGCACGGTGAACTTCGGTGTGGTTGTTGGTTGTGTTGAGCGTTGGGAGGCAATGTTGACAGGACGCTGAATCGCCCACTGCGTGACACCACCGGCACCGGCACTAAACAGGAAAATTAGAATGAGTGTCCGCGATTTCATTAGCGTAACGAGGAGACTATCGAAGTGGATTCCGTATCACAATCCTTACTTTGAAAGAGGATCGAATGTTGGGATTAAACTAGCGAACTTGTCTTTGTTCCGGCTAATCTGATACCCAAGATGATGCGTTTCTTTCTCGCAATCTGCCTCAGTCTTCTCGCCGCCGGCACCACGCTGGCTCAAAAGCCCAACATTGTGGTTATCTTGTGTGACGACCTTGGCTATGGAGACCTCGCTTGTTACGGGCATCCTGATATCAAAACACCGCACCTTGATCGAATGGCGGCTGAGGGAATTCGCTACACAGCCTGCTATTCGGCAGCGCCCGTCTGTTCGCCTTCACGGGTAGGGCTGTTGACGGGGCGCAGTCCGAATCGTGCCGGTGTCTATGATTGGATACCGGCAGCCAAACCTTCGGATAGACGGCCGGATGGACGTGAGCAGGTGCACTTGAAGGCAGATGCCGTCACCATACCCAGACTGCTCAAACAAGTGGGCTATGCCACGTGTCTCTCCGGGAAATGGCATTGCAATGCGATGTTCAATTCGGCGGCCCAGGCCCAGCCTGACGATGCTGGCTTCGATCATTGGTTTGCTACGCAGAATAATGCGGCACCCTCTCACAAGAATCCCAAGAATTATGTCAGAAATGGTGAGAATGTGGGGGCCTTGGAAGGATTCAGTTGCCAGTTGGCTACCACTGAAGCGCTGAATTGGATGCGCGATAAAGGGACGCCAGGAACGGGTCAGCCACCTTTCTTCGTCCTCCTAGCCTTCCACGAGCCCCACGAACCCGTGGCTTCTCCTGAAGATCTCGTCGCTCAATATCGAGAGGTGGCTAAGAACGAAGATGAAGCTCAGTATTTTGCCAATGTGGCGAATGTGGATCGGGCGGTGGGGCGTTTGTTAGTAGCATTGCGGGACACTGGCAAAGATCGCAATACGTTGGTTTTCTTCACTTCTGACAACGGGCCGGAAACGCTCAATCGGTATCGTGGCGCTGGTCGTTCCCATGGTTCCCCAGGTCCGTTGCGAGGTATGAAGCTTTGGACCACCGAAGCCGGCTTCCGCGTGGTTGGAATCGCACGTTGGCCGGGAACGCTAGAATCAGGCCAGGTCGTCGACACACCGGTGTCTTCGTTAGATTTCCTGCCCACATTCTGTCGGTTAGCAGGTGCGAGCGTCCCTGAAGAACTCGAGCTCGACGGGATCAACCTCGCCCCCAGCTTTGGGGCCGTGGCGGTCAAACGCACGAATCCCCTCCTCTGGTGCTACTACAACGCGATTAATGAACAACGCGTGGCCATGAGGCACGGCCAAATGAAAGTCTTGGCCAAACTCAATGGAGGTGATTTCAAAAAGACGCAGAATCTCTACACAGGAAACGCCTCCGCAGCCAGGTCTGCTAAACTAACAGATTTCGAGATTTACAGAGTAGGCTCAGACATGGATGAATCCGAAAACCTCGCGATGGAGGATGTTGAGCAGACAGAGTTGGTTAAGCAGATGAAGGCCGCCTACGCTGAGTTGATAGCGGATTCTCACATTTGGCTGGTCAATCAAAGCGGACAGAATTAACAGAGGATTGGGTTCATTCTGTCAATTCTGTCTAACAATCTCTTGCTTGGTGTGGAGTCGCTTCAATTTTTCTTTCGTTTGTAAAAGCGTTCCTCGTGCTTCTTGGCAAGGGTTTGCAGACGTTCGAAGACGTCCGGGTATTTAGCGGCGACGTTGGTGGTTTCGTAAGGGTCGTTTTCGAGATCGAAGAGGGAAAGTGCGATCTTGGCTTGGCGATATTGACCGGCCTGCCCTCCGTTGGCCGGACGAACGAGCGTTCGGTAAGCGTGCTCGAGATGAAGCTTCCACTTGCCATCGCCGCTTAAGACGCCTTGGAAATCGCGCCCGTTGGAGAAAGCGTAATACTCGTGCGGCGATTGGGCGTTGGGTTTGTCCAAGATTAGATCCCATACATTCTTGCCATCAATGGGATTGTCCGGGAGAGGGGCGTTGGCTAGATGAGCGATGGTGGGCAGAAGATCGATGGTGAACAGAGTTTTGTTAGAGACGCGGCCAGGTTGAATTTGAGCGGGGTATTTCATGACGCAGGCGCTGCGGATACCGCCATCGAAGCTCGTGCCCTTGGCTTCGCGATAAGGCGTGGCGCCGGCGTGATCGCCATAGGAAATCCACGGGCCGTTGTCCGAGGTGAAGATCACCAAGGTGTTATTCTCCAGGCCATGCCTTTTTAATGCGCTAACGATTTCCCCAACAGACCAATCGATCTCCATCATGACATCCCCATAGAGCCCGGCGCCGGACTTGCCGGCAAATTTTTCGCTGACGAAGAGCGGCACATGCGGCATGGAGTGGGGGACGTAGACGAAGAAGGGTTCCTCGCGATGCCGCTCAATGAAGTCCACGGCTTTCTCTGTGTACCACGTGGTGAGAAAGGGTTGATGCGCTTTGGTGACGCGTGGGATCGTGACTTTGTTATTTTCGTAATATTGTAAAGGAAACTTGCCCCAGTGCTCAGGATTTTCCGGATGAAATTCCCACATATCATTGGAGTACATCAGTCCGGCGGATTCATCGAATCCACGCGCGGCCGGTCGCGTGTCGGGCTGATCACCGACATGCCACTTCCCAAAGATGCCGGTGGCGTAATCTCGCTTTTTCAAAACTTCCGCAAGGTTGGCGAACTTGGGATCCAAACCTCTGCCATTGGGGCCGTGTGCCCCGAAGACTTTGGTGCGGCCCGGATAACAGCCTGACAGAAGAGCGGCGCGCGAAGCCGAACAGATCGCCTGAGGCACGTAGAAGTTGTTAAAGCGGCAGCCTTCCGCGGCGAGTTGGTCGACGTGAGGCGTTTGATAGGGGGGGACGCCGAAAGGCTCGAAATCGGCCCACCCGGCATCATCTAGAAAGATGATGACGACGTTGGGAGGGCGTTTTTCCTGAGCGAGCGAGACACTCACCAAGGTCGTTAGAATAAGAACAAAGATAGACGCGTAGCGCGCGAAGGCTTGTGGGACGAACATGGGACGCATTTAAAGCGCCCGCGTCTATTCTGGCGAGTCTTTCCAATCGGCGAAAGAACTTGGAGACCAGAAGACAAGATGATTACCAAAGGGATCGATGAGGTTCATATCCGTCGGGCGGCCTTCGTATCGTGGATCGACGATTTCCGGTTTTTCAAAGTCGGCGTCTTTCGCTCGCAAGTATTCGTTAAAGCGGGCCAGATTTCTCACGGGAATCCGCACTTCACAGACCGGCGTGTCGTTGGTGGCATGGCCATTGAGGTGCAAGACTGACCGGTCGTGACGGATTTGCATGTACAAGGGCGATTCGACGTTGTCATGGAATCGGTGTTCCCAATCGATTTCGTAGCCAAGATAATCCACATAAAAGGCACGGCCGAGCGTCTCATCCAACATGCGCACCACAGGAATGGATGATTCAAGAGTGAAATCGTCTTTCATGACATCACTTTGCTTGGAGGGAGGCTAGCGTTTTGTCGATGGCTTTCATCAGGCGCTCATCGGCGTTTTGCCGCAGCGCCTCGATCGTGGGAAGGGCATCGCGTGCCGCGGGCCCAAGGCGTTCGCACGTGAGGACAATGGCCGGTAAATTAGCTTTGGGTGCTGTTTCCAACAGTTTGAGAACGCGTGGCACGATGTAGTCCGCGCGATCTGGATAACGTCCGAGCAAATAGCCCGCACGAAAGGCGTTTCCACCGCCTCCGGGTTCCAAGAGGGCGTTGAGAACGGTGTCAAGAATGGTGTCGCTAGGGTTCTCCACCTTGCGTAGAATGCCCAAGCATCGGCAGCGAGTGGCGGGTTTCCCGGTCTCGACGAGTGATAGGATCATCGGAAGCGCGTCTTGAGGGATGGAGGGGACTTTGCCGTAGCCGAGCAATTTCAGGGTTTCCCGATGTTCCGTACGGATACCACCGCCGGAGAGCATCTCATCCCATTCCGCAAGGGGACGATTCTCATAGGATAGCGATTCCTCCTCGGCACCTCGGCGGATCTGCTCGATCTCCTCGCGAACAGGTACCGGTGCCTTTCCAAAGTCTTCTGGAACGTTGTCCCAGGGCCAAGCCGATTCTCTAACATCATCGGGATTATCAAAGTCGATCTTGCGTAATCTATCCTCTGCTATAATCCAGAACGCGCTATCGCCGCGCCACCAGACAATCGGTTCAAGCGGATCGGCTTGGTCACGATGAGTGAGTTGCAGGGCGTGGCGGCGACCGTCTTTCCACTCGATGGTTGCCGTGGTTTCCTTTCCGCGTGAGCGCTGAAGTTTGATCCCTTCGGCGAGGTGATACTTGCCGAGTTTGTGTGAGACGCCGAGATTTACCTGAAAGTCTTTCGGGCGGTCTTTGACTAGGAAGGTGAATTTGCCAGAGCGCAATCTCTCTTCTTCGTTGCTGCCCTGAGGCGTGAAGGTCACATCCCACGAACACGTGCGAATCGCACCGGGCTTAGCCGGAATCTTCGCCGTCCAGAAGACGCGGCCCGGTTCATCATCAAATGGAACGGTTCCGATGGCGGTGCCTTGAGCGGCCACTTCGCCTACCTGACCAGGCTCAAGTTTGATGGTAAGCCATCGACGAAATCCCATGCGCTCGGCGATCGTGGGATTGATCTTATTGCCATCTTGGTCGTGGCAATGCCAGGAATCACGTTGATGCCAATCCTCCGTGGTAAACTCCACAGGTTGTTCGCCTCCATTGTGGAAGAGGATACGTCCGTCAACTTGTGCGCCCAGTTCGTAGACTTTCTGCAAGGGGTCGAATAAGCGCGCCACACGCAAGCCATGGTCATTCGGTGGACCAAAGGGAAGGGGACCATGTATGTCGTTCGACCACGTGGTGATCGGGACGCCATTGCTGCCGGAAAGCTGCGTTTGAGCCGCAGTGCCAGTTGCCGCTGATTTCGCATCTTTCTCTGATGTTTCAAAGGTGACTCGATGATGTCCAGCCGCATGAAGTTCATTCAGCACACCTATTATTTGGCTGTAGGGCACGTTCCCTCCCGAGCGAAGCTTTATTTCCGACGGAGGTGATTCTAACTGAATCGCTCGCACATGTTTAGCAATGTCAGCTTCCTGGACGGCTTTGCCATTCATGGTGATCCGTCCTTTCGTGATTTCAATAACGAGCGCTCCCCCATCGAGTGAAATCTCGTCGGCTTGAGGTTCATCATCATCAGCTTGGGCGATCATAGTGAAAGCGACGGTACACGTCAGCATGACGGAGGCGCCGAGTAAGATCGAGGGCCATCCCATAGCGGATTGATTGGTGGAATCTTGCTTTCGGATCAAACGGCGAATACGCGCTAACAAACAACCGCTCCGGGTCCCGTGAGCGGCCATTCCCAGGGCGGTGCCGGCATTAGTGCGAGACTGCTCGAGGGCAGTCAAGGCGCCGGCGTATGTCCTGACATCGTGACAGCGTGCGGCTGCCAGATCATCACAGCTGTTTTCCCGTTCGGCCCGAATCACACTGGAAATCCACCACGTGGCAGGATGGAAGAAGAACAAGGTTTCGGCGAGCGATTGCAGGAGGTTTACCAAGTAATCCTGTCGTCGGATATGGGCGAGTTCATGCAAGAGGAGGGCTTCCACATGGGCTGGCGGAAGATTCGTCAACATGGTGGCGGGCACAATGACCACAGGTCTGAGTACGCCGATCGCCATGGGGATTGGATTGGTGAAAGAGACTAGCAGTCTCACTGATTGGTAGGCCCCCATTCGGCGTTTCAAATCTTCGAAACGTGGTTTCCATTTGGCGGCTTCGCGATCTGGCAGTGCGTGTGCCGAGCGCTTGAGATTCCAAGTTGCCTGCCAATCGCGTAGAAAGCGTAGTCCGAAGAGTGCGACGCCACAGAGCCACACGGAAACGGTCCACATCTGCCATGGGAACGATTTCTTTGAGGGAGTCGAAGCTGGTGCGATGGACGTTGCCCAAGGGTTGCCGAAAGCCTCATCATTCCGCGGTATGTTAGGGATAGAGCCGGATTCCGCCGCGTTCGCTGCCTTAGCGGTGTCTGCGAGTGGGACGCTATTTGATTTCTGATGCTCCGGGAGCAGATAGGCGAAGGTGCCCACTGCTGCGAGGACGAGCGATGCGAGGGTCACGGTCGCGGCCGCATAACGTGCGGGTGCGGACTGCAGGGCGCGCAGGCCAACCGCCAAGGCAAGTGATAGGACCACGCCTTGCCAAACAAAATGCGCTAAGGTCCATGCTAGGGTTTCAATCAAGGTGGACGTGGTCATGACTTCTTATTCGGGTGCTTGCGTTGCCCGGCCTCCAATTCGTCTAACAGGTTACGTATACTCGCCAACTCTTCCGGTGTGGCTTGTTCTTCAGACAAGGCTTGCATGGCCAGCCGCGCCGGGTTGCCTCCGAAGGCACTTTGCATCAAATGCCGCACTAATTGGCGCTGCGTTTTCTCAGCCTCGATCGCGGCTTCATAAATGTGCGACTTCGCGGATTCATCCCGCTTGACCAGACCTTTGTCCGCCATCTTCTGCAAGATCTTTAGAGTCGTGGTGTAGCCGGTGGATTTCGATTTGGGCAGGGCCTCGTGGATCTGTCGCACTGTCAAAGGGCCGAGATTCCATAGCACACGAAGCATTTCCAATTCCGCCTCAGTTGGCTTCGGCGGCGTCCGTTTGCGGCTCATGTTGATGATTTACGACAACGATCGTAGGTTGTCAACGACGTTTGTCGTAGATTTGCAGGGCACGTCCATCATCCCACTAGTCAAGCTAGCTGTCCTCAGCGGTCTGATCTGACCAGAAGCTCTATCATTTCGACGTAATGCCTCTCCTTGGCTTGGGCAAGCAGTTGCGCCGAGGGATGCTCTGCGGGTATGTTTGGATCGGCGCCGTGGTTCAGAAGAAAGGTATTAACGATCTGTCACTTTACTGGGTGATTTTTAACAGATCGACCGTTCCTGGCGGCGCACCGTATCGGATGGCCCAATCGTGGGGCGTTTCGCCAAGGTCATTCTTCGTCTTTGGATCGGCTCCGGCATGGAGCAGTTGCCTGAGAATGTCTTGATCCCAGGCACCAGCTGCGAAGTGAAGAGGCGTTTCACCATTGCAAACCCAGGGCTCACAACCTTCGTATTTAGCGTTTCCTGACTGATTCCTCGCGTTGACATTTGCTCCATGGGCAATGAGGACGCGTACCGTTTCCCGAAAGCCTTCCGGCCAGTGCGGGTAATGACCATCGTGAGCGTAGCCGCGAAAGGTTGGCCGCCCGCAACAAGCGTCGTGGAGAAGACCATCGTGCACTTTATATCCGGCAGCAAACGTCTCTAACAAGAGATCTGCTTGACCGCAATAGGCCATCAAATACAGCTTGGGCTCGCCGTCGTCCTCGTAAAATTCACGGGTCCCAGTGAAGTGAGCGTTCTTGGCTTTGTTAGGATTCATTTCATCAGGGCTTTCCACCGGCAGCGAGTCGGCCGGCCACGGCAAGGAGTATCGTGGCAACCGCCAGGGCAAGACGGGTGCGGTCATCAGGTAAGATTCGCCGCACGCGTTGCTCAATGTTAGATTTTCGAGACATGGGAATGGCAGCGTTTTGATGGAATGCCGCGCGCGATGCCTGCACAAAGTGGAGCAATTCTTGTGCGTAGTCGGAAGGTGCGGCTCCTGTGGAAAGGGTGAGATCGTCGCAGGCGAATTCGCGGCTGGTATCCATTTTCCGGAGGAGCCACCAAGCAAGGGGATTGAACCACGTTGGAGCGTCGCAAGATCACCTCACGGCGGATGCCAAGCCGCTCTTTGGTTGCTGAAAGCTGCGCCAACCAAGCGGGGTTTGTTTCTGAAATCGACTGTTTGCGTAGTCGATACAATGCTAGCCAACCGAGTCCGCGGAAACCGAGGGCTACCGACATGATCAGCGCCCAAAGTAGAGTGATGATAACAGCCCATGAGACAGGATTTGCCGGCACCTGAGCGGTTGGTGCCGCTGTGGGCGATGGCGCTTCGATCGACGGAGTGGGAGTGGCATGATGATGATGGGCCGCTCTTGCCTTTGGGCTTTCGTCATGCGGTGCGACGACTGGACGTGGCGACGAGGGAGGGGGAGTGGAGGTATCGGGTTGGTGAGACCATGTTTGAGGTAGAGGGACGGTCCAGGCCGGAAGCGAAACACTCACCAAAGGAAGGACTAATAGGCTTATTAAAGCCAAGGCAGCAACAAGATGCTTGATGGCCGCGTGCCTTCCTAGCATACACACGAGCACGGCCGCGATGCCCGTGATGGCGAGACCCTTTGCGCCCGTGCCTAGCATCCATAGAAACCATGGTTCACTTTCCATCGCGACGCGCCTCCTCGATGAGTTTGCCCAAGCGTTTCAGTTCGTCATCCGACAATCGCGACTCACTTCCTTGAACCAATGCTGCCACGGCTTTCTCTAACGAGCCTTCATAGAAGGTTCTCACCACGCGTGCGAGCGCAGATTTCCCTGCCTTGCCGCGTGCTTGCGTGGGCCGGTAAATGTACTTCCGCTCTTCTTCCCGATGTTTGAGGTGCCCGCGTTCTACCAGAATCGTCAACTGCTTCCGAACGGTTGAATAGCTCGGTGCATCTGCCATCTGCCCGCGCACTTGGGCGGCAGTGGCTTCTCCGAGGGCGTAGACGATTTCCATGATCTGCTGTTCGCGACGGCTGAGCCCGCCTGATGGATTCCTTGGCCACATAGTGCGAATATTTTCGCATTGAGATGCCGTGACAAGCTAATTGTGCGAGATTTTTCACATCGGGCAGGCTCATTGGGCATCATCTCCCTGTCGGCAGTTCGAGGAATAAGTTGTTTCTGTGAGTTGCCGAACTGTGCCAGTCTTACAAGGTGACTGATTCTAACCCAGCATGGCCGCAAACGCGCGATGGTGTTTTCGCCACCACGCAATGGACGCTGATTGCTGAAGCGGCGCGCGATGGCGATGTGGAATCCGCTCGCGCCATGGAGCGTTTGTGTGGGCGCTATTGGCCGCCGGTGTATGCGTTCATTAGGCGCCGTGGGCATTTGCCTGAAGAGGCGAAGGACTTGACGCAGGGATTCTTTGCTCACTTGCTAGACAAGCGCGCGTTCGGTGAGGCCGATCCCCAGTGTGGCAAGTTTCGAACTTATTTGTTGGGCGCGGTGAAACATTTTCTGTCTAACGAATACCAGAAATCGATGGCCCAGAAACGTGGTGGTGGTATGGAGCACTGGTCCATCGACGCCGATTTGGTGGAAGCGTCTCTTGCCGGAGAACTAATGGAGACCACCACTCCCGAAACGCTCTTTGAGCGGCAATGGGCGCGCACGGTATTGGCCGATGTGCAACAACGCCTGCGTGCCGAATTTGCGAAACGCGAAAAGGCGGCATTATTCGATGAATTGCAACCACTGCTCACCGGAGGAAGTTTGGACCTCCGTTATGCGGACATAGCGGCCCGGCACGGCGGAACCACCGCATCGGTGAAAATGGCCGTGAAACGCATGCGCAATCGCTTTGCTGAGCTGCTTCGCGAAGCGGTCGTGGAGACACTTCCCGCAGCGGATGACGTGGACGCGGAGTTGCGCCACTTGGTGGCGGCATTCCGTGAGTAGAGCATCTGGAGAAAGTCACTCATGTGAGCGTTGTCGCTTGTCGAGCGGCTAGCCATCATGCCAGGATCTGGGTATGGGAAATGAGGTCTGGCCGCCGAAAACAGCAGATGGCCACTTTGGCACAACCCAGTGGACGATGATTGCCCATGCGGCCCGGGAAGGGGATACGATTTCCGAACGGGCGCTCGCCGATCTCTGTGAACGCTATTGGCCACCGGTGTACGCCTTCATTCGTCGTTCAGGACAGGCACCGGAAGCCTCAAAGGATCTGACGCAGGGTTTTTTCAAGTATATGTTAGACAAGAAGCCATTTGCCGCCGCGGACAGGGCCAAGGGCAAGTTCCGGACGTTCCTGCTCACGTCGGTGAAGTTCTACCTGTCTCGAGAGCGCCGGAAAGCTTTGGCACAAAAACGTGGAGGCGGTGCGCTATTCCTTTCGATCGATGTGATAGAGGCGGAAGGGCTTATTGCGGATGCCCTAACGCAAACGTCGACTCCGGAAACGCTTTTCGAACGGCAATGGATACGAACCGTGATGAAATCGGCCGCAGGCGTTCTGTTAGAAGAGTATGCGCGGCGGGGCAAAGAAGAACTTGGTCGCGAACTCTTGCCATTTGTCTTCGACGATGGTTCGGAGTCTTGTTCCATTCCGGAACTGGCGTCAGCAAAGGGGCTCAGCGAACCCGCACTGCGCATGACCACCAGCCGCATGCGCAAGCGTTACGCTCAGATTCTACGGGACAAGATCGCCCAAACCGTCAGCTCGGAAGACGAGATCGATGCCGAAGTGAGGCATCTGTTTGATGTTCTCAAAAGTTTGCGCTGAGCCGCCGATTTTCTGTTATCAGCGCCGGCCTTTGCATGATGGATTTTTAAATGATGTCTTCGACAATCAATCCATCCAAGGATCCTGGGTGCCGATGCCTCCAATGCGGGGACGTTATGCCTGCTGGATCGGCGCAGGAACTGTGTGAGGCTTGCCTCTTATGGTTGGCTTCCCGAGACGCTGCCCAAGCGCCAGCATCGGCAGCTTCGCCAGACCTAAGAAGCCTGCTCACCTCACCGCAGTGCAAAGACGAAGTCGGTCTGCATCAGTTTAATGACTATGAATTGATTGAAGAAGTGGCTCGTGGCGGCATGGGCGTCGTTATCTCCGCCTATCAAATCAGTGTTGGGCGCATCGTGGCTCTGAAATTCCTTACGGGTAAGCGCATGGATTCCGAGGAAGCCCGGCGGCGCTTTCAGTTGGAAGTACATACAACCGCACTCCTGGATCATCCTAATATTGTGCCAGTCTACGAAGCGGGTGAGCAAGATGGTTGCCCGTTTCTCTGCTTGAAATACATCGAAGGTGGGACGCTTGGCGACGCCCTCCGTGGCGGCGGGTTCCGTCAGCCGTACTTTACCAAGATACCCACGCTGCTAATAAAGATCGCACGAGCGGTGCACTACGCCCACGAGCAGGGAATATGCCATCGTGATCTCAAGCCTTCTAACATTCTTTTGGATCGCGATGGCGACCCCTACGTGACGGACTTCGGTCTGGCGAAACTGAGAGACGTTGATGGCAGCCTGACTCGTTCGAACGCTGCCATGGGGACGCCGCGTTACATGTCACCGGAACAGTGCCGGAGCGATGGCGCTGGTGTATCTGCCGCGTCGGATATCTTCTCCTTAGGTGCCATACTTTACGAGATCATCTGCGGACAACCGCCTTTTGAAGGGGACACCACGTTGGAAGTCATGCGCAAGGTCGCCGAGGAAAATCCACCGCCGCTGCGGCTTGGTGGACGCGAACGTGATCTGGCGAACATTTGTTTAAAGTGCCTGGAGAAAGAGCCGCGTCGCCGTTATGCTAGCGCCCTGGCGTTAGCGGAAGACTTGGAACGCTATGCTCGTGGCGAACCGGTACTCGCACGTCCGGTTGGTAAGCTCGAACAAGCAACCAAATGGGCGCGGCGATACCCGGCTCTAGCCGCCATGACGGCGGCAACAGCTTTGGTGATGATGATAGGTACAGCGGTATCGCTCTGGCAGGCGCACACAGCAAAGAGTGCCATGGGTACCCTGGCGGAGAACCTCTACGCTGCGGACATGGCGGACGCGTTCCGTAAGTTTGACGAGGGACGGCGCGAGGCTGCTCGCGAACTCCTGAGAAGACACTTCCCCAAGCCGGGCAGAGCCGATTTGCGTGGATGGGAATGGCGTTGGCTGTGGAGTCAAACGGAGTCCAGGGAACAATGGCTCTTTCAAGACGGAAGCAGACCCGTGCGGGTTGTTCAGGCGGCGCCGCGGGGAGAAGCGATTGTCTTCGGTACATTGGACGGCGCTTTTTTCTGGTACGATTTGACCTCCCGTGACGTTCGATTGATCCATCAGACCGTCGGAGCGGAGCATGTGGCCGCAGCGATTGATTTCTCGCACGACGGCAAATGGTTAGCGCTGACTACAGTGAAGTATCACTGGACGGAAAAACATACTGAACGGAACACTTTCGTCTACGCCTTGGATCAGGGTTACCCTGACAAACACCCTCTTCGAGTGAAGACTGCCACTCTGGCCAAAGATATGCCTTCGGGCCGTGAGGTGGCGCTCAAGGCACAAATTTGGAGGGTCACGCGATTCGTAACGGATCCTGACGGACGCACCAAGCTTATTGTATCCGGCCAGATCGCTGGGTTGCCTGCTCTTCGGGTGTGGGATTTTCAAGCCGGTGACGACGCTTTGAGGGACCTGTGTGCTGTTTCTAACGAACGCGTCACCATTTCTCCAGACGGTCGCCTCATCGTTGCCGTCGATGCGGAAGCTGAAGGTCCTGACGCCATTCTCCTCTATCAAACACTCAGCGGAAATCGGACGTCGTTCCGTGTGCCCTGGACTGGCAAGATCACCGAAACGGCGCTCTCATCCGACGGAAAGAAGTTGGCTGTGCGCGGCGAGGAGCAGCCGACCATGAGCAATACAACTTATTTTGGAGGAATTTTTAGCGTCTCTGACGGCACGCTCATCCAAACACTCGTCACCTTAACAGAGCGCCATGAGCACTTCCAGTTTATCGGAGAAGCGTTGACTACCACTGATGGTCGCGAGGCGTTGCAATATTGGATGGCCGCTGCAGACGATTCGACTCGACTCCTTCCTGGGAAGAGACTTCCCGGGTTTGGAAGCCCGCCCAATACGGTGGATCCGTTGGGAGAGGACTGGATGGTTACCGGCAATCGAAACGGGGCGCTGCGTATGTGGAGCCTTGCCACAACAGACGGATCGACGAACGAGCAGAGAACGGTCGAGGGCGCGCGGACGTTTCCTCTACCCGTGAAGCTATCTGCTGACGCGGCGGTCCTGGCGGCAAGCACGGGCAATCCTAACGATCCTTACGAAGTAGGTATCTGGAATGTGAGATCGGGTAAGCAGACGCATCGCGTTCACGGCTTGCCAGTCTGGATGTCGCCAGATGGCGACCAATTGGTGACCGCACGCTACGAGACTCCCGCCAATCCGTTGGGTTACGTTGATCTTGGAGCCTTTGGTGCGTTCACGATTCTCGCCTTTGACCACATTGACCTATCAAAGGCGGCGCCGGAATTAGTAGAGAGCGTTCCTGTTATCCCGCCCCTGAGTGGGATAACCGCCATGGGCTTCTGGCCGGATGGGAGCCGTGCCGCCGCGGGTACAGCGACGGGCGAGATTTTCATCTTAGACTATCATAGCGGCGAAACGGCAAAGCTTCAACAAGTGACCGAGGCGTCCATATCGGGTATCGCCATTTCAAAGAACGCGCGTTACCTAGCATACGCTGGGCAAGGCAGCGGCATCTACGATCTGTACCGTAACCAAGTTCTCAAAGAGTTTCCACCGGGAAGTGATCGTATTAATCAGGCCTCGTTTTCACCAGACAGCCGCTATTATTTACGGCCAACCCTAACAGGTGCGGTGGACATCTGTGATCTCACGACTCTAGGCATGGTCGTGAAAACTCTTCATGGCCACACCGCAGCAGTCCGGAGTATCGCCTTTACACCGGATGGCAAGACATGCGCCACCTATGGCGAAACGGCGGCCGGCCGCGACCGCGTGGTCAAGTTGTGGAACGTGAGAACGTGGCGCGAAATCGGCACGATTCCCTCCACCTGGACAGTCCAATTCAGCAGCGATGGTCATAGCCTGATTACGGATGGCTATCCCATCGGCGATACCTTCACTGGGCGCCTAACCATTCGCACCGTGCCCGACTTGGAAGCCATCGACGCGGAAGAAAAGCGGACGCGCTTCAAAAAATGATCTTTCTTCCCGTTATGAGCGGGCGGCTTTGGATGAGGAAGCAGTGAGCTCAATCAACTTCACTATGAACCTCAAACTCATAACCTGCCCCTTTCAGTTTCTCGCACTTTTATGCTCCCTTGCATTTTCCCAAGAACTACCATCGCCTCTTGTTGATGACTTTGATGATGGTGATATCGATGGCTGGACGCACGAGAGCGATGCCAGACATTCGAATTCCGAAAATGTCGATGGGGCTCTCGAGATCACAGGTGTTGCCGGGGCATCGGGTCGCTTCGCCGCGAATACCTTCGAGAGTCGAACGTTTGACGACTTTGTCGTGGAAGTTGATGTGCTTCCGGATGAATCCGGCAAGATTGCGTCCCAGCCAGGCTTGTTCGCCCGCATTCCGAGATTCGGCAGTGGCTATGGGATGAACATTCAGCAGAGCCCTCCCATCCTGGAGATCTGGAGATTCACCAATGGAAGTGGGGCTCAACTCAAAGAACAGTCGCTTGATATTCCTTTTGAGCGACCATTGCGTCTCGTATTCAAAGGCGTCGGGAATGTGCTTACGGCGCAAGTACTAGATGAAGGCCGTCTCATCGGCGAAATCTCGGTTAGTGACACTGCCTACGATTCGGGCTGGACAGGAGTCGTGTCGTGGTTTCCGGGAGGCCAGATCGCTCGCTTTGATAACTTCACGGCCTATCACCCTGGCAATCCACCGTCACTGCACCCCTCACCTTCACCTGGCTCACGAATTGCCATCAACCCTGTCATCGATGGCCTGACATTTGCGTTTAAGTATCGCTTTGGACGCATGGAAGTGCATTGGTCTGGTGGCGGATCTTTGCAACAGCTGGATGAGGGAACGCGTGCCATCGACACGGTCGCCACGGTGAGTCCTTTCCTGACAGAGTCTTCACATGGGATCTTTCGGATCGCGGACATCTGGATGGGTAATCGGACGACGGACATCTACGTGCCTTCCTCCTATCGCGATGAGACCGCCGCGCCGCTGGTCATCGCCCTTTCAAGCGAGGCACTTGAGGTTGAGGAACTAGCAGAAAGCAATCGATTTTTGTTAGCCCAGCCTATGGCTTTGGCGGATGGCACGGTTACCGATGCCGGCTATCTGCGTGGCGTGATCGAGGCTGCACAGAATCGGTGGAACATCGATGCGAATCGTCTTTTTCTCTACGCAGCCGGTGACGCCGCCGCCATTGCCTACCAATTGGCGGACGAGTACAGTGACGTCATCGCAGGCATGGCCATCGTTGGCGCAAATGGGGAAAATCCCTCGATCATTTACGCTGAACCAATCCATGTCCTTGAGATCGCCGCCATGCCAATCAGAGATCTCTCCGGCTGGGCGGCGGTGGCCGGCCACGAGAGATCTCTAAACGAGTCCGAGCCAATCGGAGACGGACAACAAGTAATCGCAACCCGTTGGCTGGGAGGTGACACGCACACAGAAGTGGTGTCCTGGCAGATAGACGACATCGCAGCTATCGACCCTACACTTAGGGATGTTGCCATCAATTGGCTTTTGGCTCGTCCGAAAGCGGAGAAACAACCGTTCTACTCTCACGGCACCATCCTCGCCTCAACCGCAGAGGATTGCCCTGATATTGCCACATTGGTAACCGGACGCCCTTTAGCACAGGGAGCCCATGTCCGTGCTTTCTTTAAAGAAGCAGACAGTCCAACAAATGCTTTTGGTAAGGTGTCAGGGCAATATGCACTTGACCTAACGATGATCGAGGTGCAAGGCCTTGAGGATCCCGTTCCCGTCCGTGCCGTCGGCAGTATGTTCATTACCACAGAAGCCGGCGACAAGACCTACTGGGAAATGGAATCCAATCTCGATTTAACGACGGGGCTAAGCCACTACCGGGCCGCTCTTCTGCGAGGAGATGGCGCGCAAGAAGGAACGGCACTTCGCGTGGATGGGATCGCCATCGGCATCGAGAACGGTTTCACCTACGAAAGTCGTGGCTGGTGGCGGCCGGGAACGTAGTTTTAGACCAAAGGTGGGTCCGTTAATGATGGACGCCTCGGGACAGCATACTCGACGTGTTAGCGAGGTATTCCGGGCCAGCGTAGCTATCGCTTCGGTTTGGCGTTACCCCTGACCGGAAATCCACTAAGGAGAGGTAGATTCATGGCTCACGATCAAGCAACAGGCTGTCCGCAGTGCGGGGCTTCCCTGCCGCCTGGCAGTGAGATAGGCGTGGTGTGCGAGGCTTGTCTGCTTCTGCTAGCGTTGGAGGAAACGGATGAGACACCGGCGGGCTTGATGGGCCTCCTTGAGGGTGGAGCGGGCGACGCCAAGTTTCACGCCTTCGGCGATTACGAGATTCTAGAAGAGGTCGCGCGTGGCGGGATGGGCGTGGTGTTTCGTGCTCATCAGATCAGTTTGGCGCGGCCGGTCGCTTTGAAATTCATACTCAGTGGACGGATGAACTCGCAGGAGGCACGCCAGCGTTTCCGTCAGGAAGCCGAGGCTGCCGCGCGTTTGGAACATCCTCACATTTCACCGGTATATGAAACGGGTGAAATCGAAGGCGTCCCTTTTCTGAGCCTGAAGTACTTTGCCGGTGGGACGTTGGCGGATGCCCTTCGAAGGGGTGACGTCCAAAGGTCGTCCAACGGCGATATTCCGCGGCTGATGGCTAAGGTCGCCCGTGCCGTGCATCATGCCCATGAACGCGGGATCCTTCATCGCGATTTGAAGCCTACGAATATCCTCCTCGACGACCAGGGAGAACCGTTCGTGACGGACTTCGGTCTGGCAAAGTTTACAGATGCCGATACGAGCATGACACATAGCGGGGTCCTTTTAGGCACCCCGAACTACATGTCTCCGGAACAATGCCAGGGCAAGCAGGCCGACGTATCGACGGCGACGGATGTCTATGCGTTAGGTGTGATTCTTTACGAAATGCTCTCAGGGAAAGTGCCATTTGAAGGAGATTCGACCTTGGAAGTGATGCGCAAGGTCATGGACGAGGCGCCCAAGCGGCTCGCCAGACCCAAGGGTGGTGTCGATCGCGACTTGGAGATCATTTGCTTCAAGTGTCTGGAAAAAGAGCCTAATCGCCGATATGATAGTGCCGCTGCCTTGGCTGATGACCTGGACCGGATGCACCGTGGGGTACCGATTCGGGCTCGTCCTGTGAGTATGCTGGAACGCGCCTTCAAATGGGCGCGCCGAAAGCCGGCCTTGGCCGCGCTCGGTGCCATGGCGTTGCTAGCTGCGGGACTCGGTACCGCCATCTCACTCTATCAATGGCGTGAAGCCGTCCATCAAAGTAAGATCGCGAAAGCCAATCTTTATGCCGCCGACGTGAAGGACGCCTTGCGAGCCTGGGAAGGGGGCGATGTGAGGGCAGCGTCTCAATTTCTCAAGAATCATGAGCAATCGGAACACGTTGGTTGGGAGTACTTTTACGCCAAAGGTTTGTTGGATTCAAAATCGTTAACGCTGGCACACGATAGCGTTGTCGATGTGCTTGCCGTATCCCCTGACGGAACTACTGTCGCGGCGGGCTCAGCAAGAAATGTTTATCTCTGGGACGTACGGGGAGAGCCTCGATTGAGCGATCGCATTATGAGAAAAGCGCGAGCACCGGCCCATGCGGATAGTGACCACGTTCTTGCCATGGCTTTCTCAAAGACTGGCAAATGGCTCGCCGTCATGCGGTATGTCCAAATGGGAAGGAGTAGGGTGACCGTCTACGAAAGGAAAGGCCGGCAGCGCCGGGAATTCATGACGGAGGTGACGTCTTACTGGGTCAATCGCGGTTCTCTCCTCAGCTTTGCCGGCGATGTTCTGATCGTTGGAGGCGGTTTCTTGGATCGTGAGGCCAAGGCGACGAGTGCGTTTCCCGTGCAGCTTTGGGACTTTCAAAGAGAAAAAGAGGTGCGACATCTTGAGGGGACCGCCGGCCGGATCGCGGTGTCTGCGGATGAGACGATGTTAGCCGCTGTGACCCCGGAAGAAACGATCGGCCTGTGGCGAACGGAGGATTGGCAACAATGGGAAACCCTTGGCACACCGCAAGAGTGCATGGGTCTAGCTTTCTCGCCATCGGGAGAGAAACTGGCTGTGTTAGGTGCGGAGGAAACCGTGATCTGGTCGATTGATCAGGATTCTGAAGAGATAGGTCGACTGCCGAATCAGCCTGGAAGGGGGCGTGATGTGACTTTTCTAGGGAACGATGAGGTGGCCGTCGCTCTCCAGCATGCCATTGATGTGTGGACGCTCGACCGTGTGGGTGATGGTCCGGTGCGAGTGATAGGGCATGAGGCTAGCGTGAAGGCGGTGGTGTCCGGGATTGATGGAAAGCGGTTTTTCTCAGCGGGCGACGATGGAACGTTGCGTCTCTGGGATCGTGAACATCTTAGTGAAGAGTCGCGTATCATGGAGCCTTTCCGCACCTATCGACTGAAGCCGGTTTTCTCGGCGGACGAGCAATGGATTGCCAGCCTCTCGTCTGCGCAAGGCCATGCTACAGTGGTCGATGTGCCTTTACTCGAACCAGCTCATACGTTAGGCCAAGAGGCCTACTCGTTGGACTGGGATGCCGACCGACCCATGGAGGCGATCCCCACAGATGGAAGGCGTGCGACCATTCTCTCACTTGTTAATGGTCGGCTCCACCTCCGGGTTTTTGATGGTAATGGTGCTAGGGTCGTCGATGATTTCATCGATCAAATCGGGCAATGGAATCCAAAGGTGCCGATGATCCAGGAATTAACCAAGACGCTTTCAACTCGATCGCCTTATCGACTGGTGGGAGAGGATCGTTACCGGACTCTCGATGAAGTTCCCGCGCCGACACCTAATACGATCTACGAATTCTCGGTGGCTAATCGCCCTTACCTTAGAGTGGTGAATGCTAGGGGTGAACGAGTTGTCGACGGCTATGTCAATGACTTCGGAGATTTCGCCCACGAGGTGAAAGAGATCATTCGTCAACTGCGTCGATGGGTGCAACGAGGTGCCCCGGATGCGGACGAGAATGTGGTTCATCTTGTGGCAACGATGACAGGGTATGGCGTGCAACCGTGGAATCCCGGGTGGTTCTCAGATGATGGGAGAACGCTAGTAACGCTCATTAGCCGCCGGGCGGCGCAATGGGCCGGCGGACCACCATACGCTCCTGAACTGATGTTTGGTTTGCGCTATTGGGACCTCAGTAAGGATAGCACACAACCCAGCCGAACCCTACGCTATCCCCAACCCACTTCGGAAATCGTTAACGCCATGCTTTCGCCTAACCGCCAGCACGTCGTGATCAGTCATCTGGATGGAGAGATCATCTACCGAAGCGCATCAGATGGGACGATCACCGATCGCATTCCACCGCCGTCCGAGGAATCCATGCGTCCCGCCCGTGCACGATTTAGTCCAGACGGGAAATATCTCATTGTCAGTGATCCTATTGAGGTCCGTGTTTATGATGCTCCGTCACGCCGTTTACTCACGCGGCGTCAGACCAGTGGCGGCAAAGGGTTAGGATACGAGCTGTGTTTCTCCCCCGATGGGAGTCGGTTCGCCGGTATCGCAGACGATAGGATTCACGTCTTCGATACCAATAGGGGGAAGGAAGAGATCAGTGTCTTCCAGGGGAGCCCACGTCGTGTTACGTGGAGCATCGCTTGGTCACCAGACGGGCGTACCATCGCCACGGCCAATGACACCTCCGCCATACTTTGGAGCGTGGCCACGCGACGCCAAATCGCCAAGATCGCGGTGCCCACGCGTTGCGCCTGGGTGCACTTCGGAACTCATGGAAGGCGGCTTTATCTGGGTGATCGTGAGTGGCGCGTCACGGTGCTCGAAGTAGATCGTGAGTAAGCATTTGCTCTAAAAGTAGATGAGGCACTCCTGCCGCATTCGCGAGTGGGCCTTGCAGGAAAGGAATTGGGCGTTATGAAGAGTGGTAAACCATCGGCAAGGTGCGCACGCCTTGACGCGGCAAGAGCCATTCTGCAAATGTGATAGTGGTAGTGAGGAATGGTTTTCAGTTAGAAGGAACCATTCGGTGCGACTACGTGACGACGAGCGGTGAGCGTGTGGATCTCGATTACGACGGACGGGTGTTTTGAGCGTGGATGGGCGTCAACGCAGGCGGACTCTATCGTAATCATCATGTGCCGACATGTCTGACAGAATCACGTCATCGCCGGGTTGCAGCCCTTGCCGGACTTCGATCGTGCTGACGGACGCTCGGCCCAAGGCAACGGGAACGCGGACCGCGTAATCGCCCTCGATGATTTTAAACAAACCGATCGTGGTGTCTTCTTGACCATGGACGGGGCGGCCGACGTAGGTGACATCCGGCAGACGCTCTAACTCAATCACGCCATCAATGCTGAGATCCGGGCGTGCGCCTTTGGGGAGGGCGCCTGTTAGTTGAATATCCACGGTGACCGTACCGTTGACAACGGACGGATCGACTCGAGCCACGGTCCCCGGAATTTCGCCGTTGCGGGTATCGATCATGGCTTTCTGCCCAATCACCACATCTTTGGCCTGAGTTTCCGCTACACGGATTTGGGCCATGAGCTTGCTCGGCTGGACGATCTGGGCGAGCACACTACCTGGACTCACACGCTCACCGACCTTCATCGTACGTTCAGCGATGGGGCCGATTTGTTGGACGACTCCTTCGATTCCGGCGCGAACCAAGAGCGAATCGACCTCTTTGTTTTTCAACTTCAAGGCGGCTTCGAGGCGTGTGATCTCGCTTTGTTGTACGGCCAGCTGCGCGGCGGCAGAATTGGCAGAGGTGGTGAGGCGTTTTCTCTCTAGCGCTAACTGACTCACTAAATCATCGGCGTGAGCTTGAGAGCGTTTCATGATGAGTTCCGGTACCAAACCGTCCTGGGCGAGCGCGTGATCAGCCTCGGCTTCGAGTTTGGCGATCTTGTGTTCGGAGACGAGTTTGGTCACGGCAGATTCCAATGCTAACCGCGCTTCATCGAGTTGCACCTGGAGTTGTTGTAGCCGGGCTTCAGCGCCCTTGAGTTGCCACTCTAGCGTAAACGCTTCTTGCTTCAGTGTGGGGTTGCTAAGCTCTAACAAGATGGTGTCTGGTTTGACCAAGGCACCAGGCAGGACGTCGATTCTGGTAACGCGGCCGCCGACCTCGGTAGGTACTACCAAGATCTTTTCCGGTATGAGTGTGCCGTTGCCACGCACCTGCCGCAGCATTTCGCCACGCTCCACTTTGCTCACCCAAATGGTTTCGCGTTCGATTGTTGGCACGGCGGGTTCCAGCCGGCTAACATAAACTGCAAGCGCCACGATCACGGCGATGCCGGCGAGAATCCCTAGCAAGCGGCGTCGACGCCTTTTCGCAGCGAGTTCTGGGCGGGAGATGTCCATGAGATTTCCTGTGTGCACGGTCTGTGCCAAGATTGGTTGGATGCGCAAGGCATTGATGATGAGAGGCTTAATCGAATGGTGCTCCTGATTGGGTGGGCGAGGCGTGTTCATCGGTGCGATGGGGGTGTCCGAAATCGAACACCCCGGATTCTTGACTTTCCGCCCGAGCGGCTCACGGGATTCCCAATGAATGTGGTCATCGCTCCCGACAAATTCAAAGGCTCTCTAACGAATGCGCAGGTCATTGAAGCGATCAAAGCGGGATTGGCCGACTCGGTCCCAGGCAGCCGTACGCATGAGGTAGTCGCTTCAGATGGCGGCGACGGCTTTCTGGCTTCGATTCGGCGATACGTTCCAGGTGTGGTCGAGATGATGGGTGAAACCGTGGATTCGTTAGGGCGGCCGATGCAAGGAACTTATCTCATTGACTCTGGCAATCAGACAGCCTTTGTGGAATTGGCGGACGCTTCTGGTTTGGTGAACTTGACAGAGGAAGAAAGAAATCCCTTAATGACGTCCACGTTGGGCACTGGCCTCCAGCTTAAGGATGCTGTTAGTCAAGGAGCGCGTAACATCTACGTGGGGCTCGGTGGGAGTGCGACCAACGATGGTGGCATCGGTATGGCGAGTGCACTGGGGTATGAATTCCTCGATCGTCAGGGTGATGCGCTGCAACCACGTGCCATTCATTTGAAATCTCTGGATCGGATTGATGTCAGCAATGTCATGGCCGGTTGGCGTGAAACGGCGTTTGTGGCTATCAATGATGTCAATAATCCATTGACCGGTCCGGAAGGTGCGTCAGCGGTTTATGGTCCGCAGAAAGGGGCCGATGCGGCCATGGTGGCTGAACTGGATCGGGGATTGCAGCATCTCGAAGCTATTGTTAGGCGAGATCTAGGAAAGAAAGAAGGTGCCACACCAGGCGCGGGTGCGGCGGGAGGGGCAGGCTATGGGCTACGGGTATTCTGTGATGCCGCCTTTCTTTCCGGTATCGATTTCATTCTCAGCTTATCTGGAATCGAACCGCTGCTAGAGCGAGGTGATATTGACTGCATTATCACGGGTGAGGGGAAGATCGACGACCAAACGGCCTATGGGAAATTGGTGAGTGGCATCGCGAACGCGGGCCGACGTCACGGCGTGCCCGTCATGGCCGTGTGTGGCCAGCTGGCTCTCGATAAACGAAGCCCGGACGAATTGGGGCTAAGCCGTGTGGTTGAGATCCACGAGGAAGGCCGTCCCGTGGAAGAAACCATGGCACGTGCTGCTGAATTGGTTTCGCGCGCGACCGCAACGCTGGTTAGGGAAGCGATGACTTCAAGCCCCTAGCAGGGCTTTAAACAAGTAATGGATTTCTTGTTCGATCTCCTCTTCAGAGGGATGATCGAGTAGTTGTGCCACTTCGTGGCGTAGGAGGGCGCGATAGCGAACGCGCAGGCGGTGGGCGGCCACGCGCACCGCATTATCTGAGAGATCTAGTTTCTTCGCCGCTCGCGAGTAGAAGTCGCCTTCAGGTCTTCCTTCGATCGCCTCTTGTAAGGAATTGAAATAGCGGGATTTGTTAGCGTCAGCATATTCCCTCCTCAAGCGTTCCATAACGGAAGTCACGAGGGTGACCGCCCATTCGCGATCGAAGATCTCTCCTAACGAAGCGCCGTCGGCTGACACATCCGCCAAACGGACTTCCGCTTCCGTTTGATCCCAGGAAACGATGGTCATCTTGCCGCCGCGCCGCTGGGCAGTGGCTTTGAGGTGGGCGCTGATCAGGTGATTCTTCACCGCACGCATGACATAGCTGCGGAAGGTGCCGTTTCCCTCTTTGGCCTGACGGAAATCCCGCCGGGTGAAAAAGCGGGCGAAGAAATCCTGAGTCAGGTCTTCGGCATCTTCCGGCTTATTACCTGATAGCCTCACATAAGCGTAGATGGGAAACCAATAGCGTTGACACAGCTCCTCAAGCGCCTCGGTGGCGGCTTCATCATCCCGGCCTGCTCTGGAAATGAGAGTCCATCGCGTCTCTTGGAAGCGCTTGTGTTCAGAGGGAGGCATGATAAAAGGGGAGGTCGCCTAGCGGCAACCATTCTCACCCTCCCCGTTGCCAATGCCAAGTGAAAGCTCATCTTCACGCCGGTCTTGTGACGCGTGCGGCTTTACCTGGACGCGTCAAGATTTGCATGTCTGCCCACGATGTGTGCTTTCTAGCCAATTCGATAGTGCCGCAGCACTTGAAGCCGCACCGGAGATACCGGGTTACATCTTGGGAGAGCGGTTAGGGCGGGGTGGCTCAGGAACGGTGTACCATGCTACCCAATGCGCCCTAGACCGGCCCGTGGCCATCAAATTTCTACGTGAAGACGCCTCGCTTACGCCGGCGCGATCGGAGCGGTTGCGCCGGGAATCGCAGAGTTTAGCGCGTCTGCAGAATCCTCACATTCTTGCCGTGATTGATTCCGGTGAGGTGGAAGGCGAGCGGTATGTGGTGATGGAATTGGCGCCGGGCGGCGATCTGCGAGGCCTGATGAAAGACGGCCCGTTGCCACCAGGCAGAGTGTCAGAGGTGATTTGTCAGGCGGCCAATGCGTTGGATCATGCGCATGCGGAAGACATCATACATCGCGATGTGAAACCGGAGAATCTTCTGTTAGACCGCGAAGGCAGGATCAGGCTGGCCGACTTCGGCCTGGCGGCGTCTTCGTCGTCTCAAAACAGGCCGCGGCTCACGGAAGAGGGGACCTATTTGGGGACGCCTGGTTACATGGCGCCGGAGCAACAGCATGGAGATCCTGACGCCGTGGATCACCGGGCGGACATCTTCAGTTTGGGATGCCTTGCCTACGAGATGCTCACGGGCAAAGTGCCCAGCGGGCAACCGGCCTTGCCTTCGGCGACATCTGGCGTCCCTAAGACTGCCGATGCCGTGATTTTGAAGGCCATGGCGGCCGAGCCTGAGGCGCGCTATCAATCGGCGGGAGGCTTCGCTCAGGCGCTGGACGCCTCTTTGCAAAAGCGTCAGGCGTGGCTGTGGGCCGGTTTGGGTATTGCAGGGGCTTTGTTAATGGCAGCGGCGGTTTTCTGGGGAACGCGTTCTCTTGATCGGGGAGAAACGCCTGCGGTTTCATCGGTTGAGAACGAATCCTTGACCGCGTTTCTCGACGAGTTCCTTCATTCTATCGATAGTGGTAATGAAGAATCGTTCTTCGAGTTCCCCATTCCCGAATATTATGGTCAACAGAATGTGACCCTTGAGGGGTTTAGGGCCGAGCGGGACGAGTACAACGCGCTGTGGCCCGAGCGGATCTATGACTTTGTCAGTCCGCCGCTCCTCTTGAGGACGGAGACAACGAAAGAAGGGAAGATTCATGAGTTGGAAGCGCTCTTCGCTTACGATCTCCGCTCAGATGATGTTAGGAAGATGGGGCAGAAACGAATTCACTATCAGGTGTTGGAACGGGCCAAAGATGATTTTGTGATGCGGGAAGTCTTTGAGGTCGAGGTGATCCCTGCCGAGGACCGGCTTTATTGGGAACCTCGACGCTATGAAAGGGAACAGCTGGCTTTGTTAGAGCGTTTGCGCTCTCAACCACGCCCGCTCTCGGCGGTTCATGACGGTTGGGAGACCTTACTCAGGGAGCATCAAAACGAGGAAATCCGATTTGAGAAAAATGACAGGGATGCGCGATCGCTCACGCTTCAGTTCTTGGCTGCTACGACGCCCGATGATTTAGCGCCGCTGTTAGACGATGTGGTAGACTTCGCCGGTGATGGGCTTTTGCAAAGGTCTCAGGTCTTGGATCACTACCGTTACCGCTTGGCAGTGTGGCCGGAGCAGTGGCATCTGGCGCAAACCGAGCCCGTTGTGCAATCCACAGGTGATGGCGCCTACAGTGTCACCGTGGAGGGGCTGAACTATTCCAGAAGCCCGACGCGCCTGCGCAAACTCTCGTTCCAACGGCAGCTGATCATGAAGCCCAGAGCCGAAGAGGGGCTGGCCATCACTTCGCTGAAGTTTTTAAAACTGCGTGAGGAACCATGGACGGAAGAAGAAAGGGTGGCTTGGATAGGTCATTTTTGTGAGCAGTATTACCGGGCAGGTTGTGCTGAAAGCACGCTGAGTCAGCTCTACTTTCTCAATGACCCAACTTTTTATGTGAGCGGTGAAAAGAAATTGTCAGAGATCGCCAAGTCGTTTGAGTCGTATCATTCGCTCCGGCCGAATCGATATCTTGAACTCGTGTTGGCTCCTGAAATTGCGAAACTAGCAGAGGAACACTACCTCGCGGTGTGCCGGTTCGACGCGAGCCGTGAAAAGGGCGGCGAGGCGACCACCAAGACCGATGTCTTGCAGATTCGGTTCTTTGACCATGAACCAAGAATTGTGTCCATCGTCTCGGTTCCATAGATTTTCCAAATATTAGCTTCAAAGGATGAAGGACGGCCGTTCGGAAGAGGGCGCGTTGGTCCGGGAGCGGGGTGGTTCATGTGAAAAGACGGCTGCTCCGCCGGCAGAGCAAAGAATGCAAATTCCTTGTTGAGATTGAGTCTCAATAGCACATCATTGGAAAGATGAAGAACCGGATCATTCTTTCCTTAGCCTTCCTCTTGGCACTCCCGGCGGCTGTCTGCGCGGGGGAGATCACCCTCTACACCCACCGGCATTACGAGGCGGATGACACCCTTTTCAAGGCCTTCACCGAGGAATCCGGGATCAAGGTCAATGTAGTGAAGTCAGGTGCCGATCAGTTGATGGAGCGGCTCAAGCAAGAGGGCGAGAATTCCCCTGCTGACTTGCTCATGACTGCTGATGCGGGGCGTCTGCATCGTGCTAAAGAAGCCAATCTGCTTCAATCTGCCGATTCCGCGTTGCTTAAGGAACGCATTCCCGCCGCCTTGCGTGATCCGGATGGCCATTGGTTTGGATTCACCAGCCGCGCGCGGGTGATTGTGTATGCGAAAGACCGGGTGAAGCCTGGTGACTTGTCCACCTATGAAGATCTCGCTGATAAGAAATGGCGCGGCCGGATCTTGGCTCGTTCCTCGTCTAACATTTACAATCAATCTCTGTTGGCCTCGATCATTGCCAATCATGGTGAGAAAGAAGCTTTGGCTTGGGCACGTGCGGTGCGGGGCAATATGGCGCGTCCGCCTCAAGGTAGCGATCGCGATCAGATGCGCGGCGTGGCGGCAGGTCTAGCGGACATCGCGATCGTGAATACCTACTATGTCGGGTTGTTAAAGAATTCTGCGGATCCCAAAGATCGTGAAGTCGCTGAAAAGATCGGCGTGTTCTTTCCCAATCAAGATGGGCGCGGTGCGCACATCAATGTGAGTGGCGCGGGCATTGTGAAAACCTCCAAGAACAAAGCCGACGCCGTGAAGTTGCTAGAGTTCCTTGCTTCCGACAAAGCTCAGGCCTCTTTTCCCAACGCCACTTACGAATACCCCGTCGTCGAGGGCGTGGCTTGGTCGGATCTCCTGAAGTCTTGGGGCAAGTTCAAGCCGGACTTGCTCAATCTCGCCAAGTTGGGGGAGTTCAATAAAGATGCCGTGAAGACTTTCGGCAGAGCGGGTTGGCAATAATGCGGGGAAGCTTTGCGGGTCCCTTTGCGGTCCCACGACCCTAGGATCGCAGAGCGATCCTCGACACTGATGAGACTTCCGCGTTGGAATGGCTGGCTGATCGCTTCGCTCATTCTGGCGTTGTTAGTCATTGCGCCGCTTTTCGCGGTGCTCTTTGGGGCGACCGATACGGGCCCGGAGTGGGAGTTTGTCGTTGAGACATTGTTGGGCGGTTATGTGAAGAACACGCTCATCATGGTGGTGCTGGTGAGTGGTCTCAGCTTGGTTCTGGCGATTCCTCCCGCGTGGTTGGTCGCGACGCATGAGTTTCCTGGAAGACGTGTTTTCGAATGGGCGCTCGTGCTGCCGCTGGCGTTTCCTACCTATGTCGCGGCCCTGGTTTATCTTGAGGTGCCTGAGGCTTTGATTCCTGCGTTGATTCAGATTCGGGAGCAGTTCGGGACAGATACCTTTCTGCTCTGCCAAACATGTTTGCGTTACGGCTTGTTGGCAATCGTGTTAGCGAGTGTGCTCTTTCCCTATGTCTACCTCACGGCGCGTGCTTCCTTTGCCAATCATAGCCGGACGCTGATCGAGGCGTCGCAAATGCTGGGCCGTTCTTCGACAAGCACGTTTTTCAAAGTCGCCCTGCCACTTTCACGGCCGGCGATCGTGGCCGGCCTGAGCTTGGTAGTCATGGAGGTGCTCAACGACTATGGTGCTATTAACTTGTTAGGGGTTCCGACGCTGGCCGAGGGGGTGTTTTTTCACTTGGTTCGGCTTGGAAGATCGTGCGTCGGCCATTCGGCTCGCCGGACTGATGACCATGTTCGTGCTGATTTTGTTGGCAATCGAGTACTTACAACGCGGGCGCCGTCATTATGCTGAGACACGTACCGACGGGCATCCCTTGGATCGTTTGAAAATGAGTCCTATCAAAGGGCTGCTGGCTTCTTTGATCTGCCTTGTGCCACTGTCTCTTGGATTGTTGTATCCAATCTGGAAGTTAGGCGATTGGTGTGTGCTGACATTACGCCATTCGCTCCCACCGACATTCTTCGCCTTGCTAGGACGTAGTTTGGCCTTGGCTGCAGGGGCTGCGCTGCTCATTCTAGCGGTGGGACTTCTTCTAGCATTCACCGCACGCATGACACGGTCGGTTGGTTGGCGATCCGCCTTTCGCGTGGCTTCGCTTGGCTACGCCATGCCCGGAGCGGTGGTGGCGGTGGGCGTGATGATACTCGCTGGGGCCACCGATCGCCTAACATCGGGCTCATTTCTCATTAGTGGCACGCTGCTTGCGGTGCTCTTCGGTTATCTCACACGATTTCTGGCGGTTTCGTATCAACCGGTCACCACGGGCATGGAGCGTCTTTGCGGCAAGCTGGATGAGGCCTCCCAATTGTTAGGCCATGGGCAGGGAAGCACCTTGTGTCGGGTGATCTTGCCCCTGATGCGGCGTCCGCTTCTGGCGGCGGGAATGCTTGTCTTGGTGGATATTCTTAAAGAACTTCCTCTCACCATGCTACTGCGGCCCGCCAACTTTGATACCCTCGCTACCAAGGCTTTTAGCCTGGCTAAAGAGGGCCGCATTCACGAGAGCGCTCTTCCTTCCGTGTGCATTGTGCTGACGGGAATCGCCGTCTTACTTCCACTCAATCGATGGCTTCGCGGTCCTTCCCTAACATGAGCGCGCAGCTTCAATTACAAGGGGTATCCAAACGCTACCCACGCGCGGCGAAAGAGGCGTTGCACGATGTGACGCTAACGGTGGCTCATGGTGAAATTCTCGGCGTGGTGGGAGCCAGCGGTAGCGGCAAGACCACCTTGTTGCGGTTGATCGCCGGTCTTGAGTCGCTCACGGCTGGAGAGATTTCCGTGGGGGAGACGGTCGTTGATGGTCCCGGCCGGCGCGTGAAACCGGAAAAGCGCGGAGTAGGATTAGTTTTCCAGGAAGGGGCGCTCTTCCCTCACATGTCCGTCCTTCACAATGTGGCCTATGGTTTGCATCGTTTGTCCAAACAGGCCCGCGTGGGTAAGGCGGAACAGATGCTGGCCTTGGTCGGTTTGTCTCACAAACGTCTCAACTACCCGCACGAACTCTCGGGTGGGGAACGCCAGCGGGTGGCCTTGGCCCGGGCGCTGGCGCCGGATCCGGAAGTGATTTTGTTAGATGAGCCCTTTAGCAATCTCGACCCGAGCTTGCGCACTTACTTACGCAATCAATTGTTAGACATCATTCGACGTGTCGACGCCACGGCTTTAGTGGTCACGCATGATGTCACGGACGCCCTCATCATTGCCGACCGCCTGGCCGTTTTTCGTGAGGGTGTCCTGGTGCAGTGCGCGCCCAATGAAGAAGTCTACCACGCGCCGAGCGATGCTTACTGCGCCCGGCTCTTTGGCCCCGCCAATCCCGCGCCGAGTGCTTGGTTAGGCCAAGATCAACTGAGCGGCCGCACCTGGGTGCGCCCACACGAATGGGAACTTCACGAAGCGGCGATTGGAGACAGCGTGGAAGTGGAAATCCAGGCCGTTCAGTTTCACGGCGATCAGTTAGGCGTGGTCGCGAATACTGTGGAAGCCGAGAACGATGAATCATTGCTCATATTTGTGCCGATGTTAGAGCGTGGGCGTTACGTCACTGGACAGCGCTGGTGGCTTGCGATGAAGAAATCTGACGCCTAACCTAACTCTCTCCCGCATCGTAGGCGCCGCCGTAACCTGGTTCGTAGAGAACGACGCCGAGCTTGTTGCTCATGAGTTGGAAGTGTTTGTCGTAGGTGTAGACACGGCAGTGATGTTGCTTGGCCATCGTGGCGATGAGTATGTCGTTCCACGGAACGGTGACGCCGTGATCACGCAGTTTCCAAGCATTCTCGATCGCGCGTTGCCACAACTCTTCTTGAACAGAAAAGTAGGGCAGAACTTGAAAATAGCGGTCGATGCGTTGCCGGTCTTCTTTTCTTGCGCCACCTAACACTTCTAGGCGGATGGAGGAGCAGAGGGCCGCTTCGTATTCTTCTAACAAAGCCTGGATAGCGAGCTTTGCCATGAGATCGCCCTTGGGCTGAAAGGCCTCAATCCACGCCGAAGAATCGACTAACACCATGGCGAGCCGCCTCGGCTAGAGGTCTGTCCGCGACGGCGGCGGCTTGCTCGGCGGCTGGAGCGAGTGCCTCTAAGACGCTATGTTGGCCGCGATTCCACGACGGACGCACTTCGGTCCAGCCACTGAAGATATCGGTAGCGGTGAGGCTCCAGATGAAGCTCTCGGCCATGTCGCCGCCGCAGTGGGCGACGGTGTCGGCTTCGATCCAGCCGGGTTCTCTCGCATCCCAACTATCGGCGCGTATGGGCACGAGTGCTTTGATGGCTGCGTTAGCTTTGGGCGTGCGTGGTTTCCTCTTGCTGACGCCTACCTTGCGCCCTGCTAGAACACGGTCTATCTGTGCCGGACTGATGGCGAGCACGTTTGCCGCAGGGTTGCTCGCTATGGCGCCAGATTTCGAAGAGGACGTCGATGACCTCTTGGCCATACTTCCTTGGGGCGCCTCGCTTGGTTGATGGAGAGGCGCTCCCTGGTCCCCGCTGTTGCCGCAGGAGTTTGATGGCATACTTGCGTTCATATAAGGTGACCGTGCAGAATTCGGTGATCAGCTTGCTGCGCGCTTGGCGTCCGGTGTGTCGCCGGTAGCGGTCTCGCATCTTTTCCAGGTATTCATTTCGGGTGTCTTGACTCATGGTGCTCGCCATGGGCCAGAGTGTCTTCCTTTATGAGGCAATGGGCCTTTCTATTCGGCACCTCACCTCCCGCTTCGGTGTCTTTTTTTATGAGTCAACACGCCCAAGAAGTGAAATTATTCTCTTGCATGACAGCTCGAACCTGTTAAGTAACTTAGGGAAATATTATCTGATTATGAAATCTGTTGTGCTCTGATTTTGTTGTTTCCTCTTTGTTGGGAGACGTTGCCGTTACTTGCACAATTGATATGTCTCGAACGCCTTACCCTTTTGATGTGGTAACGCCAGGCGGCAATCAGGGTAGAATTTATTATTATTATAGTGATGCCCAGACTGACGCGAACACAACTATCACAACTATTTTTGAATATCATAGCCACATTCCGATAAACGGTAGCGCCTTTAGCGTCTTTGACGCTGCTAGATTTTTCGAAAATTGTCATGGGCATACATTTAATTTCTATAACCCTAAATGGTGGGGAGATGGCGCCGACGTCGAAACAACCTTAAACGAAGATGGTTGGAACCTTTTAGATCAAACTAATCTAAGTGCTACTTCGTGGGGGTCTGTTCCTATTGTTTCTTGGCGAGATGAAGCACATTCAGGAGAAGTATATAGCTATTTTAGCGATTGGTCTGTTGCTAGAATAAGGAATGTCAAAGGCTCTTTGAACTATGGGCCTATGGTTGATCATTTGTCGACTGTACGAGCGTTAATGTTGACCTACGGTTTTTCAAACGTGGTTGATTACTATTCAAAGTAGTCGCCCAAATGTTGGCGAGAAGTGCTTTTTTTATGATCTTTCCTCAGTGAATTATCTATCAATGAAGTTAAGTAGGGTCTGTCCCAGAAGCGTCCGATTCTGAGATTTGATGTGTGGTTTTTGTTAGGCGCGTTGTTGGCCGCGCTGGTCGGGGGCGGATTTGTTGGTTTGGATGGTTGTGCTTTGTCTGATTCTCGCTTTTCGGGCCTTTTTCTCGGGCGCGGGTACGTGCTGCTCCCTCTCCGGCTTGTGTTCCGGGGGCGCGGCTTTGTCTTGCGCTTTTTCTAGGCTGCTTGCTTCCTGTGGCGCGGCGAATTAGGTCGTGGGATTGTTTTCAGATTGTTTGGTGGGATTGTCTGTTTTCTTCGTGGGATTGTCAGTCTTTGGCGTGGTGGTGCGCTGAAGTTGTAATCTCAGATTACGAAAGGCTCGCGCTCCTTCCTCGGGGGTGAAGGCGTCGGTGGGTTTGCTTGGCGGCCGTGGTTTCGATGGTTTTGATGCTCTAGTTAGTCTCGCCCGACTGATGTTGAGGTCTTCTTCGAATCGCTCGAGTTGTAAGAAGTTACTGGGTTTGAGCGCTCCCACGCGGCGGCGCTCGCCTCGGATCTCCCGTTGCAAGTAGCTGACGACTTGTTCGACATCTTCGCTGGTGAACCCGGCTCGTAGCAACTCATACCAGGCTCGTTGCCGGTCGAAGCCTAAGATCAGTTTCTGCCCGGTCAGTTGGCAATAGTGTTGGTGTAGGGCCGCCACTTGCTCTTCGACGGGGCTGCTTTGGTTTGATGGTGTTTGCATAGCCTAATGTTTATCTTGTTAGCCTTCCGGCATGCCTCCTCGATGGTCGTTGGCGGAGGGAATGGTGGGCATCACTTGCTGTACGTGATCGGTGGTGATGTGGTTGGCTTTCTCTTGGCTGGCTGCGATCCACGCGGCACGGGCCAGTTGCAGCGCGGTGCGCGGCCGCCCGTTGCTGGCATTGGTAATCAAGTCCAGGGCGGCGGGGATGATGATGTTTTCCTTCAAGTCTACGGCGTTTTGACTGGCTTCTAGGAGTTCTTCGATCTCTTGGCTTTCCCACGGTTTGAGCTGATGATGACAGGCGATGCGGCTGTAGAGGGCGCGGTGGCTGCGTAGTCTTAGACTTCCTAACAAATACTCGTCTCCAATGAGTATGAGACTAAAAGCGGGACGCCGGGCTAGATCGATGCCTAACAATAACCGGATCTCTTCGAGCGCTCCGTGGCTGTAGTTCTGCGCTTCGTCGAGGATGATGATGGCGCTGGTCTCGCCAAGTTCTACCAAGGCTTCTTCAAGATGCATCAGGGTGGTGCTGCGGGTGCCGCCGGCTTTGCCGAACTTGCGGGCTAAATAGGGTCTGTCCCAGAAGCGTCCGATTCTGAGATTTGATGTGTGGTTTTTGTTAGGCGCGTTGTTGGCCGCGCTGGTCGGGGGCGGATTTGTTGGTTTGGATGGTTGTGCTTTGTCTGATTCTCGCTTTTCGGGCCTTTTTCTCGGGCGCGGGTACGTGCTGCTCCCTCTCCGGCTTGTGTTCCGGGGGCGCGGCTTTGTCTTGCGCTTTTTCTAGGCTGCTTGCTTCCGCGCTTCGGCTTCTCGCGCTTCGGCTTGCTTCTTTCGCATTTCGGCTAGTTTCTTCATGTTGTGCCCGAGCACTCCCCAACTCACCGCCTTCTCGCGATTGGTGTGCCCTTTCACTCGTAACATATCTCCCAATATGCTGTGTATGAAGATGCTGATTCGGCCTTCGGTTTGACTTCGTCTTCTTTGCCTCTTGGCGAATTCGCCGTTCCCCATTTTTTCGCGCAGGATTTCGAGTTGCTTCGGACATATGTAGTCTCTTTCTTCTCCTAACGCTTTGCTGTTTGCTTTGCTCGCAAAGCCTCGATCTGCGCATACGCCTTCTATTTCGGTCTTGAGTCGCTCTTCGATGCTTTCGACTCCTTCTAGGAGTATCTTGGCGTCGCTCACATTTTCTTTGTAGAGTTGGTTGTGGACGATTAATCCGTCTTCTTGTTCGCCTAACAGAATGGGGTTGCCGAATTCGGTTTCTTTCCCTAACTTTCCTCTCACTACCACTTGCACGTCGGACTCGTAGAGGCTGAGGATTTTTTCTGAGCTTTTGACTTGTCGCTCCCCGATGAGGCGCTCGTGTGCTTGGCGTTGGGCTTCAGGTAGTTGCTCGAGGATGTTGTCGATTCGCCCTAGTATTTGCTGGACTTGCGGCCAACTCCACTCGGTTTCTTGCCATCTTTCTTCTAAGAGTTGGCGATGTTTCTGGGCGTGTTGACGGGTCTTGCGAATTGATTTTTTCATCTGTCGCAGGATGGCTTTGCGGTTGCGTTTGCTGTCTTTCTGCCGCCGTTGTTGGCTCATGGCTATCCCGAGTTTGTTGATTTCTCGCAGGAAGGTTTCGGGGTCTTGGGGCATGCGGTTTTTTAAGCCGGCTTCCCGTATGAGTTTCGTGGCTTTCATCAGGGTGCGGGTGGCGTCGATGAGGAGCACCCAGTCGGTGGGGTAGTGGATGTTGGCTTGGAGACAGAAGCTGTCGAACCAGACGTTGACCAGATCGACGGGGTTTTCTAAACCTAACAATTGCTCTAAGCCGTCGCTGGAGTGTTGGGCGGCGCTTTGTAGTAGCTGGGCGCTGAGTTGGTCGATGGCTTCTTGGGGCAGGAAGCGTCCGTAACGGTCGAGGGTGCTTTTTGAGGGGGGCATGACGGAGCCGAATTCGCCTGTATGACAGAACCATTGCAGCACATTGCTTTCTGCTAGTTGGATGCTGAGTTCGCGCACGGGCATATGATTTTCGACGAAGCGGACGATGTTAGTGCGGAAGGCGGTGACGCAGTGATTGAGGAATCGGGTGCCTACTTGATGGGACTGGAGGCCGCGGCGTTCGAGAACAAGCTTCGTGAATTGGTCATCGAGTCCGGCCCGCTCGATGATGTCGTCCATGAATTGGTGTTCCGTGGCGAAATGCTTCGTGTGAACGGGTATAGATGAGAGTCAGACTGGGTTTCGGGGAGCCAGCCACGATATAGAATGAGGACGTAGACAGGGATGATTGAATGGGGGATGCAGATTCGCCGATCCAGTTATCCAGCTACCGATGAATTTCCTCCATGTGCCTTCGATCACGAAGAGGGCCAATGCCTGCATCGCCATGGGAATTACAAGCGTTTTGCCGATGTCGAGGGAGACGCGCAAATCACCGTGATGCGCTTTCTTTGCAAGTATGCCGGGAGGACCATTAGTGTTCTTCCCGATCACCTCTTGCCTTATCGTACCGTCCATCTCCCATGCGTGGAAGAAGACTTTGACCAACGCTGCGCCCCTCCATCCCAAGGTGGCCAAGACGACGGCAACAACGCCAATGGCAGCGAAATCAAGAAAGGTTGCCTGCGGCGAGCTTGGTGCCGATTCGCCGATCAAAGCAGGCGCCAGAGCCTCACCGAGTTCTTCGGGCAGCGCATTGCTCTTACAAACACCGCAGAAGAACTTTGGAGAGCCATTCGCCTCACCGCCGGCAACCTCGGGGAGATCCTTCTCGAACTCGCGCTCCATGGCAAGAGCCTATTGGGTGATTACCGGTGCTTGAAGGCCAACTAACATCTCTCTATTATTCGCCACGAGTTTCCCACATAACCGTACTATTTCGCAAAATCACTGCGGGGGTAAAGCTCCCGCATGTCTGATGACCATACTCTAACACCCCAAGAACAAAGCGCTCTGGTCCGCTACGGCGCCATCAGTTACCTGCAACAACTTCAGGAAGAAGGCCGGTCGTTAGCCGCAGCCTTACGACAAGCAGCCTTGCGTCCCTGGCCCGATGTCCAATCCGGCAAACACTACGCCATTCGCACTCTCGAAGACTGGTGGTATGCCTATCAAAACGACGGATTCCAGGCACTCACCAAACATCCCAGGCAAGACACCGGCAAACAACGTGCGCTCACCTCCGAACAACAAGAATGGATCCTCACGCAGCGGCGAAAATATCCACAGATTCCGATCAAAGTGGCCTATCGCCGGTGGCTCACTCAAGAAGAAGGTAGAGAGTTGCCTTCACTCTCCACAGTCTATCGCTTTCTCAGAGCCGCTGGACTGCATCACGGGCGTCCAGCTGAGGACATCCATAGCGGCCCCACCAAAGCCTTCGAAGCCCCCTATCCAAACGATCTTTGGATGGCCGACTTCAGCCCCGGTCCCAAACTCCGCACCACCGAAGGCGCTACTTTGGGCACCCAGCTTTGCGCCATCATTGACGATCACAGCCGACTCATTCCCTACGCCGCCTACTACACAAGCGAAAACACGCAAAACCTCCATCACGCCCTCAAAGAAGCCGTCCGCCGCCGCGGACTCCCCCACAAACTCTACGTCGACAACGGCGCCCCATTCATTAGCAAACACACCCACATCGTCTGCGCCAATCTCGATATCCGCCTATTGCATCACAAGCCTTACGCCGCCTGGAGCAAGGGAAAGATAGAACGCCTATTCTCAAGTATTCAGGTAGGGTTTGAAACCACCCTATCACTACCCGAAGAGCGCGTCCACAGTCTCCAAGACCTCAATGCCAAGTTCTCCACTTGGCTCCAGAAAGACTATCATAACCGTCAACACAGCACTACCGGCACCACCCCGCAAGCCCGTTTCCACGCCGGAGCCGAACACCTCCGCCAACTTGAACTCAGCCATCACGCTCTGGAAAAACTCTTCTACACCCGCATCCACCGCACCGTGCGCAAGAATGGCACCATTCGCATCGAAAATCGCCTCTACGAAGTCGACTTGAGCCTACGCGGACGTCGCATCGAAGTGCGCTACGACCCCTTTGCCGTAAGCAAAGAGCAATCGCTGGAGATCTATCATCACAACCATCACGTCGGCACAGCTCACCTGGTCAATCTACACCTCAACAGTCAGATCGACCGGCTCAACTACGAACGCCGTCACCAGGGCTAACAAAGCCACATAACGCTATCATCATCACACCATGACGACCAGACTTAGAAAAAGCAGTGGCCGCAAGCCCATCACAGACTCCACCATCACTCATTACACCCATCTTTGGGGAGCAACCGGCATCCCCTTCAACGAAGAAACCTCCCACTATCAAAAGCCCCCTCAGATCCAACAAGCCGAGCAACTGCTAACCCAAAGCGCCGCCCTCCGCAGCCTCATGTTGCTCAGCGGCCCCAACGGCGTAGGGAAAAGCCATCTCGTCAGCCACTGGAAAGACAAGCTCGATCCGCGGCTCTACTGCGCCATCGCCATCACCCAGGCCAGCCTAAGCCATGCCGGATTGTTAGCCTATTTAGCCCGCAAGTTCGGCAAAGCCGGCGGCACCCGCAGCACCACCCTGATGCATCTTGAAGAAGCCTTGGTAGAACTTGGCGAGACCAGCGCCATCATCATCCTCGACGAAGCGCAGAACTACAGCCACGGAGCGCTCGAAGAGATCCGGCTATTGTTAGGCATCGATCTAGCCCGGCGTCCCGCTTTTAGTCTCATACTCATTGGAGACGAGTATTTGTTAGGAAGTCTAAGACTACGCAGCCACCGCGCCCTCTACAGCCGCATCGCCTGTCATCATCAGCTCAAACCGTGGGAAAGCCAAGAGATCGAAGAACTCCTAGAAGCCAGTCAAAACGCCGTAGACTTGAAGGAAAACATCATCATCCCCGCCGCCCTGGACTTGATTACCAATGCCAGCAACGGGCGGCCGCGCACCGCGCTGCAACTGGCCCGTGCCGCGTGGATCGCAGCCAGCCAAGAGAAAGCCAACCACATCACCACCGATCACGTACAGCAAGTGATGCCCACCATTCCCTCCGCCAACGACCATCGAGGAGGCATGCCGGAAGGCTAACAAGATAAACATTAGGCTATGCAAACACCATCAAACCAAAGCAGCCCCGTCGAAGAGCAAGTGGCGGCCCTACACCAACACTATTGCCAACTGACCGGGCAGAAACTGATCTTAGGCTTCGACCGGCAACGAGCCTGGTATGAGTTGCTACGAGCCGGGTTCACCAGCGAAGATGTCGAACAAGTCGTCAGCTACTTGCAACGGGAGATCCGAGGCGAGCGCCGCCGCGTGGGAGCGCTCAAACCCAGTAACTTCTTACAACTCGAGCGATTCGAAGAAGACCTCAACATCAGTCGGGCGAGACTAACTAGAGCATCAAAACCATCGAAACCACGGCCGCCAAGCAAACCCACCGACGCCTTCACCCCCGAGGAAGGAGCGCGAGCCTTTCGTAATCTGAGATTACAACTTCAGCGCACCACCACGCCAAAGACTGACAATCCCACGAAGAAAACAGACAATCCCACCAAACAATCTGAAAACAATCCCACGACCTAATTCGCCGCGCCACAGAATTGGTATCGGGCGCGTTTATCGCGATAATCTTTGGGCCCGTAACAAGGTGGAAGTAGACGAAAGGTTAATTGGCGGTTAAATTCGGTCATGATTCGGCGGGTTTGATTTTGCTACTAACCAAATTATACACGCCGAATTTGGCTATGGGAGTCCAAATTGGGCTCTCATAGCTCTTTAATATCGCTGTTTCGCACTTCTATGACAGGGGGCCGGACCTGTGGGACAGGCCCTAGATAGCGGTTGTAACGTTTAACAATGCCGGCAACTAACACTAAAGGTAAACGGGCCATGGGAAATATCCGACAGAGTTCTTCTCTGCTAGGAGTTCCTTGGAGTGGTTCTGAAGACTCTGATCCTAAAATCTGCGTTGGATCGGGTTTGAAGACTGAAGACTAGCAAGCCTCAACCATTGCCCGCATCATAAGCACCGCCGTATCCCGGTTCGTAGAGAACGATGCTGATCTTCCGTCTCATGAGTTGGAAATGCTTGTCGTAAGTGTAAATACGGTAGTCATGTTGTTGGGCCACGGTGGCGATGAGCACGTCATTCCACGGAACGGTGACGCCGTGATCACGCGGTTTCCAAGCATTCTCGATCGCCCGTTGCCACAACTCTTCTTGAACAGAAAAGTAGGGCAGAACTTGAAAATAGCGGTCGATGCGTTGCTGGTCTTCTTTTCTTGCGCCACCTAACACTTCTAGGCGGATGGAGGAGCAGAGGGCCGCTTCGTATTCTTCTAACAAAGCCTGGATAGCGAGCTTTGCCATGAGATCGCCCGTGGGCCGAAAGGCCTCAATCCACGCCGAAGAATCGACTAACACCATGGCGAGCCAGAGCTAGACTAACGATCGAGAGCGGCCAATTCTTCATCCGTGAGTTCATAGTCGAAAGCGCCTTCACGGATCAAACTTCCGAATTCTTTGGCCAAGGCTCTTTTGACGTAGTCATCCACGGCTTTAGCCACGGCCGGACTTTTCTTGGTCTCGCCAGTCAAAGCGACCAAGCGCTCCAAGGTCTTCTCTTCGATGTCCACGGTGATTCTCATCTCGAGAACCTAGCACCCATTTTCATCAAATCAGCGATGCAATTGATGCATTAATCATCAATAAAAGCACGCATGGCCTGCACAATGAGGGACATCGAGAGCGCGCCGGCATCAGGATGGCCGATCGTGCCTTCACCAAGAGACTTGGCACGCCCAAACTTTGCTACCATTTCTTTGCTCTTTTCCTTCCCTGCTTCTGCCGCCTCGGCCGCGGTCTTCGCCGCCTCGGCTAGAGGTTTGTCCGCGACGGCGGCGGCTTGCTCGGCGGCTGGAGCGAGGGCATCTACCACGGTTTTATCACCAGGTTCCGCTTTTCCCCGGAGCTGGACGCCTTCCAGAGCCGCCTTCAGAAATTCGGCTAGTGCTGAGGCATCGAACTGCTCTTTGCCAGCAAGTGCTTTGCCGCCATTGCGAAAGAGCGTGCCAAAGATCGCGCCGGACGCGCCGCCCATGGTGGTCATCATGGCCGTGCCCACCGCCATGAAGGCTTTGTCGATGGACTCGAAACCGCCGGCTTCCAGCTTCTCCTTGGCGGCCGTCATGCCACGTTGCATGCCCAAGCCGTGATCGCCGTCACCGATATTGCGATCGGCTTCGGAAAGCTCGGGTTCACTAGCAATGATCTTTTCGGCCACGCCTTTCAGCATGGCCACCACTTCGTCGACGTTGAGCGCTTCTTTACTCATGATCCCATTTTTGAAAAACCGACGGACTGGCAAGGCATGTCCCAATACTTCTTAAGCTCGTCATCCAGCTTCATGACACTAACAGAGAGGCCGGCCATTTCCTGACAGGTGACGATATCACCAATAACGGTGTCATACACATTGAGGCCTTTCTCGCGAAGAAGTGGCTTCAGCGCGCGGTTCATGATCAGTAACTCCATTTGAGTGGTGGAACCGAGGCTATTGACGAAGAGTAGAATGTCATCGCCACTTTTCAATTCGAGGTCGTCGCCCATGATGATGTCTAACAATTTGGGTGCCAGCTCATCGGCCGTGGTGATGTCATCCACGCTAACACCTTTCTCTCCATGAATGCCCATGCCCACGCCCATCTTGCCTTCTTCCAATTCGAACGTGGGAGCGCCGGTGGCAGGAATAGAACCGGCAGCCACGGCCACACCCACGGACCGGGTGTTGTCACGCGCTTTCTCCGTGACTCTTACAAGCTCATCAAGGGAATCGACGGTGGAGGCGGCGGCGCCGGCGATCTTGACGATGAGCACCAAGCCGGCAATCCCGCGGCGATCTTCCTTGCGGTCGGGGGGCGCGGAGGCCACATCGTCCCAGATGAGCACCGTTTTCACGTCGATGTCCTCATCGGAGGCAAGCTCTGCTCCCATATCGAAATTCATCACATCGCCGGCGTAGTTTCCGTAGAGATAAAGCACGCCCTTTCCTCGGTTCACAGCTTGAGTGGCTTCGAGCACGATGTTAGGAGGCGGCGCGGCGAAGATATCGCCACAGGCGGCACCGTCGGCCATATTCTTGCCAACCAGACCGTGATAAATGGGCTCGTGTCCACTGCCGCCGCCTACTAGCAATGCGACCTTTCCTTCGGGGAGGTTCGTCATGACGATGGAGCCGTCACCCACTTTCTTGGCTTCGCCGTCGTAGGCCTCGACCAAGCCGTCTAACAATTCTGCCGCACAGGCGTTCGGGTCATTGATGATCTTCGGAGTTTTCATGAGGTTCTGTCAGTTATTGAGAAAAGTGTTGGGGTTAAATGACGCGGTCGTTGCCTCCGTCAATCGGAATCTGCGCCCCGGTTGTTTTGGAGAAAGCCGGCCCGGCGACGGCGCAGACCATTTGCCCGACATCGGCCGATTTGATCTCCGCTTTCATCAGGTTCCGGGTCTTGTATTCTTCCACGGTCATGCCATAGCGCTCGGCGGAGCGGGCGAGGACTTCGGGCGTCCAGAGTTTGGTATCGAAGACGGCGTCAGGGTGAATGATATTGACTCTCACATTCTCCTTAGCGAGTTCCATGGACGCCACTCGCACAAGTTGCGTGAGTCCGGCTTTAGCGCAAGAATACGAGGCGGCCCCGGCACCCGGCGCATGCACGTTTCGCGATCCGATAAAGATGGCGGTCGCGTCGATGCCATGACGAAGATAGGGCACGCAGTGGTGCAACAAGCGCTGATGACTGGTCAGGTTCACCGCAATGCTCTTGTCCCAGTTTTCCGGTTCCAAATGCTCAATATAGGCGCCCGCCGTGAAGATCCCGGCGTTACTAACAAGGATATCAAGGCCGCCGTAGCGTTTCACCACGCCTTCGACCATGGATTTCACGGCTTCGTCATCGGTGAGGTTGCAAATGACGCCCACCTTGTCCGGCTCGTTGAGTTCCTCGATATCGGGATTCAAATCCGCGGCCACCACGGCGGCGCCCGCATCATGCAGCGCATCGAGACAGGCTCGCCCAATGCCTGCTGCAGCACCCGTCACCAAAGCCACTTTGCCCGCGAACGGCTTGGGTTGAGGTTGCTTCTTGAGCTTGGCTTGTTCCAGGTCCCAATACTCGATTTCGAAGAGATCAGCTTCCGAAAGAGGGCTCCAACCGCCTAACTTTTCGCCTAACAGAATCGTCTCACGCGTGGTTTTGACGATATCCGCCACGATGCCGGCTTCTTTGATCGTCTTGCCAAAGGAAACCGTTCCGTTTCCTAACCAAACCGCCCAGCGTGGCGCTGGGTCTAACATGGTCAATTCCGGCGTGGCGAAGCGTTGGAAGTAATTCGTGTAGACACCGGCATAGCCCTCTGCAGCGCCATCGAGCTCATTGCTATCGAAGACGAGTGGCAGCCGTTTGGTTCGTAGCGTGTGATCAGGAGTCACGGGGCCACGCGTGGCGATCGCTGCGGCGTCGGCGGCAGTAGCAAAGCCGGCCGCTTGTGGGGAGTCGTCCAAGACCGCGAGTAGGGGGCGCTCGGCCACTTGGGAAACTTGCTGCCGCAATTGAGCAAGTTTGACCGGATCAGTGCCCTTGGGTTCGGCTTCAGGCCGCGTGGTGGATGACGCTTTGCCGGCGATCCATTTCTCCGCTTCGTCGACGAGCTGGATCATCCGGTCGTAAGATTCTTTCGCCGTTTCTCCAAAGCTGAAGATCCCGTGATTCATGAGCACGAGACCTTCGATACCTTGAAAATCCTGATCGCGGATCAGTTCGTAAACACGGCGGGCCAGAATGAACCCCGGCATGATGTAAGGGACCACGATGACCCGATCACCGTAAACGTCTTTGATGTAAGAGCCGCCGCGATCATTGTTAGTGATGGCGAGGATGGCGTTGGCGTGCGTGTGATCGACGAAGGGGAAGGGCAAGACCGCATGGAGAATGGCCTCGATGGATCCTGTCGGCGCGCTTGGGTCGGTCATGCCGGCACGTAGCTGGGTGACCATGTCTGCATCGGAGAGGCGCTCCATGGCGGCGAGTTTCATCAGCACGTCCATGCGGATCGGCGCGAAGCCCGGCTTTTCAATCGAAGCCAGATCCCAACCAGAGCCTTTCACATAGAGAATCTCCTCTTCTTCACCAAAGAACGTTTTCTCCCGGATTTTGACCGATGTGTTACCGCCTCCATGAAGAACGAGTTCAGGCTCGCGGCCGAGCAATTGCGAGGTGTAGACGCGTTGCGCTAACAAGTCACCTTCGAGAGGCGCTGCTTCTTCAGCGTTCCAGAGATTCTTCATAATGGGATTCGGCGGGCTAGAATGCCGATTATCGGGTAATAATCCAGTGCAATTGCTGGTTCGCGTTGGACTCGTGCCGTCACTTTGGCGAAGGTCGCCTCATGCGCCGTGCCGTGATTCTTCTCAGTCTACTGATGATGATCGTCACGGCGTGCCGCGATCACGAAGAGACGGCGTTGCAGCGGCTCGACCGCCGTGGCTATGCCTTCCGAGTCGCCGATTACCATCGGGCTGCCGAGAAAGGTGATGAATCGGCAGTCCTGGATTTCATCCGCGCCGGTATGGAAATCGATGTGGAAGACGAGAAGGGGAATACCGCGTTTCGGTACGCGGCGATGGCGAACCAAAGCATTCTCGTGATGACGTTGCTCGATCACCAAGCGGCGGTAGACCAGCGTTTGGCCGATGGGACGACGGCGTTGATCCGATTCGCCGGTATCGATGGCGATGTGCGTTTTTTGGAGCGCTTGTTAGAAGCCGGAGCGAACCCTCAAGCGGTGGATGGTTCAGGTTTGACCCCACTGCTAGTGGCAGCGCGTCATGGCAACATCGATGCCGTTCGATTGTTGTTGTCTCGCGACAGATCCAATACGGATAAAGCGTTAATGCTAGCGTCCTCGAAAGGGCATACCCATTGCATGGAGGCACTGATCAATGAGGGGGCCCATGTGAACTGTCGCAGCAAGAATCAATCGACTCCGCTCATGCAGGCGGCGACCGCCGGTCATCAAGAGGCAGTTTCCTTGCTCGTTAGGCATTGGGCGAATCCGATGTTGAAAGACAGCACAGGCGCGACGGCGGCCGATCGCGCGGCCCGCGCCGGTCACTCACTAATGGCTGATCATCTTCGAGAATCACCGCCTCCGGCTCATATCGAAACAGTGATTTCCTTAGACAGTCAAACCGTTCACCTAACAGGGCTGCCATCAGGAAACAAGGCGTCGGTCGAGCCGGAACGCCCTCGCTTAGAGCCGGATCCATTGAACGCAGCCAAGACGCCTAAGGAGCCGGTCCCGCCACAAGCGGAGACGGTCCCTCTTTCGACGGCAGTGAAACTTGGCCCTTTCCGTGAAAAACCAGGCTCGCATGAAAAGTACCTTCTGATTGAGTTTCCCGAGTCTGGCCAAATGTTTGCCGCGCGTGCCGGCGATTCCTTCACGGTTGCCGAATCGGCACAGAAATGGACCGTGACCCGGGTGCTGCCGCATCAATGGCATTTGCGTGAGGCGGACAGTGATGCGGTGTTGGTTTTGAATCGTTGGTGAAGCGGAGAGAAGGCTCGCTTTGAGCGGATGTTTTCAGGAAACTGATTCACTCATGAAAACCCCTATCATTGTCCTGCTCGGCGTTGTCATTGGTTTCAGCGGCGAGACCTTTGCGCAAGTCGTGATCAACGAGATCGGCGCTGCGGGGAGCGATCGTCTCCTGCGTTCGCAGCCGAATGGGCCGCCGCGTTTGGGATGGGGACCGAGTTGGCGGGACGTGGACTACGATGACGACGCATGGGCTCTAGGTGATGCTCCCTTCGGGTTTGGCGTTGAGGGGGTTGCGACGGATCTTGGCGAGGCGATGCGAGGCCGGACGCCGTCGGTTTACTTGAGAAAGACGTTTCAGGTCTCTCCTGATGAGGCGCAGAGCGAAGAACCTTTGATTCTCACCGCGCGGGTGGACAACGGTTTCGTCGCTCACATCAATGGCCATGAGATTGCGCGGGCGAACCTCGGCGCGCGGAATGGATTCGTCTTTCATTTGCAATCTACTTTCTCCGATGCGCAGGCTAACGAAGAAGTTGTCTATAATAGTGGTTTGTTAGCGCGTGACGTTTTAAAACCAGGGGAGAATTTCTTTGCTGTGCAAGTGCAGAATCGTGTGCCCGCGCAGATCAACGAACGTGATCAATCGATTGATGAAACCTTGTTTTTTATCAGCAGTCTAACGCTTGGTGATTCCGGAAGTCCGATTGACATCGACTCCAGTGCGTGGCGATACCGAGTTGGTTACGCGGAACCTTGCGGCGGTGTCGTCGATTGGGCACAGGTGGCGCATCCCGATGTCGAAGGTGGATTCTCCGATTGGGTCGAGTTATACAATCAAGGTGACGAACCAGTGAATCTCACAGGATGGCACCTTACCGATGACGAAGAAACGCCTAACAAATGGCATTTTCCAGACGGCACCACAATCGCGGGAAACGGCTATCTGCTAGTGTTGGCGGATAGGGAAACCGAAGTGCCGGGCGATTTCCTCCACGCGAACTTTGCGCTTTCTGCGGACGGTGAATTCTTGGGATTGAGCAATGATGAAGGGGTGTATGTCAGTCAATTTGAAGAGGGATATCCCCAACAAAATCCATTCCGGTCCTACGGCTTAAGTGTTTCAGAGGGAAATAGTTACGTGTACTTCGAGCAGCCCAGCCCGGGATCCGAAAACGTCGGTTTCCAACGGCAAGGAATTGTGGAAACGCCGACGCTCTCAATTCAAGGAGGCGTTTACGACAATTCAGTGAACCTAACTTTGCAAACAGAAACGGAAGGAGCCGAAATTCGCTACACCCGAGATGGCAGTGAGCCTAATCAGATCCAAGGGATGCTTTACGAGGGACCAATCGCGATTGAGCGGATCGACGATCGCACCGGTACCCCCGTTAGGGCCCGGGCGTTCAAGGAAGGCATGGTTCCCTCGCGGGAAAGAACGCAAACTTACTTGGTTGGTGTCGATGAAGCATTCAAGACCGTCTCGACTCTCAGCTTGGTCGCTGAACCAGGAGACGCCTTCTTCAAGCCTCATGGGATCCTTTCGATCGAAGGACGCAATGTGCCCAAAGCTGTTTCAGAGTACTACATGCCGGCGATGCACGGCCGGGCTTTTGAGCGGCAAGTATCGGTAGAATGGATCTTACCGCACACCAACACTAATCTGCATTTGCAAGGGGGCTTAAGACTCTCCGCAAGCGCGTTCTCACGTCGCGACTTCTCCCTAACTCGCACCGATGAAAGCCCATGGCCGAGCGAACCTCCACACAAACCGTCCTTCAATCTGTTCTTGCGCGGCGATTACGGGGAGTCGCGATTAGATTATCCGTTGGTTGAAGATTATCCTGTGAGCCGGTTTCGGCAGTTTCGCCTACGCGCGGGTAAGAACGACATCGTCAATCCCTGGATCACCGACGAGATGGCCCGTCGCGTCTTCACCGATACAGGGCAGTTCGGCGCCGTTGGAACGCAGAATGCGCTGTTCATAAACGGTTCCTACAAAGGTTATTACAACAGCGTAGGCCGCTTGCGCGAGGAACTGTTTCAAGAATGGGCCGGCAATGAAAACCCGTGGCAAGTGAAACACATCGATGTGTGGGCAGATGGCTCGCCCCTCGATAACAAACTAGCAGACACCCCAGAGTGGGATCATGTGGAGATGCTGCTCAATCAAGATTTACGCGAGCTTGAGAACTATGAAGCACTCATCGCCGAACTCGATCCAGTTAACTTTGCCGATTACTTTATCGTCAATCTCTATGGGGCCACTCTCGATTGGCCGCACAACAATTTGGTTATCGCCCGCGAGCTGTCCGAGATGGGGCGTTGGCGGGCGTACATGTGGGATGCGGAAGGCATCTTCGGCGTTCAGAGCAGCCACACTTTGATGCATGATTCAATTGTTAGTGAACTCCAGAATGGACTCACATCACCGAGCGATGATCTGGCCACGGTTTGGCGTGGCCTCATCCGCAGTCCGGAATGGCGATTGCTCTTTGCTGATCGTTTGCAGAAACATTTCTTCACACCTGGTGGCGCACTCACCCAAGAAAACCTAACCGATCGTCTTAGCGAACTCGCTGAACAGATGACTCCGCTGATGGCGTTCTCCGGGCAAACCATGGATCCAAGTGAAATCACGGAATGGATTGATGGTCGCCAAGAGGTGTTGTTTGGGTCCGACGATTATTGGGAGCCGCATGGCTTGTGGGGAGAAGCAGCCATTCCAAACATTGACCCCCACGGCGGCGACCTCAATGAAGGATCGAAAATTAAACTTGTGTTAGATCCTGTTCCCAATCGCGCCTCCATCTACTACACAGCGGACGGTTCCGATCCTCGGCAATTGGGCGGAGAACTTCATCCTGAGGCCATTCTCTACGACCTCGAAGCGGATCCAGGTATCACCATTGAGGGAATCATGACGGTCAAAGCACGCGTGCGGATCCAGACTGTATTCAAGAGCACCTGGGGAGCTCTCAACGAAGCGACCTTTCGAACCGGTATCGTCAGGGCGTCCTCTGACAATTTCCTTATCTCCGAGTTTCTTCCCGATCCCCAAGGTCCAAACGCCACCGAGGGAGCTGCAGGATTCACCGCAGGGGACTTCGAGTACATCGAGTTCTTCAATCCGACCGATTTCACCGTCGATCTTGCGGGCCTGACGTTCTCCGATGGGATTGACTACGAATTCGGTGATGCCACACTAGGCCCCCAATCCTACGGCCTGATCGTGCGCAATGCCGACGCGTTTGCCATGCGTTACGGAGAGGCATTGCCGGTCTTTGGAGAGTATGATAGGGGGCTAAGTAATAGCGGTGAACGATTGATGGTAATGAGCCAAGAGGCGGACGAGATTCTTAGCATCGAATACCAAGACGAAGCCCCGTGGCCTGAGTCCCTGCGCGAAGGTCATTCACTTGTGCGCAAGGATTTCTCAGCAAATGCCGAACCCAATGACCCGACCAGTTGGGTTGCAAGTGAGGAAGTGGGTGGTACACCAGGAAAAGGCACCTCAGGAATCCTGACAATCAAAGAAGCCTACGCGATATGGCTGACGGCTCAGTTCTCCCCAGATGAATTCTCCAATGAATTACTGTCAGGACCCGGAGCAGATCCGGATGAAGACGGGTCTAACAATTTGTCTGAATTCGCCTTTGGCTCGCTTCCCAAGGACCGGCGTTCGCAGCCGAAGATTTCTATCGGAAGTCCATTGGCTACGTTTTCCTTTAGTCGCCGTGAAGGATTCGCAGCATCTTACGGAATTGAGACTTCAATCAACCTCCGAGATTGGAAGGGACTTTCCGCAGACGACGTGGAGGAGATCAAGAGTGAACTCTTACAAGAGGGGCTTCAATGGGTTACTGTTCAAATTGATCCGCAGGTGATTCCTGATCCGGGTTTCCTGCGCGTCCGGGTTGAGATGAGCGAGCCCTAGACCAAGATCCGAGTTGATTGGGTGATAGAATTTACGCTTCATCCGTCGCTGTAAGAATCCTATCATATATTCACTGATTCCGAATCACGTGTCACCCCACGGGCGCCCACCTGCTCGCGCAATTCGCTTAACTCGCGCGTTAGGCTTTCCCGGAAAATGATCGCATCCGCTTTGTGGATGAATAGATTCGCGCCCATGCCGATGAACCGCACATGTTCCTCGATGGTGCCCCAGAAGTGAATCCCTGCGCCCACACCGGCACCACGTGCTCTTCCCAGGATGGTCTCCACTGCGTTGAGAAACTCGGAGTCTTGGTAACGTTCTGGCACTCCGAGGCTGCACGAGAGGTCGTGAGGACCGATGAGCACGGCGTCTAGACCATCGACCTCTAGGATCGCGTCGAGGTTCTCCATGGCAGGGACGCTCTCGATATTGACGACGAGTGTGTTACTCGATGTGTGCTGTTCGATGTAAGCGGCGAGTTCCGGTTCTAACGTTTCGCGATTTGCTAACGCTTGTTCGAGCTTGTCGCCCTTGAGGGGACGGAATTTCGCTGCACCGACCAATTGGCGCACTTGACTGACCTGCTCGACGTAGGGAGCCACGACACCGGCGGCTCCATCGTCGAGTGCAACGGTGGCGTCGTCGGGATTAGGGCGGGTAATCCTAACTAATGGTGGCAAGCCCATCGCGCTGTAGGTGCGGCACATCCACGATAGACTCTCGCGCCCGATAGCGATGTGTTCGGTATCAATGAAGACAAAGTCCAGCCCGCAATTGGCGATGATCTTGGGCCAGAAAGGGGTTTGAGCGGCGAGCAATGTCCCGAAGAGTTGCTTGCCGTCGCGGAGGTTCGTGCGGAATTCGTTAGGAGTCATGGGTAAAAAACGGATTCGACAAGACCGCTCTTGCCGGATGTGACGGCGGCTTCAACTACGGCACAGATGTCGCGGCCGCCTTGAGCATCAAGGATCGTCGTGCCGCCCTGCTCAATCGCGTGCAGGAAGTTTTCTAACAAGAGAAAGTTGTTCTCATCGGCCACACGTTTGTTCTTGAACTCATTAGGCGGCTGATGGCGATAATAAATACCCACTTCGGGACGGGCCTCGCTGATGACGAGCGAACCGTCAGTACCAATGAGATGCAATTTGATTTCGCCAATGTCAGGATGACTGGCCGCACCGATGCGGCCAAGGCAAAGCGTCCCTAACAAACCATCTTCCATTTCCAAAGTCACGGTGGCGAGATCATCAACGTTGTTGTCCACATTGGCTTGGTGAAAATGAGTGGCGGTGCGAGCGAAGACTCTTTCAATGCGACGATTGCCTGTGAGCATGCGCATGTAGGCGAGGGGATAGATCCCTTCAATCTGCAGCTCACCCATCGGCGTGAGGCCCACGCCTCCGTCTGAGCCATCGGCATGAGCTTCCAACTGACGTTCCAACCAATTGATCGGCGGATCGTCCTTGCCGCGACCGCCCTTAGGCGGACCCGCATCCTTAGAAAAAAAGAAATCGCAGTGAATGGCCCGTAGCTCACCGATGGAGCCGCTCTCGACAGCCTCGCGTGCTTGGATAAGCGCGGGCAGGTAATTGCGGTTCCACACCAGACAATGGACACCGTGCTTCTCGACGGCCTTCACAAGCCGGTCGCACTCGGACACACACGTGGAAAGCGGCTTATCGACGATAATATGCAAGCCGGCCACGGCCGCGCGCGCAGCAAGATCGCAATGACGTTCCGCTTCGGAACTCACGACCGCCATGTCGGCCTCACACTTATCAAAAGCGCGCTCCGGATCCTTGATGTAAGGGATTTGATAGGCGTTCGCGTATTCTTGATTGCGTTCATGGACCCAACTCGGTGAGGAAGCTTCGTCTGCCACCGCGACCAATTCGAATCGCGGGTGGGCGGCCGCCGCGTTTGGAAGATAGGCGTGTTTCACCACGCTGAGTACGATTACGCGATAACGTTGTTGGCTCATGCGACAGACTGCCTTTCAAGAGACTGCGTTACCTTCGCTAAAACGCTTTTGGCTGTCTCGATGTCTGATAGAGTGACTGCAAAGTCACGGTCTTTTTCAATCGCTTGGACGAATTCAGTGAGCAGAGCCACCAATTCCGTGTCACCTTCGCCCGTGGTGAGGCCTTCACATCCTGAGGAACTCAAGCGCAGATTGGTATTGTGATGGTCATCCGCGTAAGCAGCTCCGCGGCTCCCTATAAGGGTGAGCGATTCGTAACCGTGGCCTGCCGTGTGATGATCAATGAGCGCCATGCCGCCGCTGGCAAACCCCAAATGAACTTGCACATAGTCGTCAAGAGATTGGGCGTAGACGTGCAGGGGAGACTCTGAGAAGAAGGCATTGGCGAGATCGAGATCGCTTAACAAACTGGCGCCAGGCGACCATCGATGAATACGCAACGAGCCCGGTTCTCCGAGTTGGCCGGACTCCAATCGCCGGAAGATTTCTCGGACGCTAGATCTATACCGCCAGACCGCGGCGGGCATGAGCCGTGACGGCGAAGAGATCTGAGGCGATTCGCTTGAGGGAACCCATAACACGTGCTGCCCCCATTCCAGGTAACGCTTAACCGATTCGCCATCCTGAGTGGCTATGGCGTGAGCGTTTGTTTCATCTTCTACAATTTGTAATCCACGGACACGCCGCGCTGCCTCCGCATAGCGGCTCTTCAAAGAGGCATCTAGAGAGAGTGTCAGTCTCAACATAAAGCGTTCACTCGGCTTTTGGCACAGGATTGGGAACGAAGACAATGAGAATCATCCCTATCACAAAAACGAAACTGGTCACGCGTCCAATTTCTGCGTAACCGCCAAAGACGGAGTGCATGGTGGCGCCGGTGACGAAGATGGTGAATGCGGTGAGGATGCGGCCGAAGTTAAAACTCACACCCGCACCTGTGGCCCGCACTCGCGTCTCAAAGAGGTCGGGAAGAAAGTAGGGGAGCCATCCGAAGAAGAGGCCGTTGAACAACCCTAGCAAAGCGACCATCATGAGAAAACTTCCGGATCCAGGAGTGGTGAACCAGAAGGCGTATTGAGACGATAACAGGGCCCCCAAACAAGTCGCCAAATAAATCGTGCGACGGTTCAATCGCAATGCCAGCCAGCCGGCGAGGAAGCTGCCGATGATACTGGTGATGGATCGCGCCTGGACGACGCGTGCTTTTAAAAACTCATCCCCCGTTTCGGTGCCAATTTCACCCGCCCATGGAATCATCCAATTGGCGCTTCCCCAGCCGCCTACCAACGGAACGGTCGCTAGGCCGATTCCTAGCAACGTCACAGAACGGTAGCGTCCTTGAAACACGGTCCAAGCTGAGGGGCGTGCCTCATTCGCATAGATGTCTGCCTGCCATTCTGGCGATTCCTTAATGAATAACCAAGTGACGATGCCGAGCAAGATAGGGCAGGCACCCACTAACATCACCCAACGCCACGATTCCGGTGTGACCGCGATATTCGCAGCTAGGGTGCCCATGGCAAAGATGCCGATGTTTCCCGCCATGCCGATAAGCGAGGCCATGACCGGCCGTGCTACCGTGGAAAACGCTTCCGATACCAAGGCAACGCCGTTTGGCCAAGTGCCGCCAATTCCGAGGCAAGCCAGAAATCGGCACCAGAGCAATTGCGTGGGCGATTGGACAATATAGGCGAGACCGGTGAAGGCGCCGAACCAGATCACGCTCAATGCAAGCGTGCGTGTGCGGCCTAACTGATCTCCTAAGCGACCAAAGAGATACCCGCCGGCAGCAGCACCAAACAGAAACGCGCATTGATACCAGGCATACCATTTGCCTGCGGCGGCATTCCATTCATTCAGCTGGGCCTCATCTGCCGCGGAGCGATTCACGGATGCGCTTAGGGCCTGGTGCTGAACCAATGATAGTTCACCTTGGCGATCCATCAGATCCAAAGCCGCTGCGCGCATGGCGACATTGGTGATGGCGATTTGGATGCCTCCAAAGAACCAACCCAATGCTGCCACGATAACGATGGCGATGCGGGCTTTCTGGGTCAGGCGGACGGGGGATTGTGGAGCCGAGTCGGTCAATTCGGTTGGGAGCGTGGAGAAAACTGCATGGATTGACTAGTCTCAATTCGGTCGCTGCTGGAACGTGACTATCGGAATAACTACGAACTGGCATGTTTCACCGTTTCGGGTTACCTTATCCAGTTAACCCCCATTCATTCACTATGTCTGCTCTCCCCCAAAGTTGTCGTGCGCGATTGCAGCGGCGCGACTTCGAGTTCCTGGTCAAGGTACTAGCCAAGGATGATGCTAGGATGTCTGAAGGCCTCTGGCAGTTGCTTGGCGATCGTGATTCCCTGGCTCAGATCCTGGATCAGCCCGAGATTCTCCAGGCCATTCTTGAACTGACTTCTCCGTTGGGCATTTCACCCGAGTTGTATTTTTATGTGTTGGTCAGGCACGCCTTGATGGATGCCTCCATCGAATGTCGTGAGGTGGCCGACTATGTGGGCGCGACCCTCGCCGTTTCGGCCTATGGCTGTTCCCGGGTTGCGGCCGATCGTGAAACAGAACGCTTCACCTATCACGTGGATTTTATGCAGGCGCTTGATCAGGCGAGTGCTTACGACCGGTTTTTTCTCCAGGTTCGTTGTGGGAATCAGTTCATGATTCTAACTGGCTTATTTCCCAAATTCATTCGCCATCGTCGGGACCGTCATGGGGCGCCGGGCGTTCGCTACTATGAGAGCGTAGCGAGCAACGCCTTTCTGGAGGCCAGTGCCCACCCATTGGCTGATGAGTTTGATTTGGCAAGCATTTACCATGTGTTAGGAGAAACGATCCGCGAGACGCGTCAAGCGTTGAACTATCTGGCAGATCACTATCTGTTTCTGGATACATGATCCGTAGGATGGCCATTCTCGGCCGTCCTACGAGGAATCCCGATTCACGATAATGCGCGCGCCGCGATTGCCTCGCAGGTAGGCGAATGCCCACTGAATGAGCACGGTGAGCTTGTTGCGGAATCCTACTAACAAGAGCAGATGCACAAACAGCCAGGCGAGCCAAGCCAGGAAGCCGCGCATCTTGAACTTGCCGGCCTTCACCACGGCAGCCGCGCATCTTGAACTTGCCGGCCTTCACCACGGCAGCCGATTTGCCGATGATGGCCATGATCCCTTTGTCGAAGTAGGCGAATTGCCGGCGGAGTAGGGGAGCGTGATCGCGCTGCGGACCGCGTTTCACTTTAACCTCCTCCCGGATCAGTTTGGCCACGTGTTTGCCCATCTGCATCGCGGCTGCAGCGAGACCGGGAACGAGAACGCCGTTTCGATCCTCACAATGGGCGATGTCACCCACGGCGAAGACCTCGGGGTAATCGGGCAGGCTACAATCGGTTTTCACGACGAGCCGACCGGCACGGTCTTTAGGAACATCAAGCGACGCCGTGACGGGATTGGCCTCCATTCCCGCGGCCCAGATGATGTTGGCGGTGTTGAGAGTGTCTTTTTCAAGTACCACTTCACCTTCACGAACATCCTGCACGCGTGTGCCTGTTCTCACATTGATGCCAAGCCCCCGCAGCCGCCCCTCCGCGTAGTGCGACTGCTCGGGATCGAACATGCCTAACAAACGGGGTGCGGCTTCCAATAGGATCACATTTAGATCCTCCGGTTTCACGCGTTTGAAACCGTCGCGCAGCGTACGGTGAATGAGTTCGGTGAAAGCGCCGGCTAGTTCGACACCCGTGGGGCCGCCGCCGATGATGACAATGGTTAGGAGACGTCTGCGCTCAATCGGATCCTCACAGAGTTCTGCTTGCTCAACTGCCGTCAAAATCTGATGGCGGAGGAATCGCGCTTCCTCTAATGTTTTGAGACCGGGGGCGTGCTGCGCCCATTCAGGGCGCCCAAAGTAACTGCTACGCACACCTAACCCAATCACTAAATAATCGTAGTGATAGACGCCGCTTGCAGTTTCCACGCGTTTGTTAGGGAGATCCAAGCGTTTCACGTCATCCATGAGGACGGAAACATTCTTTCGCTTGGCCAGGACCTCTCTCGTTGGTGCCGCGATGTCCGGTGCGCCGAGACTGGCAGTGGCTACTTGGTAGAGTAGCGGCTGGAATAGATGATGATTCTGCCGATCGAGCAGAGTGATTTCAAACTGCGGATCCTTGAGCGTCTTACAAAACTCAAGCCCCGCAAACCCGGCGCCCAGGACGAGCACCCTGACTTTCTTCTTTGCGGGAGGAACCGGAGCCATCGGTGACCTCCTCTGTCGGTTGTTTTTCCATAGCGCTGGAAGTTTCGTTCATTTCAGAAACAAACGCAAGTGACTTTGTGAAATTTTTCACAAGCTCGGCAAATGGTTAATCATTAGCTTGTTAAGCGATCTAATGTTCTCGCGGATTCGCCAAATTCTTCGCCGTAGGCAGCTTGGATAGGGCAGTCTCTTCGATCCTCAAATAAAGCGCGCGATTCCAAAGATGCGGGCAGAAAAGATGAATGACGCCGTTGTCGATCACAGCGTCGAGATAGGAAACTTGATAGTTGAACCAGCCGTTCTTGTTAGGATCCGGCACGCAGGCATTGGCGAAGAGAAATTGCGGCTCGGTCCAGCTGCGGCCGCCATCGTCAGATAGGGCAATCCAGATTTCTGAGCGGTCTTTCATGCCGTCCATCTTTCCCGTTAGACCCACATACTCGGTGCCGATGTGACGATTGTGAAAGAAGGTGATCAAGGTCTTGTCGTCGCTCAAATGATAGACCATGGGCGGTGCATCGGGGTGGACCAGAGGCGAAGGCTTCGGATTCTCCCAAGTCGCACCGTCATCAAGACTTCGCGAGGTCCAAATACGGCCGGTGGGCGTGCGGGCCATGAAGAACACCTCGCCATTGCCCAGGGCGATGGGCCGTCCTTCGTCCATGCGGTTGAACTCAGGAGAAAACCAGCCATTAGGGCGTTTGTCAGGGAGCAAGGTCCACGTCTTGCCTTTGTCAGCACTGCGAAAGAGGTATTGTTGGGTAGTGAGGGGTTTCTTCGACCAGTCGGCTGCGTGGGAACCGATGATCCAGGTGCCGCGGTCGGTCTCACACATACGCGTCACGGACATTCCGAGAAACCCAGGATCATTGGTAGGCTTGATCAAGGTGGCCTTGCTCCAAGTGTGGCCGTCGTCATCCGACCACCGGTAGCCAATGGGCGTGTTCTCATGCTTGCCCTTCTCCCGGCTGTAGGCGTTGGGAATCGGCTGGGTGCCAAAGGCGTAGATCCGGCTGGTGCCGCTTGGAATCAAGGGGATGAAACCGTGTTGACTGTAGTCGATGGTGAAGGCGGTGGTGGGACCATTCCACGTCGTGCCGTTATCGCTGGAACGAAAGGCTAACATATCGTTCACTTTTCCCGCAGCGGCAGCGTAGTGGTTACCCTCAGGAAACAGGAGTAACAAATCGCCCTTTGGCGTGCGCACCGCTCGTGTCTCAAATAGTCCCCTAACGTCTTTCTTTGCTGAGTGGACGACCTGACCCGTTAGGCTTTCGTGACGTAACAAGCCCAACTCGCTATCTGCCACCAAGGTGGATGGTGGTTGTGATAGATCGATGGCGATGGGTGCTTTGACGCCTAGTTTGATTGACTTGGCTAGCTCGATAGCATTGCCACACGACAAGAATAAGAACCAGAAAACTGTAAGATAAAGTAAGGAGCGATTCATATTGGTGAGCGATCGTGGATCGCTAACTAATAATGGAGTTGATGATTTTCCCGCCGATGTCTGTCAGCTTACGAATACGTCCCGCGTGTCGGTAGGTAAGGCGTTCATCGTGCATGCCCAAGAGATTGAGGATGGTGGCGTGGACATCGCGCACGTGGATGGGATCGCTCACGGAACGCAAGCTGTATTCATCGGTTGCCCCAGCGGTGGCACCGCCTCGAACATTGCCGCCGGCCATCCACATACAGAGTCCGTAAGAATTGTGTTCACGGCCTGGGTTGCTGCCGAGCTTGGCACTATTGACGAAGGGTGTGCGCCCCATTTCCGAGGCCCAGACGACCAGCGTTTCTTCTAACAAACCACGCCGTTTCAAATCTTCTAGCAAAGCGGCAACCGGTTGGTCCACTTCCCGCGAATGCTTGATCATGCCGCCCTTCACATTGCCGTGATCGTCCCAACTGTGAGGCCCGATCTGCACGCCGTGAATGAGCAAGGTGTAACGCACGCCGCGCTCAACCAAGCGCCTCGCCAGCAGGCATTGACGGCCGAATCCCGCAGTGGTGTCGTTGTTCAAACCGTATAGTTCCCGGATGTGATTCGGTTCATCTGACAAATCGACCACTTCAGGCGCCGCGGTTTGCATGCGGAAGGCCAGTTCATAGGCACTGATACGTGCTTCGAGTTCGAGAGCGCCCTCACGTTGTGTCAAATGCCGTTCGTTGAGCCGTTTGATGGCATCAAATTCGCGGCGTTGCTCGGCTTCGGTAAGGGAGTGCGGTCTTGTTAGATTTAAGATAGGGGTGCCTTGATCTCGCAGGAGCGTGCCCTGATACGCGGCGGGCAAATAGCCATTGGCCCACACCGCTGCACCATTGCAAGGAGCGCCACGCGGATCTTGAATGACGACATAGCCGGGCATGCTTTGATTCTCGGTGCCGAGTCCGTATTGGATCCAAGATCCGACAGAGGGGTGGCCGGGAAACTGGCTGCCTGTGGTAACATGATAGGTTGACGGCCCATGATTCTGGTTATCGGTCTTGATGCCGTGAATGAATGCCAGTTCATCCGCTTGTTTGGCCAAATGAGGAAAGAGTTCGGACATCCAGCGGCCGGATTCTCCATGCTGCTTGAAGGCAAAGGGGCTACCCACGCACGAATGGGGGAAGGATAGGCGCCCTTGAAGCTCCCCGGACACGCCGGGATTTTCGGGAATGGGCTTGCCGTGTAACTCACGCAAGCGCGGTTTGTACTCGAAGGAATCCATCTGCGAAACGCCCCCTTGCATAAAGAGAAAGATGCACCGTTTGGCCTTGCGTGGCAGGTGGACGCGACGTGGTTGGAGAGGATCCGCCGGAGCGGCGAGGAGATCATCGGCCATGACGCCGGCGAGACCGAGTGCGCCGATGCCGTTCCAAGTACGCGAGAGAAACGCGCGGCGAGAACCGGCGAAAGCGTGAGGGGATTGGTTAGTCGACATAGACAAATTCGTTAGCGTTCAAAAGGATGCGGCATAGACCGGGTAGTTTTTCATCAGAGGTCGCGAAGGGTATCAGGTCATGCTTTTCCTCAGGGGTGGGGAAGCGCCCGTAGGCGATGGCGAACGCACGCTCAATCCGTTCCTCCGGATCCTTGCCTGCTTCCTGACAAAGACGTTGAGCAAAGTGTCTGGCTTCTTCGTTGACAAAGTCGCCATTGTACATGGCCAAGGCTTGCAACGGCGTTACCGATGTTTGCCGTCGAGGCATCGTATCCTCACATACGAGCCCGTCGAACGCCTGCATGAAAGGCATGGACAACGTGCGTTGCTGGTAAATGTAGAGGCTGCGCTTACGGCTACCGGGTCCGGTATCCGTGGCCCACTTGCTATGGGAGTATTTGACGCGTTCTTCGATGCCGTCGGGGAGGGGAGGGAAGATGGGCAGGCCGAACATCTCTGGATTCAATCGTCCGCTGGTGGTGAGAACGGCATCGCGAACGGCTTCAGCTTCCAGACGCCGGCGATTGAATTTCCAAAGGAGCGTGTTGTTAGGATCGGCAAGCGCCGCCGATGGGTTGACGATATCCGAACGCTGCCGATAGGTGCTGGACGTCACCATGAGCCGATGCATGGCCTTGAGGCTCCAGTTCTCCCGGATGAATCTCACCGCTAACCAATCGAGGAGCGCTTCGTGTGATGGACCGCCACTCAATTTGCCGAAGTCACTCGGTGTGGCGACGATTCCCCTGCCAAAGTGGCGAAACCATAGGCGGTTCATCATGACGCGGGCCGTGAGGGGATTGTCAGGACTAGCAATCCACTTAGCCAAGGTCATGCGGCGGCTGCGGGTGGGCCAGCGTTTGAACGGGTCCAAGCGAATCTCCGCCGGTTTCTGGTGACCCGTGATGCAACTGAGGAAACCAGCCTTCACCTCTTCCCCTGGGTTGTTGAATTCGCCGCGGAGCATGACGTGTGTGACGGGCACACTGGGCTCGTAGGGCGGCCCAAAGGAATGGCGCAAGGACATGGCCTGAGGTTGCAGGCGTTTCAGGTGTTGTTTGGCAAAGCGATTTCGGCTTTGGAGGTTTTGATAGCGCCGGCGTTCCTCGGTAGAAATAGCGGTGTTGCTAGGATCGTTGATCCAATCGTCCAGCGCGCGCTCCTGGTTGCCTGCCTTAGGATAAACGACCGTGCTGACAAATGCGCCGTTTCCGCCCACCTCGAATCCGTAACCTTCGCCCTCGTGTTCGACGGAAAGGACCATGACGATGGAGCCCGTTTGATCTTTGAGAAAAGAGCTTCGGTCGGCCGCTGCAGCCAGGAAATCCTTGTCAAACGCCAAGGCCCTCTTGCCATCGACTTCGACTAGTCGCGGTTGTTTCTCCTTTTCGGGCTGGGTTAGGATGATCCCGCCGATCTTGTCACGCCACGCGGCCACGAGCGATCCCGGATCTTCTTGGAGATCGGAAGCGTCTAACCAGAACCGTAAGCCTCTGCTTGGCGGGGCGGAATCATTGCTAACGAAGGACTTGAGCAATTGTCGTTCCGATTCATTCAGTGGATGCTCGTAGATGAGAATCTGCGCGATCTTGCCTTGGTGCCCGCTGCCTTGAGGATTGCCAGAGCCATTGGTGTGTTGTCCCAGAGTGATGTGTGTGGGGTTTGCCAGATCACCGAACCAGTCGCCGTGGTTCTTTCCTGATAAACTTCCTAGCGAAGAGGCGAAATGGCCATCGGTGGAGAAGGTCCAGTGTTCGCCGTCGCTTGAAATTACGACGGAATGAAGTGCACCGTCGTCAATGGGACGGGTGTCGTAGAAATAGTCATTGCCAGAAGCCATGCTTTGGAGGCCGATGCCGGCGCCACTGGGGACTTGAGAACGCTTGGAGAAAGCTTCGCGCATTTTCTCAAGCTTTGACGGAATGGCTGAAATCTCGGCACGTTTCTTGGCCGCCCAATCCTTCTCACCCTTGCGATAAAAATCAGCCGGAAGCGGACCGCCAATTTGAAAAGCATCGCCCCGTTCCGGTGGCATGATTTGCACGGTGTTGAAGAACGCCTTCAGGCGATAAAAGTCTTTGAGCGGGATACCGTCGTATTTGTGATCGTGACACTTGGCACACCCAACCGTGAGTCCGAGAAAAACGGAACTCACCGTAGACGTCATTTCACTAAGCATCTCATGACGCGTCTCATCGCCGCGCGGTTCAGTGAAGGGAGCGAGCCGCAAGAAGGTCATGGCTACGACCTTTTCGGCATCCGGCAGTGGCAATTCACCCGCCCCCATGATCTCGGCGAACTCATCGCCGGCAATCTGTTCCTTGATGAACAAATCATAGGGTTTGTCACGATTGAGGGAGTCGATGACATAGTCGCGGTAACGCCAAGCGTGTGGGAGATCAGGATCGCCCTCATAGCCCGCGGTGTCTGCGTAGCGAGCCAAGTCCAACCAGAATCGTGCCCAGCGTTCTCCGTAGCGAGGATCATCTAGCAGTTTATCTACCAATCTTTCGTAGTTAGGCTCGTTGACGAAAGCCTCGACTTCGTCCGGCGACGGCGGCAACCCGATGAGATCGTAGTAAAGCCGCCTAACTAAACTTCTGGGCGAGGCTTCCGGCGCTAAGGAAAGCTCTTGCTCCTCAAGTTTCTCTATCACAAAAGCGTCGATCGGATTTCGCACGCGATCGGCAGCGTGGACGGAAGGCGCTTCGCGAGCGATTGGTTGACGAAAAGGCCATTCACGGGGAGGGGCCGCTACCATCTCAAGGTGAAGGAGAAAGAGTGCGAGAAGGGAAAGACGGAGAGCCAGGTGGCCGGAAGCCATGGCCGTATCCTTCACAGAACGATCATTTAAAATCAAGCTCTACCTGCCAAAGTAGCGCCGCCATTTGGCGCGAAGCGCTTGCCTGCCTTCCGCACTGCCCAAGGGTAGGAGTACTTCGAGCAGAAGCCAGACGATTAGAATCGTCGCGATAAGTCCGAGAAATGCCCAGCGTTGGTAAGCCTGAAACCACGACAGAATGGCGGCGCCGAAGAGCGTGGCAAAGCCAATGAGCACCGGCGTCCACACGGCACAAGCGACGCTCATGTAGGCGACGAATCGTTTCCAAGGATAGCCTAACATTCCTGCGGCGATGTAACACATCATACGCGTACCGGGAAGGAAACGCGAGGTCACGATCAAGCCGCCACCATACTTTTGATAGAGTGATTTCCCCAGCTCGAGGCGCTTGGGAGTGACCCACCAAGAGATGGGAGGGATACGCACCACGGCATCTCCCCACCATTTCCCAATCAGAAAAAGTCCAACGTCACTTATCACAATCCCTAGCAAGCACCCACACGTAGCCATGGTGAAATCGAAGATGCCTTTGGCAACGAGGACGCCGGCGGTAACGCAAGCCAGGTCTTCGCTCGTGACAGTGGCGACCGCGAGAATGAGGATCATGTACCAGGGTGATTTATCGGCCGTCTGCTCTAGCCAACGTACCAGTCCGTCCCCTTCTTGAGGCGAGCATCCTGCGAGCAACAGTCCCACCGCGCCGGCGGCGGCGAGTCGAACAGTGGCTGGGTGACGGTCAGTGGGAAACCTCACGTTCTCCAAGCACGGAAATCAGTTTGGGCGGGAGATCACCCGCACCGAGTAGTTTCTGCGAGGGCAGGGGATAAGGCTGAGCAATGTCCTTTTCAAAACCCTTCGTGAACATGCGCATCATGTGTTTTTCCGGGGTCTCGTCCGCGAGTGGGGTGCGCTGCTTCGGATTGAGAGGTGAGTTGCCCACTGCTCGTTTTTCTAGCATTCGCACTAAAGCTCGCCTGGCGAGGAAGCGGTTGAGTGGTTGACTTGTGCTCTTCTGGCACCGCACCTCCAGCTGGGAGGGCCCGTGGCGCAGGTGCACGGCCACGGCGGCCCCTTTCTTGCGTGCCCGGCCACGATTGGGGCAGAAAAAATGCTCCGCCAGAGTCCCCTCGGTAATTCCCAGCGCAGCCATGCGGCGGCGTAGATCCTCGGCTTTGCTCGGTGTGACGGGGAAGTTCGGCATGGACGTCTCTCGCCAAGACCATTCGAGATCTGTTGAAGGTGGTCAAACACTATCATTGCCCCGGGGGCACGGCTCTCTATACTCGTCGGCACTCAATCTAGATTTCTTGAACCAAGGAGATTCTCATGCGTTTTCATTCTCTCGTCCTCATCATTCCGGCTCTGCTATTGTCCCCTTTATCCGTCTTGAGTCAGGAAGTTCCGAACGCCAAGGCCGAGAAAGTCCACAAGGTCCTACTCAAACGCCCTAATCCGGGCTACCTCTATGACCGGTTTTATAATGCTTGGTTAGACACTGGATCGCTGGAGGGCCTCGAGGGATTTCTCGCCAAGCAAGTGGAGGAGAACGAGTCCACGGGAACGCGACTACTCTTAGCTTTCTTCCATGCCAAACAACGTGATCATGTGAGTGCGTTAGAGCAATTCCGGCTCGCGCTTGAGGATGATCCGGGAAACGCCGCCGTTTGGTTTGAGAAAGCCACGATTGAAGCCAAGACGCTGGACTTCGAGACCGCGATCAGTGATTTGGAGAAAGCCGCAGCCGGGGATCCTAAAGAAGATCTCGCGATTGATATCGCCAAATTGCAGGGCAAACTTCACTTGAGAAGCGGTGAAACGGATAAAGCGCTGGCGGTATGGGCCAAGCTTCTTGAAGAGAGGCCCGACGATGAAGATCTCCGTGAAGACCTGATTGAACTCCAAGTTACGGAGGGACTTTATGAGGAAGCGCTCAAGACGGGAACGGCTCTAGCGGAACAGACCAAGGATGTTTATAAGAAAGTCATTCGTCAAATGCGTTTGGGCGATATCCATCATCGGTCCGGAGACCGGGACAAAGCCCTCGAAGCTTACGGGAATACGTTAGAGCAAGTGGGTCACGGCACGTGGTTGGAGAAGGAAATCCTCGCGCAGATCGATCAAGTCTTTCGCCGGGAAGAGAATATGGTGGGCTTGGATGAGCATTATCAAAAACTCATTGAGACGCATCCCAAGCGCTTGGCACTGCGCCAGCGGCATGCCGATTTGTTAAAGGAGTTGGGACTGAATGAGAGGGCCGTCACGGCTTATGATGAGATTCTCAAACTCACGCCGGGAGAACGCTCCTATCGCGAAGCTTATATCGAAATGTTGGCTTCGTTAGAGGATCATGAAAAAGCCATCACTCAGCAGGAGCAGCTTATCGACGCACATCCCGAGGACGGCGAGCTTCTGATCAAACTGGCCGGACTCTATCACGCCGCGAAGAAGCCGGACGAAACCACCGCGACACTGAACACGTATATTGAGAAATCCGATCACTCCGAATATGTTTATCTACGCGCGGCACGTTTGTTTGAGCGTTATTTGATGTTTGAGCAGGCGGCGTCCGTTTATGAGCAGCTCACGGCAAAGCATCCGGATAGCAGCGCCGCGCATGAGGCGCATGCAGCCTTTCTTCATGGCCAGGAAAACAAGGAAGAAGCCATCGCTATTTGGACACGCTTGGCCGATGGCACCCAACGGCCTGAATTAGTGAGGATCGCGCGGTCGCTCATGACCCGTCATGAACATCAAGCCGCCTTTGATCTGCTGCATGCCCGCTATGAGGATTTTTCTAAAGACACCATTTATTTGGGTGAACTTTGCCAAGCGGCGATCGCGCTAGATAAACATGAGAAAGCCATTCCTTGGGCGCGGGCCCGCGTTCAATTTGCCGGTAATGCTTTTGATTTGGAGAATGCGATCGATCTCGTGGCCAAACTCGTTCAGCAAGTCGATCAATTAATGCCCCTGATTGCATCCTTGAAAGAGGAATCACCACGATCGCTCAACGATAGTTGTCTGCTCGCGGATCTGTTAGAAAGAAATGGAGAAAGCCAAGCGGCTACGGCGACGCTCGAAGCTGCCTCCGGCGAGACACCGGAGGCCAAGCTATTGGTCCTCACCCAGCGCATTCGACTATTGAAACAGCGCTACGATTGGGTTGGCGCTGCGGAAGCCACCGAGGCACTGGTCGAATTACCAGGGGGGAGAAAGTCTGTTTATATTCAGAAACTCATTGAACTCTATGAGAAGGCCTTTGAAATGGAAAAGGCGTTAAGCTGGATCTCCGAGTGGAAAAGGCTATCGCCAGGAAGTATTCAGCCCTGGGTCACGGAAGCCAAGCTATTAAGGCAGCAGGATCGTTATGATGATTCAGTGGAGGTCTTGAGGCGGGCAGTTCAACAATTCGAAGGGGATGAACAACTTCGCGCCGAACTCGCGTCTGTTTATGCGGAGCAGGGCAAGATGGCGGATGCCTCGCGGATGTATTGGAATCTCTACGAAGAAGCCGAACAGCTTTCGGATAAACTCTCTTGGGTCAAATCGCTTGCGAGCATGGCACAAAGCGAAGGGAAGACGGATCAATTGGTTGAACAATTTGAAGAACGCCGTGCCTCCAACCGGACATCTGTGTTACCTTTATTGGCTCTAGCAGAGATCCATCGGATGACCTCGAATTATGAAGAGCGTCGCGCGGCCCTGCTCGAAGCTACCCGGATGCGTCCCGAAGATATCCAACTCCTTCATGAGATTGCGCGAATCGAGGAATCTGAAGGCAACTGGCAAGCGGCTCTGCAAACTTTGGAGTCAGCAAAAGCGCTAGATCAGTCGCTGCGCACGGCCCGGAAGATTGCCCAAATTCATTTGAACTATGGCAACGAAGAGGATGGTTTTCAGGTGCTCAATGATCTCGCGGGCGGTCCGACCATGGACGCCCGGGAGGCGGAATCGATCGCGGATTCGATGATCGGCACGTTTTATTATGACCAAGCTCGTGAATTCTTGGAGCCATTTGTTGCCAAGTATCCCGATGACTATCGGTTAGGCTATCTCTACGCCATCTGCCTGGAGGAAGAATGGAAGACCAAAGAAGCGCTTGATTTCTTCTTGCGTCTATTAGCCATCGATCAGGAGATGCCTGGGCTCTCGGCTCATCAGCAGAACCAATCCATGGGCCGCTATTCGTATCAGGAAAAGTACCTGAATCAACTGCGAGAATACGTGCCTCATAGCGTCGTAGATCTTATTCGTCAGAGCTACGTCGATCCCTATCGCGCTTATTACTATCGCCAGGCGAACAGGCGTCGGGGACGGAGCTATGGTTGGAGTTCTTCCTACGCCATGCAGGGCAATGTCACGCTGCCAGATAGTCTCGCTCGCGTTCCCATGCTCGTCATTCCCCACATCGCGACCTTGGCGTTCGATTTGAGCGATGATGAGAAGGAAGCGCTTTATCAACGCTTGGAGGGCGACGGTATTCAGTATCCGGATTTATTAATCAGTTTTGCAGCCAATCGAAACCGTCGTTTGGATTTTGAAGCGTTCTTTGAGAAATATCCGGATGACGAAGTGTTGGAAGCGTACTGGATTGTTCAGGGGATGCACTCGCACTGGGATGAAGCCATCGCCAAGCGTGTCTTTGCCAAATTTCGTGATTCCTATCCGCAATTGGCTCTTACCGTAGCGCTGCATCACAACGCTCTGAGTAATGAAGACTTTGGTGATATAGTTGCCGAAGGAATTGAAATCATCGATGGTATGGATCAGCCGTCTGCCATCATCATTACATTGATTGCGAGGGCGTTAGGGCAGGCTGCTCAGGGCCGTAGTAACATCATTCTGAGTAAAGAGGATCAGAAGCGTCTCTCTATGAAAATTCGCGACTGGTATCCAGCGTTGGATGATCGTGAGCGTTCCCAGGTCTACCATTATATGTCTTTGGTGCTTCGTGGAGAAGATGACTTGGCACCCTTTTTCGATTTTTTAGAAGAAGAACTCAATCGGATGGCGAAAGCCTCGCGCTCGACGTCTGGAGTCAGTCACGTGACTGCAATGACGGGGATATATTCTTCTCGCGGCCGCAATGCGCCTCTGCTTCAGCCGCTCTTGTTCCCGCCGCCTCTTACGACGATTCCGGATCAGATCATTGCTCAGATCGTTCCTATTGCAGATCCAAATCGCCGAAGCCACTCTAGTTCAGAGGTATTGGATCCTGAGAAGGTCAAAGCTTGTTTGGAAAAGATCAAAAATCCTTTGTTACGCGTCCTAGCTGCTTATCATGCCGGTGAAGAAGATACGGCAGAGAAAACGCTTAACGAACTGGTTTCTGCCAAGGATCCGCAAATTGATAGTTTTATATTAGCGGCTGCCTTTGCTGCGGATCATGAAGAGTCGGAGAAAGCGGTGGAGCTGCTGGAGAAGGCAAGTTATTTGCCGCTAGATCGTCATTGGCGGTCGCGATTGGATGGCGCTCTGGTGTCTTGGGCATTGGATGCGGATAAAGATAGTGCTCTACGCCAAACGGGATCGGAGGCGGCACTACGTTTGCGCAGGCAAATGTTAACGGCGCCTCAACGCACGGAACTCGCTGAGGCCATGGAAGCCTTAGGAATGGCCAAGGCTTCCGAGCAGCTGATAGCAAAGAATGCGGCGAGTGGTATCATGGGAAGCAATCCCGCTAGAAACCGCTATGGCAATTCCCGGACCCCAAGTCGTGTCGAGCGGATGATCAATGAAGATCGCTATGATCAGGCCCTAAAAACGGCTGTGCAGGAATTGCGGCGGCATGCCAATAATTACCTTTCGCCATCCAACATGGACACGGCGTTTTATGATGCTCGTGAAGTGGTGCAGCCGGTCACGGTTCACAGCCTTACAGCCGAATTGATGAAGTTGGCGGCGCCACCGGAAAATGCGGGTTACCGGCATCAAGCGCAGTACGCGATGATTCTTCTCATGCTGGGCAAGAAAGAGGACGCCTATGAACGCTTTAAACAAATCGTGGCGGAACGACCCCAAGATGAGGGTTCACGTATGCGGCTCTTTCTCCTTGCTGCCGAATTGGATCCGGATGAAGCCGCCGGACATTTGTTAAAACTCCGGCCGCATGTCTTGGGTAATCTAGGTTATCCGATTCGCAACCTCATTCAAAGAACACAAGATTTCGACAAGCGCGCCGCACTGGTCCAAGTTGTCAGGCAATATTTGGAGAGCATTGAAGATACCAATAAGATCGATCTCTCGTGGACGCAGGAGATCGTCGAAGTGTTGGCAGACAATTTTTATCAGAATAACATTCAACTTCCCAATTTGTATCAACGGCGGGACGATTCTTATCGCGGGAGTAGCGATAATGAGGAGGAGCGCGAGGAATTGTCCAAGAAACGGCGGCAGATGCATGACGACTTTTGCCGGGCCATGTTGAAAGTGCCTCAATTGGCGCTGGAAGGATTTCGCCGGCTGGGATCCCTACGGGTTTATGAGGGAAAGGACGATGACGAAACCTTTGAAATGGCAAAGCAAGCGATGCTAACCTACAAACCATTCCGTGGCCAAAGGCATAACTCCCGCTATCATCGAAGCAATCAAATCACTTTTTATCAGGCGGATCAGTATTTGGTGAAAGGTGCATGGGAGCGCGGCAAGCTCAATATCCTACCCGAGGAGATCTTGCCAGCGCTGCGCAGTTCGAAGCGGACGCAGGAGGCACGGCAACTCGAAAAATACTATGAAATGTTTGAGTGTGCGCCTGAGGGTTTTGTGAGAATAGCGCAGGCCTACGCCCAGAATCCAGGCAACTCGGGAAACATCTTTTTATCTAAGAGCCATGCTCTTTCCGCGATCATCGATGCCTGGCGGGCCCGCGAATTAGAGGCCGATATCAGCGGAATCGTCCTCGAGTTTTTCAAGTCCTTGAGAGGTCAATCCGGGAATTATCCGTTCTTAATAGATTACGGTGTGGAGATTTGTAAACGGGAAGGAAGTCAGGGCGTTGAAGCGTTTTTCGAATCACTCGCTGAGCTATTCCTTGGACGGGCTGAACAGCGGGCCGCCTACGTGAAACGTCATTACAATCCGAGGACCTGGTCTGGAAATACGCCTAACGGGGATATTCATATCTTCCAAAGCATCCTGAACGAAGTGGGTCTGAACGAACATCTAACGTTTGTCGCGGCGCGCTTCTATCGTAAGAATGAATTTCACAAGCTCAATCGCTATGGAGATCCGCTTGGCCGTCTGATGAATAATTCATTGGTTCAGGACAGCGAAGCCGTAATCCCATTAATCACCAATTCCCCGTGGTTAAACGAATTGAAGGCCTTCGACTTTCTGAGACGGCTGGAATCGAACAATGATGAAACCTATTTTCATTGGATTATCAAAGCGTTGAAGCATGACGACGCGAAAGATTCACGAGAAAAGGTGCTTGCATTGGTCAAGGAGACGGAACCGTCGACCTTTGGATCGCAATTGATGGAGGCAGCTCTGGACGGAGAGCCCCAAGATCTAGCGGAGGTCATGGCAAGTCATGCTGAGAAGATTCGAACCTTGCCCTCGGAGAAACGTGAGGGCTTCGCGAGTTTCATTCGCTCGACTTACTCGGATCTCAATGAACTTCCGGAACTTTCGGAAACCGCTTCGGCGTTCATTAAAGAGTTTCATGGCTTCCGATCTCAATCCGGAGACGATGAGATCACGGAATTTCTCTCAGCAAAGCCCAATCCGGCCACCTTGAACCGCAATACGGATGATGAGGCAAGACGGCTCATTGGTGGACTCTTTCAACGTTATCCTGACGATGCTTCCAAAGTCGAAGTGGCCAAAGAAGTTCTTTTCACGGCGGCTGATCGAATCGAAAAAGCCAGGCGAAGTGGGAATTGGAGCCGATATAGCGGCAATCAAACGGATGCCGGCCGGCTGCTCCAATCGTTGATTGGGAGTGGAGAGGCCACCGCGAATCATGTACGCTTGCTGCTCGACGTGGTGGGCGTGGCTGGAGAGAACGGCCAGGAAGTTGAGCTGTCGGAATCCAGTTTGCGCTACTTCGGCCAGCGCTTTGCCCGAACCCTCCAAGAACAAACCTCCAAGAGTTCTGAGGAACAAAAGTCACTGGAGTATTTTCAGAAGATCTATGAGGCGTATGCGGGTGTGGTCGGAGATCGGGAAACGGGACTTCTGTTTGGAGTTATTCACGATTTTCTTAATAACGCCTCGGCAGAGACAGAAGTCGTTGAGTCGTTCGTGGAATGGCTGGAGGAAAAGGCGGAGGACGAAGGGCAGGCGCGCGAGATGGCCATGGCGGTTCGTTATTGGATGAATCGTCAGCAAGGAAATGAGGAACGAGATGATAGCGAACCCACTGCGGAAGAGGCTCATTACGTGAATCTTCTCGCTAAAGAATCGATTCCGGCGGCATGGCGATTGGCCTTGGGAGCGCGCCTTCTGTCTAACGAGCAAAGTGGCTATCAATCTTTCAGCTTGCGGCTCGCGGCGGCCGAGCTTCTCGCCGCAAGTATGGGCAAGAAGAAGACCCCCATCCCGGATAATGAGGCGACGATGATCATTCGTGGATTGATTGCTGTAAAGGACAGAGGGGACCAATGGACGGCCGCAGCTGAAGCGATCACCGGCGGCTGGCTAAAACTTCAGATTCAAGAGCAGGCTCGGGTTGGGCGATATGGCCGTGGAAATAGTAATTCAAGTCACTTGCAATTGATTCTGGAACTTGCGCTCGCAGTTGGGGCGGATCAGCCATTGAATCGGATGATCAATCATCACGCTGAAGCGTTGGGCCAACAAGCCGGCTCATTAATTTTGTTAGTCAAACATGGTGAATACGAACGCGCGGCCAATTTATTGAGGAAAAGTTGGATGCACATGGGAAATCATTATCAGGACCAAGTGTACGATAAAGGACTCGAGGATCATTTTACCCCTTTTCTCGATTCCGTAGAGAATAAGGACAATGCCTACTTTGCACGAGTGATTCTGAGTGCCATACCCGATCCACAAGAAGCAAGTTCGCTCGAAGGGAGACAAGGAACCGTCGAAGACGAAGCGGGTAATGAAGAGATAGCCAAGACGAATATTGAGTTGAAATCCCGTAATGACCGTATGGTCGAGGCAGCTGCTCAATTCTCCAAGCAAACCTTTAAGAGCAAGCTTATTCGCGAAAGAGTCTTGGCGATGTTAGCGGAGAACTATGCCACGAAGGATTACTTAAAGGAGATCCTTGCGCAGGAGACGGCGAAACTTGATTTGGAGGCACTTCTTTCCATCGATAATAGCCAATTGCGTGAGCAACGGCTAAAGATTGTTACCGCACATATCGGTCATGCGGCTGCCCAAGGGGATCCGGAACCATTTCTCAAAGCATATGAAATCGCTAAGGAGATTAAAACAGGCAATGACTACTACCGGCGTCGTGCGATTGATGAGTTTGCCAAGAGTTTTCTGAGTGGTCTCAAAGACCAGTGGGTTCACTGGGAGCCCGGCGTTCAGAAAGCGGCCTTGCCCGTTACGCGACAAATCGCTTTTATGCCCAAAGATCTACGATATAATTTCGATGGAAGTTCGCTCTCGACTGTCGCCGTGGCTCATCTCGTTCATGGTGAGTTTGATGCCTTCGCCGAAGCATTTGAGCAATTGGATTCCAACTGGCGGCCGAACTATGAAAGCTATCTAGAATGGCATTATCTAGCGGGTGCGATGGGAGAGATGCTTCACATGGATCACGTTTCCGCGGAGACACGGCTTCAGGTCGTCGTAGAGGGCTTAGAACACCCATTATTGGCGAAACGATTGCAGAGTCGGGGCTCGGGTTTGTTCAACGAATTAGTCGAGAAAAAGGTGCTGAGCAGAGAAGAATTGTTGGGTGCGGGCCCGCGTTTGGTGGCTCTCCATCCTCGGGATGGATACACCGCTTCTGAATTTGCGAGAATGGCTAAAGAAGATGAGAATTGGGATCGTGCGTTTTCTTTCTATGATATCGCATTACGTTATGCGCCCTCTCATTCACGTCGTTATAGCTTCTTATTGGAGAAAGCGAACCTCCTTCAGGAAAGGAAGCGTCATGAAGAACAATATCTCCATTTGTCGGCCTTTGACCCCAAATGGGTCTCGAGCGAAGGGCGCGATGCTTTCCTATCGATGAAGGCCGAGACGCTCAATACCCTCGAGTTGGCTGAGCATCCAAACCCATTGTACGAGGTGGCTTCACGTGTTCTCAGTGAAGATCCCAATGACAGAACGGCGTGGATGGCAGTGGCGGCCCATTCGGTTCGCGAGGCGGACTCCGCTCGTTCCAATGGTGACTTGACCACAGCTGCCGGGTGGTATCGAGTCGCTTGCGCGATTATGGATCGCGTCTCCAACGAATCTTCGGAACAAATGTGGCTTCCAAGAAATCGTTGGGAAGGAGAATGGGCTGGACTATCGGCAAGTCATTTAGAAAATGTGTTAGTAAGGAGAGGAGCGACCTGGCATTACCTTGACGATGGGAGTGACCAACAGACCACCTGGCGAGCGCCGGATTACGACCATAACGAGTGGAAGAGTGGGGAGGCACCGCTTGGATATGGCGATGATGACAAGAAAACGGTCGTGGGCTCAGGAGAAGACGATAAGCACCATATCACGACTTATTTTAGGCATGCGTTCGAGGTCGAGGAAGCCAGTCGGTTTTCAGGTTTGTTACTTGATCTGAATCGTGATGACGGCGCGGTGGTCTATCTCAATGGAGAAGAGATCCGCAGAGATAATATGACGACGGGAGAGTTTGGATTTAAAACGTTGGCTTCGTCAGTGGTATCCGGCTCTAGAGAATCCGCTTACTTCAGCTCCTGGACCACTGACCAACACCTGGTCACCGGCTTGAACGTGCTCGCGGTGGAGATTCATCAACAGCAATCGAGTAGTTCCGATATCAGCTTCGATCTTCAAGTGACGGGCCTGGCTAAGACGGTCACGGATCTTCTCGCGGAAAATCCTTTGAACGAGGCTCTGAGCGTTCTGCAACACGAGGACGGTCTACCAGATGAGATCGTGGCGTTGCTAAAGAAGTGAGTGGGGTTGGTCGTGACTAAAAATGCGGGCGCTTTTCATAGTGGAATTCGTTGAGCGTTCCGGGTGTTGGGCTCCGATGCGGCGAAGGAACTGTCACCCGTGTCTCTACCGCCATTGATTACCACTTGTTAGCGCTTTCCCGGCTTGCGCTCAGATAGAAAAGGGCAACTTCCACTTGTCGCGCGTGAGATACGGATGTTAAGAGCTGGGATTACGCTTCGAAAAAATGCTCAAAACGCTCCGGCCGACACATCATAACTCCCGATCTAAAAGAGAGATAGCCTTTTCACTAAGTGAATCGGGTTTGGCATTCGTCATGCAGTCTCAAGAAGATTCTTACCAACCCGACTCATTCCGTAGAAGAAGATGTGACCGTCTTCCCGAAGGGAATGGTTGAGGCGGGGGACAGAGCAGGAATGGGGCTGAATGCCGCGATCTTTTGTGGCCCTGAACGCGGATCCGAGTTGCTCGTCGCTCAGCTTGAGAGGAGACCGGCTAGGTTTCTGCCGCAGACGCAACTAAAATTGAGAACACGTGGATTTCGTGTTTGCTTACCCTTATGGAATCGAACTCCCCAACAGATAGAGAAGAAGCAATCTTGACCGATATTGATGGCACGCTGACGCCTCCAAGGGAACCTTTGGTGCCGGAGATGGTGTCAGCCCTTCGTTGTTTGATGCTTCCTTTTCACGTGGCGGCAGGTAGTGACCTTCCTCTTATTCGAGAACAGTTTTTTCAGCCCTTGTGGAAGTACGGGTACAGAGGCGAATTTGAAGCTTTTGTTAGCAACGGGGCATCGCACTATCATTGCAGGTATACTGACCAACCTCATATCGAGACGGTCAATGAATTTGATATCAAAGCTCATCTGGGAACTGAGGGCTTTGGGTTGCTCGAAGATACGTTGGAAGAAGTCATCAAGTCCTCTGAGTTCGCATTAGGGGAAAAGGTAAAGATCATGGGCAAACAAATCGTCGATCGCGGCTCCATGGTCAATTTTGCGCCTTCGGGTCGCCCGGTTGGCGGAGCGAATTTAACCGAAGAAGCCCTAGCCAATAGGAAGGCCTTTGTCGAATTTGACAAAGAGGTTCGCTATCGGGAATCCGTACTTGCTTTTTTGCGAGAGAGATTGGCAGCGCTTATTGCTAACAAAAACCTGCATATCATGTATGGAGGAGAAACCTCATTTGATATCGTCATCAGAGGGATGGATAAGACGAATGCCGTTCAATGCCTCTTGGATAGTGGGATAAAGAAAATCTATTTTGTTGGAGATGCTTTGTTTCCTGGAGGAAACGACTCGGTGATTCAAGAATGGGTGGATGGCTGGCAGGGAGATACTGAATGTCCAGTCGAAGCTATTCCCGTAAAGGGGTGGAGAGATACTGTGTCTCTGTTTGAAGATCGTCAATGGCTCAGTGATGTTGAAAAGATTGCGTAACCACATTAAAGGATTTCTTGGCTGCCCACAATATGTCCATTCTATTTGATTCTGATTCGCAGAAAACTGAAACCATTCATATTGATGATGCCTTAGTGTCAACTTATGGGCTCAAGTCGTGGTCAGAGGGCTTTTCGCTGATGACCGCAGGTTATCGCGACAGGCTTGATCCTGAAAACGCGGACAATCCAGAGATTAGCTTTAACAGTGTAACCGTTGCCGTTTTTGTCGAAGCGAAGGCACGCGTGTTCAAGAAAAAGACTTCGGCGAATGCCATGCATGTCCATGTTGGCGGTGAAGTGAGGCCTCACACACAACATTTTATCCGTATCGCGGCGCGGATTTATTCCCACCATGGATTTACGGTTCATCTTAGGGAGAATCCTAAAACAACGCCGATTTGGTATTCTTCATTTGGTGTGCTGTTCTGTGAATATGGGAGCGGCGATAACTTTACGGCAAGTCATTCCCAATACTACAAAGGAGGATGGAAACCCATCGATGGTGAGGGAAAACAACTTACGATTGAGGAAGCTGACATCATTGAGGAAGTTGAAAGCATTGTTTCCAACCGCGAAACCATTACGCTTGATCCGTGGGGGTCTAGCAATATTGTAGCGGATTTCAATGTCGACGAACCGTATCTTGGATTTCTAAGATCTGTTCTCGGTTCGGAACCCATTCAAGAACTTGAAAAGGCTCAGGCCAGTGGATTTAAGACTGCCATCTGCACCTTGGGCGGCTCGATGAAATCCACGACGGAACGTCTGCTCAGCGAGCTTGGACTGCGCACGGGCGCAAACGAAGGCCTGTGGTATTTCATGGATGAGGAAGATTCTCAGTATCATGGCGTTGGCGAAACGCCGGACGGGAATTTTGGAGTCGATCCATCTAGTCCGACCACCTACAAGGGAATTGGTGCGGAGGAGATTTTGCGCAGTGGCCGCGCGAATCTGGTTTTAATCTGGGATCCTGACGGTGATCGCGTCAATTATGTCAGCACGGCACCGCAGAGTGAAAAAACGCTCGCTGCCGAATTCGGACTGCAGGTAGGCGAGGATATTTCGGATGAAGAATTCCTGGTCTACTTCACTCCCAATCAGTCTTATTTGATGTTACTTGCTTATCGGCTCAACAACTTGCGAGACAATGGATTGTTGGAACAGTATGATTGGTTTGTTGGAGAATCGTATCCTACGGCAACCTTTATCGAAGAACTAGCTGAATCAATGGGGCTTCCCTGCGTCCGCGTTCCTGTGGGGTTTAAGAATATCGGCGACCTGTGCAAGGCGGTTGAGAGTCAGATTGGAAAAGGGGAAGTCACCTTTGAATCATCTATTGGTGATGTGACGAAGTTAGGAGAAAATCCACGTGCATTGATCCTTTGCGAAGAATCAGGGGGTGCCACCATGGGCGGAACCGATTTGTTGAAATCGGTTTCGGGTGAACATGCTGTTCTCGCCCTGCGGGAAAAAGATGCGATGATGGTTGGATTGATGATTATAGGACTGGCCTCAAAACTCTATCAGTCACGTCAATCCTTTGTTTCCTATTATAGCCAGCTCATCCAAGACAACGGCATTCGTTACGTCTTCTACGATAGAAAAGACATTAGATTATATGATGAGGGCCTCATGGGCGAAGATCTGAGAAGCGCGAAAGAGGAAGGCTTCAAACGACGAGATGCTCTCATGGGATTTTTTCGAAAGCTTGCTGACCAACGTGAAAGCAGCGAACTCGGGTTAGATGATGTTTGGAAGGTGATAAGCGAACAGGGACATTTTGAGTCCACCGATTCGGTGTCATTGAAGAGATTCTGTTGGGCGGGCGACGGGATCCTGATGGAAGCGAGCGAATTCCGTGTCATGGTGCGAGCCTCCGGGACAGATGCTCTGCTCCGGTTTTATGTTGAGGCTCCTCGGAAAGATTTGTTGGAGTCCGTGGCACAGCAGCTTTTGAAGCTCAGCGAGCATTTGAACTAGAAAGCTTTATTCCTTCTCGTAAGTGCTTAAACCTTTGTTCGCCGCTATTGGAACGGTAAGACCGCTCTGAGACGTACAAATCCGCGTGTGGCATCCATTGGAATCCGTACTTCCAATGTCTCGCCTTTCTGCTCAATTTGCACCCCATCTTTCCCATCCGTGAGTGGCCGCCAAAGCATGACGGATTTCAAATGGCTTGCGGTTTGAATCGTCACATGGACATCCGTTCGGGCACTAGCTCTTGGGAAAGTGGTGGTAAGATAGTCGACACCATCAATGGTTTCTAATTTGGTTTGAGTGCGATTAATGGTCTCAGGGCGATTAGGATTCGTTTCCGAGACGTATTCGATGGCATTGGTGAGCCCGTCGTTGTCGGGATCAGCGCCGGCTGAAGACTTGGTGCTGGTCGTTAAATCCGTTCCCGTCCAATGTTCACGCTGCCACACTTGGAAAGGAGAATCCTTAGGCTCAGTCACACTGAGCGTGAGCTGGTAAGCAGGAGTCGCTTGACCACGCTGCCCAGGCTCGTCCCAACCGATGATGACTATGTTATACGTGCCTTTCAAGACGGGTACCCCGCCAAATGAGCCGGAGTCATTGTCATCCATGCCGAGGTAGAAAAGACCAAAGGGCAGGCCCCTCACCGTGTAGGACTTGGCCGTGGCATCCGTCGTTTGAAAGGACCAGTTAAATGGCCGTCCCACCACAGCTTCGGCGGGCGCCTGGGAATCTCCAGCGGGGATTACGGTCGCTCCCCGGGCGTTTGGTATGGTTGATAGAATCACCGTAATGATGGCGCAGGCCGCGAGAGATATCTTGAGATTGCTTGGTCGTTTCATGGTGGAGAATTTGAATTCTCCTGAGGTTAACGACCGATCATTACGGAGATATTATTGCTGCAGAGAAACCGGTTGCCTCGGGCAATAATCTTCACGATCTCGCCGTTGGAATTGATGGTGAATCATGTCAATCTTCCGGATCGCCCGCCAACTTGCTGATGATTGCCCGCCTCATTGCCTTACTATCGTTCAGTCTTAGTTGCCTTCACGGCGCCTCTCAGGTCGTGATCATTCATGGTGAATCAGAGTACGGTTCTCATCGCACCATGCCTGCGTTGGCGAACGCACTTGAGAAAGAACGGAATCATGAGATCACCCTTCTGACCTCACCTGAAGGTACCAAGGAGCTCCCCGATCTCACCGACCTTGAAGAGGCGGATCTCTTGATTCTCTTTATTCGGTTCCGCGAGGCGACTGAAATTCAAATGGCTCAGTTGCAGGCCTACTTTGACTCTGGCAAACCGGCGATTGCCTTCCGAACCACCAGTCACGCATTCGCGGATCATAAGGGTTGGTTTCCACCAATCTTCGGTGGCCATTACAAGGGACATGGAGGAAACCGGGACGGTGCGACGGTGGTTGTTCCGGCGTGGGCTCTTGAGCACCCGATCGTCGAGGGCGTGGACCGTCGTTTTGATCTGGTGTTTGGCGGCACCTACAACGCGCAGCCCTTGGCAGACTTTGCTAGACCTATCTTGTTAGGCAAGACGCGTGATCTGCCTGCTGAACCCGTTGCGTGGATCGCACATCCCAACAAAGGTCAGCGACTTTTCTACACCTCGTTAGGCGCGGAGGAGAATTTTGAAAAAGCATCGTTTCAAAAACTCATTCGCAATGCTTGCGATTGGTGTCTTGGTGAGGGCGAAGTCAATGAACCTTCTGACGTGGCGGTCTTTCCTGCCCCTCCGGAACGCCAGCCGGCGCGCGATGCCACCATTCTCTTTGCAGGAGAAAACCTAACTGAGTGGCGCCATTGGGATCCCAGCACGTCTCCCAAGGCGATCGAGATCGATGGACGGGCAGATACGACTTCCGGCGGCCCGGTTTACGACGGGGCGCGTTGGGCAATCGAGAGCCAAGCGATCGTTGCCCGGCCGGGTTATGGTGATGTGCTCACGCGGGATTCATTCGGCGATTCTGTTTACGAATTGGACTTCCTCATCCCTGAAGAACCGGAACACCTCGAGGGGGCATTTCGTGGTAACAGCGGCGTGTACATTGACGGCAAATGGGAAATACAAATCATCGATTCCTATCGGAGCGACCGGCTAGACAACAAGCTCACCTGCGGCGCCATCTATGGAGTGGCCGCGCCATCCGTCAATGCGTGTGCCAAACCAGGGACCTGGCAGAATCTCCAGGTCGCGGTGAAGCATGTGGACGAGAACGCTGCCGACCTCTCGGTTTGGCTCAATGGCACGCAGATCCATGATCGTGTTAGGGTGGATGGCCGCACGCTCTATGGTTTCGGGGTGGAAGAAGGCGATGACGAAGAAGGTGAGGATGATGAAGAAGCCGGGCCTCCACCCGTTCCGCTTTTCGTCTCGACTGAAGAGCAGGGCACGCAGTGCGCTATGGACGAGGATTTCACGGCCATGGTGCGTTTCCGCACCGAGGCGGAGGGTCCGCTCTTTGGTAAAGTGAGTCCTGATGGCGAACACCGTGAGAATGACAAAGTGTTGTACATCGATGACGAACGATTGCACTATGACATCGGGTATGTCGGCGTCATCGCTACGGACATCGACGTCACGGACGACGAGTGGCATACGGTGGCATTGCGGCAGAAGGGAGAAACCGTGGAAATGTTTCTCGACGGCGAGAGGATTCTTGAGGAGGCATTCACTTCGCCTGACAACGATGTGAGTGTGATGCGTGTTGCTGCAGGGGCTAACAATTTTCCTGAAGGGGAGGCGCGGCGCTGGGAAGGGTTCATCGAGAGCTTTCAGTTTTTCGATCAAGCCCTGAGCGACCAAGACATCGAACTGACTGGTGGGAGCGAACCGATAGAACGCGTGAAGCCGGTGCTCGCGTGGAAAGGTGATCCGGAGAAGCAGGTTTCGTCGCCGGAGGCATCACCGAACGTGAATCTCGGCGAGGAATACAGCGTTGCTGTCCGCTTTCGCACATTCGAAGGGGGACCGCTCTTTGCCAAGGCGCCCGAGGAAGGTGAATGGGAAGAGAATAGTAAAGTGCTGTACTTGAGCGGGGATGAACTGGTCTACGAGATTGGCGAGCTGGGCGCGCTTCGCGTAGGTGGAATGAAGCTGAACGATGGCAATTGGCACATCGCCGTCGTGACGCACAAAGAAGGGACGACGCGCCTCTATGTCGATGGCAAGAAAGCGGCGGAGCGCGACGAGTTCACTCGACCTGATGGTGAGGATCATGTGCTAAAAGTAGGAACAGGTACGGAGGATTTCCCTCCCGGCCCAGAGGCATTTGAAGGGCATGTCGCGGAGGTTTACGGCTTCAACCGCGAGCTTTCCCGACGCGAAGCGTATTGGATCAGTGAGGGCGACGTCGATGAGAGTGCGGTGGTTTATCATTACGAAAATGAAGTGGTGGAAGGACTGGAGCTTAACAAGCCGGAGGGTTTCACTGAAGAGGCAGATCTCGAACTTGAGGGGGAAATCGAGCAAGAAAGCGAGGACGAGAACGAGGAGGAAGACGAGAATGAGGAGGCGGAACGCCTAGTCGGAGGCCCGCTTCGGCTTCAGGCTGACGTTTCGCGAGTTCGTTTCGCCAATATCACGGTGCGCCCTCTAGCGGAAGTCGATCATGCTAGCATCATCACCGCGTGGGACGATGCCGCGTTTAGTCGTGGCCAGAAGATCTATGCGGGTATCTGTTTCGTCTGCCACGGCAATCTGCAGCAAAAGGGGTCCTTGCCGACATCACGTCCGTTCTGGGAAGAGCCCTTCAAAAACGGAAACGATCCTCATAGTCTTTATCTCACCTTGAAGCAGGGCTATGAGCAGATGCCGCCACAGCCTTGGCTCACACCCGCGGCTGCTTATGACGTCATTCACTACATCCGTGAGGAATTTGTGAAGACGCACAATCGCTCGGAGTACACGGAGATCACCAAAGACTACCTTGCTAGTCTCCCCAGAGGGATGGGCACGGAGGGCGAACTCACGAGCGAACAGATTGATTTCGCCAAAGGGCCGAAATACTTGAGGATGAATTTCGGACCCATGTTAGACTGGACTTTTGAAGTGGCACCCGGGAACATCGCCTACAAAGGCATCGCGATTCGGTTAGACGAAGGGCCGGGTGGTGTGAGTAAAGGCCGTCACTGGGTGGTCTATGATCACGACACCATGCGGTTGGCGGCTGCGTGGTCCGGCAATGAGTTTGTCGATTGGAAGGGCATCGCGTTCGATCAATCGCATGGCACTCACACCCGTATCGTGGGTAAAAAAACGCTGGTCAATCCGGTGGGCCCCGGCTGGGCGCACCCTAAAACGGGGACGTGGGCAGATCCGCGCTTTCTCGGTCGCGACGGCAAGCCTTACGGACCGTTGCCGAGCGATTGGGTAAAGTTAAAGGGGCAATACGTTCATGGAGAGAAGGTCGTCATCCGCTACACGGTTGGTGACGCGGAAGTGTTAGAAATGCCGAGGTTGGTCATGGGGGGTAATGAGCCGGTCTTCGGCAGGACATTGAATATCGGCAAGTCCAGTGACGACCTGCACCTGCGCGTTTCGCCTGCTGAGGTGACTGCGTACGCCGCGAGTGGAGACGCTACGGTTGAGGTCAAAGATGGTTACCAGATCATGACGGTCTTGGCACAAGACACGCCGCTCAGAGTGAACGTGCTTTCCAGCAAGGCGCCACCGGAGAGTCTCGCGATTGCAGCTTTGTTAGCTGTTGAGGCGGAAGATCTCACCCAATATACTTTTGGTGGCCCTGAGCGTTGGACGGAGATGGTGACGACCAACGGCACTCGGGGCAATGATCAGGATCTTTTCGCCATTGATGAGATCACTTACCCAGCTGAAAATCCTTACCACAGTTGGATGCGGATTGGTGGATTCGATTTTCTGCCAGACGGCAAGCGCGCGGCGGTGGCCACTTGGTTAGGGGATGTCTGGCTGGTTGATGGTCTTGACGGCGACTTTGAGCAGCATACGTGGAAACGCATTTGTACCGGCTTATTTCAACCGTTAGGCGTGAAAGTGGTCGACAGCCAAATCTACGTTGCCTGCCGTGATCAGATCGCAGAACTGCACGATCTCAACGGCGATGAAGAGATCGACTTTGTGGAGTGTTTTAACAATGACCATCAAGTCACGGAACATTTCCACGAGTTCGCGATGGGGCTGCAGACGGATGATGAGGGCAACTTTTACTATGCCAAATCCGCTCGGCATGCCCTGCCAGCGCTTGTGCCGCATCACGGCACGTTGCTGCGGGTCAGTAAGGACGGGTCCGAGACGGACATCTTGGCCACCGGCTTCCGCGCTGCCAACGGCGTGTGCGTCAATCCTGACGGCACCTACATGGTCACCGATCAAGAAGGTCATTGGAATCCCAAGAATCGCATTAACTACGTTGTGGAAGGAGGCTTTTATGGGAATATGTATGGGTACCACAACATCACGGACTCTAGCGATCAGGCCATGGAGCAGCCGTTGTGTTGGATCACGAATGCTTTTGATCGGAGTCCGGGTGAACTTCTCTGGGTGCCTAAAGATGCCAAATGGGGCGCTTTGAACGGCAAACTCCTCAATCTCAGTTACGGTCGTGGTCGAGTGTTCGTCGTGCCGCATGAGAAGATGCCCGATGGCCAAACTCAGGGTGGCATGGTGAGCCTGGGACTTGATTTTCCAACCGGAATCATGCGTGGGCGCTTTCATCCCAACAATGGCCAACTTTACACTACCGGCATGTTTGCCTGGGCTGGAAGCAAGCATCAGGATGGCGGTTTTTATCGCGTTCGTAAAACGGGGGTTGCGCCCCACTTGCCGATCGAGATCAAAGCTCGTGCCCAAGGCATCGAACTGGGTTTCACTGATCCGTTAGATGGGGAGTCTGCTAGTAAAACTCAAAACTATGCGATTAAAGTTTGGGATCTCAAACGGACCAAGGAATACGGATCCGATCATTACAACGAACGCCTCCTCGAGATCGAAGACGTCAGCATTTCTGCGGATGGCACATCCGTCGTGCTCTCGCTTCCTGACCTCAAGCCCACCTGGTGTATGGAGATCAAAATCGATGTGGAGGGCGCGGACGGCACGGCTGTTCGCCGCGTCATTCACAACACCATTCATCAGTTAGAGGGCAGGAGAGAGAACGCGGCTATCGAAGACGAAGCTGATCCGAAACTTGCCAACGTCGAAGCGATTGACCACGCCAATGCCAGAGATCATACGACCGGATTGATAGAAAAATACTGCCTGGAGTGTCACGATGGCTCTACCAGCAAAGGTGATCTCGATGTCGAAGCCGCTTTGGAAGAAGATCCGCTCGTCAAAAGCCGCCATCTTTGGATCAATGTGCTAGAGCGCATCAAGAACGGCGAAATGCCGCCTCAAGACGAGCCGCAACCCTCAAACGAAGAACGCGAAGCTCTGGTTAGGTGGATCAATCGAGAAGTGATCGAGTTCGACTATTCGACCGTCAAAAATCCCGGTTACGAGCGCGCCCGGCGCTTGTCTCATGCAGAGTACAACAACACAGTTCGCGATCTCTTCAGCGTTGATGTGCGTCCTGCAGACCAATTCCCGCATGACTTAAGCGGCATCAGTGGTTTCGCGAATAGTGCAAACACCCTCTTTGTTCAGCCCACCTTGTTAGAGCGCTACATCGGCGCAGCTGAAGCGGTCGTGGATGCCGCCTTGCCAGACTGGCCACTGGCGACCGAGCGCAACCTTTACCAGCTCTTTCAAACCTATCTTCGTCGCGCTTATCGACGCCCCCCTAACGACGAAGAACTTGGCGAACTCATGTCGCGGTACCAAGCCGCGCGTGAACTAGGGCACACCCATGATCAAGCACTTAAGCCCGCGCTCATCTTCTCGTTGATCTCCCCTAACTTTCTCTTTCGGATCGAATCGGCGCCCAATGGATCCAGTGATCACCGCATCAATGATTGGGAACTCGCCAGCCGTCTTGCTTACTTTATCTGGGCGTCGACTCCCGATGATGTGTTGTTGGATCTCGCTGCAGCCGGGAACCTCAGCGATCCGACCATTCTGCAGACTCAGATTCAACGCATGCTTCGCGATGAACGCTCGGTTGCCTTGGGGCGCGAGTTCGCTTCACAATGGCTGAAGTTCGAACACGTGGGCACGCGGGTAAGGCTAGATCCGATTGATAGCCCCTGGTGCACCGACTCACTCATGAAAGCCATGCGCGATGAGTCCGCCATGTTCATTCATTCGTTGGTTCGGGATAACAAACCCGTTCACAGTTTGATCCACGCTAATTTCACGTTCCTCAACGAAGAACTCGCCAAGCATTATCGCATTCAGGGGATCGTGGGCGATCACATGCGCCGCGTCACCTTGAATGATCACCGGCGTGGCGGCATCTTCGGACATGGAAGCGTTCTCGCCGTGACATCCTTTCCCGGCCGCACTAGTCCGGTGGTTCGAGGGAAATACATTCTCGACGACGTGTTAGGCACGCCGCCGCCACCCCCGCCTCCCGATGCGGGAGAACTGGATGAAGGGGTGGCACGCAAGCGGGATCTCACTTTAAAACAGAAGCTCGAAATCCATCGCAGCGCTCCCCAGTGTGCCGGTTGCCACGCTAAGATCGATCCGTTAGGCTTTTCGTTGGAAAACTACGATTGGTTTGGTCGCTACCGCGAAGAACATCGCGGGAAGCCCATTGATGCCGAGGGTCAGCTTCCCAACGGACATCGATTTAGCGGTTTGGAGGGCCTTCGCGAGGTCATTATCAGCCAAAGACTGGATGATCTCACCCGGCAGATCACGCGCAAGATGCTCAGCTTCGGCTTGGGGCGTCAGTTAGAGTATTACGACGAACTCGCTGTGCAGCAGATCGTCTCCGCGGTGAAGAAGGAAGGCTATCACTTCCATACCCTCATTGCGCAGATCGTGCAGAGCTACCCGTTTCAGTGGAAGCGCTTGCAAGGAGACTGACGCTGTTGGCATCATGAAAAGAAGGTCTGTCATCACTCTAGCCATTCTTGCCGCGGTCGTCGTCGTGGCGATGTTTGTTCGTCAACCGCCAAGCGAAGCCGATTTGGGTGAGCTTCCTCAGGATCAACGCTATGCCATAGGTGACATCTCGTTCCCCGTGCGCAACAACGTCTTCTTCGTGCCGGAGCACCCCCTGGCAGAGGACGAATTGTATTTCGTGGTGGAGATTCCCAAAGGCAGTCCGATGAAATACGAAACCCGGACCGCAACCGGCCAGTTGTTTCTCGATCGGGAATTGTGTCCAAGGCAAGTGTTAGAAAATGGGGAGCCCGCCGGTTGGGTCCACGGATACCCCGCTCACTACGGATTCTCCGCGGGTCAGTTCAACGAAGATGGCGATCCGGTTGATTTGCTTGTATTTGGATCCGATGAGAAATACCAATCCATGATACGCGATCGCGCCATTGAACCACAGAAGGTGCGTGTCATTGGTCTTTTGAAAATGGAAGAGTGCGACCGGCTAGCAGATGAAGGGCAAGCCTGTGCGGAGGAGGTGCATTGGGAACAGGACTGGAAAGTGTTGGCTGTTGATCTGGAGGGAGATTATGCTAGTCTCTCGGATGTTGAATCATTGCCGGAAGGAATGATCGCGTCGCTCAATCGGTTTTTCTCTAACTACAAAGGACCGTTGGCGGACTCGGAAGGAGTCTTGCATCAGCAGACGCGGGTCGCGGGATTAATGAGCAAGACGGAAACCTTGGATACCTTTGTTTCGGCGTTTGATAGGATCGATCCCGATGCTAGGGCAATGGAAGTGACGGCGTGCCGCGCACTTTTCCGAGAGCGGCTCGCCCAGGCAGGGGAACTCTCACCGGTTCCCGAATATGATCCCGATTTCCTTGGTTGCCTTGAGAGGGTTCACCATACCGCTTTCTTCGAATCGGAGGCCAATTTCGCTTTCTTTGTGAACTACGGAGCCTATCAGTTGCTTTATTCCATCGCCAAAGGCGACTCTGAGAAGATGAGAGGGATCACCTTGGAGAATGCGGTTGAAACCATGCAAGCGCGCCGGGATGACGACTATGATACCCACTATCGGCTTGTGAGTTTCGACTCGCCAACGCCTGGTCTTGGCACGCCCGTCTTCGAATGGGTTAAGACGAAGAATCGCAATGATGGCTGCCCAGAGGATACGCCTGCCCAGCACTATGAGGAGCGGCCTCTAATCGATTTTGAACGTCTTGAGTTTAAAGGCGCCGAGGAATAGACCGACGTTGGTGTGGTGTGCGTTAGTGGGGAACCCCTCTCGAATGCGGCAGGATTGCCGCATCCAAAGTTAAGTTAGGGTTTACGGGATTCCGGTAGTTTCTTAAAAATCCGCTCGAGTCGCAACCGGCCCGCACCATCGAGGCAACGCTTAACGGTGAAGAGAAGGAAGAGGCTGATGCTTAGCGAGGTGCAGGTGAAGATTGCGATCATGATGACAATCTGATATTTGATGGCGATGTTTGGCGAGGAACCGCCTAGCATTTGCCCAGTCATCATGCCCGGTAGGGAAACGAGGCCCATGGTCATCATGGTGGCAATCCCGGGGCGCAGTGCGGCGGTTAGGCTCTCGCGGACGAATGGCTGCAAGGCTTGGGTGAGTGTGGCGCCGTTTCCCAAGCGGAATTCATAGCGGTCCAGACCCGAGTAAAGTGATTGATAGAATCGGCTCGCGGAGATGATGTTTGCAGACAGACAATTGCCTAACAACATGCCTCCCAGTACTACGAGATAGCGTGCTTCAAGCAAGTTCTCTAGTCGAACGACGAATGCGTTGATGTAGAGCACGATAGCCAACGTGGCAATCGCGAGCGCGGCGAAGGCCGGGACGATAAAGGTTCGCAGTCGTAAGGCGCTGTGATAGAGCACGGACCCCGCGGCGGCGACGAGCATGACGAAGAGCCAGGCCAGATTGAGCAAAGGGTGATCCCATTGGAAGAGATAACTCAGATAGATCCCTGCCAGGACTAGCTGCAAGCTCATGCGTGCGACGGCAAGGACCAAGTCCCGGGCCAATCCTAAGCCTAACCAGGCATTCAAGGTTAATGGCAGGGCGAGTAAGAGGAAGGCAACGCCTAACAACCACCAAGGAATGTAGGGGGCGCCATTCATGAGCCTACCCTTACTTGATCAAACGCTTTGGTGTGTTCCCAAACGGCATCGTGTGAAATGACGATCACGGTGACGTCTTCCAATCTGGCGAAATGAGCCGCCACCCTTTCTTTGAGCGTGTTTTCCAGGGCGGAAGTGGCTTCGTCCAGCAGATAGAAAGACGGCCGCCTCGCCATCAGGGCGGCCAGACAAAGACGCTGCCGCTCACCACGGGAGAGGCCCCCCAGATCCTGATCCAACGTGGATGAGGGAAGATCCAATAGCCGCAGGTTAGCGTCTAGCAAAGTATCGAAGTCGTCGTTTGGCGAGTTGCCGAACTGAGAAAGCGCTCGCGTCCACTCAAGCACCTTACCGCCTGTCTCTTGTAACTCTTGGCTGATGTATCCCGTTTGTTTCCGGAACTCAAAGAAGTCTTTCCCTTTCAATGGCTGTTCGTTCCACAAGATCCGCCCGGAGTGCCGTGGAACAAAGCCTAACAGAGATCGCATCAAGGTGCTCTTCCCACAGCCGGATGGGCCCGTCAAGGCGACCTTCGTAGTGTTTGGAATCGTGAGAGATATGTTAGACAAAACAGGGCGGCCGCCAAGGTGAACGGTGAGTTTTTCTACCGAGATTGCGTTGGCCATACATCGAAGTCTTCTCATGAGATGGATCCACGTCACAAAGGATTCTTTTCAAAAGAAATGACGCCAAGGCACGGGGCCAGCCCCGGTTTCTTGAACCGTGAATCCGGCTTGGATCGCCGTGATTCTTAGAAAAGCCGATGTCAAACGGCCAATTCTGGCCGAAGCCGGGAAAATGGTGTCTCATAAGTGTCCATTTAGTGGTTTTCGAAAACATGACTCTCCGGTTTCTCCTCCTTCTCCTCATATACGTTTCATCGCATTCCGCTTATGCCTTGGAGCCGCCGCCGTCTGAAGATCCCACGCCGCCTTCTCAACAAGCTTTGTTAGAGGACTTGGCCGCCTCGCTAACGAAAGAGACCAGCGTAGCCATCTCGCCGCTCATCGGTCTCAGCTACCTCGTGCTCACAGGTGATCCGTCGGTGGAGAAGATGAAGCCATGGATTTGGATAGTGATCGCGTTGTTAGTCTTGATCGTGCTCAAGGATGTGGGGGGCGTGGCAATTCCCGGCATTCTGAAAAAACCGCTCGATGCCTTGGAGATGTTTCAGAATCAGGGGCTGGGATTGCTCGCGGCGGGGCTCTTTGTACCGGAGATGCATCAAGAAATGGTCGCTTATTTCGAGGCCACAGCTTCCTCTCAAGAGTGGGCGGGAACGGGTCAAACGATTCACTTGGCGGCTTCCGCACCGGCAGAGATCTGGACGTGGTTAACCCTGCCCTTGTCGATTGCGTGTTTTGCCGCAGTTTGGCTGCTCTCCAATTGTCTCAACGCACTCATCCTCTTCTCGCCATCTTCTATCGTGGATGCGTGTCTCAAAGGGATCAAAGTCGCGGGGCTCTCCGTGATCGGTGCCCTGGCCGCCGTGCACCCATATCTGGGCGCGGTGCTTTCCTTGGTCATTGTCTTGTTAGCGCTCTATCTCTTTGGCAAAGCGCTACGCCTCTATCACTTTGGGATGGTCTTCGCGGTGGATCTGGTGACGCGAAAGTACAAGCGCTTTCAACCTGTGTCCGGCGAAGTTCAAGCGTTTCTAGACCAAGAACTCGCGGAAGTGCCCTCGCGAACCTACGGCACGCTGAAGCAAGGCACAGACGGCGGCTTCACGTTCACCTATCGGCCGTGGATCGTCTTGCCGCGCCAAACCGTTACGTTGACTTTCGCTCACCCCATCCTCATCGGCCGGGGACTCATTCATCCCACGATTGAAGTGCCTAACCAAGAAGATGAGCTGGACACGCACTTGCACCTGCCGCCACGATACCTTGGGCATGAGGAAACCGTGGGTGGTTATTTCAAGGCGGAGGTTCGCGATGTGGGGCTCTTGCGAGGCTTGAAAGCGGCTTGGGCGTGGCTGAAGATGGTTTGGAGCCGGACACGTGGAGCGGCGTCAGCCGGTTAGCCCTCGGGGCTGCCGTGCGCAGAAATGCCGGCGGGACGTTTCCCAATAGCTCGGTGAGGACGTCGATTCTCATACGGCACGTCCTCAGCCGTCTCGGTAACAGCGGCGTCGCCTAAGGCTGCGTGATCCACTTGGCGAGGTCTGCCTTCAGCGCTGCGAGAGAGGGAATTCGCGTGTACATCATGTGCCCGCCTTCGTAGTAGCCGAAGCTAATTTGATCCCGTAACGGTGGGGCGATGGGCACGTGGTTGATTGTGTAACGAATGGCCAATGGTGGGGTTGCGAGATCGTGATAGCCACAGGCGACGAAGACCCGAAGATGATGGTTGGTATTGAGGCCATCGGCCAAATGGTTCGCCACACTCACGTAGCGGTTGGTGAAGCGGTCGTAATTCCAAGGATGGACCCGGCTGGTGAGGATTTCGTAAGGCAGATCCGTTTCGAATTGAAGTTCTTCGCGCAGATAGGCGTTGAGCGAAGAAGCGTAAGCGCCGTAGATGATGACGTGCGAGGGATCATAATCGGGCGACACACCGGCGCGTTCGGCGTCGTAGCCTTTCATACGGCCGTCGAACCGGCCTAACGTGATTCCTGTCTCACGCAGCAATTCTTTGCGAAACGCGCCCGGGCCGATGCGGAGATTGTTCTCCTCGATGAAGGCTGGATCGAGTCCGGTATACATGGTCAGTTTCTGCACGATCTCCGATCGCTCGGCGGCGGTGAGCGCGTGGCCTTTGAGCAAGGCAGAAGCATACTCACCCATGGCGAAAGCCTCTGATTCGGCAAAGGTCTTGGCAAGGTCGCTCAGGAGTGGTTCCGATAGTTTCTGGTGGTAGTGTGCTACCGCGGTCATGGAGGGCAGAAAGACAATGTAAGGGAGATCGTTTGAGGCGTGTGTGAGGAGGGTTCGGAAGTCGAGCACACCGGAAACCAGCACCACGCCATTGAGATACATTCCATAACGGTCTTGGAGCGTTTGTGAGAGTCCGGAGGCGCGGATGGCACCATAGCTCTCACCTGCGACATACTTCGGTGCATCCCATCGTTTCGTCTGCGTGACATAGAGCCGGATGAACTCGGCGACGGAATCGATGTCTTCTTGAAAGCCGTGAAACTCTTTGGGTTTGCCATCCTTCTCCGCACGGCTGTAACCGGTGCTCACAGGATCGATGAAGACGAGGTCGGTCACGTCCAAAAGCGAGTATTCGTTATCGACCAATTGATAGGGTGGTGCCGGAGCGGTCACGCCTTCAGCCTCGCCCAAGACCACGCGACGTGGTCCAAAGGCGCCGAGATGGAGCCAGACGGATGAGGAACCCGGACCGCCATTGAAGCAGAAGGTCACGGGCCGCGGCTTCTTAGGCTCGGTGACTTGGCGTTCGTAGGCGATGTAGAAAATGGACGCGCGGACTTTACCGTCCTCCTTCTTCAAGGGAAGCTTCCCGGCGCGAGCTAGGTAGGGAATGACCTCACCGCCAATGGTGATGGTGTGAGAGGTTTCGGAAACGGTTTCGATCTCCTCTTCTTCGTATTGGGACGCCTGATCTTCTGTGGCAAATGTTGGTGGGGAGGCTACTAATAGAAACAGGAGGAACGCGGGGATTCTGAATTTCATGATATCTCTGAGCCTTTCCAGGTGACGGATTCCTGTCAAGTGAGCGGATCTTTGGGTGCGTGACGAAAAGTGGTGGGCACGTTTCGCAGCGGAACTGGTACGAGTTTCGAGCGTTGGACCTCTTTTGAGCACCACTTTTCGTCACTCCCCGATGGTTGGGTCTCCCGACGTCACTCGTCGAGACTTCGAGCGTGGACTTCGATGCCACCCATGAGGTCGAGTGAGAAATCCAGCACCATGGGGCGGCAACAGATTTCACAGTCGTAATCCACGGATGATGGCAGCTCTCCGGCACTGGGAGGGGGCACCTGAAAAACCTCGAAGCAGCTGGGGCAGGTTACGGATGGCCAATCCATGATCGTGATCCCTCGTCGGCCTTCCAATCCTGTCAAGATCGCGGGGTCGTAGATATACTATATTTAACAACTTTTTAATAAAAATTATAGAAACATTGACATTTCATCATAGATTTCGCTCATGGCGAACGAAGGTTCCTCCCCTGAATCCCCCCCAAACGAGCGTCATGCGGGACAGATCAATCGGCTGGTGAAGAACCGGGCACGGCAGCGTCGGAAGAAACAGAGACGGCGTCAACGCAAGGGGCATGCTGCGACTCAAACGGTTGCCGTTACCATACGGCCGGCCCTGTTATCGGGCACGCGCCCTCATCCCAATCCGGCACCCAAGCCGGACCCGGAACGGGTTCCAGTACCAAGGCCATTGACCCCGATCAAACCCAGACGTTCCCCCGCTCCGGAGGAACCTCGCCCCATTCCACTTCGTCCTCGGCCCTCTCAGGATCGGCTCGAGCCTCCGGTGGCATCAGAGGAGGGGAGGACAATGGTGGCGCACCAAATCACCCGGCTCCACCGGTTGACGCGAACGTTAGAGCCTATCCTGACGCTAGCACCACCGCGTGAGGAGTCCACCCCTTCGTGGGAAACGATGTGTGCGGATCACTCTAACAAGCTTCCTAGGCGTCGGCCTCTCTTGGCCAGTGCGATGGGAACGGTAATCATTGCTAGTGTTTTAACGGTCACGCTGGCTTGGCAATCCATTCCAAAAGCTAACTCAGATACTAAGCTGCCTCAGATCGCGCCGGCCTCTGAACAAGACGTGCAGCTCGTGGAGGCATTCATTCGTTTTTTGAAAGCGCCTTCTCTTGATGATAAACTAGCGACTGTACTAGACGCTGGCAGGCTGCGTCCCCACCTTGAGCGGTACCACCAGCTCCACGCCATTGTTCCACCCTGGTTGCATGAAGAGGCCAAATTGCGTGATGCTTACTCGGTGCGTCCCGTATCAGGCGCGGTTCCGCCGGTTTTCGAGGTGACGTTGTTTCCCACTCCTGAATTTCCCGTTTCCGCGTACTTTGAAAAGGAAGAGGATGGCGAGTGGCGGCTGGATTGGCAGTCTTTCGCCGGGTATGGCGATTGCAGTTTGGAAGCCTTCTTCGCGTCCCAAGCCACTCGCGATACCACGTTGCGCGTCAAATTGTTAGTCGATCATTCGAATGCCGTGCTTCAGCGCCTTCCGAGGGACCGCTTCCAGCGCGTGCGTCTCTCAGATCTGGAAGGACTGGTGAAAGGTTGGGCTTACATCCGGCGCGACCACAGTTTCTACCAAGAGTTGGTTCAATTGGTAGGCCCTGAGAACGAAGAGGTGAAAGTCACGATCACCGCCCACTACCAGCCTTCGTTAGATTCCACCATCGCCGTCCCCGTCATCACGAATTTCGTGCGGTCTGGTTGGAGGACGCCGCGTCCGGCAGAGTTGGCCACCCGCGAATGTGACCGTTCCGGTCCCGCGGATGATTCTGTGAGGTCAGCGAAAGATGAGCCCATCACTTTTTAATCAACTCGTGTGTTCTCACGGATGGTGCCTATTGATGATCTCTCACCCGATTCTCCGGGAGAATGATTTGCTTCACGTCCTCGGTTAGATTCGCATCGGAAACGGCTTGGTTGGCGGCGGTGGGATTCCAGGTGTGCCAACGCTTCACAAGGTGTCGAAGTGTTGCGTGCTTCTGATCCGGGCTGTTTATGGAGAGCGCCCATTGGAACGCGGATTCAGGATCGTCTCGGACGATCGCCGAGGCGAATGACGCGATACCTCCGTCAAGATCCGGGCCCGCTTCAAGACTGGAGAGCCATTCGCCGCAGGCATTCGGTTCATGCTGCGCCCAGACCCCTGTGATCGCGGCGATGTAATTCGAACGGTTATCCGGATCCGAAGCACTGGGGCGTGAGAGCAACCAATTGGCGGTCGCGAGCGGATCCTTCTGCACTTGGGATTGCGCTAGACCGACCTCCAGGCTGCTTCTTTCTCTTGAGCTCATGTCATGGTTATCGATCCAGGTAGCCACTTCCTGAAGAGAGGCGACGGCTCCCCAGGATCGCATCGAACTAGCGAGAGCGTGGAGGCGTTCATTCGAGTCGGTTATTTGCCAGGCCACATCCAACCACTCTTGGCGCTTGTTAGGATCACTGGCGATGTTTGTGAATGTTGCTAATGCCTTGTCACGCTCTTGGGGATCTTCCATATCTTGGAAGGCGGCCCAAGCCCCATCGAAGTCGGAATCCTTCCAATGATCGAATAAGGCGTCGATATAAAGATGAAAGTATTCAGGAGGGTTGTTGGATTCGGTCGTCTCGCGGTAAGCGTGATAAGCCGCGCGGGGATCTTCTTTCGACCACTCGGAGATCACCTGCCGCATGACATCCTGGGCGCCTCGTTGGTCATGCTTGAAGTGATTGGCGGCAAAGGCGAATGCGTCGTTTGGAGAGAGCTTGATCCAGTAGCGAAGGAGAATGGCCGAGGCTTCACTTCGAGTGATGGCGTTGGGCAATGCTTCAGCGAGCCGGCACGCCTCTTCGATGTCCGCCTTGCTCAACGCGACGGCCGCCTCCTCAATGCTCGCCATTTCCTTCAGTTGACCCTGTGAGAAAAGCTTCCTGAGATCTGTTAGCGCTTGCGCTGATTTTCGGTGAGGGGCGTGGCTCCTTCTGACTGGTGGGATGGTGGTTAGAGCGGCCTGCGGTTGCTGCCGCACGGAATCGGTTGCCGTGTCCGTGTGCCGGCCGCCGAGGTATCCCGCGAAAAATCCTAACAGAGCGATTCCAGTGAGGACAATCCAAACTTTCATGGTCGTTCGTTTACTGGTGTGAGGATGTTCGCTGGATCGTAGCCATGCTGCTCTAACCAAGTCCGCGCCGCATCGAGATCTTTGCTGGCGAGCGCTTGCCCAATGAGCTCAGTGACAAATCGATCCTTCTGCGATTCCGGCGAATGGCGCCACAGCCAGTCCACGGCTCGAATCGGTTCGGCTTCAAACCACTCTTCTCCAATCTCCGCGGCCGCCTGAAAGGCTGTTTCGTCGTTCTCGAAAGATACGGAGTCAAACCAGTTCGTCGCAGCGATGGGGTCGAAACGGGCCCAGTCTTCACCGATTTCTTCTACTAATTGAGCCTTAAGGATCTCATCTCCGACCTCAGCCACGCGTTCGATCAAATGCTCCCGCAAGACTTCGTTGCTTGCCGTATTGGTGAACACGGGCTTTAGCATGGCGCGCTGATCGTCGTAGGGAAGGCTGACAAAGACATCAAACGCATCTTCCGTATTCTGAGTTATCCAGATCTTTAGGACGTCGCTGGCAAGCGCGCGCGCACGGTCTCTGGGCAGTTTGCTGGACTTAGTAGCCTGCCGCGACCAAGCGAAGGCGTTCTCAGGTTCTTGGTTAGCCCAGACTCTCACTGTTTGAACTAGCACATCGTCGCGCAAGGTTCCCAGCAATTGATGCGAGGCATATTCAATCGCCTCCCTGGCGTGGCCGTACGCCCAGATGGCAAACACTCCTTTCGCCATCAGAGTTTGGACCCTCGGTTCGTCTTCCAAGGTATCCAAATAGGCAAGCGCTTCTTGAATATCCTCTTGTGAGAGGCGAGCGAGAAGTTGGTTGCCTTCGTTCGCCGCAGCCGAATCAGCGTCCGCTTTTCTGAAAAGGGTGGCGGCCATGCGCAGAATTTCCGCGACACTTTCGATTTGGGGTGCCAGTGCTTTACCATTGGATATGACCTTGTGTTGATCCTCACGACTGGTCGGCGTGGCAGAAGATGAGGATGGTGAATGAGAGGCCTCGCTGTAGGACACGTGATGTTTCCCCACCAGGTAGCCGCTGCCGGCGGCCAGAAGGAAGACAGCTACGCCCGCGCTGATCAGGGCGACGTTGATGTTCATGACGACGATGGATGGGAAGATGTTTGTTAGTGGTAGGGTGGATTTGGCGGCAGCCGCAAGAGCCGCGTTGGAAACGGAACGCCCGATACCTTTTGGAGCGGCCTTGGAGAATTCTTGTGTCAATGCTGCGGCCAACGCCGTGGCCGAAATCACCACGTCTTTGCGTTTCAAGTCGCCACCGAGCTGTCCCAAGGCACGAGACAAACCCTTCCGTATGCCTGACTCCGACCGCCCGAGTTTCTTCGCGATCTCGCGCAAGGAGAGGTCTTGGAAGAACCGCAGAAGGACGATCTTCCGCTCGAGGGCCGGCAGGCGATTGACGGCATCGTCTAGCAATGGGGCGACGTCAGCGAGAGATGAAGGTTCGCTCGTAAACGCATGGGGCTCGGACTTCTCGGCGAGTTCTTTCATCTTCTGTACCCGTCTGGATTCTTTTCGCAGGTTGGCGGCACACTCCAGCGAAGTCGCCCGATGTAGCCAACTTGCTAGGATGACATCCGCTTTGATCGAACGCGCTTTTCTCGCTAGGGCCGTAAAGACATTCTGAATGATCTCCTCAGCCAATGCTCGGTCACCAGTTTTTCGCAGAGCTCCATGAAAAACCATTCCCACATAACGATCAACAAGTTCGCGGAATGCGCCTTCATCTCCGGAGTCGGCGTAAGCTTGGAGGAGTTCGTAGTCAGTCATCTTGAGCGACGTGCCGCTTAACGAGCGCAATCAAGTATATACTGCCGCCGGGAAGGAAATGCGCACCGATTTCTGTCATCGGGACATCGTGGAAAGAGGGCAATCCCGTGATCGGACGTGGACGTGGATACCGATGGCACGCTATGCTGACCAAATGGCCCGACTAACAACCATGACCAAGGCGTGTTCTGTAGTGGTGGCTTTCATCTTTACCCAGACACTGCCCGTTCAGGGGGCGTTCACCATTCAAGTAGTCGATTCAGAAACGAAACGCGGTGTTCCGTTAGTCGAACTCGCCACCACGGCGGGGCAACGCTGGATCACCGATAGCCAAGGCGTGATCGCCATTGATTCCCCGGCTTTGCTTGGGCGCGATAAGGTATTCTTCCACGTGCGATCGCCCGGATACGCGTTTCCCAAAGACGGCTTTGGATTTCGTGGGAAGGCACTGCTTGTTCGGGATGGCAAGCGGGCGACATTAGAGATCAGGCGCACTCAGATTGCGGAGCGGCTCTACCGAATCACCGGCGCGGAGATTTACGGGCACAGTGTTAAGGCTGGACTCGATCTGCCAATCAAACAGCCGCTTATCAAGGCGAGCGTGACGGGTTGTGATAGTGTGCTCTCCATTCTTTACAAAGATCGAATCCATTGGTTCTGGGGCGATACCAACCGGCTGCAGTATGCGTTAGGAAACTTCCACACCACCGGCGCGACGTCGCCCCGGCCGGGTGCCGCTGCTTTCATAGGTCCTGACAAAGGCGTCCACCTCGATTATTTCGAGGATGATCGAGGCTTTGTTCGGCCCATGGCCGAGATGCCAGGCGAAGGGCCCACGTGGATCTCTGCGCTCGCGGTCTTGAAAGATAGGGAAGGGCGGGAGCGATTGGTTGGAAGCTATGAGAAAGTGAAGGGCTTCCTCACCATTTACGAACGCGGTCTCATGGTTTGGGATGATGAAAACGAGCAGTTCAAGAAACTCTTCGCCTTTGATACTGACACACTCGCCTTTCCGCATGGGCATGGTTTTGTGCATCGGCCCGGCGGAAGTGACACCGAGATGCGCTACTTCGGATATGGCTACCCTTTCTTTCGGGTGCCCAATACTTTCGAAGCATGGTCGGATCCGGCGGCCTATGAAGTCTTCACTTTGTTAGACGAAGAGAGTAGGCGTTTCGGCTGGAAAAAAAGCGAAGGTAGGACACCGGTCTGGACAATCGCAGAGCAACGCAAACGCATCGGTGAGGCAGATGGAGGTTGGATACAGATGGTGGAGGCGTCTTCCGGGAAAGAAGTCGTGGTTCATCGCGCTTCCGTGAGCTGGAATACCTACCGGAATAAATGGATCATGATTGCGACGGAACAGGGAGGCGCGACGTCGTTTCTGGGTGAGCTGTGGTACGCCGAAGCAGACCAGCCGGAAGGGCCTTGGATGAAGGGGGTGAAGATTGTCACCCATGATCAGTATTCGTTTTACAATCCACGGCATCACCCGTTCTTCGATCAGGGGGGCGGTCGTGTGATTTATTTCGAGGCCACTTATACGCGACTTTTCTCCAAGACCCCGGAGCAGCATCGCACGCCGCTCTATGATTATAACCAGATCATGTGCCGGCTGGACTTGAGTGATCCAAGGTTGAAGGCTGCCCAGAACTGACTCGATTGCGGGCGGTGACTCATAGCCTCTGAATTTCTCTTGCCATGAGGCTGAGATCGGTAGGTTGGCCCCCGACACATCGAACCAATGAAAGCTCTCCTGGAACTGCTGACTAAAAACGCCCGTTATACCAATGAAGAACTCGCCGCTTTGTTAGGTGAGGAAGAGGCGGCGGTGGCGGCGGCCATTCAGGAAATGGAGTCTGCGGGTACTATCATTGGTTATGCAGCCATCCTGGATCACGAGAAATCGACTCCGCATAAAGTGACAGCCACGATTGAGGTGCGTCTATCTCCTGAGCGAGGCGGCGGTTTTGACCGTTTAGCGCATCGCATTGCTGCTTTCGACCAGGTGAAAAGCTGCTACCTCATGAGTGGGAGTTATGATCTGTTAGTAGTGGTGGAGGGCGAGGATCTTCGTGAGGTGGCGCGATTCGTATCGGAAAAACTTTCGACGATGAACGGCGTGCTCTCCACCGCGACGCATTTCCAGCTCAAGACTTACAAAGACCATGGCCACCTTCAAGGAGTGAGCCACGGATCGGACCGGCTTCCGGTGACTCCCTAACGAACTGATGATGTCATGAGTTTTGATGCAGAACGTCATTTGTCTAAGCAGGTTCAGTTGATCCCACGATCCGGAATACGTGATTTCTTTGAACTGGTCATTGGGCGGGACGATGTGATCTCGCTTGGAGTAGGGGAGCCGGACTTCGCGGCGCCCTGGCACATTCGTGAGGCGGCGATCTATTCGTTAGAGCGTGGCGAAACGAGCTACACTTCGAATCTGGGGCTGGAAACTTTGCGTGAAGAGATCAGCCGTTATGTCACCCGGCATTTCGGGTTGCGATATGATCCCAAGCGCGAGATTCTGGTCACGGTGGGCGTGTCTGAGGCGTTAGATCTTGCGTTTCGTGCCCTGCTTAATCCGGGAGATGAAGTGGTATTTCACGAGCCTTGCTACGTTTCTTACAACCCTAGCATTGCGCTAGCCTATGGGAAACCGGTGGCCGTTGCGACTTCGCCGGATGATGACTTTTCGCTGCGTGCATCGGCAGTGGAATCCGCGATCACGCCCCAGACACGGGCCATCATGCTGAACTTTCCCACCAACCCAACGGGAGCCATCGTTCCGGAATCGGAACTGCGTCAGATCGCTGAACTAGCGGTGGCGAAAGACTTGGTGGTTTTGTCAGACGAAATTTACAGTGAATTGCGCTACACGGATGCCAAACACGTTTCCATCGCCAGTTTTCCCGGGATGCGTGAACGCACGGTTTTTCTCCACGGTTTCTCCAAGGCCTTTGCCATGACCGGTTTCCGCGTCGGGTATGCCTGTGCGCCGCCGGAACTCACTGAGGCCATGATGAAGATTCATCAGTATTCCATGCTCTGTGCGCCGATCACCAGTCAGGTGGCAGCCATTGAGGCTTTGCGGAACGGCGCTGCGGAAGCGGAGAAGATGCGTAACACTTATGCTGCGAGGCGGAATCTTCTTCTCAAGAGCTTTGCTGACGCGGGTATCCCTTGCTTCGCGCCGGGCGGCGCTTTTTATTCGTTTCCTGACATTCGTGCAACGGGGCTCTCTAGCAAAGTCTTTGCCGAACGTTTGTTAGAGGAGGAAGCCGTGGCTTGCGTGCCGGGCACGGCCTTTGGCGCCAGTGGCGAAGGCTTTCTACGTTGTTGCTATGCAACCGCGACCGAAACGCTCAAAGAAGCGAGCTTTAGAATCGGCCGGTTTTATCAGCGCTGTCTTGCCGATGGTTGACGTCATAAGCTTCGAGTCTCTCTAGCGCTTGGAGTCCGTATAGCGTGATGGGCCTGAAGCCGGGCGAGGCTTGACCGGATCTGGGCAGCTGATAGCAAGGCGGGATGTCAAATCCGCGGATCCTCGTCGTCACGCCCGAGATTACCTACTTGCCTGAGGGCATGGGAAACCTCGCGCAGCGGATGACGGCCAAGGCCGGCGGTCTTGCGGATGTCTCCGCGTCGTTGGTGGCCGCGCTGTTTGAGTTAGGGGCCGACGTGCACGTGGCTCTGCCGAACTATCGGCGCATGTTTCACATGGATGTCTTCAATCTGGTGAGTCGGGAGTTGCGACTTTATAAGGGTAAACTCCCCGCCGATCGGATTCATCTCGCTGAGGACCGCATCTTTTATTATCGCGAAGAAGTCTACAGCAACTACGACGGGGACAACTCTCGCATTGCACTGACTTTTCAAAGGGAGATCATCAATAACATCATCCCTCGCGTGCAACCGGACCTCATCCATTGCAACGACTGGATGACGGGGCTGATTCCAGGGTTGGCGCGCCGGCTGGAGATACCTTGTCTCTTTACTGTTCATAACATTCACACGGAAATGGTCGCGTTAGAGCAAGTGGAAGAGACGGGGATTGATGCGGCGGAGTTCTGGCACGAACTCTTTTACAAAGACACGCCCAGATCCTACGAGGACACCCGCTCCAACGTGCCCATCGATCTCTTGGCGAGTGGGATCTTCGCCGCGCATCATATCAACACCGTGAGCCCGAGCTTCCTCTACGAAGTCGCCGAAGGACGCCATGGGTTTGTCCCGGATCCCGTTCAACGTGAGATGGCTAACAAAGTCCATGCCGGCTGCGCGGACGGCATTCTCAATGCGCCGGATCCTTCCTTCAATCCGCAGACGGATGATTCGCTCGTTCTCAATTACGGTGTGAAGGATCACGTGGAAGGCAAGCGTGCCAACAAGAAAGAATTTCAGATGCGCATGGGACTTCATCAAGATGAGGGCGCGCCCATCTTTTTCTGGCCCTCGCGATTGGATCCCATGCAGAAAGGATGTGAACTGCTAACGGATATCTTATTCCAAATGGTGTCGGACTATGAGAGCGATGATTTGCAAGTGGCGGTGGTGGCGAACGGCGGGCATCAAGTTCATTTCCATGATATCGTTCGCGCGCACGATCTCTCGGGCCGGGTTTCCATTGCCGATTTCGATGAAGGCCTTTCCCGGTTGGGGTATGCGGCCGCCGATTTCATGCTCATGCCCTCTAGATTCGAACCTTGTGGGCTACCGCAAATGGTAAGCACGCTCTATGGAACGTTGCCCGTTGTGCACGCCACGGGAGGCTTGCGAGACACGATTAGCCATCTGGATGCGGAGGCGGGGCAAGGCAATGGCTTTGCATTCGAAGTCTACGATACCCAAGGCTTTCGTTGGGCCATCGATCAAGCCATGAACTTCTATCGTCGTGATCCTCATGAGAAAGCCCGGCACATCGCGCGGGTGATGCAAGACGGCCGAGAACGATTCAATCACGGTACTACGGCGCGTCGCTACTTTGATATTTACGAATCCATGATCCAACGGCCCCTCCTGACGTCGTGAATGCGAGACGCAGCGTGAGGCCTTGGATCGGAGAACGCTCCCAGACACTGGCCTTATCTTTCCAGGAGACGCACGCGGTAGAATTGGCGTGTTTGTGATTCGGTTGGAACTCGGTAGATACCTACGCTGGGAATTAGACCCTCTATGTATCCCAAGGCATTGGTGGGATCATTCCACGGCTGCCAATGCACGCCATCCGCGCTGCGTTCAATGAGATGAGCGCGGCCTTCCACAGTTCCAAGATCAATGTAGTAAAAATCCCCATCAAAAGAAGTGGAGACGCCGTAATTCCAGAGGTCCAGATTATCCCACGGATCAGTTTTACCTAGGAACTCAAACTCATTAATGCGGTCATCACCATCTGGATCTGCGGAGCGTTGCGCCTCGGGAGCGGAGGGATTTGTGAAATGCACCTGCTGCCAATCTTCGTAGGATTGCCAGGATGGCAAACTTTGCTCGATCCAGTCGAGGATCAAGTTCGCGCCCTGCGTATCGACCACGTTTGAGCCTACCGGCGGCATCTTGGGCACGCCGTTGCCTAACAAACGTTGAAGGATCATGGATTGCAAAGGTTCGTTAGGGACGATCACTCGATTGTCAGGATCGCCGTGTGTGTTGAGGAGGACGCCGTTGACGATGCCTGTGTTGGAAGTAGTCAACTCGTTCCGTGCGTCCCACAGGCCTAAGGCCGGCCCATCGGCGCGATGACACGGCCCGCAGTTCACGGCGAGATAGGAGCGGGCACGATGTTCGAGGTTCTGGGTGCTATCATCGACCGCTGCGAGTCTCGGAAGTGGGTAAGTTGTGGTTAGCGTGTGAGAAAAATATCCCGCCGCACTCAATTCCTCGAGTTGATGGCAATCATTATCCCACCGATTCAACTGAGCTGTATGAAATCCTAACGCATGGCCGGCGGCGTTGTTATGGCAGCTGAGACATTCACCGCGGCTAGGATAGCGCCACGTCTGCATGACGGGATCTTCGGATGTTTGAACCGTTAGGATTTCCTCAGCGCCTTCCTCCGCGACGAGATCGGCATCGGTTTGGGCTTCATTCCAGCGGTAGGTCACACCATAGATGCCGTCCACGGTTTTCACCAGAAATCGCGTCTCTAGCCTTCTGTTAGTATTCGCGGCAATGTTAGTCATGAGATCGATCTCAAAATGCTTGATCCACACCTGACCCGTGGGAAAGGTCCAGGCACCGGTCTCGGCAAAGGTCATGGTATGGTCAATATTGGGAATGGCGAACCAGCGTTGCTTGACCGCCCCGTCTGACCAGAACGGATGGTTGATTTCGTAGGGCACGATGCCCGGGTGCGGTGTGAGGTCGGAGAGATTGGAGAAGGCGCCCGTTTCAGAGAGTTTGCTAGGAAAGGGCGTGCCTAAAGTGCTTGAACGCACCAGCCGTCGCAGTTCGCCTCCGGTGTTCATGATTAAAATGTCGTCGTTGCGTGGATCGATTCCAAAGGCGCTGACGTTAGACACGTTGAAGAGGTAGGAGAGATCGATGTTTCCCTGAGAATCGTAACGCAAGGCCCACACACGATTGGTGGCATAGTCGCCGAAGAGATAAGCGCCGTAGAGTTCGCTGAAACGTTGTCCGCGATAGACCCGGCCGCCGATGATTGAGCGTGCGTCAGTGCGCGTGAGATCAATGAGAGGCTCTTCCGGCTCAAATCCGTCAGGCGGTGAGGTGCTCCCCGGCCGTGCGATTGTTCCCTCACGGAAACTCCAACCATAGTGCTTGCCCTTGGTCACAAGATCGATCTCTTCACGCGCGTTCTGTCCCACATCGCCACAAAGAAGATCGCCTGTGAACGGATCGAAACAGAACCGCCAGGGATTGCGGAAACCGGCTGCCCAGAACTCCGTTCGCAGAGTGGTTTCATTGATAGGATAGCCCATGTAGCTACCCGTAAGCGTCACAAAAGGATTGTCGGGCGGGATGGAATAAGTGTTGGGATGAACGGCGGCATGAGGATTTGGCACAAGACTGTCAGCGCTCTGGTCCACATCGATCCGCATGATGGCGCTGAAGAAATCTTTATCGATGAACCTGGCATTGTCATATTGATCGTCGCTACCGCCTTCGTCTCCCAAGGAAACGTAAAGGTAACCTTCCGGACCGAAGTGGAGATCGCCGCCATTGTGATTGCTGGCCTGGTCGCGTTGCGAAATCATGGGAACTTCACTTAACGTGTCCGCGCGATTGGGGTTTGCGGCGGAAACGCCGAACCGGGAAAGTCGCTGATGAAGAAGCCCGTCAATAAGAAGGGAATAAAAGACGTAGAAATAACCGTTGGCGGCGTAGTTTGGATGAAAGGCGAGGCCCAACAACCCGGATTCGCTATCGCTACTGTAGTGCACCGTGGTGCTGAGATCGAGAAAAGTTTCTTTGTTAGGGTTGCCGAGATCGGGAATGACGATGATACGGCCGGATTGCTCGACGACAAAAAGCCGGTTGGTTTCCCCTGGCGGCGATGTGGAGGCCACGGGTCGATGAAAGGTGAGCCCGGTGAAGGCGATCGCCGTGGTGTAAGTGCCAGTGGGCGGCGAAGCCGGCAGGGAAAGGGTGGTGTTGGCCACTCGCGTGAGGGATTCCGCCGGCGCAATCTCGAGGCAAAGAGACGCCGTCAGGAAACTTGCAAGTAACGTTTTCACCTTCAATTGGGAGGCTACGTAGGCGCCTCCGCCATTCTTTCAAATGGATCAGAGGCTCCTGGATCGTTCCTCACCGGCCTACTTCGCCAACACATCCATCAGATACGCGATCTCGTCATCCACCTCATCAGGGGAAGCCACGGTCTGGCCCACCTCTGCCCGAAGAATCTCCCGGAATCGGAGACGCATGCGCCGGACCTCCTGCTTGAGAGCGCCCTCCGTGGTGCCGAGCTTGGCCGCGATATCCGCATAACGTTCGCCACCGCCTAACAAGTGAGGCTCCAACAACTTAAAACGTTCTTCTTTGGCGGCATCGCGAAACTCGTTCCCTAGTTTCTGCCGTGCGTTGCCGATCAACGTGAGCGCCCAACGTTTCTCGTAGGCGAGATCAGGCGTCTGATCATGCGTGGGCTCCAAATGATAGCGTTCTTCAGGGCTGACTTGATCCCAAGAGATCGGCTGATTCTTGCCGCCACGTTTAAGCGCCGTTTGCCGATCCCATTCATTGGCCAGAAACCCTTTGAATGCCGTAAGGAGAAACCAACGGAACCGGCCGCGCCGCCGGTCAGCGATACCAAGGTAGTTTTTCTCCAACAGTTTCTCAAAGAAGCCTTGCGTGAGGTCCTTGGCTTCCTCTTCTTTGCGGCCGGACTTGCGGGCGTAGGCATACAAAGGCAGCCAATAAGATTGGCACAATGATTCCAAGGCGCGCGTGACTTCGGCGTTATCGGGATCGCCCGCTTCCAAGACGACCGTCCAGTGAGTGGTCGCAAAGAGTTCAGGCTTATGCTCGTCCGTGGCCATGAGGGCCGGATCTTAGAGAATGAAATGGGGAAAGTCGAAAGGTTTTACCAGTGCGACCACCCGCGAGTTCATCGAATGTTCATGACAAGTGATCCGATCTGCGGCTTCATAGAACGATGAATGTGTCCGGATCACTGCGGCAACTCGTTGTATTGAGTTTTGTGTTAGTTTTTCCGTCTTCGGTTAGGAGTATGGATCTGACCGATTATTTGCCTTACGCTGATGGCAGCACCTCAACGCTGACGGATGAGTCGGGGCTCACGGTGACGTTTGGAGGTGGTGGAAACGATCTGCTCATTTGGAAAGTCACCGGTGCCGAAGAGGATCTCCAAGTGATTTTTCAACTCAATGATTCGGGATTGAGCCTGTTAACCGAAGTGGGACTTGTTCCGGATAGTGGCACAGTGCTAGATGTCGAGACTTTCAATTCGCCCTGGATTATCGCGCCCCGCCAATTTGAACTGGGAGCGGAGATCGTCTCTTCAGGCGCCTACGAAGGAACCGAATCCGGCGAAGCGCCGTGGTCGGGCACGACATTGAGCATGTTTTCGGTCGGGCCCGCAGAAGAAATCGCCACACCGTTAGGCACCTTCACAGCATTGAAGTTTACATTCGTGAATGAATGGGAGGAAACGGGCGTTGGGTTCACGGGGAGTGGCTCCACGACCCAGACGTGGTGGGCGGCTGAAGGCGAAGGCTTGGTCAGATTTCATTACGACTTTGAAGAGACTTATATTGAGGATGGCGAATCGGAAACGGAGCAAGGCCGTTTTGAGTTTCAGTTGGTCGCAAACAATATTGTCGAACCGAATAATCCCGGGCCCAATCTTCCTCCAGATGCCTTGGTGACGATCCCGGACCTGAGGCTGAAGGCGGAGGTACTTCGAACGTTGGAGCGGGCGTCGAATGATCCCGCTTCGGCCGAGATCACGGTCGCCGAGATGCAAAGCCTAACAAGACTCACGGCAAACGTGCCCATTGCGGACTTAACGGGGTTGGAGGTGGCGACGAACTTAACGGATCTAAACTTGAGCTTGAATGGTGGGGAAGGGGATATCACTAATTTGACGCCTATCGCCGGCCTCACCCAACTCGTGCATCTCGCTTTTGTTAGGAATCAGGTGCAGGACATTTCTCCGCTGGCTGGACTAACAAACCTAGTGACGCTGCGGATGTTCGCCAATGACATTACGGACATCAGTGTCATCGCAAACATGCCGCAACTGAATTTACTTTGGATGGGTGATAATCGCATTGTGGATCTCGGTCCCGTTTCGGGTTTGACCAATCTCCAATTCCTAAGTGCTTACGGGAATGAAATCTCCGATCTCGAACCTCTGCGCGGTCTCACGAGGCTACAGGAAGTGTTTCTGGGTACGAATCAGATCGCATCGCTTGAGCCTCTAACACCACTTCCGAATCTCGTTCGTTTGTCATTGCGTGAGAATGAAGTCAACGATGTTACCGTTCTGAGCGATAAACAGTTCCTTTCGGTGCTGGAACTGGATGGCAATCAGATTGCGGACATCACTCCACTGGCGCCTCTCGCGAGACTGCAGAGCGCTAGCGTGCAGTCGAATTGTCTCAATGTCACGCCTGGCGCTCCGGACCGGCAAGTGATCGATGGGTGGATCGTTAATGGAGCGCGTGTTACTTTCGAGCCTCAAAAAACCTCCTCTGGCGGGGTGCACATACCTGATCCGAATCTGGAGGCAGCCTTACGGGAAGCGTTAGGGAAATCGGCGGGCGCGATCACGCAAACAGACCTCCAAGGGCTCACCACCTTTGATGGCAATCTCCGCAACATTGAGGATCTCACCGGACTGGAATACGCGACGAATCTGGTCTCGCTCGATCTCGGGCGGAACAACATCTCTGATCTAACGCCGTTGGCCGGTCTAACCAAGTTAACAGAGCTCACATTGTTTACCAATGCGATCAGAGACATTGAGCCACTCAGTGGCCTGGTGAATCTCACGTCTCTGTTGATCCTCAAGAACGAAATCTCAAGTGTCGACCACCTGGCCAATTTGAAGAAACTCCAAGTACTTCGAATTGGATGGAATCGTGTGCAGAATCTCGATCCACTAGCAGAGCTAACCAATTTGATAGCTCTTGAATTGGATTTCAATGGTATCAGCAACGTGCAATCGTTGCAGAATCTCACGCAATTGCGTTCGCTAACACTCAGCAATAACAATCTTCAAGACGTGGCTCCCTTGGGGCAATTGACCAGCCTCACGGTCTTGCGCTTGAATCGCAATTCCATAACTGATCTTACGCCACTGAGCACCCTTACCTCTCTTCGAACGGCCACGGTTGAAGACAACCGGTTAGTCGTGACGCCGGGCACTCCCGATCGAAAGGTGATTGACGATTGGATCAGCGGCGGAACGAACGTAACCTTCGAACCTCAGCGGCCGCTTACTCTTCCTATGCCGGTCGCACTTTCTATCGCCCGTCGCGATGATCACATTCATCTCGAGTGGGCATCGCAGATCAATCGCATCTACACGGCTGAGGGGAGTGCGGATTTGAAGACTTGGGCTCTTGTGGAAGGCGCTATGTTCACGGGAACGGGGGGCATGTTAGAAGGGCAATTTCCCATGCAGCCGGGTGCGCAGTTTTTCAGGATTATCGGAAACTGAGGAAGGTTGCGGAAACTAACATCGATTCAGTTTGCGAGTCAACACTCGCACCCGCCACAATGGATACAACGCAATCATGCCGAAGCTGCAATCAATCAAGCGCCAGTAGAATGGAATCCCTCGCAGAGGCCCACAAACTAGTGCCACGGCAAACACGCCGATGCACGCCACCATGCCCATCAACACATTTGCCTCATAACGGACAGGATCGCGCCACGGCGGAAGAAAGAACAGAGCAATGACCAAGTGCCCGAAAGCCAACCAATCCGTCCCATACGCAATGAACGGATATTTCGCATAAGTGACGTCCAATCCCTCTCGAACCAACAGAATCCATTGGGCCAATCCCTCGTGATCTTGTGGATTCCAAGAAACGGTTCCTTGCGCGCCCACCAGCCAAGTGGAAAGTAGATTGAGTTCGTAAAGTAGCGGAAACGCTGTGAGCCCGGAGATCACGAGTCCCACGATCACGACCACTAACCAGAATCGAATACGAGCGAGATCGGACATGCCGGACACCATGCCCACATGCCAGTGCCTGGGCAATCGATAAGCGTTGCAGGATGACTAGGGTTTTCTGGTCGAAGCCCCTCTTTCAGGCGGCTGGAGGTGACTGCGAATTTCAGCCATTAACCTATCATTCACTAAATCGAATTTATTCTCGTGCCAATCCAATGCAGATCTGTGTTACCGTGCTCCTCTAGAATTTGAACTCGCCTCTGCCCCTCGAATCCGCCATCTTCACCTCATCTCGAACCCTATGAAAACCGTCCTATTCTTTTCCTTTGCTCTGATCGCGTTGCTTTGCTGCCAATCTGCCTTGCACGCCGACACCAAGAAGATCGTCTTTATCTCGCACTTGAGTTCTCACGGCTCCGGCCAACATGAGTACGCCGCGGGGTGTCAGGTCCTTGGTCAGTGGCTCACCAAAGCTTATGGTGACGACAAGATAGATTACGAGCATCACTTGATTTGGCCGGAGAACCCTGACGAAGTTTTTAAAGACGCCGCAACTGTGGTCTTCTTCTGCTCCGGCGGCAATGGGCACCTCGTTAACAAACACGTTAAAGCATTTGATAAGGTCATGAAACGAGGTGTGGGCTTAGCGTGCCTCCACTATGGCGTCGAAGTGCCGATTGGGCCTCCGGGCAAGGGCATGCTCAATTGGATGGGCGGCTATTTTGAAACGCATTGGTCCGTGAATCCTCACTGGGTCGCCAAATTTGAGAATTTTCCCAAGCATCCGGCTGCGAACGGATTGAAACCGTTTGAGTCCAATGATGAATGGTATTTTCACATGCGTTTTCGTGAGGGCATGGAGAATGTGACGCCCATTCTTTCGGCCTTGGCTCCGGAGTCGACGATGAAGCGGAAGGACGGTCCGCACAGCGGCAACAAGTTTGTCCGTGAAGCGGTCGCTGCCGGCAAGCCGCAACATGTCGCCTGGGTCTATCAACGTGGCGAAGACTATGGCAACGGCCGCGGATTCGGTTTCACGGGCTTGCATTATCACAAAAATTTCGCCGACGACAACTTCCGCAAGACCGTCTTGAACGGCATCGCGTGGACGGCGGGCTTGGAGATTCCGGAAGACGGCGTGCCCTCGCCGTCTATTGATGAAGAAGGTCTCAAGCAAACGATCGTCGACACGGCGAAGAAGTTTGAAAAGGAGAAGAAGAAGCCGAATAAGAAGTCAGAGAAGAAGCAGGCGGCTAACAAACGCAAATTGCCTGAGGCCAAATTCTCATCCAAAGTCATCAATACGCGCACGCCGGGTTATCGAGTGAAAGTTGAGGCCGACATCAAAGGCGCAGATGAACTCTATCTCGTGGTCACGGATGGCGGCAACGGCTTTGGTTGTGATTGGGCGGATTGGTTGGAGCCGCGATTGATCGGGCCGAAGGGGGAGAAGAAACTCACCGAGCTTAAATGGACGTCCACGATGTCGGACTGGGGAAAGACCCAGGTAAACAAGAACGCTGGGGGCGGCACCTTGATTGTGAATGGTGTGCCTGCTAGTTACGGGATTGGAACGCACGCCAATAGTGTCATTGCCTACAAGCTGCCACCCGGCTACGAAACCTTCAAAGCTATAGGCGCTCTCGATGAAGGGGGCACTCGTCAAGGCGACGCCGCAAGCGTCGCCTTTCATGTTTATACCGAGAACCCTGCGCCCATTTTAAAAGCGCAACGGCGGGCGCAGCGTCGCGCGTCCGGAAACGACGCGTCACGGGACCCTGAAGACGCGGTGGCTTCGTTAGACGTGCATCCTGATCTCGAAGCGTCGTTGTGGGCTTCAGAGCCAATGATGCTTAGTCCCAGCGCCATCGATATCGATCATCGCGGACGCGTGTGGGTATGTGAGGTGGTGAACTATCGTCGTCACAAGGGGAAGCGTCCCGAAGGCGATCGCATTCTTATTCTTGAAGACACGGATGCCGACGGCAAAGCGGACAAATCGACCGTGTTCTATCAAGGAAACGACATCGATTCTGCCCACGGTATCTGTGTGTTAGGCAATCGCGCCATTGTTTCCGCGCATGAAGAGGTCTTTTCTCTCTACGACGACAACGGCGACGGCAAGGCCGATCGCAAGGAGATGATGTTCACCAAGATCGGCGGTGTTCAGCACGATCACGGCATCCACGCTTTCATGTTCGGCCCGGACGGACGGTTGTATTTCAACTTTGGCAACAGCGGGAAACAGCTCTGCGATGCCGAGGGAAATGTCATCGTTGATTTGGCAGGTAACAAGATTGTCACCAACCGCAGGCCTTATCAGCAAGGGATGATCTTCCGTTGTGCGCTCGACGGTTCTCAAGTGGAGTCGCTGGCCTGGAATTTTCGCAACAACTGGGAGGTTGCGGTGGATTCATACGGTGCCCTCTGGCAGAGCGATAACGATGACGACGGCAATCGCGGGGTGCGCATCAATTTCGTTATGGAATACGGGAACTACGGTTACCGCGATGAGATCACGGGCGCGGGTTGGCGTGACGAACGCATCAACATGCACGAAGAGATTCCGCTGAGGCACTGGCATTTGCGCGATCCCGGTGTCGTGCCCAATCTTCTGCAAACCGGCGCTGGTTCACCCACCGGCATCATGGTTTATGAGGGCGATTTGCTGCCTAAAGCGTTTCAGGGCCAGATGATTCACTGCGATGCGGGGCCGAACGTATGCCGCGCTTATCCCGTGACCAATGACGGTGCCGGCTACAAGGCAGATACCATCAATATCCTCTCCAGCACCAAGGACCGCTGGTATCGCCCCTCAGACGTCGCCGTGGCGCCGGATGGATCGTTGATCGTCGCCGATTGGTACGATCCAGGGGTGGGTGGTCACGGTATGGGCGACCTCGATCGTGGGCGCCTATTCCGGGTCGCGCCCAAGGGGAACAAACCTACCAAATTTGCTAAGCTGGATGTCTCGACAACCGAGAATGCCATCGCCGCGCTTAAGAGTCCAAACAATGAGACGCGTTACTTGGGATGGAAGGCATTGAGCGAAGGTAAGGAAGGTCGCCGTGCGGCTCGGAAACTCTTTCGTGACCAATCGGCAAAACCTCAACATCGTGCGCGTGGTCTCTTCTTGTTAGGCTGGCACAAGCAAGGCGGCGTCAACGCCGCACTCAAGGATGATGATCCCAACATCCGCATGGCGGGATTGCGGCTCGCACGACAGTTTGATGACAAGTTGTTGGAAGCGATCGAGACCCTCATTGAGGATCCCGATCCTCAGGTTCGCCGCGAGTGCGCGATTGCCTTGCGTTTTCAGAAAGGATCGAAGGCGGATCAGTTGTGGGCCAGGCTTGCGGCGCAGCACGACGGAAAGGATCGCTGGTATTTGGAAGCGTTAGGCATTGGGGCCGATCTTTCTTGGGAGTCACGTTTTAAGGCTTTGTTGGAGCGGAAAAATAAAGGGAGTGGCTTTGCGGATATTCTTTGGCGGAGCCGCGCGCCACAGACCTCGATGGAACTGGCCAAGTATCTCATGAGTGGCGCTGCTGCCGGTGAGGAGAAGCGCGTCTTGCGCGCTTTCCATTTTCAACCGCATGGCGAAGCAAGAGATCAGGCGCTTCTCGCCCTCTTCGGGCGCGGTGCCCCCATTGTGGCGGTGCCGGCCGCGTTCTACCTGTCTGCAGACAAACTCCAAGGTGCGCGATTTTATGATCGTAAAGTGGAATCCTTGCTCAAAGCGTTAGAAGGGCAGCCCGATGCCGTGCGCTTAGCGGCCCATTTGCGATTGGAAGGCGTTGAACAGCTTTTGTTGGACCATATCGTCAACCATCCGGCAGATCGTGAGAGCAACACGGCTGCTCGCCTTCTCCTGCGCAACGAGCCTTGGCTAGCCGAGCAGCTCGTTAGACAAGAGGGAGAAGCCTTTCAAAAACTCACCCGCGCTCTTGGTGCTACCGGCGACGCCGCAGCCGTCACCCTCCTAACCAAGATCGCTTTCGACACCACCAAAGAACAAGCGCTCCGCCAACGCCTCATCGATGCTCTAGCACTCTCCTCGCGAGGCGAGAAACGCCTCTTCAAAGAAGCCGAAGCACAGACGCTTCCCAATGATCTCAAGTTCACCGTTGCGGCTATCCTCGGGCGTTCCCGCGATCGCGAGATCCGTGAAAACATCGCCAAGCTTCTCGAGCTACCGCCGACGCCCGGCGCGGAGAAGTTTCCTCCCATTCCCGAACTCGTCCGCCTCTCCGGTGATCCCACGCGAGGCGCTAAGGCCTTTGAAAAAGCGACCTGCGCCACCTGTCACGTCGTCAACGAGAAAGGCATCGACTACGGCCCCAACCTCACCGAGATTGGCGACAAACTCTCCATCGAGGGGCTCTACGAAGCCGTCCTTTATCCTAACAACGCCATCTCCCACGGTTTCCAAGGCGTGGTGTTGACCAAGAAAGATGAGACGCAGTTAGGCGGTTACATCGTAAGTGAAACCGACAGTGAAGTCAGTCTCCGCATGGCCGGCGGCGTCACGCAGACAGTGGCTCAAAACGAAATTGCTAAGCGCGAAGCCATGGAACTATCGCTTATGCCACCTGGATTGGCTGCGATCTTGAGTACGGAGGAGCTCGCAGATCTCGTGGCGTATATGCGGACACTGAAGAAGTAGGGCGGCCATTCCCTGCGGTTCACTCGACGTAGAAGAGTCCGAATCGTCCATTTACGCATTGCGTGAACCGGCAGCTCTTCCGTAGCGTCGCGACATCATGCGAATATTAATCACAGGTGGTGCCGGTTTCATCGGCAAGCGATTGGTCTTGCGGTTGTTAGAGCGCGGGGCATTAAAAGATTCCAGTGGTGAGGAACGGAAGATTTCGAAGATTGTGGTGAGTGATGTGATCGATCCCCTGTCGCCGTTTCCGGAGGATAATCGCTTGGAGATCATCAAGGGGGACTTTGGTGAGCCGTCCATGCTGGAGCGTTTGGTGACGCCTGACACGGCCGTGGTGTTTCACTTGGCGGCGGTGGTCAGCGGGGGCGCGGAGGAAGATTTTGAGTTGGGGATGCAGGTCAATTTGCACAACACAGAGTGTTTGTTAGAGGCATTGCGGTTATTGGAGACCTGTCCGCGTGTGGTCTTTGCTAGTTCCGTGGCGGTGTTCGGTGGCAATCTGCCAGACGTGATTCGGGATGAGACGCCTTTGACCCCGCAAACGTCGTACGGTGGGCAGAAGGCGATCACGGAGTTTTTGATCAATGATTACACCCGTCGTGAGTTCATTGATGGCCGGGCATTGCGCTTGCCGACGATCGTCGTGCGCCCGGGTAAGCCTAACAAAGCGGCCTCGAGCTTTGCGAGTTCGGTTGTTCGTGAACCGTTGCAGGGCGATCCGTACGAGTGCCCAGTTGACGCGAGCACAGGAGTGTGGGTACTTTCGCCAAAGCAAGTGGTGGAGAACTTCATTCATGCCGCTTTGTTAGATGGCGACGCCTGGGGACATCATCGCGCGGTGGCCTTGCCCGGGCTGACGACCACGGTGCAAGAAATGGTCGATGTGATGCGCGAGATCGGCGGTGAAGACGTCGTGAATCGGATCCAATGGAAACCTGATCCCGTGATTGAGAAAATCGTGGAGACGTGGCCGGTCAAGTTTGAGACTCCGCGCGCGCTCGAGCTAGGTTTTCAAGCGGATGCGCATATTCGCGAGATCATCGAGGATTTCGTGGCCGATGAGTTGGGTGGACGGATTGGTTAACACAGCACTCCTCAAGGAGCGGCGCTTTTCAAGCGCCTCCTCACGACGCTAAAAATGCGGCAGTTGAAAACCGCTGCTCTTTCGCTGCCTCACTCTCGCGAAACCTTCATCGGCGAAATCTGAAGTTCATAGGTAACGTATCTATGAATTATGAGTTGGGATGTCTTTATCAGTCATGCGTCTGTCGATAAGAAAACGGTGGCCGATCCCTTGGCGGAGAAGCTTCGCGCAGCCAAGGTTAGGGTGTGGTATGACCGCTTTGAAATCAGGCCGGGAGACGATCTTCAAGCCACGATCGGCAGTGGGATCCTTGAATCGCGATGGGCAGTTCTGATTCTTAGTCCGGCCTTTTTTGAAGCGCGATGGGCGCCAAGGGAGCTGAGTGCGTTATTTGCCTTCTTCGCTGAAGGTGAGTGTGCGCTTCTGCCCGTGTTGCACGAAATGGATCACCAAGAGCTTGGGCAGTGGTGTCCCTGGTTGAAAGGCATCAAGGCGCTTTCGACCGAGGATGGATTGGAGGAACTGGCAGATGGAATTTGTCAGCGTGTCCAATCGCGAGAATCGCAACCGGCCATCACCCCGCAAGCGCAACACTGTGTGCGGGCAGCACAGGAGGCATTGAAGCGTTTCGATTATTTCGAGGTGATTCGTATGGCTGATCAAGCCTTGAATGAGTGTGCGCATTGTGAGGAAGCGCACGTCTTGAAAGCCCGGGCCTGCGTGGGTTTGGGACGATTTGATGACGCCATCACGGCAGTGCGTATAGCGTTGCGCTATGCGCCCAACTGCCTAACGGCGAAACTCACCCGTGCCAAAGCCTACACCTATCTTGGAAGATTTGAATGGGGAGAGCGCGATGCACGTGCGGTGCTGGAGCGGCAGCCGGAAGATGTGGAAGCGCGGGTAATACTGGCGCATTGTTTGGGAGGGAGAGGGCACTTTCAAGAGGCGCTCGAAGAGGCTTCCCGGGCTCTCTTGCGCGAGCCTAACCATCCCATGAGTTTGATCACGCGGGCACAGGCCCTCCTTGCACTCAATCGGGTATCGGAAATGAAGCGTGATCTCAGGATACTCCTAACTAATGAGCCGAGAACTGCGGAAGATTTCTATCGGCATGCGCTGGCGCACAACGCCTTGGGCAGAGCGGATCTGGCATTGAATCACTTCAATACCGCCTTAAAGAAACTCCCGGAATTTGTGCCGGCGCGATTGGCGCGCGCGCAGTTTTACGGGATGCGCGGCAGCCACGAGGAGGCGCTTAAGGAGATCAACAAAGTGGTGGAACAGGCTCCCGGGATCCCTTGTGCCTTGGCGATGCGTGCGGCGACCTTCATCGGCCTTCGCCGATTTCGGGATGCCTTGCGTGACACGGATGAAGCGCTTAAAGTCGATCCTGACAATCTTCTGGCATTGTGCAACCGCGCCAATGCTCATTGGTGTATGGGAAACTGTGAGGGAGCGATCAAAGACGCTTCGGCCGTGCTGCAGAAACATCCCCAACATCCCTATGCACAGGCCATTAGTCGAGGGGCTCAGGCTGAAGCCAACAGCCCACTTAGGCGATTCATTGGAAATTCTGTTAGGAAGCTCGTATTCAGTTAGGGGTGATGCGTATTCCAAGACCGACTACATACAAGGACGTTTTTAGTCCTGCAGCCTGAAGACTTGACTCCAATAGTTGGTTGGCTTTCGGAAACACGATCCCCAAAGCGGGGGGCTGGCACATGGATGAGCATTGACCTTTAACAAGGTGCCCTTCAGTCTTCCCGCGCTATGAAAAAAACCATCGCGCTTTCTGTTTGTTTGTCATGGTGCCTAGCTGTTTCTTCCTCCAGTCAGGAACTGCTCTTCTCGGATACCTTTGATCGGCCGGATGAGCTGGATATCGATGCTTCGACGGATGGTATGTCCGGTCCCCTCGCTCCCATTGAGTACGGTGAGCCCTACGATCGCGATAATATCGAGTCCCGCATCATCGGCGGGGTCTTACACACCGCGAATGGTCCCGGTCAAACCTACGTGGCGCTGGATCATAATTTTATCGATGACCTCATTCTCGCTGGAGATGGATTTAGCATTTCTGCTTTAGTGAATCCCAAGACCACCGACAACGAAGACGATACCAACCGCTTCACGTCTTTTGGGGTGGGCCTCACGCGTGAGGAAAGTGTGATTCCTGAGGGGAATCTCGACCGGCATATTCTTGAAAATGCGGCTTTCACTTTCGCTATTGAGAATCACGGCGCCTACACTTTCTGGGATAGTGTGGTGCCTCGTTTGGAGAATTTGAATAACACGACCCACAACTCGGAATCCGTGCTGGGCGAGCCCACGGATTTTCTTGGCCAAGTGGGACTAGCAAGCACGCAGGACGAGTATGAAGTGGAGGTTCGCTATCAGTTTGCGGGATTTGATACGGAGGACGAAGTCACCGTCACGGCCTTCGTGGAGGGAACGCAGATAGATCTGGATCCGACCGATGGGATTGAAGACGATCCTAGTCAACGCGATCCCTACATCTTCACGTGGGACGATGCCGAACAGAATTACATCGCTTTGGAAGGGCGTGCGCAGACGAGTTCCACCTACGATGACTTGGTCATCCGTACGCTGAGCACGCCGACCGATCCTGAAGCTTTGGCGCCAAGAAGGCTTCGATTGGGGCGCTTGCCGACGGTGCCATCCACGCGACAAGCTTCCGTAGCGATCAAGAATCTGGGCGCGAGTAAAGTGCTGAACATTTCGAGTGTGACACTGGAGGGCGAAGACGAAGAGAACTTCACGCTTGATCGCTTTCCCGAATCGCTCGCAGCCGGCGAAGAGGGCGCCATCGATCTAACATTTGATTCTCAGGGCCGCATTGGTGCATTTCGGGCCTTGATGACGATTGAAACGGACGATCCGGACGAGTCGATGTTAGAAGTGGAGATTACCGCGAGCGTGATCAATGCGCTAGGACCTGGGGCGCACTATCGTTTGGACGAAGTGGCGGGATCGACGGAAATCTTGGACGCCACGGGATTCGAACGTCATGTGCAGGCAGAAGGCGTGATCTTGGGGGAGCCGGCTATTGCTGGAGAGGCGGGGACGGCGGGGCGCTTTGACGGGAGCAGCCAGATCATGACGAATGCCAGTCGTCTTGAGCCGTTTGAGAACTTCTCTGTGTCGCTCTGGTTGCAGGCCGATGTGCTGCCGGAGAATGCGGCACTCTTCGCGCGAGGCGAAGATGGCGTCCCAGATTTCTCGCTGGTCCTTTCAGGTGGCAATCTGAATTGGTTTAATGCGGACGAGCCCGTCGTGAGCACATCTGATGCCCCGATCACCGCGGGCCAAGTTCATCATGTGGTCTTTGTTCATGATGCGGAGGCCGCTACAGGGACGATCTATGTCGACGGTATCGACGTGGCATTTGAAGAAGATTTAGAGCCACTGGATGTGAGCGAAGATCTTTCCTTTGGAACGGTTTTCTTTGGTGCTTTTGAAGGCCTTCTACCGTTCAACGGCGTGCTTGATGATATTCAAGTTTACTTCCGGACGTTGACGCTTGATGAAGTCGGGTTCCTTCATGCCAACCCGGGATTGGTTCCGCAACCGGAAGGTGATCCTGACAGTGATGCGGATGGTTTTATTGACGCTGATGAAGCGGAACGCGGCACGGATCCGCTTAATCCCGATACGGATGGCGACGGTCTGTTGGATGGTGTCGAGGTGCACACGGTTCAGACGGATCCGTTAGTCAAAGACACGGATGGTGATGGCGACGATGATGGTGCCGAGTATTTGTTTGGCAGTGATCCGGTGCAGGCGGACACGACGTTGGGTCGCTTTTTAGTTAGGCACGTCACAGCTCGACCGGGAACGGGATTCAACTCGATGGACGGCTTCCAAGAGGCCCTGATGGATCCTGGGGCGATTGCTGATCAAGTGGCAGTGAATGCTCGGCAGATCAATTTCGCCGATGGGACGGATGGCAATTTTTCAGAGAGCAACGCCCCGTTCCCGCTCTTCGCGGATTTGGGATCGCGTGATGACTTTGGTATTCACGTGACGGGTACGATCTCCATCACCGAGCCCGGCGTGCGCACCTTTGGGGTGAACTCCGATGACGGCAACCAGCTGCTGATTAATGGCGAAATAGTGGTGGATGATCCGGATACCCATGGTTCCCAAGATGCCTTTGGTTCCGTGGATTTGGCGGCGGGCGAACACGAGATCGAGCTTTTCTACTATGAGCGCAGTGGCGGGGCGCATGTCGAAGTGTTTGTCAACACAGCGTTAGGTGATGTAGACAACTTTGCCGACGGTAACTTCATTCTCCTGCCGGCGTTCGGAGAACCTAACGGTGACACTGACGGTGACGGGCTTCTCGATTTCTGGGAGGAACTTTATTTTCAGAATCTTGATGAAACAGCGGACAATGACCCGGATGGCGATGGTTTGGATAACGCGGGAGAACTCGCCAATCGAAGTCATCCAGGCGAGGCCGATAGTGACGGCGATTCGCTTGAAGACGGCGACGAAGTGAATGGGAATCCGGCGACGAGCCCGATCTTGGCTGATACGGATAGCGACGGGTTGCGTGATGATCAGGAAACGGCGGAAGGTACCAATCCAGTGAATCCGGATTCTGATGGCGATACGTTGGAGGACGGATTTGAAGTGGATCAAGGCTTCGATCCCAATGCCGCCGCATCCAATGGTGGGCTGCCGCGATTCGTTTTGTTAGGGGCGCCGACGGCGCTCTTCCAAACGCTATCCACCATGCCGACTTTCCATCAGAACGGTGGGGACAATGATAGAAAGAATGCCACTTTTCGCATGTATGTGGATTTTGAGCCCAAAGCGGGCGAAGGCGAATCGGAAGTGATCTTTGAAACCGGTGGGGGGACGATCGGTTCTTCCATCGTCTATGAAGGCGGGAACAAACTCGTGGCGCGATCAGCGGGTTCGGGCGGATTAGTGTTAGCTGTCATCGAGCACACCCTCACGCAAGCGCAGTTAGACGCGGGCTTGTTAGAGTTGATCTGGACGTTTAATGTCAGCGATGATCAAGGGCAGCAAACCATTAGCCTTTGGTTAGATCGTGAGCTGGTAGGACAAGACAGCCAACCTGTAGGTGGCGACTGGAGCGGCAGCAATGGGGCGTCCTTCGGCGCTGCCAGCGGTAATTTCGCCGGCACGGGTGAAAACGGCGGCTTAAGTGGCGGCGACTTCCTCAGTGGCAGCATTGATGCGGAACGCGGTTTGCAGTTTTATGCCGGCCGGTTGTTTGATGTGTTAGGAGGTGCGCCTTCGGAGAATACTGTGAGGATCACGCGTATTGCACGGGTGGATGGAAACACCCAACTGACATTTGTCTCTAAAAATGGAGACACTTACGACGTGGAATACAACGTCAATCTCACCTCAGGCAATTGGGTGGTGATCGGGGCGGATCTGGCTGGGAATGGTGGAGAAGTCGATTTTGAAGACGATGATGCCGATCGTGGGGGAGAGCCGGCTGGTTATTACCGAGTTCTCACAAAGTGACTGGGTCGTGGATGGTTCATGGGCGAAAGAAGCGCAGGGCATCCAGTTTCTTCAAGGCGGCGCCGCTATCAATCACCTCCGCGGCGAGGGTGAGTCCGGCCCTGAGATCCGCGGCTTGGCCTGTGATGGCGAAGCCGGCGGCGGCATTCAAAAGCACGAGATCACGTTTGGGACCTTGGAGGTCCCCCTTCAGTATGCCCTCAAGAATGCCCGCATTCTCATTGGCATCGCCGCCTCTGAGCTCGTCGACTGCGGCGGGCGTGAGGCCCAATTCACTTGGAGAAACCGTCCAGGAATCGTTCGGTTGACCTTGGCGGGTGCGATGAATGTGAGTGGGGCCCATGTTAGAGATTTCGTCAACGCCTTGACCGCTTTCCGTGTTGCCATGCACGGCCCAGGCTTCTTGACGGCCTAACTGCGAGAGAATCTGAGCGTAGATGGGCGGAAGCGATTCGTCGAAGACGCCGATCATTTGGAAGGCGGGGCTCACAGGATTGAGGAGCGGGCCTAACATGTTGAAGATGGTTTTCTGGCCCCGCTCCGCCAGAATCTTGCGCACGGGGACGACTGCTTTGAATGCGGGATGATAGATGGGGGCGAAGAGAAAGCCTAACCCTGTTGTTTTCACCGCTTTGGCGAAATCGTCCGGACCGAGATCGATGACTACTCCAAGCGCCTCTAACACATCCGCACCGCCGCTCTTGGAGGTGATGCCGCGATTGCCGTGTTTGACCACGGTGAGTCCGCCGCCCGCCAGGACGAAGATGCTCGTGGTGGACACGTTGAAGAGATCAAGTTTGTCGCCGCCGGTGCCGCACACATCGATCATGGGGCCCTCCACATCCGCCTGCGTGAGCGGCGGCACCCGGGCATGATTGAGGAATGTCTCTACGAAGAGGGCCACTTCTTCCGCTGATTCTCCCTTTTCGTGAAGAGCCTTCAAGAAGCCAACCTTGTCCTCCACGGCTACGGCTTCGTCCAGCAACGCCTCGGTCGCTTGGCTGATCTGTGAGGCATCGAGCGCTTGACCGGATCGCAGCTGTTCTGTGAGAGCATTCATGGTCATGATCAAAGCACCTTATGGAGGCCCCGACGAGCGCGATTTGAACGGAGGCGGTTTCAAAAAATGATCTTTGCGAAGTGCGACGACTGCCTATGCTTTTAGGGAAACTATGAAGTTTGAAGACTCGTCGCCCATTTCTTTAGATGGCAATGTGCTCTTGGCGGATCCGTCCCTACGCGATCCCAACTTCCGGCGTACCGTGCTTTTTCTCAGCCACCACACGTTGGAGGATGGTGCGGAAGGTTTCGTGTTGAACCGCGCCATGGGCAAGACCGTCGGGGATCTGAGTCTATCGCAAGAAGTGGAAGAACTTCAGGAGGTGCCGGTCTTCGTGGGCGGCCCGGTGGCGACCGAACACCTGATCTTCGCGTCCTTGTATTGGCGGACTGAAGAACGAACCATGGAGTTTTCCAACCGGCTCTCGGCCACGGAAGCGGTGGCGCGAATGAAAGAGGGATTTGAAGTGCGCGCCTACGTCGGACACGCTGGATGGGCTGCGGGCCAGTTAGAAGGGGAACTCCGCGAACGCGCGTGGATTCCCTACCGCCCGGACGATCGTATCCTGACACTGGCGCCGTCTGAGATGTGGAAGAACACGCTAGAAGTGATGAGTCCCTGGCATCGCCTGCTCTCCATGACGCCCGAAGACCCTTCGCTTAACTGATCTGTCTGGAAATCTCTTGATCGCCGTTCCACGCTTGGGGAAAGTCAGGCAATTCCTCAGCACTCATGCGATTGAAACAGCTCCTCTCAGCCTCAGTCTTCTCTTCGTTCGCTCTCCTTTCCAGTTCTTGTGGTCCGGGAGATTCTGAAGCGGCGAAGCAATCGAACCACCCTGCTAAACCGTCGTCCGTGGCGTCGCACCGCGATGACGTGCGCTCCACCCCTTTGAATCCACGTTCCAAGGGGGGCACTAAGCTTTTTACGAACCTGCCCGCCACTGACACCGGCATCGACTTCGATAGCAAATTAGTCGATCCCACGACTCATCCGATGAGGCGGCTTTATGCCTCCTCTATGGTCGTGGGCGGGATGGCTGTGGGTGATGTGGACGGTGATGACAAGCCCGATCTCTATTTCGTTAATGGGCCGGGAATGAATCAGCTATACAAGCAAACGGCCGATTTCAAATTTGAGGAAATCACGGACAAAGCCAAAGTCGATGGTGGTAAGCATTGGGGAGTGGGCACGGCCATGGTGGATATCGACAACGACGACGATTTGGATATCTACGTCTGCAATCATGGGTCGCCTAACCAATTGTTTATCAATGATGGAAAGGGGGTTTTTACAGAAGAAGCGAAAACTTTCGGCCTGGACCTGACGGAAGCCAGTCACACACCGGCGTTCTGTGATTACGACCTGGACGGACACCTCGATCTCTACCTCCTCACAAACAAATACTATCATCCCAAAGGCAAACTTCCGGAGAACACGCCCGTGGCCACCTTTGATCGCAACCGTAACGTGATCCTTAAGCCGGAGTATGAACCTTACCTGCGGATCACTGAGGTGAAATACCCGCCAGATGGCGGCCTGCCGGTGGCTAGTTGGGAAGACGCGGGGCGGCCAGATTACTTTTATAAAAATAACGGCAACGGCAAATTCACCAACGTGACGAAGAAGGCGGGAATTGAAAGTCATGGATGGGGACTTTCAGCCACATGGTGGGATTATAATGATGACGGCTATCCTGATCTCTACATCGGCAATGATTTTGATAGCCCGGACTACCTCTATCACAACAACGGAGACGGCACCTTTAAGAATATCATCGAACACATGGTGCCTTACACGACTTGGTTTTCGATGGGGGCGGACTTCGCCGATCTCAATCAAGACGGGTGGTTTGATTTCTTGATCGCCGATATGTCAGGGACCAACCACTACAAACAGAAAACCACGATGGGGGCGATGAGTGATAGTGCGGAGTTCCTCGGCACGGCATTTCCGCGTCAATACATGCGGAATGTGCTCTACGTGGGGACGGGACAAGAGCGTTTCATGGAAGGCGCCAAGCTTGCTGGGCTTTCCGGGACCGATTGGACATGGACGGTAAAGATTTGTGACTTTGATAATGATGGTTTGGACGACGTCTATTTCACCAACGGCATGTCCAAGAACTACAACGACTCGGACAATCCCGAGGCCGTTCAGGTCATTCACGGCGAAACCCAATGGGATCGCCATGTGCGAGCGGGCACGCCCGAGCTTCGCGAGCAGAACATCGCCTACCGCGGTAAGGGCGATTTGCATTTTGAAGATGTGAGTGAGGCGTGGGGGCTCGATCACATGGGCATGAGTTTTAGTTCGGTGCACGCGGACCTGGATCGCGATGGCGATCTCGATCTGGTAGTGGTGAACTTGGAAGAACCGGCCAGTGTGTATCGTAATGATAGTCAAGAGGGTAACACCGTGCTCGTCTCGCTGGTGGGGCGGGATAGCAATCCACAAGGTATCGGCGCCAGGGTGACTGTCGAAGCCGGTGGCAAGAACCAGCGAAGACAGAATATCACCATGCGTGGCTACATGGCCTCCCAGGAGCCCATTCTGCACTTCGGTTTGGGCCAGGCTGAGACCATCGATCGTCTTATCATCGATTGGCCCAGTGGCAAACGCTCGGAACTCACGAATCTCGCGGTCAATCAGCATCACGAAATCAGTGAGCCCAAAGGCGAAGCACCTAACAAACCGTGGGCTCGGAAATTGCCGGAGCCGTCATTCAAGGCCGTGCCCGCCGTTGCCTCATTCAAGCATACGGAGAACCTCTTTGACGACTTCAAAGATCAGCCGCTTCTGCCTAACAAGCAATCGCAATACGGACCTGGCGTGGCCGTGGGGGATATCGATCGGGATGGTGATGAAGACATGATTCTGTCAGGGGCTCTTTTGAAAGCCGTGCAGATCGGGAGGAATGACGGAAGCGGTCGTTTCACTTCCGTGAATCCGCCTGATCCCAAGGCGCCTCAGGCCAAAGAGAATCTCTTGCTTCACAGTGTGTTAGAAGACATGGGGCTGATGTTATTCGAAGCGGACGGCGATGGTGATCTGGATCTCTATGTGGTGAGTGGAGGCTCCGAACACAAGATGGGAACCAAGCAAGAGGCGCTCTTGCAGGACAGGCTTTATAAAAATGATGGGAAAGGAAATTTCGTCATCGATCGCCAGGCATTGCCGGTCATGACGGCTAGTGGCGGCGTGGTGGTGACTGCGGATTGGGATCGTGATGGCGATCTTGATCTCTTCGTCGGTGGGCGTGTGGTTGGAGGACGGTATCCCACCACGCCGGAAAGTATGCTCTTGCTCAACGAGAATGGCCGTTTTCGCAAGATCACTGAGCAGGCGGCGCCTGGCTTGGCGCGTTCGGGGATGGTCACAGGTGCGTTGTTTACCGATGCCGACAACGACGGTTGGCAAGATTTGTTAGTGACCTATGAATGGGGCCCGATTCGTTATTGGTATAATGACAAAGGCCGGTTCAGCGATCACACGAACAAAGCTGGTTTGGCGGAATTGTTAGGTTGGTGGAATAGCATTGCCGGCGCGGACTTCGACGGCGATGGCGATACCGATTACGTGGTGGGGAACTTCGGCCACAACACGAAGTATCACGCGTCGCCAAAGAAACCGGCACTGCTCTATTACGGCGATATTGATCAATCTGGAACCAAGCGGTTGATTGAGGCGGAGTTTGAGGATGCAACGCTGTTCCCGGTTCGCGGGCGCAGCTGTTCCACTCACGCAATTCCTTCTCTGGCTAATAAATTCGACACCTACCACGACTTCGCTCTAGCGCCGTTACAGGAGATCTATGCGCCGCACTGTTTGGAAGAGGCCATCAGGTTAGAGATTCGGACTTTGGATACGGGCGTTTTGATCAACAACGGGGGACGCTTTGAATTCAAAGTTTTGCCGACCATTGCCCAAATTGCGCCGGTTTACGGAATGGCTGCGCAAGAGATCGATGGAGACGGCATTCCGGACATTCTGCTCGTGCAGAATTTCTATGGGCCTCAGGTGGAAACGGGTCACATGGACGGCGGCGTGGGCGCCTTTTTGAAAGGCAAGGGTGATGGCACCTTCGATCTGATCGCCCCCGCGGAGAGCGGCTTTGTGGCACCGAAGGATTGCAAAGGTCTCGCCGTGACGGATCTCAATGGGGATGCGCGGCCGGATTTCCTCATCGCTCGAAACAACGACACGATGTTAGCCTTTCAAAATCAAACAAGCGCTGGCCGATGTGTTAGCGTCGCTTTGCACGGGACGCCGGGCAATCCCACCGCCATCGGTTCCAAGGTGACCTTGATCACGCAGGCCGGCCGTTCGCAAACCGCCGAAGTTTATGGGGGATCTGGTTACCTTTCACAATCCACCGCCAACCTCACTTTCGGCATGGATGAGAATGACGAGCCGGCATCGGTCACCGTCCGGTGGCCCAACGGTGCGACAAAAGATTACACTTCGGGGCTATCGGGGACTACCATTGACATCAAACCCTAGCGGCATCACGGAGATGATCAGGAACAAGGCCACGTTGTTTCTCTACACCTTTGGCGCGTTGTTTTTCACCGTGCCCTGGTTTTTCACGCCGGGTGCCGAAGGCTCCATTCCGCGTTTGATCTTGGGTTTCCCCACTTGGGCTTTTTATGCGGTGATCGCGTCCGTTCTTTACGCGGCCTTGATTAGTTTCTGCCTGGGACGCTACTGGGATCTCGCTGCTGGAGAGGATGAAGATCCCGCAGAAGACCAGCATTGATCGAAGGCTCCGCCCATGGAACTCTCACAAGTTCAGCTACGGTCAGGCGCTTCTCCGTAGTTGGAAAGATGCGAAATACTCCGATGCTCATCCACAACATGGCGATCGGGACAAAGCAAAGCGCACCGCTTTGTTGGAATCTTGCTTTAATCTAACACGCTACTAGAGCGTGCGGCGCTTGCGCCGCCGACCGAAGACGAGGCCAGCGCCGAGCGCCAAGTATAAGATTGAAGTGGGCTCTGGAATGGGGTTGGGAGGAGGCGGCGTGCTGCCATCTCCAGCGCCGAAACCGATGAAATCGGCACCATTGGTGCCCCCTGTGAAATCCATGGTCGTGGATATGGTGTCCGTATCTCCAAGAACAGAGAACACCTCGTGGCAGATGTAGATCGCAATTTCCGCTGAGGCGCCACCACTGTTGAAATCAATGGTGCCTTCATTGAAAACGACCTCATTATCCTCGCCGGTATCCAAATCCCATAGGGAGACTCCACCGACTGAGAGGTTGAAATCGTTCATCGTTATCGAGTTGCCGCCTCCAGTCTCGTTCATGAGAATGACAAACTCTGCGTAGACTTTGCCATCTGAAAGGGTCGTGTAGTTCAGATCATCTTTAGTGAATGTCCAAGGGGTCCCTGAAGTGATATCGATCTCAGGAGAACCCGTTGCCAAGGTCACCGTGTCATCAACTGCAAACGCCGCATTGCCATCGGCCAATGCCTCGATGGTTGTTTCCACGCCGGTGACGGTAATGGTCGCGGCGTGTGAGAACGGGCTTGGAACAACAAGCAAGGTGATAAACGCAGTAAGGGTGAAGATGAGGTTGAGTTTCATGAATTGGGGATTGTTTCGTGTGAGGTTGATGGAGTAGGGAAAACTATTCTATCCGTTTGATTACGACATAGTGTTTGCCATTCGCTAGTGGCTTTTTTTCAAGGGTAACAAAGGCTTCCGGCGCTTCCTTCGGAGCGGTTCCTTCTTGACTGGGAACGTCTGAATGCAGAATCGCGCTTTCTGTGCTAAGGAAATTCTTCCCTGCGAAGGCTCCCTCCAAAGAGGAAGGAAGGACCTTGCCTTGATCGTCGAGCATCTTGTTCAACGTGGCGTGCTCTTTCGAATAGCGTGGAAGGTAGGCGATGCATCGCTCATCGGAGAAAACGTCGAGCAAAGTTAGTGCTTTCATCTCTTCTTCGCGAATGCCGGTGGGATAGTAGTTAGCTTCTGCGATCGACGCTCTGAAAGCCGTTTGTTGGAATGTCGTCCCCACTAACCATTCGTCGAGATTCTTATCCCCATAATGCCGAACGGTTTCTTTGAGGATGCGAAAGCGATGCGTGTCAGGCACGACGCAGGCTTCGACCAGCGGACGATTGTCTTGAAGCAAGGTGACGCGAAGTCTTCCTAACGGATCAGTCAACATTTGGGATCGGAACCGTCCTTCCCCATGCCATTGCGGCAATGCGTTGATAGGCTTTACGTTTCTTAATTCATAAGGGCCATCTACATAACGAAGCCGTTCCTCTTCAGAGCTTGCCGTGAGGAATCCAACAAGTGTGTGGGTGGCCTGTTCATAGCCAAGTTTTGGAGAGGACGTCGTTGGGGAAGTTTCCGTGATGGGAGTGTGCAGTTGGCCTACGGCAAAGGCGATGGCGAGACTGCTCGCCAAGATCGTTAGGAGGCCCAAAGCCACGAGACCCAGGTAGGATAGACGGCGAGTCTTTCCTACCCAGGCTCGCTCGGGATCTGCGTAAACCTCAATATCTTCCTCCCGCAGCCAAGTGATACGCGTACTACCTGGTGACTTTAGGGGGTTCCTCGAAGATGGGCACATGGTTGAGGGAGGGTGGGGTCCGTCAGTTTTATACAATTGCCTGGGTTAACAAATGAAAAATTGCATCGTATCAATTAAAATTGAGACTATAAATCGTATTTTTACATAAAGATTTAGATAATTACATTGGCTGTGATCAATTGACTGTGATCAGAGGGTGTTGATGCCTCAGCAAACTCCAGTGGTTGGGGGCGCTTGACCGTGGAAAAGTTTGAGCTTCATTGGGTAGTAGCTAACTAAAGTGCTAAGCGGTTGTTTTAAGAAATAGAGCAAAGCGAGGGTGACAAAAGTGATGGGCATTTTTCGTAGCGGAACTCGAGAGAGTTCCGGGCGTCGGACAGAAGTGATGGGCATTTTTCGTAGCGGAACTCGTGAGAGTTCCTCGCGTCGGACAGAAGTGATGAGCATTTTTCGTAGCGGAACTCGTGAGAGTTCCTGGAGTCGGACAAAAGTGATGGGCATATCTCGTAGCGGAACTCGTGAGAGTTCCTGGAGTCGGACAAAAGTGATGGGCATTTCTCGTAGCGGAACTCGTGAGAGTTCCGGGCGTCGGACTCCGCTGCCGCGCGGGAACCGTCACCGTCCCCCAACCTCCATTGACCACCACGATTGGCCCCACCCGGGCAAGGCTTTACACGGCCCGAATGGGCGTCTATGAAAGGCGCCATGGGGAGTCAATTAGATCAACTCAAGGCGTTCACCATCGTGGTGGCGGACACAGGGGATTTCGAGCTCATGGAGGAGTATCAGCCGCAGGATGCGACGACGAATCCCTCGCTAATTCTCAAAGCGGCCAAGCAAGAACGTTATCGTTCTTTGGTGGACCGAGCGATTAAAGAGCATGAAAATTCATCACTGACGGGAAAGGTGTTAGTGGAAAGCATCATCGACCGGCTCTTGATCCTCTTTGGCGAGGAAATCTTGCAAATTGTTCCTGGACGCGTGTCCACGGAAACGGATGCTAGACTATCATTTGATTGTCAGGGAACGATCAACAAAGCTCGTCAGTTGATCGAACTTTACGAGCGTGCCGGCATTTCGCGTGATCGGGTGCTGATTAAGATCGCTTCCACGTGGGAGGGCATTCAGGCGGCGGAAATGTTAGAGAAAGAGGGCATCCATTGCAATCTCACTCTGATGTTTTCATTGGTTCAAGCCGTGGCCTGTGCGGATGCCAAGGTTCAACTCATTTCGCCATTCGTGGGACGCATCTACGATTGGTACAAGAAAACTGAAGGGCGGGATTATCAAGGCGCCGAGGATCCCGGCGTGCAATCCGTGGTCGAAATCTATCATTACTACAAGAAATTTGGTTATGCCACCGAGGTTATGGGTGCGAGCTTCCGGAATATCGGCCAGATCCTTGAACTAGCAGGATGTGATCTTCTCACCATCAGCCCCAAGCTCTTGGAGGAACTTCAGAATGCAGACGCGCCCATTGAACAGAAACTCACCGAGGACGCTGCCAAATCGAGTGATTTGGAGAAAATCAGCCTGGATGAAAAAGCCTTCCGCTACCTTCTCAACGACGATGCCATGGCCACGGAGAAAACGGCAGAAGGCATTCGACGATTCGCGGCGGACATGATTAGCTTGGAGAAACTGATCGAATCTTCGCTTAACTAACTTTCTTTCAAAAGATGATTGCTTCTCGACGACATTTCCTTCGTGCTGCGAGCGCCACGGCAGCGGCACCTTTGTTTCCTAATATCGTGACGGCTAACAAAAGCGGAACCAAGCCCGTCGTCATCGGTGAAGGCGCGCATCAATACGAATGCCATCATGGTTGGGGGCAAGTGCCAGAGCATATTCAATGGGCGGACACGCATGGGGTGGCGGTGGATAATGAAGGGTTGGTCTACGTCAAGCACCGTGGAGCGGGCAAGGAACCCATCGACACCATTGCGGTCTTTGAAGGAGGTTCCGGCAAATTCGTCCGCTCTTTTGGCAAAGCCTATTGGGGTGGGGGGCACGGCATCGATCTCCGTCAGGAAGGCAACGCTCAGTTTCTTTATTTGAGTGACACGCGTCATGGTCTTGTGGCCAAGACCACGCTTAAAGGTGAGCAACTTTGGGCCAAGAGCTTTCCCGAGATGTCCGGATTCTATCATAAGAAGAAACGCTTTTCACCCACCAATATCGCCTTTGCGCCGGACGGCGGTTTCTATGTCGCGGACGGTTATGGATCCAATTACATCCATCAGTATGATAAAGAGGCCCAGTGGGTGCGGAGTTGGGGCGGCACGGGTAGCCGCCCGGGCACGATGAAGACTCCGCATGGTCTTTGGTTAGACGACCGGCCCGGCCGTGAACCCTCCTTGGCCGTGGCGGACCGCGCCAATGCCCGCATTCAGTATTTCAGTTTGGATGGAAAACATCTTAGTTTTCTCGAGGGCCTCAGTTTTCCTGCTGACATTGACATTAGAGGTGACGTGATGTTAGTGCCCGACCTGCATGCGCGCATCACCTTGTTTGACAATCAAAACAACGTCATCTCTCATCTGGGTTACAGCGAGGACTGGACCAAGAAAGCGCTAGGCAACAAATTCGAGATGCGCCGCAAACCCGAGATGTGGGAAGCGGGCCGTTTCATTCATCCGCATGACGCGTGCTTCGATCACGAAGGGAACATCTATGTCACCGAATGGGTCGCCACCGGCCGGGTGAGTTTTCTCAAAAAAGTTTCCTAAGGAATATCGCGCTTTTCGTAGCGGGATTCGTGAGAATTCCGAGTGGCGGGACACCTCCCTTTCGTAGCGGGATTCGTGAGAATTCCGAGTGGCGGGACGCCTCCCTTTAGTAGCGGGATTCGTGAGAATTCCGAGTGGCGGGACGCCTCCCTTTAGTAGCGGGATTCGTGAGAATTCCGAGTGGCGGGACACCTCCCTCTCGTAGGGGGATTCGTGAGAATTCCGAGTGGCCGGACGCTTCCCTTAGTAGCGGGATTCGTGAGAATTCCGAGTGGCGGGACCTCCTCTAGTAGGGGGATTCGTGAGAATTTCCGCGTGGCCGGACGCTTCCCTTAGTAGCGGGATTCGTGAGAATTCCGAGAGGCGGGACGCCTCCCTTTAGTACCGGGATTCGTGAGAATTCCGAGAGGCGGGAAGCCTCCCTTTAGCAGCGGGATTCGTGAGAATTCCGAGAGGCGGGACACCTCCCTCTCGTAGCGGGATTCGTGAGAATTCCGAAGTTCGGGATTCCCTAGATTGAATCCAGACGGTCAATGCGGAGGTCTTGCTTTCCACCGGCGTCTCACGATTGTAAGCAGCATCATGCCCAAGAAGAAATCGAAGAAGAAGCTTCGGCGTTTTCTGCTGATCCTATTCATTCTCCTCATTGCAGGAGGCGGCTACGCTTGGCGAAAGAAGCAGCAACAGAAGAAGCCCATCGCGATCGAGACCGAGGAAGTCGAGCGGCGGGATATCACGGAGAGTGTGGTGGCCACTGGGCAAATTCATCCCGTGACGCGCGTGGTGATCAATCCGGAAGTGGCCGGAGAGATCGTGGACCTACCCGTGCGCGAAGGGCAGTTGGTGAAAGAGGGAGATTTGTTAGTCAAAATCAAACCTGACAATTACGTTGCTAGTAAAGATCTAGCAGAAGCCCGCTACAACGCTTCCTTGGCCAATCTAAAGTTGAGTGAAGCCAATCGGGATAAGGCAAAGACCGACTACGAACGGATCAAAGGTTTGTATCAAAATCGTTTAATCTCGGAAGCGGAGTATCTGGCGGGCAAGAACGCTTTCGACGTGGCTACCGCTTCGTATGAATCGTCCGAACACAACGTGGCTCAAGGCAAAGCCGCCCTCGAACAGGCGGAAGAGGACTTGGCCAAGACCACCATATTTGCCCCCATGGACGGCACGATTGTGCAACTGCGATCAGAGAAAGGCGAACGCGTGGTCGGGACGTCTCTCATGGCGGGGACGGAGATCATGACCGTTGCCCAACTCGATGCCATGGAAGCACGCGTGGAGGTGGGCGAGATCGATGTGGTCATGATCAAGACCGGTCAGAAAGCGCGTTTGGAGGTCGATGCTTTTCGAGACGAGACCTTCAATGGCGAAGTGACTGAGATTGCCAACGCGTCTAACACCGTTCAAATGTCGAACGCCGGCGGGGGTATGGGATCGTCTTCACAACAAGCAACGAAATTCCAAGTGAAGATTTTAATCGAAGAAGCGGAAGCCTTTCGCCCTGGTATGTCCATCACCGCATACATTGAAACGCGGTCGGCCACTGATGTGTTAGCGGTGCCCTTACAAAGTGTCACTACCCGTGGTGATAAGAAGAAGGAAGATGATGATGAAGACGAATCCGAAAAGAGTAAGGGCAAGTCTAACAAGAAACGGAGCGTGCAAGAAGTGGTCTTTGTGGCTGAGGGAAACAAAGTGAAGAAAGTCAACGTCGAGCGTGGCATCAGCGATGATGATTACGTCGAGATCAAAGAAGGGCTTGAGGAAGGCCAGGAAGTTGTGACTGGAAACTACCGCGCCATCAATCGCGATCTCAAAGATGAGATGACCGTCACGCGATCCGATGCCAAAGACACCGATGACGAGTCATGAGCCTGATTCGCATGGATGCCCTGGCGCGTTCCTACGAAATGGGCGCCGAAACCGTGCACGCCCTGCGTAGCGTCACGGCAGAGATCGAGCGTGGTGAATATGTGGCCATCATGGGGCCATCAGGTTCTGGCAAATCGACTCTCATGAACCTGCTAGGGTGTTTGGACACGCCGACATCAGGCACTTACGAACTCAACGGCGTCGATGTTTCCGCGCTAGACGAGAATGAACTAGCGGATATCCGTAATCGCGAAATCGGCTTTGTCTTTCAAACCTTCCATCTCCTGCCACGGATCTCCGCCCTCAGAAATGTCGAACTGCCACTCATCTATGCCGGCATTTCCAAAGATGACCGCCAAGAAGCTGCTACAGTCGCCCTGGGTCAGGTGGGGCTGGAAGACCGCATGGACCACCGGCCCAATGAGATGTCCGGCGGCCAACGCCAACGCGTCGCCATCGCCAGAGCGTTAGTCAATCAACCAAGTATCGTCCTCGCTGACGAACCCACCGGCAACCTCGATTCCTCAACCGGCGAAGAAATCCTAACTCTCTTCCAAGCACTTTGGGAAAAAGGCAACACCATCATCGTCGTCACCCACGAAGAAGAAGTCGCTCGCAACGCCCGCCGCATCTTGAGGATCCGGGACGGCCTCCTCGCTAGCGACGAGCGCGTCAAGTCATGAAAAAATGGTTGTGGTGACTTTCAAGCGGCACGGAATGAGATGAATTCTCCGGTTCTGGCATCGATGACCAGAGTAAACCTAGGTCTAGATGAGTGACTCAAGTAATCCCCTCAGCGCTTTTCGGGTCTGGTCAGGAAGGTGCGTTTGGGTTGCCTCAAACGATTCGGTTACCTTTTCAAGAACTAACGGTGCCGGTTCAACGAAACTGTAGTTGTAGAGATTGAGCCATTGGTGCACAGCATCCACGAGTTGAGGAAGCCCATCGCTTTCACATTCGTTAAACGCATCGAGCAAGCACCGGATTCTCTCCCATTTGCTAAGCTTTTGCATAAGGCGCAGAGCGTGCGTCCTCGCGCGCTTCGTTTCGATCGACCCAAGCAGAGGCATGATTTCACTGGGTGTGAGGCGAACTCGGTTCGCTAGGATTGTGTTCGTTGCAGCTCTGCGAACACGGGCCGAAGAATCGCGAACGGTGGCAAGGATTGAATCCCGGTAGTAGTCAAAGTCCAGAGCCGCCAGACCGCGAACGGCTGCTTCGCGATGACGACCTCCTGTATGTTGAAGAAAAGGCGCAATGCTCAGGCAGTCTTCAGAAGTGCCGGTCTCGCCAAGTCCTGATAACGCAATGCGACTTCGTTTCGCACTCGAATCATCGAGAGTTTGGCGATAGTGACTAGCAAACTCATAGCGATAGCCAAGGGTCTTCAGCCAGTAGCGGCTGAATTCTCGCATTGATCGATGTGGGTCATCGAGACCTTGTTCTAGTAGCCTTCGATGATCGACGGTGCGACCTTTTACGTGCAACTCAAGCCCGAGCCTACGGATGGGCATAAAGGCATTCGCTAGCATCCGATCGGCGTACTCTATGCCAAAGTCGGTCGCCTGATTGGCTGCACGCATGCGGAGATAAGAAAGCGAGTCGGCGAGACCAGTCTCAATCGCCTGGCACCGGAGGGTTTCTGGCGCACCGCCCTCGGTTGCCATGCCATAGCAGACGGCGCGCACACTTGCGGCAGGGTCACGCATTCCCGCGAGAAGCTGATCTTGACCAGCCCCGCGCTGGAGAAAGTCGGCCATTGTGCGTAGGATCTTGCTGTGATCCGCCCGGTAGCAATGTGAGAGCCGTGAAACTAGCGGAAGTATGGGTAAAAGGTTGGGCGATTCTTCGTTAGCCAACCAATGGTCGATCCCCCTGCTCGCAGCGTCTCGAACAGCCGGAACCCAATCGTTTAACCGAATCAAACTGAAGGGGACCCCATTTGAGATGCCGGCGGCGGCGCAAAGATCCAGGGCGCGCTGTCTGACATAGCCACTCGGATGACAAGTACAAAGGAGTATGGCGCGGTGAGCCCGCTCTCCTTGAGTCTTCAAGAGATCTGATAGATTTTCAGGCTCTAACTCATGCCATGTCGAGTGACGGAAGGCGCTTGGTGGAAAGAACCAGTTCGCACAATCCTCACGAGACCACGCATCGAAATGCGCCAGTTGATTGTTTGGAATCGCCGGAAGCTGATTCAACGCGTTCAATGCTAATCCTTGCCGATCTTTCTGCTTGGAGAAAGCAAACGGACAAACCGCTGCAGTAACCGTGAAATCATCGCAGGTCGCCGCCGCTTGCAGAAGCGACAGAGCGGGGTCTTTCCCAAACAGCGTCGCTTTCTGATAGTAGCTGGTGGCTAGCGCATGACACAGCTGGAGTGTTGATTCTTGAACTTTCATTCTGCCGTTTTAGTTAAAGAGGTGCTTGTGGTGGAAGCGATAGAACGTTCTCCCATAGCGCTACAGGTTTCGCATCGGCGTAGCCGCTCTCTTGCCCGTCATTGCATTCGATGACGATCCATCGCCCGTCCTCACATTGGGCAATATCGATGGCGACGAAAGGGCAGTTGATTCGTCGCGCGGCCTCTCGAGCAAGTGCTAGCGCATGCGTTCGTTCGGTTTCGTTCCATTGATAGGGTTCTGCTTCAAACCAATAGGCTCCCGCCCCGATGAAATTGCCGTGCCACCAGAAAGTTCGGAATTCAAAGGACGCCGGCACCTTGCCTTTCACGCCGCCTTCGATGGAACGTAGCGGCACGTAGTCCCGGCAAACCACGTCCTGCCAATGCAAAACGGGATCGCTTTGATAGATTGATAGAGCGATTTCAAGCTGAGAACGGTCACGAATGATCGACAGCGCGGCTTGATGGCGGTTCGTCTGGCGGGAGCCTTTCATGAAAAATGGATAGCTGAAGCTGGACTCGATTGTCTTGAAGCTGGGATGTTTTCCCATCACTTGGCTTCTGGGAGTCAGTCCTTCAATGAGGGGGTACCACTTCGGGAGCGTCGTGCAACGGAGGTGCTGTTCCGGCGTGTGGATCATTGTGAATCCAAGATCACCAAGTGCAGAATACCAATTAGCATAGTCTTCGATGGCACCGACCCTCGCGACCGTTGGCAGATCGGAGGGACGCAGAGGGTGGTCACAGGTGAAGAATTGCCCAAAGGCGAAATCGTACGTGGCCACGCCCGTTGGCTTTTCCAGAAAGCCTAACTGATTGGCGATAGTGAAGTAGTGGTGTCCATCAATCATGAGTCCTCGATCTTCTCGCCGTCTTTGTAAGTCGCGACGACCTCGATTTCGCCGACGATGCGATCGTTGAACGCATCGAGTTCCTCGGCGGGAATCCAGTATTCGGTGTGGTGAGACGCGCCGACACATTTCACCTCGAATCGAGCCAAATAGTCGGATTCAACTTCGAACCGTGTGACAATGCCCAGGTTGCCATCTCTCGCATTCCAGCGCTGGGCGATCTCCGTTGCGTAACGTTCGTTTGTAACTGGATAGAAGATCGGCTGCTCAGGCAATCGAGACGGCCAACGCCTAGATCCCGATGCTTTGACGAGTGCGAGTTCACTTTCGCCGGTGGGTCTGTACAAGGATTCAGTGTTCATGGCTTAGAATGATTTTAAGGTTGTTGTGATGTAAGGATTGCGCTTGGCGCCCTCTGGGTTTTAGAGTAGGAGTTCAATCGTTCCGCGTGCGCGGTTGATGAGGACGAGCGAGTGCTCCGTTCGGCTTTCTGCCGAATCGGTGTGCGTGGGGTGATGATAGATTCATGGCTTGATGGTTGTGATTTCAGGGTAATAAAAAACCTCGTCTCCACGAGGAGGACGAGGTCAGTGAAATCGAGAAAAGTGAGTTTTCAGATTACGTTTCGACCTCGGTGCGACGATCGATATCACATGTAATAGCATCCGCGCATTCGGCGAATGGAATGCCTTTCCCTAAAGAGTGGATCTGGACGCTACGGTCTTTCACGAGGCAACAAGGTGCTTTCACATTCTTTGAAGTCAACTCTTAACTGGTTCTGATAAAAAGACTCTCACTGATCACCAAGAGTATTTCCAAACATTGACCGCAAGGTCTCCGCGGCTTCCTCGCCTTCGTACCTGGAGGTCTTCCGGATGAGTTCTTCCTGTATCGCTGGCGTGATGCGGTCGGACGGTAACGCAGCGATGCTCCTAGCGACTTCATGAAGACTCTTGCGTTGAACTTGGCGCACGAGCCTCTCTAGTAATTTGCTTGCTTGGCTCGCATCCGGCCATTGACCTAACCAACTCACCGCACTGGCGGGATCTTCAATTAGCCAGTGATGGCCTACGATTCGAATGGTTTCATCAGGAACGGTCTGGCCATCCGATGCCCAGAGAGATACTTGTGAGGCAGCGGATGCGGGATCTTCGGCCGACCAAGTGCGCACACCACTTTGGACAAGCTCTTCTGACAAGCCCACATCTGCAAGATCGGACGCCCAGGTGAGTGCGGTGGCGGGTTCCGTTTTGACCCAGGCATCCAGGACCTGTGTGGGCATGGCGTCCCATTCGATCGCGAGCGCCATCGCTCGAGCCGGATCTTTGGAAGCCAGGTGTTCGAGCGCCACAGCTTTGGCCGCTTTGTGAGCGTTAGGTGGTAAGTAACGGTCAGTCCATTCAAGCGCCGCTTGGTAACCGTGATGAGTTAGGACTTCCTTGACGAGTTCCTGCCGCGTGCTTGCGAACTGCGGAAGGGGAGTCATGGATTTCAGAGCCGCACCGGCAGCATGGAGATCGGATTTCAGCCAAGATTGGAGGACAAGCTTGGCGATATGCGTTTCGTTCGCCTGATCGGTGGTCCACATGAGCGCGGACTTTGGATCCTCCGCTGCCCAAGCCTCGGCGATTCGGGTGGTTAGGTTTCGCCGCAGGGCGGAAACTGGAAGCTCGGCATGGAGTTCCTTGGCTTTCTCAAGATCCTCTAGCAGGAAGCTCGGCGGCCATCCGAGGTCTTGCACATGTTGACGCACCAGTTCGTGCCCGCGAACGGGATCTTTGGCGCCGATGGCCTGAAGGGCCGCGCCTGTGGCAGCGGTACGAACGTGCCAGTGTGAATGTGAGGAAGCAATGGCGAGAACCTTGTCCGGATCCACTTGAGCGGCCTCCGTCAGAGCGTCTGCCAGATCATTGACGTCGAGTTTATTGCGCTCCTCTGGTGAGAGCTGGAGAATGGCTTGGGGCGCAAGATTGATTTTCGCTTGAGCACGGACGAATCTCGCGAAGGCATCGCTGTCATGGTTGTTTTCTTGGTTCGTGAGGGCGTCCAACACTACGGAGAAATCATCATCGATCGCAGATTTCGTTTGGCCGGTTTGACCGGACAAGAGCGAGCGCCATTCTTGGCTTTGCGGGGCCACAACTTGGCGATGCGAGAAAGCTATCTGGCGTCCTATCAAAAAGCCTATAAGCGCCATGATGCTAGTGAAAATCAGCGTCCCTTTCATGGTTGATTTGGGTTGAGGCGGTTCAGGGCGTTCTCTCTTCTCACCGGATCCTCAATCGATTCGGCCCACGCTTGGGCAGTGTCAAGATCTGTGGTAGCGTGCCTTCTAACAAACCCGTCGATAGCGGCGTCTCGGTTAGGGCCATGTGATAGGGTCGAAAGCTGGGAGATCGCGTCTTCGATGCTAGCGGATGCGTAGTAGAAGAATTCGTTGTAACCCTCCGTAAGGTCTATTTCCGAACTTTCTGACTGAAGCCACGCGAGTGTCTTAGCTGGATCGCTCCTTGCTCCTTGCTGAGCAATGCGGCCGATGAGAAGCCGTTGATCATGCTCATCCTTCCATGGATGGGCGTGCAACCGCTCGACTGCCAGGTCAAGGAATTCGCCGCCTTCCGCTAACTCGCGGATGGAATGTGCTGCCAAGTTGTCTTGGGACATCTCCGGCAACTGGGTGATGAGCTCCCAGCCCGCGGGGTCTTGGGGATGGCGGGAAGCGATCATTCTTGCAATTTGTTCTTTCCCCGTCGCGAGATCGCCAGCGTAGTGTCTCTCAAGTTCCTGAACATACTTGAGGGCATGGCGAGGATCTTCGTAAGCCCAAGCCCCTATCAATGCGCCCATGATCCGATCGCGAAGTTCCCCTTGGGGAAGCTCTAGTGTTCCCTTGATAGCGGGATCGATGCTAGAAGCCCGGGCGTAGTGAACGAGGCTTTGAATCGCGCTGCTCTGCACTGATTCGTCTGCTGCCGCAATGGCTTGGGGAATAAGGCGAGGGTTCGAGGCCATCGCTTCCTGCGTGAAGACCATGCTCACGGCCTGGTTATGATGTTCTTCACTAACATGGTCCGCAATCCATTGGAGAGCTGCGACCGGGTCTTCTTTGGTAAGCGTTTTCAGAGCGTTGCTACCCGCCCCCATTAATCGCGTACTGTAGGAGAAGGGATCTTTCATTTCGCCTAGAAATTCGGCGACTCTGTGAGGGGTTTCTGCGATGATGGACTCGACCACTGCCTGGAACGCGAGGTCGCCATCCTCTCCTGAGAGCTCTCGTGCCCATGCCAATGCGGCTTGCTCGTCCACGGCCGCCCAGGCTTTGCCGATACCTGCCAGCGCTGCGGAGCGTGTTGTACCCTGTAAGGATGTCGCCCGGTCTAGAGAGGCCTGCAAGTTCTGCTCGGCCCATTGAGAAAAGGCTTTTGAAAGAATAGAGTCGTACGAGTTTACGGATAGGATCCCCTCAGCTTCGTAGTTGATCGCGAGATCGATCATCGGTTGCGCTCCATGGTGAGTGAGCAATGCCTGATAAACGTTGAATTCCATGGCCTCGATCTGTTCTTCAGGAAGAGTCCGTAGATGCGTTAGGGCTGCGTCTGGATCTCTGATAGCCCAATACTTGAAGAGGTCTTTCACGGCACCCCAGTCGTCATCCCGGAGATGTTCGATGGCGCTCTCCGGATCGACGACGCTCCAACGCATCAGCAGCCACTTTCTCGTTTTCGGATCGTGCTTCGCGGTTTCCCACGCATGCACGCATTCTTCAGGGCTGGCGAGTTGCCCTACTTGCCGCAGTTCGTGAACCAACTTTTGTTTTGAAGGCGCGGGAGAGTGGGAAGTTTGTGAGGGAGAGGCCCCGGTCTCAAGGTCTCGTGAAACAGTGAGATAACCTCCTGCCACCCCGAGGAGGGCACTTACTACAGCAAGAATTCCTGTCCTGATGATTCGCATCGAATGCTAGCGTACGCTTTCTGAGCATGATGCGATCCCAGGAGACGTAAGTCAAAACGTCCATTGCAATCCCACGCCGCCATGAAAGAGGTCCACGAGAGATTCATCATCGGCGTGCCCGCCATTATCGCGGTCGATGGCCCAGCTATAAGCAGCGTGAGCATTGAGACTCAAGGATTCGGTGAGTTGATAGCCAAGTCCCACATGAAGCGCAAGATGATTGGCGCCGTCATGACCATCGGCGATGTAACCTTGATTGACGCCAAAGGTGGCGCCTCCGGATACTGTTATTTTCTCGTTCACCTCAAATTCACGGTCGAGGGCCAACTCCCAGAAAGAACCCTCCGCATCAAAGGAGTAGTAACCTTCTAACGAAACGCCCAATTCCCATGGCAGACCCGACCAGCTGATGCCGGCGCCCACCTCGTTGTCATCGGTGTGGTCGTGTAAGAATTGCAGGTGCGTGTAGGCCAGATAGACCTCGAAATCACCGAATGACTCGGACAGGGCAAGTGTTAGTTGAAGTTCATCGTAGTCTTGGTCTGGCGAGGAGCCTAACCAAACGCCGCCTGAAAAATGATTCCACGCGACTTCCAGGCTTGTCGTCCACAAAGAATCGCCATCGAGGTTATCGCGTCCCTCGGAAAAATAGTGGCTCTCATAGCCCGCGTGAAAATGGCCGCTCAACGCATCGTGCGCGTGCTTTCTTTCGAAGGGCTGTTGGGTTTCGGCCTCATGAGCGTGGAGAGAGGCGGTGAGTGATGACGCAAATAGGAGATTAGCAAGGCAATGGCGACGCATGAGGGCAAGGTGGCCGAGCGCGGCCATGGTTCAATAGCGGAGGGCCATTCCAAGGCGAATTACCCTTTGCCGAGGGAGAGCCGGAAAGTGGTTGATTCGATTCTAAGAATCGTTTCACGACTGATTGGCATAGGTGAGGTCCGTGGGGTGTGACTTAAGATTAGTTGTCAATGGAGGTAGAGAAACTGGTGACAATGCCTTCGCGTCAGCGGAGAGCCAGTGGCCGGAACGCTCACGAGCTTCGCTACGAATAGTGTCCACCACGTATTGGTCACACCGGGCTTCGTTCGCAGCGTTGTTGTCTAAAGAGGACCGTCTCGCTCAAGGTTTGGTGGCCGTAGCACGCCTCGCTTCGTAGAAAACCCTAGCGGTTTCGCCCATGTAATGACGCATGCGGTAGTCTTCCGCGGCAAGTTTGTAATGCTCTAACGCTTTCTTGCTATTGCCCAGTGCTTCTTCATAGAGCGCTAGATAAAGATGGGCGTAGCAAAGTTGATTGCGTTTGTCGTTTGCATTGGCCGCCTTTCCCGCGGCGGCTAACACTTCTGCGGAAGTGGCTTTCCCTGCAAAGAGATCATGAACCTGGGCCATCGGAATGCGTGCGTCACCCTTATAGGGATAAAGGCCTTTGCGGGCTGCCTCCACACCGTCTAACTGCGCCACACAGAGGAAGTGCCAAACGGCATTCTCAACGTCGGTGGAATTCACAGTCTGATGGACTTCGAACTGCTTCCGTCCCTCTTGAAACATCTTGGCGCCGTAATGGGACAAGCCGCGTTGCCAATGCTTGGGAATGATCTCGGGGTTCGCCTCCAAGTATTTGTCGAAATCACTGACAGAACCCTTGAAATCCCCGGCCAAGAAACGCGCTTCTCCGCGTCTCTGATAGAGCGATACGTTGTCAGGATCGAGTTTCAAGAGCCCCGTGTAAGCCCGGACGGAACCCGCGTGATGGCCGGCGGCCCGGCTGACTTCGGCGTGCAGTTGATAACCTTCCTTTGATGGGTTCTTTGCTAGGGATTTCTCCACCACCAGCATCGCTTCCTGGTAATTTCCTTCTGTGGCCAGCGTGCGCGCTTTTTCTAACAAAGATGCTGACTCCTTCTCATCGTTCTCTTTCGTTGGCTCCTTTGCTGCCGGCGCCGGCGTTGCGGATTCCTGGGCGGTGGCAGGAATCGCCGGGAAGCTGAGGAGCCCCAGAATGGCAAAGAGCCGGGAAATCCCGGCTCTTTGAAAAGTGCTCTGATTCATTTCGATTTGGGCATCTTGTTAGGCGGAGGCCTTCTCGCGCACGCGCTCGAGAAGTTTCTTCGTGGCCATGATGCCGTCGGTTTCCGAGAGCTTGCCGCCCTCATACTCGATTCCTACATAACCGTGATAGCCGGCTTTGAGGACGATATCCATCATCTTGAAGTAATCCGTCTTGGTCTCGTTGCCTTGCTCATCGAAGTCATGGCTTTTCGCGCTCACGGCTTTGGCGTAGGGCATGAGTTCTTCCACGCCCTTGTAGCGGTCATACTCCACACCGGGTTTCACTCGAAAGTTGCCGAAGTCTGGCAGCGTTCCGCAGTTAGGCATATTCACCCGTTTCATCACCGCGGCGAGCCAGGCGCCATCTGAGGAGAGACCGCCGTGGTTCTCGACGATTACATTCATGCCGTAAGGCTCGGCGAGATCTGACAAACTAGCCAACCCATCGGCAGCCAATTTTTCTTGTTCTTCACGCGAACCGCTTGAACCCGCATTCACTCGAATGGAGTGGCATCCCAAGATACGCGCGCCTAACAGCCAAGGCACGTGCTTGAGCACAGCCGTGTGGCGAGCCTTGGCATCTGGTGCACCTAATTGGCCGAGCGCATCGCACATGATGATGAGGCTCTTCACGCCGAGATCATCACAACGCTTTTTCAAATCATTGAAGTATTTCTCATTGCTCGCCTTATCCATGAAGAGCTGGTTGACATACTCGATCGCATCGATGCCGCACTTCTCCTTAGCGAACGCGGGGAAATCCATGTTCACCAACGTCTTTTCCCTGCGAATCATCTTGTTAACAGACCACTCTGCTAGGGAAATCTTGAATGGGACCTTGCCGTGGTGATCTGCTAAAAGAGAGTGACTTGTTAGGGCTCCTGCCGCTCCGGCAGCTGCCGAGGTTTTGAGAAATTGCCGTCGATCGATGTCTCTTGGGTTCATAATCGGCATCCTTACGCGGTGCTGTGCGGGTGACAATCAGATTTTCAAGAATCAGGACAACCACCAAAGATCAATTCCCCGCTGGAGTAGCTGGTGCCGAAATTCTGAACCGCCTTTGCCACCTGCCTCACCGCCGACAGAAATTGGTCAGTCGTTAAAGGCTTCAAGGGATGAATGAAGGCGGTCCAGAGCGTGTCTTCATTCACGCAATAACGCGCATCGAGCGCACGGTCGAAGTTCGCTTCCATGCAGGCGCGCAGCTGGTCTTCATGGACTTCTTCCATCGGCGCTACTGGCGCCATGATTCGCATGCGGTCGTGAGGTTCATCGGCGACGCAGTAGAGCATCACGCCATTGACCTCGAACCGCCAGTAGCCGAGATCACCCTCAACCGCCTCACCGGTTTCCCGGATCAACTGATCGAGACGCCGGTTGTCCATTCCGGATCTACCTAAGGGCATGACCATAACGTTTTCCCACTAAGTCACATGCGTGGGCGGCGCAAGTAGAATACGTATTTTACAGGAAAATGCTCGCTTCGCATCAGGAGCTTGCCTCGGCCCGCCGATGTCCTCTACTTTCTCATCGTCCATTTCAAACTCGTCCCATCATGATCAAACATCTTCAACGTCTCTTGCCCCTCACGCTCCTTCTGGCCGTATTCTTGTCGCCTCTCTGGTTAGGCCAAGCCGCCAAAGATGACGCTAATTCGAAAGTTTTTAAAGTGTTGTTAGTCGACGGTCAAAACAATCACAAATGGGAGGTCACGACACCGGTTCTCGAACATGCGTTAGAATCTTGCGGCAAGTTTCAAGTGGATGTTTCGACCAGCCCGCCGCGCAAGCAGAAAGAAGGCTGGGATGAATGGCGTCCGGATTTCAAAAGTTATGACGCGGTACTCAGCAACTACAATGGCGAACTTTGGCCGGAACCGGTGCAGAAAGCGCTTGAGGATTACGTGAGCGTCGGCGGGGCCTTCGTCGTCGTCCACGCCGCGAACAACTCGTTCCCGGAATGGCGTGAATTCAATAAAATGATCGGCCTTGGCGGTTGGGGCGGCCGTAGCGAGATCCACGGTCCGTACGTTTACTACAAAGAAGGTGAACTGGTTCGCGACACGTCGCCAGGCCGCGGCGGTTCGCATGGCAAGCAGTGGCAATTTCCTGTCAATATCGTTAATAGCGATCACCCCATCACCAAAGGCATGCCGGAGACGTGGTTGCACACCAAGGATGAACTGTATTCGCAGCTCCGGGGACCGGCTGAGAACATGACCGTCCTCGCGACGTCACCTAGCAAAGCAACGAAGCGAGACGAACCCATGATCATGACCTTGGATTACGGCAAGGGTCGCGTGTTTCACACACCCATGGGACATGCGGACTATTCCATGCGTTGCGTGGGCTTTTACACCACGCTTCAACGCGGCACGGAATGGGCCATCACTGGAAACGTCACCGTTCCCATTCCTGACAATTTCCCTTCTGCGGACAAAGAAGCTCCCGTTCCCTCTACGAGCGAGTAGCCGTTCTCCGATAAGCGGTATTGCCCCTAGCATTCCCCCTCTTTCATGTTTCGCGCTCGCCCCTGCGTTGTCGTCGTCAGTGTGCTCTTGCTCCTATCGATGGTGCTCTGGGCCCAGCGCCGCCGCCGCCGGGGCTGGCATCACGAGCCTCGTGCAGGCGTACCAGAGTGGACCGCGGACAAAGATTTGCCGAACGATGTGTTCACGTTTGTGAGGCTTCGCTACGATTCTTGGTGGCGGGACAGGTGGGACACCGACTATCCTGAGAGCGACTACAACATCTCCTACCGGCTACAAGAATTGACCGCTCTGGAAGTGGCTCCGGATCCGGTGGTCGTTTCCATCACCGACGAAGAACTCTTTCAGTATCCCTTCATCTACATGATCGAGCCCGGTGATCTCGTGTTCGGTGACGACGAAGTACCCATCCTCCGCGATTACCTTCTGCGCGGCGGTTTTCTCATGGTAGACGACTTCTGGGGCGAAGAGGAATACGCCAACTTCGAAGAGCAGATTAAGCGCGTTTTCCCCGATCGCCCCATCGTCGAACTTCCCTTGGAGCACCCCATCTTCCGCTGCGTGTTCGAACTCAAGGAACGTCCCCAGATTCCCTCCATCAACGTCGCCATGTGGGGCCGGTTCGAAGGCATCACCTGGGAACGTGAAGACGCCAAAGAAGTCCACTACCAAGCCATCCACGACGACAACGGTCGGATTATGTGTCTCATCTGCCACAACACCGATCTTGGAGACGGCTGGGAACGCGAGGGTGAGAACCACTGGTATTTTAAAGAATTCTCAGAAAAATCGGCCTACCCCTTGGGAATCAACATCATCTTCTACGCCCTCACTCACTGAGTCGAGGTGCAGGAGATTCCCTATTGCCACACCGTTGATCCTCCCGTAAAGAAAACTTACGGCACCAAAGGTGAGTAGCTCAATTGGTAGAGCATCGGTCTCCAAAACCGAGGGTTGCAGGTTCGAGTCCTGTCTCACCTGCCAGTTTTAAGGGGTTAAGAGTCAAGAAGTTATGGAAAATTGTTTGGGGAGATTGCGCTGTTCCTTCGTTAGAGTTCGCCAGTTTTTCGCCAGTTTTTGCGTGTCTTTTCGATCAGTTCCCGGCATCATTCGAGCTGCACACACAGTCCTTTCCTAACATTGACCATCAACTGCAAGCCGCTGGAGAACCATCGCTATTACTCTCACATTGTCACTGTCACGCATCGTGGGCGCAAGATTCGGCGGAAGTATTTCAAGTCGAAGAGTGCCGCGACGAAGTGGGGGCGTGAACAACTAGGCTCGCATCGCAGCGAGTGAAACGAGCCTGCGTATGCAGCCTTTGTTGAACAACCCGCGGTCGAATGTCAAGGGAGCCTTAAGAACAAGGAGAAGCTGGCTCTCTTAGGCTATGGATTTTCCATTGTCTGCCATCCTCGCATTGCCTTATTTGAACGGCGGTCGCGGCGGTCCTCGATCGGCGCCGTAGTGGCTTTGGGCTCCGATCCTCACGGTTTTTTCCAAGCACGGCCGCGCGCGAATCGTTTCTAACATAAAATGGTCCGACGCTCACGATCCAAGCACACAGCTCCGCAGGACTGGTTTCCTTTCGGGAATCAGTTAGGCCTCTTTTCAGATCTTGTTGCGCGCCTTGAGTCATGCGGCGTTCGCATCTTTCTTTGGCGGCGCTCTGCCCGGACGCCGGATCTTTAGGGGTGCTCGCGGTTGTTGCGGCGGTTGGATTCCCCAAATAGCATCCAACAGGGGCGCTGGCCCCAGCCACGGTTTGAAGGTGTCGGTGAAGGCCATGACCTTGCCGCAACGTGGACATGGGGGATCTTCCACTTCAGATCGATCGCTTTCACTATCCGCGATAACGATCGACGTCTCTGTCAGGGTTTGCAGCCGTAGTAACCGTTCCCTTCCGCGGCTGTGCAGATAGCCAAAGTAGCGCAGGCGATGAAATTTCCGCGGAAAGACATGTTGCATATAACGACTTACGAAGACCACGCCGGGCAGCGTTTCCTGCTTGCGTTCGCCACCGTCGGCACGGTCTAGATAGGTAAAGGTTACCGTGTTCTTGTCAGGATCAAGGGCCACGATACGGCTATTACCAATGGCTGATTTACGCACGTAGGCGCCTAGGTATTTGACCGCGTTCTCACCGTTGCCAAAAGCCTGGATATTGATCCGCCAGTCCTTCTCCCATACCTCTGTCGGGCACTCTGACAAAAGTCCGTGCGATTCGAGTAAGCCTTCAAACTCCTTAACAAAGGCATCACGCAACGGCTCCCACGACAAGAGAAAGTCCTCACGGGCCCTACGTAGGGCCCCGCCCTTACTAAGCCCCACACCGGGAACGATGTAATGAATGTGTGGATGATAGCGCAATAATTGCGTCCAGGTATGCATGATGCCAAAGAAGCCCGTGTCTCGTGTCTGCAAAGCACCTTCCTCGCCTAACTGATTTTTCAAACAACGCGAACTCACGTCAAAGAAGCCGTCATAAAGGATCTCAGCGTGCCTGCGCATCAGTGTGCGCAACTCACTGGGCAAGGTGAAGGTCACCATGAAATAAGGCGCGTTGATCAAACGATCTAACTGTTTGGCGACCCATGCTTGCGTGTCCGCACCCCCACACTGGGAGCAAGCGCTATGGCCTCAACTGTAACCCGCATAACGGTAGCGCCCGCAATCCTCACAAGCGAACACGCGGCCGCCTTGGGCTTCGGTCCGGCAGGTGAGGATCGCGCTTAGCGCACGCCGTTGTTCCAGAGACATCACGGCACCGTAGCGCTCGACATAGGCGGGCGCGAAATGACGGATCACTTGGGTGACGGAGAGTTTTTCTCTGCCATCACCAATTCCCTGCTGAGCTGAGCACACGACTATAGGAGAAGCGAGTGTCTAACGGATTAATGACGTTGACGCTTTGCACTCACCGCAGCCATGAGACTCTCCAGAGCGGTTAGGGCATCACGCTCCACTTCTTGCGTGAAATGCGTGTAGATCATCGTGGTATTAATGTTGGTATGGCCAAGGAAACGCTGCACCTGACGAATCGACACGCCCTCTTCGATAAGATGAGTGGCAAAGGAGTGGCGAAGAGAATGCGGCGTGGCTCTATCAGACACACCAGCCTCAGCGCGAGCCCTGACAATGACCTGCTGCAATGACGCCCCCGCCAAAGGCCGCACCGCTACGCGCATGCGTTGGCGCACGGAGAGCGAATCCATCTTTCCGCGACCCGGAGCCGGGAAAAGCCATTGCCGGTTGCCATGTTGCCGCCAATACCCACGCAACTCTTCGAGCATGGTCTGGCAAAGAGGGACGACGCGGTCACGGCCACCCTTGCCACAGCGAACGAACAACTTATTCTCGGAACCCCGGATATCGTCTACAGTTAGTGTCAGAGCCTCTTCCAAACGCAAGCCGCAGACATAGAGAAGTTTGATTGGTGTCAGGAAACGGCCCTTGCGGATGGCCTTGAAAAGAGCGGCCACTTCCTGGCGAGACAAAACTTCGGGAAGATAAGGAAGATCCTTGGCCCGAGCGAGATTGAAGACCTTCCAATCCTTGTGGCCAAGCATCTCGGCATAGAAATACTTACCAGCAGAGAGGAAGATCCGAATCGTTTTAGGCGTCCATCGTTTGACGGACTTGAGGTAAATGATGTACGAACGGACTTGATCCTCGTCGAGAGAAGCGGGATCAGCGTGGTCGTAGTGATCGGAGATGAGGCGGATTTGGCGGTAATAAGAATGACAGGAGCGGTCGCCGAGACCCCGGAGGTGAAGATCTTGAGCAAAGCGTTGCATGGATTCGAAACGATGCTCAGAGTAGGAGACCGGGTTGGGTTGGCGATTGCAGAGGATGGACTTAGAGTTCGCTGACTTGTTAGTAGACTTGGGTATATTAGACATAGCCCACAAGTCTGCCCTAATCGCCACCTTACCCGGAGCCTTAACAGGATAAGGCCAAAGCTCTTGTGAATTTCACGATAGCGGGTTAGTTCAACAAGAGGCTGCATTGAGCGAGCAAGGGGTGCTTGCTCTCAATCCTCTCGATCCACAGACGGCCGTGATCGTCCGTAAGGCGGAAGAGGATCTTGGCCATTTCGGCAAGACGATCTCTGACGCTTTCGAATTCTACCTTGCGCATCTCAAGGCCGGCGAGGTTCGCCGCATGACCATCTCAGAACTTGTCGCCGCTCGGCTGGCGATCATCGAGAAGAAGCACTCACGCCAACACCTGATCGACTCCCGATCACGCTTAAATCGATTCATGGAGGAGTTTGGCGACCACGATGTTAGCCAAGTGACTTCCTTTGATGTCGATGAGTTTCTTGAAGGGTTGGGGGTTTCTGAGCAGACGGCTTTAAACTACAGGCGGGCGCTCTCTGCTCTCTTTAGCGAAGCCGTGCGGAGAGAGGCTTGTGAGGAGAATCCCGTTTGCAAGTCGCTCAAGATCGATGTGACGCCATCAGAGATTGGGATCTTAACCGTTGAGCAAGCTCGCGGCCTTCTGCAGAGCGCTGACAAAACGATCCTCCCCGCGATTGCCCTGGGGTTGTTTGCTGGGGTTCGGAAGGCTGAGATTCTTCGGCTCGATTGGTCGCAGATTGATCTCGAGCGCGGACTGATTGAGATCAAAGCTAGTCAAGCGAAGACGGCGGCTCGTCGACTCATTGAGATTCAGCCCGTCCTCAATCATTGGATTGCGTCACTCGCGAAGACATCCGGTAGCGTTGCGCCCTCGCCTACGCTTTACCGCGATCGTCTTGTCGAAGCTCGAGAAGCCGCTGGCATTAAAAACTGGCCGGCGAACGCTCTTCGTCACTCATTTGCATCCTATCACCTTGCTCACTTTCGGGATGCGGCGGCCTTGGCGCTTCAACTTGGACATCACGGGACAGCGCTCCTGTTTCGGCATTATCGTGAGATGGTGCATCCTGACGAGGCGGCTCGCTATTGGCGACTAGGTGATCGATCTTCTGATCAAATGAGCCCTCGCTCATCCATAAATCAGCATATTGCCTAGGATTGAGTTTTCGAAGCGTTTCATATCTAAGGAATCCTCGAGCGCATTCATAAGAGCCTTCTTCATCTACGGCCTTGAGAATCAATTCTCGCAGGGCCTGCTCCAATCTATCATTCATTCAGCAACGCCACTACGGGCCGAATAGATAAGATCCGTGCCCCTGGAATAGGTTTCCATCTTTGTCCCATGCCAGCGCGATAACTATCGGAGATTGAGGAAACGAGGTTGGGTTAAAATCGTAGGTAACCATCTGGGGAGATCTTGAGGTGTCTCCACTCCCCTCAAAATACCAGATCCAATCAACTAGATCCTCAACATCAATATCGTTTGATGTTGCTACAAAGGTAACAACATCACCCACTGTAGCTTCGTGAGCTATCTGAATATCCAGTTTTCTAACAGGATCCCATGCGAAATGATTAATCACTGGCGTGTTAAGCATCACCGATCCATCTTTAGTAATATCGTTTACTTGAACATATGCTGGATTCCATAGATCTGTTGAGTTGAGTGTATCGCCGTTGTATCTCGGAAACTCGTCGTGCCATGTGCACGATTCAAATTTTATGCGATCTGTGGCCAATGGGGGATCTAAAGCCGCGGCCCATCGACCGAAATTAGAAGAAGAAGTGTTATCGCGAAGCAAGCCTGTTTCATACCCATTAGTCTGATTTTTTAGATGGCAATTGCGGTAAATTACTCCCTTGGGTGGAGCGTTGCCGCCACCACTTCCCATGCCCCAATTGGTGTAGCGTATTCCGTGAACATTATCGATCGTTACATCTTCACTCCCGCTCTCTACGTTTACGAGACTCCCAAAATCACTCGTTGAACCATCAAGATAGCCGTTGGTAATCGTGATATTAGATGAATTATAGATGTTGATAACGTCTTCATTATGGGAAGTATGTAACGGATTGATGCAGCTTACATCCGTAATATCCACATTACTGGAACTATTCCCGATTTTGATGACTGAACCCGCAGGGAATTGGCCGCGCAGATCATAACATTCTATAGAATTCATTGTAACATTGTGAGAATTGACCAACTGCACGCCGCGGTCGTATTGATAAAATGTCACATTGTCCACCGTGACATTTTCGCATTCATGAAGAAGGATGCCTTTACCTACAGCAGTTCTATCTTGAGGGACTGGCCGCAACCGTGGTGGAACACTTGATGTGCCTGAATCCCAGTACCATAGCCACTTCGGATTGTCTCGCGTTCCATTCCCTACGTAGGCAAACATTTGGCCGTGCGAAAATTCTCCTTCGGGCGTAACCTCTCTGATCCAGCCTGTCGCTTGCGCCCTGGCCAGCTGCTCGGTTGACCCGTTGAGATCTCCGTTTGGCTGGTTGGGTATATGAATGGCCACCAATTCGTATCCTTTTTTCTGTTCGTTAGGAAGCGGATCTGACGTGTATTCAGAAAATTCCCAATTACCAGATGCATTCACACCCCATCGCCATAACCAATCCCATGTTTGTCTATTATAATGCGCAAAAGCTGAAATAGGATTCTCCCGTCCCTTGCCCACCAACATCAATATCTGGGAGTTCCAATTCGGGACAGCATAACTCTTGGTATAGAAGAACCAAGTGTGTGCATCACTCCAAGCTTCGCTTTGTGTATTGAACTCGCGATTCAAGTAAGGGTTTGAAAACGCCGAATCTGGAATGATGTATTTGAATTGATCTACGCTTAGGGAGTGCTTGTTCGTATATTCGTCCGCCGGTGGCCATGAAAGATTGTGGCCACGTGGAATAGAATTTGCGTGGATCATTCTAACGTTTTCAATGGTGACATCATCAAGCCAGGCTAGGTGAAGGGCATTTCCCGAGGAGATAATCTCGCAGTTTCTTATAGTGATATTCGTAGCCTTATTGCTGATTCCTGCGCCATCGATTTTGATTCCTGCTGTATCTGAGGTAATTCGTTTGTTTTCAATGATTATATTGGATTGGTTGTAATATTGAATTATTCCTGATTCCACCAATTCAATGCTACTTGAGGTGGTTGTTGAGAATATGAAAATCAAGAGAATGGCGGGTGGTATTTTCATTTTGAGGTTACAGTTTAATTGCGAATCCCAATTCAGACTGCTCTCAAGAAAAGGCTGAGATAACGATAGTCAAGTTGTTTTTTTAACGTTTGCTGTCTCCTTGAGTTAATCGTGTCCGACATACTCAAAGAACCGCATACGCCTCCGCTCGAAGTGCAACGGGATGTGGCCGGTCCGGCCGTTTCGTTGCTTGGCGATATCCAATGACAGCCTTCGCCATTGTGGCTCCGCGGATTCTTCATCGGTGTCGTTATGTTCCCGATCATCGGAACTCTCGTAGAGGAAGGCGATGAGATCGGCGTCTTGCTCAAGATCGCCGCTCTCCTTGAGATCGGAGAACTTCGGCTTGTTGCCGCGCTTTTCCTGTTCGCGTGAGAGCTGTGCTAGAGCGATCACTGGGATCTCCAGCTCGCGCTTGATTTCGTTGAGCGTCGTGGAGACCTCGCCCACTTCCATGCGGCGATCACCGCGTTTCTGCGTGGCGGACGAAGAGCGCATGAGTTGCACGTAGTCGACCACGAGCACGCGGATGCCCCATCGCCGTTTGGCCACGCGCACCTTGGCGGCCAATTGCTCTACTGTTAGGTTGCCATCTTCGATGAAGAGCGGCAATTGCGCGAATCGACTAAGGGCGCTCATGATCGGCGTCGACACCGCCGCAGCTGGCACATCGTTGAAGGGCACGCCTGAGTAGAGCGTGATGAAACGCTGACAGATCGCAGATCGCGGCATTTCGATCGAGGCGAACATGCACTGCACCCCTTGCGAGCATAGCAAATCAATCAGTGTCAACGCTAGACTGGTCTTGCCCATTGATGGCCGCGCGGCATTCGGGAGCTCAGCGGCACAGTCATGCAGGTTGAGAAGTATTTATTCCACTTGAATCGTTGGGGAAAGCAGGGAGAGAAGCGCCTTCAAAACAAATTCGGAAGCCAACTGCCCGAGGGGCTCGCAATAAGAATCGTCAATCCTGGCGGCATGATCATTATGGGGCGCGACACTCTTTCGGATCCACAGCGCGACGATTTTGAGATTATTCGTCGAAAATACCGCAGCATAATCGATATCATCACCTACGATGATTTACTCCATCGCCTGAAGGTCATCCGGGATCAGTTTGGCGCATCCTAAGCTTATCGAATTCGAACGGCGGCCACGCGAAAACCGATGCGAGAACTGCGGCGCCCTGGCGAACTGCCATTACGAAAGGCCGAGCGGCATTGCTCGGCACCGCTTCCCCAATCGCAGCCTCGAACCACTCGAGAGGTGCCCGTGGCGGGCCCTTGAGGGTCGAAAGCTGGCTCGTTGGGGTAACTGCCGTGCCAATCCAGGCACCATTCCATGACGTTGCCCAGCATGTCATAGATTCCCCAGTTATTTGCGAGCTTCCTCCGAACGGGGTGGGTAGTTCCTTCAGAATTCTCGCTGAACCAAGCGATAGCTGAGACGCGATCCAAGTAAGCGGGCCCTTTTGTTCCGGCGCGACACGCGTATTCCCATTGGGCCTCGGTGGGCAAACGATACGCCCAGCCTTTGGGCAGCACTTTGGCATTGCGATCCAAATCAGTCAGTATGCGACAAAATCGCATTGCGTCTTCCCAGTCTACTCCATCCACCGGTGCTAGTGGGCCTGCATTGAGAAACTCACTAGGATTAACGCCAAGAACGGTCTGATATTGTCCTTGGGTGACCTCTGTTATCCCAAGATAATAGTCTTCGGTCAATTCTACGCGATGCTGAGTCTCGAGCCCCGAGCGATCCATCTCGTTATTGGGGCTCCCCATCATAAACGTGCCCGCTCGAATCTTTACGAGTTCCAATCCCTTTGCAGTGCTGGTAATGATCGCTGGCAAATCGATCGGTTGCTCATCTTTATCGCCATTAGTTTTCTCGCCCGGCGGCCAAATGAGAACAATCAACGCAACAAGAATGGCCGCGAACGCTATCCACGCTGGATTGATACCGCCTTTACCCTGTGTTTGTTCATTTGGTGATCCGTTTGTTGTGGGCACCTTGTGTTCATCTCGCGCCATCTTGCGCCCCAGCGTCTGATGGATATCGTGAATCAGATTTTCGATATCGCTTTTAAAATCTCTTCCCGAGCGAACCACCGCCGCATTACGGAAAACAAACTCTTGTATGCTTACCGGTAGTTGGCTCGTCTCGGGCATTTTAGCGCCATCAACCAGGAGAGGGATTAAAGGGATCTTTCTCTCCAGGGCCGCTTCCAACTCGATGCGAACGAAGTCCTCAGGATTCTCTAGACCGTTACCCTTGGAATCTTTGGCAGTCAGCCAGGTGTCACCCAATACGGCTAGCAGAATATCGCATTGTTGGACTGCGGACTGGATTTCGTGACGAAAATCCTGCCCCTTTCGAATGGCATCCACATCCATAAACACATTCTCGCGATCGAAGAATTCGCACAATTCGTTATATATTGTCGTCGTTGCGAACTTGCTGTCATTCCTGCGATAGGAAATGAATATCTTAGTCGTCATAGTTGCCTCCAGCGGAGCAGGTTACGCTCTCGGCTCGGATTCAAGCAAGCCAAAGCTGACGAGTCTGCGAGGCCCATTCCAGGCTTGCCATCTTGCCGCCCTTCTGCCAAACGCTCCATGGAGCAACCACGATGAGCGCGACTACTGCAATGATTACGGATGAGGCGATCAAGGCTGGGACCAAGTCGGTCGTTAACGATGTCTACGGCTACCTCAAAGGAAAGGTCGCCAAATTTGCAAAACTGAAGTCGGCTAAAGCCCACGCCGATCATCTATTTGGCGAACTCTATGAAGTCCTGATGGTCAAGACGCTTCTTTGGACAGAGGGCGCAACCAATCTCTTGACATTCTATCATCCGACAACACTTCGGCCCGTTCATGGAAGGGAATTTGTTGCGTCGTGCCTTGATGATTTCGAAAGCTCTAAAGGAGTCCTTGTTCAGGGGCTGGCTGGCCAGGGAAAATCGATTTTCTTGCGTTATTTGGCGGCCGCTACACTGGAGCAAGGCAGAGCCATCCCCATCTTTTTCGAGTTACGGAAGATCCGGGATCGCACGATAGAGAAGATCATCGAAGACGAGCTAGGCGCTTTGGGATTCAAGGCTGACAAAGATGTCGTCAAGGCGTTTTGTGGCTCTGGAAAGATTGTCCTCTTGCTAGATGCCTTCGATGAATGTCCCGAGGACCGGCGGCAAGATATTGTGGAGGAGTTGGAGACTTTGCAGCGCAATTTTAAATATTTCTGGATTCTAGTCACCTCGCGCCCTGGTGGCGGCATCGAAACATCTTCCTACTTCGATCATTACAAGGTGAGCAAATTGAAGAAGGATGGCTACAAAAGCGTAACAAAAAGAATTATCCTTAATAAAGAAGAGCATGATGTTTTGGCTATAAAGGTGGATTCCGTTCCCGGATTGGTCGAGATCTTAGACACGCCTTTAATGGTGACTTTGCTGGTCATTCATTTCTGGCACAATCGGGATGTTCCAAATTCTGTCGTAGCCTTTTACAATGACTTGTTTGATGTGCTCGTTCGCCGGCACAATATGGTTGAAGACGGCCCCAAGCATAAACCGAAATCGGTGTTGGACTATCGCGAATTGCGACTTTTCTTTGGTGCGCTTTGCTTCCAATGTCGGAAAGAGCCTGGCAATGACGATCGTCTTAGGTCGCATCTGGAGGATCTCGGCGCCAAGGCCGCTCACCTTGCGAGCCTTGAGTGCAAGGTTTCGGTGGCCATTGATGACGTGATTCGTATCACGAACTTGATCGTTGAAGAGGGAGGCTACTGTTGTTTTCTCCACAAGTCCGTCATCGAGTTCCACGCCGCGTCTTTCTTGGCCAGGCCGGATCAACCGAACGATATCGGAATTGAAGCCTTTTATCGCTCAATGTATGACCAGCCAACGAAATGGAATGCGTGGTCCGGTGAACTCTATTACCTTTCACTGATTGATGAATATCGATTCAAAAAGTTCTTTGTTGTTCCAGGATTGCAAAGCGTGATCAATGCCGGTATTAGTAGTAGTTTTCTAGATTTGTTGACATTCGCCTTGGTAACCACTGATGACGCGGCATACTTATACTTGAGTAGTTCATCCGTGGGCGGCGTCGGAATTCTTGGCGCAACACTGGGTCCACTAAAAAAAGAAATTCCGATGGAGGAAGCTTTGCTATTAAAGGGACCGCAAGCATATTCAAACCAGCAAGGCGCTTTGCACACTGTGTTAGAAACAAGCGCCGACCCAGGCTACACAAAGGAATTACTATATAATCTATGTGATGGCTCTATTGAGGAGCTTTTTGCTGATCTGCGGGACTACCTGAATTACACAAAAGGGTCCATTGAAGAGCAGGAGCAGAAGAGGTCTGCATTTGAGGTTTAACCGGGTTGTCACCCATCTTAGCACGCCTCAACCGCCCAATTATCGCTCAACGCTCTCCATGCGGCGGGCGAGAGAATCGATCTCGCGCCGTGTGGGGTAGTTTCGTGAGATCTCTTCCAGGATGGCTTGCTTGAGCCTGAGGTTCTCCGCCTCAGCCATGGCGGGCGTGTAGCGGGCGCCAGTGTTGGCGAGCAGCTTCAGTTCTGCGGCCACTTCCGCCTGCTTGAGTTCAATGCCGTGGATGGTTTTCACAAACCAGACATTGAGCGCAATGATAGACGGAAAGATGATCACGCACGTGCTCAGAGTGGCCTTGAAGAGAATGGCCCACTTCCCGTTCAGGTTGCCGATGGTTTTCCGTTCGCTCATTTGGCGCCAACCGACTTCGAAGATTTGTTGCCATCGCGTGCCGCCACACCGAGCCCGCCTACGCCGAATGCTGCCATGATCATTTGCATGTTCGGGTTCGTCGTCGGGTCATCATCGAGGATGGACTGGATCTCCGGAAGCAAGAGGGCGAGCATGGTCACGATTCCGGAGAGCGTGGTGATCCAGCTGCGTAGCATGGGGGTGAGGTCTTTCATTTGAATGGAAAATGGAAAATGGAGAGTTGAAAATGGAGAATCGGTTAGCGGAAATCACCCATCTGGGCCAAGACGTGGATCTCGGTGTCAGACGTGGGCTGGAAAAGCACTTGGCGCGTTTCGCCTCCATCATCGGGGACGGCGGTGCCATCGGCGGGATTGCGGTAGTAGGTTTGTGAGGGGCTGAAGCCGTGTGGCGCGGCGGCGGTGTAGCGGCCCGGCCCTAGGAGCACGGAGTCGCCTAGCACAACGCCGGAGGCGGCATCGTTTCCAGTGGCCGCGGCCCAACCGCTGCCGGCGGTGTCATCGCGCCGCACGGCCAGGCCATTGGCGAGTCCGTGGCCGCTGGGTAGGGCGTCGACCAGAGCGTTGTCGGCGTTCACGGTTTGCAGGGCGATGGCGGCGACGTCCGCCTCATCTAGGAGTCCGAAAGGTTTCATGGTTAGGATACAGGTGGCAGGTTACAAGATGCAGGTTGCAGGCCTCAGGATTATGTTAGCCCGTGGTGGAGTTGGATCTCGGATCGCGTGATAAGGGTTTGGGCGTGAGTTTGCAGATCGGTTACATGAAGTTCCGCTAGAGCTGTGAGGCGCTTGTTGCCTGCGGTGAGGCTTGTCAGGAGCAGCTCGTTCCATTCCAGCTTTCCTGTTAGGCGAGTGATGGCGTTCGCGGCGTTCACTTCCGCCTGAAGGAGCGTTTGCACCCCGGTCGCATCGAAAGCAAAGTCCCAGGTATGGACGTTAGAATAGAACACGCGGGGCGCCTGCACGGCGTTGATATTGCAGAGTTCCAGCCATAGGTCCTGGGGCGTGGCGCGGTTGCTGAACCACTTGGTCCATTGCCCGTCGAAGCGGAGGCGGAGCTCCGTGGTTTCGGAGCGGATGGCCAAGGGCTCGCCGGATAAAGTGAGGCGTTGGCGCTCGCGCGTGCTGGCATCACCCGCGATTTCTCGGGTGATGCTGGCGATAACGGAAGAGGTTTCCCGCTCCCATGATTGGATGTGCGCTAGACGCTGTTCCGTTAGGTGAACGAGTAGCTGTAGGCGATCACTTGCCTCGCCCTCATTGAGCTTGCGCACAAGGGGATAGGCGGGTGGCTCGATTCCCTCACAGGCGATCTCGATAGAAGGCTTGTCATCGGTTCCCGGCTCATTCCATTGCAAGACGAAGCGCCCACGATGCAGCCGGCAGTGATCCAAAGCGGGATCAGGCGCGATACTGAGATCGGGCGCGTGATCGCCATGGAAAAAGGGCAGCGCAGTAATCCCGCCCGCATCCTCGATGAGCTTCACCTCATTCAGGACGCGAAGGTATCTTCAAGGGTCGCCGTTTCGATAGGGAGAGGATCCGTCTCCACCTGAGAAGTACCTTCACCCACACAGAAAGTGATCGCGCCGCGCTGAACAGCTTCGTGCTCACGAGCAATCTTGAAGGTGAGCGAATGGCCCGGCCAATCAGGGACCGGCGTCCACCGCCCGCCCACACGGCGCACGCAGAGCACGTGCAGATGCGAGTGCAGATCCACCGGCAACGAGCTACCCCCTAGCGCTTCCTCCAAAGAAACGCCGCCGCGCCCACGAGAGAGGGGATCGATGAGGCGCTTGGCATCGATGTCAACGTAGACGGTTCTCGGAACGCGGGGCATGCCTAGGGCCCGCGTGTCAGGGCGGGGCGGCGCAACCTCAGCAACCTTTTTTATTTCGCTGATGTCGTGTTTCGGATATACGAAATTGTCTGATATAAAACGTTCGCTGAAGAAATGAACCCGCTACGAATCGAAAAGACTGATGCGGAACTGGCGGAGATGGAGGACTTCCTCGTTTGCGAGCTTATATGGGAAGCTGTCACCGACGCTTACGAGGAGCATGGGAGTTCTCGTTGGGAAGACGAAGATCCACCCTGTGATTATCCTGAGTCGCTCTATGCGTTAGAACTACCCGAGCATTGGAGAAACGGCTACCTGATCCACGCTTTGGCGTATGACTATTTGAAGGGTGGTATTCGGGAGTTCTTCTTTAATCATGAGGGCTTAACAAATGCCGAAACGCTTGAAGCGCTCCGAAAGGTCGGCGCTACCGAAGTGATGGAGATACTCACTATTGCCTTTGATGAATTTGAGAAGAGCCGCCAGGCCGCCAATGACCCAGAGAAAACCCAATCAACATTAGATGCACAGTTGGCACCCCTGACAAAGAGGCTTTATCATCTAGATGAGCAATCGGACCCGCGCCGGTGCCTGGCCGCTTGGGTGCGTGAGAACGCTCAGCAGTTCCGATGATCAACTAACAGCGAACAAAACGGAGCTGCTAACCCCGGCTCGCTCTTGAGTTTCCAGCTATGAATCCTAACTTAAACACTGAATGCGAAAAGGACGCTGCCTGTCAGCCGGGTTAGCAGTCCTTGGACGTTCTGCGAAGAAATGATACGAGCCGCACGAGCTACAGATCTACGTGACGACTCTTGTGAATCACCGTCGTGGATTCTCACACAAGAGGATCTTGATCGAGTTCTCCGAGAACTCAGTGGAACAAGGGCACGATTCTATGAGTTCTGCGCCACCCATTCGAGGCTACATATCCGGTTCAATCCGCAGGACAGAGAGCCCAACGTTCCAAGATATGATCTTCTCTTCATTGGCACTGTGAGATGCGAAGTCTCCACCCACTTCACTGTGACAGGTGCTATGTTTACCAGTGTAGAGGATGGCATCGACGGATCGCACACCACATTTGAATGCAATGGAGGCGAGACTAAGATTTCGGCCTCAGATGTTCTCTTGATCGTCCAGGATGACGAGACGCTTCTTGATCTCGATACGCTAACGAAAGCAGAACAAGGCAGCGCTCCCGACGCCTCTCCCGGCTTGAGTTTCCAGCGATGATTTGTAACTATCATATCAACCCAGCAAGCCAATGATTCTCGTCGAGAGGCGCCGGAGGCTTCAGACGTTAGGCCAAAAGATCATGCCTCTATCGCGAAAGACCGTTGCTCTCAGCGCAGCATGTAGCTCGCTCATGGATCCATGGTGGGGGCATGTCGATCCGCGTCCGCAACGCGAGCGAGAAGAGTCGCGAATCATGTACATTGAACAGAAAGCCGGCGAATTGGTTGGTCGTGCGAGAATTGGTCGGATCACGTTCTCCAGAACGCGGAAGACGCTCTACTATCGAGGTCAGCGTTTCCGAAGTCTCAAAGGAGCAGGGTTCAAGTCGAATTACTGTCACATCGAGACTGGTGATGACTATTGGATTTCGGGGTGCAAGCGAGACGGAACGGATCGCCTCTACGGCGAGCGTTTGCCGATTCATATTGATGAGGACGTGAGGCAAGAGTATTGGACGGAGATCCGTAGGCAGCCTGATCGACAAAGCGAAAAAACGGCCTAACAAGGCGGAGTAGCTGACACCTCTCCAGGCATGAGTTTTTAACGATGAAATCAAGTTCTAACATCAACCGCGCAAGGCAAGCGGCCTCTCGGAGAGGTGCCAGCTATCCTTAGACGTTCGCTGAAGAAAATGACTCCCAAGGCCGAAGCAATTGAGGAGGCGCCATTCTCGCTGGTCGGCGCTCCCAATCCGCGGGTGTTGGCAGACGAGCACCGTGTCGTGCTTCTTTATTACACGGTCGACGATTACGACAAAGCGATCTGCGTGTTTGATCATTGTTTCGAGTTTCGAATGGGCATGCCAAGCGAGGACTGGATGACCAAGTCTTCGCTTTTTTCCTACGGGGTTGAAGCATTCGGAGCTTATTGGATAGACAACTCACCTTGGCTAGCTGAGCTGCAAGCCCGCTACGGTGTGATCACTGACTTCTCGATCGAGGGGCGCAAGTATCGGCACTATGTCTTCTCGTTCCACGACCGCTGCTTCGAATGCATTTCCTCTGGGCTGGAAGTTCACGAAATCAAGGATCAGAGAAAGATTTCGGAGACCATTGATGAGCTTCCGAGATTCTTAGAAACGCCGCGCAGCGAACAAGACGCGGATGATCAACTGCCTGCCCGCACCGAGTCGAAAGCTGAATGAACGATCAAACCTCAACCCTAGAGTCGGAGCGCGTTGTCGGCAGGCAGTGACATCGCTCGGACGTTCGGCAAAGAGATAGTGCCGTTATGAATTTCGAGGAGACTGTCAGATTCACTGCGCAGTCGGTCGATTGCAGCGAGGCCATCGACTGGGAGATCGTACAGGTGTGCTTTGATTCTGAGATGCCACAGTTCGATGACGTCGACCGCAAGACACCCTATCTTCTCTTGAGCGTGAATCATGAGTTTGATGGCGATGTGACAGTTGAATACTTCGCTGGGAACAACTATGGAGGTGGGCATCTGTCCAGGTTCGAGATGGGCCGCGATCATGTAACGGTTACCTTAGCCGGAACAGCTGGGTTCGAGATTCAGTTTGACGTTTCGGATAGCGATTTCGATAATCTTGTGTATCATCTAGAGCGTCTTCTGCCGAGGAACGCCCGATGCACGAATGCCGAACAAGGCAGAGCACCTGACGCCTCTCCCGGCGTGAGTTTCCAGCGATGAATTCTAACTATCAAATCAACCTTGCAAGGCATCCGCGCTCCCGGAGAGGCGCCAGGTGTCTTTAGACGTTCGATTTAGGATCTCAGCAAGAGCAGGAGCGAACGATCAAGCGCATCCGCAAAACCCTAACATAAACTCAAGAAGCAACCCTGCCGGAAAACTCTGCGTTCTCTGCGTCTCTGTGCGAGATGATCATCATCAGGCCCCAAGCCGCTCCATCCAAGGACCTTTCACGGCAGAGCAACGCATGAATGAAAAGCTGCTAGGATAGCCACGACGGAATGGAAATAGAACCTTGTCAGAGAAACCCAATCAGGCTACGATCCATTCATGATCAACCGCACATGCCCTTCGAGAGCCATCCCCGCAAGAGAAAGCGCCAGGATAACGAACCATCGAACAAGACAGAGCAGCTGACACCTCTCCCTGCATGAGTTTCTAACGATGAAATGTACTTCTAACACCAACCATGCAAGACAAGCGGCCTCTCGGAGAGGTGCCAGCAGTCTTTAGACGTTCTGCATTTACATAACACGTTAGCTAATGAGCAGTTGGACTTGCACATGCGGACATTCCGAGCGGTTGACTGATAAACCAGAGTCATTTCGTAGCAGGATTCTTTCCGCTTCTGATGAAGAGGCTGGTCTAGCAGAGGCGGCCAAAGACGTTCGATCGTTCTTTGCTGCCCGTGGCAACGGAGCTGATAGCGAGATCGAATGGTTGAGAAGCTATTTCGAGAGGCCCGGGTTTGAATCTTTCTCCGATGAAGACCTTATTGAGATGATCATAGAGCGGAATCTGTTCGCGGGCACGCGCACAATGATTGAGTGCCCAAGTTGTAGCAAAATCTTTGTCGAGTTGCCAGGTTCATCCGAAGTCACTCAGTTTATACCTGAGCAGTCACCTCTGAATGCGAACACTAACAAAAAAGCAGAACAAGCCAGCGCTCCCGACGCCTCTCCCGGTGGGAGTTTCCAGCGATGATCTGTAATTATCACATCAACCCAGCAAGCCAAAGGTTCTCGTCGAGAGGCGCCGGAGGCTTCAGACGTTCTGCTTGAGACTCACATATAATGCTCTACTACATTTCATCGTTCGTTCTGTGGGTTGGAGGGGTGCTAACAGTATTGCTCTCTGGCATATTGGTCGCATCATTCGTTAGTAGTGCCGTGCTGAGTAATCGAATGGATAGAGAAGGCGATGCTGGCCCCAATCACGATGTCTATTATATCGCCGGACCGTATGTGATCATCTTTCCGTTAATCTGCGCAATCGGAATGCTGATTACGGGGTTGATGGCGAAGAGAAGCGAAAAGTTGGTTCAGGAACGGCTTCGTATATTGGACCAACCGGCAGAACAAGCCAGCGCTCCCGACGCCTCTCCCGGTGGGAGTTTCCAGCAATGATCTGTAACTATCACACCAACCCAGCAAGCCAAGGTTTCTCGTCAAGAGGCGCCGGAGGCTTCATACGTTATCTCAAGAAACTCGCCGATGAGCGTCTCCATGGATCAGGCGAAAGTGCTGCTTGCTAGTGAAGAGTTGGCGGAGGTTGAGGGTCCCGTAGCGGACTCGATTGGCCTCTCCATTCAGCCTCAGAACACCGGACCTGGGAGGGAAATTAATCGGATACCGATTTGAAGATCAGCCTTAGGTTTGTGTCAGAATATTCAGTTTCCGTGGCGCTCAGCTCAGCGCAGAGATGCTGCAGAATCTCGTTGGCTTTGGGCGTGGACAGGCTGTGGATCTCCACGGTTAGGGTGCCTGCTTCGTTGTCAGGGATGAGGTTGGCTTCGGTGGTGTAGAGATCGCGCACAAAGGCGCGCGCTTCGTCTTGATGGTGCGCTCCAAGGTGTTCTCGAATCGTTTGCGCCATGGCGCTCTCGGCCCGGTAGGCGATGATCTTCAGCGTATCGATGAAGTGTTTGCTGCGGGTGGCCAGTTTCATGAATTGGTCTTCTTCGGGTAACTTGCTCACGGTGATGTGTTTGTCTGTCTTGCTGCGTCGGCTTTTGAGTTGCTCAAGCTCACTGGTCTCGCGCTCGATTTCTTCGCGCAGGGCTTCGGCTTTGGCCATGTAACGCTCGGCTCGTTTACTGGTGAGTTCTTGCCCTTTGAGACTGAGATCGTGCAGCTTGGCTTTGCGCCGGGCTTGCTGGGCATTTCGGCTTCGGATCTCGCTATCGAGCTGTCTCCAGGCGGGATTGACCACTCGTGCGGTAGCTTTTATTGGCTCAAGCTGATAGTCGATAAGTCGATCGAGGTTAAAGTGTTGCCGCGCATACTTGAAGAAATTTTCTTGATACCATCTGCCGAATTGTGGCCCGGCGATCTCTGCCGCGCTGGCTTGCCATTCGGTGCTGATGATGGCGATTTGCCGCCCGCTTTCGGTCAGTTTGCGAACCTCGCGCACCCACAGTTGCTCGGCAGGTTTGCTTCCTAACAAAGTGCCGCGCTCGGCAAGCCGCATCTCGGCTTGGCTACCGTCGATGAGTTTGACTTGGTGAGGATGAAATTCGTCTTCGGGCCAATCTTCGCCGGGGTATTTGTGGTAGGTTTGACAGGCGATGCGTTTGGCGTTCATGCGTTTGAACAGACCGGGACTGTAGCCTTCGCGGTCGAAGACTAACCGGAAGCGCATGCGATAGCGATCGGCCTTAAGCTCGGTTTCGGTGGGTTGGTTGGGAATTTGCGTTTCAAGTGTGGGAATGATTTCTTTTTCGAGCACCTGGATCATCCCAGGGTCGATGGCTTGATTGACTTTGAAGAAGGGCAGACCGTCGAAGCCGTTAACCCAGTAGTCGGTGGTGGCGCGCAGGCAGAGACGTTGGCGGGCGACGTAGTGACGTGGCAGCTTGGTTTGTTGGCCATGATAGACGCGGGTGTGCCCGTCGATGTAGAGAACGCCGAGGTTGGCGGGATCTTCCTGCATCCAGTCCTCACAAAGATGCGCAGCCCAAGCTTCGCTGTCTTGAGCACTGAGTTCTTTGAGTTTGCTACGCAGCGTTTTCACTGCAGGACATCGATCCAAGCCTAGCAATTTTCCCCATTCTCCGGGAGCGCTGTAGGCTAACTGCTCGATGGATTTGATCCGGCACAAAGCCATGAAGGCGAGGATCATGAAGATGTGCGTGAGACTGTAATAGCCGGCCGGCAGGGTGAAGTAACGCGAACCGTGTCGGAGTAGACCACAAGCTAATAAGGCGGGTAGAGCTAACAAGACGCCCCCGAAACTGACGTCCTCACAACGCTGAAAGGTGCTTGGCGCTTTGCTGATCTTGCCGACGGCGGCGAGCACGCGCATGCCAAGATCGGTGGTGGCGACGCCTAAGGGGGCAGCAGCATCTTCGCGGCTGCGTTGGCTTTTGCTGCTGGCCTGGGATTGACTATCAGAGTCCGCCAACGTTGCTTGCTGTCGCCGGTCTGGCGCTATCTGCCTGGGCCCCTTTTTTTAGAGCCACGTGGTCGGCCTCGCTTTTCTATGTAGAAGGCTTTTGGTCCACCTTCGCGGTATTTTTTGACCCAACGTTTGAGGGCAAGTGGTTTGATGCCAAAGGCGTTGACGATGTCCACCTGCTTGGCATTGCCGTTGATGTAGAATTGACTAACGATCATCTGGAACGAAGCGGTATCCTCCACATCATGGATGAAGACGGGCATCATGCCGTGCAGGTAGACGACTTGATTCTCTTGGCGTTGATAGCCAAGGTTCTCGGTGATCAAGTGGGTGCCTTCTTGGATAATGGGAAGCTGCAATTGAGGCATGCAGAAGTGTATCATGATCGAAATCGGTCTCCAATCCACGATTCGGTATCCGTTTTTTCTATCGCCTGATCTGCATTGCCGCTCCCTCTACCCCGAGGATCCATCGGGTAGGTCAGGTGTTCTGAGCCTGCCGAATTTGCGACTCCGTATCAGACCCAGCTGAATCGCGCGGAGCTTTCAATTGAACGTGCATTGGGAATGCTGAAGGAAGATCGCGACGCATTGATCAACTTTTGTTTGGGCGTTCAGCACGCGACGAAAGAGGATGACCCAGATGGTGAATTCCCTCCTGGCCATGAACCGGATAGCGAAGAGAGATCAGAAGAGGTCGGGCTGCATGGGATCGGGAATGGATTTGGGATTACTCAACCCTAATGTTTCATAAATCATGTTAGGAAAACGCTCGGGCGGGCAAGAATCTCTGGAGCATTCTTTCAAGCAGTCCGTCAGCTGGCACCGTTAACGTGAGGATTCCATTTGGACGCGTAAGACGACCGGCTCTTGCCACAACTTTCTTTCTTATCGTTGATAGGCTTTCCAGTATCCACAGGCAGGCACGTTTCTCGTTCTCCAAATCTCGCTGTGGTTTCTCATTCGCTATTTGCAATTCGCGGCTCAAATTATGCGCGAGTATATTACAGAGCATGAAAATACGGTTTCCTGCTTCCTTCCGGCAAGGAAGGTAATCGATATAGGTTCCGTTCTTTAATTCGCCAAACATTTTCTCCTGACTGCCTCGCCCATGATGATACAAGATGGTTGGCACCAGTCTTTCGTTTTTATTGGTCACCACCGCTGTAAACTCATGATCTTCTTCATGGGGGATGAACAGATCCAATTGAATCGGGCCTTTTCTTTGTTTCTTCGTTTTCTTTTTGACGAATAGAAATCTTCGCTTCTTTACCCAACTATCAGCTTTCCAGTTCCGCTCAAAGCCAGAGAATTTCTTGTCCACTCGCCTCCAGCGCTTTCGCCCTTCCACGATTCCTTTTAGGTTGGCGTAACGCTCAAATGGAACACTGATCGTGAATTCTACTCCTAGATTTTCTAATGTTTCGATGATCTCGTTAGAGTAGAAGGCTGAGTCAGCTCGAACTTCGAGCAGCGCACTTGGAAGGGCTTCCCGCACGAGACGGACAGTGTATTTCATGAAATCTGATGCCTTGTGAGAGTCATGAACGTTTCCCGATCGATGTAATATTGAAAGGACTTGATCGATCTGCGGAATCGTCGAGAAGAGAGGATAATAGCTTCTCTGCCCTTTCTTCTTTGGGTTGAATCCGACAGCCGTACCTTCCGCATGGCCATTGGTGGTCGTAATCGAACCATCAAAATCAATCGTCACTCTTTTGAGATTCAATTCCTGCAATCTCTGAAGAACAAGAGATTCTATCGTGCCTACCAATTTATCGGCGGTAGCCAAATCGACGTTGGCAAGCATTCTACTGAGCGTGGAAGGACTTGGAACGGTGTTCATCCCAAGAAATCTCATCACGAGTGGATCCTTCTCATAACAAGAAACATCCCGTAGTCTGGAAAAACCGAGAATCACGTGGGTGACGAGCAGAAAGAGAATGGATCCTGGCGTATATTGGGTGCTCGAAGGCAATTGAAAGGTGCATTGGCGTAACCGCTCTTTAATTCGAAGCGCAGAAAAGAGTTGGGAATAAATCTGAATTCCAGCGAAAGAAGTGAGTTGAGCCTGGGATTCGGTCTGAATCTTTGGAAAAGCGCTTGAATTTGAAGTGATTTGGCGTTTAGAAGTCTTCATAGTCGCGTGTTTCGTCTTGGTTATTTAGCGGTAACTTATTGAAGCACGTCGACTATCATTAGCAATATCTAATTAACGAAATAAGCGACTATTTTAGTTAGGAAATCAAACGTCACCTGATGTGAGAATTGGAAACCTAACCGAAAACACCGCGAAACCCTTCTATGCAAGGAAGTCTGTGCAAGACTTGCTGAAAATTATGCACTTTGGGGGTCAATTGTGCTGGTGGCACTTTGCGAGGACGGGGGATCGATCTGGCTTGCAGGCATTCTTAAAGTGGCAGAGAATCCCAGGTGTGAGGAACTTCTGTTCCGACCTTATGAAGCTGGCGGAAACAGCACAGAGATAACAAGACGTCGCGGGTCAACGCACTGCCCGGCGCGAGTAGAATTCCCCATGACCGTTCAAACTTTAACCCAGATTTCGGAGCGCGCCCCCGGCAGTGCGTGACCGGACTCTTTCGTTCGGCAATAAGATGAATGCTGTATACCTAGCAATAGCGTCCTTGGCCATTACAAGCACACTCGCATTGGCTACTGCACAGATCGGAGAGTTCCTCGAGTATAACGGAAAACAGGTTGAGATCTATTCGACTCCGCTTGAAAGCTATTTGGAGGGCAAGGAGGACCGACCAGATTTTCCCGCATCGAGCACAGCATGCTGGCGTGGATATGTCGGTTTATGGAGAATCGAAGACAGCAAGCTACTCCTTGTTTCTCTACACGATGAGGATTGGGACAAGAATCCTCCACTCGGGAAGGAATTTCCCCTTTCGAAAGTCTTTCCAGAGTCCAAGAACCCAATTGAAGCTACGTGGTTTTCCGGTGTGTTGCGGATTCCAGAAGGAGAGCAATTGAGATACGTGCATATGGGCTTTGGGACGGTTTTTGAGCGCGACCGATACATCACAATCAAAAAGGGCGTGGTCACCGCGACGAAGATTATCGATAACAAGGGGTTCGGTGCCACCAAGTCTACGCCAGATCTTCAGTGGGTGGCACTTGCGGAGAAGCCGGTTGAGGATGCGGGAGACTGGACCGATGCGCGAACTCTATTCAGAGATCCGGCTCGAAAGGCCGTTTTGGTCGGCGAGCCCATTTCAACCCGTGGCATTTACTTCGGGCCTTCTGGCGAAGAACCTGCCAGCCTGTGGATCCCCAGCTCTCCAACGACGGACTCCGTTTACCTACGACTCGCGAAGGTACCCCCGAACCCAGTCATTGCTAACGGTTCGCATGTCGAGATCAAAGCTACATACTCCAAGAAGACTGAAGCATTCGCTGTAACTAACATTAAAGCATTGGAACCAGGCAAGTCGATGCACCATCCTGAATTCAAACCTGCCGAACAAGACGGCGCTGGCCAACCCGCTACCGCTCTGGACTCGAAGCTGGAAGGTGATTCAAAACCTCAACCTGAATCGGAGGGTCACTCCCAGTAGCGGGTGCCAGGCCTCAGACGTTCGGCAAAGAAATCGAACCAATGCGCATGCTTTTCGTCCTCTTCATGGCCACCCTGCTTTCGGCGTGCGACACTCGATTTGAACACTATTCGACCATCTCACTTGCGGATGGTTCTGAATTCGTGGTCATGCGTCGAGAGCCGCCTGACGTTCCAATTGCGCAGTTCAGCTTTGAGATCGTTCCGCATGGCACGAAGCCAGCCTCAGAGGGTGAGTTTTTTCACGCAACCGGAAACACTGACTCTCCAAAGTTTGTCATGATCGCAGCACCCAAAGGGAATTTGTTCGGGATTGCGGCTGATGAAGATCCCAATCTCCTATTGGTGCTTTGTGATCTCACCGCTGGAACGACGATTCCACATCACTATTATCCCGGGATCGCCCCAAGCTCACAGAACCCAGAATACGTTCGCCTCCGGAACGAGTATGGAGCGAGTATTTCCCAGCTGCTCGCTCGACTAGCCGAGGCTGTGAAGAATCCGGATCTAAGGTTCTACGATAACCACTCGGGCACTACAATCGTTGCCGAACAAGACGAGGATGATCAAGCCGCTGCCGCGTTGGAGTCGAAACGGTGAGGACAGGTTCATACATTAATCTGAAGTCGGGAGCGCTCTCAGCAGCGGCTGACATCTCTTTGACGTTATGCCAAGAAATGACCACTCACGAACCATCAGCTGGAGCGGTCACTGAACTCTATCGCCTTCAGCTCGCCTCGAAGTTCGGGGTCGAGCGGGAGACGTCCAGTGGATCGTTAAAATAGGAATGGTGGATGGTTGGCGCCCTGCCTACAGGGAAGGGCACCAAAATTTAAGAAAAAACCAACCATCCATGAATACTCAAACACTCCAAGAACAGTTTCTCCAGTCCGAATCCGGCCAGAACGCCGAGATTTTCGACCAATTTCTGCGCAGTTCCGTGCGCCTCGCCCTCTTCGAGCTCATGCAGCAAGAAGTGCACGATCTCTGCGGCCGTTCCCACGACCGGGACCGGCCCCCTACCACTTTTCGCCGCGCGGGAAGTGAACAAGGCATTTGCTATATCGATGGGGGCAAGGAAAACATCAAGCGCCCTCGCGTCCGTCAACGGCAGGAAGACGGCAGTGAGCAAGAAGTCAGCCTCAAGTCCTACGAAGCGGCTAAGGATGTCAACAACATCAGTCAGGCAGTGATGCGCTTGTTGCTTGAGGGAGTAAGCACGCGTGGGGTCAGTCGCTTCAGTAATGACAGCGTTAGTAAAAGCACCATCTCCGAGCAATGGGCAGAGCGCTCAGCTGAGAAACTCGAAGCGTTCCGTTCCCGCCCATTGCACGAAGAAGGCTATCTGGTCTTGATGTTAGATGGCGTGCATCTTAGTCGCGATCAAACCGCAATTGTCGCCTTGGGCATCCGGGCCGATGGTAGCAAAGAGATGCTCGATTTCCGTGTTGGCAGCAGTGAGAGTTTCGAAGTTGCTAACGATTTGCTCAAAAACCTCAAAAAGCGAGGCCTTAAAAGCATCGCCAAACGGTTCCTAACGCTCCTAGACGGCTCTAATTCCCTGGAGAAAGCCGTTCTCACGCACTATCCGAACGCCGTAATCCAGCGCTGTTTAGTGCATAAAGAGCGCAATCTACGCAGTTATCTCTCTAAACGGCAACACAGTGAACTGGCGCGTTTGCTCAACCGGTTGCGGCGTGCTGAAGGGAAAGAAGCGGCACGAGAAGCGTATGATGAACTCAGTGAATTTTTGAAGCGACATAACAGCGCTGCTCTATCAAGCCTACAAGAAGCTGGGAATCAAATCACAGCACTACAGGATTTAGGTGTTCACGCTAGTCTTCACCGCAGTCTTCTGAGCACCAATATCATCGAAAATGCCATCCTCAACATCCGGCGTCGGATGAGCAAAGTGAATCGTTGGCGAACAGCAACGCGAGAGGGGCGGAAGACGATGGCTGATCGCTACCTAGCAAGCGGTCTACTCTACGCCGAGAGCACGTTTCGACGCATCACGGGTTGGCGGGATATGGCACACCTGCGAGAAGTTCTCGACCAAGACTAACACTGCTCCTCAATGAAAGCCTTCAACCATGGCTACAAGCAAGGGGCCAGCCCCCTCGACCCCCGGGATTTACCGCATTCCCCACTTACCGCAGGAGTATGGCAGAAAAGAAGGGAGAGACGTGCCGTCTCTCCACTCCTCCTGCGTATAAGGTCAGCCGCGCGGCGCTCGGGTTGCTTCCCAGCATTGCCCTATCCTCCTGCGGCGACGCGATCGGCTTACCAAAGAGTGGAGCGAAATCAACTAAAACTAACACAAGTCTTTAACTTGACAAACTAACCAACCAGTGCCTAACTCTAACCTCCATCCACGATTTCTAACGATCTGATGGACATCCCCGTCGAGCGGGAACTTGAGGATTGGGCGACAGCACTGATCGCGGTTGATTCCAGTCCGACCTACGAACTGTGCGAGCTTGCGACCGCGACCACAACTGAACCAGCTCGTCTTTTCGACGCCCTCCGCGAATTTCCCCGAACGGAAGATGATCGGGATCTTGCTTGGGCAATGTTCTGTCGCTCCCTTCACGCTGACCTGACTTCGGGTCGGCGCTCCGTGGAAGAGACTGTCTACGGTCTCTACGGATTAGACCGTGTCCACGAATTGCCAGAGCATATGAGCGTGCCGGTCACGATTCTTGAGGATCAATACTCGCTAGTGCGGGACAACGTTCATGGAACATTGGACGAGGTGAAGACCGAGGCAGCCAGACTACTGCAACTCTATTTCGACGATGAAACACCCGAACAACCAACGGCATAACAACTAGGCTCGCATCGCAGCGAGTGAAACGAGCCTGCGTATGCAGCCTTTGTTGAACTAACCCGCTATCGTGAAATCGGAGCGCGCTGCCGGCAGGCAGTGACTGTGCTCGGACGTTCGGTCTAACAGATGATTGCTCCCGATGTAGAGTTGCGGATTCGTCAAGCAAGCGGGAATTGGGAGGCGATTCTTAATCCAGAACCGATGGAAGTTGCGGAAGTGATAACGAATTTCGAAGAGTTAAAGGATCATCGAATTGACGATGTCAGCCTTGCCGTTCATATCAATGAGTCTGAGTATAGGGGCCGGTTGTCCTTGTGCCTTGCCATTCCAGGTTACGCAGTGGCTACCTATTCTGATAGCCGCAACCCACAGCAGATTTATGTCAGACTTTCGCCGACGTTGCCGCTAACATGCGAAACTTTTGAGATTGATGATGGTGGAGGCGATAAGTTGGAGCTTTCCACAAAGTTTCTCATAGCGAGAAGCGTGGCGATCGATTACGCCATAGAGTTCCTTGGGAATCCACAGTTTGACCTCCACAACGAGATCGAGACCTGGGGAGATTATCCGGAATGCTGGCACTAATGAATGACCGAACAATCGGACGCTCTGAACCCCAGCTCCCGTCTGTTGTTGAAATGCTCCGCTTTAACTCCTACACTAACTCAGCGATCAATGTTTCCCGCCAGCCGGGGATCAGAGGTCCTGGACGTTCGCCTAAAAAATGAAATGGTTGCGCAGGATCCGATTCGTCTGCCTTTGCGGTAGCCCTCTCCTGCTAGCCTTTGCCTGGTATTTGGGATTTATCCCGATCGCAGAAGGTCCCGCTCGTTCTGGGCTTCGGCACGCCCTCGATATTCGGATGCTACCTTCCTCCACTACGGTTATCAGCAGCGGAAGCGACATGTGGACGGACTATATCTTTCATGCAGAAGTCACCATTGAGCCTGGCGAACTTCAGGAGCTTCTGTCTGGAAGGGAGTTCTCACACGATCCGAAGCATCCTTTCCTAGGCCAGAATACACATGCTTCTCTTATTGATGGCTACGTTGGGTTCCCAATCCATGAATACTGGACTTGGTCGGGAGAGCCTATGGAGCCAAAACTGGGAGACTACGGGCCTCGCTGTGATGTTTATGTTGATGCTTCAGGTAGTAGAGTCCTCGTAAACTATGGAGCTGACTAATGGCGAACAAGACGGCGCTATCCGACCGCTCTCCCGGTTGGTGCTGATTTGATCAACTTGTAATGAAACCACAAACCTTGAAGTCAGAGTTCACCGCCGGAGCGTCGGTAGGCCTTGACGTTAGTCCAAGAAAAGCATGAATCGCTTACGGCCAGGAGAGGTGAAGATCGTTTGTTACGACGACGAATGGCCAAAGACTTTCGATCGCCGCCGGACAGAACTCATTCACGAACTTCGTTTAGACCTCGGATCGGTTCATCACTTCGGATCGACGGCCGTGAAAGGGTGTGCGGCTAAGCCGATCATCGATATCGCGATTGAAGTTCCGAAGCTGAATGATGGTGCCCGGCTTCTGAAGCAGCTCTACGATCTTGGATATGGCTCCCATCGCACCCACATACTGACAGATCGCATCTGTGCGCCCGGAACGGACGAGAAGATCGACACCAATCTCTATGTCGTTGAACGATCGAGCCCAGTATTCCTAAACTGGATCCGATTTAGGGATGCATTGCGCGGGAATCCGCAGCTGGCAGTCGCATACGTTTGCTTGAAGCGCGCGCTGGCCAGAGTACTCCCCAAGAATCGCTTGGCGTACACGGAGGCAAAAACTGAATTCATTGAACGAACTTTGAACGAATTGGAAAATGACTCTTGACGATATCGGCTGGGACAACACGGAGACACTCGAAATTCATATAGATTACGGCGAGCTCGGCATTCGTGATTTGCGTGATTTTTTTGACGCGTTTCAGCGGCTTTACTCGGTCACCCGACGCATGTTTGTATTCTATCCCTTTGAGTACTGGGCACCGGGTGAAGTGGTGTACCATGCTCCAAACCTAGTGGTTTCCGAGGCGCATACGGGAAACTCGGTCGATATCACGATTGGGTTTTCCAAGCGAGCCTGGCCGAAGATTAAGACTAAGAAGGGAAAGACCCGCGTGATTCTACCGAGGTGGGCAGCCGTTCTGTTTGTTTGCGGGCTTGGACTACAATGGGGATTGGACGCCACGAATTCCATTCTCGATATTAGGGACAAGCTCGATAAAAAGGAATCTTCAGAGCAAGTGGAACAATCCCGACCCCTCCCTGATGAGATTTTGGCCGAACTCAAATCCGCTCTTGCAGAGCTCGAAGCTTTGCAGAAGCGATCAGAGATACATAGAATTACAGTTACACCGTCACCCTCCAAGACCCAAGATGAAACAGCACGGGACTAATCGGGTAGGCGGGGGGATTTAACCCCCGCCCCCCACACCACCGGCCATACGGGTCCGTAGCACGGCGGTTCCAAGGCGTCATGTCACTGTTAGGTAACGACTGGTTTCCCATGACGGGAAACGCGCACGAACTCTCTTTCTCTGCCAGAGTTCCATACCCTCAGCGAGCGGAACCGGTCGGCTCCATGGCTTCGGATGGTTGCTCTGGTCGGTTCATCGTCCTTGGTTCGGTCCTTCATTGGGTCGTGCTTCCACGGGTCTCGTCGTTTCATCGAGCATCTCTCAGCTCCCCGGCTTGTTTTATCCCAACTACTATGACCTCTGCTGACTTCTCGACCATCACCCAACGCATTACTGCGTCCGGCGCTGTCACTTTCGCGACCGCGTGCGGCCGAGATCTCCCCAGGTAAGAGAGCAGTCCTCCTCCGCACAACTGCCACATTTACCTCTACGACTGAACCAGTGGGCTTCGCGGTGTTGTGCCAGCTCGCCCCATCGTATCGGCCTCGTATGTGGTTCTTGTTCATCAGCTCACGGATGTCGCTTAGCCTTCCTCTCCACGGTCGGTCACCCTTCCGCAGTTGGCTTCAGCTAGTGTTTTATTTTTCATGGTTCTTACACGGGGGACTTGAACCCCCTCTGGACTGCACCCATGCTGGGCACACACAAGTCGTCGCAGATCAACGCACTGCCCGCCGAGATCCGATAATCTCATGAACATTCAAACCTCAACTCTGAGTGCGGAGCGCGCCCTCCCAGTGCGTGACTGGACTCAAACGTTAGCATAGAGAAAGAATGTCAGACCACGTCGAGGTAATCTTCCACGACCCCGAGACGTTTAATATAAGTCCACGGGTCTCGCTTCAATATCATGCTTCCACACTGATCGAGTTGCTAACGGCTGCATTACCTCGCATGCGAACGGGAGATGTCGAGTATGCTTGCGCAAGATTTGTTGGCCATTGCCACGAAACGACCGAGGGAGCGAACGGTATTGGCGTGATTAGTTGGTTCCTGGAGCAGTCGTGGGCTGATGGTGGTGAGGAGCTTTATACTCAGATGCTTGATTCTGCGCCAGATGAGGTGGCATTAGTTGATGTTCGAACGTGGATCGTGAAGTGGAATGGTCAGCTGGCACAGCTTCTGGCTGAGAAGTCTGCGGATGAATCAGGGTTTACTCGTAAATGACAAAATGCTAACAATCGGACGCACTGAACCCCGACTCCGGTCTGTTGTTGAGATGATCCACAATGACTCTTACGCTACTTTAGCGATCGCCGTTTCCCGCCAGCCGGGGTTCAGTGGTCCTAAACGTTCTGCTTAACGATGAACCTACATGGGCAACCTCAACAGCTGAATCCATCGAAAGCGTCATGGGTGGTCGCCTATCTGTTATCCCCTGGACTAGCGTTCATATGTCTCTGGAAAGCCAAAGCTGTTAGTGTTGTCGAATGTGTTTCAGGCGTGCTCGTTGGTTTGTTGGCTCACATCGGATTGGTAACCGTTCTCGGCGGCACGAACGGAGATCCTCTACAGATATTCATCATTCTACTGTTGGGAGTTTCTCTCTTTGCGATTGTCATGTGGCAGTTCGTAGCAGGCCTTCGGGTTTCGCTATGGACTCCAGAAGCCATGAAGCAGTGGCGCTTGGCGGGCCGATTCTTTGGAGGGTTGTTAGCAATTGGATTGGTTGTTGGCATCTTACTCTTCCATCTGCAGCAGAGACACTCAGCATGATTCCGAGAGTAGACGTTGGGACACTACTAGCAGAACAATTTAGTGGAGAGGAACCAGGCCTCGAGCATGAGTTTCTGCTAGCAAAGTCTCCCGAAGATCGTAGAGTGAATCGTGACATCAACATTAACCGAGGGCCTGGTCCCTCACTACCGACGGTAGGCATGGAGACAGAATATATCGCTACACTGAAACCGGCAGACGCTCGATCTTTACGGCGCGCAGAGTGGATTGAACTCATTCTGTCGCATCCTAAATTGAGACCTCAGCCCCAAAGATTGGGTGTTAACCCATTTACAAATCAAGAGCAGATTTTCAAGGGGGCTGAGACAAATGCTATCATCGTGGATAATGACAGTGAGATTGGTGAATTGTCTTGGGACGAGTATCCGGACGAGTCAGCGCTATGGATTAGTGTCTGCGCTGTTCCGCAACGAAAGGACAAAGTCCTTGAAATAGCCGATGAGGTCGCTCAAAGGCTTTCCTGGGATATTGAGTATGATTCTTAATGCCTACCAAGGCGGAGCTGCCAACCCCGGCTCGCTCTTGAGTTCCATAGATGATTTCTAACCACAACACCAACCGTATAGGGCAGGCTTCCCGTCTACCGGGTTACCAGTCCTAAGACGTTAGGTCCAAAATGAAGAAGCTCCTTCTAGTGCTTGGTGGCTTATCTTGTGCACTGACGATAGTCATTAGTGTCTATGTGCGATTAGAGGCGTCCTTCATGGACTGGACCGACCGCACTAATCAGCTGAGGATTATCGACCTTTCGAGTTCAATCTCTCACGCTGATTTCGAGATGCCTATTGGCAGTATGCGACGCTTCTTAATCTCCCGATCACTGTCTACACAGAATGAAATTGATCCGGTCGATCAATTCGCAGGCCGCCTGACAGTCGAGGTAGACGGTCGGTCAGTATATTCCGTTGCGATTGACTCCGATTCAGCCCAAGAGTGCGATTGGCTTGAACGGAAAGGGCATCTGGCGGAGATACTGGATATGGATTCGCCGGATGTGCTGGACACAATAAAGGAAGGGACCAAATGTAGAGTGTCGATCGAACTTGAAGCAGAACCAGAAGTGGATCGTGCCATCTGGCTTTCTTACGTTTATCGAAATGGGGACCTTAAAAAACCAAAGACCTAACAAAGCAGCGCTCCGAACGCTTCTCTCCGCTTGAGTTTCCAGCGATGATATGTAATTCTCAGACCCAACCAGGAGGTCAAGGCGGCTCGCCGAGAGGCGCCGGAGGCTTTAGACGTTAGCTTTAAATGAATCGAATCGTATTCTTCGTTCTACTCGGTATCGGTGGACTTGTGGCGATGTTTGTGGTGGATTGGATGCGCACCGATCGAGCAGTGATCGATCAAAATGCCGAGCTAATCCGAGATGCAGTAGCTTTGGTCGAAAATGAGAATCCAGTTAATCAAGATGATCCGCGCACCTTGGCATTCCGAAAGAAGTATCCGTCTGTTCTTGGAATGACCACGGACGATGGAAGTAATCAGCGATTTTCCATTATCTATGATGGAGCGAACCGAGAGCACATTGACGAGCGCTACGATCCTCCAAAGGGAAAGTTATATTTTTCGGATGGTAGCTCAAAGCCATTTGTCGAGTTTCGAATAAAATGTCGGATCAAAGGACAGACGCTCAATCTAAAGATAAAGGTGTTGGATTCTGGATCGCCATGAAAACATCAACCATCAATCTGAAGTCTGAACCTCGTCGCCAGTAGCGGTTGGTAGGACTTGGACGTTCTGCTTACCATTTATGTGGCACATAATTCCCAGACTGAAATCAAAGCACATTCCCAGAGTTGTGCTGATGTTCTTATCTCAATTGGTCTTGCCGAGCAACGCTCGTGACAGTGAGCTGACGAGCCATGAGGATCCAGATCTTAAAATTCAAGTCAAAAATAATCGTTATGATGTCGTGAAGACAGTCGGGGGAGTTTCGAATATTGTGTGGAGTCTTTCTGTTAAGGAGCCAAAAAGGAACAGTTTCGAGGCTATTTCAGCAAGAATGACTACGCGAGTCTACGATGCTCGAATTCTTGGAGAAACCCTTTATGTGCTGTATGCCGAAAGTGGGAAGGTAAAGATTGAGGCATTGCAGCGCACTGTCACTGACGGCTATAAAGTAGCAAATGTGTTTGAACCCAAGTTTCCCAGAAGGTTGGTTGGCAACATCTTCCACATTAAATCGGGAAGATTTGAAATTGTGGACAACTCAGTAGAAGTAAAAATGGTGGGTCGAGGCGGGAGTATCTTTCGTTGGAAGTTGGCAGTGGACTCGACTGGGTTTCATTGGAGCAGAATTGAAGAATTCTAACCAAAACAACAATCATGTCGTCGACGCTTCCCGCCAGCCGGGATTTACAAACCATAGATATAAGTCCAAGAAATGAGCGAGCACGTGTGGGCATCTGATCAAGCCTTGGCTTCTTTGTCAAAAGAGCCAATCGGAGCGGAACTTGCAACAAGAGTCGTCGAGCAACTAATGGGGGACGCAGACAAGAGGGGACTCTGGTTCAGCCATAGAGACTACTGCGGTCACGGCCTCAAGCATTCATCGGGTCAGTTCCACCTAATCGAAGTTTACGACGGCTATGCACACCACGAACTCCAAAGCTGGGGCGATGAGGAAGCATTTCGCGTGTGGCTAGGCAGCCAGAGTGATTGGTCGCTTTCGGGCGCAGATGATTCACAACCCGAGCTTCTCGCAAACTCGACTTTCGATCTCAATAACCAAAGGCTTACCAGGCAGAGGATGGTCGACTACGTTTCATCGTAACACTTCCAAGGCAGTGATTCATCCTAACAAATAATAGTTTCTTGGTTAGGCGCATAGAAATGATCGCGCCCTCCGTTGGCTTGCTCGAGCACGGCGTGGTAGCGCTCGCGCCCCACGGCATGCGCCACAATGGTGGGGCCGCTATTCATGGTCGTGAACTCGGTGGCGTTGGCGATGAGTGCGGGCAGGTGGGAGATGCATCGCGCGGGCCCGCTCTTGAGTTTTCGCAGATCATTCTAACTGTAACATCAACTCGTCATCTCGGCTGACCAAGTGTCGTCTGATAAGAAAATGCGCCATGCGTTTGATCGCGTCCCATTAGAGCTCGATCCTGATAGGTAGGTAGACTTCTTCTCACCACGCAGCGCTTTCGTTCATTCGTGTCAGAGACACCCAAGCCATGGCCAGGTGCTTGGGGCGTGCGAGTTGGGCAGGCAGAACTATAGGGCGGGTGGGAGGGGTCACTCGGTGCCCTAGGAGTTTGTTTGACGTTTTCGAGGCGTTCGTTAGATTCTTTCCATGTTTACCTTCGTTTCAACTTGGCCGGATGCACCTCACCATAGACGGTGTGCCTAGAATAGATGCGCGATCGCTTCATTCAGATATGTCGGAATGCTATGGAGGCGGATAAAGCCTCGAACCACACGGATTGCCGCGTGCTTGAATGTTACTTTCAGGAACTGATTTCTTTGGTGAACCTAACGGAGACAACTCCGAGCTGACAGCGTGCTTCATATCGATCATTGGAGGTGATATCGACGCTCCTGTCGAGACCCTAGCATATTGCATGAGGGCATTGAGGCTTGCGGAGGTCGCCGAAGCGTCGAGGCGAAGGTTGGGCGATCCTCCAGATCCAACGTGGATGAACTTTCATAGAGACATCATGCATGCGATGACCGACAAGGTGTGGGAGGACTCAGACATGTGGGAGCACCTATGTTAACACCATGGTATAACATAAATTGTGAGTGAACCGAACGCTGAGGATGAGCTTCTCGCTAGCCAAGCTCTACGTAAGCCGTGTCTTTACTCATGCAATCCACACCAACCACATGCCGTCGGTTCACTTAGTATTGACGTTAGCCTAGAAAGTCCGTGCGGCGCGATCTGGTAAAACATAGCAAGTTTCTGAGCTTGGTTCTCCGCCACGATCCTGCGGTTATTGGTATCGAGTTGGACGAATCGGGTTGGGTTGATGTGCCCACGCTTCTCAAAGCGCTCCGGTGCCATCGACCGCAGATCACGCGCGAACGGCTGATAGAGATAGTTGAGACAAACGATAAGAAGAGATTCGCATTCTCAGGGGATCGTAGCCAGATCCGTGCATCCCAAGGCCATTCCATCGGCATTGATCTAAATCTTCCTCCCTCGACACCCCCAGACTCGCTCTTCCACGGCAGTGCTGAGAGGAATTTGGCCTCGATTCGGGAGAACGGACTTCTCCGCGGACGGAGGGATCACGTCCATCTCTCACTTGACGGCATGACCGCGGCGAAGGTGGGATCCCGTCACGGTAAGCCCGTCGTACTTCAGATCGAAAGTAAAAGGATGTCAGAGTCCGGATTTGTTTTCTACGTTTCCGAGAACGGTGTGTGGCTGACGGCACATGTGCCCCCAAACTATATCGTGTTTCCCGATGCCTGAACCGATGAGCGAAGTCTACTTCCATGAAGATGACTACTGCCAGCAGGAGATTCTTCGCTAGACGCGATGGCATTCTGTAGAGAGCAGATTGACCAGATCCACGAGTTCGCTGCAGCGCCAACGTTTCAATTGGAGTCGGATGGACGGAGATGTTCATGCGGGAGGATTCGCCCGAGAAGTTAGTCGATATGGGAATTCCCCTTGCGACCTTTCGTAGCACGATGGCTGAACATCTCACAGAAGTTCCTGTAATCTACACCGGGTATCGTTCCTACCGCGGACTCTGTAAGGACACAGTGGGCTTTGCGGTCACGCCGAATGGAACAGAAGGACTAACAGGCTTGGCTACCGACGGGCGTCCCGCCGCGTTTGAAGACGTTCTACCTATTCAACGCTCAAGGTTGAATTCGGAGCCAACGTGGATGAACTAAGCCATAGAGTTCGATTCGTAGTGGTGTGTCCCGCAGCTATTTGCATGGAGTGCTCGATTTCCATCCTTGATCTGACAGAGTTGAACCATCAAAGAGTCCTCTAACAACGTTGGTTCACCTTCAAACGTTTCGTCCGAAGGCCGTGCGGCGCGTTGGCTGGCCGTGTTTGGGCCGGGCGCGATCATAGCTTCTCTAACCATTGGTTCCGGGGAATTGATTTTCTCTTCGCGGGGCGGCGCGTTGTTTGGTTATCGCATTCTCAGTGTCTTCCTCTTGGTATGCGCGTTCAAATGGGCGCTGACCTTTGCCACGGCGCGGCATCTGGTGCTCACTGGGGCGCACCCCTTTCAACGATGGATGCAGCTTCCCGGTCCGCGTGGTTGGCTGCCGATCGTCTTTCTGTTGCTCGCCATCCCGGCGTTCCCGATCTTTGTTAGTTTTCATTCGGGAACGGTGGGCACCCTTCTCGCGGCGCTGATGGGAGGCAGCTATCTTTGGTGGGGGATCGCTGTGTTAGGGATCGTGGGGGCCTTAACTTTGTTGGGCGGCTATAGGTTGCTGGAGACGCTTCAGCTTTTGGTGGTAGCGTTGATGCTAGTAGCGACGGCGTTGGCGCTCTTCTTTATCAAGCCGGATTGGTTGGCAATGATCCAAGGCGTGTTCACTTTTCCGGGCCTGATCTATCCGGAATGGGCCGCTACTGATCCAGAGATCGCTCATCGCGCGGTCTGGGTGGAGCTGACCACTTACGTGGGCGTCGTCGGCGGCTCAGGCTATGATTACCTGGCCTATTGCGCTTTTCTCAGAGAGAAACATTGGGGCAATGCCAGTTTGACTGAGGTGACGAACGTTTCAGCGAAAATCGCCGGTGCCAAGGAATGGGTGCGCGCTCCGTTAGTGGATTGCTCGATCAGCTTTCTTGTGGTGTTTGTTTTCAGCGCGGTCTTCGTGGCCTGTGGTGCAGAGATCCTGGCCGCCCACCAGCAAGTGCCTACGGGAGAAAATCTGCTCACGCTGCAGGCGGAGTTCGTGGCGGTGGTGTCGCCCTGGTTGAAACCCCTCTACTATGCCGGCGCCATTCTTGCTATGGCTGGGACGCTCTACGGCACGATCAACGTGGCACCGGCGATTCTCCGCGAATTCTCACGGGCGTTGCAGATCGGGTCTGGTCATGGCGCGAGTACCTGGCATCGGTTGGGCGTTTGGTGGGTTTGTGTGGGTGCGTTGGCGATCTTGGTCTATAAGCTAACGTTTGCTCAAGAGGGCCAGCCTCCCGGGCTGATTGCCTTGCTGACCCCGGCCAATCTTTTCACCGGCGTCTTTGCTTGCGGGATCATTGCCTTGCTTTCAGTCTGGGCTGACTACCGTTTTCTGGACAGATCTTGGAGATCCTCCCCGATCTTACCTGGTATTAACCTGTTAGGGTGCCTGGTATTTTTCTTTCTCGGCTTTAAGGGTTACTGGGATCACAGTGGGTGGAAGGCATTCCTCATCTTTGCGGGAACCCTCGGCACTGGATGGGGAGTCGCGCTCTGGCTAGCACTCACTCGCCGTCAACCGCCGTTGTAGGTGAAGAGATCAGAGAACGCGTAGGGATGCGCTTCGTCTCCAAGTTTGTCGCTCACTGCCGCATTGAGAGCGGCTTCAATCTTACGCTGAACCTTGCGCGAAAGCCGGCGGCCGCGCCGGGCTTTGTTGACCATTTTATGGGTGATAGGTTCCTTAGAAGATTTTACGAGATCATTGTTAGAAAAAGCGTGCTCCTGCATCACCGCGTCGATGGGTTGGACCCCGTGCTCCAATTTCTGCTTTTCTTCCATGGCGAATAGACTAACCCATAAGGCATGAAGCGCATCCTTCTTTCCACGACGTCCTACCAAGACACGCCCGGCGATCATCATGAGCTTTTGGCCGCCCAAGACTTTGAGATCATTCGTGAGCGCGGCCCGTTGCCGGAGGAGAGAATGTTGGAGCTGGCCGGCGATCTTGATGGCGTCCTTTGTGGCGATGACGCCTTCACTCGGCAGGTGATTGAGAAGATGCTTCCGAGGTTGCAGGTGATCAGTAAGTACGGGATCGGCCTGGATAAGATCGATCTCGACGCTTGCAACGAACACAAGATTCCAGTTCTATTCACGCCCGGCGTAAACCACACCACGGTGGCGGAACACGCTTTCACACTTTTGCTAGCGGGGGTGAAGAATCTGATTCCGGCCGTCGATAGCACGCGAAGCGGCGGTTGGAAACGCGAGACGGGCAATGAGATTTGGCAGAAAACCATCGGCATCATTGGCTTGGGGCGCATTGGTCAGGAGGTCGCGAAACGCGCACGCGGTTTTGAAATGGACGTCATCGCCTACGATATCTACTGGCCCGATGCTTTCGCTGAAGAGCACGGTGTGCAGAAAGCGGATTCCATTGATGAAGTGTTAGCTCAAAGCGATGTCGTGAGTCTTCACACGTTTCTCAGCGATGAAACGCGGAACATGATCAATGCCAAGGCCCTCGCGGAAATGAAAGAAGGTGCTTGGTTGATCAACACATCACGCGGCGAGCTCGTCAACACTGCGGATGTAGTCGATGCACTGAACGGCGATCGCTTGGCCGGTTATGGCACCGACGTCCTTGATGAAGAACCGCCTCCTGCAGAACACCCGCTCCTGAATCATCCCAAAGCAATCGTCACGCCGCACGTGGGTTCTCGTACTTATGAAAGTGTCCCGCGGCAAGCAATGCGGGCCACGACCAACTTGGTGAACTTTTTCAAGGGCGAAGGCGAAGTGTTGCAGGCGAACAAGTTTTGAGGGTCACGCCCGCTCGCGGAGGTTTAGCCGGCCCAAGAGGCCTGGCAGGCAGGGATGCCTTTCCGAGCCGTCCGGCCGAGAGGACATCAATGAAACATCAACGTTACTTTGTCAGGCGACGCGCTCTCACGCGGACCCTTGGGGACAAACGAACCTGCCTTGTCGCGGCCTAAGGGCGACTACTCAGTCTTTTCGTAGATCAAGACACAGGAGGCGGCGTGGGCCTTTCACATACACCAAACCTTTGGCGATTGCAGGGTAGTTCCGCGTGCCGCGGCGTGTCAATTGCACTCTTGCATTGATGTCGCATTTCGCGGGGTTGATTGGAACTAACATCAGCTCGCCGTGATCCGTCACGATGAGCAAATGATCGCCGATCTGCGTGATCGTACCGGAGCTTCCGTGATCCTCTTCCCAGATGACTTTCCGAGTCGAGAGTTTCATACAGCGTAGGGTAGGGCCCTTGGAAGCATGACCATGGTACCCGTAGAGGTAGCCTTGGTGGCGAATGACGCTGGCATAGTGTGAGGAAATCATATTCTCAAGATTCCAGACCAATGATGGCTGGTTGTTGGTCACGCGTACACGGTGTAGTCCGATCCCGTACCAACCGCTTAGAAGCACCTCATCGCCATAAATCATGGGACTCGCACAGAGCGGGTTTCCGGAACTCTGTCCGGGTGAAGGGAAAGACCAGTGTTCCTTTCCGGTAGTGGGATCGAGACAGCGAACGTGCGTGCGCGTGGTGACTAACGCTGTATCCGTCTCGCCGAAGCGAGCAAGCCTAGGGGAAACACCACATACGCTGTCGCCGCTCGTCTTCCACTGCGGGCTCCCGTCTTTCATGGAGAAAGCCACAATGCCGGCATCGTCCGCTCCGACAGGGAGTATCACCTTATCATTGACGACGAGAGGACTAGCAAGGAACCCATGCCATGTGGCGTCCGTGTCAAAGGATTCGTATAGATTGTGCTTCCAAACTTCACGGCCGTCCGACATGGCGAGACAGGCAAAGAGTCCGTCAGGTAGTGAGAATACCACACGGTCTCCGGCAATCGTGGGCGTTCCGCGACTACCATGATCATAACCGCTCTTGTCTCGAAACGTGGTCGGATAGCTCTTGCTCCAGATTGGTTTGCCACTGTCGGCATGAAGGCAATCGATGGCGAAGTTCCGGCCGGATCGGTGGAGGACGATTACTTTGTCATCGGCAACCACGGGACTGGCATGACCTGCGCCAACATCATGCCGCCAAACGACCTTCGGGCCCTCCTCCGGCCAATCCGTGAGCAACGGAGGACCGGAGTAGACAGCATTTTCGTTAGGTCCGAGAAACTGCGCCCAACTTTTCCCATCGTGAGGGACGGAAGTGTCTCTCGGCGGCTCGAGACGGGTTGCTTCTGACCATTCACCGTCATGATAGGATCTTGCTACGAGCGAAGTGGGATTCTCAGGATCCCAAACAACCGTTCCTCCGGTTGTCGATCGTCCACGCAATCGAGCCGAGAAGAGAAAGTCGGAACTGGTGAGGCCGTCATTCAACGCTTGAACGGCGAGAATATTGCCGCCCTTCTTGAAGCTCTTGGCACCTTCACTCAATTGAATGGCGCGAAACTCGACCGCCCCACTGTCATTCACCTTATCGTCGGCTTCACTCTGCCAGTTCAGCGATTCGGGGGCATTCATGGAGGCAATCCGTTTGCCGTTGAGGAACGCAGCAAACCCGTCGTCACAGCGAACGTCGAGATAGACTTCGTCGTCTAAAGGCAAATCTTTGAGATCAAATTTCCAACGTAAGTAGATACTGCCGCGCTTGCCGCGCATGGATTCTTTTACGTCGTACTGTATGAGGGATATGTAAGTGTCTTCGTCGTCATACCCAATGGGCGGCTTCACGAGGGGCCACTCGGAGTCTTCGAACGATCTTTTAAGCCACGCGTTGTCGTGAATACTGCTTTCAGGCACCCAGACACGGCATGGAGTTTTTTCTGCAAGCAGAATCGTTTCTTTGACAACCAGGGTCTCGGCTATTTTCGCAGTTGCGGATGGTTTGTTAGACTCGTCGCGAGGATCGGTTCCATCTGTGGTGAAATAGATCACGCCTGTGTCCGTGGAAAGAAAGCGCTGATCGTTTGGACCAAGGACAAAGGTTGGCGGCTGTAGGCCATAACAGGTCACCACACTCAGGCAAAGTGACAGAAGCCAAGGGCGAAAGAGCGAGAGATTCATGGCTGATATATACCGATTACGCGAGCATTGAGCTATCTTTTTCGCGTATTTATCCCCGCATCGAGGCGTCTCAGCAGTCGCGCTTTCACCTAAATAGCCCTTACACCCTCCTGGAAACGGCAATGGCGCTTGCGTTCCTCCTAACGTGTTCACTCTCTCTAGATGACGGTTTCGCTAGGCTCAAAAACGAACGCCGCGCTTGCTCCTCTGCTTGCGCCCACCACTTTCGAATAGACCCATGGCGATCGCTGGGCGCGAGTGGAAAAACGCAAACGGGCAGAGCGTCACCACTCTGCCCGTTGCTTGTGTGGGATATTGTAGGGTGCGCTACTGAGCCGCGCGGTAGAAACCTGCCGGGCGAGCGCGACGCGTGGCATCGGTGTCATTGTAAGGACCGGTGATGCCGTTGGCGATGGTCTCCCATTCCAGGAGATCCACCGAGTATTGGATGTCAGCCGTCACGCCATCGGGCACATTGAAGCTGACGTTGCCGTCGCCATCGACACCGACGTTGGTGATCGGCGGTAGGCCGTCTGGACCAGGTCCGCTTCCGCTGCCGAGGGACTCGCCGTTTTGACCACGAGCGTAGACTTCCGCCACTTCGTCTACGCTGAGAGCGCGGTTGAAGACGGCGACTTCATCAAACTTGCCGCTGAAGTTCTCAGCGCCGTTTTGTCCGCCGAGGTAAAGCGGCTGAGCATTGGCGGGCGCGCCGGTGATCTCGCTACTAGCGATCTCAGCGCCGTTTCGATAATAAGTTAGAGTGGATCCGCTTTTGACCACGAGGTTATGGGCCCACTCTCCGACGACAAACATGCTGTTTTCGCCGGGCACGTTTTCGCCGCCGCCGTTGAAATGCCATTCAAACACACGCGGCGTGAATTTGATGAATTCGCGAGGGGCAAAGTCGGTGCCGTCTGGACTCCACCGGTTTCCGAACACGATGTTATTGTTGTCCGTTTCATCGGCATTGACCCAGAAGGACCACGTGAAATCGGTATCGACACCGATCACCGGAAGAATGGTTCCGAAGTCGACATAGGAACCACCTCCCGATTGGTAGACGCTTCCCAGTGCGGGGTCCTCCACCCAGGCAGCGCCGGGTGCGATGATCGTGCCGTCATTTCCGTTGCCGCTGCTATCGGCCACGGTGCCGCCACTGCCTTCGTTAAAGCGCCAGTAGCCTAACAAGCCATCGATCGGCGCTGGCTCGCCACCGATGATTCCAGCTGCCCAGAGGATGCTGTTTTCTAACAGAAGCTTTCCGTCATCGGTTAGGCTATCGAAGGTGGCATCGGTCATGGGGAACGCAATGCGGCGCGCGGGTGATGCCGCGCCGTCAACGCCCGAACCGGCTCCTACTTCGCCGCCGGTGTCGGTGACGAAGAGCATGGGAAGGCCATCGTTGGAGCCATCCGCGGCGGTGCCCACGGCGGTCGTGCCGGCGGAGAGTTCGGATGAACCTAACGTTTCGGCGCCTGCGGCTGTTAGGTAATCGATTGTGGTACCTGCCAGGGCGCCGGCGATGGGATGATCGCCCAACGTCATCTGCACGGTGTCGGTTGATTTGGTCATGGTCGCCAGGCTCTGGCCAAACTCGCCATCGCCGCTATCCATGATGGCTTCTTCCCAGTTGACAATGGGCACGGCACTATTGTGGAACTTGCCCCTAACAGAGCCTGAGCCGAAGGTGGAGGACATGACGATGACGTCCGCAGTTTCCGATCCGTCGGTGGCGCCGGAGTTCATGTAGCGAACACTGGTGAAGCGCTCACGCAAGAACGCGAGCACATTGGCATCGGCACCGGCTTCGCCGTTGTCGTCCGCGCCGAGCACCAACAAGTCGAGTTCAGTCTTGCCGCCTCCGCCGACATCCGTCGGCTGCGGAAAGGGCGCGCCTGCGGAAGCTTCGAGCCTCACATAGTCATACTGCACCCACGCCGATTGGCTGCCGCCGGTGCGTTCGATCTCGATGGTGTTGGCACCTTCGACAACATCGAAATCGCCTGCGGTGACGGTCTCTTGCACCACCCGGTCGCTATTCACGCCGTTTTCACTAAAGAATTCTTTGCCGTTTAAACGAAAGACCATGTCGTGCTCGCTGGGGCCTTGATCAACCGCGCCGAAACAGCATAGTCCAAATGTTAGTTGCAATTGTGTATCCGCCGCCGCGCTAGCCGCATCAAGATTGAAGTGGATGCGGTTGAATGGATCGCCCGGGACGTGTGCCCGGTCATAGTTGGTGAAGGGCTCATTGTTTAACACCGTGCCGATCGGATCCGGATAGACGCCCCAGAAGTAGAAATCATCATCCTGTGCCGTAGCGCTGCCGGGCGCTTCGTCCATGCCTTGTTCTTGGCTGAACTCGGCTTGATTTCCATTGCTATCGTCGCCTAACAACCACAATTCGGTGAATTCCACCTCAGGTGGCCCGGTCACGCCTAGCACTTGTCCGGGATTGCCGTAGAGGAACTGCACGTCATCGGCACTGATGGCCCGATCATAGAACTGCACATCGTCGACCACGCCGTCCAATTTCAAGATGCCAAAGCCCCCCACACTGAATACGGAAGCGGAGCGATCGATATCAATCGAGTCACCGCCCTCACTGGCGGCCACTTCCACGCCATCAACATAAATGGCAGTTCGCCGAGGTTCTTCGTCTGATACAGTAACGGTTAAGTGGTGGGTTTGTCCAGCGGTGTAAGCGGCGCCAGAGTTTGTCCCAAAGATGGGCGCCTCACCAACAAACCAACTGAGGTCCGTTCCCGATTCCAAGTCAGAGATCAACGCGAAGGCAGGTGTGCCGCCTCCACTATCGCCAAAGGCAAAGAAGTTTTGTAAGGGCCCTATCGTATTGGCATTGAACCACATGGAGACACTGAAACTGGTGAAGCTCAATTGCCGGCCATCAACTTGACCAGAGCCGCCGCCATTTACTGTGAGAGCCGTTCCGCCGGCCAAGCCTTCCGCACCGAGCGTCGTGCTTCCCTCGCCATCCACAAACGTTCCATGGCGACCGAATCCCGTCACGTCTAACATCTCCGTCGAGCCGGCTGCTTCATCCATGGAGAAATGAGCGATCGGCCCTTGCAGGTTCACCACGCTAGCGGAAACCTCGACCGTGCGGGTTTGATCATCCGCATCCGTGTCGTCATTCTGAATCTCTAACACGGCACTGAAATCGCCGGTTCGTCCTTCAGGGCTAAAGGAGATACTCACATCCGCTTGGCTTTGCTTTTCAATAGTCAGTGGAAAGTCGCCATTGACGGCGAAGAGCGAAGCATGAGGCCCTGTCACATTGATCGCGGAAATGGTGAGGGCGTTCTCGGTGCCGGAATTGCGAATGGTAATGACATCTTCATAACTTGGGTTCGCCGAATCCAACTGGCCCAAGGCCTTCCGGCTACCGACCGTGATGTTCGGCCCTGGTTTCAATTCGTAGGGATTGTCCGCGGCGAAAATCACTTCCCCTGTGCCACCGTGAGTAAGACGCCCGGCGGGATTGATAGCTTTCTCAAAATCGGCCTCGTGTTCGCCGTTCGCTATCTGTTGGGGCGTATAACTCTCCGCCGCCTCGGCGTTCCATCCAACAAGCCGCAGACGGTTTGCCCACCAGTATTGAAGTTCAAGATCACCAGTATCAGCTCCGGTCTTGTCATCGTCGTCCATACCAATGTTGAATCCCATAACATAATCATTTGCCAGTTTGTTTCCGGCCTCTGGATCTTCAAAGAGTGATTTGGCAAAACGTACATCCAAATGCCAGCCACCTTCTACTTCATTGCCTACGGCAAACACCTCTCCGGTCTCGCCATAGGTCCACTCGATCTCGTTGGACCAACGCAGTCCTGATTCCTTCTTCATGTTGGTATCGTGATCCCAATCTGAAAAGAGTGCGTTGAAACTAACGTAGTTGTGGCCGCCAATGGCGTCGTTCTGAGGTTGATCGGTATTAACATCGAAACGATCGTTCAAGGCATCAACGACAATCTCAATCGAGTCATCTTTCCACAAGGCTTCCGGATTATCTTGGTTGACCACATCATCTTTGGCTTGCACGCCAACATAAAAATTGTCGGTGTCGTGCGCTAACCAGAAAGTAAAGCTGGAATCGTCTTCACCATCCCAAAGACCGCCTGGAGTGGGCAGGTACCAAGCATTGTCACCAGGATTAACGAATTGCCCGGGAAAGTTTCCATACTCCTCCTGAGAGACCTCGCCATCAATAGCGATTGAGCCATCAGGAACCAGAGGAACTGTTAAGGTTGTTCGTTCAATATCCGACCAGGGGCCTTCATCGGTCGCTTCTCGGTTGGGAAGTTCTCCCCATAACAAAGGCGCCGAAATCAAGGCGGCACCTAACAGGTACGTGCTGTGTAATAGGATACGTCCTAATTTGAGTGGATGCATAGAATTAAGTTAGGGTTCTTTAAACGTTGGCAAAGCAACCCGTGGACGTTACGGCACGATCGAAGTCCGGGGCAAGGCCAATCGTGGAAGCGCCGAGCGCTCAACGGCCCGTCACTTCAGAGTTAGAACGCACAATGATAGTTATCCGCGAATCATACCGACGGACAACGGACGAAGAATGGCTGGTCAGGCCGTTCGCACGCTGCTAGTTTAGCCCTCATGCAGGTGACCAAGCGATTCTTGTTGGGCGTTTTGATGAGCGGGGTGTCTTCTCTGGCGGCGCAGGAGCCGTTTCAAGGGATCCGAATCAATGAGTTCCTTGCGCGAGGTGCCGGTGACGAATGGGTGGAAATTCACAACAGCACTGACGAACCGGTTGATCTCGGTGGATGTTTTCTAACAGATTCTACAGACGATCGAGCCAAGTATCCGCTGACTGATATCACCCTTGAGCCGGGCGGCTTTATCGTGGTGACCCCCGCCTTTCGCCTTAGTGGTGAGGGTGAGTATCTTGCGCTCATGGCGCCCGATAGGAAATCGGAGATTGACGCCCTGGCACCCACTTATCCTCCGCAACACCCAAATGTCTCCTATGGAATAACCATCTCTGGGGAATGGGCCTACTACGAGCAGCCCACACCGGGGCGAGCCAATGGCGAAGGATTCAAGGGTGTTTGTGAGAGTCCGGTTCCGAGTGTCGCGCGAGGATTCAAGAAAGATCCTTTTAATGTTAGTCTTGCCGGGGATGCGGCTGCGGAGATTCGCTACACGCTCGATGGATCGACGCCGAGTGCCGATCACGGTCAGATTTATAGGCGGGAAATTCCTATCACAACAACGACTATGCTGCGAACGATGGCGTTACGTGAGGGGCATTTGCCAAGCACCGTGGCGACGCATTCCTATCTCTTTCTCAATGACGTCGTCAGCCAGCCCGCCCAGCAGAAGGGATTTCCCAAGAATTGGGGGCGTGATCGTCAGCAAGGGGTGACCGTGCCCGGCAATTATGCGATGGATCCCCGCGTGACGAAGACCACCTTGCCAGGTTACGGCATGGAGGAAGCCCTGACGGATTTGCCAACTGTTTCGGTGGTCATGCCGGTGAAGGATCTCTTCGAAAGCAGGACAGGCATTTATGCGAATCCGCTTTCGCGTGGCGTTGAATGGGAGCGAGCGATGTCGATGGAATGGATCGATCCAGACGGTGATCGCGGTTTTCAAGTCAATGCGGGCATTCGTATGCAGGGCAACTCTAGCAGACGGCCGGCCCGGATGCAGAAGCACTCATTCCGAATCGACTTCCAGTCTCAGTATGGCGTTTCGAAACTACGATTTCCCGTATTTGAGCATTCGCCGGTGAGGTCTTTCAATAAGCTGGTCTTGCGAACGCCTTCCACGGATAGCTGGGGTCTAGTGGGCTGGATGGAGAATCGTTACCGGCCCAATGACTCGCAATACGTTCGCGATGTGTGGATGAAAGAAAGTTTGCGCGCCATGGGACATCCGTCAGGGCGTTCACGCTTTGTGCACTTGTATCTGAATGGACTCTATTGGGGAATCTATATTCTCGCAGAACGATTGGATGAAGACTTCTTCGCCAGTCATTTGGGCGGACGGCCGGAAGAATGGGATGTCATTCGCGATTTCAGTGAGACCTTAGCGGGCGATCAAACACAATGGCGCGCGCTGATCAGTGCGGCAGAGGACGCCAGGGATCCTGAGACTTACGCACGCTTTCTAATGGAATCACCGCCGGTCGACTTGGATAATTTGATCGACTACACGCTGTTGCATTTCCTAGCGGATGCCGAAGACTGGCCGCACCACAACTATTACGCCGCCGCCGGCCGTGATGGGGCGCATCCTTTCCGTTTCTTGGTCTGGGATCAAGAGATCGTGTTAGACAATCACGCGATGGATCGGATGAACTCGCGCGAACCGGGGCCGGCTCAGATCTTTCACGGGCTCATGAGCAACGCTCAGTTTCGCTATCGCTTTGCCGATCGCGCGCATCGGCATCTCTCCCCTGGAGGCGCTCTGAGTTTGGAAGCCTGTCAGGAGCGCTACCGAGCCATCGCGCAGATCATCGACAAAGCCATCGTGGCAGAATCGGCCCGCTGGGGCGACACCGCCCATGAGACGCCCTATGGCAATCCAATCGAATTCCCGCGTGATCCAGGAAATGCCCGCGACCCCAACTTCCCGATGCCAGCGAACCGGCGATCGCCGTACATGACGCGCGAGTCCTCGTGGTTAGTTGAACGGGATCACGTGCTGAACACCTACTTGCCGGCGTTGTATGATCACAACCAGCCCTCCTCAGTCGTCTTCAAGCTGAGACAAAACCGTCTGATCCCAAAGCTCGATGCGCCCATTCTAACAAGAAAAGAGAATGAAGGTGATGGCATAACGTGGAATCTAAGCCATAGCAATACATCGGGAATACTTTATTTCACACTGGACGGCAGCGACCCGCGGCCGGCTCAGTCAGTTGGCGAACTGGTGGACTTCGTGCCTAGTGGTGCCTTGAAACGAGCATTGCTACCTACCGACGCCGGTCTCGAGGGCACTTGGTTGAAAGTCGATTTTGATGATTCTGAATGGCCCGCCGGCACCAAGGCGGCGGGGTATGAAATGAGCCGCACCGGAGAATACATCTTGCTTCTGGATCACCGACTCAATTTCAGTCGTGTGGTTTCGCCAAGGAAGAATGAGACGATCTATCTTAGAGCTTCCTTTCACGTGGACAATCCCAAGTCTTTCGCCCAACTCGTTCTCAAGATGCGTTATGACGACGGCTTTGTCGCTTACTTAAACGGAAACGAGATAGCTCGTGCGAATGTGAGAGAAGCGCGGCCCACTTGGCGCTCGGTTTCATCGGCAACGCGTCGCGATACCCAAGCGACGGCCTTCGAGATCTTCGATCTGAACGATGCCGCGAGATTTTTGATAGAGGGGAAGAATGTCTTGGCGGTGCACGCACTGAACGACGATTCCGGTAGCAGCGATTTTCTCATTCATCCCATTTTGCAAGGCGCCAAGAGGCGGCAAGCGACAGGGGAGGATCCTTCATCCGCGACGCGCTATATGAAACCGGTCGCGGTGACCGGTCACGCCACGCTTCGTGCGGCGGTGGAGTCGAATGGTGAATGGAGCGCCGTCGTGCGTGATGATTTTCATCCGGTGATACCCGCAGGGAAAGGCAACTTGATTATCTCAGAGATCTTCTATGATCCCCTTGCGGATGAAGAGCTTGAGTTCATCGAGCTGCACAATGTTTCTAATATACATGCTATCGATTTAGAAGGCGTGGCGGTGAAAGAGGGTATCCGTTTCACTTTGCCGGCTCTCACGCTCTCGCCACGCGAGTGTGTGGTCGTGGCTCGCGACGAAAGCGCTTTTCAAAAGACGTACGGGACGGGTGTGAAAATTGGCGGAACATTTCAAGGCAAGCTTTCGGATCAAGGTGAGGAGGTGCAATTGCTAGATTCTCAGGGCCGGATCATTGAAACGGTGCACTACCGCAACGAGCCACCTTGGCCTAATGTCAGACGCGGCGGCTTCAGTTTAGAACGGGCGATGCCGCCTGGCGACCCGTCCGCTTCATCCAACTGGCACGCGAGCCTTTATGAAGGCGGTTCGCCGGGTGCGGCTAAAAGGTGAAATCGTAGATTGGGCCACCCGCTTGCGCTTTTCATGGATGCCAGAAGTTGCTATTCTCAAGCGATGAAATCCCATCTCTTGCTTGTTCTCTTTCTTACCCCTTTCGTGTCTTTTGCGGCCGATACCGAGAATCCAAAGGAGAAATCCAGTCCTTTCGGTGGCAAGCCACACGCCATTCCGGGAACGATCGAAGCCGAACACTATGATGAAGGTCCCGCCGAGGTTGCTTACCATGACGTTGATAAAAAGAACCACGGCGCCGACTACCGAAAGAACACCCAGGTGGATATCGAGAAACGGGATGACGCTTCCAATGGTCACGGCATTGGCTGGACAAGGAAAGGCGAGTGGTTGCATTACACTGTCAAGGTAGCCAAAGATGGCGTTTATGACATCGAGATGCCCGTGGCCTCTAATAAGCAGGGCGGATTATTTCATCTTGAGATCGACGGAATCGACATCACGGGTCCCATTCGGATTCCAGACACTGGCGGTTGGACCATTCTCAAAACGATCACTCACAAAGGTGTCAAATTGAAGAAAGGCGTCCACACGATTCGTGCCGTGATGGACCAGGTAGGACCATCGAATAGCATTGGGGATGTTGATTACTTCAAGTTTACCTTGGCAGTGGAGTAAGGTATGCTGACTATCACAGATGAAAGATTTGCGCACGGATCGCCGCGGATAGGGCGCCGTGACTTCCTTCGAATTGGAAGCCTCGGGGGCTTGTCAGTGCCGGGATTGCTCACCACGCGATCTCAGGCGGCGATGGATCGGAATGTGTTTAAGAACAAATCCGTCGTCTTTCTGTTTCTGCAAGGGGGGCCGCCTCAGATCGAAACGTTCGATCCCAAGATTGATGTCGCCAGCGACAACCGCAGTTGCACTGGCGAAGTCCGAACAAACCTCCCAGGTGTTTGGTTTGGCGGCACCCTTCCCAAGTTAGCGCAACGCGCTCATCGGCTGGCCATCGTGCGTTCCTTTGCCACAAACGATGGGAGTCACAATCACCTGCCGATCCTAACCGGTAGGCATGCTTCTGGGGCGGCGATGGGAGCCATGTGCGCGCTGGGATCCGGAGCCTTCCATCCCCTAACAGGCGTGCCGATGAATACGGTGATTGTTCCCGAGGCGGTGAAGCCCGGCCTTGATCTCGGTTCACCAACGGCAACCTTCGGCCTACCTAGAATCAGGCAGCAAGTGGCTGGCGCGGGAAGTCTCGGCAGTCAGTTTAAGGGAATGGTCTTGGACGGCAGCCCAGGGCAATTGAGCAACTTCGATTTGAAACTGCCTCGCGACCGCTTTGTCGATCGTTTTCAGTTAATGGGTAAGTTAGACGGATTGAAACATCATTTGGATCGAGAGGGCAAGGTGAACGCCATGAGCCAGGTGGAACGCCAGGCCTACGACTTGCTCCTCCGTGGCGTGTCTGAGGCCTTTGATTTATCGAAGGAAGATCCGAAAACCATCGCGAAGTACGATACCAGTCATCTCTTCAACATGGCGGATTACCACGAAGGTGGTAAGTATTTCCTCTACAACGGTAGGAAGAAGCTTGTCGATCAAGCCCGTTGGACGAATCTGCTAGGGAAAGAGATGTTGTTAGCTCGCCGATTGTGCGAGGCGGGATGCGGGTTTGTGACAGTGGTGGATTCAAGTTGGGACTTTCACGGACGTGGTGCCAACAATCCCGGCACATTGGTTGGCATGCAAACGCTGGGAGCTCAGATGGACCACGCGGTCGCTGCCTTCCTCGATGATGTTGAGGAACGTGGGCTCAGCGATCAGATTCTGTTAGTCATCACGGGCGAGATGGGGCGTTCTCCGATCAAGAAGAACCGGGACGCCGGTACAGAGCATCATGGAGACTTGACCCCACTTCTACTCGCAGGTGGTGGTTTGAAGATGGGACAGGTGATCGGCCAGTCAGATCGAATGGGGAATCGCCCCATCACCGAACCCTATGGTCCAGAGAGCCTCCTCGCTACCGTGCTCCACACCATGTTTGACGCTAGTGAACTTCGTATCTCACCCGACTTGCTTCCTCCTGAGGTTTCTAAGGCAATCCTCGATGGCCAGCCGATCAAAGAGCTGTTTTGATGGGCAGACCTCGGCAAGCCTTCGCGGTGATTGCGGCGACTATTTGGTATTGAAGATCTCCATCACCTCGCCGTCGCTTCATCGATGCCTTACCTGCGTCGCCGGGCCATTAAGCCTAAGAGAGAAAGAGCGACGAGAACTGTGCTAGAGGGCTCAGGAATCGGGGCGATGGTCACGTTGTCGATCACGAGAGTCGCATCGCCACCATCTGAAGGGGCACTAGCAAATCGCACCACCACACTCTCCGCATCAGCGGTGAAGGGGATCTGAGCGTGATACCAGGGATCGGCGCCGTCCACGGGCGGGATGCCGCCGGCACCTCCAAAGAGATCGATGGAACTGGCAACCGGTGAGCCGTTGATGGAAATCGTGGCAATCGGCACGTCGCCACAGCAATTGCGCGCATTGAAATCCAAATCTAGCAGGTAGTCGGCTCCGACACTGAAGCCGGTAACCGTTTGCTCAATGTAGGACGCGCCCTGCAGGAAAGCGAAGGAGGTGGTATTCCAGCTGTTGGTATCATCAAAAGGCGAATCGCCGCCGCCACGCGGGACGACAGGGTTGATCCCACGTCCGCCATCGCCCGCCCAACCCACGATCTGATCGGGGTTGGTGCCTGCATCATTAGTGAAGGCAGTATAGCCTGGCCAAGCCACGAACAGATTGGTGTCTGTTTCAAAATCACCATTGATCACAGTGGTTGCCGGGCTAACGGCAAGACCGGCCAGAAGAAAAAGGAAAGAGCAAGCAGCGGTTCTCATAACGAAACGATGAATGAGTTTGGGAGCGAGGGTAAGAAGCTCGCCGAAACTTCGCAATACTTAATCAAACTTAAATTCTATAGAGCATACTGGATCACGGTAAGCTTCGCCACTAGCTTGAGAGGATGAGATCCTGTGCTGTTTCCTTCCGCCAATTCTTTGTTCTTGGCTTCGTGGCGGCTGGGACTCTTTGTCACGCCGCTGGGGACACCCTGTTCATCCGCGACGTGACCTTTCTCACTCCTCCCTACCTACAGAATGTCCGGGCCGACGGGATCGTCATCATGACCGAGACGAAAGAGAATGTGCCGCTTGAGGTTGTTTATGGCCGGACGGAAGCCTTTGGATTCACGACATCAATGGAAAAAGTGGCCAGCGGTGGAAGGACCTGGTTTCATCGCGCCCTTCTAACAGATCTGTCGCCGGAGACGGAATATCATTACGCGATTCAATGTGAGGGCGGCGAACCGCAAACCGGTCACGCCCATTTTCACACCGCCCCTGACAGAGAAGTCGATTTCAAGTTTGCTGCTTGGAGTGATAGCCAAGGACATAATCAAGGCGCGTGGACGGCTGATCCGCTAGAGCCTACGATCAGTATGATGAAGCACATGGTCGAAGCAGGTGTGGCTTTCGGTCTCACCACAGGTGATTTGGCGGAAGACGGAGCGAGCTACTCGGACACGCGTGACTATTACCTCGATCGTGTGGCGACTCATCTTGGCACGGCCGTTCCGTGGTTTGCCGCCTGGGGAAATCACGACTCCAGCAGTCCTAGCGCGCCGCTGCGATTGGCCTCCGACATGCCCAGCCGTTACCGCGAAGGTTTTTCGCCCGGACATGGCTCGTTTAGTTTCGTTTACTCAAACTGTTTCTTCGTCTGTCTCGATCAATTCTATCAAAGAGAGATCACCAACGGATGGCTTGAAGAGCAACTCGCTTCACCGGAATCGGAGCAGGCGCGCTTTCGATTCTTGGGCGTGCATGTACCGCCTTATTGTGAGAGATGGATCGATGGCGATGCCACCTTGAGAAGAACGTTAGTTCCTCTCTTGGAAAGGTATGACGTCGCGATTTGTTTTAGTGGCCATACGCACGAATACGAGCGTGGTGAATTGAATCACGTTCACTACGTGGTGACGGGAGGCGGCAGTTGGTTGGATCATCCGGAGGTGGTTGTGAAAGACTGGGAACACATGTTTGTCGGTGGCGCGCATGATGTGGAAGGCATGTGGGCGCGGCAAAGTAGCCGGGGCGTCTTGGGAGAGCCGAAACCGATCGTTGGCGGTCTGTTTAACGAATACGCGCTGGTGACTATTCGTGAACGTTATCTCCGGCTGGACGCTCATGGTTTCAATGCCGATGGATCCGAGATAGGCGTGCTCGATTCATTTGAAATCGGATCGGATCCTGGGCCCGATACGGACGACGACGGTTTGCGGGATAAGTGGGAAGTGGCCAACGGACTCGATCCTCATGACGCCACGGGCGTAAACGGCCCTAACGGTGATCGCGATGGCGATGGGCAATCCAATCTAACGGAAAAACTCTCCGGCACGATGGCAAACGACCCGCATTCTCGATTTGAGATCCTCTCTGCGACCTTGGAATCCGAGACGCTTCACCTAACATGGCCAAGTGCACCTGGCCGCCGCTACCGCATTCAAACGTCAAACGATCTGGATACCTGGACGACCTTTATCGGCGTCTTTGGCAAGCCGGTCGAGATCAAGGCGTCAGACGGGTCGCAAACCACCTTTAAGCTCCGAGGCGTACGGGCTGGATCCCGTTTTGTGAGGGTGTTGGCAGATGGGTAAAGTGAGGTTGGGTGGGCATTTATCTGCCATGCACGATGATCGTAAACCTATAGGATCTCGATTCCCCCGCAGGCAAGGAGACCAGGTGAGCTTTCTCCTCAATTGCCACTGGCGATGACTGGACATCGTGATGAGAGACCATGGGCTCAATGCAGGCAAACGGGAAACCTGGAGGTGTCCAAATGTTGACGTTAGGGAAATCTCCAAGATCGACCGTGACGAATGGCGGCTTACCTTTTTCAGCCAACCCGACCTGACCCACGCCTGATTCCTTGAGGAACATACCTCCATTGGGAACTCGAGCATCATCCAAGGAAAGCCTGTCCTCGTTCTGTAAGAACGGGATACGTTTGTCTTGCAAGTAATTGCCGGCCACTTCGATGCGCTCCGTTGTCCATTTCCTGGGAAAAACGATCTCATAGTCGCCGCGAGTTTTTCCGTCATCGTGAGGACAATAGAAACCCGGGTGTCCGCCGAGAGCGAAGTACATCGTTTCCTTGCCTGCATTGGTAACACGGAAGCGATTGATCAAGGCATTGCCCTTCAATTGATACGTCACCACCAAACGGAACTCGAAAGGGAAATGCTTTCGCGTCAACTCCGATGAAGACATCGAGAATGAAGCGGAGCCGGCATCCTCATTGGAGTCGACCTTGAACACCTGGTTCTTGGCGAGGCCAAGCATAGGCATTTGATAGACTTTCTCGTTGTAGGAGAAGTGATCGTCTTTCATGCGCACGTTCACCGGGAACATCACAGGTGCTTGACCATCCCAATAGGTGCGATCACCGATCCAAAGAATCTCCGCGTCAGATCGCTTGTCGTGAATGCTGCACAATTCAGCGCCTTTCTCACTGATCTCGACGTGTAGCCGTTCGTTCTCGAGAATGAGGTGAGACGTGGAGCAACTCGATACAACGGCTAACGAAGCCGCCAAATAGAGATTGCGAGAGGACGAAGTCCCAGGAAAGGCGATCATGGGTGCTGGCGAAGTGAGGTTCTTCGCTAAGCGTTGATGACAAAGCTACTCGCTCAATTTCAGCATCCGCAGGATCGGGGCTTCGGCGCGCTTGCGGGTCTCTTCGTCAATTTCGATGGCGGGGCTTAGCTTATCGAGACAATCATAGAGTTTCTCCATGGTGTTCATTTTCATGAAGCGGCAGTCCGAACAATTGCATTTGTCGGTGGGACCGGGAATGAGATTTTTGTCAGGAGCCTCTTTCTGCAATCGATGCAGCATGCCGGACTCGGTGACGACGATGATGTTCTTGGCTGGGGTGTCGCGGCAGAAATGCACCATCTTCTCCGTGGAACACACTTCATCGGCTAACATACGCACCGCGTAAGTGCATTCGGGGTGGGCGACGACCACCGCGTCGGGATGTTCTTCCTTGATGCCGCTGATGCTATCGCGCGTGAACTCGACATGAACGTAACAAGCACCCTGCCAAAGATCCATCTTGCGGCCGGTTTTCTCCATGACCCAGGCGCCGAGGTTCTGATCGGGCACGAAGAGGATGTTGCGATCTTCCGGAACGGACTCAACGATCTTTACCGCGTTGCCACTAGTGCAAATGATATCCGACAGCGCCTTCACCGCCGCGCTGCAATTGATGTAGGCGATGACGACGTAGTCTTTCTCCTTGTTTTCTTCCAAATACTTGGCGAGGGCCGGTCCAGGGCAGGACTCTTCGAGCGAACAACCAGCATCCTTGTCAGGGAGCACCACGGTCTTGTGCGGGTTGATGATCTTCGCGGTCTCCGCCATGAAATGGACGCCGCAGAAAGCGATGACGTCGGCGTCCGTTTCACGCGCTTTGAAAGAGAGTCCTAACGAATCGCCCACGTAGTCGGCGATGTCTTGAATGGGGCCCACTTGATAGTTGTGCGCGAGGATGATGGCGTTTCGCTCTTCTTTGAGCCGGTGGATCTCGGACTGCAGGTCGATGGAGTTGGCTAGCGTGACCATAACGTTCTCTATAGGGGACCCTCGTGTTACGCAAACGGCGATTTCGTTGATCCAGCGCTGCGATAGGGAATCGAGTTACCGGATTCTTTGTAATGGCCGGAAGCTCTGCTATAGGGCTACCTCAGGCATGGAATGGTTCGAACACATGAGCGTCTGGCTGTTGGCGGCTGAGGATAGGCCCCTCACGCGGGAGATCTTCGGCAATGTGGACAAAGTCTCGAAGATCCTCTTCTACCTCTTGGCGTTCGCCTCCATGGCCATCTTCGCCTACGGCATTTGGAAACGGGTGCGGCTCTGGCGTCTGGGCCGGCCGGCAGGATCGAAGATCGATTGGTCCGCCACTTGGCGCGGGTTCTGGGGCAAGGTCATGTCGCAACGCACGTTGCGGCATGGCAAACGCAAACGCGCGGGAGTGATTCATTCCCTCATGTTCTGGGGTTTCACCGTGCTCTTCATAGGTACGGTGTTAGTTGGGATCGAAGAATACGCTTCGGTGATCTTGGGGCGAAGCGCCGGCGATCCCGTCTTCCACAAAGGCTACTACTACGCGGTTTATGAAGTCTTCCTCGATTTCTTCGGACTCCTCTACGTCGCGGGATGCGCCTGGTTTATCTATCGACGCCTAGCATCGCGCAAACAATCTAGCATTGAGCACAATGTCTACGATTGGATCTTGCTCATCACCCTCTTGCTCATCGGCGTCACGGGCTACCTGATCGAGGCCCTTCGCATTATTCGGGAAAACACCCCGCACCCCGAGCTTTCCTTCGCCGGCTACGGCGTCTCCAAAGTCTTCGAAGCCTTTGGCGCGAACCAATCCAACGTGGATGGCATGCACCTGAGTTTGTGGTGGATTCACGCCATCATGGTCTTCGGCATCATCGCCGTGCTCCCGCAAACACGCCTGCTTCATCTCGTCGCCGGCATGGTGAATCTCGTGACGACGACGAAACAGTTAGGCCGATTGGAGCCTATCTCCATGGACGAAGTGGAAGAAACGGGCCGTGTGGGCGCGGAAACGATCCAGGACTTCACACGCGGCCAATTGCTCTCTCTGGATGCCTGCGTGTCTTGTGGGCGATGTCAGGATGTGTGCCCGGCCTTTGAAGCGGGCAAACCGCTTTCTCCCAGGGATGTCGTGCAAGATCTGCGGGGGCATTTGAACACGATTTCGCCCCGAGCAAAGTCTGATGATGAGGAAGGCGCTAGCGTGCATGATGACGTTATATCCGCAGACACTTTGTGGGCTTGCACGACGTGCAACGCCTGCAGTGATGTGTGTCCGTTAGCCGTGGATCCAGCCGTTTTGATCAGTGATATGCGCCGTTTCCTCATTGGCGAAGGAACGCTGAGCGGGCCGCCTGCGGTGGCTTTGCAGAAAGTCGGCAGCGCCGGTAATCCGTGGGGCTTGCCGAAGCAAGAACGCTTCGATTGGGCGGAAGGTCTCGACGTGCCGACGGTGAAAACCAATCCGGATTTCGACGTGCTCTACTGGATCGGCTGCGCGGCTTCCTACGACCGCCGAGCGCAGAAGATCGCGCGCGCGGTGGTGAAGCTGCTAGACATCGCGGCGGTGAATTACGCCACGCTCTCCAATGAAGAACGCTGTACGGGCGAATCCGCGAGACGCATGGGTGATGAGTTCCTTTTCCAAGAACAAGCGGAGACGAATATCGAAACGCTGGCGAAGTACGAGGTGAAGCAGATCATCACGCACTGCCCGCATTGCTTGAACAGTTTCAAACAAGATTACCCGCAATTCGGGGGCGACTACGAAGTGCTTCATCACACGCAGTTTCTCTCGCGGCTCATTCTCGATGGGAAACTCAAGGTTGATCCTAACTTCTACACCAACGGCGTGATCACCTATCATGATCCCTGCTACCTCGCTCGCGTGAACGGCATCGCGGAAGAGCCGAGGCAACTCATCGAAGCCGTCGGCGGAGAAACGTCATTGGAAGAAATGGAGCGCAATCGCTGTGGCACGTCTTGTTGCGGCGCGGGTGGCGGCCGCATGTGGTTTGATGACTCGATCGATGAACGCGTGGGTCAGTCGCGCGTGGCCGAAGCCTTGGAAACGGGTGCCGACACGGTGGCCGTTTCCTGCCCTTTCTGCCTCACCATGGTGGGCGATGGCATTGTCGCCAAGACGGCGGATGTGAAGGTGAAAGACGTGTCAGAACTGCTTGCGGAGGCGATCGATTCCTGACAAGGGTTTCCCCGATCGTTCTCCGGGGGATGCCCGGAAAAACTGCTTGCTCCGACTGAGGTAGAGCTTAGGATCTGCCACACTTAGTATAATTTCAACAACGCTTAACCGCTTAGGTCTCCACTTCCCCAATTCGCCGTGCGTATCCTGGTTCCGTTCAAGATCGTCATCGATCCCGATTCCCTCATCTATGGCGGCGTGGCCGATCAAGCGTCCGCCCCGCAAGTCATCAATCCCTTTGATCATATCGCGTTGGAGGAAGCGGCGCGATTTCGCGAGTCAGGCGTGGCTGAGGAAGCGATCGGTGTAACCATTGGCAGAGAAGAGAAGGATCAGTTTCTCACCGCCCTGGCTATGGGCATGGACAAAGTCCTGCATCTTGAGGACGACCGGCCGCTCGATCCCTATGCCGTGGCACGTATCCTTCGCGCGGTGGTGGATGATCTCTCGCCGGATTTGGTCATTCTAGGGAAACAAGCGGTCGATGATGACTCAAACCAAGTCGCGCAAATGGTAGCGGCCTTGTTAGGCTGGCCGCAAGCGACGTTTGTTTCCAAGATCACTTTGGAGAATGCTAACAAAAGTGCCCTTTGCAAACGAGAGACGGATGCCGGTCTAGAAGAAATCCGCGTTCAATTGCCGGCCGTTCTTTCTACTGATCTCCGATTGAATGAGCCTCGTTACATCTCGCGTCCGGCCAAGATCAAGGCGCGGAAGAAACCCATCGAAACGAAGGTGGTTGCGGACTATGGGGTGGATGTGAGTCCCAAGCGCGAAGTCTTGGAAACGCGCTCTGCACCGGTTCGCGAAGCGGGAGCCATCGTTTCATCAGTCGGCGAACTGGTTCAGAAACTGCGTGAGGAGGCCAAGGTCATTTAATCATGTCAGACTCTCCTACTCTCATTCTGGTCGAGCACGATGGCCAAGCGCCCAAATCTCGAGGGCTCGAAGCCGTGACCTTCGCCAAGGCGTTAGGTCGAGACTACGTTTTCTTGGTCATCGGTTCTGGTGTGGAGTCCGTCGCCCGAGCGTTGGTTGGTTATGGTGCCAAGGAAATCTTGGTCGCAGACGATGATGCTCTAGCGCATCCGTTAGCAGATCGTTACGCCGCCATTGTGGAAACAGCGGCCAAAGAACTCTCTGTGAATACGGTGGCTGCTACCTCTTCCACTTTCGCCAAAGATATCTTGCCCCGTACTGCGGCCTTGATCGATGCGCCGATGATGAGCGATGTGACGGATGTCGAAGCGGTGGAAGGTGGTTACGTTGTTGGGCGGTTGATTTGTGCCGGCACGCTGATCACGAAGGAGAAAGTGGTGAGTGAGCGCTGCGTGTTCACCAATCGCCCCTCGGATTTTGACGCTCCGGAGGCGTCCGACGGTGAATCACCCATTCGCTCTCTTGATTGGGATGCTAGTGCGATTCCGGCAGGCACGGAATTGGTTTCCAAATCAGAGAAGACCTCAAATCGGCCGGAACTCACGGAAGCTAGCATCATCGCTAGTGGCGGACGCCCACTTAAAGATCGCGAGACTTTTGAAAAGCACATCGGCGCCTTAGCCGATGCGTTAGGAGCAGCCGTCGGCACCACGCGCGCCGCGGTTGATGCCGGTATCGCCCCCAACGACTGGCAAGTGGGTCAAACAGGCAAGGTCGTTTCGCCGGATCTCTACATTGGTGTGGCTTTGTCAGGGTCTGTGCAACACATGGCCGGCATGAAAGATTCCAAGGTGATTGTGGCCATCAACAACGATCCTGAAGCCCCGATATTCAAAGTCGCGACCTATGGTTTGGTGGCTGATTTATTCGATGCTGTTCCCGAGTTGATCGAGACCCTGAAGAGCTGATGAAGGCCCTTCTCAAGAAGAAGATCCTGCAACGGATCCGGCCGGATTACGATCCACAGGGCGCCGCAGGCAAACTTTCAGATGACGAACACGACGTCATCTATGCCCTGGCCCAAGAAATCTGCGATGAGGTTGAATTGCCCTTTGTGCAGTATCAAGGCCATGTCGATGACCTCACCTCGACCAAGCCGGGAGCGCTCGATGCTTTCAAGGATGCTGTTAGGTTGCTCAACGAAGCGGCTGGCAAGAAATCCGCGAGTGCCTTCGATTTGTTAGGCTCAACGGACCGCCAGGCGGTCTTGCATTCTGTGTTGCGGTCGTATGCCAATCCGGTGACGAACAGTCCGCTACGCCACAAGCTACGCCTCACCTCGGAAAACGTCGATGCGCTCCTTTCGTCACAAAGAGCGATTCGCTTCCGGCGATTGGTCATGCGACCGTTGCTCTCCATTTACTATCACGGACCCACAGGTTGGGCCGTTGTCGGCCGCGATACTTATCCGGGCAAGATCGGGCGTGAAGGCGTGAGGCATCTCGGTGTGCTCCGCACCGTCTCGATGGATGAATTTGAGGAAACGGGCGAGCTGGGTTTATCGGAAGTGTCTCAGCTCACGCGTGAGGGCCAGCATGTGGTGCAAGGTTGCGTGCAATGTGGTTGTTGTGAGGACGTGTGTCCTGCTCATGCCACTGGCAAGCCGCTCTCGCCCAAAGCACTCATGGGCGATGTGCGTGATTTGATCATGCTAGGCGATGAGGGGCCGGCCTTGCATGGTGAAAAAGTGAGTGCGGAAACGGTGTGGTCCTGCACCATGTGCCAGGCTTGTGTGGACGCTTGCCCCGTCTTGATCGACCAGGCGGACATCATCAGCGAGATGCGGCGTCATTTGGTGAGCGAAGGTGAGCTAGCCGGCCCACCGGCTGAAGCTTTGCGTTCTGTGGAGTCGCGTAAAAATCCCTTTAGCGTGCCTAACGAACAGCGTATGGAGTGGACCAAGGGCTTGGATGTGTCGGTGCCGACCACGGATGAGAATCCAGACTTCGAGGTCTTGCTCTGGTTAGGCTGTGCCGTCTCTTTTGACCCACGTGCGCAACGAGTTGCTCGGTCCACAGTGGAGTTGTTTCACAGAGCGGGCGTTAACTTCGCTGTGTTAGGCAAGAACGAATGCTGCACTGGCGATCCCGCGCGTCGCATGGGTGACGAGTTCCTTTTCCAAGAACTTGCCGAAACCAACACGGACACCCTCAACTCGGTGGGAGCCAAGAAGATCGTCACGCCGTGTCCGCATTGTCTCAATTCATTGAGTAATGAGTATCCGACCTTTGGCGGTGATTACGAAGTTCAACATCATTCTCAGTTCCTTGCCCAATTGCATGAAGAGGGGAAACTGACGATCGAGGGCCCTGTTAGTGAGAAGGTCACCTTTCACGATCCTTGTTACCTTGCCAGGATCAATGATGAAACGGAAGCGCCGCGTAAACTCTTGAAAGTGCTCAAGCGCGACGAGCCGAAGGCACACCGCAAGATCCGTGAAATGCCGCGCAACGGCCGCAACACCTTCTGCTGCGGTGCCGGCGGTGGCCGCATGTATTTCGATGAAGCGCCTGAAGAACGCGTCTCGGTCTTGCGGGCCAACGAAGCGATGGAAACCGGCGCCGACGTGCTCGTCACCGGCTGCCCGTTCTGCCTGAACATGATGACCGACGGCATGGCATCGGCCGAGAGCGAGGTCGAGATGCGGGTCATGGATCTCGCGGAATTGCTTAATCAACCTAACGGAAAGGCTACCTGACGTCATGGATGTTCTCATCGTCGGATCCGGTGCTGTCGGCGTGGCCGCCTCCACGGTTTTTACCGAGGCGGGCCTAGACGTGTTGATGTTAGAAGAAGGCGAGCATCCGGAGAAGAATCGTTTGGCCATCCTCCAACGCGCGACCAAAGGTGATGGGTCCTGGCAGTTTCCCCAATGGCACTACGAAACCGAAGGCGCCGATATGGAGCTTAACACTTGGGCGATTCGTGTTGGCGGCGGAAGCACTAATGCCTGGGGCGGCACCACACCGCGTCTCATGGAAAACGATTTCCGTTTGAAGACCACGTATGGCGTGGGCGCGGATTGGCCCATCTCCTATGACGATCTCGAGCCTTACTACTGCAAAGCGGAGAGGCTCATGGGCGTTTCCGGTCAACCGGATAACCCTTGGGATGGGCCGCGCAGCCAGCCTTTTCCCATGAAGGCCTTCGAGATGACGCCGCTCGATCTCTACGTCAAGGAGGCCTGTGACAAGATCGGTATCACCGTCCATACCTTTCCCAGCGCACGGAACTCGGAGCCCTATGGTGGCCGTTCCAAATGTCTAACATACGCCTTCTGTCACACTTGTCCCGTGGGGGCGATGTATTCCGCCTATTGGACGTTGAGGGATCTCGAAAAGAAACCGAACTTTAAGCTCAAGACGCGCACCTACGTGCAGAAAGTCGAGATCGATGCTAACGGAGCTGCCAAAGGTGTGCATTGCATTGATCGCGATGGCAACAAGAGCTTTATCGAATGCCCGCGCATCGTCTTGGCCACGCATGCGTTACAGAATTCTCAAATTCTCCTGCGTTCCAAGTGCGACGCCTTCCCTGATGGACTCGCCAATCGCTCCGGTGTCGTGGGCCGCTACATCATGGATCACGTGAAGTTCTTCATGATGGGCAGGATCCCCACCAAGATCAATCCGCATGCCAAAGGCTTTGAAACAGCAGGCTCCTCACAATATCATGATCACCAAGATCGTGCTCTTTACAGTGGCGCTCGTCTTCTAATCCGGGACAACTCCGGCTCCACGCCCCTGGAAAGCGCGCTCGCCAGTGGCAAATGGGGCAGGGAACTCAAAGAAGAGATCAAAGACGTCTTTGGCAGCTACTTGACCCTGGGCATGATCATGGAACAGCTGCCGCAGTACGATAATCGTATCACGCTTTCGCCAAGACTGAAAAACGAATACGGCGATCCCGCGCCTCACATTAAATTCAATTTGATGAGCGACTACGAAAGCCGCGGTCATCAAGAACTCACCAATGTCATCATGCGCGTCTTTAACGCTCTGGGCGCTAAAGATGTTAGGACGCTGTTGCCCCCAGCTGTTTCCGGTCACCACATCGGCGGTCACAGAATGGGCTCGGATCCTCAAGATTCGGTCGTCGACCTTTATCTTCAGACGCACGACGTTCCCGGTCTCTACGCCGCCGGTAGCGGTGCGTTCGCCACTAGCAGTACGGTGAATCCGACGGTTACGAGCGTCTCGCTAGCGATCCGGATGGCGGAGAAGATCGTGGAGGCGTCCCGCTAAACCCTGTCGACACCACGCGGTAAGGTTTGACTTTGCACGACAGGTCGCCTGCCGCTATCGTCTAGTCAAGATGCCAGTTCTCGTTGTTCATCCGCCCCTGACGAAAGCGCCGCCCGTGAGGTGTCACGTACCCGAGCGCTTGGATGTCATGGACGACGAAGCTTTCTTTGATTGGTGTCAGGAAAACAGAGAGCTACGCATCGAGCGAAGCGCGAAAGGAGAAATCGAGATCATGTCACCAGCAGGCTGGGAAACAGGTGGGCGGAATTCTGAAATTAGTTATCAGTTGGTGCATTGGGCTCGACAAGACAAGCGAGGCATCGCCTGTGATTCCTCGACAGGCTACGTCCTGCCTAATCGCGCGGAGCGTTCGCCGGACGCCTCCTGGACTTTGAAGACACGGCTACGACAGGTCTCACCAGAGGATCGGCGCAAGTTCTTGCCATTGTGCCCGGACTTTGTGATCGAACTCCGCTCACCTTCCGATAGCTTATCCTTACTGCAGACAAAGATGGAAGAGTATGTGGCCAATGGCGCTTCGTTAGGCTGGTTGATCGATCCGGCGAACCGCAAAGTACATGTCTACCGTGCTAACGGAGATCCTGAAATACTGAATGATCCCGAAACCGTGACGGGTGAAGGCGTGATGGAAGGGTTTGTGTTAGAAATGAAGCTCGTGTTCGATCTAGACTTATGATGCATCGAAAGAGCGTTATGAAATGGTATCGATGTTGTTCCCGAAATTGAGATAGTCGATGTGCTGTCTTGGGTCGGTGCCATTGAGATACTCTTCCATATTGGTATAGCCATCTTTGTCACTGTCGGCAGCGCTGTCCTTGGGCGAATGCAAATCGAGTCCATGCTTCATTTCCCATACATCCGGCATGCCGTCGCCATCTGAGTCGTTGGGAAGTTGGTTGGGGTCGAAGCCGTATTGGGGATAACCACCGACTTGACGGGGATCGTTAACGATTCCATTTTCCGTTAGGAATTTTCCAGTGCGAATGGACTCGATCACACGCTGGTCCACCGCATCGCGGCGAGGTCGCGTGGCGCCTGCTTTGGCTAAAACGGTATCATAAGCCTCTTTGGCGTTTTGTTGATTCACAGGCCACCCCTCGAAAGGTGTCAGGACGCGTGCGTTGGGCGGGGCCGGATTGCGATCGGAATCCTTGACGCCTAACCAATTATCAGCAGTCACATTGGGTTGCCCTTCGAAGAAGTTTCCTGCCACGTACCATTTTCCTGGGCGGTTGTTACCTGGTGGAAACCAATTGCCAGGCTCAAAGCGCCGGCCGGGTGAATACTGAGCACGTTCTTCGATGCGCGCAATGACGTTGCGCATGTTGGCGTTGGTGGCGGGGCCGGCTTTGTAGTAGTTGGCAATCACATTGATGAGCGACGTCTCATCGCCGCCATCCATCGTGCGATGGCGCCAGTTAAAAATGACATTGTTGCGATAATCGAATTCGCCGCCCATGCCGATGGAAGGATTGCGGCCGGTGTTGCAAGCGAAGAGGTTATGATGAAAGGTTGCATCTTCGCCTCCCCATGTGCCGCCGAAGGCGTGGTTCTTGGCATTGAGAGCTTCGCTGGAAATGCAGTATTGAATGGTGAGATTCCTCACTGGCAATTTGCGGTCGGGGCCTTCGCTAGGATTCCTAACCATATGGCGATAGAGCGACAGGTTCTCGTCCATCCCCCAGCTTGCCGAGCAATGATCCACGATGATATGGCTCTGCGGGTTACCACCAATGTTGTCTGAGCCTTGCCCGCCTTCAGGTTTGCCCCGCCGCACGCGCAGGTGACGCAGAATGACCTGATGCGTATTGATGTTCACAGAGCCGTGCGCGAGACAGAGGCCATCCCCTGGTGCGGACTGGCCGGCAATGGTAATGTAAGGGTTCTCGATGTTGATATCACTTTTCAGGTAGACAACCCCTGCCACACGAAAAACGACGATGCGCGGACCTTCGGCCTCCACCGCAGCGCGAAAACTTCCGGGCCCTTCGTTGTTGAGGTTCGTCACCGCGATGACCTTGCCGCCGCGGCCTCCGATGGTGAACATCCCTCCTCCCCAGGCTCCTGGAAACGCGGGAATGTGAGGCTCTAAAAGAGGGGGCAATGGCGGAATTTGAGCGGGCTCTTGCGTCCAGGCTGAGGGGATACTTAGCGCGCAGAGAAGGAGCGAAAGAAGCAACTGTGAGAGAGATCCCGGAACGAGATGTGGTGTGTGGTGGTTCATGGACCTTGAATGGGAATCTGGGCCTGGGCCCTCGCGAGTGACTTGTTATATGTTTACTTCTCGATAATTGACCAACAAGGTCAATTCTGGAAGCCACGTCCACATGGGTATGATTAATTCGTAGCGGAACTCGTGAGAGTTCCGGACGTTGGACTCCGCTGCCGCGAAGTAAGGTTCCTCTACCTTTATTGATCACCACTTTTACGCACGCCCTTCACATGAGTTGCCACCGCTACCGAGTTCTTTTCGAAATTAGGGTCTAGGATTCTCAAGCGAAATCCTACATCATTGGCGTATCCCGCAACTCTTATGAAAACCCCGCTTCTCCTTATAGGCCTATTCATGGGCATGCAGCTTCTCGCAACCGCTGCGCCGACACTAACAGTTACCGAGCCGGAGCCAAACGCCACGGTTCCAGTTCTTACAACAATCAAAGTCACGTTTAGTGAACCTGTTACGGGAATTGATCCGGATGATTTGGTCGTCAATGCGGAAGCCGCGGCAGATGTTAAGGGATCGGGTGAAGGGCCCTACGAATTCATTTTCACCCAGCCGCTGCCGGGTGATGTGTCGGTTTCCTGGGATGCGGATCATGGAATCGCGAGCGTGGCGGGGGAAGGCGCCTATGCTCCAGAAGACGGTTGGACGTATCAGTTGATGGACACCCTGCCGCCTGAAATTGGCACGGTACGCGAAGGTCAGAGCCTCCAATCGATCGTCCCCATACCCGAGGCCAAAGTGAACTACCTGACACAAACCGAGGTCCGCTTTAACGAAGTCGTCACCGGAGTGAAAGCAGGAGATTTGTTGGTTAGTGGCGCCACGTCCACGTCGGTCACAGGTGAAGGTGCCGGACCTTACATCTTCACCTTTCCTGAACCCAATGCAGGCAATGTGAACTTTGAGTGGGCAGATAACCAGTCGATCGTTGATTTGGCAGGGAACGCTTTTGAGGGCGGTTCTTGGACGATCAATTTATCACCAGGTGAGCGCGGCGAGATTGAAATCACCGAGTTCATGGCCTCCAATGCCACGGTCCTCACGGACACAGACAGTGACACGCCTGACTGGATCGAACTCTACAATCCTGGCGATCAATCCGTGAATTTGTTAGGTTGGTCGCTATCGACGGATCCGGAGCAATCCGAGCGTTGGGTGGCGCCTTCCAAATCGATCGGCCCGGGTCAGCGTCTGATTATCTTTGCTTCTGGCAAAGACACTAACTCGATCTTCGGGAAACCTCACACCAACTTCACCCTCGATCTCACGGGTGGGCATCTATCCTTGCACAGTCCCGAGTCGCCGCGCGAGATGGTCTCTGCCTATGAAGATTATCCGGAGCAACGGGTCGACATCAGCTATGGCCGCGATGCCAATGGCGAGGCGGTTTATTTTATCCAGCCGACGCCGGACGATGAGAATGCTGGCTCTGGTCTAACAGAAGTCGCATCACAGCCCAATGTGAGTGTGAGCCGCGGCTACTTTGCGGAACCGTTTGAGGTGATTGTCAGTTCCCGGGACTCGGACGCCACCATTCGCTACACTCTCAACGGCAGTGAACCTACAACTTTCAGTCCCGTTTACACTGTGCCCCTAACGATCGATCAAACGACCGTACTTCGGATCGCGGCCGCTGCTCCTGGCAAAGTTACCAGTAAGACAGTGACCCACTCTTATATCTTCCTTGATCAGGTCTTTGATCAGCCGAGTCCGCCTTACGACAACCCTGATCGCGACGATGACAATGACAACCCACCCCTGCCCACCGTTGGCGATGTTGTCTTTCCCATTACTTGGGGCACACAGAGTGGAGCCGGCTTTCCTGGAGAAATTGATAACCTGCCAAACAATGCCGCCCCGGCTGACTATGGCATGGATCCCGAAATCATCGATGATCCAAACAAATACAATGATGATGGCGAAGTTGATCCCAGCGGTATCACCAATCGCGAGCGGATGAATCGCGCTTTTCGTGAATTGCCGCTTATGTCTGTCGTGCTGCCTAACGATGACATGTTCGGCAGCCGTGGTCTGCATCCGAATTCCCGGCAGAAGGGCACGCAATTTGAGTTTGCGTGTTCGGTAGAGTTGCTCTTGCCGGACGGCACGACCGGATTCGACACCACTTGTGGGATTCGCATGCATGGCAATGCGAGTCGCGAACCTCGCAAATGTCCCAAGCACGGATTCAAATTGAATTTCAAGAGTTCCTTTGGCGCCGCCAAATTGGTCCATGCCTTGTTTCCCGATTCACCCTCGCGCGAGTTCGATGACATTATCTTGCGAGGTGATTTCAATTCCAGCTGGTTGCATTGGAGTGGGAGCCAACAACGCCCACGAGGCACCCGGATGCGCGATGCGTTCTGCAAAGATACCTTTCGCGATATGGGGCGTGCCGCAGGGCACCATCGCTATGTTCATCTCTTCATCAATGGGCTCTACTGGGGGCTTTACGATCCCACGGAACAAGAGAATCACGGGTTTGCTGCCAACACTTTTGGTGGTGAGAGCGAGGATTACGATGTGGTGGAGCAAGGTATCTTAAAGAGCGGCTCTAAGGATGCTTATGATGAGATGCTAGACATATCGGCGCCGATTACCAATGAAAAATACGTGGCGATGCAAGAGTTACTCGATGTGCCATGGTATGCGGACTACATGCTCTTACATTTCTTCCTTGGTCATCAGGATTGGGGGGACAATATCAATAAGAACTGGTATGCGGTGAAGAGGAAAGACGGCCAATACCGATTCCTTCCCTGGGACATGGAAAACCTCATGTGGGACGAAGACGTCGATCGGACTGGCGTGAACGGACCACCTGGAGGCTTGCATACGAAATTGGTCTCGAATGATCAGTATTTGTTAGACTTTGCCGATCGGGTACACAAACATCTCATCGCTCCGGATGGGGCGCTCCGACCTGAAAACAATATCGCACGATGGAACAAATGGCGTTCCGTGATACAGAATGCGATCGCTTGCGAATCTGCGCGATGGGGAGATTACCGGCGCGATGTGCATCAGCACGAGAGTGGTCCTTACCCCCTCTTCACTTGGACGGATCAGTGGATGGTTGAGCAAAGACGCCTAACAGAAACGTGGTTTCCGGATCGTCCTGACATTGTGCTGAGACAGCTTCGCAATCGAGGGCTCTACCCATCGATCCAAGCACCACAGTTTAAGGACGCCGAGAAGAATGTGATTGCGTCGCAACGCGTTCACGCAGGCTTCGAACTCTCCATCACCAAGGCTTCCGTCTTTGCGGGTGGCACTGTTTATTACACGACCGACGGTTCGGATCCGCGCGTGTATTTCGACACCACCGGCGCCCTCACGCCTACGGCGCAACGTTACACGACTCCGATTGCCATAAACGAGACGACGGTGGTCAAAGCGCGTTCGCTTGATCGCGGCAATTGGAGTGCCTTGTTGGAAGCCACCTTCACCGTTGGTTCCACCGCCGCTGACATGCGCATCACCGAAATCCATTACAACGCCAAAGGATCGTTAGGCGGTTCGGCGGCGGAGTTCATTGAATTGCAGAATGTGAGCAATGCCCCCATTGACTTGGGGAAGTGGTCCTTCGACGGAATCGAGTTTGTATTTCCGTGGGGAACCATCGTTGGTCCGGGTGACCGCATCGTGATTGCTAGCAATGACGCGCCGAACATCTTTCACGCCCAGCATCCCGGCGTGCAAGTCGTGGGTTATTATGGGGGGCGGTTGGGCAACAACGGCGAACGTATCTCATTGCTAGATGGTCGCGGCGCCCTGGTCACCGCTGTGGAGTATAATGATAGTCGCCCCTGGCCGGAGGCGGCCGACAATGACGGTCCGTCCATGTCCATCATCGATCCAAACGGCGATCCGCAATCGCCTTACAATTGGCGTGCGAGCGGACGTTCAAACGGTTCGCCTGGATTGATCAATGGTGTTGGGGATTCTCACCCCGTCACCATCAACGAGATCCTAGCCAACGGCAGTCGTGGCGCTAATTTCATTGAATTGCATAATGCCGGCGGAGCGGCCGTTGATATCGGTGGATGGCAATTGCAACCACGCGTAGCGGAAGACGCGGTGGTCCTTGAAGAAGGCACGATGCTTGGCCCCAATGCTTTCTTGTCGGTGGAACTCACGCTTTCAGTGGAGTGGGATTCGGTAGCATTGCTAGACCAAGATGGCTTGGTGGTCGATGGCGTCCGTTATGGGCCACAAGCAGAAGATGTTTCATTCAATCGAGCTGGATTCGATTGGCAGCTTGGTCAGCCTACGAAAGAGGCCGACACAGAAACGGTTTCAACGGGAACTCTCACGGAATTGCGTCTCAATGAATGGCTGGCCGATCCGGCTCCGGGTTTCGATGATTGGTTAGAATTGGTCAATACCAATGTCGAGGCGCCGGTCGTGCTCACCGGTCTCCGTGTGTTGGTCAATGACGAGCAGTTTCTCATTACGGCGCCGGCGGTGATTGCAGCCGGTGGGTCGTTGCGTTTGGTGTGTGATCGGGGCGCCCGCCGCGCTGATGCCCTGTGGCTCCAGCTTCCGGCTGAAGGGGCGACCGTGTCACTGGCAACCTTCGAGGGCGATGTCTTTGAATCCGTGACCTATGGCACTCAGACCCAGGGCATCTCGGTTGGCAGGCTTCCTGATGCGACGGGTGAAGTGGTTGCGCTGGACTATCCAAGTCCGGGAGTGCCAAATGCCGTGGCAGAAGAGGGCATGGTGCAGCTGAATGAAGTTGTCATTGGCGCTAATGTTTGGATTGAATTGGCAGCGAATGGCGCGGTTGATCTGGGGGCGTGGCAGCTTCGCACCGTGAGTCACTCTCCCATTGATTGGAGTTTTCCAGCTAACGCTTTGACCGCTGGCGATCATCATGTGGTGGAACCCGATTGGTCGTGGGATGGAACCTACGAGCATTGGGGAATCGAATTGCTTAATCCCGTTGGCCAGGTCGTCGATCGCATCACGTGGGGACTTCAATTGCCCAACCGAAGTATCGGCCGATTGGATGATGGTTCGTGGACTTTGCTAGAAACATCGAGCCGTGGTGCCGCCAATGGTTCGGCGGCGACGTTAGGCGAAGCGAACGCGCTTCGCATCAATGAATGGTTCGCTGCGGAAGGCGATGCCGTTCTGGACGATAGTTTTCTCGAACTTCATAACCCTAGCGACGTTCCTATTGCGCTGGGCGGTCTCTGGCTAAGCGACGAACCCAGCGAGGCGGGAAGGCGCAAGTGGCAGATTCCGGCGCTCAGTTATATTGCGCCAGGAGGCTACGCCGCGTTCACTTCCGATGGCGGGACGTCGAACCCTTCGCGCTTCCTTTTTGATATCGCGAGGGGAGGGGAGTTTCTTCGACTTGCTGCGGGTGAAAATGCGGAGACGGTTATCGATGGTATTGGTTTCGGAACCCAGCTGAGTGAAACCCAATCGCGCGGCCGCTTTCCGGATGGCGCAGACTCTGTGAGTGAGGTGCTGACGCCGACGCCGGGCGGCGCTAACACGGACCAAGCTCCTGAAGGCCGGACTTATGACCAGTGGGCGGCTGAGCATGGTATCACGGATCCTAACGCTGATAATGACGGTGATGGATTACGCAATCTCATAGAGTTTCTTGCCAATCTTGATCCGAATGTTCCCGCTACCGTTTCCGAACGTCAAAGGACGCGTGAGAATGTAAGGACGAGAGTCATCGACGGCCGCACCTATATCAGCATCGAGCTGAGTATCGAGAAATCATCGACTTACCATGATTTGTTAGGCGAGTGGTCGCCCAATCTGCAAGATCCTTGGTCAGCGGCGCAGCCTGATTCTATGGAAGTCTTGTCAGAAGATCCGGTCGGAACGGAGCAGATTCGCTTTGAGTTTGCCGCACCGGAGGATTCGGCGGCCTATTACTTGCGCCTTCGTCTGGATCCGTGATGCGTCGATGCCTCGCGTTCGCATTGCTTCTTGAGATCGGACTTGCGTCGATCCACGGTGAGGAGGCGGATGAGTTTGCTATCGATTTCTCACATAGTGGCTACAAGCAGTGTGCGGTGCCGTTGCCGAAGGTTGCACCGCGCCTCTTCGTCAGGCATGTGGAAGGCGATGTCACAGGGGTCATCCAAGCAGCTATCGATCAACTCTCCAAGTCCCCGTTGGACGAGGACGGCTTTCGGGGCGCGCTTCTGCTAGACCGTGGGGTCTTTGAGATCGAAGGCCGGCTTCAGATCAATGTGAGTGGCGTGGTGATTCGGGGATCCAGTGGCACGACGATTCGCGCGGTGGGTACAGACCGGCGTGCGTTGATTCGGGTGTTCGGAAGGAGTGATGCGAAGTTTGAGAAGCTTGAAAGGCTCGTCGTGGAGGATGTCGCCGTTGGGGATCAAGAGTTAGTGTTAGATTCTACGGACGGACTTCGAGTCGGCGACGTGGTCAAGATCACGCGGCCGAGCACGAAGACGTGGATCGAGGCGATTGGCATGGATCGCTTCCTAGTGGGGTGGCGTCCGGGATCACGCGATATCGAATGGGAGCGGCGGATCGCGGCCATTGGCGGTAATATGATCACGGTGGACGTGCCCATAACCACGGCTTTGGAGAAGCGTTATGGAGGCGCCAGGGTACGAAAGCTGGTCGAATGGCCCGGCCGGATTCATAACATTGGCATAGAAAATCTCACGCTTGAATCCGGAGTTCCGAGCATGCGCGTTAACGATGAAGATCATTCCTGGACCGGCATTACCATGGAGAACGTCGTCGAGGGCTGGGTACGGCAGGTTACGTTTCGACGATTTTCTGGAAGCGCGGTGATGCTTTGGGAAACCGCTAAGAACATCACGGTGACGGATTGCCTTTCGTTAGAGCCTGTTTCGGAAGTTGGCGGGCACCGGCGGGATGCCTTCTTCACAGCGGGGCAACAAACCCTGTTCCTCCGATGTCTATCAGAGCGTGGCATCCGCGATTTCACGGTGGGGCATTGTGCGGCCGGCCCAAATGCGTTCGTGGCATGCGAATCGTCCAATTCAAATGGTGACAGTGGCAGCATCGGCAGCTGGGCTTCGGGAGTGCTTTATGACAATGTCAAGATCGACGGCGGGGACTTGCGATTGGACAACCAATGGGTGGCCAATCATGCAGCCGGTTGGTCGGCGGCGAATTCCGTGCTTTGGCAAGGCGCCGCTGCGGAGATCCATTGTGATGATCCGCCGACGGCCAAGAACTGGGCTGTTGGCGTATGGGGGCGTTACTTTGGTGATGGTCAGTTCCGCGCTGAGGATGAGTTTGTAAGACCCGTGAGTCTCTTCCGAGCACAACTAGGCAAGCGGAGTGATGTCGATTTAGGACCGATTGGGCTGAAACACATCGGAGCCACCAACCCAAGTTACGAACAAGCTGAAGTGTTTGTTAGGCAATCGAATGATCCTCAACGGTTGTTGCGAGAGGTCGTCGATGAAGCCTCAATTCGTGATCCCATTTCTACTGATTCTACCGGCGTACCCGTGTTTCAATACGAACCACTCGACCGGCCACCGAGGGCATTGAGAAAATTGGAACTCGTGGAAGGGACGTTGCACGTAGACGGAAAGGCATTTCAAGGAAAGTGTTTAGGCGTTCCCTGGTGGCGAGGCAATACGCGGCCTAACGAAGCACCCAAGATGGGACCCGCCATCACCCGCTTTGTGCCGGGCCGAGTTGGTCTTGGGTTCACCGATGATCTTCAAGAAGTGGCTCGATTCATGATCCAGAATGGTTACGCGTCTTTGGATCACCATCATGGACTTTGGTACGACCGCCGCCGCGATGACCACACGCGTGTGCGGCGTGCTGATGGCAATGTGAGTGCGCCATTTTACGAACAGCCCTTCGCGCGAAGCGGCCAAGGGAAGGCCTGGGATGGTTTGAGCCAGTATGATCTAGCGAAACCCAATCCATGGTATTGGAATCGATTGAAGCAGTTTGCCGAAATCGCCGATACCGAAGGACTCTTACTCTATCACCAACACTATTTCCAACACAGTCTCCTGGAGGCCGGTGCCCATTGGGCAGACTCTCCCTGGCGTTCTGCCAATAATATCAACCATACCGGCTTCCCAGAGCCGCCGCCGTATATTGGCGACAAGCGTATTTTTCAGGCTCACCTTTTCTACGATGTGACGCATCCCGTGCGCAGGAGATTGCATCGGCAGTACATCCGTCAGGGGCTTGCCAACTATGCCGACAACCACAATGTGATTCATTTCATCGGAGCAGAGTTCACCGGCCCATTGGCCTTTGTCCAGTTCTGGATTGATACGGTCATGGAATGGGAAGAGGAGCGTGATCAGGGCGTTTGGTTGGCCCTAAGCTGCACGAAGGATGTGCAAGATGCCATCCTAGCAGATCCCGATCGTACCGCGGCCGTGGACATCATCGATATACGTTATTGGACTTACCTTGCCGACGGTTCACTTTACGCCCCGGAAGGCGGCAAGAATCTGGCGCCTCGACAACATCGTCGCCGGCTCAGGCCAGGTAAGGTCTCGAAGGCGGCCAAGGCGCAGAGTGTGAGCGAGTACCGTGAGCGGTATCCTACCAAGGCGGTTCTTTTTGAGGGCGAATCTTTAGATTTAGAATCGGAATGAATCAAGCTTGCGCTTCGAGGCCCGCGATGGTTCCCGTGCCACTGGCAAAGCGATCGGTTTCGATCCCCATTTGCTGAAGCACACTGACATACATCTTGGCCAGAGGCGTATTGTCCGTGCGGTCAAAGGCGAGATGTTGGCCATGACGGAAAGAGCCGCCGGCAAGAAGGATCGGCATATTGTCAGTGGTGTGTTTGTTGGCATCGCCGAGATTGCTGCCGAAGATCACGCTCGTTTGATCGAGCAAGGTCGCTTCATGATTTGGCGTGCTTTTCATGTCGCCTAACATTTCTGCGAGAAGCTGCATATGCGCCCGATCGATGGCATCGAGTTGTTTCAATTTCGATTCATTGCGACCGTGATGCGAAAGGTTGTGATAGCCATCCGAGATATCCGCTCCGTCGACTTCAATCGTTGGTGAATTGGTGCCATCAAGTAAGATGGTGATGCTTCGCGTGGAGTCTGTTTCAAAGGCCAGGCGGGCCATTTGATACATCAGTCTGGTTTTCTCCATGAACGCGCTGCTATGCGGAGGATCGGTGGGCATCGGAATGGGAGGCTTTGGTTTGGGACGTTGCTCCCACTCCGCGGCGCCGGCCATGCGCTTCTCCACCTCGCGGACGGCTGTGAAATACTGATCCATGCGCTCGCGATCGTGCTTGCCAAGACGGCGTTGCAAATCACGGGATTGCTCGGCCACCGAGTCCATAATGCTTTGGCCTAACTTTAATCGACGCATTTGACGAGCGACTTCCTCCTCCGAGCCGCGCAGGAAAAGTTGGCGAAAGACGTTGGATGCCTTATCCTCACAAGGAATCAAAACACCGGCGTCGGTCCACGACAAGCTGCGCCGGCCGGCCATCGCATTGACACCAAGGGTCAAGGAGGGAAAACGCGTGTGTTGCCCAATCTGCTCAGCCACGAACTGGTCCAAAGAAATCGAATTGCGAAAGCCGCCACTAGCTGGATGGGGCGCCCCTGTTAGGAAAGAAACGTCGGATGCATGCGATCCGTCGACACCTGGATGGGAGACGCCGCTAAACACGGTGAAGTCCTTTCGAAACGCTGCGAGCTCTTTAAGGTAGGGAGACAAGGTGTAGTCCGCGCCGGCATCCTTGGGAAAGAAGCGGTCTGGCAAGATCCCCAAATTCGTGCAAATGGCTAACAATCGCTTGGGCGGTTCTTTCTTAGGTGCTGCGGCCAAGGACAACGATTCTAATATTGGCAGTGCTAAGGCGACACCACTGCCTCGAAGGAATTGTCGGCGGGTTTTCATTGAATCCATTTCTTACGAGGATGATTTACTTTATCTGAAATAATTCACTTTGCACGACTTCTTGTATGAGCGTGCGCACTCCGAACTGATTGCTTTCGGCCCGATTGAGAATGGCCTCAACCGCCTTCCGATCTGCGAAGGAGACGGGAGCGCCGGTTGCGTAGACGATGAAGCGGTGCACGAGGTTTCGGGCGAGTTGTTGCTGGTCGTTCAATAAGAGCGCTTTGAATTCATGGATGTCTTTGAATGCGCGACCGTCAGCGAGTGTGCCGGAACAGTCTACCGATTGGCCCCAATGAAAGGTGAAAAGGTGCCCGTTTTTTCCAATGCCTCTAACAGGTTCCTTCTGACGTTTGTCGTCGAGCGCTCGATAGCGATCGCGCCATCCACCCGCGATGTCGAAGCTCTCTAACGCAAACCCAGCCGGATCGAATTTCTCATGGCATGCGGCACATGAACGATGGGAAGTGTGTTTGCCAAGTTGCTCGCGAATCGTGGTGGCTCCACGTGTATCGGGTTCGACGGCGGCAATCCCGGAAGGTGGTGGCGGGATCTCAACGCCGAGCAGACGTTCCATGATCCAGGCGCCGCGGATGACTGGTGAGGTGGTGGTGCCGTTTGCCGTCACCCGCAAGACGCTCGCTTGCGTCATCAATCCACCTCTGGGCGAAGCGGCCGGCAGCTCGACTTTGCGAAGTTTGACCCCTTCGAACGCTGGGAGATTGTAGTGCTCTGCTAGACGTTCGTTGGCGAAAGTGAAATCCGAGTTAATCAGGTGACTCACCGGCAAGTCGTGGGCAATCAACTCGCGAAAGAATAGGTGTGTCTCAAGCAGTGAGGATTCTGTGAGAAGTTCATCAAGATAGTAGTCGGGATAAAGTGCTGCGTCTGGTGCATTGGCATTGAGATCGCGGAGGTCGAGCCAGTAATCTAGAAAGGCATGAATAAAGCGTTCCAATTTCGGATCGGCTAACAGAATCTCGGTTGCGTCTCTCAGTGCCTTGGAATCGGTCAAATCAGTGGCTAACAGAGAGGCGTTTGGAGGGCCGTTATGGAGAAAATAAGACAAGCGTGATGCCAATGCCGGGGTGTCCAAGCTGCCGGGCGTGGCATCTGTGTAGAGAAAAGCCGGAGAACACAAGATCGCGGAATACGCCGCAATCATGGCATTGGTAAAGTCTTCGCCTAACATTCTCGCTTCTCTGTAAATGCTCAAGAACGGTTCGATGCTCCAATCCTTCTTCCACGCCTTGGCCGCAAATCGATTGAGCAAACGGCGCGCATCGGATTCGGGATTGTTCGTCATAACGGTAATGGAGTTCTTTTCCGTCACTTCAAAGGGCAAATCATCGAAGAGCGACTGGTAGCTTGGCGGTGGCCAGGCATCATGCAGCGGTCCCTCCACTTCCAGCCAGCAGAGAGCCAAGCCCGGGACGCCGTCCTTTGTGGCGTGTGGGTTGCCATCCCATCCGGGCCGCGTTCGCACCAAACGCGCTGCGTCCGGCCGAATACCCTCGCCGTGCTTCAATACAACCTCGCGCTCGACGACACTCGGTTGAGGCTGCGCATCATAAGTCGTTAGCCAACGGCTATCGCCACTAGACGACAACGCGTAAAGGGTCACCGGCTCGCTTCGTTGACCTGCGAAGATCGCATTCCGGTTAGGCCGCCACCATTTCACACTTCCGCCTGTGAGTCCGTTGTCGTCACCACCACTCGCACCGTTGGGGCCTGCCATGAAGGTGTAAGACTTCATCCGCAAGATGTAACGGCCATCGATAGGCGGATTCATCTTGGTGAAATCATATTTCGTCGTGGCGGCAAAGGTGCCACTGAAGAATCCTAACGCTTCGCGATTCCGAATGTCAGGATCGCCGGCGCCGACAGTTACTGGATCCGTTCTGCGAATCACGCCGAGCTGCGGTGTCGTTTCTAGCAGAGGCACAGCGGCACGTGTGGCTGCCCGCTGCAGGGGGCGATACCAGACATAGCGCAGGGGTGTCGACTCATCGCGAATATGGTACCGGTGTGTCTTAGACGGGAAAGCCGCGGCGTTCGTCGCCGTCTGAATCGCGTATTCACTTACCTCGAGAAATTTCGCCATCTGCACATGGGAGACATCCAGTCGCTCGCCCGATTTCGGAAACAGATCGGCCGTGCTATCTTCCGGCAATCGATCAGCGATCAAGAGCCAAGGAGCCTCTAACAAGTGTCGTAATGTGTTCTCGAATTCGTGGCGATTGAGTCGGCGAACCGGCGAACGCCCGTGCAAGCGGCGGCGCTCCAGATCGATTGTCAGGAGATCGTTTCCCAACTGCTGCAGAAACGCTGTGGAATCAGGCTTCGGTTTGTCCTTAGGCGGCATCGCACCCGAGTCGATCTGATCAAAAACCCGAACCCATTGATTGAAGTTTTCCTGATCCATCAACGCAAATGGCAGATCAACCAGGTTCAAGCCACCCTTCTCGGAGAGGTCGTCATGACATTCGAAACAGTGCTGTTCAAGAAACGGGATCTCTGCCGCCGACGCGGTGGCGGTTAGGAATAAAAGAAGGGAGAATCCGCGCATACCAGTCGGCTTGTTTAAATTTCGGCGCATGAACCAGATGGACCTATAGCAAACTCTAAGGGTTTGCGCCCATGAAAAGATCGGTATCCTTGGTCATGGGCGAAGACTCCATTTCACAGTTAGCGATTCGGATAGGTGTATTAGAGCGTGAGCTAAAAGCCCTAAGATCTCAAGTTGTGAGGATGAACCCGACGACATCTGATTGGTTGGAATCCGTTTCAGGCTCGATGAAGAGTGTTCCCGAAGATAGTTACAATGAGATTCTCGCGGCGGGCAGAGCGATCGTTTCGGGTGAAAGGGAGATTGCCGAAGAGCTGTGACTTACCTCCTCGATACCGATCACTTTTCCAGTCTTCAACGGCTGAACGGCCCGGAGTGGGCCAATCTGAGCAAGCGAATGGCCGTCCATTCGGCCGGCGACTGTGTAATCTCAATCATTACCTTTCACGAGCAAGTGATCGGCGCCCACGCTCGAATTCAAAGCGCAAAGAATGCGACAGTGTTATTAGAAGGCTATGATTTTCTTCAACGCGCCTTCATCGGCTACGGACGATTTGACGTCGTAGGTTTTGATCAAGCCGCCCAGAATCAACTTGCAACTTTTGGCGGCGACTTAAGAGTCAATAAACGCGATCTTCGAATTGCTGCAATCACATTGGCGAATGATCTGATTCTCCTTACACGCAATCGTAGTGATTTCGGGCGCGTCCCAAACCTCAAGTTTGAGGACTGGTTGGGAGATTAGTTAGGTAGCTAATTCAATTCCTCACGAAGCGCTTTATCAACGATGAACGCTTCTGGGAAATCCGCTGCTTCCACACCACCCTTGTTTCGAAGCCGCTCCAATCGCCGCTTGCCCCGTGGGGCATTCATCGGGATGTCCATGCCACCGAGTTCTGACATGCGTTGATAGAGCTGATCCTCCATCTCCTTGTGCACGGCTGCGAAGGTCGGGTCGTGGATCAAGTTCTTCTGCTCCATGGGATCCGCCTGGATATCAAACAACTCATCCGTGTCGTAGAGGCCGTAATAAGTGGTGAACTTGTATTGATCTCCCCGCAGTGAAAAATGCGTTGGCGTCATTGGGTAGTTTGGTTCCCAGTAGTAGACATAGAGGAAATAGTCGCGCCATGGGATCTGCGCTCCTTGGGCCAAGGGCAGGAAACTGAGGCCATCCATGTGCGGTGGCTTTTTCAAACCCATCGCCTCCATAACAGTAGGCGCAATATCAATGTTAGCAACCACTTCTTCGACAACTGTGCCGCCTTTGAACAGTTCCGGACATTGCATGAGCATGGGAACACGGCTGGAGGTTTCGTAGGCGACTCGTTTGTCTATAAGGCCATGTTCTCCAAACATGTAGCCATTGTCTCCCATGTAGATGATCAGCGTCTCGTCGTAGATGCCCATCTTCTTGAGCTGAGTGGTTATCACGCCGATACTGTCGTCCACGGAGCGAAGCGCTTCACAATAACTTTTATAGAGTTTCTCTACGCTCGTGTCCGTGTGCAACGGAAAATCCATGCCGTGCCAGCTATTACGCTGGTCGAGGAGCCAACGTGGCCGGTTCTTTTTATTGTTTGTTAGAAGCTCGCTGGAAGTTGGGGGTGTGAACGGCTTCTCTTTCAACGTGTCACGATACCTCGGCTCGGGCGTGAAAGGACCATGCACCGCTTTGTGTGAAAGATAGAGAAAGAAGGGCTTTTCGGGCTCCTTCTGCTCCTCAAGAAACTCGACCGCGTAGCGGCTCAGTAGAGTCGTGATGTAGCCGTCCTGCGGGATGCGGTTCCCATTCTTGTTGATCGTGTAATTGGGGCCTGGAGGGTAGTAATGGCCCTGGCCGCGGAAGCTCACCCAGTAGTCAAATCCGGGCCGTGGTTCGTCGCTCGCGGCACCCATGTGCCACTTGCCGATAAACGCTGTCTGGTAGCCGGCTTTCTGCAAATACTGAGGGAAGAAGAGGGTTCCGTCAGGAATGCGCCTCTGGTTGTCAATCACTCGATGCCGGAAGGTGTATAGACCTGTTAGAATTGATGCGCGGCTGGGCGAGCACAGGGAGGTTGTGACGAAGGCGTTTTTGATATGGACGCCTTCCTTTGCCATGGCATCCATGTTAGGGGTGATGGCAAACGGATGCCCCATAAACCCCATGGCATCGTAGCGATGATCATCCGACAGGATAAAGACGACGTTGCGGGGCTTGGCGTCCTCATTCCGCTCCGGCGTTACGGCGTCGGGCACGGGAACGACCTCGGCAGTCGCGGTGAGTGGAAATGATGCGGCTACTGCTAGAGCGAGACGATGGAGTATCATAATTGAAAACGGTAGTCCTGCTGTCTATCGAGATCAGCATTCGGTATTGATAGATGCCTATCGTACCGGCTACAAAATGGCCTAGTTTAAAAAGCCGATTCTCATGAGCCGACTCTGTTTTCTTGCCATCCTCCTTTCTTGTTACCCACCTTTAGTCGCCAAGGCTGGAGGACTCAAAGCTGGTGCAAGCACGACGGTGATCACTCCACCGTTGGGTGTTCCGTTAGCCGGATATTATCACAGGCGGGGCGCTAGCGGGGTGCATGATGAGCTTTACGCCCGCACGATTGTGCTGCAGAAGGATGGAATCGCAGCCGCGTTTGTGAGTCTAGATCTCATTAGCACGAGGCGTGGGTTTGTCGACAAAGCGCGGTCCTTGATCGCAGAGCGTACCGGTATTCCTGAGGGCCACGTGATGATCAGCGCCACGCATGCCCATACCGGTCCGGTGTTGAGCGAGCACCGGTTGTTTGATGAACAGGGGGCTAACGAAGAAACTGCTGCCATCACCTTCATGAATGCTCTTCCTGACAGGATCACTGAAAGCGTCGTGCAGGCACATCGTCAACTGGTCGAAGTAGAAGCTTTTGCCGCCATCGGGCAAGAAGCTAGCATCACGTTCAACCGCCGGTTTCACATGCGTGACGGGACCGTCGGTTGGAATCCGGGCAAGCGCAATCCTGATATCATCAAACCTGCGGGCCCCATCGATCCATCCGTGCCCGTGGTGTTCTTTCGCAGTCGCTCGGGCGAAAAGCCGTTGGCGGTTTACGTGAACTATGCAGTTCATCTCGATAACGTCGGTGGCGACGAAATCTCAGCGGATCTGCCTTACAGGCTAACGGAAAATCTGCGCCACGCTGTGGGCAAAGACCTGGTGACGGTTTATACAAGCGGTGCGTGCGGTGATCTGAATCACATCAATGTGAACTGGGCAGCGCGACAGAAAGGCCACGAGAATGCGGCACGAATGGGGACGATCCTTGCCGGTGAAGTGCTAAGGACTTGGCCGAAATTAGAATCAATCGACGGGATGATTCAGATCAAACGTAAAACGGTGAATCTCGATTTGCCTGCTTTCAGCGATGAGGCCGTGGAGAAAGCCAAGGCGATTATCGGTTCGACGAATGACCGCACGCGGCGCAGTTTCATGCAATTGGTTCACGCCCATAAAGTGTTAGATGTCGCAGAACGTGAGGGCAAGCCTTTTGAAGTGGAGGTGCAGGTGATCACCCTTGGGGACTCCCTTGCTTGGGTCGCTCTGCCCGGCGAGATCTTCGTTGAACTGGGCCTCGATTTGAAACAAGCGTCGCCGTTCAAACAGACGATGGTCGTCGAGCTGGCGAATGGCAGTATTGGCTATGTGCCGACGAGCCGTGCCTACCGGCAAGGTGCCTACGAAGTGGTGAGCGCACGTTGTCTTCAGGGCTCGGGAGAACGGTTGGTCAATGCTTCACTTGATTTATTGGCTGAGTGTTATGCGGCTGCAGCACCATAGGATAACGGTTAGTAGAAAGACGCACGAATCAATGTGAGCTGACCTTTCCCTTGCCCTCACCAAGATAAAAGCTTGGATGCGCCGGCTTATTGTAGACCACGTTCTGCCAAACAATCCCCAATCGGTACTGCCGGTCCTGCATGAGGGTGGCTACGCGGTGTTTGGTCGGGATCGTCGTGGTGTAAAGACGCAGAGATTTACCATCGGGCGATGGCAGAAGGAGTTCTTCCCGCCAGTCGCCTAACAGATCGCCCACTAAACATGGCCGCCGTCCCCAGCGCCTTCTATCCGTCCCTTCGCTTGTTGTGAGCAACGTTCGTTCGTGGCCGGTTTCCCAGTCCCACTTGGTGATCGAGGAACGTCTGCCTATCAGCTCACGCAGCAGATCGCCGTCCCACCAGATGGCAAATCCGCTCGAATGGGGACAGGGCCCGATCTCCTTTCCTGAAGCGTCGCGAAGTCCACCGACATCGCTCCAGGCTTCAGCGCCAGGAAAACGCGGGTCGATATCGGCCACCAGACCTGTTTTGATATCAATGCCAGGGCTGTGATTCCACAAAACCTCACCCGTGCGGGCGTCGTGCATTCCGGCACCCGGCGTTTGCAACGCTTTGGTCCGGCCTTCGTTTTCCGTGATGAGATAGAGTTCTAAACCTGGCCTGTCCGGATAGAAATCGCCGATATGCATCGAATCCCCATGACGACGGCCTGTCGAGAAAAGGCCGCTACCGTCGTGATCCACGACCATAGCTTGATAAACAATCTCGTCCTTCCCATCGTTATCGACATCTGCAACCGAGAGCGAATGACCGCCCATTCCAGAGTATGGCGAGGCGTCTTCGTAAGGCGGGTAACTGACCCCGGAATCGAAAACCCAGCGCTTGGTCAGCTCTCCATCCCGCCAATCCCAAGCAGCCATCACCGTTCTGCCATAGACACCACGGCACATCACAACGCTAGGGCGTTCGCCGTCCAGGTAGGCCACACAGGCGAGGAAGCGGTCGCACCGATTTCCATAGTTATCGTTGCCTCCATTTCCACCCACGCCTCCCCAACCGTCAATCGGATCTCTGCTAGGGAAGTAGTCAACCGTCCTCAACGCCGCTCCGGTCATGCCATCAAAGATGGTGAAATACTCGGGACCTTCAAGAATGCGCCCATGCCTCCTGTCGCCCTCATTTTTGTTGCGCCAGTCCTTGTTGGCATCGCCGATCAGTCGTCCCACACCGTCTTTCGTGCCGTCGGCTGTCTTGCAGGCCAATTCCGCCCGGCCATCCCCATCCAAATCGTATACCATGAATTGGGTGTAATGTTCGCCCTCGCGGATATTCACTCCGAGATCAATTCTCCATAGATGCGTGCCGTTCAATTCGTAGGCATCAAGTATAGGCGTCCCCGTGATACCAGGGTGGGCGTTGTCGCGTCCGCGAGACGTTTGGTGCAACACAATCTCATAATCACCGTCACCATCAAGGTCGGCGACGGAGGCGTCACCGGGCCGGTAATCGGGTAATGATTTGATAGGGATCTCTAAATAACCGTCATCCCAGGTACGGGTCGAAGGTGATGCGGTGTCCACATTAGCTTTGGTTGCGAGCTGGACGGAGTATGAGAGTGCTTTGCTAGTATCTGCTTCGGTATCAACGTAATGAGTCGGCCCGCTGATGGGTTCTCGGTTAACTTGAATGGGGTCGCCGCCATCCTCTGTGCGATAGACATTGAAGGCAGCGTGCTCACGGTCTGCTCCCAACAAGCGCCACGAGATAAACACCTTTCCAGGTTGGTTCACCGCAATGGTGCCGCGGTTGAGTTTCTCTATTTGATTTTCGCCCAGCAAGGCTGCTACCGGCAACCATGAGATGAAGATTATCAGGATGAAGATGTTCATGGTGAGTGATGGTGCCACCGTCGTTTCGTAGATTGCTTTGTTGAGTCCGCATTGCCAACCACCCATCGGGGAACTTCCTCTCCCGTGGTTTCTCCACTTTCGAGGAAATGATCAGAGACCGTGCACATTTCGCAAGATTTCTGTAGGTATGGACGCTTGAGCGCGGATTGACTGAGTGAATGCACACGGAATCCCCAACCAAAGAGCCGGAGATCGATGACGGAAAGCTATTGTCCGATTTCGTCTGCGATGGCGACGAAAGGGCATTTTCGCAGCTTATCAACCGTCATACTGCGCTTGTGTATGGCGTAGCATGGCGTGTTTTGGGCAATGCTCATGATGCGGAAGACGCCACACAGGCTGTCTTCCTCGTCTTAGCTCGCAAGGCGCCCTCACTTCAGAAACATCCGACTGTCGCAGGCTGGCTTCACCGTGTGGCGTGGTTTGTCGCCAAACGTTCCAAGGAGGCACTCATGACAAGATCCCGAAAAGAAGAAGCCGCGGCCAAAGAGCAAGCCATTATGCGGGAAGAGAATCGACAAGAGAGAGACGACGCCTGCGAGGCTTTGCACGATGAACTCCAGGCGCTTCCGGACAAATACCGCATGCCAGTGATTCTGCATCATTTGCAGGGGCATAGTGAGCAGGAAACAGCGGCTTTGTTAGAATGGAAACTGGGCACCTTGTCAGGACGGTTGAGTCGTGCGCGCAGGCTCTTGAAAGAAAGGCTGGGGCGTCGCGGTCACGCGGGGATATCAATGGCCGCCATCGTCTCAGCGATGAACGAAACTGCGGAGGCTCAGGTATCTTCTGCCTTTGAAGCGGTCACGCTTCAGAACGCTGTGGCGTATGCGCAGGGAGACGAGACCGTCCTGCTTTCCAATGGCTTGTCTGCGGAAACCCTATCACTAGCTGAACAAGCCGTTTCTGCGAACATGATCGGATTGAGAAAATGGAGCATCGTTGGGATGACAGGCGCTGTTGCTCTCGTTCTCTCCTTGATTGTCTATCAAGCTACGAAAACATCACCTAACAGGGAAGCGTCACCGAGTTATGAACTGGCAGAACGTGTTCAACCTGACCGAGCGCAGATGCCCGGAATCCTCGAGGCCGAGGTTGATGCCATATTCTGGAAATGGAATCACCCGAATACTCCGGGCGCCGCCATGGCCGTCTTTCATCGCGAAGAAATCATTTTTCAAAAGGGTTACGGCATGGCGAACTTGGAACACCAGATACCTATCAATCCAACGAACACCAGATTCTTCGCTGGGTCGCTGACCAAACAAATTACCATCTTAGCCGCAATGTTATTGGTAGAAGAAGGCAAGCTGTCTCTCTCGGATAACATTCGTCGTTATATTCCGGAGTTCCCTGACTATGGAGCACCCATCACCCTCGAGCACCTCGCCAATCATACCAGTGGCCTCCGCAGCCACATTCGGCTGCTGCAAGCCGCGGGTTGGCGTCTCGATGACGTGATGGCTTCCGATCAAGTGCTGCGCCTTCTATGTGATCAAAAGGGCGTGAATTTTTTTCCGGGCGAGGAGTTCAGTTACTGCAACTCCGGCTTCTTTCTGCTCGCTCTAGCCATAGAACGGGTGTCAGGACAATCGTTTGCAGCCTTCGTTCAGTCCAAGGGGCTTGGAAATAAATAATCATCCCATTTCAGGCTCAGGGAATATTGTTAGAAACCACTTCTCCAATCCAGCCATCCGACTGATTTGGGGCGCGAATTCTTTCATCGCTTTCTTTGTCAGTCGCACTCCGGTCTGGTAGGTCTTGGTGACCAGTGTGACGACGGGATTCAACCCTTTGTATGTCATGCTTCGGGCCATTCCCAGCGCTTTCTCCGCTGTGCTCAGTAGCTCTCCATTCCAATGGTTTTCGAGCACTCCCCACACTCGTTCTATAGGATTATACTTGCTATGATAGGGTGGATAATAGGCTAGCTGTATCACTATATCATGAGCCGTAGAGAATTCAGCCAGGCGCTTCAACCATTGGGTTCTACGGCCATCGCTCTCGGGGCCATTGTCGGCGTTGATCACTAGCACCTCTACTTCAGGATTCTCTGCACGCAGTCGCGGCCACAGCTCTTCAAGACGATCAACCATAAAATCCGCTGTCACTTTACTTTCTGAGAACCATAGGTCGGTTTGGCCAGTTTCGGGCTGATAAACCCCAAAGGGCACGAGGGTTGTTTTCGCTTTGAAGTCGTGATCAAGGGCCTTCCGCTCGCCTCGGCTATAGCCACCACGACTAAACTCGCCAATTTTTACCGCCGCTTTGGTGTCCATGGAGATACGCAACTGCTTGGGATCGCTATCGGCCGCCGCATTGATCTCATGCACCATATCAAAGATGGCGTCGGTTTCTTTCACTTTCTTCATCGGCTTGGTCTTGGCAACTTTTCTAGGGTGGAGTTCGAGCAGATTGAGTTTGCTGTTGATGGTTCTCACGCAAGGCATACTTGATAGGTCATACCCTGGGCGCTCTTCCAGTCGCCGGTGGACTTCTTTAGCAGTGATGCGGACATAGAGGCGAGTAGAGCGAAAACTGGGATCAGTCTGAGCATGGGGATCAGCAACGGCGCGAATATCCTCCAGTAATTCTGGATAATGTTCTTCAGCCTTCTTTCTACCTCGTTTGTGAAACTGATCGACGAAATCAATGCCGGAATCGAGTTCCTCTTTGCCTTTGCGAATGAGTTGCCTATTCCAGCCAAGACAGTCTTCAGCCCACCGTTGACCGCCGCGGCCAAGGCCATCGACGACGCCCGCCATGAACTTGCGTTTCGCGCTGCCCGTGAGATCACGCGCAGTGTTCTTCCATAAACGAATTGAGTTAGAGTCAGGTTCTTCTCATAGGACTACAGGCACTCAAACCCGCTCCTAACAGAATGGTTGCGCTTTGGGACGATTATTTTTTTCCAAGCCCCCAAGATCTTCGATCCCCTGCAGATGGACCAGTCAGTCATTCTAGATGACCACGAAACCAATATTCCTGACTACGCACGTTCTTACACGTTTTGTGAGGGTGAATATAAGAAGAGCGTTAGTAATCTGAGCGACACGGGTTCTGCGGGCTTGGTGACAACGGTCGGGGACATGATGCGTTGGGCGCGGAACTTTGTTCACCCTGTTGTGGGATCCCCCGAAACGATAGCTCGAATGAATCGTGAGACGCACCTTGCAGACGGATCGGGCACAGGAGCTGCCCTTGGGCAGTTTCATGGGGACTATCAAGGCCATCAAACTTACTATCACACAGGCAGCTACGCAGGCTATCGCGCCATTCTCGTCAGGATTCCTAGCAAAGATTATGCGCTCATCGTTCTCAGCAACGCTGGCAACCTTGACCCATTTCAGGTCGTGGATGCGCTCAATGATCTGTTCCTTTCAAAGAATGGGTCTGCTCGGGAGGAGCCGGACGTTGCGTTCGATCCATTCCATCCACCCTCTATCTCAATCACCAAAGAGCAGTTGCAATCTTATTGCGGAGTCTATTGGGAGCCTGTGGAAGGCTATGAACGTAAGATCCTTTTTGAAGAGGGAGTGCTTGTCTATCATAGACGTGAAGGTGATGAAAACGTGCTGAGACCGATTGGAGAACACGAGTTCATCATGATGGATGTGCCAAAGAAGGTGATTGTCGCGTTTCAAAATGGAGGTATGCGCCTAACGCTTTCGGGCGATGAAATCATTGACTATATAGCCATCGAGGAAGTGAGCGCCGAGTCCTTCACCGGACGATTCCAAAGCGATGAACTGCACACCCACTACGAAATCATCGTAAGTGAAGAGCGCTTGTGGGCACGGCACCATCGTCTTGGTGAGCTGCCTCTTAGGCCGATCAATCGAGAATTGGTGGTTTGTGCGGAGCCTTTCTTCTCCAATCTTCACTTCAAACGAAATGCGAATGGGAAAGTCATCGCCTTCCACCTCACCAATGACCGCAATCGAAACCAACCGTTCGTAAAAGTGCCATGACTGTTAAGATAATGGTTTTCTCGTTACTCTTCGAGGTATTGGCCAGCTTCGTATGGGCAGACAATGGCTCGATCGCTTACGCCTATCCTATTTCCGGTATTGAGATCGATGGGGATCTATCGGATTGGCCGAACGGACTAACGGAGTACCCCATCGATCGCGATTTCACTGGCGATCCAAGCGATTTTCGAGCGACCTTCCGGGTGGGTTATCATGTGGCAGAGCAATCGATCTACGTTGCGGTAAAAGTGATGGACGATTCCTATGTTGTGGACGAGACGACCAGGCAGAAATGGTATCGGCAGGATAGCCACGTGCTCTATCTTGATCCCCATCATTCGCGTAAAGGGTCGGGACCATGGGCCTTTGTTGGGGTGGGGCCCCATCGTCAGATCCTTCGTGAAGAGAGTAGTTGGGATCCTGAAACATTGAAGGCCAGTTGGGACGACGCGGAGTTGGAAGTGAAACGCACTGACAAACAAACCGTTTACGAATGGCGGATCGAGGTCGGCTCCCGGCTTGTTCCAGGAACATCACTGGGACTCGATCACCTGATCACGGATCAAGACCAATCGGATTCAGGCGCGATGATTTCCTGGGGAAAGTATGGCAGAAAACTCGGCCGGTCAGCTCGGTGCGGTGATCTCATGCTCGTGGATCCAGATCAAGCCACCGGTTTGTTGCGTGGAAAGATCCGTTGGGGCGCAAGCATTCAAGGACCTGACTTGGGGCACTATCGGGTGCGGGTTCAATCGGTCGTCTTTCCAGATCTTTGGCTTCAGACAGAGTGTGACGAAAAGGGTTCGTTCGAAGTCATGCTACCAGTGGGTGAGTATGAGATCCTTTCTCCATTTCCGATGATGGATGAGCAATTCAATCTCCGTCTTGCGGAAAATCTCAAGGTGCGAGCCACGGTTGTAGCCAACAAAACAAACATCGCAGATGACCTCGTCTTCGTGACGGTGCCTCCACCGAATCCTTCGTCCAAAGACAAGATACTCTTTGAATTCAACCCTAGCAAAGAGGCTCTGGTCGACGCGTTTATCAGGGCAACCATGGGTCACTATCACATGCCTGGCTTGTCCGTGGCTTTGGTTGACGATGCGGAATTAGTGTATTGCAAGACCTTTGGAGTGAAGAATGCCTACACAGAAGAGCCTGTCACCGAAGACACCCTATTTGAAGCCGGATCCATCACCAAGATCGTCTTTGCCTTTGCCGTGAACCGGCTGGCAGAACGCGGCGTGATCGATTTGGACAAGCCGCTCTATCAATACCTTCCGTTTGAAGAGATTGCCCACGACGAGCGTTACAAGACCATCACCGCGCGCCATGTCCTCACCCATCAAACGGGATTTCCAAACTGGGCACGTTACAATCCTGACGGAAAGCTCGATATCAAGTTCTTGCCTGGAACGCAATTCGGCTACTCTGGAGAAGGCTTTGAATATCTAGGACGTGTTATCGCCCAGCTTACCGGGAAATCACTTGAAAGGGTGCTTATGGACGAGGCGCAGATCCCAATGGGATTCACTGAGAACGTATGCTTCTCTGACCAGGCGCCACTTCGGAAAGTGATCGCCTATGGTCATGACACTCGTCGCCCCAACCTGCCGGCACTGCCGGAACGGATCGGTGTTGCGCACAGTATGCACACCAATGCCAAAGCGCTTTCCCAATTCATGCTCGGCCTTATCAAGCATGAAGCCCTTTCCGCAGAAGGTTACCGCAAAATGTTAGAGCCTCAAGTGGCTGCTTCTGAGGGTTTTAATATCGACGCCTTGGGATGGACAAGCCATTACGGTTTGGGATTCGAGATCATTGAGACGGAACATGGCAAGGTGTATGGGCACGGCGGAAGCAATGGGGCTAATGAATGCCGGTTTGAAATCTACGAGGATCACCAAGCGGGATTCATCGTGATGGCTAACAGTGATACCGGCATCAAGTTTTACGAGGCATTGCGGGAGTTTCTTATCCCACGAGTTGCGAGGCCGCGCCCTCACGGACGCCAAGGCCAATAATTTTTTTTGAGAATCGTGCATCCGTCCAAGCGCTTAGCCAGTTACTCCGGAAACTGGCATGAAAACGCTCATTTCCATCGTTATCTCACTTTCTTGTGCGGGGCCGCTGTTGAGTCATCCGGGGCATCAGCATCGCGAGAAAACACCTGCACCACTCCACCGGATCGCCGTTCACGGTGATGACCCCCTGAGTCACAAGATCCGCTCTTATCAGGATCGTTTGGTCAAGGATCCTAACAACGTCGCCTTGATTGAAAATATTGGTTGGCTCTTCGTGGCCAAGGCACGTGAGGAAACCCATCATCAACTCTATGCTCATGCCATCCGTTGCGCGGAGAAACTGAGCGGAATCGAGGCTTCACGCCATCAGGGTCGATTGATGCTCGGCCATCTCATGCTTCAAGATCACCGCTTTACCGAAGCCAAGCAAGTAGCCGAGAGTTTGGTGACGGAACGAGGCTGGCATTATGACCACGGTTTGTTAGGCGATGTCTTGCTGGATCTCGGCGATACGGATGGGGCGATGCTCGCTTATGACGCCATGATGCGGCAGCGGCCCGGGCTCGAATCCTACGCACGTGCCGGACTCATTCGCTGGCACCGCGGTCAATTGGATGGCGCCGTGGAGGCCATGCAACTGGCCATTTCCGCCGGGAGCCTGCGAAATCCTGAGCCTTTGGCCTGGGCTTACACCAAGTTGGCCGGCTATCATTTACAGAAGGGAGAACTCGATCGTTCCGAGACGGTTGCTAGGGAAGCCTTGAAGGTTGTTCCTGCTTACCCTCACGCTCAGCTAATGCTTGGACGCGTGCTCATGGCATCAGATCGGTTTCCGGAAGCGCTTCCCGTCCTGGAAAAGGCGGCTAACAAACTACCTGAGCCGGCTCTCCTCTGGGCACTGGAAGATTGCTTGCGGGAAATGAGTCGTGATGAGGCCGCGTGCGAGGTGGCGAAACGCATGCATCGCACGGGATCGTCCAGCGACGCACGCACCTATGCTCTCTATCTTGCCACCCGCAGCGAAAAAGGGGAGCGGGCCTACACTCTTGCATCAAACGAATTGAAACAACGTCAGGATATCCACACGCATGATGCTCTCGCCTGGGCAGCTCTGGCCAAAGGAGACTTGGATACGGCGCAAGCGGCGATGAAACAGGCTTTGCGTGAAGGCACGCGCGATCCGCGACTGGCTCTACATGCCGGCGTCATCGCGGCGAGAACGGGAGACCAGGCGGCGGCCCGCCGCCACCTTCAAGCCGCGGAACAGGATAAGTTTCTTCTTTTCCCTTCGGAACGGGAGCTGCTCGCTGCCTCCCATGCACATTCCCACCCAACTCCTAACTAAATACTAACTCATAAGCTAACCCTGAACTGATGAAATTAACTTACCTAACCCGAACGGCGTTTGCATTGGTCCTGTCCAATGTTTCGCTCCACGCCTCCAGTCACCAAGACGCCCCTCTTATCAGTCTCGATGACGCGGCTAACACCACGGATGTCTATGCCTTCAAGTCGGTCCAAGATGACGAGGCCTATCTCACGACGGCGCTTGCCGTGTACCCTTTTCAAAATCCAGGCATTGGGCCCAACAAGCACAATTTCGATGACAATGTGCTCTATTCGATATTCGTCGCCACCGGAGACCATGTTGCCAAAGGGGAACCTACCTACCGGTATGATTTCTATTTCCGGACGCGGGTTAATAACAAAGACACCATTCTGCAAAGTTATCTGGGCGTTGTGGAAGAAGCAGGGGATGAGAATCAGAATATTGTCCAGAGCTACTTTGTCATCCGCACGGACTTTGAATCGGGCCGTCGCCGCTACTTGGGCCGTGGTTTCGTGCCTCCAAACAACCAGGGCATCGCCACACCCTATTACAACCAGAACGATGATGGCGAGCTTCCGGCCAAACTGGGCGTCTCAGATTCCGCTGATCTTGACCGCTACACGGCAGACACGATTGCCCATCTCCGTCAAGGGCACATGACTTTTGCCGGGCAACGTGAGGATGGTTTCTACGGGGATATCCAGTCGATCTTTGATCTCCTACAACTGCGTAGCGGGGGTGTGGAGAATAGCTTTGACAGTCAGAGCGGCTACAATGTGCACACCATCGTTTTAAATATTCCGTTAGATAAGATTGGCGGAAGCGAGCAAGTCGTGGGGGTGTGGGCCACCACCAGCCGTCGCATGATCACCATCTTGGACGATGGGCCCAGATCCCGTAACCCACGCCGGAGCGCGACCTTCGTTCAGGTGGGCCGTCAAGGGAATCCCCTATTCTGTGAGGCTCTGGTGGCCTTCAAAGACAAAGACCTTTACAATCGCACTCAGCCTAACACCGATGCGGATCTCTTTAAGAACTACGCGCTGAACCCCGAATTAGCGGTATTGATTGATGCGCTAGTCACGCCGGTGAATGTGAAAGAAGATCGCACGGACCTCGCCGGCATCTTCATTCCAGATGTGATCAAGGTGGACCTTTCCACCGGTCCTGCCCGGTTGACAGGTGGTGATGGCGACGATGAGGGATTCCATCGGTTAAGCATTTTCGGCGGTGATGCTTTGGTGAGCACCCAGCAAGGAGGCTTCACCGAGTTCGGTCCCGGTGTGATTCCCGGCGGCTGGCCGAACGGACGCCGCTTTGGTGACGATGTGGTTGATATCGCCGTCATTTCCATTCTCAGTGACTTGCGTGATCCGGGCAACGTGGCCGGCACACTTCCTGGTAGCTTGGAAGAAGTCGGGATGCTGAATCTTGATAACGTTGCAGCTAACGACAGCGTCTACCACAAAGTCTTCCCCTATGCGGCAACGCCACACAACGGCCGCAATTTTACCGCCAACCCCCATCTTGTTAGGCCCACCGAATAATTCCCCCTGAGGTTTGCCCCTCAACCCCCACACGGCCTGCCAGGGCAGACGCTGTTGTCCTGGCAGGCTAACATTTTAGGTGGCGAATGAATTCTAACAAACCATCTTCAGCGAGTGACGCCCTCAGGCGGACGGCTCGGAGTGCCATCCCTGCCCGAACCGTTGGGTCGAAAAGGCATGACGTTTGTCTCTTGTCGCCTCGGAGAGTTTGCTTCCTCAACACCGCGATCCTCCAGAATCTCATCACTCACTATCACAACCTTCAAATCCATACGATGTCATGACTAGAAACGTTATTGTTAGCCTCTACCTTGCCCTGACCACCTCGGTCTTGGCGGTGGCGCCGGGTCAAAGCGAATCCAGTTTTCTCTTGGATGGGGCCACCCTCACGGGCCAGGCAAGCTTCGCGTGGGAGGATATTGATTCCGTGTTATCGATTGATCTCAACCGCGACGGCAAGCTCGATTCGCGTGAACTTGAGGAATCGCAGCTCTTTCTCGGTGAGTATGGTGCCACGCTCTTTCATTGTCACCACGAAGAGGCCGCATTGAAATCCGTCAATGTTGCCTGGCACTACAACAGCGAGGCCGGAACCATCGAATTTGACTATCAGTATGAAGCGGATCGACCAATGATTCCTGAAACCACGAAGGTGGAATTTGTAGGCTATCGCGACTTTCCTGTGGGTCATCAGCAGGCGTTGAAGGTGCTTGATGTTACGGGAAAAGTGCTATCAAACTTTCGCGCCGGCGACGCCAAGGTCCGGCCCCTCTTTCCTGAGCCGATCGTGGCCTCCTCAATGAAGCCCCATTTACTGGTCGAACGTCCCGCAGCGCTTTCGATTCGAGTTGCGGATGAGAGCCGGGCCTCGTTTCCAATGATCTTCTTGAGCGCTTCAGTATTCGTGATTGTGCTAACCGTATGTTTGTGGATCATGCGGCGAATGGGCGTCATCAATTAAATGAGCGCGGATGCCTCGTCAGCCTTCTCCGACCTTCCTGCCGATCCTCACGCGGCGGCGGAGGAACTCTTGCGCCGGATTGCTCAGCATGGCGATAAGCGATCGTTCTCCGAACTTTACGATCGCTTCTCCGGAGCGGTCTTTGCCATCATCCTAACGATCATTAAGGATCGCGCCGAGGCGGAGGACGCCTTACAAGACTGTTTCTGCTCGATATGGGACCACGCCGAACAATATGACCCTAGCAAAGGACGAGTTGTGAGCTGGATCATGACTGTCGCACGCAACAAAGCTTTTGACCACACGGCCAAGCTTAAGCGCCAGGGCAAGATCGCCACCCGGGTCGAAGAAGTTTCCCAGGAAGAGCCGAAGATCACGGATCAAGATGCTTTTGATTCAACGGTGACTAGGGAGGAATCCCATGCGGTGCGCGAAGCCTTGAATCGTCTGCCGGAAGAGCAACGACAGGCAATACAGCTCGCCTTCATCAAAGGGATGACGCAAACGGAAGTGGCTGATTCGTTAGACGAGCCGCTTGGAACGATCAAAGCACGTATTCGCCGCGGACTCTATCAGATGCGCGGTGTGCTTCAACCTTATCTCGCCGGCCGGGCTTCCTGACGCTATGGACCAAGATCGCATTCAAGAACTCGCCATCCTGCAAGCCACCACCGGTCTTTCCGGAGCGGACTTGTTAGAGTTCGAACTCTGGTGGTCCAACGCCGACGAACAAGAGCGTGCCGACTACACGCAAACTTTGGAATCCATTACCATGGTCACGCTGTCAACCATCCCCCAAGAAAATCCGCCGGCTCACCTCAAAGCCAAGGTCATGGATAATCTAAAGGATCGCGGTCCGGCTCAGCAGGCGGGTGAGCAGGCGATCCCTCATGGCTACCGGTTCCTCTTGGATGCCGAAGGCCCATGGCGTGAATTGCCTAACAAGGGAACGCGAATCAAAGAACTCTGTTGCTCACGCGAGTCGGGCACGGCCACGTTCATTTTGGAGATGGACCCGGGAGCCCGGCTGCTTTCACATCATCACCGTGGTGCGGAAGAAGCGTTTGTTCTCTACGGCGATTTGCAAATGAAAGGAAAGGTCTTGAACGCGGGCGATTACATGCGTGCCGAGCCCGGCACCAAACATGAAGACCTTTACTCAAAAGGCGGTTGCCGCGCACTTATCATCACCGCCCTTGAGAACTATCCCAGACGCTCGATTCGCGCCTACGATCGGTTGTATCGAGCTTGGAATAAGTGCAAGAAATTGGTGGGCGCTTCTTCTTGAGAGTATCGACGTTGCGGATGAGCGACCACGCTTGACGTGTTTGGGTTCCCAAACGACTTCTCAAAGATTTATGGCATTTCTCCTTCGATCGTGGATCCCGGCCCGTCGGTTCTATGCAACTGGATGTTAATTTGAGGACACCTGGGGATACGGGGGTGGAATCGGATTCGAGACAAGTCTAATAGGGTTTCCTGCGATGCGGCGATACTTCGGTGGCAGTAGGCCCACATCATTGCACCGCGAACTCAGCCGCGCATCAATAGGGTGATCACGTCCTCAACCAGCCACCACGATGAGATCCAGATTTTCTCACCTTTCATCAAAGGCCGCCGCAATGGCCGTCTTCACTCTGGCTAGCAAGCCCGCGCCTGGCCAAGAACCCACAGGTGGTGTCCACATCGCTTTCAAGAAGGACGACGAGGTCATCCAAATCGATTACCCGTCGGACCCAAGTTGCTATTATATCTTACAACACGATTCGGACTTGGATACTTTGCGAACGCCTTTGGCGCTGCAATTGGGAACGCTCAACGAGCGCGACGTTTTTGACGATCGCATCGGCGGCCGGCGGCAAGGTTTCTATCGGGTGATCGAAGTACCGCAGTCTGATCCCCTTGATTCGGACGGTGACGGCATCGATGATGTTTACGAATTGCTTCACACAGCAATTCTCGATCCGTTAGACTCTGCCGATGCCTCATTGGATGAAGACCGCGATGGGCGCAGCAATCGTGAAGAATACGAAACCGGCACCATTCTCACGGAACGTGAGGTGGCATTTGACCTTCAATTCATCACAGGTACCGGCAGAGAGGATGCGTTCGGGCGGCAGATCACGGAGTTCCTTTCCTTGCCCGTGATCAATGATAGGGGGAGAATCGCCATCACAGGGGCGCATACCGCAGGGGACGGCATGTTGATTCAAAACCTTTTCACCATCGCTCCCGGCAACAAACAACTGATGCCCCTAATGGATCCGGCCTTGGAACACGCGGCAGGCGACAATCCGCCCGCTCAACTATTCGGCCAACCCCAGATCAATCAGCATGATCAAGTGCTAGCCTTGCGTGGTTTATTTGCTCAGATCGCCACCGGTTTCGTGCTCTTTCCGGATATCTGGCGGGCCTATATCACTTATGCCGAAATGTGGAATGGTACGGAGACACAGCGTCAGCCGGCCTTCGTGACCATGGGGAAGAATGCGCAGTTTGGGCAGAATACTTGGTTCCAAATTCCTCAGCCCAATGCCATGGTGCCGGCGCCTTTCGATTGGAGTAGTTCTCTCGAACGTCTTCATGCTTTCCCAGCCTTTAATCAGCAAGTGCAGCCGGACGTCGTGGTCTTTGCTAGAACCGCCAAGGGGAACCAACTCTCGCGGATCACCAGCTCTGATCAAGTGATCGGAAACGAAACCCTCGCCGAGTCTTCGCTAAGACCGCGTTTGGCTAACAACGGTTGGATGTTGCTGGCGCGACAGACGCCGGCACCACGACTGACATTGACTGACGTGTCCGGCGCCACCTTCCGCGCCGTGCGCACGTTGGCTCAGGGTTTTTCCCAAGTGGGCCTGAGCCCGGCCATCAGCCCCAATGGCAGACTCATCGCCTATTATGGCCGGCTGGGCGCTTCAACCGGTATCCACTTCTTTTCCCTGGACAATGGGCAATGGCACCCGGCATTCGTTTCTTCTAAGGACCGTCATCCTGCCTTCTACCCGGATGATCCGTTGGGTATCACCGACAATGGCATGGTCATCTATTTGGCCGATGATGCGGATGGCAACCGGGCGCTCTGGGCGAAACAGTTAGACATCGGCCAACCGGACGCGTCGCCGCCATCAAGCCGCTTGTTAGGCATCGGGGATGCCATCCCTGGAAATCTATTCGCTGGAAAAGTGGCGGGGCTGCGCTTCGAAGGGTCTGTAAACAGTCTTTCCACGACGACGTTCCTAGCGAGAGCGGAAGCCGGTGTGGAATATATCCTTACGGCGACTGGCCAATCGAGTGCCGATCTCATGCCGGATGTCCTGCGGCTCAACAATGATTTCGACGAAGGCAAGATCGATCCCGCTAGCGGATGGGCTCTGCCCGATCTCGCTGATCTCGCTCCCGCTTCATCGGCCGGCACGTTCGTGAGAGACGACTTGGCATTGGTCTTTGCGGACTTGCCGGTGGACGACGTCTCGTTGCAAGAAGCTGAAGTGTTCCTAACACTTGATGACAACCCGCAGAATACGGGGAAAGTACGATTCTTTGCTGTCAATGAGGCCACGGGCGACTGGGTGGCTATTCCGTTAGACCGGAACTTGGCACAGGACTTCTTCCATTCTCAGGGGCGGTATGCCGGACACGATCGTTGGTATGTGGAAGGGCTCGCACAAGGCCCCGTCACGCTCCGGCTGGAATACCGCAAAGATGATCATTTCATCGTGCGGGAAGATCGAGGCGAGGTCGCCATCAAACAGACGAAGGGCACTTGGCAACGCGAAGTGCGCGATCAGATCTACCTGCAAACGAGAGGTTACGTAGATTTGAATCACTACAATCCAAGGAATCCCTTCCGGCAGAATCGGCGCTATCTTCAGGCCGTTTACGCCTACTACGAGCAACTCTACCGCCAAGAGTCGGAGACGCTTGTCTGGCCTGGTTTGGCAAAACTAGCAGGCGCACAAGTTTATGCCGGTCTAAGCGATGCCGAGTATCGCGATGTCCTTCGGGTCGCCATCTTTCCCCTAGGGTTTGTCTTTTCCGGATTGGTCGACGATTGGTCCATCTCCTTCCAAACTTCCATGATGACGATCAATCGAGCCATCTTCGACGATCTCGTCTGGCAAATGCGCGCGTATCAGGCTGGAGGATTGCAAGCTTTGGAGTTCGCCCATTCGCAAGCGCCAGTGATCATCGAGAAAGAGGGACCGGACGGTCAACCGAACACCACGGACGGTGACGTGGCTATTTCTATTTGGCGTAAGTTGGATCGCGCCATACGTTTCGGTGACGTGTCCGCTGTGATGGACGCCAATATGGACTTCGCCTATCGGGAACAGCTCTGCTCGGTGCAGCCGGTGATGGATAAAAGTCTAAACAACAATCCGGTGGCCAGCTGGATTCTGACGGAATATTCGAAGAATCCCGTGCCTGGCGCCAGACCCTTCATAGAAGTGGTTCCTGACGGTGATCTCACCGTTTTCAAGGATCGCTGGGAATGGATCGCCAAAAGAGATGAGGGCATGTGGGCAATGTGGACGGGCGCGCCGGCTTCCAAGCGTTTGCAATGGGTGAGGGAATCACTGCGTGACCGCGCTCGGAGAGTTTCCTTCTTTGGGCTGCCCGTGCACTACGATGACAGAGCGCCTTGATCACCTAACATAAATGTCGCAATCTTTGCGCCTGCCGATTTAGGGATTGCCATTCCGGCGTCAATGCGCCGACCATCATCTCATGTCTTTTGATTCTGTCGAAGCACTGGAAGCCTCCGCCAAAGCCGGAGGGGAGACGCCTGCCGGTATGAATGACGCCTTGAAGGCCCTGTGGCTAACCAAAGCGGGTCAGTGGGACGCCGCCCATGAGGTGGCGCAAGACATGAAAAGTAAGATGGGGGACTGGATCCACGCGCTCTTGCATTTAATCGAGGGCGACATAGGGAACTCGGCTTATTGGTACAATCGTGCGGGCAAACCGCAGCCCGGTACGGATGGCATCGATGAGGAATGGCTGACGATTGCCCGAGCCGTGATCGATCAATCCTAACCAAAGCCGATTTCATCATGATGCGTGTTGTCTCTCTGGGTCTGTGTTTGTTGTGGTTCGCCGCTTGCTCGAAGCAAGAGGCCGATAGCGGAAAACAGGAATCGTCTTCGTCATCTCCGGCGAACAAATCTTTGGCCTACACGGAGGCGGTCACAGCGGCGCTGGACAAGTTGGCCTTGGAGATGACCTACGACGAAGGTGGGGAACAGAAGTCCATGCGCGGTTTTGTCACCATGACCAAAGAGCGTTTCGCCACGGTCAAACATCCCACGTCGAGTTCCAAACAACTGGATCTCCGGCGATGGGCCAAAGTGTATGTGGCAGAACTCATTTCGGATCAACAGCTGCCTCGTAACAATCGCACGGATGAAAGTCCGCTTACAGGACAGTCGCTGACGGCGAATCGCACTCCCGAGGGATGGAAACACGAGCGCGGCCAGATTCCCCATACGGCGGAGCTGGATGAATTGGATCTGGTGGAACGTTCCGCGTGGAAATTCTATCATGGCCACAAGCTCGAGCCGGGCGAGTCCTGGCAAGTGCCCGCGGATGCCATCGCTCGTTGGTTTGGCAAAGAAGTGAGCGACACCACGGGCGACATCAATGTCAGAGTGGAGCGCTTGGATACCTTTGAAGAACAGCGTTGCGCCGTGCTCACCATCGGCTTGGCCACGACAGGTAAGATGCGCGATGAAGAACAGAAACTCTCTGACATGACGCTCAATCTCGCTGGGGAGATTTGGCGCGCGATTGATCTTGGCATCGATTTGAAAGTCGAGTTGAAGGGACAGATTCAGCTCACGGCCAAAGTCGCTGAACAGAATGCCGAGGTGAAGATCGCCGGACCTGCAGTGATCACCGAGACTCGGGGTTTGCGTTAGACTTTTCCGAGTGAGGATAGGAAGTGGTGGAGCATAGCGGACTCGAACCGCTTACCTCTTCAATGCCATTGAAGCGCTCTACCAGATGAGCTAATGCCCCACTTCCTCGTGGTCGAGGCTCGGAGTATGAATGCAGAGACCCTGGACGCAAACAGTTTTTCACGGCACCCAGACACGAAACGCCGTCCCGGTGCCGCTTCGTGACTTGGTACAATCGCGTCTTTACACCGATCCACTGCCACATTACACCAACCATCATCATGAACACTCCATCCCGTCTCACTGCTCTTATTCTTCTTCTCACCGCTCTCGGCGCCTTTCTTCCGCAAACCAGTCAGGCAGAACTTGGCGATCCTGATGGGATGACCATGATCGCCGACGGCTTGGTGGCGCGGCCGGCTGGGGCAGCTGTCACGGTGGTGGGAGCGGCCGCATACCTGGTGACCCTACCTTTTAGTGCGGCTTCCGGTAGTTCAGAGGAGGCGTTCCGCACGCTGGTGGGCAAGCCGGCATGGTTCACCTTCCGCCGTCGCCTGGGCGATTTTCATTCGGAGTATTAGACCTGACGGAATTCTATCTGAGAGGCTAAAAGTGGGCAATTCGCGTAGCGGAACTCGTGAGAGTTTCGGGCGGTGGACTTCGCTACCGCGAAGGAACGGTCATTAGTTTCTCTACCTTTATTTGACCAACACTTTTCGTCATCCTTATCAGGAACGATGGGTGAATTCAAAAGTGGTGGATGCCTCAGGATAGCGACCCAAAGCGTTAGCAGGCGTTTGTCTCCGAGCGTCGTCGCTTACGCCTCGGGGCCACTCTTTGCTTCATTCCAACCCGCATCGCCGTTAGGCTTTTCTCCCTTCATGAAACATATTCTGATGTCATTTTCCCGGATTATCGCCGTGATGATAGGTGCTTTGCTGCTCCATGCTCATGCTGGCGAGAATCAGAAAACGCAACATGATCAACGTCGCCTGCTGTGGCCGGATGGCGCTCCCGAAGCTGTTGGCGACGCGGTGACGGATCAACCTTCTCTAACAGTTCATCTTCCTGATCCCGATAAAGCTACTGGAACTGGCATCGTGGTCAATCCCGGTGGTGGTTATCACATCCTGGCCTCGGATCACGAGGGCCTGCAAGTGGCACGAGAACTCAATCGCCACGGCATCGCCGCCTTTGTCTTGCGCTACCGTCTGCAACCCACTTACGAGCCGAGCGTTGCTTTGTTAGATGGAAAGCGAGCTATGCGTTACGTGCGTTATCACGCGAAGAAATTTGGCATCGCCCCAGATCGCATTGGCATGTTAGGATTTTCCGCCGGAGGTAATCTCGCCGCTGCTACGGGCACGGCGTTCGATGCCGGGGATCTGGATCATGCGGATCCCGTTGAGCGCAACAGTTCCCGGCCGGATTTCCTCGTGCCTGTGTATCCGGCGATTGATTATCAACTTTTCGCGGAATCACGCGGGGACAGGGAGAAGTACGGTTCATTGCAGAAACTTGTCACGGCGGAGACGCCGCCGGCCTTTCTCGTTCACACGCATGAAGACAATCTTTCGGCAAATCATAGTGTGGTGTTTTATCGGGCTTTGTTAGAGCACGGCATTCAAGCGGAACTGCACGTCTTCGGCAAAGGGCCGCACGGCACGGGATTGGCTCCCGGCGATCCCGATTTGGGCCAATGGCCGCATTTGTTAGTCAACTGGCTGCGGCGCAATCGGTTGCTCACATCGGATCCGGCTTATGCGATCAAGGGACACGTCGAACTCGAAGGGAAACCGCTTTTTTGGGGATCCGCGACGTTTACCCCGGAAGATCCTAACCAACCATCAGCCGTCGCCCACATGGGATGGAAATCCGAAGGGAAGTTCGAACTGAAACAAGACTCAGGACCCTGCTTGGGCAAGCATCATGTTAAGGTGATCGTGCAGGCCACGGAGTTTCCCAATCCCAAATCAGGCGATTATTCCATGACCGATATCGAGACCTACCAGACGACGATCGATATCACGGAAGCGAATTGCCAAGATTTGGTGATCAAAGTTGGGGATGGGGTTTCGTCGTGAAGTAAGGTTTTCCAGGAGGTTCTACGACAGAATCCGTGGGGGTGGAAGTTAGCGATCGAGGCGTTTTCTGAGTTGATCGAAGCGGGTGGGGCTGCGATACATCGCGCATGCTTCCGGAACTCGAGAAATTGCTAGTCATTCAGGATCGTGATGCGAAGACCCGCTCAGTGAACCGGGACCTGGAGCGTATTCCGTTGGAAGAAGAGAAGGCGAAGTCGCGTTTGGCGGGGGATCAGGACGCGGTGGCGAAGGCGAAGACGGCGATTCAAGAGAATGAGGTGGCGATCAAGAACCTGGAGATCGAGGTGGAGACTTGCAAGACGACCGTCGCTCGTTTGAAAACGCAGCAGTTTGAGACGCGGAAGAATGAGGAATTCCGCGCTTTGGGTCATGAAATTGAGCGCTATGGCAAGCAGATCGAGGAAGTCGAGGACCGCGAATTAGAGCTGATGGAGAAGGCGGATGGTTTGAAGGCGGTGCACGCGGAGGCGAAGGGGAAGCTCGACGCGACGCAGAAACTGGTAGATGAGGAGCTTGGAAAGCTCGGAGAGCGTCGCAAGCACTGTGAGCAAGAGTTGGATAACCTCGCGGCGGAGCGAAAGAAGCTCTCTGAACGGGTCGATCCCGACACGCTCGATCTCTACGAGCGGCTGCGTAAGAACAAAGGCGACGTCATCGTGCGTCTCGATGATCACTCTGGCATGTGCGGCGGCTGTCATATGAAGGTCACGCCCACGACCATCCACAAAGCGCGTGCGGAACGGGAGATCACTCATTGCGAACAGTGCAGCCGCATTCTGTATGTGATCGATGAGGACGCCTAACTAACTAGCGAACAACCAGTGATCCTTGGGCTGGGCCAGATCTTGGTAAAGGGCGGTGATCAGACCGGCAATCTCATGCGTGCGGAGGAAGCGGTGCGTGATCTTGCGGGGAAAGGCGCGCAATTAGTGCTTCTGCCAGAAGCACTCAATCTTGGCTGGACGCACCCGTCATGTTTCGAGCTTGCTGAAACGATTCCTGACGGCGTGACGTGTCGTCTTCTTGCACGACTGGCAAAGGAACTCGATCTGCATCTTGTTGGCGGCTTGGTTGAGCGCAATGATAAGCAGATTTTCAATAGCGCGGTACTCATTGATCCCAACGGAAACATTCTCCTTAAGCATCGCAAGATCAATGAACTCGACTTTGCGCAAGAATGTTATGCATTGGGAACGCAGCTGGAAGTGGCCGACACGGCGCTGGGGCGCCTTGGACTGATCATTTGTGCGGACGGCTTTGCTGAGGAACTGGCACTTTCGCGATCCGCCGCCATGATGGGGGCCCAAATGATTCTTTCTCCTTGCGCGTGGGCCGTGCCGGCGGACTTCAATCAGGCTGAAACTCCTTATGGCAAAGTCTGGATCGATTCCTACACGCCGGTTTGTGAAGAATATGGCATCGTCATGGCGGGGTGCAGCAATGTGGGGCCCATTACTGCGGGTCCTTGGAAGGGGCGTCGTTGCATCGGCAACTCACTGGTGATGGGGCCTAAGGGGAATGAGCTTTTGCGCGGGCCGTTTGATGAATCCGCGAATCTTATTGTGGCGTTAGATTGACCTATAACGCAGCGGAACTCACTCGCTGGAGGACCCGTTTCCTTCGTATTCAAAAGCCACCACTTCGCGGTCGTTGCGCACGAGAAGAATGCGGCCGGCCAAAGTCGGATGATTCCACGTCTTGCTGGTAAGGGCGTCAAAACGATTGATCACTTCGTGACCATCCGGGGAGGCCTCGGCAATGACAATATCGCCGGTTTCAGATTGGATAAGCAGTTTGTTGCCAACACCTAATAGCTGCCCATGGCCGTACTTCTTTCCACGCCAAGCCCGCTGTCCGGTTTTCAAATCCAGACAGACCAAGCGCGCCTCATCCAAGCCGTAGGCGTAGCCGTCCCGGATGACCATGTCGGCAAACTTGGTTTTCATCTTGGTGGAATGCCAGACTTCTTCGGCTTTGAAACCACTGGGTTGATCCGAATCTTTTTTCACTTCAATGAGCCAAGCGCCACGGCCGTAACCCACACTAACCAATAGGCGATTTTCGCCTGCATTCAAGGGCACGGTATTGTGCGCGGGGGCCTTGCCGATCTCATGCTTCCAAAGTTGCTCACCGGTGGCGGGGTCGTGTCCGGTCACACTACTGGAATTCACCACGACGAGTTGCCGTTTGCCGGCGAGATCCATGACTGCCGGCGTGGCGTAACTCGAGCGATCATCACCAGCCTGCCAACGTAATTCGCCACTAGCAGTGTCATAGGCTGCGATACTTGGTTTGTCGGAATCGCCCAACGTGACCACGACCAAATCATCGACCACAAAGGGACTGGAACTCTTGGCCCACATGAGATTCTCATGCCCGAATTCCTTCAACGTCTCCTTTCGCCAATGAACGGCTCCGGTCAAGGCATCCAAACAGACGAGGACTCCCGTGGCGCCTAAGGAATACACTTTTCCGTTTGCCACACTAGGCGTTGTCCGCGGGCCGATGCCGCCCATGCTCTCCTCGAACCGGACACTCTCACGATGCGCCCACACGGGTTTGCCGGTCCTCACTTCATAACACACGACCAGTTCTTCAGCGTCACGTTGTTCCAAGGTGTAAGCGTAAGGACCTACCACGGCAAAGGAGGCCCATCCCAAACCAATCTCACGCCGCCAAAGTTCTTTCGGCTTCTGTTGCGCCCAGTCGGCGGCGAGCAAGCCGCCCGAGACCCAATTGTCCCGATTGGGCCCAAGGAAGAAGGGGAAGTCTGCCGGTGAGGGCGTGATGACTTCAGAAACGGGAGCGGGTGCTCCCGTCAGATCCAGCTCACCCACGTCTCCAACGGCCTTCGCACACCGCCAGCCAAATTGTGGGATGAAGTCGCCCATATGGCCTTCCATCCGGATCGAGCCCCCCAGGCTCGCACCCATCAAGACCAAGACGAGCAAGCCACGAAAACGATGCTTCCAAGGCATCCCGCTAAGCAGCAAGAGCCAGATCAACGTGAAGACCATGGCCAGCATCACGGCGAGAATGGTGATGGCGCCTCCCCATCCCGATTCATCAAGCGGTGAGAGCCGGAATCCCAGCACGCCAAGGAGTGGAATCGCCAATAAGATCGTGAGGAGTTTCCAACGGGGACCGGTCGCTTTCATTGTCCAATCCTACGTGCCAAATTCACCTTCAGACGTCCAGGGTTGAATGAGCGAATTGAATAGCGTTCCCCCGGTTGACGCCTCAGCCGGGAACCATTAGCTTGCCTTCCATGTACAGGGGCCCACTGCTGCTCGCCGCGTTACGACTCGTTAGTCTTGTCAGTCTCTTCCCAATCCACCTCGCACTTGCGCAACGCGTTTCGGATCCGCCTGACGTCGTCATTAGTGAGATCATGTATCACGTGAAGGCGTCCGAGTTTAAGGAAGATTTTGATGCCGAATTCATCGAACTCCACAATCGCTCGTCCAATCCGGTTGATCTCACGGGATGGCAATTTACTTCCGGTATTCGTTTCACCTTTCCTGAGGTGACATTGGCCGCTGGCGGCTATTTGGTGATCGCGCCCAACGTGGAAGCCTTCCAAGAACGTCATCCAGATGTGGCGCAGGTGTTAGGTCCCTATCGCGGCCGTCTCAGTAATAGCGGGGAAGAGATCACTTTAGAGGATGCCGACGAAGAAGAAATTGATTCCGTCACTTATGCGGATTCTGGGTTCTGGGCGGCACGGGTGAGCGAGAAGCTCAAGGGGCACGATGATTGGGTGTGGGAGGCTCCGCACGATGGTTTGGGGTTCTCGTTAGAACTCATCAACCCAGGCCTCACGAATGACTACGGACACAATTGGCTTCCAAGCAAGGTGAGCGGCGGAAGTCCGGGAATGGCGAATGGGGTGAAGGCGGAGAATGTCGCGCCCTTGGTCATGGCCTTAAATCATACGCCCGCAATTCCGTCGTCTTCGGATGAAGTCACGATCACTGCCAGTGCCACTGACGAATCGCTCAATGATTTGAAGGTGAATCTTTTCTACCGGCCGGATGGCGCCAAGACTTTTATCGGTGTGGAAATGACGCGCGATCAGTCAGGCGCATGGATCGGGAATCTTCCGCGACTAGCAGATCAAACCATCGTCCAGTTTTACGTTGAGGCCGTAGACAGCCAAGGGGCGAAGCGGGACTATCCTTCTCTCACACGTACCAATTCAGGTGCCCTATCACAACGTCAAGCCGTGCATCTTTTTCAAGTGGATGATCATTTTGATGCCAAAGCCGTCAAGCAACCTGGGGCCAAGCCTGTCTACCGCTTGATTACGACCAAGACGGAGATCGAAATGCTTCGTAATCTCGCCAAGATGTCAGGGCGAAGCAGTGTTTATGACAATCATCTTCACTGCACTTTCATTAGTGTCGACGGCGTCGATACTAAAGTGCGTTACAACGTCTCGGCGAGAATTCGCGGTCACGGAAGCCGATCGGCCTTCCCTCCAGGATTGAGAGTGAGTTTTCCGAGCGACCATCCTTGGAAGGGGGTGACCGATATCAATCTCAATACGCAATACACGCATTCGCAGGCCTTGGGCGCGGCGATTCATCGCCTCGCCGGCTTTGCCGCGGCCACTTCCACTCCCATTCATATGCGGATCAATGGCGAAGATTGGGCCAAGAGCGGGTCGCCTCAATATGGCTGCTATGTGCATAACGAAGTCTTTAATGGCGATTACATCGATAACCATTTTCCGGGCGAGTCTGGAAACCTTTACCGTCTCGTAGGCAACGCGAATCTCTACGATATGGGATCTAATCTCAGTAATTACCGGCGGATGTACAATAAACGGAATCACGGGTCCGAAGATGATTATTCGGATATCATCCGCTTGGTGAAGACGCTCGATCAGCGTAATCCGCCTGATGATTACTACAAGCAGGTCGATCAAGTCATCGATATCGAACAATGGGCGCGCTTTATTGCTATGGATGCCCTTTTATGTAATATTGAGGGGGGCATGTCGTCGGGGCGAGGGGATGATGTGTGCATCTTTGCGAGGCCTGATGGACGGTTTCAACTCGTGCCTTATGATTTAGATTCGATTGTCGGGTTAGGGGATGAGTCGGCCAATATCAATAAAAGTGTGTTTGATTACGGCAATATGCGGGGTCTCCGCTCCCTTTTCCGGGATCCTCAATTTCGGAAACTTTACATCGAAAAGTTTCATGAATTGACCAGCACAGTGTATCAGCCGGAGATCCTCAATCAGGTGGTTGATGATTTATTGGGTGGATGGATTCCGGATACGGAGATCACTAAGATTAAAACGTTTATTCCCAGACGCATTGAGGCGGTGATGAATCAAATCAAGTCGTCGACGATGATTGGAAGTACTCTTGATCAAGCCGGCGGCATTCACCGGGCAACTTCCGATGCCTTTGCGCTCTATGGGCGGTTTGACATGGGGAGCATACACTCGGTTAGCGTTGGAGGGGTGGAGCCCAAGACTTTTTCCAAGACCGGTGTGTGGATTCTTTCGCCGGATCGGGTCAAAGAATTGATTCACCCGGGTATCAATCAAGTGCCGATCATCATGCGTGATCAAGAAGGAAACGTGATTCAGCAAGAAACGATGCGTGTGTGGTTGGACCAAGGGGATATTCAGAATGTCGAAGGCCCTTTAGCCTCTGATCAAACGATCGTTTGGAAGGCGATTGAAGGGCCTTATTCCTTGAATGGAGCGGTAGAGATCCCCGAGACGACGACCTTGAGAATTGAAGGGGGAACGACGGTTTATGCCAATGAGGATGCGCAACTCATTGTGCGCGGACAGCTACAGATTCAAGGTGATGCCAGACAGAAAGTGACCTTTGCCGCCAATCCCCAATCCGATGGCAATGGGTCTTGGAACGGCATCGCTGTTGAGGGCGCCCAGGCAAATGTGGCACTGACTCACGTCGATCTATTAGATCTAGGAGGCGGCGTGCGCATCACTGGCGGGCAGGCAAACTTTAATAAGGTGCAATTTATCTTTGAAGGGGATCAAGCGCTAGTAGCTGAGGGCGGTGCCAAGATTCATATTGATGACTGTGAATTCAATCAAACCGTATCGGGCAATAGTGCCTTGGTGGCCGCGCAGTCGTCTAGTTTAGAAATAAACGGATCCGTTTTTCGGCGGCTGCGGGAGAGTGGTCCTGCCATTGATGGCGAAAACAATGCGAAAGTGGTGCTCTTTAACAATCGCTTTGAGGAAGGGGCGAACCCATCTATTCGTGTGAGAGGCAAGGCATTTATTGATGCCAATGATTTTCTGACTTCAGGAAGTGGGAGCCCGGTTATTGCCGGTTCGGCCGCTGTCGTGACACGATGTCGTTATTTTCCGGGCGCCACGCTGGTGAATGATGCCGCACTAAAGGAGGGAAACGTGGTTCTTGATGGGCCGGTTACTCATCGCGAAGTGACCGTGGCTGAGGCGCAGATTTTGAGATCACCACCCTCGAGAATTCCAGGCCCAACCGTTTCATTTGAGATCGGCGGGCCTGGGATTGACGAATATCGCTTTCGCTTGGATGAAGGCGAATGGAGCCCTCCGCAGTCTGGCGACGTGACGATACAAGATCTTGCCCCAGGTAAACATCGATTGAGCGTGATTGGCCGGAATCGTGTTGGTCAATGGCAGCCCGTAGAAGAACCGACGGTGTCAGAGGTATTTGAAGTGGATCCTGAATTGATCAGCTTAAGGATCAATGAGCTTCTCGCGATCAACCGATCCACGTCAACGCCGGTTGGAGATGAGGTCGACTATATCGAAATCCATAATTATGGGGCGAGCGTGATTGATCTTGGCGGATTTGCTTTAAGTGATGATCGCGATGATTTGTCGAAATATCGATTTCCTCGAGGGACAAAGATTGAACCGGGTGATTATCTCTTGCTGGCGGCAGACCGGGATCATTTGGGATTTGCCCTAAGCGCGACGGGGGAGACCGTGATTCTAAGTGGCTCTGAGGCAAGTGAAGGCGCCGTGATTGATCAGGTCACTTTCGGTCTTCAATTGCCCGATCTAGCGCTTTGCCGTGTAGGTGAAGAGTGGGCTTTGGCCCAACCCAGCCCTGGTAAAGAGAATACGGCACCGCATTCGATGGGCGACGTGAATGGGCTCTATTTATCCGAATGGTTGGCGGTGGGTTCGCCATCGTCACCGGACGAATTCATTGAAGTCTATAATCCCTCAAAAGAACCAGTCGCAATTGGCGGTTTGGGTCTGACGGATGAAGTTGCGAATAAGAGACGGTATCGGAGCTTTCCTCCGCTGTCTTTTATCGGTGCCGAGAGTGCACGGGTCTTTTATGCTGATGGCGAAGCCGAGTCCGGCGCGGATCATCTCGATTTCAAGTTGTCAAGTGAGGGCGAGGTTTTTGGTCTATTAGACGTGAACGGCACTCCGATTGATTTCGCGATCATGGGGCCGCAGCGTCTTGGGGTTTCGCAGGGGCGGGAAGAAGATGGATCGCTCGTCTTTTATGAGCGGCCGACTCCCGGTTCATTGGTGCCCTCCGAACTTAATGACAATGACCGCCTCGTGATGAACGCGCTTCGTATTGCGGAGATTCATTATCATCCAGAAGGGAATGGGGATGATGAATTCATTGAATTGGTGAATATCGGCAGTAAAGCCATCGATTTGAATGGAATTCAATTTGCTGCAGGGATTGAATTTACTTTCCCACAACACACCTTGAATCCTGATGAGCGGATCGTGTTAGTCAAAGATCGCCGGGCTTTTCAACGAACCTACGGACGCGAGATTGCGATTGCCGGTGAGTTTGATGGCAAACTCAGTAATGGTGGCGAGACCCTTACGGTGACGACTGCGGCAGGCGAAACCGTGATTGAACTTCAATATAATGATAAGTGGCATCGCTTAACGGATGGGCGAGGATATTCGCTGGTGCTGAAGAATCTCCAGGAGTCGAGACTTAATGCTAAAAAGGCGTGGCGGCCGAGTTACCAAGCCGGTGGGAGCCCTGGCAAACCAGAATCGCGTGGTGCGGCTTCCCCACTCTAAATACTCTAATCAAATACACGATGAATCGCGTTATCATTCTAATCACCCTTGGCTTCCTAGCGCATGCCGAGATCGCCCCGGCCCAGGGATTGCTTCGATTTGGTAAACGGCTTCTCGGGGTCGAGGACACGCCGGCGCCGAATAAGAAACCGGCTATCCCAAGCGCCTCGGCCGCTATGCCGTCGATTGTTTTTCCGATGAACGAGACCGGTGAGGTCTTGCGCTTATTGCTTTTGAATGAAATCGATGCGGCCGCTCAACTGGCGGCCGATCATCTGAGTCGTCTTTCCGATTCTTATTTGTCTACAGATCCTGAGGAGAAACGAGAGTTCCAAGAGAATTATGATTTCATTCAGTTTACTCAAGCTTATCAGCTTGCCGAAATAGTTTTAGCGAAAGTGTCTCTGGCCGACGATGCGTCATTTGAGGATCGGTTGCGAGTAGCTGCGGTCACAGAGATGGTCGGAGAGAACGATGCGGCGATCGATGCCTATCAACGTTTGTTAGAAACCCGACCGGATCATGACGCCGCCCGTTTACGTTTACTCAATCTGCAACTCGATAAAGACGTGTCGCTCGCCAGCGACACCCTCAGGGGTTTTTCGCCGGAGGCCCTGGCGCCCATTGGGCAACAGATCGCCAACAAATTGATGTCGGAGAACAGCTATTTGAAACGGCTAAGCTACTTCAAATTGCTTGAGACGTTTTTTGAAGAGATTTCTCCGGAGGTACACGTGTCGGGCCAATGGCTGCCTCAAGTGATGGATCAATATATTTGCCAAAGTTGGTATGATAACAATGTCAATGTCAGGGAGCTTTACACCATACACAACTACAATATGGGCTACAATAGCCCGGCTATCGAAGAGCGTTCCCTGGCTGCTGAGACCTTTCGTCGTGAAGCCCATGATAAGATGTGTAAGGCAATGCTTAAATTGCCTCAGTTCGCAGAGGAAGGATTCAAGCGCTTGACGGGTTTGGGGCTCAAAGAAGATGAATCCAGTGTTGAGAGATACGAGCAGCTTGCCCTGGATGTTCTTAACATGCCCCCAGCGCCCACGCCGGCAGAAGACCTTGATTCGAATACCAATCGTTATCGCCCGCAGTTTCGGGAAGACTGGGTGCCTCTACTGAATCCATCAGAGTTTCTTTTGATCAGGGCATCGGAGCAGGGCGACTTTCGACTGATCAAAGCAGAAGTGCTACCCTCGCTCGAGAAACGTGGTCGTCACGCCGCCAAACGTTTTATTGAAGAATTGGTCGATCTCTTGGAGTCGCCCAATGAGCAGTACATTGAGAAAGCCATGGCCATTCTTCAAGGGGGGCACGAAGAGATGCCTGCGGGTCAATTATTGCGGCAATTAATGAAGTTCGCAGATGACCGGAATTTAGAAGAAGACCGCGGGCCGTTGATCTACGGCTTTTTCACCATGATTCGCCAGGAAGTCTATCAGAGTCCGAACTTTGTTTACACCTATGCGGCCGGGCTTCGCGAAAAAGGGAAAGAACAATATGTAGCGTTCCTTGATCAAGCGGCAGAATCCATGGTCGGGCCGAAGGAAGAAATTCCAGACCTGATTGAAAGATATTATCAACCGAATCATTACGCGCCACAATCGCCAGGGAATCCGATTCGCAACTACACCCTCTTGCTTGGGCAAATGGCGCGGCAACTTGAGCTCGCTGCGCCGGCTTTGGCGGTAGCTTATCGATACAAGCTCATTCATCAAAATGAATATCAAATCCGGAATGCGGTTGAGAACGGCTTGCGGTATTACAATATCGATAATCGCCCTCAGGAGTTTTATCAGTTTCTCGCCGATTCGCCCCTTCTCAACGATCTAGCCGAGTTCGATCCTTATCGGATGATCAACATATCACGCAACACGGTGATGGGTTACATTCTCTACAATTTGGGCCGAATGTCTTCGAGCGATAAACGGCGCGCAGTGGCGCTAATCAAAGCGCATCCAGAAGAGACCTTTGGCAAGAAGCTCATCCTCGGCTTTGCCGATAGTGGCTCGAATTCTTCTTCACAGCGGGAGGCATTGGCCAAGCATTTTGAAGAATATGCCGGGCCCATTTCAAAATTGCCGGACGAGCAGCAGAAAGAATTATTCTATTTTTTCAAAAACATGATGGGGAATAGTTCGAAGCTCTCCTCAACCTATTCACGCTACGCGCCGAAGATCGCCGAGTGGTATACGAAGAGACAGAAAACAGATGGTGACACCATGGATGGTAGGCAGCGCGGGTCTCGTGGGGCGGGCGTCCCCACGGCGGCACAGTATCTTGAATACAAAGATCGGGCCTCGATTGAGCAGTCCAATAGTATCGACTATCTCACGGCGCAGGTCATGCAAGCCGCTTTCAATGAGAATCCTGCCCAGGCGGAAGCGGTGTTTGATCATTATCAAAAACTCCTTGCTCAGCCATCGAAGACTCCGAGGCCTTCGCTGCGGGACGGCACTCCCTATTCCCATTTCGACACCCTGCTGACGCAATTCTTGAATAGCTCGGGAAACACGCCCGAAACGCTTGGCTTTGTCATGAAGATGATTCATCAAGCCGGTGATTCCTCGGGGGGGTATTGGCAGGCGCTTGACCAGAAAATAGTGAACGTTCTATCTCAGGTGAATTTTGACGAGCCGGAAGATTTCGCGGATGCCTTGTCAGAGTCAAGCGGTGGAAAGGCTCTCCCGTCATTGGTTTATTATCTTTGTGAGCGTCTCAACGGCACGGGCACGGCAGAACTGGAAGCAATCGCGCGCGACGCTCAAGGAAAGGAGCATTTGCTGTCAGATGATCTCAATTTGGCCGCCGAGTGGTTAGCCGGCAAGGCGTCGGGATCGGCTGCGATGGCAAAGCGGCTAAGGGATCAGCAAGTTGGGATTCGGGAGCGTTTGATAGTCATCCCTCGATTAGCGCCTATTGCGGCGCAACTTGAAGATTGGAACGTCATGGATGCTTGTTTGATTCCTGTGGAGAAAGCTTGGGACAACGAGCAAGAGAAGAAGTATGTCACAACGGCGATTACCAATGCGGTTTTCGCGGCGCTTCATTCATCCTCATCGGCAGAGCGCCTGCCTCGTATCAAGCGGTTCATGGAAGATTGGAAAGAACACTTCGATGACACACTCATATCTATTTCAGATTTACGCCGGGCGTTGACAGTTTACGAGGAAGCTGGAGGTGATCCCAACAGTCTTATTGGCTCGTTGCCACCGCTGATGCTGCGCCAGGCGGGGATGCTGCCTTTGTTGCTAAAGCGCGGGGCGATGGAAGCGGCTAAGAACGCCTTGGCCTACCAAGTGCTAATGATGCCGCCGCTTTATCAGCCGTTTCAAAATTCAAGGCGCAGCGTGCAATTCATCAATGGCCAACGCGTCATACAGCATCATGGAGGAGGCGGGGGGAACCAACAGTTGAACCTCGGTGGACAATTCTATGACAGCGATTTTCATCAGGTCCTGCCGGAGTTCCTGCAGAGTGTGAGTGATCCCGGACAACGTTACTTTGCAGAGTTCTTGATTAGCGCATTAAACGATGCACCTGCCCTTGGTGATGAGGCGCCCAAGCGTGAGGACCGGCTCAAGGCGTTGGCGGAACGCTACGAGCGTGAGGCATTTGCAAGCCCGTATCTCGCGGAACACTCGGTGAGTTGGCTGTGCGCCTCACTTGGCATGCAAGATAGTTTCCGCGAGGATGCCGCCCATTTCGGTCGTCAACTCAAGCATCAAGATTTGAACAATTGGAATAATCAGCATCTTCGCACGTCGCGGGCGAGCTTGTTGAACTATTTCCTAAGGGATGCCTCCGTGAATGACCCGAAAGTCTTTGGTGATGCCTTGATGAGCATGCTTGAACCGATCCGCTACGATCAGGGGCAGGCTCAAATGCTCTTAAATGCCTATTGCAATGGCTTTCCTCAAAACGTTTTGACTGACGTAGCCGGGCTGACCAAAGCGAGGGCGCAGGAATTTCTTCCTTTGCTTCGCAATCTCTGCGAACTCACGCGAGAAATCTACTGGAATGGACGGGATGAGTGCATCAACGGCAATTTTGTCCTGCATGTGTTAGCGGGAGAAACCGATTCTTATGAAGGATGGTTGACTGATTTAGACGATGATCTTCGCCGTTATATCGCGAGTAATGTCAATATCGATCAAGCAGTGTATTTGGTGCGGGATGGATTGAAGGACGAGCGTATGTCGAAAGAACGGCGCTTTGAAATTATTAATGGATTGTTCGCTGCCAGCGGCGCGGGCCGGGATCCGTCGATGGGATCAAGTAGCAGTGATAATGAGGTTTTCGAGCGCATGATCGATCTCGGCGTGATCACCAAGGAGGATATTCTGCAGCATGGGAAGCAGTGGGCAGAGAGCAATCCGCGAGATGGCGCCGCCTATGGTGAGCTGGCGAAGGCACAGGAAAGAGCGGGCCGAAATGAAGAGGCCGTGCTTAATTACCTTCAAGCCGTGGCACATGTGCCGTGGGAGAATAGCCGTCTTTATTCTCAGTATCACTTGGCGAATGCGAATTTGTTATTGAAGCTCAATCGCATGGATGCGGCGATGCAGTGGTATGATTTCCTCCATCCGGGGAGGGTCTACAGCAGCTATCGCGATGAACATGATGAACTCTATCAAACGGTTCGCATGCATTATTTAACGCAGCCTGAGCGCTTGCAGAGCCGGCTCACTGAAGCGCGGCAGTTGCTCTCACAGGACGCGAAGAATCAAGATGCCTGGTGGCATTTATCTGAAACGCTGTCGGCCATGGGGCAGGCACGCATCGCCTCTTCTGAGTATCAGACGGCGCTTCCGCTCTTAAAGGCGAGTTATTATATTCAGCAACGTCTCGCTTCGAAGAAATCGGAGGACGACATTCCAAAAGATCTGATCAATGCAACGAAACTGAGTCTCTCGCGGGGAATGGTCGCACTCGGTGTGGGTGGCAAACGGCGTTATTTGATCCGTAAAGGCACCACATGGAATTATCACTATGATGCTGAGGGGCAGCAGGGGAGCAGTTGGCGAATGGGTTATTCCCGGGGCGATGGCTGGAAGGAAGGTGAAGCGCCATTGGGTTACGGAGATGGCGATGAAACAACGATTCTAGATTACGGGGACGATAAAGACAATAAACACATCACCGCTTATTTCCGTTATCTCTTGGAGGTGGACGACCCCAGCGAATACGATGATCTCGTTGCCGGAATCCTTCACGACGATGGCATGGTGGCTTACCTCAATGGCAAAGAAATCGCTCGCAACAATATGCCTTCGGGAACACCGAATCCCTCCACCCAGGCCCCAGAGTCACGCGGTAGTAGTGCCGAGAATGAATACTGGCGCACCAATATCCCAATTTCGCGCCTGGTTAAAGGAATCAACATTGTGGCGGTGGAAGTGCATCAAAATGATCCGGATAGTTCCGATCTTGGTTTCGACTTTGAACTTTATTCCGAAGCCATCAGCATGAAGGAATTGGCGGCCGAGGTACAGAGTGGCAAGACCATTGAGGCGCTCGAAGAGTTCAAGGCGCAACTACCGGAGAATCTGATTGCGTTGATTGGCAGCCTCTGATCCCTTCGCGAGGGAACTCTCGATCACGTGGTAGCCGGCAGCGACGATATTTCACCAAAACGTTTTTTCGTTACGTGGCTGATCGTACTGCTGTTGGTGAGTGCGGTCAGTTACGCGTTCTTGGCGGGATTCGCCTACAAGTTTAGCTGGTCGACTTTGTGGGAATACCGGCATCGCAACCGGCTTATCCAGGGCTGGTGGGTCACGCTTCAGGTATCCGCTGCTTCTCTGATATTGAGCACGATATTGGGCTTATTGATCATGTTCGGTCAGCGAGCGCGCTTTCTACTCATCCGCTGCCTCAGCCGGTTTTATATCGAGATCATTCGAGGAACGCCGCTGATTGTGCAGATCCTCTTTGCTTACTATGTGATCTTTGAGCGGCTTCGCCTAAACGATCCGTTCTGGGCCGGCATTCTGATCATATCGGGTTTTGCCGCAGCGTATCTGAGTGAAATCTTTCGGGCTGGTATCGAGTCGGTGCCGAAGTCGCAGATCGATTCCGCTCGTGCGATCGGATTAAGCCCAATGCAGACCTACATCCACGTGATTTTTCCCCAGGCGATCCGGCAAGTGCTTCCGGCGTATGCCGGGCAGTCCGCTTCACTGGTTAAAGACTCGTCCTTACTTTTCGCCATTGCCGTGAATGAATTCACTTTCACCGCGCGGAAAGTGAATTCCGACACCTTCAGCCCGTTTGAAACGTTCCTGGTATTGGCGTTGGGGTATTTGATCCTAACGCTTCCCATTTCTTATATTTCGCGCTATTTGGAAAAGCGGATGGCGTTCGAGAAATAGAGTCAGAGTGAGCCATGGTAGTCGCAGAATTAACATTCAAAGAGTAACTCGACCTCAGAGCGCGGCTCCTGCTACGCTTCGTGCGTGATTGCCAACACCCCCGATACCCACCACATCACGCGTTTGTTAGGAGAAATTGCCGAAGGCAAGACAACTGCGCGAGATGAACTCGTGTCGGCGGTTTATCAGCAGCTCCGTAAGATCGCCCAGGTGCGAATGAATGCCGAGCGGCCTGGGCATACGCTGCAGGCGACCGAGTTGGTGAATGAGGCATGCATACAGATGTTGCCGGGACTACCAGGCCGATCGTTTCACAATCGCAGTGAGTTCTATGGGGCAGCTGCGGAGGCGATGCGGCGCGTTCTCATCGGTCACGCTCGCAAGCGCCTGACGCAGAAGCGCGGTGGGTGTGCGGTTGTCCGTTTGGAAAGTGATGCCATTGGGAACGTGGCCCAGCTGGCGGACAGCGATGATCCGCATGCGATCATCGCGCTCAATGAAGCGTTCGAGCAGCTTGAACGCGCTCACCCGGATCGCGCTGCTGTTGTGAAGCTGCGATTCTTTGCGGGGCTCAGCGTGGAGGAAACTGCGGAAGCGTTAGGGGTTTCCTTGCCGACGGTGAAGCGGCGTTGGCGCACGGCACGCGCTCTCTTGTACGATGCGTTGGAACGCGACGTGGAGTCAGGGGCAATCCGGTGATCCGAAGGCAGGAAGTTTCGCGCCGTAGGAGCGAGACTTATTGAGTTCAAGATGATAGGCCACGACGAATCCACTCCCGACGATGTCTTTGATGCGATCTTTGACCGGGCCTCGCAGTTGCCCGTAGAGGAGCGCGATTCTTACCTGCAAGAAACATGTGGTGGTGATGCGGATCTGCTAGGCCAGTTGAGAAAATTGCTTCTTAGGGAAGCCGATCGTGGCGGGTTCATGGCAGACGAGAGAATCGAAACCGAACTGACCATGCCCTCTGGGACGAAGGTCGGCCCCTACGAAGTGTGCAAGGTGTTGGGTGAAGGCGGATACGGCGTGGTCTACTTGGCGGAACAAGCGACACCGGTGCGTCGTAAGGTAGCCCTGAAAGTGATCAAGGCGGGAATGGATACGCGGCAGGTAATCGCTCGCTTTGAAGCGGAGCGCCAGGCCTTGGCGTTGATGGATCACCCAACTATTGCCAAAGTTCACGACGCAGGAGCGACAAAGAACGGGCGTCCCTACTTTGTAATGGAATGGGTGCAGGGTGAAATGATTACCTCCTACTGTGCCGAGCATCGCCTGACAGTAAGACAGCGACTGGAGTTGTTTGGACAGGTATGTCGTGCAGTGGAACACGCACACAGACGCGGCATCATCCATCGGGATCTTAAGCCTCACAATGTGTTGGTGGCCGAGCACGAAGGCATGCGGATTCCGAGGATCATCGACTTCGGCATCGCCAAGGCCACACAGTCTCCGTTCACCGAGAACACGGTGTTTACCGAGCAGCAGCAGTTCATTGGAACTCCGGCTTACTGCAGTCCGGAGCAATTGGGGGTGTCAGGAGAGGACATTGACACGCGTACGGATGTGTATGCGCTAGGAGCAATGCTCTACGAATTGCTTACCGGCACGACACCAGTGGAAACGCACCGATTCAAGGGTGTGAGCCACGAGGCCATCGCCAAGCTCATTCGGGAGGAAGAACCGCCGAAGCCATCCAAGAGGATAACGGAGATTCGCTGGAAAGAATCGAAGGCACTTGGGAGGTCGCTCGTTGCAGTTCCTGATCTGAAACCAGAACTCGATTGGATCGTGATGAAGGCACTCGAGAAGGATCGAGAACGTCGATACGGATCAGCGCAGGCACTCGCCTCGGATATTGAGCGCTTCCTCGCAGATCACCCCGTGGAAGCTGCGGCACCTAGTGGCTTTTATCGATTGCGAAAGTTTGCACGACGCCACCGTGCCCTGGTCGCGATCGCCGCCATTCTGTTGGTGACTAGCGTGTTCAGCCTTTGGCAGGCTGTCAGGGCAACCTATGCCGCTGGTCTGGAACGCGAGGCCCGGCGCGAGTCGCGAAGGAATCTTTACATCGCCGATATGAACGTGGTGCAAAGGGCGCTCGACAATGGAAACATCGCGCGGGCACTCAAGCTGCTGGAGGATCATCTTCCAGACTCCAGTGATGAGGATCTTCGGCACTTTGAGTGGCGTTACTTTTGGAAAGAAGCTCACCGCGAAGTCTTTGAACTTCTCGCGGACGACGACCCAAACGATACCGTCAAGCCCGATGCCGTCTATGACCTCGACCTTTCGCCTGATGGCCGATGGTTCGCATCAGCGAGCCGAGATGGTGTCATCCGGCTCTGGGATTTGGACAAACGGGAAGAAATTAGAAAGTTTGAGATCGCCGCTGGCCAGTACGCCTGGGTCGATTTCTCGCCGGATGGCAGGTTTCTCGTCGCCAGTGGTCAGAACCACAGGGCATGTCCAGATGTACATGTGTGGTCGGTGGCAACGGGCCTAGAGGTGCATCAGTTCACTCTTGAGCAATCACGTTACGCCTGTGACCCGCACTTTGTATCGCCGACGGAGATCTGTGCGGGCGATAGTGTGGGGAACCTTTGGTTCCTCGATCTGAATGCTAACACTGCAACCGGACTCAACGGTCATAACAAAGGGATCACGGCTCTCACTTTCTCACCAAAGGCCAATCGAGTGGTCTCAACTGCCCGCGACAATCAGGTAGTCATCTGGAATCCCGAAACACGACAGATTGCAAGAACACTTACGCCGTCGTCTCGCGTGCTAACGGCCTCGTTGTCTCCCGATGGTCAACACCTCGTCTCGACGCATCCTCTTGGTCACTCTACCCTAATGTTTCATAAATCATGTTAGGAAAACGCTCGGGCGGGCAAGAATCTCTGGAGCATTCTTTCAAGCAGTCCGTCAGCTGGCACCGTTAACGTGAGGATTCCATTTGGACGCGTAAGACGACCGGCTCTTGCCACAACTTTCTTTCTTATCGTTGATAGGCTTTCCAGTATCCACAGGCAGGCACGTTTCTCGTTCTCCAAATCTCGCTGTGGTTTCTCATTCGCTATTTGCAATTCGCGGCTCAAATTATGCGCGAGTATATTACAGAGCATGAAAATACGGTTTCCTGCTTCCTTCCGGCAAGGAAGGTAATCGATATAGGTTCCGTTCTTTAATTCGCCAAACATTTTCTCCTGACTGCCTCGCCCATGATGATACAAGATGGTTGGCACCAGTCTTTCGTTTTTATTGGTCACCACCGCTGTAAACTCATGATCTTCTTCATGGGGGATGAACAGATCCAATTGAATCGGGCCTTTTCTTTGTTTCTTCGTTTTCTTTTTGACGAATAGAAATCTTCGCTTCTTTACCCAACTATCAGCTTTCCAGTTCCGCTCAAAGCCAGAGAATTTCTTGTCCACTCGCCTCCAGCGCTTTCGCCCTTCCACGATTCCTTTTAGGTTGGCGTAACGCTCAAATGGAACACTGATCGTGAATTCTACTCCTAGATTTTCTAATGTTTCGATGATCTCGTTAGAGTAGAAGGCTGAGTCAGCTCGAACTTCGAGCAGCGCACTTGGAAGGGCTTCCCGCACGAGACGGACAGTGTATTTCATGAAATCTGATGCCTTGTGAGAGTCATGAACGTTTCCCGATCGATGTAATATTGAAAGGACTTGATCGATCTGCGGAATCGTCGAGAAGAGAGGATAATAGCTTCTCTGCCCTTTCTTCTTTGGGTTGAATCCGACAGCCGTACCTTCCGCATGGCCATTGGTGGTCGTAATCGAACCATCAAAATCAATCGTCACTCTTTTGAGATTCAATTCCTGCAATCTCTGAAGAACAAGAGATTCTATCGTGCCTACCAATTTATCGGCGGTAGCCAAATCGACGTTGGCAAGCATTCTACTGAGCGTGGAAGGACTTGGAACGGTGTTCATCCCAAGAAATCTCATCACGAGTGGATCCTTCTCATAACAAGAAACATCCCGTAGTCTGGAAAAACCGAGAATCACGTGGGTGACGAGCAGAAAGAGAATGGATCCTGGCGTATATTGGGTGCTCGAAGGCAATTGAAAGGTGCATTGGCGTAACCGCTCTTTAATTCGAAGCGCAGAAAAGAGTTGGGAATAAATCTGAATTCCAGCGAAAGAAGTGAGTTGAGCCTGGGATTCGGTCTGAATCTTTGGAAAAGCGCTTGAATTTGAAGTGATTTGGCGTTTAGAAGTCTTCATAGTCGCGTGTTTCGTCTTGGTTATTTAGCGGTAACTTATTGAAGCACGTCGACTATCATTAGCAATATCTAATTAACGAAATAAGCGACTATTTTAGTTAGGAAATCAAACGTCACCTGATGTGAGAATTGGAAACCTAACCGAAAACACCGCGAAACCCTTCTATGCAAGGAAGTCTGTGCAAGACTTGCTGAAAATTATGCACTTTGGGGGTCTATCTACATCCATAGCACCGGTTCTGATGAACTTGCTCACAGGATACCGCTTGATTTTCCTAACAAAGGTTGTGTCTTCACTGACAATGGGCGCTCTCTCATCAGCGCTGAAATAAACGGTGTTGTCCGATCCATTGACACGCGGGAATGGCGAGAAGAGTTTAGATACCATCATCGCAGCCACCAAATTAACGGCATCGCGGTAGCAGGCGATCGGTCACTGATCGTGGCTGGTGGCGACAACGGCGTTATCACTGCCTGGCCCGGTAAGGATCACAGAGAGGAAACTATCTGTCCGGACGAGAAACGCATGATCACAGCGGTAGCGTATTCTCCTAATGGCGTGCATCTTGGGATCGGCACAGACGCGGGTGGCATTCATCTCTGGGACACCAGCAAGAAGCAGCTCGTCCACACAATCCCCGCTCAAAGCGGACGCTCAACCGTGTCCATGCCGGCGTTTCCAGATGATTTCTTTGCGTTCTCTCCCGAAGGCGCTCACCTCGCGATCGCAGTTAAGGCGGCCCACACCGTAGAGATCTTGAACACGGACGACTGGAAGTTGGCAAAGAAGCTAGAACACAAGGACCCCGTTCTCAGTGTGGCCTGGGCACCGGACGGGTGTCGCGTCGCAACAGGGACCCGGTCAGGGGCCGTCCTCTGGAATACTGATAGTGAGTCTGTGCTCCATCGCTTTGAGGATCTCGGCCCTACGCTCTGCGTTGCCTTCAGTCCGGATTCTTCATTGCTTGCTACCGAGAGCCACGGGACGCGGGGGATCGAAATATGGGATCTCAACAATCCTCGGCGGATCGCGGCTCTGACTGCGCACACCGAACCCTCGGGCGACAACCATTCGATCCTGTTCTCGCCAGACGGCCGATGGTTGGCCACGGCGGGTTACGATGCCAGGGTGATTCTATGGGACGTTACGACGTGGGAACCTGTCCACGTGCTCATGGGGCACCGCGCCATCGTTGTCGATCTGGCATTCACACGGGACAGCGCGCGACTCGCTTCGTCTGGATTGGACAACCAATGCGTACTCTGGGAAACCGAAACCGGGCAGCAACTTGCCACCTTTCCCGGCTTCGCCATCGACTTCTCGCCTGATGATTCTGTGCTCGCCACCGGCGGTCGATGGACAGCTTACGATGAAACACCGGACGGAAGGGTTTCGACAGTGAATCTCTTGCGAGCTGGAATCGTAACAGAATCGAAAAAGTGACCACTGCGGTGATCCCTCAGGGCCGTTGATCGCTCCGTAGGGAACGAAATGCGGACATTCAAAAAACTCACCGCATCTAGTCCAAACCCATGAAACGATTCTATCACGATCACTCCCGCACATCCGGACAGCTTTGCGCTGCGATATCTCTCGTTTACCTGGCTGCTGCCATCACCGTGCTGCAAGGCCAAGAAACGCCAACGAACTGTGAGTCGACCGAAACCGTCCTCCATTATTGCAACATTGATGCCCCCGGTATTCCTCCGAACGGGCCCGATGGAGCCTGGCCTGGATTCCCAGGAGGCACGGCAAAGTTCGGGCCGGACTCCTCAGACGAGGGAAAAGGTGGTGCAGCACAAAGGTTCACCGCTGGCGAGTCGACGGCGATCACGTCAATCACGCTTGGGCTCGCTCGGGCAGGTTCTCCCGGAGGAAAGCTGCTTCTCAAGATTTGGGACGTCGACGAGACCACTGGGCACCCTGACAAAGAACTTGGTATCTTCGGTGAAATCGAGATCGATTCGCTCTCCACTCGCCCATCAGGCAATGCTCCACTGGAGTTGGTCACGGTGAATGGCAACTTCGAGGGCCTCGTTCCGGGGCAAAGCTATTTCCTCTCAGTAGACAACGACGACGATGCTAAAGTGATAGGCAGGAACCAGGGATGGGCAGCGGAAACCGTCGAACCGCCAACGGAACCAGCATCCATGCATTTCTTCACCGGTGGCCGATGGCAACAGCCGTTCCTCCCGACACACCTACGGGCACGCATTGAGGGGCCAAAAACAAGGAACAACCCGAAACCTCTCAATATCAGCATCGCAGATGCTGTTGTTGTCACATGGGACTCGGAAGCAGACAGATCCTACCAGATTCACCGGTCTTCTGATATGGAGACGTGGGAGCTTGCCATCGATAACATCCAAGGCACAGGCGAGCGGATGTTGCAGCCGTTCCTCCGAGAAGACACGGAGGTGTTCTATCGCGTGACATTGCTTGAGTAGAACGGTGGCGTCCGCCCACATGCCGGCTCATTCGTTCTCCGCTCAAAAGAGACTCGCCCCCAGAGCGCCCTGCCAACTCGCTACCCACCGGTACTTCATCACCGCCTGCAAGAAGTGATGGAGGTGGCTCCAAGGGCCTAGCGATGCAATCGCTTCGTCTCCGACGTCGGCTTCGCTCTTCCATTGGATTGGAGGCATGGGTTACCTTGGGAATGGATGAGCGACATTACCGAATCCAGCACGAAGTCTAGTAGCAGCACGTGGTTCTCCACCACGCAGTGGACGGTGGTGCTCAATGCACGAGATGAGCGCACCGGAAATGAAGCGCTGAGCCAACTTTGCCAGACGTATTGGTTTCCACTTTATGCTTACGCACGACGCAGGGGGAAGTCGCCTGAGGATGCGGCTGACCTCACGCAAGGGTTCTTTGAGCGCCTGCTCGAAAAACGTTTTCTCGATTCGGTGGATCCAGAGAAGGGGCGGTTTCGTTCCTTTCTGCTCGTGGCCATGCGGCGCCACATGGGCGATGTCTACGATCGCAATACGGCGGTCAAACGCGGGGGGAAAGAGACGATCCTTTCGCTCGACATGGAGGATGCGGAGGGACGCTATGGACTGGAACCCGCAGTCGACGAAACACCAGAAACGCTGTTCGAGAGGCATTGGGCGCTGCTTCTGTTAGATAAAGTGTTACGTCAATTGCAGACTGAATTCATCGAGGCAGGGAAGGGCGCGCAGTTTAATAAATTGAAGTCATTTCTCACCGGAGAAGCGGAGCGGCACGCCTACAGGGCGATCGCCCAGGAGCTTGAGACCACTGACACGTCGTTGCGGATGATGGTAAGCCGGATGCGGCAACGCTATCGCGAACTCTTTCGGCAAGAGGTGGCCAACACCGTTCACGATGAGAAAGAGATTGAGGCGGAATTGCAGCACCTGTTTGCGGCGTTAAGCCGGTAAGTGATCGAATTTGTTACGCTTGGTGGAGTTCGCCTATTTGAACTGAACACATGGACGAACCTGACGACAGAAGCGTTACTTTCTGCGCGGAGTGCGGCGGTGCTCTCTCTGCGCTTTCGCCAATGGGCCTGTGCGCCAAATGTCTGGTGAAGTTTGGGATGGGTCGGCCAGAGCAAGACGGAGACGAACGTTCGGGCACCACGGAGACAGTTGGCACCGAGATCGATCGCTACAAGTTGCTCGAGCAAATCGGCGAAGGAGGTTTTGGGGTCGTCTACATGGCGGAGCAGCGTGAGCCCGTGCGGCGCATGGTGGCATTGAAGATCATCAAGCTCGGCATGGACACGAAGCAGGTCATCGCGCGTTTTGAGAGTGAACGCCAGGCCCTGGCGTTAATGGAGCACCCGAATATCGCTCGGGTGCTGGACGCAGGAGCAACCCTGGCGGGACGCCCCTACTTTGTCATGGAGTTGGTGCACGGTGTGCCGATCACCGAATTCTGCGAGCAGAATCAAATCTCCAAGCGTGATTGCCTGGGCATCTTCGTCGACATTTGCGCTGCCGTGCAACACGCACATCAGAAGGGCATCATCCATCGTGATCTCAAGCCGAGCAACGTGCTCGTCACCCTCGACGACGACCGCCCCCTGCCCAAGATCATTGACTTTGGCATTGCCAAAGCGACAGCTCACAAGCTGACGGACGCCACCCTCTTCACGCAGTATCACCAGTTTGTCGGAACGCCTGCCTACATGAGTCCCGAGCAGGCGCAGATGAACAACAAGGACGTCGACACGCGGTCTGATATCTACGCACTGGGAGTGCTTCTCTATGAACTTCTGACTGGAGAAACGCCGTTTGATCCCAATCGGTTGCGCATCGAGGGACAGGAGGCCGTGTTTCGCATCATTCGCGAGGAAGAGCCCCAGAAACCCAGCACGCGCCTGACCGAAAGACGAAAGCGAATTTCGTATCCTGCCAGATCGGATTTGATGAGTGTGATCGAGCCGGATCTCGACTGGGTGGTGATGAAGGCACTGGAGAAAGACCGAACGCGTCGCTATGACACGGCCAACGCCCTGGCTCAAGACGTGCGGCACTTTTTGGCCGGTGAGCCCGTGTCGGCAGTGCCACCAAGTTTCTTTTACCGGCTGGGCAAGTTCGTTCGTCGGCACCGCGCGGCAACCATTGGTGGTATAGCCGTGGCAGCGTCATTGATTCTCGGACTCGGGTTTTCCCTCTGGTCGTTCGGTCGCGAGCGAAGTGCTCGCAAAGTTTCGGATGAGCAGCGGGTCGAGGCCGAGACCGCGCGTTTCGCTGCGGAGAAGGCACGAAGTGCAGAAGCTTACCAGCGTGCGCGTGCGGAGGTGGCGATGGAGAGCAAGCGCCGCGTTCTCTACGCATCCGACATGCAAGTCGCCCAGAATGCACTTGCGCTGGGCGATACCAGCTTGGCTCTGAAGAAGCTGACTGACCACTTACCCGGTCCCGACGAAGAAGACCTGCGCGGCTGGGAGTGGCGCTATCACTACGGCCAACTCCATCAGTACATCTCGCTAACGCACCGCTATTCTTCGTTTGATGCTCTGGCCGTATCGCCAACAGGTCACCTGGTCACGTCGGGATACCGAAAAATCGAGAACAGACCGATCGAGGTTTTCGACCAAGCGGACTTCACCCAATCCCGACTCCTGCGCCACACCAATCAGTTCGTGCGGGCGTTTGCGTTCTCACAGGATGGCCGGGCGGTGGACATCGAACAAGGCGGACGCGTCACTCGGGTCGATCTGGATACGAACGAAGATCAGGTCTTCCAGAGGCAGGGCGCCTATCCCCTCAAGCTCACTCCCAATGGGCAATACCTCGTCGGTTTCTACCGGGTCGCGGACGATCCGCGCACAAGCATGCACGTGCGCAGCTTCGAGCCAGATAGCGATGTGCCTTTGGCAGAAACAACAGTGCCCTACCTTCTACCAGATCGCTTCGAGCTCCCACGAGAGTGCCGCGTCTCTCCGGATGGTCAATGGGTGACGCTGCCCTGCACCGATCACCCAGTTCGGCTTCTGTCGATCCCGAATTTGGAGGAAAGGATCCTTCCCGTAAAAGACCCGGTGTCGGTCGTTGCGTGGTCGCCCGACGCGCGCCTTCTCGCCACCGGTTACTCTTCTCCCTATACCATTGACCTCTGGGACATCGGCTCGGGCGAACATGTCCGTCGTTTTGAAGGGTCACAAATGTCGCCCTGCTACGATCTCTGTTTCTCACCCGACGGCACCAAGCTCTCGTTCGTGGAAAATAGTGGATTCGTTCATGTGTTGGAGACCAGCGGTAACCGATCCCGAGTCGCTCGGGGAGCCGCGGCTCGAAGCAAGTTGGCTTTTTCTTCCGATGGAACGACCGTTTTCACCGGCGGCAAAGATGGCAAGCTACTCTCGTGGGACGCCACCTTCTCCACGCCTACCGATCTTGCGGCGACCGATGCAGAACTGTGGAATATCGAATACTCTCGTGACGGCTCACTGCTTGCCACCAGCGCGGCCGACGGTGTCGTGCGTCTCTACGATGCCGGAACGGAAGCGTTCATCAAGGCACTGGGTGAGTCTCGCGGCGATCGTCGCCCGCAACTTGGCGTTCGTGACTCGCGTGTGCGGTTCTCTCACGACAGCCGCACGCTGATTGCGGACAACAACGACAATACCGTTGCGGTCTATGACATTCTCACAGGAGCGCACCGCTTTGATCTAACCCATGCTGGGCAAGTCATCAATGACCTCAGCATTTCGCCGGATGGTCAGTGGATCGCCACGTCAGGGGATCGCGAAGTGAACTTCTGGCATGCCAGGAGTGGCGAAAAAGCGTTTGCCCTGCCGACGGCTCGATTGCGTCACACCAATCGCTGGGATCGGGTCACCGGCCAATCCGTGCAGTTTTCGCCAGATCCCGACAGTGGAATCGTCGTCTTTGGCCGATACATGGGAGTCAACTTCTGGCAAGTGACGCCCGAGGCGATGCAAACCGGACAGTTGAAACGGATCGGTGGAGCGGCGCTGGGTGGTGGGCGCTCGCTTTCTTTCTCCGGAGATGGCAAGTGGCTGGCTTGCGGCTTGGTCGATGGCGTTGCGCTCTTCGACATGGCCTCGCGCGAACTCGTGAGCACGATCAAGGGCAGCAAGAACACGGTCCTCAATGTCACTTTCACCTCCGATACGAAGACACTCGCCATTCCCGCCCGAGGCGGCAACTTGCAGCTCTGGAACAGAAAGGCGCAAGCCGAAGTCGGGCGCCTCCTGGAACGAGGCGATCGCATCCTTTCCGCAAAGTTCTCCCCGAACGGCCGACGCCTTATCGTATCAACGCTAGAGCGCGGGATAATCGCCTTCGAGGCGCCGAGCATGGAGCAGATCGACGCCTGGCGACAGGAGGAGGCGACCACGAAAGCAGCCTTGCCTGAACTGTTCGAAGAATGGAAGAGCTCGATTCAACAAGAACGCGTGGAACGCTTCGCCAATGACCCTGGTGCCATCAAAGAGTGGCTCATCTTGGATCCTATCCCTTTCGACCACGAGATCGATGCTCTCGGTCGAGCGTTCATCCCGGGCGAAGCCACGCTGAATCCGCGTGAAGGCACTGCGGTTTCAATTGATGGCATTCCATACGCTTGGCGAGCGATTCAACAGGATGATCACTACTTGAACCTGGCCGAACTCGCGGAAGGGAAACGGCAACGCGTTGTCTACGCCGTCGCCTACCTCATGTGCGAGCGCGACGTCAGCCACTTGCGGATTCTGACCGGCAATGGACGCGCCAAGATTTATCTCAACGGAACCGAGGTCTATCGCAATGACCGCGGGTGGATTCAGCCGGACTGGGACGAGGTGACGGGCATCTCGCTCAAGGCTGGTCTCAATACGATCGTTTTCAAGATGGCAGGCGGTATCGATGACAGCTCGGTGCGATTTACGGATGCCGAAGGCAAAGCTGTCGACGGCTTGACCGTAACGCTTGATCCTCAACAACAGTGACAGCCCAGCCGGGGTGCGACACCGCCACTTGCACCCTCCGAAAAACTTTGCGCCACTCTGTTACGTTTGAACGGACATTCCTATCTGGTGGGCATGAATCCACCTCTTCATCTCCGTCTATGCGCCGTCCTCTTCGTTTTGGCATCCCTCTGTTCCATCTCCCGCGCCGAAGAAGACATCGTCCTCTACAACAATCTTGATCTCGAAGCACCTGGAGACATTTGGCTAACTCCAGGGCCCGATACCGATCCCTGGCAATCCGCTGCGCAGCAGTTCAACACGGGAGACGCTAATGCCGTATGTTCCGTATCGATGACTCTGCGGAGACGGGGAACGCCGGGCGGACAGCTGCTTTTCGAAGTGTGGGACGTCGATGAAGATACGGGTGAACCCGGTGAAAGCGTCGGCACACTCGGACAGCTTACCATCAACGATCTGCCCACATCGGACGAAGTGATCACTGTCGATGGTTTGGTGGAGGGGCTTTTGCCCGACACGCACTACTTTCTCGTGTTTCGTAGCCCCGGCGCGAAGATCACCAACAGTGATACCTACCACTGGCGTTGGATCAACAATGACGATGGTCTGGAAAACACTTTCGAGGAAGGTTCGCTCAAAGACATCATGGGAATCTCGTTCGGAAACTGGGTGAGAATCGCTCAATTCTTTGACGACCCTTTTGTCTATTCCCACATGCAAATCGTGGGTGGCAAGTCAGCCGACGAATCTCAAACGCCCCTCTACAGCAACCTGCCTGATCCGCTTCCGAACTTCGAGGGCGTTTTTCCACACGCCGGAGATCGATACGCAGCCCAGCCCTTTCGAACCGGAGAAACCGGGAGCATCTCGAAGGTGCGCCTCTCGCTGTACCGAAGGGGCTCTCCCACAGGCGACGTGCATTTTGAGATTTGGAATCAAGGCGAACAAGTGCCCGATGCAAGAGTCGCTTCTGTTGGAACCATTGAGTTGGAATCGTTAAGTGAAGCGCGAGGCAACACTGTCACGTTTGAAACGGAGATCCGAGGGCTCATACCCAACACACTTTACTACCTTGTTTGGGACAACGTGGACGCACAGGTTGTCGATGCGAACCGATCCTATCATGTCCAGACCTCAACAACTGACGAAGGCACGAATGGTGCAGGGCGATTGCTCGTTACGGTTGGGAATGAATGGAGACCGCTTGGGAGCTTGCTTCCAGGCCGCAACTACCAGCGGATGGAGATTTTCGAAACGACCGTGCCATCAACGGTAGATTTTTCGACCGGCTTCGATGGGGGCTCAATCGTGTTCAACCCAGCGAAATCGACGCATTCCGTTGGCAGCGAAGTGACCGTGACGGCGATTGCAAAAGAAGGCTACACGTTCGAAAAGTGGATCTACAGCGACCAAGAAATCACGGTAAACCCATTGACAATTACAGTTAAGGAGGGGCTGTCGTTAACTCCTATTTTCTCTCTGAACCTCAACATCGACATCGCAGGGGCCGTGGCTGTCACTTGGAACTCGGAAGCAGACAAATCCTACCAGATTCACCGGTCTTCTGACAAGGAGACTTGGGAAGTGGCCATCGATGCCATTCAAGGCACGGGCGAGCGGATGATGCAGGCATTCGTTAGAGAAGAGACGGAGGTGTTCTATCGGGTAGAAGCGATAGAGTAGAAATCTGGGTGTGCCCGCCTGGTGCCGGCCGGGCTGCCTCACCTGGGACAGGCGAGCGCTGCCACCCACTTCATGGCGTAAGTCGGCTGAGGTTCGGAGAAAAGTTTCTCTTCCAGCAATCGCATGCTGCGCCGTAGGCTACCTGAATGGGTTTTGGAATAGAATCTGGCGTGCGCCTGAGGAGACAGCGGGGACGGCTGTCATCCCCGTGCCAGCGCCTTCCTCACGTCAGTGGGGTTCGTGGGGAAGGTGCGCGGGGGAACGCGGGGCTCGACCTTGGCCAGCCCTGTCCCGTAGGCTGTCTTGGTGCCGACGGAAAAACAGGATACTCACGAAGTCACCCGATTGCTCGGCGAGATCTCCGAGGGCAACGACTCCGCTCGTGATGAGTTGGTGGCTGCTGTTTACGATCAACTGCGAAAGATCGCCCAGGTGCGGATGAACGCGGAGCGGTCTGGGCATACGCTGCAGGCGACCGCTTTGGTGCACGAAGCCTACTCGAAGCTGGCGCCAGCGCTTGGAGAACGGGATATCCGAAATCGCTTCGATTTCTATGGCGCGGCGGCGGAAGCCATGCGGCGGGTCTTAGTCGACCATGCAAGAGCGCGGTTGACTGACAAACGCCGAGGGATCAATGCACCGTTGGAGGAGATCATGGAAGTGGCGCAGTTGGCAGAGAGCAACGATCCGGAGGCGATCCTGGCTGTGAGCGACGCGCTGGAGGTGCTGGCGCAGGAACACCCGGAGTTGGCAACTTTGGTGAGGCTTCGTTTCTATGCGGGCTTAAGCATCGAGGAGACGGCGAAGGCACTTGGGACATCGGACTCAACAGTGAAAAGACGCTGGCGCGTCGCTCGGGCGCTCCTCTACGAGGCGCTTGCTAGCAGTCATTGAGAACGGTTCATTTCGTGACCCTGTTCTTTGAGCGTTCTCGCTGTTGGTATTACTTGTCATGCCTGATTCCCAATCAAACCATCCGGATCGGCTTGAAGAGATCCTGGCAGACGCGCTCGAATTGGAGCCGTTGGCACGCGAAGCTTTTCTTAAGCGTGCCTGTGCAGATGACCCGGCATTGCACTCGCGAGTGCAGGCCATTCTGGAGATGGAGGCCAAACGCGGTCTCTTCATGGCTGAGCCCTCGGCGTGGGGTGCCATGATTGGTTCGATGCTCGGCCCTTACAAAGTGCTGCAACAAATCGGTGAGGGCGGCTACGGCGTCGTCTACTTAGCTGAGCAACGCAAACCCGTGATCCGACAAGTGGCCCTGAAGGTGATCAAACTTGGAATGGACACGAAACAGGTGATCGCGCGATTTGACGCCGAGCGTCAAGCCCTGGCAATGATGGATCACCCGAATATTGCCAAGGTGTTTGACGCTGGAGCAACTCAAAGTGGTCGCCCGTATTTCGTCATGGAACTGGTGCGCGGCGAGGCGATCACGAGTTACTGCGATGAATGTCAGTTAGGAACGGAAGAGCGTCTGGGACTCTTCACACAGGTCTGTCGAGCGGTGCACCACGCCCACCAGAAGGGCGTCATCCATCGCGACTTGAAGCCTAGCAATGTGCTGGTGACGCAACACGATGGCGTGCCCAAGGTGATCGACTTCGGCATCGCCAAGGCCACACATGTCCGTTTGACTGAGAAGACCCTGTTTACGCAGTTCGAACAGTTTGTAGGCACGCCAGCCTACGTCAGCCCTGAACAAGTAGAAATGTCAGGACTCGATGTGGATACACGCAGCGATATTTATTCGTTAGGCGTCTTGCTCTACGAATTGCTCACAGGCACGACGCCTATTGAAACGGAGACATTAAAGAAGGCCGCATATGCAGAGATTCAGCGCACGATTCTGGAATCCGAACCGCCGAAGCCTTCCACCAGAATCACAGAGGTTCGAAAACGTGCCCTCACCAATGCCCTCCTCTGTGCCAAGTTCGAGATCGAAACGGATCTCGACTGGATCGCGATGAAAGCGCTGGAGAAAGATCGCACTCGGCGCTACGAATCCGCAAGTGCGCTGGCTCAAGATGTTGATCGATTTCTCCACAATGAACCTGTCTTGGCTGCAGCGCCCAGCGTGGGCTATCGATTGCAGAAATTTGCCAAACGCAATAAGGCCGCGACTGCTGTCGCTATAGCAATCGCATTGGGAAGCCTCGTGAGTTTGATATTGGGTGTGGTCGCGATGCACGCTTCCAAGTCGAAGGAGATCGCACGTCTGAAAGCGGAATCTAACGCCCGCGAAGCGAGGAGGAATCTCTACATTGCGGACATGAATGTCGTGCAAGAGGCCTTGGAGACCGGTAACATTCCGCGCTCGCTGACATTGCTCGAGGAGCACATTCCGAAACGGGAGGAGGAGGACCTGCGACACTTCGAGTGGTACTATCATTGGCGGCAAGCTCATCGAGAACGGTTCAACTTGCTAGCAGATGATGATCCCAACGATGACATCAAACCTGATGCCGTCTGGGACCTTGCGCTTTCACCTGATGGCAGGACGCTCGCTTCAGCGGCGCGAAATGGGACCATTCGCATTTGGGATTTGGAAAGAAAGGAAGAGCGTTCCCAGTTCACTATTCTAGCGGGAAGGTATGCTTGGGTGGATATTTCACCGGATGGCGAACGTCTGGTCGCTTCTGGAGAAGGTTGGGGATTAGATAGGCCTGGTGTAATCATTTGGAATCTCCTTCAGGACAAAGAAACCAATCGTTTCTCCGTAGCTCCGTCAGTGAGCGCGGCGAATCCTCAGTTTGTCTCCGATCAAATGGTGTGTGTGGGCGGGAGTGACGGGAGACTTTGGGTTCTAAATCTTGAGACAAGTGAAGCGACGCCAATGGAAGCTCACGAGGCGAGGATCATCGGTGTCGACTACAATGCCAGGGCGAGACGGCTGGTCACCACTGGCGATGACAATCAGATCCACGTGTGGAATCCCCAGGATCATACGCTCATAACTTCGATACCACTCCCGGACCCAAGGAAACACAGCTTGGCAAGAATGTCGCCAGATGGTCGGCTAATCGCGTCCATGCGAGTCCTCGAAGGGAAAGTGAATATCTTCGAGGTGAAGACCCAAAGAACGATAGCCACGCTTCGGTCTGACGATCCTAACAACAGCACGCGGTTTAATCATGAAGGTTCGTTAGTCATCTATGCGGAGATTAATGGTGCTATTCGCTTGTTCTCAACGGAAGATTGGAAGGAAGTGACGCGCTACTATCATCGCAGTCACCAACTGAATGATATTGTGATTTCGGATGACGACTCTCTGATCGTATCTGGCGGTGATAATGGTCTAATCACGGGGTGGCCTGGAACTGAGCTTGCACGAGGGAGCCTACAATCTGGTGGCTGGATGGTGACTGCCATCCAGTACTCTCCCAATGGCAAGTTGCTTGCGGTCGGTTGTGATGATGGCAGGGTTGAGCTCTGGGATGCGGCGAGGGAAGTTCTCCTACACACGATTCCAGCGCAAGTGTCTGGGGGCACCCCCCAGCCTGACTTTAGTGACGACTTCTTTGCGTTCAGTCCCGACAGCCGTCAATTGGCAGTTGCCCAGATCACCGGTGAGCTGGACCAAGAAGGCACAACCTTTTCAGTCGATCTGTGGGATCTTGAGCAGTTCGTGAGGGAGGCATCCTTGCCGCACGCCTCCCGAGTCTTCGTGGTGGCCTATGCTCCGGATGGCACTTTCCTAGCTACCGGAACTGATGATGAGGCGCTTTGTCTCTGGGATCTGAAAAACCAGGTTGTGATGCGGACGCTTCCGGAAGCGGGCATCGCCTGTCTGGCATTCTCCCCTGATTCGCAGTGTCTCGCAGTTCGAAGCATCGAGGGCGCAGCAGATGGGGGCATTGGCATCTGGAATGTTCCCATGGGAAAGAAGGTCGCTACTCTGAGAGGGCACATTGAGCCAGCTGGGGCCACAATGTCGCTTCTCTTCTCACCGGACGGGTCAATGCTAGCCAGCGCCGGCTATGATTGGCGGGTTATCCTCTGGGATACGAAGACTTGGGAAATGAAACAAGAGTTGTTAGGTCATCGTGCTCTCTTGATTGATCTTGCGTTCTCACCAGATGGCAAACGGATTGCCTCCTCAGCTTTTGACAACCGATGCCGAATTTGGGAAGTCGCGTCCGGCCGGGAGGTGGCGAGCTTTCCAGGTTACGCGATGGACTTCTCCCCCGACGGGAAAGCGTTTGCAGCGGGAGGGAAGCAGATATCGAATGCAGAAGACATCAGTGCCAGGATGTCGACCGTAAAGATTTATCGGGCGGAGTGAGAAGATTCTCGCCGATTGGTGACCCAGTTTGAGTCAGAACCCCGCTGTTCGGTGATCAGGCAGTCTGAAGTGACTGACACCACCCTTAACCAAACGCGAAATGTATTCACTCAAACACTTCCATCATCAATCATATCGACTTGCATGGGCCCTCGTGGCGACGCTTGCATTCACGCTTCAAGTGCAAGGCCAGGAGGTTGATCAATGCGCCGTCGGCGCCGAAGGCAAAGCTATTCACTACTGCAACCTCAACGATGATGGAGACGGCCCAGGCGGCGCCGCCTTGAAGATTGGTCCCTTCCCCGGCGACCGGGGCGTGGCTCAGAGATTTAAGGTTGGCGAGGCCGGAAACGTTTGCGCCGTCACGATCGGATTGGCGCGTGTAGGAACGCCTGAAGGGAGCATGATCGCCAGTATACGAGAGATCGATCCTATAACGGGTAACCCAGGAGACCTTGTAGGCACTCTCGGGGAAGTTGAGATCAAAACCCTGCCCAAGGTGATCTGGGGATCTCTTCCAAAGTTGTTCGAAGGAGTCACCATCGAGGGCGAAGTAGCCGACCTGACACTGGGTAAAGAATACTATCTCCATCTCGTTCACACGGACGATTTCATCGCTCGAGGAGGTCCCTCAGGGCCAACTGATGTGTGGTTCGTCGATCTGGTGCCGACGCCACAGGATGCGGAGCATGCGATTGTGGAGTGGGCGGATCCACCGAGCATCCCCTCACCAGAATGGGGCACAGATTGGCCAAACCTCCGGTTACGCGCCCGCATCGAAGGAAAAGTGCAAGATGTAGCTCCCACCGCCCCCTTGATCATTGCCACCATTAAAGACGGAAACGTCACTGCCGATCCAGATCTAGACGAATACCCCGTCGGGAGCGAAGTCACGGTCACCGCCACACCCGAGCCCGGTTTCGAATTCGTCCAATGGACGTATGGTGACCAGGAGTTCACCACCAATCCCGCCACGATCACGGTGACCGCCGGAGCGACTCTAACATCCGTCTTTGCAACGGTGGAACCCGAGACCAAGCCCATTGATACCGAAATCCTTCCCGCCATGGCAATCCGCTGGGATTCGGAAGTCGGCGAGGCCTACGAGGTACAATCGAGTTTTGACTTACAGAATTGGACTAGCGAAGCGACAAACGTCGAAGGGACAGGTGAGACAATGACACATTTCTTCATCCGCGATGCCCAGGAAATGTATTATCGCGTGCTTGAAAGCGAATGACAGGCGAGACGCCTGTCATTCGGTGAAACAGCCGTCTAGGCTGTCATCCCCGTGCCAGCGCCTTCCTCACGTCAGTGGGGTTCGTGGGGAAGGTGCGCGGGAACGGAGCGCTCGACCTCGGCCAGTCTCCTCTCGTAGGCTCGGTCCGTGCAGACGGAAGAACACCAAACTCACGATGTCACTCGCTTGTTAGGCGAGATTGCCGAGGGCAAGGACTCAGCGCGCGATGAATTGGTCACTGCCGTTTACGATCAACTGCGCAAGATCGCTCAAGTGCGGATGAATAGCGAGCGACCGGATCATACCCTTCAAGCAACCGCACTGGTGCATGAGGTTCTATTGAAACTTTCCGATAACATCGGTGGTGAACGGATCAGGAATCGCCGGGATTTCTATGGCGCCGCTGCCGAAGCCATGCGGCGTATCCTCATTGATCATGCTAGAATGCATGGGGCTGAGAAACGTGGCGGTGGCCTGGTTCGGGTTCCAATCGCGAATGTGGCCGAAATGGCGGCGACCGGGAATCCGGAAACGATCCTGGCGATCGACGAGGCATTCGAAATACTGAAAGCAGAGCAACCCGCCGCCGCTGAGGTGGTGCGGCTGCGATTCTTCGCAGGGCTGAACGTCGGGGAAACAGCTGAGGTGTTGGGTATTTCAAAGGCGACGGTGAAACGGCGTTGGAGTCTGGCCCGTGCCATGTTGCATGCGATCTTGGAGCGCACCGACAGTGATGGGTAAGTGAGCCCATTTCGCGCTCGATTACGCCAGTGGATCAATGGCCATGGACGAAAACGCCGATCCCATTCCACTTGAGCACCTTGAAAAGGTATTTGAACACCTAAAGTCGCTGCCTGAATCCCAACAGGCGGCGTATCTTGACGAGGTTTGCGGGGAGAACGTGGAGATGCGTTCTCAATTGCTGCTGTGGCTGGCGTCGGACGGGCGCCGCGCCGGGTTTCTCGACGATCCTACGGTGGAAGCCGAGAACGGATCGGCTGATCCCATGATCGGGACGAGCATTGGCCCTTACAAAGTGCTGGAGCAGATTGGCGAGGGCGGCTACGGCGTGGTTTACCTGGCAGAACAACGCGAACCCATGAAGCGCCGAGTCGCTCTCAAGGTTGTCAAATTGGGGATGGATACCAAGCAGGTGATGGCACGGTTTGAGGCGGAGCGGCAGGCACTGGCGATGATGGAACATCCTAACATCGCCAAAGTATTCGACGCCGGAGCCACGGAAACGGGCCGGCCGTATTTCGTCATGGAGCTGGTACGCGGCGTGCCCATCACCGATTACTGCCGTGACTGCCGGTCAACTGTCCGCGAACGGTTAGAGTTATTCGCGCAGGTGTGCCGCGCGGTACATCATGCGCATCAGAAAGGGGTCATCCACCGTGATCTCAAGCCAACGAACACGCTCGTTACCCTTCACGATGGTGTGCCCGTTCCCAAGGTGATTGACTTCGGCATCGCGAAAGCCATGCACGTGCCGCTGACCGAGAAGACGCTCTTCACCAGCTTTCAACAGTTCGTCGGTACGCCGGCCTACACGAGTCCCGAACAGGTCGAAATGTCAGGGCTGGATGTCGATACGCGAAGCGATATCTATTCGTTAGGCGTGCTCCTCTACGAACTGCTCACGGGAACGACGCCGGTGGAAACGGAGACCTTAAAGCGAGCCGCTTATGCCGAAATTCAGCGCACGATTCTTGAGGCCGTTCCCCCAAAGCCCTCCACTAGGCTTACAGAGATCCGCAAACGGGGGCTTCCTGAAGCGAGGGGCATTCCGCGGTTCGAGGTGGAACGGGAACTCGACTGGATCGTGCTGAGGGCGCTGGAGAAAGACCGGGAGCGGCGCTATGCTTCGGCGAATGCGCTCCAGGAAGACGTGCGGCGCTTTCTCGCTAATGAACCCGTGCAGGCGGCGGCGCCGAGTGCGTTCTACCGGATGCACAAGTTCGCCTGCCGTCATAAGGCCGCCGTTGTCATCGGATGCACGTTGCTCGTGGGTGGCATTGTTAGTGGGTGGCAAGCCGTGCGGGCAACGTTGGCTAACAGACAGGCGCTGAGCCAGACACTGCGAGCCGAAACCAGCGAACGCGAAGCACGCAAGAACCTCTACTTTGCCGATATGAACGTCGCGCAGAGTGAGCTGGTGGAAGGCAACGTCGAGTCCGCCATTGCGCTTTTGGAACGGCATCGCCCAAAGCCCGGGCAGGAAGATCTCCGGCACTTTGAATGGCACTACCTGTGGCGGCAGACGCACCGCGAGCAATTCACGCTCCTAGCAGATGACGATCCCAAAGACGAGGTTAAGCCGGATGCTCTCTTTGATGTGGCCTTCGCACCTTCTGGCAATCTGTTAGCCTCCGCGGCCCGCGATGGCAGAGTGCGTGTGTGGGACTTGGGCACGCGGCGCGAACTCGTTCAGTGGCGCTTGCCACAACGTGAGAGCGGCGGGCTCGCCTGGGTGGAGTTCTCGCCCGACGGCCGCTGGCTGGCGGCGTCTCAACAGTGCAAACGGAAGGTGGCGGCTCCCGAAGTCGTGCTCTGGGACGTCACGCAACGCAGGGAAGCTCGACGCTTTAGTGTCGCGCCTGCCCTCGCGGTAATTGACCCCAGGTTCACCGCAGATGGCAGCACGCTCATCGCCGGCGACGACTCTGGCGCGATCTGGTTTTGGAATGTGCACACGGGCGCTGGCGAGTCCGTTAGAGGCCATGCAAATCAAGTGACGACGATTGCCATCGCGAAGGATGCATCCCGAATGGTTACCTGCGCGCAGCACGATGGAGCCGCCGTTTGGGATCTCGACCAGCAAGAAATCCTGACAACTATGTCAACTACCGATCACCCGGAGTGGCATGGCTTTCTCTCCGGGGCCAGCATCAGCCCGGATGGCGAGACGGTCGCCGTCTCCACGCGAGTCGTTACACTAACGTCCATTCTCAACGCGGACTCCGGAGAGACTCTGGCAGAGTTGCGCTACGATATGGAAAGCCACGGGCCACGCTTCTCGCCTAACGGAAAAACACTGGCGGTAACGGAGTTCTTCGGCTCGTTCCATCTCTGGAACACGGAGAGCTGGCAAGAGATCACGACGCTCCACCATCCCAGCCACCAGCTCAATGCGCTCTCGTACTCGCAGGACGGACGTCTCCTTGCTTCCGTGGGTGACAATGGAAAGATCATCATGTGGCCGGGGCTCGCCGATCCCGGACAAGGCGTGCTCGAAGCGGGAGCCGTGGGTGCCGTGAATCGCGTTCACTACATCGCCGAGACCGGTCTCCTGGGAGTCACTTGCGACAATGGTAGTCTTCAAATATGGGATACTGTCAGCGAAACTCTGCGCATTGCCACGCCCGAGAGGGTCTCTGTTAGAGGTTGGGATGACAAAAGCCCCTATCAACTGCCCTTTGCCGCCTTCCATCCCAATGGTCGCCAGTTCGCGCTCAGTATCTTCAAGCGTGGTGGCGGCGATGACGCGGAGGTTCCGGAGGTCGAGATATGGGAGTTCGGCGAGGAAGCCCAAGTGAGCAAGATTCTGCCTCAAGAAGCCAACGTGAACCTCATGCGTTACTCACCGGATGGGCGTTTGTTAGCGTTGGGATTTAGCGATCCGGAAGCCAGTGCCGCCGGAGGCAGGCTGCAGTTGCTGGAACTGGAAACCCTGACACCCGCCATCACTTTGCCGACAGCCGGCGGCATCCTGTCCATTGCTTTCTCGCCGGATTCCAAGTTGCTGGCCACCATGGGCACGGACATTCAGATCTGGGATCTTGAGACTGAAGAAATCATCGCCACACTCACAGAGCATATTCAGCCTGTGGGGAACTCCAGTGTGCTGGAGTTTTCACCCGATGGCCGTTTGTTAGCCTCCGCAGGCTATGACGCCCGCGTGATCCTCTGGGACGCCGCCACGTGGAAGCCCGTGCATCGCCTCAGCGGGCACGAAGGCCGTCTTGTTAGTCTCAGTTTCTCTTCCGACGGGCGTCGCCTCGCTTCCTGCGGTGTCTTCGATAACCGGTGCAACCTTTGGGACGTGGAAACCGGGCAACCGCTTGCCAGATTCACCGGTATCACCGCCGATTTCTCGCCTGACGATCAAACGTTGGCCATCGGAGGCTTCATTCCATTCCAAGCCCCGACGACCACGCCTGCCGAGATGACCTCGGTCAGACTCCACACCTCGGGATCTCCAAGGCAGTAGACGGCGGCAGGCTCTCAGTTAGGGCGCGTCAAAGAATTGGCTGCTTCGTGAGCCCGTTTTCCCACCCATTACGCCAATCGGTAAAGGCCACACGATTTGTGGCCATCAAACCAGGTAACCTCATACGACCGATTGAACATGAAAACGGATTCGCCCATCACCACTCGGCTTTCTCGCAGCCTACAAAACACGAAACGATCTCTTCTCGGCCTCCTAGCATTCAGCTTGACGAGCATTTGCGCCTTGTCAGAGGAAGTCATTCTCTACGACACCTCGGATTGTCACATCGACACACCACGGGGTTCCCGTCCGGGCCTGCATCTTGAGGTCAACGGGGAAGATCAAGAGGTCCTCTTTCTTCAGGGATTCCAAACGGGTCAGAGTACTCGGATTGATTCGATAACCGTTGATATCGGGATCCTGCGAGGATCACCAACCGGGACAATAGGAATCGAAATTTGGGATCAGAATGATGCTGGATGGCCCGGTTCCAAAGTTGCAGAATTTGGAGCTATCGATATGGCGGGGCTCCCCAGCGCCTCGTTAGTTCCACATATCTTAACAACCGTTGAAGGCGCAGTGGCCGACCTGGCAGCCGAAAGCCAATATTATGTTGTCTTCGAACACAAGAGGGCTCAATGGAATGGGGGTGCCGTTATCTACACAACCTGTGGCTCAGCGGAAGGCACCAATGGTGCGGCGAAGTTCCTTGGGAGACATCCAACCGTTACTCCCCAGGGATCGTTTGACGTGCTTGGGAACGTCATCGATCCCTCTCGATCGTATTTGGTTCTGAAGGTGGTTGGGGAAGCGCCTCCCACCCACTCTCTAACCATCACCGCAAGCGAGCACGGCACCGTCACGGCCGATCCTGACATGCCCACCTATTCCGCAGGAACAGAGATTACCCTCACGGCCACACCAAATGAAGGCTACCAGTTTTCCAAATGGACAATCGGTGAGACCGAATTCACGGATAATCCTCTCACCTTCACCATCGAGACGGATACGACGGTGACACCGGAGTTTGTGGAGAAACCCTCTGAGGTCGCAGTCTACAGCAACATTCCCGATGTCATTCCACCGGATGGGCTCCCTTGGATTTTTCCGCCTTTCTCAAACGTCTGGCATGCTCAGCAGTTCATCACCGGGAACACGGGAAGAGTGACATCGATCAGCTTTCCCCTCGTCCGATGGCGGAATCCAAGTGGTCTGCTTCACATTGAGATTTGGAATGACGTTGATGGGGTTCCAGGGACAATCCAGCACACGGTAGCCGATATCGATGTTGAAATCCTTGTTCCCGCCAGGACAAACGGCAACGCGGAAGCCAATCCCGACGAGATCGTTCGTTTGTTGGGACTCGATCTCTCGCTCACACCAGAAACTCCCTATCATCTGGTATTCAATGCGACCGATGTAACCATCACGGATGGCGGAGCGAACTCGCGCAATACCATCGTCCAGTTGATTCAGGAGCCATCCACAGGAACAAATGGAGCTGCTAATGTTCATTACGCAGTCAAAACTGGCGCTGATTGGAACTGGGCTCCGCTGCACACCGTTCCTGGATTCGATGACGTTCGCTACCTCGCGATGGAAATCCTGGAACTCGAAGGCGCAACTACCGACCCTTTCATCATCGCCACCACCGAAGACGGGATCGTCACCGCCGAACCTCAGTTGGACGACTACCCCATCGGCAGCGAAGTCACCGTGACCGCCACGCCCGAACCCGGCTTTGAATTTGCGAAATGGAGATATGGCGACCAGGAGTTCACGACCAATCCCGCCACAATCACGGTGATCGCAGGAGCAACCCTTACGCCCTACTTCGACTCCATTGAGCTTGAACCGAAGCCCATCGACGTCGAGATTCTTCCCGCTATGGCCATCCGCTGGGATTCACAGATCGGCCAAAGCTACGAAGTCCAGTCCAGCCCTGATCTCCAGAGCTGGGCAAGCGAAGCAGCCAACGTCGAGGGCACCGGGGAGCAGATGACGCACTTCTTCATCCGCGATGCTCGTGAGATGTATTACCGTGTGCTGGAGAGCAAGTAACAGGCGGGATGCCAGTCTCACGGTGATGCAGCCGTCCCGGCTGCCTTTCTTGAGCCGCGCCTTCCTCACGTAAAGGGGTTTCGTGGGGAGGGCGCGTGGGCGTGGAGGCAACGAGATCTCGACCTTGGCTTGCCTCTCGCCGTAGGCTTCCTCCGTGCCAGGAGAAGAACACGATACCCATGAAGTCACACGATTTTTAGGCGAGATCGCTGAAGGCAGGGATTCCGCACGGAATGAACTCATGTCCGCCGTTTACGACCAGTTACGCAAGATCGCGCAAGCGCGAATGAATGTGGAGCGGCCCGGGCACACCTTGCAGGCAACTGCCTTGGTCAATGAAGCGTGCATGCGGCTTCTGCCTGGACTAGCGGAGCGAAATGTCCGTGATCGCTACGATTTCTATGGCGCGGCGGCGGAGGCGATGCGTCGAGTATTGATCGATCACGCGCGTGGCAGGATGCGAGAGAAACGCGGTGGAGGCGAGTGGGAACGAGTGCAGCTTAATACGGTGGCAGATCTGGCAGATGCGGACGATCCGATGACGATCATCGCATTGAACGAAGCGTTTGAAAGCCTGGCACATGAACATCCCGATCGGGCGGAAGTGGTGCGCTTGCGGTTCTTTGCCGGGCTCAGCGTGGAGGAAACGGCAGCCACGCTGGGCCTTTCCGAACCGACGGTGAAGCGCCGTTGGCGCACGGCGCGGGCGCTGCTCTTTCAAGCGTTGAATTGCCAGGTGGACCAATCGTGTGATCCCTGACACCCCATTCCGACGCCGTTCAGAGGACAACGATGCCTGCCACTGACGATTACAGCTCCCCGGACGAACGCTTTGACGCGCTCTTCGACCAAGCAATGGAGTTGCCTCAAGCTGAGAGAGCGGCCTTCATACGTGAGGCTTGCAGGGACGACGCCCCGATGCAGCAACAGTTAGAAGAACTCGTCGCCAGCGAAGACGGGCGATCTGATTTCATGGATGATCCGACTTTGGGCACTGAGGAGGGAACGGAAAAGGCCGACCCACTCGTGGGCACATCTATTGGCTCGTACAAATTGTTACAGCATCTCGGCGAAGGTGGCTACGGCGTGGTCTATCTGGCGGAACAACGCGCTCCCGTAACGCGGCGGGTGGCCTTGAAAGTCATCAAGCTGGGCATGGATACGAAGCAAGTCATCGCCCGCTTTGAGGCCGAGCGCCAGGCCCTGGCCATGATGGATCACCCCAACATTGCCAAGGTGTTTGATGCCGGAGCAACGGACGCCGGGCGGTCTTACTTTGTCATGGAATGGGTGCGTGGCCTTCCCGTCACCGATTATTGCGACCAGGTGAAACTTCCCGTCGCGGATCGCCTCAAGCTCTTTGTGAACGTCTGTCAGGCAGTACAACACGCGCACCAGAAAGGCATCATTCACCGCGACCTTAAGCCTAACAACATCCTCGTGACGCTTCACGATGGCGTGCCGGTGCCCAAGGTCATCGACTTCGGCATTGCCAAGGCGACCAACTTCCGGCTGACGGAGCACACGCTCTTCACCGACTTTCGCCAATTCGTCGGCACGCCGGTCTACACCAGCCCGGAACAGATGGAAATGTCAGGGTTCGATGTCGACACACGCAGCGATATTTATTCGTTAGGTGTCTTGCTCTACGAACTCCTCACCGGCACGACCCCAGTGCCGGTCGAATCCTTGAGAAAAGCCGCCTATGCTGAGATTCAGCGCACGATCCTGGAAACGGATCCACCTACGGCTTCCAGCCGCGTCAGTAGCTTAGCCAATGCGCGGCAGGTCGAGGTCGCCGCCACCCGAACGGCATCGCCTAGCAAACTGCGACAGCTCCTACGCGGCGATCTTGATTGGATCCTCACCAAAGCCTTGGAAAAAGACCGCGAGCGCCGTTACGAGAGCGCCACGGCCTTTGGCAAGGATGTGCAACGCTTTCTCGATGGCGAACCCGTCAGTGCCGGTGCGCCCAGCCCCCTCTATCGCGTGCGCCGTTTCGTCTCCCGACACAAGGCCGTGGTCGCCGTGATGTTAGCGCTACTCGCTGGTGGTTTCGTTAGTTTCTGGCAAGCCGTCAGAGCCTCGCGGGGCGAGATGGAAACGCGCCGAAGTCTCTACATTGCCGACATGAATGTGGCCCAGGAAGCTCTGAATGACGGCAATATGGAACGGGCGATCACAACACTTGAGCGACACCTGCCGAAGCAGGGCGAACGCGATCTTCGGCACTGGGAATGGCACTATCTTTGGAGCCAAACTCAACGCCATGAGTTCACGTTGCTCGCCGATGATGATTCGAATGATGCGGAACCGCCCGATCCGCTGTTCGATCTCTCCTTGTCTCGCAATGGCAAATGGCTGGCCAGTACGGCGATGAACGGACGGGTACGCGTCTGGGATTTGAAAAGACGTACCGAGAAGTTCCAGTTCAAGATCCCGGCGGGAAACTTTGCTTGGACAGATTTCTCTCCAGATAGCCGCTATCTGGTCGCGAGTGGGCAAGATTGGGATACTGATAGTGCTCATGCCTCCGAGCAACCCTTGCCAGCCGGTCAGGATACAGAGGCGTCAAGATCCAGCATTTCCGTTTGGGAACTTGCCAGTGAGCAAGCGGCCCAAACCTTCTCGCTGGCACCGTCCAAGTTTGCCTGTAGCCCTCGCTTTGTCACCGACTCGCTGATCTGTGCCGGAGGGAGTCAAGGCTGTTTGTGGTTCTGTGAGATGGATACCGGTGAGACGCATGCTATCAAGGCCCACGACGCTGAGATCGAATGGGTCACTGTTGCCGGCAACGTGGTGGTGACCTCGGCGGCAGATGGGATCAAACAGTGGGATGCGGCATCAAGACGCGTTGTTTCCACTCTTCCGATTGATAACAAACGCTTCACCATCGCCGAGATTTCGGCCGATGCTCGAAGGATCGCCGTGTTCAACATTCACGAACTCGGTGTGACCATCCACGACGCGCTCACGTGGGAAGTGCTCAAAGTTCTCCACGCGGATTTTGACGTCTATGCTGTGCGGTTCAACCACGATGACACCTTATTCGCTATTTGTGAAGGCAACGGCACCATTCGCCTCTACGATACAGAGACCTGGCAGGAACAAGATCGCTATCACTTGCGCAGCCACCAAGTCAACGATTGTGCGCCATCGCATGATGGTTCCACAATCCTCGCAGGAGGCGAGAATGGGGTGATCACGGCCTTGCCTGGAAGGCCCTCGCAGCGCGGCGTGTTGCGATCGTCTGGCATGCAGCTCAACACCTTGCGCTACTCTCCAAATGGGCGCTATCTCGCTTCTGGAACCGGTGAGGGTCTGGTCGAACTTTGGGAAGCAGAGCGTGAGACCAAGCTCCTGGAGATCCCCGCGCAAGTGGCGAAACGCTCCTTTCCTCCGAACTTTCGTGTCGACTTCCATGACTTCAGCCCAGACAGCGCGCATTTCGCGGTCGCCCAACAAGGTGACGATGGCTTCACCGTCGACATCTGGGATTTGGTGACGTTAGAGCGCATCGATCAGATGGCGCACCCTACCCGAGTGAACGCGGTGGCCTACTCTCCAGATGGACATTTCCTGGCCACCGGTTGCCGGGGTGAAGAAGGCATCAGAATTTGGGATTTGCGAGAGCGGCAGGTCATCGCCCACCTGAACGAGGGAAAGAGCATTCAATGTCTCACATTCTCACCGGATTCTAGCATCCTCGCCAGCAAGGCCTGGGACAACGAAGGCGTCCAGGTATGGGACTTGGCCACGGAGAAGCGTATTGCTCTACTGGACGCCCATGTGGAGCCTTTCGGAGACACCAACGCGGTGCTCTTCTCACCTGATGGCCGCTGGCTGGCCACCGCAGGGTACGACCGCCAAGTCATCCTTTGGGATACTGTCAGTTGGAAACCGGCAAAGCGCTTTCTAGGGCACACTTGGCTCGTCGTTGATCTCGCATTCACCCCAGACGGCAAGCGTCTGGCCTCCTCTAGCCCAGAGAATTGGTGTCGTGTGTGGGATGTCGAAAGTGGCCGCGAACTGGCGCGATTCCCCGGCGTGACAGTTGATTTCTCACCCGATGGCCATGCCCTCGCCGTCGGTGGCCGCTACCTTCCGCCTGGCGGATTGAAGACGGAATCCCCTGACGAATCGACGATCAGAATCCACCGCGCACCTAGGTCTACGAGCGTTGATTAATAGAAATCTGTGAGAAATTTAAAAGCCCGTGATCCCTCGCTCACCGAGGCGTCGCCGATCGGAATGAACCCAAACCCAAACGTTCATTCCGATACTATGAAAGCCCTTCAATTGATCTCTGTCGCAACAGCATCGACGCTGTTGTTAGTCATCCATGCCTTTGCCGCTGAACCGATCGTTCACTTCGATAACCTTGACGTCCCAGGCGACAATGGTGCTGTTGGCACCTTCAAGCCCCTTCCCGCCCCGGCACCTGCTTATTCGCAGGCCATGGCCCAAACCTTCGTCGCAACGGGTGAGAATGTCAGCGAAGTCACGTTAGGTTTCGGTCGCTTTGGCACACCTGGCGGGAAGTTCATCTTCGGCGTCCGCGAAGTTGATGGCGTTACCAATACGCCCGGAGAAGAGATCGGCGTTTTGGGCGAACTGATTGTCGATGATGTGCCGCAGAATGAGAACGACGATTGCGCCCAGCCAACGCAACTCCCTACGGTAACCGTCAACGGTTTCGTCGATGGACTCGTTCCCGGCGAAACGTACTTCCTGCACATCATCGAATCGTTGGAGGACAAGCCTACCGTGACGAATTTCGGTACAGGCCCTTGTGGCTTTCTTGAAAGAGGATACAGCATCGACCTCGTTCCAAACGGAGGCACGGAGCAGATTGGCGAAGGCGGCACGCATCTGTTCGACTGGCCAGAACCGCCGCAGCGACAAGAGGGCCAATGGGCGCGATTTCTCTTTGCTCCCCCAGGCGATCTCAGCATTCGCATGCGGATCGCTGGTGCCCCTCAGCCGGTCACGCACTTCGACAACCTTGACGTTCCTGGCGACAGCGGCGCTGTCGGCACTTTCAAGCCCCTTCCTGCTCCGGCACCCAATCATCCGCAGGCCATGGCCCAAACATTCGTCGCAACGGGTGAGAATGTTAGCGAAGTCACGCTAGGATTCGGTCGCTTTGGCACGCCAGGTGGGAAACTCATCTTCAGCATCCGGGAAGTTGACGGCGCTAACGATGAGCCTGGAGAAGAGATCGGCGTTCTGGGCGAACTGATTGTCGATGATGTGCCGCAGAATGAGAACGATGTGTGCTCTCAACCAAAGAAACTCCCAACGGTAACCGTCAACGGTTTCGTTGACGGGCTCGTTCCCGGAGAAACCTACTTCCTGCACATCATCGAATCTTCGGAAGACAAACCTACCCTAACGAATTTTGGCACTGGCCCGTGTGGCATTCTCGAAAGAGGATACACCATCGATCTCGTTCCTAACGGAGCAGCAGAGCAGATCGGCGAAGGAGGCACGCATTTACTCGACTGGCCTTACCCGCCAGACGGCGTTCTTCCCGGCGAATGGCAGCAATGGCCCGAACCGAACCGACATCATCTCAGTATTCGTGTCAGGATTGCAGGCATGGCGACGCCAGAGCCGCTGACCGATCCGTTCATCATCGCAGAGACCGAAGAGGGCTCTTTGACGAAAGTGCCAGATCTGGACGAGTATCCCATCGGCAGTACGGTCACCGTCACTGCCACGCCCGAACCAGGCTTCGAATTCGTGCAATGGGAGTATGGCGATATGAGCTCCACCGACAATCCCGCAGAAATCACCGTTGAAGAGGGCCTCACATTGACACCTCGATTTGCGCCTGCAGAACTAGATCCCATCGACGTCGAGATCCTTCCGGCGATGGCGATTCGCTGGCAATCGCAACTAGGCCAAGCCTACGAAGTGCAGTCGAGTCCAGATCTCCAGACCTGGACAAGCGAAGCAGCGGACGTCGAAGGCACCGGGGAGCAGATGACCCACTTCCTCATTCGAGATGCGAGGGAGATGTATTACCGCGTCCTGGATAACCAGTAGGCGATCTTGTGACGTGCTAAAGGCGGGAGAACCGCGAGGATTGTTGTTTAAAGGAGCGGTTTCACCAAAACGTCTTTTCGTTACGTGGCTGATCGTACTGCTGTTGGTGAGTGCGGTCAGTTACGCGTTCTTGGCGGGATTCGCCTACAAGTTTAGCTGGTACCTTGTGGGAATACCGGCATCGCAACCGGCTTATCCAGGGCTGGTGGGTCACGCTTCAGGTATCCGCTGCGTCTCTGACATTGAGCACGATATTAGGCTTATTGATCATGTTCGGTCAGCGAGCGCGCTTTCTACTCATCCGCTGCCTCAGCCGGTTTTATATCGAGATCATTCGAGGAACGCCGCTGATTGTGCAGATCCTCTTTTCTTACTATGTGATCTTTGAGCGGCTTCGCCTAAACGATCCATTCTGGGCCGGCATTCTAATCATATCGGGTTTTGCCGCAGCGTATCTGAGTGAAATCTTTCGGGCTGGTATCGAGTCGGTGCCGAAGTCGCAGATCGATTCCGCTCGTGCGATCGGATTAAGCCCAATGCAGACCTACATCCACGTGATTTTTCCCCAGGCGATCCGGCAAGTGCTTCCGGCGTATGCTGGGCAGTCCGCTTCACTGGTTAAAGACTCGTCCTTACTTTTCGCCATTGCCGTGAATGAATTCACTTTCACCGCGCGGAAAGTGAATTCCGACACCTTCAGCCCGTTTGAAACGTTCCTGGTATTGGCGTTGGGGTATTTGATCCTAACGCTTCCCATTTCTTATATTTCGCGCTATCTGGAAAAGAGGATGGCGTTTGAGAAATAGGTATCAATCAACTTCCCGAACGATCATGTCATAAAAGCGCTCGATTCGCGGATTGCTTGAAAGCCGGCTTGCCACAATATAGGTGGGCATTTGTGAAGGATTGAGTACCCGCTCGATCACCTTGGTGCCGCGTCGATCTTCGGTAATGACGTCCTGATCCGGGTCAAAGCGATCAGGCGATGAATCAGCGCCCTTAGTGATCGTCTGAATATGAAAATGCAGTCGAAAAGCATTCGACCGGGTGGTCACACGTGAATACAATCCAGCATAGGGCCGTTCGAGCGTATTGTCGCCAGTCAAGCGGTGCCGATCCCAGAATTGGCGGATACTGCTCCCGGACGGATCCCATTGTTGACCTTCGGGAATAAGGAATTGCTCGCAGATTTCTGATTCAGTCATGAAAATCTCACCGTCAGCAAACCGTTTTTCGAATTGTTTGAGGGTTTCATGGGCATCGATGCGGTGACGCCAATTGGGATTATCAGAACTCGTTTTGTAGCTTTGGCCGGCGTCGGTTGGGATGGCCATGATTTCCTCTGCTTTGAGAAGCGCATGCAATGCAGTGGCACGAGTGATGTAAGTGTAGGGAAAGAGCTGGTAGTTTAGATTCACCTTTCCCTGAGTGGCAAAGGGACTGGCGGCGTGTACCGGTTCAGCCGTGGGCATCCAGAAGTAGTCCAACCATTGATGATCTGGCGGAAGTGTCAGATCGTCTTGAATTGAGCCCATTTGCCGGATCTCGAATCCCTCCTGGGTTGATCGGATTCCAGTCTCGATCATCCCATTTCCGCGCTCGCCGAGATGAGGATACCGCGTGGGATCCGAGATGTTCGGTCTGAAAAGGAGGCACGTCCAAGGCGCGTTTGCTTGTGATGCCGATGGGATAGAGCCGAAGACGACGGGTGACGGTAAGATGCGCCGGGCGAAATGGTGGGCGGCTGAGATGCCGCCTCGGTGAAATTCTTCCACCGGCTCGATATCGAAGTAAGGGGTTCGCTGGGATCCATCTTCGGCGAGTGGAATCTCAGCTTCGCCGTCGTCATAGTTGAGCAGTGGTCCATCTGGCATATTGCCAAAGCCGTTGTCAAAGTCACGGGTGATGGTGGGATCGATGGGGAACTGATAGTCGTCAGCTAACAGAGGCGCGAAGCGCTTCCGGTCAAAAGGCGTATTGACGAAGTCTGGCAGAGCTTCGCTCGCGTAGTCGACTCCGGCAACCAAACTGCGCTCATGCAAGTTGGGGCCTTGGGATGCGGTGGCTTCCACTCCGGTTCCACCGCGGCCGTCCCAGGTCAGCGCGTGAGCCGCTCTCATCGACGTGTCATGAGTCGGTGACGTGAATAACTCACTGGGCAGAGACCGTTTCATGGCGCTGTGCCGATAGTCGCCGTGTGATAGAGTTAGGGAACGAATCACTTCCATGCCTTCGGGATTGGTTAACGAGTTCTGTCTTCCGTGATTCACAGCGCTCAGGAACCGGTCCGGCCAGTCGCGGTAGGGGCCCGGTTCGGCCAAAGTAGGTGAGGGAAGAGATAGAGTGTCGCCGGGTTGTGTGAATCGGAAATGAAAGAGTTTCGTAATATTACCCGTGGTGGCTCCGTGAATACTTTGATGATACATCGTTACTTGCAAGGGTGCGTCTTGGGTCATTTGCAAGGGGTGTCCCGCTTCCGCCACGACGACTGTCTGACAATGCCAGTGCGTGCCAAACTCGCCATTGGGTAGAAACTCCGCGCCGAAGTAGCCTTCGTCTTCTGGCCCAACAAAAAAATCACCAAACTGATGAAGCCGCATGCCTCCGAAGCCGCCTAACATCCCTAACCAATCGGCGGGAAACGGAAAGCCCGGTGCCTGAGCGGGAGTCGTGTAGATCGCTGGTCCGCCAAAAGTTGGTGTATCGATTGATTTGCCCCAAAGGGTCAGGGGAATGCCATTGATCCGCATAGCCGTTTCCTCACTCACGCCTCCGAGATAACCATTGCCATCGGTTAGGAGTCTCAACGTTTGTTCTGGACGCAAGCGCGGGAAGCCTTGGGTGGGGCAGAATATCTCGGGTATGAGTCCGACCTCCATCGCCAAGTAGGTTTTTCCCACATCTTCAGCAGTAAACGGCTCGTGCCATTTCGCATAGCCGGGATGCTCGTTGCTCAAGATACTTTGCAAGACTCGGACGGATCGCACGTCTCCTTCAGCATCGGCGAATCGTGCGCCCGTAGCCCCCCAGTCAGAAATGCGGACTGCCGCCGTAGCATAGATCACGAGTGCCAGCTCAGAGAGCGTGAAGCCGCGCCCCGTTCCTTGCGGCTCTAACGTAGGTCGAAACCAACGGGCCGAATGTTGAGCACTTCCGTTGTCGGCCCCCAAGTGCCGTCCGATCAAATTGAGGCCTGGGACGGCACCGTGGCCACCATTGGAACCCACGGAATCGTCGGCGTAGGGAGAACGAACGGATGGATCAAAGAGATTAGAGGTACGAATCCGATCAAAGATGCTTAAGGCAATCGCATAGTGATCTTTGCTGTAATCGGTATCGTCTCGATAATCCTCTTCCTTCAACGAGGCACCATACTTGGCAGCTAGAGATTTGGAAGCCAGGGCTTGGCCGTAACCTGGTAGCTTTTGATGGGTGAGATGCATTAGGGTGTCATAGAGCCGGATATTTCCACGGAAAGCTCTCGAGTAGAGTTCGCCATGCCGGGAAGTGTGATCGCGTCTTCGGAAATGATAAAAGAATTGGCGGTTGTTTCCGGCTCTGGTTAGGAATTCTGATCGTTCGTCATAGGCTGAAACTCGCGTTGTTCCCCCCTCATGAATCGGCCAGATGCTCATACGCGGCGTGCCATGAATCGTGGTTTCCGGGGACGGATTGCTCGTCGTTTGGAAGCCTTTTAAATAAGCGGCGTGACGGATTCCCAATGATTCGGCATGGCGTCGCCAATCATCTTCATGAACATAGAGCGGATCATCATCAAATGTCAGGGGAGTTGAACTACCCCGATGGGTTGCACGCGGGGTCAGAGTGAAAATCGTTGCCAATTCATCATTTGTTAGGCACTTGCTCGGATCTGGGTGATTAGCCGCTTTGCCAGGATACAGAATGCTACTGAGCGAAGTCGTGGCCGGGTGACCAGGATAGCGCTGGATCTCTTGCGACACAGGCTGATTTCTAGCGTAGTCGCGTTCCTGAGGCGTGTCCGCCCTGGGCAAGTCCCAAGGGATGCATTCAGAAGCGACATTGATATTGAGCTTACACGTTTCGTCGTCTGTCCAGTAGGCGATCCTTGCCGCGATGGGATTGGAAACGGAAACATCACCTTCACCGGTCCATCGCCCATCCTCATCTAGAACACCTAACGAGCCATCATTTAGAACGTAGAGCCACTCTGCAGGCATGGGAAGACGTTCATTGGGAACGAGGCCTATTTCGGCATCAACCTGATATGTGAATCCCTCGGTTCCGCTGCCGAACGCGCGTGGATCAATGATAGGATATTCTTCAGAATCCGGTTCAGGGGCATTCAGATCCGTATAGTGGCTGGGTGAGCTTTGCCAGTCTATCAATCGTGCCACGTCGGCATCCAATTCACCCGCGCTCGACGCGATGCTATCGCCGCTCGAGTAGAGCTTGAAGGCGAGGTGAAAGCCATTTTTACCTGGCACATAGGTGCGAATCAATCCTGGTTGAGAGGCCCATGAATAGGGCGTGTGTTGCCCAAAGGCGTTCACGCCAAAGGAAGCATTGCCGCTGTCTGGTGGTGTCTCGCCTAGTGACCCCTGCCGGGCAAGGACGGGATCGGTGGCGCGCTGGATTTGGTTGACGACCCACGCCGTCATACGCGTTTCTAACGCGGGCACCGATGCCTTATCCGCTTCAGGGGTGATCCCTGACAGACACACCAGACGATAAAATGAGGGTTCTAATCTGCGAATATCTGTGAACGTTCCCGCGCCGATCGTGCTCCAAAGTGTCTCCCAATGGTGTGGGACTAAGGTCGTGGAGCGCTGCAGGGCCCAGCCCTCCTGGGGAGCCCAATTCAGCGTCACATCATAGTGGTCTAACGAGAAACTCAACGCTCCTGTAATCTCCTGGCCGGTTGCCGGCGTTGAAACCGCTAATGCGCCGATCAACAGTGGTAGCTTCCTAAGCATGTTAGGATTTTTCAGGTGAATCTGCTAAGCGTCAACGCTAAAATGATATTACATTCGTGGAAATTGGCGCTGAAAAAATGTGGGGCCGTCTTAAAGGATGATAGCCGATAGTAGAGTGGCTGCCCTATTCCTAGGCGGGGCGACAAATGGCAAAACATTAGTACTGACATGCACGCCTCGTTTCGCCAAGTTCACACCATGAGCGAATTCAATACTGCGAACAACCGTGCTGTCTGGATCGACATTCCCGTAACTGATCTCGAGCGATCGATCGCCTTTTATCAGGCAGTGTTAGCCGTGGAGGTGTCCAAGGAGCAATTTGGCGATATCGTATTTGGAGTGTTGGCCCATGATAAGGGGAATGGTGGCTGTCTCGTGGTGAATCCGTCAGAGATCAGTTCCGACAAAGGGATACTCGTTTACATGAATGTGGATGGGCGTATCAAAGACGCCGTGGCCAAAGTCACGGAGAATGGTGGAGAGCTGGTGCAAGAGATTCATCCCATCGGGCCGCATGGTTTCCGGGCGTTGGTGTTGGACAGTGAAGGCAACCGGTTGGCGCTTCATTCCGAGTCGGATGCTTAAACTTCTTTTCTTTCTCCTGCTGGTGGCCGGATCCGCCTCCGGTCAGGTGGTCAAAAACGTTCTCTTCCTAGTCTCGGACGATTTGCGCGCTGATGCGCTGGGGTGTTACGGCAATCATGTTTGTCAAACTCCTAACATTGATCGGCTTGCAAGGTCGGGAATGGTTTTCGAAAGAGCCTATTGTCAGAGGGTGATGTGTGGACCGTCGCGGCGGTCGTTCATGTCTGGGCGCTATCAGGGCAAGGGGCACCGAACGCTTGGGGAGCACTTTATTGAGAACGGCTTTTACAGTGCTAGGGTTGGTAAGATCTTTCATATGCGCGTTCCGGGAGACATCATCGCGGGCACGGATGGAGATGATGTGGCGGCTTGTTGGACGGAACGATTCAACTCTCAAGGTAATGAAGCGCATACGCCGGGCGATTACGCTTGTTTGAACCTCAACCTCTTCACCAAAGAACTCGAGGGCCGGCAGAGCACGAAGATGCCGCACCGGATGTTTGTTTCGGTGAAGTACGAGGGCGACGGATCGGATCAGCCGGATCATAAGACGGCGACGAAGACGATTGAGCTCCTCCGGAAGCATCAGGAAAAGCCATTCTTCATCGCGGCGGGCTTTGTGCGGCCGCATTACCCCATGGTGGCGCCCTATCCATATTTTGAGCCCTATCCGTGGGAGAAGATGGTCTTGCCCAAACAGATGCCCAACGATCTCGATGATATTCCCAAGCTGGGCTTGGCGGGAAGCCGTTCCGATACCAATGGCATCGCAAAGTATCCGGATAATCAAAAAAGGATGTGGGCGGCTTATTATGCGTCCGTGCAATTCATGGATGACCAGGTGGGGCGCATCCTTGATGAACTGGATCGGCTAGGCCTTCGTGACCAAACGGCCGTCGTTTTCATCAGTGATCATGGCTATCATTTGGGCGAACACACTTTCTGGCAGAAAGCGAATGTCCATGAACAAGTCACACGCGTGCCCGTGATCATCGACGTGCCGGGCCTGGCTCCGGGCCGTTCCCAGTCGGTGGTCGAATTGGTGGATCTTTTCCCCACGCTTTCACAATTGGCTGGGTTGGAGATCCCTAAAGAGCTTCAGGGTGATAGCCTGTTGCCTATTCTCAATAATCCGGTTGCTGAGGTAAAGAAAGGCGCCCTTTCATTTTCTAAGGGACATGCCTGGCGGACCAAGGATTGGGCCTACATGCGCTACCATGATGGTTCGGAAGAACTCTACGATATGCGCAAGGATCCCCATCAGTTTACTAACTTGGCGAAAGATGCTGCTTTTAAGTCGACGAAGTCGAATCTATCCAAAGCCTTGGACGCCAAGTTGAGCTCGATTGGGTCAAGCCAATAGCTCGTGAATCACTTTCCCACGCACATCCGTTAGACGGAAATCACGCCCTTGAAAACGGAAGGTAAGTTTGAGGTGATCGATACCGAGACAGTGGAGAGCGGTGGCGTGGAGATCGTGCACTTCCACAGGATTCTCCGCGGCGTGAAAGCCAAAGCTGTCGGTGGCGCCATAGCGAATGCCGCCTTGAATTCCCCCGCCGGCTAGCCACATGGTGAATCCGTGCGGGTGATGGTCGCGTCCCCAGAGTTTGCCGCCTCCTTCCACCACGGGGGTGCGGCCGAATTCGCCGCCCCAGATGACGAGCGTCTCATCGAGGAGACCACGTTGTTTGAGATCTTTGAGTAGACCGGCGCAGGCGCGGTCGACGCCACGGCATTGGCGGGGGAGGTTCTTGGTTAGGGAAGCGTGCGCGTCCCATCCCATATCGTAAAGTTGCACGAAGCGCACGCCTCGTTCAATCAATCGCCGGGCGAGCACGCAGTTGTTTGCGAACGAGCGTTCTCCCGTTCTGGCGCCATACAGGGCCAAAGTACGATCACTTTCGCTTGAGAGATCCGTTAGTTCAGGCACGGCGCTCTGCATGCGGAAGGCGAGTTCGTATTGTTGGATGCGTGTGAGGATCTCCGGATCGCCGTAGGCTTGGTGATGCCGGCCATTCATCCAGCGGATCAGGTCGATCTCGGCCCGGCGTTGAGATCGGGAGACGTCTGGCGGAGAGGACAAGTACAAGACGGGATCGCCCTTGGGCCGAAACTCCACACCTTGATGCTGCGTGGGGAGGAAGCCGCTGGTCCAATAGCTGTCTAACAAGGGCTGCACTTTGACACCGCTGGTCATGACGACGAACGAGGGCAGGTTCTCATTGGCGCTTCCTAAACCGTAACTCAACCACGCGCCCATGGTCGGTTTGCCGACCCGCGAATCTCCGGTGTTGAGAAAGGCGACGGCGGGATCATGGTTAAAAACCGTGCTATGAACGGAGTTCACCACGGCGATGTCGTCTACCATCTCGGCAGTGTGCGGTAGGAGGTCGGAGACCGGTGTGCCGCTCACGCCATATTCTTTGAAATGATAGGGCGAAGCTTTTACCAGCGGCCGTTTGGTGGACCGGCTAATCTGCGCGAAGTGTACGCCTTGAATGATCTCCTGAGGAATGGGCCGGTCTTCGAAGGTCGCTAGGTCTGGTTTGGGATCCCAGAGATCAACGTGAGACGGGCCGCCCGACATGAATAGGTAGATGACGTGCTTCGCCTTGCCGGGGAATGGCGCGCTCATCGTATTGCCGGCGAGATCGCGCTGGAGAAGGCTTGCCAAAGCCGCGCCGCCGATACCCGAGGCGCTACGGCTTAGAAAATGCCGCCTTGTTAGGGTGTAACGGAGTTGATCGGCGGCCGTCATTCTCTTGTTAGAAATTCATCGAGGTTAAACAAGACGGTAGCGACTGCGGCCCATCCGTGATCCTTCTGAAGTTGTTCGAAAGCAGGCCTCTCTTCAGATGACGGCTCACGGCTGAGAGTCAGCGTGAAGGCTCTTTCGATCCGGTCTTTTTCCGGAACTCTCTCTAATCGCCTGACGAAAGACTCTCTCATTTCGACAAGCATGGGGTCATTGAGTGCCACCAGGGCCTGCAGTGGTGTATTGGTGACGGCCCGTTCCGCTGTGCAGCGCTCGCGCGATGGCGCATCAAAAGTGGTCATGCTGGGGTGGGGGGACATGCGCTGCCAGAACGTGTAGAGCGATCGCCGGAAACGATTCGCGCCTTCACTGGTGCTCCATTGACCTGCGGTGTTGTCGCGGAATTGACCGACGCCTTCGGGCTGAGGTGGAAACACACTGGGACCTCCCAATTCCCTAACAAGCAAGCCGCTCACGGTGAGCATTTGATCGCGAATCTGTTCTGCGGGCAACCGGAAGCGGCCGCCACGGGCATAGGTGTTGTTACGGGGATCCTCCCGATAGTTTTCCAGAGAACTGGCCGATGATTGCCTGTAGATATTGGAATTCACGAGTTGGCGGTGCAGCGCTTTCCTTGACCAACCGCGTTCCTGAAACTCTATGGCTAACCAATCAAGTAAGCGTGGATGCGTGGGTGGTTCGCCATTGTTCCCGAAGTCATTCAACGTTTTCACCAACCCTCGACCGAAAAAGTGTTTCCAAGCGCGATTCACTTCCACACGCGAAGTGAGGGAGTGCCGGGGATGGACTAACCAACGCGCGAAGGCAAGGCGATCTGTTACTTCGGGGCCCTCAAACAACGCGGGCAATCCGGGGTGAACACGGTCGCCGGGGATTTCAAAATTCCCGCGCACGTGAATGTAGGTTTCGCGTGGTGTGGGGAGTTCGGCCATCACTTGTGCCTGCACTTCAAGCGGCTCGCCATTGACCGTGCGCATCACGGTCATGCGGGGGCCGCGGACTTCAAACTTCTCACCCAAATGCGGCACATTGTTAAAGAGCGCGTAAAGCTGGTAGTACTCCTTTGTGGAAATGGGATCATGCTTGTGATCGTGGCACTCTGCACACCCGAGGCTTAGGCCTAACCAAACTTGGCCCGTGGTGTCTAACCGATCGACGATGCCTTTTACACGAAATTCTTCCTTTCGTGGATTGTTGCCTAACGCTTGCATGGAATTCCGATGAAAGCCCGTCGCGATTTTCTGCGCTTCCGTGGCGTCGGGCAGCAGATCGCCCGCCAATTGCTCAATGGTGAATTGATCGTAGGGCAAGTCACCGTTCATGGCCTCAATCACCCAATCGCGATAGAGCCACATGGTGCGCGGCGTGTCGGCGGCGTGTCCGGTGGTGTCCGCATAGCGGGCCAGATCCAACCAATGCTGGGCCATCTTCTCGCCGTAGTGTGGAGAGGCGAGTAAGCGGTCTGTTAGGCGTTCGTAGGCATTTGGGTGGGTATCGGCGAGGAACGAGTCACGTTCTTCCAACGTTGGTGGAAGACCAAGGAGATCGAAGCCTAGCCGTCGCACAAGGGTCTTCCTGGAGGCAGGAGCGTTGAGTGATTTCGTGGTATGGAGTAACAACGCATCGATCGCCGTGTGTGCCTTGGCCACTTCCGCTAGGGGCACGCGCGGTCTCTCCGGGGGCTCAAAGGCCCAATGGCCGCCCTGGGACGCCGACGTCGAGATGACGGCAAGGAGGATGGCGAGAAGAGGCTTTGTCACGGGCCAAATCATAGCCCAGAAGAGGGAAGTGCCAAGCGCCCTCGCTTGGATTGCAATCCCCAGCATGCTTTGTAATGGCTGATCGTAGGTCGGCCTGCCTAAAGTCACCTGCTAAGTCATTCTGCTTCACCCATGGATCCCTGGCTCATTTGGTTTCTTCTTGGATTTGTTCTGATACTCTCAGAGTTTGCCGTTCCGGGAGTGATACTAGGATTCTTCGGCTTAGCAGCTTGGTTAGTCTCAGGGCTTCTGCTCATCGGCTGGATTGGTCCTATTGCGGCCCAACTTGCGGTGTTTGGTGTGGCATCGGTGGTCCTCACTTTGGGGGCGCGGCGGTTGGTTAAACGACGTTTATTTCTTTCGATTCCGGATGCCTTACCTAGCGGAGATACTGTTGATGAATTCGTGGGCAAGACCGTGGACGTTCTTACTGATTTTGAAGGCCCCGGGTCTCTCGGGAAAGTGGAATTCAAAGGTGCTGAGTGGAAGGCGCGTTCCGAAGAATCACTGGAGAAAGGAGATAAAGCGGAAATCGTTTCCCTTGACGGCCTCACCCTCAATATCCGCCGTCAATGGCTAAATGCCCTGCCCTAGCAATCATCATCAAACATCTGTAATACATCATGAGTCCTGCGATCATTGTAGCCATCTGTCTTGTCATCGTTATTCTTGTGGCGCTCGCCATGGCGGCCAAGATCGTGCCGCAGCGCGAAGCTTTCGTCGTGGAACGGTTAGGGAAATACGCCCGAACTCTTGATGCAGGTTTCCACCTGCTCTTACCTTTCATCGAGCGCGTGTCCTACAAACACACTTTGAAGGAGATGGCGCTCGATGTGCCTTCGCAAGTCTGCATCACCAAAGACAATATCGCGGTGGAAATCGACGGCATTCTCTACATGCAAGTGTTGGATGCTAAGAAAGCTAGTTATGGGATCGAAGACTATCGCTTTGCTTCCGTTCAGTTAGCCCAGACCACCCTTCGCTCAGAGATCGGCAAGTTGGAATTGGATCGTACTTTTGAAGAACGTGAGAACGTCAATGCGCATATCATTGATGCCGTGGACCGGGCTTCTGAACCGTGGGGACTCAAGATCACGCGCTACGAGATCCGGAATATCAATCCTCCGCAATCGGTCAAAGACGCCCTGGAGAAACAAATGCGGGCAGAGCGCGAGCGGCGTGCGGTGGTCGCCCACTCGGAGGGCGAACGCGAAGCCAAAGTCAATATCGCGGAAGGGCAGAAGGCGGAACAGATCATGCTTTCCGAGGCCAAGAAGATGCAGCAAATCAACGAGGCGGAAGGCAAGGCGCAGGAGATTCAGCTGCTGGCCACGGCGACCGCCGAAGGCATTGAGCGTATTGCGGCGAGTATTCAGGCACCGGGCGGGGAAGCGGCGATGAATCTCCGCATCGCCGAACAGTATGTGAAACAGTTTGGCCAGTTGGCGAAGGAAGGGAACACGATGATCGTTCCGACGAATCTGAGCGATGTCAGCGGGACGGTCGCCGCACTAGCTAAAGTGCTTAGCAACGACGCCACAAAGTCTACTGGCGCCGGAAACCGGCTTTGAGTTCTTTGACCGTTGTGGCGCCGAGTGTGAGGGCGCTGGTGGCGTAGGAAAGAAGGCCCACGCCTACCAAGATGGCCAGGCTCAACAGACAGGCCCACCGTCCGCTCTTGAGATAGCCGTCAAGACTTGAGCGGAGCGCAAAGAGAAGGATGCCCATGAGGAGACTGCAGATGCCGATGCGCCAGAGTTTGTCCAACAAGCGTTGATCCAATTTCAAAAATCGTTCTTTCTTGAGACCGATGGCTAACAAAGCGACGTTTACCCAAGCTGCGAGGCTCGTGGCCAGGGCGATGCCCACGTGACCGACGCCCTTGGAACGGAGCGCCCAGAAGAAGATCAGGCTGAGGACGATGTTGGCCAGTACGGTGATCGCCGCGAACTTCATCGGCGTCTTGGTATCTTCGCGCGCGAAGTAGCCGGGCTGCAGGACTTTGATTAGCACATAGCCGGGGAGCCCGAGGGCAAAGGCGGCCAGAGCCGGTGCGGTGGCGAGGCTATCCGCCCGTGTGAACTTGGGCGATTCAAAGATCCCCGCGATGATGGGAAAGGCGATTACTAACAAAGCCACGGTTGCCGGAATGGAGATCAACAGGGCGTATTCGATTCCGCGATTCATGCTGTCTTGCGCGGCGAGATCTTGATTGGAGCGAAGCTTGCGTGTGATGTCTGGCAGAAGCACCACGCCAAAGGCGATGCCAACCATTCCCAAGGGCAGCTGGTAGATGCGCTCGGAGTAGTAGAGATACGAAACGGCTGATTCCTGAAGACTAGCAATGATTCCGCCCACAAAGAGGTTCACTTGTTGGATGCCGGCGCTGAGAATCCCCGGGCCCATGAGAATGAAGAGCCGCTTCATCTCAGGTGACATCTTGGGCTTTACGAGTTTCACGGGAAAACCGTGTTTGCGGCAGCTCCACCAGAGGAGACCCAGTTGGACAAAGCCGGCAAGGAAGACACACCAAGCTAGCACATGCCCGCCACGCCCCGTCATGGGCACTACGAGTACCAGGCCGATAATGAAAATGACATTGAGAAAGATGGGGGCGGCCGCGGGCATGCCGAAGATCTTCACCGTGTTCAAGACCCCGCTGAGATGAGCCGCTAACGCCATGCAGAGCAGGTAGATAAAGGTGATGCGCGCCAGGGTGACGGTTAAAGGGAAGGTGTTAGGGTGATTGGTGAAGCCTTGAAAGCGGAATGGGGTGTTCTGATCCGCCGCGGCTCCTCCGTGGCGCCACGCTATCTCAGCCTTGGGAATGCACTGGACGTAGGGGTGCTTTGGCGGAAGCTGGAATGACGCCACTCCAGGAACGGAAGTTAACACTTCAGGAACGTCCACGGCTACGGCCCTAAGCTCTTTGCGAGTTCCGTCTTTGGCCACTAGAATCGATCCCTCGAAGTTCACCCTCGGCACGCCCACGTTCTTGGGATCGTCTTCTGAGGCTCTGGCCGTTTGAAAGTAGATCGCCTTGGCCCCTTTAATCTTAAACCCACGATCCTCGGCGTTCACCGTTTCGCTGACGTGGACGATTTCACTTTCGAATCGCGCTTTAAATCCCGGAGCGACCAGGGACATGATCAAGCTCATGCAGGGGATAGCGATGATCGTGCCTATCATAAGCACCACCGCAAGCATGGAAAAGGTGTGTGAGCCAAAGTGGAGCGCTTTCTCCTTTCCCTGATGCTCTAACTTCTTGGCGAAGAGCGGGACAAAGGCCGCATTGAAAGCTCCTTCTCCGAAGATTCTTCGGAACATGTTAGGAAAGCGGAACGCGGTGAAGAACGCATCGGAGATGTGGTTCAATCCTACAAAGTGGGCGATGAGCAGATCCCGTAGAAACCCGAGCACGCGGCTGATGGCGGTGAACCCGCTAACGGTTGCCAAAGATCGTAACTGCGCCATGTGCTTGGAATGGGTAGACGCAATCCTCTGAGGAAACCAATGCTAAATCGATAGGGAACGAGGGTGGTAAGCACTTTCCGTAGCGGAACTCGTGAGAGTTCCTGGGGAGGGACACTTTCCGTAGCGGAACGCGTGAGAGATCCTGGCGAGGGACACTTTCCGTAGCGGAACTCGTGAGAGTTCCGGGTGGGACTCCGCTGCCGTGAATCTACCTTCATTTTTGACCACCCTTTTCTTCACACCCGGCAACAACGTCTCGTTCCGTTCATTTGGCCCCCTTAAAATGCGAGAAGGCCGGAAAATCCGACCTTCTCGACAACAACAACAAACAAACAACAACGACTACTCTACATCAACCAGAGAGTGATGAGAACCAACCCGTAAAAGATTACTCTCCGGGTCATGCGGTTCTTTCGCTCGTAGTCTCTGAAAAACATAGTCGGCACGAGAATATCACCTCTGAGATTAGTTTGCAAGACTATTTGCGCTTCTGATAAAAAAATTTCGCCGTTGGTGTTGGCGCATCCGGCTGTATATAGAGCGCCTATGCCTGACGCCCGGGAAGCCAATCTCGAACGCAAGACTTCTGAGACGCAGATCCAGCTCTCAGTTCTGATCGATGGCCAGGGAAAGAGCGCGATTTCGACCGGGATTCCGTTTCTGGACCACATGCTGACCCTACTGGCGCGGCATTCCCTCATCGATCTTGATATTAAGGCGACGGGAGACGTCGATGTGGATTACCACCACACGGTTGAAGACGTGGGAATCGTTCTAGGTCAGGCCTTGGCCACGGCCTTGGGAGATAAGGCCGGTATTCATCGCTATGGCTGGTGTCTCTTGCCCATGGATGAAACCTTGGCCCGGGTCGCGATTGATCTTAGCGGTCGAAGTTTTCTTGAGTTCCGGGCAGAGGATCGCTCCGGGATGATTCGGGATTTCCCTTTCCAACTCGTCGAGGAATTCTTTCGGGGCTTCACGCACAACGTGCAGGCGAATGTGCACGCGGAGATTCTCTATGGCCGGGACGCGCATCACATGGCGGAAGCTCTTTTCAAAGGTCTCGCCAAAGCCCTCGATCAAGCTTGTCGGGTGGATCCGCGGCGTGCCGGGACGCTTCCTACTACTAAGGACGCCTGGTAAGCAGCCTTGGCCTTTTCATGAACGCGACTGATCTCGATACTCTCAAAAACGCCATCCGTGATGTGCAGGACTTCCCGAAGCCCGGAATCCTTTTCAAAGACATCACACCGGTTTTAGCGGACCCGGCCCTGTTTGATCTGGCTTTGCGAGCCCTCATGGACTCGGTAAAGGGCCGACAAGTCGACAAGGTTGTCGGCATCGATGCTAGGGGTTTCATCTTTGGCGCTGCGATCGCGGATCGGCTGAAGGCTGGTTTCATTCCGATGCGCAAGAAAGGGAAACTGCCCTATCGTAGTCACGAAGCTTCGTATGAGTTGGAGTATGGCGAAGCCACCATTCAAATGCACGAGGACGCATTCTCGCCAGGTGAGAACATTTTTCTCGTAGATGATCTGTTAGCGACCGGAGGCACGGCGGCCGCTGCGCTGAAACTCATCGATCGCTTGCAAGGCAACTTGGTCTCGGTGGCCTTCCTCATAGAACTGGAATTCCTTCAAGGCCGGAAACGCCTTGATGCCAAGGCGCCGATTCACGCCATCCTTCGATACTAAAAGGTAGACCGCCTCCGCTTCATTGAAGAGAAAGTTTAAGGCTTGGTTCCTAGCATCGGAACAAACTGCAGCCCCCCTTTCACCACACCACCTGCGGTATCGAGAAGTTGATCCCCTGCATTCTTGAGTAAGCCTCCCGCATTGGGGCCCAGGATGCCGGCGGCCGAATCGAGGAGACCTTTGCCCGTCTCCACGGCGGCGTCTGGCACCGCCTCGACCGTTCCCGCTACCACGGCCGTGGTGAGCCGAGGACTCAAATCTTCTACGGGCGCGTCCAGCGTCCCTTGCACGCGCATCGTCGTCCAGAAAAGTCCGGATTCTTCCCGGGTGAAGACCTTGGCTTGGGCGCCCGGGAGCCATTTGAGAACGTCATTGACCACACCCACTTGGAAGGTGCCATCGATGGGGCGGGGGGCGTCGCTTTGAAACGGGGTATCGATCGTCAGGCGCCCTTGCATTTGCATCAATCCGTCCGACTGAATTTTTATGGAGGTCAATTCCAGCTTGCCGTCGCGCAAGGTGAACGCGGATTCAGCTTCGTTGAGGACGAGGCGTTTGAAGCGTTCGGTCCGCGTGTATTCTGCGATGCGGTCCAACACTGGCAAAGCCATCAAGACACCGTTCTTCAGCCAGACGTTTCCGTGATGGGCTAGGCCAGCGGGAGGGCGGTAACGGCCGAGCGAATGGATATCGGCATGGATGCTGCCTAACAAACGTTGCCGCCAGTCTGACTTGAGGACGCGGTCGCCACGCAGGTCGGCCACGTGAGTCTTGAGTTTGAGTGAGCCTTCTGTTAGTCGCAGTTCGCCGTTCATGCTGAGTGTGGCACTATCATGAACGCCAAAGCGCGCGTCGGTGATAAAGAACTGATCTTCTCCAAGCCGTGCGTGAAGAGATTCCAGGTCAAGCGCGGGCCACGAATCCGCGACGAGTTGGCCACCGCTTCCTTTGAGGGACCAGCCGCCATTTCCCGTAAGCGGTTTGAGTGCTAGTCGCGTGCCCGCACTCTCGAGCCGGCTCTCCTTTGATTGCACGACGATTTCGGAATCGGCGATTGTAATCGATTGGATGTCAACGCGCCGGGGGAGAAAGCGCTTCCAGAATGGTTTGTTAGGATCGGTCGGTTCGAGATTCAAAGGCGGCCTGGTCAAGGGATCGCCGCCTAACAAAAGGCCGATCCGGTTGATGGTGACGTTTTCAATCTCCCATGCTTCCCGGCGAAACGAGCCGAAGTTCACATCGGCGCGGATACCTTGAGAATTCAGATGTTCGACCGGGCCGGCACTGGATCCCTGACCGACAAATTTTTCCGAGTAAACGGAGGAGCCATTCCATTGGAAACTGTCAAACTCACCATTCACCCGCAGCACCTTGGAGACTGATTGGCTAAGGAAGTCTCGAAAGGCATCGCTCCGGATGTAGTTTTTCAGCCACGAGCTAACGCCAAAGAACGCGACGACAAGGAGGACGATGAAGCCGATGGCGGATCGTAGCAGCCACACCCGTCCTTGTGGGGGGCGGCGCCGGAGTTCTGTTCTACGCTTGCGTTTGACTGGCATGGAAAAAATCTAACCGCTTTCCGTGCAGACGCCGGAATTTTCTCGCCCGCGGTTGCAAACCCATTGGGAAGCCTGCAAAGGAAGGGTCATGCTCGAATTACGGAACGTCTCCTACACCGTCAAGAAAGATGGCGAGGAGTTGGACCTTCTACACGATGTGTCCCTGGGGCTACCCGAGAGTCACTTCGTTGCCGTGGTGGGGCCTTCAGGTTGTGGGAAAACGACCTTAATCAAGACCGTGGCGGGCATCTTAGAGGAGAGTGCGGGGACGCTTTTGTGGCAGGGCCTCGATTTGGCCGATGACGCGGAGCTTGAGGCGTCGGAAATCGGCTACGTGCCGCAATTCAGCGTGGCCTATGACCATCTCACCATCGAAGAGAGCATCGAGAGTTCTGTCGAGTTGCGGGTGAAGACCTTGAACAGGCGTCATGTGGAGAAGATTACTGACATTGTGCTGCAACAGACCGGTCTCGAAGAGATCGCGGACCGGCGCGTGAAAGTGTTAAGCGGTGGCCAGCGCCGTCGGTTGGGCTTGGCCATGGAGTTGGTGAGCAATCCCAAACTCTTGCTTTGTGACGAAGTCACGAGCGGGCTCGACCCGAGAAGCGAACGCGACATCGTGCTGTTGCTGCATCAGTTAGCGCAGATTGATCAACGGATCGTGGTGAATGTGACGCATAGCCTCTCGCATTTGGAACTCTACGATTCCATTCTCGTCCTCTATGAGGGTTGCTTGGTCTATCATGGTCCACCCAATTTGTTAGCGCATTATTTCAGTGTCGAGAAGGCCGAAGATATCTACCCGCAGTTGGCGCAACGTGAGTCGATCCACTGGCATTGTTCCTGGCAGAAACATCGCAGCACCTATTACGGTAAATCCGATTTACCGATGGCGGTCGATCCTTCAGATGCCGGACAGGAGCGATTGGTTCCCGTAATCCCGCCATCCGGTGATCTTACTAACGATGACAAACCGCAAGCGCGAACCGAGACCGTTTCGCTGGAAGAAACGCTAGGCGAGACCGAGGGGCGCGTGCCAGGTCCATGGAAACAATTCTCGGTCTTGTTAGGCAGGCGCTTCAAGATCTTCTTTCGTGATCGTGGTCAGCTATTGCTTCAGTTGGCATTGTTGGTAGGGTTTCCCATTCTCGTCGTGCTCTTTACGCCAGGGCTCCTTGAGGGCGGCCAAGGCATGGGTATCCCGCCGATGCCGGCGCAGTTGACGCCGTCTGAGATCATCGAATCGACCAACGTCACCAGTGAACTCGCTCGTGCCAACGATATCGCGGCACAGCAATTTCAGCTAGGGGTGCTCATTTCCGGGTTGGTCATGTTTCAAGTGATTTTGTTAGCCTTGATGGGTTCTAACAATGCGGCGCGAGAGATTGTGGCCGAGCGCACGATCTTTGAGAAAGAGAAACTCGCCGGGCTTAGTCCGTTTAGCTATCTGCTGAGTAAAGTGTTTTTTCTGGGTTTGTTATGCTTGGCCCAGTCAGCGTGGATGGCCGCCTTCGTCAATCACTTCACAGGAATGCCGGGCAGTTTTCTCCTTCAGTTCGTGTTGCTATTTCTCGTCAATGCATCGATGACCGCGGTCTGTCTCGCTATTTCTTCCGTCACCCGTTCGAACGAACAGGCATCGCTGATGAGTGTGTATTTGGTAGGTTTCCAATTGCCCCTCTCAAACGCCGTCCTCGCCTTGCCGGAAGCCATCGCCACGCTGACCCAACCATTCATCGCCGCCTACTGGGGATGGGCCGGCCAATTGGATCATATCATGAAATCCACGTCCTACGACGTCGGCATTCAAAAAGCCATTCCCACCAGTCTAACCGCCTACGAGATCTGTGTCGCCGTGCTTTCTGTGCATGTGCTCACGGGAATCTTTGTCGCCTTTCTTGGTGTGCACCGGCATCGCTGGGACTAACAAATATCTATTCAAGCCATGCAAAGTCAATCAGCGGGGCGCCGGCCTCGCGTTCTTATTGTCACTCCGGAAATTGCCCATCTTCCACAAGGAATGGGTGAACTCGCTGGGGCCATCCGCATGGAGAGCAGTGCCTCAGGTGATGAGACGGCATCGCTTGTAGAGGAACTCTATGAGCGCAGGGTGAATATCCATGTGGCCCTTCCTCATTACCGCAAACTCTTTGCGACCGATCCTTGGTCGTTGCCCGGCGAAGAATTCCAACGCTATGGCCAGCTTCCGGGAAGCCCAATTCACTTGGCGGAAGATCAGATTTTTTATAATCGTCAGGGTGTTCGATTAGAATCCCAAGATATCGTCCGCTATGCGCTGGCGTTTCAAAGGGAGGTCATCAATCGGATCATTTTTGAAGTCAGACCCGATTTGATTCATTGCTACGATTGGATCACTGGGCTTATTCCGGCGGCGGCGCGTAAGTTAGGGATTCCCTCACTCTTTACGGTCAATCATCACCACACCGAATTGACGACTTTGGAGGAGATCAAGGATCGTGGCATCGATGTGGAGGGTTTCCGGGAACAGCTTCGAATGGAATCGGCGAACCATGTCGTCGATCTGTTGATGAGCGGCGTTCATGCCGCTGACTCTGTTAGGGGCGGTGATCCTTCATGGCGCCGGGAGATGGAGAAAAGCCTTGGCGAGGCAAGCTTGAGCGATGTTCGATCGGAGGCTACGAGCAAAGTCGCCGCTGGGATGTCCGCACACGACTATGTGGAGCACTATGAGTCAATGCTGGCGCGATCGCTTGTCTCCTCATCGAGCACAGGAAAGTTCGCGGCCTTTCAGGCAAAGCTGGACGCCGTCGGCACGAGCGAGTCGGCGAGCAGGAGTTTCCAACATTGCTACACGCTTCTTGTCGACGGGGCCGATCTATCGATCCCGGAATCGACCATTCGCCCGGCAGCGGACATTCCCTCGCTGGAGAGTATTCGTGGGCGATTTGTGAGGGAGGGAAAGATGGCAGTGGACTCAGCGGCAGTGATCAAACTCAATGGCGGTTTGGGCACCGGCATGGGATTGGAACAGGCCAAGTCGCTTTTGAAAGTGCGTGGGGAATTGACTTTCCTCGATCTTATTATTCGGCAAGTGCAGCACCTGCGGAAGCAACATGGTAACGGCTTACGATTCTTGCTTATGGATAGTTTTTCCACTAGCGATGACACCAAAGCCTTTCTTGAGGCTTATCCGGAGATGGGCAGTCCCCATCAATGGGAGCTTATGCAGAACCGTGTGCCGAAGATCAACGCGGAAACTTTGGCGCCCGCTGACTATCCGAGGAATCCGGATTTGGAATGGTGTCCTCCGGGACACGGTGATCTTTATTCGGCCTTGTTAGGCTCCGGTTGGTTAGAGCGATTGCTGAGCAGGGGCGTGCGCTATGCCTTCATTTCCAATTCAGATAATTTGGGCGCTACGCTCAATCTGGATCTACTAGGGTACTTCGCGCAGTCGAGTTTGTCTTTTCTCATGGAAGTCACGGCACGAACGAGCGCTGACCGCAAGGGCGGTCATTTAGCGGCTCATGCTGGATCGGGAGCTTTGCTGCTAAGGGAAGCCGCGCAGTGTCCACCTTCAGACAAGGAGGCGTTTCAAGATATCGCGAAACACCGCTTCTTTAATACGAACAATCTCTGGATCAACCTGGAGCGGCTCAAAGCGGCGCTGGATCGCAATGGGGGCTTTCTTCCGTTGCCTCCCATCCGAAATGAAAAACCGGTCGATCCACGCGATCCTTCCTCGATGCCAGTGTATCAGTTAGAGACAGCGATGGGGGCGGCAATCGGTTTCTTCGAGAGAACGTCCGCTGTCGATGTCCCGCGAAGCCGGTTTGCCCCTGTCAAACAAACCAACGATTTGTTAGGCGTGCGGTCTGATGCCTATCACTTAACTGAAGACGATCGATTAGAACTGCATCCAAGTCGGGACGGCAAACCGCCGACGATTAGTTTGGATCCTGCCTATTACAAGTACGTTGATCAGCTTGATGAAGGCTTTCCTAACGGTGCGCCTTCTCTGATTGAGTGCCGGTCTCTTGCCGTCGAAGGCCCGGTGCGCTTTGCCGCGGGTGTGGTGATCAAAGGGGATGTGACGATTCGCAATACGTCTTCGGAGTGGCAGGAGTTGGCGTCGGGGGTTTACGAAGATCGGGAGATCGATCTTTAGTCTTCCCTCCTCATTCTTGATGAGGAGGGCGGCTAGAACTGGCCGACCTACTGCGGCTGGAAGCCGCAGGTAGGTGGTGTGGCGGCTTCCTGCCGCCATACGATAGCTCTTACTTTCCAACGCGGATGTCGTCGATGAACCAACCAGCTCCGGTTTCGCCTCCTTCGCCCGCAGAGAGGAATTGGAATTCCAGGATGAAGGGGCGATCCATGTCGGGGAGGCGGGTACTGGCCTGGGTCCACTCGGAAGTATTGCCATCCTCACCGCCGATGAACGGATCGAGAAGCGTGGCGATGTCGCTGCCGTCGGTTTCTAGCATTTTCACTTGGCCGCCTTCTCCTTCAAGCGCATCCAAGTAGTACCAGAAGCTCAGACCCACACGGGTGGCGCCTTTGGTGTCAATGATAGGCGAGCGAAGGACGATGGTGGTGCCCGCCTCGTAATCGGCATCAAGATCGGTTCCAGCGGCGTTGTCGCCTGAGCGTGCGGCGCCGGGACCTTGCGTTGGAGGGCCGAACTCCCAGGTGGTGCCCGTTTCAGAACCGTTAGGCCAGAGAGCGACCGTCCAGTCGCCCATGCCGTCTTCGAATCCGGTATCGATGAAAGGCGGCGCGTCAACTCTAGCAATGCGATAGTAGCGCACGGTGTCGTCGCCCAGGTCATCGTCGGTGAACGAGGTGGTATCGCCTTCGTCGGAAGCCGGTACGGCATCGCCTAGATCCGTCCAGTTTTCGAGATCAGTGCTAGTGGAAACGGCGAACCATTCGCCTGATTGCGAGGTCCAGGTGGTTGTGATAGAGCGTTCGGCTTCATTGAGACCGACGTCTACGATGGAAAGTGGTCCGGGAAGTGGTTCTAACGCAATGCCATCGATGTTGAAACTCCAGTCATCCACATAGATCTGTTCGCCTCCCACGGCGTCTGAGTTCAGATCGCGGAAGCTGAAAATCAGGAAAGCCTCGGTCACGGGATTACCGCTCTCAGGCGGCCACTCGGTAGGCACAATGCCAGTCTCAGTGTATTCAAACCATTCGCCGGGGACGAGATCGGCGCCCTTGACGCTCGAGAATGGACCGGCATCGGGTTGGACGCCATTCCACCGGATGATGAATTGTGCGGAGTCCTCATCCGTGATCGCGTTCTCTTCAGGTTTGCTGTAAAAACTAGAGAAGAACCACTCTTTCTCCCACATATCTTCGGTGATGCGAATGTGCCGGGTGGGACCTTCCTCGGGGGAGAGAGGTGGAGGTTGATCGAGATTCACAGAGCCCCATTGCAAGCCTCCGGCAAACTCATACACGGCGGCGAATTCACCGCTATGGACCGGCTCGGTGATCACTTTGAAAGGAGAGTTCGACGTGAAGCCGGAGGTGCTGCCGGCTTCGAAGTCGCCATTGACGATGAGTTCACTTCCTGTGTTGCCGATGATGAGTGCGGAGAGCGGGACGGTGATCTCGGGATCGCTGCTATCGTTGCTCACTAACACTAAACTGGCCATGTAAGCCCCGGCGCCTTTGCCCGGCGTGAACCGGATCGAGATTTCGCCCAGTTCGCCTGGCGGTAATTCGAGCGGAATATCCGTTTCCACTTTGTAGTGTTCGGCATCCGCGCCTTCTAATTTCGCTTCGGATATGGTGAGGGTTTCGTTAATGCCGCTGTTAGAGATGCTCAGTGTGCCGGCCCGGGAACTGAAATCTGTGTAAGTGCTGAACGGACTTGTCTTGGAGATGTTCAAGTTGGGATCCTCTCCGGAAGTGGTCACGGTTAGAGCGATATTGTCGATATAGACTGCGGCGGCCTCGGCGTCGTCATCGCGATCGCGAAAACTCATGATAGGCCGCACATGGGTCACGGTGCCGCCGGGGAATGTGTCAGGAATGGTTCCGCTCAGATCAAGGGTAAACCACTCGCCTGAAGGCTGTGAGGAAACCAACTGATGATTGCCCGCTTCATTCTTTCCGCTCTCGGTTTCATCAACCCAGCGCACAATGACGCCGACCGTATCGGGATCCACCATCGAGGTGTCTTCCGGAAGGAAGAAATCGGCCTTCAGTTCAAAGGTATCCACTCCCGGGCTGATGCCCAAGGGAGCCAGCGGAAGCCGCAGATCGGGAGTGGACCACAGACCACCCCACTCGCCGCCGCCGGTCAAATCGATGACACCGACTTTGCCGCGATCACCACCTGCCGGGTCGTCGGCAATATCCATCACCGCGTTGTTGTTATTGACGAAGTTCAGTTCTTCCACCACGCCGCCTTCAAAGTCTTCTTGAATGACGAGGACCTCTTCCGCGCGAAGCTGGGCGGTGAAGGCTAACATGGCAGCTAAGATTAGGGTCTTGGGGACTGAAAAGGAGTTGATCATCAAATTGAGACGTCGTTGAAATAGTTGAAGACAGACACTCACAGAGTTTCCGTCATCTTCATGTTGAGTCATTCCTTAACCAGATGCTTGTGAAAATCAGACATTATTTGTTAATAATCGGACATCTCGTGGCGCCGGGCGGGGTTGGGACGCCGGTTCTGGGTGAGGAAGTTCGCGCCGTGCCGCTTGAAAAATCGCCGGCAACGGCCACTGGGCGGTTCACTCGGATGCCGCCGAAAGCGACGGGAATCTTTTTCAGAAATGAGCTGAAGCCAGAACACATCAAGAATTATCTCCTTCTCGGTGCCGGTCTCACTGTGGGTGATTATGATGGTGATGGGCTTCCCGATCTCTTTCTCTGTAGCCAAGACGGGCCTAACAAACTATTCAGGCAAGTGGCTGCCTGGAAGTTTGAGGACGTCACGGCGGCGGCGGGGATTCGGCATCTGCCAGGATGGAGCGCCGGAGCGGCGTTTGTGGATACCGATAACGATGGCGACTTGGATCTCTTCGTCTGCAATAAAGGCAACCATAATGAACTCTATCGCAATCAGGGGGACGGCACCTTCAAAGGCGGTTACGTCCAGCAAAGTAATCCCGAAACCGCAGCGCCTACCATGGCCGCATTCGGCGATTATGATAGAGACGGCGACCTCGATCTCTACTTAACGCGAACGCGTTTGTTCTCCGTCCAAGAAATGTTTGGCTATCAGATAGGCTTGGTAGAGGGCGATGACGGCAAGCTTAAGCCGCATCCGCAGTATGGCAATGAGTTAGAGGTTATTGACAACATTCCTCGTGAGTTGGGAGGCCGGGATCAACTTTTTGAGAACGTTGGCGTGACTGAGGCGGGCATTCCGCGATTTATAGATGTGTCAGAAAAAGCAGGAATAGAAGTGGCACTAGAGCATGGTTTGGCTGCGGTGTGGTGGGACGCTAACAACGATGACTGGCCGGATCTTTACATTTCCAATGACTTTCACACGCCGGATCATCTTTATCTCAATCAACAGGACGGAACTTTCAAAGAAATCACCGGTGAGGCGCTGCCCTCTACCTCGTGGAGCAGTATGGGGAGCGACTTTGCAGATATCAACAACGATGGCTGGGTGGATTATCTCACCACTGACATGGCCGCAACCACGCACTTCAAACAGAAGACCATGATGGGTTCGATGTTGGATACAGCGTGGTTGTTAGATCACTTGGAGCCACGGCAGTACATGCGCAACATGATGTTGGTCAACACGGGGACCGGCCGATTTCTTGAAAGTGCGCAATTTGGCGGCATCGCGAGCACGGATTGGACGTGGGCGGCGATCTTTGGCGATCTGGACAACGATGGTTTGGAAGACGTTTTTTTCACCAACGGGATCGAGCGCAATGTCAACGATTCGGATCTGTCGATCCGCATGAATGAACTGAAGAAACAGGGCGCGGATTTCCAAGAGATTCAGAAGGCCATGGTGGCCACGCCTCGGCACACGGAGAAGAATCTCGCTTTTCGCAATGCCGGCGGCTTGTTGTTTGATGATATTAGTGAAAGCTGGGGACTCGACGAGAACTCTGTGAGTCACGGCGCAGTCTTTGCCGACCTCGATCGTGACGGCGATCTCGATCTCGTGGTGAACAACATGAACGATCCGGTGTCAGTCTATCGAAATGACATGGCGGCATCCGAAAATGGCGTTCTCATTGAGCTGCGTGGAACGAAAAGCAACCGGTTCGGATTGGGAGCACGCGTCGTGGCCGAAACGTCACGGGGATACCTAACGAGAATCCTAACCAGCTCGCGCGGCTACATGTCCGGCGCAGAGCCCGTGATTCACTTGGGTTTGGGGGAGGTGGAGACGATTGATAAGCTGACCGTGCATTGGCCTTCGGGTAAAAAGCAACGCCTAACCAAGCTTCAGAGCGGGAATTTCTACACCGTCAACGAGCCACAAGGAGATGCCGTTCTTGAGAAACACGATACCGTTCAAGCGAAGTCGCTGTTCGCCGATGTGAGTGAGCGCATCCATTTCACGCATAGGGAGGATGGCTACGATGACTTTGCCGATCAACCCTTGCTCCCGAATCGGATGTCGCGGTTTGGGCCGGCGCTTGCCGCGGGAGATGTCAACGGAGACGGGCTTGATGACCTCTACGCCGGTGGGGCGAAAGGGCAGGCCGGCGCGTTGTTTCTGCAATCTGCCACCGGCACGTTCACGCAGGCACCGTTTGCCGGCGATGCTTCTCATGAGGATACGGCAGCGGCCTTTGTCGATTGGGATGACGACGGCGATTTGGATTTGTATGTTGCCAGTGGCGGGGCATCGGAGCCGGCAGACGGGCCGCACTATCATGATCGTCTCTATCAGAATGACGGAAAAGGCGTTTTTTCAAAGGCGAAGCCGGGAACGCTGCCAACAGTGAACTCATGCGGGAGTTGCGTGGCCGTTGCGGACTTCGACCAAGATGGGGACCAGGATCTCTTCGTCGGGGCTCGCTTTGTCCCCAAACGTTACCCGCATGCCGCCTCTAGCAGCGTCATCGTCAATGGGGAACAACCAACGAAAGCCACGTTTGATTTGGGCCTTGTGACCGCGGCAGTGTGGGCAGACATCGATGGTGACTCATGGCTAGATTTGTTAGTCTCGACGGAATGGGGCTCACCTAGAATTCTGCGCAATGAGAAGGGGATACTGAAAGAGGCAACCTCCACCTCCGGACTCTCCACTTACACCGGCTGGTGGACGGGTATAGCCGCTGCGGACATTGATCGTGATGGCGACACCGATTTCGTGGCGACGAACTTTGGTCTCAATACCAAGTACGAAGCGCATCCGCAGAAGCCGGTGGCCCTATACGCGGGTGACTTTGGTGGCGATGGTTCGCTTCGGCTCGTCGAGGCGGCCAAGAAAGAGGGGAAACTGCTTCCCTTGCGCGGCCGCAGCTGTTCCACCCACGCCATGCCGCATCTGGCGAAACGCTTCACGTCCTACCGCGCCTTCGCTTCGGCGACGCTCTCTGACATTTACACGCCGCAATGCCTCGACGAAGCGCTCAAACTCGAGGCGACCACCTTGGCATCCATGGCTTTTATCAACGATGGCCGGGGTCGTTTCCGGGGCGTTCCGCTACCGACCATGGCGCAACTTGCTCCCGGTTTCGGCGTCTTGTTAGAAGACTTAGACGGTGACGGCCAACTTGATTGTTTCATCGCCCAGAATTTCTATCACCCCCAACGCGAAACCGGCCGTCTCAACGCCGGCCTCAACGCTTTTTTGAAAGGTGCGGGAGACGGAACGTTTCAAACGGTATGGCCGGAAAAAAGTGGTCTAACGTTTCGCGATGATTCCCGGGGTGCGATTGTGTTGCATGGCGAAAAGGGGAGGCGCTTGGTGGCGGTGGCAGTGAACGGAGGAAGGGTTCGGTTGTTAGAGGTGGCGGATTAGATTCGTAAAATTGGTGAACGCTGCGGCTCCTTAAAATTCTCAAATGACCGTCCTTGCTGATTGAGAAAATGCCGTTCCTGGACTTGAAAGCTTGGGCGCGGCATGTTGCGGTGCCGTCTTGTTAGCCGATCCTTATGCTCGCGGCCTCGCGGCTGGAATGGGCGCCTTTCTGCTTTGGGGCTTGTTGCCCGTTTACTGGAAGGCGTTGGAACGGTTCGCGTCTCTGGAAATCGTGGCGCACCGGATCGTTTGGTCTCTGGTCTTTCTGCTGCCATTAGTTTGGAAGCTAGGGCATTGGGCGGCTTTTACAGGTGCCTTGCGATCCGGGCGTCAGCTTGGCATGCATGTTCTGACTTCCATGCTCTTGGCGAGCAATTGGCTGATCTACATTTGGGCCACGCTTCATGGCCGGATCTTGGAGGCGAGTCTGGGTTATTTCTTAACGCCCTTGGTCAATGTGGGGCTAGGCTGGCTGGTTCTCCATGAGCGTCTCTCGTCACGGATGAAGGTGGCGATTGCTTTGGCGGCTTTGGGAGTGGCGATTCAGATGACGCGATTGACGGGATTTCCTTGGGTGGCAGTGAGTTTGGCAGGGACCTTTGGACTCTATGGCTTGATCCGGAAACGCAGCTCGCTGGGTGCCGTGACTGGATTGACGATAGAGACAACCCTGCTGGTGCCTTTGGCGTTTGGGTATTTGCTTTGGTTAGGTGCCCATGGGGTGGGCGGCCTTGCTGGGGCAACAGGTTGGGAATGGAGTTTGCTCGTCTTGACGGGGATGGTCACGAGCACGCCGTTGATACTCTTTGGCGTGGCGGCGCGTTCACTCCCACTGCACACCGTGGGCTTGATGCAATACGTTGCACCCATGCTCCAATTCATCATTGGATGGCTGATGTATGGAGAGGTCCTGGACCTCCGCCGGACCCTATCATTCGCTCTTATTTGGGTCGCACTGATCATTTATGCGAAAGAATTAATCTCCATAGGCCGGGAGAAGGCCTAAGCGGAGGTCCCTACCGGGGGAATTGCATTGTATATATTCGGCATAGCCTGCCGACCTAGTTATTTCATAAACTATAATAGTTATAGTTGAAAGAGCTGATATCGAGAGATCGTATCCTTCGCCTCTACGACCTGTTGTTGTCGTGACTTGCTGTTCTTCTCATGAAATCTGTGCTCTCCATATTCTCCCCTCAAATGATGTCCCAGCTCGCCTTGGCGATCTCGATCGCCGGCAGCTTGTCATTCAATAAAGCCTCCGCGACCGATCTCGCCCCCTTGGGGGTCGGTGAGCGGCTTGCTGATCATCTCTACGATTCGCCGTCTCATGAACTGACCATCCATGCCGCGATGGGCATGCAACGTGCCTACGCGGAAGATGCGCAGACGATTCGCATCGATTTCGGCCCGGCGACTAATGCCTCGGCAGGCGACGGGAATCCCGCAGCGTTCAACGTTTTCAGTCCGGATGACCCTAACTATGCCATCAAGGAAGCGGTTCAACCGGCAGCCGTGGCGATGGGAGCGCTTCCACAGACTCTCATTCACGTGGGCCCCCAACGCGATCGCCTCAAGCGATATGGCGCCACGTTGACCTTGCCGCATCCGATGAAGGTCGACGCCCGGTATTACGTTAGGGCATTGGGGGGACGGTTAGGCGATCAGACCGCCGATCACTTTGCGCCCCCTTATGAAGGGCGTCCTGTCACCACGGGGTCCACTGCGGCATGGTTTATCTACGGCGAAACGTCGAATGATCGCAACGGGCTGACGCCCGACGTGATCAACGGCGTTCTTGGCCTGCGTGAAGTGACGATGGTTGCTCCGAGATATTTGAGGCTTCAGTTAGGTGCGGGCGCGGATCCGCAAGCGCTGCAGAACGTTGAGAACATCACGATCACCAGTGCGGACGATGCGTCTTTTGCCGATGGCGTTCATCCGCGGTCAATCGGTTGGTATTCCCGGCCGGAGATTGCCGATCCCGTCGAGACAAACGCTTTTGTTCAGCATGATTGTTATATCGAGCTTCCTCACTCGTTGCAGGAAGGGAGAACCTACAGTGTCTTGTTAGGAAGAGCCGTGACAGGCGGGCGCCGGGTGTTGAGCTTTCGCTATGACGATGCGGAAACGGTCAATCTCCAGATCAAGGTGAATCAGGAAGGGTATCGCGAGGATGCCCTGACCAAACAGGCTTACTTAGGCGCATGGATGGGAACTCTTGGGGCCATGGATTATAGTCAGGTTTCCTCCTGGAAAGTCATTGACGCCCAGACGCTGACGGAAGTCTATCACTCGGACGAAATGACCTTGCGCCATCTTGGGGAAAACAAGGAGGGCTTCTGGAGTGTCAAGGCGTCAGGAGAACATGTGTATACGTTGGATTTCAGCGAGGTGCGGACTCCCGGCGAGTATTTCGTTCAGATCCCTGGCTTTGGTCGGAGCTTGGTTTTCCAAGTGCACGATGAAGTATATCGGGCGCCGTTTCAGGCGGTGATGGAGGGGCTGCAGTTTCAGCGGGCAGGCGCTTTTGAAGGCCGCGATCCTGCCTTGGGCGTGGTCGCGACTCATCAAAGGTCCGTGCATTTTCCGGACGGATCCACCAGGACAGTGCGGGGGGGGCACCATGCGGGAGGTGACTACGGCTCACGCAGCCAGGATGATGTGCCGTATCTCTTGATGCTCGCCTATGAGATGTTTCCCCACCGGTTTTACGATGGCCAATTTCAAACGGGTGATGCCGGAAATGGTGTTCCGGACATTCTCGACGAAGCCGCTTGGGGCTTACAACTATGGTTAGACCTCCAGGATCGCGCGGGCGGGGTCGGCGAGGATCCGCAGCGGCCGGGCGTGGCCATTGCTTTGGGAACCGAAGGCACGGCTGACTATGAAACCAGCATGGTGACGTCTCGTGACCGTCTGACGCTACGCGAACATGGCTTCGAGCCGAATGCGCAGGGCAGCTTTCGGCTCGCGGCGCTCGCCGGGCAAGCCGCGCGGATTTGGGAGAACATTGGGCTTTATGCGAGGGCGGAAGAGTACCTTGAAGCGGCACTGGCCGCTTACGAGTCCGGGCAACGCCTCATGGGAGAAAAGCCTAGCAGAGTGGCACTTTGGAACTGGCTCTGGGCCTCTGCGGAACTCTCACGAACCACCCGCAATGAACATTTTGACTTTGATGAGGCCTTCGTCGAGGGCTTGCGGCAGGGCGCCATACTAACACGTTTCGACACCTCGGAGCCGTCCCGATGGCGGCCGGTTGTGACCTATCTCCTCAACATTCAGGGAGGCGATGGTTTGATCAAAGAAGGACTGAGAAAGACGTTGATGGAAGTGGCGGACGCGGTGGTCGCCGAAGCGGAGGCGCATGCCTATCCCATTCCCAAAGATCCTGCTAGTATCTACAGTGATGGCCAGAGTTCATTGCCCGTCATGTCGCCTCTGTTGCTCCCGGCCTACTACATTTCCGGGAATGACGCTTATTTGAAGGCACTAACTCAAGCGGCCGATTTGAGTTTGGGTGTGAACCCGTTGAATCGTTCTTGGATCACTGGGTTAGGGGATCGGGCTGTGGTGCGGCCGCTTCATCGTGCGGGCCGGTCGACCTATCTCGGATATGTGCCGGCGGGTATTCCAGTGAAAGGAGCTTTGTTAGATACCGAGGCTCTTCAGCCTTACGCGGCGTTTTTAACGCCTTCTCTAGCTGACGTGCCCGTGCTTTACCGGTTCTGGGATTCCGGTGATCATCCGATTCTGCAAGAGCCTACGACGTCGATCATGGCAAAGACAGCGTTTGCTTATGCTGCGTTGTTACCGGATTTCTCGCCCCTGGAGCGCTGGCGGTTTGGTCACTTTGGTGGTGGAGATGCAGCAGGTGACGGGGATGATGCGGACGGCAATGGGATCACCAACGTCGTGGAATACGGCTTTGGTTTGGATCCGCGAACCATTCAGAAAGCTCTAGACCAAGAGATGCTACCTTCGCCGCATTTCGAGCAAGGGCAGTCCATGATTCGTTTTGAATTGCCTTTCCCTTGCCCGGATGACGCGATTTATGAAGTCCAGTCGTCGACATCGCTTCGTGAAGGTGAATGGCAGACCATTGCCACCAAGCATGGACGCGGCGGCTGGGTTGGCTCAGGAATCGCGCGTAGCCTTTGGGACGAGGAACGGAATCGCACCGAGGTGATTGCGCACGATCCTAACATGGGCACGGCCGGGCAGTACTTCATGCGTGTCCGGGTCACGGCCACCGCACCCGTGGAAGAAGAGGTGGCACCTGCTGTGGTTTCTAACAGGGAGACGGAATCACCTACGACAGAGTCTCCGACCGTTCCGTCTCCTGAAACCCCTAACGTACCGTCCACGGAGGAGCCGGAAGGCCCCGTGGTCGCGGCGCCGGCTTCACGTGAAGGCGAGATCATTACCACGGAGGCGTCGGGTGCGTTGAGAGCCCTGGAAACGGGTGTGACCTTTGTGGGCCGCAATTCAGGTTGGCGTCAGGGAGATCCCATACCGACTCGGGCGGCGCACCATGCGCATGGCGATCTTGCTAGGATTGCCAATTGGACGGTGGATCAATCCGGCAAACTCTATGGACTGGCGCCGGACTTGGGTGACGACATCTTTCATATCCAATCAGGGAAAGAAGTGGTGATCCAAGGAAACGTCACCGTGCGGGCTTTCGCTATTGACGGCAAACTAACGATCATGTCAGGTTCACGCTTGCAGGTAGAGACGTTGTTAGTCCAGGAGGGCGGCGTGCTATTGGTGAAAGGCGACGACATTGAAATCTCTTTTGCCGGGACGACTGCGGGCGATGCCACGCAGAGCGGTGTGGGTCTATTCTCACTCGGAACCGTGGAAATCGATGGTGGCCGGGACGACGCACACTTTGCCACCTCAGCCGAGGCGCTTGCCGGTGCTCAAGTGATTCGCGTCTCCACGACGCAGGGATGGCAAGTGGGGGATCAGTTAGCCTTCCCGGATCTCCAGAGGTGGACGATCCCCGTCTACAAGTTGAAGGCGGATCTTGGGCTCTATTCTTCCCAAGCGGAACTGCGCTCGATCACGAGGATCGAAGGAGATCGCGTGACCTTGGATCGCCCTCTAGCATTTGATCACTTGGCAGGCCCGGCCGGACCGGTGATGCATTTGACTCGGGGCATCAAGCTGCGAACGGGTGATGCAAGCCCGATGCGTGCGCACGCATTGATGAGTGGACCCTCACAGGTGATCGGAGCGGAATTCATCGATATGGGACGCACCACTGCTGAAGAAATCGATCCCAATCGCAACAGGATCGGCCGCTATCCCTGCCATGCGCACTTTTCACCTGACTTCGAATTTATTAATGTCAGCGTTCACGCTTCGGAGCAGGGATTGATGGGGAGTCCACGGCACGGGATCGTGCATCACAGCAGTCATGGCGAAGTGACGAACTGTGTGGTGGCAGGTGCTCAGGCGACAGGCATTTTCTTGGAAGATGGCGACGGCACGGGATCGTGGGCGGGGAATGTCGTCTTTTCATCAGGCTCACGTTTTCACTACGACGGCGACGATGGGCGCTTCACTTCTCATGAAGGGCGTGAGTTTGGATCCGGTCCGTTTCAATACTGGCTCCGGGGACACAATGTGAGCATTTCGGACTGTCACGCCTTCGGTTTGTCCAATGCGGCGTTTGCTTCATTTGTCCATCTTCGCTTCAACCGGGCCGACGATTCCAACAAGATTGGCTTCCCACGATTCGACGGTTGCACGGCTTACGGAGCCTTTCTCGATGCCACGCTCAAGATTCAGTATAGCCAAGCGCATAACACCTTCACGAATTTCTACGGTGTGAACCTTACCAATGTGGTGAATGGCAAAGATGGCTTGGGAGTGAAGACGCTCCACAGCGCCGAGATCGAGTTGATTGATAGTCATATCGTCGGTTCCGGAGGGGAGTTTGCCGCACACGCAGCGAATGGTGATCGTGGACGCCTGATTCTTCGTAACACGCATATGTCAGGGTTTTTGAACGACATCGGACGTTGGCCTCAGGGCGTTTCGGGTTCTCCGGTTCGTGATTTCTCGCCTTTCCCCATCCCTGCCCCAGATCCCGATCCGAATCCGGCTCCCGACTCACCCGATCCGCTCCCAGAGCCGGATCCCATTCCGGCGCCTGACCCTGATCCGACGCCCGAACCTGATCCAGATCCAATCCCTGATCCGGATCCAATCCCTGATCCGGATCCAATCCCTGATCCGACGCCCGAACCTGATCCAATCCCTGATCCGACGCCCGAACCTGATCCAATCCCTGATCCGACGCCCGAACCTGATCCAATCCCTGATCCGACGCCCGATCCTGATCCGACGCCCGATCCCGCGCCAGATTCGCCGGATCCCGATCCGACGCCTGATCCTAACCAGCCAGTTATCAGTGAACGTCAACGCGCTTGGCGGCCTGGTCAGCCAATTCCGACGAAGCCGGCTGTGCACCCTCACGCAGATCTCGTGGCGATCGCCAACTATGTGGTGACTAAGGACGGTTCTTACACTTCAAGCGATGCGGAGGCGAATCGGAACCACATCATCTGGATTCCTGAAGGCCGCACCCTAACCATCAATGGTTATGCCAAGGCGGGCGCCTTCGCCATTGATGGGACCTTGCGCATCGCCAATGGGTCGCGACTCGATGTGGGCACACTGTTGGTGCAGCAGAGTGGCGCGCTTGAGGCAATCGGTGACAACATCGAGATCCATTTTTCGGGAAGTACCCGGGGAGATGCGACGCAAAGTGGCGTGGGGATCTTCTCTCTAGGTACGGTTTCCTTGCACGGTGCCCGTTCGCCCTCACACTTCACCTATGTCGAAGGCGCGGTCCCCGGCTCGGATCGATTGACCGTGAAATCGGTTAGTGATTGGCAAGTGGGCGATCAGTTGGCGTTTGCGAGTCTGCAAGATTGGACCATTGCGCACTACAAGCTCGTTCGTGACTTGAATCTCTATCATGATCAAACGGAGATTCGCACTATTCGCGCCGTTCAAGGAAACGAGGTGATGTTAGACCAAGCCTTGGCCTATGATCACCGTGCCGGTGTGGAAGCTCCCGTGGTGCATTTGTCCCGTTCGATTCGCCTGTATACGGCATCCGACAGTGAGGTACGTGCACACACTTTATTTGCCGGACGCACGATTCTGAACGGCGTTGAATTCACTGACATGGGCAGAACGACCGCGCATGCCATTCACACAACGAACAACATGATTGGGCGCTACCCCTGCCATGCGCACTTCTCGCCGGACTTCCAGTTTGAGAAGGTGAGTGTGCGGCCTTCGCGCGAAGATCTCTTTGGCAGTCCCCGCCATGGCATCGTGCATCACAGCAGTCATGGACATGTGAGCGATTGTGTGGTGGTGAGTGCGCAATCCTCCTGTTTCTTCCTTGAGGATGGTGATGGCACGGGAAGCTGGTCTGGCAATGTGGCTTTCTCCGCAGGATCAAGTGTCAACTACGAGGGCGACGATGGCCGCTTTGCTACTCACGAAGGGCGTGAACTCGGTGGCGGTCCGTTCGGCTTCTGGCTGCGCGGTCATCGCACTGGGTTGAGTGACTGCCATGCCTTTGGTTTCGCTATGTCCGGTTTCGCGACGTTCGCCCATTCGCGCTTTAATGCCGATCCTCAGGCGCCTATTCAACCCTTGGCGGAGTTCGATCGATGCACGGCATTCGGAGCTTTCTTGGATGCCGTTCTCAAGATTCAATACAGCACGGCGGACAATAACAGAATCTCCAATTTTACCGGTCACAACTTGGTGTCGGTGCGCGGCGGCAAAGATGGTGAAGGGATGCTCACGATCCATAGCGGAACCATCACCCTTGAGAACTCACTGATCACCGGATCAGGCGGAGAATATGGCGCCTCCGCCGTGAATGGAAACCAAGGTCGTTTGATTCTCTCTAACACCGCTATCAGGGGCTATCTCCAATCCATCGGCCGCTGGCCGCAGGGTGTTCAAGGTGATCTCGTGGATCTTCCCGATCCGCATCCGGTTCCCGATGCGCCTGATCCGCTCCCCGAACCTGATCCCATTCCTGCTCCCGATCCAACGCCCGATCCCGATCCAGCGCCCGATCCCGATCCAACGCCCGATCCAGCGCCCGATCCCGATCCAACGCCTGCACCAGATCCCCATCCAGCTCCCGATCCTTCTCCAGAGCCTGAACCTGAGCCCGAGATTCCAGCTCCGGATCCCAATCCGGTGCCCGACCCAACTGCCAATGTGGTGATTCCGCGTGACACGACCTGGAGTCCGGGTCAGCCGGTTCCGGTGCAACAGCATCATCACAGCTTTGGTGATCTTGCGGCCATCGCCAACTGGCAGGTCACGGAGTCGGGGCAATTGTCAGGTGGCGACTTCCAAGGTGACGCCCATGCGATCCTTTGGGTGCCGCAAGGAACCGTTTTGACGGTGGATGGTGAACTAACGCTCAAAGGCATCGCGATCGATGGCGAGCTTCGTTTGCAATCGGGAACACGCCTTCATGTGGAGACGGTGTTAGTCAAACCCGGCGGCTTCTTCAACGTGGCCGGAGATAACATTGCGATCACTTTTTCCGGATCCACAAGCGGAGATGCGACGCAGAGCGGTGTGGGCGTTTTCTCCGTCGGCCGTGTTGAGATCCGTGGAGAGCGGCGGCCCACACACTTTGTCTACGCGTCTGGTGGAACGGCGGGTTCGCAAGTGATCCAAGTGCCCAACGTGTCTGACTGGCGGGTAGGGGATGAAATTTCGTTGCCCTTCCTGGATGAATGGACCATTCCGCTCTGGCAACTCAAACGTGATCTATCACTCTACCAAGACCAGACGGAGATTCGGCGCATTGTGGGGATCTCGGGGAATCGCGTGACGCTTGACCGGCCGCTCGTCCACGATCACCTCACACCTAACGGATCACCCGTGGTGCATCTCACGCGTTCTGTTCAGCTCCGAACGGGGTCTTCAAGCCCCATGCGCGCGCACAGTTTGTATTCCGGCCTGACGCGTATCGAAGGGGCGGAGTTTATTGAAATGGGCCGCACCACAGCGGCAGAGATCAATCCCTTGAGCAACCGAATTGGGCGTTATCCTTGTCATGCGCACTTCTCATCCGACTTCGTTTTTAACCATGTGAGTGTGCGTCCCTCAGATGAGAATGGAAGTGGTGGGGAGCGCCATGGTCTTGTGCATCATAGCAGTCATGGCGACATCACGAATTGTGTTGTGGTTGGCGCGCAGGCGACGGGAATCTTCCTTGAGGATGGAGACGGCACGGGGAATTGGACTGGAAACGTGGTTTTCTCAAATGGCTCACGTTACCACTACGAAGGCGATGAGGGCCGTTTCACCTCACACGAAGGCCGCGAGTTCGGGAGCGCGCCATTTGGTTACTGGATGCGAGGGCATCGCGTGGGCTTGCGAAACTGCCGCGCCTTTGGTTTCGCGCACTCAGCGTTCGCTTCGTTTGCCCACGGTAAGTTCAATGCCGATTTCCATGCTCAAGATGTGCCCTTCCCATACTTCGATGGCTGTTCGGCTTATGGTGGTTTCGTCAGGGCCATCATGGAGATCCAATACAGCGGCAACGCGACCAATCGTTTCACGAGATTCACCGGTCACAATTTGGTCAATGTGAAAGGTGGCAAGAATGGACAAGGTTTCACGGCTACTCACAGTGCCGGCATTGAATTGATCGATTCCGGCTTCTCCGGCTCCGGGGAATTTGGTGCCACGACCATCAGTGGAGTGAAAGGCCATCTCACGGTGCAGAATACCACCTTCACAGGATTTCTCACGGCGATCGGTCGTTGGCCCGCCGGTGTCGTGCATCGTTAGGAGTATCGTTCCGTTGTTGATTTCTATCGTCAGGCTGGAGGCTGCCTTGGTAGCCTCCAGCCAGCGATGAGAATCTTCCTGACAGCCTTACTCTTCACGGCATTTTCCAGTCTGTGTCTTCACGGCCAAATTACGACCCGCACGGCGGGCCAAGACGACCGGCCTAACATCATCTTCATTCTGGTCGATGATATGGGCTTTTCCGATCTTGGGTGTTACGGCAGCGAGATCCATACGCCGCATTTGGATGGCCTGGCAGAGAAAGGCTTGCGTTTTACTCAGTTTTATAACACTTCCAAATGTTTTCCCAGCCGTGCTTGCCTCCTGACTGGGACGTATGCGCAGCAATCTCAGATGGACCGTTCGCCGGGACGCATACGGAATGCGGTGACTCTAGCGGAAGTGTTGCGAGAGGCTGGTTACCGCACCTTGATGGCCGGCAAACATCATGGGATCGAGAATCCGTTCGAGCGTGGATTCGACCGTTACTTTGGCCTGCGCGATGGCGCTTCAAACCATTTCAATCCCGGTCGCCAGCGTGAAGGGGAGGGGAAACCGGCTCAGAAACGTCCCAATCGTGCGTGGTGTATTGATCACGTCACCTTCAAGCCGTACTCGCCACCGGAAAAGGATTTTTACACCACGGATTACTTCACGAACTATGCGTTGAAGTATCTCGACGAGTACCAGGCGGAAAAGAGACCTTTCTTTCTCTATCTTTCTTACACGGCGCCGCATGATCCCTTGCATGCCTGGCCGGAAGACATCGCGAAATATCGCGGCAAGTATCGTGAAGGCTATGACGTTGTGCGGCAGAAACGTTGGGCGAAACAGTTAGCGAGCGGGCTATTTCCGTCGACGGTCAAACTCACTCCCGCGGATCATCGATCCTGGGATGTACTAAGCGAGGCGGAGAAAGACGAAGAAGACCTACGCATGGCCGTCTACGCGGCGATGATCGACCGGTTGGATCAAAATATAGGAAGATTGCTAGCAAAGCTGAAAGCGTTAGGGAAAGCGCAGAACACGCTCCTTTTCTTTGCCTCGGATAATGGCGGCTCCGCTGAGGTGGTGAAGCGAGGCGAGGGGCCGATCGGTTCGATGACGCGCTGGGCATCTTTGAAGAAAGATTGGGCGAATGTCAGCAATACGCCCTTTCACCGTTATAAGAATTACTCGCACGAAGGCGGAATCTGCACACCGCTCATCGTCCACTGGCCCAAGCGGCTCTTCAACCCGGGCGGCTTTGTCAGGCAACCGGGTCATTTTATCGATGTCATGGCCACGGTCATCGATGTGGCGGAAGCCACTTATCCGGCCGAATGGAATGGCCAAGAGATCACGCCCTTGCAAGGCCGCAGCTTGGTGCCGCTACTTCAAGGCAAGACTGTCCCGCCGCGCCCGCCACTCTTTTGGCAATGGCGCCATGGAAAGGCCGTTCGGTTTCATCAATGGAAACTCGTCTCCCATCGCGGGCCGTGGGAGCTCTATGACATGGAAACTGACCGGACGGAACAAGACGATCTCTCTCACCTCTATCCCGGGGTCGCCAAACGGTTAGGCGATCTTTGGGAAACGTGGTCTCGGGAGACTTCTCAGAAGTCTAAGTAAAGCGATTGCTACTTTGGTAGGTTCTTTAGTGTTGAACTTTCTGTAGCGACCAAAGTGTCATCTTCAGATCATGCTTTCGATGTCAGGCAAGGCCGCCGTGATCCTGTCGACACTGGCTGGGAAATCCATCGGGAATTCCACACTCAGCGCGTGCTCCCGTCGGGCTGCCCTAACAGCTTCCTTGGCGGCAAAGTAGACACTGAGACCGAGTTGGACGTTGCTTTCACCGATGCCCTTGGAATTGTGAAGGCCGGAGTGGTTCGGGTCGTGATTGAGCAACTCGATGTCCCACTCCAACGGAATGTCGCCAGGACCTGGGATCTTGTAGCTAGAGACGTTGTTGGAAATCAAACGACCCTTCTCGGTATAGATCATTTCTTCGGTCATGTAATAACCCACTCCAAAGAGAAAGCCGCCCTCAGCCTGGCCGACATCAAGTAATGGATTAAGGCTCTTGCCACAGTCCTGGACGATGTGGCTCTTAATGATCCGGTAGTGTCCGGAGAGCACATCAATTTCGACAAGAGACATGGCGGCACCCCACACAAAGAAGTAAGAGATGTCCCCTTGCTGCTTTTCATAATCGTAGACAAGGCGCGGGGCGTTGTGGACACCAGTCTCCGTGAGGGACCGGCCCTCAAGATAGGCCGCTTGTACTTTCTCTTCGAAGCTTCCCTTGTAATGGCTCAGAGTCCCTTTCAATTTCGCGCAAGCCTTGAGGATCGCCTCCCCGCACAGGTCTGTCGACACCATGCTGGTAGGTGGAGTGTTAGGAATGAAGCTGCTTTGGGTGTCGGTGATTTCCACATGTTCTAGCGGAATCCCGAGGTTGTCTGCGGCAACCTGGGCCATTCGTGTATTGATCCCTTGTCCCATCTCCGTCCCGCTATGAGTGACGCTCACCGTACAGTCACGCTGGATGTGAATGAGCGCTAGCCCGCGGTTGACATCATCTGTTTGAATAAAGCCCATGTTGCCCTTGGATCCGACCACGGCGATGCCTCGCTTGGTATAAGTGTGGGAGCGGTTGTAAGTCTTCACCTCTTCTTTGAGCTTCTCGTAATTGGATTTCTCCATCACGCGATCCCAACAGTTGGCCATGACGTCATCCTTAATTTCGGTCCTGGTGATCGTGCGGTGGCCTTTCTCGTAAAGATTTCGCCTTCTCAGCAGATTGGTGTCTAGCCCTAGCACACTTGCTCCATGGTCCATCACAGACTCCACGACAGCCGAGGCTTGAGGCTTTCCGAATCCCCGTGTGGAGGTGTTAGAGCCGAGATTGGTTTTCAAACAGAGACCGTGCACACGAACATTTTCAATGTGATAGCAACTATCCATGAGCAAGGTCGCTGTTTCAGCGATATCGGCGCTGTAATCACTTGAGAAGCCGCCACTTAGGTGGAAATTCACGTCCAATGCGTTGATCATTCCATCGGAGAGGAAACCGGCTTTGTAAGTTGCATGAGAGAACCCTCGGCCTGGACAGAAAGCCATGTCTTCCTTTCTTTCGAGGGTGAGTTTCACTGGCGAACCGGATAGGCGTGCTCCAAGGGCGGCGATGGCGGCTATGGGACCAGCGCGCAATTGCTTGCCACCAAATCCACCTCCGAGGCGCCCCACGCGAACATCGACGTGGTTCTGTTTCATTTTCAGCAGGGCGGAAACATGATCGACCACGTTTGAAGGACTCTGGGTGGAACTATAGATGAGTAAGCCTTCATCCTTTGGAATCGCCAGGGCCGACTGAGGTTCCAAGTAGAAATGGTACTGTCCACATAAGTTGACTTCGCCTTCCACAATCTCGACGCTCTCTTCGAATCCTTTTTCAAGATCGCCTTGTTTCACGAGGTAACCCTCGGGATTGCCGTGGAAGGACTTAGCCTGGAGAGCATCCTGAATGGTGACTATAGGGACTTCCTCCTCCACTTCAATCCTAACCAAATGTTTGGCCTCCTTGGCGGCGGCGAGGGACTTCGCTAACAAGATGCCAACTGGTTGGCCGACGTAGTGGACACGACTGCTCGCTAGCACTTCTTCATCTTTGACACGAAACCCAAAGAGATTCGTCCCTGGAATGTCTTCCGCCGTGTAAACCGCAACCACATCGGGATGCTTGAGGGCCTCTGAAGCGTGAATGGATAGAATCCTTCCGCGAGCGAACGGAGCTGGGATGATGGCTCCGTAGAGACAGTGTGGCACTTCATAGTCCACGCTATATCTCGCTGCACCGGTGGTTTGCAGTTTCGAATTCTGGTGAGGAATGGCGCGCCCCAGTATTCCATCCGTCTTCTCCTCGAAACTCTCTTGTGCACGATGGGCCACGACCGGATAACGAGTTACAAGATCCTCTTCATGAGGGTTATTCTCGCCCAAGAACCTGCTTCGGAGGGCATACTGAAACCGTCGCAGAATAGCGGCGGAAAGGCGCACTTGATAGGCATGAACCCGTTCCGGAAGAGGGTTATTGATGGCGGCCCGAACTTCGGATTTCAAATGGGTAATGGCTTCTTTGAGAACATCGCGATCGAGGGAGGAGCCTTCAAGGAATCGCTCCGTTTCGGACGCACGAAAGCCTGACGGCCCGATTCCGGAGAAGCTAATGATAAAGGCATGAAATGAGTTGGTCGCTTGATCAAACCTCGCGGACAAGGCCCCGCTAACATAAGTGATAGAATCCGTGCGGTGCCTTGCGTACTTGTAACTCTCTATGTGGGTGTCCTCAGATGCTTTGGGAACAGTCACTGAAACAAGCAAAGCGTTCTCTGGCAGAGAAAAGCCCGTCCCGGTAATCTTGACCTGTTCTTCACCATTGGGCGTGCTGAAGCTCAAGGTCGCGCGGGTAGCGATCCAGACAGGAACGAGATCTCCATAAGGATTAAAACTGATGACGCCGCCACCCAACGTCGCGTGGTTTCTGATCTGCGTGTTGGCGAAATACCGGCATTGATTGGAAAGAGCCTTGAGCGCTGAATTTGGACTTTCCTTGAAAGCGGTGTGCAATTCCTCGATTGTGACGCCAGCGCCGAGTACGACGGCATCGCTTCCGTCGGAGATGCCCTTCAATTCGGATACGCCATCTAGGAGCGTTTTGCGAGTGGGATGCTGGAAGGCATACTTTTCCAGATAGCCCACATCCGTATTACCTGAAATGTATTGGGTCCCAGGTCTGAGAGCTTCCTCAGTTTCTGTGGGCAAATGCCAGTTGGTCCGTCGCCCCTGGATCTCGAATGACGAAGACGGTTGCTTGTATTCATCGGGAAAGATCTCGTCAAGTTTTTTAGTTCGTTGATAGTCTTCTCTCCATTGAGTGACTCGCGGCTCATCATCGAGTGGATCCTCGCAGAACACCGAGGCCGCATCGAGGATGGGCCGATAACCGGTACAGCGGCACAGATTTCCATCGAAAAGCCGTTCCAGATCTCTCTTTGTTAGACATTCTTTCGCGTTCAATCGGGCTTCGAGCGTCATGATGAAGCCTGGCGTGCAGAAGCCGCATTGGGTGGCGCCAAGCTCTGTGAAAGCCTCGCAAATGGGGTGCGTTTCGTGTTCCGTTAGCTTGGAAAGACCTTCAACGGTGATGATGTTTTTCCGGTGGACGGAAACGAGTGGCACGAGACAGCTGGCAGTGGACCGGTGAATAGGGCTTTTCTTTATTTCATCCCAGTGACTGAGAATCACGGTGCAGGCACCACATCCCCCTTCTGAACAGACCTCTTTGGTTCCAGCCCAGCCGGACTGCCGCAAGTATTGAAGAAGTGTGAAACCAAGCTGCCGGGAGCCTTCTTCAACGACCACGCGTTTGCAGTTTAGATAGAATTCGAGATCCGCCATAGAAAGAACCTGCGTTATGCCAATGATGGATTGCGTTCGGAGAATTCAAGACCTTTGCAGAGTAATGTTAGCCCAACCGCTATCATCCAGAGGGCTTGGAGGTGGAATACCGGCTCATATACCCAGAAAGCGTCAGACGACGCCATCACGATGACGATGGCAGCTAATCCCGTCACACTGCCAAGCCATCCGATCCAGGGTGGGAATAGTTTCCATTTCACGAGACCCAGAGACAACACGAGTAACCCGAGACCGGCGAAGAGCCGTCCAAACCTAACAAAGCACGTGACGAATTTGGTGTCCATACGGATGGATTCAATGTAGGCAGTGGCGATTTCGTTAGGTCTTCCAATGACATCGAGAGATCCCCAATAACCGTGATGATAATAGAAGGCGCTGCCAATGGCATAAGCAAAGGCACCTCCAGCGACCACCGTTGCACCAGGCCAGATCATGATCCTTGCTGGACTGCGAGACAACATTGCCGAAAGCGCAATGACCGCCATCGCGGCCAAGACCGCTCCAAAGAAATAGGAACGATAAGCCCACACGAATCGATACCGGTTCTCATCGATGATTGAGAAATCTTCCGGTTTGATATAGGCGCCTAAGGGAACGGGGATCAACATCCATCCACCCCATAGCATGATCACCGCTCCCAGAAACAACCAAGCCGTAAACCGAGTGGAGAACTCCGATTTCATAGTGATAGACTGACAAAAGTTTATCAGGAAGACTTTCTGCTGATGTAGTCGCGTGCTTTCGCTTCGTATTCCGCTTTCTTCAATCCCACGATCTTGGCCTCCTCCACCGCTTTCTCAACACCGACCCCTTCATCCAACACACGAAACGGTAGCCAGACGGCGCCTACCCGGTTGGCTGATTTGCAGTGAAGGAGAATAGGTTTCTCCGCCGATTTCAATGATTCGCGGACCTCGTCGAAGATCTTGTCAGTCAGTTCTTCAGCGCCGTTCCAAGGAAGATGGACATAGTTTAGGCCAAGGTCTTCGACGACTTGTTTTTCATTAAGTTCCGTTTCCCCGTCATGCCGAAGATTGATGACTGTCTTCAAGCCGCCGACCTTCGCCGCTTGGAAACCGGACTCGTCAGGTTGGCCGGCCAGGAAGATGCCCGAGACGGTTTGAATCTTTTCAAATCCAGCCGCCTCCACCGTTTTCAAAGTCTCAGTGACACTTGAAAAGTCGGCTTTCACGCCGTCACCCTGGGAATCAGAATCGTCTGATGAACAGGACATTACGAAGAGGGCGCATGCAGTGAGAGGGAAATGGGATAGTTTCATGGCACTTTGGGTAGCGTCGATTTGGATCATGCGCTTTGCATCGAATCCACAAGGATGTGCAGATCTTGTCCGTTAATTCCAAATCACCTTTGATGCATGTTTCATTGCCAATGAATAGAAATGAAGGAAGCGCGCGGTTGCCTGATGAGGGGATATGTTAGTGTATTAAAAATCTAGATGCCGATGGTGTGCTCGATCTTGTTTCGCTAAAGGGCCAGGAGATGCTGTTCGTCCCCTAGGCGTCATTCTTCGGCACGACGCAAGTGACTTCAGTGCCGCCGCCGTCAGCGAGGCCGATCTTTAAAGTGCCCTGAAGCAAGCCTGCTCGATACTCCATCGTGCGCAATCCGATCCCGTTTGATCGATCCACAGAGGCTTCGTCGATGCCGGTTCCATCATCCGTTATGTGTAGTTCCAATACCGTTTTTGATTGAGTGAGCGTGATCTCAATCTTTTCAGCCCTAGCGTGTCTTAGTGCGTTGTTCGTGGCCTCTTGAGCAATGCGATAGAGATGGGTGGCGAAGGTGTTATCTTTCACTAGCACGGGCTCAGGACACGCGAAGCGGCAATCGATCTTGAGATCGTTGCGAAGTTGAGCTGCGAACTTGCCGAGGGCATCCATTAGGGCCTCGGGCCGGTTCTCAACGGGGTAGAGACCACGAGCTACCGTTCTGGCCTGTTGTACGGCTTCTTCAATCAAGCCGCTAATTTGCTTCGCGATGGTTGTGTGAGGGCCTTCCTCACCGTCTGCCAACATCTTACAAAGTAAACTCACACCGGTGAGATGCGATGCCAGACCATCGTGCAGATCTTGCGCGATGCGATGTTTCTCTTCTTCGGATGCTTTGAGAACATCTTTCTCCAGTTGCTTACGCTTGGTGATGTCTTCGACGATTACCGTGATGATGTCTCCGTTAGGTAAGGTCACCTTCCTCGTCGTGATCGCCACGGGATAGGTTTCTCCGGATTTCCTCTGAGCCATCACTTCGCGCCCCGGTTCGTTCTGCTCGAATCTGTGAGCTACAAATTGATCCTGCGAGTTGTCCCGGTGAGGAGGCGCCAGCAGAATGTTAGCGGATTTCCCCAGGAGTTCGTCGGATGGGTACCCGGTGATCGCTTCAATGGCGGGATTGATGGACTCAATGAAGCCATCCTCGTTGAGTGTTAGTATTCCAACAGGAGCGGTTTCCAGGATGCCGCGATTTCGCGCCTCGCTTTCCTCCAGAGCGGTTCGCATTTCTCTCAACTGAGTGAGTCTGCGAAGTGTCGACCGGAGATCTTCCGGGTCGATAGGCTTGATCAGGTAGTCTTCGGCGCCATGTCTAAGGGCGGCGAGCGTTCCGTGGAGGTCAGTGTAGCCCGTGACAACGAGGATGTCGGTATCGGGAGCTTGTGTCTTGAGTTCCGGGAGAACCTCATCGGAAGATCCATCGGGAAGCTTGCGATCGAGGATGATGAATTGAAACGAACCGAGATTATCTACGGATCGCAATTCTGATAGGGTGCCAATCTCATGCACGTCATACTGATCAAGTAAGAGCACTCTTTTTAGACTGGATCGTACATCGGCATCATCGTCGACAATGAGAACAGTGGAAGCGCCAGCCATGAATCGAAAGAACTAACTTGGAGACGAGGCACCAGATGCCCCGTCCAAAAGGTCACAGACTTCTTTGGGATCGACTGGCTTGGAAAGCACGGCGACAGGACCGTGAGCTTCGGCTTCCTTCACCAACTCCGAATAGCCCGTCATAAAGATCACGAAGGCATCGGGACAAACTGACCGAATTTGGCGCACGGCTTCAACGCCGTCCATGGCCGGCATTTTGATATCCATGAGAATGCCATCGGGCGTGTGATTCGTGGCACAGACCACCGCTTCTTCGCCACTACAAGCGGTTTCAATAGAGAATCCTCTTGCCTTCAAAATACGCTGAAGACTGCTCACTAGGTCCGGTTCATCGTCAACGATTAGAAGATTGATTACTTGCGTCGCGGGCATGGCAGTGAAACCGGGTTGGATTCTACGCATCCAAAGAGAGTGCTGGCAAGCGATTGCCATAGCGTGGATGCAAACCAATGTGATGGGCAAGTTTGTAGCGGAACATGTGAAAGTTCCGGGCGTTGCTCCCAATGTGATGGGCAAGTTTGTAGCGGAACTTGTGAAAGTTCCGGGCGTTGCGCAAGTTCGTAGCGGAACTTGTGAAGTTCCGGGCGTTGCGCATGTTCGTAGCGGAACTTGTGAAAGTTCCGGGCGTTGCGCATTGAACGAGGAGACGTCTCACAACTTCTGCTACGAACTCGTATCGAACGCCGGGGAAAGAGCCATCACGTGGCAGTGATAGCGGTGATACGGAAGCTTTTGTGCTACATAACTAGACTGTTAGTTAGGCGACGCGAAGTTCAGGCTGGGCGAATGAAAGGAAGTTTAGTGGATATTATGTTAGACTGGTGTCTAGAGAAATCTCACGTAAGAGCGTGAAAGCGGGATCACAACAACCTACGGATAGATCGTAATAAGCGTTGGAGTTCCGCCTTGATGTTAGGCTGTTCTCCGTCGCGCGAAGTACCAGTCCGTAGTCGAAGCAGTCGCCTCTTATGGCGACTGCTGATACGTGATCTGGAAAAAAATCCGTTCGCCGCCTTCGCCAGAGATACGCGCTTGGAAGGTCTGTTGCCCGTTGGCGATTTCGCCGGGAACGGTGGTGATGGTGCGCGGGTCGCCCGGAGGGCCTTCACCGCTTTGATACCATTCTGTAAGATTGAGCGACCACTGACACTCGCCGTCGGCTCCCTGATCATCGACCGCCCGTTTGAAGGTGAAGACGTATTCGCCGCTGCCATCATCAAATTCGACCGTATCGATAGGCACAATGTTGAAGGCGTTAGGATTGGTGCCGTGGAATGCTTCGCCGATGGTGGGGCTGCCATCCCCGTCGCCATCGGCTTGTTCACCCCATTGAGGCACTTGCTGATCGGGATCGCTCAAGACGGCTTTGGGAAAGGTAGCGTTCAACCATTGCTGATAAGGCGTTCCTTGAACATTGATGAGCTGGCTATTGATCGCGGAAAGGCCGCCTTCGTCGATGGCGCGGACGCGGACATCGACGGAGCCGATGAGGTTCAATTTGCAACGAACGATGAGTTCTTTGGTATCGTTATCCATCGCGATCATCTCGAATGCTTCCGTGTTGCCCAACACCGCGACGATTTGGTAATCCAATTCGTCCGAAGGTTGTTCATCATCTTCGAAACCCAAAGTGATATCCACCGTGCTCTCTGGCGCATTGACCGCGGGCGTCAACGGTTGGAGGAGAATGGACCGGGGCGGAGAATTCTCGTCAGATACAATAAAAGTGATCTGGCTGGTACTCTTGTTACCTTTTTCATCTTCAGCTTCGATGGTGATGATGTGAGTTCCAAGTCCTAATTGGCCCTCCGCGGGTGTTTGGCTAAGGATCAAATTCGCGGCGGTGGTGACGTTATCGGCGAAGTTGGCGTCGGGAAGGAAGTTTGGAACGGTAGCTGTGCCCGTGGTGGTGGTAACGGTGACGTCCGTCTGATTGGAAATGAGCGGACCTTCCAAATCCGGAAGACAAAGTCCGCCGGGATAGCCATAGGAATCCAGAACGTCAAAACCATAGACTGTCAGACCAAACGGATTTCGTCCGTCGATGTGATAACAGGTTTCTTTATCTGACAAATTGGGAAGCTCCAAACGGGCGAATGTTTCTCCCGTGGCAAAGGTTCCTATGGTTCCTGTGTTAGAGGCCAAAGTTAACACACTGCCCAGGGATGCTCCATCGATAAGTATAAACGTATTCCCAAGATCTACGGTAGATTTTGAGATGACGGTGATATAACTCTTTGCAAAGTCGTCTGTAGAGGCCGCACAGATATAGTAATCTGACATCCACTGGTCGCATGGTTGAATCAAAACCATAAAGGGATCACCGTGGTTATTCGGTACGTTGTCAAAATCCGCGCTGTTCGAAAACTGAGCGACGGAGAATCTCGTGTTACTCGACAAACGTGTGGGGACATCCAAGGTCATTTCATGAACCTCACCGGAGTTGAGAATGATATTAGAAACCGAACCATTCTCATCAATCGAGACCTGGGTATTGTTGAATGCGGCAAGGATACGGAGGGTATCACCGGAACGTGTTTCGAGTGGAGCGATCAGATACTGGTTACCCCACATGCCGATGGGGAAGAGTTGCTCGACAAGATGATCACAAAACCATTGGTCATTTCTTTGTATATTCGCACAACGATGACTGCCATAAACACTGACGGGCTTATTGGCCTTTACGCGAGCCCCGGTGACGTCGACAGGGCTCGGATCTTCATCACGGAATTGGTAGGTTTCTCCACTATTTAAAGTCACATTCATCGATGAACCATCTTTGAAGGTAATCATGATGTCGGTGTCATCGTAGGGTGCTACGATCGCTAATTGCGTGCCCTGGATGAGAGGAACGTTGGTTTGAACATTTTTGTAAGTGAGCACCATGTAATTCGTGCCCAGGCAGTGAAGCGGTACGCCCAAGTAGCGGTCAGTCGTATAATCGATTCGGTTCTGCCCATACACGGCGACATCGGCATTCGCTTTCACGATCACCGCCTTATTCTCAATATCATTATCACCTTCGAGTTCAGCGCCTTTCGGCAGGACCACCGTGACGCAGCTGTGAGTCCCTTTTCCAGATGGAATGGTAAAGGCACTTGTGAAACTGATTCCAGGTACGGCGACGGTTCCGCTCGTGCCGCGTGGTCCGGTGATACACACGCTGGGTTCGGGAGGATAGTCAGGTTCTTCTTCCCAGTTCTCTGGAAAGGCCAACCAGAATTCTCGGCCATTGGTGGATTTCACGCAATCGTCATCCTGCCCGCCACCACCCGGTGGGCGGAGTTCCACGCAGAGTTCCGGACAGATAAGAAACCGGTCGGCGTTGGCATCGGCATTAAGAGCATGAATGGCGAGCACATTGACGCCTTGTTTGAGGGCGCCGATATCAGGGGTGATATCAATGGTTTCAGGGGCCAAGGCCAATGGATCAAATCGGTCGCTGATGGCTTTGGAATTCCAATTTAAGATGGAGGGAATCCTGCGTGCGGCGACGGGTTTGCCATTGAGATAAGCTTGGAACCCGTCATCATAGTTCATGCGCAAGAGCATCTTGTTGGCGCTTGTTGGAAACGAACTGAGATAGAAAGGAACCCGAACGTAGAGGCTTGAATTGATACCTCTCATTTCCATTTCCACATCAGTGGCAATGAGAGGATCATAAAGCGATCCGATTCCCGCCGAAGGATCTTTGAAGGAAAGGCCTTGGTTGCCGGCGTTGTAGAGTTCGGTGATTTCACTTCCAGTCAGGGCACGATCCCAGAGAGCGAAATCATCCGCATCGCCACTGAGGCCATATTGCCCGGGGCCGTCACGGCCTAACAAGAGTTTGCCGGAGCTAGCGAAGCTTGAACCGCTAGGAATGGAGACTGGTGTAACGGGGATGCCATTGAAATAGGCTTGAAGCACCGGCGACCCGGAACTGCCCGTATAGGAAAAAGCGACGTGTTGCCAAACACTATTCTGCAAAGCGGGCAAGAGGGCTTGATAACGGTTGCCCCCAGCGTCTTCGAATTGCACGACGGTACGGATGGCAACGGCTCCCAAGTTGATATTGGCTCGAAGGATAGACCAGCCGGGTTTATTGAAGCCCTCGTTTGAGGCGATCATTTGAATCTGACCTTGGGCGGGCGAGGTGCGACTTCTCACCCAGATCGAACCGGAAAAATCTTTGCCGCTTCCCGGAGACAATTCCGCATGCGCGCCGAAGTCGACATGAGGATTGGGTTCGTTATTAAACTCCAATCCTTCCTTAATCTTAGCCGTCACAATCGGAAGGGTTCCCCCGGTCATCGTTCCATCATGAACGGTGGGTCCACTCACATCTTTGACGGTGGATCCGGAGATATCTGCGGTATCCATGGTGGCGTAGAGGATCAAACCATCACAAAGTGTGTTTTCACCCACGTCATAACCGATGCTGGTGGGGCCCGATTGCCAGGGAGGAGAGGAAGGATCAAATGAGGGAAGTGTCCAGCTCGTGCCGGTGTCTTGTTCGCCAGGGACCAGATATTCAGCTTTAGCACCCCGACGAATCAATGTGAGGCCATCGCATTCGCAGTAGTTGTTGAGGTCTCTGAAAACATCTAGAGATTCCTGGTTTGCGCTACGAAGGCTACAATAGGGGACTGAGCAATCGTAGTAGAAATTGGTATGCAATTCTCCATCGGGGCCTGGAGGCCGCCGATCCTTGCCCGATGCGAATAGGCTGAGCGTCTGGCCTGTTGTCAGGACGTAGCCATCTGGGAATTGCCATTTGGCAGGATTCGCAATCTCATCGGTAAGATAGAGGCCGGCGAGGGTAACGGTGGTGTTGGCTCTTAAAACGATGTAGGCAGGAAAATCGCCATCTTGGTCGGGAACCGTGGTATTGGCAACGGCTGGGACGACAGTGAAGATTTCAAGGGCCGGTAGTTGTGCTCTTGCCGAAACCGAAAACAAGAGCAGCGTTAGGGTGACAATAAGATAGGGCGCCTTCATGGTTCTATAGGCATGGGTTCGCATCATGACGAGGCCTCCACGTAGAGGTTTTGAATTTCAAGGAAGAGCACGGGGCTGGCCATGGGGATGCCTTGGGGGAAGGGGTTGAGAAGATCGGCGCCCGCTGCGGGACCGATCAATTCGTCGAAGCCCTGGCCGTTGAATTCGATCAAGAGATCGGATCCAAGCATCGTGCTCATATCAAAGAGATAGTCATCATCGCCCAGACCGCCGTAAAGATCGTCGTTGCCTTCACCACCTTCGAGGACGTCATCGCCAAGTCCGCCCCGAAGGATATCATGCCCGGCTAGACCGAAGAGACTGACCGATCCCGAGAAAGCCGACGCGTCGAGGGTGTTGTTAGAAAGTCCGCCGGTGAGAACGGCTATCTGAATATTCTGGATGAAGTCGAAGTCCGTTCCCACGTTGAGGAAGACATCGGTTAGGGTGAAATTGGTGTCCCGTGTTTCCGTGATGGTATTGGTGCCACCCACACCATCGATGATATCATCACCCGAGCCGCCGGTGATGTCGTTATCGACGCCGTTTCCGGTGATGGTATCGTTCTGGTCACCGCCAATCACGTTCTCAATGCTCGTGGCGGTGTCGATGGTTAGCGTGAGATTGGTTGCATGAACGGTTTGTGCGGCGGTATCACCCAAATCAATAGTGATCCCCACGGATTGCGTGGGGGAGAAGTCTAACAAGTCCGTGCCGCCGGCTTCGGAAATGGTGTCAGCACCTAACGCTTGATCGACATCGAATTGATAGGTGTCATCCCCCAGAGCGCCCTTCAAGGTGTCACTGTCTGGCCCGCCAATCAGAAGGTCATTTCCAGAACCACCTGACAGAACATCGATTCCGGCCTCGCCACGAAGGGTGGTGGTTCCGGTGAAGGCGCTGGCATCAATGTTATTATTTCCAGGGCCGCCGGTGAGATCCAAGACCTGGATATCGTTGAGCGTATCGGTGTCCCCGCCAATGGTGAGGGCGATGTCAGATGCCGTGAAGTCGGCATCGGCTGTTTCCACCACTGTGTTCGTTCCGGCAACGCCAGATAACGTATCGGAACCCCCGAGACCGGTGAGTGTGTTATCCGCGGCGTTCCCTTTCAAATTATCTGCCGCGGCTCCGCCAATGACATTCTCAACCGGCGTCCCAAAGAGCCGCAAGTCAGCAGTGGTGGCACCGCCGGTGAGCGGCTGGAAGGCGGCGTTGCCAAGGTCCACGGTAACGCCTTGAGTCGTCGTCATCGAGAAGTCGAGGGTATCGGTGCCGTCCGAATCCAAGATGGTGTCCATGCCGATATCGATGTCTGCGTTGAAAGCGTAGGTATCGTCTCCGTCGCCACCGGAGTAGATATCATCCAGTTTGGTGCCTAAGAACCAATCATCGCCATCGAACCCTGCGAAGATCACGCCCTGACTGGAAAATCCAGACGCATCAAACACATTATCTCCGGGGCCACCGAAGATGACCACATTGTTGAAGTTGGATTGGGTTAAGTTGCTAGTGCTCCCGTCGATAGTAACGTCAGTGTTTGTTAGGGTGACATCGCCATCCACTTCGATGATGAAGTTGTTGTTCGCACCTGCGGCGCCATCAACGAGGACACTGCTTCCTGTCCACTCTGTTAGAGTGATTTCATCATTGCCCACGCCGCCAAAGATTTGCGCTTGTTCAACGTCGGCGAGGCTATCGAGTTCTGAGAAACCGCCGCCTGATCCGATGTGCGAGTAGGTATCGTTAAGCGTGAACTCAAGTCCGCCCAAGGCGCTGCGTTCTTCCACGATGGTGTCCGTGCCCGTGCCGCCATCCACGTCGTCATCACCGGAGAGCGGTTTGATCGTATCATCGCCGCCGCCCCCGGCGAGAGTGTCGTTCCAGATGGTTCCTGTGATGACATCGGCCCCGGCGCCGCCGTCAAAGGTGAAATTGCCACGCGCCACCATGCTTGGCGCCAATGGACTGAGATCTTCGCCGGTAAACGTATTCGCGCTTGGTCCGCCTGTTAGTTCGAAGTCCTCCACATTCACCACATTGATCGTGCCCGTGACGGCGGGCATGAGGTGATCAACAGTGATTGCCACACCTGGGATAGTGAGATCGCCGGGATCCGCATCGTCGAGTGTGAAGTCGGCATTGGCTTGCATGATGAAGGTGTCGCCGAAGTGTCCACCGCCATTGATGTCTGCATTCCCCGTCCATCCGGTGAGGTCAAAGATGTTGGGCAAACCACCACCCGTCAGAGTGGCGTGTTCGATGTCCTTCAGGGCATCGTAATCGGATCCCTTGGTCACATTGGTATCCGTTAGAGTGAAGTCGACATCCTCCGTCTCCGCGAGTGAATCGAAACCAGGACCGCCATCGAGACGGTCGTTGCCAGGTCCGCCATCCATGAAGTCATTGCCACCGAAGCCTTCTAACAAGTCGTGACCCGGACCGCCCCGCAGGATGTTATCCAATCCGTTGCCGGTGATTTCGTCATCCATGCTGCCGCCGATGACCTCTTCAAAACCACCGGCTTCGATGACGAGTGTTAGATTGCCAATCACTTGATCGGCACCGGGACTGACACCGGTGATATTGAGATCAACGATCACTGGGAAGTCCGTTGTGGCTGAGAAATCGAGGATGTCATGACCCACGAGGTCTAGCGGATCTTCAACAATGATTTCCTTACCCCAAGGCTCATCCGCATCGAAGGCATAGGTCTCGTTGCCGGCACCGCCCGCTGCGCGGTCGTCACCAGGACCGCCACTCAAGGTGTTGTCGCGTGCGTTTCCGGTGAGATCATCATCGCCGTCGCCGCCGATCACGGCATCGATATCTTCTTTCTTGAAGGTGAGGGTGGAAACGCCGCCGTCCCACACATTGGGCGTATTCAAAGAGGAGAGATCAACGGTGACGTCCGTCGTGGCGGGAATGGCCGAGAAATCGAGCGTGTCAAAGCCCGGATCATCGACCGCCGACGTCGCCGTGCCGTTTCCAGTGATGGTGTCGTTGCCACTATCCGTCGCATCGTAGAGGAAGGTGTCGTTTCCAGGGCCGCCGATCAATTCATCGTCGCCGCCTTTACCCTGCATGGTGACATTGCCAGAGTAATCATGGGCATCGATCTTGTTGTTACCGGCACCACCAATCAGCGTGGCGTTCTCGACACTATCGATGCTGTAAACCGAGCCGTTACCGAGTGTGAGCGAGCTGTTGCCGGCGAAGATAAAGGCGTTGAGTAGGGCAGGGGAATAGAGGGCGACCGAGTTGAAGATGGAAATCGTATTGTTGGAAATGGGGAACGAAGTGGCGAGCGAAGTGACATCACTCACTGAGACCAATCCGCTGCCCTTTCCAAGATTGAGGTCGAGCCCTTGCACGACAGGTGCCAAGGCCATTTCAATGAGTTCCGCAGCATTCGAACCGCCTTGGTCGGCGAGGGTCATGTCGGTGTCGTTCTCGACGATGATCCGGTCGTTGCCCAGACCGCCTTCGATCTCCGCGAATCCCGTCCAATCCGTTAGGGTGAAGAGGTTGTTAGCATTGCCGCCAACCAGCCGGGCGTGCTCGATATCGACTAATGTAAACCTGGTGAGGAGGAGCGGATTCTCGAAATCCAACCGCAGACTATCATTGCCCTCGTAGAACGGATCGGGATCATTCTGACGCAAAGTGAAATCGGCGTCGGCTTCGGCCATTACTTTATCGAAGCCGTGACCACCGATGAGCGTGTCATTGCCAAGTTCTGCGATCAACGAATCATCGCCCATTCCCGCATCGATGTAATCGAGACCGGCATTGCCGGTGATGAAATCGGAATCACCCTGACCGAAGACATAGTCCAAACTACCTCCCGCGTCGATGGCATCAGAATAGGGGCCTCCGGCGAACTCGAGTTCCGTGTAGGGATCGAGACCTTCAACTCCGGCAGGTTTACCGGCGGGCGGACTCAGTGGGAGGAAGCGCGCGGGGTGGAGATGGCCGGCAATGTTTCCGGAGTCGCCTAGAATGATATCCCAATCATCACCGCCTTCGATGAAATCGTTGTCGGTGATGCCGTCGCCGACGTGTTGGATTTCCATGGTCACGTCATTGATCGGACGACCCGTGGCGGCGCGTAAGTGCAAGTTGAGACTAACGGTATCGCACTCGGGGATATCGCCGGCGGCCAGGATGGGAACGACGAAACTGCTCGTGAGTTGGCCGACGGCAAAGTAGACGACACCCGTGACGGCTTCGTAATGCACGCCGTCCATGGCTGTGCCATCGCTTGTCGTGTAAACGACCGCGGCTTCGGTACTGGCATTGGCACGGGCGAGACTCACAATGGCAAGCGTGTCTTGCTCGCCTTGATCCACGCGGTAGATCGGTTTGACGAAATCAACGCCTTGCGTGGCCGCCGGCGCCACACCGAACTCTAACCGAACATCGAGCGTCACGGTGTTCGGATCGCCCATCCCTGGTTGGAAGAGCGTGTAAGAGATACCGGTATCCGGATCCAATTCCTGCGGTGCTACTTCCGACCACTCATCTGGAATCTCCACCTGCACGCGGTACTTGCCGTCAAAGGTGTCGAAACTGTATTCGCCGTAGAGGTTGGTTAGGGTCACGCCAACGCGGTTCCCTTTGTCGTCAAACAAGTGGACAACGATGTCTTGGAGGCCCTCTGAGGTATCCGGCATGATGCCTCCACCAGGAATGAGGATCTGGTCGTAGGTATTATCGCTATCTTGATCGGCCCAAATGACGCCTTCAATGGTAGATGTTAGAGGCAAGCCGGAAGTATCCACACCGAAGATGTGGCCGTTCAACGGCTTGGCGTTCGCATCGGTGGTCGGATCAAAGATGGTGATGTCCGCATCGTATAGACCGCCACCCCCTTCATTGATGGGCGCGTAAGTATTCGTGGCCGTCATCCAATGACCGCCGACGACGTGGTCGTCACCCGCGCCGGCAAAGAGGGCATCATCACCCGGTCCGCCAAAGAGCGTGTCATCGGTGCCGCCGCGCCCGACAGTATCACTTTCACCAGGCGAGGGAAGATCGAGCGTCTTGGCCTGGTATCCAATGTCCTCAACTTGGAAGAGGCCGGTGCCGCCACGGAAATCGATCACTTGATTGTCATTTCCGGTCGTGAGTTCAAAGCCTGAGAACGATGTGAGGAAAGGCAGGCCGTTGGCTGGGAAGACGAAGTTGCCGACCAGGCTGCTTTCCACCACCTCGATGGTAACACTGCCGTGATGCACCATGGCGCTGAACTCGCCATTGATGTCCGTGGCAACGGTCACGTTCACGCCTTGACCATCATCGATGTTCACCAACACGCCTTGCATGCCGCGCTCGGTGTAATCGGCATTGGCGACGCCGGTAAAGTCTTCAAAGAACTCGTTGCCGTTCTTGTCGTTGAAGACTTTACCCGAAATCACATCGAGCTCGTTGTCGTTGATGGTGCCGATGGCGGTGAAGTCATCGCCTAACGTTCCACGAATGGGATCGCGCAACGTCACGCGAACCGATTCAGGCGCTTCAATGTTAGCGTCGTCGTTGGTGACGATGGGGATGGTCCAGGTCTCGTTGCCCGCTTGTGGATTCAGAACCTTGAGTTCGAATCCTGGAAACACGGCGGTCACGTCATTGATATCGTAGTCGCCGGCAGCGCCTTCGGTGGTGGTAATGTCTTCGACGTCAAAGTAAACCACTGGGGCATCTTGGGCGGGGCCGGAGAGCGTGACCTTGAATTCAAGATCGGCGCCTTCGGTTACCGGTGTGGTCAATTCCTCGATGGTGAACTCGGGAAGGGCGTCGTCATTGAGAATGGTTAGGGTCGCTTGCCATGGCGCCGCATCCGCGGGCTTACCAGTCGGGCTCCGCATGGTCAGCAAGACCGTCTCGTCGGCTTCGTAGAGGACGTCTTCGAATGTGGGAATGGTGACCGTCTTCAGATACTCGCCGGGACCGAATTGAACAATAACGCTAGACGTCTCTTCGTAGTCATGAAGCACGTCGCTTCCGTCGCCGGGCGTGGCGGTAATCCCTTGAGCATGGAAGATGGCCACGGAATCAACCGTGGTGCCTGGACTGCGGACGAGCGTGATCTTGGCTTCCTCACCTTCTTCCACGGAGTAAAAGGGCTGGGAGAAACTGATAGGTGAAAGAATGTTTCCAAGCACCAAGGCGTCATTGGAAGGAATGGTGACAATGCCATGGTTGAAGACAATGTCAGCGTTCTCAGCTGAGATGAGATTGACGAAGAACTCTTCCTCAGGTTCCAAAGCCAGATCGTCGCGCGTTTGAATCGAGATCGGCATGGTCAGATCGCCCGGCTCAAAGACCAGTTGAGGATCACCATCGGCTTCATTGTCAGAGGCGGAAACGTAGTCAGGCAATTCAAACAGGACCTGGAAGATTTGGCCGGTTGGGAGGAAGGAAACCGCTGTTCCGGCATTGGTGGCGTAACCAACGGTGACCTCTTTCTCACTGGCCATGGGGAACGTGCCTGTTGGGTCTAACAGCCGCACTGTGAAATCCGCGGTGTCACCTTCTTCAACAATCGTCCGATGCGGATCGTTCACCGGATGTACCGGCGTGTTCGGCTCAATCACCACGGTCACCGGCATATCGTCATCCGGGATGATTCCCACACCGTGTCCATCACTAATGATCGCTTTCTCAGCGGCAAAGAGTTCGACAAAGAAATGCTCCTCGTACTCATCGACGTTGTCGTCAATAAGGGTGATATCGACCTCCACTTCCGTCTCGCCTGCGGGAATGGTCACTAACTCATCCACAGCGAGAACCGGAAGGAAATCGGCGCCTAACGTGGCGTAGTGCGTTTCGCCATTGGCGGCATAGGCGCTGGCATCGACCACTTGGTGGCGGACTTTGATATCTTCCTGACTTGGATTGGAGAGACTAATGACAAAGGTAGCCGGAGTGACCTCAAGAGGTGGCGGTAGCTCATCGTCCTCTATCGGCGGGATGTAATCGCCGATGCTAATCTCAGGGATGGGATCGTCTTCGATGATGGTGCCAATCGCCACGTCATCATCGAGAATGGTTTCTAACGAACCGGGATCTTGGAGATTGGACAGTTGGATGAGGAACTGTTCGTGGGCACCCTCGTAAGTGTTATCGGTTAGGATAGGAACGGAAATAGTGTGGGTTTGACGGCCGGGCTCGAATACTAACGTAGTGGTTCCGATAGGATCGTAGTCGCGATCATCTCCGGTGTCGTCAGCGGAACCGGTGTTCACCGTTTCGTAATCGATCGTGATTTGGTGAGCGATGGGCCGCGAGAGGCTGACAGTGAAGACCAACTCACTCTCACCAACATTGCCTTCGGTGACGAATGAATCCGCGATCCCCAAGACCGGATTCCCCACAACGGCAGCGGCCACATCGGTGCGGGTCTGGTTGACGTTCATGACAAACGTCTCGGTGACACCGATGTTAGGCTCAGTGGCTGGATTGTAGTCTGGGTTAAAGACCGCATCGGCGTCATTATCGAGGAAGTCGTTATCGCCCTGGTCGAGTTTGCCGATGACCAAGCCTTTGCCCGTTCCGGAATCATAACCCGATTCGAAGATGAGAAAATAAGTGTCCGGATCAAGACCGGTGAATTTGAAGGTGCCGTCGGCCGACGTCTTGGTTGAATCGACAATCATGTCAGCGGGAACGGCTGACGCAGAAGGCTGGCCTAACTTAACCACTACTCCGCCCGCACCCGGCTCGCCCGGATCTTGAATACCGTTGTCATTCTCATCAAGCCACACAATTGACCGAATAGCGATGCCCGTGTCGCGATCGCCCGTCTTGCCGTGGGCGTCATCGCCGAATAGCTCATCATTTCCTGGGCCACCATCCATGAAGTCGTTGTCATCCTCTTCGATAATGTCGGTTTCGCCTGTGTTAGAGAAATTGCCGCCGAATAGGAAATCGTTGCCTTCTCCACCGAAGAGCAGGTCGTAGTTGCCGCCTCCGACTAACTGATCATCGCCACCGGTGTCCGCATCGTCATTGATGCCAATCGACTGCACATCGAGCGTGGTCGGTGGCGTTACCGAATTGATTTGTGCGAGCTTGGTGAGGATCGTGGCCGCATTGCTGTCATCGTAAGTGTCACCGATCAGCAGATCGACGCCACCATGACCGGTGAGGGAATCGTTTCCTAGGCCGCCGGCCAACAAGTCATTGCCCGGACCGCCTAAAATCGTGTCTTCGCCATCACCGCCATCGACGATATCGTCACCGAGACCGCCGTCGATGTCGTCGGCGCCGTCGCCGCCATCAATGTTGTCGTTGCCACTGCCGCCATCGATGTCGTCATTGCCGTCGCCGCCATCAATGTCATCGGGACCGGCAAAGCCTTTGATGGAATCTGATCCGCCACCACCGATGAGGGTATCATCTTCCAAGGTGCCGGTTATGGTATCGCTGCCATCACCGCCGTCGATGGTTACGGAACTCATGCCGGCGGAAAGGGTGTCTTCACCAGAATCCCCTTTGATGGTCACGTTAGGTGCGAGACCGGTGACCGTGATGGTGTCATTGCCAGAACCACCTTCAAGAAGAGCGGATCCAACGACATCACCCGTTTCGCCACGATCAGCCACGATGATCTGGTCATTGCCTTCACCGCCGTTCACTTCGAGTTCGGCAAGCACCCCGCGGAATTCCAAGATGTCATCCCCACTGCCTGCATCATTGATCACGATCTTCTCGATGGGGGAGAAGCCTTCCATCGGAAATTCCTGGGTGTAGCCGATGAAGTTCACCTCCACGGTTTCACCATTGGCATCGCCTTCGAGGTGCGTGACGACGACGTGTTCGGCGGAGTCATCGGTGTCGATCTCTTTGCGGTCTGCGGCATTGGTGCCGACATTAATGGTTAGAGTCGTCCCGGACTGGGAAGCCAAGGTGGGCTCCGGACAAGTGATGGTGAATTCAAAGAGGGTGAATTCGCCAAAGCGCCAGGTTTCGTCGATCTTAAAGAAGAAGAGATCGACGGTTAGGAACGCTTCTACGAAGATGAAGATCTCGCCATGAATGTTGAAGATACACCGTGGATCGATTCTCGCATTGGAGACGATCTCACTGATCCGGACCTTGCCGTCTTGATTGGGATCATTGAGATCAAATCCGACGATTAGTCCGAATCCGGCACGGACGCCTGCCTTGGCCACACCACCGAGATTGAGTTGGGCGCCGAAGAAGATCTCGCCGGAAAGGACGAGTTCATCGCGAGGATTGCCGTTCTGATCCACCCCGATGACGTGGAAGCCGTCGAAGATATCGATCACCTTGCCCGATTCGATAAACTTCTGAATGCCAAAGGTGTCGTAGCCAAAGCCCAGATTGATCTCAATGCCCACGCGCCCACCAAAGATGGCTTGGAGCGCATCGAAGATGGGGATTTCGATGGTGAACTGTGCTTCCGCCTTGAAGGTAGGCATGTGCCACTCAATTAAGCCGACCGGTTGTCCGACAAACAAGTTGGCGATTTCTAACGGATTTTCATAGAGCGGGAACTGGAAGTTATCTAAACTGCTGACGTCTCCGGCAAATCCTGCACTAGCACTCGCATCAACACTGGCCTCATTGCTATTCTCCAAGTCATTGAGGAAGCCCTCCGGATCGAAGTCACCTAAAGCATCGGCGGCTTGTTGGATTTCATCAAACTTCCCGGAGTTGCTAGCGGTGAGGTCGAAGTCGCCAAACGGAATGAAGATGTTCCCGGAATCACCAAACGTGTTGAGCTTGTCCACGATCTTGATGACCGCGATGACCACATTGATGAACTTCAAGGTGCTTTCCTCGATGTAGCCCATCTCGCCCATGAGATCTAACAAGGAGAAATCACGGCCACGAAGATCCGAGAGAATGGGAATGGGGGCAGTGACCACATCGACGATCGGTTCGATGGGTCCAGTAACTTTATGAATCTCACGAACGATCGGCCCCAAGAAATCGGAAATGTAGCTGCCGAGGTCGAGACCCACATTGGCAAACTTCAGTTGCGGGTCACTGGCGCCTTCCTCAAGTGACCAACTCCAGTCTAACAAAAAGTCCGCCACCACTTTGGGGAAATTGGTGCCTTCACCAAAGCCGCCGGAGATCTTGAGATTGATGTCAGCAATGGCGGCGAGATCGAAGTCGATGACGTCAGCGAATGAGGCGCCCCCGAGCTCACCAATGGAGAGCTTATTGTTATCGCCACCAGGATCCATGATGTCGATATGGATGCCACCTTCAAACATGCTGGGGTCGTCGGGGTCATCTTCTACTTCAAGAACGAGGAAGAAGAGTTCGCCAGTGGTCTTCAGCCCTGGAATGGAGGCTTCAAAGCCGAGGAAGATCTCACGATCAGCACTCGTATCCAGGTAGAAACCATCTTCTTTATTGAGACCAAAGCCTAACTGAAAATCAAACGAGAGCGCGAGTTCCACGCCGCCGTCTACTTCCAATCCAAACCCGGGCACGCCGATATCGAAATCGAGTTCCGCGCTAATGATATCCAGTCCCCAATTGAGGCGCAGATTGACGATCAAGCCGTCATCACAATCGAGTGTGACATCCAATTGTCCAGGACCCTGACCATCATCCAATTCGGTGCCATCCGGATTAACCAAGATGTCCAGGCCGCCCGGTCCCAACGAATTCCACAGAGCTTCTTTGATCAGCGTTTCGACCGCGCCTGAGGCGCTTCCGCCGCTATCGTCCACCGCTTCGCGTAAATCTGCTAACATTCCCTCACGGAACTGCTCAATGAAGCGCGCTTGACCGGCCAGACCATTGCCAATGAGCGGCAAGCTCAATGAGGCGGCGGCGTCATCCAAGCCGTCCTGTATCGTCCCTAACAAGCTATCTAAGCCATCAAGCAATTGGGAAGCGTGGCTATCGAGAATGGCGCAGAGATCGAGGTTATCGAAGAGGCTACTGAAGTCAGGCGTGGCCACCGTCGTTTTAGCCACTTTGCCGGTACCGTCGTTCACGGCGTTGCCGTCATCACCGTCATCATCATTGTCGAGTGTGGCGGAGTAGCCGGTGGCGCCGTTGACCGCACTGACCACCGCGTTCGCATCGGTGACGCCGCTGTTGATGGTGATGATTAACTTGTTGCCGCTTGGCATCGCGGTGGCGCTGCTTCCAACTCCGGCATCCTGACGGAATTCGACCTCGAAATTGTCTGTCGGGCCGGTGATAATGAAATCATTCTCGTCTCCCCGCATTTCGATCTCCGCCATCATGTCGGTTGCGGTATCGGGGATAAAGAGCCGCAGAATATCTGGCACATCGAGGACGAGATGATTGTCAGGGAAGCCGTTCCCGTCTTCGTCCGTGTCATCACCCAACGGCGTGCCTTCCGTCGGCGCGTAGATGGGGAGATCCGCGGTCAGACCCGCTCGCGCCTCAAAACCGATGTTGTCGCTATTAAAGATCGGCTCGCTCAAGTAATGCCGGCCATCGCCATTGTTGTCTTTCAAGCCAAACGAAACGAAGGCGGCTCCTTCCGTTTCCGGATCTCCATCGGCATCCAAGGTCACCGTGCCATCCTTGACAAAGATACCCACGACCGAGCCTAACGAAGCTTCAAATTCGAGATCGGTCCCTAACACCTCGGCGGAGATCTCAGCTCGCGTCGTATCGTAGAGGAAGGGATGGATAGAACACGGATCGGTGAGATCGAGACCGAACTCCAGGAAGAGCGAAGCCTGCGCGGCGACGTCCAACATGCCGTCGCCACTGACATGAATAAACTGCGTGGCTTGTTGCAGGAAGGCCGTGGCGGCGGAGTTGTCGCCGGCGATACGGCTGACCAAGTCCTGCAGATCGAATTGGAGCGGAAGGGTGTTTCCGTAGCCCACCGAGAAATCAAAGGCGAACTTGATCGCCGTCTTGCTCACCAGACCCGTGCCGTCGCCTTCATTGGATGAAGCGGTCCAAGGCGAACCAATTCCGTTCACGGCGCTGATGATGGCATTGGCGTCGGTGGCACCGGGATCGATCTCAACCTTTAGGATTTCCTCGCCGGCGTCCCATGTGGCCACCGCGTTGCCGCCCGAAGCGTTGTGGCTGCCGGTGATCAAGATCGTAGCGTCAGACAGATTGGAATCATTCGAGTCGAAATCGATACCATTGTTATCGCCGGAGGGATTCCAGCTCGCATTTCCGCTGGCATTGGGGACGGGATCCGCGTTGTCATCGACGCTCATGTCGAAGGTGTCCGGCGCCAGATTGAAGAGGGCTTCAACTTGGACTTCAAACTCGTCTAACATCTCTTCGATGTCATCGGCCTCACTCTCAGAAACAGCGTCGACCAAATCACCCACCTTGCTCGCCCAGGCTAACATGTCGGCGATGCTGGTGTTGACGACCGGCAGTTCTTCCTGAAGGAAGGAGAAAGACTCCAGCTGACCCAAAGTGTCGGCGACCGTGCTCAAGGCATTGATGATGTCAAAGAATCCAACCTTCTCGAAATTCGCCAACCCGTTTAGACCCTGAAGATCCACCGTGATGTTAGTCGGATCGTTGATGTCCGGCATGGAGATGAGCACGCGTGGATCACTTCCGAGTGGTACGAGACTGGTGGTCACCTCAAGGCTTGCAGCCAGACCGCCGGTTAGAGTGACATCGCCTACCACATTCTCAATGTTGCCGATGTTGTTGGTGAGTTCGGTTACATAGAAACGCGAATCCATGTTTCCGTCGTCGAGAAACGGCACGCTCACTTCGATGTCGGAAACGGTGTCGAAATCACCCGTCTGGAAGAAGCTTCCCGCGGGCACGGTCGAGATTTCCGCAAAGCCGAGCCTGACAGAGCCATCAATGCCGCCGGGCGTTTCAATGCTCAAGCTGCCGTCTACGGAAAGGTCTTCAAAGAATAAGCCTCGGACGGGCGAACGTGATGTGGTTCGATAGTAATCGTTACCCGCTGTTTCGAAAAGATCACCCGTGCTTCGAAAAGCCTCAAAAGCGTATCCCACCTCGGTGGCGAAGATGTCATCTTGTTCGACGATGATCTTCAACTGTGTGATCACATTGAGCTGACTATCAAGATTGCCGTCACCGTTGCCCAGGGCGTTCTCATCGACGTCGAGGTTGCCATCACCATCAGAGTCTTCTTGCTCGTTGACCGTTCCATCGAAATCCAGATCTTCGCCCGCCGGCTCCACGTCCAATCTGCCGTTGCCGTCAAGGTCTTCGTTAGTAGTGTCGAGTTTGCCATCGCCGTCCAGGTCTTCATGTAGAGCAGAAATGGCCAAGCCTGCGCCGGCGGCTCTAGCGATGATGCGCTCTTTTAGTCCGGCGGCATCGAAGAGCATATTGAGATCATCGGCCAAGTCACCCACGCTGGTGTTGTCGTCGGTGTAGACCCCATTGCCAGGGTCACCACCAGGATCGGTGGCGTAGAGCGTGAACTGATGACGCTCCGTTTCATCAATCTCTAAGATAAAGTGCGCATCGTCAGTCAACACACCATTCGAAGGCACGGGCACCGCGGAACTGCTTATCGCATGCGGCACGTCTTGAGCCGAAAGATCAAACCCTAACGTGAAGCTCATTCCCAGATCGACGTTGGTCGCGAGGGTAGCGCTGAAGTCGGCGCCGGCCAGCGGCCCTAACTCCGTGCCGAAATTGAAGTCGATGCTCGGTGAGAGGCTGGTTAGGCTCAAGTTCACGCCGGGGAAAGTGATCACCTGCGTATTGGGATCATAGGTTGTCGGCCCCAGGCCTAACGCAATGCTCAATTGGTTGACGAATTCCGGCACTTCGTAGAGTGAGGTTTCCGTACCGGTCTGACCATCGGCAAAGCCCAGATCTTCCATCGGATGCGGATCGTCATCGGGACTGGCTTCAGTGAAGGAGACACTCAAGAGTGAGTGCTTGACGACTTCGGATTGGGTCAGCGCGATGGTAAATCGGTCTTCTTTGATCTCGCCCGGCTGATGCACACGCGCTTGAACTTGGGTGGCGAGGCCGGCCGCGCTGAAAGCCGTGTTAAACTGTGCAGCCAAGTCATCCGCGTCCGTATAAGGGCCGCCCCCATAGTTCACGGTGACGGGTGAACCACTGCCCACCGTCACTTCAAAAGAGAAGGCTGGTAAGGTGCCGCCGCCGGGCAAATCACCGGCTGCGAGTGGGTCACCATTGTTATCGACGAACATCGCGCCAGATAACAACTCGACCGTGGCCAGCTGGCTGTAGATGTCGTTGATGAAGAACTGCGCGAAATCAAAGGCGTCGCCTAACGTTCCCCCCGTGAAGGGAATCTCCGTATCAAAGATGCTGCTATTGTCGCGGAAGAGTTCCAGGAACAGGATGACCTGTTTGATCATGTTGAACATGCCATGCTCATTCGCCTTATCAAAGGTTGGTAACAGTGCCAGGAGATCAGGGTGGATGTCGATGGTTCCGGCGCTGTCCACTTTCACCAAGTAATCCGGAGGTGAGGCCAAGGATGCCGGCGGCTTTTCTTTAAACAGCACGTCGCCGGTACTGAAGTCGGATTCGACGGTGAAGGCAAAGGCAAGAGAACCGGGACCGACGACGACGTGGCCATCCACACAAATGTGCAGGAAGTTGTTGCTGCCTTCATCAATGTTGATGTTGAAGCCGCCTAACGAAGTGGTAACGGCATGGCCTGTCGTGTTAAGGACGAGATCAATCGAGCCTGCCATACTCACCAAGCCGACATCAAACTCCAAGTCCGAACTCATTCCGGCGACGCCGTCGCTGAAGAAGGCGAACTGACCCACGCCGTTGTGGAAAGCCACGACCTGAGTCGCGCCGGCCATGAGTTCAAGCTGCAGGTCTTCAAACTCCACGCCGATGAACTGCGGATTGCCCATGACGTCAGACACTTGGCTAAACGTGAAGATGCCGCTCAGGGTTTGCGTGCCAATGCCGACGTCGAGCTCGATGTCTAACGGACCGCCTACCTCAAAGTATTCGCCGGCGGGCAAATCAACGGGTGTTGGAGTGCCTTCCCAGTCAAAGATTTCATCGACAGCGTTCGCGGCATCGTTGTTGAAATTGAAATTCAACTCGATGGGCATGTTGTTATTGATGGTGACGAAGGGGATGGAAGGCTTCACATCGAGGAAGATCTGAGCCGCCCCGGCGAACTGCCCATCATCAATGATGAAAAGCCCTTTGCCGTCGGAGAGTTCGATGATGTCACCAACCGTGTCGCCAAAGTCGAAGGCGATATTGTCCGCAACGATGGTGGTCACCGTGCGTCCGCCCTCAGACTCACGTTGTTCGAAAGCAAAGTCGCCATGAATGAGATCAAGTGAGGCCACTTGCATGTCCATCTCTGTGGCAATGAACTTCACGAACTTACTCTCTCCCAAGTTGGCTGTGATCGTCTGACCAGCGACCTCCGTGGAGATGTTGATCGGATCCTCCATCGTCTTGATTTGGAAACCGATCTGACTGCTGCCTGTGGGTGTGAGTCCGAGGATTCCCACATTCACATTGAAACCGGCCGGAGGAACGGTGATCTCACCTGCGATCCCGTCCTTGGTGCTAATGAAAACGCCGGTCAACTGACTTAGCGTGATGATGGGATTATCGCCACTGTCTAGGAAGGGGAGGGTAACATTCGAAAAGCCTACGGTGACCACCTTATCGTTGGTCGTCATTTCCGTGTGCTGCTCGAAAGTGAAATTCCCTGACATTTCCATCGGGAGACCTGTTAGACCGCCGGGATCGAGATTGAGAGACACGCCTGTTCCGGTGATGCGCAGGTATTTGCCGGCGGGCACATTGATGTTAACCGGGGTCCCGTTCACATCGACGGTTTCCGTTTGCGCCGAGGTGAAGTCATTGATGGCACCCCCAAAGACACCGTCGAGAAAGTTGTCGCTGTTGTCGTCGTTGCCGCCAAGGCCTGGGATGTTCACGGTGATGTCGGCGTCATCGAATTGACCGAACATCCCTTTCTCCGTCCCGATCTGCGTGAAAATGAAGGCGCCGTTGGCTCCCGAAACGGTCACCAAGGGATCACCAAACGGATCGGTGAAGTCGAATGCCAAATCGGCGAAGCCCATCGAGACGATCTCGTCGCCTGAGTTCGGCGTGTTGTCCGGATCTTGCGGCTCAAACACGAAGTTGCCGCTCAGCGTCACATCGGGAATGGCCAGACCAATGGTGGCGAAGCCCTCTATCTTATAATAGGGGCCGGCCGGAACCGTCTCGGTCATCATGTCATCCAGCGGCACATCGATCGAATCCATGGCCGTGTTGAAGGTCAGAGTGAAGTCACCTGAGAATTCGTCGATGTTTGGGATGTCCGGCGAAAAGCCCATCGGGATGCTCAACGTGGCGATCCCCGCGATGTCGCCATCATCTTCTAACAGGAAGTTCCCGGTTCCCGTGGCCTGGAGGATTTGAAACTCCGGTCCCACCCCAGCGGTGACCACGAGATCGAGATTGGAGATCTCCGCATCAATGGCGATGTCTGTAGACGTCCCAGCCTTGAAGAACGTGAAGACGCCATCCAGTTGCTGCTCGAGCACGGTCAACGAACCGTCGACGATCAACGTCATGTCGGCATCGACCATGTCGAAGATGTCGTCATCCACCAGTTTCAGGGTGTGAGTCCCTTGATAATCCAGCACCGTGATGGGTAACCACATGTCCGTGGGATCATCGATGGTGAGATCGAGGACAAAGGTCGCATCCAGTGAACCCGCTTCCGTGATATCGAAATCACCCATTGGCGGCAGAGCTGGAGCAGCGAGCGAGAAGATGCGGCCGCCCGGAATCAAGCCAGGATCTGGAGTCGCACTGAGAGACGCTTCAAAGATGACGGTGGAGGAAGCGCCTACTTGAACCGGTCCGCCCATCAACCAAGGCGGCAGCAGGTTGAGAAAGTCGGCAACGGAAGCGGTCGCCTTGGAGCGGACCGTGGCGTCGCGGATGTCTAGGAAGGCATCAAGGGTCGAGGCCCGGCCGATGCTGAAATCAAGCTCGACTGTGTTCTCCAGTGTGACTTCGGAGTTAGGGCCGAACGCGAAATCAAAAGCCTTGTTGAGACCGTTGGCGAGCAGATCGGTGAGCGACGTCTCCCTCAGAATCATCTTGATGTCCCATCCGTATTCCGTACCAGGAGGGTCGAGTGGGGTCGAGTAGTTGCCCAACACCGAGGCGATCTCCACCGTGAAATTACCAAAGCTTTGGCCGTGCAATCCTTCGATCTCTGCGGTGACCTCGGCCTGAGTAGTCAGCCCATCAATAAAGTTTTCCAGTTCGGTTTTGATGGAGTCGGTAACGGCGTCCTTGGCTGCGATGAGATCGTCCAGCGATTGATCAATGACCGGGATGCCTGTCTGGCCGGCTTGTATATTTAGGAGATTGTCGACGACGTCGGCGATGTCGCGAAGGGCTCGCTCCACCTCGACGGCTACCGCCTCTGTATCGACAACCCGTAACCGAAGCTCCTGATTGATCTCATCCACCTCCGGTTCAAACGCCAGGCTCGTACCTGGGATCGCCGTTCCCAAATAGTTCTCAAATTCACCCGTCAGCGTCCCTCCCCAGGTCATGATGGTGTAGAGATCATTCACCGCCGGGGTGAAACCTCCAAGCAGATCGATGTCTAACGTTCCTCCCAAAGTCAGATCGCCGCTGACCACAATCTGATCATGGCCGACGCCTGGTCCGCCGTTGTTGGCGATGTCGATGATGGTCGCGGCGTCGGTCGTAAACGTGACCTCATTTTCTAGGGTAACGACCCCTGGAGAGTTCCCCGGAGCTATCGTCCCACCCGCAACGACTACCGGTACATAAATAATACCCGTCCCAGAGAGCCTATCCCCAGGCCTCAGAACGAGTTCATCATCAGTGACTTGCACATTCGTGCCGTCTAAGTGGATGTGATTGCCGCCCACTGGTGGCGCGTTGGCGGCGGTCAGAGTGGTGACCAAGGTTTCGGCCACGATGTCGCCATCGACTTGGTTGGCGACGGCTTCAGAAATGGGGTGGGTGATGGTGATCTCACCTGTGATGGGATCGATGCTCACCATGATCGCTTGAGAGGTGGCGGCTTCAGAAACATCGCCTTCTTCCTCATCGTGCTCTAACAAAGTTTCGGTAGATTCCGCAACCGTGTCTTCGGCGACTTGGCTATCGGCAGCGACCTCTTCCGCATCGCTCTCTACTAGATCATCTAAGACCTCGGCACCGGCGAAGAGATCATCTGATGGGTCCGAGGAATGGTCCTCAACCTGTTGCAGGCTCTCTTCTGCCATCCATTCTTCTTCAATGGCAGGTGCCAGATCATCCGAAAAGGGGTCTTCCTCGACTGGTGAATTTCCGACACCAGCTGCGAGGCCGTCAGCGGACAACAGAAGGCGAGGCTCCAATGCCTCCACCTGAAAATGCTGTTGATCCGTTGACTTTGGTTTCATCCCTAAAGATTAAAGTAATCTATGAGTTACGATTCTATGGAATTTTTAGAATTTGACCAGGCTTTTTTTAAACCGTTTTTCTGCAAATGTCGCGTCTGTCTTTCTCTCCATTTCTGAATCGTCGCATCGTTAGAGTGGTGTTGGTCGGCTTCAGTCTCCAAGCCATCGCCACGGCTCAAGAAGAAACGGTCGACGTCCGGCTGTTCTTTCAAGCGACTGACCTCGATTTGGATGGTACGATGGTTTACGCCGTCAACTTTGGGAGCGCTTCGACCCGGACCTTGGCCGGTCAAACATTCCTGCCGGATAGCACCTTGGAGGAACTCGAACTTTCGGCCGAGGAGCCCATTTCAGAATGGGGCGAACGGAACGCCTTTGGGGCGGATCAGGGTGATGACCAGATCTTGAGTGAACTGATGCACAGCATGCGCTGGGCGGCTCACCCATCCGAGCTCACTTTCCAGTTCCCCGGTCTCGATGCGCGATCTTCTCACAAACTCCAGCTCCTCTTTGCCGAGAAGTGCTGCGATCGCGGTTTTGATATCGTCATCAACGGTGAGGTCCTGGTGCCGCAATTCAGCCCTAAGCAATTGGGGGCTGATACGCCGGAAGCCGGTGTGGTGGTCAGTATCATTCTTGAACCAGGCGTCTCCGTTCATTCGGTGGCCCTTCGGGGTGCGCCGGCACGTTTTCCCGATCCGTCGCCCGTGATTCAAGTGGCGACCTTGGAACGGCTATCTGCTTCGAATCCCAGTGTATCCGAGCCTGCAACGGTGTCACTAACCCGATCAGCCTCCCAGATTGTGACCTTGCGTTGGCCAGGAGAACCGGGGCTCAGCTATGAGATCGAATACAGCGAGGGGCTGGTTCCCAATACCTGGCTGGCGTTGGGCGATCCCATTATCGGGAACGGGAACGCCATCACCTGGCGGGACGAGAACGTCGCCCGCATCTCCAAGCCAGCGGGCCACTACCGGTTGCGGCAGTCGCGATCGAATCAATGAGGCATTGGCGCTGCCACACGTGAAATGTTATAGGCGAGCCATGAAACGATGGATTCCTTTGATTGGCGTGGTCTCGCTCGGCGCCGTCTCTGGCGCGGCTTTTTCTCAAGACTTTTCTTGGACGGGTTGGCTGGGCCCTGAACGCAATGGCTGGGTCGAGAAGTTCAGGCCTCCCGCAGAATGGCCCGCCTCGCTCAAGAAATCGTGGCAGGTAAAGGTGGGCACTGGCTACGGCACGCCTCTGGTCTCTGACGGACGGATTTTTCAACATGCCCGTCAGGGTGACAAAGAAGTGGTGTGGTGTCTGGACTTGGCGACGGGTTCAACCAAATGGCGCAAGGCATTCACCGTGCCCTTCAAGATTGGTGGTGGCGGCGAATTTCACGGCAAGGGGCCGAAGTCGACTCCCGTTTATGCTGACGGCCGGCTTTTCACCTTGAGCATCACCGGCGTCCTCTCAGCCTGGGACGTGGAGACGGGTGATCTGCTTTGGCGGCATGACGACCGCAAGCGCTTTAAGCCCAACCAACCTTATTGGGGTGTTTCGACGTCTCCGCTAGTCGATGAGGATCGCTTGGTGGTCCACCTCGGAAATGATGAAAAGGGAATGTTAGTGGCGTTCGACGTGAAGACCGGGAAAGAGGTATGGACGCAGGGCAATCATGGGACGGCTTACGCGTCGCCATTGGTAGTCGAAATCGCGGGCGTCCGCCAGATCGTCGATTGGAATCACGAAACGCTGGCCGGTGTCGAAAGCAAGACCGGTCAGTTGCTCTGGGAATTCCCGCTTCCTCATCGGGGCACCAATCAAAACATGCCCACGCCCACCTTTCACCGGGGACGAATCATCGTGGGCGGCGAGAACCGCGGCATCCGTGCGGTGGAACCCAAACGCGACGCCAATGGTAAGTGGTCAGCCAAAGAGATTTGGCATCAAGAAGAGGTGGCTCTCGACATGAGCACGGCGGTCATCAACGGCGATTTCCTCTACGGTTTTTCACACTACAAAATGGGCCGGTTATTCTGCCTCGATCCCAATACGGGGAAGGTGTTGTGGCAATCAAAGGGTCGAACTGGCGACAATGTCGCGTTTCTTTCTTCACCAGGGCACGTCTTCGCCCTGATCGACGATGGCACCTTCCAAGTGCTGGCCGCCAACAACGAGGCCCACCGAGTCGTCGCCAGCTATGAAGTGGCCTCCAGCCCCACATGGGCGCCGCCCGTTCTGTTGGAAAAGGGACTCTTGATTAAAGACAAGGAATCTCTAACATACTGGTCGTGGTGATTCCATCGTGGTCTAAATCGTGATCCTTTGAGCCAAGTGAACGCTAAGAAAGTCTGTTGCCAGGGATGTGGGGCTGACCTCGATGTTGCCCAGGATCTTCGGTTTGTGACCTGTAACTTCTGTGGGTCCAAACTTGAAATCATCCGTGACCATAGTACCACGCACTCACGCGTCCTCGACAAGATTCAAAAGCGAACGAATGAGATTGCGGATGATGTCCGTATTCTCAAGCTACAGAATCAACTCGAGCAATTGGATCGCCAATGGACTCAGGAACGGTCGCAATACCTTATCACGGATAAACATGGCGCCAAGCATGAACCCGGTCCGTTCGGTTCGGTGATCATGGGTGTCTTTGCGATTGGCTTCGGTGTGTTCTGGATGATTGGAGCAAGCGCGATGCCCGGTGGTGGCATCTTCCCTCTCTTCGGCCTGATCTTTATCGGGGGTGCCATTTTCAGCATGGTCAATTCGACGAGCAAAGCGAATCAGCTTCAGAAAAGACGCGAGGTGTATGAGCAACGCCGCGAGTCGCTGCTAAGGGAGATTGATGGGCAAGACTAGGTGGCCGCCCGAGAAGGTCGTTAGTTCAGTGACGTTGAGGTAGGATCGCTAGCTAGCTAGCCACCGCACACACTTTCTTTTGACAAGCCGCCATTCCGCCTTTTCCCGTACGCTCGCCACACCGCGAAAATCAATGGACGACCTACAAAAACAGATCCTAACCATGGGCGAACGCGCTCGGGCTGCCGCTTTGGCCCTGGGTAACCTCACCAGCGAACAGAAGAACGCCATCCTGGAGGCGATGGCCGATAGTTTGATTGCCAACGAAGCGGCCATTCTCGAAGCCAACGCGAAGGACCTCGAGAATGCGGAAGCCAACGGTCTCACCAACGCCATGCAGGACCGGCTGCGGCTCGATAGCGGAAGAATTGCCGCGATCGCTGACGGGATTCGTCAAGTGGCGAAACTGCCAGACCCTGTGGGCGAGACGCTCGATGATTGGACGCGCCCTAACGGACTTCGCATCGTTAAGAAGCGGGTGCCTATTGGCGTGATCGGCATCATCTACGAATCTCGCCCTAACGTGACCAGTGACGCAGCCGTGCTCTGTTTCAAGTCTGGCAATGCCACCATCCTGCGTGGCGGTAAAGAGGCGATCCATTCTAACGGAGCCATTGCCGATGCGCTCACCGAAGGGGGCGCCAAGGTTGGGATGCCGGAAGGTGCCATTCAACTTATTCGGGTGACCGATCGCGCCACGGTGAAACACCTTGCGGAAATGGATCAGTACTTGGATTTGATCATTCCAAGAGGCGGCAAAGGACTGATTGAAACGGTCGTTTCTCTAGCAAGAATGCCAGTGATCAAACACTACGACGGTATTTGCCATATCTATGTGGACAAAGATGCAGATTTGGAGATGGCAAAGAGTTTGGTCCTGAATGCCAAGACGCAGAAACCCAGTGTGTGCAATGCGATGGAGACGATGTTAGTACATACGGATGTTGCCGGGGCGTTTTACAAAGATGCCGGTCAGGTCCTCATCGATGCCGGTGTGAGCTTGAAAGGGGACACGATCCTAGCAGAAGCCCTACCCGGAAAATCAGAGCCCGCTACGGAAGAGGATTGGGCGACGGAATACTTGGAGCTCACCCTCGCGGTGAAGACCGTTGGGTCCCTCGATGAGGCCATTGCCCATATCAATCAGTATGGCTCACGTCACAGCGATTGCATTGTTACCAAGGATAGGAGAGCTGCCGAACGCTTCCTTAACGAGGTAGACTCCGCTGCTGTTTTTTGGAACGCGTCCACGCGATTCAGCGACGGTGAAGAGTTCGGATTCGGGGCGGAAATCGGCATCAGCACGGACAAACTCCACGCGCGCGGTCCCATGGCGCTCCCCGAGTTGACGTCCTACAAATACCAGCTGTTCGGAGACGGACAGATCAAGTGATTCCCCGTGAGCGAGGCATGCCGGCCGAGATGTTTGGTTAGGATTACGCAGAAAACGAAATTGCCACTTGATCTGGTATCGAAGTTGCTTATGTAGCGCTCCCCAACGGAGGAACCATGAATATCAAGCACGCCAATCAGACGACTCGAAAGCACTCCACCCAAGGCAAGCGTCGCGTTCATTTTGAAGTGGATGCCAATCCAGGAAGCACGGTGGCCATCGCCGGGAGTTTCAACGCTTGGCAGCCCGACAAGCACGTGATGAAAGAGCTAGGGGAAGGGCGTTATCAGCGGCAGGTCTACCTCGCTCCGGGCGACTACGAATACAAGTTTGTCATCGACGGCGAATGGAGCGCCGACCCCAACTGCCCGCACTGGACCAAGAACGAATTCGGGACGCTCAACAGCATCGTCCACGTCGAACCCAAGGCGTAGTCAATAGTCGCCCGTTTCTCCGAAACGGAGCGGAGAGAGGTGGCGTTCGATTTCGGTGAAATCGACGACTGCCGAAACAACTGATCCCAATCGGATTATTGCGCGACGCGCACTCGAAGATAGTGTGAGGATAAGTCAGTTTGGTCGATGGGAAGAGCGCTGCGCCATTCCAATATCCCGCTTTCATCAGAAACAAGTTCCCATTCGCTCGCGTTCTCCCAAGTAAGCAGATCGCTTGTTTCTTCTAATGTGAACGCCAAGTTCGCGGCCTCTTCTGCTCGCGAATTCGTTGCTACCCAGTAAACCGATGCGTTGCCGTTGACCTCAAGGAAACGTTGCGAGATCGCAAATGCGGAAGGACCGGAGGTGGGATCAAGATCGCTTGTACCTAGCGCATTCTCCAAGAATTTCGAGAGCCCATCGTTGTCCTGATCGTCATCCGCTACAGGTGGCGCGAGATCACCGATGACTCCAGGGCTTCCTCCAGTTTGAGCGCTTGCTTGCCAGGAATTGCCTTCATTCGGATCGGCCGCACTAGTAGGATCCTTGAGTTCCAAGCTGGGGCCATCGCCATCTGGAGACTCGGGCCAAGGTTCTTTATCATTGTAACGAATCTCTTGGATGACCGTGCCATCCCGTAGGGTCATCAAGAGCCGCTCGCCGCTGTTACTAAGTTTGAAGTTTTCAAACGTGCCCGCAATGGGTAGCCCCGTTCCATAGCGCCTCTCAAAGGCCGCTTGATTTCGAACTAACAAAACTACATTACCGGGATCAAGTTCCAGTATTGAAGAAGCGTCAAAACTGAAATCGATTCCAGCGGTGAGTGCAGCGTCGTAGAGACTGAGTTTTTCACTGCTCGCATTGTAAAGCTCGATGAATTCAAAGACACCGCGTGATTCGAAGCCGGCTTCCATTTCATCGGCAGTGGGAGCGGCAGGGCGATAATGAATTTCTGATATGATCAAATCACCGGGCTGAGGCCGCTTCCCAATCTGAAAAGTGGCTTCTGTGAGAGGGCTCCATGTTCCATCGTTAAAAATGCTGGAGACAAAGGTGCGCGCTCGAACAACCATCGCTTCTTCCAACGCGAATCCCTCGCCTTCGCGGTCATATTCGCGCGCGGTATCAGAAAGATCGCCACCGGGTAAGCGGGGATCAGAGCCGTCGATCGTATAATAAATCTTGCCTCCCTGCGGATTGAACAACGTGCCGGCCTGAATCTTGACCGTGGCACCCGTTTCAAGTTCACCGCCATGAGGTAGAAAGGTCGGCGCTTGAATTTTATCGGGATAGAGACCACGTGCTTCGTAGCGTCCCACCATGGAGTCGGCGAGACCGGGGAAATGCCGCTCGAATAAGTTGTCTTGATAGGTTTGCCAGCTTTGAGGCGAGCGGAAGTTCCAGCGCGCTGCTTCGGCATAGAACGCCACCTTGATCTCGTCGACTCGTCTTTGAAGGCGCTCAATATTGCGTTCGTCCGTTAGGGCACCGTCGTTGAAGTAATGTTTGTGAATACGGTCAGCGATGAACATAGCGAACTCCGGGTCATCCTCTGAACGAAGTTCCCCTAACACACGTCCTGGTCCAACGTTGGTGATGCGGCCGGCGCTCGGACGGCGCAACCAGCCATCGGCATCTTTCATGTAGAACTTGAAGGGTACACTCAGTTTCTTGGAACCAATGGCTTGAAACTCGCTTTCGGAATCGCCCGTGGACCATAACAACATGAAGTCAGCGTAGTCCGGCATATCCACATGGGTGTGAATGACGGTCCACGGGTTGTCTTCGCGCGCCAAAGATTGCACTTCACGCCAGAAATCAAGGGTACCATCATAGGCTTTGAGATCGGCTGTGAAGTTATCATTTCCATTCACAGCGTCGTAGTCCTCCTCCCTGCCTCCGAAATAACTCGCGGCCAAGGCAGCATTCCAGCGCTCGCGGAGATGAAAATGTCCCCAATAGACGCCATTCAGATACATGTGAATAAAGCGTCCGTGTGGAGCCATGGTGCCCATTTCCAATAAAGAGTCGTCGACGAAGCGATTGGACATGTAGGCGCCGCGTTGTTGCATATCGTGCGAACCGGATCGCAGACTGATTGAGTCAAATTCTTCCGTAGGCGCACGTCCGCTTTCGTGTCCGCGATAAATAGGATATTTTAATGTGGCCTCGCCGTAACGTTTGCGGAAATAAAGCCGGAAAGATTTCTTGGGGAAATTGGTGAAATAGCCGCCAAATCTTGAAATACCCGCATCGATTTGAAAACCTTTCGAGCCATCGGGATTGAGCCACTCGACGGACGTTGGCGATTCCACATCGTTCGTGCCTGATGTGCCACTTCCGACAAATCGAGCATCCTCTACCGCGATTGATATCGATGGCAACGCGGTGAGGGCTTCCTCCATGTGGGGTCCGTACTCTTCGGATTCGGTGATCTGCGTACGCATGGTGTCTTGCTTGATCACGTCTTCGACAAAGATGTAGGTTTGCGTATCAATATCGCTTGGTCCCATCCCATTCTTGTAAGCTTGGGCACGAAGGACCGTCGTCTTATCGATAAGAATAGGTCCATCGTAGATATGCTCAATAGGGCCGGTAAAAACGTTTCCTTTAGACGGTTCACGTCCGCTAGTGGTATAATAGATGACGGCGTCTTCTGTCTCCGTGGTGATCTCAACCTCGAACGATTCCTTGTAAAAACCGCGGTCCACACTAAATTTGGTGTCACTCACAAAACCCTCAATAGGATTCGAATTGGCGTCCAATGGCGTCGGATTTGAAAAGAAAGTGGACTCACCGTCGTCACCGATGCCATAAGAAAAACCGGGGCGTTGCTTAGGGATATTTTCATAGGCATCGACCACAGTCGTGCCGTCTGGAGCTACCAAGCCGAGATAGTCCGGATCAACCGGCAGTTTGAAAGTAGTGTGAATGTCAGGGCTAAATAAGGAGGAGAAGTCCTTCCCCGATACCCAAAGGACGGTATAGCCGCCTGCGGGAACCGATCTCTTGGGAATCTCCCACTTGGTCAGTTCGTCCGCATCGTCGGTTAGATAATAGCCCCCCAGCTCAAGACTTTCCTCTGAATCGTTGTGGATCTCTACCCACGCGCTCAGGTCGCCGTCCTTGTCCTCCGGCCCGTCAAGATTGATGACAAGCAATTCATTGAGTGAGAGCTGCCCGTGTGCTGAATTGGAAACAGCAAATAGGAAGGCAATCGATGACAGGAAATGAGAGAAGGAGGACGGTAGCTTCATTGGAGCGGGGCAGAGGTTTCAATGACGAGAAATGTACCGGGCTTGGCACATAGCGCCAAGCCTGCACTTTGCCGGGGACCTTCGCTTTCGTCTGACTGCAATCGTTAAAGGTGAGGTCGAACTATCGAAAAGATCAATCCGGAGGTCGATGCGCCGTCATCGCCGAGGTTTGAGGGATAGCAGTGTGAATGCTAGGCGGCGAGAGGCTACGGCTCCTTGATTCCTCAACGAAGGCGGAAAGTGATGCTCTATGAAGCGCCGGTATTGCCAATACGGAGCGTCGTGTGATGTGATAGGAGGATGGCTTTATCGGATAATGATCGAATAGCGGAATGCCTCACGGTTCACTTCAGCGACTTGATCGAGACGTTGCGAAATGCCACTGGGTCGCTATGACCGGCGAAGCCGACGTAGCCTTTGGTGCGTTTCACGCCTTTGGGGACGCGCTCAACCGTATCCAAGTCGATCTTGCTGACGTCAGAGTCCAGAATCTTGGTGCCGTTTAGAACCACCCGAATGTGAGACCCGTTGGCGATCACCTCTTGGTAGTTCCACTCACCCGTAGGGCGCAGGAAGCCGCGCTTGGCGGGGACGAGACCGTAAAGGGATCCGTGATATTGATAGTCTTTGAGCTTGTTGTATTTGGGATGACCATCGTCGAGGATCTGAAGCTCAAAGGCTTCCCAGGCAGGGTCGCCTTTCACCGGAGCCCGCACGGCGACACCATTGTTGCCCCCTGGTGGGAGCTGGAACTCAAAGCGAAAGACGAAATCTTCATACTCGTCCTTTGTTAGAAGCGTGCCTCCGTGGCCTTTCTTGCAGCGGATGGCTCCGTCGACGACTTCGTAGTTGGAAACGGCACCTTGCCAATGATCGAGTGCAGTCCCGTCAAAGAGGTTTTTGAATCCGTCGTTGTTGAGGCTTTGTAAGTGTTTGTTCGCTTCTTCGGAGCCAATCTCACGAATGAAAACGTTGCGCCATTGAATCTCGCCGCCGTGCGTTTGCAGTTGAATAGGGCCTTTGGGAAAGATGGGATTCTTGCGATCGAAAAAGTTTTCCATCACGGCGTTGTCGACGACTTTCTCGCCATTGAACACCACGGTGACGCGTTCGCCGATCATGGTGATGTGAAAGCTGTTCCATTCGCCAAAGGGTTTATCCATGCGTTCGCTCGGATCTTTCCCTGGAGTGTTTGGAGAATTATTCCAAAGCCCGCCTGAGCCTTTGTTCGCGCCAAGTTTGAACTTAGCTTCTTCGGTAGGATCCCAGATCTGCACTTGAGGGACGCCTCTGAGATAAATACCACTATCGGCCTTGGCGACGGTCTTATATTCTAACATCAGTTCGAAATCGCCATAGTCTTTCTTGGAAGTGAGGTAGAGACCATGACCATCATTGATGAGGACGCCGTCCTTAACGCTCCAATGCTGGTTCACGTCCTGCATCGTCTCCTCTTGGTGCGCCTTCAGCTCCTCGGGGCTCATGGCCCAGAGGGTGCGCGGGTCCTTGGTGCCATGGCCAAACCAGCCGTCGAGGTCTTTGCCGTTGAAAAGGAGGCTGAAGCCAGCGGGCGGTTGATTGAGTTGGTGGTGATCCGCTTGCGAGATGCCTAACAAGAGCGGGAAGCTAGCGAGAACGAGAAGGGCTTTGAACTGCATGGATAGGACGCTGCCGGGCGGTCGGGTTGAAGTCAAGGCGTTGTATGGCACGGGGAAGCGCAGGAAATGGCCGTCCACCTTCATTTGACGCTGGGCGGGGGATTCCTAGAATAAGGCCACCCATGAACGCAGACGTGAACTACAAGATCGGTAATGAAAAACTGATCAAGGTCTTGCCCGATGCGGCGAACCGCTTGAGCGGGCTGCTGCAAAAGCAAGGGCGTCTGGAGAGCGGAGCCCTGCGCGTTGCGGTGGTGGGCGGTGGATGCTCGGGATTGCAATACCAAATGGACCTGGTCGACGGTCCCGCGAACCGCGATATCATGGTAGAGTCTGGTGGCGTGCGCGTCGTGATCGATCCCAAGAGCGCGCTCTTTGTCAGTGGTTCAGAACTCGATTTTAGTGAGGACCTGCAGTCGGGCGGCTTCAAAGTGAGTAATCCCAATGCGGTGGTGACGTGTTCGTGTGGCGAGAGCTTTGCCGCTTAGATAGATGAACTTGATCGAAGATCCCCAGACCTTTCTTTGCCGGCGAAGTTTTCTCGCCAACAGTTCTTGTGGGATTGGAGGAATGGCGTTGACGTCGTTGTTAGAGCCTAAAGTCTTTGCGTCGTCTTATCAGCAGGTGGCTCCAAAGGCGAAGCGGGTGATCTATCTTTTCCAAAGTGGCGGGCCGCCGCATTTGGATCTCTTTGACCACAAGCCTTACCTCGATCAAGTGCATGGGCAAGAGGTGCCGGCATCCGTCTTCAACGGGCAGCGGCTCACCGGGATGACGGCGGGGCAAAGTTCGTTTCCGGTGGCACGATCGATCTTTCGTTTTCAACGCTTTGGTCAGGGTGAATTGAAACTCAACGCAGAGTTGTTGCCGCATCTTGGCGCCGTGGCAGACGACGTGGCGCTCATTCGCTCCATGCACACGGAGGCCATCAATCACGACCCGGCGATCACGTTCTTTCAAACGGGTTTTCAAATCGCCGGACGCCCTAGCATTGGTGCGTGGTTGAGTTATGGATTGGGAAGCGAGAATGAAAACTTGCCTGCTTTCGTGGCCATGACTTCGAATCGTGGCGGGCAGGCGCTATATGATCGCCTGTGGGGAGCGGGTTTCTTGCCGTCCCATCATCAAGGGGTGCGATTCCGATCGGGGAAAGATCCAGTTCTCTACCTAACCAATCCTGATGGAATCGACACCGCACTCCGGCGGCAGACGCTGGATCATTTAGGGGCGTTGAATGCTTTGCATTTTGACGATTTTGGCGATCCCGAGATCCAAACACGCATCGCGCAATACGAAATGGCGTTCCGCATGCAAACTTCAGTGCCTGAGCTGGTCGATCTACGCGATGAACCTGAGAGCACGTTCAAACTTTATGGTGAGGATGCCCGCAAACCTGGCACGTACGCCTACAACGTGCTCCTGGCGCGCAAGCTTTCCGAGCGTGGGGTGCGCTTTGTGCAGCTGTTTCATCGCGGCTGGGACACTCACGGCGGTCTACCCAAGCAACTCGCTCAACGGTGCCGGGAAACCGATCAAGCGAGCGCAGCCTTGGTCACAGACCTTAAACAACGCGGGTTACTCGATGAGACGTTGATTGTGTGGGGCGGAGAGTTTGGTCGTACGGTGTATTGTCAGGGTGATCTCTCTGCCAAGTCTTATGGGCGGGATCACCATCCACGTTGCTTTAGTCTCTGGATGGCCGGAGGAGGTATTCGCGGCGGGACGACCTATGGCGAAACAGATGACTACGGTTATAACATTGTGCGTGATCCAGTGAGCGTGCATGATTTGCACGCCACTATCTTGCATTTGCTAGGCGTGGATCACGAGCGGCTGACCTATCGTTTTCAAGGGCGCCGCTATCGGCTAACCGATGTGCATGGGCAGGTCGTCCACGGTGTGATGGCGTAAAACCGTGAGCCAAGTAGCCGCCGCGACCAGAAAGAAAAGGCTCGCAGAGCCGCCTGGGCAGGGACGTTTGTCCTCAAACGTCCCGCTGAGTGGACTTCCTAACCATATTACTTTCCTTACCAAAAGGCGTGCTTTCACCTGGGGGTGACTAACGAAAAGTGGTGGTCAAATGAAGGTAGAGGAACTGGTGACAGTTCCTTCGCGGCAGCGGAATGCCAGGCCCGGAACTCTCACGAGTTCCGCTACGAAAAGTGGTGGTCAAATGAAGGTAGAGGAACTGGTGACAGTTCCTTCGCGGCAGCGGAATGCCAGGCCCGGAACTCTCACGAGTTCCGCTACGAAAAGTGGTGGTCAATAAAGGTAGAGGAACTGGTGACAGTTCCTTCGCGGCAGCGGAGTGCCACGCCCGGAACTCTCACGAGTTCCACTACGAAAAGTGGTGGTCAATGAAGGTAGAGGAACTGGTGACAGTTCCTTCGCGGCAGCGGAGTGCCACGCCCGGAACTCTCACGAGTTCCACTACGAAAAGTGGTGGTCAATGAAGGTAGAGGAACTGGTGACAGTTCCATCGCGGCAGCGGAGTGCCAGGCCCGGAACTCTCACGAGTTCCGCTACCGGAGTGCCACGCCCGGAACTCTCACGAATTCCGCTACGAAAAGTGCCCACCACTTTTAGTCAGCCCCCTTTCACCTGGACGTCTTTAGTTAGCTTGGAATGCGAAGTAGTTTAAGAATGGTGAATGGGAAGGGCCGCTACTGTGTTTGAGAAGTCACAGCAGCGCTCGAAGTTTCTTCAGTTCCTCGGGAATCGCTTGAAACGGGTCATGTTCTTCCTCGTATTCCAGCACCACGTAGCCTCGAAACTTCGCCTCTTTCAGAATAGCAATCAGTCTAGAATAGTCGGCGGGCACTTCTTTGCCATCAACCTTAGTGCTGACCTTAATTTGCGCGTTCACGGCATGAGGGGCGATGCGAGCGAGTTCTTTGTAAGGGTCGGGATAGCGATCAAGGTTGGCGGAGTCCCAAGTCACGCCTAACCATTTGGATGACAGTTTCTCAATCACTTGAAGAAGTCTGTCGATGTTTGTTAGGAAATCATGGTTTTCCAGACCGAGGATCACACCGCGTTTCTCGGCATGGGCGAGGGCAATCTCGATATTGGCGCAGACGTTGCTGATCACCGTCGCTTCATCGGCGTGTTTGGGTCTGCCGCGGCTAGCAAAGATGCGAACCACCGGTGCTCCCATGTCCGAGAAGTGATCAATCCATTCCTTGGCGTAGGCCAAATTCACTTTGCCTTTGTCAGAGTGTGGGGCGTGGGAGAAATCGTTGCCCATGGCACCGCCGGAAATGTCCAAACCTAACTGATGTGCGTGCCGCCGGATTTCGTGAACGGCTTTTCTTTCCACGGGGCGGGCCATGAAATAGCTGGTCACTTCGGCGGCTTCGAGTTCCCACGCCGCGCAGTGATCAAGAAAATCAGCGACGCTGAGACGGCCTTTGGTATTCTCGCCTTTCCACCATTTCATGTGCTGTCTCAGTGAATAGGTGGTGAGGCTCAGCCCCTTGAGAAAGGCGGGCGGTTTGGGCTGTTCGGCAGCGGAGAGAGGAAGCGCAGAAGCGGCAGCGGTGCTGCCAAGGGTGGTGAGAAAGTGACGCCGATCGATGTTCATGATGATGGAAGCGTGATGGATTGGTTACTTCACCGTCAATGTCGATCCTCCTTGTCCGGTTCGGGCACAAACCAGATGATGACCATTCCTAGCACATAAATAAGAGAAGTCACCGCACCCATCTTGGCGATGTCGCCGGCGAAGGTACGGGATAAGGCCGCGGAAGAGAGGATCGCGACGGCCGAAAGAATGCGGCCGAAGTTGAAGGAAACGCCGGCACCCGTGCCACGCACGGCGGTGGGAAACAACTGCGGCAGATAGTAGGGCAACCAGCCAAAGAAGAGAACGCTGACGATTCCTAACAAGAAGATAGCTGGATAAAAAAGCCATTCACCAGGCTGCATGGTCAGAAAGATCCAACCGCTGAGCAGAAGCGACGCCAGACTAACCATGAAATAACTACGCCGACACCCAAGACGGTGTGCGACCCAGCCGCCGGCGAGTGAACCTAATACCGCTCCCACTGCCCAAACGACTTGAGTAACCGCTTTCAAATGGGCGATATTCAAATCTTCGCCGACATTGCCAGCCCAGGGAACGAGTCGTTGTCCGGAAGCCCACCCGCCTAACAATGGAACGGTTCCTAGCAGAATGCCGAGCAAAGTGAGACGTAATAAGGGCGGTTTGAAGACGGTTCTGAGAGGGGCTGATGCATTCCCTTGTTCTCGCGATCGTCGCCACGACGGAGATTCGGGCACCGCTTTCAAAACCCACACGGCGAGGAGTAGGGGAGCGCTACCCGCTAACAAAACCCATCGCCACGATGCTGCGGTGACGGGAAAGGCCAACATAAGGAGTCCAAGGATGAGAAATCCCACGTTAGCGGAAGCGCCGATGAGTCCAGCCAGCATCGGCCGGGACACTTTGGGCCAGGCTTCCGCCACCAAGGCCACGCCTGCCGGCCACATGCCCCCGACCCCCATGCAGGCGAGGAATCGCAGGACTAACAATTGGTGAGGCGTTTGTGTTAGGTAACTCAGGCCCGTGAAGCCGGCATAACAGAGAATGCTCCAACCCATGGCCTTCGCACGGCCGCAACGATCGGCAAGAGTGCCGAACACCGCTCCTCCTAAGGCCGCGCCAAGCAGAAACGCCGTAAGATACCATGAAAACCATTGATCGGTCTGAACCTTCAACTCAGCGGCGTCCATTCCGGCAAAGAAAGATTGGATGGCAGGACGAGTGGCTGCGCTCATCAAGGACATCGTGACACCCGCGAACATCCATCCGAGAAACGCCGCGGTGATGACGCGTAGCCTTCCAGGTTGATCAAGCGTTTCCATCAGGCTTGTGAGGCTAACATGTCCAAGAAGGCACGAAGCACTTCTGTATTTTGACCATACCCGCGCCCAGTGACTAACAAGCCGTCGATCACCACATCTTCGTCCACATAAGTGGCGCCGCCCTGTTCCGCATCCATGGCGCATTTCGGAACTGTCGTGACGCGTTTCCCACGAATGCAATCGGCGGCCGTTAGGATCTCGATTCCGTGACAAAGACAAGCCATCGGTTTCCCGGCCTTCGCAATTGCTCTAACAACACGGCGCAAGTTTTCATCATAACGGATGTATTCGGGTGCCCGCCCCCCGGAAATGAAGGCGCCCACAAAGTCGTCTGCGTTCAGATCCTGGAACGCAATCGAAGCTTCCAAATGATAGCCAGGCCGTTCTTGCGTGATGTCCCACGGCACATCCGGGTTAGGCGGAATCTCGTGCAACACGGTGTGGTAGAGTCGCGCCTCCGGTCCCGCCACCACGACGTCATAGCCGTCTTCCGGCAACCTGTAGAAGGCATAAAAAGTATCCAACGCCTCCGTGGCGTCGCCGATCGGCATCAAAATCTTCGGCATCGGAGGTGTTTAAATGGAACCCACGCAACTGACAAGCATCGCCTTAGGCTGGGGTAGGTTAGGTCAGACGGTCATTCGCGGGCGTCCTACTCAAGGCTTGCGCCAGACGAAATTCCTCCTCCACCATGGCGGTTGATGGCCACGGTTTCCGAGCAACGTCTCGCCGCCCTGATGTTCACCGACATCGTGGGTTCGGTGGCGTTGCAGAACAAGTTGGGCACCGAGGCCTACACGCGGTTCATCGCGCGGCACGATGAAATTTTCAAACAGTGCCTGAGCCATGCTGAGAGCGGCGAGATCCTCAATGAAACGGGGGATGGCTTCCTGGTGAAGTTCGAGACGCCGAAAGAGGCGGTGAACACCGCACTTCGTCTACAGATGGCGATGCATGAAGAGGTTTGTGAGGGCGAGCCCATGCGACTGTGCATCGGGCTCAACATGGGTTCGGTGACGGAAATGGAAGAGGGCGTGCGGGGGGAGAAACGTGCGGTGGGCATGGCCATCAATCTTGCGGCACGCGTCATGGATCTCGCCGAAGATGGACAGATTTTGATGACCCGGGCGGTCTTTGATGAGGCTAGGCAATTTGTTAGACAACACCCGCAGCAAGAATCCTTACCAGAGGAGACCGTTCTTCAGTGGCCGGCGCATGGGCGTTATCTTTTTAAGGGAAACGAAGATCCGTTAGAAATCTATGAGGTAGGTGTGGATTCCTTAGCCCCGCTCTCGCCGCCGGAGGGTGGTGGCAAAGCCAAACGTGCCGTGGCTGCAGATGAGGAAGACACGTTAGGATGGCGTCCGGGTGCGGGGATTCCAATTCCCAGGATGGAAGATTGGGTAATCGAAGAGAAACTGGGCAGCGGCGGCTTTGGGGAAGTTTGGTTAGCCAAACACATCAGCACCAAAGAGGGACGCGTGTTCAAATTCTGCTTTGATCCGGAACGCTTGCGATCGTTTCGCCGCGAACTGACACTGTTCCGATTGCTTCGAGATGCGTTAGGAAAACGTGATGATATCGCCGCGCTATACGACGTCTCGATTGAGATGCCGCCTTTCTATCTTGAGAGCGAATTTGTCCCCAACGGAAACCTAGCCATTTGGGTCGAGAAGCAGGGCGGCCTCGGCAACGTATCCGAGGCGACCAAGATCGATCTTTTGGCGCGCACGGCTCGTGCGGTGGATGCCGCGCATTCGGTTGGCATCGTTCACAAAGATATCAAACCCTCTAACGTTCTCATCGCGGAACAGAATGGCCAACCTCGACCTAGGTTGGCAGACTTCGGCATTGGCGCGGTGACGGATAGCTCGGCGTTGAGTGACTTCGGGATCACGCAATTGGGCTTCACGCAATCGATCGTTTCCGATAGCGATTCGGGGACGCAATCGATGACCCAACTTTACGCGCCGCCGGAATATCTCGTCGGGGCAGCCGCGCATCCGCGGGGTGATATTTATTCGTTAGGGGTGATGCTTTTTCAGATGATTGTGGGCAATCTCAAACGTCCGCTGGCGTCGGGATGGCGGCGCGATGTTCCGGAACTCTTGTTGGCCGAGATCATCGAAAAATGCATCGATGTGGAACCGGATCGCCGCTTTGAAACGGCGGGTCAATTGGCGGAAAGGTTAGAAACGTTAGAGGAACGGCGCGAACAACTAGCAGAACGCCAGCGTCTGGAGGAACTCCGCATCCAAGCGCGCAAACGGCGCCGTTTCCTGATGGTGGGCGGATTAGTTTGTCTCGGTTTGTTTGGATTGGTCTGTTATTTCGCTGAGAGCTACATGCGGCAGAAAGAGCTCACGGAGGAGACGAAAGCGCTCGAGAATCGAGCCAAGAAAATGGCGAGCCAATCAGACTTGTTGCTCGCTGGACACCTAAGTGAGAAAGACCGCAAAGCAGAGGCGGTAGCGCATTTAGCGCGGGCATTGCGCAGTGATCCTAACAACCGTGCGGCAGCTGCGAAGTTGATGACCACGTTGGCTTACGATCGATTTGAATCACCCGTCTATCCCGTGCTGCACACGGACGACAATGATGACAAGAATCGTTTTTTTATCGGGGGAGCGGATGCGGCATGCGAACGGTTTTTGGGGCTTGATCCTGAAGGAACACTAACGTTATTCGACCTCAAGACAGGTGATCGCCTGGGCGAGCCTTTTCACACTCCGGATGAGATCATTCGCGATGCTTACTTCGTAGAAGAGGACACGCGGGTGCTCGCCGTCGTGCTAAAAAAAGGCGTATCTTGGAGAGACGCCCCGGCACGATTGCGGCTTTGGGATATTGACAGTCGGAGACTACTCCGTCAGGAACCTCAGGGAGAGGATTCGAAGTTTCGGCACATCGGTCTCCCTTCTGACGGAAGTCATTGGCTCTCCCATAGTTACCAAGAGTTTCAATATTGGGATCTGAGCCATTCGGAGTGGAATGTGCACCACATTCCCAAGCCCGAGGGAGATCTCGAATTCTTTGAAAAGGCGTCTGGGGAAGACGTCTTCGCGGCGCTGACGGAATCGGAAGATGGGCGTCAACACATCCAGTTACTTAACGTAACAGGAGATCCCTCACAATGGAATCAAGCCGAATGGATCACGATTGATACGTTAGAGCCGTGGACCCTTCAAGGTTACCGGACCGACCCCGTGTTGAGTGTAGACGGCCGGTGGTTAGCGGTACCGGAATCGGATCGTTCCGTCAAAGTGTATGACTTGAAGACCGGTCAGTTGGCCATCTCCATTCCCGCCGGTGATGCCAAAGCCGTTCTAACCATAGCTTTTTCGCCAGATTCGATGCGTATTGGTATCGGCTATTTCAATACTGGGCGCAGTGAAGCTCGTGTTTGGGACCTCGTGGAAATGAAACCCTTGCCTCTGCATGGACGCCATCGGTCTGGTGTCACCGGCATCACGTTTGACGAAACTGGAAGCCGAATTATCACCTCGTCGATGGACCGTAGCGTGCGGCTCTGGGATGTTGATAGTGGCATTTCGCTTACGGAGCCTATGTTAGGTCATACGAGTTGGTCCGTTTACTCAGCGTTTGCGCCACGGGGTGGTCTTGCTTACACCGTCGGAATCGATGGCACGGCGTGTGTGTGGGATTTGCGCGGGCATGCGGCGAGACCCACACCGGTATTAGCCACTTCTTATGAGTGGTTGATTGGTGTGGATGGTAGTGCCATCGGCGATGTGCGGCCCAGGCGAGCGGATCTTTGGCGTCCCGATGGCACTTCGATCGCGCAAGTGCCTTTGGAGTCGAAGGAGATCGCGTGTTGGCCGGTGACGAAAGACCTCTTCATCGTACAGCGCCAGCTCATCACTTTCGAACGGCGAAATCTCGCGACGGGATCGGTTGAAGAATTTGAGTTAAAGAGTGCGGGACCCTTGTTTCCCGGCTCGATCAATCACGATGGAACGGCCTTAATCACCTCACACTACGTGGCGCCTAACGCTTTCCTGTATTGGCGGTTGACGTCGGAGAAACCGGAGCCGGTCACGCTCAGCCTTGGTCCCGGGCGTCGAGCGCTTCTCGCACGTCTCAGTGGAGACGGGCGGCGCGCTTCGACGAGTAGTTTCAATGACGTCTTACTTTGGGATTTGGAAGAGGAAGTGCCGAAGCCTCGTGTCTTCACTGATGCGGGATTCGTCTTTGGCCACACGTTGAATCGTGATGGCACGCGATTGCTCACCGGGACCATGGAGGGCAACGTTAGGGTATGGGATTTTGATACGTTAGAGCCGGTGACCCAGGCTTTTATGCAACCCGGCCAAGTGGTGGCCGTGGACTTCAGCACGGACGAACGGCTTATCGCCGGTCTGGCTCTCGATATCATCAATGGCCTCGAAGTGGCGACCGTCGCGGTATGGGATCTCGAAACGGAACAGCAGGTGATGGCGCCCATCCGCCTGCCCAACACCCGCTACACGGGCGGGACGGGAATGGTTCACAACTTCCGTGCCTTGGCCGATGTTCGGTTTTCTCCGGATGATAGACAGATCATTGTTAGTTGGGATCTCGTGGTCAGTACCATTGACTTGGGACCGCGGGTGGGGGAAGAAGGCGTTCCCAACTGGCTGCCGGATCTAGCGGAATCGTTAGGGGGCTACGAACTCGTCGATGGCAAGATGACATTGAAGAAGTCACAACCGGGGCTTTTAAAAAGTGATGGGCAAGAGGATGCGGTTGGTCAATGGGCTGCTTGGTTGCAGCAACCGGCTCATGAGCGTGAGATCTCGCCTTGGTCTTCCTGGAGTAGCCAAGACTACGCCAGCTATCTGCTTCGCGACCGGACGATGGCCAATATGTCCGAGCTGCTTCGGGTGGAGCCTCGTCATCCACTTGCTTTGATTGCCCAAGCGACGATGGTTTCAGCCACGCAGCCGCGTCGTGCGTTGTCATTTGCACAACTGGCGGAGGAGGCTCTTGCTAGAGTGCCGCCGGACGACACGCGCTACCATGGTGCTTTTCGTGAGCTTGCCAGGGTCTATGGGCGTCAATCGTCCCGTGAGTGGGGCGTCAAAGCCCTCAAAATGGTGAATAAAGCGTTAGATCAGGATCCAGATGATTTGGAAAGCCGGTTTTTCGCGGCCGAGATACTGAATCAATTGAGTCCCGATGAAGGGAATGATCCCACCGCGGTTGCAGAGGTGGCGGGTTTATTGTCTGCATTGATGGCTCCGCTAGGCTGGGGGGAACTCTTATCACGCTTCGATGAGGGGATCTCGCGAGGAGGGGAATGGGCCTACTGGGACGTGGGGCAGCCCGAGACTCAGGATTGGCAAGCCAGCGAGTTCGATGACACGGAATGGGAACGTGGGAAGGCTCCATTCGGTTATGGTGATGACCGGGAATCAACGGCACTTTATGCTGGTGAGCGCTCCCGGCGTCCCACCACTGCTTACTTTCGTAAGAAGTGGTTCATTCAGGATCTGACCGCCTATGCGGATCCAGTGATTCGTTTTCAACGGGATGACGGCTTGATCATTTACATCAATGGCAGGGAGTGCCATCGCGATAACATGCCAGAGGGAGAGGTCACTCATGGTACGTTTTCAATGGCTAGCATGAACAACTTCGAAGAGATCAAATGGCACGAGGTTGCCATTCCTAACGGCGTGCTGCAGGAAGGCGAGAATGTGATCGCTGTGGAGGTGCACCAACAAAGTCTTACCAGTTCAGACCTCCATTTTGACCTGGAGTTGGAAGGAAATGTCCAGTTAGGCAGAGGACTTCTATCGAAGTCACCTCCAGAGATCGAAGCGAAACTCGACGCCGTGCCGCATCTGCCCGAATCCCTTCGGCGCGAACTTTCGGCCCTCAACGGCACCGGCGCACCTTCCAACGCCTTCGTAGCCTTGGCACGAGCATCGAGGCATCTGTTAGCGGATGATGTGGAGGGCGTGGCCAGGGCTTTAGCAGAAATGCCTGGAGCGCCGGCTGAAGTTCAAAACTGGCCGCCCAATTTGGCGAAAGCGCGATTGCTGAGCGTGCTTCAGAATGGCGCAGAGTAGGGCTTGATGTCTGGCGACTGTGACGCGGGGTGAGAGTGTTAAAGGTGATCGATGAGGGGGAAACAGACATTTTCGCGCGTTTCGATTAGATTGATGTCACATTCGGGGGTGCCCACGCAGCTATCATCCATGAACGACCCGGAATGTTGGAATCGCTACGTCTCCTATCAGGATTACGATGCCTTTCGCTGCCTGGTTGAAAGGCATTCGGGAATGGTTTATGGCGCCGCTTTGCGCCGGACGGCGCAGCCGGATTTGGCTGAGGAAGCCACGCAGAATGTCTTCGTGCAGCTGGCAAAGAAAGCGAAGAGCTTACGCAAACCGGAGTGTCTTCCTGCTTGGCTGCATCGCAGCGTGATGTTGGAGTCGGCCCATCTAATGCGCAAGTGTCAGCGGGACCGCGAGAAGCTGAAACGTCTCGCCGAATCGACACTGCATACTCAAGAGTACGAAGGGTGGCGTGAAGTCGTGCCGTTCATCGACCAAGCGCTCAATCAACTCTCTGAAAAGGACCGGCAGCTCATCCTGTCACGATACTATTTGGAAAAGAGTTATCGAGAGATCGCCCACAGTGCCAATAAGACCGAGGCGGCCTGTCGCAAGCAAGTGTCTCGTGTTTTAGATAAGCTGGCGCGCTTGCTGCGTCGTCAGGGCGTGCCGGCAGCATCGAGCGCATTGATGATTCATTGCTTACAGCCTGAGTTTGCCACCGCTAGTCCATTGGGATTGGTTGATGTGATAGAGGGGCGAGTAGCGGATCTGTCAGAGCAAAGTTTCGCTTCGGCGGCGGGGGCATCGTTGGTCGCCGTCTTATCCCATCACGCTGTGGTAGTTGCGGTAGCGGCCTTGGCGGCACTGGTGCCCATCGCGAGCAAACGTTATGACGTTTTCACCAAACATGATCTCGTTGCGAGCAGACCGCCGGAATCCATTCTATCCAATCGATTGGAAGCGAAGTCTTCCGAGAGCCTTCCGAACGTAACCATGGAGGCCATTTTAGCTGCGCACGGGACGAAACAGTTGGAGTTGCTATTGCGCTGGTTGCCCACGGCAGATAAGGATCAACTTGCCACTCTAGCAGAAGCTCGATTCGATCAGAGTAAACAGAGCGGTAGGTCATCGAATAGCGGGAGTTTCTGGGCACTACTCATGCGGCGTTGGCTAGGTTTGGATGCCTCAGGCGCGCTGGCCTTTGCTGAGGCGGTTCAAAGCGAAGTGCCAGAGTCAGAGTCCGAACGGAGTTTTCTTGAGATGAAAGCCCTCTTCCGGTCCTGGGCTCATGTGGCGCCGGAGGCTGCCTTAGCGGCGGCCAAAAAACGCTCGTCGAGTTTGGCCGTCGCGGTATTGAATGAGATCCAGAAGCGTGACCCGTTGCAGGTCATCGAACTCAGTCGCGAACTGGATCCTGGAATCGCCTACACTTTGAATTGGGGAAGTCTCTTTACCAATCTCGCCGAGCGTGACTTAGAACTGGCGACTGAACTAGCACAGTCACTTCCGGATGCTTTCAATAAGGACAGTGCTTTGTTCGCCGTGGCCATGGCTACGGTGGAGACTGATCCCGAGGCGGCGTTAGCTTTGTTAGGGGAGAGGGCGCATCACCATGTGCGGGTATATGAAAAATGGCTAGAAAGTGATCCCGAGACGGCGATTCCTGCTATCCAGGCTTTGCCCAAGACGGCGGACAAACTTGGCCTAACCCGTACGGCGGCGCTCTCGCTAGCAGAACAAGACGTTGATGCGGCGGAAGCGTGGGCAAAGCAAATCAGTGATCCGGTGGCTCGCCGCGCGGCACTCGTCGGGGTAACCGTAGCCGCTGCCAAGACAGACGTTCATCGCGCCAAATCGCTCCTGGAAGTGTTGGATTGGGATCTGAGTGAGCCGGGATCGATCACCGTGCACACAAGCGGAGGTTCTGGGTCAGGAAGGCCGCCAAAGGAAACGTTGGAAAATGCGGCTGGGAAGGTGATCTTCGAGATTGGGCAATCCGATCGTCAAGCGGCGTTTGCTTTGTTAGGGCGTGTATTTGAGAACAATCGTTATCTGGACCACGACGTCGTCGATCGACTCTACAATGCTTGGATCTCGGATGACCGTCAGGGATACGTTCGTTACCTGCAAGACGAAGCGCCTCCACGATTGCGCCAGCAAATGCTCCGATGGTATACGAAGCGTTTTGTTCAAGAAGATCCTCGGCAAGCGTTAGATTGGGCGTTGGCTCAAGATGAGGCGTTTGCGCAGGCGGCCGCGAAGCGGGTTTTTCAATATTGGCGCGAGTCCGATCCGAATGAGGCGTTCGATGTTCTTCTTGAGACGGAGTTCCCAAACAGTCATTGCCTGGATGCGTGCGTTGACGAAGCGCTTTCTTTCCACCAAACCAATCTGGAAGATGTTGGGCGTTTGCAAGCGTGGTTGGCTGAGCAGCCCGATAAGTCAAAACTAACCAACGCCCATGAAAGGATCGCTTGGGGGCTGGCTAGAACAGACCTTGGGCAAGCAGCTAGCTGGATCGAGCAGCTCGAGCATCCTGAATTGAGAAACGAATCCATTGCTAGTGTTGTCGGGCATCTTGTGAATGAGAACAAGAACGATCCGATGGATACGCTATCGTGGATAGAGCAACTGCCCGATAGTTCTGAACGGCAGTTCTGGCTAAGAGTGCATGCCGCGAAATGGATGGAGAACGATCCAGACACGGCTCGCAAAGTGTTGCCGGAGACTTCATTGTCAGAACGTAACTTGAAACGGCTGCTCGAACGATCCTAACATGAAAAAAATACGTTTTCAGTGGTTGGTGAGGCTAGCAGTGGCCGGTGTGGTAGGGCTGGTCGTTGGTGCGACGGTGAGTCGTTTTTTACCATCGAAGGGCGGGAGTCTAGAGCAAGTGGGAGGATCCGTTCGGCCCTCCATGCAAAGCCTTCAAGAGAAAGAGTCGTTAACACATCGGGTGTCGCATGTGATCCGACAGGGTGCTGGAGCGGCTGATCTGAGTCGCCTTGCCGAAACCATTCAGCAAGCAATGCCATCCGAGCTTGGTGGGGTGTTGGATCAGTTGAAGATGCCGAACGATCCCCTTGAAGCCACGCTCGTGGCCATTGCGCTCAAACGTTGGTTTGAGCGCGATGCTTCCGGAGCCATCGATTATGTCAATGCGAGACAAGATCTGTGGTACGCAGCGATTCTCCAGTGGGCGGAGGTGGATGCCAAAGCGGCTGCGGAGGCGATTGCCGATGGTCGCGTCCAGGCGGAGAATGAGCAAGAAGTGCTGGCTGTGTTGGTGGCGAGATTGGCGGAGAGTGATCCGTCTTTGGCGATGTCGGTCGCGCTTGGGATGCCTTTGCGAGGGTATGCGGCTCAGAACGCGTATCGCCAGGTGATCCGCGGGCTATGTCAGGAGGATCCGAATGTTGCGGTGGAAATGTTAGAACGCGTTCCGGCGGCCGTCAAAGATTCGGCCACCTCCGTCGTGGCCTGGGAATGGGGAGCGCGGGATGGTGCGTCGGCACTATCATGGATTAAGGATCAACCTCATTCCTCAAGATCTCGATATCTCTTGGGTATTGGCTGGGCCAAACAAGATCCGCAAGCCGTTCTCGACCACTTAGATGAACTTGCAAAGTACCCGGACAGCCGTCCGGCGTTGATGGCCTCCGCACTTGCCAATTGGTGGAAACGTGACGCGGACGAGGCACAGCGTTGGTTGGAGAACGCCTCCCTAACCGATAAAGAGACCGAGTTTGTGCAGCGAAGTCTTGTTCTGGAATTGGCCAAGACGGATCCTGAAGCGGCGATCCGATTGAACGCCGAAGCGATCTCACAGGGACACCAATCGCAGGGTCAATATGTTTACGGAGCCTGGGCAGCGCGAGATCCGGAGGCAGTGCTGAGTTGGGCGCAATCCCTTCCTCTGGGTGCCGAGCGGGATGATGGCCTGTTAGCCGCCATTCAGGAACTGAGCCAACAAGATCCCGTGGCGATGTTAGAACATTTGCCGAAATTGGCACAATCCATGACCAAGGGCAGTGGCTGGCACGAGACGGCCTCGACTCTCATCCCAGTGCTCGCTGCTCGGGGCCGGGAAGCCAGTGAACGTTGGATCCACTCGCTTCCAGCCAGCATTCGCACGGAGTTTCTCGGCAAATACTCCAATCATTGGCAGGCTCGCGCCCCGGAGGAGGCGGTAGATTTTCTGCTAGAGCAACCCATCGATCGAGGGCTCATTGATATCACGCAGAATGTTGTGGGAAAGCAATTGGCCCGTCGTGATCCCGCAGCTGCTTCAAAGTTGGTGAGCGGATTTCAAGACCTGCAGATGCGGGAAGTGGGCACACGGAATGTCTTATCCAATTGGCTCGCCACCGAACCTCAGGCGGCGGAAGCTTGGGTGGATACGCTCACAGACCCATCCATGCGCGACAAAGCCTTTCAGTTCTTGGCAGAGCATTATCAACTGAAAGATCCAGACGTAGCGTTTGGCCATGCGAACCGCGTGGAGGATCCCTATCAACGTTACGAAAGCGTGCGCGACGCCATCCGAATGGTGGACGACGTTTCGCTCGCTAGGGCTTACCTTGAGCAGGTAGATCTGCTGGAAGCCGATCGTGAGGCACTGGTTCGGAAGTTGGATCGGCGATAATACCGGATCTGGATTGCTTACTCTCCGCAAATGATGGACGAAGAGTCCATGTTGGTCCGCGCACTTTTCGTTATTGGTTTGCTAGTAGGCCTGCAGGGCAATCTTCTCGCGGCAAAGAAACCTAACATCATAGTCATCTACACAGATGACCAAGGATTTGGCGATGCCAGTTGTCTCGATACCAAGGCGAAGTTCCAAACGCCCGATTGGATCGTTTGGCCAAAGAGGAATCGCTTTCACCAACGGGCATAGCGCAGACACCGTCTGCACGCCATCCCGCTACAGTCTTCTCACCGGCCGTTATTGTTGGCGTACCAGACTGAAGAAAGGCGTCATGGGCGCGGAGGGAACTTGTCTGATACCGGACGGCAGAAGTTTCGCGGCAAGGGGAAGGCGGGAGGATATGGAGAATTTATGATCGAAACCGATCATCATGTGGGCCGCATTCTCGCCGGGTGTGACTAAAAGTGGTGGGCACTTTTCGTAGCGGAACTCGTGAGAGTTCCGGGCCTGGCACTCCGCTACCGCGAAGGAACTGTCACCAGTTCCTCTACCTTTATTGACCACCACTTTTCGTCAGACCCATTCTCGCCTTTCTGCAAGACGCAGGTTTTCGATGAGGATACGCTGATCGTTTTCACCAGTGACAATGGCCCGGAGAATTCGTGGAGAAAGCGTATTAAGGAGTTCGGTCACGATAGCAGTTCGATGTTTCGCGGTGGCAAACGCGATATCTATGAAGGCGGTTATCGCGCACCGTTTCTCATCAACCATGGAGCTAGCGGTCGATTCTCGATCATGGAGGGAAGTTGGAAATTGATCCTTCCTCACAAGAATGCCGGCCCGGAACTCTGTGATTTGGCCCGGGATCCAGGTGAAGAAGACAACGTGATGGAGCAACAGCGTGAGGTGGCGAAGCCACTTGAGCAGAAGATTACGGATATTGTGAGGCGTGGTCGAACGAACAATGGGACTCCGCAGCGCAATGACACCGGTTATTGGGACCACCTGACGTGGATGGACGAATCGGTCTACGAATCGAAGTGAACCCATCCTTCCCCCCTTGCGGGAGCGATGCTCACGGCCTATGATCCACTTATGCCTTTGGCCCTCGAGAATATTGCCAGCATTGATGACCAACATGTCCTCAATCGAAAGCGCTGGGCTGAACTTGAAAACGATCCCTTTCTCGCGACGCTTGAACATCAGGTCGAGACGTTTCGTTTCGGCGAGATCATCATGATCAGATCGAGTCTATCAAAGATGTTCGCGAATAGTTTAGCCTGTTCTTCGTCGAAACGCCCGACATGATAACGAAGCCTCATCGCTACTTCACCTTCACCTTGTTGAGTGTGTTCGCGATTTTCTTGCCGGTATGGGCTGCCCCAGATGCTAAGCCGAAGCCCACTCCCAAGTGGATGGCCGGCGTCACCAAATCGGCTCCGGGAATCTATCAGCGGGTCAATCCCTGTGAGTTGCACTATCGGTTGAGCTGGAACGGATTGGTCAAAGCCGGTGAAGCGCAGTTGAAGATCGGCATGAAGGATCCAGCTTCTTCGAAACGCCTCTTAGGGACTTTGGTAGGCGAAAGTTCGGGTTTGGCTAAGCGTTTGTGGTTTTATAAGAATCAGTTCCAATCGCACGTGGATGCCAAGTCCCTACGTCCCGTATTTTTTCAGGCCACGGAAACCGAAAAGAAGGAGAAGATCATCACCAAGGCGAGTTTCGCTAACGGAATCGTCACGAGCACGGAAACCGTGCAGAAACGGAGCGGCGGGAAACCCAAGACCAAGCAGCGAATCTTCGCCTACAACCACGCGCATGACATGCTCTCCGCCGTGCTTTACTTGCGTAGTCATCCATTGAAGAAGGGCGATCAAATCACTATGGTCGTGCATCCGTTCAAATCCGCTTATCTCACGAAGTTTCGGGTGTTAGGGAGAGAGACCTTTAAAACGCCGCTCGGCAAACAGAAAGCGATCAAACTGGATATCAAGCTTTATAAGATCGACCGTGATCTCGAACTCAAAAGCTACAAGAAGTTCAAACGCGCCACCATTTGGATTTCTGACGATGTTTATCGAATGCCGCTCGAAGTGCGATCCGAGGTATTTATTGGCAATGTTCGCGCAACGTTAGAAAAGCGTCAGCTTTTGAGAACTTCGTCCTAGTGCCGTCTCCTGAGAAACAAGTGTGTGTTTTCTTTGATCGGGACGGTGTGGTCAATGTGCCGCCGGTTGAGCAAGATCGCTATTTGCGGGATTGGGATGCGTTCAGCTTTATCGATGGTGTGCAAGAGGTCTTGGCTTTGGTGAGAATGCGCGGGTATAAAAGTGTGTTAGTGACCAACCAGCAAGGCGTGGCCAAGGAAATGATGACGCTGGCCGATCTCCAGGCTATTCACGATGCCATGCAAGAAACCCTCGCTGCGAAGAATGCTTCTTTTGACGCCATCTACGCAGCCACCGATTTGGCCGGCCCCCACAGCCGCCGGAAGCCGAGCCCGGCTATGTTGTTAGAAGCTGCCGGCGACCTTAACATTGATCTGGCGCGGTCTTGGATGGTGGGTGATCATGATAAAGATATGCAGGCAGGAAAGGCTGCCGGCACGGGGACGATCCGGTTTCTTGGCAAGAAAGAGGTGCGGGAGACGAGCGATTTCACCGTCGCCAATCACCAAGATCTCAAGCGTCTACTTGAGGATATTCTTGAGGAAAAGTAGATGCGGCACTCCTACCGCAATTGGGAATTGATTCCACAGACAACATACGCGTTTCGGCTACGATTGGCGGGTCAAACTCCCAAAAGCAACAAAAGAGTCGTGTCTACAAAGAAACATCGATCTCTGTCTGTCCGTGCATGACCTCTGCAATGATCGGAACGGATGTCATGGCGTCTAGCACGGCCACATTGCTGATACTCGCGGCATCGCGCTCTTCACGGGGATGATTGAGAATCAATCCCGCGCAGGTGAGTCCGTGTTGGGAAATAGAATCTAATGTTAGGAGTGTTTCATTGAGCGCGCCCAGGCGATTGTCCACAACGACAAGAACAGGCGCACCCAAAGCCACGGCGAGATCCGCCATGGTTAGGGATTCCGTGACGGGAACTTTCCAACCGCCGGCGCCTTCAATAAGCACGAGTGAGAAGCGGGCACGAAGTGCCTCTGCGCCGGATACGAGCGTTTTCCAATCGACGGGACGATTCTCGATCCAACTGGCTGCGAGGGGTGATAGCGCCGACTTATAGAATTCGGGATTCACTGCCTCGAGCGTGGGCCCGATGGCGCCGGCGGCATGAAGCTGCTCGGCATCCTCTCGCGAGCCGCAGGCGATCGGTTTGTATCCCACCGCAGGCCTACCAGAGGCGTTCAAGGCTTCTAGCAATAACGCGGTGACATAGGTTTTTCCGACTTCCGTTCCCGTGCCGGTGATGAAGTAACTGTCAGGCATCGCTCTAGAGTGAGAGATAGAGATGAAGAGATCGCTCAACACACTCCCATCTGAGCTGACACGAGGCTTCAGGCTGACCTGAGTCTGCTAAGTCCATGGCGGAAATGTAGCGAGCGCCCGCCCACGCCAGGATCTGATCGACTGCCTGATGATGATGGGTAACTTCGTGGAGTTCTCGAAGCGGTTTGGATGAAGCGGGCGTGACGCCTTCGTCGATCAACAACGGTGTTTCGCGGAGTGTAAGGGTGTTCCCTTCAATGGCAGTGCTTCCGTAAGTGAATTCGATGTCGGCAAACGTGAATTCCATGAAGAAACAGCTCACACCGGGAAGGAAAGAGCGCAAGCCATGATCAATGGGCGGAAGCGAAGCCCTCGCTTCGTGAATCTCTGCTTGCGGAGATCTACTTTGTAACGCAAAGTAGCGTCCAATGAATGATTCTGAGACTGCGTTGGAGCATCTAAGCGTCATCCGGCGCCTGATGGAGAAGGCGTCCGTTTACCGGACGGTGACGGTGCCCACTGCGCTTTTGAGCGGAACGCTTGCGCTACTGATGAGCTTAACCCTTTACATCTTGGACACAGCGATCGATGTGCCGACGACCATCAGCATGTGGTTGGGCATCTTTGTCATCGTTAATGCTGCTCATCATGGCTTGATTTGGCGGACGGCGCGGCGGGAAGGTGAACCGTATCTATCCCCGGGTTTGAAAATGGCGCACAAGGCGATTCTTCCGCCCATCGTTATAGGTGGTATGCTAGGGCTTGTCGTGGGTTATGGACCGCATCAGGGTTTGTTGAGCGCTGTTCTTTTCTGGATTCTGTTCTACGGACTGGCGCTCCTGGCAACTAGCGGATTCAGTCCTCGATCGCTACGAGTGTTAGGACTAGGCTTCGCTCTCGTGGGATCGGTGAGTCTCGCTTATCTCCTCGGCACAGGAACGAACATTCAAGCGCCACAGCGGGTAAGCGCTGTCGCCATGGGCCTGACATTTGGCTTATTTCATCTCATCTATGGGCTCGTCGTTTGGTGTCAGCGCCGCGGTTGTGGCGAGACGCCGCACGCGCAGCAAGAAGCCGCATGATTGATTTCTCCAAGATTGATAAGACGATCCACGAGAAGGGGCGTCTTTCGATTATGACGCTGCTGGCCAGCCGCATGGAGTGGAGTTTCCAGGATTTGAAGGCGGAGCTGAAGATGAGCGACGGCAATTTGATCACACATCTCCGCACGCTGCACAACAAAGGCTACGTCTCGATCAGCAAGGACGCCGATGATTCCAAGCGGCGGACACTTTATGCCCTAACCAAATCCGGACGCGAGGCTTTTCAAAGTTATCTCGAGATCCTCGAAGCCATCGTTGCGAAAGGCAAGACGGATTAAGCAATGGATGATCATCTTACTCCAAACCCGGAACGTATTACTTTGTAAGGCAAAGTTTTATCAGAAACGAAGTTCAAACTCCAACCCCAAGCATGAAAATCATCCTATCAGAACATTACGGCATGTGTTTTGGCGTGCGCGATGCTTTAAAAGCAACCCGCGCCGCTGCCAGTGCGAAACCGGTCACCATCCTCGGCGAACTGGTTCACAATCAGGTCGTCACCCAACAGTTGGACCGGCTCGGCGTGGCCCATGGTCACCTTCGCGAGACGGACAGCGCTCCGACTAAGGACGTGATAATCACCGCGCACGGCGCGGCGGATCGCGACCGCAAGACCTGGAGCGAAAGCGGCTATGAGGTAACGGACACGACCTGTCCGTTGGTGAAAAAAGCCCATCACGCTTTGGCGGTCTTGGTTCAGCAAGGATTTCATCCGGTCGTGATCGGCAAACGTGATCATGTGGAGGTGCTCGGATTGACGGGGGATTTTCCAGACGCGGAGGTCGCCCTCAGCGAAGAAGACGTTCTTGAACTAACAGAGCACCCAAGAATCGGCGTGGTCTCACAGACCACTCAACCGATCGAACGTGTGCGTCTCTTGGTCGACACCATCCGCGCGCGCTTTCCCCAGAGTGAGGTCGTTTTCAAAGACACCGTCTGCCAACCGACCAAGGATCGGCAGAAGGCCTTGCATGAACTCTGCCGGCAAGTGGAACTCGTCATCGCGGTAGGCGGATTCAATAGCAATAACACCAAGCAACTCGTGCGTACGGCACAGAGCTACGGACTGCGCGCCCATCGTGTCGGCAACGCATCCGAGCTAAAAGACCACTGGTTTGACGGTGTGGAAACCGTTGGGATCACGGCGGGCACCTCGACATTGGAAGAGACGGTACAAGAAGTTTACCAAGCAGTGAAACGCCTGGAGGTATCCGGTGCCACAAAAGCCTGCCCGGACGCTACGCAGGCTCTATGGCCACAGCCGATGGCATAATCTTGTTAGCATTTTTTATATGCTCTGCGACTGAGCTAGCGGAGCCGCAACGTCTCCGCGGCCCAGCGTTCTGCTTCTTCTTGGGTAATCATGGCTTCGGCGACCATCCGCCGCAGTGCATGGTTTCTTGCCTCTCGAGCTTGCGTGGGATTCTGGTAGGGTGAGAGGCGGTTGGGACTTTTGATGATGCCGCTGAGTAGCGCGGCATCGCCGATGGTAAGATCGCCGACAGAGCAACCAAAGTATCCCTGGGCGGCCGCGGCGATGCCGGTGTAGCCACCGCCGAAGTAGATGCGGTTGACATAGAATTCGAAGATCTGCGGTTTGGAATACTGTTCTTCAAGCCGCCCGGCGATGAAGGCCTCAATGATCTTGCGTTTGAAGGTGCGCTCTTTCAAACCAAAGGTGTTTTTCGCTAACTGTTGGGTGATTGTGCTAGCGCCCTCTTTGATATTGCCGGCATCCACATTGCGTCTCGCTGCCCGAGCGATGCCTTGGTAGTCGATGCCATCGTGTTCGAAGAATCGTTGATCCTCCACCGCGACGAGTGCATCCACCACATGCGCGGGCAATTGATGATAGCTGACATAATTCCCGCCTAACTGATCGCGAAGATCGACCTCGGCCAGATCGTAGGCATCCGCGGCCTCCTTTAGCGGCGCCAAGAACCAAACACCTAGACCGACGATCAATCCGAAAACGGTCAATCCTAGCAGGGCCAGAATAATGAGTAACTTGGTCAAACAGCCCTTGGGCTTCGGTCTCTCGTCAGCTTCTTTCTTCACGAATCACTCCTCAAAGAACCCATCCTCGACAGAAACGTTCTGGGAATCAAGCCAAGCTCTGGCCGCATCGAGCCCCTCCGATGCATGAATGGACTTGGCGATGAGTTCGCTTAACTGACGGCGTTGTCCGGCGTCTTCTTCCGATGGCAGCGCGCGGATCATCGACTCCCGCAAGCCGGCGTGTTTCAACGCCCAAATGATCGCTCGCCGCGTGTACTTTCCCCAGTCACCCTCGCCTGTTTCACGTAGAAATGTTAAGGCCTGATCTAATTCGGTTTTCAATAGCGCTAGCGCAACCTCCGCTCGCACCCTGTCAGACTGCCGGTTGCCTATCGGTAATTGTTGGAAATAAGACAGAACGTTGGCAGGCTCACGCGTAGCGAGTTCACGTAGCGCTGTCGGGTAGAGACCTTCAACCATTTGCGTTGATTCCAATTCTAATGCTCTCTTAGGATCTTGCTCCGCGATGAGCTCATAAAGAATGGCCTCCGCAGCCTTGCCCATTTCGTCATCCGGCAAGTCTTGGGCCAGGCGTATCAAAGCCTCTGTATCCAATCCTTGCACACTATCCAAGAACCGGGGAAGGGCCTTGAAGAGCGCCACGGGATCGCGATCTGGATCGCCGATCTGTTGAGTGATGCGACGCAGTGATCGTCTCGCAGCGGCGAAGACATAGTCCGACTTAGAAGCCGGCTTTGTTCGGTCTATCACCGAGTAACTTGGCAAGTCCATTGGGTTCACGTGAGCTTCGTCTTGCTCGAACTGTTCCCAAAGACTCCGGAGCCGCATGATTTGGTAGCGCTGCCACCCTAGCAGACCTGCTGAGGCTATCAAACACGTCGCCAGGAGAAGTCGCGAGTTCCTACTCATGCCCTTCATCCGATAAACCAAAGACCGCCGGATCGCGATGCGCTGCCACAAGCACCGACTTCATCAGACTGCGAAATTCTTCTGAGGACTCTGTGAGTAGGGGAGCGACCTCGTCGGATCGGTCATCGCCCAGATGATCGATGACCGATCGCAGGATTTTAGAGGATGGGTTCACATAGCGGCCCATTTCTTCAATGGCACCGCGTTCAAACTTTTCGTGAAACCATTCTAACGCTTCCACGGGGCTCTCTGAGGCCCATCCACGTAAGACTTCATACGGAAAGATCTCGACATCCACACCACCGTCGGCGAAGCGGCTGAGTGTCTTGCTAGGGTGTTCCTCCTCTGTGGGCATCATAGTTAGGATAGCGAACAACCAGTCTCGTGCATGGCTCTTTTCAAACGAGGGGAGTTCATCCATTACTTCGCCGAGCTCTTCCGGCCCTAGACGCATGAGCGGGGCCACGGCGAGAATCAATCCTAACTGATCACCTGTAATCATCCGTTCCGTGAGGCGCGCCAGAATCGGCTCCACATCCAAGGATCTCTTTGCGTCCGCCGGCGACGGGCTAATTGTGGCCGCTGGTAACTCAGATTGATCGATGGGCTCCGGCTGGGACGGCTTCTTCTCAATCTGCGCGATCACGGCTGACATATCACGCGTGTCCCATTCCTCTTTCAGCCTCTGCCATTGAGATTGCTGCCATAGAAAGAGCACGGTCGTGACGATCGCGATTATCGCGATCGTCAGGGCTGTGATTCGTCTCTCGTTCATGTGGGTTGCCGTGGCATACCATGAAAACCGGCGCCGCTGAAGCCGAATGCTGTGCCCGGTAAGACTAATAGTGGTAGGCGTTTTTCGTGGTGGAACTTGTAAGAGTACCGGGCGCTGGACTCTTCTGCCGCGAAGGAACTGCCTCCAGTTCCTCTAACACATTTGACCACCACTTAGTCGCGCTCGCTGTGCCCTGTTGACTCGGAGATCGTCACCGCAGTTTCGAGCCATTCCGCAGCCGTGTCACATTAATGTCACGCATTACTCTCAGCGGGAAAGCCCGACCGCTCGTATGGTGGATGACATTGATAAGAAGAGCATAATGAAACTAAACGAACTCACGCCGCGCGGATCGCGGTTGTTACAGCCTCTGAGAGAAATTGGGCTGCCTACGAAAACACAATCTTGGGACATCGAAGACATTCAAGCGGCCATTCGCGAGGCTTACTCTCTCGGGATTGCTGTGGAGTCCCTCTACGGAACGGCGACCCCGCGGCCCACTGGTGAAGATCTCTCGTGCCAGAACGAATGTAAACCAAGAGATGCTGCCCATCCGCTAGTGACACGGCATCGGTCAAACTAGCGAAATATCAAGCGCGACAGGGTTGCTGCCGCACTTGATATTAAGGTTTCCCTAGACTTGGAGCTTGGCTAAGTGGTCGTCGAGGACGTCCTTGCCCACGGCGCCGGTGAGGCGATCCACTTCTTCACCCTCACGAAAGAAGATCATGGTGGGAATGGACCGCAGCCCGAAGCGAGTCGCGAGAGCTTTCGCGTCGTCCACATTGACTTTGGCGACGCTGATCTCGTCAGAATGTTCTTCAGCAAACGCTTCGAGAATCGGCGTCATCGTCTTGCACGGCCCGCACCAGGGCGCCCAGAAGTCCACCAGGACGGGTAGTTGCGATTGATGAATGACTTGGTCAAAGTCATCCGCGGTGAGTTCTTGTATGGGTGTTGTCAGCGTATTCATCGTGATTTAGTGTTTGTGTTAAACAAGGTTACTTTGCCAACCAGCCGCCATCCACGTTCAGAGAGATGCCGGTGACAAAGGAGGCGGCATCCGAGGCGAGGTAGATGACCGCGTCGGCGATTTCGTTAGGCTTGCCCATGCGCCCAATGGGATGCATGGCGGCAAGCCCTGAACGCGTTTCGGAGCCTTCTTCGCCGGCGAAGCGATCGATCATGGCCGTCTCGATAGCGGCCGGCGCCACGGCGTTCACGCGGATGCCGTGTTCCGCATATTCGAGAGCCGTGGTCTTGGTGAGGCCTTCCACCGCATGTTTGGTGGCAATGTAGATACTGGCTCCCGGCATACCGATGTGACCTGCCACGCTGCTGGTATTGACGATGGCGCCGCCGCCATTCGCAAGCATTGCAGGAATTTCGTGCTTCATGGACGCCAGTACGCCCCACACATTGATGTCAAAGAGACGTTGGAAGTCTTCGCGAGTCGCCTCGGTGACCGGTGCGCCATGTTCCACGCCGGCGTTATTGAAAGCCACATCAAGCCGCCCGTAGGTCGCGACGGTCTTTTCAACCAACGCCTTGACGTCTGTTTCCTGAGACACATCGGCGCGCACGAAAGTGGCTTCGCCTCTGGCGGCTTTGATCTTGTCGACGACGGCTTGCCCTTCAGGTTCGCGGCGTCCAGAGATGACGACTTTAGCACCGAGGTTCGCGAACTTTTCAGCCGTGGCGCTGCCAATACCGCTGGTTCCGCCTGTAATGAGTACTACTTTATCTTTCATGGTTTCGTTAGTATGATATGGTTGATGGGATGTTGGGAAATGAGTTAGGCTTTGCCGCCGTAGGAAACGTGGTCGTCCAGATCGAGGATTTCGAACCAAGTGGCGACGTCTTCGCGATCTTTGCCGCCGGCTCCGCTAACAAGTTCATTGGCGAAGTCGCGGCTGTCATTGTCACCGGGCGCGGCGGCTTCACGAAAAGCAGACCACTGTGCGATTTCTGATTCGTCCCGCTTGTTGGCGGCATTTTTCTGGATCCATGTCAGGATTTCCCCATCGCCAAGGCCATTGGCGACCTCTGCCTTGAGGGCTTCGGCGTCAACTCCCGTGTAGCTGAGAAAACGCTGATCAAGCGGACAGGCATAATGATAGTCTCCGGACTTCCCGGCGAGTTCGGCACGGGCTTTGTCGAGCATTCTTGGCAGGATCACGTAGCCGCCGAGGCGGACGCGAGGGCTTCGAGGTGGGCGTTGGGTGAGATCGATGGCGTTCATGATGTTGGTGGTGGTTGGTTTGGGTTGTGATCTAATATTAGACCAGTCGGTTTAGTGGTTATTAAAAAAACTCAAGTTAAGGATTTGGGATCAATTCCTCGGCTACGTAGGACCTAGCGGCACGGAGTGACTGGGCGTTTTGCGAGACGATGGCGTGTTGCATCGCTCCCATCCAAAGGCATCCAATCACTTGCGCCGTCCGCCTCGGATCCTGCAGTTTGGTGATCGCAGCTTTCTCCACGGCTTCTTCGATTAGTTGCGTCATGATGGTGCTCCATTCCTGATGACCATCGGCGAGGACTTGCCGCATCGGCTCGCTAAACGAAGCGACTTCAGAGGCCAATTTCACCACAAGACACGGGCATTTACCGTTGTTTTCTAAGAACTTGGCGATGTTGAGGTCCAGGTAACTGAGTAGGCGGAGACGCGGGTTGGGCTCAGCATCGGCGCTGAGCAAGAAGTCACGTTTGAAGGCCGTGGCGTCAGCGACATAATGCCTTAGCATCTCCACGCCGAACTGTTCCTTGGAATCGAAGTAGTGGTAGAACGAGCCCTTGGGCACCTGGACCGCCTTCAGGATCTCATTGAGCCCGACCGAGTGAAAACTTTTCTCGAGCATGAGAGCCTCGGCGGCATTCAGGATGCGTTCTTTGGTGGGGCGTTCGCTCATGTTGAGCGTTAATTAGACCAGTCGTCTAGAAGGTGCAAGTAATTTTTTTCAGGATTTGTTTCTGCTACTAAGTGTTTGTCAGGATGCGATCTTCTATCAATGTAATCAAGGTAATGAGATTCATTGTTCCCCTTGCGCTTCTGTTGCTAACGAGACCCGCGCCCGGTGCGCCTTCGATCGGACTCAATTTTGAAGGTGACGATTTTGATCAAACGGGTCCCAATCTCCTGGCGCCATCCGATGTGGCCGGGGTGATCGCTGCGTCAAACTGGAACAATGCTGTTGGGACTTCGGGAGTCATGGCCAATCTAAACGATAGCGCCGGGGAAACGACCACTGTCATCATCCCGACGGCACGACGACAGCGGTCTGGCGTTCCCCTATTGCTCAAAACGATCCGCTGGTGCGTCAGTTTATTCGGCTACGCGTCGTGGAGAGGTAGTTTCCTGCGTCTCTTCTCATACTGAACGTAAGTGTCTTGAATACGATGAAAGATAAGCCTCTGAGAGACGTAGTGGATGGGATGGTTTTGGCGCGCATGAAATCGGTCGTCTGTCTCTTTCTCTTTGCCGATTGCATACTATCCACGGTGTATGCGGCCGTTGATTACCCGATCGTTTACGCGCGTTTTCCCAGAGCCGGTGATGACACGCGAATAGAAATGCCGGAGGTCTTTGATCCGATCAGTGTGCCGCCCGGTGTGGACTTGATGTTATTGCATCCGGATGGCTTTGAAGAGGTGCTCGTTCCGGGAGGTGACGGTGCTATCATTGATCCGGTGGTGTCTTTTGACGGGCTGTGGATTTATTATGCGCAGTTTCATGACCAACGCCCTGAAGCACGCGATCGGCAGCGGCCAGGGCACCCTTCTCGAGCCGGCGCGGATCTTTATAAGATCAATGTTCAGACGCGGGAAATCGTTCGGCTAACATTTCAAGAATGGACGCCGAACTCAGGGCTCGTTACGTGGTCGAATAATCACTTATCGTCGGAGGAGGGAGGCCCTTACTACATTGGTTACGGGATCTTCAATTTAGGACCGTGTCCCTTGCCGGGTGGCCGGATCATGTTCACCTCCAGCCGCAATACGTTTCTGCCTAACAATGATTTCACGGCGCCTAACTTGCAGCTCTATGTGATGGATAACGACGGCCGCAATGTCGAGTTGGTCGGTCATATGAATCTGGGGAGTGCCTTGCATCCAACGATTCTAACGGATGGACGGGTAATGTTCTCGAGCTATGAGGCCCAGGGATTGCGTGATCGGCGCGTGTGGGGCTTGTGGGCCATTTGGCCGGATGGAAGAAATTGGGAACCCCTTGTGAGTGCGTTTGACGCCCCCACCGCGTTTCACTTTCAAACTGAATTACCTAATAGGGATCTGGCGGTGGTCGCTTATTACAATGCCAATAACAATGGCTTTGGATCTATTTATGCGTTCCCTCCGGCTGTTCCTGAGAACTTTCCGAAATTTGGTAGCCCGATCGCTTCAGATCCTTCCAATCTTGCGATTGAACGGGGCATCTGGTGGTTTGACGACAGCCATCCAAGTCATAAAAAACCGCGCTATGCGCGATTCTCGTTTTCTCCTTACGGCATATATTCTTTAAGCGCTTTCTCGCATGCCGGTGACAACGCCTCGTCACGTGATCTCGGTGGAGGCTGGGCAGGTAAAGTCACGCATCCCGCCGGAGCGCCTCACGGAGACACCCTGGTCGTTTGGACGCCGGGTCCCGCCAATAATCTGAACCGTCCAACAGACACGCCAACTTATGACGGCGGACTCTATTTGATTGAGAATAGCCAGCCGATCGATGATCACCAAGACCTTGTGTTTATTAGGAACGATCCTGATTACAACGAACTCCAACCTCGTGCCGTCGTGCCCTATCAATCAATCTATGGGATTGATGAGCCGACGGCTTTGCCGTGGTATCAGAATGATGGAGATGTGCATGAAGCGCTGCCGGCGGGGACGCCCTTTGGATTGGTAGGCACATCGACATTTTATCGGCGGGATACCACGCCGGGTAAAGGCAAAGCGGCGTTTGATGGACTCGATCCGTTTAATACCGCTGAGAACGGCGCGAGTTCCAATTGGGGCGGCCAAGGTGCGGACGCCGGGCTTTATGATAATAGCGAAATCTACGCGGTGAGAATTCTCGCCATGGAACCCACGACCCATCTAGGGCGGGGCCCGGGAATTGGGAATTCGCGTGTGCGCGGTTATTACAATCATGCTCAAGAACGCTTGCGGATTCTCGGCGAAGTGCCGCTGCGCAAAGAGCCAAACGTGAGTGACGTCAACGGCGATCCTGACACGAGTTTCATGGCCAAGATCCCCGCGGATACGCCCTTTACTTTTCAAACTATTGATAAAGATGGTCTCGTTCTCAATATGTCGCAAACCTGGCATCAATTGCGGCCAGGCGAAGTTCGTAATGATTGCGGTGGCTGTCATTCCCATTCTCAGATGCCGACGCCCTTTGCCGGCACCGCCGCTTCGCAGCCGGATTATCATATTCTCAATCTGGCACTTTCGACACCTGTGTTGAGCAAAGACACTCAAGGAGAAACCGTCGTCGTAGATCAACCTGAGCGAGCAATCGATGTCGAGTATTATCGCGATATCAAACCGATCTTACAACGTTCGTGCGTCGCTTGTCATTCTCTCAATGGGAGACAGGAAGCGGGGCTGGTGCTAGACGATGAGAGTATCGTCGACGGTTATGAAAACACTTACAACCGGCTGTGTCGCGACGCCGGTGCGCAATATGGAATCAAGCCTGTGATAAGCAGTAAGACTTGGCGTCAAACCAATGCTTCGCGCTATGTGCGCAAGTTTCAATCGCGTCGAAGCCTGCTCATCTGGAAGATATTCGGTCGACGATTGGATGGCTGGACGAATGCCGATCATCCCACTGAATCCGTGCCTGGCGATGCGACTACGCTTCCCGAAGGAGCCAAAGCCAATGAAGCTGATATCGACTTTACCGGCACTATCATGCCGCCGCCGGATGCGGAGGTGCCGCCATTGACGGAAGATGAGAAATTGCTCTTTGCACGCTGGATTGATCTCGGTGCCCCGATTGATTCACCAGATGCCGTCAAATCGGTATTCGGGTGGTTTGCCGATGATCTCCGGCCTACACTGACCATCGCGCTTCCGGCGAGAGGGCGGACCTTGGATCCGCTGGAGGAGATTCGCCTCGGAGCTTTTGATTATTACTCCGGGCTCAACCGCGAATCGTATTCGATTGTGGCTGACTTTGAAGTCAATGGGCATGCAGCTGGTGAAGAGTTAGCAAGTTTATTTAGCGAAAGTGGTGACCATATTTGGACCCTATCATTGCAGCCAGCGATCACTTCCTTGCAGCGCGGCACGCTAACCGTGAGCGTGGAAGATCATCGTGGTAATAGCACTACGGTTCAACGTACATTTAGCATCGGTCCCGAAACCACTGTGCCTGAACTGATGCCGGTGGGATCACCTGAGGAATCGTTTCCGTTTCGCGTGGTTGGTGAGCCGCAGGCGTCACATATGATCGAGGTGTCTCAGGATCTCGATGAATGGGAGCCTTGGATGACGATTCAAGATTTTGATGGTGATCAGACAATCCTGGATCCTGAGGTCGACTCGTTGCTGCAAAGATTCTATCGCGTGGTACGACTGCCGGATGCAGTGAATCCCTAACGCTTATGAAAACACCTTTATTATTATTACTCACCGGTATGGCCGCACTTTATACGGCTTACGGGGATCCCAATCATGGTGGGCTGGAGGTTACGGAACACGCTATTTCAGTCCCCCATGATACCGTGCCGAGATTCGCCAATGTGTCTCAAGCGGGATCGCCCGTTCTGATCAATATGGCGTCCGGGGACTTTTCTGATCCGTCGATTTGGCCGGCCAACCAAGTTCCTGGAGACGATGCGCGCATTCAGATCGCCCCTTATACCATTGTCACCTACGATTTAGATTCAGCAGTTCGCTATGATTGCATTGAGGTGCGGGAACACGCACGGCTTGAATTTGCCACCGATCAGACGACCTCCATGTTGGTCAATGAAATCATGGTGTTGCCGGAGGGCGAATTGATTATTGGGGACGAGACTCATCCCATTCAAAACGAGGTGTCAGCAGAGATCATCTTTCGTGGTGATAGCGAACCCAAGACGGGGACGGTTGAGAATCCAGGAATGGATCCCAAACAATATGGGCGAGGCCTTATTGTCTTTGGAAAAGCGACCATGCATGGACGTGCTATGGATCGAACCTTTCTTCGGTTCGCCGTCGAATCTCTAGCAGGTGAATCGACTCTTCAGTTAGAGAGTGAGCCGATTGGTTGGCGGCCGGGCGATCGCTTGTTGATACCCGACACGCGACAACACGCTTTTCGAAAGAATGAAACGTTCACGTCCCAGGCGGAAGAAGTGATCATTGAGCGCCTAGAGGGTGCGATGGTTCATTTGACTGAAGCACTTGTTTATGATCACAAAGGACCGCGAGACGTGGAGGGAAATGTGGGCCCAATCGAACGCACCATGCTTCCGCATGTGGGCAACCTCACGCGAAATATTATTCTTCGGTCCGAGAATCCGGCAGATAATCAACGTCGCGGCCATACCATTTATCTTCATCGCGCGGAGATCGATCTTCGCTATGCGGTTTTTCAGGATTTGGGCAGGACGACGATCGAAGCCTTGGATAGTACAGTGTTTGATGAGCATGGCGCATTAGAAAAGATCGGCACCAATCAGATTGGCCGTTATTCCCTGCATCTGCATCATTTATGGGGCCCTGAGAATCCAGAGAACACGGGATACCAGTACACGGTGGTCGGCAATGTAATCGAAGGAATGAAGAAATGGGGCATGACCATTCACAATGCGCACTATGGGCTGATCAAGGATAATATCGCTTACGCCGGCGAAGGATCGGCGATCGCGACCGAGGAAGGCAACGAAGCTTACAATGTGATCGAACGCAATTTCGTGGTCCACACACGAGCGGGCGACACGCAGCAGATTCTTGGCCATAGCGTGGGAAGGGGAGGGGTGTTCAATGGCAGAGCCTTATTTGGCACGACTCGGGACGCCTTCTGGTTCAGCGGAGAATACAATTACGTGCGAGACAACGTCGCCGCGAACACGCCGGACTTTGCTTTTAACTACAACGGCTATTATATCAAAGACACCATGCGGATTCCTCGGTACCGTGGCGCGGATTTATCGGACCCAGACGCTTATGAGGGATGGAACTATCATGGCCGCACGGCAGCGTTCGTGGAAGGGCGCGATCGTCGCGAAGGTTTGCCGGTTCTCGAGTCCGCGCGAAATGAGGCTTATAGTTCCGGGCAAGGATTGTGGCTGACGTGGGCGCGAGGTTGTTGCGGGGTCGATTACTACAAACAAGTGAGTCTCTTCAAAGACTATCGCTTCTGGCATATCAATCACACCGGCGTTTACGCTTATCACGAAAGCCGTAATACTTATCAGGGATTCATCATGCGCAATGATCCGGAGATTTCCCTGTTAAGTGGGCCTTACGCTCGCCTTAATCGTGGCTTCTACTTTGGGACATCTTCCTATGAAAATGGGCAATTAGTCGTTAACGATTTCGATGTCCAAGGGTTCAATATCGGACTAGTACTCTCTCCCAATCCACAAGATGGAACCGAGGAGCCCAACATCACCTTGGTCGAGAATGGCGTGCTCAAGAATCACGTGAATATCCAGGAGAATTATCCAGCGATTTCTGACGGAAGAAAAACCATTATTCGTAATGTGCACTTTGTTCCCACGCATACCTACGCCTCCAACGCGCTGCCAGGCGATCCCATCAATCTCTGGATGAATGATAGCCGCATCCGGCAGTCACGTCCCATGCGTCCGTCTGAGACTTGGGTCTATGATTTTAACGGCGTGGTCGGGCACTCGTTTCAAGTTTATTGGAATGAACAGGCGCCGGATGTCCTGGTCCCTCTTCCGGCGCGCCCCGATCTGCATACCGGCGATCGAACTGTGACTTGCCCTGAAGAAGGCCTCACCAATCGCGGCTGCCTCGAGGCTTACGGGGTGACCACGGCAGGAAACATCGCGCCATGCATCGAGCATGATGGAGATGGTTGTGAAGCTGCTAGTCTCCGTGCGACGCAATTGGGTGTTGTCGGCCTCGTCTTTCCGCTAGTGGCTGATACGCCAGCGACGTATCAATCTTGGCTCAGAGATCATTTCGACGAATCGGAGAGGACGCAGATAGAATTGAGCGCCGAAGACGCGGATCCCGACGCAGACGGCACGAAGAATCTGATTGAATACCTACTCAGAAGAAATCCCCGCGTCAGCGAGCCGACGGCGCGGCCCCTTTATCGCGAGGGCCGCGAAAACGACCGCTATGTACTCGTGATGCCCAAACCAAGGCCAGATGTCACGGCCCTGACAGAGATCTCACGGGATCTGATAACGTGGTACACGGATGCTTCGCATTTGGAGCTTGGTGAGATCATGGACAATGGTGACGGCACACAGACGCGTTTCTTGCGTCTACGAGGCGATATGGTGGGCGCCGACGCGGTTTTTCTCAGATTGAGGGCGATCTTAGATTGAGATCGAAAAGGATCAATCGACCGCGAGGGCTTCCCGATCCCGTTTGGGCAGCCCGGCCACGACGAGTTCCCATGAGTGATCGCACAACTCGCGCACCAGCGCCGGCTTGAGCGATCCGTCAAGGACGAGTGTGTTCCAATGACGCTTGTTCATGTGATAGCCCGGAAGAATCGCCTCGTGATCCGCCCGTAGTTCGATGGCTCTGTCAGGATCACATTTGAGATTGGTGCGGCCCGTCTCGACACCCTCCTCGTTTTCGAAACCCAGTGTCGCGAACATCTTCCCTTTCACTTTGTAAACCAAGACCTCGGGACCGAAGGGCGTCTCCTCCGTCACTGCGGGCTTGGTGAGCAGGTATTCGCGGAGTTCGTCAGGATTCATAGTTGGATGGTAATGAATGGACGCAAACGATCGAGCCTTTCGTTCGTGCCTTCAAATTATCCTTGGAGTCGATCAACGCTACCAAGGCTTCAGGATCCAAGGCCGCACCGCGTTGGTTGATCATGGTCGTCGCCAGCCAAATCTTCGCCTGGGATTTGCCATCGTAACTGAGCTCGGTTAGCGCTAACACTTCGTCGAACGATGCCTCTTGCAAGTAACGCGCGAAGAGCAGTTGTTTTCGCGTTCCGGTTGCGGCGAGCGCCTCTTCTAAAGTCGGCCTCGGTTGCGAATCTGGATAGTCGGAGTCTTTGTCTACGCTCGGCGCTTCAATTCGATTGGTCGTTATCTGTGGCTGCCCGTTTTCCGGCAGTGGTGCCTGTATCGCAAAGCGCCCTATCGCACCGGCGCATAACCCTAGCAGCATCCCCACAACGATTCGCTTCGTCGCACTCATGCGCCTTGATCGTATCGAGTGGGCCGCTCACTTGGAAGGCTAAAATATTAGATAGAAATGAAACCAAGCCGATGATTTGAACGCCAGAGAATCCCCTGGACAGGTTTTCGATTCGCCTCTAAGGGCTCGGAGATTTTCCCCAAGCACAGTCATTCATGTCAGAAACGAGCATTATTGAAGTGATCGGCCGCGAGATCCTGGATTCGCGGGGTAACCCAACGGTTGAAGTGGAAGTGGTTCTGGAAGGTGGCGCCTTTGGGCGAGCCGCGGTTCCGAGTGGAGCGAGCACCGGGGAACATGAGGCGTGGGAATTGCGGGACGGCGATAAGCAACGCTATCTTGGCAAAGGTGTGACGAAAGCTGTGGAGGCCGTGAACGAGAAGGTTGGCCCGGCGCTGATGGGAACCGATGCCACGGAGCAGTGCACGGTTGATAAGATCATGCTAGAGCTGGACGGCACGCCGAATAAGAAAAATCTGGGGGCCAACGCCATCCTGGGAACCTCTTTGGCCGCGGCGCATGCCTCGGCTGCTCAGTTGGGATTGCCTCTTTACAAGTATCTTGGCGGGCCCAACGCCAAGGTGCTGCCGTTGCCCATGATGAACATCATCAATGGCGGCGAGCACTCGGATGCACCGATCGATTTTCAAGAATTCATGATCATGCCTCGCGGAGCCAAGACCTTCTCAGAGAGTCTTCGCTGGGGCGCGGAAATCTTTCACGCCTTGAAGAAAGTGCTGCATGATCGCGGACTCTCGACCGCAGTGGGTGATGAAGGCGGGTTTGCTCCGGCACTCAAGTCAGCTCAGGACGCCTTGGAAGTCATCGCTCAGGCGGTGGAGAAAGCGGGTTATCAAATGGGCGATGACGTGGCCATTGCGCTCGATGTGGCATCAAGCGAGTTCTACAGTGCCGAGGAGAATCTCTATATTTTCAAGAAATCGGACGGCTCCAAACGGACGGCGGCTGAACTGGTCGATTACTACGCGGAGCTGCAGAAGAATTTCCCCATCATTTCCATCGAGGATGGCTGTGCGGAGAACGACTGGGACGGCTGGAAGATCCTTACCGAGAAACTGGGCGCGACGACGCAACTCGTTGGCGATGATCTCTTTGTGACCAACGTTGATTTCCTGCAAAAAGGGATCGATCTCGGGGTGGCCAATTCGATCTTGGTCAAAGTGAATCAGATTGGTTCGCTGACCGAGACTCTCGATGCGGTGGAGCTCGCCACCGAGAACCGCTACACCTCGGTGATCAGTCATCGTTCTGGTGAAACCGAGGACGCGACCATCGCGGACATCGCCGTAGCGACCAATGCCGGCCAGATCAAAACGGGTTCTCTGAGTCGTTCGGACCGGATCGCCAAGTACAACCAGCTTCTCCGGATTGAAGAAGCTTTGGGTGATGACGCGGTTTTCGGTGGTAAGATGAAAGTTTAAGAGATATAAACTATCTCGTGACCCGAAATGATCGATTTCAGACCTATCTCGACGCCCAGAGGAAGACGCGTAGTTTTCAGCGTGCGGCCGACTACGTCGTCTTGGCTATCGTCCTGATCTTGCTCGCTGGATCCGCCATAGGGCTGATTCCGGAGTTGGAGAAATTGCGGCACCTTGATGAGGAAGTTGCAAACGCTAAAAAACTAGTTCATAATAGCGAGGTCAAATTGAAGCGTGAGCGCTTGCGGCTTCAACACCTGACAACTGAAGTCGAATACATGGAACAAGAGTACCGGAATCGTTCACGAAGAGCCGCCAAACCCGGGGAGACTTTGATCCTCCTGCCGGGTGATTTGATCGAAGTTTATGAGGGTGAAAAGCCTAGACATTAGCTTCTCAATAACCCTTTCTAATACCTATGATGAAGGCGTTGACAAGGATCTGTGATTTTCCCAGTCTACGCCCTCTTTTAAGAAGTCAGCCCTCTCCAAACGCGTGTTTTCCAACGAAGAAGCAATAGTCGATATCCTAACGGAATCCGGTCTCGTAGACGAAGGATCCGTATCTGAAGCGCGCCAGACCTCTGGCAGTGTCATTGATCATCTCGTCGAGTCCGGGCACATCACCTCGGAAGACATCGGGCGGCATCTCGCCGAACAGAACGGGATGAACTTCATTGATTTAGACGGCGTGCACATTGATCCCGCCATGATCAATGCGGTCGAGGATAGGGTGGCGATCAAGTATCATTGCGTGCCGCTCGGGTTCGAAGAGGATCGTTTGTTAGTGGCCATCTCGGATCCCACGGATTTCGACTCCATGGACAGTCTTCCGCACCTGCTCAATCACGAGCTTGAGCTGGTGTGCGCCTCGGAGCATCAGATTCAGAAAGCGTTAGAAGAATACTACGGAGCCCCTTCCAAAGTAGACAAAGAGTTGGATGGCGACATGTCGATCGTGGGTGCTGAAGGGGCCGACGCCGAGGGCGAAGAAGCGCCTATCATTAAGCTTGTTTCGAACATGCTTGCGGATGCCTTCAAGAGCCGGACGAGTGACATCCACATCGAGCCGCTGGAGAAATCGTTGCGCGTCCGCAACCGCATTGACGGCACCTTGCACGTCGCGGAGGAGCATCCTCGCAAATTGCTACCGTCGATCATCAGTCGTCTGAAGATCATGACCGGGACCATGAGTATCGCCGAGAAACGTGTCCCGCAAGATGGCCGTATTCAGGTTCGGATAGGGCAGAAAGCCCTGGATCTGCGGGTGTCTAGCGTTCCCACCAATCACGGCGAAAGCATCGTCATGCGGATCTTGGATAAATCGAGTCTTTTGTTAGGATTGCCGCAGTTGGGTTTCTTCAGTGACGATCAGGAAATCATGGAAGGCTTGTTAGGATTGCCTGACGGCATCATTCTGGTCACGGGGCCCACCGGTAGCGGCAAGACGACCACCCTGTACGCGTGTTTGAATTACATCAACAAGCCGGACCGCAAGATCATCACAGTGGAGGATCCGGTGGAGTATCAGCTCAGCGGGATCAATCAGGTCCAGGTGAAGGAAAGCATCGGCATGTCCTTCGCAGCCGCACTGCGCTCCATCCTGCGGCAAGCGCCGAACATCATCATGATCGGTGAGATTCGCGATATGGAAACGGCGACCATCGCCATCAATGCGAGTCTCACGGGCCACTTGGTCTTTAGTACCCTGCATACGAATGACGCTCCCGGTGCCGTGGCGCGTTTGTCTGACATTGGCATCAAGCCCTTCCTCACGGCGAGTTCCGTGCGGGCGATCATGGCTCAACGTCTTGTTAGGACCATTTGCGGCAAGTGTAAGGAACCTGGCGAGGTGACGGAGAAACAAGCTCGCATGTTGAGTCTGGATCAGTCGCGGCTGGCAGAGTCCACGGTGATGAAAGGTTCCGGTTGTGATGCTTGCAAGATGACGGGCTACAAAGGCCGGCAAGGCATCTACGAGATCTTCAAGATTGATGACGAAGTGCGTCACATGATCACCGAGAACTTAACCACCCCGCAACTACGGCGCCGCGCACGCGAACTTGGCATGCGCACGCTACGTGAGGATGGCATTCGCAAAGTGCTAGCCGGCATCACAAGTCCCACCGAGGTGATCCGGGTCACCATGTCCGATGCCGACTAATCCATCCTCCATCTCAATCTAACGCACTACCTCTCTCTTTACTCCCTTTCTACTTTCTAGTTCATGAATACACAGAACGTCATCGATCTCCTCCAGGGCCAGGGTTACATCGACGCGGATCAATCAGAGGAGATGCTCAATAGCATCTCCAGCAGCGGCAAGGATGTCCTCGACGCCATTTCTGACTTTGGTGTCATGGATCGGAACGCCTTCTATCAGTTGATCGCCAACGAGATCGGCGCCGAATACATGGATCTGTCAGGCTGGGAACCGCCTGAGTCGCTCATGAAGATGGTCCCGGCGAACTACGCTCGCCTCTACCAGGCCCTCCCCGTTGGGATCAATGATGACGGTATTCAAGTCGCCTTCCAAGATCCGCTCAACGCACAGAATATCGAGGACATGCGTTTCGCCACGCAGCAAGAGATCGTTCCGGTGGTCGGCGACGTCTATCGCATCGCCTACCTCATCGATAAGGCTTTTGGTAGTGAACAAGATCTCAATGAAATCCTCGAGGTCATGGACACCTCGGGCAGCGAAGGGCAAAGCCTGGAAGATTTGGAAAAGGAGGCGAACTCGGCGCCGATCGTTCGCTATGTCGACCTCGTCCTCCTTCAAGCGATCAAGGAACGCGCTTCAGACATTCACTTCGAACCTTTCGAGGATGACTTTAAGATCCGGTATCGTGTGGATGGTGCGCTCTATGAAATGGCGCCGCCGCCCATGCATTTGTCCAACGCGATCATCTCCCGCGTGAAGGTGATGTCCAATCTCAACATCGCGGAACGCCGTTTGCCACAAGACGGCCGGATTCAGAAAATGGTTGGCTCTACGCCTTGTGACCTGCGCGTGTCGACCTTGCCCACGGCGCATGGTGAAAGTGTGGTGCTGCGTGTGCTCGATCGTTCTTCGGTCAATCTCGATTTAGAGAACCTTGGACTCCCGGCTGACATCTACAATTTTATCGAAGAAACCATTCAGAAGCCGAACGGAATCTTCATTGTCACCGGTCCCACAGGTGCGGGTAAGACCACGACGCTCTATGCCGGGCTTCGCCGCATCAACACACCGGATTCCAAACTGCTCACCGCGGAAGATCCGGTGGAGTATGACATGGACGGAATCATCCAGGTGCCGGCCAACGAATCCGTCGGCGTCACCTTCGCAAAGATCTTGCGGGCCTTCCTACGGCAAGACCCCGATCGCATCATGGTGGGAGAGATGCGGGATGGAGAAACCGTTCAGATCGCCATTCAGGCTTCCCTCACCGGGCACTTGGTATTCAGTACCCTCCATACCAATGACTCCACCGGCGCGGTCACGCGTCTGACCGATATGGGCGCTGAGCCCTTCCTCGTTTCCGCGAGTTTACTAGCAGTCTTGGCCCAACGGCTCCTCCGAACCATCTGCGCGGATTGCCGCGAGGCCTATGAACCGGACGAGGCCATTATTTCCCAACTAGGTCTCTCGCCCCACGAACTCGGTGACAAGAGTTTTTACACGGGTGGAGGCTGCGACCGCTGCGGGCACTCCGGTTACCGAGGCCGGAAAGGGCTCTATGAGCTTTTCGACGTCAATGACACCCTGCGTGACATGATCACTGAGCGTTCCCCGACCGTCGTTCTCCGGCAGAAGGCCGTGGAAATGGGCATGCGCACGCTTCGCGAAGATGGCCTCCGCAACATCTACGAAGGCCTCACCACCATCGAAGAGGTCTTGAAATACACCTAAAAACCTTTCTTGCCACCATCTCTCAGTTTCCACTATAAACCCGTTGTTCTAATTCTTTAACGCTAACCAACCCGACCACACCCATGCCTAACTTCAACTACATCGCCATCGACGGGCAAGGCACTGAAACCAGCGGTGTCCTTGCCGCTGACAGTAATGCTCAAGCCATTGAAATGCTCAAGGGCCAGGGCCTCTATCCCACTCAAGTGGTTGAGGAAGGTGCCGGTGGGAAAGTCAAAGGGAAGAAAGCCAAGAAGGTGAAAGTGCGCGCCGGTGGACGCGTCAAGACGAAGACGCTGATGATCTTCACGCGCCAGCTCGCGACCCTCATTGATTCGGGTTTGCCTCTCCTGCGTAGTTTGACCGTGTTAGGGAAACAAGAACCTAACCCGGTTCTGAAGCGGACCGTATCTACCCTCGCAGACTCGGTACAATCTGGTGCCACGTTCTCGGAAAGTCTCGCTGCCCACCCGAAGATTTTTAATAAGCTTTATATCAATATGGTGAAAGCTGGTGAGCTTGGCGGTGTGTTAGAGGTTGTTCTCAATCGCCTGGCAGAATACCAAGAAAAGGCCCAGAAGTTGAAGAACAAGATCGTCGCCGCCATGGTCTACCCGTCCATCGTGATGTGTATCGCGGTCGCCATCATGGCCTTCCTCATGTTGTTCATCGTGCCGAAGTTTAAGCAGATTTTTGAGGAAATGCTATCCGGCCAGCAACTGCCGCTCCTCACGCAGATCGTGACGAACTTTAGTTCGCAATTTGCCAAGTATTGGTGGGCGGTTCTGCTAGGGGTGATCACCATTTGGCTGCTATACAAGGCGATTGCGTCCACGAAGAAGGGCCGGCTCATGATCGATTCATTCAAGCTCAAGATGCCGCTCTTTGGAAATGTGCAGCGGAAAAGCGCCATTTCCCGTTTCAGCCGAACCTTGGGAACGCTCGTTACCAGTGGTGTTCCTATTTTACAGGCACTTAATATCACCCGTGATACCGCCGGTAACGTCGTGGTATCCAACGCTATCGATAAAGTGCATGAAAGCGTGAAGGAAGGGGAGTCCATCGTGGCGCCATTGGAAGCGAGTAAGGTCTTCCCACCCATGGTCATCAGTATGGTGGACGTCGGTGAAGAGACCGGTCAATTGCCGGAGATGTTATTGAAGATCGCCGATGTGTATGATGACGAGGTCGATAACGCGGTTGCGGCCTTGACGTCGATGTTAGAACCGATCATGATTGTGTTGCTGGCCTTGGTCGTCGGCACCATCGTTCTCGCACTTTTCTTGCCACTCGTGAAGATCATCTCCGGTCTGAACCAGTAAGTCAGCTTGCCAATTCGATTCAGCGGAATTTGTTATTGCTATGAAAACATCACCCTCTTCCCGTCGTCGTGCCTTCACGATGATCGAGCTCCTGGTCGTCATCTCCATCATCGCCGTGCTCGCCGGCATCGTTACCGGCGTCTCGCGCGGAGCGCTTGAGCGATCCAAACGTAGCAAGACCGAGACCCAGATTCGGGCGATCTCGGAAGCCTTAGAGACCTATAAAGCGGAGTATGGAAACTATCCGCGACCTGTCGGCGGCACTGTCAATCCTATCGAAACCGCTAAGATGCTTTATCAAGCCGTCACTGGCGATGGTTCTAATTACATTGATGGCGCCGATCCCGCACCTTCAGACGGTGAGCCAGGCACGGAAGGAAAGTTCATCTTGGAAGCTGCGTTTTCCGGGTCTAAGAAATCAAGCTTTGTTCACAAAGATTACTATCTTATGGATGCCTGGCATCGCCCCTATCATTATATGAGAGGGGATGAGTCCAATGAGACCATGAACAAGACCACCTTTGATCTCTGGTCTCAGGCGAATGACAAATCCGGCGAAGACGAGGACGTCTGGATTTCCAATTGGCAGTAATATAGGACGATAGTTGCTGATTTTTTGGAAATCAGCGAGAAGGGCGCGATCACGGAGTTTGCCCGCTTGTGACTCGGACCGCCTATACATCTAAAAACTCGTTTGGGAAGCGAACTCGAACTCGCCTCTTTCGACACTCCAATCGTTGCCGAAGTAACCGCCGGCGATAGGTTCTCCGTTTTGACGGACGACACAATCGGCGAAACGAACGAACGGCAGGAAGAGAGTTTGCCGATAGGTTTCGCGCATTCCGCTTAGACCGCTTCCTGTTATGACCACGACGGATGATCGATCACTGTCAGGGCGAGGTCTAACAAAAATTGTGGAGAGATCATCGCCGGCAAGGTGGCGATCGCCGAGCTGAATGCCGTTGCGGTTCACTTGGACGGGAGAGGCGGCTAGTAGTGAGGGCCACGCGCTGTTGGTCTCCGCGTTACCAAAGAGGACGACCGAGTAATTTGGGAAGCTTGTTAGAGAGAAATCGGTATCGGGGATGATCCCGACGGAAGCGTTGCCGCGATACCAGTAGATTTCGGCGTCGAGGCGTGCTTTTTGAAAGGCCCAATCGTTCTCTTCGGGTTCTCCCGTCGTTCCGTAGACGAAGAGGAATCGATGATCGAGCACGTCCTTCGGCCCGCCATAGCGATGCGGGCCTTTCTCATTAGGGGTGGGCTTGTCGACCACCCGCCATTCGGAATCGTCCCGTCGCAGGTAGAGCAATCCATCGGCCGGCTGGGCGATGTCTGTGAGGCTTTGCTCATCGATTTCCAGCGAAACCGGTTCCTGACTGCTCATTGGAACCAAATCGATCTTCAATAGAGCGACGTTCTCAGTCGATCCGCGGATCTGGCGTTTGTTCGGCCAGAGGTGGAAATCGACACTACTCACCGCCGAATGCCGTTGCTGCTGCATGATCTCCAACCAATGACACTTGCTGGAAATGCCAGGATTGGCCGTGGCGAATTCGACCTGGCGAAGCGACGACGACGGAGGGAGTGCGTGTCTAGCAAAGGCGTCAAACATGAAGGGCCAGTCCACGCAGGCACTGCCTTGATCGCTGTAATCACCGCCCCACCAATGCCCTTTGCCCGGTTCCTCGTGATAGTACCAGTCGTGATGGAACTCGCCTAACAGTTCCGTCATCCTCTTGGCCTGGCTGGCGGGAACGTTGTTGTCCGCACCGCCATGCACGATGTAGACCGCATGATGCTTGAGATTGCGAACAAGTCCTTCCGTCTCTTGAGGATTGGTGCTGCGATCTAACAGTTTCTTGAGAGGTGACACTTCTTCTTCCGCTCGGCGACGGCGGCCATAGGTGGAGATCGAGATCCATCCTGCACTGGGGCCGACGGCGGCAAATTGATCGGGATAGGTCACGGCCAAATGCCATGCGCCGTGACCGCCCATGGAATGGCCGGTGAGATAGGTGCGCGCCGGGTCATGTGGCAGCGAACCCTTTGCAAGCGCTAACACTTCCATGGCATCCATGCGGCCAAAGTCTTCCCAATCAAATCCGTAAGGGCGGCGATTCGTCGGTGCCACGATGTGGAACCAACGCTTGGGGCCGTAAGCCGCTGCCTGCCCGAAGCCTTCAACCGAGGCGCCGTGACACGAGAGCACGATCGCGGGTGGGGAACCATCATCCGAATTGGGCATGGCTGGGCGTAGCGCGTAATACTGCACACTGCCATCGATCTCACTGACGAACGTGATGCGGCGTGTTTGATCCGGTGACACGACGCGGAACCCGGTGTTAATCTGGTGGCTCACGTTTCCGTCACGATTTCGAAGAACGATTGTTGCGTCAAGATCGCCGGGATCTTGAGGAGCGATGCAGCGAATGCGGAAGCCAGTCTTGCCAATAGACATGGGCGGAATACTAGGGATCTCCACGGCCGTTTCATCAAAGCCCGAGCCCGTTACGGACAAAGTGAGATTGCTTGCGGTTTCCTGAGTGGCATTTCTTACAATCACCGCCCCCCAGGTATTTGTCGTTTCCCCGGCGACCAAATCCGGTAAGGTGAGGTCCCGGTCACTCAACGAAACGGGCGATGGTGGCTTTGAAAGATGAGCGCGCAGGGGCTTGCGGCCCGCCCGCAGCAACACGTGGTTTGTTCCCCTTTTTAGGGCCACTGGCAGATCCACATAATCGTAGCCGTAGACATTGCCACAACGAGGCACCCCGTTGACATAAGTGTCTCTTCCCGAAGTATTGAGAAGGAATGAACCGGCTTCTTCCAGCTCGACTGGCACATACAGATAAAGTCCACGCTCATCGGTCGATCCCTGCTCAGAAAGCGTGACCGGTCTCCATTGAGATCGTTCCACACCGGGTAATGAGGCTCCCTCGGATGGCTGGAAGTCTGCGAGGGTGCCATCGGCTAATCGCGCCTCGACAGGATCGGGATCGAGGCCTCGAAACCGCATCCGTCTTCCTTCGGTTCGTTCAATGGTGAGGAGGAGTGCCTCACGCGCCATTGGAAGGGTATGGGAGTTGGCCTCTTCTTGGGCTGAGGCAATAGGAAGTCCCGTGACCATCACCAGCAGAATGGCAATGTTAGATAATGGAATGAAATTTGGGCGCGGAATGGTCATAATCGAACTCAAACATTCTTGTCAGCGAACGGCAAGCTGCCGCAGGGTAGGACTAAAATTGAAGGGCACTTTTTCGTAGCGGAGCTCGTGAGAGTCTCGGGCGCTAGACTTCGCTGCCGCGAAGGAACGGCCGCACACGGAAACCCTGACGTCGTCTTTGCGCCATGTGCGTCTTGAGCATCTCAAGCGGGGATGGCGCGTGCCAGGGATGCCATCCTAACGAGTGCATCCAACCTCGAAGCTGGGGCACCGCCGCCGATGAAAGCGAGATCGCCGGGTGTGACTAAAAAGTGGTGGTCAATAAAGGTAGAGGAACTGGTGACAGTTCCTTCGCGGCAGCGGAGTGCCACGCCCGGAACGCTCACGAGTTCCGCTACGAAAAGTGCCCACCACTTTTAGTCATACCCGAGATCGCCCTCCAATTGCTCATCGAGAAAACCCGCAGCCTGTTCTGCTAAAGAACGCCCCTAATTTAGGCGTCTCACGGAAGATCCGCATCATCTCGCCATCGACTTGGGGCGCCGTGGAGCTTTTTCGCGAAGGCTTCTTGGCTGCAGGTGCGAGCGAATCCTGCGGCCCACTTCTGGATTCTAGCATCGCCGCTTGTTCCCAGTTTCGCCGTGCCTGTTCGATCATTCCTTCGCGGTCACATGAGGCTGATTCTTCGGCGGCGTGCCAAGGCGATACGAATTTTCGCACCTTCTTCAACTGAAACGGGGGAAATGTTTTCATCCACAAAGCCCGCTTCATCCATACGCCGCGAGCTTGTTTGTTAGGCTAGCCCGCTTTTTCGCAGTAAGCCTTCACGGAATCCACGTCTTTGTCTACGGCTTTGGCGATCATTCCGCGGATGAGGCGATTGAAGATACCGCTGATAAACTTGTGCGCTCGTGCGTCCATTTTCAATTCCAAGCGCGTTCCATCACCTTCCGGTTTAACGGTGAAAGTGCTATCCCACACAGAGCCGTGGCTATCAGAGACATAGCGCACATGATCGTTCTCCACATATTCCGTGATCTCCAATTCCGTTGCGGCCTCGCGTTTTCCCATCTGCCGTGTTTCGCGGAAGCGTACGCCCGCACCGCGTTTCTTCTCCGTTAGGAATTCGACGTTGAGAATGTCGGGAATGGCCTCGGAATAGCGATCGATGTGAGCGATGACTTCGAAAACGCTGGAGACGGGGGCGTGGATGAGGCGGGAACACGTGATGGATTTCATTGGCTGGTGAAGAGGGTGTTTCAGTTAATCGAAGATGGAGCGAAGGAGATCTTTGGCGGCGTCCTTGAGAGCATCTGAATCAGGAAGGTCGCTGGCGAAACGGACCTTGGGTCTGCCAATGTCGCCTTTGGTAAGCAGGCTGATACTCAAGCGACCGTCCTGCATGAAGTAGTCCTCAATGAGGGCTAACAGACTTTCTGTCGACATGAACGGAAGCGTTTTCTCCACAAAGCGGTCAAGCCCTCCCAGCGCCCGAGCGGTGAAGTTCTCCTCAAGCTGGAAGTTCATGGTGAATTCATGTCCATCATCCTCACCATGATACCAACTACCCTCGCGAAGCGTCACGCTGAAAGCGGGGAATTGGAAGTGCGAGTCGGCGGTGGTGGTGAACCACTCGTCTTTGTAGGTGCCCGTCAATAGAGCTTCCTTCTCAAGATCCCCGTCGAACTTCAGGCGATCCAGCCGAATGCCGTACTTGCGAAGATCGGTGATCTTATCCACGATGGCGTCTAACAAAGGCGCTGTTTTGACGTAGGAATCTTCTAACACATCGATCCGGAAATCGATGGCCGGATTGAGTTCGCGGGTTTCGAGATCAAAGGGCGTGACTTGGCCGGTGCCGCGCAGCCGAGCTTGGCCGTAGTGGATGGGCTTGCTCAGATGATCGAACCGCACTTGACCCACTAGTTCCAAATCGCCCGTGTTGGTGCGTTCCAAATCCGCGGCCGAAGCACGGAAATCTGTTAGGCGAAGCGAAACGTTCTCGCAGATCATGCGGGTTTGATTCTCTTCGAGATCAAGTACGAAGAGGAAGTTTTTGATCAGGGCATTTTTGAATTCAGGAGCAAGCGGAAAGTCATCGATGGTGAATTCACTATCATCATCGTCGTCCTCATCGCGATCCTTGGGTTTCTTCTCACGCTCCTTGGGACGTGATCGCTTTTTCTTGTTAGGCTTGTCAAAGAGGATCTCCAGAGAGCTGTCGCCATCCTCCGGCTTCACCATCTTCATCGACACATCGTGAGCCGCGAGTTCATGAATGTGCAGTTTGCCCCAAAGTAATGGCGTGGTGGCGACGGCTAACGTTAGCCGTTTGGCATGCACTTGGGGGTTGGTTAGTTTCGGGCGGTCTTTGAGACGCACGCGGTCATTGGCGTAGTGATCGCGCTCTGCCAACTCCAGGTCATGGATCTGCAAACGCGCAGGATTACCCAGAAGCGTGAGTTCCACCTCTCCGATGGACGCCCGGCAGTTCAGCTTCTTTTCCAACTTTCGCACGAGGCGTTCCGGGCGAAAGAAGAAATGCGCGGAGAGATAGGCCAGGAGTGTGGCCATGATTGCGAGCGCACCCACGCCAAGCGTGAGCCGCCACCACCATCGGCGTCGTTTTCGCCTCATGGGGGCACCTTACGAGATGTCCGGCGCGAGGCGAGCGGATTTGGCTCGTCCCGCATCCGGGATTGCATTTTGGAGTACAGCCTTCCTAGATTACCGTTATGCACCCAATGACCAGAATATTTAGAAACCGGAAAAGGATGGCCTTCGTGATCGCCGTCTTGGTGGTCGCCGCCTTCCATTCTCAAGCAGAAGAGCCGTGGATCACCGTGAAGGATTTGGCCGGTCGGGAATTGTCCGTGCAGATCCAGAACGTGGAGGGCGATAAGGTCACGTTCAAAACCAAGAACGGAAAGACTTACACTTACGATATTAAAAAGTTCAGTGGAAACGATCAGCTGCGTTTGAAGAAATGGAAGCCGGCCACGGTGAATCCGGTGATCAAGGACGCGGAACTGAAACGTACCGGGACCTCTCAAAACAGCACGACCTACCAAACCAAGCACTTCGAGTTTGAAGTGTTAGGCGGTGAGCCCGACTTTGACAAACTGAAAGAAGTCGCCGTCGTGTGTGAGGCCACGTATTGGGGATTTGAGAATCTGCCGCTCAATCTGACGCCCAAACCGCAAGATTCGCATTTCAAGGCTCAATTCTTCGTCAAAGATTCCGACTTTGAAATCTCCGCTCAAGAGACCCTGGCAGAAGGCCAGCCGGCTGTTTACAACCTTGGTGATGATCTGATCAAGGCGCCGATGTCTAAGTTGGAGGCCAATGCCGGCCTCGTGCGCGAAGTGGCTTTCGCATTGTTAGGCAAACGCCTGGAATCGTTTCCGCCTTGGTTATCCGTGGCGCTCTCAGAGTACATCGCTTCGGCGCCTTTTGAAAACAAACGTCTCAAATTTGACGATCCCTTTGCCAACATGACCAGCTACCTGGAGTCCGCCTATGAGATCTCGGGACGGAACCTCTTGATGCTTAATCCTGACAAGATCCTCGAACTGAACTACCCCACCTTGCGCTCGCAGGCACTTGAAGGTTCAAAGAGCCGGTCCTCCGCCCTCATGCTTTTTCATTTCTTCGCCCACCTGGATGGCAAAGGTGACGGCGGCGCCCTCCGCGATTACGGTCTCGCCATTCGCACCAATTCCGAACCTGATAAAGCGGTCGAAACACTGCTAGGGAGTCGCGATCTGGCGAAACTGAAAGATGATATCAAGGTCGCGTTCGTGCCCAAGAAAGTGCGGGTGGCGTTTATTGAGTAGTGAGACGCTTGTCCTCGAAGGTCTCAGATCGCTGGTCGCCACCGATCTTCGAGCCGTTTCTGTTATGGGGTCATTCTCGGTGGGATCTCTGACCGTATCTTACTGTTGACGCTAGGTTTGAAACTAACATCCGTGCAGGCATCCTTCATCCTGCCAATCGCTTACATTTTATTAAGCTATTTGCTGTGGCGAATCGGCCGATTTTTTAATAGAAGACAGGATTGAGCCGTGGAGAAATGAACCAGGCCTTGCCTTCCTGCCTCGGAATGCTCTATCATCGCCATACCGCGACGATGATGCAACCAACCGAAACGAGCTGTTTCCCCAGAACCCGGTGGACACTTATCCAGTCTCTGGGGGAGGACGACACGATGGCCTCACGCAGAGCTGTGGAAGAAATCTGTCAGCTCTATTGGCAACCGATCTATGTTTTCATCAGGAGTCTAGGTCTTAGTGTGGATGCCGCAGAGGATCTGACTCAGGATTATTTTCAAAAGCTCATTCGCGATCAAAGCTTCGGCGATGTTCACGAGTCGAACGGACGCTTGCGGTCCTATCTCATGGCAAGTGTGAAAAACATGATTCGGAATGACTACCGGAAAGCCTCGGCCCTTAAGCGCGGGGGGAACAAGGTGGTAGCGGTGGCTGATGTTCGCGAGGCTGAGACAAGTTATGTCAGTGAGTTTGCATCCCAAACTTACACGCCGGAGGAGTGTTTCGAACGCCGGTGGGCGCTCACTCTGTTTGAACATGCGCTAGAGCGCACGGAGGTCGAGTATCGCGAATCTAACAGAGAATCGTTGTTTGACGCTTTGAAGGAATACCTGACAAGCGACACGGAATATGGGAGTTATGGTCAAGCGGCCGAAACGTTAGGCATGACGACCGCCGCTGTGCAAGTGGCCGTGCATCGCTTACGCAAACGGTACAGGGAAAACCTAATCGCGGAGATCGCCAGCACCGTTGGAAATGATTCGGAGATTGAAGAGGAGTTGCAGCATCTCCTTGCCATCTTCCGGCGGTGAAATGAAGTCATATAAATAGGATCGCTCCATCAATCCAACGCTTTCTTGCAGGCGTTGGATCGCGGAGCGATCCATGACATTGAACAATTTGTTCGTTAGGGATGGATGCGTTCGGCTTCCACCGTGCTCGGCGCATCGACGAAAACTGTGCCATCCAAACCGACCACCCTAACATGTCCTGTGCCGGTGAATGAGTTGCCATCTCTAGCCAAGGTTATTTCATCCCGAACGTGAACGGTGGCGCCGAAGACGCCATCGTCGTCATAGGCGAATGACTGACCGGACCAAACGTAGGTGCGTCGCCCCGTACGTTTCCAGGTGCCATGAAACGCGGACTGCGTTGGGCTGAGGCTGATGCTGAGGGTCATCGCGCCACCAGCGGAAAAAGATGCCAACGCTTTGAAGGGTTCGGGACCGCCTTCCTGAACGACCGTCTGCAGCCACGAGCCCTCCAAATTAGGTGCCCTGTCCCGATGCAATCCCAAACCTCGATCTTGGGATTGCTGCGATCCTCGATGAGCCTGGTCATGGGAGCCATTGCGGCCATTCTCAGCATCAGCGAAGGGCATGAATACGGCAAGCATCATGAACGTAAATGTTAGAACAACAATAGCCCCGAGAGGTTGGATGCGGTTGGTGACGATGGTGAAGAGTTTGATTGGATTCATGTGGATATATGGTTTGAATTCGCCAGGAAAACGCAGTCGGCACTTAATCCATACAAAGTTCCTCCAAATTTCTTCAAAGCCGTGGACCGCTCCGCGTTCCAACGATTCAAGACCTCCTGGCAATAACGTTCATCGACCATCACTGGCATCAATCTCACCAAGCGTTGGTGATAGCCAGAAGCGAAGACTCATGCTTTTCTCACGCAAGGGCGTTCCTGCTCTAACAACGTAGCGCCCGCTGGGGGAGAACATCAAGTGAGGCAATAGATCTCCCCTGGCAGGGACATTGTCAGGGATACTCAGCATTTCCCGCCAGGCGCCAACGTGCCAGAAGATGACTCGCGCTCCGGTCGAACTCACTAACGTGCGATTATCCGGGGAGAAGGCGAGTGCGAATACTCCATGCACGTGCCCAGCCATGGTCGCCGTTACGAGTCCAGCTCGAAGATCCCAGACGCGGACTAGATTGTCCTGATGGCCAGCTGCGGCCAACCAATGGCCATCCTTTGAAACGGCTACCGCGTAGGTGAATAATGTCTTCTTTGCTTCTTGGAGCCGAATCTCTTGGAGCGATTCGCTTAGATTGTAAACTTTAAGAACATTGTCAGGTCCTGCGATGGCGAGACGCTGCGAGTCACCAGAGAAACTATTGCAATGAATGGGGTAATCTGTGAGCGATTCAGATGTCCAGTCGCTCGTCCGCCAAAGACGCACTTCAAGATCCCCTGCCGTTAGAAGAAATTGACTGTTAGGGGAGCTGTCGAATCCCTCGATCGCTCCAGATTCGTGTTTCAACGTACATTCCTTGTCACCGGTAAACATGTTCAACACGGCAGCCCCGTCGCCATCGATTGAGAAGGCCCACTTGGCATTCGGGGCGAAACTCATATTGTTCGCCCGATTCTCGCGCAACAAGCTTGCGAGTGTCTTGGCATGGGCAGGTTCCACGGTATTTTTCTGTGGGTCGACGTACTCCAAATCACTCGATCCGCGCCTGAATAACAGAATGCGTTCGTCTTCCAGAACATTGAATGCGATCACGTTGCTGGGTTGGATGGGCTCGCTTTCAAATTCATTGAGCGACCATGTTAGGACCGAATCGCCGTGCCCGGCCCCGGATACGATGGTCTGGCCATCGGCTGCGATGTCTAATGCGCGTGCTGAATGGCGTGACAGACACTGACAAATAAGTCAATTCTGCGAAAGACAGAGAGCTTCTCCCGTTGGCAGTATTTGGTGATGGCAATGCCCCGCACCAATTCCATGACAAAGTAGGGCCGCCCCGTATCGGTCGCTCCGGCATCCAGCACTTTAGCGATGTTAGGATGATCCATCATTGCCAGCGCTTGGCGCTCCGCCTCGAACCGAGCCACAACTTGATCCGTGTCCATTCCGAGCTTGATGATCTTCAGTGCTACGCGGCGCTTGATGGGCTCCCGTTGCTCGGCTGCCCACACGGCGCCAAAGCCTCCTTCGCCAAGCTTTTCGAGTAGTTTGTAGGCGTCGATCCGATGCCCTATTTTCTCAGGTGAGAGATCACCCTCATCGGCCGCTAACCAATCGGCCTCGCCCGCGCCGACAGCGATCCGTTTGGCTAGGGCCTTTTCTTTCGCCTTTTCGGGCTCAGGCATTTATCGATGAGAACAGGGTTATGACGAAAGTGGGCACTTCCGTAGCGGAACTCGTAAGAGTTCCGGGACTCCGCCTTTTTTGATCACCACCTTTAGTCATAATCATGAGAACACGAGATCTTGAAACAGTCCACGACTCTTGGGCGATGGCTTTCGGTTTGTCCTCAACGTGCGTCTGAATCTACCTGGCTGGACAACGAGTGCGGAGGTTGGAGCGGTCTTGTGATGAAAGATCATTGTCAGATGTGGTTCGCAAGGAAAGACCGGTCCAGAGCAAATCCATACAGGTTCTCCCTACTTTTCTTTCCATAGCGGCACTGTGGGCGACTCAGTCTTCCAAGCGATAAGGATTTTGTATCCTGTTCGGCTCAGCTTTGGCCGTTACGTCCTTCCGTTAGTCTACGACGAGCTACGAAAGTCGTCTCCGCAACGAATGGCGCGGGAAGCAGCCAACCAAACCTTGCGACCCATGGCGCTGGTGCACCAAGCTTGATTGCGGTTGGTGGGCGCCGTGAAAGAATAGGGATTGGAAAGGCGTGGGCATTTCTTTGCCGCGCGGCGGAGTCGCTGATTTTCTCCGAGGGATGGTCCGCGAGCCCCGGCATCCTTAGAATCCGCTTTCAACCTCATTTCGTTAGTTTCAAGGTTCTGAGGATCTTGTCACTGGCTTTCGCCGCCTTGACTGCCGCTTTAGTGGGAACCTTCTCCACACGATCATAGAAATCGATCGCTAACTGAAAGAACTCTAAAAGTTCCTCAAGTTGCTCCTTGGCATGCGGCGTGACGTTCTTCGCGGTTTCGGCTTCTTCCTGACATTCCTTCAAGAACTTGAGCGTCGGGTCCATTTCTCGGCGCTTTCTTTCAGCTAAAATGACACGGAACATTTCATAAACGTCCTTCATCGATTCGAAATGATCCCGCCGATCACCTGGCAGATGCACCACTTTGACGATTCCCCAAGTCTGCAACTCCTTCAGCGAATTGCTGACGTTTGATCGTGCCACCTTCAAAGCATCGCATATCTCTTCCGCATTCAGCGGCCGCTCCGAGGTGAAGAGGAGTGCATGGATCTGTGCGACGGTACGATTGATCCCCCACTTGGTCCCCATCTCGCCCCAGTGAAGAATGAACTTTTGAATGACCGGCTTTAACTCTTCCATGTCTGAAATTTCCGATCGGACAGAAAAGAAAGCAAGCCGGAAGTATACTTGGCGTCATCACCATTTTCCGGCTCAAAACTAACAGAGCAACTGTAGAACGGGCACCCTCGCCCGTTGCCCGAGCCTAAGCGAGGGCTTCGCTTGAGGCTCACCCCAACGGGCGAGGGCGCCCATTCTACCGGAAATACATGACGAGGCGAAGAATATGATGGCGTTCCCCACGCTTTACAAGCCGGCCGCGAGATGGCTAACCAACGGCATGAGTGATCACGAGCACACGCTGAATTGGAACAGTCATCAGGTAACGGATGGCTGGCAGAAAGGCATGCAGGCTTTCTATTGGGGGCTGGGTTTTGACCAAGCCGATTTCAAAAAACCTCAGATCGGCATCGGCGTTCCTCTATTGGAAGGCAACCTTTGCAATGTCCATGCCTACGATCTCGCGTCCAAGATCAAGGCGAGTTGCGATGAAGCTGGTTTGATTGGTTTCCCTTTCGGTACGCCTGGCATCAGCGATAATCTCACGCAGGGATTGGAAGGCGGGAACGCCTCATTGCCGTCACGCAATCTCATCGCCAACTGCGCGGAACTGGTGGTAAGTGGTCATTGTTATGACGCCTTGGTCGGTTTGCATCATTGTGACAAGAACGGACCTGGATTCGCCATGGCGCTCGCACGGATGAACTACCCTGGCTTCCTTGTTAGTGGCGGAACCATTGCTCCGGGCTGTCATCGCGGAAAGCCCATCACGAGTGCCACGCCTTACGATGCCCTAGCACAAGTCGCGACGGGTGAGATGGAAGCGTCTGAGGCTGAAGAAATGATCCGCACCGCGTGTCCCGGCCCTGGCGGTTGTGGGATCGCGGCGTCCTTCAATACCTGGTCCATGGCCATGGAAGCCATCGGTCTCATGCTGCCATTCAGTGCCTCGAATCCTGCCGTGGGCGCTGCCAAGGAACAAGAGTGTCGCGAAGTGGGCGCTGCTGTTCGCCGTGTGTTGGAATTAGGCATTCGGCCGCGCGATATCCTCACTAAAGATGCGTTTTTTAATGCGACGGCAACCATCGCTGCGGTCGGGGGCTCCACGAATGGCATCTTGCATTTGTTAGCGCTCGCACGTGAAGCCGGTGTGGATTTTCATCTCGAAGATGCGCAGGCTATCCTGCGGGACACCCCGGTCTTGTGTAACTTTGCCCCACGCGGCACGAAGACCATGATCGATCTGCATCACCTGGGCGGCACCCCCATGCTCTTCGCGCATTTGTTAAAGGGCGGCTTTCTCCGGGGCGATTGCCTCACCGTCACGGGCAAGACTTTGGCGGAGAATATCGCGGGGCAGCCAGATATCCCAACCGATCAAGAATTGATCGCTTCGTTAGACCAACCCTTCAAAGGATTCGCGGATATGCAAATCTGCTTCGGCAATCTCGCGCCCGATGGCATCGTCTTCAAAGTCTCCAGCATGCGGGACGCCTCCTTTCGTGGCAAAGCCGTCTGTTTCGATGATCCCCGTGAAGTGGTGACCGCCGTGCAAGACAAACGCATCGTTCCCGGAAGCGTGGTCGTGCTTCGCAATCTCGGACCCGTCGCTAGCGGCATGCCTGAAGTCTTAATCGCCACTTCTATACTCGCCGTGCCCGAGCTTGATGGAAAAGTCGCCTTGATCTCCGACACGCGCGTCTCCGGAGTCTCTCACGGTGCGATCGGCGTGCATTGCGCGCCTGAAGCGGCCGTAGGCGGGCCCATCGGTCTCGTTGAAGACGATGATGAGATTTCGTTCGATTTGTTAGGCGGTAAGGTCACACTGCATATTTCGGATGAGGAACTTGAAAAGCGGCGTCAGGGCTATGAAATAACGAAGCCGTCGCACCTCCGGACCTATCTCGCCGATTTCGCGGCGACGGTAACTCAGGCGAATAATGGGTGTGTGAGTGTTGGGTCGATGCCCAATCAAGGAACAGCGGCGTCTCGCCACGAGTAATGGCATTATCGTAGCGGGACCCGTGAGAGTTCCGGGCGTTGGGCTTTATCGTAGCGGGACTCGTGAGAGTTCCGGGCGTTGGGCTCCGCTGCCACGAACGAATTGTCACGAATTCCTCTACCTTCATTGACCATTACTTTTAATCACGCCTAGTAATGGCTTTCAAATCAAAGGTGATTTGCTATTGGGCCTCGGTTGAGCGCGTTTCTTCAGAAACTCGTATTCGTCCCGCGAATCCGGATGCAACCGTTTCTCATCAAAAGCTTTCAGCGCCTGGGCGGCGTCATCGGCCATGTTGAGTTTGAAAAGCATGTTGATACGGCCTAACTGAAAGACGGAGTAACGCTTTGGATCTTTGCCGGTGTGTTTCACGGCTTCGTTCCAACTGAACAAGGCATCCTGATCTTGCTCGGCATTGGTTTGCACCTTGGCGGCTTCACGCCAGGCCCAGCCGTCGCGAGGCGCTTCTTTGGCCCACTTGGGTGCTTCTGCTAGAAGTTTCTCTTTGGTGATCCAATCATTGCGCAAGACGAAGCCTAACCATTGTTCATACAATTGCGGATACGCTTTGAGCCCGTCCATAAGCCGCTTGCTCTTGGAGAATCGGGCCGCCAATTCCGCCAGCGCTTCTTCTTCCAAGTCCGCGCGACGGATCGCTTCTTGCACATCACCGAAGACGCGATCGTAAAAGGCTTCCACGGGCGGTTCCTCGTCTTCTTCAGTCTTGGCTTGGCGAATTCGCACGGGGACACGGAGATTTTCCATGTCATCGCCTAGCATACGCATCGCGTACTCGAGTGGCAACCAGCGATCCGGATCAAGATCCGCCGCTAGAAGCAGGAGAGCGAGGTTGTCCGCGCGAATGTTAGCCTTCCAACGACTCCAGTCCGTTAGCCAAGCGCTTTCCAGACAAGGTAGCAGGATGGCCGCCGTGGCCTGGCGCGCCGGTTCACTCTCCAATTGGAGCGTCTCTTCTAATAATTGTCGCATCACTTGTGGGCCTTCGCGTAGCGTCAGACCGAGGTGAGCCGTCCACACGCGTTGCGTTCGAGTGCGGGATTGCAAATCAGTCATTTCTCTCAGTTTGATCAGTGACAGCCCTGCACTCGCAGCGGCGTAGGCTTGAGATGCATGTGAGGGCGCTCTTTTCTCAAGCGCAATCATGCTCAAACAAGCCTCACGAAGATGGGCGTCTTGCCACTCCATGGCCTCGGCTTCTTTGGCCAACGCGATCAATCGGCCGGGCCGGGAATCCTCCTCAGATTCTGTGGGTGGTGACGGGAGTGCCGCGTACAACGCTTTCGCCCAGAAGCCCAATTCCCTGTTCTCAACATGCGTCACAAGAGAGACCGACTTGGACGCGTCATCCTCACCAAATGGCGGAATCGATTCGGAATCTGCACGGAGGGACCAATCAAATCGGTTCCAATCTTCTTTAAGTAGCCGGGCAGCGATCGCGAAGGCTTCGTGGGCCACCAATAGACGCAACCACTCAAAGTCGATGAAGTTTGGAAAACGCTCAATCAGGCCATCGCGAATCGTTTCCTCACCACCCTGCAGACTCAAGGTGAACATGGCATTGGTTAGGCCGCCATCCACTTCTGCGTCTTCTGCCAGGGTACGCCACCAACGCCCTAACAAAGCACGTTTGATCTCCTCCGCTCCTCCTTGTGCCGCCAATGCCTGGGCGATGGTGAAGACTTGTTTCTCCATCACGGGGCCTTGGGCCTGCCATTGCGCCTGCAAATGCTTGCCGGCCGCTTCGGCCAGTTCGATCGGCGCGATTTCATGGACCCAGTCCAGAATCGATTCGGCGACTGCTAGACTTCCCGTAGGCGTGAGCTGCTCGTCGGCGATGACGGCCGCCAGGTCTTTCCACACGGGATCTAAATCAGGCTTCTCAGGCCGCGCTTGTTCCGCCGGCAACTCGTTAGGCGCATCTTCGATGCCGTCGTCCAGCGCGTCCTTCATCGCCTCTCGCGCTTCATTCGCCGCCAACTCGCGTTCGTCAGCGAGCAATGCCGCAGCGTGCCATTGCAATTTGACGATGATAGTTAGCAATCGCTCCAATTCCGGCGCGGCATCCGATTTCTCTAACCAAGCAGCCAATTCCGCATAACGGCGTTCGTCAGCATCGCCCAGGTAACCCACCGTTTGCCAAAGACCGTCAAACGCGAGTGGGATAGAGGCCGGCCGCAACGCCTCATTGACCTGCTGGACGTAATCCGCCATCTGCGCGGAGAGCGATTCTTGCTCAAGATCCAAGGCCAATGTAAGCGGTTTCACAAAGAGCGTGGCGCTCTTTCGCATGACTGGATGATTACCCGGTCTACTGATCCATTCCGCACAAAGATCAAACGTCTGCAGACTCTCGGCGCCGGTCATGACCCGCGCGGCAAGATCCGTCGCGAACGTGGTCGGATCTTCGCCTTGCGATTCCGCTAGTTCGAGAGCTTTCCAGAAGACTTGATCCGCTCGCTCGCGATCGCCCGCCAAGCCCTTGAGCCAGACCTTGGCTTGCGATTGCAATTGGCCCGTGGTCAAGCCGAGCGCACTCAATGATTTTGCGGCCAAGAACGCGTCTACGGCATCGCCGGGTACCATGTTAGGACGCAGGCGTAACCATTTGATCATGGCCTTCTCCTCTTCAGCGAAACCATCGATCGACAAATGAGGGGGCACCAATCGATTCAAATAGTAGGCCACCTCGGTCTGTCGCTCATGAGACATTTCCTCAATGGTTCCCTGTGCCGATGTTAGAAAGGCCACCGTTGCGTTCACAGGTTCCCTCTCAAGCGCTGCCATGATCAGCGAACGGCCGAAACCTTCGGTCTCATTGCTAAACATGGCTTTGAAAAGCCGCTGGTCGGCAGCCTCCAAACGGGAGAGATGCGCGATGACATCGGTGAAGAAACTGCTCAAGCCGTTTGATCGCGGAAAGGTGCGAAAGGTCTGTGACGTTCCGAGAAAGGGCGACGCCCGAAGCAATTTCGTTGTGGCTAGCAAATCCTCATAGGTGGCTGCGCTCCGCAAGGGATGCGCCCTCAAATCGATGGCCAGCGGCTGGGCGTCTTTCAAGGGAATCACAGGTGCCACCTGCTCTTCGTAAAACTCCAACATATGCCACGTTAGTTTCTCATGACCGCTGAGCACGCGCATCGCCGCATAAAACGTCTCCACATTTGCGGGCATGCCATCGGGCGGTTGGAAGCCTTCCGGCGACAGTTTCTTCGACAGATCGATCTCAAAAAGCGTCGCCAATTCGCCTAACCAAGCCTTTAAGCCGCTACTTCCTTTCCCCGCCAAGATTCCTTCACCGTATAGCGCCAGGCCATTCGGAATGGCTTGACCTTGCATCCACGCAGGAAGGTAGTCTTCCAACAAAGGCGTCAAGGGCACCGTCAGTTTACGTTCGCGCCACGCTTGCATCACTTCATTCCACCGAAGATTGGGATCCACTCGCGCGCGTTTCACCGCGCGGCGGCCGGCAAGACTGAGCGCCAGTTCGGGAAAATCCGTTTCTTCACATTGATAAAGGGCCTTCCGGTCAGAGAACGCTTTGGCGGCTTTCACGCCAGCCTCTCTCTCAAGTTGAGGGAGAATCTCCTCGTCTAACCAATCGAGATTTTTGTTAGACCAAGCGTGGCGAATGAGATAGAGATCCGGGCTGTGCAGTGGCGGTCCTTCGATGCCGTAGTCGGCCGAACGGAATCCACGTGCGGCCTGCGATTGACTGATCGTTCCCCGTCGCGCGGCGCCGAGAATCTCCTCGTCGGTCTTCAATTGAGGGAGAAGGCGTGAGAATCCCTCTTGAGCAAGCGGTGGTACATCTAACATCGCGTCACAAAGTTGAAAGTAACGTTCCTTCTGTGCGGCATCGGCTTGCATTTTGAAAGCGACTTCTAGCACCCACCCCAAATTCAACCGCTCTGCTCCTTTGGCGCCTTTTAGATACCGGATGACCATCTCGTAGCGGTTTGCCTGCTCTTCCTGAGGGAGATCTTCTACATAGACGAACTTCTCCATGATGGCCCCGCCTAACTGCGAGAGTTCGGTGAGCTTCATCTTGTCTAACAAGCCCTTCTCTTCGCCATGCGTGAGAAGGAAGAGGCGCATGCGCGGCCCCGCATACGTCCGCCGCAACGCTAGCGCCTTGCGATAGCTCGCCATGGCGTCCTCGCGTTTTCCCAAGAGCTCGCACACATACCCATACTCGCCGGCCGCACGAGAATTCTTCGCATCGGTAGGTGTCAGCGCTTCAAGCAAGGCCGCCTCTTTACCCGCAGCCTTGATCTCCGCCGCCCACGCCTCAGCGCCATCCGGCCAATCGGCGATGCCACTCGGGCTCAAGCCACGTTGAGCAAAGCGTTTGGCCTTGCTCACATCCTCGGCCTCTACCGTTTGAGCCGTGAGCGAAGCGGTCCAGCTGAGACAAGCGATCAGCGTGAGAAGAGTCGATAAACGCATGGCTAAAAGCTTGCACAGGCTGACGCGATGGCAATCCTCACGAGCATCGCGTGCTGTGAAGCGATCATCGATGACTGATCTATCTGACATTATTTCAAGTCTACGGGAAATCGTGGGAGCGAATCAAGTGCTGACCTCGGCCGAAGACCTCGTGCCTTACAGCTTCGATGGCACCGCGGCGCTCAAGCAAAGACCGCTCGCGGTGGTGCTCCCGAATTCCACCGAACAGGTGGCCGCGTGCGTGAAACTGGCCGCCCAGACAGGCACCCCCATCGTCACCCGTGGAAGTGGGACTGGCCTGAGCGGTGGGAGCGTACCCGTAGCGGACGCCATCGTCTTATGTCTCGTCCACCTGGACCGCATACTCGAACTCGATCCTAACAACCTAACCTTCCATGCCCAATGCGGTGTGATTACCAAAGCGATCGATGATGCGGCAAACGAGGTGGGGCTTTTCTACCCGCCTGATCCGGGATCGATGAAAATCAGTACCATAGGCGGCAATGTGGCGGAGAACAGCGGCGGCCTACGAGGCTTGAAATACGGCGTCACCCGCGATTATGTGATGGGTCTCACCGTCGTTCTCCCTAACGGAGAAGTTGTTCATCTTGGAAACAAATGCGTCAAGGATGTGGCGGGTTACTCCTTGAAAGACCTTTTCATTGGAAGCGAAGGAACGCTGGGCATCATTACGGAGGTGCTATTGAAGTTGGTTCCTCGTCCTGCCGCCCGCCGTACTTTGTTAGCCACTTACGCAAACATGGAGGCGGCAGCAGAAACTGTGAGCGCTATCATTGCGGCTAAAATCATTCCGTGCACTTTGGAGTTTCTGGATCAGATGACGGTTCAGTGTGTTGAAGATTACGCCAAGATCGGACTGCCCACCGATTGCGGGGCGCTTCTCTTGATGGAAACGGATGGCCATCCCGCAGCGGTGGAAGAAGAAGCTAGCCAAATGACCGCCATCGCCCGTGAACATCAGGCCATGGAAGTCACCGTGGCTAACAATGACGCCGAAAGCGCGCGCTTGGCCTCCGCGCGACGACAGGCCTTCTCTGCTTTGGCACGCGTGAGGCCCACCACGATTCTTGAGGACGTGACCGTCCCACGCAGCGAACTTGCAGCCATGGTCTCATTCATCAATGAGACGGCTGCGAAACATGAGTTACTGATTGGGACCTTTGGCCACATGGGCGACGGCAATTTGCATCCCACTTTCCTAACTAATGAGACTAATGAAGCAGAAATGCATCGTGTGGAAGAGGCCTTGAAAGAAATTGTGGACGAAACGATTCGCCTCGGCGGCACCGTCACTGGCGAACATGGCGTGGGATTAGCGAAGAAAGCGTTTCTCAAGGCTCAGTATGGCGACGCTAGTTACGCATTGCTCAAAACGGTGAAGAAGGCCATGGATCCTGCCAATCTGCTCAATCCTGGAAAGATCTTTGACTAGCAAACCTTCAGCACCTGAGCTTGCCAAGCTCGATTATGCCATCGTCCAACAGTGCATGCACTGCGGCATGTGCTTGCCCACCTGCCCGACTTATGTGGAGACGCAGCGGGAACGGCATAGTCCGCGAGGTCGCATCGCCCTCATGCGCGCAATCGCCGATGGCACCTTGGAACTCTCGGAGAGCTTTGGCGATGAGATGTACTATTGTCTCGGCTGCCTCGCCTGCCAGACGGCTTGCCCCGCAGGCGTGGATTACGCGACGCTCTTTGAATCCGCGCGTTCTGACATTGAACAATCCGGCAAACTGTCAGGGATGCAGCGCGAGTTCTGGCGATGGCTGACACTAGAGAATCTCTTCCGCTACCCACGCGCTCTGCGAACGATTGGGTGGTTCCTGCGCCTCTATCAACGAAGCGGGGTTGAGCGTTTGGTGAGAAAGCTAGGCCTAACCAAACTTCTCCCACCGAACCTTCGCCAACTAGAGCCTCAAACACCTCGGATCGCACCTCAATTCTCGGATTCCCTCATCGCTTACGGCGAAGCGCCTCCCGGCACCTCGCGATACCGCGTGGGCATGCTCACAGGTTGCGTCCAAGATCTCGTGTTCTCCGATGTCAATCGCGATACCGTGGATGTCTTGTTAGCCAATGGTTGCGAAGTGATCACACCGCGCGTCCAATCTTGCTGTGGGTCCTTACACGGCCACATTGGCGAAAGCGCCATCGCCCGGGAACTCGCTCGACGACAGCTCGATACCTTCGACGTGGAGAATCTCGACGCCATCATCACTAATGCGGGCGGCTGCGGCTCGCATCTCAAGCACTACGGCCATTTTCTAGATAGCGATCCCGTTTACGCCGAACGTGCGAAGATCTGGGATCGCAAAGTGAAAGACGTTCACGAGTGGCTCGTAGAGATCGGCTTTCGCCACCCGGAATCAGGATGCGGAATCTCCGAAGTGACCTACCACGAATCCTGCCATTTGTGCCATGGCCAACAAATCACCCATCAGCCACGAGAGATCCTCCAAGCCATCCCCGGTCTCACCCTGACGGAACTCCCTGAAAGCAATGCCTGCTGCGGTAGCGCCGGGATCTACAACATCACCCAGCCCGAACAATCCGCGAAATTGCTAGAGAAGAAGCTCCTCAATCTTCAGAAGACCGGAGTTCACGCGGTCGCCACGTCCAATCCCGGGTGTCACTTGCAGTTGACCTATGGGATCAAAGAAGCCACCAATATGTGTAGAGTGCAAGTCACCCAACCCGTGACGCTGTTGGCGCGTGCTTACCGAGCAGAGAATACTTCTAATAAAATAGTGAGCCTTGCCTCCTACCATTGATTCATAAGGCGTGCAATCCGACAGATTAGCTAGCTAGTCGCTCTTCGGTAGCGGTGCCTTTTAGGCGCCGCCGAGTGCTTGGTGGATTCGGCGGCGACTAAAAGTCACCGCTACCACAAGCCGATGGCTCTGCTTTCCAGAGTTTTGACCTCATTAGTGAAATCTTCAAAGTAAGCACATAGTGAGGCTTGCCTGCCTCCTATAATTCATCCCGGAGGGCGCCGTTCCGTCGGCGCCGTGACTTTCTTCGTCCCATCCTTGAAAAACTCGGCGATGACGGAGCATCGCCATCCGAGATTAAAGTTTCCGAAGTTAGAATCCCGGTTTACCAGAAAATCTCCTTCAGCGATCCAGTCTTCATCTGATGAATGTATCTGTCTATGAACTCATCAAAAGAGTTTGCAATCTTCTCGACGGCCACCGGTCTATCATAACCCGGTGCATCACCCCAGCCGATATCGTGTGACCACCTTCCAACCAATCCGGAGCGCGCCAGCAAGATCGCGTCTCCGTTGCATATGTAGTAAAGATACATCCCCCCTTCCCATTCGCCGAGCTTACCGAGAGATTCGTTCGATGTAGGCGAGGCCTCCATGCACAGCCCATTAATGTATGGGGACATGTATTCGTAGGTGTCATGGAAGTGACGGCAGAATGGTTCAAGATCAGCAATGCCAAACGACTCGACAAATTCGGCCTCCTCGGCCGACAGCGTTTGAGGTTCATGAATCATGATAACCTCAGATTCGCGACTGGGGTTCTTAAGAGCGATCCAAACACGATCATCACAGAACACAATTGATGTGGGCGTTAGAGTCAAAAGATACCTGGTAAACTTTGAAAATGTACGAGAATCCTCAGTAGCCCAGTCACTTTTGAGGTGATCAAGGACAGTGTCCGAATCAACACTCAGGAATCGGGAAAACCAATCAGTTAGAAGGGCATTGTGCTTCGATTCGAGATCATCTACCGAAACTGGGAAAAGATATTCAATTCCAGGATCGAGGTGATCAGCGGGCGGCTCATGTTTAATGCGATTAGTCATATTAATATTGGATTGGTCACCGCAACCCACCAGGACAAGTCCTAGAATCGTGATGCCGCGAAGTGTGGTCATTCTCTCATGCTAATGTTTATGGATAGCGGCAGGAGCCGAAATCATCAGATGATTTCGATCAAGCGCAAAAGTAACAAGAAACTCGTCTATCGAACATTTTAAAACTTCCCAGTTATCGGGATCCGAGAGATCAGTGTGAGCCAATCGAGCAGGAATCTCCTCGTGAAAACAGTTGTCGCACATGAGTCTTCCCTTGTTCGGACCGCTCAATCCCAGCACAACGGTCCAACACGCCTGATTCTCCAAAGCAACATATAGGTAGCTCGCCTTTGGAACAGATTTCTGCTTTGAGCCGTCCCAAACCTCGTACATCTTGGCAGGCATCACGACCTTATTCTGGGGGTCTGACTAAAAGTGGTGGTCAATAAAGGTAGAGGAACTGGTGACAGTTCTTTCACGGCAGCGGAGTGCCAGGCGCGGAACTCTCACGAGTTCCGCTACGAAAAGTGCCCACCACTTTTAGTCAGACCCTTATTCTGGTGCCACCCGTGGAGAAAACCTGCCTAGGGCCTGCTCTGAATGATTTCCAAAACTATCTCAATTCCGGAGGCACACTCTTAGAGAATTAAGTGCTCGCGCGCGTAACGGAAACACTTCCTTACGTTCTCTTCTTCAAACGCGAGGCGCTGTTCGGCGGATTTCTCGGCGATGGTTGGCAATGTCTTGGACGATTTCTCGCCTAGGAGTCGTAGAATCGTTGCCAGGTCACTCGCGGGAACCGTCTTCATGGTGGCCCAATATTTTTCGGAGAAATAGGGCACTTTGAGAGGATCGCGGGTGATCATTTCCAAGTTGAGCTGCACGCTGGGGTTCTTGCGCTCACATGTCTTGATCAGGCCTGGGAGATCCAAGATGCCTTGACCTAACGGGACTTCGCTTAAGAGAAATCCGCCTTCGTAGGGACGCAGTCCCATGTCTTTGACATGGGTGGTGAGAATGTAGGGCGCTAAGGCATTGCAGAGCGCATGAGGATCTTCGAGCAAGGAGAGATTGTTTCCGAAATCGAAGGTGGCGCCGATGGCTTCGCTCTCGAATTCTTTTAGCAATGCGAGGAATTCTTCAGCCCGCCAGTCTTTGTGGTTCTCTACCGCGAGTTTCAATCCTTGTTTCCGCATCACCGGCTCGGCGAGAATCAGCGAGTGCCGGCTTTGAGTGCAGAAGGTGCGCCACTCGGACTCACTATCAAAGGCCTCATAACGTCGTCCGCCCAGGCAGACGGTTCGGAGGATGGTGGCGCCGGCATCGCGGGCGATCTCGCATTCCTTTTGAAAGCGAACCGTTTCGCCATCGTCCCTTGGCAATCGGATTTGGCCCTCTAGCACCATCTCGAGGGCCTCGCACTTTTCTCTTACTTGCCGGGCAAAGGCCTTCGACCAACCGCCGACACCAATCTGCAAGCAACCAGCGCCGAGGGAGCCGCAATGATCAAGAAGCTCTAACGCATCTTCCCATCCGGGATAGGCGCCTGAGCGAATGGGAGACTTATACCGGCGATAGGAGGCGATGGAGAGGCCGAGGCGTTTCATGTAGAAACCACCTCACTTCATTAGCGTTCATTTGGCGAACCGGAAACGCGTCGATTAGGCGTGGGCACACGTTGAAGCGGTTTGGCGGTGCGGGGGATCGGCGGTGCCGTGCGACTAATTGGGGGAGCCATCCTGGGAATGGGCTTGGCCACGCGGGGAATGGGTTGGGCCATGCGCGGAATGGGCGCTGCCATGCGGGCCGTTGGTGGCGCCACGCGGCCGTTGGTGAAGAATCCGGTAGAGTTGCCCGCCTCAGATTCTGGACGCGGTCCGGGTTCGCCAATACCGAGATTCACACTATTATTAAAAACCACGACGTTGCCGAAGCCCAATCGCTGTTGTTGCTCTAACAAAGCCCGTTGGCGGTCCAACAACGCTTGCTCCTGTGCGAGGAGCGCTTGTTCATCGGTAATGGTCTGGTCGTCTCCATTGGCTTCCGCCACCTCAAGATTCGCCTGCTGCTCATCCACCCACGCTTGTTGCTCTTCAAGGAAGGCCTGTTGCTCATTCACCCACGCTTGTTGTTCGGTAAGGTCTTGCTGTTGTTCTTGTGTCCATTGTTCATGTTCCGCCTCGGCAGCCAACAGTGCTTCCTCACGCCGGAGCAAATCTTCACTCCACGCTTGCAGCGATTCGGGGTCCAGAGGTTGTGCCTCCTCTAAGATTTCGCCTTCTTCTAAAAGTTCGTCTTCTTCCAAAAGTTCGCCGTCTTCCAAGGGCACCTCTTCAAGCATGACTTCGTCTTCAAGGAGCAGCCCTTCACTAACAACTACCTCTTCCGTTGCCGATTCATCCTCTACCACCAATTCTTCCTGAACGATCTCTGCTGGTTCGGGTGACGGCGTTTCCCCAGGCGGTCTCTTCGATGGAGTGCGAAGCCAAGGTTGCAAGCGTTTCTTAGCATTGGGATTCTGCGATTGAAAAGGGGATTGGTCCGTCGAAACACGCTGCACGTCGGGCCTTTGCGGACGGGCTTCGAATTGCTTCATCCCACTGCGAAAGATCGTGGTAAGGACCCCGAACGCGAGGGCGATGAGCAACAGCACGAAGACTGTTAGTTTCATAGGGCTAAAGGGTGATGTTGACCAGTCGAGACTGGTTAGGGTTTTCCTGCCGCGCTAACTGCCTAACTTAGGGTAGAAAGCCTCATCAAGTCGAGTTCTTTCTGGAAAAAACGAGCTTACCTGTCGGTCAGCCCGCTGCTCTTTCGGTAAATCTGCGTTCTTGGTCGTGTCTGGGAAAGCGCACGGTTCAACCCATTTAACGCCGAATTCCTAATCCTCCAGCCGTTTTCCACTAACAAATCCACTTTCGAGCTCGCTTCAATGCCAATGCGACTTTTAGTGCGTTTAATAACATTCATCGCAACCCTACTTTGGGTGTGGCCGGGTAGGCATCCCACGAGGCACCGCCCTGAAGGGGTGGGAGGACCATTGCAAGACCAGTTCTTGTGACCTTTCAGGCCACTTCCAGTGCCGCAGTGAATCCAGGCGTATACGCCTGGGCTTTGGTCTCAGGGGGCTTCAGCTCCAATGTTATGTTAGCTCACCCCACCTGCCCATCTTAGGAGATGTTATCAAACACCCCTATTCACTCTCAGGCCAATTGGCCCGAATAAGAAAAGGGTCGAGAGTGAAATCACTGCTTTCCAGCCCGGAATTGTGACCTTCGATGGCGAGGACATTGTGACCGCTCTTCAGATATTGTTGAAAGGCATCGAGACGAAAGGCGCGCGGGTGTTTCTCTGCTTCCAACGACCGAATCTTGGCAGCTTCATCGCCTCGGCCTTCCTTCACATTCACACGAATGACTTCGTGACCGTTGAGATAAGCGATAAACCCGTCGTCCCAGCGAATGGCTAATGCCAAGCCTTGTTTCGATTGCGTGGTAGGCAAATGGAATACTTTGCGCACGTAAACGGAAGCGTAGTGTTCTTCCATGTCATCGAGTTCGGTTTCGTCATCGTCATCACCATAACCGAATCCCGCGTCGCCTTCTTTCCAGGCGGCATCGGGTCGAAAGGCTAGTTGGTTCCATTCATCTTCCGGAACGGCATCGACCAGGTAATGCCAGCTGCTCCCACGGGGAATCACCTCTTTAAAGTCATCGGGCAAAGGCCATTGTTTGGGCGCATTGCTAGCGCGAATCAGCAGTGGCGCGAGCACGAAATCACCACTATCAATGTGCTCATTGTGACCCTCGATGGCGACGATGTTCCGCCCGTGCTTGAGATGAGACTGAGCCGCCTCATCAAATGGGAAAAAGCGGAATCGGCCAATGCCGCAATGATAGAACCCGGAGGCCTCGTCTCCCCGCCCCTCGGTGACGCCGACTCGCGCCACTTCGTGCCCGTTGACATAAGCAATGAAGGCATCATCCCAAAGAAGAACCAAGCCAAGGCGTTCGAAGTCTTCATCCTCAGGAATCTCAAAATCTTGACGGAGATAAAAGCGTTGATGCTCACCTCGCATGTGTTCCAGCTTCGTTTCAATGCCTCGATAGCGATCACCATAACCAAAGGGCGGCCGGCCTTCTTCCCAATCACTATCATCATCATCGATCTCCATCGTCTGCGTCCAGCCATCCTCAGGTTCCGCATCGGCGAGATATTGCCATTTCTTCCTTCGAGGAATGAGCGGATTGCCCTCTTGTGGTGGCGCAATGCCTGTATCCGGCCAGCCTTCGACAATCTCAGGTCCTAGATAATAGTCGCTACTCCCCACGGATTGATTGTGCCCTTCAATGGCCAGGACGTTTTCGCCTAACTGAAGAGGCACATTCATTTTCGAGAAGGGGAAATACCGTTCACGTGGGAAGCCTGTTTTCCCAACCCCCATCACTTGATCTCCCGCCCCTCGCGCTACGCCGCCGCGACCGACTTCATGGCCATTGAGATACATCACAAAACCGTCGTCCCAACCTATGAGGACGCCCCGATGCTGAAAGTCGCCTAGTCTGTCGACTCTAACCGATCGGCGGAGACGTACTTTGGAATACGCATCTTTCATATCCCGCAACTTGGTGGGGAAATCGATGCCTTTGCCATAGCCCACCGGCACGCGTTTGCGCTCCCATTCTGAATCGTCAAAGGCAACTTGCTGCCAATCGGGTTCGAAGTCCTGCTCGATGCTCAATCGCCAACGTGATCCTAACGGAAGAACAGAACGACTCGCCACCGGCGCCATTTCTCCACCGGCGGCATCCGAATCCAATTGTTCAATAAGATAGGGATCGAGGGTGAAATCGCCTTCATCTGAGTCGACGGAATGGCCTTCGATGGCCAACAGGTTGTCGCCTTCACGCAGTAGCGATGCGATCTTTTTCAGACGAAAGAACTCATACTTGCTATCAGCCTCATGATCGCCAACGCCTTCGACTTCCGCCCCTCGCCCTTTCTCAACCCCCTGTCGTAACACTTCTTTCCCGTTCAAATAAACGATGAAGGCGTCATCATAACGAATGGCCAAGCCCAAGTGATCGGTTTTCGTTCCCTTAGGCAAAGTGAAGGGGTGACGCAGGCACAAATGATCGTTCGTTTCTTCGAGTTCACTGATCACGGTTTCGTCATCGTCATCGCCGTAACCAAATCCGGGTTCTCCGCGAGGCCACGATCTGTCATCAAATTCAGGCTTCATCCAATCAGCGCCCGTCTGAGAGCCTAACTGATAGGCCCAGGCGTCTTCCTTTGCGATGATTTCCAGGTAGTCACGCGGCAGAGACTTGCCTGGCTTCACATAGGGCGGCAAGACGAGCGGATCCTCCACCCGCTCCACCACGACGCCCGGTTCTTTGAGAATTTGGAAACGATCGCGCTCTTTGCCATCGAAATTCACCATCACCGCTTCGAGCACATTGTTTTCAATCGACACTAACACCGACCCATTTTCGACGAGAATACGCTTCATCACGGGCATCGTTCCCTGGCGTCCCACGCCCGTGCCGCCGTTGCCAGCGACGATTTGAACCGTGCCTTGGTTAGGATTGAGGCCGGGGATCTTGCGATAGGGACCGTCTCCTTTGGGATCGCCGTCGCCGTCATCCAGGATGACGCCATCGACCTTGGTCGGCGTGCTATAGGCGCCATCCATGAGCATGGAGCGTTCGTAAATGTGGCTGTGCCCCGTCAGCACGAGATCCACACCATGTGATTCCAAGATGGGGAGGATTTGTTCGCGCATCTCCACACTTTCCTTATCGGTGTCACTATCATGCGTGCCTTTGGTGTAGGGAGGATGATGCCAGTAAGCGATGAGCCAATCAGCCGTGGCGCGTTCCAAATCCTCACGCAGCCACTGCGCCATGGCGCCCCCGTCGGCCCGATCGAGATCGAAAGAATTGAGCACGATGAAATGGATCGTTCCGTAATCAAAAGCGTAGTAAGATTCCGAACCGGAAGCCGCACCGCCGGCTTCGCCTCGAGTGGGACACACATAAGCATCAAAGTAGGGACCTGTGCCCAACTTCCCATCGGATGTATCGCCTTCGTGATTCCCCATCGCCGGCCAGACGACGGTGTTGCGCAGGAGAGATTCGTAAACGTTGAAGAACTTCCTCTGGAACTGATCGTCCGTGCCTTTGCTATAGGCCATGTCTCCAACGTGGACGTAGAAGTCGATCGCGCGGCCTTGTGCTTCGGTGAATGCTAACATGCTATCGAATACCTCGGATTGCCGTTTCTCGCCGGTCCCGGAATCGCCCACGACCCAGAAATAGGCCGGTTTTGAATCGCTTGGCGAAGGCGCAGAGGTAAACCGATAGGATTTATCTTCGGGCGTGAGGCGCTCGTCGCCATTGTAGATGGCGTAGTAGTAAGTGGTCGCCGGTTCGAGGCCCTCTAGCCGTGCTTCATACTGCCGTGTTTCCTTGGGGCCGCTATGCAAGGGCCGTGGAGCGCCCTCCGCCTTCTCCAACTCCTCGTCATCTTTCGCCACCTGGCGTTCGGTGATTTGCTCATCGGAAGTTTGGAAATCGAGGTTATCAAGGCTCGTGCCAAAGCGCACAACGGCATCGATCTCCTCGACACGGCGCCAAATGATATGGATGCCCGAACGCGTGGCCAGCTGAATATAAGGCGACCGGCTGAAACCATGCTCATCCAGCTCAACTTCATCGTCTTTGTCATCGGCCCATCCGGATGGGCACGCGAACGCCAAGGCGAATACAAACCGCAGGGAGAGGGATCTGGGGGTCATCGGCAAATGGGGACGCCGATAACCTAGTCACGAATGGCGTCAGAGCTAGCCGCCTTTGCCGCCTTTGGTGTTCATAGACATGATGCTGGGCCCATGGAAGACCACGCCCGATCCGCCCGTGATCACCCGTTTCACGGGCAAACCGGTCTCGGGATCCTCCTTGAGCGGGGGATCAGACATCTTTTGTTGGATCTCAAACCGGCGAGGTTTCTCATTGGGATCGCTGGGAATCGTCTCGTAGATGTAGGTCGTCATGGCGAGAATGAAGTCAAACTGGGTGAGAAAATAACGGCCGATTTGTAACCGCTCAAGCCCCTTTCCAACTCTCGCCGATAGGAGTTGCCCCCGGAGAAAACGCTGCCTATGGTGACCACTGACATCATTGTTCAACCTAAGCAAACTGCTATGAATATTGGATCCTATCAGAACCCATACACCGCCGCCGAAGCCGCTCCTTCGGATCGTGCGATGTTTATTAGAAACACTTATCTTCACGTCGCGCTGGCGACACTCGGGCTTATCGCATTTGAGGCGGTCTTCACTCAGACTGAATTTGCCCGAGAACTAGGCATGAAGATGCTCTCCGGGCAGATTCCATGGCTGCTCGTACTAGGTCTCTATATGGTGGTGAGCTTCGTCGCCAATCGGTGGGCTGCGTCGGAAACCTCCCGGACCATGCAATATGTTGGGCTTGGGCTCTACACCGTTGCGTTCGGCGTCCTGGTCGCTCCGATGCTCATCTTCTTGCAGGCAACTGGAAAGGCAGACATCATCGCCAAAGCAGGACTGGTTACCGGTGGCTTGTTCTTAGGTCTGACGGCAGTGGTCTTTATGACGAAGAAAGATTTTTCCTTCCTAGGATCCATTCTAAGTGTCGGATTCTTCGTCGCTCTTGGCTTCATCGTCGCCGGGATCATCTTCAAGTTCGACCTCGGCCTGTTTTTCTCCTTTGCCATGGTCCTCTTGTTAGGCGGCAGCATCCTCTACACCACATCCAACATCATTCATCACTACCACACCAAACAACACGTCGCCGCTTCGCTGGCGCTCTTTTCTAGCATTGCGACGATGTTCTGGTATGTCCTACAGATCTTTATGAGCAGCGAGTAACGATCGCCTTTAACATTTCAAAACTTTTTCGAAGAGGCGTGGGGGGAACTCCACGCCTCTTTTATTGAAAGCCATAGGTAGTGGTGACTCTTGTCGCCAGCGAAACCCATCAACTCAAATCGGCGGCAACTAGCTAGCTAGCTAAGCCGCCACTTCATGATCCTCGACATCCCGATGCATCCACTTTTTCAATAACGGTGTCAGGGCGAAACAAACCGCTGCGGTGATGAGCGTCACCACGCCAATCCAGCCGTAGACGCTGCCATAGAGGTCCACCGTTTCTTGCGGCGCGGGAATTGCCGTGTCGTCGCCTTCGGAGACATTGGTGAAGTTGGCAATCTGGCCGCCTAAGAAATTCGCTAGAGCCGTGGCCATGAACCATGTCCCCATGACCATCCCGACGACACGCGTGGGCGCGAGCTTGGTGACCATGGAAAGCCCAACGGGTGACAAGCACAGTTCGCCTGTGGTGTGCAACATGTAACCTAACAAGAGCCAATAGATCGCTACCATCCCGCGATCGTCCGCGACAAAAGCTCCGTACCACAGTGCCACGAAGCCCAAGCCTAACTGGACAAAGCTCCAGCCAAATTTCGCCGGTGTGGTCGGCTCCCACCCCCGTCGGCCCAGGAAGGTCCACAAAGCGCTAAATACCAGCCCAAAGATAAGAATAAAGATCGGATTGGCCGCTTGAAACTCCGACGCGGGAATCTCGGACCCTCCCACGCCCATGCCTAAGTGCTCGTTCGTGATCTGCCAGGTCACGCGATCTCTAGCACCTTCCTCACCATTGATAACCGCCTCTCGCAATTCCGTGAGTTGCGTCATGGTAAACATGGTTCCGCCTTCAGAAAAACCCAGCTGTTCCTGAGACAGTAGAGGCAAATCCGCTAGAGCCGCATCGTCCGTTTTGATCGGCACTCGAAAGGTGATCTCGGTTCCTACCTCAGCCTCGGTGATGGTTCGGTTTTCACCAGTACGGTCCACATTGCGATCGGTGAAATTATTAATCGAGCTTCCCGCTTGCTCAAAGAAAGCCCAGAAAAGAATCGAGAAGAACGTTAGAATAAAAGCCACTAAGAGACGTTCTCTTTCCACAACCGTGCTTTTGACCGCAGTAAGCGTTAAAATGAGGATGGAAATACCGAGAACAGCGTAGAGTAGGTACCCAGCCAGACTCTTCTGCATGATGAGGATGACAAAGGGAATGACCACGCCAAGGCCAACATAGACAGCCTGTTTGGCTGACACCCACGGCAGGGCGAGGGCAAAGAGCGCCATCGTACCAATTGCCCACACCTCCCATCCCGCACTTGACGGGAGCAGATGAAACGACGCGATACCAATACCGGCCAATCCGATCACCGTAGCGTAGAACAGCTTCGCCACATTCTTGAGACCCGGGAAGGCCGGCTGATGAAGACGATCGACCGAAGGCGGTCCACCCACTTCTTTGGGAATGCCGCCCCGAGAAAGCGCCGCCGTCGCCACGGCCGCAGATACTAACAATGCGATCCCCAAGAACACCCGTGCCCCAGTCTGAAGCCCGCTGATGTCGGCAATGGCCGTCTCCGTCCCCATGATCTGCACCACCAATCCCTCCAATTGAGTCTGAAACATCATCGAAAGCGCGGTCACGAGCGCTCCTACCAAGACCAATACTTGCGTCAACCGCGTCGGCGCGACGAAGATGGCGACCCCTATCATCATGCCCAAAGTGGCCAATCCGAATCCGTAATGCCATCCGTAGGTTTCACCAACATAACCACAAGCAATGGGAGATAATGCCGCTCCGAGATTGATGCCCATGTAGAAGAGGGTGAATCCAGCATCCTTGCGATCGCTTGCCTTGGGATAGAGACTTCCCACCATCGTCGAAATATTCGGCTTGAAAAAACCATTCCCCACGATCAGCAGCGCCAAAGCGACAAAGAAGATCGCTTCATTCTCAAAGGTCATCGCCAAGTGTCCGCCCGCCATGAGCAATCCACCAATGATCACGGCGAAACGCTGCCCTAACAAGCGATCCGCTAACATCCCCCCAATAAACGGTGTCGCATACACCAACCCAGTATACGCCCCATAAACCGCATAAGCCTTCCCGTCATTGTAACCAAGGAACCCCTTGATCATGTAGAAGACGAGCAAGGCCCGCATTCCGTAGTAGGAGAAACGCTCCCACATTTCGGCGAAGAAGAGGGTGAATAATCCGGGCGGATGGCCTAACAAGGTCGGTGCTGGGGAGGAAGATTGATCACTCATAAGCGGGTGTAGGTGTACCGGTTTGACTTTTCAAAGCAACCGCAAATCACTTCAACGGCTTTCTCTTTGAGGATTTAGGTTCCACAGTTGGAAGGCGCACGCTTTTCTCACAGCCTCCGAAAGGCCGCGTTCCAACAGATATACCACGAGTTGTCCGGTTGGAGTGCCGGCTTCTAGGCTGAAAAACTACCGAGAAAGATTCCTAACATTCGATCAAGAGCCACTTAATCAGGTGGATAGTACAGATGCCGACCTTCCTTGGCCGCGTGGTAAACCTTGGGCGTGTCTTGTGCCGCTCCGGGATCACCTTGACTCCACAGCCAGCGATCCAATTCCGCGCTCAATTCTCTCTTAATCTCAGCGTGTTCTCGCATTGTAGCAAGATTAGTCATTTCGTAAGGATCTTTCGTTGTGTGATAGAGTGTCTCCGCCGGGCGATGCATGTAGCGCTTGACCAAATGATAAGTGCGCTCGTCCGCCCAGGATTCGCGGACCCAGGTCGCCCAATAGGGGTTGTTGAGTTTGCCATTGCCGCGAATCCCCATGAGATGTTTCTCGATGTAGAGTTCGCCCGGCAGTAAATTGCGTTGATAACGAAAGACACCGTTACTCACGGTACGAATGGGATAGGGAGGCCCTTCCGGCAGATTGTTGTGCACGCCGAAGGTATACTTCCTATCGCTATCTTCTTGCTTGCCTAACAAGACGGGGAGAAAACTCACCCCATCGTACGGATGTGAGGATGGATCACCCTTCGCGGCTTCCACCAAAGTGGGCGCGATGTCAGCGTATTGAACGAGGGCATTGGTACGCACGCCGGCGGGCACTTTTCCAGGCCATCGCGCCACCAGGGCCGTGTGCAAGCCGGTGTCCCAATTGGTCCATTTGTTCCCGGGAAACTGCGAACCTTGCTCCGACGTGAAGATGACGAGTGTATCGTCGGCCAACCCCAAACGATCTAACACATCGACGATATCGCCCACTTGCCCGTCCATGTAAGTGATTTCTGCCAGGTAGCGGCTGAAATCCTCTCGTGTGCGCGGGGTATCCGCGATGGTGGGCGGAAGCTGAAGTTTGTCAGGGGGGTATTGTGAGGCATCGCCCATCACCCATGGAACGTGCGGCTCGACTAACGCGACCACCAGACAGAAAGGTTGATCGCCATCACGATTCATGAAGCGCTCCATGGGCTCAGTGTCGTGCTCACGAGTGGGATCACGCACGCAATTGGGATCGAACCCACCTACCTTCTCAAAGGGAAAACTCTCCGCAGGCTTGACGTGAACCTTTCCTGCCAAACCGACACGATAACCAAGTGCTCCCAAATGCTGGGGCAGGCTTGTCGTACCAGGGCGGCTCGACGAATGATTCCAAGCACAGCCGTTGCGCATGGGATATTGTCCGGTGAAGAGCTCGGCCCGGCAGGGTTGGCACATGGCTTCTGCTAGATATGCGCGATTGAAGGTGAGACCCTGCGTTGCAAGCCGATCAATGTTAGGAGTCTTGGCGTTCTTTCCACCATAGAGCGGCAGATCATTGTAAGTGCAATCATCGGCCATGATGATGAGCACATTGGGTCGTGCCTGAGCGGGAACCGCGAGAACCGCCAGCACCATTAGGAACAAGGGAAGCGTCTTCACAGCGGTAGGCCTAAGGATAAAGTGCGGCCATTGGCGATCTTAAAGTGGGTGTTTTCTAAAGTGGTAGACATCTCAAAACAGCAAACAAATGTGGATGGTCCAACACCGTCAAATATCGTCTCTTCTTCACACTACTGAGAGAACACTTGCAAGATGTGCGTGAGTTCCGCTTCCACCTCATCTGGGTCCCCAACGGTATGCATCACTTGATCGATCATGCATTGGCGAAAGCGTTTGCGAAGCCGGTGCACGGCTACCTGTGTTGCGGTGGCGGACAGGCCCAGGGGCTCACCTGCTTTGGCATAGCTTCCGTATTCACTTCCGCTGAGTAGGTATTCTTTGAGCGTCTCAAAGACGGCTGCTTTACCGGCCTCTTCATAGTCGCGGCCCAGTTGAGTCAGAGCGTTTTCAATCAATGTCAGGGCCCAGCGGCGCTCAAAACACACATCTGGGCTTGGCGATGACGCCATGACTTGGTTTTGATAGGCATCTTCAGCGACCGTCATGTCCAGGGGCAAGGGCGTTTCGCCCCCGCCGCGTTTGAGCGCCGTTTCTTTGCGATGCTCGTTGACAATCATGTTTCTGACGCTGGCAATAATGTAAGTGCGTAGACGGCCCTTCGTTTCTTCGACCTCGCCCAAGCGCCCTCGCTTAATAAGCCGATGAAAGAACTCCTGCGTGAGGTCTTCCGTCAGGTCGGCCGCGTAGCCCCGGCGGCGAATGAAGGCATAGACGGGAGGCCAATACCGTCTGCAGAGTTCTTCCAACGCTAGCCGGGCGTCTTGGTTGTCCGTCCCGTGGAACTGCTGGACCAGCGTCCAACGAGTCTGGGGGAACTGTCCCCAAACGAGCGTTTTCTCTTGTTCAGAGAGTGAGGCGGCAAGGGCATCCGATTCCACGAGCAGAGATCTTAGGGCGAATCGCCGATGAATCGGAAGACGAAAGTGGGTGTGACGAAATGTGGTGGTCAATAAAGGTAGAGGAACTGGTGACAGTTCCTTCGCGGCAGCGGAGTGCCAGGCCCGGAACTCTCACGAGTTCCGCTACGAAAAGTGCCCACCACTTTTCTTCATACCCGACGAAAGTCGTGGATCGCTCCGCCGATCTTACGCCCACTCTAACGTTGAATCGCGGAGCGGTCCACGACTTTGAAAAAGGTGCTCCCGACCGGTATGGGTTCGAATCGAACCGGGTATGCAGGCGGCAACAACCATCATCTCATGCCCATGAATCCTCACGCTACTCCCATTCTCGCCCGTTGCTTCGCTTGCTTCATCATCGCCCTCGCTCTCGCTAAGGCCCAAGACCCGATAATCGTTCGTGATGACTTTGACGACGGTACCTTAGGGGAAGAATGGACGCGCTTTCCAAACGACGCTGCAACTACGGTCACCCACTTGGATGGCCGGGTGCGATTTCAAGCGGCGAATTCGGGATTTGCTGGTCTTGACCGGGAGGATATTTCGCTCTCAGAGTTCTACGTCGCCATCGATCTGATCGACTGGGATCCGAGCTTCAACCCTATCTTTGGGCTCGCGACACGAACCCAGCCGGGATCAAGCGGTGGGTATGTCTGTCAGTATGGAGGCTTGCTCCCAGAGATCCCGGAAGGCGGCTTTAGCATCCGAAAGTTTGGGAATAACGGTGACGACGTGCTCAGCGTGGACACGTCGGTTCGCTTCGAGGCGGGCCGTTCTTATCGTATCCTATTCACTGGCAAAGGCACTCATCTCACGGCGAAAGTCTACGGTTTGGAAGACCTTGAATCGCCCCTATCACAGATCGAGACCAATGATAGTCAGTATGCGTCAGGCTTTGTGGGGATCTATGGCTTGGCCGCGCCGCCTAACAAAGTGGATGTGACCATCGATCGTTTCCTTGTCGCCGATAGCGCTGCGTATGTTCCCGAACCATCGGCTCCTTTGATCATCCGCGACCACTTTGATAGGAGCGCGCTTAGTGAGGTATGGGAAATCTGGGATGACAATGCTCGAAGGAAACTTGCAGATCCTGTGGACATCAGTTTCCCAAATGGCGCCCTAAGAATCCATTCGCAGATTCCTCACAGTCCAAGCCGTCCTCCCATTGGCGCCGTTATTCTCCCCAGTCCGCTTTTCACCGATTTCTATGTCGCTTATGATTTGGTCGATTGGGAGGATGAACTCAACCAGGACATGGGGCTTGCCATACGCACTCGTGAAGAAGGAAGCTTAGAAACAGTCGACAACTACAACTTCATTTGGAATTCCCAAACCAAGCAGTTTGAATTCTACGATTCGGTAAATGGAAACAAGGGGCTTCCCCTGACTGGAACGACCGTCGACCTCGATCCAAATGAGGACTACCGATTCGTCCTTGAAGCAAGGGGTGACACTCTCATAGGCTTCATCTACGAACTCAAGGATCTCACGACGCCACTGGCCACGATTTTCACTGACGAAGCCACGAAGCGCGTACCCGGTAAGATCGGTTTCTACAACATTTACCAAGGTTCATTTGGTCCTGATAGGTCAGACTGTACCATTGATAATTTCTTACTCGCTGAGAGCAACCTCTACGCGGGTCTATTGCTAGAAGGCGCCACGGCTCACGGCGTGGAGGGAGCCGCGCAGGTGATCGAGAAATCGCCCGCCACGGGCGCAGAGCCAATTGATGCAGTCGACGGCCTACAATTCATTGTAGGCACATTGACTGACAAAGCGGTCGGCCCGTCATCGATTACACTCACTCTGAACGGTGAGGACGTTTCTGATAGTCTGACAACCACGCCAATCGGCAACAACCTAGTGGTGCACTACAATGGTTTGCAGCCTAACCAATCTTACGAAGGCAGCCTAACTATGGCCAATGTCGACGGTGTGGGTACGACGCATGCGTTCAGCTTTCAGACAACCGGCACGCCGTTACCGCCAGTGATCATCCGCGACAACTTTGACGACGGCGAACTTGATGGAGCCTGGGTAAAATGGGACCCGTGGCGGGTTTCCGGCCATGCTGAGCCCATGGAGATCACTTTCGAGGACGGCGCCATTTGCCTCCGTGGACGGAACCACATGCCGAACGTTACTGAGATAGGCCTCTTTCGAAATGACGTCGACTGGGAGGATTTCTACGTGGCGGTCGATGTACTGGAGTGGCTGCCTAACGGTTCCTTCACTGGTTTGGTCGCCCGTGCTGAAAACTACAGGAATGGACCGAACACATTGAACTCCGTCGGCGGCTTCCTAGATCACTGGGAAGGCCAAGGCTTCGAAGGGCAAGGGATCGATCTTGTCACTAGGCTCGGCCCCACTTCCGATTTCGTCGGGCGCGCGGACGCTGCGCTGAATCCGACGCAGGGCTATCGCCTGGTGTGTACGGGTGAGGGCCCCAATCTGACCGTCTCCCACTACGATCTGCGCGATCTCACTTCCCCCATCCGCACGGCCACGACGGACCGCGGTGACGCGCTCGAGCAAGGCTCTGTTGGGATCACCATGTGGAGCCCATTTGAGATCAAGGCGTCGTTCGACAACTTCATCACGGCCGAGAGCGACCCCTACGCTGGCCTGCTGCCCGACGGTGCGACTGCGCACGGGGTGGAAGGCGCGGCCCAAGTGATCGACAAATCACCCGCCACTGGCTCGGAGCCGATTGACGCGATCGACGGACTTCAGTTTACGGTGAGCACGCTCACTGACAAAGCAGTCGATGTATCTTCGATCCTACTCACCCTGAACGGCGAAGACGTTTCCGAGAACCTAACAACGATGCCAGACGGCAATAACCTAACGGTGCGCTACGACGGTTTGCAGCCTAACCAATCCTACGAAGGTAGCCTAATGATGGCGAACATTGATGGCGTGGGCTCGACGCACGAGTTCAGTTTTGAATCTACCGACACGCCACCGCCGCCGAAGATCATCCGGGACGACTTCGACGATGGCGTGCTTGGCGACGAATGGGGGTTCTACGATCCGTTCTTCCTCTCCGGGCAGGCGAGAAAGATGGAGATCACCTTCGAGAGCGGCGCGGTAAAACTTTACGGGCCGAATTGGATCCCGGGTGAGAGCAATGTCGGAATCTATCGGAAGGACGTGGAGTTTGAGGATTTCTACGTGGCAGTCGACGTCCTCGATTGGGAGAGACCGGGCAACCAACAGGTCGGTTCCATCGCTCGCGCAGCCGGGCTCGATAGGGTCGGTGTTCTACCGGAATCGGCACTCTGGGCGACCATTGACGACGCCCGCGGTGTCAACACCCCATCTCCAGTGGGTATCGGACTCTTCGATGTCGAGGGTCGCTTCAATTTCACTCGCGAGTTTGAGCCCGGACCGGACCATCGGCAATCCTATCGTCTCGTCTTCACCGGTTCCGGATCCACAGTGACCTCCACACTCTACTGTTTGGAGGACCTGACAGCGCCGATCACGGTCGTAACAACTGACCAGGCGACGAATCCTGCCCCCGGGACGGTCGGATTTGTCACTTGGAGCGGCTTCGAGACAGGCGCAACCATCGACAACTTCATCGCCGCCGAGAGCAATCCCTACGCTGGCCTGCTGCCCGACGGTGCGACTGCGCACGGCGTGGAAGGCGCGGCCCAAGTGATCGACAAATCTCCCGCTACAGGCTCGGAGTCGATTGAAGCGATCAATGGACTTCAGTTCACCGTGAGCACGCTGACTGACAAAGCCGTCGATCTTTCTTCGATAGAACTGACCTTAAACGGCGAGGATGTTTCTGACAGCCTAACAACGACGCCAGTTGGCGATAACCTAACCGTGCGCTACGACGGCTTGCAGCCTGACCAGTCTTACGAAGGCTCTCTCACTGTTGCCAATGAAGACGGTGTGGGCTCGACGCATGCCTTCACGTTCGAAACGAACGACACACCGCTGCCTGAACTGCCCAAAGAAGATCCGCCGCTGGAAGCGTTTACAGATCGATTCAATCCGGTCATAGACCATCCTTCGCTTGCGGCTACGAGCCTCGGCGGTGAAGTCAGGCTCGATTGGCAAGGCGGTGGCTACTTGGAGAAACTGCAAGAGCAGACTCTGGAGTGGGAAACCGTCGCATTGGAAAGTCCCCATGAGGAGCCGCCCAATGGCACCGGTCTGTTCCGCGTGCGCGACCCTTGGGAAGGCGGTCGCAGCGTCGATGTGCACATTCCCGCCTCTTATGATCCCAAGACGCCTATGCCTCTCGTTGTACTTCTCCACGGTTACCACAACGTCCCCTCTTACATTGAGTCCTTCCTCTTCAATATGAAGCCGCTCTCAGAGTCGAAGCGTTTCATCTATGTTCAGCCCAACGGACTCAAGGACAATGAAGGGAATCACTTCTGGAACGCAGTGGTGGGCTGTTGCGGGGAAACGGATTCCAAGCCGGACGATGCCCAGTATTTGCGTGCCGTGATCGAGGGCATCATCGCCCGCTATCACGTGGATCGGCAGAGAATCTATGTCGTGGGCCACTCTAACGGAGGCGCCATGGCCAACACTTTGGCCTGCCGGTTCGCCGATCTGATAGCGGGGTTTGTCAACTTTGCCGGATTCACGAACAAAGACGAATCACTCTGTGTGCCATCGGAACCCGTTCACGCCCTCCATATTGGCGGGACGAATGATCCACGCTTTGCCAACGACACGATCCCGGGCGGCACCATTGCTCCCAGCAACGCCGGACCCGAAGTTGTTATTCGCCCCAGCGTGCTGGAGAGTCACGCGACCTGGGGAGTCTACAACCAGCACTCATCTGAAGTGGTGGAGGCCGAGGCAACGCTCGATCTCGCCTCTTCACCAAGCGGGATCGATACTCGCGTCACGCGCATGACCGGTGGCGCTGCGGGCGGTGCTACGGAACTGTGGACCATCGAAGGAGCCGGCCACACGCCGAACCCGACCCGGTCAGGCACGAGTACCACACTAGCCGAGTCCGTCATCGATTGGTTGCTTGGCCATCCTAAACCATCAAGCGAAGCGATTGTGCCCTAACCAAACGCCAGGCCTGCCCCCCTTAAAAAAAACAATTGAGATGGATGATAGTCAAGTTCGTAGAAGAATCCGTGAGATTTCTCCACGTAGCGGAACTCGTGAGAGTTCCTTCGCCGCAGTGGTTCAGCGCCCGGAACTCTCATATTAGATCTCGCACGACCTTAACCTAGCTCTATACTCAAAGCATGACGGAAATCGACAACACCAATGAATCTAATGAGGAACGCCAATGGTGGATCGAATTTCGTAACTATTGGAAGCATCTCTAGTGCCTGATCCTTCTCCAGATGCCTCACCGCTCGCCCAGCGCCTAGCCGAAGCTGGCATGGGCGCAGGATGGCTTGCCGACGAAACTGACAACGACCTTTCGCCAGAGCGCGTCGGGCATCGCATCGGCCCTTACAAACTACTCGAGAAGTTGGGCGAAGGGGGGTTCGGCGCGGTATGGGCGGCGGAACAGCGGGAACCGATCAAGCGCCGTGTGGCGCTGAAGATCATCAAGTTGGGCATGGACACCCGCCAGGTGGTCGGGCGATTCGAAGCCGAGCGTCAAGCGCTGGCGCTGATGGATCACCCTAACATTGCCAAGGTGCTGGAGGCTGGAGCGACGGAGGAAGGTCGGCCTTACTTTGTCATGGAACTGGTGCGCGGCGTTCCCATCACCACCTACTGCCAGCAACAGAAACTTCCCGTTCGGGAGCGCGTTGAACTGCTAACGTGTGTTTGTCAGGCCATTCAACATGCGCATCAGAAAGGGATTATTCACCGCGACATCAAGCCTAACAATATCTTGGTAACTTTGCACGATGGCGTGCCCGTCCCCAAGGTGATCGACTTCGGCATCGCCAAGGCCACGCAGCAGGAACTCACCGACAAGACCGTCTACACGCGCTTGCATCAGTTTGTCGGCACGCCGGCCTACATGAGTCCGGAGCAAGCGGAAATGAGCGGCCTGGACGTCGATACCCGCAGCGATATCTACAGTCTTGGTGTGTTGCTCTACGAACTCCTGGCCGGTGAGCCGCCCTTCGATTCCAAGTCCTTGCTAGCCACGGGGATTGATGAGATGCGCAAGATCATTCGCGAGAAGGAACCCGTTAGGCCAAGCACCAAGCTGAGTGAGATCACTTCTTCTAGCGAAGAAGCCAACAGCTCCGAACTCCGCCTAACCACTTCCAAGATTGAGCGGGATCTCGATTGGATCGCCATGAAGTGCCTGGAAAAGGATCGAACCCGACGCTATGAAACCGCCAACGCCCTGGCTGACGACTTGCGGCGGCATCTGCAGAACGAGCCTGTGCAGGCCCGCCCTCCCAGCAAGCTCTATCAATTCTGCAAACTCGTTCGCCGGAACAAGGCCGCTGTGGCTGCCTTCGCAGCCGTCGTTCTGGCATTGCTCGCCGGGGCTACGGTGAGTCTCTGGCAGGCATCGGCGGCCACGAAGGCAAAGAACGAGACGGTCGCAAGCCTAGCGGAACAACGGGAGATTAGTTACTCCACTTCCATGTCGGCTGTAGGCGCTGCCTTGCAGAACATGAACTTTGGCCGTGCCCGACAGTTACTCGAGGCGCATATCCCGGCGCCAGGACAAGAAGACCTGCGCGACTTCGAGTGGTATCACTTTCACGAAATCGTTGAGCGCGATGATGGTGTTGTGCTAGGCGAGCATCCCAGTGGAGCCCGCGAACTTCATGCTGCCCCTGACGGCACCATTCTGACCACGAACAGCAATCGCATCTTTGGCGGGTTCTCGGGGAAACTGTTATCCTGGACAGGTGCAGCGGGGACTTCACCCACGGCGCTGCTGGATCTCGATGGGGTGACTGCCATTGCCCTATCCAAAGACGGGAAACGCATCGCCATCGCGCGCGGGGTCGAGATCGAAATCCGCTCACGTTCCAGACCAAGTGAGATTGAGATCAAGCTTGAGAACTGGCACGCTAAACCTGCTTTCAAGGACGCCGTAAGAGAAATGGACTTCTGTCAGAATGATCAGAAGCTCGCCGTCAGCACCATGAATCCCGTGAGAATCCAAGGAGGAGCGATCTTCCAAATCATCGACCTGGCCACAGACACCGCCGTGCCCTTGCGACGGGATCCCTTGCCAGGTCACGTCACCTACATGGAGGAATCAAAGGACGGCACGAAGCTCGCTCTCTGTGTGAGTGGAATGCACATCGTCATCATTGATCTGGTGGCAAGCGTTCAGGAAACACAATTTCGCATGGCCGACTTTGGCGGTCGAAACGTCACGCCGCTCACCTTCGTCCGCGACGATCAATTGCTCGCCACGGCCTCCGATGCGGGCCACATTGATCTATGGGATACCGCTACCTGGGAACATGTGAGAAGGTTCGAAGCCCACGTAGTGAGTATCACAGATCTTGCAGAATCGCCAAATGGACGATGGTTGGCTTCGGCGGGATTGGATCAAGTGATTCATCTATGGGATCTGGAATCCACAGACGCGAGACCCTACCATACCCTTCGCGGGCATCGCGACGAAGTCTGGGGCGTGACATTTCAACCCGATGGCGAGACACTGCTATCCTGTAGCCGCGACGCGACGGTAAGACGCTGGAGCCTTGAGCCAGCTCCGAGTCAGCGCACTCTCTGGCAGTTGCCAGAGGGAACGCAGGGCGGGCAATTGTATCAAGATTATCTCCTAACCGGAGAGCAAAGTGGTCAATTCCGAGTCTGGCTCAACGCCTCCCTAGCAACCACCGGTAAACCAGAGCACTTTGAATCGCCTCTAGCAGATCGACTGTTCATACCGCTTGAAGACGGTATTCACTGGCTTTCGGCGTCCAATCCTCCAGGGGAAACCATGCCAGGTATGGGCATCCCCATTGAGCTCCATTGCGCACAGACTCTTCGGCAAGGAGAACATCGTTTTGAGAAGGTGTCGACCTTTCCAGAGTTCTCGTTGTCCACAGGCCGCTACACGTCTCATTCGACGGCGAATCGGTTAGTGATCTACGGCGCGATTGACGGCAAGCCTCATTGGTTGGTTTGGGATTTGAAACAAAGTCGGTTGCTTCAACTCATTCCCTCCGAGATCACAGAGGTCGCAACCACAGCTCTGTCTCCTGACGCGCAAGTCGCCGTCCTCGGTTCCCGCACCGGCGAGTTCGAGGTGGCGGATCTCCACGAAGGCACCTCGACCATTCTCCAGCAACAGGCCTTGTCTTGGATCGGCGCTCTCGCCATCATGCCAGGAAACCGCTTCGCCTTGGCCGGAGGACTCCCTGGCAATCTCGTCGTCATTGATTTGCAAACTGGTGCCATCACCGAATCCGTCTCAGCCACTTTGTTAGGCATTCAAGCCATGGATCTTTCACCCAACGGAACACGACTGGCCACAGGCGACGCGCAAGGCATCATCAAACTATGGGCGCTCAACCCCCTTCGTGAAGTGGGGGTGTTAGGGCATCATCCTGGGATGATTGACGGGGTGCGCTTCAGCCAAGATGGGAAGACGCTCACAAGTGTTGATCGAGGTGAATGGCGGGTTTGGCGAGCCGAATAGCACGGATAGCTTGCCATAGCAACCCGATGCGTTAGCGAGTTAGCGAGGCGGCTCCTCTCGATCTCCTCGCTGACGCACCGGGTTGCTATTACAGCCGATTCTACTCCGCGGCTTTGAGCGCTTTGCGAATCTTTTCATAAGCGGCGCGTTGCTTGGTGCAGACATGCGCAGCGTCTTAGCCGACTGGCTTACGATGTAAATCCAATTCGGCTAAGACGCTTGAGTGAAGCCGCCTTACTCCGATCCAACCACCCGATAATAACCAGCGACTTTGCTAGTGCGGTCGGCGTCTTGGTCTTCAAAGACGGTCCTTCCGTCTGCTGCGGCAAGGATGGCCGCACCGGGATTGATCTTGGCCCACGTCGCAAGATTCTCGGAGAATTCGACGTCATAAGACTGCCCATCGTTGCTCGTCCAAACGATCGTCATACCGCCATCAGTTTTCGCAATCTCCGTGATCACCACCTCTTCCTTGGGCTTCGATGTCGGGGGAACTGGGGCAGGCTCAAACAGCGTGTCGACAAACATCTCCAGACCACGTTCAAGGTTGATGGTGCCTGAGACAAAGGCGACCCCGTTTCGAAACGGTGCGCCGCCTCCAGCCGCCGCGAAGTTGTCGCTACGGGCTCCGAAAGACGCGACGTTGTTGCCGGTCCAGTCCGCACCCAAGCGTCCGGCGGCTTGCCCAACTAACACATGATCCAAGTAGAGGGCGATGGACTGACCCGTGGCGGGATCTTCGTTATTCACATCAAAGGTCCAAATCACCGACAACTCTCCGGCAGCGATCTGATCAGCGGTCAGTTCATAGAAGACTTCGGTCACGGTCTGGCCGCCACTCCCTGCAGCTCGCAGCACGAGCGTGTTTCCTGTTTCATAGACTAACGAAAACCCTACGAATCCGCCGCCACTTTCCCAAATGACTTCGCGCTCATCTTCGCTAACGGCCGCTTCGTTGAAATCAATGAAGACTCGAAACGTCACGTCCTGCTTGTCCGCGGTTCCTTGAAAGTTATCGAGACTGGGCAAGGCGGAGATCTCATTCCACGTCACACTGGGTTCCCCTAACAAACCCGTAGGCAGGCTAGTCGCATCATTAGGATCCGAACCTTGGGCGACTTCAAAACCATCGCGAAACGTGTCGCCGTCGGTATCGGCTTTCAAGGGATCGGTCTTAATATCGCCGTTCACTTCATCGCCATCCGAGCGCTCATCACCGTCGGTGTCCGCCGCAGTGGGCGAGGTGTGATGCGTATCGACTTCCGGGCCATCTTCAAGACCATCGCCATCGGTGTCTCGAGCGTGCGGATCGGTCTTGGTATCGTGTTCGCCTTTGTTAGAGAGGCCATCACCATCGTCATCTGCGGAGCCGTCGCGTGAGAGATCTCCAAAGATGGCAAGCTCCCAGTTGTCATCAATGGTGTCATTGTCAGAATCAACCGCGTCGACATCGGTCGGCATGAGAAGCTGATGCTTATCCGGATCAAAGGCGTCGGCACTGTCACCCGGATTGGGGTTCCAGTAGACCTCAACGATGGATCCGATACTGCGCTCGAAGTAGAGCACCTCCACGGAATGAAAGCCCTGCGCCAAATTCACCGTCCCCAGCGAGTCCTGCGGGCTTCGTGTAGCGTCGAACTCGGTGACCACCCGGCCGTTCACCGATAGGCGGCCACCGTCATCGGAATGGAATCCAAAGGTGTAAAGACCGGGTTCAGAAATAAAGATCTTACTCGTGGCCACCACAGCGAAGTCATCCACATCGGCACTCTCAATGGCGTTAATGTTATCAAATGGGAGATCACTATCAAAACGACCACGAGAGCCCGTGCCAACGAAATTCACCGCCGGATGCTGGCGAATGATCTTATTGGTAAAGGTTTGATCGGCGATGATCTTCTCCACACTCTCGATGGAGTTGAGCACGCTCGGCGACTTCAAGGTTCGCACCGTCCACACCGGGGCATCATCGCCTCCATCGGTGGGATCGGTGCCAACGCTCAACTCATACCCATCCCAGGCACCGCCGCCGTCGGTGTCACGCTTCACAGGATTGAAGCCGGCGGCCACCTCATCGCCATCACTGACAAGATCACCATCCGTGTCAACGACCAACGGATCCGTCTGGTAAACAGTGTCTTCCTCTTCGTCACTCAGGCCGTCGCCATCGCTATCGACGGGCCGGAAATCGCCTAACGTTTTCTGCGGATTGGTGAAGAGCCTCATGACGTCCTCAGCCGGGATCGCGCGATGGTAAACCTGCACCTCGTCCAGGATCCCCTCATAGGCAAACAGACCGTTGACCGCCCCTAACGAAAGCACGGATTCCGATCCTCCATTCGACTCGATCGGATCGGGATCGACTTCCATGAGAACCGGTTCGCCATCCACATAAATTGTCAGTTCCTCTGATGAGTAAGTTAGAGCAATGTGCGTCGTCTCACCAACGCTCAGAACAGGGCCAGTGCTCGCTTTGGGTTCACCGCCGACGAACCAAGAGAGGGCGTCTCCCTCTGCAAACAGAGCGAAGTCCGGCGTGACCGAACCGAAAGCCACGAGAGCCTGCAATTCTGATAGGGTGCTTGATTGTACCCAAGCGGAAAGGGTGAAGGAATGGAAGGGATCAAACGATTCCCCCGGAACCATCACTTGCCCACCGGCGGAGAGTTTGAGCGAGGCGCCTGTTAGTCCCGTGATCGAAGACCCTCCTAACAAAGCGCCTTCCGCGACCGTTCCGTGACGGCCCCAACCGCTGGCATCATGAATCGTTTCCGAACCGGCGGGTTCGTCGAAACGATAGTGCGCGACAGGCCCGTTCCGATTGATCACCGAAGCTTCCGTCGCCACCACGAATTCGGCTTCGAATTCGTCGTTGCTTTTGATAATCAACTCCGCAGCGAACGCACCGCTCTCTCCCTTGGAATCAAACGTGTAGGTCACTTCGCCCACCGCTCCGGGAGCCAGGGTGGCGGGGAAGGCATCGATGGTGAAATGGTCAGGATCGGCGCCACGCACATCAATGACGCTGATTTCTAACGTTTTCGTGTCGCCATGATTGCGAATGGTGAGACGCCCTTCGTGCGCCGAGGGCACGGCGGCCACTTGTCCTAACGAAGACTTGAAAAAAGTCACTAAGTTAGGGTCGCCCTCACCAATGGGCAGGGACTCTGTGATCGTCATGATCCGATACACTTTGGGACGGCCGAAGAATTGTCCGATGGGTGTCAAGCCGTCCCCTCGCAGGAAGACCAATGCCCCCTGCGTGTCAGCGTTTCCGGCACTAAGACTATCCGTAAAGTATTCTTCATACGTGTCCTGCCCGCCTGTTCCTAGATCCGCATGAGCGAAGGAGTTGACCAAGTAGTAGAGGCTATTGGGTTCGAGATTCGTCACGGGATGGTTCAAGGTCACCATCTGACTTGTGATGGGGAGCGTGGCGAGATCGACATCACCCACCTTAGCGACCAAGGATCCGGGAGCCCCGTTGTCGTCGTCCCAGATCTCGACCGAAACGCTCCCCCTCGGTTCCCCTCTTCTCCTTAGGATCATACTAACAGAAGAGACAACACCGAGATCGCCAGTGAAAAACGGTTGAGCGGAATATTCCTCCACATTGTTTTCCGGGTAGCCGTTCCCAATAATGTGCGATGTCGACTCAAAGATTGTGTGAGAGTCGTCGACGGCGTCCCCTTCCGCTGAAGCGTTTTGAAAGAGGAGGCAAGGGCAGAGAGCCGCTAGGATGAAAGAAGTGATCAATGGAGTTCTTGCGTGTTTCATGACATTCAGATTCTTATCGTTTAAGAGCGTTGCAGTGATAGGGGCGCCTGGCAGAATCACCGGGCTGGCCATGAAAGCGTGAAAATCTCTCCAAACCCGCCACACCAAATTCACCTTCTTCTTTGCAACCGGAGGTTGCCCCACTCTGAAAGGAATGACTCGCCAGCACCCGAGCGATTCGTTTACTGTGATAAACATCACGCCAAATTGATGGATGAGTTGACGCCATTTCTGGAAGCCGTTGAGAGCGGGGACACGCACGCTGCCGACAAGTTATTCCCGCTCGTCTACACGGAACTCCGCAGCATCGCTGCGCACAAGATGGCGCATGAACGGGACGGTCATACGCTGCAACCGACGGCGCTGGTGCATGAAGCCTTCATTCGCCTGGCGGGAAAGGGCGGCGAGCAACGGCAGTGGAAGAATAGCAGGCAATTTCTCGCGGCGTCCGCGGAAGCCATGCGACGCGTGTTGATTGATCGGGCGCGTCGGCGACTAACAGCCAAACGCGGTGGCGATCATGTCAGAGTGACCTGGGATGAATCAAAGCTCGAGGCCAACCTGCTCTCGGACGATGTGCTAGCGATCGATGAGGCCTTGCAGAAGCTGCAGAAGGAAAGCCCCGACTTGGCGGAGATCGTCAAGTTGCGCTACTTTGTCGGGCTGACCATGGAGGAGATCGCCGCGGCTCAAGAGTGCTCTCTGAGAACCGTGGAGCGTCATTGGCGCATCGCGCGGACCTGGCTTTTTCGAGAAGTGTCAGGGTAACGGCGTGATGTTGAAGAATTCTTGGATAGATATGGCGGGTTCTCCGCGTTTTTCACGCCTTTCAAAATGAGTCCCTAGATTCGAGACCATCCATGAACGAGATCGAGATCCTTAAGAATGCCCCTGAGAACGTCTCCGAGGCCGAGCTTAAGGCGTATCTCAACGAAGCCTGCGGGGGCGATTCTGATCTTCTGTTGAGGATCGGAGAATTCCTCAAGCTCGACGCAGAAGCTGCTGCCTTTATGAAGCGGCCGGTGGTCGAACAGGAAGCGTCCGGCAGGCAACGGCCTCTCGTCGAACGCATCGCTGAGGGAGGCCTGCGATCGGAGAACCTGGCTCACTCTGAAAACGATGGTCCTTCTTCCGAAGAAGAGAGCCGGCAAATCGGTCCTTACAAATTGTTAGAAAAACTTGGTGAAGGTGGATTTGGCTCCGTTTGGGCGGCGGAGCAGAAGGATCCGATCAAACGCCGAGTGGCTCTCAAGATCATCAAGCTGGGCATGGACACCAAGCAAGTGGTCGCCCGCTTCGAGGCGGAGCGCCAGGCCTTGGCCCTGATGGATCACCCCAACATCGCAAAGGTGTTAGACGCGGGGGCAACGGATGAAGGACGACCGTATTTCGTCATGGAGTTAGTGCGCGGCGTGGCCATCACCAAGTATTGCAATCGTGAAAAATTAGGCACGCTGGAAAGGCTCGATCTGTTTATCAAGATTTGCCAAGCGATCCAACACGCGCATCAGAAAGGGATCATCCATCGCGATATCAAGCCGTCTAACATTCTGGTGACCCTGCATGACGGGGTGCCCGTGCCTAAGGTCATTGACTTTGGCATCGCCAAAGCAACTCAGCAGGAGCTGACGGAGAAAACGGTCTACACACAGTTTCACCAGTTCATCGGAACTCCCGCCTACATGAGTCCGGAACAGGCAGAAATGAGCGGGCTCGATATCGATACGCGCAGCGATGTCTACAGCCTCGGTGTGCTGCTCTATGAGTTGCTAACTGGCGCACCCCCATTCAATGCTGACGAACTCATGCGATCGGGCCTGGATGAGATGCGCAAGATCATCAGAGAAAAGGAACCTATTAGGCCTAGCACAAGACTGAATCAAACTCTCTCGAAAGCTTCAACATCCTCTCCTGTCACTCGCCACACCTCCCTTCCCTCGGACCTAGACTGGATTGTGATGAAGTGCCTGGAGAAAGACCGCGCCCGACGCTACGATACCGCGAATGCGTTAGTAGTCGATCTCCATCGCCATCTGACCAATGAACCCGTGTTGGCCAGGCCGCCAAGCACGGTTTACAAGATACGCAAAGCTTGGCGGCGGAACCGGGTGGTCTGTGCCGCCGGACTCGCCATTGCCGCGTCTCTGTTAGCCGGTATCACGTTGAGTTTGTGGCAGGCTGCTCTGGCCACCCGCGCCAAAGATGAAGCACAGATCAACTACGACAAGGCGGTGGCCGCCGAAGGGAAACTGCAAGAGACGCTCAATCTCGCTGAGAATGAGCGCGATCGCGCGGTCGATATCGCGGAGGAGTTGCGTCGGCACACCTACGCCTCCGATATGGGCTTGGCGCATCAGTCCATCAACGCGGGCGACCTGGGTCGCGCCAGGCGTTTGTTAGACAAATACTATCCCAATGCGGACGAACAAGACCTCCGGGGGTTCGAATGGCGCTACCTCTGGTCGCAATCGCAAGGCGATCAACAATCCGATCTTGGCCCGTATGTGGGCTTTCTTTCCGGCGTCACCATCTCTCCGGATGGCCAGTTCGTGGCACTCAATCGCCAAGATCCCTCCCGCATCGAGGTCATTCATCTCGCCTCAGGCAAAGTGGCCAAATCCATCCCCGTAGAGAGCGACGTTGTGCCTTTAACCTATTCTCCAAGCGGCGACCTCTTGCTGGGCGCTCGAACAGAAGGCGAAGACCTTGCCTTGGGCTGGAACACACAGACCTGGAATGCCTATCCGCCCATGCACTTGACCTTTCCGGTGGCATTCGGTTACCTCGACGACAAAGAAATCTTGGTCGCTTGTGAGGGTGAACACCTTTCCATTTGGGATGCTGCGGCATGGGAAAAGTTGAGCACGCTTGAGAATCTACCGGCGTCAGGGAAGCTACTCGAGCCGGCCATTGGTCTGGACGCGCACATGATGAATGCTTTGGCCGTTTCCTCACAAAGCAGCATCGTCTACCTCGCCGGTGTCTCTAACATTCGCCGGTGGGACTTGATCAAACGGAAGGAGCTGGCACCACTGCCACGTGGAGGCATGACCTGTCTGGCCATCTCTGAGAATGGTCAGCTTGCCGGTGGCGACGCTACCGGCGGTGTCTTCCTTATTAACTCACATAACGGCGAAATTTCACACGCCTTCCAATCGCATGTTGCCTGGACGTCTTGCGTGAGGTTCACACGCGATGGCTCTCGCCTCCTTTCCGCGAGCTCCGATCGGAACATCGTGATCCACGATCCGGTGAATCGGTCGACGATCCGTCGCCTGCTCGGACACCGGCAACAAATCCGAGCATTGGATATCGCCGCTGATGGAAAGACCATCGTCTCCGGAGCCGGGCATGGCGATTCCGTTCTCACATGGTCGCTAAACGAATCCGAAAGCGAGTCCGTCCAACCCCGTGATGTCATCGGATTCAATGTCCTGGAGGACGAACGCATTCTCTTATTCCGGAGCGGATCCTCTGATTTAGAATACGTCGATCCCCTGAAGAATACAGCGCAACCCGCCCATGCCGGGGCCCTAGCAAGAGCGTTGCGCCGGGATCAGGTGCAATGGATAAGATTCGCCCCCAATGCCAAGTGGGCCGCCTCACTCGATGGTGATTGTGTATCTGTGTGGAATGTTTTCGCCGGCGATAAGGAACGAACGCTGAAACATGATTCTGGAGCGGTCAAAGGCTTCGAATTTTCACCTAACAGTCAATTTCTGCTAACCGTCGGAGATCAGGAGATTCGCCTCTGGCGGACGGGAGATTGGACGTCTGAGTTTCTCACAACATCTAAAGAAATAAAGACCTCTGATTTTTCCAGCGACTCACAGCGCCTTGCCTTGGCCGGACTTGATAGCTTTATCAAGGTCTATGACTTAAGTGAAGCACCCCGAGAGATTCCGCTCCAAGAGTCTGACAAAGCATTATTCACCTATGCTGTGGCCCTCTCAAACAATGGCCGGTGGCTGGCCATGGCCGGTCATCAGGACAATTTGATTCGTATCTGGGACCTCCGCTCCGGACAAAAGACTGCGACGATGGCGGGACACGTGCATGGGGTGTTCGCCCTATCGTTTTCTCCAGACAATCGCACTTTGGTGAGTTCCACCGGCGCCAGGGTCATCTTCTGGCACGTCGGCACCTGGCGGGAACTAATGAGTGCCCCTGACAATGTTCCCGCCCGGGCAGATCTGCTGCCTCGCCTGATGTTCTCCCCCAGCGGACGCTATGTCGTTAGAGCGGGAACCCCTCTGCGGGAAAGAAACGTGAGTCTTCGCTTCTGGCGAACGCCGACTCTAGCAGAGATCGATGTCGAGAAGGATCGTGAGTGACTTCGGCTCACTTTCCGAGTGACTGTTAGCGATCCTTATTGTCGTGGATCGCTCCGCGATCCCACGCCGAATCACGTAGGATCAGGGACTGATCCACGACTCTGAAGAAAACTTGGTCAATGTCTGTATGGATTCAACGCCGATCGTGTTTCTCCCAGTGAAGACTAACCCATTAAAAGAAACATGAATCCAAACCAACTCTTCACCATCATCACTAACCGCATCCAACCACTTGGTGCTTTTGTTATTCTAGCAGCTGCCGTCATGATGCTCGCCGTTTTCATGCCCTTTGCTGACGCAGGAAATGGCCGTGACGGATCTCCACATCAAGCTCATCGAGGACACCAAACTCCAGATAGAGGCTTGGGTCTGCACCGCGACCGGGCACCCAAGCTCGAAGGTTCTTGGTTGCAGACGGTCGTACAGGAAGGCAATCCCGAGCCCTTCAAGGTCTTGGCCTCCTTCGCCGCCGGCGGCGCTCTCACTCATAGCGTGAGCCTTAATCCGGCGCAGTCTCCGTTTCATGGAACGTGGAAACGCACCGGGCGACGCACTTACGTCTGGTCCGGACAGTCCTTTGGCTATGATGACGATTTCGTCTTCGGTGCCACCATTCATGTTCGTGACGAAATCACCCTGGCGAAAGACGGCGAGTCCTTCACCGCCAAAGGGCGTGTGAGGGTGATCGGTTTGGACGGCACGGTCTTCGTCGATGCCCCAAGCACAGTCGAAGCCGTACGTATCAACCCCTAACGGATAAACTCATGTCGTGGATGGCTCCGCGATCCGGCGCTCGTAGGGAGCGAAGGATTGACGGAGCCATCCACGACACCCTTTCAAGTCCGGAATACGGCGAAGAGGTGCTGCAACCCGTCCTCGATCTCCGAGTCGCTTCCAACCGTACCGGAGATCTCTGCCATTCGATTCTCCCGATAACGTTTGCGCAATCGATGCACCGCTGCCAACGCCTGGATCAGGGGCCAGCAGGTTCTCGGAAATGCGCTAGACTCCGTCTGCTGCTGTTCCTTAACTTGCGCGGAATGGATCATGCCCTACTCGGCGAGAAGTTGCAATCCCATCTTTTCGTCTTGCGGCCGCCTCCATGACCCCGCGGGCTGGAAGAGCAGAACGATTGAGAGCTACCCAACTGCCAACATCCACTAGGTGCCGACGTTGTGACGCTGGGCGCGATAGAATGTCGCTTGTTTTCCAGCCGGAACACCTTTTCCAAACAGCACGCTCTGGCTGGTGGCAATGGTCTTCCATTCAATCAAATCCATGGAAGATTGAATATCCACCAGGCATCCAGGAGTAAGATTCATGGTGACCAGGGAATCACTGACCGATAATTCAGAAACGGCGACCAACTGATCTGCCGAAGCTTCGCTTGGATGATCGATGACCAAATTCTTATGCGCTGTGATGACCTCGTTTCCAGCAGCGTCCAGGGTCGTGCTGGGACGTAGAAGATTGGGTTCGAGATTGGTGTTGGGCCCCGTCACAGTGAGGCCGTGAATGACATCGTTAGGAATCAATTCATCAATTTCATCAGAGAAATAAAGTTGGGTGATGAGCTTGATCTGTCCTTGTACTTTTACGGCAACGTGCAAGTGACTTGGCCGCGGCGGCAAGCCGGCGGCGAAGAGATACGGCACGGGTCGAATGGTGCGGAAGCTGAAGGCGCCGTATTCATTGGTGGTAACGCTGCCGAAGCCTTGAAAGAGCACATCGCGTTCGGATCCGGTTGTTTGCGCATCGAGCGGAGCGCCTTCAGGATCGATGTACCAGCCGTTAGCATCGGTGTTCCATAGTTCCACGACGGCATGGGGAATAGCACATCCGCTGGGATTCAGCACTTGCCCGTTAAAGTGTAAGAGCTTTCCGGAAGCGGCCGGCATGATGCCGTCACGGGAGTGAATGATCACGAGGTCATTGTCAGGAGGCCCCTCGGGGATGATGGTGGTATCGTTGAAAGGATCCAGAGGATAGAAAGGGCCGGCACCCTGTGGGTTGGTGAGGGGCAGCAAAGCCGCTCCACCACCGCCGGCTACCGCGGCGCGGGAGAACGCCACTAAGCTCGATGCAGCGGCGGTGGTGGATTGAAGAAAATGGCGGCGTTTCATCAGAGTCGTGGATCGCTCGCCGATCCAACGTTGGCCTTGACGCGATGTGTTTGTCTCTTCTTACACTTGTTACTCGGCATTGCGCACTCGGAAAAACCCTCGCAGTTCTTCAAACGCCAGAGAATCGATAAGAGTGAAAATCGTTGTGTCCGATTCGGCGGTTGTGGTCTCGACGATCTGCCAATCTTGAGAAAGCGTTTCACTGGCCTCAAGGGCGTATGTTTGGCCGACAACACTGTCGAAGGTGATGTGCATGTCCGAACCGTTGCGTGCGATCTGCGTGATGGCGTAGCGATCTATTGCAATGGCTGGAGCCGACTTCGTTTCAAAACGAAACTCATGCGTGGAGCCGAAACCGTCCACGTTGGCCATGGTGAGCGTACCTTCGTAGGATTGGTTAGGCTGTAAGCCATCGTAGTGTACCGTTAGGTTGTTGCCATCCGGCGTCATGGCTAGTTCAGCGGAAACATCCTCATCGTTCAGAGTGAGTTTGATCGATGAAGGATCGACTTCTTCATCAATCAACGTGCTCACGGTGAACTCGACTCCTTCGACCGCATCGATCGGCTCTCCATCTGTAGCCAGCGATTTCGCGACGACCTGTGCCGCGCCCTCAACGCCGTGGGCAGTCGCCCCTTCCGCCAGCAGGTCGGCGAATGGGTTGCTCTCAGCAGCGAGGAAGTTGTCAAAGGTCGCGTCGGCGGGCTCGGTGATCGTGGGATTGTTAAGCACCGTGTATAAGTTCAACTTCCCCGTGTCGTAGCGATCAGCTCGGTCGGTGGACAGCGAGGCGATGGGTGTGGTCAGATCTGCGAGATCATAGAGGTTACCAGAAAGCAGGCTTCCCTTTCCTGCAAATACAAGACGATAGTCCCGATTAGGATCCAATGAGATCTCTTGGGAAGCAAAGAGGCGATTTCCTGACGAGCCCAGGTCGTTGATTTCTCCAATAACAAATAATTTCGGGCTTATCGCGTAGAGGCAAACATAACCGTCTAAACCGCCGAAGACATCTTCGTCTCGGACTCTCGCCGCGATTCCAATCTCGTCTGTCGTCCGAGAGTCCCAATCGATGAGATCGAACGCGACGTAGAAATCCGCCCATTCGGTCTTCGTCACCAGACCGCCAAGTGTGCGCCCGGCGTTTCCATTGTTGAGCTGTGGCCGTAGACGCACACCTCTATCGGAAAGCGATATTTGCATGGGCTGGTCGGTAAGTTCATCGCGGAAAAACGGATCCCAAACCGTCCAATCATCGCCAAGCGTATCACCGCCAAAGCTGTCGCGAATCTCGGTGGCAGCCTCAACAAACGGGATCATCGGGCCATCCACACACCAGGCCGCTGTGCCTCGCAGCCCTTCTGTGAACACTGCTGTTCCATTCACTTTGCCCTGATGTCCTATCAGTTGAGCAAACATGCCGGTACCACTTTCGAATGCGAGGTCGTAATCCAGCCGAACCAAACTCGCATCGCCCGACTCGGACGGGATGACGTTGCCTGTCGTCCTGGCCAAGGCTTCGTGCTCATTCGATTCGCTGTCCACGATCTTGAACGTCGTGGTGCCGTCAATCGCGCCCGTGCTTAAGTCGACGCGTCCTTCGAACCGCATGCTCGTGTCGCCGAGTGCCGTGTTGAGTCCCTTGCCTTCGATGACTTTGTCAAACACAGTCGAGTCGGGATTGTCTGGCTCGGTAGGTGTTAGGAAGAACGTATTGCTATAGACTGCACTGAAATCACGGATCGTCGGGTCGGAATCAGGCGTTTCGTCCGGCTCAAAACCTTGCACGCACCAGGCTGCCGTTCCTCGCAAGGCCTCCGTAAACACGGCAGCGCCCTCGACTTTGCCTTGGCCTCCCGTCAAGCGCGAGAACATTCCCGTGCCGCTTTCGAACGCGAGGTCGTAATCCAGCCTGACTAAACTAGCATCGCCAGACGAAATGACATTGCCAGTCGTCTTGGCCACTGCGGTGTGCTCATTCGACTCGCCATCGATCACGGTGAACGTGGTGGATCCGTCAACCGCACCCGTGCTCAAGTCGATGAGGCCCTCGAACCGCATGGACGTGTCGCCAATCGCGGTGTTGAGCCCTTTGCCCTCGATGACCTTGTTGAACACGGTCGAGTCGGGGTTGTCCGGTTCGGTAGGCGTTAGGAAGAACGTGTTGCTATAGACCGCACTGAGATCGGAATCGAGGTCGGTTGGAGGCAATGGTGTGTCCGTGGTTTCGAAACCGAATTCGTGGACGGTGCCAGTACCATCGACATTGGCCATTGTGAGGCTGCCCGAGTAAATTCGAGAGGGTTCCAGTCCGTCGTAACGCACGGTGAGGTTGTTACCGTTTGGTGTGATGCTTAGAGCGTTAGAAACATTCTCATCGTTCAGAGTGAGTTTGATAGAGGAAAGATCAACCGCTTTGTTAGTCAACGTGCTCAAGGTGAATCGAAGGCCGTCTATCGCATCAATGGGCTCGGCGCCCGTCGAAGGTGTTCTTGCGATTACTTGCGCGACGCCCTCGACGCCATGTGCGGTCGCGCCTTCCGGCAGGAGGTCGGCGTAGGGATTGCTTTCTGCGAGGATGAAGTTATCGAACGTCACGTCCGGAATCTGTGGACCAGGCTGACCTTGACCAAAGTAGATGGCGAACAAGCCAACTGTCCCGCTCGCATGTCTGTCAGCTCGATCCGTCTCCAGTGTCGCTACGGGCGAAGTGAGATCGGCCAAATCATAAAGAGCACCGGTCAAGACGGAACCCTGTCCAGTTAGGACCATCCGGTAGGATCTCTCCGGATCGAGCCTCGGATGAGCAGAGTCGAGAGTCGGGGTAAACGGCCAAGTGACCTCATCAATCGCAAACAACCGGTCGGAAACAGGGTTGATAGGGTCATAGAAGCCAGCATACCCGTTGCGGTTTTCAGGATCCCACCGGACGACGAAGCCAAAGCTTTGAATGACCTTCACATCCCAGTCGACTATGTCGACCGCCGCGTAGAAGGCACTCAAGTCCAAATCTTTCAGGACAATGGTACCCAGGCTTTGTTGCTGGGGCTGCAGGCGAATCCCTCTATCGGGAAACGTCGTCACCATCGGCTCGGAAACCACCCAACGCGTATCGGTATTGAGGCTGCCATCGTCGAAGTCCTCGCGAATGACGATGCTCGGCAGCGGCGTGTCGGTCGTATCCAAGGCGAACTCGTGCGTGGAACCGACGCCATCGACATTGGCCATGGTGAGCATGCCTTCGTAGGATTGGTTAGGCTTTAAGCGATCGTAGTGCACCGTTAGGTTGTTACCGTCTAGCGTCATGATTAGATCCGCAGAAACATCCTCATCGTTCAGAGTGAGTTTGATCGAAGTGAGATCGACTTTTTTATCAGTCAACGTGCTAATAGTGAACTGAATGCCTTCGATAGCATCAATGGGCTCGGCGCCTGTGGCGGGAGACTTGTCTATCACTTGCGCCGCGCCTTCGATGCCGTGGGCCGCCGCGCCTTCCGGTAGCAGGTCGGCGTAGGGATTACTCTCAGCGGCAAGGAAGTTGTCGATGAGTCCGCCCGGGAAGAAGCCGCTCAACGCGGCGAAGCCGATTTTCCCACCTATCAATCGTTCCCCGGCTTCGTGCGTGATCACTTGAACCGGCTTGGTCAGATCTTCCAGATGATAGAGGCGACTGGTCAGATTCGAACCAATTCCCTCAAAGACGAGGCGATAGGGACGGTTCTCCGGACGGAATTCGACGAGAGGTTCGCCGCCTCCGAGCTCAACGATGCCAAGTCCCCTCGGTCCTGCACGATCTATTCCAGTACTGTCGTCAATCTTCGTCCAGAAACCGCTGTCAGCAGGTTGCTCGCCCGGAACGATCCCCCCGACCCTAGCGAACAGCCCCAGATTCTGCTGCGAGCGATCCCACCAACTGAGAACGTCGACCGCGATGTAGAAATCCGCGAACTCAACGTCCGTGCGATAGATGCCAACGGTGTTTGCTCCGGGATCTGGATTGGGGCCCCAGAGTCGTAAAGCACCGTCTTCAAACGTCACTTCCATCGGTCCGATGCCTCCTTCCCAATGGAGCGGATCGTAGAGCGCCCATTCGTCTCCCAACTCGCCATCATCAAAATCATCGCGGATGATTTCCGAGGCCTTGGTATGTATCTGTAAGATTAACAAAGCGACGAGGATGACCGAAGAAAGGACTTTCCATTTTGACTGGTAGTGATAACGTGAGTTCATGAGTGGTGGATCGTGAAGGGTTTCTGATGGGCGCTGACCGACAGCGCCTTTCCCTTCTCCGCGAAATACCGGCCACCAAACCGGACACCTGATGAAAGTTTTTAGTTTCGTGGACTGCTCTGCAATTCACGACTCTCGGCTCTCCAGACACGCCATTCGAATTGGTCCACGGAATGAATCTCTTTGCCATCCGCCTGAAATCGGAGTTCCCGGACCAACCCCGTGTGTGAGCCGAGGGTGGTGACTTCGCGAAGCGGATCGAGGTGCCAGAGTTTGACCAAGCCCAGCGCGTCGCCCGTGGCAAGCCGGGTTCCGTTAGGCGAGAGATCCATGGCGTGGATGCCTAACATGCTCGCCGGGACCGATTCGACGACTTCGCCCGATGCCAAATTGATCTTAATCAGCACGCCTGGTTGACCGCCGGCAACGGCGAACCGCTTATCAGGAAGAACCGCCAACACTTCGGCGAATTCTAACTCAGATAATGAAAAAACGTTAGAAACATTGCGTATCAAATCGATCACCTCAATCCTTCCGTCGCTTGATCCTAATACAATCAGTTCCGTGTCCTGAGAAATCGCTAGAGAACACGGCAACCCTAGCTGGGTCGGCAATAACTGCTCAATCCTCGATGCCTCCAGATCCCATATTAACAAATGAGCCTGCTCATCCTTCGCGCCATGAAGGACAAATCTAGATTCCGTGGATCTGCTAGAATTCTGGCTGTTCGCTTTTGTCATCTCAGGAAACCCTTCGACATGGTCAAACTGGCGCTCGCCGGATGTCGTGGGCTGTTCACAAAGGAGACGAACTGGTGGGCCCCAGCCTGGCTTCGTTTCAATGAGAGGATTGGGAAAGCTTAGCCAATGCCGGTGATCGTTCAGAGGCACCAACAGACGGTCGGAGAAAGGAGCGGGCGGGACGAAGGGATCCAGCACGCCGGATGAGAATAGCTTATCCGTGAGGAACGACTTCCAAATCCCAGTGTGCGAAATGGTCATGAGAGTCTCACGGAAGAGGAAGGTTCCCGCCGTGTCTTCCGGAAGGCGCCAGTCCGTCTTGTCCTCTGGAGCCGCCTCAAGAGGCCAGCGCCGGATCTTGCCACCGCGACCACAGGAGACGAGGCTCTGACCATCCGGGGTGAACGTCACGCCCCACACTTCCTCACGATGTCCCCGAAGTTGACGGTAAGGACTTGGAGATGCCGATTGCACGTCCCAGAGGTTAATCACTTGATCATTCCCAGCAGTTGCCAACCAGCGGCCGTCCGGGGAGCCGGCGATGGCCGTCACGTTCACTTGATGCCCTTTGAATGTTCTAACATGATCCCAGGAAGCCGTATCCCAGAGATCCAATTGCCCATTGTCCGAAGCAGCGGCCAGGATCTTGTCACTATCGATAAATCTAAGCGGCGTCACGTGCCGCACCGGCAATCCACTTAGTGGCAAGCGCCTCTCTTCGGCTCGATCGGTTAGGTTTACGATGACGACTTCTTTGCTAGCATTGGAGATCGCCAGACGCGTGCCGTCTTCCGATGCGGCCAGAGCACTCGCACTCAGCAGCGGCGCACGCCAGGTCACGGGAACCACCTCGTCGGTAGCAATGTCTAACAGCTGAAATGGAGGGCGAGTAATGCGGTAGCTTCCTACAGCAATGCGGTGATCCGAATCGCAGAACGCTATTAATCTTACATCACTGTCAAATCGGCCGTCGAGATACCACTTTGCGAATCGTTTCGTAATTTTGTCAGGGTTATCACGTGAACGGATCTCAATATCTCTCCCTCGAGCAATAGCGATCTGCCGGCCATCCTGAGAAAGCGCGGCTGCGGTGACAGCGCCGAGGTCTAGCAAGGCCTCCGGTGATGAATCAGCGGCACTCTCCCAGAGGAGAAGAGGTCCTCCCAGTCCTTGAAAAATTTGGTTGCCGGCCACTGTGAGAAAGGAGCCATCCGCTGCGGCATGAAGCTCGCGGGCGCCGCCGGGGTGTTCACCGATGGTCACGCCATCATCACGATGCACGATTTGGTGAAAGTGATGCCACTCGAAGTCACGTAGGTCCTTCTCGCCAGGCCTCGGCAAGTGAACATCAAGCTTCCGTTCCGCTTTGGCGAAGTTCTGATTACGAATAGCGTCGCCGACTGCCGACATGTCGGAATGATAGGCCAATAGGCGCTGTTCGTGCAGACTCTTCTTGGCCACCGATGCCTGCCAAAGACTGACAATCGTACCAGCAACCAACGCCGCAGCCACCGCAGCAGCAGCCGCGAACGTTCCTTTGTTTCGCCTCACCGCTTTACCCAAGCGATAGAGACGACTGGGCGGGCGGGCGAGAATGGGCTCGTCATTGAGATGCCGCTGCAAATCCTCCGCCAAAGCGCTCGCGGTTTGGTAGCGCCGGTTGCGATCTTTCTCCAAACACTTCATGGCAATCCAATCGAGATCCTTGGCTATCTCGGCATGCGGAATGGGAAGAGTGGAAGGAGTGGCCGCTTTGTTAGATAAAGTGATCTTGCTTAGCTTGGTGCTGGGACGCTCCGGCTCCCGATGGCGAATAATCTCGCGCATGGTTTCCAAGCCTGTCTCTAACAACTCTTGTGTGTCAAACGGCGGCCGGCCGGCTAGGAGTTCGTAAAGCAATACACCCAGGCTGTAAATATCGCTGCGCGTATCCATGTCAATGTCGGCGCTCGTCGCCTGTTCCGGACTCATGTACGCCGGCGTGCCCATGAACTGCTCGGCCATTGTGACCAAAGTCTGTTCGGTTAAACGGCCTTCGATCGCTTTGGCAATGCCGAAATCGATGATCTTGGGAAAGGGTTTCCCATCCACCGTCTCCACCAGAATGTTAGAAGGTTTGAGATCGCGATGAATGATACCTTTCTGGTGCGCATGTTGCACGGCATGACAGATCTGGACGAGGAGATGAGCGCGTTCACGGAGGCCTAACTGATTCTGCAGACAATAGTCCGTCACCCGTGTACCACGGACACACTCCATGACGAAATAGGGTCTTCCGCTTTCCGTGGCACCGGCGTCGTGCACTTGAGCGATGTTAGGGTGATCCATGCGTGCCAAAGCTTGGCTCTCCGCTTCGAAGCGCGCGACAACTTGGCGAGTGTCCATGCCCAACTTGATGATCTTAAGCGCTACTTCGCGTTGGACGGGATCCGTCTGTTTCGCGCGAAAAACGCTGCCGCAGCCACCTTCGCCAATCTTTTCGAGAAGATGATAGGGGCCGATCGCCGTGCCGGGCGCCGCGTCATCGGGGATCTTGCTGGCCGGAGACTCTTTCGGTTCCCCCGCCTCCTCATCGGCCGAAAGCAATCTCTCCACCTGCCGGAGCAGGGAAGCGTTACCGGCACACGCCTTGGTTAGGTAAGCCGAGCGTTCCGCCGGATCGCTGATCGCCGCTGCTTCGAGAAAAATCTCACGTAGAGATGCCATGCTTGATTACGCGAAAAGAATCAAGAAAAGCGGCCAGTGTGGTGAATCGAACACGACACTATCCCAATGCATCATAAAGCCATGCTCTAGCAAAGCGCCAATGACGCCGCACCGTTCGTTCGCTGATCCCCTGTGCCAATGCCGCCTCATCTTGCGTGAGCCCGGCGAAGAAGCGCAGTTTCACCAACTCGGCCGCGGAGGGATCTTCCAGTTCCAGGCTTTCGATGGCTTCGTGAACGCGAATCAAGACGTCCTCGCTGACACTCGCAGGATCCTCAAGCTCTTGTAATTCGGCCCGTTGCAACTTGCCTCCGTGCTTCACGGCCTGCTTGCGTCTGGCGGAGTCGATGAGAATTCGCCGCATGGCTTCAGCCGCCACCGCAAAGAAATGCCCGCGATTCCGCCACGATTGTTTCCTTTCGCCGGCCAGCCGCAACCAAGCTTCATGCACCAGAGCGGTGGGCTGCAAGGTGTGGGCGGGAGATTCTTTGGCCATGCGTTGAGCGGCCAGCGTGCGTAGTTCATCATAGACTAACGGAAGCAGCGTTTCTGCCGAAGCGGAGCCATCATCGCGTTCGATCGCTTCCAAGATATGAGTCACCTCGCTGTTCACAGAGGCCGTCTCTAGCAAACGGCACGAGCTTTGGGAAGCCTTTGGATATAGGATCGGAACTTTTCGCAGACTCTGTTGCGAAGAATTATGGTTTCAGAGAGGTTTGACGCTCCGAAGCCTGAACAAAAACAACGCTTCGCTGTGTGTGGGAAATCGACCACTTCCGAGACTAACCAATCCGTGTGGTGATAGGGATGCAACAGAAGGAAACGATGATTCGATTCTAGCCACGCGGAAAAGGATTCTCGTTAGTCAGGTTTTTCTCTCAACGATCTTGTGCCATGCCCTTTCAATATTTCCGATATCGCATCAAAAACCGGATCCGGCGAAAGAACGCAACGCTTGAGCTCGTAGGGAATCGGGACACACGGCTTTGTCCTGAACCCCTATGCGACGCTTACCTCCCCAGGCGGTCGCGGGTGCACTGGCGCTTCTACCCCTTGGCGCTGTGTTGCTTGCGACTCTTTCATCCTCACCCTCACATTCATTGAGTCATCGGCCGATGTCTTGTTATGCGCCAGGTACCCCACTTGCGAAAATGGGAAGGCTGACTGTTTCGCCAACGGATGGATCGGCAGCGGCCTTTCGCGTGGAGGAACGTTGGACACGCACGGCTACCGATGGCTTTGTCTTCAGCCGTGGTGAACCCATTACACTGACTTGGGGGGTGGTGCCCGATGGCACGATGTTACCGGGAACTGATGAATCGAGTACATCGCGTCCTAGTGATTTGCGAGCCCGATTGAATGAACTCTATGGAAATGAGAACGTCTGGCTCCCTATCATTGAGTCCGTTTTCCAACGGTGGGGACAGATCACCGGCATCACCTACAAGCATGAACCTAACGATGATGCGTCGAATCTCAGTTTCGTTCGCGGGCAACTTGGACTGCGTCCTGACATTCGCATTGGTGGACGATTGATCGACGGTGACGGGGGCATTCTTGGATTCAACTATTTTCCCAGTGGCGGCGGCGACATGGTGTTGGATACACACGATGCGTTCTTTGATAACGTTTCCAATGACTCACTACGCCTGAGGAATGTGATCTCCCATGAGCACGGGCATGGTTTGGGTTTGGATCACGTTTGTCCCACCGATCAAACAAAACTCATGGAGCCTTTCGCTTCCACGGCTTTTGATGGCCCGCAACACGACGATATCTTAGGATCCCAACGGCTCTATGGCGACGCCCACGAGCCTAACAATGGTCACGACGAGGCCACGGAATTGGGCAATCCTCTCGACGGCGTGAAAAACGCGTCGTACCTCGGTCTTGACGGGGCGGGGGATGAGGATTGGTTTCGCTTTTCCACAAAACGGCCTGACGAAAGTGTGCGGCTTCGGGTCTCCCCTCGCGGTCGAAGCTATCTTGAGGGACCCGTTGATGCGAGTGATAGTTGTGGGGCGGGCACTTCCTTTAATAGTGCCAGTCAACGGAACCTCGAAGTCACTTTGTTTGCTGAGGATGGCGTTACGGCCCTGGCCGGCTCGGACGTGACGGGTGCCGGTGGTGTCGAGAGTATCCAGCACACACTCGGCGATGCAGGCGACTACTTCATCCGCGTGCGGGGAAATGCCTCTGATGTGACCCAGCTCTACGACTTGCAATGGTGGCTCAACGGTTCGCCGGATCACCTGGAAGACTTTAACGCTTTTCCAGGAATCGTTGGTGATCCACCACTTCATCTGCCTAACGATACCACCGATTCCACGGAATTGATTTGGGGCGACGCGACGACGTCAAGCAAGGGCTTTACCATCACGGCGGCCAACGCCTTTGATGGCCGGAGTCTGGAGTTCGACGGATCGGAAGAAACGGCGCTCAGGCAGCGTGACGAACTTGACCATTACGAGAACAACGATCATCAGCTCGCCTTCTGGTTTCGCTTTAGCGATCTCGCGGCCAGCCCTAACGATAGTTTCACACAGGTCATCGCCCCCTACACGCACGCGGCTCAGACTGAGGTCGATATCGCGTATCTTCTACGATGCGGGCGATCGCCCTCCGGCGTGATTGGCGCCGGCTTGTCCATTCCCAGTGGGGACACCACGCTCGCCCACCAGCCTATCATTCCACTTACTCCAGCCGTGTGGCATGCCTGCGTGGTTCAGTTCACTTCTGCCTCCAGCGATGCCGAACCGAATGCGGGAATCAGGCTTTGGTTCGACCCGGAGAGTGCCCGTGACGCCCCCGATTTTCAGATCGTACCCGAAGACGGTATCATGGGAAGCTACGGCGGTGTGGGGCATCTAGCACGTTACGCGTTCGGCGCCGCCGTCTTCGCTGCTGATCCCAATGGGCCAACTGTATGGTTAGATCATGTTGCTTCTTGGGATGGCCATGGGCAAGCGGGCATCAATGACCTTGATGCCGCGATTCGTTTTCTTTACCCCTCCATCACCTACGAGGCTTGGAGCAACGAACACTTTGGTGCCGTTCTCAACATTGAAAGCGATGAAGACGCCGACGAGTGGCCGAATGGGTTAGAGTTTTTGTTAGGAACGAATGCCATGGCAGGAAATGACGTCGTCGTGACGTCGGAAGTCGGAGACAGCGAGACGATGTTTACCTATAACAGAAACCCCGCCGCACAAGGCATGCGGGAAATCCTCGAGGCTTCAACCGATATGGATGTCTGGGTAGAAGTCACGCCCTCATCGGAATCAGTCGAGCGAACGGGTCCATTGGAAGCGGTGCGATTGACCATTCCCAATGGGGAAGATGCGCGCTTGTTCTACCGTCTACGAACGGTGATGTCGCTGGAATAGGAGAGTGTCGATTCAGCTTTACTTTAGCCTGCAGTGGAACGGTATGGTAGCGGCGACAGAGCGAAGGGTTAGCCTCGTTACTTGTTAGCCGGATTGAGAATCCCATAGACCACGATGGAGATTGCGCGGTCGTCTTTGAAAAAATGATCCTGAAACTGACCTTCACGGATCATCCCGATCTTCTGCATGATTCTGCCTGAGGGGGTGTTGTCGGCGAAGTGGTTAGCAGCGATCTTGTGCAGCTTGAGGTCTTCGAATCCGTATCTCACTATCTCCCTCGCGGCCTCGGTGCCATAACCTTGATTCCAATGAGGGACGCCGATCCAGTAACCCATCTCCGCGCGTTGATGCTGAGGTGTGAGAGTGAGGCTGATGCAGCCTAACAAATGCTCTTCCGTTTTCGAGACGATCGCTAGGCAGACGCCTTTCTCTTGCTCGAAATCCATTTGATGGGTAGCTATCCATTTCTCGGCATCTTGAGAAAGATACGGATGAGGAATCTTTAGAGTGGTCTCGTAGATCAATGGCTCATTCGCCAGTCTCTGGATGTCCGGTGCGTCTTCCGATACGAACGGACGCAACCGCAGACGGGAAGTGGTCAAGGTAGGCAACATCATTGCATTCAGAATGCCGAATAGGCCGTTCATTGAAAATGAATTTAAGATGCCCCAAGCTTTGGTCTTGGGTCAGGAATCGCCGTTTCCTAGAGTGACGCCATGAAAACGATGTCCCGACTCATCCTACTCGTAGCGCTCGTGGCGGTTGCAGAGGCTCAAGAGATGACCCATTCATTCCTCGGTGTGGGTAAGGCAAACAAAGCCGTCATCATTGGCGAGGACGGCAGAGAAGTGTGGAAGATGGATCTTCCGGCGAGCGATGGATGGGTTTTGTCCAACGGCAACGTGGTCCTCGCGTTATACGCTTGTGAGGGATTTCCTAACGGAGGTGCGGTGGAGATCGAACGGGAAACGAAGGAGATTATTTTTCAGTACAAAGGTGGCCAGAAAGAGACGAGCAGCGTGCAGAAGCTTGGCAACGGGAATTATCTCATCGCTGAGCTTGGTCCCGAACCGCGAGCCGTCGAGGTGAACAAGGCAGGCGAGATCGTCAAGACCACGCCATTGGCTTGCCAGAAGAAGAATGTGCACATGCAGACGCGAATGTTGCGCCAATTGCCTAATGGGAACTATCTGGCTCCCCATTTGTTTGACTTCGCAGTGAAAGAATATGAGCCGGTGACTGGCAGAGTGCTCAAAACTTTTCCCACCGATGATCGCGGACGGGACAAGCGTGACTGGCCGTTCACCGCTATTCGATTGACCAATGGGAACACACTGATTGGTTGCACGAATGGCAACCGGGTGATCGAAGTCGACTCGGAAGGAACGATCGTGTGGAGCGTGGACAATGAAGATCTTGGTGAGGAACTGATTCGTGACGCTTGCGGGGTGCAACGCTTGCCCAACGGCAACACCGTTATCACGAGCTATTATGCGAAGGGAGATCAAGTGAAGCTAACAGAAGTCACTCGCGATAAGAAAGTGGTGTGGCGTTTCGCTGGCAAAGCGGCGGGCTTTCATCATTTTCAGATCCTCACCACGAACGGCAAGCCCATTGAGGGCGTGCCCATGCGTTGATCTGGGGTCTGGATTTTTGAAAAAAAGCTCAGGGCTTCAAATTTTTTAAAAGTTTGTACCGTCTCGATTCGGCATAGGCCTTGCGATTTGCGGGCGCATCCGCAAAGTGGCCACTCTATGTTTGGCGATATTCATAATGCACAGGGCGAAAAGCTTGAGTACGACTATCTCCCCGGGGCAGAGGGAGATGCACGCATCGTGGTGCTGGGGCATGGCGTGACGGGAAATAAAGACCGGCCCGTGGTGACCGGCGCCGCGGAGGCCTTGCAGAAGGCGGGCATTGCTTCATTGAAATTCTCCTTTGCTGGGAATGGCGGGTCTGGAGGCCGATTTCAGGACTGCACGGTGACGAAGGAGATTGGCGATCTCGGTTCCGTTCTTGATGTGTTAGAAAGGGCGGGGCGCACCATTGCTTATGGTGGTCACTCCATGGGAGGCGCGGTGGGTGTTTCTCGCGCCGCCACCGACGACCGGATCAAAGTGCTTATTTCACTCGCAGGCATGGTGGACACCGCGGCCTTTGCCCAAAGAGAGTTTGGCGAAGAAACGCCGGATGAAGGGTGCATGTGGGAAGAGGAAAGCTGCCCGCTTTCGAGCACCTATATGAATGATATGGCGTCTATTGGATCCGTGATAGAGCTGGGACGCAAAGTCACCGTGCCCTGGTTACTGGTGCATGGCACGGAAGATGACGTGGTGCCTATCCAGGATTCGATCGATATCCTAACCAAGGCCAATGACCCCCACAAGTTTGTCGAAATTCCCGGGGCCGACCACAGTTTTAGCGAACACATGCCACAAATGTCAGAGGCCGTCGTGACTTGGGTGCAAGAGCATCTCCAATAAATGGCCAAGTACACCGAAGACAGCATCAGGACCCTGGAGTGGAAGGAGCACATCCGGCTCCGTCCAGGGATGTACATCGGCAAGCTCGGCGATGGTTCGGCGAGTGACGACGGCATTTATGTGCTTTTAAAAGAGGTTCTCGATAATGCCGTCGATGAATTTGTCATGGGGCATGGCAAAGTCATTGAGGTTACCTTAGAAGATGGAAGCGTTTGGGTGCGCGATTACGGGCGAGGCATTCCGCTAGGAAAGCTCATGGATTGCGCAGCCAAGATCAATACGGGTGCCAAGTATGATTCGGAGGCTTTTAAAAAATCGGTTGGACTCAACGGCGTCGGTATCAAGGCCGTTAACGCGCTTTCTTCACACTTTCGCATCCAGGCGTTTCGCGAGGGCAAGACTCGCGATCTTGAATTCTCTCGAGGCGATCTAACCAAAGATTGCAAGCGGGCCTATAAAACGGTCGAGCCCGATGGAACGGAATTGGGCTTCACGCCGGATGGGGATATTTTTCCCAAGTATCAATTTCAGACGGAATATTTGGAAAAGATGTTCCGTTATTACACCTATCTCAATACGGGGCTGACGATTAAGTTTAATGGCAAGACCTTCAAATCGAAGAATGGTCTCCTGGATCTCCTCACCGAGAATCTCGCTGAGGAACCTGCTTATCCAATCGCCCATTTAGTGGGAAAAGATATCGAGATTGCCTTCACCCATGGGAGCTCCTATGGCGAAGAGTATTACAGTTTCGTTAATGGCCAACACACCACTCAAGGCGGTACGCACTTAGCGGCTTTCCGCGAATCTTTTGCCAAGACGGTTCGCGATTTTTATAAAAAGAAATACGAGGCTTCAGATGTGCGCAGTTCCATCATTGCGGCGATCAGCGTGAAGATAGAAGAACCTGTTTTCGAGTCACAAACCAAGACGAAGTTAGGATCCACGCACATGGCGCCCAAGGGAGCGACTATTCGTACCTATATCGGCAACTTCATCGCCAAAGAACTCGATAATTATCTGCACAAACATCGGGAGGTTGCCGAGGCATTAGAAAAACGGATTCAGCAAGCGGAGAAAGAACGCAAGGAACTGAAGGGCATTCAGAAGATCGCCCGCGAACGCGCACGCAAAGCCAAGATTAATAACCGCAAGTTACGCGATTGCCGCGTGCACTTTGATTCCAAGCACAAACTTCGCGAACAAACCACGTTGTTTATCACCGAAGGCAATTCTGCGAGTGGTACCATCACCGAGGCCCGCAATGTCGATACCCAAGCAGTATTCAGTTTGAAAGGAAAGCCGCTCAACTGCTTTGGTCTCTCGAAGAAAGTGGTCTATGAGAATGAGGAATTTAATCTATTGCAACACGCACTCAATATTGAAGACGGCTTAGAAGATTTGCGCTACAATCACGTCGTCTTGGCCACGGATGCGGATGTCGATGGCATGCATATTCGCCTGTTGTTAGTGACCTTCTTCCTCCAATTCTTCCCCGACTTGATCAAGCAAGGGCATCTCTTCATCCTGCAAACGCCGCTTTTCCGTGTGCGTAATAAAAAGATCAATCGTTATTGTTATACGGATGAGGAGAAACAGGCCGCGATCAAAGAATGCGGAAAATCGGCTGAGATCACACGCTTCAAAGGTTTGGGCGAGATTGACGGCAAAGAAATGCGCGACTTCATAGGAAAAGAGATAAGGCTAGATCCCGTGATCATCGAGGCCGGAGCTTCGGTGAAAGACATGCTCACTTTTTATATGGGTAAGAATACGCCGGACCGGCAGAAATACATTATTGAGAATCTGCGAGTGGAATCGGATGTGGTGGAAACGGAAGAAGAAAAGCAACCTTTGGAGGAGGCCGTCTAACCATGGCCGATTTGAACACGTCGCTCACGCATGTCGATGACATGTACGGCAATTGGTTTCTCGACTACGCTTCCTACGTGATCCTGGAACGCGCCGTGCCGCATTTGCACGATGGCTTGAAACCTGTGCAACGCCGCATTCTGCATGTCCTCAAAGAGATGGACGATGGCCGTTTGCATAAAGTGGCCAATGTCGCCGGCCGCGCCACGGCTTTTCATCCACACGGCAATGTCGCTATCGAGGATGCTCTCATTCAGTTAGGTCAGAAGAAGCTCCTCATCGATACGCAAGGAAATTGGGGTAATCCACTGACGGGTGACCCGCCTGCCGCTGCTCGTTATATAGAATGTAAACTTTCAGCCTTTGCCCTAGAAGTTGTCTTCAGTCCAAAGGTCACCACTTGGCAAGCGTCCTATGATGGCCGTAGCAAAGAGCCGGTAACACTTCCCGTAAAGTTCCCATTGGTCTTGGCCCAAGGTGTGGAAGGGATCGCTGTGGGTTTGGCTTGCAAGATCTTGCCGCATAATTTTAATGAGCTGCTGGATGCCTGCATCGATGCACTGCGCGGCAAGAAAACCAATGTGCTCCCGGATTTTTTCACGGGCGGTCTCATGGACGCCTCAGAATACAATGAAGGCCTCCGGGGCGGTCGCGTCCGGGTGCGTGCGCGCATAGCCAGACGCAAACGCAATCAATTGGTCATTACTGAGATTCCTTACGGCACGACTGCCGGTGGTCTTAAAGACGCGATTGTTGCTGCCAACGAGAAAGGCAAGATCAAGATCGCAAAAGTTGATGACCTCACGGCGCAGAATGTCGAGCTCGTCATCACGCTTCCGCCAGGGGCCGATGCGGAACAGACGATTAAAGCGCTGTACGCATTCACCGACTGCGAGATCTCCATCTCGCCTAATGCATGCGTTATCGATGACAACAAGCCGCGCTTTCTGTCCGTCAATGAATTGATCAAGGCGAGTGCTCTCCACACCAAAGATCTCCTCCGTCAGGAGCTTGAGATAAGGCTAGGAGAACTGGAAGAGAAATGGCACTTTGCTTCCCTAGAAAAGATCTTTATCGAGAACCGTATTTATCGAAAAATCGAAGAATGCGAGACCTGGGAATCAGTTATTCAAACAATCGATAAAGGTCTCAAGCCGTTTGTGAAAAACCTTTGGCGTGAGGTCACGCGTGACGATATCGTTCGCCTTACTGAGATAAAAATCAAACGCATCTCGAAGTACAACAAGTTCAAGGCGGATGAACAATTGAAGGCTTTGGAAGAAGAGATTGAGGAAGTTAATAAACACCTCAACCAACTCACTCGCTATGCCGTTCGTTGGTATAAAGAACTCAAGAAAAAATATGGTAAAGGCCGCGAACGGCGAACGGAGATCACCACTTTCGATCGCGTTCAGGCATCCAAAGTCGTCATTGCTAACGAAAAACTCTATTTGAATCGCTCGGACGGCTTTGTGGGAACCGGTCTTAAGAAGGACGATGAAATTGGACCCTGCTCAACCCTCGACGACTTTATTGTCTTTCGGGCAGACGGATCCATGACCGTATCGAAGGTTGCGGAGAAAGTCTTCGTCGGCAAGAATCCCGCACATGTCGCCGTTTATCGCAAAGATGATCCGGTTTATTATACCATGATCTATCGCGACGGCCGTGGCGGTGCTTGTTACGCCAAGAAATTTACCGTCTCGGGAGTCACGCGCGATAAAGTGTATGACTTAACTCGAGGCAAGGCGAGTAGCCGGGTGTTCTGGTTCGGCGTGCACAAGAAAGAAGATGACACCAATTTCGTCGTGCGCGTGCATTTCAAAACGGAAGGTCTTCGCTTGCGAAACCTCTACATCGATTTCGATTTCTCGGAACTCGATGTGAAGGGAAGGGGAGTCGTTGGCCTTCAGGTGACGAAGAAACCCGTCCTCCGCATCGCCAAACCGCAGAAGAACTAAGCTCAAGTAGGACGGCCATTCCTGGCCGTCCAAAACCGTTGTCTTGGCGCTTGGCTTTCGTCACCAGACAAGCAGGCTAGGTGGTGTTCATGAAGCCGTTCATTCTCACCACCTTCCTCCTAACGCTCTGCCACAGTCTCGCCGCGACCAAACCAAACGTTCTCTTCATCGCTGTCGATGACATGAATGATTGGGTTGGTTGCCTCGAGACCACTCCTCGAGCAATCACCCCAAACATTGACCGACTAGCATCTCGCGGGGTGACGTTCACCAATGCGCATACCGCCGGTGTGTTCTGTGCACCCTCGCGCGCGGCCATGTTCACCGGCCAGTTCGCTTCGACGACGGGTTGCTATCGTACGGCAACCTATTGGGTCGATCATCCTGACATTGATCCCTTGCAAGTGAGTTTCGCTAATGGCGGTTATAAAACCCTGGGGGCAGGCAAGCTTTTCCACCATCCCGCAGGGGCCATCGATAAGCGTGGGTGGACGGACTTCTTCCTGCGAACCCAAACGCAGCGCGAGACCGGCTGGCCGCTTGACTCCTGGGGGCCGGACACGCCCTTCCCTCATCCGTTTCCTAACAGTGTGTACAACGAAGGTCGAGAGATCAAGGGTGGGCTTTTCTTAGAATGGGGAGCCATTCTCAATGAGAAAGAAGAACGTATGGCGGATACCAAACGCGCCAATTGGGCCGTCAAACAGCTCCAACAAAAGCACGAAAAACCCTTCTTCCTCGGAGTCGGCTTTTATGCGCCTCACTTCCCTAACTACTGCCCTCAAAAATACTTTGATCTCTATGATCCCGAGGCGATCGCTTTACCACCTTACAAAGCCGATGATCTGACGGATCTTCCTGACAGGATACGAAAAATTAAGACGGCGCGTTCTCGCATTCATCAAAAACTGGAAAGACTGGAGGCAGTCGACGACGCGATTCATGGCTATCTCGCGTGTATTAGCTATGCCGATGCCATGATTGGTCGGGTGCTCGATGCCTTGGATGCCAGTCCTTACGCTGAGAATACCATCGTCGTCTTATGGAGTGATCACGGCTATCACCACGGCGAGAAAGGTGATTGGGGAAAACACACACTCTGGGAAAGAACTTCCAATGTGCCTTACATTTGGGCAGGTCCGGGAATCGCTCAAGGGATCCAAACAGACGTCACGGTCAGTCTCATCGATACCTATCCCACTCTCGCTGAGCGTTGCGGTTTGCCGCAGCCTAACCAAATCCTGGAAGGTGTTTCCCTGGCGAAGACTCTGGCTGATCCAGCCGTTGCGGAGGATCGCGACGTCTTTCTTCCCCACATGGAGCCAGGCGAGTACGCCGTGATCAATCGCGACTGGCGCTACATTCACTACGGCGAACACGGAGAAGAACTCTACGATCTAAAAAAGGATCCTAACGAGTGGACAAACCTGGCCGGTGATTCCGCTTACGAATCGCTCAAGGCCGGGATGCGGCAAATCGCACCCGAGACCTTTGCTGCGCCGGGAACGAAGTTCAATGTGAAGCGGGACCTTGTTCTTGAAGGAGAATCGTTTCGTTGGGAGCTGAACGGAAACAAACGCAAGAATCCTGGCCAAGACGTGAAGACGGGCAGTGTTCCAGCAACTCCCGAGGCTGCGGCGAAGAACATTCTTCTTATTGTGTGCGATGATCTGAATACCCACATTTCGCCGTCCGGCTTTGCACCCGTCCACACGCCGGCTCTCGCGGAGTTCGCCTCGAGAGGCATGAGCTTTCACCGGGCATTCTGTCAGTATCCGGTTTGTGGACCCTCGCGCGCCTCATTCTTGAGCGGACTTTATCCGCAAACGACCAGAGTGTTAGATAACAAAGCAGACGTTCGCACCACGCGTCCGGACACCGTGACCATGCCGCAATTTTTCAAAGAGAATGGCTATTGGACGGCGAGCGTGGGCAAGGTCTTTCATTCTCCCCGGCACGAACCGGGCGAATCGGTCTGGCATGAATACCACCGTTTTCAAAACGATGAACTCCCCGTGGTGAGGCAGGCCCGCGAGGCCTTCGAAGCGGAGCATGGCTCCATCGAGGATCGAAAGAACCGCAAAGCATGGAAGGCCCTGGCCAAGAAAGCCGCCGCCAACCTCGATGCCCAAACACCACCTGGCTATGGACGCAGCGGCCTAACGGATGACCAGCACAAAGATGGCAAGAATGCGAGATTGGTCACACGCTGGCTTGAGGAAAAATCTTGGGGAGACAAACCGTTCTTCATCGCCTGTGGCATTCAAAAACCGCATGTGCCCTTTCTTGTGCCGTCCCAGTATTTCGATCTCTATCCTACTGACAAAATCACTTATGAAAGCGATCGCTCCGATTTGTGGGATACCCTGCCCAAGACCGCTCTTTCCAAGCGCTATCATGCCTTTGGATTCGAACTCGGAGTTGAGAATGACGCTCTTCGGCGCGAGTACATGCAGGCCTACCACGCCTGCGTTTCGTTCATTGATGCTCAGCTAAAACTGGTCTTCGACGCCCTAACGGAAACCGATCGTTGGCAAGATACCGTGGTGATCTTTACTTCCGATCACGGCTATCACTTAGGCGATCATTTCCTTTGGGGCAAAGTCACCCTCTTTGATATCGGAGCGAGAGTACCCTTCATCGTGCACGCACCCGGCCGAACCAAGCCAGGCACCACTTCCGAGGCCATGGTGGAATTGATCGATCTCTTTCCTACTCTCGCCGGCCTAACAGGTCATCAACCGCCGGCGGCTCTGCAAGGCGTTTCCCTCAAGCCCGTTTTGAGCGATCCCCAAAGCCTCGACACCAAACCCTACGCCTACACCGTTGTCTCCAGAGGCCCCAAACTTGGCTTTGCCCTCCGGAATCAACGCTGGCGCTATGGCAAGTGGCCGGATGGCGAAGAACTCTACAACTTGAATCGCGATCCGAGCGAGAAACGTAATCTTGCCGATGATCCCAAACAAGCGAAACGGTTAGAGAAATTCCGGAAGACGCTGGCAGAGAAACAGGCGAGCCTAACGGAGTAGCGGCGAGCGATTACTTCGTCCGTCGACGGTTCTGCCGCTTCGGTTGTTGACCGGAGTTCCCCCACTTGGCCCAGCGATCGCGCTCGTGGCGCGTGCGTTTTTCATCGAGGTATTTACCAGGCCGCACCGGGGAGTGTGAGGCCTTGGCGAAGGTCTTCATTTGAACGAGAATGTCAGGATGCCCGGCGCTGATATCCTTCGACTCACTCACGTCCTTCTCTAAATCATACAGTTCCCAGCGTTCTGGTTGTTTAGCCTTGTTAGGCTGCATGGCCTTCCATTTCCCATAGCGCACAGCGGTCTGGTTGCGGTATTCCCAGTAAAGCATCTCGTGTTGCTTCTGCTTCGCGTGATCGCCAAAGACCTCCGGCAAGACGGAGTGCCCGTCCGTATCTTCCGGTGCTTTCGTGCCGGTCAAATCAGCTAGGGTTGCCATCACGTCCACTTGTGAAAAGAGCAGGTCGCTCACCCGGCCGGCCTGAATCTTGCCCGGCCACCGCACGAGAAAAGGAATCTTCAAGCCACCTTCATATAGACTTCCCTTGCCTCCGCGAAAGGCAACGCCCGTCTTAGGATTCACGTTAGGCCCGAAGAAGCCGCGTGGATGTTCCTTGCTCTTAAAGCGGTCTTGGCCGCCGTTGTCGCCGGTGAAAAAGAGGATGGTGTTTTTCTCTAGACCCAACTCTTGCAAAAGATCGATCACCGCCCCCACATTGTTGTCCACCATGGTGACCATGGCCGCGTAGTTCTTCGCCTCTTGAGAAACATCAGGATCTTTCATCCAGGCTTCATCCTTATACTGATCCCAGGCCGGATCATCCGCAGGGATGTCGTACATGCCGTGAGGCGGCGTGATGGGCAGGTAGCAGAAGAACGGTTTCCCGGCGTACTTTCGAATGAATGATAGGCCTTCCTCCATGATGGGATAGTGAGCGTAAGTGCCGCCTGATCGTCCTCCTTGGTTACCCTCTAACGGAACCTCCTCGCTGTTGCGAATGAGATAGGGCGGATAGAAGGAGTGCGCGTGGACTTGGTCGTAGTACCCGAAGAAGACGTCGAATCCATGGTTCTCCGGCACACCCGTGGAGTCGCGGCCGCCCACGCCCCATTTTCCAAAACCACCGGTCGCGTAGCCCTTCTGTTTCAACATCGAAGCGATCGTTTCCTCATCTGCCCGCAGCGGCGTGCCACCGTCATTGGCTCTAACAGAAGCGTGCCCGGAGTGTTTGCCCGTAATGAGGCAGCCGCGGAGCGGCGCACACACAGGCGAGGCCGCCAACGCATTTGTGAAGCGTAGCCCTTCCTTTGCCATTTGATCGATTCGCGGCGTCTTGATGTAGGGATTGCCCATGTGGCCCAGCTCGAAATAAGCCAGTTCATCAGACATGATGTAGACAATGTTTGGTGGGGCTTCCTGCGAACGAAGCGAGGCCAAGGGCCAGGTGAGACAGAGAATCCAGAGGAGGTAGCGCGTCATGGCGTCACTCTAAGCTGAACTCGGGGCCTCCAGTGAAGAGCAATCCTCTGCAATCCGATCATTGGGGTGTCCGTATCACAAATGAGAAAAGATTTTTAAAGAGATTGCAAATTAAATAAAAACCATATTTAAATAAAGAAATTGGATTTCATATCCGCAAAGATTCTCAAACTTCATCCCCCCGAACGGTCTGTGAACATCGATCCCACCCGCCGCCCTTCCTCATGGCATTTCTCGAAGCTTCTTCAGCAGATTCGCGAGATTCGTGGTTTCTCGGTGGCCCAGGCATCCCAATGCCTCCCTTTCGTCAAACCAAGCCGATTTGAGGATTGGGAGGACGGCCGTCGTCTGCCGCCGGCACTTCTCCAGACGCTCATTGTCTGGCGGCTCAATACAGCGCCCGAGCCGAAAGAAAACGACTCAGATTCAATAGATCCCAGCGGCCGCATCTTCGCGCCCGGCCTGCCGCTGATTGCCTTCGTGGGCGTTGCGCTGGGCACACTCATCTTCGCCGTGCACCGTCATCACCAATCAAGCCGGCCAGGCTACCAGTGGCTGGCGGAGGAAATCGCCCATTCGGCCTGGCAGAGTGGATTGGTCAAGGGTCAGCCTTCAAGTTACTACACTTACGCCAAACGATTAGAATCCACCATACTTACCTTCACTCCCAAACAAAGGAATGCCATCTTCGGATCTCTGACGGCACGCGTCGAGAGCTCACTTGGAGAATGAATTGAACTGTATGTTAGCGTGTTTTTAAAAGTTATGGAAGACGCTCTCAAGTGTACCCTTTTCCAGAGGTTTCTCCGGGTAAACGCCCCCCGAAAAAATCGAAACAAATCTGGTTGACCACCTGCGATCGAACGCTACTCTCCGCCCTCCCTGCCGGAAGAGGCAGGGCGCTGAAAGCCAGAGCGTTAGTCAATACTAGCCCTTCGTGCCCAAGCGAGTGCGATCTTTGAGAGAACAGATTGGTTAGGAAAGAAAAAGGAAAGACGAGATTTAGCGAAGGCTAAGAGGTGTGCTGCGTTTTTTGATAGAAATCAGGAAGAGAGCAGCGGCGCCTCAAAGCGAAAAGTTAGATCGGAAAGCTTTGGGGAACCGAAACAATTTCAAGTTGAGATCCTAAAAAGTGCTTAAGAAGCTCAAGGATTGAACTTAATCCGATTTTTTAACGGAGAGTTTGATTCTGGCTCAGAACGAACGCTGGCGGCGTGGATAAGACATGCAAGTCGAACGGAGACTGCTTAGCTTGCTTTGCAGTTTGAGTGGCGAACGGGTGAGTAACACGTGAGCAACCTGCCCAGAAGAGGGGGATAGCTCGGGGAAACTCGAATTAATACCGCATGTGATTGAGTGGAGCATTCCACGACAATTAAAGGTGCCTTCGGGTGCCACTTCTGGATGGGCTCGCGGCCTATCAGTTAGTTGGTGAGGTAACGGCTCACCAAGGCAGCGACGGGTAGCTGGTCTGAGAGGATGATCAGTCACACTGGAACTGAGACACGGTCCAGACACCTACGGGTGGCAGCAGTCGAGAATCATTCGCAATGGGGGAAACCCTGACGGTGCGACGCCGCGTGGAGGATGACGGTCTTCGGATTGTAAACTCCTGTCATCGAAGAGTAAGGCTGTTATGTGAATAGCATGACAGATTGATAGTATTCGAAGAGGAAGGGACGGCTAACTTCGTGCCAGCAGCCGCGGTAATACGAAGGTCCCAAGCGTTGTTCGGAATCACTGGGCGTAAAGGGAGCGTAGGCGGCGTGGTAAGTCAGATGTGAAATGCCGGGGCTCAACCTCGGAGCTGCATCCGATACTGCCATGCTAGAGTAGTGGAGGGGCATCTGGAATTCACGGTGTAGCAGTGAAATGCGTAGAGATCGTGAGGAACACTAGTGGCGAAGGCGAGATGCTGGACACTTACTGACGCTGAGGCTCGAAGGCCAGGGTAGCGAAAGGGATTAGATACCCCTGTAGTCCTGGCAGTAAACGGTGCACGTTTGGTGTAGGAAGGTTCGACCCTTCCTGTGCCGGAGTTAACGCGTTAAACGTGCCGCCTGGGGAGTACGGCCGCAAGGCTAAAACTCAAAGAAATTGACGGGGACCCGCACAAGCGGTGGAGTATGTGGCTTAATTCGATGCAACGCGAAGAACCTTACCTGGGCTTGACATGCCTCTCTCAAGCGGTGAAAGCCGTGGAGTGGAGCAATCCACAATTGGCACAGGTGCTGCATGGCTGTCGTCAGCTCGTGTCGTGAGATGTTGGGTTAAGTCCCGCAACGAGCGCAACCCCTGTGATTAGTTACCAGCGAGTAAAGTCGGGGACTCTAATCAGACTGCCCAGATCAACTGGGAGGAAGGTGGGGACGACGTCAAGTCAGTATGGCCCTTACGCCCAGGGCTGCACACGTACTACAATGCCCAGCACAATGTGAACCGAAACCGCGAGGTGGAGGAAATCCTATAAAACTGGGCCCAGTTCGGATTGTGGGCTGCAACTCGCCCACATGAAGCCGGAATCGCTAGTAATGCCGTATCAGCTACGACGGCGTGAATACGTTCCCGGGTCTTGTACACACCGCCCGTCACATCATGGAAGCCGATCACACCCGAAGTGCGTGCGCTAACTTCGGAGGCAGCGCCCTAAGGTGAGATTGGTAACTGGGATGAAGTCGTAACAAGGTAGCCGTAGGGGAACCTGCGGCTGGATCACCTCCTTTCTATGGAGAAAATCGCTAAAAATAGACCGGGCTCACCCGGAAATAGCGATAGGTCGATGTCCTGGTTTTCGGACCGGGGTAGTCTCACAGATCCGTTAGGCAACTAACGGTAAGAGATACAAACCTTTTACTGCGCTTTTCTTGAGAAGAGAAAGGCAGTGCACCTCTTAGCATTCGCTAGATGAATCAAATCGTCATCCAAACCATTCCGGGGGTATAGCTCAGTTGGTAGAGCGCCTGCTTTGCAAGCAGGATGTCATCGGTTCGACTCCGGTTACCTCCACCATTCAAAATTTCAAATTTCAGATCTGAAATCTCAAATCCAGTGAGGGTCTGTAGCTCAGTTGGTTAGAGCACCGCCTTGATAAGGCGGGGGTCACAGGTTCGAGCCCTGTCAGACCCACCAAGCCAAGCTCACCAACAAAGCGAAAAAACAATTTCATCAAAAACCTAACCAAGCCGGCAAAGCCCGGCCCGTTCACTCATAAAACCTAACACCTAAAACCTAGGCCGTTAGGCCGAAGTTCTTTGACAACTGCATACTAGGGTAAAAACACAACATGACCTGAGAGGTGCGAAGCAATTCGCATCAATCAAACGTCTTAGTGAAAAAACAAAAATAAGTTCGAAAGAACGGCGGAAAACCAAGCAAGCTTGGAGACCTAGTTCGACCATTTAATGGAAAAGCGAGGTAACAAGCTATAAAGAGCACACAGTGGATGCCTTGGTGCCAACAGGCGATGAAGGACGTGATAAGCTGCGAAAAGCCTCGGAGAGCGGCAAATACGCTTTGACCCGGGGATATCCGAATGGGGTAACCTGATGCAGGTAATGCTGCATCGTTGCTTCCTGAAACAAATAGGGAAGTAAACGCGACACCCGCTGAAGTGAAACATCTCAGTAAGCGGAGGAAAAGAAAGAGAATTCGATTCCGTAAGTAGCGGCGAGCGAAAGCGGAAGAGCCCAAACCGATAGCTCTGCTATCGGGGTTGTAGGACCTCAACATGGTATCTCAACGGTTAGGCGAAGCGCGTGGAAAAGCGCTCCCCAGAGGGTGAAAGGCCCGTAACCGAAAACCCGCGAGAGCCTAGAGTGTTCCTGAGTAATACGGCACACGTGAAACGCCGTATGAATCCACGCCGACCACGGCGTAAGGCTAAATACTCGTTGGCGACCGATAGTGAACCAGTACTGTGAAGGAAAGGTGAAAAGTACCCCTGCGAGGGGAGTGAAATAGACCCTGAAACCGTGTGCTTACAAGGTGTGAGAGCAGGCTTGCCTGTGATCGCGTGCCTTTTGCCTAATGAGTCTGCGAGTTAGTATCAGCGGCAAGCTTAAATCCTTCCGGGATGTAGGCGAAGCGAAAGCGAGTCCGAATAGGGCGACTTAAGTCCCTGGTATTAGACCCGAAGCGGAGGTGATCTACCCATGGCCAGGTTGAAGCGTGAGTAAAATCACGTGAAGGACCGAACCGTTGTATGTTGAAAAATGCTCGGATGAGCTGTGGGTAGGAGTGAAAGGCTAATCAAACCCCGTGATAGCTGGTTCTCCTCGAAATGTATTTAGGTACAGCGTCATGTGTTGATCTACGGGGGTAGAGCACTGAATGAGCTAGGGGGCATACCCGCTTACCAAACTCAATCAAACTCCGAATACCGTAGAGTAGAACATGGCAGTGAGACGGTGGGGGATAAGCTTCATCGTCAAAAGGGAAAGAACCCAGATCAGCAGCTAAGGTGCCAAAATACCGCTCAGTGGAAAGGAAGTGAGATTTCCTAGACAGTGAGGATGTTGGCTTAGAGGCAGCCACCATTTAAACAATGCGTAATAGCTGACTCATCGAGAGATCTCGCGCCGAAAATAATTGGCGATAAGCGGTATACCGAAGCTCTGGATGCAAATCTTCGGATTTGCGTGGTAGAGGAGCATTGTAAGTTCATTGAAGCAGAAAGGCGACTGACTGTGGAGAACTGACAAGAGAGAATGCAGACATGAGTAACGATAAGACGGGTGAAATCCCCGTCCGCCGTAAACCCAAGGATTCCTGGGCAATGCTAATCATCCCAGGGTTAGTCGGGACCTAAGCCGAGGCCGAAGGGCGTAGGCGATGGAAAGCAGGTTAATATTCCTGCACCTCCGAAACTTAACCCAGAAGGACGCGTACTTGGAGAGAAAATGCCGGCTGAAAGTGGCAGAGGGGAAACTTCGGTGGAACCTACCTTCTCGAAAAGCGCGCCAAGAAAAGTTCTGGTGCATGCTAAGGAGCCCGTACCGCAAACCGACACAGGTGGGTGAGTAGAATATACTAAGGCGCAAGAGTGAAACCTCGTTAAGGAACTCGGCAATCTAGCCCCGTAACTTCGGGATAAGGGGTCCCAGCCTTTGGTTGGGCGCAGTGAAAGGGGCCAACCGACTGTTTAGCAAAAACACAGCACTCTGCTAAGATGAAAATCGACGTATAGGGTGTGACACGTGACCAATGCCAAAAGATTAAGGTAAGGTGTTAGCACATTAGTGCGAAGCTCTGAACCCAAGTCCTGGTGAATGTCGGCCGTAACTATAACGGTCCTAAGGTAGCGAAATTCCTTGTCGGGTAAGTTCCGACCTGCACGAATCGTGCAACGAGTTGGCCGCTGTCTCAACGAGGAGTTCAGTGAAGTTGTAACGCCGGTGAAGATGCCGGCTACCCGCAGAAGGACGGAAAGACCCTTTGCACCTTAACTGTACGCAGTCACTGGTGTTCTGGTTCTGATGCTCAGAGTAAGTGGGAGACGTTGAAGCCTATCTTTAGGGGTAGGTGGAGTCGCCAATGAGACACCACCCTTTGGTATTGGGACATCTAACCGCAGGCCTTGAAACAGGATGCGGGACCATGGCTGCCGGTCAGTTTTACTGGGGCGGTATCCTCCTAAAGAGTAACGGAGGAGCGCGAAGTTTGGCTCAGCGCGGTTGGCAATCGCGTTTCGAGTGCATAGGCAAAAGCCAGACTAACTGTGAGACCAACAAGTCGAGCAGAGACGAAAGTCGGCCTAAGTGATCCGGTAGTAGAAAGTGGAATCGCTATCGCTCAACGGATAAAAGGTACGCTAGGGATAACAGGCTGATCGCGCCCAAGAGTTCATATCGACGGCGCGGTTTGGCACCTCGATGTCGGCTCGTCACATCCTGGGGCTGGAGAAGGTCCCAAGGGTTCGGCTGTTCGCCGATTAAAGTGGCACGCGAGCTGGGTTCAGAACGTCGCGAGACAGTTCGGTCCTCTATCCTCTGCGGGCGTAGGAAACTTGAGGGGTTCACTTCCTAGTACGAGAGGACCGGAAGTGACGCACCACTGGTGATCCAGTTGTTCCGTCAGGAGCATCGCTGGGCAGCTAAGTGCGGACTGGATAAGCGCTGAAAGCATCTAAGCGTCAAGCCATTCCCAAGATAAAGTTTCCCTGAAGGATCGTGGGAGACCACCACGTTGATAGGCTGCGGGTGTAAGCATGGTAACATGTTCAGCTTAGCAGTACTAATCATCCGTTCGGCTTGTTACCTCCTTCCTCCATTCTTGCTTAAAGAATCAATCGTTCTAACGAACACGCTAAAACGTTTAAAGTCATGTAAAGTGCCCTAAATCCCAAGTATGCAGTTGTCAGAAAACAACCCCAGGCAAGTCATCAGAATCTGGTCCGCGAGAAAAAAGCGGGTGGGCTTCTGGTGATCATAGCGGCGTGGTCCCACCCGATCCCATCCCGAACTCGGAAGTGAAACGCGCCCGCGCCGATGGTAGTGCGGCGAAAGGCCGTGTGAGAGTAGGTCATCGCCAGTCTCATACCCGCATCCAGGTCCCACAAAGACCAGGATGCGGGCTTTCTTTGTACTGCTTGCCCGATGGCGCCTGGAATCTCGTGAGAGTTCCAGGCCTTGAACTCCGCCCTGTCGGCGAGAGACCTGTCACTTCTTCTACATTCGTTGACCAACCACTTTTAGTCGCACCCGTTCCCTTGCATGTGCGGTGGCGGTGGCTATGCTCGCCCGTCTGAAATCAACTCTCTCTATGAAAAATCCGCTCATTTCTCGCCCTTGGATGGTTTCCACGCTGTCATGTCTCGTCGTCTCTTGTCTGCAAGCCGCGGATTGGGCGCAATGGCGCGGAGAGGGCAGGGAAGGCCGTTCGCCGGATACTGATCTCTTACAGTCTTGGCCGGAAGGTGGGCCGAAGCGGGTTTGGTTGTATCGTGATGCGGGTGTCGGCTACTCAGGGCCGTCGGTCGTGGGCGGCAAGCTCTTCACCATGGGCGCGCGGGATGGAAAAGTGCACCTGATCTGTTTGAATGCCAGTGATGGCGCTGAAGTTTGGTCGACTGAGTTTGATGAGGTGTTAGAAAACAATTGGGGGGATGGCCCGAGGGCCACACCGACCTATGCTGATGGGCATGTTTATGCGCTTTCCGGCAAAGGTAATCTCCTCTGCGCCACGGCCGCGAATGGAGCCAAAGTTTGGAGTGTTAGTCTTACTGAAGACTTCGGTGGCAAGCTGCAGAATTGGGGTTACACAGAGTCTGTGTTAGTGGATGGAGATAAGGTGATATGCACACCGGGTGGCAGTCAGGGGGCGGTGCTCGCGCTCAATAAGAAAACGGGAGAAAAAGTCTGGCAAAGTAGCGAATTGACCGTCAACGCGCAATACTCATCACCGATCGTGGTGGAACATGCAGGAAAGAAACAATACATCCAGTTCTTCCAAAAGACGCTGGCAGGATTTGATCCGACGAATGGCAAAGTTTTATGGAAAACGGAGTATCCGAAAGGCCGGACAGCTGTGATTCCCACGCCCGTCTATCATAATAACATCGTCTATGTGACCGCTGGCTACGGTGCTGGATGTAAGGCGGTTAAGCTTAGCGCAACCAATGAAGTGACGGAACTATACGCAGAAGATGCCATCACCAACCATCACGGCGGCGTCATCCGTGTAGGCGATCATCTTTACGGCAACTCCGATAAGGGCGGGTGGACATGTCAGAAGCTCGATTCTGGCGAAATTGTGTGGTCAGAACGCAAGGCTTTGAGAAAAGGGGCTATCGGTTATGCCGACGGGCGTCTCTATTGCCTGGAGGAGAAATCGGGCACGGTTGTCCTAGCTGAGGCATCGACACAAGGATGGAAAGAACATGGCCGATTTACTCTGGAACCGCAGACGGAATTGCGAAAGCCGAGTGGACGCATCTGGACACACCCCGTGATCGTTGGGGGACGGCTTTACTTGAGAGATCAGGACCTCATTTATTGCTACGACGTGGCTGCAAAGTGAGCGCTTAACGTGTCTCGATTATCCCAATTGAGACACACTCCCTAGCGCTCCTCGCATTCGTTCGGATTTGGCGGACCATTTCGGTTATGGAAATGGTCACGCCTATGGCCGTGGGTTGGAAGAGCGATCTTCTCTTGCCTGCGTTTCGAGCGAGGGAGACGTGTTGGCATGCCCTGCCATGGTTACCGCTATCCAGTCGTCCTACGACGTTGGGCCGTTTGTATGGGGCGCTATCATTCAAACTGACGGAGGGAATGCGACCGGCTAGTGATGAAATTATCCCCCTTACTGCTCATCCTCTTCTTTGTGTCAACAAATACCCAGGGAGCAACCGTCATCTCGACGTTTCTCCTCGATGACTTTACCACTCCCTATGATACGACCGGCTTGTTTCCCCCGCCTGTTTCGCCGGGTTTATTGGAGGTGACAAGCTTTGTCCAGACGCGGCATGTGGAGGATATTCTTCTCTCTGGAGAAACCGCGGGATCGAGACGCACGACCGATCTTTTCATAGATAGCGTTCGGCAATTGGGCGACATCACGGCTTTCATCACCGATACACCGACCTTCACCAAACCGCCTCGGCTTAGCCTGAACGCTGATCCGGAGACGGCTGGGGTGATGGTCGTGGACTATGATTATTCCCCCATTGGGGATTTGGATATAACGGTCAACAACACGCACTACGTCATCTCGCTACTTTCCACGGATCGGCGTGACGTGGAGATCGAAGTCCATTTTGAAGATGCGTTAGGAGGCGCTTCAACACGCAATGTAGTGGCCGATTTAGGAGTCGATTTGACGACTGCCGGTGACAAAGCCATACCGTTTGCTGACTTTGGAGGAACGGTCGATTTCACACGACTGACTCGCATGCGCCTCACATGGACGGCAGGCGTGGCGTATGACGGTGAGCTATCGTTGCTTGCCGCCGGCATCGTCATTGAGGGGATTCCCGAGCCTTCGACCACGGCTCTCTTCCTGCTGGGTGGAATGGTGCTAGGAATGCGTCGGCACCGATCCCGCTCTTGACGGCGGTTGCTTCAAGTCCTTAGCGTGCCGGGATGAAACTGACTGCACGACTCCTGTTGGGAATCTTATTGATCCTGCCATCTGCCACGTATTCTGCAGAGACATTTGAGATCGATTCGTCAAAATCGAAGGTGACGTTTAAGATCATGAACAAGCCGCCGAATGCCAAGGAATTCACCGAGGTGGCCGGCGCCTTCAAAGACTTTTCAGGTTCAGTGGTTTTTGACGCCGATGACGCCTCCAAGAGCTCCGTAGAGATGACGGTGAAAACAGCTAGCGTGGATACGGCCAATAAGAAGCGGGACGATCATTTGAAGAATCAAGATTTTTTTAAAGTGAAAGAGTTTCCCAAGATGACTTTCAAAAGCACTAAGGTCACCAAAGCAGAGAATGGGAAATACAATGTGGAAGGCGACTTCAAATTGCTCGACAAATCCAAGAAGATCAGTGTGACCTTCGAACCCACAAGCGCTAGCGGTGGCAAGGCCAGTTTCAAGATCAAACGTAGCGACTATGGAATGACTTACCGCGTGCCGGACACCGCGGATGAAGTCGCCATCACCTTAGAAATTGTCGGCAAGAAGAAGTGACGTGGCTCACGGATTGGGATGATCTGATCCACGGCACGGCGCTGTTTGGGGCGGCGATCCCATTTGTGGTAACGTTTGGTTTAGGCTGGAAACTACCGTGCCGATGGTCGTGGGCGGCACTTTGGTTAGGATTGCTTATTCCTGCATGGTGGCTCTTTGGGCTGCCCAAGGTACCGCCGGATTCGAGTGAAGATTTCGTAGTGAGCGTGCTCGTTGCGGCCGCCCTTGCCCTAGCATCCATTCAGAATCACCGAATCAATCTTGCCGTGATTCTGATGTTCATTGGCATCATTGTGTGGATGATTTACCCTGCGTGGTTAGCCGAAGCGGGCGGGGCCAAGCGAAAGATCCTGATCACAGGATCGATCGTATTGACTACCGGCTTGGCGGCCACGCTGGGCGCCTTTGCTTCTCGGCAGGAATCAAACCAGGGGATCGCTCTCATTGCCTTTGTCCCGCCACTGGTCGGGCTCGCGGTGCTCTTGCAATTGGGTGGCGCGGCGCGGTTTGGCCAAGCGGCCGGAGCTTGTGCGGCGTGTTTGACCGCCGTGAGTGTGCTCAGATGGAGAAAGCGCGTTCCGTTATCCCCAACCATTCCGGGCATGGGGTGTGGGTTGTTTGTCGTCCTTGCTTGGTCGGGCTGGCTGTTCGCCGAGGTGCGCTACGGGATGGCAGCGCTTCTACTCTTGGCGCCGGTCGCCGCATGGCTCATACGGTTTCTCCCCCTTCCTAAGCGGCATCCCATGGCCGGCGCCGGATGGGACCTCGTGGCCTCGACCGTGGTTTCCGCTCCCATTGCGATTCTCGCTATCCTCACGCATTTGGAGGAGATGAAGGAATTCGAGGGCTACTGATCCCGGCTTGAGAATCACGCCTTGGCTTTGCCGAAGGAGCGTCTTAGGATAGCGGCATGAAACGAGATCTCGGAATCCTCTATCTGGCGATCATCGCCGCCCTGGCGGCAAGTTGTGGCGACAAAGGCGGCGACGCCTCAAGTGCGAACGATTCATCGGGGCCGCCAATCGTCGTCGAGGCGGTGGGTTCAGTGAAGAAATCGGAACATTTTCAAACGGTATCCGATCACTTGGATCTTGGCGGCGTGTTTTACGGCTACGTCGATGTGGCGGGAGACTTGGATCAATTGTTAGAAACGGGGCAGAAAGTATTTGATGAAGTCAGGCGGATTGAGGGTGAGGATTCCATTCCGGAGGTCGATATCAAAAGCGTGGCCTCGGAACTCGGTCTCCAGAATATCGCGGCCCTCGGCGGCAGCTCTCTGTTAGTGGAAGAAGACATTTACAAGAATCAGGCCTACCTTCACGTGCCTGGGGGGCGGCAAGGGCTCTTGAAGATCGCCGGTGGGGAACCACACGAATTCTTAGCTTTGGAGTTAGCGCCTGAAGCGGTGGACATCGCGTTCGAGCAAGACTTCAGCCTCGCGGCCCTCGGAGAAGTAGCGCAAGCCGTGCTGGAAAAAATCCCCCAGCCCCAGCAAGGCGGCCCACCGTTAGATCAGTTAATGAGTCAAGAGATACCCATGTTAGGAATCACGATTGCTGATGCCCTGAATCAGAGTAACGGGCGGGTCGTATTCCTCGCAGACATCTTGGATAATGAGACCTTTCAAGTGCCCAACGCCCCCATTGAATTGCCGGCCATTGATTTCCTCCTCGTCCTTGAGGGCATGGGCTGGCTTGCGGAGAAAGGCCTAGGTTTCTTGCCGCCGGAGGGCCCGTTTCAATTGGAAGAAAGTGAGGACACGGTTAAACTCACGATGCAATTGCCGCCTCAAGCCGGGCTAGGCATTTACATGCCAACGTTGCTTCACGATAAGAAGTCTGATCGAGTGATGTTGGCCTCACGGCCGGAGTTTCTGCAGAAATGTCAGGGCGAAACCCCTCGGTTGGCCTCCAGCGCTGTCTATCAAGAGATCATGCGCGATCTTCCCAAGCAGGGGAACGGCATGGCCTATCTCTCTCACGACGTTAACCCGATCATTACGAAAACAATCAACGAACTGGTGGAGAACGCCGGCGGCCCCACGGGGATCGTGGAGAAAGTGGTCGAAATCGTAGCGAATCAGACAAAAGCGTTAGGTACGGTAACCATCAATAAACCCTCTGGCATTCACACCATCGGCTACGGTTCGCAGTCTTACAAATCCGCACTGGCATCGGCTGCCGGCGCCAACCCGCTCTTCCTCGGTGCCATGCTTATGGGCGCGCGGCAGCAGCAGACCAGAGCCATAGCAATGCGGGAACGGGCCATGGCGGATCAAGCCGCTGTGGCCGCCGAAGCCCAGGTGGATGAGCGTCCGGCCGATAATCTGCAGACGGCTGTCGCTGCGCTACGCCAATTCGCCACAGCCAACCAAGGCAAGTTCCCGGAAAAGCTCAGTGATCTCACGCCGGACTACCTCAGCGAAGATGAGGCCGCAGAGGTTTTGAAATGGCCCAACGCTGAAGGCGGCGTCCCCTCAAGTTTGGTCTACTTTGCCAATCTAGCCATCGATTCTGCTAACAATCCCGTCATTCTCGCCTCGCCCTCCGCCGTCGGTGGCCGACGAGCGGTGGCCTACGTTGATGGCACCACGGGACAAGTGACCGAGACCGAGTTCTTGCAACTCGCTCGCGTGGCGATTGAAGCCGGCAGCGGAAATTGACGGCCTTTTCCGGCATCACGGTCTGCCGGACCGCGATCAGTTTCTTGGCAGCGATTTCTCTCAGCCAAGGAGCACCTGATTTTTCTGAAGAGATCCTACCACTTCTCTCAGAAAATTGTTTTCAATGCCACGGACCCGACCAAGCGGAACGCAAGGCTGGGCTTCGGTTGGATACTTTCGAGGGTGCCACACGCCTGAGCGCAGGGCGCCGGGCCGTTAGTCCGGGAGATCCGCAAAGCAGCGAACTGATTCGGAGGATTCTCGCTGCTGACCCCGAGGAAAGGATGCCGCCTCGTCACAGTAATCTGTCTCTAACAGCGAGCGATAAGCGTTTGTTAGAAGAGTGGATCAAGAACGGAGCGGCTTACGAAGAACACTGGGCCTTCATTCCTCCGCAGCGACCAGACGTTCCACCGGGCGAGGACCATCCCATCGATGCCTTTGTGGGGAGGCGGCTGGCCGAGGAAGGTCTCACATTCGCACCGGAAGCCAGACCGGAAAGACTGATTCGAAGACTAAGTCTCGATCTCACCGGGCTCCCGCCCACGCCTGAAGAAGTGACTGCATTTACTGAAGCGTATGGCAGGGAAGGGGATGTCGCTTACGAGCGTTGGGTCGATCGAATGCTCGCGTCACCGCGCTATGGTGAGACCATGGCCTTGCCATGGCTGGACGCCGCGCGCTTCGCCGATACGGATGGTTATCAATATGATGGCCCGCGTTTCATGTGGCGTTGGCGGGATTGGGTGATCAACGCCTACAACAGCAAGATGCCGTTTGATCAATTCACGATTGAACAATTAGCCGGCGATCTGTTGCCTAACGCAACGCTCGAACAACGGATGGCCACGGGATTCAATCGCAATCATCGCTACAATTCGGAATCCGGCCTGGTTGTTGAGGAGTTTTTGTTAGAAAATGCGGTGGATCGTGTGGACACCACGGCCACGCTTTGGCTGGGGCTCACCATGGGGTGTGCACGCTGTCATGATCACAAATACGATCCCATTTCTCAGAGAGATTATTACCAGCTGATTGCCTTCTTCAACAGCGTCCCCGAAGCTGGTCGCGCTATCAAAAGCACTAATTCCGAACCGGTCATGTTGGCGCCCACACGTTTGCAACAAAGCGAACTCGCCAAACGCCGACGCGCCGTGGACGAAGCGCGCCAGGCGATTGAGCCTGACTCCCGCGTGAGCGTTGCGACGGGCCCACTCATTGATCGCAAACTTGTCCATCGATTCCATGCCGGGGAACCGCTCGTGCTCGATGGAAACGCACCACACATTCATCGAGATCTCGACGAGAATCTCTCCATGCGAGCCAATCAATCGTTCACGATCAGTCTTTGGCTTCGTCCCAATCGTCTCGATGACGTCATTATTCTATCCCGTCAACAACCTGGAAACACGCGTCCGGGTATTGAACTATCATTTATCGAAGGCGGGCGTCTGCGGTTTGACCTGATCACACGTTGGGTCGCGGGAACCGGGCGCGTCGTCACACGCGATCGACTCCGGGAGGGCGATTGGGTGCACGTGACCATTAGCAATGACGGTTCTCAAAGTGCGAATGGGCAACACGTTTACCTCAACGGTCAGCGGGTTAAGACAGACACTTCTTACAACACCAATAGCAACGTGGGTGGGGTTAAAGCGGCGCAACCTTTGAGATTGGGGGGCGGTGTGCGGCCGGGTGGCCAGGGGTTCGCCGGAGCAATGCGTGATGTGCGCCTCTATCAAACTCGTCTTTGGCCGGAAGAAATCGCTGTGCTTGCCGCAAGTGAGCACACCTCCACGAAAGAGACGTTTGCTCGAATCAAAGACACTTCAGCGTATGCTCACTATGTCAAAAAGCGTGAAGGACTCGAAGCCTATGAGAAGACCCTGCCGACCTTGATGATCATGAAAGAAGCCGAAACGCCGAAACCCACGTTCATCCGGCATCGAGGCGTCTATCACGATCACCGAGAACAAGTCGAAAGGGATGTCCCGCACTCATTGCCGCCCTTGAAGAAGGATGCCCCGCGCAATCGGTTAGGTTTCGCGCAATGGCTCGTTTCGCCGGAGCATCCGCTAACCGCTCGCGTGGCTGTGAATCGATACTGGCAAAGGTACTTCGGTAAGGGTCTGGTGAAAACGTCAGAAGACTTCGGCATTCAAGGAGAGAAACCGAGTCATCCGGAATTGTTGGACTGGTTGGCCACCGAATTCATCGCCTCCGGGTGGAACGTTGCGGCCATGCAGAAAAGAATCGTCACCAGCCGTACTTATCGGCAGCGTTCGCACGTTCACGCAGAATTGGCTGCCAAAGATCCTGACAATCGTCTTCTTGCAAGAGGCCCGAGATTGCGGCTCAGCGCACACGGTATTCGTGATCAGGCATTGTTTGCAGCTGGTTTGCTAGTGGAACGAAATGGCGGCCCATCGGTGAGCCCCTATCAACCACAGAATCTGTGGGCAGAGATGAGCATGGGGATGAAATACAAACAATCGAAAGGCCCCGCTCTCTACCGCCGCAGCCTCTACACGATCTGGAAACGGACGGTAGCGCCTCCAGCCATGGCTGTCTTTGATGCCGCAGATCGGGAAGCGTGTTGGGTCAAACGCAAGGAAACCAACACGCCGCTACAAGCTCTCACCTTGCTTAATGAGACAGGCTACGTCGAGAGCGCCAGGCATCTCGCCGTCCGTATGTTGATAGAAGGCGAAGCTGATCCGTTAGGTTATGGTTTTCAACTTCTCACCAGCCGGTCGCCACACAGCGAAGAACGGCAGATCCTAACGCATGCGCTGGAATCTTATCGCCGGCATTTCTCAAACAATCCCGAAGCGTGCCAAGCTCTCCTTGCCGTCGGTGATTCTCCTGCGAATACCTCCCTTCCTCAAGCTGAACTCGCAGCCCACACGGCTTTGGCGAATATGTTATTGAATCTCGACGAAGTGATTACGAAGGAGTGAGCGAGGATCCGTTCGATTTGCTAGGTGTTCCGCCCAAGGCAGAGCAGGATGTCACGGAACTCAAAAACCGTTTCGAGACCTTGCAGAAGGAATCGCATCCTGACAGCGCCAAGGCTCCTGATACCAAACGCTACGCCAACCTCCAGCAAGCTTATCAAACGCTTTCTCTTCCGGGGAAACGCTTGAAAGCGTTGTTGATTCGCGTGTTTGGGGATCAATATGATTCTCGCGGCCCCGTTCCAAATAGTCTGATGACGTTGTTTTCTGAGATCAGCGAGGTTCTCATGAGCGCCGACGCTTTCGTCGCTAAGAAGACCAAAGCCACCACGGCGATTGCTCAATCCCTGCTTACGCCCGAACTCCTCAAAGTGCAGAGTCAGTTAGGCCAGGCTCAGCAGATCCTTCAGAACTCTTTGGATGAGGCGATCGTCAAACTGCCGGATATCGATACACTGCTCGAAACGGATCGCGAGCGCGCTCTCTCTGAGGGAAGTTTCTTGACTCGAGAGCTGCTCTATTTGGAGAAGTGGCAGAGTCAGGTGCGTGAAAGGTTTCACCGTCTTTTGTAGGAACGCCGGTTACGGACGATCGTGTATGACTAAAAGTGGTGTCAATGAAAGAAGACGGATTGATGACAATTCCTTCGCGGTAGCGGAGTCCCCACTCCCGGAACGCTCACGAGTTCCGCTACGAAAGTGCCCACGACTTTTAGTCGCGCACCCCAGATTGATCGTGCGTTTCGAGTCTCCCCAGTTTACGATCTACCATGGCGAGTGATGTCGACGCTTTTCTCAACGTAGCCCACCGTTTTCAACTTGGTGATCTCGACACCGAAGCTTCACATCCAAAGACGTCACAGCTATCCGCTTGGTCGCGAGATGATTTAGAAAAGGGTATCGATGCTCTAACGCTGGTCGATGCCGAGGCATTGCAGCAACTTTCAAACCGCGCCGGTTCGTTAGAGGGGTTGACGGCTGCGTTGCGGACGACTTTGGAAAGTGGGCATCGTGTGTTTCTCTGTGGTTGCGGCGCCACGGGCCGCCTGTCGCTGACTTTAGAAGTATTGTGCCGTGTGGAGGGACTCGTTCCGGATGCCTATCGTGATCGCGTGATCGGTTTCATGGCGGGTGGCGATGCCGCCCTGATCCGCTCCATCGAACGATTCGAAGACCTGCCGGAGTTTGGCGAGCGGCAACTCGTGGAGCTGGGTTTCGAAGACGGTGATTTGTTAGTTTCCTCGACCGAAGGCGGCGAGACGCCGTTTGTTATCGGCGCCACGGAAGCGGCGGCGCGCTTGTCTCACCGCCATCCGTTCTTTCTCTATTGCAATCCGGCCGATTTGTTGATCAAGACCGTGCAGCGTTCCAAGCGCGTGCTAACCAATCCTAGCATCCACCATATCGACCTCAGTGTCGGTCCCATGGCTCTCTCCGGCAGCACGCGGATGCAGGCCAGCACGGTATTAATGGCTGCCATTGGCATCTGCTTTCGGGCGTGGGGAGAGGCCTCAATGCTAGGGCCGCAGATTGATGCCCTGGCCGGGGCCCATGGGCAAATGGATCACCATTTCTTGAAGGCCTTTATTGAGGAGGAGACCAAACTCTATCAGAATGGTCACTACGTCCTTTATGAACCCGGTCCGTTTGGCATGACGGTTCTGACCGATACCACGGAGCGTTCGCCCACCTTCACCCTCACTCCGTTCGAAAACAGCCGCAACCAACAGGACCTGCCTTCGCATTGCTACCTTCATCTTCCTGGTACGGAATCGGCAAAGGAAGCCTGGCATCAGCTTCTAGGGCGCAACCCAAGAACGTTAGAGTGGGGAAGTCTCAAGCATCTTACCGGGGCGGAGGCGATCGAGGGCTTTGATTTTTCTGACAATGTTTCCAAGCTTCGCCAATCGTCAACGCAAGGTGGCCATCATACGATCTTTTCAATCAGCCGCGACTCGGCGGAGATAGTCTGGCGGTTTGGCGAAGTTGATCAGGGATTGCCAATCGGTGAGTTGGACGTGTTGGCGCAGCATCTCCTTTTGAAAATGTTCCTCAATCAACACTCAACACTGGTGATGGGGAGACTAGGTCGATACGAGGATAATGTCATGACCTATGTGAGCGCGAACAATAACAAATTGATCGATCGTGCCATCCGATATGCGCTGTTGTTGCTAAAACGTCACCATCAGAAACGGCCCGCCTATGATGACGTGGCCCGAGCCCTTTTCGAGATACGGGAATCCTTACGTCCCAACGAACCGATCGTGTTGCGTATTGTCGAACGCTTTGCTTAGGCCTTACGTTGGGCATCAATGAAACGCCGTAATTTCATCCAGAATGCCGTGGGCTTCACGGCGGCCAGCCTAGGCAGCAGAGCGCTCGCGCAACAAGATAGGTTGGGGGACCGTGAGCTCACAGCGGATGTGGCGGTCATTGGTGCAAGCTTGGGTGGGTGCGCTGCGGCGCTGACGTTGTTGCGAAAAGGCTATCGCGTGATCCTCACCGAAGAAACCGATTGGGTGGGCGGGCAACTCACCTCGCAAGGGGTTCCGCCAGATGAGCACCGCTGGATCGAAACGCACGGCTCTACGAAAAGCTATCGCGATTTGCGCACGGCCATTCGGGATCATTATCGCCGGTTCCATCCCTTGACTGCAGCAGCCAAAGCGGATTCCAAACTCAATCCCGGGAGAGGAAGTGTTTCACGGCTCTGTCACGAACCGCGCGTCGCCTTGGCTGTGTTGGAGCAATGGCTAACACCCTATCAAGCCGCTGGCAAACTGACATTCATGCCGAAGCATCGCCCGGTTGATGCTGAGGTCGAGGGTGATCGGGTGATCAGTGTCACCGTGAAAAGTCTCACCACAGGAAACGAACGTGTCATCCAAGCGCCTTTTTTTGTCGATGCTAGCGAGCTGGGCGATCTCCTGCCACTGACCAAGACGGAGTATGTGTGCGGCGCGGAAGGGAAACAGGCCACCGGCGAGTGGCACATGCCTGATGAACCGGATCCGTCGAATCAACAAGCTTTCACCATGTGTTTCGCCATCAGTCATCACCCCGGCGAAGATCATGTGATCGATCAACCTGCAAACTACGGTTTCTGGCGGGATCACGTTCCCCGCCTAACACCACCATGGCCCGGGAAATTGCTAGACTGGACTTACACCCATCCCCGCAGTGGAGAGCCGCGAAAGTTAGGCTTCAATCCGGTGGGTGACCGCCACGATGGGGTGGTCAATCTGTGGACCTACCGCCGAATCGCGGCCGTGGAAAGTTTTCGCCCGGGAACCTATCAAAGCGACATTTCCCTGGTTAATTGGCCGCAGAATGATTTTATGTTAGGCCCCATAGTCGATGTGCCGGAAGAGGCCATACGCCATCGTGTCGCGCAGGCCAAGGAACTAAGTCTCTCGCTTCTGTATTGGATGCAGACCGATGCGCCACGGCTCGATGGCGGTACGGGCTATCCCGGTATGCGCTTGCGGCCTGATGTGATGGGAACGGACGATGGCTTGGCGAAATATCCTTATGTGAGAGAGAGCCGGCGTCTCGTGGCAGAAACCATGATTCTTGAAGCGCACTGCGGGCGCGAGCAACGCGCGGCTTTGTTAGGAATCAAGCCGGAAGACGTGGCGGCTGAGCGCTACGAAGACTCTGTTGGCGTTGGGAGTTATCCCATCGATCTGCATCCGTCGTGTGCAGGGGACAATTACATCGACTTCGAAACCGCGCCGTTCGAAGTTCCGTTAGGGGCCCTTCTGCCGCACCGGGTAGAGAACCTCATCGCCGCCTGCAAGAACATCGGCAGCACGCACGTCACCAACGGCTGCTACCGGCTCCATCCGGTGGAATGGGGCATCGGTGAGGCCGCAGGCCAAGTGTTAGCCGAAGCCTTGCGGGATCGAACGAACCCAAAAGCGATTCGGAGGGATAAGAAGCGGCTCGAAGCGTTTCAAGACCGCATTCTCCGCGAGGGCGTGGAGATTCGCTGGCCCAACGCCTGAGCAAGAGGCGATTTTAGTCCTTTAGCACAAAGGTGATTTTCAAAGTCACCCGGTATTCGGCCACCTTGCCGTCCACCACTGAAACTTGCTGATCTTGGACCCAGGCGGAACGCACGTTTTCTAAGGTCTTGGACGCTCGGGCGACGCCTTCTTCGATGGCATCGTCAAAACTTTTCTTGGAGGAGGCAATGACTTCAGTGACTTTGGCTACAGACATGTTGGATGTGGTTACGTTACGGTGGCAGTAAGCACCATTAGGCAGCCAAATCCCAAAGCTTTTGTCATAAAATTATCCTAACCACTCAGAGATCTACCAGAATCAGAACTTTGAAGGTGCCTTTCGGTGGCGGAACTCATGAGAGTTCCAGGCGTTCAACTCCCGCTTGCGCGTGGACTTTGGTCCTCAATGTGATTGATGAACGCGCACTGATTCGAGGGCAGGAGGCCTTGGTTGGCGCCAATACCCTCCACGCTAATGTCAAAGAGCATTATCAGCCGCCCTGCTCAACGGGATTGCATAAGAAACTCGGCGCCGTTCGCTTCGATTGCCACACACTTCAGCAATTTCATCTGTATCATTCCGGTCATTTATTATCCTTAATCAGCCACACCGCCAAAAATAGCGAAAAACAATAGGGTCAACAGAATAGTAGTTACTAACAACTGAATGACGAATGTGGGCCTCCTCCAAATACGGGTCTCCGGTGTTCTCTCGATCTCACTCTTGGGAGGCTTCTCAAGTTGGGCCTGATTCCACATCACATCTCGAATCGTATAAAGATATTCACGACATCGCCGAACCTTTGCATGAACCCAATAGAGAAACCATAAATGGATTCCAAGCAGCACAAAACCCACCACCAGAAACACGATCTTGGCCGGATCGGTGGTGACCGAAATGTCGCCTGATAAGATGCCGACGACAGCAGCACCTATTGCAGCCCACAGAACAAAATTGACCCTCCACTCAAGTCGGGTTTTCTCGAGAAACTCTTGCCAGCTCTGCTGATTAAGAGCCTCCAACGAATCGAACCAAGCTTTCTGATTGGGATCCATCCCTGACGTCGCCATGAAATTGGTGATACGTCGTTGCCATTGGACAGTCGAGACAATTTCCACTCGCTGTCGATTCCGGGACTTCGTCTATAAAGATGTCATTATTGGTGTTTCTTCCTGACCCATAAGACTTCAACTGGGGCACGTGGTTCGCAATGCCCCAAATGCACGCACACTATTGCTGCCTTTCAATATGCTAATGAACGAAACAACTTTATGATTTTCTTTCAGTTACGGAGACTATTAAAAAAGACGCAGCGGGAACTGGTGCCGGTCTCAAACCGCCCTCAGATGGGGAGAATCAACTCGCCGATGAACACATAAATCGGACGTAATAAAGAGGAGCCTTTCACAGAGCAGGAGTGAAATCACCAGGACGCGAATCAGAGTCAGAACTCTAGATTGCCACCGACGACGCCCTCTTCCGGAAGGCGCCAGTTCTTCCACACCAAATCGCGAATGGTTAGTTGATTCCTGCCAAAGCCGTCTTCTTCCGAACCGAATTGCAGATCGAGAATGAGCGGTTGCCATTGCAGGCTTCCTTTCTCGTTGATGAGATCAAGTAAGCGAGCACCAATGGGGGAGTTCCTTTCCGTGTAGGCATAAATGGGCTGCCCGAAATCACTTGGCAACGTGAGTTGCAGGCAGAGGTAGCGCTCCGGATCGCTGAACCGATAGTTGTAGTAGGAGCCTTCCCGGGCTGCGATGCGAAACACATGCGGCTCTAACGGCCGGATATCACGGAACTCTTGCCAGGGCATGGCATTGTAAATCACGTGGCTTTCCCATTCGATCACTGGTCCGGAGGGGTGATGCTCAATGGCGAATCCACGGACCGGTTGATGATCAATCTCCAGTGTGATTTGACTCGTCAGCACAGGGAGGCCCAGCTGAACCTCCGAATAATGCATAAACGTGTATTGCTTGGGTCCGGCGTCGTGGCCACGATTCTCGTAGTAGTCTTTCATCATCGGCCGAACGCGTAAAGGATCTCTAACAAAAGCGCTCTTGGCCTCCCATCCGTCGGCCGCCAGGTAGGCCTTCACCAGTTCGGTGGCTTGCCTGGCGTAATCGGGATCTTGATGGGTTTGTAAGCCCGTGGAGGGAGGGGAGGGGCTACCCAAAGAAGTAAGCACAATCGGCAAGGCCAGGAGCATGGCGGCGATGCCTGGGGCGAGCAACCAATTGCGGTAACGGTCGTGACGCTGGCGTTTGCGGAGACCCAGTTGTTTGCGCATGAGCGCCTTGCCCGTGTCAGCAGGAAAGGGGAAGGCTTCGTTGTGAATCGTCTCCGAATGCCGCTTGAGGATCGGCGCTCTAAAGTAGCCACCGCAGTCATCGCAGGTGCAGATCGTACCATGATGCTTGAGTTTGACGACTAGTCGATGTGAACAGTGTGGGCAGGCGAACAAGATGCGCTTGGAACCATGGATGGCGACTATGCGAGAACGATCGGATTCAGGTTCCGGGATTTCACAGAGGGGCATTTCTAATGCCGAGGGACCGTTTGGGGTGGGAGCCTCAGGACTCGGCCCAACACAAGGGGGATTTGTCGGTGGGTGGAAGGGCGCCTCAGGCTCCTTTTCAAAGGGAACCACGACGTGGTCCAGAGGAGAGTTGGGCTCGTGCTCGTACTGGTGTTCGGGCTCGGTGGGAGGAGAAGGAGGAGCCGATGCCGCCTTGGGAGAACGGCCTTCGGCATAGTAGCCAGCCATGACCAATTGGAGAAGGCTGTTGTGCATTTCGACCAATCGGCCGAGATCAATGTCAACGGGTTTGGTAGCGGCAGGAGAGGTCTCAGGTCCGTTGACTGCCTCACGCGCGGCACGGATGGTTCTCTGAGATTTGCGAAACTTTCCGGATCGATGAGTCGGTAGGCTTTCGACCGGCCGAGCGGTGGATTCCATAGAGGCCTGTTCCTTGCGTCGACGCGGCCAAGCAGCCTCCTCGTCAACGCGGCTGGAGGACGCACTTCTCATGCATTGAACGTAGTTTTCTGCCTGCATTCCGGAGCACACTAGGCTCCAGAAATTATATTTTCAATAATTTTCATATTCAATTCCAGGGCGTAGCTGTATGGAAATTCTTGTAAAGATCGTACTGTTTCGATGAATCTAAGCTCCGAATCTCATTTGGATCGCCAAAGTTTCAAGGCGGCGCGGTGAGTTCCAATCCCGAATCTTACAAATCGTTCCTGCCGAGGCCGAAGTCCGGTCCAAGTTGGATGGATTAACAAGGCTCAGCCGAGACTAGAAAGCCCGGATTCACAGGAAGGGTTTTATGCAGGGGCAACTTAACTATCGCTTAACAGCGATCTTAGGTTCGCGGGCCAGAGGAGTTTTATAACTTAACACAATATATGTCATATAAAAATGTATTGTTAGTTATCAAAGCCGTCATGATCTCACTATCTCTCGACGTGGGCGGCGACATTCTTGGCCTGAATATCCCAACCTTCTGTGTTCGAACGCAGCGCTTCCAATCGTTTCGCTTCGGGAAATTGCTGGAAGCCCGTTTCCGTAATGGTGAGTCGGGTGCCGTTTTCGGTTGGCTCTAGCCGAAACTCGACCACCACTTTCGCGTCCTTATCGTACTCCGTATCCGGATCAATGGCACTTGGGTGCCAGGAGAAGGCAAACAAGCGCTCGGGATCCATTTGCTCGGTCACCGACACCCATTCCACATGCTCGTGACCTGGGAAGGTCATCTTCCCTGTGGTTTCCGCCCCAACTTCAAACGGGTTATCAAGTCGAACTCGAAACCACTCTCCGAATTCCTTGTGATCGGTGATGGCCCGCCAGACCCGCGCGGCAGGCGCTGCCAGTTCGACGACCTTTTCAATTTGGTTCTGGTCTTTGTGAATTCTCATTACGCAACCGTCTGGTTGCTCTTATCGTGGGCGGTGGCTTTTTAAACGCAACCATTTAGTTGCGTTTTCTTGAATCGATCGCGTCTTTCCCCTTCGCTCCTCAAACTTATGACGACAGATCTTGCATGGTCGGGGCTGGTTTCCTTAAAGAAGCTCCGATTTCATGAGCGAACGTTTTGAGGGCCTAGTCGCAGCCACCTTCACGCCTCTGCATGAGGATGGACGGCTTCATCTGGAAAAGGTGCCAGTGATCACAGCGCATTTGGCTGCGACCGGCGTGAAGGCTCTCTATATCAACGGGACCACTGGCGAGGGCTTGGCGCTTACCCAGGAGGAGCGCCGGGAGATGGCTGCTGCTTACATCGAGGCTGCCAAGGAGTCTAGGCTCCGCAGTATTGTTCAGGTGGGGCATGAAAGCGTTGGCGAAGCGATTGCTCTGGCGGAGCATGCAGCGGCGGTGGGTGCAGACGGGATCTCGGCGATGCCTCCCACGTTTTTCAAACCGGCGGGTGTCCAGGGCCTCATCGCCTTTCTCCGGCCCATTGCCGATGCCGCATCGGCTCTGCCATTCTACTACTACCATATCCCATCGCTTTCCGGCGTGCTGCTCGATGCCTGCACGCTTTTGGAAGAAGCATCGGCGTCCATGCCAAGTTTCGCGGGAATCAAGTACTCACACACCGATTTGAGCACCTTGCTAGCCTGCTTGAACTTTGCCGGAGACTCTAAAGAGGTGTTTTACGGATGTGACGAGTCCCTGCTTGGTGCGTTGGCCGTCGGTTGCACGAGCGCTGTCGGCTCCACCTACAACTTTGCTGCCCGGATCTATTTGAACGTGATGGAGGCGTTACAGCGTGGCGATTTGGCAACGGCGCGTGAATGGCAAGGCCGCTCCGTGCAAATGGTACGAGCGATCAATGAGACCTGCGGCCGCAGCGGGTTGAAAGTTATGATGAAACTGACGGGTATGGATTGTGGCCCCCATCGTCTGCCTCAGCAAGACGCCTCGGCCACTCAACAAGCCGCCCTGCACGACGCCCTGCAAACCATGGGATTCTTCGACTGGATCAAGAGCTGAAAACACGCCACTTCGACACTTTTTACGACATGCATCCCCCCGACCTCCCCGAAGGCAAGGACATTGAGGTGAAACCTAGAACGCCCGTTGGTCCGGCCTCACGACCCACTACCGGCAGTCAGGAAGAACCTTCAGAAGAAGAGCGCCGGGACATCTTGGAAGCGCTGGCAAAGACTGTTCTCTCTCAGCAACAACACTTGATTGATCATGGAGCGTTTGAGCTCAATCCAGATGCTGGGCGTGAGTTGGAATCTCCTGCTTTAGAGCCAGCCGCTCCAGATAGCCCTCGCCAGAAGGAGCGGCCCAATCGAGTGCCGACACCACTGGACAAGAACTTCATTTCAAATCTTAAGCAAGGTGAGTTAGTGGATCCGATGGATGCCGGCGAGCTGCCGATCAAGCCACGTGGATACCGTAAAAATGAGTGGCAACAGCCTAAAAGTCAGGCAGAGAGGTTTGCTGAGGAGAATCCGGAATTGCTGCTTAGGCGTCTTGGCAAACGTTTGGCTCGAACATCCAAGGGATTGGAGTTGGTAGACTTGGAAACCGCCAAAGAATCTGGCCCAGAGAAGGAAGAGCGGGAAATTGAGTGGACGCCTTTTGAGAATCGCGATGCGTTGGAGTCGACCGACAAGAAACATTTTCACGAAAACTGGTACGAACTCTGGCAAGAATCCAAACTTCGGTGGTTGCTATCCGAAAGTGCCTTCGCCAAATCTCTCCACGGCAAACTTACCAAGTTTCCCCTCACCGGCTGGCTCTTCAATCGTCGAACGCGAGCGCTGGAAACGGTGATCTTGGGCGGCAGCATGATTGCGGTTAGTGGTCTTCTCTTGGCTGCGGTCTTTTTCAAAACCGAAGTGTTCTCTGCCAATCGTGGGGACTCGGACGCGGAAAGCCTGCGCGATCCGGGACTTGGCGCCCGCTTATTGGCAGGACGGGACCAAGCGGCCCAGGTCACCCGGCAGTTTTTCCAGGCGCAATCATTGGAACAGATCCTTCCGACGGTCCGGCATCGGGAGGTGCTCGAACCGGTCATGGTGAATTGGTACGCGAATTTTCCCCATCGGCAGGAGTCTGAACTCCACTTCGATGATGTGCGGATCCGCCGCATGCAAGGATCACGCTTTTATCTGCAGTTCATCCGCTTTGCTCACGATACGCAGCCTCGCCCCATTGCGGTGGAAGAGACGCCGGACGGCTTCCGGGTGGATTGGGAGACGGCCATTGGTTACCAGCCCATGTCTTGGGCTGAATACCGGATCCGCCGGCCGGCGAAGCCCGTGAACATGCGAGTCATCGCCAAGCTGGATCACTACTACAATTACGGATTCCATGAAGAGGCCAAGTGGTCGTGCTACCGGTTGAGTCATCCTGACGAGGAACGCTCGCTCTATGGATACATCCCTCGCTACACCGAGTTCGATAATGAGCTTCGTGCGGCGCTCGATTTGGCCAAATCACGGCGGGAGTATTTCATTCTCACCCTTCGGTATCCGGACAACCCGCCGGCCGATAACCAAGTCCTTATCGACGCCATTTTTCAAAAGAAGTGGGTGGTCCCCTATCAAGAAGGCGACCGCCACTTCGACCTCTGATCTTATGCCCCGGATTGCCTTTTCCCAGAATCTGAGCACCCATGTGGAGGTGGGAACGGCGTCTTCTGAAGTTGTGGGCAAGACTGTTAGAGAAGCGCTGGACCAAGTCTTCTCACAACACCCCAAGCTCAAAAGTTACCTCTTGGATGACCGAAGCGCAGTCCGCAAGCATGTGGCAATCTTCATTGATGGCGAAACGATCCGTGATCGTGAATCGCTGTCGGACGCCGTTCCAGAAGACGCCGAAATCTTTGTCATGCAGGCCTTGTCTGGCGGGTAGCGTCTCCCCCATCCTACTCGGATGGCCATTCGCAACGATCGCTTTCTCGTCGGCACCCGGAAAGGTTTGTTTACCTTTGAACGCCAGGACTCGAGCTGGCGACAGACCCGCGAATCTTTTCTTGGATTTCAGGTTCCGGTATTCCTGCCCGATCAAAGGGATGAAACAGTCTACGCGTCCGTGGAGCACGGACACTTTGGCACCAAGCTCCACCGCTCCAATGATGGTGGGAACTCCTGGGAAGAGCTAGATCCCCCAGCCTACCCAGACAAACCTGAAGACGCCCCTGACATCAGAGATCCGCATCGCAACGTGCCCGTTCCGTGGTCGTTGGAAAAGATTTGGTGTCTGGAAGCCGGCGGTTCGAACCAATCCGGTCGGTTGTGGTGCGGTACGATTCCAGGCGGCCTCTTTTTTTCGGATGATCGAGGCGCTTCTTGGCAACTGGTGCGCAGCCTATGGGATCGCCCTGAACGAGCGAAGTGGGCGGGAGGCGGCTATGATTTTCCGGGCATCCATTCCATCTGCGTGCATCCGGAAGATGCCAATCAGGTGGTGGTAGCCATTTCGTGCGGTGGCGTGTGGCGGACTACTGACGGCGGCGAAACCTGGGCCCAAGGTGCTCATGGCATGAGCTACGACTTCATGCCGGCTGACCAGGGCGGCGCGGACCCAGACGGCCAGGATCCGCATCGGATGGTGCAATGTGCGGGGTCACCTAAGGACTTCTGGGTGCAACATCACTGTGCGATCTATCATTCCAGCGATGGTGCGAAAAGTTGGACGGAGATCGAAAACGTGAAACCGTCAGGATTCGGCTTCGCCGTGGCGGTTCATCCTCAGGACCCTAACAAAGCCTGGTTCGTCCCTGGCAAGAAAGATGAATTTCGCTATCCCGTGGATGGCCGTCTTCTGGTCAATCGCACCTCCGATGGCGGAAAGACTTTTGAATCGCTCACTGAGGGCCTACCCGCGCCGCCCGCCTATGATCTCATCTATCGCCACGCTTTGGAGATCGATCCGTCAGGCGACCGGTTGATCATGGGCTCGACAACCGGTTCCTTGTGGATCAGTGAAGATCAAGGTGATCACTGGGAACTTCTCACGGCCAATTTGCCGCCGATTTATTGTACGCGGTTTGGCTAAATGACGTCTGATGGTGATGTGAAGGGCTACTTTGGCTTGATATTGGCGGTTTTCATTCTGAGCTCGTCTAACAGTGGCGCAGAAAAAGCGATTCCGCTCCCACCCAAACAGGGAAAACCCTGGGAAGCTCCAAATACCAAGCGACTCCCGGCAAGTTGGTTAAACGCGACACGCACTTTGTTAGAAGCAGGTCTCGCGGATCCAAGAGGATGCTCCTACCACGAGATCGATATCACTATTGAACACTTTTCGCACATCGGCAGACCGGTGGTGGAAATCCTTACCACGCATGGTTGGGTACTTCCTGATCAGAAGCACGCGGTGTGTTGGTCGGGATGGGTCTATCCCGTTTCACGTGTGGGAGACGAAGCGAACTTGCCTCTGGATGTCTGGGCCATGATGAAACAGTCGCCAAACAACTGGCGATCATGGGCTCCCCCACGTGCCTACGAAACTTATGTGCTAGACAAGGAACGTTTCTTTCCTATCAGAGTCGCGCTTCTCTTAGTGCTAGGCAAAGCAGATCTGGCAGAGGATCATTGGGGGATTTGGAAGGTGCTTCTTGAAAAACAAGATAGGATCCATCGTGAGAATCCCCTATGGTTCTTCGCACAAGATTGGCTGAACAACGGCAATCGAGCAGCAGTCCGGACTTTCAAAAGACGGCAAGATCGTTTGGCGACGTCAATCATCACGCAATGCCAAGCAGCGATCGAGAAATTGCGTCCGTTGCTGATTCAGGCCGGTTTCATCAAGATCGATCGTTCGGATCCGTTTTACTACCTAAGCCAGTTGCAGTGGATCGCGAAAGATATTCAACGTCGCGAAGGCAAGGATCAGACACTACCTGAAGACTGGACCGAACTCAGCCCGAAAGCGTTTGTTGAAAAATTGGAGCACGTCTCCGGCACCGTTGATGTCTTTCACCCAACGGATTACACGCGAGCGGCACAAACGCTTGGTGACAGGGTGATTCCCTTGCTGATCGATTCGCTAGAAAACGATGACCGCCTGACACGCACTAACCAGGTGCACATCATGCGTGACTCGGGACCTGAGGTATTACCCGTTTCAGGTCTTTCCTATTTGATGCTAACACGAATTCTCAATACGCGCCTGTTCGGTGACCAGGAAACACACTTTAATCCCATGAATAGGGACGATCTGGATCGTAAAAAAATAGCGAAGCTCATCCGTACGTATTGGACAAATGAGAAGGCGATTCCTGGTGATCAGTGAGGATCCCAATGTGATTTGACTCGTCTTCCGCTTCGAGAGCGCCTCCTCCCCCCCACACCCACGTCACGTTTAGTTGCTAGTCGGGAACCCGTCAGTAAATTACCCTTTCATGCACCCCGGCCCCCCCCCTATTCTGGCGTCGTGTGCGGCTATGGTTCTTTCTCTGGCCTGCGTCACGAACGCCCACAGTACCTTGCAGCCGAACCACGTATTGGTTCTCTACTACGCTCAAGGAGGTGAGACGGCTCCTGGCGAGGAGATTTGGAACTACTATGAAACGATGCGCCCGGGGGTGCAGGGGGTGAATTTGGCGTCCCTCTTGCCTTTGGAAGAGACCCTCGCGCCCGGAACCATCTCCTATGAAGATTTCATCGCCAAGATTCGTGATCCTCTACGGGCTCACCTTCTCCAAGCCGATCTCGTCAACGCCATACGCGTGTTCGTTTTAACCAAAGGGCTTCCTCACCGAATCAACGATATCAATCAAAGCAGTGCCGGCGATTCTCCTGGGACTGCTGCGAACCTGGCCATCGGCGGCAATGCTACCTACGCCTCCGTGGACAGCGAACTCACCCTTCTCTGGCATGATCTCAATGCCGATGAGTCGAACAGGAGGCTGGATAGCTACGCGGACACCTTCACCACCAATCCCTACTTTGGCGACCGTCGATCCATCACCGAACTGCCGATCGACGGCATGACTGACACAAGCCGCTATGTGTTCGACGACGCCGGATGCTGGTACTGGTCCCTATCAAGCACCTCGAACGAACTTCCCCTAACACCTTATCTCACTTGCCGTTTGGATGGGGAGAGTGTGGAGGATGTGAAGGCCATGATCGATCGCGCACAGAATGTGCAGTTTGATATGCACGCCCATCGTCTTCTCATGGATCGCAATGAAAGCGGTCGCCTGGATTCAGGTGACTACGATTCGACAGAGCGCTCTTTTCATCAGTTATGGGCCAATCGCGTTCATGACGACACCAACACTTTCCTTATTGGTATGACCGCCGGCACCTTTGACGAGAGCAACACATCCAACACCCTTCAGAAAGAAAGCGGACTGTTCGCGCTTGTGTCAGGGTATGGTGCCAATCATAATGGCGGAAGCCAAGCAGGCTGGCTTACCACCTTTGAAGGCCAACTCGTTGATGGTGCGATCTTCAACACGTTCGAATCCTACAACGGCCGCAAATTTGGAAATGTGGCAGGCTGGGGCGATCACGCGCAAGTCTCGGAGTGGATCGCGCTTGGGGGCACTTTCGGCTTGGGGCATGTGTGGGAGCCATTCGCACTCGCCGTTGCGAGAAATCGCGTCTTGTTAGAGAATTTCTATATTAACGGGCTCACCTGGGTCGAATCCGCCTGGTCAGCCATCCAGATCCTTTCCTGGCAGAACATCGTTGTAGGGGATCCATTAGCCACGGCAACGGTGAATTTCCAGCCAATGGTGACCCTCACTATGACACCATCGTCAGTGAGTTCCATGGAAGAGGACGAATCCACCTATCATTTCAGCCTCACCTGGGACGAAGCCTTGGAGCCGCCTTTCGAGATCGGCGTTCAATTTGAGGGCGCCACCCTCAACAACGATTTTCAAACCAGTCTCACCGCCGATCTCACAGAGAACCGTGCCACCGCAACCGTACCTATGGGTAGCACTCAAGTCGACTTCACCATTCAAGTGAGCGATGATTTGGAAGAAGAAGGTTTGGAATTGTTAGACGTTTCGCTAATAGCCTCTCAAGACGACAATCAAGACGGATTTGGAGACCACTACAGCTTCTTAACGCCGACGCTCATCGTGCCGATTGCGGATTCGCCCTATCACGCCTGGCGCGTGACCCATTTCGGCCACCGCGCGCTCACCGCTGGGGAGCCCGAGATTGATTGGGATGGCGATGGCCTGGCCAACATATGGGAATATGCGTATCAAAGATCGCCCGTGGTCAGTGAGAACTGCGAACGCATCAACATCTTCGACCTCATCAAAGCTGATATCACGGGGCCGCTTACCTGTTTTGAAATCCCTACCGATTTCCCAGAAGACTTCCAAATCATCCTGGAAACAACTACCGACTTGGCCGACCCCGACTGGAGCGAACAGACGGCTCTATCACCTCCGTCAAGTCCGCCAGTGGAAGGGATTGGCGCCACTGAGAAACATGAAGTGATGATTGAAACACCGCCGGGTGCGCCAAGCGGGTTTGCACGGCTCCGGGCTCGTGCTCTTCCAAGGCCTTAGAGACCTCAAAAATCAATAAAAACTACGATCTGTGTCGTGTTCAGGTAATGCGTTAGTCAGCTACCAATGGATTGCGAGTTTTCAGCTCCGGAAACTTGGAAAAATCGCGATCTGCCGTCCAGAACTCGGCGACTCCGTGATTGAGGCATAACGCGGCGATTCTCCCATCATGCACCTGTCCTCCTGTGATCTTCGCATTGATACATAGTTTCTCAAGTCGCTCCAAATACCCTGGCCCTTCATGAAGAAAGCGTAGGCTCTTGGATCTCTGCCAGCCCTCGATGGTCTTGAATGCCATTTCTTGAGGGGTGGGTGGATTGTAAATCCGAGGGTGGGTCACGATAGCCAAGAATTCGTGAACAGAACTCCAAGCAATTGCCCACTGACGCCCACTACCGGTCAGGTCGTTGATTACTGAAATGGCCTCCTTATGCCACTCAGAGTCTTCACGATGTGCATAGACAAGGATATTGGTATCAATAGCAATCATTTAGGAGTGGTCATAAATGCTGTCTCGAATCATCTCCCACCCCTTATCACGGAATTCCGGATGCAATCCCTTTCCACGGAAAGTTACCCACTCGATCTGATCGCTTTCCGCCGCTTCTGCCTGATCAAGAATGCTACGCAACCCTTCCTCGATTAGCCGCCTAAGCGTCGTTTCCGAAGCCTCAGCGAACGCTTTAGCGCGAAGCAGAACATCATCGGCAATATCCACAGTTGTTTTCATATGGGTAACCATATGAAGCTCTATGGGCAGTGTCAATCGACAACTCTGCTATGTGCCGAGATCACGTCGACTCACTTGCCTATGCAGTACAAATGCTTCTCCGCGCGAATGTAAGTAGCATCGCCGATCATGACCAGGCTCGCGTCCACGGCTTCGTCGAGTTTGTTGGTGGCCACGATCTCAAACTTGGGCGAATCCTTGATCACGACCGTTGTGCCATCGCGGCCTGTTAGGAAGATATGGCCATTAGCTGCCACAGGTGACGAATAAACTTGGCGAAGACCGGTGACGCGTTGGCGGATATAGTGCGGTTCGCCGGACTTGGCGTCGACACATGATAGGATGCCATCGCGGCCGGCGTGGAAATAAAGACGACCATCGGAAAGAACGGGTGACGGCACATCTGGCGTATTGCGCTTCATCGTCCAAGCTTCGTTTGCCGTGCCGGTGATATCGCCCTTGGCGCCGTCGAGTTTGTAGGCGCCAAGAAAAGAACCGCGGTGGCCGCTCCCGATAAACACCATGCCTTCATGGTAAATGGGCGTTGGAATCGGACGCGTGGTTTGGCCGCCGGCTCGCCAGATGCTCGAGCCGTCTTTCAAATCATAACCTTGCGCATAATCGACGCCGTTTTGAATGACTTGAACACGATCCCCATGCTTCACGATTAAGGGTGTGGCCCACGAGGTGATCTGATCACGTTTGGTTTTCCAACGTGTTTTGCCAGTCAGTTTATTCAAGGCGACAATGTAAGAGTTGCCGTCCTCCGTATCCCAGGGAATCACTAACGTGTCCTCATAAAGCGCGGGGCTTGAGCCATCGCCAAAGCCGCCACGCAAGACCATGAGTCCGAGATCCGTTCGTTTCCAAACTAGGTCTCCTTTGACGGTGAGACAATAAGTGCCGCGCGAACCAAAGTGCGCCCACACGTATTCCCCATCGGTAATGGGCGAGGCCGAAGCATAAAAATGATCTTTGTGATGACCTGAGTGTGGGACCAACTCAGCGACGGTCTTCTTCCAACGTTCTTTGCCGGTTTTTCGGTCCACACACATCACCACGAATTGGTGCAAGGTTTCAGGCGCCTGTTCCTGGCGCTGATCTGCATCGCGCAGCTCGCCCTCCGGTTTCTTGCCTGTATCTAACGCTGTGACGACGAACAGGTTGTCTCCGCTCACCACCGGCGTTCCCGATCCACGTCCCGGGATGGCAAGCTTCCACCGAACATTCTTGCTATCGCTCCACTCCGTCACCGGCGCGGCACCCGGGGCGGTACCGTTAAAGTGCGGGCCGCGCCATTGCAGCCAATCGGCGTGTGCCCACGGAGAGAGTAGAAAAAAAGACGCGGTAGTGATCAATAGTCGATTCATATTCATGTTAGTTTGAAAGTTTCACTGATTCAAAGCGGTGCGAATGCGATAGTAACCCTGCTCAGCCGAGCGTGGAAAGTCCAGGGATAGCTCATTGCCCGTTCCAGCCACCGCTCCACCTTCCACGGGGGTCCAATCACCATTCAACGTTTCGGAGAACTCGATGATGTAAGAAATGCCGGATTTGGCCGGCCACGAAAGCGTGGTCGTGTCCCCTTCCCTGCTGAGCGCGGTGATGTGGAAATAATCATTGGGATCGTTGGGATCAGTGCCTGCTAGAGCTTCTTCTGCATCGGGGCTTCCATCGCCATCGCTGTCCGCAGCCGGATTGCCCTCACGAATCACTGTGAAGGTAAAAGTTCCAGCCGCATAACGATCAACAGGCCCGCCATCTATATTGGTGGGCCATTCGCCAGGCTCGTTACCCCAACGCCCACCGCCAATGAAGCGGAGGGCGGCACCTCCGTTGTCGGTGGAGGTGTTAAGATTCACACTACCTTGATTCCCGTTGCTCTCACCCGCGCCATATCCGTGAGCGATGATCGTATAGGCTCCCGGCTCCAAGCGTAGAGGTGCGGCGAGAGATTTGAACCGGCTGCCATTGACTAACACACCTTCATCAGCACTGGAAAAGACTAGCTCAGCCAGCACTTCACCCGGAACATCATCATCGACATTATCAGGTGTGCCATTGTCGTCGCGACTCCAAAGCTCGGCAAAGAGATCTGAGGTTAATCCGTCCGAGCCGTCGTCAAAGACTCCTAATTCTCGCACGATAATCGGAGACTCAACAATGAAGTCATGCCCAAGCGCTCCGCCAAAGTCTTGATTTCCCGCAGTGTCTGTGGGGACAATGTAGGCGATGGCTGTGATTTCGGCAGGATCGTTCGGATCCAACGGATCGGTTCCGCTCCCTACCTCTCGCCCATCGCTCAATGTATCGCCATCGGTATCGACACGCATCGGATCGGTTCCGTGCGTGTTCACTTCGGCGCCATCTGTTAGGCCATCGTCGTCCGAATCCGGATTCAATGGATCCGTCCCGCGCGTGGCTTCATCTTCATCCGAAAGGCCGTCTTGGTCACTGTCGACGGCCCCCGTGCTGACCAAAGTCGAGCCGGGGTTGTCGCGCAAACGGATGACTTCCTCTAGGGACAGCGCGCGATCGTAAAGCTGAATGTCGTCTAACACAGCATCCATGCCTAAGCCGGGATTGGCACCGATGCCGCCAAAGGAAAGGATGTCCGCGGGATCGGAAAAATCGACGGCATCCACCGATTCATTCGCTACTTCCACACCGTCGACATAAAACGCCACTGAGGGGCCAGCTGCGTCGTAGAGCACCACGACGTGATGATTGGTCCCTGACAGAATCGGGGCGCCGGGGGTTCCGAAGATATCCTCACTATCAAAGAACCATCGAAGATCTCCGCCGGCGAGAAGCACAGCCACGCCGGGTGTGACCGTCGATCCATTGGCGAACAGAACGCTGATCTCCGATGGAGCGGTATTGATCCACAGCGACGCCGTGAAACTCTCCAGGCCCGTCAATCCGGAAGGCACACTCACATGCGCACCACCAGCGATTTTGAGCCCCGTCGAGGCTACGGCAGCTTCTTCCCAATTCGAAGTTCCCGCGGAATTTTCTAACATCCCGGACCGGCCATTGCCTGTCGTGTCGATGATAGCCGTCGTTCCCGTCAGATCATCCAACGGGAAGTAGGCCGCCGGCCCAGACGGATCCACCAAGGAAGCTGCCAAGCTCACCGTGACCACTTGATCCTCTTCGTCCGGATCATTGGTTTTCAACTCGATCTCGCCCAGAAACTGGCCCGTGCCGCCTTTTGGATCGAATCCCACCCCCACGTTCTCCACCGCACCGGGCGCTAGCGACTGGGGAAATGAAGTCAGCGTGAAATGCTCACCTCCAGTTGTTAGGGCTGCTTCAATCGTGAGCACTTCGCTAGCGCCGCTATTGCGAATCGGGAAGCTCAGTTCTTGCGCACCGGCGACAAATGGCAGCCGCCCAAAGTCAACCGAACCGCTGACCACCAAACCCGGATCCGAGTTGTCAAAGACATCGAGCGGCGTCGCCTGCCCCGTCCAAAGTAGTCGCATCTGTTCTTCCGTCAGAGCCACATCCCAAATCGCGACATCATCCATGAATCCATCGAAGTTCCTGCCATTCCCACAACACAGATCCACGCCAAAGAGAAACGGCGCTTGATCATGCGTTTGTGGCACGTGGTCTAACTCATTCACTGCCATGGAAAAGGTCCCGTCCGGACCCGTCGTCCCCAGAAAAAAAGTATTCGAATCGGCGCGGAGCGCCATCCCCACGAACGTCCATTCGTCTTCGGGCACCGTGAGACCACTATCAAAACCCCAAGTATCGCCAGAGTTATTGTTCCAAGTGTAAGTGAGATTTCCCGTGGCATTGTGAAAATCTAGCCCGATCGCCTGAGCGCTTCGCGAGTAAACAATGCCTGTCCACGCTCCGGCGGGCACACCCTTGATCCACGCGGTGATCGTAATCTCATTGAATTCCACATCCGTCGTGGGCACTTCGACATGACTACTAGACTCCCCCATGATTTCGAATGCATAGTCTCCCGCCAGGCCCGTGTGGCCCCCGCCGTCATCGCTCCACGCGCCATTCATCAAGGTGCCGTTGGAGTCCGAATCAACCACATTGGCCACCACCTCACCATCACCCTCATTGGCCGGCCAATAACCGATGAGATTGGTAATGTCTTGAGCGTTCAAGCATGACGGTCTCAAAAAGAACATCGCGATCGTCGCGAATAATAATATGGGAAGAAGACTCCGGTGGTTCATCACGAGTGCATCTTGGAAGAAATGAGGGTCGATGCCAAACCTAATCACCCCTTGCCTACCAACCCTTAACTTGATGCAATGCCGCCATGAACCTTCGTTCTCTCGCTCTACTAGTCTGGTCGTTGGTCTGTGTCGCTCAAGCAGCAGATACCAAAGAAAAACGTCCTAACATTCTCTTTGCATTCGCCGATGATTGGGGACGCTATGCGAGTGCGTATGCCGCCATGGAGTCCAAGCCTGGTCCCAACAGCATCATCAAGACGCCGCATTTCGACCGCATTGCTAGAGAAGGCGTGTTATTTCGCAACGCCTTTGTGACCTCGCCCTCCTGCACGCCGTGCCGCAGTTCCTTGCTCTCCGGACAGTATTTCTTTCGTACGGGTCTCGGAGCCATCCTTCTGGGCGCCAAGTGGGATTCCACGATCCCGTCCTTTCCTCTGTTGCTCAAGGATTCCGGCTATCATATTGGCCAAACCTACAAAGTCTGGACGCCGGGCACTCCTCGCGATGCGCCTTATGGCGTTGACGCGCACGAATACGAGAAAGCAGGAAGACGCTTCAACGGCTTCTCGCAGTTTGTCAGTAAAGCTGTAGCGAACGGTAAAAGTGTGGAAGATGCTAAACAACCCCTCTACGATGAAGTGTTAGCCAACTTCAACCATTTCCTAGAGGCGCGAAAAACCGATCAACCTTTCTGCTATTGGTTCGGCCCTACCAACGTGCACCGCAAATGGATCAGAGGATCTGGAAAAGCCCTTTGGAATCTGAATCCCGACGATCTCATCGGCAAACTACCCGGTTTTCTCCCCGATGTCCCCGTGATCCGTGAAGATTTCGCTGATTACCTGGGTGAAGCCATGGCCTTTGATGCCGGCTTAGGCGTCTTGTTAGCAAGATTGGAAGATATCGGCGAACTCGATAACACGGTCGTCGTCGTCAGTGGCGACCACGGGGCTCCGGGCTTTCCACGTGGTAAGACCAATCTTTATGACTTTGGCACGGCCGTGGCCTTGGCCGTGCGCTGGCCCGAGAAGATCAAAAGCGCACGTGTGGTCGATGATTTCGTCAATCTCATGGATTTGGCGCCTACCTTTCTGGAATTCGGCAACCTCACGCCGCCTGAAGTGATGACTGGCAAAAGCCTCAAACCTCTATTGATGTCAGATAAGGCGGGGCAAGTCGATCCTGAGCGCACCTTCGTCGTCACTGGTCGCGAGCGGCACGTCGGTGACGCACGCGACGGTAATCTTCCCTATCCCCAACGCTCGATTCGGACTGAAGATTATCTCTACGTGCGCAACTACAAGCCGGATCGCTGGCCCATGGGTAATCCTTACAACATCACCCATACCGAAGCCCCATCAGAAAAAGCCCTCACAGAAAACACCGGCGCCACCTTTCTCGATCTCGATGCCAGCCCCACCAAGGCGTGGCTGGTCATGAACCGGCACGTGCAGAAAGCACGCGGCCCCTATTTTTTTGACTTGGCCTTTGCCAAACGGCCTGAAGAAGAACTCTTCGACTTGCGTCACGACCCCGATCAGATCACTAACGTCGCGACCAATCCGCAATATGCCGATGTGAGGGAGAAGTTAAGCACCCAGCTAGCCGACATTCTCACGGAAGCCAAGGATCCCCGATTGCTTGGCGATGGCAGTACCTTTGATAAACCTCCTTACGCCTCTGAGACGCGCCGCCTGCGTTCGCGGAAGTGAATAGCGAAGTTCTCGGTAGCGGTGCCATTTCGTCACCGCCGAGTGTGCTTGGCTGATTCGGCGGCGACTAAAAGGCATCGCTATCACGAGCAGCATCCGGCCGGCGAAACAGCCGCGTGAAATCATTCAGAATCAAATAAAGCGCCGGAACAAGTATCAGGGTAATAAAGGTGGCGAAGAGCACGCCGAAGGCAAGCGAAGTGGCCATGGGAATGAGGAACTGTGCCTGAAGACTTCTCTCTAACAAAATCGGAACCAGACCGGCGAAAGTCGTTAGCGAAGTGAGGATGATGGGGCGAAAGCGTTTGATGCCGGCGAGCCAGGCAGCTTCAAGCAAGGGTTGACCGCTACGCGCTTGTTTGTTCACATAATCCACCAACACAAGACTATCATTCACCACCACGCCCGTTAGCGCGACGATCCCAAAGAAACTCAGCATGCTGAGACTTTGATAAGTGACGAAGTGACCGAAGACCGCGCCGATGAGCCCAAACGGGATCACACTCATGACGATCAGCGGTTGCAGGTAGGATCGGAACGGCACCGCTAACAAAGCGTAAATAAGCACCATGGCCACAAGTCCGTTTTTCATCAAACTCTGCACCATTTCCCGGTTGGCTTTCGCCTCACCTACTAACGTTGACTCCACGCCAGGGAATTCCTTGAGCACATCCGGAATGATTTCCGAAGTGAGTTGCGTGTTGATCCCTTGCACGTCGACAGCCTGCTTATCTGCATCCGCAGTGATATTGACCACGCGTTGCTGATCCTTGCGTTGAATGGTGGGATAACTCTCGCCAAACTGAATCTCCGCGACTTCGCTGAAGGCCACCGCCCGGCCATCCGGTAGGCGAATACGCAGATTCTCCAGATCCGCTAGAGAATCCCGCTCGCGGCGCGGGTAGCGCACCATCACTTTCACCTCATCGCGTCCGCGGATCACGCGCTCCGCTTCGGCTCCGAAAAAGGCTTGCCTTACTTGGCCTCCCAAATCCAACGCCGTGACTCCTAACACTTCAGCCTCCGGCTTCACTTTCATCCGAATTTCCAATTTCCCTCCGCTATAGTTGTCTGTGATATCGAAGACACCGGCGAACTGCCGCATGCGATCGGAGATGATTTCCTTGGCTTCAATCAGCTGATCAAAGGTGCCACCCGTTAGTTGAACATTGATTGGCTTTTCATCATTCAGCGCTGCCGTGGAGATCACCTGCATCGATTTCACACCGGGGATCACTCCAATGGCTTCACGCCATTGATTCGCGAGATCCACGGCGGATAGCGTTCGTTTTTCTGATTTTGTTAGTTCGAGCACAAACACGGCGCGATTGCTCGCAGCGCCGATGGTTTGCTGGTTAAAGCCTTGGTTTCCTCCCAAGGTGACACTCAAATGTTTATCCATCTTCCCCTTTCCTGCCTCTTCAATTTCCCCAAGTAATTCATCCAAGGCATCCTGAATCTGCTGAGCCGCTCTGGAAGTGTATTCTAACGACGTGCCAACCGGCATTTGCAGCTGGATGATGACGTAATCACTAGGCACGACGGGAAAAGGAATGAATCGCACCCATCCGCCCATGACCAAACCCAGCGTGATGGATAAGAGCCCGATAAAAACGGCCACCGTCACATAACGAAACCGCAAGCAAAGACGCAGGCAAGGTTGATAGAACCGTTGAACAAAAGCTTCTAACCCATTAGCGATGGCCCGCTGCAGCTTGAGGAGTGAGAAACGCAGTTCTTTCTCATCTTTTCCCACCCGGCAAAGTGTCAAATGATAAGGTAGGATCATCTTGGACTGGATCAAGGACCAGAAAAGTGTGAGGATCACAATCAGAGCAATGGGGGAAAAGAAGTCTCCGGAGACGCCAGGCACCAGAAGTAGCGGGCCGAAGGCCACCATAGTCGTGAGCACGGCGAATACCACGGGTAAGGCGACGTATTCTGCTCCTCGCACGGCGGCCTCCACGCTGTGTCCGCTTCTTTGAAACTCAGAGAACACACTCTCCCCCACCACGATGGCGTCATCGACGACGATGCCTAACACCAGGATAAATGCGAAGAGCGAAATGATATTGATGGAGACGCCAAAGACCGGCATAAGGAAGAGACACCCGAGGAAAGAAAACGGAATACCGACGGCGACAAAGACCGCCAACGAAGGTCTCAAGAAAAGCGTTAACACAATGAATACCAACAACAGCCCGAGACCGCCATTCCATAACATGGTGTTCAGCCGGCCGCGAAGATAGAAGGAACCATCCACGAATGAGCGGAACTGAAACGCTTCGGGATATTTGCCGGCGGCCTCGTCGATAAATTGATTGGCCTTCTTGGAGACATCGATCGGTGTCTCTTGACCCACGGCGTAAAGGACGAGGAAGGCTGCCGGTTTGCCATCAAACAGACTGACGCTTTTCTCATCGATGAAGCCGTCGTTGATCGTGGCCACATCGCCTAAAGTGATGTGGGTGCCGTCAGGCAATGAGCGCAGCACCAAGCTCTCAAACTCTTCGCCCACATAGGCACGTTGTTGCACACGCAAGAGAATCTCCGCAGAGCGCGTTTTGAGTGAACCTCCCGGTATATCCTGCGAGTTCCGCCGCACGGCGTTGGCCACTTCATCAAAAGTCATGCCATAGCGCCGAAGCGTCTCTTCGTCGACTTCGATCGCGATCTCAAGATTGGGCAAGCCATCAATGCTCACCTGAGAAATGCCCGGCATGCGTAGCAATTCGTCGCGGGCTTGCGAGGCAATGCGATGCAGCGAAAGCTGGTCGGTATCGGAAATGATGGCGATCCGAATGACCTCTTCTTTCAAGATCAGTTCATCGACGGTAGGCCGTTCAGCCTCATCAGGAAACGTGATGATGGCGTCGACTCGCGTTTTCACATTCTCTTTCAGTTTCGTCAACGGATAGCCCCGATCCGCTTCCACGAAGACACTGGCAAGCCCCTCCTGCGCCTCCCCCCTCAACTCTTTGATGCCTTCCAGTCCTTGCACCGCTTCTTCAATGGGCAAGACGATCGACCGCTCCACCTCCTCCGGCGCCGCGCCTGGATACACCACGGTCACCACCACCGTACGAAGATCGAGTTTGGGAAACATTCTGACATTGACAGACGTGAGTCCCACGATGCCGCCTGCGAGGATGAGCAGCATGAGCAGATTGGCGGCAACGCCGTTGCGGACGAACCACGCAATCACGGCTTGGCTTCTTCAATCAGTTTTCCGCCACGCTCTTGAGAACCGGCGGGCACGGCTTTCACTTGGAGCCCATTTGCGTAATACTGAAGCCGCGTCACACTCACTTTATCGCCATCCGTAAGGCCTTCCTTTACGAGGACGCGTTCGCTCTCTTTTCGCAAGACTTTGATATCACGAATCTCGATCACCTGTTTGCCGTCTTTCTCAGCGACCACTAACACGCGATCCCCTGGAAGAACGGCTTCACGAGGCACTTCGTAGGCGTTCTCCAAAACGCGACCGGGAATCTCCACCTTCACAAACTGCCCAATTTGAAGGGGCGGCCCGGTCGCGTCCGATTGCAAACGGTAAGGGTCATCAACACGCACAATGACTCGAACAAAGCGATTTTGTTCATCAATCACGCCAAGAGAGCGGTCAAGCCAGCCCTGCCAATGTGCCAACTCCGTTCCACCGACGTTTCCCGACAAAGTGACAGGCAAGGGTTCGCTGCTAGCAGAGCCGTTAAGAGGCAAGGTGAGGAACCAGGCATCCTCTGGGGGCAACGGTAGGACCACTTCTGCGAAATCCACCGCGAAGATCTCCGCCAGCACGGCCCCTAACGCCGACACGTTTTGACCAATGTCAGCAATCTTGGTTCGAACGCGGCCGGCATACGGCGCACGAATCTCGGTGTACTCTAGGTCCTGTTCCGCCGTGCGCACCCCAGCCTCAGCCGCTGCCACATCAGCCCGCGCTTTCGCGAGTTGGGGAACGTGCGCCGCAAGGCCCTCCGGCTCTCCCTCTTCCAGTCGATCCCAATCGCGCCGGTTTCGCTTGGCTAGAGCCTCCTCGCGAGCCAACCCCAATTCCGCAGTGGCCAATTGCGCCCTGGCATTTGCCAATTGGCTTTCGTAAGGCACAGGATCAATTTTAACTAACACTTCGTCTTTTTCAAAGAAGCCGCCATCCTGAAATGAAGGACTCACCTGGATGATCTCTCCCGCAACGCGACTGGTCAATTGAGTCGCCGTGCGAGCGCGCACGGTACCATTGGCGCCGATCTCCACCGAGATGTCGCTCGCCTTCATCTCGGCGACCGCCACAACAGGAATGACCGGCGGCGGCGGGATCTTTTCCGGTTCACGCCGAAGCTTCACTAACAAATACGCTCCTCCCCAGAAGGTCAGCAGGACAAGGACGGCAAGCGCGAGATGAGGGAGACGATTCAACGGAGGGGAAGATGAGAACGATTCGTCTCGGGGTGCAAGCCCAATTGAATGTGACAAAGAGTGATGAGCGCTGATCGTAGCGGAACTTGCGAAAAGTTCCGAACCCTAATACTTCGTGTGGTAGCCATTCCGTAGCGGTGGCTTTTAGCCGCCGCCGAGTCCACGCAGAATTCGGCGGCGACTAAAAGTCACCGCCACTATGAATTATGAATGGTGTCGCCTGAGAAACGTCTTCACGCTTGTTTCTGCATAGTATTCCCTATCCGGGCCAAGTTGAATGAAACCGACGTGTCCTCCATGATCGGTGGTTTCTGCATGAAGTGTTGGCTGATCCGATGCTTCCTCCACAAGATGACAGGTTTCCGTGAGGAAAGGATCGTCTCTAGCATTCAGCAAGAGAGTGGGGATATCAATATTGGAGGCAACGGCTTTGGAACTGCAGGTTTCCCAATAGTGCTCAGCAGACTCGAATCCGTGGATGGGGGCCGTAAACCGGCCATCGAAGTCGTGAAAGTTCTGTGAAGATAACACCGCTTCGTAGTCCAGGGCATCGGGAAAGGCTTCTTGACGGTGCCGCACTTTACGGAAGAGAAACTTTAGGAAGCGTTTCATGTAGAAACGGTTTTCCGGACGGGCAAACTTCTCGGCACAGCCCTTGAGGTCACATGGAACGGAAATGGCGGCCGCAGCCAGAATGCCGGTGTCTTTCACCGCACTGCCAAGGTCGCCAAGGTATTTGAGAACCACATTGCCACCCAGACTGAATCCCACTAACACGCAAGTTTGATAGCCCAACGTATCTTTGACAAATTGGATCACTTCCTGGAGATCATCGGTGACGCCGCTATGATAGGATCGCAGGGTGAGGTTCGGCACCCCGCTGCAACCGCGGAAGTTCATGGCCACGATGTCCCATCCTTCGCGGGACAACATTTGCCCCATACCGCGAATGTAAGGCGCTCGTGAACAGGATTCCAAGCCGTGAAGGAGAATCGCCGCCCGGTGATTTCCTTTATTGACGATATCCAGATCTAAAAAGTCGCCGTCTGACAGCGTCAAACGGCGACCTTGGTAGGCTAGTTGAGGGACCCTACGCAAAGCGCGGGCGAAAGCGGTTTGAAGATGCGGATTCTTAAATAGTGCGGGCGGTTTGTAAGCGGACTCAATCAGAGGCATCGGTTAGGCCTCTTCCGGGGTACGGATATTTTCCACCATTTCCTGAACTTCAGGCGGCGGCGGGGCAGTAAACTTGGAGACGGCAAAGGCAACGATGAAGTTGATAATCATTCCCAGTGTGCCGATGCCCTCAGGCGAAATGCCGAACCACCAATTTTCAGCCGTATTGGAAGCGGGATTGATGAATTTGAAATAGACGATGTAAGCCGTGGTGAAGGTCAATCCGGTAATCATTCCGGCAATGGCCCCTTCTTTGTTCATTCTCTTGGAAAAGATTCCTAGGATAATGACGGGAAAGAAGGAAGATGCCGCCAAGCCAAACGCGAAGGCTACCACCGCAGCGACGTAGTCCGGCGGATTCATCCCGAAATATCCTGCCACCAACACGGCAAATCCCGCACCAATGCGCGCATAAAGGAGTTCCTGCCGATCGGACAAATCGGGTTTGAGGGTCTTTTTGACCAGATCATGTGCAAAGGCTGTGGAAATCACTAACAAAAGCCCGGCAGCTGTCGACAAAGCTGCAGCAAGACCTCCGGCCGCTACCAAGGCAACGGCCCAATTAGGCAAGCCTGCGATCTCAGGATTGGCCAGCACCATGATATCACGATTGATGGTCAGTTCATTCTCGGGAAGATTCTCCCCTTTGTCCCCCGTGTATTGAATATTGCCATCGCCGTTCTTGTCATCGAAGGCTATCAAGCCGGTCTTTTCCCAATTCTTGAACCAAGCAGGAACTTCAGAGTAAGGTTGATCCCGCATGTCTTCCAACAAATTGGTCCTCACAAAGACCGACACCGCCGGGGCCGTGGTATAAAGAATAGCGATAAAAAGCAGCGCCCAGAACGCGGAAGAACGAGCGTCTTTCACTCGTTTCACCGTGTAGAACCGTACGATCACGTGCGGCAACCCGGCAGTTCCCAGCATCAACGCCGCCGTGATAAAGAACATATCCTGGGTGGATTTCTGTCCGGCCGTGTACAGCCCGAACCCGAGCTCCTGACTGAGACCGTCTAATTTGTCTAATAGGGCCACGCCGGAATCTTTGAACTCCCCTCCCATGCCAAGCTGAGGAATGGGATTCCCCGTGACTTGGAAGGAAATGAAAAATGCCGGCACCATGAACGCGAATATCAGGACGCAGTACTGGGCGACCTGTGTGTAGGTAATGCCCTTCATGCCACCTAACACAGCGTAAATAAAAACGATGAGCATCCCAATCCCCACGCCCATCTTCAGATCCACTTCAAGGAACCGCGCAAAGACGATGCCCACTCCCTGCATTTGTCCACAAACATAGGTGAACGAAACAAATATGGCGCAGATCACTGCCACGACACGAGCCACATTAGAGTAATAGCGATCCCCCACGAAGTCCGGCACAGTGAATTTGCCGAATTTACGCAAATAAGGCGCTAACAAAAGCGCCAAAAGCACGTAGCCGCCCGTCCACCCCATGAGATAGCGAGCGCCATCGCGACCGGCAAATGAGATGATGCCGGCCATGCTAATGAAAGACGCCGCCGACATCCAGTCCGCTGCAGTGGCCATGCCATTGGCCACTGCGGGCACCCCCTTGCCTGCAACATAGAATTCTCCGGTAGAAGCAGCGCGCGACCACACCGCGATGCCAACGTAGAGGACAAACGTGGCAATGACGATCAGCAGAGTCCAAGTCTGGATATCCATAAGCCGCGCTAACTAACACCCTCCTTATTCTCGCCACTCTGAAACTCGGCATCCAGCTTATTCATATACCGCACGTAGACCCAGATAAGGATGACGAAGACGTAGATGCTTCCTTGTTGCGCAAACCAGAATCCCAACTTGAAGCCCGTTCCGGGAATGCGAATCTGGTCCAAGGCATCGACGAAGAGGATGCCGCAGCCGTAGCTGACGAGAAACCAGATGGCCAGGAGAATGCCGAGGCAAGAGAGGTTTTTCCGCCAGTAGATTTGATTCCGCTGACTGTTCGGGGAGGAGCTTTTCATGCGAAGGGCGGCCACCCTAGGCACCTCTATGCAGGGTGTGAAGGATAAAATTACTGGTGGATAGTCGCCAGTCTTGGATAGAATGACGCGCACCGCCGAAGGCGGTGTTTGACGAATTTATGGCATCCACACTGGCAAATCAGTTTCAGGTCTTCGGCGGGGACCGTCTCTCACAAGGTGGCGCATTGATCATTCCCAGCCATCTCGCGTTCGATGAAATGCTAGTTCTGGAGAAGAGCCTCGCCCCGCGGGAAATCTCCTACCTCATCGAGGAGTCCGCGGTTCTGGATCCGCCGCTAAGACGTTACCTGGAGAAGGAAGGGATCACTACCTTGCAGTTTAACTACCGCAGGACGCGGCCCCAGGACTTGCAGAAAGAACTGCAGGGAGAAATCAATCGTGAACGCCTAGTGGTGTTTGTGCCGGGGAAAACAGAGACGATGCCGAATCCGTTGAACACCGTGCCGAGCGATCTCCTCAAATTCCTCGTCGAGACGCGCGTGCGCATCCATGCCTTGGCCGTGGACCGTCCCTATGAAAGCCGGCCGTCCATGGAGGAAGAACTTCCCGACCCGGGGCCCACCTTTGTCTTTGCCGAGGCGATCGAGCGCGAGTCTGCCAATTTGGCCAATTTCCAAGAGAAGCTGATGACCGCGGGAGAAGAGGCCTATGGCAAACGCGGCTTTCTCGAAGGGCACCTGGGCTACGCGCTCTTACAAGGCCTGAAGAAACACAGCCACGACGGGGGTGTGATCGATGGAACGGATCATTCCGAGACGCCCTATGAACGTATCTTGGCGGCCGCGCTGGCGTTGAGCCGGGTGATCAAGAAACGGACGGAGAAACATCGCGTGGGAATCATTCTCCCTCCCAGTCGAGGTGGTTATGTGGCCAACGCTGCCGTGGTGTTGGCGGGCAAAGTGCCAGTAAATTTGAATTTCACCGCGAGTAGCGATGCCATCGACTCAGCAAAACGTCAGGGTCAGCTGGATCTCTTCATCACGGCCCAAGCCTTTCGCGAGAAGCTTCCCAAGTTTGCTTGGCCGGATGAGGCGGAACTGCTTCTGTTAGACCAAGTGATTTCCAAGATCAAATGGCGCATCGCGTGGTGGCTCTTCCTCAGCAAATCCATGAGTGCGGCCAAGCTGGCGGCCTTTGTTGGCCTCCCCAAACAAGGCGGCGATGATGAGGCGGTGCTACTCTTTACCAGCGGGAGTTCCGGTGAACCCAAGGGCGTGGCGCTCAGTCATAAAAACATTCTCTCCAACGTCAATCAGTTCAGCTCGCGGCTTAGCCTGAGCCGAACCGACAGTGTGTTAGGGTGTCTGCCATTGTTTCACAGCTTTGGTTGCACGGTCGCCATGTGGTTCCCCATGCTCGAGGGTTACAATGTCGTCACCTACCCCAGCCCCCTTGAAGCGAAGACCCTGGCGGAACTTATTGAGAAATACCATGTGACCATCGTGTTTGGGACCCCGACCTTCTTCCGTGGCTACCTTCGCAAAGCCACCCGCGACCAGTTTGCCAGTGTGAGGCTCGTTGTGGCCGGCGCCGAGAAACTTCCCACCGCCGTGGCCAAGTCCTTTCGCGACCGGTTAGGCCAGGAGATCTTCGAGGGCTACGGCCTAACCGAGACATCGCCGGTATCGAATGTGAACTTGCCAGACGCGGCATCGAATGATCCGACGATTCCTATCATCCCCACCCTACGACGCGGCTCCGTGGGCTTGCCGCTGCCGGGCATGGCTGTGCGGATCACTGATCCGGACACCGATCTCCCACTCAGCTTGCACGAGACGGGCATGATTTGGCTTCGTGGGCCCAATGTCTTTGGCGGTTATTTGAATCAGCCGGAAAAATCGGCGGAGGTCTTGCAGGGTCGCTGGTTTCGCACGGGGGACATCGGACGCGTGGATGAGGATGGCTTCCTTTACATCGAGGGGCGGCTTTCCCGTTTTTCCAAGATCGGCGGTGAGATGGTGCCCCACGAAACGGTGGAATCCTATCTCAACAACGCTCTGCGGATTGATGCCGGGGGCGATCGGCAACTCGCCATCACCGGCATCCCTGATGAAGCGAAAGGCGAGGCGTTGGTTCTCCTGTGTGCTATCGAAGACCTGGACTTCGATGCGCTCAGAAAGCATCTCATCTCTGAGGGCGTGCCAGCACTTTGGGTGCCCAAGAAATGGCGGTATGTGAAGAGCATTCCGCTCTTGGCGTCAGGTAAATTGGACATCCGGACATGCCAAGAATGGGCGAAGGAAGTCGCTTAAGTGAACGTGAACACCAGTTGGAGGATTTGGAAGTTGGCAAGCCCTTGGACAGCGGCAGCAGGCTATGTTGACGCTGCCTTTTCCCTTTGCAGGCGATACTTTGTCATCGCCAAGTCTTTGAGGGAGAGGGCGCGGAGAAATCACGGCGACGACGAAGCGTTGCCCTCCAGGATCAAGTGCAAGGAGCTTCGCTTCGCTTTTATTTGCTCTGCTTAGTGGCCTTTTCCCCTTCAGCTCCGACTCATCCTTCGGGTGAATACGCTTCACCGATCGTGCGCTTTGGCGGTGCGGCGATTGATGTCATCTTCCTGCACATACTGCTCAAGCCCTTGAGTGTCATCGCCGTGGATTGGTCGTTCCGGTTGCAGACCATATGGCCGGCTGTGGCCTTCACGATCCTGTATTTCACCGTCCTGCTAGGCATGTTGCGTGCAGGCGGCCTTACTCCAGGCGGCATTCCTCTCAGATATCGCGTGGTCGATAAGCATGGTCGTCCTCTGGCGTTGATACGCGGGATTCTGCGCCTCTCTCCCTATATTCTCATTCAAATAGTGGGACTGTGGCGGCTTGATGCGGTCCTGGAGAGCTTTGCGCAGACCGGCGATCCCTATGAGTTCGATCGCATCCTACGAATTGTGGAAAGGCATGGCGGCTTTCTGAACTTTCTAGTCCTGGCCCTCAACCTCTTCGTGCCCATTGATTTAGCCGCTGTGGTCGGCAGTTCGAGAAATCAGTCGCTCACTGATTTTCTCGCTGGAAGTTTCGCCATTACCAAGTCTTCTTAGCGCGGCTAATGTCCCAGCAGAACCATATCGCCGAGCTCTTTGTCACGTTGGAAGGTAAGATGCCATTCGAACGATTCATGGATGAAGCACTCTATCATCCTCGCTACGGCTATTACAGCAGCAACATCGCGACGGTGGGTAGGCGCGGCGACTTTTCCACGAGCGCCACCATTCACGAGGTGGTGGCCAGCGCCGTGGCCAAATGGGCAATCAAAGAGAAGAAGGCTAGTCTCGGCCTTGGTGTGGGCAAACGTTGGCACGTCATCGAGATTGGTGCCGGCGATGGCTCCTTCGCCCGAGACTTCATCAAGAACACCGGCATGATGCACCGGCCCACGCTTTCCTATCATATCGTCGAAAAATCCGCTCCTCTAGCAAAGAAACAGAAAGAACGGCTTCCGAAGCTGCAAGTGAAGTGGCATGGCGACATGAGCGATGCGTTGGAGGCCTGCGAGGGCGAAGCACTCATCTTTTCCAATGAACTGGTGGACGCTTTCCCCGCTTGCGTGCTTCGGTGGAATTCCAGCAGTCGTCACTGGGAAGAACTTTATCTGGTGGATCAGGGAAATGACGGCATGAGCGAATCATTCCGCGCTCTACGTGAGCCCTACACACAGTTTCCCAGCACGGTTCTGGGCGATTGGGATGCTGAAATCACGCCGTTAGCGGATGGGCAGCGGTGCGAAGTGCATTGGAGTTTTCTCAACTGGCTGAAAAGTTGGGCGCCGCAATGGCATCGGGGCGCGATGCTGACCATCGACTACGGCGATCTCTTCCCCAAACTCTATCAAAAACGTCCTCAAGGCACTGTTCGCGGTTACTTTCAAGGCGTTCGGGTACAGGCCACCGAGATCTACGACCGCTTCGGTCACCAGGACCTCACGGCCGATGTGAATTTCTCTGACTTGCAACTCTGGGGAGCGGAGACGCAGATCGAGACCGTGGAGTTTTTGAATCAACGAGAGTTTCTTCTCAACATGATTCCGAGTCTGGGAGATCACTCCGCTCAGCAGCAAGATCCTGCCTTGGAGTTTCTCATGTCGCCCTACGGCGCGGGCGACGCATTTAAAGTCTTGTCGCAACGCAAGGCCGGCTGATTCATGGGGGACGACGAGCCTGACAAATTCCCCTCATGGGCACGCCGTTTGCCCAACATTCTCGGCGTCATCCTCATCGTCATTCTCTTTAGTCTAGCGCTTTATTCAGAGGAACTCGACTTCGCCATCATGTCCCTCCTTTTCTTTGGAGGGGCTCTTGCCGTGAAAAACCGCCAGCCCCTGCCTGACAAACCTGTCGACATCGAGGGCCGCGTGACCGGCATCGGCATTCTTATCAACGTCTTGGCCTTCTCCGTCACTTACAAGCCTGCTGAGGCGGGGATGTACGGCGTGGAATCGGGCGCCAATCCGTGGCTGCGCATCTACCCCGTCCTCGCGGCACTTGGTTGGGTGCTAGCGTGTTATGGATTTCGAGGCCTGCGGCGATACTGGCAGATTCCTTTCATGTATCTCTTCCTTGGCATGCCTTGGCTGGTCTTAAGGATCTTTATTGATATGGCGATGACCACCGCGCTCGTCGTGGCGCTGATCCTCGATGCGATCGGCTTCAATTCCTACCTTCGCGAACCCGTCTTTGTAGGCGTGCCGGGGGGTGAGGTGAACGTGAACATCGGCTGTTCCGGCATGGAGGCGATGACTTATTTGTTAGGGCTTTCGGTTCTCGCGTTGATCGTTTTCAAACCACCTTCGTGGCTATGGTATTTTCTGGTCCCGCCCATCGCCATCACCATGGCCTTTCTGATCAACGCCATCAGGGTGACGAGCCTAGCTTTGCTCAATGCCAATCAACGTCCTGATCTCTTCGATAGCTTTCATGTGGGCTTGGGCTCTCAGCTCTTCTCCGGATCCACTGTTGGCCTGTTCTGCCTAGGTTATTACGCTGTACACTGGTGGGTGCACCGCAAGACGTGGACCACGCAGGTCCGGACCGTGGGGCAGAAAAGCGGTTCTTGAACCCTTTGCGCAGCAACCTAACCTATCTCCATCATGCACGGCTCTGGTCTCAATCGCATATTGTTTCTACTCTGCATTCTGCTTGCAGCCGTCATCGCGAAAGATTGGTGGATCGAACGCCAAAGCACTCACCGGATGCGGAAAGTGCAACCTAGAGGCGACCTGGCGGCCGATGAGCAAAGCACGATTGAGTTGTTTAAGAGCGCCTCGCCCTCCGTTGTTTATATTACCAGTATTTCCGTAGAATATGATCGTAGAGGCTTCACCCTCAACCAGTTCAAATTGCCAAGCGGGACGGGAACCGGTTTTATTTGGAATGATCAAGGGCACATCGTCACCAATTTTCATGTGATTCAAAATGCTGAGGAAGCTGAGGTCACGCTCTCCGATCAAACCGTTTACAAAGCGAGTATTGTGGGCGCCGAGCCTGACAAAGACCTTGCGGTGCTAAAGATCAACGCGCCTAAGAGCAAGTTGCCGGCGATCCATGTGGGTACGTCCTCCGACCTCCAAGTGGGTCAGAGCGTCTTTGCCATCGGCAACCCTTTCGGTCTGGACCAGACGCTCACCACAGGCGTCATCAGTGGTCTCGGTCGTGAGATCGAATCACTCACACGGCGTCCCATTCAAGATGTGATCCAGACCGATGCTGCGATCAATCCAGGTAACTCGGGTGGGCCTTTGTTAGATAGTGCTGGGCGATTGATCGGTGTGAACACGGCCATCTACAGTCAGTCCGGCAGTTCCGCCGGCATTGGTTTCGCCGTCCCCGTCGACACGGTAAACTGGATCGTTCCGCAAATCATCGAACATGGCAGGGCGATCAAGCCAGTGTTGGGCATCGAAATCTATCCCACCCGTCCCGGCCAGATTGAAGGTGTCGCCATTTACGCCGTACGCCCAGGCAGTGGCGCCGAGCGGGCGGGCCTGGTTGGCATTCAGGCCGATCGGTGGGGCCGTGCCTACCTGGGTGACGTCATCGTTGAAGTCGAAGACGAGCCGATCGCCGATCAGAAAAGTTTGTTCCGGGTGTTAGACCGCCACCGCATTGGCGACCGGCTCAAGGTGAAAGTGCAACGCGGCCGGAAGATGCGTGAGGTCGAAGTGGAACTCACAGCAAGTAGTTAGCTAAAACGGCCAAGGAACGGCGGTCTCCAACCGCTGGAATAGTTAGCCAAGGGCGCTTGAAAAGCGCCATCCCTTGGAGCTTTCAGTAAAATCGGAGTATTGATTTTTCACATTATTTGTTAGAGTGTCGTATAATTGCGATGGAAATGAAACGAGCGATTCAGACTTTTCTCAGCTTTCTTGGCGTCCTCGGAATTCAAGGAGCATTTGCCGTAAAACCTAACATCATCTTTCTCTTCGCGGACGATCAGCGAGCAGATACCATTGGCGCCCACGGCAATCCGCGTATTCAAACGCCGAACCTCGACCGGCTAGCCGCGACTGGGTTCAGCTTTCATCGCAACTATTGCGCAGGTTCATCTAGTGGAGCCGTCTGCTTAGCGAGCCGCGCCATGCTGATGACGGGTCGGCATTGGCTGAAGCTACCCAAGAGCCAATGGTCCACCAACTGGGGCGATCATCTAACATTGCCAACCCTTCTTGCAGAGCAAGGCCACTACAAATCATTCATTGTAGGCAAATGGCACAATGGCAAGGAAACCCTCGACAGATCATTCACTAACGGACGTTCGGTCTACATGGGCGGGATGGCGAACCATGCTGACTTCCAAGTGCAGGATCTAACAGATGGTAAACTCAGTCCGAAACGCCAAGCCGGAGGATTTTCCAGCACGGTATTTGCCGATGAAGCTATAAACTTCATCCAGCAGGCAACGAGGGAGCAACCGTTCTTCCTCTACGTCTCCTTCCTGGCGCCACATGACCCTCGAAATCCCCCGGAGAAATATCGGCAGATTTACTATGAGAACCGTCCGCCGCTTCCACCGAACTACCTGCGACAACATCCATTTTCTAACATACCGTTAGGCGCCGCAATACGCGACGAGAGTCTCGCCCCTTGGCCGCGAACCACGCAAGTGATCAGCGACCAACTCTGTGAATACTACGGATTGATCACGCATCTCGACGAACAGGTCGGCCGCATCCTGAAGGCGCTCCAAGAGAGCCCGCATGCGAAGAACACGATTGTCATTTACACGGCGGATCACGGATTGGCCATGGGCAGTCACGGTTTGTTAGGCAAACAGAATATCTATGAGCATAGCATGCGCTGTCCGCTCATCCTCAGCGGCCCCGGCATCCCCAAGGGCGAATCGAGCAACGCTTTCACCTACGTGCATGATCTTTACGCAACCATCTGTGATTTCGCCGAAATCTCTCAGCCGGGCGGAAACGATTCGAAGAGCCTCCGCCCGATCGTGAATGGCACTGCCGACCGCACACACGAATCTATCTTCCTCCCGTTCCAAGACAACCAACGCGCCGTCAGCGACGGCCGGTGGAAGCTGCACATTTATCCGAAGATCAACCACCGAATCCTCTTCGACCTCACCACCGATCCACACGAAACCAACCCTCTCACACCAGATGCCGTCGAATTTTCTCAAATAGCAAAGATGCTAGCCTTGATGGATGCCCACCGAAAGCGTCTCGGCGATCCCCATCCATTGAGCGTGGACAATCCGAAACCGAAAGAGGCTATCTATGATAACAGCAAACGCTTTCGCGACCGATGGCAACCACAATGGATTCGTGACAAGTACTTTGGGAACCTAGCGCCATCTAACGAGAAACAGAATTCGGCAGAGTCACGTTGAACGCTATCATGACACCCTGACACCTTCATTGATGGGCTGGTCTGAGCTGAGAACAGAATTAATCTAAAAACGGCAACGGGCGATGCCATGAACCGTTTTTGAGTGCGCTACCTTAGTCCGTACCAGGTACATGGTGGACACAGTCTCATGCCATGGAAGGGCATTGGATCGAACGTCGTCAGATGGAAGCTAATGCGCTGGGAACCAGGACGTCTTAAGCGTTCATTGTCCCACAACTCTCAAGCCCTCATTTCCTTGATTTCCTTGGTCGCAATGCCGATCGGCCGGTCCAGCGGCACGCCGGCGCAAGCGAGCAAAGTCGTTAGAAGGTCACCTTGATTGCCTTTGGTGTCGGATAGGAAGCGGCCGGTTCGAATCGACCCGCCTCCGCGGCCGGCAACTATGAAAGGAAGGTTCTTTCGCTCATGTTTGTTGCCGTCCTCCAGGCCCGATCCCCACATCATGATACAATTGTCGAGTAGCGTGCCATCGCCTTCTCGAAGGCTGTGCATCTTCTTCACCATGTAGGCGAACTGGGAAATGTTGAATTCGGTAATGGCCGCTACTTTCCGTACCATTTCCTTTCGGTTGTTGTGGTGCGTAGTCGAGTGGTGCTTGTCCGTGAAGCCCAACTCAGGATAGGAAACGCCATTTGGTGTGGAGCCAATATAGGTGCTGACGCGCGTGGTGTCCGTTTGGAAGGCCAATACGTTCAGATCGCACATCACTTGCATGTACTCACTTCGTTTGTCTCCTTCGGGAATCTTGATCTCAATGGGCGGCGAATCGCTTTCGTGACGCTTCCTAGCACTGACCCCGGCCTTCTCCAAAGCCGCCTCTTTCTGCCGGTACTCGATGGCGGCGATACGGCGTTCGACTGCGCGTACACTATCAAGATACTCATCCAGTTTGTGTTGGTCTACCTGTGGCAACTTTCGGCGCAGGTCTTTCGCACCGCCAATGACCAGGTCGAGCATCTGCCGATCCAAAGGATTGGCTTGCGTGGAGTGGCCCTGACTAGCGGACTTGCCAAAGAGCCGATTCAGAACGTTCCTCGGGTTGATCTCGGCTGGAACGGCCTGTGTGGGGGATCGGAAACTGCAATGCGAGTAATACGCTTCGTTCAGCCCCGCCTGGTTTTCCTTGTGCGTTTGAGGCATGGTAGCGAGTTCCAGTGAAGGTAGCGGCGTGAGGGCTCCCACATAGTTGGCCGCGATCTGATCGGCTGAAATACCGATATTGATCCGGCTTCGCGTGTCGGGATCAGGTAGCATTGCGGTGAGCCAGGTCGATAACTCGAGCGCGTGGGGTGCGCCATTGTAAGGTGAAATGGGCACGCCGGATATTCCCTTCATCATGAGGCATTGGTCTAGCACTGGCCGCAGCGATTGGAGTGCGGGAGGCGTCGCGGAGTGATAGCTGTCAGGACTGGTGGGCCAGAACTGATCCATGATCACTCCGTGCGGCATGTACATGAAACCAAGACGAACCGGCGGTTTGTAAGCTCCTCGATTCTTGGTCTCCTCGGCCCACCCCATGGAATCCAATAGCGGCAGTGCTAGAGAAGCGCCCACCCCTTTGAGGCAGGTCCGACGGTCGATCAGGGATTTGTTATTCATAACTTCATTCGTAGGACTCTTCTTGGATTCGGCGATGGGTGAAAGGGTAGCTGGTGACGACCTCGATAATGATAGTTTGCACCCGGAAACCGTCTTTGGCGATCTTTTCCATCAACTGGTCCAGCACGATTTCATCGTAACCTTCGAGTTGCCGGCACAAGGCGTAAGCCATGAGCTTTTCCGTTAGGTTTCTTGCCAATTTCTCCTCGCTTTGGGAGATCAGACGTTTCAGCTCCTTGGGATTCTTGAAAGCCTCCCCGCTTGGGAATTCTCCCGTGGCGTCGATCGGGTTTCCAAGATCATCCCGCTCACGCCAGCGGCCGATGGCATCGAAGTTTTCCAGGCCAAAGCCGATCGGATCCAGCACCTTGTGGCAATTGGCGCAGACGGGATCCGACTGATGCAACTCGGTTCGCTGACGTAGTGTGAGCCCCTCCACACTTTTCTGATCTTGCTCTGCAAGCTCGGGTACATCCGGGGGCGGCGGCGGAATGAGTTCGCCTAGCACTTGCTCCAGCACCCACACGCCTCGTTTGACGGGGCTAGTTCGATTGGGAAATGACGTTGAGGCCAGCGTCGCCGGCATCCCGAGAACACCTCCGCGGTTGGGATTGGTTAGGATCACCTTGCGCATCTCCGGTCCTCTAACGTATTTCTGGTAGCCGTATAACTGGGCGAGGGTTTCGTTGAGAAAAGTGTAATTCGCGTCCACAAAGCGGACGACCCGTTGGTTTTCCCGAACGATGCTTTCGAAGAACAAACGGGCTTCCGTCATCATTACCGAACGCATCTCGGGGGTCATTTGTGGAAACAGATCCGGATCGAAAGTCTGATTCTTGAACGTATCCAAGCTCAACCACTGTGCTCCAAAGCCATCAAATAAAGCTCGCGATCGCGGGTCCATGAGCAGGCGCCTTGCTTGGCCCCGTAGGATCTTCTCGTTGTGGAGTTTGCCCTGATCCGCCAGGGCAGAGAGTTCGGCATCAGGTGGGGCTTGCCACAAAAGATAGGAAAGACGGGACGCCATTTGATAGCCATCCAAGGGGACGATCCGTTTTTCAGATTCGGTTATTTCCGCAGGCGTGATGAACAGAAACTGTGGTGAAACCAGAATCGCCTTCAGCATCAATCCTAACGCTGCAGCATAATTGAGTTCATTCTTGCGGCCGAGATCGAAGACGTCGACTAAGGTATCAAGTTCCGTCTCTGTAGCCGGTCGACGATAGGCATCTCGTGCCAAGGACCGCGCGACCTTCCTCGCCGCTTTCCGGAATGCTGCTTCATTGGATGGCGTCTCACCAAATAAATGTCTCTGCATCATGGTTGGCACTTCGCCTTCGTCGGAAAGAACCCCGTCCAAGACCTTATTAGCGATCCCTAGGAATAATTCCGATTGCAAAGGAGAGAGCGAGTTGAGATAGCCCTCACCGAATACCTCATCCGGCAATTCATCAGCGACAGTCGCGTCCACTCCGTAGAGATAGCGAAGCGTGTTCGCGTATTCGGGCTTTGTTAGTCTGCGAATCACGAAGGGGCCGGGATCCTTCGGACTCAGGTACTTGAGCTTGCCGATCCACTCGATGAACTGCTGGCGCTCCTCTTCCGTCGGGATCTTCACGGCATCGATCGGCGGCATGTCATGCGTCTTCACATTCGCGACTGCCTTTTTCCAGTTGAGGAACGAGGAGGCACTGCCAGGGCTCTGAAGCGCCGACTTGAGGTTGATCCCGGCTTTGGGGCGGGGGCCGTGGCACCGAATGCAGTACTTTTTGACGAAGGGCTCCACGCCTTCCTTAAACGCCACCTTGGCTTCAGCCTTGAGCGCCGCGTGGTCGCCGGCGCCCTCTAGAGGTTCTGCTAGGCAAGGTGAAAAGACCGACCATATCAGTACGCTCCATACGCCGCACTTCCTGGTATCGACCATGGGGAACGCAGCCATCATCGTGGATGATAGGCGATGGGGAGGAATCCGCAATAGCCTAAGGGTATGTCTGAGTGGTGGGCTCTTGTCGTAGCGGAACTCGTGAGAGTTCCGGGCGTTGGACCTTCACGACCACCACGTTTAGTCATACCTCCGCCGTTCCTTGGTTCCTCTCGACGACTTTAACTCATCTAGCGTGAACGTGCTTGCGCCGCAACGCTCGCAGGACGCCGTACTTCGGGCTTATCAAGAAGGCGATCACAAACGCACTTCCCAGAACGATCACAATGCTAGATCCCGGAGGGAAGTCGAACCAATAGGCTAGAATGAGGGCGATAACTGAGCAGAGCGCCCCTAGAATGCCCCCACCCCAGAAGAGCCGCACCGGTGAGTCGGAGAAGAGGAGAACGGTTGCCGCAGGCGTCACGAGCAACCCTAGGGCCAAGATACATCCCACAGCTTGAAGTGACGAGATGAGCACGAGGATGACCAACGCAAAGAGCACGTAGTTCATCGCTCGCACCGGAATGCCAAGGCTTTGCGCTACGTTAGGCTCAAAGAGCATGACAATGATCGGTCTCTGAAAAAGCGTCAGAACAAGCAAGGAAATCACAGCAATAATGAAAACCGTCCACAGATCACTGTCAGACATCCCGCGGATGTCTCCAAAGAGCCAGTGCTGTAGTTCGCCTGGGGCATTGGCATAATTGATCAGAATGATCCCCGCAGAAAACGCCGCCGTGAAGAGCACGGCCAAAGCGGTGTCTTGATCGATGCGTGAGGTTTGGGAAACGAGCAGCGAACCTAACCCTACGATCATCGCCGCAACCACCGCTCCCGCAAAGGCGCTTAGTGGCGTTAGACCAAAAATCAATAGGGCCAAGGCGATCCCGGGAAGAAGCGCATGAGAAAGGGAACCTGTTTTCAAAGCCGCTTTTCGCAGGACGACGTAGGCACTCACATAACCGTTAGCAAATCCAATGATCACAGCTGCCAGTAACGCCCGTTTGTAAATCAGCGGCTCGAAGGGCTCCGTCAGCCAATTCATGACACTTTCCTCACGTCTCCAATCTTTCGACCATAGGTCTGATCGACATTTTCCTGAGTGAAAGCGTCGCCCACCGCCCCAAAGGCGCATTGCTTGGTAGCCATCAGTAAAACCTCATCATAAATAGACTCCACGGATTCCAAATCATGGTGAGAAGCGATGATCAACCGGCCCTCTTGCGTAAGTTCGCCAAGGAGGCTCGCGAGACGTTCTTGTGCGGGGACATCAAGTCCAGTGAATGGCTCATCTAGCAGAAAGACATGCGCTTCCTGAGCCAAGGCCCGCGCTAAGAAAGCGCGCTGTTGTTGACCCCCGGAAAGCGCGCTGATTTGACGGTGTTGCAAGTCTAACAAATCCATGGCTTCCAATGCGCGGTCCACTTGTGAAGCGTCTTGATCTGAAAAGCGGCGCCACCAACCCACATGAGGATAACGCCCCATTTCCACAATCCCTCGAACCGTGGCCGGAAAATTCCAATCGATCTCCTCACGTTGCGGCAGATAGGCGATCTCATGGCTGGAGCGCGTCATTGCCTGATCCCGCCACCGGATCTCACCGCACTCCGGTTTTAGTAATCCTGCCAGAGCCTTTAAAAGGGTGCTCTTGCCCGCACCATTGGGACCTATCAAGGCGACACTGCGTCCGCATTTCGTCCGAAAACTGACTTCACGCAGAGCGGGGACGCCGCCATAACTCACACACAAATCGGCAACGGCAAGCACGTGGTGGTGCGTGCAAGTATCGCCACTTCCCATTCGATCGCCGGTTCATTCACAGGTCTTCCCACTTGAAGGTTAATACTTCTTCCGTGGCGCCTTCGCCCCAAAGGATTCCCTTTTGAGTCTCCAAGGCCCTCGGCTCGACGCTAAGCTCGATTGCCGATTCGGGTGTGCCTTCCGGCCATTCCACCGTGACTAACAGATCAATGCCAACGCTCGATATGGGCAGTGAGGTCTCGCACTCGGCATCATCCTCCCCAGACCATCGCCAAAGAACCTTCCCGAGGTGATGAACGCTCAACTTCTCCGGCCGATGCGCCCAACGGACGCTCAGTGTGATAGGTGTGGACGTCTCTTCTGGCCGCTTATCTACCTCTATCTGTACAGCAGGAGGTGCGCTTGTTAGTTGAACCAAAGGAATCATGAGCGCGGCAAGCGCCAAGAGAATGATCCCCGCATTGATCAAGGGAAAGCCCCTCATAACCTCATTCTCTAGGAGGAGCCAGCCCCTCAACGATCGTCTTCACATTATGGCGAAACATCGCTTCGTAAGTGGTCACTTCACTATTGCCGGTAAAATCCCCAAAGAGCCTGCCACCAATCCGTGCGCCCGTGCCACGGACCATTTCCTGCAACACTTTGGGATTGGCCAAAGCTTCGGGAAACACGGCGCGCACGCGATATTCTTTCAAGTGCGCGATGGTCTCGGCAAGGTATTGGCTGGGCGCTTCTTTCTCTTTGGTGAGGCCTTGGACGGGCATGGATTTGAAACCATAATCCTTGCAGAAATACGTGTAGGCCGCATGAGCGGTAGCCAATTTCCGGTCTTTGCGGGGGACGCGGGTGATTTCCTTCTTTGCCCACTTATCCAATGCCTTGAGGCGCTTGTTATAGGCCTTGGCGCTGGTCTCATAATGCGCAGCATTGCTCGGATCCACTTTCGCGAGTTCTTTCGCGAGGATCTTCACCGCTCGCTGCACATTTTTCACACTATGCCACCAATGAGGATCGATGCTCCCCTCACTATGATGAGGGCAACAGACGAATAATTCGCTATCGTGTGAGATCGTGATCGATGGCAAATCCCTTCCTACATCGAAAATGGTTTGCGAACTCGTTAGGCTATCCTTCAGTTTCTCAAGATAAGGCTCTAGGCCCTTGCCCGAAGCGAGAATCAACCTTGCCTCGCGCATCTTACGGATATCGGAAGCGGATGGTGCGAAGTCATGCGGATCATCGCCAGGTTTGAGAAGTGGAATGACTGATAGATTTTCCCCGCCTACCTGCTTTGCGATATCGGTGAGGACGGGATGTAACGAGGCCACGGTTAGGCCTGCCTTCAATGGCACGATTAAGCCTAGCCAAACGGTTAATACCAAGAAGGTGAAGGTGGTTTTCATGATGCTGCTGTTTCTTCTGAGTTTAACGAACTTCGGGACCTCCCCAATTGAAATTCAAACCTAACCAAATCGAGTGCGCATCCCCGAAGTCGTTGCTGTGGTCGTAATTGTATTGCAGGCGCATTTTTACGGTCTGTTCCCGATTCAGTGACCAGGTTAGAGTAGGCGAAAGACGCCAGCGCTCGTCCAGCCCCATTTCATCAATTCCAGAAACAAATCCGGCGCGCAATGAAGCCTCCCAGTGATCATTGAATCCATAGGCAACCGATGACGTGATTCCAAATTCATCGAAAGAACCAGGATGATCGCCATCGTGCTCCTCTCCTTCATGCTCCTCTTCATCCTCATGTTCCTCTTCTTCATGCCCATGTTCATTCTCGTGTGAGGCGACATCGATAGTGCGCCACATCGCTTCCGTCCTCCACCAGAAATAGCTTCCTCCCGGTTCCAATCCATTGGCCCGCCACAGATACTCGATCCCCGCTCCAACCACATGGGTGCGGCGTTCAAATCCATTGCGACCCGTTGCGTAATACGCAGTCCCTCGCCAACGGTGAAAGTCATTGTAACGCCAATCCGCTAACAGATTTGCCGAAACGATGTAGTCATCGAAGAAGGCCTCTTCCGCCTCGAAACCCTCTTCCTCATGACCATGCTCCTCTTCCTCACCTTCTTCGTGACCGTGATCATGCCCATGGCTAGATGGTGGAGCCCCGACTGCAATCGAAACAGCAGCTGGAAATGAGAGCGGCAAATGCCAAGTCACTTCACCCCCGATCGTACCCAACTCACCTTCTTGCAGTAAACGACTGTTAGAAAGGTTTTGATCTAGGAAGTCCCACGCGTGATTGTGATGGGCATTTTGAAAGCCGGTCCGATTAAAAAAACGCCCCCCACGCAATTCGAATCCACCGGGTAGGTTTTTCAGCTTCAAAAACGCTTCTTCCACACCACCGGTAAAATCGCCTTCAGAATCGGTTAGGTAAGAGTTCACCACGAATCCTTCCAAATGATCGCCCAAGCGCAGGGACATCGCCGGCTCCAAAGCCAGGAGGTCGAATCCAGAACGAACCGGATCATGCGCATTCAGGGCAAGGTCAGCCGGATCCATCGAAGACCGCCCCGTGACGGCCGCAACATGAAAATGTGGGAAGAACACATCGCCAAAGCCAGCGTTCTTGCCAGTCCACAAATCGACTTCCGAACCGATCGCCAATTCGCTGAAGCCGATTCCGGCAATGATCCACAGGCGCTTAACGCACATAGCTTGCATTAAATAGCAATCGCAAATCGATTGCAACAAGAATTTTGACACGAAGCCTAAACTTCAACGGGATCACTTCCTGATGAGCCCAGTCTTTAGGCCGTTGGTAGTTCGGTTCGCCAATCGTCCTTACTTCGCCACTTCGCGGAGCGTGACCGCTCGATGTTGTTTGGCGGAGAGGTAACACGCATCCACCAACGCCATGGTATTTAGGTTTTCGGCGCCGTTGATGGCGGGTTCGCGTTCTTCTTCCAACGCTACCAACAAATCCGCCATGGGGCCGACGAAGGCATCGGGAAACCAGACCTTCTTCCATCTAGGTTTGTGCCATTTGCCAGTAAGGGTGGTGGTGAAGTCGATCGTGCTCGGCGTGGGCTTGGGATACTCAGGCCAACCGATCGTTCCGCGGGCCAAACCTTCCGTCCCCTCGACGCGCCACTTGATTCCGATGTCTTTTTGAGCCCCGTCAGGTCCGGCCCAAACGTCGTCCAGACTCATCGCTCGGAAACCGTTCGCGTACTCGAGGATGTACATGCATATGCCGTCTTCGTGTGAAAACTTTGTCTCTGTGCGAGGATCGGGCCTCACACTGGCATAGACCCTCTCAGGATCACCAAACCAATAACGCAATGTGTCCAAATGGTGAATCGACATGATACGCAAGGTCACCCATCCTTGACGTTCTTGCCACGGCATCCAATGAGGAATGGCCCGCATATCAATCGTGGCGAGCACCGGTTCGCCAAGGTAACCACGATTCAAGACATCCTTGCAGGCTCTAACTGATTGGTCAAAACGCATGTTCTGATTCACGGCCAAGGTCACCTTCCGTTTCTTGCACGCCTGGACGATGGCTTTGGCTTGCGCATAGTGAATGCCTAGTGGTTTCTGTGCCAGGATGCCACGAATATGATCGTGCTTCAGCACCTCCATGATCACTTCGTATTGCAAATCCGGCGGAACGGCCACATCCACGACCTCCACCCCCTCATCTGCTAGGAGTTCTTGATAGGTTTCGTAGGCTTTGGGCACGTTCCGCTTCTTAGCCACCGCTCGGGCATTCATCGGCGTGCGGGAGGCGATGGCTAGCGGACGGAATCCCGCCTGCTCGTAGGCGACAAGATGGCAATCTGCCATGATGAATCCGGAGCCAATGCAGCCGATCCCCACCGACTTGTTTCGAGGAAGAACGGGATTGTAGTCGAGTTTTCCGGATACGGATGAAGCGGGCATGGCGCAAGCCTAGGCTGGAAAGCCTCCTAGACGGCAAGTGATTTCTCTCCGCAATCGATTGGTTAGGGCCGACGACGGTGTGCGAGGAGCCCTCCAGCGCCCAGGGCAAGGAACGCCAGGCCTGAAGGTCCGGGTAACGCGGAGACCGCCTGACTGAGGTTCGGCGCGGTGGCCCCGCTAGTGGCCTGATCGTCATTAACGAACTTCTTCAGTTGCAAATCCAGCGGTCGTGTTAGGCGCGGTGGCATCTGCCAAGGAAAGAAGCAGCCAGCCATAGCGCGGAAGAACGAACAAGTCTGTTGCGATTCTGTTTTTTATTTGCGTTGTTAGAGCGCAAGCCGGGAGCGTTCGATTGAGCGTCCATTTGAAGATTGGGATTTGCCAGAGAGCCGGCCCGGGGCGATTATGGCAAACGAGATCACATTGGCATTTTTTCTTTGGTTAGAAAAACATTCCTCAGACCGTCTAAGCAAAGCCATCGACATGGCCCTCGAGGTTGATTGCAAGAGCAAAGCCTTTATCGATCTCGAAGCCGATAACAAATGCCTACTCAAACAACAATACGGCCCCAATATGAAGATCTACTGGTCAGGTGACTCGATTTCCACCGCCAAAGGTTTATAATTTAATAAACATCTAACGTTCAATTTAAATGGCCAATCTACTAGCTTATCAAGCGCCTTTTGTGGATATTTTTGCAAAACCTTTTCGAGTGCAAATTTAGTCTCGCTGAAGATTCCTGAGGACATTTCAACATGCGGCGGTGCAATGTAGTTGATTGTCAATCTTAAGTAGAGTTTCGATTTCCGGATATTTAGCTTAATGTCCTTCAACTCGGCTCTCTCTGGGGTGTTCTTAATCACAGTATCATCGCTTCTTTCTCTGTCCCAAGTCTGCAATTGATCGCATAAAACTAGCAAGCATGCTACAAAGTCTTTCTTCCAGGAAAGTAAGCCAGACTTAATTTCGTCAGATGACACCACATTGTGAATCATCATCGCTCGTGACGCTTCAAGAATATGAGGCAAAGACTTACTCTTCCCGCATTGTTTGACTATATTGATGGCGGCCGCAATCCCATGATCTGGACGATTCGTGTCTATCGATTGTTCCCAAAGGTCTTTGCACTGCTCTAACAGCAAATCTTTAGTAACTGATGGCGGCCTCGCGAAAATCTCTTCACTGATTTCTGTTAAGTGCGTGGAGTCGTGAGATGGCAAGACCCTTAAACTATCCCGGGGCACAATACAAAGATTACTCAGTATCTCTTGCGAACATTCCTGAATTCTATCGAACTTCTCGACGATACCGCAAGTATCATGAAAGAATGCTGCAAAATACCAGCTCTTGGCCAACTGAGGCAAACCGTAATCCGTCGAACCCGCATCCAAACTAGAAAAATAATATCGTTCTCTAAATAACAGTTCGGAATGCTCAGAGATCAATGGAGCTAGTCGTTTCTGATGTAATAACCAATACCCCATCCAAAACACATTGACAACATGCCTGGCATGCCCTCTTGCCGTCGCCGATACAGCACGGCTTAAAGGATCCCATCGAGCCATCGCCTTCCAAAGACTCGCGCATTGATGCGCGTCAAGCGAATTTGCAATCGTTTCAATTGGGTTACCAACTTGGTGAATCTGGTCTGCCTCGCTAAGTCCGGAGTCATAAAGGGTAGTCATTTCTTTTACCCATTCATGCCATTCTAAGGGCGATTTTATCCTGCGTACAAGGCGCAACATTGTAGCATCAGGACGCATTCTTGCCAAATCTAGGTCCAATCGTGAAAGGCGCCAGACCGCAATATCAGGCGTTACTGTAACTTTAGACCAAATATCAAACAGATGTTCCGTAACTACTCAGGTGGTGGTTGCGTGAAGGATGTCGTTTGGTGTGAGGGGTTGCCCCAATATGGCTAACTTAATCCCATTAAACACCTTATAACCGTTCTTACGCATTGTTGAAATATAGGAACGTATCCTCGCAAAGTCCTCTGCTCCGATGACGGTGCGAAAGCACCCTGATATCTTCATCTGCAACTTCATCATTCGCAGGTCTCGCTCCGCTTGATTGTTCGTGAATGGCACCTCATCATCTGTCATGAATCGCAAGTAATCTGCTTGGCGCTCTTTCAATCTCTTAATCAAGTTCTGTGCCTTGGTCCGCTTTTGCCGTCCTTTCTTTGGCTTTGATAGGTTCGTTTCTGGATTCGCTTTGACTCCAGCGTTGAGTAGGCGAGTAAAGCGGCGTTTCCACGGGATCATCTCGTCCTCGGATAAGCTTCCCCCACGATCTTTGACTACCTTGTTTGCCTCATAAAGATAATCGACGAGTTTCGTGGCCCACCCTTGATGATCACCTTGTTCGCTCACCGCGGTCAATTCGCGGATGACATGCGCATTGCAAAGTCCATGAAGAGCACTGGGGCAGTAGGCATCGTAGCTACTCAAGCAATCGTGAATGAGTCTTCCTTCAAACCCTGTCAAAACGCCGATGTCTTCAAATGCAGCGCTGCCTCGCCGGTCATGAATGGCATAGTAAGTCAGTCTCTCCGTGCACATGACATGACACCAATAGAGTGTCTGGTTCACGCGCAGGCCGGTTTCATCGCTACAAAGCATCGCTTGTGCTGAGAGCATCGCCACCAGGGCTTCCTCAAAATCGATGAGTTCGGTAGCAGCCTCTTCACGAGCTCGAAGAATCGTTCCATGGCTAACAGGCTGACCAAAGAGATCAGAGAAGATTGCCCCTGTGCGATCGAGCGGAAGATGTTGCTGCACATGCAAATACACCATGAAAGCTAGGGCGCCAGTTCCATATACCGCCGGAGCATTCACACCATCGGGAAAGCTCTCCTGGCAGACCTCGCCCGTCTTGGGGTCGCGATAGATAGCGACACGATACTCTGTGACAATCAGTTTGGGCTCTGGCAGATCAAATACCTGCCGAGTTTCCCAACCAACAATGTCGTTGTCAGTTAACTTCGCGCCACTGGGTGCCGTATCAAGCTTGAGATCGACAACATTGTCAGGCTCCTCGACTTTCTTGAGGTGATTTCCCGGGTGCCCCTTCTGTCCTCCAGATTTCCGCTTCGACCGATTTCTCTTCTTCGGCTTCTTGTCAGGCCCATCTTGGCTAGGCGGCTTGGAACTATTGCCGCTATTCTGATTGATAATCCTTTCGAGTTCACTAACACGCTCTTCGAGCTTAATGAAAAGATCGACGAAGGCCTCAGGATCACTCTTTGCCAGCTCAATAAGCCCGTCACGGCCAATCTCCTCGCTTAATCTAGGCAACGGCTTTTCTGACACGCCTAACGATAGTGTCTAACAACACTCTGGCAACCGATTTGTTAGCATATCTTAACCAATTGCCACCTCGCCTGAGTAGTTACGATGTTCCCGCTTATCGAAGGTATCACTCAAAGTGTCTTCCGGTCCAGACGTGTAAGCAATGACCGGCAAAGATCTACCTAAACCTTCCCTGTTACTACGATCGGCTACATGCCTTAATATATCGCTCAATTGATCCTCCTGAGCCTCACCTCGCTTGAAAAGGACGTCCGCAAGAATAATGTCAAAGTCAAAATTCCTAACATTCCGAATGTCTGCTGGAGTGGACAATCGCTTAAGTTCAACAGTTGATTTACCATCAAAATCACTTATCGCTTTCAAGATCTTCTTGTGATCAGAATCCGAATCCTCAATATACAAAACATTTATGCCCATTGCCCTTAAAATTATTAATTATTAATCGTTACTGCATCAAACTTCAAACCATCGAATCGGAACTACACTGTACAATTCAATCTACTCTGAAAGCGTGCCTCGTGATAAACAATTCTAAATTCATAGACGAACTAACAACATCCGTTCTTCGGGACACTTCGAGATTCTATAACTACCCATACTTCCCTTTAAGCGTAGATCGACCGGTCGAGTCAACTCTGTTTTCTGTTTCCCCACTTCCAGCTCTCCAAGCCTCTCTAATACAGATCGTCACCCATTAGTTGTCGGAAAGAAACAACGCATCTTTTTCGTCACTCCGCTAGGTTCACAAATTGCTAAAGTTCAACAAACCACCCGGGATGCACAGATGCACGTGACTTACTCGATTAGCCTTTACTATCACTCATGATCGTTGTGCTCTACCTGAAAATAATAACTTCGAAGTCTTATAGTAAAAGTCGTCCCTCTAGCGGCATTCTTCTCGACGTTAATGGCACCACCCATCCTATCAATTTGCGCACGACAAACCCAAAGCCCCATTCCATTATTCTCGCGGCTCCCAGTTGACACATCTTTATCGAAAATCCTACTAAGCTCACTCTCTTGAATCTTAAGTTTCTCACAATCAATTCCCGGACCGTCGTCCGATATCCGAATACAAAGCCAATTCTCGCTCTCTTGCATCACTTCAAAGTAAATACTGAGTCTTCGCTCTGGATAGAGGCGCCAAGCTTGATACGCATTCAAAATAAGCTCTCCAAAAATGTAAATGAGCGCGTCTTCGTTTCCAAAAACTGTAGGCACCTCAAGCTCACGTGCAATTATGATTTCGCCGTCAAAAACTTCGGATTTCTCATTCGTCGTATCTGAGAGAATCGATCTTGCAATCGCACTATCAATGCATTTCTCGATATCCGTCTCCGTTGGCGTGACTGGTTGAAGTGCCCTCAGCTCATTCACAACCCTATTAATCCGTGGGCTAATTTCCAACTCCGCAATCCTTCTTTCTTCTGAGCTCCCGCTAAGACTCTTAGATATTAACTCATCAAACCACGTTGAGATATTATTTAAGTCGTGAAGAATACCCAAGGTCATAAACTTGAAGAGTGACATGCTCTCGGATCCGATGACAGCCCGCCTAATCTTAATAGCTAGAGCTACTGATAAAGCTACATATTCGATGATTTGCCTTTGCGACTCGCGAAAAAGTTGCTCTGCGCGAAAATTAACAAACATAACGCCTACGTTTTCATCGCCGATTCTCAGTGGTAGTCCAACAACAGAAACTATCTTTTCCCGATCTACGAAGGATCTTGCGTTTGCGGAAACCCTGTCACGTTCAGGGTTGTCGAACACAGCATGTCCTACTATGGAGTCGGATGCCCATACAGGCTTTGTCTGATTTCTCATAATATCAGGAGCTGTCAGCCTATAGATGTTCTGCCGCTCAACAGGAGCTTCGAAGGTCCTACCCACTATCGTAAAATTCTCCTTCAAATCTGTAGAGAGTCCTGAATCAGAGGTTTCGTAAATAGTTATCACATCTGCCGCCAACATATTCAACGCACTCCAACCGATATCTCGCAAAAATGAATTCTTAGCAGAACGAGCTATTATCTCAGCAAAGATTTTCCTAACCACATCAAAATCTTCAATTTGATTGCGAATCTCTATGGATGAAGCTTCCTGTAACACAGTGCCAACTGCTCGGTTGAGTAATATTACAACCCATTGTTTCTCCATATCACTAAGTCGGCGGTGTGCCATAAAGTACAGATAAGCCAAACCAATTTTATTACCGTGCCGTATCGGAAACGCAACAGCGCTTTTAACTCCCAACTTAATTGCCTCTTTGCGAATATGACTACTGTGAGTGCCAGAAACAGGTTTGTTGGACGCGAGCGCGGCTACTCCTAGGCCATCCTTACCACGTGGGGGGTATGACGCCAGTTTACTTCCAACTCCACCGGCTCCAGCCACATATCGAAATTTCTTGGATTCTACAATACCATCGAGATATATCGACGCTGAATGCGCTGCGCACATTGACATAAATGGACGCAATACATCGGCAAGGACATAATCTACAGAGGATATGTGAGTATCGAGGGCAAGCTCGAGAAAGTGATTAAAGTTCTCTTTCGCCATCCTCACCATTCGTTCCATTTGTTGGCCTTTATCGCCATCCAATTTTAGCGGATAACCTATTTCTAAAGTGCCTATCGTCTCAGGACGCAAATCTGTCTCTTCCCTGACTATTGCGTCAACGCGAATTCCCTCTCCCTCACCCTGATCTTCGTCTCTTGAAGAGAAGAGTTTAGACTCAAATTCCAGATTTATATCACTAGGATTAACAATCCGATCATGTCGATCATAAAACAATACAATCGTAATGAATGCTCTAAGAATCTCATTATGTCGACATTGATGAAAGATCCATGGATTGAATCGATCATCCCAGCCACAGATCACCTCAAAACCAGGGCTGTTCTTCATGATGATATCAACATGAATGTCTCTAAGCTCAGGTTCATCTCTAATTGGATGGCGAAAACGTTTGGGCCAATCTTCCGCTGATCCTTCGCCATAAACCGTTTGAACCATTTTGTTCCATTCATCTTTTAAATGAATAGCAATCAAGGCTGGAGCCTGCGCTCCCATTTTTCCCCGAAGCGTTGCGACTGAATTTTTCAACAGGTCACGGTAATCATTGATTCGCTTCAAGTTTTGTTCAATCTTTTGAATCGGCTGCAATAAATACTGCGCACATGCGAGGGCGCTAGACGCACAGTGTTTTAGTTCGTCCAAGGTATTGATATCTTCTGCATTGAACGCCTGCCGGCGATTACTCAACGCGTAAATAACTCCTGCATTCTCGTTGCCAATTTCAAACCTGACACCAACGAATGATATAGCGAGGCGTTCGCCTCCTACCATGAAGTGCCTCCCGCAGTAATGTGCCATGACGGCAGATGCTTGAAGCGTAGATCTGCGGGAGGCATGATCAGCATGTGCCAAATCTCAACGAACTTCAAGAAGGACACATCTCCTACGAGCTTAGTTGCTTCGATCGCATCTACCTGAATCTACGTTTGCCACTCCTCTGCACGCTGGGCGGGATCTCGCTGTTCATTCGCAAGATCCTTGGTGAAAAGCTTCCGCTGGTGAGCGTCTTTAAGCCCTTCCGGGACCAGTTCGTGGAGAACATCGAAACCTTCGCCAAAGACAACGGGCTCGGCATCCACCGCTTTGCTAACAACGAGAACAAAGAAGAAATCGCGCAGCAACACCTCGAATCGCGGGGGACGCGTAGGCCAGGCGTCTACTTTATAGGCAAAGCGCAAGAGAAAATCAGCGTGGTCCAAGGCGGTTCGGCCAAGAACGAAGAGACCGGCGGATGGTGGTACCGGCTTCGTTGGGGTAAAGTCATGGCCAACCAATACTACTTCTACATTTGGGATGACAACTGGGGGAGTCTCTTCATCAAATTGAGCAGTTACGCCCCCTTCGCCGGGAGAGTCTGTCTCAACGGGCACGAATATGTCAAACGCCAGCTAGAGAAACAGCGTATTCCTTATGAGGCTCTCGACAACGGTGTCAAATCTTGCGCCGATCCAGGGAAAGCCCAGCAAATTGCCAATAACATCACGGCCTCAAAGATCGAAAACACAATTAGAGACTGGCTCAAAATCATTCCGACTCCGATCACTATCTTAAAGAACAGGATAAAGATCCGCTACGAGATCTCCATGCTACAAATAGAATACGCTCTTACCCAAGTATGGAAAAAAGCGCAAAACGGACGGCAATTCTTTGAGCAAGCGATACGAGAAAACCTCGATCTAGGGCGCCCTGAACGAGTGGGATTAATATTCAGAAAGCGAATAACGAAGCGGAGCAAACAAAAGCGTTTTATGACCCGTGTCATGCAATATGGGACCATTCCCGTCTATCACATCTATTATAAACTAAACAAACTGAAACAATATTTCAAAGAGGCCATCTCGCTGCGAACGGAACTTACGATCAACAATCCCCGGGATTTTCAAGTAGGGAAAACGCTCAATGGAAAAAACCTGCGCGCGCTGCGCAAGGTAGGTGAAGCCACCATCAATCGCCTCTTGCGAGTAGAAACATTGAGCCACGATCCCTCAGTAAGCAGCGAGAAGATCAAAGCGCTAGAAACGCCCGCCGAGGTGGGAGTTGGAAAACGAGTGAGCGCCTTGCCTCGCAGTAACACCCGGGTGCAAGCCCTATTGAACGCCTTGATAGGCTGTCATCTGATCTGCGGAGGATTCCGGAATCGGGATCTGAAGAGCCGAGTTGCTCAACTTCTGGGAAAAGAAGAACCAGAAATATCAACCGGACAGATGAGCTACGATTTGAGGCGATTAAAAGGACACGGGGTAATCCGGAAAATAGAAGGAACGCATCGCTATGAAGTGACCGAGGAAGGCCTTCGGCTAGCCTTATTCATCAGCCAAGTGGAGCGACGCGTTTATCAAGAAGGCGCATCGGAGTTATTCAGTGAATGGCACGAAGGCAACCTCCACCAAGCCTACAATGCATTTGGCCAAGAGGTTGAATCGCTGTTTGCGCGTCACCACTTAAGTCGAGCGGCATGATGAATAACAGGAGAGGTATGTACAAAAGCCTTCATTATCTCATTTATATATGATTGAAAGGAGTTTGACCTAGATGATCAAATTTCGAAAAGTAAGCATTTAATACCAGATTCGCGGAGTCGCGGATGCACTCTTTTGTCGAGAGGTGTGTCGCCAACAATTACTGGACTTCCATCTTCAAGTATTTGCTCTGTTATGCCGTTAGGGCGAGGTGGACCAAAGAAAGGCTCCTTTATTCCGGCCGGCCAAACAGCACCAATTGTAAGCTTGCCCGAATCGTTAGTTAGAATAACAATCGAGCTATCCGCAAGAGTAAGCTCCTTAGCGTATTTCGCGACCGATTCAAGTGATGATGCTAAGGTTTTCGAGAGATTTATTGATTGTCGAAGTCGATTCAAGGTGTGAGCCCGCAGTTTCGATTGACATGCTGATAGAGCTGATAGGAGCAAGGGCTTAAGGTCATTAAAGGTTTTCGAACCTTTAGATAACATGTTTTCGGTAAACAGTTCGACTGCTGCAGTGGGCTCATGGCCCAAACTGGAAGAAATGGGCACTATCGTCGCGAAATTCTGGTTGACTGTTTTTAGAAAACGTGAGTACATTTGTTTATTCGAAACATCAATAATAGTGTTTTCTGTCAACGATTGCATTCTATATCGATTACTGATTTTCAAGTATTCGGATTTCAGTGTATGGTCTTCGATGAGGGTAGCTAATGTTAAGGGCGACGTATTCTTTTTGTCTCCGATCCATATAAAGGAGTCGCCGGGGAAGAAATTCGCTAGGGTATTTTGAATTGGCAAGATCGCTTCGTGAAGGATTGGTAGATTTTCTTCCCCTTGAGATGGAAGGCGCCTTAGATATTGGCTGATTAACTTTTCTAAAATAGTAGAGGAATTAAGGATCAACTCATCAGTTTCCGTATCAAAGCTAAATTGCTGACGATTATTAACGAACAGCACGCCATTAGGAGAGATTTCGGATCCAATTCTAATCGCAGCCGTCGATTCAACTCGTTCACGATAGGCAAAGGGCGCACGCGTAAAGGTTGCACCCTCTGGACTGTTTGAAGTGACGATGTTCTCCGCTTTTAGGACAATACCAGCAGAACCTACGAGCTTGGGTCTCATATACGGTTCATGTATTATGGTGTCATCTAATAGGCCTAAACATACAGGAGTATGAAACTCTTCCGAGTTTGCGTCGAAGAGCCACAGAATAATTGCCAAGTCGGCCCTGTCACCCATAAGCGTCTCAAGGTTGCCTTTCAGTGACAACAAATGACGGTTTAAAACAAAAATTAGATTCTCGTTCATGGATGTAGTGACCCGGTCAATTGCCGACTAGGTGAGAATTGAGGCAGTTTTCCGTGTAATGTTCGATTTTGGCTGGATCGTTACCAGTTCCGCTCCGACAGCGAAGGTGGAAATATACAAAACCATAGCCAATAACCATCCAAGGCGATATTGAGGTCATCCAGCATTTAGGTCAAGGCGATAACGACCACATTAGCGCCATATTTGAGGAGTTCTTTCGCGGTGCCGTGCGTAGTTCGCTGGCCGATATGATGGCCGAGGAAGTCACGGCCTTTGTGGGAGCGATACGATCTATTCGATGAAGAAGGCCTTCACCAAGCTCGTAGTAGTCCTTTCGTGCTTGAGGTCGAATGCAAGGTCCTTTCGCGCCCACGAGTCAGGTGAATCAACAGCGACGGATCTCAATCTCGATTTCTTGTCTGCTAGGAGTTCTTGATAGGTTTCGTAGGCTTTGGGCACGTTCCGCTTCTTAGCCACCGCTCGGGCATTCATCGGCGTGCGGGAGGCGATGGCTAGCGGACGGAATCCCGCCTGCTCGTAGGCGACAAGATGGCAATCTGCCATGATGAATCCGGAGCCAATGCAGCCGATCCCCACCGACTTGTTTCGAGGAAGAACGGGATTGTAGTCGAGTTTCCCGGTAACGGATGAAGCGGACATGGCGCGAGCCTATTCCGGAACACATCCTCGACGGCAAGTGGATTCAACTCGCGATCTCACATCCAAGATTTCAAATTATTCTAATAATTGAGTTGAATGAATAATTAACGCCAATACCATACTGACTTGAATTATCGCGTTGTATGGAAAATCCACCTTCCATTGTCTCTCCACGGGGCAGATTCTCGCCTCAATCCCACGAATTTAGTAAGGAATCCGCCTGGTCTCCCCTTCGCGCATCGCTCGACATTGAGGAACGCCGGGACGCACCACAACTAGGGAGAACCACCCCTAGAACGCGTTCACCGATTACGCGTTGTCCCCAGTGCGGCCGCCAGATTCATGTGGAATCCGAATCGCCATTGATAGATGTGGCCTGCGGCCATTGTGAGGCAGAAGCCTTAGAGTTAGCCATGGGGCCGTCAGCGGATCCTCATTGGCGTACGGTCAGAAACCGTAATATGGCACTAGCTGGGTTCACCGCAGTCATCAGTGCGCTCCTGATGAGTTCCGCCATGATTGCGTTAGGCACACGAAATCGGAGTGACGTCTCCCCTGCTCCATCGAGCAAACTTGAGTTTCCTCTCCATACCGTGACATTCGCACGCACTTGGCAAGAGTGGTTGCCTTTGGTTCGACATGCTTCCGATTTGGAGGAAACCATGAGCGCCTATTACGCGGCTAATACGTTCTTCAATCTGCAACACTATCGATTGACGAATCAATGGCCCCTTTCCGCAGATCATCGTTGGTGGCAGCTTCAGCTGACATCTCCTAATGGTGATTCCACAAGGGCCATGACCGTGGAGGTGACCCCTGATGGTCCGCGATTTGATTGGGAAGATCTGGTTGATTGCCCCCAATGGCAATGGCGGCAGTTTCAGGCTAACAAACCGCGTGAAGCCTCACCGCTTCATATTCACGCCATTCTCTCACCCTTTACGAGTGATCGATTGCCTCATTCGTCCGAGCAGTTGGTGCGATCAGGTTCTCAATTTTTCAAAGTCTATCACCATCATTATCCGGAAGCGCTGCTCGCCAAAGTGGATCAGTCGCCGCAGATTTCGTCTCGCCTCGCAGAGCTTCTCGAGTGGGATCGCGCACTTCGGCTGACCGTGGAGGCGCGTTGGAATCCAGATGGTTACGTGGAGATCACGGACGTCATTCAGTTAGGCTGGATTCGCTCCAAATCTGAGATCCGCTACGACTTCCCCTTTGGATTCAAGCCCGACGGCCAAACGGAACCACTACTACGTCTCCCGCGAGCGGCTCACCCACCTGCTGAAGCTTGGCTAGGCGACGCGTGAGGGTGCGGCAAATCCTCTCGCCAAGGCAGCCGATGACTCTTTAGCTTCACGCATGGTGACCGGCGACCTTCGTGAAGCAGCTTTCTCCGTCACGCCGTCCGCCGTTTGCGAGGCACATGCTAGGATCCGATCACTCGTGCACCGCACACCGATTCTAACAAGTCAGAGCCTCAATGATGCGACGGGTGCCGAACTTTTTTTCAAAGCGGAAAATCTTCAAAAAACGGGGGCTTTCAAAGCCCGCGGTGCTACCAATGCGATTTTGACATTAGTCGAGCAAGGGTTTCAAGGAGATGTGGCGACCCATTCTTCAGGAAATCATGGAGCCGCTCTCGCTTGGGCAGCGCATCGATCAGGTATCGGCGCCCATGTGGTCATGCCCAAAGACTCCGTCCCTAATAAAATTGCTGCCGTGCAAAGTTATGGAGCCCGCGTGCACTTGTGTGAGGCTTCACTGCAAAGCCGTGACGACCTTTGCGCCCATGTCATGGAAAGGACCGGCAGCACTTTCATCCATCCCTATGACGACGATTGGATCATCGCCGGCCAAGGAACGGCGGCATTGGAACTCTTGGAGCAAGTGCCGGATTTGGAGACGATTATCGCTCCGGTTGGTGGTGGTGGCTTGCTTTCAGGCACCTTGATTACCGCCAACGAGATGGCGCCTGGCATTGACGTCTACGGAGCCGAGCCGGAACGAAGCGGCGACGCTTTCTCTAGCATGAATACTGGAACCCTCCAGGGTGTCACTGGCATCAACACCATCGCGGATGGCTTGCGTGCGGGGCTTAGTGAACGGACTTTCCAAATCATTCGCGGTTTCGCAGCCGGCGTCCTCCAAGTCTCCGAGGAGGCAATCCTTTCGTGCACTGTGGATCTCTTGCGTTATCTTAAAACCGTCGTCGAACCCTCGGCGGCCGTCGCTCTAGCAGGCCTTATGGAACATGCCGATTCGTTTCGGGGGAAACGTGTGGGTGTCATTCTCACCGGCGGCAATCTTGATCTGGAAAACCCGCCGTGGCTTTAAGAAACTTACATTCGCTCCGTGACGCGGATGCCCAAGAGATTGAGGCCCTGTTTCAGGACTTTGGAAGTGAGGTCGCAGAGTAGCAGGCGAGACTGGCGGGTAGCTCCCTCGGATTTCAATACGGGACACTCTTCAAAAAATCGATGATATATTTGGGCGAGTTCATAAAGATAATTGGCGAGCAAATTGGGGCGAAAATCATTAAGAACATCAGGAACCACCTCGCCAAACTGGCTTAGCTTAAGCGCCAGATTTCGTTCGAAAGAATTCGAGATCTCTACCATGCCCTCAACTGATTCCGTGCCATCCAATTTCCGGAAGATGGAGCGCGTTCGGACATAGGCATTCAACAAGTACGGCGCCGTGTTTCCTTGAAAAGAAAGCATTTTATCCCAGGAAAAGATGTAATCCGTCATGCGATGCTGAGAGAGTTCGGCGTACTTTACCGCCCCTACGCCGATCGCTTCGGCGATATCTTGTTTTTCTTCGCCGGACAACGTCGGATTCTTCTCCTCAATGATCTTGCGTGCGCGCTCTACGGATTCTTGAAGGACATCAATCAACTGCACATTATCACCCGATCGCGTCTTCATTAGCTTGCGATCGCTTCCCAGAATACTTCCATGCGCAATATGTGTGAGGCTGACATCGTGCCCCCGCCGTTTCGTTGCGGCGAAAAGTTGTTGAAAATGTAACTGCTGCGGCGCGCCCACCACATACCAAACCTGATCCGCTTTCCATTCCTTTACCCGGTGGTCAATCGTCGCGAGATCCGTGGTCGCGTAATTGAATCCGCCATCCGTCTTGCGCACAATGGCAGGCTTTTCTTCCAGTCCAGAGATATCGCGAAAGAAGATACAAATTGCTCCATCACTTTCTTCAGCGATGCCTTTCTCTAGCAAATCGTCCACCAACGGACCTAATTGATCATTGTAAAAACTCTCGCCCAAGAAGTGGTCAAATTCGACACCCAACCATGCATAGAGATCGCCCAACTGCTTTAATGATAGATCGACGGTCTTCTGCCAAATAGCTTTGTTCTGTTCATCACCTTGCTGAAGTTTCACTAATTCATCACGGCACGCTTGGAGAATGGTTTCATCGGCCTTGGTTTCTGCGTTGACGGTGCGATAAACTCGCAACAATTCACGAATGGGATCCTGCTGGAGCGCCTTTTCATCGAGATACTTCTTCCATCCATAGATAATCATGCCAAATTGCGTGCCCCAATCGCCGATGTGGTTATCCGTAATGACTTGATGGCCTAAGAATCTGGCGACACGGCTTAAAGCATCGCCGATAAAGGTGCTGCGGATGTGACCGATGTGCATGGGTTTAGCCACATTGGGCGCACTGAAATCAATGACGATCTTCTGCGGCGGAGCCGCTTGCGGCACACCAAAATGAGCGTCTCCATACACGCCCTTGGTGTGGGATTCTAATGTTTCTTTAGTTAGGCGGAAATTGATGAATCCGGGGCCGGCAATCGCTGGAGTCTCACACAGGCCCGTCCAATCCCCAGCCTCGACCACTTGAGTGGCCAGCTCGCGGGGATTCGTGCGCAATCGCTTGGCCAAGATCATGGCACTATTTGATTGATAGTCTCCAAAGCGGCTATCCGTTGCCGGCGACACGGCTACGGCAAAGCCGTCCGGCAACTCAAGGTCCAGACTGGTAATGGCCTCGGCTAGGCGGTTCTGAAGTTGTGCGGGTAACAGCGTCATAGCGGAAAGGCATAGGTGATAAAGGAGAAGTGGCAAGTAGCCAGCAGAAAAACGCTTTCTCCTAACAAGCGCCTAGCCGCGAGCGGATTTGGTACGGAGAATGGAAAGGATTTCCTCCGCATCCTTGGCGGCTCCCAAACGCTCACGCACCTGTCCATTTGTTAGGGTTTTGGCAATCGCGGCCAAGGTCCGAAGATGCGCGTGATATTGGTCCTCGGGAACCATGAACAGAACGATGAACCGGACGGGCGCGTTGTCGACTGCCTCGAAATCCACGCCTTCGTGAGAACGGCCGAACACCGCTACCACATGATCGATCCGTTCGTGAAACGCATGGGGAATGGCCACGCCGGACCCAATCCCGGTACTGGTTTGTTCCTCACGTTGTTGTAGGGCTTGCAGGGCGGCTTCACGATCCTCCTCGGAAAACTCGCCCTTGGCCTGTAAATGATCTACTAACTCAACGATTGCGGGCCAGCGCTCCGTTGCATGCATCTCAGGGACGATATGATCGATCGTCAGGAGCGAAGCCAAATTCATAGTCGAGCAGAAATCTAGGGAGGAAAGGGGCGGCCATCGTAACGTTCAATAGGGAGGGCGCAAGCGGGTTTTTTCAATGAGGATGTTGCGGCAATCCATCGGTCAATTCGTAGTAATCGCCCTTCTCTGCGACAAAGATGTGCTCACTCAATTCCGTGTTGCTTGGTGTATCCAAGGCGCCCATGCCAATCGCCATCCAGTCCCTCTCCACCGGGTCCCAGAAAAGCGACGCCCCACATTGCTTGCAGAATCCTCGCCGGACCTTTTCAGATGTGTGATACCAAGTCACGTGTTCTTCTCCGTGAATCGTTAGCGCTTCTCGCGACACGTTGGTCGATGCAAAGAAATGGCCTGACACTTTCCGGCAATCCGTACAGTGACACGCATCGGCCGGCGCCAGCGATGTGGCCACTTCAAACCTCACCAAACCACATATACAGGAGCCACGATGGATCGGCGGATCTATCAAAGCTATTTCAGTTCTTTAATCCTAATATGGCGCCAAGAAACGTCGTAAGGACCGGTGCCCATGCGAATGCCGTGCACCTGCAGCCCGATGAATCCCTTGGGATGCGTCTTGAATATTTCGTAATCGGTTAGGTCTTCGACTTTATTGCCATTGATCCAGGTTTGAATGCGGGGACCTTGCGCCACGATGCGGTAATGGTTCCACTCGCCGTCCTTGAAATGCTTGTGCTTCTTGAGTCGCTCTTGAGGAGTGAGCCAGCCGCGCCCTGTCGCCTCGCCATACACGTAACCGGCTTCAGCGCCGCCTTCGCCACTAGCCTCGATCTCGACTTGAGGTCCGTAGACCCTACCAATAGCACGCTTCTTCCCATCGGCGCCTTCCACTTCCTTTGATTTCGAGCGAATCTGCACTCCTGAGTTGAGACTAGCATGACACTTAACCTCAAACTGCAATTCAAAGTCGCCGTACTCTTTGTTCGTGCAGAGGAAAGAATTGGGGCTGCCATCAGTGGTGCGCCCGTGAATGGTATCCCCCACGATGCGGTAATGGGCGGTGCCATTGCGTTGGGTCCAGCCGTCTAACGTTTCGCCATTAAACAAGTTGATCCAACCCCCACCGTGATGATCTGCGATTAGAAGAGAGCCGGAAACGAACAAACACCCAATAAAGGTCAGCGAAGTGATTTTCATGATAGCTAGTGTAGAAATTGACAAGGATTCCGAGCGGATACCAGCACGCTCGTTGACGCTTGCCAAGCAATTAGTCACCGGCAACTGCCGATCCCAACGTCTCTTTCCTTAATCGCCACACCCGTTTATTTCCAAGAACCCAGGCGTGGGTTCGATGGCGGGAATGGGGTTGCCGGTGTGGGCGTTGGAGATGACGTCGGCCACGCTTTCGAAGTAGGCGAAGGTCATGCCCGTCCACGCAGCGATCTGGCACGGTCGCGAAATCTGTTCTGAATAGCCGTCGGCCTCGGCTTTCAACGCCAGCACCTTGTGCAGTATCTGAATCAGCGTCGAGAACGCGTTCTCTCCTTGAGGGTCTGTTAGCGCCGTGGGGTGATTCATGACATAACGATAAAAATTGGCATCACGTCCACCAAAGAGCGTGGGGTCTTCCTGAGTAAACCGGCCCTGCATCGGATCGTAGTAGCGCCGCCGGTTCTCGTAGAGACCTATCTCAGGCCGGTAGAATCGGCCCGCGAATCGCGGAGCTTCTGCATCTGCCGGAACGGAGCCGGGTTGCAAATTGCCGAAACTATCATACTCACACCAGGATAACAGCGTTCCTGCGCCATCGAGAGTCCCACGCACGGTTCCAATCTGGTCATTGATAAACCAACGCTCCCCCACTCCAGAGCGCCATACGGCATGAAAGGTATCTAACGTTGTGATATCAAATAGATAGGCGGCGCTAAGGGAATCTTCTCCATCGCGGAACTCGCCGAGCGGCATGTCTTCATGATAGAGTATCCAAGTCTTCGTTCCATCGATCGAACGCGAGATCATGCGGTCCTTGTAGTCGTATTGATAGAGAACGGTTGCCGTTGCCGCAGCACCTGCACTGGGGCGGACGTTCACTTCCGTTAGACGGTTGCGGTGATCGTAGGCGTAGTCGGTGACCTCGCCAGAGACGGTGTTCGTCTGGAGAATCAGGTTGCCGGCAGCGTCATATTGATAGGTGAAGTCTCCCGCCGCGGCGAGGCGGTTCGGAGCTGTGATCGTCGCCGTCCCTGCCATGAGATGACTGGTCTTCCGGTTGCCTCCCAAGTCGTAGGTATAGGTCTCATCGGCAAACGAGGCATCCGAGTGCATGGCTGCCGTAAGTTGACTGTCAGAATCATAACTGAATGTGATCGCATTCGAAGCGTGAGTAATGGACGTCACCTGGTTCGCGGCATCGTAGCCAAGCGTTAGATCGGAGCGCGCTTCTAACAAAGCCCCCGTCGGATCTTCGTGACGAATCCCGGTCAGTCGGGCAAGGTTGTCATAGGTGTAGTGTGAGATAGAATGATCCGTGCCACTGATCGTGCGCGTGATATGATCCACCTTCCCATCAGAACGGCGGTTAACGGTCACTCGACGGAAGGAGCCTCCAGGGTGGCGCCACGACATTTGGTAGAGGCGATCTGCGAAGTAGTCGGCATCGATCCGGCTTTCCCCTCCACTGGGTGCGCGAAGGATGATTGTTGTCGGGCTCGTTATCCTATCATTGTGCACATAATCCACATCCCATTCACCCTGGCCGGGATAAGTCACCCAGACGAATCCGGGACGCCGGTGGTCCCCTTGATATCTGATCGTTGTCACGTCCGTCCCAGCCGTCTCGTCTACCCGCTCCAGACCGCGACGGCTATCGTAAGTGTAGGTAAACTCGCGAATCACATTGTCATCACTATCATGCCAACGTTCGGCCGTGATCCTTCGGTTGCCGTCGTAGGTGAATGTCCTCCGCTTGCCATTGCGGTCGATGATCTCTGTCACATTTCCAACGGCGTCACGTGTGTAAGAATGGCTGTTACCTAACTGATCCGTGAAGCCAGCGAGAAGATTGCTATGATCAAAGTCAAACGTCACCATGTTTCCCATTGGATCCGTGACGGCCTGAGGATTGCCATCGGGATCAAACACAGTGGCCAGTGAACCGCCCCCAGGAAGGGTGATTCCGGTAGGACGTCCTTCGGTGTCCAGCGTGGCGTTCGTGACGCGGCCGTTGCGATCGGTACGGGTGACAGAGCCATCGGCGTTCTTTACAAATGTAGCCACATTACCATCATCGTCTGTCTGCATTTCGAGATCGCCACTCTTGTTGAATGTATTGGTTAGACTCCCTTCGGCGCTAGCAAATGAGGCCGGCTTGCCATCGTAGCGGCTCACAAACCCGCGTGTGTCCCCTAGGGAATCTGAACGCTCGCGCAAATGACCGTTATTGTCATATTGATAGTTGATTTCATATTCTCCGGTCAATTCCCTGCGGGCAAGCTTGCCATGTGAGCTGTAGGTGAACGTGCTCCCGGGCGCACCATAGGGAGTCTCTGTTAGAAGGTTTCCCTTTTCATCATAAGAGTAGGTGCTCACCAGTCTGTCCTGCGTTTCATAGGAAGTCATGTTTCCCATGGCGTCGTAGCTTGCAATGACCGTTCCCCTTCCAGCAAAGCTCTCCGGCGGAAAGAGCCTAACGGGTCTGGCCATGGCATCATATTGATAGTCCCATTCTTGACCGTTGGCATCGGTAGTGCGTGTCTGTTTGTCAGGATGATCAGCATCCCCATACTCATAGGTGGTGACGTTGCCCCCTGCATCTTCCTCGCGGATGACATTGCCACGCGCATTGTAGTCGATGGTGATCACATTCCCTCGGGCATCGGTGCGGGTACCGGAGAAGCCCTCAGGATCCCAGCTCACTTCGCGCCGGTTCCCATCCTCGATCACGGCCACCAACCGCCCCGTCACGGGATCATACTCAAATTGGCGGGGTGTGCGCCCTTGGGGATCGATGATCTTATCCAAGTAGTGCGCGGGCGTCATGTGATAAGTGTAAGTCGTGATATTTCCGTCAGGATCCGTCACGGTTGAAAGATTCCCATCGGCATCATACCCGTAGCTCCAGGCCTCGCCTAGCGGGTCACGCATGACCACGATCCGACCTTGGGCGTCCCGTTCGAAAGCCAACCCGACGCCAGAGGAATGGGTGATGCCGTTGTTGTTTAGCGTGAGAGTATTCCCGTTAGGATCTTCAGCTCGGAGGAGTCCACGGTTCTCGTGATAGGTGAATCGTTTGCCTGAAGGATCCGTTAACGTGTACTGCGATGGATTGTAAGGCAGGTTGGCGAAGAACACGTAAACAGAGCCATCATCAGTGCGTTTGAGACCGGTCGGCGGTACTTCCAAGGTGTGATAGTTTCCTGGATCTGCGCGAAATCCCGGACTGAAGGCCGCACCCAAGATTCCGACGCCACTGAATTCCGTTTCGAAAGTGAATCCTAACCGTTCACCCGTGGGTGCATTGAGGTAAACCCGCGTTCCTTCTTTGAAAGGTGTGGCTCCGAAGACCCCTAGCACACCGGTCACCGGTACCGTCTCACGCAAGTCCGGATCCTGCATGCGCAAACTCCAGCCGTAGCCAAGCTCGCCTTTCTCGTCTGCGTAGAGCGAATCATAAACGCGGGTGAAACTCAGCGTGAACCCACCCAGCTCAAAGGAGACGTCGTCAAACTCTAACCGATTCCTTCCTAACTTCGCTTCTCCCACCGCTTCCAAGGTCACAGGCTCCGCCCAACCCAAGCTGATGGTATTCCAAGCAACCACGCGCACCACGTAGCGATTGTTCTTCAACAAGGTGGCATCGAAGTTTGCCAATACGGAAGACACCTCCACGGGATCGGTGCCGGAGGCAAAGCGGGTCCACTGCGGCCCACGAGCGCTGATCGCCGCTTGGTCGACGGTGTCGGCCAGGGCGTACTCGGCATACCATTCACGAAGCGGTTGGGCAGAGGTGATGGTGCCCGTGATATCCGCAGTCAACATCACTTCCGAGCCGTCCATGGGCGAATCGATGGTGATCACGGGACGCAAATCCGCCTGGTCGACATTCTTGGCAATGACCTGGCCATAACACGCCAACCGCACTGGCGAGTTTCTAGCACACACCCGAACGAAGTAGATGCCGTCTGGCAAGCTTGATAGGGGCAACGTGGCCACCGTGCTTTCCATGACGTTGCCCGTGCCGCTGGCGAGCTCGATGTAGTCGGGATCTTCTTCCGTCAGCATGTAAGGATCAATGTCAGACACGGGAGCGTATTCCACGGTCCAAGAAGTGGCAGGCGGATCGCCATCGATCTCCACGATCAGGGGCACATCTTCAGAAAAGACTTCGCCAGGCCCAGGAGAAACCAGCCTCACACCAGGCGCATCGGGCGCTTCAATCGCATCGAGAGAACCCAGATTGGGATCGAAGGGCAACGTCCCGTCAGCATTCCTAACATAGATCACTGCTTGAGCCTCCTTGGTTTGACCACCCGTATCTGTCGTCGATGCGTCGAGGACTAGAGCGCCTGGATTAACGGCGACGATTGTTGCGGTGTTAGTGTTGCTTAGCGCCACGGCGTTTCCGTCCGCCTTCAGGGTGAGAGCCCCGATACCCAGGTCATCCGTGGCGCTGACCGTCACTAACAATTGATCCCCGGCCCAGATTTCTCCGGTCGAACGCGTTTGATTCTCCTGGCCGATGAGCAATGTGGGTGGGAGATCCTGAAAATACCGTCCAAAGTCGCGATCCTCGAACACTTCATTACTGGTGATCGTGACGATGTGCGCATCGGACGAAGGCGGCGCAACGTTGACCGCTTCGTAGCCCACTATATCAAAGCCGAACCAATCGCCGCCGTTGTTCTGCGAAATCAGTTGGATGAAGTGGATGGGCCCTGGGATAGCATAATCATCCAAGTCCAAAGGAAGGGGTTCCCCCATTGGATGAATGCCTAGAGACGTCAAAGACATATCCGATGCCCCTACCAAGATCTCCGCACGTTCGGGAAAGTCCTCTCTGATGGATCCACTACGTCCTGGGGAGTAAATAAGAATGTCAGGGCCCGGGCCATCGACGATCATTTCATCAAATCTCACCGTGATCTCAGCCCCCTCTGGCAGCGAAAGGCACTCCGTGCCTAAGGCCACCCTCCCACCACCGCTTAAGAAGTCGCGTAGGCCGATAGGCTGGAGCACGAGATCAACGGAATCGACGATATCAACATGGGCTCCCCGGCCCTCGAAGAGACGCCAGAAAGACGGAAGATCGGAACGCGTTTCGCCATAAGGTACGTCGAAATTTCCCACACCCGGCGCCGCATGGGTGTAGCTGGTGACTTCGTCAGGCAAGCCATCCACAACCGGAAGTTCTCCTTCGATGGGGAACGTCTGAATATGCGGCGCAATCAGTTCCTGACGCACATGATGAACGCCGGGAGGGACAGCCACGAATTCGTAATCGCCATTGACGTCGCTCGTGGCGGTGCGTTCGCCGGAATCGAAGAGGCCGTTGTAATTGCTATCCAAATAGGTCCTAACAAGTTCTTGAGGCACGCCATCTGTGAGATTGCCATCCACGTTGGGATCCTTGAAGATCGTGCCACGAATGGTGCCGGCACGATCATCGAAGATCAGCGGGTCTGTTAGGGTCTCAAAGATCTCTTGGCCATCCTTGAAGGTGTCGCCATCCGTATCGTCATCGTTGGGATCCGTCATGAGAAGCCCTTCTTCAATCGCCGTCAGACCATCGCCATCCGCGTCGCCTGGCGCCAGAGCATCCACTCGGAAGAAGTACCGGTCCAGCATACCAGGATCCATCAGGGTTTCTAACAGGCTGCCATCACCATCCACGGGATCGCCGAGGTCGTCGAAACCCACATCTAAAGAAGCCGAACCAAGCAACTGGTAACGGGCGCCGGCAGATGACTGCCAGAACAACAGGAATTCGGTCGTCATTTCCTGTTCTTCCATGGATAGAGAAAGATTGGAGGTTGGGTCCCAAGGGTCTGTACCAGCAAAGTACTCCTCCCTTGCAGAAAAAGTGTCCCCATCATGATCGAAGCCCCACTCCCACTCCTCGAAACCATAATGTTGCCGCCAGTAATCGCCTTCGATCGCTGAAGAAGGCGAGATGAGTTGAATAGCGAGGAGAACGAGGGCGAGACTAGAGGGGCGAATCATTGGAGGAAGGTTGGCTTCCCCTTCACATAACCCGCTCTCCCAACAGTCTTAACGACGCTGCGACAATTCCCGATTCTTTAAGTTAAGTTAGATCGAATCCTACTTGGGCAGTTCCCACAAAGTGGCGGCGTCCCAACGTGAAATAGCCGTCCCGGCTGTTTCCACACAACCCAATGTGAAATAGCCGTCCCGGCTGTTTCCACACAACGCGTTAAGTTAACCGCCCCCTCACCCCACAATTCCCAAAGCCAAGCCTCTAACAACCACTCATCAATCACCTCCTGTCGCAAACCGGATGGTCGGCTCCCAAGAATCGACCTCATTGGTCAAATCTCGAAGAAGAAGCACCTATTCTATCCTAACAGCGTTCATCAATATCGAATATTGTTAGTCTCTATTTTTGGCTATATACGAGATTCGCAACCGCTCACCGGCCTTTTTAGGCTGGAATTTCCGATGTTTAGGACCGTTTCATTTGATTCTGTGAGGCTTTGGAATTTGCGCAGCGATATCGAGATCGCCTTTACGCAGAAAGATCAAGTTGGCAAAGTGATCAATATTTCGGAAGCCACTGGCCCAATTCTTGATCTGACGGATCACCCGATTGATTCCCTCAGCTATGGCGTTAGTCGTTCCGCTACCAATATAACCGAGTATGCGTTCTTTGTGCCACCGCACAGTTTTCACAAATTTCTTCAGGGGCTCCAGACGGCTTCGTAAAGCACTCGTACACCATCCGTTCAGGAATTTCTCTGCTGCTCCGCGATACGAGTTGTTCCGTGGCGAAATGCTTCGTGTGAACGGGTATAGATGAGAGTCAGACTGGGTTTCGGGGAGCCAGCCACGATATAGAATGAGGACGTAGACAGGGATGATTGAATGGGGGATGCAGATTCGCCGATCCAGTTATCCAGCTACCGATGAATTTCCTCCATGTGCCTTCGATCACGAAGAGGGCCAATGCCTGCATCGCCATGGGAATTACAAGCGTTTTGCCGATGTCGAGGGAGACGCGCAAATCACCGTGATGCGCTTTCTTTGCAAGTATGCCGGGAGGACCATTAGTGTTCTTCCCGATCACCTCTTGCCTTATCGTACCGTCCATCTCCCATGCGTGGAAGAAGACTTTGACCAACGCTGCGCCCCTCCATCCCAAGGTGGCCAAGACGACGGCAACAACGCCAATGGCAGCGAAATCAAGAAAGGTTGCCTGCGGCGAGCTTGGTGCCGATTCGCCGATCAAAGCAGGCGCCAGAGCCTCACCGAGTTCTTCGGGCAGCGCATTGCTCTTACAAACACCGCAGAAGAACTTTGGAGAGCCATTCGCCTCACCGCCGGCAACCTCGGGGAGATCCTTCTCGAACTCGCGCTCCATGGCAAGAGCCTATTGGGTGATTACCGGTGCTTGAAGGCCAACTAACATCTCTCTATTATTCGCCACGAGTTTCCCACATAACCGTACTATTTCGCAAAATCACTGCGGGGGTAAAGCTCCCGCATGTCTGATGACCATACTCTAACACCCCAAGAACAAAGCGCTCTGGTCCGCTACGGCGCCATCAGTTACCTGCAACAACTTCAGGAAGAAGGCCGGTCGTTAGCCGCAGCCTTACGACAAGCAGCCTTGCGTCCCTGGCCCGATGTCCAATCCGGCAAACACTACGCCATTCGCACTCTCGAAGACTGGTGGTATGCCTATCAAAACGACGGATTCCAGGCACTCACCAAACATCCCAGGCAAGACACCGGCAAACAACGTGCGCTCACCTCCGAACAACAAGAATGGATCCTCACGCAGCGGCGAAAATATCCACAGATTCCGATCAAAGTGGCCTATCGCCGGTGGCTCACTCAAGAAGAAGGTAGAGAGTTGCCTTCACTCTCCACAGTCTATCGCTTTCTCAGAGCCGCTGGACTGCATCACGGGCGTCCAGCTGAGGACATCCATAGCGGCCCCACCAAAGCCTTCGAAGCCCCCTATCCAAACGATCTTTGGATGGCCGACTTCAGCCCCGGTCCCAAACTCCGCACCACCGAAGGCGCTACTTTGGGCACCCAGCTTTGCGCCATCATTGACGATCACAGCCGACTCATTCCCTACGCCGCCTACTACACAAGCGAAAACACGCAAAACCTCCATCACGCCCTCAAAGAAGCCGTCCGCCGCCGCGGACTCCCCCACAAACTCTACGTCGACAACGGCGCCCCATTCATTAGCAAACACACCCACATCGTCTGCGCCAATCTCGATATCCGCCTATTGCATCACAAGCCTTACGCCGCCTGGAGCAAGGGAAAGATAGAACGCCTATTCTCAAGTATTCAGGTAGGGTTTGAAACCACCCTATCACTACCCGAAGAGCGCGTCCACAGTCTCCAAGACCTCAATGCCAAGTTCTCCACTTGGCTCCAGAAAGACTATCATAACCGTCAACACAGCACTACCGGCACCACCCCGCAAGCCCGTTTCCACGCCGGAGCCGAACACCTCCGCCAACTTGAACTCAGCCATCACGCTCTGGAAAAACTCTTCTACACCCGCATCCACCGCACCGTGCGCAAGAATGGCACCATTCGCATCGAAAATCGCCTCTACGAAGTCGACTTGAGCCTACGCGGACGTCGCATCGAAGTGCGCTACGACCCCTTTGCCGTAAGCAAAGAGCAATCGCTGGAGATCTATCATCACAACCATCACGTCGGCACAGCTCACCTGGTCAATCTACACCTCAACAGTCAGATCGACCGGCTCAACTACGAACGCCGTCACCAGGGCTAACAAAGCCACATCACGCTATCATCATCACACCATGACGACCAGACTTAGAAAAAGCAGTGGCCGCAAGCCCATCACAGACTCCACCATCACTCATTACACCCATCTTTGGGGAGCAACCGGCATCCCCTTCAACGAAGAAACCTCCCACTATCAAAAGCCCCCTCAGATCCAACAAGCCGAGCAACTGCTAACCCAAAGCGCCGCCCTCCGCAGCCTCATGTTGCTCAGCGGCCCCAACGGCGTAGGGAAAAGCCATCTCGTCAGCCACTGGAAAGACAAGCTCGATCCGCGGCTCTACTGCGCCATCGCCATCACCCAGGCCAGCCTAAGCCATGCCGGATTGTTAGCCTATTTAGCCCGCAAGTTCGGCAAAGCCGGCGGCACCCGCAGCACCACCCTGATGCATCTTGAAGAAGCCTTGGTAGAACTTGGCGAGACCAGCGCCATCATCATCCTCGACGAAGCGCAGAACTACAGCCACGGAGCGCTCGAAGAGATCCGGCTATTGTTAGGCATCGATCTAGCCCGGCGTCCCGCTTTTAGTCTCATACTCATTGGAGACGAGTATTTGTTAGGAAGTCTAAGACTACGCAGCCACCGCGCCCTCTACAGCCGCATCGCCTGTCATCATCAGCTCAAACCGTGGGAAAGCCAAGAGATCGAAGAACTCCTAGAAGCCAGTCAAAACGCCGTAGACTTGAAGGAAAACATCATCATCCCCGCCGCCCTGGACTTGATTACCAACGCCAGCAACGGGCGGCCGCGCACCGCGCTGCAACTGGCCCGTGCCGCGTGGATCGCAGCCAGCCAAGAGAAAGCCAACCACATCACCACCGATCACGTACAGCAAGTGATGCCCACCATTCCCTCCGCCAACGACCATCGAGGAGGCATGCCGGAAGGCTAACAAGATAAACATTAGGCTATGCAAACACCATCAAACCAAAGCAGCCCCGTCGAAGAGCAAGTGGCGGCCCTACACCAACACTATTGCCAACTGACCGGGCAGAAACTGATCTTAGGCTTCGACCGGCAACGAGCCTGGTATGAGTTGCTACGAGCCGGGTTCACCAGCGAAGATGTCGAACAAGTCGTCAGCTACTTGCAACGGGAGATCCGAGGCGAGCGCCGCCGCGTGGGAGCGCTCAAACCCAGTAACTTCTTACAACTCGAGCGATTCGAAGAAGACCTCAACATCAGTCGGGCGAGACTAACTAGAGCATCAAAACCATCGAAACCACGGCCGCCAAGCAAACCCACCGACGCCTTCACCCCCGAGGAAGGAGCGCGAGCCTTTCGTAATCTGAGATTACAACTTCAGCGCACCACCACGCCAAAGACTGACAATCCCACGAAGAAAACAGACAATCCCACCAAACAATCTGAAAACAATCCCACGACCTAATTCGCCGCGCCACACGAGTATTCCCATACTAAATTGAACTCATCCTTTAGTACCTACGCCCGATGGATTCGGCGATTCGATTTTCTTAGAGCATTGAGTTTGCGCGTGTCTCCTTTTGTCCGATTCCCGTGATGTTTGAACAGTAGCCAACGTAGCCCCTTCAATGCTCGGCGGCTTTCGCCTTTAGCTTCACGCCATTCCTCTTTCCTCACTTCATCCATGGCGGCGTTGAGAGCTTTGGCTATATGGAATCGATCAATAATCAACCGTGCCTTTTTACAGTGGTCCTCAATGGCTCCCACGTAGGCTTCGCTCATATCACAACATGCTTCCACAATTGCTTCACGTTGCTGTTTTGATAGCGTATTCTTAATGAAATCATCAATCGTATCTCGGCCCTTTCCTTTCCCGATCCAAACGACACAGGAGCGGTCGAGGTCGTAGACAATTGTCAGATACTTGTGCCCTTTCTTGTAGGAGATCTCATCAATCCCAATTCGTTTCAACCTTTGATTTGATGACCGCCTCGGTGGCGCTCGATGGATCGGTGGAGAATCCCTGACAAGGTGGATGGCTTGACTTTCAATAGATCCGCCACTTCATTCTGCGGCATGGTTGCAGCAAATGTTAGCATTTGATACTCAAACCGATAGGTGACGGTTTCTTTCGACGCGGCCCAAGGAATCGATTCTTGAATGCGGCCATGAGTGCGGCACCGAATCTCGTTAGGCTTGTAATGAAGGACGATCTTTGAGCCGCAACAGTTCAGATCACTCCATTGTCTGGAGGTCCGCGTGGAGCTAGGAATCGTCTTGCCGCGATAACCACACTTTGGACACCGACGACCGTTTTTATAAGGCTTTACGAAGAGATGAAGAATGCCTTCCTGCTCGTCGAGCACGCGAGCCCATGTCCAGCTACTCGTTTCCCAAAGCGCCCAAATATTTAGCAAATTTTTTGACTATCACGCCCACAAAAAGGCCGGTGAGCCGTTGCGAATCTCGTATACAGCCAGAATTATTATTCGCTCCGGCCCGCTCCGGCCCTATTGAAGGATTCAATAACCTTGTTTCTCGGGTCATCCACAGAGCATGTAGCATTACCGACCTTAACTATGCGTGGCTCAAATTTCCGTAGCTATCCATCCAGCAAACCTGACGGAGGACCAATTTTCTCAGGTTAGAATCTACTTCTCGATCTTTGCAGGATCCGTCTCAAGTGTATCTTTGATCATTGTGAACCAATCGTACGAACGGCGCTCGGCATTGGTGATGACCTTTGGCAGATTTCTGAGATTTAAACTCGTACTCTCAATCAATAGTTTAAAATAATAATCTCTAAAGAACTCTCCTCCACCCCCAAATCTAAGAGGATTTTTGTCAATTCGCAAACAAACAAGATAATCGAAATGACATAATGCGTACGCAGTATCAACATCCCCTATACCATTCACAGCGGTAATTAGATTCTTGATCCTCGATTGCTCGTATTTTCCAGCAATTATCGAAAGGCTTTTTACCGCTTCACTCAATGATGCAGGCTCGTCAAGTAATGCAACAAGATAGTATTTGCTAAACTTACTACCCTTCTTCGACGCCTGCGTTAAATATGCTTTGGATTCCTTTTTGTACGATTCGTGTAGCTTTTGGTTAATATCTCCTACTAACAGCGAGGCTTTCGCATAATCTCGCCCCATAAACTCATCAAATATATGTTTCGCCGTTCCCGTATTGGCTAAACGATGATCTTTCTGGTTTGTGATATTCGCAGAGCGAGCTGACTTTACCGCTGATCGTACTAAAGACACGCAATTCTCATTTCTACCATTCTTCTTGGCCCAGGAGGCTTTCAAGAACAACGCCTCTGCTTCTCTTTCCTTATCAGCGGCACATAACAATAGAGGAGATGTAACGCAAATAAGAATTATAGTGAATTTCACGCGCAAGGAACACAAAGACATACTAGCTAGTCAAAGTAAATTTCATGTGACCAACCACTTGGACAACTGTTTAGATGCGTGGTCTCATAGAGATGGTTAAACCAGGCATCGTCATAAGCAATGCGCAATCGTTCACCAACATGCTCACGGTATTCATTTGCTGTGTTAACCGCTCGCTTTTCCGCCTGATTCTTCCATCGAAGCTCATTATCAGTCTTGTCCAACTCAAGGTCATCAAGGTCATCTTTGTCAGCCAAATGTTTAAGTTCGTGAACTAACAATGACGGATAGCTTATTAGCTCTTGAACAAGTGCAACTTCTGTTTCCTCACAATTGCACGAAAGCACTTGAACTGTTATCATAAAGCGTGCGCCAAGTTCAATTCTCTCCTCAACCGGGTTATACTTTGTTGTCATTCCAAGGTGCCCAACATCCAGGTAAGTCGCTGCTGTACCTGGACCATCAAATTGAGCGAATACCCCATCATAGCCACTTGCTCTCAGTGTTTGCAGAGCTTGTGGCCAAGTTGTTGACAGTGCAGTATTCATTTCGCTCTCCATTCTATCTGCTGGCTGTTTGTAATATTGAAGATTAAATGTTGTTGGATTTGCATCATAGTAATCATTGTAATTTTGGATTTGATTGCGCGTACCAAGGTCTTCTTGGAGGATTAATTCGAGCCCAAGTGCATCTAAATACCTTACAGCATTATTCCTTACCATAGTGTACAGATTTAATCCTCCATGTTCGCCTATAGGATCCCTCTTCAACCATCTGCCATCGCTGGGATCGTAATAGCGGTAGCCATAATAATACAATTCTGTTTCTTTGTTATAAAATTTAGTGCTAAATTGAAAGCGATTCTCGTGAAGTGTTGCGCCATCCAGTTCACCAAAGCCATTATAATTGTATTGAATCACACTATTGCCCTGTGCATCGACGATGCTCCTGACATTGCCATTGGCGTCGTAGAAATAGAACCATTCCGCTATAACCGTCTTGCTAGTAGCAAGCAAAAGTCCGCCAACGCCTCCTGCACCTTGAATCGAGCCACTAACATCCTTACACCATGTGTAGGTTTCATCTGGCTTCTCGCTCGTAGCGTTATAAATATTGGTTAGATTCCAGCCTTGATAAAAGTAGCGCTCATCAATGCCATCGTTGACCCACCTAGCTAGCTATGCGCCGGCTTTGGTAGTCGTAGGTGTATTTTGCCCGTAGAGCGCCGTGTTCCCTTACTTCGGTGAGGCGGTTCTCGGCATCCCAGGTGTATTCCTGGTTGCCTTTGGTGAGTTGGTTGCCATCGAGGTCGTGGGTCACGGCTTGGATGCCGTCTTGGTTCCAGATGCTGGTGTATTGGTTGAGCGCATTGGTGTCATAAAGGGCGAACTCGCCGTTTCCTTTGCCCATGGATGTGCGATTGCCGATCTTGTCGTAGCCGTAATACTCGGTGTTGGGATCGTTTGGATTGGCGTTGCGGGTGGATTGGGTTAGGCCGCCGGTGTCTTCTTGGTATTGGAAGGTGTCGGTGTAGGAAGGATTGAGGATATTGGTTTCTGGATTGAGGGTGGTGGTGGTGCGTTCGGTCCGCTGGCCATCTTGGTTGTATTGATAGGCGTAGTGGGAGATGAGCTGGTTGTTAGGAGCGGCTTGGTTGATGACGGCGGTGGTGGTATCGCGACCGGGTTCGTATTGGTATTGGGTGTGTTTGACGCCGTCTGCGGTGACTGATTGGAGACGGTCGGCGGTGGACATAGGCTCGAAGGTGTAAACGAAATCATAGCCTTGGGAGCTGACGCGATCAAGGCGGTTAGCTTGGTCGTAGCCGTAGGTGACGGCGTAGTCTTGGCTTGGGTTTTCGGAGGTGCCGATTTGGAAGCCGGTAGAGCGGATTAGGGGATCTTGGGTGTAGGTTAGGGTTTTGGGTTCGTTGTAGAGTGGGCGCAGGCTAAAGCCTACGCTACGGTGATCGGGATTCGGCGGCGACTGAAAGTCACCGCTACGGGTTTCTGATAGGAGTACTGTTGGTTGATCGGAGCGGTAGGTGTAGGTGAGGAGGCCGCCGGCGTCTTGGACGGTTTGTTTCTGGCCCAAGCGGGTGTAGGTGAAGTGGACGTCGGGCGTGGCATCGCTGTAATCGATGTGGGTGAGGTTGTTGGCGTCGTTGTAGTGATAGGACGTTTGGACGCCTCTTGCCCAGGTGCGGGTTTCTAGCTTTCCTCCCGGGGTGTAGGTGTAGTGGACGCGATGACCGTGGGCGTCTTGTTTGAACGCTAGTTGACCTCTCACATTGTAGTGCCAGCGGGTGGGAGCGGGTTTGTTGAGGTGGGTGTACCAAGTGATCATGCGGGTGCGTTCGCCGCGGCCGTTGTAACGCCATTGGACATCGGTGGTGTGGTGGCCATGGGTTTTATGTAAGGTGCCGTTAGCGTTATAGACTCGGTGGACTTCGCCACCGCTGGGTTTCACCGTAGTGGTGACTTGGCCGAGGGCGTCGAAATGATTGATCGTATCTAAGGTTCCATCGGTGCTGGATCGCGTTTCGGGATTGGGAGCGCTGACTTTCCAGCGTCTTCCTTGGTCGTCGTAGTGATAGGTAGTGGTGCCAGTGCGGCTATCGGTTGATTTCCACATGCGGCCGGATGCATCGTACTCTTGGGCGATCCACGAAACCAACGTATCATCGTTGGCGTAGCGGCTGGTTTGTTTGAGTCGGCCGTTTTCATAAGACTGGACGATGTAGGCCCCTGACGGACCGGTATTCGTGATGGTCCAACTTCCGGGGGCTTCGCCTTCTTCTCTTACGGTGGTGCTGAGTTGATTGTATTGCCAGGACCAATTTCGTTCTCCTGTTAGGGTAGTTTCGTTGATGGAAGTGGTGACCGGGCCGGTCTCTGTGTAGACCTTGTTCTCGGTGCGGCGGATTGCCTGACCATCGCGTTGGATCACGGACTGATCCACGACACTGATGCGATCAAGTTCGTAGTCAATGTGATTGGGCGCTTCACCAGGTTGGATATCGAGATCAATGGCCGTGGTGGTGCGATCGCCTTCTTCGTTGTAGGCGTAGCGGGTGGTGACGCCGTCGGGATCGATGTGCCGGATCAACTGATTGATGTCGTTGTAGTCGAATCGTTCAATAGCTTGATACCTAGATCCATAAGCGTAAATGGTATTGGTTCGGTTGCCCAAGTGGTCTTGGTAGGTTCGTGTGATGCGTTGATCGAATAGGTTCGCACTGTCAATGGCCTCGCGGTAATGTCCGCGATCATCTCTGCCACTTCGATAAATAAGATGTCGTGTTTGTGTTCGGGGATCGGGAATGCGGGCGAAGGGCTCGCTAGCGGCATAGTGCCGCTCATTTACAAGTTTACCATCTGCGGCATATTCGCGGTTGGTGATCCGGTGGCGGTTGTCATGGCCGCTCTTAGGGAGGCTGGTCAGCTCCAATCTCCCGCCGTCTTCTAGCATGATCGTTCTCGTTGAAGTGGTGACGCCGGCAGACGACTGCCGTCCGATCTGTTGCGATGCTAGATTGTAGGTGGATACGGTAGGAAGCTGAGTGGGATTCAATCCATTGTGGGTTTCTCGTTTGCGATCCAGTCCATCGTAAAGGTAAGCGCGGTCGCTGGTGACACTGGTGAGGGTATTGCCGAAGTCGCCGTCCGCCTTGAAGCCTTGGCGAACGCGTATGCGGCGTCCTAAGGCGTCATGCTCGTATCTCACAGCTCTACCATCTTCCTCGCGCTTCCATTCCATGCCGCAACAAGCATAACTCCGCATCTCCATTTCGCCGGTGACCTGATTGAGAATCACCGTTGGGCGCATGCGGCTATCCAACGTGTCCAGGGGCGCTTCTTGATGGTGCGTGACGATTTGGGAAATGGCGTCGGTTTCCTTCTTGCTAAGCAGCGTGCCAGTGCGATGGAGCACCCGTTCCTCGACGTTAAGCGTTACGCCATTGGGCAGTACGGTGGTGGCTATTTGAATTCGAGTAAATCCGTCATCACTCGGCTCATACTGCTTAACGATACGGCGGCCGTTAGGCTGGCGGTATTCTTTCAGTTTATCAGAATCGGCAAATAGCGTTTTTGAGGAAAGACGATTCCGCGGATGGTCCGTTGCCACGGTTTCATCAACAGCCGTGATGGTCGAGATCCGGCGCTCCTTGCCTGCCTCGACCTTGTCCCATTGTTTATACACGGTTGACACAATGCCGCCTTTGAGATGCTCGGTGGTCTTGCGTTGGTAATCCGCACCATCGTATTCATGTTGGATCACACGATAGCCTTGGAAGCTCGCCGGCTCTGACGTGGCCAGTGGGGTATTTCCATCTGGACCATAAGCTTTCGTTACCCGCCCTTGATCGTCGTAAACATAATACCGCCAATTCCCAGTCGCATCCTGCGCCCATTTGAGACGACCAGTAATGGGGAAACCTCCCGCCTCTGGACCGTAATAGTCTAACTTAACGCTTAATGCCTGTCCTTCTGGATCAACGACACGCTCGACCTTGCGCACGCCAAAGTCATAACGGCGGTAAGTCTCTTTGACCACACTATCCACAACCATTTTTCCCTGACGCTGATTCCAATGACTGATGGTCCAGGTCTTGGTGAAATCTCCATTCGCTTCCTTATTCGGGTCGTCAATGACTAATTCCTTCAGCCGAAGCGGACGTTCCACATAGTCGTCCGTGCTACCCTCTAACAATCGCCAGAACTCCTTATCGCCCTCCGTCCTGAATTGAAACTCTTGCGAAATCCTTCGGCCTTCGTGAACGGTTTCTACCAGCAACCGCTCCCATTCGCCGGAACCGCTCGGATCCGGATTATACACTTTCACCGTTTTGTAAGGTTGCCCTATTGGCTCATTCTTATTGGTCACCTGATCCAAACTGTATTGGCGAACGAGGTACCCATGATTGATATCATCAAATCGCGTGAAGGCCGTCTCCGTGCGCACCCACGACAGACCCGTCTCCTCGGTGCGTTTGGCCGTGTAATAGCTTCCCGGCCCTTCAATCGGCGATCGGCCGTGGGCAATATCGCCCTTGGGGTTGAATTGAAGCGACGAGCGCGAGTAAACGCGATCCGACCATTCTTCCTCTCTGACGAACGCCACGTAATCGCGATCGCCGAACGGTCCCTTTCCAAGATTGAAGGCCAAGCGCACGCTGAATAACTCCGCCAGTTCACAACTACCGTCGAGTTCGCTCCAATCGTCATCAGGACAGAGACCGCAGTATTCCTTGGCGACATCTTCCATGGCATCGGGTGTGCTCCCGTTCGCATCATCAAAACTCACGGTAGAAATACTGCTCTGTGCGTTTGACGCACCTCCTAAGGCGAGAATGACCGAATCCGTCTGGGAGTTCGGATTTTCCACCCAAAGGTAAAGCAAGGCTGAACCCGTGCCCACATAGGCATTGAAAACAGGAATGGTCGGCATCAGATCGTTATTGGTAATCTGGAAGGTCCCTGAATACATGTGAGGGTAATTCTCGGAATTGATCAAATTCGCTCGGAAATAGAAATAGCCGCCCTGACCACCGACTGTGAGTGTGATCTCTGAATAGCCATTTCCTAATGGGTAAGCGGTGGCGTAGATCAGGCCGTTTTTCCCAATTACGGAAGTGGCGGCTGTATCAGGTGAATCATTGGCGACGGTCGGATCCGTGCCCGCGGCATACTCGTCGCCATCGCTTTGTCCGTCGCGATCAGAGTCGGCGTTATTGACTTTGGTTCCAAGTATGAATTCCTCGATATTGGTTAAACCATCCTGATCAAGGTCATCATTGCGATTGAGATCATTGGCGGCTTCCCAATCATCCGGCAAGCCATCGCGGTCCGCATCGCTGAAGGCAATGGCATCGCGGCTGACTTGAATGTCATCGATATAGAGCGGCGAACGGCTTTGGCCGACTAATTCGATCTTTTCCAGGGATTCCGCGCGGTCGGCCATAGCGAGGTTGGCGCGGAAGATGTGGCCGTCGATGGCGATGTCCCAGAGACCCCTCTCGAAATCTTGGCGGAAGGAGAGACGGATCCAGTTGGTGGCGTTGCCTCTCTCGTCGAGATCGAATTTGGCGCCGGTGGGAAGCCATTCGTTCGAGTCGGGGCCGTCGTAGATGTGGAGTTCGCCCTGATCATCGATCTTGAAGAAGCCGGTGAGGCTTCCCTCGACATCCGTCACTTGATCGCCAATTTCCGAGGCGGCACCGGGGCGGATGTACATGTCGGTGTGGACGACTTTGTCAGGGGGATCGCCTCCTTCTAGATTGGCATCGATGCTGAGCTGGACGATGCCGTGGGGACGTGAGGGCAGGACTTTGAGGCCGGAGGAGCCTTCGCGCCCTGCGTTGGCGGTGACTTCAGCTTGGCCGCGGATGACGGCGAAGCCTTGTTGGCCGTGGATATTGCCGGGTTGGAAGCCGGCTGCTTCTTCGAAGGTGGCCTGATAGGGCAGCGGCTCTTGAGCTTGAAGTGAAGCGTTAGGCGACAGCCCCCCCCTAACGTAAAAAGTAAGCTGGTGATGGCGCTGAACCGGAGGGTGATGGTGGCGTTGAGTTTCATAAGCACGTGATATTCAAGCCGTTGCACACGGTGAAAGCCGTCCGTTTCCCAACGGAATTTTCCCGGAATACGCTCCCTGAATGTGATGGTTGTGTTGTTGGCTAGCAGTGAATCTAGTTTGGGGGTGTTAGGCAAGAAGTTTTTTCAAAAATGTAGGGTTGGGGTTTTAGCGGATGGTCGCGGGGAGTAGGCCTTCCGTGTTCTAGAGCTTTGCCATGGCTCAAATGAACCGTATTTCTTCCGCTCACCCGATCTCCTCAAGGCGGAACGAGGGCTTATTCGACAATGTTAAAGTCCCTGCCACTTTCTCTATCTATCTACCAAGATAGAATAGCAAGAAGGAGGAGTTCGCGAGCTTGAGCCCTATCGGGCTTGCCCACACCTCCCATTACTTGGCGGGATGGGTATTATTCTTCGTCGTCATATGTTTCCGGTATAAGGGGCGGTCTCGCCGGTTGAGGTGAGCCTCAAGCGACCCGAGTAGCCCTCGCTAAGGCTCGGGCAACGGGCGAGGGCGCCCGTTCTACAGTTGCTCTGTTAGTTTCGAGTCGAAAAATTGTCATGACGCCAAGTAGAGTTGGTTTTACTTACAACCTAGCGGAAGGCCCAACTCGGCTCATGTCCCCACCTGCGTCGGGGTGATGGCGAAGCGTGTCTTCATTGCGCACTCGAAGGTCAATTGCGGTGAAGGGCTTCTTCTGATTACGCAGCCATCGCGGCATGTTCCGGTGGTTCTTGGGCATCCTTGATAGGATGATTGTTTCCGGTGCATCGTAGAAGGCTTCTTCCGTGGCGCCGGGGCAAATCGACAACCAACCCGCTACGGAACGTTGGGAATCCGGCACGGGCGCCCCGATCCCTCCAGCGCGGAGAAAACTCACCACGCTATAACAATTATGCTGACCCCGCCATGTGGCATCTGCTAGATTGTCCTTCTGAAATTCCCGCCACGGCTTGACGACCACGAGCATCTGATCGACGTCCAAGGCACACCCTCGCAATTGCCAGTGCGGTACGCCGCGAAATGCTTGAGCCATTTGAAAAAGTCTTCCCGCCAAGACATTCGTGCGCCGGAAGTCGATCTCGGTCGCGTGTCCCACGGGGCTAGCATTCAAACCAATGCCGTGAGCGACTGCTAGAGCACATTCGTCCAATCGGATCGCCGCTTTGGAGGAATCTTCAGGGGCTTCAAAGGTGATCGCAAAGGAATAGGGCGCATCGATCTCCGTGCGAATGAGCGATAGCGAGTGACTCGCCGCCAGCAACGTGGGAAGCTTCTCCATGGGCCATGCCGGTTCTTGTTCCAGGCGACAATGAGAGATGGTTGTGGGGGCGTCGACCAACACAAGCGGAGAAGAGTCATCACTCAATCCGGTCCTGGAAGTGAGTGTGAGGCCCTCTAATTCCAGGGCGGCCTTCGCTTCAAACAGCGTGTCTTCACCAGCGGTGGCAGGCCGCCGGACCACTGGCAGTGCCCCCTCGGCCGCTCGCAATACCAACGGATCCCTGATCACCGTTCGCTTGGGTAGCTCGTGAACGCCGTCGCGAATCACAATCGTCGCACCGGGACCGGCGCGTTCGATCGCCTCTTGAAGGTTTTCAAAACGAGCACTCTCACCACTGACATAAATAGATGTGTCAGAGGGAATGTTAGGCCTGTGCCACTCCAGCGCCCCCATCACGGCAAGCGAGGCTAGCGCCGACAGTCCCATCCACAGGAGAAGATGAAAACGCCGTGGAGGTTTCTTTTCAACGCGGCTCAAGATTTCGACCACCTCGGAGGCGTTTGCGGGACGTTCGTTAGGATCCTTGGCAAGAAGACAGCCTACGAGATCGCGGAAACTTCGGGTAGCTGAACCGGCAGGCAATCGCGGAACGGGATCCATAGCGATCGCTTTGGCAAGCGCTGCCGATTGGCGCGCTTGATAGGGCAACGAACCGGTGGTCATTTCATAGAGCACCACGCCGAGAGCGTAGAGATCACTCTTTACCCCGGCCGCTGCGCCATCGATCTGCTCGGGTGCCTGGTAGGCAAGGGTGATGGTGTTCTTAAACGAGGCACCGAAATCCGTTAGTTGTGTCCGGGCGCCACACAACACATTGCCCGGCTTAAGATCGCCGTGCACAAACCCGGCTTCGTGGATGGCCTCTATCCCTTTCGCCATTTCCAAGGCCATAGGGCGAATCTGTTCGAATGATAGGGCGCCTCTTTCCAAACATTGTTGCAAAGACTCGCCATCGGTGTGCGGAAGTACGGCGAAGGGATGCGGCCCTGATTCCTGGACCTCGAAAATGGGCAGCACGTTCGGATGTTCGATGACGCATCCGGCACGGCTTTCGTTGAGGAAACGCTCGCGCGCCGTCGGGACATCGGCCAAGCCCGGTTTCAACACGCGCAAAGCCACTCGACGATTCAGCTTGGTATCGTGAGCGGCATAGACCAAACAGCTCCCGCCCTCTCCCAAACATTTTTCAATACGATAATGCTCAGAGATGATAGGGGCGGCATTCTCATTATGCGACTCGGACATGGCGGGACTCAGCTCCAAGTTATCGTCAATGTTTGATTCCTGCCATCAGTTCATTGGGGGGCGTTTAGGGAGCGTCCAACCCCGTGGCAGGTGCTTTCCAATCTCTTCTCTCGTGACGTCTTGCCAAGCCATGCCGATGAGCGTCTTGACAATTCCCTCCGGTTGACGGCTGGTGGTGATCTCCTCATGGGAAAGCGTTATCCCAAGAGCCTCCGCTTCTTGTGCGCTTGATAGAGAAACGACCTCGTGATCGGGCCGGAAGAGCGAGGGAAAGGCCATGAAAGCTTCCCCGTGGGTCAACTGAGAATGAGAAGCCTGCCAACTTAAACGCCCCACCGCATCCTGAGGCGAAGCATCGGGGAAAGACATCAAGGGGCCAGAGGTGACAACAAGTGAATGCGATAGGTTGATTTCCAACGGGAAGACCATGTTCCCGGAAAAGGGAGTGTAGGCGATGTGAGTGAAGCCTTCTTGCGAAAGCACCAAAGAATGGGTGACGGACAAACTCAAGAGGCTGGCCTGCCCCCGTTTGCTCGAAGACCTCATCATGGCGGACTTGACCGCCATGACACTATCACGAATCTTAATGTGTATGGGAATATTTGAATCGACGTTCAACCCAGCAGAAGAAAGACCAATGATCTCACACTGATCAATCACGCAATGAGAGACATTTGATACGCCAAGGCAACCCGTGAGATGCTCATCCTTGCCGTCTTGGTGCCAAGGCGTGACGAACCGGCATTGTTTGAAACGCACTTCGTTAGCGCGCCTAACCCAGACCAGTGAAGGCCGGCGGGATTTCTTCCTTGGATAAGGGGCAGATTTGGTTAAGCAAATCCCCTCTAGTTCAAGATCATCATGCGCGATGAGACACCTTACTGATGGCCCCGTAGTTACCACGGGAGACGTCCCCTCGGCCGCGCGCAGTGTGAGTGGGTGAATGGTAGTGAGTGGCGAATCAATGTCAAAGACGCCCTGAAGTTCAATCGTGTCTCGCGGCTTGGAACTGGAAAGCGCTAGATGGAGATCATTGAAGGTATCGCCCGTTCTGAGATTCCTAGCATAGGCCTCAGTGAGATTGGCTTGAAAGTAGCGCGCCTCTTGCCGATCGCTCTCGACGCTCGCCTTCTGGCCGGGCGTTTCTTCCCACCACCGCACGCCAAGCGTAGCGATTGCGGCTAATGTTAACACCGCAGCAGGCAGAAGAAATCGCCCACGTCGCTTGATTGGTTGATCATCCAGCCATCGAACCACCGCTTGCGCGTTGGGGAGACGATCGCCGGGATCATTCTCCAGCAATCGATTGAGCAATCCGTGGAACCACAGCGGCTGTTCCCGGTCGATCGCCATTCGCTGCCCCGTCGAGACGTCTTGTAACACTTTGGAAACCCGGTCTCCTTCGAACGGCGCTTTTCCCGTAGCCATAAACTGCATGAGACATCCCAGCGCAAAGAGATCCACCCGGTGATCGATGGTGCCGTCATTGACCTGCTCCGGCGCCATGAAAGAGGGTGTGCCGGGTACCGATCCTGGCAATGTCAGTGACGGCTCTTCTAACGAACGAGCTAAGCCGAAGTCCGCGATGCGCACTTGATCATCGGATGTTAGGAGAATATTCGCCGGCTTGAGATCGCGGTGAATGATCCCTGCTTGATGAGCTTCCGCTAGTCCCAGAGCCATGGCGCGCGTGTGCCGGCGAATGGATTCAAATGATAGAGGCCCCGTGCGACGCACCCGTTGCTCTAGCGTTTCACCGTCATTGAACGGCATGACCAGATAGGGATAGCGCGCTTCCTCTTCCACGGAATAGATAGGAAGCACGTTAGGATGATCGATGGCGGCGACGGCGCGCGCTTCGCGCAGGAACCGCTCGCGGGAAGTCGTATTGGCAGACCAAAGCGGCGCCAGGACTTTGACCGCTACGATCCGCTGAGCTGAGGGATCATTGGCCTTGAAGACGATTCCCATGCCCCCCGACGCGACGTGTTTCAAGATCCGCAAACGCGCCAAAGTTCCAAGACCAGGAGCCTCCGCATCCTCATTCACCGAATCCAACACGATGGCCCATTCATCCCGATCTTCGCCGCCACTCGCATCCTGTTCCGTTTCTTCAGCCCCCAGCGCCTCCAAATTCGCCAGGGTCTGTTCACCGCCGCCGGCCAAGCAATCCAAGGCCGCTTGGCACGCATCGCACTCCGCCACGTGTTCTGCTAAAGACGCCTCTTCATTATTGGCTAGCTTCCCCTCTAAGAGGGCGCCCAGGGCTTCCTCACTGGGACATATTTGGGAGAGAGAAGACATCAAGATCAGACTAACCGCGCAAAGGCACGATTTTAACAGGAATCACTGGATGTCATCCAAACTGGTCAGCAGTCGTAGCAGGGATTCGCAATCTTTGAGGGGCGCTCCTTCTGCGGATTGCAGATCCGCACGACTTCCAAACAACATTTCGCAGCAATGCCTATCAGATTGGATAACACCCGGAATCACTTGAAAGAGGCAGTTTCAGAATTGGCAATCTACAGTAAATTCTCCATGTGTCAGAAGACTTCACCACCCGACCTTCGCTCTTAATCCGCGTGCGCGATCGCGAAGACGCGGCGTCCTGGGAAGAGTTCGTGGCGATCTACGGTCCGCTCATCAAGCGCTTCGCCCGGAGCCGAGGCATTCAACGCGATACCGTCTCGGACGTGACGCAAGATGTCCTGCGGAACGTGGCGCGGGCCATGCAGTCTTTCGACTACGACCGCGGGAAGGGCAAATTCCGTTCGTGGCTGTTCACCATCGTCAGACGAGAAGTGATTCGCACTGTCAAGAAACACGAGCGGCCCGGCAATCCCAACTCTGACGCACCGGAAGAACTTCTCAATCAACTTCCCAGTGCCGGAGAAACCACGCTCTGGGAGAAAGACTATCAGAAACAAATCCTGCGTTGGGCCATGAAAAAAGTGCAACCGGAGTTTAGCGAAAAAGCCTGGCAAGCCTTCTCCCTCCTGGCGCTCAAAGATTGCTCCGCGAAAGAGGTCGCTCAACAACTCGATACCTCGCCAGGTTCCGTCTACGTGCTCAAGAGCCGCGTGCTCAAACGGATCGTCCAAGCCGTGCGATCCATTGACGAGGACGCCTGGGAACTCGAGATGGTCAAGGCCGCAAAGGGCGAGAGCCTAACATAGCCAATTGTTCAATCCGACTAACGGTCCGCCCAGTCAGCGTAGACCTCCTCCCATCTCTGTACTTTCGGCTCGCCGTCTTCCGCAAGGATTCGGAATCGCGAGACATACGGTTGGCCTGGCACAATCTGCAGCCCTTCCTCCACCATGGGCGTGAAACAGAAGTATGGCATCTTGGGGTGCAATCGCACGTGTTGCGGATGCCGGAAGTTCCCGGGATGCGCCATCATGGTGAAAGTCACGGGTTCGCCCTCTAGCAAGCCGGTCATGGCCACCCAGTTGGGGCGGCTGTGATTCCCATTCGCACGCGTGAGTCCCTCACTGGTTAGGAAGCGGCAGGGTTCCTCGCCGCCGTTCTTTTCAAACTCGAGGTCGAACCAGGCGCGCGCCCCGCGTATGGCCATGGCGCCGTAGTGATAACGATCAATTTTTAATGGAGCATCGGTCGCACACGATTGGGTGGTCTCGAAATCGATGAAGCCGGTATTCGCCTCGACCCGGACATCCCAGATCTCATTCAAGACCGCTTCGCCATCTAACTGATGCACTAGGCGCACTCGAAAACCGGCTTCTTTGCCTGAATTGATGATGTTCAAGACCTCATGATGCCAAACGCCAGCGCCTGAGCGGTTGTGTTCCCAGAAGTTCGCCGCTTGGCCTTTAAAAGTCGCTTTCTTCCAAGCGAAGAAGAGTCCGTGCTGATGTGAGTGATGTGGTAAGGGGTAGTCATCGGTTAACACTTTGCCGGAAGGCGTGGTGATCGGATGGATGAATCCGCTCCGCGCGTAGGCAGGATCGACGCCTTCCGGCACGCGAGCCTTCTTTTGATAGGAAAGCACGTGCTTCCCATCCCGCGTGATCACGATGGTGCCTTCAAGATCCTCACATTGCACGCGACTTACTTTTTCTGGTAGCGCGAAGGCGTAATAGGCATTGCCCGGTTTGGTCCCCGGCTTGCCCGCTCCGCCCGCAGCAATGAGCACAAACTGCCTCCCGCCAGCCTCATAAGTTGCGGGAGAAGCGTAGCCGCCGGCCTCCATTTGGTATTCCCAGAGAAGTTCGCCCGTTTCTTGATCGAAGGCGTGAAAACGTCCATCCATGGCGGCGCCAATGAAGACCAAACCCCCGGCAGTCAGAAGCGGCCCACCGATATTAAAAGTGCCTGTAGGTTCGTAACCTTGGGCTTCAAGCTTCGGATAGGTGCCCAGCGGTACTTGCCATAGAATCTCTCCAAGATTCATGTCCACGGCATTCATCGTGCCCCAAGGACGCTTATTGACCGGATAACCTTGGGGATCGCGGAAGTCATGATGTCCTGTCGCAATGTAAGGATGAGTGTCTGACCACGAACTGCTGAGCTCCGATTGTTTCACCACGCGATCGGTCTCGTCGTCATAGAGAAACGCCACCACAGATTGCCGTTCAGCGTCTGACAATGCGGCGAATGAGGGCATCTGATTGCGACCCGTTTTAAGAATGTTAAGCACTTCGTCCTTCTTCAAGCGCTCCTTCACATTATGCAGAGGTGGCATGGGAGGCGCTCCCTCGGGCTGGGCGTTCGGATTGCCGTGACAATTGGCACAGATTGATTGATAGAGCGTCCGCCCGAGTTCTCCTTGTGTGATCTCGCCTTTCGGTTTGGCCGGTCTCATGGAGATCCATTCCGCTTCATTGCTCACATTCACATACATGATGCCTTGAGCGTCCACCGCCGCGCCGCCCCATTCCCCGCCGCCATTGAACTGCGGTAAGACCACGGATGGCTTGAGACGAGGCGGCAGAAAGATGTCGCCGGTGGTCATTTCGCTCAGCCGTTCTTTCACATAGGCGGTGGCCTCGGGATTGAGGTCCGTGGCTTCGGCCTCCGTAAAGCGTTGTTGCGCAAGCGCGGGTGGTTTGGTGGGAAAGGGCTGCGTCGGCCAGCTCGCTTCACCAGGGATGTCCGATAACGGGACGGGCCGTTCTTCTATCGGAAACAACGGTTTACCAGTCTCTCGGTCTAACAAGAAGATGTGACCCATCTTGGTCGATTGCGCCACCGCATCGATTTTCTCGCCGTTGTGCCTAACGGTGATCAAATTAGGCTGACACGGCAGATCGTAGTCCCAGAGATCATGATACACCGTTTGAAAATGCCACTTATACTTTCCCGTCGCTGCCTCTAACGCTACCACGCTATTGGCGAAGGCGTTCTTTCCTATGCGGTTGCCGCCGTAGTGATCGTAGGATGCGGATCCCGTGGCGAAGAAGACCATGCCTCGCTCCTGATCGACCGTAAGTCCTCCCCAACAGTTTGCACCTCCCACACTTTGCCAGGCATTGGGCGGCCAAGTCTCGTAACCCACTTCGCCCGGGTGAGGAATGGTGTGGAAGCGCCATTTGAAAGCACCCGTTCGCACATCGTAGGCTCGAATGTGTCCCGGTGAAGACGGCCCCGGACCCTCACTGACATTGGAACCAAGGATCAGTAGATCGCCATAGATCACGCCCGGTGTCTTCAGCGAAACGCCAGGCGTTCCCAAGGCTTGGTTCAAGTGCTCACGCAAATCCAGTTTCCCTTTACTAGCAAAGCTCTCGATGGGTTTGCCAGTCTTGGCATTCAACGCGTGGACGAAGCGCCCCGAGGGAAAGAACAACCGCCGGTCTTCGCCATCCGGCGATTCCCAATAGGAGAAACCACGACAAATCCCCTTCCGCGTCTCTCCCGGGTGCGGATCAAATTCCCAACGGACTTTTCCCGTCGCGGCATGGAGGGCAAACACGCGTAGCCGCTGGTCTACCAAATAAACCAATCCATGAACCACGAGCGGGTTGCATTGCAACGTGCCCTTGGTCTCAGTGCGAAAGATCCACGCCGGTTCCAAATCTTTGACGTTGGAACGATTGATCTGAGCCAGCGAAGAAGAATGCGTCCCCCCCGAATCACCGTGATACACTCGCCACTCTTCCTGTGCAAAGCCCTGTACCAGACCGACAAATAGGAGAAGAGATGAAATCCGCATAAAGCGGTCCTATCAAATCTTTCCACCTATGGAAACCGTCAGATAACGAGAAATGGCGGAGTGACGGTTGGTGGGGTTTGTCATGGTCACTCATGCCGCATCTTCAAAACCTGGCCCGGGCGTCCAATGATGCTCGCGTTATCCGGAGCCAGCTTTTCGTATTCGAATGGGCGGCCCGTCCAAGGATTGGTGATAGGAGAAGGCATCACGTCGGGCACGAGCTCTTCAAGTGACTCAGGCACTTCACCAAACTGGCGGCGAAAGCGCTCCAAGGCCACGGCCATAATTACATGCCGCAACCTGAGGTCGACCTCGCAGCTGTCAAGCATTCCGGTAGCTTCTTTGGGAAGTTCAATTCCTTCGAGGAGCAGGTACACATTGCGGCGGAATCCATTGAGGTGTTCATCCCAAGCCTGCACCATTTCCTGCACAATTGGATCCGTATCGTGCAAACGAACGGTGATCGCATTCATGTAAGTAGCCAAAGGCCTCAGACGTAACAATTGCGATTGAATGATCTCTAGTTGTTCGTCATCCCATTTGTCTTCCAACATACCTATTCCACAAGGAAAGCTCAACAATCCCACCACTCCGACCTTACGGATCGCCGCTTCGAATGATGAAACACGTTCAAGCATTTTCGCGAAATGAGTCAAGGTTAGGCAATCGCGAAAGGCGCCTTCGGTGTCTTCCAGATCGAGCCGGTGGAGCGCGCGCATGCACAAGGCTTCCGCGGTCTTGCCGATTCTCGTCAGTGGAAGGCTCTCTACCTTGTAGAGACGGGAGTCTTTAAACCCCTCTTCGAACCGCACCAGCACATCACGATATTGCGCAAGATTGTTCGCCAGATCGTCCCGCGAAACAGAATGAAAATCCAAAATCTCATCAGACTCCTGAAGCAGCATCGCGTCCCAACTAATGCCCGACGGCCTCTGACGTGTCAGTGAAAGCTGCGGAGCGACATCGGCATCTAGGATTTCAGACTTTCGGTTCGATGCCTTGTCGGATTCTGAATCGAAACTCTCAAAGACCGCTGCGTAAACCAGCGCCCCGACTCCCGATAACACCAAGGCTTTAACATACCACGAACGTCCTTGTCCGGGGCTTGTTGTGAGGACGTCATCACAATGCGAGAGGATCTCTCGTTTCCAAGAGGACTCTGGTGGCCTCAATGAAATGGATCGAAGTTTGGATTCAAGTTCTTGAAAGTGCATAGAATCTAATTCGTTAGAAATAGAGATTGGAGCTGACCACGAAGTTTCTCCAATGCGTAGCGATAGCGGCTAGACGCAGTGTTAGGATTAATGCCCAGGGCCGATCCAATCGATTCGAAAGTGAAGTCCTCCCAGATCTTGAGGTGGACCACAGCGCGCTGCGTTTCGGGCAAGGATTCCATCGCTTGGCTGACAGCTTGTTGAAAGGCATTCGTGTCAGGATCCTGCGAACTCGTGTAGATCTCCATTTTCTCGTTGAAAAACCTCTCTTCACGCCTGCTGCGCGCTCCCCTCTTCCGATGATCGTCACAATAGACGTGCCAAGCCATTCTCAACAAATAGGCGCGAACTGACGCCGCTTTCCTCACATGCGCCAATTTGCGTGCCGCTTTGAGATACACTTCCTGTAAGAGGTCCTTCGCCTCCTCGCGATGGTGCGTGACGTTGAGAAGAAAGCCATACACGGCACCCGCGTGCTCGTCATAAAGCTCTTCAAGAAATTCGTCGGCCATGGCTACAATGAAGCAGACGGCGCCAACGAGAATCCTCGTCTAAACGAATCGAAAAAAAGCTACGAACTGCAGCCGCATCCGGTAGGCATTCACCCCCCACCGGCCGGGCCCGATGAGGCGCCATCGGATTTCACATAACCCAAGCCTCCGGTGATCACACGCTTCACCGGCACGCCCGTATCCGGATGGTTGGTCAAGGCGTCTTCCGTCATGCCTTGTTTGAGTTCAAAACGCTCAACGGTGTCACCCGGGTTTTGAGGAATGGTCTCGTAAGTGTAGATCGGCATGTGCGTTCGGTCGCTGATTTCGTTCGACAGTCAAGAGTTTAAGCCTTCGTAAGCGGCACTTCACGAGTTGACCCCGGGTGGGTTGTCGCCATGGTCCGGATTCGTGAGCCACTCCGAATTCAAAAGGCGCCTAGCTACAGACATCAACCGTCTTGAGAAACAACTTCGGCGACTATGTGAGGGGCGACTCACGGCCAAAGAACGTGATCGCTTGAGGGTGCTCGATGTGGCCTGCGGTGAGTGTTTTGAAGGCGAGATGCTTTCGAAACTCTTGCGTGAACTTTCGAGTGCGGAAGGCGGAGATGACGTTCCTGGTGTCGACTTTGTCGGACTGGATATCCGCGAGGCAGAGATCGCTCGCGCTGCGGAACGTGTTAGGTCGAATCATAAAGCAGACATCGACTTCCGGTTCCTGGCTGGCGATGGAAAACGTCTTTTAAAAGAATCCGAGGAGGCCGATGTGGTCTTTGTCAGGCACCAGAATTACTACCTCGGCGGCAAAGACTGGCACGAACTCTTTCAGCAAAGTCTTGATAAGCTGGCACCCGACGGGAAGCTCATCATCACGTCTTACTTCGATCACGAACACGAACTCGCTAAGGACGCCATCGAACGCGTGGGAGGCGAAATCATTGAAGACCTCACCAATGAAGAGGCTCGTGCCCTGCCCACGCCTGGCAAATGCGTCGACAAGCGATTAGCGATCTTTCAAAGAAAACGGTAGAGTCTTCCTCATGCCGGACAAAAGTTCCCTCCCGGGCACACACCAAGCCACAAAGGCACCATGCTGTGAATGAATGCCGAACTTGAGAGAATCGCCACCGATGTGATCGACTGCTCGATGAAGCTTCATATGGATCTCGGCCCCGGCCTATTGGAATCCGTTTACACCGTAATCCTTCAGAAGAAGCTTCAAGATCGCGGTTATCGCGTCCAGCGCGAGGTTCCGATTCCCGTCAAATACGAAGGCATGATGTTTGATATGGGCTTCCGAGCTGATCTTGTCGTCAACGACTGCTTCATCGTTGAATTAAAGTCTGTGGAGAAACTTTCGCCTGTTCACGGCAAACAACTTCTAACATATCTCAAAGTAACGGGCTACAGACTTGGTCTTCTCATCAACTTTGGAGAAACTTTACTTAAGAATGGGATCAGACGCATCGCAAATTAATGACCTCACACAAAGCCACGAAGGCACGAAGATCTATAGAAATGTCTTTCGTGTTTTCGTGCGATCCATCAAACATACGAATGGGGTAAAGCTGTAAATTTCGTAACTACTCAGGTGAGGTGGCAATTGGTTAAGATATGCTAACAAATCGGTTGCCAGAGTGTTGTTAGACACTATCGTTAGGCGTGTCAGAAAAGCCGTTGCCTAGATTAAGCGAGGAGATTGGCCGTGACGGGCTTATTGAGCTGGCAAAGAGTGATCCTGAGGCCTTCGTCGATCTTTTCATTAAGCTCGAAGAGCGTGTTAGTGAACTCGAAAGGATTATCAATCAGAATAGCGGCAATAGTTCCAAGCCGCCTAGCCAAGATGGGCCTGACAAGAAGCCGAAGAAGAGAAATCGGTCGAAGCGGAAATCTGGAGGACAGAAGGGGCACCCGGGAAATCACCTCAAGAAAGTCGAGGAGCCTGACAATGTTGTCGATCTCAAGCTTGATACGGCACCCAGTGGCGCGAAGTTAACTGACAACGACATTGTTGGTTGGGAAACTCGGCAGGTATTTGATCTGCCAGAGCCCAAACTGATTGTCACAGAGTATCGTGTCGCTATCTATCGCGACCCCAAGACGGGCGAGGTCTGCCAGGAGAGCTTTCCCGATGGTGTGAATGCTCCGGCGGTATATGGAACTGGCGCCCTAGCTTTCATGGTGTATTTGCATGTGCAGCAACATCTTCCGCTCGATCGCACAGGGGCAATCTTCTCTGATCTCTTTGGTCAGCCTGTTAGCCATGGAACGATTCTTCGAGCTCGTGAAGAGGCTGCTACCGAACTCATCGATTTTGAGGAAGCCCTGGTGGCGATGCTCTCAGCACAAGCGATGCTTTGTAGCGATGAAACCGGCCTGCGCGTGAACCAGACACTCTATTGGTGTCATGTCATGTGCACGGAGAGACTGACTTACTATGCCATTCATGACCGGCGAGGCAGCGCTGCATTTGAAGACATCGGCGTTTTGACAGGGTTTGAAGGAAGACTCATTCACGATTGCTTGAGTAGCTACGATGCCTACTGCCCCAGTGCTCTTCATGGACTTTGCAATGCGCATGTCATCCGCGAATTGACCGCGGTGAGCGAACAAGGTGATCATCAAGGGTGGGCCACGAAACTCGTCGATTATCTTTATGAGGCAAACAAGGTAGTCAAAGATCGTGGGGGAAGCTTATCCGAGGACGAGATGATCCCGTGGAAACGCCGCTTTACTCGCCTACTCAACGCTGGAGTCAAAGCGAATCCAGAAACGAACCTATCAAAGCCAAAGAAAGGACGGCAAAAGCGGACCAAGGCACAGAACTTGATTAAGAGATTGAAAGAGCGCCAAGCAGATTACTTGCGATTCATGACAGATGATGAGGTGCCATTCACGAACAATCAAGCGGAGCGAGACCTGCGAATGATGAAGTTGCAGATGAAGATATCAGGGTGCTTTCGCACCGTCATCGGAGCAGAGGACTTTGCGAGGATACGTTCCTATATTTCAACAATGCGTAAGAACGGTTATAAGGTGTTTAATGGGATTAAGTTAGCCATATTGTGGGGCAACCCCTCACACCAAACGACATCCTTCACGCAACCACCACATGAGTAGTTACTAAATTTTACATGTATGAGGTCAGTAACGTTGCGCGAATAATATTGCCTATGCCAACTCGTTCTAATTCGCTGATCATTCTCATTGTCACTTGCTTCTTCCTTGCTTGCTGTGGAGGAGCGTATGAACCCAAGAGCGTGAAGGGTATGGCGCGTTGCTTCGAGGCAGAATTTGGCAAACTTCCTCCACCAGGTGTCACGATGCTCCGAGCTAAGCAAATTATTATTGGCGATGCAGCTAGAGCTTGGCTTAAATTTGATGCTATTCCGAGCGAGGCTGAAAAATTATTTAAGGATTTTATACCCACCGAGAAAGATGAATTCGATGATCATTCCGGGAGTGCAAATACACCGCTTTGGTTTCGAAATCGTATTGATGAGACGATGAAATTCTACTTGAAAAACGGCTGGAACGGGAAGTACCTCGAATCAACTGCTGTTGTTGCCTACGACGTCAAGAACCAACTCGTGTATTTTTGTCATCGTGCTTTTGATTAGAAAAATGCCTCTCTCGGTTCAGTTCGGCAAGGCACCTTCGCGTGAGGCTATCTTTGTGGACGAATTGCCTTGAAAGGATGCCCTACGGATAGACGAACTGCTGAATCCACCTGGCCTATCCATCAACTTGGACAAACTTTATTGAAAAGCAGAATTAGCCCCATCGTTAACTGATGGCCTCACACAAAGCCACGAAGGCACAAAGATTTGAAGAAGTAACCTTTGTGTCTTCGTGCCTTTGTGTGAGGTTAATACTAAGCTATGATCGCCTTCGCCGGATGCGCTTCTTCGACTCCTGTTAGACGCATATCCAGTCCTTGATAAGGGTAGCTGAACTGCTGATGATCGATGCCTAGCAAATGCAGCATTGTGGCGTGCAGATCTCGCACATGCACCACGTTTTCAGTCGCATGATAGCCCAACTCGTCGGTATTGCCGTAACTCATGCCTCCTTGGATGCCGCCGCCGGCCAGCCACATACTGAAGCCTTTGATATGGTGATCACGGCCTGGACCGCCCTTCCCTTGAAACATAGGGGTTCGGCCAAACTCGCCTCCCCAAATGATCAGCGTGTCTTCTAACATGCCGCGCATTTTGAGATCGGTGAGCAGCGCCCAAGTTGGCTTGTCTGTAAGACCACAACAAATATCCATGTAGCGCTCCAAGCCGCCATGGTGATCCCAACCCCGGTGATAAAGATGAACGAACCGCACGCCCCTTTCCACCAATCGTCTCGCAAGCAGGCAGTTTGAAGCATAGGACCCGTCACCCGGCTTGGCACCGTACATCTCTAACACGGATGCGGGTTCACCGGAAACATCCATGAGTTCGGGCACCGAGGCCTGCATGCGAAAGGCCATTTCATAGGCGGCGACGCGGGTCAGGATCTCCGGATTATCCACAATCGCGTGGCGCCGCCGGTTCATGGCTTGGATGGAATCCACCAGTTGTCGCTGTTGCGCAGCCGAAACGCCTGGAGGGGTCCTGACATAGTGCACGGGATCTCCGCTAGAATTGAATTCCACTCCTTGATAGCGGCTAGGGAGAAAGCCCGACGCCCACTGCCGCGAAGCAATGGGTTGCGGATTGCGTCCTCCCACTGACGTGAGCACGACAAAGCCTGGCAGGTCCTCACTCTCACTACCAAGACCGTAGTTGACCCAGGAACCCATGGATGGACGCCCGCTAATCGCCGTTCCGGTGTTCATAAAGGTATGGGCCGGATCATGATTAATCTGCTCTGTGACTAACGATTTCACGACACAGATGTCATCCGCCATCTTCGCTGTCCAGGGAAGGAAATCACTGATGAGTTGGCCGCTCTGGCCATAAGGGCGGAAATGGGTCATGGGGCCCTGACACTTCAGCTTTTGGCCTTGCAGTTGCGCTATGGGTTGGCCGTTGGTGAACGATTCCGGCATAGGCTTGCCGTGCATCCGCGCGAGTTCTGGTTTGTAGTCGAAGGTCTCTAGATGCGAAGGCCCACCCGCCATGCAGAGAAAGATGACGCGTTTGGCCTTTGGAGCCAAATGCCCTAACGGTGTCTTGCTTGGATCCCTTCCAACCGCATCGCGCGAAACGAGGGAAGACAAGGCCGCGGCGCCCAGACTCAATCCCGATTGCCCGAGGAAGGTGCGACGTTTGCAATGGTTGGAAAACGCTGAAATAGGGTCCATGCTAGTTTCGGGTGATCGTTTCGTTGAGATTGAGCAACAGACGCGCAACAGCCGTCCACGATGCGACTTCAACGGGTGGCAAGTCTGGAACAGCGGGCGTCGCGCCTGCTTGAACAAGTGATAGAGCGTCCTTGGGGTGGGCTTGGTAGAAAGTTCGTTGTTCAGCCAAGAGCGCCTCGACCACATGCTTTTCCTCGACATCCGGCAAACGGGAGAGCGCGATCACAAAAGCCTTCTCCAATCGTTCCTGGTCGTCACGAGAGGCTTCCTGTAAGAGCCGCTCCGCGTAGACGCGGGCCGCTTCGACAAAAGTGGGGTCATTGAGCAATGTCAGAGCCGCAGTCGGAGTGTTCGATCGTGGGCGCGACGCGGCGCATTCTTCACGGCTCGGCGCATCAAAGGCCCGCATCATAGGATGGAGAAACTGCCGCTGCCAATGAACGTAGACACCGCGGCGCCACTGCCGTGCATCCGCGTGGTGCTGGTACTTGCGTTGAGGAAAGTTCAAGTGACGGTAGTAACCGGCCGGTTGATAGGGTTTCACACTCGCACCGCCGATCGTCCTGTCTAGCAATCCACTCATGGCCAAGGCTCCATCGCGAATCATCTCGGCCGGCAAACGGAAGCGCGACTGGCGGGCCAGTAACCGATTCTCTGGATCGCGCTCCCGCAGCTCAGCGGTCTCCAGCGAAGCCTGCCGGTAGGTGTGGCTCATCACGATCTCTTTGACTAACGCCTTCACGTTCCAGTCGTGATCGATGAATGACAGTGCCAGGCGATCTAACAACTCGGGATGAGAAGGCGGCTCACCTTGCCCTCCAAAGTCGTCCAATGATTTGGAAAGCCCTGTTCCAAAGAAAAGGTACCAGAAACGGTTGGCAAAGACACGGGCGGTGAACTTGCCTGAATTGAGATTACCATTCGTCAACCAGTTGGCGAGATCCAAGCGATTAAGCCGACGCTTGAAGCCTCCTTTCTGAAGAAAGGCCGGCATGGCAGGCGAAACGACCTCGCCACTATCATCCAACCAATTCCCTCGAGGCAAGACACGGATCGTTCTCGGCTTTTTTAAGCTCACGGTGATCATTGTAGTGCGCCCTCTCGTGCGCAATCGCTTTCGCTCTTCCGCTAGGATCTTGCGCCTATCCGGAGACGTCGCCAGCATCGCCTCTTCGATCTTCTGGAGGCGCTTCCGCGTTTGCTTGCTCAACACGCTGATCTCCGGCGGCCGTCGGGTGGGAAGGGCATTCGAACCGACTCTGAAATGCTCACTCTCGTCGATATCAGCGAAAAAGGCCGCCATGGCATAAAAATCTTTCGAGGTGTAAGGATCGTATTTGTGATCATGACACTGTGCACAGCCTAAGGTGGCCCCCATCCAAACACTGGACACATTGCGCACGCGGTCCGCAGCATAGATGGCGAGGTATTCTTTCGGCTGCACACCTCCCTCATGAGATGTTTGTAAGAGTCGGTTGTATCCGGTGGCGACTTTTTGATCAATGGAACTCCGAGGCAGCAAATCACCCGCCAACTGCTCGCGAGTGAATTGATCGAAGGGCATATTCTCATTGAACGCATCGATCACATAATCCCGATACGGCGAAATGTTATGATCTTGGTCGCCATGATAACCCACGGTGTCCGCATAGCGCACAAGATCTAACCAATACATGGCCATTCGCTCGCCATAATGTGGGGATTTTAAAAGCCGGTCGACCACCGTTTCGTAGGCGTCATTGGAAGTATCGCTGAGAAAAGCGGTCAATTCGTCAGGCGTGGGAGGCAATCCCGTTAGATCATAAGAGGCTCTTCTGAGCAGCGTGGCTTTGTCCGCCTCCGCCGACGGCCGAAGCCCTTCCTCATCAAGTCGGGCCTGAATGAATTGATCGATCCAGTGTCCCGATCTCTTGGGATCAGGATGTTTCTTCGGCGCCACATAGGCCCAATGGGGCGCCCACTCGGCACCCTCAGCAATCCACTGCTTCAAGCGTTCGCGTTCCTCGGTCGTCAAGACCTTGCCGGATTCAAGCGGCGGCATTTGCTCATCCGGGTCATCGCTGAAGATACGCTGGATAATTAGGCTTTTGTTAGGCTCGCCGGGAAGAATCGGGTGATAACCTCCCAAGTCTGCCTTGGCCGTCGTTTCTTCATCGAGCCGCAAACCCGCCTTGCGATGCGCTTCGTCCGGACCGTGGCAACCAAAGCATTGGTTGGAAAGAAGCGGACGAATGTCGCGGTTGAAATCCAAAGGTGGCTGAGCCTCGGCTCGCACCACTAGCAAAGCCGCTACGAAAACGATAAACGTTCGATCAATCATGTTAAAGTGCCTCCTAAACCCCGTGACGTTTCCTTGGTCGCTACAGCGTCTCGAACTCAAAAGTCAAAGGGGCGGTCTTGTTCTGCGGCCTTTTTCACGCCACCGAAAACGCCTCGTAAAACGGGAGCCGCCATAGCGCCGATCACCACCGCATTGGCTCCGGCGAGGGTGACCAAGGTGCTAACGGGTTGTGGCGACAGGCTGACAAATTCAATGCCTTCAGGAGAATTGGTGATCACGGATGCCGTCGCTTGCGACGCATCCGGTCCAATCCAGTCGACGATCCAATCAGCAAAGGCTTCCGGCGCCTTCTCGATCTCTGACGAAGCCAGAATGATTTCGCGAAAGAGCTTGGCGAACTCACTATAAAGTTCCTGGGAAACGAAAGTCATGGAGGTGCCTTTGTCAGGCAAGTCTTTCATGGATAACCGATACGCCGCCTTGTCAGAGAGCTTTCTCCCCGGCTCTAACGCCTGTTTCAAAATGCGCGCTCTCGTGGAGATGTGCAAAGCTCCTGACGATTCATCGAAGTAGATGACCGGTTTATAAAATCCCAATGAAACTTCGACCGGTAAAAGCAGCTCAAACTGGGTGAAGCCGTCACCCTCCGTCTTCTTCACCCGATCATCTCCGGCGACTCCGAGCCCTATTGAAAGCTGTTGAAAGATCCACTCGCCATTCCAATGAGTGATCACGACGTCCGTTGCCGGCACTTCCATTTCCTTATCGAGCGAAAGCTCTAACTGATAATCATGGGTCACGACAAACCCGGAGATTCGTCCTGACGCTTTTGTTAATAAAGTCTCCCAAGTGAATGGCGCATTGGGCACTGGCTGGTTGAGAAACCCCGCCTGCAGGTCCATTTCAGTGACCGGTTCTAACCGGGCACCCACCGTCTCGATCAGGGACTTGAGTCCGGCAAGCGGCACCTCAAATTCAAAAGCGGCATCGGCCGCCTCCGGCGCAAAGGTGGCGACCTTAAAGGGTTGGGGCGGCTCGCACAGAAGTCTGAGGAGGCCATGCTTTGGCCCATCGGCAGCGATGAACAGCTTGTTGCGGTAGCCGGTCTCTTGCGCCAAGGCGCTGTAGCCCAAGGCATCGATCTCGTGAATGCCTAAGTCCAAGAGGAGGCGTTCCAAATCGAAATCTCTGGGAATCTTGCCTTCGTCATCGGTTGCCACCAGATCATCATAGAACGCCTTCACTTCGGCGATGGCGCCACGGAGATTGTCTCTGACATTCATATAGGCAAAGAGGCGGCCGCCTGGATCCAACCGTCCGGAAACAGCATCGAACAACTTCCGGTCCGCCGCTGCGTTGGCCTGAGCTTCGACCTTCGTTGCCAAGAGTGCGAGGGTCATACAAAGGCCCCCCATTCGCAAGATTTGCGGTATGTTACCCATGAATGTTAGAGTAGCCGGGCAATCAAAGACGTCGAGCGTCAATTCTCTTGCCAAGTGGTGGCCTGCCGCCACTACTTCCCCGTCCATGAATCGCCTCGGCCTCAGTCTCGTCATCTTGTTGTTTAATAGCCTCAGCGCCCTGGCCGAGACCGCGTTGACCAATCCTTATTGCTTGGTCGAACCAGACGAGCCCGCGCTACCGGAATACGCCGTCACCTACCTTGGCACCACCTATCATTTCTGCTGCTCGTCGTGTGTCTCGATGTTTGAAGAAGAACCTGAGACGTATCTCGCAGAGATCATTGTCCAATCAGAACGTTCCTCCTGGCAACGCCGATTTGATCGAGTTTGGAACGCGGGAGTCAAGACGCCTGGGCTCATCATTGGCGGATCGATGATGGTGCTTCTGTTATCAGTGCGCCTGATCGTCCGGTCGTCTCGACGGGTGCTTGGCATGAGAGTGTTCATTGGATTGCTGATCCTCGCTTTGGGAGCTGAGGCCTTTTACGCACATTGGCGCCAACGTGTTGATGCTCTAATTCATCAAGTGCATTTCGCGACCTTTCACGATTACGGGCACCCGCCGGTTCCAGAGAGGCCGGATCTCCCTCCACGTTTGCAGGCGACGTTTTATCGAGGCAATGACGAACGCAGTTCGATGCTTTTTAATCGTGGCTATTACCGCACTGCGGATTTTCATTTGGATTTATGTGATGCCCAAGGCAACTCGCAAACCCATGGAGATCAGGTTTCCATGAAAGATCTCTTTCTCCGCATTCGCGTTGTCAGAGCCCCCGGCACGCCCGATTTTTTCTGGAAACCGGAGCGCATGGCGGACATTTTTATCAGCCGATCCGCCAACAAACTATTGGGACGCCATGGTCGCCCTGTGAAAGACGCCGTGCCCATGACGGCGATCCGGCCGATGTGGGAATGGGAAGCGCTTTATCCACTAGCATCATTCGTGAAATCAAGCGATCCTAACAAGGTTGGCGGTATTGTCTATCACTTTGAAAAACGCTACAAGCGTGGCAAACAGATCGGCTCCCGCTTTCATTATGCTTATCAGTTTGATCTCGAGCTGTCCCCTGAAAACAGCTCGATTCTCCCCTCCTCCGATCTTTGGATGGGAGCCCTCTATCGCAATCGTGCGCTACGCATTTGGGAAATACCCGCCGACGAATGGCTGAGCATCAAACCCATTCCAGTCATTCAAGGCGAGAACACCACCAAGGATCCCAAGCTATTGGGAATCGAAGGGCATTTGTTAGACAAAAACTGATAGGGCTCGCTAGGATTTCGTTAGGTTACGCTTCAGAAAACGGCCAGGGGCCGGCAATGCGAAACTATCGAGTCCAGGGGTCGCGGCGAAGTTGCCGAATCCGCACATTCATTATTTCCACATTTACCACTTTATTGAATTCTGGCATATTTTCCATGAATAACAATGATTCCGTAAGCGCTAAGCTTCAAAAAATCAAAAATATCTAGCCTACTCGAAGCCTTGATCTTATTTCTCCCATCCTAAACCAACAGTTCGCAATGGGAGAGATTTAGAAGATGAATTTTCAACGGCTTTGGAGAATCTACACAACGGTTAACGAATGGATTCATGCGGCAGACACCAAAGCATCTATCTTACTCCTCGCCCACGGCGCCACCGCTACGTTTTTAGTTCCCCAGATTGTTTCGTCGTCCGCTTATTTTAGGAGCGACGTTATCGCTTTGGTCATCTTGATCTTGGGTGCAATCTTCACCTGTTTTTCGGTGTTTTTCGGCTTCAAGTGCGTACTACCCACTCTCTCAATCGGAGAAGCTCAATCCCAAATCTTTTTTAAGCATATCGCCTGTCAATCTTCTGATGAGTTCGGAAAGGCTGCTAAAGAGGTTTACGAGGATGATGCTGATTTCGCAGATCAGCTGCTCAACCAGATCTGGGCGAATTCAAGTGTCGCCCTTTACAAGCATCAAACGATCTCCAAAGCGATCAAATTCTTGTTCGCAACGGTGGTCATTTATGGAATTGGAGCTTGTTATGCCTTTCTCTCATGATTAGACCTATGGTGTAACGGATTATCAATCGACTTGTGGAGGGATGTCAACGGAGCTATACGATGTTATTATTATTGGCACAGGTGCCGGAGGTGGGACACTCGCATACGATCTCGCCACGAAGGCCCCCAAACTGAAGATTCTTCTCCTCGAGAGAGGGGATTTTCTACCGAAAGAACCCGAGAATTGGTCTCCAGAACACGTTTTTCTAGAGAAACGATACAAGACCAAAGAGACATGGCGGGATAAGAACGGCGCCGTTGTCGAACCTGGAATGCACTATTTCGTTGGTGGCAACACCAAGTTTTTCGGCGGATCGCTCGTTCGCCTGCGGAGAGAAGATTTTCAGGAATTGAATCTATACAATGAATCGATATCCTCTCCTGCATGGCCCATATCCTACGACGATCTTGCGCCATACTACGATCAAGCAGAGGAGCTTTTTAACGTTCATGGCGCTGAGGGCGAAGACCCGACCGAACCAAGCCCTAGAAATTCGTACCCGGCTCCGCCCATACCTCATGACGACCAGGTCGAACGGCTTTCTGCTAGTTTAGCTAAACAGGGATTCCATCCCATTCATCTGCCGCTTGGTGTTGACTGGGAAAAATTCCAGGAGTTTCAAAAAGCGAGCGGAAACCGGGGAGACTGGTTTGATGGGTATCCTTGCCACGCAGGCGCGAAGTCTGATGCCGAAACATGTGCGATAAGCAAGATTCTGCATAATCCCAATGTGAAGCTACGCCGCAATGCACTTGTCAAGCGCCTGATCCCTACCACGGATGGCAGCCGAATTGAAAAAGTTGAAGCGGAAATCGAAGGAGGGAAAACAGACTTTCGAGGACGTCTTGTTGTCGTGTCCTGTGGGGCGGTGAACTCTGCAGCACTGTTACTCCGCTCGAAGATCGCCAATTCCTCAGGCTGTGTGGGCCGTTACTACATGGCCCACCTCAATACGACTCTCATGGCGGTAAACCCATTTCGAAAGCGTAAGACTCATTTCCAAAAGACGCTCACTCTGAATGATTTTTACTTCAAAAGCCCGCGTGGTGATTATCCCTTGGGAAACGTCCAGCTTATCGGGAAACTCCGCAAAGAGATGCTCCAACTTGCCAAACCGCAAATGCCGGCATTTTTCCTAAACTTCCTTGCAACCCGAAGCTTAGATTGGTGGGTCCTGAGCGAGGACCTCCCTCTTTGGGAAAATCGTGTTGAGGTAGACGATCAGGACAAAATTCAAATCCACGTCCGTTGGACGAATCGAGAAGCGCATCAAGAACTCGTAAAGTTCTTGGCAAAAGCGATGCGTCGAGCCGGTTACCCATTTATATTCACCAAAGAGTGGAACGCTGAAACCATTGAAAACTGCTCTCATCAAGTCGGCACCGTCAGGTTCGGTCACAACTCCGAAGAGGCCGTCCTAGATCAATATTGCCGATCTCACGACGTCGAAAACCTATTCGTGGTCGACGGTTCCTTTTTTCCCTCCTCCGGCTCCATGAATCCGGCGCTAACCATCATGGCCCAGGCCCTACGCGTTGGCGAATGGATTCGTCAGAACTGGACTTCTCTTAGCGATTCAATCTCCGCCGGTAAGGCACTATGATTACCTATCGAATTCAAATTATTGATCAAGAGCAACATGCAATTTGTCACTTGCGTCCTCACAATGGAATATCTAAGGATCAGAAAAAATGGGTTTAGTTAGGCTTTCGGTCAGGGCGAGCTTCTTCAAGAATAGCACTAATTAATTATATTTGAAATGAAGGATAACAATGAAGCAATAGTCGAGCGTGAAAGTCACGTAGGAGTCTTATTTGCAGATATTCAAAATGTAAGCAGGCTAGAGGATGAAGAGGTTGAAGCCTACGTAAATGAGATCCTAACGCCCATAGCAGATATTGTAGACAAGTATGAACGAAATGGAACCAAGATAATCGACTTAAACACGTGGGGCGATGCTGTTTTTATCACTACGCCTAACGTTTTGGATTTAGCAAGATTAGCGTTGGAGTTACGTGATGTGTTCGCACGTAATTCCGCCAATCTTTCCGACAATTTTCCTATTCGCACTGCACTCGATTGGATCACTACTCCAATTGTACGAAATCCGATAACAAAGAAAAACTCTTGCATGGGGCCTCGCATGGTTTTGGCGGCCCGGTTAGAGCCTGTGACACCAGCAAATTCAATTTTTGTGACAAGTAGATTTGCTGGTCAGTTAAAGGCGCAGCACCCACACCATGTCACTTTCGAAGGCGAGGATTCCCCTGGAAAGAAAAAACCTTTGGTTCACTTGTGCAAATTCGCATATAAAATTTTCCTGCCGAAGACTATCGGCGACCCTCACGAAGTTTATTCTTTGCACCATAGCGAAGAAGAACCTCCCGTATTATGGGAAGACAAAGAGTGGAGCGACAGAATCAAAAACATAAAGAGTGCGGGTGAGGAAGTTGTCGACGCTTTCCAAATCGAATCTGTCCGGCGAGCTAGAGCGATTGGCCATATAACCATTGATCCTTGGCTGCTTCGCGACCCTGGCTCACGGCATACAAGCGCATTGAAAGCGATAAAAAAATGCAAACCGGGTGATGAGGTGTGTTTTATTAGCATAACATGTAAATCAGTTCTGCTACACGCGGAGCCGGCTGGAGGGATGGAAGATATTACAAATTCTAATTTCATTGCGTCTGCCATTGATCGTGGAGTGAAAATTCGTGGAATCGTTTTTGATCCTTACTGTGAAGAAGCGCTATTTCGATCAGAAATAGAAGACGATGATAAGCCCGATCCAGCGGATCGATTGCTAACCCAAGATGGTAAAAAGGTCCAAGAAATAATTAAGAGGAATCACTGGCAACCTATTTTGGAAAAAATTAGATCTAATTTGGAGCTTAGAAAAGCTCAACATGGAATAACCTTTGGGCTTTGGTTATTCAAAGATAAGGCGATCATTGAGCCTTATCACTTTGGAAAGACGATTGAAGGAAAAACACAGCATATGTGTCTCTTCTCACAATTTACAGTGCACAGCGAGGCGAAAATCGAATTCAATTTATTGAAGAGTCACTTTGAGAACGTATGGGTTAGATCAAAAGATCTCTGGCCTCATATTCATGGTCGTTTGCCACTTCCGCTAAAGTTGCATAAGAAGCTCGAAACGGAGCTTCGGGGTGCTAGACCTCTGTCCCGAGTTGTTGTGCATCATTTGGTTTCGAATACGTTGAAGATTGGGGAGAGAATGCAGGAGGCTTTCGATGCAATAAGCGAACCTCTGAATATTAACTGTCAAACTCTGCAGGCACGTAAGGGAGAGAACCTTGAATTATTCGTGAGAACGGATGGTGTTTTGTTTTCTCCGTATGTTTTGTTTCAACTGCATGGTATTGAAGATGAGGAACGTATCTTGGAGTATTTGTTGGCGGCAAAACCCAAGGGACACTTGATAGCCTATGTTCATCGGCCAGAAGAGTTGATTCTTCGCTTTGCGCAAGAGAATGAGTGCGATTATCAATCAGCTAAGGCGAAACTGGCGGATTTGCTTAAAGACGTTTCTGCGGTCGTCCTGTCAGGCAAGTGCTTTATTGAAGAATACCAGACGATGCTGCCTGAAGTTTGGGTAACCTCTATTCCCCTTGGTTTCGTTGTTCGTCCTTTGGATGAGCAAGTGCCATTGGAATCAAGGCTGGATCCTCAAGCTATGAATTTTATTGGATCCTCAACAACATGGGGAGAAATGAGGCATTTAGAAGATCTCTCAAACCTGATCGCTGAGATCAACGGTATTCCTGGGATGTCGACAAAAGTAACCGGCTACGCGGCAGGTACTCGTGGACCGCGATGCGATCTTGACGCCTTTTGTCGTTTGCCGGAAAACATTGTGATCAGCAATGAGGAGATAAGGGAAGCCTTCGAAAGCTTAGAATTCTTGGATGAAGAAGGTTTTCGGGCTTGGCTGCGTGAGAAGGCTTCGGGTAGATGTATTGTGAGAGCGAGAAAAGATTTAGTCGGCGGTTACGAAATGGAATCAATTGCCGAACTTGGACCTCAGCTATCGGAATGGGAAAATCGCCTGATTGATTTCAACTTACAATTATATCACGAAATTCTCGATGAAAAACGGGATCCGGATCGACGCGGCCTGCCCAAGGTTGAGTATTCGGGGACGCTTCATAAAGGGGCTATGCATGAAATCTTCGTCGTTTTCGACTCGCCTGCCATGGACGACGTTGAACGGGATGAAGGATTTCAAATGATTAAGGTCCCATCAAACCGGGGAGAGATCGACTTTCAGACCGCTGCGCTCAGGATAGCAGATCTCATTCATTCGCCGTCCGACCGCCGGGCAATGATCGAGCACAACCGGGAAAGCACCAGAAAATTAGGCATGAACGAAATTGCCTATGCCTTTTGCTGTCTTTTTCGTAATCTGTAACAAGCATGTCCAATGATGTCACAGAGTGTTGTTTTAGGCAGGACCACAACAGCCTAGCAAACAATCGACCTTCAAGCGCTTGCGAGAAGTTTGGTATTCCACCTTCTCCACCCTCAATGGCCACAAAGTTCAACGCGTTTGGAAAGGCCTTGATTGGGATGCTCTCGATCGCTTGCCTGCGGATTTCGCTGGTGATCCGAAGGGTAATGTTGAGACGTTTGTTTTTTCCCACGAAGGCTGGAAATGTCCGCAGAGATTCTCCGAGTGGCAATTCGCCGAGGACGACTAATACTGCGTTAGCGTTTGAGCTGCCCATGAACTGGACTGGTGCGCTCTCGGTAGTTTTCGGAGCTTTGTTTGTTCCAAGTGCCTATGCGCAACCGGTGTGGATGGTTGTGGGCGATTCCACATTGATCGAGGGAATCGAGCCATTGATTGAAGCGCGTCGTGCGCAGGGCTTTCAAGTTGTGACAGCGGAGCCACCGATTGAAGAGGCGTTGAAGTCAGCCAAAGTAGCCCCCGACTATCTACTGCTGGTTGGTGATGATGTTTTGACAGGCCAACTTGCCGACGGAGAAACCCTGCCCGGCGTGCGGCGCAAGTTGTATCGATGGCAGGCGACGCAGCCGGAAGATTTCATTTCCGATGCGATCTATGGCGACCGCGATGGTGACGGCGTTCCGGAGCTTCCGGTTGGGCGCCTGCCCGTACGTTCCGCAGTCGACGCCAAGGCGATCGCGGCCAAGATCATTGCTTACGAGCAGCTCAAGCCTTTGACAGCCCATTTACGAATTCCGGTGTGGGCGGGGAATCCCAACTATGGCGATTTGTTCCAGGCGAGCATGGCGTCCAATCTCCTCCGGCAGACTCTTCAATCGCACGCTCCGCCGTGGGCAGATCTCTGGCTCATGATGGGCAGTTCCACGGATCCATTGTGTGGTGCTCCCCGTGCCCATCCAGATCTTTTTAATGCGATGCTAGCCAATGTTCCAGCTGCGTTTATTGGCATGATGGGGCATGGGAACGCTGAGGCGTTTTATTCGATGCCGGTCGGAAGGAAATGGGTCGTTTACAATCATCAGCACGCTCACCGCGGTCTGGCCAAGGCGCAAACGCCGGCCGCGCCCACTGTGATCTTTGCTTGTGATTGCGGAAACTTTGGTCACGGCAGTGTTAGTCTAGCTGAAGCACTACTTTCTGCCCCAGCCGGTCCCGTCGCCGTATTGGCAGCAACGACGCAGTCGCATCCGCTGCCAAATTATTATTCATCCGTTAGTCTGTTGCAGCGTCTTGGCGAGGCGCCCCCGCGTCTGGGCAATCTCTGGGTGAAGACACAACAGGAGGGTTACACTATGAAGAATCCGTTGGTTGAATGGGCTTTGAAAGAAGTGGAGGGCAAACTTGAGGCGGAACTCGACACGCCGCGCATCCGTAAGGATCACGTCCTGCTTTATGCACTCCTGGGCGACCCGGCGACCAAGCTTCATCTTCCTCAACCCATGGAAGTCATCGCCGAGCTGAAGGACGATGCTTGGCAATGGCGTCTGCCAAAACCAAGCGGCGCGCGGAAATTGGAGATCGGGCACCGCGAACCCTTTGCCATGCTCAAGGCGCGTCCAGCGGATCTGCCCGATGACGAGGCGATGAAGCTTTTCAATGAGACCAACGCGAAGCTGAGTTTCCAGCCAGTCGTCAATCTGAAGTCTGATCAGATCTGGGAGGGCAGCCTGCCCAATCGACCTGGCACTTACCGCTTCGTTGTGCATCATCCTGATGGCCTTCGGGTTGCGACCAAGCGGATTCCTTAGAGTTTCCCTCTTTTTCCCCAGTAGAAATACCGTTTGCAAAGAGAGGGGATTTCGGCATCGTCCCCGCTCGCGAGCCCCATCAATCTGCTGTCGGTCCCTGCAGCGGCGATCATTTGATAGATCGTCCGCGAAGCTCGCCAGGGGGAACCCAGCAAACCACAAGACCCATGCCTGTAAGACTAGAACGCTTCGAGATGCCGAACCGCCTCACCAAAGATGAGGCCAACGCAACCGAAACCTATTGCCAGTTTGTCGCCGAACCATTCGAGGGCGGCTATGGCCACACCATTGGAAACTCGATCCGCCGGGTGCTCCTCTCCTCGCTGGAAGGGGCCGCCATCACCTCAGTGAAAATCGCCGGCGCGCCTCACGAATTCACCACCCTGCCGGGCGTGGTGGAGGATGTGACGAACATCATTCTGAATCTCAAGCAGATCCGCTTCAAACACCACGATAAAGAGCCGCGGATTCTCTCCATCTCCGTCAACAAAGACGGCCCTGTGACGGCGGGCGACATCACACCGGACACGATGTACGAGATCGTTAATCCCGATCAGCTGATCTGTACGATCGACCGCAAGACCAAGTTTGAGGCCGAATTCGAAATCCGCGTCGGCCGCGGGTTCGCCACGGGCGATGAGAACAAGCGCGGTGACATGCCGATTGGGGTCATTCCAATCGACTCGATTTTTTCGCCGGTCCGCCGCGTGAAATACAGCGTGGAGAACACGCGTGTGGGACAGAAGACCGACTACGACAAACTGATTCTGGATATTTGGACCGACGGCCGGCTCAATCCTGCGGACGCCTTGACTCAGGCCTCCTCCATCTTGCGTCACCACTTGGATGTGTTCGTGAATTACGACGACAGCCAAGTGGAGTTCGAAGAAGCGCCCGAAGCGCAGAGCGAGGAGAATCAAGAACTCAAGAAGCTGCTTAACATGAGCGTCAACGAGATTGAGCTGTCCGTGCGTGCAGCCAATTGTTTGAACAACGCGAACATCACCACCGTCGGTCAATTGGCGATGAAGACCGAGGCGGAGATGCTCAAGTACCGCAACTTCGGTAAGAAGTCATTGAACGAGATCAAAGACAAACTGTCAGAGCTCGGTCTCAGCCTCGGCATGAGCATCGATCCCGCATTGTTAGAATCGCCTTTCGGCTCACCGATGATTAAAGGTGACAGTTCTAGCCGATTCACCATTTCCGATGATGATGACGGCGGTCTAGCCGCTCTGATCAGCCAGAATATCGATGACTAACGTTATTTACCAACACTTCCATGAGACACCAACGAAAGACCGTCAAACTTCAGCGCACCGCAGCGCATCGGAAATCGATGCTCTCCAATCAAGTGTGCAGCCTGATTGAGCATCGCCGAATCAAAACAACACTAGCAAAGGCCAAAGCCACGCGACCCGTCGCGGAAAAGATGGTGACCTTAGGCAAGCGCGGAACTATTCATGCGCGTCGTCAGGCCGCCGCATTCCTTAAGCAGAAAGGTGCCGTGAAAAAGCTCTTTGAAGAGATCGCACCCGCTTGCGAAGGCCGTCAGGGCGGTTACTGCCGCATCACAAAGCTGGGGCCACGGCCAAGCGATTCAGCGCCTATGGCTTACCTCGAGTGGGTCGATTACGTCATCGAGACGGACGATGATGATCTGGCGCTTCCCGCGTCAGACAGCGAGGAGTCTTAGATTGTCTTCCGATTAAGATTGTTAGAAAAAGGCGCTGATCGGAACGGTCAGCGCCTTTTTTCTTGTACCAACGTTATGAACGTCGAACATCAGCGAGATCGCTTTCGGGTTCGTCACGCCCGGGAGAATCGGGCATGAGTAAGCGTGGTGGGCACTTTTCGTAGCGGAACTCGTGAGCGTTCCGGGCGCAGGACGTCGTAGCGGAACTCGTCTAGTCACGCTCATGAGAGACTCTGCGCTTTCATTTGGTTAGATTGCCATGGTAACCTAACGCAATGAAGGCCGCGATCATCTGCCTAGCCGCTTTTCTCGCGCTTCTACAGGCGAGTGCGGAGGACTGGCGGATCGCACCCACTCGAGGCTTTTATTCAAAGCCGATCGCGGTGCGTGTCACGGGCGTCCCGCCCGAGAGCGAAATCTACTTTACTCGAAACGGATCGGCTCCGACCAAAGCGAACGGCGAGCGTTATCGCCGGCCACTTGAGGTGACCACGACGACGGTACTTCGATTGGCGCTTTACGCGGATGGGAAACTCATGCGCACGAAGACGCACACTTATCTCTTTCCTGACAAAGTCGCCCAACAACCGGCCTATCCGGAGGGCTATATTCGCGAGGTAGAAGCTTGGCGATTGCCTGAACCCCAAGAGTTTGACTGGGCCATCGATTCCGAGGTGCTCACGGACTCCGGCATCTCCCTAACTGAGAGCTTGTTAGACCTTCCGGCTCTCTCCATCGCAGTCGATCGTGACGAATTCAATGCAATTTACGAGGACCACACCGAACGCGGCGAATTCTACGAACGGGCGTCGTCGGTCGAGCTGCTCTACCCGCCTAACAAGAAAGCTTTCCAAGGATTTGCTGGGTTTCAGATTGATTGTGGCCTGCGGATGCAAGGAGGAGGCGCCGTGACCAAAGCGCGCAAGAAATCCTTTCGCCTCCTATTTAAGAAAGCCTATGGCCCCGGTAAGTTGAAGTACCCGTTGTTTGAGTCGGCCGTGCACCACGCGTCTACGGCCACGCAAGCATTCGATAACGTGATCCTTCGCGCTGGAGGCAACACGAATTGGTCCAAGGACGAGGCTTGGAAACACGAGCCCTCCACTTACCTCCGTGATGCTTTAGTTAGGGATACGCAGATCGCGGTGACGGGTTATGGCGCACGCAGCACCTTTGCCCATCTCTTCATCAACGGTTTCTACTTTGGCCTCTACAACATCGCGGAACGACCGGATAACAAGTTTCAAGCCGGTTATTGGGGTGGTGATGCGAGCGATTACTTTGCCGTCAACCACGGCGGGATCGTGGATGGCGATGAAACACGATGGCGGCATTTGATGGGACTAGCACACCGCGCGCGGTTTTCGTTAGAAACAGCGCACAGGGAAATTGATCTCCAATCGTTCTGTGATTATCTCATCGTTCATTGGGCTTTGGGAACGGGCGATTGGCCCTGGAACAATTACTATGCCGGGATGCGCACGCAGCCAGACGGGCCCTTGCGCTTCTTCTCGTGGGACGCGGAATTCTCACTCTGGACGGATCTAGGGTATCTCCAATCCAACGACCGAGGTTGGGCCAATCCCCTCTTCGTTAATGGGTGGTCGCGCCGCCGAAGCCCGCTCATCACGCTATGGAACGCCCTCGAAAACAATCGCGATTTCCGCATGCTCTTTGCCGACCGCGTGTATCACCACTGCTTCGGCGACGGCGCTCTCACAGATTCCGCCATGCGGGCACGATTCAAACGCTTGATGACACGGTTAGACAAAGCCATCGTAGCGGAATCAGCCCGTTGGGGAGATGCCGCATGGGGGCAAGAAGATGATCCCCGCACCCGCGAAGACAATTGGTTGCCGCAATGTCAGGCTCTTCTGAGGCTACTGGATGGCAATATGGCGGGCTTCATCGCCGACCTGCAAGCTCACGGTCTCTACCCAAAGATCAGACCGCCGCAGTTCGAAATGTCAAAGCAATCCTTGCGACTGCATCACGCCAATCAAGTAGGCGATATCTTTTACACTTTGAACGGCGGGGATCCTCGACGAACCGATTCGGGAGAGATTGCTAACAAAGCACTAAAATGGAGCGATCCTGTCTCTATTGCCACAACGGCGCGTTTGAATGCACGCGTCTTTGTCGACGGAATTTGGAGTCCTTTGTTAGACAAACTTCTCCTAGCGGAAAAGTCCGGTTTCCCTCTGCGAATAGCGGAAATCATGCCGGATCCACCGGTCGATCAAGCGTTGGAGTTTATCGCATTGAAGAATGTCAGTAACGCTGACCTCGACATCAGTAATTTCCGGTTCACCGGAGTCACCTATCAATTTCCTCCTCGAACGATTCTCGCAGGCAGACAGACTATTCTCATCGTGCCGAACGATAATCCGGCGCGATTTCGTGAAGTGTATCCGAACCTTCACCCAGCAGGTTATTATCGTGGGCATCTTTCCAATGATGGCGAGAAGATCGAACTTCTGGATCCCGGCAACCAAGTGATCACCTCGGTAATCTATGGAGGCAATGAGCGCTCGTGGCCACGCGGGACCCGGGGCAAGGGGTATTCGTTGATTCCGAAGCGGGTTGAGCAGGCCCCCAAGAAGGCGTCAGAATGGCGGGCCAGTGAACGGCCCCGTGTTCGCCGGTGATCCCAAAGAGATTGTTCATTTGCGGACAGGCCGGTTCCGGCTGTGAACGATCATTTGCGGCATCACGAGAGAATCATCGGCTACATAAATCACTGACATAGAAATGCTTAGCGATCTCTATTGAGTGTTGGCACACCCTTTGCGACGCTTAATCTGCCGATGAGTTCCGACGATCCCTTAATCCAATTGGTCGACCTCAAGAAGGTCTTTTACACCGATGAAATCGAAACCCACGCCTTGTCCGGCATTCAGCTCGAGGTCACACGCGGTGAGTTTCTCTCCATCTCCGGGCCTTCAGGCTGTGGCAAATCCACGCTGCTGTCTTTGTTAGGCCTTCTCGATACGCCTTCCGAAGGAGAATACCATTTGAATGGCCGTTCGGTGGCGACGTTGGGATTTTCAGAACGTGCGCGGATTCGAAATCGCGAGATCGGTTTCATATTTCAAAGCTTTAATCTGATCGGGGATCTCACCGTGGCTGAAAATGTGGATTTGCCGCTCACCTATCGCGGCATGCCTTCCAGTGAGCGGAAGGATCGCGTGGCGGCAGCGTTAGACAAGGTGGGAATGTCCCACCGGATGAAGCACTACCCTTCCCAGTTATCCGGAGGCCAGCAACAACGCGTGGCGGTGGCCAGAGCGTTAGTAGGCGATCCCTCAACCTTGCTCGCTGATGAGCCTACCGGAAATCTGGACTCCAAGAATGGTGAAGCGGTGATGGACCTCCTCACCAATCTCCATGCCGAAGGCGCCACCATTTGCATGGTCACGCACAATCCGGAGTTCTTCAAATTCGCCGAACGCACAGTACACCTCTTTGACGGACGCATCGTGGACGAAGAGCGCCATGCGTCTTAATTCTCCATAGAGGGAACCAGAAGGTTTCACGCCAAAGATCCGCCCCACCACGCAGCCGGACGGCTCGGAGAGACATCCCTGCCACACTTGCACGGCGTAAAAGGGGCAACTCGGTCACTTCCCTAAGGTATCCGCTTCGACCGCTTCGAGAAGTTGGTCTCCGAGATCTGGCAAGGCGGAGAAGACCCGGTTCCAATTGGGAATCTCCGGATTCTCATAGTGTGCTTGAAGGAACTCGCGGTCGGCCTGGTCCAGAGCTTGGGCGAAGGCCTCGATGGCGGCCGCTTCTTCGTGACGATGATAGGCCAAGCCGTTGACGATGGAGTCGTCGTGATAACGTTTGATCGTGTCTTTCGCCGTTTTGATGTACGTGAGGCGAAGCGTTTTCAACGTCGTCTCGTCGAGACGTTCGCCATCTGATGCGAGGTTGGCATACAATGTGAGGGCAATTTCCTTGGCCATCTTCATCAAGCCTTTTTCGGGCGAGGGCGGTTTGCCTTCTGACTTCGTCTCCAGATGCTGATGCTTGTGCTCGAAGTTCATGCCCAGATCCACCTGACAGATTCGCCGCGTTGTGGTGTTGTGATAGACTTCGCACAACATTCCCACTTCCAAGCCCCAATTGCCGGGAAGGCGAAGGATTTGTGCTAGATTCACCCCCATCGAAAATTCGCCGGAGAGCAGATAGCGAAACGTATCCAGAAACTCCAGCAATGGAAGCGGCCCTAACACACGAATCATCGCGCGAACCAGCGGCCCGATGAACAACCGGGTGACCCGTCCATACATGCGATCTGAGACCCGGCCGTAGTAACTCTTGCAGAAATTGTAGCCGATATTCGGGTTCACCGCCGGCATGCAAAGCCGCATGAGCATTTCGCGATGATAGGAAAGGATATCGGTGTCGTGGGTGGCAATGATATCCGTGCCGCCACGCGCCAGCACATAACCCATGGCCATCCACACATTGTAGCCTTTGCCGGGTGTGTAGCTTGTTAGACCTGCTTTGCCCAATTGATCGTAGACATCCGTCACGCGCGGCCCGTCATTCCAAATGATGCTGTGAGGCTGAGGCAATTCAGAAAAGAATTCCCGGGCGTGAGCTAATTCCTCCGCCGTCATCCGGTTCATGCTAATGACAATGTGCTGAAGGTAATCGACTTGCCTCAGTTCATCGATGATCTGTGCCAGAGCCGGCCTTTTCACTTCATCATAGAGAGCGGGCAAGATAAGAGAGATGGGCCGGCGGCGGCTGTGGTGCTTGAGGATTCGGCTTTGGGCACTCACATCCACATCGCGCAGATGATGCAGCGTCGTCACCAAGCGGTGTTGATAGAAATCGGCCATAGGCGTCTTTAGCAGATTCCCCGGAGGCTGCCTGCTTAAATTCTTAGTGAAGTGAAAATCCCCACCATTGAACCCATTTCTGACTTGTTTCTTGGCTGTACATCATTAGAAGAACCGCCCGTATGAGAGCCCCAACCTCTGTATGCAAGCTTTTGGCGCTATGGATTCTTATCTTCGCCGCAGCACTTCCACTGAGCGCTGAAGTTCGCCTTTTCACCAATGAAGACGGCGGGCAGCTGCGGGGCAAGATCGTCTCAGCCACCGAAACTGCCGTACAAATCAAACGCGACTGGGATTTGAAGACGTTCACTATCAAACGTTCGGACTTATGTGAGGCCGATCAGCGTTACGTCGATCAATGGCTCAAGGAGAAGACCGATCGGCAACTCTATCTTGAGGTGAGACAGACTCAGTTCGGACGCGATGTGATCAAACGGAGTAAGGTTGAGAAAAAGAAGAAGAAAGAACGCGGCGTGCAAACCAAGCTTATCACTCTCCGTCGCTTCACCGAGTATGACATTATTATCGAGAATCGGGGTGGCAATCCGGTGAAAGACCTTCGTGTCGAGAGTCAACTTGTTAGGCAAATCTCGCGGTCGGGGCTGCGGCGTCACCGCGACTATGTGGTAGGGAAGAAAACTGACAAGATTTCAGAACTGGAATCTCGTGGTGAGACGCAACTCGTCTTCAACAGCGATGACTACTTGGCCGACACCAAGGACGCTGAGGCCAAGAAGGTCCCGATCAAAGGTCTCCTCGTCGATCTCTACGTCGGTGACACGCTTGTGCGCAGTGTTAGTTTTCCGGCAGGCTTAGCCGCCGAGATGAAACGCGCCAAACGATTCCAAGAGATTCAGGAAGCCGACGAGGCGAAGCGTGCGGCCAATACCGAAGACGTTTGAGGCTTTGTTAGCGACTGGTTTCCCACGCGGCGGCCTGCTTCGGCTGCAACTGCCGCCACGCTTTCATCACTGCTTCGAGCGCTTGTTCCGAACGGTCTTCGGGAAGGGCCTGTGCCCACCGGATCGCCGATTCAGGATCTTGACGTACCCGCTCATTCGCCGCGAGCCTCATCATGGATTCGCCCGCCAGATGGCCGTGTTCACCGCTGACAAACTCCGCCCAACTCTTGTCTGCTTGCTGCAGACGCCATTCCAGAGCGTCCATCGCCTGTTCCCGTGCGTCGGTCTCCAAGGTGCCTATCCATCCTAACAAAGCCTCGTCTGTGGGAGACTTTTGTGCCCATTGATGCACAAGCTCTCGGGCCGACTTGTTCTTGGCGCCGCCTGGCCGCAACCCGGAAACCAATCCCGCCGCAGCCTGAGCATCCTCTTTCCCCATTGCTTTGATCATCTGCGAGATGGCCTTGGTGCGCGATGCGGCCATCAAGTGTTCGTCGGCCCAGGCCATTGCCATCTCCGGATCGGACTCCGCCATGGCCTCAACAAGCCCTTCGCCCATGCTCGCGCGCAATGCCGGATCATCGACGCCGGCCGTGTAGGCAGCGGCTGCCTCCGGATCTTGCTCCATCCAACTTCGAATCACGCCTTCCGCCAGAGGAAAACCATGTCCTGGATTCAACTCTGCTGCAAAGGCGAGGGCTGTTTCCGGTGCTTGCTTCGCCCACGCTTTGCCAATCTCCTCCATGGCATCCCGCCCGGCAAAGTCCGCGTTCATGTGCCTAACGGTTTGCTCAGCCGCCAAGCGTGGATTCTTCGCCGCCCAGGCACTCACATTCTTCATGGTAGGAGAAAAATGCCTGAGCCCGAGCGCTCGCAGCGCTTGGATGCCCACTGCGGGCGCCTCCTTCATGAGTTCGTTGGCTAAAGTGGAGGTAGACAGCGACGTGTAAGTCCCCTCCTCTCTCGTAGCGGCCACGGTGTCCAGAGCCGTCTGCGGATCTGTTTTGACCCACACTTCGTAAAGCACGCGCAGGAGATGGCGGCCATCACGTCCTTGGGTTTTAACCGTCTCAAACATCTGCTTGGGAGCCAGCGTGGCCCAACGCGCCGCCACAGCACGCTCCAGATCGTAGAATCCTTGCGCTTTCGCTAAAGCCGTTAAACCTGCCATCTCCGCAGCCGTCCCCCGTTCCGCCTGACTTGCAATCCAGAGAATTTGTTCGGTCGATGGTAATTGCTTCAAAGCGGTGAGATGTCTTTCCTTGTGAGCGTCTCGTGCCGAAAGCAGCGATCCGGCGTCTCGACCCGCAAGGTCAAAATCACCGCGTTGCGGGTTAGAAATGTTGTTAGGAGGAAACAGAGCCGATCTTACGATCACGCCCCCCAGGCCTCCGAGCGCGATGGCGAAAACAAATAAAACGACCGTTCGAATTCTCTTCTGTTTCATGGTGCAATCACCTTTTGTAGCTCAGTCTTTTCGTTAGGAGAAAGATTGGCTTGGGAGAGCGCTTCAAGGCCGCGCTCTCCCAAGCCTCTCAACGCCTCTTGCAGGGCCTGAAGACGAGGTTCGGCAGTCTGAATGGTTTGAGCCCATTCCCAGGCGCCGTTAGGGTCATCCTTAGCAATGACACTAACCAAGGCCTGGACCGAATGATCTCGCGCCTCCCCCTCCCCAAGACCGGCGATCCATTGTGAGGCGCCATAGCTATCGGCCTGGGCCCAACCTTTGGCCATGCCCTCGTAGGCGTGATGCCGCTCTTCGCCAGCCAGCGTATCCGCCCACGCTTGAGCGCCTTCCGGATCGCTCGCCACTTGAGCCTTCGCCAAGGAACGAACGGCTGAAGGTCTTTTACCAGGTTCCAATAGAGTTAGGCGCTCTTTCCAAATGGCTAGATCCACGGAAGCCTCCGGCAAGTGGGCGAAGGCCGAGCTCAAGAAAGCCGGCTTCAATGCCTCGGGCATCTTCTCTAGCATACCTTCCACACGATGAAAATCCGAACCGTTATCCATGAGATACGTTGCCAGTTGGCTGTCGTCCATTCCCAGTGATTCCCCGTGCTCCATCAGTTCGGACGCCCACCGGATGGCGTCGTCGGGAGCCTGCCACGCCGCAATCCGCAAAACCGATTCTTTCAGTTCGGCGACGAACGGCGTCAGGTCTTGGTTGCGTAGCCAGCTCCACACCTCACCGCGTTGCCCCGAACCGTCGTTCATCAAGACGCTAGTAAGTACCTGATCCATCAGCTTATCCGCACGGTGATCTCTGAGAGTCGCCAAGGTGTTAGTCAAATCGTCACGCAGCCTCTCGTAAATGGCTTTTGTTAGACCATGCCAACCGTTTCCCTTGATCTCATTCGGATGATCGTTCAGCCAAGCCATGGTGTTTTCAAAATCCGCTTCGGCAGCTGCACGTAGTACATGCTCGGCGGTCTCAGTGTTGAGAGTCGCCATCTGTCCGCCACCAGCAGGCGCCAAGTGCAGGTGATCAAGGGCCGCGTGCACATCGGACTTGGCCCAACCCACAAGCAGACTCCGCATGGCGCGACTTCGATCCTCGGAGGAATCCATACTCTGAGCCCATTCCAAGGCAGCCGGACCGTCGTGTTCCGCCCAAGCCAGCGCAATGCCGGCCAGTGCTTCGCGTCGCGCCTGTCCCGTCATCCCTTCGGCTGTGGCTCTCATGCCGTCTAGATCGTTCCGTGCAGCGGCTGCGAAGGCTTCTTGAACCCGTTTCTCCCACGGATTTTCGGCTTTCACAAGGGGTGCGAACTCTGCTAGGACGCCCGGGTGGGTCGTCGCGAGATCGCCTAACAAATCACTGATCGCTTCGCTCAATGTCTCTTGTTCAGCGCGCATATGCGCTAGAGCCGCGGATGGATCCCGTTCTAGCCAACCACGAAGGACGACCTTCGTCCGGCTTTCGCTCTTTTCCGCAAAGTAGTCGACCGCACCTTGGGGATCGATCGCTGTCCACTCGGTAAGGAGTGCGGTGCGAAACGCCCGACGGCGAAAATCGTCGTCAATAGAGGCAACCGCTTCATAGAGACGTGCCATGGATCCGGCATCGGGTCCGTGGGCTTGCCGGAGATCACGCCACTCTGCCATCAGTGCGCTTTCGGTGGTATCCGGGAGTGTGAGTTCGATTTTCGGTAAAACCTCTTCAGCGGTCAGGCTCGCAGAGGGAGCCGAAACCGGTTGACTGAGATATCCTAGCGAAATCGGGACGGCGGCGCTGGCGAGGCAAGCCGCGACGAGTGGAAGTTTCATGGTGGCCATGGAAGCTAGTAAGGTTGTGTTAGAAATTGAGGACGCACCTTGGGCAAGAGCCGCTCGCAGCGTCGATTGCGCCAAGGTCTCCGGCGCCAAAGAAACGGCGGAAGCCGAGAGGGCCACGCCTAGGGCGCCGGAACTACACGCCACGCCACGGCGGGCAAACCAACGACGCAGCCTCTCCAACGCGCGGGAAACGCGTTTGCGAGCTGCTTCTTCACTCAACTCTAACGTTGAAGCAATCTCTTGCAGCCGCCGCCCCTCAAAGTAACGCATGAGCACCGCTGCGCGGTCTTCCTCCCCTAACGATTCCATCGCTTCGTCCAGTATTGGCGCGATCTCCGACCAGGGAATTTCGTTTTCTTCATGTTTCTCATTCATCGTTCTGGCTTGTTCCTCCCACCGGCGCCGCGTGCGTTCATTCCTCTGGTGATCTTTAGCGATCAAGCAGGTGCTACGATAGAGCCATGCACCGAGCGAACCTGTCGGCTTTAAGCTGCCGGCTTTCTTAGCTAACAAGATGAAAACTTGTTGGGTGATCTCCTCCGCAGCCGTCCGGTCATGCACACAACGAAGTGCTGCCGAATGAACCAGACCGATGTGCTCCTGCACTATCTTCGCAAAGGCAGCCTCATCATGGGACTGCACATAGGCGGCGAGATGATTCCATGCATTCATGTCACAGAGCTAATGGCAGCTGGGAACCATAACCGGACAAGTTTCTTCTTCTTTCGCATCCCGAGTTCCTGGGACCGCGTGAAGAACACGACGCCTTGCCGGAGCTTCTTGTGGGACTACGCCAGCCCATAAGATGACTCCGTTCGGTAGAAGTCACGAGTCACCGCTACTGAAAAACAGCTCCATGCCCTCCTGTCATGGGCACGAAGCGAACGGGTAACAACCTAGTCCTCTCAAGACCGGCTTGGCGCTTGGTGTAAAGGTCTAAGGATTGCGCGCGCCCCGCTTTTCCAATGGGAATGACAAGGCGGCCTTCGATCGCCAGTTGTTCAGTTAGGAGAGTGGGCAGTGTCCTCGCTGCACAAGTGGCGATGATGGCATCGAATGGAGCTTCATCGGGCCATCCCAAATGACCGTCGCCCATATGAAAGCGTACGTTGGTGATGCCTAGCAGATTCAGTGTCTCTTGCGCCCGTTTTGACAGTGCGGGCACAATCTCGACCGTGTAGACTTCCTTGGCGATGCTTGCCAGAATTGCCGTTTGATAGCCGCAGCCGGTACCGATCTCCAAAACACGTTCATTGTTAGACAATGCCAACGCCTGTGTCATGTAAGCCACGATGAAAGGCTGAGAAATCGTTTGGTCTTCTCCTATGGGCAATGGGCGGTCATCATAAGCGGCGCCTAACTGATCTCTGGGTACGAACGCGTGTCTCGGGATGGTCCGCATCGCTTCCAGCACCGCGAGATCGCTGATGTCACGCCCGGGAGCCTGCAATTGCTTGGCCACCATATCGTGGCGTCGATCCTTAAACGCGTCAGAATCCATTGTCAGTGATTTGCTCCACTAAGCTACCACAGATCGCTGCTTGAAGTCTAGGCAGGATGGCGATTGGGCGATTGGGCAGAACGTGTGCCTGTTAGTCAATGTTGCAGACTTTCGACTTTTCGCGGGTAATCTCCTTCATCGGCTGATAGAGTATAGTTCTGTGAGAATGAATCTTTCTGAACGACGGCTCACCGCTGAGCTTCTCGACCAATTGCCGGCGGACGATCCCGCCGCAATTCGAAGCCGCCGGGATTTGCGATTGATCAACCGGTTAATGGGGAACTTTGGCTGGCTACGATGGCAACTCCGGGAAGGCTTATCGCGGTTCGATTCCCGCCCATTCGTTGTGGAGCTGGGAGCCGGTTGTGGAACCTTTGCGCTTTCGGTATCAGAAATGCCGATCGATTATGCTGCGATCGATCTCATCCCCCAGCCTGGGAATTGGCCGCGCGATTGGCGTTGGTGTCAGGGCGATCTATTTCATTGGTATCCTCAACTCCAAACGGACATCGTGGTAGCCAATCTTTTCTTGCATCATTTCCCCGAATCCTCCCTTGCCGATCTTGGGCGGCTCATCCGATCATCTTCTTGCCGCGTAATCCTATTGAATGAACCGTCACGCCACGCCATGCATCTCTATCAAGGGAAACTCTTGAGACTCGCCGGGATCAACGCCGTGACGAGGCATGACATGGATGTCAGTATTCGGTCCGGCTTTCGTGATGATGAATTGGCCGAGGCGTTGGAACTGGATCGAGCTGAGTGGAGCTGGCGTGTGACGCGCACTTGGCTGGGAGCTTATCGGTTGATCGCCACCCGCTGATGAAAACCATCAAGATCATCGGCGGTGGGCTTTCAGGGTTAACGCTAGGAATCGCGCTTCGGCGATCCCGAATCCCAGTCGAACTCTTTGAGCCTACGCGTTACCCGCGGCATCGCGTTTGCGGAGAATTTATCAATGGCCTAACGAATGAGACGGCGAAACAGTTAGGGATAGAAGATTTACTACAACGCGGGGTGCTGAATCGATCAGTTTCGTGGTTTCGCGCCGACCAAATTCTAGGAAGGTTTAATTTACCCCGGGCCGCGGTGGGCCTCTCCCGTTATTCCTTGGATGCGGCCCTAGCCAAGCGCTTTCAATCATTGGGAGGCCGATTGATCCCCCAATCGGTTTCCCGTGGTTCGGATCAGGAAGACGGTTCCGTCTGGTGCACGGGGAGAGTGCCTAACAAATCAGCTCCCTGGATCGGCCTCAAATGCCATCTCTCGGACTTTCCACTAGACGCCGATTTGGAAATGCATCTCGGTTCTAACGCTTACGTTGGCGTCGCCAGAATCGAAGAAAATTTAGTGAATATGTGTGGATTGTTTCACAAAAAGCACGCTCAGTTCGAGGGAAAGGGAAGATCATTGATAGTAGATCAACTGCGAAGACATGGTCTCAACCAGCTGGCCCAACGCGCCCGCGCCGCACAGATTCGTGAAGGATCGTTCAAGAGTGTTTCCGGATTCGCGCTAGGCGCACAGGAGGGGCGATCGGATGTGGTCGCGATCGGGGATCATCACGCCGTCATTTGTCCATTCACGGGCAATGGAATGACCATGGCCATGGAGGGAGCGGCATTGGCCGCACCGATCCTTGAATCGTTTGCGAGAGGGACCGTTAACTGGGACTCAACAGGCAGGAAGATCCGTCGAGCTCTCTCGAAATCACATTCCGGTCGCGTGACTCGCTCTCTCTACTTGCAACCTTTTCTATTCGAAGGCAAGCGTCGCGATCTCTTGGAAATGCTCATCCGCTTCCGCTTGCTGCCATTTAATCTTCTTTGGCGTTATCTCCACTAACGAATTCTATGATGTATCTGCAATCCATCGCTTCCGCCTTTCCCAAAGCAGCTTACTCACAACCCGAATGCTGGGACCTCTTGGAATCCTCAGAGATGACGAAACATCTACGAGCGCGCTCTCTGAAATTGATTCAGAAAGTTCTGTTAGGAGAAAGTGGAATCGCCAAACGTCACTTTGCCATCGATCCGATTGGCGATGTCTTCAGCATGAACGCCGAGGCACTGAACCAGGCCTTTGAGCGTTTGGCGCCGGCGTTAGGGGCGGAGGCATTGGTCAAGGCGTTAGAACTCGCAAAGCTCACGAGCAATAAGCTTGATGCGCTCTTTGTGTGCACCTGCACAGGATACCTGTGCCCAGGCGTCTCAAGTCATCTAGCAGAACGCTTAGCGCTGAGAAATGACGCTTGTTTGCATGATGTCGTGGGCCTGGGATGCGGCGCTGCCGTTCCCACCCTTAGGCAGGCTTCACACTTCCTCACGGCCCATCCTGAGGCACGCGTCGCCGTGGTCGCCGTTGAGATTTGTTCCGCTGCTTTTTATTTAGACAACGATCCGGGTGTGCTCATCAGTCTTTGTCTCTTTGGAGACGGGGCATCGGCATCCATTTGGAGCAACGAGGAATCGGCATGGCGTGGGCATGCCTTTCAATCAGTGCATTTGCCAGAGTATCGTGAACAAATTCGATTCGTGAACGCGGAAGGCAAGCTTCGTAATCAGCTGGATCGCAGCGTGCCCGGCCTGACAGGAAAAGTCGTGGCAAATCTTTTTCATCATCGTCCTAACAGAAATGAAAGTGCTCCGCGAATCATCACCCACACGGGAGGACGGGACGTTTTGGAGGCCATTCACGGCAAACTGCCCCATGCCTCTCTTCAGGAATCGACCTCTGTTCTCCGGGACTATGGCAACATGAGCAGTCCTTCCGTGCTGGTTGCGTTAGAGCGCTATGTGGAATCGGAGAGTTGTGCAGAGAATGCGTGGCTTTGCGCCTTTGGGGCCGGATTCTCTTGTCACGCTTGTGAATTGGAGCGCTGTTAGAAAATCACGAGTCTCTCAGGGGCATCGTTGCGAGGGCCGCCAATTGTTTCCTCAAATCGTTGAGTGGTTGAATGCTCACCGGCGAACGCGCGACATCCGGGAGAACGGTTCCAGATGGGCGTTCTTTCAGATTTCGCCTCGCCAACTGAATCTTCTGAGACGCCTGCCGCTGCATCGAACTATCATGAAGTTCTTCGCTCCAAGAGTGGGCCAAGTCACAGGCTTCTTCGCAGCGATGACACGTGCGATCGATCAACTCAACGATGACCCAATCTCTCCAACGGCTCTCTGGCAGTGCTAGGACCTTGGGCGCAATCATCCTGGGATCGAAAGCGCCGATCATACTGGCCTCTGCGGCGACCGATCCCGCGAGCGACGGCGACTCTGGGGAGAGCGTTTCCTGCCAAGTCGCAAGCGCGTCCCGGCCTCCCGCAGTGAGCCAGCCTAGGGCCAATCCCTTGGCGCCTTCATATTCAACCGATTTGGCTTCGAGCAGCAGACGAATCCCTTCATCAACATCGGTTTGACCAAAGCGATAGAATAAATGTTCGGCCGCGTGCTGGCGATTGGCGTTCATGGGCAAGGACTGTATCCACGGCAACCCTTCTTTTAAAGGTAGCCAATCGGCTAGACTAGCATGAACTTTGAAGGCGGAAGGCTCGTTTGCTAAAGGCCGCATTGCCTCTAGCAATTCATCTTGCTTGGGTGAGGACTTCATCCAGGCGTTCAAGACGTCATGAGCCGCCCCCCACTTGAGTGATTCTTCTGCTAGAGTCGTCGCCCATTGAAAGGCGGCCGATGGATCAGCCTCCGCCCAAGTGGCAGCGACTTTGCTTGTCGCGCGCTCTCTTTCTTCGGCGTTTTCAATGGCAAGAGCCCATTCACAGGCTGCCGCCGGGTCGGCATGAGCCCAATAACGACTCACCGAGGCAATTGCCTCGGAAGTCGATGGAGAGGCCGGTTGATCAGCCAACCAGTCACATACCGCGTTGCGGTCTTTTTCAAAAAGCTTAGGAATGGCTGCGGCAAAGAGCTTGATCTTGGGGCGTTGGCCTTCGCGTCGTAAACGAGGCCCGCCCTCCAAATTGGAGTCGTAGGTGAGATCATCGCCCACGGAAATTGAGCCTAACCAATTGAGCGATTCCACAACCGGTGGGCTGGTTAGTGAATCAGCTAGTAAGTCAAAAGCCCGCTCCCGATTGTAGGGCCGGCCGATGAGCCATTGATAGGCGGCATCACGATCTCGCCCGGCGTACCATCCCAACACCGCTTCAAAGGCGTAGGCTTCTGCATAATCTTTTCGCACCAGGGCAGAAACCCAATCCTGCGCGGCTTCCGTATCACCATTCAACCAACCGCGAATCGGAATCTCCATTAGCCTGCCAAAGCGCTTCGCGTGCGCTTCGTCATCGGGCTTCGCGCGGAACATGGTCACGGATTCTCGGGCGATCCGCGGGGGATCCAAAGCAGTCCAGCGAGTGAAAAGATCCGCTAGGTAAGCGTCATCTTCTTGCCATTGCAAATAGCGCACTAATTTTGTTAGGCGCGGTTCTCTTTCTGCCGGCTCCAAACGATAAATGCCTTCAATGTCATCAATGGCCAATCCGCGAGGATTCAGGAAGGTAGAGCCGTTCTGGCCAAAAGTACTACCATCGTTCGATGTCGCGCGGGGAGAAGGGGCGCCCAGCAAGCGTGTCTTCACAAAGTCCCAGTGACGAGCCGCCGGGATCGCTACAAGGATTCCCGTGATCACGGAGAAAACCGCCAGGCCTTTCACGCTCGTGAACGCATTCATGAGGGATGACAGCAGAGTCGCGGAGCCAACAGGAACCGCGCCGGAAGAGGCGGAGACAGCGATCGTCGCTGCAAGGGAGGTCGGCGGCGGTATGGCGCCGGCGGTGAAAAGTTGTGGGCCCAACATACCGGCGGCGATGGTGATGCCCCGGCGAGAGAAGGACGCGCGCAGGCGGTCGATCGCCCGGTTGGTGCGTTTTTGAGCCGCTCGTTCATGGATGCCTAACATCGTGGCGATTTCTTTGTGCGTACGCCCCTCGTAATAGCGCAGAAAGAGAGCCTGCTGATCGCGTTCCGACAAATGAGCGAGGGCGTCTGTTAGTTCCGGAACCCATTTCGCCCACACACTTGCCTCATCCAACATCACCGACGGTTCTTCAGGAATGACCCGCTGTTCGCGCCGGCGGCGCGCCATCTCAGACCGGATACACATGGCGGTCTGCCGCCGGGTGACTTGTAGCAGCCACGCCCCCACACTGCGGAAGGCAACTTCCTTGCGGGCGGCTTTGGCTAGGGCTACGAACACATTCTGGCAGACTTCTTCAGCGAGATGATGATCGCGCAGATCGCGATAAGCCAACCCGTAGACGAGAGGCATTTGCCGGTGAACGACTTGTGCAAAGGCACTTTCATTCTCCTCACGGCAGTAGGCACGAAGCAATCGCTGGTCTTCTTCTAGGATCGCCACAATGCCGATTGGTTAAGGCTCTCGAAGTTGGAGCCTGAAGAAACGCAGGTTCATTTCCGGCAACGGTTTCCGTGAGCGGAAAGTGAGACGATCGACGATAAATGTATGATTGCGCTCCCTGAGAATGGGCATGAAGGCATCTGCTGCGGATCTCCAATGAACTCCATCGCTGGATCCCTGGAGATCAATGTAGTTGCCAAAGGCCTGCTGCCGGGAGGCGAGGGACACACGAAGGTAGGTTTGTCCATGGATAGCGGAGGCAGAAAGTGTCAGCGGATTGGAACTCGCTGCATCCCAGAGATCCGTTCCATAGGTAATCTCTGTGAGGTCGGTTTTGCCATCTTGATCCGAGTCTTTCTTCTTGGCCGGTGGCTTTGGTAAGCCTAACTGTTTGGATAACTCACGGACCCAATCTTCAAAGATCAGCTGCTGTTTGCTGGGCGATAGATCATCCGCGAGAGGAACGCGCCCAAGGATCTGCCGGGGCAGGGACTGGCCTAACTGATCCTGAACGGAGTCCGGTAGTAAGCGAACCATCGGAGAAAGATCCTGCCATTCCGGCCAACCGGTTTCCGGTCTGGGAATGGCGTAGCGGGCGACAACGCGATCGTGGTAGGGTAAGGCATCACGCTGAGCAGAGATCAATCGTGGCAAAGCGATCCACAGGCCTTCAGCTCCTCGCGACTCTTGCTCAATCACCAAATCATCGTGATTGAACGAATCGAGATCAAATGGCGGCCCCGTCTTGGTGTAGATGACTTCGAATGTATAATCATCCTCATCCATGATGCTGACCTCTGCTTCCGTGTTCAAAGTAATGGTCAATTCCTGAGAAGCGGAAACAGCGATACCACCGATCCATTCCCAAGCGTTGGGAGGCGGAAGCACTTGCGCGTAAACCCGGAGAGGACCAGCCCCCCAACCGTCTTCAGGTCTCTTCACTCGGTAGGTGGCACGCGCCTTGGTAGGCAAGTCAGGATCGACGGCCAATGATTGGCGAATCGGGAACACAAAGTCATTCCAAGTCTGAACGTAGAGGTCGTTCGGACCGAACTGCTTGGCATTGAGAGGCAATGTTGAAGTGAAAGCGACCTCGATATCGTGATGAGGTTGCAGAAGATCGCGAACTTCCGGGTTGCCTATCACTGACGCCTTAAGTGTGCGCGTCGGCGGGTTGGCGAAGTGCACGTCGACCAAGCCAATGACTTTGCGCCTGATTTGTTGGCCGACTTGGTCGCTGACGCTGTTAGCCTGGGTCTCGATCGCCAAGCCGTTCCGCGCCCAGTAACGCCAGCCCGTATCCGGCTTATCTAACACATAAGTCGCCGTGATCTCGCGGCTCTGTTCGCCGGCCAGGTGGGATTGCAAACGGCCTTTGAGTGCGGTGTCATCGAGCCCCGTTCCAATCAATCGACGGGAACCGACTAGGATGTCGTCGTTTCCTAGCGAATTCACTTCGATAGGATGATCGCTGCGGTAGACGACGATAATCTTCTGCTCTAACACATGGTCGTTACGAATCTCAGCCGCTACGACGGCAGCCGTCAACCCCTCCGCGGCCGCCGAGCCATGACTCGCGACTAAGCAGAATAGGATGATTCGGATACCGGAAGGCATGCGCCCGCACTGTTCACCTGAGTTCGCGAATGCGGAAGTAGCGCTGGGTGATTCCAAAGGAGATCCATGGTTTCACTTCCCACTCGATGCGGTCACCCGTCTCCCCCTGATATCTTTCGGACTTCCACTCCCGCCAATCGTGGAGATCCGCGGAGAAATCCACGAGGTAAGTTTTTCCATGCACGCCTAACCAAGTGAGAAAAAACTGGTCGTCTCGCTCAACGAGTTTAGCGTCGAAGTAGGTATCCACGACCTTCATCAGGGATAGGAAGTCCTCGCTATTGGAGATGCTATTGCCGTCAAAGTCATTGCTTCCATCAGGTCGGCCGTCTCCCCTAGTTCTGCCGCGGTCTCCCGTACTATCCGGATCCAATGGATCAAAGGGATTTTGAATACCTGCTCGAATGGGATCCAGATCAGCCATTTCCTGCGAGTCCAGCAGGCCATCGCCGTCCGCATCCTGCAGAAGCTTGCTTACCATAGTTGAATGAACGAGTGTGAGGACGCCACTACGGAAGTCTTTGGAATAAATGATCTCGTTGAGCGTTCGCGGGGCGGATTGATTCGATGGTGTGATCCACATCTGGTTGCGGTCATAGAGAGTAGCCAGGCGTTCTCCCCCAAGATCTGCATGCATGATCACATGGACTTCTCCCCCTGACTCCTCTGCGATGTTAAGGAAGCGGTTGATCAGTATGGTGTGGACGTTGGATTCCGGATCAATGACTAACTGTTTGCCCATGCCGGAATGAAGATTGGTTCCCGGTGAAGCCAGGCGGCTGACGCGAGTGTCCTGGCTGGCGAAGGTGCGTTCGCCACTCGTAACTCCCGTCGCGGTAATGGTGAAGAGAAAAGCGATGGAATCCGCCACTGGTTGGAGATCGGCAACGCCCTCGAACTGTGGTTGTGATAGGTAACGATGCAATGAATCCATTGATCCGTCATGCAAGTAGCCGAACCCTGACAAACTACTCGAACTGCTGGCATCGAAGCCGACTTTCTCGTAGAGATTACGCAACTGCGAGGGTTTGAATTCCGATTGAGTCAAGGCCGGCAAATCGGTCACCGTTGGAGCCGACGGCGAGTTGTAACCGGTGCCGGAGTTCTGGTGACAGTCCACACAGCGCCGGCCTTCAAAGTGGCCGAGACGTTCACTGAGAAAGATCTCGGCGCCTCGGATAGGATCTCCCGCCGGCATGGCGACGACTTCGCCATCGACGACCGCCGTTTGGTTAGGGAGCTCGATTTTCTCGGGAAGGGAATGATCGATTTTGAGGTAAGGATTTGGAGGAAATGACAGAGTTTGGAGAAAGTCCATGAACTCGCGCATCTCGATGTGTGTGAGCTGGGTGTCATCGCCCAACAAATCTTCAAAAGTGGGATTGAAATCCTCGAAGCTGTCCTTATCTCCTCGCCAATGAAACGATTGGCCTCGATTTGAGAACGATGTGAGGAGGCCCTGGAAGGTCTGTGTGACCATGGGGCCTTTCATGCGGTCAAAGTACACCGTCTCACTCCGAAAATTGGCTGATTTATCGAAGTGGTCGACAATCCGGCGGCGTTTCTCCGGAGTCTTCTGAGGCTCTCCCAAGTCCCAGGCGAGCCGGTCCATGCGGCCGTCCACATGACAGGAGGCGCAGGAGGCCTGGCCCAGCCCCGAGTTCTTGTGGGTGTCATAGAGATGACGCCGCCCCTCGCGAATCACCTTTGGCGTGGGATCAAAGTAGGAGACCCGCTCAATTTCCGTGTTGGTGGAGGTCTCGATGACGGAGATTGAACCTTCGAACCTGTTGAGCACGTAGAGCCGGTCTTCACCTTGGTTTAATGCTAAGCCAGTGGGGCCTTCGCCCACTTCAATGGTGCCGCCTCCTAACAAGCGGTTTCCATTGCGGCCCATGACGACGACGTTGTTAGACCCCATGCCAGCGATGTAGGCTTTGTTACTTTGGCGGGTCCAGGTCACGGCACGCGGATCGCCAATGGACAAGTCGCGCTGCTCTTGAGGGATCGTAGGCACGCTATAGTCGAGATGCGGATTCAAGTCCGTGTTAGAGAGGGTTTCGACAGAGCCGTCCGGCTTCAATCGAACCGTAGCCTGTTTGACCCGGAGGAACGTACCTTTGAGATTGGGCGTGAAGCGGACTTCGTTGGTGGCGTCCGTCCCCACGATGGTGATGGACCCGTTAGACTCATTCACGTCGATCGCCATGCAGATATTCATCAGACTGCGGGCATAGCGCACTTCATTAGTTAGCGTATCGATGATGGCGATGTCATGGTCAGCCAGATCCCAGCCTTCGACACGGCCGGACGCATCGGCAAGATCGCCGCTGACAAAGCGCGTCCAATCGCCTTGGTTATCGTCCATCCAGCGTCCTTCGGCATCTTTTCTCACGATGAGGCTCACCGGGAGATCTTTATCACGAAAGATAAACTTGGGATAAATCTCGTCACCTTTGTTAGGCGGGGGATTCACTCCGGAGTAAGGTCCGCGGGGATCATTCACGACGTTGGGCGGGTACGCCAACATGTCCGACGTCGCCCGGCCGCCTCCGAGTACCGTCGAACCATTTCCAGACTCGAACACGGCAGCAAAGACGTATCGCCCATCGGACGAGGCGGCCAGGGCGCGCGGATCTTCCCCACGTATGGAAAGGACTTCAGGTTCGGCCTCGAGATCACCCAAATCGTAGGCGAGGAGTTCGTTTACCTGCGAACAACTAACAAATGCTTTGTTTGCTTTTTCGGAAAAGATCACGTCAGCCGGTTCGTCATGGGTGGGCAAGATCCCTAATAAATCTCCGGAAGGAATACTCAGAATAGTGACGGAATCTGACAAATGATTGACGACCCAAACCTCATCATCAGAGCGGAATCGCACCGTCACCGGATCGATACCGGTGTAGAGACTCTGACGGTGCTCGGGGATGCCGTTGACGAGTTCAAATACTTCCACGCCGGCTGCGTGTGAGTTGACCGCAACGAGCCAGCGTTCATTAGGGCTCAACGCTAGTGGGTGAACGTGGGGCGACTCGAAGTTCACGTTCGGCTTGAAGAAGAATAGCCGGACATCTTGCGAAAGGAAGGGAGGAATGATAATGCGTTGCGCCGTGGCCGTGACTAGCAAGAGGGCGAACAAAGTAAAGACAAGTGTGATCTGTTTCATACTACTTGGTGAGGCTGAAGGCTTCGATTGACCAATGGGTGAGGCTACACGATTCACCCCGGACTTGTGAAGGAAGGACCTGCCGACTTTTTCGCCCCGGGTTTCAGGTGGTTTTCCGGCTAGTTGCGGCTGAGCGGCAGAATGAGACAGGTTTTTTCCGAAACTTGTCTTACCTCGCCAACGACCTCAGCTTCCCGTTTCGATGCGGAAGCGCAGGAAGCGTTGGCGCGTCGCCGGTCCCGCAGACCATTCAAAGTAGCCATAGGGTTCGCGGGTGATCACCGCCCCCGGTACGGATGCCCAGCTTTCGAAATCGGTCGATTCCTCGAGAATGAGCCTGAAATAAGAGGATTCGCGGACTCGGGGTCGATAGCGCAGGGTGCGCTTGCCCAAGATAAACCGCGGCTGGTCACTCGTGAGGATGGGATTGGTATCCAAGACGAATTCGGTGAGGTTATCCGAGCCATCGCCATCGGGATCCGCCTCGGGCATGGCGGATTCATCATCGGCGTAGCAGGCGATCCACGATTGATACGAGACGTCCGTTTCCAATTCTAGCAGACCACCTAGAATCTCCGTGCCGGCGAGCGGCAGAATTCCGGCGCGGTACTTTGCGTTGAAGGCCGCGATGATGGCATTGGCGACCGCAGCCTGCCCCGCGGTGTTGGGGTGGAACTCATTGGCCAGTGAGCCGCCTAACCAAAGAAATAAGCGCTCGTCACTATCGCTTGCCTCATTTCGAAAACGGCGGCCGGAGATGCAGAAGGGCTTGTCCTCGAGAAGATCAAGCGTGATTTGAAAGACGTCTGCGTAGCCAACGTCTTCGGATTCAGCGAGTGTCTTCAGACGATGGTTGAGAATCTCTAACGACTGCGTGACGTAGCCAGTTTTCTCCGCATCGGTCGGGAAACGGTCTTGCACGCGTGGCGTGGCACCAATGTGCGGCACATTGACGAGCACGATCTCCAATTCATCATTGCGCCGCTTGACCCATTTCAAAATGGCTTCCAAGCGATCGTAGATACGGTCGATGACGCGTTCCGGCCTGTCATTTTCATAAAGGCGCCGGTAGAACTCGTCCACATCATTCCCGCCGAGAAAGATTACCACGCGCTTGACTTCGTCTTTCAGATGATCGGTTATCTCTTCCTGAGCTTCTTCCTCAAAGAAGCCGTCACCCGTCAGGGTGTCTAACATTTCATCTGCCGTCGCGCCTGGAAATGACCAGTTGTATCGATGCCCGGTAGCCCGGAAATCGAGAGGGAAGACTTCGAAGGAGCCGATATCAAAGTCGTCATGTCGCTCCGCATCGAGAATCTCGATCCAATTGCGTGCGCTGAAATTTGGGAATTCGACTTCGTATTCCTTGGACAAGCTATCGCCTAGTACCAAGACCTCCGTCGTCGCCATCGCTGACAACGTTAGGGGGAAAAGACAGAGAACAAGACGGATCAACGGGGGCACCATTACCAACATCTCTTACTCTGGGAAGGTCGTCTTGTCCAACTTGGGCCATGACTGGTTTGACTAAAAGAGGTGGGCACTTTCCGCAGCGCGGAACTCGTAAGAATTCCGGCCGTTGGACTTCGCTACCGCGAAGGAACAGTCACCAGTTCCCCTGCCATTGCGCCTACCGCCATCATTTCTGCGTTCAATGGATTTCATGGCGCCAGGCAGATTCAAGGATCGAGCGTTCGCGTCTCTCCACAATAGGTCGCGGCTTGCCGACGCCCTTTGATCCTCGCGTTTTTCCAAAGGGTAGACGTATCGCCAATATGCTGGGTGAGGCTGGGCGTATGGAGATAATAAGTCAAATCACGGTCCCGGCACCATTGCCCCACCAACGAGTCGACATTGCACAATCCCTCCCGGGGACCTCGGTGACGATGATTCAGAACGCGTGCATCATGCAGGAGTGCCCGAAGCGACGGATTGGAAAACACATAAGCCTGCGCTCCCCACGCGTCCCAGCCCAGATCCGCAGGAAAGAAGCCGTCCACATCACCCCGGTCTTGATGGGGAGCCGTGTGTAACGAGACCACCCCCAACGATGTCGCGGGCCATAGATTCTCCTCCAGGTAGTTTCGAAGATCGCGCGCATAGAGGACATCGTCCTGGCACATAAGGTAGGCGTCTGCATGAGGTTCGCGCATGTAGAGTTCCGTTAGTCCAAGATAAAAATTGGGCCAGGCACCAAGTGTGTGTTCACGAACGATGACACGATAGTGATCTTCCGCTAGTGGCGTGTCCGGTTCCACAAAGAGATACCCCTCATTCCACCCTGCCTCCTTGAGACTCGCTAACGATTCCACTAACGTTTCTTCTTTGCGTGGGGCGCTGGTGACGCCTACCGCCCAGGATTTGACCGCATTGGCGTGTGTGGCCAATGCCTGATCGTAGAAACAACATTCCAAACATTCCTTTCTGGTGGTGTCGCCACCACGTTGATGTTGGCAATGGTATCGCCGCTCATCTGCCGTGTCACAGTTTAGCGATGATGATCTCGCTATTGCCTCTCCAAGATAGAAACAGGGACCGTCATGATGGATTCTCTCTAGCTCTAGACTTTCGTGATCGGTGCCCTCAAAGGTCAAATGAGACAACGCGAGTTGTTTTAACTCTTTGGCCCTTTGAGGGGTACATCCACTGACCCCTTTTTGAGCAATCACTTGCTGGGCTAAATGGAATAGCTTTGAAGCAACCATCGGATTGGGCACACCGACCCGAGGTTCAAAGTACCGGCAACAGTACGCGCACACGTCCTCGCCGACCTCGGCCAATATTTCATCGGCCACGCCACTTGTGTCCAAGAGGTGACGACAAATCAACTTGCCGTCACCCTTGACAAAACGATGAGGACACTGGTGCGCAACTCTCATTTGGTTTTATGAACCAAACCTCCGTGCTCCACTAGGATACTCCGCCTAGTGCAATAACCTCCTGAGGCTGCAGGATTTATACGTATTCGATGGGAGAAATCTCCGATACCATCACGAGGTCGAAGGCTCCGCACAAGTAATAGCAAGCGTGCCGTCCGGTGGAGGTGGATTCCTAACAGGTTTCTTACTGCATTCAAATCCCTCCGCAGCATGATCTTCCTCGATTTGCCAACTTTGTTCTACAGCATTGAATTTCCAGACACAATATCCGTTTTCCCCACAGTCACTTGATGATGTTGGCATAGTATTACTTAGTTGATTGTTGTTGCGTGAGTGTCCTGGCGACCCTGATCGTCTTACCAGAACGTAGCTCAGGGAATTTTACCACATTCCGTGTACTTGCTTCAACATAAATTTCAGGCGTGCCAAAAAAAGAGCCCCGCGAAACATACTCCGTTTCTTGCGATAGATGGCGTCTTAGTTGTGCATCAGTGTCTTCACAAATACCTTCTTCCAAGCGAGGATAATTCGTGTAGCGACCGTGAACCCACTCGAATCCGTTTCCCAGCATGTCAAACATTCCCAAATCATTGGGCCGTAATAATCCAGGGGGGCGTGTCCGGCCTCCAGAGTTGCTTTCACACCAAATGTATTTAGACATCAGCGAAATAGCATTACCGTAAGGCCGCCGTGTCACCGCGCCCGCCCGGCAGGCATACTCCCATTCCGCTTCGGTCGCGAGACGATATCCGGCAAGTGAAAGGGCATTAGCCTTCGGAACCAATTCTCCACCATCGGATGATTGATAACAATATTGGTCAGGCGGCAGTCCTTCCTTTTTCGATAGCCAGTTACAGTATTGAAATGCCTCGTGCAACGAGACTGCCTCAAGAGTAATATTTGGGCTGAGGTGATTCCGTGTGCCACGGTAAAGGAAGTTGGATTTGGCGGCATGTTCAAGATAATCAGGAAAGAACTCCTCGAACTGCGCAAAGGTGAGAGGTTTGCAGGCAATAGCAAACGTTCGGGGGATTCGCCGCTCGTGGCGTTGCGCCATCAACTGTCTTTCATGTGTGGCATTATCAATGTCGCCATGGCATTCAGGTGATCCCATAAAGAAAGTGATGGGTCCCTTGACGATGCACATCGTGATCCCGCGTTGATTGACATACCAGCGCTTGTCGTGGTCAGGATCACGCCGAATTTCAGGATTGGGAATATGGATATTCAGATTCGGATGGGCTTGCTTCCATTCTCTGAGCAGCCATTCTACTGATGAATGGACACCGGGGTCAGGATGGTTGAGGAACAAGCGCTCCATTTTCGGAATGAGAAGGGAAACCCGTTCCGCAGACAGCGTATATTCGCCAAGCGCAAGGAGGCTCGCCCTAAGCACCGACGCTTTGGACGCACGATCTTCAATCCATGGAATGATAGTAGTGAGATCCACGTGATTCTCAGCAAAGCCGTGTATGAGAAAGGATCGCCGTCGCGGGTCCTCATTCTCTCCTGTGTGTGTTAGGAATCTCTTGACGCGTTGCGGATGACCCAGATGCATCAACATGAAACCGGCACGTGCTTGCGCTGCAGCTTCTTCATTCTTTTCATCCTCTGTCTCGCCGCAAAGAGGCTCATCCTTGATCTCAGCTGCAAGCGCCTTAATTCGGTCAGGATTATCGTGGAAGGCCCCGACCAAGAGAGTGATTTGATCAGGATGGGCCCTCTTCACGGCATGAATCAATCTATCAGTCCTACGTTGCAACCGAGAGATGATAATCGCTGCGTTTTGGCGGATGAGCGGAGATTCATTGGCGAAATGATCATCTTCAACGTGGAGCAGAAGTTTGGGAACGATCGGATTCAAGTGTTCGAGCCATGGCCTACAATTCAATTGGCTGGTGAGCCAGTCGGCAACATTCGTGGCATGTGCTTGCCACAACTCGTTCTCGGGTTCATACGTGGCCAATGCGACCGCTGCGCGAAATCGCCGGGATTCAGAGAGATTCTCATTAACCAAAGTTCCCCATAAGGATTGGCTTAGAGAATCTCGATGAGGCTGTAGGGCATCCCGGATAACGGCTAATACTTCGGCCTCGGCACTAAGCATTGTTTCAAGCAACGGCTGCGTTAAAGAAGCTTCGTGAGGGAGCCGGGCGAGATAACTATGAAGCCCAATTTTCGTATCAATCTCATCATGCTTCCTTAATTCCTGCTGAATCGACCGCGAATAGCTCTTCCTCTCATCCAGAATCGCGAGCACCTCTGCGGAATCTGCCTCCAGGACACGTCGCAACCAAACGTATTCCCGTTCCTCCTCCCATTTCATCCGGGTGAATCCAAACACACCTAAGGCGGTGACGGTGGCCAACAAGACCATATTAACGAGCACGCGGTTTCGCTTGATCCACTTTCTCGTGGAGTAGACAAGATTCTGTGAACGCGCCTTGACCGGCCGATTCTCCAAGAGGTTCCTAACATCAGCGGACAATTCAGCCACAGCTTGATAGCGTCTCTCCGGCTCCTTCTCCAGCGCCTTCATCACCACGCAGTCCAGTTCGGACCGAAGCAATCCTCCAAGTCGCAATAAGGGTTGATGCAAGGATTGATCTTTTCCATGCAATCGCGTGCTTGGCCGGCGCGGCATTTCATTGCATATAGCATCCACCGCTTTCGTGGGATTGGCGCTAGAAATGACGTTAGTGTCGTACGGTGGCGAATCGGTCATCAACTCGTACAAGACCGCCCCTAACGAATAGACATCGCTTCGCGTATCGACCACCGAGTTGCCCATCGATGTTTGTTCCGGACTCATATAGCCGAGCGTTCCGAGGATCTGTCCTGGCGAAGTGATCAGCGTGTGGATGCACGCCCCATCATTCATGATCTTGGCGATACCAAAGTCGATGATCTTGGGGATCGCCTGCCCATCAATCTCCGTGACAAGTATATTGCTAGGCTTCAGATCACGGTGAATCACAGTTTTCTGATGGGCATGCTGAACGGCACTGCAGACTTTAACAAAGAGTTCTAGGCGATCACGGAGTGAGAGATTCGCCTCTTTAGCGTGCATGGTGATGGGGCAGCCATCCACATACTCCATAACGAAGAACGGCCGTCCGGACTCGGTAGCGCCACCGTCGAACACCTTGGCTATGCTCGGGTGATCCATCATAGCCAACGCCTGACGTTCGATCTCAAACCGCGCCAGAATCGCCTCTGAATCCATGCCAAGCTTGATGATCTTCAGTGCCACTTGCTGGCAAATGGGATCAAGTTGTTCCGCGAGCCAAACATTGCCCATACCGCCCGAATCAATCAAACGGATGAGGCGATAACGGTCGATGATGTCGTCCTCTTTCTCTACCAATTCCTTACTGAATGGCGAACCGTACCCAGACAATCCTTCAAGCGCATTGGCTAACGCGCTCTCATCAGACGGTAGAATAAATTCGTCGCGCTCGTGCATATTCCTCTATCGAACACACCCGAATCTCATTGATTCAGCTGATTGATCTGGTACGCGTCAGATCGCAGCCACTTTAGCCCGGCGGGTCAAGGGGAATCGCCTAGCAGAGAGGTGTCGTCAGTCAGCGAGCAAGGGCGGCGAGACGCCAAATCAGTGAATTCTGAAAATTCTGAAAATTCTGGAAAACGTGGACTTAAGAGGACGCAACTCGGCCCCATAAGGGTTTCGAATCTAGGCTCCAGCCATGACCCCTAACCCAAACGCCACCACGGCAATCGCCGCCGCTCCGATAATCGTGCGATGCTTCCTCACGAACTTGCGAACGCGATAACTCACAGAGGGCCCCTTGGCCTCAATAGCCTGTCCCTGCAGATACCGATCGATGTCCCGACTGAACAATTCGGCACTGGCATAGCGAAGTGTCCGGTCCTTATCCAGAGCTTTCAAAATGATCCAATCGACCTCACGACGCAGGAGCCGATGAAGTTTGTTAGGATCCGTATCGCGAGTATTGGCGACCTTGGTGAGATCGGATTGCTCTAACGTTTTGATGCAAGTCGAGGGTGCGGAGGGCTCAAGTTCGCGCAATCGTTGACGGAGTTGTTCGGCGCCGGTGTTCACCAAAGTCTTGGGATCGACCGGTGTTTTTCCCGTGAGGAGTTCGTAAAGTAAGACGCCTAACGCATAGATATCGGTGCGATGGTCAATGGCCAAGGCACCTGAGGTCGCCTGTTCCGGACTCATATACGCCGGCGTGCCCACGATGTCTTGATACCGGGTGAAGACCGTTTTGTCAGTGAGGTCTTGTTGGGTGGCTTTGGCGATACCGAAGTCAATGAGCTTGGGAACCGGCTCGCCATCTTGCATGGAAACGAGTATGTTAGAAGGCTTGAGATCGCGATGAATGATGCCGCGTTGATGCGCATGATGCACCGCCCGGCAGATCTTGCGGAAGAGTTTGAGCCGGGTGCGCACTGCCATCCGATGACGGTCGCAGAAATCCATTAACGGCAGCCCTTTGACGAGTTCCATCACGAAGTAAGGGCGCCCGTCCTCTGTCATCCCTCCGTCCAACACCTTGCCAATATTCGGGTGATCCAGCAAGGCCAGCGCCTGGCGTTCGGCCTCGAAGCGCCCGACGATCTGTTTCGTGTCCATGCCTCGCTTGAGGATCTTGAGCGCCACCTTCCGGTTCATGGGCACACGCTGGGCAGCTAGGTAGACAACGCCGAATCCGCCTTCGCCTAGCTTCTCGCGAATTTGGTAGGACCCGATCGTGGTGCCGATCTCCGCATCTTCTTTGGCGAACTCCTTATGGCACTGTTCGATTCGTCGGGCTTGTTTTCGCACGGCGGCGAGCAATTGCGAAGCGCCGTGCGACGTGGCGGACTCGGGAATCATGGCGGCTGGAAGCGCAGAGATCATCTGTTGGGAAAGTTGGCTGAAACCCACACTTCGCATTTCGCGCTCCAACGTTACGCGCCCACGTGAAGAAAGTTGGATTGGCCGCACCAAGGGGCAAGATAATGGCGGTTGAGCCTTCCGAATCGTGTCCGAGGTTCCACGCATGATCCCCAGATTCAGTCGCTTCGTTGTCGCTTTCCTTCACGGTCTCGCCCCGGGAATGCTCCTCGCAGATAAGCCCTTTCCCACCAGTGGTCTTTTACCGAAGGACGAAACGGGAGCCCTACGTTTCTTGGAATCTTATCCAGAATATGACGGGAAAGGCGTTCGGGTCGCCATCTTCGATTCCGGCGTGGATCCCGGTGTGGAAGGATTGCAGAAAACTCCGGATGGACGCCCCAAGATCGTGGACCTGATCGATGGCACGGGTAGCGGCGACGTGGATACGTCAGTGATCTTGGAAGCCGAAGACGGCAAACTGACGGGACTCTCAGGGCGAACCCTCCTGATCGATCCCGCGTGGCAAACTCCTTCGGGCCGATACCATTTGGGGATCAAGGCAGCCTGGGAATTGTTTCCCTCGTCATTGGTCCAACGCCTGAAGAAGGAGCGCCAGGAGACTTTTGAGAGGACCCATCGCCAATTGCTCGCACAAGTACTATCAACACTGCTCAAGTGTCAGGATGATAAGGAGCAGAAGAAGGAATGTGAGGCTCAGCTAAAGGAACTCCAGAGCGCCATGGCACGGTATGAAGATCCCGGTCCCGTTTACGATTGCGTGGTCTATCATGATGGCGATAATTGGCGTGCGGCCATCGATACCGATGAAGATGGCGATTTCAGTGATGAGAAAAGTCTAACCGACTATCATCGCGAGCGCCAATTCGGCTCCTTTGGAAAGCAGGCTCACGCCCAGTTCGCCGTGAATATCTATGAAGACGGCAATCTCCTTTCCATCGTCGTGGAGTCCAACATGCACGGCACGCACGTCGCGGGAATCGTGGCGGGTTACTATCCGGGACAACCGGAACTCAATGGCATCGCTCCCGGCGCCCAAATCGTTTCGGTGAAAATCGGCGATTCCCGTTTGGACGGGATGGAAACGGGTACGGGAATCGTTCGCGGATTGCACGCCGTGAAGAGGCATCGGTGTCAGCTAATCAATATGAGTTATGGCGAGCCCACGCGCACGCCGAACCAAGGACGATTAGTGAGGCTGATTTCAGAACTTGTGCGGGAAGAAGACGTGCTCTTCGTCGCCTCCGCAGGCAATGCGGGCCCGGCTCTCTCGACCGTTGGGGCGCCAGGCGGCACTAGCACTGCTGTGATCGGCGTGGGTGCCTATGTCACACCGGCGATGATGGAAGCGGGCTATTCCATGCGCGCAACCAAACCACCGCTGGCCTACACCTGGTCGTCTCGCGGCCCCACTGCTGACGGTGATTGGGGCGTAAATATCTGTGCGCCTGGCGGTGCGCTTTCGCCGGTTCCAAACTGGACCCTGCGGCGGAATCGCTACGCCAATGGCACGTCCATGTCCTCCCCCAATGCTTGTGGCGCCATGGCTCTGTTGGTTTCGGGGTTGTTAGGCGAAAAGATCGCCTACTCCGCAGATTCCGTTAGGCGGGCCATTGAGAATACGGCCGCGCCCGTGAGCAACCGGGATCCCTTTGGCCAAGGTCAAGGCTTGGTTCAGATCGATCGCGCCTTTGATCTCTTAAAATCTCATCCCTTACCGGAAGAACCCCGCTTCGATGTTCGATTGCCAGGACGTGATGGTGCGCGGGGACTCTACCTTCGCGAGCAGTTCGAATCCACTCGGAAACAGATTCAATCCGTCTCCGTCACGCCACGCTTTAGCAAAGGTTTTCCCAACGCAGAAAAACTTCATTTCAACCGCCGACTGGCACTAACAAGCACCGCAAAGTGGCTCGAGTATCCCGATCATCTTCTTCTAACAAACCGCCCTGCGGCCTTCGAGATCGCCGCCGATCCGACAATGCTGGAGCATGGCGTCCACACCGCGGAACTCCTGGCCACAGATCCCTCTGCGCCGGATCAAGGCCCTGTCTTTCGGCTGCCCGCCACGGTGATCCGGCCTCATTTGATCGATGCCGGCACCGGCTTTTCCTGGCAAACGAGCAATGATCTCAGCCCAGGCGAAATGCGCCGCGAGTTCTTCGCCGTTCCGCAAGGCGCCACGTGGTTGGAAGCCACGCTGACCTCTCGCAGCGAACTCCCGCAGAAGGTCATTGCACATTTCATGCAAGTCTTGCCGCATCGTCGTCATCCCGAGTCAGGGAAGCGCTTGCGACTGACATTATCCCCGAAAACTCCGATCAAACAACACATTGCCGTGACCGGAGGACGCACCTTAGAAGTCGTTCTCGCAAGTGATTGGTCGGCGATTGATCCTTTAGCCTACGATCTCAAGTTGCAATTCCACGGCGTCACCTCTGATACAAAAGCGTTAGTATTATCTGAGAGCGCTCCGGCGCAACGCCTGGTGGCACGCAGTATGGCCGACTCCGAAACTTTAGCACCTTCAGGCAAGCTGACGGAATGGGAGTGCCTCATTCTGCCGAAGGAATCACGACTTCGTCCCTTATCAGAAAGACGCGACCAGCTTTGGAACGGTGATCGGGTGAATGAACTCGTTCTCACCTATCCGTTCTCCCTTACAACAGAAGCCGAAGTGATTCCTTGGCTTCCCAGTCTCAATCACCGGCTTTATGAAAGCGAAGTGCAATCGCAAGTCTGGATGATTCACGACGCCAATAAGCGTCGCATCGCTGTGGATGACGGTTGGGAACCTCACGCTGTTGCCTTGCCCAAGGGGAAATACGTGGTGACCTATCATCTGCGCCACGAAGATGCCTCAAAGCTTGAGCGCTGGAAGAAAGTTCCCTTATCGTTGCGCGGCACCTTGTCGGGTTCTGTTAGTCTTAAAGCTCATCGCACCCAGAGTGGGGCTCTCTATGGAGAGAACGGTATCAATAGCATAGCCATGGCAAAGGAAGGAATGATCGACATTTATTGGGCAGCCCCCAAACCCGATGCGATTCCCAAACTTCCGCTACAAGCACATCAACTGATCGGCACCTTCGCTCTAATGAATGATCAGCCGCAGCCAAGTGGCCGCCTTTACTATCAGCTCACACAATCGGAGTCAGAAAAGTCGAAAGATCACCGTCCTGAAGATCACCCGTTACAAGAACTCGCCGACGCCCTGGCAGAACTCGACGACGTTCCCACGCGCAAGACGGATCACGGAAAGATTGTCGATCAATGCGATCGCATCATCGCCAAGATCGATCAGGATGCTTTGGCCAGGCACCGTGGGCAGCGTTACGACGCTGACGACAAAGAATGCCAACGCTACAAACGCGAGTTCGAAATCCTCACCGACACGCTCTACCGCAAATGCCGCGCCATTGCCTATCATGATGGCGAACGCGAGAAAGCCGGCGAGTCGTTTGATTCCGAACCGTTTGAAACCGCCTTCGCCGATCTCAAACGCTGGGTCGATACGACTCAACCCGAATTTGTCCTCGCCCACATCCGCTGGCATCGCCGTCACCAACGCTATGGTCAAGCGCTGGCCTTGTTGGAAAAACACATGCAGAAAGCCGAGCCCACCAAGCTTTTGTTAGAAAAACGCGTCAAGATTCTCCGCGAACTCGACTGGGAGATTTGGGCCGATCACGAGGAGCAGTGGAACCGACTCCATTTGCCGGGCGCCTATCCACCGTTCTAACGAAAACTAAGCGATGCGGATTTGCCTCAACTCTCTGACGTTCCGCGCCAGTAATCCGGTAAGCCATCCTTCGTTTCTAGCAAGATTGCCAGGATCCGTTCTTTCTCACGTTCCTTAAGATGCGCCGCGCTACCGCTTTCCGACTCCTCTCGCAAGGCCTCCCAAAGCTTGCGATAAAACACTTCCTTGAACGTGGCGGGCAAATGATCGAAACTCTTCGAGTAAATCATGTAGCTCAATCGATGCTTAAACAGGCGCGAAAGCAGATTGAAGTCTTTCAATGAGCGGCCATCGGAATGGCGGCGCGCATCGGCTAGGAAGCTCGTTTGAAACGTTTCATGCCCTTCCACACCCCACCCCTCTAATTGGAATTCATCTTTGAACAACATGCGATCCAGGAGACGATCCGCTAGATTCTCGATGACTCGTTTCGTCGTGTCGCTCAGGCCGGTTTCTCCGTCATTCCAGTATTGGGAGAGCTCGCGATTCCGGTGAAGCATGCGCCGCGTGGTAAGATGCGCCTTCGTTAGGGCGTTGTGCACATGTATCTGATGCTCCATGACCATCAAGGCCACAATGTCGCTATGCGGCGTTAGATACCGTTTGGTATCGATGAGCGCATCTAGCGTCTTCAAATCGGTGCCCATGTCCTTGACCAAACGCGGATCGGGACCCCGATCCTCACTAAAAATCAGATTGCCCATGTGTCGGTCACCGGCGTTCTCTCCCGTCACGTACCAGCCGCCCCAACGTTCTGACAAAGGGCTCGAGGGTTCCGTTAGAAACGTCCCTGCCGCCAGAAGCGGAAAGCCTTGGCTTCCTGTCTTCACAGAACGCACCAACATGCCCGGCACGTGCTCCGTTCGCGAACTGCCATGGCAACCCAGGCAATCGTAGGACCGCTCCAATCGCGGCGGCCGCTCCGAGCCGGGTCTCGGTGTGCGCAGGAGATAGAAAACCGGACCCAATTGCGGATCAACAGAGATGATCTCGATGTCACCGCCTTGCACCCAGCCCACGTAGTAATCTTCAGAGAAATAAAGGGCCCGCGGCGACTTGGGAGTGATCTTGCCAATCTGAAGGCTGGTCTTGGAATACACCAGCACTTGTGAGGCCAGCGGTACACCCAATTCCTTCAAGACATCCCGGAGAAAGGCTTGCTCGCTCGTCTGATCGAATGCTAGGGATTTCTCTTTCAAACGCTCATGCCAGCCGGACAGAGGATCGGTCGGTTCCGTATCCGAGTAGAAAATGGGCGCCTGTTCGTAATCATCAAGCTGCGCCCAGCTTCCTGCGAGCCCCATCATCAGAATAATGAGCAATCGCGAAATCATGTTACCAAGGCCAGGGACTGACGAAGTTTTTGGTTAGGCCGGAGCAAATCCTTGACCGTATAACCGTCCAGTACATCGAGAAATGCTTCCCGCGCTTTGATCAGCGCTGCCTTGAGTTGACAGGCCGGCGCCAAGCAACAGGTTCCCTGGCGCGGTGGCAGGCATTCTGCTAGTCCAAAGTGTTCCGTCTTTCTCAACACTTCGCCCACCACAATCTCATGAGCCGGAAGCGCCAGCTCAAATCCCCCACCCCGGCCACGATACGTCTTGAGGTAACCGTGCTTGGCTAATTGATGCACCACCTTGACCAAATGATGCTGAGAGATTTCAAACACCTCCGCAATCTTTGCCACCGACGACAGCTGCCCTTGATTGAGCCCGGAATAGATCAACACCCGCAAGGCATAGTCGCTAAACTGGCTGAGTTCCATAACCTGCATCTTAAATACAGATTTAAGCCTGTCAAGAGATGCTTGCGTGCCTTCCGGAAAAGTGAATCCATCCCAATTCATTGAAACGCATTCAACAATAGGCATCCCACACATAGCAAGAAACCCGTCACGGGCACCCAAAGTGGGTAACAGACGGCATCCGCTTCGCTTCCGTCGCGAGTTTTTATCCGCCACAACGCCACATTGACTAACGCAAAGACGATCAATGTTACCGTACTGGTCGCTCTGGCCAGTCCAACTAACGGGAACCCGAGAGCTAGAACAATAATCACAACCGTGACCGCAACCGTGGCGTGGACCGGCGTGCGCGTCTTTGGATTAACGATGGCAAATGCCTTCGGAGCAATCTGTTGCATTCCCATGCCGTAGAGCACCCGCGACGCCATGATAATCTGGATGAGGGCGCCATTGATCACCGCCACCATGCTGATCACGCTAATGGCGGACGCTGCCCACGCTCCCTTTTCTGAGAGGATCCGAGCCAATGGGGCCTTCTGGCCGGCTAGAGTGTCCGGCGATAACGCCAACACGGCTATGAGAGCGACTAACACATAAAGGATCGAGGCCAATGCTAGACAGACGAGAATCGCGCGCGGCACATTCCGGCGTGGTTCTCTCACCTCTTCCGCCATATTGACGATGTCTTCAAAACCGATGAAAGCAAAGAAGGCCAAATAGCCGCCTAACATGATAGGTGACCATGCTGCGAAGGTCATGGACGGCGTCAACTCGTGCCATCGGCCGGGCACATCTTCTAGATGATGACCAGCATATCCAATCACAAAGATCAAACCAAGAATTTCCACGACCGTGACCACACTGGCTGCGATCACCGACTCTCCAACCCCCCATACGGCGAGCCCACCCATCACGAGCAAGCTCACAATGATCACAAACATGTCCGGGGCATCGATAAAGAATTCCAAATACCCCACAAACCCGTGACTAATGGTGGCTGCGGAAACGATGCCTGTGGTAACCACTCCCCAACCGGCACACCCAGCGAAGATTCGTCGTCCAAAGGCATGTTGCAAGTAAGCCGCCTCACCAGCGCTCTTGGGAATGCGCGACGCCAATTCCGCATAAGAAAACGCGGTGAAGCCTGCCACCGTCGCCGCCACAAGAAACGCCAGCGGCGCCTGCATTCCGGCAATCCCCGCCACTTCGCCCACCAGTACATAGATCCCAGCACCAAGGATGGTGCCCAACCCATAGAAGCAGAGCAACGGCAGCGAAAGCGACCGTTTCAACGTGGGTTGGCTAGACATGACTCCCTATCACCTTCCCATCCGGCTCACGACTTGTCGTTGCAGATGTTGTCATGAGGAACGCTTCGATTGCAGGTCGGCGTGATGTGGCGCCCACCAGCCAGTCTCCCCATCCAAAGCGTGTATCGAAAAAGAGCCGACACCTCATGCGAGATGCCGGCTCCTAAGGGAAATCCGTTATGGACAGTGGGGGCTACACACCCATCTGCGCACGTTTGAAGATGGGGCTGGTAGCGCGGCCGCGAAAGCGGTTCTCTTTCTCGAATTTGGATTGGCACTGCACGGTCAATCGCGCGAAGGGAATGGCTTCCAGTCGTTCGGCTGGAATGACTTCTCCCGATACTTCACAGTAGCCGTAGACACCTCGGTCGATGCGTTCGATCGCTTCCTCAATCTCGTAGAGGGCGTTCTGTTCTTGGGAGAGGAGATTGAGCGCGAGATCGCGGTCGTAGGCATCGCTGCCCGCATCCGCCTGATGCATGCCGAAGGCAGAGGCTTCATTGCCCTCGGCATGCTCACGCAAATTGCCTCGGGCCACACCGGCCATGGTATCGACAAGCTCATCCCTCAGCTCAAGCAGGCGCCGGCGCTGCTTGTTCAAGAAAGTCTTGGGATAAGCGGGTTTGGAAGGGATCTTATTCGATTCATCATCAGAGAGAATATCTTGATTGTTAGCCACTGTCGTTGATTTGGGGGTTGGTGTTGTTGTTGTTTTTGCGGTTTTCTTGCTGGGAGCTTTCTTGGGCTCACCTGCAGACGCCTTGGCTTTCTTAGCCGGAGCCTGCTTCTTTGGAGGAGACTTCTTGGTTGGGGAAACCTTCTTCTTGGCCAGCGCTTTCTTCTTGGCCGGCGGCGATTTCTTGGGTGCCGCCTTCTTCTTAGGCGAGGCCTTCTTCTTAGGTGCCGCCTTCTTCTTGGGGACGGCTTTCTTGGCTGGTGCCTTCTTTGTTGCGGCTTTCTTTACCGGGGCCTTCTTGGTCGCAGACTTTTTCTTGGCGCCAGTTGCTTTGCTCTTGGGTGCCTTTGCAGGCGCTTTCTTTTTCGAAGGGCTCTTCTTTCCAGCTGTCGCCATTGTCGTCTCAAGGGGGTTAAGTCGTCGTGCCATTTGTTAGGCTTGTGACGACATTAACGTTATCTCAAGCCGGGAAAATCGCGCGGATTAGTAGAGGCAAAGAGAGAGGCCTTCAAGCAGAAAAAATCCAGTATTCTCAATTTTCCATATTTACGAAGGGCCAATAGAAGGGAATCAGCAATGAAGCGGTAATCCAAAGGAGAATAGCAAGCGGAAGCCCCACCCGCACGAAATCGACGAACCGGTAGCCCCCGGCGCCGTAAACGTAGGTGTTGGTTTGATAACCGATTGGCGTTGAAAAACTTGCGCTGGAACCGAACATGACCGCGATGACAAAGGGGCGCGGATCGTAGTTGAGCGCCTGCGCGATACCAATCGCCACCGGCGTGAGCAGCGCCGCGACGGCGTTGTTGCTGATGGTCTCCGTCAATACAGCTGCGGCCAGGTAAACCATGGCTAAGACGAGATGCGGTCCCCAGCTATCGAGATGGTTCACCATGGACTCCGCTAGCATATTCACCACACCTGTTTCCTGCAGTCCGCGGCCGAGGCCTAACATTCCAAAGATCATGAAAACCACCTTCCACTCGATGGCGTTGTAGGCATCTTGGGGATCGAGGCATCTTGAGAATAATGTTAACACAACGGCTGCCAGCGCTGCGCCCAGAACTGGGATGGATGTGAGGGAACCTAACAAGAGAAAGAGCACCAACGCTCCCACCGCGAACGGCGCTTTGGACCGCCGGAAGCCTCGTTGCTTGGGGCGGCTCAAGTTCACGAAATCACGCTGGCTGAAGAGCGCGTTCATCTTTTCTACCGGCCCTTCCACTAACAATGTGTCGCCGAAGGCCAGCTTCACATTCTCAAAACGTTCCCGCAGATTTTCGCCTTTACGATGCACAGCTAGAATGAGCACGCCAAAGCGTTGGCGGAAATTGAGTTCCTTCAAACTCTTGCCAATCAACTCCGAATTGGGCCCCAGAATGCCTTCCATGAGGATGGCGGACTCGGTGTGCATGCTTGAGAGCCCGAGATCCGAATCCAATCCCAACTCGATGCCTTGAGTGTGACCGATATCGACCAAACCGTCGACTCGGCTCTTGAACATCAGCTGATCACCTTCTTCGAAGCGCACTTCGGGAAGCTTGGTTCGCAGGGTGCGACCGCGCCGTACCACCTCGATGACCCGCACGGTGTGCATCTTTGCTAGGGGCGTCTCAGTGAATAGCTTGCCGACCAATGGGGACTTGGCGCTGATCGCCGCCTGAGTGAGGAACTCACGTCCTTCTTCCGCTTCGAAGAGGGTGGAGAGCGTGACCCGATCCGGCAGCAACTTGCGGCCCATGAGCAAGAGATAGAGAAAGGTCACAATGACAAAGACGATTCCCAACTTGGTGATCTCGAACATGCCGAAAGGCCGCATCCCGGGCACTGATTCTTCCGCAATGCCGGCGGCCAGAATATTCGTCGAGGTGCCGATGATGGTCATCGTGCCGCCGGCGATGGCGGCGTAAGAAAGCGGAATAAGAAAACGTGAGGCCTTGAACTGCCGTTTGCGGCAAATGGCCAGTACGATCGGCAGGAAGACGACCACGACCGGCGTGTTATTGACAAACCCTGACAAACCAGCCACTAGCACCATCAGCACCACTAGCATCCGCACTTCGCCTTGCCCTGCCATTTTCTCAAACCACTGGCCCAACGTTTCAATCACGCCGGTTCGTTCCAAGGCAGCACTCAGAATGAACATGCAGGCGATGACAATCGGCGCGCCGGTGCCGAAAACCGCTCCCAAATCGTCACCATCCAGGATACCAGAAAGCACCAAGCAGACCAAAGCCCCCATGGCCACGAGGTCTGGCGAGAACGTTTCCCGAATGAACGCGGCGAAGACCGCGAGCACCAGGAGAACCACGAAGATTTGTTGCCAGAAGAGAGGCATGCGTTAAACGACGTCAGGCTCTCTCTGTTTAAAAGGATTCCGCAAATCTGCTAGACTTGTTTTTCACTCCACCACTCCGCAAAATCCGCCGGATCGAATCCTCCTTTCGGTTCGTATCCGGTGACGGCAATGATCGAAGACCAGGCAGCAAAGACCACTTGAAGATCTTCATCGTCCCGCACCGTCCGCATGAGCTGGGTGATCACATCGTCGTTATCCTTGAACTTTCGTAAGACGAAGGCGGCCCGCGCGCGTTCATTGGCTGTGGCTTCATCACGTTTGTTGAGAAGCATCAGTAAGTCCATCGCCTTGAGTCTGGTATCCTGCGAGACTTTCACGCCTGAAAAATGTTTCTTCACGGAGATGGCTGGGAGTTCGCCTAACTTCCTCAAGTAGGCTTGCTCGATTCGTTCCTTGGTGTGGCGGAATAGAGAAGCCTCACGCGTCTCCTCGCCACCCATATTCATCTTGGCCCCCAAATCTAACAATTCATCAAAGTGCACCCGCGAATTGGAGGAGAAGAGTTTCGCCTGAAGATCTGTCAAACGCACCAAACTCTCGAATCGTCCTGCCAAAAGCGCCAAATCCTCTTGCGTGTGATTCACAGCCCGCTGCACAAAGCCCGTTTCTTCAGCGATCGCTTTCGATAACACGACTTCCCGCGATTGGGCTTCTTTCGCGATCTTGTTGTCGAGCCAGCCTTCGCCTTGGGCATACCACCAAGCACTCACAAGCGCTCCCCAAATCAGTGACGTGAGGGCGATCGCCATCAGCACCGGCGGGACATTCGATCCGCGCTTGACGTCCCGGACGATCTCACGATCGACAGGCTTGGAAACGGGTTCCGATTCCACCGGTCTCGAAGTAGAACGCTTGGGCAGGGTCGACCTGGAAGGCCGTTTCGATTTGGTCGTGGTTACCGGCAACGTGGTCTCGAGCACGTCCTCGTTCTTCAGTGTCTCGGCTAGAGGACTCCTCTCCAATCGGACCGTCCGGCGTGATGATTTCCGGCCGCGCGAGGTGCCGGTCTTCTTTGGTTTGGATGGTTTTAGAGGCGCAGGAGCCGTGGGCGTCGATTCCTCGTGCACCGGCCGTCTGACCAAGGATTGCGCCTTCACCAATGACTGCTCACTCGGAGGCCTCTCAGGGAGAGCCGTCTCCTGCTGCTGCAAGGGCTTGAGCGCCGTCGGAGCGGGCATGGGCTTCGAGACGGGGCCGGGCTGATGCGGGGTGTGGGAAATGCGCTGGGTGGAACCTTCCCGCGCTCTCGCTGCAGATCGACGTTGCGCTGCAAAGCGCTCCTGCGCCGCGCGAAGTTCGCGAGCAGTTTGAAATCGGCCGTCACGAGGAATGGCCGGTGCTGGATCTGGCGAGAAATCAAAGTTGTCCGGCTTCGAGCTGTCAACGGCATCCCGTGAGAGATCCGCAAAGGAAGTGGAAGAGGCTACTGCGGTGGCAGCCTCACCATTTCCTGACGTCATCGAGGCTGAGGCCACCGGATTCACCATCATCTCATCCAATCCCGTTAGCCCCTCAAGCACCAGGGCATCGGAAGAGGACCAATCGTTACTAACGAGATCTGGCGCGGAAGTATCCATTGTCGCGTGGTCTCTCATGTCTAATATTTGATAAGTTCAGCTAGTGGGTGATGGAGTTGCGACGCGCAGCCCTTTAAGATACTAGAAAGTTCCCACGCAAACTTTAGTATAATTAAACAAATGACGAGAAGGCAAGCGGGTTTCCTTCACACATGCGCTCGAAGTGAAGTGACCGAAATCCATCTCGTAAAAACAACGGCGACAGATGCTTTAAAACCCGCTATGAATTATCATAAAAATACAATTAACCAGGTTATTTAGGATAAATAGTTGACTTGGTTGGCGTTATCAATAATAACTCTCAGATACTGGAATCATTTGCAGATTTGCTGTCATGCTCGCCGAACAAACGCTGTCTTTCGATCACTACCAAATCCAAACCGATTCCTTAGGGAATCCTCGGATTCTTTCGACTGACGGAACCGGCACCACTTACAAAGCTGAGGATACGCGATCGGGCCACTCAGTGATCATTCGCGTCTTCAGCGAACGCCTGTTGGCGGAGAGTTCGGTACAGAAAGACTTCGTCAATCACGCCCGCCTGCTCATTGAGTTGGATCATCCCAACATCACCCGGATCATCGATACCGGTCAGCAGGGAAATCAGTTCTTTTATGTGATGAACGATCCTGGCGGCCGCACCGTTCGGGAGATTGTGGAAGAGGACGGGCCCATGGAATTGAGCCTAGTGCTTCGTCTGCAATCGGAGCTGTCGGAGACGCTTATCGCCTCGCGAACTCAGCCAGGCCTGCTGAGCCGCATCTGGCCCAACAACGTCATCGTTACCACACGTGGCTCGGAGGCGAGCCTGATCATTATTGCTCAAAATCTCATTGGGCCGGCTAAACCTGAGGAAGCTCCCGCTTTCCTCGCTCCGGAGATTCTCGCCGGTCATCCGGAAACCCCCCAGTCCACCCTCTATTCCGTGGGCGCTACACTCTACTACATGCTGACGGGGCAAGCCCCGCAATCCGAAGACCGATCAGAAGATGAGTTGATCGAACTGAAAACCCATCAACCGGTGGATACTGGACTGTTGCCGAGCGGTGCTCCCATCTCGCTGATGCGGCAGGTGTTGGAGGCGCAGCCGCGGGAGCGTCCCCGATCCATGATGGAATGGGACCGTTCCTTGCAGCGTTTCATCCGTTTCACACCCACCAGTTCCGTACGGACAAAACCCGAGGCCCCTCCGCAAGAACAGGAGGCCGCCCTAGCAAACGCTCCGACACCCAAGAGCCAGGTGCCTCTCGCCCCCTCTACCGCAAGCCACGAGGCGCCACCACGCGAGTTGCTCGCCCAAGGTGAAGAGCTTGAAAAGGCGAAAGTCCACACCCAACGCCTGAGCCTCGAACTGACCAAACGCGTCCAGAAAGAACTCGCCCTCACCGAGCAGCTCAAGCGCTTAGAATCGGAGCTGGAGAAAGAGCGCGCCACGGTGCGCAAACTCTCAGAGGAGCCGGCTCCCTCTCCTAAGAACCAGGATTCCCTCGAAGCTCAGTGGGAAGAGCTTCGCTCCGCTCGTAAGGAGCTCGACCGGGAGAAGAAAGAGTTTCTCAAGAAAACCCAGCGATTCTCGCTCAACGAGCTCAAAGCGGATGCCGAGAAGCAGCCCGCGGAGAAATCCAGCGAGCCGCTATCTAACAAAACCAAGAAACTCACGCGCCTCTTCCATCTCGGCAAGCTGAAGACCGATGAATCCTCAGCCGCCAACCCTCCGCCGCCGACGAAGAAACCGGAAGTAGGCAAATCCGTTAGTCCGAAAACAGTTCCTTCAGAAACACCGGCACCACCGCCTCCAACATCCACAACGCAAGCGCAACCGTTAGAATCAACTCAACGGCACGCGATACCTTCAACCGCTGCCTCCACTGCCACGACGCGCATCATCAAACCCAAGGCAGAGGACGCTTTGAAACCCAAGGCGGAGATGGCTGCCAAGAAAGAAGCCGTTCGCGCTCCAGCGGATCGTCAAAAGAACGATTCCAAGAAAGCTTCTGAAACCACGACTACCAACAAATCGGCCGCAACCTCAAAGACCGCGCCTCAGAGGAAGCCTGTAGTCGGGAAGGCGGCTCCTACAGATAAGACCGCGCCCACCAAGAAACCAACACCTTTCACGGCAGCCCACCGGGAAACCGCCTCCAAGAGCACCCCAACGGCTGCCCCCCCATTCGGCAAACCCTTCGCTGAACCTAACGAAGCGCCAACGAACAAGCTTCAAGAAACCAAGAAGCGCGTAGACGCCGAAAAGCCGGTGGTGATGGAAAAACCCGTGAAAACGGCCAAACCGGTGGTCGAAGCGGAAGTCACAGCAGAGGAAGACTATCAAGTGCAGCCGTTACGCGGGGCATGGTTCGCCCTAGCAATGCTTTCATTGGTGATCGCGCTCGGCCTCTACATGGTTTACCGCACCTTCTTCAGCAAGGATTCGAGTCCTTTGTTAGGCGAGTCAGGTAAAGACCAAGACGCCGTTGTCCTTGAAATCTGGCCGGAAGAGAACAGAAATCAAAACGCCGCAGCCGCGGTGCCCAATCCCGTGGAAACGGAATCGCCTAACATTCCCGAATCGGATCCCGGCGAAGAGCAATCGCCATCAAGAGAAGATGCGCTAAATGACGAACTCCGGCGCATTGACCTCAAAGTCTTCAACAACTACCTCCTGCTTGAAGACCAGGAATGGGCGGAACTCCTCCACGGTTTGAAGCTGCTGGAGAGTCAGCCCGAGCAATATTCCGAAGCCGAAATCACCCGCATTCGCGCCGATTTGTTAGATGATCTCCTACGCAAGACGCAGCTCCACAAAGACTCCGGCATCACACAAGAGCAAGGGTACAAAGACCTCCTAGCCTACCTGCAGAAGGTGCTGCCGGAGGGCGTGCCATCTTCAACGCCTTGAGGCCATCCCTTTGGCGGACCGAACATCTCTGCGACGCCGACCCAATTATGATTGTGGGGCTCCGGCCCGATGGGCTATGGGAGGACATGGATCATTCAAAGGTGCTCATCATTGTTGGAGACGCAAGCGAGACGCTCGACACGTTGTATCCCTACTACCGTTTGCAGGAAGATGGGTTTCTCCCTGTGGTGGCCGGGCCCGAGAAAAGGCGGTTTCAGATGGTGATGCACGAGATCAAACCCGGATGGACAATCACCAAGGAGTGGGAAGGCTACACCATCGAGGCATCGGTAGCCTTCGATGAGATCGATCCTGAGGATTATGTTGGGATCATGTTTAGCGGCGGACGGGCGCCGGAGTACATACGGGATCATCCGGATCTGATCCGCATCACGCAATGGTTCTTTGATCATCAAAAGCCGATCGCGAGTGTGTGTCACGGAGTGGAAATCCCAGCGCGGGCGGATCGCGTGCGAGGCCGGAAAATGGCCACCGTGCCAAAGTGTCAGTTTGATCTGGAAATATGTGGGGGCACCTTTGTCAATGAGCCGTGCGTCATCGATGGCAATCTCATCTCCGGCCGGACCTATCATGACAACGGGCAGTATCTGAAACCCTGGATCGATCTGCTCATCGAAGAACGTGCCAAACGCGAATCTGAGGCGGCGGCATGAACCGGCGAGAAGCTTGCGGCGCCCTAACGTTCGGCGCAATGGCTCGCTTAGGGCGTGCTGCGGAGGAGAAAATAGCCTATCAACCACGCTACATTCTCTCCTCGGCCATGTATGGGGAGATGTCCTTAGCTCAGATTCTACCGGAGGTTGCCAAGACCGGTTGTCGCGCCATCGATATTTGGTGCCGCGTACATGGGAACCAGCGCGAGCAGATCGATGAGATGGGACACGAGAAAGCATTAGCGCTCTTTCAAAAGCATGATGTCAAACCGGCCGTATTCACACGTTATCCGTTAGGACCGTTTGGCCTTCAACCGGAGATGCCGGTGGCCAAGAAGTTCGGCGCGGAGATCTTGGTCTGCGGCTCCACCGGGCCCTCTGAGCCGTCCGGCAAAGAGGCGAAGAAGGCGGTGCAGGCATTCTTGGAGAAGCTCAAACCTCATGTGGCGGCGGCAGAGGAGCACGGCTTGATCATCGCGATCGAAAACCACGACCGGCAAGTGCTCTATCATCCTGATGCAATCCGCTATTTCGCGGAGTTCAACCGTTCCAAACACCTAGGAATCGCCTTGGCCTTTCATCATCTGCACGCCTTCGTGCCTGAGATTCCCAAGCTCATTCGCGAATTGGGCAATGACCAGATTCCCTTCATTTATTTCCAAGAACATTCGGAAGGGATTCGGAAGCGAGTTCCGAAAGCGATCGAGATGCAACAAATGCCAGGGTTTGGTGGCGGGCTCGATTACCAGCCGATCATTGATGGGTTGAAGGCGGTCCGTTACCAAGGCTACTGCGAAATCTTCATGCACCCCACGCCTCGCGGAATTCCCATCTTGCCCACAGCAGAGGAGATTTCGGCCGCTATCAATCGCTCGCGCGCCTATATCGCAGGCCTCTTGTAATAATGATAACGTGCCCTGAAAAAGAGTGAGGCAACCTCTTGGCTACTGCGAGTAACCCCCATTGCTCGCGGTTCATAGCCAAGAAGGCTGCCCCTTCAACCCCTAGTCCGACTAGGCCGGACACATCAAAAGTAAGGTTTTTCAACCGCCAAAGCAAGGTGAAAAACCATTCTGTCTCAAGGCTGCGGATATTATCGAATACGATAGACCTTGAGCATACACAGCGACCTATTTGTGCCTACTTTGTAAAACCTGATCAAACGGCGGAGGCCGAATCGGCCGTCAATTTCCGTCAGATTTCTCCAATTTCTTGCTAAACGATAGCCCGTCGTAGGCGGATTCTTGATGATAACGGACGCGATTTCGTTCATCCCATTCCAAGTCGATCTTAGCTCCTGGATCGATCGCGTGACCTTGATAGAGAACGAAGCTGTCAATAATCAGTCCTGGATTGACGGGTGCGATGGTCCACATGATGTCCAAATAACCTTCGTTCTCCAGATCTTCGGGCCGGATGATGAGGCCCGGCCCCATATCAACCACCTTCCAGCGATCCTCAAAAATGTTCCAAGCGGAGTTGGTGTGTTTCCGCCAGTGAGGCATCTGAAAAGCAGCGGGATCCGTGAAATCACTCACATGCATGCCGCCACGGCCATCGGCTTTTCCAGATGGGGCAGCCGCCGTCTTGCCAGCATAACCGGTCGTGGGCCAGTAAGCTAAACGGACAAACAAGTCGTAGGAGCCCGGATGCGTAAAACGCAACTTGATCGAGGCGACGTCACCGTAGGGTTTGTCGGTCGTCTTGCGATAATTCTTGTCACGGTTGAAGGCAGCCTCGGTTCGTTGACCGCTGCCAGTGAAGAAGAGTGCTTGATCTCCGGAAGGCTTCAATGGCAGCTGCTTCACGCTCGGGGGGGTTGGAGCGATGCTCAGCCGCTGATCGCATCCGGGGCTTCGTGATTCCTTCAACGTCATCCATTCGGCTTCGACCTTGAAGTAGGGGCGGTTGCGTTTGGGATCGATGCTCTGCTCAATCAGTTGTGCGTTTACCATCGGGATTCCCAGCAACAAAGTAGCTAAAACTCTCATGAATTCGTTCACTATGGCTGATCAAGAGGCCGCGCTAGAGGCATTCTGAAGATTTTTCGAAAAAATCGCGATCAAGCTGAAACAAATCCAGAGAAACGAACTACTCCACTGGCGAATCTGCTTTGGGCCCGCCTCCAACCCTCTGGCTGGTCGGCATCCTTGCCAGCGGACCCATGCGGAAGGGAAGCAGTTTCTGTGTTGGTTAACGGGCCGCTTGGGGATTTGAGAATCTCGGTCCCCAAGCGGTCTCCGTTCTTCGAAGGTGGCATAGTGTTTGCACCGGCGTGGGGTGCGCCTAGGATCGGGGCGGATTCAGATGGAAATTCCCCTTCTCGTTGGATCGACGCTCTGCTTTCTCGTCGCCTTTGCCATGGCGTATCGAGCGCTTCGCCACGGTCATCGTGCGAAGCCCTGGATACGGTTTGGCCTGATGGGTACCGGGTTCGCCATGCAGTCGGTGCTACTCTATCTGCGCGGACAACTGCACGGCCGGTGCCCATTGACGAATGAGTTTGAGATTCTGGTCTTCGTGAGCTGGTCCATCGTCCTCCTCTACTTCGTGGTCGGGCCGGCCTTTCGGCTCTCTTTGCTCGGCTTTTTCAGTATCCCTCTTACCGCAGTTTTCCAGATCATCGCTCTTGCGCTACCCAAGAAGGCGGTGGCTAGCCCTCGCCCCCCTGATTATTGGTTAGAACTTCACGCCGCCATTTCATTAGTAGCCTACGGTGCCTTTGCTCTGGCATTTGCAGCAGGGGTGATGTTCCTGATTCAAGACCGCTATTTGAAGTCCGGCCGTTTGGGCCTCTTCTTCTATCAATTGCCGCCCATCCATTATCTCGCTCAGGCCATTGGCCGGCTTCTTTGGTTAGGCCTCATTCTCTTCTCCATCGGCATCATCTCGGCACTAATGATGGATCAAATGCCCCCTGTGTCTAAATTAGTAGCCATTGGTCTCGTCTGGTTCGCCTACGCTGTTGTGCTGGCGCTCAAGACGCTTTCGCGGATGGGCTCGCGGAAATTGGCATCCGCTGCCGTGGTGACCTTTGCTTTTCCCATCCTCACCTACTGGTTTCTCTAACAAGCTTTCTTTCGGTTCATGCGCGTTGTTTGCTACGGCTACAATCACGAGACTGCTTCGGTGGCCTCTCGCGAGAAGGTGACGTTTAGCGAGAGCACTCTTCCACAAGCTCTCACGGCCATTCGTCAACTCGAGGGTGTTGAGGAAAGCGTGATTCTCTCCACCTGCAATCGCATGGAGATTTATGCCGTCATTGATGGGGCGATCTCGTTGGCGGATGGTGTGGGAAGCCTTCGGCAATGGTTGCACGCGCACTTTGAACTCGATGAAACTCATGAAGAATCGTTTTATTGCCACGAACTTCACGGTTCTGTTAGTCACCTCTTCTCGGTTGCAAGTGGCTTGAACTCCATGGTGCTCGGCGAGACCGAGATCTTCGGTCAGGTGAAGAAGGCTTATGCCACCGCGCAACAAACGGGCACGACAGGTAAGGCTCTGAACAAGCTTTTTCAGAAGAGTTTCCAGGTCGGCAAACAAGTGCGGACACAGACTTCCATCACGCGTGGCGCGACATCAGTGGGCGCAGTGGGCGTCGAATTGGCTGAGAGAATCTTTGGCGATCTTAAAAAGTGTCAGATCCTCCTCATCGGTGCTGGTGAAATCAGCCGGCGCACCGCGCAGAGCTTGCAATCGCGCGGTGCCAAAGCAGTGATCGTGTCCAACCGCTCCTTTGACAAGGCGAGTGATCTCGCGGACGAGATCGGCGGCCGTGCCATTCGGTTTGACGATTGGGATGCGGAGCTCGCCACGGTAGACATCATCATCAGTTCCACCGCCGCGCCGCATCACGTGGTCACTCCGGTCAAACTTGCGGGGCCCTTGAAAGGCCGCCGTGGCCGGCCACTCTTCATGATTGACCTTTCCGTTCCGCGCGATATTGCTCCGGAAGTGAAGCAGTTAGAGAGCGTGTATGTTTATGATCTGGATGCGTTGCAGAAACTGGCGGAAGCCGGCAAGGCACAGAGGCGGGCGCAGCTAGACAAGTGTTATGCCATGATCGATCAACACGTCTCAGAGTTGCTTAGCGATACCTCCCGTCAAGCTCCGCGGCACGAAGGCGGCGATCCCAATGCTCTAACAAGTCTATGAGTCGCATGATCTTGGGCACACGTGGAAGTGATCTAGCATTGGCGCAGGCCGATCTTGTTCAAGCCGCTCTCGCGGCCGCTTACCCGCAACTGAAGTGCACGAGGCAAATCATCAAAACAATCGGCGACAAGCGGCCTGAACTGAAATTGACTGAGTTCAGCAGCCAGCAAGTGGTTGACAAGGGCATCTTTACTAAAGAGTTAGAATCCGCATTGCGAGACGGCGAGATCGATGTGGCCGTCCATAGTCTCAAAGACGTGCCCACCGAGTTGGCGCCTGAGTTCGCACTCGCGGCGGTATTGCCTCGCGAATCCACGGCCGATGTTCTCATCACCAAACGGCCGCTTGAGAAAGGTCTTGCCAGTTTGTCTCCCAACGCACGCGTGGCCACGAGCAGTGTGCGGCGCCGCGCGTTGCTTCAATGGCGTCGACCCGATATCGGCGTGGATGAGATTCGCGGGAACGTGCCGACACGCTTGACCAAACTTGTCCAGAATGCGGATCTCGATGGCGTGCTCCTCGCCCTAGCCGGCCTCAATCGCCTAAACTATCAACCGGGATTGAACTGGGAGGGCACGCCGCTGTATTTCACGATGTTAGAGCCGCCGGAATTCTTTCCCGCCTGTGGACAGGGCGCCGTGGCTCTTGAAATCCGCGCCGATGATGCGGAAACGCGGTCTCTGTTAGAAGCAATCAATCACCAAGAAACGATGACTCGCGTCACGGCGGAGCGCGGCATCCTGGAAAGATTGCATGCAGGTTGCCACACCCCAGTCGGCGTGCACAGCTGGATGGACGGTGGCCAGTTAGGCCTTGAAGTCTGCGTTTTTGACGAACACCGCCTAACCGATCCTCCTAAGCAGGCGGCGATTGGCGGCGAACCAAACGATCTTAAACGGTTGCTCGACGACCTGATGACCAAACTTCATGGCTGATTCTTCTGACGTAGGCATTTGTTACTTGGTCGGCGCCGGTCCCGGTGATATCGGCTTGATTACCTTGCGCGCCAAAGAGTGCATCGAAATCGCCGATGTCATTGTCTACGATTACTTGAGCAATCCCGAGATGCTGCGCTGGGCCAAAGCTGATGCGGAACTCATTTACGCCGGCAAGAAAGCAAAGGATCACACCCTCAAACAGGGCCAGATCAATGATTTGTTAGTCGAGAAAGCGCGTGCAGGCAAGGCGGTGACGCGACTTAAGGGAGGCGATCCTATGGTCTTTGGCCGGGGAGGAGAAGAAGCGGAAGATCTCGTTGCTGCAGGCATTCCTTTCGAACTCGTTCCGGGAATCAGCTCCACCATTGGCGGGCCTGCCTACGCCGGCATTCCCGTCACGCATCGCAGTTGCAACTCCCAACTCACGATCTTCACTGGTCACGAAGATCCTACCAAAGGTGAGACTTCACTCGATTACCCAGCGCTTGGGAGAACGCCAGGCACCCGAGTCATGCTCATGGGTGTCGAGCGTTTGGGAAAGATCACTGCCGCCATGCTGGAAGGCGGAGCCGATCCAGACGAACCCGTAGCGCTCATTCGCTGGGCCACGACCAACCAGCAACGCACCCTAACGGGGACGCTAAGCACCATCGCGGAGAAGGCAGTCGCTACGAATTTCAAAGCGCCTGCCGTGGCAGTGTTCGGAGAGGTGGTCAAGTACCATGAAAAGATCAATTGGTTCGAGAAGCGTCCGCTGTTTGGTAAGCGCATCGTCGTAACCCGCACGCGAAAACAAGCAGGTGAATTGAGCCGCAAACTGGCCGCTCTCGGAGCCGATGTCTATGAATTGCCGACCATCCGCATCGAACCTCCTGAAGATCTTTTGGCCTTTGGCGAACTTGTGAGGGATGCCCACACCTACGACTGGCTCGTCTTCACCAGTCCTAATGGTGTCGAGGCTTTCTTTGACATGTTCTACAAGATTTACTCAGACGCGCGCGAGATCGGCGGCGTACGCCTAGCGGCCATCGGCCCAGGAACCGCGAACAAGATCAAAAACTATCATCTCACCACGGATCTCCTGCCAGAACGGTTCGTTGCTGAAGGCTTGATCGAGGCCTTCAAGAAACAAGGAAGTGTCGATAGCCAGAAGATCCTCTGGGTGAAGGCCGAACAAACGCGCGAAGTGATCGGCATGGAACTAACTAAGATGCGAGCCATTGTGGATGAGGCCATCGCCTACCGTACGGTGCCTGAAACGGAAGACGTTTCAGGCGGTCAGAAACGTTTCCGTGAAGAAGGCGCTGACCTGATCACCTTCACCAGTTCCTCCACAGTCGATTGCTTCATGGAACTCGATCTACCCTGGCCGGAGAATCTCCAGGCCGCCAGCATCGGCCCCATCACTTCAGAAAGTGTGAGGCAACACAACTTACCACTAGCGCTCGAAGCCACTCAGCACGACATTCCCGGCTTGGTCCAAGCGATTCTCGATGCTCACGAAGATGTATCTAACACCTGATCGGCGTCGAGGAGCCGTTGAAAGCTTTGGATGAGAGAGGTATCGCTGAAAGAATCCATGGAAATGACCGATAGCCCGCCTCGGACCAGGCCTTCCCAACCGAGTTGCGAAGGTCTGGACTGGCCATCGGCAAGGGCTACGGAACGGAAGAGCACCATGGAGCCTAGATAGACCTCTGGCACGTAGCGCTGTGCTAAGGGATGAACCTGGTCAACATTCACAAACTCTGATGCGGGGTTGGCCGTATCAAACAAGGCGAGCATTTCCACTGGAGAGCCTTCGCCAAACGCATGCTGCGCCACTTCGTAGGCTAACAAACCTCCAAACGGCCCTCCTACCACCACGAGTGGTCCGTCACCGATGACGTCGCGAATCTTGGCCAAACATTGACTGGCCAGAGCCGTGAGCGAGGGGGCTTGATCAGGAACCTCCAATCGGTAGAGCGGTCTGTCTTTGATCAACTCTTGCTCCAATCGATGACAGAGCACTTCATCCGTCACGCCCTGACAGAGACAAATTAGCGGAGCTTTCATCCCATGAATCCGGAGGGCCGTGAGTTCTAGCGCCGCGGTGCTGGTGAAGGGATCTTCACTAGAGAGAATGGGCTTGGGAATCGTCACTCGTTCTAACACCCCATCAGCTCTCCAGCGGCAACTCTCATCTGTCTTGAACAGGATTTCATCGGGAATATCCGCGTTCTCGTGCCGCACAAACCTTTCTTGAGTAAGCGCCTCGCGATTCCAGTAGCCGGTGGCTAAGCCGTCACCACCCACATACAAATCGCCGGTCACACCAAGAGGCAATACTTGGCAGTCGCGATCTAACACATAAACGTGGGTGTTGGGGACAGGGAGACCAAGCGGCAAGGCGTCGTTCTTGAGGTCAGCTTCGGTGATGGCGTGGCAACAAGTGAAGACGCCGTTCTCTTCCGGACCCGATCCGTAGATTAACTGACAAAAAAGCTCTTCATACGCTTTGCGGACTTTATCCATGGATGGCTCCTGGCCATGGATCATCAGCTGCCTCAATCCTTGCAAGTGTTCTGAGTGATGCTCTAGCATCTGTTCGAACCGAGGCGTCGCCATGGCCGCAAAAGTCACGCGAAATCTTCTAATGGCGCGGGCGAATTCTTCACAAGTATCGCCGCCGGAAGCAGCGATCGCCAGAGTGCCCCCGTTAAGCAATGGGCCCCAGATTTCAAAAGCCACCACGTGGGAACTCATGGGGGCGTGATGCAGAAAGATGTCGCTTGGCCCCAGCGTGACGTAGTCAGCATTTTTTACTAACCGAACGATCGCGCGATGCGGAATCATCACGCCCACGGCTTCCTCGGCGCGATCGTTGACATAGTGAATCATCGCCGAATCGTTAGGCGTTCGGGGAACGGCAGGGTTCTCGATTGCCGACTCATAACGATCAGGCAACGGCTGATCCATTTCGATAATCGTAGACGTCTCGGGAAGCAATGACTGAACCCTGCCTACCAAATGAGACTGCGTTAGAACAACAGTCGGCAGCAGATCCTTGAACAGATGCCGCAACCGCGCGTCTCCATCCTGGGGATCGACTAACGCACAGGCTGCTCCTGCCTTCAATACGGCCACCGTCGATGTGACGGAGACCAGTGAACGTTCCATGCAAACGGCGACCGGAGCGCCCGCGCTCACTTTAAGATCACGCAAATAGTGGGCCATTTGGTTCGCGTGCCGATTGAGATGACCGTAGTTCATTTGCTCATCGCCGAAACGTAACGCGATCTTCGCCGGAGATTTGGCCGCAATCATTTCGAAAATCTGCGGGATGGTAGCTTCCGGCGTCGCTCCCGTCGTGGATTGATTACGCGTGACCAATAACTCCTGACGATCACGATCCGTTAACAGCGAGAGCTGTTTCAGCACACAATCAGCGTCCTCTTCTTCGAGCAACTGCGTCAGCAACAATTCCAGGCAATCGAGCCAGCGACTAACGGTCTGCTCATCGAGGACAGCGGCGTTGTAGACACAGCACAGTTCTCTCGGGTGCTGACCTAGCGAGAGATTGATCTCCACGGACCGGCTGATCGTCTTTAAAGCCTCGCCGCCCTCTTCGGCAACGAAGGCCGCACGAATCACTGCTGTTCCCAACATCTCCGTTAGGGATTCGGGAGAAACGTCCGCCTGGGCCTCTACCTCGCGTAAGGAATATTCCACAGCTTCCAGATAAGCTGAGATGGTGAGGTCACGGTCATAGCGAATTCGCCAAGGAAGGGGGCGCCCTGAAAACTCGACGGCGATCACCACATCATCTTGCTTCGAAAGGCGAGCTAACAGTATTGCGTAAGCGGCGATGAGACGCACTTTCACCAAGCGCTCATCCGCACCGCCTTCCACTTTGCTCCAAAGAGTGGGAGCCAACTGCCTCGAAAGAATCATCTCACGGCGTGGTTTCCCAGGCGGAAAATCGTACGGCAATGAGAGGTCTTGGGGCAATTCACTCAGGCGTTCTAACCAATAATCGCGTTGGCCATCCCGCGGTGGTGCTTCCTCTTCCGATTCCTCCGGCTCGTGTGGAAGGAGCGCTTCCACGGCGGCGACACTCTTTGCCAACGGCTCCTCTTGAGGTTCCACGCTCAATTCCTCCGTCTGAGCCGTTTGCGTGGGCACTTTCTCCTCTACCTCGGAGCGAATCTCATTAAGCGAACTTAGAATCGCTTCGCACGCAGCGAATACCAACCCTTGAGGATCTTCCCGGTGTAATCCTAACACCCCTGTTAACCGGTCTGCTAGATCGTCACGGCTGTGGGTATCGAAGTTTTCAGTCAAAGGGGAATGATCCAAGATTGCATCCAGGTTCTCTCTTGAAACCTGCTCCGAGGCCGCATCTGGAAGAATGGCTTCGCCCAAACGATCCAGGGCTTCTTTCGCTAAGGCCAATCGCTCCTTCACAAGACCTTCGTGATCGATCAAGCCTTCCTCAACTTCGGGTGATTCCACAATCTCCGAGTCATCTAATGCCAAGTCAGCGATGGCCTGCATGGATAGTGTGGCCGACGCGAGGTCCTCTTCGGCCTCACCCCCGCCCGAAGGAGCTTTTTCTTCGTTCGGAACAACCGTCTCTTCAGGTGAAGTCAGTTCCGGCTCCGGCAGAGAGATCAACCGCTTGGGCCGATGCCGGTAAAAGGCGTGCCAATCGATCACGGCTCCGCTCTCCCACAATCGTCCCGCCGTGGCCAATAGCGCCGTCGCTTCATCCGGACCCGACTGCGCATTACCAAGCGAACTTGCGACGAACGTGGCTTTGCTAGACATGGCATGCCGACGAGCCAACGCAATCAACGTCTCTCCCGGACCGCATTCCAAAAGACTCACGTCGCTGCCCTCCAAAAGTGCCTGCCAACTTTGATAAACGTTGACTGGTAACCTAACAAGATGGGCCCAATAGTTCGGATCCTGTGCTTCTTCCGTGGTCAACCAGCGTCCTCGCGCCGAAGACAAAAGAGGAATCTGCGGCGGCTGGAGGTCGACCATCTCCATGACCTTAGCCAGCGGATCCACCACGCTCCGCATGGCGGGTCCGGGAAGAGCGTGATTGGTGGTGAATCTTTGGAAGGACATCCCTTGGTTCTGCAAAACTCGGACAAGATCCTCGATGTCTTCGGCAGGGCCGCCCACAATCACCTCCTCACGGTCATTCACGACTAGCACATCGACTTGCTGCATGAGAAAAGGCTTCACCTCACGTTCACTCTTCTTCACAAGAAGTTGAGCGCTACGATCTTCCAACGAGTCCATCAAGGCCGCGCGTTTCGCCACTAACGCAAGCCCTTCTTCCAAAGTGAAGACACCGGCAAGACAGGCCGCGACATACTCTCCTACCCCCACCCCGAAGACCGCTTCCGGATAGATACCCCAAGACATCCAAAGTCTAGCAAGGGCAAATTCCGTGACAAAGAGCGCGGGATCTACGTACCGGCCGTTCTCATGAATTTCACGATCAGTCTCCCCGTAAAGTACCTGACGTAGATCGACATGAAGCATCTGAGACAGCACGTCACTGCACCAGTCCACCACTTCCTTGAAGGCCGGCTCAGATTGATAAATCCCTGCCGTGAATTGGGAGCGCTCCAAACCGGACCCCGGAAACAAGAACACCATCCGTTGACCGAGGCGACCGTCCTTTCCTCCCGGAACGTCTGGCGCTTGAATACACTTCACCGCTTCCTCACGGTCTGACGCTACCGTGGACCAGCGCGTCTCATGCAATGAGCGATCGGTGGCCAGCGTATAAGCCAATTCATCTAGCCCGACTTCCTGATCCGTAGCCAACCTCTCCCCTAACGTTTGACGATAATGAGCGAGACTTTTTTCATTCGGAGCCGATAGCAGAACTAGACGCGGGGGTTCGAACGCGTCGATCTGGGGAACGAAGGCGGCCCGTGGCGGAACCGGTCTTTTCTCCTCAACTTCCGGCGGCTCGGGTTCGGCAGATGAACCCTCTGGAGCAACATCCGGCATTTCAAAGTGTTGCACAAGTTTGTCTAACCAAACGCGAAACGGCTTTGCCAATTGATCAATCGCCTCATCAGTATAGAGTCGGTTACTGTAAAGCCAGCACCACTCTAACACTCCATCCGCCACACGAGCAACCAAATCGAGTTCATGAGTTCGTTCGTTCTCGGCATGCTCACGCGGAAGTGAGGGTGTCAGTCTGCGATTGAGCAGGCCCTGCTCACCAGCGGTATCGACGTTCCCTTGATAGTGAAATCGAAGCTGGCACCGCGACTCCCGTTCGGGTTCATTCGCGAGAGCAAAGGCTTGGGCAACTTGACCATGATCGCGCAGTTGGCTTAGAACTTGTTCCAAACTCTCAGACAAGCCGAGGTCCAACGGAAGATTGATCTCAAGCGGAAGATCTCTCTCAAACAATCCCACGATCGCTTCCACTTCACTCGCGCGGACGGAGCGCCTCACATCAACATTGACCGTCGCGCTAGAGAGCAATTCACGTCCGGTCAAGGCAAGCGCTGCGATCAGGATGGACTCCAAGGACGTCTCGCCACTTTCTTGAGCGGCATCGAAAAGGAGCCCCGTATGCACAGCGCTAAGTTGCTCCCGCCGTATCTGTTCGAAGCCACAAGTGTTCTCACCATTTCCCCTACCCTCGAGCCATCGAGCCATCGCCGTCCGGTCGCCAAGCGCCTTCCAATAAGCCTTTTGTACGGCGTCAGGTTCCTCATCCGTGGAAAGAGATTCCTGGGTTTGCCACCAAGTCACGAAACTCTTGGCTGCCGCCATCTGCGGCTCCTCGCCCGATAGATAGGCCTGGTAAGCCACTTCAAAGTCGCGGATGAGAATCTCCCATGACCGCTCGTCGACGGCCAACTGGTGGGCGACGAACAGCAAGCGGCCCGGCCTTTGGCCTAATTGAAAATGAACGGCTCGGAAAAGAATGCCCTGACTCAAACTCAGGCGGCCTTGCGTGACTTCCGCTGCGGCCACCAAGTGCCCATCCACGTCACTTTCCTCGATGTCAGAAAGATCCACCACGCTAACAAGATCGTTGTTGGGGAGAAAGCGGCCTTCTTGGCGCCAGCCTTGGAAGCTGGAATGATACTGCATTCTCAGAGATTCATGACGTTTGGCTAGCCAATTCACGGCACGCTCCAAAGCCATCTCATTCAAGGAGTCGGTGACCTGGAACAAGCGTGTCTCGCTACAATGATCTCGATTGGCTTGCGGCGTTTGGAGGTGCCAAACCTGCATAGGCGTCAGTGTTAGTCCTGACGCTTCTTCCTTTTTCTCATCGTCGGCCTGGTCTTCCGTTTCTAACAGAGGTGCCTTCTCATTCCCCCCGTCGGTTTCTTGGCTCGCGGCAGACGGCGAGGCGATTTGGAATGGCGAATTCGCCGGAGGCGTGGCTTCATCAGCCGGAGATGGAGATGGTTCCCGCTCGGGAAGTGATCCTTGGGCCTTGGCGATCCCCCTCAATAAATCAGAGGGGGCCGGCACCGTGCTTGACGCAACTGAAGGCGGGACTTCTGCAGAAAAGGCACTCGATTCGGTTGGTTTCTGGTGCCGAACATCTTTCGCCACTTCGATAGGAATTTGATGCACACACCAGCCTTCCTCAGGTAGTTCTTGCCGGCAGGCGCCAACGGTAGCTTTAAGGAACTCTGCGATTGCCTTGTTCTCGTCGGTTTGCAGGAAAGGCAGATCGATATCCTGACAATCGTGATGTGTGGCGATGGTCCCCAACGCAGCCAGCATCTGGTGTTCCACCCCAAATCCCAAGGCCCGGCCGCAGAGAACGAAATTGTGAACGAGCAAGGTGCATTTGACGCGCTCATACATCACCATGCCGACGAGACCGTGATCTCCGAACCGGTCTCGAGCACGAAACAATACGGCATAATGATAGGGGCGCCCCAACCACTCCTTCACTTCCGCTACCGTAAAGAGACGCGATGTGGCATTGAACCGGCTGGTTTCACGCGCAAGCTCGGCCATTCGTGGATGATGTTCCGATGTTGGGGACACCTGATCCACTTTCAGATCCAGTTCCTTGAGAAAGATGTCGTAGGTGGATGCGGCCCGGCGGGCGAGACGGCGTTTGACCGTGCCACGCTGCCGCACGGCCAATGCCTTTGCCGACGGCGCGTGACCATTCACGACATCGAGCAACCAACAATGCTGCAGAAAGGTTTCTCTCTCCTCCAAGGCTTCAGGAACCTGGATCACGCCCACTTGAGGATGAGCCTTCATCACTTTTCCAGCGTCCTCCTCACTGCCGCTGAGATAGCAGAGTGATTCAATGGATACGCCTAACACTCCCGCGATACGACTAATCTCATCGGCCACATTCCATCGAACCTCCACCCAACTAACAATTTCCTCTTCGCCCAACGTCGATGCTTCATCTCCCGCAACCGCCTGGCGCAAGGATTCGACCGAGGTGTTTGAAAGGACACACACCAAGACTCCGCTATCGCTCAACTGCTTGAGGCGACTCTGCAAAGCGCCATGAGCAGCCGGCACGCTCACCGATTGGAATTGATCCTGGCTTTCCCACAAGAGCGCGGCATCCACCGCAAGCACCTCGAGTGGTGGACGCCAGTGAAGAAAGATCTGACGTGCCACCGCACTCGCCATCCGTTGGGCGAAGTCCGGCTCGTTGGGATCGATCCCTCGCTCCACCGCCTGGGCGTCTTGAATCCAATCTCTCGAAGGGATGACGGTGACGTTGGGGTGGCTACCCAGCGCGGAAAACGTCCGTTTCTCCGCTAAATGTCCTGCCTTCACCAGTTCGCCATCCTGAGCATGACCCTCATCCGGAGGGCAGAAAAGCACGACGAGATGACTTCCGGCGTCGTCCTGCGAATGACGAATTCCCGTGATCAAGTCGCTGATCCCTTCCGCAATGCGATCCGCAGCGACCCGTTCCTGAAGATCATTTGACGAGACCCAATCTTGCGGGCGCACAATCATCACAGCCATGCCCAGATAGGTCGAGCGTTCCGCCTCATCCGTCGCCTTGGTGACTAGTTGGGCGATCACTCTCTCAGCGGGCAGAATATCCAAATCAATGGGCCAGCCAAAGCGGTCGATCCAGGCATCCAAGGCCGGTTTAAGCTCATCCAAGACACAGGTTCCGCAAAGTGAAAGGGGGGAACGGCGGGGTGCGGGCGCAGTCATAGCAGAATCAGAATAGGGGCTAGACGGAGGTCGGTGAGAGGGCTGATGAACTACCTTCTCTCACGTGACAATTAACAAATCTAAACATAGAAATTCTGAAAATTATATTGGATGCGATACCTCATCGGTCAACCGGAAACCTCACCAAATCCTCTACAAGACCGTCGTACAGCAGCCGGAAAATGATTCGCCGAAGCCGACAATTAATCGAAATGAACCATACTGCTTCGTCTGCTGAAGGAGCTGGCGCCCAACCAGCGTGGACTTTTCGTGCGGAACATCTGAGAGTTCGGGCGTGGACTCCGATGCCGCGAAAGAACGGTCCCCCGTTCATCTGCCTCCATTGCCCCCCAGGATGACGGTGCTTGCAACGGTCGTTGCTAATGCGTGATGCTCACTCCCATGAGCCGTGCCAATTCCGTGAATCGGGCCTGGCCGCCCAAGACGGCAGACGGCGCTTTCGCAACCACGCAGTGGACGATGATTTTCGAAGCGGCACGATCCAGTCAATCCGAGCCCTCACCCGCACTGGAGCGTCTTTGTCAGATCTATTGGCCACCGGTCTACGCCTTCATTCGACGTATGGGTCATTCCGTAGAGGAAGCGAAAGATCTCACTCAAGGTTTCTTTGTGAACGTATTGAACGGGGAGGCGGTCACGACGGCAAATCCAGCTAAGGGAAAGTTCCGCACTTACTTGTTGGGAGCGGTGAAATTCCACCTCGCCCGCACGCGGGAAAAGGCATGCGCCCGGAAACGAGGCAGCGGGATGACCACTCTCGCGATCGATATCAGCGACTTCGAGCAAACCCTCGACTCGGCTCTGACAGAGACCGAAACACCTGAACGTTTGTTCGAAAAGCAATGGATTAGTGTTTTGCTAAAGGAGACTGCCGCGGAGTTGCGCGCAGATTACGATCGCCGGTGCAAAGGAGAACTTTGTGAGGTACTAATGCCCTTTGTGATGGATGACGTTAGTCGGCCGGCTAGCTATAAAGACCTGGCCGTCGAGCGCGGTGTGAGTGCCGTATCACTGCGGATGGCCGCGTCCCGCATGCGTCAACGGTTTGGCGAGATTCTCCGTGAGAAAATTGCAGCTACGGTGGATTCGCCCGAGGAGGTAGAAGAAGAGATTCGCGGTTTACTGCGGAGCTTGAACTGAACACTTGGTTTATTTGTTACATTGCGGTGGCCGTCCGGTAAGTTATGGAAATGCCCTCAAATCCCCGCCCCACTTGCATTCAATGTGGTGACGCCTTGCCGGCCGGCGTGACGTCGGGGTGTTGTCAAAAGTGCCTTCTAACGATAGCTCTAAACCAATCTCCTGCGGCTACTGATTCTCCGGACCTCTCTGCTGTAATCCTTAAGACGAGGCCGCCCGAGGAAGTGCAACTCTATCATGTGGGCGATTATGAATTGATCGAGGAGGTTGCCCGCGGTGGAATGGGGGTGGTGTTTCTTGCGCAGCAAGTCAGCGTTAGACGGCTCGTCGCGCTCAAATTCATCCTGAAGCAACGACTTGATTCGGAGGCGGCGCGACGGCGTTTTCGTCAGGAGGCTGAAGCGACGGCGCGGCTGGCCCATCCCAATATCGTTCCCATCTATGAAGCGGGAGAACATGCAGGGCATCTGTATCTTTCCATGAGATACGTGGAAGGCCGGACCCTAGCACATCAGTTAAATGGGCAGTCTTCCTCCGCGGTTTTCGATTGCGCGTCGGTCCTAGCCAAGATCGCTAGAGCGGTTCACTACGCTCACGAGCGCGGTGTCCTTCATCGCGATCTCAAACCGTCTAACATACTCTTAGAACATACCGGAGAACCCTACGTCACCGATTTCGGACTGGCTAAGATTGCCGGCCTCGACCATGCACAGAGACCTTCCTCCGTCGTCGTGGGCACGCCCCACTACATGGCACCTGAGCAATGCGTGGGTGGGAAAGGTGATGTTTCCACGGCGTCTGACGTGTTTTCGTTAGGAGTTATTCTTTACGAGATACTCTCCGGGCGGACACCGTTCGAAGGAGTCACGTCGTTGGAAGTGATGCGGCAGATCGCCGAAGATCCGCCGCCAGCCCTGACTTTGGATTCATCCAAGCGAGATCTGGGCATCATCTGCATGAAGTGCCTGGAGAAAGATCCGTCTCAGCGCTACCAGAGCGCTCTGGCCTTGGCCGAAGATCTCGAACGCTACGACTGTGGCGAACCCATTCACGCCCGGCCTGTAGGAGCGCTGGAACGCACCGTACTATGGATCAAACGCAAGCCTACACTAGCAATTCTGATAGCGACCACCGCGTTGGTCATGGTAGTGGGCACCGCCGTTTCTCTCTGGCAGGCACACCAGGCGAAAGCGGCGCAGGTCTCCCTCGCGGCCAATCTCTATGCCGCCGACATGGCACGCGCTTTCCAACTCGTGGCCGATGGGCGGTTGACCGTCGCAAGAGCTTTGTTAGCCAAGCACCTACCCTTACACGACGCTATCGACCATCGTGGATGGGAGTGGCGATGGCTCTGGGCTGAAACGGCGCCCAACCACACAAAGTTGTTTGCAGGGCACCAATTGCCGGCGATCTCCATTGCCATCTCGCCTGATGAAAAAACGATGGCGACGGGCTGTGAGAATGGCGAGGTCATCTTGTGGGACGTGGCGTCCGGTGAAAGCGAAGTCTTGGTTAAGAATGAGAACACGCGTGTACCAGGACTCGATTTCTCTGCCGACGGGCGGTGGCTGGCAGTGACTCTCACACAACGCCAGTGGCAGCCTGTGCTCAAACACACCGCTGCCGTGCATGTCTATGATCGGCTATCTAGAGAATGCATTCACGACATCTCCGTGGACGTCACAAACTTCGATCGGCCCGCCATAGCGCGATTTGTCTATCCGGCCGATGAGCAGGTCGCCATCTTGTTAGCGCTTCATCCCATTGGAGAAGAGGAGGTGCCGCCCTTCTATTTGTGGGACTATCAGGCAGGAGCGAATCTCATTCCTTTGGCCGCTCCCAAAGCACGGACGAACCGAGGCCGTTATGCCGTGTCACCGAATGGCCGGCGTTTGGCGGTGTGTGAATCTTTCAGTCGTCGTGATCCCAAACCACCTGTCATTCGCGTCTACGAAATGGATGGTACCTTGAGAGGAGAATTCGCCGTGCCGTGGACGGCCGTGGTGGTAAAACTCGCCTTCTCGCCATCAGGCCGCCGCCTGGCCGTGTTGGCGCGGACGCACGATGGCCGTCCAGACAACCCGGATATCTCAGGGGACTTCATCGACGATTCGGAGGCCACGGCAGAGAGATGGTTGGCCATCCTGCTAGATTCATCTTCCGGGGCTGTGATCGGCAGTCTCCCCCATCAACAGTCAACTCTTCAAGACGTGGTCATGCCCAACGAGGAAACGTTAGTGATTGCCAACGCCGGGCATGCCTTGGACGTATGGCAATTAGGTGCGGAGCGAACGCAGCCGGTGTTTACGAAATCGCGAACGCTCCACGGGCACGCTGCCGAACCACAGATCGCCGTGGCACCATCCGGCCGTTGGTTAGGCACAGCCTCCGTGGACGAATCGGTTCGACAGTGGTTTCTGACAGAATCACCCTATTCACAAGAACACCGACGGGCACTCCCGATTCGCTCCTTCCCTGTTCCTATTCTCACATCAAGTGACGGCGCCACCTTGGTGGCGAATGCGGCTGATGTGCGTGATCATACGTTGTTAGAAATCATCGATGTTTCTTCAGGCAACGTTAGGGATCGGAGCATCCGTGGGTATCCGGGCTGGCTCTCTCCTGACGGTCACACGCTCATCACACTCGATTATGACTCCCCGACCGGAACGACAGGACTAGCAGGGTACTCTTACTACGATCCCGTGACAATGAAAGCCATCCAGACTTGGGATCTAACCACCCAACCAGCCACGCTGATTAAGGGCGTGCCCTTTGAAAAGAATATTCCATGGGTCACCAGCGGGAAGATGAGCCAGGACGGCCATTGGATCATCGCGGGTACGGCCTTCGGTGAGGTGAAGCTCGTGCATGCTCCCACCGGGAAAATACGCAGCTTACCCAGAAAAGCCGAGGTGCCCATCGGCGGCGTCACGCTCTGTCCGAGTAATCGCTATCTCGCTTTCGCTGGGCGTACCGCAGGGATTTATGACCTGGAATCAGATGAATACGCAGTTCTCACCTCCGGCCGCGAGGTGATCTCCTACCCAGCCTTCTCACCTAATGGGCATTGGCTCGCCCATTCGCCTAACGACGGCACCATCGAGATCTACCATTTATCCCACGGCCTCAACAATCTTTCCATCCACACCACCTTGCGAGGCCACCAATCATCCGTGCGCAATCTGGCTTTTTCACCCGATGGCAAGACGCTAGTGTCAACGGACAGAGCGCAGAAGCTCAAGTTCTGGCATGTGACCACGTGGCAGGAGATGGGCACCCTCACCTCCACCTGGCACGCCGGCTTCAGCCTGGATGGCCGGCATCTTTACACGGATGGGCTCTACGGCCGTGATACTCATCGGGGCACGCTGACCATTCGCACGGTACCAGCGCCGAACTAGAAAAACCTTTCCAGATTCCGTTACGCTCCATTCGTCGAATCGGTAGGAAGCGACGAATCGAAATGTGAAACCTCATGACACGCCTGCGCTACTTATCTTGCTTCCTGCTTATCGTCCCTTTCCTCGCTCAAGCTCAAGATCTGCCGTTCCCTTACTGCGACGACTTTGACGATGATGTTTCCACTCCTTGGCAAACAACCGATTTCGCCGGTGGCGGACGCGTCCTGGAGGAACATAGCAAACTCCGGCTCACCATGCCGCAAGGCGCCGGCACCCGATTTGTGAGCGCCGATTACACGGAGCAGACATTTCGGGATCTCCACTTGTCCGTCGATCTCAGAGACTGGGAGAATCTTAGGGACATGGGTGTGGCCTTCCACATGGAACGCGCCACGCTCTCTGGATATCTATTGGTCTACTTCCCGGATCTTCGGTTGTTTGGGTTCAATCGCATCCGAGGCGGCGGCCAGATCGAGGACGCCATCCTACAACATGTGAGCTTAGCTAACACTGATCGCGATCGGCCTGACATTGGCCTTCGCATTACTTTGGACGCAGCAGGCGATCAGTTGACCGGAAAGCTCTATTCACTGGATGATTTGCAGAACCCTCTAGCAGAGGTGCAGACGACTGATGCCACGTTCTCTGCAGGTACGACAAGCGTTTTCGTCGCCACCGACCAAGCGCTCGAAGGAGAGGCGTCCTTCGATGATTTCACGATCTATCATCCTGACAGTCCATGTGTGAAAAAAGAGGCGCTACCGGATCCCTACACCATCGATTTCAATGATAGTGATCTTAGCGGTTGGGAAGCCACACTGAATGTACCAAATGGCGGCCGTCTGACATTAGAGGAGGGAGGCTTGCGTCTAACAACTGCCGAATCCGGGAGCCAACGCTTCCTGCTCGCGGCACTCACGAAACAGGAACATGACGACTTTCATCTTGAGGCCGATGTGCGGACCTGGGAATCACCAGGCACTCGAGAGATCGTTCTGGTTGCCCGGCTGCAGGGCGAGACAGGGTACCTCCTCGCCTACTACCCCAACGATGGTCGGTTTGGCATCTGGCGGGCCGATAGCACCACGACCTTGCCGAACCTGGTGATGACGAACATCGGAATGTTAGAACCGAACAACGGATTCCATCTCCAATTCGTTGGCCGTGGCAACCAACTTTCGGCGGAAATCTACGACTTAAGCGATCGATCGACGCCCATAGCATCCGTCGAAACGACCGACGCGACCTATGGTTCCGGAACTCCTGGATTCTTGGTAGAGTCGCGAGCGCCAAACGGACCCGCGTCCGTACTGTTTGACAATTTGGTCGTCGCCCATCCTGACAATCCTCCCTCCAAGACCCTGCCTTTCCCCGGCAATACAATCGCCATCAACCCCGTCCTCGACGGATTCCGCTTCTCCATAGACCGCCAACTAGATGGCATGATGGCGGTAGCATGGACTGGCGGAGGGCATCTTCAGAGGCTTAATGACGCTAACCGGACGATGGAAACCGTTGCCACGACAAGTCCCTTCCTAACCGACTCTCGCAACAGCGTGGTCCGAATCGTAGATGTCTGGGAGGGCGATCGCACCACAGAAGTCTACGTCCCCTCCACCTATAGTGACGAGGAATCCCCACCTCTTCTTCTTGTTTTAAGTGATCATGCGGCACCCCTGTCATTAACAGATCATGCTGAGAGAGCCGGGTTTCTCTATGTGAATCCCCAACCAGGTGCATCTGGTTGGGATCAGGAATCCGAAGTGGACAATTTGGGATATCTGCAAGGGGTGATTGCGGCGGTTCAAAGTAGATGGGGTGTCAATGCTAACCGGATCTATGTATACGGCCATGCTGATGGCGGCACGATGGCCTACCGATTGGCGCAGGCATCAAGCAAGTCGATCGCCGGAATTGCTGTCTCAGGTATCACCGAAACCGTTTCCTTTCCTGACAATGAACTCATTCCGCTCCATGTGCTTGATATCATCGGCACTGGCGGATCCACCGCAAACCGTGATGCCTGGGGCGCTGTGGCCGGTCACCACGAAGTGATGAATGAGCCTAACCAATTCCTTGCCGGCAAAGAGATCAGCGTGACCCGGCTAACAGGCGGGAATCCGCATATCGAAGTCGTCTCTTGGCATCCGATAGATACGGATGAGGAATGGACTACCTTTGCCAGTCACGCAATCGACTGGCTCTTGCAACATTCCAGAAGCGAATAGCGCCATGGTAGCGAACGCTGCGACGTTTGTTAGAGGCCCGTGGGGTGATCAATGAAGACCTGGTCCAAGCCGTGAGTCTCTGACAATAACTTGGCTAGCGCTTTCACGCCGAAAGTCTCGGTGGCGTAGTGCCCCGCGTAGATGAGATTGACGTCTAGTTCTTCTGCTAGGGTGTAGCTGTGATGGGGGCCTTCCCCGGTCACGAGCGTATCGATCCCTTCCGCCGCCGCAGTGGCGATCTCGCCTCCGGCGCCCCCAGTGATGATGCCGAGATGATGTATGGTCTCAGGTCCGCCCGGACAAAGGTGCACGGTGCTGCCGCCGACGGCTTCTTTCACTTTCGCTACCAAGGCTTCGCGAGACCATTCTCCTTCAGCTCTGACGCCTAATTGAATGCCTTTCCATGGAAAAAAAGGTTCCACGTGATCAATGCCTAACGCTCTTGCTAGCAAGACGTTGTTTCCATACTCGGAATGCACATCGAGCGGAATATGCGCGCTGTAGACGGCAAGGTCGTGGTCCAGGGCGAGCTTCAGTTTCTTGTGATAGGAGCCCGTGATAGGCTGCACGCCTCCCCAGAACATGCCGTGATGAACTACTAACAAATCCGCTTCAAGGGCGACGGCTTGTTCCATCACGGGGAAACAGGCATCCACCGCTGCCGCGACCTTTCGCACCTGCCCGCAATTAGCCAGCTGCAGGCCATTGTGAGCCGGGGGATAGTCCGGGATCTCGTCGACCTGCAGAAGGGTGTTCAGCTCATCGATGATCTGTTCTAACGCAACCATGAAAGTCTAACCGTTTCTCTTACAAATAACTCTTCAAGGAGCGGGGTTTTCAACTGCCGGACTAGCGTGGGGCGCTTGGAGAGCGCCTCTCCTTGTGGGCTTATGACGTGCGGCCGCAGCATTGCTTGAACTTCTTGCCGCTTCCGCACGGACAAGGTTCATTACGTCCCACCTTGGGCACTTCCCGTTTGATGGGTAGGCGGACCTTGGGACGATCGTCATCTTCGTCATCCAAGCCGGGGCGGCTGGTGGTGACACCTGCGGGCATGGCGCCGGACGAGGCCGTGGTGGTAGCGCTGCCGGCAAGCGCCACATCGGGGCCGGCGTCTCCACCTTCGACCGCGCCTTGGTGAAGATTGGCGAGGAAACGCTTAAAGCCTTCGACACTGGTGGTACTGCGGAAGAGATTGCCGAGAATATCCCCCCGGATGTTGTCCATCAACTCGACAAAGATGGAGTAAGCCTCGTTCTTGTACTCGACCAAAGGATCCTTCTGTCCATAAGACCGCAATCTAACGGAATCGCGCAACGAATCCATAGCATAGAGATGCTCTTGCCAGAGTCTATCCACGGCATTGAGCATGATATGACGCTCTAACATCATACGTGCTTCGGCATCTTCGTGCTCCGACTTCAAGGAATAGGCTTCTTTCCACTTTCTCAATGAGGAAGTCATCGACCTCTTCCTTGGATTTCCCTGAAAGTTCCTTCTCGGCATCCTTCATGCCCAAGGGGAAAGTCATGTTGAGCCAATGGGCGAGTCCGCCGTAATCAGCAGGCTGCTCATCGCCGTTCTCATCGACGAGGCCGAAGAACTCCTCGGTCTTGTTAGGCAAGGCTTCGGAAATGACCTCTTCAATCAACTGATGCGGTTCATCGGACTCAAGGATCTCGTTGCGATAACCATAAACCACATCCCGTTGTTGATTCATGACATTGTCATATTCCAAGATGTGCTTACGAATCTGATAGTTTCGTGTCTCCACTCGTTTCTGAGCGGTTTCCACACTCTTGTTGAGCCAGGGATGGGAGAGTTCTTGGCCTTCTTCGAGGCCGAAGCGCTCCATCATCTTGGTCATGCGTTCAGACGCACCAAAGTTGCGCATGAGGTTATCCTCAAAACTGATGTAGAAGATCGATTGCCCGGGATCACCCTGGCGCGCACAGCGGCCACGCAACTGGCGATCGATTCGGCGGGATTCGTGCCGCTCGGTGGCCAACACCAACAAGCCACCAATATCTGCCACCCCTTCGCCTAACTTAATGTCGGTCCCGCGACCGGCCATGTTCGTCGATACGGTAACGGCGCCGCGTTGACCCGCTCGCGCCACGATCTCCGCTTCAGCACGGTGATGCTTCGCATTCAGCACATTGTGCACGATCTTGGCGCGCTTGAGCAGACGCGCTACTTTCTCCGAGTTATCCACACTAGCGGTTCCTACTAAGATAGGCTGCCCTTTGGCATGCGCTTCCTGGATGTGTTTGACGACGGCATTGAGCTTCTCGCGTTCGGTCTTGTAGATCTGGTCGTTCTCATCCACCCGCTGCACGGGCCGGTTGGTTGGAACCACTAACAAGTCCAATCCATAAATATCGCTAAACTCTGCAGCTTCGGTTTCCGCAGTTCCGGTCATGCCGGCAAGCTTCTCGTAGAGCCGGAAGTAATTCTGAATGGTGATGGTGGCGAGGGTCTGCGTTTCCCGGTCAATCTTCACGCCTTCCTTGGCTTCCACCGCCTGATGCAGCCCGTCACTCCACCGGCGACCGGGCATCTTACGGCCGGTGTGCTCATCCACAATGACCACTTTGTTATCCTCGACCACATACTCGCGGTCTTTCTCGTAAAGGCAATAGGCTTTGAGTAGTTGCGCAATGTTATGAATGCGTTCACTTTGAAAATCTAACTTGCGTTGCATCTCCTCTTTCTGCCGCGCACGCTCTTCGCCTGTGATGTCTTCATTCCCATCAATGTCGCTAAACGCACTAGCAAGATCAGGCAGCACGAAAGCCTCGGGATCATCGGGATTCAAGAAGGCCCGGCCTTTGTCGGACAAATCCGCATCGTGACTGCGTTCATCGATGCTGTAGTAGAGTTCTTCTTTGAGCTTAAAAAGCGCGGTCTTTTGAGTGTCTTGGTAGAAACTCAACTCCGTCTTCTCCATGTTCTTACGCACCTCAGGATCCTCCATCATTCTCAATAAGCCACGATTGCGAGGCTGACTGAGTTTGACTTTGAAAAGCGCGATGCCGGCGGTTTCGTGATCGTCTTCTTCGATCGCCTGCTTGGCTTCGGCAATCAGCTCATTACAAAGCACATTCTGTTTCCTAACAAGCTGCTCAACGAGTGGCTTGAATCGATCGAACTGATGAGTCGAGACCGTGACCGGGCCGCTAATAATCAGCGGCGTCCGCGCTTCATCGATCAACACGGAGTCCACCTCATCCACGATGGCAAAGTAGTGTCCACGTTGCACTTGCTCCTCTTTCGAACGCGCCATGCCGTTGTCGCGCAGATAATCAAAACCGAACTCGGCGTTCGTGCCGTAGGTGATATCGCAACCGTACATTTGCCGGCGCACATCGGGGGCTTGGCTGTTTTGAATGCAGCCCACGGTAAGCCCCAGGAACTTGTAAAGGTGCCCCATCCACTCAGAGTCCCGTTTGGCGAGGTAATCGTTCACGGTCACCAAGTGGACACCACGTCCTGTCAAGGCGTTGAGGTAGACCGGCAGCGTGGCTACTAACGTCTTCCCCTCACCTGTGGCCATCTCCGCGATCTTGCCTCGATGCAGGGACATTCCACCAATGAGCTGCACATCAAAATGCACCATTTCCCAGGTCATGGGTTGATCGCACACCGTGAGGTCCGAACCGCTCAATCGCCGGGCGGCGTTTTTCACCACCGCGAAAGCTTCGGGCAAGATTTCTTCCAATGCCCGTTGAAGGTCGTCTGGTTCGTCAATGACCGAGAGCCGATCCTTCCACGCCGCCGTCTTGCCTCTCAGATCGTCGTCGGATAGCGATTGGTACTCCTCCTCTAACTGATTGATCTTCTGAACGGTAGGCCACATGCGCTTGAGCACGCGCTGGTTCTTTGATCCTATCAGTTTCTTAATTATCCACTGGAACATGATTCGCTATGATTGATTTTCCGGATTGGGAAAGCGTGAACATCGGGTCATAGCGCGCAGGAACCGCGCGTCAAGGTAACTTCGCGAGTTCCCAAGGCCTTCGGCGCCTGAAATCCCTAGGGTTCAGCCCTTTCTTCCGCATCTTGACCGGCAAACTCCGGCTTGGGCTTGGGCGCTAGAGCGCGAATCAGGGCCGTCATGAATCGCTGGTTTGAGGGATCCAGCCGGGCCGCTCGCATCAGATACCGCAGCTGATCCTGGGGCCGCTCCTGTGATTCCGCGTGCATGGCATTGAGATAGGCGGCCCACGGGGCATCGCACTTGGCGGCTAACGCGTGGGCTTTACCGGTGTCGCCTTGTCCCAAATACGCCGCCGCTAATTCGGAAAGCGTTTCGTGATCCCCGGGTATTCTCTTCAACAAGTCTTGGAGGATGGCGATGCTCGACTCAAACTCACCTTGGAGATTCGCCAACGTGGCTTCCCAGAGTTTCTGCTGAAAGGCGGACTCCGCGGACGCTGTGGCCAGTACCCAATCCTGCGCTTTGCCAGGCTGCTGCGTTTGAAGAAGCAGCTTCAAATAGTCACGGCCCACCAACCGGTCGTAATAACCCTCTTCAAAGAGCTGTTCATAGAGGTTTTGACTCGGTTCCCACTCCCCTGCTTTCTGGTGAATGAGCGCCTGCGCCACCCGTGCCTTGACTATATTTCTTTTGGCCGCGAGGTCAGAGAACAGGGTCTTGGCATCGGACAGGCGGCCCAGCGCGCAAAGCGTTTCGGCAGCTGGAAAGTAGACATCCTGATACCCCGGATGGGTCTTGATCAACCATTCGAAATAAGCTGCCGCACCGGCTAGGTCTTCCCTGAGGACATGGGTGAGCGCCAGCTGATGCATCACCGCGGCCTGACCATGCCGCATGCCATAGGAGAGCGCGGGACGGGGCGCATCTTGATTGATCACGGTGAAAGCCACTTGATCCATGGCTTTGGTGATTTCGCGAAGATGATAGTCATCTCGCGACGCGGTCCAACCGGCTAACAAATAGCCTACCCGATCGCGGCGAATCACCCGGAGACAGATCGTGTGCATTTTCCCTTTTTCCAATACGGTGTCTCGAGGCTGCCGTGTGATAATACTCTGAGCCGTGACTCCGGCCAGATCTAGCGGAGTCACTGTATGGCTATTGTGAGGGTAAGGAATGCCCATCGATTTCAGAAACGCACCTGTCAAATCTTCTAGCGCCGGCGCGCCATGTGGAAAAGCGATGGCTGCTGCGCCGAATATCGAGCCCTGATTCGACTCCGCGGCCACGTGGGCCAATGGGAAATAGTCCTCACGGTTGTTCCACGTGCGCCACAACACCTTACTCAGCGTCATCTCATAACCATAAAACGCATCCGCAAATGCACTCACGCTGCGTTCCGGCGGGGGGCGCTGTTCCCGCTCACTATCAAGAAGTTCAAAGCGTCGGACCATGAACAACGCAAGTTTCTCGACTTTCGCACGTTTCCCAGAGTGCCCCATGGTTATCAATTGATAAGAAAATCCCTGACGTGCGAGACTGAAGGCAATGAGGTAAGAGGGATCACTCGAGGACGTCGAGTGGGCATTGTATCGGCTAAATGTCAGTCCCTTGAGGGGATGGGTGCCCCGATCCACGACGTTGCTTTGCGGCATGACCATTCTTATCAGCCGGCGCGTGCCATTGGCCAATCGCGTGGCATCGGATGCCTCCGACTGCGGGATACGCTCGGCGACCAAGAAGAACTGCGAACCGTCTTCGACATTGACCAGCCGAATGGGCGCGATGCCCTCCAAGGAGTCGGCGTCCATTTCCTTCCAAGATTCTGCCGGCACGTTGAAAGCGAAGTTCAGGTCCGAGAATTCCCGGCGATTGGGCCGCCGCTCATTGGATTCCTCCAGCTGGCCCAGCATGACCTCTAGGTTTCCATTCTCGAGTATCGCTTGGGCAGAGGTCTGTTCCTGCTCGGCGCTTGCCGCTTCACTGGTCTTGGGACCTGACGATTCATGAACGAAAGGCGGTGCATTGCCGCGGAGTTTGTTGTTGTGATTGTTCAGAAGAATGATGCCGATGACCATCAGCAAGAGCGTGAGGAGAACGGGCGCACCATACTCACGCCACTTGTTCCTCGTCGCAGTCTCGCGGTCTGCCACTTCCGGCTCAAGGTTGAGCGTGATCTTGCCTGATTGCGCCTGATCGTCAGGACTAGCAGGTTGCACACCTCGTGTAGGCAGATCGATCGCTCCCGCATCGAGCGGAGGCAGTTCCATGGATGCGCTCTCACTCGGAGAGGGTTCCGGTTCAGGCTCAATCAGTTCATCCGTCAACGGCGGTAGTTCTTGGGGGGAAGCTTCCGCGCCGATTGCCGGACTGGCCCCCTCCAGATTCGCCGGTAGTGGTGGCAACTCAGTTGGTGGGGATTCGGCCTCAACCGCCGGACTAGCATCTTCTAAATTCGCGGGCAGTGGTGGCAGCTCAGCTGGTGGGGATTCGGCCCCAACCGCCGGACTAGCATCTTCTAAATTCGCGGGCAGTGGCGGCAGCTCAGTTGGTGGGGATTCGGCCCCAACCGCCGGACTAGCATCTTCCAGATTCGCCGGTAGTGGCGGCAGCTCAGTTGGTGGGGATTCGGCCCCAACCGCCGGACTAGCATCCTCCAAATTGGAAGGCAATGGCGGCATCTCTAGCGGAAGCGCTTCGGTACCGATAGCCGGACTCGCGCTTTCCAAATCAGCCGGCAAGGGCGGAAGCTCTTGTGGCTGATTCTCCTGACTCACAACCTCCAAGCCAGGCGGCAAGGGGGGTGGCTCGTTGGCCTGTTCGCTAGACGGATCGGATAAAGACACCGGCTCCTGCGTATTCTGCGGCGCTTCCTCGATGATGGATCCGCTCGCGTCAATCAAAGGCGGGAGAGCCGGAAGTTCGTCCTCACGACTCGCTTCCGGTAGAGACAACGCTGATACATCAGTCGCCTCCACTTCCGGCGGGGAGGAAAGATCGTCCCGGAGGCTTGCAGGAAGCTCACTGGCACTAGGCCCTTCCGGCGTTTGGGCGTCGCCCTGGGGCAAAGCCTGTGGATCGCTGAGGTCCGCAGGAATGGGCGGTGGCTCGACATCTTTAGCGGCTTCGTTAGCCTCTTCATCTACCAACTCATACTGCACTTCGAAATCGCCGAACCTTACCTGATCGCCAGGCTTCAGATTCGTCAGCGCATCCACTTGCGAACCGTTTACAAAGGTCGAGAAAGCATCGCCGGCGAGGTGCTTTAGAATGTGGCCTCCCATGAACGGACGAATCTCGGCATGCTCCTCAGCGGCGTTCATTCCCGCGGGAAGTTCAATTCCAGCCTGAGGTCCCACGCCCACTATCACTTTAGTCTTGGGCAAAGGGGTATGGTAGCCAGCAGCAGTGGTGAAACGGGCGTTCATTTAAGGAGGACAGGAGCGTAGATGCTGGCTAAGTGAAATATAAAAATCATAATTATCAACTTTTCTGATAAGCATTTGCGCCCTCTTCTCTGCCATCGTCCGCAATCCAATTTGATCGCGAATCGAGGCGCACATTTGGAAATGATCGCGATTTCGAGACGCCCGGAATCCCTCTGGCGTGAGAAAAGCCGAATGGTTTCGTCAGAATGCAGAATCGCGTTTCAATCTCTGCCGATAGTGATTTCCCCATGGATCACATCTCAGAATATCTTGAATTGTCATAATATTCATATTTATTGGGCAAACATTTCGCGTGTTTGTCAGAATGAATCGGTTCGTCTACTCCCTGCTTTTCTTCTCTCTTCTATTCGCCTTGGCGGTCTCTCTGGGGCCCGGCAATAAATCTCAGGAGGCGCCGTCCGCGTCCGACCCCATGGCTACTACATCTCAGCCGAATGCGTCGGAGCGAACTGAATCTCTCCCCCAAGCCGCCAAGCCAACGGAAGAAACACCGTCCAGACACCCTGGCGTTGAGAAACTAGAACTTGGCTCTGTCATTGATACCTTCACTGATCAGTTAGACAAAGTGCGAACCAAACGCGTGCGATTGATGGAATCCAATTCGCGCTTTGGGAAACTCCTCGTTGAAGAAACCTTCCACCAAGACCCAGCCACCGGTGTCCAATCAGCCGGTCCCTGGCATGCGGCCCCCGCCGATAGCTTCTTTGTCCAACTTGCCGAAGACGCATCCAGCGACTCGCTTTCCGATCTGGAAGACGAACTCGATGTAGACATCGAAACCCTCTCCTCTCGCTATGCAGCGGTTACCACTCAAAACGTGAATGCGATCGATGACGTTCACGCACTGCTTCAAAGGCTCAATGATAGTGATGCGATTCGCTATGCTGAACTTGACGTGATTCGGCGCATCTATGTCAGCGAGACGGGCCTTCCCAACGATCCGCTCTTTACAGGTGAACAAGCGTGGCCATGGCTCAATACCGGGGGCAATGGCTATGTGGAAGGTGCCGATGTGGATGCGATCGATGCATGGAAGATGCGCACCGATGCAACGGCAGCACCCGTTGCCATCAGTGATACCGGTGTTCGCATCACACACGAGGATTTGCGCGACAACTTGTGGATAAACGAAGATGAAATCTTTGGCAACGGCATCGATGACGATGGAAACGGATTCATCGACGATCGATTCGGTTGGGATTTTATTGAGAATAGCGGCGACGTCACCGACGGCAACGGGCACGGCACCCACGTCGCGGGTATCGCGGGGGCTCAAGGAAACAACGGTATCGGCATCACGGGAACCGCTTGGGATGCCTCGATCATGGCTCTGCGCTGGTTGGACGATTTCGGATTTGGAACGACGTCCGACTCGGTGTTAGCCTTGGACTATGCGGTTGAAAACGGCGCCAAAGTCATCAACGCGAGTTATGGAGGCCGCCTCTATAGTCAAATTGAGTACGAAGCGGTACTCCGCGCCGAACAGGCGGGCGTGATCCTCATCACTGCTTCGGGAAACGAGGGATATAACAATGATCAAGTAGGAGATTATCCGGGTGGTTACGATCTCTCTAACATCCTTGCCGTCGGCGCCTCGGATGGAACCGATGATATCGCGAATTTCTCAAACTACGGCCCCGTGACGGTTGATGTGATAGCCCCGGGCACCAACGTCTATTCTGCCTACGGCAACGCGGATGACGCCTATCGCTATCAAGATGGGACATCGATGTCTGCTCCCTTAGTCGCGGGTATCGTCGCCCTCCTCCGTGCCGAGCATCCCACTGACACTCCGGCGATGATCATTAATCGCGTCCTCAACACCGTGGATAAGCAAGAGGGGCTCGAAGACATTGTTCGAACGGGCGGCAGGGTCAATCTGGCTAGAGCGTTAGCGGCGCCCGACGGACGCCCTATCAATGATAACGTCGAAAACGCCGTGATCCTGACGGGCAATTATTATCCTTGGGTAGGCTCTAACGAAGGGGCGACTTCTCAAGACTCCGATCCCGGCGAAGTGGGGGATGAATCCGTCTGGTTTACTTGGACGGCACCTCAGAGTGACTGGGCGAAGGTCGCCCTCACCACCAGGGGCGGTCCAGTCGATTATCACCGGTATCTCGGCGATGACGTGGCGACGATGCAGCCGGCGGGCGCCTTTAGTCATTCATCTGACATCGAAGACCGTTTCTATGCGGAAAAGGGTCAAACGTATATGATGGCCGTCAGCACTAACGGCTCTCCCGTTCCCACGATTCGGCTACAGGTTATTCAAGCCCTGCCGAATGACCGCTTTGCAGATGCTCATCTTATTGAAGGAGATTCCTTTGATCTTATTGCCACAAACGAAGGTGCCACGTGGGAATTGAATGAACCTAATCCCAGTCGCTTGGCTACGGGTCATTCGGTTTGGTGGAAATGGATCGCACCGGCGGACGGCGAATACTATATCAGCACGGCTCAAAGTGATTTCGATACCATATTAAACGTCTATCGAGGAATTGGACTGACTGGTCTGATTCCAATGGCTTATAACGACGACGACGGTTTCAATCTTTATAGTTCCCTGACGTTTGAAGCGGAACAAGGCGTTACCTATCACATTCAGGTTGATAGTGTTTTATGGCATGGTTCTTGGGGCCAGATCCATCTGGTCGGGCATCCTGTGGATGCATTTGGCATTGCATTTCATCCGGAATCCGTCTCCGCTTTTGAAGGTGAGGATACTATCTTTCGTGTCTCCCTCACGCGGAACTGGTTCGCTGATGCCTATCAATGGTACCTCAATGGCGAAGTCATTGCGGGCGCCACCAAATCAAGCCTCCGTTTGGAAGATATTTTTATTGAACAAGCCGGAACTTATACAGTAAAAGTCACGTTGGGAGATAAAACTCTAACCAGCCGACCAGCTCAGCTTGCGGTAATTCCCAAACTCCCCGAGATCGTTTGGCAAAGTAGTTTTGATCAAGTACCCGCGGGCTCCGAACAGTTTCTCAGCGTTCAAGTGACTGGAACCGGCCCCTTTAATTATCAATGGTACAAAGACGGGCAACCGATTCCAGGTGCTAACAGTGCCACCTATGCGATCACCTCCGTCGATGAAACTGATGAAGGTCTTTATCATGCTTTGGTCACGAGTGCGCTCGGTCAGGTGGAGAGCAATCCTATGACCATCCAAACAGCTAATGCGCCTTGGGATCATTGGCAATGGGGCAACCCGCATCCTCAAGGCTCGGGTATTATCGATCTTCTTCATGCCAATCAACGGTTTATTGCGCTCACCGAGAGTGGCGTTTTGATGACATCTCTCGACGGCCGGGATTGGGATGACCGCTTTCTTCCTATCGAAGAACCGATTGGGATGGCCTACGGGAATGGGCTTTATCTCGCGGTCAATGCCAATGGAGTGATCGCCACGTCCGACACCCTGGGCAGTTGGTCCACCCAGGTCAGTCGGATGACACAACCAAAGCAGATCGTTTATGGTGCCGGTCATTTCTTCGCGTTGGATAAACGCGTTCATATCTCCGACAACGGTCAATCATGGGTGATTCCCAATGCCATTGATACGACAACCGTCACGCATCTTCTTTCCAGCGGCGAATCGGTGGTCGTCATGACTTCCCGCGGCCATGCGTTTCGCACCGAGGACGGCATGCATTGGACGTCCCATGAAATTCCCGTTAGTGGTCACCAACTTTCTCTTTATACACCCGCGTATGCGAATGAGGCCTTTCGTTTACTTGGCCAATCCATACATTATTCATCCGTGGACGGCATCACGTGGACCAGCACGCCGTTAGCACAGTATTATGGATGGCTTCGCGGAAACGATCTGATTCACGATGGTCATCAGTATATCTTGGCAACATCTCAGCGGCACTCCCTGGGATTGAGTGACGATGGGCGAACGTGGCGCGAAATCGACGTGAATACGGATTCAAACGGACAATTTCGCGCCTTGGCCGGAAACGATTCCATCAATATCGCCGCTGGAGATCACGGCCTTATGGTAGCAGGAGCAGACATCGCTACGGCCACGGCCTCTGCCGGAGCGAGGGCGGGTGAACCCGTTCTTCAAGTCTATAAAGAAGAATTCTTTGCTGGAATTGGAAATCATCTTTTAACGTCAGGCTCGGGCAAAGAATGGCAAACGCGCAGCTTGTCCCTTGGATTTGAAACGGGTTATACCCTTTTTGATACCAACGTTCCGATTAAAGGCATTGGTCCGTCGGGTTGGCTTGAAGGGGTTTCGCCCTTTTATATGACGCGGGACACCGACCAACTTCCACCAGGAATTCGCCACGCAGCCTTTGGCAATGGAATCCACGTTGCCTATGCCGGGTTCGATCTCTACCGGTCTTTTGACGGCGAACACTTCGAACTCGTCTTGGAGGATATTCTCATTGAGGAACTCGCTTTCCTTGGCAACAGGTTTGTGGCCCATTACGCACGCGAGATTCGAACCTCTACTGATGGGGTCAATTGGGATAGTTATTCACTCCCTGAAGAGATTAGCGGCACGTTCATCGCCGTGGACCACCGGAATAGCGACTGGTTGGCCTTCCTAACAAGCGGCGATATCCTGAAATCCTCCGACGGTGCAAACTGGGACCCGACCCCCAGCAATCGCTCAAATGTCAAGGATGCGGTCACGGCTGGAGATTGGACCATTTTGTTATATCAACAAACTCCGGGAACGAGTTGGATCGCTTATTCTACGGATCTCTCGCAATGGACGGATCGCCGGCTTCCGGCTCGAGCAGAGAAATTGACCAAAGGCGTGGGTATGTCAGTGGTGGCTAGCGGCCCGGGAGGTGTTCTATTGCAATCCGGTCAAACGCCAGACGGTCCCCAAATTCAACTGCGCTATCCCATTGAGCAATTGATCGTGCCTCGACTCTCACCATTGCCATTCGATCTGGATATTGTTGCCGGCGACACCGCGATCGACCGGGTGGAATATTCGCTTAATGGAAGCCTCATCGCAACGGTCACCACACCGCCATACGAAATCACCACGTTTCCGGATTTGCTTGGGGATGCCGTTTACGAAATCCGCGCGATTGATCAGGCAGGCCGTCAACGATCCAATGCCGTCCTCGTAAATGTCGCGCCGTCTGGATCCGGCATCCCAGTTGAAACGACCTCTGTCGCCTACGAGCAGATCGCCTATCTCAATGGCAATTATTTCGCGCTCGGAACGGGGCCCACCGCGTTTCGTAGTGTGAATGGTCAAAACTGGGACGCCTTGCCGCTCCCAATCGATAGTGGCAATCTCTATGATATCGCTAGTGGAAACGGTGTCCTGGTCATCGCCGCCTCCAACCACTTGCTCGTGAGCCGCGACGGTTCACAATGGGTCGCCGTTCCTGACGTTGCGGCCATTTCCATCCGCTTTCTTGACGGGGTATTCTTTGCGTTGTCGGCTAGCGATCATCTATGGACATCGCCAGACGGTATTACCTGGATTGAACAAAGACCTGCAGGTTCGTCGGCGCGCGATCTCGCCATTGCCGCCGGCAACGGCAAATGGATTCTCTCCACCTCGAACCTAGGTGCTTATTGCTCCAATAACGCCTCCATTTGGAGTCTTGCCAACGACCGGATAGGCCTGCGCGATATCCTTTTCGCACACGGCCGATTCTTCATGATTACCAATGCCGGCGAAGTCCTCTCTTCAAGTGACGGGCAGTCTTGGGAAGAGACTCCGTTAGGCGATGGCGACCGGTTGCGTGAGGTTGAGGGGCTCTTGTTAGTCAGTTCCTCCGATCAAACAGGGAGCCTTTCCACACTCCGCTTTGTTTCTGAAGATGGCAACGCCTGGCAGGCGATCCCTGGAAATGTGAGGATGACCGATGCGTCTCACGGCGCTGGGTTGGGGGTGATCGTCGGGCCCGATGGCTTCTGGTACTCAGCAGATGGCAAGACGTGGACCGCTTCTTACATTGATCCGGAAGCCGACTCCTCTCCCACTCACAACCCCGATTGGCGCGTGACCTACGGCCCCCTCGGCTTTGCTGCGGTCAATGCCGATGGATCGCTCGCTTTCTCTAATGACGGGATCGATTGGAGTTTCCAGCATCGTCCTAACGGAAAGCTTGCGGATTTTGCCGTCGCCGTTTTTGATGGAACTAATGAAGTGATCCTTGATGAATTGGGATCCTACTATCACCGCGATGATGACGGCCCGTGGACCTTTGCCGAGCTTCCGGGTCCGACGTTTGTAAACGATGCCATCTGGGCTGCCGGCCGTTTCGTCACCGTGGGACGTTCAAGCCGATTTCTCTACTCAGGCGATGGCGCCAATTGGCTTGCCGGAATGCACGATGCTCCTGACAATGCGACACACTTCGAGCGCGTCCTCTATGCTCAGAATCGCTTCATCGCCGTGGGCGACCGGCTTGCGATCTCGGATTCGGGAAACACGTGGGAAGAGGTAATTTCAGATTTCCACCCGCGCCGTGTCGCCTTTGGCAACGGTACCTATGTCGGATTCGGAGCTACGATGGAAGCGGCCTACCACTCGACCAATCTTACCACGTGGGGACAAGCCTTTGAACTTGTAGACCCAAGCTCAAACCTTCCTTGCGTGGATATCGTCTTCGGTCATGGCCGTTTCGTGGCAATCAGCACTAGCAATCGCATCCTTTCCTCTTCCAACGGTGCAGACTGGATAGGTTACACACCACCAAACGACGATAGCCGGCATTTCCGAAGTGTGGCCGTCCTGCCTAACGGGTTCATGGCAGGAAAATCGAACGGCCGCCTCTTCTACTCCGCGGACGGTGTGGAATGGCATGAGCAATTGCGCGTCTCGACTGAACTGACCCGGCTCGTCGTGGATCAAGATCAACAACTTTACGTCTTAACAGATCGCGAGCTGATTCCCTACGCGACAGTAGATCTGTTAGTTAGTTCAATCCAAGCCACCGAAGGCAGTTATGGTATCGGCGACGAGATCACCATTGACGCCATTATCCGCAATTCCGGCTCCACGGCATTCATGTCGAACGATGACCTGGCCGTCACCGTTTGTCTTTCACAAGACGCGATTTGGGGAAATGCCGATGATCAGTGGCTCTACGACGGGACGATCGAAGATCTTACGCTGGCACCCGGTGCTGAACGCGCCGTCTCCTTCACGGCTTCGCTGCCTAACACCATTGCAGCAGGCCTCTACCGGGTCGGTTTTCACGTCGATACCACAGATGCCGTCACGGAGATCAACGAAGTCAACAACGTTCATTTCACCGATAGCCAACTTATCACCATCGCCGGCTGGAACATCACAGCGCTGACCGAAGGTAACGGCGAACTCGAAGTGCTGCCTTACGAGGGGGTGCATCCTCATGGGGCCAGCGTGACGTTGATTGCCAAACCAAAGAAGAATCATCGCTTCACCCACTGGACCGGGCTACTTGAAGATACCGCGGAACCGGAAGTCCAACTCGTGATGGATCGCGACTACACGGTCACTGCGCATTTCGCGGAAGGCTTTACCCTAACATTGCAAACGGTGGGGCACGGTCAGTTAACGGCTTCCCGGGAAGGCTCCACTTTCATCGCCGGAACCACGCTCGATTTGACCGCGACGCCGGCCGAGGGATGGCACCTCGAGAGATGGATAGGCGGCATCGAGGGTAATGTTAGTCCAGCGACGATCACGATGAATAGTGATCGGGACATCACGGCCGTTTTCGCGCAAACCTACGATTCTTGGGCCAGTCAACATTTGCAAACGCTCGCCGAAACCGATCCTACTGCAAAAGACCAGAACGCGGATCCCGACGGAGACGGGCGCCCGAACTGGGCAGAGTACGGAAGCGGAAGCGATCCGGCCAAAGCCGATACGCCGGATCAACAGGCCTATCATTCTGACGAAAACGCTGCCGCCACGTTGCTTTTCAAGCGCCACACCGGTGCGCGGTCTGTTCAATCACAGGCCGAATCGTCGATGAACTTACTCGACTGGGAAGGCAATCTTGAGCATCGGGTGATTGATCTCGTGGATGGGATCGAAACCATCGAAGTGCAGGTGCCCATGCCGGAGATTGGAGACATCTTTGTCAGGGTAACGTCGACGCGAGACTAGCGGAATTGAACCATAATTACTGTAATTATTCGTCTCCAACATCTGAGACAAAGGGCAACCAAGCGCTTTCCATAGACGATATTACTACTATAAGTTGTAATTCGAATGTCGCGCCCACCCCATGTCTTTCTTGCTAACCGATGCCGTTGATCAGGTCGCTCAGATCGATCCCGGCCGTGAGGCCATCGTCTTCAGAAAAGACCGGCTCACCTACGGCCAGCTTGTCACCCGGAGCAACCAGCTCGCCCACGCGCTAGCCGACCATGGTGTCGCGATCGGAGATCGCGTGGGGGTTTATCTGGATAAGAGTTTGGAAACCGCGGTGGCGATCTACGGTATCATGAAGGCCGGGGCCGCGTACGTCCCCCTGGATCCGTCTGCCCCCCAATCAAGATTGGACTACGTGATCCGGCATTGCGGGATTCGCCATCTCGTCACTGCTCCAGCGAAACGCCGCGCTTTGTCCTCCCTACTCAATCAGCCCGGCACTCCATTAACTGCACTGTTAGGAGCGCCCAAGATGGATAGCCTTCGTGCCCGTACGCTTTCATGGCAAGAGATCGCTCATCGATACAAGGGGACGTCATTGGGCCGAACGATCCTAGATCAAGATCTCGCCTACATCATGTACACTAGCGGATCCACCGGCGAACCCAAAGGCATCATGCATACGCACGCCAGCGGTCTCAGTTATGCCAGATGGGCTCGCGATGTCTACGGGCTCCAGCGGGAAGACCGCCTAACTAATCACGCTCCTCTGCACTTTGATCTTTCGACCTTTGATTTCTTCGCCGGCGCCCTGGCGGGAGCCGCCACGGTAATCGTTGGTGACGAATATCTCAAACTTCCCGCAAGCTATTCTCAGCTCCTCCAGGATGAAAGAATCACCACCTTTTTCACCGTACCATTCGCTCTAACGCAACTACTCTTTCGCGGTGTCTTGGACCAACGAGATCTCTCAGCACTACGTTGGGTGATCTTTGGCGGCGAACCCTTCCCTACCAAACATCTGTGTGCACTCATGGGGCAGTGGCCTCAGGCCCGTTTTAGTAACATGTATGGACCCGCAGAAGTTAATGGATGTACCTTCTATCATGTGCCCAACGATTTGGAAGACCGCGAGTCGCCCATTCCCATCGGCACGGTCTGGCGCAATGCGGACTATCTCATCGTCAATAGCGATAATGAAGTTGTTTCCAAAGGAGAACCTGGTGAACTTCTCATCCGCAGCTCGACCATGATGCAAGGTTATTGGCAACGGGATGATCTCAACAAAGAAGCGTTCGCCAAACTCGAAGGCACCGATTCGCACCCGCACATTTATTACTGTACGGGCGACCTTGTCGAAGAATTGGAGGACGGGAATCTCCGATTTCTTGGACGGCGGGACCGGCAGATCAAATCTCGTGGCTATCGCGTCGAGTTGGACGAAGTGGAGTTCGCCATCCTCCGCCATCCAAGCGTTGAAGAAGCGGCTGTCTTTGCCGTGCCCGATGAAGAGGGCAGCCACCGAATCGAAGCGGCGGTCGTCGTTCATCCAGATGCCGACGGCGTCACCTCCGAAGGCATTTTGAGTGAAGTGAAAGAACAGTTGCCTTGGTATGCCGTCCCTGCCAAACTTAGAATCGAACTCGCTTTCCCCCGAACGTCGAGCGGCAAGATCGATCGACGAATGCTTCAAAAGCGTGCGAGCCCCCGCCTACCCCCCATCCATGCCCGACCCTAAGCCCCACATCCACCAGTTCATCCTCCATGAATTACTAAACGGCGAGCCTCCCGAAGAACTAGCGAATGACACCAACCTCCTTGCCGGGGGCTTAGTTGATTCGCTAGGCATGGTACGCCTGTTAGCCAATCTCCAGGAAACCTTCGGTATCGGCATTCCGCCGGAAGACGTGACGATCGAGAACTTCATGACTATCGACGTTATGGCGGACTATGTGACGACACGCATGGAGACCACCCCCTAACATGCACTTGCGCTACACCATTCGTCAGTATTTCCCCAAGGTAGGAGAGAGCGCCTACCTTGACGAGCACGCGCTGGACTCCTCCGAACTCTGGGATGAACTCCGCGATCAGCATCCGAATTTCGTCTTCCCCACCAATCGCGACGAATGGCTCAAGCACATTGCCAGTGAAACCCGTCAAGACGGACTCGATGGCCAATTGACGGAAAGAGCGCAGGCGATCTCCCAACTGTTAGAGTCAAACGCGATCACTCACCTTCACTCACTTGGTGTGGGCAGCGCCGGTCTGGAGTACTTTCTTAAGCGGGAGATGCCGCACCTTCATCTCACCGTATCCGAGTACGCTCCCAAGAATGTGGAGAAACTTAGAGCCGTTTTCGATGAATGTGAGTCTATCCGGCGTTTCGATCTTTTCAATGATGATTGGTCTGATGACACCCAACAGAAGGGACACGCGGTCATGCTCAACCGCCTGGATCCTTTGTTCTCAAATGACCAATGGACCAACGCCTTCAATCGGATGGGGGAAGCCGGCATTGAACACGTTCTCTATATCCCGGCGTGGATCTTATCCGCCAAGTCATACCTTGAAGCGTGGAAGCGCCATCTCCTCTTCCGCCTGCGCGGGCGTGATTGTGTCTTCACGGGGTGGGCCAGGACGCGCAAGGTCCAACATGGATTCTGGTCGCGCCGCTATGATCATACCGAACATGCATTGGCTGGTCTCACGGGATTCTTTTTGAAAAGGCGTTCATGAGTGCGGCGGAAACATTCGGGCCTCTCACACGAAGCCAAGAACTCTTATGGGCCGGCCAGCAGCGTTACCCTGACAAACCGCTCTACAACATGGCCTTGGCCTTCACCATTCATGGCGCCATTGATGTGGATCGGTTCACTCAGGCAGCGTCCTCGCTCTGTCGGAATTGCGATACTTTTCGCACCACGTTTCGTGAAAACCATGGATCCGTTGTTAGAGAAATCGATGATGAACGTTCAAGCGCGGAGTTCTCCGTCGTCGATCTCCGCAACGACCCCGATCCGGAGGCAGCAGCGAGCGCGTTGATAAAACTGAAAGCTGCACGTTTGTTTGAACCGGCCGTTTGCCTAACAGAACATGCCCTGCTCCTCTTGAGCACCGAGTGCTCCGTCTGGTTCCTCAATCAACATCATCTCATCACCGATGGCGGCAATGCTAGCGTTGTTTTTGACGCCATGCAGCATGCCTACCGCGGAGTATTGGATGAGAAACTGCCGGACTATCCGGAAGAAGCCATCCAAGACAATGAGAAGAGCCGAAAGTATTGGGAAACGTTAGACCAGGGTCTGGAGCCAGTGACCTTGTATGGCCGCTCGTTGACCGTTGAAGCCATCGCCTCGACGAGAAGAACGTTCAAACTTGGCCCTGAACGCACGCGCAAACTGAAACAACTAGCGTTGTCTGACGAGTATCGCGGATTCACCGAGGATCTCTCCATGTTCCAGATGTTTTCCGGCTTGCTCTTCGCCTTCATCCACCGGATGACCGGAGAAACGCACCTGGGAATCGCCGCTCCTACTCACAATCGCACCACGCCTCGACTCAAACGCACACCCGGTGTTTTCATTGAGGTGTTTCCGCTAGAAGTTCAGTTGGGGGAATCGCCTAGCTTCGCCGATATCCTTCAGACCGTGCGGCGGGAAGCGCTGAGCTACCTCACGCATGCGCAGCCCGGATTCAGCTGCCCTGATCTTGCCGCGCGAAGCCAGATCCTCCTCAACATGGTGAACGCAGGGTTCGATTCCTTCGCGGGATTTCCCGTCACAACAGAATGGGTGCATTCCGGATTTGGTGACCGGCAACACGCCTTGCGTCTCGCCGTCTTCGACTTCGAGCGTTCGGATGACCTCACTTTGTTGTTCGATTTCAACGACGAAGCCTTCAACGACCAACGCCGTGAATGGGCCGTTCGCCATTTTTTCAGACTGATCGATCGTTTGTTAGAGGATCCCACACAAACCATCGGAAAAGTCGATCTCCTCAATCAAGACGAACGCCTAGCACTCGAGACCTTTGGTCGAGGCACCGAGGGCGCCTTCGATGACAAAGCCACGGTGGTGGATCTTTTTGAGAATAGCCGGTGGGATCATCCCGATCGCTTGGCGGCGAAAGGCCCCAGCTTGCTCGATGGCGATATCGTTTGTGTTACCTATGAACAACTCGACTCGCATGCAAATCAGCTCGCGAATCACCTCGCCGACCTCGGCGTTGAGCGGGGCGATCACGTGGGGCTTCTTCTAGAGCCTTCGTTAGAGTGGGTGTCGAGCATGTTAGCCATCATCAAGACAGGCGCAGCGTATTTCCCTTTGTCGTTGGAGGAACCCAAGGTCCGATTGGCAAACATGATAGAAGACGCGGAGGTCCATGTAGTGGTCACGCTATTTGATCAGGCCGGAAATTTGCCTTCCTCCCCGCGGGTGGTTTGCCTGGATCGCGATGCAAGTGCCATCGCCTCCGCACCCGATGTCGCGCCGAAGCGAGAGATCACTTCAAACGACCGCTTCTATCTCATTTCGACCTCTGGTTCTACCGGGAAACCGAAAGCGGTCTGCGGACGTCATGTGAGTGTCGTCAATCTTTTAACCGATTTTGAGAATAGGGACGAGCTAGCGCAAGAAGAAGCCACATGTTCCTGGTGGACCAGCCCGACTTTTGACGTCTCCATTTACGAGATCTGGTCCGCCCTAGCCTACGGACGAACTCTTCACATTGTCCCGAGCGATCTGCGTGTCGATACGGCGCAGGTCTTGCGACTCTTGGAAAACGAGCAGATTCATTCCGCCTACCTGCCGGCCTTTATGCTAGAAGAGATGGCAAACGGCAGGGCTTCTCTCGGAGCATTGCGGCGACTGTTAGTCGGCGTCGAACCGATCCAGGAAGCGCTACTACAACGCCTCCTCAGACGCTATCCGGCGTTGAGGATTATCAACGGCTATGGTCCAGCGGAAGCCACGGTATGCGCAACGCTCTACGAAGTCACCGAAGACTCTCCGGGCGATCGCCCAACGCCCATTGGCCGGCCGATTCAGAATACCACGATTCGTCTCCTCGACGCCCACAACCTGCCCGTTCCCCTCGGCGCTCCGGGAGAACTCCACATCAATGGTATCGGTCTAGCAGAAGGTTATTGGAACCGCCCTGATCTCACCAACTTTACTGAATTCGGTTACCGGACAGGCGATCGTGCGCGATTCTTACCGGATGGAAATCTGCAATTCTTGGGACGTAGCGATGCCCAGGTGAAAGTGCGAGGGTATCGCATAGAGCCTGGCGAAATCACGGGCGCAATGGAGTGTCATCCCAACGTCAGTGAAGCCGCGCTACGTGTTTGGTCTAACCAACTTGTCGCCTATGTGTCCGCCGCCTCCGACTTGAAGACAGTGGAGATCACCAATTTCTTACGCGACCGGCTTCCACGCTACATGGTACCCGCGCAGGTAATCTTCATGGATGGGCTTCCGCGCACCCGTCATGGTAAAGTGGATTACGACGCGCTCCCTGATCCCCATCGCGAATCCTCCGTAGCCGCGCCGGCCAATGAACCGGAAACGATCCTAGCAAAGATCTGGTCAGAGGTTTTAGGCGTAGAGAACGTGGGGAGGAATGAGAATTTTTTCGAGCTCGGCGGTGACTCCATTCTCAGCATTCGCATCGTCTCCCGCGCCCGCCGGGAAGGCCTTTCGTTGAGACCGAGCGATCTCTTTGATCATCAGACCATCGAGGAACTCGCCCGCGCGTCCGCTCCCACATCGACGACGACGGAAACGGACGTTCCTCTAACAGGTCAACTTCCCGCCGCCCCAATTCATCAGTGGTTCTTTTCCCAAGCCTTTCAACATCCAGAAGTCTTTCATCACGAGTTAACCTTGACGTTAAGGGCTTCGTTAGAGATCGCGGGTATTGAAGAGCGTTTGGCATCATTGCTACATCGTCATGACGCGCTGCGAATGGCTTTCCCCAACGGCTGCCCGGAGATCCAATCCTCCTGTCCACCGATCGCCCTGCAGGTTTTTGATCGTCTTGAGCAGGCTCGATCAGAACTCCGGCGCGGATTCGATCTCAACCGGGCGCCTCTCATCCGCGTGGGGTTCATTCACCCTGACAAACTCATTTTTGTCGCCCACCACCTGATCGCGGACGGCGTTTCGTGGATGACTATTCTTGAAGACCTTGATCAAACGGGACGTCCATCCGCTCCGGAAGGAATTGGATTCGGTCGTTGGATGACCTTGGTAGATAAGAAAGCTAAAGAGGGCGCGTATCGCGACGAATCGGCTTATTGGCGCGCTCAACAAGCTTTGGAGGTGCCATGGCTTCCTATCGATTTCCCCGGCACGGCATCTGCGGAGAACCGCGAATCCACGCGGCAGGTAGTATCGGTTAGACTCTCCGAATCCGAGACGTCAGCCTTGCAACAACAGGGCTCGAGATGGGGGCTTCTCGATGTCTTGTTAGGCTCGATCGTCGCCGCCATCGGAGAATGGGCTCAGGCGAAATCCGTTCGCATTGATGTGGAGGGTCACGGGCGGGAGAACCAACTACTGGATCGCGATGTGACGCGCACGGTCGGCTGGTTTACAAGCCTTTTCCCTGTCAACTTTCAAGTCGACTGGCGACGCTCGATTTACGATCAAGCCGCCTTAGTAAGCAAACGCCTGCGCTCCCTGCCGCGTAGCGGCGCCGCTTACGGCTCCCTCGTCTATCAAGACCCTCACACAGATCTCTCCGCAGCAAACTCTGAAATCCTTTTCAATTATTTGGGACAGACCGATCCACCCTTAGAGAAAGACAGTCTATTCACTCAAGTGGGAGCCTTTGACCTGATTCGTCATCCTAGCAATCAACGAAGTCATTTGTTAGAAATCGATGCTTCTGTGAGGGCTGGCAGTCTCGGCATCCGTTGGCATTTCAGCAACCGTTTTCATCGCGAGGAAACCATTCGAGAGGTAGCAGGAAGATCACTCAATTTCCTCCGCGAACTCTCATCGCAACCGGTATCGCCTTCAGGAGAAGGCTCCGCCAGCCAGATCGATGAGAAAACGATGATCAAGGTCGAGCAACTTCTCAGCCAAGTAGACGGCCATTCATGAAGAACGTTGAAGACGTCTATCCCCTCTCTCCGGTTCAAGAAGGTATGCTCTTCCATGCCCTCGCCACACCGGGCCAAGGGACTTACCTCACTCAAATCACCTTTCAAATTGAGGGTGCGTTAGACGAGTCGGCGTTTAAACAAGCTTGGCACCAAACTATCAACGCCCATCCCGCCTTGCGCACGGGTTTTCTTTGGGAAGGCTTGGACAAACCACTTCAAGTGGTGCGCGAGCAGGTGGAGATACAATGGGATCTCATTCCCGATGCGGATTCTGAAGCGATTAGCGCCTTCCTCGCCGGCGATTTATCCAATGATCTTCCGTTAGAAAAAGCGCCTCTCATGCGCTTCAACCTGTTTCAGTTCGAGGAGAATCGGTCCCAGTTGGTGTGGACCTTTCATCATCTCATCTCCGATGGCTGGTCCACCCCGCTGATCCTCAATGAAGTCTTTCGCCGTTATGACGCACCGGATAGCCCCATCGAGCCAGCTCCTTCCTACAGATCGTTAATCGATTGGTTAGCTGAATCACCGGCAGAGCTTAGTGAGGCATTCTGGAGAGATCACTTAGAAGGGAATACAACAACTATCAATTTCCCTAAGAACTTCGAAAGGGAAGGCTTTGTGCGTTTCGAGGAGCGTTTACCCTCCTCAGCTTTCAATGCGTTCTGTCGAGATCAACGCCTCACCGCCAACACTGTGACTCTTGCCGCTTGGGTGCTCGTTCTTGCGCGTTTCTACAACACGACGGATCTCGTAACCGGCGTGACCGTTTCAGGAAGGCCTCCGGAACTGGACGGCGTCGAACGCATGATTGGAAATTTCATCAATACGCTGCCCTTGAGGACCAAGCTTGATGAGGACGACAAGGTGCTCGATTGGCTGCGTCACTTTCAACAGGATCATGCCGCGTTGCGCGATCACGAACACGTTCCCCTCTCACAAATTCAGAATTGGAGCTCCGCGGACGCAAACGAACCTTTGTTCGAGAACATTTTTGTCTTTGAAAGCGCAGTCAGTGAACCCCACTCCACCTCCCTAACGCTCTCAAACTTCGAGCACCATGAGCACAGCCACTACCCCTTGGCTGCCCTGGTCCTGCCAGGCGATGAGCTGACATTAATCGGTATCGCAGACAATTCGAAGATCGAAGAAGCCACTGTCGTGACGCTCCTCGAATGTTGGAGAACGGTTTTGGAGGCGTTTGTCAAAGCCGATGCCAACACGCCTATCTCAAACATTGAGTGGGTCAGTGAAAAGATGAGGCGTCGCTTACTGATGGATTGGAATGACACCTCGGCACCGGTTGATGAATCTGCAAACGTCGCTCAACTCGTTGAAAACCAAGCGATGCGTAGCCCCAATCAGACGGCCGTCATCATCGGCAATAAACGTCTATCATACCAAGCGCTCAATGAATGCGCCACGGGGATGGCGTATCGTCTTCGACGTCGCGGGATCGGCCCCGGCAAACCCGTCGCTATCCTAGCGGAACGCTCGATTGAGACCATTATCGGATTGATGGCGGTATTGAAAGCAGGTGGATTCTACGTGCCCGTGGATCCAGCATATCCGGAAGATCGGGTCCGTTTTCTCCTCAAAGATTCCGCCGCCAGCATCGTCCTCAAACACCAGCAATCAGCAGAATGTGATACGGACAACTTTGAAGGCGAGATCTTGTCAATGGATGACGACTTTTCCGGCGATGAAGCGGTTGACCTACCTCCCCCTCCCCTCGATTCGCCAGCCTACATGATTTACACGTCCGGCTCCACCGGCGAGCCACGAGGTGTCTTGGCTAGTCACCGAAACCTCCTCTATTCAACCGAGGCCCGGCATCTCTATTATGAGAAACCTGTTCGCGCCTTTCTTCTTCTGTCCAGCTTTGCATTTGATAGTTCGGTTGCCGGCATCTTCTGGACGCTGGCCCGAGGAGGTAGTCTTTGTTTGCTAAAAGAAGAGGAACGCAATGATCCCTTCGCGATCTCTTCAGCCATCCATCGGCATCATATCTCACATTTGTTAGGCATTCCAACGTTGATTGATGCCATTATCTCCAACAGTTCCGCTGCTGAATTGGGCTCCCTTGGAACCATTATCACCGCTGGGGAAGATTGTCCCAAAACGCTCCCCGAACGGCTTCGCCATCTTCTCCCGCGCTCGGCGGTCTACAATGAGTACGGCCCCACGGAAGCCACTGTCTGGGCTACCGTGGATCGCTACGAGTCAGGCCCCATTCGCATTGGAAAACCAATTCCTAACACGCAAGCCTACGTACTCGATGAACGGTCAAGGCTCGTTCCGCCCGGCGTCTCCGGTGAACTTTATCTCGCTGGTGCAGGCATCGCCCTCGGTTACCACAACCGTCCGGAACTCACGTCGGAACGGTTCGTCACCCACCCGCAGCTTCCCGGCCGCCTCTACCGAACAGGCGACCGCGTGTGCTACTACCATGATGGCCGGTTAGAATTTCTTGGGCGGTTCGATGATCAAGTGAAGCATCGCGGCCACCGGATTGAACTCGGCGAGATTGAAACAGCGATCCTAGCACATGCGAATGTTAAGGAAGCGGCCGTGCAGCTTTGCCGAAGTTCTTCTGTGAACACATCGGTAGAGTCGTTGGCAACCGCCCTATCAAAACTCCCGAATGAAGAAGCGGAGCGCCTTTTGAACGAGGTTGCTGGAGCCCATGACCGTCTATCCAAAGCCTTAACCCGAAAGGCTTTCCATCTCACACTCGAATCTGAGGCGAGTTTCATCGATCCACCGCGTCGCGAGCAACGGGATTGGCTGGTCACGCAAGCGATGAATGAAATCGCCGACGATCTGGAGCATCTCGATGGAGTTGCGAGGCGCTTTGTCAAGGGCGCGAGCGATCAGCTCACGGAATACGACATCGCGGAAAGTCGCCTCTCAGACGACCAGATCATGGAAGATTGGCAAGGCCCCATCATGCAAGCCATGGCCCGAGAAGTGGCCGGCGCCGATCGGGATGTGTTAGAAATCGGCTTCGGCAGGGGCGTGTCGGCGACGTATCTTCAGGAGATCGGCCTCAAATCACACACCATTATCGAGTGCAATGACCACAGTGTGGGTCATTACTTCGAACCTTGGAGAGAACGTTATGCCGAACGCGCCATTCACCTCATCCACGCTCGTTGGCAGGATGCTCAAGATCAGTTAGGCGAGTATGACGGCATCTTCTTCCATGCATTCCCCTTAAACGAGGATGAATTCATCGAATACGTGGTTCATAGCGTCACCTTCGCCGAACATTTCTTTCCCGTGGCCTCAAGCCTCCTGCGGGCTGGCGGCGCTTTCACGTATCTCACTACCGAGATCGATTCCCTGAGCCGGCGGCATCAACGGGCCCTTCTGAAGCACTTCAGTTCCCTAACCCTAAAGGTGACGCCGGTTTCACCGCCTGAAGACACGCGAGACACTTGGTGGGCAGACTCCATGGTCATCATCAAAGCTGTGAAGTGACATCATGAGGAACGACTACCAGCTGCGTCTATCGAATCTAACAGACGCCCAGCGAACCTTCCTGGCGGAACGTCTCGCAGAGATCAAGGGCAGGCACATCACCTCCGAGAGGCTGATTGCCTATGTGTCGATGCGTGAGAACGGCAACACGAAAGCGCTTCGACAGCATCTCGAATCGCGGTTGCCTGACTACATGATCCCCTTTGACTTCGTCACCTTGGATGCCCTGCCCAAAACACCAAACGGCAAGATCGATCGCAAGCAGTTGCCGGCGTGGACTTCTCAAGAAGCCTCCCCGGCAACCTCACCAACCGAATCCATGAGTCCAGTGGCCGCGACTCTGGCAGGGATCTGGGCAGACGTCCTCAACTTACCCACAGTGGGTTCGCACGATGATTTCTACAGATTGGGCGGTGATTCGATCTTAAGCATCCAAGTCGTCTCCAAGGCGGTGCAAGCCGGTTTGAAGCTTTCCATGAAGCAGTTCGTGGAGCACCGCACAATCGCGGAACTCACGGCCGCAATTGAAGCCGACGCTTCAAACTCAAGATCTAAGATGATCTTTCAAGAACCGGTCAAGGGTGTGGCCCCGCTCACGCCCATTCAGCATTGGTTTTTTCAAACGAACCTCGCCAATCCCCATCAGTGGAATCAGGAGCTCCTTCTGACATTGCCACGAGATGTGGACTTGGCAGATATCGACGCAGCATTCGCACAACTCGCGCAGCAACACGATGCACTGCGCACGACCTTTACCCGGCCACAAGGTCATTGGGTAGCCACCGTCTTGGAAACAGCCCCTAGCACACACATCACAAGCGTTGATAACATAGAGGAAGCGGCCAAGCTTCATGAGGGACTCGATATTGAGCAAGGCGTGTTATGGAAAGCCGCCCTCATTTCTGACACTCAGCAACTTTTCCTCGCCGCGCACCATCTCATGATCGATCACGTGAGTTGGGCGCAACTAGGGGAGGACCTCACAAACCTGTTAAAGGGAAACGCTCTCCCACCCGCGACAACGTCTCACAAGACGTGGGCAGAGGCCCTTTTCACCAGCACCCATGCCGGTCATTGGGATGCCGAGATCCCATTCTGGACAGGCATGGCTACTGAGGGCCGCGGCCTCCTTCCTCTCGATCACGCTTGCCCTGTGCGCGATGCCGTTGAGGCTTCCTGTCAAACATACGAATTCGCATTCAGCGAGAGCGAAACGAAACTGCTTCAAGAACGCTCGGAGGTGACCGCGTATCTCCTCACCGCCCTAGTCCATACCCTCAACGAATGGGCAGAGACCAACGAAAGCTGGCGGGTTGGGATTGAGAATCACGGTCGTCATCTTTGGCGAGAGGATTTGGACGTCTCGCGCACGCTCGGCTGGTTCACTTCCTATTATCAACTGTCATTGCCCTCAAACGGCCTGGAACCGGTGATCGATACCATGGAAAGGGTGCCCAACCACGGCCTCGGTTTCGGTGCGCTTCGATATTTGAAAGATGAGCCCTCTCTCAAAGATACCGAAGAGTCACAGATTCTCTTCAACTACTTGGGGAACGAGTCGCCGGATAAGCCTGCGATCAATACGGGCCGGGCACGGCCGGGCGACGCGAGAAGAAGTCATTTGTTAGAAATCAATGCTAGCATTGATCATGGGTGCTTGAAGATGAAATGGCTCTACAGTTCTCTTCATCACCAGGAAAAAACCATTACTCGCCAGGCAGCGAATTACGCCAAGCATCTCTGCGCTTTGCTAGCCGCTCCTCGAAGTTCCCAGACCTTTCCCCTCACGCCCAATCAAGAAGCTCTTCTTTGGCATCATTTGCAAAAGCCGGACAACGACTCCGGATTGCTTGAACTATCATTCATATTGGAGGGCCAATTGGAATGGGACATTTTCGAGCGTGCATGGATTCACGTCATCGCGCGTCATGCTGCGTTGCGAACCTCCATTCATTGGCAATCCACGTCTTCTCCTCACCAGATGGTTCACGAAGAAGTGGCCTTTGCTCTGACCAAGTCTGAAAAATTTCTATCATTAAGCGAGGCGCCGGTCATGAACGTCTCCGTTCAATCCCTATCAGACACCCGGCATCGCGTGACTTGGCAATGCCATCATATCTTGATCGATGGCTGGTCGGCTTCGATCGTTTGTCAGGATGTCCTCCGGGCCTACCTTAGCCTTTTAAGGAACGAATGCCCATCTCTAGAACCGGCGCCGGACTTCCGTGAGTATGTGAAGTGGTGGCAAGCACAGTCCCATGAAGATGCCCAACACCATTGGCAACATTTCCTGAAAGACGTTCCCTTGCGCGATGGATCTCCGGAGACCCCAAGCCCCACCACCCTCGAGAAATCCCAACTGAAACCGGAGTTGCACCAAGCGCTTACAAAGCTCGCGGAGCGTGAGAGCGTCACGCCTGCCATTCTCTTCCAAGTCGCCTGGGCGCTTGTCGTTTCACGATATCAAAACTCGCAAGACGTGATCATCGGGAATACCGCGTCGGGTAGATCCGTCCCTCTTCCCAACCTGCAGAACGCGGTTGGGTTGTACGCGAACACCCATCCTTTCCGTTGGCAATGGGACAACGACGACACCTTAACTAGACTCATCAAACGCGCCCATCGAGAACAGCTTCAAGCAATCCCTTTCGAACACACTTCGCTTTCACAGATTTACCAGTGGCTGGATCTCCCGCCCTCGAAAGTGTTGTTCGACAGCTTGATGATGTTTGCCAACTATCCGCACTCACAAGACGTCGATTCCCCTATTCGATTGACGGACTTCCAGGGAGACATCACGTCACTATGTCCCGTGACTATCGCTATCACTCCAGGCGCCACGATCACGGTCAAGTGGTTTTGTCAGGAGGATTGGATGCTTCGGCTGCCGTGGATGCAGCGGAGTTTCATTCAAATGCTAGAAACTCTCACCAAAGATCCCTCACAAAGTATCGTCTCCGCCCTTGATAGCTTGGATCCCGTTCCTTCTATCACCGCCGCCCCTCAAGCGTCGCGAGGACGCGGTGACGCCAACACGGATGATTCCTTGGAGCAATTCTTGCTCGGCGTGTGGAAACAGGTGTTTGGCCATGACGCATTCGATCTGGCAAGCACCTTCAGTGAGCTTGGCGGCACGTCTATTATGGCCGCCCAACTCACCAGCCGCTTGGGAGAAGCATTCGCCAAGCCGATTCCCTTAGGTTTGGTTTTCGAGGCGCCTTCGGTGCGTGCGATGGCGAAAGCTCTCCGCCGACAAGACGGTGTCATGGACTGGCCTATCGCTGTCCCTATTCGAACCAGCGGCGATCGACCGCCCTTGTTTCTAGTGCATGGGTTAGGCGGCGGCGTCTTCACCTACTACGAGTGGGTTCCACTTCTCCCCGCAGACATCCCTATTATTGGTCTGCAGGCGCCCATCGATCCGTTGGATGACGTAGAGTTCATTGCTAGGACCTATTTGAAACACGTACGAGCGCGACAACCACATGGTCCGTATCATCTTGGTGGATTCTGCTTTGGCTCCGCCGTCGCCTTTGAGATGGCTTGTCAGCTAGAACAAGCGGGTGAACAGGTCGCTTATCTCTGTGTGATTGATGGCATGCTACCCACCTTGCAACCGAATGCCACGTCACGCTTCGTGGCCATGGCGAAGAACCTTGGTCCGCGCAAGATGGCGAAAAAAGCCCTAACTAAAGCAGTAAGCCTCGGCAAGCAATGGCGGCGTTCGTTCACTACCGACGAAGAAGGTGGAATCAAACAAGAGATCGCCGATGTCATTGATCTAAGTGGCTATCCACCGGTGTATCGTAAAGCCGCTCAGATCCATTTTAGAGCTTTGCGGGACTATCAGCCCAGCGGCCGGTGCCATGCCCCCATCCATTTGATCCGCTCAGAATCTGAGATCGCTGCGGCTGATCCCGCCGTGGGTTGGGATCAGGTATCGGAAAGCGTTCAGATCGACATGATTGCCTGCGAACATCACGAGATCATCTCTACCGATCACCTCATCGACGTTGCCAAGGCGATCGGCCGGGCCTACCCCAAACCCTAGTTTAGTTTAGTCTCTCTATAGGCCTAACATTTTTGCGATCGTCACCCGTTGGATATCAGATGTGCCCGCGTAGAGAATACCGCCAATAGAATCGCGTAAATTCCTCTCCACGCCGTTCTCGACCAAATAACCGGCGCCGCCATGAATACGAATGGCATCCAGACTGGATTCCATAAAATGTTCACTCAATGAGAGCTTTGCCATAGACGACTCCAAAACCGACGGCTTCCCCTGATCGACCAGCCAGGCGGCTTGATAGAGCAATAACCGCGATGTCTCCAGACGTATCTTCATGTCCGCTAGACGATTGGAAACGGCCTGAAACTTGCCGATGCTCTGGCCAAATTGTTCGCGGTTCTTAGCAAATGCCACGCATTCTTCCAAAATGCGTTCCATAGCTCCCAATTGACTTGCCAACACACAACAACGATCCCATTCCAAAGCACGATTGAGGATGCCTAGTCCGCCTCCTTCCTTTCCAAAGCGGTGTTCCTCCGGGATAAAACAATCGTTGAATTGAATCTCCCCAGAAGGCACCGAGCGTAGGCCCATCTTGGTTCGCGGCGCGCTTACTTCGATACCTGGCGATGACAAATCGACCAGCCAGGCCGTTAATCCCCATTCTCTTAGTTTGGGATCAATGGTCGCCAACACCAAAGCAAAGTCTGCTATAGGCGCGAAGGTGATAAAGTATTTGCTGCCATTGAGCCGGTAACCGCCATCCACTTTCTCCGCCTGGCTCGTCATGCTATACAAATCCGATCCGCTATCAGGTTCAGTAAAGGCAAAGGCTCCGATGCGCGAGCCGTTGGCAACCTGAGGCAGCCAAGCGTCTTTCTGCGATTCAGTTCCAAAGTGCACTAATGGCAATTGAACAAGCAATTGCACATTCAAGGCGAAGGAAAGTCCATTATCTTTACAACCGTAGCCGAAGCCCTCCATCGCCACCACCGAAGTGAGCATATCCAGACCTCGGCCTCCATAGGATTCGGGAACCTGCAGTCCATGTAATTTCAATTCCGCACACCGGTTCCATTTCTCACGAGGAAATCGTTTTTCCTCATCATCCTTCACCGTCTCGTCGTTCAGTGTCTTGGCGAAGGCGATGATTTCGTCTTTGATCGTTTGCTGTTCGGATGTGAGTGAAAAATTCATGACTCAACGCCTTTCGGATGGTAAGGTAATTTCCCGCAAATGCTTCTTCTCTAGTTCGCGATACTTTCCATCAAAAAGAGTCGTCACTTGATAGAGATCGATCTTCGTAAGAGTCACCTGACCATGGTAGGCATTGTTTCGAGAAAAGGTCACCAATTGCGGAGGCGCTTTTAGCCGTTCCCAACTGGCTGCCGCCCTTTTTTCAGTAGCGTAACGATCCGCCCAACGGCGAATGAATTGATCCATGACCTGCGCTTTTTCAGGATTGAAGGTGATCTGATTGAGTTCCTCTTCGAGAGCGCGTATATCGTCTAAGTTGCGAACCTTGAGAACCTCTTCGGCAACGGCGCGATCAAAGACGGCGCCCCAGACGACGGGAATCGTTGGCGATTCTGATAAGTATCTAAAAGCACCCATGGTGAACTGGTAATCGTAGGGATTAAATAATTGAGGCGAGATCTCATAAACATTGCCATCTTCTCCTTGGCCCTCGAAGCGAAAAGCATAAGAGACCGGTGAATCGTACCAAGACAGATTCGTCGGCTGAAAGAGGTATTTTCCCGCACCAATGAATAATACAGAAACGACAAAGGTCGCCGGATTAAAAAACGGCAGTTTCTTTGCAGTCTTCGATTGCAGCATGAATATCAGCAAACCAACTTCTAAAACAATCCACTTCCAGAAAAGGATTCCCGATAACGCAAACACGCCCAAGTGAAAACAAACCCAGAATGCAAGAAACGTCATCACTGTCCAACGTCGCCACCATACGAATAACGCTCCCACTTCCACAATCACGACAAAAAATCGCATTAGCCAATCCAGCTTGGCCAACCACTGACTCATATGACCGATCTGATCTGGAGAGAGGAAACCTAACCAACCATTGGCGTAGGTAGCACTCAGCAGATGATAGATATGACCGAACGAGATCCAATTCATGCGTAACTTGCCGAACCCACAGGTCCAGTAAGCAGACGCGAGAACGATCAGCGTTAGAAACAGAAAGTCATGCTCTCCTTTCTTGCCAATCCATGACTTGAAGAGAAAGCACAGCCAGCAGAGGAGCAGGATCTTAACGAACAACGATTGTTCACTTAATGAATCACCCCCCAACGGATAGTGAAACTGGTGCATCACCGCCGTGACCACGATCAAGAAAATGGGAATAACAGCCGCTCGCCAACAGCTCAGGAGACCTAACATCGCCACGGCAACTCTTCCATCCCAATGGGAATCATCGAAATAAAAATTGTAGTCGTAGGTGCTATAGGGCCACGCTAATAGGATAACACAAGCGCCAATCATGATGCGAAGTGCCGGAGACGAAGAATAGGACGTCCACGAAGCCCGTAGCGGTTTCAATACCAACACGGCACCGCCATAAAGCATGAGCGCCATACCGTGAAGCCAGCCGATGTGTGTCAGAATTCCGTTCGTCAGATAGGGTTGGCTATAGAACGTCCGCGGCAGTTGCCCCACATGAAGAATCCAACGCTCTAAGATCACAAAGACGGCAATGATCAGCGAGATCCGGAGGATAAAATGCCAATCGGGGTCTTTGAGTGACGGCACGAGGGCAGGGATTTTCATGTTCGTGCTCATCATCCGCCACCCTCCAACATTCACAAGATTAATTCTACTTTGGTAGATTGAGAAAGCGATAGGGATTTCGGTGATTTCGGTCCCTGCCTACTGGAAGCAACCGGGACGGCTGTTTTGAATCAGCGAGACGCCAGGCTGGTGCCTGAGCTTGGCAAGAAACAGCCGGGACGGCTGTTGGCACAGTTAAAGTTAATGCCCGCGGCCATGCTGTGTGATGCGCATGAAACGGGTGAGCATCTTTGTCTAGAGAATAACAATCAACCGGCTCAATCAATCACCTCGCTCCGCAAATCACGCATCACTCGCAGCTCTCCCCATTCCCCACCCTTCAACCGCCTCGCGCCTTTCTTCCGTTTCTCTCCAAACCACTCCCGCCGCTTCTCAAAAATCCCCTCCACAAACGCCTCGCTCCCTAATACCAACCCCGCAGAAAAATAACGCACCCGGCAACGTAGCAAGGCCGGCAGACCAAGCTCCCCTCCCTGCTCCTCAACTGCTCTCACATCGTCCTCACGAATCTGCCGCTTGGGCCGCCCTCGCGAATCCATCACACGCTCACTCCCCATCCCAAAGAGCAATTTCCGATACTCGCGCGAAGCCACCCGCCAATCCCTCTCACCAATCGCCACCTTCAATCCCTCACGGCTTCGCTTCCGTCCCGCCACCGCTTCCCCATACCCGCACCATCGATAATCCTTGGGATCCTTCACGATCCCCGCCCGCACCGCATTCAAATCAATGTAAGCCGCCACCGTCCGCAACGCTTCCGGCGTGTTCTCAACTAAGACGCTTTTAAAGCGATCCGCCCAGAACCGCCCAAAGGTCTTCCGGCTCTTATTCCAATAAGCCGCAAACCGCTGCTTCACGATCTTCACAAAGGCCGACACATCATGCATCCGGCGTTCATGTTTTGCCCGCTCACCTTCATAAAGCACCAAAGCCCTTTCACGAACGGCCACCTCATCATGCTCGCAAGCCGCCAAGAGCCCACGCAAATAAGCCACCTCTTCTTTCCCATAAAGCGCTCCCACACGTTTAAGAATAACTTCATCCGAAAGCTCGGCAGGCGAATCCCCCCGAACAAACAGCAACGTGTGCATATGATTATCCAACACCGCATAAGTCAAAACCTCACACCCCGTATAAAGCACCGCCTGCCGCATCAGTTCGACTAATTTCTCCTTATCCGCCGCCTCCAAATCAAACCGCCCCCGCCCACACCGGTCGATGACGTGATAAACGGCGTTCTCCCCGTCGACTTTGATTCGTGATTCTCTCATGGCGCGAACTTTTGATCTTGATTTATGGCAACGTCAAGCTAATAATTGATGTGTCCCTTAAAGTTACTTACCTTAAAGTTATTTAATTTCGAGCAACGTCAATTCAATAATTGATGTGTCCCTTAAAGCTCTGTCTCCCTTAAAGCTCTGTCCCATAATTGATGTGTCCCTATGTCCCTATGTCCCTATGTCCCTATGTCCCTATGTCCCTATGTCCCTATGTCCCTATGTCCCTAAAAGTTCTTGGGCTAGGCTCGAACTCAATCATAATACCAGCGTCGAAGAATTTTAGTTACATTATCATTATTATTAAACTCCAACGCGAAATATTCCCACGCATAGTCAAGTTTTTTGAACCGCCGTCTCTCCTGAGAATATACCCATATGGACTCACCTGACGTCAGCGGCGCGCCCAATAAAGCTTTCACCTTGGGCTTTCTCATGCCCAGATGAACATTGTGCCATTCGTTTTGCCTAAAATCCTTGGCAAACTCAGTGTCGATATGCGGCCAAACAAGGTTTCGCTCTTCAACAAACCCGCAATAAAAAAAACTATAGATCCCCAAACCGACAAACGCTAAAATTACTAGCCATACTGTTTGAATAACACGGCTCACGGGGCTGGAGGGAAGGCGTCTGAATAGTTTGTGACATGAGTTGTACTACCACTGTCTGGAACAAACCGAACCCCGCCACGCAAAATTTCTAACAGACAACGGCAACAACTAACGATTTGATAATCAAAGAATCCACATGTAATAGTTGCGTGACAATACCCTGGTACCTTTAACCACTTTGTTTCACCCTCTACCCAAACGCCGTCTATTTCAGCATTCCAACCGCTCGATGCGGATTCCAATGGTGGCCGATTATCCGTATCGTACCCGTCTTCTGGAATCGTCAAGCTAATAATTGATGTGTCCCTTAAAGTTATTGCCTTAAAGTTATCCATAATTGATGTGTCCCTTAAAGTTACTTAATTTCGAGCAACGTCAATTCAATAATTGATGTGTCCCTTAAAGCTCTGTTAATTCAATAATTGATGTGTCCCTTAAAGCTCTGTTCTCCCTTAAAGCTCTGTTCCCTTAAAGCTCTGTCCCTTAAAGCTCCCTTAAGTAAAGCTCCCTTAAGGAATGGCTGTGTTTACAACCCGAAACAATCGCGAAAAAACTCCACGTTTTCGCTCAATAATTCTCCCTTCAATATCAACTAAAGCCAATTTATTCTTTTTGAGAAGTAGACTTGATTTGCAATTGAGGTGTTTCCAAATATCTATTGCCACATCTTTTTCCGCAACAATTCTAAAACCAGGCCCATGGAGGTTCCTATAACTAATCTTGTAGATTGGGATGCTGCATTCCGAAGATATCCAAGCCATACAATCATCAGGGTCTCCTATCGTCACACCTATTAACATATAGACATCACTTTCGAAAATAAACTTGAGTGAGGGGGACTGATTACATTTCCAGCGGCTGAATTGATACAGAATACACGCTAGAGATATTACTCCTAAGAGCGAATAAAACATAATTTCTACTTTCCGTGAGAATCTCATTGGAGTACCATGTGGAGTCACTACGGAGCTACTTCAATCTCAGCAGGAATGCCTTCGGTTAAACTATTAACTTTGTTGCCAACAAATTCGCCCACACCATTCGTTGTTCCCGAAGTGAGATAAGTCGCGCGGATTGCCGACGAGTTGGAGGAACAATTGCACCCACTACCACTATAAGCTCGAATTCGAAAGTAAAGATTTCTACTTCTTGTCTGATTCGGTGGAACGCCTAATTGAGGTGTATCAAAAAAGAGTTCTGAATCGTACGATCCAGTCGTGACGTTAGAGTTCCAAGTGATCCTATTTTGCCCTGGCACGACTGCATTGACATCGTACCATTTGTTAGCGGTTAGAACCGATAAATCAGGCTGTCCACCCCAAATATCCGGATCAGTAGCAGGCACATCGGTATATTCTTCCCATTTGAAAGTACATTCACGGTGAGGCACACTGTTAGGCGCTACCGCAGAGACTGTGTACTTAACCATAACACGGATGTCTGCCCGCAGAACACCCGGGGCATCTGGTTTGACCTTAAAATTGTCTGGCTTGTCAAAATAGATCTTATTTACGCAACAACATGTACACTGCCCAGCAAGTCCAAGTTTATCAACTATGTTTATAGGCCAATTGTTGACAAAAGAATAAAGATTTATGCCGCCACTTTCTTCTATTGGATCTCGTGATAACCATCGTCCACTCTCAGATTCAAAGTGACGATATCCATAATAGTGAAAACCAGTCTCAACATCTTGAGGTTTTGTACTAAACCAAAAGCGATTCGTAATCTCATTTGATTGTGATGCTTGCCCACCAAACGCATCATAACTATAAAGGTCAATAATTGCACCTTTGTGTCCTGTTATCTGTGCCACGTTACCGTTGGCATCATAGTGATAAAGCCAATTTTCGCCGCTTGTAGCAACGCCTGTCGCCACCAGAAGGCCACCGACGCCTCCAGCGCCTTGGAGAGAACCACTCAAGTCTCTACCCCAAGTGTAGGTTTCATTCGGTTCCGTATGGTTGGCGTTGCAGATGTTGATGAGATTCCAATCCTGATAGAGAAAGCGCTCATCGGCGCCATCAGAAGTCCAACGAGCAATGCGACGGCTTCGATAGTCGTAGATGTATCGGGCCCGCAAAGTGCCGCGTTCCCGTACTTCGATGAGGCGATTTTCAGCGTCCCAGGTGTAATCTTTGTTGCCTTTGGTCAGTTGGTTGCCGTCTGGATCGTGACTGACGGCTTGGATGCCGTCTTGGTCCCAGATGCTAGTGTACTGGTTGAGAGCGTTAGTGTCATAGAGAGCGAATTCGCCGTTTCCTTTGCCCATGGAGGTGCGGTTGCCGATCTTGTCGTAAGCGTATTGCTCGGTGCGTGCGGAGTCGTCTTGGCGTTCGGATTTGGTTAGACCGCCGGTATCTTGGTCGTAGGTGAAGCGGTCAATTATGGGAGGATTCAGGATGTTGGTATCGGGATCCAGAGTGGTGGTGGTGCGCTCGACTCGTTGGCCGTCTTGATTGTATTGATAGGCGTAGTGGGAGACGAGTTGGTTGGTTGGGCCGGCTTGGTTGATGACCGCCGTCATGGTATCGCGGCCGGGTTCATACTGGTATTGGGTGTGTTTAATGCCGTCTGCGGTGACTGATTGGAGACGGTCGGTGGTGGACATGGGTTCGAATTGGTAAACGAAATCGTAGCCTTGGGAACTGACACGATCAAGGCGGTTCGCCTGGTCGTAACCGTAGGTGACGGTGTAGTCTTGAGTGGGGTTGGTTTCGGTGCCGATTTGGAAGCCGGTGGGGCGGCCCAATGAGTCTTGGGTGTAGGTTAGGGTCTTGGTTTCGTTGTAGAGTTCTCGCGGCGAGACGCCGCGGCTCCTTGACTGAGGGTTCGGCGGCGACTGAAAGTCACCGCTACGGGTTTCTGACTCTAGCACCGTTGGTTGATCTGGGCGGTAGGTGTAGGTGAGGAGGCCGCCGGCGTCTTGGACGGTTTGTTTCTGGCCCAAGCGAGTGTAGGTGAAATGGACATCGGGCGTGTTGTCGCTGTAGTCGATGTGGGTGAGGTTGTTGGCCTCGTCGTAATGATAGGCAGTTTGGGCACCTCTCGCCCAGGTGCGGGTCTTTACTTTCCCGCCTGGAGTGTAAGTGTAGCAGACGCGATGACCGTGAGCGTCTTGTTTGAATGCTAGATTCCCCCGAGTATCAGAGTGCCACCGGGTCGTTGCAGGCTTATTGAGGTGGCCGAACCAGGTGGTCATGTGCGTGCGTTCGCCACGGCCGTTGTAGCGCCATTGGACATCGGTGGTGTGGTGGCCGTGGGTTTTGTGTAAGGTGCCGTTGGCGTTATAGACTTGGTGGACTTGGCCGTCGCCTGGCTTGGTGGTGGTGATAATCTGGCCTATGGCGTCGAAGTGATAGATGGTGTCGAGCGTGCCATTGGTGCTCGATCTGGTTTCGGGATTGGGGGCGCTGACTTTCCAGTGTCTTCCTTGATCGTCGTAGTGATAAGTGGTGGTGCCGGTGCGGCTGTCGGTTGATTTCCAAATGTGGCCATAGGCATCGTATTCTTGGGCTACCCATGAAATCAGTGTGTCATCGTTGGCATAGCGGCTGGTTTGTTTGAGTCGGCCGTTTTCATAGGATTGGTTGATGTATGCGCCTGATGGCTCGGTATTTGTGATGGTCCAGCTCCCGGGAGATTCTCCCTCCCGTTTTAGAGTCGAGCTAAATTGGTTGTATTGCCAGGACCACGATTGATCTCCGGTTAGGGTGGCTTCATTTATAGACGTGGTGATGGGGCCGGATTCTGTGTAGACTTTGTTTTCAGTGCGGCGGATGGCTTGACCATCGCGTTGGATCACAGAGTGATCCACGACACTGATCCGGTCGACTTCGTAGTCGATGTGATTGGGCGCTTCGTCAGATTCGATGTTGAGATCAATGGCGGTAGTGGTTAGCTCGCCTTCTTCACTGTAAGCATATCGGGTAGTAACTCCGTCAGGATTGATTTGGCGGATGAGCTGGCCTTCTTTGTTATAATCGTAGGTCTCACTTGCTGCATAGCGACTACCATAGGCGTGAATGACCTGCGTGATTCGGCCTAATAGGTCTTTGTAGGTGCGCGTGCGGCGAACATCGAAAAGGTTGGCGATGTTTGCACTCTCCTCGTATTGACCCTGCTCGTCTACACCCTGAGAATAATCGATGCGACCGTTGAGGGTGCGGGGATCAGGCCGCAGACTAAAAGGATCAGTTGAAGCGTAGGTCATTTGACGACGGAGCTTTCCGCTCGCGTCGTATCGGCGATGCTCAATGCGGTGCCGGTTGTCGCGACCGCTCTTCGGATAACTGGTGAGTTCAATGCGCCCTCCTTCTTCTACCATAACCGTTCGATTTCTGACAGTTACTCCTGCCGTACTCGTCCGGTTTTCAATTCTTCCTGCAAGATCATAACGCCGGACGGTTGGGGCGAGCGGTGCCGACTCACCTGGATCCAACAGATTCGTGGTAGAGAGTTGTTTATCAATCCCATTCAATTGATAGGAATTATCCAATGACACAAAAGTCAGCTGATTTCCCAAAGCCAACTCGGGTTTGTAACCTTTTTGAGTTCGAATGAGGCGCCCCAACGCATCGTATTCATTTACGGTGGTGACGCCGTCGGAATTGGTTATCCACGCAAGACCACAGCAAGTGTAAGATCGTGAAATGACTTTATTTGAGATGTGATCGAGCGTCACTGTTGGCCGAAAACGCTCGTCAAGAGCCCCTATCTCTACGGTTCGATGTTGAGTTGTGATTCCACTCGGACCGTCCTTCGATTTTGATTCAAGAATCGTCCCTGACGGATGGGTGGTAGTCGTCCCATGAGTTCTCAAGGTGCCATCACTGAATTGCTGCTCGACATTGGTAATGAGATTACCTTGCTCAATGGAATAGCGGTAGTGTGTGGAGGAGCCATCGGGTGCGTCAGTTCGAATCACGCGACGATCTTGAGCTCGACGAACAGTAACCGTGACTTCGTTTGCGGGATGATCCGGTGCTGCGTCTGGGGAGGCTGCTTGAATATGCGTAAGGGTTCGGTCTCGCTTCAAGTCCTCCGGCTCCCATCGCTTGTAGCTTAGTTTAGTAAGCACGCCATTCAAATACTGCGAACGCTTTTCCTGATAGCCTGCCCCACCGTACTCAATCTCGGCCCATTCATACCCTTGACCACCGATAGGTTGATTCTCGGGCAGGGGCGTATTTCTTGTAGGTCGATACACTCGCGTTTCCCTTCCTAACTGATCATACACATAGTATTCCCAGCCTCCATCGGCGAACTGGATGCTTTTCACTCGGCCAGTGACGGGAAAACCACCTGCTTCTTTACCATAGTATTCTAACGATACCGTGAGCGCTTCGTTGTCTGGATCGATGATCCTCTTAATCTTCCTTTCGCCAAAAGGAAAACGCCGAAAAACCTCGCGCACTTTCGTATCCGTTTCAAGCCGGTTGGTTTTGATATTCCAGTGTTTGACAATCCTAGTTCTCGTGTAATCACCCTGTGTTTCTTCGTTGGGATCATCAATGATTAATTCCGTCAATCGCAATGGCTTGATTAAGTGGCTTCCGGGCGCGCCTTGAAATAGCTGCCACTCCTGTTTCCCATTGGTGTGATCAATATGATAACGATACTCATGTATCGAGGTGCGTCCTTCTTCCGTTTTCTCGATCATGAGCCGCCGATTGACTGAATGAATCACCGGATGATCGGGATTATAAACCTTCACCGTTTTGTAAGGTATGCCTTTCGGTGTCTCGACTTCATCTATTTGACTGAGACTGTACTGATCGATTTGGTAGCCACCGGTGATATCATGAAAGTTCGTATACGCTGTATCCGTTGTGATCGAATCAACCACTCTGACTGCTTTCGCCGAAGTAGGGCGCCCATAATCACTTCGAGGTGTAATGTAGGAATATTGGACATCAATCCCCTCTTTTGGTTGATGCCTTGGTGGGCGAATCGATTCGCGCGAATAGGCACGCTGCCCCATTTCTCGTTCATGCACACTGAGAACGGGGCTTAGTTGGCCGAAGTTCGCTTTTCCTAAACCGATGCGAAATTTGACACTGTTGAGCATGATCTGATCACAGTCCGAGTCGTTCATGGTCTCCGCACATAGATCACAATGGTTATCAAGCGCTTCGATTGCGGCCTCCTCAGAACCCATATTGCCATCAGCGAGACTCGTCCCATTTGAATCCACGGGATCTGTCGTATATTGGTCTAACAATTCGCCTCCGCCTCCTGTGTAGGTTTTCAACAATACGGAGTCCTCACGATTTCCATTCGTGTGATCAACCGCCCAGATATAGATAAATGAGACATCGGCGGTAAGCGTCACCACGTAATCCGTTCCTCCCGTCCAATTGGAACTCCCCTGGCCGACTGATTGGCCGCTCATGTATTGATAGGTATAGGGCATACCCCAATCATTAAATACCCAAATCTTCCATTGCGTGTAGCTACTCCAAGAAACCGATACAAAGTGATAGTCACTTCCGTAAGGAGAGACGGAGACATTCAAGCCTCCAGAAGTGCTCCAGCTTGCAGCCGCGGATTCAGATTGATTCACCCCATCGAGTGCATCTGTCCCTGCCTCATATTCGTCGCCGTCACTCACACCATCACCATCGGTATCTGAGGCATTGACGTCTGTGCCGAGGACAAATTCTTCCACATTTGTCAGGCCATCTGAATCGGGATCGCCATCGCGTGCCAAGTCCTGACCAGCCTCCCAATCATCCGGCAAACCATCGCGGTCCGCATCGCTGAAGGCGATGGCATCGCGGCTGACTTGAATGTCATCGATATAAAGCGGCGAACGGCTTTGGCCGACGAATTCGATCTTTTCCAAGGACTCCGCGCGGTCAGCCATGGCGAGGTTGGCGCGGAAGATGTGGCCGTCGATGGCGATATCCCAGAGGCCGTTTTCGAAGTCTTGGCGGAAGGAGAGGCGGATCCAGTTGGTGGCGTTGCCGTTCTCATCGAGATCGAATTTGGCGCCGGTGGAGAGCCACTCGTTGGTTTCGGGGCCGTCGTAGATGTGGAGTTCGCCCTGATCATCGATCTTGAAGAAGCCGGTGAGGCTTCCCTCGACATCCGTCACTTGATCGCCAATTTCCGAGGCGGCACCGGGGCGGATGTACATGTCGGTGTGGACGACTTTGTCAGGGGGATCGCCTCCTTCTAGATTGGCATCGATGCTGAGCTGGACGATGCCGTGGGGACGTGAGGGCAGGACTTTGAGGCCGGAGGAGCCTTCGCGCCCTGCGTTGGCGGTGACTTCAGCTTGGCCGCGGATGACGGCGAAGCCTTGTTGGCCGTGGATATTGCCGGGTTGGAAGCCGGCTGCTTCTTCGAAGGTGGCCTGATAGGGCAGCGGCTCTTGATCTTGAAGTGAAGCGTTAGGCGACAGCCCCCCCCTAACGTAAAAAGTAAGCTGGTGATGGCGCTGAACCGGAGGGTGATGGTGGCGTTGAGTTTCATAAGCTTATTGAGGATCAGGTAGATATACTGCATGAGCAGCGCCCGCCTCCCAACGGATGCTTCCCGAAATCGGCTGATTCCACTGTCGCGCTAGCAGTGAAGCAAGTATGGCGGTGTTAGGTAAGAAGTTTTTTCAGAAAATGTAGGATTGAGGTTTTAGCGGGTGATCGCGGGGAGTAGGCCTTAGGAGTTCTTGAGCTTTGCCATGGCTCAAATGAACCGAGTTTCTTCCACTCATCCCGGCCTCCTCAAGGTGGAACAAGGAATTAAGAGATAATGATAGTCTGATCGCTCTCCTCAACCGCCCAGCGGGGCAAGTGGCTCTTCACACGACCCCGCTGGGCCGCTAACGTACACGCCCTCAACCGGACGGCTCGGAGAGCCGTACCTGCCCGATTCTTTCAGGTTGCCGCCAATACGGTGGACCTTAGTTGGTTCCCGCCACATTTAACAAATAACGAATCTACAAAAGTAAAGTTGATTTCCCACCTCCAGACCTCCAGAACGCGTTCATGGCGTTAAGTCCATGGCCATGGCCAGGGCTCCCACAATTCCCGACCGCTCGCCAAGACCTGGCGCGCCGATGTAATCGTCTGGCTCGTCGAGAATCGCTGACACTTGCAAGAAGCCATTTAGAATCTCTCTAACACGTCTACGAATACGAGGAAAGAGATGGGTTTGCTGCATGACCCCACCGCCAAGAATTACCCGTTCTGGCGAAAGCGTCAGAACCCAGGTGGCGACCGCTTGGGCCAAATAATCACTTTGCAAGGTCCACGCCGGATGATCCGAAGGGAGTTCATCCGCACGCCGGCCCCAACGTTTTTCAATTGCCGGGCCGGAAGCCATGCCCTCAAGGCACCGATGCTTGTGATAAGGACAATGCCCTTCAAACGAATCCTCCGCATGGCGAACGACTGGAACATGCCCCATTTCAGGATGGAGGAGGCCGATGAGTGTTCGATCGTGATGCACGAAGCCACCGCCGATTCCCGTGCCCACTGTAACATAGAGACAAGAATTGACATCACTCGCTGCTCCCCATCGATATTCTGCCAGAGCGGCACCATTCACATCCGTGTCAAAAGCAATGGGCACCTTGAATGACGCCTTTACCCTGCCGACGAAATCCGTCTGCCCCCATCCCTGCTTTGGCGTCGACGTGATGTATCCGAACTGAGCCGATTGCGGTCGGCAATCAATCGGGCCAAATGAGGCGATGCCAATCGCGGCCAAAGCGCCATGCTCGCGCTCAACTTGCTGAAAGAATGCGATTGCTCCGCCCAAGGTTTCATCGGGCGTCGTGGTGGGAAGACGCAGGGTCTCGACCAGATCATGGGGGCCTCTACCAGCAGCGCAAACGAACTTGGTGCCACCGGCTTCGATGGCTCCGTAGAGAGTAGCGTTCATAGCGAACGATCTTCCCCAGAGCGCGCAGCCTGACAAGCACTCTCTTTACTTACCAGGAATGATTGGCAGCCAGACTCGTGGAACGTTCGCAGTCCTGCCATAAAACTCTAACAGTTTTCTCTGCAATGATGCCAGTCTCCGGCAAGCCGCGTGTCCTTTGATAACGTTGTACGGCGGCAAACGTGGCAACGCCCTCACCATTCACCTCCCCTTCGTAAAACTCGAGATCACTTAAGAGTTGTTGGATGAGCTTGTTCGCCTCTTGTTTCTCTCTTTGGTCAGCTTGATAGAGCGGATTGATAGAGTTCCCAAAGCGTGTGCGATAGGACTCCAGTGCCTTGTAGTTGGTTGACATGCCGGGACGCGAATCTTCGCGCGGCGGTTCCGCCTCTGACGGCTCAGATGGGTCTGCCAACGTTTGAGCGAGGACAGGGACAAGCTTGGCGCTTTCTTTCTTTGGCCTGCGTTCTTTCTGAGATTCTGACAGTTTGCCCTGAAGACGCTCGATCTCGTCCTTGAGTGATTGGTGCTGTTCGTCTTGAAGACGCCGCTCTCGCATTAACGTGGACACCTGCGTTTTGAGCTGGACCGCCGCCGTCAATCGGCTTTTCTGTGAGGCGGTTTCCGCGCGGAGCGACGTGAGCTCGGACTGTAGTTGCGCCAATTGATTCGCCAATGTCTCCTCACTTGTACTCTTGCGAATCCACGCCATGGAGGCCAAACCGATCGCCAAGACCACACACGCACCCGCGTGCCAATAGACGGCACGGGCCACGGCCGTCCGAGGTGTGTAGCGTTGTCCTTCGAGATAGAGGATGAAGAAGCCGATGGCAGCAATGAGAAGCGCGACAAGAGACAACGAGAGGATGACGATCGAAAACATGGTCGAGGGAGGTTCGCTCCGACTATGAAATAACCATAATTTAAAGTCCATATAGAAATAATCCAATTTTTGAGATCGGGTTTGGGGAATCAGCCAATTTCCTCAGGCTCAGAAAGAGCCCTCCGCCACCCATGGTTTCCCCGTTGCAAAGCCGTCTATTGCCGCTTTCTTCCGGCCATGGCAACCCAAGAAACATCCCTCATTCTGCTCAAGCCCGACTGCGTTTCCAAGAAGCTCAGCGGGGAAGTGATCAAACGCTTCGAAGACGCCGGTTTCACCGTCCGAGGTCTGAAAATGATGACTTTGTCAGACGCGATCTTGAGCGAACACTACGCTCACCTTGCAGATAAACCCTTCTTTCCGCGTATCGTTGAGTTCATGCAATCTGCGCCCGTGGTGGCCTTGGCCTTGAGCGGCGAAGACGCCATTTCTCGAATCCGCGATCTCCTGGGCCCGACCGATTCCACCAAGGCTGACAAAGGCACCATCCGAGGTGATCTTGGCGAAGACATGATGGTCAATGTCTGCCACGCATCGGATTCTGCTGAGAGCGCTGCCGCCGAACTCAAACGCTTCTTCGACGAAGGCGAAGTTCTCGAATACTAACACGTCCATCTCCATGAAAGCGCTGCCTCTCCTCATTATCCTCTCATTATCTCCATTTGCGCAGGCTGATGACTGGCCCTGGTGGCGCGGTCCGGATCGCAACGGCATTGCCGCTGCAGACCAAGACCTCCCTATCACTTTCAGTGAAACGGAGAATGTTCGATGGGTAGCAGATATACCAGGACGCGGTCACGGCTCAGTCATTGTCACCGGGCATCGTGTCATCCTTGCCACAGCCAATGAGGATCAAGAAGTGCAGTCGGTGCTTTGTTATCACAAAGACACCGGCAAGCCTCTCTGGCGAACGAAGCTCCACACCGGCAACTTTCCCAAGACGAACAAGAAAGCCTCCCATGCCTCTTCCACTCCGGCGTGTGACGGCGAACGGATCTATATCAGTTTCGTAAACGATGGCGCCGCAATGACCACGGCGCTCGACCTGGATGGCAAGCAAGTCTGGCAAACACGCCTCACGGATTACGTGGTGCACCAAGGTTATGGATCGTCTCCGGCCATCTATAAAGACCTGGTCATCGTCTCCGCCGACACGAAGGCCAAAGGCGGCGGCATCGTGTGCGGTCTCGATCGCAGGACCGGCAAGATCGTTTGGAAGCAGAAACGTCCGGAATTGCCTAACTATCCCTCTCCAATTATCCACACCATTGATGGCAAGGATCAGCTGTTCCTAACCGGCTGCGAACTCGTTTCCAGCTTCGATCCCCAAACGGGCCGCAAGCTTTGGGAGATCGAAGGTGCCACCACAGAGTGCGTCACCTCCACCGTCACCGACGGCACGCACATTTACACCAGCGGCGGCTATCCCAAGAACCACGTCTCCGCCGTCCTCGCCGATGGCTCTGGCAAAGTGGTGTGGGAAAACACGAGCCGCGTCTACGTGCCATCCATGTTAGTCAAAAATGGTCACCTCTATGCCGTTATGGACGCGGGCGTGGCCGTGTGTTGGAACGCGGCCACTGGCGAACGCCTCTGGCGCGAACGTCTGGGGAAACGCGGTTTCAGCAGCTCGCCCGTGATGACCGGCGATCTCATTTATGCCGGTAGCGAAGCGGGCATCTTCTATGTTTACAAAGCCACGCCACAAGGCTGCGAAATCCTCGCAGAAAATCAGTTAGGCGACGAGGTCTTTGCCACCCCGGTACTCTGCGGCGGCCGCATCTACGCCCGAGTCGCTAAGCAAGTCGGCGACGTGCGCCAGGAAAAGCTCTTCTGTCTGGAAAAGAAATCCTAACGGAGTCGCTGAAACGCTAGTCTCCGGTGATGGCTGAGGTACCGTTGCATTTGAAGGGGCCGCTGAAACTTAGAACAGGGCCATCCGGGGTCGGCGACGTGGCTTTCACGTCGCCGGATAAATCCACTTTGATTACCTCGTAGGTGTCCAATGCACGGTAGAGATTTCCGAAGCCGTGTAGCTGAATCTCATTCTTCTGGCCGTCTTCCATGAAGATGCCGCGGCAACGATCAAAGCTGACCGAGATATCCACGGCCTCGCGATTGTCATACGTCACTTTCTTCTCCACATACAAAGCGACCGTGCCTGTGCCCTCAGAAAACTCCTCTTTAAAGAGCGCTTTGAGGAACACCTCTGGCTTGATCTCCCAAGTTTCCCGGCGTTTCACGGGTTGCTCAGGAAACCAGCCTTCAAACCATTCGGAACTGAACTTCGCGAGTGCGTCCTCTTGTTCCTCATTGGGAACGCCTTCCAAGCTCGCTTTCCCTCGGTCGACGATGACCGAAGCACCTTCGAGGGGCTCAGCGTTCGTCTCAATTTGAGGATCGACGCCGTCAAAACGAATCTCCATCGAGACGTTGGATTCTTTCACATTGATACGGCGAATGTTAGTGGAAAGCACCTCGACCTCTCTTGATTCGTTGTAGGTCACCTTCATACGGCCCCTCGCTGAAGACTCACCATTGACGAGCAACCTCGCGGTCAACGGCTCCATGGAGACTTTGAAGATTTGATTGAGCTTGGCGCCTTTGGTGAGTGGGCTTTTATCGGCGACGAGTTGAAAGGCCGATGAGGTGGGGCGCCGTTGCGTGGTTTCCTCGGCAAGGTCATCCTCCTCAGGTGTTTCTGTGAGAGAAACGTCGCATGAGGGTAGGAACCAAAGAAGTGTTAATGCCAGGCAAACAAGGGGCCACGGCGCTAGGTAGGGTGCTGTGTCTTTCATGGTGGGTGAATACCAGATGGATCATCTTGAGGGAAGCTTTGTCGAGACTTGTTTTGAATCGGGATGGTGAGGCGGCTAGGCTCTTCAAGCTTATGAGAGACGAAGCGAGAGAGGCCAGTAGACAGACGAAGCCATGGTGGTTTACCCGATTTCTTGATGAATCGAGACCGTGGCGTTCCCGAACGCTTTATCCGTTAAAAGGCGAAGAGGTCACCTTTGCGATTCGAACGAACAATGGTGAAGTGGTGTCGTGTGAGGACGGACCTGCCTTGGAGTCGACGTTACGCAGCCGTTCAGACTGGCGGGAATTGGAAGTCGCCATTCCCGCCTACCCGAGGTGGATTCCTGCAGTGCTACTGATGGAGCCTACCGAAAACACCTTGCAACTGCGTAGGCCTAACATCATCACGCCTCTTTTGATCACTGTGATCGTCGGCTATTTTTATTTTAAGCCTGCCATGCCGGCGTTGGGCCGTGGGGAAGCTCGGATGATGCTTTTGTTATTAATGATGATGTTTGGGATTATGCCGCTTTGTGAAGCCCTATTCAGCGCTTGGGATCGGCGTCGACACCAGACTCTGGAAAGGCGGAAGCAACTCTTCGTAAATGAGGTCTTCTTCAAACGATGGCTGGGCCGAATGCCCGTCCTAACCATTAAGGCGGCCGCCACTGTGCTGGTGATTCTATACGGGATGCAGGCGATCTACGGCGGCTGGGTGACGGTGAATGCTTCAAACGCGATCACCCAACTCATGGGAAGCGGCAACGTCTACGCGTCGATAAGTAAGGCTGCGTTGGTGAAGAAACAGGTGTGGGCCGGAGAATGGTGGCGACTCCTAACAGGTGGGCTGATGCACGGTCATCTACTCCATCTCTTTTTCAACGTTTCGGCGTTTTATATGTTAGGGCGAATGGTGTCCGCCTTCATGACGGCACCTTTGCTCGGGCTGATCTTCCTCCTCAGCATCACTGGAGGTGCGATTGCGAGTCTGTTTCTGACGGGGGGCTTAGCGGCGGTGGGCTCGTCGGGTGGCGTGATGGGGCTCCTCGGATTTCTTACCGTGATGGCTGTCGTCCGGAAGGTCGGTCTTCCGGCGAGTTATCGTTCCTTATTTCTCCAATTCACGCTAATCATGATTATCTTTGGAGCGTTGGGTGCGGCGTTTATCGACAACGCGGGACATGCTGGTGGCTTTTTGATCGGAGGCCTGTTGGCAATGGTGATCGTCCCACGAGCACCCAAGGGATGGGACTACAAACCGCCAACGTGGCTAATCTATGCAGGATGGGCGAGTTGGGGAGTGTTAGTCCTAGCGGGGCTCCAGGTAGCTCGTGTTCTTCTGGCTTAATCTGCGTGCCATTGCTCAAAGATATCGCGATAGAAGTCCGCATGGCTTTCCCAAGTTTGTGCGGTGATGATCTTGCCGTCGACGACGCTCTGCTCATCGATCCACTCGGCTCCGCCTGCCGTCACTTCTAAACGCACGTTGCAGTAGGATGTGACGCGGCGACCTTGAATGAGATCCGCGGCGACAAGGACCTGGATGCCGTGACAAATGGCTAGGAGCCATTTGTCTTGATCGGCAAAGGCTTTAACGATTCGCATGAGAGAGTCCTCGTGACGTAGAAACTCCGGTGCTCGCCCGCCGATCAGGAGCATGGCCTTGTAGTCTGAGGCGTCAACCTCATCAAAGGTCACATCACTAGCAATGAGGTAGCCTGGCTTCTCAATGTAAGTGTTCCAGCCGGGATCGAAATCGTGAATGACCGCGTTCAACCGCTTCTTCTTGGTCGCGGCAATCACCGGCTCATAACCGGCTTCGCGAAAGCGATGTTGGGCATAGAGAATTTCAAAAGATTCACCCGCGTCGTCCGTCACTATGAGGATCTTACCTTTGGACATGGCGGCTTTCATAAGGGCGTTGGCGTCGCCATAGCAAATAGATTCTCACCGCTAAACGATGGGCATACCAGAGGTTGCGGGAAGTCCGATTCTCTTCTAGGTTCCCCTCAACCCCACCTATTCCTCCCCCCTCTATGGTTCAGCTGCCCTTCTGGATTTCGGAGACCCATGCCGGTTTCGGACGATGTGAGGGTGTGGTCTCGTTGGACGGCACCAAGTTAGCCTTTGAGTTTCAAACCAAGCTGGCCGGCGTGTTGAAGTCCGGTGTGAAGCTGGTGGAGGTGCCGCTTTCAGAAGTGGCTTCTATCGAATACAAACCTTATTTCTTCACCGCTCGCGTGGTGATCCAATTCAAATCCTTGCGGCACACCCAGGCCTTTCCCAAGGCCGATGGCTGCGAAGTGCGTTTGGAAGTGCGGCGTAAAAACCGGCCGGCCGCCGACCGCTTGGTGAAAGACGCCAAGAGTATTCTCCTCGATAGCAAGCTCAACGAAATGCTCGACATGACGGACGAGGCTATTGGTTAGGCAATCATTGGCGAATGCCTCAAGGAAAGGCGGTTCTTTTAAGCGCCACGGTGCTATTCCTGCGATTTTAGGATTGCCGCAACGTGTAAGCGTTTAGTGATTGATGCGTGTGCTATTTGGAAAGCGATCACTGGAGAGACGCTTGCTAGCGAGTCTCACAGCATAATAAGGATGATGCCGGCTTCTATCTTTCTAGCCGGTTTATCCAGAAGGTGTTTCCCTACCAAATCTTTACGCGTTGGTCCGCGGGAAGGAAGTGTTTGTCTCCGTCTTTCAAACCGAAGGCTTTGTAAAAGGCGGGCACGTTCACAATCACCCCATTGACACGGTATTCGACGGGTGAATGCGGGTCTGTTAAGAGACGATTGCGCATTTCTTCGTCCCGGTATTTGCCGCGAAAACACTGCGCCCAGCCAATAAAGAATCGTTGATCACCGGTAAAGCCGTCGAGAACCGGAGCTTCTTTGCCGTCGAGAGCAATCTGATAGGCACGATACGCCATGATGATCCCGGCCAAATCGCCGATGTTTTCACCCAAGGTGAGTTCGCCATTCACCTTTAGTCCCTTCAAAGGACTGAAGGCGGCATACTGATCAACCAAGCCGGCCGCCCGCTTCTTGAACCGCCCGGCGTCTTCTTCCGTCCACCAATCGCGCAAATTGCCATCGCCATCATACTTGCGGCCTTGATCATCGAAACCGTGGCTAAACTCATGACCAATGACGCCGCCGATCGCTCCGTAGTTAATGGCATCATCGGCGTTCACATCAAAGAACGGCGGTTGAAGGATGGCTGCGGGAAAGACGATTTCGTTGCCTTCGGGATTGTAATAAGCATTGACGGTCTGCGGCGTCATGAACCACTCGCCCTTATCAACGGGACCACCGAGCTTATTGAGATTGCGTGTGTATTCAAAGGTCACGGCACGATGGAGATTGCCAAAGAGGTCGTCAGGTTTGACTGTTAGGGTGGAATAATCCCGCCATTTATCAGGATACCCTATTTTTGAAGTGAACTTCGCCAATTTCTCTTGTGCGGCAGCTTTGGTCTCCGGGCTCATCCACTCCAATTCGCCAATGCTTACTTTGAAGGCTTTGCGCAAATTATCGACGAGTTCGACCATGCGCTCCTTGGCTTCAGGTTTGAAATGCCGGCTGACATAGAGCCGGCCCAAGATTTCACCTAACGAACCGTTCAAAGCGGTTACGGCGCGTTTCCAACGCGGCCGGTTCTCTTGCATGCCGCGAAGGGTCTTACCGTAGAACTCGAAGGCGCGGTCGACAAACCGCTTACTTAGATACGGTGCGGCATCGCTGATCACGTGGAATCGCGCGTAGTGTTTCCACGTTTCCAAAGGCGTGTCTGCCAAGATCTTGCCCAGGGCTTTCGTGTATGGTGGCTGCCGTACGATCACGGATTCAATAGCCGGTAAGCGGCTGCCCTTGGCAAAAGCTGTCCAGTCCCAGCCAGGAAATTCGCTAGGCAGGTCATTCCAAGCGTATTTGTTGTAGGTGGCATCGCGATCACGATTCTTGACCCGGGACCATTGGGCCTCCGCGAGTGCTTTCTCTAGATCGAAGATCTGCTTCGCAGCTGCCGACCCATCGTCTATGCCGGCGAAGGCTAACATGTCAGCGATGTACTCAAGGTAAGCCGCGCGGATTTCCCTGAATTTGTCACTATCATTGAGGTAATAGTCGCGATCAGGCAGCCCAAGACCTGATTGTGTCATTTTTACAATGTATTGATCGGACTGTTTCGAATCCTGATCGACATAGACACCTAGCGGCGATGTCACATTCAGACTCTGCAAATATCCCAAATGACGGACGAGAGCGGTTTTGTCGTGAAGCGACGCAATCTTCTCAAGTTCCGGGGTGATGGGTTTGGCATCCAAAGCATTGGCGGCCCCTTCATCCATGAAACTGGCATAAAAGTCGCCTACCTTCTGCGCGTCTGATCCAGGTGCTTTGTTAGATGAAGCAGCGGATTCCTCAATCAGTTTGCGTAGATTGATCTCAGCTTCATCGGCGAGTTGGGTAAACGAAGCATAACGGGATTTGTCCGCGGGGATCTCGGTATTTTTCAGCCATGTGCCATTCACAAACTGGAAGAAATCATCCTGTGGACGCGTTTGCCGATCGAAGTTATCCAGCTCCACGCCCGAAACACGTGCGGGCTTGGCTTCAGCACCCAGGTAGTCCAAAGGAAGAATGCCGATGATGAGGAAGGTGAACGGAACTTTCATAGCATGTAGGTTGGGCGAAAGCCTACCCACAAGAGGCCCAGTGTAAAGGTTGCGGCAAATTACCGCTTAACATCCAGCAGACCCTTGATTAGGGTGCCCACATGCACCCTCAGAAGTATACTATCAAAAACGTCTTGTTTCTCTTCGCATGGCTCATTCCCTCGATGGCGATGGCGGAGGTGGATTTGATTGGAAAATGGTCAGCGGTCGCCGATCTGCCAAATAGCGCCGATCCTCATGAGTCCACGCTCTCCTTTGAAAAGACCGACTCGGGAATCAAAGGATCCAGCAAATCAGATGATGCGGATCGCGAGTTTTCCAAGGTGACCGTGGACGGCAGCAAGGTGGCAATTGAATTTGGAATGGATTACAACGGCACACCCATCACCATTAAGATTCACGCGGAAGAGAAAGAGCCGGGAACGCTCACCGGCAAGTGGTCGGCCTACACGGAAGACGGCACGGAGCAAGTGGTGGAGAATTGGAAGGCCGTGAAAGAGAAAACGGAAGAAGAAAAGAAGGCGGCCGTGGCGTGGTTAGTGGGTGATTGGGATGCCAAAGCCATGGTCAATGATAATGCGTTGGAATCCGTGCTAACCATCACCTCAAGTAGTGATCAGCTATCCGGTAAGTTTGTTTCTGAAAGGGGCGAAGTGGAATTGAGTAAAGTGACAGCGAAACCTAAGGCCGTGACCATTGACTTCACGATGGAAAACAATGGCAACTCACGTGACATTCGCATCAATGCCGAATCGAAAAAAGCCCATCATTTGGAAGGCAAGTGGGTGATATTCGACGATGCTGGTCAGGAAGCTGCTAGTGGCGAATGGTCGGCAGTGAAGCGTGTGCCGCTCGATTTGGTGGGCATTTGGGACGTGGAGGCAGTTTCCAATGAAGGCGACGAGCGCGAAGCGGAACTTCACGTCTCAGAGAAAGAAGGGAAGCTAACTGGTGTGGCCAAACTAGATGGTAATGATGTGCCTTTGAAAGAGTTAAAAGTGAAGGGCAAGAGCGTGACATTCAAAGTGGATGTCGCGGAAGGTGACATCACGGCAGCCTTGGAAGGCAAGGAAACACAGACCGGAGTCATCGACGGTGAATGGGCTGGTCACGATGACAGTGGAAATGAAGTGGTGAATGGAAGTTGGTCTGCTCGCAAACGTGTCGAGGAAGAGAAGAAAGAAGAAGCATCCGCTGCTCTGTCCGCGGAATCGCTCAAAGGAAATTGGGCGATTTCCGTAAAGATGGAGGATCAAAGCAACGACTACACGTTGAAGTTCAGCGACGACGATGGATTAAAAGCTGTGTTGGTGAGCCCCCGCAGTGGCGATCATGCGGCCAAGTCAGTCGAGATCAAAGACGAGAAAGTCATCGTGTCCGTGCCCAGGGAATACGGCGGTCAGGCATTAACGATCATTTATACCGGGGCGCTTCAAGACGGTGTCTTGTCAGGAGACGTTGCTGTGGAGGGCTATGATCAGTTTTCCGGTACCTTCAGCGGTAAACGGGTAGAGTGATGCGGCTTCAGTTGGTTTCTTGGGCGCTCTTGTTAGCTCTCGTCGCGGCCTCTAAAGCTGAGATCCGGGCCTTCACCGGCGCGCAGATCTATCCGATCACGGGTGACCCGATTGCCTCTGGCACTTTAGTCATTGAGCGCGGCAAGATCATGGCGGTGGGGCCGAGTGATGCCATTTCCATCCCTGAGGAGGCGGAGACGATCGATGCCTCCGGCAAAGTCATCATGCCCGGATTGATCTGCACGCACAGCCACATCGGTCAAGTGAGTGGCGGTGACTATTCCGAACCGATTCAACCGGAAGTACGTGTGTTAGATTCAATCAATATTCGGCACAACAGTTTTGAAAAAGCTCGGGCCGGCGGACTCACCACGGTCAATATCATGCCGGGCTCCGGGCACCTGCTAAGCGGGCAAACCATCTATCTCAAGCTTCGTGACGGCAATAAGATCGATGACCTGTTCATCTTGAGCGAAGCGGGCAGCCCCGCGGGCGGGATCAAGATGGCCAACGGCACCAACTCCATCCGCAAAGCACCTTTTCCCGGGACACGTGGCAAATCGGCGGCACTTGTCCGGCAGTCTTTTGTCAAAGCGCAGGCTTATCAAGCCAAGCTTGCGGCAGCCAAAGACGATCCTAGCAAAGCGCCGGAGAGGAATCTGGCCATGGAGGCCTTGGTGGAGGTGTTAGAAAGGAAGCGCGTGGTGCATCACCACACGCATCGGCATGATGACATCCTCACCGTGCTACGCCTCAAGGAAGAGTTCGGCTTTCGGGTGGTGCTTCATCACGTTAGCGAAGCCTGGAAAGTGGCGTCCGAAATCGCCGCAGCCAAAGTACCTTGCTCGATTATCTTGTTGGATAGTCCCGGCGGTAAGTTGGAGGCGCGCGATATCGATTGGCGCAACGGTGCGGAGCTGGAAAAGGTAGGCGTGGTCACCTCCTTTCACACGGATGACCCCATCAATGATTCGCGTTGGTTTCTAAGATCGGCTGGTTTCTCCGTACGTGCCGGCATGTCGCGCACCGCCGCGCTCTACGGACTCACCATGGCCGGCGCTATCATGTTAGATTTAGAGGACCGGATCGGGTCACTCAGCGTGGGGAAAGACGCGGATTTCATCCTGCTTTCCGGCGATCCCTTGAGCGTTTACACCCGTGTGTTAGAGACGTGGGTCGAGGGCGAAAAGGTGTTCGACCTTAATGACCCGAATGATCAGCTCTGGGCCAATGGCGGCTATGGCGCCGGGAGTTCACGCCTTATCAATATGTGTTGTTTCGATCGCCTTGAAAACTAGCCTTCTTACTTTTCTTTTTTCGGGCTTGGCCTCGTGGAGTCTCTATGCGGAGGGGCTGGCGGTTCACGGGAAAACCGTTCACACCATGGCGGGTGCGTCCTTGACCGAGGGCGTGGTCTTGATTGCCGATGGCAAGATCACAGCGATCGGAACCGCAAGCGAAGTGGCAATTCCTGACAATTTTACTAAGATTGAGGCGGAAGTCGTGATGCCCGGTATCATCGATGCTCATTCCACCGTGGGTTTGTCAGGCATCCTAAACTACGATCACGATCAGGAGCAGATAGAAAAATCTTCTCCCATCCAACCCGAACTTCGCGCCATTGACGCCTACAATCCGCGAGATCCACTGGTGAATTGGGTGCGCGACTTTGGTGTCACCACGATCAATGCGGGGCATGCGCCAGGCACGGTCGTTTCCGGCCAAGCCATGATCATCAAGACCAATCGCAAAAACCTAACGGACGGCCCAACCGTCCCGTTCTCCATGGTCATGGCCACGCTTGGCGCAGACAGTCTCGCTGCGGAAAGCAGTTCCGTCCCCGGCACGCGCGCCAAAGCGGTTGCCGTCTTGCGTGCGGAATTGATCAAAGCACAAGCCTACGCCGCGAAAGCCAAGGAGAGCGATCCTAACAAACATCCCGAGCGTGACTTGCGGCTTGAAGCTTTGAGCGAAGTGCTGGCCAAGCAAGTGCCCTTGCTCATCACCGCTCATCGCCACCAAGATATTCAGGCTGCTTTGCGATTGGCGACCGAGTTTGATATCAAGCTCATTCTCGATGGCGCCAGCGAAGCCTATTTGATGCTCGATGAAATCAAAGCATCCGGCGTACCCGTGATTGTGCATCCCACCATGATGCGCAGTGCCGGCGATCGTGAGAACATGACTTTCCAGAATGCTAAGCTGCTTCAAGAGAAAGGTATTCTATTCGCGCTGCAAAGCGGATTCGAAGCCTACGTGCCCAAGACGCGGGTCGTCCTCTTCGAAGCTGCCATGGCCGCCGCGTATGGTTTGCCGAAGGAAGCGGCCCTTCAATCGATCACCACCAACGCCGCGCAGATTCTTGGAATCAGGGATCGCGTCGGATCGCTTGCCGTTGGTAAAGACGCCGACCTCGCACTATTCGACGGCGATCCTTTTGAATACACCAGTCATTGCGTGGGCGTCGTGATCGATGGCGAGCAGGTATCGATTACTTCGCGGTGAGATGCCCTTTTCCCTGGGCTGGCCGATTCTCAATCTTGAATAGCTCCCCCCGTGACAACGTCTTCAAGGCCCATTTCCACCTTGCGTCGCTACCGCAGCGACTTTTAGAAGCAGTTGTCATGAGCATTTCCCAACGGATCGGCCCGATGATGGCCGTCGGTTTCAGTATGATCACCGGTTTAACGGGGTGTGGCCTATTCGGAGGAGGCGGGCAACAGGTGAACAATCCCGCCGCTCAGGTTTCGGATCCCTCGAAGCCGGAGCGTAATCCCCGGACCAGCGCCGCGGCCCGACAGCACGCGGATGGCATCGCCGCCATTGTGAACAATCAGGTGATCACTCGTTCGGAAGTGCGTGACGCGGTGGCGTATCAACGGTTCATCTTGGAACAGCAAGTGCTCTCACCGGCGGAGAAATCGCGGCGAATCCGCAAGATGGAGCGTGAGGGCCTGGATGCCTTGATTACGAACGAACTCATCCTTGGCGAATATGACAAGCGTGGCATCCCCGTGCGCGCGCGCGATGTGGACGCCCAGGTGAATTACATTATTCGCAAACAATTTGGCGGCGATCGCAACCGGTTGGTCGAAGCTCTGCGTCAAGCCGGTACGACCATGCGGCGTTTTCGTGAGGAACAAGTCAAGACGATCAAGATCATGCGCATGCGGTCCGCCGTCTCGCACAAGAAAACGCGGCCGCCATCGCCACGCGAAGTTCAAGATTACTATCGTCAGAACATTGGTGATTATCGTGCGGAAGGCACCTTGCGTTTGCGCACCATCACCATTCCCAAGAGATCGCGCCGGGATCGCTTCGCCACGCCCAAATCACAGCGTTTGTTAGCCCAGGATATCCGGACCAAGCTTGGTCGCGGCACCAGCTTCGCGGAAATGGCGCGCACCTATTCCGAGGATAGCGTGGCGCGAAACGGAGGTGATCGCGGCACTGTGACCCGCGAGACCTTGAATCCCCTTCTGACCGCCAACGCTTTCGCCATGAAAGCGGGCCAAACTAGCGAAGTCATCGAAGGCCCGAACAACTACTACATCATCAAGGTCGATTCCCGGCAGTATGGCAAAGCATCTCCCTTGAGTGAGGTTCGCGACGATGTGGAGCAGAATCTCATTGCTCAGCAGCGTCAAAAACTCGTGGATAACTGGGTGGCAAATCTCAAGCGGCGTGCTTTGATCAAGATCTACTAGTTCTTTCGAATGATCCAATCAACGATGATGCGCGCTTTGCTAGGGCTGGGAACCCTCGCGACACTTTTCCTGTGTTCTTGTCAGGTATCCAATTCACCGCTCGTGCAACAACGCAATGCCCAGATCGCCATGGAGACGCCGGGCGACTATTACATCGGCCGCCGCTACTGGGTGAAAGGCTCGCGAACCTGGGGCTGGGTACGGCGGCCACGCCAACCGTGGGACAAGGCCAAGCTCGTCGTGACTAATGAACGGTTCAAAAGGAATCCGGACCGGTTTCCAGAATTCCGCGCGGATGGGGGCCCCGTCAATGGCTCGGATCACAATCGTGAATATCGGATCGAAGGGTATTTCTCTGGAGACCGCGTTTATGATCCCACAACGAATTTGATTCTGCCAGAGTTCGTCCTGAGAGATTGGAAACTCGTGAGTTCCAATCCAGGATTTCTCTTTAGTCCCGATGAACGCATGAGCAACGCGCGCTTGCTGCGGAGCCACGTTCTCCCGCTCACGCAACACTAACGTTAGTGCGATTCCCTTTGTGGCGGTGGCGTCCCGCCGCCCGTTTGCTTTATGAAACAAGCCTTTCTCGAAGACACCCCTCACATTCGTTGGTCCCTCTTAACACCTAAAGACGTGCCCGCCGCCGTCGAAGAGGCGATGACCAATGCTAGCAAACAACTTGAGGCGATTGCTAGCCTCTCTCTGGACGAGCTCACCTTTGCCAACACCTTCATGGCTTTGGAATCGGCCGCCGATGATCTCGATCGAGCCTGGGGACGGGTGGGCCATTTGGATTCCGTCTGCAACTCCGATGCTCTCCGTGACGTGCACAACGAGTGGCTACCTAAAGTATCAGCATTCTATGCGCAGATCGCGCTCAACGACGATCTTTGGCGCGTTCTGAAAAGCGCTAGCGAATCGGCTGAAATCACCAGTGGGTTGACGGAGATTGAGAAACGTTTGATGGACGAAACCTTGCGGGATTTCCGGCGAAACGGTGCGGATCTACCGCCGACAGCAAAGAAACGGTTTGAAGAAATCAAGAGAACGCTCGCGGAAAAGACGCAGAAATTCTCTGAAAACGTGTTAGATGCCACGAATGCCTGGGATCTTGTCATAGAGGATGAATCCTGCTTATCTGGGTTGCCCGATTCTGCCAAGGACGCGGCGCGAGCGGCGGCGAAAGAGAAAGGCCACGGGAGTGACGACGCGCCTCAGTGGCGGTTCACCTTGCAAGCGCCTTCGGTGATTCCGGTCTTGCAATACGCTGATGAAGAATCGCTGCGCCGCGAGGTGTGGGAAGCCTATAGCCAGATTGGCCGGCAGGCACCGCATGAGAACTTGGAGTTAATCAGTGAGATCCTCGCTTTACGTCATGAGCAGGCGGAACTGTTAGGCGAGGCAAGCTTCGCAGATCATGTGTTAGCGCCTCGCATGGCCAAGGATGGGAAGACGGCATTGGGATTTATCGAGGACTTGCACGACCGCATTGGCTCACAGTTTGCTCAAGAGTTGCAGGAACTCGAAACTTTTAAGGCAGAAGAAACCGGCTCTTCCACTGGTCCGCTCGAACCTTGGGAATTGGGTTACTGGGGAGAAAAACTGCGGCAGAAGCGTTACGACTTCGATGAAGAGGTCTTGCGGCCCTACTTTGCCATCGATCGTGTGATTGAAGGGATGTTTGATATCACGCAGGAAACTCTGGGGATTCGCCTGCAAGAGCGCGAGACTGTGTTTCATGAAGAGCCTAACGAAACATCGTCTGCCGGCGGACCGGTCGAGGTGTGGCATCCTGAAGTGAAGTTCTACGACGTTTTCGATCAGAGTGGCGAATTCCTAGGGGGCTTTTACGCCGATTGGCATCCGCGTGAATCGAAGCGCGGTGGTGCCTGGATGAACTATCTGCGAACCGGACTACCGCCGTCGGCCGCTCCAGATGGAAAGCGCGAGCCTCACATTGGCCTCATATGCGGCAATCTCACGCCTTCCGTCGAGGACAAACCGGCCTTGCTCACGCATCGGGAGGTCGAGACGATCTTTCACGAGTTTGGCCACCTCTTGCATCACTTGTTAGGCGATGTGGCAATCAAGTCTCTCAATGGAGTGAACGTCGTCTGGGACTTCGTGGAGTTGCCGTCGCAACTGATGGAGAATTTCTGTTGGGAACGTGTGAGTCTCGACCGCTTCGCGCGTCACGTGGAAACAGGCGAGCCGATCCCGGATGATCTCTTCGAGCGAATGCTCGCCGCGCGGCATTTCCAAGCGGCCATGGCTACCATGCGCCAATTGTCCTTCGGCAAGATGGATTTAGAGCTCCACTATCACTATCCCGGATTTAAGGGCAAATCGATTGATCGCGAGATCGATGCCATGTTAGCCACTTACCAAGCAACTACCAAATCGCCCCGGCCCAATAATGCTCCGGCTTTCACTCATCTATTCGCGTCTTCCACAGGTTATGCCGCGGGCTACTACTCTTACAAATGGGCAGAGGTTTTAGACGCCGATGCCTTCACGCGATTCCAAGCGGCTGGCGTCATCAGCGCCGCCGTGGGGCGCGAGTATCGTGAGAAGATTCTCAGCCGGGGCAATTCGCGTGATGCCGGAGAACTCTTTCGCGATTTCATGGGACGGGATCCGGATCTGAACGCATTGTTAGTTCGGAGCGGGCTTTCGTAGGCGCCGCCCGCAGAATACGGGTTGCAAACCCGTGCTACCGTCGTGCTTGTTCGTCGTAGGACGGGTCTGCAACCCGTGCAGAATAGCTTGAGCGTTCCCGAGCGACCCGCTAGGAACGATCGGGCATGAATCCGGAAGATCGATTACAGGAACTGAATCTCATCTTGCCGCCGGCACCCAAGCCGGTGGCGGTATACAAATCGATGGTGATCGTCGGCTCACTAGCCTATCTGTCAGGGCACGGCCCATTGAAAGAAGACAAGACCTTGATGGTGGGCCGCGTCGGGGATGAAATCGATTTAACGGAAGGCAAAGCGCAAGCGAGACAGGTCGGCTTGGCCATGTTGGCAACCTTGAGAGATCAGTTAGGCTCGTTGAACCGGGTCAGGCGGGTAGTCAAATTGCTAGGGATGGTCAACTGCGCACCGGATTTCCTGGAGCATCCTCAGGTGATCAATGGCTGTAGCGAACTCTTCGCGGAAGTCTTTGGCGATGACGCCGGTGTGGGCACGCGTAGTGCGGTGGGCATGGGTTCCTTGCCTGGAAACATTGGTGTGGAGATTGAAGGGATTTTTGAGATTGAGTGATCAGGGAGATAGCATCCGCCAATCGCGGCGGGAATTCGCCGGTATTCTGATCACTTGGGGCGTCTTCATGATCTGGGTGATCGGCTATGCCAGCGCCCGCGCTTATCCAGATGACCCGTCGGCAATGCCGCTCTTGTTAGGGTTCCCGCAATGGATCGTGTGGGGAATCGCGTTGCCGTGGCTGGCGGCGACACTGGTGACTATCTTCTTTAGCTTGAGAATCATGAAAGATCATGAGTGAAGCGTCGATGCCATTGATCGGCTTCGGCGTCTACATGGTAGGTGTAGTCCTTCTTGCCTGGTGGTCCGCGCGCGTGCGCGCGAAAGAGAGTTTTGTTAGTGAATACTTTCTCGGAAGTCGCGGGCTCGGTGTGTGGGCGTTAGCCCTAACTTTTGCCGCAACAGCGGCTTCGGGAGGAAGCTTCGTCGGCTTTCCCGCCTACATTTATTCTCACGGCTGGGTGCTGGCCTTATGGATCGCCGGATACATGGTCGTGCCCATCGTCGGTATGGGCTTGTTAGGGAAAAGGCTGAATCAGGTATCGCAGCGATCCGGTGCCCTGACACTCCCTGAAGTGTTGAGCAAACGATTGGGCAGCCCGGCAGCCGGTGCCGTGGCCACGCTGCTGATCACGTTTTTCATGTTCTGCTACCTGCTTGCGCAGTTTAAAGCGGGGAGCAAGATCCTCTCTACGCTACTCGCTGAAGTGCCCCTTTTTCAATCGGCCGTGGCCTGGGTGCACGCGGTGAAGGCACCGCTTCCCTGGGTGCAACACGCCGAGGCAGACTACCTCCTGTGTCTAACTATTTTCGCAATCGTCGTGATCGCCTATGTGGTTTACGGTGGGTTTCGGGCCGTGGTGTGGACGGATGTCATGCAGGGCGTGATCATGTTGTTAGGGGTGCTTATCATGCTCGTCTTGGTCCTTCAGCAAACGGGCGGCCTCCAGCGTGCCAATGAACGCCTCGCCAAGATGACACCGCCCGAGCATGGCCGGGCAGTCATTTCACGTACGCAGTCGGAAAGTGACGAGACGCTGGCCAAGGGCGAGTGGGTGACTACCGAGAACGGCATCGCACGTCTAGCAGAACCCTGCGTATTCGCTCCTGGCGAAAACCAAAGCGAACCCGTCGCCATCTTGAACATCACCACACCGTGGGAGATCACGCACCTGCGTGCATTGCACCGTTCCAACGACTACACCGCAACCATCTCGACGACAACGCCTTACGCTCGCGGCGCCAATCAACCGGGCGTCTACCTCAGCGCGCCCGGACCGCACAAAGAGAAAAGCGATGGCTTCTTGCCTCTAACACTGGCGTTCAGCTTCTTTGTTTTCTGGGCCTTTGGCACGGCGGGCCAACCTGGAAACATGGTTCGACTCATGGCTTTTCAAAAGACCCAAACCTTGCGCTACGCCATCGTCACGGTCGCCGTCTATTTCTCCCTGATCTATTTCACCCTGGTGGTGATCTTCTGCTGTGGGCGGACCTTACTTCATGGGATGGAGATTGACGTGGATCGCACCATGCCGCAACTGGCGACGACGCTGACCACCAGCGCCGGGATTCCTTGGCTGGCGGGGCTTTTGTTAGCGGCTCCCTTTGCTGCGGTGATGTCCAGCGTGGATAGCTTTCTGCTTGTGTCCTCGTCGTCCCTGGTCCGCGATATCTACCAGCAATTCATTCACCCCGACGCGTCGGAGAGACGCCTGAAGTATCTGAGTTACGCCGCAACAGCGGTTGTCGGGATCGCGGCGTTTCTTTTCTCCATTCGCCCGGCGGAGTATCTTCAAAAGATCATTGTCTTTGCCAGTGGCGGCGTGGCCTCGGCTTTTCTCGTACCGATGGCGGCAGCGCTCTACTGGTCGCGTCTCACCGCTGCAGGCGGGATTGCCGGCATGTTAGGCGGAGCAGGAGGCTACATCCTCTTTGATGCAATGGGGTGGACGCCCTTGGGCTTCAGCGCGTTTATCTGGGCACAGGTCTTGGCCGCACTGGGCATCGTCGTGGGGACGAAACTCTCACAAAAGCCTGATCAACGGTTAGTGGAGCGCTACTTCAGCTGAAAGGACGACAGAAATAACAGAAGCTATTGAGAGCAAACAGTCACTCTAGCTTCTGTTTAATTCCGTTTATTCTGTCCCTTAAATTTGCACTTACACCAAGATCGGCTGCCCCGCCGCGCGAAGCCCTTCGTGGACGGTGTGTTTGGTGAGATAGAATTCATAACTATCCACCAAGGCGATCCAACTGGCTTCAATGATATTCTCGGAAACGCCGACGGTGTCCCAATTGGCATGGCCGTCCGAAGAAACAATAAGCACTCGCGTGCGGGCGGCCGTTCCGGTGTGACTATCAATGATGCGCACTTTGTAATCCAGCAGTTGGATCCGCTCCAATTCGGGATAAAAAGGAATGAGAGCTTGGCGAAGCGCGTTGTCTAGAGCATCCACCGGTCCGTTGCCTTCGGCCACGGTATACTCTCGCTGATCCCCAATCCGCACTTTGACCGTTGCTTCGCAATTGGTGTATTCGTCATCGCCGTGCTGGCGGAAGGTGCTGTGATACTCCACCAATTCGAAGAAAGGACGGTAGTGGTTGAGCGACTTGCGGATCAGCAGCTCAAACGAGGCCTCGGCGGCTTCGAACTCGTAGCCTTCCTTCTCCAGCTTCTTGAGCTTCTCTAGAATTTCCTTCACTTCGGGACTCCCCTTCTCCAACGGCAATCCTAATTCTTCCGCCTTCATGAGAATATTGCTGCGTCCGGAGAGTTCGGAGATGAGGATGTGCTGGCGATTTCCCACTTCTCCAGGCTCAATATGCTCATAAGTGCGGGCCAGCTTCTGCACGGCATTCACATGCATCCCGCCTTTGTGCGAGAAACAAGTATCACCTACGAAGGGAGCACGCGTGTTGTGCGCGCAGTTGGCCAAGTCATCCACAAAGTCGGACAGCTGCTTGAGCTTGCTTAGATCCGGTACGACTTCGATACCTAACTTCAATTGTAAGCACGGCATGACAGTGGTGAGATTGCAATTGCCGGTGCGTTCGCCGTAACCGTTGATCGTCCCCTGTACTTGCACACTGCCGGCTTGGATCGATGTCAGCGCATTGGCCACGCCCAATCCCGCGTCGTCATGCGTGTGAATGCCGACGGGAATGTTCAGGGCCTCAATCACGGCTTTGGTCAGGTCCTCCACTTCATGCAGCATGGAGCCACCATTAGTGTCGCAGAGCACGACGATATCAGCGCCGCCTTCTTCGGCCGCTTTTAAGGTTGCTAGTGCATATTCCGGATTGTCTTTGTAACCATCGAAGAAGTGCTCGGCGTCATAGATCACCTCGCGCCCGTGCTTCTTCAGATAGGCGACGGTGTCACGCACCATGTTGCAGTTTTCTTCCGGTGTGGTACGCAGCACTTCGGTCACGTGCAATTGCCAGCTCTTGCCAAAGATGGTGATGGCGGGTGTCTCGGCAGCGAGAAGCAGGGCCACTTGAGGATCGTCTTCCACCGCCATGTCTGCGCGCCGCGTGCTACCGAAAGCGGCGATCTTTGCATGCTGCCACGTTTCCTTGGCCGCCATTTCGAAGAACTCCACATCCTTGGGATTGGAGCCGGGCCAGCCACCCTCAATGTAATCCATGCCAAACTCGTCCAGCTTGTGCGCAATGCGAATCTTATCCAGCGAGCTGAATGAGACTCCTTCGCCCTGCGTGCCGTCGCGCAGGGTCGTATCATAGATCGAGACGCGTTTGGCGGTAGTAGTCATAGAATGGCGAAACTAGGACCCGCGCTGCAGCTTGCAACGTTTTATTAGGCCGGTCGGTCAGGGCCTCAGAGCGGGTGTGACTAAAAGAGGTGGTCAATAAAGGTAGAGGAACTGGTGGCAGTGCCTTCGCGGCAGCGGAATGCCACGCTCGGAACTCTCACGAGTTCCGCTACGAAAAGTGCCCACCACTTTTAGTCAAACCCCACAGCAGCTTGCAACTTCAGTCGCCTGTTTAGTAAGTGATACCCATCATGAAACGCGTTGTTTGTTCACTCGCCTTATCGCTAATCTTGGCATCCATGCCGCTCCGAGCGCAAGATGATGAAAGCTTGGTTTTCGCGGGAGCGGCTAAGGTCGATGTCACACCAACGGAGCCCGTGGTGCTGGCCGGCTATGGCGGGCGCGAGGCGCCGTTTGAAGGGATTGACCAGCCATTATGGGCGCGTGCTTTGGTTCTTGGTGAGGAGAAACCGGCAGCGATCGTGATCTTGGATAATTGCGGGGTGCCGGAGCCGATTAAGAATCGCTTGGCAGAACGGTTGCGTTCTCATGGCATCGAACGGGATCGCTTGGTCGTTGCGGTCACGCACACTCACAATGCCCCCAATCTTGAAGGCTACGCACCGATTCTTTGGGCCGGGCGCACAACGAAAGAAGATGATCAAGCTATCGCCGCGTACACGGAGTTCGCCATTCGGCAGATGGAAGCAGCTATAGTGAAAGCATTAGATAAACGCCGCCCGCTTCTTCTTGAGTGGGCTCAAGGCCGCGCCACTTTTGGTGGTAATCGCAGGGTGCTTCGCGATGGGAAATGGACGGGATTCGGTTTTCAACGAAACGGCCCGGTCGATCATAGCTTGCCCGTCTTGACTGGAAAGAATGCCGAGGGGCACGTGCGATTCGTTTGGGCCAACTACGCCTGTCATTGCACCACGGTGGGCTCGCGGAATCACGTGGGCGGCGATTGGGCGGGCGTGGCCAACGAGCAGATGGAAAGGGCCTTTCCCGGCGCGGTGGCGTTGATGAGCATTGGCTGCGGAGCGGATGTGGGACCGCAACCGACAGGCACTTTGGCGCTCGCTGAATCTCATGGAAAGCACATTGCCAAGGAAGTAAGCCGGCTCTTGAACGCGGAGATGAAACGTCTCTTGCAAACACCTAACATTACCTCTGGGCGGGTCCAACTTCCTTTGGCCAAGCCCAAACCGCGAGCGCATTGGGAAGCTCAGCTCGAGACGGACGGCTTCTCTAAGCAGTTAGCCCAGAGCATGCTCAAGACGATCGATGAGAACGGAGCGCTTCCTTCAGCAGTCGATTACCCGCTATCCGTGTGGCGCTTTGGCGATGATCTGGCCATGGTCTTCCTCGCCGGCGAAGTGGGCGTGGATTACGCCGTCCGCTTAAATCGGGAACTCGATTGGTCGCGGCTTTGGTTCACAGCCTGGGCCAATGACATGCCCGGCTACATCCCCTCGCGTCGCGTCTTGGAAGAAGGCGGTTATGAACCGGAATTCTCACAAACCTACTACAATCTGCCCGGCCCCTACGATCCCAAGCTTGAAGACCTGTTGGTGGATTCCATTAAAACATTAGTCGGAGACAGCTATGCTGCGCGGCCGGATCAAAAGCCGGCACCTTTTCATCAGTTGCCAAGTGGTAAGTGAGCGAACCGAAGTCCAAAGAATTCGATGGCGTCAGCCACGCGCAGTGCCCATCCATTGTCAATACAAAGACGCCTTGTCGTCCAGCCATGTCTTCGTTAATTCACCTGCATGACGACCCCTGAACCGGAAAACCCGCGTCCCCGCAAACGGTGGGGCTTTCGCCTGGCGGCCTTGTTATTCGCGCTCCTGCCGTTTGTGCTGTTGGAGGGCGTCCTAATCGCCCTCGACAAAGGGCGGCCCAACCCAGCGGAGGATCCCTTCGTCGGATTCAAGGCGGTGCGACCGCTTTTCACCGTGAACTCGGAGGCCAACCAATATGAGATCCAGGACGAAGCGCGCCTCGAGTGGTTCTATCCGGATTCCTTTCCCGTGGAGAAAGCGGAGAATGCCTTTCGCATCTTCTGCATTGGTGGATCGACGGTGGCCGGACGTCCGTTTACGATTGAGACGGCGTTCAGTTCCTGGCTGAAACTCTATTTGCAGGAACATGCGCCGGATCGTGAATGGGAGGTGGTGAACTGCGGCGGCATCTCTTACGCCAGCTACCGCTTGGTACCCATCGTTGAAGAAGTACTTGGGTACAACGCCGACCTCATCGTGCTTTACACAGGGCACAACGAGTTTCTTGAGGATCGAACTTATGAACATGTGAAGAATCTTCCGGACGCGATAGTTAAGCCGTATCAAGTCGCTTCCAAATTGCGGACCTTCAACTTCATCCGCCACACTTACATGAGCGCCACTGGCAGATCTCCCAAATCCGCAATGGAGGCGCGCCCCATTCTGGCGAAAGAAGTGGACGCTTTACTAGAACATGAAGGCGGAATGGAGCACTACTTTCGCGATCCGGAATGGCAGGCCCGTGTCATCGAGCATTTCGGCTACAATATCGAACGCATGTGCCTTCTCAGCAAAGAAGCCGGGGTACCACTCATTGTGATGAATCCCTCGTGTAATCTGCGCCACACCAAACCCTTCAAGTCAGAACATCGCGAAGATCTTACCGAGCAAGAACGGGAGCGCTTGATTGCCGCCATCAACGCCGGTTCGGCGGCTCTGAAGGAAGGCGAATTCGAGAGAGCCGTTCTTCATTATGAAGAAGCCATCGGCGTGGACCCGCTCTACGCCGACGCCTATTTTCAGTTAGGCATCGTTCACGATTACGCCGGCGATTTGAAGCAGGCCTATAAATGCTACGTGGAGGCCAAGGACCTCGATGTGTGTCCCTTGCGTATGTTAGAGCCGATGCACGATGTACTCAAAGAAGTCGTGGACCGGCAGAACGCGGCATGGCTCGATGTTCGGGCAGAAGTCGAAGCTATCGTCGAGGGCGGGATCCCTGGAAACAAAGAATTTCTCGATCACGTACATCCCAACGTCGCGGGTCATATCTTCTTCGCCACGTTGTTAGCTAAGAAAATGAAGGAGATGGGAATCGTGGATTTGCCGGAAGACGGCTGGGACAGTATGGGGCCTGTGTTAGAACAATACCAGCGATCCTTGCCAAAAGATTACTGGGCGCAGGGCGAAATGCGTCTGGAGAATCTCCGTCACTGGGCGCGAGGAGAGTCGACCACCGAAGGGAAGATCGAACAGCCCTCACGAAAACGCCAGAAATAGATGATGAAAGTGTGTCCCTTGTGTGAACGTGAGATTCCGCCGGATCAAGAGAGCCGGCATCATCTCGTGCCCAAGCTGCGAGGAGGAAGCAAGGGCCCTATTGCCATTCTACACCGCGTTTGCCATACCAAGATTCACAGCCTGTTCTCGGAGACCGATCTCGCGCGGCAGTATCACACCATCGATCTCTTGTTAGAGCACAAAGAGATTCGCAAGTTTGTCAATTGGGTCAAACGGCGTCCCATCAGCTACCGGTCAAGCAATCGGCGTTCGCGGACACGTTGACTGGCCATCTTGCGTGTGATGATTCGGCAAATAAGTTCTCGTTGTGCAAACCCCATTTTATTTCCGCTTATTCACCTAAAGGGTGACGGGTTCCTGGACACATTGCGAAGTTCAAAAAGACGTCCGCTCATACTGTTCCAGTTTAGGAGTGAGGAAGTCAGAAATGGTTGAAGGATCGTCGAATAGTAGGCCCCAAGCATCAATGAAGAAGACTTTGGTCCCTTTTCGGGCGATAAAGGCGAAACCGTTGCGTTCGCCATCGATAGATTGAAAAGCGAACTTGGAAAGGTCTCCCCAGCGAAAGATGTCATTGTCGTATTCTATCTTAATCGCACTCTCTTCAAAGCGATTGCCCAACTTGAGAGCCTGCCACTCCATGGCGTAGGAGACACTGGCATCCGCGATGTTTCGTTCGATGGTCAAGGTGCAATCAAGGGTGATATATTCCTCGGCATAGTAATAGAAGATCTCTTTGGAACGATCGAAGTAACGTTTGCAATCCCAGGACTCGGTTCCCTCAAGCAGATTGAGATCAAACCACTCAGAGGCGTAAGCAGCGGTGACAACGGCTTCTTTCTGGGCGTCGTTAGGCGTGAAGTCGCGTGCCGTGAAAACATAGAGCGCGCCAATGGCAGCGAGCAGCAGCAAGCATCCAAGAATCCCGCCGATGATAATCAGCGGAATCTTCCAGCGGAAGGCGCGTCTTCGTTTCTCGTGTGGTAGGGGTGGTGGAGCGGTTGCCATCAGCCGGCGAGTATGGCCTTTGTGTTTGTTAGGGCAATTCCCGCGGCAACCATAGATTCACAAGCTGGCCTCCGTAGTCACCAGTAAACTCCGGCCAAGTTTCCATGGATAGTTCCACGTGGGCGAGGGCGGCCGTGGGGAAAGTCACGTGCTGTCCTGTTAGTTGATTGACCAACAACTCCATGCCCGGATTGTGACCGACTATGAGCACGCAGGAACAGGCTTCAGGGAGCTGAGCTAGTGTGCCGATATAAACGTTCGTCGGCGCGAGATAGAAATCGCGCTGCTGTTCGATCTTTACATCGAAGCCGGCGGCCTCGATGACGGCTTGGGCGGTGGTTAGGGCGCGCACCGCCGTCGAGCTGAGAACGCGATCAGGCCGCAATCCTTGAGCCGCTAACAATTGGCCCATACGCGGAGCATCGTTCCGGCCGCGGCTGTTAAGTGGCCGTTCATGATCCGTCATGCCTTCGTCCTTCCAACTGGACTTGGCATGACGGAGGATGAGGAGAGTTTTCATCAAGGAGAGGACACGCGGGCTCCCTTCACTAACAGAGGGACGGAGTAGAGTGAAGTTCGCGCGGTGACGAAAAGCGTTTTGAAGTCCCCGCCGCCGAAACAGACATTAGCCGGTTTTTCGGCGACCTCGATGACGCCGAGCTTCTTTCCAGTTGGATCATAAACATGCACGCCTCCACTGGCAGTGGTGTAAAGGTTGCCTTTCTCATCAACGCACATTCCATCGCTGCGAATATCGATCTCAATAACAGGCTCACTAAGTTCCTTGCCAACCTTGACGTCGAAGACCAACACTTTGCCTAATTTGCCGGTGTCAGAGACATAGAGACGCTTTTCATCGGGTGAGAAAACGATTCCGTTAGGCATATCGAAATGCTTGCTCACGACCGAAACGGACTTGCTCTTGGGATCAAAGCGATAGACCCATTTGCCATCGATCTCACCCGGCTTACCGCGGAGCCCGTAGGAAGGATCGGTGAACCACAAGGTGCCGTCTGATTTGACCGCGATATCGTTCGGCGAGTTAAGCCGCTTTCCGTCAAACCTGTCGACGAGCACGGTGATGGAGCCGTCTTTCTCCGTGCGAACCACATTGCGGCCGGCATGCTGGCAGGTGAGCAATCTTCCTTCCAAGTCCAGCAAATTGCCATTCGATTGTTCGCTTACCCTGAATTCCTTGAGACCTCCCTGCTCACTCCATTGCATGAGCTTGGAGTTGGGGATATCGCTGAAGACCACAATCTTCTTGTTAGGAAGCCAAACGGGCCCCTCGGTGAATTTCATGCCCAAGGCGAGCTTGGTCACTTTGGCATCCTCTGCGAGGAGGCTTTTGAGACCGGCGTGATGGTCAGCCCAGAGCGTGTTCGTTCCAACCACGACCAAGAAGCTAATAATAATCGCTCTCATCACGACGTTACACTTGATTAGCCGCAGGCACTTCAAATTCGGGGCGGTTCGGATCTTGCAAGAGGGCATTCGCAGCGTGGGCGAAGTCGCCGGTGTGTCGTTCCGTCTTCGGATCAAATGTGAGCCATGGACCAACGATGTAGCCTTCTTCCTTTTCTGAGATACCGACTTTCTCGCTCATAATGGCGTGGAGCCTATCGAAATGCTCCTGAGCCGTTTCATTGCCACCAAAGTCGCCACCGGCATTCGCATCGAACGGCACTTTTTCGCCCAAGCGATACGAGTTATTCATCAAATGCCCTAACACACAACCGTAATGCGCGTCGTGCACATTGCCATTGGCCATCTCCGGTTTGCCCTCGCGGCAGGCGGTGACGAAACTTCCCCAATTACCACCTGGGGTCACCTGGCCCTCAGGAACGGAAACTTTCTCACCTTTGTTGCTTCCTTTGGCGAAATACTCACCCCGGACGATACGGCCGCCGTCTTCGAAATAATATTCATTCTCCACTTGGCGCTCGTAGCCTTCGTGATTCACGTTCCGCACATTGAAAAAGACATATTGGCCATTCGGATATTCGGCGACGGCAAACATGGTGTTAGGCGTTTCGCCCTGGTCTTTCCATTGAAAGCGTCCTCCCAAAGCCATCACGCGAATAGGATGCGTCTGATCTTTATCGATCGCCCAACGTGCCACGTCCAATTGATGAGTGCCTTGATTGTTCATATCGCCATTGCCCGTTTTCCAGAACCAATGCCAGTCGTAAGGCACATAGTTGGCATGATATTGATCGATCATGGCCGGCCCTTTCCACAGATTCCAATCAAGGTTGGACGGGACATCCGAACGTGGTTCGAAACCAATGCCACTACGCGGTTTGCAGCAATAACCGTAGGACACTTTCAAACGCCCAAACTTTCCGGCTTGAATCGCCTCGTGAAGACCGGCAATGCCTGAACTGCTGCGCCGCTGAGTGCCATGCTGAATCACGACGCCGTATTTCTTCTGCGCCTCCACGGCCACACGGCCTTCCACCACGTCGTGACTCATGGGCTTCTCCACGTAAACGTGTTTACCGGCCTGGGCGCCCCATATGGTCATGAGCGAATGCCAATGATTGGGTGCTGCAATCGAAATGGCGTCGATGCTAGGATCTTCCAACGCGGTGCGGATATCTGCGACGGCCTTGCACTTTTCACCCACATCCTTGCGGCGCTTGCCGATTGCGCGTTGATCCGGATCCACGATATAGGCCACCTCCACATTCTTAATCCCGCCGAAACCTTTGATATGGGAATTGCCCCGGCCATTGACGCCGGCCACGGCAATGCGGAAGCGCTCATTAGCACCTTTGATAGACCCGGAGGCTTTGGTTCCGATAATCAATGGACCGGCGGAAGCGGCCCCGGCAGAAAGTTTCAGGAATTGGCGACGAGAAGTGGGCGGTTTCATAAGGCGGGTATTAGAGATCAGGAATCGCTCGCCCAGCAATGAAATTCGGGGGGGGGCAAGCCAATCAATTCTACCAACACCTCACACGCCGTATTTTTCCATCCGCCGATAGAAGGCGCTGCGGCTAAGCCCGAGCGCTTCGGCGGCCCGGCTGACATTGCCACCACTACGTTTGAGCGCCTTTTTCACCAGAAAACTTTCCACTTCTTCCATGCTCATGTCCTCGAGCGATTTGGCAGGATCATCGCCGCCTCGAAGGCCCAGATCGTCTGCTCTGATGCGCTCCCCAGAAGCCATGAGCACGGCCCGTTCGATGACGTGGTTGAGTTCCCTAACATTGCCCGGCCAACCATAGCCTAACAAGAGGCGGCGCGCCGGCTCGTCGAACTCCGTGATCTCCCGGCGATATTTGTGGCCGTGCCGTTCCAGACAAAAATGCGCTAACAACAGGATATCTTCGCGCCGGTCGCGCAAGGGTGGGAGAGCGATTTCAATCGTGTTGAGGCGAAAGAAGAGATCCTGACGAAACTCACCTTTGTTGATCTGTTCTTGCACGTTGGCATTGGTCGCTGAAAGGATCCGCGCATTGCTGGTGCGTGTCTTAGAGGAACCGACGCGTTCAAACTCGCCCGTCTCTAACACCCGCAGTAATTTGGCCTGTTGATTCATCGGAACGTTGGCGATCTCATCGAGAAACAAGGTGCCGTGATTGGCGAGTTCGAATCGGCCAGCGCGATCCGTTTTGGCATCCGTAAACGCGCCTTTCACATGGCCGAAGAGTTCACTCTCAAAAATGCCTTCAGCCAATCCACCGGTGTTCACACTAACAAAAGCACCTGACGAACGCGAGGACTGCCCGTGCAACAAGCTGGCCACCAGGCCTTTCCCCGTGCCGTTCTCTCCCGTGATCAAGACATTGGCATCTGCCGGCGCTACTCGGTTGATGAGTTGCATCACCGGTTTCATCGATGGCGCTTCGGCGATCATCGTTGGGGGAGTGGATCCGGAACCGGCGGCTTTCAAGGTCCGGTTCTCCTCTTCCAACTGACGGCCCATCCGTAAGGCTTTGCCGACTTCTAATTGGGTTTTCACCGTTGCGAGGACCTTCTGGTTATCCCAAGGCTTTTCCAGAAAATCACGGGCCCCCAGTCGCATTGCTTCCACCGCTACCTCGATACTTCCCCAAGCCGTCATGACCACCACCGGCATGATGTCGTCGATCCCTGTGACGTATTCTAACAAATCAAGCCCTTCCTTTCCCGATGTGGTGTCTTCGTTATAATTGAGATCCATGATGAGGAGATCGAAGTCCTGTTTTCGGACCAGCCGCATCACTTCCCGCGGCGAAGACGCTGTCTTGATCGCGTAGCCTTCCGGTTTGAGTAGCAAGCGCATCGCTTCTAACACATCGTCTTGATCGTCGGCGACGAGAATGATCGGTGCAGTCGATTTCATGATTTACTGAGGGGAATTATGTGGTGATGTCAGGGCAATCGAGTGACGTTCTAACGTCGATGCTTCTTGCAATGCCAAGATGGAAAGGGCCCGGTTGTATTCCACGAGCGCCAGCGTTTCGTTGAGACGTGCCTGGGTCAAGTCGGCCTGCAATTGCAACACAATGAAATTGGTGCTCTTGCCATTAGCCAATTTCTTCTGCTCTGCGTCCAGCGCCGTTTCGGCGAAAGTGCGGGCTTGCCCTGTTGCGGTGACTCGTTGGGCGTTGGCCTCCACCGCGTTCAATGCGTTGGTCACATCCGCCATCACGCGTTGTTCCAATCGCTTGTAGGCCAACAAAGCCTGACGTTTGCGCAACTCCTGTGCTCGTTGCCGGTTGCGAGCTCGACCATTACCGATCGGTATATTCAGCTCAATCCCAATGCCATAGCTCGGCGTCTCGCGACGCCGAAGATTGCGGCCCGAACCGGAAAGGCCGTAGCTTGCCGTGAGGTCGAGTGAAGGAAAGCGCTGGTTCTTATCGAAACGCAACCGGATGTGTTCTTGCTCTAGCACTAGTTTCGCATTGGCAATGTCAGGGCGTTTCGTCAACGCGCGATTCCAACTTTCTTCACGGCTCTGAGGAACCGCGTTCAACTTCAACGAGGTCGATGGAATAATCTCCGTATCCGCCCACCCCGCGAAATCCTCCGTGACAAGTAACTTGAGATCATTTTCACGTTCGGTCACCGCATTCCGGGCAGCAAAGAGCTCGGCCTCGCTGGTCGCCATTCTTGCCTGTGCTTGTTTCTCGTCCAAACGCGCCAGTCTTCCCACCGCGACTTGTTTCTGGTGTGACTCCACCAACTGCGCCGCGAGTTTATAAGATTGTTGAAAAATCGTCAGTCGATCGCGGGCAGCGATCAGATTGTAATAAGCAAATTCCACATCCGCCGTGATGCGCATCAGCAACGCGAACAGATCAAACTCTGACATCCGCAAATTCAACCGGCTCAATTCAATATTCAGCCGTGTCGTATCAATCCAAAGATTCCTCAACAACGGCTGCCTGATCTCCACCCCGGCAAACGTGTTCTCGTTGAAGAAATCGCCGCCATTGTTGGACACATCCGTTCGCGAACGATTCAAACCCACATTGTAGGTCGCACCCGTAGGCAGCAATCCTCTGACACTTCCACCATAACGATCCTGCGACGTCTCCGTCCCTTGAAAAAGCTCCTTGGTCTCCGCATCCACCCCACCGGGTGATGTGCTAGAACTTCGGTTGAACTGTGCGAAGAAAGAAGGCTCGTAAGCCGCCCTGGCTCCACGAAATTGATAAGCCGCAATCCGCGGATTCGACCGGCCCGATTCTAAATCGAGATTGTGTTTAAGGGCCAAATCAATGCACTCGCTCAAGGTGAGAACACGTTCAGCGCCGACCGCGCCTGACAAGCACATCTGAAGCATAGATCCCAGAGCGATCGCGGCAAAGAACGGACGAATGGCGGTCATTGCCTATCTCTAGCGCATCCCGCGTGCCAGCTTTGGGTGATCTCCTAATCGACTGATCACCAAATGCTTACAAGACTCATGCTCTTAAAAGATTTCTCATTCCTTGGCCGCTACTGGGTCGAACGTGTTCGGATTCGGACACCTCCATTGAGGCAATGGAGTGAGGTTGGATGACACTCAAGCCCCGGCGACCTAACTAAACAGAATACCCGCTCCCAGAATCACTGGAAGCGGGTTACTCACTAGAATTTTGTTAGATTTAGCTTTCTTTATCCACGATCTCAAAGATCACGGTGGAGCCGCTCACTTCATTGGTAACGACCAACAAAGGCTTGCTGTTGGGACTCTGTGAGCCAGGAATGAAAATCAGCCCCTCTGGACCACTATCTCCGATCGCTTCGTCCTCAGCGTTGAGATCAAAGTTTCTAGTGTTCACATAGTCGCAGTAGCGAACGTCATGCGGATTGGTCACATCATAGATCATGATCCCACCAATTCGCTCAAGCCCGATGAACGCGTAGACTTTGGAACCAATGGATGCCGTGACCACGCCCTCCGGCTCAGGTCCCTTGTTATCGCTCCGGCGATCGAAATCGTCATTAGCATCGTTGTCCGTGTTGAAGAAATCCGGATACAAACTCGCGGTGATTTGCTCGAAGTCGTCGCCACTATCAAAGACACGATCACCGTTTGCAGACCAGATGGTGAAGGAACGCGAGCCGTAGGCAAAGAGTTGGTCGTAGTCGCCATCACCATCGGTGTCACCATCAATGGTGGAAACGCCAAGACGCCCTGGCAGGTCCAATCCGTCAAACGATTCATCGAGATCCAGATCCTGTATGCGCTCGTCTTCACCGCGATCATCGCCCTCGTTTGCTGAGACGATGTAAGTCTGCCCGCGATACTTGTAGGAAGCGATGCCGTCAGGCATGAACATTCCGTAGATCGGGTAGTTAGCGATATTGATCACGCCGTCCCGGTCATTGCCGTCCAAGCCATTTCCAGGCAAGCTGTGATCCTTCACACCCAACGGAATGATCCCCGTTACGCGAGCCCGCATGATATCAACAACAGCCAATGAATTCGCTTCCTGCAGGGCAACGTAGGCAGTACGTGAATCGCCTGACACCGTCACATACTCAGGCTCGAAATCTTCTGACGGCGACTTGCCTGGGAAAAGCCGCACTCCTGCGTCCACCAAATCATCGGCCATGCTATCAAATGCCTCAAATCCGGCGGTCTTCACAAACCATTGAGATAGAAAGCGGGCAGGACGAGCAACGTTGATGATCGAAACGGAACCTACAGGATCCACTCCATTCGGCTCGCCCTCATCGGCGGTGATACAGTGGCGGCCGTTCGGTGTGTAGGTGATCATGTCAGGCTGGTTGCCCACCTGCAGAGCTCGAATGAAGGTCCCATCGGTGGTGTAAAAGGCGACTTTTCCGGGGACGGTTGGAATGGCGACAGCGATCTCGTTTCGGCCGGCTCGCGGATCGACGGCCACACTTGTGGGAGAGTCACCAAGCGACGAAGTATCAATGAAACCCGCAAATGTCGGATTGTCAGGATCACTAATGTTGACGATATCAATACCTTCAGTGAATCCGTTGGTGATGTAGAGTTGCTCGGAAACTTGGTCGTAGGCTGCGATCTCCGCCGCACCTTCATCGAAGATTGCGGCGGGATCACCTGTTTGGATGCGAGATTTAAATGCTAGTGTTTTGTCCGCCAGGGCAACTCCAGAGGCGGCAAGCATGATGATGGGAGTGAGGATGATGGGTTTCATGGTTTGATTTAATTGAGTGATGCCTTGATCACGCATGTGATAATACTAGTGCGCTCAAGATTGGGTCATCTGTAAGTGGGGCATCCTCATCAAGGAACTGACTTGATGTGAAAAAAATGAAACATTGACGCATTTACAGAGCCGCCCCTCTATCGGCTATCGGAAATATAGTGTCTCTGGTCGAAGCTGATCGCCGGAATCTCCAAAAAGCTATTTAAAATATGCTTTTTATATTCACTCACCCTTTAAGGTTCTGATTTACCTTGGGTTTAATTCTGGTAAACCTAGTCAGGAGAAAGGTTCTTCTTCGAATTCATACCCAAACTCCATACCATAAATAAAAGAATGATTAGGATACGTCATCTCATTGCCGCAGGAAGCTTCGCCTTTCTCGCCGGCCACGCCCAAGCCGCACTGTTCATGGATCCGCAAGGAGACACCTTTGGGGTGCAGCCAGACCAGATCGACCTCAAGTCGATCAATGCCACCTACACGGCCACGGACCTCACGTTTGACCTTACTTTTTACGATCCCATCGCGCCTCCAAGCACGGCGGCGCCAAACTCCGTTATCTTTCTGATCGATATTGATACCGATCAGAACGAACTGACGGGCGAGATCTCGTCCAAATCACTCTTAAGCAGCCCCAGCGGGCTCGGAATTGAATACTTTCTCGCCGCCACGCCGCTGGACACGATCGAAGTCATTGATACGAGCACCTTCACTTCGGTGGCGTCAGCTCCCATCATCTTTGGGGTCGATTCTTTATCCGTGACCGTTTCGCTGGCGGATCTTGGCGGTGACGATGGAGCCGTCAACTACGCCACGGTCGTCGGCACCATACCCGAACCGACAGATGCGGCCCTGGACGATCAACACCCGGCTAGCAGCATGCCGGCTTCCGCCGCTGTTCCAGAACCGAACATGGCCTTCACGTTCCTGGCTTTGTTAGGGTCGAGCTTCCTCCGTCGCCGGCGCGATTAAGCAAAGAGCTTACTGATCCACTCCTTTCGCTAGCCGGGGCCGATTCGTCCGCCCCGGCTTTCTATGTACAGCATCGATTACCAATCCAGGCTTGCTTAACCATTCTTGCTGGTAATCAACGGGGCGGACGTCTAGTTCGAGTTATGACCGAGTCTCGAGTTTCCGCGCTGCGTGTGCACCCTAACGATAATGTGCTCGTCGCTTTGCGAGACTTGCATGCAAACGAATCGGTATCGGTGGGCGGCACTGAATACATCGTCACGGAGCCCGTGGCAGCGAAACACAAATTCGCGGACCGGCCAATGGCCCACGGTGACGTGGTCACTATGTATGGTGTTACCGTTGGACTAGCAGAATCCCGCATTGCGGCAGGCCGGCGGATCACCACGGAGAATGTGCGCCATGCCGTCAGCGAAACGGTCATTGGCGACCGTTCGTACGAATGGCAGGGACCAGACGTCACGCGATGGAATCAGACGACGTTTGAGGGCTTTCACCGCGATAACGGTGCGGTGGGAACACGCAATTACTGGGTAGTGATTCCCTTGGTGTTCTGTGAAAACCGCAATCTCATGCGCATGAAAGAGGCGCTTCTTCGTCCGTTAGGCTATGCGCAGGGAAGCCCTTATGAGCGCTACGTATGTGATCTGCTCGAGGCGAAACGAACTGGGAATGATCTACGCGAGGCCTCGATCGATGCCTCTCCCCCACCCCAACGGGTATTCCCCAATGTTGACGGGATTAAGTTCTTAGCACACACGTTAGGCTGTGGAGGAACTGATGGCGATAGCGATACGTTGTGTGGTTTGTTAGCAGGCTACGTGGCTCATCCCAACGTGGCAGGCGCCACCGTGCTCAGTTTGGGATGTCAGAAGGCGCAGCTTGAGCAGTTGGAGCGGGAGATTCACCAACGCGATCCAGGATTCTCCAAACCCCTTCGCTTCTTTGAACAGCAGAAAAGCCAATCCGAAAGACATCTCTTGGAAGATGCGTTGCGGGCCACGGTCGAAGGCCTTGCTGAGGCCAATGAGCAATCTCGTCAACCCGCGCCATTAAGCCAGTTGACCTTGGGCGTCGAGTGTGGCGGTTCTGATGGGTTCTCTGGCATTTCAGCGAATCCCGTGATCGGGCTAGTTTCCGACACTCTGGTGGCTTTGCAAGGGAAAGTGATCTTGTCAGAATTCCCCGAACTCTGTGGCGCTGAACAGAATCTTGTTGATCGGTGCACGAGCAAAGGCTTGGCGGAGAAATTTCTCGAGATCATGAACGCCTACCAGCGCGCAGCGCAACGTGTGGGATCGGGCTTCGACCAGAACCCTTCCCACGGAAACATCGCGGACGGCTTGATTACCGATGCCATGAAATCAGCCGGCGCAGCGCGCAAAGGCGGGAGTTCCCCGGTTTGCGATGTGCTCGATTACCCCGGTTGGGTTACGAAAGCGGGGCTGAGTCTACTGTGTTCACCTGGAAATGACGTGGAATCCACCACTGCGATGGCGGGTGCCGGCGCCAACATGATGATCTTTTCAACCGGACTTGGAACACCCACCGGAAATCCGGTGACTCCCGTCATCAAGATCTCTAGCAATTCGACTATCGCCAAGCGCTTAGCAGACATCATTGATTTCGACACCGGTCCGATCATCACAGGCGCCGCCTCGTTAGAATCTCTCGCTGACGATCTCATTCAGTTAGTCATCGATACGGCCGGCGGCCGCTACGTCACCCACGCTCAACGATTGGAACAAGACGACTTCATTCCTTGGAAGCGCGGCGTGTCACTTTGATACATGATCATCCACCAACTCGACGCGAAGATAGACCAACTCGCTCAACGTCTGTTCGTAGGTTTTTGAAAAGAGCTCGCCGATCAGAGGGAGGTCACCAAGAATCGGCGTGCGTTCTTGTACGGTTTGATCGTGTTCCTTCCAACCGAAGATGATGAAATCTTCCGGCCTGACTGTGAATCTCTTCGTTAGAATAACTCTCTCGATGAGAGGACGCGCATCACGCTGATCAGCATTCGGCGCCACGTCTACGAATCCTTCAAACGTGGAGATCACAATCTTCGCGTTGATGTCAACGAGCCGCCCTGACTTCCGCAAGTTTCCTGTTAGAGTCGCCTGCATCCCAACAGGCCAGTGTTCAGATTGCCCTCCTTCCACTAAACCGGGTGGATCAAAGCCAGCGTGATACACGAACTCTCGTGTGGCCTCAAAACGCACGGTTTGCCCTACCATTGGGCGGCCTAACTCAATAACGTCGCCTGGAATCGTGTCCCATTTTCTATCAAGAAGGCCTTCGAGCCTGTTCTTCGAATACACATGCGTTTCGGTTGGGCTGTCGACTATGAAGAACGAGCCTTTCTGATAGGGCAAGAGGGCGTCCAATCCCCTTGGCCGATCGTCCTCATCAATCTTGGGAGGAAGCAATGCCTGATTCCCCAGCACTGTGTTAGCTGGCAGGTTGATCGTGCCAATCGTAAACCGCAATCGTCTGCTCGCGCCACGCGGCGCCTTGCCGTAGGTCGCTTTACCAATGGTAGGCGTGGCTTCGGCAGGAGGTGTCCCACTCATTGTGGCGAGCGATTCGACCGGGGTGGTCGTTTGGCAACTCAACAAGCCCGATAAAGAAACAACGAGCACTCCCCAGAGAGCGAACATTGCCAGCCAATGCCCTAGGCGCACCGGAGTTCTCAATCGCTTATCGTCCATGATCGCTTCAAGCCGAAGCTTCAGCGTCGACGTTCGTGATATGGCGACCCCTAACGCTGTGGCGAAACGCCGTTGACATGCCGCGGTAACCGTAACGAGATCATGCGCATAAGCTCTTGCGGCTTTCGTTAGTTTGAGCACGAGATCGTCACACGCCGATTCCCGATAGCTCTTGAGATGCGTTTTAACGATCCAAACTAGTGGGTGCCACCAAAGTGTGCCGAGAATGAGGATGCTCAGCCACGCACTTAGACAATCCCGCCGCTTGATATGTGCAAGTTCATGCAGGAAAACATGCCGTTGGCGAGAGTCCGGCCAAGCAAGGGCTTCCTGCGGCAGCATCACGTATTGCCGAATCCACCCCCAAGTCACCGGCGAGTCTCTGCGTGCTGTCAAATAGAGTCTTGGCGGCTTGTTCAGCCCCATTTCTCTCGTCGCGATTGCTAGCTGATTCACCAAGGCACCTTCCGTTATCAAGCGCTTGGACGATAGGGACAGTGTCGCGAGCCCGACAACGAACCGACCCCAGATGAACCCTATTCCCACAATCCAGCCCCCAAAGAGAACGGAGACTGCATCGAATCCGTCTTGGGCAGCGACTGTGTTAGACGATGTTGCCGGATCGACGGGAATGGCAATTGCGGCGTTCACCGTCGAGGCTTCTTTCCTGGCTTCTGTTTCCATCGCCAAAGGCAAATTCCATTGGTATTGTGTTGGAAAAATCGTCTGAGGAATCGGATTCCAGGTGAAGACAGCGAGAAATGGAAGTCCAAGGACGCCTAACAAGAGGACAGCATGTTTCTGGGCGGCCGAAGCGTTTTTCCAAAGAATCCGGCTCACCAACCAACACACGCCCAACAAAAGGGTTCCCTTGGCCGCGAAGTCGACGCAGATTTGCCAAGGGAGATGCAGGAAGAAAGAAGTCATGACTCGCTCGCTTTGCGCTTCCCTTCCTCTCGATCGATAAATTGCCTCAGTTCGGCGATCTCCTCTTTGCTTAGCGATTCCTTGGCTTCCGTAAAATGCACACTAAGCGCCTTGCCTAACGAACCATCAAAGAAAGTATGGAGAACCTTTCGCAATGCCGAATGCCCGGCTTGGCTTCGCTCTTTCGCTGGCCGAAAGACAAATTCCCTGCTTCGTTTTCCATGGGTGACATGCCCTTTCTCCTCTAGTTTCGTTAGGGTAGAACGCAGGGCCGATCGCTTGGGAGGCGACTCTAGCTTTTCCAGAATCTCAGTGATTGTTCCTTCTCGAAGGGTGTAGAGAACGTCCATCACTTCGCGTTCCCGCCTGGTAAGTCGATTGGTTTCCTTCATAAAAACGGTTTTTGCCGCCTTTCGTCGGATGCGTCAACTGTAAAAACGGTTTTTACCGCTTTTTCCCATCAAGCGGCAAGACTTCAGCACTAGCCAACCGATTCGAGTGTTGCGTGCCCTGACAATAAAGTTGAGGTTTTCACCAAACGATGACGAGAGTCTTCTCACATTTACGCGAGCTTGGCAATAGCCCCACCTGGGAGCGTGATGCTAGTGCCATCACGTCGCCGCTTCGCATGGGGAGTTGGTTCTTGATTCTGAATCTCCTCATCATCGGCGCCATGGCGGGATTGTACAAAGTTTTCGCCAGCGTACCTCCCGGAGCTCTCGCATCCCAAGCTTTGGCGGATCTCGGACTTGGCTGGCTCTTTGCCTGCGCCATCTTCCTGGCTCTGACATTGTTTCTCACCTTTTTTATCCCCATACGTGTGGTAGGAGCGTTTTTCACGCCGAGGCTGGGACGCTACTTTGATCAGATTGTTATCAGTGGAGTGAGCCCTGCGCGCTACGTGGCCGGCAAAGTCATTGCCCAGAATGTGTTTCTTCTCTTCGTGCTGGCAGTCAGTCTCCCCTACTTTCTGCTCTGTCTCAGCTTCGGAGGGGTGTCGTTTGGTTATGTCGCGATCTGTTTCATCGCTCTGTGGCTCTACGTCAATCTCCTCGTGGTGGCGATGTTAGCAGCGTCGATGATTCTGTCAGAGACCTGGGCGCTGGTGATCGTCATTGGCGGCTTCTTTCTCAGTGCGCTTATCGGCTTTTTCCCCGCCAGCCCGCATCCGTTTAACCTGACGCCCATCGCCGTTATTTCCAGTGTCGGGTATCAGGATCACATCCAGCCCAATTTGAACATGGGCAAACTCCTGAAGAATCTTTATGAAGGCAGTTTCAGTGGGCTCACACTCTTTCAAAGCCATTGGATGCTCTACTTCCTGGAAGCCTCCATTCTCATTCTGCTAGGTTTGTTGGCGGTCGCCCTAGGCCCCATCAACTGCCTGGCCCGGGGCGTCAATACCTTTGGTGAGGCTGTGCTGCCCGGTGATAAGCAACGGAGCACTTGGGCGAAGCGGCGTCTCGGATTACGGCGTCTCGGTGAGCTCAGCTTCCTCTATGAGAACGCGTCGCGCGCTTGGAAGGACCGCGATTTCAGACGACGCTGGATGCTCAGAGAATTGGTATTTGTGTTAACGATCGGCGTGGGATTGATCTGGCTCTACTGGCCATCAATGTCCGTTAGGTTCTACCGTTTTCACTTCCAGCTGGCCTTGTTAGGGTGCCTACTCAATGGATTTCTTTTCATCGATACCTGGGTTTCGTCGCGATTGCGTCAGGGGAAATGGGAAGCGGCGCCATTGAACGCCCTCTTCTATGGCTTCAATCTTCTCCTCATCTTTGCCGCCTTCGGTTGGTGGCCGTGGCATCAAATGCTCGATGCCGATCCCTTGCACTGGCAGGATAGCAACATTCCCTATGGATACCTGGGGGCCTGGCAACAGAATCTCCGCGCAATCGGTCTTTTGATCGTCATGGCGGCGACGTTCTACGCCACCCTCTTCTGGTACAGCACCCGCGTGGCCAATAAGTTCTTCTGCTGGCTCGCCGGCATCGCCATCTATGGCGTGATCGCTCTCTTGCCCAACTGGATTTGGAATTTCGTCGACTCCATTTCAGCTGAAAACGACATCTTGCCCACCGCGCCCGTGTTAGAGTTGTGTAGCCCGTTTAAAGCGCTGGAGAGTCTACGCAACGACGGCCGTTTTATCGAAGTCGAAACGGCGCGTCTGGGATTGTGGGCTTGTGTGGCATGGCACGTGATCGCGGCCACCTTGTTCGTCTGGCTCGGGTGGCGAAAGCATCGAACTCTGCCAGTGAGAAGCCTGTGAGAGGGCTGTTCCTATTGTTCTTTCTCCCTTGTTTCACAGCGGTGGCGCAAGAGGAGATGGCGGTCGATACTGAAGGATTGACTGTGGAGTATCAGTTAGGCTTGGGAAATCGTCAGTTCCTCAATACCATTCAACTTGCGTTATTCCAAATTCATAACCAAACGGGAAAACCTATCGAGGGCACGCTGGAACTCCATCATGTGAGAAAACACTACGACGAATGGAAAGCCTACAGCAGTGCGACGGCTTCGTTTCCCCTCAAGCTTGGCCAAGAATCTAAGCAACGGTTCAGCCTCAACACGGGGTTGGTGGGTTTAAGCAATCCGCTCGTACGGCTACGCCTTCGAGATCATCACGGACACATCCTATGGCAGCGTCTGGGAAGCTTGGAGACTGCAGGAGAGTATCCCGATTGGCGCTTGCGTGTCTTAACTTTGGATAGCAGGCGCAGACAGATCGCCATGGGACCCGTGGGACCAGCAGAAAGAATCCGCATCCTTCATCAACAAGCCCGTTCTCGATTCAGGACCTTCGCTGCCGGCGAACGGGATGTCGATTTTATCCACACGAAACCTTGGACGATTCCTAGCGACTTCTCTCATCTCAACACGTTCGACGCCATCTTGTTAGGCGATCTGTCGGTCAATGCGCTCTCTGACCAGCAATGGCAAACGCTAGCCGACTATCTCGCACACGATGGCGTGGTAATCGTTTCATCAGATCGGACCGATTTGGAAGAGCGTTTGTTAGAGCGGCTCCCCTTTGATCCACCATCTGCCGACGATCGCGATGTGCCCGTCGGTCATGGACGTCTGCTTCGATTTTCTCCAGACGCTCTCCAGGCTGAAGGCGGCTCGCGGGAAAATCATCGATGGATCTATGATCGCCTGGATCTGAGAATAAAGCCTGTCTTCCCAGACGCCCTCATGGCTGAGATCGATCGTTCCGCGGGCACGAAAGCCGAGGGCGTGCGAGCGGAGGCCAGCAGACAACGCCTCGTTCTCTTCGCCCTCGCCTTCGCTTTGCTGACAGGTCCCGTCATGTGGGTCTTTCGCCGATGGCCACGACGGCGTGTTTTGTGTGTTCTCGCCAGTGTCGTCACCGTCTTCAGTCTGTTGGCGATCGTGATAGGGCACATGTTGAGCCGTCAGCGCGGGGAGCTTTGGTGGACGACGCTTACTCATATTCCACAAAAGGGCGGCGCGCTACAAGACATCCTGTTCGAAGCCGAGTCGGCAGGCGCCAAGACGCACGCACTCATTCTCAACGATCCCAAGGCCAATCTGAGGGACTTGGAAGTCCGTGCGACGCTAGATCTTCATGAATTGGTGAAAGAGCAAGGCTCAATTGATACAAGGATCTTGCCGTGGACCAAACGCTTCCTCAAAGCGGATGCCTATGCCCCGAATCTCAAACCGTTAGAATGCCGTGTTGAGCTAGCAGCTTCCCCACATGGAGCGGGGCTCTATCTAGATAATCCAAACGATTTCGAGATTCTTTCCGCAAAGATCCTAATCCAAGGAACGGCGGAACGTTTTCAACCTGAGTTCGCTCACCGAGCAGCAAGCCGTCAAGCGCGTCGAATGACGATGCACGTAGAAGGCATGATCATGGCACCAAGCCTCGTAATGGGAAAAAAACTCCCCGTGCAGCTGCGGGGCACGCGCTACGCATCCCTCGAATTGACGGGCGAGTTAGTGAGTCCTGAAGGCTACGTCGAAACGTTAGGCCCCAAAGCAACGGCGACTCGCCTACTCAAACGTTCCAAGATCCAAACCGCCAAAGACTATTGCGGCTTCCTCATCTTGCAGATCGACCGTTCTCCTGCCGTGCAGCTCGAGGGCGGTGATTTTGTAGCCACTTCCGGCGCGCACTATCTGATCCAAGAACTCGGCCCCGAGCAATTGCCGCCTTACGAGACCTTTTTCGTGCCCTATGAACCGATGGTTGGTCCCGAACAACCGAATCGGATGAGGATCAATATGCGCTGACTGTCACTAAACCTATCTATATGCTTACTTTTCGAAATTTGATCATCTAGGTCAAACTCCTTTCAATCATATATAAATGAGATAATGAAGGCTTTTGTACATACCTCTCCTGTTATTCATCATGCCGCTCGACTTAAGTGGTGACGCGCAAACAGCGATTCAACCTCTTGGCCAAATGCATTGTAGGCTTGGTGGAGGTTGCCTTCGTGCCATTCACTGAATAACTCCGATGCGCCTTCTTGATAAACGCGTCGCTCCACTTGGCTGATGAATAAGGCTAGCCGAAGGCCTTCCTCGGTCACTTCATAGCGATGCGTTCCTTCTATTTTCCGGATTACCCCGTGTCCTTTTAATCGCCTCAAATCGTAGCTCATCTGTCCGGTTGATATTTCTGGTTCTTCTTTTCCCAGAAGTTGAGCAACTCGGCTCTTCAGATCCCGATTCCGGAATCCTCCGCAGATCAGATGACAGCCTATCAAGGCGTTCAATAGGGCTTGCACCCGGGTGTTACTGCGAGGCAAGGCGCTCACTCGTTTTCCAACTCCCACCTCGGCGGGCGTTTCTAGCGCTTTGATCTTCTCGCTGCTTACTGAGGGATCGTGGCTCAATGTTTCTACTCGCAAGAGGCGATTGATGGTGGCTTCACCTACCTTGCGCAGCGCGCGCAGGTTTTTTCCATTGAGCGTTTTCCCTACTTGAAAATCCCGGGGATTGTTGATCGTAAGTTCCGTTCGCAGCGAGATGGCCTCTTTGAAATATTGTTTCAGTTTGTTTAGTTTATAATAGATGTGATAGACGGGAATGGTCCCATATTGCATGACACGGGTCATAAAACGCTTTTGTTTGCTCCGCTTCGTTATTCGCTTTCTGAATATTAATCCCACTCGTTCAGGGCGCCCTAGATCGAGGTTTTCTCGTATCGCTTGCTCAAAGAATTGCCGTCCGTTTTGCGCTTTTTTCCATACTTGGGTAAGAGCGTATTCTATTTGTAGCATGGAGATCTCGTAGCGGATCTTTATCCTGTTCTTTAAGATAGTGATCGGAGTCGGAATGATTTTGAGCCAGTCTCTAATTGTGTTTTCGATCTTTGAGGCCGTGATGTTATTGGCAATTTGCTGGGCTTTCCCTGGATCGGCGCAAGATTTGACACCGTTGTCGAGAGCCTCATAAGGAATACGCTGTTTCTCTAGCTGGCGTTTGACATATTCGTGCCCGTTGAGACAGACTCTCCCGGCGAAGGGGGCGTAACTGCTCAATTTGATGAAGAGACTCCCCCAGTTGTCATCCCAAATGTAGAAGTAGTATTGGTTGGCCATGACTTTACCCCAACGAAGCCGGTACCACCATCCGCCGGTCTCTTCGTTCTTGGCCGAACCGCCTTGGACCACGCTGATTTTCTCTTGCGCTTTGCCTATAAAGTAGACGCCTGGCCTACGCGTCCCCCGCGATTCGAGGTGTTGCTGCGCGATTTCTTCTTTGTTCTCGTTGTTAGCAAAGCGGTGGATGCCGAGCCCGTTGTCTTTGGCGAAGGTTTCGATGTTCTCCACGAACTGGTCCCGGAAGGGCTTAAAGACGCTCACCAGCGGAAGCTTTTCACCAAGGATCTTGCGAATGAACAGCGAGATCCCGCCCAGCGTGCAGAGGAGTGGCAAACGTAGATTCAGGTAGATGCGATCGAAGCAACTAAGCTCGTAGGAGATGTGTCCTTCTTGAAGTTCGTTGAGATTTGGCACATGCTGATCATGCCTCCCGCAGATCTACGCTTCAAGCATCTGCCGTCATGGCACATTACTGCGGGAGGCACTTCATGGTAGGAGGCGAACGCCTCGCTATTTATTTATGTTAACAAACTCAAGGAGCTGCGGCGTCTCGCCGTGTGTCAAGCACCCTCGCGGCGGGACGCCGCGACTCCTTGAATTAACGGTTGGCCTCATCCTAACAATACTTGTGATTGGCATGCTAGAAGTCAGGGCGCAGGATGATACGGATATCGACACCCCGGGTCTCCAGGTGGATTTCCAGATAGGGCTTGCCGGGCGCGTCTTCCCGCGTGTGGAAACGCTCGTCTCTTTCGAAGTGCACAACCAAACCGGTGAAGTCATCGATGGCACACTTGAAATGGATCACGTGCAATGGATCGGCCCACAGGCCACTAGCATTAATGGTGCATTGACCTTTGTGCCGGCGTCCTCGCAACCCTTTAAACTAGGTCAGCAGTCAAAGCAGCGGTTCAGCATCTACAATCACGTTGGGGACAATCGAGTACGTCTCCGGTTCCGCGACAGCTCCGGCGAGGTGTTGTGGCAACGAACGTCTGTTGTTGAAACATTCAATGAACTGCGGCATTTCCGCTTACGCGTGCTCACGCTTGATGAAAAGAGTCGAATGCTCCCCCTAGGGCCCGAGAACAAGACCGATCAATGGTATTGGAATGGAAGAAACCAGGCACATCCTGATGTCCGCAGCATCGACTTCATGCATGCGGAACCCTGGGCGTTTCCGCAGTACCGTCGTCACCTGGCTCTCGTTGATGCAATCTTGTTAGGTGAGTTACCCGTCCAAGCACTGAGCGACCGCCAATGGCAAGCCCTTGCCGATTATTTGGCCTATGGAGGCGTCGTTTTCTTGCGACAAGAAGACGAAGCTTTGGAGGATCATCTCTTGAGGCATCTGCCTTTTGACAAACCTGATAGGACCTCGCGGAAGGTCGAGATCGGACAAGGATTACTTCTACGTTATCCCTCACAATTGTTGGGTGCAGTCAGCGATGAGCATGACTTCCATTGGCTGTACCCGGAGATCGATCGCCGGCCGCGCATGAATCTCTCGACAAGATTGGCCGTCTCCCAATCTCAGCGCATTCATGGTGAAACGGCGGACGGACCGCGCGCAATCGCCAGCCGCCAGCGTTTGCTCCTGTTCGCGGGGCTCTTCACATTGTTGACCGGCCCGACGGCCTGGTTCTTTCGCCGCTGGCCGCGTAGGCGATTTCTGATCGTGATGAGCGCGATGATTGTTCTCTTCAGCGGGATCGCTATCATGTTGGGCTTCCAGCTCACTAAAATCCAAGGCGAACTCTGGTGGACCACGCTAACAGAGATCAATCCAAGCGGTCATGGCTTGCAGACATTGGCCTTTGAAATGGATTCCGCTGGCGCCAGGAAGCACGAACTCATTCTCAGCGATCCCAACGCCGCTTTCTTGCCCATCCCTAGGATTCGACAGCGCCGCGAGTTGGCACGGACTCCCATGCCGATCGGTCAAGGACATACGGAAGTGAATCTGCTTCCGTGGATGAAGACGGGTATACTAGCAGAAGCTTACACTTCCTCGGTAAGACCATTCCAGGTGGAGCTGGCCCTCGATAAAGAAAAGCCCGAGGGGACGCTGCGTATTGGAAATCCGAATGCCTTCAATCTTCTATCTGCTAGCGTTAGGATCTATGCCTCTGCTGACCGCTATCACCGGCGATTTGATTCATTTCGCCAGACCAACGGCGATACCATATCCGTCATCCGGGGTAGCCTCCCACCTGGATCGCCTCTACTTGACCAAGACCAGCCGATTACCTTTGAACCAAGCGGTTCGTTTGGGGAACTTGTTATCGGCGGCGATGAATCCGGCCAACGCCTTGGCCTCGACGTGCGCTCCATGAATCTGGTTTCCTACGCCAGCGTGATGGGAGAAACGAACTACACGGGCTATCTCATCGTTGAAATAGACAGGTCTCCGGGAGCCACCGTCACGGGAGATGATTTCGCCGCAAGCGCCGGGCGCCACATCATTGTCCAGCGCCTCACCTTGGACCAACTCCCTCCCTATAAGTTCTTCTTTCATTAGGCATCTGTTCCAGACAAACTGGTAGAAGAGATCGTGAAGACCTCTCCTTATTCGATGCACCTTGCTTCGGAACTCTAATGAGTTCCGCTACGAGTTTCTCCATCACATTGGTCACCACCTTTAGCCATTGATCCGATCACGCGCTCTCTCTAAGTATAGGATCATGCGCAAGACTTTGTTCATTCTCCTACCCTTCGTCCTCGCCGCTGCAAACAGCCTGGCAAAGGAACCGGAACCGCATGTTCTCTTCGATGGAACGGATCTCGATCAATGGGAGACCGCAGGGAGTGCTAAGTGGCGCATTGAGGACAAACACATGGTCGGCGGTCAAGACGGCGATCCCAAGCGCAGCGGGTTGATCATGACCAAGAAGTCTTACAAAGATTTCGAGCTGGAGCTGGATTTCATGATCGACGAGCACGGCAAGTATAACAGTGGCGTCTATCTAAGGCACCAGACGGGCGGAACGAGAAGGCGGGGATATCAGATTAACATCGGCCGTGGCGCTGCGGAGGAATACGTGGGGCTTTTCTTAAATGATTGGTTAGACAAAGGCGACGAGAAAGATGCGATTCGCAAACCGTTAGAGTGGAATCATCTCCGTATTCGGGCGAAAGGCGCGCACATCCAAGTCTGGCTCAACAAGCAACCCATCGTCGACTACACCGATCCGGATCCTGCACCGCATTTGTTAGCCGCTGGTAGCATCGCCTTCCAAACCTACGGCGCGGAAGGACATTCCGGCTGGGTGAAGTTCCGCGATATTAAGATCAAGGAACTACCGTGACCAATGCGTATCCGGTGAGATACGGACCTTCAGTCGAAGAAAGATTTCGGCGCGTTCGTCCGGGAAGTTCATTTCGTAATCCACGCGCTCAACTGTTCCGTTAGGCTCAATGCGTTCGGAAATGCCTTCAACTAACTTCCATGAATCAGGGTTGATGTCGGGGGACCATTCGATTTCGTAAGCGATCTCCGAGGGAGGATTTGCCCGCCGTTCGAACTGAATCCGAACGGAGGAGCCATCCCGCTCGATCACTTGAATCGGCGACAAGAGTCGCGAATCATTCTCTGACAGAGATCCCCCGAGCGCGAACTCTAGCGCATTCATTAAACCATCATCATCGCCATCGCCTTCGGGCAATTCGTCGTGATCAAAATCAGACCGATCAATAAGATTGGCCATGGCCCACTGCGCATAAGGGTTCGGGCCATGCACCTCGCTTAATCCTTCAGAGCGTCGTAAACCATGGGAACCGAGTCCTTGAACGATCACTTCACGATTCCAGGCATTGGCTTGAATGAGGAAGGTCTTTCCATCTGCAGTCGATACAAACTCGACTTGACCGGGTTGTTCGAACGCAAGTGCGGAATCGCCACTGGCCGTATCTAACACGCTCATCTTAGGACGATTCTTTTCCCGCGCGTGTAGGGCGACATAACGACCATCATGTGAAACGGCTTCGATCGGGAATCCTCTCGCGGGCCAGGAAAACTTCTGGTTCCCCTCCAAATCATAGCCCACAAGAACGTCAAATCCTGTCGACAATGCTAGTTGAAAGACGAGTATCTTGCCATCACCCGACTTCTTGAAACATTGCGGCACGGCATGCTTCCCAAATGATTCTAAAGGAGCAAACGTCTTCCAGTCTTCTGCTCCATGATCAAGTTGATTGATGGAGTGACTCTCGAGATCATGCGTGAAAGTTTCAGGATTAAAACAGCGAGGATACCCGATGGCTTCGCCATCCACCTCCTGCGAGATGCGTCCGGTAAGATCGTTGAATTGGAAGACCGTTCGCAAAGAGACGCCTGTCATTGTTTGATCACTCCAGCGAATTGGTTGGAGGAATGAAGACGGCCAGAACTCGATCATCACGGGATCCACTTCTGGCCTAACAAAGAACGCTTCTTGAAACACACCGTCCGTCACGGTGATCAAGGCCACGTCCCGGTCTGCAGATAGCCCGCGGATCCCATTGGCCCCGGAAGGCACTTCTGCTAGTGCATCCTCCTCCACGCGCCAAGGGTCGCGCTTCACCCGCATAAAACGAAGTGTGTGGCGATTGGGGAAGATCATCGAATCCAAATGCAAGAGCCTATCACTATCGCGTTCCGCGAAGAATGCTGCACGTCCCGTTTCCCGTGTCTCGATCGCCTCCGATAACCACGCACCTTCTTCATACCAGACCAGGAGAAGCGCGGAACCGGAGAGCGAGCCGGTGGGAACCATCAGGACGGGTCTGCCGTCGACGCTCATTCGCGTCATCGTTCCAATCAAATCGGACGTCGGAAAGACATCAACCCTTGCTTGCAAAGGCTGCTGCCCAAGAAAAGCGCAGGCGAGAACACACACTATCACCTTTGTCAAAGTGCCGATGGCCAACGGGCCCCGCGCGACGCAATCGGGATCGCTCATCATGGGATGATAGTAAAAATTTACCTACCCACCAATCGTTTTCAAATTCATAGAAATTTTGAATCATCTTCGTGAGGAACTTCTGGATTCGTGGCAATCCCGCTTGCTGCTAATCCGGTCACCGGTTGTATGTTCCGTTCATGCCCGCTGAATCCTTCGTTCATCTCCATGTCCACACCGAGTATTCCACGCTCGATGGGGCCAATCGTATCCCCGATCTCATGGCGAAGGCGGCGAAGTATGAGATGCCTGCCGTGGCCATGACGGATCATGGCAATCTCTATGGAATCGTAGAGTTCTTCCTGCAGGCGCAGAAGCACGGTGTGAAACCGATCTTCGGTTGCGAGCTGTATCTCGCTCCGGGATCGATGCACGAAAAGAAGCAGATACCTGGGAAACGAAACGCCACTCATCTCACGGTCTTAGCCAAAGATGACACCGGCTTTCGCAACTTGGTGAAGCTCATATCCAAGGCGCATTTGGAGGGCTTCTACTACAAACCACGTATCGACAAAGAATGCCTCAACGAACATCGCGAAGGATTGTTAGGCTTGAGCGGGTGCATGTTGAGCGAGGTCAATCAGCACATCATCAACGATCAGTTAGACTTGGCGCGCCAGAGTATCGGCGACTTCACGGACATCTTTGGGCGGGACGATTTCTACTTGGAGATCCACGATCATGGATTGGAAGCCCAGCAGAAGTGCACCAAGCAGATGATTGAGTTTTCCAAAGAGTTCGACTTAAAGTTAGTAGCGGCCAATGACGCGCATTTCCTCAATCGGGAAGATCACGAAGCGCACGACGTGATGATCTGTATTGGAACCGGTTCGCACGTGCACGATGAAAAGCGGCTTCATTATCCGGAGGAAGTCTATTTCAAGTCACCGGAGGAAATGTACACAACCTTTGCAAACGTGCCGGAGGCTTGCCGCAACACCTTGGAAGTTGCGGAGAAATGCAACGTGGAACTGAAACTCGATTCCACGAGCTCCGAAAAATACCCGGAATTCGATGCACCCGACGGCTCACCGCGAGACGAGTACTTCCGCAAGCTTTGTTACCAGGGGTTAACGGATCGTTATGGTGAGGAGCGTGCTAGCAATGACCCCGAACTCAAGGAGCGGCTGGAGTACGAGATCGGGATCATGACCAAGATGGGTTTTGTATCTTACTTCCTCATCACGTGGGATTTCATCAACTGGGCGAAGGAGCACCACATCCCTGTGGGTCCCGGCCGTGGGTCGGCGGCCGGTTCGTTGGTGGCCTATGTGCTCGGCATCACCGATCTTTGTCCGCTAGAGTTCAGCTTGATATTTGAGCGCTTTCTCAACCCGGAACGTGTGTCCCCTCCTGATGTGGATGTGGATTTCTGCCAGTCTCGACGGGGCGAAGTGATTGAGTATGTGCGCCAAAAGTATGGCGAACGCGCCGTTTCCCACATCATCACCTTTGGCACTTTAGGTGCCAAAAGCGTGATCCGCGATGTGGGGCGTGTGTTGGGCATGGGTTACAACGAGGCCGATCGCATTGCCAAGATGATCCCTGCTGAGTTAGGCATCACGTTAGCCGGTGCTCGTGAAAAGAATCCAGAACTCGCGGAGGCGATCGAGGGAGACGGACGTGTGCAGCAGCTTTGGAAATACGCGACCTACCTGGAGGGCCTCACCCGGGGTACAGGCATTCACGCAGCAGGCGTGGTCATTGGCGACCGGCCTTTGGATGAATTCATTCCCCTCACCCGAGGGAATGAGGGTGAAGTGGTGACCCAACTTGCGATGGGGCCCCTGACGGAGTTTGGCATGTTGAAGATGGATTTCCTGGGATTGAAAACCCTAACCGTCATCCAAGACGCCGTGAATCTCATTAATGAGTACGAACCGGACTTCACGATCAATAAAATTTCTCACGATGATGCCAATACTTACGAACTACTAAGCGCCGGGCAGACCGTCGCCGTGTTTCAATTGGAATCAGGGGGCATGATCAATCTCTGTAAGCAATTCGGCGTGTCGAATCTGGAGGATATCAGCGCCTTGCTCGCCCTCTATCGTCCAGGGCCGATGGATCTCATTCCAGACTACATCGCGCGGAAGAAAGGTGAGAAAGAGATCAAGTATGAGCACCCGCTTCTGGAATCGGTCTGCGCCAATACCTACGGCATCATGATCTATCAGGAGCAGGTGCAGAAAGCGGCCAACGTGCTCGCAGGTTATTCGTTGGGCCAAGCCGACTTGCTCCGGCGTGCCATGGGCAAGAAGGATGTCAAGAAGATGGCTATCGAGCGGGAGCGGTTTGTGGAGGGATGTGAAGCGGCGAACAAGATCAAGCCCAAGAAAGCGAACAAGATCTTTGATTTGTTGGAAAAATTCGCCGGTTACGGCTTCAATAAATCCCACTCCTGCGCTTACGGGTTGATCACCTATCAGACCGCTTATCTGAAGGCCAACTATCCGGTTGAATTCATGGCCGCCGTGCTATCGAACGAGATCAACAACACCGATAAGATCGCCGTCTTTGTGAATGAGTGTAAGACCATGGGCATTCAAATCCTGCCGCCCGATGTCAACCGCAGTCAGATTAAATTCGCTCCCGAGCGCATTGACGGCGTGAGTCAAAACGGCCGCAACGGGACCAGCCAAGCGATTCGTTACGGACTCGCCGCGATTAAGGGGGTGGGCGAAGGCGCGATGGAGCATGTGTTAGAGATTCGCGCAGAAGGAGCGTTCACGGCGCTGGAGAATTTCGCCACCCGCGTGGATTCGAAAAGCGTGAACCGCAAGGTCATGGAATCTCTCATCAAATCCGGCGCCTTTGATTTTACTGAAGAACCACGGCCGGCACTCTTCTCCCGCATTGAGCAAGTGGTGGCCTCCTCACAAGCCGCCACCAAAGACCGACAAAGCGGCCAAACCTCGCTCTTTGATACCTTGGAGATCACCTCATCGGCACCGGCCCCCCAAGATCAAGGGCCGGTTGAAGAGTGGACGAAGGATGAAATGTTAGCTTTTGAGAAAGATTTGTTAGGATTCTATGTCACAGGTCATCCGCTGGACGCCTATCGCAATACGATTCTAAGCAAAGCAAGCGTGCGGTCCTACTTGGAAATGGAAGAACTCCCCGCGGCCAAGGATCGCAAGCTAGAGTTCGTCTCCTTCGTCTCGAGCGCCGCTATCAAGTATACGAAGAGCAAAGGCCTTCCCTTCGCTATTCTCATCACCGAGGATCTGCACGCAAGCGCTGAAGTGTTAGTCTGGAACGACGTGTTTGAAAAAACCGATCGCCAACTCTTGGAGACGGGTGCCGTCATCCGTATCACGGCGCACATTGATCTCGACTCCCGCACCGAAACACGCCGCCTCGTGGCCGCGAGCATTCGACCGTGCCGGATCGATCCCAACGCCAAACCCCTAGCCAAGAAGCTCAAACACTATGAGCAAGCGGGTGGCGCCACAGATACCCTTCCCCCATCTCCCGCGGAAGTCCTGACGCTTTACTTGGCAAGCGGCCGTACGACCGATCATGACCTCAAGACGATTCACAGCATTCTGGTGGCCAATCAGGGAGACACTCCCGTGCACCTTCACATACGCACTCAGCATGGCGGGCAAGCGCGCTTAAAAGCAGCGAAGAATCTGAGAGTGCGCAAGACACCGGAGCTGGAAGCAGCGCTCGCGGCGTGGATGTGATTCGCGGCGATCTACTTGGTAAAACGCAGCCTGACATACTGCGCGCCGACGAGGTCACTCTTATGTGTCAGGGTGACGAATTCCGTGCCCCCCTTAGTCACTACGCTAGATTCAAATTGAGCGGTGGCGTCTTCCCATTGGTTGAGATCGACCGAGATTTCAACGGTCACGGTCACATCAGTGATACCTGATTGGCGACTGTATTCGATCTGACCTTGACGGGAGATGGTGGGAAGTTTGTCAGGCTCTGACACAAGGGCATGGCCCGCCAAGTAGTATTCCGCAAGCGTGGGAAGGTAATCGCCATCTGCATCCGCATTGGGGCCGGAAACGGTCGCGTCGGCAAGCTGGCTGGCATCAAACTGGCCGGCTAACCAAGCGTCGAAGCCGGACGGCTCCCCCGGATTACCACCACCTTCGTTCGATTCAGCGGCGCCCGGCGTCCCGTTGGTTGTTTCGCCCGCGTTCCAACTCGCGGCTATGGCTGGATCAGGATTGTTGTCTGGAGAGGTCAGAACCAGCGATCTCCCTTCGCCATCCGCTTCTTCCGGCCACGGCGCATCATCTTCAAAGGCGAATTCTCTTACGATAGCGTTCCGATAGTCTCGGAGCCGAATCGTCGCGCCGGCATTGCCTAGTTGATTCCTATACACGCCGGCGGGTGTGATCTCCGTTCCATAACGTTCAGCGAAAGCTTCCGCATTGCTCACAAGCACCAATCGAGCGCCAGGATCAAGCACGGTGCCGTCAGAGAAATCAAAGTCGGCGGCTCCTCGAAGCTTGGCACTAGCAAAGTCCACGCGATCATTGCTAATGTTCAATAACTCAACAAATTCGAAGTCGTCATCATTGGTGAAGCCGGCAGCGATTTCATCTTCAGTAGGATCCGCTGGGTGATACATGATCTCAGAAATGACCACATTGCTAGCTGTGACCGGGACGGTATCGATAAAGAAATAGGTATCTGCCAATCCACTCCACTGTAACGGTGGTCCCCACCGGTCGCGTTCCACCGTATTGTCGATACGGCGTGACTTGAGCCGCAGGGACGATGTGAGTGTCAGAGGATTGTCATACTTGACAGACTGGACACTGGGTTCTCCACCGGAAGCCCGAGGATCGCTCCCATCTAGGGTGTAGTACACGTCCACTTTCTTGAAGACCGATCCACCGGCTTTGATCGTAACGTTTGTCTCACCTGACTGAGCGGCCTCGGCAGGCGTGTAAGCCGGTACCTGGATGAACTGTTCTTCAATCCAATCGATCCTCGCCTTCAGCCATCCTTTAATGTATTCCACCTCGCCCTCATGTCCACCCACATCGCTATAACGAAGCTGAGAGGCATTGCGCGGCCCTCTGGCCGACCATCGATCGAAGTTGCGTTCTTGTGCTTCCGCAAGGGTTTCGGCCATATGATCAAAGATCCGGTTGATATTGGCCTCGCTGAAGGCGGGCAATGGCGTGTCATCCCAAGAAGCCGTGACCATTTCGGTATGGCGAAGTTCATACCAGCGGTCGAGCCACTGCTGCATGAAGTCCGGATTATCGAACAGGTTCTCCCACCAGACGGGCGTCCCATGGTTGCCTCTGACAAAGAAAGCCGTGCCGCCTCCGCCATCTCCCCATTGCAATGGATTATTGATACGCCCGTCACTTGGACCGCCTGCCGACCTATCAAAATCCCAAACAGGACCAGCGACCACTTTGCCTCCGCGTGGCTTGTGGAAATAAGCACTAAGCCGAAGCGCATCAACGTTGTTAGGGAGAAAATTCAACAGGTGGTGATCGATCCAAGCTTGGGTATCGATGTATTTGGGATAACCGTTTTCCGGATCGGAACCATGATCGAGGATGGCGTTGTTCATCTCGGTGAGGTGACTGCCTAACCAAGATGCCTGATGCACTCGATCACTACGTTCTTCCTCACGCGGGTAGACCATTTGCAGCCCGCTCTCTCCGCCGCCATTGAAACGCCAGACACCAGGATCGTCTTTGTCTTTCTTAAAAAGGTAGCCACCCGAAATGTCCGGTTCCTCAGTAACGGAAGCCTCCATCCGGTCGATATCCACGCGATCATTCCCGCGGCTAATCGTCTCCATAAACGTGTAGATGCCGTTGTAGTCGTCCACACTAACAGGACTGTCATCGTCATTGAGATAAAGCTCCACGAACCGTGTGTGGGGCGCCCATTGACCGAGTTCATTGCTGAGCTCATAGATCCACGCATTGTGCATGAGCGTTCGATCAAACTCATAACGAGCATTCATAATCCAATCGCCATCCGCGGGTAATCCCAGAGGGGACAAGGCGCGATCTTCGTCTTTGCCATCCCAGAATTCGAACCGCAACGGCTTCTTAGGAAAGCTGTTAGAAGTCTCTCCTCGCGTGCGAATCCCACCCCGTGACGCCAGGGTGAATTCGCTGATCATCCGGGCCCTCTGATCCTCTCCCGAAGGTTCGATGATAGCGATCGCCATTTCAGCAAGCGAGGTTTGATTCAAGCTCTTGGAGGCATCGGCGATGACGAGTGGTATGTTAGAACTCATCTCAGCAAGTTCAGGAGTGATCCTGATAAAAACGTTCGTATATAAGGGACCGCCACCCGCTTTCGCCCCGATGAGCGTCGTTTCATTGATGGCAATCGGACCACTGTAGTTCTTTCCACTAAAGAGACTCGGCTCGCTTCCGTCCACGGTGTAACGGATGCCTTCCCCGCTTGGAGAAGAAAGTTCGAGTGATAGCGAATCGGTAAAAGCTTGGCTCTCGAGGGAAAAGAGAACCACATTCGTTGCATTCGCCTCCCCTGGCGAAGGTTGATTGGAGATCTCATAGCTACCCCCATCGTCAATTTCCACCCATCCATAACTGTGATCCGTGCCCAACGGCGGATAACGTGGCGTGAACGCACTCACGATCTGCGTGCCGCCGCCATTCACGAGCGCTAAATATTCGCCGCTAGCGCTAAGACGAAAATTGAGATGCAGTTCCCCCGTGGGATCGCGGCGATCCTTGCCTGAGGCAAATACAATGAGATAACCGCCTGCCGGAATTTCCACTTCCGGAAAAGCCCACCGCGTGAGATTGTCAGGATCATCGCTGAGGAAATAGCCATCGAGCGAGACCGCCATATCATCCGGATTGTGAATTTCAATCCAATCAGGCGCTTCTTGATCGATATCAAGGAGGGAGGCTTCGTTGTCGGCGACGATCTCGGAGATTCTGAGAGCAGCTTGAGAATGGGAAATCCCAATGAATAAGAGAGCCAGAGATAAAACTAGGGGCGTTTTCATCATGGAAAGAACTTAACCGATGTGGCCGTTGGGGAGCAAGATTCAATTAGTGTCCAATAGTGGTTCTTCAACAGGGACTAACATCGTGTGAGCACTAACGAGATCTTGCAAAAGATGGGCGACAGAAAAATCACATACTTCCAATCACCTTAAGAAAATCTTCGCGCTCACTTTACGCTTACTTACTTAGAACGAGGATTCGAAGACGCGTACGTAATCGATCTCCAAACGAACAGGAAAGATGGACGCATCGATCGGCCCGCCGCCGCGTCCCCACATGCCTCCAATCGCTAGATTGAGCACCAGATGGTAAGGATGATCGAAAGGCCACGCTTCCCATCCTGAACCATCATTGACGTAAGTAAAGAATGGCGAGCCGTCCATCGACATCGTGAGCGCGTTTGGCGTCCACTCCAATACGTAAACATGGAAAGCAGTGTCCACGTTCTTCACGTCAATGCTTCCTTTGCGTTGGTTCCAATGGAGCCAGTAATAAGCTTTGTTGTGCACCGTTGCATGCACGGTGTTCATGTCATAGCCGACGTGTTCCATGATATCGATCTCGCCCGAGTTCGGCCAAGCATCGCAGGTTTCGCTTCCGTGCCATTCATCGCCTTCCTCACACGAGGTCGCATATTTGTAAGGATTGCTCGGCAACATCCAGATCGCGGGCCACGTCCCCTGCCCCGCCGGAAGCTTTGCTCGGACTTCGACTTTGCCATAGAGGAAGTCACCTTTTCCCTGGGAATGAATGCGCCCGGAAGTATAAGCGGCCTTCTCATAACGTTCGCGGTGTGCCTCCAAGACTAACAGACCGTTTTCCACACGCACATTCTTCGACCGACCGGTATAAGCTTGATCTTCATCATTGACCTTGCGGGCCGGCCAAACCTCGACAGTCCATTTGTCAGGATCCACGCTGCCTTCCCGGTCGAATTCATCACTCCAAATCAGCTTCCAATTTCGCGTGTCTTTTACGCGCCGTCGCACGACCAAAGCATTCAAAAGAGGCTCTCCATTGTTGGCTTGAAACGCAATATCTAATTGCCCATCCTTGATCACAATGCCAGGCACCACGCGGTCTAATGCTGAAGCGTGTTTCCCATCTCGTGCCGATCGGACATCCAGCCCCTGAATCACCCTCTCTCCCTCAGCCAGGACGCTGAAAACACGTTCGCCGGCGGGGTGATCGAGTGGTTCCGCAAATCGAAATTGCAGATCATAGACACCGTTCTCAACCAGTTTGACGATCCGAATGTCGCCCACGCGAAAGGTTCGGTAGAGTGGGTTATCTTGTGAGCCTTTCACTTCCGGCACCGCCCCCTTGGTGCCTCCCTCAATGCCTTCATCCGCCGCATAAGCAATGCCATCGCTCGACCTGTAGGCTTCTCCCCCCACGTTCACCGCCCAGATGACCGATTTCCGAGAGGGCTCTAGCAAGCGGGCGCCCCCGTCGCGTTCACATCCGGCGATTACGCTCAACGCGCCTAACACCCACAGATTTCCTAGCCATTTCATTTACGATTGCATTTGTCTAACAGAATCCCTGCACTGCAGCTCCCCCTCAAAGCTGGGGGTTTGAAACGGGAGGCCATCAATCAATCTCAAAAGAGATCGGGATGCTTGAGCACCCATTCGCCTCGCAGGCTGGCGCACTGTCGTCAAGGGCGGCGACATGAAGGCTGATTCCGCTTGGTCATCGAAGCCGATAAGCGAGACATCTTCTGGAACCCGAAGATTTTCGCGGTACAGTGCTAGTCGTGCGCCAAACGCCATGGTGTCATTGCATGCGAAAACCGCGGTGAAAAGGTGTTTCTTAGAAATCAACCTCTCCATCGCCTGCACACCGGATTCAGCTGTGAAATCACCGTCTAACACAAGCTCTGATTTGAAGGGAACGGACGCCTCTTTCAATGCCTGTTCGTAACCCTTGAGCCGATCGATCGCATCGGCATGATGACTGATGCCGCAAATGATCGCAATCTCCCGGTGCCCATACTCTAGCAAATGCTTTGTTGCCACGTAGCCGCCTCTCACATTATCTGTGAACACGCAATGATGGTGGGCTTTGGATAGTTGCCTTCCTACGATGATGGTCGGGACATTGCCGCAAAGTTCTTGCAACTCTTGACTGGCAAGATCCCCGCCAATCAGGACGAGACCATCTACCTGCCGCCCTAACAGCGCTCGAATGCCTTCCACCTCTTGATCCTTCAGCCATTGCCCATCGGCGAAGATGGGAGAATAGCTCGAGCCGCTGAGCCCGGCGATGACACCTTGAGAGATGGCATCGTAGAAAGGACTCCCCATGTTTTGAGTGAGCACTCCGATGGTCATGGATCGCCCCTTGGCTAGGCTACGGGCCAGGAAGTTCGGCTTGAAGCCCAAGCGTTTTGTCGCCTCAAGAACGGCACGCCTTTTCTCCGGATGAACGGCCGAGGTATCGTTGAGCACCCGTGAAACGGTACTCTTGGAGACTTTCGCCGCATCAGCAATATCCTGGATGGTGACGCTCTTCATGATGAGTAGCCGAGATTGTAGTTGCCGTTTAGCGAAAGTAGAGTCAATGAAACCGGTTTCATTGAGCGCTCTGTTTCACCCATGTCAACGCCATCATCCTCCACTGTCGCCCCGGAAGACCGGATCCCATTACCTCAAAAATTTGCTTATGCGGCGGGGATGCTGGCGAACAATCTCCAGGCAGCCGCCCTGCCGGCAATCATGGTGATCTTGAATCTCGGTTTGGGTATGGACCCTCGGTATGTTGGTTTGATTGGGTTCCTTCCGCGCATCATCGATGGCTTGACCGATCCGATGATGGGTTACATCTCGGACAACACCCGGTCACGTTGGGGAAGGCGCCGGCCCTACATCTTCGTTGGAGCCCTACTCGCCGGGTTAGTCTTCGCTGGGATGTGGCAAGTGCCTCGAGGTTACTCGGAAATGTTTTATGTTTGGTTCTTCCTCATTGCGTTCATCCTGTTTTTTCTGACCTACACAGTCTACTCCACGCCTTTCGTGGCATTCGGCTACGAGATGACGGCCGACTATAATGAACGCACTCGCCTACACGCTTTTGCCAATACCGCCGGTCAAATTGCTTGGATTAGCATCCCTTGGTTCTGGGCCTTTATCGCAAGCGACCAATTTCGCGATACCGCGCATGGAGCCAGTGTCTTGGCAATAGGCATTGGCATCGCTGTTATGGCTTTAGGCATCATTCCGGCCATCTTTTGTCGGGAACGTGGGATGCCCGACAAGCTAGACGACCAATGTGATAAACGAATCGGATTCGTTGAAAACCTTAGCGCGTTTTTCAGAGGTTTCGGCATCACCATGACCCGCAAACCATTTGTGAAGCTTTGCTTGGCGACTTTTCTTGTCTTTGGAGGTTTTCAGTTAGCATCGTTTTTCGATCTCTACGTCATTCGCTATTATGTGTTCGGCGGAGATGACGGACAGGCAGGCCGATTGTACGGCATCTTTGGCACAACAACCGCACTCTTTACGGTGGGCGTTATCGTTTTGACCGCAACACTCGCTAAACGAATGGGCAAACGTGAAGCTTTCCGGCTGACCATCACGCTTTCAATCATTGGTTACGGTCTCAAATGGATTGGTTACAATCCAGAAACTCCCTATTTGTTGCTGATCGCCGCTCCCATGGTCGCCTTTGGCGTTGGCTCTCTCTTCACGCTGATGGGGTCGATGATATCCGACGTATGTGATGATGATGAATTGATAACAGGTGAAAGGCGTGAAGGCACCTTTGGTGCCATTTATTGGTGGATGGTCAAAATAGGGATCGCAATCGCTGGGTTGATAGGCGGCTGGTTATTGGCGGGCTCAGGATTCAACGTTGACTTGGGAGCAAATCAAAGTGATGCGGCACTTTTTAACGTACGACTCTTCAATGTGGCGATTCCCATGGTCACGTCGGCTCTGGCGATCGCCGTCATGTGGCGCTATGAAATCACTGAAGAAAGCGCTAACGAAACCCGCAAGGAACTCGAAGCACGGCGAGGCAAACTCAGCTCCTAGACGCTATGGATCAAGTTGGCGGTGGCTATACTCAACTGGATGGTGAGCTTTACTATCGTATTGCTAACGTGCACCTCATGCCAAGTTTCTTTATGTCCTTGGTCGGGCCTGATGATCATTGGATGTTCATATCGAGCGATGGCGCCTTGACTGCCGGACGCCGTAATGCGGATCACGCCCTCTTCCGCTACGCCGCCGATGACCAAATCTCTACGGCCCGTGCAGACACAGGTTCCTTCACACTCATCCGAATGACGCAATCGGTAATCTGGGAACCCTTTGCACCCTATTCCGGAGGCACCGATTCCATTCGCCGTCATCTTTATAAGACGCCGTTAGGCAACAAACTAATCTTCGAAGAAATCAATGAAACCAGGCAATTGTGCTTTCGTTATCGCTGGACTCTCAGTCTACGATTCGGATTTGTTCGTCAATGTCATCTGGAGAACATCGGTGGTGCGCCGTGTTCCCTTGATCTTCTTGATGGTCTGAGAAACGTTCTGCCACCCGGTGTTGGCAGCGACTTCTATATGCGCTATAGCAATTTGGCTAATGCGTACAAGAAAAGCGAACTTTTACCTGGTTCGAATCTTGGTTTATTCTACTTAAGCTCCATTCCAACAGACCGTGCGGAACCGAGTGAGAGTCTCGAGACGACCACGCTTTGGCAAACTGGTTTATCCCCCCAAACCATTCTTCTATCTTCCAGCCAGGTTGATGCCTATCGAAGCGGAAGGGATATCACGACGGAATCCGACCTCAGAGGGCAAGCCGGAGCTTTTCTGATCCATCAACCTATCGATCTCGCACCTGGAGAATCGGTTAAATGGCAGCATATTGCCGAACTCAATCAAGATCACAGCGAAGTGATCGGTTTGGATGATTGGTTACGGAACGCCTCCGATCTTTCGGCAGAAATCGCTCGTGATATTGAGAATACCGAGCAGGATTTCAAAAGGATTTTATCCTCCGTCGATGCCATGCAGTGCGGCGCCAATCAACAGCGCTGCAACCGCCATCTCTCCAATACCGTTTTCAACGTCATGCGTGGTGGTTTGCCGCTCAAGGGCTACCGCATTCAGACAAATGACTTTCGCCGCTATGTAGCCCATTTTAATCGAGTCAGCTTGGCGAAGCATCATTCTTTCTTCACTTCTCTTCCGGATCAACTCGATATAACCCAATTACGAAACAAGATCGAATTACTCCATGATTCCCATTTGACTAGGTTAGCGCTCGAATACCTTCCGTTCGCATTCAGCCGTCGTCACGGTGATCCGACCCGGCCATGGAATCACTTCTCGATTGAGTTGCGCTCAAATGACGGGCAGACGAACCTCGACTATCAGGGTAATTGGCGAGATATCTTTCAAAACTGGGAAGCCTTGGCGCATTCATTTCCGGATTTTACGACGGCGATGATCTGTCGATTCGTCAATGCAACGACCGCGGATGGTTATAATCCCTACCGGCTCACTCGTAACGGCTTCGAATGGGAGACACCTGCGCCGAATGATCCTTGGGCGAATATTGGTTATTGGGGCGATCACCAAATCATCTATCTCCTCAAGCTACTCGAATGGAGTCAGAAGGTCGACCCGCAATGTCTTGATCAACTCTTGCAAACGCGGACCTGCACACATTCGAATATTCCTTATCGCATCAAAGAATACTTAGAAATCAAGCGTGATCCTCGCGATACCATTCTATACGATCGGTCACTCGCGCAGGAGATTCATGAACGCGTGGCAACACTAGGTGCGGACGGCAAGTTGTTGACTGACCAAAGCGGAGAAATTCACTATGTCACGTTGGCTGAGAAACTATTGACGTTATCCCTAGCAAAGCTTTCGAATTTCATTCCAGATGGAGGCATCTGGCTGAACACGCAACGACCGGAATGGAACGACGCCAACAATGCCTTGGTAGGCAACGGTGTGTCTCTGGTAACCACGTGCTATTTGTATCGTTGGTTCCATTTCCTTGAAGAATGGTTTTCGAGTCTCCAAACAGCTTCCCTTCCCGTTTCACAAGAAGTCGCTCAGTTCTATGAACGCATCGACAAGATTCTTCAAAAATATCAAGTTGTTCTAACGAGGCCGCTGGACCCGGAATCCCGTTTAACCATCGTCGATGCCCTATCCAACGCCGGGAGCGTCTATCGAAGCGAGCTTTATGATAAGGGGTTCTCTGGCAAGTTCAAATCACTTTCGAGGCGAGAATGCATCGAATTCTTCAAGACAGCTCAACGACATTTGCAAGCCACCATTCGGAATAACCTCCGCCCTGATGGACTCTACCACGCTTACAATCTTCTTCGTTGGAGCAACACGGGGCTAGAGATTGGTCATCTCTATGAAATGCTTGAAGGCCAAGTCGCCGTTCTCAGCTCAGGCATTCTCTCTGCTGGCGAAGTGGTAGATGTGCTCGACTCTCTGCGTCAAAGCACGCTCTATCGGGAAGATCAAGATAGTTATATTCTGTATCCAGACCGGAAACTTCCGCGATTTCTTGAGAAGAACTTAATCCATAGAGACTTTGCCTCTTCCAACCCACTCGTTAAGAGGCTCTTGGCCGATAGTCATGCCCAGATCGTGCATCGTGACATCGAGGGAGGCATTCACTTCAATAGCCATTTCCGAAATTCTGGGGATCTTCAGGCTGCGCTTGAACGGCTCGGAGATGCTTATAGCGATCAGGTCAAAGAACACGGCGCGAGCCTTGTCGAACATTTTGATGATCTCTTTGATCATCATCAGTTCACCGGTCGATCGGGAACGTTTTTCGCATACGAAGGGTTGGGTTCCGTTTATTGGCATATGGTCTCCAAATTAAATCTTGCGGTATCGGAAAACTATTTCAGTGCGTTGGAACACGGTTCCGATGACAAAACCCTTCAGCGACTGGCTTCCCACTATGAATCCATTCGGCACGGCATCGGCGCCGAGAAATCCCCGGAAGACTATGGCGCCTTTCCTTCAGATCCGTATTCACACACCCCAGAGAACGCCGGCGTGAAGCAGCCTGGCATGACGGGACAAGTGAAAGAGGATCTATTGGCACGCTTCGCTGAGCTCGGCATTCAAGTTCGCGATAACTGTCTCTCATTTCATTTGGATCTCTTTGATCGTAAGGAACTGTTGAATCGTCCCGATGAACTGGTTTATTATGATCTCAACGGCGCATTGGTGAATCTTCCCATTCCCGCCGGAAGCTTCGCGTTCACACTTTTTCAAGTACCATTCATTTTTATGCCAGGGAAATCAGATCGTATTGAAGTCCGCTTAGCTAACGAAACGTTTAAAATCATCGAAGGCACTCAACTCGATTCGCTAACAAGCCGTAGCCTCTTTTCACGCTCCGGTGAGACCGTCCAAATCCAATGTCAATTCAAGGCTCTTGCACGTTAGTTTCAATCTTTGCATTCGCAGTCACGGCACTCGGTGGCGAGGAAAGCACCGTGAAGGTCACCGAATCCAATGGAAAGTGGTCGCTCAATCGGGGAAGCAAAGACTATCAGATCAAGGGTGCCGCCGGTGAGGGTTCACTCAAGTTATTGGCCGAATCGGGTGCGAATTCAGTGCGGACCTGGGGATTTGATCAATTAGAGGGTGGCCTCCTCGATCGCGCTCACGCGCGAGGGCTATCTGTGTGTGCAGGGATTTGGTTGCGCCACGATCTTGATTATCAGGATGAGAATCAAGTGGCTGAACAAACCCGTCTGGTCATGGAGGGTGTAAGGAAATACATGAGTCATCCCGCCATTCTTATTTGGGGCATTGGCAATGAAATGGAAGGTGACGGTGAGAACCTAGCCGTATGGAGGCATATCGAATCCTTAGCGAGCCTCATCAAAAAGGAAGACCCGCATCACCCAACGATGACGGTGATTGCCGAAATTGGCGGAAACAAAGTTAAGAACATCAACCGCTACTGTTCGAACATTGATATCATCGGCATCAATGCCTATGGCGGTGCGGCCTCCATACCGAAACGCTATCGTGAAGCGGGAGGCACCAAGCCCTATATTTTAGCGGAGTTTGGGCCACGTGGTCCCTGGGACCTGGAGAAGAATGCCATTGGTTCCGTCAATGAGGAATTAGGCAAAGTAAAAGCCGCGACCTATTTGGAAAGTTATCAGGCTTTCACAGGCGATAAGGAACTCTGTCTGGGTTCCTATGCTTTCATGTGGGGACACAAACAAGAAGCCACGCCAACTTGGTTCGGCATGTTTCTCGCCGATGGCCGAAAAACCGCCGCGGTCGACGTGATGACTCAATTGTGGTCTGGCGAAGCCCCCAACAACCGCTGTCCTCAAATCGATTTACTAACATTAGTAGACTCAGAAAAGATTAAGGTGAATTCATTAGTGAAAGCGAAGGTCGAGGCCAGCGACCCTGAAGATGAGCGTTTGAAACTCGAATGGGTGTTGATGAGTGACGCCAAGAAACATCTCACGGCAGGTTATCATCAGGAAACACCACCAACTTTCAATGATCACATCCTGGAGACATTTGATCACAAGGTGACTTTCCGAGCGCCGAAGAAACCGGGCCTCTATCGGATCTTCTGCTATGTGGGCGATTCCGCAGGAGGGGCAGATGTCGCCAATGTGGTCTTTCGTGTGGATAAATAAGGGTTGCTACCCTTGATCCCAGTGGGACGCTCCGTCGGCAAATTAAACTGCTGGAAGTCCTCTCTTCTTCACGCTAAATCGGGCCTTCCGTAATAGAGGGGGAAAGTTTCGCAGCGATTTGATCCCCGCAATCTAATATTTAATGTGTCTCTATAATTCTGATTCTGGCAACAAGGCAAGATCAATAAAACCTCTCAACCTTCGACAATAAACCAAAGTCAAAGTGCAGTTTATAAGGAACACCGTCAAATGGAAAATAGAAATTAACATAACCTGATCGATTCCCATCAAACTCTTCTACCACAACCTTTTCTCCAACTTTCTCAATCGCAGTCTTGACATCGTCCTTGCCAATTTGAAGGCCATAAGGCATTTGCTGCTCCGAGCCCAATTTTCCCCACACTACTCTCCTGCAGACCAGAGTCACCTCCATCTTGCGAAGCATTTCTTGATGAGAAAGCTCCTCATCTGCGGTGATAGCTCTCGACTCAAACTCGATCACAACAGACTCATCTGCCGAGCTGTAAATGCGGGTAAGACGAGTGCGAGCCATACCATTTTTCCGCTTTTTGTATGAGATTCTTTTAGTGATCTTCTCTTCCACAAGCCGCATTGAATACTTGTCGATGACTTCCTTAAACTCTACTCCAGACTCTTTGGCTCTTCCAAATGATTCAATGAGGTTCAATGCATCGCTGGAGCCTGCATTGGTCTTAGTTTGGCAAACTCCACATGATAAAAATCCTAATACCATCATCATCAGTAACCAAAGTTTCTTTCTGTTCATTGTCCTGGGTAATAAGTATCGGAGACGTCCAGTGGATCGTTAAAATAGGAATGGTGGATGGTTGGCGCCCTGCCTACAGGGAAGGGCACCAAAATTTAAGAAAAAACCAACCATCCATGAATACTCAAACACTCCAAGAACAGTTTCTCCAGTCCGAATCCGGCCAGAACGCCGAGATTTTCAACCAATTTCTGCGCAGTTCCGTGCGCCTCGCCCTCTTCGAGCTCATGCAGCAAGAAGTGCACGATCTCTGCGGCCGTTCCCACGACCGGGACCGGCCCCCTACCACTTTTCGCCGCGCGGGAAGTGAACAAGGCATTTGCTATATCGATGGGGGCAAGGAAAACATCAAGCGCCCTCGCGTCCGTCAACGGCAGGAAGACGGCAGTGAGCAAGAAGTCAGCCTTAAGTCCTACGAAGCGGCTAAGGATGTCAACAACATCAGGCAGGCAGTGATGCGCTTGTTGCTTGAGGGAGTAAGCACGCGTGGGGTCAGTCGCCTCAGTAATGACAGCGTTAGTAAAAGCACCATCTCCGAGCAATGGGCAGAGCGCTCAGCTGAGAAACTCGAAGCGTTCCGTTCCCGCCCATTGCACGAAGAAGGCTATCTGGTCTTGATGTTAGATGGCGTGCATCTTAGTCGCGATCAAACCGCAATTGTCGCCTTGGGCATCCGAGCCGATGGTAGCAAAGAGATGCTCGATTTCCGTGTTGGCAGCAGTGAGAGTTTCGAAGTTGCTAACGATTTGCTCAAAAACCTCAAAAAGCGAGGCCTTAAAAGCATCGCCAAACGGTTCCTAACGCTCCTAGACGGCTCTAATTCCCTGGAGAAAAGCCGTTCTCACGCACTATCCGAACGCCGTAATCCAGCGCTGTTTAGTGCATAAAGAGTGCAATCTACGCAGTTATCTCTCTAAACGGCAACACAGTGAACTGGCGCGTTTGCTCAACCGGTTGCGGCGTGCTGAAGGGAAAGAAGCGGCACGAGAAGCGTATGATGAACTCAGTGAATTTTTGAAGCGACATAACAGCGCTGCTCTATCAAGCCTACAAGAAGCTGGGAATCAAATCACAGCACTACAGGATTTAGGTGTTCACGCTAGTCTTCACCGCAGTCTTCTGAGCACCAATATCATCGAAAATGCCATCCTCAACATCCGGCGTCGGATGAGCAAAGTGAATCGTTGGCGAAC
>CBDDAB010000017.1:0-2023015 GCA_965224685.1 Verrucomicrobiales bacterium | reverse complement strand
AGTGGCTAACGAAGAAGCGGCTAAAGAAAAAAGCAGCAGGCCCCCGGCCGGGGGCAATAGGGAAAGGAAGAGGCCCGAACTTGTCAGGACCGGCGAGCACCACGAGCTGCAGATCGGGCCGGCGCGTCTACCGGGTCGGCGGCCTCGAAAAGAACGGCTCGCTGGAGGTGATGAAACTCACGCTCCGCCTCTGGTACGATGACAGGTTCCACGTCGACCAGCTCGACCTCTACCACGACACCCACCGCCGCCGCTTCGTCGAGCGCGCCGCCGAGGAGTGCCGCCTCGAACCCGAACTCGTGAAACGCGACCTCGCCAAGCTCTTGCTCGCCTGCGAGGGGGCGCAAGAGAGGCGCCTCTACGAGGCCCTGGAGCCGGGCGAGGAGGCCCCCGACATGAGCCCCGAGGAGCAGCGCGAGGCGCGGGCGTTCCTGGAGGCCCCCGACCTGATCGGGCGCCTCGGCGAGGCCTTCGAGGCGGCCGGGGACCGTCGGCGAGAAGACCAACAAGATCGCCGCCTACCTGGCGTGCACCTCGCGGCTGCTGAGCAAGCCTTTGGCGATCATCATCCAGAGCACCAGCGCGGCGGGCAAGTCCACGCTGATGGACGCCGTGCTGTCGTTCTTCCCGCCCGAGGAGCAGATCAAATACTCGGCGATGACCGGGCAGAGCCTCTACTACCTGGGCGACGCGGACCTGAAACACAAGGTCCTGGCCATCGTCGAGGAGGAGGGCGCGGAGAAGGCGTCCTACGCTTTGAAACTCCTGCAAAGCGAGGGCGAGCTGACGATCGCGAGCACGGGGAAGGACCCCCACACCGGCCGGATGGAGACCCAGGAGTATCATGTGGAGGGTCCGGTGGCGATCGTGTTCACGACGACCTCGATCGACATCGACGAGGAGTTGCGCAACCGCTGCCTGATCCTGACGGTGGACGAGAGCCGGGCGCAAACCGAGCGCATCCACGCGTTGCAGCGCCAGGCGCGCACGCTGGAGGGGCTGCGCCTCAAGAAGAGGCGCGAGCGGGTCCTGACACTCTTGCAGAACGCGCAGCGGCTGCTGGGGCCGATGGCGGTAGTCAACCCCTACGCGGACGCGTTGACCTTCACCGCGGCGTGCACGCGCACGCGGCGCGACCACGAGAAAGTACCTGACGCTGATCGAGAGCGTCACCTTGCTCCACCAGCGGCAGCGGCCGGTCGAGGAGGACGAGGGTGGCGGGCCCGCACATCAAGACGACGCTGGCGGACATCGAGGCGGCCAACGCGATCGCGCCGGAGGTGCTGGGGCGCTCGCTCGACGAGCTGCCGCCGCAGACGCGGGGGCTATTGGAGGCGATCAAGGCGCACGTGCGCGAGCAGATGGCGGCGAAGGGGGCCGAGAGGGAGGGGTGCCCGTTCACGCGGCGGCAGATGCGCGAGCGGACGGGCTGGAGCGCCACGCAGATCCGGGTGCACTTGCAGCGGCTGGTCGACTACGAGTACCTTCGCCGTGCGGCACGGGGGCAACGGTTCGAGCTTCGTCTACGAGCTTTTGGTGGGTCCGGAGGCGACGGCCGGGGTCCCGGGCCGTCGGGCTGATCGACCCCGCGAAACTGAAACTACGACGCCGACCTGACGGGGGCGAGGGGCTACCTGACGGGGGGTGACGGGTACGGGGGCGCCAGGTTTAGGGCCCTGGCGGGCAACGCCTTAAGCCAAAGCTGACGGCCTGGCGGGGGGGAGCACATCTGGAACCTTTTTTTCGAGAACACACACCGTAGACGCACATGAAGCCAAGACCGGAGAGACCGAACCCCGCCCCCACGGGCATCCGCGCCGCGCGGGGTGTTGCGGGCGCGCGCGCTGAAGGGGACCGCCCGCGGCGGCAACGAGCGCCCGCCCGACGGGCTGGAGCGCGGCGGGCCGCGCCACACCTCGGTCCTCGCCGACGCCTACACCGCCGACCTTGAGGTCAAGAACTACGCGGCGGCCACGGTGCGGCGGCACGGCGACTCGCTGCGCCGCTTCATCCTCTGGGCCCAGGAGCGCGACCTGCCCGAGGCCGGGGACTTCACCCGGCCGATCCTGGAGAGCTACCAGCGGCACCTGTGGCGGGGCGAGGAAGGACAACGGCAAGCCGCTGGGGGTCGAGCCACCAGCGCGAGCAGATCAGCGTGCTGCGCAAGTTCTTCAGCTGGCTGTGCCGCTGCGGGCACCTGCCCTCCAACCCGGCCGCCGACCTGGAGCTGCCGCGGCCAGAAAAACGCTTGCCCGAGGAGCCGCTGACCCCCCGCCAGGTGGAGGCGGTGCTCGCCGCGCCGGACGTGGGCGATCCCGCTAGGGCGTGCGAGACCGGGCGGTGCTGGAGCTGTTCTACTCGACGGGGCTGCGCCGCTCCGAGCTCGCCCGGCTTGAAACCGCCGACCTCAACCACGAGAAGGGCACGCTGCACGTGCGCCTGGGCAAAGGGAAGAAGGACCGATACGTGCCGGTGGGGGCGCGCGCCTACCGCTGGGTGGGCAAGTTACCTTGAGGAGGTGCGCCCGCAACTCGAACTGGAGACCTCCGAGCGGGCGCTGTTCCTGAGCGGCTACGGGGAGGGCATCAGCCCGGCGGTGCTGGGGCGCATGGTGCAGCGGCTACATCGAGAAGGCCGACATCGGGCGGGCGGGCAGCTGCCACCTGCTGCGCCACACCTGCGCCACCCACCTGCTGGAGGCGGGGGCCGACATCCGCTTCATCCAGGCAGCTGCTCGGGCACGCCAGAAGCTCGACACCACGGCCATCTACACCCACGTCGAGCATCCACAAGCTCAAGGAGGTGCACGCGCGCTTCCACCCCGCCGAGAACCCCGCGCCATCAAGAACAGTGAAGACCCCCGTGGGCCGCGCGCCCAACCACCAGAGGCTATCAGGACCACCCGCCACATCCGAGGCCGCCCCAAAGACACACCGCAGCGGCGGGGCGAACCCGCCTGGCAGGCCGTCGCGGCGAACCCGGCAGCCTCGAAGCGCAAACGGCGCGCTACCTCGAACACCTCGCCGTCCGCAACTACTCGCCGCGCACGATCGCGGGGGCGCGCGACAGAGCTGCACCGCCTGGTCACCTGGGCGGACGCGCGCGGGCTGACCGACCCTAGGCGGGGTGACGATGGCCGCGCTCGAAAGCTACCAGCGCGACCTGCACCACCACCGCAAGAAGAACGGCAAGCCGCTGGCCGCGAACACGCAGCGCGGCCACATCACCGCGATAAAACTCCTGTTCGCGTGGATGACCAAACGCAAGATCATCGACGCCAACCCGGCCAGCGAGCTAGAGCTGCCACGGCCCGAGAAAACGGCTCCACGAGGAAGCCCTTGATCGTGTCGCCCAAATCGACGCCGTGGTTGAACGTGCCCGACATCGGCGATCCCGTTGGGCGTGCGCGACCCGCGCCATGTTAGAGCTGCTCTACTCGACCTGGCGTGCGGCGCTCCGAACTCGCCGCGTTGGAGGGTGACCGACATCAACGGCGAGCGCGGCACGTTGAGAGTCCGCCAGGGAAAAGGGAAGAAAGACCGCGTCGTCCCCGTCGGCGGAGGGCGCGCTCGCGTGGGCCGAGCGCTACACCGACGACGTCCGGCCAAGGCTCCTGTTAGGGCCGAGCGCCGCCCTGTTCGTCACCAGCTACGGCGAGGGCTTCCACCCCGACGTCGTCAGCCCGCATGGTCAGCAAGTTCATCAAGGCCGCCGCGATCGGGCGCAAGGGGAGCTGCCACCTGATCCGGCACACCTGCGCCACGCACATGCTAGAGGGCGGTGCCGACATCCGCTACATCCAGGCCTTGCTCGGCCACGAGAAGCTGGAGACCACCGCCATCTACACCGAGGTCTCGATCGCCAAACTGAAAGAGGTGCACGCGCAGACGCACCCGGCGGAGGCCCGCAAAGCGCTGCCCGGCCAGGCGTAACGTTACGGAAACGCGCCCCGGCTGCTTCCTTCTTTAGCTGCCCGCCATTAGCTGCTAGGCTCTAGGCCGTGCCGAGAGCCACCATCGCCCGAGCCCTGCTCGCCCTGACACTGTTCATGGCGGCCTTTGTTCTGCGCGCCTGGTGCGTCCGCTAGTGGCGTCAGGATCGACGCCGGGGAGAGCTACTCCCCGCCGAAAGTGAGCGCCACAAGTGCGAGCGTTAGTGGCCGAAAGGGCGCCCCTAGCAAAAACCGCGTCTGGGGAAAAATCGGTGTCGGGTCGCAGCGAATGGCTAAGCCGTGACCCGCTCGGCGAAGCGGGGCGGAATCAACCTCTACGGCTTCGTAAATAACGATCCGATTAACAATTACGACTATCTCGGGCTGGCGACGATCTTCGAGCCGGTCGGCCGGGGTGGAGGTGGAGGAGTTCGCGAAGCTCGCCGGTGCGAAAGTTGGTACGGAGGACGTCGCGTATACGCTGTTTGACCTCGTGGCCACCGAGCGGAGGGACACCCCCGCCACAAACGCTGGTTCGATGGGTGCGGACGATTTGGTGGGCGACCCGTTCTCCCGCGTGCCCGCCGTCGGGGCCGAGGCGACCCTGGTGTCGCCGCTGTCGCCTGAGGAGGCCGCGCTTGCGGAACTGGAAGAGGGCGAGGAGATCGCGGCGCTACTGGACACCTTCGGGACCGCGCCGCGGCCGATGTCGGGGTTCGACCACAAGAACGAGCAGATGAGGCAGCACCTCGTCCCCTCGATGGTGTTCGGGCTGAGCCTCGGGATCCCGATCCCCGGCCAGCAGGCGAGGGTCCCGGCGCTGCTGGCCAAGGGCGACAAACTGTTAGATGCCGCAAGAGGTGCTCGGCTCGCCAGCCGGGGGCCACGCAATACGACCCCGCTTACTAACAGTCAAATTGCCGAGGCCAAGGCTTTGGGCGCGAGAACTCGGTTTTGATGGTCAGATCGTATATCGCCCCTTGTCTCGTGGATACAATACGAGCTACGTCGATGGAGGGCTCCTCATTATCTCTGATGATGTATTGCCTGCGCTTGCTAAAACTGCTACTCGAGCTCAGCACCGAATGTCCATGAGGGCCACGCTCGGACACGAAATCCTAGGGCATCACCAAGCATTTTTGAACGGTTCGTCATTTAGGGCAGGAAACAGTTTATTGGATGAGGTGCAGGCAAGTGTCAGAGCGGCGCGACATACTTCTGGTCTGTCTTCGGGCGAGCGGTTCGGCTTACTTCGGGACGCCGCCGAACGGGTGGCTGTATATAATCGTCGATATGGCACGCATTTGAGACTCGGCGACCCTCCGAGGACTACCTCTGGCTTGGTTCGAGATGACCGGACAACAAGAGCAGATGCCTCCAGCCGACGTGGAACTCCTCTTGGCTGCAATCGACGAGTCAGCAGATCCGAATGGACGCCAGATACTTTGTGACGTTTGCGAAAAACCCATCGTTATCGAACGAAGCGACGATGGAAAACTAAAGGCCGCATCGTGTGAGTGTGGAAAATTTAACAAAACCTTTCGGGGGATATGATAGCAGAATGGCCATTGAGGCTAATCGCTCTCAGTCGCAGCCCGATGTTGGAAGTGGGGGCTGTGGTTGCTTCTTCCCTTAGCTGCCAACGGCCGCTAGCGTGGCCCGCATGTGGCGGCCGCTCCATCTGATCCTGGCGACGGCCGCGCTGTGGTTAGTTGCCGGGGTCGCGTCTGGGAGGTCCGGCCCCGGCCAAAATATCGCGCCTGGGGTTTTCGAAACCGGCTTTAGCAAAAGCGTCAGGGCCAACGCTCCGCAAACCGTTGACCGGCCCCTGGGGTATCGGCCCTGCGGCTACGGGACGGCGCCGGGTGTCCGGTTGTTCCTACAACGTGACCCGGCGGGCTTCGTCGATGGCACCAACCTCTACAGCTATGTCTCTAACAACCCGCTCTCGCGGTTCGACCCGCAGGGTTTGACGGGCTACGCGATCACGCCGGTGCAAGCCTGGGGTGATCCGGAGGTGAGGCAGCTGGTCAACAGCCCGGAGTATAAGGCCGGGTTCCAGCGCGGGTTTGGTTCGCCGCAGGGTGTCGCCGCCGGTTTTGGGCTGGCGACCGCAGGGTTGGGCTGGGCCTATGGGCCAGTAATAGCGGCTTGGGGGACAACTCCAGCTGGGCTGTATACAGCAACCGAGACGGTGAGCACTGGTATTGAGATTGGGGCGGGCTACGACGGGCCACCAATCGTGCCAGGGCCTGGTGATCTGGTGAGGGCTGGGGTTCAGGGCACCCTCCGAGCCGGAGGGGAAGTGGTGGAGGTATCAGCCCGGAAGATCGCTCTGGGGGTTCTTTCGAAAGCCGGAGACGACTTGCCAAGGGGCAGCGCGTTTGCGCAGTCCCGGCTCGGGCGCTTCGCAAGGTCGGTGGGAGCTGCCGACTACCGCCAGTGGGAAGGCTACGATGAAATCGCGAGAAGGCTTGCTGGGAGCGAGGGCGACGAGGTGCTCAAGGAGTGGATCGGGAGAAACCTCGACCAGGCCGACGAGATCCATTTTAACTTGGCGGGCTTCTCGAACAACCAGTTCAAGCGCTACAAACGGGGGAAGCGAGACAAGCTAAGTAACGTGACGAACTGGGAGTACGACCGAATAATCAGCAACGAAGAATTGCTCAAGAAGACGACATTCTACGACGAGGCTGGGGAGGTGGTGCCGCATGAAAAGCTCTACCGAGGACCAGGAGAATGAGCACGACGAATTCAAGGGAGCAAGTGCTCCAGAGGTTAGGTGCTGTCCGTGGCGGGGCAGCTCGATTCGCCTACTACCAGGACGGCAAGAGCCGGTTCGCCCTCGAACTATCGAAGGGTGACGAGGTGGAATACCTTGTTTGCTTCGGCTGCTCATACATCTGCGGGAAAACCTCGTGGAACTCTGTTGAGATCACGGTCAGGGGTCGCGGCGAGGTGGTTGAGGTGTCCGATCAAGCCGGCGGGTTTTTGGTCGAATGTCTCGATGTCTTTATCTCGGACGAGTGCTAGCTGGATGAGTGACGTGGAGCAGAAATGGCTTGAGGCCGCGAAGGTGCTAGCTGTCGATCCGATCCAGAAGGTGGAATGCCCTTCCTGCGGTGCGGCTTACCTGGAAGTTGTGGACGTGGAGCCCGAAAGAGTAACCACGGTGTTCGAGAGACATCTGATCTGCCGGGAGTGCAACGCGTCGAACAGCATCCGGATGCATCGAAAGGACAACGACGGCTCTGGGGGTGGATGAGCATCACTATGTAGTTCACCGTTTTGGCTGAAAACATCACGGGGCGAGTGCGACTATCTGCGCCGCGCAGGCCAACGCTTCTGGTTGGTCAGCCGTTCTGTCGTGGGGTCACGCTCTTATTGGTCAGGCGTTGGTCAAGCGTTTGGTCAGGGTGGCCGCCTCGTTTGGTCAAGCTTTGGTCAAGCGTTTGGTCAGGGTGCCGGTTTTCGCCCCGGCCATGTTGTAGAGTTAGTAATTAGTTTTGGGGACACAAGACCCTATCGACTTCGTCGTTAGGCGGGGGGCTGCAAACGGCGCGGATCCGGACCGGAAAACGGCAGCAACCCTAACAGGAACACGGCAGGAATCCGCCTGCAATCCGCCCGGCTTCCAGTTCGCTTGCGGTTCACTTCCTGCCCGTTTGCGGTTCGCCTCCACCCCCCTTCCACCACCCCGGGGCGCCGCCTGGCCTAACCGATAGAGTCAGCCGCTGGCGCGGTGGGTTTGGGGGGGCGCGGGGGCGCCCGGCCTCAAGTGGAGCCTCTTCGGCTGCCGACCACTACTCCACTTGACCCCGGCCGCCCCCGCGCCGGTTGGGTGGGCATGGTTTTGGCTTTGGCCAAAACAAGTTGGGGCCAACTCGTTAGGGTTCGGGTTGGAGCGGTCGCCGGATAACGTAACGTTACGGAATGCGCGCAGTGCGCTAGGAAGCCTCCGCCGAGTGCTCTCGGAGAAACCGTTCAATCATCTGCGAGAAGAACTTCTGTTCGCCCTTTGGCAGCTTGGCGATGGCCTCGAACTGCTTCTCTAGCTTGGACTTCGGGCCGGGCTTGCGTCTGGCCGCCTGTCCCTCACCGATCAGTTCCTCGGGTGGGATCTCAAGTATCTCCGAGCACCTCAAGATGAAATCGAGAGTCGGGTTACCCGCCTTCCGTTCGTAGTAGGCCAGGTTGGCGCGGGTCGTCCCGAGTCTAGAGGCGAGTTCTTCTTGGGAGAGGCCGCGGGCTTTGCGTAATGAGGAAAGCCGCTGCCCGAACAGTGGCGCATCTTTGGTGGGAGGTCTTCCTGCCATGTCGCCCCAAGTATACAGGGCGGTTGCTCCAAAAATGCTCTTTGGGAGTTTTTGCTTGCGCATAATGTGAATTATATCTCACAATAGGAGTCGAGATCAAGAGCGCCGATTTTTTGGCCTTCATGCTTGACGCTTTTTTTGAACCACGGCCACCGGCCACACCCGAACCGACATGAACGACCCGAACCCCGACCGCGAGCCGCCGCCGACCGTCCTCGAACTGATCGACGAGGCGGAGGCGGCGGCCAAGGTCGCGGCGCACTCCTGCCGGGAGCAGAAGGCGCGCGACCACTTCGAGTTCGCCCTCGCCCTGATCCGCGAGAGCTGGATCGCCGAGAGCGGCCAGCGGGCCAGGAGCGCCGGGCAGGTGGTCGCCGACGTGCGCGAGACGGCGGACCTCTTCGCCCGGGCCTTCAAACTGCGACGGGAGGACGACTAGCCATGGCCCGGATACCCGAAGAGGAGATAGAGCGCATCAAGAGCGAGACCGACCTGGCCGCGCTGGTGAGGTCGCGGGGCGTGGTGCTCAGGAAGCACGGCTACCGCGACCTGGTGGGGCTGTGCCCGTTCCACGAGGACAGGGCCAACCCGAACTTCATCGTGAGCCCGGCCAAGGGGCTCTTCCACTGCATGGGCTGCGGTGCGGCGGGCAACGCGATCCAGTTCGTGGAGCGGCACGACGGGCTGAGCTTCCGGCACGCCTACGAGCTGCTGGCCGAGGGCAAGGCGGCCTTCGAGCCGCCGCGCGGTCGGCCGGGGCGCAGCACGGCGCCGAAGCTGCCCTGCCCGCTGGACGAGGGGGCCGACGACGAGGCGCTGCTCGATCAGGTGGTGAGCTACTACGAGGAGAGGCTGTGGGGGAGCGACGCGGCGCTGGCCTACCTCGCCTCGCGCGGCCTCGACGACGAGGGCTTGCTGGGGCGCTTCCGGGTGGGCTACGCCGACCGGTCGCTGGGGCTGCGGCTGCCGAACAAGAAGCGGCTGGCCGGGGCGCGGCTGCGGGGGCGGCTGGAGGAGCTGGGCGTCTACCGCAGGGAGAGCGGGCACGAGCACTTCAACGGCTCGGTGGTGGTACCGGTCTTCGACGCCGGGGGGCACGTCGCCGAGATGTACGGGCGGAAGATCAGCAAGGGGTTGCGCAAGGGGACGCCGCTGCACCTCTACCTGCCCGGCCCGCACCGCGGGATCTTCAACCCCGAGGCCCTGGAGGAACGCGAGATCATCCTCTGCGAGTCGATCATCGACGCGCTGACCTTCGTGCGGCACGGGATGGGGGCGGCGACGTGCATCTTCGGGACGGAGGGCTTCACCGAGGAGCTGTTCGAGGCCATCAAAGACAGGGGTGTGGAGAGCGTGCGGCTGGCCTACGACGCCGACGAGGCCGGGAGGAGGGCGACGGCCAGGGACGCGGGGCGTCTGGGGGCCATCGGTGTGGAGTGCCACGAGGTGCGCTTCCCGGAGGGCTTCGACGCCAACGACTTCGCGAGGCGCCAGGGCGGCGAGGCGCTGCGGGGGGCGGTGCGTTCGGCCCTCTGGCTGGGGGCGGGTCCCCCCTCGCGCGCGCCCTCTTCAAAGAAAGAAATAGCTGCCGAGTTAGCTGCTGAGGCCCCCGCCCCGCCTGCCGCGGTGCCGCCGCCGGTGGCCGCGAATGCCGCCGCCCCGGAGCCTCCCCCCTTAGCTGCGGGCGGAGCGTTAGTGGCTAACGAAGAAGCGGCTAAAGAAAAAAGCAGCAGGCCCCCGGCCGGGGGCAATAGGGAAAGGAAGAGGCCCGAACTTGTCAGGACCGGCGAGCACCACGAGCTGCAGATCGGGCCGCGCGTCTACCGGGTCGGCGGCCTCGAAAAGAACGGCTCGCTGGAGGTGATGAAACTCACGCTCCGCCTCTGGTACGATGACAGGTTCCACGTCGACCAGCTCGACCTCTACCACGACACCCACCGCCGCCGCTTCGTCGAGCGCGCCGCCGAGGAGTGCCGCCTCGAACCCGAACTCGTGAAACGCGACCTCGCCAAGCTCTTGCTCGCCTGCGAGGGGGCGCAAGAGAGGCGCCTCTACGAGGCCCTGGAGCCGGGCGAGGAGGCCCCCGACATGAGCCCCGAGGAGCAGCGCGAGGCGCGGGCGTTCCTGGAGGCCCCCGACCTGATCGGGCGCCTCGGCGAGGCCTTCGAGGCGGCCGGGACCGTCGGCGAGAAGACCAACAAGATCGCCGCCTACCTGGCGTGCACCTCGCGGCTGCTGAGCAAGCCTTTGGCGATCATCATCCAGAGCACCAGCGCGGCGGGCAAGTCCACGCTGATGGACGCCGTGCTGTCGTTCTTCCCGCCCGAGGAGCAGATCAAATACTCGGCGATGACCGGGCAGAGCCTCTACTACCTGGGCGACGCGGACCTGAAACACAAGGTCCTGGCCATCGTCGAGGAGGAGGGCGCGGAGAAGGCGTCCTACGCTTTGAAACTCCTGCAAAGCGAGGGCGAGCTGACGATCGCGAGCACGGGGAAGGACCCCCACACCGGCCGGATGGAGACCCAGGAGTATCATGTGGAGGGTCCGGTGGCGATCGTGTTCACGACGACCTCGATCGACATCGACGAGGAGTTGCGCAACCGCTGCCTGATCCTGACGGTGGACGAGAGCCGGGCGCAAACCGAGCGCATCCACGCGTTGCAGCGCCAGGCGCGCACGCTGGAGGGGCTGCGCCTCAAGAAGAGGCGCGAGCGGGTCCTGACACTCTTGCAGAACGCGCAGCGGCTGCTGGGGCCGATGGCGGTAGTCAACCCCTACGCGGACGCGTTGACCTTCACCGCGGCGTGCACGCGCACGCGGCGCGACCACGAGAAGTACCTGACGCTGATCGAGAGCGTCACCTTGCTCCACCAGCGGCAGCGGCCGGTCGAGGAGGACGAGGTGGCGGGCCCGCACATCAAGACGACGCTGGCGGACATCGAGGCGGCCAACGCGATCGCGCCGGAGGTGCTGGGGCGCTCGCTCGACGAGCTGCCGCCGCAGACGCGGGGGCTATTGGAGGCGATCAAGGCGCACGTGCGCGAGCAGATGGCGGCGAAGGGGGCCGAGAGGGAGGGGTGCCCGTTCACGCGGCGGCAGATGCGCGAGCGGACGGGCTGGAGCGCCACGCAGATCCGGGTGCACTTGCAGCGGCTGGTCGACTACGAGTACCTCGCCGTGCGGCACGGGGGCAACGGTTCGAGCTTCGTCTACGAGCTTTTGGTGGGTCCGGAGGCGACGGCCGGGGTCCCGGCCGTCGGGCTGATCGACCCCGCGAAACTGAAACTACGACGCCGACCTGACGGGGGCGAGGGGCTACCTGACGGGGGGTGACGGGTACGGGGGCGCCAGGTTTAGGGCCCTGGCGGGCAACGCCTTAAGCCAAAGCTGACGGCCTGGCGGGGGGAGCACATCTGGAACCTTTTTTTCGAGAACACACACCGTAGACGCACATGAAGCCAAGACCGGAGAGACCGAACCCCGCCCCCACGGGCATCCGCGCCGCGCGGGTGTTGCGGGCGCGCGCGCTGAAGGGGACCGCCCGCGGCGGCAACGAGCGCCCGCCCGACGGGCTGGAGCGCGGCGGGCCGCGCCACACCTCGGTCCTCGCCGACGCCTACACCGCCGACCTTGAGGTCAAGAACTACGCGGCGGCCACGGTGCGGCGGCACGGCGACTCGCTGCGCCGCTTCATCCTCTGGGCCCAGGAGCGCGACCTGCCCGAGGCCGGGGACTTCACCCGGCCGATCCTGGAGAGCTACCAGCGGCACCTGTGGCGGGCGAGGAAGAAGAACGGCAAGCCGCTGGGGGTCGGCCACCAGCGCGAGCAGATCAGCGTGCTGCGCAAGTTCTTCGGGTGGCTGTGCCGCGGCGGGCACCTGCCCTCCAACCCGGCCGCCGACCTGGAGCTGCCGCGGCCCGAGGCCCGCCTGCCCGAGGAGCCGCTGACCCGCCGCCAGGTCGAGGCGGTGCTCGCCGCGCCGGACGTCGGCGACCCGCTGGGCGTCCGCGACCGGGCGATCCTGGAGCTGTTCTACTCGGCCGGGCTGCGCCGCTCGGAGCTGGCGCGGCTCGGGGCCGCCGACCTCAACCACGAGAAGGGCACGCTGCACGTGCGCCTGGGAAAAGGGAAGAAGGACCGCTACGTGCCCGTCGGCGCACGCGCCTACCGCTGGGTGCGCAAGTACCTCGACGAGGTGCGCCCGCAGCTGGAGCTGGAGGCCTCCGGGGGGCGCTGTTCCTGAGCGGCTACGGCGAGGGCATCAGCCCCGCCGTGCTCGGGCGCACGGTCAGGGGCTACATCGAGGCGGCCGACATCGGGCGGGCGGGCAGCTGCCACCTGCTGCGCCACACCTGCGCCACGCACATGCTGGAGGCCGGGGCGGACATCCGCTACATCCAGGCCCTGCTCGGCCACGCCAGGCTCGACACCACGGCCATCTACACCCAGGTGGAGATCCACAAGCTCAAGGAGGTGCACGCGCGCTTCCACCCCGCCGAGAACCCGCGCCAGCAAGACCAGTGAACACCCCCGAGGGCCGCGCGCCCAACCACCAGGGCTACGGGACCACCCGCCACATCCGCGGCCGCGCCAAAGACAAGCGCGGCGGGGGGGCGCCCGGGTGGAGGCCGTCGGGCGCCCCCGGCAGCCTCGAAGCGCAAACCGCGCGCTACCTCGAACACCTCGCGGTGCGCAGCTACTCGCCGCGCACGGTCGCGGGGGCGCGCGACAAGCTGCGCCGCTTCATCGCCTGGGCCGACGGGCGCGGCCTGGCCGACCCCGGCGCGGTGACGATGGCGGCGCTGGAGAGCTACCAGCGCGACCTGCACCACCACCGCAAGAAGAACGGCAAGCCGCTGGCCGCGAACACGCAGCGCGGCCACATCACCGCGATAAAACTGCTGTTCGCGTGGATGACCAAACGCAAGATCATCGACGCCAACCCGGCCAGCGAACTCGAACTGCCACGACCGGAAAAACGCCTCCACGAGGAAGCGCTGAGCGTGTCGCAGATGGACGCCGTGTTGAACGTGCCCGACATCAACGATCCCTTAGGCGTGCGCGACCGCACCATGTTAGAGCTGCTCTACTCGACCGGCGTGCGCCGCTCCGAACTCGCCGCCTTGGAGGTGACCGACATCAACCACGAACGCGGCACGTTGAGAGTCCGCCAGGGGAAAGGGAAGAAGGATAGAGTCGTCCCCGTCGGCGGAGGCGCGCTCGCGTGGGCCGAGCGCTACACCGACGGCGTCCGGCCGAGGCTCCTGTTAGGGCCGAGCGCCGCCCTGTTCGTCACCAGCTACGGCGACGCCTTCCACCCCGACGTGGTCAGCCGCATGGTCAGCAAGTTCATCAAGGCCGCCGCGATCGGGCGCAAGGGGAGCTGCCACCTGATCCGGCACACCTGCGCGACGCACATGTTAGAGGGCGGTGCCGACATCCGCTACATCCAGGCCTTGCTCGGCCACGAGAAGCTGGAGACCACCGCCATCTACACCGAGGTCTCGATCGCCAAACTGAAAGAGGTGCACGCGCAGACGCACCCGGCGGAGGCCCGCAAAGCGCTGCCCGGCCAGGCGTAACGTTACGGAAACGCGCCCCGGCTGCTTCCTTCTTTAGCTGCCCGCCATTAGCTGCTAGGCTCTAGGCCGTGCCGAGAGCCACCATCGCCCGAGCCCTGCTCGCCCTGACACTGTTCATGGCGGCCTTGTTCTGCGCGCCTGGTGCGTCCGCTAGTGGCGTCAGGATCGACGCCGGGGAGAGCTACTCCCCGCCGAAAGTGAGCGCCACAGTGCGAGCGTTAGTGGCCGAAAGGGCGCCCCTAGCAAAAACCGCGTCTGGGGAAAAATCGGTGTCGGGTCGCAGCGAATGGCTAAGCCGTGACCCGCTCGGCGAAGCGGGCGGAATCAACCTCTACGGCTTCGTAAATAACGATCCGATTAACAATTACGACTATCTCGGGCTGGCGACGATCTTCGAGCCGGTCGGCCGGGTGGAGGTGGAGGAGTTCGCGAAGCTCGCCGGTGCGAAAGTTGGTACGGAGGACGTCGCGTATACGCTGTTTGACCTCGTGGCCACCGAGCGGAGGGACACCCCCGCCACAAACGCTGGTTCGATGGGTGCGGACGATTTGGTGGGCGACCCGTTCTCCCGCGTGCCCGCCGTCGGGGCCGAGGCGACCCTGGTGTCGCCGCTGTCGCCTGAGGAGGCCGCGCTTGCGGAACTGGAAGAGGGCGAGGAGATCGCGGCGCTACTGGACACCTTCGGGACCGCGCCGCGGCCGATGTCGGGGTTCGACCACAAGAACGAGCAGATGAGGCAGCACCTCGTCCCCTCGATGGTGTTCGGGCTGAGCCTCGGGATCCCGATCCCCGGCCAGCAGGCGAGGGTCCCGGCGCTGCTGGCCAAGGGCGACAAACTGTTAGATGCCGCAAGAGGTGCTCGGCTCGCCAGCCGGGGGCCACGCAATACGACCCCGCTTACTAACAGTCAAATTGCCGAGGCCAAGGCTTTGGCGCGAGAACTCGGTTTTGATGGTCAGATCGTATATCGCCCCTTGTCTCGTGGATACAATACGAGCTACGTCGATGGAGGGCTCCTCATTATCTCTGATGATGTATTGCCTGCGCTTGCTAAAACTGCTACTCGAGCTCAGCACCGAATGTCCATGAGGGCCACGCTCGGACACGAAATCCTAGGGCATCACCAAGCATTTTTGAACGGTTCGTCATTTAGGGCAGGAAGTTTATTGGATGAGGTGCAGGCAAGTGTCAGAGCGGCGCGACATACTTCTGGTCTGTCTTCGGGCGAGCGGTTCGGCTTACTTCGGGACGCCGCCGAACGGGTGGCTGTATATAATCGTCGATATGGCACGCATTTGAGACTCGGCGACCTCCGAGACTACCTCTGGCTTGGTTCGAGATGACCGGACAACAAGAGCAGATGCCTCCAGCCGACGTGGAACTCCTCTTGGCTGCAATCGACGAGTCAGCAGATCCGAATGGACGCCAGATACTTTGTGACGTTTGCGAAAAACCCATCGTTATCGAACGAAGCGACGATGGAAAACTAAAGGCCGCATCGTGTGAGTGTGGAAAATTTAACAAAACCTTTCGGGGGATATGATAGCAGAATGGCCATTGAGGCTAATCGCTCTCAGTCGCAGCCCGATGTTGGAAGTGGGGGCTGTGGTTGCTTCTTCCCTTAGCTGCCAACGGCCGCTAGCGTGGCCCGCATGTGGCGGCCGCTCCATCTGATCCTGGCGACGGCCGCGCTGTGGTTAGTTGCCGGGGTCGCGTCTGGGAGGTCCGGCCCCGGCCAAAATATCGCGCCTGGGGTTTTCGAAACCGGCTTTAGCAAAAGCGTCAGGGCCAACGCTCCGCAAACCGTTGACCGGCCCCTGGGGTATCGGCCCTGCGGCTACGGGACGGCGCCGGGTGTCCGGTTGTTCCTTACGCGGGATCCAGCGGGTTTCGTCGACGGCCCAAACCTCTACGCGTACGTCCGCAACAACCCGCTCACCTCCTTTGACCCCCACGGCCTATTCGACCCACTCACTGTTGCTAGAGACCTTAGCCAAGGGAAACTGGGCAGGGCGCTCCTGGAGGTGGCGGGGAGCCCCGTCCCATGGGCGCCGGGCCTGGTGAGCGGGACCGAGCAGACCCGGAAGACGAGAGCCGTCTACAAGACGTTCCGCGAGACGGGGGACGGCAAGGGCTCCTCCGCGGCGCACGCGGTGGCGTTCGCCGCGATGGAAACCACGGGCGCCACCCAGTTCGAAGAGGGGCGACGGGGGGAACAGTTCGAGGTCAACCCGGACGGGGTGATCACGGTCCGGGAGGCCACGCAGGTCGAGAGGATGATGAATATCAGCTTCGGGCTCCTCCAGATGGGTGGAACAAGCCTGGGGCTCTCGCAGGTTCCGAAGGGGATGGGCGGGGCGACTGCTCAAGACGTCGTGAAGATGGTTAACCCTGCGCAGTTGAGGTGGACCCAGACGACCGCAGGGGGACGAGGGCGCGCGGCAGAGATCAGGGCGAGCATGGCAGAACACGGGTGGAAAGGAGACCCTATCGATGTGGTACAGACGGCCGATGGTCTGACAACGGTCGATCATACGCGGGCTGCGGTGGCTCTTGAGATGAAGATGAAAGAGATCCCCGTTCGTGTTCACCAGGCCGATGCACCGCTACCAGAGTCGATGCTATCGAGGCCGTGGAACCGCGACGGGGACACCGCGAAAACTTGGGGCGAGGCGGTTCGCTTGCGGGGTCAGGGACAGACTCCTCCGCTGGGATCGACAGGTTCGCCGAAACCTCCTAGGTTGCCAAAGGACTGATTCAATCATGAAAGTTCACCTCTTCAGATTTGGGTACTGCACCCCAAGGCAATGGGCGGCAAACGAAGCCAACGGCTGGGACGACGAAAGCTCTAGCGCGTTCCTCGTTCGTGCAGAGAGTGCCGATGATGCGCTGTCGTGGGGATGCGAGGTCGCCGATAAATACGTCAGTCGGCAGTTCGAGCTTGAAGGGTGGACGGAGATCCCCAGTTGGAAAGCGAGCGGCTTTGCTAGTTGGATCGAGGACGATCCAGCAGCGGAGTTCCCCGATGGTGTCGAAGGACTCCCTGTAGTCGCTTGTGGAGTGCTGCCCAACTTCGATAAATGGGAAGATGCTAAGGCCTGAAGTGTTGGCGATTGGTTGGAATGGGAGGCGATGGTTGGAATGGGACTGGTTGGAATGGGACACTGCTTATACAGGGGACTGGTTGGAATGGGACACTGCTTATACAGGAAAAGAAGTTGCTATCTCCACGATCACACCGGCAACATCCGCGAAGTCGCCGAACGCTACGACCAAGGCTCCAGTGCCGACCAGGCTGAGAAACGGTTAGTCAAGAACACCTACGACGACCACTACCGCCTCGACCTCGAAATCGACCACCACGTCACCTACAACGACACCGCCGGCACCTACACCGCTGGCGGAGTCAAACGCCAGGTCGACTATGCTTACGATGACGCCCACAATCGGACGGACAAAAACGTCACCATCGGCGCCACCACCACCCAGACCGACTACACCATCAAAGGCGGCACCGCCAACAGCAACCAGGTCACCAAGATCACCACCGGTGGAGCCGACACCGATCTGGTCTACGACTCGCGGGGCAACCGCATCATCCGCAACCAGAAGAACACCAGCGGCACCACCACCCACTACACCCACTATCAATACGACCACGACAACCGCCTTGTTAGTCTGGCGGAATGGAACAGCCAGCCAAGCTTAGAGAACGGCGAACCCAAGACCGATACCAACGGCGACTACACCACCACGCCAGACAACGCCTACAGCTACCTCCACGACTACCGGACGCGGCGGGTCACGAAGACAATATTTAAAAAGACATTGCTTTTTAAGAAAAAAGGATTGCATTCATTTCAATGCTTGGCCAAGAATAGAGTTATGAAACCACGCAAGATGTTATTACGTTCTTCAGTGACTGGACAAGAAGGGCAGTATTTTCATGTGCTTTCGCGGGTGGTCGAGCGGCGGTTTGTTTTTCAGGTGGAAGAGCGCGAATTCTTTAGGGGATTGTTGCGGCAGGTGGAGGCGTTTTCGGGAGTTGAGGTGATTACTTGGACGATGCTTTCAAATCACTTTCACATTGTGGTGCATATTCCGGAGAAGGTGGAGGATCTACCGGAAGATGTTTTCTGGGAACGGTTGCAGGCGCTTTATTCGCGGGATGAAATTCAGGAAATTCGGGAGACAATGAAGTTGATTCCGAAGATGACACCTGGATTGGCCGGGCAGCATTTGTTGCGGGATTACCGGCAGAAGTTTATCCGGCGGATGCATCATTTGAGTGAGTTTATGAAGACGTTGATGTTGCGGTTCACGCTTTGGTTTAATAGGCGGCATCAGCGAGTGGGGCGGCTTTGGGAATCGCGGTTTAAGAGTGTGTTGATTGAAGGGGATTGGGATCCGTTGATGTGTGTCGCGGCCTATGTGGATTTGAATGCGGTGCGTGCAGGGATGGTGAAGGATCCGAAGGATTATCGATGGTGTGGGTATGCGGAGGCAGTGGTGGGAAAAGCTCTGGCGCGAAGAGGATTGGGGCATTTGTTATTCAAAGAAGCGCAGGCGGCAGGTGAGCTGATGGATTGGCGCACCGTGGGTCGTGAGTATCGAAAGATTCTCTTTGGGGTGGGCGAAGAGCGTGTTGACGTGATCACGGGCAGGGAGGACCGGAAAGGCGTGAAGGCGGCGGAAGTCACCAAGGTGATGGCGTCCGGCGGCAAATTGACCAGATCGCAATTGCTGCGTTGCCGATTGCGGTATTTCACGGATGGGCTTGTGATAGGATCGAAAACCTTTATCGAGGGATTCTTTGAGGAGAAGCGCGAGTATTTCAGCGAGCGCCGTAAGGAAGGTAGCCGGCGGATGCGTGGAGGTGATTGGGGAGCCTTGCGAAGCGGGAGGGACTTGCAGCGGCGTCCGATTGAGAAGGCTGGGAGTTGAGATAAGCCCGTCGGACGAGACGTCATTGGTCCCAATCAGGGGGCACTGTTTATCCGATCTTCGAGGGATGCTTCATTGACAGGACCACGACCAATCGCTTCCTTCTGCCGTCCATGCGTCTCGCTCCCCTGGTCTCATTCCTCTTCGTGACTTTGGTGGCGGGTTGCCAGTCCTTCACTAACCTAGACCAAAGGCTTTCCGCTCAGATTCCAGATAACTGGAGTGTGGTTCATGTGGATTCCGGCAGTGTCACGGGCTGGTTGTCTGATATTTCTGGGGACTCGGGGAAATTGTCGGCGTTGGTGCGAGCGGCGGTGGATCACAGCTATGATTTGCAGACGAGCTTGGCCCGAGTGAAACAAGCTCAGGCGCGTGCCAAAGCAGCGGGTGCGAATCTCCTGCCGCAGCTGAACGCCTCTCTAGCAGGAGTGCGATCGCAGCGCCTTCGTGGTTCCGATTTTCAGAAGGTCACTGCAAATCAGTTCAGCTCGAGTCTCGACTTTAGTTGGGAACTGGATCTTTGGGGACGTCTCAACAACCAACGCAAGAGCGCCATTGCCGAGCTTCGCGCGAGTCACGCGGATTACCAAGGCGCACGGCTTTCGCTTGCGGTGCAAGTGTTGAGCACGGCGCTGAATTTGTTAGAATCAGAACAGCAAGCGGACGTCTCGCGGCAGACTTTGAAGAGTTTGCGAACCAATCTCGCGATCCTCGATGCCAAACTCACGGCGGGCGATGTGGATGATCGCACCGCCTTGGAGATCACCCTAAGCCGGGCCGATGTCTTGCGCGCGGAAGCGAATCTAGCAGCCAATCAGAGATTAGCAGATAACGCGCGACGTGTGTTAGAATCGTTGTTAGGAGAATACCCTTCTGGGACCTTGGAGGCGATTCAGGATTTTCCGCGTATCCGTCGCGCGGTACCGGCCGGTTTGCCATCCACGTTGTTGCTTCGGCGTCCGGATATCGTGGCGGCGGAACAACGGGTGATCGCCTCGATTGAGGACGTCTCGGCATCGTGGAAAGCGTTGTTACCTAACTTTACGATCAATGCCAGTGCGGGCACCAGTACAACGGATAAATTCAGTGATTTGTTAGATCCCAAGGCATTGGTTTGGGATTTGGCCGGCCGCGTTGGGCAGGCGGTGTTTCAAGGGGGACGCCTCGTCGCTCAGGTGGAACTTTCCAAAGCCCAACGTGAAGAGATTGCGGCGCGCTATGCTGAGACGGCTTTGCAGGCTTTCCGCGAAGTGGAGTCCACTTTGGCTGCCGAAGCGTATTTCGAGGAACAGCTGCTCAAACTCGAAGGCGCGGTGCGTGAATCCGATTTAGCGGAAAAACTAGCACTAAGCCAATACGAACGTGGTTTGGTGGATATCATTACGGTGTTAGAATCTCAGCGGCGTGCTTTTGACTCACGAAGCAATCTGTTACGAATCCGCAATGAACGGCTTCAAAACCGGCTCGATCTTTATCGAGCATTGGGTGGCGATTTTGATCACGTTCCCAAGACGGTTCAAGCATCTTCAGCTCCCAATGAAGCGCCATGAGCCGGGCGCAAACTTTGTCTCGCCGTTGTAGGCGAATTTCCCCAAGTTTCGAGGACCTTTGATACGTTTATGAGACCTGTCCTGCGTGTTCTGCTGCCGTTGATCGTCCTGAGTTTGGCCGCGATCTTGGTCAAAGTGATCATTGGCATGCGTGAGGATCCCAGAGGACGCAAACGGCCGCCTTCGGTCACTCGCGTTGAGGGCCGGACCTTGAAGCCGGAATCCTATCAGGTCACGGTGCGTTCACAAGGCGTGGTGGAACCGCGCACACAAAGCACATTGATACCTGAAGTTCCCGGCAAAGTGATCGAAATCGCGCCGGCGCTTCGTGAAGGTGGTTTCTTTGAGCAGGATGACATTCTTCTAAAAATTGATCCGTTAGACTATGAAACGCGAATCGTGGTGGCGCGAAGAAATGTGGCGCAGGCCGAGGCGCTGATCGAGCAAGAAGAAGCGCGAGCGTTGCAAGCGGTGGAGAACTGGAAACGGTTAGGGAAAGCGGGTGAACCGAGCGCGCTCGCCTTACGCAAACCGCAGCTAGCGGAAGCGCGGGCGCAGGTTGCCGCGTCCGAGGCGGAACTACTCAAGGCGCAACGTGATTTGGAACGGACCATTATTCGCGCACCCTACGCGGGCCGGACATTGGAGAAACGGGTGGATGTGGGGCAATTCGTCAATACTGGAACAACCCTCGCTTTAATATATGCAATCGATTATGTGGAAGTTCGGTTGCCCATCCGCAACGAAGACCTCGCTTTTCTTGATTTACCGGAGACGTTTCGTGGGGATGGCGACGATCCCAATGCCCCGCACCCGAACGTGCGATTGACGGGCATGTTAGGTGGGCGTGAGGCTTTCTGGGAAGGCCGTATTGTGCGAGTAGCAGGTGCTTTGGAGGCACGTTCCCGGCAACTCTTTGCTGTGGCTCAAGTAAATGATCCGTATGCGCGGCGGGATGATGGCAATCCGCCTTTGAAGATCAATCTCTTTGTCACAGCGGAGATTGAAGGGCATACGTTGGATAATGTGTTGGTGATTCCGCGAAATGCCGTCCGTCCTAACGATGAGGTCGTGATCATTGACAGCGAAAGCAAGATGCAACGGCGGACGATCAGCGCGATTTGGTCGACAAAGGATGAAGTCGTTGTCGGTCAAGATAGTGGTCTCAATGTAGGCGATGTGTTATGCGTCACCACCATCGCATTTCCCGCCAATGGGGCTTCCGTACTGGCTACCATTGATGGGAAAGCGCCACCGGAGAAGAAAAGGGTCTTCGCGGAACAAGGTAAGCCCGGCAAGAGAAAGGACCGGTCATGATATCTTGGTTTGCTAGGAATGGCGTCGCCGCCAATCTTTTGATGTTCGCGATCATGATCGCGGGCATCTACACGCTGATCAAGGGCGACATCCCGGTCGAGGTTTTCCCGGAATTTGAGATCAATCAAATCTCTATCCAAGTACCCTATCGCGGAGCCACACCGGAAGAAGTCGAGGAATCGATCGTCTCGCGGATCGAGGAGGCCATCATCGACGTAGAAGGAATCGAGAAAGTGGTGTCCTATGCGAGTGAAAGTGGTGCGAACATCAGCATCGAGGTGTATGATAGTTACGATAGGCGCGATGTGCTCGACGATGTGAAGAATCGGGTCGATTCGATTTCGACTTTTCCTGAGGAAGCGGAGCGTCCGCAATTGTCCTTGGCGCAAGGCTGGCGCTCGGTGATCAGCGTGGTGCTCTACGGGGACATGACGGAGACTGATTTAAAAGAGTTAGGGAAACAAGTGCGCGACGATATCGCGAACTTGCCGGATGTGTCCGCGGCGGATCTGCAGGGTGTGCGGCCCTATGAGATCGCAGTGGAGATTGATGAGGCCACCTTGCAACGCTATCAGCTTTCATTCAACGAAGTTGCGCAAGCCTTGCGCAACTCCTCCATTGATGTGCCGGCTGGAACCTTGCGCACCGATTCAGGGCAAGTCGTGCTGCGAACCAAAGGACGGGCTTACACGGGTAGAGAGTTTGAGGAGATCGTGGTGCTCACGGCTGAGGATGGCACACGAGTTCGGTTAGGCGATATCGCCACAGTGACGGATGGTTTTGACGAGCGGCCTTTTCTCGCGCGATTCAATGGCCGCCGTTGTGTTCTCATCATGGTTTCCCGCGAGGGCAAACAGAATGCCATCAAGATTTCGCGGCAGGTTAAGGACTACATGACGAACCAGGCCAGTTTGCCGCCGGGTGTGGGCATTGATTATTGGAGTGACACGGCGAAGATTGTGAAAGGCCGATTGGACACGCTGGTCGATAGCGCGACCAAGAGTCTCCTACTCGTTTTTCTTGTCCTGACGCTTTTCTTAAGGCCTAGTCTTGCTGTGTGGGTGGTAATCGGCATTCCGGTGTGTTTTCTGGGGGCCATCGCCTTCATGCCGCCCCTTGGAGTGACGATCAATATCATGAGCCTCTTCGGCTTTATCTTGGTCCTAGGGGTGGTGGTGGATGATGCTATTGTCACGGGTGAAAACATTTACACCAAACAGAAGCTTGGGTTGCCGCCACAGGAGGCTTCGATTCTGGGCACCAAAGAGGTGGCGCGCCCGGTCATCTTCGGCATTTTGACGACGGTGTTAGCGTTCATCCCTCTGATGTTTGGCACGGGATTTCATGGACGTGCTCAGCGACACATCGCGCTCATCGTGATTCCCGTGCTGATGTTTTCACTGGTGGAATCCAAACTCATTCTTCCCTCCCATTTGAGCCATAGTCTTCGCCATCTGGTGAAAAACCTGGCCGGGTTCTTTCTGCCCACCTTTGTCGTGAGGCTTGGATCCGGGTTGTATCGCAAATTGAGTGCGTTTCAATCCATGATTGCAAATGGACTCGAATGGTTTGTGAAGAATGTCTATCAGCCGGTTCTCCGAGTGGCTCTGGACTATCGATACACCACGATTGCGATCTTCTTTGCTGGATTTGCCATCATTATCGCCATGATGATGGGTGGTCAGGTGAAGTATGTGAACTTCCCTCGTGTGCAAAGCGAACGCGCGACCGCCACATTGACCATGCAGGAAGGAACACCTTACGAAGTCACGAAGTCGCACATCGATCGCATGCAGGCCATCGCCATGGAGTTGAGAGAAGAGTATCGTGATGATGACGGGACGCCTATTATTCGAAACATTCTATGTGCGGTTGGCGGTCAAGGGGTGTCTTCCTCCCGACGCCGTGCGTCCACGGGACAGGATCATCTGGGGGAAGCCACCTTTTATGTTAGGGCACCGGAAGAACGGACCTCTACCATTACCACCACGGATTTGGCCAATGAATGGCGCAAACGAATTGGGCCGATTCTAGGCGCTAAAGAACTGAGTTTTCGCGCGGAGATCGGACGCGGAGGTGATCCCATTGATATCGAGTTGATTGGTCCGTCGCTGGAGAAATTGACTGAAGTGTCAGCGAAGATCAAAAACCATCTTGAGGAGTATCCCAATCTATTCGATATCAGTGATAGTGTAGACGATACCAACGACGAAATTCGTCTTCAAATCCGGCCTGAAGCGGAGCATTTCGGTCTCACGGAAGCAGCGTTAGCGCGGCAGGTACGGCAAGCTTTTTATGGCGAAGAGATTCAACGAATTCAGCGTGGTCGGGATGAGATTCGCGTCATGCTGAGGTATCCGGAACGCCGCCGGAAGACCTTGGCCAGTTTGAAGGCCATGCGGATACGCACACCTGATGGCGGCGAGGTGCCCTTCACCGCGGTCGCTGAGGCTATCAATGCCAAGAGCTTCCCACGAATTCAGCGAATCGATCGCAATCGTGCGATCAATGTGAGAGCGGATGCCGACAAGGACAAGGCGGACATTCCCGCAATCACCAATTCGATAAGGGAGTATCTTGATGAAATGTTATTAGATTATCCGGGTATCCAGTATTCTTTCGAGGGCGAGGCTCGGGAAGCTCGTGAGAATCAGGACACGACCGTCTTTGGCGCCATCCTTCTCATCTTCGGCATCTACACGATGTTGGCCATTCCATTTAAGTCTTATGTGCAACCGTTGATCGTGATGTCGGTTATTCCGTTTGGACTCATCGGGGCGGTGTTAGGGCACATGCTCCACGGTTTCTCGCTTAGCATGCTCAGTTTCTTTGGTATGCTCGCGCTTGCCGGTGTGGTGGTGAATGATAGTCTTGTGTTGGTTGATTTCATCAACCGGCGCTGTCAGGAGGGGATGAAAACCTTTGAAGCTGCTTTCACAGGAGGCGGCGCGCGTTTCCGCGCCATCATCCTCACCAGTTTCACCACATTCGCGGGTCTTTATCCCTTGATCACGCTGAAGAGTACTCAAGCCCAATTCCTCATTCCTATGGCGCTTTCGTTAGGCTACGGTGTTCTCTTTGCCACTTGCATAACGCTTTTCCTGGTGCCTATCAATTATCTCATTCTTGAAGATATCAAAGGGCTTTTCCGCATGGCACGCGGACCGGCCCAAGACGATTCCATGGTTCAAGGCGCTGCGGCGTCTCGCCGCGCGTAGGCGGCTGTAGGATTTAGAAAACCACAGATCACACGGATGGTGAACGATGGTTTTTCGGTGTGACGAAAAGTGTTGGTCAGTGAAGGTAGAGGAACTGGTGACAGTTCCTTCGCGGCAGCGGAGTGCCAGGCCCGGAACTCTCACGAGTTCCGCTACGAATGGTGTGGCTTAACAGTGGTGGTCAGTGAAGGTAGTAGCGGAACTGGTGCCAGTTCCTTCGCGGCAGCGGAGTGCCACGCCCGGAACTCTCACGAGTTCCGCTACGAATGGTGTGATGAAAGTGGTGGACAGTGAAGGTAGAGGAACTGGTGCCAGTTCCTTCGCGGCAGCGGAGTGCCACACCCGGAACTCTCACGAGTTCCGCTACGAATGTGGGTTTTGTTGTTTGTCTAATACAATGGTTTGATCACTTGCGGAGAACGGCTCTGTAGAAACCGATGCGATGTGTCTTTGTGTCGATGTTATGTGAGTTTCGGTCGATCTTTTCCCAGTGTTGAAGATCCACAGAGAACTCGATTTCAAATCCTTGCTCAGGAAGTCCATTCAAGCTGAGTTCTCGTCCTTCTCCTGGCTTGTGGACGAGATTAAAAGAGACCGCCTCCACGGGCGCCTGGTTATGAGGTTGCGCGAGAGACTTACTGGGTTTGAGTTCGCCTTGAGTTGCATTCGGGAGGGGCGTGGGGGGACGGAATTCGAAAGTATCGTCATGGCTGCGGGGATTTCCATCCACGCATGGAACGAGCTCGACATAGAAGTGACGATACGTGTAGGGCGAGTTGGCAAAGAGCGTGATCTTGTAGACTTTTCCGGAGGCGAAAGCGCCATAAAGATCGCTCAGATTCACTTTGAGAAAATTGGAGTGATGATAGGGCTTGATCCATTCCGTGCCAGTCTCCGAGAAGTCGGCCGCGTTTAACTCGATGATACGAATACCCCAGTTCTCAGCGCAGCGGCTATCGGTGCTATCGAGCCAGAGTTTGCGATCGCTACAGACACGATGCACTTGATACATGGCGGCGCCGATACCCGAGCCGCTCGATGCCAACGGCGAATCGGCAACCGCATGGACGTGAACATTTTTCCAGTAAGTGCTGTGATGTCCCTGCAGACTCCCTACAACTTCGACGTCAGCGAAAGTGAATGGAAGATAAACGGGATTCCATCCCGGTCCGGCGATAAAGGTAGCCAGATAATGATCGCCGTGTTGCCATTCATGGGAAGGCACGAGTGCGGAGAGGTTGATGTTAGAAGGCGCTTCGCCCGTAACCCAACCCGTTTCGCCTAACCATTCGCCGGTGACCCAGTTGAGGACATCCAGTCGGTGTACGGTGACGGCGTAAGCATTCTCGCAGGAGGAGGAGGATCCGTCTAACAAGATAACGCTGCTGCCGCAGACGGTGTCGATGGTTACCGTGCCGTAGGGAAGGGTGGTGACATCGACCGTCCCCACAGCGTTTAAGGAAGCTGCGGGAGCCACTTCAGCTTGAGCTTCGCCAAAGGTGATGGTGTTGGTCCATTCTTCGCCCCAAGCCTTGGGCCATTTCCCTAACAGATTGCGGCCATGAGAGTAGAATTTCACTCGATACTGAGCAAGTTCCGTTACCTCGGCGGTGAACGAGATTGAAATGAATTCTTGGTCGGAAGTGGCGATTGCGGACGTGTGCACGACGGTTGGGGAACCTAGGGCGCCCGTGGCACAATTGTAAGGCGTTCTCACCAGTTCATAATAATACTCGGTGTCATACTCCTTGCTAAACCAAGGCTTCTTGAATCCTAGTGCCTCAATGCGGAAGTCGGCTTCTTGCGCGACGCCCTGGCAATGAGGCAGCCAGATGACGCGGTTGACTTCATCAGGAACGCCATAGGCTCCAAAAGTCGCGCCGTTATCGAGGAGCAAGTCGGAGTAAAGCGTCTGGAAGATCCGCGGTGGATAGTTGCAATCTTGCGCATTTGCCGACAACAGCTGACCAAGCACCATAGTAAGCCCGATGAGGGCGTGGAGGATGGGAGAACGGGTTTTCATACCCGGTAGAACTCAGATAGGGCGCGAACGGTACTGGGAAAATATGGATGATTTGGAAAATGTAGAAGGCTTGAGCTTGGATCAGCGCATGTCTACCATCCTGGCATCATGTTTAGATCGTTCATTTTCCTGGTTGGCGTTCATCTACTGGTCTCCAACGTCGCGCTGGCGCAGAGGCCGGTTTTATCGGACAACTTTGAACGCAATCGAGGAGACCTGACACGGACGCTTTCAAAGAACGATCATCTTACCATTGTTAGAGAAGAAGGCGTCGAGGGCAGCAAGGCGATTCAAGCGAACTATCAGGGAAACGACGAGGGCAGCGAACGCATCACGCAAGACTTCACGCTGAGGCGGCCGGGCACCGAATTCACGCTTTGTTATGATGTGAAATTTGCCGAGGATTTTGAGTTTGTGAAGGGCGGTAAGTTGCCCGGTTTGGGCCCTGACAAACCGGTTGCCGGCGGAGATCCCATCCGTCCAGATGGCTGGAGCGTGCGTATGATGTGGAAGTCGGAGGGTGGGCTCATTTCCTACATCTATCATCAAGATCAACCCGGCAAATACGGTGACGGCAAGAAGGCGGAATTTAACTTTGAAAGGGGAAGGTATCACGCCTTGACCTTGCAAGTGACGGTGAATACGTCAGGAGACGAAGCCGATGGACGCGTGGCCGTTTATGTCGACGGCGAGAAAGTGATTGAACACGAACAGCTCAAACTACGCGGCACCAAACGCAAGGAAGCTCTGATTGAGAAATTTCTCTTCAGCACTTTCTATGGCGGGTCTTCATCCGACTGGGCGCCGCGAGATGAGAACGGCGACTTCTCGGTAGAGAAGGCGTGGTTTGATAACTTCGCCATCTACAAAGGCCGCGTGATCCGCAAACAACCCGGCGCGAAAGTGGTGGAAGGTGAGTAGGAGGAAGGCCGTTTCTAGCGATTTGGGTAGCGGCCGGAGTATTCATTCTTCGCCGTCGTAATAGTCCAACGCCTCGGAGCGAATCAGCGTGTTCTCAGGAGAGCGCACGAGCCATTTCTTACTATCGGGATAGTGACAGGACTCACCGATCGGATTGTCGGCGATGACATAGAGGACCAAGTCTTCTGTGCCCTCATTATGAATGGCATGAGCTTCGCCTGGTTTGAATAGAAAGGCGTCACCTGGCTCGATGGTTGTTAGGCCGCTCTCATCGCGAACGACGCCGTGTCCGGAGAGCACATGATAGAATTCCCATTGAGCGCTGTGTGAGTGATAGGGATAAGGGGATTTGCCAGGCGGAATGCGGGTGATCTCGACGTCGAATGGGTGCCGTTCATCGAGATTGAGAGAGGTGGGTTGGCGGCCGAGTGCTTCAGAAACTGGTTTCCCGGCTCCGGCGAATTTTCCAGACGGGGATTCCCAAGATTCTTCGGGTAAGTTGTTGGTATTGATCTTCTTCATGGAGAACTGACGGTGAAAGTGGTTTGGGCTTCGGCACCTGTGGTGGTGTCGGTGACGCGGACGTTCCAGTTGCCGGGTTGCAGCGGCCATTGGGGTGGCGACGACTCGATTAGCTCCCCACCGATGTGCCACTCAAGTGATTGGTTTTTTTGATTTCGTGTTTTGAGGAGTAGATGTTGTTGATCTGATGGCAGTGCCCGGTCAATCACGTAGTGTCCTTGGGGGCGAGGGGAGAGGATCGTTAGGTTCTTTCTGTCATTGGCTTCCGACTCGATCATGGAGGCTGTTTGCGCTTCGAGATGATTGTGAGGGCTTTCGCACCACTCACGGTAGATCTCCGGTAGATATGGCCGATTATTCCGAAGCCATCCCTCGGCGGATTGGTCAGGCACGGTTCCGGGTAGAAACCATTCCTTCAACGTTGTCGGTGAATCAGCAGGGGCTAACAAACCACTCAGGGAATCGATCTCGATGGCTGTTAGTTGATTGGATGGGGTGGGGGGATTCAATGGCCGCGCTCCGTGGGAAACGAACAGATCTCGCATGACTTGCCGCCAGACCGGGCCGGCGGTTTCGATGGCGAGCGCTTTGCCCATGCTGGCGCCGTTGAGATTCCCCACCCACACACCGACGGTGAAATCCCGATTGCAACCGACGACCCAGGCATCGCGGTAGTTCGAACTCGTGCCGGTTTTGACGGCGGTTTGCTGGTGAGCGGGAAAATGGAGCAAGGAGCGAGTACCAAAGGAGGCTTGTCTGGCGTCGTTGTCTGCCAGAATATTTTGAATGATGACACACGCAGGCGTGGAGATACTGCGTTTCATGGCGGGAGGCTGATTGCTTAGAAAGGCCGGATGAGCGGCAGTAATGCCGCCTCTTGCCAGCGTGGCATAGGCATTGGTGAGATCGAGCAAGGTCACTTGCATATTGCCCAACACAAAACCTGCGCCGTGATCATCGAATGTTCCGTTAGGCTCGATGCCCCAACGGCTGAGGTGTTCAAAGGCGCGGCGCGGGCCGATCTCGTGCGAGGCGAGAATGGCCGGAATATTGAGTGAATTGCCCAAGGCTTCGCGCAAACGGATGGGGCCGTAGTAGCGGCGGTTGAAATTCTTGGGATCGTAATCGGCGTAGATCTTGGCGATGGCTTGAGCGGTATCTGGGAAAACGGTGGCTGCGGTCAACCGGCGTTCTTCGATGCCTTGCGCGTAGACGAAGGGCTTGAGGGTGGAGCCGGCATGACGTGGAACGAGTGCGGCGTTGACATGGCTCTCTTCCATGGCGGCGGCGGTGGAGGCATTGATAAGCGCTCTGACAAAGCCGCTATGGTTCTCAATGACCACGACGGCGCCATTACGGATGTCGTGCCGCTGAAGCGCTTGAAGGTGATTGGTGAGGATGGCTTGGGCTTTATCTTGGATTTGCGGGTTCAGTGTGAGGGTGACGTCGCTTGGGCGATCGGGGTGAAATCGGCGTGCCGCCCCAATGAAGTGGCTGTAGGTATTTGGGGGAATGTATTGGCCGGGACGGGGAGGTGAGGCTAACAAAGCCTGACTCTGTTCGTTAGTGAGGTAATCGAGTTCTGTTAGGCGGTTCACTGAGCGATTGAATTTAGCCATGGCTCGTTGGGGATGCCGCCATGGATTGAAACGGCTGGGAGCTTGAGGCAGACCAGCCAGATAAATGGCTTCTCCCAATGTGAGGGCGCCACAGCTCTTGCCGAAGTAAGCCTGAGCAGCGCTTTCGGGACCTTGGCGGCGGTTTCCATAATCGAGGTGATTCAGATAGCGTTGAAGAATGGCTTCCTTGGAATGCGTGCGCTCAAGTTTGAGAGCGCCCAACGCTTCGATGCCTTTGTGGCGCCAACCGCGTTGGTGAGATCCTCGGGCCAGTTTGATCGTTTGTTGGCTGAGGGTAGAGCCGCCGCGAAGGAATTCGCGGTGTTTCAACGCACTCCACGAGGAGGCGCCAATGGCGTAGAGATCGATGCCCTGATGATGAGGAAATCGATGGTCTTCTAAGAGAACGGTTATTTCGGGTAACCAAGGTCCTAAGTCATCGATACGGGCGGGAATAGCGACCCGGGCTTGATCTGTTGCCTCGATGGCGAGGACGCGTCCGTTCTGGTCACGCCAAATGGGTGTGGCCGGTGTGGTTTGATCGGACGATTGGAGAGAAGAGAGTAGGGGAAACGACGCAAGGATGATTTCCAAGACGCTAACGGTGACGACTCCGGCGATCGTTAGGGCGATCACCAAGGTTTGCCATCGGCGCGGTTTCATTTCTCTCAGACGCGCGCGCGCGGGCTTCACTCAACAAACTTTCCAGGATTCAGAATGCCTAACGGATCGAGGGCCGATTTCAGCGCTTTGTGCGTGTCGCGATTCGTCTCGCTGAGCGCTTGGCCGAACCACGGCTTCTTGGCGAGGCCGATGCCGTGTTCGCCGGAGATGACGCCACCCCAAGCTAGCACTTGTTTGAAAAGTTGATCCAGTGCGGCGTCGACTTGTGCGCGATCTTGCTCCGTCTCCATGGAGGGCACCATGATATTGACGTGGATGTTTCCATCACCGGCATGCCCGAAGGAAGCGATTTGGTAGCCGGTGCGCTCTTGAAGCACAGCACTGAAGTTTGCGAGATCGACGAGGCGGCCGCGAGGCACGACGATGTCTTCATTGAGCTTGGTGAGGCCCGTTGCTCTGAGGCTGTAAGAAAAAGCGCGGCGAATCTCCCAGAGGCGTTCGCAGGCTTCCGGCGTGAGGGCGGTCTCGAAAGTGAGGAGGCCTAACGGCTTAAGTAAGTTGGCCACGGCCTCGACTTCCGCTGCGACGGACGCTTCCTGACCATCGAGTTCCACTAACAAGTGTGCGTTGCCGTCCGGAATGAGCGATTTGCCTACATGATCGCGCGCCGCGCCAAGGGTGAATTGATCGCTAATTTCTAGGGCAGACGGCAAGTGGCCGCCGCCGAGAATGGCCTGCACGGCGTGCGCGGCTTCGGCGAACTCCTGAAACGAGCATGAAATCATCGCTCGCGACGGCGGGTGAGGGATCAGCCGCAGGGTAATCTCGGTGACGATGCCCAGCATCCCTTCGGAGCCGACAAAGAGGCCCACGAGGTCGAAACCGGTTTTATTCTTGTGGCAACGGCTTCCACAGTGCAGCACACGGCCATCTGCCAGCACCACTTCCAAGCCCAACACGTAGTGCCGCGTGACGCCGTATTTCAAACAACGAGGGCCGCCGGCGTTGGTGGCGACATTGCCTCCGATGGAACACTCCTTCAAACTTGCGGGGTCTGGCGGGTAGAAGAGCCCTTGCTCGCGAGCGGCGTCTTGAAGATCGGCGGTGATCACCCCTGGTTCGACCACGGCCACGCCATCGGCGGCGTTGAGTTCCTTGATGGCCGTCATCTTCGCCAAGGAGAGCGCGATGCCGCCATGCGACGGCACGCAGCCGCCGACATAGCCCACACCGCCGCCCCTCGCGGTCACAGGGATGCGATGGGCATTGGCTACCCGCATGACCGTTTCCACATCGGTTCGCGACGTCGCAAGGACCACGGCCTCGGGCTCGCGGCGGAAGTGCCAGCGGTCTTGAGCGTGCTCATTCAGGACATCAGCATTTGTAGTGAGACAACCCTCTCCAAGGGTGTCTTCTAACTCAGCGAGCCAAGGGCGATTACTAGTAGATACCATGATTTACAAATAATTAGGATATTCTTATAACAAGCAGATGTTGCCGTTTCGAATAACTTAATTTGTTTCTGGACACGCGAAAGGGCGCCCGGTATATCGCCCGCCTTTCACAGCCTGAGAACCATTGTCGCGATGACAGACATTCACAAAGAAACTGGATTCACTTTTCCTGAAAAATTGGTGGATCAGAACAGCCCTACCGCGAAATATTACAATGAGTTGCTCCGTGGTCTAACTCATAAGCTTAATAATTTGCTGGCTGTCATTCAGGGGTTCTCCAGCCTCATTTTAATGCAAGAAGGTTTGGACGAGATGTCCAAAGAGAACCTCCAGCACATGAAGGAGGCAGGCACCACGGCTTCGAGTCTGGGTGAGCGGGTCTTGCCTGCCGGCGGTTGTGCCCGGGTCGATGTGGGTGAAGTGGATTTGGGCGAGGCCATTCCGCATCTGGTGACGCGGCTTCGGGAATCGGTGGAAGGTGCGAATCTTCCCTTCAATACCAATGTGGCGGACGGGCTGCCGGCGGTGTTAGCCGATCAGGGGAAACTTCGCGAGATCCTTGACGAACTTGTCTCTAACGCCATCGATGCCGCGGCTCCGAGGGGCGATGTGACGCTGGATGTGTTACCACCTGGTCAGGTGCCTGGTAGTGATGCCCAATGTGTTGACATCTTTGTCCGCAACACCGGCTCAGAAATCCCTCAAGAGAAGCTTTTAGAAATCTTCAAACCCTTCTACACGACGAAGGACAGCACCCATTGGGGTATCGGTCTCACCACGGCTTACGTGTTGGCGGGGAACATGAACATGGATCTCGGCGTGAAGAGCGAGAAGAACACGACCACTTTCTGGCTCTCAGTGCCAGTGGCGTAAATTTCTGCTGAATTTGGAAACAGTGGAAATTCTTTCTTGAGTTCCCGGACCGATTCAGAACTTCCTGATTCTCAGAAGGTTGCTGCGATTTGAGGCCTAGAGCCTCGGTCGCTACCGTTTGCGCTTTCGCGGAGGTGGGATAGTATTGGCTGACGTTTCGACGTCGGCATTCCCAACATAAGCAACGAAATCCCCTTCTATGGTTATTCGCGCACTCTCGCCTCGCCGTTCGTTCACTCTCCTCCTTCTCACTTCCATTGCCCTACCTGTCACGGCCCTCGTGGCCAATGATCGGGCTATTAGCCAGCAGATCGATAAACTGGTGGAAGCCAACTACCGCCGAAAGGGCATCAAGCCCAACCGGCCCACCTCCGATGAAGTCTTTCTTCGCCGGGCCTACCTCGATATCATCGGCCGTGTCCCGACGTTCAAGGAAGCGCAGCAGTTTCTCAATGCGGAAGGCGGCGCCAAGCGCGGCCAACTCATCCGGACGCTCTTGAATTCGGAGGGACATGTCAGTCACGCCTACAATTACTGGGCGGACATTCTTAGGGTGCAGTCCTCCATGGAGCGCGGAGCCGGTGAGGCTTATGCGGATTGGGTGAAAGACGCCTTGCGGGAAAACAAGCCTTACGACCAAATGGTTAGGGACTTGGTCACGGCGGAAGGATATGTTTGGGACAACGGTGCTGTTGGTTACTACATGCGCGATGCGGGCATGCCGTTGGATAACATGTCTAACACGACACAAATATTCTTAGGAACGCAGTTAGTCTGTGCTCAATGTCATAATCACCCGTTCGACCGCTGGAAGCAGAAAGAGTATTATGAGATGGCGGCTTACACCTATGGCATGGAGACTCGCGTGGATCCGGAGAAGATCGTCAAGTTAGACGAGAAGATGGATAAGATGGCGAAACGAGCCGAGAGGCGGGAGAGTCGCCGGGAAATGAACCAGCAAGTCCGTCGTGCGCTACGTGATTTGTTAGAGCCGCTAAGCTATAAGGTGCAGTTCAATGATGAGAAAATGCTGCAGCTACCTCATGACTATCAGTACAAGGATGCGGATCCGCGGGACGAGGTGGGAGCGAGCACCATCTTTGGCAAACGTGTGAGCGGGCGGAGCAGTAAGAAGCTCGATTCCTATGCCAAGTGGATGACCAACCCGGAAAACCCGAGATTTACGAAGGTGATCGTCAATCGCTTATGGAAGCGTGTGATGGGGGTTGGCTTGGTAGAGCCGGTCGATGATTTCAAAGACGGCACCGAGGCGTCCAATCCCGCTTTGTTGACCTTCCTGGAGAAACAGATGGTGAACATGGGTTACGACATGCGGCGCTTCTTGGGCGTGCTGTATAACACCCGCACCTATCAGCGCGAGTCTTCCACGGGTGACATCAACGTTGATGACTATCATTTTCCCGGTCCGGTCTTGCGCCGGATGAGCGGCGAACAGATCTGGGACTCGCTTCTGACGTCGATCATTCCTGCTGTGGATGAACGTCAGGGATCTAAGCGCTACAAGAAACGCTATGAAGAAATGAAGGTCCGCGCCCAAGCGCTCACCGGGATGAAGAAGAATTCTAAGGCATTGTTAGACACAGCCAAGGAAATCGCTGCAGTGGAGCATGATCATGATGAGAAGACCAAAGGTCTGCGCAAGCGAGTGGCCGATGCGCGTGAAGCAAATGACTCAAGCTTAGCCAAGAGGCTCACCAAAGAGATGCGTGCGGCTGATAAGGAGCGTGATGAGAAGGTGGATGCGATTAAGAAAAACTTCGAGAATAGCTTCGCTCTCGCCACAACGGATAGTCCGGCCATGATGAAGATGGAGGAGAAGAAATCGGACAAGAAGAAGTATGGTAGTGATCCGCGTTGGAAGGGCTATTCTAAAGACTATGTTAGAGCATCTGAGTTGCGTTCGCCGGCGCCGGTCGATCATTTTCTGCGTCAATTCGGCCAATCGGATCGTGAGACGATCCAAGCAGCGCACTCCGAAGCTTCGGTTGCCCAGGTGCTTAATCTCCTCAATGGCGATGTCTTCGATAAGTTGTCCGACTCTAACAGCCAACTCTCGAGGGGGTTAAACCAACTCTACGGTGACGATGAAAAGCAAGATTTTCTATTCCTCAGCCTCCTGACCCGTTACCCTACGGATGACGAGCGCGAGCTGATCAATCAACAGGTCAAGGCGGCCGGTGACGCCGAGGAAGGCTATGAGAAGATCGTCTGGGCCTTGCTCAATACCAAAGAGCTTCTCTTTATTCAGTAACCACGGTGAATGACTCGCATAGATAAAACTTTCTAACTAAAACTTCTTCCTAACATCCCCATGAATACGCTCGTCAACAAAGCCAACGATCTCAACCGCCGTCATTTCCTCTCACACACGGCCAAGTCCTTCCTCGGTGTCAGTCTCTTGCCCACGCTTGCGCCATCCAGCCTCTTCGCGCAGCAGGCCTCGGGAGCAGGTAAGGCAAGCAAAGTCATCTATCTCTACATGTCAGGCGGCATGACCCACTTGGATACTTTCGATCCCAAGCCGGGCACCGATGAGCAAGGGCCGGTGGATGCCATTTCAACGAAAGCCGATGGCGTCATGCTCAGTGAGTACCTTCCTAATCTGGCTAATCAGATGGACAAGGTGGCGCTGGTTCGCTCGCTCAGCTCCACGCAAGGCGCGCATGAGCAAGGCAACTACTACATGCACTCCAGCTATGCGATGCGGGGTACCATTCAGCATCCGGGGATGGGCGCGTGGATTCATCGTCTCGATGGACGTACCAATCACACCTTGCCCGCCAGTGTCCGCATCGGAGGCGGGAGCCGCGGAGCGGGGTCCGGATTCCTCGAGTCTAAGTACGCGCCATTAGTGATCAACAATCCTAACGATGGCCTCAAAAACAGCCGCCGTCGTGGTGACCTATCAGAGAAAGAATTCAAAGATCACCTCATGTTGGCCAATGCATTCGATAAGGAGTTTCACCGCCGTTACAATCACAAGAAGGTGCGCGCCTACACAGACATGTATGAGGATGCGATCCGTCTGATGAAGAGTGAGGATCTCAAGGCCTTCGAACTCAGCCGGGAATCGAGCGATGTCCGCGATGAATACGGCACCGATTCCTTTGGTCAGGGATGTTTGTTAGCACGCCGTCTCATTGAGAACGACGTCCGCTTTGTGGAAGTGACTCTGGGCGGTTGGGACACCCATAACAATAACTTCGACTCTGTTCCCCAACGCGCGGCCCGTCTTGATCAAGGTCTTTCCGCCTTGCTGCGAGATCTGGAGCGCAGGGGGCTCTTGGAAGAAACGTTAGTGGTCGTCGCCACCGAGTTCGGCCGCACGCCGCGCATCAATCAGAATGACGGACGGGACCACTTTCCTAAGGCTTTTAGCGGCTTGATCGCCGGTGGCGGTATCAAGGGCGGCCAAGCCTACGGCGTGACCGATGAGACCGGATCCAACGTGATGGAGAATCGCGTGAGTGTGCCTGATTTCAATGCCACGATCGCGCATGCGTTAGGCTTGCCGCTGGATGAGGTGGTCTACTCGCCCTCCAAGCGTCCGTTCACGGTGGCGCACAAGGGACGGCCCATCATGGATCTCTTCGCTTAGGTCTCACACTTAGGCGGCTCTCTCATGGTTGAAGCGCAGGCGTTGTTGGCAGTGGGCGAGACGGTTTCCGTCAGCGAGCGGTTGATGGAAATGGCCGCCTATTTGCCTGTGGGATTATTGTTAGCGATTGCGATCATTGAGATATTCGGTGGTGGCCGCAAGAGTTTGGATCTGGATAAAGCGGTGGTCGTCTTGCTCGTCGTGGCGAGTGTTCTCTTCTTGGTCGGCGCCTTTGTTGCCTATTCACAAGCGTCGGTGTTAGGTCAGCAGGCTGCTACCAAGGCGGCGGGCATCGGTGTCATTGTTGGGATCGTGTGCGCGGTGGCGGCGATGTTGAAGCAGCAATGCTATTTGCAGAAACTTCTCCTCATGGCCAAGGCCAAGAGCCCGCACGCACGCCGGTCGGCCAAGCCGAATCACGCCTTGCCCGCGCTCTATGCCATCGTTTTTCTGGCGGTGTTCGTCGGTGGGGTTGGTGGATCACTGATACAACCGGGCGCTCCCTCGGCGTCTGATCTCGCGGACGCGGAAGACGAAACGAGCGATGTGGAGGAGCCGGTTGAGCCAGACGTCTCGACGCCTGAGATCGCCGTGGCGGTGCCGCCGGAGCCGGCACCGCCGATCGTTCCCGATCCGATGGGCGATGAGCCGGAACCAGAAGTTGAGATCCCTGCCGAGGCCATCGAGCTGGCTGAAGGAGATGACGAGATGATGCCGGATGAGCCGGAGCCTGAAGTGGCTGTCGTCACCCCTGCGCCGGAAGAAGCCTCCGTGCCTGTGACCGTGAAACCGGCGGCTCCCCGATTGAATCCGGCTGCGGTCAACGCCTTCAAGCGTCATGTGGCGCCTGTGATCAAAGCGCGTTGCGTGAGTTGTCATGGATCTCAAAAGCAGAAGGGTGGCTTGCGATTGGATACCCCGGACTGGATCCGGAAAGGCGGAAACAGCGGCCCGGTGGTGACGCCTTTCGATCCTGATCGAAGTTATCTCTACACATCCACCGTTCTCCCTGAAGATGATCCTGACATCATGCCGGCCAAGGGGAAACCGTTGTCCTCGCGCGAAACCAATTACATCAAACGCTGGATCGAGGCTGGCGCGCCGATGGGCGATGGCAAAGACAAAGCAGCCGCCCTGGCGGCGTCAGCAGGAAATGAAATGGCGGCTCCGGTTGAAGGTGCGGAGATCCCGCCCGCGGTGGCTCAAGCCATGGCCAATGCTCACATTCAATACAAGCCCATTGATGGGGGGATGTTAGAGATCGATTGTAGCCTGACGAGGAACTATGACGACGTCACGCTCGATCTCAGTATTCTTGAGCCCATCGCGTCCAAGATCCACACATTGGATCTTTCAAAGACGAGGGTTCGCGATAGCGATCTTGTGCACGTTTCCAAGATGACGAATTTGGTTCGGCTTCTTTTAAGCCGCACGAAAGTGGGGGACGAGGGCATGAGCCACCTTTCTGGCTTGGGTGAACTCGAAATTCTCAACCTTTACGGCACTGATGTGAGTGATGATGGACTCCAACCATTGGCCGCATTGGGAAATCTTAAGAAAATCTACTTGTGGAACTCCAGAGCCACATCAGCCGGCGGTAATAAACTGGCCCAGGCCATCAAAGGCTTGGAAGTGAATATCGGAGATTGAGTCATCGCGCGTCATCTTCGGGAATCGGCCTTATCTCGCAGAGGCTGGCGAAGAGTTTTGGAATGCGCTTAGCCGGAAGCGCTTCAGACATTGTTAAATCTTGATGTAACAAGGATCAATCAAGCATCTGTCCGGTTCAGATTAGGCCTCGGCTCAAGCACCTCACTTCGTCAGACTCGCCGTCGTCGCTAGGTTCGAATAATCGATTGATTGGGAGGAACGCTTCCGATGCCGAGGTGGGTAGATGTTTTGGAAAAACGTTAGTTCTTATGCGGCTTTTGATAAGCGTCACGCCCTTAACTTAATTATCATAAAAAAAGAAATCTAACGCTTTCTTTTTGTTAGAATAATTAGATTTAACGTGGCTAAAAATTATATCAAAAACTTTTAGCTGAGCCGGCGTTCTTAAGCGATATGGTTAGAATAACTACAATCATGTGTCGGTAAAGTGTCGTATTTAAACAATTTTTCTTGAATTGTTTGAAAGCTAGCGCGTTAGCTTTTGGTGTCGCGACAAAGGGAATCTATGTAGCGGCTCAAGCTTGGAAAATAGCTAAATGAAAAACACACAAATAATCGGCGCCTTATTTTTATTTGGTGCAGCAGCTCATACGCTACACGCAGCCACTATCGATTTGACGGTGGCGGCCACACCAGACCAGATGGTCAATGGTGCAACGGTCGGGCAGACATCTCAGCCCGCCGGAACAGGAAACTATAATTCGTTTCTACGCATCCAGGCAAACGGATCGGAGCAAGGTTACAATACCTCGTCCTCCAGTCCTGCCTTTGATGAGAAGACGTCCTTCACGGATGACCTCAATTGGTCGGATCTCGAATTGGTCTCCCTATCTGGGGTCGATCACTTCGCCTTCTTCTTGGATATCAATGAGATCAATAACGCTACCAATCGGTTTTTGACGTTAACGGACCTTGAGTTCTACGTGTCGAATACCGGAGGTCAGAACACTCCAAACGTGTCGACGTTGGGAGAACTGGCGTGGGATCTTGATGTGGGGCCGGACGGAGATAGCGAAATTCTCCTGAATTTCGACCTCAATCCAGGCAGTGGCGTGAATGATCTGGCGGTTTATGTACCGAAAGCCAATTTTGACGCAGCCTATGGCGGTCTGACGAATCCTATCGCAGATCCGTTCATCTATCTGTATTCGGCTTTCGATGGCTCGGATGATGGCTTTGAAGAATGGGGTATCCGGGATGCGAGCGGTACGACACCACCACCACCTCCCCCTCCGCCACCACCTCCCCCTCCGCCACCACCTCCCCCTCCGCCACCACCACCTCCTCCTGGAGGCGTGCCGGAGCCGAGCTGGGCATTTGGACTGGCAGCAGTCGCTGTTCTGTCCATAGGGCGCCGTAGGCGGCAGACCTCTAACTAACGGAAGAGGTGATGCAGATTTAGGCGCTCCTCGCGTCGCAGTCTGCCGAATGACCACGAAGGGATCTATTACCGCGGTGATAGATCCCTTCTATTTTTCTAACATCCTGGGCGGCAAAGGCGCTTTCTAGATGTCGTCCCGATGATCCTGCAATTTGCGCAGGAGGTTCTTGTTGAATTCAATCGCTGTATCGTGGCCGAACACTTTGAGTTTCACATCCATTGCCGCCACCTCGATGAGCTTGGCAATATCGCGGCCGGGCGCGACGGGGATCTCCACATGAGGGAGATCCACGCCGAGAATTCGGTAGCTCTTGGTTTCGAGCCCCACCCGCTCCAGTTCGTTGAGGTCTTGTGCAGGGCGTAAAGTGATCACGACATTGAGCGCCTTTTCCAATCGGACAGCGCCCACGCCGTAGAGCGCCATGACATTGATGAGACCAAGTCCGCGCACTTCCATGTGATTGCGCCCCACCTCTGGAGAAGTGCCGATAATCTCGCCGCCTTCCACCCGCCGGAACCGAACGGAATCATCGGCCACTAGGCTGGCACCGTGGTCTAACAATCCAATGACCGTTTCACTTTTACCGGATCCACTGTCACCCCGCACCATCACACCAATGCCGTGGATATCGACCATGCTCCCATGTTCCGTTGTGGTGGGGGCGAACGCGTATTGCAAACGAATGGTCGCCGCATTGAGAAAATGCATGGACGCCATGGGGGTCTGAAAAATGGAGAGGCGGTCGCGGTGCGCTTCATCCATTAAGGTTTGCGGCAAATTGTGCGAACGAGCGAGAATGAGGCACGGAATGGCTTGGCGGCACAGCTCCCGGAATCGCGCTTTCCCATCTTCAGGATCCAGACAAGTGATGTAGGAGCGCTCGGCGTTGCCAATGACCTGGATGCGTTGCTCGGCGAAATAGGTGTAAAACCCGGCGAGAGCGAGACCGGGCCGATTGAGTTCGGGCTCGATGATGCGTCGATCGAATCCGGACTCGCTGCCGACCAAAGTAAGCCGCAGAGATTTCTTGTAGCGTTCATAGAAATCCCTAACGCTCATGTGAGACAAGCGTTTGATAGGTGATTGGCTCGTGTTCTGGTTCTTGTCCAGAACGACGGCCGCATCTTCGCTCTCCTTGGGGATGGGAGTTTCCATAAAAGGAATGTCAGGATTTTCGGTTGGTCGCGGTGGCGTTTCGCCGCCGAACGCGTCGGCAACCGGGGATGATATGGCGGCGAGACGTCACCGCTACGGGTTGATGCCGATAGAATCCAACAGCTGGCCAGATGCCCGCATGGGTTGGAGGGCAGGCTTTCGCCTGTCCCCGCGACGGATGCGGCCTACGATTGATCATCGTGACGTCTAAGGTTCGATCAAACCATAGTCGCCGTCTTGGCGGCGGTAGAGTATCGAGAGTGTGTCGTTCTTGGCGTTTTTAAACACAATGAAAGAGCGCTCGCTCAATTCCATTTCCATGATCGCCTCATCCTTGAAGAGAGGCCGTACGCGGTAGTTCTCCTGATGAACGATGACCGGTTCCGGTTCTTTCTCCTCCTCTTCCACCACTTCGGGTATGTCAGGGCTGAAGACCTGTTCGGGAAGATGCTTGATCGTTTCGTTGCGGCGGGGACGGTGACTCTTCAGCAGGCGCGTCTTGTACTTGCGCATGCGCCGTGCGATCTTGCTAATCGTTTCATCAATGGACTTGTACATGTCCTCACTGGAAGTGCTGGCCTCAATGGTGATGTGGTTGGCACAGAAAAGAATGATCTCCGCGACGTGGCGGGTCTTGTTCTGTACATCAAGAATGACTTTGGCCTCGATGATGCGCGGATAATCCAGGTGCAGGCCTTCGATTTTCTTATGAGCGTGGTCGCGCATGGCTTCGGTCACTTCCACGTGACGGCCGGTGACCGTGATCGGTAGGTTCACATTTGCTGTCTGCATACTCAGTTTGTAGTTAGGGTGTTTTCAGTTGCTTGTATAGAAAGTTACATGTTGAAGCGGTCGCCAAGATAGAGTTTGCGGGTGACGGGATCATTGACGAGAAAATCTTTCGTGCCCTCGCTGCGTACTTTGCCGTCAGAGATAATGTAAGCGCGGTCCACGATGTCGAGCGTTTCCCTCACATTGTGATCTGTGACCAGGATCGCCAAGCCGTCGTCACTCAGGCCGCGAATGATCTCCTGCACGTCGGCGACGGCTTTGGGATCGACGCCGCTGAAGGGCTCATCCAGCATGAGGAGGTTGGGGTGAGTCACTAACGAGCGCGCAATGGTGAGGCGGCGTTTCTCGCCTCCGCTCAGGGTCAGCGCATGGTTCTTTGCCAGCTTGGTGATGCCAAACTGCTCTAACAATTCCTGGCAACGCGCTTTCCGTTCTTTGCGGCTGAGATCCTGGGTTTCTAACACGCCCATGATATTATCCTCCACGCTCAGCTTACGGAAGATCGATTCTTCCTGGGGAAGATAGCCCATTCCCAATCGCGCACGCTTGTTCATGGGCAGCTTGGTGACCTGGTGGTCTTTGAACTGAACTTCGCCGCCATCCGGCGGTACCAGTCCCACGATCATGTAGAAAGTCGTCGTCTTACCGGCGCCATTGGGGCCTAATAGACCTACGATCTCTCCCGGTTTCACGTTGATGTCCACGCCCCGTACCACCGGCCGCCCATCATAGATCTTGACCAATCCGTGGGTGGAAAGTAGCGCCTTCTCGGTGTCTTTGGGCATCTAAGCTAGTTGGATTCTTCTTTTTCGGGTTTGGTTAGCACGGTGTCAGTTGGGCCTATGACTTCCGCGTTGAGACCGTCTCCTTTGGTAAAGATCATGTGGGTTCTTTCTGAGGTGGCACGTATCGTCTTGCCAGCACTGCGGATCTCTGGCCGGCCTCGGAGATAGACTTTGTCGCCCCTCATCACAGCTCGCTTGCATCGCGCTTCCACAGGGTTCCCATCCTGATCCTTCCCACTAATGATCACCATGCCTCCCGTGGCAATGGCTTCTTTCACATCGCCTAGGCCGTTGTCGCCATTGCTCTTGGCATCACCATCGTCATCCAACATTTCGTGAAAGTGCACCTCAAGCTTGTCGCAGCGAATATCAATTTTGTCTTCTCTAACATGGACGTCTTCTTTTAGTATGAAGATACGGTTTTTCAAATCCGTTGTGATGCTTCCATAGGTCCGAATATCGATGAGTTTACTTTCATCTTTCGCGACTGTCGATGGCGCTTTGGTTGGAGGTTGCCCCAAGACATCGGTAGCGCTAACGGGGGTATCAGATTTCTGTGCCGGATGGGTCGTCGTTTCGCTAGGGGCACCGGTAGCAGGGCTGGAGCGTAACTCCTTCTGCAATCGATTCGCGGCGCCCTTCAGCAGTTCGGAGCTACCGGGAATCTTGTTTTCCAGGTCCTGCAGAATTTGGCGATCTTCGAGATCACTGGCCTCTTTCGCGGCTTCAATGAGTTGCACCGCTTCGCGAAGCAGCTCCTCATCTTCGGCATCCTCAGCATCTTGCGCGGGAAGTTGGTTGCTCGCTAAGGCGAGTGTTAGTAAGAACATCAATAAGTGGTCTTTTAAATTCATTGTTCTCCTTTTGTCGATTTAGGTAGGGTAAGTTGTGTCTTCGAGTTGCGAAGAATCGAACCAATTTGTTTGTCGACGTGAAAGACGAGCCTAGTGCCTTCCGTGCGGAATTTCGTCTTGCCCACAGAGCGTTCAATAGTCGTGCGCACGTCACTAGCAAGAATCTTGCTTTTCATATTAAATCGCGCTTGAGCAGTGGTGATGACTCCCACCGCCACGCCATCTGCGAATAGATCGATCTCCAGCTCCTCAAGATGAAACTTGGATTCGCTCACCCGGCGCGCCACCGCCGCTTTGATCAGCGCGATCTGCTTGCCTTCTTTGTCGAACTGCGGAAGCCGGATCTTGCGAATCGGCGCGTGCAAGGGCACCATGGTGAGCAGTTTCTGCATGGACTCCCCAGAATTCTCGTTTGCCGGTTTCTGGGCGTGGAGTGACGCTGATGCGAGGACCACGCAAACCAGCCAATGGCAGAGCCTAACCATGAGCGGCACGGTGAATGGTTAGGAGTTTGGAGATGACTTCTGACAACTGCGCTAGAGGAACTTGATTGGGACCGTCAGAAAGAGCGTCCTCCGGAGAAATGTGGGTTTCCATGAAAACGCCGTCGCAACCTACGGCGACTGCTGCTCTTGCTAACACAGGCGCCAACACGCCGTCGCCGCCACTGGTCTTTCCCTGGCCTCCAGGCCGTTGCACGGAATGCGTGGCATCAAAGATCACGCGATACCCAAGCTCGCGGATCCAGTAAAGGGAACGCATATCAGCCACAAGGGTATTGTAGCCGAAAGAGCTCCCGCGTTCTGTGAAAAAATACGATTTCGCGCCAAAGGCCTCCAGTTTGTCCGCAATGTTCTTCACATCCCACGGGGCCAGAAACTGGCCTTTCTTCACATTCACCGGCCGTCCCGTTTCCGCGGCCGCCTGGATGAGGTCCGTTTGACGGCAGAGAAAGGCCGGAACTTGGAGGAGATCGATCAGGTCGCCCGCAATCTTGGCCTCTTCTGGCGTGTGCACATCCGTGGTGACCGCCACTTGCAATTCATCGCGGATCGCCGCCAGCAACTGGCAGCCGACCTCCACCCCCGGGCCTCGGAAGGAGGACGAGGCGCTCCGGTTCGCCTTGTCGTAGGACGCTTTGAAGGCCCAATCGATCCCCAGTGGGTCCGCCATTGCCTTCAACCGGCGGGCCATCTCCCAGGTGAAAGAATCCGACTCCATCACGCAAGGCCCAAGGATGAAGAAGGGAGCGGAACGCTGCGAGTCGAGGAAAGGGGAGAGGGTCATGGATGGCGTCAGGTGGGGAATTCATTACACGCCCACGAGAACCGGCTTGTCGACCACAGGAGTGATCAAATGTGGTGAAGCCGTCGCCTCGTCTTCAGCCCATTGGCAGGGAAAGATGGTTGCGGAGGAGCGGAGCCTTGGACTGCGGCAGCCCGCTGGCCACACGCTCCGCATCAAGGCCAAAGCCAAATGACGCAGCAATAAGCGTGAGATTTAATAGTGATAGTTTATTGGCTTGGCGAAGCGCTATCCCGGTCGCCTTTAGGCGGCCGTTTAGGGTGAGCGTGGCCGAGCACGGGGACCGTCTTATCCATAAGCCTCCCTATTTCCGCGCCCTTCGGCTTTCAGCCTGCGTCCCCATCAGGAACAAACCGGTAACCCACCCGGTGCAATGTGCGGATCCACTGAGGCCTTCGCGGATCGCGCTCAAGTTTCTTGCGGAGATTGGTGATGCAGCGGTCCACGCTGCGGTCGGAAACGAATCGATCTTCTCCCCAAACGTTTTCCAAGAGTTGATCACGGGTGATGGCGCGATTGGGGTGTTGTGCTAGAAAGAGCAAGAGGTCAAACTCGCGCGGCTGGAGTTCGACCTGCTTGCCGTCTTGATGCAGGGAGCGGTTGGGCACATCGATCTCGTTCGGGCCAAACGTGATCGCCGGCACGTCTGGCTCCGCAGGCCGCCGATTGAGGAGTCGCCTGACACGGGCATGAAGTTCTTGGATGCGGAACGGTTTGGTCACGTAATCGTCCGCCCCAAGATTTAGGCCGAGCACGACGTCTTCTTCCCGGCTTTTCGCGGTGAGCATGATGATCGGAGTGTCGAGACCGCGTTCACGCAGACATTGACAGATCTCAAAGCCGTTCACGCTCGGAAGCATGATGTCCAACAAGATCACATCCGGATCGGTTTCCATTGCTAGTGAAAGCGCTAGTTTGCCGTCGAGAGCCGTGCGTGTTCGATAGCCCTCATACTCAAAGCTATCTTTCAGTCCGCGAAGGATGGTGGGTTCATCTTCCACAATGAGAACCAGTTGCGATTCGGCAATTATGTTAGTTGGTTTCATGCTTGAGCAGCAAGGCCAATGGGCAAGCGAATGGTAAACCGGCTACCCTTTCCGGGGGCGCTCTCGACGGAGACTTGCCCGGCATGAGCACGCACTATGAATTCTACAATGCTCAAACCCAGGCCGACTCCGGGTGAGTCATTTGTTAGGGATTCGTTGGCCCGATAGAATTTGTCAAAGGCTTGACGTTGCTCGGATTCATTCATACCGATCCCTTGATCGCTCACCGTGATGAGCGCCGCTTCTCTATCAACGTCACAACGAAGTTGGATCTCCTCTCGCGAATACTTCACAGCGTTATCGATCAAATTCACAATCACCGTGACGAGCGCATCGCGATCGCCCTCCAAGTAGAGTTCGATTCCGCCCGTCTCGACGAGGATTCGTTTGGCTTCTTTGGGATGACGTTCCTTAATGAGGCTCACGGCTTCATTGATGATCTCGCTCAGACAGATCGTTTCCCGATTGAAATGATACTTGTGCCGCTCCATGCGGGAAAAGGAGAGGAAGTTATCAATCAGCCTGCTCAACCGGTCGTTTTCTTTGCCGATCAGAGCGAGATAATCCTGCGTCTCGGCGGTGTTAGGCTTTTCTTTGTGTAGGAGGTTGTCGACTAACAAACCAATGGCTGTCACTGGTGTTTTGAGTTCATGGGAAACGGCGGCAAGAAAATCATTTTTGAGGCGATTGAGCCGTGCTTCCTGGAGAATGGCGCGACTCAGCCCGATGGCCACGATCATCGCTGCAGCGACCGAAAGCCACGCGATCCAGCGCAAGAGCCGCGTGTCTTGCCGGCTGCTTCGTAGAAAGGGGTTAGCGTGAGGGCCGAGTGTCAGGGCGAGTTCCCATTGAGCAAGCGGGCCGCTCAGCCGCTGTCGCACATAGGCTTCGGCCGAAGCGTCATCTGGGGGCGTCAATGCTATTGAAAAGGTCTCTCCGGAACGCTCTCCCCTTACGATATTGCGAAGGGTCTCCTCCTTGATAAGTACCACGCTTTGTCGGTCGGAGGCTAGCATTTTCCATAATCCGGCGTCAATGCGAGTCAATGTTAGCGTGTTCACGGCATCCGCGAGTCGATTGGGTGCTAGCCCCAGGAGAAGCGCTTCAGCCGGCTCCGTGGCGCACGGCAAACCAGCGGCGTTTAGTGTGCGCATGATGAAGAGCCGGCGGCGGAGCGGCAGCGTGCCAGCTAGACCGTCTTCGTTAGTTACCCAATCGCGGAGGCGTTCGCCGATGAGCACGGCTTCCTTCGGCGTTTGTTGAACGAGATGAAGGGCCGCAATCCACAGAGCTTCATCATCGTGAATCTCCGCATCGGCCTCCCAGGCCGCGATCGCTTCCTCGATTTTTCCCATCTTGGTTAGGCACCGGAAGGCGCCTAGCCAAGCGCGCCTCCGTTCCTCTTCACGCCGGCTCTGCTCTTCAATCGTTTGATAGAGTTTCGCCGCTGCTTCATAACCCTCGTCGCGGAACTCCAACCAACGTGCCTGTGGCCATAAGGTATGAAAATCTTCGCCCATCGATTCCGCAGGTCGCTCGGCAAGTTTCGGAAACCGAACATCTCCTGAGGGAGTTTCTAGCAGAATGGCCGACGCAAAGAGGGGATCCTCGATCATCTCGCGGTAACTGCCCGCCTCCACCCAATGCCGTTCCGCACGGCGCCAATGGTTCTCCCAACGCTCCACGCCCTGCGTCAATTGATCCTGACAGAACTGTCGAAAACGTTGTTCCAAGGCCGTACGCTCAATGTTGATTGACCGGCCCAAGAGCCAGAGCAATGCGATGCTTGGAAGGAGAACAGTTAGGGCGAGCAGCGCTAGCAAACGCCTTAGACGTTGTTTGGGGGAAGCCCGGTTCATGGGAGATCAATCTGGCCGCTGAAAGGCATACCAGCGGAGCGATGGAGCGTCGAAATCGATCTCATCTGGATCCGTCCAGGGCGTGAGAGCAATCGATAAAGTGCCTTTGGCATCATGCGCGCTGATCTGAGCCATGTGGCAATAACATTTCACGCCGCCTTTGTCCAACAACGCCGCAGGTCCTCCAGGCCCCCTCCCGAACTCGAGTTTGTGCGATTCGATGAGAATCGTTTCGGCTTCCCCCGGCATCACGATGGTGACCTGGCATGAATCTGAAGTCGCTTGTTCATCATAGCGTAGGGCGATTTCCTTGCCCTCGTAGTAGAGAACGACAAACTGTCCTGGGATCATTCGTACGCCGTAGCCGCTGGCACGTTGTTCCACAAACGTCTCATAAACGAAGCGGTTATGCGACTCCAATGGATGGCGTCCACGGACCTTCGGCCCCTTGGGAAAGGGCACGCCGAAGCTTGGCGACTCGATCAATAGCTGAGATGGCAACTCCCAAAGGTTCGCTTCCTTCACCACGCGCCACGCCCACGTGGATTCCGTGGTATCCATGACCGCAATCTTGCGCCCTAACAAGTTCGAGAGTGAGACGGCTACTTTGGCATCGGTGTGAGGAAAAGCGCTTACGGTTACCCTTAACGGTAAACCTTGAGCCTTGATCTCAAGCCGCTCTTCTAGCAAGCGTAACATTTCCTCAAATGAAAGATCGCCCATCACTTCCACATAACGTTTTCGGATTTCGGGATGACTCTGCTCCAGCACTTGCCGCAACCAATCGTTTTCAAGGATATGGTTCCTGAGTTTGTCTGCTTCTTGCTGAAAGCGGGTCTTGTCGGGCGCTCGGTCTTGTGTTGGCATTAAAGTCAGGGTGCCTTCATACACTGCGTGAAAGGGATGATCGCCCCGATACGGATCATGAGGAACGAGAACGCCCACTTCCTTCAGCGTCTCCGGGACGCTCTCTTCAATAAGGATCTTGGTCGTGCTCTGAAGCGCTTCTTGCAGAGCGCCAATCTTCGGCTCATCTTTAGAAAGGTGTGCTCTTTCAAGCTGATACACTTGTTGCAACGCCGTCCGGGACAGCAGGCCGGCCGTTGTGCCTTCCGTCAAGGTTGCCAAATAATAGTAATACTCTAACAGGCGCTTGCGCGTTCTCTCGTGGTGAGATAGCGGAATGATCGTATTCAAATTATAAATCTGATTGGCGAAATATCTCTCGAGACCTGAGGTTATTCGATCTTCATGAGGTCGCAGATACGCGCGGCGTTCACCGCCTTCGTTCCCATAGAGTGCAAGATAGAAGGGATTGCAAAGATAGTATTCCCAACCAATGTTTCCTCCGTAGTCAAATCGTCGGCCATCAATCTTCACCTTTCTAGTTCCACCGCTGCGTGGGTGTTGAAACTCGCCCTCAGTAGTAATTTGTGTGGAGAGGTTGGCATTGAAATAGTCCTTCCATTCGCGAGTGAGATCTTCACTGATCACGCCATAGTCCGATAAGTGTTCGGGATTGAGTTGGTTCCATTCTAACTTATCAAAAGCGAGTAAGACATTATCAGCAGCTTCTAAGCTCCCTTTCTCTAGCAGTGATGCAGCAAGATCCAACAGTAACAATCCAGTGTGGGCGTAGTTCTCAGCGACTGTACCCGCGACCAGCTTGCGAAGCTCGATATCGATCTGCTCATTGCGTGCAAAGAAATCGAGCGCGGCGTTGGGATCAGGCGTCGTGTTACGTTCCCAGGAATCGAGTAGAAATCTCTTGGCGGCCCCGGCCTCAGCGGCCTTCACCCTTACCAAAGCACTCAATTGCTGCGCGGCATCCACGGGCTTCGGATATCGGAACGGCCGCCGCCCGCGTGTTCGTGTCACGGCATTCCCATCCGAATCGGTTAACGTTAATTCGTTGTCTAACAACGACCACGAAAGCGTGAGTGGGTCGCCGTTGGCTGGATTCACTATCAGCGTTTTATCCTTGAATGCATACGTGCCGCTCTCCAAAGGCTTGGAGGGCGCCGATTGGCTCTCCGAGTCGAGCGGATGAGGAAGCCGTTGGTAGCGTTCCCCTGGCATCAGTTCCAGGTAGCCTTTGGGAATGCCGTCATCACCTAACAAAGTCCATAGCCCGAGCAATTGCAGACGCATGGCCGTCACTTCACGATTCTCCGGTTCTTTCAAGCCCTGCAGGATCTTCTTGGCATGCGCTCCATCCGGAAATTGCTCAAGGTAGGACTGGAAAACCTTTCTTGCCTCGTCTTCTTTGCCCACCGACTGCAGCGCATTCCCCAAACGTGCGAGAACCGTTTCCCGCATGGCTGGATCGAGATCGGACTCTAGCAATTGGTGATAGGCTTTGATCGCCGTGAGAAGGTCACCAGAGGAGTCGTGAGCGAAAGTCGCTACCTCGTAGAGCATCTTGGATTCTTCTTCCGTGGGCGGCGTTTGAGCCTGAAGTGAGCCGACCGCCGTCAGAATGGCTAGCGCAACGACATTGAATATTGAAGATCGTTTCATAACACGTTCTCTTCTAGCACGCAGTTGTTACCAAGTTATCCTCGGTAGAAAGATTCTTAGAATGAACCACGGATTGCACGGATTTAAGGACATGATGAGACGCTTTCAATGGTGGCCTCGCGGGATGCTTGGAACAAACGGCCGAGGCAGGGATGGCTCTCCGAGCCGTCCGGGTGGGGGCGCCCTCTAGAAAAATGTCAGTTTTCACAAAGTCTGCTCTAAATAAACCAAGAGAAACGGCAAGGTGAACAAACTGCCAATGGTCGAATAAAACGCCGCCCGTGACACGAGATCCACATTTCCCCCAAAGAGCCGCGCGTAGATGATGGGAACAATGGCGCAAGGCATACTCGACTGCAAGATAACCACCGCTCGCAGCATTCCAGTTAGGCCGGTCAGCTCCGCCGCAGCGATGGCCACAAACGGCGCCACGACAAGCCGGATGCCGACGATGCCACAAAGCAAGCCATCGAGTCTCCCGATCTGAATCCGCGCCAATTCCATCCCCACACAAGCCAAGGTTACGGGAATGGCCGCCATGCCCAAGGTCGTCACCGGACTCATGACCGCCTCCGGCAACTCAACTGACAAAGCACGAAACAAGAGCGCGATTCCCACCGCATGCAGCAAGGGCATCCGAGCCAACGCGATCAAGGTCTGACGTGTGGTCAGGGCGCCACGCGCCGCGATGAACATCCCAAACCCATTGTGCGGCAAGGAATTGACGGCCGTTAACACACTCGCCAATCGTAACCCGGCCTCGCCAAAGGCAAAGTTGGAGATAGGATACCCCAAGTTCACACCATTAAAAAACGTCGTCGAAAGCACCGTGCCACTGGTCGCCGGCCCATCCAGTTTCCACAGCCTCGCATAAACGTAACCCAAGGCCGCCATCACCACCATGATGATGATAAGATAAACCGTCACCCGCCAAAGCGATCCGCCATCTAACGGAACCGTCATCAAGGTCGCAAAGACCAACGGCGGCAGGAGCAGATAGACGTTGAATTTGCTCAACGCCTGCCGGTCGAACTCCAGAAACCGGTCCGCCAAGGCACCCGCTCCTCCTATCAGAATCAACGGCAACAGGGCCTCGGCAAAGATACCGGCGAGCTGCGATGCGGAGAAGACCAGGGCGAACATTTCAGGATCCTTGGAGCGGGAAATCCGCTCGTTGTCAATGATCTGGAGGGGTGCACACCAAAGCGTTGGACAAGTGCGTAGCGGATCTTGAGAAAAGCTCCGTCCTCCACGCGTGCACGAGCTTCGCAAGATTACCCACTCAATTCTCCTTTGGTAGTTTCCTTTTAAATGTGGCGTGGACTTTAGTCCCTGGGGATGGCTGGGAGAGCCGTCCCCACCCGCTCAGTAGGGACTAGTAGGGACTCAAGTCCTTTCCACTTTCTCTATCTGCCAAAGTAAAATTGACTAACGGTTTAGCTTTAGCTTTCGTCTTTGAGGGTCATGATAGTGACTCCAAATAATCTAAATAACGAAGACTTTCTATGGAGATTATTGCGAGTTCTTTTAATCAGCTCCCACGACTGCGAAGAAAATCTTTGAATCTAAAAGACAAAGATATAGTGGGCGAAGCCTCCTACCATTGATCCAGGAGGGAACCACTCCATCAGCGCTGTGACTTTCTTTCGCGCCCTATCCCAGAAAAACTCGGCGATGACGGAGCATCGCCCTTCGGGATTGATGTTTCAGCGAATTTGATAATTTGATCTCACCGGTCAAATCTGCACTGCTGGAAGAAGATAACACACAAATATTTGAAGCTAGCTCTTGTAAATCCCTATCGGTCCAATGGAGGATCTCCCTGAACAACTACCTGTAAATTGGGGAATCGCGCCGATTTAACTGATTTAGCTTGAACTTGGTAGGAGATTCTATGTAAGTCTTCAGTTCACAACGGCGTAATTTGGGAATTCAACCGTTTGAATGAGTAAAGGTTGGATAAGATGCCATTGGTAATCGCTTAGGATCAATGAACTCAGCAAATGATATCGAATTGAAAAGTGGGGGCCCTGCTCAAGGATCAACTAGCCAAACACTCACTTCACAGGAACAAACGCTTCTAGATGAATGTGAAGAAACGATTGAACGTGGCGTAGCCACCTTTTTAGAAGTAGGTCAAGCACTCCTAGAGGTGCAAACGCGACAGCTTTACCGAACGAATTATTCTTCGTTCCCTTCGTATTGCCGCGAGCGATGGGGCTTTTCTCGGTCGCGATCCTATCAGATGCTTGATGCTGGTCGAGTGGTGGCGCAACTGTCCACAATTGTGGACTCCGGACAGTTGCCCAAAAATGAATGCCAGGCACGAGCATTAGCCCATATCAAGGATCCTCAACTCCAGGCTGAGGTTTGGTTAAAGGCTGAACAGGTTGCCTGCGAAGAACACATCCCCGTAACAGCGAGTCTAATCCAAGAAATCTATCGCAATACAGTAAGGCCTAATAGTGAAATCCCAATAGAGAAATCATCAAAATCAAAATCCTCGAACACCAAAGAGCCGTCTCTCTCCTCAACAGGTTCATCTGAAGTCGATCGGCTGCTCATGTTGATAGAGAATGGCCTAATGGAAAGAGATTTGGCGAAAGTGCAGGCTTTGCTTCGGAAACTAAGAGTCGCTCTATCGCTTTAACTATAGCGAATTGAATGCCATTAGCACTCTGTCACTTGGCCCTCATGGGTCGTCGTTCACACTCAATCGCGTCATAAAATGAAGTGATCTTTCAAACCACCACTTCAACGGAATGGGATATAGTCCGAGGGTCGTCAATTCCTTATCAATCTGAAGTCCATGCGTGTTCCAGGCCGCCTTCCATTCATCTCGCGTCCAGTAAGCGTAAGGCAAGGCGACGCCATGCCGAGCGTTTCCGGTGTGATCCATGAATCGCAATGTGCCTTGAGCGAAGTAGCCTTCTTTGAAATGATCTTTAATAATGACGTGATCGGAGGCCACTCGCGTCGCCTCGCTAAGCAGCCGATGCGGGTCTGCTGCATGATGAAGCACATCGATCAAGAGCACGGTAGGCACACTCGAAGTGTCATAAGGTATGCTCATCCCGTCAAAAGCTTGGATCTCTATTTGATTCCCAGGCCGAATATGGGTCTCCAAGCCCGTGATACAATGCTGAAGATCCGGTCTTTGCTGTTTCAATGCCACCATCAACGCTCCATCTCCGCTTCCCACATCAAGGACCTTGCTTCGTATTGGAACCAATGCGGCCAAGAGTCGGCTGAGGACGAAAAGCCTTCGTTCGTATATAAATTTTTGATGCAGTGCCGCTATCAAAGATTCAATAGGCATTTACAATGCTATCCTCCTATTACCCAAACGCTAGCCCTAATTTCGCCTAACATCTACCTCGCACTAATCACTTGAATAGTTCCAGATGTATAAAAAATGGCATCTGGTGAATAACTCGCTCATATTATGAAACTGATATCTATGCTTGGAATGCTAATAACGTTGGCCACGAATCTTGCCAGTGCCGACCTTACTAAAAAGCTGGAGGGGTATTGGTCTTTTGACGGCAGTCTCGGCGATCCCATCGGAAACAATTATGGTCGCTTTGGCGGGAACACGCGTCCTGAATACGTTGAAGGGAAATTTGGTCAAGCCGTTCGGCTGAATGGGATCGATCAATTCATTGAGCTGGTTGGCGCTGAACCGACGGCCTTTCAGAATAGTGCTGCCTTTGCGCTTTCCGCTTGGATTCAAATCGATGACGATAGCGGAACGATCTTCTGGAAAGGTCATCTCAACTGGCATCTCAATTATGACGCTCCCGGGATCTTTAGCTCATGGGGACAATCCTTTGGCGGAGACGCCATTAGCGCTTTTGAGCAATCGGATAATCAGTGGCATCATGTGGTCCTCACGGTAGATAATCCTAACGGATCGGGCGAACGATTACTCTATATCGACGGAGAACTCATTGCTAGTGGTGGCGATCCATGGACTTTTTATGATGCCCGGCCGTTAACGATTGGGTTGAGGCAGGAAACGGAACCGCACGCTTTCCGAGGGACCATAGATGAATTGGCGATATGGAAGAGGAATCTGACACCTCTCGAAGTAGTGATTCTTTGGAATAATGGTCGTGGCCGGCGCATCCCAACCTTGTTTCCCGATTCCGATTCGAACGGGCTCATCGATCATTGGGAAGAGATGGTCGTGTTGCCTCCGGGATCTGCTGATGACGATACGGATGGAGATGGTCTATCCAACCTCGAAGAGTTCCAACGTGGACTCTTTCCGCGAGTTCCCGATTCGGACGGAGATGATCGTGATGATCGTGACGAGTCCGATACGGGGATTTGGATAAGCGAAACGGATACCGGGACAAGTCCACATCTGTGGGATAGCGATGCCGATGGTTTATCGGATGGAGAGGAGAATCCAATCGATAGTGTTACGCCCACGAATCCCAATATCTGGGATAGCGATGGTGACGGCTTTAGTGACGGCGATGAAACACAATTGGGAACGAATCCGTCAGACTTCGAAAGCAAGCCGAATATTGGGTTTGGTTTGCAGGCTTATTGGCCCTTTGACGGGAATCTAGAGGACCGATTAAGCGGGAATCACGGTGTTTGGGGCCCGGATGGATCTGAGCCTGTCTATCAGTCTGGCATTGCCGACCAAGCTCTGCTTCTCAACGGAGAACAGTATGTGGATATCGACCGCGCACCTTCCGCCTTTGGATTTCTCGATTCAAGCTTCTCTGTTGCTTGCTGGGTTTTGTTGGATAAGCCAGGAGGCACCGCTCTCCCTTGGACTTCGAATTTTCTGATCACCTGCGGGAGTGGGCGCCGCTGGCACCTTGCCACACAAGTGAGCCGTTCCGTAACAAGAAATGGCATTGATTTCTATGTTCCGCGGAAGGGAGGGAAAGACGGCGCCTTGCTTCAAAAGAAAGAGGCCGCTGTATTCATGTTAGGCAACACAAAGGATCTCAGATTTCATCATATTGCCGCTGTTTATCAATCGCTGCCAGGAGGTTACACAGCAAACCAGCGCACTGTGCGTATCTATCTCGACGGTGAGCCGCTGTCCTACGGATTGGGCAATTCAGAGGCCTACCTCATTCCAGGAGATCCCGAAGGATTGCGAATAGGAAACTATCACTCATTTAACCCACTTGCAGTCACCTTTCGAGGATGGAGCGGTCTCATGGACGACGTCGCTATTTGGAATCGCGCCCTCAACGCATCAGAAGTCAAACTCCTTTACGCTGCTGGATCTGAGAGTGGTAGAGGGTTAGAAACGCTCTTGGATCGCGATTCAGACGCCGACCGCCTGCCAGACAAATGGGAAGAAGAAATGGGGCTAAACCCGGCCGAGCCCGATGCGGATCAGGATCCAGATGGTGACGGTTTGTCGAATCTTGAGGAGTTTCATTTGGGAACGAAACCCAACGCGATTGATAGTGACAATGACGGGCTCGAAGACAACGTGGAAACGAAGACGGGCTTCTGGGTTGATGAGCAGGATACGGGTACCAATCCAATCCTTTCGGACACGGACAGGGATGGACTAGCAGATGGACGGGAGAATTTATCTAAAGGAGTCTCTGATCCAAACCTCATGGATACAGATGGCGATGAAATCAGTGATTTTGATGAGTGGCTCTATCAATCGAATGCGATATCCAGTGATTCTCACCCCATTCTCAGCGCTGGATTGATTGGCTATTGGCCGCTTGACGAAGACTTTAATGATTATCGATCATTGCGCTATCACGGCGTGGCGAGAGGAGATAGCCCAATTGAATTTGTCGAGACCTCTTTGGGAAAAGGTATTTTATTAAACGGCGTGGATCAATATGTCGAAATCGAAGGGGGCAGCGAGGAGGTGTTCGATTTTTCAGGGGAAAGCTTCACGGTATCCGTTTGGTATCGAAGCGATTATAGAGAAGTTTCCATTGCCGATTGCATTGAGATCAACGGAGATTCGGCCATCAGCTTTTGTTTTTACGAGCCCGCATTGATCTCAAAGGCGCGCGACGGCTGGGGCGTGTTCGCCTTTGCAATATTGGACACTGCCTATTTGCGTTTTCAGGGCAACAGCAATTGGTTCGGTTTTAGGTATCCGTTGACCAAAGAAGGAGAGTTCCACCACACCGTGGGAGTGGTCGACGTCACGGCCAATGAAATACGCTGGTACAACAACGGGAAGCAGTTCGCTGTAGGGAGTAATTCCGGCTTAGCGGCGCCTACCGTGACAAGTTTCCCTGATCGATTGAAGTTTGGGTCCTATTCGATTGGCCCCTTTGCCGAAGTCCTAACCCAATGGCAAGGCGTGATAGACGAAGTCGCCATTTGGAAACGCGCTCTGGGAACTGCAGAAGTGCAGTCCATTTGGGCATCAGGAGCAAGCGGGATTCCTTTGGCGGATATGATTGAAGGTGAGCCAGGAGTGAATATTGATACTGATAACGACGGAGTCAGTGATCTCGCAGAAAGGTTAGCCGGAACCGATAGCGATGATCCTTCGGATCACTTTCGAATCGTCTCGATCAATCGATTTCTCGACACAATCCAAATTGAATGGACGAGCATTGTAAAGCGTCGTTATCAGATCGAGATTTGGAACTCTTTTTCGAGTAGTTGGACTCCTGTTGGTGATCGTGAATCTGGGAGTACAGGCACGACAAAGCGGAGGCTTGATCTGACAGGACGTCTGGATTGGGACGAAGCTGCGATGTTTAGAGTTCGAGTGATTCTCGATTAAACGCTCGCCTTGGTGTTTAGTGGTTCAACGGGAGGTGCAATTTATAGTCCAATTGTATGGGGACAAAATCTGAGCCGCGTCTGCGATTTAAGCCTCACATAAAACTATCCGAAAATTTCGAGTTTTATGCCACACTTGAGATTTCAATCTTCCATTGAGCGAACTGCTGGAACGTTCGCCCAATAATTGTCAGAATCGATTGTTGGCGGAGTTCGGTTGTTCTGATACAGACCCTTGCCTAAACTCAGCGGGTGCGAAATATCCTATTTGCACTGCCTTTTTCTATAATACTTTAAGCACCTTTTGCATAAAGGGAGCCACGCGGAATTGGTGCAACCTCTTATCATTTGGAGTTGATAAATTCGCAAATCATGCTTAGTTGCTACGTTATGAATAAACATAAAGAAACGAAACTGGTCATTGCAAAGGTTACTTTAGCTGTTGCTTATTGTGTGTTCATGGTTTCAGCATCCATGGGAACAAGTGTTTGGTTTGTTACCCCTTCCAATAGGGGAAATCCTAGTGGTGATAATTTTAAGCTAAGCACAAAGACAGACCATACTGCCGTTGTAAAGTACTACGATGCTTACTCGGCTTCAACCATAACGCATACTGCAGATGACAATTGGTGTATATACACACAACCAGGATCCGGTGGAATCCCCACTGTCTACAGGAATGATGGCACATTTACCCAACACACAACGTTCCCGCCTGCACCAGGTGATCCTTGGTCAGATGAAACGGAGAATTAATGATTAAGTGATGCCTAGTATGAGTTTTTGATGATTCGGCTGTTCCACGGTGAAAGTGGTTACTCAATATTCGATCATGTTGGCAGGTGCTTTTGTGTGTCTTCTTCTTAGTAGCCGAATTCAAAATCAAGAGCGGGCTGTGGCCGAGAGTAGTGAAGAGAACCACTTTCAAGCAAGGTTGCAGCTTGCCGTTCGGCAAGCTGCCGATGGCCCGCTAGACCGGCTGAGGCATCACGCGTATCTATTGCTTCGGTGTGGAAAGAATCTAGCTTGCTCGAATAGAGTGCTAGAGTCGATATCAAAAACTGAAAGCCAGGAGACATTCGAATTATTCTGTTATTGTATTGGGGAGACATCTCCGGAAGGATTGATCAAACTGATCGGCGCTCATTGTGATCATATAAACTTCTGCACTAAAGGCTGGCCAAGCAATTTCCAACATTTGGACAGACGTGAACTGTTGAAGGTAATGGGTCACTCTGGGCGTTCGTCCGATAGGAATCGAAGCTTTTTTGGTAAGCGTTATCGGAGAGAAATCGTTGCCGAAGAAGAGAAATGGCTCCAACAATCCTCGCTTGGCTCCGCTTTATTCGCAGATTTGGCGTTGACCGATCTTGATGAAGCAATTGCTCAGGCGAGAGCGTTGAAAGATCCATGGGCGCGCCGAGAGGCGTTTCGTGGGATAGCGCAGACTTTGGCACAGCAGAATCCGCGTGAAGCTCTCACCTGGGCCGAAAGTTTGGATTCCTACGCTCAACGTCATGATGCCATGCGTATGGTGATCTTTGAGTGGGCAAAGACCGATCCGCAAGCATGCGCTGCCGCGTTGATTCGTTATCCACTCTCATTGAAAACACTGCCTCTATTTGAGCAGCTCGCAAATGAATGGGGTCACAAGGACCCCAAAGGTGCAATCAATTGGGTAGCTAACAATGTATCGGGAAAGGCGCAATCTGATGTGATGCGGATGCTGGCGAAGTCCATTCCGATCACCACTGCAGTTAGAGAGTTTACGAAGGCTGGCCTCCTTGAGACCGATGGGGATTTATCCGAAGAGGTTTTTGGACGTTGGTTTGGAGAGGATCTCGAATCAGCGATCGGGTGGATGGAATCTGAATCGAGTCAAGCCTTACTAGGTCCGGCGTTGGCTTCTTGGTCGCGTATTGATGCCGAGGCAGCTTCTGCTTACATGGAAATGTTAGATGGAACGGAACAGCTAAGCGCGGACTCGCTGATCGCCTTCGGTGCTGGATTGGCGGAGCAGAATCCGGAAGCAGGATTGGGGATAATGAAGAGAGCGGCTGGCCGTACAGAAGGGAACTTTCAACTGCGCCAAGAGGCGTCTAAGATTCTGCGGAAGTTAAGTCGTGATCAGCCGGAATTAGCGGGTTCCTGGATGTTGGAACTCGCCAATACACCTATCTTAGATGACCAGCCCGGCCGCTTGGTCATTCGGAACGTTGTGGAACAATGGGTGGCCATGGATCGTGGAAGCATGGAGGCGTGGGCAGAGGCGATACCCCTCTCGCAAACGCGTGATAGGGTTATGAATCTCGTGGCCAATGCAATGCTGGACGTGGACAAGCAGACTGTCTTTGAGTGGGCGGCTCAAATAGTTGACCCGGAGAGCAGGAAGAATTCAGTGGCAAATTTGGTAAGGAAGCTGCCGCGAGACTCCGGGGCCATGGGCCTTTTGGCACGAGGTGAGTTTTCGGGAGCAGAGCGGACAATTTATCAAAAGTGGATTCGGGAAGCTGGACATCAATGAGAACTTGGAAGCTGCTTGGTTGTTTCCTAATCTCGTGCCTCGCAGGATGGTGGACAGCGATTCCTTTTCGCCCGGCTATTCAAGCCAGTGGGAAGTCGGACAGCCTAGAAATGTATCGTTTGGTCGATGTCGATTCTCCCGAGATGGATGACGAAATGGTCTTAGTTTCTCCGCAATCAATGGAAGACGCATTGTCCCGTACTACGCTGCTAGAACGTATTTGGGCCTTGTCCTCGCTGGCCGAGAATATGGACATAACACGCTTGGAGACAGAGGTATGGGAGTTGAGAAATTTGGATGAGGAAGGGAGGCTGTTCTGCCTACGGCCTTTGTTGTTGCGTTGGTTCGAACTGGAAAGTGAACGTGCGTGGGCTTTTTGTCAGGAGCAAGAGGTTGTTTTGTTAGAAACGTTTGGTGATGGCTTTTGGGCGGAGTTCGTTTCGGCCCTGGGAGAAGTCGATCCAATCGCAGCTGCGGCAAAAGCTTCTTTACTTCGCGAACCGTTCCGTGGACCCGCATTGGAGATTGCATCCAAGGCACTAGCAGAAGTGAAACCACGTGAAGGCTATCTCTATGCTTTGAGGGCTAGCGATCCCGATTTAGCAAACCGCGCCGAGGGATTCATGGATCTTGTGTTAGATCGTGATGCACTTTCCAAGGACGATTTTTTTCAAAGATTACGCCATGGCCGATTTACTGACAAAGAACTCAAGGATATCCTTTGTGTATTGGCGAAAGAGCAGGTGAAGGATGATGAAGCGATGGCGTTGCAATGGGTGAAGAACTTGCCTTCGCCCAGATTGCGGGACGCCGCCCTTGCTGGAGTTGTCGAAGCCCTGGCAGAGGAAACACCCAGACATGCTCGAAAGCTCTTGGAAGAACAACCAGGGTGGTATCTCAATAAGGACGCCGTTTTGGCCGTAAGTAAGGCTTTTGCAAGAGAAGGCCGTATCCAAGAAGCAGTTGATTGGCTGTTCCGTTCTAAGTCAAAGGTGCCTCGTAATGATCGTTTTTCTGTCGCTAGTGAGTTGATAGAGGCCACGATGCGTTCCGATCCCATGAAAGCTGCCTCAATCGCGGCCCAGATTGCGCCATTAACCACTACTGCTTCGATTGACTATGCGACAATTGGTGGACGTCTTGCTGACGACAACGTAGGCACAGCGTGGAAATGGCTGACTAGCCTCCAGGGGCGAGCGATAGATCGTCGCGGTGTCGCAGAAGTGATCATGTTGCGGTGGGGGCGCACCGATTTAGCTGGTGCTATCAAGGCTTTTGAGGGATTGGATGCGTCATTGGAATACGCTGGCCCGATTCGTAGCGGTATGATGACAGGAATCGCTGAAAGCTTTGGATCTAATGATCCGCAAGCGGGTCTCGATTGGTTAAGGGGGCTTGAGAGCAAGGAGATGGCGGCGGGCAGCGAAGCACTCATGAAGTCATGGTTTGATAAGGACCCCGACGCAGCCAAGGCTCAAGTTCTTACTGAAACCAACCCTATCCTTCGAAGGCAAATGGTCTCAGGAATCGCTTCATTCTGGTCCGAATATGATCCGGCAGGCGTTGCAACATGGTTAGCGACCCTCCCAACATCGGACCAATCTGGCCCCCAAATCACTTCTACGATAAAATCATGGAGTCAGATAGATCCTTTAGCTGCCTCAGAGTGGCTGGCCACAATGCCCTTGAAAGGAGATTTCCGCGACCGCGGAGCCGCGGCCTTAGTTAGAGAAGTCGGAACCATGGATCCGACTATAGCTGAAGAGTGGGCTTTTTCGATCGAGAATGAGCCTCTGAGGAACAAGGTACTGGTGGATTTTTATGTACGATGGCAGAAACACGAGCCGGACGCCGCTTCCCAATCAATGAGTCAGAAAATTGATCATGACTTAAAACAACGAGTAGAGGAAACACTTGCGATGCACCGAACTATTTATTGATCGCTCTATGTGAGCAAGTGCTCGTCTATTTCACATTTTCATCCTCTTTGGATTCCCAAGTCCATGTCTGCATCGCGCGCTATTCATTTCTTCGAATCGATCGCACTTGAGAATGTCATGGCGAACACTTGGTGGAAGCGGTTCCTAAGACCCGCCTGGCCCAGCATGATCCTTGCCGGTCTGGTAGGAATCGGTGTCTGTGTGTTTTGGTGCTCAATCATCAAACCATCGCCGATCATTCACGACGAGTTCAGCCACCTTCTTGCAGGGGAAACTTTTGCCAAAGGCCGTTTGACCAACCCTTCCCATCCACATTGGGAGCATTTCCAAACCTTTGGCGTCATCCATCAGCCAACCTACATGTCGAAATATCCTCCAGCACAAGGGTGGTTTCTCGCTGTGGGGATATGGATAGGCTCGCCGGTTTACGGGATGTGGCTTGCTTTTGGGCTTGCCTGCGCAGCATTTACCTGGTTCATAAGAGTGTGGCTGGATGAGGTGTGGGGATTGATAGGGGGGCTCTCCATCGCTCTTCAAAGTCAGCTGGCGACACTTCTTGGCTGCACGTTCTATGGCGGAGGTGCTCCTGCCTTAATCTCCGCCTGCCTCACGTTTGGCGCCGTGCGGCAACTACAACGTCATGATGGGGGAGCTAAGATGGCTTTTGTGTTGGCGTTAGGCATTGCTGGCCTAGCTTTCAGTAGGGCCTACGAAGGTGCGGTAACCGCATTGTCGGTAGTGATTCCTATAATGGTTGTCCTTTGGCAATTGCGAAAACAGTTTCGAAGATTGGTGGTGACCTTGGTGCCGATCATTCTCGTGGGATGCGCCGCGATTTCATGGCATCTTTATTATAACTTCAAGATAACGGGAGATCCTCTTGAGTTGCCCTACCAAACTTACACCGAAAAGTATTCACGCGTCCCTCTCTTTCTTTTTCAGAACCCCACTAAATATCATTTGCCCGAAATTCCTCAAGAAATGCGGGAGTTTGACAATCATTTTACGATGCGATGGTTTAATATGAACAGGGGCATTGGAAATTTCACGAAATCATCACTTCATCGCCTCCAGATGTATTGTCACTATTACTTGGGTCTATTCGGGTCATCGCTTGGAGCCATCGCGATCGCATGCACAAGTCGGAGTATCCCTCAACCTGGTTTTGTGTGGCTGAGTCTCGCACTCTTTTTCACTGCGCTTATCGTAGAGAGCTTTGTCTTACCCCACTATGGCGCTCCATTTTCCCCACTTCTTTACCTCTGTCTTCTTGGCTCCCTCCGTTCTTTGTGGACAAGATTCTCATTGTCTCCTAGAATTATCGTTCTACTTGCATCGGTATTCGTATCAGGATGGATTGTGGAACATGGCTACAATGGCTATAAAAACACCATGAAACCAAGGGAAGGGAGTCCTATGTTGAAGCGATTGGAGGCGGAAGATGAACTTTCACGGACTCCTGGGAACCATTTGGTTTTTGTCCGATATAAGTTGAACCATGATTGGATTCACGAATGGGTCCACAATGAGGCGGATATTAATAAGGCGCGGGTGGTTTGGGCCCGCGATTTCGGAGACGAAACTAATGTGAAATTAATTCGGTATTTTGATGACCGCCTCGCATGGATTGCCATGCCGCACCGGTCTTCCGGGATATTACAACGTTACAAACCATGAAGCCGTCAGAGTGTGCTCAGGATCTAGTTGAATTGTCCATTGTAATCCCGTGTCTCAATGAGGGCAAGACAATTGGACGTTGTATTGAAGAGGTGAAGGCGCATTTGAATGAGGAATGCTTGGAAAAGACCAATTACGAGATCATCGTTGCGGATAATGGTAGTACCGATCGATCAAGGGAAATTGCGTTGAAAGCAGGGGCCCGGGTCGTTGATGTGATCACCAAGGGCTATGGCGCGGCAATTCTTCACGGAATGGCTGCCGCGAGTGGCGACTATGTTGTCTATGCCGACGGCGACGGGACTTATCCACTTTGCCAATCGTATGAATTATACGCCTTCACAAAGAGTCATCACGCTGATATTGGAATTGGAGGTAGAATTGGCGGGACTATCGAAAAAGGAGCAATGCCTTGGCTACACCGATGGATCGGCACCCCAGGTCTTGGGTCAGCTTTAGTGCTTTTACACGGAGTCCGAGTCGTCGACTGCACTTCTGGATTCCGCTGTGTGCGCAGAAATAAGATCAAAGAGTGGCGCCCTAGATCCCCGGGTATGGAGTTCTCATTAGAATTGTTGGTAAAGGCGTCGAAATGCGGCGGCAAGATAGTTGAAACGCCTTTTGGATTGCGTCGTTCTTTAATTGAACGGAATCCGCATCTACGCACTTGGCACGATGGGATTCGACTGTTGATGTTTCTTATTCTCGAGAAACCACGTATGCTGACAAAAGTGGGTTTGATATCAATGATATTGCCAACCATTATTCAAATCGGCATATTGAATTTTAAATCCTCATCTCTTTCTCTCATCGCGGCAACTGCTTCTTTAGTAGCAGCTTTTTTGGGGATGGTCATATTTTTAGCTGGAAACGCTCTGGATTTATGGAATGACGACTCTAACGTATGGGCCTCAGTGGCCAATAGATATCAACCCTGTCTCTGGCTAATTGGTGGACTATGGTGTTTAACGATTGCTATCCTAGCTGCCATGGTTTCCTTTGAGAGTGTGGACTTTGGCCACCTCAATGTCGTTGCTTGTTTCCATTTGGTTACACTGCCAGCTCAACTGGTGTGTTCGCTTGTGTTAATTCAGTTGATGGCGCTTCACTCAATCACTCAAAAGAACGATGTTTTCCGGAAATGAATCTATTCTGGTGACGGGAGGTGCTGGTTTTATTGGAAGTGCTTTCGTTAGACATGTGCTAAAGATTTTGCCTCATTGCGATGTTACTGTGTACGATCGACTGACCTATGCTGGAAATCTTCAGAATCTGGCTGAAGCTCTTCCGAGGAGCAACTGCAGTTTTGTTAGGGGCGATATCACTAATAGTAGGCATATGACGGAAGTAATGAAGAATATAGACATTGTGGTGCACTTTGCGGCAGAAAGTCATGTGGATCGCTCCGTCAACAATCCCTTGGCATTTACCCTTGCCAATACGTTGGGCACGCAATGTGTCCTGGAGGCCGCAAGAAGCAACCGAATCAAACAAATATTGCACGTGAGTACAGATGAGGTTTACGGCGAGAATTTGGGAGAAGCCTCTCGCGAAACGGATGCGCTTCATCCTACCAATCCATACTCTGCTTCGAAAGCGGCCGCAGAAATGATCATTGAAGGTTATTATCATTCCTTTGGTATTAACGTTAAAAGAGTTCGATGCACAAATGCTTACGGCCCTTATCAATATCCAGAGAAAATCATACCATGTTTCGTAACCCGCCTTATGCAAGGCGAGAAAATACCCCTGCAAGACCCTCTTCCGCGAAGATGTTATTTATATGTTCAGGATTTGGCAAGAGCTCTGCTGGTTATTATTCGCAAAGGCCAAGCTGGGGAGGTGTATAACATTGGCGCGACTGAGGAACGATCGAATGAAGAAGTAGCGCAGATGGTTCTCAGGCACTTCGGCAAGGATTCTTCGTGGATTATGCGCGTTCCCAATCGGCCGTTCAACGATCAACGATATCAGGTGGATAGTCGGAAGATCGTCGATTTGGGATGGCAACCTGAAGTAGGGTTTGACGTCGGACTCGCGCGTACGATTGCTTGGTATCGGAAGAACGAACACTGGTGTGCTGGCTCTATTGGGCGTAGGGCTACTAAGCGCAATAAAGACACGGAAGTTTGCTATGGAATTCAGCCGACCGAATCTTGCGCACACGCGTCATTGACGTAGATTGTCCTAGCAATGTCAAGGTGCTGAGCTGGGTGGCTCCTGCAATTTTGTCGAACATTTAGGGCTCCTTGGAGCGGGAAATCTCCTCCATGTCAATGACCGGAAGAGGTGCAAGCCCGTATCGGAGTTAAGCGTAACCTCACCTTCCGGCAGTAGCGGTGGCGTCTCGCCGCCGTTATCGTCACCGGCATTAGCCAGTGGTAAATAACGACTGCTCTCTATGGTAATTATTGGGAGTTCTTTTTATCAGCTCCCACGACTGCGAAGAAAAGGTTTGAATTTAAAGGACCCATGCGTGCAACGCTTTGAAGGGTGGCGGGATCATGGTATACAAATGGACATCTGGTGAATAACTCGCTCATATTATGAAACTGATATCTCAATGTCGTTGACTTAAGGTCATGAAGGTGGGACGCTTTGACACTAACGTTAGTGTTGCGCGTCTAGGAGATTGGTTTATTGGGCGGCGAGTAGGGGCGGCGGGGACGCACCTTGCGTGGGTAACTTCGTTCGGGTCTCACTAGGCTCAGCGCCTTGAGCAATCGGTTGCCGAGCAGTTCCAGCAGTTTCTTACTTCGGCTAGCGCTAGCCACAAAGAGGGCTGCCATCCGGTCCCGCACTAAGGCGAGGCCGCGTTTCACATTGATCTTGTAGGCGTGTTTGCTCTCTTCGCTTGCTTGGTCCACTTCCGGCCTTTTGAAGAAGGCCAAGGTCTGAACGATGTTCATAAGCAGGATCGCAGCATGGAAGTCTTGTTCGACCGAATGCACCGTTTTCCCCGTCCAATTTTCAATCTCTACCTTACATTTGAGCGTTTTGTAGCCTTCCTCGACGCTCCATCGTTTATGATAAATGCCGTCGAATTCTTCGGCAGGATAGGCTACCGGATCAATCAAATCGGTGAGTAAGACTTCGACCTCCCCGCTGGATAGTTCCACTCGAATCAGCCGTGCCTCAATGACTTCAGGCAAATCGATACCTTCTTCTTTCCATTCTTCTTTAACCCAAAGCGGGACTTTGAACTTTACCCGGCATTCCTTGGCTTTGGAGTCCGCAAAAGCCCTAGCTTCTTGCCATTGTCCCACCCCAACACGCATCACGAAGTGCCCACCTTTGGCCGCAATCAAGGCCGGCAGGAGTTGATCGAAATAACCTCGGTCAAGAATCAGACAATCTCCGGCACGGACATGCTCATCGAGAAAACCTTCTAGGTGAAATTCTTCGCCATGGCCGTAGGGGGTGATGGCACCAGCTACCACCACTTCTGTGAGAACATCGTAGAGCAATGATAGGCGTGCCATGGACACAAAGGCTCCTTTGGCTGGCTGCATCCCGCCGAAATGATCGACGATCTCTTCTGAATTGTAAGCGTGGTTAGAACCCATACCCGATGATTTTTGGACCAGCACGAAGTGGTAGCTCGGTCCGTTAGGCCGCGTGGAGCTTGCGGGGATTCCCTCCTCGCAGACTGATGTCTGCCCCAGCTGCGATCTGGGCGGCGGCCCAGTTGTCGGGCAGCAGCTCGCCGATCCGCTCGGCGGGATGGGTGTTCACCCGGGCCAAGATGTCGCTCAGGTAGGCGCGCACGTCGATCCCGAGCTGTCGACAGGTTTGCGTGATGCTCAGCAGCATGGCGGTTTCTTGGCCGCTGCTTTCGTTGCCTACGAATAACCAGTTCTTTCGGCCGATGGCGACTAGTAGGGCGTCAAGATTGACTTGATAGATATTATATTTATAATACTTGTACTTTTCTAAAAAGTGTATCTTGTATGGGATGCGTAAACTCTATCGTATCAAACTAACAAACGAAGAACGTGAACAGCTCTCTGAAGTGCTCCATGCGAAGAGGATTGCTGCTAACAAAGTCCTTAAAGCACGTGCGCTTCTGCTCGCCGATGAATCCAGTGAGGGCCCAAGCTTTTCCGATGCCAAGATCATTGAAGCTACCGGGATCAGCTCTGCCACTCTCTCAAGACTTCGAAAGCGAGTCTGTGAAGTAGGACCTTTGGAAGCCCTTGAACGCAAACAACAAATCCGTCCCTCACGACTTTCAAAGATCACCGGTGAAGTAGAGGCTCAGCTCACCACACTCGCTTGTTCGGAGGCGCCTCCCGGACACAAACGTTGGACTCTGCGTTTACTCGCAGAACGACTCGTTGCCTTGGAATGTGTGGAGTCCATTTCCCATGAAGCGGTGCGTACCACGCTTAAAAAAAAGAAATCAAACCGTGGCTAAAACAATGTTGGTGCATTCCTCCCAAAGAAAACGCTGACTTTGTCGCGGCAATGGAAGATGTCTTAGAAGTCTATCACCGCCCGCGTGATCCCAAGCGCCCACTGGTTTGTCTCGATGAGTTCTGCAAACAATTGCTCAGCGAAACACGCCCGTCACAACCAGCCAAACCGGGAACGCCCATGCGATACGATTATGAGTATCAACGCGAAGGGAGTGCAACGGGCTTTATGCTCTACGCTCCGTTGGAAGGAAAACGTAAGGTGTTCATCACCGAAACGGCTCGCCGTACGCAAATCGACTATGCGCTAGCACTGGAACACATCGCCACCAACCTCTTTCCCGATGCCGAGAAGATCGTCTTAGTGGAGGACAACTTAAACACTCACAAAGATGCCTCGCTATATCTAGCCTTTGAACCAGCAAAAGCCAGAGCCCTTGCCCAACGATTTGAACGTCATCACACGCCAAAGCACGGCAGTTGGTTAAACATCGCCGAATCGGAAATTGCCGCGTTGTTGAAGACCTCAATAAGCGATCGAGTTGAAAGCGTTGAGCAATTTCGAGAGGAATGCCGCCTTGGAGAAAAGCGCCGAAACGACGCCAGTCTTACCACCAATTGGCAGTTTACCAGCACTAACGCCCGCATCAAACTCGCTTCTCTATATCCATCAACTCAAACTTGACAGACTACTAGTCGCATGGCGTTCTCGCTGGCGCAGTTGCTTATGGGTACGTTCCCGTCATGGACGTACGCTTCCAAGGCCGCCCATTGGTTGAGGGTGTAGTTGATGGCTTTGCTAATGAGGGAGGCGGGGAGTTCTTTGGCTTGCTGTTGGTCTAACCATTCTTTGAACTCAGTTAGTATCGGCACGCTTTCTTTCTGACGGATGCGTTTGATTTCCTCGGGCGGGGCGTTGGCTTTGGCCAGTTTCTTTTCGATCCGGTAGAGTCGCTTGATCTTTGCTAGGGCGATGGAGGCGCTTGCGGGCGCACTCTCGCAGCTTTCGACGAAGTAGCGCCGGGCATGATCCCAGCAGCCGGCTTCGGTGATGCCTTCGCGTTTCATGACGGCGTCGTGTCCGCTGTAGGCGTCGCCTTGGAGCCAGCCTTGGTAGGCTTCGGGGATGAATGCTAGCGGTCCGGTTTTCTCTCGCGTGAGGGTGAAGTCGTAGACGGTGTAGGGGGCGTTGTCTAACAAGCCGACGTAGGCCCAGAGCCGCACGTTCTTGGTCCGCCCTGCTTTGGCTTCGGGCTGCAGCATGCGTACGAGTGTATCGTCGAAGCCGACGTAGCCGCTGCTGAAGATCTGCTTGCTCATTTCTTTGTAAATGGGCTCGAGCGCTTGGGCGCATCCGCTAGCCCAGCCGCAGAAGGTTTTGCGATCGATCCAGACTTTCCCTGTTCGCCAGTAGCGTTCTTGGATCCGGTAAAAGGTGAGGTGATCGAGATATTTGTCCGTGATGATGGAGGCGAGCACGCTGACGTCGGCCTGACATTTGTCGATCGGGTTGTTCTCAGGAACGGGCGCGACTTTGACTCCGGGTTCGCCGCGCTCCAAGCCGCCGGGGTTGCCGTATTTGGGGCGTCTGATGACGATCTGAAAGAGGGAGGCGGGTTGTTCGGCGAGTCGCCGGGTTTCTTCGTAGCCGATTAATGTGAGTGGTTGGCCGGTGTCGGGATCGATCTTTTCGGTTTCGGGAAGATCGATGGTCTCGATGCGCTCTGGCAGATGCTCCATGCGTTGTTTCAAGGGGCGCCGAGGGCTTTGTCGGCGTTTGCGTTTTCGAGCCTTCTCGTCGTCTTCAGTGCTGTCTTCTTCGGTGGAGGCTTTGTCAGAGTCGGTGCCTTCTTCTTCGAGGATGCCGTCAATGAGGAGCTGACAAGCGTCGTCGGGACGTTCGCTCTTGGGGCCGTATTGTTGTTTGAGTAGGCGTTTGTTATCGGCTTGGAGATCGGCGATCTTGCGATCGCGTTCGGCAAGGCTTTTTACTAACTCGGTGATGCGCTGCTTGAGTTCGCCGCATTCGGCGATGAGTTGTTTGACCTTGTTTTGAAGGTTATCGACTCTGGCTTTGAGCTTTTGAGCAAGGCGCATAGGGCTGGGGTTTAGTTAGCCTCTTTTGCAGTGAATGCCAGTGTTTTTCTTGCCAATATTTCCTGTAGCCTAACTAAAGTTTTAAAGCTTTTTAACTAAATTTCTTGGCGCCACCAATGGCGATCTCGTGTCTGTGTGAGATCGAGCCCGCCGAGGAGAAGACTGAGTTGTTCTTGGCGTAAGGTGATGCTTGTGGTTCCGGCTTCAGGTTTGGGCCAATGAAAGGTGCCTTTTTCAAGTCTCTTGGCGCAGACCCAGAGACCTGAGCCATCCCAATAGAGAATCTTGAGGCGATTGCGTGTGCGATTGCAGAAGACGAAAAGGTGACCGGTGAGAGGATCGATGCCGATCTGTGACTTGGTGAGGGCGTAAAGAGTATCGAAGCTCTTGCGCATGTCGGTCACGCCGGTGGCAAGATAGACGCGTGTGGCGGGCCCTAACGTGAGCATGGTTGTTGGGCGATGAGTTGAAGCAACGGTTGGAGTGCTCGGCTATCGTTTAGAGGTTGAGTGAGGCGTAAAGTCCATCCGTTAGGGGCGATGAGTTCGAACGGCGCTTCGGGCTGAGGCTTGGACGTCTCTACAGAAAGGAAGACCGGCCGGGAATCGGTTTGCTGAGCGCGGACCTTGCGCAGCCAGTAAGCGAAGGTGGCGATAGGAATGTGATGCCGTGCGGCGAATGCTTTCTGTGTGAGATCGCTACGGTCGAAGTCGGCAATGACCTCCGTCATCTCGGCGAGCGTGCGTCGTCGTGGGTTTGAGTGGGCTGTGTCCATCCCGCTCTTCTAAACGCTGGCCGGGTTCCACGGTAGATGGGTTGCAACCGCGCTTACTCTGAATTGGGCAATCGCACGGTGGAACCGTCAACCGCTCTCAAGCGCAATCCACGCCAATGGGTGCGTTGAGTATGTCCGGTCGTATGATCCGCGAAGACACGTTGCAGGGTTTGGTTGAGGGCAATGAAAGCCGAGGCCTTGAGTTTCTTGCGCGCCTTGGTAAAGGCGCTGCCAACCGGAACGTTGTCAGCTTGACCGTCTGCTAGGCGATCAAAGAAGCGTTCGAGTTCGAGTTGCATAGCTGAGCGCAGTTGCATGATGATAAACCAACAAAGCAAAGGAAATGGCAGTTTGCGCTCCCGAGTAAAGGCCTTTGGAGACTCTTTGTGAGAAGAAACAAAATGAGGATCGGCTAGCTCACCCCGCAGCGACTCTAGCAAAGTTGCGCTATAGGAAATATAGTTATTTTCTGGTGAGTGGTTAGTTCTGCAATTGTGAGGTTAAGCGGCAAAGCGTGCGCCATCGGTGCGGTTGAAGTCTATCCGAGCAAGGACGAATTTTGTGAATGGTGCGGCGATGACCCCACATCGCAGAAATTCAGGAAGGGTGTTTCTCAGAGCGGCCGACACCACCATCTCAGAAGGCAGGACATCGGGACGGATCGTCCTTATCCATGTGCCAAAGTGCGTCCACACGAGTTCGTCACGTGTCATCGCGAGATACTGTAGCATCCCCTGGGCGATCATTCCCGACTGCACAAACAGGTGATAGGCTCGCATCTTGCGCGCCACTTGATTGCGATACTCTTCGGAGGTTCGGTGCAGATGCTGATTACCGTTCCTACGTTTGATTGGCTTCATGGCCGCCATCCAGAAATGGTAGCCAAAGGATCCAACCGAGTGCACGGCTTGTTTGAATGCCAGTTCAATCTTGAACCGCAGACTATAGAGCAGGATCACTTCTTCGGCGCTACGAGTGAGATCTGTCGTAAGGAGAATGATACGTCCCCTTTCAGGATGATCGACCAAAACGAATCGCACCTGCCGGCTTCCATAGCAAATCTCTCGTTTTGAATCGAATGATAACATTCTTTTCACCATAGACAGGGCTGAGAATGGATTCGAAACCTGCCTTTCCAAAGAGGTTTCGAAGCTTCACAGCCTGACCATACAATCTTGGGCGGCCACGCTTACGCTTCTTAGGGACAGGCGCCCGCTCGAAAGCTACCGTTGAGCTGCGCACTCTGGTAACCAAATCGCACGAACGGGCTCTCAATCCACGAATCACCTTACCATTGGCATAATAAGCATCAGCGAGGAGAACGAACTGCTGATCTTTGCAGATCGCTCCAAGCATCTCATTGGCCTTATCGATCAAGGTCCGTTTGTCACGGTTGGAACGAACGATCCCCTCGTGAATGCGTGCGCAAACCGGGACGCAGAAATAGTACCCCGCCACTTGGCAAAGAATACCGAAAGCCTGGAAAGAATGTCCCATGATGAAATGAGGCTTGGTGTTAGACTCGGATTGTTGATGTAGGAACTTCACGCCAGGCATCTTGCGGCCTTCCTTAGCGTTCTTAATGCCATCGAGAAGAAGAACAGGCCTATCATCAATCCGGTGAACGGGGAAGTATTTGATAACGACGGCAAACCAGAGTTCAGCAAGTTGATCAATCTTCACAGACTCACTGTGGAAGAAATGGAGTAATGGTTCATAGCATTTTTGAGAGAGTCCGAGCGCCCGCACGAAACTGGTCACACCAAGAAGATCATTCCGAACAGCAAAAGCAGCCAAGACGAGCAGAAACCAGAGAAAAGTCCGACTCCTGGAGAAGGCGGGGCGAAGAAGACTGACAATATTCCACCAGGAAATCCAAAGATCCATAAGAAAGAGCTTGAGGTTTCCTAGTTATTAGCATATATATGCTAATATCCATGAAAAACATCAGATCGTTAGAGCAAAGGATTGAAAAACTTTTTGAAAAGTTAGTGAAGGTCGGGCCTATGCGCCCCGGGAGCATCAGCAAGCAATATCGAGACCGGAAGAATCAACGAGGTGTCTATTACCAGCTAAGCTACACCCACAAGATGAAGAGCCGCACCGAACACGTATGGCCCGACCACGTGAAGCTACTTCGCGCCGAGGTAGCAGAATACAAAAAGTTCAAGGCGTTGACAACCGAACTGGTCGACTTAAGCATTGAACTATCAAAAGCAAAAATCGCTCGATTAAGGCAGGAGTCCGAACGCTCTCAGTGAATCGAGACCTCCCAGAACTTATCACTCACCAGTTATTTTCACGCCATGGTAATTATAACGTGAATAGTGTTAAGAGATGATCCCAGTTGGGATGTTCCTCTGTTAGCATCGCTCCACCAGCTTTTCAAGCTTAAGTCAACGACATTGACCCCCAACGTGTAGCAACCGAAGGATTGCGAATAGGAAACTATCACTCATTCATTCCACCAGGGTCTGTTACTCGAGGATGGAGCGGCCTCATGGACGACGTCGCTATTTGGAATCGCGCCCTAACCGCATCAGAAATCAAGCTCCTTTACGCTGCTGGATCTGAGAGTGGTAGAGGGTTAGAAACGCTCTTGGGGGCTTGGAAAAAAATAATCGTCCCAAAGCGCAACCATTCTGTTAGGAGCGGGTTTGAGTGCCTGTAGTCCTATGAGAAGAACCTGACTCTAACTCAATTCGTTTATGGAAGAACACTGCGCGTGATCTCACGGGCAGCGCGAAACGCAAGTTCATGGCGGGCGTCGTCGATGGCCTTGGCCGCGGCGGTCAACGGTGGGCTGAAGACTGTCTTGGCTGGAATAGGCAACTCATTCGCAAAGGCAAAGAGGAACTCGATTCCGGCATTGATTTCGTCGATCAGTTTCACAAACGAGGTAGAAAGAAGGCTGAAGAACATTATCCAGAATTACTGGAGGATATTCGCGCCGTTGCTGATCCCCATGCTCAGACTGATCCCAGTTTTCGCTCTACTCGCCTCTATGTCCGCATCACTGCTAAAGAAGTCCACCGGCGACTGGAAGAGCGCCCAGGGTATGACCTATCAAGTATGCCTTGCGTGAGAACCATCAACAGCAAACTCAATCTGCTCGAACTCCACCCTAGAAAAGTTGCCAAGACCAAGCCGATGAAGAAAGTGAAAGAAACCGACGCCATCTTTGATATGGTGCATGAGATCAATGCGGCGGCCGATAGCGATCCCAAGCAGTTGCGTATCTCCATGGACACCAAAGCGGCGGTAAAAATTGGCGAGTTTAGTCGTGGTGGCTATAGCCGAGGCGAGCGGAAGGCCCTTGATCACGACTTCAAAGCGAAAACAACCCTCGTGCCCTTTGGGGTTTATCAGCCCGAAACTGGCCAAACCGACCTATGGTTCTCAGAAAGTAAAGTGACAGCGGATTTTATGGTTGATCGTCTTGAAGAGCTGTGGCCGCGACTGCGTGCAGAGAATCCTGAAGTAGAGGTGCTAGTGATCAACGCCGACAATGGCCCCGAGAGCGATGGCCGTAGAACCCAATGGTTGAAGCGCCTGGCTGAATTCTCTACGGCTCATGATATAGTGATACAGCTAGCCTATTATCCACCCTATCATAGCAAGTATAATCCTATAGAACGAGTGTGGGGAGTGCTCGAAAACCATTGGAATGGAGAGCTACTGAGCACAGCGGAGAAAGCGCTGGGAATGGCCCGAAGCATGACATACAAAGGGTTGAATCCCGTCGTCACACTGGTCACCAAGACCTACCAGACCGGAGTGCGACTGACAAAGAAAGCGATGAAAGAATTCGCGCCCCAAATCAGTCGGATGGCTGGATTGGAGAAGTGGTTTCTAACAATATTCCCTGAGCCTGAAATGGGATGATTATTTATTTCCAAGCCCCTTGGATCGCGATTCAGACGCCGACCGCCTGCCAGACAAATGGGAAGAAGAAATGGGGCTAAACCCGGCCGAGCCCGATGCGGATCAGGATCCAGATGGTGACGGTTTGTCGAATCTTGAGGAGTTTCATTTGGGAACGAAACCCAACGCGATTGATAGTGACAATGACGGGCTCGAAGACAACGTGGAAACAAAGACGGGCTTCTGGGTTGATGAGCAGGATACGGGCACCAATCCAATCCTTTCGGACACCGATGGGGATGGACTAGCCGATGGACGGGAGAGTTTATCTAAAGGAGTCTCTGATCCAAACATCATGGATACAGATGGCGATGAAATCAGCGATTTTGATGAGTGGCTCTATCAATCGAATGCGATATCCAGTGATTCTCACCCATTCTCAGCGCTGGATTGATTGGCTATTGGCCGCTTGACGAAGACTTTAATGATTATCGATCATTGCGCTATCACGGCGTGGCGAGAGGAGATAGCCCAATTGAATTTGTCGAGACCTCTTTGGGAAGAGGCATTTTTTTAAACGGCGTGGATCAATATGTCGAAATCGAAGGGGGCAGCGAGGAAGCGTTCGATTTTTCAGGGGAAAGCTTCACGGTATCCGTTTGGTATCGAAGCGATTATAGAGAAGTTTCCATTGCCGATTGCATTGAGATCCACGGAGATTCAGCCATCAGCTATTGTTCTTACGAGGCTGCATTGGTCTCAAAAGCACGCGAGGGCTGGGGCGTATTCACCTTTGCAAGATCGGACATTGCCTATTTGCGATTTCAGGGTAACAGTAATGGGCTCGGTTTTAGGTATCCGTTAGCCAAAGAAGGAGAGTTCCACCACACCGTGGGAGTCGTCGACGTCACGGCCAATGAAATACGCTGGTACAATAACGGGAAGCAGTTCGCTGTGGGAAGTAATTCCGGCCTGGCGGCACCTACGGTGACAAGCTTCCCTGATCGATTGAAGTTTGGGTCCTATACGATTGGCCCCTTTACCGAAGTGCTAACCCAATGGCAAGGCGTGATAGACGAAGTCGCCATTTGGAAACGCGCTCTGGGAACGGCAGAAGTGCAGTCCATTTGGGCATCGGGAGCAAGCGGGATTCCTTTGGCGGATATGATTGAAGGTGAGCCAGGAGTGCATGTTGATACCGACAACGATGGAGTCAGTGATCTCGCGGAAAGGTTAGCCGGAACCGATAGCGAGTCCGCGTCAGATTACTTCCGAGTCGTCTCGATCAACCAATTTCTCGACACACTCGAAATTGAATGGACTAGCATTGTAATGCGCCGTTATCAGATCGAGATTTGGAACTCTTTTTCGAGTAGTTGGACTCCAATCGAAGATCATGTGTTGGGTGAGGAAGGCACAACAAAGGTCAGTATTGATCTGGCGGAACGTCAAGATCGGGGAGAACTAGCGTTCTTTAGGGTGCGGGTGATTCTTAATTGAGTTTGCTTAGGCCCGAATTTTGACGGAGTTGTTAGTTGCTGCCCAATTAAAGTGGAGAAGACGAGGGCGAACGTTTAAGGCCTCTTGGAACAGGAAGCCTCCATGTCATTGATCCGAAAGGCGAAAGGGTGCATAGCAAAGTGTTGGGCAAGTGTGTAGCGGAACTAGCGAGAAGTTCCGACTTCCGTGCGAGGATGGGATTCGGAAGATTTCGCATCTTCCGCTACAAAGAGCGCCCATTTCTCGCAGCCGCTTCTCCGTCATTGACACCCTCCTTGCCGCACCGGCTACGCTCTTCGCTATGATCAGTCGACTCTTTCTCGTATGCACCCTTTTTGTCGTCGCTACCTTCAGTGAGGCAGCAGATCTCAAGGGTAGCCGGCCTAACATCGTCCTGTTCATGACTGATGATCAGGGCATGGGCGATCTTTCTTGTCTGGGGAATCCGGTGTTGAAGACGCCGAATCTCGACAAGTTCTATGCGGTTTCCACGCGGTTCACGAATTTTCATGTCAGTCCCACGTGTTCACCCACTCGCGCGGCGATGCTGAGCGGGCGGCATGAGTTTCGCAATGGCGTTTCCCACACCATCCATGAACGCGAACGCCTATCATTGAGCACCACCACGTTTCCGCGGCTCTTGCAATCGGGCGGCTACGAAACGGGGATCTTTGGCAAATGGCATTTGGGAGATGAAGATCTCTATCAACCTTACAATCGCGGCTTTAGTGAAGTTTTCATTCACGGCGCGGGTGGCATCGGCCAATCCTACCCGGGAAGCTGTGCTGATTTCCCGCCCAACCGTGAAAACCGATACTTCGATTGTCATATCTTGCAAAACGACACCATCGTAAAAACCAAAGGCTTCTGCACGGATGTGTTTTTTGACGCGGCGTTAGGGTGGATACGTCAAATGCGTGAGTCCGAGACACCGCACTTCGCCTACATTTCCACCAACGCGCCGCATGGGCCGATGATCGCGCCGGAGAAGTATAAGAAGCGTTTCTTGGAGCTTGGCTATGACAAGAACACGGCGGGGCGTTACGGGATGATCGAGAATCTCGACGACAACTTCGGGCGCTTGTTAGAAAAACTCGACGAGTGGAACGCTTGGGAGGATACCTTGGTCATCTTCATGACGGATAATGGGCAAGCCGGTCGTGGTGCTCGGCTGAATGGCGAACGCGTTCGTTTGCATACCGCGGGTTTCAGAACGGGGAAGGGTTCACCCTACGAAGGCGGCGTGCACGTGCCGGCGTTCTGGCGATGGAAGGGTGTGTTAGGCGAAGGTGTCGATATCCCAGCTCTGACCGCGCACATCGATTTGTATAAGACATTCTGTGAGATCGCGGGAGTTGAGCTTCCGAAAGATCTTCATCCTATCGATGGCAGATCATTGCGGCCTTTGTTAGAAAACCCGCAAGCACCCTGGGAAGACCGGTATCTATTCACCCATCAGGGGCGTTGGAAGAAAGGCGATGATCCCGGACCTAGCAAGTTCAAGAACTGCGCGGTGCGCACGTCCAACTGGCGCTTGGTTAACAATACTGAACTTTACGACATGCGTAAGGATCCTTACGAATCCACCAATGTCATCGACGCGCATCCTGAAGTGGTGGCGGATTTACGCAAAGCCTATGACCAGTGGTGGGACGAGACGCTTCCTTATCTCGTGCACGAGCATCAGCCCCATGCGCCGGCCCAGCCGCAGACCGTGCGTTATGAGAAACAGCTGCAAGAACGCGGGGTTCCGGATTGGGAACCGCTGCCGTTCTAGTTGCTGATGCCCCCCATTGTTTCCCTCCTTCTCGCCGGATCTGTTCCCCTTCTCACACTTTCCCCGCTGTGGGGAAACGGTTATCAAGCTTTCAAGGCCGATCAATCGCAGGCCGGCAATCCGCCGGAGCACGCCTTCGACGCGGATCCCGATACCCGCTGGGCCGCGCCGGGCCGCGGGCGGTGGATTCAGTGTGAGTTAGAGAAAGCGATAGAGTTTTCTGCGGTCAAAGTGGGTTTCGCGCGAAGTGAACGCGATTATGCCTTTGATATCCGAACCTCGCTCGACGGCAAGTCGTGGACGGAGCCGGTAGCTCATCAAAGTGAGCGCAAGGCCGGCGTGATCGACTACGCTGTGCCCACGACCGTTGCGCGTTTTGTCAGAGTCACGGTTCACGGAAGCGACGCCAACCACTGGGCGAATGTTCACACCATTGCCCTAGCAGACATCGAGCCGCTGCCTTCTTCGTCACCGAGAATCGTTTCCTCTGGGGATAATGTTGTTAGTGAGTGGGCCACTGGCGGAGGCGTGGTCAATGGCGTGGGCCTCGATTTCGACGATCGCGGACGCGCTTTCGTGACTACGGTTCAACGCCGCAAACAATCCAGCCTCGATATCCGCCACCACAAAGACTTGGTGAAAACCGATCTCTCCTTCGAGACAGTCGAGGATCGACGCGCCTTCTATCATTCTTACCTCACGGGCAAGTCCTGGCTTCCCGATCGGAATGACGATGGGCAACGCGATTGGCGTGATCTCACAGTACAGAAAGACACTCTAACCAGGGTTACTGACACCAATGATGACGGGGTGGGGGATCAGGTGGAGGTGCTAGACGAATACCATAGCGAAGTCACAGGTATCGCAGCAGGCGTGTTAGCGGTCGAGGACGATATCTTCGTCGCGGTGGAACCCGATTTCTTGCGTTATCCTGACGGCAAGACGTCGGCAAAAGAAGTGGTCGCCACGGGTCTGCAAGTGCACATCGGTCAAGGTGGGCACAATCTAAGTGGCGTTGCGATCGGGCCGGATGGACGCGTCTATTGGTCACTCGCCGACAAGGGACACGACGTGAAAACCAAAGAAGGAAGGATCTATCACCGCCCTAACAGTGGCGCTATTTTTCGCTGTGAATTGGACGGTACGAATGTGGAACGCTACTCCACGGGTCAACGGAATGCCCAAGAGCTGGCCTTCGACTCGCACGGAAATCTCTTTAGCATGGACAATGACGGCGATTATCCCGGCGAGAAAGAGCGAGCCCTCTACATCACGGAGGGAAGCGAACACGGTTGGCGCCTGAATTGGCAATGGCTGCGTTTGCAGGACTTCATCAAGATCAGCGGTTTGCCTGCCTACAATCCCTGGATGGACGAACGCTTGTTTCTGCCTAACCACGAAGCGCACGCGGCTTATCTCACTCCGACGATCGGCAACTTTGGCCCGGGACCTTGCGGATTCACTAACAATCCAGGCACGGCGCTGAGCGAGGACCTAGCGGATGCCTTTTTCATGACCAATCAACAAGGTCAAGTGCGCATTCTGGCATTTCATCCAAAGGAGGCCTCCTTCACGTTCGAGGAACTGGCGCCCATGAAAGGCGGCGTCAACAACACCGGCCTGGCCATCGGTCCGGACGGCGCCCTCTACGCTGCCTCTTACGGCAATGAACGCGGAGCGATCTACCGCTTTGACGTTCCACCGGAAAAACGGCACCCCCTCCGTGAAGAAACGCGCGCTATCCTAGCGCGCTCCTCAAAAGAGTGCGGCGCGGAGGAGCTAAGCGGTTGGTTAGACCACGCTGATCAACGCGTGCGTATGAAAGGCCAGTTTGAACTCGCCCGCAGAGAGCTCTTTGGCCAGTTCAACCTTGCCTTGTTCAATCACGATACGTCCGCGCTCGGGCGGCTTCACGCGGTCTGGGGTCTGGGGCAGATAGCCCGTCGTCAACCTGCCCTCAGCATCTTTCTACTTGGCGTGGTCACCCGTCCCGATGAGCATGATCCCGAACTCTTAGCGCAATCGGCCAAAGTGCTAGGCGATCTCCCGTCAGATTGCCGTGAAGCAGAGATCTTTCGGCCTTGGTTGCGCAAATTGCTGGACCATCCGGCACCGCGAGTCGCCTTCTTCGCGGCGATCAGTTTGGGGAAACTACGTGATGATCAAGCGGGACCAGCTTTAGTTAGGCTCTTGGAAACGCGCGGTAGCGCCGATCCCTATTTGCGGCACGCTGCCGTGATGGGATTGAGCGGAGGTTTGCCGCCAATTGAACTGGCAGCCCTCAGCACGCATGGCAGCCGGACGGTTAGGTTAGGCGCCATCGTCGCGTTGCGCTGGCAGGCTGCGCCAGAGATTCGTGCTTTCTTGAAGGATACGGATGAACTGGTTTTACTTGAAGCCGCACGAGCTATCCACGATGACCAGTCGATTCCTGAAGCGCTTCCCGAATTGGCTGCGTTGTTAGACCGATCGGATTTGCAGAGTGAGGCCTTGATGCGGCGCGTGATCAATGCCGCTTTCCGCGATGGATCGGACGGCAGTTTGCAACGTTTGGGCAAATACCTCAAACGAGGCCATGGCAGCCCCAAGCTAAATCGTACGGCTCTAGCATCGATCCTATGGTGGACGCAACCGCCAGTGCTCGACCCCGTCGAGGGCCGCTATCGTGAACATGCCGCTCGTCCTTCAGAACCTGTGGATGAGGCCGTACGCGGATTGAAGGAGACGATTCTTGCTGATCGCGATCTTCTCGAGGTGTTGCTCAATGGCGTCATTGAACGATCCCAGGCGCCGTGGCTGGCAGGGGTCGTCTACCAACCGGACAATTGGCCGCCGGCTTTGCAATGCCGCTATCTCAGCGCCCTCGCCAAAACGAAATCGCCGCAATTGAAGGCCGTGGTCAAGTTAGCGATAGAGTCTCCCCATGCCGATGTGAGAGAAACGGCGAGACGTTATGCGCCTCAAGCGGGAGTGCCTTCGTTGGACTTGCTGTTCGCTGTGTTAGATGATCCGCAATCGGGCGGCCAAGGAAAGGCGGTGATTGAATTAGCCAAACTCGATGACCCGCGTGCCCAAGCTCGACTAACGGAACTCATCAGCCAATACCGCCAGGGCAAAGCCGAGCCCGCTTGGAAGCTGGAACTCTGGCAAGCGGCCAAATCAATTGGGGCCGACCTACCGGAAACGCCCGATCGATTGGAACATGGAGGTGATCCCAAGCGTGGGCGGAAGCTGGTGCGCGAACACGCGGCTGCACAATGCTTGCGCTGCCACAGGATCGGCAAAGAGGGAGGCGATGCCACTGCCGTGAGCATTGGTCCTGATCTCACGACGATTGGCGATGAACGCTCGCGTGAACATCTTGTAGAATCGCTGTTAGAGCCGGCCCGTTCGATTTCCGATGGCTACGGAACAGTCGTCCTCACGACGAAGGATCGTCAAGAAGTTGCGGGGATTCTGACCCGGAAGTCGGAGGAAGTGTGGACGATCACGCTTGCCGATGGTTCGACGCAGAAGATCAATTCTGACAATATTGCCGGCCACACCTTGACCTCGGTCATGCCGCCGATTGGCGCTCTCATGACTTCAGGCGAGATTCGAGATATTGTTAGCTATCTCGCGTCGTTGGGGAAGTAGTGGGGCGCTTTCTTGATAAGCGCCGCTACTCGGGGCCCTTTAGCGAGGCCGTAGATAAAGTTCTGGGGGGTCACCGAATCACGTATTGCCCTTCCGTAGCATCCCATTCGAGCTGTTGCCAATACTCGACTAACCAATCAACGAATGTTTCGCTATCACTTCCATCAAAGGGAACGACTTCTACCAAATCATCGAGAATCCGTTTGCGGTCACGTTCCTGTAAGTTTTCTGCCTTGTTATCCAGGCGAGCCACCGTCATTCGCAGGGCTTCCGCGTCTCCGAACTGCGCTGCCTTGGACATGAGGCCGTTGATACTTCCCAATCCGAAGTGGCGGCGTTGCCAAGCCTCGAGGACGGCGGCTCTGAGATCGAAGCCCTCACAATCTTCTAGGGTATCAATGGCTCGCCTGTGATTGCCGTGGAGATTGACGAAATTCCAGAAGAGATCCGGTATTTGCTCAGGGGCGGCATGCGGTGCGGCCATCGCTAAGGTGGCCGCACCGTCGCCCCAAGGGAGAGGTTCACGGCGGGCGAGCCATTCAAAGAGAATGGGCCGCGCCGCCTCTCTCCAATCCTCGCGTTCTTCCAGCAACGTCACCGCAGCCAGATCTCGCTTCAGCACCTCCAAGACCCGATCGCGATGCCGCTCCTCCACCACTTTGTTGAGAAAACGATAGACTAGATGCAAACGTTCATCGCCAAAGGGCAAGCGTGCGAAAAGTGGGTCTAACTGATCGGCAGTCAGCTTGTTTAAGCCCGTTTCAAAAGCCTTCCATTCTTGGCGGCTGCCATTGTTAGAATAGGCGCGAGTGAGACTGGTGAGGTAGGCGTCGATCTCAGCGTCAGTGGCATTCTCATCGAGTTCTTCGAGCGTTGCCAGTTCCACTTCCTCCCGGTCCGGCCGGCGAAACATTTGGTAATCGGCTTGTTCGAACGCCACCTCGCTACGGTTGGTAACCACCGCTTCCAAGACGTGTAAACGTGTCTCCGCCACCCATTGCTTCATGGGCTTGCCTAGAAGTGAGCGTTGCAGAGGAGGAATGGCGAACTCCACGCGGTCACGCGTTTGATAGAGAGCTTTCCATGGAAAGGGAGGCGAAAACACGCGGCTGTGATCGGCGCGTTGCGCGATCGCTAATTTGCTAGACTCGTGATAAAGCACGTAGAGCCGCCGCAGATCGTAGGAGCTGCCGCCGTGGAAGATTTGTTCGTGATCGATCTCGTCGCTGATCGCCATGCTGGGCTTGGCGCGGACAATGTCCAGTGTGATGGCATCATCACTTTCTTTGATCGATTGAATTCTCACAAAGCCCCCATTGGGCATTCTTTGAGTGGATGCCTTTGCCAGAGGAAGCTGTTCGTGCAGCCAGCGGAAATTCGCTAGAGAAAGGGTCCCTGAGAAATGCCCTCGCATTGCGCGTAACTCGCGTGAGGACAGATGCTGCGCCACGGGAAAGGAACGGTTGAAGGAATGCCTGTCGATCTTCCAAGTTGCGTCCTGAGGGAAAAGGCTCATCGCGCTAGGCCAGAAGTCGACCCGACCGGGTTCGGGAATACCCAAGCGAGTCTGGTCCAGGTCGATGATCTGCGGGCCGAAGGCTTCATTGCGATTGCCCGAGAAGTCCCATTCCAGTTTGACCGGCACCGAGAACTCGCCGGCCTTTTCGTGATCCACGGCGAAGTGATGCCAGAGTTGTTGTTCCTTTGGGCCTAACACTTGATCGTTGGCTTGCAACAGACGCGCCGCTTTGGGGCTTGTGGACAAATCCAACGAGTGCTTCGCGCGGGGAAACCAAACGAGCATGAAAGAAAAACCCGCAATGCCGACGGCGAGACAAGCGGTTCCAACCCAGGGTGCTCGTTTGAGTCCGCCGAGTCTCCACGCCATCAAGGCGGTGAAGAGGAGAAGGCCCATCGCCCACGCCAAGCTCAGTGGAATGTTCGCGACAGGACCTGCACTCCAGTCTATGGGAAAGAAGAGACGCTGAATCCAACTCGCCGCTCCGGCACTCAGTATTGAGATGCCGAAACCTAAGCCTAACATAAAAAAGAAGGCAGACCTCGAGGGGGACACACTGCCAAGGGCAAAGAGCGCCGCAGCGATGGCGAGAATGCAGGGGATCAGGTAGCCTAACCCGCGCATGATTTGGCCACTGGTGAGGCCAAAGTTGAGCCATCGCCAAAGGGTTATCAAGATCAGGGGTAGTACGATGCCAATCAAGATGACGAGCGCTTTGCTCATACCCATGCCTGCGCGTGAGAGCGGACGAGTCTGCCAGAAATCGTCGCTGGCGTGAAACCGGTCGTCCATCATCACCTGATGAATAGCTAAGACGCCAAAGACCAACGCGATGAAGTAGCTAGCCCCGGCCAGTTCGGGCTTCAGCGGCGCCAACATGACTGCCAACATGCAGACGACAAGGTAGTAGAGGTGATGCCTGAGATCGGTGCGAAGTTTGTGAAAGATCATGTTCATGGCTACGAAACTGTTAGGATTGAGGAACGTGAAACCGGCGGTGCAGTGGATCCCACCGAAAATCTTCCGGTGTGTACTCTAACAGGCCTGTTAATACTTCCCGAGTGCTTCGGTGATGTGGAGACTCAAGAAAGGGGATCGCAATAACGGAATGATTGATGCGATGCGCGGAGTAAGAAGCGAATTGATCGGGAGGAATTATGCTGACGGTTCGATGCACATCCGCGAGCGCCTGGTGATCGCCCGCCTTCAAGGCTCCATAGAGAATCTCTTCGTAGGAACCCCCGCGGCCGAAGGCATGCCGGTAGCGCTGCCATAGCGCCCTCAGTGTTTCGCGGGCGCCGTCTTTTAAAACAGGGACATCGAGAAAACCGGCCAGTTTTCTTGGCGATGAGGCAGCCGTGCGCAGTATTTGAGTTACCGTTTCCTCATCGGCGCCGCGAGAGAGGGCTGCGGCCATCGTGTGGTCGATCTGTTCCACGCCTAACTTTTGTAGCAACACAGGCCGTGCTGCTTCTACCCAATCCCGCTCAAGGATCACTGGAAACAGCAGGCTCATGGTTCGCTGGAAACGCTCGATCACCATGTCTCGTTGATCATTGCTCAGACCGTCTGTTAGGGCCCGTTGAAGTGCCCATTGCGTTCGCGACTGACTGCCCTCAAGAGCGTTCATCAAAAGTTCGGGATGATAGCGTGCGAAGCGCGAAAGTTCTCTAGCAATGTCATGATTTCGGGGGAGACTTTGTTTCGCTTGCTCGACGATGCTCAGGAGTTCGTAGAGACGTAGGGCTGCCTCGCTTTGTGAAAGCTCTTCGGGTTTCACTTGTGGCAGCCGCTCATAGGCTTCGGCCATTTCCGCTGCGTTGAGTTCTTTGGCTGCCTTATGCTCATGACCCATGTGGAACTCGCGATAGTGCGTCGCCACCACGGGTGGCGATTTCCATGCGATCGTGGTCTGCCCAATGCTTTCCGCTGCACAAACGACGAGGCGCGCATTCTCTGGCAAACGTTCTAGCTTTATTCCATAATCGCCCGACTCTTCGCGCAAGTTCACCACGTGCTGCGTGACGGCGGTGATCCCATGCGGGATGAGCTGTTCATGGCCTCTCAATTGGACGATATAGCCCTCGTCTGGCAGGTAGACAAAGAACCGGTAGGCATGCATGACTCTTCCCGTGCGCGCGGTGAGCGAGCCGTCAGTGGCTAAGCGTAGGCGCGTGCCCTTCAATCCGATGTGCTTCACCAGTCGGCCATTGGACTCGCCCCACGTGATGCCTGCGATCGTCCAACGTGCGCCGTCTCCTGCTAACTGATTGCCTAACTCACAGACCGTGTGATCGAGAACCCGCCAACGAGCGGCGTGGGCAAGCAGATTGGCTTCATAGCGTTGTGGCTGCGACAACTCTGCGGCGTCAGGTCGAAAGGAGCCGAGTTGGACGGCAATCGAAGCGTGTGTGGTCGCCCAATCATCCGACCGCACACGCACGTCTCCAAAGGCCTCGGCCAAAGCGGAACAGATCGCCGGTTGATAAGTAGTTCGGCGGCTGTTTCCGAAGCGTAGGCGTGTGGTGGTGCGTGACCGGGCGTCTTGCCACATCACATCCCAATCGGCCGGATGCGCTAACATGTTTGGCATGAGCCAGCCCTCCATCGAAACATGTGCCGGGTACTCGCGCATAGTGATCTTTCCCGCTCCGGCGATGGCTTGGTCGCGCTTGAGTTCTTGTAGGCCGGAACTGGCGGTTGAGTGAGGCCAGGACTTAAATGGTGTGAACATAATCACTAAGGCCAAGAGGCTGCCGCCAAGGATGGGAAATAGCCATCCGCCCAAGAAGCGTCGCAAGCGTTGTGGGCAGGCATAGCAAAGGAGACCTATCACAAGTGCCACTTGGATCCATTGCCAGAGGTTTGGCGATCCCATGGCCCTGCCTTTACTCGTCAAGGCTGCGACCAGCATCATGGTGCCGAATCCCAGGGCGGCGGCGATCACCACGCGAAGGGGCGAGCCGTAAACGCTTGCGATTCCGGTGACGGCGAAGACGAGTGCGCTGACAAAGATCAATTTTATCAGCACCGCTTGCAGCCATATACTCACAGAGGCGCCATGGGCCGCCACGGCAATCGCCTCGACAAGCGCCATCGGCAAGATGAGGCATCCGGCTAGAAAGAGTGTTTTGCCCAGCCACCTCGATTTGATGGGCATGGGGCGCGTGGCCAGAAATCGTTCCTCTCTCGCGGGAGCATCTTCCATGATGACCAGTGCCGCGAGAACGACTAACAACCCTTCAACGCCTAGCAACAGCAACCAATCTGGGCTGGCACCGCGAAAACTCCCACTGGCATGCCACTCTGGATAGGCGAGGCCTGTCAGATGACGAACAAGCGCCAAGATGACCAAGCCTAACCAGAGCAGCAGGACGGGCCAGAGCCGCCACAGGTCTTTTCGTAATAACACTAACGAAAGTTTCATCTTGAAAAAATTGGATTGATAATTAGTTGGAACGTCGTGTTGCGCGATTTTCAAAAGCTGACATGGTTAGCGTTTGATAAAAGGTGTAGAAGAAGTTGTGAGACTTCTCGGCGATTGGTGCGCGCGACGCCGGAACTTTCACAAGTTCCGCTACAAGATTGCTTGGCGGGTCTCACGTTTAGGTTAGGTTAATGGTTAGCGGAGAGTCGATACGTTTTCGCCAGCGCCACAAAGATCTCGCGGAGCTTCATGGGTTCGCAGCGGTGCTTATCCACGTTGTCAAAATGCCGCTCGATGACGTTTCCCGTGTCATTCTCCTCGAAGGCGGTTTCCACATAGCGGATCACGCGGCCGGCATGTTCGACATTGACCCAGCTGCCGGGCATTTCCTCGGGAAGTGATGCTTGATCTTTGAGCAAGATCTCCACCTGCCGGAACCGCTGTTGCAACGCTTCCGTGGTATCATCGAGGGCGAGTTGCCCGCGATTGAGGATACACACACGATCCGCCAGACGTTCGACTTCGTCGATGTCGTGGGAGGAGACAAAGACTGTCCAACCTTCCGTTTCCGTGAGTTCGAGCAAGCCGTGCAAGAACTCGTCGCGAACGAGAGGATCGAGACCTGAGAAGGGCTCATCGAGGACGACGAGCTTAGGCCGGTAGGCTAAACTAGAGAGCAAGGCGGCCTTCATTCGTTGGCCGCGTGAGAGTGCCCTTAGCTTTCTTGTTAGGGGAATGTCAAAATCTTTGAGCAGCTTCTTTTCAAAAGCGCGATCCCAGTTGGGATACATGGGGCGGCAGTAGTCTAACAACTGTTTCACGGTCATCCACAAGGGGAGTTCTTGATTCTCGGATACGTAACCGAGATTTTGAAATTGCTTCGGGCCTAGTTCAGCCGAGTCACACCCCAGGACTTTCGCCAATCCGTCTGTCGGGGGAAGCAAGTTGAGCAGGCATTTGATGGTAGTGGTCTTTCCTGCACCATTGGGCCCTAGGAAGGCGGTGACCGAGCCTTCTGGTACCCGTAAAGTTAAGCCATCCACAGCGGCATGGCCGCGGAAGCGTTTGCAAAGATGATCGGTTTCAATGATCGCATTCATGGTCTATTTTGAGTGATGGCGTTAGGATTCGGTGGAGCCGTTTCGCGCCTTGCGCAGGGCCGCGATGATTTGTTCGAAGTTGAGCTGCAAGTCCTCCGCCTCCTCGAGTAGACGTTGGCACGCGGGCTCTAACAAAGAGAGACGCGTTTCTACTCCAGGAAGCTTGGGCTCGGCCACGACCATCCCGATCCCGGGGCGGCTGGCGAGAAAGCCGCCGCTTTTCAATTGGCTCACCGCTTTGTGCGCCGTGGTGGGACTGATCTTGAGGTCTTGGCTCATCGTTCGGACAGAGGGGAAAGGTTCGCCCGCCCGCATTTCTCCCGTGGCCACCGCCTTGCGCACCGCCTGGACAATCTGGTCGGAGACCGGGACGCCATCTTGAAAGTGAATGGTGAAGGGAAGCATGGGAACTGCGTGACAGGTGTAACAGTAATACTGTAACACTTGAAACAGTGCAAACGAATTGATGAATTTTTTTTCGAAATCACGGTTTTGCGGTAAGGGGGATGGCCCAGACGCGAGATCGGCCTTGTCTCACTTGAGGAGATGGGTCCCTATGGTTGGAGACCAGAGCTATGCCCATCGATCTCCCAGACATTGAATCCAAAAGCACCACGGATCTCGATCAGATGTGGCAGGTCGTTCTTCTGGATGACGACGATCACACCTACGACTACGTGACCGAGATGTTGGTGGCTATCTTTGAGCATTCAGAAGGGCTCGCCTACCGCATGGCGTGTGAGGTGGATTCCAAGAAGCGTGTTATCGTGGAGGTGGCGGGCAAGAAAGAGGCGGAAGCCAAGTGCGAACGAATCAAGACCTACGGACCCGATTGGCGGATTGAGCGTAGCCAAGGCAGCATGTCCGCAGTAGTCGAACCTGTTAGTTGAGAGAGTCATGTCAGAGAAACAGCTTCAGTTGGGCATGACCGTGCCTGTAAAGACTCCCAAGAAACGGCGCTCCCGCCTTTCGGCGATTCATCGTGAGTTGCTGGCGTTTGATGAGTTTGGAAAAGAGACAGTTGCTTTCGAACTTATCATGGGCTCATCAAGCGTTCCCGTTTACGTCAATGAGTTCTGGACGGCGGGACAGCGGCAGGCGAACAAATTGCACGAGATTTCCTACCGGGCGTGTTTCAAGCCACAACTGCCGAAGTTCTTCATCGATCGCCTGACCAAACCGGGAGATGCCGTTTATGATCCCTTCATGGGACGTGGCACGACGCTCGTTGAGGCCGCCTTGTTAGACCGCGTGCCGCACGGTTGTGATGTGAATCCGTTAAGTATCATCCTGACCAAACCGCGTCTCGATCTGCCCACGCTTGAGGAGATCGAATTGAGGCCAGCAGAACTGCCATTGGAAGAGGAAATCGACGTGCGCGAGGATTTGTTAGCCTTTTACCATCCCAATGTGCTGAAACGCGTGTGCAATCTCCGGCAATACTTTTCAGAGCAGCGTCGGGTCGGCGAGAATGATGCGGTTGATGATTGGCTTCAAATGGTGGCGACCAACCGTCTCACGGGGCATTCGCCCGGATTTTTCTCGGTTTATACCATGCCGCCTAACCAAGCGGTATCCGTGGAATCGCAGTTGAAGATCAATGCCAAACGTGATCAAACACCACCCGATCGCGATGTCGCGGCCATCCTGCTTAAAAAATCGCGCGCTTTGCTCAAGACGATTGATGTGTCAATGCGAGAGCAGTTGAGCAAGCGTGGTGAGGAGGCGATCCTGTTGGCCCAATCGTGTGATGCCACGCCAGAGATCCCTGACGAGAGCGTCCAACTCGTCGTCACCTCGCCGCCCTTCCTCCAGATTGTGGCCTACGAACATGACAACTGGTTGCGCGGGTGGTTTAACGACATTGATCCCGCCACCGTGAAACTCTGGCAATTAAACAAACCAGAACGTTGGCAAGCCAAGATGACGGACGTCTTTCGCGAGCTGCGCCGGCTATTGAAGCCTGGTGGTCACGTCGCCTTTGAGGTTGGCGAACTAGATAGTGGGCGCTTGAAGTTGGAAGAGCTTGTGGTGCCTGCGGGTAGGGACGCTGGCCTTCACGCAGAATTGATTCTCATTAACGATCAGAAATTCACGAAAACTTCCAACTGTTGGGGGGTTGACAATCAGACAAGAGGAACTAACACTAACCGTATCGTTCTGTTTAAGAAGACTTAAGCCCCATTGACGAGCCTCCCTGAACCGGATGACGTTCTTTCTCTTTCAACTTGCCACTTTTCTCAGCGCCTTTCTTCTCTTCGCGATCCAGCCCATGATCGCCAAGGCGCTCCTGCCTGCCTACGGCGGTAGCGCGCTTGTCTGGGGCACCTGCATGGTGACCTTTCAGTTTCTGCTCTTTGCCGGTTACGTGGCCAGCGATTTCATCCTGCGCCGGTTGGCGTTGCGGCGTTATCTCTGGATCCACCTGACGCTCCTGCTGATCGCGGCCTTCCTGTATCAGCCGTTTTCCGCCGTCCTCAAGATTCCCTCCGGCAGTCCGTTGACGGCCATTCTTTTCACCCTTCTCGCCTATGTGGGTTTGCCTTTCTTCCTGCTTTCGTTCTCCACACCGGTCTTTCAAAGATGGGTGGGTGATCTGAGCTCGGAAGGCCACGCGTGGGATCCCTACCGGCTCTTCAGTGCGTCTAATTTGGGATCGCTTGTTGCTTTGTTAGCCTATCCCTTTCTTTTGGAGCCTAACATCGCGCTATCCGTGCAATCGTTTAGTTGGCGTTATGGGTTCGTAGGCCTCCTATTGGTGTTGCTCTTCCTTCAAATCCGGCATCCTTCGCCGGCGAGTTTGGAGCGGTGTGTGGAGGAGCCGGAAAACGACGCTGCGTCTGCCGAACGCTTTCGCATGCTCCCCATCTTTCTGCTCAGTAGTGCTGGCACGGCGCTCCTGCTTGCGGTCACGAATGCGATCACTTTTGACATCTCCTCCGCGCCACTTCTTTGGGTGCTACCACTCTGTGTCTACCTGCTCAGCTTTGTCGTCGTTTTCAAACGTTCTCCTTGGCTTGGCTCGAGCGTGATCGCAAGGATGCTTCCGTGGTGGGTAGCCATCGGCCTCATCTTCTACGTCATGGGCCGGCTTCATGTGGGAATCGGCGGTGTGACCGGCGTGGCCGCGCATCTGGCCATCCTTGGCGCCGGTTGCTGGTTGGCTCACGCGCGCATGGCGCAATCCAAGCCTAACCAGTTGCGTCACCTCACGCGCTATTATCTCGCCATGTCCGCAGGAGGACTGGCTGGCAGTTTGCTTGTCAGCTGGGTGATTCCCTGGATTGCCAACGAATTCATCGAGTACCCCATAGCCATGATCTTGGTTCTCGTGGGCGTTTCGTTAGGCCAAGAGCGTGCTGCCTGGCGCCGGCAACTGATTCCTGGTGTCGTGGTCACCCTCATCGTCGTTCTTGTCTGTAGCGTCGGTTTTCAAAAACTCGACACGCCGGCCTACGCCCTAGCCGGACTGTCAGGTGCGATGCTCATCCTTAGTCTCATTCGGAAACAGCCTGCCTGGTTGGCTGGTGTGTTAGCAGGAACGCTGATTGCCATCAATCCCGCGCAATCGATCCTGTCAAAAGCCGATCGCACGGAACGATTGCGGAATTTTTACGGACTTTACGAGATCTACGACGTGAAAGGCCGCCGCTATCTCACCCACGGCATCACCAATCACGGCACCCAAGCGCTTGAAACGGAGAAACGTACGGAGCCTCTTTCCTACTATCATGACCGCGGCCCGGTGGGCGAAGTATTAGGAGCTTTGCCTAACAAACCTCAACGTATCGGCATGATCGGTCTCGGTAGTGGCGCCCTTGCCGCCTACACGCGTTCGGGCGATCACTTCGATGTCTTTGAACTCGATCCCCTGAACATCAAGATCGCCCAAACCCGGTTCACGTATCTCCAAGATGCCGAGGAACGCGGTACCAAGATCCAGCTATTCGAAGGCGATGGCCGTCTTCTCCTTACGGATCGTCCGGATCAACACTATGACTTCCTGATCATTGATGCGTTCAGCAGTGGCGCCATTCCCATGCATCTGTTGACGGTTGAAGCCTTCAAGGATTATGTGAGAGTTCTCAAACCGAAAGGCGTGGCGCTCCTGCATATTTCTAACAAAAATCTCAATCTGCAGCCGCTCATCGGAAGTCTCGGCCACACGGTAGGCGTGCAACCTTACTTCAAAGAAAGCTTGACGCTTCCTGACAAAGATCGCAAGGCCAGTAGCTGGGCCATGTTTTCCCGCCACGCGCCGACCGGTCACGCTCTCGCGGAATCTCTAGAATGGCTCGTGCTCAATACCCCAGCAAGTCAGCTTCCCAAGCCTTGGACGGATGAAACGAGCAATCTCCTGTCCGTCTTCAAGTAGCAGTGCCTTCTAGGCGCCACTTCCATCCGTATGATTCGAGAACTTGACTGTAGATCGAGCCCCGCGAAGCAGCGCGTTTCAAGCGCCCCACACGTGCCTGGCGGTTGCAAACGCGTTCCTTGGGCGTGCTACGACAGGCGGGCTGACGGATAAACGCGTTTCCCGTTGCCTTCCTTTGTTGCGTCGTTAGATTTGTGAATGCGCGTTTTTCAGTGTTGGATTGTCATGGTCGTCGCGGGTTGGATTGGTTGTGAGAGTGCCACTGCCCAGGAGAAACATTTCACCGTCGTTTATTTTGAGGCTGAGAAAGCGCGAAAGGCGAAGCGTCACGAAGAGGCACTGAAGGGCTTCCTAGAGGTGGTGGCGGAGGCCGAGAAAGTGGAACATCCTTATTGGATCTTCCACGCGGCTCATCGTGTGGGGATGTTGTTAAGAGACGCGGGGCAGAGTGCGCGTGCGTGTGACTACCTTCGCAAAGCGATGGAGGCGGGTGTCGATCCCACTACGAGAGACGTTGACAGACATCTTACCAATGTGAGGGACCGTAGCGATATCGTTCTTACCGGACTCGATTTGGTGAAATTGTTAACAGATCGCGGGTTGTTGACCGAGGCGTTCCAAGCGCAGAGGCAACTCAATGATGTGGTGAATCGCTGGGTGGAGAAGGAGAGTGGCCGCCCCTTTGATTGTTTGAAAGATACCCCGCCTAGAGGGCTTTCCGGCCGGCCGTTGGCCTACGTTTGGCGGATGCGCACTTCGCAAGCCGCGCTCTGGGATCTCACGGCGGAGACGTTGAAGGCGAAGCAGCTCTTACGCAAGACACTGGCAGAAAACCATCCCCGTCCACGCGGTAGCCGAGAGGATCGTGAATGGCAGCGCACGCGATTGAACCTCGCGGTCATGCTTTCTTTCCTTGGCTATGAGAGAAATGCCCTAACTGTTTATTCGAACATTGTGAACGAGAAGCGCAACGACGCGAATACGATCTACGCTCGCGTCAATCATGCCCGGCTTTCGTCGAAGATCGAGGGCCCGCATGAGAAATGGTTGGAAGCATTTGAACGCGGAGTCGCCGGTGCCAGGAAACTGCGTCTATCAGAGCGCGAACTCTCACGTTTCGATTCAACACTGGCGCGAATGAAACACGAATTGGGAGAATGCGATGCTGCCCGGGAGCAAGTTGAGAAGTTGAATGATCTCGCGGCGGCGCGAGGCGATGCGCTGATCCAGCTCTACGCGCGCCGGCAGCTCTTGTTGCAACGAGAGAGTGACCAAGGCGACTCTGAGGATCAGGACTTTCTCGATCTCCTCGCTGAGTATCGTGAGCGAGGCGTCCGGCGCGGCGAGCCCACAGTCTATCGCGCCTACGCGCGTCATTTGGCGAGAAACCACCGGTTTGATGAAGCGATCGCCATCATGCGGCAAGCGGCGCGCCTAACGGAATCCTTCGGCTGGCATTTGCATCTCCCTCAACATTGGATCGCCCTAGCAGAGTGGCATCAACGCCTTGGGCAAACGGAAGCCTCTCGCGCCGTATGGAAAGGTATCGATCAATGCCTTGCGACCCATTCAGACTTTTCGGAGAAGCGCCTCTTAGAGATTGAACTCGCGCGTGTTGAGTGGCTCGCTTCTCTAGGGCAAACGAAGGAGGCTCTGCATGTTTACGGTGACGCGAAACGCTTTGTCCGGCAGTCATCGCTTTCTGATTTTCAGAAAACAGCCTTTGATGTGTTGGACATCGAGGCCGTGATCGCTTCCTCGCAGCCTTCAGAGAAAACGATGGAATCACCACGTGGCTGGGCAGATCTCCAGCCCTTGGCGGTCAGAAGCCAAGCATTCCCCGATGCTCCTGCGGAAGCGGTGTATGTGTTATCGAATGCGGGAACACTGGCTGTCTCTGGAACACTCCAGTTGGAAGGTCCTATCATTGATTCGCAATGGGACGCCGATTCGGGACGGTGGTTGCTGGATCTTGAGGCGGGCAAACGAGACCGGAATCTAGAGTCTCCCGCCTTCGAGTGTTTGCCAGGGGAAAGTGTCATGGTCCGTTTGCGGCATCAGGCTTCAAATGAACAAGAGCTCGCGGATCTTTCTCTAACATGGCACGCGGACGGCAAGACGGTGCCGTTAGGCAACGACGTCTCCACGTGGGAGTTCGGCGGCTTTGAAACGGACACCGTGAAGGTCACTGCCGGCACCTCTAACACTGTCCGGCGAAACGCCTTTTACGCTGTGCCTGTTCCTCAAATCATTCAATGGCGCGAGGAGGGACCCGGACGCCGGAATGTTCGCCTCAAAGCCACGGCACCTTGTCGATTAGAAGTCGTGGATGAAGCGGGTGAACTGCTAGCGATCGATGCCAATGGCAACGGTTCTCATGACGACCCGGGAGACTTATTGATTCGAGACCAAGACGCCAACGGCGACCTAGACGTGGAGCGACCTTCTGACGATTCCCCGCGATCCACGGTGCTCATCTATCATGCCTATCCGAATGCCGAGATCTCGGAGCCGATTGAACTTCACCTCCTCTTGCTTAGTGAGAGCGGGGAATGGGAGACGGCGTCCGTAAGCCTCCTTCAGTAGTGAGTGCTCGCTAGTAAGAACGAGCCTCCAAGGAGCGGCGCTTTTCAAGCGCCTTTCCTTGGTATCGCCATCTGTGTGTTGTGTATGCATGTTAGTTTCAATCTAATTTGTTAGATGGCCCATGCGAGTTTTCTTGTCTTTGCCGCCTTAATCCCGTCTCATGGCCGTTTCCCGCTTAGCGCTATGAAGACGATCCTCACTCTAACAATCCCTTGTTTCCTCACCTTAGGAACCTTCACCCACGCTGCGCCGACAGCACAAGAGATCTTGGACGCCACTGGAGTCACAGGCGGGTTGGTCATTCATCTCGACGCCAATGACGGCAAGTTGACGCATGGATTGCGCGCGAGCGATGCCTACTGCGTGCAGGGTTGGGATCGTGATGCGGCACAGGTGGACGCCGCGCGCAAGTGGGTGCAGTCACAGGGTGACTACGGAGCCGTTTCGTTCGATCGCTTGATGGGTGGTGAACTGCCCTATACGGATAACCTTGCCAACCTAGTCGTGGCAGAGGATCTCGAAGGCGTGGCGATGGAAGAAGTGATGCGTGTGTTAGCGCCTCGAGGCGTGGCTTACGTTAAGCGAGGTGATGAGTGGGTGAAGACGGTCAAAGAGCGGCCCAGCGAGATCGATGATTGGACTCATTACCTGCATAGTGCTAGTGGAAACGCGGTGGCGCAAGATGCCATAGCCGGGCCACCCAGGCATTTGCAGTGGATCGGCGGCCCGCGCTGGTCGCGGCATCACGATCGCATGGCGAGCATGAGTGCGCTCGTATCCGCAGGAGGCCGGATGATTTACATCATGGATGAAGGGTCGCGCATCTCCATTCAGATGCCGCCCAGGTGGCGCGTGATCGCGCGCGACGCGTTTAATGGAACCATTCTATGGAAGCGGGATATCGATCACTGGCAGAGTCACCTCTGGCCACTGAAAAGTGGTCCCACGCAATTGGCGCGCCGTTTGGTGGCGACGGCGGATACCGTCTTTGTGACGTTAGGATTGGAGGCACCGTTAGTGGCGCTGGACGCCGTGACGGGCGAGACCTTGCGCGCCTATGAGGGTTCCATCTCAACGGAAGAAGTCATCCACTCTAACGGAAGCCTGTTCCTGCTCACTAATGAACACATGCATGAATTGCGGGAATTCGCGCCAAAGCTGAATACGGGTGATCAGCAGCGCGTGGACAAGGAATATCATTGGAACAACAAGCTGCGACATGTCATGGCTTATGAGGCTGCGACCGGCCGACAACTCTGGGATCACGAAACCACGATTTCGCCTCTGACACTATCTGCCAATGACACCCACGTCTTTTATCACGATGGCGAGAAAGTGATTTGTTTGGATCGCGAGGATGGTAAGGTGGCTTGGGAATCCTCGCAGACCAATCAACGCAGTGCTTTCGCCTTCAACTTTGGTCCGAGGTTGGTGATTCACGATCAAGTGGTTCTTTACGCGGGGGGCGATCGCACGATGAAGGCCTTCGATGTGGCGACAGGTAAGGATCTTTGGCAATCGGAACACGATCAGTCCGGCTACAAATCGCCTGAAGATTTGTTGGTAGCGGGAGGGTTAGTCTGGTCGGCCCCTCTCACCCGGACCAAAGACTCCGGTGTTTTCACTGGAAGAGATCCCATCACAGGAGAGGTGAAGAGCCAGTTCGCGCCGGAGGTCGAGACTTACTGGTTTCATCACCGTTGTTACCTCACCAAAGCCACCGAACGTTTTCTCATGCCTTCGCGGACGGGTATTGAGTTTGTCGATTTCCGTGAGGAAGACTGGGATATCAATCACTGGGTGCGCGGTGGCTGTCTCTACGGCGTGATGCCCTGCAACGGAATGGTTTACGCGCCGCCGCACAACTGCGCGTGTTATCCCGAGACGAAGCTTTACGGGCTCAATGCCTTGGCACCTGCTCTATCAAAGAAGCCCTTTCAAGAGGCATCTCCGGACGAACGCTTGGAGAAAGGGCCCGCCTTTGCGGCTGTGGAAGATGAACGTGTATCGACCACTGATTGGCCGACCTTTCGTTACAACAACGAGCGCACGGGATACACGCCCGCGGCGATGAAACCGGCACTGGATTTGGCATGGGAGAAACCGTTAGGCGGAAAACTCAGTGCCATGGTCGTGGCCAACGGCCGGGCTTATGTGGCGAGGATTGACGAGCATACAGTGTTGGCCTTGGACGCCGAAAGTGGTGATGAGCTCTGGAGTTATACAACGGGTGGCCGCGTGGATTCGCCGCCCACGATTGATCGCGGTCGAGTCTTCTTTGGATCGGCAGATGGCTGGGTCTACTGTCTTCGCGCGAGTGACGGTTCACTGGTGTGGCGTTTTCTCGCTGCGCCGGAGGACCGGCGATTGACAGCGTTTCAACAGGTGGAATCGATCTGGCCCGTTCACGGGACCGTGCTTGTGCAGAACGGGGCGGTCACCTTTGTAGCTGGGCGTTCGAGCTTTCTCGATAGCGGCTTGCGGATGTACCAGTTAGAGGCCGAAACCGGAAAGATGCTTTCAGTGAAGCGGATTGATGAAAAGGATCCGGAGACGGGTGAGAACATGCAGAAACACATTCAGATTCTCAACATGCCCGTCGGATTGCCTGACATTCTCTCAAGCAGCGGCAACTACATCTACATGCGTTCGCAGCGTTTCGATCTGGAAGGCAACCGGCAGGAACTCGGGCCCCATTCCGGTGATCCGGCAACGCAGGGCTCGGCGCAACATGGTGAGGGTGTTCATGTTTTCGCTCCCATGGGTTTCTTGGACGGCAGCTGGTTTCATCGCGCCTATTGGGTCTACGGCAAGAGCTATGCCGGAGGGCACTCGGGTTATCATCAAGCCGGTAAGTTCACGCCTTCGGGGCGTTTGTTAGTCTTTGATGAAGAGAACGTCTATGGATTTGGCCGCAAACCGGAGTATTACAAATGGACCACAACGCTAGAGCATCAGCTTTTCTCTACGAGCAAAGTGGCGCCCCAAGTGCCTGCCCAAGCGCGGCGCCGTGGCGTCAAAGGTTCCATGGTTCAGTTAGCCAAAGCCGCCGGACTTGATCCCGCGAAGAAAGCTCTCGCCATCGAGGCGTGGATCAAGCCGAGCAGGGTCAATGGCGTCATCTTGGCTCATGGAGGACCGGCTCAAGGTTACGCGCTGCATTTGCGTAACGGCCGTCTTCAGTTCGATGTGCGGTCGGGGGAGAAACTCACTAGCATCACCAGTAATCGCCGAGTGAAAAACGAATGGGTGCATGTCGTGGGGCGCTTGGCGGCCTCCGGAGAAATGGATCTCTTTATGAATGGCGAAATGGCTAGCCAGACAGGCAAGACGCCGCTGGTGGCTTCTGATCCCGCCCAAGGCATTGAGATTGGCGCGGATGCCGTGAGTTCGGTTGGCGACTATCCCACACCCTCACATTTTAACGGCGTCATTGATGAAGTGCGGCTCTATCACGGCGATCTCACCTCCGATGCGATCGCCGCCCGGTTCGCCGATCCGGCGTCGAAGCCAAGCGGCGCAACATTAGTCTTCGCCAGTTCATTTGATAACGGCAAAGCGCAAGATGCGTCTGGTAAAGGACATCACGGATCGGTGGTCGCCGCCAAGATGACGGAAGGTCGCGTGGGCGACGGAATCGCGTTTTCCGGCCCGGCGGGCAACAAATCAAGAAGAACCAACAGCCTGATCAAGCATCATTGGCGAACGGACGTGCCCTTGTTAGTTCGCGCCATGGTTCTGGCCGATAAAACCCTCTTCATCGCCGGGCCACCTGATCTTATCGATGAAGAAGCGACCTTCCAACGCCTAACCGAACGCGACGAAACGGTGCACGCCGAACTCGCGAAACAACAAGCCGCCTTGGACGGCGAACAAGGCGGCCTACTCCAAGTGCGTTCGGCGACGAACGGCGAGAAGCTCGCCGAGTACCCTCTCGACGCGCTTCCCATTTGGGACGGCATGGCCCTCGCGGACGGGCGGCTTTACCTGGCCACCAAGTCGGGAACGGTGATGTGTTTTAAAGAAAGTTAGGGGTATGACTAAAAGTGGTGGGCAGTTTGTAGCGGAACTCGTGAGAGTTCCGGGGTGTTTGACATGTTTTGTAGGGGGACTCGTGAGAGTTCCGGGCGTTGGACTCCACTGCATAGAAGGAACTGTCACCAGTTCCTCTACCTTGATTGACACCACGAGATTCTTCATGGTTCTTTCGGCGCCTTCATTTTAAAGAGATCAAAGAACGCATTCATTCGCGCCAACTCTTTGCTCTGTTCTAAGAACTTCGCAACCTCATCGTGGGATCCGTGATTCTTTACGTAACTCTCGCATCTTGCGACGGCCTGCTTCGCTTGTTCCGCAGCCAAACCATACTCTCCAAAGCGTTCCGCATGTTTCGCATAATCGATGTGGGCCTTGATTAAAAAGCGCTCATTCCTATCTGATGGCACCATGTCAACGACTTCCTGGCAAATCGTTAAGTAGTCTTGATTACAACTAAGCATTTTCTCTTCCTCTCTAAGTATCAAATACCCATCAGCCAGCATTCGAAACACGACGGCTAACATTCTCTCCGCCGAATTAAGCGGCCCCGGCTCTATCCCAAACGTTCTTGCGTCACGTGAAACTTGAAGGCCTTTCTTGGCTTCCAGCGCTGCGAGATCTAATTGTTTGATCTTGTGGGCCTTCTCCTCCTCAGGCACATCAAGATCAAGGCGTTCACGTTTAATCATCACTTCTGCCAATCTGCTATGCGACCGTACTAAAGCGGAATAATGGCTCGGCACATCTGGACGCTCAAGCACCAGCTTCTTCCGCACCTTGATGATTTCCGCCAGCGTGGAGGATGCTTCTTCATATTTTCCAATCCTCCACTCTGCTTCAGCGCTATCTTCTAACAATTCGCACCAACTTGCATTGCTTGTCAATTCGCTGTCACCTAAAGACTCTACCAACTCCTTGGATTGCTCAAAAAACGATAGAGCCTTTGTGAATTCTTTTTTCTCTTTAGAGCCGTATCCGAGCCCACGGAGTGCAGAGGCTTTTCCCTTGACACTTTCTTGTAATAGATCTGGATACTGTGCAACCTTCTCCCAATACTTCAGTGCTGTCTCATAATTGTTCTTTGCCTTATTAAGCATCCTTTGCCTATTAAATAGCGTTCCGAATGCACTATGATTCGTCGCGATATTTTGATACCGAAGGCCAAGGGACTTTTCTCCTTCGATAGAGTATAATATTTCATTCGCTTTTATTAGAAGCATCTCAGCTTTGTTGTAATCTCCGGTATCCGAAAAATATCTGCCTCGTAAAGCTAAAGCAATCGATAGCGTAACGTGTCCCTCTGGAGAGATATCTTCAGAAGATAGATTCTTGAAGTGCTTTTCAAGGATACTATTCACTTTTAAAGCCCGCTTATAGTTCCCTGAGGCCAACTCTTCTTGCATCAATGTGAACGTCAAATCGCTCACAATTGACTCCGAACGCGCGTTCGATTCCCTAAGCTTCTCATTAGATGCTTCAAGCTCATGACTATATCGATTGATATCGTTCACGTAGATAGTGAGTCCTGAGACAGCCATCACAAGAGCAGCGATACCAATTGCATAGTAGGGCCAGTGGCGCCTCACAGACTTTTTCAGCGCATAGAGCGGCGTCAGGGTTCGTGCTGTTACCGGCCGATCCTCAAGAAAATTCTGGAGATCGTCTGCTAGGTTACCTGCGGTCTGATAACGATTTTCTGGATCACGCGCCATCGCTTTTATGATGATAGCCTCAATCTCCCGGTGCAGATCCGGTTTTTTCGAACACGGTCGTGGCGGGCTTTCCTGAGCAATCTTATGCTTTACCACATCCGGACTGCCTTCAAAGGGTAGGCAATCCGTCATCAGTTCGTAAAGGAGTGTTCCCAAACTATAGACGTCGCTCGACATATCGACGCCCTCCGACCGCGCTTGCTCCGGCGACATGAAATGAGGCGTTCCTGGAACGATATGGGTTACTTGAGCTTGATCCTCTCGGTCAATCATCTTGGCCACGCCGAAATCCAGCACTTTGGGGTCGAGATCCACTGTCACGAGTATGTTCGAAGGCTTGAGATCTCGATGGATAATACCTTTGCGATGCGCCTGTTGAACAATCCGGCAAACTTTCTCAAAGAGAATAATTCTATCACGTTCACTCAACGTTCTCTTCTCGCAAAAATCATGACAGAGTGGTTTTCCATCAATGAGATCCATGGCGTAGTAGTAGACGTTGTCTGAGACGCCACTATCAATGATATCGGGAATGCCCTCTTCATCGAGTTGGGTGAGGATTTCCACTTCAAGCTCGAAACGCGAACGTCCCTTTCGCGAACCCACATGATTGAGAACTTTGAGCGCGACATCACGATTCAAGGAATCTTGACGAGCGCGGAATACGGAACCGGCACCTCCCTCACCGATCGGCTCAACGATCGAATAGCCTTGGATGCGAATATCATCCTCCTCTTCATCAATGAAGTCCACTTCATCGTCGTCAAACAATGCAAGGAGCTGGGGAGCAGCGCAGCGTTGACATGCCGTTCCTGAGGACAATTGGCTTCCGCAGGTTTCACAAGTTGCCATATTAGTGATATTGTTAAGAGTTAGGTGACTAAGAGCGATAGAAGATCCTTAGATTCTTTGATAACCGCCTCTTCATTCGCGTCGAAAAGATCTCTCGCGATGATGTCCTTGAGTTTGTCCCGGAAACGCTTGAGGATTACTCGGACGGAGGACTCTCTGAGTTCTAACCGCTCGGCGGCTTCAGTCACTGAGGTTCCTTTAATCAAAACGTCTTCGATAGCCTCGTAAAAATGCGCTCTACCTTTGCGTTCATACTGTTCTTCTATTTCAGAAAAAGCCTCACCCACACGATCTAGGGCGAATCGAACATTGAAGGCTTCACTGGGATCTTCAGGCTTCCGAGTCCAAGAGCAAACCTCCTGATAGAGCGCATCGAGGTGCTCGGTATCGATCTTCTCCATTTGTCCACCACGCTTTTCAGCCTCCAAACGCCTCCTAGAGTCCAAGAGGAAGTTTTTGACGCAACCAAGCAAGAAGGAACGAAGCTGGCCTTTAGATCGATCCGCTTTCTGAATCACCTTCTTGGTCTTCAAATGAACCAGGAAGTCATGAGTCAGATCTTCGGCATCGGAGATGGCGTGGGCGCGAGTGACCCCCTGCATTGTTTTATCAAGACGAATGAAGCAATAGATGGGCCCCCGATAGATTTCGCAGATCGTGTTCAAGGCGAGGTCCCGTGTGCCGGGGTCCGGATCGAGAGTTTGGTCCACCACGCTCCAGCGAGTCGTGGGAAAAGCATAGGTTTTCTTGTGGTCGTCGTTCATAGCCCGTTGCTCGAGATTTGGTAACGCCTCTTCCCTAAAGAAACGCTTGGGAGATTGGGAGGCTATCAAACATCACCCTCTCAAGCATCGAATCCTAGTAAAAAATCGGCATGCCCTCCTTTCGGGTTATGGAAATTAGAGGGTGCGTATGAGAACCCTTCTTCTAAAGAAGATCGCGCCGCATTCAACCCCGATAATGGGATGCCTTCCGATGCGCAAAGTGGCCTTAGAGATCGAACACAGATTTATTGAAACGGAATCTACGGCGAAGGCAGAGGAAAGGGAAACCACTCTTTCCCTATGCTCAGATCCTTATCACATTCAGAAGCGTCTCTAGATACTGTCCGCGTGCTGCGATCAGCAGCTATTTCCTCCCGATTTCGGAAATCAGCCGTCAATCGCGACGCCGATCGACGATTCTACCCCCTCGATTTGGACTATTGTCGAGTCGCGAGAATGGGCGCTTCTTGGGGGCGTTCATTTCAAGCCTTTCTCTATCGAGAATTTCGAACGCCTCCGATGCTCTGTTGTTCCCAACGTATTTCATCCATCGCCACAACCTTCGCTTTGATGTTTTCTATGAGTTGCCTCACGATTTTCTCAGTTGGCGCCAGTGAGGAGTATACCCTGGATGGTGAGCCGACCGGCGCCGAGGAGCTTATTCGTTGGCACCTCAATCGCGGCCGCTTTGATCTGGCCCAAGAGAACAAACGCCGGCGTACGAAATACAATGATGTGCCGGATAATTCCGGCCCACTTGCTCCTCACGCCAGCTTGATCGCAGCCTCGCGTAATCACTCCAATGACATGGCCCGAAAGAAGAAGTTTCAACACGCAACCGTTCGGAACAGTGCCTATTACGACCACGAGGCTCAGCCAAATCCCTGGGACCGCATGGTTCACGAAGGTTATGACTACATCGCTGCTGCTGAAAACATCGCTTGGGGCCAGCCAAATGGCTTGATCGCCTATGAGAACTGGTGGGACAGCGAAGGGCACCGTACGTTGATGTATGGCAGTCAATACCGCGAAGCCGGTGTCGGCATTTTCAAAACTGCTTATACTTTGGGAATCGGCGCTCGGTCATCTAGCGATGTTTTTTTCACCGGAACGGTATTCAAGGAGAAGAACAAGAACAAAGCTTACGATGCCAAAGAAGGCGTCGAGGGAGTTATCATCCGATTAGAGCGAAGGGATGGAGAGAACGCTTGGTTTGATGTGTCTTCCGTCTCAGGAAGCTTCGCCATCCCCATTTCAAATCTAGATGATAATAAAGAACGTGTCACAGTGACTCTTGAATGGCCCGGCTCAAAAGAGCAAATTCTGTCGCTACCAAACGCAGACGGTACCTTGACGAAATTAACCATGGAACCGGGGAGTATACAACCTATTGGCTGCGTTGAAATCGAACGATGGAGCGCCAATATCGGGTTTCGTGATCTTCAGCCGGTGACGTCGAAAACAATTGTAGACAATGGGGAGACGCCTATTTCTGACAATGACGCTTCGATTCCAACTCGATGGTTATCACCAGTACAAATTGGGTCCTTCCACAACACTCGCTGGTTGCGATGGGAAGCGCAAGAAGGGTTTGAATACAGGCTTTGGACCAGTTCGGATTTAGTGAACTGGGTGCCTTTAGGAGAATTTTCAGGAAGTAATCAATCCCACATTGGGTCAATTTGGAAGACAGGCTTCTACAAGATAGAAGCGCGGCCAATTCAGTAGGTTAATCTTCGGCGCCACTAAACTAACTTCGCTTCTCAAGCGAAATCTAAAATAGCTCTCATCTACATTTTTTTGACGCAATGAAATCCTGTGACATTATTCTTATCCTTTCACTTTGCCTGATCCCCGCGCTTCAATCCAGTGATTCGTGGCCCTTTCCGGATAGTTTTTATGATAATCCAAGCGAAGCTGATGCCCTATGGGAAGAACTCTCTTCTGAAGAGCAGGCAGCCATTATTGACTGTTTCCCATTTGCCATCAAGGGGCACATCGGCCCGCCGCCTGAATTCATATGGAATCGATTGGATTCAGACAAAGATTATGTGACGATCACTCTGAGAGTCTTTGGGATCTATCCTGATTTCGCGCGATTCCATTGTTTAGAAGGCTCGAATGATCTATCGAATTGGGTAGAGATCGGGGAAGAGGATGACGAGGAGTTCGAACTGGTGACTCAAATATTTCTGGCGCCTGCCAGTATTTTTATGCCAGCCCAAGTGCACTTTTATTTAGAAGAAGAGATGTTAGATCGCTATCGATTTTACCGGGTTAGGATCAAGTGACTTATCCATCAATAGAAGATTATTAACACTAACGAAAGTTCCAGCTATGACTAGGAAGCAGGTAAATTCATTCGTCGATGCCTTTCTAATTCGAGGCGAACGTGCAGTGATAGTCTTATTGGGGGCAATTCTGATCCCGGCGTTGGTTTGTGCAGAACCTGACGTCCCAGCCTCGGACGCACTGCCACTGCCAGCAGGTGACGGGGATGGCGTGACTGTCAAGGTTTTTAATGGCATTGTGCCTATGGGGCCAATGCCAGGCGAACTGGTTGGAATTGCTCCTGATGCCGAGTTCGTAAGTCCACGGATTAGTTTTCCGAGCCCTAACTTCTTTGAGACTTCCGCGACTTTCGGAGAGTTCTTCTCTGACACCGTTATGGCGCCTGATTCCATACGGGATCTTCCTGCTGATCAATTTGTGATGGAAATGTCGGGATATATTAAAATTACTCAAGACATGGATACCGATGAATCAACTCCAGAGATTGATGTCAGATTTGAGGTGTGGAATTCTGGGGGTATTCATTTAAGCATGGGATCTATAACATTCTTCCAGTTTTTGGATTTACCATTGGGTAATTGGCCGATAATTGTTTCATTTGGTAGTGAAGGATTGTATCCGTTGCAATGGATTTACTCTTACAATGATCTGAACAATTTCTTTTTTCCTGGCGTTCCTGGCTCTTACCTCTGGATTTGGCCTCAATCAAATGCTTCTGAAGTGTTTCCTCAAAGTCATTTGTATAGTCAGCTTAGCAATAATAAGAGGACGATCACCTTTGAAGAGCATCCTCCTGGCACAGTCGTTTCAGATCAATACCTTGATGCGGGTGCACGTTTTTCCGTGACGAGTGGAGGGGTTGAGATCACTGATGCACGCCCTGATGATTTCGTGCCTGTTTCTGGAGCACAGGTTTTCGCGGATCCGCGGTTAAGTCCCGGCGAAGATGGGATTGTCGATATCACCTTTGTAGGACCTGATGGAACGACCGCTGCCTCAACGGATTGCGTGACGTTTTCGGTTATTGATGCCGATCCTCCTGGAGTCTCGGTAAAGGCGTTTGATCCTCAAGGGTTAGAAGTCGATTCCCAAGTGTTCCAAGGCGGCGGCCAAGAGAATGTTACGATCGAGAGCGACTACATTGCCCGGGTGTCGCTTAATCTTGGGGGTGCTGAGGGCGGAGATAACGCCGCGATCGATGATCTCTCGTTTGCCGCACCAGGCGTAACAAGCGTGTCGGTTGCTATTGTTCCGGAAGAAGGGGGAACGGTATCTGGAGATGGGCTCTATGCTTTGGGCGCTATGGCGTCGCTTTCCGCAGAGCCTGCTACGGATTTCATCGAGTGGCAGAATGCCTCAGGTGAAGTGCTATCTGAGACGAATCCCTATGCGTTCACGGTTACCAATTCGACCTCTTTGTCTGCTGTATTCGTGAGACCAGCAACCATACAGCTCAACGCACTTGAACAGGTGTTCGATGGTGGCAGTAAACAAGTTGAGGTGATAACGAATCCGCCAGGATTACCGGTGGATGTATTTTATACCATTAATGAGCAGGCTGTGATTCCCTCAGCAGTCGGAGAATATCACGTCACAGCTAAGATCAATGATCGTTATCATCGGGGGGAAACAACCAGGACTCTTGTCATTAAGAAGGATCAAACAATTGATTTCCCATCTCTTTCCTCAACAATTGGGGAGATTCCCCTTGAAGCGACGGCATCAAGTGGCTTGCCTATTCGATTTGAATCGTCGCCCTCACATGTTGCTTCAGTCTCAGGCAATATTTTGAACGCGCATCAAGGTGGGGCGATCAGCATACGGGCGGTCCAAGACGGGAACAGTGAATTCTGGCCCGCGGAAGCGTCACAGTCGTTGCGTTTACCTCCAGTCATTCGAGAGGTCACTGTAAATGGCGTTTTGATAGATTCTGGTTTTACCCTGACGCGTGATACGACCCTAGCTGTGGAGGCAAGAGACACCGATGGTATCAGCGAGGCCATTTTCTATGGACGACGGGCTGCAAGTGATCCGTGGGAAACGATCGCATCCGATTCTGATTCTTCGGATGGATTAGCAGCATTGTTGCCAGTGAACCAATTGGAAGATGGGACCTACGAACTCCGAGTGGAAGTGATAACGGCTTCAGAACATCGAAACGAAAAGACGTTCGCGGGTATGGTGACGATTGCACCAACGCTCAATGTCGAATTGGGGGATGTGGTTACGGAAGGAGACACCCTTGAAGGCGTGGTGTCGATTCAGAGTATGCTTGAGAGTGATTTACCCGTGAGTCTCAGGAGTTCGCGTCCAGGACAACTCGACCCCGGGCCTCCGGTGGTTATCCCGGCCGGACAGTTGGTTGCTCCTTTCATAATTAATGGGCTCGATGATATTCAGATTGATCCTCCTCTTAACGTTACGATTCAAGCATCCGCTCCAGGAGCATTGATCGCGGAGAAAGTCGTGACGTTGATGGATAACGATTGGCCTCTGCTTACACTCACATTAAACTCGACCGTGGTGTCAGAGGCGGACGGGCCCAGTGCAGTGCTGGCAACACTCGAACGCGATCCCGTGTCGGCAGAGCCGGTGATGATTGCGCTGTCGCATTCCAATCCGGCTGCGGTCACCGTTCCGGAATTCGTCACCATTCCTTCGAATCTGGCAGCGATCGAATTTCCAATAGACGTTATTGATGACACGGTCGTCAACGGTGTCCGTACTACTGAGATCAAGGCGGAGCTTAGATTGACGGGTATTGGCACCGTCGTCGAAAGTGATCTTGTTCAATTAGAAATCAGTGACGATGAGGGCCCGCGGATCGTGGTCGCGATGGATCCACCGTGGTTGCTTGAAGGAGAATCGCGGAAATTGTCGGTCAGGCGGATCGACTCCTCAACCGTGAATGCCCTAACGGTGACGTTGTTCCCAGAACCTTCCGGCCAGGTGGATATGCCGCTTTCTGTCGAAATACCATCTGGGTCGGAAGAAACGGCGGTCACGGTGTCAGGTATTGCCGACGCGCTGAATGACGGCAAACAAACGATCATTATCACCGGGAGCGCGCAGAGCCATGGGGCAGGACAGGCCTCTATTGTTCTGACAGAAGAGCAGCTGCCTGACTTGGTGATCCGTGATTTAGAGAGTGAAAATGCGGTAGACGCTGATGAAGCCTTTATCGTTTCCTACCGCATCGAAAATCAAGGAGCCGTACCCACATCTGCTCCGTTCACGCAACGTGTGTGGTTATCAACGGATCGAGTGCTGGGCGATGATCTATTGATCAGTCAAGATATTTTTACCGGCGTGTTGGAGAATGGAATCGGGTTTGGGCAATCCAAGTCGGTTCGTGCTCCAACTGAGGTAGGAAGTTATTGGCTATTTGTCACAACGGATGCGGGCCTGACATTGGAAGAAATTATTGAAACCAACAATTCCGCTCTTTTCGCAGAGCCCATTATCGTCCACCCGCCCTACTCGGCAACGGTGGATGCCGGTGTCAGTGTCGTTCCTGCTAATACGCCTATTACTTTCAGTGGTTCCGCTGTCAGGGAAGACTCTAGCAAAGTGGCTAGCGCTATGGTGACGATTCGCATTAGGACGCGCGGAACGGAGAGGCTCATTAGCGCTCTAACCAATAGTGAAGGCGATTACGCCGTCACGTGGAAGCCCCTTCCAGGTGAAGGGGGTGAATACGAAATCGGCGCCACCCACCCCGGGGTCGCTTTGGCGCCTACACAAGACACTTTCACCATCCTCACCATCGATACGCAGTTTCCAAATCAGGGGATCGGTTTTGAGGAGGGCTCCGGGACAAGCTTCACAGCCGAGATTGCAAACCCTAACGTGCACCAACTTACGGGGATGGTATTGGACGTGGTGGAGCCTCCAGCCGGTCTGTCTGTCAATGCGGTGTTGCCAGGAACCACATTGGATGCCGGCAACCGTTTCGAGGTGAATATCGATGTCAGTGCAGTAGCCGGATATCACGGTGTCGGTGTGCTCGTGTTCCTCCTCAACACTGATCAAGGTGTCACTCAAGAGTTCTCGGTGCCTGTTAGCGTTACCCCGCTGATGCCGGTTCTCTCCATCACGCCTGAGCCTTTGTCTTGCTCGGTCGTGCGCGGATCCCAGAAACTTGCCTCTCTCACCGTGAAGAACGAAGGTGGGATTGCTAGTGGTCCGGTAACCGTTCTCTTGCCGGACCTCCCTTGGATGTCCGTCGCTTCGCCGTCGCCATTGGACTCGTTGGAGCCAGGTGACGAAACCAGCATCAATCTGCTTCTGGCTCCCGATGAAAACGAACCCCTCACCGTCTATGAAGGAAGCTTAATCGTAGCGCCTGAGAATGGAGAGTCCAAGCGATTGCCCTTTGCCATACGTGTGGTGTCGGATCTCATGGGAGATCTTGAGATCGAAGTGGTAGACGAATATTTCTATTTCACCTCTGAGGCTCCCAAAGTAGAGGGCGCTACCGTAATCGTGCGGGACGCCATCACGGCCGAGGAGATTATCCAAAGCTCGACTAACAGTGATGGACGAGCTGTTCTAACTGATCTCAAAGAAGGTTGGTATGCAGTCGAGGTTGATACACCCAAACACACTGCGTGGCGCGGCAATATCTTCGTCGATGCGGGCGATGCGAACCAACAACAGATCTTCATTAGCCGGGAAACGGTTACTTACACCTGGACCGTGGAGGAGATCGAAATTGCCGACCGCTATAAGATTGATGTGGAGACCACTTTTGAAACGAATGTGCCCGCGCCCGTGGTGACCGTGACACCCAGTGTGCTTGAGCTTGGTGATCTGGTAACGCTAGGACAGACCAAGGTCGTCAACTTCACGTTTGAAAATCACGGCTTCATTGCCGCCGAACACGGCCGGTTCACTTTCGATGAACACCCCTTTTATGAAGTGACGCCACTCATCGAGGATGTCGGCACCATCGCTGCGAAATCGTCGATCACTGTTCCCGTGACAGTGAAACGGATTGGCGAATTTGCGGAGGACGGTTCGATTCGCACATTGGGAGGCGCTTCACTGAGAAGCTTGGCATTAGCCAATGCCGCTGTGGGAGAAGAGCCGGTGTCTTGTGCTCTCAATGGGCATTTCACTTTGAGTTTCTTGTGTGGGTTAATCGAGATTGGGAAATATATTCCAATACCAGGTAGCGAAACACAGGGCAGTTGTGATGTAGGTGACTTTGGGCCAGATTTGCCTCCGATAAGACCTCCAAACCGCCCACGGGAGAATGGGCCTGACGGAGATATTCCTGACTTAAACCCTGGCATCTCATTTTCAACAACATCGATATGTGATTGTGAAAACTTTAGGAAGCTACTCAACAAACCCATCAAGCTTTGTGGGAGCTTCAACGTTGGCAACGAATTTAATAAATGGAAGAACGCACTCAGGAAGCGGCTTCCTCCTTGGGCAGATGTAGAACTGGATCTTGGCGTTGAAGCTTGCGCTCTAGCAGAGATCTGCTGTGTTGAAGGTAACCTTGGTGTGAAGGGGAATGGAAGCTTTGAGGCTTCAGGGGGAATTACTCTTAAATTGGGATTCTTTCCTGATCGATTCGTTGAGAACTTTCTAAGAATTTATGCACCCGTCTCGGGTGATTGGACAATTGATGCAATTGAGGTCGAAGTAGATCCAAACGGATTTGATGGCGAACTAATCTTTCCTCTCGAGATCGGATTAAAAGGCCGTATCGGATTTGAAATAACAAAAGAATGCAATGAAGTGCCAGAGGTTTGTATTAGTGGTGGGTATGAAGTGGATTGGCTTTCAGGGTTGAGCTTAAGGTTGAAAATCAACGCTAGAAAAGGAAATGTAAGATACTCTGGGGAAGCGTCGTACACAGTCGGATTGGGGATTGATGCTTTCTTGAAAGGTGCCTATTGTATCGGAGTGCCAGATGGTCGAGGCATTGAAGGATGCGTAAAGATTCAATTGAAAAATGATGCTGAAATTAATGTTAGCATGGAGCCTGAGATATTTGAAGTAGGAAAAGCGAATTTGACGCTATCATTGATTCCTGGGAATAACAATACAGTTATTTGGGATAGTTGCAAGGAAACGGGATCTCTTAAAGCAGATCTTAATGATTATTCTGTGCAAGAATCTATAGTGGGTGGAGCAAGTTTTCTTTCAGATGCTGAGATACTGAGAAGCGCGATCCAAGAGGTCTCAGTTGGAGATGGCGTATGCGCCAAGGTGAAAATCAATCTCGATCAAGACGCCGTTATGACGCGCAGCGCATTTCGCGCATCGTTAGAGCTCGGCAACAATCTTCAAGAAGGTTCCCTAACGGATGTCGGGTTTGATTTGATTGTTCGAGATCGAACAGGGGCACTGGCCAATGATGTATTCGATGTTCGCGTTTCAGCATTGGACGGACTCTTGGCGATTGATGGTTCTGGAGAGATTGGGCCGGACTCCACGGGTCGCGTTCAGTGGACATTGATTCCGCTGGATGCGGCGGCTCCTGAAGCGGACACCGTTTACACGGTTGGAGGAACCATTGCCTACGTGCAGAATGGCACGGAGTTTCGCATTCCCGTCGAACCTATGGCGATCACGGTGCGTCCTGATGCAGCGCTTCATCTGAAGTATTTTCATCAGCGCGATGTAGTTAGTGACGACCCTCATACAGAAATGATTGAGCCTGCGGTGCCCTACGCTTTGGCGGTGATGGTGGAGAATCGGGGTGCTGGCGCGGCACGTAATCTTTCTATCACTTCGGCACAGCCAGAGATTGTGGATAATGAGAAGGGCTTGCTGATCGATTTCCAAATTATCGGAACGGAGGTGGCTGGTGAAACGCTTTCGCCATCATTAACGGTTGAATTTGGAGAAATTCAACCAGGCGAGCGTAAGATTGGCACTTGGTTGATGACCTCAACCTTGCAAGGATTGTTTATTGACTATGAGGCGACTTTTGAGCACCTTGATGGGTTTGGAGACCCTAGGCTTTCATTAATCAAAGAGGTCGAGATCCATGAAATGATTCATATGATCGAAGCCTTAGGCGATAAAGCGGATGGATTGCCGGATTTCTTAGTCAACGATGTGGCCGATCTTAGGGACTTGCCAGATACGGTGCATCTGAGTGATGGCACGACCGCACCTGTGGCAATCTTCGAGACGGCGACGTTGGACGGGGAAGTGGATGAAAGCAATCTCATGGTCACGATGAACACGGCCATGAACTCGGGTTGGAGTTACCTTCGTATTGCTGAGCCGTCGAACGGGGCATTTCGATTAGTTCGCGTCATACGCTCCGACGGACTAGAGATTCCGTTAGATAAAAACGTCTGGGTTACCGACCGCACGTTTGTTGGGTTAGGACGGCGGCCGGTCTATGAGAATGTGCTTCATTTGGCCGATTGTGACAGCACTGGGAGCTACAGCCTGCACTATGAGCTCTTAAGCGGTGAAGACGTTACCGCGCCTGAGAGCATGGTAGCGATGCTAGACAGCCAGAGTCCCTCACAGATTCCTATCCACTGGACAGGAGAAGACGATGAAGCGATTGCCACCTACGATATCTATGTGGCTACGGATGGCGGGCCATTTGAACGGTGGCTGGAAGATACGGCCCGAACATCAGCAATCTTTGAGGGGGACGCGGGGAAGAGCTATTCGTTCTATAGCATCGCAAGAGATTTGAGTGGGAATGAAGAAGCGGCACCTTTGACGGCAGATGCGATGACAGAAGTGTCGATCACCAATCGGGTGCCCGTGATAGAAATGATTCCAGATCAAACGATTATCGAAGGAGATACCTTTCGTTTGGCAGCCACCGCCACTGATCCTGACAATGATGAGATTCGTTACGCCATTACGTCAGATTCCGATGGATTGGTTATTGATCAAAGCAATGGGCAAATGCGGTGGATCACCGGAGAATCGGATGGAGGCCGCACGCTCAACGTTACGGTGACGGCGATTGATAATGGCGTGCCCGCGAAAGAGGCGTCTGCTAGTTTCAAGATCACTGTATTGGACGAGAACAGCCCTCCGGCTATCGAGGAAGTACCCCGTCAATTGGTCGGTGTTGAGGAGATTCTGTTGGTGGATGTGGATGCGGTCGACGTGGACGAACCTGTGCAGACGCTTCATTACCGTTTGGGAATGGGAGCGCCTAACGGAATATCGATTGATCCCAATACCGGTGTCGTGACATGGGTGCCCCAGCCGGATTTCGGAGGACAGGACGTGGTCATCGAAGTGATGGTGACTGATAGTGGAACGCCGGCGCGGTCCAGCAGCATCCGGTTCCCAGTCAGCGTGGCTCTTCCATTGGATCGTGCGCCTGTTTTCCCCAATGAGATTCCGGTGGTGCTATGGCTGCGTGGAAAATCTTACACTTTGACGGTGATGGCCAGTGACCCTGAAGGGGATGCGGTTGCCTTGAGCGCCGATCTGGGGAGTTTGGCTGGTCAGCTAGGATTTCAAGATCTAGGATCCGGGCAAGGGCAATTCGACTGGCCGGAGATCAATGCCATCGATGGGCTCTACCAAGTACCCGTGCGCGCCACGGCGAAGGGATTGAGCACGAGTGAGAACCTGACGATTCGCGTGGTAGAGGATGACCTGTATTGGAAGTGGGCCCTAGACCGCTTAGCAGGCCAAGCCACTCTATCAGAGATCGAGCTGGACGCCGATCCTGACGGAGATAAACGGAATAATCTTACAGAAATGGTTTTCCTAACAGATCCGATGCGTGTGGACGAAATGGAATTGGATGGTCGAACAGAATTCATTCAACCTTGGGCTGTCACTGATATGGTGTTTAGCCGCCGTGTGGGTTCTCAAGAATTCTTGCGCATCTATCCAATACGATCCAGCACATTGAGTGAGGATTCGTGGGAAAGGATAAGTGAAAGCGAATGGGATGCCACAATCATACATCAAGATATGGAACAAGGCGTAGAAACGATTCGCCTGAGGATTTTAGAGCATGATGTTGGCGGGGATATCCTCCGAAAGTTTTACGGATTAGGTGTGGAAGGAATAAAGTGATAATCAAAGAATATGAATATGCATATAATCCTGTTTAGTCTGGTTGCGTTCTCAATTGGCGTTACACAAGCGCAAATCACGATACCAGTCATTGAAACACTTCCAGATCACGGAGGCACGCGAAACTACCAGGCCAACGCTGGGGCTGGTCCGATCGTCGTGCCAAATAGTCAGTGGCTAGCAGCGGTGCCGGATGGCGGAGGCCCAATAGATTGGGATTTTACAGATGCGCCCTCTGAGGTTACTTACGATTACGCTTACGTCGATGTGTCAGATGATGCGGTTATTCAGGAGACGTATCCGGGGGCGATGATCGGCGAAGGCTTAACAATCGATGGCTCCGCTGATCCTCAGTGGACGGCCTTCAGCGCCTCTCCTGATGGCAAGCGGAATCATGGATTCTATTCTAACGATGTTAGTAGTCTTGATCCGGAAATCCGTTTGACTCTCCGCTCCTCGAACTCCCTTCGCCATTGCATTATAACGATCAATGGGAAGACGACGCCCAACTAATGTTGGAGTTGGCTATCGAAGATCCCTTTAATCCCGGTGAATTTGAATTGGTCCGGGCCACTGTCGATGTTCATCAAACGGGGGAAGTCGATGCATGGGGGAGAGTCACTCTGCCAAACCATGGAACAATTGAGGCATTGCGCATTCAATTCCTGTCGAGATCCGTGACGACGGCCTACTTTCCCGTGGAGGGACTCCCCGATTTCCCCATTGAGATTGAAGACACCTACATCCGCACTTACGCGTGGTATGCCAGGGATCTTGGGATGGTAGCGTCAATCGTATCCATGGAGGAAACAACACCGCCTGCAGAGATATTTGCTCAAGCCACTCGAATCCTCCACCTGACAAGCGCATCGGGATTTCGTCTTTATATTCTCAATCTTGAACAAGAACTAACGGATACGCATATATGTTTATCATGGGATGGCCCTAATTTCGAGACTGTTTTCCGTATCGATTCGGCCATGACGCCAGGTGAGTGGACACCGATGCAATCACCGAAAACCGAATTCGAGTCCATTAAGCTGCCAATCAGTGGATCTCGCCAGTTTTTTCAGGTTGTTGCCCTTCATAGCGATCCTTGAGTCTACTTCGGGTATGCGGCAGCGATGCCGGTTTCCGTAGCTCTATTGCGTGGTTCGAGATATTGTTCCATAGCATAAATCTAAGTAGCGCCCTCTATTCGTAAGATGCGGAGGCTACCTTCCAACGCCTAACCGAACGCGACGAAACGGTGCAGGGCGAACTCGCGAAACAACAAGCCGCCTTGGACGGCGAACAAGGCGGCCTACTCCAAGTGCGATTGGCGACGAACGGCGAGAAGCTTGCCGAGTACCCTCTCGACGCGCTTCCCGTTTGGGACGGCATGGCCCTCGCGGACGGGCGCCTTTACCTGGCCACCAAGTCGGGAACGGTGATGTGTTTTAAAGAAAGTTAGTCCTCAGCGAAGGCTCGACGCCGCTGGCAAGGACGTTTGTCCTCAAACGTCCGGGTGAGAGGACGTCTCTAACAGTATTGCGATTTCTAACCAAGAGACGCGTCTACAGCCGGACGGCTCGGAGAGCCATCCCTGCCCGCCCAGGGACTGAAGTCCCTGTTGGCGGTTGCAAACCGCCGCTCCTTGAGGGCTCGAAGAGCCGCTGGCAGGGACGTTTGTCCTCAAACGTTCGGGTGAGAGGACGTCTCTAACAGTATTACGATTCCTAACCAAGAGACGCGCCCTCAGCCGGACGGCTCGGAGAGCCATCCCTGCCAGGGACTGAAGTCCCTGTTGGCGGTTGCAAACCGCCGCTCCTTGAGGGCTCGAAGAGCCGCTGGCAGGGACGTTTGTCCTCAAACGTTCGGGTGAGAGGACGTCTCTAACAGTATTACGATTCCTAACCAAGAGACGCGCCCTCAGCCGGACGGCTCGGAGAGCCATCCCTGCCCGCCCAGGGACTGAAGTCCCTGTTGGCGGTTGCAAACCGCCGCTCCTTGAGGGCTCGAAGAGCCGCTGGCAGGGACGTTTGTCCTCAAACGTCCGGGTGAGAGGACGTCTCTAACAGTATTACGATTCCTAACCAAGAGACGCGCCCTCAGCCGGACGGCTCGGAGAGCCATCCCTGCCAGGGACTGAAGTCCCTGTTGCGCTTCTTGAAATACTTAAACTAACACAACGCGAATCACGCTGCCGTAGTCTCGCTCCAAGCGCTTGTGTCCCGGAACATTGAGCTGGTGGTGATCCAAACCTAACTGATGAAGCACAGTAGCGTGGATGTCGGTCACGTAATGTGGATCTTCCACGGCGTGGAAACCGATTTCGTCCGTGGCGCCGTGGACGATTCCGCCACGCACACCGCCACCGGCCATCCACACACTGAAGCCAAAGGGATGATGATCGCGGCCATCGGTGTTCTGCGATCCTGGGGTGCGACCAAACTCGGTGGCGAAGACCACTAACGTTTCTTCAAGCAAACCGCGTTGTTTGAGATCGGTTAAAAGACCGGCAATGGGGCGATCAACCTGCCTAGCAAGTTCCGCATGTTTCTTTTTCAAATTCGAGTGTTGATCCCACGCGCCGGCGGCGCCGTCGCCATGCATGATTTGGATGAACCGGACGCCTTTCTCCACAAACCTCCGGGCCGCCAATAATTGTTCAGCAAACGGCTTTGTTTCTTTCTGTTCAAAGCCATAGAGGCGTTTGGTGTGTTCGCTCTCTGTATCAAAGTTGATCACTCCCGGGACCTCCGTCTGCATGCGGAAGGCCAGTTCATACGATTTGATCCGGGCCTCCAGTGCCGCATCGTCCGGGTAGTGTCGTTTGGTTAGGCGATTCAGCTTGTGGATGAGATCGAAACTGTGTCGCTGCTCTGAAAGGGGGAAATCACCTTCCGGTTTGGCGAAATCAAGGGGGTTGTTAGGATCCACTTTGAGTTTCACCGGTTCGTAGGCGGGACCCAGGTAATGGGCGTCGCTGCGATCAAAGAAACGCGGCCCCATGCTGATGAACTGCGGCAAGTTTTCATTGAGCGTGCCTAAGCCATAATTCGCCCAGGCGCCGATAGTGGGGCTGTGAGGATCCAGCATGTGGCGTCCTGAATGAAATTGCACTTGGGCGCCGTGATTGTCATCAGTGGTCCACATGGAACGGATGACCGCGATTTCATCAATGCAGGAGCCGATGTGCGGAAACCAATCACTCACTTCGATGCCGCTCTGGCCGTAAACTTGGGAACCCACTTGCAAGGGGTAGATCGTATTGCGCTGCTGGCCGTTGGCGTCACCAATCACGACGACCCTGACGTTTTTCAATTTGTCGGGGCTCTGCACTCCGGCAAAGGGCGTTTCGGCAATCGTCTTGCCCGCGTACTTTGTTAGGGCGGGTTTCATGTCGAAGCTCTCCATGTGGCTGACCCCGCCGCGCATGAACAGCCAGATCACGCTCTTGGCCTTGGGGGCCATCTGCGCAATCCCCGAAGGCGTGACGCCCAGGGCGTCTTGATTCAAGACGCTTCGCAACGCCAAACCACCGAAGCCCAGCCCAGTGTAGTGGAGGAATGAACGACGTTGCATGGCGGCATTATAGTATCTGCGTCCGCGGCGTCTACTCACGATCAATCGAAGCTCTGCGAAGACGCCATTGATAATAAAGTAGAAGTGGGGCCAGCATCACGAGGAAAGTTCCCGGCAACCAAGTCAAACTTAGCGGAAACGCCGGATCTGCGGCGGCGCTTTCCGGCAACTCCTCTCGCTGCCGAAGCCCTTTGAGAAGTCCCGCATAAAGCAGGCTCAACACGCCAAACCCCACATTCAAGGCCAGTCCTTTGAAACTGAGCACGGTGGCGCGATGGCTAGACTCCACCTCCGCATTGAGATAGTGTGAGGTGAAGAAATTGAGAAAGGTGAAACTGACGGCGAAAGGAATAATCATCAACACGCCATAGATCGGCCATGCTTGTGCCACACCGAGCAGGCCTAGAAACGTGAGGACGGAAATGATGAGGTAATTCGTCGGCATCCGTCCTCGCTCGACCAGCCTGGCGGCCAGTTTGGGAGTGAACATGCCGATGGCTGCAAAGGCTGCACCAATAAGACCAAAGGCGCTAACAGGAATGCCAATGAGCCGATAGTATTCGGAATTCATGGTGAGAAAAAGCCGCACCAAGCTATCGTGAATCAGCGCTGCCAAGATGAGCGCAAACACCACTGGCGTTCTCAATATCCATCCGCCCGCAGCGAAGATGCTCGACCATAGAGAGCACTCCCCGCCGCATTGGGTTTCTTGAGGCGGTTCTTTCATTGCCGTAGCCACGAAGACCGCGATGATGGCAGTGAACAGCGTCAGGTAGATGGGAAACCGAATAACCGTTTCCTTGGCAAGCACCCAGTCCACACCTAAGCCACTCAGTAATTGGTTCACCATATTCACATCGTAAACCGCCGCGCCTACTAGCATCGCTCCTACAAAGGAGAGAGATGATAGGAACATCAGGCGCGATAAGACCTTGGGCCAGAGTTCTTTGGCTTGTTCCTTTGGTAGGGAATCGTAAGCCAATGCCTCATCGGCCCCACTCGCTGCCGCCTCGGCCGCTCCAGATAGGATTCGATTGAGCACCCACGCGCCAAAGAGAATCGCACTGTGGCCTAAGGGCACGAACGCGATCAGCGCCATTTCACAGACCATGAGGATGGAGGCGATCAGAACCATGCGTTTCCGGCCGATGCGATCGGCTAAAGCTCCCGAAGGCACTTCTAACAAGACAATCGAAACCGCCCAGACCGCATTGAGGATGGCAAACTGTGACATCGTCAGCCCGTAATCGAGCTGGATCACCGCAAAGACGGGATAGTAGAACCGCGCATTGAAGAGCAGGCGAAAGGCGATGAAGAGTGGGATGTTTCGGGACATCAGACGAAGTGAACTCAAATTCTCTCTCGAATAAAGTGAACTTCAGCTGAAAGCGAGCGCTCTCCCAGGAGCCTGAAGGTTGGGGCACGCACAGAGATCGGAACGCTCACGAGTTTCGCTAAGATCGGGCACGCTTTGTAGCGGAAGATGCGCCATCTTCCGATTCTCGCCTACAGCCACTTTTTTATATCCACGGCTTCTGGCTAGGGCAATGACGACTCCGCATTCCAAAAGTCGTTTTCTTCTAACCATTTCCCTAACTGCTCAAGGATTGGCTCCTTGGCTTCCCAGAGATCGTTGTGGCCGGTGTCAACGAGGTGGAGTTCGATGCCAGGCCGCATGTTGCTCAAGCGTTTGCCGGCGCTTGGTTTGATGATGCCGTCCCGGCGTCCGTGCACGATATGAACCGGTATCTTAAGCGCGCTGAGCGCCGCTCGGTTGTCATACTGCGTGCGCACGAGGAATCCAGGAATTCCCATGCGCCATGCCATGCTCCGAATGCTTGTGAATGGGGAAATGAGAATCAATCCGTCCAATGCTCGTTCGTTGGCGAGTTCTGTGATCACGCCCGTGCCTAACGAGCGCCCTAAGCCAAGTACTTTGCGATCAGTGAGATCCAAATGGTTCTTCATCCAGTCATAACCGGCCGTGAAAACCGCCCGTATCGATTCCTGGCTGCATTCGCCTTTGGCGCCGCCGTAACCGGGATATTCGATGAGGAAGAGTGAGAGCCCGATCTCCTGAAAATAGGTGGCTGGGGTCGACCAATTGCTGATCGATTCCGCATTGCCATGCGCGACGATGGCCACGGGACCTCCGGAATATTCATTCTTCGCCGGCACATAGCATCCCAGACCCTCACCATACTCCGTAGGCAGAGAGACGAATTGGGCGAGGACGTGTTCTTCGGTGAGATCTGCCGTCTGAGGCATGCCCTCTCCGACAAAGATGATCTCATCTTGTTTCCATAGCAGAAGTGCCACATAGACGGCATAGACAGCTAACAAGATCACCAATAAGATGAGGCATTGTTTGAAGAACGGAGAAAGAGTCATGGTGAGGTCAGCGATTTGATGTGCCACCTTCAAGATTGCGGATCTCCTCCCGGATTTCGTCTAGCAGACTATCATTAGTCTTGGCGGCCTCGGCTTCCAGGGCTCGCAGTTCTGACAAATAGGCTTCTTTGAGGGTGATCTTCTTTCGTTCGATAACGGCGTCGTAGGCCGTGCGCAGGCTTTTAACTGACGGGATATTAGGGCCGGGTCTGGGCGTGGTTTTTTCCGGGCGAGTGGGGATCAGCCTCACCTCCCGCAGACGCATGAGCCCTAACGGAAACGTTTTCTCCGCGCGTAGGCGCAAAGACGGCGCCGTGCCGTTGATCTCGATCTTGCCTAGTTTTTTCCACTTGTACTGATCCCAACCGCCCGTGCCCGATACGCGATACTCTAACGGAGACGCGCTCGATCCGATAAGGTTGGTGTCCTCGCCGAAGCTGAGGATGCCCCCGGCGATATGCTTCTCGCTCCGGCCGTTCTTGGTCACGTGTTTCTCCTCAGAACTGCAACTGTAGCGAATGGCGACATCGTAGACTCCAGGCTTAAACCCGCGCAGATTCCACGTTGCCCGGCTGTTCGTGGTTCGCCACGGCGCGAGGTAGCCCTTTTTGAGATTCACCGCGCCGGAGCGCACGGCATCCTTGGGCAAGAGACGTTGGGCCCGGGCTAACAAGGCCTTCCGCACTCGCGGATCGTTTTTCTTAACATAGTCCTCAAGAGGCAACCGCTCATCACGGATGGCAATGGCGCGATGAAAGTCATTATGGGCGGCGGCGCGCTTTTCGAGTTCCAGTAGGGAAGCGATGTAGTCTTGATGAAAGGGAACCGTGGCGTCGGCAAGCTTGTCTTCGAAAGCGTTGGAATCATCTGCTAGTTCCGCTTTGAGGATCTCTTTCCATTCTTCACGCGACGGTTGTTGTGCCTGAGTAAGGGCTAACAGCCCCCCCAGACACACTGCTAGAAAGGATAGTGTTATTCTAGCATTAAGGTGCATGGGCGATCAGAATCAATCGTTGGACGCGGACGGCTTGCGCGTTTTTTCCAGACAAGGAAAGGGTGAGCTTGCCGGACTCGCGTGTGATGCGCAGGTTGCCCAATGAGGTGCGTGCTAGGCCGGATTCCGAGGCTTCGGAAGCGAGCGAGCGCTCGACATGAAAGTAGGCTTCGCGAAGAAGCGCCGTGACGTTAGCGGCGGGGGAGTGTTCAACCCATACTTCGTAACCGCCCGAGGGCAATCCCGGTAGCTTCCAATGCGCCGTGTTGGCACTTCCCGACCAACCCACCAGACCACGGGTGGGATTTTCTTGGGTCGCGACCGTGCCTTCAAGTTCCGCTTCGTGACTGGCCAGTACCAACTCCAGGGGCTTTTCTAGCATATCGCCTAAGTCGGCTGCGATGCGCTCAATCTCTTGGTGGCAGACCGCGGCTTCTTCGTAGCGGGTCGCGGCAATATTCTCTGCTTTGAGCCGCTTCAATCGCTCCATGTAGAGCCGCTGGACCGACTTGGACGTGGCGGTTTTTTCTCGCTCATAGGCGTTTCGTAGCCGCTCCAAGGCAGCCAGGTCAGCTGCGTGGCTGCCGCTGATGAGGAGCATCGCGATGGCGACGATGATAGGGCGATAAATGAGATCGAGCTTCAAAAGTCGGGAAGGTGGTGGGCCGAGGATACCGCATTCTCGATGGCATGCAATGCTAGTTGAGAGGCGCTTCTTGTGCGATACGGTCGCACGTGATCCTCTCCGCTTCTGATCTGCATTCCGCCACCGCCCAGGACAAACAACACGTCTGGCATCCCTTCACACCCATGGGGGAGTGGTGTGCGGACGGACACCAACCGCTTTTTATTACCGGGGGCGAAGGGCCGTATCTCATCGATGCGGCGGGGCGGCGTTACATCGATGGCAACGCATCCATTTGGACGAACATCCATGGTCATGGCCATCCGGCACTCATACGGGCCATTCAAGAACAGGCGGCCACTCTAGCGCATTGCTCATCGTTGGGTTTTGCCAATGTGCCTGCGGCGAACCTGGCGGCGGCGCTTTGCGGTTTGTTCCCAAAGGATACCCTAACGCGTGTCTTTTACACCGATGACGGTTCCACCGCCATCGAATGCGCCTTGCGCATGGCGCTGCAATTCTGGCAAATGCAGGGCGAGGATCGAACGAAGTTTCTGGCTTTTGACGGCGCGTATCATGGCGATACGTTAGGCGCGGCTTCGTTGGGGGGCATCCCCACATTTCACCGGCGCTTGGCCGGGCTTGGGGTGCCGGTTCTCGCCGTTCCGGATATGGAATCGGCCAAAGACTTGCCGGAGGAGACACGTTCAGAATTGGCGGGTGTGGTCATCGAGCCGCTCATTCAGGGAGCCGCGGGCATGCGTCTCTGGCCCCAGGGCATGCTTGGAGAACTGCGCGAATGGTGTGACCGGAATCGGCTTTTCCTCATATTGGACGAGGTCATGACGGGCTTCGGCCGCACGGGTAAAATGTTCGCGTGTGAGCATGAAGGGGTCATTCCGGATTTCATCGCTTTGGCTAAGGGATTGACAGGCGGCACCTTGCCCCTGGCGGCGACGTTGACCACAGAACGCGTTTTCGAAGCTTTTTTCAGCCAACCAGGGGAGCAACGCACGTTTTTCTATGGACATAGCTATTCGGGGAATCCGTTAGGCTGTGCCGCGGCGTTGGCGACTCTCAAGGTGTTTGAAGACAAGCAGGTGTTAGAATCGTTGGAGCCAAAGATCGCTTTGTTGGGATCATTGCTCAACGAATGGAAAGCCGCGGATCCGCGCGTGCTCGATGTGCGACAATGTGGTTTCATTGCCGGCATTGAGATTGGTTCGACCGAAGGAAACTCTCTTCCAGTCGAAGAGCGGACGGGAGCGGCGGTTTGCCTGGCAGCGAGGCGTCATGGCCTGCTCACGCGTCCTATCAATGATACCTTGGTCCTCATGCCGCCCTTGTGCATCATGCCGGAAGCCATACGGGAGACGATCGCCGCTCTCAAGACGGGGTTGGATGAGATTGTCGCCTGATGGCGGCGCGTGCCGCCCGGCTTGCATTACGGGCGTTCGCTCTTAGACTGGTGCCAATCTCCCAATTCTCTCGGACGATGCGACATCTGACCTTTTCCCTACTCGCGATCTTATCACTAGGAACCTTCCTCTCGTCCGTCTCCTGCACCAGCCCTTCGGAACCGCGTTTCAATCGCTACCAGCCGCCTCGCTACGAGCGGAATCAAGGACCGCCGCCGCAGTATGTGCGGAACACCGCTCGCGTGGCGTCGACGCCGGTCATGGCGAGCTATTTCCCGCAGGACATGCCGCCGGTGCGAGCGACCTCCTTGATTGTGATTGATGCCAACACCGGCCAAACGCTGGCCCAGAAGAATGCCGATATCCGGCGTGCGGTGGCCAGCACCCAGAAGTTGGTCACGGCAATGGTGGTGTTAGACTCGGGAAATCTCAACCGGCGGGTCGTGATCCAGCCCGAAGACACGCGCGTGGAACCCTCGAAACTCTATCTCAAGCCAGGTGAGGCCTACACGCGAGCCGATTTGCTCACGGCGATCCTTGTTAAAAGTGCCAATGACGCCGCGATGGCTTTGGCGAGGGATAACGCCGGTAGCGCGGCGAATTTCGCTCTGCGCATGAATCAGAAAGCGCGTTCGCTCGGCGCTATGAATTCACGTTTTCTCAATCCGCACGGCCTCACCGTTTCGGGTCAATTCTCCACAGCGCGTGATGTGGCCAAGATCGCTTACGCGGCACGACGGTATCCCTTTATTCGAAGAGCGGTGAATCTCCGCGAGTACACTTTCCACACTCCGCGTGGTCCCAAGCGTCTCAAGAACACGAACAAACTCTTGCCGCGCATGGCGGCTTGTACGGGAATGAAAACGGGCTACACGCGGGCGAGTGGGCGTTGCCTGGTTTCCAGCGCACGTCTGAACCGGCGAGAAGTGATTCTGGTTCAGTTAGGCTCAGAAACGAAATACATCTTCGATGACGCCGAACGCTTGATGGTGTGGGCCGGCACGCGTCGCGGCGGACGCGGGGCCTATGCCCAGGCGAATTGATGCTAGAGCGATGTTTGAGAGAATCGCTCTCTTTCTGCTGGCTCTGTCGTTCGTCAAAACGACATCAGCTTTCGACTGGAAAACAGTTCAGTTCGCCGAAAAGTTAGATCCACCAGTCGTACTCACACCGATCCACTCGGGCGCGGCCAAGTTTGCCCAACCCGTCTGGTTCTCGCCAGTGCCCGGTCTGGAAGACACTCATATCATCCTGGAGCATCAAACGGGGAAGGCGTGGTTGCTAGAGGGGAAAGACGGCAAGACGCTCTTTGCCGATTGGGGGGAAGCCGTGAGTGATGGGCCGTGGGAAGGTCTGATGTGCATCGCTTTTCATCCAAGTTTCCCGCAGAACCGCCGATTCTTCATCAAGCACGAGGCCCTCATTGAGGGGCAGCGTCACACCACGATTGTGGAGAAACGGGCCGCAGAAGATCTGCGTAGCGACTCGGGTGAGATTTCGACGCGTTTGTTAGCGATCAAACAGCCGGCGGATAATCACAACGGTGGGACCCTTCTCTTTGGGCCGGATGGTTACCTCTATATCGGCATGGGAGATGGCGGTCCCCAGGAAGATCCCAAGGGCTACACCCAGAGCGGGCAGTCCTTGTTAGGGAAGATGTTGAGGATCGATGTGGATGATGTTCCTCAAGGTCAGCCTTACGGCATCCCGCAAGACAATCCCTTCACGGATCGAGATCCTAACAAATGGCGCCACGAGATTTGGGCGCTGGGATTGCGGGAGCCCTGGCGATTCAGTTTCGACCTCCAGACGGATGAACTTTGGTTAGGCGATGTGGGGCAAGTACTCTACGAAGAAGTCCTTATTCTCAAGCCTGGCGAGAATCACGGCTGGAATGTAAGGGAAGGTTGGCAGCCTTTTAAAGATACCTATCAAAGACCCAACGAAAGCTACGTGGAGCCGCTCCTCGCCTACGGCCGTCACCTGGGTGCCTCCGTCACAGGAGGTTACGTTTATCGGGGTGCCAAGAGTCCTGGCTTCCAAGGCGTTTACGTCTTTGGTGATTTCAACACAAGAAAAGTGTGGGGACTCCGGGCTGAGGCGGGGCGCGTGACCGCTCTGCTAGAGTTGGCGGCGGCGCCCGATGCGGTGGCGTCGTTTGGTGAGGGGCGCGATGGAGAGCTTTACCTCGTTGGCTATGGTGGCACCATCTATCACCTCGAATTGGGATTGGGCGAGTTTCCCAAAGAACGACCGCTTGCGCTGCAAGCATGGCAAGAGAAACTAACAAGCGTGCGCGAGGCGGCGGAGATCGTGATGGGGGATTTCCCGCCAAATAGCCGGCGGGTGGCGCTTGAATTGCAAGTGGATGAAGCTGTGGACATGGGCAGCTATGTCAGGCAGCTTGTGACGTTCCAATCCGAGCCCGATTGCCGGACGCCGGCGTATCTTTGTGTCCCTAAGCAAGCGTTAGAGGGCGAGAAGAAAGTGCCGGGCGTTCTGTGTTTGCATCCCACGGATCATCAAGTCGGACATAAGGTGGTGGTGGGTTTGGGAGGCAAAGCCGGACGTCAATACGCGACTGAACTTGCAGAGCGCGGCTATGTGACCATCGCACCATCTTATCCCTTGTTAGCAAACTATTGGCCGAACATCCCGGCGCTTGGTTATGAAAGCGGGACCATGAAAGGGGTATGGGACAGTTCCCGCGCCCTCGATGTGTTAGAGTCGCTCCCTTATGTGCGAACTGGTAAAGGCTTCGCCGCCATCGGGCATTCGTTAGGCGGGCACAACGCGATCTTCAGCGCCGTCTTTGATGACCGTATTCGTGTGGTCGCGTCCAGCTGCGGGTTTGACGCCTTTGCGGATTATTACGACGGCGATCAAGCCCATTGGTACTACGGCAAAGGTTGGTGCCAACTCCGCTACATGCCGCGGATGTCCAATTACCGCGATCGATTGGGTGAAATCCCGTTCGATTTCAAAGATCTCCTGGCAGCGCTTGCACCGCGAAAGCTGTTCGTGAGTGCCCCGCTTCACGACGACAATTTCCGTTGGAAGAGCGTCCAACGAACAATCGCCCATGCCAAGACGGTCTATGCTCAATACCAGGCAGGCGCACAGATTGCCGAACGCTATCCCAATACCGGGCACGAGTTCTCTCAAGCGATGCGTGAGGAAGCCTACGATGTGATACGGTCTGTGTAAGGCAAGCCGTAGGTTCAGTGATTGAAGTGACTTGCTTAGCGCTCCCCGGGATCGCAAACTCTTGGTGCTATGTTTCCTTGCGCCAATCTATGGTCATGGCTGGCATTGGTCTTGGCCTTATTGACAATATCATCCAACGCCGATCAGCGTGAATGGAAAGACCTTCGCGGAAGAAAGCTAAAGGCTTCCCTGCTGCGGGTGGAAACCGATCACGTGCTTGTAGAAAAGGATCGAACGTTGTTGAAGCTTCCGTTGTCGAAGCTGAGCGCGGGCGATCAAGCGTTTGCAAAGAACTCGAAACGAGAGGCCGAGACGACGCGCAATGAGCGCTTGGATACTCTAACAGGCAGTAAGCATGAGTTCCCCTTGAGATTGAAAGCATTCGCTTCGCCCGATGGTTATAAACAGAGTGCTTTGTTAGAAAATTATTTGAAGTTCACCACGAAACAGTATCGTCAGGACTTTGATCGTGAATTGAGGCCTTCAGGCCAAGACGAATTCGCCGTCTTGCACGTGCCGCAGGATTATGATGAAACCAACCTGTTCGGTCTCTATATCGAAATACCATCAACCGATGAGGCTTACTTGCCGTCCGAAGAATACCAAGAGGTGTTTCGTGAGAAGCGATTGATTTATCTTTCGCCTCATGACGCCGGCAATCGCGTCGTCCTGAGCAAGCGCTTGAGGCTTGCGTTAGACGGAGTCGCCACAGTTGAAGGCACTTATCGTATCGACCCTGATAGAATTTACATTGGTGGGCTTTCAGGTGGCGGCGTGAGTTCAACCAAGATCGCGTTTCTTCTTCCCAAGCCGTTCACAGCAGCTGTTAATATCGGGCGCGGCGCGTTGTTGGAGTCTTACACCGTTCAGCGCACGGTTTCCTACGGCAATGGTGCCGGAACGATCAAGAAAGGTTCGACCTATCCCCCTTTCATTCCTGGCCTCGACGGAAAACACCCCAAACTAAGCAGAAACTATCAAGAGAAACGCTGGGCATTCGTGTCTGGAGAGAATGATTACAATTACGAATTCGCGAAAGCGTCAGGTTCGCAATGGAAGAAATACGGCTACCGCGCCAGGTACTTCCACGTGCCCGAACTGGGGCATGAACATCCACCGGCGAAGACCTTCGCCGAGGTGATCGAGTGGATTGAGTCAGGGAAGCGTTGACAATACTGCCGCTTATCGGAAGGCGTCACTTCTGATGTGGGCATGCCATGCGTCTTCCAGTGATTCCGCATCAGGATACCCGTATATCTTCACAAGCGTGTCGATGGTGACCACCTCTCCCGATCGCCAGGTCTCGATCAACTTGGAATACTTCGATTTCCGTTCTTTATCTGCTAGCAGAAAGTGATTCCAGGCGAATACATAGCCGCATAATTGAGGCGTCAGGGTGTCCATGTTAGCATTCAGGACATCACTGATGGAATGCCGCTTTCCGTTTTTCAGCATGGCTTTGATCGGGTTCACCCAAGATTTGGCGGTGGAGAGAATTTCAGACCGCCGGATCCCGCTTCCACCCTCTTTGCGCATTTCCACTGCGTAGAACTTGTTAAGATCAATGTATTGGACGCTGCACCGTTGAAAGAAATGATGCTCCATCCACCAGCCCAAGCCGCTCCGAACCCACAGTGCTGGGCTAGGGGAGCGCGTTTGCAGATTTAATAAATCATTGGCTAGGACGTGGACAAACTTCTCTTTGCCGCCGCTGCGCTTGATCTCAACGGAGGCCACCGATTCACCTTCGACGTTGCGTTGGTCTACCGATCCGCCAACTTTCACGTGGACGCGATAGCGATGGCTGGGATCTCCAAAGGTGCCGACCTCTCTCACCAATTGTAATTGAGTTTCGGTGTGCGCTTTATTGCGGTGCGCTGTGAGGTGTTGCTGCGCCATGTGTTCGAAGTCTTTCGTTAGACCTAACAGATAGATGTCCATGCGGAAGCGCCCGTCCTTTTCAGAAAAGTCGTTTAGGTTGATCGGTTCGTCAGGCGGACGGAAACCACGTTGCTCAAAGTCTTCTTTTAAAGATGGCATGAACTGCTGACACACATCCCATGTCTTCTCCGCCCATGGTGTCGCTGGGCGGGCGCGCGTCGCCTTAGTTCGAATGCGGAAATGGTGCGTGAGCGTCTCTTGCCAAGCCGTTTCTTTGAATTCGAAGAGTGGCCGCCGCGCCGTCTTGGACCATTCATCAATGAATAACTGATCCTCATTACTCAATTTGGCCTTGGGCCAACGGAACCGCTTACCGTCTCTTCGCTGGAGTGTCAGCTCACCGTCATGGAGCCCGATCGGCTGAGCCTCTATGGTGCGGCCGGAGCGATCAGTGAACACGCGGTAGGGGCTGGCCAAAGCCGCGCAAGACAACGTGATTATTGCCAGACCCCCGGATATCCAGGTTAAAAACATAGCGGTCAGCCTAGCGAGGGCAGCCGGTTGGCGTCAACACCCGGCCACCACCTTCGCGAGACTTGTCACCTAGGCGAAAACCCCTATGCTCGCGCCCAATGGAAACACGATTTGCCATCTGCAACGAGACTTACCAGAACTGGTCTTTCGAAGACACCTGCCGACACATCGCGGAGACGGGCTATCAGGGCGTCGAGATCGCTCCGTTTACCTTAAAGGAGGACCCCAGAGAACTGAATGACAACGATGCCAAACGTTGTGCCAAGATCGCAGCAGACGCCGGGTTGGACGTGGTGGGATTGCATTGGTTGTTGGTGAAACCGGCTTGGTTGCATTTGACCACGCCGGATGCCTTGCTTCGCAAGGACACGGTCGCTTTTGGTCGGCACCTGGCTCGCTTCTGTGGGGCTCTAGGCGGCGAGATCATGGTTTGGGGCAGCCCGAATCAGCGCAATCTGCAGGAGGATTGGGACTACGATGAAGCCGTCAAACGCGCGGCGGAGACCTTGCGAGCGATCAGTGAAACCGCCGGTGAGTGCGGTGTGACCATCGCTATGGAGCCGCTAGCAAGAAAGGAGACGAATTTTCTAACCACGGCCGAGGAAACCGTAAGGCTTATTCAACAAGTCGATCACCCCGCGTGCCGGTTACATCTCGATGTGAAAGCGATGAGTGATGAATCCAAATCGATTCCTAACATTATTGCTGAAAGCAAAGATTACACGGCGCACTTTCATGCCAATGATCCCAACCTGCGCGGTCCTGGCTTTGGCAAAGTGAAATACGAACCCATCGTTGCGGCCCTTCGCGAAACGGGGTACTCAGGTTATGTTTCCGTCGAAGTCTTCGATTACACGCCTGATCCACAGACCATTGCTGTGAAGAGCCTTGAGTATCTCAAGCAAGTTTTCCAAGCCTAACTAAAACAAGTGCAATCCAATGTGACGAGTATTCGAAGCGATGGTGTAGAAGAAGTCGTGAGACTTCTCCACGATAGGTACGCCACGCCGGAACTTTCACAAGTTCCGCTACCAAGCATGAGCATCACTATTCTTTAAATCCAACTAATACTTAATATTTTATGAAAACTCCTCTCATCATTAATCTTAGCGCGTTGGCGATTGCCATCCCCTCTGTTCTGGCTGAAGTCACCGTTCGTGAGGATGGCGATCAATGGGCCATCCGCATAGATGGCGAACTCTTCACCAAATACCGGCTCGACCGCAACAATCCCTGTTTCTATCCTGTCATTGGTCCAGCCGGGGTGCGCATGACGCGGCAATTCCCGCTCGAGGACGCGGCACCCGGTGAGAAGAGCGATCATCCGCACCATACATCGCTTTGGTTTACGCACGGTGATGTGAATAAGTTAGATTTCTGGCATGGTGGCGGCAAACACAAGGAGAAAGGTGGCAAAGTCGTGCAAGACAAACTCATCAATCGCACCGATGGCGCCAACGAAGCGTCCATGATCACCTCTAACAAATGGGTTTCGCTCGTGGGTGAAAAAGAGATCTGTCGTGATGTGCGCCGCATGGCTTTCGGGAAAACCACGGACGGCAGCAAATATGTTGATTTCAAGATCACCATCACCGCGACTAATGGGGACGTGGTTTTTGGCGATACGAAAGAAGGCTCGATGTCCATTCGGACGCACCCTAACCTTCGTCTCCAAGGTGAGGTGGCCAATGGCCAAGCGCTGAATAGTGCCGGAGATGAGAACAAAGATCTTTGGGGAAAAGCCGCCAAATGGGTGAACTATTGGGGGGAAGTTGATGGCAAGAGTGTGGGTGTATCCATCTTTGATCATCCCAAGAATCCGCGTCATCCCACGACTTGGCACGCGCGCGACTACGGACTCATTGCCGTGAATCCCTTCGGCTATTCCTACTTTTACAAAGGGCAGAATAAACGCGGCGATCTCACGATCAAAGATGGCGAGTCCGTGACCTTTCGGTATCGCTTCCTCTTTCATGGCAATGGCGCGGACAAGACGAAGGTCGAGAATCACTACACCGACTTTGCTGAATCTCTCACTGCGGCGTTGCCTGCCCCCAAGGCTAAGAAGAAACAGCGCTAGTTCGCGATAATGGTAGTGGTGACTTTCAGTCGCCACCAAGTAAGCCTAAGCGACGCCCTTCAAGGCAAATTCGGTATGCTCGAGAGACTCCAGGCGGTGTTGGCGTTGTTCGCCCTGTTAGGATCAGCGTCGGCTGAAAATCGTATTCTCTGGGCCGCTGAATGGAAACCGGATGGAACGGCCTTTGTGGTCGGTGGAGAGAGGACGTTGTGGGAGTTCAATGCGGAAACGTTAGTGCGCCGCATTCTTGTTCCACCCACGGCCGTTCAGGAGGAACACATCGTCACAGACATCGCATGGCACCCGAAAGAAGGTCGCTTCGCCCTTTCCGGCTACGGCTTCGATGGTGTCTTCGACCATTCTGCTAGAACATGGAAGACACTGAATTTAGACGGCGGACGTGGAGTCACTTGGTCGCCTTCAGGAGATCGCCTAGCATTAACCGATGCCGGCGATGGCCACTTGAGGATTTGGAACGCTGATCTCCAATTGCACGCTGACATGCCAAGACATGGAGACGCCAAAGGTCTGACCGGCGTCGCTTGGAGGCCTGATGGTAAGGAACTCGTTACTATTGGGAAATACCTTACGTGGCATGATGAAGACGGGACCGTCATACGGCAGATTTGGCATCGTCCCGAGGCCAAAGAACGCCTGTGCCTGCTCCTGTGTGTCACCTGGCATCCGTCAGGCGATTTCTTTGCGCTGGGCGATTACGGAAACGAGACGGACGACCCAGTTATCCAGTTCTGGTCTAAGGATGGCGAATTGAAAAAGCAGATCGACCTGCCCGACAGCACCGAGATTCGCAAACTGGACTGGAATGCAGAAGGCACCTTGTTGGTTTCTGCGAGTGATGCCTTGCGGGTTTGGTCGAAGTCTGGGGAATTGCAACACACGTATTTCGCGGCGGACACTTTATGGGACGCTCAATGGCATCCTAACCAAGGGCGTATTCTCACCACGAGCGGACGGGGTGGCGTGACACTGTGGGATCTTGAGGCAGGGAAGGCGAAGCGCACGCCGGTTGTACTTCCGAAGCCTGAACTTGCCCAGATATTTGAAAAAGCGTCAGTTCAAGGCACCTTTGTTCTCTATGATCCCCTTCAAGACGAGTGGGTCGTGCATGATGATTCGCGATCAAACCAAAGGTTTCAACCCGCTTCTACTTTCAAAATCGCCAATGCGATAATGGCGCTGGAAACGGGTGCGGTTAAAGACGTTGATGATGTCATTCCCTATGGTGGCACGAAGGAGTATTTCAAATCGTGGGAGCAAGACATGCATCTTCGCGATGCCATGAAGGCCTCGAATGTTGCTGTTTTCCACCAGGTAGCTCGACGCATGGGGCTGAAAACGATTCGGGAGAAGTTAAGAGCTTTCAACTATGGCAATCACGATCCTGGCACAACGATTGACACGCGGTTCTGGCTTGAAGGCCCTTTGGCGATTTCCGCCCGCGAACAAGTGGCATTCATTCGCCATTTGACTAGCAAGGAACTCAAGCTGACTGAGCGGACCCACTCACAGATTACATCGATCCTCGAGCACGAAGTCGCGACTCATTATTCTATCCATGCAAAGACAGGGTGGGTGGGACCTCAAGATCCGCAGATTGGTTGGTGGGTCGGTTGGGTGACCCGGGGCGAGCAGATCTATTCCTTTGCGCTTAACATCAATATCAAAGAATCATCCGATGCTCCCAAACGTCTTGAGGTGGGGAAGGCTTGCTTGAAGGCGTTCGGGTTGGTTGAGTGATGAGTGGACGCCTGAGTGTTTATGGAATGGCATGGTGGATGTGCCTAACGCTCGCTACAGGATGGGCAAAGACTCCTTTTGAAGAACCGCCTCAATGGGCGTGCGAGGCGATTTGGTATCAAATCTTTGTGGAGCGTTTTCGCAATGGTGATCTGTCTAACGATCCCACCCCGGCATCGATGAAAGGCGCTTACCCGGGCTACGTGCCCAAAGGGTGGGACGTGACGCCTTGGACGCAAGATTGGTACGAGAAGGATCCATGGATGGTCAAAGCAGGAAAGGATTTTCATGAATTGGTCGCAGCCCGAAGGTTTGGTGGCGATTTGCAAGGCGTTCTCGATCAATTGGACTACCTGCAAGAATTGGGTGTGACCGCGCTCTACTTCAATCCGCTTAATGACGCGCCATCCTTACACAAGTACGATGCCCGGCACTATCGTCACATCGACCGGCACTTCGGACCTGATCCATTAGGCGATTCCGGGATCATTGCTAGTGAAACTCCTCACGATCCCAAGACGTGGCGTTGGACATCGGCCGACAGGTTGTTTCGCAAACTCATCGGCGAGGTGCATCGGCGCGGTATGCGCTTGATTATCGATTTCTCCTGGAATCATACCGGGAATACCTTCTGGGCTTGGGAGGATGTCAGGAAGAATCAGCGTGAAAGTCTGTACCGTGATTGGTACGAAATCGATGCCTTTGATGACCGGGAAACACCGGTCGATGAGTTTGCCTATCACGGTTGGCTGGGCGTGAAAACCCTCCCAGAGTGGAGAAAGTTCGACGTACAGGGGAATCGTAATGGAAGTGATGTTTTCGAAGGAAGGCTGCATCCCGAGGTGAAAGCGCACATGTTCAACGTCACCCGACGTTGGCTTGATCCTAACGGCGATGGTGACCCGACGGATGGCGTAGACGGCTTTCGATTGGATGTTGCCGCGCATGTGCCCTTGGGTTTCTGGCGGGATTTTCGCAAGTTTGTACGATCGATCAATCCGGATGCGCTTTTGCTAGGAGAGGCGTGGTGGACGAAATGGCCTGAACAACTCATGGATCCCAGGCCTTTCCTAAAAGGCGATATCTTTGATTCCGTCATGCACTATCAATGGTATCGGCCGGCGAGACGGTTCTTTGCTCAGGCCCATGGCGGTTACAAGCCCAGCGAATTCGTTAAAAAGCTTCGAAGCGTCTATGAAGGCTATTCTCCAAGCACCATGCAATGCTTGATGAATCTCGTCGCTAGCCATGATAGCCCGCGATTGGCCACCTCGTTTCAGAATAAGCACCAGTACAAGTTCAAGATGGGTGCCCGTGACAATCCTGATCTGAAATTGGGGCCCCCGGATCGCGTGACTTTGCGGGAGATGCGCATGATGCTATTGCATCAATACACCTTTGTGAGTGCGCCTCACATTTGGAATGGGGATGAGTTGGGCATGTGGGGTGCGGACGATCCCGATTGCCGGAAACCGTTGATGTGGCCGGATTTGGCCCATGGCCCGCAAGTCTACGGCCCGGAAGGGGAAAAGGCAAAGCCGATCCCGGTCACACCTGATTTGAGTTTGTTAGCCTTTCATCGCCGCCTGATCCTTCTCCGTAAGTCGCGGCCGGAACTTCTGAGAGGCGCGATAACGTATCTTCAGATGGACGATGAAGCGATGACTTTGGCTTATTCGCGTTCATGGGACGATCACCAGAGTATCGCTATGTTCAATCGATCGGATGTTCTCCAGTCAATCGTACTGAAGCGCGATGCTCCGTATGAGATGGTGATAGGATCAGAATCCGGATGCCTGCAAGGGCTCGAATATCAAGACGGTCAGGTGCGCCTTCAATTGGCTCCGCTTTCCGCCGTGCTCTTGAATCGAATGCCTATTGACGAGAAATATCCTGCCATTGATGCTGAAGCGCGGCGCTCCAATAGAAGAGGCGCTTTTCCTCGAAAGTGACTGGTTGGTTGCCGTCAAGAAATGGCTTTGGCTGCGCTCGGAATCCAAAGTGATGCGCCTTCGATACGAGTATAATCGTGAGACTTCTCCCAGTCGATGGGTCACCCGCGGAACTGGTTAGTGCCCGATCGCTCTGTCCGTTCACTCATCACCATCCATGATCACCTTCTTCGCCTGTGCCGTGAGAAAGACTAGCGTGTAGTGCCCCGTGTTCTTTCCGCGGAGGGTGCGGTTTGAATGCACGCCTAGCAGTAGCGTGTCACCGCTGAGAAGAATGGTATTGGTTGACAAACGGCGCGATTTGAAGAGGGGCATCTTCACTTGGCTCTTGCCTTGGCCGTGACTGATCTCGCCGGCGTGTTCCGTGATCGAGGGCGCTAAAGAAAGCTCGATGGTCGTCTTGTCCGCTCCCAGGCGAGGGTCTAACTCTAATTCTAAGCCTATAGGGCGCATCTCGATCGTTGTGCAGATCGACGGCGTGACCACATCGACGCCACTCGCCAACGGCCCCTGAAGTTTTTGAGGCAATTCCGGAGGATCAAATTCCACACCGTAAACGTGTTCTTCGCCCGATCGCACGCGACTGCGCTGACCACTCTTGGTGGTGGAAAAGGCCGTCTCCACGATAGTAGCAACGCCCGTTTTCACCAGTTCGCCGACCGTTTGTCGCATGGCTGTGGCATCGATGCTAGGAGAAGGTTGGCGCAAGAGACGGCGAATCTCTCCTATCGGCACCTGAATGTACTCGACGATTGTCGTGATCATGTGAGTCTCTTTGGATGGCTTCGCCGGGGGATCGCTGTGCCAGAGTTGGCGCGCCCGTTCTACGTGAGTCAGTGGCAATCGCCGCGGCTTCACAAAGACCATGATCTGCTGTTCGGCGGCGTTTTCTGGTGGTGATAGGATACCGACCAGGGACACCTGTCCGTTGACCATGGCGAGTTGTTGAATGACTTCTTTAGAATGAAATCGGGCGTGTTGAATTTGCGCTAGTCCGTCACCCTGAGCGTCATTTCCCATATGATTGACCGCCCGCAGGTCGAGGTCGAGATCGATGAGATCAGGGTTAGGGCCGATCCGGGGCGTCACTTTGAGGCTCAGACCAATGTCACGCGTTTGGAAAGAGGTGGGCGTCGCGGGCGAGACGATGACATTGCCGTCTTCCAAAGGCCCGCGAAGTTCTTGGGAGATCTCGGGCGGCTCCCAAGCGGTGGGATACATGATTTCCACGACTGACTCCACTTGGGCCTGGATACCGGAACGCGTGACCACGTAGGCGAGTTCAGTCACGCTGGCAGAACCTTTGCGGATCAGCCCTTCCACGGCTCGCCGAAGACTACTATCATTGGCGACTGCTCGATGCTTGGCAAGCAGTTCATGCACTTGCTGCCGTCCCGCCGTGACACACTCTATCAGGACGCCTATCTGCTGCGGCATTTGAGCCTCAATCTCGGCATCCTCAAGGCGGTTCTTCTGTCCGTGGAGGGCGCCACCGAGCATCAAAGCAAAGACAAGTGTAAGAGGCAAACGGGTCATCCTGAGATATTACCGGAAACGGGCCTGACAACAATACAGATTTAGCGAATTGCCACCGAGCGCGATAGCCATTAAAACCGAAGACACCGGAAACGAGTAGGGCGCCATCTTCTTGAACGGCTAACGCTGATACTTATCAATCCAGTTCGAAATCCCAGCAAAGCTAGGCGGGTACAGGGATCCACCTTGAAACGGGGATCGATATCACCAGGTGCCGCCTTTGATGGGTGGTCAGCACACAGAACGGTGAAGCGGCTCATCATGATGAATCGGTTGTTTATTTAACCTTATTGAAAAAGGGGCTGAATCACATGCAGATCCGTTGCCCGGCAGACGATGCCGGAAATTTCCGCGTACCTTTCCCCGAGAGACCGCATTTCTTGGGCACGGCCGTCAACAGGTCTCTTGGATATGAAAAAATCAAATCTACTCAAACACGTAAGTTGTGCGATCGCTTTCGGGATCACTTGGATAAACGCCAACGCTTCGGAAGCGCCTATCTCGCGCCATAACCTTACAAGCGCTCAGTATCAAAACCTTGCCGTTGACTACGACAATAACGGCTATCGCCTTCAGCAGGTGAGTGGTTACGAAGTGAACGGCTCCGCCCGTTACGCCGCCTTCTGGGTGAAGGGAAGCGGGCCTGATCTGGCCACTCACCACGGTATGACAGGCGCTGATTATCAAAACAAGGCTACCCAATATGATAACCTCGGTTATCGGCTTACTTGGGTCGACGGTTACAATGTGGGGAACGGCACTTACTTTGCCGCCATTTGGGAAAAGAAAGGCGGCGCACCTCTAATTGCCAAACACGGGATGACTTCCGGTCAGTATCAAAATGAGTTCATGACCAATAAAGGCAACGGCTATCGCTGCATTCATGTGGATGGATACCGTTCTGGTAACAGCGATCGTTACGCAGCTATCTGGGTCAAAGATGGCGGTGCTTTCCCACGTGCGCACCACGCGCAAACGGCGGCGAGTTATCAGGCGACCGTGGAACAGAACATCCAAGATGGTTATCGTCCGGTCCATCTCAGTGCCTGGGGCGCAGGCAACTCCAGCCGCTATGCCTCACTTTGGCAGAAGACCGGCGGTGATCCTTTCTGGATGCGGCATAACTTAAATAGTCAGCAATATCAGGCCGAGGCAGAGAACTTTCACTACACTGGCTACCATGTGAAGAACGTGAACGGTTACACCGTGAACGGGAAAGCGCGTTTCATTGCCTTCTGGGAAAACCCGCACATGAAGGCAAATGATCTGAACTTGATTGAGAATCGCATCCGCTCCTATATGCAAGATATGGGCATCCCCGGTGTGTCCGTCGCCATTGCCAAGGGCGGACGATTGGTTTACGCACGGGGCTTTGGATTTGCGGAACTAGAAGACGCGGAACTCGTTTCGCCCACCACGAGGATGCGGGTGGCTAGTATCTCCAAACCCATTACGGCTACAGCGATCATGAAACTGGTTGATGATGGCGACCTCAGTTTGGAAGACAAAGTCTTCGGATCGGGAGCCTTGTTAGGCACGACCTATGGCTCGCAACCGTATAGCGACGATGTGGAAGACATACGGGTCAAACACTTGCTCTGGCATTGCAGCGGTTGGTCCAATGAGGGTGACGACCCCATGTTCAACAATCACGCCGATCATGAGGCACTGATCGACTGGATGTTAGACAATCGCGACCTGATCGCGGATCCCGAAGACCGCGACGAATACCTCAATTTCGGCTATTGTGTGCTGGGACGTATCATTGAAGAAGTTAGTGGGCAATCCTACGAAGACTATGTGAGAGATCACGTGCTTCAACCATGTGGTGTGACGCAAATGGTCATGGGTGAGCAAGATAAAGACGATAAGAAGTCGAAGGAAGCGACTTACTACTATGGCAACGGGCCTTACACCTGGATCCGTCCGCAGCATTTCGATTCCCACGGCGGCTGGATTGCCTCCGCCACGGATCTGCTCCGTTTCAAAGTCCGCGTGGACGGGTCCGCCACCAAGCCTGACATCATCTCAGGAGCTTCCTACACCGCCATGATGGAGTCTTCTCCCGCCTCATCCGTCCGGGCCATGGGCTGGCGCTATGGCAGCGACGGCCATGGTCACAACGGCTGCATGAGCGGCACCATTGGCTTTCTATGGGACACGGACGATGGCTACACTTTCGCCATTCTGGCCAACACCAATCCCGCAGACGATGGCTGTGCGTGGACGGCTCGCGGCATGATAGAAGACATTCTCTATGATGTGAGCAAATGGCCTAACTACGACCTCTTCAGCGGTTTGCACAAAGAAGTCGATCCCATCGTGATCAATCCCAAGCTCGGTCGTTTGCCAGGGGACTTGGTATTCAAAGTGCCGGTGGTTCTGCCATCGTTGCCCAAGTTCGAGGTCATCGATCTTCCCCAGCGCGATCCCTCCATTGGCCGCGCGCCAGTGTTAGACGTTCCATTGGAAATCTATGTCCCCGAACCGGCGCCCGAGCCTGAGGTCAAGGTGAACAAGGTGCACTTGCGGACGAGCGATGGATTGGGCCTGAGCTTTCCAACCGAACGCGGTTGGGATTATCAACTCCAACGTTCTTCAGATGGCCAGTCCTGGACGGCACAACGTGCCACGGTCAACGAAGAGGGTGTGGTAGGCGTCATCATTCCGGCCACCAAGCCGGTCGAACTCTTCCGCGTTCGCGTGCAACCGGAGTCCGTTTCGCGTGGGGAAGATCCCACCATCGCGCCACCACGGCGAGTGGAAGAAGTGTCGCGTCGAAAGTAAGGGAGAAACTCCTAGAATTCCGTTAGGAGACGGGGCGCTGGAAACGGCGCCCCGTTTTCCGTTTTAGGATAATCTCTCACATCGGCCATTTTGATCAGTAGGCGAAGTTTGCCCACGGATCCTTAGTCTCAAGCGTCGACGCTGCGCTGTTTCCAGATACGGCAGGAGATGAGGCTACTGTCACAGAGCGGTCAATGATCGGACCATACAGGTTTCCTGCCGCGATCACGTAGTTTGTCTCATTCTCAATAGCTGTATTTCCCACAATCATGTTTCTTTTCGGAGTATCACTGAGGGATTCAATTTCTATTCCCCTATTACTGTGTGAAACATGATTGCCCTCAATTCGGGAGTTTGCTGACGAAGTATAAATACCCGCTCCTTCGCGACTAAACGCAATATTGCAATTGCGAAGAATGCTGTGGCTCCCTAGGCGGATCCCGTTTCCCTGATTACTTATCGCAATGCAGTCAATAATCTCGCATCCGTTCCAAAGAAACATACCAGTTCCATTATGACTCGAGGCCTCACTGGCAGTACTTGAATTCCGTGTTGCTGCGCAATTCTTAATGATGGAGTTCTCTCCTGCGAAAATACCTCTAGAAAATGGAACATCGGACCAATTATTCCTAGCGGAACATTGGTAAAGATGCGAATCGTTATGCGCCGAGATTCCAGCGTAGACTGTGTTGAGTATGGCGGAACAATTCAGTAAAGTACTTTTTCTGTCAGCAAAGATTCCAGTTGTGCCACTATTTTCAGTAGCAATGCATGCTGTAAGAAGGCTGTTGGAACCGGATTTGATCGAGGTCTTGGAAATGTTTCCCCGAGCGAAACAGAACTCTAAGTTACTGCTGTCGCCTGCACCTATTGCAGCGTCGTCGATGGAAAACTCACGTCTTGTTTCGTTGTCTAGCGCTACGCAATAGTTTAGAGAGCTATTCGCTCCGCATTCGATGCCATATCTACGAGTATTTGCTATTGCAGAACAATTTGTTAGCGAAGCGGCATTTCCTGCTCCAATCCCATTTCCTCCGTTCCGCGCCACACATTCTTTGAGCGTGGCGAAATCACTTGTAACAATACCAGTGTTTGTGCAGCCAGTTGCTGAGATTTGCTTAATTGAGCACGACTCTGACAAGCATTCTATTCCATAGGCAAACGGATTGATACTATCACCGATGTTGCCGTTTTTGATAGTGCATCTGTGACTCGTTTCACTTACTTCAATGGCCGATCCTCCAGTGGTTCCATCCGATCGCCGAATTGAATAGCCCATAAGATCAATAGTCACATTGGGAGCCTCTACGACGATACCGTTGTCAACTTTGACGTCAAAGTTCCCCGTGAGGTAGTAGCTGCCGGCGTCGTCAATCACTAAAGTCGCGGTGGCGGAGGAACTCACGCCACGTGCTCCCAGTTTTAACGGTATGCGTGGCTCGACTTGGTCCAGTGTTTTCATCGTAGGAGCCGGCGGGCCAAGTGGCGAAAGGGGCCCCTGTGCATCAACAAAGTATGCCAATAACGACAGGACGAGGGTGGTGGCGAGTGCGAGAAAGCAGAGTCCGGGTTTCATGTTTTCGAATTTTAATGAGTTCACGGTTGAAGAGGTAATGTGGGGACGACCCTGATGAAGCGGCGAGTGGCCAATGGGCTGCTAACCGTTCGGGTGGTTGTGGCGCCGGGATCCGGAATGATGAGACCGAAGCCGGACTCCACCCATTTATCGACACCGATCCCAAGTTGATTGCTCCATTGCAATCGGTAGCGGCGATGTGACGTCGTGGTGAATTCAATGGTCACTTTGGAGCCGTCACCCAGAATGAGATAAGAAATGATATCGAGATAGCTTTGCGGTAAGTGGGGATCGGTGTCGGCAAGATATTCTCCATAGTCAGAAAGCCCATCTCCATCCGCATTACTGGTCGGCGATGCGGATTTGAGGTTGCCAAAGTGTTCCAATTCCCACGGATCGGCGATTTCGTCCTCGTCTTGATCAAGAATGCTCATCGCATCGGTGATGAGCGATCCATTGCCAAGCGAGATCCAGCCGATATTGGCGCCATAGGCATAGCCTTCAAAGGCGCCGGTCGTTAAATTGACACGAGGCCGATTGGGATCTGTCGGTGAAAGATTCCACTGGAAATTGATCCATCCGACATTGGCCGCATAAGCGTAACCGCTCAAATTGCCGCCGCCATCGTGGTTCACGCCACTATCTGAGTCGGAGATATTTCCATAGCGGATTCCGTTAGCCGGTTTGCCATTCCCGAAGAATACCCAACCGAAGTTGGCGGCGTAGGCATAGCCGGATAGGAAATAGTGGCCAAACACCACGCCGTCGGATTCCGTGGGTTGTTGGTGCCGCCAATTCAGCCAGCCTGCATTGGCACTATAGCTAAATTTATCGGACTCATTGATCGTTGTATCGGCTTTTGAGCCGGCTTGAATGGCCAAGTGGATCAGTACAGCGGTTAATCCAATGCCTATCGATTGATGACCTAGATATAAGAACCGGTGTTTCATGTTAAGGCATATGATAGGAGTTCGAGATATTGGCGCCGCCGCCCGTGATGCAGCCGATGGCAATCTGTGCCTCAATCCCATCGGCACTGGGATCACTTCCCGAAGACGTGCCGTGGCAATGCACAACGAGTGACGCCGTGATGCCATCTCCGCCTGAGCTCCAACCGACCGAGTTTCTGACAAGGGCGATTGACAGGATTCCATGGGAACTCTTATCCGACGAGGTGGTCGATCCGACACTGTCACTCACCAACCGCCCGGCGGTAATGCCATGGCCTTCAAGGCTGGAGGCGATACTTTGTTGAACGGTGGTAGCGGTGATGGCCGTGAAGCGGCAGGTCTTTGCAGTGGAGTGCGCGACGACTCCAGCGCGTATGCCTTCCCCACCTATGGTATGGACATGGCAACCGCGCACACTTGTCGATTCAACATCCGAACAATAAATGCCGCGGAACTGAATATTCCGCACCTGGAGATGGCTGATGGAAATATTGACCTCGGACGAAGAAACGAAGACACCGTTTTCAAAACCCGTGCCTGAGAAACGGTCTTCACTGGAATCGTATGTGACATTTCCCGAAATCGTGCCGTTCCGAACGATGATATTACTGCCGTTGATTTCAATCCCGCTTCCAGTGGGCGACGGGGCAAGCGACCGAATGGCAAAGCCGTTCAGATCAATGGTCACATCATTGGCGTTGACGGTGATTCCATTTCCATCGGGTAATGAAGAACCGCCGCTTGTCACAACGAGACTGTCCGTCAGGAAATAGGATCCTGATTGGGACACGGAGATGGTGCCGGTGGTCGCGTCTATGGTGACGCCGGGCGATCCGCTCTTAAGAGGAAATCGCGATTCCACTTCCTGAACCGCGCTGTGGATCTCGGCCAATGATTTCATCGATGGCCCGGGTGGGCCACCTGGAGACAAGGGGCCTTGGGCTGGTGACGAGCTAACGAGAAAGATGAGTCCAAGGCCCATCGGGAAGTAGCGGAAACAGTTATCCATGGGCGGGAACACGCGGCGAAACGCATTCCGTTACAGATCAGAACAAGATTTCGTTGAATTATGGTTTTTCAATTGAGCCATGAGAGGCACCTTGTCGCCGACCCCCATGCAGCACCCGAAGCCGTCGGCCAAACCGAGCTTGTTCCCGCAGACGCGTTGGAGCCTGGTCATTCACGCCCGTGATGCGCGCAGCAGTGCCGAGGCCTTGAGCGAACTCTGCCGGCTTTATTGGTTCCCGCTTTATGCCTATGCCCGCCATCGTGGTTATGATAGTGCTGATGCTGAGGATTTGACACAAGGGTTGTTTAGCAAGCTCCTCTCCAATCGGGGCTTTGAAGAACAAGTCACGCCGCGTCAAGGGCGGCTGCGCTCTTGGCTCTTGGCGAGTATGAATCGATTTATTGTTAGTGAATGGCGAAAACGCACTGCTGAGAAACGTGGTGGTGATGTGGAGATTGTTTCTATTGAAAGTGATGTTGCGGAGAACCGCTATGCTAGGGTGCCCGTTAGCAAAGGCACTCCTGAGGACACTTTCGACTATCAATGGGCCCTTACCGTACTGGGGCGAACTTTTGAACGATTGCGTGAGGAGTATGAGCTCTCCGGAAAAGGCGAAATCTACGCATCCTTGCGACCGGTGCTCGATGGCTCGCCAAAGTCTGTCAAGGTAGGGGAGATTGCTGCGACATTAGGCGTTACCGAGAATCACGCTCGGGTTTTAGCCTTTCGCCTGCGCAAGCATTTCAAGGCGTTGCTTCGTGAAGAACTCTTGGAAACCGTGGGAAGCGAACACGATTTGGAGAAGGAAATGGCGGACTTTCGAATGATCTTGTCAAAAGGTCCCGCAGGTTTGACGTAACAGAATCGAAATTGTTGCGTGTTTCTCGAGATCATGGCTGACGCTTGCGAGCAATGTGGATCGCCCTTCCCTGAAGATCTTCCTGAGAAGGTATGTCCGCGGTGTCTCGCCGCTTCAACGCTTCTTGGTGATGACAACCAATGGTTGAGCGAGGCTGAATTGTCCGCGGATGTACGTGACACCATCGGGCGTTATCATTTGTTAGAGCGTATTGGTGAGGGGGGCTTCGGAGATGTCTATCGCGCACGGCAGCTGGAGCCCATCAATCGTCTTGTGGCGCTCAAAGTGATCAAGCCGGGCATGGACACTCGGGAGGTGATTGCCCGATTCGAGGCAGAGAGGCAAGCGCTAGCAATGTTTGATCATCCGGGCATCGCCCGTGTTCTGGACGCGGGAGAGACTGAGCGAGGATTACCATTTTTTGTCATGGAACTCGTCACCGACGGGGAGCCCATCACGGCCTACTGCCAATCGCATCATCTGAAAAATCAGGAGAAACTAGCACTGGCTCACAAAACATGTTTGGCGGTGCAGCATGCGCATGAACGCGGTATCATTCACCGTGATCTGAAACCTTCCAACATCTTGGTATGCGAGATCGATGGCGTTCCCCAACCGAAAGTCATCGACTTTGGCATTGCGAAGGCGACCACGCGCACGCTTTCCGATAGAACAGTATTCACGCATTCAAAGCAATTGTTAGGCACGCCGGAGTATATGAGTCCGGAACAAGCCGCTTCCAACGGATTAGACGTCGATGCGAGAACGGATGTTTACGCTTTGGGGATCTTGATGGTTGAACTATTGACCGGCACCACACGTCCGGATCGTGAATCTCTGGCGCGATTACCGTACGATGATATGATCACCTCTTTGCGAAGGCGGGAAGCAGTGGGTCCTTCCGATCTCAGTGACGAGATGTTTGATCCTGACATCGACCAAATTTGCTCAAAGGCGACGGCGCAGGATCGGTCCCGTCGATATCAAAGTGCTCAAGAGCTGGGAAACGATCTAGAGGCGTTTCTCCGTGGCGATAGGCTAGCGCTGTCGTCAATCGGCCAGCGGAAACCCTATCATGCGAGTCGATGGATTGCCGTCGTTGCCGTGTTCTTGATTGTTTGCAGTTTCTTTCTTAGGCATCCGCCAGGAGATGGTCTGGAGGAGTTCGTTCCCGGTCTTCCGGAGATCCCTTTCTCACTTGCGGAGCACACGTCTTTTCCCGATGAGGTTGCCCTAACATGCCGCCAGCTTCGAGATCGGCCGGAAGACACCAAGGCGCAGAAACGCCTGTTGTTCCTCTTGAATGGAGGCTTTTACCCACCCCGCGCAGGACCGCCAATGCCACACGGCGGCTATGTTCATCAACTGGAGTGGAGCGATCGCGAGACGCGTTTCGTACTCTCCGCGTCTCAAGACGGTATGCTTAGGAAATGGGAACCGTCCACTGGTGAAGTCGTAAACATGGCGAGCGCGGGAAGCAGTATTGTTTGTATGGCAATATTGATAGACAATCGGCGTGTGGCTATTTCAACGGTTCAAGGTCTTGTCCACTTGTGGGATTTGAACACGTTTCAACCTGTGGGATCCGCCTTTCAATGTGACGAGATGGCCCGGGAGCTGGTCTTCTCAGAGGATGGGCACACATTGATAGGCTCCACCTATTCCGGTTCGTTGTACGGATGGGATGTTGACGAATATCGTGAAAGATGGCGAACAACGTGCCGCTTTCACCCGGCGATCTCGGCTCTCATTCCATCCGGCAAACATGTCTACGTTGGCGGTACCGGTTCCGCTATTGCGGTTTATGAGTGCACGACCGGAAAGTTGGTGAATGAGATCGCGCTTGGCGAAGCCCCGAAGAAACTGGTTCACAGCAAACCGCATAATCGAATCTACTGGGGTGGCAATGCAGGGTCCGTTGGAGCATGGGACATGCAGTCTTTGTCGGAGATCTACCGGAAGCGCCCTCACAAAGATAACATTTATGCTATTCGGCTCTCCCCGGATGGATCGCGGTTAGCGAGTGCCTCAAAAGATCGCACTGCTTGTATCCTCGACGCTGCTACCGGCGAGAAAGTTCACGAGATCCGTCACGGCCATGAAGTGTATAATCTGATTTTCAGTCTCGGGGGGGAATGGTTGGTGACAGGCTCGAAAGATCACACTGTTCGAATTTGGAACATGAGAGAGAACCGGCCGCTCTGTGCGCCCCTTGCCTTGCCCAAGACCCACGCGCATCTCTTGATCAACCGCGCGGGTAATCAACTTATCGCGGGTGGTTCTTGGAGCGAGGCGGGTTCTTGGCGCTTCGATGTATCGCCCGATCTGCTGCAGCATTCCGGTGCGTTTCCGGAATGGTTTTTGCAGTTTATCGAAGCTTATGTGGGCCGTCGGTTGAAGGTGAATGAAGCAGCTTCTGAGGAAGTGCCTTGGTTGGAGTTTGAAGATCTATCTCGACGACTTGCCGACGACTCGCCCAAACCGGAGCATCTCTACCGCTGGGCGGAGGCACGATTTGTGAAGCCCAACTAAAACTTCATTGAGCGCCTCGGTAGAATTGGCCGTTTAGAAATAGCTTCGGTCTCTGCTTGTCTGCCGTGGGCCGTGATTTCTAAGGAAAGTTACTTTGATAGTGCGCTCACGATGTTTCCTTTCCGTTAGGTCTTGAGGCCTTTTCACATTCTCATGTTCAGAATCTGGAGAACGAATGGGTCGACGAGAGTGTGACTAAAAGTGGTGGTCAATAAAGGAGAGGAACTGGTGACCGTTCCTTCGGGGCAGCGGAGTGCCAGGCCCGGAACTCTCACGAGTTCCGCTACGAGTGCCAGGCCCGGAACTCTCACGAGTTCCGCTACGAGTGCCACGCCCGGAACTCTCACGAGTTCCGCTACGAGTGCCAGGCCCGGAACTCTCACGAGTTCCGCTACGAGTGCCAGGCCCGGAACTCTCACGAGTTCCGCTACGAGTGCCAGGCCCGGAACTCTCACGAGTTCGCTACGAGTGCCACGCCCGGAACTCTCACGAGTTCCGCTACGAGTGCCAGGCCCGGAACTCTCACGAGTTCCGCTACGAGTGCCACGCCCGGAAAACTCTCACGAGTTCGCTACGAGTGCCACGCCCGGAACTCTCACGAGTTCCGCTACGAAAAGTGCCCACCACTTTTACTCATACCCGGTCGACGACGCTTCATTGAAAAAGTTGACGGAGACAGGCAGCAGGCCCGTGAGCCTGGCGAAAGTACGGAAGTAGCAAGCAGATGCAAGCTGGACGGAAACCTCTGCACCTAGCGATGTCAAAACCGACCCGGCCGTATTCAGCTCAGCTCTGTTTCCGCTAACGTGGTAGCTCTTTGTTGGATCGATGTGCGGTCAATTTGGAATCGGCGGCATCTTATCGAATCGATTTCTCGGGGAAGAAACATCGAGAACAAAGGATTGAAATTTAATAATTTCTGACTATCGTCATAGTTTAGTAGCTTTCAGCTGCCCCCAACTCCCAATCCACCAAATGAAAGCAGAACCATCCCCACTAGCACGGTTACAATTAGCGCCGTGGCGTCCACAGCGTTCCACGCCCACGGAACCTCCTTCATCACAACCTCTAACGGACAGGCGAATTGATAATTTCAAGCAACTTCCCGTTCAGTTAGCCGATCTCCTTCGCAAGACGTGGCGCCGGTATCAACGCGCCCGCATCGACAAGGCCATTCGCACGTACGCGTTCGAGAAGCATTGCTTGGGACGCTATTACCATCCGGTCGTCAGTTCCACGCTCATGCGCTCTTGCGCGGGCCGCGTGGAGAAAGATCGCTTTCCGTTTCACGTCAAACGCGAAAAGGCAGAAGACGCGAATGAAAAGGTCAGTGGACTCTTTCGCAAAGACGCTCCATGGAAGAAGCGTCTTCCCTACATGCCGCCGCCACAGATCACCCTAACCAATGGGCGTGCGCAGAAAGAACCTCAAAAGACGCTCCCCAACGGCAGTTCCTTCTTGCGGCTTTGAACGACCCTTGTTAGGCGTGCGGTCTGATGATCGTCGTCTTGCAACGCGTCATTCAAGCTTCTGTAAAGATCGGCAACAAAGTTCGCGGCGAGATCGACACCGGCTTTCTCATCTTGTTAGGCATCGAAGAAATCGACGATGCCACGGATGTGGATTGGCTAGTGGGGAAGATCGTCAAGATGCGTGTTTTCGCCGACGACGAAGGCAAGATGAACCGCTCTTTGTTGGACACAGGCGGGGCAGTGCTGGTGGTCAGCCAGTTCACGCTCCATGCCAGCACCAAGAAGGGCAATCGCCCCTCTTTCATCCGCGCCGCAAGGCCGGAAACAGCCATTCCACTCTACAAGAAGTTCATTGAGGATCTTGGAAGGAAATTGGGTAAAAACCGCGTCGCCACGGGGGAATTCGGAGCTGACATGCAGGTGAGTCTCGTCAACGACGGCCCCGTGACCATTTGTGTGGATAGCCGGAACCGGCAGTGATGCCGCGCGGTTCGCCTGAGTTGGATCCGCGGCTTTTGATACTTGTCCGGAGTGCATGGGCCACCCACACTCCCCGCCCAATGAAATCTTTTCGAACAACGTGAGTCTAGAATCCCGCAAGGCTTTCGGGCTTCCGACCTTAATCGCGTTGATCGTGGGGAATATGGTAGGGGCAGGCGTGTTCACGTCATCAGGCTTCGCTTTGGCCAATCTGCGAACGCCGGCGCTGGTCATCGCGGCATGGGCGGTAGCTGGAGCGATTGCACTCTGCGGAGCGGTGGCTTACGGAGTCTTGGCTCGTCATTTGAGGGAATCGGGCGGTGAGTACCTCTTTCTCTCACGCTTGATGCATCCGGCGATTGGTTTTTTGGCAGGATGGGTGTCTTTGTTAGCCGGTTTCACGGGAGCGATCGCCTTTGCGGCGGTGACGATGGAAGCGTACCTTTTTCCAGAGAGTTCACGACCGGATTGGTTGGGCACGGGTTGGGTCGCCACAGCAGTCATTTTAGGTTCCGCACTCTTACACGCCCTGCATAAACGCAAGGGAGCGGTGAGTCAGAATATCGCTGTGAGCGTAAAGTTAGGGTTGTTGCTGGTATTTCTTAGTTTCGCATTCTACCAAGGGGCAAAGGGCGTTTGGTTAGGCGGCGGTCCCGTAGCGATCACCGAGGACACCCCAAGCGGTTGGCCGGCCTGGATGCGGTTTGCGGAGTCGTTGATGTGGATTTCATTGAGCTATGCGGGATTCAATGCGGCGGTTTATGTAGCCGGTGAATCAAAGGAAGCTGCTCAGACGACGCCGAAGGCGCTTTGGATGGCGACGCTTGGCGTCACGATTCTCTATGTGTTGCTAAACGTGGTCTTCGTTTACGCGCCTGAGCCCAACCAGATTGCGGGTCAACCAGACCTCGCCGCGATCGTCGCGAACGTGTTAGGCGGTGACGCCCTGGCGACCTTTGTACGTTTCACCATTGCCCTCGCACTGCTTACTTCGGTCTCTGCGATGGTGGTGGCCGGCCCGCGCGTGTATGCCCAGATGGCTGATGACGGGCTTTTCCCCAAATGGCTCCGTTTCAAGGGCGCGGCGCCGGCGGCGGCGATCGGTCTCCAGGCGCTCTTGGCGATCGTGATCGTTTGGATCGCGAGTCTCAGGGAAATGCTCTCTTACTTAGGATTCACCCTTTCGCTGACCAGCGCCCTGGCGGTCGCGAGCGTGTTTCTTCTCAAGCGCCGAAGCGGCGAACACGTCTCGGTTCCCGTCCTCACTGCTGCGGCGTTTTATATCCTTGGGAGCGTCATCGCCGCCGTGATGGGGGCGATCCTCAATCCCTGGGAAGGTGTCGCGGGGGTGGCCACGATGGTCTCGGGGCTCATCATCTATCGTTTCGCCCGGCGAGCGATTTCATTTGATCGGCCGGGCGATCTCGGGACTGGTTGACCGACCATGGCGTCAGGAAATCCAGAGGTTCGCACTCAGTTTTACGATCATCGCGAATCCTTCACTCTTACCAGCGGAGACACCCTGCCCCATTTCCGTTTGGCATATGAAATGTATGGAGAACTCAATGCGGCCAAGGACAATGTCGTATTGCTATTTCACGCCCTCTCCGGGAGCCAACACGCAGCCGGTATCAACACGGTCTCTCCAGAAGTCGGTGAACGCTGGACGAAGGAATGTCACCTGGGCTGGTGGGACGCGTTTATCGGTCCCGGTCTGGCGGTGGATACGAGAAAGTTCTGTGTCATCTGCATCAATTATTTGGGAGGGTGTTATGGGTCAACGGGCCCGGCATCCCTCGATCCTCTAACAGATCGTCCGTACGGATCCTCGTTTCCCCACGTCACCGCATCGGATGTGGTGGATTCGCAATTGAAGTTGTTGGATCATTTGGGCATCGATCGCCTGCACGCCGTGATCGGCAACTCGGTAGGTGGTTTGTTAGCGCTAAACCTGGCCACGCGATTTCCCCAGCGGGTGGCCATCGTCATTCCTGTGGCCACCGCGATTAATGTGAGTCACCTGCAGAATATCCTCACATTAGAGCAGATTCTCGCGATTGAAAATGATCCTCATTTCCATGGCGGCGATTACTACGATCACGAGCCGCCCAACCAGGGTCTCGCCTTGGCCCGCATGATCAGTCACAAGACCTTCATATCCCTGCGAACGATTGAGCGCCGGGCCCGCCGCGAGGTGGTGCGTGATGAAGACCAGCTGACGTGGTACCGGGTGGAGCGTCCACTGGAGTCTTACATGTTGCATCAAGGCCGGAAATTCGTCTCGCGATTCGACGCCAACACATATCTCAGAATCCTGGAAGTCTGGCAGAAATTCGATCTGCTAAAACAAGCAGGTTTCGACTCTTTTAACGACCTCTTCGCACGCTGCCGTCATCAGAAATACCTCGTCTTCAGCATTAGCAGCGACGTGTGTTTCTATCCGGATCAGCAGCAAGAGCTGGTCTCCGCGCTTAAGTCCGCCGAAGTGCCTAACATGTATATCACCGTGCACTCAGAAAAGGGGCATGACTCGTTTCTCCTCGAGCCGGAACTCTACACCCCGCATCTGCATTATACCTTGAATGGTGTTTGACCGCACAGCGGTGGCGAAGGCGCTTGCCACGCTGGCCAACAAGAACGTCTACTTGGGGACGTCCTCCTGGAAATACCCGGGCTGGCTGGGACAACTCTATGATGAGCAACGGTATCTCTGGCGTGGCAAACTAGCCAAGACACGGTTTGAGAAGCATTGTTTGGAGGAATACGCCGAGGTTTTTAAGACGGTCTGCGTGGATGCGGCTTACTATCAATTTCCTCAGCCGGCGACTATCGATAAACTGATGGCACAAGTGCCGGATGATTTCCTTTTCTCTTTTAAAGTAACCGATGAGATTACGGTCAAACACTTTACCAAACTCCCGCGCTACGGGGCGCGTGCCGGCCAACCCAACGAGCATTTTCTGAATGTGGATCTTTTCCAAGAGGCCTTCCTGACGCCCTTGCAGAAGCACCACAATCAGGTGGGACTCCTAATCTTTGAGTTTTCGCGGCTTCACAAGCGGGCCTTTCGCAGGGGGCGGGAATTCGTTGCCATGCTAGACGAATTCCTCGCCCACCTCCCGCGTGACTGGCAGTACGGTGTGGAGGTGAGGAACCGCAGTTTGTTGAATGAAGCCTACTTTCAAGTCCTCGCTCGGCACGGTGTTGCCCACGTCTACAATCAGTGGCAACGCATGCCGCCGGTGAGCGAGCAGCTGGCTAATCCCGAGTCCTGGACGCAGCCGGCTTTCACCGGCGCGCGCTTTCTCCTCACGCCGGGGCGGCCTTATCAGGAGGCCGTCGATACCTTCAGCCCCTACGATTCGGTGCAGGTCGTGGATGAAGACGCCCGCCAAGCGGGGGCCGAGATCCTTCGGAGAAGTTTCGAAGTCGGGTCGGCCAAACCCACCGTGGTTTACGTGAATAATCGACTCGAAGGCAACTCCCTTGGGACAATCATGGCGATGTTAGAAAAGCTGGGCCTTTTGAAGACAAAACCGGTCACGTTTGAGTGATTCTTGCTGTTCTTATCATAAAAACCCGATGGACACTGGCCCCGATCCGTTGAACCATGATAGATTCCCTACCTCAGTCCACGTAAGCATAGAGCGACGGTGAATTTGTGGAAATCCTCAACGACAGAGACCTCCGGAGCGACCTCCGATCTTGCCGTGGGCTTAGATGTCCTCGGGCGCCGGTATCGCCTGGAACGTCTCCTTGGCATTGGGTCGACCGGACCGGTCTGGCTGGCGCTGGATCGTGAGCTCGGGACCCGACGCGCCCTGAAATTCCTCTCCGACAGCCTGCAGATGCAAGCCGATGAGCTGGAGGGCTTGAAACAAGAGACCCTGCGTTGCCAGGAACTCACCCATCAGAACATTGTCCGTATCTATGATTTTGTAAGAGATGAGCGCCATGCGGCCATCAGCATGGAACACGTCGACGGCCCCAATTTGCGTGAAGCCCTCGTCAAACGGCAACCGCCGTTCTTTGATCCTGAAGAGATCGAGTTCTGGGTGGAGGAACTCTGCCGCGCTCTGCATTACGCCCATACCTTTGCCGGGGTCATTCACCGCGATCTCAAACCGTCCAATCTCCTCATCACGCGGCAGGGGAATCTCAAGGTCGCCGATTTCGGAATCGCCAAAGTATTAGATAGAAATCGCCGGCCGGGCGAGGAGAGCGCGTTCGAGATTTCCGGGACGTTGGACTACATTTCGCCTCAGCAGATGGATAACAAGCCTGCTAGTGTGGCGGACGATGTCTACAGCTTCGGCGTGACCCTCTTTGAATTGCTCGCCGGGCGGCCGCCATTCACTGGTGACGACATTTACGAACAAGTCCTCTACCAACCACCGCCCTCCGTGTCTGAAGTCCGGCTCGCCATCGATGCAGAGAAGGATCCCATCTCCAGCGATTGGGAAAGCGTGATTGAAGCGTGCTTAGCAAAGGAACCAGACGACCGGCCCGGAAACATTCGCCAGATTTCCGAGCTACTGGGCTTGGAATTGCGGAACGTCACGCTTCGGGAGCCGGTGCTTCCGTCGGGTTTTCAAGAAGAGGTGTTAGAAACCCCGCCGGGTAGCCGGGTGGCTGGATCCACGATCGATAATCTTCCCGCAAGACGTGTGCGAACCTTGCGAGACGTGCCCATTCATCGCGTGCGCAGAGAGCGATTGCCCAGGTGGTTGGGAGGGGCCGCCGCGCTGCTGCTCTTGGGTGGGGTATTCACCATGACGCGTTGCGATGCTGACGATCCCGTTGCCGAATCCATTTCCACTAAGAAAGAAATGCCGGCGCCCGGAACCGTGACCCCGACCGAGCCGGAAGAGCCCATCGCGGCTCAAGTAGATTCGCCGGCGCCTGAAGATCTCGGGGAACCGTGGCAAGCCATCGTCGCGCACCTTGCCGCTGAGGACTTTGACGCGGCGGAATCGGGATTAAAGCCGTTCTTGGCATCCCATCCTCAAGACGCCCGCGTGCGGATGCTCCAGGCCAAGTTGGCGCAACATCGCGGAGATTCTAACAAAGCCTTGGAAACCTTGCGCGCGCTCCTGAAAGACCACCCACGGAACGTCGAGGCCGTTCGTTTGAAAGCGCACGTTCATGCCGGTCTGGCAGAATGGCAGGCCGTGACCATGGCTGCCCGCTGGGCATTGGCGTTGAGCGAAGACGTGGTGGATCCCGAACTGCTCGCATTGCGAGGCCGCGCCCATCGTGAGTTGGGCAATATTGATGAGGCCATCGCCGACTTCACCAAAGCGATTCGCGCAGATACCCAGAATGCTAAGCTGCACTATGAGCGTGCCTTGACCTATCAAGTGGAAGGCAGTTTGAAACAGGCCTCCAAAGACTTGAGCGAAGCCCTACTGCTCGAACCGGCTTTCACCGCGGCGAGAAAGGCCCGCGCCTACCTCGCTATGGAGCAGCAGTTGGGACTCGGCCCGCAGATTGAAGAGGATCTTAGCCGGGTCATCGACGCCGATGAAACGGATGTGCACGCCATCTTTGATCGCATGCGCTGTCGCTACGTGGCCAAGAATTGGGAGGGCGTGCTAGAGGATTGCGAGGCTCTGACCAAATTGCGGCCGGATTGGGAGGAAGATCTTCGGCAGTACCGCATCAATGCCAATGTGCAATCAGGCCGTATCAAGGCCGAAGATGCCGGCGATGTGAAAGCTTATCTGGAGCAGAAGCCCAAGGATGCCAAGACTTGGAAAGCCTACGCGGATCATCTCTTGCAGTCGGACCGCTACCGTGAAGCCATCGCTGCATATAGCAATGTCATCAACGAAGAACCTAACCAATACGCCTCCTATCAAAACCGCGCCTTTGCTTACTACGGTCTCGCGAATGAACTACGGAAGGCCGACAAAGAGGGCGAGGCGCGCCATGAGATGCGCTTGAAGGCGATTCGAGATCTGAATTTTCTTTTAAAGAACGCGCCGCGCGAACTAATCACTGCTGAGACCTACCTCCTCAAAGCAGAACTCCATTTCCTTCGAGGCGGAACCGAGTATGCAGATGCGCAATTCGCGGCCCGTGAAGGCATGCGGCTTTTTTCGCACGCAAAGAAAGATTTCCTGGCTTTAATTGATGATATTAAGGCTGCCGAACGCATCAAAGAACGGCAGCGCCGCCCTCCAGAACGGGAGAAACGCGGTTTCTTTGATCGCCTGAAAGGGGTATTCGGGAGAGCGCGGGGAAGTCGTTAGACATGATCGATGTGGGCCATGTCATGCCATTGGCGGCTCCTGAAAATACCGTTGAAGCGGGAGCCCGCTTTGCGGAACAAGCCAAGCCGGGAACCGTGCTAGCATTAGTGGGAGAGCTTGGCGCCGGGAAGACACATTTCGTTCAAGGCCTAACCAAAGCGCTGGGAGCCTCGACCGTCGCCAGCAGCCCGACTTTCAGCCTCGTGCAGGAATACAAGGACGGGCGTGCTCCTATCTTTCACTTCGACTTTTACAGGATTGAAGATGGCAGAGAATTGTTAGACTTGGGTTGGGATGATTACCTAGACCGCGATGGCGTGATCGTGGTGGAATGGGCAGACCGTTTTCCCGATCTCTTGCCCGACGGAGCGATTTGGCTACGTCTCAGTCATGATGCAGAAACCGGTGGCCGAACACTGGAACGGCTGCCATGATCGGCGCATGCGCACCCTCGTCTTAGAAACATCCACATCGCGCGGAAGCATGGCGTTGTTTCACGAGACGACGTTGATCGAAGAGAGGAGTTTTCAGGCACTGCGCGGACACAATAGCAAGATCTACCCGCCACTCAAAGACGTGTTAGGCCGAGTGCCGGAAGGGGAATCGCTAGATCGGATTATCGTGGGAACAGGTCCCGGAAGTTACACCGGCGTCCGCATCAGCATCGCCATTGCCAACGCCTTGGCATTGAGTTTTGAGGCCGAGCTCCTTGGGATCAGCTCCTTTCTCGGACCCAGCTCGCTTTCTCTGGAGGAAAACTATTCGGTCGTGGGCGATGCGCGACGCGGTAAGTGGTACCAGGCGTCTGTGGATGATGGACGATTGCAGAAAGAGATCGTCATTGAAGACCGCGCCGAATGGGAAAGCTCTATCACCTTGCTTATCAATGAAGGTGCATCGGTGATCAGTTTCGATCCCAAACCGCCTAGAGAAGACATATCGACAGATCATCCCTGCGCCACACAACTGGGTCAGCGAGTGTTTCATGGCGACTCGTGGGAGGAGCAATCCGTGATCGAACCCATGTACCTCACGGCGCCCTTCATTACCCAGCCGAAGAAACCCGGGAAACTCCTCGCTCGTTAGGGTGGATTGCGCACAGTTTCCCCCAATGGAGACAGAGAGTAATTTCAACGTCGGCGTTCTGGGCGCCACGGGCTATATTGGCGAGCCCTACCGGCGCGAAATTCGCCAATGTGCGAATGCAAGGATCGTCGCGCTCTGTTCCCGGCGACGCGATCTCTTGGAAGCCGCCGGCAAAGTTGATGAGGCCGATGTGGTCACCACTGATTGGCGAAAGGTCGTTTCCCATCCGGATGTCAATGTCGTTCTGATTGCCACACCAGATGCCCTGCATCACGAAGCCGTCATGGCCTGCGCCGCAGAGGGGAAACACGTTATCTGCGAGAAACCTCTGGGGGTAAATGCCAGAGAAGCCCAAGAAATGCACGAAGCCTACGCGTCCAAACCGCACTTGGCGCACTTCGTCCCCTTCTGGGTTCGCTATGCCGATGCTATGCAACGCGCCAAAGCTGTTCTAAATGAAGGCCTGTTAGGAGAAATTCGCGGCGTGATCTATCGCTGGCACAACCCGCGGCCCCAAGGCATGCCTTACACCTGGCGGGATGATCCCAAACTATCGGCCGCCGGAAGTATCGCCGACGTCGGCTCGCACGCCTACGACACCGTACGCTGGTTGCTTCAATCCGGTGCCCAACGCGTCCTTGCTCATGCCGAAGCCATCTCGCCCCGATACAACGCTGGCGACATCAACCTAACGGAGGCACTGGAACTCGGCACGAAAAGGGAGGCCGGCATGAGTAAGGATGACGAACAACGCACACCTGATTATGCTAGTGTGGCATGGGAGTTCTCCAACGGTGCCGTTGGCGCCTTGATCCTCTCCCACGCCTCCTATTTTCGAAAAGGCTTGGCACCTGAGCTAGAAATTCACGGCTCGATCGCTTCCCTAACACTCGAACGCATCAAAGGTCATGTCATTTTAGCCAAAGGAACTGAAGAACCTAAGGTGATTGCCACTCTCCCGGATCTCGCCCAATCCAATCGCTTCCAATCTTTCGTCTTTCCCGCTCTACAGGCTCAAATACGAGGCCAGCCAGATCCAGACGCCCCAACAATGGAAGATGGCTGGCACGTCCAGCAATTTACCGATGCGGTCGCCGCATCCGCGCAGCAAGGTCTATGGATGGCCGTTTGATCTGCACTCCAGCACCACCATCCGTTTATCAACCGTTGAATCTCATCCTTTAGGCTGTTGGGAGAGTGCTCCGCATTTCTACCCAGATTATTACCAATGATTGCATCCGTCACAGTCGTTTGTTAGAATAAAATCATATGAAGCTTTCGTGGCTAATCCCGCTCACACTTGGCGGGTTTTCTGTCCCGTTTGGGGCGTGGCTCAAACAATCTCAATCGCCGCCGCCGAATCTCCACGGGAGTCCAGCAATTCAAAGCGGGAACTCTGTTTCCATTCCCGTGGCTCCTGTTGCAAAGCCATCCAAACCTCCCCGCCCTCGGCTTGAAGAGCTTCTCGCTTCGGAAGGACACGAACAGCTGCGGCTGCTGGCGCGGTTTCTCCCCGATGCCCCGCTAGAGGAAATACTCAAGCTTACACACCTCCCCAAGCCGGGCGATATCCAATATTACGGAGATGAGAAGCGGCATGCGGAATATGCGTGGAAACTGATTTTAGCGCGATGGAGCATGCTCGATGCGGAGGGAGCCTTAGAGTATGTCAGGGCATCGAAGCCGCCCATGGAGCGGTATGATCACTGGTGCTACCGGGCTTGGTCCACGGCCGATCCACTAGCAGCTTTACAAGCCGCGCGCCGGCATCCTGACAAGTATCTGGCGGAGGTGATTCACTCGGTGATCAAGCATGATCTGGATACAGCTATCAGCATCATGGAGAGTTTTCCTGACAATGATGCGGTTCAGAACGCCGTCTTCGCGGCTCTTGGTGAACGGAATGCGACCACGGCTCTTGCTCGTGCACTTGGTTTGGAAGGGCATCGTCAGGCTGAGGCGATCGAAGCGGTGATGGCGGGTATCTCTAAGGACGACATTCGAGAGGCGCTGGCGCTTGCATTGGAACTAACAGAATCTGACCATCGCGAGAAAGCCCTTGCGGTGGTGTTGCCGAAACTCATCAAGGTGGATCCTGAGACCGCGGAACGCCATTTGGTATCACTTCGGCACGGCTCGTCGAGATATGGATTGATGAAGAAACTGGCTGTCCAAAGAGTAAAGGATGATCCTAACAGAGCGCTGGAATGGGCCCGGCGCCTAACCGATCACGGTGAACGCCGGGCAGCGCTCGCCACGGTGTTCAAGGTAGCCGCCCGGGAGGGTTCTGTGGAGGAGAGATTGGCTCTCATTGAGGCCATGGGTTATGAGGAAGCCGTACCCAATCCACGCGAGATCTCGCGTATGGGATATGGCTCCACTTACCGTCACGGTGGCGATCTGCGACATCAATTCGAAGATCTGGTGAAAGAGCAGGCGCAGATCGATCCGGAAGCGGCTTTGAAAACCCTTGCGAATTTCCCTCCCCGACTCGGCGACTCAAGTTTCCATCCTCGAGACGATCTCTTTGAATCTTTGGCTGAAGAGTGGCTTCAAGGCGAGCATCGCGAGACCTTCGTTTCGATGCTTGATAGGATTCCGGACACCTCCGTTCGCCGGAAAATGTTCGACGCCGCCATGAAAGGAGCGCCGCCGGAAGCCTACCCGGAACTCGCCGCGCAAAGTGCACAATGGGAAGAAGGCGACTTCGCTAACACAGCTACCGGATCTCTGGCCGAAGCCTGGTTGAAAGAAGACGCCTTGGCTGCATCCACCTGGATCGGCTCATTGGAACCTGGCCAGGCCAAGGACAATGCGATCCGCACCTTGATCGCGTCGCTCAAGAACGTCGGGCTAACAAAGGATCATGAAGCTGTCTTCGCTTGGTCGCAATCCTACTCAGACGAGAAAACACGTCACGAAGCGATCTGGCAGGCCTACGAAGAATGGAAAGACGTCGATAGCGAGGGCGGCGCACCGCTTCATCGAAGAGAACGCCCTCGAAAGCATTCTAGAGCACGCACGACAGGAAGGAGAGAACAAACCGTGAATCGCCTTGTGTTTTTCTCAACCGGAGCAGTGGTGTTAGGCTTTGCCATCGGCTGGTTCTGGCCGGTGGCAGATGGCCGACAACCAGAAAACGAGGGAGAAACCAACAATCTTCTAGTACTCAATCGATCCCTTTCCAACATTCAGTCGCCGCCTCCGGCTTGGCTGGCTTCGCTCCAGGATCAGGAAGACGATGTGGTTTCCCGTCTCTTCACGCTCCTGGGCAGCGAAGGTGGAGGCGACATCCCGGCAGTACTGGAGGCGATATCTGAAATTGAGAACTATGCGGAGCGACGCATGGCTTTGGTAGCCTTGCTAGAACCTTGGGCGACTCGAGATCCTGAAGCAGCCTTTGCTCAATGCGCCGCGCTAGCCGATCCGAACATGCGCCAACAGAGTCTCGGAGAACTCGTCAGCCTTCTGGCACCCCTTAATGAAGCGTTGGCCCTCGAATTGGTGGATTCGTTAGAGAGCGACCCTATCTACACGGATTTGCAGATTCGCCTCATCGAAGGCTTATGCCAGGCGAATCCTGCAACGGCTGCGGAGCAGGCGCTTTCGAGAGGTTTGGAAAAGCAGGGCTATCGCTACATTCGCAAGGTTTTCAGCAGTTACGCCAAACAGGATCCTGCTTCCGCTATTGAACATGCGTTGCGCTTCGAGAGTAGCTCCGCAATCGATGTGGTATTCGAAGTCTGGGCTACCAGCGATCCGGCTGCCGCCTTGGATTATCTCTCCAAACATACCGATGCTTTTCAAGAACACCTTCGCGAACCCTATGAACGCGTGGCCGTGGGTTTGACGAAAGAAGATCCTGATGCCGCGATGGAATGGGCACTCGGACTCATTGATACCGGTTTTAAGGAAAAGGTGAGGCAATGGGTGATGAAGGCAATCGGTGAATCTTTGGCCGAAGATGATCCGGCGCAAGCCCTTGCGTTTCTCGAGATCTCCAACACGGAGGCTTACTACAAAGCGATCGTACGTGCCTACGCCAAGAACGATTGGGAGTCCGCTCGCACTTTCACATTGGATGTGCAAGAAGGCTCTCAGCGGGAGGCGGCACTACGAGGTCTCGCCGAGGCTTTGGCCGAACGGCCAACGGAAGAGATCGAAGGCTCGATTGAAGGCTTGTTAGGCGATCTGGCCGCTGAAGAACAGCACATTCAAGTCTACAATCTGCTCAGAAATCTCGGCCATGACGTCGTCCTCGATCTGTTGCAACGGTACCCGGATCAACTTGAGGATTCTATCGACGCATGGGCTGATCGGGTCCGTTCAGAAAGCCCGGCGAATGCCATTCCGATCATTGATAGCATCACTAATGCCAGGATTAAGAAACAAGTCGTCGACCGTGCCCTTGGCGAATGGGCCCGACAAGATCCTCGCCAAGCCGCCGATTGGATTGCTAGTCAACCGCTAGGCGATGTGCGCGACTCCGGATACAAACATTTGGTCAATGCCTGGGCCCGGTATGATCCTGTCGCGGCGCGGCGTTGGATCGAAAGCCAACCCGATTCCCGCAGCCGGGATATCGCTGCTAAGGAACTCGCCAGCCTCCAGGCCGCCGGGAATCCGAAGAATGCCCTAACGATTGCTCAATCGATCAATGACGAGTCGTTGCGATCAAACGCCACGCGCGATGCCTTGGAAGGCTGGTTGTGGAAAGACGCAGAATCCGCTCAGGATGCGATGGCAAATCTAACGCTGTCTGATGAAGAAGAAGCCCATTTGAAACGCAAAGCCGAGGAGTTCGCAGCTTGGAGCCGGTTGGCAGAAGAATAGAGCACGCCTTGGGCTGGCAATCACCGATCAACCCGCTAGAATAGCCGCTTATGAAGCTGTCCTGGCTGCTTCCTCTCGTGTTCGGAACACTCGCCTTCCCGTTAGGCGTGTGGTTGACGCGCTGGCAGACGCCTAACGGCCTTCCGATTGAACCGGTTGTTCAAAGCCATGAGCAGCCTTCGCGTTCCAAGGCCACGATTCGCAAGCCACCCCAAACTCCGCGGCCCAGCCTCGATGAAGTCCTCGCTTCTGAAGGTCTCGATCAATTGCGTCTCCTGACACTGTTTCTGGCAGAAGCCACTCTCGCCGACTTGAAAGAACTCACCCATTTACCCTCACCGCCTGAGACCCAGGGTCATGGATCCGAATGGCGACACGCAGACTATGCTTGGAAACTGATTCTGGCGCGATGGTGTGAGCTGGATGCGGAAGGGGCGCTTCAGTTTGTTAGGGATTCGCGGCCACGCATGCCGCATCTCGAACTCTGGTGTTTCCGGGCGTGGTCGACGGTGGATCCCATCGCCGCTATGGATTCGGCCATCCAACAACCTGACAGATTCCTTGCCGAGGTGATCGATGAGGTCATCCGCTATGATCTTGAGATGGCGACTCAGTTAATGAACGATCATCCCGCCAACGACGCGGTAAGAAAGGCCGTGTTGGCTGAATGGGGAAGAAAGAATCTCAATGAGGCTTTGGCGCGAGCGTTAGGATTACCGCAACATTTGCAGGGCGAAACGATCGCCTCGCTCCTTGGCGGCCTGGCACGGGACAACCCCACCCAAGCTCTTCACTTGGCATTGGAACAGGAGAATCCTGTTTGGCGAGAGAAAGCGCTCGCCGAGGTCTTGCCTGAACTCATTGAGACAGATCCTCAACTAGCAGAGAAACATGGGATGACGTTAGTCCTAGGCCCCGCACGGTATGAGCTGGTGAAGAAACTGGCGAAGAAACGTGTGAAAGATGGGCGTGACGTGTTGGTTTGGGCCCATCTTCTTGAAGATCCCGGGGAGCGCCAAGCTGCTTTTGCCGCGGCGTTTGAGAATCTTGAGTTCGATTCCCTAACGGAACGCTATCTTTTTCTTAAGGGTCTAGGGCTAGAGTATGTTCTGCCCAATCCACGCGAGGTATCCCGCCGGCGAAATGGTGCCTCTTATCGTGGAGGAGCCGATCTCAAAAACTCTTTTCAAAGGGTTCTGAAAGAACTTGCAGAGAGGAATCCTGAATCGGCCTTGCGAGCCGCAGCCGCCATTCCCCCCAACGTTGGTAATGGTTCTTTTCACCCGAAACAAGACATCTTGATCGAGCTCTCCAAGAGTGCAGTCAAGCAAGGTCATGGTGAAGAATTGCAGGAAATGTTAGACTCTGTTCCGAACGATTGGATCAAGAGGCAGATGTGGAGCGAAGGTTTGAAAGTGGCCCCAGCGGCGTTCTTCACCAATCTTGCAACGAATCAGAATCGATTGGATCAACTAAGTGAAAGTGAATTGGAGGTCTTTGTGTCACGTTGGCTGAAGGCGGACACATTCGCGGCTTCAGAGTGGGTTGGCCAGATGGAGGCGGGGCCTGCCAAAGATGACGCGGTGAATGATTTGTTGAGAACCTTACATCGAAACCCTGGTCGCCAAGATCACGAGGCTCTCTTCGCTTGGTCGCAAGTGATTGGTGATGCGGAGAAACGTGAACACGCTGTTCGAAGTAGCTACGAATCCTGGAAGGCGGTAGCGCCGGAGGAAGCACGGGAAGCCGTGATCCAGGCAGACCTCGGTGAACGACTACGCAAGACCTTGCTAGGTGAGGAGGGGCTTCCTTGAAGATCTTGTCGCGCAGTGTCATCGCCGTGGTGTTAGGGCTAGTAGGGGGTTGGAGCTGGCAGACTTGGAGGTTTTCTCATTCGGGGAATGCCAGTTCTGAAGTTCTTAATGAGCGTCAATCCAGACTATCGCTTGCACGTCACACAAAAACCACGGTGCCCCCGGCGGCTTGGCTCGTCACCGTAACCAATCAAGACACCGACGCCGTTTCCAAACTCCGCGCTCTCTTCGGTAATCATGACCGAGGCGACCTGAAAGCGGGGCTCCAAGCGATCGAATCCATGGAAAACCATGCGGATCGCCAGATCGCGTTGACGCAATTGCTAGCATCATGGGTGGAAATCGATCCCTCTAGCGCTTTTAAAACTTGCGCGTCTCTCTCCGACCGCCGTACACGTAATGAGAGTTTGATCGTGCTCGTGAACCTTTGGGCAGCCGTCGATCATGAAGCCGCCTTACCGATGCTCGAAACACAAGCGGCCGAACCCGTTTACGAGAATTTGCAGGCCGCATTCATCAAGGGCTTGAGTGAGATGCTGCCTGCGCAGGCGATCGATTTCATCTTCACGTGGAAACTTGAAGATCATGGCAGGACGTTTCTCGGCGAAGTTTTCTCAAACTATGCCGGGAGCGATCCTTTATCCGCGGCACAAGACGCATTGCGCTTGGACAGTGACGCCGCCATCAATGCAGTCATCGAGTCTTGGTCAGATCACGATCCACAGGCGGCTTTGACTTTTGTCACAGCTCATCAAGATCAATGGACAACCAGTCTCCGCGATCCTTATGAACACATTGCGAAAGGCATTTTCAGTGAGGACGCGGAAGCAGGGATGAATTGGGTGTTAGGCCTAATTGATGCCGAATTGGGCAGAGGTGTCCGGGACGCCGCCATTGATGCGATCATGAAATCGTTCGTAAAGGATGATCCTGAGCGCGCTCTGGCATTTTACAAAGAGGCGCACGGCAGCGGAGCCTCGAACCGCCGGTTCATGAGTGCCTTCGCCCGGCACGATTGGGAGGCAGCCTACACGCTCACCATGAGTTTAGAAGGAGGCGAACAGGACACCGCCTTGGAGGGCTTGTTCGATTCGCTAGGTGATCAGCCTCGCGTCGTTATCGAGAAACATGCCATCACTTTGCTAGACATGATGATGTCGGCAGGGAAGCAGGGCAGTGGTTATGGTCTTTTCCGGAATCTTGATCACGCGTTCGTCGCCGATCTCCTAAACAATTATCCCGAACAGTTCGACTATTCTGCGCTCGAGGGATGGGCCGATCGATTTCGGCGCGAAGATCCGGCGAATGCGATTGGCGTTATCGAAAGTCTAACAGATACATCAATGAGAGAACGCGTGATTGACCGCGTCATGATGCAGTGGGCTAAACGTGATCCACAGGAAGCGGCGCAATGGATCGAGAGACAACCGGAAGGCAAATTGCGGGACCACGGTTTCCAATTCCTCGCCGATGCGTGGGGGAGGCAGGCGCCCCAAGCCGCTCGGCAATGGATCGAGGCGCTGCCACCCTCACCTAGTCGCGATTTGGCCGCACGCGAGTTGGTCAAACTGCAAGCCCTAAGAGATCCATCGGGCTCTCTAGCGTTGAGTCAACACATTGAAGATGAAGGGATGCAATCGGCTGCGACCCGCGATGCGTTAGAAGGCTGGCTTTGGAGTGACCCAGAAGCCGCTCAAGAGGCGATGGCGGATTTCAGGTTGACTGAGAAAGATCGAAATCGTCTTCAACAGAAAACCGAGGAATTTGCCGCTTGGAAACGACTCGCTGGAGGGGAGTAGACCCGGGGTGAAACTTGCCCCGATTCAGACTCAGTGTAGCCGAGTCATAAGTTGTGGCCCCGGGTTCGAATAGCGGTTATAAAAATCGAGATCCTATCCCCTGCTATGCGCCTCGCGTTTCTGCCCATTCTCTTGACCACGCACGTGTTTGGGATGGCCTCATTGGCGGCCAGCGATGAGGGAACGGCCTTTTTTGAGAAGGCGATTCGGCCATTGCTAGCGGAACACTGCTATGAATGTCATTCCGTTAGAGAGCAGAAGCAGAAGGGCGGTCTGCTTCTCGATAGCCGGGCAGATTTGTTAAAAGGCGGCGATTCCGGTGCTGCGATTGTTCCCGGCAAACCGGAAGAGAGTCTTCTTCTGCGAGCGGTTTCCTATCATGATTTCGATCTCAAGATGCCGCCTGATGACAAATTGGCTGAGGATGAGATTGAAGCGCTACGTCATTGGATCACCCTAGGTGCGCCGGATCCACGCGACGAAGCAGAGGGAACGATTGTGGAGGAGACAATCGACTACGAAAGGGGGCGCCAATTCTGGGCCTTTGTCAGACCAGCGGAAACGCCTCTGCCTAAGGTGACCAACAGGGAGTGGCCTCGGCGAGCCATCGATCACTATCTTTTATCGAAAATGGAATCGACTGGTCACCATCCGGCCCCCGGAGCTGATCGCAGGACTTTGATCAGGCGGTTGTTAGTTGATTTGATAGGATTACCGCCGACGGTCGAGGAGATCCATGCCTTTATCAATGACGACCACGTCAATGCCTATGAACGCCTAACGGATCGCTTGTTAGCCTCCCCAAATTATGGCGAACGTTGGGGGCGGCATTGGTTGGACATCGCCCGTTACTCCGATTCCAATGGCATGGATGAAAACATCGCTCATCCGCAGGCTTATCGCTATAGGGATTATGTGGTGGATGCCTTCAACGAGGACAAACCCTACGACCAGTTTGTCGTCGAACAATTGGCCGGTGACCTTTTAACGGCACCGACTTTAGACGAAAAGCGGCATCAAGTGGTCGGGCTGGGCTTCCTTTCCGTAGGTCCCAAGATGTTAGCCTGCGATGATCCCGATAAGATGCGGCGCGATATCGTCGATGAGCAGCTTGATACCATGGGGCGCGCCTTTATGGGCATGACGTTAGGCTGCGCGCGCTGTCATGACCATAAGTTCGACCCTATTTCCATCGAAGACTATTACGGTTTAGCGGGGATCTTTCTCTCAACGAAAACCATGACGAACTACAACGTCGTGGCGGTCATGCATGAGCACGATCTCTCGGAGCCGGAGCACATTGCTAGACGCAATGAGGTCGCTGAACTGGCCAAGAGGCGCGACAACAAGAAGACGCCGGACGATGAGAAAGTGAAGCTCAAGAAGCAGATCGCCGCGCTTGAGAAAGGGCTTCCTCAACCTTTTCGCATTTTAGGTGTCACGGAGTATCCGGCGCAAGACACTCGGGTGCATCTGCGAGGTAACTACCTAACGCTGGGCGAAACGGTGCCGCGTCGTGTCTTGCCCGTTATTGCCGGGAGCGATCTATCGCCCATGCCTGCTGGCCAGAGTGGCAGGCTGGAACTGGCACGTTGGTTGACCAATGAAGACCATCCCCTCACCGCCCGCGTGATCGTCAATCGACTTTGGCGATGGCACTTTGGCCGCGGCATCGTCACCACGCCAGATAACTTTGGTAAGTTGGGCACACGACCCACGCATCCCGAGTTGTTAGACTTCCTAGCCATTCAGCTGATGGAAGGTGGCTGGTCGCTGAAGAGGCTTCAACGAGAGATCCTTCTCTCGGCGATGTTTCGCCAATCCGCCAAAGCAGACGACGACGTCTTCGCGGCCGATCCGGAAAATGCTTTGTTTGCCAGATGGGAATCACGACGCGTGGAAGCCGAAGTTCTCCGAGACGCCGTGCTCGATCAATCCGGCCGGCTCGATAGGGCGATCGGTGGTCAACTTTTGACTGACAAAGCGAAAAAATATGTGAACAAGGGGAAATTGCCAGAGTATGAGAAAAGCACTCGCCGCACGATTTATTTGCCGGTGATTCGCAGCACGGGATACGACGGACTCACGGCCTTTGACTTTGCCGATCCCTCGGTCATCAATGGAAATCGGCGGACATCCACCGTGACACCTCAAGCGCTCTATCTCATGAATGGCTCCTTGATTCACGAATCGGCCGCGGCGGTGGCGGATCGTGTTTTGAAAATGAAATCAGTGGCCGAAAGTTCGGCGCGTGTTGTGTGGCTCACCGAACATCTGACCGGCCGGCAACCTTCGGCTGCACAGATCCAACGCGCAGAAGATTTCCTAACCAACTACTCAACCTCGCCTGAGGAAGCTTGGGCAGCCTACGCACGCACTCTCTTTGCCTCGAACGCTTATCTGTATATTGATTGATCATGAACGCTCTCTGTCATCATCGCCAAATCGCCCCCATGAATCGGCGGGAGATGTTGCAACGCGCCGGCACCGGATTTGGAGCGCTGGCTCTGTATTCCATGCTCGCGCAGGAAAGCCGGGGAGCTGGTTCGGTCCTGGCGCCGAAGGCCTCTCCAAGTTTCGCCAGAGCCAAGCGCGTGATCTTCCTCTTCATGCATGGCGGCCCGTCTCAGGTGGATCTGCTCGATCCCAAACCGAACTTGACACGTGATGATGGTAAACCGCTTCCTTTCGACAAGCCACGAATCGTCTCAAGCAAGACAGGCAATTTGCTAGGCTCACCCTGGCAATTTGCTCAGCATGGGCAGGGCGGTGCAGCCGTGAGTGAGTTGCTCCCGCACATTGGCTCTGTTTCTGATGAGATCTGCCTCATTCGCTCTATGTATGGCTCCAATTCCCGGCATGGTGGCGCTTTGTTAGAGTTGCATACCGGTTCTGACACCTTTACGAGGCCGGCAATGGGTTCGTGGATCAACTATGGATTGGGCACTGAGAATGAGAATTTGCCAGGCTTTATCACCATTAATCCGGCGGGCAGTCATGGGGGCGCGAACGCTTGGTCTTCTGCCTTTCTACCCGCTCACTTTCAAGGGACGCGCATTGCAGGAAAGGGAAAGGATCTGCGATTCCCGTTTATTAAGAGCCCTTTGAATGATCCGGCGCGGCAACGTCAGGAATTGGATTTGTTAGCGGCGCTCAATCAAGAGCACTTGCAGCACAGCGCGCCTAACAACGATCTCGAAGCGCGCATTGCTTCCTATGAGCTGGCCTTCAGGATGCAAATGGCCGTCCCGACCGTCCAAGATCTTACGGGCGAACCGGACTCGATCCGGAAACTCTATGGTCTGGATCAGAAAAACACCCAGGCATTCGGTGAACAGTGTCTCCTCGCAAGACGGTTTAGCGAAGCCGGTGTGCGTTTTGTGCAGGTCACCCATCGCTATTGGGACCAACATGGGAATCTGAAGAAAGATCACGCGCGTTTGGCAGCAGAAATGGATCAACCTGTTGCCGCACTGATCACCGATTTAAAACAACGCGGACTTTTGGAAGAGACGCTTGTTTTGTGGGGTGGCGAGTTTGGCCGCACACCCGTCGCTCAAGGGAAAGACGGGCGTGATCACAATCCCCATGGCTTCACCATGTTTCTCGCCGGCGGAGGTGTGAAGCCGGGCATTCAATATGGTTCCACGGATGAATACGGCTATTATGCGACCGAGAATCGCGTGCATTTTCACGATCTCCACGCCACCATGCTGCACTTGTTAGGCATCGATCACACGCAATTGACTTATCGCTATGCGGGGCGGGATTTCAGGCTAACGGATGTGCATGGCCGTGTGGTGAGCGATCTTCTCGTTTCGTGAGGAAGATCGTTGCCGAGAGGATCGATCAGGCGCTACTATGACCTCATGAAGGTCCACGGTATTCTAGCATTCAGCGCTTTGGCGATCAGTTTGGAGGCGGCCACGCTTCCCGATGTCCAGTCGATGAAGATCACGAACACGCGACAGGATTGGTTTTACTTGGAGGAAGTACAAGTCTTAAACGCAGATGGCGTCGATGTCGCTTCAGTCGCCTTTGGCGCCACGACCACGTTGTCAGAGCCACCCGCCTTTGGTTCGATTGAAGAAGGCGCCATTGATGATATCACCGATGTTTGTTGCGGCTCGGGTTGGCATTCCTCCACGAGCTTGGGTGATCAGTTTCTCATCATCAACTTTCCTTCACCTCAGACGCTGGAAGGGCAAGTCACGGTGTGGGATCGATTTGACGCCTGTTGCGCCCAACGCCTGGATGGCATGCTTTTCGAGTTTTTCTCGGAACCTGAGGCTGGTGGGGACTTGATCGCGGCACAGCAAGTCGACAACCTCGCCGCCGATTCGTTAGGCGAGATTAGTACGGAGGTGGGTGCCTCTTTTGAACTTCCCGATCCTGACGTTGACACCGATGGAGACGGTCTCACTGACCGGTACGAACGTGCGCATGAGTTGGACCCAAATGACGCCACGGGTGATAACGGAGCAGAGGGCGATCCGGACAAGGATGGCTCGACCAATGTCCAAGAATTCATGCGTGAGACCGATCCGCAGGTGCCGGATACTGACGGCGACGGTTTGTTAGATGGTGTGGAAACCAAGACTGGCACTTGGGTAAGCGCTGAAGATACGGGGACGGATCCGCTCGAGTCCGACAGTGATGGTGATGGTCTCACCGATGGGGTGGAGACCAACTCCAAGACGTTCGTGGACGAAATGGATACGGGAACCGATCCCAATCTTGAGGATTCTGATCGTGACGGTATCCGGGATGATCGTGAACTTGTTTTGAGCACCGATCCCAATGATCCTAACAGCCGTCCCAACATCGCTGCGGCGATTCGTGGGGTGCGGTCGATACGCATCACCAATACGCTCGAAGATTGGTTCTACATTGAGGAGATTGATCTCTTTAATACGGATGACGTGGATGTGGCCTCGGTTGACTTCGGGACCACGGCGATGGCCTCCGAGGCTCCCGGCTTTGGTGGCCAAGCTACCGGGCCCATTGATGATATTGCCGCGAACTGTTGTGCCAACGGCTTTCATTCATCGAGTGACACGGGCGGCCAAGTGCTCATCTTCACCTTTCCAACGGCACAAGACTTGGCGGAAGGCGACCTTCGCATTTGGGATCGTCAAGATAGCAATTGCTGCGCCTCGCGACTGGATGGGATGCTCTTCGAGTTTTTCGATGGACCGGAGGCCACCGGCGAACTGATTGTTAGTCAGCAGATCGATAACTTGGCCGCGGACAACCTGGAAACGATCAACACACCTGAGGGTGCCGCCGTTCCACTGATAGTGGCGGCGCCAACTGGACCTCTCGTCATCCAGGAAACGGTCTACGCGCGTGAGGCAGCCACCATGCAAGTCAAATGGAACTCAAGTCCGGTGGAGTTCTTCGTTATTGAGAAATCGGTTAGTCTCGAGCCTAACCAGTGGTCGGCCGTGTCAGAAGTCTTCGCGGCCGCTCCCGCGCCGGATGAATCCACGTCCTTTCTCATTGAGGATCTCGCTGAATCAGCTGCCTATTTCCGCGTCCGGCGAAGTCCGCCTCCGCCTTTCCTGGCCGAAGACTTTGAAGGAGAGGCTCCCGGTTGGACGGTTGGTGCAGGAGACCTTCCCTTTCCCAATCAAGCGACGCGAACCTGGCAGTTGGGAACGCCGGCGATTGGGGCGCATGGCGGAGACCGCGTTTATGGCGTGGGCTTTGATGACGGTTATGACGCGGAGTCTAACGTCACTCTAACATCTCCACTTGTCGATCTCTCCGGACAACGACAAGCCACGCTTCGTTTCTTCTACTCTGTGGAAATGGGGCCTGATGAGGGCGTGCGCATCGAGTTTCATCAAGGAGGAGATCCTGCCCAAGCCATCTTGCTGGATCCGTTAGAACCAGGCGACGATTGGCGAGAGTACATTGTCGACCTCACCAAGGTGGGAGCCGATGAAATCTCCTTAGCCGGCAAGACGTTCACCGTGGTGTTTCGTTTTCTCACCGATGGCGTTCAGGACAACAATGGCGCCGGATTCTATGTGGATGACTTGATCATCGAGCGCTAAGTCTGCTTTTGATGACCACCTCAGAACGGGCGGAAGCCCTCGCCATTGCCGCAAGCGCCTTTCCCCATCTTCATCTGCAAAGGCCGGATCAGTTATTGGAAGTCGTTAGGCTGGAGCTTGGGCATGAGGCCCTACTCGACGATTTTCAAGCCTATGGATCCGGCCATGCCAAGGCGGTACGGCCGGAAGAGATCTTGCATATCGTTAGTGGCAACACGCCGTTTGCCGGATTGCAGAGTCTGATTCGCGGGCTGTTGTTAGGCAGCCGGAATCATTTGAAATTGCCCTCGCAGGGATTGCCGGAACTCGAAGCGTTTGTGAAAGCCCTGCCGGCGGAGCTGCAGACGCAGGTGCAAATTGAGAAGGCCTTACCCAACGAATGGCTCACCTCGGCAGACGCCGTCGTTGTCTTTGGAAGCGATGAGACGATCGCGCGTTTTCGAGCGCATTGCCTGCCTAACCAAATTTTTGTGCCGCATGGGCATAAGATTAGTTTCGGCATCGTCTTCGATGATCCGGAAAACTCTTACGAACGTGCCGCGGCTGACATCGGCTTGCATGATCAGAAAGGATGCCTTTCCCTGCAGACAATCTATATCGACACCGCGCGCTGTGGAACGGTCCACGCCTATGGGGAACAGCTTGGCAAGGCGCTTGCCGTCTTTGGAGAAGCTCATCCAAGGGGCGAAATCACCATGGCCGAAGAGACGGAGATTCAGCATTTGCGAGGGAGCTACGGGTTTCGTGCAGCGACTGATCCACGGATTAGTTTGTTTGTTAGCGAAAACTCCACTGAATGGACGGTCATTTGTGAAGAGGATAGTTACTTTGCCGGATCCAGCGGCAATCGGCTGGTCTTCGTAAAACCGCTCACGGTTCCGTTGGAGCCTGCTTTCCTAACGGTGCGGCCGCATCTCAGCACGATTGCGCTGTGGCCCTACGAATTGGATCGCGTGCGAACTTTGGTGGGTCTGGGGGCGTCACGATTCTGCGCGCTTGGCGAATCGCAGGCTCCCCCATGGACGTGGCACCAAGATGGGGGACCTTCTCTTGCGCGCCTGGTGCATTGGATCGATGCGTGAGGCAAAGAAAGCGTGACCATGATTTTCAGAACTGTTTTATCTTAATTTCATGGATATTCGCTTCTGTTATCATCCAGTTAGTACCTGGGGTTTGGTTTTGACGGTCTTGTCCATACCATGGACCGCCTTTGCCAGCCTAATCCATCCTGGCAGTTTTGATGTGACGATCAACTTTGGTACGGGCCTCTCCGGGAGGCAAGAAGCCGTCTTCACCCAAGCAGAAACCTTCTGGGAAGACGTGATCACCGGCTACCAGCCCGGGATCAGTGTGACCGGGCCGACAATCAGGGCATCGGCTCCCATAATCGATGGCCCAGGTGGCATCCTGGGCCAGGCCGGCCCCGATGAATTTGTTAGTGAAGGCGGTTTTGTCCTCGCCACTTCCGGGATCATGCAATTCGATTCGGCGGATTTGGCCAATCTTGAAAACATCGGCATCTTGTTAGATGTCATCGTGCACGAAATGGGGCATGTGCTAGGCTTTGGCACGCTTTGGACGGACAACGGCGTTTACGTGAATGGAAGCGGTGAGTACACCGGTGCCAATGGGCTGGCCGCGTTTCAGAAGGAGTTTGTGGGACAAAGCGGCGCGACCTTTGTTCCCGTCGAGCTGGGAGGCGGTCCCGGTACCGCGAATGGGCATTGGGATGAAAACCGTACCCTCGTCACAACTGGGGGTGAGAACCTGGCAAATGAGCTGATGACCGGATTCTTGAACACACCGACGTTTGTTAGTGAGACCACCAAACAATCTTTCGTCGATATCGGCTTTACCGTGGCGGCTGTTCCCGAACCGTCGATGGCCCTTCCCTCGTTTATTGCTCTACTAATGCTTATCCGGCGGCGACGGCCGTAGATTCCTCCGGCTCATCATCATGATTCGTGAGTGGGCCACCGCGACGTGAGGCGATCCAGGCGATCGCAAACAAGCCGGCCCCCACAATCACCATGCATGCTGACGTGGGGCAGTTCAACCAGACCGCCAAGTGAACGCCGCCGAGGGTGCTGAGCAGCGCGTGCGCAGCGCTGAGATAGATCATCTGTGAGAGCCGTTTGGAAAGAAGGAAGGCACTAGCCCCCGGCAGAATGAGCATAGCAATGACGAGAATAGCACCCACGGCCTCAAACGAACTGACCACAATGAGAGAGAGCATGCACATCATGGCATAGTGAATAAAACCGGGCCGGAATCCTTGCGCGCCTGCTAGGAGAGGATCGAAAGAAGTCACAAGCAGTTCTTTATAGAATGCGATCACTAGGATCACGGTCAGTGAAAAAATGACAAACAAGAGCCGGAACTGTGGGGAGGCTGCGAGAGCCCCCAACGGCGTCGCTGCCTGATGCATGCCCATGTACTCCAATTGACCGAAGAGAACGCAATCCGGATCCAAATCCGTGTGGGGCGCAAATTCTAACAAAATCACTCCTAGCGCGAAGAGCATGGAAAAGACGATGCCAATGGCCGAATCAACCTTGACGATCGTTCGGCGATGAATGGTCTCGATGAGCACCGTGGTGACGATGCCGGCGATCAGGGCGCCGATGGTCAACGCGAAGGAATCGCGGCTACCCGAGATGAGAAACGCGATGACGACGCCGGGAAGCGCGCTATGGCTAATCGCATCGCCTAACATCGACATGCGCCGCAGCACCAAGTAGTTTCCGATCAGCGCGGAAGAGAGCGCGACGATGAGACCGATGCCGGCGATGAGCAGGGTTTGGTTCAAATTAAGCGTCCAGGGCTCCACGAACACCCGGTGCGCATTGAAAGGCGGGATCAAAGCGCTGATGTTAGTCATCGTTCTCCTTTTCTCCTGACAGACTGCTCAATGAAAACCGCTGCGTGTCCCGCAGTGAAGGAATGCGTTTTCCATGCGGGTCCTCTTCCGGGTAATCGAGATAGCGTTCCAACTCCATCACCTGTTGTTCGCCCAAGATGTGTTCCACTTTCTCGGCATCGGCGTGTACGTGATCGGCTTCATAATTCGCTTCGTTGGTGAGATAGAGTTCCCATAGCCGGTGATTGCGTACTACCCGTGAAGCGTGTTGCAGGCCTTCCGGAGTAAGATAAACGACGTCGCCCCCTTTAGCGAAAGTGGCTAGACCATCGTTGACTAACATGCGCAACCTCCGCTGCGTGGCCTCGAGGGATTCCCGCGCGGCCGTGGCCAATTGTTCCACGGCGATGCCCTCACGCTTGAACCCGCCGACTTCAAGTCCGCGAAAGATCGCTTTTAAGGTGTTCTCAACCACGATCTGCCGTGACTGCGCGAGACGCCGCCACCAGCGGAAGAGCAAGCCGTGCTGAGGACTGAACAGAAAAGCCGTCATGAAAAACGCTCCCGCACATAGAGCCATGGCCGGCCCCGTGGGAAGCGCATGATGGACGATGCCTTCGCCGACAAAGGAAAGAAAAGCCCCTAACAAACCGGCGCTGATTCCCAATAGCACCGCTAACAAAAGCATCTTTGATAGACGTTTGGTGAGCAAGTAAGCGGTGGCGGCCGGGGTGATGAGCATCGCACTCACCATCAATGCTCCAACCGCTTGCAGTGCGACCACGGTGGCCAAAGCTAGAAGAAACATCAGCAAATGATAGAGTGCGTTTACCGGGAGACCGATCGATTCCGCATAGATCTTGTCGAAACTTACGGTGAGGAGCGGCCGGTAGAGCAAGCCGATCACCAACAGCCCGATCACGGAGGTGCCGCCCATCATCCAAAGGTCCTTCGGTCCCAACGCTGCGGCTTGACCATAGAAGAAATGATCGAGCCCGCTCTTATTCACCGACGGCACACTCTCGATCATCTTGATCAGGCAAACGCCGACGGCAAAGAACGTCGCCAGGACCATTCCCAATGCCGCGTCTTGTTTGAGTTTGGTTGTTTGTTTGATCCACGCGACCAATGCGGTGCCTAGCAAACCCGCCATTGTGGCCCCCAACAAGATGGCCCAGGGCTCCTTGCTCATGGTAAAGAGGAATCCTGCCGCGACGCCGGGGAGCACAGCATGTGATAGGGTGTCGCCCACCAAAGCCATCCGCCGCACCACGACGAAACTCCCTAACAGACCGAAGTTGATTCCCATGAACACGCACCCCAGCAAGATTTGGCGGATCACCGGATCACGAAAGCTGAAGAAGCGATGGAGTTGATCTTGAAAATCCACTTCCACCAACTCCGAGATCTTCGCCGCCTGGGCCACATTCTGGCTGAAGATGAGAAGGAGTGCTAGGACGATTGCTAGAGTTCTCTTGAAGTGCAAGGCGCTCTCCCAACAGCCTGAAGGCTGAATCACGCATCTGGATGTGCTGCCCGACATGTCAGAGCACCGGGCTATCCACCCGATCTTTCTGTCCCACTGCCTCTGCTACTTCACTGAGAATGGTTAGGCGGCCGCCGTAGGCGCGCTGCAGGAGATCGGTCTTGAAGACGTCATTGACCGGGCCGTATGCGATCAACCGCATGTTGAGGAGGAGGAGCGAGTCAAAGTACTGCCGCGCCGTGGGGAGATCATGATGGACAACGAGAATGGTCTTTCCTTGGGAACGCAGGTCTTGAAGCAACTCGATGATGGTGGATTCCGTCGCCGCATCCACGCCGACAAATGGCTCATCCATCAAATACAGATCACTCTGCTGGGCGAGGGCGCGGGCGAGAAAGACGCGTTGCTGCTGACCGCCACTCAGATTGGCAATTTGCCGGTTGGCGAAGGGAATCATGTTCACCTTTTCCAATGCTTCCTTGGCGATCTCGCGATCCTTGCGGCCTGGTCTCCGAAACAAGCCGAGATGTCCATAACGCCCCATCAGCACCACATCCATCACCGTGACGGGAAAATCCCAATCCACCTCACGCCGCTGTGGGACGTAAGCCATTCGATGCCTTTGGGATTTGTTAGGCTCACCGTCTACCTGAATCCACCCGCTGGCAGGCTCTAGCAGACCCATCACCGCTTTGATCAAGGTCGACTTCCCGGCGCCGTTGGGCCCCATGATACCGACCAATTGCCCCGGAGAAATCCTGACATCGATGCCATATAGAACCGGTTTCTTGTCATACGCCACGGTGAGATCATGCGTCTCTAAGACGACGTTTTCCTCAGTAGGCTCTCCGGGCGCGTTCATTGTAATCAATGATCAACAGGCAGAGTTCTATCGCAAGGCACTGACCACCGTATTCACATTATGCTTGATCATCCCTACATAGGTACCCACGTCGTAAGATTCACCATCGCCTGATTCCATGGTACCTGGTTCGCCCAGCGCATCGGAAAACAGTTCGCCTCCCACTTTTACATTCGCATCTCTGCTAATCTGTTCGATGAGTACAGGCGAAACGGAACTCTCTACAAAGATCGCAGGAATTTGGTGCTTTTTGATGAAATCCACCATACGGGTGCGATCCGCTAGGCTCGGGTCCGAGGCTGTGGAGATGCCTTGGACGCCAATCACATCCAAGCCATAAGCCCTGCCAAAGTAACTAAACGCATCATGACTCGTGACCAACTTCCGGCGGCTGGGCGGAATCGAATCAATGCGTTCTTTCGCCCAGCGATCCAAATCGGCTAAGGTCTTGCGATAGGCCATGCGCCGCTTTTGAAACGACTCGGCATGATCGGGGAAAGCTTCCGCGAGTCTCTCCGCTACCACATCGGCCGCAGTCATCCACAAGGAGGCGTCTCCCCATACGTGGGGATCCGGATGCCCCTCATATTCTTCCGATTCAATCCGTTTCTTTTCGGGAACGCTGTCGGTCACCGCATGAACAGCCTTACCCTGATCTGCCAGTCGATTGAAAATATCGGTCATGCGTCCCTCTAGCAGCATACCCGAGTAGAAAACGACCTTCGCGCGATTCAATTTCGACACATCGCTAGGAGAAGCCTTGTAGAGATGAGGATCGACCTGTGCCTTCATCAAGGCTTCGACCGTGACGGCATCACCACCAATTTCGCGCACGAGATCGGCCACCATCGTCGTTGTGCACACGACGAGATCGGATGAAGAAGTCGTCGCCTGCTTACTGCAACTCGATAAAAAGAGCAGGCAAACGGCCACCAAGAGGTTAAGGAGTGCTGAGAGTTTCATACTTGACTATGAAGTTTAGGTATGGCTAATTCTTTGTCAAATAGCTAATCTTCGATTTCTCCATGAGCCCCAAGTCTGCCGAGCCTACCACTTCCGTCGCGGGTGAGGATTATCTCGAGCAGATCCTCAACTTGATCAATGAGAAGGGCTACGCGCGGGTGATCGACATCGCCACCAACTTGGGGATCTCCCAGGCGAGCGTCACCAACATGGTGCAACGGTTAGATAGCGACGGCTTGCTCACCTACGAAAAATACCGTGGCATGAATCTCACGCCGGCCGGTGAAAAGATCGCGCAGGCCATCATTCAACGGCACGAAACACTCTCGGCTTTTCTCCGGTTATTCGAACTCGATGAATTGGATATCCATCGTGATGTCGAAGGCATGGAGCACCATGTGAGTTCGCAAACCTTGCGCGTTTTTCAGGCGTTGGTGGAAGAGCTAGGAAGCCGTCCGCAGTTGGTGGCCAAGGTGATCAAGCGTATTCAGAAAGACTGAGCTAACTGGGCCAATCCACTTGGGCCACGTGTTCGTGCCCGGCGTTGTCGACGTATTTGATTTGTTTGTAGTTCACACCGTACTCGTGAACGAGTTTGGTGACTTTGACATCAAAGCAGCAGTAACGTGCGATCTCCATGACCTTGCCTTCACGCCACCACTTGATGGCTTGCAGGCCCTCGGCAGTCTTGCCGCAACCAAGGGACGCCGCGGCGATGGCGTCGAGCTTGGGCCGGTGATTGATCGTTTCTTCCAAATAAGTGCAAAGGTCGAGACTGACCAACTGACTCGGAAGATCGAGACAGGTGTAGCCCATGAGCACTTGATAGTCGAAGTTGATGTGGTTGTACCCCACCACGAGGTCCGCTTGCCGGAGCTGATCGATGAGCCCGTCCACGGTGTCTTCCCCGAAGATACGATATTCTCCAAGCCCGGTGCTGTAGGTCACTCCGATGGACATGCCCATATCGCATTTCTTATCCCAGCCACCCACGTCTCCGGCCGAACGCTGGGTCTCGAGATCAAAGTAGACGATGTCTTTGGCCATGGTCCCGGGGAAATAGAGGAACCTCGTCTTCTCGGCCATTCAAAACTTGCCTGAAGCTCAAATTGGCCGGTGAATGGAAGCCGGGCGCGATTTTGTAATGGATTGGCCACCACTCCGGCCTAGTGTTCGCCGGTCAACTCGGGGCGGGAACGGCGTCGGGCTGATTCTAAATCCATATCTTAAGAATCCAATTACGAGACTTAGCATGAAAATGAAGAACTCCCTCTCCCTGATGCTGGCTTCAATGCTAGCCCTAACTTTATCCGCAAACGCGGAACAGAAATCGGTCAAAATCAAGCAAGGTTATCCGGTGGGCAAGAAGATCCAACAGTCCACCGAGATCAATCAGAAGATGAAGATGGAAGGTCCCGGCGGGCAGCCCATGAACATGAATAACAAGATCAGCATGGACATGTCCATGGATGTGAAAAAGCGCAACGAAGACCAGACGGCTGTCGTCATCTCCTATGACAAAGCCGACATGTTGATCGATGCCGGTATCTTCAAACAGGAGTTCAGCTCCGATTCCGATGACGGCAATCCTTTCACCGCTATCGCTGGGAAATCCATCACCATGATCTTGGATAAAGATAATCAAGTGGTGGAAGTAGAGGGCGTGGAGAATCTGTTAGGAGATGAGGCTGAAGACCTTGGACCGATGGCCGGCATCAAGCAACTCTTCTCCTCGGACCAGCTCAAGCAAACCATCCAACAGGGCCTCTTGCAGAACGTGCCTGACAAAGAACTCAAGGTCGGCGACTCCTGGCCCTACACCATGGAGATGCCGGCACCGCAAGGCGAGGGCAAGATCGCTGTCAAAGGATCCTACACATTGAAGAAGTTTGCGGAGTTCGACGGCCATCCGTGTGCTGTGTTATCGACCAAGGGTGACATGACGATCGACATGGAGATTGCCGGAGGGGGCAAGATGAAAGTGGAGGACTCGGACTTCACCGGGGAGATTTACTTCGACAACAAGCTCGGCCTGCCCCGTAAGTCGGACCTCCTGACCAAGATGGCGATGTCAATGGATGCAGGTGGCCAGCAGATGAAGATGAACATGGACATGACGGTGATTCAGAAAATCACCAAAGTGGAAGACTCGAAGAAATAGCGTCCCGCTGCGAGGATTTGATTGGAGACGGGCCCGGCGTTTCACAACGCGCCGGGCCCGTTTCGCGTCTCGGATGGGCAATTTCCCCGTGAAAAGCTTTTTCCCGGTGCAAACGGAGGGCCGGATTATACCGCTCCTAACCTTGCAATTGATGCCATTCCCTCTAAAATGCCTCCTTATGCACAGGAGCATCCTACTCAAAACAGGGCTTCTGGTCGCCATCGGGGCTGCCATGGCGGGGCTGGCGCAAGCGGAATTGCGTAAGTTCACCAGTAAGGGCGGCGACAAGCACTTCAACGCGGAACTTGTTGGGTATCAGGCTGATAAAGGGCTGGTCGAGGTTCGCCGCGAGTCGGGTAAACTCATGAAGTTCCGGCTAGATGTGTTGAGCGAAGACGACCAGGAGTACGTCACCAAGAAAAGCGAAGTGTTGGCCATCGGAAAGCACCTGCGAGTGTCAGCGAAAGCGAAGCAGGGCAAGAAGAAGGTCACCAAGCGCGTTCCCACCAAGACGACCACGACCCCCAAATCCTACGAAGTCACGCTGCGGAACAATTCCAAGCAGTCGATGAAGGATTTGGAGATTAACTACGCCATCGTGGTCACTCGCGACAACGGCACCGGCCGGAAGGGTGAAGAGACCCACGTTGAGACCGGCCGCAGCATGGTCAGTGAGGTTCTGCCACGAATCGACTTCGTCTTTTCCACGGATAGCGTGGACGTCGTCCAGAAGGAACCTTTCGGTAGCACGTGAGGACCTTCCGGTAAATCTACCTGAAAGGTCACAGGTAAGAAGGTAAGTTTATCTTCAAGAACAAGGGACCGGGTTCGCGGCGTTGTCGTGAAAGTCATGAAAGGCGAGGACGAACTCCTCACCTGGGCCTCCGACCCCAAGTTGGTGGCCGTCGTTAAAGACGCTGACAAATAACCCGATCAAAACGAATTCTATCTAACTTTTTAGCCCAAGGGCGAGGTCGTTGACCTCGCCCTTGTTGTTTATACGGCCCGCCTCGCTAAAAGGCGGCTCAAGCTGGAACGACGACCTCGGATGACTCAGTGTTAACGTCCTGTGCCTTGAAACCACTCCGCGTAGGAAAGCCCCGAACTCCACATAAATGGAATCAAGAGCGTCGCCGCTATCCACAGGATCAAATTGAGCGGCACGCCCACTTTTGGAAAGTCAGCGAAGCGGTAGCCGCCGGCGCCGTAGACATAAGTGTTGGTTTGATAGCCGATAGGAGTGGCGAAACTCGCGCTGCACCCAAACATCACCGCCACGATGAAAGGCCGGGCGTCCATGCCCATGTTCGCGGCGATACCAATGACGATCGGCGTGATCAAGGCGGCGACAGCGTTGTTGCTGATCAATTCCGTCATGATCGAACTCATGAGGTAGATGACGGCCAGCAAGACGATGGGGCTGGAGCCTCCAAAGCCGGACTCGATGAAATCCGCGATCTGCTTGGCGCCACCAGATGTCTCCATGGCTTTCCCCAACGCGAGCATCCCGAAGATCATGAAGATGATCGTCCATTGAATGGCGCCGTAGGCGTGCTGCGGTTCGAGGCAACGGGTGACTAACATCAGCACGGCTGCGAGGATTGCCAGGCCCGATATGGGGAGGCCACCAAAGGAGGCGGCGAGGATGAACGCGCCGACAATGCCCGCAGCGATCCAGCCTTTATTCGACTTCACCTCGCGCGGCGCTGGGCGATCCATGATGAGAAAGTCGTGATCTTCCATGAGACGGCGCATGCTTTCGCCCGATCCCTCTACCAGGAGCACGTCGCCCACGCGTAGCCGCACATTTTCCAACTGACTGCGGAGATCAACGCCTTTGCGATGCACCGCCATAATGAGCACGCCGTAGCGCTGGCGGAAGCGGAGTTCCCGAAGCGTCTTACCTACCAAACGGGATTGCGGCCCCACGACGCCCTCCATGAGTTGGAGCGGCTGGGTATCCAACGCTGAAACGCGCAAGTGTTTCTGCGCCGGAAACTGCAGGCCGCCTGTTTGCTTAAATTCTTCGAAACTCGTTCCATGTACGGTGAGCCGGATGCGGTCGCGCGCCTCGATCACGAGTTCGTTAAGAGGTTGTGTAAGGACCGTGCCGCCGCGCCGCACCTCGAGAATACGCGCCTCAGGGAATTCTTTGATCAGAGATTCCACCAGGGTTTTTCCGATCAAGGGCGAATCTTCTTCTATGAGTACTTGAGTTAGGAAATGCCGCCGTTTCTTCTTGAACACAGCGGCTTGCATGGACTCGCGCGTGGGCAGGAGTTTGCGACCGATGGTGAGCATGTAGAGAAATCCGATGAAGGCGTAAACCAAGCCTAACTTGGTCACTTCAAACATGGTGAAAGGCCGGTAATCTTCATTTCGGGTGGCGAAGACGTCTTGGGCGGCACCGTCGATAATGAGATTGGTTGACGTTCCCGTTAGGGTGCAAGTGCCGCCGAGAATGCAAGCAAAGGAGAGTGGAATCAAGAGACGCGACGATTTCAGGTCACTGTCATTGGCCAGCGCCATGACGATGGGGAGGAAGACGACGACGATGGGTGTGTTATTGATAAAGGCGGAGAGCACAGCGCCTAAGACCATCATCACAATGAGCACACGCGTTTCCGTATTGCCGGCAATCTTCGAAAATAGCCGCCCCATGATCTCGATGCACCCGGAGCGTTCCAATCCGGCACTGAGGACAAACATCGCGGCTACTGTGAGTGGTGCGGGATTGCTGAACACTCCTAACATATCGTCTGTGGTCAGAACCTGCGTGGCCCACAGAATCGCCATGGCTCCCAACGCCACCACATCCGGGGGCGCCCATTCCCGGAAAAAGGCTAGGACGACGACCGCCAGCACGGCATAGACGATGTAAGTGGACTCGATCATACAAAGCGAGGACCCACGTGCATAGAACACCAACTCCCACCGTGCAAGCGGCCAGCGTCCCGTGGCGTGGTCTCACCAGGCAGCGCGATCACAGCTTCTTTTATAGCGATTAGAGATTGGAAAGACGGTGGCTCGTGGCGTAGACTTTAGGCGTCTCATCTAGAACGTTGCTTTCGCTATGAAAAACCGACTCGTTTTCTTCATCCTCACGCCCGCTCTCGCCTCGCTCCTGACAGCGCAGGAACCTGCCACACCCGCCACCGAAGCGCCGCTCGAGCCACCCGCTGCCCCAGTCATTCCCGATGCACCGGCAGAGGCTGAACCCGAAGCTACTGAGGCGAGTGCCCAAAGCGCGGAGGCCACCGTCGCGGCCGATGGCGCTCCAATTGTTTACGATCTCACGCTCAAAGACGGTCGCGTCCTCAAGAATTACCAAGTGCACAGCTGGAGTAAGACCTCGCTCACCATCTTTCATGATACGGGGGCCATGACCGTCCCGGCGCATCTCTTGCCCGATGAATTGGTAAAAGTTTACTCAATGGACACGGCACTCTCGCAGAAAGAGCAGAACGCTCGCAAAGCCCAACGTACCAAGGCTGCCGAGGATCAGCTCTTGGTCCTGGCCGAGCGGAAAGCACTTCGCTCAGCCCCGTCCGTGATCGTCGATGGCCTCGTGATCTCCGTTTCAGACAAAGGTCTGCTGATCAATATCCCGGAGCCGCTCGATGTGGCCGGTCAATCCAACTATCAACGGGTCGGCGGCATGATTGTTGACCGCGATGGTCGTCTGGTTCCCAAATACAAAAGCCGAATCTTTGGTGAGGTCTGGGTCAGCGAGCACCCGCAGCATGCCTCGGTCGTCGATGGCGATCGCCTCCAATTTCGGGCACGCGTCGTGGGCCGCCATCAGATGGCCGAGAAGACCTACCGGGCGCTCAAATACGAAGGCAAGAGTCGCTAATCATTTCCATAATTATAATTACCATTGTGGTTAAGGGCGTATTTCTATGGAATAGATAGTCAAAAGAATTATCCGTGGGATCAAGCTTTCCAATCCCATGCGATTCCTCATTCGTTTTCTCCCCGCCCTTTCTGCCGCCTTTTGTCTAACACCACTCTCCATGCGCGGAGCGGTTGAGCTTTTCGACTACGGCATCAATCTCGATGGCAGCAAGCGTTTCTTGCCAACCACGCTGTCATCGCTACCCGGCATCAACGATGCCGGATTTGATTACGCATCGGGTCTCGGCACGTTGCAAATCACGATCACTTCCGTTGGCGATCACTTTGTGGGGTTGTTTCTGGATCACGAAATTGATGTGCCGCTCAATGATTTCTTCAACGAGTTCGGCTCCACCACCGGCACGCCGGATATGGGTCAAACGTGGGAGATTGACGAGCCGGGCTTCCTCTTTGGCGACATCGAAACGCATTTCTCTAACAGCACCCCGAGTGGTAGCCTGTTAGACAACTTCAATGGCGTGCCCAGCGGTTTCGAGGAAGATGTGTCCATGGCCCTGGGCTGGAACTTTACTCTCGCTTCGGGTGAAATCGCTACCATTGAGTTCCATGTTAGTGAAACAGCTCCTACATCAGGTCTCTACCTGACCCATAGCGATCCAGACAGCGAGGTCTCCATTCATTTCTCCAGCACCCTAACCACAGCGGTACCGGAACCCTCTCATGGGGGTGCTCTGCTTCTTGTTGGGTTGCTAGGATTTCGGCGCCGTCGATTCCATTGAAGGAGCTTCGCCTTTGCCCATCAGCATGGTCCAGTGGGTGGATACAACGCCCACGCCTAAATGGTTCGCTCCCTTCATGAGCATGATCTTGCGATGCCCATCGCTGTGCCACCAGCCTTGAAAGGCTGAAGCGGCCGAACCAAAACCTGCCGCAATATTCTCGCCGAGAAAACTTCCTGGATAGCCCGCATTGGATGCGCGTTTCTCAGGAGTTTTGTTAGCCGGCACGGGCGAAGTGTGGCTGAAGTAATCCAGTTTCTTCATTTCCGCGCTATGCGCCTTGGCTGCTTGGCTGAGTTCCTCCTGCAAATAAAGTGGCTCCAATCCTAACGCTTCTCTCGTTTCCCCGATGATCCGGGCGAAGTCACGCTGCGCCGCCTGAGGCCAGGAAGCGATCCGTTTGTTATACATGGACGCGCCTTCGAACTGCTCGTGGTCTTCGCCCAGCCGCCGCTGTGCCTCATACCAATCAATGAGATTCTTTCCCTCGAGACACTTCTCAAGCCAATCACGCATTCGGCCGGGAGACACGTCATCGATATCTTCTAACATACCGGCTTCCAGCTCAAACTCCTGCAAAATCTTCACCAATGGCGTGAGTTGCGCATAAATGTCAGCTGCTGCAGTGACTTCTTTCTCAAGCGCTCGATGCCGGCGCTTCGTCTGTGTAAGCAAGCGTTCAAGCTTGGCAAACGCACTCGAATCATCTTTCAAATCCTCTCGCGCTAATGACAGGGTTTCATCCCGATTTTCCGTCCAAGCGCCATAGGCGGCGGCGAAGGGGCGCAACGATCGATCGGCATCCTCAGCCTTTTTCTTAAACTGCTTAAAATGATGCGCCTTTGCCTCTTGTAAAAGGAGCCGGTGGTCCTCGGCGATGTTGTCACCAAGCTGCCACAACGTCTGGTGGGCCAGGTGCCGCGTCTCTTTGTCAGGCGACTTCAGTCGTTCGAGCGCCACCTTTCGCTTCTCAGGTGGAAGCTTGGACGCCGGCACCGTTTCAGCTGCCCAGATTCCGCACGTTGAGAGAAGTGCCAGGATGGTTAAATGGGGAATGGTTTTCAATGCGGGAACTCACCTCGGGAATCAGAAGAACGCAAGCGATTGCCGCTCACGGTGAATCGACCTGCGCGCGGTAGTACCCACTGGTTTCAGCATTGCGTAGGGCATCGGAATCTTCGATCATTCCGGAGACGCCTGTTAGGATCGTTTCCCAGGTCAACAGATCCCGAGAATACTGAATGCTGGCATTGATGCCAGCCGGCAAGGTGAACTGAAGCACATTGTTTGCCGTCCGTTGGACTTCTTGAACCAGAATCAAATCTGTTTCGCCACCACCAAGCCCCAAGGCGTCCTCAGCCAAGAGGGCGATGGCTTCGGCAGGAAGCGCCTCGTCGTAGGTGGACCAGCCGTAGAATACGCTTCCTTCCCCCATGAGGTCGATATTTCCAAGGTGGGCTGCCATCACGCTGACTTCACCAGCGAGTTCAAAGATACTGGGGATCGTGCCCGCCACGTTACCATTGATGTAGAGCCGCGTCTCTCCGGCAGTGCTGTCGTTCACAAAGATCACGTGGACATCCTCACCAAACACCGAATCGACATTACCGCCCGCAACGGGATCGAAGGCATTGTCTACGACGCCGAACTCAGTCGTGCCGAAGATGCCCAAACTTTGCCATTGCTCTAACTTTAATCCCCAATCATTGTCGCCGGCGATAGCGGTCGATGGACCGCCTTGCACGGCATTGAAGAAAAACTCGTAGGTAGCGTCACCGGTTAGATCACCGAAATCAACCACCGCTGGTTCCGTGAGCGTTTCCGTGGACCCGGCCACGCGTCCCAAGCTCTCCCGCAGCGCATCGCTACCTCCCGGAGGGCGTCGAATGATCCGTGAAGCACGATCTAACAAATAACTTTCATCCCGCGCCAGACGATGAATGATGGCCTCATCTATGAGTCCACTGAATTGCAAGCCGTTAGCGGGACTCTCAAAGTTCCCAAAGTTCATAGCGCCCGAGCCGGCTTGCACTTCTTCGTAGGCCGCCTCGCCCACGAGGAGTCCGTTGAGCCAAGCCGTGATCGTTCCTTCCGTAGCATTGCCCACCAAAGCCACGTGAGACCATTCCTCCAGCGGCACCTCGGCGGTGGTGTTGCTAGGAATCACATTGCGATCGCCATTGATGAAGAGATCGAGACCATTCTCCACGGTCACCGCGCCGGCGCTGCGGAAGGCGACATGCCATTCATTCCCGCCATCGCCCCACTTGGTCCAGAAGCGGTCCCACTCCCCAGTGTTATCTGCGTCGGGCCACACATAAGCCTCCAGCGTCCAGTCGTCGGCGAGATCGAGATCATCGGAATCTTCGGCCCGCAAGCGTTGCATACCATCTGCGGAAAGACGCACCGCTTCGCCCATCACGCCTCTAGCAAACGCCACTTCTCCCGTAGGCGCTAACACATCGCCCGTGCCGCCCGGCGCGGTATCAGAAAGGGTTTCATCAAAGGTCCAATGCGCTGCAATCCCTGGCTGTTCAGAGATTTCACTTGTGACCACGCTGCCAGGATCGTCATGTAAACCGCGAACCTGTTGTGCTGATAGAGATCTATCATAGATCTGAAAATCATCCAACCGCCCAGCGAAGGGCAACGCGTTGTTGAACGAACCAATCATGAACGGATTATCCATGGAAATCTCTAAAGGCGAGGGCGCATCGCGCTCTCCAACGGCGATGCCATCGACATACAGTGTGGCCTTGGCCGCCGAGTAAGTCACGGCCACATGATGTGCCGTGTTCGCACTAATGACAGGCTCATCGCTTTGAAATTCAGGTTCGGCTCCGAGAAACCACTGCAACACGCCACCATCAACGATCACCGCAAAAGCCGGACTCGATTCGTTTCCTTTTGCGATCAAGGTCTGCGTGCCGGCGATGTCCTCTGCCTGCACCCACAAGCTCAAGGTAAACGCTTCCAAGTTCTCAAAATGACTCCCGGGTATGCTAGCCAAGCCGCCATTCACAGCCATCGCTGTTCCCGTTACCAATGCTTCGGCTCCTAACATCACGCCGGCGTCATACATTCCGTTTTTCCCGAAGCCTGTCGCGTCAGGCATCACCGAAGCGCCCACAGGCTCATCAAAGCGATAGTGGGCAATAGGGCCTTCGCGATCGATCAAGGCAGCGCGCAGCGTCAGCGTGAGAGTTCGATCAAACGGATCGGGATCGTTGCTCGTGATCTCCAATGTTCCCGTGAATTGGCCCAGTGCGCCAAGACGTTCAAATTGAAGAACGATATCCCCCGACATGCCTGGAGCGATCACATCAGGCGCACTCACTATTGTGAAATGGGCTCCACCCGTGATGCGCGCCTCCAAGGTGAGGTCATTGGTCGTGCCGCTATTGCGTACCGGGACTCGCAGTTCCTGCGGTGCATTGATAAAGAGCAGCTCGCCAAAGTCTTGAACGTCGCTCACCACCACACCGGGATCTGAGGCACCTACCCAGGCATCGGCGTGCGCTTGGATGACACTTGGATCAAGCGCTTCGTCGTACACTGTCACGCGTTCAATGGTGCCGAACATGCCTTCGCTGCCTCCAGCATCTCTGGCTCCCAGAAAACCCGATCCCGTAGGCATTTCATAGTCCGTCGCTTCGTTGTTAGTCCCCACTAAAACGCCATTCACATACAAGTCCATCGTCGTTGTGGGCTGATCCCAACGATAGGTCACATGGGTCAGTTCTACCGGTGACTCTAGCAATGACTCATCTGCGTCATCCACCGCCGTGAAAACGTAATCTCTCACCCCTAAGTGTGTGAAGCCCATGGACCCTAGATCGCGCCACTGCTCATAGCGCAGGTTCCAAGTGGTATTCTCGCCCACGGCGAAATAGCCATTGATCGCTTCGTCAGGATCACCCGAGACTATGAACTCGATGGTGGCAGATTCTGAGATGTCTCCGAAATCAAACTCCACGCCATTCGTCGTATCAAACGTCAACACCTCTCTGCTGAGAGCAGCGTAAGGCAAATTGCCTGCGTGATCCGCCTCGATCGCGGCGTCGTAGCTATTCAGATCCGCCTTGAGTGAGAGGATGCCTGCTAGACTTGCCGCAATTGGGAGAGACCGTTTCCATTTCATGAGCGAACAGTGCCTGGAATTTCGATCAAATCAATTCGATCAAGGCAGAACACTTGTTTGCTGGTCCAAACCGATTGGAATACCCTTTGACGATGTCTGATTCATTGAGTTCTGAGTACTTGGCAGCGGGTGTGACGAAAAGTGATGGTCAATAAAGGTAGAGGAACTGGTGACCGTTCCTTCGCGGCAGCGGAGTGCCACGCCCGGAACGCTCACGAGTTCCGCTACGAAAAGTGCCACGCCCGGAACGCTCACGAGTTCCACTACGAAAAGTGCCACACCCGGAACGCTCACGAGTTCCGCTACGAAAAGTGCCACGCCCGGAACGCTCACGAGTTCCGCTACGAAAAGTGCCACACCTGGAACTCTCACGAGTTCCGCTACGAAAAGTGGTGGTTAATAAAGGTAGAGGAACTGGTGACAGTTCCTTCGCGGCAGCGGAGTGCCAGGCCCGGAACTCTCACGAGTTCCGCTACGAAAAGTGCCAGGCCCGGAACTCTCACGAGTTCCGCTACGAAAAGTGCCACGCCCGGAACGCTCACGAGTTCCGCTACGAAAAGTGCCAACCCTTTTAGTCATACCCCTTGCCAGCGTGGCCAATGGAAGTCACGCTATCAATGTGAAAACCAGCTCCCATCGCGCCTGGCCCAAGACGCAAGACGGCGGCTTTGTCACCACGCAGTGGACGATGATCTTTGATGCGGCGCGTGAGGGACACGAGGAATCGTCGAGGGCCTTGTCACGTTTTTGTCAGAGCTATTGGCTTCCGGTCTATGCGTTCTGCCGACGGCGAGGCAGTGCTCCCGAGGAGGCGAAGGACCTGACACAAGCCTTCTTTGCTCATCTCCTCGAGAAACGTCATTTCGGCAAGGCCAATCCTGAGCGGGGGAAATTTCGAACGTATTTGTTAGGAGCGGTAAAGTTCTTTCTTTCAAACGAACGCGACAGAGCCATGGCCAGGAAGCGCGGTGGGGGATCATCTCACATTTCCATCAATGAAGCCTTGGCCGAAGAGAAACTGGGATCGGAGTTGGTCGACAATGTTACCCCGGACCGCTTGTTCGAACAGCAGTGGGCGCGCGCCGTGTTGATCGCCGTCAAGCAACAGCTTCGCACAGAGTTTGCCAAGAAGGATAAAGCGGATCTTTTTGATATCCTCGAACCTTTTCTCGCCGGAGCAAGCGAGGAAATCCGTTATACAGACATCGTGGCCAAACATGGAGGCACCGTTGTTTCGGTAAAGGTGGCGGCGAGCCGGATGCGGAGGCGTTTTGGAGTTCTATTGCGTGCCAAAGTCGCGGAAACTGTGGATTCGAACGAAGCGGTGGAGGAAGAGCTGCGAAATTTGGTTTCGGCCTTTGCTAGAGGGTAAGCGGCATGATGCTTTTGAGGTAACGCTGACGGCGAAATCCACTATGCAGTAGTGATGGTCATGTCTTCTTCCGCTTCTCAATGTGCGAAATGTGGGATGCCCTTATCGCTCGAAGGCGCTTCGAGTTCGGTGTGCGACGCCTGCCTGCTTCTCGGCGCTTTGGAGGAACCGACACAAGAAGAACCCGCGGCGACCAATCTTACGGATCTGATCGCCGGCGACAGAGGCGGAGCGGTCTTCCACGCCTTTGGGGACTACGAGATCGTTGAGGAAATCGCTCGTGGAGGCATGGGAGTGGTGTTTCGCGCGCATCAACTCAGTCTCGCGCGGCCGGTGGCGCTCAAGTTCGTGGTCGGTAGCCGCCTTCACTCGAAAGAAGCGCGGCAACGCTTTCGCCAGGAGGTCGAGGCGGCGGCTCGATTGGAGCATCCTCACATTACCCCTGTGTACGAATCAGGTGAGGTCGATGGCTACCCATTCTTAAGCATGAAGCTCATGACGGGAGGTGATTTGGGAATTGCCATTCGTGACGGAGACTTTCCCCCGCCACAGAGTTTGATGGCGAAAGTGGCACGCGCCGTTCACTACGCACATGAGCGCGGCGTCTTGCATCGCGATCTCAAGCCTTCTAACATCCTTCTTGATGATGAAGGGGAGCCGTATGTAACGGACTTTGGTTTGGCGAAAGTGGATACCGACAAGGCTATCACACGCAGCGGTGCGTTGCTCGGCACTCCGAATTACATGTCTCCGGAACAATGCCAGAGCAAGGTAGATGTCTCCACTGCGTCTGATGTCTATGCGTTGGGAGTGATTCTCTATGTTCTCCTCTCCGGGAAAGTGCCGTTTGACGGCGACTCGACTGTCGAGGTGATGCGTCAAGTGTTAGAAGAAGCGCCCGCACGGCCGCTTTCTCGTGGCGGCAGCCGTTCGCATCCGCGCGACCTCGAAACGATTTGTCTGAAATGCTTGGAGAAAGATCCGTCTCGCCGCTACGCCAGCGCAGCGGCCTTGGCAGACGACCTGGAACGTGTCGAACGCGGGGAACCCATCCTGGCACGTCGTGTCGGCGCGTTAGAGCGGGGCTTCAAATGGGCGAAACGTAAACCCGCCCTGACCGGGGCTCTTGCCCTATCGGTATTATCATTGCTTCTGGGAGCGATTGTTTCGCTCTATCAATGGCGTCAAGCCGTAGACCAACGAACCTGGGCGCAATTGAATCATTACGTTACGAGTGTTCGAACAGCCCAGCTTGCTTGGGAAGAGGGGAATCTTCGCTACGCCAAGCAAGTGTTAGAGTCGCACATCCCTATTGCGGGTGAAAAGGATCTGCGCGGGTGGCAATGGCATCGCCTGTGGGCACTGTTGGCCAAACGAGGGATTTCCTTACCGTGTGACGAGATCTTGAGAAGTGTCGCGATTTCCCAAGATGACTCAAAGCTAGTCGCGAACACGACTCTCTGGGACGTGTTGGCCGATCCACCCGAGATCATCCGTCGGTTTCCCGATCCTAAGGGTAAGTTGTGCCTTGGCGCAGCCTTTTCCCAAGACGGTCGCTGGCTAGCCTTCCTTCATAACAAGGGCATGCATGATAAGGGCGATCGTTCTGCAATTGTCTCTGTCTACGATCTAAGCGGTGAGGAAAGTCCCATCGTCACCCAAACCCTCTATCATTGGCTCGACCACCGAAACGTGCTCGCCTTCGCAGGGGAAACGTTAGTCATCGCCGGTGGCACCATCGACTCTGATTCCGGGGATGAAACCTCCTTGCCTGTCCAGCTTTGGGCATTTCGTGAGGGTGAGAGGAGCCGCCCGCTGCCTGAGGCTACGGAACGGATCGCCGTATCGCGTGACGGTGCCTTCATGGCGGCCGGTCTAAAGGATGGCCGTCTGGGTATTTGGAACACGGGTGATTGGAAATTGTTACAGTCCCTTGGTGACCCCGCATCGAAAGCGCATAGTGCGATCAACTTTTCACCGTCAGGAGAGCGCCTGCTTCGTCTCGTGAACGGCAATGTGGAGGTGTTCAATCGCCTCACGGGAGCCCGAGTCTATCATTTCGACACCAACACGGCTCCCGCGTCACACAGAGCGAGTGATGCGGTATTTGTTAGTGAAGAGCGAATCATTGTGGATAACCGCTTCATGGCCATGGCATGGACGTTAGGGGACCGTTTAGTTAATGGCCCTCAGCCCGTGTTGCGAGGTCACGAGGCGAAAATTCAAAAGCTGGCCCCCTTTCATCAGAGTCACCGCGTGGCCTCGGCCAGCGAAGATATGACCGTCCGGCTTTGGGAGCCAGAACTGGTAAGTGACTATCAAATGTCAATAGAAGGGGTGGTCACTTACCTCGCTCCACCTGCGTTTTCAAAAGATACGACGATGGTGGCGGCGCTGTCATCACGCGAGGGGAAAGTGACGGTCTTTGACACGACAGAGGGCAAAGTCATCGCTTCGATCGGGCAAGAGCGCTATGGCTTGGAAATTGGCCAAGGTACGCTTGATGACATTCCCGGTACCGGTTCGACACAAGTGATCCTTACAGAGATACAAGGACGCTGGCATCTTCGCGTCTTTGGTGCCAATGGTGAAAGGATGGCGGACGGTTTCGGAACGGATTTTCCAGGTTGGGAGGAAGAATGGGCACGATTGGAGAAACAAGCCCAGACCTATCGTGAGAAGCTCGCCGTACTTAACCGAGAGGAGCGACCAGATAGGTTAAACGTAGCAAGCATACGCACGCACGGTGCGAGGCAGAACACGCTGCATCTCGCCTTGCTCATTGCCGGTGAGGCACCGCGACCTTGGGTGCCCATCCGTTTGTCGCCGGAAAAATCAACGCTCATCACGGCTATTGTGGACTATCCCGCACTGTTTGCAGCGCTCCCACCGTACCGGCCTCCAACCTTGTTAGGTTTTCACTATTGGCAATTCCGTGAGGATGCGAATAATCCTGTGAAAACAGTTAGACTCCAGTTTCCTGTCACGCATCTAGCCAAGATCACCCTTTCCCCAGACGACAAGACTTTGGCGACCGGTCACGAGAATGGTCGACTGATATTCTGGGATTTCGAGTCTGGCGTTGAGCGTTTGCAACTTGCGACGGAAGGCGACGCCTCCGTGCTGGGACTTAGTTTCTCGCCCGATGGCCGATTGTTCGCATGGATCACCTCCCAAGACCTCTTTGTTTATGATCTCGCTAGTGGCAAGATCGTGCAGCGTCACGAAGGATGCCGTAGGAACTTGGTCTCGTTGCAGTTCTCACCAGATAGTCGGCGTTTGGCCACTGGTGCTCATGACAATGCCATGCGAATCATTGATCTGGCGAATCCTAGCCAACCCGAGATTCGTTTCTATGGGAATCAACACTTTGTCAGTCGGGTGGCCTGGTCGCCCGATGGAAAGACGTTGGCCACGCTAGACTCAGAAGACCGAGTCATCCGGCTATGGAACTTGGCCACTCAATTGGAAATCGGCTCCCTTTCTTTGCCCGGCGGCATCCGTTTCATGCGCTTCAGCTCAGACGGGCAACGGCTCTACGCGAATAGCGCGAGTATGCTCGTCGCCTGGGATGCTCGAGGCGAACAGCTGAAGCACGCGGGACTTTAAGGGCCTCCGCGAATTTTTCTGTAACGCTCAGGCGATTTCTCACTTGGAAGCAGTGAAGTGAATCGTTCGAACACTGGCTCCATGACAATGGGATCAATCGCGTTCGAATGCTAACGAAATTGCTAATCTGTATCTATAAACACTCATGAATCCACGTCCACACACCTTTCACCGTCGAGTCTCCTTCACGGCATCAATTCTAGCTACTTTGCTAACTCTGCTTCTTCTCCCGCTGAGCGCCTTTGCGAAGGACAGAGTGCCTTTGAAGATTGGCGCAATGTTCACCTTTTGTAATGAATGCGACTTTGCTGAAGCCTTTGAGGACGTGCCTGTGTCCGATCACGATGCTCCCTACGTTGGATCCAGATATGGAGTTGACGAAGGTACTGCGACTCACTTTGGCGCCTTCACCACGATCTACAGGGTAGATTTCTTTCGAGATGGTAGTGTTATCAGCCACTTCATTCTCACCGCAGCCGATGGCTCGCGAATGGAGGGGATAAATCGGATTGCGCCACCCCGAGGGGGTGTCTCTGGATTTGTGGCAATGTTTGGTGGCGACCATGGTCAAGGATCTGGAAGGTTTGCCGGTGTCTCAGCCAGTGTCGAGGGCGTTATCGTTTTTAACAGCCCTGGAAGTGCAGAATACTTTGCCGAAGGCACGATAGATAATCTTGGCCGGGCGAAGAAGCGATGAGAACGATTGCGCCGTTTGCGAAGCGACTACTCACCACTCTCCTGACAATCACCCTTCTAGCATTCTCCGCATTCGCAGAAGAGCTGCCGGAACCGTTTATCGAAAACTTCGATCATCCAGACGCGTTGGATGGATGGAGCCCAGGAGGACGTTTCGATGTGCGGGAAGACAAGATCGTTGACGGCAAACTTCACCTTCACTTTGAGGGCGGACCTCGTAATGTCGCCAACCTGCGCCGTGAAGACGTTGTGCTCGATAACTTTGTGGTGAACGCAGAGGCTAGGCAACTCCAGTGGATGAACCCGACGCTTGGCTTGGGAATGGTCGCGCGATCAACCAGGGGCCATGGCTATTTACTCAATCTCCAAGCAGATGTGTTGATGCTTTGGAACTCGGTATCGGGTCAACTCACATTATTAGATTCTCAATCGATTGACTTTGACCCAAATCAAACGTTTCGCCTTATTTTCACCGGGACCGGCAATGAACTCAAAGGTCAAGCGCTTACCTTGGATGGCGAATTGGTTGCGGAAGTGGCAGCGACTCATGATCAGCATACCAGCGGGAACGTTGCTCTCATTAATCTTGCGCCAGGCTCGACGGCGGTCTTCGATCAATTCGAAGCCTACCATCCCGATAATCCTCCTGATCCAGAGCCGCTTATCCATGTGAAATCGATTCGTCAGGTTGGTGACTGGATTCGCATCATAGTGACCGGCGCCGATGACGGAGAAACTCTCCGTCTACAAAGCTCAGACGATTTGTTCCAATGGACGGAGCATCCCGGTTATGTGAGTCCTACAATCGAGCTAGAGATTCTTTCAGGTGGGACCGGGAAGTACTTTCGGGTGTTCAGGGCCCGCTTGTAAACGGGCAATTGTGCATGGTTCGAAATCGAACCAACAAGCCCCCACTATCTGCATTGGCACGAGAGACACCCGGCTCTTTCGGGTCGCCCAGTAACGCCGCTTCGAAACACGTTCTATTGAGGGCCGCCGTTACGAAATCAAGCCAATTCCTTAGGTAGGAATGACGGGATCTTCGTCTCAAGGAGTCCCGACGCTAAACCTAAACCTAACAGTCTATGAACAAACATCGCATTCAACATCGTCTTCACTCATTAGTGACCTACTGCGCTTTCTTGGCATTTCTCTTTCCGCTACCGGGTTTGGCCGGAGAGAAATCGGTCCCTCTTAACCTCAAGGGAGCAGGGAGTTTCTGCCAGGAGGGCGACGACTGTTCTGATATCGTAGCGGCTTTCGATTTCGAAAGCTTTCCAGCTCCCGATGACACCGCCTTTTCAAGTTATGGCTACGATCAAGGGATCGGATCACACTTTGGAAAGTATTCCGTGATCTATCGCATCGACTTCTTTGCAAACTTCGATGCCGAAGGCTACTTCATCCTGACGACCGCCGATGGCTCGGGCTACATCGGACGGAATTTCTTTATCTTTACAGGCTTCAATGAAGTGGGAAATGGAACATGGGCTGTTCACGTCGAGTTCATCCATGGGCTCGGACGGTTTGAAGGCGTGGCAGGAAGTGCCGATGGAAACGTGGAATCTAATTTAGTGGATTTTATCTATGACGTCGAAGGCACACTCGACAATCCAGGTCGCGGCCGAGGTCGCCGTCGCTAAACAAGATCAGAAAAGGGAAAGCGGTTAATCGTATCCTTCATTTTCACACAACGCCTGGGTGGGCTAATCAAGCTTGTTCCAGGCGTTGTCGTGTACAGCCCGCGACGTTCGCATGTTTTTCCAAGTGCTCGCCCTAGTGTCGTGGATCGCTCCGCCGATCCAACGTTCTTTCGACAAAGGCGCTGGATTGGCGGAGCCATCCACGACTCTGCTAGAATCTGTCACGTTTTCCGGGGCTTTCGTTAGTAAAGGTTGATTGCTTCACTAGCCATACCCTTGCGCTCGTTCTTTCATCGCCTCCGAAGCCCCGTCGATGCTACCATTCTCGTGTCGTTGCGCTGAATAACAGTTCACCGATCCCGTAAAACGTGTTCTTGTCAGAGGGCGGTCAATCGTTGCATCCTGCTGGCGTGCAGGAAGAACCGCAACCAGCTTGGCCCCCGCAAACCGCAGACGGCGTCTTTGCGACCACGCAATGGACGATGATCTTCGACGCCGCGCGAACTGGTCACGAAGAATCTTCCCGCGCGCTGGCGAAGCTTTGTCAGGCTTATTGGCTGCCGGTATATGCGTTCTGTCGCCGACGGGGACATGACCCCGAGGAAGCGAAAGATCTGACGCAAGGATTCTTTGCAAACTTGCTAGAAAAAGGAGGCATCGGAATGGCGGATCCTGAGAAAGGAAAGTTTCGCACCTATTTGTTAGGCGCGGTGAAGTTCTTTCTGGGAAATGAACGCCAGAAGAAACAACGGCTCAAGCGCGGCGGCTCGGCAGAACATCTGCGGATCGATGCCGAGCATGGGGAGCGTCTGTTGGATGCGGAACTGAGTGAAACGCAAACGCCGGAAAGTTTGTATGAACGCCAGTGGGCCAGTGTCCTGCTCGATCGTGCTCAGGTAGCCTTGCGGCAAGAGTATGCCGAGCGAGAGAAGGAAGCGCTTTTTGAAACACTTTCTCCGTTTCTCGGAGGTTCGGTCGGTGTGGAATGTTATGCCGAGGCGGCGCAACGGCATGGACAAACAGAAGCGGCGGTGAAGATGGCGGCCAGCCGGATGCGCAAACGTTATGGCGAAATCCTCCGCGAATTGGTGGCGGAGACGGTGGACTCGCCTGAGGCGGTGGACGAAGAGATTCGTCATCTGCTCCAGGTGTTCCGGTCTTGGTGAAGCGGCTGTTACGAATGGGCGCAAGAACAATTAGTACATGGCAGAAATGACATCTCTAGAAGACAACTCAGACGCCACATGCCCTCAATGCCAGGCGGTGTTACCGCCAAACGGGACCTGTCGTGCTTGCCTGTTAGAGGCGGCGCTGGAGCCTGGAGCACAGCTCGAGAAAGAAGAGGGCTTGATGGAGGCGCTTGATCGGCCCGGAGCCGATCTCAGTTTTCATCGTTTCGGCGACTACGAGTTGGTCAAAGAAATCGCTCGTGGGGGCATGGGAATTGTTCTCTCCGCCTACCAAGTGAGTCTCAAACGCAAGGTAGCCATCAAGTTCATCCGCGGGGAGCGGTTGAATTCACGCGAGGTGCGCCGGCGTTTTCGGTTTGAGTCCGAGGCTGCCGCGCGGCTGGATCATCCGCACATTGTTCCTGTTTACGAAGTGGGCGAGCATGATGGCTGCCCTTACCTCAGCATGAAATTGATCGAGGGCGGTGATCTCGCCAGCATGCTGCGAAAGCAATCAGCACCCTTAATGGAACCCCGGGAAACGGCGGCTTTCCTGACAAAGATTGCACACGCGGTACACTATGCGCACGAGCGCGGCATCCTGCACCGCGATCTCAAGCCGGCAAATATCCTGCTCGATGAACAGGGCGAGCCGTTTGTGACCGATTTCGGCTTGGCCAAGCTGACCGATGAAGAAAGTGATCTCACGCGCACCGCAGCCTTGTTAGGCACGCCGCGCTACATGTCTCCGGAACAATGCCAGAGTAATGACTGCCCGATTTCCACTGCATCAGACGTGTTTGCGTTAGGTATTATCCTCTATGAAATGCTCGCGGGTCGCCCGCCATTCGAAGCGGATTCCACATTGGAACTCATGCGCAAGGTCGTCGAGGAGGAGCCGCCGCGCTTGAACTCTATCTCAAGTAATAGTCGTTGGGGATCGAGCGATCTCGAAACCATTTGTTTCAAGTGTCTGGAGAAAGAGCCTTCTAAACGTTACGCAAGCGCAGCGGCCTTGGCCGACGATCTGGAACGGTTTCAAGCTGGTGAACCCATCTTGGCGCGACGTGTTGGCTCGGTGGAACGAACCTTGAAATGGGCAAGGCGGCGGCCCCTGGTGGCGGCCCTCGCAGCGAGCACACTCTTGGCCATCGTTATCGGAGGAGTTTCCGCCTTGGTTCTTTGGCGCGAGGCCACTCAGATGCGTGATAAAGCGGAATCGAATCTCTATGCCGCGACGATTGTTCGAGCGGCGCAAGCCTTGGAGAAAGGAAACTTTCCTCATGCCGTGACACTGTTAGAACAACATCCCAAGCCTGGTATGGTGGATCCACGTGGATGGGAATGGCACTTTCTACATAGTGTCGCGCAGCCACAGCCACTGCATCGATGGGATGCAAAGGTAAGCGGTCTGGAGCCGATGCCGGATGGATCGTCCGTCTTAACGACCAAAGGAGGAGTGGTCAAGAGCTGGTCGCTAACAGAGGAGCCCAAGACACTGTTTGATTTGAAGGATGCGAATGACATCCGCGACTTTGAGATCGATCCGGCGGGAAAGTGGCTTGCCGTGATCCACAGTGACGGCGATTGGCTCTTTGCTAAGATTCGTGTCTATGAGTACGCGACACGCCAATTGTTAGCCGAGACGACGGTCTCGGGTTGGTACCAAGCTGGATTTCGTCGTTCTTTCATCGCCTTTGTCCCAGACAGGAAAATGCTCCTGATCGCTGGGAACGTCGAAGCGGATCCGCAGACACAGACGAAGCTTGTTGAACCCGTCAGATACTGGGAGTTTCTTTCCGGAAACGATCCCGTTGAGATCCCCAGATCCACCGGAAAAGTGTCCGTATCGCCAGATGGCGAGCTCTTTGCCACCACATCGCCGCTTGATCTTGATGCCATTCTCGATTCTAACACAAAACGTGAAGAGACCCCTCCATCCGTAGCCGTCACCTTCTGGCAAACGGAGAACCTAGAACCGGTTGGAACGTGTCAGGTCACTGACAAACGATCGTTGATCTCGATTTCCTTCTCACGCTCCGGCGAATCCTTGTTAGCCCTTTCACGTGATCAAGCCGCCGTGGTCGATGTCGCTAAATGTCGTTTGAATGCCATCACGGAACCTGTGGCAAACGGGGTTTACAACGATGCCTGCTTTTTAGATGGCGACCGCACTTTCGTAACGGTGGGGAACGATTGGACCGCACGCTTGTGGGACACCCAGGACGCGAATCCGAGTTCCGGACAGATCGTGGCCTCCGCCTGCAAGAGCCAACGGGGACATGCCGCCGGTATCACAGTGGTGGAGGCTTTGTCGTCTAACCAATACATGACGGCTTCTCAGGACGGGACGATGTGTCTTTGGAGCACAGATTCAGCTCGAAACGATCAGCTCTTTCCCAAGGCCTTCTCCGTCCCTTTGCACGGCTTTCCAATCTCGCCCGTCTTTTCAGCCGATGGGCGCAACGTGGCTGCGAAGGATCTCGATATGACAAAAGGAACCAAAGTGTGGGATCTTGAGGCTGAGGCCGTGATTTCCGAGATTCCAGATGGCGGACCGGGATGGTTTCTACCGGACGGGAAAACGCTGGTGGTGGCCCATTTGCGCAATCCCAATCGTGCCAATCGTCGGCCGCCTTGGCGAATACCTGATCTGCTTGCGTTAGAGAGGCGGGACATCACGCGAAAAGAAGCCCGGCTGATCACACGCCATGATTTCGAGAAACCTATCATTGGTGTCATCACCGTCGTGGGTTCTCCAGATGGCAAACGCTTTGCGCTCGGTCACAATATGAGTCCGGGCGGTCGGCTTACGCTGTGGGATAGTGATAGTTTTCAACTGATCGAAGAATTGGCAACAACGCCAGACAACCCAATCACCGGCGTCGCCTTCTCACCGAGCGGCGATCATGTGCTATGGACCAGCGGTCGTGAGTGCGGCCTCATCCACTTAGCGTCCCGACAATCCTGGAAGCTTCCCGGGACGTCGAGACCGAGTTTTTTCAAACCAACATTTTCACCAGATGGGCGTTACTTTGCTCACGGGGCCTCCGACACCAAAGTGAGGGTTTATGCTGTCGCTGCACCGGCAAAACCGTTCCTCGTCCTCGGTGGCCATCAACACATTTCCGTAGGAGTCAGCTTTTCGCCAGATAGCAAGACCTTGGCGGTGAGCCAAACGAGTGGGGTCAAACTTTGGCATTTGGAAACCGGTCTCGAAATGTTAGAATTGCCTGGGGAACTTGAAGAGGATCACCATTTCGTGCACTTCACGCGGGACGGCAGACAACTTCTTGTCGGAGGGTACAAAGTGCCACTCAGCGCGTGGCAGGCGGGCGAACTCACTCCTTAGTCAACTGCACGCTGCTGCATTTTGAATCACTAGGTAGGTAGTTACTGTTACGAATCCTCCTAATTGCAATTGGAATAGGCGAACAGAACAGATCACCCAATCCATGAAACGACCTCTCATCATCCTCTTATCAGCACTGTTCATAGCCTTCAACATTTCCGCTCAAGACCAACCAGAACCCTTCACTGACAACTTCGACGATGGTGATATCTCCGATTGGGAATCAATTCTTGGGGCCGGCGTCCAAGTTGCCCCATGGCCCGTCATCGCTGGTAAACTGCAAATTGCCTTGGGGGGCTCGATCACTGGAGACGCCAAGCCTCCTGGTGTCGAGCTGGATGACTTTGTGGTCGAAGTCGAAGTGCAGCGAGACTCCTGGTCAGGCTCGAACTTTGGCACTGGGTTGATTGCACGGTTCAACTCTGGCAACGGCTACTTTCACTCACTTCGAAGTGATGTGATGAGAATCTATGTGATTGTCGGCGGTCGCATTACCGAATTGGCGCAAGCCCCGGTCAATTTCAATTTCGACAGTGGCGAGGCGGTCCGAATCGTATTTACAGGCAGTGGGGAAAGCCTTACTGCGCAGGCTTACACCCTGGACAATCAGTTAGTCTCTGAGGCGAAAGCCACACACAGCCAATGGACCACAGGGCGCGTCGGAGTCGTCAATGTCACCCGTGGCACGACCGCGATTTATGACAACTTCAAAGCCTATCATCCCGACAACCCTCCGCAACCGGAAGCAGGCCCTAGTATTCAGGTTGTTCGTCATCTTGAATTTGGAAGGCTTCCTGTGGCACCCGAGACTCACGACAAGATCCTTTCCATCGTCAATTCAGGCGGCTCAGACCTCGTCATTTCCAGCGCTTCCCTAACAGGAACTGAAAACGATCACTTCAGCATTGCCGAAGCTCAGTTTCCTATCACAGTGGGGCCAGTTGAAGCCGTTGACGTCACACTTACCTTTGACAGCCACGGTGAGACAGGTGGTTTTCAAGCAGAGTTCAACTTGACGAGCAATGATGCTGCACAGAGTGTTTCAGTGACTGCAAGTGTGATCAACGTGCACGGACCAGTAGCACATTATCCGCTCGATGAAACGGAGCCTGATGTGATGCGCGACATCACGGGGTACGGGCGCTCGGGTATCTATGGGGAAAACGTCAGTTTGAAGAAGAACGCCATTGCTTCAGGGACTTCCGTTGAGGGGCTCGGCAAAAGTGTGGCCACCGTTGGTTGGCAAGCGTTTGGTGAAGGAGCATTTGAATCCTTCTCGGTTTCACTTTGGTTTCAGGCGGCATCCATCGCGGCAACCAGCACCCTGATCTCTATCGCATCAGAGGGCCGTAGTCCGGCGTTTGCACTGATCATTGAAGATGGTCAGATTGGATGGTTTGAGGAAGATGTGATTCTATACCGGACGAGCGAGGCCAGATTAGAGGATTCTGGGCCTTATCATGTGGTCGCGGCCTTTGAACCTGAGCGAATTACCTTCTTCATCGATGGTAAAGCTGTTGGTCACTTTGACAGGAAGGGTGAATCGCTAGATCTCGATCCAGAATCCAAACTCTCGATTGGCGGCTTTGGGGAACTTGAATACCATGGATTGCTCGATGACCTACAAATCTATGACCGCGTTCTCGTTCCCAGCGAAGTACAATTCCTGCACGACAATCCAGGCGAACCTATTCGCACTTCGCCATCAGACAGTGATGGCGACGGCCTCACCGATGAGGAAGAGGTGAATATTTATGAAACGCACCCACTACTTGCCGACACCGATGGCGATCAGCGAACCGATGGCGAAGAAGTGCTGGGCGAGCCCATGACAGATCCACTGAACGCCGACACCGATGGCTTTGATGATGGTTTCGAGGTATGTCAGGATGCCGATCCCAATGATCCGAACAGCTTGCCAGCGGATATGTTAGGCAAGCCCGACCACTTCTGGCAGGAGTTCGCTGTCTTGGACACCTTCAATGGGTTCGATTCCAACGCCGACGGGAAAGACGTGACCTTTCGCGCTTTCATCGACTTCGAGGATTATCAATCTTCCGAAAACGATCGCGAGATCATCTGGGAAACAGGTGCCGGCACCGTCGGCTTTTCCCTGGTCTACGAAAGCGGCAACCGGCTCGTTCTCAGAGCGGCGGGCAATGCTGGTTTATCCGTCGCCACGGTCAAACACGCCCTCACCCAATCTCAGATCGAGGCTGGCGAACTCTCTGTCATCTGGACCTTTGATATCGACAATGGGCAGTCTCCCGAATCGCAAACCATCGCTCTGTATCTCGACGAAGCGCTCGTGGGTGATGCGAGCGCGAACCTGGGGCCGGATTGGAGCGGGTCCAATGCTGCGGCGTTTGGTGTGTTTGGCAGTATCTTCGCCGCCGGCGGCAACAACACCGCGCTTGACAACGGCGTCGATTTCCAATCCGGCACCATCAACTTGCAAACAGGTTTGCAAATGTATGTCGATCGGTTGTTCGAGGCTGAGAGGATCTGGACCCTCACCATTGCGTCCAATGACAGGGCCGGTGGCGAAGTGACGCAAGGAGGCCTCCATGCAGAAGGTGACGTGGTCACCCTTCGTGCCACTCCGGCGGAGGGCTATCACTTTGTGCGTTGGGAGGGCGAAGGCATCGCCGATCCAACGGCGAGCGAAACGGAAGTCACGGTGACCCGTGATGCCACCATCATAGCGGTGTTCGCCAAGGATATTTCCCCTGGCAGGACGATCACGGTAAATCCGGTAATCGATGGGTTCACCGTTAGCTTTGAGAAACTTCCCATGACTGGTATACAAGTGTCATGGAGCGGTGGCGGTACGCTTCAGCGATTGGACGCAGCGACTCAAATGATGGTCGATGTAGAAACGATCAGCCCTTTTCTATCAGAGACACCATCAGGGATCTTTCGCGTCCTAGATCCTTGGGAGAGCGGTCGAGCCACGGAGGTTTATGTGCCGGGTGCTTACAAAGATGAAATCCCAATGCCCTTGGTAATCGTCTTGCATGGATTGCATCCAGATCCCAGCTACATTAGAAGCTATCTTAAGATTCAGGAACTAGCAGATAGCAAAGGAATCTTGTTAGCTCAACCCAATGGTCTCCCCACATCCTTTCAAAACAGGGTCGGTTGGAACGACGGGGTCTCCGTGGCAGATGCTTCCGTAGATGATACCAGCTACTTGCGTGGACTGATCCTCGCAACAATGGCTCAGTTGAATGTCGATCCGCAACGGGTGTATCTCTACGGGCATTCAAACGGTGGCTCAGTCGCGTATCGAACAGTACGAAGACATGCCGATCTCATCGCAGGTGTGGCGAGTCTTGAGGGTTCCCCCTTGGTCATCCCGACAGAACCTTCTGCTTCGGAGCCCTTGCACCTGCTGCATGTTCATGGCACGGATGCTAGTGATGGCCCTGCCATTGAAGGCGGACCGTTTCCCCTTGGTGGAACGATTGCCAGCGTGAGAGAGATCCTCCAGGAGTTTGGATCTGTCGCGAGGCATGATCAACTGATACGCGCCCCTGACAAGACCCTCGACTTGCAAGACAATCTCCCTGGCATTGACACCACGGTCATCCGAATGACTGGAGGAGACGAAGACATTGCAGTCGAATTCTGGGAGATCGAGGGTAGCAGGCATTTCTCACCCGGCAATCACGATGACTTTAGCGAGGAGGTGATCGACTGGTTGCTCTCTCACCCAAAGCCAGAGAAACAGACCTTTTCACAACAGAAGTAGACTAAGACTAACACCATACATCTAAAGCGGAGCAACTTGGAATTGACGGCGTGCGTTCTCCAAGGCCGCCTAAAGGCCGAACTACAAGCAAAGCCGTTTGTAGTCCCCGCCTTTAGGCGAGTGGCGCGGAAATAAGCCCCAGATTTATGAATGATAGGCATCCCGTCTGATGGCCATTTCTGGCCGTCCGATTGATTGCGTGGAAAGGAGTGAAGACGCGTAGAATAGAAACGCATTCCCGCGTCCCAAAGATTTGATTGTGATCGATGGCGCGTAAACGTGTTCTTGTCAGAGGGATGTCAAATGTTGCATGGTTTCGCGGTGCAGGAAGAACCCCAACCAGCTTGGCCGCCGCGAACCGCCGATGGCGTCTTTGCCACGACTCGATGGACAGTGATTCATCGGGCCGCTCAACAGGGCGATTCTAAGTCAGCCGAAGCCTTGACCAAACTCTGTGAGACCTACTGGCTGCCGGTGTACGCCTTCATTCGCCGGAGAAATCATTCCCCAGAGCAATCCAAGGATCAAACACAAGGCTTTTTTCAATACTTGTTAGATAAGAAACCCTTTGCCAACGCGGATCAAGCGAAAGGCAAGTTTCGCAGTTATCTGCTCACAGCGGTAAAGTTCTACCTTAGCCGGGAACGCGAGAAATCCCAGGCTCAGAAGCGTGGAGGGAAAGAGTTACACCTATCCATTGATACGAAAGAGGCTGAAGGTTTTCTTGCCGGCTCACTAGCAGATACCATCACGCCGGAGATTCTGTTCGATCTGGAGTGGATCCGTGTGGTCATGAAAGAATCTGAGACTGACTTGATGCGGGAGTATGTCCGCAATCAGAAGGGCACACTTTGCGAACAGTTGCTGCCTTTCGTGGTGGATCAAGGGAGGGCCACCACCAGCATTCCCGAATTGGCTATCGCGAAGGGGGTCAGCGAGGCTTCGTTGCGAATGGCTGCCAGCCGGATGCGCAAACGTTATGGTGAAATTCTTCGCGAAAAGATTGTCGCCACGGTGGAGTCTCCCGATCAAGTGGATGAAGAAGTGCGAGGTCTCCTGCAAGTGCTGCGAGAATGTGGGTGATCCCTGTTATTGAGGCTGGATTTTCCATTAGTATTCGCTGCTATGCCTTCCTCCAACTGTCTCCATTGCGGTCACCCCTTGCCTGCCGGTTCCTCCGCAGAGTCCTGCCGTGCGTGTTTGTTAGCGTTGGCGTTGGGCGAAGCCTCGAGCGGCGAGTATGAATCTCTGGCGAGTTTGGCTTCCATTCTAAACTCATCAAAGGCGCCGGAAGAAGTGCAGTTGCATCGCTTTGGTGATTACGAACTCCTTGAAGAAGTGGCGCGAGGTGGAATGGGCGTGGTTTTCAAGGCGCAACAGGTGAGCGTTTCCCGCTGTGTCGCGTTGAAATTTATCCGGGGACAACATCTCGAATCTCAACCGGCCTTGCAGCGATTCCAACTGGAAGCCGAAGCCACCGCTCGGCTCGATCATCCTCACATCGTGCCGATATACGATGCCGGTGAACACCAGGGGTATCCGTTCCTCAGCATGAGGTTTGTTGAGGGGGAATCGTTGGCAAACCGGCTAGATGGTCGCAAGATACCACAGCCACAGGTGGTGATGGCCAAGATCGCTCGAGCAGTTCACTACGCCCACGGTCGCGGTATTCTGCATCGCGATTTGAAACCGGCGAATATTTTGATCGATACGGAGAGTGAGCCTTACGTGACGGACTTTGGTCTGGCAAAACTCGCCGATACGGACAGTGAACTCACACGTTCATCGGCAATGATGGGCACACCCAGATACATGTCGCCAGAGCAGTGCCGAGGCGAGAACGCCAACATCTCGACGGCATCGGACATCTTTGCGTTGGGAGTCATCTTGTATGAGATGGTTGCGGGACGGGTGCCTTTCGATGGAGATTCGACCTTGGAAGTGATCCGGAAAGTCAATAACGACTCTGTTCCAACGCTCGCTCTCCCTAGCAGTAAGCGAGATCTCGCTACCATTTGTTTGAAATGCCTGGAAAAGGAACCCACACAACGCTACGGGAGCGCTCTAGCATTTGCTGAGGATTTGGAACGCTTTGAGCGTGGTGAGCCGATTCTTGCGCGCCCAGTGGGAACGTTAGAGCGAGTGATCAAATGGACACGGCGCAAACCGGCTCTGGCGGTGTTAGGCGCTACCGCAATCCTATCAATGCTGCTCGGTACGGGCGTGTCTCTTTGGCAGGCGCGTGTAGCCAATGAGCAAGCTACGATGGCCCAAGCGTCGAACAGGAAGCTGGCTGAGAACCTCTACGCTGCCGATATGGCCGTGGCTTTTGACAAATTGGAGGAAGGCCGCTTTGAAGCTGTGCGTGCCCTACTACAGAGGCATATTCCAGATTCAGGGGGGCCAGATCTGCGAGCTTGGGAGTGGCGCTGGTTATGGTGTCAGAGTCAAGGACGTGAAACCATCCTCTATCAAGATCCTCGAAACCGTAAACCGATCCGGGCCATCAGCGCTACGCCTGAAGGCACGGCTGTAGCCTTTGGGCTGTTTGACGGCACCGTGCTTTGGTGTGACATGCCTTCTGGCAGAGTTCGCACCATTCGCGAGAAGACGGAAGTGGGGAATGAGGTCAAGGCGATCGAGTTTTCCCAAGACGGCCTTTGGATGGCGGTCACATCCATCCGGCTAGTTTATGAAGATTATCATGTCCTGCGGCAAACAGACGTCTATGCGGTGACCGATCAAGGTCCCGGCCGTCAACCCGAGCACACGTTGCGCTCCAGATTAGCTTTCGACATGCCGACGCACCGAATCACGCCTCTTAAGGCGGAAGTTTGGTGGGCTACGAGGTTCGTTGCCACGCTGGAAGATCGCACGATGTTAGTGATCGCCAGTCAAACCAATGGATTGTCGGCCTTACGGCTGTGGGATTTTCAGAAGGGCGAGGGTGGGCTTGGCGATCCCTTTGTCATGCCTGACGAGAGCAACGCAACCATCTCGCCCGACGGCCGCTTGATTGTCGCCGTCGAGCCGGTTGAGAATGGGTCGGACACCATCCACCTCTTTCATTGTCTTAATGGGCAACACAAGAGCTTTCCCGCACCATGGGCGGGAAGGGTTAGGGGAAGGACCATTTCCCACGATGGACGGAAGTTGGCCATTCGAATCGAGACTAGTACGATTGCCGCCCATGAAGATGCACCTTACTCTTGTGCCGTGATTCGATTGCCGGAGGGCAAAGTCGAGCAGGTTCTTGAGGCACAGGAAAGAGGTCACGGGTTTTTGAGATATGTTGGCGGCCAATTGACCACTACGTTCGACACACACACGCTCCAAGTGTGGGAAACTTCCGAGGACGATCCGGCGCGTCTTGTGCCGGGAGCACAACATATTGGCATGGGAGGACATCCCTACGTTACTGACCCGACGGGGAAGCAATGGATGGTCACTGGTCACGAAGACGGCTCGGTTCGCCGGTGGGATCTCTCTAAAGAACCGCAAACGAACAGGATGACCGTTGTGGAACCAGCCCGCACATTTCCGTTTAGTCCCAAACTCTCGGCGAACACAGGCACGCTCACCGTATGGACAGGAACAATCAAATCCCCACAGGAGATTACCATTTGGGACATGACTGCAAAGCAGATCATGGGCCGTGTGAGTGGTCTCCCCCTGTGGATGTCACCGGACGGTAAACGCTTCATTGTCGCGCGCTACGAAACGCCCTGGAGTCCGCTCGGCTACCTTAGAAAGGATTCCTGGGGCCCTAGCAGTATGGTCGATATGGAGCATTGGAATCTCACAAAGGCACCACCCGAAATCACGAAAGCCGTACCTGTGAATCCGTCCTTAAAAGATGTCACTGCGCTAGCGGTGTGGCCTGGCGGCAAGGGCGTCGTATTCGGTACCGTCTCTGGCGAATTCTTGTTTGTGGACGTTGAAACGGGTGAAGTCCGGTCTCTGGCTTCGCCCTCTAGCAGTGTCATCGCAGGCGTTGCCATATCCCCAAATGAACGCTACTTGGCTTACCTCGGCCACGATAGTGGCATCTACGATCTGGTTGAAGAGCGGTTACTAAAAAAGCTAACGCCTGCTGCTGATCGCACAACGAAGTGTTCATTCTCGCCGGACAGCCGGTGGTATCTTCATCCCGGTCTAACAGGTATTCTAGAGGTTCACGATCTTTCGGCTCCCGAGGCAGAACCACAAATCTTGCGCAGTCACACCTCGGATGTTCGGAAGACTGCCTTTACGCCAGACGGAAAGACCTGTGCCACCTTTGGAAGAGCTGGTAGCCCGATGCTCAAACTTTGGAATGTGGCTACTTGGCGTGAGATGGGAGAGATTCCTTCTTCATGGGATTCATGGGAAGTGCTCTTTAGCGACGATGGGAACAGCCTGATTACGGATGGCTTCGCTCTTGGAGAAGAAGCCCAAGGCCGCCTCACGATTCGCACCGCACCGTCGATGGAAGAGATCGATGCTGAATTCTAGGGTCTTGACGATTGTTGATTCCCTCATTGGCAGGAGGGTGGTCCTCCATTGGCTCCCTAATTAACTTCACGATACCCCGTTATGGATTCCTGAATTCCCGTTAGATATGGGCGAACTCAACAGATTATGATGACTATCAGAAAGATCTTTCCCTTTGCGCTGCTAATTCTATCGTTATTGCCAGGCTTCGCCCAGGATCTTGCTCATCCCATTGTCGATGATTTCGAAGATGGCGACCTTGGTGGCTGGGAACACTACGCAGGAGGAGACGGTTCTACTTGGCTGAATGTTGATGGTGTATTTGAGCTTTTCGGTGCAGTGGGGACGCCATTCCGAACGATCTATTCTTTGCAAGAAAGCCAGTTTTTCGATGACTTTGTGATCAAAGTCGATGTGCTTCCGCTGCCGCAGATTGTCGATGGCAAACTCGGTGAAGTGGCTGATTGGCCGGGATTGCTTGCGCGGGCGAGTAAGCCGGTAGACAACATCTCAAGTGGCGGCTACCTAATGAGCGTCCGGCGTAGAGGGTCAATATTGCAACTGTGGAGCTATACCAATGGGCAGGCAAACCTTCTCACTGAAGCGATATTCGATATTCCTTTTGATCGCCCCTTGCGCTTTGTTTTTAAAGGCAAAGGCCCCGATCTGACAGCCCAGCTTTTCGATGACGAAGCGTTAGTCGGTGAACTTAACGCGGTTGATAATACCTACACTTCTGGCTTCGCCGGGGTGACTTCTCTCTTACCTGCAGGTCAGACGGCTTCATTTGACAACTTCAAAGTCTATCATCCTGTCAATCCGCCGAAATCGGATCTCCCTAATCCCATAGTCGATGACTTTGACGATGGCGACCTTGGTGGATGGGAACACTACACCGAGGGAACCGATTCCACTTGCCGGATCGTTGATGGTGCCTTGGAGCTGTCCGATGTCTTGGGTAGCCGATCTCGCGTCACTTACACTTTGAATGAAACAGAGGTCTACGACGACTTTGTCGTGGAAGCGGATGTTCTCCCGCAGCTCGTTGACGGTGAACCAGGAGATCTCGCATCTCATCCCGGGCTTCTTGCGCGAGTCAGCAAACCGGTGAACAATATTTCAAGCGGCTATTTCATGAACATTCGCCGAAGCCGCTCTGAGTTCGAACTTTGGAAATTCACTGACGGTAGAATTGCACTACTCAACCGAACTGTATTTGACATCCCTTTCGACAGACCGCTGCACTTTGTCTTTAAAGGCGTAGGAACTACCTTGACGGCGCAAGTTTTTGATAGCGACACGCTTGTTGCTGAAATCTCGGCTCATGATGCAACTTACACGTCGGGTTTTTCAGGACTAACACACTTCTGGCCTGCGGGTGAGACAGGCCGGTTTGACAACTTCAAGGCCTATCATCCTGAGATTCCACCTCTACCGGAGGGAGAGGACCCAGACTCACCGATCATTCGTGTACAAGGAAATGAGCTAGGCCGGCTGGCTACCGTTCCGCAAATCGAGGAGAAAACTCTCGCCATCAGCAATGATGGAAAAGGTCATGCCCTTGAAATCACAAGTGCCACGGTGGCAGGACCTCAGGCCAGTCATTTCTCGGTAGCTCCTGAGCAGCTCCCACTATCCATTCCACCAGGTGAGACGATTGATCTAGAGGTGACCTTCGATAGTCGTGGGCGAACGGGAGAGTTCCAGGCATCACTAACACTTGCGACAAACGATTTCGATCAGCAAGAGGATGGCGAAGTCGTCGTCAACATGACCGCGAGAATCATCAATACGCTTGGGCCGGAGGCGCACTATCCTTTGGATGATAGCGACCTCTCGTTCATGAGTGACATTACGGGATTCGATCGATCCGGAAGTTTCTCAAATGATGTGGAGCTTGGAGCGGAAGGGATTGCCAGTGGCTCAAGCATTCGAGTCCATGGGGGGGCTTCCGCCATGGTAAGCGGCGAAGCCTTTGATGAGGGAACGTTTGACGAATGCTCCTTCTCGCTGTGGTTCCAAGGGGATTCCATGACTGAGATGGGAGCGCTCGTTGCCTTTGGAGACCTTGGTAGCAGCCCGGCATTTGCGTTGATGGTGGCCGATGGCAATCTCTCTTGGTTTGCGGGCGAGAAGGTGGACCTCGCAACGGTCAATGCCGGCATCGAGGCGTCCACGCCTTACCATGCCGTCGTCACTTATAGCGCTAACGGCCTAACGATCTATGTCAATGGCATGCCTCTGGAGGTCAATGATAGCCCTGAAAAACTTGACATTGATTTAGAATCAACGCTGCACATTGGAAGATTCGGCCTGTTTGGATTCAACGGACGAATCGATGACGTGCAAATCTATAACCGCGTTCTCGTCCCTAGCGAAGTACAATTCCTGCACGACAATCCTGGCGAACCCATTCGCAGCACTGCACCTGAAGACAGCGATGGCGACGGCCTCACCGATGAGGAAGAAGTAAACCTTCATCACACGGACCCCCTACTTGCCGATACCGATGGCGATCAGCGAACGGATGGCGAAGAAGTGCGGGGCGAGCCAATGACAGATCCACTGAACGTGGACACGGACGGTGATGGCTTTGATGACGGTTTCGAAGTGTGTCAGGATGCCGATCCCAACGATCCGAACAGCTTGCCCGCGGATGTGTTAGGCAAGCCCGACCACTTCTGGCAGGAGTTCGCCGTCTTGGACACCTTTAATGGGTTCGATTCCAACGCCGACGGGAAAGACGTGACCTTTCGCGCTTTCATCGACTTCGAGGATTATCAATCTTCCGAAAACGATCGCGAGATCATCTGGGAAACAGGTGCCGGCACCGTCGGCTTTTCCCTGGTCTACGAAAGCGGCAACCGGCTCGTTCTCAGAGCGGCGGGCAATGCTGGTTTATCCGTCGCCACGGTCAAACACGCCCTCACCCAATCTCAGATCGAGGCTGGCGAACTCTCTGTCATCTGGACCTTTGATATCGACAATGGGCAGTCTCCCGAATCGCAAACCATCGCTCTGTATCTCGACGAAGCGCTCGTGGGTGATGCGAGCGCGAACCTGGGGCCGGATTGGAGCGGGTCCAATGCTGCGGCGTTTGGTGTGTTTGGCAGTATCTTCGCCGCCGGCGGCAACAACACCGCTTTAGATAATGGCGTCGATTTCCAATCCGCAACGATCAACTTGGAAACAGGTTTGCAAATGTATGTCGATCGGATGTTCGAGGCCCGTCCTCAACCAGAGTCGGCGAATGTCGAGATTCGCGAGATTGTGAGAACGGAGACGGCAATTCAAGTTACCCTAGCAGGATCTGAGGGATCCACGGTTGACTTGGAATACTCGCCCACACTAATACCCGGCTCATGGGAAGTGGTAATGTCAAAGATCGTGTTAGGTGCCACATCGATCGTTGTTGAAGATTTGGATGACGCCAGACGAAACCAATTGGAAGGCTACTACCGTCTGAGGCGCTAGTAGAATGTGAACTCTAATCCTAGCCGACGCATCGGGCTTTTATGAGCCACGGTATCCATTCGCGACCATGGGCGCTCCCAAGCGGATTCTTACGTTCATTTCAATGCTCACGTTACCTTGGTGAATGAGCTCAATAGCAAGGGGTAGAAACACGAAGTGGAAACCGTGGGGATTGAGATAATCCTGCGGATTACCGCTTCGCTACGAATGCAACATCTAACTTCAATCCAGTATATCACTATGAAACGAACTCATTCACTATTGTCCACGTTGATTGGTTGCCAGATCCTTCCGGGAACCACGCTGGCATTTATCCTAGCATTTCTACCCTGCCAGACACAGGCAGCAGATACAGTTCCGTTCAAACTGTCAGGAACAAACTACAACTGTGCCCCTGAAGATTGCCCGGAAGCGGTCGATGCATTTGCCGAAATTCCCTTCACGGAAGGCGCGTCTTTCTCAATCTGGGCATTCGCGGAGGGCACGAGTTCCCAATTGGGGAAGTTCATTGTCTACTATCGTTACGATATGTTCACGATAGAAATTGATGGACTGGAGCTACCCTACTTTGCTGCCGGCCATTTCGTGGTCATCGCGGCAGATGGCTCCGAAATGTGGGGAGCCACTGCCAATGACCTCACGACAGAACCAGGATTCAATCTCTTTGAAGGTACGATGGATCCCGAGCGCGGCACCGGCCGATTCGCGGACAAGGACTGTTATTTTGAAGGCGTGGCGGAAAACTTTGGTGATGGTGTATGGGTGTGGGAAGCGGAAGGCCGTCTTGAGAATCCCGGTCAAGGCCATGGAAAAGGCCGGAGGCGTTAGAATCTTGGCATCAAAGCGTTAGCGGTAGTCATCGAGACAGAAGGAGCCCGTCGGTTTTCTATCACATCTCTAAAACACTTGCAGTGGCACTCTCCATCTGGGCAGACTGTCCAGATGGAGAGAGAGCCGATCGGACAAGTTCCATGGCCGCCAAAGACGCTGGACGGCGCCTTTGCCACCACGCAGTGGACGATGATCTTCGAGGCGGCAGACGAGGGGCAGGCTGGAGCTTCGCATGCTTTGGAAAGGTTGTGTCAGACTTACTGGACACCGGTTTACGCCTACATCAGGCGTTTGGGAGCGAGCCGTGAAGAGGCGAAGGATTTAGCTCAAGGTTTCTTCGCTGAGTTGTTAGAAAAGCGTAGCTTTGAAAAGGCTAATCCAGCTAAGGGCAAGTTCCGCACTTACTTGCTGAACGGCGTCCAATTCTACACCAAGAACGACTGGCAGAGACGTCAAGCGGCGAAACGGGGCGGCGGCTGCGAGCATTGGTCCCTCTCGACGGATGAAGCCGAAGCGCATCTTGCTGGGCAATTGCAAGATGATCTCACTCCTGACATTGCTTTCGAGCGGGAATGGGTCCGAGCAGTCATCTCCAAGGTGAGCGGGAGATTGCGCGACGAGTATGTGAAGCGCAACAGTGGTGAGGTCTATGATAGACTCGCACCCTTCCTCGACGGTGGCCATGGTGGTGAGCCCTATGCCGTGATCGCGGCGGACCTAGGAAGCACTGAAGCGGCGGTGAAGATGAAAGTGCAGCGCTTGCGCAAGCGATTTGGGGAACTCTTGCGTGAGCAAGTGGCGGGAACAGTGGATTCGCCCGAGGCTGTGAAAGAGGAGATTCAGAACCTCTTGAGCGCTTTCCGCTGAGGTAAGCGTTACGTTTGGAAGCCAATTCATTTACATGCCCATGATGACAGAATCCATGGAAGCTTGCCCTCAATGTGGCGCCCAGCTGACGGCGGGGGCTAAGTGTTTCGCCTGCATGCTAGATTTAGGCCTCGACGACGAAGACCGTTCCGTGATGACGGCCCGATCCTTTGGCGATTTTGAGATCGATGAAGAGATTGCCAGGGGAGGGATGGGCGTGATTTACCGCGCGCGGCAAATCAGCCTCAATCGGGAGGTGGCGCTGAAGTGCATTCATCCCGAACGGCTCACTTCAGAGAGCTTGGTGAGGCGTTTTCAGTTGGAAGCCGAAGCCGCCGCCAATCTCGACCATCCTAACATCGTGCCAGTCTATGATACGGGTGCTCACGATGGCAGGCCTTATCTCTGCATGAAGTTGATCGAGGGCAGTGATCTGGCCATGGCGATTCGGGCAACGACGATTCCTGCTTCTCAAACACGAACGGTGGTTGAGCAAATGTCAAAGGTAGCGCGTGCGGTGCACTACGCTCATGAGCGAGGCATCCTCCATCGCGATCTCAAACCGAGCAACATCTTGTTAGATCAAGACGGGGAACCTTACGTAACCGACTTCGGCTTGGCGAAATTCCTCGATACCGAGGCGGATCTCACGCGTACGGCAGCCATCTTGGGCACGCCGCATTACATGTCGCCAGAACAATGTCAGGGCAACCAGCGCCTGGTGAGTGTGACTTCGGATGTCTTTTCTCTGAGTATCATTCTCTATCATCTACTCACGGGAAAGGCGCCCTTTACCGGCGATACTTCGTTGGACGTGATGCGTCAGATCGCAGATCCGGCACCAGTCAAGCCGCTCACCATTGGCGATACCCCTGTGGATCGCGACTTGGATACCATTTGCCGCAAGGGTTTGGAGAAAGAGCCTCAAGCGCGGTATCCGAGCGCCCTGGCGTTCGCAGAAGATTTGCAGCGATGGTTAGACGGTGAACCGATTGCAGCGCGCCCGGTAGGGATGACTGAGCGCACCCTAAAGTGGGCGAGGCGAAACCCTGCTCTAGCGACGCTGGCGAGCATCGCCTTCATAGCGGTGGTGTTAGGTTCTGCAATATCCGTTAGGTACGGTATGCAGGCGAAGGCGGAAGCGGTACGTGCTAACAATGCTGCCGCGACCTTGGCAGAGAATCTCTACGCCGCAGATATGAAAGTGGCCCAGGAAGCGATCGACGATGGCCGGTTTGCCTATGCGCGGCGTCTGTTAGTGAGCCATCCCAGGAAGTTGCGGGGATGGATTTGGCATTGGCTCTGGGAGAGGGTGCAGTCGCAGAAGATTCACACGCTTACGGGTCATACGAAACCGGTCAATGGCGTGGCCGTCTCTCATGATGGGCATCTGCTCGCTTCCGCGGGTAGTGATGCTTCCGTTCGACTATGGGATCCACTTTCGGGATCGGAGATCACTTGTTTCACGGCGGAACACGAAGGGCTTGAGTTCACCGATGTCGCCTTTTCAACAGGCGATGATCAGCACTTGATGGCCATTTCGGCCCGCATCGTCAGCATCAACCCGATCGTATCGGAGTATCGCAACTATCACTTTCGCTTTGAATCCGGGCAGTTGCAACTCACGCGCACAGAAGTCGTGTTGGAAAGACCTGAAAGACGGTTGGGTGTTCTGATAGATGAGCAGGGAATCATTCGCTCTGGCGGGTACGAAGCCAAGTTTCCTCCTGATGCCAAACGGCCTGGTAGGGGAGTCTTTGTCAGTGCAGACTTGGTGATCACGGCAGGCCGCGATTATGCCATTCGAGTGTGGGAGAAACGCGATGAATTACTCCACGAACGCGAAGTTCTGCGTGGGCATGAAGACACTGTGTCAGGAATCGCCGTGGCGCCTTCCGGAGATTGGTTAGCCACCTCATCGGAGGATCAGACGATTGCGATCTGGAGCTTGAGTGGGCAGACGGAAGGCCCGGTCATCATTCCCTCAATGCGTGCTTACCCGCTTCCCATTGTCTACTCTCCTAACGGGCAATTGATCGTTGGCTGTGCCGCTGATATCGCAGATCCCTATCGCTTAACGGTTTGGGAGCTTGATAGGAGAACCATTGTTAATGAGGTATGGGGATTGCCCTTGAAGTTTGCTGAAGAGGGGCGCCAGCTCATCACGCTCGATTATGTAACGGATACTTCGAAGGGAGGCTACGCCGCCGGTAACGCGGGAGGAAGGATCAAGGGTTATCAAGGCAACGGATTGGTGTGGTGGGACATTTCCAAGAATCCTGCTGAGAAGAAACGCGAGTTGGCGTTGATGCCTGCCACGACAAATCAAATGATGACTGCGCAACTATCCCCCGACGGCAAGGAGTTGCTGATTGGCGGGATGGGAGGCGAGGTCTTTCGCTATGATACAGTGACGGGGCAACTGTTAGGCATTCTTCTCAAATTGAAGAGTCATGTGATGGGCCTCACTTATTCCCCAGATGGAGAGTATCTGGGATTTGGCGGCGGCGAATGTGGTTATATGCGTTTGGCGACTGGTGAAAGATTCGCAGGGCCGGACGCGCGGAAGGCAAAGCTTACCAAACCGGAATTCTCCCCCGACAGCCGTTGGTTTGCCTACTCGCCGTTCGACGGGTCCATTCAGGTGAAGGATCTGAAGAATCCAGGCCCCTGGAAACGCATCACCGGGAACAAAGCCGCGGTGAAGTACTTGAGCTTCTCGGCGGATAGCCGGACCTTGGCAGGCGGTGATGTCTCCGGCGTCGTTCGCCTGTGGGACATGGCCACCTTTCGCGAACTAGCCAATTTCCCACTCAACCGCTACTGCATCTTTGGCCCAGATGGCCGGACACTCCTTGGCGGCACACGCGAAGTCAGCGTGATGCGGCTTTCTCGCTGATAGGTGGCGTTACCTTCGTGGTGGGGATCAATAGCACCGATTAAAGTTAGAACCCTATTGAATCAACTCATCATGAAACACATACTATCATACCTACTATTTCCCCTGACTGTGCTGGGGCAAGACTTGCCCAGGCCTGTCACGGACGACTTTGGCGATGGGGGCCTTGAAGGATGGAGTTGCAATAACAATGGCACGGAAACCTGTGAGAATGTTCAAGGCGCTTTGGAAATCGGAGATCTTCTTGGTGGCGGCGATGTGGTGGTATCGGCGATCTACGAAGCCCTGGCACTGGAAGACTTTGTGTTAGAAGTCGATCTCCTTCCCAACAGCGAAGACGGACAGATTGCCCCGAATTCCGGGCTCTATGGCAGGTGGGATAGTATGACGAATTCTGGTTATGGTTCGATCTATCGGCGTGACAGAAGTTTGTTAGAGCTTTATGCCATCACCAATCGCAGTCTCAATTTCCTCGGTGGCAGGTCTGTTGACGTGAAAGTTGCTGGCGCGGTACGTCTGGTGATGACTGGAAAAGGCAACGAATTGACCACGAAACTCGTGCAGATTGGCGAAGTTATTGCAGAGGTTCGAGCTACTCATGACGAGCACAGATCCGGTCATGGGGGTGTCGCTCTCTACTTTCCGGGAGGCGATATAGCGCGGTTTGATAACTTCCGTTTCAATCCCTTCGATCCACCACTACTGGGTAGTGATCCCGAGCTTCGGGTGGAGAATGAGTATGAGTTAGGCCAGTTGCCCGCTGTTCCTGAACCGCAACCTTTCTTTGTGAGTCTGCACAACGCGGGCCAATCAAAGAATCTGACGATCTCAAGCGCTTCCTTTGAGGGGGCAGATGGAAAACACTTTGACGTACCATTGGAAGAGCTTCCGTTCTCGATTGCACCTGGAGACACCGAAGACTTTGCACTATCATTTCAGTCATTGGGTGAAACTGGCGCCTTTGATTCAGTTCTCAAGCTAAAGACCAATGACACTCAATCGTTCGAAGGAGGAGTCGTGTCTATCAACATCACCGCGAGTATCATCAATCCTCTTGAACCCGTTGCCCACTACCGGATGGACGAATCTGTCTTGCTCATCATGCACGACGCCACCGGTTTTGATCGGTCAGGCACTTACGTAAATGGAGTCACGGTTGGCGAAAAGGCCTTAGCCGGTGGGACCGCTATCAAGATAGAAGATGGCGCGTCCGCCGTTGTCGAGGGGGCGGTTTTTGGCGAGAATGCGTTTGAAGCGTTCACCCTATCACTTTGGTTTCAATCATTGACCGATTCACCAGGTGCCTTGATCGGCAAAGGCGTTCCAGGAGATCTCGCCTTTGGCTTGATCATTGATGAGCAGCGTAAACTCAGCTGGCTCGTAGATGAGGAGGCGGATCTCAGATCTGATCCCACGACAGAAACACTAACAACTTATCATGCGGCCGTGAGTTACGAAACGGAACGGGTTTCGCTCTATTTGAATGGCATTCTCACTGGCGGAATCGAAATGCCCAGGCCCATTGGCCAACACGATGATTACCCTCTCCGCATAGGAGCGTTGGGTGCCCTTGGATTCAACGGATTCATCGACGATGTGCAGATCTATGACCGTGCACTAACATCTGACGAAGTTGATATCTTATTCAGCAACCCCGGCGAGCCAATCCAAAGTGAGGCCCCAGTGGATAGCGACAGTGACGGGCTGAGCGATGCGGACGAGGACAACATCTATCAAACCGATCCACTGAAGGCAGATACGGACGAGGACGGACTAACAGACGGCGAGGAAGTTCATGGTGATTTCGCTACCAATCCGCTGAACAGCGACACCGATGGGGATGGATTTGGCGATGGCTTTGAAGTGGCTCAAAACGCAGATCCTTCTGACCCTAGCAGTTTGCCGGCAGACGTTCTGGGAGAACCGGACCAGGCTTGGCGTGCGCTCGGTTCTCTCCCCACCTTCAACAATTTCGAGGGAGGGGCCGATCGCAAAGACGTGACCTTTCGCGCCTTCATCGACTTCGAGAACTATCAATCCTCTGAAGAAGAGAGCGAAATCATTTGGGAAGCAGGTGCTGGAACAATCGGCTTCTCATTGGTCTATGAAGGTGGCAACCGCCTCGTCCTCCGAGCCGCAGGCAATGCTGGTTTCTCCGTAGCCACGGTTGAACACACCCTCACGCAATCTCAGATCGAAGCCGGCGAACTCTCGGTCATCTGGACCTTCGATGTCGACAATGGGCAGTCTCCCGAATCGCAAACCATCGCTCTGTATCTTGACGAAGCGCTAGTGGGTGATGCGAACTCGGACCTGGGGCCGGATTGGAGTGGAACCAATGCGGCCGCCTTTGGCGTGTTTGGCAGTATCTTTGCCGCCGGCGGAAACAACACCGCTCTCGACAACGGCGTCGAATTCAAATCCGGCACGATCGATTTGGAACGTGGCCTGCAAATGTTTGTGGACACTTTGTTCGAGCCAGTCGGTCAGCCGGAATCTCCCAAAGCACGTATTCTAGGTATCGTAAGGACACATTCGGCGATCCAACTAGAGCTTTCCGGAAGTGAAGGAACCACCGTTGATCTGGAGTACTCTCCTTCGTTTTTACCCGGCTCATGGGAAGTGGTGATGTCAGAAATCACCCTCACCATTCCAACGACGGTGATCGAAGATTCCAATGTGGAAAGAATCACAGAACGCAAAGGATTCTATCGTCTCAATTGGTGATGTTTGTAACGTTTTATTCGGTTACGCCCATACCCCGCATCAATCACACTCGATTGACCGCTGGAAGTTATCTTGGTTAACCACCCCTACCGGGGAGAGATCTGGCAAGCAGCAGGCGCACATTTCTGGGGCCGTTCTTGTTACGAATCCAATGGTTCGCACTAGGAACCGAGGAACAGATCCAATTGCTACCCGGAGAATCCGAGGCGAGACGATCCATAAACTATCAAAGCAACAACTCTAATCCTATAAAACAATGAATCCATTCGGACAATCCAATTTACCCTTTACGAGCCGCCTCGGCCTGTTAGCCGTCGTTTTAGCATTTATTTTGATTCCATTAGGCGCGAACGCCAAGGATCGCGTGCCCTTGAAGATCGGCGCGACCTTCACTTCATGCCCGGAATGTGACGATATTGTCGACGCCTTCGCACACCTGCCGGTGCCTGTTGAGAATGATGAAGAGAGCCCCCGTGTATTCACCAACTATGGATATGACGAAGGTACCGCGACCCATTTCGGGTCCTTTACGACAATTTACCAGGTCCATTTCTTTGCCGATGGCACCGCCATCAGCCACTTCATCCTAACAGCCGCCGATGGGTCGTGGATCGAAGGGATGAACTGGATCACGCCAACAGGAGAAGATACTTCGGAATTCGTGGCGGAATTTGGAGGCGAGTATGGGGAAGGCTCTGGAAGATTTTCAGGGGTCTCTGCCAGGGTCGAAGGCGGTATCGTATTCAATGGCGTTGTTACGGCAGACTATGAAGCCGAAGGTACAATCGACAATCTCGGTCGCGCCAAGAAGCGCCGTCGCTAACGGGCCTCTAAGAATTTGGGTGCTCGAAGAACTTTTGAAACCCTCCCCGTCTGAGCATGGTGATCAGATGGGGAGCCTTTTCGAAGAATTCTGTAAGCAACAGTGAGATACATTCACTTCGTTTGTTACCCCCTTGGATGCTTCCATTAGAGCATTGAGAACGTGGACATACCGTCCTCGGAACCAAACAACTCACACTCTAATACACCATGAAGTTAACTGTTTTTCTTATAGCGCTCTTGGCCCATAGCGTTATCTCTCTCTCAGCGAATGAAGGGGATGTCGCAGTCGTCGCTCAGTTTAGCAAACCCGGCCTTGAACTTACTGAAGGCGTCGCAGTCGATAAGGCGGGAAATGTCTATGTTAGTGTATCGCCTCTTCTTGAAGTAAGGAAGGCCGATCCTCAAACCGGTACGGCTGAGTTATTAGGGAAATTAGACGAGCCGATCAATCTTCAAACAGATAATGGCATGCTTGGATTGGCCGTGGATGCCCCGGGCAATGTGTATGCGGCAGTCGTTTCGTTTTCGAATACGGCCGCTCACGGTGTCTGGAAGTTTCATCGCAAGAACGGCGAAGCCTCGAAACTCCCGGGCACTGAGAACATTGTTTTCCCTAACAGTCTAGCTTTTGATAAACGAGGGAATCTCTACGTCACCGATTCCCGGTTTGGTGCGGTATGGCGTGTTCCCAAAGGCGGTGGCGATACCGAACTCTGGATTCAAGATGATCTCCTTGAGGGCAATGGTAGTCTAGGTGTCTTCATCGGAGCCAATGGCATCGTCTATCGTCATGGGACGTTGTATGTCGCCAATACCGAGAAAGGGAGCATCGTCAGGATTCCTATCGAGAAAGGAGGTGGAGCGGGAGCCCCTGCACTGGAGGTGCCGGAGTTTACTTTGCTAACGGCAGATGGGATCGCCATGGATGTTCATGGCAATCTCTACGTCGCCATGGTCGTCTACCCTTTCATTCTGCCCTTCCAAGCCAACCCCAGTGCCATTGTGAGAGTCAACTTGGACGGATCGATCGAAACCATTGCCTCCGGATCTCCCTTTGACTTCACCACGAGTCTTGCCTTTGGGAAGAGGGGGTGCTTGTTTGCTGTCAACGCTTCGAATGGCGATGCCGCGGGGATCCCTCCAGGATTCGGGCCTGCTCTGGTCAAAATCGATGTTGATACACCTGGGCTGCCGTTGCCCTAACTCAATGCTTTTATAGGAGGCGGGCCTGTGGCAGGCTCGCTTCCATCTTGGAAACTCCGCCTGACCCGCAGACCCGTCATGAGCGCTTCGACACCACGCATTGGAGCGTGGTGTTGCGTGCGCAGTCCGATGCTGAATCAGCAGGCTGCCCATCAGCCTTGGCCACGCTTTGCCAGACCTACTGGTTTCCACTCTATGGCTATGTGAGGCGCAAAGGTTATGGCAAGCAGGATGCCGAGGATCTCACCCAGGGCTTCTTCTGTTATTGGCTGGAAAAACGGCATTTTGATAGGGCGAAGAGGGAGCAGGGAAAGTTTCGTGCTTTTCTCATCACAGCGTTCAAGCATTTCATTCATACTGAGTGGGAGAAAGCCACGGCGCAGAAGCGCGGTGGGGACCGGGAGATCCTTTCGCTCGATCTTCATAGTGCCGAGACGCGATTCCAATCGGCGCTACTGACAGAGAATCCTAACACGGGATTTGATCACGATTGGGCGACGACGCTTTTCAGCGCAGCGCTCGATAAGCTAGAGCAAGAGCATAGCCGTTCGCCAAAGAAATTTGCGTTGTTCGAACATCTGCGAGGCTACCTTTGGGTCGATGATGCGATGGATCGCACCTATGCAGAAACCGCAAAGACGTTAGATATGACCGAAGCCGCGGTGAAGATGAGCGTCTCCAGATTGCGTGGCCGGTTTCGGCAGCTCCTGCGTGAAGAGGTGGCGCATACGTTGAGCGATCCGGAAGATATCGAGGATGAATTTCGATATCTGTTGGAAGTATTGAACGTGGGAGCCGAATCTCAGCGGTGAAACAGGGGCCGTTTGTTACGCCGGCCCGCCTTTCCATTAGAGCTATTGATGATCTCTGAACCACCCTGTAACTGCAAGCGATGCGGTACGCCGCTAACGGCGGAGGTCACGACCGGAATCTGTCCCCAGTGCGTTGGCAAACTGGGCAAGATGGATTGGCTGCGTGAAGAGGAGGCTCCGTTGACCGTCACCAGTTTCGGAGATTTTGAAGTAGGCGCGGAGATCGCTCGCGGCGGCATGGGCGTCGTTTACCAGGCCCGGCAGATCAGTCTCAACCGGCCCGTAGCTTTGAAGTTTATTCATCGGGACCGGCTGGCGTCGGAGAGCTTGGTCAAACGGTTCCAACAAGAAGCCGAAGCGGCGGCAAACTTGGATCATCCAAACATCGTGCCCGTCTACGAAACCGGTTCTCACGGGGGCATCCCTTACATTTGCATGAAACTCATTGCGGGTGATGACCTGGCGAACTGTGAACAACGTTTTTCTTACCGCCAGACCGCACAGCTGATGGCCAAGATCGCGCGAGCCGTTCACTATGCACACGCCCGCGGCATCTTGCATCGTGATCTTAAACCGAATAACATCTTGTTAGATCAAGAAGGCGAGCCCTACGTCACTGACTTTGGGTTGGCGAAATTTCTCGATACCGATGCCGGTCTCTCAAGGACCGCGGCGATCATAGGCACGCCGCACTTCATGTCGCCGGAACAATGCCGGGGAAATCACCAAGATGTCAGTGTGACTTCGGATGTCTTCTCGCTAGGTATTCTTCTTCACAAACTGCTCCTGGGGAGAGTTCCCTTCAAGGGCGATTCAACCCTCGCTGTAATGCGTGAGATTGCGGATCCCACACCGGTGAAACCCTTACGGAATGGCGCCAACGAAATTCCCCGTGACTTGGACACCATTTGCCGCAAAAGCCTGCATAAGGATTCCGATCAACGCTACCCAAGTGCTCTTGCATTAGCAGAAGACCTGGAGCGCTGGTTAGCCGCAGAGCCGATTCAAGCGCGGCCTGTGGGACTGGTCGAAAGAACGATAAAATGGGTGCGTCGTAAGCCTGCGATTGCCGCATTGGTGACCGCTCTCGTTTTAGCGTTGGTGACTGGATTGGTGGGCGTGCTATGGCAATCACGCATTGCTAGCCGGATGGCCCGCGATGCTGACATACGGCTCTATGACGCGGATGCACTTGTCACGGATCAAGCTTTGCGGCGTCACGACTTCCGCAAAGTCTGGCGACAGTTGGAGCGCATGCGGCCGTATCAAGGAGGCAAGGATTTGCGTGGTATTGAATGGCGCCTCATCTGGAAGATGAGCCAGAGCGACGAATTAATTACCCTTGGCGAAATCCCAAGATCTGAGGATGACATGTGGAACAAGGCACGGCTTCACTTCACCGATGAAGCGAATGTGATTTTCACCGGAGGCGCTTCCAAACGCAACTTTGGCAACTATGTCATCGAGTCGTGGCGATTGGACACTCAAGAGCGTCGACCGTTGATTCATGAGATGCCGAAGTGGGAGGAAGCTTCTTATTCGCCCGCCGGAGTGCTGCTTGGACTGCGGCATCCGGAATTAGAGGTCGTGAATATGTCAGATCCGCCAGAGATCCGTCAACTACCACTTTTACCAGGAACACACTTTTATGATTTCCATCTTTCGGAAAATGGGCGTCGCGCCGCATTGGCCATCAGGCGTGAACCACCTAACTCCGGTTCTTTCTTCCAGGTTTGGGATCTTAGCGAGACACCATTCCGTCAGATCGGTGAAGAACTCTTTTCAGGTTATCAAGGTTACTACCCGGAAAGAAAGGCGCGGTTGTCCTCCGACGGCGTCTTGTTAGGCACTGCCGAGCCCGATGGTGTCGTTCAAGTGCGTCTCGCAGACCCACCGCATGATGTCGTGATCATAGATCAGTCGAACGCTCGGGCCACTGCGATGGCGTTCTCGCCAGACAGCCAGTGGTTTGCCTGTGCGCGCTATCGCGGGCCGCTGGAACTCTGGAATCTGAGGACCCGCGAAGGTCCCATTGAACTGGGCACCCCAAATGATGTTGCCTTGGCTGGAGAGGGCGCTTTTAACTCAAATTCACTCATGTTTTCACCAGATGGTAAGACTCTCTGGGCGGGCAGGGATCAGGCGATCAAAGGCTGGCGATACGATGAGCGGTCGGGGAGGTGGGATCTTGTCGCCACCATGCGAGGTCATCGAGGGGACGTCACCGCTGTCGCCGTTTCCCCATCGGGCAACAAGCTGGTATCCGCGGGAAGCGATGGGAAATTGAGAGTATTTCCAACACGATCTGATGGCAGTCAGCGCCGTGTGAGAGTTTCTCTTCCCAGTGCGCCTTGGGAATCGGGAGATTTCTCTCCAGACGGCACGAAGTATGTTTTTGTGAGCAATGAGGGGATCGTGACCTTGGTGGATGTTAATAAACTAACAATCATCGATAAATTCGAGGAATCGTTAGGTGATCGCAATCTCATGGCCATCTTTGCTGGAAGCAACAACTTGTTAGCTGTGGGACATCAGATGGGGCTGAGGATCTTCGATCTCACAACGCAATCGCTAGTGAGCGAGACGAATCTTGAATCCGTCGAGAATCCAGCCATTTGGCCGGTTAAGATCCTGGACAAGCACCAGCTCCTGGTCACCACGACGCCAGGGCGCCGCGCCCGGCTATGGGATATGGGCACTTGGGAGAGGGTTGATACAGGAGATCTCGTTTTATCTGATGGGACATACTGGGATGTGACCGCTGATGAGTCGTACTATGTCCAAGCGGATCATGCATCAAAGATCAAACAACTTCCCATTGCTAGTGACGGTCGATTTCTGATGAAGGAACACAAAGTGGCACAAACGTCAGTCGCTATGGGACGAACGGCTGATGGGCGTCAGTTGGGAATCGCTCATTCCGCCGAGGGCACCTTACTTTGGGACGTTACTGATGCCGATTCGCCCCGTGTGCTTCATCGCAATATTCGCATGAGCGATGCTGCTGCGTTCTCTCCTAATGCTCGCCGAGTCGCAACCGACGAAGAGGGCCTAACCATTTGGAACGTGGAAACGGGGTTGCCACTTTTGCGGCTACAAACAGAAGCTTGGGTTTCGCGAATCAAATTCTCTCCTGACGGAAACGCCATCGCGGCCGGTTGTGGCGGGAAATATATGAACGGTTTCTGGGTGCATCTTTGGCGGGCACCTACGTGGGAGGAGATCGAGGGTGCTGAAACCAACCAAGACATTGATAGAACTCCGAGCCCGAAAGTCGAACCGAGGAGTGAGGTGACTATCGTCGATCCGCTCAATTCGAGTCGATCTGCTACCGTTCATATTCCTGCAAGTTACAGGGATCGCCAACCAATGCCGCTAGTGATCGCCTTTCATGGCTTGGCGCCCGATCCCACGTATCTAGAAGATTACTTCAATCTCAAACCACTAGCGGAACGCAAAGGCTTCTTGTTGATCCATCTGACGGGAACCCGGACAACCTTCAAGGATCATATTGGATGGAATGACGGCCTACCAGTTGCTGATGCTTCCGTTGATGACGTCGGTTTCATTCGCCGAATGATTCTCGAAACGATCAAAGGGCTTAATGTAGACACCAAGCGCATCGTGCTCTACGGCCATTCAAATGGAGGATCAATTGCCTACAGGGTGGCTCGTTATCACGGTGAAATGATCGCCGCTGTAGCAAGCCTTGAAGGCTTGCCCAAGGTCATCCCCAATGAGCCTGATCCCAAGGTGCCCGTTCATGTTCTGCACATTCACAGTTCCAATCCCTCCCGCCGACCATTACCTAACGATGCAGGGCTGCTGGCAGGCACCACTGTTTATGGTGTGGAAGATGTGATGAAAGAATGGGGAAAGGTCGCTGGCCACAGGAATCTCCTTCGAGACACTAACAACACCCTGGATCTACAGACCAATTTGGCAGGGAAAGATACCACGGTGACACGCATGAGTGGAGGTTTTCCCAAGATAAGGGTGGAGTTCTGGGAGATTGAGAATGGCAGACACGTCGATAAACATCACCGTGATTTTACCGAGCAAGTGATCGATTGGCTGTTGGTCTATCCTCGCGCCCACTGATAAGCTTACCGTCTCCTTTACAGATAGTTCGCGGGATCCGGGTGTTTCCATGGCGCCCGGTACGGCCTGGTGAGCAGGGCGTTGGCTTCTTCATCGCCTTTCACGGAATGGGTTTCGGGATCCCATTCTAACGTTCTTCCTAGTTCAAGAGCGATGTTAGCTAGGATGCATGCCGTCGCCGAAATGTAACCTTCTTCGATATCGGCAACGGGCCGGCCGCGATTCTCGATGCATGCTAGGAAATCTTTCATGTGGCCGCGGATAGCGGGCGCTACGTGTTTCTCAAGGTCTTTCTCCGTCTTGTCTTCCGGATACTCCTCTAACTCCATGACCACATCGCGGTGAATGGGTTCCGCTCCTTTGCCACGCGGGATGAAATCGTAGGAATTCACACTCACTTTAAGTGTGCCTTTGTCGCCGTAAAAGATGGCGGCCCAGGGGTAGGCCTTATCCGGCGCGTCGCCCCACGAACGGTGGGTCCAATGTACTTTGAGATCGCCGTAATCGAAGGTTGCTAGTTGCGTATCCGTGGTATTGGCCTTGGCTTCGGTTTGTACCAAGATACCGCCACTGGAACTGATGCGCTTAGGCCAACCTAGGTCTAACATCCACCTGGTGGTGTCTAGCATGTGCACGCACATGTCGCCGACGATGCCATTGCTATATTCCATGAATGCCCGCCAGCGTCGAGGGTGAACGAGTTCATTGTAAGGACGCATGGGAGCCGGTCCTGTCCACATTTCGTAATCGAGGTTTTCCGGTGGGGCCGCGTCTTCCGGATTCTGTTGGGCGCGCATGTGATAGTAGCAACAGATCTCGACCATTCCAATATCGCCGAGCTTACCTTTCTTGATGATCTCATCGCGTGCCTCAATCAAATGGGGGGTGCTCCGGCGCTGCATGCCCACCTGCACGACCCGCTTGTGCTTCCGCGCGGCGGCGAGCATCGCTCGGCCCTCGGTCACATCAATGCTAATCGGTTTCTGCACGTAGACGTCGGCGCCGGCCTCGACCGCCGCGATCATGGGGAGCGCGTGCCAGTGGTCCGGCGTCTCCACCAGCACGATGTCGTACTGCTCCGCTTTCAACATCTCGCGGTAATCGGTGAAGGTGCGTGGTTTCTTGCCCGATTTTTGCCGGGACGCCACGATCTCTGCCGCTTCGGCGAGCATCTTGGAGTCCACGTCACACAGCGACACGACCTCGATGGGCGCCACCTGAATGAGGCGGAGGAGATCGCATTTCCCATACCACCCGGAGCCAATCAAGCCGACCCGCTTGGGCTTTGATTCCGTGGCATCTTGGGCGATGGAATCTAAGGAAGAAGAAAGCGCCAAGCCTGCTGCGCCAGTGTGGATAAAGTCGCGTCGATTCATGCCCCTAGACATAGCGTGACTTAGGGCGTGAAGACAAGCTTCGGTGCCGTAGAGAAGTGTGAAAGCGCCCAAAGGTTGGACTTCAGCGAAAGTGATTGTGTTGGCGTGCAGGCTTTAGTTTAGTCCGAAACGCGGCAGTGTATGACGAATTGCTAGGTTTAAAACGGCTTGCTGACGCGATCTTGAGCCGGGTGGTAGCCAGAAAAAATGGCCGGCCTACTTCAGGGTGGCCATGTAGGCTAACACGTCCTCAATCTCTTGCTTGCCTAACAAGAGGTTCATCGGCGGCATGGGGGATACCGGAGCAGGGTAATTCTCGGCGATGGCGGCGTTAGGCTCAATCAAAGACTGGCGGAGGTAATCCGCCGACTTGCGCCCGGCGATACCGTCGAGGGCGGGACCGATGGCACCGCCTTGCCCACCGACTTGATGACAGCGGTTGCAGGCCGCTACTTGATGGGTGAAGAAGATGGTCTTGCCTCGTTCGGCATCACCGGTTTGGACTTTCTTGGTATCTTGGTTGGAAATGATGGGCACGAGTTCGCGCAGCTGGATGTCGTCATACCAAGCGGTGCCGGTGGAGCGTCCCCAACCGCCAAACAGGGCATTAATGGAAACGCGATTCCGGCCTTCGGTGTTGAAGTCTTTGGTTACTTCCGTCCAATCATTATTGCCCCTGAGCCCGCGGGTGGTGGCATTGTTATTGCCTCCTTGGATCTCATGTACATTGAGCAAGGCACCCCTGGCATTGCCCCGAACGTTGGCCGTTTTGATCTTGGCGGAGAGCCGGTAGTGGGTGTTGGGTTTGACATCGATGTAAGTGTGAAATGAAGTGTCTGTGGCGCTTTCCGATACAATCTTCAAACAGGCGGAACCTTCCACGCCTTCGTCCTCGGGCTTAGCATGTTCGGCACCCCTTCCGCTGTAGGTGCGTGGCTCCCAGGCTGCCTCGGCGAGCAAGTCGGGACCCGGTTCAAACTTCGAGGGATCCATGCCTTCCACACCATGCCGTTGGGCGGCAGCGTTGAGTGCGGCGGCCAACCATTCGTCACCCCGGTTCTCGGCATTGGCTAACAGATTGGTCACGGCATTCTTGATCGCTTCTGACGTTGGCAACTCCGCCAGGGCGCCGAATGCCGCTAAACGAGTTGTGAGATCGGGATCGTTGATCACAGCGGATTCAAATAGCAGAGAGGTCCCGGCTTCATTCTTGGGCAACGCGTTCACTGCATTCCGCCGAAGTGCCGGATCGGGCCCTAACAAAGCGCTTCGATGACTGTCGGTGTCTAGCTGGTTCAGGCCATGAAGCGCCCAGAGCGCGTGTACCGCGGCGATTCCAGGCTTCGATAGCTGGTCTTTGAGTGCGGCAACGCTGGACGTGCCTTTCCTCTCCACGATCAATCGCTGAGCGGTGAGGCGCCAGAACTGATTGGGATCACCCAAAGCCTCTACTAACTGTCCACTTGAGGCTTCCGCGAGCGATTCCCGGCCTTTCTTCGGGGCACCACTCCAGATGAGCCGGTAAATGCGGCCGTGTTCGCGGTCGCGATTAGGATTAATGTGAGCGTTTCCCCGGCCATTCTTGGCATCGTAGCCGCCCCGTCCGCTGCTGGGGGTGGGATTGTGTTGGATGATGAAATTGTACCAATCGGCGATCCAGAGATGCCCGTCCGGGCCCACCTCGGCAGCCACGGGAGAGAACCACTCGTCCGCGGAAGAGACGAGCGCGAAGGCGTTCTTCATTTCAAAGCCGGCGCCCACTCGTTGCGCGTGATACTGACCTAACAGATTTCCGGTAGGTCCGGCGATGAAAGCGCGTTTGCCGCGCCAAGATTCTGGAAACGCGTGGGAATTGGCAAAGGCATGACCGGCTCCGGCAGTGTAGGCACCAAAGGCATCTACCTGCCGAATATTCGGCGTGATGGGATGGAACTTCGGCGTGGACGCGACCATCTTGGCGGACATCCCTCGTTCTCCTGGGGCGAACGCCGTGGCGCGAAGGCCACAGTAGAAAGTCGGGTTATTGTTAGCAGTGGATCCGAAAACATCGCCCGTGTCGTTGAATCCGAGACCCCACGTGTTGTTGTTGAACTGATGAAGAAACTCCAGCCCAGAACCATCTGGACGAAAGTGATAGACACCCATTCCGAAGCGCTGTTCGCCTTGGCGGTATCCGGAGTAGCCAACCGTGCCCCAGATCTGATTATCGAAGCCGTAGCGCAAGTTAGAGGGGCCGGCATGCGTGTCGTTGGTGCCCCATCCATCAATCAACACTTCTCTAACATCGGCACGATCATCGCCGTCCGTATCTTTAAGAAAAAGCGTTTCGGGGGCGTGATGCACAATGACACCACCGTTGTGATGCGTTAGGGACGTGGGAATGTTCAGCCCATCTGCGAAGACCGTGATTTTATCGCATTGACCATCGCCATCGGTGTCCTCAAGGATCTTGATCTTGTCGTCCCCTTTGCGTTCTGGTTTGATTTCGTTAGGGTAATCGGTGGTTTCAATGACCCATAAACGGCCGCGATCATCCCACGCGAGTTGCATGGGATTAATGATATCTGGTTCAGAAGCAAAGAGTTCCATACGCCAGCCGACTGGGGCCTGCGTGTAGGCAAGCGAATCCTTGGGGCTGAGGGGCAATTGATAGGGAAGCGGTTCCGGGCGCCGCTCGTAGTTGGGAATGTTGCCCCTTTTTTCATACTTCAAAGGCGTGCGTTTAGCGATGAAAGCGTCGTAGGTTTTCCGGCGGTCATCGCCAATGGCCCAGAGGATGCCGGACTTGATCAACTGATGAAATCCGGCGTCGCCCCAGACGCGGTGATCGTGACCGGAAGCGGTGTAGAAAACGCGTCCCTTTTCTTGGGTGCGTGTCCAGGTCCAAGGCTCGGGCTCTTTGATGTTATCGTCTTCGCCTTCAGGTTCACGCACCATGAGAATGGTGCGATCTTCTCCATGAGCGGTGTGCACGTAAGTTTCATCCCAGGCCTCAAACTCTTCCACGTCTTGCATGGCCGGGTGGTCGCGATTCACGATCTTGGCAGTGAAGGTCCCGGTCTTGTGATGTTGAAATTGCCCGCCCACCAATTTGATAAAGCCTAACTGATTTCGGAAACAGTAGCTCGCGCAGTGCACGGGAATGAAGCCGCCGCCATCTTCGATGAATTGGACGAGATTCTCGTAGAGCCGGCGTTCCACGGTGTCGTGATTGGCGTAGAGCAAGACGCCGTCGAACTGCGAAAGATAGTCGTAATTGCCTAACGCTTCTTCGACGGAAGTGTGATAGTCGAAATAGATGGCATCCGGACCTAATGCTTCAGCTAGCATGGGATAATAATCATTGGACGGATGATGCTGCGCATCGTGTCCGAGGAAGAGGATGCGCACGGGTCCCTCTGTGGGGCGCCCTGAGGCGCTCCACGGCAAGACCACGCCTAGGAGAAGAGTTAGTAGAGAACGGGCGATCACAGCGATATGAGAGAAGGGTTAGAGTAACGTGAATTCCGGCAATCGCACGATCTCGCCACCTTTCCGAGCGGATTCGTGAGCGAGGATCCCTGTGCAGGTGATGTTGGCAGATTGAACGGCATTCGGATAGGAGTCCTCGCCGGAGAGGAGCATTTGCACAAATTGATGGGCAAGATGCGGATGCGAGCCACCGTGGCCCGCTCCTTGGGTGAAAGAGAGGTGCTCTTGACCCTCGTCTCCGCCATACACGCCGCCGTTCGTGAACGGCGCGATCTCATCAGGTAGGAGATGTCCGTAGTCCGGACACTCCACGGCGGCAGGGATCTCGGGCTCCGGCTTCTTCGCCGTGTGCACGATGAGCGGCTCGCCCTCGATCAACGGCCATTCCACCGCTTTCTTGGAGCCATAGACTTCAAAGGACTCGCGATACTGACGCGCCACATCGAAGAGGGATCGGTACACTAACGCTGATAAATCGCTATCCTTGAATTTGATATGGCAAGTCTCCACGGCAAAGGGCGATCCGTAACATTCGTGCATTTCTTCCCGGATGGTGCCAGACGGGAAACAACTGACATACTCTGCTTGATCCCGCCCGATGCCTAGCACAGGCCCCACGCAATGCGTGGCGTAATGCATGGGTGGAAGACCGGGCCAGTAGCCGGGCCAGCCGTCCATGTCTTGCTGATGCGAGGCCTTGAGAAACTGTAATTTGCCCAGCTCACCATTGTCGTAGAGTTCTTTCATGTAGAGAAACTCCCGGGCGTAAACCACAGTCTCCATCATCATGTATTTGAGGCCGGTAGACTTGGTGAGCTCAACGATTTCCTGACATTCTTCGACGGAGGTGGCCATGGGGACGGTGCAGGCCACGTGCTTGCCGGCCTTGAGTGCGGCGATGGATTGCTCCGCGTGGTTGGGAATAGGGGTATTGATGTGCACCGCATCCACGTCAGGATCCTTCAAGAGATCTTCGTAACTCTGATAGCGCTTCTCCACCCCGAACTTGTCGCCCACCTCGTCCAGCGACGCCTTCGTTCGCTGGCAAATGGCCGCCATGTTAGCGTTGGGATGACGCTGATAAATGGGAATGAATTCCGCTCCGAATCCGAGACCGACGATAGCAATATTCACACTACTCATGGCCGCCCAGTGAATCGGATGCCAGCAGTGAAGTCAGGTATGAATACGGATAATTTCAGTCCGTCTCGTCTAGGTCTGGAGCCGCTAACCTAACGCCCCAATAGGCGCTTCCGTTCCGGTCTTCTGACAATCAGGTAGATAAGGGCTCCGATAATGCCGCCAAAGAAGATGACCAAACCCCAGATTAGCTTGTCGTTTCCTTCCGACGATTCCTTGGTCAGGCAGTCGACCAACATCCAAATCCAAACGATGAAGATGACCAGAGAGACCAAGATGAGAGCGATAACCAATCCGGCGATGGCGAAGTCAGGAGAATTCATGACTCGATCGTGGAGGGGAGGGGAACGAATGACGATTAAAGAATCGGACCGATTTAAGAAGAGCCGGAGGCGTCATGGGGAACTCAGTTTTCTCAAATCTCAGAATCTCGAAAAACTAATGATCACATAATTTTAATAAATAGGGGTTTACAAGATTCTGTTCATAATTAACAGGATAGAAATTCTAATTATTATCTTATTTATCCCCCTTCTTTATGAAACCGTTCTTTGCTTCTCTCCTCCTGCTTCTGTTTGCGACGTCTGCCCAGTCCATGGTGACGTTCCTAATCGACGACTTCATGGATCCCCATCAGCTTCCAGGTGGCGAAACCAGCTTGACCGGGACCTCCGCTGTCCCGTTTGCCACGACCACCCGGTTCCTCACCATTCCCGGCCAGAACACAGAACGCACGACGACGATCACGCACACCGGCGGGCTTCTCAACGCCACTTCTGACGTGGTTTCGGGCGCCTTTGCTATGAGCAACGGAACCTTAGGGGGATCTTCGTCCCACACTCTCGATTATGTCTTCGACGGTCCGAAAGATTTTACGCTTGGCGGCGGCGATCTGCTGACGATCGATGTCATCACCAATGATCACCCGAATTTGAGCGTCGTTTCGCTTGCTGTAACGGATGACTCAGGGATGTCCCCGTTTGTCCAACTTCTGGATGCAGATGTCGGTAGTAAAGGGCTCACCTTTGCGAGTTTTCCCGGGGTGGATTTCACACAGATTGAGCAATTCCACGTCCGCGTGCTAACCGGTTTGGAGAACGATATGGGTTTTTCGTTAGTGGGCGTGACGGCCTCCAGCGCGCCGGAGCCGAGCTGGACTTTGAGCTTTGCCGCATTGTGGGGATTGGCGCTCCTTCGTCGCCGTCGCCATTAGCCTTGCTTAGAAGAGAGCCGTTAAGCACTAACGAATGCGCGATGGGCGTCCGAGGTCACACCCAACTGCACGACCTCAAATACCCGTGCCAGATTCCCTTGCAAGAGAGCCTCAGCGTCTAACCAAAGACCTGGGAACACGCGGCTTTTTAGAAAACCGTCGTTGTCAGGTTGAATCTCCTCGTAGACACCGTCGTTTAGTCGCCACCACTCCAATCGCGTTTCATTGGTTAGCCAAATGAGATACTCTTGCACGCCATTGCGACGGTAGGCGTCTTTCTTCTGATGTTTGTCATAGGACGCGCTGCTCGATGAAATCTCCACAATGAACTCCGGTGCGCCTTCGAGGAAATCATCCTCAGAAAGCCTGGTTTGACCGCCGTGCTCCGGTAGAAGGCGGAGGAGGGCGTCAGGCTGCGGCTCGTTATCCAGATCGAGACGAACCGTGGCGTTATCGCTCCCATCTACTTTGGGCGTGAAGGCGATATACTGGCCAAGCCAAGAAGTGATCGAGAGCTGAGGCTTTCCGTGTTTTCGGTGTCGGGCAGGTGAGGGCATGTAGACGATTCCTTCGATAAGTTCCGCTTTCTTCACATTCGGCATGGCCTGATAGCGTCGCTCGAATTCCTTGCGCGTGAGCCGGTCGCCATTTTCCAAGCGAGGAATGGGGGTGGCGGTCGTTGCGGGCTGGGATTCTAGAAGAACGGAACTCACGGGTTGAAACTATAGCTAATTGGCGATGATTCACAAGATCATCGGCCGGATGACTCGTCTTTGGTGTTGTAAATGATGCAAATGCGATCGGTTCCCAAAGCCTTCTCTCGCGCTTTACGAAGGGCATCGATAACGTTTTGACTAACGTTGACGTGTGACAGCCGGAGACCGGATAGATGAGGTATTTTTTGCAGGTGGCGCATCCCTGCGTCAGTGACTTCTGTATGACTTAGTTGCAACGCTCGTAACGTCGGATGTCCTTGAAATAGTGATAGATCATCGTCGGTGACATTGGTGTGATTGAGTCCCAATGATCGGAGTGTGGGCAGTTTGCAAAGAAGTTGGAATTCCGCAGGTTCCAGGTGAACTCCTTCAAGGTTGAGTGCTAGATTTGGAGAACGCCGCGCTCCCGTCAACCCCACACGCCAAAGCTTGTGTTGAGGCCCTTTCGGCGACGGTGTTCGTGCCGCTTTCTCTATCAACTTCACCAGTCCCTCCGCATTGTGCGTCTTTTCATATTCTCTGAGCCTCGTCGAGACGCGGGCCTCAAGAAATGGTCTCGCCCGAGTCCGCCCCTGCGAACGATCCTCCGGCAACAAGCTCGCTGGTTCCCAGTCTGACCGTTGCCGGGAATCCTGAGCCCGGCGAATCGTCAAAGAGGTTGTCAGGGCGATAATCAGCAACACCAACAGCACCGCGATCAGGGTGTAGGTGTGGGAGCGGGAGCGGTCCATAGCCGAAAGAAATCTCGCACTTCCTAGCGGTAAAACAATCCGGAACTCCTCCGCGGAGTCACCTTTACAAGCCCGAATCCGGGTGGAAGGATGCCGCCGATTTCCGCCGACCTATGCCTAAAGACGAGAGTATTGAGAAGATCCTGCTGATTGGAGCCGGCCCCATTGTCATTGGGCAAGGCTGCGAATTTGATTACTCCGGGGTGCAGGCCTGCAAGGCGCTGCAAGAGGAGGGTTACGAAGTCGTGCTCGTGAATTCGAATCCGGCCACCATCATGACGGATCCCGAGTTTGCCGCACGCACTTATATTGAGCCCATCACGCCGGATGTGGTCGAGCGGATCATCGTGGCGGAGAAACCGCAGGCGCTCCTCCCGACCTTGGGCGGGCAAACGGCTCTCAATACAGCGATGGCGCTTGTTCGTGAGAATCGGTTAGAGCCACACGGCGTGAAACTGATCGGCGCCAAGGCCGAGGCCATTGAGAAGGGCGAAGACCGGCAGCTGTTCAAGGATGCCATGATCAAGATCGGGCTCGACGTGCCTATGTCCAAAGTGGTGCACACCATGGAGGAGGCCAATCAGTTCTCGGATGAGTTCGGGCGTTTCCCGCTGATTATTCGGCCCGCCTACACATTGGGGGGCACGGGTGGGGGTATCGCTTACAATAAGGAAGAATTCCAAGAGATCGTGCATCGCGGCTTGGACATGTCTCCCGTGACCGAGGTCTTGATTGAGGAGTCGTTGTTAGGATGGAAAGAATTTGAAATGGAGGTCATGCGCGATCGCGCGGACAATTGCGTGGTGATCTGTTCGATCGAGAATTTCGATCCCATGGGCGTGCACACAGGTGACTCCATCACCGTGGCGCCCGCGCAAACTCTGACAGACAAGGAATACCAGCTCATGCGCGATGCGTCGTTTGCCGTCATTCGGGAGATTGGCGTGGAAACGGGCGGCTCTAACATTCAGTTCGCGATCGATCCCAAAGACGGCCGCATGATCGTCATCGAGATGAATCCACGCGTTTCGCGCTCATCCGCGCTCGCTTCCAAGGCCACGGGATTTCCCATCGCCAAGATCGCTGCTAAGTTGGCCGTGGGTTACACACTTGACGAATTGCCCAACGACATCACTCGCGAGACGCCGGCCAGTTTCGAGCCCACCATCGATTATGTGGTGACAAAAGTGCCGCGTTTCACTTTCGAAAAGTTTCCTCAGGCAGATCCCACCCTAACGACGATGATGAAAAGTGTGGGCGAGGCCATGTCCATAGGCCGGACTTTCCGCGAGTCCATGCAGAAAGCGCTACGCTCCTTGGAGATTGGACGTTTCGGTCTGGGAGCCGATGGCAAAGACGCTCCAGCGGATATGCCACTCGATGCCATCAAGCGCAAACTCAGCATACCGTGCGCCGAACGTATCTTCTTCGTGGGCGAAGCGTTTCGCCGTGGCTTGTCGCTTGAAGAGATCTTTGAGCTCACTCAGATCGATCCTTGGTTTCTGCGTCAGTTAGAGAGCATTATTCAAACAGAGGCAAGCTACCGCGAGGCGCCTAACGAAATCGATTGGCGACAGGCGAAGAAGTTAGGTTTTTCCGACCGCCAGCTAGCGCATCTGTCTAACAAAACGGAAACGGAGATCCGTGCCGCCCGCAAGGAAGCCGGAGTCACGCCTACCTACCGGCTCGTCGACACCTGCGCCGCAGAATTCGAAGCTTACACGCCCTATTATTATTCAACTTATGGCGATGAGAATGAAGCGCGTGACGGTGATAAGAAGAAAGTGATGATTCTTGGTGGCGGACCCAACCGCATCGGCCAGGGCATCGAGTTCGACTACTGCTGTGTGCATGCCGCTTTCGCGCTGAAAGAGCTTGGGTTTGAGACCATCATGGTCAACTCCAATCCGGAGACGGTGTCCACAGACTACGATACCAGCGACAAACTCTTCTTTGAACCGCTCACCTTAGAAGACGTCCTCAATATTTACGAACAAGAACGATGTTGGGGCGTCATCGTGCAATTTGGTGGCCAAACGCCACTTAACTTAGCCAAAGACCTCGAGGCGAATGGCGTGCCCATCATCGGCACGTCACCGAAGAGCATCGAGCTGGCGGAAGACCGCGAGTTCTTTTCCGCTTTGTTAGACAAACTCGGCCTCAAGCAAGCGCCTGCGGGAACGGCCACTTCACGCGAGGGCGCCCTGGAAGTGGCGCAGCGAATTGGTTACCCGGTTTTGGTGAGGCCAAGCTTTGTGTTAGGAGGGCGCGCCATGATGATTGTCTACAATGACGAGGAACTCACGCACTACATGGACTCCGCTGTGGAGGCCAGTCAGGAACGTCCGGTCCTCGTCGATCAATTTCTCGATGAGGCTACGGAGGTCGATGTCGATTGCATCAGCGATGGCGAGACGGCGGTCATTGGTGCCATCATGGAGCACATTGAGCAAGCCGGTGTACACAGCGGCGATAGCGCCTGCGTGATTCCTACATTCAGCCTTTCTGACAAGATCAAAGAAGAGATCACCAGCGCCGCCAAGGCATTGGCCAAGGAGCTCAATGTGCGTGGCCTCATGAACATTCAATTTGCGATCAAAGACGAGGAACTCTACGTCATCGAGGTCAATCCTCGCGCTTCCCGTACAGTGCCGTTTGTCAGTAAAGCGATCGGCGTACCCTTGGCCAAACTTGCGGCCAAGATCATGGCGGGCAAGACCCTTAAAGAGTTAGGCTTTACCGAGCCGGTCATTCCGCCTCATCACTCGGTCAAGGAAGCCGTCTTCCCCTTCATTCGTTTCCCGGGAATTGACATTGCGTTAGGACCGGAAATGAAGTCAACCGGCGAGGTCATGGGTATTGACCCTGATCTTGGAATGGCCTACGCCAAATCCCAAATGTCTGCGTTTGCAGCGCTTCCGTTAGGCGGCAATCTCTTTATCAGCGTCTCCGACCGCATGAAGCCACAGATCGCTGAACTGGCCAAAGGATTCCACGAACTTGGTTTTCAGCTTTTCACCACGCGTGGGACTGGCCGCGAGCTGGAGAAGGAAGACATTCCTTTCACCAAGCTGCCCAAGCTTCACCAAGGTCGCCCCAACGTTCTCGATATGATTAAGAACGGCGATATCCAATTCATCATCAATACTCCGGATGATCGCGAAACCCATCAAGACGCCGTCAAAATCCGCGCGGCGGCGGTGGGCAATCGCATCCCTATCATGACCACCCTCAGTGCGGCCCGCGCCAGCCTACAAGCCATCCGCGCGATGCAAACGCAGGAGCTTCAGGTGAAGCCCTTGCAGGATTATCATCCGTAATCCTGTGAGTGGCCAGGCATTTGTCTCACGCGAAGGCGCGAGCGTGAGACATGGTTCCGTTGTTTCAAAGCTTCCCAGATTGTGGATAGCGCTCACTTGTGTTTAGCTGGCGTACCCATGCCCTATCGCCAATTAGCTCTTCTCTTGTGGCTGCTTGTATCCACTGTCATTGCAGACGAAAACCGTTTTGTTAGTCTTGAATCAGCATTAGACGGACTGGGGCAGCGTCCAGGAATGGCGCCTGCGCGTGTAGGTTACGCTTTAGTCGAGATTTCCGCTAGCGAACCCAGCGGGAAACGCGTGGTGGAACGTGATAGTGATAAGAGTTGCATTCCCGCATCCACGGCAAAGTTGCTATCGACGGGCGTGGCACTAGATTTGTTAGGGGCAGACTTTCAGTTTCGCACGGAACTTGAAATGGTGGGAACGCTCGATGATATTTCGGGACGTTTGTCAGGGGATCTAGTGATTCGCGGCGGTGGCGATCCGACTTTGGGAGGTGATGGCTGGGAGGCTTTGTTTCGTGCTTGGGAAAAGGCGGTGAAAGAGACAGGAATCAAGGAAATTTCCGGGCGCGTCATCGGTGACGCCTCCATTTTTCCAACCCAACAGCGGTCGGGAACGTGGGCCTGGGCGGACCTAGGGAACTACTATGCGAGTGGCGCCAGCGGTCTCAATTTTCATGAAAATGAAGTCCATCTTTACTTCAAACCAGGTCGCGTGGGGGCACCGGCTGTCTTTCGCAGTGCTCACCCTAAGCTGCCGGACGTGACCTATCACAATGAGATGCGCACCGGTCCGCCGGGATCTGGAGATCAAGGCTACGTCTATGGTGCGGCTTATGGGAAGACCTTGTTTCTTCGTGGCACGCTTCCCGCAGGTCGCCAATCCTTCATGATCAAAGGAGCGTTGCCGGAGCCGGCGCTGACGTGTGCGAGACAGTTTCAAGCCTTCCTCGTTAAGCGTGGGATTTCCGTCTCAGAACCGGCCTCCACGCGGCGCTTGTTAGGTAAACCGGCTAGCGGTCATGCGACTACCATTCACACACATGAATCTTCGCCGCTCGGGACGCTAATCAAGAGCACCAATCACAAGAGTATCAATTTACACGCCGAATGCTTTCTGCGCATGGCAGGTATCAAATCCAGGTTTGGCAAAGGGAGCTTTCGAGCGGGTGTCAAAGCGGTCGAAGCGTTCTTTACGAAACATGAACTTCCCCAGGAAGGTCTTTCGCTGCACGATGGATCAGGCTTGTCGCGCTCTAACATGATCACGCCGAGACAGATGGCCGCTTTTCTTGTTCTGATGAACGGTCACGAGCATGCTGGGGTGTTCCGGGAATCGCTGCCTATCGCCGGCAGGTCCGGCACTCTCAAATCGGTTGCGCTCGGTACGGCGGCTGTGGGAAGAGTACGCGCCAAGAGTGGAACGGTTAGCCGGGTGAAATGTTATGCCGGCTATGTTGATGCGCGTTCTGGATCACGCTTTGCCTTTGCCCTCATGGTCAACGGATTTGCCCAGAGCTACAGTAAAGTGAAACCGGGTATCGAAAAGGTGTTTGCCCGAATGGCGGAGTTGTAGAAGAAAGAGACATGCCGAAGCTCGCTGCCTTTCCCAAAGCTTTCATGACCGCTCTCTGCAAGGACGGGACGATGAGTCTCCGCCAGTGGGTCGATCTCGCTTCTAAGTTAGAATTGGATGGATTGGAATGGTATGCCGGTTTCTTGGAGATGGAGGATCGCGGCCAATGGGAACCTTTGCGCGAATACGTGGAGTCCAAAGGGATGGTTATTCCCATGGTCTGCTGCTCGCCGGATTTCACGCATCCGGACGACGCTTTTCGCGAGGCGGAGATTGAGAAAGAGAAAGGATGGATTGATATGGCGGCAACGTTAGGCGCTTCTTATTGCCGTGTTTTATCCGGTCAACGCCGGCCCGAATTGTCCATAGATGAAGGCGTGCGATTGGCCGCTGAATCGATCGAGGCCTGCCTGCCTCATGCCAAAGAACGTGGCGTCACCCTGGTGATCGAGAATCACTACAAAGATGATTTCTGGGATTATCCGGAGTTTGCGCAAATGATGGATGTCTTCTGCGCGCTGGTCGATCGCGTGCAAGATCCGCACTTTGGCGTGAATTTTGATCCTAGCAATACCATCCTCGCCGGTGAAGAACCGCTAGAGCTTTTGCAACGGGTCTCGAACCGTGTGAAAACGATGCATGCGAGCGATCGTTATTTGTCCGAAGGCACAATTGAAGATCTGCGACGCGAGGAAGCCGGCGTGGAAGGCTACGCGAAGCGTCTTCGTCACGGCCAAATCGGCGAGGGACTCAATGATTACGATGCGATCTTCACTGAACTCACGCGTGTTGGTTTTGATAGTTGGATCAGTATCGAAGACGGTGTCGATGGTATGGGTCAGTTGGAACGCAGCGCCCGTTTTCTGCGCGAGAAAATCGCCAAGTTCTGGCCCGCGGATTAGTTGGTTTTAGAGAAATGCCCTAACGGTAGGCTGTGTGTGCCGATGTCGGGCAAGCGCATCTCGGCTAATGCTTGCATTTCTTTGACGATCGCCTGGTTCTCCGATGAGACGTCGTTTCCTTCGCTCACATCGTGATCTAATCGAAAAAGCGCCGGACCTTCGCCCTGATCCCGGGCAAGCTGGGCATTGGCGCGATTGGGAAAGAGCTTCCAAGGTCCCATACGAATCGCCTGAAAACCGTTTGAACCATGCCAATAAAGGAGGTCTTTGCGTGGATGAATTTGACCTTGATTGCCTAACAACGTATCCCAGACGTCGACGCCGTCGATCGGAACGGGCAGGTTATTTGGCAATGTAACACCGCACGCATGACAAAGTGTGGGGAGAAGGTCCATCGCTGAAATGAGCTGCGAGATCTCACTGCCCGCAGAGAGCTGTCCTGGATAGCGAATAAGACAGGGAACTCGCGTGCCGCCCTCTAACGCATCCCATTTTTTCCCGCGAAACGGCGTGGCTTTGGAAGCTTTGGTCAGGGGTTCGGGACCGTTGTCAGAGAGAAAAACGACGAGGGTTCGGGACGCGAGTTGATATTCATCAAGTGCCGCGAGGATTTCGCCGATCCGATGGTCCATCTCTTCCACCACATCGCCAAACACGCCGAAATCCGACTTCCCTTTCCACTCAGGATGGGCTTCCAGCGGGAAATGCGGCGCTGTATAGGGAAGATAGAGAAAGAATGGCTTGGCTCGGTTTTCACCTATAAATCGAATGGCTTCGCGCGTGAACTTTTCTGTTAGCAATCGGTTTTGAAACGGATCCTCAATGACTTCATCGCCCATCCAAAGCTGGGTGGTTTGATTGTTGCTCTTATTGATGTAATAGGCGGATTCAAAACCTTGACGATGAGGCCTAAAGGGTGACGCATCGCCCAAATGCCACTTGCCCGTCATGCCAGTCCGGTAACCGGCCGCTTGAAACACTTCTGCTAAAGTCACCGCCTTGGGATGGAGGCCGGTGCCTTTCTTCATGATATGACCGATCACTCCTTGGGACCAACCCAGCCTTGCCGGATAACAACCCGTGAGCAAGGCCATCCGCGAAGGGGTGCAAACCGTTGCGCCCGCATAGAAATGAGTGAGCTTCACACCCTCATTGGCCAATTGATCAAGAACGGGCGTCTTAATCTTGGGATGACCATAACAAGCCAGATCATGATAGCCGAGATCATCCGCCATGATCAGCACCACGTTAGGGCGCGCGGCGTGAACTTCAATCGTCGCTAAGCACATAATGAAGGCGACGATCTGATAACGACGATTCATCTGTTCTAATACGCAAGATTAGGCGCCAACCAACGCTCGACTTCCTGGATAGATTGGCCTTTGCGTTTCGCGTAATCTTCAATCTGATCTTTATCGACTTTGCCCACTGCGAAATAACGTGCCTCTGGATGAGCGAAGTAAAGCCCACTAACGCTTGCTCCAGGATGCATGGCGCAACTTTCGGTTAGTTTAACGCCAGAATGATGGGTGGCATTGAGTAGATCAAATAAAGTAATCTTTTCGGTGTGATCGGGGCTGGCCGGATAGCCGCCGGCCGGGCGAATGCCACGGTAGCGTTCACGGATGTAGTCTTCGTTGGTGAGATCTTCCGTTTTCCCAAAGCCCCATTCATCACGTACCTTCTTATGAAGATATTCAGCGAAGGCTTCGGCTAGGCGGTCGCCCAGTGCTTTGGCCATGATGCCGTTGTAATCATCGTGAGCGTCTTCAAACGCCTTCGCATACTCGTCGGCCCCATGACCGGCTGTCACGACAAAGCCACCAAGATAATCGAGACGACCGGAATCTTTCGGCGCAATAAAATCCGCCAAAGAGTAGTTCGGCTTGTCTTTCTTCACCATCTGCTGGCGCAGCATGTGAAACGTGGCCAGGATCGTGTCGCGGTTTTCGTCCTTGTAAACTTCAATGGAGTCGCCGATGCGATTCGCGGGGAACAAACCGTAGGTGCCCGTCGCGCGAAACGCTTTCTCTTTAATAATCTTTTTTAAGAGCGCCTGGGCATCATCAAAGAGTTTCTTCGCTTCATCACCGACATACTCATCTTCAAAAATGGCTGGATAACGGCCTCGCAATTCCCAGGTGTGGAAGAAAGGCGACCAATCAATAAAGGGCAGGAGTTCCGATAAAGGAAGATCTTCGATCATGCGAACGCCGGTGAACGATGGTTCGGCGATCTCTTCGTTAGACCAATCGCAGGAAAACCCTCGCGTTTGAGCTTCGACGTAGGTTAGGAGCTTCTTATCCTTCTTACTGCCGGCATGTTTCTCTCGCAGTTCCGCTTGTTCTTTGAGATTATTCTCCACGTAGCCCGGTCTGAGCTCGTCGCTAAGCAAGGTGGAAACCACGCCGACCGACCGCGAGGCGTCGAGCACATGCACGACAGGCCCACTGTAGTGCTCCGCAATCTTGATGGCTGTATGCGCTTTGCTAGTGGTGGCGCCGCCTATTAGTAGCGGGATAGCGAAACCCTGCCGTTCCATTTCCTTGGCGTTGTGGATCATTTCATCCAAAGAGGGTGTGATCAGGCCGCTTAGACCGATGATATCGGCATGCTCTTCCTTGGCGCGATTTAAAATGACATCACCGTTCACCATGACGCCCAAATCGATCACCTCGTAATTATTGCAGGCCAGGACAACGCCGACGATATTCTTGCCAATGTCGTGCACGTCGCCTTTCACCGTGGCCATGATGATCTTTCCTTGCGGTTTGGCATCTGGCTGAGCCGCGCGCTCTTCTTCCATAAATGGCGTGAGATAGGCGACGGATTTCTTCATCACCCGGGCACTTTTCACCACTTGCGGCAGGAACATTTTTCCCTCCCCAAAGAGGTCCCCAACGATTTTCATGCCGTCCATGAGTGGACCCTCAATGACTTTCAGTGGGCGCCCCAATTTCTGCCGCGCTTCCTCGGTATCCTCATCAATAAAATCCGTGATGCCTTTTAACAAAGCATGAGCCAATCGTTCTTCGACGGTGTTTTCGCGCCAGGAAAGATCGATTTGTTTCTTGGTGCCGCCCTTACCTCTAAATTGCTCGGCAAAATCTACCAAGGCCTCGGTGGCGTCGGCATGCCGGTTGAGCAGAACGTCTTCGACTTTTTCTAAGAGTTCCTTCGGAATCTCTTCATAGACTTCTAACATCCCTGCATTGACGATGCCCATATCCAGGCCGGCCTTGATCGCGTGATAAAGAAAGGCGGCATGCATGGCTTCGCGAACGCGATTGTTGCCGCGGAAACTGAAGGAGATATTACTCACACCGCCGCTCACTTTGGCATGCGGTAGATTCTGCTTGATCCAGCGAGTCGCTTCGATGAAATCGACCGCGTAGTTATTGTGTTCGTCAATTCCTGTGGCGACGGTGAGGATATTCGGATCAAAGATGATATCGGCTGGATTAAAGCCTACCTCATCGACCAAGATGCGATAGGCCCGTTCGCAGATACGAATTTTATCGTCATAGGTCGCGGCTTGACCTTTTTCATCAAAAGCCATGACCACGGTAGCCGCGCCGTAACGCATGATTTGACGCGCCTGTTCTTTGAACTTCTCCTTGCCCTCTTTGAGGCTAATGGAATTCACCACACCTTTTCCTTGAAGGCATCGCAAGCCGGCTTCGATCACCGACCATTTGGACGAATCAATCATCACCGGTACTTTGGCGATTTCCGGCTCGGCACTGATCAGATTGATAAAGCGCGTCATCATGGCTTCGGAATCAATTAGGCCTTCGTCCATATTGACATCGATGATGTTGGCACCGTTTTGAACCTGCTGCTCCGCCACGCTCACCGCCGCCTCGAGATCGTTGGCCTTGATCAATTTGGCGAACCGCGGTGAGCCGGTGATATTCGTCCGTTCACCGATCATGGTGAAGTTCGAATCCGCGGTGATGGAGAACGCTTCTTGTCCGCTGAGACGCATGGTGGGCTCGGGCGAGGGCACTCGACGAGGTTCCATCTCGGCAACGGCTTTGGCAATGAGGCCAATGGTGTCAGGGGTGGTGCCGCAACATCCGCCTACCAAGTTTAGTAAGCCGGCTTCAGTGAGCGCCGTCACGTTTTCCAGGGTCTGTTCCGGTGTTTCTTCGAATCCTGTCTCACTTAGGGGATCCGGCAGACCGGCATTGGGATGGCAACTGGTGAAACTGCCAGAAGCTAACTGACTGAGTTCTTCCACTAACGGTCGCAAATCCGAGGCGCCGCGACCGCAATTCATGCCCACACTGAGAGGTCTGGCGTGTTCAATAGAGCGCCAGAAAGCTTCCACGGTCTGACCGGTGAGCGTGCGATTCGATTTGTCGGCGAAGGTCACCGAGATCATGACTGGCCAGCGTTTGCCTCGCTCGTCGAAAACCTTTTCCATGGCCATCACCGCGGCCTTGGCATTGAGCGTATCGAAGATGGTTTCTAACAAGAGAATGTCCACGCCTCCTTCGATCAAGGACTCCACCTGAAGCGTGTAACTCCTAACGAGTTGATCAAACGTCACGGTACGAAAACCGGGATCATTCACATCCGGAGATACCGAACAGGTGACCGGCAGCGGCCCCATGGATCCGGCCACAAATCGTGGTTTGTCAGGATTGCGGTTGGTGAATTCATTTGCTAGCTCGCGCACGCATCGCACGCCGGCGATATTGATTTCCCTTACTAATTCGCTAAGCGAAGCGTTTTCGAGAGCTTGTTCGAAGAACTCGGGATCCTTGCGTTCCGGATCCGGTAGAAAGAAATCAGCCTGAGAAATGACCGTTCCGTTGAAGGTGTTCGCGGTGACAATGTCAGAACCCGCCTCGTAGTAGCCGCGATGAATCTCTTGAATGACATCGGGGCGCGTCAGACAGAGGACATCTGCGTTGTTCTTCAGGTCTTTGTCATGGTCGCTGAAACGCTCGCCCCGCACGTCCTCTTCAGACAGGCTATAACGATGGATCATGGTGCCCATGGCGCCGTCGAGTACGAGGATGCGGTTTTCCAGGAGCTTAGGCAGCGTTTCGAGGGGGGCACTCATGGTCGCAAGATGGGGCTGAAAAGGTGGGTTTCAACTAATACATCAAGATATCATGATATGTCGATGCGTTTTAGTGAGCCTGAAATACGCGATGATTATCGAAGTGAACACCTCACCTTCAATCCATCGTCACGCCGAGGCGGGTTCCAACGCCCCGGGAATCTCGCGATCAAGCGCTTACATTGGGGAGGTGAATAGTGAAGGTGGAGCCATGACCCAATCGGCTTTCGACATGCACCTGACCACCATGGGCTCTGACAATATGTTGAACGATGCTTAGACCGATGCCGGCGCCGCGTGTCTCTCTGCGCAGACCGCTTTCGACGCGATAGAAGCGTTCAAAGACACGCGCATGCTCTTCAGGAGCAATGCCGGGGCCTTTATCGCACACGCTCAGCCGCCATTCGTTCTGACCGGGAGCAAGTTTTACGGAAACGCAAGAGTGGGGTGGGGAGAACTTGATGGCGTTATCGATCAGATTCACCAACGCCTGCCGCAATGATAGAGCATCGACATTTGGTAGTGCCTGATCTGATTCGCTGATGCTACTACTCAAGGCGATGGACTTTTCTTCGGCTCGTGGTTCCATGAGATTGACCGTTTCCCGCACCAGCGTCGGCACATCGGCGGGTTCCAGGTCGTAGCGTTTGCGGCCTTGCTCGATGCGCGAGAAATCGAGGATATTGTCTACCAAAGCTGCTAAGCGCTTGGTTTCTCGGGCGATGAACTGACGGTATTGCGTGGATTGCGCCGCATCAGCTTTATCGGATTCCAAACGCTCCGCCAACACGCCGATGCTGGCTACGGGGGTGCGGAGTTCATGTGACACACTAGCAATGAAGTCGGATTGCAAAGCATTGAGCGTGGCTTGACGGCGCAGGGCAACGTAAATCGTTCCCAATGCGGCTCCCGCTATGCCGATTGCGACCAGGAAACTGATGAGCGACCAGGATTGGCGTTTGTCAAGGAGTTGGCCCCAGTCTGCGGTTGATCTCAAACCCGCCGTGACGGCAAACGCTCCCTCGGATTTTTCTGACAGATGCACTGAGACGGGCCTGACTGCTTCAAGGTGATGCGATCTCCATATCACCTTGATGCCGAGATGTTCCGGCAGATCTTTTCGAATGGAAGCCAATTGGCGGTCAGCCCATTCTTGAACGTAAGGCACCGATGTTACTCTAACATCGCCCGATTCATCGAAGTCGGCAAACCAGGATACGCCCTGCCATTCTGCCCAAGGCCGGTTTGCTGACCAATCGTCGCGACGAGCTTCGATGACAGTGACGGCCTCCGTCGCTAGGAGGGCCATGCGCGATTTCTCCACATCGATCGCTCCCGCGCTCTCGGCATCATGTGCCAGACGTGCGCTCAACAGCGACGGGTGATCGATAACAGCGTCCAACAACTCACGGGCCAGAGAAGTTCGCACCTTGTCATCCGCTTGGTCTAACATTGCTCGCAAGGCCAGTGGGTATAAGGGAATCCCGCTTGCTGTATAGCCGTGCGGGAAAGTGAATGAATCTGAGAATGGAATGGATCTTGTATCGGCGATTGCCGTTCCTCCGGTCTCTCTGAGTTCTTCTAATTGTTTGAGGATTTCGGGGCTAGCGGGTTTCCTTTCACCATCAAAGAACTCTGAGGAAACGGAAACGAACGGATCTCCCTGTGAGAGAACATTACTTGCCAGGCTTGCCCAATGCTCTGCTTCCGCTTTTAACCGGGTCTCTGTCCGTAGCTTTTCGGCTTGATAGGACCGCGTGCCGTAGACGATCAACAGCACCAAGGGAAGTGCCAGGGCAAGAGGGATCCAGCGCATCGTCAATCTAGCCTAATATTTGGCCGGGGAGTTGTCAGGATTCTTGGTTGGGTACGAGCGATGAGCACGCGGTCGTCATCAATGGTGAAGTTCGTCTGGAGCGTTCCCGTCGAGGCGGGATGGGTCCAGTAAAGGTGGCCGATTTCCGGCATGAGTGGTCTGCTCGCAGGCACGGATTCGTCGCGCCAGATCCAGGTTTCTCCCTTTTTTTCTGTAACGAAGAAAGGCGGCGCGTAGTGCGCTTCAACAAGAGGCAGATCGTTGATTCCCAGTTTCCAATTAAAGCTTAGCTCCTTCGTTAACCTATTCTTCAATGTCGTGTGTGCCTTGGTTGCCACGGTATTGGCCCGGGGTAAGATGAGGAGCGTGCCGTTCTTTGGTTCCCAAAGCGTTTCCCGTTCCAGCCATTTCTCTTCCTCCCACGTGGCCTCGATACTATCCCATTGACGAATGACGGCTTTCTCCCAATCAATGGGATGAATAGGCAGTCCGTTAGGCGCCATGAGACTGAGTTCCACTCCTAACATCTCTCCCGTCCAAGTTTCGGCTACTTTGAAGGGCCAGAACGGTCCTTCTGGTGATTCACAAGCGAAGATGCCGGCACGCATGGCGTCCTCACTCAGCTTGGCGTTTGGTTGCACGAGATTGAAGTGAATCACATCGCCGTGCTGTAGGAAGTCGACTTTGCTACTGGGATAAAGGTCGCTGTATGGATTGGTGCGGTGCAATTGCACGTCCTGAATGAAACACATCGAGACACCCGTCCTGGGAAGGAATCGATGCCAAGGCATCTGGTCGGCGTCTTCTAAACGAAAGACCGGCCCAGTGGCATTCTCGGCGTTGGCATAGAAATGGTTCTCACCTATCCACACCCGCACGTCAAAGCCCGCGGGAGATGCATCGAGCCATGCGAGGACTTGTTTCCATTCTTTTGAAAGGTCGTCAGATAAAGGGATTTCAATCGCATCGCCCCAGTTGAGGAGAATGGAGGAGCGTTCCGTCTTGGCGGCTTCCTCGACGAGATCGACCTTCACCACCGACCCATCAAGCCGGGCAATGGAAACATGGTGCGGGTCGACATTTTTCAAGTTGCTTTGGTGGCGCAACAATTTGAGAAATTGCCTAAGTGTGCCAGGTGCCGCCGCGCCTTGATCAGAGAGGATGCTTTCGAAGACCGGTGGGCCCCCTCTTTGTGCCATAGTGAGGCTCTGGCTCAACCAGATGCCATGAGGGCGTTTTGAGTTGTGGGTCAACTTGGCCGCTCGCCAAAGATTTTCAAAAAGACGAGCATGCTCGCTGGCTATCCCGACGGATCCAACGCCTCTACTAGCCTGGCCAGGTTTGGATTGCTTGCTGAACTCCAACTTCTTTCCCGCATTCGGATCAGCGCCGTGTTGCAAGAGAAGATCAATCGCCTCCTCCCACGGCTCATGCCATCCATCGAGAGCTTGCGATAAGGGGGTGTGACCATCGCCGTCAGCCGCGTTGGGATCCGCGCCACTTTCTAGCAACGACTTCACCGCAGGCAGACATTCATTACGTCGAGAGAGTTCTATACCACTAACATAGCAAAGAGCCGTCTTGCCCTCATTGTTCGTGAGGTCAATGTCAGCCCCGTGTTCCAGAAGAAGTTTGAGCGTTTCTGGAGTCCCACGGCTGGCCACGCGATGCAAGGCTGGGCGGAAATGCGCATCCGGGTTGGCATTGGGATCGACTCCGGCTTCAAGCGCGCGCTTGAGCCATCCGGGCTGGTTGTGGGCAGCGGCCAGAAGGACTTGCGGGTCACCGGACTTCCACTCCGCTCCGTGAGCAAAGAGCAAGGTTAGAATGGGGTCCGAAGTGGTTCGCTTCCCACCGTCTTCACTATTCCAAAGAGCTCGTTCGAGCATACTCTTAACGTCTCCACCTGTCTGAGCGTTTGGGTCTGCTGCGGATTCGAGAAGTAATCGCACTTTCTCCACATCATGCTGGGAAATCGCTTGGCTGAGAGGCGAGAAGGAGACCGGCGAACCATCCCTTCCTTTGGCGGATCGAGCATTTGCGGCTTCATTCACATTGGGATTCTTGGTAAGCAGGGCCTCAAGCACTTTGGGGCCTAGTTTTTCTATCACAATCGCCAAATGCAGTGCTTTAGTATCGGGGTAGTTCTTCCACCCAATCGTGCCCTCTTGCGGATTCGCGCCTCTTTCTAATAACAGTAGGGCTACAGCCTCCCTCCCCCCTTTCAGCGCGTGAAGCAATCCATCATTGGGTGCATCACGATCTAACAAAAGTCGGCATACAGCCAAGTGTCCCGCCCTGGATGCGTGTTGCAAAGGAGTCATTCCTTCATGCTCAAGATCGATGCGAGCGCCATTATCTAACAGAAATCTGGCAACATTTGTCTGACCTCTGTGAGCTGCCATATGGAGTGGTGGCGCTTCCAGGTTGGTTCCAGCATTGATCAGATCCGGACTATTGGCGACCAATCGTTTCAGCCGCTCGATTTCTTTCGCTTCCTCGTCAGGGATGGCACTCGGTGTCGATTCTCTCTCTGGTACACCGCCGTTAAGCGAAGCGAGATTCTCCCGGCTCAATCGCGCGATGGTTTCATTGTCAGGATACGTCTCGAGCACCCTTTGAAAACACGCGATGGCCTCCTCATTCCGCTCAAGCTTTCGAAGACACTCGCCTTTGCGGAAAAGGGCTCTGGCGCCAAGATCGCGCAGTCTGTTTACCCTGGCACTGACATCCTCATAAACTTTGAGCGCCTCTTCCAAGTTTCCTTTCACCTCTTCCTGATAAAGCCCGTCGCGGAAGGCTTCCTCCACGGTAGCGTCCTGAGCCGGCAATGGGTGGATCATCACCAGCGCGGCGACGAATCCTCTAAGCGTGTTTCTGATCATGAAAAGAACCCTAGCAAGCTCGTGGTGGAAAGTTGTCGCCGAAATGTAATATCGAAACCCTTATTTCCTCATGGGAACCACGCTTTACATTCGTGGGGGATCATTCACATTCCCGGGATCACCCCCCCAAAGTTCGACTATGCCCCTTCGTTGCTACGCTCTGCTTCTTTGTACTGCTTTGACCGGCTGCCAAGGCACCTTCTGGCGTGATCCGGCGCCTGAGGACGCCTATGCGGCGACGATCCAGATCCTCGATGCTGAGGCGTCATTGCACCGCACGACTGATGAGACAGGTGAACCGACCAATGAATTTGTGCTGCTCACGGCATGTGATGTCAAAGTAGAGAACAATTCCGGCAAATCTCAAAAGGTCCTCTCCTACTTCGGTACACCCTATGACGATCTCCGATTGCGCATCCGCGATGTGAATGGCAAACGCCTGACCGCGACGTCGCACACGATTTGGCTCGTGCCCATGCCGGAAGGCGTTTGGTTGGATCTGGAACGCGGCGAAAGTGTGGTGCGATTGGAGGCTGCCACCCCGGTGGGGCCTCAAGACTTTGCCGCGTATCTTGAAGACGAGATCCCGTTCATCATTGATTCGGAACTGACGCCAACCATTCAGTTAGAATTCTTTGGCGGTTTCCCCGGAAGTGATTTGTCGCGAGCCATCCAATCCAATCGCGTGACGGTGCAGATTGGTGACCGCACGGCCGAAGTGCCGCGCAAGCCGATACCCTTACCGCCAACCAGCCGCGTTTAGAAAATGAGGCGGGTGTTAGAAGGAAGCTGCTGTGTGAGGTTCTTGGCATTCGCGCTCGTAGCGGTGCTGCTAAGCGGTTGCGCATCGAGCGGTGATGGCAAGAAAGGCCGATCCGATCGTAGACGATTCGGTCCTCCGGCTCCGTCAGGTATCGAAGACACAACGGCCACGCCACCACATCGTTTGTCGCGAAAAGACTTCCCCTTTGATTCTAGCGGGAAGTACCGTGTCGACTGGGCCACGGGAAACAGCAATGCTTCTTCCTCGACCCGCCGAGTGGCGGAAACCAAGCCGGAGATAAAGCCTAGCACCTCCACCACGGTGCAGCGCTATCACATCGTCAAGAGGGGGGAGACACTCTTCGCCTTGAGCCGCCGCTATCAGGTGTCTTTATACGCCCTCAAGACCTTCAATAACTTGGAGTCCTATGATTCGATTCGCGAGGGAAAGGTATTGAAGATTCCCAAGCGATCTCCGTAGGGTGAAACAACCATGACGCAGGAGGCTCCCTTTTATAAGAGCGGCGGCACACTTGCCGGAGACGCTCCCTCCTACGTGACGCGGCAGGCGGATCAAGACTTGTTAGACTCGCTGCTCAATGGCGAATTCTGTTACGTCCTCACGTCGCGGCAAATGGGAAAATCCTCACTTGTGAGCCGCTGCCGGATTCAGTTGCGCGAGCGTGGGGTGCAGCAAGCGGTGCTCGATCTGCAGCGATTCGGCACCAATCTCAAAGTGGAGCAATGGTACAACGGTTTGCTTAGCGCTCTTGCAGAAGACTTGGATCTGGAAGATGAGATCGAAGATTTCATGGATGATCATGCGGATCTCGGTGCCCATCAACTTTGGTTAGACTGTCTGCGGCGTGTGGTGCTCGAGCGCATCGAGAAGCCGGTCGTCATCTTCGTCGATGAGATCGATATCGTACGGGCGTTGGATTTCGGTACGGATGAGTTCTTTGCCGGTATCCGGGAGCTTTACAACAGGCGGTCGGCGGATCCTGAGCTGCGCCGGCTGACTTTCTGTTTGTTAGGCGTGGCGAGCCCGGCCAGCCTTATTCATGACAAACGCATCACGCCGTTCAATATTGGCAAACGCATCAATCTGGTGGACTTTCAGCCCGAGGAGATGCGTGTTTTTTCGCAGGGTTTGAAACGCTTTGGTGCGGATCAGGCTCTGGCGGCCGTGGATCGCGTGGCCTACTGGACTGGCGGCCAGCCTTACCTGTCTCAGCGGCTTTGTCAGGAAGTCGCTGAGCGAGGAGAGACCGGTCAGGAAAGCGAAGTCGACGATTTCTGCCAGCGGCTCTTTCTCTCAAAGGAAGGTCGTGAGGGCGATCCCAACCTCACTTTTGTGCGAGACCGAATTCTGGGAACGTTAGAGGAGCGCGAACCCATCCTCCACAGTTACCGTGACATTCTGAACGGGCGAACGGTGATTGATGATGCCGGCGCGCCACACTTGGGATCTCTCAAACTTTCGGGAGTGGTCAAAATTGAGGAGGGACGTCTCGCGGTGAAAAACCGGATCTACGAACAGGTCTTCAACAAAGAGTTCGTCAAACGGCACATGCCCGTGAACTGGCAGCGCGTGGTGCAGCGCGCAGCACTCTGGTTAGGCGGTGTGTTTCTCTTTGCGTGCCTTCCGGTGGCCATTTGGGCTCTGCATCAGAGGAGTGCTGCCAGGGCCGACCTGGAAAACGCGCGAATTGAAGTCGCCGAAGCCTACAATGTGATGCAGCCCATTCTAAGGAATGACACCATCGATAGGATGGAATCCGAACTCTCCCGTCTCGAGGGGCTTTTCGCTGATGCGCCTGATCACCCTAACATGTTGTTTTCCAAGGGGCGGCTCTCCATCGCATTGGGGAATATGTATGAGGGTGCCGGCCGAACGGAGGAAGCGGTTGAGAAGTTTCAGGAGACGGCAAAGATCATGAGAAATTTGAAGGCGCGCGGTCATGAAACAGAACGTTCCACCTTCGAACTGAGCGCGGCATTGAATGAGTTGGGTGGCCATTCGTTGCGACAAGCTCAAGCGAACCGGGGTGAATTGGAAGAAGCCGGGCGCTATTTTGAAGAAAGCCGCCAGGTGCTTGAGCCGTTTTCGGACAAACCAGGTCTGGGCCCATGGCTCTATTCCATCGCCTTGCAACACTTGAGTGACGTGGCACGAAACGGGCGCGAGCATGACGAGGCGAAGCGTTTGTTAGATGAAAGCTTGGTCTACCGGAAGCGTCTCGTCGATCGTGCTCCCAACGAGGGGAGGTCGTTGTGGTATCTGAATCAAACCTACGAGCGGATCGGTCTATTAAATAAAACGTTAGAGAAATATCCGGAATCCATGACCGCTTTTCAAGCGGCCAGCGATGCGATGAAACACGCTTTCGAATCTGAGCCCGACACGGTTCGCTGGGGGCTCGAGTATGGCCGCCGGCTCACGCAGTGGGCTGAAGTTGCGGAACTCGCCGATGATCAAGATTTGGAACGTGAACTTTACGAGAAAGCGTTAGATGTGCGCCGCCGTGTGGCCGACAGATTTCCTGACAGTACCAGTGCGCGCTCCGATTTGTCTGACGCTTATCGGCGGCTTGCGCTCGTCGCCTCGAATGATGAAGAGAAGGCAACGTGGACCCTAGAAGAATGGCGCGTGTTACAAGGCTTGCATCGGACACGAGCTTTAGACAACGAGCGCGAGTCGCGCTATGAAACTCTTAAAGCGATGTTTGAGAACGAGAAACAATGAGCGCCACCGACCCCACTGTCTGCAAAGGCTGCGGCAAGCCTATGACGACCTTTCACGAGAAGGACATGTGTCCTTCGTGTCTGCTGGGCCTGGATCTCAGCGTCTCGGAGCAGCCGGACGACGATATCGAACACATTGCCTCGATCTTTCCCGATTATGAGGTCGTCGGCCGCATAGGCGGCGGCGCCATGGGCAATGTCTATCGTGCCATCCAGCTCAAACTCAATCGCGAAGTCGCGATCAAAGTCATCGGTGAGGCCATTGAGCAAGACGCGCAGTTTCTCAAGCGCTTCGAACGCGAAGCGCAGACCTTGGCCAATTTGAATCACCCTGGCATTGTCACCGCGCACGACTTCGGTCGTGATTTGGATCTTTGTTATTTTGTTATGGAGTATGTGGAAGGGAAAGACTTGGCCCGGCATCTGCGTGAAGGAAAGTTTCCCCTCTCCACCGCTGTCGAACTCCTGGGCCAAGTCTGTGATGCGCTTGAATACGCCCATTCTCAAGGGGTGACTCATCGCGATATCAAACCTGCTAACATCATTGTCGACGCTTCTGGCCGCATCAAGATCGTTGACTTCGGTCTGGCCAAGCGTTGGAATGGACCATCTGACGAAGCCGAGGCCATTACCCATCCGGACTCGGCCATGGGGACGCCGCGATACATGGCTCCGGAGCAGTGGGAATCGCCGCGGGACGTGGATCATCGCGCGGATATCTTTTCGCTCGGCGTGCTCATCTATGAACTTCTCAGCGGCGAACCGCCGGCAGGTTTCCTTGTGCCCTTGGCCAGCAAGCTCGGCGTCGATCCGGCCTGGGACAAACTTATCGCCCGGTGTGTGGATTCCGATCCTAACAAACGTTTTCAATCCGTTCGTGAGGTGCGGGAGGCGCTGCAGCATGCTGCCCATAAAGCGTCGCCCGGCGATGATGAAACCATGATTCCTTCGGAAACGCCGCAATCTTGCGATGTGGTCGTCAGCTTCGCTCAAGACGAGGGGGCTTTGTTAGAGCCTGCTTTTAACCAACTAAAAGCGTCGTCAAGTTTGATTCTTCGGGATCCTTTGATCGAAGAGGATGATGGTCATCTCAGCGCCATCCCGCCCGGTTTGCGCCGCGGCCGGCTCTTCGTGCTCGCCGTGTCCGGGCGTAGCATTCAGCGTCAACAAGCCGTGAAGTTGCGACTCGCGCTTTGCGATCGCCGCCATGTGCCGGTCATTGCCTTGCGTCTTGATGATGCGCCTTTGGGTGACTTACAATTCTTGTTAGGCACGGCGCAGAGTTGGATTGATGCGAGTGCGGGGATGGATGCGGATGTCTTGGAAGAACTTTCGGAGGCAGTGAATCTCCAACTCAAGGAATCGGCGGGTTTGGAACACTCGCTCAATGCGCTAACGGATTCCTCGGTCACCTCCAACACTTCCCAGGCATCGAAAGGCAAGTTGGTCGCCTTGCTGCACAAACATGGTGCCGAGCCCGACGAAATCGTCCTTGAATATCTCAATGAACAATTGCCTCGGATGGGAGTGAAGGTTCTCCAAGACCGGCACTCAAGCATTGGGATGGAATGGTTTCAGGAAGTGCATGACAAAGTTTCCCGGGCGGATGTGGTGATCCCGCTGCTCTCGTCCAAGTCCGTTGAGAGTGAAATGCTAGCATTGGAGATCAAGAAGGCCGACGAAGCCGGGCAGAAACAGGCGGGCCGGCCCAAGATCCTTCCCGTGCGCGTCGACTACACGGGCAATCTCCCACCGGAGATCGCGGCTTGTTTGGATCACTTGCCCTATTTCCTTTGGCAGGGCAGTCAAGACAGCCCTGCGCTTGTTCAGAGCTTGATCAAAGCGCTAGATGACTCTCGTGAACTCAGCGATGCGCGCGAGCGGATGCCCACCGGTGCCGTGCCGCTCGATTCTCCCTTCTACGTGGAGCGTGATAGCGATGCGCCTTTTCACGCGGCCGTTCAGCGAGGTGAGAGCATCGTGCTCGTCAAGGCCGGGCGTCAAATGGGCAAGACGTCTCTTGTGGCCCGTGGACTCAATCGCGCGCGGCAATCCGGAGATGAAGTCGTCCTCATCGATCTCAATGCCTTTGACGAATCCAACATGAAGGATTTGGAAACGTTTTATAAAACGTTGGGGGGATTGTTAGCAGATGAACTCGATCTCGATGATTACCCGGAAGATCACTGGCGGGATCAGCGTGGCCCTAACGATAACTTTGGCAACTACGTGAGGCGACGGATACTTAAACCACTGGAGGGTCGGCTCATCTGGGGTTTGGACGAGGCCGATCGCCTCTTCGGCTATGATTACGCGAGCGAAGCCTTCGGCCTCTTCCGTTCTTGGCACAACGCGCGCGCTCTTGATCCGGAGAAACCTTGGTCCAAGCTGACCATGGTGATCAGCTACGCCACGGAGGCGAGCTTGTTTATCCGTGACCCGAACATGTCGCCTTTCAATGTCGGTCAACTACTCACTTTACAAGACTTCACGCCCCAGGAAGTGATGACCTTGAACGAGCGCTACGGCAGCCCTCTCAAAAACGCGGAAGAGATTGAATCGCTCATGCGGCTGGTAGGTGGTCATCCCTATCTCATCCGGAGGTGTCTCCACGCGATGACCGTTGAAGGTGTCAGCCTCTCAGAAATTCAACGCTCCGGCGCGAGCGATGAAGGCATGTTTGGCGATCACTTAAGGCGGATCTGTTATCTCCTTTTAAACTACGACGGCGCAGATCGGGATCTTGCGGAAAGTGTGCGACAATTGCTCGCCGGCACGATCGAGATCCCCAGCGAACATTTCTTCCGCCTCCGTAGCGCCGGTCTCCTAGTCGGCGAATCCCGATCGCAACCTCGCTTTCGTTGCGCTATCTACGAGGACTATCTCAAGGCGAACCTTGTCTGATAGTCGCCGAGTTCTCCGAAATCGGACGCTCTACCCTAACACCGCCGAAAAGCGTTCCCTGTAAGCGGCGAACCCGCGATCGATCTCCTCCGCATCCAGACCGTAATCGTCCAGGCTGTAGCGGTGTACGCCGTGTTTGTGTTGGCGGTTACTCTCTAACCAAGCTCTCATGGCTTCCTCGAAGGCGGCGGTGTAAGCATACCCGTGAGTCTCGTAGATTTGCCTCACCACGCCAAAGGGATCAGCCACGAGTTGGCGGTAATCCACATCGATGTAGCGCTCCGTCGTGTCTTGTTCGCGGACCGCGATGGCGGACTCGAATCCATGTTGGAGTCGTGCAAACCAATGATCGCCAATCAATTGGCGATCGGGGTTCTCCGTGAAAATGGCCCGATCGATCTCGCAAAGACTACACACTGAAGGCAGGACTTGCTTCGGTTCGCGATGAGTCTGCACAATGCATGCGTCCGGATAGATTTCTAACAAACCACGCAATCCAAAGAGATGGCGAGGTGCTTTTAAGACCCAGTGATCACCGTCTGTTTTCCAGGCTAACAATTGTAGCATTCGCCGGTGTGCAGAATAAATGTCAGAGTCGGCTTCATGTTTGAGAAGCCATTCGGAATATTCCGGCACGTGGGCTCGGAGTTCGTGAATGAAATCGACGAACGTGTGCTCAATCAGCCATAGGCACTCTTCCGGACCTTGAGGCACGAGGTTGTGTGCTGTGGCTAGGCGCGGGGCCATTTGATTGAAACCTGCGATCAGCTCGGTGGTCGCGGCAATGCGCGGGTCGGTCTCCAAAGTAGCCGTTTCTGGAGGAGGGGAGGGGAAGATGCCCTGCCAGAGCTTGATCGAACGCGCTGCCGGATCACAGGCTAACAGATTATGCAAGAGCGTCGTGCCCGTCCGTGGCAGCCCGATAATGAAGAGTGGTTTGGCGATAGGCGTCTCCAAGATCTCGGGGTGCGCGGTGAAATCCCGCTGCATCTGCAATCGATTGGTGAGCAAACGCATGAGAATCTTCCATAATACGACTCGCCCTAACGCATGCATGCCGGCATGCGCTTCGATGGATTTCAGATAGAGTGATAGAGGCTCGTGAAACGCCGTATCGCCCCAATCAGTGAGCCCGGTTTCATGTTGGGCCGCCGCGAGCAATGCCTTGGCGGAAAGATCGACTTCAGGTACCTCGGTAGCGTTCATGGCTGATAGCGGAGGCGGTAGTAACCAGTTTTAATGCCATTTCGACCAGCGTCGGTGTCAGTAAAAGAGGCTTGGGTTGAGTCAGCGTTGAGGGTGGCAATCTCTTGCCAATTCGGGCCTAACAGAGCGGCATACTCAATGTGATAGGCTTTTCCCATCTCAGCGTTCCAACGAATAGTGATGCCGTCTTGGTCCCGTCGGACACTGGCGATCTCAAGAGGAGCAGTGAGCACAGGTGGCGGCGGCCCGTCCGACTGTCGGCCGGGATTGCCATTGGTTTCTCCTAAAACCCATGCGGAAGCCATCGAAAGATCATCGCCCGCTCTAACAAGCGATTTGCCGCCACCATCACTCTCGCTTGGCCAGCCATCCTCAGCATTGTCGTCGTAAGTGAATTCAATAAGCGGTGTGCCGGCTCCAAAGGAAAGTTTCACGCGCTCGCCGCCATTCGAAAGATTGTCGGAGTATTCCCCCGCCACGGCAATGTCCGTCCCATAACGTGATTGAAAGGCCTCCAAGTCAGAGACAATCACAATCGTCGCCCCGGGGTCTAACATCGTAATGGTGCCGCTATCAAAGTCAAAATCGATTCCCTTGGTAAAGCGGATGGGAGTGAGATCGATGACTGAAGAGCCCCCATTGTGAAGCTCCAGATATTCAAAGTCTTCCCGTCGATGCCCGGCGGTGAGTTCCGCCTCGCTCGGTTGACCGGGATGATACATGAGTTCGGTGATTTGGATATTATGATAGGCACTGAGGTCAGGTTCTCCGGCCACGAATTGAATCGGCTCGGACCAGTGACTCCACCCGCCTAACTGATTGAGGAAGCGGACGCGAACGCGATAGGTGCTTCCCGGACGCAAGGCGTTGTTTGGAAGAGTCATGGCAGGCGCGAATTCGGATAGCGTGCCGCTCTCCCAAACAGGCGTGATCTCATAACGCCATGGCGTGTTCGATTCGTAGTTGGGCGTGGAGGGGTTGTAAATCTCGCCCACACGCCATTGCATTCCAGTGAAGGTGTGTTTTTCGAAAATCGTGCCGCCGGAAAAGGGCCCGGATTCAAAAGACAGGTCATCTACGGGGAAGCCTTCCGTGCCCGTGTAACTAATGGTAGGTCTGTCAGGTGCCTTGCCGTCGTCGGATTCCTCTTTGAGATAGTTGTAGCCGTAACCGCGTTGATCGCCGTCCCCAATATCAAAATCATCGGGATCGGTATCGGTTATGAAGTCTTTCACATATTGTACAAAACCGCTGAAATCAGAACTGGTTAGCGTGCGTGTGAGGGTGCCGCCGCGAAAGTTTTGAGTCGTGGGATTGGCATAAAAGTTCCCTTTATGGCCGCCCCTGGTTTCCGGATGTTCATTCCACATCGCGCGATCAATTTCCCACCATACGGAGCCGCCCTCTTGAGTGGTGCCGGCTTGAATACTGGTGCCACCGACCTCTTGAGGGCTGAAGATGGACACTTTGTAGGTGAAAGTGGTTTCTCCAGTCACCTCAATTTCAAAATCGCCATTATGCGGCGTGGTGGTCACACCGCTGATAGTGACGAGATCACCGGTGTTGTATCCGTGAGGGACGGCTGTGGTAATCGAGACCACGCCGTTTGTTGGTTTTTCAATATGAGTGACGTCGAGCCATTTCTTCGGCGTACCCAACCATTGTGACAACTCCTCCACCACGGAACCGGCTTGACCACCGCCGGTCGAACCATCTGCAAGTAATAAGTCTAATAATTCGCGACAGCGACTGCTGAAAGCTGCGGAAATCTCACCCTGCCGCAGACATGCCTTGGCATCGATGGTGCCGCTCCAATGGGTTTCCGGCATAAAAGTCATGTCCAAATCCCATGGAACCGGGACCCATCGGCCGTTGGGATGATGATAGAAATAATGATTCCACCCCTCACGAATATCGATATTGCCGATCACCCGGTTCATTGCGCGGAAGCCGTAATAGGCATCCAAATTCATATTAGCTTCCCACCATTCCACTTCTTGATTGCGCCCGGCTTGCGAGGAGAAATCACGGTAATTGCTTTCAAACGGGCCTTGATGTTTCTGGTCGCCATTCCCACTTTCGATTTTATAGGTGCTGCCGTCCGGCAAATTCCGTCGATTGAGGAAACGGCCGTCCGGGTGTTCCTGGCTCAAGTATAGTCCCCAAAGATCGCCGCCATATTGGTCTCCGGCCGGCGCTTCTTCGGCTTCATCAACCACGCGAAAGTGAAGATGGTGGGTCTTAGGACTGGGAACTCCGGCCAGAGCATACATGCGAAATGCCACGGCCTCGTCGAGTCCCGACATCCCGCGATTCGCCGGCACCCAGGGCGACGCGCAGGCGCTGAAATTCATCACGCGAAACCCGCCTGGGTACCGGTCGCCGTAATTGTCTCGCGCTTGAAAATCGTTGCCGCGATTAAAGAAGAATTTCCATTTGTTCTTGCCGCTTTGATAGGTTGAAAACTCGCCGCGCACCTTGAATTCGATGTGATCATAAACGTTTCCGTCGTAAACCAAAGTCCCGGGGAAACGCCGATTCTCGTCCGCACTACGATACTGACAACGTTGAACGTCGTCCGCATCCGCAATCAAATGATAGACCGGTAAGACCGTGAGTTCCTCGGTGGTGAAAGTCCGGCGTGGTGCCTTGCCGTTCGCAGAACCACTCCAGTCCGGCACGCCGTCGTAGACAAAGAAAGCTCGATTGGGAGTGGGATCGTCTGGATATGGCAAGAGCACTTTCTGACCGGAACCATCTTCACCTTCAATGCGATAACGAATGAGGCGGCGATGCTCTAGCATCGCTACAGGTATGGTTGCTGAGTACACAGAATCATCCGCCGTCTCATCGCCATCAATGCCCATATCATTCATAACGAGAGACTCCCAAGTGGAGTTGTAAGCGTCATCCATTAGACGCACATAACTGCCGGGCATCACCATTTGTAGTTGCAACGTCATGGACGCCACGCCATCGGCGTCGGTTGCTTTAGCCGTGATCATCACCGTATCCGTCGCCGTGGGTGCTTGGGGCGAGTGGTCCACCTGGCGAATGGCGGGTGGCGGATTCTCAGCGTAGGCCGCATTCTGTTTGCCCGGCGACGGCGGCGCCCCGGCCCGCCAATGGCCTGATAAATCATTATCGATGTCCGGGTGGATTAATTCCATACTAGCGCCTGCACCATCGGCGCTCACGGGCCAAGGAAATTCATCTTGATAATCGACTTGATCGATGACGGCGTTCGTGTCGTCGCGTAGTGTGAGGGTTTCGCCTGTATTGGAAAGTGTTCCTTGATCCCACTGCGCATCGGCTTTGACGCCGCCGGCAAAGATCGACCCGAATTTCCGATTATACGCAGATTCGTCTTGCGCCAAGATATAGAATCCTGACGGATCGATCATGGAGCCTTCAGCGAAAACGTGATCAATGCCCTCGGAAAACGACCATCCGGAGAGATCAACCGCTGTGTCAGAGGCGTTGTAGATTTCGATAAATTCAACAAAATCCGTTTCCAACTCGGGATGGTAATGGACTTCATTAATGACGACGGACTCTTGACCTGGAAGTTGTGTCAAAAGATACCCGGACAGAGCGAACACAAGACGGACGTGACGATTCATGAGAGTCGCCATTGCACGATATTCTCTCCGCCGTCGCAAATGATAAGTTACGGAATCTCTGCCGAAATGAATGAATGATAGTTAGGTGTAATACAGCCAATGCGGACCGTCCGAATCCGTCCCGAACTCAGAATACCGGCTCCCCAGGCAGAGCGGAAGCTTGCTGAATCCAACTACGGAGGAGTTCGTCGTCGAGAATGTCCTCCTCATGGACATGAAAGTAACGAACAGCCTCTTGTTTAGAGGTGACTGGTGGAACGGGATCGAGTGAGGTTCCTTTGAAGAAGGCTACTTTGATATAGTTGGTAGTGCAATCGAAGGCCATGAACCAGCCCTGGCCCTCGATGCCATAAAACGGTGTGTTCCAACGCACAGCCTTCACAACTTCAGGGACAGTGGAAACAATCAAGGAATCGAGATGGCGGCCGATCTTGCTTTTCCAATCAGGCATCGCCGCGATATAGGCCTGTACGGGACCGTCGCCGTCACCTTTAGGAATTTGCGGGTTGCCACCAGTAAGCAATTTCGGCTTGGTGGTTTTAGCGGAGCTGTTAGGAGAATTTTGAGCCATGGTGTTTCATCTGAGATCGCAATTGATTGCTATGTTGCAGTCTTTCGCGTTACAATTCTTTTCAGTGATGAATCCAACGAATATCCCTAGACGCACCTTCCTAACAACCACCGCAGCCGCCGCGGCGAGCACCACTGCGCTCGGCGAGGTCAAAGGCTCCGGCACATTGAGAGCAGCCATGATCGGCTGTGGCAATCGGGGCACGCATGACGTGCGCGATTTCCTCTGCTCTTCTGATGGCATTGAGCTGGTTGCCTTGGTAGACATGTTTCAAGACCGCCTTGACACGGCGCATCAAAACCTAACGGATCCAAAGTATTTCGGCGATCGTTGGGAAAAGGGCAAAGGCAAGGTGAAGGTGACCCAAGACACCAAGTTCCTGGGGTTCGAAGGCTACAAGAAGGCCTTGGCGATGGACGTCGACATCGTCTTTCTCCTCACGCCTCCGGGCTTTCGCCCAGAGCATCTGCGTGCCTGCGTGGAGGCCAACAAACACGTCTTCATGGAGAAACCCGCTGCCGTTGATGCGGTTGGAATCAGATCGGTGTTAGAGTCTGGTGAGATGGCGAAGAAGAAAGGGCTGTCCATTGTCGCCGGCATGCAACAGCGCCGCATGCCTCATTACGTCGAGATCATGAAGCGCGTGGCCGATGGTCAGATCGGCGAGATTCGCTATCTTAATACAGCCTGGCATTGGGACAATGCGTTCTGGCATTTTCACGATCGGAAACCCGAGTGGACGGATATGGAATGGCAACTGCGCTGCTGGCCTTACTTCACCTGGTTGTCCGGGGATCACTATGTGGAACAGCATGTGCACAACATGGATGTCATGCTGTGGGCCATGGGTGGCCCACCCAAGGAATGTCTCGGCCGTGGTGGGCGACAGTCACGAACTGAGGCAAAGTTTGGTAACATCTTCGATCACTTCGCCGTCGACTACAATTTCGAAAATGGTGTTAGACTTGCCAGCGGCGCGAGCCAGATTCTTGGCGCTACGGGAAGTATTTATGAGAGGATCATCGGTCAGACGGGTGAAGCCTCGCTTGATCGTAGTGGTGGTGAAATCATTGGTAAGAACGCCTACAAATTCACTGGTGAGACCCACGATGGCGGTGAAGCGCAGTTCGCCGACTTGGTGAATGCCATCTGTAACAACGAGCCAATTAATGAAGTCGAACGCGTGGCTTACGCGACCATGACCAATATCATGGGCCGTATGTCCGCCTACACGGGGCGTGCCTTAAGTTGGAAATTTGCCTTGCAGGGTTCGAAAGAAGATCTCCGTCCTGAAAAGTATGAGATGGGTGATCTGCCAGTGCGTCCAGTGGCGATCCCGGGCAAGACAAAGCTCGTTTGAATGTTGGGCGTCAAGGAGAGGCGCTTTTTTAAGCGCCTCGTCATGCCAAGCGGCGGTTGAAAACCGCCGTTCCTTGAATTGTCGGCCAGTTGAACTCCGAGGAGAGGGGGTTCTCACGCGCCCCACCATGTCACGTCTTGGTGGTTGCTAGGAACTGAGGGACCGGGTATGACCGCGTGATGTCTCGAATCTTCGCCACGCTCGCTAACTTCTTTGCGTTGTGGGTCGTTGTGGGAACGGTCTGGGCCTTGGTTGAGCCGGCGCACTTCACTTGGTTCGCGCCCTACATCAGCCCCGCGCTAGGGGTGGTGATGTTAGGCATGGGGCTCACGCTGAAGCCCGCGGACTTTCTTGAAGTGCTCAGGCAACCGGTGAGCGTGTTGATTGGCGTGGTGGCACAGTTTGTGATCATGCCTTCGCTCGCATTCGCTTTCGCCAAGCTGTTTGCCTTGCCCGGACCGCTGGCGGTGGGATTGATTCTCGTGGGATGTTGTCCGGGAGGAACGGCGTCCAACGTGATCGCATACCTTAGCCGTGCCAACGTCCCGCTATCCGTTTTGATGACCATGACGTCGACAGTGGTGTCTGTGGCCTTAACGCCTTTGTTGACCGGTTGGTTAGCGGGCCAGTATGTGGAGGTGGATACGTTAGGCATGCTGAAATCGATGGTGCTGGTCGTGTTGCTTCCCGTCGTCGCCGGCGTGTTGTTGAATCATTTCTTTCCCAAGGGCGTCGTGCGTGTGCAGCCGCTGGCACCCCTCGTATCCGTGATCGGCGTCACCCTCATTGTGGCCTGCATCGTGGCCCTCAATCGCGATTCCATCGCCGAACATTGGAAGCTCTTGTTAGGCGTGATCTTTCTCTTCGATGCCTCGGGTTTCATGCTCGGCTACCTTGCGGCACGGTTGCTGCGACAAAGTGAGGGTTTCTGTCGCACGGTGGCGATCGAGGTGGGGATGCAGAATTCGGGACTTGCCGTCGCCTTGGCAAAGAAACACTTTGCCGCCGCCCCTCTAACATCGGTGCCGGGAGCCATCGCGGCGGTTTACCACTGTGTGTTAGGGAGTCTCATTGCCACCATTTGGCGGGCACTGCCGCCCAAGGATGGTTAGTTCGAATGGTGGTATCAGTTAGTAGCGGCGTTTTAATCGCGGTGCTTCTGAACGCTTGCTTTCTTTTATGCGTTCCTCAGTCGATGTTTCTGTCCGACACATCCAGCTCCTCCAGGCGCGACTCCTCTATTTGACTTATTTGCTCCTCCAGCTGTTTCTTGAGGGTTTCCAACGCCATCCGCGATCGCTTCTGCTCAGTTTCAATTACAGTCTGTGAGTAACTCTCGCCAATGGTGGTGGCCCACGTCGCCGCATCGTCTGGATCACTTGCGCGACACATGATCTCAATTTGCCGAGATTCACTGATTGGTGTGACGGTCGTAAGGCTTCGGAGTTTAGCTACCGCTTCCCTTGCTGTCAAATTCCATTGTTCGTCGAGCTTGAGGCGTCTCACTACTATAGTGAGCACCTTATTGCTCGATACTATTTTAGATTCAGTTTCGATGTCACTAACAAACGTCTTCGGAATTGATGCCCCGGAGGGCAACTGAAGGGTGTCCAGCTCAAGGGTGGGTAGCTGAACCCTGACTTTGCCCTCATACTCTTTGGGGAGTTTGTCTGTGATGACGGCGAGATTGAAAAAGCCTAACCAAAGTGCGAATCCTGCCGTAGAAATGACTATAGGAATCCCAATCAGTGCGACAAGGGACCACCGAGCGCCTAGGCAAATCACCTGACTCATAGCTTCAAAATAACTGAGAGCGTCAAGGAGCGGCGGTTTTCAACCGCCTGGCAGGCGAGTGGCGCTTGAAGAGCGCCTGTCCTTGTGGGGATTACGTTTGAGTCACCGCTTCACATTGTAACAATACAAGGTGTCTTGATCGCGAATGTAGAGCTTGCCATTGGCGATGACGGGATGCGTCCACGCTGGTTGGCGAGTGCGATCGGGTTGGGTGAAGCGGCCGTGTTCGACGTATTTTTCTTTGTCAGGCTCGATGAGAAGCACTTCACCGTCTTCCGTGCGGTAGTAGATCCGGCCGTCGGCGTAGGCGACGGAGCCTTTCTTGGCCCGGCGTTTATCCCGATCACGTTCGTTCCAGAGGACCTCGCCGGTTTTGACATCGAGGCAAACCAAGTAGCCGCCACCATTTCCACCATTGGCGCCGTAGAGGCCGCCATCGATCACGATCATGCCGCCGTGATGGTTCTCCATGTCACCCGAGAACCAGACTTCCTCAGCTTTGATGCCGTCACCGTCTTTGCTGAGGCGTGCTAGACCGCCACCAGCACCATATGCGGATGCGGCGAAGATATGGCCATCGAGATAAATCGGTGTGGAGCAGTTGATGCCGCCGCGGTTGGAGGGTTTGTCATAACGCCAGAGCAATTTTCCATCACTGGCGGAAACACCGGCAACCGTCTTGGAAGTGAACTGCACGTATTGCCGCTGCCCCTCAAAATCGATCGCGATGGCTGATGAATAGGCGGCGCCCGACTCACCAAAGCGCCGGCCCCCAAAGCCGCCACCGCCGCGGCGCCGGTCAGGTGGAGGTGGGCCCACGCGATCGCTCGGCAGCTTCTCGCGCAATTCCAGGTCAAAACTCACATCACTCGATTCGGCATCGGCTTGATGAACTTCCACCGCGAGAATGTTTTCGCCTTTCGCGAGTTGGTTCGCCGCGATCTCATGAACGTAGAAACCATTCTCAGAAGGGGTCGTCGATCTGGCAAAGGTGTCGCGCTCGATGGTGCCATCCGGCATGTTGTCGCGCACCACCTCTTCGCCATTGAGATAGACCACGGCCCCATCGTCGCGCAGAAGCCGCAAGACCAACGGCTTGAGTTTGGAGGGAGCCTCCACCTGAAAAGTTTGGCGAAAGTAATAGGTTGGATAATGATCGGAAGCGTCGCTGAGCTTGGTCTTTTCATCCCGGTCGCCATAGCCTAACTGTGCGGCGCCCTCCTTCCAGGCGCCGTCGTTGAAATCCGCCTTCGTCCAGTCAGTGCCGGGCGATGTCCCGTTGTCCAAATACTTCCAGGTCGATTCTGTTTTGACCACCACCACGGGTTCGAAATCCGGCTTGGGAGGCGTTTCCTCATCCTCTTCGCGATCTCGGCGATTCTGGCGTCCTCTTGGTGGCGTGTCGCGTGTGGGAGGTGCACTAGCGGTTGCGTTAGCGCTGTCGGGTACGGTGCTCTTCCAAATCAATTCGCCGGACAGTTTGTTTAAAGCGACTAACGTGTTTTCTGTGCCGCCCGGGGTGCAGATTACTTTATCGCCGTCGACTAACGGTGACTCATTGAAACGCCAGGTTGGCAAACGCCCGCCGAAGTCTTTAATAAAATTACGTTGCCAAAGGATCTCGCCGTCTGACATCTTCATGCAAACCAGATCACCACCATGGCCGATGACGTAGAGCCGATCACCATCCACGGTCGGCGTGCAGCCAGCGCCTTCGATTCCCTGGCGCATGCCGCCTTCCGTGGCATCGGCAATCTTCCTGGACCAGATCTCCGAACCATCTGATTCGGATCGTGCCCAGACGATTTCCTCTTCTTCGTTGCGTTTGCTGATGCCGTAGATCCGTCCGCCAGCGATGGCCGGAGCGCTGTAACCAGTCCCAATACTGGTGATCTTCCAAGCCAGGGCCGGCCCCTCTTCGGGCCATTCCTGAAGGAGACCTGTTTCTTTGGATTTGGCATCGCGGTCGGGTCCCTGCCATTGAGGCCAATCAAGAGCAGTGGCCGTTTCCGCCCATGCGGCGGCAGATAAGAAAAGTCCGGTGAAGAAGGTGAGGCGTTTCATGTCATCCATCATGCGTGATTTGTCGGGAAAGTCCGCACGAAACTCGTGAATACTTGTTCACCCGCTACCCTTCATTGCTTTCGTCCCGATCCAATTCGTCTTCTCAACGAGTCGATTTCGCAACATGATCGCCGAGTGATGAAACCTAGTCTCCTCTCCATCATTGCCCTAGCGGCATTGATTCACGCGCAGGCCCAGACAACTCCAAGTCATAGCAACGTGCCCTACATTGAAAATGGGCATGCTCGCCATGTGTTAGACATTTACTCTCCGAAGAATGCCACCAATCTTCCTGTGGTCTTCTGGATCCACGGTGGCGGCTGGCAAGTAGGTGACAAAAGTGACGTTCGTTTGAAACCCAAGTGGTTTATGAGTAAAGGGTTCGTCTTCGTTTCCACCAACTACCGGCTTCTTCCGGACGTGGACATGGGCACGCTCATTCGTGACGTGGCGAAGGCCTTTGCATGGGTGCACCAACACATTGGTGAATATGGCGGCGATCCCACACGGGTGCTTGTTGGTGGGCATTCGGCAGGGGCGCAATTGGCGGCAATTCTTTGTACGGATGATCGTTATCTGCAAGCGGAAGACGTCTCGTTTGATGTTCTGCTAGGTTGCGTGCCCGTGGATGGCGATACTTACGACATTCCTGCCATGATAGAAACGGCCGAGACCCGCCTGCGCGTGCATGGATTCCCACCTCCAACATATGGCCACAGGGTGAAATTCGGCAGCAGCCCTGACAAACACAAAGAATTTTCTGCCGTCACTCACGTGGCCAAGGGCAAGGGTATTCCTCCCTTTCTAGTCCTGCATGTTGCCGACCATCCCGATGTCAGCGCGCAGGCAAGACGATTGGGTGATGTCCTAAAACATGCTGACATTGATGTCACGGTATTCGGCGCCAGAGAGACGAATCACAGCCGATTGAATAACCAATTGGGAATGCGTCAGGATCCCGCGACTGGAGCCTTGGCGAAGTTTATTGATAAAGTGACAGAAGAATAGGCAGATCTCTCGATCACCAGGGACTGTCTTCGATTCCGGTAGCGACGCGATTTCTAAGCAACGCTCTTGTGGAGAATGGTGTTCCCAAGTGAGCCCACAATCACCAAGCCTTTCATGCGCCTTCCAATACTCTTCGTTACGGCCCTGTTTCAGGTCACCGCCCATGCTGTTTTCGCTGCGGAGATATTGGTGTCGTCACCAGGAGAGTTGAGTGAACAGATCTCCAAGGCGACTCCCGGCACGATTCTTAAACTCAAGCCCGGCCGTTACAAAGGGGGGATCCGCGTGAGCAATGTCGTAGGTACGCCGGAAGCCCCAATTGTCATCACCGCTCAGGATCCTGACGATCGCCCCATTTTTGTCGGTGGTTCGTCCGCCCTTCACTTGAGCCAGTGTGAACATATGGTGATCAAGCAGCTGAAGATTCGCAAAGCCACTACCAATGGCATCAACATTGATGACGGCGGCTCGATCCAATCGCCCGCCCGGCACATCTCGCTGGAAGATCTCGAGATTCTCGAAACCGGACCCAAGGGAAATCGTGACGGCATCAAACTTTCTGGCGTGGACAATTTTATCGTTAGGCAATGCCGTGTGGTTGGATGGGGGGGCTCTGCCATTGACATGGTGGGCTGTCATCATGGCGTCATCGAAGGCTGTCACTTTGAGGGACGGGAGGGCTTCTCGCAATCCAACGCGGTGCAAATGAAAGGGGGCAGCAGCGATCTCCTGGTACGGCGTAATGTTTTTAAGCATGTGGGGCATCGCTCTATCAACATTGGCGGCAATACGGGGCTTCCCTACTTTCGCCCTCCGGCCGAAGACTATGAGGCCACTCGCATTGAAGTCGCCGGTAATACATTCCATGGCAGCATGGGGCCGATCGCGTGGGCCACGGCCAAGGGCGGGCATGTGCATCACAACACTTTCCTCTATCCTGAGAAATGGGTCGTGCGCATCTTGCAGGAAAACAACGGCGTGCCATTCGCGCCCTCACAAGGCGGTCGATTTGAGTTTAATGTCGTCGTCTGTGATCAGCGTGTCTCCGTGCCCGTTAATGTAGGCGGAGGCACGGCGCCGGAAACGTTCTCTTTCCAAAATAACTACTGGTTAACGACGAATAGACGTGTGCCCCAGTTGCCCACGAAGGAGAAGAATGGCGTCCACGTATTCTACGAGTCGGCGCCTGATCTCAATGCGATTCTCGACCAAGCCGAGCTGGGACGCGGGGCTGCAGGCTACCAGTCTGCGCCGGTTTTCACGTGCGATTTCGAATCTGCCAATTGGTACCGTGAATGGGATCTTAACAAAGCACCCAAGTTGGTAGATACGGTCACGGAAGACCCCGAACGCAAGTTTGAGGCACGTTCGGGGAAAGCGTTAAGAATCAAAGTCGCCAAGGGCGGCCACTACGGCGGCAGTCTTCAATACGCTTTTAAGAAACGCATAGGCTCGGAACCGGAAGAAATCTATTTCCGTTACTACCTCCGCTTCGCCGACGATTGGAAACCCCAGCGTGGTGGGAAATTGCCGGGCATTGCCGGGACTTACGGTCGAGCGGGCTGGGGCGGCCGCCCCGTCAACGGCTCCGATGGCTGGTCGGCGCGCGGGCTCTTTCGCGGTTTGAAAGAAAACAGAACACCCATCGGTTTCTACTGCTATCACGCCGACATGAAGGGCAAGTACGGCAGCGACTGGATATGGGACAAGGAAGACCGAGGGATGTTAGAGAACAATCGCTGGTACTGTATTGAGCAATTTGCCAAGATGAACACACCTGGCGAGAACGACGGCATCCTGCGAGGGTGGGTTGATGGCCGACTCGCCTTCGATCGTACCGACGTGCGCATGCGCAATGTGGACCATCTCAAGATTGAGATCGTCTGGATTAATGTTTATTACGGGGGCTCTTGGGCGGCGCACCAAGACTATCATCTCTACCTCGATGACGTGGTCATTGCGTCGGAATACGTTGGGACCAGGTGAAGCTGGAATTCGCTTATTCGGTTTGGGAGTTTGATCCGCTTACGCGGCATCGTCAGGCTCGCTATGGCAGATTCTAAGATCATTCAGTCTCGAACTGAAGGGATATTGAAGTTGGGGGATTTAGCCGCGTTAAGTGGCTTTGTTAGTTAGTGTTGCCGAATGGCTTCTGCACAACGAATCCCTGATCGGATCGCTCCTTCGATGGAGGCCGTTTCGCAGTAGTCGCCACAGACGAAGAAGCCTTCATGGGTGAACGGCGCGTCCTCGTTGCCATTTTTTCCAGGAAGTTGTTCCGGAAGCGCTTTGCGGATGCTGTGTGTCCTCAGGTGTTGCCAAGTTTCTGCATCGTCGCCAAACCAGGAGAGGAGTTCCGCACGAACGCTCTCCTCGAGATCGGCCGATTCATGATGCCCTAACAGCGTCACCGAAACGAGCGATCTGTTCTCTGGTGCGTAGGTGGGGGCCACGTCGCTAGGGACGCAGATATGATTGATCAAGCCGTCATTCTCGCCGTTGAGAGCGATGATGGCTTCCTTGAGCGGGGACTCTTCGGCAGCGAATGACAAGGTGGTCACGGACCGCCAACCAACCTTGGTCCGCGGGAGGTTTGGGACCAACCGCCCGGCTGATTCGGCGTCGGTCGCAATGACGACGGTCTTGGCATCGAGAGTCTCAGCTGACCGCAGGGTCACACAATGAGGGGAAACGGAAGTCACGGGGGTGTGCAAGCGAATAGAATCTGAAGGCAAGCGGTTCGCCAGTTGGTTAGGGATGGCTTGCATGCCTTCGGCAGGGAGGGTGGCAAAGCCTTGGGCGAACATCTTGAAAGTGAAGAGAAACATCCGGCAGGACGTTTGGAGTTCGCGTTCTAGAAAAATGCCGCCGTAGAAAGTGCGGAAGAAAGCGTCTAACATCGAGTCAGAGAAGCCTAGCGACCGCAGATAGTCTTCGGTCGAGCAATCTTCTATTGCCTGGATTTCGTCTTCTGTTAGTTTCAGTGCATTCAAGCGGAGTTTGCCCACAAGCAGTTTGTCAGGAAAGGAGCCAATGGGTTGGAAGGCGCTGCTCAAGGCGTTCTGCGGGCAACGGAAGACATCCATCAAGCGGATGGAATCGGCAAAGCAGCATGAAATTGCCTAGAATGATAAGGCGCTCGATGTGATGGCACCAGCCATGTTCCAAGACGCGTCTGATCACGCAATCGACCGGCTCGGTCCCTGTGGTGTGACTAAAAGTGGTTGTCAATAATGGTAGAGGAACTGGTGACAGTTCCTTCGCGGCAGCGAAGCGCTACGCCCGGAACTCTCACGAGTTCCGCTACGAAAAGTGCCCACGACTTTAGTCATACCCCTCGATCCCTGTGGTGCCATTGTAGAAGTCGAGCGCATTTTCCAACAAGAAATCGACCGGATCGCAGTAGTGAAAGCGCGCGAAGCCTTGATCCATGTAACGCTTCATGTGGTAGCGGATGGATCTTACCCTGACAAAGTCGCACTAATGAACTTGAGTTGATGCGGAAAGATGAGCGTGACGTCACTCATGGCTCCGACATCAAACGAATCAATCCCTCACCAGCCGCCAGACCGGATAGTGCAGCGCCTTCAACACGTCCACCCGCGAGGCCGTCGCCGGCAATGGCCAAGCGTTTCTCCGCATCAATGAAGGCGTCTTGATGATAGGAGCCGATTGGTTGACTGAAACCCCATCGGTGACCTTGATAGGATACGACCTCGGCCTGAACATAGCTGGAAGCAGCTTCCAGGAGTTTGGGGATGCGTACGGAATCGTCCGTATCCCAATGGGATTCGGCAAATGAAGGCGTGCTGTGGATGGTGATGGAAGGTACCGATGGCGAGATGCCTTTGCGATGATTGTCAGAAATCCATAGAATGGGTTCTCCAGTTAGTTTGAGGGCGCCGGAGTGATTCGTGATGGCACTCGGGCGATCGAGGATTGCCATGGCGGCGATGCATCGGTGAAAGGTGATCGATCGCAACGCGTGATCAACGCCCTCATCGAGCCGAACGGAGCTTCTGTCCAGGAGAGCCATAGCCTGAGGCACTGGTGCGGTGAGGGCGAGATAGGGCGCCTCGAGGGTGACGCCGCCTGCCGTGTGAATTTGCCACGTGTGTGCTTGAAGTGTTAGGCGTTCAACCAAGACTTCCCGCTCAATGATGAGATCTTTGGCGAGGTGTTTGGCGATGGCCGTCATGCCTCCTAGCGCTTTGTAATGAACTCCGGAATCGCCATATTGATACCAGGAAGCGATGAGACCTAGCGTCTGCCACTCGTCAACCCACCTGTGAAACCTTTCGTTTCGAACGGTAAAGAACTGCGCTCCATGATCAAAGACTGCGCCATCGCGACGCCGTGTGGCCATGCGGCCACCCACCCCACGGCTTTTTTCTAGCACGCGAACATGGAAACCTGCGTGTGTTAGAGTGGTGGCGGCGAGCAATCCGGCGATGCCGGCACCGATAACGAGACAGTCGATAGATGGACGATTGGTGATCAGTTCAGACGTCATGTTAGGTTAGGAGAATTACGCGTGGCGCGGTGGTTCGGGTACACGCGGAACGTGCGACTAAGGCTGATTCCAGATATTTGTTTGAGCGGGGCTCTCCTTAGGATGCTAACAGATGAAATCGGAATCTAAGACGATGTGAGCCGTTTCAAAGCAAATGCCTGAATCGTCTTGGGGTAGAGCAAGCGCTCGGCCTCTTGAATGCGAGCGTGAAGGGTCTCGGGCGTATCGTCTGGGATGATTGCGACTTCGTGTTGCGCTAGGATGCGGCCGGTATCGAGCCCGGCATCGACCAGATGAACGGTGGCTCCGGTGATGGTTTCGCCGGCTTGCAACGCTTGCGTCCACGCATCTTTTCCGGGGTACTTCGGGAGAAGAGATGGATGAATGTTAAGAATGCGTTCTGGGAACGCTTCTAACAAAGGCGCCTTCAGACGTCGCATGAATCCCGCGAGGATGACCAGATCCACTTCCGCGGCACGCAGGCGATCGCGCATTTCCTTCTGAGCCGCCAGACTGAATCGCTTGGGATTCTCTCCCGGATGGACGGCCACGGCCTCTACTCGTCGTGACTTGGCGATCTCGAGGATGCGAGCGCCCGGCATATCGGAGAGGACAATGGCGATCTCCGCGTCCAGGCGACGCTCGGTGATGGCGGCAAAGAGTCCTTCCAAGGTGGAACCACGACCGCTCCCTAACACACCCAGACGCAATGGCCGAGACTCGCCTTGGCGCATCTTTGCTAGCGTATCGGTCGTCGACTTGCCGTCGACCAACTGAAGGATCTCGATCTCCGTGCCTGCCTCATCGAGCGCGGCTTTCTCTTCTGGGTTGAGTGTTTCGGGGGTGTAGTCGCCTCCTTTCACGTAGAGATGCGGCTCAATGGCGGCAATCGCGTTGGTCACGCGCATTTCATCGAACACAATCACCGCATCGACGGCGCTCAACGCCAGGAGCAACTCTGCACGGTCGGGAGCGGGATTAATCGGCCGGTTGGGGCCTTTTAATGCTCTAACGGAATCGTCACCATTGACGGCGACCATTAGCGCATGGCCTAAGGATCGAGCCTCTTGCAAGTAGCGGGCATGTCCAAGATGCAAGAGATCGAAACAGCCGTTGGTAAAGACGAGGCGTTTGCCTTCGCAGTCTAACTGATCGCGAAGCCGGCGGGCCTCCTGCCAGGTAAGAATCGGTGAATCCGGCATAAGTCTATTTCCCTCAATCAATCAACATGCCGGGCTGTCAATGGCGGACACTGTTTGAACGCAAAGTTTCGTCTTTCTCTTCATCCGAACTCCCCCATAGTCGAGGGATATGACAGACCCACGCATCCACAAGTTAGCCAAACTTCTGGTCACGCACTCGACGCGGCTTCAGGCAGGTGATCATCTTCTCATCGATGCCTTTGACGCGCCTGCGGAAGTCTCGGTGGCGTTGGTGCGGGCGGCGCGTGAAATAGGCGCTTTCCCGCATGTGCAGCTTCACGATTCACGAATCACGCGGGAACTCCACGCCTTGGCAGAAGACCCGCGGCTGGAAGTGCAGAGCAAGTATCAACTAGCACAAATGCGTGCAATGGATGCCTACATCGCCATTCGCGGTAGCCACAACATCAATGAGATGGCCGACGTGCCACCGGAAACGATGAAGGGCATCATGAAGCGTGCGCGGAAGGTACTCAACTACCGCGTGAATCACACGCGGTGGTGCGTTTTACGCTGGCCCACCCCATCCATGGCGCAACAAGCGGGCATGAGCACAAGCGCATTTGAGGATTTCTATTTTAAAGTGTGTTTGCTAGATTATAAAAAGCTTGAAAAGGGTATGAAAGCGCTGAAACGGTGGATGGACGGAACGGATGAAGTGCGTATCTCGGGACCAGGAACCGATCTTACGTTTAGTATTAAGAACATTCCTGCGATTGTTTGTGGCGGCGAGCATAACATTCCCGATGGCGAAGTTTTCACTGCTCCGGTGAAGAACTCTGTAAATGGGACGCTGAGTTATAATGCCCCTTCCATCTATCAGGGCACGAGTTTTGATGATGTGCGGTTTGAGTTCAAGAATGGCAAGATTATCGATGCGTCGGCTAACAATACCAAGAAACTGAACGAGATTCTGGACGCGGATGCCGGCGCGCGGTTTATTGGTGAGTTTGCTATTGGCTTTAATAAAGAGGTCAAGCATCCCATGCGGGATATTCTATTTGATGAAAAGATTGGGGGATCCTTTCATTTTACGCCGGGACAGTGCTACGAGCAGGCCTCCAATGGGAATAGCAGCCAAATTCATTGGGATCTGGTGTGTATCCAGCGCCCTGACTACGGCGGCGGCGAGATTTATTTTGATGGGCAACTCATTCGCAAGAATGGCAAGTTCGTTCCCAAGGATTTGAAATCTCTCAATTGATCTATCATGAACACCGCACCTTTCACATTTTTATTCGTTTTCATATTATGGGCGTCATACACTTCGGCCCAAGAGCACTGGCCACGTTTCCGAGGCGTCAACGCCATGAGTGTGGCGCAAGACGATCCGCGTTTGCCTGATCGATGGAGCCAAGAGGAGAACGTGCTTTGGAAAACAGATGTGCCCGGCCTGGGCTGGTCGTCGCCTGTGATTTGGGGTAAACGCGTTTTTCTCACTACGGTGGTCAATGACAACGCGGAGCAGAATGAGCAACCGAAGGCAGGCTTATATCTTGGTCAGGGCCGGAGGAATATTCCGTCGGGTAAACATCATTGGTGGACCTACTGTTTCGATATCGATACCGGGAAGGAACTCTGGAGACACCAAGCGTATGAAGGCGCGCCGCCTGTGGGGCGGCATCCGAAGAGCACTTATGCTTCAGAGACGCCTGCTACTGATGGCGAACGGCTTTATGTGCTCTTCGGCGATCTCGGTTTGTGGTGTTATGATATGGGAGGGAAAGTGCTCTGGGAGAGCCGGATCGATCCCAAGAAAACGATGTACGATTATGGCGCCGCCGGCTCGCCGATCGTCTACAAGGATCACGTGATCGTTGTATATGACAATCACGAAGAGTCGTATATCGCAGCGCTCGATACCAAGACAGGGAAAGAACGCTGGCGCACGTCACGGGACGAGAAAAGTACGTGGGCGACGCCTTTTTTGTGGGAGCACGAACAGCGAGCCGAGATTGTGGTGCCAGGAAAGAACAAGATCCGATCCTATGATTTGGAAGGCAAAGTGTTATGGGAAATGGACGGCAAGATGTCGAATTTAGTCATCCCATCTCCCTTCGCCGCTCACGGAATGGTTTATATCACCTCAGGCTACTTTGCCGATAAGAGCCGGCCTGTTTACGCGATCAAACCGGGTGCTTCGGGTGATATTTCATTGCGGGACGAGGAGACGTCCAATGAGTTCATCACTTGGTATCAGCCGAAAGCCGGTCCTTACAATACGTCACCGATCGTTTACGGGAATCGTTATTACACATTGTTGGATCGCGGGATGATGACCTGTCACGACGCACTCACGGGTGAGGTCGTTTACAAGCGCACGCGCTTTCCTCGAGGAGCTACGTTTACGGCATCTCCTTGGGCCTACGATGGCAAGATTTTCTGTCTGAGTGAGACGGGAAAGACATTTGTGCTCGATACCAAGGACGAATTTAAGATTCTCCACACCAACGATCTCGACGCGATGTGCATGGCTTCGCCTGCCGTGGCGCAGGGCAAGTTGTTTATTCGTACGGAGAGTCACTTGTATTGTTTCTCCAAGGGGCAAGAGGACTAAATTCACCCGACTTCAGTTAGAGGATTCTCGTGAATAATTCTGCTCCATCCGGCGGCGCGTTTCCAAAGACCCGCTGGACGTTGATTGAGCAGGTGCGGGAGGGAAATGAGAGGGCGTTAGGCGAACTCTGCCAGATCTATTGGTATCCTGTGTATGCCTACCTTAGGCGGAGCGGGGAACGGGCAAGTGACGCCGAAGATCTCGTTCAGGGTTTCTTTGCCAGTCTGCTGGAAAAGGGTGTTCTCGGTACGGCAGAGTCTGAGAGAGGGAAGTTGAGAACGTATTTACTCACCGCCTTGAAACGATTTCGGGTTTCTGAATATCGTAAGCGCACATCCCTCAAGCGTGGTGGTGGGCGAACTGATCTTCGTTTTGATGCCGCGGAATCCGAACGGCTCTTTGCCCAGGAGCCCATCGACGATCAAGATCCCGAAGCCTTATTTGAGCAGCGCTGGGCCCTCTCTCTCTTGGATGAGGCGTTGCTTCGGACGGAAAGGGAGTATGCCTCAAGTGGCAAAGAGAAAGTCTTCGCCATCCTGAGTCCTTACCTAGCGGGGCAATCCAGTGGTGATCCCAAGTATGCGAAACTTGCTGAGCAGTTGGAGATCAGTGCGGGCGGCGTTCAAGTGGCCGTTCACCGGATGCGTAAACGATTCCGCAATCACTTTGAAGCGGCGGTGACCGAAACGGTTGAGAGTCCTGACGAAGTTGCTGACGAGATCCGTCATGTGCTGAAGCTTCTCTCGTGTTGACCGCTAACGAATATAGTGAGCTTCAACCTGATAGAAAGCCCTCGCATCAATGACGTCCGGATCGATCCAGAAGTTATCGGTCACAGCGTGGGCAATGGCCTCCCAGTTTTTCATGTCAAACGAGCGGTGGATGGTGTAATTCCTTCCCGGCGAGCCCTGCCATTCCAGAAAAGTGCCATTCTCGGTTGCTTGTGCTTTCGGTGAGAAACTGGAATCGGGATCCAGCGGACTGTTTCCTAACAAAAACTCTGTGCGATCATCGTCGCCGTCTCCGTCTTGGTCATTGCCACCCGCTAGCTGCAAGTTTCCATAAAACTGGATTTCCCACCAATCTTCGAGATCGTCGTCATCAGAATCGACGGTGGGCTTCGGCTGAGCTTGAAGACAGGTTTCCGCCCAGGTGGACGGTACCCATTCCTGGGTACCCTTGAAGACATGGCTGGCCGTTTCTCCCGTTTGATTGATCTGATAGTGACCTATGGCGAGACCAATGACCGGACTGCCGGGGCCATACCCACCAACACGCGCGGCATCAATGCAGAGTTCAGCCGTCCAGCGGCCGGCGTTCTCAGATACGCGGCCCTCAAGTCCTTGCGGTTCCATATCTTCAATCCATTTGCTGCCGTCTCCTATGTAGGTTCGCACCGTGCCGGATCTTGAGACTTCAAAGCGAAGGTCATCCGACTCTAGTGAAGGGCCCGCCGCGCCATTCACATCTACGGAGACGGCAAAGCGTGAGTCTGGCTCCGTTCCCACTCTTAGCCCCTGTGCGCAAACGTAGATCTTACCGGCGTGATGAACCATGCGCACGGCGGCATTGCCACCAAGTTGATAGTGAATCTCTTTCGGATAGGCATCTGCGAAATATCCGGCATCATCGCCATAACCATCCAAATGAATGGCGGCACCGGTCTCAATGTAGCAAGGTTCAACGGTGATCTGAGTGGAGGCGCTTCCTTCCATTTGAGAACTATCAAAAGTCTCGAGCTTGATCATGTAGTCTCCAGGAGGTAGCTCTGTTAGGCGGATTTCTTTACCGCTCACGAAGCAATTGACCGGCCCCGTCACGGACCAATGAAGATGCTCCGGCGCGATCTGCCCGTCTTCATCATCGAAAGCCTTGCCATAGGCAACGACCGGTTCGCCGCATTGATAGAACGCCTGACCGATGGGAGTGAATATCTTGCCATTCCGGTTTTCAAGGTTGATGTACACCTCCGGCGGACACAGCTGGAGAGTAAATTTTTCACTCTGGGCTGAAGCCGAAAGAATGCCGTCCGAGACCGTGACCTCGATCATGCATTCGTTGGGATCGGCTCCCGGGAGACCTTGTGCTGATACGGTTAGTTCCGTCTCTGAGTTGCCATCGCCTAGCACATACCACGTTGCCCCGCAATCCGGACTGTAGCGAACCATGTAGACCAAAGCATCACCATCTGGATCCGAGGCGTTCCATTCGATTCGCAGATCGCCGTCACAAGGTACCACCGTGCCCGGCAGAGGATCCAAGATGGAAATGGTTGGCGGGTTGATCCCCCCCTCCAAGGATCGGACCACGCCGTGGCCGAATTCCGTGTCCCGAAGATCCAGCCTAACCGTAGCGGAAGGGATTTCTGCTAGAGCAAAGAAGAGATAGCCGCTTTGGGCGCCTTCGTCCGCGGGCATCTGATTGACCGCTACCGGAAAGACTCCCAGAAGATTTTCACTGGCATCGTAGGCTTCGAGTTCGAGGAAGGAGGATCCACCCATTTCAACAATCGATTTATCAATGGCAATCTGCTCTGCTGATCCGGTGGGAAGGGCCTGCTTGATGGCGGCGAAGCCATCGTGGTCATCAAAGAATCCCGCTATGAACATTTTGTTAGAAGTCAACGAGGTCGTGAGAGCGACCGGAGCACGTAGAGAACCGCCTGGTGAACTCATCAAATTGCCCATTCGGTTCATAATGCCTTTCCAAGTGAAATCGGATGTCCATCGCGGTCCCGCATAGGTCATGAAGTCGCGTCCAACAGTGGGGTCGACGAGTCTTCTGGTAAACGGATTGAAACCAAGGTAGTCGGCGGTCGAATTTGAAAGAGAGCAACCATCGTACGGGTACGCAGAATCGATGTTGGGAGGACTTCCGCAATCTATGTGAAAGCGGCCATAATTATGCCCCAGCTCCTGGCATTGTGTTCCCGCAGCTAACGGAACTCCTAAGCTGTTTTGAGCAAGCCGGGCGAAGAAGGCGCTCTGTGGCATGGTGCGGCCGAGGTCGTCACCCACGGAAGCGAGGCCGTTCCACGCTCGATCGGGAAAACTGGGAAGAATGGCGCAGTAATGGTCGAAGCCGCCTAAGCTGTTGCAATACCGCCGGGTCGTAAAGCTCTTGCGATGAAACAATTCAACTAACAAAGACCAACCGTCGTTATCGTCATCGGAAACCTCAAACGGACCCCCGTCTCCCATGACATGCGCCGGGTCCCAGGGTTCTTCGATCACTCCGCCGCTCCAAACCACACGAATTTCAGAAGTTGGTAGAAGTGCCTCGATGTAGTTGAACATCTGCTCGAAGCTCGGGTGATAGCGCCGGATCATTCCATTCTGCGTCAGAGTGGGTTTCATGACCATGCAAATGGGTGCTTTCTTGACAAAGTCCGCGGACACGGTTCGTGAATTGTTAGACATATCCGTTTCACTGAAGGCGCCGCCCGGGTTGATCTCGCCCACGAGATCGATCACACCCCGGCGCGTCCAGGCGTCAGGAATGCGAAAGAGAAAGCCTTGATCGATCATGGTGCGATCGGGCGCCGTGTTGCGGACGGGAGGGGCCGGATTGTAAGGAGAGAGGGGCGATCCCTCTAGCGGGACACCGTCTTTCGTTCCGTGCAAGTAGGCGCCCGGCCAGGCGTTCAGACTGGTTTCTCCGGCGCTGCTGGTGAGGATTTGCCCAAATACACGAACGTGCGTGGTCTTTCCCATTACTAATGGGTTTTCATTATTCGGGTTCTGTAAGACTTGTACCACTTCCATCCCCGTCGCGGCCAAGTCCCGCGAGATCGCCGCCGCACCGATCGGCAACCTCGAAATGACTTTGCTGGTTCTCCTCCAAAAGACGTGGCGCTCGCCCATGGCCATTTCACTGGACCGGTAGCCGAGCGCGGCAATCTCTACCGGAGGATCGCTACTTGTTAGACTCTTGCGCATCAATGGTCCAGACGATGTCGCCGTGAGGTTCTGATAGAACAAATCGTTCGCATTGGCGGCCATCTCGCGAACTTCGTGAGGATCCTCGCGATTAATGGACTCGATGGTGGTCACCCCTGACGAGTCGTTCAAGGGCGCCGATTTCAGATCCACCCGCGTGGGGCTAATCTGTTCTGCCCAGTAAAGTGTGTCATTGGCGCAGGTCATTTCAGTGACATTGGTAGCGATGGTGACCGTGAGCCAGAAGGGAACAGGGGGCAGGTCGACCAAGGCGGCACTGACTAAATTGCCAGACCATTCACGCATGATGACGCGATTTTCTGAAACAGCCTTAAGGTCCGCGACCTGATTCATGGAGGCGATAGGTGTTTCCACAACTCTAGGACTCGCAGTGACATCGACTCGCCTCAGCCGGGAGTTAAAAAACTCGAAGCCAAAGTCTTCAATCCAATAGATCATGGACCCGCTTCTTGAGATTGGCCCATTAACCGAAATATCTGAAGGATTGGGAGAGGTCACGATGGGCCTGGTGCTCAATGAGTCGCTCACCATCACTTGACCGGTTCCGCTAATCCAATGAACTCGAGAATTGTATCCGGCTCCGCTTGCTGCCAATTGAGAACGTATCTGATCTGCAGCGTCGCACCCCATTTCGCCAAAGATCAGGCTCGATGCCTCTCCGCCCTCTGGAGTTTGCGTGAGCTGAACCTGAGTGTTTCCCGGTTGCCCACAATCGGACTTCCAGAGCACATTGCCTTCGTGGACGATAAAATGATTGAAGTCGATCGACACGCTCAGAAAATCTTCCACTTGAGCCTGACACGGCATGAGGCATGCCAGACCTAACAGAAGGCATCCTGTCTTGAGAGGTTTCATACTCCTTGCTTCGCGGTGCCCCGCGCAATCCATACAGGCATTCTGCAATTTCTTTGGTCGCCGTCCTAAAGCCCCCCCAATTTTCTGTATGGATCGGCCAGTCCCTGCGAACATTCTCTACTGACGAAATCCAATTGATTTGGAAAACCAGGAAGACACAACGCATTCGTGCTGTCCTCAGTGCGGCTCATCAAAGCGCGTGCTCGCCCGGCATGGGTTGTGTGCGGCGTGTCTTGCAAAATCGTTGAGCGCTAATTTCCTCGATGACGAACACCCGGAAAGTGATGACCGGACGGATGACTTAGGCGCGGACGGTCCGGGGCCCGATGTCTCAGGTTACCGGTTGGTATCGCCGCTCGGTGAAGGTGCCGCAGGCGACGTGTGGCTGGCCAAGGAACTAGAGGTGCCGAATCGCGAAGTTGCTATCAAGATTCTTAAACCGGGGCTTACAACCGGTGACGCCGGGCTTCGTTTTGAGGCGGAGATGGCGGCCTTGGCCCTACTCGACCATCCATGCATTGCGCGAGTCTATGCATCGGGAAGGACGGCGGACGGGCGCCCTTACTTTGTCATGGAATGCGTTCATGGTAGCACGGTTACTGACCATTGTCGGCAAGAGCATCTCGGCCTTAGTGAGAGACTCGCGCTTTTTCAAAGACTCTGCCAAGCCGTCGCCCATGCGCATCGGCGAGGGATCATCCATCGTGACCTCAAGCCTTCCAATGTGTTGGTCGCCGATAAACGCGATACCCCGACACCCAAGATCATCGACTTTGGTATCGCCAAGGCCACGGAGAATCTCCTGACCGAGAAAACTCTCCTAACAAAAGCCAATGTATTCATGGGCACACCGGCCTACATGAGTCCTGAGCAAGCGGCCATGCGTCTCGTGGATACCCGGACAGACATCTATTCATTAGGCGTGATCCTCTACGAACTATTATCGGGCAGGACGCCTTTCACGAGCGAAGAGCTCTCCGGTCTTCCTTACGACGAAGCGTTGAGAAAGGTTCGCACGGAAACTCCGTCGCGGCCCAGTACCGTGGCTCGACACGCCCACACCAAGTTTCCATCGGAGACAGGAGCATTAGTCGGTGTGAAAACCCTACCAACAGATCTTGACTGGATTGTGATGAAAGCGTTAGCCAAAGAGCCCAACGACCGCTACGAAACGGCCGATGCTCTAGCGCGCGATATTGAGAATCACCTCAATGGCGATGCCATCAGCGCGCGTCCGCCGGCGGTGATTTATCAGCTTAGAAAATTCGTTAGAAAACATCGTGTTTCCGTAGCGGCTGCGGCTGCAGTGGTTATGGCGATGATCATTGGCACGATCGTGAGTGTCGTGATGTATTGGCGTGCGGAAGAGAGTGAGCAACGTGGACGGCGGCAATTTAGCCTCGCAGATTTCACCCAGGCCAGCCAGTTGCTGGAGGACGGGAAGTCCAATCTCGCCGTCGCTCACCTGGCACGTGCCTTGCGGAGCGATCCTGGCAATCATGCGGCGGCCACCCGCCTGCTGACGACACTCGCGCACGAAAGTTGGGCCACGCCGGTCCGTACCCTTCCCAAGCGTGGCGGCGTGCTGAAATACACGCCCGATGGCCGATTTCTTCTCAACGGCGGTCTCGTAGGATGGGCACAAAACACTCGAAACGTTCCTGCCATTCACCTTCATGATACCCGGACGTGGGATGAGCCCACGGTGTTGGCCCTGGACGCGGACGCGGATGACTTCGTCGTCAGTCCAGATGGTACCCGGCTTGCCGTCGGCACCATGTCAGGTACCGTGACCCTCTGGGATCTTGTCGCCCGAAAGCAACTTCACCAATTGGCTCCGCCGGCAAACCTCGTCCGTAGAGGAATCAGCTTTTCTTCCGACGGTCAGTTCGTGGCCGCATGCATGGGACCTCGTAAAGTGCAGGTCTGGCATGTCGATGACGGCCGGCCGGCCGGCGAGTTTTCCCTGCCGGATCAGGGTAGTGCACGCGGCCATATCGATTTCTCCAATGACAATCGCTACCTGCTCTTTGGCTTTCACACGGCCCTCGCCGTATTCGATATGGATGCGAAACAACAAGTGTCCCCCATCTTGAGGCACGACGATTCTGTTATGGGGGTTCGCTTTCTAGCAAAGGGCTCAAGGGCGGTGAGCTGGTCACTGGATGGCAGCGCGCGAGTGTGGAATTGGAAAACGGGTGCCGTCCTCCACACCATGATTCACGACCGCGGTATCACGGCAGGTGCGGTGAGCCCGGATGGCAAAAGGTTTCTCGCCGGCACTGGTAAAGGCGATCCATGGGGAGGCGGCGGCCTACTAACCACAGGCTATACACTAGCACAGTTATGGGATCTCACCACAGGGAAGCGTCTTGGGGAGGCCGTTAATCATTCCGGCCGAATTTGGCAGGCAGCGTTCTCTGCAGATGGTGCGGTGGCAGTTTGTGGTTCCGTTGTTAGGAATCTTGGAGAACGAGCCATCACGGTTCTCGATGGTAAGAGTGGCAGGCCCCTCGCGGCACCCATCTACCACCCTAGAGGTGTGCGTTATCTCGCACTCAGCCCCGACGGTCAATCAGTAACAGTGTCTTCGCGGCATTTGGATCTCACTGTGTTCTCATTGAGACCAACGAACATGCATCCAACCGTGGTCCAGGCGTCGGGGCCGGTGTGGCGTGCCGTTTTTGACGATTCCACCGACGAGGAATCGCTGCTGACCGTGACCTATGATGGATGGGCGCAACGTTGGAATGCGTTCACCGGCGAGCCTATGTCCCGCCCCGAAACTTGGGGGCCCGTCGCGGTGGCCGCACATCGGGCGGCTCCAGCGAATGATACGTTGAGGCAGGGCTATGCCTTCCGGAGGGCTTCGGGTAATTACGACCCTTACCGTGGTCGGCATCGGCGCTTGATTTCTCCCGACTATTCCGAGGGCGATGTCTTTTCTTCGGCGGCTTCAGATGACGGGCATTTGCTGGCGACGGGTTGCGGCGATGGACATGTCCGGCTCTGGCATCTTGAGACGGGTAAAGCTTCTCCACATCAACTCGTCCATGGCGAAGATCCGGTGACCTCCGTGGCTTTCAGTCCAAAGGGAATGCAGCTCGCAAGTGGCGGACAGGATGGCAAACTCCACGTTTGGGACATCAAACGGGGCACGGTCCTCCAGTCCGCTCAGCTGCATAAGGACGGTATCTCTGCATTGGCGTTTTCTCCCGATGGTGAATCCATTGCCAGCGGGAGCGATGGTTGGGCGCGGATTTGGCACTGGAAAGAGGGCTCCAACGGTCTGAGCGTACCTCTTGATTCCGGGCGGAATGAAAGCTTTGGACGGGTCAACCATCTCGCGTTCAACCCGGGCGGAGAGACTCTGGCAGTTTCCGGCCAGAGTAACGCCACGACGCTGTGGCACACGGAGTTAGCCCGGCCGCTCGTGCCGCCAATGCAGCACCTCGACGGCTCCACCTATGGCCTTTTTCTTCTCTGGGCGCCCGACGGTAAGCGTCTGGTCAGCACCGGTTCCCACGACAACACCGCGCGCGTTTGGGATCCGGCAACCGGCAGGATGACCGCCAGGCCCATGGAACATCCGACCGGCGCCTACGCCGCGGCGATGCATCCCCACGGCCGTGCCTTTCTCTTTGGCGAGTTCAGCGCGCGAGTCTGGGATCTTGGTACTGGCGAACCCCTCACCCCGATGCTCCAGGCGCACGGTCGTTGCTTCACTGCCTCTTTCAACGCTGCGGGCACCCGGTTCGCTACGGGTTCGATTCTCGACGGCAAGGCGGCGATCTGGAATTTCCCGATTATCGATGGCCCGCTGCCCGATGCCTACATCGACTTCGCCGAGGCGATTGCGGGCTTTCGCTTCAATGCCGACGGCGTGCTTGAACAGACACCCGTGAGCGAGTTGGAGACCACTCGTCGCCTCGTTTTGAGTTCGTCAGATGGTCCCGGTTCACAGTGGATGAAGCGGTTGGCCCATCAGATTGCGAAGTGATCAGTTAGCCTATCGCAACCCGAATTGTCAGCGAGGACGCAAGGAGACTACGCGCCGCTTACGCTTCGGATTGCCATCCAGAGGCGGCCACCACTTGGTCAATAGATCCCGAGGAGCGCTGCTTATTAAGCGCCGCATGCTTATCCGGCGGTTGAAAACCGCGCTCTTTCGGCATACGCAATTCGCCGCGTGTGTTATTTGGAAGTTAGGGTTCCAATTGGAGCTTGAAACCAGGCAGGGCGCGATTCCGCGGCAACGGGCCGGTAAGAGTGTGCATGCTAGGTTCGTCTTCGCAATGGGGCATCTTCTGAGGCCTAACGGTTAGCTTAATCGGTTGCTCAGCTGGATTAGGAAGAATGTGAGCGTCCTTGATGAGGACTTGATTGTTGGAAGATCGGATAGGCGGAAATGCGATCGTGACGTCTGCGATCGATGCATGATGGCCGGTTTCAATGGCGAGGCGGGCACCCAATGTGTGGGATTGCGGCGTGTAGCCGAAGATGATTTCACTGCTTTGCGGGCAACGGAGGGCAAAGCAGGCGTAGCCATTGTCTTGAGTGAATTGATAGTTGAAATAGTCGCTCTGTTTGATCAAGGCGCGGACTGTGACGGGCTCGGCCGTCGGCTGATTGAGAAAACTTGCAAGGGGCGGCGTGTTGATTGGCGCTTGGGGGATAGGTTTCTGAGGCGGATCAACGCCGAGGATGGGCAGGATCATGACGTTACTTTCAAAGACCCGATCTCCCGCGCGAACGAATGCTTTGATTTGGTGTTCTCCCGATGGGAGCAGCAACGGTTCCGCACAACGAGTTTCCCATCCGGTATCAAAGTCCCAGAGATCAGTCGCTGCAGGGGGCGGAATGGTTTTCCACAACCCCGGAAACAAACGGACCTTTCCTTCGTAGAGGCCTTTGCTCAAAGGTTTCATCATAGCTAATGGAGAGCGTTCGATTTGAGCTGAAATGAACGTCGGTTGAAATAAGGGCTGATGGTAACGTTCGCCATTCACTTCGATTTCCTCCAATAGAAGTGATTCTTTTTCTGCATCTGTGAGTTCTGCACGCAACAGTAGCGGGAGGGTGGGGGTTTCGTGAATCTGCCAGGTCTGCGGTTCGCGTTCGCCTAACCAAAGACGTGGGCCGGATGGGCGCTCATAGGTTCTCACGGTCACGAAAGCAAGGATCAGGATGAAAAGGAGGACAGCACCGGCGAGCAGGCCTACCCGCACTTTACCTGATTCGTATCGGCGGGGTGATGGATGCGCGATGGCTTGGAGCCGGAGGAGCAGGGGATCGCGAGAACTCATGGCCAAGGCGAGCGTCGAAGATTGGAACGGACGTCGTCCTCCGCGTGCGAAGTCTAACAGAAGTTCCGCATAGGCTTTGCGGTTGATGGAATGATCCTTTAGAGCCGCGGCATCACAGGCGAGCTCGCGATCGCAGGCGGCTCTACGGGCGCCCCACCAAGCCAGGGGATGAAACCATTGGGTGGCGAGGCCTAGCTGAATCAGAAGATGACTCCACGTATCGCGGCGCTTGAGGTGGCTGACCTCATGGGCCACGACCATGCGTAGCTTGTCTTCGGTCCATTGCGAACTCTCCATCGGCAGCGCGATGTTCGCACGAAAGAATCCCCAGGTGGCCGGCGACGTTTTCTTCGGGCTGATCAAGACACGCACGGGGCGGTGGATCCCCAACGTTCGCAGAAGGCGATGCACGCGGGGCAAGTGATTTTGATAGGAACGAGATGGCCGCCAATCGCGGGATCGTATGGCGAGAAAGAGCGCGCTGATGCCCAGTCTCACTAACATGAAGAGAGCGCCTGCAAGCCAGAGCATTCCGAGGAAGCCGGGCCAGCTAGGCTTTGACTGAGAAGAATCAGGTGTCTTGGAGGAAACGGCGGAAACGGCGGGACTCGTTGAAATGGAGGAGGGATTATTCGATCTTGGGAGCGAAGCGTTCATCTCGGGTGCGATGACTGCTTGAGGGGTGGTCTCCAATTCCAATGAAGGGGATTGCGGCAAGGGAAAGTGAATCTGCCAGGGACGGACGTTCACGAAACCTAAGAGTAGGAGGCACCCGGCGAATCCCAGAACCCAGAGAATGTGGCGAGCCGCAGGTAGAATCCGTTTGCCCGTCAAGGCCATGGCTAGTGCGACGACTGTTAGAACGATGCTGCCTTTGGCAAGAGCCGGAAGCAGGGAAATGAGAATGGGCTCAGTGGGCATGTTCGTTTAGGATGGCGGTTGACGTTGGTTGCGAATGGAGTCGATGGTGGCCATGAGTTGCTTGAGATCCTCGTCGGAGAGATCCTCACGGAGCTGCGAAAGATGCAGTGCTAGGGCGTCGTCCACCGAGCCTTTGAAGAAGGTGTCCAGCACGTGTCGGAATGCGGTGAGCCCGGCTTTTCGCCGAGGTTCTTTCGGATAGTAAAGATTCTTGCGATCGGTGCGTTGGCAGCGCACGAGGCCTTTGTCCTCCATGATGCGAAGGAGCCGCCGGATGGCCATGCCGCCTGGAGCTTGGGGCAGGGCTGATTGGATTGTGGCGACATCGGCGCCTTCGTGCACGTAGAGGGCATCAAGGATCTGACGCTCCCGCCGGCTGACTTGTGGAGGCGAACTCATGGAGTGGAGGTGATAATAATTTATCAGTGCTTCGCTGGCAAGGAGAGATGATAAATTTTTATCATCTGGCTGTTGGGTTAGCATGAGTGCCAACGCGCAGCGTTTTGAGAGCCTCAAGGCGTGGCGCTTCTCAAGCGCCCCGCAGTTGAAAACCACCGCTATTTGCCTGCGCCATCACGACGACCAAGCAGATCGAGCTGGTTGGCGCGGGGCCGCCCTCCCTGTGCGGCCCCGCGTGGCTCCAACCAGCGGCAATGCGATCAGGCCCGAGACCGTTCAGGGCGAAGGGACCGTCGGCATTGAGAAGTGATCGACGTGTCGTTGAGACGCGGATGGAGGGCTTGCCGTTCGATCTTGTTAGTAGAGACGAACCATGTCTTTCACCAACTGCATCCACAAGAATACGAGCCCACGCCAGGAGTATCGGCAGGTGCCTTTGCCTGAGCGGGTGAGCAACCCCTGCTCGATGTTGTGATCCATCAGGGTGCGTTGCTCTTTCCTCAGCGTCTCGATGAATTCCTCTGGTTGCTGTTCAGCCACCCAATCCAGTGAGACGAGATTCCGATCTAGAAACTGCATGTGCGACTCTTTGATCTCTTCGAAAGTTTCGGATGCGCGATCCCAATGGAGCCGTTGATCGGGTGAGGGTTTGAGTGAGGATGAGAATGGGTAGTTCCAAGTGGTGAAACTCTTTCCATCGTCGGTACGGGTGACCAGTTTGATGAATGCGTGATTCACGCCCCCATCCTTGACCATGCACAAGACAACTTGTGTCTTGGAATCGTGATCGTAGAAAACGCGGTAGAAATGTTCTGAATCCTGCCATTCGCAGCCCCAATCGTCGACGATTTCGAAGCTCTCAACCTGGGTGATCTCCTCAGACATCGAGTCCAGAAAAGGGAAGTCATCTCTCGGGGGCACGCGGCGGCGAATGGGGCGATCGAGAGGAAGATCCATGCTCCGGACACGGGTGAGAAGCTCAATCCATGGCAGGGCGAACCAGAGAAGTACCCCGCAGAGGCCGCCGATGACGCTTCCGGTAAGTGCTTGGACGAGGAAGAAGCTCGCCGCCATGAGGGCGAAGAGGCCCAGTTTTCGGACACAGACTGGGCGAAAGGTGCGGAGCGCTAGACCGAAACACGCCAGTCCGGCGATGAGGAGGAAATAAAACATGAGTGGGGAGGTGGAACAGTTGCTGGCTTAAACGTCAGCACTTGCGAAAATTCGCCATTTTGCCAACGAGAATCAAGAGTATTTCTGAAAAAACCATGAAATTTAGGAGCAATTCGCTCACGATTCGTGGGACGCCACCTGGAGCGAGCCTCTTCAAATCTTCTTGGGCGGTGCGGGCTTGAGTCCGCTTATTCAGCGCTTACCCCGCTACGATCGCGGTCATCGTCCCCCGTTAGGTCTTCAGAAATCGGCTTGTAAACCGGTTCCATAGCCTGGGGACGGACCAGGTAGGGAGTTGCTGAAGGTTGTCCTGAGAGCGCCACTTCCATCAACGCTTGGAAGGCTTGCGGAAGTGGTGCAGGAAGAAGAGTGGCTTGCTCCTTAAATGTCCCAAGTTCGGATTGGAAGGCATGGTAGCGGGCCACTTGTTGCGGGGATCCTTCATTAAGGTGCTCGTGGTGAAGGAGACACAGATCGCGAAGTCCGTCCCCGTTGGCGTCCAGAAAACCAATGACTTCGGGAGAACGTGGCGGTTGTTCCGGGTAGGTGTCATCCGCAAACCGCCATGTCCGGCGGGCAGGCCGTTTCGAGTCGTTCACTTGAAACAGATCGATCGCGGCTGCGGCTTCAGCCCATGGACCACTGGCTGCGGCGATCAGTGCGATGTTAGGCGAATCAAGCCGGATCCATTGAAAGGCGGTGTAGGCGCTATCCAGCAAAGCCAAGGGATCGCCCGCCATGCCGGGATGCTGGAACAGTGGCGTTCCAAGCCCATCAACCACACCAAACACTTGTAAATTCCTGTCATTAATACGGCCGCTTTGATAATGGTAGAACCAGATGATCTCGCGGTCGTGGTTGCGAAAGTCCCATTGAGGAAGGCATCGGGAATGAAAGTCTGTTGTGGCGAGGTCGATTTGGTAGGACTGCCTCAGAAGTTCGCAGCGTTCTTGATTGCGGCTCTGCTCTGCGCGCAGGAACTCGTTGACCGGCCCGGGGGGCGCCCGGAATGACGGTGGTGTTGTCATCACATTGTTAGCAGGCTCTGGCGGCAGCGTGGGCATTTCCACCTCGTCGGGAGGTGGGCTTAGCACTTCGGGAGGGGCCTCCACGGATTGATGGATTGCCGTCATCAGCGCAATGCCTCCGATCGTCGCCAACCCAATGCAGCTGAACATCAGCCAGAATCGGCGCCAGGAACGGCGGCGGCGTACATGGGGACGGGCACCGGACGTGCCGCGTGGAAAGAAGTCGGACCCCATAAGCTAGTGCTTATCGAGGGAGCGCCCGGGCAGATCAAGTCAAGGCGCCTATTTTTAAACTTTCCTGGCTGCAGGTCCCCCCTTATCAAGCCCGCATGCGCATACTCTCGGGCATTCAACCCAGTGGAAGTCTTCACATCGGCAACTATTTCGGCATGATGGAGCCCTCTATCCGGCTTCAAGATGAGGGGGAAGCTTACTATTTCATTGCGGACTATCACGCTCTTACCACCATTCACGACGGGAAAAGCTTGCGGGACAACTGCCTGGAAGCGGCCGTGGATTTTCTCGCGTGCGGGCTCGATCCGGAAAAGGCCGTGTTCTTCCGGCACTCGCAAGTACCCCAGGTGACCGAACTCTCGTGGCTCCTTAGTACCGTGACGCCGATGGGCCTTTTGCAAAGATGCCATTCATTTAAAGACAAGACCGCGAAAGGCCTGCCCGCGTCGCACGGGCTCTTCGCCTACCCCGTACTCATGGCGGCGGACATTTTGATTTATGACAGTGATGTGGTTCCAGTTGGTCACGATCAAAAACAACACGTGGAAGTTACGCGGGACATCGCCATGAAGATCAATGAACTCTACGGTGAGGGCTTGCTTAAATTGCCGGAGCCCCGGATTCGTGACTCCGTGGCCAAAGTGCCAGGATTGGACGGCCAGAAGATGAGCAAGAGTTATAACAATGCGATCGAACTCTTTGGCCATGAGAAAGCACTGCGTAAGAAAGTGATGCGTATCGTGACAGACTCCACGCCGGTCGAGGATCCCAAAGATCCTAACGATTCGCTCATATTTGAACTCTACACACTCTTCGCATCGGAGACCGATCGCGAAACCATGGCGGGTGAATTCCGTGAAGGCGGTGTTGGTTACGGGGATTTCAAAAAGCGGCTGTGGGAGGCCTACTGGGAGTACTTTGCGCCCATGCGGGCGAAGCGTGAGGAATTGTTAGCCAACATGGATTATGTGAATGGGGTGCTGCGTGATGGTGCGGAGAAAGCCGGTGCCCTAGCGGATTCCGTCCTCGGACGCGTGCGTCATGCCATGGGGTTGTGATAGCTATAGCTGGAGAGCCGGTAGAGCGAAGCCTTCGGTCGTGAAGCAGTGTTTCTGGTAGGAATTAGCAAATTGATAGGGCGCCTTCTGGCGTGGCTGCCGGTCAAAGTCGTGGCGGCCGCTGCTATCGTGATCGGGTGGCTGATCTATCGTTTGCCGATCAAGCGTAACCGAACGCTACGTTCCAATTTGCATCACGCTTATCCTGAGAAAGGGGCGGATTGGCGGGCGCGAGTCGGGCGGCGGGCCACCCGGCGGTTGGTGGAGATGGCCCTGTTCTCGCTTGCGAGCCCCTACCTATCCAAGGAACGCTTGGCAGGGTGTTTCGAGGGTGATGAAGAATCCTTGAGCCGTTTGCAGCAAGCGGCAGCCGGGGAGACCGGCGGCGTGGTGTTGCTTCCGCACCTAACGCTCTTTGAACTCATGACGGCCTTTCCCGTTATTATTCCGGCAGCAGCCGGCCACGCCGTCGTCTTTCGACCTCTGCGTCAAGCAGGGTTCGACCGCTGGGTCAAGCAGACGCGCGAACGCTGGGGAATCGAGCTGCTCTCACGCCGGGGCGGTATATCCCAGATGAGCGAGCGATTGCGTGCGGGGAAATTGCTCTGCTTGTTATTTGATCAGAACGCAGGCCGTCGCGGTCACTTGTTTTACTTCTTTCACCGGCTGGCTTCCGGAACGCCTCTGCCCGGAATCCTAAGCCAGAAACTTGACGTTCCTACCTATCTCCTCCTGCCCCGGCGTACCGGATTTTGGAAGGCGCATATTTATTTCGAGAGGCTTCCGCAGGCGAAAGACGCCGAGGAGGTTATCCTAACGAGTCACCTAGCGTTGGAGAACTACTTGAATTCTGGGGAAGAACAGGCGGCGGATTGGCTCTGGTTTCACGAGCGCTGGGGAACGCAAGATCACGCCAAGCGAAGGTTTGCGCTGCGGGAAAAAAAGAATCACCTCGAAGTCAGCCGGCGTTTCTTCAAACTGGACACCCCACCCAAGCGTACGCGCATCTGGGTGCGCTTGCCTAATTGGTTAGGCGATGTGGTGATGGCGATCCCTTTGCTGCGGGCTTTGCAGGCGGGCCGGCCGGATGTGGAACTCACCGTGATTGCGCAGCCGGCGATGCGGGCTTTGTTAGAAAGGATTGATCTTGCCGATCGTATTCTCGAGATTCCGGACAAGAAGCGCTCTCTTTTCACCTATTTCCGTTTCTTTGCGCAGCAGCGGCACGCCTATCCGGACACGTATCTTTGCCTAACCAATTCCGCGCGGAGCGACATTGAGGCTTTCCTTACGAGGGCACCGCAGCGAATGGGGATGATTCGACCGGGAAAACGGCGTTTGTTGCTTACCGACGGCTGGCATCTTCCAAATGATGTGGATGAAACCGCCCGTCATCAGATGGACGTTTGGGAGGAAATGTTTCGCGCCTATGGCCTGCGCGAAGCTGTGGACCGGACGCCGTTGCCACGGTCGTCGATCCGCGAAACGGTAGGCTTGATCTGTGGCACGGAAAACACGCCGGAGAAACGTTGGCCGGTGAACCGGTGGCGGGAGTTGACAGAGCGTTTGTTAGAGGAAACGTCCTTGAATGTCCATCTTTACGGCACGCCGCGAGACGCGCCGATCACCGCGCAAGTGGCAGCCGGTTTCCCCCAAGACCGGGTCATCGATTGGGCGGGCAAGACCACCTTGGGCGCTTTCATGGATCAGCTCGGGCAAGATCGCGTCGTCGTTTGCAACGACACCGGGGGGATGCACTTAGCCAATCTACTCGGCGTGCCGGTGATGGCCGTGTTTGGACCCACCAATCCTGTGCGAACCGGGCCCGTTTTTGAGGGGACTGTGAAGATTATTCAGCCTCCGAATTGTCCGGCGACGGGAGGCGCCACCATTGAGGGCGTAACGGTCTCTCACGTTTGGGAGGCTTGGAAGGAGATCGTCGATGCCTGATCGCTCTCTAGCATTGACCGTGATCGAATCGGCCGGCGAAGAGCTGCCGAACCGGCTCAATGTGCGTGTGGGAGAGTGCTTGCGGGATCTCCCGGGACGCCGGAAAGTCGTCAACGCATTTCTTGATTCTGAGGAAAAGTTGTTGGTGAAATGCTATGAGCATCCTACGAAAGCCAAGGCCGATGCGTTGTTAGAATGGCGCTCATTGACAACCCTCGCCGATCGCCGCTTGCCTGTTCCCGCTCCAAGATTTCTCGCGTCATTGGACGATGGTGGCTTCGCTGTCGGGATGGATCATTTGAATGATGCCCAAGGTCTTCAGGAGGTCCTTAAAAAATCAACTGATCCGATGGCCAGACGCGCGTGGCTGACCGAACTTATGAAATGCGTTAGCCAAGCCTACCAGGCTGGAGCGGTTCAGGTGGATATGCATCTGGGCAACGTGCTTGTCTGTTCCGATCGCCTTTGGTTCATCGATGCGGCCTCGTTTCTCATCAAGAAAGGGGCGTTGTCGCGCCGGCGTCGCGTGGCAAATCTCGCGCTCTTGCAGGCGAATCTCGATCTGCCGTGGCAAAGCGATTGGATCGAGGCATGGGTAGCCGGCGGCGAGGAGATTTCTCTGATGGATGCCGTGCAACGCCGCTATCCGGTTGAGTTGCGGCGGCGCATCCGGCGTTATCGGAAGAAATGTCTTCGTACTTGTACGGAGTTTGTTCGTGAAGAAACGGCAGGAGTCATGTGGATGCGGCGACGCGATCGATCGAAAACCTGGTTGCAAGAGGTGCGCCTATCAGAGTCTTGGCCTGTCGAAGACCATGGCAAGCGCTACGACTTGGAAACAAACGATGCGCGAAATCAATGGATCACCGGGAACACGCTACGCTTGTTAGGCATCATGGCTGACCTGCCCTGCGCCTATTGGGAAGATGCCGGCGTCTTGCTCGAATGGCAGACAGATGTGTTAGACGGCGCCTTGGATGATTTGCGTCGTCTCCAAGATCAGCTGACGTCAGCTGGTGTGAGCGCTTCAGGAATTCGAGCAGTGATAGAAAGACTGTCGTGACGCGACGCTAAGCAAGGAAATGGACTCGACGCTTTCATGTATCATCTACGAATTTAGGATCGCTCAAGATCGGGCTGTTGCGACGATCCGGGACGAGTTTAAGTGGAAGATGCCCCCCTCAAATCGTGAGTGGGTCGACCTCTGCATTTCAGAAGGTTACTATCAAGTGCGGGAGATGTGTGGTCTCCGGATCTACGCCCATGGATACGGAATCGAAATAATATATCCTGATCTGACGATAGACTTTGATTGGGGCGAGTGTGGCGAGGCTACCGGCTTTGATACCTGGCGCCTTTGGAATCATTGCCAAGTCAATCATCTGTTTCTCGGTGATTGTACTTACGAATTGATAGATGGATGGTTGAGCATTGCTTACTCTAAAGGTGCTCTTGCCAAAGACCGGCTTCTTTACTACCGCTCTCACGAATATCCCATGCAACGACAATAGTGCCAGAGCGAGAGACGTGAACGACCACGTCACTTAAGCTGAATCACGGTTCGGTTCTTGCCCTCTCGACGAGAATGTGGTTGGCAACCTGACGCTTGCTTAACCGCCGATGGCAATCATCTTGCGATTGGGTTGGTAGTCGTTGCGGAAATCGTGTTCCTTGGGTTTGCGGTCTACGACATAACGAAAAAAGTCCGCCAGTTCGGCATCGGTGACGTGGGGACGGCGCAGCACTTCTTTGAAATCGAACTCCAAATAACTCCCGAGACACGGCCGTAGTTTCCCATCACAGGTGAGCCGGAGTTTATTGCAGGTTTCACAGAAATGCAGATTGGTCATCGCGCCAATAAAGCCAATGAGCTGGCCGTCTGCGTCCGGTCTTTCAAAGTAACTTGCGGGACCGTTGGTCTTGTATTCTGGACGTGGAAGGAGGGAGCCTAACTTCGACTCGATGAGTTTTCTGGCCGCGCCTGCGGAAAGAAACCGGCTATCGTGCAACACATCTTGTGTACTCACAGGCATCAATTCGATGAATCGCAGGAGCAATTGACGCTCACGCGCGAAGTCGATCATGGCTACCAACTGATCCACATTGCTGTCTTGCATGAGGACGGTGTTGATCTTGATCTTTTCAAAACCGGCTGCCTGCGCTGCATCGATGCCGGCGATGACTTTGTCAAAATAATCGCGGCCTGTGGTGGCTTTGTAAGTTTTGGGATCAAGCGTGTCTAAGGAAATATTCGCCGTGCGCACACCGGCATCCGTCAAACATTGCGCCATGGTGCGACCGCCCTCTCGCTCAGGCGTAGAGGCTAACAAAGTGCCATTCGTGGAGACGCCAATATCCTTGATGCCCTCGACTTCCTGCAAGGCTCTGAAGAAGGTTAGCACGTCGCGACGGGTTAAAGGTTCGCCGCCGGTGATGCGCACTTTGGTGATACCTAACGATGCGCCCACACGAATGACACGCAAGATTTCTTCGTAGCTGAGGATATCCTGACGCGGGAGCCATTCCTGCAGCTCCTCCGGCATGCAGTAGCGGCAACGTTCATTGCACCGATCCGTGATCGAGACGCGAAGATAAGAGATGCGATGGCCGTAAGGGTCTTCCATTTTCAAGAGTATTCTGAGAAGGGGATCAGAAAAGACAAGCGAGCATTCCACCCTGCGGCGCCCGTGCCTTGTCGATAAGGTTTTCGAATCGCTACGGAAGTCCCAGTCCTGATCGGAGTGTGTTGATCTATCGTTCGCGCACTGAATGTCCGGGCGATTTCTCTCGTCGAGAATGACACCATTCGCGACTCCGCCGCTTTGCCGAAGATTGAACTGCCGTTAGCGAAGATCTTTGCCAATCTCGATTGTTTCGGGACGAGGCGTAGAGCGAAATCGCCGATTGAGAGTGACCATTTCCCCACCTTGCCTGTCTCTAAGAAGGCGCTAACGTGAGATTTGTTATGACCAACAGGCTTCCCCTTTATTCTTCGCTCGTTCTTGCGGTGATCTTTCTCGGTAGTTGTGCTTCGTCGGAAACCCATCGCCAACGTCGCATCGAAGCCAATGCGGATGCTTTTGAAAGCCTCTCTGAGAAAGACAAACAGCTCGTTGCCGAGGGGAGGATTGAGGAAGGCATGAGCAAAGAAGCTGTCTTCATCGCGTGGGGCCGGCCCGATGACAAGCGCCGTGGCAGTCAACAGAGTGTCCCTTATGAAACCTGGACTTACGCTGTGAATCAGCCCTACACGAATACACATATTGGCTTAGGATATGGATATGGCTACGGTCATTATCCTTACGGACGTTACCGGCACTATCATGATCCTTACTTTGGATTCTATCCCTCCATGGGGGTGACGTATCGCCGGATCAATGTGGGGAAGGTCGAGTTCCTCAACGATAAAGTGATCAGTTGGGAGACACGTTAGGAGGCGATTCCGGATCGTTAGTGATCGCCACGGGTGAGACGCGTTCGAGCTGAAACTCGCTTCGACTGACAGAGACGTAATTCGTGCCGATCTGAACCTGCTCGCCCTTCCATACCCGGTTGCCTTCGGCATCCATGCGCGCGTTCATGGTAGCCTTCTTCCCTGAATGACAGATGGTTTTGATTTCGATCAATTCGTCGGCCCACCCGAGCAGGTATTTGCTGCCGACGAACGGTTCTCCTTGAAAGTCGGTTCGCAACCCATAACAAAGTACCGGAATGCCGAGGCGATCGCATACCAACGTTAGTTGCAGGACTTGTTTCGCGGTCAAGAACTGTGCTTCGTCGACCAGAATGCAGCTGAGCTTCTCTTGAGACGATGCGACCCGCACGTGGGCAAACAAATCACGGCCAGCTTCAAATGAGAAGGCCTCACGCGACAAGCCTATTCGAGATGAGATCGTTCCAACCCCATCTCGATGATCGAGCGCCGGCGTGAATAAGAGGACGTTCATGCCGCGCTCTTCGTAGTTGTGAGCGGATTGGAGCAGCGTGGTGCTCTTCCCCGCGTTCATCGCCGAGTAGTAGAAATAGAGTTTGGCCATGGAGGCATTATCCATGGATCGGGGAATTATCGAATGAAGGGATCCTGTAATTCCGGCGACTGTGTGCCGGAGGCTGGGTACGATCCGAAGTGCTGGTCAAGATGGAGGTGACACGGGTGAAAGTTCCCTACGGGAAACGCGTAAAGACGCCATCACTTTGTTTGCCTCCACGAAGAGGTCTTCGCATTGTGACCCAAGCCCTGATCAGCTCGAATCTTTCTCTCGAGGAAGATTGGCGGTGCAAAGTGATTCACACATGTGCGAGAGAGGACTTTGAATGGCGTTCGATCAGAATTTGGTTGGTATAGAAATTATTGTAATTATACTCACAATGTGTCTGAGCCCTTTCATCCGACCCTTTATGTGCTGTTCGTTCTCCTGGTGTGGCTTCCGCTGGGTCATGCCCAGGATGACTTGGTCAGCACCGTTCGGCCCACAGAGAGTTCGATCGTCTTGGGGGATGCCGTGACGGCGGAGGATTGGAGTCCACAGTCCTTGATTGGGCCAGCCGCTCCTGCGATCCGGTCGGAGAGCTCAAGCATCGCCACGAGTGATTTCTCGATTGATACTGCGGACCGTCTTTCCACGATGATCGCCTATCATCGCTACTACGGTGCTTCGAACGATGCTGACAGTGTGATGGGGTGGGCTGGCAATCTATCCACTTGCGATGCGGGTGCTCTATCAAATACCTACCAAGAAGCGGTGTTGCGGCGGATCAATTACTTTCGTGCTCAAGCGGGCGTCAGTAGCGACATTGTGTTTGATGCGGCGAAGAACCAGGCCAGTCAGGAAGCAGCTCTAACCATGGTGCGGCAGAAAGCGCTCTCACACACGCCATTCGCAGACTTCGTGGGGAATCCCTGTGTGACTCAAGAAATGGATGTCACGGCGTCGTCGGCCAATTTGGCGCTCGGTTCTTACGGTCCCTATTCGATCGATAGGCTTATGATGGATGACGGCTCTAACAATGGCCCTGTCGGGCACCGGCGTTGGTTTCTCTACCCATCGGCACAAGAGATGGGGCACGGCTCGGTGCCGTTTATTCAAGACTACACCTCCGCATGCGTGGTTTGGGTTATCGGGGAGTTTCGCCCTAACAAACCTGCGGCGAAATCTGTGCCCTGGCCCAACGAGGGCTATTGTCCTCATCCATTTGTACCTGGAAATGGGCAGACTCACCCGCGTTGGTCGTTCTCTTACCCGCAAGCGGATTTCTCTCAGGCACAGATTTCCATGACATACGAGGGAACGAATCTTTCGATTGTGAAGGAACCATTCCAAGGCTTCACGGGCGACAACACGTTGGTTTGGAGACCGTCTGGAATTCCCGCTGATCCACCGGCTGCCGGAACCAATCCCTTGGTGCACGTTCATATCACCGGCATTCAGAGTGCGCCCATTACTGAATACGCTTACAATGTGAGGATATTCGATCCCTTCGATCTTCAGGAGACCCTGACCGTAAACGGTCCGGCGGATCCGGCCGTGGGTGGCGGGAGCCTTTATGCATTCAACTCCATTACACGCGCGGAAGGCTATCGCTTACGTATCGCAGAGCAGACTCAGGAAGCGTGGTTGGAGGGCGCTGAAAATAGCCCCACGCCTAATGTAGTCGATGAAACGAGCGATTCGTATTCGCTTCGCACGACGGCGCTTTCGGCAACGGGATCGCGGAGTTTTCAAATGCTCTTCCCCACCCAACAGGAGCAGATTTTTGAGATTGACCGCTCTGTCATTCCTGCCACGGGAAGTGTCCTTGAGTTCAAGCGTCTCTTCCGGTTTTTCTACGTCAACTCCAGGTTCAAGGCTGAGGTTTCCGGAGATGAAGGTGGCACTTGGACCACCCTCTTTGATCGGGCCGGCTATAACACGGGATCGAGCGTGCAGTGGGACAAGAACTTTATTTCTGAGAGCGTCGCGATTCCCGAAGATTATCACGGGAGCCCCATTCGCGTGCGTTTTCGTATTCACACTAATGGTTCCTATTTCCAATTCACTGGGGGCAATGTGAGTCACTTTGGCGTGTTCATCGATGATGTTGCGATTACAAATACCTCACAGATTACTAATGAGCAGCTCACGAGTCTGGAGGCGGACTCCAAGAGCTTTGTTTTCAATGCGAGCACCGTGGGCAGCGAGCCGTCGTTGAATAGCGACTATCTCATTCAGTTGGCGCCTATCGTCGGCACCTACCAATTTCCCTACACAGTGCCCATGGTCGTGCGTCCCATCGAGAAGACGGTGAATGAAGCGGATAATTGGTACATGCAGCACTTCGGCACCACGGAGCCCACGGAGGAGACCGCACCGGCGGGCGACTACGATGGTGATGGATTGAGTAATTTGCTAGAACGGGCGTTAGGGAGCAATCCTGTGGATAGCAGCGGAACGGCGCTTCCATCTGGAGATCTTCCGGCTTCGGGATCGCTTGCCGGACGCCCTGTTCTCTGTTTTTCCGTCCCTGCAGCGGCGCATGGAGATATCACTTATGAAGTTCAGGATTCGTCAGATCTTTCCTTCTGGCGCGTGATCGCTCGCAAGGTTGGTTCGGGTGCGTGGACGGCTGTCGAAGCCGGTGCCTCAATGGAAATCGGCGAGCCGGAAGGTGGTATTGTTAGTGTGAAAGTGGCAAGTCCGCCAACTGGGGTAGGGGAGCACAAACACCTACGTCTGGTGGTTAGCAGCGCGGAATAGATCGTTTAATGGGAACAAGATGATGGGGCCGGCGTCATCTTCCTATGTGTCATGGTCATCACAGATGGACTTACCTGGAATTACGCAGAAGTAATCTTCGAGGTGACCTTCTGGGCCTTCTTTGCATCTCTCAACAAGTCGAGTTATGGTATACGCGCCTCGCGGATTTGATTCCGTTAGGCCACCCCTATTCCCACCATGACTACAGCACCCCCACGTCATAATGAAGCACCCCTGGCTCCCCGCCCTCGTTCTACTCACCCTCATCATTCCGCTTGCGCTCACCCCCCGGCACGATTCAACCCAACTCCATTCCAACCGAAACTCGTCTGTACTGGACTCTCGCGGAGAGAAACAGCCTTCAGAAACTGGCGAGGCTTCTGTAGTGTTAGACTTGGAGATCAGCGAAGACAATCTGCCTCTATTGACGGCGATTCATCGCGGATCGCCTATTCGCATTAGCTTAGGAAACACGTTAGGCAAGAGCTATCTCTTTAGGCCTCGAAGCGCGCTTGCGGAAGACTTCCAGCTCTCGCTAGGTGCGGACAGGTCCAATAGAATTGAGGAAGGCGTGCGCATCTTCGAAGGGATCCCGCAGTTAGGCAATGCTCCCGAAGCCACGGCGAGCCTTGTTGTAGTCGGCGATTCGCTGGCGGCGGTCGTTCGTGGTGCCGATGGTGATGTCACCTACATCCGTACCCACCCAGAAACGCAAGAGCTTCAAGCGCGTGTGGCCAGGCGTGGGAATCACGCTTATTCCTGCGGTCAAGACGTCGGCAACCCGCATTGGTTCCAAATGTCGGGAGACGATGAACCGCTCACAGACGAGCAGCTTTGGCAGGATGCGGTGAGCGCTCAGATCGAGCCGGACGTGGCGGCCTTGACTGGTATCGATCCGTCTAACAATCAACTCGATAAATACATCAACCCGATCGCGCGAGCGACGCGCTATGATGCGTCATTGAAAGACGCCATGCTAATGCTTGTGCTGGATAAGCAGGCTACGGGAGCGAACACAACGGTGAATCTCACTTCGAAGGCGTCGCTCTTTCTCGCCACCGTTTCCAACGTCGCCGCATCGTACGAGAATCAGTTAGGCATCCGATTGCTGGTGCAAGAACTCATCATGATTCCCAATGATGACGATTTCACGGATATCGCCACCGGCTCCTCACCCTTGGACAATTTCCGCAACTGGATGGCGGCCAACCGTCGTCAGAATCTCTATCGCTGGACGGTGGCCACCAAGTTTGGAGCCGGCTTGGAAGGGAACACCCTGGGTGTGGCTTTTACTCAGTCTGCGGGTTCGAGCCTAGCGGTGAATGTGTGCCGCTCCACGGCCGAATGGGATGTGCTCGCCCATGAAATCGGCCACAATTTGGGATCCAATCATAGTAGCGGTGGTATCATGAACTCCTCTTCATTGAACGGGTCAAGCCGAAGTTTTTTTACGGATGTGAGTGCGGGCGAAACGGCCGCCAAGGACATTTACGACCATTCGGCATCCCGTTTGATAGGGGCGGCCGCTCTGAGGCATCCGGAGCAGATTCCGTTTGCCAATCGCGACTCGGCAAACACGGCAGTCAACACGCCCATCCGCATTGCGCCGCTCGATAACGACCTAGCGTCCGTCCGCAATGGCCAGGAGAACGCTTTGGCTTTGGAAGAGGTGAGCACGGTGCTTCCGTTAGATGCGGGCGAGGCAGAGATCATTGGCGAGGAGATTCTTTTCACGCCCCGTGACGGCTTCCAAGGGACGGCGTGGTTTAGTTACAGTGTGAGAGGAAGCGTCGGCAATGGCGACCGGGGATGGCTGCACAAAGGTGATGTGGCGATCGATGTGGGGAGCATCACTGAGCCCACGCGCATCCCCGTGGCTCCTGGCGCTTCTTATTCTTTCATTCCTATTGGTGGCACAAGCGGGCTCACGCAGCCTAGCCAAGCGCGGGTCGATCGATCCCGCGATGATAGCCGATTGTTAGTGATTCGGGTTGAAGCCTCCGCCTTGGGAGCTGAGACCTTTCGTGCAGGCGGTCGCACTTACACGTTAGATTATTCGGCGCGTTCGCCGCGAGTGACCAATGATCGCTTTGTGTATGATCCGGCAGAGGAGCAGTTTCGCTTTAATCCCTTGCTTAATGACGAAGGCGCTGGAGAAATGTGGGTCTACCCGATTGCTCCTACGGTAGGTAATGTGTCAGAAGAGTTGTTCCCTACCACCTTCCACTTGGTGCGTGTGGAAAACCTCACGCCTGACAAAGGTGCTATCAGCACCGTCAATCGAACCTTCAGTGTGGCGGGAATCCGTCAGAATGCACTTGACAGTACCCTCACGTTCACGCCTAGCGATGGAGCGACCGGTGAGGCGGTTATTGAGTATACAGTTAGCGATGCGGCCGGAATGGAAGCCACCGGGGTCATTGAGATTGTGCTACCCTTTCGATTTGATACGCTGGTGGCTTCGGGTGATATCGCTTCCTATCGTGTGCCCTCGAGTGCGGCAGATCAGAATGATTGGATGCAGTTTGATTATGATGATCGTGCGTGGGAGACGGCGTTAAACGGGCTTGGCTATGACACGAGCGGCGATTACCAGCCCAGCATTGTGACTGAGGTCACCAACCTACAAGGAGTAAACACCTCCCTCTATTTACGTGTGCCCTTCCGGGCAGCGCGAGTGAGTCAATACACCCAGCTGAGCTTGCGAATGAAGGTCGATGACGGTTTTGTCGCCTATCTCAACGGCACCGAAGTGGCCCGTTCGGCCAACGCCCCGGCTGGTGCGCCGCTGGATTGGGATGCCACGACGACAGTGAACGCCGTTGATGCCCAAGCTCAGCAGTTTGCCACGTTCGACATCAGCGCTCAATTGTCGACGCTTCGCGAAGGTGACAATGTGCTGGCTATCCATGGTTTGAATGGATCACCCAATAGTTCAGATTTCTTGTTGGTGCCGGAGATCGTGGCCACGGCGGCGGAGCCTAACGTCGTCATCGAGTCACCTACTTCTTCCGCAGTGGGGGTTCCGTTAGGTGGTCGGCTCGTGTTGCGCGCCAAACTACCCCCGCTCGACGAACCGCCCACAATGATGTGGAGACAAACTGCGGGGCCTGACAATGGCATACGATTTGAAGACACTGTGAGTGCTTCTACCTTGGCGGCCTTTGATCTGCCTGGCACTTACGACGTCACATTCGAGATCGAAGCAGCGGATGGCCAAACCTTTGCAACATCTTTATCGGTGACAGTTCCCACGTCGACGGGATTGGCCAATGGTGTGGCCCCATACGCGGGTGGTGACCGGACGATCGATCGTTTGCTAGGTGATTTGAGTGGCAGAGCGTTGGGAGCCGATTCTGTAGAGTGGTCGGTGATTGACGGGCCGGCTGAAGCACGGATCGCCAACCCGGAAGCACTGGACACGGCCATCACGTTTCTTGGACTGGGCAACTACACCGTCCGATTGACGGCTGAACGTGATGGCGTGGCCATGGTTGATGACGCGATATTAGCTGTTGGTCTTGAAAGCCTTGCAGAGAATGGATTGGCGGCTTACACCTTGCCTGCAACGGGTGTCACGGCTTCCGTTGCTGTGCTTAATGCTAGAGCCTATGATCTGGATACCGGCTTTGACGCGACGCTCTTCGTTGGCAGCCGTGAAGGAGGGACCTCGTCTGAGGCGTGGGAGCGTCGCATCGAACTGGGGCGCAATGTTTCCCCGGAAATTGAGTATACCGTCAGTGATCTCATTTTCGAAACAGACTATCATTATCGTTTGCGGCTAACGAGTGGGAACTTGGAGGTTTGGTCGGATCCTTCGACTTTCACCACGGGTGCGGGCGCGTCGTTGCTGCCCGTGGGCGCTTCAGCGCGTTATGTTTCACCGTTGGATGATTCGGTAGACGGCGTATGGATGCAGGCTGGTTTCGATGACTCTTTATGGATGTCCGGCCCCACTGGGATCGGCTATGATCGTGATCCGGATTACGATTCCTTGATCACCAGTGACGTCGAAGAGATGATGTTTGAGCAAACGACGTCTCTCTATATACGCATTCCCTTCACGGTCACTGCGCCGGAATTGATTGACACGCTCACCCTTCTCATGCGCTACGACGACGCCTTCGTGGCGTATCTAAATGGTCAGGAAGTGACGCGCAGTGCGACGGCGCCTGGGCTAACGGAAACGTTAAGCTGGAATACGCCGCCTTCGGCCTTGCAGGACGATGCCGATGCGGTGGTTGCTGAATCATTTGATCTCACCAATCACAGGGGTCTACTCGTTCGTGGAGAAAACATCCTAGCTATCCACGGGATGAACTTCATCATCGAGAACTTGGATTTTCTCATTGTTCCAGAGTTGAGGACATCATCACGGCATCGGCACTATGCCGCCTGGGTGTCGGGTTTTCCGGGATTACCAGTTAGCCTTGCTGGCGTTCAGGAGGACCCTGACGACGACGGTTTGACCAACTTCCAAGAGTTTGCGCTTGGTGGAAATCCGAGTTTTCCCGATCACCGACTTGATACGCTGGTGCCAATGATCTCTTTGGCGGATGGCGAATGGACGTTTCGTTATCAACGGTCGTCCGAAGCGCGGAATCGGGGCATCCAATTCAAGCTGGAGTATTCAGACGACCTGCAGAGGTGGTTTCCTTTGGAGAATTTCGTGGAACGGGTGCAGCCAGTTCAAGCGGAGGTAGGTTTCGAGTCCGTATCCTTACCGCTTTCATCATTTGAAGGTACCCAGCGGTTTTGGCGCTTGGTCTACGGCTTCGAGGATTCATAGCGGCGTTGACCAACCAGGTGATGAGCCAGTGATGGGCCATGCTATGAAGGGTTTAAAATTAGCTTTTAATTGAAATCGATCATCACTTGGAAAGATAAAAGTATGGTAATTAGAGTGAGATCAGAAAGTCAGAATTTTAAATTCTAAAAATTATAAATAGCTGATTTTTAGCAAGCTATGACAGTTTTAACTTGAGTCTAAGGCGAGAGAGAGCTAAGTCTGAAAATATCATAAGTGTTGTCTGTGGCCCCAAGAGGAAAGGGCACTTTGGATATATTCTACAACCGTCACCACATATCATGAGAACTCCCTTAATCTGTCTAATCGCTTCTGCTGGAATCCTCCTTCATTCAGCCTCAGCCGCCAACTACTCGATTTGTTGGGTAAAAGATGGTTCCGGAATGGTTCCAGGCACCTCCATCGGTTACACCCTTACAGGTCTTAACGGAACCGATGCCATTCTCCCTGAAGACAACACGATGGGAGCAGGAAATAGTTACGAATGGAGCGATCCCGTTCAAGCTCGCACCGCTGCCCAGTCAACGGCGACGCTCACTTTCACTTCGCCCATTCCCGTCAATAAACTTGCCTTTGTTCTCGGTGATGTCCGGAGCGGTTTCTCCAAGATTTTTATCACGGACGCAGGAACAGCTGATATGAATGATTTCACTTTGTTTAATGACGATCTATCGACTGGCGATCAACCCATGATCTTTGAAGTCGATGGGGGCTTGCTGAACGGCACTTTCAAACGAACGGAATTGGATGGGGGAGGCCATACAGATTCGGGAACCACCGAACACAGTTATGCCTTCTTAGTTGGAGACAATTCGGAGACGGTCTCTGAGATCAAATTCCAACATAACTTCCAAGATCCCACGGATACCCAGGAGTGGGGAATTGGGTTCGTCAAAGCAGTTGTTCCGGAGCCCAGCTCCGTATTGCTCATGGGGCTTGGTCTCGGCCTCATTGCTGGAAGACGGCGCCGTTCCTAAAAGAGGAGCACGAGCAGGGCGAGTCGCTGCCCAGCTTAGCCTTTGAATTTTTCGATAAAAACCGCTCTTTTTTGAAAGGGCGGTTTTTTCGTTTTAGGCGCCATGGTACGCATGGATCTGCTTTGCGGTAGGCGCCCGCCGAAAAACCACTATTGCACGCAGGCTGCGGCAGTCCAAGGCTTCACGCTAGCTCTCTCGCCGAGGCGTAGCGGCAGTCGTTTTCGATCGGGAGAATGACTGTACTATGGACCTCTATAGATTCATCGCTACGGTAACGCGAAAATAGGTGTTGGCGTCTGGTTTGGGAATGATGGTGACCACGCCTTCCCAAGTTTGATCTAACGGAGTCACTTGTTCCTTGCCTCCAGCCGGGCTCCATTGATGGAGATCTTCACTGGATTCGAGTAAGTAAGTGACATCGGTCCCGGACGTGGACTTGCGGCGGATAAAGGCGATGGTGATCGAATCGTCAGTTTGTGAGAGAATCTCCGGCGTGCTGATCGGTGCCAAACCGGTTTGATCGCCGTGTAACGGCTCGGCGGTGTTAGGATCGAATCCAAAGGCGTATTCTAACAAGTTGTCGCCGCCATCACCGTCGGGGTCATCATTGGGGCCGGCATTCTCGGCGGCCAAGCCTTCGGCTTCTGTCCAACTAGCGAAAGTGCCAAAGCCTTCGGCGGGATTCACCGTTAACCGCAGTGTGTAGGTATCGGACTGCGGGCCGGATTGATTGGCCTCTTCCCAGCCGATGATGCGTACGGTAAAGAAGCCAAAGTCGGTCGGAGTGCCTTGAATACTGGCGATGCCACTCACGACAGTGCCATCAAATTCGAGTCCGTCCGGGAGCCCGGTAACTTGGTAAGATTTGGGTTTGTTGCCGTCAGTTGCTTGAAACACCCAGGTGAAGGATTCGCCCACAGTTGCCGTGGCGGGATTCTCGGAAGGCGCAATGGGGGCTAACTCAATAGTGGTGGAGGCACCGGAGACAGCGTGCATGCCGCCGATGGCGAGGCTTGCCGTGGCCCACTTCGTCACGTGAGCCCAGGGCAAATGGAGCAGCCCTTGCAGCGCAGGAACACCTTTCACCAGCACACCGCGGTGCAGGGTGAGCGCTAGGAGAGCGACAAGGGGGAGCCGCCGATGAAGGGGTTGGGGGGAGGGGGTCATGAGGAGAGAGTTTAACCGCTTCCAGTCACCCGCGCGACTGAAAGCTCGGATTCGGTAGGATACGTTTGCGAAGAACCGGTCTTTCAACGAGGGCGCCGATGAGATGCGCGTCGCGAATTCTTGATGATTCCTACCATTTATCCGTTGGCTATGGTTCACCCAAGGCTAAAAAACTTCCTTACATTGTTTGAACAACTGGAAGGCAAACGATTGCTGTCCGGGATCCCCGTTGATCCGCCTCATTCGGAAATTAACTTCGGATTCGGGTGTCACCGATCCTCGCGTTCATCCGGATTCTCAACAGTCAGGCTAATACTGTACAAATTGTTATCCTCACCATCCTCTTCGATCTTCACCATGCGCTCGAACTGAAAACCAAGCTTTTCTAGCAATACACTAGAAACCTCATTTCCTGGTTTTGTGACTGCTAACAACTTGGTGTAGCCGTGCGCGGTCACGGCGTGCGTCATCATGGCCGATGCCGCTTCGATCGTGTAGCCGTTGCGCCGGAACGGTCTCAACATGGCGAAGCCGAGATCAATGCCATCGAGTCCGTCGCGATTGATCAGACCACAAATGCCGATCGGTTCGCGCGTGTCTTTCAGTTCGACTCGATACAATCCATGGCCGTGTCTCTCATACATGGCCATGAGGCGTTGTTCAATGTAGGCTCGTGCATCTTCTAGGGTCTTCACGCCCATGTCGCCAATGTGTTGATGCCAATCGGGATCGTTGACGAGTTTGAAGATAAACGGAGCGTCATCTCGATCCAGTTTATCCAGTATGAGACGTTTCGTTTCAAGGATCATGCTGGATCAACGTTTGTACTGATCGGGAACGGTCTCACATTTATAGCAGCGCTTGTTCAAGGGAATCGCTCCCGGGGTGAATTGAGCATCCTTCACATTCTGGAGTACTTTGGGAATCAGCCGCTTCATCATGAAGCCCCAGCCCAAACGCATCATCCCGCGCAAGACCCAATTGATATTCTCGGCATCGGTGTGCTCTAACACGAGCTTTGTGCCGCCGTTCTCCGGCGTCAGCGTCCAGGCGATGGTCATTGGTTCCGGACGGGGCGCGCTCGGATCTTTCGGAAGGTGCACCCATTTCCAAACAAGCCGCCGCGGAGGATCCGCCTCAACGACTTCACATTCCTTCACGCCCGCGCCGCAAACGCCGGGATCTGCTCGGAATTGGAACTTGTGTCCCACTACAGGCCGATGATCGTTGGGCTCCAGCCACTCTGCTAAAGCGTACGGATCTGTGATAACGACCCACACATCTTCGGGTGGATGGGGATAGAAACGTTCTTTTCGAATCATCATAACATTGGTCTAGTGTTTCGTGCGTTTGCGAGGCTTTTGTTTGTCCAGAAACTGCCCCAGGGCATCCAGTTTCTCGTCCCAATACCGTTCAAAGATGGAAACCCAATCGTGCACCTCCTTCAGACTTCCTGCTTCCATGGAGTAGAGACGCCGTTTCCCCTCCGTCCGGCTTTTCACCAGCCCAGCTTCGCGTAGACATCGCAAGTGTTTTGGATACTGCCGGTTGGCTGATCGTTAGGGGTTCGACCAGCTCCGTAACCGTCTTTTCTCCCTCAACTGCAAGGCGCTCCAACAAACCACGCCGCGTCTGATCGCCTATCGCGAAAAAGACATCTGCGTGGTTGGGGGAAAGGCTCATTGCAAACATATAACCATTCGGTTATATGAAATCAAACGTTTTTTTCATTGGTTGTCTTCAAGAGTGGAGTCCAAAGCGCCAACAAGCTGCTGCTCCGGATCACAGCTCGAGGCTCTAAGAGCTCTCGGATTTTCCTTTCGCCTCACGAATCGTTGGGGGCCACAAAACCCGATACCCGCGATAGGAGTTTCCTGATCTAATGTGGGTCAATGATATGGTGAACCAGCCGGGGCTAACCAGATAATCTTCGCCCGCGGAGGTCCAGATCCAATCACCATTCACTTTCACGATTGATCCCGTTTGTTCGCGCAACGATGAGTGGTGAGAATGAATGGATGCTACACCATCTCGGAACTCTAGCAAGTTAACGGACGGGCACATACAATCCAAGAGCCTCGTGTTCCAATAGCCCTCCAATGGTCTGGGAGACAGCCATAACAACATCACCACTATCAGTGACAAGGTTGACCACATCAGTCTCTTCTTGAATTGGTTCTGTCCAGCGTGGATTCTGGCCACACTTCACCCTAAACCAGATTTCCCATTTCTCCAATTGATTGACTGTTATTCACACATTTCCGCCTCCAGAGGGGCGCTAAGGGATAGAGGGGCTGCCGAGTAACTATGAAACGGCAAGAAAAGACGGGCCGCTCTAATCTTGGCAATGTTCTGTGTCAGTGGCATTGCTAGTAACCATTTCATCTTCGATCGCCACCAGCGGCGGATGTTCATTTCTACTTCACTTCGCGCAACTTTCGTTGACGCTCCCCCTCGATCTCAGCCAAGATCAAACCACATCGAATACCCCTTCTAACAATGCTTAAAATACTTCGCCTCTGTCGGGCCGCTTTCTTTGCGGCAATCCTTGTCACTTTCTCAACCACTTCACTGGCTTTAGAGGAAGGCCTCTTGGGCTTTTGGTCGTTTGATGAAGGCGCTGGCATGGAATCGGCCGATTTGACCGGAAATCTGGGACCGGCCGTGTTCGTGGAGGACGATGGGACCACCACCGTTCCGCAATGGGTCGAGGGGCGCGTGGGTAGCGGTCTCTTCTTTGATGGATCGTCCTACGCGAAGATTCAAGACTTCTATGGTGTGGGTGGCAACATGCCGCGAACGATCGCCATGTGGGTCAAGACCGACTGGCAGATCGATACCGGTGCGCAAGCGATCGTCGGTTATGGGATCAATCAAAGTGGGCGCCGTTGGCATTTCAAATTCGAGCACACCACACAGAGTATTCGTACCGAGAACCAGAGTGGGCAGAACTTTGGTAGTGACATTATTGTTAGTGATAACGAATGGCATCACATCGCCTCCGTCTTGCCCGCGGGCGGCACAACGATTGGCGATGTTCAGCTCTACATCGATGGCCAGCTTCTGGATGTGAATGGAAACGGTGCGCAAGAAATTGATACCTCCATTGATCCGGATGAAGGTGCCGTTGAGGTTACTTTGGGCATGGGTTTTCTCAATACTACCTATCGCTTTTCTATCCTGACCATGGACGAACTCGCGATCTGGGAACGCGGCCTTTCACAAGAAGAGATTCAAACCTTGGTCGATGGCGCACGCCCCATCAGCGAAGGTGATCCGAATCTCGTCTCACCCACTAAGGTTTCGTTGGGCCAAGTCACCGCCGTTCCCCCCACTCATGAAGGCACGTTCACCATTCGAAATCTTGGTGAGGCGAATGCGGTAGAGATCAGCGGCATCGATGTGACGGGGCTTAACCCTGACCGATTTTCTATTGCCGAATTTCCCTCAAGTCTCGCGCCTGGCGCTGTAGGTGAAGTGAAATATGTCTTTGATTCCAAAGGTGAGTCGGGCGGTTTTTCTGCCGAGTTTGTGATCAAGAATAACGAAGAAGGCGCCGAGGAATTCACCGTTGGCGTGGATGCCTCTGTTATCAATCTCAGCGGCCCCGTTGCACACTATCGTTTAAACGAAGCGGCAGGTAGTGAAACGGTCAATGACTCGAGCGGCTGGGGGCGCCACGGTACGATCTCCGGCTCAGCGGAGCTAGGGCAGGATCCCATCGCTGGCAATGAGGGAACCGGTATTCGCGTTTCGGGCGGAGAAGTCCGAGTCCCGGCAGAGTCGTTTGAAGAGTTTGAGGCCTTTTCCATCTCTACCTGGGTCAATCCGGCCGGTCTAGATGGCACTCAAACCATACTGGCTTTCGGACCGCAAACTCCCGACTTCGCACTGCTCACCGCCGGCGACACCATTTCTTGGTTCGTCAATGGCAATCAAGATAGCGGAACGGATAGCGTCCTCCAAGCGGGCGTTACGTCTCACATCGTCGCCACTTACTCCGCTTCGGAATTGGCGATCTACGTGGATGGTGAGGCCGTTTTCAATGTAGCCGATCCCACGGCGATCGAGTATAACATTGATTCCGATTCCGCTCTTTCTATTGGCGCGGTTAACGGCCAACTAGCCTTGAATGGCGTGATAGATGAAGTACAAGTCTACAATCGCGCCATCAGCGCCGACGACGTCAATACGTTGTTCAATAGCCCTCAGAAAACGTTAGGCGACGTCCTGCCCGTGGATAGCGATGGTGACGGCCTGAGTGATGAAGACGAAGTCAATACGCACAATACAGATCCGTTAGTAGCCGATACGGACGGCGATGGCTTGAACGACGGCGACGAAATCGCTGGTAGTAGTAATCCGTTAGAAAAGGATTCCGATGGTGGTGGTGCTTGGGATGGCTATGAAGTGGCTCAAGGAACCGATCCCACTGTTGCCAATGACGACCCCGCCGTTTGGACGGTCCGCACTTTGAAAGCGCGCGGTACGGTTTCCACGGTTACGGTGGCTGATGAGGTGATCGCCAATGACGACTTTACCAATGAGATCCTTCAGCAGCACCCGACGATCAATTTCTTCGGTACCGGAAACGGCGGCAATTTTGACGACGATCTGCCCTTTGATAATATTGAAGAGATTGAAGGTGCTGATGTGAATGACTTCGTTGTCCACGCCACGACGGAGATTTTCATTGAGCAAGCTGGTACCTACACCTTCGGCTTCAATTCCGATGACGGCGCGCGGCTCCGCGTGAGCGGCATCACGGCAGCGGAGTTTCTGGGGACGCGCGGCACGAATGATAGTCTCGGTACGGTTTCCTTAACACCTGGCTTTCATACCGTGGAACTCGTCTTCTTCGAGCGTGGCGGGGGCTCTGCTGTTGAAGTCTACTGGGATCCTACATCGGGAGACAGTTCGGCAGGCTTCGATAGCAACAGGCACGAACTCCTCGCGGCCACCGGTCGCGTGCGGGTGGATTCTGACGATGACACGCTTGATGATAACTGGGAAAACGCTGTCTTCGGCGATCTCAGCCGGGATGGTGCGGGTGATGAAGATGGTGATGGTCTAACGGATAAACAAGAGCATGATGCTCTTACCGATGCCAATAACCAAGACACCGACGGCGACGGCGTCGATGACGGGCCCGAAGTGAACACTCACAACACTTTGCCTCTGATTGCTGATACCGATGGCGATCTCCGCCCGGATGGCGATGAAATCAACGGCGATCCCAAATCAAACCCCTTGGTAGCAGACACGGATGGTGATGGTTTCCGTGATGGCTTTGAGGTCGCACAAGGATCGGACCCTAACAGTGCCGCGAGCCTTCCCGCCGATCGCTTGGGCGAGCCCGACAACTTCTGGACGGCCATTGAGGCGCTACCCACCTTCGATAATTTTCAGGGTAGCGACGACAAGAAAGACGTTACCTTCGTAACTACTCAGGTGGTGGTTGCGTGAAGGATGTCGTTTGGTGTGAGGGGTTGCCCCAATATGGCTAACTTAATCCCATTAAACACCTTATAACCGTTCTTACGCATTGTTGAAATATAGGAACGTATCCTCGCAAAGTCCTCTGCTCCGATGACGGTGCGAAAGCACCCTGATATCTTCATCTGCAACTTCATCATTCGCAGGTCTCGCTCCGCTTGATTGTTCGTGAATGGCACCTCATCATCTGTCATGAATCGCAAGTAATCTGCTTGGCGCTCTTTCAATCTCTTAATCAAGTTCTGTGCCTTGGTCCGCTTTTGCCGTCCTTTCTTTGGCTTTGATAGGTTCGTTTCTGGATTCGCTTTGACTCCAGCGTTGAGTAGGCGAGTAAAGCGGCGTTTCCACGGGATCATCTCGTCCTCGGATAAGCTTCCCCCACGATCTTTGACTACCTTGTTTGCCTCATAAAGATAATCGACGAGTTTCGTGGCCCACCCTTGATGATCACCTTGTTCGCTCACCGCGGTCAATTCGCGGATGACATGCGCATTGCAAAGTCCATGAAGAGCACTGGGGCAGTAGGCATCGTAGCTACTCAAGCAATCGTGAATGAGTCTTCCTTCAAACCCTGTCAAAACGCCGATGTCTTCAAATGCAGCGCTGCCTCGCCGGTCATGAATGGCATAGTAAGTCAGTCTCTCCGTGCACATGACATGACACCAATAGAGTGTCTGGTTCACGCGCAGGCCGGTTTCATCGCTACAAAGCATCGCTTGTGCTGAGAGCATCGCCACCAGGGCTTCCTCAAAATCGATGAGTTCGGTAGCAGCCTCTTCACGAGCTCGAAGAATCGTTCCATGGCTAACAGGCTGACCAAAGAGATCAGAGAAGATTGCCCCTGTGCGATCGAGCGGAAGATGTTGCTGCACATGCAAATACACCATGAAAGCTAGGGCGCCAGTTCCATATACCGCCGGAGCATTCACACCATCGGGAAAGCTCTCCTGGCAGACCTCGCCCGTCTTGGGGTCGCGATAGATAGCGACACGATACTCTGTGACAATCAGTTTGGGCTCTGGCAGATCAAATACCTGCCGAGTTTCCCAACCAACAATGTCGTTGTCAGTTAACTTCGCGCCACTGGGTGCCGTATCAAGCTTGAGATCGACAACATTGTCAGGCTCCTCGACTTTCTTGAGGTGATTTCCCGGGTGCCCCTTCTGTCCTCCAGATTTCCGCTTCGACCGATTTCTCTTCTTCGGCTTCTTGTCAGGCCCATCTTGGCTAGGCGGCTTGGAACTATTGCCGCTATTCTGATTGATAATCCTTTCGAGTTCACTAACACGCTCTTCGAGCTTAATGAAAAGATCGACGAAGGCCTCAGGATCACTCTTTGCCAGCTCAATAAGCCCGTCACGGCCAATCTCCTCGCTTAATCTAGGCAACGGCTTTTCTGACACGCCTAACGATAGTGTCTAACAACACTCTGGCAACCGATTTGTTAGCATATCTTAACCAATTGCCACCTCGCCTGAGTAGTTACTTACCTTCCGCGTCTGCATTGATTTCCGAGCAGCAGCTGTCACGGAAGATGAAAGGGAGATCATCTGGGAATCTGGAGGTGGAACGGTAGGCTTTTCGTTAGTCTATGAGATAGGCAATAAGCTAGTTCTCCGCGCCGCCGGTAATGGCGGCGATACCGTGACCACAGTCGAATATGAACTCACCGCGGATCAGTTGGCCGCAGGTGAATTGCCCGTCATTTGGACATTCGATGTTGATAACGGCGATGCCGCAACGGGCCAAACGATCGCTCTCTACGTCGACGATGAACTGGTCGGCGAAGCATCCGGCGACATGGACCCGGATTGGACCGGCAGCAATGGTGCTTCATTTGGTGCCTCTAGCACAAGCTTCGCGGCCGGCGGCGGCAACACCGCGCTTGGCAATGGCGTGGATTTCGCTTCCGGCACCATCAACTTAGATAAGGGCCTCCAGATGTTCATCGATACGCTCTTTACCCCGGGCGGCCCTGTCGATCCACCGACGCCAGAAGGCTTTGAAATACTCGATGCCGTGCGCACGGCGAATGGTCTTGAAATCACCTGGAGTAGTAGCGCAGGTACGAACTACGACGTAGAGTTCTCCACCGATCTGCAATCCTGGACCAAGATCAATGAAGCTGTCATCGCCTCAGCCGGCGCCTCGACGGCTTTCGAAGACACCGACGCCGGACGCACAGGCGGAGACGAAGGTTATTATCGGGTGACCACCCCCTAATTTTCATATCATTGAGGTTCATTCTCTTTTTTTGTGGCTTGGCCTTCAGCTTCATTGAGGCCAAGCCACCTCGGCCTAACATCATCCTGATGATGGCGGATGATATGGGCATGGGCGATACCAGTGCTTATCAAGATCACACAGGGAATGCCGATGAAGTCCAATTGCATACACCACACATGGAGCGTCTCGCCCGCATGGGGATTCGTTTTACCGATGCCCACACCCCTTCATCGCGCTGCTCCCCCACACGTTACAGTCTCCTAACAGGTCGTTACGCTTGGCGAAATCGCCTGAAGCATTGGGTGCTCTTTGGAGCGCAAGGGGATCCCATGATCGAGGCCGACCGGCCGACTATCGCGATGTTGAAGGAACACGGTTACGCCACGGGAATGGTGGGCAAGTGGCATGTGGGGCTGCGCTATCGCCGCGCGGACGGCGCCCCCGCCGCGGGTTGGGATGATGCGGATCTCACCAAGCCGCTTCACACCACGCCCCTGGATCACGGCTTCGATTTCGCACGCTTCACGTCGCGGTCACACGGCACTTCGGGACCGGACTCCGAATCAACCAAGCGCAAGAAAGGAAAGGGGCCGGGTCATGTGCATGGGCGTGAGGTCGTCGCCGCCACCGGCGAGGGCAAGAGGTTGAGCACGGATGGACCTAACGCTTACACGCTCACCAAGTTAGGCAGTCGGCATTCCGATCACGCCATGGCGTTTGTCGAAGCATCAAAAGAGAAACCCTTTTTTCTCTACTACGCTGCCAACGCCAATCATGGACCTTATACCCCTGACAAAGCCATTGATGGTGTTCCGGTGAGCGGCGGGTCCCGCACCAAGTCCGGCGCGCCGATGGATGCGCGCTACGACTACATTTTTGAAAATGACGTCGCACTCGGACGTTTGTTAGATTGGTTGGAAAATACCGACGACCCACGTAACTCTGGCAACGAACTGTCTGCAAATACACTGGTTATCTTCACCAGCGACAACGGCGCCGAGATCAAGAGCAAGACCGCCACCGGCCCCTATCGTAGCAACAAAGGATCGGTTTACGAAGGTGGGCATCGCGTGCCCTTCATTGCAGCGTGGCCCGAGGGAGGCGTCGGCGATGGCGATACCACCTCGTCCGGCCAGACGAACGCCTTCGCCATCAGCCTAACGGATCTCTTTGCAACGATTGCTGCGATTCTTGAAGTGGCTCTACCCGATGTCTCATCCGGCGAGAAAGGCGCCGAGGATAGCTTCAATATTCTTCCCGCCCTGCGTGGCGAATTACCACCACAGCGACCGCCCCTCTTCTTCAACGATCACAGCGAGGCCAAGCGTGACCGCGCTGCGTGCGCCTTGCGTGTGGATTCTCCCACCATCGATGGCACGCCATTTCCTGGGCAATGGAAACTCTTCTTCGATGCACAACTGATCCGCCAAGGCATCGCAAATCCGGTAGAACTCTACAACCTGGCAAAGGATCCCCAGGAAACCACCAACCTCCTCGGAGAGAGCAATTGGGAACCATTGGCAGCATACCTAACCGTTCAAGCCCGGCGCCACCGGAACGCCGGCGGGCATCATCTAGCGAAGCACGCAAGGCATCCGCTAGTGATCTATGACTGGATTCAAGGAGGTCTAGACGCAGTTTCCAAGGCAAATGGAGCCGTCCGTCTAACGATCACACACGAAGGCAAAGGTCCTCTAGCCACCAGTCCGGAGGGGCTGGGCATTCAGAGCGGCGAATCCATCTCCGTCGATTCCGGCGAAGCCCTCCTCCTGCAGTTTGATCAGGACGTGCTTATCGAATCCGTTACCCTCAAAGCCGGTGACGGCCACTGCGGCGGCTTCTATCAACTTGGCAAAGGCGCCCCTTTGGCCATCTACTGCATCGACGCCGACAACGACGCCAATGATCAATCAGGCGTCCTGAGTGATTTAGGCGTCCTGCCCAAAGGACAGATCCTGCGACTAGACAGTTCCCCGCACTTCGGCGTGGAAGTCCCAGGGGCGTGGCACCTACAAAGACTCTGTGTGCGGCCCATGCGTTGACACATCTTCGTTTGCATTCCAGAGATCCCGGTCCTATGATCTTCCTACACGGTTCATTCAGAATCCACAGTCGGGGGCGTCATGGTTTCGACTGATGGCTTACAGATTGGGTCGCACGCCGAGGATGATTCGTTGGCCTCGTTAATCATCGGATCAAAAAAAATAAATGCAGATTCTTCACAAGAACTCGCACTCGCTGCTTAGTCAGCGACGTCGTCGTCCTGATGCCTGTTAGGGAAGACGGCGCCAGCAACAGGCTAGTTTTGAGATCGGGCATCCGGATCTCGAGGCGAAATGAAACAGTGATGATCGGGAACCTGAACTCCGTTGGTTGAGGCCAAGCTCCTTAAAACAAAGAACCAACTAAGCGTGTAGAAGCTCACTCCGAGGAGCCATCAGGACAGGGGTTCAATTCCCCTCGCCTCCATTTTCCTTTAAAAATAGGGCCTTTGATAACAATAAAGGGCAAAGTGACAACGAAAGTGACAACGTATCGCTTTCCGTTTCGGATTGTTTGCATGTTGATTTTTCCCGCCTCATTCGAGGTTGAGAAAATCAACATAGGGTTCAGATGTTGAAATGGTGGAAATGGTTGAATTCGGTTCCACTAATTCAACCAATAGGGAACCCATCCCTATATAGGGATGCTTGACAGCGCCGCCGGATTCGGCGACCCTTCCAGGTGAGCAATACTTACTTTGGTGGCAAAGGCGGGGCAGGTGTCTACCAGACTTTGATTAATCAAATCCCTCCCCATAGGACTTACATTTCCGCATTCGCGGGGCATGACGCGGTGCTCCAACACATTGCGAAACCCGAGCGAGCCATCGCGATCGATCTGGATCCGGAGCCGCTACGATGGTGGTCGCAGGCCTGGCCCCAAGTGGAACTCTACCAATCTGACGGCGTCGCCTGGTTGCGTCATCACTTTGGGCTCGATCGCTTCCGGGAGGAGTCGGTCGATATCGCGACTTCGGATCCCGCGCCGCGCGATCGCGAGGCTGTACCCGGGCACTCCGAATCAGGCGACGAGAGCAGCTTTGTGATGATCGATCCGCCTTATCCTGCAGAGACGCGAACGTCAGCGGCGCGGTACCAATACGAGTTGGATGGATTCCAACACGCTCAACTCTTGGCGACGGCGATCTCGCTTCCTTGCCGGGTCATGGTGTGCTCGTATCCGAACGAGATCTATAATGACGTATTGAAGGATTGGCGGACGGTCGATTACTTCTCAACCGTCAGATCTGGCGACCGGCGCCGCGAACGGATTTGGCTGAACTACCCCGAGCCGACGGAGCTTCATGACTACCGATATTTGGGGCAGGATAAGCGAGAGCGGGAAAAGATCCGCCGCCGTTGCTCGAATTGGGTCGCCGGCTTGGCCAGAATGCCAGAGCACGAGAGAAACGCGCTCCTGCAGGCGATTGGCTTGCGGTATCATCCGCATCGTATGGATTGTGATCCTGAGGTGATGAGTTCTAGCGCAGATTGTCTCTGATTGTTCGCTTGTTAGTTTCCCGTTGCCTCTAGTGGTATTGACAGATAAAGCCATTGCCTATGGCAACGGCAATTCTGGATTATCCTTCGGGCATTTGTCAGACTCGCGTTGCCGTGACGATGCAGACGGCGACGGGGCGGACGGTGTCTCCGTTTTCCCTTAAGCAGGCTCGTCAGTTCTTTGGGGGAATGCGGTGGCGAGGGAATATTCAGTTTCTGCCAGGGTCCAGGGATGATCTGAAGAAGCTCGAGGCTTTTCTCATCAAGGTCGTGAGTGAGGGTGCGAAAGTGAGAATCGGGCCGGATGCGTATTGTTCGCTTTCCGATGCCGCGGCGTCCGGATCGCCTCAAGTGAATGTGGCGACGGCCGGGCAGTTCAGTTTGACCACCTTGGGATGGACGGGCGATGTGCTGCAGCTCAACGAGGGCGATTATTTTCAGATTGGTGACCACCTTTATCGAACCACTGCGCCAGTAAATGCAGCGGGTGGCTCTGCAACGATCGAATGCACGCCTCATCTGCGTGAATCGTATGCCGCCGGGACGACGATCACTGTAGCCAATGCGCGTGGGGTATTCTGGCTCGATCAGAATGAGGTGACCGTTGAGCGAGCACCCAACGGCAATGGAGGACGGTTCACGGTGCCTCCCATGGAGATTGTGGAGGCGGTGTGATGACGCGGGCGACGTACTATCTCTTTGTGCTTTCGGGTTTCTTCCTATGGGCCGGCGTATGCGCGTATTCGAAAGACTGGCTGCCGCTTGCCGGATTCGTATCGGGGCTGTGCTTCCTTAGAATCCCGCCGACTATCACCTTAACCAAGCCTTCGCCTTATGGGTTTGCTGACTCCGACCGCCGAGCAAGCTCTTAAGGATGGCGATCTGACGCTCGCTTTTCTCTGCGAGTTGGATTTCGTCCCGGGCGTTGAGCGTTATTCGTCGCTCGATTACTCGCTCGATTATGATGGCGAGACGTGGGCGCCGACGGGTGGGCTTGCGGAGGTATCGCCGATCGTGAGTAGTGATGACTTCCGCGCGGAAGGGCTAGAGATTGTGCTAGGTGGTCTGCCGCTTGAGCAATGGGACGCGGGCGTTTACACGGCCTCCAATTACAAGGGCCGGCCGGCGCGATGGATCTTCGTCATCGTTGACCCAAGCCAGGCGACACCGGTGATTTATGCGAAGCCGGGCTATTACTACATCGATACCCTTTCCTATGTGGTGAAGGCGCCAGAGCTTGGGATTCGCCTAACGCTTGAGCATGAGTCGACCTTCTCGATGCGGACGCGGCGCAAGCGCTACACCAACGCGAATCAGCAAGCGCTCTATCCGAACGACAAAGGATTCCAGTTTCTTAGTTATCTTGCTAGCGAGCGGCAAATCACCTGGGGCTCGCGCGGTGTGTTCTATCCGGAATCATGAAGACAAACATCCTACCTATCAAAATCTTTGATTCCCCGCGCGAGGCTCCGCACTATAAAGGGTCGGACTTCAAAGGAGCGGAGATAACGGAAGCCCACATCGTGCTGAACGGAACCGAGGGAGGACGAGCTACCGTGGATTTTCTCATCGAAGTGATAGACCCGCAGACGGGGAAGACGACGGAGGTGTGCGTGGCCATGAAAACCGGCACACTCATCATCGGGTTAGCCGATGCTATCAAAGGAGCGGAAGCACGATGAAAAGCCCACACTCTCCAGCCTCTCTTCCCGTCTTTGGGCGCAGCGATCCTATTGACCACCATGGGCCGAAGATGCGGCCTAAGAATAACCGTTTCACCAAGGGAACGGATTGGAGCGAGGCGTGGACAAATTACGTCAAAAGTCTCGATCTAGACACCTTCGAACGAGGCTCCAATGACTGTTGTGCTTTGGCCGCGGGCTGGGCGAGTCTTGTTAGTGGGAATGATATCAGTATTCCCGGACTGACGGACGACGCGGCCGAGAAGTATCTCGAAGCCATGGGAGGCATGGAGGAAGCGGTGGCCGACGTGATGCGCGAGAATGGCTACAAGCGCGTGCTCGAGCATCGTCATTACAACTATGGCATTGTCGTCTTCAATGTTTCGAGTGACTCACGCTTTCCAATAAGCGTGGGTGTCATTCGAGGAACGAAGATCGTTTCACGCGGTGAGCACCGTGGCCTTGCCATCATTCGGCCGATCTCGGTCACGATCGAGACGGTTTACAATCACCCTAACATCATCGGCAAATGGGCTTAGGCGGGATCATTCTCGGCATCGGCAAGGCCATTGCGGGAGCGCTCTCAGCGGGAGGCGTAACGGGAGCGATCGTCAAGAGCGCCATCTCCATTGGTCTCTCGGTAGCAGCTCAAGCTGTGTTCGGAAAGAAAGCTCCCTCACAAAAGCAAGGGCGAAGCGGCAATGTGCGATCGGCCGAGGCGCCGCAAGAGGTGGTTTTAGGTGCCGTGCGCAAGGGCGGCGTGATGGCCTATATCAATTTCCACGGTGAGGATAACAAATACCTTCACCATGTGATGGTGGTGGCGGCGCATGAATGCGAGGCCGTTGATACGATCTACGTTGGAGGCAAGTTTGTCGTACTTGATCCCGGCACGAACGTGGCGACGAATGCGAGTGAAGATTCGAAGCTCAAGGACTTCTATCGCGGCAAGAAGTATCTGGGCACGGCGACACAAACAGCGGACGCCGAACTCGTGGCGGAAGTGGCCGGTGAGACGGGCCCCTGGACAACGGATCATCGCTTGCAAGGTCTCTGCTATCTCTACTCGCGGCTAAGGTTTGGCGTTAGGCGATATCCCAATGGCGCACCGCCCATCACGGTGAAGATGCGCGGCTCGAATCAGATCTATGATCCTCGCACGGATACTACGGGCTATTCGGCCAATCCGGCACTGCAAACGGCTTGGGTGCTTGAGACCTATTCCAATATTCCGCGTGCACGAATTGATTCCGCTAGTCTCATCGAGGCAGCGAATATCTGCGATGAGATCGTGACCAACAAGGACGCCTCGACACAGAAGCGTTACACGAGCAACGGCTTCTTCGAACTCGATGGAGAGCCCGAGGAATGGATCGAACCCATCATTGCGGCGATGGCCGGGGCGCTCATTGAACACGATGGCACCTATTACATCCACGCCGGCGCTTATCGGAACTCTGTCAGAACGATTGTCGATGATGATATCGTCGATGCGGGAGAGATCGTCATTTCCACCGCCGAGAGCAATCTGGATCGAGCCAACGCCGTGCACGGTTTGTTCGTGGGCGACATCACCGAAGGGCAACCGACGGAGTACCCTCAAGTAAGCGATGCCGCGATGCTAGCCGAGGATGGCAGCGAGCACGTGCTCAACCTCGATCTCGAGTTCTGCGATACCCACACCCAAGCGCAACGTGTGGCGTGGATCTACCTCAAACGTCAACGCCTCGATGAACGCGTCTCGATCGACGTGGCCTTGTGGGCGGGGCTCGACGTGAAGCCCTGGGATACCGTAACGTTACAGATAGAAGCGCTCGGTTTAACCGGGACGTGGCAAGTGGTGAATCACGAGTTCATCGTCGACGCGCAAAGCGGCCCGGTCTCGTGGGTGCGGCTCGGCTTGAAGAAGCACGACGCTAGCATCTATGCTTATGACGCGGCGACACTAGAGAAGGACTTCGAAGGCAATACACTGAACCTTGCGAAAACGGATGGGAAGCCGGCGACAACGCTATCCGACAATGACGCCATTCCGGCCGTGCTCGATGCCGATTCGTCCGAAGGCGAGGTCGGCGACGTGCGCATCGATTGGCGATTTGGCCGGGCATTCCGAAAAGTGGAGGTAGAAACCTAACGATGCCCTACGAAGAACATTGGAAAGAGCTTCCGTTAGGGTTTAGCGTCCAGGGGGCAACCGGCCCGACCGGTCTGACATGGAAGGCGCAATGGAACGTGATTGGTTTGCCTTACAGTGTTGGCGATGGTGTTAGATGGAAAGGGAGTTCGTTTCGATGCCGATTGGACCATAATCCGATTACTCCTAGCTATGACGCGGAGCCGGGCATTGGAGTGAGTTGGCAAACCTATTGGGAGTATTTGGCAGAGCAAGGAGCCCCTGGCGCAACTGGGCCTCAGGGAGACGCCGGACCGCAAGGCCCACAAGGCGCCCAAGGGGCGACTGGGCCGCAGGGTGCTCAGGGTGCCTCTGGAGATACCGGCGCGACCGGCCCCATCGGCGCCCAAGGGGCGACCGGGCCGCAAGGTGCACAAGGCGCCCAAGGAGCGACTGGACCTCAGGGCGCTCAAGGAGATCAGGGTGCCACTGGCCCTCAAGGTGCCCAAGGCGGTCAAGGCGCAACCGGACCGGAGGGAGGCCAAGGGGCGACCGGGCTGCAGGGCACACCGGGCTCAGGGATCGACTGGAAAGGGCCGTGGAACAACTCGGACACCTACGTCACGGATGACGCCGTCGAACACAACGGTGATTCCTACATCTACAACGCGACAAGTGGATCGAACGAAGAGCCGGGCGTTTCCGCCAACTGGGATCTATGGGTCGCTGGCGGTGGCATTGGCGCGCAAGGGGCGACCGGGCCTCAAGGCGCAACTGGCATCCAAGGCCCTCAAGGTCCTCAGGGCGTGCAAGGTCCTCAAGGCGCCCAAGGCGGGACCGGAGCGACCGGCCCCCAAGGCATCCAGGGCGATCAAGGTCCGCAAGGCGCTCAGGGTATCCAGGGCATTCAGGGCGCCCAAGGGGCGACCGGGCCAATCGGAGGGACCGGTGCAACCGGCCCTCAAGGCGATCAAGGGCCCATCGGCCCGGCCGGTCCTCAGGGCGGCACGGGTGCAACCGGCATTCAAGGGCCCCAAGGTGATCAAGGGGCCACCGGCCCGCAAGGAGGCACAGGTGCGACGGGGCCTCAAGGTCCTCAGGGCGCTCAGGGAGATGCTGGCCCCCAAGGCGGTACTGGGGCGACCGGACCACAAGGTGCCCAAGGTGAACAAGGGGCCACCGGCCCGCAAGGTCCTCAGGGGACGCAGGGCCCGCAAGGCACCCCAGGCGCGGGTGTGGATTGGAAAGGACCGTGGAACAACTCGGACACCTACGTCACCGATGACGCCGTCGGCCATGACGATTCCTCTTGGATCTACAACGGGACCAGCGGCTCGAATGAGGAGCCTGGCGTGTCGGCCAACTGGGATCTATGGGTCGCTGGGGGAGGCCTCGGGGCGACGGGAGCCACCGGACCTCAAGGTCCTCAGGGAGACCAAGGCGCAACGGGACCACAAGGGCTTCAAGGCTTTCAGGGGGCCACCGGGCTCCAAGGTCCGCAAGGGGCAACGGGGCCACAAGGTGCTCAAGGCGCCCAAGGACCTCAAGGCGCTCAAGGAGACGCCGGCCCTCAAGGCGACACGGGGGCGACCGGACCACAAGGGCCTCAAGGCGCTCAAGGAGACGCCGGCCCGCAAGGCCCACAAGGCGACCAAGGCCCACAAGGGGGAACCGGAGCCACGGGCCCACAAGGGACGACCGGGGCCACTGGGCCACAAGGCCCACAAGGGGCTCAAGGCTCTCAAGGAGCCCAAGGCGATCAAGGGCCCACCGGAGCGACCGGCCCCCAAGGCGCGACCGGCATCCAAGGCCCGCAAGGGCCCCAAGGCGATCAGGGCCCCACGGGATCTGGGACCAGCTTTGTGACCGTCGATCCGACAACCGGGCAAACCCCGCTCGGACTCTTCATCAACACTTCGAACCGCCGTCTATTCCAAGTCACCGGGGCGACGGCGCTTCATATCGGAACCCTAACAGCCCCGTAGAAACCAGAGTATGTTATTCCATTGTCTTGGCCTCCCTCACACGATCTCAAACTCGGATTATGTCGCGTGCGCCTACACGCAAAAGGTCGTGAAATTCATCAAAATGATGTCCGCGCGTGGGCATACCTGCATTCACTACGGACACCCTGACAGTGTGGTGGATTGCGAGAATGTGCCAGTGATCACGCGTGAGACGTTCGAGAGGGTCTATGGCGAGCACGACACCAAGGCGGATTTTTTTGATTGCCGCTGTGATAATGAAGCCTATCGAGAACACCAAATCAACGCGGGCAGGGAGATCGCGAAACGGAAGAAATCCAAGGGCGAATTCATCCTATCTTTCTGGTCGGTCGCCGGCGAGCCCGTCTGTCATGCCAACCCCGATCTGATTCCGTGCGAGCCAGGTATCGGCTACGCGGGGCCATTCATTCCTAACTCGTGGAAGGCCTTCGAGAGCTACTCGCTCTTTCACCAATTCTATGGCTTCGCGTTCACGCAAGAGGCGAAGATGGACTGGCATAATTATGTCATTCCTAATTACTTTGATCCTGACGATTTTGCCTATCGCGACGGTGGTGATTATCTCCTTTTTCTCGGCCGTATTTATCAAGGAAAGGGCGTTCATATCGTCATTCAATTGGCCGAACAAATGCCCTATGAACGATTCGTCATCGCGGGTCAGAATCGGGCATTCATTGATGAACTCTACGGCCCGGGGAAGCCGAACAAGTTGCCCGAAAATATCGAAATTCATGGTCACGCCAATCATGAGCAACGAAGAGAGCTACTGAAGAATGCTAAAGGGCTCATTTGTCTCTCGAAGTTCCTCGAGCCCTTTGGCGGTGTCGCCGTTGAGGCCATGATGTCAGGCACGCCGGCCATTTCGTCCGATTGGGGAGCCTTCACCGAAACGAATATGCACGGTCGAACGGGCTATCGCGTGAGGAGCTTTGAACAAGCGCTATGGGCATGCCGCAACATTGATAGAATTCCGCCGATGAACTGTTATCAATGGGCGCAGAACTACACGCTCAAGGCCATCGCTCCGCGATTCGACGAATGGTTCGCGCACATTCACAACGAACTCTTTTCGCCTAAGAATTGGTATACGTTCAACGATAATCGCGGGGATCTCGAGCATATGACGCTTGAGTTTCCCGTGCTCGACGAGCGGCAGAATTGGGATTGGATGGCGCATGAAGAGGCAGATATGGCGCGTTTGTTGGCGGAGTGGTGGAAAGCGCAAGAGTGGGGAGACGGGCTCGATGCAGGATGCGGCCCGGGTCACTTCGTAGCCGCGTTGCGTGCCCAAGGAATTCCGGCGGCGGGCTTTGATATTGATGCTCGCATTGACACCAAAGAGAATCACGCTCGAGGGTTGAGACGATATGATCTCACGAAACGCTTTCCCGGATACGGACCGTCCGAGATTGCCAATGTCGTGCTCTGCTTAGAGGTGCTTGAACACATTGAGCCGAAGTGGACTAGAGCTGCCCTCGCCAACCTGGTAGCGTTAGTTGAGCCGGGTGGCCTTCTAATCTTTTCCGCGGCGGCGCCCGGGCAAGGAGGAATCGGCCACATCAACTGCAGGCCGAAGCACGAATGGCAAGCGCTCCTGACATCTTCCAGCGTCATGGAGTTCGCCAACGAAGCGACGCAGGAGCTTGTCGCCTATATGCAAGAGCACGGAGCGGAGACCGTGCCTAGGTGGTTTTTCGACAATGTGATGATATTCGCAAAATGCTGACACTTGAAGAACAGAAGGACGCCATTGCCAAGAGAAACTGGGATGCGGTGATTCTGCCACTCATTCCCAAGGCCGAGGCTTTGGCGCGCTCGTTAGGACTGAATGAAGGCGTGCAAGGAATGGCCTACATGGAGTTGAGGCGATTGATTCAAGACTTTGACAATCGCACCCTCTTTTGGAATTACGCCTATCAGTTTCTCAAGGCCAATATTGTCCGCGAATTGATCTCGGCACGATCCGCGCGCGAAGCCGCGAGCGGTGAGGAAGAAACCGGAAGCACGGCGCAAGGACCGTTCAACGTGCTTGAGTTCAACCGGATTTGCGAGGGCCTCGAGCACCAAGAGCGTTGGTTTCTCGATCTTTACTACATTCACGGTTTCACCATCCGGGACGTGGCCATTGCCATGAACGTGCCCATAGAGGATGCCAAGGACCTCAACCTTTCCGTCATACAGAAAATCTCTCGCCCCTTGTCACGAGTCCAACCGCAACCCGCCGCATGATTCTCGAAGACCACGAACTCGACGCCCTGGCATTCATGGCACGCACCGGGAAGAGCTTTGAAGAAGCCCTTACGGCCCTGCCTTTGCGTTCTGTTCGCGAAGCCCTCAGACAACGTGGAATCACCTTTCCTCGCAACGCACGGCCACGGACAAACATAGGCGCTCTAGCGCGGGAATACTGGCCGGACGAAACGAGGACCAAGAAGGGAATGAATCGTGTGGTGTCACGGATCAAGAAGCGCGTGGCCAATGGCATGCACCCAATCGAGGCGGCCAAACTCCCGCCGATGTCCCCTCGGGAATCAGCGCAACAACGTTATGCGAATCGTTCTTAAAGGAGAGATTGGCAAAATCGCTAGGCACATCGAAGCCAGCCGCGCGCGGATCGATCGAGCCAAAGTGCAAGCGGTCAATCGTGTGGCTCGAGACGCTGCCGCTCAAGTGCGCAAGGAACTCGTGGAAGAGATCAACCCTCGCCGAAAGCGAGAGATCAATCGAGCCGTCGTGGTGAAGCGAGCGAGCCGATTACGCCGCCGTGCGGAGATCGTCACTAACGAGCGGTACATTCCGCTCGAGCAAAGCAAGGACACAAGAGTGAGATCGTTTAGGCGCGGTCGTCGCCGTGTGCAGCGTGTCACTTACAAAGGCAAAGAGATCAAGGGCGCATTCCGGCCCAATAACTTCACAGCCGGAGGCAACGCCCTAACAACCCAAGCACCCGGTCGCTACTCAACGGGCAACCGTCGACTCAAGCGGCTGTATACCTTTTCTATCCTGCAACAATACGAATCGGCCGACGTGCCGGAAACGCTCGAGCGCTTTGTCAGGCCGCGCATCGAGCGAGAATTCAGCCGAGCCCTGGCAAGAGCATGATCAACATCAAAGTAAAAATGAAAGACGGCAGCCGAAAGGACTTCCCGCATCGGGACCGGGCCGGAGGCAGCTATTCGAATAGCGTCAGGTATGAAGGGGTGTTCGTGATCATCAGAGATGTCTATGGCAATGAAACCTCAATTCCTGCCGCAGACGTGGCGGAGGTCCAAACCACTAACCTCAGATAGATAATGAGCCAACCAATCATTGAAGCATGCAATCGCCTCGAGGCGACCCTCACAACAACCCTCAACTCAGTGAGACAATTGAGAGAGAATCCAAATGTCCCTATCGGCAACGCTGCCGACACCATCGCCAGCATTGACGCCAACACCAAAGCGCTAGTCGAACAGATCGAAGATGGCGCGGCTGACATCAAACACGAGATGGCCAAAGCCATCGCCGATCAACGCCACCAACAAGCCAAGGAAGAGAAGCTCTTGCAGCGCCGTCTTGGTATGCCGCAGACGAGAGGATAACCCTAACAAGGGTCCCTCTGACGCTATGCCGCGAGGCGAGCAAGCCCGCGGAGAAGGGCTTTCTGTGAAATTGTTATAGGTTACTACTTCCACTATCTCTGATCTTTGCTAGGTGACTATCAATGCCAAACAGGCCGCCAATTTGTTAGGGGTGACACCCAAGACTTACAAGGATTGGCAAGACCGGTTAGGGGCTCCCGGATCGCTTGATCCGGAGGGCAAGCGGTATGTGGTAGATGTTAAGGATTTGATAGACTGGGAGGTGAAGCGGCAGGTGGCCAAGGGCCTCGAGGCGGCCAAGGAATTGGCGAAAGAAGAGTTGCGCGAGGATGCCAACGAGGAGGGCGATTTCCTCGATCCGATTCAAGAGAAGGCCAAGCTGGACAAGGCCCGAAGGGAGGCACAAGAGCGTCAGAATGCCGTCGCGGCCGGAGAGCTGATTTCGCTCCATGATGTCATGGAGAGCGATTCGTTGATTGTGAGTTTCATTAAGAATATGCTTCTGGCCTTGGGTGCCCGGACAGCCAAATCCGTAACATCAGATAAAGGCGAGCAACGTGTTTTGAAGGCTAAGATCGATGAAGAAGCAAACAAAACCTTAGAAGAGCTTGTTAGACATTTTACCCATTCTGACGCCCCCTCAGAGGAAGCGGTTTGATGCGATCGCGGCCGGTTTCAAACCCAATCCGCGTCTCACCGGTTCTGAATGGGCGAATAAATACCGCGTTCTCACAAGGGGCGCCCGGCCCGGGCCTTTTGATATATCGGTCTATCCATTCGATCGCGAGCCTCTCGATATTATCGCCGGGGTGGATCCGCGCGTGACGTTTGTTGCGTGGATGAAGTCTTCTCAGATCGGTTATTCGGAAACGCTGAATAATGCAATAGGCCGCTCCATTCACCTTGACCCGTCGGAAATGATTCTTGTGCAACCGACGATCGACCGCGCGGAAGAGTACTCGAAAGAGCGTATCGAGCCCATGCTTCAAAGCACGCCAAAGCTCTACGAACTGACCGGCCAAGGGCGCAAAAACAAGAATACGATCGACTGTAAATTCTATCCTGGCGGTTTCCTCGCTATCATTGGCGCTAATTCGCCTTCCGCTTTGGCATCCCGTCCCGTTAGGCGAATCTTCATTGACGAATACGACCGCTTCTGTGAATCGGCCGGGGGACCGAAAGGCGAGGGCGATCCGCGTAAGTTGCTCGAGGCCCGTATGCGCACCTTCTTTAACAGGATGCTCGTATGTGGCGGGACTCCGGTTCACAAGGGACTCTCGGCAACGGAGAAAGCCTATGAGGACACTGACAAACGCGTCTACATGGTGCCGTGTCCACGATGTGAGCGGCTCATAACCTTCAATCGAAATGATCTCGTCTTCGACCGCAACGACGACAACTACGGTCTATTGCGTTGCGAGCTTTGCCAGGGGCTTATCGAAGACCACGAGAAACACGAGATGATCAAGGATATTCCCATGGGTGGCTTGGCCAAATGGGAAAAGACCAAACCGGACGCACCGGTTGAGAATGTCGGGTTCTTCATTTGGGCCGCTTATTCGCCTGACACTACCTTCACAGAGATTTGTGAGGATTGGAACGACGCGAAAGGCGACATCGAGGAAGAGCAAGTCGTCTGCAACACGCTTTTCGGACTCGGCTATGAGCACAAAACGGTTGATCTCGATGAAGAAGAACTCTTTAAACAACGTGAGGATTACACACCGGACGCCCTACCAAACGAAGGTGTGATTGTGACTGCGGGATTCGACACGCAGATCGACCGGTTTGAAGGTGAAGTCGTTCTTTGGGGCCCGGGTGAGGAATCGTGGTCGATAGATTACGTCACGATTATGGGTGATCCGGCGATCAAGAAGACGCGCCAAGCCCTCGACGATTTCCTCAGAGATTCCGTCTACACACGCAAGGACGGAACCAAGCTCAAGATCAGGGCGTGTTTCGTGGACTCGGGCGGTAACCGTACTGATCACGTCTACACGGCCACGCGAGGTAAGATCCGTCGTCACATCTACCCGTGTAAGGGATCGTCGATTCCCGGGCAACCCATCTTCTACCGATTCAGTCCATTGAAGAAGCCCAGAGTGAAACTCGCCATTGTGGGAACCGACACCGCGAAAGAGGTCATCTACGCCCGGCTTGGCAACCCGGCCGAGACCACCGGCCGCATGCATTTCCCGATGTCCTACGGCCTTCTCTACTTCAAGCAGCTGATCTCAGAGGAACGCGTGATTCGCTACGTCAAAGGGCTACCCATCATCAGATACGAAAAGAAGGAGAGTGATCAACGCTCCAGCGAAGGCGAGGTCCGAAACGAGCCGCTCGACTGCCGTGTCTACGCGCTGGCCGCGCTGCGCTCCTTCCCCGTCCGGCTCAAGCAAATGGTCTCTCGCAACAAGCGGCGGCTCCGAGAGCAAGGCCTTGAGGAACCCGCCAAATCAGAAGAAAAGCCCCCTTTAGAAAGCGCGGAAAAGCCTCCGAAACCGAAGAAAAAAGCCGCCAAGAAGTCGCAAACGCCCAAATTCAGACGGAAACCGCGTCATCGTCGCAAGGCCACGTGGCTTTAGGCCAACGGCACCCTCTTTAGGGGTATGGCGGTCCATATCATCGGCCACACCTCGGCCACACTCTGCATTCCCACGCGGCATCGCGCGGGCGACACGCTGGAGTGGACCGTCTCCCATCCGGACTACCCGACCGATACCCACACGCTCCGCGGAATCGTCATGAACCTCGCGGATGGCTCCACATCGGCGACCCTCACCGCGACCGTCGAGGACGGCGTCTTCAAGTTCTCCGAAGCCCCTACTCAGTCGGCCGGATGGCCACAAGGCACGCACTCGGTCATACTCGAGTTCACACGAACGGCAGACGCCGCCATATTTAGCGACCTGGCTAAACCGGTCTACATCCTGGCACCGATCGGCACGGCCGACACCAGGCTCGCGGCCTTACAGTCCGATCTCACCGCCGTCGAGACCGCCATCACGGCCGTGCTCAATCACGAGGGCATTCAAGAGTACCGGCTCTCGACGGAGGCCGGTGACGAAGAAGTCCAGCTCATGAATCTGGATGATCTCAAAGCACACCGCGCGCGGCTCCTAGGAGAGATCGATTCCCACAAAACCCGGATCGGGCTTCAAGCCCGTCGCAAGCTCGGCTGGAGACCGGTGAGAATGTATGGAAGCCGTTAGGTGGAAGCTTGATAGACAAACAGGCCTCATGACCAAGCGCGCGGCCCCAACCGTGCGCCGGCCGCGCAAACGCTTCACCACCGTTGAGGAAGATCGCCCTTGGATTGGGTTCAACGCCCACACCATCGGGCCGAATGCACATTGGTATCGAACCTATCTCACGGCCCTGGCAAAGGCCCAGGAACTGGAGCGGGAAAACGACTACGTCATCCAGTTCTTACGGTTGACGTTAGACTCGGTCGTCGGCCCCGGCTTCAAGCTTCGCGCATGTCTCAAAGGACGCACTGGCAAACCCACTAAAGCGGCCAAAGCCTTCAATGAGGCTCTGCAACATCACTGGCAACTCGCGGCCAAGGTAGGCAACTCCCCTTCCATCGAGGGCGGCCAATCACGGCGCGACATCGAGCGCATGTGGTTACGCCGACTCATCGTCGATGGCGAAGTCATCGCCGTCATGGTGCCCGGGTTCGATCACAACAAGTATGAGTTCGCCATCAAGTTTCTCGATCCCACGCAGCTCGATCACAGCTTGAATGGGCTCTTGCCCAACGGGAACATCATGATGTTCGGCATCGAGGTCGATGCCGAATACCGCCGGCCGGTGCGCTATCACTTCCTCAAGCACCAACCGACCGAACACCTTTGGGCCGATCACTCGCAGGCCGAACACGAGGTCATCGAGGCCCGCTACGTCCTCCACACTTTCCTTAAAGAGCGCCCCGGCCAGGTGCGCGGTATCCCGCCCATCGCTCCCGGTGCGGTCCGTGGATACTTGATCGGCAAGCTCGAGGAAGCCCTCGCTGTCGGCTACCGCGTGGCTGCCTCCAAGATGCTCTTTTACGAGCGCACTGAGGACTACGTGGGCGATGGCGAGGACGACGCCGGGGAGCCCGATACCGCCGATGAGGACGAATACCACTACAAGCAAGTGGTCGAGCCTGGCTCGGCCGAGGTCTTGCCCGTCGGTGTCAAGGCGTCCTCTTTCGACCCCTCTTACCCTTCGGGCTCGGCCAAAGAGATCTTGCAAGCCCTAGGGCGTGGGTTAGCTGCCTCGTTAGGTGGCGACTACACCCTCATGTTCCATGATCTCACCGGCACAAGTTACGGCACGCTCCGCCAGGCCAGCCTCACCCAACGCGATATTTACCGGGGCTGGCAGACCTTCACCATTCAGCATCTCGTCGAGCCTCATTTCCGCCAGTGGATCATGACGCAGCGCCTCACCGGCGCACTCGGCCTCGACGATGCCGAACTCGAGCGACTCCTCGCCGATCAATGCTACCGCTTCTCTGGCACCGGCTTCCCATGGATCGATCCCGAGAAAGATGCCAAGGCCATGCAACTAGCACTGGCGCTCAACCTCACCAGCGAGCCTCGACTCATCGAAGACACGTTAGGCGAGGATCACGAGGCCATCCTCGAAGAGAGGAAGCAATTCCGCCAAGACGCCGTGCAAGCCGACTTGCCGCTCTTCGATGCGCTTCCAACCATCACGCCTGACAAAGACGACGATGAATAGGATTCGTTCTGCTAGAGTGGCGCTGCTTTGGATGGTGTTCGTGCTGGGATCTTCGGTCTTTGTTGCCCACGTCTTTGATGCGAAAATGATCCTAACCATCATGCCGGGCATGGTGAGCATGAAGACGGCTACTGCACTAGCCTTTAGCGCTACCGCTCTTGCTATATTACACAAGGATCGCGACGTCGCTCTCTTCGCTCTCGTCATCATTGGACTATCACTCACGGGCTATCTTAAAGACACCACGGAGCACTTCACAGTCGGCGCGGGCGTGCCCTCTTTAGGCACAGCAGTAGGGTTTGTCCTGTCTTACACATTCATCAAGAATGCCCAATGGAGAGTAGCGGTTTCTCTCTTCACCATCTCTCTCGCCGCCGTAGCTGGGTACCTTGGGAATGTTCCGCTTATGTATTATTACTTCCCTGGCATTTCCACAGCCATGGCCCTTCACACCGCAATGGGTTTCATGGCTCTCTCTGTCGCAATGATGTTAGAAATATGGATAAGAAAGAGGTGACATCTGCGGTAATGGTGACAAAGGATGAAGTTTTGAAATGGGCGGCTCCCGTGTTGCTAGGACTGTTGGTCTATGTGTTCACGGCGACAAAGGAAGAGGTTTCTGGGCGGTTGATCGAAGTGGAGGCCGAACTCAAGGCCATCCGCAAAATCGCCGGCTCGATGACGTTGTTAGATTACCGAATTCAAAGGGTGGAGACGCGGCTAGAGAAGGTGGAAGCAGAGAAATGAGCGTGCCCTTTCGTTTTCATGTGCACTGGCAAGCACTCCCCCACATTGTGCCTGCCGATACGATTCACGCAGGTGTCTTCGATCTCGCCGCGCCGTGGGCATTCGTTCTGACCTACGAGCGCATTCACTACGCGGTCTCGGTTCCAAGAGGCTTCCGGAGTGATGGCCCAAGTGTGCCGTGGTTATTTCAATCACTCGTCAAAGTGTCAGGCAACACGTGGGCCGCCGGATTGATTCATGACGTCGGTTACATCACGCAGGGTTTTGACGGCGTCATTCCCCGCGAGGCGTGGGATCTCTATTTCAAGCTCGCTCTCACCATGTGCAACGTGGGCCCGGTAAAATCGGCGCTCATGTTTCACGCCGTCTACCGGTTTGGCGGCCCTGCTTGGCGCGGACGTTCGATCATTGACTCTCACAATGATGAAAACGGACTGAGGCCCAGCTACCAACGCGTCGCCATCGAGATCCAATACAAGCCACTAACACCATGAAACTCGCTCTCCCCTTCCTTGTTCTACTTTTCCTCACATCGTGCCAGATCCCGCTCGGCCAGAGGACGGCGCTTCGCATACGCGTCGAGATCGTGAGCACCGAGCCTCACGGGGACATCATTGAGGACAGTCTCTTTCCCTCGCATTCCTCGAAAGCTGCTTGGCACACCGCCACCTTGTTAGGCGAGGACTCGCCCCACAATCCCAATCGCAAACCATGGCGAGGAGGGCGGAGAAAGTGAGATTCTACAAGGACCGCGACTTCTGGGTCATGATCGGCGCCATCGCGCCCGGCTACATGGCCATGAAAGGCCTTGATCCAGAGATTATCGAGAAGGTCATGGATTACGGCAAGTGGATCGTCGGCGCCTACTTGCTTCGCAACTTTGGAAGGAAAGAGGAACCGGCCGAGGCACCTTTGGAAGCGCACCTCGAGGAGAAACGCCGGAATCGTCACCGGCCAGTGTACGGATCCAAACCAATCCCCAGGCGTCCGCCTCCGGATCTTCCCCCGCGCAATGTTCCCGAACCCATCCCCACCGAACCACGCCCCTTTCCCAAGCCCCGCATGGAATCGGAACCGGCCCGCATCGAACTCCCGCACCTCGAGGATCACCCCTCTAGCATCACCACTTATTTCAAAGGCTTATGAGCACCGTTACCGAAATCGATTGGCCCACGCGGGCCATGCAACAATTCCTCTTTGATCTCGGGCTCTATGATGGGCCCGTCACGGGAGAGAAAAACGAGGCCACCAAAGAGGCTCTCGAGAAGTGGCGAACTCAGACCATGGAGGAAGAAACGCGTGATCAAGACGCCCTCCAACTCCTCGAGGATTTCATCGCTTTGTTAGGCCGAGCCAAGGCACTCAACCTCATCAAGGAAGGCGTCGACCTGTCAGAACTCCAAGTTGCCTTTGGCCAAGTGCTCAATGTCGACGATCCCGAGCGCGTCTTCAATGTCATCATCGAGCGTCTTTGTCAGGAAGAGAAAGACAAGGGCGGCCCCGAATCCGAGGGCGACGTCACACCGGCCGAGGTCGTCCCGCAAGGTTTCCAAGTTCCCACGATCATACCCCCAGCCCCAGGGAGAAGAACGCGATGAGCGCCCTCGCTTCTAGAGTAGCATTGTTACAACGGTGGATCGGCGTCACTCCGGACGACGGCATCTTCGGCCACCAGACCTTGAGCAAGCTCGAGGACAAGCTCGGCATCACCAGCTATCGCGATAGCCAACAAACCACGAAGGGAGAGCTCCGAACCACATCATCCTGGCCCGCCGATACCACGTCCGCCTTGATTCGCTACTACGGCAAGCCCGGACCTAGCAATCTGGTCAAGATCACCTTCCCCTATCCCATGCGCCTGGCGTGGGATCTCTCACAGAAGGCCACGTCCTCACGTTGCCATAAGAAAGTGAAAGACTCGCTCGAGCGGGCACTCGAGATGATCCTCGAGCATTACAACGGCATCGATGGTGTCAGAGAAGCCCGCATGGATCGATTCGGCGGCATCTACAATTTCAGGAAAATGCGAGGCGGCTCCAGCTACTCCCGCCACTCATGGGGCATTGCCATCGATCTCGATCCCGATCAGAACGGCCTCCACGTCCGCCGCCCGCGAGCCACCATGCCCGAGGCAGTCGTGCGGATCTTCGAGGCCGTCGGCGCCAAGTCCGGTGGCCGCGCCTGGGGTCGTGACTGGATGCACTATCAATTTACACAGTAACGTTTGAGTGCACCCATCTCATCCCGAGAGGGCGCTATCGATTGTAATGTGCTCTTCCGAGTTTCAAAACAATAATCGCCTCGCAGCCGGGATGAGATTGGCGTGCCACGACTTGTTATGCCGGTTGTTGTGCGCGCATCGCCACGACCTTGCGGGCATACTCGATGAAGCGAAGCACAGCAATCGGCCCGCCATAATGTTCACGCCGCACTTGCTGACCATCAAGAGCGGAAGTGTCGAGGCTGATGATGTCCTCGACATGAAACGTTCTGTGCCTCCAAGTTGTGCCTATCCGCCACTCCGGGTTAAAGGGATTGTGAGCGAACGCGTTCCTGATAAGGCGCGCGATCTGAAAAGCGTCCGACACCTCTGGCTCAGAAATACTGAAGGGATCGGGATGAATCGCCTCCAAGGCAGTGTGAATCTGAACGACCGCCAAGTAGATTCCACAATGTTCAAGTGCCGAGAAGGCGTACTCCTCCTGCTCAGGGGTTAGTGCGAGCTCCTCGTGAGTGGCGGTGTGCTTACCCCACGTGAACGTGCCGAGGTAGTTGATATCGGGAGTCGTGGTTGTTAGACCGAAGACCAGTTTGAAATGAAGCTTGGCGTTCGCCAGCAGCAATTCGGACTCCTCAAATTTGCACTGTGGCTTTGGTTCGGCCATTTCTAGGCATAACGTTTTATATCAGACATCGTGTCGTGATATCACGACACCGTTTCTATGATTATCAAGGAATTGGAGTAGAATCACAACCATTTGATTGCCTTTTGGGGGTGTTAGATTGGCCCAGCCACATCGTAACTGCGGTTCCTGATATCACGACATCTGCCCCGAACCCAACCGCACCCTCTAGGGGAGTGTGGCGATTATCAGCGCGAAAGACGGGCGAGTAGCCCTTGGCGACAATCCGGCCGGGGCCACGGACGAGGTCCCGTGCATGACGGATTGGACGCTCAATGTCTCGCCTCAGCTCGAGAGCGAGGCCGTGCAATGCATGCAGAGCAACGACGATCGCACTGCGCTCGGTGAGTGGGAGACGCAGGAACTGGTGGGGAAAGCGTGGTCGCTCCGCCTCAACAATTTCTGGCAAGAGACCGACGAAGGCGCTTCGCCCAAGATCGACCCCGTTCTCATTGGCTCGCGTCAGTACGTCATCCTCTACCCGCGCACCAAGGACAATCTGGCCATTGCCTATCAAGGTTATTGTGAGGTCGCCAACGTAGGCGTTCCGGCCAATGTCGGGGGCAAGATCCGGCAAGAAGTGGAACTCACCGGCAACGGCGATCTCTTCAAGTATCAAGTCGGTGTCGAGACCCCGCCTTCCAAAGTCGGCGTGTTTCCCCCTCAGAGCACGACCGAAGGCGAGGCCGTGAACCTCGATGTCTCCCCCTACTTCTCCGGGCCCAATCTCACTTACAGTGAGATCAATCTTCCCGCCGGTCTCAGTCTGAACACGGCTAGCGGCGTCATCACCGGCACGGTCAATCAGGGCGCCGCCTCACAGAGTGTCACCATCACGGCCACCAACGGCGGCGGCAGTGCTCAGCACGTCTTTCAATGGAACGTGACCGAAGGCCTCTGGACCATCGCCAACGCCACCCTTTCCACCATTGCCGGCACACGCCTAACAGAGATTAACCCAGCAACGCTCTAACTTCATGGCTAATATCACCGACTTTCCAACTGTCTCCACGTTAGCGGCGGGCGACTTCCTCGTCGGCCACAACGCGGCCGATACGCAAGAGCTGCGCATCGACGCGGGCGATCTCCAGAAGATCCTCATCAAGCTCGCCGTCACGCCACAAACTCTCACCGATGGCGCGAACATCGCCTACAATGTGGCCAATGGGCTTAAGGCCAAGGTGACGCTCGCCGGCAACCGCACCCTCGATGCCCTAACCAATGTGTCGGATGGTCACAGCGGCGCCCTAACCATCATTCAGGACGCCACCGGCTCCCGCGGCCTAGCGCTCGATGCTTCCTACGTGGTCGTCAGTGGAGCCGCCGCAGACATCGCTAGCCAGGGCGCCAACAAGCGGAGCTTCCTAGCATGGGAGCACGATGCGGGAAGCGCCAAGACCTACGTTTGGATCACGCACGAACCCTAACCAATGAGCCTAGGCATTATCACCCATCCCAGTCGAATGGCCGACAGCTGGCTCGCCAAGCTGAAAGCTGAGGCCTTGGGTTGGTACGAGCCGCAAGCTAGCTCGTTTCTGACGGATGCCGTAGCAAGCTTTGACCGAGCTAATAACGAGTATCTGGACCGTTCCACGCTGACTGGCTGGTCCAGCTCAGAATTCTCTTTTGTCATCTGGGTGAATTTGGGCAATAGCACCGTTTACAATGACATCCTTGGCCGGGATAGCGAGGTCTTGCTTAGACTGACAGACGCCTCAAATCTCGAGGCTTTCTGGACAAATGGCAGCACCACGTTCCAAGGCCCACTCTCCGCCGGTTCTGCCGCTGGCGGATGGAAGATGATCGCCTTCACCTACAAACAAGGCGTGAACGTGAAGCTATCGATCAATGCGGGCACGGGCGTACAGAGCACGACCAACATTGGTTCGGGTCTGAGCAACGCGGGCACACCATTCCGCGTTGGATGGGCACGGGCCGTCGCTTCCAAGTTTGACGGCCAAATCGGGCCGTGCGGTTATTGGTCTCGCCAGCTTTCCGCCGCCGAGATCACCGCGCTCTACAACTCGGGAAACCCCATCCCTTACGACCTTCTCACAAGCAGCCAGCTAACCAACCTCATCTCATTCTGGGAACTCAACGAATCCTCAGGTACGCGCAACGATCGCCACGGCGCCAATCATCTCACTGACAATAACACCGTCGGCGTCGACAGCGGCCCCATTGAATACGAGGCCCCAGTCAATGCCGCGGTGACCAAATGGTTAGACACCAGTGGCAATGATAGGCACTGGACGGCCGCCGCAAACGTCGCTCCCACACGAGCGAGCGACTATCTCGCGTTCGATGCCATCGATCATCACGGCGCTGGCGCCCCCCACATGACGCAAGGCGATGTCACTTGGCTCGATGGCTTGACCGCCTACGAGATCAACGCAGCCATTCAGATCGAGGACACTTCGCAACGGCCCATCCTTGGCAAGTGGCGCACCTCAGGCCCGGAGGTTCGGGCCGTATTGATCGACACGTTCGGCGGAAATATCAGGGCGTTGCTAGGCACAGGCGCTACCAACACCACGATCTCGCACGCTATTTCCACTAGCGCCAAGCACGTCGCCGGCGTCCGAGCGTCGGGAAGCCAAGGCTACGCCCGTGTGGGCGGTACCGAAACAGGCGTCGCGCACACCGCCGCCTTCCAAAACAATTCCGAACCGCTCTTGTTAGGCGCCAAGTCTGACGATGGCGTCGTCGGCTCCTACCACAACGGCCGCATTCACGGACTCACGTTATTTCCACGTGTCCTGACTACTGCGGAGCGCGCCGCAATCGAAGCCTTCCTCGCCTAACAATGAACGCCGAACAAACCACGATCATTGCTAGGCTCGATGCGCAGTGGGAATCCATCGCGGCTCTCCAAGAGCACTATCTCAAGTACTGGGGAAACTACTTTCAAGGCCTCGCCTCGCATGATCACTTGCCTAACGGTGTGGTCGTCGAGCGGGTGGATACCGAGGCTAAGCCCAGCGATCAAGATGCCACCTATCAGGATTTCTGGCGGGGCAAGTATTGGGAGCTGGAGGGCGAGCCCGGAGAGGAAGTGCGCGTCATCAAATACCTTTACTCGGCTGAGGCCATTGAGCCGGTAGAGCATCTCTCCACGCGCGTGGAGATGCACATCTCAGACGGTCCCCAAGGCAAGACGTGGAGGATCACCCTCGAGTATGAAGACGCCACTCAAGAGCACTGGCGCTACGCGCGCGACAAAGCAGGCAACGAAACCCCTTGGCACATTGTAAGTGATGAAGAGCAACAACCCTAACGATGACATTCAATACCGCTCGGCCACGCTGCGCAAGCGTCAGGGCGATGATGATTCTGGCGACGTTTATGAACTCATCTTGAGTTCAGACGAACCGTGCGAAGTCTGGCATGGCATCCTCGAGGTGCTCGATCATTCATCGAGTGCGGTCGATGGCGAGTGGATGCGCAGCGGCCACGCGCCTTTGCTTTGGATGCATCGCCGCGATGAACAGCTCGGCATCGTCAACGAGTTCAACCTTGAGGAGCACCAATCCAAAGTGGTCGTCCGTTTCGGCGAGAGTACGCTGGCCAAAGAGAAGCGGGCCGATGTGGATGCCGAAGTGCTAGTCAATGCCTCTGTCGGCTACCGCATCCTCGAGGAGAAACTCGTCGAGTCCAAAGACGGCGTCGATACCTGGCGCGTCACCAAATGGAAGCCCATCGAGGCCTCACTAGTGACCATTCCGGCCGATGAGACGTGCGGCTTCCGGGGCGAGGCCAACCGCACCCTCTCTAAGGGAAAGCGCGCGCATTACGGCGACGACTTCACCAATCACCATCCGAAACAACCGACACCTCCCATGGCTGAACCCAATGCTAATCCTGACGACGGCGGCCAACGCACGGCCGATCCACCCGCCACGCCTCCGGCCGCCCCTCCCGCGGCACCGCCTGCGACTCCAGCCACACCGGCTCCGGATGTGACGGTTGTTCGCCAAACGGCCGTAACGGAAGAGCGCGAACGCATCTCACAAATCACCCAAATCGGCGCTGATTGGGGCTGCGAAACCGAGGCTCAAGAAGCCATCCGCAACGGTGATGAGGTGACCAAGTTTCAAGCCACGGTGCTCAAGGTGGCCAAGGGCCGCGCCGGTTCCATCTCCGGGCAGCAAGTCGGTGCGACTCCGAAGGAAATGCAGCGCTATTCCCTGGCCAAGGTCATTCAAGGCCTTGTCTACGAGCAAGCGCAGCCTGGCTCGGGTCATCTGCGGAAGATGGCGCCTTTCGAGTGCGAGTTGTCCGATGCCATGACCGAGGCCGGTGCGGAGAATCGCCGCGGCGGTCTCATCGTTCCCACGGAGGTCATTCTCAATGGCTACGTCCCTCGCGCGGCCCATCTGCAAGGACCCTGGGCGGATGCTAGGAAGATCAATCTCAAGGATGTGCAAGCCGCACGGGCGCGCATCGATGCGTCCGGCGCGGGTATGGACGATGCGCAACGTTCGCTTGTCAGTGTCACCCTCACCGGTGGCGGCCAGACGGACACCGCCAATACCATTGTCGAGCTGGAGCTTCTCGATGAGATGTTCATCGAGTCCTTGCGTGAAGAAGCCGTTTTGTTAGGCCTTGGCGTCACTATGTTAGGTGGGCTCCGCGGTAATGTGGAGATCCCCATGGAACTCTTGAATCCGGAGTTCTACACCATCACGGAGGATCAGGAACCGACCGAGGGCGATTACACGCTCGGAAGCTTCCAGCTCACCTTCAAATCGATCGGTGCGCGCATCCCCTTCACGCGCCAGGCGATGAAGCAGACCACGCCGCAGATTGAAACTCTTCTCACCAATTCGCTACGCAAAGGCGCCGCCCTCAAGGTCGAGTCCCTACTTTACACGGGCGCCGGATCGGCCACCGAGCCGGAGGGCATCCTCAACGCCGCCGGCGTCGGTTCCGTCCTCACCGCTGGCACCTTCTCATGGGCCAAGCTCCTCGAGTTTCGCCGTTCGCTAGGCCAAGCCAATGCGGGCACCTCCGGGGCCGTGGGCATCACCAACACCAACGTGGGCACCCATTTGATGGAGACCGAGAAATCGACCGGCACGGGCAAGTATCTCGCGGATTACGCGGATGCTCCCGGCACGCTGCGCTCCGGTATCGGTCCCGTCTACGAGTCGGAACTCGTGCCCAATAACTTGGGCGCCGGCACGGACAAGAGCGCCTTCCTCTACGGCCACCCAAGCTCGCTCTTCGTCGGGTTCTGGGGCGGCATGGAACTCGTCCGCGACGAGGCCACCAAGGTGGCTTCCGGCGGCATCGTCCTCCGCGTCTTCCAAGACTTCGACGCCAAGGTCTCGCAAGCGGCCAAGTGGGCCGTCGCCACCGACCTCGACTAATCTTCCCCATCTCCGACTCTAACCAAATGATCTCTAGCAGGGTAGCGCAGTGGTAGCGCGCCGGGCCCATAACCCGGAGGTAAGAGGTTCGATTCCTCTCCCTGCAAATCCTAACTAAACGACCTTCTCACCATGGCTGAAGAACAAGAACCTCAAACGGAGCTCGTTTGCATCGCGAACGCCTCCGTCGGCAAAGGCAAGACCGTCAAGCGCGGCCAGACGCATGACTTCCTCATTCCCGAGGAAGCGGCCAAAGCCCGCGCTTCCAATCGCTTCGTGCTCCCGGATGATCCGCGAGCCAAAGCGGCCAAAGCGGAAGCCAGCAAGCCCGCGGCCAAGAAAACGAGCTAACGCCACTTCTAAGCCGTGGCTCTCCCCAACGATGTCGACCGCATGCTCAAAGGCCAGTCCGGCGAGTCCGTCACCTTCCGCAAGGCAGACGGTTCTCAGCCGGTCACGGTCCGTGTGCGGTGGCAAGTGGCAGACCTCGAGCAAGACACCTCGAGCGGTAGCGCCCAGCGCGGGCGCTACCCGCGTGCCACCGTTCGGAGCGATCTCGTCACCGCTTACAGCGAGGGCGACGAAGTGGTTAGGCTGGCTACGAACACCACGCACAAGATTCTCGATGGTCATCTTGATGATGGCCGCAAGCGCGTCTTTCGCCTCAGCCGTTAGCATGGCGACCATTGCCACACAATCCCGCGACTTGGTCGTCACCCTTATCGGTGAGGCCCCCAACTGGCCCGCCGAGGCCGTGGTCAACAAGCGCGATGTGCACGAGGGCAACACCGCCAGTGTGCACCTCGGCGATCTGCAGAGCAAGCGCGAGACCATGCCCGTCTCCATCATGAACCGGGCCCAACAGCTCATTGTCGTGCACGCCATCCAAGACGCCGACGATCCGGCAGAAGACACCTTGCACGACCTCGGCCTGGAGCTGGAAGCCGCCGTCGAGCAGGCCCTCGATCAAAAGCGCTTCCCCACAGGTGCCGACATCGCCCTCGAGGAACAATCCATCGAACTCACCAACGAAGACGATCACTCGGGCATCCTTACACAGACCTATCTCCTAACTTACACTCAAACTCTATCCTAACTCTTCACCACCATGGCCGGCCAAATCATCTCTGCTAAAGACGGAAGGCTCTCGTTAGCCGACGACGACTCCACCGCAACGCAACCCGAGGTCCCATGCATGACCGATTGGAATCTCGGCGTCTCCGCTCAGTTCAATACGGACAACAACGTCTGCATGGCCTCCAATGATGACGGCGGTTCGAGCCAAAGCGCCAACTGGGACTCGAACGAACTCACCGGCAAGGGTTGGAACGTGAGCGCACAACTCTACTGGCAAGAGGTCGACGAAGGGGCCAGCCCCGCCATCGATCCGGTCAATATCGGCACCCGCAAATACGCCCGTCTCTACCCCAACGAGAAGGACGCCGCCAAGGTCCTCTACAAGGGTTGGGTCTACATCGAGAACGTCGAGGTTCCCTCCAATGTCTCCGGCAAGATCCGCCAGAACATCACTCTGCGAGGAGACGGCGCCCTGGCCAAAGAGGCCATCGCGTAAGGCACTTAACACTTAACACTTAACCCTTTCCCCTTACCACTTATAAGATTATGTCAGAAGACCTTCTAGACCAGCTCAAGGCCGAGTGGGCCGGCGTCCTCACCGTGGATGCCGAGATCCCCCGCGGCGAGGACAAGCTCGCCGTCAAAATCAAGCGCATGAACTACGCCGAACGTCAGAAAGCGTTCCGGCCGCCCAAAGGGAAAACTGTCAATGACATGCTCATTGAAGAGATCCCCGATCGTGTGCTCGATGCCGAGACGGGTCTCCCGCTATTCGCTGTCACCGAAGGTCGCACCAAGCGCGACATCGAACTCGAATTGAAAAACGACGTCGATCCCGCCTTCGTTCGCGAACTCATCGACGCCATTGCCAGAGCAGAAGGTCTTCTGGAAGACGCACCCACCGACGAAGTCGCCGCCGCAAAGGAGCCCTAAGGCCACCGTGGGGAGGCGACCTGCTCAACACCTTCACCCTAGCGTATGCGCTAAAACGTCCCCTCGCCGAAGTGGCCAAGATGAGCACCGCCGAACGCGCCGGGTGGATCGCCTTCTTTGATATCCGGAAAGAGGAAATGGAGAAAGCCGCCAAGAACCGCCGATCATGAATACTGAAGCTGACATTATCGCCGACAAGGAATTGCGACGCGATCTCGACGAGCAAGTTCAGAAACTGAAGGCTCTCGAGGCGACACGCGAACGCGCCCTAGCAATCACCAAACTTCAAGAGGCCATTATGTGGTTAGGGATGGATCTCAAGCGGATCAATGAGGCCACCGGGTCGCCGGAGAATCCCTATCCAAATTCCAAGGACCCGACCAACACTGAGATCGAGCCCACGGCCGACGGGCTCAAGATGTAGGTGGACGTTCGCCAACGTTACATCCTCGATACCGAGGACCGCACGACCCGAGTCTTGCGCCGGGTCGAAAGAGAATTTCGCTCCCTTGACCGCGCGGCCTCGTCTGCACTGGGCGGCATCTCCCGGGCATCCAGCGTTGCCAATCGCGCCCTGGGAGGTGTCGTCGGCGGGGCGATCACGTTGGCCGCCGGCGTTCGTGAAGCCGGCAAGGCGGTCAATGAGTTCTCCCGCTTCGAGACCGCCTTGACCGGCGTCCAGAAAACCACCGATCTCACCGGTGCATCGCTCAGAAAGTTCGTGGGCGATATCGAAGGGCTCGAGTCGCGCATCCCCGTCACCGCTCAAGAACTTTCCAACCTCGCGGCCGTCGCCGGACAATTAGGCGTCCGCGGATCCCAGAACCTTTCCAAGTTCGCCGAGACTCTCGCCCGGCTCGATCGCTCAAGCGATATCCAAGGGGAGCAAGCTGCCCTCACCTCGGTCAGGATTCTCAACCTCACTGACGAGGACATCTCGCAGATTGATCGCTATGGCGCCGCCCTCGTCGGCCTCGGCAACAACGCCGCCGCGACCGAGAGCGAGATCGTGCACATGTCCACCTTTGTCGCCCAATCCGTAGGCCGGTTCGACGTGGCCACGACAGAGGTCCTTGGCCTTTCGACCGCCATGCGCGAGCTGGGATTGCGGGCCGAGCTTTCCGGCGGTGCCGTGGGCCGGGCCTTCAACGTACTGGAAACCGTTCCCCAATTGGGAGGGGCCAGAGGTGAAGCCCTCTCGGGCTTACTCGGCCGTTCTCTTGAGGACATTCAAGTCGACTTCCGAGAGGACTCCATCGGCGTCTTCCTGGAGTTCCTTGAAGCGCTCAACGCCCAAGGAGAGCGCGCCTCCATCACGCTTCAGGACCTCGGCCTAAGCGGAGCTGAGAATCTCCGCGTCTTCCCACCGCTTGCCCGCAATGTCGATCTGGTTCGCGAGCGCATCGCTCTCGCCTCCGATGAGTGGGAGTCGAACACCGCCCTCATCAAAGAGAGCGATCGCGCCTTCGATACCCATGCCGGCCGCGTCCAACAAGCCGCCAACGCCTGGGCGCAACTCCGCCGGGAGATCGGCGGTGCCCTGGCCGGGCTCGCTGCCGAGCCGCTCCAGAATTTCGCTGATGGTCTCAGCGTGGCCTTGGGCACCGCCCAGAGCACCGCCGACGGAGCGCTCAACAACCTGAACGCCGACGCGCTCATTCAAGAATTCGACCGTGCTGCCGAGCGGATCGTAGAACTCAATCAGGAAATCGAGACCGCACGCGCGGCCAACGAGGTGACCGAGTTCCTTGATCTCAGCAAGACGCGGAAGGACATCGAGAAGGACATCGCCGAGATCATTGATGCCTTGGGCGATCCCGGTCTAGAGCGTGAACTCGTCCGCCTTGAGCGACGCTTTGACGATCTCGACCAAGTCATCTTTTCCGGGAACGACGATCAACGCGTCATCGACCGCGCCCTCGAGGAACAAGACCGCCTAACCGATCGCATCTCCGATCTCCGGATCGAACTCAATATCGAAACCGACGACCAAGTCGAACTCCTCGAGGCCAATCAAGAACTCGACCGGCTCCTAGCCGAGCGCCGCTCCCTCGTTGCCGAATTCAACACCTTGGCCGACGAGGCTGGCGGCGGCATCTTTGGGCTCGCCCGCGAAGCCGAGACCATTGCCGCTATCGAGTCGCAGATCGACGAACAAAACAAGCTCGTCACCACCTTGGGAGGCACGGCTCGCGCCTATGAGGAAATCGAAGAAGCGGCAACCGACGCCGCGGGCGCATTCAGCGAAGGCACACAAGCGAACACCGCCCTCCTTCAAGAATTCAAGACCGCTCAACAAGAGGTCATTGAAGCCAGTCGAACCACGGGCGAGCAGATTGAGGCCGAGACCACCAAGTTACGTGAAAAATACTCGTTACTTGTTGAAGAAGAGCAGATCACGCAGCAAGCGCTCGACACTTTCATCGATGGTCAGATCCGCAAGCTTGGCCTTCTCGAGGAAGAGGAACGCCAGCGCCAACGCTTGATCGATCTGCAGGAACGTGAGGCCGAGGCCAACCGGCGTACCCTTGAGGCTTTTGACGATCGCTTCGCCACGCCTGAGGAACGTCTCCTCGATGACTTCGCCCAGGCCCAAGAAGCCGCCATCGCTCTGGGCGTGGAACTGGATCCCGAGACTGTGGCCCGTTTCCGGTCCAAGCTCGGCGAACTCCGGGAGGAAGCCCAAGAGACCAGCCGCGAAACCGAGATCTCCCTGCGTGACGACAACCTCTCCAGGGCCGCCTCACTCATCGACGCGGTGAAGACCTCTTACGAACGGCTTCAAGAACAGATCATCGAGGTGCGCTCCCTCAACGAGCTGGGCATCATCCCCGACGATCTCGAGGCGGAGATCACCACCCGCCTCACCGAGCGGTTCGATTCCGCCGCCGATGGCATTGAGGAACGTTGGCGAGGCGTCATCGGCGTCTTGCGCTCTGGTCTCTCCAGCTTCATTCGCCAGGGCGAGGTCGACTTCGAGAGCCTGGCCCTCTCCCTCGTGGCCAGCTTTGCCGATCGCGCTTTCGAGGATCTCCTCGATTCCGTCTTCGACGAACCCGAGCGCGATGCCCTTGATCTCACCGGCGTCACCGTGCAGGGAGCCGTCAAAGCCCCGGTCCAGTATGAGTTCCCCACGGCGCCGCCCGCCGGCGTCTCGCTCGATCCCGTAGCCATCCCCGTCACCTACGACTTTTCCCAGGCGCAGACGCGCAATGTGGCGGCCCCGGATCCCATCCCCGTCACCGTCGATACCGACCCCGCCCTGGCCGCCATCGACGATCTCCTCGCCAATCAAGCCGCGACCTTCGATCTGGAGTTCCGCACGGTCATTGATGAAAAGGGTCGCGAACTCATCGAGCGCCGTTCCGAGACTCTCACCCAAGACGTGGCCCTCGAGGTCGACCGCTCCCAACTCGACGCCATCGAGCGCGCCGCCATCACTCAAGGCGTGGTACTCGAGGTCAACAACGACGGCCGCGATGTCATCGAGAACGGTCTCTTCCCTGGCGGTGAATTTGATCAATTCGTCATCGCGGGAGATGCCGGCGTCGACGCTGCCAACCGCGTCGCTGCAGCATGGGCCGAGAGCAATTCCCAAACCGTCACCGGGTTTGAAGACGTCTCCAAGAACGCGCTCAGCATCTTCGGGGATCTGGGCGGCAAACTCAGCCAAACCTTAGGCGGCGCCATCGGTTCCAGCATCGGTGGCAGTGGCGGCCAGCTCGCCGGCCAAGTCTCCGGAGCCATCATCGAGGGCATCCTCGGCAACCTCTTCAGTTTCGAGGGCGGCGGCTTCACTGGCGACGGCTCCCGCTCCGGAGGCCTCGACGGCCGCGGCGGCTTCCTCTCCGTCGTCCACCCCAACGAACAGATCATCGATCTCACCACCTTGGGCCGGCACGGCACCGCTGGCACGAGCGAGAGCATCAACCAAGTCCTCCACATCCAGCCCGGCGTCTCCGCCGAGATGATTCCCCAAATCCAACGCGCCGCCCGAGACGGCGCCATCGCCGCCATTCGAGAGCAGAAGAGAAGAGGGGGGAAGCGGGGTCGGGAATTGTAGATGCCCAAGAAGCCTAACAAGGCGTGACTGGACTCAAAGCGTTATCTGGCCAAGGTAGATACGCCATCAACCACCAAAACCATTCTGGAGACTAAATGAAGAAGCGCGTCCTAAACTTCGCCGCTTGGTTCCTGCTTGTAGCTGGGTCTCTGCTCGCCTTTGGCGGCTTTAACGGCCCCGGCAAAGATTTGCTGGTCTTTCTGTCAGTTTGCATTCTCGCCGGGACGGCGATCATCTTGTTCAAAGCGGCAGGACAGCCGAACCGGTGTCGAAAATTGAAAGACGGCGGATAACAAATCGCTCAATATGAAGAAGTGCTTCATCATCACGCCAATTGGCGACGACGGGTCCGAGATTCGGCGAAAAACAGATGGGGTGATAGCTTCCGTAATTCGCCCCGTTCTTACTAAATCTAATTACGAATGCGAAGCAGCCCACGAGGTTTCCGACACTGGCTCCATTACTCGTTTGGTTGTGAAACGCATCCTAACAGATGATCTCGTCGTCGCCAATCTTACTGGGCTGAACCCCAATGTGATGTATGAGCTAGCTATTCGCCATGCCGCGCGGCAACCGATTATCACCCTCGCAGAAAAAGGAACCAAGCTCCCCTTCGATATCGTTGACCAAAGAACAATATTCTACGTCGACGACATGGCGGGCTCTGAAAAATTAAAAGAAGATTTTGCCGACGCAATCTCGTCTGCCGAGAAGCAAGAAGATATTGACAATCCAATAGTAGACGCTTTGCGGGATTTCCAAATTGAAAGGGCACTAGAAGAATCAAAAGATGAACCTGCCGTTCTCTCGAAATATATCCTCGAAGAACTTCGCGCACTGAGAAACGCTATAAACAAATCCGCACCACAAACATCTGGGCGGACGATTTTGAAACAGCATGGCTACTGCATTGACTTTGAGGGATCGGAGAAAAAGGCACAAAGCTTTTGCCGTCTTCTAAGTTCTAATCTCGCGCTACTCGAAGAACCAAGGCTCAGGTCGCTACGGCAAGGAGAATACAGCGTAAGAATCTTTGTTTCCGAGGCGGTTCCCAATAGTGTATTGGCAGAGCTTGCAGAAAGTGCAGATATTTCGTTACCCACGCTTGTGATTGGAGGAGCGTCATCCGTCCCCGTTGGTATCTGATTCAATCCACTTCTCCACGCTAGCATAGTTAATAAACCGCACGTTCTTCTTGCTCCCCGGCAACTTCGCCCCGCGCGTGACGATCTTGTTAGCCGCCTTCAATCGATAGTAGGAAGCCCGAGACATCCCCGGGAAAAACTGGCAACGCCCCTCCGGCATCCGGAACCACTTGGGCCGGTAATGGAGCACCACTTGCCCTTCCGCTAGAGCTTCCCCTAGCATCTGCTTCAATTCGGGATTGGTCTCCAGCGTCTCCATTACCGGTCTTCCTCTCCTAACTCGATTCGAGCACGCTCGTTGGCTTCCTCCAGCTCCGATTGTTTCGCCGCAATGTGAGCACGGATTACGGAGATTGCCAGCTTCGGCTGGACATCCAGCAAACGGCTAGAGTTGTCCCCCATCGGCACTCCAAGCGTCAAGTTTCGGCGCCTTCCAAACGCATCGTGGGGATTGGGATCATTACCCTTTTCCATCTCGGCCTCCATGTCCTCCATGAGTTTTCGCGCCTTCTCAATCTCTGAGTAAGCGCTCCAAATATCCGCCGCGGTTCCCTTAGAGATCATGACACCTTCTCCCTGCTTCCTGCATCCTGTATCCTGCCCCCTGAATCCTGCCACAGTTTCCTAACCGGCGCACTAAGCCACGCCGTCCGCGGCTCACTCCGCAAACTAGCAAACGCCCCAAGCTCCGCCATCGCCAACCACGCCGAGAACGCCGCCGGAACATCTGACGCCGGCCGTGCCTTCGGTTTCTCTTCTGCCAGCATCCGCTCCAACTGCGAGGTGAACGTCTCCGGGCGCAAGAGCCATTCCGGATCGATCGGCCGCCCGCCATAACGGTCCCTCAAGCCCTTATCCCGAGCCACCCAACGGACCAAGGCCCGCCAGTGCTCCACAAACAGCGGCCCCAGCTGCTCATCTGAGATCAGTTTCAGAAACGCCCGCTTCCGTTCCGAGGTCACCACCGACCACGACTTGAACCGCGACTCCGCCTTCGTGGCCACGATGAACCCATCGAGCAATTGCTCGCGCGGATCCGGCGACGCCACATCGAGCAATCCTTGGCCATCCGCCGGCGGCGACTCAAACGCGAATGTCCGACATTGTCCGACATCCTCGCGCGCGGGTACAGACGTACGACGACCACAACCTTTGGCTGTTCTTTCAGGGGCCGTAGGCCCCTGTACTCCAACAACTTCGTTGTTGTCGTTGTACGTACTGTCCGACAAATGTCCGACATTGTCCGACATTCTACCGGGGGCCGCGTCCGACAAATGTCCGACATTGTCCGACAACCCAGAATCGTGCATCGCCGCCCGGCGAAGCCGCTTCGCGGCCGCCTCATGCTCCCGAGCTTCCTCGAGCAACGCGGCACGTGACCTGGCGTCCTTGTTCTCACCGCGACTACTGGCGATGAGAGGGGCACGCTCAACCGGAGATGCTTCCAACACACGGGAAGCGACGTCGCCGGACAGGGCACGCGTTAGCAGCTCAGTGAGCGCATTCACACTCGCGGCCAACTGGGAGATAGACTGGAGAACCTCCGGATTCACGACAAGCGAAAAACGCCCGGAATGGGAACGATCGAGGTTTTCTCGCCGATGTGATCGACGACCGATTGAAAAGCTTGCTCGTAAGCTTCATTGAGCCCGACCAAACGGTAAGAGATCGCCAACGCCTGGCCACTCAAGCGATACCGCATCGAGGCCGTGAGAGGCACCGGCTCACCCCCACGATAGATCGGAAGCATCAAGTGGAGCACCTTCGGAACCTCGATGTCCCCCGGCGCCTTCACTTCCGAGCTGTCCACGTAATGGAGTTCCACCGCTCCCGTGGTCAGGTTCTTGCGAGACTTGAACTCGACGCCGCCCGTCTGTTCCAGATCCATGACAAGCTCCGCCACACTCGCCGCATCCGGCTCGCGAATGGCACTACCATAATCTTCAAGGAACTCCGCGAACTTCTCCTGCGTGAAGGCCGAGCCATCCTTGTTATACCACGCATCGAAGAGGGGATCCGTCTTCAAACCCAACCGCGCCGTGAACGCGCACCGGTCCGCCGCCGCATCCGTCCCGCCGTGGAAATCAAAGAAGGCTTTCACCATATCATTCTCCCGGTCGGCAAAGATGATCGAGACTTGTTCCTCATTCTTCACCCGGTTGAAATACTCAATGAACCCCTCCGGCGAATCCGTGGCAAAGCCGCCGGAACGCATGCCAGGTTTCTCGTTAGGATCGCAAGCATCTTGGAGTTCATCGAGGGAGAAGTCGCTCGGCACCAACGCATAGCGCGTGCCGTCCTTGGCCTCGACAACTTTGCCCAGGCCCGCGTGATCAATAACAGAATTATAGAGTTCTTTATCCATGAGTGAGGTAGTTGGTTAGATTTGAGTTGAGATTCAGCGAGGGCCCCCGAGCAAACCCCTTAACCGGGCGCCCTCGCCAATAAGTGTTAAGGGATAATTGAAAATGGTTCCAAAGGCATAGCCATCCCAGTAACGTGACGTGTTGAGCATGTCGGGGAGGCTGGGATTGCTCATCATGCTGAGAGCGGGACTTCTGCCATCGCCCCAAAGTAACGTTTGATATTGCCAAAGTGTGAACATTGTTACGGGAGCCCTCGCCAATATGAGGTAAAGGTTAGTTAAATTGAATGATCTCTTTCATCGCCACGCGTTCGCGGGCCCGTTCATACTTGTTGAGCCCCAGCCACTTCCGCTTGAGGCGCTTGTAAGGAAGCTTCTTGATGGCCGTCAATGAGTAAGAAGACCGCCGTCATGCTGCGGAAGTTCGCGGCTTGCCCGTCGCCGCTCGAGGCCACCTTAAGCTTGATCGTGAGTTCGCCCTTACCGCCCGTCTTCGCTACCGCTTCAACGACTTCGCGGAGCCTTTCCGAGAGCTGCGTTTGCGCTTTGCCTTTGTGGGCAGTGGCCAGGGTTTCAATGATGAGGTTATCTGACATAAGACTGACTTGGATATGAGTGAGAGGTAATCGTTGAGGGTATCGATCGCGGCTTGGTGAGAATGACAGACCTCGACGCGAAAGCCGCACACGCCCAGGTTCATCTCGATATAGAGTCCATTGAAGACTCCGTTAGGCACCGGCAAACAAAGATCCGGCACACCACGCCGCACGCCCTCTTGCTTCAGCTTCGCGCCGACACGCGGGTCACGATCCCCACCATTGGGAATGGCAAACAACATCCCCCAAAGCGGTTCCGTCTTCGCCTTGATCTGAGCGTAGCCCACCACCGCGCATTGCGTTCTGTGCTCGAGGTCGTTCATGATAACTCCCCCCGGCGCTTCTTTTGGCAGAGAGCGTCAACCGCGAGGTTAATAAGAATTTCCCAGCAAAGCCGGATATGTTCATTCGAGCCGCGGTTCTCGCAGTATAATTGATAGAGCCGTTCCCTCTTGGCCATGGGAACACGCTCCCAACAATCATCACAAACGAGGTGCCACTCTTGCGACCTAGTCCCCTTGCACGTCGGGCAGCAATGCGCCGTGAAGTGATGGTCGTGCGTCTCTAGCGATTGATCGCAAGCCGCAACTGGAGTCCGGCCGATTGTCATCAGAAACCGATCTCGTCGTTCCCCTCAACCGCCTCGTGAGTCGCCGCCATCGGCAGCGTCTTCACCTCCCCGATGTCTTGCCGCCGCTTCTTCAGTTCCTCCATGCGCTCTTGTGCCTGGCGGATTTTGTCCTCCATCCCCGCAAGCTCACGATCGAGTTCGCGGCTCTGATAGAGGTCCTCGATCTGCTTCAAGAGCATCGACTTGTGTTGCTCCACAAGCGCCTCCGCCTTCGCTTGCAGTTCTTGCGTCGCCTGCACCGCATCCTCTCCCTCGGCAAGATCCGCCGTCATGCGCACCTCCGGCCTCAGGTTGGAATACGATTCATACGGATGATTGAACGTCCGCCCGGCGGCTACAGTAATGCTAGTGATATTCATAAAGAAATTCTGTCAATTTTGTTAATTCTGTCATCCACTCGAAAGCCGCATCTTCACCCGCCGCGCACCGATCGAAGTCGTGATTTCCCGCCCCGTCATCAACGCGTCATGGTAGGCTTGATAGAGCGCCTCCATTTGATTCTTCTCCTCCTCAAATTCCGCGAATGCCTTCTTATCCGGCTTGAAAGTCTTACGGATGTGCGAAAGCTCAAGACCCGATGAAGCCGCCAAGGCCTCTGTGAGAAGCGCATAAGATTGCGTCCCCTCGCCTAACCAATAGTAAACCCGAGGGTCGCTCGCCAGGAACCGCAAGACATGCAAGATCGCTTCCTCACATTTTTCGCGACCGCGCGCCTGCAATGCTCCATGCTCTTCCAAAGTCATGCCCGCGTCTCCCGTAAAAGTTCCCTATCAATCCGCTCACAACGCCTCTGATAGAGCGCCACACCCTCCAACACCACACGCAACGCCGCATAGAACGCCCCTAGCAAACAAATCAAAAACGTCACGACTTCTGGACCCTCCCAAGATTCTCCAAATGATACTTCGCCTTTTCCCCGAAGTACTCCGCGAAGACTTCCGACACACGCTCCGCACACGCTTTGAAAGCCAGCTCCGCGTTTTCATCCCCGGCCTCCGCCCGTAGCGCCGCCGTGTCATAAAACTCACAGATCAGCGTATCCACCGCCGCGCCCAAATCAGGCTCTCCACTAGCTGACTCCTGGTTTCTGCCCCCTGTATCCTGAATCCCCTCTCCACTCACGCCGCCACCTCCTTCCGTTCCATACGCGCCTCATTCCACTGAGCCAGTTGACGCGCATACTCCGCAAAGGTCTCGGCCACTCGCCGGGCAGATTCCCGGTAGGCATGCGCCTTGCCCGGCTCCCCCGCCGCATCACACAACTTGGCTCGCCTCAACAACTCATCCGAGAGCGAGCACGCGGCCGTTACGAAACAAGGCTTTTTCATTGGTCAAAGAGAGTTGCGATGAGAGGCCGGGAATGAATTCCAGGGAGGCGGCCTCCCATCGCATAGGGAGATGGTTTTAGGCGGGACGTGCTGGTCGTAGTTCTCGATCCGAAGTCTCGGAAGTTTGGGAGGCGACGACATCCTCAAGCACCTCAGCGAGGTACTCGTCTGCGGATTTGTCGTGTGCGCTTGCAAGAGCGCAGAACCTACGAAGAACGTCTTCCGGCAGAGTCTTAGAAGGGCTAATGGTCAATTGAATTGCAGTCATTGCCTTAATGATTTAACTAAAAATACACTATTAGTTTAATCCAGCAAGAAAGAATCTTTACTTTTTACGAATCAAGCGTTTCATAATTAGTGTAATGGACGGGCTAGACCAAGAATCGGTAAAAAGTTGGCTCAAATCCGCTGGAAAGGATCGCCAGTGGCTTGCCAATCAGTGCGGCGTCGCGTTGGGAACAGTCAACAATTGGCTCAGTGCCGGTCGTCCCATCACGGGTGCCTCTGCTAGAATCATTCGAGATCTCATGGGAGGACGACAGGAACTCAAACCCAAATTAGAGCTGCAGACATATCAAGCGTTACAACGAATGGCAAAAGCACAAGGCACTACCATTGATCTATTGATCGCCGAAATAATTGAAAAGCATGTGGCGGAGAATGGCGGTGCACGTTGATTTCCTCCCATCGAACAATTTCAACACGCATTCCCGAGAACGCTAGCAAATTCACGAAACTTAACATTTCTTTATGGCTCACACTTCTAAAACTTGGAATGAGTCGCCAGACCGTAATAGTACTATTCTGTTTCGGCAGGCTCCTGATAGTGCCTTGCACGCGTGTTTGTCAGGTTTCTAGCAGAATGAATAAACCCCTTACTGTTAGAACCGTGATTGTCGCGGGGGAAATCCAAAGCAGGGAGATCCTCTCACCTCATCCATTTTCTACCCTTTTGGGCCAATCGCATCTGTCGATGCGCTTCGGCAATCTTCGCCTCAGAGCGAGCATTGCGCGCCTTCATTTCGTCTACTTTTTCATCATACGCTACCGCCAACTCATCTCGCTCAAGTTGCAAGCGCACCTTTTCGTCCTTCAACTTGCGAATCTCTTTCTTCGTGCGTTTCCACCAAACGAAAACCAAGATGGCTCCTGATACTAAAACCAAAGAGGGTCCCCACAGCGGAACCCTCAGCAACATACCCTGGCTGGTTTTCTTTAACAAGAACAGCAGTCCTTTCAGGATCGAATCGTAGTGCTTTTCAAGCACTAGAAGAATTACACCAGTAACGATACCGGGAAGCCAATACGAGCGTCGAAAGAATTCAGAAAGCGATTGCATCGACTCAACGCCCCGATCGGCCCTAGCTTATCCTCGCTCCGCTCTTCGCTTGATCGACGCCAACGCATCCCTAACAGCCTTCGAGGTTTTGTCATCAATCGAATTGACGCCACTCATGCTGTAACCGACACGCATGAATGGCATTAGCGTTAGCCTTGTTGGCAAGCTCCCAGAGACATTGAAAACCCACTCCTGAAACTCGCGACCGTTGAGAAAGCGGTCGACTCCATTTGGATTCGGGATCTCGGCTTTAACCGTATACCTCGTGTCATCGGTGATGATTCCTCCTTGCGAAAGGCATTCGCTAGCGATCGATTCGCGCACGCGCTCTTGCGGAGCGTTGATCATCGTTGTTTCGCGAATCGTTCCACAACTGACAAGGAACAAGAGAGGTAGACAGAGAAGGGCTTTCATCGTTTGCGTGGTTGTCGTTTCTTCTTAGCTGGCTTCTCGGGATACATTTCGAGCACCAGCTCCAGCCCTTCCTCCACAAAGCTATTAAACGAACGGCGATATTGTCGCGCTCTAGCTTTCACCTCAGCCAATTGTTCCGGGGAAAGCTTAATAGAAACGGGAGACTTGGGCATGTCAGAGAAGGGTAGTGCCTCGTGCCGACGCGTCAATACTTAAGGAATCTTAACAATCTTCGCGCAATTCAGTAAATACTAGTATTGACTAAGGTAGTTACGAGTATATACTCTAACCATCGTGAGCACGCGCTCATGATCGAACTGAGGTCGGGACGTCCGATCTCGACCGCAACAACCTAACAAACCTATGTCTAATACATTACCCACTCCGTTGGCGCCCCTCGATGACACATCGCATGGGGCTATCGTCGCTGCCGCGAACGGCATCAAAGCCAAGCTTGACCGTCTCATCGAGGCGGCCAAGAACCGCCGTTCCAGCCGCGAACTGGACGAACTCTACCGCGCCCTAAGCCCGGAAGACGTGAAGCCGATTCAGGAATCCATTGCCGCTATTGCCGATGACGAACTCTCGGCGCTCGAGCAGCAAGAGGAACAAGCCCGCCGCGAATTCCTCACCGCACAACGGCAACGGAACTTGCATCAGCGCTTTCATTGTCAGGGCCAAGCGGCCGAAGCACCGGCCCAGCTCCCTAACTAAAAGAGAAGCCCCGGAAGGTTAGGAGCTTCCAGGGCCTCGATTAATCAACCACGTGAAATGGAGATCAGCGCTAGGGTCGCCCACGGGCGGCCCAGCGTCAAGGAACAACCATGTTCAGATACATCGCCGATTGCCGCCGTCTCTGGGCGGAAGGCACGCGCCTCAAAGCCGAGGCCATTCGTGCCCAGCACTTGGCCGCCATGGCCGGTGCCACCATCGTTCCCGCCGGTCACGCTTTAGTTAGGCCCGCCGGGCTCGTCACGGAGATCGATCAAGTGCCCTTCATGATCGATCCTAACAAACGGCATGCCGCCGCCGCATCGCCCACACCGGAAACGTCCGAGCCTAACGTCGATCTCGTCGCCGCCATGCAGTACCCCGGCCGCGCCTACGGCGTCATCGGTCCGCAGCAATCCGGCAAGAGTTGGGTCGCTCGCCACGCGCTCTCACGCGCCGCGCACAATGGCCATCGCATCATTGTCATCGGCCCCAAGATCCCCACCCACGAGTGGGGAACGCACTGCGAAATCTACGGGCCCGAATGGGAAGACGTCGTCGCCGGTCTCCGCCTCATTGGCAGGCTTGCTAGAGATCGCCGCGAAGAAGCCACCCGCCGCCAGATCCCCACCCAATCCTTTGAGCCCATCTACGTGGCCATCGACGATTGGACGGAGACCGTCTCCATGCTCGGAGACGAGGCCAGCAAACTCCTTACCAGTGCCACGACGATGTTTGCCTCGTGCCGGATAATTCCAACCTTCATCCTGCACGCCAACACCACACGCTCGTGGGGAAACGCCGTGGGCAAATGCCTAACGGAAAACTTCCTCCGCGTGCGCGTCATCGCTGGGAGCCGGGACGGGATTCCCGATCCCTCTCAGTCACGCTACGGCGTCCTCATGCCGGGGGAAGAAGAACGCAAAGTCGAGCACGAGATCGCGCTCCCACGCTACGGCTTCCTCCCCTCTGGAGCACCTTCCTGGCCCCGGGAAAATGGGCGGGAAACTGAGCGGGAAACTGGTTCCAAACGCGGTTACTCCCCCGTAGTAGAAGCCGATTTCCGCGAATTTCCCGGTCAATTTCCCGCCGGATTGCCCGCCTCTCATCCGCGCAAGATCCGCGTGCGCACTGCGCGAGGTTGGCGGGAGATTCCGGTCGAACTCACCCCGCGAGACAACGCCCTGGCCCGCCGCGCCTACGAACGCCGCGGCCAGATCCGGGACGTCGTCGCGGCCATGAAAGTCAAAGGACACAACAAGCTCAAGTATGAGCTGGCCAAGGCCCTCGTGGGCCTCCCCTCCAACGACTACGAGATCATCGAAGGCTAAGTCATGACCCTGTTTATCTACAAGAACTACACCTTCTCGATCGACTACGACGACGACCACCAAACGTGGTCGTGTGGGCTCGGATTCACCACCGCCCACTTCGATGACTTGTTAGCCATCTGCCAAGCCATCGCGGAAGGCGCGCCCTTCCATTTATCCCAACTGACAACATCAACAAACGAACAACCACACTAACAAACAACAACCACTCCATGAAAGACAAACTACTATCCATCCCACTATTCGCCATGGCCTGGCTCGGCCTCATGACCAATGAATCCCACGCGCAAGACTGGCACCAACCCGAGCCGGTCCGAGCCGCACCGGCAAAGATCCCCTACGAGGCCATGGGGGTCATCGGCGGGCTGGCCTTCTGCGTCGTGGTCGGTCTATGCCTATGCAAGTCACCAGGCGGAGCCGTCCTCTTCCTCGCAGCGTTCGCAATCGTCATTTCCTTGGCGGTCGCCGAAGCCGGAGGTGTGACATGCTAGGCCCCATCCAAGCCATCGGTGTCGGTCTCGGTGTGGTGTTCATCGGCTTCGCCTTACTGGCCGCATTCGACCTAGCCGAGAAGCGCCCCAACGAAAGCCAAGCCACCTGCCGGTGCGGCCAGTGTGTCCTCTTCATTCGATGCCAATGAACGAGCTTCCCGAATTCGAATGGCACCTGCCAGGCGAAGAAGCCCACGAGCAACCAAGACGCCTGAGCAAGGCTCAACGGTGTTGCGTGTTGCTCGTGGGCCTTCTCTGGCCCTTGATCGCCTTCGGGCCGCTTGTGCTTGCCTGCCTCTTCATCCTCGCCAAAGACGAACTCTAGCGCTACGGTCAGGTCATGGATGAGTATCGATCCCTATTCAAGAAAAGGACAGAACTCGACGACGCCGAACTCGAGCAAGCCGAACAGCAACTAAAAGAGGAAAAAATTGCCCTTAAGGTGGCGTGCGAACAGATGCAGCGGCTCGTGAAAGAGGTGATTTTTCCGGAGCTTGAAAAGGTAGTCGCCGCGGCGAAAGCGGAGGACTATGACGACTGGTTTGCCACCATCACACAGCGCAAATTCTTCTCTGATGAACCTATTGAATTTGCCACTGAAGCGAAACTGAAGGGTAGGGGCACCTTGCGCTATGAAGGCGACCCAGACTCCAAGCTATTCACATGTCATTCCGAGGTGCCATTTAGCGCCAAAGATAGCACAGTCACGATCACCTTCGACAAATTGACAGAAGAGTCTGTTCGGCATGCTGCGCAAACTTTTGTCCGGAAAGCTCTCCGTCTGACTGACTAAAGCTCCGGCAACCTAGCATTCGCTTCTCGCAAAACGCTAGGGTCAATGTGCGTGTAAACGCGATTCATCTCCGCCGAGTCGTGCCCGATGAGTTCCTCAACCACGGGCCCACTCACGCCCAGATTCTTCAAGAGACTCGTCGCCGTGTGCCGCAAGCTGTGAAAAGTAACCGGCGACATATTGCGACGGTCGCCAGCTCGGGTGTCGGACTTGCGGTGAGATCTGCGAGACACCACCCCGGCTTGTGCCATAAGGCTGTAGAATTGCCGGGAGAGCATCCCAGTCTTTCCTTGCTTAGTGACCACACGATGCGCGCGCGGGTGAAGCGGCTCTTCCGGATCGTCACCGGTCGAGTAATCAAGCAGGTGATTCATGAGCGCTGGATGGATTGGGATCTTCTGCCGACGACCCGTTTTGCTTGTGTGTAAGCGGATCTCTTGCTCGTCGAGATAGAGTTCGCCCAGCTCTAGCAAAGCGATATCCTTGAGCCGCAACCCTGTATAGAACCCAAAGAGGACCATCGAGCGCCACTCTGGATCAGCGGCCGCAAGGATGTCCTTTACTGCCGTCATATCAAACGGCCGGCGATTGGATGGGGGAGCCTTCAAGGGGCGAAGATCTTCGCACGGATTCTCAGCGATGAGTCCATCACGCTTAGCCGACCTGAATAGCATCCTCACCGTCTTGAGAATGCCGTTGACCGTTCGCTCCTGCACCCGCCGGCCTTCTGCGGTACGGAAGTCACGAAGATCGTCCACCGTGAACGTCACGATTTGACGGTCTTCGCCAGCCCATTGGACGAATTTCGAGAGCCGGGTCCGATAATAGTCCAGCGTCCCGGAAGAAACTTCTCCCTCCTTCGCATCCAGCCATTGCTTAACATAATCGCCAAGCGTCGCTGTAGGAAGCGCGCGGCCAGTCAGCTTTTCATGGATGTCAGAAGCCACGCGTTGCGCCTGGGCAACCGACTGCGCCGGGGCCAAGTCTTGCTCCCACGCATTCGCGATATCCAAAGCCAACCGCCGCTCCTTCGCCCCTTTCATACGAATCTTTGTAGACCGCTCGGTCCTCGATCCGTCAGGCAAAGTTAGGCATGCATACCAGTAGGGAGACCGAGGCTTCTCACGAAGCGACGCCATGTTCGAAAGATTCCAGTGTTGCCATTAGGATAGAAGCCTAATGCCCCCACTTGAAAGCCGCCAAGCGAAAAAGCGAAAAAGTGACAACGAAAGTGACAACGGCTCGGTTTGTTTTAGATAATCTCAGGGCCCTATTTTCCCCGGTAGAGAGCCCTATTTCCAGTGTTCGAATGAGGACAGGGGTTCAACTCCCCTCGCCTCCACCACGCTCATAATCAACATATTACGCAAATCAGACTGTGTTACTTACAACCAAACTTACAACACGTTCTGAGAGGTTTGGTTGCGTTCAAGGACGTTAGATCGCGTTTGGTCCTGCGACCGCGAGGCTCAACTTGTCACCCCGCGCTTTGCGACTGGGCACAAAAATCTTGTTCTATTGTGAAGCCAATTTGCGGAGCACAGGACAGAGTTGCGATGTGCCACTCTTTCTCAAGATTCTTGGTTCCATCATTGTCGTCGAAGCCCTCGGAGGTCTCGGAGCGGCGATCACGAGTGACCAGATTCCGAGCTGGTATGGCGGTTTGGTGAATCCGCTTGGCACGCCTCCGAACTGGGTCTTTTGGGGCGGTGTGGATTAACCTCTACGCCATGATCGCCATTTCGATTGCGTCGTCTGGCATTGTGCCGATCGTCGCGTGACAAACGCACAGCGACAATCTGTTTCGGCGTGCAACTGCTTCTCAACCGTTCCTGGACGCCCCTGTTCTTCGGGATGCACCAGATGCTCGCCGGCTTGGGTATCATCCTTGCGTTACTGGTATCTATCATCCTCACCGTCATCTACTTCCGGAAACTTTGATCGATCGTCTCTTTGCCGATGATTCTAAGGGTTCAGTGAAACCACCCACGCTGTTTGCCCGGGTGGTAGCCATCGCGTATGTCCCGTTTCATTCGAAGATGTGTGTGATGACCATAGTGACACGGGTGACCTTCTCGCGATTGGGTTTCACATCCACGGGAAACGGATTGTTGTGTCGGGATGCCAGCATCCCAAGTCCAACATAACACCTTCGTCTTCTAGCGCATGGCTCTCGAATAGTTATGCAACGAGAGAACTCGACTGAATCGAATACCGAATACTGACAGATGCTTACGAGCGTGAAGACGTTGGAATGCTTAGAGAACTTCTATATGACTCTCACATTTTCAATAATGTGTTCGGTAGCCGCCTGACATCAGGCGAATGCCTGAACGACATCGAATCCGGTGTGCTCGAGTTGTGTCCTACAAGACGCCTTCTATCGAATAGCTTCGAGACGGTAACCTGACCGTAGCCACTGGTGTGATCAAAGCCGTTGCATTCCGATCTGGGAAACGGGTTCCCGCCGAGCCTTTTCGGTTAACTCGTATTTACCAAATCGAAACCGGGCAATGGAGGGTCTCCCTCTCCCAGAACACGATGATGCGTTAGAGTCGTCATTGACTATATCCTGATCGTCTCTGTGTGCAGAGTCCGTCTACCAGTTGTCGCGTTTTGCCTGCTGCCAAATCCTACGACGAAAGATCAAGCAGTTTAGAAAGTGTAGAGAGTTCCAGATGAGCGCCTCTTCTAAGGATAGAAACAAGATTTAAAGAACTTGATGCCACCTGAGGGGAATCTCTAGATCCCGTTTTTTTGAGAATGAGATGACCACCGCTAAAGTCCAGAATCAACAATTCACGTTTAAGGCGAGCTCCACTATACTGGCTCAAATCTAGCAAGTACACCTCATATCTCTTGCCTGCTCGTTTCCCGTCAGAAAGACTCCCATTTATCAAGTGGAGCATTCGCAGATCCATGAGTTTCTGAATGATAGCATACTCCCGAGATCTGCCTTCTTTGTCGGCGAAATCAACAAGAAAGAATGTCTTCTGCTGTGAGTCCAGCAGGAAATCTCTAACAAAACTAAGTGATTCCAAAACCAGTTTTGCGCCACCCTGATCGGTTGCGGCATCTTCCTCTAATTCTTGGATTTTAGCTTTCGCCGCCAATCCAGCGGCATTATTGACATCTTGAACTCCTGCCGCTCGAGCGTTTTCACGCTTTCTTGCACTCTGAAGTGCTGAGGCAGAAAGAGTAACAAAATCCCGCGGTACACCACCTGACGCCAATACTAATCGATCGAGTGCAGTGTTGCTTAAGAAAGCCTTTCGTGGTGTTGCCTGACATTCATCGATATAAGCATCGAGAACACTCTGCAAGAATTCCTTCGCCCTTTCAGGTTCCTGCAATGTTATGTCAAGATTGATTTCTATTGCATCGTGGCCAATCTGAAGTCCCGTTGGGGGTTCTGAGACGAACCAGCGCATCTGATGCTTGATGCCTGCGGCTTTGATCCAGACGGTTGTGTCTCGAGTGATTCCGTGAATCATATCCAAGAATCTTGGAACTTCTCGATAGGGGAGATAGTGAATATCATCCAGGAAGAGAAATACCGAGGATTGGAGTTCAACTGTGAAGCAAGTTAGCAATTGCTGAACTTCTGACAGCAGTGATTCCACCTTTGATGAGTCTACCTCGTCACTGTCCAATTGAGCCTGAACATTAGTAGCGACCTGAGTGGCAAGCCTAAGGCTTCGTGGAATTGTCTTGCGGTGTTGCTGAGTAGAAACAACAAGGTCACAAATCCTGCCAACAACCGTGAGGAATGCACGGAAACAGCCGAGATTTCGAACGGTTTGAATATTTATCCAAATCGAAAGCCCACCTTCGCGTTCCACTAGGCTTTTAGTTTCAAGCAATAATGCAGTTTTACCGACACCTCGTCGCCCAAATATCAGGTGATGGCGATGCCCCCGGGCTACCTGCAACCTGCCATCGACATCCTCAAGATACCTTAGGCTCGGCTGGGCCTCTGATGTCCTCGATCGTGTGTCCAACATTTCTATTAATTTTGTGACTCGTTGATCTCGAACAGAACCTACCGGCGCCGTCTCCACGCCTGATGGAGTATTGGTGAATCGAACAGTGACGAAACCATCCTCAATGTCGTTGTCTAGCGAAGAGCCCACACTAACAGCTTTCTCGAATTGGGTTGCGACCTCAACTATTACAATCGTCTCACCTGGAAAGCGGCGGAGTTCGACTGATGTTGGTTGAATGCCGGATTCGACAAACTTACTCCTGACCAAAGCTTCAATTATTGCGGGGCTCATCGTATTTGAAGTTAGAAATTAAGACCTTTTCTGCGGAGGTAGTGTCGCGTCACGGGCAATAGTGCCCTCGCTTCGGTGAGCAATTGTGCAGCAGTGGTCTGCAGAGAATCATCCCGTTTTGGGTACGGATTGTAATCGGCCTTATTTCGTTCAAGTCGAGCATTTTTCAAAGTGTTGCTCCAGGATTGAAATGAAGGAAAGTCAGTGGGAATGTGCTTCGGGAGTTCAGAATGCTTTTCGTAGTCATCTCCTAAGTTTGTGTAGAAAACTACCGCTCGTATCGTGTGGTACATAGAGTAGTAAGCTCGAGAAACTGCCGATCTGAATTGAGGAGGATTCGAATTTGCGGCTGTCTCGGCATCACCAAGGAACATTCTTCCAAGCGCGATCCGATCTTTAGTCGCTTTAGCGATCAAGTCTGGAAGACTATAACCAGTGCGGTTAACCAATGAGATTCCCGCAGCAAAATCAGAGATTCTTGCATTTGGGAGTTTTGTAAGGAACAACATGTCCGTTTCTCGAGCGCGTGGCATGAAATCGATACAGTTTGGTAAGGTTGATGGCAAAGATTAGATCACCTAATCTCGAAATCCAGAACAATTAGGGTGCTTCCTGGCTTAAGTCTTCCAGTCGCCCCCCCCCGGCTCTGCCGGGGTGACTCCAAGAGTTCTACTTATACAGAAGTCTTCCATGGGTAATGTATGTTGGAGCCGCTCAATGCACCAACCCACAAGAAAAACATGGAAGACTATCAGAAAATGAGCCACACGACGTGGCAGTGCAAGTATCACGTGATCTTCATACCTAAGAATCGGCGAGGAAAGTTGTATGGCGTGGTGAAAAAAGAACTTGGAGCCGTGTTTCACCGATTGGCGGGACACAAAGGGTGCCAGATTGAGGAGGGCCATGTGCCCGATCATGCCCACATGTTGATCAAGATTCCGCCGAAAAATGCGGTGTCTGTGCTTGCGCAGAGAAGTGCTGCATCTGCAACGGCTGCGCGACATCCTAAAAAAAGGGTCTTCAGCAGAATCTGTGGTCAGCATTAGATAGACTTTCGTTAGAACGGAGGCTCTGACCTGTTGCCTCATTGAAAAAAGACACTCTGGTATAAGGTTAGGGAGGGTTGATGCCTCATAATTGAGGACACTCTGACTTTTGTGGGTTTAGGTTGTTTGATCTTGGGTTCGAGACACGGAGTTTGCGGCCTCAAGGGGCCTTTTCCAAGGAGTCTTTTGAGAAGTGCCGCAAGTGCTTGAGGTCATCGTTAACATGCGGATGCTCACCCCGCGCAGCGGCCTTTTGAATGCTCTCGTGCGGAGCTTAACAGATTAAAAAGAAAGGCCACTCTGGGGCCCAGCCGGCCTGAGGCGTCTTCCTCAGGTTGGCCGCTACGGCCACTGACTTTTCTAGGACCGATCCAAGCGTCACGTTACGCTTAAGAGCCTCTGGATTGCCGCGAGGTGGCAAGCACGGCTCTGCGTGGTGGTTTTACCCGGGAGATCCCGCAGCCGGGCCGAGGACAACCCTTGGCTTGGGGCTCCCCCTGGTAGCCTTCTGCCTCCGGCGGCGAAGGCTGCTAACTCCCTTCGGCGGCGCCGGGGCGTGGGGTCCAGGGGGAGCGGGGCCCAAGATCAAGGGTTCCCGCAGGACCGGCGAGGACAGCTCACGGCTCCGCATGGCTCTAACGCTGCTCTTGGCAAATGACTAGCGGAAGGGTCACTAACCTAACCGTGGCATTGGATGTCGCTCGTTGAGTGAACGGCTTTTTCCCGATATCTGCTCCGATTCCAACCAAGTTCCAGGGGGAATGTTAGGCTGCGTTGGAGATTTTCTTGCCAGCTCTGATTCGCATCTTGGCGGGCGTTGAGGGCTTTGGCGTGGGTAATTCCCGTAGTTGCGTGATGGGTGCTGGCCGTCTCTTGGCTTTGCTTAGTGAGCGCTTGGCTCGTTGTTCCTTTTCGAGTTCGCTGGCTCCTTCCATGGCGTTGAGTTGGCTGTCGAGATCCCAGATCGCTTTGAGTTGCTTTTCGATCCATGTTTTGAGCTTGAAGGGATCGTGTTGACTTCGCCAGTGCTCTAGCTTTTTCGCATAGGATTCATTACCATGGACTCGATTGTAGTCGATGAGGCGCTGGCATGGCGTTTGCGGTTCTTTCTCGTGTAGGCGTATTTGCCGGTTTCCTTCCCGCCTTGTCTCGATCTGTTTGAAGGTGGTGGTGAAGAGGTTGCGCCATAGGCTCCAGGATTCTAACAAACTATTAACCATTTCCAACAAGGGTTGGTGACCGAGCCTGTCGTAGCCCAGCAGTTGCCTGACATGGGTATCGTTTTTCTGCTCCACGTGTGCTTGATCGTTTTTTCGGTAGGGGCGTGAACGGGTCATTTCTACGGGCTTGGCCCGGTTGGTGAGGTAATCGTGTAAATGATAGTTTAAAAACTCGCCGCCGTTGTCGGTATCGACGCCCAGTATCTCGAAGGGCAATTGCGTTTCGATGATCGAGAAGGCCTCTAAGACGCTATGTTGGCCGCGATTCCACGACGGACGCACTTCGGTCCAGCCACTGAAGATATCGGTAGCGGTGAGGCTCCAGATGAAGCTCTCGGCCATGTCGCCGCCGCAGTGGGCGACGGTGTCGGCTTCGATCCAGCCGGGTTCTCTCGCATCCCAACTTTCAGCTCGAATGGGCACGAGTGCTTTGATGGCTGCGTTAGCTTTGGGCGTGCGTGGCTTCCTTTTACTTAGGCCAACTTTGCGCGCTGCTAGAACGCGGTCTATCTGTGCCGGGCTGATGGCGAGCACGTCGTCTTGGGTTTGCTGGCTTAAAACTCCATAGTGTGACTGATAGTGCGGAAGCCATTCTTTGAGCATTGGTTTCAAGCGCTTGCCGCACGGTTGTTCGCTGTGGCGCCAGATTTCGAAGAGGACGTCGATGACCTCTTGGCCATACTTCCTTGGGGCGCTTCGCTTGAATGTTGGCGAGGTGCTCCCTGGTCCCCGCTGTTGCCGCAGGAGTTTGATGGCATACTTGCGTTCATGTGAGGTGACCGCGCAGAATTCGGTGATCAGCTTGCTGCGGGCTTGGCGTCCGGTGTATCGCCGGTAGCGGTCTCGCATCTTTTCCAGGTATTCATTTCGGGTGTCTTGACTCATGGTGCTCGCCATGGGCCAGAGTGTCTTCCTTTATGAGGCAATGGGCCTTTCTGTTCGGCACCTCACTGCCCGCTTCGGTGTCCTTTTTTATGAGTCAACACGCTGATGGATGTTTTCTTAATTCGCCTATCGACAAGAACTGTTAGGCTGCGATATCATTCAATCCAAATTCTCCTGAAGCCGAGCGAGACCGGAAAGATAATCGTTCAGGGAATCGTAGCTCAGAAGTCGTGTCCCCCGAATTTGTCCTCGCTTACGAAGAGAAACTGACTTGATCTTACCCTCGCCGATTAACTCGTAGAGCTTGGTCCTGGAGATTCCAAAAAGCTTTACGGCAACCGGAATCCGAATCCATTCCGGTCGAGTATCTACAGGAGTTTCTAGACTATCTATTTCGATCATATGCAGTCCCAGGGTAATTCGTTGTTTTTCTAAAAAGATCACACTTTTTCTGCGAACTGTGTCAGTTTTTAGCCGTGAGGGCTGTCTGAGGTTTTAGCACAATGGAGTTTCCGTTGTCGTCGATGAGGATGACGTCACCGGTGTGCGAGATCCCAAGGGCATTGCATTCTTCGGGAGCCCCCTTGATCTTGTTCAGCTCATGACGATGGCCAGATTGCCAGAGATATGAACGTTTGTCAGTGCCCCCCACCATCATCCCAAGATCGTTGATGCCGCGTACGGCTCCGTGAGTTTTCAAATCAACAAAATGGTGATTGGTGCCGAAGGGGCCCCAGTAGCAAGCCAGGGGATTGGTATTGGACGTACTGTAGTAGCCCACAGCCATTCCACGCCGGTTGATCGCAATCGCACATCCATTCACCGCAGCTTCAGGAACGGGAAGCACCTCGGCCATCTCATACTCCCCCTCCTCATTTGGCCTCCAAACGGTTGGCACCCGGTGTTTCTCTCCACTGTTGAACGCTTCTACATATCCGCAGATTACTCCTGAATCGTTCATGTCGAGGGCTCTTCCGCCAATTACTCCGCGCTTCATGGGAAGGCCAAGAGCGACATAATCCTTCCCATCACCAGTTGACCAGAGAGTAGGACGCTCTATTCCATCTCGGACTTGGTAACCCACAAAATCAGACGTAATCCTATCATTGCCGCCTAGTAATTCTCCCTTCTGGTCTCCCAATCTGACCGGAGCCTCATGTCGTTGCATCCAGATGGCCGGAAAATGACTGTTAGGATTGCTTGAGACGCTTCCGAGTAGCACTCGGCGTTGATTGACATGCATGGCTGTGAAGGTTCCTTTCGGCGAGTCAAGTTTGAGGCCCTGATGATGAGAAGCCGCCTTGTCGGCCAGGGCAACGGAGGATTCCCAAAGCGGACGTCCATTCGGTTTCGCTCCAGCTGGCCATTGGGGCATCCGGCTCCACGCATCCTTTAAGAGAGCCTTCAAGGGCTGACTGGAATACTCCTTGAAGTTCAAGACCGCCGTCGGCTGCAAGTTGACATAGCCCTCGTTGCTCATCAGCAGGTTCACGAAGGAAAGCGAAGGCACTTGCCGTTTCGAGTTCCATTGAAGCCCGAAACCAATGGTAGAAGGATCGTCGGATAATTGGATGTCGCCTGCTTCCACGAGCGCCTTGGAGCGATCCCATCGAAGTTCTAATTTCGCCTCATTCGGATTGGTAAGGTGAATGCCAGTAGCCCAAAACGATAATGGTGCGTCTTGGTCGTAAACGATCGCAACGTCCAGGGGATCGCTTGTCGCTGGAATCTCATGAGACGATTTCTCAAACGGCACTCCCCCCACGGAGATGCGGAATGAGGTGCCGTTAGGAATCACACCCGATGCCCTTCTAATAGATATCACCAAGCGATCCCACGCGGGAACGCGACCTGTGTTAGGCTCCGCCTTGTGGGTGATCGCAAGTCGTTCTTCAGACCGCTCCTCGTTCAATTCATCCGGGCTCAAACCCCTACCGTTCTGAAACGGCTGAATCTCGAAGTCGAGTGGATGAGGGCTGGCCTCCTCATGACGGATAGACACTCCTGGAACAACCCAGGGACCTTGGGATTCTACGAACTCGAGGTTGCCACTGCCTAGCACATGACTCAATCGGAATTCAATCCTGACAGGATCGCTGGAGTCCGCCTTGAGGGTGTAGCAAAGATCACCAGCTCGCGATTCCAAGAGATCCCCTGACCGCCAATCTGCCACCGCCTCCAACTGGCTCTTCCAGTGATGGTAGAGCTGGGGAATGCCGTCCGCTGCCCAATCGCCGTGAGTCGAGATCACGGCTCTTCCGGAGGTGTCCTTGAATCCACCTTCCCAAAAAACTCGCGCTTTCTGGGCACACAGATCCATGGCGATCGATAATAGCGCAATGGCAATCAATCCTATCCGCATCCTGACATTCTCCTTACGAAAAACCCAATCATCCCTTGCATTGGTTTCCATCGAAATCTAGCATTATGATAGAGCGAAACGAGGCGATACTTTGAGCGAGGATAACGACGACGACCCCTCCGAGTATGGAAAGTTGTTGAGGCGCGCCGGTGAGGAGGCGATGGGCACCAAATACGCGGTTTGTCAGGGTGCCTTGAGTGCCTACAAGCTCGAGAGCCTGATTGCCAAAGGTGGGGGCGGTGCCCATGTTTGCCTGGCTCGAAACGAGGATGGCCTTTCGGTTGCCTTAAAACTCCTGCCCACCAATTTCCTCGATTCGAAGGAAGTCACCGAGCGGTTCTCACGCGAGGCGCGGCTGATGTTCCGGATTTCCCATCCCAATGTCGTTTCCATTCTCGACAACGGTGAATCGCCAGATGGGCATCCCTTTATCGTGATGGACTATGTTTCGGAAGGATCGATTGCCTATCAGATATCCAAAGGCACTCGCTTTTCACCGGAAGAAGCCATCCGCATCGTGGCTGAAACCTGTCTGGGGCTGGAGAAGCTTCACGAAGAGAACGTTATTCATCGCGACATCAAACCTGGCAATATTCTGCTTACCTCTGAGCATCAACCTAAGCTCTGTGATTTCGGTCTCGCCAAACACCTTCACCCCGACGGCCTCGATCTCAGCTCATTGACAGGGAGCAGTAAACTGGGAACCTATGGATTCCTGGCCCCGGAGCAAACCGTTCAGCGTGCTGAGGTCGATCATCGCGCTGATCTCTTTAGCCTTGGAGCCGTCCTCCACTACCTCCTGACAGGCATCATACCCGGCGGCTCAATCTTCACGCCCCTAGCAACCGTCCGGCCTGAACTCGCTTCCCTTGATGGCATCTTGTCCAAAGTGTTGGCGAATGACCCTAACCAGCGTTATCAATCGGCTGCCGAATTCAGAGAGGCTTTGTTAGGAGCAAACATTTCCTCAAGACGCCGTCGCATTCTGATCGGCGGAGCCGCCATCCTCGGTCTGGCTGCCACGACTTCGCTTTGGCTGAAGGGTCGGGATCGAGAGGACTTTTGGGAGGTCGTTGGGAAGACACAATCGTATGTTGAAGTGCCAGGCCGGTATGTCATCTCCCTCTCGGTGAACAGCCATCCGGTCCGGTTTGCCATCGCGTGGTCTCAATCTCCCTGGAGTTATCGGATCGATCCCATTAACCTACCTACATCTTTCCGAAGTCCTCTCCCAAACAGCGCTGTGATTGCACTGATTGAGGAGGGGCTAGATCCCGGTTTCATCGCACGACTCACGCTGAACGCGATTCAGGTGACCCTTCCAGATCGACCCAATGAGCCGATGACCTTCGCCAACCTTCCGCATGACGTCACTCGCGTCGATGCCTGTCATCGCTTCTTGTACGGATGTGAAATCCTGACGTTTCTTCATGAACGTCGATTACTCGACGCCGCCGATGGGTTCCGGCTTAACTCAGTGGAAAGCTACGCCGCCTTTTGCAAGCGACTGGCCGTGCCTCGGATTCAGATCAATGACTTGTTTTCTTCCGAGAACCAGAGTCGCCGCCTGGTTCGGATAGCACTTTATGAATCGCTGCGAGGTCACGAAAGTCATCCCGCCTTCGCCGAGCTTGGGGCCACCTCGTGGGGGGCGGTCAAAATGCGCTCGCTTCTTGATATTCTGGGCTCTCTGGTCGCCGAAAAGGTCATGGTTAGGGCGTTGCCGTCGGCCGGACGATTGGTGGAACAAATCGATCCCTTATTCGACGCCGCGTCTTCCCCGGAAGCAACGAAGCGACAGATTGAGACCAGCATCGATCTCCTCCTCCATCATCTCTAACATCGCCAGCGTCGAAACCACGCAGCTACTTTCCCCGTCCCGTCGATTGGCACGATCCGCTTTCGGGTGAACCGCTTCGAAGGATGAACCACCACCGCGTGGTGATCCCGTAGATCCATCAACTTCGAGGGCTTGATCTTATAATTTTCCTCCTCTCGCCGGCTATGGGTCACACCGCCCCACGGTTTACTCGACTTCGATTGCTTCCAAACTTGCTTCTTGCCGATGAAGTCGGCACTAGCGATGGCACCCTCCATATCGGCCGCTCGAAAGATGAGCCGTGTCCTGAAGTTCAAAGCCAACACTTTACGTTTGTCGCGACCGATCGCAGGATCGGCCGAAACTTCGCTTTGCATTCCCGCAATGATGGCACACTTCGCTCCTCGAATCCGATCAATGATCGTGTGGTCGCTCACCCCATCTTCACTCGCCGTCACCACATCCTGATATTCATCGGCCACCAGAACCAGTTGGTTGCACTTGCCCTGCTCGTGTTTCGAAAGCTCATAGCGCCGAAGTGCATGGTAATAGAAAAGCATTTTGAGATAGGTATTGATATAACGCCGCTCACTGACAAAGCGCTGAGGCATGGAGGTGGCAATGATGGCCCCCTGATCGACCTCAGCAATCTCAAGCGTGTTCGGTTGATCGCTGCTGAAGACCTCCAGTAAATCTGGATCGAGAAAGAAGCCGAGATACGTCTTGATGGTGCCTTCTATCCCTTCGCGTTGTTCATGCGCTTTGGCCTCAATAAAGGTGGAATGGAAAAAATCGGACAGCCGAATCAGTGCCTCGGTTGCCTCTCGCTTCTCGAGTTCTTCCAACGCTTGCTTCAAGACCCGATCAGTGGTGAGCAAGTGATAGGCTCGAACGAGGGTCACCGGTCGCTTGAGAGCATCCAAGAGTTGCAATGCGTTGGCGAGGGCGATCTGCGCCATGGGTTTGAAAAAGGCGTCCTGCTTTCCCACGGTCAAACTTGCCGCCGTATCCACAATGGCCTTGGCGTGGGCGGTCCAAGGAAGGGAGCGGTCGCTCAGGAGATTGTAGCGATGGGGCGGCTGCCACTGTTTTCCGGCATTCATGGGCCGAACTTGCAAATGCCTCAAATCATCGGAGCGGTTGTGTGCGGTGAGGAGTTCGCTTAAAAATTCGGTTTCATCGCCTTTCACGCCGACAACCAAGCCTCCCCATTCTGGCAACGACTCTGTCAATCGCACCAGAAGCGTGTTGAATCCCGATGAGGTCTTACCACATCCCGTATCCCCGGTGATCAGGACGTGGCGGCAGAGTTCTTCGCGTGTCCAACGGAGATGGCCGATCCGAATCACGGCGGTTCGGCCAGGGACAATCATGAGTCCCAATCCAAGGATCAAGCAAACCGCACATGCTGGAAGGCGAGAGGGCTCTGGAAGATGGTCATAGAGAATCATCCCGGCTCCCCCGAGCAGGAATGCCGTCACATATCTGAGTAGGCTGATCATGTAACCGGGTAATTCGTCATTTCGCCGAAAAGATCACAGTTTGTTTTGAGCCAGGTGAGCCGTGCTCAGGATCACGAGATGGACGGCATAGGTCGTCAGGGGCCACCGAGCCCAAGACAGGAAGCAGGATGGGAAGGGAAGGTGACGCATGACCATCCCGATCCCAAGAGCAAGCGGGTGTCCCATCAAGACGATGAGGAGGGTCACAGGCTGCCCAAAAAGATAAGCCGCTGTCGTAGCGACCAGGGTTGATGCGGTGGCGTGCAACCAAGCTCTTGCATGGCGATAGTGGAACAACCAGACCAAAAGCATCTGATAGAACACCAGGAACGGCGAGTAATCCCACGCCAAGCCACCCACAGTAATAGGGATCATTCCCAGCCCCGCCGACCAATACATCAGGATGAGAAGCAACGTTTGGTTGGCTCTCGCCATCACACCAAGAAATGGACCGACCAGCGCCAGGCTAATCAGAATGTCAGCCAAGGGATAGCCCAGCTTCTTCGTTAGAAGGCATGAGGTGCCTATGCCCACGGTGACGAGCTGAATCCATCGTCCCCATCGGATTCCGCTCCCCTTTCTAAGACAGATCTCAGCCATCACAAAAACGAAGAGCGGTTCTGCTGCACGTGTTAGGGTGATCCTGACGAGGGCACCTTCTCCCAGGAAGAGGAGAAGGTGATCAATGATCATGAGAAGGATCGCCGCCAATCGAACCCGATCGAGCCAAGCGATCCGTTTCATGACTCAAAGAGGCGGAACAGATAGTTCAGTTCTTCCTCAAGTTCTTCCTGACTGGATACCGTATCGGCCACGATGGCACGGAGCCGCTCTTGATAGCGCTGCCGCATTCGGGTGATATTCATCCGGAAGGTATTAACCTTCATGCCCAACTCTTTCGCCACGTGGTCCTGAGCCTGCTCACGCGCATGCGGACTGAGATAAGGCAGCATGGCCAGAAGTAGCTCTTTCTTGCCCTTCAGTTCATAGTAGTTAGTCAGGCGGCCGATCGCCTCATCAATCACGGTGTGGGCCCAACGTTTCTCAAAGAGGGATTCGGGGGTTTCAGAGGTAGCGGGTTCTCGGTGAAAGCGATGATCGGCCTCCTCACCATCCAAGGAGATGATTTGGGCCTGCCCACCTCTTCGAAAACCTTGGTCTCGGCGGTGTTCATTGATCACGAACCGCTTCGCGGCCATACACAGAAACGTCCGGAGCTTTCCCCGCTCCCGATTGGCTTTCCTCAAATCTTCCCGTTCAATGAGTGCGGCGAAGAAAGCCTGGGTGAGATCTTGGGCATCATGATGATTCCTTCCGAGGGTCCGGATATAGGCATAGACGGGATACCAATAGGTCTGACAGAGTTCTCCAAGTGCCCGTGAGGCGACTTCAGGTTGATGCTGCCATTGGGAAACCAAGCTCCAGCGCGTCTCGGGAAACAATCGTGCGTTCTCTTCGTTCATGGTTTGAGGTGAATCGGATCAGGGCAATTGCAAAGCATCTGGTTCCGGAGGGCTCCTCTGACAAATCGCTCAATGCAGCGCCGCATGGGACGGGCCCCCAGTCTGGGGTGAAAGCCTTCCCCGGTTAGATGAGAAACGAGGGCTGGGTCATAGCTGATGGCAATCGCCGTGCGTTGCTGCTGCTGATCAATCTCTCTGTCTAGAAGCTGCCGAGCAATGGCCAACTGATCTTCATAACCAAGTTTATCGAAGACGGACACGACTTGGAAGCGGGCAAAGATTTCAGGACGCAACGCCGCTTGGGCTTGCGCTTCGACAAACCTCACGAGCGTGCTTCTCACACTATGCTTAATGTCGAGCACGGCAGCTCCGGCGATGTTTGAGGTGCACACCATGTAGCAGGAACTCAGATCGAGCGTTTCTCCGTTGGCCATGGTCAACCGGGCTGCATCCAGCAGTTGAAGGAGAAGGTCGAGAACCCTGGGGTGGGCTTTCTCAATTTCATCCAGGAGGATCGTGCCCTTCCCGCCGACTTCGTGGAAGCGTCTGGAGAAGAGGCCGCGTTCCTGCTCCGTCCTGCCCAGCAGGATGCCCACACTGTCCTGATTCTGAAATTCGCTCATATCGAAGCGAACCAAATGCCCCTCCCCAAACAGATACTGAGTGAATGCCAGAGTAAGTTCGGTCTTTCCGACTCCGGTGGGCCCCAGAAACAGAAAGCCTCCCTTGGGTCGATTCGGATCTGTGAGCCCCAATTCGCCATCCAGCAACGCTTCAACCACATCGGGAACGACATTCGACTGCCCCAGAATGCGGTCGTGCAAATGGTCGGCCAAGCCGTTGAGCCGATCATCCGCCGTCATGGTTCCACCTGATCTCCCCACGCTTGCAAGGCTTCCACCGATCCCGATTCGGTTGGATGACTCTTCGGAGGAGGGACCCGCTGAAGGCGTTGGTTCTCTTTCTGCAGCGTAACGATTTCATCCCTCAGCCTGGCCACTTCCCCTGTCTGATCGACGGAGTCTAGCATCTTCGCTTGAGCCTCCCCACTCAATGCCTCAAGACAGTTCTGAGCCGCCTTCAACTTCTCTGTCAGAGTCCGTTGATGGTTCAACTCCGCGCGGATCTCGGCCGAAACTGGCGCGGGTTTGAAGGCAGAGTCGATGAGCTGATGAACGGGCCCAGTGCTCGTGAGAGGCGGTTGATCACGTGCCAGATTCCAGCGGCTCGGTTTCTCAAGCCGATAGACCCGATGGGCCTCGCGCATCACGCGGTCATTTCGACCTGTGACCTGGCGACCGACATGGTAGGTTTTCACGAACTCACCCGTTCGGACCCGGCGAACATCATCCGGCTTGAGGGAAAGCTTCCGAACGATGTCTTCCGGTTGCTTTTCCATCGGGATGGGTTTCGGGGGTGAGCTGCAAGCGGGCAGCCCGATTGCGATGATCAAGGCAAGGTGCTTCATGATTCGTTTCCTTTGAGTAGTTGTTCCATACGGGCACGTTCTTCGAGTGCTTCCTGAGTCACGCGAGAACGTTCAGAAGGCGGCGGCGATGGGTTGGCCGTCTTGGTGCGTTGCCATGAGTTGACCGGGTGCCCGCCCTGGCGTAATCCGGCGACACTGGCCAGTTGAGGTTCGAAGACTTGGAGGGTGTAGACATAGAATTCAGTCCCTGCGGTCACCCTGACAAAGAGCCCATCGCCTTCGATTTGATCTAACATCAATCGCGCATACCGATCGGCCACTTCCTCGCCTCCGTCCAGGATGGCGTTGTTGACAGAGTTGTTCTCATATTCACCAAAGACCGTCTTGGTAGTCCCTTTCGCATTGCGACTGATCCCGGCCAGCGCGGTGGCGGCGAACATCTTGAACTCCAAGTATTGATCGGTCTTTTCAATAGTTCCCCGGATCCCGGCTGAACCATCGGTGATGGCAAAAGTATCCTTGTCAGGGTCGTAATCGCGATCCAGGGCGATTCCGTTGATCCGTCCTTCTCTTCCATCCTGCCACACAAAGGTCCAGGTTCCTGTCACCGCAATGCGATTGCGAACCCGCCCTCGTTTGGCAAAACTGTGAACCTCTGTTCCGGCCGGTACGATCAAATGGTGATTGTGCCAGACATCGTCCGTTACGATCCCTACGACCGGTGTGTCCAGCGAGCTGGAATCCACGGTGATGACCAGCTGGCAGGGGATCAGCATTCCCATGGGCGCGAACACTCGTGGCGGTTTCGTAGGCTCAGGGGCGACCTCCTCTTTTTTCGATTCACGATAAAGATGGACGAGCTTGGGCAAAGCGGGGCGCTCACTTGAAGGAGGCGATTGTGGTTGAGGGACAGGAGGTGGTGATTTCTCGGATGTGGGCACATCCAGCTGCTCAATCTTTCCCTCGTGAACCCATTGTGAAACAAGCGGACCCTCAGTATCAGGAGGTGCCTGTTCGGGTGACATTTGACCCAGGACATTCACGCCCTCTGCTGCCGTCGCTTCAGCCTCCTTCCGTTCACGGTAGCTACGCACGAAGTAGAAGAACACAAACATCCCTATCAGGAATAGAATGCCTGCCCCGACCGGCGACTTGAAGAAGCCAATCACTCGCCCCATCATTTGGAACCTCCTTTCGGGTCCGGAAACAGGCTCACATCTGGACCGTCGATGTGGATATCGCTGGCAGCTTCAAGAATCGTTCCCAGTTGATCAGCTTGCGAGAGGTCGTTGGGAGAGGAGGCGCATGCGGGCATGATCATCTGAAACTCGTTCTTGATACTGAGATGAGCGCGTTCTCCCTCGGGGCCTCCTTGTACAATCACATGCACCGGGATCTTGCCTCCGGCGGGAAGCCTTGACGCTGAATCAACCAAGGCAGACGGATAGGTGCGGGAACCAACTTTAACCTGTAAAGAACCGGGATCAAAATACAGCGGTGCGTCCGTCTTGTTTTCAATCTGGCCTTCGAGAAACACGGCATCTTCCTCCGGGAACCGATGCAGCCGGCTGACCACAGTTACCACCTTGTCATCATCCCTCCGGTAATCCACGTTGCGGGATTCGACGTTTTGATAGAGATGAGGGACGGAGATTCGAAACGTTCGCTCGTTCTTACCGAGCTTGAGCAGGTTGAAGAGTCGAGTGGTATTTTGATCGAGATGCCGCTTGGTGAGGGCATCCACCTCAACTCGACGCGCTGCTAGGGAATCAGGTTCGCTGAGACGCACCATGATCGGGGGATCACTCGAGGGCGTGAGGTGGAGAACGTAAAGGTCCTCGGCTCCTAACAGGATAGTGAGGTAGGTTTCCTTATCCGGCATGAGATTGCGCAGGGCAAGGACGCGCGATCCATCCGGATGCGCATAATGATAGGTTCCCAGAGTGTCCCCGGCGGTCAGGCCGTAGCCAAAGATGCCCTGCAACGGTCGCGGAAACTGAAGCGTGGTCACCGTTTTCGTGCCAATGGCGAGGGTAAGTGGTGTATCTGATTTGAGCATATGATGCTCAATGGGCGCAGCCGGTACGGAACAGGCCAGCCCCGCGAACAGGGTGAGTGAGAGGATTTGTCTTGTTTTCATGAGGTGGGCTCAGTGGTGAAATCAAAGGCGATCGCGACCGTGGGAAAACGCCCGTTCGCCGTCATGTCAGGGTTGAGGATGAATTTGAATTGCGCTCTCACAGCCAACACTTCGGTAAATGCCTTTCTTCGAAAGACGCCGCTTCGAATCAATTGCCCTTCAACGCCGGTTAGGACCGAGTCATCACGAACTTGAAGTACTTGAATGGGACCGAGTTCGATCTTCTGATGAATCTGCTTGTCTTCGAATTCGTCCGCCTCGCTGGCAATGGCGCCCTGAGCCTTCTTGTAAGCATCGCGTCCGAGGATGCGCTTGAGACGCTCGGGGCTGTCCGGCCCACTGGGATCACGATTGAAGATCGCTTCCATGGCCAGCCGGGTCTGGGCCGCGTGCACTTCCTTGGCACTGCCGAAGTCCATCGCCGATGGCAGGTAATAGGTGTGGTTGGCGTCCATGACGAAGAACTGCGGCTTCGCCATAAGATTCTTCACCAGCCGCTGCCGCTCCCACCAAAATCCTACCGTTACCACAAGGGCGACGAAGAACCAGAAAAGGGCGACCTTGTCTTTGTGGATGAAGAGATCAATGGCTTGGGATCGTTTCATGAGGATCGATGTCAGTTGGACAACGACCCTCACACTCTCAAAACGAGCCGGCGCCGCTGCGTCGGGTAATTCGTTTTTTCCCGTCAAACATCACACTTTTTCTGAAGTTTTTTCCAAGTTCACAGGCCGGGCCAAGGGCTGTGAACTCTGCCGACAAGCCAAGTTTTGCTTCACGGTAACCTTTTTATAAGAATCTGGGACAGTTTTCCCTGGCTCACGCAGTAATTCTTTGAATGAAAGCGAATCAACAACTCGGCGAGACTGACACCGTCCTATTGCGCCAATATGTGGCCGCGGGGGATCACAACCGGTTTCGAGAGTTGGTGAGGCGTCATGCAGACAGGGTGTTTTCGGTGGCATTACGACGAGTCGGTAACTGGGAATTTGCCGAGTAGGCGGCCCATAATGTGTTCCAGTCGCTGGCGGAGAAGGCTCCTCAACTCTCTTCTGATGTCGTCATTGCCGGCTGGCTCCACCGGGCAGCATTGTTTGAAGCAGCGTCTCTACATCGCGCCAAGGCCATCCAGATTAGAAAAATGAATGAAGCCGCGAACGAAGCCCATGCCGAGGACGTCAATACTTGCCTGGATCCCAATGCATGGGCGGAATTAACGCCCATCATTGACACAGCGCTGAATGAATTGCCACCTCATGATCGCGATGTCGTACCGCTCCGGTTTTGTCAGGGACTGACCTATCGCGAGATCGGCAGCCGCCTTGTTACTAGACCCGTTATCGACGCCTAGCCAGGTAACCTCCCGGAACCATGATCTGGATCTTGCCTGGTCCGCGATTTTCGGGAGGTGGGCGAGGATCGACCCCGATGGTCTCATTACCTACGCCCGAATGACGAGGCATCCAGCGAATCCTACGGCCGAGAACTACGAGATCATCTCTCAAGCTTTTCGCGCGTGGGTAACGGTGGATCGCGAGGCCGCCCTCGCTGCGGCCATGAAGGAACATTCCCACATTCGAGCCCCTGTGATCGCGACCTTCCAGCTATCCGATCGAGAACGCGCCATGGAGGCAGCCTCCTCGTTGGCGGTCTTCGAGCGCCGGCATTGGCTTGATTGTAGGGTATGTTCGAAGAACTGGCACAACGCGATCCAGCTGCGGCTGCCGAACGGGCAGGACAATTGGCGGACAGCAAGATCCAAACGATGGCTCTCAAAGGTGCACTCGAGGTCTGGGCAAAGCAAGACGCCCAAGGTGCCATCGCCTTCGTGGATACGTTAGAAGGATTCGAAGCTAAAGCTATCAAGCGAGCCCTAATCGCCCGTCTTAACAGGATAAGGCCGAGTAGCGGGTTAACATTGGTAAACTGAGCGATAGCCTGGAAATCGGGTGTGGTTTCTGCAAACGCAACATGCTAGGTGAAATTCGCTGCTCTGAAATCGTTTGTGCTCAGGCATTTAGATGATTGACACTAGGGGCGACATACCTATCATAGCTTTTTCTGGAGCCCTTGGAACAAGAATCTGGTTCGGCAATCAGTGGCACGAAGAACACTCGACAATGAGATTTTCGCAATGAGCTGTATGCGGGCAATCTACCTCACTATCTTTGGTTTGCTGGTAATATTGTCGGCAGGCCGGGTGCATGGGCAGTTAGTAAATGCCCACTATACTGGCGAGGGTGAAGCTAACGAAGCCCTCGTAGAGCCCTTCAATGATTCTTCTTTCTGGGTTGATGACAACGGGAATCCGCTTGGGAGCGTGCCTTTAGATCAGGGGCAAATTGAATACCATGCGATTCTTGCAAATGGGAAGCGGGTGCCGTTCCGCCTTGAAGGGGCTGCGTCGCTACAGGGTAGGGTCACCAGCCTAACGCTTGGATCGACAAACGCCCTAGTGCTGCGAGCCGGAGACGAGTTTACGGTGGAGTTGCCTGTCGATGTGGACGGTCTGGTGGAGGTGGACGGATCCGGCGGGCTGTTCGAGTCGCTGGGGACGGGTTCCGGGTTCAACGACGCGCGGCTTGCGGCGCGTGGCGGGGGCGCGATCAGGCTGGCCAGCAGCGGGTATGTGCTCAGCGGGAGGCGCGACGGTTCGTTCACCTTCTTCGGCGCCAGCGGCGCGGGTTCGAGCCTGGATCTCTCGTCGATGGGGAGCCTCCGTGTGGACTCCAACCACCGGTTCGGGTCGTCGAACTACAGCGTGAGCGCGAGCGGCGGCGGCAGCATCGACCTCTCGGGGCTCACCGCGATCACTGGGGCGCCGGAGGGCGACGACCGGCTGCGGTTGCATCTGGCCTCCGATGGTGGTGGACTCGATCTCTCTTCGCTGGTGCAGGTCACCCGGCACACCCTCTTCAACATCGGGCGGGACTACACGCTCCCGGTTCTGTTGAGCACGTCGGACACCCGGTTCCAGCCGGGCGACGGGGTGACCCTGGAGCTGCCGGAGCTACAGAGCTTCCACAGCGACACGGTGGTGCCAGGAGCTGGTGCGACGCTCAATGCGCCGAAGCTATCGACGTTCACCGACAGCGACCTGACCATCAGCCCGTCGTGGACGCTCAACGCGCCGGACTTCACCGAGGCCGATAACTCGCGCATCCACGTGAGGGGCGGGTCGAGCTACAGGGTGGCCGACGCCGCCTACGTGCTCGGCGGGAGGCGCGACGGGTCGTTCACCTTCTTCAGCGCGGCTGACGCGGGCTCGAGCCTGGACCTCTCTGCGATGGGGAGCCTACAGGTGGACTCCAACCACCGGTTCGGGTCGTCGAACTACAGCGTGAGCGCGAGCGGCGGCGGCAGCATCGACCTCTCGGGGCTGGCCGCCATCGTCGGGGCCCCCGAGGGCGACGACCGGCTGCGGTTGCACTTGGCCTCCGACGGCGGTGGACTGGACCTCTCCTCGCTGATGCGGGTCACTCGGCACACCCTCTTCGACATCGACGCCCAGCTCTACACCCTTCCCGCGCTCGAGAGCGTCTCGGACACGCGGTTGGAGCCGGGCGACTTCGTCACCCTGAACCTGCCCCGGCTCACCAGCTTCCACAGCGACACCATCGCGCCGGGGACCGCGGCGACGGTCAACGCGCTCAAGCTATCGAGCTTCACCGACAGCGACCTGACCATCAGCCCGTCGTGGACGCTCAACGCGCCGGACTTCACCGAGGTCGACAACTCGCGCATCCACGTGCGCAACGGGTCGAGCTACAGGGTCGCGGACACCGCCTATGTGCTCGGCGGGAGGCGCGACGGGTCGCTCACCTTCTTCAGCGCGGCCGACGCGGGGTCGAGCCTGGATCTTTCGTCGCTGCAGAGCGTTCGTGTGGACTCCAACCACCGGTTCGGGTCGTCAAACTACAGCGTGAGCGCGAGCGGCGGGGGCAGCATCGACCTCACGGGGCTGGCCGTCGCCATCGGGGCACCGGAGACAGACGACTTCCTCCAGTTCGTGGCCGACGGCGGGGACATCCAACTCGGCAACCTCGATGCATCGAGACGGACGCGTTTTGTTGTCTCGGCCCCGGGCTCACAGATCACAGCCAATGCGCTCATACTACGTTCGGGCTCGAATCTTCAGGTCAAGCTGTCCGGGGCAGCACGCTTCGGTCAGCGACTGGAACTTGCCGACAACGACACTTGGGTAACCCTCAATACCGAGAACCAGGGGAGCGTGACCATTGGCTCCGGAGCCCTGGAGACAACACCTGCAACGTTACGTGTCCGGAGCAATGGGGAGCTGGCGGGCGTCGGAACCATCAACGGGGATGTAGCCAACGATGGACTGGTTGTTCCAGGAGCCTCCAATGGAACCCTTACTATTAGTGGTGACTATGCCCAGGGATCGAATGCCACTCTGGAGGTGAGCATAGGTGGTGGGGGCAGCGATCTGCTTGCAGTTGGGGGCGGCGTCGTGCTCGGAGGAACACTGACGGTGGTAACCAACGGCGCCTATGACATCGGGGAAGAGTTCGAGGTCATCACAGGGGCAGTTACTGGAACCTTTGCTTCGAGCAATGCAGCCTTGCTTGGCTTGGTAATCGACTACCAGCCGGACAAGGTCGTGCTTCGCGTTGACAACGACAGCGACGGGGATGGGTTGCCCGACGCGTGGGAACTGGTGCGCTTCGGTGACCTGACGAGGGATGGAACCGCCGATGAGGACGGAGATGGATTGGACGACGCTGGCGAACTGGCACAGGGAACCGATCCTAACGAGAGTGACAGCGACGGCGACGGTCTTGATGATGGCGATGAAGTTGCTAATCACAACACCTCGCCAAGTGCGGCTGATACCGATGGAGACGGGCTCAGCGACGGCGATGAGGTCAACACTCATGGGAGCGATCCGCTGGTGGCCGATAGTGACGGTGACCGCCTCCCCGACGGGGATGAAGTTAACAACGGCACCGACCCCACCCTTGCCGACACCGACGGTGACGGCGAGAACGATGGCAAAGAGGTTGCGTTGGGAAGCGATCCCAACGACGCGAACAGCACGCCCAACGTCCAGTTGCTCGCTTATTGGAACTTCAACGACACAGACGATCTCGAAGTCGCGCTGGATGCGACCAACTCGATCCCGGGCACAGTCAACAACGCGACCTACGGTGCTTCCGGTTCCGGGCAGTCCGGGCAGTCCGGCGACCATTCGATGGATTTTAGCGGGGCGGCATCGATCTTGGTCGAGAACGCGGGTTTTATGAACCAGGCAGCCGCGTCCGATACAATAACGGTCGTGTTCTGGCAGAAGCTCACTTCGCTAACCCGATCGAGCTCCTTCTGGGTGGTCGCCAACAGCAATGACCGCGCGTTCCAGGCTCACGTGCCGTGGACGGACAACCGGATCTACTTCGATACGACCGGTTGCTGCGATGAGAGCGCGCAGCGGATCAGCGGCAACTCGCCGGTCGACACGACCGACGGTTGGCACCATTTTGCCTTCGTCAAAGACCGCGAACGCAAGTCGGTCTGGGTCGATGGTGTGCTCGCCTTCGAGGGCGTCAACACGCTCGCATTGCCACAAGACATCGTCCGGCTGTGGATCGGCAGCGGCAACGGGAACTCCAGCATCGACGGAGAAATCGATGACGTCGCCGTCTTCGGCACTGCTCTATCAGGGGCGAATATCGCGAAGCTGGCGGATCGATCGGTGCCGACGCCTCTGGCGCTGGTGCCAGATCCCGACAGCGATGGCGACGGCCTGCTGGACGAGTTCGAGTTGGCGTTCTTCGGTGACCTCTCAGAGATGGCCGACGGTGATCCCGATGGCGATGGGCTCAACAATGAGAGTGAAGCGTCCCAGGGCACCGATCCCACCATCGCGGACAGCGACAACGACGGGTTGGCCGACGGGGCAGAGGTGGCAAGCCACGGTACCGATCCGCTGGAACCCGACAGCGATTTCGACGGGTTCACCGACGGTGAGGAGATTGCGGCGGCCACCGCCCCCAACGACGTTGCGGACTTCCCGCCACTGATCCCCGTGATCGGGGCGATCTATACGGGGCTCAATCCCGGGATCTACAACGATAGCGAAAACTGGGACGTCAACTCGGTACCACTCGATAGTGCCGGGGTTCGTTACTTTGCGACCATCGGAAGTGGCACTGTCAACCTGAGTGCAGAGGGAAGCCCCTTAACTGGAACACTGACCGGACTCACCGTCGGCTCGGGAGGCAACTTGCGCCTTGCCACCAATGACCAGCTTACGGTGGAGTTGCCGGTGGACGTGGACGGTCTGGTGGAGGTGGACGGATCCGGCGGGCTGTTCGAGTCGCTGGGGACGGGTTCCGGGTTCAACGACGCGCGGCTTGCGGTGCGTGGCGGGGGTGCGATCAGGCTGGCCAGCAGCGGGTATGTGCTCAGCGGGAGGCGCGACGGTTCGTTCACCTTCTTCGGCGCCAGCGGCGCGGGTTCGAGCCTGGATCTCTCGTCGATGGGGAGCCTCCGTGTGGACTCCAACCACCGGTTCGGGTCGTCGAACTACAGCGTGAGCGCGAGCGGCGGCGGCAGCATCGACCTCTCCGGGCTGACCTCGATCACGGGCGCCCCCGAGAACGACGACCGGCTGCGGTTGCATCTGGCCTCCGATGGTGGTGGACTCGATCTCTCTTCGCTGGTGCAGGTCACCCGGCACACCCTCTTCAACATCGGGCGGGACTACACGCTCCCGGTTCTGTTGAGCACGTCGGACACCCGGTTCCAGCCGGGCGACGGGGTGACCCTGGAGCTGCCGGAGCTACAGAGCTTCCACAGCGACACGGTGGTGCCAGGAGCTGGTGCGACGCTCAATGCGCCGAAGCTATCGACGTTCACCGACAGCGACCTGACCATCAGCCCGTCGTGGACGCTCAACGCGCCGGACTTCACCGAGGCCGATAACTCGCGCATCCACGTGAGGGGCGGGTCGAGCTACAGGGTGGCCGACGCCGCCTACGTGCTCGGCGGGAGGCGCGACGGGTCGTTCACCTTCTTCAGCGCGGCTGACGCGGGCTCGAGCCTGGACCTCTCTGCGATGGGGAGCCTACAGGTGGACTCCAACCACCGGTTCGGGTCGTCGAACTACAGCGTGAGCGCGAGCGGCGGCGGCAGCATCGACCTCTCGGGGCTGGCCGCCATCGTCGGGGCCCCCGAGGGCGACGACCGGCTGCGGTTGCACTTGGCCTCCGACGGCGGTGGACTGGACCTCTCCTCGCTGATGCGGGTCACTCGGCACACCCTCTTCGACATCGACGCCCAGCTCTACACCCTTCCCGCGCTCGAGAGCGTCTCGGACACGCGGTTGGAGCCGGGCGACTTCGTCACCCTGAACCTGCCCCGGCTCACCAGCTTCCACAGCGACACCATCGCGCCGGGGACCGCGGCGACGGTCAACGCGCTCAAGCTATCGAGCTTCACCGACAGCGACCTGACCATCAGCCCGTCGTGGACGCTCAACGCGCCGGACTTCACCGAGGTCGACAACTCGCGCATCCACGTGCGCAACGGGTCGAGCTACAGGGTCGCGGACACCGCCTATGTGCTCGGCGGGAGGCGCGACGGGTCGCTCACCTTCTTCAGCGCGGCCGACGCGGGGTCGAGCCTGGATCTTTCGTCGCTGCAGAGCGTTCGTGTGGACTCCAACCACCGGTTCGGGTCGTCAAACTACAGCGTGAGCGCGAGCGGCGGGGGCAGCATCGACCTCTCCGGGCTGACCGCGATCGTCGGCGCCCCCGAGAGCGACGACTTCCTCCAGTTCGTCGCCAACGGCGGCTCCATCCAGCTCGGCAACCTCAACGCGTCGCGGCAGGTTTCCATGTTGGTAGAGCCATCAAGCTCGATCACCGGACTCGATGCATCCTTCGAGGGGGCCGGAGAACTGAGAATTTCGGGTAACGGTGCGTTGCTCAGCTTCGCGAAGCTTTCTCTCAACGAGTCCACACAGCTAAATGTCCAACTCAGCGGCACAGCTCACGTTTTGCTCCAACTTCACCTGTCGGGAACGACCGTTTCGCTGACCTCGAACGGAGGAGGATCCCTTGTCATCGGGGGAGGCGATCCAGATCCCCTCAACCCCTTGCCTGTCGGAACAGCCGAGATCAAGGCCGGAGGTGCACTTACAGGTGTCGGTAGGATCGTGGGCAGTCTCGCGAACGGTGGTTTAGTTGAGCCCGGGTTCTCCCATGGGGCGATAGAGGTCACTGAAAACTACACTCAAACCGGGACCCTCGACGTCAGCGTCGGTGGAGGCAACGACCTGCTCGCAGTATCCGGTGAAGCTCAACTTGGAGGCACCCTTTCTGTCACTCCGATCGGGCCCTACAGTAGCGGGGACGAGTTCGAGATCATTCAAGCTGGGGAAGTTGTCGGGACTTTTTCGTCCAGCAATGCCGCGTTGCTCGGCCTAGTCATCGACTACCAGCCGGACAAGGTGGTGCTTCGTGTCGATAACGACAGTGACGGTGACGGTCTTCCGGACGTCTGGGAGACTGCCCACTTTGGAAGCTTAGAGGAATCCGGTGACAGTGACACTGATGAGGATGGTCTTGATAACGCAGGTGAACTCGCGAACGCGACCGATCCTAATGAGACCGATACTGACAGCGATGGCCTTAGCGATGGTGACGAAATCAACAGCCATATTACGCTGCCCCTCGTTGCAGACACCGATGGTGATGGGCTTTCCGACGGCGACGAAGTGAACGTTCATGGTTCCTTGCCGACCGAGGTAGACACCGATGGTGATCGGTTGGCTGACGGCGATGAGATCAACGCTCATGGGACAAATCCTGCGAAACCGGACTCTGACGACGATTTGGTCGACGATCCTATTGAGGTGCTTGCCGGTTCAGATCCAACAGACGAGAACAGCCTCCCTGCAAGTTGGACAGTTCGACATATCCAAGCAAACACTCCGTTGAATGATTTGGCCAATCTTTCAGCGGCGCTTTCAGATCCAACTCTAGTCACGTCTGAAAGCACGACGGAGCACATCACCATCAACTTTAGGGACAATTCGGAAGGCAGATTCCTCGACGGCAACGAGCCGTTTCCACTCTTCGGGGACTTTGGAGATCGGAGCGATTTTGGCATTCGCGCTACTGGAAAAATCTTTGTATCCCGGCCGGGGCTCCGGACGTTCGGAGTCAACTCCGATGACGGCTTTCGGTTGATTATCGATGGGCGCATTGTTAGCCAATTCAACAGTACGCGTGGATCCACCGATACTTTCGGGACTGTCGAACTCAGCGAGGGATTCCACGACGTAGAACTAGAGTTTTTTGAGCGACGTGGTGGTGCTCAGGTCGAGCTTTTTTCTGCGCTTCAGGACGGCGAGTTTAGCTCGTTTGATCAGGCAACGTTTGTCCTGCTTGCTCCGCTGGAATCTGCTCGTGAGGAGATCGAGGGAGACGGACTCTTCGCAACCTACTTTAGTGAGCCGGATTTCACCGGAAACACGGTGCGCCGAGTTGATCCTGAGATCAATTTCGTCTGGGGGAGCGAAGGCCCAGATGCGTTTATCGGTACGGACAGTTTTTCCGCCAGATGGGAGGGTGACGTTTTGCCGAGGGTGACTGATGACTACCTCTTTCATGTCACAAGCGACGAAGCAGTCCGGGTTTGGCTCGATCTTTCCGGTGACGGAGAGTTCCAAGAAGAAGAACTGGTAGTCAATGACTGGGAACCTCACTCGCAACGCGAAGCTACTAGCTCTGCTGTATCCTTAGCGGCGGGCCAACGCTACCGCATCCTTGTCGAGTATTTCGAAATCTCTGGAGATGCCCGGATTCAGCTGCTCTGGAGCGCTTCAACGATCGAAAAACAAGCTGTGCCCACCGCGCAGTTGGTCTCGGGTGAACAGTATTCGGTAACCGTAGCTACGCCCCAGATCTCGCCTCCTTCAGGCACCTATGGAAGTCCACTCCTCGTCAGAATGGCCGTAGATACCGCGGATGCTGAGATTCGGTATACCCTTGATGGGACTGAACCGAGTAGAGCTTCGAACCTATACGAGAGCGCTTTTCCACTTTCGACGGACTCCACGCTGGACGTCACAGTTCTCGCGAAGGCATTCAAGGATGATACCAACGATAGCGGGATCGTCTCTGTGCTTTACTCTCTAGACAGTCTCGGCCCTGATCTCGATGACCTCACGTTTGACGGATCTCCGTTGGAGCCGAATCAAGAGATCAGCCGAAGCGGACTCCTGGGAATCTCCGCATCCGATGGCTCTGGAGTGGATCGAGTCGAATTCGCCTACATCCCCGAGGGGGGTGTCAATGAGACTCTGATCGGTGCCGATGATACGCCTCCTTTTCAAGCGCCCTGGAACGTCTCTCTCCTCCCCGATGGCGAGCACCGCGTGAAAGTGAGTGCATTCGATTCTTTTGGCGTAGTGTCCTCCATATCGATTCCGGTATCACTGGCGCTCGATGCGCCGGTATCTCCGCTTATCCAAACTCCTCAGCCTGGGTTCATCGCATTCTCGAACCCAGTTCGGGTATCAGGGATCGCATGGCCCTATGCAGATCTAGCTGTAACGGTGAACGATGAGGCGCCAGTCCACGTTCCACTAGACTCCGTTGGAAATTTCTTCTTCGATGTCGAGTTGCGGCCCGGTGCCAATACGATTTCGGCTGTATCCACAAACCGGGCGGGAGCAAGCAACGCTACACTTATTGCCGGCCAGCTCATCGGGGGAGTTGGAAGGCCAGACGCAACGCCGCCACCGGGCTCCTACCAGAATTTTGTCGACATTTCCCTGGCCTCGTCGTCGACGGGGGCTGTGATTCTCTACACCCTAGACGGATCGGATCCTAGCGACTCGCCATCGGCGCTGATCTATTCAACACCGTTCCGTTTGACCTCTTCCGCCACCGTCAAAGCCCGAGCCGTTAATGGACCCGACCTAAGCGAGCTGTTCGAAGGTACCTACACCGTAATTAGTAGCGCGCCGCAGCTACGTGATTTCGCGTTTGAAAGCGAATCACTTGTTGACGGAACAGTCATCTCGCGAACGGGTCAACTGACTGTAAATGCTACGGACGAGACGGGAGTACGCTGGGTAGATTTCGTTTTCTCACCGATAGATGGGAGCGCCCCAGTTCTCGCGGGGCGGGACTCGGATGGAGTTGAAGAGAGTTATTCGTCGACCTGGATCGTTTCTGGACTCACTGACGGCGAGTACATCGTTTCTGCCGTTGCAACGGATTTAACCGGGAACACGTCGAGCCTACCGGTCTCGGTGACAGTCGCGCTTGAAACCCCACCTGCTCCTGTGATCACTGCACCTGCTGATGGAGTTACTACTGACCTCGGGACGACCACCGTGAGAGGTCAGGCTTGGCCACACGCAACTCTCCAGATCCTTCGCAATGGGCAGGTAGTAAAGAGTTCGGTGGGCGTCGACTCCTCAGGGGCGTTCGTCACCCAGCTTGATCTTGAGGCTGGGGACAACCTGCTGGTTGCACGCTCGACGAACCGAGCTGGCACCAGTGAGGATTCGAATTCGATTCAGGTAACATACTCTACGGTGCCTCCCACACTTACCTTGGAACTGGAGAACTCCGATGTTGGGGAGGGGGGCTCTGTCCGGGGAGTGCTGAAGAGGCAACCCATCACGGGCGAAGCCGTTACGATCGCGCTTTCGACTACGGCGGCCGGGCGCTTGCAAGTACCCGGATCACTGACCATCGCACCGAACAGCGAATCTGTTCAGATCGAGTTCTTCGCACTGGACAATGATCTGATCGAATTACCTCAAGACATCCCGGTTATCGCATCGGCAGGTGGTTTCCGCGGTGCTTCGACTAACCTAACGGTCCTGGACGACGATCAGCCGACGGTCGAGATGAAGATCACTCCAGCCGAGGTTAGTGAATCAGTCGGAGCTCAGACTGTGATGGGCGAAGTCACCCTATCTGAACCAACCGAGATTCCGCTGTCCTTTGCTCTAACAACCAACATTCCTGAACAGATTGTGATGCCTGAAGGAGTCACTTTCGATACGAGGAGCACGACTGCAGTGTTTCCGATTGCCGTTACCGACAATGAGTTGTCGGACGGAGAGCGGGAGTTGAGCATCGACTTGTTCTTGTTGGACAGTGACCAGAGAGATGTTGTCGCGCGCTCGGCGACTGGTACTCTCAGACTCTTCGATGACGACGGACCCGCGCTCATTCTCTCTGTGGACAAGTCGTTGGTCGCAGAGGGGCTGAGCCCAGCTCTGGACATCACGGTCACTCGCCGCGGTTCGAACGAAAACCCGCTGACTGTCAATCTCGCTACAAGCGGGACCGCGCTCGTCGTGCCGCCGACGGTCACGATCCCGACCGGAGCTGATTTCACAACATTTTCTGCCTCGACGCCTGTCTCAGATGGAGAGGATGGAAATAGGGACGTCACTCTGTCAGCCACTGCGGACGCCTATGCTCCAGCCTCTCTGGGGGTCGTGGTTACCGATCAACTTGAGCCGGATCTTCGCATCGCAGAGATCACTGCGCCCGCTGGCGTTGAGACGGATGCATTTGTTGATGTAAAATTCGTGCTAGAGAACCAAGGGCTGGCTCCAGCGGAGGGGCCATTTTCGCAGCGGCTCCAGCTATCCGAAGACACGATCGCAGGAGATGATCTCCTGCTTGGGCAATACGAATTCGGTGGAACTCTGAACAACGGCGGTCGGATTGAGCAAACCGTTCGTGTGAGAATGCCTCGCGAGGCGGGAGAGTACACATTTGTTGGGGTGACAGACGCACTGAACCAGGTCGATGAGATTCTGGAATCAAACAATGCCACCGTTGCGGATCGATCGACGATCTCCGAGGCAGCGTACAGCGCCATGGTGACGGGCGACCTAGCCAACGCCCCTGCAGGTAAGCCAATACCGCTTGAGGGGTCGGCAACACTGACGTCTAGCGGGGAACCTGCGCCGTTTGTGCTAGTGAATATTCATGCGAGAGCGCGCGGAGCGACACGGATATTCTCGGCGCTCACCAACAGCAACGGTGAGTTCGCCACCGTGTTCACGCCTCTTCCGAACGAATCGGGCATATTTGAGTTCGGCGCAGCTCATCCTGGGACGGACGATGCGCCCACACAGTATCAAGTGCAGGTGTTTGGCCTAGTCGCCGAACCAAGCGCGTTGTCGCTGACTTTTGGCGCAACCAAATCCATCATGGATCAGGTTTCTTTAATCAACCGCGCCGACTTCGCGCTGACTGGGTTACAGGCAGAGCTTATTGGTCTGCCGCCGTCAGTGACTGGTGAGATTATCCTCACCGAGACAGAGATTCCCGTGGGCGGAAGGATCTTCGCGACAATCGACGTATCCAGCGATGAAGAACAAGAAGGAACCTCTGCAACTATCAGGATCACTTCCGAAGAGGGAGCGGTCTTCGAACTCCCCGTCGCCATCTCTGTTCAGGCGTTACGACCTCGCCTCGTGGCCACGCCAGCCCGTTTGGGCGCAGGGATGGTAAGAGGCGATCAGCACTTCGTCGAATTCAGCATCGCGAACGAAGGATCCGCTCCTACGGGGCCGGTGGAAATTTCCCTTCCGGCGAACCTACCGTGGTTGAGTTCAGCCACGGCTTCCCCTCTGGCGCCGATCGAGTCAGGGGAGTCGTCGACCATCACGCTCCAACTTTTGCCTCCTGAAGATCTTCCTCTGACGGATTTCTTCGGCAACCTCTGGCTTACCGATGGAGGGGAAGGATTGTCCGTCCCGTTCTCATTTCGCGCCCTCTCTGATGCAACTGGAGATCTCATCGTGAATACCGAAGACGAGTTCACTTACTTCGCCGAAGGCAATCCCCCGCTAGCGGAGGTTACAGTAACCGTCATCGACGTTTTGTCCGGAGAGATTGTTGACACAATGGTCACGGGCGAAACCGGAGAGGTAAGGTTCTCAAACCTACGGGAGGGTTACTATCGGCTCGTTGGGATTGCCGACCGCCACCAGAAGTCGACCCAGACCTTTCTACTAGAGCCAGGGCGGGAGAACGATGTGACTCTGTTTCTTCCAAGGGAGACGGTCGTTTACGAGTGGACTGTAACTCCAACTGAAATCGAAGATCGAACGCGCATTACCATTACAAGTAGATTCGAAACGAACGTACCTGTGCCGGTCATTGTGATTGAGCCAGTCTCCATAGACTGGGACGAGCTAACCTTCAACAATAATAGATCCGAGTTTACTGTAACTGTTGTGAATCATGGATTGATAACCGCAAAAGATTTTTCGCTTCGTCTACCAACTCATCCTCGATACTTCTTCTCCAGCTCGGTAGAGAGACTCGGGGATATCCCTGCAAAATCTTCTATTGCGGTGCCAATCGTGGTCATGGAGAACAATGGGTTGGCGTCAGCGCTCCTTAAAACGACGCGCACATCAGAAAAGGTCTTTTCATTCTCTGAGTACGATGGCACCGGACAGGACTCGGCGGCGCCCCCAGATCAGCCTGTAGATTCCGCGGAGCGTGGACTTTCTGTGACGAGGATCGAAATGGGCGCACCAACATCGGGGGGCGAATCTACGATTTCGCTAATTGGCACAGGATTCGACTCGGCGACACTGGTAAAGCTGAAAGCTGAAGATCAAGAGATCCTTCCCACTTGGGATCATGCTTCTTCTCGACGCATGGATTTAACCTACGACCTCTCGAGTGTTTCCCCAGGGGACTTCCAGCTTATCATCGACCGGTACGCGGCGGGCGGGCACTTTCCCCCGGATCATTCTGATGAAGCATCGGTTACTTTTGACGTTGTGGACTCCATAGAGCCTCCTCAGGTCGTTTCAGTGTTGCCATGGTCGCCAAGGCCTCCAGGGCTAACAATCGATCTTAAACCTGTACACGATCTTTCGAAAGATGGAATAGTTGAGATCGAGGCGACCGTTTCAAACAAAGGCGGGACGGATATCACTCTTCCCTACCTTGAAATTGGAGGGGAGCACTGCAAAGTATCATTGCACCCAACAAGCGCCGTCAAAAGAGAAGGAAGTTTGGCTATATTCGTTTATGGTGGGAGACGGCGGGATGTAGTCGGTCCGGGGGAGTCAGTTTCCTTTCGATTCTTCTGTGAGTCGGGAGGGGTCGAGGCGACGGTTTTCTGTTCACAAGCTTCCGACGACACCCCGATTGATCCAGATTTAATGGAGCACTTTTTGGTGAATAACTTGTCTCCATCAATTCCTGACTCGCGTTCATTTCAAACTATTGGCCTAGACACGCTAGCATCGCTGAAACGTGGGCTGGCTGATTACATTGAACAAGGCACAGGCTTGGACTCTATTGAGGGACGAGGCGGTGTTGTTGAGGCGAATGAATTTGTGTCTCAGTGGCTGAACTGGAGTAACTCTGGTCTTACCGAGGAGGAACCGAATTTGACCGTTGCGGCCTTGAGAGCGGGTTCGCTTGAAGAGCTTGAAGATCTCGCCGAGCTACTCGTCGAGTGCTATGATCTGCTTAAGGGGTGGAAGGGCCTAGGTTCCTTGGCGACATTTGTCCCTTCGTGTCCAGAGCCGCCTTTTTGGAACGATGGCAGCTGTAGCAGCGCAAGTAGTCAGAGCGCATTTGAGCAATGTCGGTTTCATCGTGGGCGATATTCAGCCGCTGGAATAGAATTCTTAAAGGAGGATTACTTACCGTGCGTATTTGAACAGATGGATTTGTTGTGGGGGCGACAAGTTGTTGATGCCTTTAGAAAGTTTGCTTTCAGCTCCATGGGAAGCCGCGACCAGGATGACTGTGATTTTCCTGTGATAACCGAGACCTATGGTCCAGGGGACGAAGTCGTGGTCGGAAACTCCGTTGCCTACGGATTCAAGAATAGTCCCGTCACAAGAAAGGCCGTGAAAGAGGTTCTTGATCTCGCGACCCCTGAGATACTTGAGCGCCTTGCCAATGGAAAGGCGTGCCCCGATTTACCTCAGTATTTTTCGATCGAGGACCTTGGCTTGTCAGAAATCGTTCACAGACGAGCACTAGCGCTACTAGAATACCCAGCTAAGATAGCGCTTCCGAAGAACGACGCGGCAGGACTCCTTGTCGGGGGTGTCGGCTGCAGCCGCTATGGACCCGACGATCGGAGATTTAAGGGAGGGTTCAAGGTTTCGTTGGAGAGCAGCGATGCGTGTGGGGGTAAGAAAATGATCATCGAAACCGATCTCACTCTCGAGGTTGATGATGCAGTTGACTTCTGTCCAGGCGTACTTGGAGGCTTCGTCGCAAAGTACGTTACAGTACCACTTCAGATTCTCGAAGCCAATGATTGCGCAACGGCCGTGAAAGTCGAGGTGACGTCACCAACCTTACCTGTGCGAACAGAGATTCCCTTGGCTTGCAGTTGCGAATGTTGCGACATGGTGATCATCGGGAGCTATCACTATGTGTGTGGTCGCCCGGTGTTTAGAAGGGCGTACTCGTCCATCCTGAAGGACAATGAACCTTGCTGTAACTCGCCAACCAGTCCGGTGGTGGGAGGCAGTCGTAGCAGTAGGGTATCTGGGAATGCAGGCGGTCAGTGGTATCCTGTTGGCGCGGGCGGAAGTCCTTGCAATTTTATCGCTCAGATTAACGAGGAGCGTGTTGCGAGAGATGGTGACCCAAGGATGCTGGCACAAGAATCGGGTGTCTGCGCTCAGGTCGTCTTGCAGATCGATCAGGATGCGGTGATGGCGCGTGACGCTTTCGACGCTACCCTGAAGATCACGAACAACACATCGTCTTCATTGACGGAGATGGGAGTCCTCTTGGAAGTGTTGGACGCCGAAGGCAACGATGTGACAGATTTATTTGGGATCCGAGACCCAATCCTTCACGATTTGAATTCACTCAACGGTGAGGGAAGACTCGAAGGCAATGGGAGCGGATCTGCGACGTGGCTCATCATTCCCACGACTGGAGCGGCTCCTTTGGAGCCCACGAGGTATCTTGTTGGCGGAACGCTTTTCTACCACGAAGAGGGATTGCTGGTTCAGGCACCCCTATCAGAGGTCGAGATTACAGTTTATCCCCAAGCTGAGTTGGACTTGAAGTATTTTCATCAGCGGGATGTCTTTAGTGACGATCCATTCACCGACCCAATCGAGCCTGCAGTGCCGTATTCTCTAGCTGTCCTCGTGAAGAACAAGGGCGCTGGCGAAGCACGGAACCTTCGAGTCACTTCTGCCCAACCCAAGATCATCGAGAACGAGAAAGGCCTCTTGATCGACTTTGACATCATAGCAACGGAAGTTGCGGGGGAAAGTCTACAGCCTGGATTGTCAGCTGATTTTGGGAACGTTGCTCCGGGCGAAACAAAGATCGGGCGCTGGTTGCTTACGTCGACTCTGCAGGGGCTATTCGTCGACTACGAAGCGACCTTTGAGCACATTGATGGACTCGGAGATCCCAGACTCTCACTGATCAAGAGCGTCGCGATTCACGAGATGAATCATCTAGTAGAGGCTCAGCCGCCGTTCGACGATGGTTTGCCAGACTTCCTCGTCAACGATGTTGAAGACGAAAATGACTATCCAGATACTCTGCACCTCAGCGACGGATCCGTGGCTCCGGTGACAGTGGTCGAGGAAGCTCAGATTCTCGGAGATCTGGGCGAGTCAAGTCGCAGTGTCTCGATCTCAGCTGCTATGCCGGCGGAATGGGGCTATCTACGCGTAGCCGAGCCTTCAGATGGAGCTATGCGCCTAATGAGAGTGCTACGTTCCGATGGCGTGGAGATCCCTCTCGATACCAACGCGTGGGTGACTGACCGAACGTTCGTCGGTATGGGGCTCAGACCAGTCTACGAGAACATCCTCCACATCTTCGACTACGGCGGGACCGGAGTCTACACGCTATTTTACGATACCCGGTCGCCGGCAGACAGTGTTCCACCGACGAGCGCGGTGGTGATGTTGGACGCTGAGAGCACTTCTCAAATCCCAATCATGTGGAAGGGAGAGGACAGCGGCGGGAGTATCGGCTTCTATGATGTCTTTGTTTCTGAGGATGGCGGCGAGTTCGTTCCGTGGCTCCAGCAGACGCGACTGACAAGCGCTGTCTTTGAAGGGGAGCAAGGGAGGGAGTATTCATTCTACAGTGTAGCCACAGACTCGTCTGGAAATAAGGAGCCGAAACAACCTCAAGCTGAGGCAATGACGACGGTGAGCCTAGGGAATGTGCCACCCGTCCTCGAGGGGATTAGCGATCAGATCGTTGTAGAGGGAGAAAGCTTCTCGCTTCCGCTGATGGCGACGGATTCGGATGGAAGCGATGAGGCGATCACCTTCGAGATCTTAGGAGACGTACCACCCGGGTTGCAGATCACTTCTGACGGGAGGAGCATCGAATGGGAGACCGCGGAGGACGATGGTGGAACCTCGATTCCAGTTGTCATACGCGCCACCGATTCTGGTCTGCCAACCATGACGGCGATGACCTCGTTTAACCTTTCCATCGAGGACGAGAATGGTTCGCCACTTATCCAGCCAGTCCAGCCTCAGCGGATCCAATCTGGCGAGAGTTTCTCGTTGCTGGTCACTGGGGAAGATCCCGATATTCCAGCGCAATTGCTGGAGTACACTCTTTCGGAAGCGCCTGAGGGAATGGAGATTGATCCCAACTCTGGGCTGATCACGTGGACTACGAACTCGTTTGCATTGGGAACTCACCCAGTGACGGCAGTGGTGATAGATGATGGAAGCCCGTCACTCACGGCGGAGATCAGGTTTACGGTGACAGTGGAGGAGTCCTTATTTGGGGACACTGCCCCGTCCATCGCGTACCTTCCTCCAGTACTTTGGTTGGAAGGCACGGAAAACGAGATCATGATTGCGGCGTCCGACGGCGATGGAGATCTCATTTCGATCGACGCCGGACTCAGTCAAACGTTGGGCGGCAATTTGGCGTTTGAGGATTTTGGTGATGGTTCGGCTCGGTTTTTATGGAACACCACTGGCGTTGTTGAAGGCACCTATTTGATTCCCGTTACCGCAAGCGCAAACGGAAAGAGCTCCAGCAGCGTCTTACGGATTCAGATCAGGGAGCAGAGCCCCTATTGGATCTGGGCGGTCGAGAATCTGCCTTCGGAAGGCCTTGCAGACTTCAAGGAACTTGAGATGGAAGGAGACCTCGATCAGGATGGAACAATCAACGTGTTTGAGATGGCACTGCTACGCGATCCAAACCGCCCTGACGAGACCATCTTAGAGTGTGTCGCCGAGGAAGTAATCGATGACAAGTGGGTCGTTCTCAACATTTGTTTCCATCGACGCAAGGGTAGTGGGGAACTGGTGTCGATCGCGCCCGAGTACTCGTCAACGATGGAAGAGTGGGAGCTCTGGCGGTGGGACTGGGAGGCATTCGTGGATCCTGATGGTGACGATGATGGCAACCCTGATACCGAGTATGTCGTGATTCGTATTGTGTCCCCTAGGGACGGGGCAGATGGCGTCTTCGAGCACTTCTATCGGCTCCGACTTGGGCAAAGACCAAGCGCTCTCGAATGATGAAAGTAACTCTTTGTGATCGTATCCTGTTTTTCTGCGTAGCCTGGGCACTCTTACTGTCACAATCATTTGGCGGGGTGTTGCTCGTGGACTGGCTTGAGTTCTCCGAACGCGGGAGCGAGTGGATTGCGAGAGATGACTCTGCGCGGGCTCAGCTCAATGCGACCTTTTCGATTGATTCCGGTGAACTCACGCCGGGATTTCCTCGTTCCAATACGCTTGGTACCGATTGGATTAATGCGCCGCCTGTCGAACCCACCCATGGAAACCCCAGCCTTCCGACGTTTCGGTTTCAGGTCGCTGGGCTCGGGAGCGAGGTAGACTACGGTGTCGTTCTCACGCTGCCAGATGTCCCCCCTTCAGGTATTGTCCTCGCAATTGGACAGATGTATGGGACTGGATTTGGCGAACGGGAGATGGCAATCGAGATCGTCGGCTCCGATCAATTGCTCTTACTTGACTACTCAATGTGGGACAATGGCCTTGAGCGATTTGTCGAGCCGCTTCGATGGGATAACGATAGCCAAAGATTGCTCTATGACTCACAGCAGGCTGGAAACTCGGTCTTCGCTTTTTTTCATATCCCGGGCTCTTCGTCAGAAATAGAAATCGGTTTGTCCGATGCAAACAACCTTGATGGAGCGGGCGATATTGTCGAGATCGCAATAGGGATCGCCGTCCCAGAGCCGTCATCATCGCTCCTGCTGTTGCTGGGCTTGCTTTGTCTTGGGTCACTACGTTATCGCCCACACTCAACTCGGCTGATCCCTGTTTCAGTTTCTTAGGTTCTGATTCAGAACATTGAACCGACAAATGACTTCACCTATTTCGCCGTTACGGGCCGATGTTTAGGGTGTCCCCGGGTAACGAAAGTAGTAAGCGTGGAGTTAGCCTAACGGTTTAACAGTCTAACTAACTAACCGATTTATGCCGGTAAGGTCGGCGGATTCAGCGCCGTATTTGGTGATGAATTTGTCAGTGCTCTATTCCAGAGCCACTGGTGCCCTATTGAACCTTGCTGTGGGGCCTTCCCGGAAAAGAATGGCTTGCCTAGCTGTTAAAGGCCGAATTGATACCGAGTGGGATTGCCAAACTGAAGTCGTAGAGATTTGGCTGGATTGCCGCACTGACATCGTACTTTGGAGCCATTTTCATCGTAGTTCGCCGCACCTTACGATGGCTCTGGAATCAGATGAACCAGACGTTAGATTTGTTTCGGCTAGCCACGGAAGTAGATGAAGAAGATGTTATGTTTGGAGCTGGAGAAGAAGATGTTGATAGGGGAGCGACGCTACGGGGCGTTTCTTCGTAGGCGTTCGCGCAAGGCCCGTAGTAGCTGCACAACGGCGGCTCGCTGGGTAGCGTCGTCGTATTCTGGTTAAGTGATCACGGGATTCCCTATAGACGTAATGTTATGATATCGGCCTTGTTCGAGGAGTGCGTAGGCTTGAGTAAAGGGCAATAGGAAGAAAATGGCCGGTTTGTTAGATTACGATGGCTTTGGCACCTGACATTGTTGTCGCTCCGTAGCCCCTGATCGCCAGGTTTTTCAGGGGTTGACGGTGTTTTCGATGTCAGGCTTCCAAGTCTTTCTAACATAGACTTCTTGGTTTTTTCATTTCGTGTTGCGGTGTCACTTGATCTCTCAGGCGGAAAAGGGCTACGATAAAAGCTCGGCCATCTCGTGTGCGAGGACGACCCAAAAGCCAGCTGGAAGCGGCTTTGAAATCCAGCGATCGGGCAGATAGCCCCAGCGAACGACTCCGCCAGCCATTGCCAGGTCACCGCCACGTTGGATCCCGTGGATCTATCTGGCAGTTTGCGCTCCAGACCGAACAGGGCACTGCGAATCGTTGGCTGATGAAGCCGAAAGCGCCGGAACCAGCGATAGGCGGTGCTCAATGAACAATCTAAGAGATCCTGGGACTGCCGGAACACACTGCTCAGCGAGTTCCCGCCGCTATGAGCAAACCTGTCCATGAGCAAACTCAGTTTGCTGGTGCGCATCGAAGCGCGTGGAATCACCTCATCCCAGAAGACCGAGAAGGTGCGGCCACAGCCCTTGTGCGTGTAGCGATTGGAGCAGAAGAAACGACAGGAATGAGCTGGCTCGCCCCCCTTCCGGCCATACCCATGAGGTCTCACAAACCCACTTCGATGACAGTGAGGGCAGGGTTTCGAAAGGATGGCTGTACGAAAGTTAAGGAACCTGCAGCTATCGGGCTGGATGGGAGAATCAGTCTCACACACAAACCGAGATAAGCAGATGCGGCGACTGAACCAAAGGAAATCGAAAGTGCCGAATTAACGCTGATGAATGCCCCTCATCCTACGATCACAATTCGGCCATTTTCGGCCCAAATGTACGATCACAGGGTGGAAATTAACACCTAGCTTGAGCTGAACTCTCCTTGAGGGGAAAGACTTAGAGCTTAAAAGGGGGCGACGTCATTGGTTGCATTTGGCGTTGTTTGTCGCCTGTGATCTGCGCTGCCACGACTCCGCTTTTTCCTGCATCTTCGGGGCAGAATATGCGACCAAATTGGCGTCCGTTCGGTGACGTAACACATCCCAATTGAGTGGGCCTTGAGTGTTAAATCTAAGGAAAACCGTATAAGTTCTTTACAGTCGTGCTGCTTCAAGATAGAAATTTATCAACACTGGTGGCTACCGGCCACCGGCATTGCAATCAAGTGGCGGATGTCGGCAGCATCTGTCATAAAAGGACAACAACTGTAGGAGGCTGTTATGTGAAATGTCGCGACGTCATTATGGCGTCACGCTCTAGATCCCGTACCAATTTCGAAGCTGGCTGATCACCTTGCTGAGAGCTGGAGGAATCCCTTCAACTACCGAGGGCGGGCTGGGAAGTCTCTTCAACCACATAAGACCGATCAATCCTAACCAAGGAGTGCATGATATGAAGAAATCAACCACACAATCCACCGTCACCTGGGCTCTCGCTTTTGTTTTGGGCCTCGGGCTCAGCAGCCACGCGCAAGCCCAAGCCAATCGAATCCCCAATGTGCGTAGCGTCGAGATGAGTGTCGTTACGCTAAAGACTCCCATGAGGGTTGGCTTCGGGGATGGAGCAAAGACATATGAGAAGGTGCTTGAGGTGCGATTGGAGGTGGCACCGTATTTGGAGACCGGTATTGAGCCCTTTCTTTACATCGGCGAGCGAGAGATTCGCGGACACGACATCGTCCGACATAAGGATGGCATGACGAAGATCTTTCGTGTGCCTAACTACGAAGATCTACAGGAGGACGCGCCGATTGTGTTAAGCGTGGATCATGGGCGCCCCCTGACTGATAAGGCCGCGCGCGACGCGGCCAGGTTTCGTTACAGTAAGAAGAAGGTCAATTGGGAAGGGGCTTCGGTTGTACCCCCCGAAGCCTTCGAGGATACGAAGGTGCATTTTGTAGATGCTCGAGGGCGACGCACGGAGGTTCTTGAGCCGGGCGACCCTTTTTCTATCGAATTCACAGGAATGCCGCCGGGAGCGGCAATCCAGGCTTACATCCTTGATGAGACGGACCAGGAGTGGTCTTACGCTCGTCTGTTTGCAGACCGTAAAGGCAGGATCGAGCCCACCCTTCTCTGGTACCATAATGGGGTAGTCGGCGCGCAATCACCCGATATCGAATGGGTTCCGGAACCCGCGTTCGAATCGTTCCAGGAGGCTCGAAAGCACTTTGCCCAGAATCCGGCGCGCCTTGAGTTGCGCACGCTCGACAACAAGGTCTTTAGAAAGATGCGCCTGCCTCTGGCCAAGGAACGCATCACCCCAATGCTCTTCCCCTCGAACGCAGATGGTCAATTGTCGAACTCCTTTCGTGTAAACAGAGACGACGTGTTTGTCACCGGCACAAACTTCCCCGCAGGAGCCACTGTTGGGCTTTTCGTGGTCAATAACCAATACGACTGGCACGACGGAGACATCTTCTCGGACGCTCGAGAGGGCCGTGACGAGCGCCACTACCAAATTGTCAGGCTCGACGACAACCAGACCCAGTTCACCGTCAATGCGTGGACGGCCAACGAGGGGCGAGTCGGATCGTATGATCTTGTGGCCAGAATTCTGGACGACGGCGGCATCGACGATCTGGGCAAACACTTCGAACTCCGAGAGAACGATATCGTCTCCTACGGAGAGGACACAGGTTTCCTGTTGTATCTTATCATCAATGGGAACGTTGTCATCGAAAGCGCTGGCAGGACGCGCAGCGCACCGGCTAAGTTCGAGTTCTCTGATAGCTTTGAGCGTCACGAGTCGGTTTTTGCCGCGGTCGACCCCACCGACGTCCCGGCCGCCCACACTGGGGGTAACTATGCCGCCTACTACGTGGTGGACCACCAGCCCGCGAGTTACTGGGACGCCCCGAGTCCTGCTCTCGTCGATGTTTCAGGTGGAACTGAGATCAAGCGGGTCAAGTACTGGTGCATCAACGTGTCCCGGACTAAAGTCTGGAATGACCCGGATCCCTCCGGGCCGGTCGGAGAGTATGATGTCGTGGTCGATTTCGGTTCGACCCCGGCCATGACCGCCGCGGATTACACCGCAGACAACACTTACAACAAGGGCATCGATTTCATCGACGGCTACAACAGAGTAGGGTTCTACGTCGCCGAAGATCCAACGACCCCCGGGAGCTTTCTGATCGGCAACGGCGATCACTATGATGACATTTTCAATACGCCGTCGGATCCAAACGATCCATTCAATCTCACGTCGACCGGCTTCCCGCTGGTGAGGAACTGGTTCACGATCCGGTATCCCGGCGCTTCGGCCGGCACTGGAGTATCGCTGCCCGCAGGAACGACACGCTATCCCCTGGTCCTCTTCCTCCACGGCAGACACGCGATCTGTTCTGGTCTTGGTCCAACCATGGCCATGAGTATTCCATGCTCTGGAGGCACCAGAATTCCAAACCACCAAGGCTACAACTACATCCTGGACACTCTGGCTAGCCGGGGCTTCATCGCCATCTCGATCGACGCCTACGACATTCAGCCTTCCAATGGTGTGGGCAACTACGAGGCGCGCGGCCGCTTGATTTTAGAACATCTCAATCGAATCCAGGATTGGGACATCAATGGGACGGATCCGTTTGGCGGCATCTTCCAAAACCGAATCGACATGACACAGATCGGCATCGCGGGGCATTCGCGGGGCGGCGAGGGAGTCGTCGCTGCCACTGAGATCAACTCAGCCGAACCAGCGACTTACGGCCATTCGATCGGTGCAGCCGTAGCGATCGCTCCGACAGATCAGCAGTCGGGGACGTCTTGGGACATCGAGACATCGCCCTACCTCCTGCTGGCAAGCGCCGCCGATGGCGACGTCTGGAACCAGCAGGGCTTCCGCACCTATGACCGAGCCTACCCCACGGGTGCTTCGGTTCAGCACCCCAAGGCTGTCGCGTGGATCCACGGGGCCAACCACAACTACTTCAATACCATCTGGACCCCGTCGCCCCCGCTGGCTACCCCTCACGGTTTTGACTTTGCGTCCGACGACGGTTCATCCGTAACCGGTCCCCGTCTCACCGACGTTGAGCAACGGCAGATAGGCGCAACCACGATGATCGGCTTCTTTGAGCAACATCTGAAAGGGGTCGTCGCCTATCGGGAGATCTTCACGGGACGACTAGAGATCGCGTCCATGAGAAACGACATGATTCATTGGGGCTATCAGGATGCCGATCGTCTTACCGTCGATGATTTCGAACAATCTCCCCACAACATCAACTCCAACAGTCTCGGGGGTGCAGTCACCCTATCGCCCGGATTCAGTGCCGCGTTGGAGGAGTTCCTCAACCCCTCATTAGGAAACCAGTTCTACCACCAAACCTGGGGTGTCCGACTTGGATGGAACGCCAGCAAGAGCTACGAAAGCAACCTCCCGGCCGCGAACCAAAATGTTAGCGCCTACACCCATCTGTCCTTTCGCGTTACCCAGATCGATGACAGCGGATCCCTCAATCCGATCGGGAACCCCAAGAACCTGAAGGTCAATCTGCGTGACACCGATGGCGATTCTGCACTATGGGATTTGGACACGAATGACTTCACCGACATTCCGTATCCCTACCGGAGGACGGCGACGTCCACTCAGTGGCAGATGAAGACAGTTCGCATTCCGCTCCAAAATTTCACCATGAACAACTCGGGGGTCGATCTCGATAAGATCGAGAAGATCATTATCAATTTCCAGAGCACCGGTTTGGTTGGGATCGACGATGTCCAGTTCACCAATTAAGGTGAAGTTTCCGTCTGAAGATAATCGCTAACCATTTTTACCGACAATGGCAGCGGCTTCAGCATTGGTAATTTGGCGAGAGCGCCCATTCCGGCCCTCTGTATTTTCACCTCATCCCGACGCCTTCAGCGCCGGCTCGATCCACAACTATTGGAAGTACCTCTCCACTTCGGCTCTTAAATCGCATGGTTTTATTGGAGCCAGATCGGAGTTACAACGTTTCTACGCTGATAAGACAGCATCCTCGTTTGGCCTTTCCGCAATACGAGAACGGTGATTCTGTATGGCCGTTTCGCTAGCTTTGCTAGAGGGAAGGCCCCTCGGTGGTACCTCGTCAGAACAGATGTGAGAATTTACGACCCTCAAAAAATGATCTACCCGGAAGGGTTTCGTGATATAATCCCTGAATCCTTCTTTTTCAGTCGCTTTAATCACTTCAGGCATGGCATCCGCACTGACGCCGACCACAGGAATGTTGGCAGTCGTGGCCGTCTTTTGTATCGCCCTCAGTGCATCAAGACCGTCCATATCCGGTAGCTGCATGTCCATTAGAATCAGGGACGGAAGCTCCTGTTCGGCAAGAGCAATTCCGGCTCCACCAGTTTCAGCAACGACCAAGCGGATATCTGGTCGCCGCCTCAGAATCGTTTGCACGAGTCTCACATTAACATGGTTATCTTCGACGTAGAGAATGGTTTTCTGACCACCCTCGACCAAGGCTGGACTCTCCGGCAGGACATTGCCTTGAGGTTGCTCGGACTCGACCAATTCTCCGGCGTTCAAAGCGACCATGAAGGTCGATCCCTTTCCTGGAGTGCTTTCAAGGCTGAGGGATCCTTCCATCACTTCCACGAGCCGTCGCGTGATGGTAAGACCAATACCCGTGCCTTCGATGCTAGTCGCTTCTGCCCCCAACCGGTTAAAAGGTTCAAATAGAGTTGCGATATCTTTCTTCTCGATGCCTCGCCCTGAGTCTTCGACCACAATTCGATGCTGGCTTCTATCGGAGACAACCTGGATGCTCACGGTCCCCCCCGGTTTATTGTACTTGATTCCGTTGGAGAGTAGATTCAGCAGTACCTGCTTCAGACGCAAGTGATCAGCAATGACACAAAGATCAGGAGATGGTTGGCTTGAAAGGTTGTTCACAACTCTGACACCATGCTTTTCGGCCAAAGTCTGAACGAGTTCAACCGCTTCGTCGACCACCACTCGAAGATTAATCGGCTCAATGTTTAGAGAGATCTTTCCTGCCTCGATTTGTGACAAATCTAGGATCTCATTGATCAGTTCGAGAAGATGTTCCCCTGATTTAAGGATGTGGCTCAGCCCCTCTTCTTGATCCCCACTGAGAGGGCTGGATGGGTCAGACATCAACACCTGACCGAAACCGATGATTGCGTTTAGTGGCGTGCGAAGTTCGTGACTCATACTGGAGAGGAAGTTGGACTTCGCCTTGTTGGCCTCTTCCGCCTCCCTCTTTGTCGCCTCAAGCTCAAGAGTGCGTTGATCCACGAGTTCCTCAAGATGATGCCGATACTGGTTGAGCTCATGTTCGGACTTCTCCCGCTCCATGATGATTCCAGCCAGCCTGGCCGCGGAGGCAAGATCATTCGCTTCGCTTTCGTTCGGAAGCGCCGGATGATTGTAGTACATTCCAAAGGCGCCCAATACTTCCCCCCGTGAGTTCTTGATCGGCTCTGACCAACAACAGCGCATTCCATGAGGCAATGCTACATGTTTGATTTTCGCCCATTTGGGGTCCGTCTCAATGTCCTCAACCAACACTTGTACTCCGTGATAGGTGGCGGTACCACATGAACCAACTTCAGGCCCATTTTCCAGTCCATTGACAGCATCACAATATTCTTGGGGTAGACTCGGTGCTCCGCCATGCATCAGCTTATTGCCCACGAGAATAAGCATTGAACACCGTAAGCCCGGATGTCGTGACTCATACAGGAGGGCAATCGCATCGTAAATATCGCTCGCAGGCTCCCGTGTCGCGATCATCTTAAGGATATCGGAGGTTGCCAGAATGAACTCTTCAGACCTCGTCCGCTCGGTGATATCAACATGAGTTCCGACCATGCGGGCTGGCCTGTCATCGGAGTCGCTTGTCACTAGAAAAGCTCGAGACAATACGACGACCTCATGGCCTTCTTTGTGAAACATGCGCATCTCCGCTTCGAATGAATCTGAACGGCCTTCAAGGTAGTCCTCGATTTGCTCAAGCACGGGATCCCTGTCATCGGGATGAACCAGTGCTTTCCAGGTATCAAGGCTTCCCTCAAGTTCGCTCTCCTCATAACCTAACATGCTCTTCCAACGTGGGGAGTAGTAGACTTCGTCAGTTTCCAGATTCCAATCCCACAACCCATCATTGGCTCCACGCATTGCGTGTGAAAAACGTTCCGCACTTTCGCAAATATCCGTATTGGCCTTTTCAATCATCGCCTCCATTTCGTCAATGGTGTGGCTCAGGGAGTCTTCCACCAGATCCCTTTGCGCGCGATCCCAGACCGGCAATTGCGAACGCAGTTGCTGAATCTGCTCCAGGAGTCGGTCTTTGATTTCACTATTCATTTCACCTAGGCGTTAGGATTAACGACGGCGAGTTGAGTCAAGCGACCTCGCTGGATCTCTTTCTGTCATCCTAAGGATCATTTTCATTTGGCGTCGTGGGAGGCAAATCAACGAAGATCTACCGAACTGAATTTGAGGGGAGCATAACCCCGTGAATTATAATTGCAATAATTTTCATAGTTATTACTCATTTCCTCCCATTGCGCAGGGACTTCATCGACAGCTAATGTTTCCCGCCAAATCCGAACCGTTGGCTCCCGGCTCTGAGAATATCCGCGTTTCCGAGTTATTCGACTGGCTTAATTAAGGTTCCACTGCGAACTGTGGAAAACCAATAGCTGACCCCTACCGGTAGGGTGTGGAAATCCCCAGTAAACGAACCGCATCTATGCAGGTAGCCCAAGTAGCAGAAACGATGGCATTTCCGCGGAAAAGCGTTTTCCAATAACGGCTCAGGGAGAACCAAGCTTTCATGCTAGCGCGCCCCACCGTCCACACGGTCAAGTGTCAGGATCAAGAGCAGGTTCACACGCATGCTTCAGCGACTCGGTCACCGTCCCCGCCTTGGCACTGTAATATGTGTGGATCGATCTCGTTCGGTTATCACTTTTCAGATGAACTAGTTCAAAGGCATGCCCGGCGTACTCGCCTATAGTTTTGAGTTATAGCAGCCGAAACGAGAAGGCATTGGCGCGATGGAACACCTGCTTACAGCTTAGCTTCATAAGGACAGCCACCAATGCCTGCGCTCCTGAATAGACGCCCTATTGCCCTACTGGGACTTCCTTCAAATAGCAATGGAACACTTACTGCCCGGGCGCCAATTCCGCCGATCGTTAGGACTTCATTCTCATTAGCGCAAAACCACTTTATCAATGAAACTACACCGTCATCTCCCCAACATCGCCGGGGCCATCCTCGGACTCGCATTCCTCACATTCGGCCTCAATTTCTTTTTAAAATTCATTCCAATGCCCACCCCTGAGGAAGGTTCGCTCGCCATTCCTTTTTTTCAAGCTACAGGCGGTAGCGGCTTCATGGCATTCGTAAAGATATGCGAGATCATCGGTGCGATCCTCGTAGCTTTTCCGAAGACGCGAAACTGGGGTTTACTTGTAATCGGACCAATCGTGGTCAACATCATCGCGTTCAATGTGTTTGTGGCAGGAAAGGGCGCTGTGTTCCAACCACCTGTCATCATTGTCTCGCTCCTATCCGCCTATCTCTTGTGGGTCGGGAGGGAAAGATTTATACGCCTCTTGAACTAACTCACATTTTTCTGCGTCTGATTTTTGGTAGGCATTAACCTGCCTATTAACCAGCTTTACTGGCAATGGCAGCGGCTTCGGCATTGTAATTTGGTGAGGCGGTTGCGGGTTTCGAGGCGCTTCCGCCAGAGCTGCCGTTGCCTCCCTCCTGTGCGTTGCTGCTCGTTGCACCGCCACCGGCGGCAGTCATCATAGAGAGGGCGCCCATTCCAGCTCCGGCGGCCATCCCAGAACTGGGGCCGCCGGAAGCTCCCGTGGCAAAGCCACCCGAGCCTCCCAGTGCGGCTCCGGCCAATGCCCCGGGTGTCCCGCCAACACTTCCGCCTAACATCGCACCCCCGACCGCGCCGCTGCCTGTTCCGATCATGCTGCCCATGAATCCCCCCAGGAGAGCACTTCCAATCTGGGCGCCACTAGTGAGAACACGATTCATGATGATGGGTGCCCCAATCGTGCTCGCGACCAACCAGATCGAGGCGATCATGATGAAGATGAGCATTTGAGGAGCATAGGCAACTTGTCCCAACAAACCGCCGTGCTCGTAGAGCGTGCGATCAGCGGCAGCATCCATGAGCGACTGCGTCATGAGGTTGGCCACGGCCCAACCGAGGGGCCACATGATCAGGGAAAAGAGCCCCATCACATAACGCACGGCGATCCCCCGAGTGGCATTGAGCATGATCATGGGGAGGAAGATCGGAGAGAGGGCAACGCCAAAGTAGACCAGCGCTTTGTGAATGAAGTAAGCCAGCCAAACAATGACCCACGCGATCTTGGCGGCGAACCAGATCAATCCCTTTGCGATCATTTCCGCAAGAGCCGTCCGTGCATCAAAGAGCCGATCGAGCCACGATTGCTCATCGCCCTCATCGACCGGATTGGCCAGCAATTCTCCAAACCGGGTATGGGTTTCACGTGGGTCGGTGTCGAGCCCATCGAGAACGAAGTCCGTGACCAGATTCCCGGCATCAAAGGTCCAGTCGTCAATGTATCCCAGTACCACACTCAGCACGGCCACGGCGATCAATGCCCTGACAATTTCACTCAGATTGCCAAACATCCCCCGATAGGCTGCGAGCAACAGCCCAAGAACCAGCGTTAGGTAGGCGAAGACCAACAAACCTTCGTGGAGTTCGGCCACGTTGGTTTTGAAGGTTGGGAAGAGGAGATCAAAGTCGTCCATGAGAGTCTGTCAGGATGGAATCAAGCTGTTGCCTCGGGCTCTTTCGGAAGAAGGAATTGCCAATTCGAGACTCGAATGAAGTGGCGGAACAGGCGGCGTCCCTCCTTTTCCCATTCCGCTAACTGCAGCGATCCCTCGATGTAGATGGGTTTCTTGGTCGTGACGTGTTGGGCAAAGGCTTCACCGGCTATTCCCAACACTTCGATTTCAACGGCTGTTAGGCGTTCGCGGGTCTCGCTGCCCGCCCGATCCAGGCTTTCGCTGTGGATCAGGCGAGCACGAGTCACCGTGGTTTCCCCAACCGTGGTCGTCTTGGATGGTTTGGCAATGTTGCCAGTGAGTTCGATCCGATTGCGTGCAAACATGGTGCTTGTTATCAGGGTAGATCTGATCACCAGCTGTAACGCGACTGGTCGATTTTGTAGGTCTGGAGGTCGGCTCGGTTGGCGGCCTCAAAGCGGCGAGCGGTTTCCTCAGCGCGTGCCTTGGCCTCAGCGATCCGCTGGTTCTCGTTCTCCAGGGCGCGCGCTTCAGAATCGCCTTTGGCAATCTCCAACTCCTGATCAACAGCCTGGAGTTCGGTTTGCTGGCCCAACAAGACTCCGGTCAACTTTTTGACTTCACTGTCAGTCTCTGCAGATCGAATGGCACTGACAGTTTGCGCAATTTCAGTTCGAATGGCATCACGGCGTTCCATCACTTCAGCTTTCTTCTCCCGATACTGATGGATGGTTTCGCGCGCGGCGTCCTCGGGTTTGTAGCGCTCCGCATCGCGTCCCACCTCATCCTTGCCGACCACAATGTCAGGCTGAATCGGTTGGAAGATGCCACTGCCGTCAAAACCAAAGAGGTCTTCTCCGATGATGTCTGGGAGCTTGGTTTCAATGTCCAATCCCTCAGTGGATCGGCCCAGTTCTCCTAACAAGGAGTCCAACCCGGCAAGATCCACGATCGATTTCGGATCACCGAATCGCTCCAGATAATCATCCATCTGCTCGATTTGTTGGTAGAGCTGATCGATCTGCTCGTAGAGCTGGGTGATTTGCTCCAGCTGATGAGTAATCTGGGTTTGTTGATTGGCCTCGTGCAACACTTGTTGGACGTAATCGATGGTGTGCGAGACGCGATTGGCCGCAATGTGTGCCGCATCCACCACGGGTATGCCGCTGGAGAATGCTGGTGAGACTCCGACTAGCAGAGCGGTGATGATCGAAGGTATCCGTTTGATTTTCATGAATATAGTAGAGTTAGGTTTGATAATGTCAGGAATGGGAGGGGGTCAGTGACGCCTGATCCGGGCTTGGGCCGTGGATGACGCACTTGAAACTCTCTCGGGCCAACCTCGCTGGACGCTTGATGAGATTTGAGAGGACTCCAGCTTTGTGAGGAACTGATGAATCTGGTTTGGTTGCAGATCGAACTTGCTGTCGTAAAAGCCGACCTTGCCGTGCTGTTCCACGGCCCAGAACCCCTTGCGTTCGCCGTCAATGGTCGCGGTCAGTTGGCGTTTCTTGATCCCTCCTTCCAACGCCTCCACTCGATTCATGGCAAAGTCCGAAATCTTCCCTCCTGTGTGCTCGGCAAGAGCCTGGCGCAGTTGATGACTCGCATCGGTTCCGTCGATTCTGGTGATCGCGGGCATGCTAGAAGAGTCTCCTTCCGTGAGTATGGGCGGTGATCGGCCGGGGATCCGAGATGCGCATGGGCCAGCCCGCATTAGCCACGTCCGCGTGGCCCAGAGAAGTGGTGGTCACGGATTCAGCAATCTGCGGTATCTTTGGCAGGACAGGCACTACCGACGGCGTCTCAACCGGGGAAGGAATCCCGTGGCTACGTGGTAGGGTTGGAACGCTTACGCTGGCTGCAGGAACAGGAGCGAGGGTCGCCTGTTGCTCCAGACGCCGCTGTCTTTCCAGGGCGGCTTCAGCACGCCGGAAGAGTTCGTGTTCATTGTGCGCATGATGGTCAAGCGCCCCCTCATGGGTGAATCGTGCTCTCATGGTTCCAGGACTTCGATGATCTCAGAATGACCCTCAATGATCGTTCCGTCAGAACTCACGTGTTCAGGAACGGGGATTTCATAGTAGGCGGGTGTTAGAACTTCCGCGCCCCCGCCGAACTCATCCCGGTGCAGATTCTTCTGCACCCAGTAGAGCCGCTTCACCTCGTCGCTCCGGCCCTTGTCGTAACCGGATTGATAGGCTTGGACCTCCCGGTTTTCATTCAAGTGGTTGAGGGTTTCTCCTGCAAGGACACCAGTGGCGGCTCCCAACAGGGCTCCTTCGGGTTGTCCTTCGGTTAGTTCGTGACCCATGAAGGCGCCAGCTCCTGCGCCTATCGCATTGGTTGCGGCTCGCGGCAGGCTACTACAGCTCGAACCGCAAACGAACGCTGTCACGAACAACCACCCGGCTGCTGATTTCGCTAATGGTTTCATCGCGGGGTAATTCGTTTTTTTCCTTCCAATATCACACTTTTTCTCAAAAGTTTTTTTGATGACGTGAGAGCCTGACAACGACACGATGAATCACGGCTGCTTGCCGCGGCTTCCATTTCCCAACAGAATCGCCAGTTGGCCTAGAGCAACCCTGTCAGATACACGATCTCGCTATCCACTTCTTCGGCCAAGCCACCTGGCACCGTTGTCGCCACTTGCTTGCGAAACATGGTCCCATAACGTCTCCGTAGGCGCTCAAGACTGGTACCGACATTACTCACTCCGATCTGCAATCGATCCGCGATTTCTTGCTGGGAGGGAAGGTCCCCATCGGAACTGAGGAAGGGGCGTAATTCCATGAACAGGTCGTGTTTTCCACGGGCATAGTAATCCGATTCCAACTCCGTTAGGGTTCGATCAATCAGGGCTCTCGCCCATTGCATATCAAACTCTTTGTCAGGAGTGTTCTGGCTGGCGGGTGCATAGGAGTTCTCGATCTCCTCAAGAGGCTGGTCTGTAGCACCACCTCCTCGTTTCTGACGCCGCTTCTTCCGAATATCATCAATGACCATCCGCTTGACCGCTACGCAGACGAAGGTCCTCAGCTTACCGCTCTCCTGGCGCACTTTGAGAAACAGGTTACGTTCGACCACAAGGCGATGAAAGAACTCCTGGGTGAGATCACTGACGTCCTGTTCCGGCACTCCGAGATAGCGCATGTACCCGGAAATGGGCTTCCAGTAGGTGGCGCAAAGCGTGTCCAGCGCTTTGGCAGCCGCCTTCGACTGGGGCTCCTGCGCTCGCTTTACAGTGTTCCAACGAGTCGTGGGAAAGAGAGCGCCTTCGTCAAACGGTTCCATGGTTAGGGTATAAGAGTTTGTCAGGATTAGGGGTTGGAGACAAGGGATTCGGTATTCACCGCCTGAACAATTCGTTCTGTGATTGACTCTGGGCCGGTCAGCATTTCTCGGGAGCGTCTTTCGAATGTCTCTCCATCGCTTGCCGTGGCGTAGAGCATTTCCGTTGAAGCCTCATTTCGAGCGCTCGCAATCACCGGTTTGCCATCAGATTCCCGGTAATAGGCGAAGCTCGAATAGGCTTTGGGTTCGGGAAAGTTGCTGATCGCGTGTTGGGTGACTTCCGGCAACGGAAAGACTTCGGAAATGCGCTCCAAATCCTGTCGATCCCGCTGCTTGAGGAGCATCAGGAGGCGCGAGTTGCCCATCACACTGGATCGGACCGGACTATCATAAAACCGACCGAATTGCTGAATGACAGAAAACACCCAACAGTTGTACTTCCGCATCCGTTCGTAAAACTCGCGGGTGATGCGGTCGCCATCGGGAATGGTGAGGAAGGCGCTCAGTTCTTCGAGGATAACGCGTTTTCTCACATGGCGCCGACGTGTCATGACTTCGTTGCGGACGTGATTGGTGATGAGAAAGGCACCCACCGCTCTCAGGTCTTGGGCGGATTCAGGAATATAACCCAGTTCGAAATGTGCGATCTTTCCTCGCAGATTCAGATTGCTGACGCCGTCGAGAAGGGCTCCGTAGTTTCCGTGGCGGCACCAGGGCTCTAGCAATTGCGCTAATTGTTGGGCTTCATTTGCCTGGGCTCCATGAGCATCGAGACTGAGCATCTCTTGCAACTGGCAATGTTGCGGCATTTGCTCAGGACGCAATCCGGCAAAGGCAAGTCGAAAAGTTTCTTCCTCCAAGGCGTGTTCCGCGGTCTCTACTTCGCCCTCACCAATCACACTGAGACACTGGGCTTTCTCATGGCCGTCAGCATCCCGGAAGTCGATGTAGGCATCGAACATGGTGGCTCCAGGTGGAAGCGTTTCTAACTGCCATCGCTTCAGAGCAATCACCGTGCGAACCAGTTCACGGTGTGTGTCAGGATGACGACGTTTCCAATCTTGGTAGCAATCCCGATAGAGTTGACGGATGGCTCCTGATAGTTGAGCCGCCCGTATTCGGTTCCGGTCTTCGTCCTGACACACGCCTGCCATGAGCTGGCACAAGGCGGTGGCGTTTGAGATTTGCAGGGGACTCAGAGGGAGTCCCCCTGTATCGAGATAGTTGAATGTTAAGGCGCCATTGGGCTGAATGATAATCGGCTTGGCAGCTTCTTCTACAGTTTGGGTGTAGATCCCGTAGGAGAGCCCTTCCTCGACGATCACGGTGTAGTCGTAGTAAGGATCGGTCTGGGTTAGGAGGTCAATCATGTTGACCGATTTGCCCGCTCCACTCATCCCAAACATGACGCCATGCTGGGGAGCTTCGGATCCTTTGCGACCGGCAAAGGTCTTGATGCCGATCAAATTACGATTGGCGCCGTCGTAGAGAGCTTCGGCTTCGGCCAGGTCTGCCGTTGGGGTAGCAGACACTGGCAAGAGGTTGGCGAGGTTCATGTCCTCAATGTAATGGGAGAAGTCGTCATACTTGTCCCAGCACCAGCCGGGAATCGCGGCATAAAAATAGTTTCGATTGCTGGTCGGGAGGGCGGGATCGTAGTATTTCGCACCGCTCAATTTGGAAATGGCACTGCGCAAGGTTGCCAACTTCGCTCGCAGCCCGGCCTTCTCCGCATCCCAGCAACGAATGATGAATTGTGCCTGATAGGGCAGGACTTCGTTGGACATCAGCCGGGAAATCTTCTGCCCCTTTTTCTGCATCGCGGCGAGCATCCGCAGTTTGGGAGAATGCTGGATCGTGTTCTGGAGTTTTTCATAGGCTCCTTCCTCTTTCTCGATCTCCTTCATCACATCGAGCGCTCCGATATTAACGGTGACCGAGTAGTCCAGCATGTCGAGACCGGTCAGTTGCGTGATCATCCCCGAAAACGTGGTTTTGGGGAGCGTCTTCATCACCAGAATCCCGTGATAGTAACCGTCGAGATAAAACCCCTGATCCGGCTTTGATAATGGAGCCGCCTCCGCGTTGAAACAGTTTTCGATGAGGCTCTTGTCAGGGTTGTAAAGGGATTGATAGTCGATGTCGGCACAATCGGGTGCCGAGGCGTTGAAGTAGCGATAGAATTCCTCAGAATGTTCCGCTTCACCTAACGCTCTTGCTGAGCCGCCAAGGCCCTGAAAGATCTGGTCGAATAGCTCTCCATATTGATCGAGTTCCCGGCCATTGCTGGTGAGCACGTGGTCATAAATCTGACGTTTGCCTCCTTCTCGTGGCAACGCTCCTGAATCAATCTTGCTCGTGATGTAAATGTTCAGTCGCTCGCGCCGAAGTTCACGGTTCTCCATCCTCTTCCAATAACGGGTGAAGCGTTCATTGCGCTGACGCTTACTCCATTCACTGGTCGCGCGCTCCTTCGTGTTTTGATAGTAGGCAAGGAGTTCACGTTGATAGTCTGAATCCACCGACCACTGGAACTGCATCCGAGAGGTGTCTTTGAGAGAGGCGAGGAGAACGCGCAGTTCATCTTCAAGATGGTTCAGCCATCCGATGTCGGCATTTTCGGCATCCGGTGGATGAATTCGGAAGCCGCGACCGACGTAGCCGCCTTTCTGCAGCCCGCGATAGACGATGAGATCGTCAACGAGATAGCCATCAATGGGTTTACTCATGAGAGGTGGGTGGGTCAGAGCGCTTGACTTGGCTTTGCTTGGGTGGGGCGAAATAGGGCTGATTGCGAAGCAAACCGGCCCGGTCTAGTGCATGTCGTAGCCGGATGGTCCACCACTCCCCAAATTCACGATCAAAACTCTTTGGCTTCCCGGATTTCAGGAGAACAACGTAAAGAGTGATCAGGGTTAGCGGAACCAGACTGGCAGCCAGGGATTCGCCAAAGCTCCATTCCAGTTGCGCATGCCCCACGCGGAATACGAGGAGGGCCAGCCCGCATCCCAACACCATCCAGAGAACATTGTTCCCTTCGAAGATGAAAATGACAGGCTTGGAATCCCTCCCCGCATTCGCCTCGTGGTAGCGCCGGCCTTCGCCGTGTGGGCTCATGTCAGGATCGTTGAGAGGTGATGGGCCAGCGAATTACCTTTAGAAGTTCTGCAATTGGATGCCGGGATCGACGCCATTACCCGCTTGGAAAAAGGTATTGACGATCACCCAGGCCAAGCCGCCGACTCCGGCGCCCACTAAGCCATACTTCAGATACTCAGTTCGGCCGATCATGAACATGATCGCGGCCATGAGTAGACCACCAAAGAAGAGCAAGATGCCAATGGCATTAAGGACACCGGCGACTTGGCCGAGATTTTGAGCGAGCCCGGTTGCTGCACCGAGAATGGGAACGATATTGTTGATTAGGTTGTTCATACGCGAATCGATTTGGTTGATTTTGGATTCGCGGGGTAATTCGTTTTTTCCGTCCGAATATCACACTTTTTCTCAAGTTTTTCTCTAACGAGACCAGAATTGCCATCTATCAGCAATCTCCTAGAGAAGGAAGGAGTCAAATGTGCCGCCCTGCCGGTCTACGCTGGCAGGTGGCGCGTTTATTGGATTAAATGAGGCCGAATACAGCCTCGAAAACGAGCTATGACCTCAAGCGGTTGCGGCTAAACGCTAAACGGGCTTGCTACATAAAGAATAAAGAAGAGGGAACGACACGCTACACGGTCACCCCCCTATGGGTGATGCGAGATGCGAACAGCGCTGTCCCTAACCAAAGTCTATAACCGTGTGTTAAGAGGAATAGCTTTCGGTTGCGCGGCCTAATGCCTCTTTCATTTCCCTTGAGAACTCATCAAGGATGACCAGCCAGACCTTGTAGCAAAGCCCACCTACCAATACCTTTAGATTTTTCATCCTAATCTATAGCCTCCACTGAAATATCTATGACGGTGTCCGAGGCATCAAGCTTCAGCCGTAAGAAGTCATAACTAGGGAGGATGAATCCCCCACCCCCACCAAGGTAGTAGGAAAGTTCGGTCGGCGTAGACTCATCAGGTGCACCCAACAGAACGACCACATCGCTAGAGCTCATCCCTATATTAATCTTTGAATCCAAGAGATTTTGGACCATCTCTCGTCGAGGGTTTTCTATCGCATAGGCTTTAGTGGATACTGACCAACTCTTCCATTCTTCTGCATCGAACAAAGTGGCTCTATTTCCTCTCACAACCCAAGCCACCAGGACAATTATCGAAGATACTACAAGAACACTTCCCAAGAAGGATAGTATCCACACCAGTTCCGTTCCTCTCCTTTCCAATGTCATTCAGGCATGTTGCATACGCGGGTGAGTTGATCCGATCAAAATCTAGGTGGTTTTGTTAGTATTAATGAAGACCAGTTTATCCCGAGGTCGATAGGAGGAATTATTAAGTCCGACGGCGGAGACACTTGAAGATGGCAAGGATCACAGTCTTGATATCCTCGCCTACTATTCTTGGTGCTGGGCTTCATGGCTATACCTCGTCGCTGCGCTTTGGTTACTCTTTTCGTGCAACTCTTGATTTCCTCTGCAGTGAGAAAGTCGGTTTCTCCTGGTTCCTCCCACCATAGAACTCCAGCACCACTGTCGCGCCTGCTTGCCTCCCTATGTCTCAATTTCGACGCAATGCATAAAGCCACCTCATTGAACATGAGGTCCGCATGACCGCTGGGTCCGCTTCCGCCCTCAAACATCACTCCCCGTTCAGATTTAAGATAGAGCATCGGGGTTTCATTGAGCTGCCCAGCTCCACGTGCCGATGGCGCCCCATAACTTTCGGCCATGTACACCATTACTAATATATGGTCGATATGAAAACCGGAGATACACATATCCCCGAGTGTGAAGGTTCCTTCACACCCGCCACCAAGCTGTGCGCATTCGGTAACTCCTTCTCCTTGTTTTCGAATACGCGGTCCATTGGTTCGGGCAGCCATTGTTAGCGGCCCAACTCCAAGGGAGCCTCTTCCAATTCCTCCGCTTAGGAGTAGCGACGGCGATAAGTCTCCTTGCTCCTGACTAATGAACTCGTTCAAGTGAGAAACAATAGTATTATCAATATTCGGCCCACAACTGCATCCCTCCTTCAAACCCAGGATATCGACGGACGAAGTTGTCCTATTGCTGACAAATCCATACAGATTCAGCCCACCTCGCTCCGCAATCGGATCCCTATTCAACCACCTCCCCGACTCTGGATCCAGATATCTAAGGCCGTAGTAAACCCTAATGTTTCATAAATCATGTTAGGAAAACGCTCGGGCGGGCAAGAATCTCTGGAGCATTCTTTCAAGCAGTCCGTCAGCTGGCACCGTTAACGTGAGGATTCCATTTGGACGCGTAAGACGACCGGCTCTTGCCACAACTTTCTTTCTTATCGTTGATAGGCTTTCCAGTATCCACAGGCAGGCACGTTTCTCGTTCTCCAAATCTCGCTGTGGTTTCTCATTCGCTATTTGCAATTCGCGGCTCAAATTATGCGCGAGTATATTACAGAGCATGAAAATACGGTTTCCTGCTTCCTTCCGGCAAGGAAGGTAATCGATATAGGTTCCGTTCTTTAATTCGCCAAACATTTTCTCCTGACTGCCTCGCCCATGATGATACAAGATGGTTGGCACCAGTCTTTCGTTTTTATTGGTCACCACCGCTGTAAACTCATGATCTTCTTCATGGGGGATGAACAGATCCAATTGAATCGGGCCTTTTCTTTGTTTCTTCGTTTTCTTTTTGACGAATAGAAATCTTCGCTTCTTTACCCAACTATCAGCTTTCCAGTTCCGCTCAAAGCCAGAGAATTTCTTGTCCACTCGCCTCCAGCGCTTTCGCCCTTCCACGATTCCTTTTAGGTTGGCGTAACGCTCAAATGGAACACTGATCGTGAATTCTACTCCTAGATTTTCTAATGTTTCGATGATCTCGTTAGAGTAGAAGGCTGAGTCAGCTCGAACTTCGAGCAGCGCACTTGGAAGGGCTTCCCGCACGAGACGGACAGTGTATTTCATGAAATCTGATGCCTTGTGAGAGTCATGAACGTTTCCCGATCGATGTAATATTGAAAGGACTTGATCGATCTGCGGAATCGTCGAGAAGAGAGGATAATAGCTTCTCTGCCCTTTCTTCTTTGGGTTGAATCCGACAGCCGTACCTTCCGCATGGCCATTGGTGGTCGTAATCGAACCATCAAAATCAATCGTCACTCTTTTGAGATTCAATTCCTGCAATCTCTGAAGAACAAGAGATTCTATCGTGCCTACCAATTTATCGGCGGTAGCCAAATCGACGTTGGCAAGCATTCTACTGAGCGTGGAAGGACTTGGAACGGTGTTCATCCCAAGAAATCTCATCACGAGTGGATCCTTCTCATAACAAGAAACATCCCGTAGTCTGGAAAAACCGAGAATCACGTGGGTGACGAGCAGAAAGAGAATGGATCCTGGCGTATATTGGGTGCTCGAAGGCAATTGAAAGGTGCATTGGCGTAACCGCTCTTTAATTCGAAGCGCAGAAAAGAGTTGGGAATAAATCTGAATTCCAGCGAAAGAAGTGAGTTGAGCCTGGGATTCGGTCTGAATCTTTGGAAAAGCGCTTGAATTTGAAGTGATTTGGCGTTTAGAAGTCTTCATAGTCGCGTGTTTCGTCTTGGTTATTTAGCGGTAACTTATTGAAGCACGTCGACTATCATTAGCAATATCTAATTAACGAAATAAGCGACTATTTTAGTTAGGAAATCAAACGTCACCTGATGTGAGAATTGGAAACCTAACCGAAAACACCGCGAAACCCTTCTATGCAAGGAAGTCTGTGCAAGACTTGCTGAAAATTATGCACTTTGGGGGTAAAGTAAGCCAGTTTCCTTATCCTCAAATTTTGAGCTAAACCGAACTGGATTACCCTCCGCCGCATCGCCGTAAGCGCGGCATCTTTGTCCGAAGGCATCATAAGTGTATTCCGCGTTGATACTCCCTGTGTTTCCATCCACCAATGCAGAAACATTCCCGTTTCCATCATAGCCAACGAAGTAGTTTCCGGCATCAGTTCCTGCATGTTTTCTAACCATGAGCAAGCCGCCAACTCCTCCAGCACCCTGCCAGTTTTCCACTCCCGCCAAATCCGGGCCCCATAAGTAGTCGCGAACAAGACTATCCGAACTCAATGCGTCGAGCTCCGCGATGAGGTTCCACCCATCATACACAAACTTGGTGTCTTCGAAGGTGACGATGCCCCAGGTTTTGACCGTCTTCCTGACACGTCGGCCAAGGTGATCATATTCGAATTCGACGGTGATATTGGGATGACCGTCGTTCACTGAATCCGCGGTGGGTGTCATCTTTGCCAAACGGCCTTCACTATCCCATTCGTACTCCCATCGCCAATCTTCCGTAACATTGCCCTCAAGATCGTAGGTGGGACTGTCGGAGGTGGGAGGAACCTGTTTGAACCAGGTCCCCGAATCGCCGCCCGAAGTGACTTCAATCTCATCGTACGATGACCCGTAATTCGACACGTCGCTTTTGAAGTAATCATAGCTTCCGGCATCATAGTTGGTGACTACCTGAGTGGTGTTATTGACTTTGATCGTTGGGCTTGCAGGCGAGGGTGCCCTTCCTTTGACCACATAGGTGGATCCCAGGGTAACACTGGTGGCTTGGTTGAGACTGTTGTAAGCCACCGTCATCGATTCATCACCAGTCACATCTCGGTTCCCGATATCGTCATAAGAATAGTCTGAATTCCATCCTGGCAGAGCCACTCCCCCGGAATCCTTGAGCACGGCAGCATCCACTTCACCCCGATCATTGTAGGCATAGTCCCAGTAGCTTCCGTCTTCCAGAGTGGCTTTGGTTCGTTGGCCCAAGTTATTGATCACGTAATCATGTGAGGTGACGACACCGCCACTTTTGGTATTGATGATCTTCCACAGTCGATGGTTTTCGTCGAAGTAGTGGGTTCTCCAGAGGCGGTTCGTGGTGTTCTGTTTCAGGTAAATGCTACTGAAACGTTTTGAATTGCTGTAGTAATAGTAGCGCGCTTTGAACTTGTCGGTTGATGCGGTGACCTCATCGACGACTTCCTTGATTCGGGGGCGCGTGGAATAGTAGGTATAGGAAGCGTGGCTCAGTGTGGTCGAGGATTTGGTCGCCTTTACCGAATCCTTCAACCCATCAGCTCGAATAGCGGTTTCCAAGGTGACCCCCGAAAGGTGACCACTTCCGGTAATCGTCTCGATGTGGGTCACAGCTCCCGAACTCTCCGATTCGGTGAAAGTGTGGATTCCGGCGCCGTCAGTCACCTTCTTGAGGCGACCGTCACGATGGTATTCGTAGGTGACATTGTCAGCTAGCGGCGCAGCTCCGCTGTATGTCCGGGTCGAAACACGTCCCACACCATCATAAGCTAGAGTCGTGTCAGCAGTGGTGGTCGAGATGCGGGGCCGCTTTATCTTGTTCACCAGAGGAGTGGCGCTGTGATAGGTGTACTGCAGGCCTTTGCCGTTGTGGTCTTGTTTTTTCTCCAAGAGCCCACTGTCTTCATGATAGACCCAGGTGGTGTTCTGTGGGGTGGCATTGTCGAAATCACTTGGATAGGGCGAACCACTATCTGGCGCGGTGGTCCATGAGCCCCCAGTGGCTTCCGCTTGGTAGGTCACCATTTTCTCAAGGTGACTGAACGTTCCATTGTTGTCGTTCGAATCGTACTCGTACTTGACGGGATAGGTGGCCGATCCCCATTGATGGGTCAATCGTCCCCAAATGTCATAGCGAAAGTAGGTGGTCTTGCCTGCAGGATTGATCTTTGCCTTCAATGAACCCGCCGGTCCAGGGTGCCAGGATTCTGTCCCGTCGTAGTATTGATAGGTGGTGGTGTTGCCCAAATAGTCAGTCTCCGATTTCAGCTGCCCCGCGTAACCATTCGTGACTCCGGAACCATAGTAAGTGAGGGAACGCTGAACGACGCTATAGCTTCCAGGTTTGTGTCGGTGCTCCTCGCTCAGTCGTTCGACACCATCATAGACGAAACGATCAAAGGCGTTGCCCACCTTGAGATCGCTTCTGGCAACAAGCAGTCCGTTCAAAAATCGTTGCAGCTCGGCATAGTTGCCCAGCTTGACTCCGGTGTAGGCGTTATAGCGAAAAGTTTCAATTTCGTGTTGTTTTTCATCTTCGTCGATCACCCGAGTGACCCGTTTGAGCAGAATACCGCCCTGATTGGATCCTGTTCCATCCCCTTGGAACTGGTACTGATGCACCTCATCCAGAATATCAGTGGCTGGGCGATCCATTCGAGAAAGTGTTTTCGTCAGGAATCGCTCAGAATTGGTGTCATAAACGGCCTTGGTAGCGGTCTCCTTCCAAACGTTGCCTCCCTGGAGGATATATTGGTTAGTGAAGTGTGTGATTTCATCAGGCCCGGTGAGGTCGTACGAGCTATCTTTATCGATATCGATCCATTGAGTCGCCAGCGTTCCCAACGAATCGTAGTCACGATATTTCGGGGCAAGAATGGTCGTGCCCGCTTGAGATGTCTTGTAAAGTTGGCCGGTGCCGTATCCGCCGTCGGTTATATAGGTGTAATCGGTGCGAATGGTGGACGAGCCGGGGCCAGGTCGTTCCTCGAATCGGGTTCGGCCGTTGAGATCGGTTCCGGTGGTGACATATCGATATCCGGCTTTATTGACTGGTGTCGTTGTGGTTCCTTGAAACAGCGTGGTTTCCAAGCCGTTCGAAGTTGCTTCGTAACGAAAAGCCGCATGTTCTTGTCCTGTACCATGGCGTCGATAAACCCGGCCATCGGGATAGGTGTCTGTAATTTCGGTGATTGGGCCAGGATGCGTGATGGTTTCCGTTGACCAGGGGTCGGTCGCACTTGCGGTGTAAGCGTAAGTCGTTGTCGATCCCTCTTGGTCAACGCTGGAGACCACACGTCCAGCAACGTCGGTGGTAGAGCTTGTTGTCACGGTATCGCCATCGCCTGAAATGGTTACCGTCGTTTTTAAACCACCACCAGTGACACTAGCGTAATCATAGGTCGTCACAAGGTCTTGCCGCGCACTTTGATTATAATAACCGTTCGGGGTTCCTTTCTTCATGACTTTAAGAACGCGCCCGGCGGTGTCGTATTCAGTTAAGGTGGTGACTCCGGTGGCTTCAATGCTTTGGGAATTTCGATCCAAGGGATAGTTATAAGGATAGGCAATGGATGCGTTGGCAGGATCGCCGCCGATCGTTAAATTCGCTTGTGTTTGCTCCACAAACCCATCCTTCTTTCTCTCATTCAGGATCCCATAGTCAGGATCGTATGAATAGGTGGTAATCGTGGCCTGCTCCCAAGCCATTCCGATGTAGACCTCCATTTCCCGATCAACTATTCTCCCGGTGGCGAGATCAGTTCGTGTCGTGTTGCGCACACTCTTGCCTGAAACCTCACTTCCATTGGCTGTTCTCCAGCTAACGGATTCCTCGGTCGTGGAATTGCGCGAATAGTCGTAATTGGTTTCGCTGCCATCTGGGTGAACCGTTTGGCGAATCTTCCCTGCTTTCCATCGCGGGACAGCCGTCTCAAAATAGCTTGGGTAGCTGTAATCAACGTAGGTGAGGGTTTTGGTGGATGAGGTCCGCACCACGCGAGTCACTTTGTCGACGTCGACACTTCCTCCAAGGGGATCCGGCTGTTCTTTAACCCGGCTATATGTCGTCTCAGAAATCAGTTCATCGTTCGCGTATTCCTTGACGCTAGCAAGCTCCTGGGTTTTGCGACCGAGGTTCCACAAGTAGGTGGACACGCGCTTGATGCCTGAAAATGTCCCGGTGATGCTTGGGACACTTGAGGGCATGGTGGTGTGGCTGTCCGCGTAGGGGCTAAACTCAATAATCTCATTATCCCAGCTACCGAGAGTTGGATTATAGGCATACATCCGCCACCCGGTGGTAACCGTCCCGAGCTTTTCCTCGACCGACTTCAGCTTATCCTCGTGACGCCCTGAAGTGTAATAACTGTAAATGGTTTCAAGGTGGTTGCCCGAGGTATCGATATAGCGTTTCTCATTGCTGATCACTTCGCCGGTCAGGGTCGTCCAAACATATTCGGTTTTCGTGTGATTGATATTTGTCTTCGTGGCAGAACTGGTGCTCGGCTTTTCAATTCTCCACGATTCAACGGTGCGGACACCTCCACTAATTTGAGAATGGGTTCGATCGAGAATGACCTTTCCGTTGGCCAGCTCCATTTCGTGCTCGTAGTGGGCCAGCGTTGTATTCTGAGCGCCGCGATAGCGATTGGTCGTGGTTTGAGAGGGAGAATTCGGGTCGCCTATAATCCTCTTCACCTCCACCGCATAGTCATAGTCTCCGGTGTTTGATAGTGATACCACCTCGTAGGTCACCCATTTGGTGGCGACCGTCCAGTTTGGCCCTGTTCCGGTCGTCACACCTGGCTGACCAATGGTCACTCGATATCCCCCATAGATGTCTTCGAATCCAATGAAAGCCACAACACCGGAATCGTTCTTGCTGAGGATCTTTTCGATCTGGCCATTGACCTCATACACATCTTCATAGGTTTCACTCGATCCGGTGCTGGAATAGAAATTGATATTATCCCGGTCATGCATGAGGCCGCCTGTTAGGAGGTCCCCACCGAAAGTGATGGATCCTGCCTTGCCACCCAAATTGATCTTTGCTCCGGCATGTCCTGGTGGGTGCGGGTTGGTTCCCGTATCATGATCCTTGGGAATGGGATCGCCAATAGTCGGCATCCCACCAGCTCCGGGCGCATTGGATTCAGAAGTGTCTTTCGGTCGCCTCACTTTGCCAATAAAGCCATTCGCACCGCCACCAATTCGTCCGACTCCCCAGTCGTCGTCATTGGTTGGATTCTGCTCATTGGTGAACTCAAGACCACAGCCTGTGATCGTAATACCGTGCTCGGTGAGTTCGTTGCCAGAAGAAGTCCAAGCAAGCGTCACGGTGGTGGAACTCTCTGGAGGAGGAACGGTAGCTCGAAACACTCCCTGGACGGAATTCCCTTCGCCCACTGTGCCCTTTCCCTTCACCCGGTGAACTGTTACACCATTGAAGATAATGGACACGGTCCCATTGAGCACAGCATCATAGCTGAAAATGGCTTGCTCACATTCATTGCACTGCGCCCGGAGACTCCCCTGGCCGAGCAGAACGAATAGAATGATCGAAAGGTAGCTTGATCTGAGTAAACGTTTCATCAGCGCGTTCCTCCTTCCTCGACTGAGGACTCAAAAAGGGGAGCTAATCCCGCAGCTTTCCTAACATGGTCAATGAGGGTCCTTCGTCTCTCGACCTGTTCCCTGGATTCAGCTCTCGGCGTTGCAAGGCTCAATCCACGCTTTCGAGGTGCCACAGGTGCTACGTCTTCTCCATTGTCGGAGGTTCCATCTCCGTCAGAATCAGCAACATTTGGATCCAATCCTTTCTTCCATTCATCCAGCAGGCTCACGCCATCCATGTCATGATCCCCGCTCGGATCAGATTCAAGGTCCCCCAATAATTCGTTTTCCCACCAATCTGGAATCCGGTCCCGATCGGTATCCAAATCAAACCCGAAGAGATATTTGAGCTGCCCAATAGTAATGGGAGCTTCGGCTTCATCGTCATCTGTCGTCTTCGACCATGGAAGGGCGCCTCCATCTGAATTGGCGATTCGCATCCCGAGTTCGTCCAGCCGCGTGTAAAAGGGAGCCGCTAGTGTCTTGGCTTGCCCCTGAACGCAGACAGCTCGATTCGTACTGGTATCGGTAAACCACGGGCTCTTGACCAGGTTGGTGATTGCCTCTCCCGCTCCTCCCATTGGTGCCAACATTTCTTCAAACTCTTGATAAGCCGCTTGAGCCATCCGCTTCGCCTGACCTTGAGTGGCTACAGCAGTGGCGTTGTCATCACTCGCTACGGCATCCCTTTCACTCCACCACCCTGGTGGTTCCGCGAGCGCATAGACTCCCCATAACGCCAGTAGGGCTCCGGCAATCCCCCAAAAACATCGCTTACTCTTCATTGTAATTTGCTGTTAGACCTCCATTTCGAAACAGATCTCACTGCGTTCTCTGTCTATTATTCTCCGTAGAGGGGGATGTCCCCGACAGGCTGATTGATAATAACAGCGCCAGATGAATGGACCTCGAGAGCGTTCTTACGATCTCCGTTAGTCCCGACTCCAATCGCAAACACCGCTTCTTTGGAGCGACCTTCGGTAGCGTTGAAGCGCCCCGCAACGAATGATCCTTCAGCAGCAGCATTAATCACAAGCCCCTCGCCCACAGCAACTGATTTGGTTGCGTCGACATGGTTGTTCACACCAACCGCAAGGCTCGTTCCGTGACTTGAATTCGCAAAACCGATATCTTTTTCGTCTTCCGCGCCAGCAAGAGGAGCCACCTCGTCCAAGGCGTCCCCCAGTTCATCCTGAACGGCGAGCCGCTCCTCATTTTCCGCCATCCAACCCGCCACAAGACTAACACGCTTCTCAAGGGGGTCGCCTTTCTTTGCCGATTCGGCGACCACTCGCTCCAACTCACTCACGATGGCCTTCTGTTCGGCCTCAAATTTTTCGCTAAGTGCATCGATCTTTTGATCCCCAGCGCGGACAACGTAGATCAAAGCAAAGGCTAATAGGGCAATGACTATCCACAAATGTCCGTGGGTGGTTACATATTGGCGAATTTGTTGCGACATCTCTTTTCCTCCTTGGATCAAATGGTTGGGTGTTCAACGACGGCCGGTGAATTCCGGCGATGTGGGAGGCTTATTCGGATTGGCGCCACCCACGTTGGAGAGCAGAAGATGAGATCCAAAAAATCTTCCACAGTTCCTAACATAAGATAACGTTATGAATCAACTAACTCTTTTGCAAGATAAATCAGGAGTAAGTTGTTCACCTTGGTTGGCGTGGCCAACCGTTTATTCTGACGCCGTCATTTGCGTCGCAGCACTCCACAATCGGCTCTTGCGGCTCCGCGCGGTGATGGTCACGCCGGGTTGAACCACGACGGGCATGTCTTTTCGCTCAACAATAGCCTCAAGGGTTGGCTGAACGAGCATGTCCGTTCCCGATTTGCGGAAATTCAGAGTCTGAATAGCGAGAACGTTTTCCCCTGACTTTAGTTGTGGAATTGAAGATGAAACATCGAATGTCTGTGGCGGCGAGAGATCGCTCGCCATGAGCGTAGCCGTGGAATTCCAGGCCGGTTCTGCAGGAGCGTTCTGTGAGGCAACCTTGACACCATTGAGCCAAGCGACAAAACCATCGTCAAAACGAATCTTGAGCACGAGCTGTTTGACTTTGTCGATGGAGATCCCGATTTGAAAGGGCATGCGAAGATAGAAGGAAGCATTCACATGCTGAACGGTATTTTTTACATTGGCTGAGATCACGCCGTCTAACACTTCTTCTTTTGCTCGAAAGCCAACGCCTGTCATTAACCGTGTCCAGGAATCGTGACGAAATGTCTGCCTGGTCCACTTGCGGCCCAGGCGACCATCTGTTGGGACGTGGAAGAAAGCGGTTTGGCGTTCCGTAATAATTGGAAGGCGAACTTCAGCTGCCTGGAAAGGGATAGCGTCGGCTGAGGGCTCCCCTCCGAGATCCCGCGGATCACTTCCATTCATCGTATAAAATCCTCCGAGCTGCCCGGCTGTGACGTGATAAGCGGATTCTGCTGTTTCTGACTCAAAGCGTGGCGGCTCCGGAAACTGCTGGTCAACCCAAGCCAACCGGGCTTCCCACCAGTCTTCAAGCCGATCGACTTCCGCCTTCCAGTTTGAAGCCGAGCCGTTGCGTCTCCGGTTCATCCGGGGCCAGCGTGTGGAGTTCCGAGCTTGGGCTTCCCGAAGTTCTTCCCGCATCAATTCAATCGTCTTGCTGATGTGCTGAGTAGAGAGCGTGGTCTTGCGGAGGCTCTGATAGCGGTCGACATAGGCCTGCATGAACTCGGGATCACCTCGATCCTCGACGACACTGGGTTGCCAGAGGAGAGGCTCCCACCACCCGGAATTCCACAAGCGGCCGTTCGACGTCCATCCTTCAGGGCTTCCTTCATGGGTTTTCTCGGCCCCCTGGCTTCGATCAAAATCCCAGAGCGGCCCCCGATGCAGCTTTCCCCCACGTGGCTTATAAAAATAGGAACTCCAACGAAAAGCGTCCGGCTCTTTGGCCACATTTCGAAATAGATGTTCATCGATCCAAGAAGGGACGTCGATCAATTCCTGATAGCGTCGATTGGTTCTTGAGGCGTTTGAAGCAGCCTGGACAAACTCAGTTAAGTAGTCCGTTAGATAGTGACGTTGCTTCTTCGTTACTCGCTTTTCTTTCGGATATACCCAACAGAGCGGACCATTGGGGTGGGAAAGTTCCCTAATTCCTGTGTCCTCAGGATCCGGGCGATCCACCTTGAAGATGTATCCACCTGAAAGATCGGATTGGTTGGAGGCATTCAACCGCTCCACGTTGACTCTCGCTTTACCACGAGAGATTTTCTCGGTTAGGGCATAGATTCCAAAGTAGTCGTTGGGGGTTGATTCTTCACTTAGCGTGCCGCCTCCCGTGTTGAGGAAAAGTTCGAGAAACCGTGTTCGCGGAGCCAGATGTCCACTCTCGCGGGCCAATCGATAAACCAACGCATTGCGCATGAGCGAGTAGTCGGGGAAATAGGCGGCACCCAATACCCAATCAGCATCCGACGGCAATCCACATGGTGAAATAGGTCGTTCCTTGTCTTCTTCGTCCCACGCCTCCCATGCCAGACTGTATTTTTCGAAATGTGCTGAGCTGGATCCCCTGACTTTCGCTCTTCCACGAGTGACAAGATCAGGAGGATTGGACAGGCGGGCACGACCCTCTTTCGACTCAAAAAGAAAGGCGTAAAACATCCGATCTTCAACTGGCTTCCCTCGACCGAAATTCTCAAGCACCAGGATGGGCAGGTTCGAACTGAAATCTCTCAGGTGATCGCTAACTTTCAAATAGGCCTCGCTGTGAGTTGGGCTTGGCAACTCGGTGGACGAAAAGGCTCTGGCTCGAATTTGCGTGGTCATGGAAATCGAAATGGGATTCGTGTAAACCAAGCCGGTTGACTCCTGGGGGATGCTCCCGTCAAGAGTGTAGCGTAACGTTACGTTATGCGCCTCCGCCCCAAGATGAAGTTCAAATGATTCGGTAAAGGTGGTCGACTGGTGGGAAAACGTAACGGCGGGTAAAGGAGGTTTTCGCCCATTAGAATTTGGGGCACCAGGGCTGGGATCTGAAAAGAAGAACGCGTCTTCCAACGGTACTCCATCGCGGAAGCCCAATCCGTAGGAACATTCGGCAACTTGGTGTGGATATTGTTCTCCAAAACTCTGCACGATGGTTTTACCGTCCGGCGCAATCAGTCCCAGAAATTCCCCTTCTTTGCGAAGTTTGAAAGAGAAGCTGTGTGCCTCGCGCGAGGGAGTCCCGCTTGCATTCAAAACCACGAACTCGCCAGCCCGCAGTTTTAAAGGAGAAAATCTCCATTTTTGTAGATCCTCGAAATCATCAGTCAGGAACCACCCTTCGAGCGAGATGGCATCTGAGCCCGGATTGTGAATCTCAATCCAATCCTCCCTCCACTTAGAATCGGAGCCTCCCACCGCAAAGAATTCAGTGATCAACGGCTGGGCCTCTACTCCCAACGTGAATAGCAGGAGGCTGCACAACTCATATATCCCTCTCTGACATTGTGTCATCGCTCACACCATCTTCCCTCATGCCAGCCTTATTGGCGAGAATTCCTTTTATTTGCCGAGGTCAAGGATCACCTCTTTCTACGCCGACACTAACTTCGCAGGAGATCGCTGTGGAAAACAGTCATATGGAATTCCCGCCACTTTACGCCCCATAATGGGAAGCTCGGGTGCCTGTCTTTCAATCGCCACGGCCGGTAACCTTCCGGCACTCTCTCTCATCATCTTCCATCGCTTTACTGCACGTCGTTCCCTGAACGTTCGGAAATATTCTTGGCGTTGTTTCAACTCCCGATCTTCTTTTTCCCGCCGCCACTTGTGATAAGTATGCCAAGCGTAACGTAGGGCTATCGATTTACCGCAGTGCGGAATCCATTGATGTGCCAAACGCATTACCGCGCGCCGGTAGTTGGGTTCCTTGTCGAATATGACCTCCATTCCTCTCTCACATGCCAGGCGATTTTGTGCGCCTCAATTTATTTTTTGGTTTTCCCAATGAAAAACAGAACTCTCCGAACCATCTTAACCATTATCGATATTCCTCAGTGTGTCCTTAATTTGTATGTCGATAATTCCGCATCCAGGATGACACATGTATCCCAGACTGAAGAACGCATTTCAGTCTCAGAATCGATTCATTGTCGTCAGATCGCTACCGGGTCATCTTCGCTAGATCAAGGAGTTTATCGCTATCAAACGCTTGGGATACCGACAGGAAAATTGACACCGTCCGCAGGAACAAGATAGAGTCCGCAACATGTTCAACGAATTCAAAAAATTCATCCTCAAGGGCAACATGATGGACATGGCTGTCGGTATCATCATGGGTGGAGCCTTCGCTGTGGTCGTTGGTTCGCTGGTCAACGACATCATGATGCCCCCAATCGGTAAGGTGATGGGAGGTATCGATTTTAGCGAAATGAAGGTCGATCTTGGCGGCACGGCTCCGAAGCTGGACGACACGGGTCAGAAGGTTCTCGATAAAGACGGGAACGAAATCATGGTGCCGGTGGAAATTCGCATCGGGAAGTTTTTCAATTCGATCATTACGCTGATCATTGTTGGGCTATGCGTGTTTCTGATGGTGAAGGCTTTTAACAAGGCTAAAGATGCGGCCGAATTGTTGCCGGGGACTGAGGCTGAAGAGGAACCAAAGCCAAGTCCGGAGGAGAAACTCCTAACCGAAATTCGTGACCTGCTAGCTAAAGGAAAGTAGGAAACCGCGAACAGGTCTCTATCTAAATTAGGGGATACATTCAATGTATGTTTTGTCGAATTGCTGGTAGCTGCAATTCGTGTCCGCGTTAAAGTTGTCAGTTACCGTCCACATGGTAGGGGACGACACTAGGTGAAACCAAACCAACACGCCGAAATGATGTTCAACAAACGCCTCGCGTTGATCCATGTCAGTCCCGACATTGCGTTCGGCCATGTCTTGCAGCGGGCCCAAGGGGTTGGTTTGATCGTTGCGAGCAATCGAGTGCATCAAGTCAAAAACAGAGAAAGTCTTGCACCCAGTTTCGGCATCCGGTTGAAGCAGCGATATGGCGCGGTCAACACGTTGGAGCAGATGTTGAGAATCGCTGCGTAAATCTTGAAGCACGTGATCGTATGTGGTTTGAAAATCAGCCTTGGTGACTGGGACGCCGTCCGGGGTTTGTAGCATATTATGACTCCCAATACGATTTGGTCGGATATCAATCTAAATGAGCAACTGAAGTGACGCAATATTGTCCCTTATCTTCTACAAAAAATGTCAACTACTTCGAATCCTCTTGTTCGAGGTTGCGACTCGAATCGGGAGGCGAATCCATCGAGAGGAAGACTAACTTTCGATCTCTCCAGTCGCCGCCATCCAAGAAATTGAACAGTTCTTCATAGTAGAAATAGCCTGCCAGAAGCCGCTTCTCTTTCTTGACCGAGACCTCGAAAACGAAATTGCTTGTACCATTTTGAGCCCGAATATCGGTTAGCCGCTTCCTCGCCAGAAGCCGTATCGCAATACTTTCGTCGACAACGATGTCCTCTCCAAGCAATCCGCAGAGACCTGCAGTTTCCTGAATCCTGAAAACGGCCATATGGGCCGAGTTCTCAGGTCCTCCTTTGGCTTTCGCTGGAAGCACCTTTCTGATTTTCTCCAACGCCTTAGATACTGAACCGCTGACGGCGTCGGATTCCACCTCTTCAGGAACTGCTTTTTTTAGCTTTTTATAAGGAACAACGAACTGGCCCATTTCCTCTTTCTCGGCATCGACGCTTCTGACCCAATCGTATGCATGGGTGTAGATGGGGTCATCTTCGTTTCCGAAGATGCAACCTGCGATTGACTGTCCAAGGCAGTGTACTGCTATCAAAATGAATAATGCTACTCTCATCCTAATTACCTTTAAGTTCTGGAACTTCATATCCTCCAAATTCGTTGCCAAAGAAACGTACGCCCTGATTCATCGAACTGAAGTTATGAAGCCGCCTTGTTTCAGACTTTATCAAACTGGGATGCGCAGGCCTCCTAACGTATTCAGTAATCTTGTTGGGGCGCTTCAACTTATATAGTTCGTAGCGGAGAATATTTACTCCGCGCATGGCTTGGGCCTCTTTCGATCCGTCGGTGTCATTGTTGCTTTGCAGATCCAGAGAATCGTCCCCACTGACATAGAGAGGCAGTTCGGGAATAAATCCTCCTTCCGCCTTAGTTAGATCACTTTGCCACTTGTTGAATTCCGCTAGATTTTGAGCGTTCACGGATTCCGGTTTTTTGTTATCCGCTTCAAAATCATGGGCCGCAAATTTTTGGCCAACATGAATCATTTCTTCAGCTGTAACATTGAAATCCATTGGGCGTCCCTTCGTTATTATTACCTGCGCGCCGACTTTCTTGGCGCCTTGGTAGTAGTCAAGCACGTGGGGAGATTGCGCCGAGCTTTCCATCCTCACAGAAACGACTTGTTTGTGGCCCTTGAGATACCGATGGAGGGCTTTTCCGGCCTTCGTCTCTCGAATTCGCTTCCACGAATCGTTGAATCGATTAGCCCGCTTGAGCTCATCATCCTTGAGCTTCTCAGTTTTGAGGTACCCTTCATTGTCGAACTGTTTACTATACTTCAACCCCAGCGGATCCCAGTAGGTCGTTGGATTGCAGGCAACATACGAATACAGATTTGTGGTGTCGACGAATCCCGCAGGGTCTCGCGAAATGAATAGATGCCCATCGCGCTCCCGGAATCCGGAGTGGATTAAACCATGAGGATCTCTTTCCTTCGTGTTCGCCTGCTGGCGGTCGGTGCTCGTTGGGCTTTCGTAGATGGCCTCGCCGAAAGCTTCGTAGACAGCGACATGGTCGAGCTTATCGGCATTGTTGTGCGAGGTGGAGGTCGTCTTGAGGGTGACGTCGCCGCGATGGTTGTAGTGGAAGTGTTTGATTCCCGTCCCGGCTCGGTCGGTGTAGAGGATGCCGCCGATCCCGCCTCCCAGGTCAGCGCCTCGGATGTATTCGACTTTGAGGGTGGTGCCTTCGTATTCTTGGGCGCTGGTGCCGCCGAGGTAGCTTACTTTTGTGGTTAGGCCGTTTTCCGTTCTCGTGACCCGCCTCGTGCGGTAGTCGTGCAGGTAGCTGTAGGCGTTGGCCGGGGTGGTGGTGTAGTTGCCGTTGGTGTCGGTCTTGGGTTCGCCGTTTTCCAAGGTTGGCTGACTGTTCCACTGAGCGAGGGTCACGAGCCGGTTGTCGTGGTCGTACTGATAGTGGGTGTAGTGGGTGGTGGTGCCGCCGCTGTTCTTCTGGTTGCGGATGATGCGGTTGCCCCGCGAGTCGTAGACCAGATCGGTGTCGGCTCCACCGGTGGTGATCTTGGTGACCTGGTTGCTGTTGGCGGTGCCGCCTTTGATGGTGTAGTCGGTCTGCGTGGTGGTGCCGCCGATGGTGACGTTTTTGTCCGTCCGATTGTGGGCGTCATCGTAAGCATAGTCGACCTGTCGCTTGGCCGACCCGACGGTGTAGGTGCCGGCGGTGTCGTTGTAGGTGACGTGGTGGTCGACTTCGAGGTCGAGGCGGTAGTTATCGTCGTAGGTGTTCTTGACTAACCGTTTCTCGGCCTGGTCGGCGCTGGAACCTTTGTCGTAGCGCTCGGCGACTTCGCGGATGTTACCGGCGTGATCGTGGAGGTAGCGGTACTCGGCGTAACGGTCGCGCGTTGGGGCGAGGCCCTGGAGGGTGGTTTTAGTGAGGCGGCTGCGGGCGTCGAAGGTCTGGACGCACCGGCTACCGTCCGGCTGGTTGATTTCGACTTGGTTCCCGGCGAGGTCGAAGCCGTAGGTGGTGTCGGTGGTGATGGTGCTATCATTGTCACTGATGCCGGTGATCTGGTTGCGGCCGTTGAAGGTGTAGACGAAGTCGCGGCCTCCAGCATAGGTGACGTCGGTGCGGTTGCCTGCATCGTCGTAATCGCAGGTGTGTTTGGATCCAGCGGAGGTTTCTTCTGTCAGGCGATAGGCTTTGTCGTAATCATAGATGATGTTGCGCTCGGTACCGGTGGTGTAGATGACAGTCTCGAGGTTCCCGACCAGATCGTAACCGCGGGTCTGGTTGTCGTCGGTGCGGTTCTCGTAATCGATGCCTGTTAGGCGCTTTTGAGAGTCGTAGGCGTACTTGGTGACAATGTCATTGCCCCCGTTGTCGGCGGAGCGCGTGACCAGGTAGGCTTCGTTGTAGGTGAGGGTGGTTTTGTCTTCGTTCGTGCCGGGATCGAAGATGGTGGCCGTCTTGCGGTTGAGACCGTCGAAGGTGAACTCGGTGATCTGGTTGAGCCCGTCTTTGATCTCTTCGAGGTTGCCCGCGAGATCATACGTGTTGGTCACCGTGATGCCGCCGGTGGTGGTAGTATGCAGCCGGTTGGCGGCATCGTAGGTGTTGTTGGTGACCACGCCGTTGCCATCGGTGACGGTTTCCGGGTTCCCGTTGTCGTCATAGGTGGTGACGATGGTGCTGGCTGAGGTGGTGGCGGCGCCGCTCGGATGGGGTGCGTTGAGCGCTGCGGGCAGGGTCACCGTCTCCGGGCGGTTGGCATTGTCGTAGGTGGTGCTGGTGGCGTAACCGGTCGTGCTTTCGGTGACGTTGGTGAAACCGGTGGCAAAGTTGCCGGTGACGGTGGTGCCGCGGGGATCGACGACTTTCTCTATGTTCCCGGCCGCATCGTATTCTGTCAGGGTGGCGGGATGGGTTTCGGTGGTCACGCCAGGGGTGGTGGTGATGGTGACCTTCGGCTCGATGACGGCGGTGCGGCGGTTGCGGCTGTCGTAGAGTGAGCTGGTGGTGTACTTTGCGGCGATGGCGTCGCCCGCCCGTTCGAAAAGCCCCGCATTCCAAACCACACCCCGCGGATCGGTGACGGCGATGACGTTCCCGTTAGGATCGTATTCGGTCAGGGTGGCAAGGGAGCCAGCCCCGGCCAAGCCGGTGTCGGGGTCGGGTGTCCAACTCTGGGTGGGCCGCCCGGCGAGATCGTAGATGATGCGGCTCTCCGCGAGCAGCGGATCGACCGTCTGCCAGTGCAGGCCGGTGGTGGTGTAATGGTTGACCGTGGTGGCTTCCTGACCACTGACGCCTTTGGCGATGGTGCTCGAGACGGTGCGGCCCAGGGCGTCGCTGACCGTCTCGGATTCCAGCCAGGTAACGGTGCCGTCGATGGTGACTTTCTCGCGGGTGGTGACCGTACGCGTGGCGTCGTCATAGGTCGTCACCATGTCCGTGTAATCGCTGCCGCCGACTTCCTGTTGCACCTGGTTGCGTACGACACGATAGAGCGGGTCGTACGTCACTAACGTTTCGACGGTGCGTGGGTCGATGATCTTGGTCGGCTTCCAGCCATCGCTATTGAAGATGCTCGCGCCGGCGTTTTCACCGCTGTAGTCGAAGACGGTTTCCGCGTAGACGGTGTTGGTTGGCGTTCCGCCGTGGGGCGTCTTCGTCCGCGTGCGACGCTGGCCTTTGTCGTAGACGTGGATGGTCGTGAAGCCCCGCGGATCTTTGATCTCCTCTAACGAACCCACGGCGTTGTAAACAAAGTGGGTCTCCAGATTGAGCCCTAGCAAGTCGACGATCTGATACTCCAGCCGGTTGAGGTTGTCGTAGATGAAGGTGGTTGTGATCGAGCGTTCGTCGGTGGATTCGATGCGGTTGCTGTTCTTGTCATACTCAAAACTCGTGGTGCTGCTGTCAGGATAGATGGTGGTATCGAGACGGTTGCGTTCATCGTAGACGAATTGGGTGGTTTTCTGGCGCGGGTCAGTGACCGAGGTGCGGTTCCCGTTGGCGTCGTAATCGTACACGGTGACCAGCTCGTCGGGGTTCGGGTCAGTGATGGCTCCTGACACCAGCACGCGCTCCTCTTTCACTCTCCCGATGTTGTGTTCTTCGCCGGTGTCGGCCGCAGTGAAGGGGACGTAGGTGATGACGCGGTCTTGCGCCCAGGCGGGATCGCCGGTGTGGCGTTTGATGGTTCGGCGCTCCAGAAAGGCGGGTAGGGATGAGTGATAGGCGAAGAAGGTTTCCTGAACCGTATTTCCGTTAGGGTCGGTGATGGTTTCGCTGGTGCGTCTGCCCAGATGATCGATGCCGTAGCTGGTCGTGCTGCCATCGACGTCGACGATTTCCTTCATCATACGGAATTTGTCAGGGCCTTCGTAGTCGAAGGTCTTCACCTGGCCGAGGGCATCGACCTCGGCGGTAGGGTCGTCAAAGGAGCCGTAGCCTTTGCTGTTGGTGATGTAACGGTAGGCGTCGGGCGCGTCCCACTCCGAGTTGTATTCGAAGAGCGTGGTGTTGCCGTTGATGTCGACCGACTTGGCCAGCGCGTAGCCGGCATTGGGGTCAAAGTGATAGGTCTCGGTGCCGACGTCCTGAGTCTCGATCGACAGGGTTTGGTAGGAGACGATCATCTCGGTGCTGCTGCCGTCGTCATCGGGGCGTTTGTTGCCTGGCAGTTTCGCTAGATCGAGCGTGTCGGTGTCGGTGAACTCGTACCAGCGATAGTTGCCCTCGGCGTCCTTGACGCAGGTCATCTTGTAGGCGTCAATGGAAGTGGGCGAACTGATGGTCAGATTAGTCTCAGGTGGTGCGCCTTCGGGTGGATTCGTCCAATCGGGTTCGCCCGTGCCTTGTGGATCTGGTGAGTAGGCGAAGGTGGTGTTGGTGCCCGTGGGCAGGTGCACCTTCTGCACCAGCGACGGGAGGCCGGTCTGTAGGTAGATGTCGCCGGACGCATCCGTGTGGTAAGCGTGCTTGGTGCTGTCTAAGGCGTAGTCGAAATTGTAGTCCTTGCCGCGGGCGTCTTTGATGTAGCAAAGGCGCAAGTGGCGGTAATCGACGCCGCGGTTCTGCGCGGCGCGGGGGTGGTGGTCGTTGGATTCTAACTGATATTCGTAGACGTAGGTCGTGGTGGCCTGGTTCGGGCCCGGTGCGATGACTTTCCACAACGCGTGAGCGGCCTCGCTGGGCGGATTGCTGTAATCGAAGTTGGTGACGTAGCCCCTGGGATCCTTGACCCATTCGACGAGCCCGTTGGCGTCGATCTCGATCTCGATCTTGAGATCACGGCCTTGGCCGGCGGCGATCTCGTCCGGGTAGAGCGCGTTGCCGGTGTAGGAATAGGTCAGGGTGTTGCCGTAGCGGTCGGTGACGGTCTTCAGCCGCGCGTAGGTGTGGGTCTGGGTGCCGCCGTCGTTGCTGGCGCGGTCGATGTCGTCACTGAACACTACCCCTGTCACCGGCTCGAATGTCAGGGTGTTGCCGAACTTCTTCTTGTAGATGAAATCACCCGTGGCGTCTTTGGTTAGGGTGTTAAGGTAGGTCTTTTTCTCCACGCGGCCGGAGGGCATGGGAAAGTAGTAGACGCTGTTGTAGGTGCCGAAGCTCTGCGAGCGGCCCTCCTCATCCACCACCCGAACCGAAGTCGGCTCGGGGGCGGTGGCGCCGGTCGGGTTGCGTTCCACAAACTCGATGTAGGAACAGATGCTGGAGGTCCAACCGGCGCCGAAGGGTCGATCAAAGCGCTCATTGGGCTTCATGCCGTGGCGCTGGTTCCAGATTTCCTCTTGATAGGAACGCGTGACCTGAAGGATGAGTTCGCTGGCGGGTACAGGCACATAAATGTCAGAAGTGTGGTGGACGAGCGCGCGGTTGAAGGCGTCGATATACGTCTGTTCCTTGTGCTGATCGCTCTCCTCGGTGGCCTGGGGTGCTTCGTCGGAGAGGGGCAGACCTGTTAGAGCGACCTTGCGGTAGCGCGGGCCGGTGGCGTCGTTGGCCGAAGCGGTGCGGTTCTTGGGAGGGCCTTCCGGTCTGAGGAGCAGGATGCGGCGGGAACCGTCTTTCCTGCCAACTGCGGCGATGACGCCGCTATCACTGACCGCAAAACCTTCGATCTTGCGATACTCTTGCAAGGCAGGGTCGGGCTCGACCCAGTAGTCGAGCAGTTTGACCACACCGTTGAGCCAGACCGACAGGCCATCGTTGCGGATGATGACGCCGGAGGGTGAAATGCGTTTGCCTTTGAGTTCTGACACCGCAGTGCCATCGACCATGCCACCGGTGTCACCGACCAGGACTTCGCTCTCGCCGATCCTGGCAATGTCGTTGAGGAAATTGTGAGAAAACTCTTCCCGTTGGTTCGACCGGTAGGCCCAGTCCCCGAAAATGATGTTCCCAGCATGGTCGGTGAAGTGTTCGACGCGCGTGCGGTGGAAAACTCCGGTTTCGATGCTGAATGACAGGTCGATGTATTTCGCCAGCCGGGTCGGGCGGCTGCCCTTGCCCCATTTCACGAGATCCTGGCGAATGGGCGGGATGGGCAAATTTGCCACCGGCCACTGCTCCTGGGTGTCAACCCCGACGATGGTGTGGTCGTGGCCGAGGCTGTAGAACAGGGTCGAGCTGACATCGAAGGGCTCTTTCGGGTTGGTGACGACCGCCGTACCGGGATCGGGCCAGTAGATGCCCCGGTAGAAACCGCCGAATCCTGAGATGTCCGCATTTTTATAGTGGGCGTTACCGATGACGGCGCCGGAATTGTTGATGGTGAGCGGGTCCCAGCGCTCGTTGTCCGGGCACTCATCGCAGTCCCAGAACGTATCGACATCCCGATCGTCGATGACCCACTCCTGGGAGGGACCATCGAAAACGACGAACTTGTAGTCTGCCGAACCCGGCTGCGCAAGGGGGGTAAGTGATTGGCCGCGCCGCCAGACGTTGCGGCGGAAGAGGATATCGCCCCTGTCATTGACATCGATGGGGTCACCGATGTCATCGTTCTGCCCGACCTCCTCCACGCTATAGCGGTGGAAATTCGCCTTCGCCCATTTGATGGCGTCATTGTAAGGGTCAGCGTCATAGCCGTCTTTGATCCCGTCGCTGTCCGAGTCGATCCCTGCGACTTGGACATATCCCAAGTGGGTGATTCCCGGGTAGTCGGTCTGGGCCGTTCCAAAGGTGTGGAGGGCATCGGGGCCGTTAGCGGGATCACCCTCGCCGTTGGTCGTTAGGGTCAAGCCCGTGGATCACCTCCCAGAGATCGTCCAGGCCATCCCCGTCGGTGTCGAAACTGAGGGGATCGCTCGTTTCCTCGCCGCTCGGCGGATCGAGTTCGGTCCAGTTGCTGCGGCCGTCCTGATCAAAGTCGGAAGTGAGTTCGGTCTTGCCGGGGTCGAGGGGAAAGTCCTCGCCGATGACGCGGATGAAGGCGCGCGTGTTGCCATTGGCAAACGGGTTCAAGGTCAGGCCTGAACCGAGGATCTGGCCGCTGGCGGTGGTGCGCTCGATAATGGCCAGGTATTCCCATTCGAAGAGATCGTAGGAGACCTGCACGAAATAGGTCCAGTCGGGCTCGGCGGGCCACTCCGCGCTCCAGTCACCGTTGGTGTCCTCTACCAGGACGGGCTCGATCTCATCGGCGATGAGTGAGAGGCTGGTGAGGACTAGCAGAATCAGCGTGAATAGCGTGAATAGCGTGAGGGCTCTCATTATCGTGCCCCTCCCTCCTTCGCCTGATTGCGGCGAGCTTCTAGCGCAGCGCGCATCTGGCGTTCGCGGTCGGTGGTCAAGTCTTCGCGGCTCGGCAGCGGCCGCTTCATGGTCTGCGACCGGTGATTCGCCCAGAAATACACCTCCATGTCCTCCGGTTGCGGCGGGTAGGCTTCCAGGTAGGCCGCGCGATCCTTGCGCGCCCCTTCGCGCTTTTGCCAGGCCGTCTCTAACCGTTTGCCCTCCGCCGCGTAGAGCTGGTGCAGCGCCACGATGTTAGAGAGCGCTTCCTCGTTGTCCGGATCGCCCGCCACCACTTCAAACTGGGGCGGGCTATCCGGCAACTTTGGGAGAGCGTTCATTTCGTCTTCCTCCAACCACTCGGACTTGACGTTGCTGATCCCCATGAAAAAGGAGTAGGGCTGCCCATCGACCTTGAAGCCGCCGAAACCTGACATGTGGTTAAAGTCGATGTTGGAGTAGGCGGCGTAGCGTTCCTCGCCGTGGCGCCAGCTCAGGTAGGTGAGGTCGTGGTCAATCACCGTCGCTCCAATCGAAATGGTGATGTCCAGACGAAATCCTTCTAGCATCTCCTGGATCTCCTCCTCGGTCCATTGGCGTTCTTCTTGGTCCTCGCTTGACGGCTCGGCCGCCTTCGGAGGTGGCGGATCGATGCGGTGCATCTTCAGCAGGGCGCCGTTGCGCATGATCTTTTGGTCAGTCTTGCGGATCGAGAACTGGCGCGGTTCCGGCTCCACTCTTGCCGGCTCGGAGCCGTCGTTGAGTTTGCCGATGACAGCAGTCTCGCGGTCATCCTGGGATAGCGCGTCTTGCGCCAGTACATGCTGAAGGGTGAGGCCGAAGAGCCCCGCGAGGAGAACAAGGAATTTCATAGTGTGGGAGGGAATCGAGTGGTCTGCACAACCCAGGAGCCATGACTCCATGACGTCCTTTCATCCCGTGATTACTCCTTTTCTAGCGTGGCGTTTCAGGAAAAATGACATTTTTTTATATTTCCTCTCAATCCCCTCGATTGTTCGTTTCCTAAAGCCCTTAGCAGCCTGCACTTCCAGTTCCACGTTCCCTCCATTTCCCACTAGAGTGATGCTAGCTATCGACTGTAGATTCATCGTCTGTAGACGGAACCCTGGCCGGTGCTCTCCGCCCGGCAGATCCTCGCCCGAAACATTCGCTTCTTCCGCAAGTCCTACGACTGGTCACAAGAAGACCTGGCGGACCACTGCGGGCTCCATCGCACCTACATCGGAGCCATTGAGCGCTGCGAACAGAACGTCTCGGTGGACAACATCGAGAAGATAGCCGTTGCCCTCAAGATCAAGCCCTGGCTGCTCATGAAACCACGGCACACCCCGCCTTTTACCCGGAAGCCGTGATCTTGAATCATGGCATTTCGTATTAGATGAAGGCAGAAAAGGCGGGAACCTGAAGCTACGAGAACCCGGCCCCCGCCTTTCCCCTCGGACATGGAGAATGGCTTTCCCCGTTCATAGGGCCATCCTCCATCTTTATTCTACGAATAAAACTAACATTGCATTCCACCTCTCTCCCTGTATGGATAGCGTTATTGTTAGAAAACGCCAGACATTGATGCCTCCAAATTCAGTTCCGACCTTTGAAGCCACCATACTCACGACCTTTTATGGCACCCTGCTGCCCAAACCTCTCCGGCTCACCGTCGCCTACGAAGAGAAGGGCTCTCGTCCCACTTTTCTTTCGGGTGTCGATGAGGAAGGAAACTCGGTTGATGTGAGTCTACTCAATCAAAACGAGTTGCGGGATGCTCTGAGGCGCTCTCTGCAAGAAACCTAGCGTTTTTCCCAAACCCGCACATAGTCCACCCACCCCCGAAATCCTTCAAAGCTAAGGGTGGCAGTTTCTTCTCCGGTCCACCGATCCCAGTCATCCATGGGTTCGGATGTTAGGGAACGATAGACTGCTCGGCCATCGATCCACAACCGATAGCCATCACTGATGACCAACCAGATTTCATGCCACTGGTTGGCCTCCAGCTTGGGTTCAATGACACCTGGGGGCGCCAAGGGCTGATACTTGCTCAGGAGAAAGGTGGGGCGGGGATCTCCCCATTTGGTGCTCGTCAGGAATACCCCTTGGGTCCAATGCAGTTCGAAACTCACAATGGCGATCGAACGACGTCCGACAGCCAGATATTTTTCGGGTTTGAAGCGGAAATTGAGTGCGAGTCCCTTACACGGCTGGCTACTGGGGCGCTTCAGTTCCACTCGGGCAGTTTGCCCCCATTCATTGAGTTCAAGCAGGCCGTCTTTGGCAACGGCTCCCTTGAGGAGTTCAAAAGGCGGCTTGGTTTGATCCCCCAATGCTTGATCAAAATCGTAGTCGGCGCGTTTGACCCAGTGGGCCTCGATCCATTCCTCACCAAAATCGCCGAGCGGGAGACCGCGCTTCGCTTTAGTGCTAGCCTCAATGCGATAATCGCTCCGACCAAAGAACTTGGTGCCCAAGCCACTGGCCAACCCGACCACCGCGAGGGCGGCGACGACTGCCACCTTCAACCACCGTTTCCGTCGAGCCATCTGAACCTCTTCAACGGCGTTATAAAATGATAGAGCACTCGAATAGCGTTTCTGGGGATCTCCGTTAAGCCCACGATTGACGATGGCTTCATAGCATCTGGGGACACCGCGATAGTTTTCGTCCCGTTCCTGCCGGGGTTTGGGTGGTTCTCCGGTCAACATCTCATGAAAGACCGCGGCAATCGCATAAATGTCAGCTCGATGGTCGGCTTGTGAGGGATTTTCAATTTGCTCGGGTGCCATGTAGTAGGGAGTGCCCAATGTCATTCCCGATTTGGTTACCGTGGCATGCGCGTAGTCATCCGTTCCCAGTACGCCTTTTACCAATCCAAAGTCCCCGATCTTCGCATTTCCGAATCGATCGATAAGAACATTGCTTGGCTTGATGTCCCGATGAATCACCTTTTCACGGTGGGCGTGATCGATCCCCTCGCAGACATCTTTGAGCAGGCGCATAGAGTGCGCCACATCCAGACGGCGCGAACGAGTGATGAGCGCATTTAGGGACTCTTCCAGCTTTTCCATCACGATGAAGTGGAGAGACCCTTCTCTGCCCACGTCATGAATGACCACGATGTTTCGATGCATGAGTTGGGCCAAGGCAGAGGCTTCACGTTCAAATCGCGCGGCATACTCAAGATTTTCAGGGGGAGACCACATCGCCTTGATCGCTACCGTTCGACTGAGCTTGCGATCAAAGGCCTCGAGTACGGCTCCAACACCCCCGCGTCCAAGTTGATGACGAATTTCAAAGCGAGGCAATACCTGGGACAACTCTTGATGCGTCGGGGGACGATGGGGAGCCCATCGGGACTCGGGAGGGGGAGCAAGAAGGCAGCGAGGACACAACCCTGAATCGCTCTCAGACAACAACGATTGGCCACAACCGACACACTGGCTGCTGTGCGCTGCGGCTGAATCGGATTCCATCCGCAGCAATTACCCATTTTTTCGGAAACATCACACCCAATGACTGAGATTTGGCATAATCTTCCCATCTTTGAGACCCCTTCCGGGCGAAACCACCCTTGGATCGATTCAGGCGGGTTATCCTCGCGAAAGATCTTAACTTTAGCGCTATGGGGGTCCTGGCAAAAACTCATCTGGAAGAACTCCTTTCCCTCCCCTGAGGTAAAAGGCCTCGGTAAGTGCCTCCTCGACTACGTCGATTTTCCCCCCGCCCCTAACCTTGGCCTCTCACCTCACTGCCATTGATATTGGCTTCGCCTGACGGAACTCAATCTTACACCGTGTGAATCCTCCAGGGAGACAAACCACCGCAATTCCATGCCACTTCCTCTCCCTGGTTGCTCCACACCGTGCGCTTCTTTTTGGTTAGCCTCCCGATGGTCGGTTTTTGCTTGGATCAGCTCCGCACCCCGCACGGGGGCGCCGGGCGTCCACAAGAAAATGGGCATCCCTAAAGGGAACCCTCCTTCCCTCCGGCATTTTCTTTTAGGACTCCCGGCGCCCCCGTGCCTCTCGCTTCGCGTCATTTTTTCTCTCGAAAAAAATGTTATTTTTATCCTCCCCCTTCTTCATGCCTCAGGCTTCCATCTTTCTCTTTTTCCGTTGCTCCCCAGACGCAACCGCTTCTCTCAGCTCGTTGGCCGAGCGCGACATGCATTAAAGGATGTATTCAAGCAAATGCTAACAGTGATAATACTTCTAACTATTTAGACGAGCCGGTGATTCGCAATGGGCTTACAGTTAACGATTTACGCATTATTTTTTCCTCTCAAAACGTGCTCTTTTTAGTTGAAATTGTTCGTTAGAACATTATGTTCATACCATCACTTGAGAGTGGCAAAGCACTCTCTCAAACCCAGAAATAAACCATACTAACACACCCGAAAGGAAACCTACTCATGTTCACAAAGAACCACATCCAACTGACCGGAAACATCGCTAAGACTGCCCAAACTCGTAAGGCCGGCGATACGACTGTTACCCGTGCCCGTCTCATGCACAATGAGAGGGTTCGCAATGCTGACGGTGAAGTCACCGAACGCTTGGTTGCCGTCGATCTCGATATCTGGGGCAAGCGGGGCGAGGCTTTCGCCAAGCACGTCACCAGCAAGATCCCGGTTTGTGTCGAGGGCAAGCTCCAACTCGATCAGTGGGAACACGAAGGCCAGATGCACTCACGCTTACTTATCCGCGTGACCGACTGGCAGTTTCTGTCCGCAAAACCCAAGGAGGAGGACGCCAAGAAAGCGGCCTAACCAAACTGGCAAGCGCGGGGAGGGGCGGCTACCCCTTCCCGCAAGAGCCTCAAAACTTAACTACCTCTTAGAAAAGAAGTTACTTCATGAAACTCAATAACCTTTGTCTACACTGTGGCGGCGCTCTTGTCGAGCCAGAGGAACTGGAGCGGGTTCAAACTCCGGATCCGGTGGGGCGCTGGCAGCCGGTTGGTCATGCAGACCTGGCGGCTCAGGTCCGCAGAGGATTGGCCGATGCAGGAATGACCGTTCTTACCGAGGCCCATGCCCTCAATCGCGCTGGCGCTCATTATTTCGGCCTCATGCAAGTGGCCATCAATGGCAAGCAACATGACGAATGGGGAACGATCGTCGGTTTGCGTAATTCTCACGACAAACGCTTTCCCGCGGCTCTCGCCATGGGGAACGCGGTTTTCTGCTGCGACAATCTTTCGATGACCGGCGAGATCGTGTTAGCCCGCCGACACACCACGAATATTCTGCGTGATCTTCCCGAAGTCACGGCGCGTGCCATCGGGAAATTGTCAGACTTTGTTGGCATGACAGAAAGACGGGCGACTTTATACCGCAATCGCGAAATGGGCAATACTGAAGCGCATGACCTCATTGTCAGGGCATTGGATGCTCGCGCAATCACCACGACCATGGTGCCGAAAGTCTTGGAACAGTGGAGAGCGCCCAATCATCCCGAGTTCTCAGATCGTAACCTGTGGTCGCTCTACAATGCCTTTACCGAAACGCTCAAGGGTGGCCTGCTACAGTTGCCCCGGAGAAGTGATGCCCTTCACGGAGTCCTTGATAGTTCGGTTCAAGGCCAGCAAGCCGATGCACTATTGGCGCTCTCTGCCTAACCGAAATCGTAAGTTACGAGCAGCACAACGACGCGCCGAAGAAAGGCGAGCAGCAGAGAAGCTCCGTGCCGGGAATCTGAAGAGGGCCGAACTGGCGGCCCTCTCATTCTCTTCAAAAGATAGTTACCTCCATCCTTTGCTGCAACTAACTTGTTAGTATTGGCTCTTGCGGAACTCTCACTCGCCACGATCTTCACCTATGGATCTGATTCCGACTCCCCATGACATTCACCGAATGGGTGACCGCTTGTTGGAACATCACGGAACCATGCTTTTCTGTGGCATGGGTACCGCGCTCTTTCTCTTCGGCTACCTGGGCGTTCATTGGATCGCTCGCCGTCGATTCTATCGTCGCAAGCTCGCCAATCCGTTTCCTTCTTACTTTCGTTACCGTTTGGTAAAAAGCACCGAAGGTTGGCTCTTTGTCCTCTTCATTGCTTCAAGCTGCCTTGGTCTGCTTTTCATTCTCGGTGGCCTCATCGACTGGATTGACGGCTAACGTGCCTTGGCGAGTCACACGGTTTCCAGTGAGGTGGCTTAAACTTTAGGCCGCTTGCGGTTTCTCCGGGCTCGAATGGCAAGCTCAAGGGCCTTCTCCTGGCCGTATCGGTTGAACGAGAATTTGGCTGACCTGGGGTTACCGTTCCGATCCTTCCAGCTCGCTTGCCAGTAATGGTAGGCCGCTTCACCTTCTCGATGCAGAACGTGAGTCACCCCGACAACTCCGCTCTGCTTAATTTCACCGGGCTTTCTCCACCCCATCATGGCTTGCTGCTTTGATTTGGGCAGGCGACTGAAGAGTTTGTCGCGGTGTTCCCGGGCTTGCTCGAAGGATTTCTTCTTGCCTCCCAGCAGCTTGTCCGAAAAGAATTTTGAATGGCTTTTCCCCGCATAGGTGATTCGCACATACCAGCCATGATTCTTCTTCTTGGGCTGATCAATTCGTGAAATTCCGTAATTCTTCATGTGGCTTGCTGTTCCCGGGACCGGCTTGATTGATTACCTTTCCCCGTTGCTAACACTCTACTCACTATCCAACAGTTGGCGAGACTCTTCGTTGGTTCTGGTTCGTTGCTAAAATTACCATAACAGTCCCATAATAATTTTCCGGCATGGCCGCGCTTTCGTTGCACGGCCATGCCGGAACCAGAGCTCAACCTACGGCTCTTCTGTCGCCAGCCGAATCTCGATCGCTTCGATCCGGCACGTTGACACTTGACTAACAATTTCGTGTTCTATGCCAGTGAAGGGCCTCACCATCACTGCTTTCAGCCGGAATCCACAAAGTTCGCCCCACGGCTTAGACAGCTGTCTTCCCGTAATGGTCACCATGAGATGGTCATAGGTGAGTTCCACTCGCTCTTGCTCTCCCTCAATGAACTGGGCATACCGGAGATGACTGTAAGGTGTACTCAACGTCTGGCTTCCCGTGTTGAAGGTCAGGGTCCAGGCATGTTCCCCGGTGGAATAAGTTTCGTAGGTAGGTTTCGTTGCATTCATGATCGATTGAGTGGGCTATCGTCCGTGTCTTGGTCCACTGATTGTGCGACGGGCTCGGTTGAAGGTTTGCCACATCTGCCAAGCTCGTCGGACATGCCGTTGATCGGCAGCTCGTCGGCTCATCCGTTGACGTCGCTTTTCGAACCAGTTCCGCGCTACTCTTGGAAGCTGCTCCACGCCGAGTTTCTTCCAAAGCGAGCGGTAATTAGATCCTTGCTGCCGTTCACAGAACGCCAGGTCTTTGGTTAGTTCTCGGATGCGTTCTTCTCGTAGTTTGGCCTGTACGATCTGGCTCCCGGTGGGTTCCTGGACCGCCTTGGCGGCTTCTCGTTGCTTGAGTAGGCTACCCAGCTCCTTGCCGAGTTCCGCCACAAACTCACGCGCAAGCATCCGCTCGCTTCGAATAGCCACCGCTTTCTTGAGCGCCTTGAGATCGTGCACATAGAGCCGGTGCCCTTCTTTGAAACGGGTGTTACTAACGTAGAACTGCCTCAAGTTCGAGGCGGGCAAGGAACGGGGGCCTACCACGAGGAGGGATTCTTGAACACTGGCTCCTTGAGATTTATGTGAGGTAACGGCGTGGCCGTGGCTCAGTTGAGTGAAGTGTGGGGGCAGCACCTTGCCTCCTGACATGGTTACCTTTCCGGATCTGGGATCAACTGACTCTACTTTGAGCCGGTCGCCATTGCTGACCTTGATGTCCTTGCAATTGGCCCGAAAGAGAAGCGCATCGCCTGCCGCCAACTTAAGAGGGCGTTCCTTGGCGACGTCGAAGGCGTTGCGTTGCCGCCGACCAACGAGAACTTCAGTGCCATCTGGTCTCACCACCACGACACCATTGTCCTGGATCGATTTCACGGTGGCCGAGTCTCCGGCTTTCATCCCCGAGACAGCTCGATGGAAGTTGAGGAGGTACCCGGGTTCATAATCCTGCCAGTGACACCGTTCAACTTCTGTCCATGACAACGATCCAGAACCGCGGATTTCCAGTTCTTCACCATGAATCACGCCGCGTGATTTTAGCTCTCTCCGTGCTTCTTCGTTGAATTGCTCGATATCTTCCCACGTTGGGATTACCACGAGGGTCTCTCTCCCAGCCTCAAGGTTGTCTGCATAGTGGCTCACGGCCTTGTCGAACAAATCCCGGGCGTCAGAGATCTCGTGAACCATGTCGAGAGCTTCCGCCTGTTCCAACGCTTTGAGCGCTTGGCCATCGGCGAGTAGTCGAGCAATCTTTCGATGTTGCTCCCTGCGTTGACGGCGCACGTCCAGCAAACGGGCGGGCTTGATCAAGCCCGACTCGACAATGCTACGCAACGCGTTCCCCCGCTCCACCGATTCATGTTGTTTGGTGTCCCCAACGAGGATGAGTCGAGCCTGCCGCTCGCCCACAATATCCACCAACTGTGCCATTTGCTTGGTCGAGAGGGCTCCGGCCTCATCGACGATAATGGCCTGCCCCTCGGCTTCCCTTTGCAGGCGCTCAGTGCAGAGGAAGGCGGCTACCGTCTTGGCTTCGGAGTAGCCGATCTCAGCTAACTCGGTCGCTCCCTGAGTGTTTGTGGCGAGGGCAACCAATCCCCGTTGATGGCGATGACGATAGGCTTCATCAAATCGCTTCAAGGTATGGGTTTTGCCAGTCCCGGCATCCCCAATCAATACCGCCACTCCGTTAGAGGTTTTGACAAGTTGGCTCAGCGCCCGTTTCTGACCTTCATCAAGGAGATCCATGCAGGCTCCTTTGATGTCACCAAGCGGACCAAATTGGCGCCGCGACGATTCGGTGAATTGGATGATCTTGAGTTCCTCTTGGTAAACTTCTTCGGTGGAGATGTGATAGCCATCGCAAATCGCTCCCTGACGATTTCGCATTTCCTGATAGAGGCCGCGGGGATCTATATCGCCTGGGCGCTGTGATCCAAATCGTAAGGCGGCGGCTAACGCATCTCCCAATCGCGGTACGCTGGTCCGTTCAAGACAGTGATCGAGTCCTTTAAGGGCGGCTTCTTTAAGATCGCATACCGGTTGGGGATCGATCCCCGCTCTTTTCCGGGCTACTCTTACCGTGCTCTCTACCTGATCAAGGCCGGACTGATCCAACCGTTCCCGCTGCAGGGCGCGGACCTCTGGTGTGGAAATCTCAATCGGCTTGTCTTCTCGCCAATCCTGAACAAATCCTTCAATAACGGCTTTGCCAGGATTCTTCCCAAAAGCTTTCTTGTACTCGGCCTTAAAGCGAGTCGTTGCTGCTCGCTGGCTGTCCTTGATAAAGTGTTCCACCCGGCGCTCGCTGGCTCGATGACCAAAGAGTTCTTTGTAGCGTGCTTCAAAGGCTTCCCGCTGTAGGGTCCGCTGACTGTAAGTGCGTTCAATCTCCTCGGAAATACCTTTGATGTGAAAACCATGTGTCCCTTTAGACGCAGGCTCGATCTCGTAGCCGAGTTGCTCCAATCTGCGGGCGAGGTCATGATAGAGGAACTCGCGGACATAGAGGCTGGCCTCCATCATCGCCCGACGTTGTAAGGCTTTCCATTGGCCATCCTTTTGACTGGCGTTGGCCAACACGAGGTGCGCATGAAGCTGGGGATCCAACAGCCGACTGGCATCGTGAAAGAAGAGGGCACCGGTGATATTGCCGGTAATCGTCAGCCGATTGGAATTGCTGAACCTCCCCTTACGATACCGAACCGCCGCAAACTGTTCCATTTCGTTGACGGCTGTTCTGACAGATTGGTGCCATGCTTTTTCGATGCGATCATCTCCTCCAATAATCGCCGCAACGCTAGCAGCCTTGGGTGCATTCAGGGTGATATCGTGAAGCGCAACCGGGTGTCGCTTCTCTACCTTTCCGGTGTTCTTGCTCAAGAATTTGGTAGGGCCAGCCTTGTGCGTTGTGAGCTGCTTGCCAGTCTGCGGGTGCTGATTCTGCCGAAGCTTTTCAAAGGGCTCGGCTTCGACTCGGCCTTCAAGCCCTAACACCTCGGCTCCTTTACCAACCCACTCGCCTTCGACTTTCTCACCTTCGGCGTAGTAGTCATTTGCCGACAGGTGCTTCGACAGATAGGTCTCGCCACCCTTGATGGACACCGCTGTGATCACGCAGGGTAATTCGTTATTTTCCCTGGAATATCACACTTTTTCTGTGCTATCTGGACTCGTAAAATCAGGGAATCTGATAGTGTCTCAGGGCCTACAGACCGGTCAACCTGGACAAGTCACTCAAGCCGTTAATGACTCCGAGAATATGCCTCGGTTAGGAACAATGGTTCATCCAAGATATCAGCACGTTGTTCCGCGCATCTACCTGAGACGATTACTGTAGGGCAAGGCGCTGCAGATATCCTCACTTACCCTCGTCGCTCGGTTCTCAGCGCTCCATTCTTGGCGATTTCCCATGGATCCACCATTGTCGTGAATGAGGATGAGGTCACCGGTGTCGGGGCCTCCTTGTGCAATCACATGCACGGGGACCTTGCCTCCCACCAGAGTTCCAACCTCCATCCGTTCCATGACGAGGTCATGCAATTTTCCTGCTGTTCATCAGTCACGATACTCGATCCCACAGCTCTCCTTGGTGCAATATCTTGAATATCACACCTTTGAGCTGCCCACTGCATTCGTTGACCGTGGACCGCGGTGGGATTCACCTCCTCGTCAGGTGGTTTGACAGCGGAAAAAGGGTCGAATAAGGTCTAACCATGCGACTAATGGCAAAGTGCGGCCTCGCATTCATCTCCGGTTTGCTTGGCAGCGTACTGTTTATTGAGCGTAGCGATCACGGTTCATCCCAACCCCTTGCTCCCCGAATCAAGTTGGGACGGATGGAGCCAACGGACTTTCGACTCGACCTGGAGGCGAACCGAGAGCAGCAAATCCAAAGTTTGGCCACGCGTTTGGCCGAGTCCTCCGTTCACGGTTTGCCAGGGCTTTACCATGAGATTCGTAAGGCTGAGGATGAGGTTTTGCGGCAGATGCTCGTGGAGCGCTGGATTGAACTCAATCCAGACAACGCTCTTGAATTCTGTAATCAACTCATCGGAAACGATGAGTCCTTTATTGACGGATGTTTGCGCCAATGGGCCAAGCTCGATCCTACTCAAGCGATTCAGGGAGCCTCCAGGCTCCGCAATTCATGGCGTCCGACCTTCGAGACCGACGTCAGAAGCCGTGTATCCTCTTGGGAGCTTCGGCGAACCGCTGAGCAAGTCAAAGACCGGTGGTCCCCCTTGACCAACCTCTTTCAACACCTCGTCCATCTTGATCCGGCCCATGCTGAAAAGCTCGTCCAGCTTTCCGAACGGACCCGCAAACTTGATGCGATCGCGGGGATTGCATCCGGTTTGGCGAAAACCGATCCAGCGAATGCAATCACGTGGAGCCGTCAGCTTCCTGACTCCCAGTCGCGCCAACTTGCTCAACGCGAAATTGCCAAGTCCCTCGCCCTTTCTCAGCCCGATCTCGCGGCTGAGACAGCGAGCCAACTTCCCAAATCTTACCAGTCCTTAAGCACGTTCGCAACTGTTGCTCAAGGTCTCCTCCAAACTGATCCTGACGCCGCCATCAACTGGATCGAAGAGACCATTCCCCCCGGATCCCTCCAGCGCGATCTCTTCGATCAACTATCATCCTCGTTGCCTGCGCCCGATCCCGCCGGACTCGCGCAGGCGCTTTTGAGGTCAGAACCTGCTACCGGTGAGGCGTTCTTGGCAGAAGCGCTAGCTGACTGGGCGAGCCATGATCAAGAGGCACTCCTTGCTTGGCAGCGGGAGCACCCCGACCACCCTCAATCTGAAATGGCGCTGGGGGCCGCGCTCCGAGAACTTGCGACAAGTGATTTCGACGCCGCGGCCACACTCGGAGAAGGGACTAGTGCCATGAGCTACGTGATCGATGGTTACTCACAAACGCACCCAGACCGGGCCGCTGAGGCCCTACTACAACACTGGCCGGCTCTTGCTGAAGATTCCCCAGAACTCCTCTCCCACGTCTTCGCACGGTGGGGTGAACGTGATTCCCACGAAGCCCTGGAAGCCCTGGCTTCCGAAGAAACCTGGAGAGCCTCATCCCAATTTTCACGCGCTGCTCAAACCGTCGCGAACATCTGGATCCGTAATGAGGGCATCGATTCGGTGGCGGCTTGGGCGGAAAACCTTCCTTCAGGGGACCTCAAGGAGGCGACCGCCATCTCCCTATCACATGCCGTATCGGGATCGGATCCTCTCAGAGCCATCAACTATGCCGCGCACATCGCTGATCTTTCTCAACAGAAGAGCCATGTTTCGAACATTTTGCATTATCTACCCCAATCGACCGATCTCGAGGCGCTTCTTACAAATTCTAACATCGATCCAGACGTTGCCGCCACCCTCTTGAGGCAACGTAACCGACAACCATGACTTCCATCCAATGGATCACCTGGGGAAGCGTTGGTGCTTCATTTCTACTCGGAGCCTGGATTCCGCATCAATGGGGGGATCGACAGACCGCCCAGAGCACCGCCCCTCAGAAAGAAGCGCTCGCGCCACAGTCTACCACTGGGCAGGACGCCAGTTGGAATCTGCCGACGTCTATCGACGAGTTCTTGGATCATTGGATCCAATCTCGCGATTCCACGCCACAGCTTCAGGGAGCTCTCTTTGCGCGCTGGGTGGACCGGGATCCAGTTCACGCTCTCAACCATCTGAGTCAGATCCGCCCCGAGGATAAACCTCTTTTTCTGGCTGGGTTATTCTACGCCTGGGCGAAGAAGGACGCCGAGAGCGCCTTTCAACACGCCCAATCCCTCACCAAAGCCGATCGCAAGCTCGCTCTGGAACAAATTGCTCTCGCTGCTCCCCTGACACCTTTCGCCATTATGGCGGACCTCACGACCAAGGATGATGCAGAACTCATCCAACGTCACTGGGAATGGCTCTCGGATCCTTGGAAAAAGAAGGACTCTGCCACTCTTTCCCCTGGCATTCACCGCAAACTCGTACAGCTACTTTCCGAGGCCAAATTTTCGAACGACGTTTCCGAGGCGCTTCAGTGGGTTGCTTCTCTACCCACACCAACGGACAAGCAGCTGGCTCTGGAACGAGCCGCCACTTCGTTAGCGAATCGCAACCAACCAGATCGACTCAAGCTGGTCTTCGAAGCGCATCCACACCTTCGAAAGAACATGGCGATCGCCCGAGCGACTACCAGTGCCCTCGCCAGGACAGAAGGCCGAGAAGCCGCCGTCCAATGGCTTACTCAATACAATAGCAATAACGTGAAAATTGGCGGCTTCGATGAGCTACTCTCACAGAGTGTTCGAGCGATTCCCGAGGAAACCACCGCCTTATTCGATCAGCTCAACCAGATGACCTCCACAGGGCTCCCCTATCAGGAGCTTCTCGCTCAAGGAGTCGCTCAAGTGGATCCCAGAGGGGCCCTAAATTGGCTCGAATTTGGCTCCTATGGTTTCATGAGTGGGGCGGGGTCCAATGTCGCTAAGGTGTGGGCCGAAGCAGCTCCGACTGAAGCTCTTGAGCACCTTCGAACGATTGAAGATCCCTACCTCATGCGCGATTTCGCCCATGGGTTGGGCCAGCACTTTGGCAAATCCGATCCCGCTGCAGGTATCGAGTGGAGCCAGTCAGTAGGCGATGACCTCTCTGACAAGGTGGTACTGGGTATCGTCTCTCAGTGGGCCAAACACACGCCAGACGGGGCCGCGTCCTACATTGGCTCCATTGAGGATCAAGTCCTCGCGAAGGATCTGACGCGAACTTTGGTTCGGGAATGGTCCATCGCCGATCCAGCCGCGACGGCGGCTTGGGTCAGTAGCCAATCTCCCGAGAAGGTCGACCAGCGCACCGTGGATGATCTCACCTATAATTGGTGCCAAACAGACCCTCACTCAGCCTCTGAATGGATCAACACCATGCCAGCCGGGGAACGGCGAGACCATGGCTCCTATGCCATTTCCTTGGCCATGATGAACATCGACTCCCAAGCGGCGGTCTCTTGGGCCATGCAAATCACCGATGAACAAGTTCGCGGCCGCGCGGTTGGCCGCGTCTTCAGTCATTTAGCGACCAGGGGAGCAGACCCTTCTGAATTTCTTAATGAAGCCAGCGACTCTCTAACGGACACCGAGTTGCAAATCCTCCAATCCTACCTGGACAATCCATAGTTCCTCACGGCATCGGATAGCAGGTGGATATGTACTACATTTTCCCCAATTTACTTTACAACTTGCAGCCAAACGGCATAATGACTGTTATGCTTGGAACGATCAAATCATTCATTGCTGGCCTGATCATACTTTGTGGCATTGCCTCATTTACCATGGTTGCTCAGGGGGACTACTCACAATTCCAATACTACGTCGATGGTGTCTGGATGAACGGAGAAAACGCTAAAATCGTTGCGGAACCAGCCGGCCCTGTTTGGAGTAAAAAAGTGGAACTCAAATACAGTCCTTGTAGCTGCAGCGGCGGACTTTCCGTCGACGAAGATTGGATGCATCACGATGCGCTGTTTTCAGGCACCCCGGGGACAGCTTACGGCTACTTCCGCAAGGGTGATGGCATGTCCACCTACCTTAGGGAACACCAGTTGTGGCGATTCCGCGAAGAAGACCCTTGGCAATTAGATCCTGCTGGCACGTGGACCTACATCGGGCATAGCGATGAGTAGGTCGTCATTGCGGGTTTGCGTTTTTTGGGCCTAGGTCACCCCGGGGTTAGCTAGCATCATTGGTTCGGCCATTGACGCGAAGGATCGTTCTAGGCTCGAGTCTCATCGCCCTGGGTTGCTGTTTTTTCGTCTCCCTTCTCGTCGATGAGCACCCTGTCATTCATGACGAGTTCAGCTATCTGTTAGCTGCGAAGACTTTTGCAAACGGCAAGCTTCACGGGGAGCCGCATCCCCACTGGCAACATTTTGAAACGCTGCACGTCCTCCAACGCCCCAACTACGTCTCAAAATACCCGCCACTCCAAGCCCTCATCCTAACCCCAGGGCTCCTGATCGGACGCCCAGTGGTGGCGGTCTGGGTTTCCTTCGCCGGTGCGTCTGCTGCCCTGGGATGGATGCTCTCCCTCTACGGTCCTAAGATCGCTATCTTTGGCGTCCTCGCTTTCATCACCAACGGCACCCTTTTGGTCATGTGGGGCAATTCCTACTGGGGCGGTGCTGTCACGACATTTTGTGCTGCCTTGATGTATGGCGGCTTGTTTCGCCTCCTTCGTAGCTGGAGCTTTTCTCATGCCTCGATCTTCAGTCTGGGAGTTTTGGGCTTGGCCTTCTGCCGCCCCTACGAGGGTTTTGTTGCCGCCGCCCTCTGCTTCACAGCAATGACCTGGACCTGGTTCCGGCTTGCACCACGCGACCGCTCCTGCGCTTTGCGAGTCACACCAGTGTTTCTCCTGCTTGTCTTGTCAGTTCTAGGCCTATGGGCCGCCTATAACAAGGCAACCACCGGCTCTCTGACCACCATGCCCTACAGCCGCTATCAACAAGAATATTCCAGTGTTCCCGTCTTGCTGTTCTTAGATTCTCCCAAATCGAAACCCAGTTTCCGTCACCGCGAAATCCGCCGATTTGATCGAGAATTTCAAGCACCCCTCTACTATGAGGCCCGATCCTGGCGAGGCTATCTCACCACTTCCTGGAAGAAAATCGGAGGTCTTTTCGGAATCTTTGTGGGATTAGGTTATACGATCCTCGTCCTCTACTGGTTACGGGCATCTTGGAACACGGATGATCACTTCGTCCTCTTTGCGTTAACGGGGGGATTTGTGGCTCTGCTTATCGCGACTTATTCTCAGTACCATTACTTTGCTCCTTTTCTCCCACTTCTCATCTACGTCATCGGAAAGGGAGCTGCGGCTTTCTGCGAATCCACTCGATTTGCCAAGGTGGGATTGCCATTGATCTTCCTGGCCGCGATCGCAGAGCATAGCTGGAAAGGCCACTGGCACAACATCATCTCCAAAGAGTCCAATCAACTTCGCCTCAGACCAACTCTTGTCGACCGGCTTGAAGCACTCCCCGGACATGATCTCGTTATTGTCAAGTATGGCGACACCCATGACCTTCACGAAGAATGGGTATACAATGGCCCCGATATCAATGCTCAGAGTATCGTGTGGGCAAGAGACATGGGGCTTGAGCACAACCGGCGATTGATCAACTACTTCGAAGGGCGAACCGTTTGGCTTTTCGAACCTGACGAAGATCTCAAGCTTACTCTCTACTCCCAGCGAACCGCCGGTGATCAATAACTATCATTGGCCTTTGCGAAAGATGTGAAATCCCAGGAGCCCAATTGCCCAAATACTCGGCACGCTGAGCAGATGCACCATCAACAACAAAGGGTCTGCCCAATCAAGGTTTTGAAATTGTTGATAGATCCAGTGACCAACAATGGCAGCCACTCCCCCGGCCTCTACCACTCCCACGACGAGCAAGATCAGAAGTAACGAGGATTCTCTCAAATTCATCAACCCCGACGTAAATTTTCCTGGCAGTTCCGCTTTTTGCAGAAAGAGCATGCAACTAAATAAATAGAGTTGAGTCCCAGTTAGAGCGCCCAGGAGAAAGAGCAACTTTGAGTGTAGGTCAAACACGTTTAGCTGCAGAATCTCGATCGGGCCCACCCACGCTGCAGCCATCTGGAGAGATGTGCTCACAGCCGTCAATGCAAGACCCGCCTTTTCGAAAAGCCGTGGACGCTCCGATAGAATGCAAAGCAAATGACGCATCCCATCGTTCCAAGTCCGTAGATGGGGGGCGCGCGTGCCTTTTCGAAGGCCCGAGGGAATTTCAATGATCTTTGCCTTGGACTTTAGCGCTTTAATCAAGAGTTCCGAGGCAAACTCCATCCCCGTCGAATTGACATGCCAGTGTAAGAAAGCCGCCTTTCGCACACATCGAAAGCCGGAGTTGCAATCGCTCAGGTGCCCCCCAAACAGCCAGTTGATCAACCAGGTCAATACCGGTGTACCGAGGTAGCGATGAAGGGCAGGCATAGCTCCCTGCTCGATAGTCCCCATGAGACGCGAGCCAATCCCCATATCAGCCCCCTGCTCTACCGTCGCCTGGTACAGGCGATAGGTATCCTCAATCGGGTAGGTCCCATCACCATCCGCGAAAACCACATATTCCCCCAACGCTGCTTGAATGCCACCACTTAAGGCTGCCCCATACCCTCGGTCGGGGATAGACACGATCCTGGCTCCGTGTGATTTCCCCACAGAAATACTCGCGTCTCGACTCCCATTGTCCGCCACAATTACTTCGTAGCTCAGTGACGGATTGCCTTCCTCCACCGAGCGAACCGCTGTATCAATGCAAGTCCCCAAAGTGCCGGCTTCATTCAAACACGGAATAACAATACTTAACTTGAGGTTCTCCACGAAATAATCATCCAACTAACCATTAGATGTTAACCTTAAGGCTAGCAAAAACACAATATCCAAAATATTCCTCCTGGGCCTCCACCATCCAGGCAACATCGCATCTCAGGTGCCCATTTCCTCAGACGCGGTGATGAACATCGTTTGGCGACACCCTACACATCGACCGGAGAAAACCATCAAAGTAGTCCTGCTCGCGGTTTGGATCAAGCAGCAGCGGCTTCCGCGACCACTCCTCCAATGTCTCACGATCGGCGCTCAACTCCTCAAACTCAGACACGCCGCAAGAACACTCGAACTGCTCTCTTACTCCGTGCCCAACAACATGGGTGCACAGGCTATTGGTTTTCGGCGGCGAGCCCGTGGGTCCGCACATCGAATAGCAAGTTCACCCTGAACTATGCCTACAGTCAGTGGCGACTGCCCCAGTGCAAACAACGGCCTCTTGGTTTTCTCGGCAATACCGAACGGCCTGCAAATCCGACCCTTCCCGAATTCGAGGCCAACCGCCCAGTAGTATCCTTCAATACGCCACTGCTGACTTCCACACGGGTAGACTGCAAAAGATGCTGTTTTGCCCTCACCAGGCCACGACGGTTTCTTCGAGGTCTTTACCGGACGAATTTGATGAAACCAGCCTATCTCGGTGTGGAGAAATCTGATTTCAGGCCCCAGCCCTCGGTAAACAGTCCCTCTCTGACAGACAGATGATTCAACGGATTGTTAGATAATTATTTGGGTGACACAAGACCCGTTCTCTAATGAGAACGGATTGGTGCCTCTGCGAGGCAGGGTTCACACAACCCTTCACGAAACGGTTCACAGATCACCATTTTCGAGGGCCTTGTGAAGGGTTCTGTGAACCCTCTTGTGAACGGTTTAAGCCGGCAAAAATACTTCAACTAAAGTGTGATATTTTTCCGGAAATGACGAATTACCCAACGTCATCGAATGAAGCACTCCACCATCATTCCCAAGTGCCCCCAGAGAATCAATGTCAGTCGTCTTGAACCCTATCGCTCTTCTATCGCAGTTGCCCGGCAACGGAAGCTCTCCTACAGAACAATCGTCGCCTTTCTGCAGGATCAGCATCAGGTGAAGATCAGTCACCGAGGCCTGGCAGACTTTTGTTTGCGAAGGGGGATCCTCAAAGGCCAAGGCGAAACTCAAATACCTGCCGGGTCAGTCCAGATCGTTTCCCGGGATGAAATCAACGCCCCAGAATTAAGTCAGCCCCTTCCACTAGACGGCGGATTCAAGGTGGGACGCAACAAGCTCGTTGAAACCTGGAAGAGCACCACTGGCACTCGACCCCAAGTCGATCCCAAGAACTAACGCTGCGAGTTTGGCTGTGATTTCGTCTATCAATCCCTCCATACGCGTCATCTTTACTGATGGAGGTAAAGGTGGTGTCGGTAGAACTGAGGTTGCCGTCCACTTAACGACCTGGATGGGGCGGCAGGGTATTGTCCCAAAACTCATCGATTTCGGGGGAGCCGATCGATGCTCTGGTTGTCTCAAGTCATTTTTCCCTGATGCCCTCAGAGTGAACCCTCACGACAAAGGCTCACTGGACCATTTCTTCGAAGTGCTGGGTTCGGGCTCCCAAGTGGTCATCGCCGATACCGAAGCTGGAGTATCCAGTATCTTTAGTAAATGGCTCACGCGCATGGGGAAGGTGACACGTTCCTTGAACATCAAATTCACGGCGCTTGGGGTCACCGTTGATGAACCGGATGCCATCGACGCGATCCGCTCGGCGATGCAACAACTTCAAGGCTTCGTCGATTACGTCGTCGTCCTCAATGAAATACGTCAGTCCAGACACGGCTCTAGGGAAGTGTCCTGGAATGTGGAATTAGAGGGAGATGTTAGAGAGGCGACCGCGCCGGTAATCCGAATTCGCCCACGCAATAAGATCTTTCAAGCGAAGGTCCGCACTGACTCCTTGACGCTTGAGGACATTATCAAAGGGCACTCCGATGAAGAGTATTTCCGGTACTTAAGAAACATTGCCAAAGCCCGAAGGTATCTGCGCCAAGCGTATCGAGAGTTTGACTCTGTCAGCCAATTTCTACTCCCGGAGGGTTTGGATCCAAAGCAAATCGTTCTTTGAGCAAACCTGTCCGGCCTCAACCAACACTTAACTCACACTAACATCCAAATTATGACTGCCGACACTTCACCAATACGCGTCGTTTTCACCGAAGGTGGAAAGGGCGGAGTTGGAAAAACCGAAATCGCGATCAATCTTGCCACCTGGTACCGAAGCCAAGGTATCGAACCCAAGCTGATTGATTTTGATGCCGAGAACACCAAGAAGAGTGGTCTCAAGAGTTTTTTACCTGAAGCAACCAAGCTGAACACTCACGATCCAGGCGCTCTCGATCATTTCTTCGAAGTCTGCAGCACGGATCATCAGGTGGTACTGGCTGATTTGGGAGCTGGCACGGGCGAGGCCACCTATCATTGGTTCAGAAAGATGTACGATGTTTCCAGGCAGATGAACATGAGGTTCACTGCCCTCGGTGTCACAACAAACGATCCCGGCGCCGTAATCTCGGTCTTACAGTGGGCTGAGGAACTTCAGCGCAGAGTCGATTATTTGGTCGTTCTCAACGAGACACGGGAATCCGACGAAGCCTTCGAATACTGGAATGAAGATTCCTCAGTTAAGGAATTTGTCAGGATTTTTCAACCACAGGTCATGCGTGCCTCTGCCAGAGTGGATGAATTTCAGACTGAGCTTCGCAACTGCGAGATCACGTTGGACGATGTCATCAAAGGGAGGACGGATTCACCCTACTTCAAGAATCCCATGCAGATCGTGCGAGCCCGCTACTACCAACAAAACCTCTATCAGGGCTTTGATAGTGCGACTGCAATTCTGCTTCCTGTGTCGAGTCCAGACCAAGAGGAGGTCTCTCATGGAGCCAAGTGAAACACCTTTGGAATCGATCGCAGAAGCAGTTCCTCCTCAACACCGGGATCGCTTCCGAAAACTCGCAAAGAGGTTAGCCCAGGCTCCAGAAGAAGACGAGGATCGCCAGCTTGTCGAGAGTGTCGGATTGGTAGTCTTGACGCTACGCGACGTTCCCCAGCAGGTATCAGAACTCCTTGAGGACGCCCGGCAAGCTCTGACAGAAGAACAGGTGACTCGCTTGGGAGACCAGTTCACAGAAATTCTCAAAGCGTCGCTTGAGCTTCCTGCTTACGAAGACATCAGCGAGATGACGCGAACGATTCAGGAATCCTGCCAGCGGCAACAACGAGAGAACCGTACCCTAATCCAGCGGTTGAGCACAACTGGCCAAGAAGTCGCCAAGTATAGCAGAATCCTACCAGTGCTAAGTTCATCGGTCCTAGCCAGCCTAACCACACTTGTGATCGGCGCCATCGTTGCGTGGTTCTTGGTTCCGTGGCTCGTCAGCCAGCAGCGGTTCAGTGTACCCAAGCCTCTTTGGCCGTATGTCCAATTGCAACGAGAATATCGCCTGGACCACCATGACAAGGAATTGAAAGGAGAAATGTCCCGAGCACTCAGGATTCGCGACACCATAGGTTCCTATCAGGATGGTAAGGATAGCGTGGTCGTAATCAGGGTGGTCAACGAAGATTGAGAACCGACGCAAGCGCCGGACTAAACCGGCACGGCTAACAGTTGAGCGTCAACGGTCGGTTATCGCTTGCATTGACGAGGTAAGATGCAACGGATTTTTGCACCAGTTGCATCTCATAGAGTGCTACGAGTGCTACAATAGGTGGCGCCCACACACAGCAAACGGCGGGCAAACACCGTGGCAAGCCTATCGTGGAGAGCCGCCCAAACTGGAAAGAGAACAAATGGAAGAGAGACGCAACGAGATTGTTAATTTTCGGGCTCCGGCCTCGAGACCAACAATTGCGTATTCAGTGGCATGAACTTTTAAATCTTTAACAAACGCCAACAGATAACCTAACAAGAGCCCTTGCCTGAGATCATATTTAAAACTTCGCCTTCATTGGCTCCGTTTTCTCAGCCACCTCAGAGGCAGAATATGCTTAATACATAACAACCTGCGCTTTGACGCGTTATTGTAAGTGGCCTACAGTAAATGGCCTACAATTAGCTAACTACCGTTAGAATCATGAAAACAACTACTCTGCTCCTGTTTGTTATAACCCTTAAGTACTCCTGCGTGGCCACCTACGGTCAGTTCACAAATGTCAATGATGGCATCGAATTCGGATCTGACAGTTCCGATCCGCGTATTCTGAAAAACGTGGACGATGTCGAAGTGGAAGCGCCCGGGGGAGCTGTGACGTTTTTCAACGGAGAGAACTCCGCGAAGTTCCGGGCTGGAGAGGGCCATTCAAACAGTGTGCTGCCGGAAGGATGGTATCGCATTGCCAAGTCGAGTGGTAACTGGGCGAAGAGGGCGAGTGCCGCGTTCAGCCTCCGGTCCACTACCTCCGGTAATCACTCTGCGATGCACTTCAGGGCGGGAATTCACTACAACTATGAAGGCGCAATGTCGTTTACTCTGCTAGAGCACAGTTATTTCTTCAAACCGACCTTCACGAAGGTTCGCATTCTGGAGAAATCGGGGTCGATCTGGTCTCCAGATAACAACTATGAACAGTATTTAGACGTGTATGTGGATGAGCTGTTCTATTCAAATCAGACCCATCAGAACACCTCTTTTGTAATCTACGACAATCTGAGTGCGAGTGGCTGGACGCCGGTGAATTGGGAGGCAGCGGGGCAAGTTCCTTCAGGCTACGCCGAGCATGTATATGATGTGAACAAAGTTTTTGTGGCGGGCGATTCGAAGAGCCGACTGAGTGTTGGGAGAGGCGGTGCAATCGACCTCGAAGGAACGCTAACCTTGCTGGGGGATACAACGCTGGATGGAACTCTCACGGTGACGGGGGACGTGGATTTTGGAGAGGGGCTGATCCTAGATTCGGGAACATTCTCTTCAACGCTCACGGTGGGCAACCTGGCAACAGGAACAGCCAATGGGGTGTCACTTGGCGATGAAAGCCTTGCTTCTGGACTCTGGTCATTAGCATCCGGAGATGGATCGATTGCAGCAGGGGTAGCTTCGCACGCTTTTGGAATCAATGCGACGACCGATGCAGTTGCACAAGGAGCGATCGCGATGGGAACCAACGTGAGTGCTGGAGGGACGAATTCGGTAGCAATTGGAAACAACTTACAAACTACTGCAACTGGTTCCATTGCACTCGGGCAGTTCAACATTCTTGCTCCCACGGAGTGGTCTCTTAACGATGAGTTGCTAGTCGTTGGGAATGGAGAGGACGAGAACAGCCGTTCAAATGCGCTCACCATTCTCAAAGATGGTACGATCATTATCGAAGCGCAGGGCGACATCCCAATGTTCGGAAACTAGTCGAATAGGAGAGACGTTATGAGCAGAATGTTCAAGACGGTTGCAGCTGGGATTGCGGTTTGGAGTGCCGTTGCCTCTAGTCACTCGGCTCCAACTTGGTGGAGCGGAAGCAGTATTTCGACCGGAACACTTCACAACACATCACCTGCTACGATTGGTCAGGCAATGTATTGTGTTCAAAAGGCCAAGGAGGAGTTTGATGCAACGTTTGCTTTGGCGGGGGGAGCAGGAAGCGAGATCGATGCTTTACTGACCGGATACCAGTCGACGGATAATGGGAAAACTCTGCTTAACGGTCAGTTAAAGTATCTCGCGGCGCCGTTCTACCATCGCCTTCACGCACTGGAAGTGGACCTGTCGGATGTTGTTGTAAGCGGTGAATTCTATCCATGGAGTCACAACGCTAGGGATGACGCGGACGACGAACTCGCCACGATCGGCCAGATGAAGCAGGTCTTCAGTTTTGAGACAAGAGCCGATGAGAATGGTAACTCGGTGCCTGACTGGCAGGAGATTTGGAGTTCCTATTCTCATCTATGGGTCGACAGCGAAAATGGGGCTGATTCCAACGACGGGGGAAGCGCCACGGCCGCGTTTGGAACTGTTCAAAAGGCCAAATCTGAGGCCGAACAAGTGAACGGCCCAGTGAAAATCCACTTGATAGGAGAGTTCACCCTTGGGTCCCAGTTACTGTTTGATGCTTCCAGTAATGACCAAGTTTGGATTGGCGAGGGCGGGAGAAGCCGGATCAGGGCAGGCCACTCGATCGGGGGATGGCAGGAGACGACGGACGGGGCGGGAAACACTATTTTCTCTGCGCCGTGGAGTTCCAGCTTGAGGTGGCTTGCAGTGAACGGCCAATGGGCAGTGCCGGCCCGGACTCCCAACCTCGGCTCTCCACTGCTTTCTATGACGGGGGCGAAGGATGTCTCTCTTGAACCGTTTGATCTTGCAGACCCAGGTCCCCAGCAAAATGGGATGATTCTGATGCAGGCCGATGGGGCTGACCTTGATACGGCACTACCCGGGGATGTCGTATACTTCCGAGCACAATGGGTTGAAGAAAAAGCCGTGATTCATGATCTCGAGCCATCGTCTGGCAGTCCACGTCTTGTCGATGGGCCGAAGCAGAAAGCTGGGAGCTTAGTCTTCGGTGCGAGCTATCGGATCTTAGATCTTGGAATAGGTGGAGATTTTATGTCTGCGGGGGCATCTGTTAATCAGGTAGGTCACGAGTTCATTGCGAACGGGGGTGACGTTACTTGGGGAAGCCCAGCGGCGATGGTGAGAAGGACCAACATCCAAATAGAACCTGGTCAGGCGACATTGGAGTGGAAGACGAATTTCAGACCGTCGGGTTACCTACAATGGTCGAAGTACTACATTGATGGCCGGAGTTCGGGGATCACGCACCTTGATTCAGCAGGAGAGTTTTGGTGGGATGAACAAAGTGGGATGGTATACTACTACCCCCGGCCAGGCGAAACGGTGGCCTCAGTCAATGCACTGGCAATTGACGTAAAGAAACCGATCTCGATTGTTGGTTCGAAATATCTGAGATTCGAGAATATCGAATTTTTTGGAGGAGACTGGGAGCATGAGGTTTCAGGATGGGAATTCAACAACTCAAAGAGTGGCCTGCGTTCGACCCGGGACTATTCTTATGGAATTGTTGATGTCGCGGCTAGTAGAGAGGTGCACTTTAGCAATTGTGTGTTTACGAAGGGTGTTCTCTACGGTCTCACTTTCAGCAGCAACTGCGTGCGCTGCAGCGTGACTCATTCCGAGGTTTACGAATGTTCTGCCGGTGTTAGAAACGGGTGGATCCACGATGGAAGTAAAATGCCCAGCCCTTCCGATCGCCGGACTGTTGCCGTGGATATTTCTCACAACCGGATCCATGATCTGGGGGCCATGTACTTCCATGGGTTTGGCGTTCTTGTGGGAAGTAGCTCACACGCGAAAGTGAAGGGTAACGAAATTTACAACGCCCACACAACCGCGATCGAGTCTTATGCCTATTTCACCAGTATTCAAGACGATCACATCGACCATCCCAGCATCGTAGAGAACTATATTCATGATATCGATACTGAGGAACTGATTGATGTGGCTGGGATCCATACTTCGGGGCTCCAAACGGGAGGCGAAATTTTGCGAAACCGCATTGAGGGCTTTTATAGTAGGGGGTCACTGGAGCGTTTGTTCGGGATCTATTTGGACCAGACGAGTTCCGGGCTTCGTATCGAGGAGAACGTTGTCAAGGATCTTCGACATCTGGGAAGCGGACTCTCCTATGGAACCGCTCCTTTGAAATACAACGGAGAAGGATTTGGAAACGTGTTCATAGGTAACGTTTGCGAGGGTGACCCTGGTCCGTCGTCCGTGAATGATGGCTTTGAATTGATAGACTTTAAGACGGACGGAGCAACAAGATTTCAAGCCGCTGAGGTCGATCCCGTAGGCGATGCGATCAATGGAACCGTTGCCAGTGGCTCAACAGTTTTCTTCTATTCCGGTAGAAACGGAAGTGACGAGCTGCCCCAGCCGCTTCAAGAGGGGGTGCCAGTCAGGGCGAATGACAACAACAACGGATCGTTTTCGCTGGAAACCATGACAGGCTCTCAGATTGATCTTACTTCTTCCGGGACTGGGTCACATACCTACTCCAGCGTGGGGCCTCTTCTCAGTTTTGAGTATCTTGGGAATTCGCTAATCAAGAGTAGCGGGAATGTGGTGAACTTTCAGGGGGTCTCCTATGCACTCAAGTTTGTCGGCAACGGCCAACCACCGGAGCCGCTGCAACTTGGGACTCTCTATTACGGGGTGCAGGAGAGCGATCTGGGAGGAGGGAGCTACCAGTACAAACTGGCAGAGTATCCGAATGGACCTCCGATTACCCTCACCGGGTCAGGCTCCGGTAGCCCGAGACTACTAAGATTTTGGGGAAACCGATCCTACTTCCGCCAGGAAGGGAGTGTCTTTAAGCTCGAAGGGCACGGTTTTAAGAATGGTGACCCAGTGTTATTCGTGGGACCTTCCCAAGGAGGGCAGAATCCACCGATGCTGCCTTCGCCCCTTCAAGAGAAGAAATCCTATTTCGCAGTGGAGGTATCAGCTACCGATGATGACGAAGATACGTTCCGAGTGGCCCTTACGCCTGGCGGCACTCCTATTGAACTTACTTCGAGCGTCTCCGGCTTGGCCGTGGTGTATCGCTATCAAACAACCCAGCGCTTTCTCACGGTAGACGACTCGACGGACAAGGTGTTGTGCGATAGCCATGGCTACCGCGATGGGGCACCGGTCATGTTTCAAGAACTTGGTGTGCTGCCATCACCTATTCAAACAGGCACCGAGTACTATGTCAGGAATGCGGATGGAGGAGGATTTCAACTGTCGGAAACCCCTTCGGGCCCTCTAGTCGATATCACAGATACAGGCGACGGTCTGAATCGGATTCTGCCGTACGAAGTGGCATTTGTTGGAAATTATTTACTTGGCCATGGAAGTGCCCTCGCAGTTCACACTCCGTCTGACATTGATTATCTCCGAGTCATCTCGAATCACAATCGGTGGTACCGTACCACGTCCGGAGCACCCATTATTCGCGGCGACAGGGGCCTTAATAGGTCGTTCGACAATTGGAAAGCCAATGGAGAGGACGTGGACACAGTTGTTCTTTCTGTTGCAGGTGGATTTGATATCGAAGCGGAGGCAAAGACCCATGGAGGAATTTTTGTGCCGTAGCCGTCGATTAAAAATGTTTTTGGGGGAACGATCGTCCAACTTCCGACGATTGGCCACTCATGTGAAGTTGGAAGTCGGAATGGCCGGTTGATCTTTAGTGAGACGAGCCTGTAAAAAACTTGTGTAAACGGCGTAGCAACTAACAATAGCTATGCCAGAAGGAAAAGACAGCAGCCGTAAAAAAGGGCGGCAAATACGTGAGGAGCTCCTTGATGGTGGAAGTGGTAGACGAAAGGATAATTGGCGGTTAATCTCAGTCTTGATTTGGCGGGTTTGATTTTGATGCTAACCAAATTATACACACCAAATTTGGCTATAGGAGCCCAAACAGGGCTCTCATAGCTCTTCAAAAACGCCGACTCACACTTCTATGATAGAGAAATGCTCGGCGTGACAGCCCTAACTGTCAGCGTTCGGTAAGGCCAGAGAAATGAACGGAAGTTGTGGATGAGGCTGATTTTCGGACCACCAATGGAGTCCTGTGATTTGTTGAAGACGAGTATGGCTTTAAGTCCCGGAAGAGCTAGGAAACGATATCAGGCAAAGCATCTGCAGCGTGAGCCATAGACTCATGATCAATGTGAGTGTAAATCCGATTCATCTCCGGTGAATCGTGACCTACGAACTCTTCCACTACTGACGACGAAACTCCTGCATTTTTCATTAAGCTTGTCGCCGTATGCCTTAAACTGTGGAAGCTGAGGGGGTTCATCTGATGCCTTCCTTTTCGTCCCTCACCATCCACTCGTTTCTTGTGGCTCACCTTTTCTGCAAAGCCAACCTTTGCGAGAAGCCCGCGAAACTGCCTAGAGAGCATACCCGATCTGCCTTGAGTTTTCAGTACTTTGAAAGCTCGCGGATGTACCGGCTCGTCAGATATTCTCGGTCCCAACGACTCAATGTGTCGAGCCAGCGATGAGGAAACAGGAATCTTCTGATGCCGCATCGTTTTCGTTGTGGTTAATCGGATCTCTCTCGCTTCCAAATCAATGTCTCCCCATGTGAGCTTTGAAATGTCTGCCAACCGTTGTCCGGTATAGAATCCGAAAAGCACCATCGAGCGCCATTCGTCATCACATACCGTCAATACTTTCTTTAATTCCTCTACGGTGAAGGCACGTCTGGCTTTCGGTTCCGTTCGCTTCACAAGTCCAACGAATTCAGCCGGATTGGACGCGATCAAGCCATCCCGTTTTGCCGAACGAAATACCATACGAAGGAACTTGATCGAGTGATTGACGGTAGATGCAGAAACGCGGATCGACTCAGCCCCGCGATAGGCAAGTATGTCGGACTCGCCGATGGTAGCAATGTCAGAATCCGCGCGTTCGCCGAGGAACTCAAGAAACGAGTTCGATTTCGATGTATAGAAGCCCGAAGTCGTGGCCGATGTCTCGGGCTCTTTCTCCTTCAACCAGCTCTGGAAATACGTTCGTGCCGTTTGTTTGGGCAGATCAGCGCCTGTTACTTCCTCGTAGATCTCACGCAGGACATGCTGTGCATGTTGCGCGGTCTGAAATCTCCGGAACTCGTTTTCATACTGCTCGGCAATCTTCATGGCCTGCCGCCGCGACGACGGTTTCCCATCCGCTACAACCTTTGTGGAGCGTTGAGTTCGGTTACCGGACGGAAGTCTAAAGCAGGCGATCCAATAGCGCGACCCTGGAAGTCTTCGGAGGCTAGCCATAGCAAATAGTACAAAGGGAGAGTCCTCCTTACAACCTATCTTACAACCAAACTTACAACAGCCCATGAAATCAGTTGCGTCCGAGGATGTCTGAAACCCCTATTTTTATGGGGTTTTCTCAGTGTATAATGTAGGGGGACCCAAAACAGGGGTTCAACTCCCCTCGCCTCCACCACCCTTGATTTACCGGGGAAAACACCATTTCCAGCCTCTGAATAGGCGTTTCTGGTAACAGATTTGGTAACACACCTTGAATGGGGCAATCCAGGTCGAATGGGAACCAGATTCTCTGATTCACGGGTTCCAAGTTAGATTTGTGCCCCGTTCGCCTCAGGGGATTCGCATTCCAAGTCCCTTATCCGAGGATCTTGGCCAAGTGCATCACGCCAAGATGCCCGACGTAAAACTTCAGTGGGTGGCTGACGATGACCGACCTCAAGTGTCGGCTAGCCATGTTCCACCGTTGGCTACATCCCAAGATCGATGCAGCAAGTGGATGGCCGATGAGGATGGTCCAGATGACTGGTGTGGGCTGAATGTCAGCTGTGACGAGAAGCCCAACGGCAAGAAGCGTTGTGGGCCAGCTGGCGGCTAACGTGATTGCCAACGAGTTCGTGTGCCTTGCCGCCAAAATAGCGACGCTGAACTGACTGATCAGAAGGAAAGGGCCGTAGTCGATGTAAAATGCGTTTCCACTCATTGGGATGATGGCGAGCGCAGATGCTGTGACTGCCAAGGAGACCAGCCATGGATTGGTCAGTCGGCGGAGCATTCCAACAAGCCAGCCGAAGCAGGTGAGGTTAGCGAGGATTCCAAAGTAGAGCAGACCTTCGCGGTGACTGTGGATTGCCGTTTCGATGATCGCGGCGATGGCGAGTTGTTTCCATCGCTTAGGCGAAAGGCTCCGGCCTTTGACGCTTAACAGGTATGCGAAACAGAAGACATAGAGTGGTTCGACGCTCCGGGTGATCGTGTAGCGAGGCCATGATCCTTCGTGGCCGAAGTAGAGAAGCGCGTGATCGAGGATCATAAGGATGCCTGCGATGATCTTGGCATTGTCGATCCAGGTGATGCGATTCCCTGACATGAGTTCGGCTCGCCACTACTGGCGATGAACGTGCTACCGAAATCACCCGCCGAAATTCACCCAAGAATCGTCATTGTTCTCAATTTAACGCTAAATTATTAATCTTATTGTGGTTAGACTTCTATCCATTGATTGATCGTCAAGAGTACCTAACGGAATCGTTTATTTATTTCTGATAGAGTAAAGCGAAAAGCCATGTTTTTAAGACCCTAACGCGCTCAAAATAAGATAACGCAATAGTGAGTAACAAATCCGTGCATTCATACCATTTCTGCTTATCTTTCTGATTACCATGATTGATGAACCAACATCCGTTAGTGAGTATGGTTCTTCGTCGTCTCCATTCCCAGACACGCGTTGGAGTATCGTTGAATTGGTCGGTGATCCAGAAGAAGGGCTTGCGGTCAATGGTGAGGCTCTGGAAGAACTTTGTGAAATCTATCACAAGCCCATTCGCCGGTATCTTTGCCGGTTAGGTTACTCCGAAGATTATGCAAAGGACCTCACTCAGAGCTTCTTCTTGAAGTCGTTGCAGAAGAAACTGTTCGCACGATGTCGTAAGGAGAAGGGCAAGCTGCGAAGTTACCTGTGCGCTTCATTGAAGACCTTTCTCGCCGACGAAGCCCGTTATCATGATGCCATCAAGCGAGGTTCTCAAGCGCATCGCATCGACGATGACGTTTCAGATATCGAGCACTTCCTGGAGAGTGATCATGGTTGGCACCCGCTGAACCCCGACAAGGCTTTTGATAGGCATTGGGCAGAGACGATTCTGTCTGAAGCCTTGAAAAGGCTGCGCGAGGAATTTGATAGGAGAGGCCGCACTGAAGTCTTTCGAGTCCTCTCCAAATTTCTTTCGTGGCGTGCTACTGAAGAAGGCCCTCAGTTGGCTGCGGCTGAAGCACTTGGCATGGCACCAAACGCTTTCGGCATGCAGCTACAACGCACCCGCAAACGCCTGGCTACGCTCATAAAAACCCAGATCGCCCGGACCGTCGCATCTCGGGACGCACTAGAACAGGAGCTCGCGTATTTCTATGAGATACTGCGAGAACCTAACGCTTAGCCTAAACCAATGAATCCTCCCTCGGAATCGAGGGCGGGGCGGTGCCGGTATTGCGGAACAGGATTCGAAGATCCCGTGATCTCCGACGTGTGTCCGTCGTGCTTGGCGCATCCACCTTCGCCACTCGTAATCCCACCTTCCGCTGAAGAACTCGATGCCATCCTCCCGCATCACGACATTCGAGACAAGTTAGGAGAAGGCGCCAACGGTTGTGTCTTCAAGGCTTACAATCGAAAGCTGAAGCGGATCGAAGCTGTCAAAACGATGCGAGAAAGCGCTGTCTTTCCCGACTTCGCCCGCCGATTTGACTTTGAGTGCCAAGAGATGGCGCGTCTCCGGCATCCGAACATCCCAGTCATCTTTGACTACGGCTCCAATGGCAAAGTTCATTACTTCACGATGGACTACATGCCAGATGGCAGTCTTGAATCTCGGCTCGATCAAGAGCTTCCGTTAGAGCGATCGATTGAAATCCTCCGACAGGTCTGCAACGCTCTCGCGTTCGCACACACAGAGAACGTCATTCACCGCGATGTGAAGCCTAGCAATGTCCTGATGGCAGGCGACGGCATTCGGCTTGCGGACTTTGGCCTGGCCAAGCGCATTTATTCGAACGATCCACGCATCACCCAAGTGGAGACCAGACTTGGAACGCCTGGCTACATGGCTCCTGAACAAGTGGTTGCCGACACGGGCATTGATCACCGAGCCGACATCTACAGTTTGGGAGCGCTCTTCTATAAGCTTCTGACAGGTCGTCTTCCCCATGGCGCCTTTCCGCTGCCATCTGAATGTGGAAACTCTGCTAGCTTTGATCGGCTTCTAAAGCGAGCCATGGCTCCAGAACCTGATGATCGTCACCAATGTGTAGGAGCGTTCCGAGATGAACTTGAGGAAGCCGCTTTCAACTTGCCTCCTCAAGAACAATCCAATGGCCATTCATTCTCAATCTGAGTGCCGAGAGCGCAAGCTGCTCGGTGACACCAAAGGCTTCCAGCGTTGAGCGAGGCCCAGCCAATCCGAACTTCACGGCGATCCACGGTTCACCCTTCTTGTTAGGTGGATAGATCTGGATGTTCTGCGATGCCAGCTCTCGATCAAACGAATTCATGACTCTGTGAGCACAAGCTTCCCCATGCCATGGTCGCCGTCACTGCGATCCACGATCAGGCATCCGTTGGCACCGCCACCACTTAGCAACCTCTCTCGCAGAACTTCGCGCACTTTGGTTTCGATGGTACGTCGCATCGGTCTTGCGCCTAGCCGTGAGTGGAAGCCTTCACTGGCCAGGAAGCGAGCCACGTCCTCGCTAATGGTAATCTCGATACGGTGCTGCTTACGATGCAGTGTGAGTTCGCGCTTGAGCAGTAGCTCGGCAATCGCCACGGCATCTTCAAAGGCCAACTTATCAAAGACACTCACCGTATCGAAACGGGCAAAGACCTCAGGTCGCAGTTGCGCTTGTGCCTGCGCTTCAACAAACCGGACCAAGGTGGCCCGGACACTCCGCTTCGCGTCGAGGATCGCGTGCGAAGCGATGTTGCTCGTGCACACAATGTAGAACTGGCTCAGGTCTAACGTCGTGCCGTTGGCCATGGTGATCCTGGCCGCATCGAGCATCTGGAGCAGAATGTCGAGCACGCGTGAATGCGCTTTCTCAATCTCGTCTAGGAGCAAAGTGCCACATCCACCGGTGGCTTCGTAGCGCTTTGCAAACAAGCCATCCTCAGTCTCGTTGCGTCCCAGCAAGATGCCCAGTGCTTCCTGGGTTTGATACTCACTCATGTCGAGTCGGATCAATTGTCCCTCACCAAACAGTGCTCGCGTAAATGTCAGCGTCAGTTCGGTCTTGCCAACACCGGTTGGCCCGAGGAAGAGAAAGGTCCCTCGCGGTCGATGCGGATCCGTGAGGCCCAACTCACCATTCTGAAGTGCAGCTGCTACTTCAGGGATAATGTGTGGCTGGCCTAGGATCTTTGATGCAAGATGCGACTCCAAGCTGCGGAGTCGCTCCCGATCAATTGCTTTGCTGCTCACCCCATTGACGCAGGGCTTCGGCACGGTTGGGGCTGTCGGTGGTAGCGTCATCACTAGGTTCTCCTTTCGTGCGGAGCTGTTGTTGCAGGACGGCGTTGGCCTGACGTTGTCGCAACAGCTCGCGCTGAAGTTTCTCAATCGTCACTGCGTGATTCGACTGATCAGCGAGCTTGGCTCTGAGCGTTTCCAATTGGCCTAACGTCGCGTCATGAGTCGCTTCGAGGTCTCTGGTCAGCGCTTCTTGCCGTTTCACTTCGGCTCGCAGTTGCAGGGACTCTGGCAATGGCCGAAACGCGGAATCCGACAACACTTTCACTGGGCCCGTGCTGCGAAACATTGGGTTGTTCCGTAGCAGGTTCCATCGCGGTGACTTCTCTAACTGATACACGCGATGCGCTTCGTGCATGCGCGTGCCGTTCTTCGAGGGCTTTCGTCCAATGTAGTAGGTCTTCACAAACTCAGGGTTGCGAATGCGCCGAAGATCCGATGCAGTCAGATACTCCGCTTGGTTCATGTTCGTGTCTCTTCGTTCTGGCGGTGCTGCTTGCCCCACTTGAGATGTGCGCGAAGCACAGCCACCCAGGGCTAACATCGCTAACAATATCCAGATTGCTTTCATGGTCGTATCTCCTGTTTCGAGTTCTGATGGGCCGCCACTTGTTTCATCAAACGTTCGTGGCGATTAGAAATGGCGGGGTTGACCAACGGACTTACGAGATGATGCTCGGTCTCGACTGGGTCAGGCCGATGCTCCGGCTCCCAGCTGTTGCGGGGATGCTCCCCTTGTTCGAGTCCTGCCACACTGGCTAGCTCCGGCTCAAACACTTGCAGAGTGTAGATATAAAACTCCGTACCCGCCGGCACTCTGACAAACAAGCCATCTCCTTCGATCTGGTTCAGCAAGAGCTTGGCGTAGCGTTCCGCCACCGTCGAGATGCCTTCGAGACCGGCATCTTCGAGCGAGTTGCGTGGACGTGATCCAAAGATCGTTTCCGTCGTATCTTCACTCGCCCTGGCAACACCACCAATCATGGTGGCGGCAAAGAGTTTGAACTCTAGAAACTCATCCGACTTGGCGATCTCGCCTCGAATGCCCGCGGAGCCATCGGTAATGCCATAGCTGTCTTTGTCAGGATCATGCTCGCGATCCAGCGCGACACCTTTCACTTTCACCTGGCGGCCATCTTGCCAAACAAACTCCCACGTTCCTGTCACTTCGATCCGATCCCGCACGCGTCCACGCTTGGCAAAGGCGTGCACCTCGGTGCCTGCCGGAACGATCAAGTTGCCGTTATGCCAAACATCTTCAGTCACAAAGCCCACCACCGGCGTTTCTAAGGAACTCGAATCCACCGTGATGATAAGCTGACAAGGAATGAGCGTGCCTCGCGGTGCAAAAACCTGCGGTGGTTCCGTTTCCTTGGGACGTGTTGGTTCGTCCTTCGGCGCTTCAAAGAAATGCACCAGCTTGGGTAGATTGATCTTCGGCGGCGCATTCGATGCCGTGTTCTTGACAGGACTCATGGCGTCCCGTGTGGTCGGAGCGGGCGGGCGAAACTTCGAGAGCTTGTTCTCCGCCACCCACTCGGAAGTGACCGGTTTATCAGGCTCCGGTTTATTCTCCTCGGGCGACATCTGGCCAAGCAATTTCTCGCCCTCTGCTACCACCGGCTTCTCGGCTTGGCCGTTCCGCTCTCAGTATTCGCGGATGAAGTAGAACACCACGAACATCCCGATCAGAAACAACACGGCAGCGCCCGTGCGCGTTTTGAAGAAGGCCATCACGCGGCTCATCACTTCTGCCCTCCTTCCTCTGGTCGCACGACCACAGCGCTGGGCGACGGCTCCGCAAACAGACTCGTATCATATCAATGTAGCCGCCCCATTCCGGATCGGGCTCTTCGTAGCGACAGTAGTCCGAGAGTACCAAACGGAATTCGTTCTTGATGCTGAGGTTCGCGCGATTGCCTTCCGTATCGCCTTTCACAATCACATGCGCCGCGACTTTGCCAGAGGCAGGCACCATCTCAGGAGCATCGACCAAGGCCACCGGATACACGCGTTGACCCACGCGCACTTCAGACGAGGCCGGATCAATGCGAATCGGATAGTCCAAGCGATTGTGAATCTCGCCTAACAACACCACGGCATCTTCCTTGGGAAATCGATAGAGCTGGCGAATCACCGTCGCCGTGTGATCATCGTCATAAGTCAACTCGGCCTTGCGCGATTCTGCATCCTTGTAGAGGTCTGGCAGGTAGGCACTGAAGACACGTTCGTTGCGTGCCAGCTTCAAAAGGTTCAGCAACTTGTCCGTCGAGTAATCGAGCCGCTTGGCATCAATGGCCGATTTGGAAATCTTGTGTGCCTTCAGTTGACCTTGGCGCTTGCCTTCCACGAAGCGAATGGCCGGTGGCGCCTTCTCGTTTGGCTTCAGATGCAGCAGAAAGAGATCCCTCCCCAGCACCACGCCAATATTGGCTTCCTTGCCAGGGTCCACACAACGCAGACTCAGAATGCGTGAGTCCTTGGGATGCGCGTAGTGATAGCTTCCCGGCTCCGTGCCGTTGGAAAGCCCGTAGCCAAGTAGCCCGTTCACTTGCCGTGGAAACGCCAAGATGGTCGCTTGCTTCGTTCCAATGCTCACCACGACGGGTTGCCTGGCATCGAGTTTCCGCACCGGGATCTCGGCTGCATCGGCAACGCCCAAGGTGAGGGCTAACCATAATGTGATCGTTCTCATGACTTCGAGGTGGTTCGGGTGTGATAATCAAAGGCAATGGCCACGGTGGGAAAACGTCCGTTGTGACGCATGTCAGGATTGAGGATGAACTTAAACTGCGCGTTCACCTCCAGCACTTCGGTGAAGGGCTTGTTGCGAAAGACCCCGTTGCGGATGAGCTGGCCTTCCACACCGGTCAGCACCGAGTCATCGCGCACTTGCAGGATCTGGATCGCGCCCAGCTCCACCTTCTGATGAATCTCTTTCTCGCGAAAGGCCTTCGTCTCTTCGGCGAGACGGCGTTCGGTCTTCTGATAGAGTTCCACGCCCAGGATGCGCTTCAAGCGGTCGGGACTGTCCGGGCCACTTGGATTGCGATTGAAGATCGCTTCCATGGCCAAGCGCGTCTGCGCCGCGTGCACGTCCTTGGCGTCTTCGAAGTCCATCGCCGCCGGCAGGTAGTAGGTGCTGTTCGCATCCATGACGAAGAACTGCGGCTTCTGTTGGAACGACGCGATCAGCTTCTGACGTTCCCACCAGAATCCCGCCGTCACCACGATGGCAAAGAAGAACCAGAACAGCGCCACCTTGTCTTTCTGGATGAAGAGATCGATGACCGGTTTGCGTTTCTTAGACACTGACATAAGCCTTTGTTAGGTTGATTGTTGTTTGGCAATGGCCGCTGCCCTGGCATTCACATCACCACCGCCACTACTGCTGGTCGAACTGCCGCCACCGGAACCGCCATCGCTCTTCCCACACTGCCACCGCTGCCGCCCGCGGCACTCATGGCTGCCAAACCAGCGCCAATCGCCTGCGAATCCCGCCGCACCACCACCGACCATGCCCGCCGCACCTTTGGCCCCGGAGCCGCCATCAGGCCGCCGACCGCGCCGCTCAAGCCCGCGCCCGATGCGCCCATGAAGCCGCCTAACAAGGCCGCTCCTAGTTGCGATCCTGTGGTAACGGCACGTGCTAGGATCACGGGGGCCGCGATGGTGCTGAAGACCAGCCACAACGACGCCACGACCATGAAGAAGATCATCTGAGGTCCGAACGAGGCTTTGCCTGCCACACCACCTAACTCAAAGAGCGACCTGTCGGCTGCCGAACTGAGCAAGCCATCGGTCATGAGGTTGGCCACTGCCCAGCCTAACGGCCACAGCAAGATGGCAATGAGTCCTAACACATAGCGGATGGCGATCCCACGTGTCGCATTGACCAAGAACATGGGCAGGAATAGTGGCAAGAGCGAGACGCCGAAGTAGAGCATCGCTTTCTGAATGATGTAAGCCCACCAAACCACCCACCAAGCCACTTTGGAGGCCATCCAGATCACCGCGTGACCGATGGCGGTGGCCACCGCCGCTTCGGCATCGAAGATGAAATCATACCACGATTGATCCGAACTTTCGTCTTGGGGATCGGCCAGGATCTCGCCGAAACGTTTGTGCGTGTCGCGTGGATCCGTGCCTAACTCAGCCACCACGCCGTCTTGAACGGCATTGCCGAGAAAGAAGACCCACTGATCAACGAATCCGAGCACCACTGAGATCACGGCGATGGCGATCAAGGTGCGAACGACTTCCGCCAAACTTCCAAAGGTGCCGCGATAGGCAGCTAACAGAAGCCCGATCACCATGATCAAGAAGGCAAACACGAGCAACCCTTGGAAGAGTTCCTCCACCTTATTCTTGAACGTTGGGAATAGGAGATCGAAGTCGTCCATGGTTCTGGATACTTGTTAGCGTTTAATCATTTGTTCGGCGCTTCACCAGCCGTAGCGGCTTTGGTCGAGTTGATACATGGACACGTCGCGGGCGTTCCCCACTTCGAAGCGTCGCGCATGGGCTTCCGCTTGTGCCTTGGATTCGAGCCGTTGCTGGTTCTCGTTCTCCAGAGCACGTGCCGCGTTCTCATTGGCCGCGATGTCGAGTTCGCGATCCACCGCTTCGAGTTCGGTTTGCAATCCTATCAAAACACCTGTCAGCTTCTTCACTTCGCTATCCGTCGTCGCGGTGCGCATCGCTTCGACCGCGTTGGAAATCTCTCCTTTGATCACATCCCGCCGCTCGATCACTTCCAACTTCTTGGCGCGAAACTGATCCACCGTTTCCCGCACCGCATCTTCCGGCTTGTAACGCTCGGCTTCACGGGCAAAGACCTCGCCATCAATGCTAATGTCCGGCTTGATCGCTTCGAAGACCCCTTGGCCATCGAAGGTAAACATCTTCACGCCATCGATGATCCCAAGGTTCTCCGCCACATCGAGATGATCCGTGGCTTGGCCTAACTGATTCTGCAGTTCGGTGAGACCCGCCAAGTTGAGAATCGTTTCCGGATCACCAAAGCGGTCGAGGTAGTCGTCCACTTGCTCAATCTGAGTCGTGAGCTGATCGATCTGGGTGTAGAGTTGCTGGATCTGCTCTAGTTGTTTGGCGATCTGTGTCTGTTGATTGGCCTCTTGCAACACTTGCTGGGCGAGGTCCGTGGCCCAGCTCACCTTGTTCGCCGCAATCTGCGCGACATCAACGACCGGGATGCCGCTCGCGGAAAGTGAGTGGAGTGGCAGCCATAGCATGGCCAGGATGGGAGAAAGTAGGAATCGTCGTTTCATGGCTTTGTCAGGTTGTAGTTGGGTGCCGCCGTCATTGTTGGCGGCGTGGTGGGAAAGGGATTGGGAATCAGGTCCATGGGATTCGAGTTCATGACGGCCTTCAGTGGATCATCCGCCATGCCAGGGAAGACTGTCATTCCTCCGGCAGTCACGGTCGCAGGCTTCATCGCCAAACCGTTAGTCTCATCGTGTCCCACCGCATGCGTCCGCAAGGCTTCCTCTTGTTGGGCCAACTGGCGTCGAGCGAGTTCTTCATCCGCATAGCGTAAGATCTCGAGTGCACGATCAGCATCGTAGTCGATGCTTCCGTCAGGATGGTAACGCGACCTCATGGCTCGATCACCTCCACCACTTGAGTGTGCGCTTCCACGATCACACCATCGCGGGTCACATGTTCCGCCACCGGCAGCTCGTAGTAACCACGGTTCAGCCCGCCGCCATGATCCTCGCCTTCATGTAGTCGCTTGGTGATCCAGTAGAGCCGCTTCACCTCATCGCTCCGCCCCTTCACATAGAAGCCTTGCGCTCTCCCGAATCCTTCCAGTAGTCGAACGCCGTCCCAGCGACAGCGCCTGCCGCCGCGCCTAAGACCGCACCTTCAGGCCCACCGCCCGATACTTCATGGCCGATGTAAGCCCCCGCCGCACCGGTGACGGCCTGTGTGGCGGCTTTGGGCAGGGATTGGCAACTTGCCAGGAAGCAAGCCGTTCCAAGGAGAGAGATGAGGATCAGTTTCATGGCAGCATTGTTCGCTTGCCTATGAAACCGAAATTCAGCGAATCAAAATCACCAAGTTTCTAGCTTTTCTGAGTCTGTGGCCACTCGATTGGCGTCTTTAAACCTAACCAACAGACTATGCTTCCAGCTATCAATCCTTAACTTAACAGCAATCGAGGAAAATGTGATAAAGGCGAATCGACGTGCCATTCTGTCTCTTGTGCTCTGTTAGGAGTTCATCGGTGAGCTGGGCGATCACGCCAACTTCGTGTACCTGACCTGTAGTTTTGAGTGAGCCGCTGGCCGATTCCAAATCTTCAGCAATCACTCGCTTGAGCTCGTCCTTCCAATAACATGCATCCCTGTTTTGATACAGTGCCACCATCGCAGCTTCTGGGTTCTCTTCTCCATAGCGGCACGCAATGAAATCGCCCATTCCACCACCGCCTGTGTACTTGCCAATCGGATAGCCTGACGTTCGAAGCCGTTTGGCCTCGAATACATAAGACAAGCGGGGGCGGATGCCCGACCGAACAACCGACAGATCTAGCTTGAGGCGATCATTGCCCAACTCTCCTTTTGGGCTCACAGGCTCTTGATCACCAATGGTATAATTCAGGTAGGTGTCCGGAGTATCTGGATGATAATCGAGTCGGCTCTTCATAGCCCTTGCGAGCAACCCGGTGATAACGGGCTCTGTCGTGTCTGACGTAACCTGAGATCTTATATCGTCGTAAGCCCACGCCAACAATCGATGCGCATGCTCGCGAAAGGTCTCAAGGTAGACCGCCCAGTTTGCAGTAAGTGTGCCGGAACTCATGAGGCAGCCTTGGACTGTGCTTCCAGCACTTCGGCGATGATGTCGTCAGCATCCAACATGGCTTGTGTCTGAGTCCACTCTAGACGTCGCGGTGTCTTGATGAGATGAATCGTGTCGCCGTCAAAGATCCGCACGCTCCGCTTCACATAGACCCATTGGCTGAACTGTTCTTCCGCTGCTGTAAGCAATGAATTGAGGAGTGTGGCATCCTTGCCAGTGGCCTCTCGTACCTCTGGGGCAGATACGCGAGGCCGCTTTGTAAGCTTCACGGAGACGCCGATTCCACTGGGAGAATGCCTGACGATGACGGCATGCTTGGCCTTGCCACCGAGGTAGTTGTCGAGTTCGTCTCGTAGAGTCGTGGCGTATCTGCGAAGGCATTCTATGTCTGGAGCCTTGCGTAATTCTGGCGGGCTCTTGCCCTTGTTCAATTGGTAGCGGAACTGGAAAAACTCCTTCACGACTAGCGTAACAGAGAGCGGCAGTCCTAAGGCGTCAGCGACTCGCGCGTCCAGCAAATCTTTGATCTGTTCGAACGGGGCTCCGTCTGCTTCCAGCTTTACTGCGTCATTCCACGCCTCTGCCAATGCGCGTTCGATGTCAGGCGATAGGGCAGGAAAAGGCAACATTGAGGCATCTCCCTTGTCTATCTGGCTTACTCCTATTCCCCATGAGGCACTTGAAATGAACAACAGATAGGATGCGAATCGTGAATTCCATATAGTTGCCACTGCTTTCAATTCTTGCATGGAGCCACCAGCTAACCCGAGCTTGTCGTGTTGAATGATGAAGTCAGTTTTACTATAGGCTGCAAAGTCATTCCAAAGAAATAGGTGTGGACCCTTTATTATACCCAATCCTGCCATGCCTCCACGTTTCCTGACGTAACAACCGACCGTATTCTTCCCGATGTTAGTATCAGGAACTGTAAGACATGGCCCATTGGCAATCAACGCCTTGTGATTGAGTAGTGGAACTTCTTCCAACTCTTTGGTATATTCGTTTGGGGCAGTGGCCGCCCCTTTACAACTTCTCAATTGGAGACCGAGAGCCAACGTCCAACTACGTTCCTTAGCAAGTGCCCCCAACGTCGTGGTGAAAAGTCGCCTCAGTCGTTCAAGAGTGATGGTGTCACGTCGGTTTCCCCAAAGCGCCATTTTCCAAGTCACCGCCTCACCGAGAACTGCCTCCTTCGTGGAGACGTTCGTGATCTCTGACTCTGAGAAACCAATCGCCCAAGCCTGTTTCTTTACTTTCCTAACTCCTGGATTGGCATTCGGTGTGATAGCAAGATTGGCAACGAAGGGGCCGTAGTGATCGATTCCACTCTGGCGATGCATCAATTCATTTTTGGAATAGATGACCGTAAACGCAGGTTGCTGCGCTGAAGGAAAGATGACATAAGCTAAGTTGGCAAAGTTGGTAATACGCCTGACACTGACGCCCCTGAAGAATCTCTTCCGCCAGGAAGTGAGATGGTCATTCGTCAGGGTCTTCGCATGAAGAACAAGGCCAACTACCCCTTTATCGGCCAAGCAATCCATCACTTTCCACGCGAAAGCTTCGCCTGTCCTGGCTCTAGCCAAACCATACTCAGCAATGTGCTCTTGAGACCAGTTGAGAAGGTGTGCTGCTTTAGGATCTTCCTTGTCCAACTCTACCCAAGGCGGATTGCCTAAGATCCAGTCAAATCGGAGTGGGGTCGCTGCTTCTTCACTACATGCTTTCCAAAAGGCAGCGGATGGATCAAAGAAGTCTTCGGAAAAGAGATTGCTTCCTAGCAAGGAAGGAAACTTGAAGTTTTGCCAGCGGTGAAGTTCCGGCGGATTCACGTAGCTTAGCATGGTAAGGATGAGGCTAAATCCTGCAATCTGACAAGCTACAGGATTTCTCTCTACAGCATAGATGCTCGATTCTAACAGATCCTTCAATTCTTTCGGATTGAGCGAGTCCCGATCCTGACGTTGGCATTCCAGCTCCACCAGGCGACGGTAGGCGATAACGAGAAAGACACCAGAGCCACAGCATGGATCGAGTATCTTCATTCCGCTCTCGATTCGCCTGACGGACTGCACCTCAGAAACCAGGTAGTCGGCTAGTGGTTCAGGTGTGTAGTGAGCGCCACGTTTTTCAGGGTCGGAGGTGCTCGCTTGGGCCCTGTCTTGATCTTCAGAGCTTTCTTCGTGAAGAAACTGCTCGTAGACCGATGAGAGAAATTCGATGGGGATATACGAGAAGTCGTAAGCTCTGAATGGCAAATGCAGTTGGCCGGAAAGCTCTTCTCCAGAGAAGATTCGGCCAATGAGTTGAATGGCATCAGCACGCGGAGCGTAACGGCTTCCCCAAGCAATCGGGAACAACTTTCCGTTAAATCGCTTCTCTACAGCTTTCGATAGCTTGCGGAAATTTGTTAGCGTCAGGCTGGAATGAAAGCTTGCGCCATCGAACACCTCGCTCGGCTCCACGCCAGCTTCATTCTTGAGCCATTTGTCAGAGAGGATATCACGCGCACGGAGATACGAAAGGTAGACACTCTTCCCGATCAATCCATGACTCGTGCGGTGGTTCAGCCCGTAGGTGTCTTGCAAGGTCACACTAAGCCTACGAAGTTGCGCCAGAAGCGTGGCATCTACCCTGGTGTCTGAGCGTAAATGTTGGGAGTGAACTTGCCAGAGTTCCGCCTGATCAATGGCCTCGGCTCTGAAGGAGGACAGGGCTTCACTGACAGTTTCCAACATATCTGCTTGTTCCGAGAAGGAGACCACCTCACCCACTGCTGGCTGACTCGGATCATAGGCAAAGCCCGTGTAGACGCGCACTTGGCCCGGCAGAACGATGATCAAGAATGGGTTGATACCCTGGTTCCAGAGTCGGGCATGTATTGCCTTAGCCTCGTCCACGGTCTGGGCTTCAGCGACGTGGACTGCTGGTCGAACAGCTTGCCGCTCCGGTGAGGTCCGGAAGAAGTAAGTTCCTCTGGCTCCTGCCTTGCGTGCCATTCGAACCCAGTGCTTATCAACATCCGCAACTAGTTCACCACCATCGTCTTCCCGAAACATGGGAGACTTGGCGTAACCTAAGGCGTCGGTGAGATCTTCGTAGTTCACGTAAGTAGGGAGTCGCCCTTACTGTAACGGCGCAGCGTTGTCCATGGACAGACTGAAATTCGAATCTGGCATCAGAAGAAATTTTCAAATGTTTTCAAAAATTTGACATTGTTGTGTAGGCCTTGAAATCTATCATTGTGACTGTATATACATAGAGATAGAGTAGCGTTGTAGCGTTGCGCCTTTCTTGGCATCCCCCTTGTGCTCCGATAGGTGAAGGAGCATGTCACCCCTTCGGAGAAAGAGATAGTAGGGCATGCCGGGTGCGAACTGGTGTTCCCCCTCATCCTCGAAGCCGAGCCTTGCATACCACTTGGCGTTCTCATGGGTATCGTTGGCATGGACGACGGGTACCAGGGCTTCACTCATGCTGTGTTAAAGATAGAGGTTACGGTCACGTGTCGAACGAGCTTTTGGTGAGGGTTGTCTCTTTCTCAAAAGCGTGCGTCCAAACTGACGACACCATTGAAGCCTGGTTCGTTCTGGCCGGAGCCATGCACGCGGTAGTCTTCATCGGTCAGGTTCTCGAGCGCGACGTTCACCGTCAAGTTGTCGTTGATCTGCCATCCGCCTCTCAGATGCACCAACGCGTAGCTGGGCGTGCCACCGGGAGGGATGCGTTGGGTGTCGCCTTGGTCGCGGCTACTGAGATCATCCTGCTTGGCGGCAAACTGGCCACTCAGTTCGAGCCAAACACGTTCGTTGGGCTCATAACGCAAGCCGATGAGACCGGTGGGCGGCATGAGACGGCTGATGGGTTCACGCTCTTTCCGAGCTTCCGAGGTGGGAAATGTGTCAACCTCACCGTCCATCCAGGTGAAGTTGCCAAACAAGCTCCATTGTGGGTGAAACTGCCAGAGCGCATCGAATTCGATGCCGTGAATGTAGCCATCGCCGGCGTTCTTCTTGGTCACCTCGATCTCGTCATCGATCATGCGTCCGGTGGGGGTGCGCACGATCATGTCCTCAATGTCTGTGTAGAAATAGGAGAGCCCCGCTTCAAAGTCGCCGGTGTTGATCCTTGAGCCGATCTCGAAACTGACAAATTCCTCTGGATCGAGGCCAAGCGCGGCCGTTTCAATCTCGTTGCTGCGCGCGGAGTCCAATCGCGAGAGGTCTGACAAGTTAGGCGCACGAAAGCCTTGAGACACACCACCGAATATCTGGAAGCTTTCTTCACCTAACGGACGCCATAAACCGCGCAGACTAAAGGAAGCGTCATTCCAGGAGTCCGAGACCGAGGTGACTCCGCCGGTGATGGGATCGCGCACCCGGTCGGCATCTGCACTCGCATGCGTGTAGCGCCCACCTAACCAAAGGTCGACGTCCTCGCCTAAGGTGATCTTGTCCTGGAGGAACACTCCAAACAGATCGTAGGTCGCATCGTCTCCCACCGGCCCCTGAATGTCGCTACGATCGAAGCTACCGTCGGCATTAAATCGATGGCGGAATGAATCCACATCGTCGCGGTAGAAGCTTGCTCCGTAGGTGAGTGCGCCAATGGGACTCTCACTTTCAAACTGAATGCTTGCGCCCAAGGCATCGAGATCGAAGCCCTGCAGGTCTCGCCGATCATCACCACGGCGTCGGATACGGTCTCGCGTCTCTTTGTGACGTTGCCAGGAAAGGGTCAAGCTCGCGGCATCAATGAAGGAAACCGGCTCGTCTGCTTCCAGTTTGAGATAAGCCAGCTGCCGTTCCTGATCGAGGCTGCGCCGCTGTTCGTTCCCAATAGTCGTGCCTTCCCAAGGTTCTCCAAAGATCGTCCGGTGAGAGCGCCACACATCATCCTGTTGAACCTGCTGATAAGCTAACGTTAGTCTTAGATCTGGATTGAACCAGTAGACCAACTTCGAATCGACGGCCCATTCATCGTAACCGGTGCGTGCTTGTTCGCCAACGTCTGCTGCCCTGACACTGCCAAAGTGTTTCTGTGAGTAGCCAACGTAGAAGCCAACTTGTTCACCGATCCCCACAGAACCCTCAGGAGACGTCCAGTGGATCGTTAAAATAGGAATGGTGGATGGTTGGCGCCCTGCCTACAGGGAAGGGCACCAAAATTTAAGAAAAAACCAACCATCCATGAATACTCAAACACTCCAAGAACAGTTTCTCCAGTCCGAATCCGGCCAGAACGCCGAGATTTTCAACCAATTTCTGCGCAGTTCCGTGCGCCTCGCCCTCTTCGAGCTCATGCAGCAAGAAGTGCACGATCTCTGCGGCCGTTCCCACGACCGGGACCGGCCCCCTACCACTTTTCGCCGCGCGGGAAGTGAACAAGGCATTTGCTATATCGATGGGGGCAAGGAAAACATCAAGCGCCCTCGCGTCCGTCAACGGCAGGAAGACGGCAGTGAGCAAGAAGTCAGCCTTAAGTCCTACGAAGCGGCTAAGGATGTCAACAACATCAGGCAGGCAGTGATGCGCTTGTTGCTTGAGGGAGTAAGCACGCGTGGGGTCAGTCGCCTCAGTAATGACAGCGTTAGTAAAAGCACCATCTCCGAGCAATGGGCAGAGCGCTCAGCTGAGAAACTCGAAGCGTTCCGTTCCCGCCCATTGCACGAAGAAGGCTATCTGGTCTTGATGTTAGATGGCGTGCATCTTAGTCGCGATCAAACCGCAATTGTCGCCTTGGGCATCCGAGCCGATGGTAGCAAAGAGATGCTCGATTTCCGTGTTGGCAGCAGTGAGAGTTTCGAAGTTGCTAACGATTTGCTCAAAAACCTCAAAAAGCGAGGCCTTAAAAGCATCGCCAAACGGTTCCTAACGCTCCTAGACGGCTCTAATTCCCTGGAGAAAGCCGTTCTCACGCACTATCCGAACGCCGTAATCCAGCGCTGTTTAGTGCATAAAGAGTGCAATCTACGCAGTTATCTCTCTAAACGGCAACACAGTGAACTGGCGCGTTTGCTCAACCGGTTGCGGCGTGCTGAAGGGAAAGAAGCGGCACGAGAAGCGTATGATGAACTCAGTGAATTTTTGAAGCGACATAACAGCGCTGCTCTATCAAGCCTACAAGAAGCTGGGAATCAAATCACAGCACTACAGGATTTAGGTGTTCACGCTAGTCTTCACCGCAGTCTTCTGAGCACCAATATCATCGAAAATGCCATCCTCAACATCCGGCGTCGGATGAGCAAAGTGAATCGTTGGCGAACAGCAACGCGAGAGGGGCGGAAGACGATGGCTGATCGCTACCTAGCAAGCGGTCTACTCTACGCCGAGAGCACGTTTCGACGCATCACGGGTTGGCGGGATATGGCACACCTGCGAGAAGTTCTCGACCAAGACTAACACTGCACCTCAATGAAAGCCTTCAACCATGGCTACAAGCAAGGGGCCAGCCCCCTCGACCCCCGGGATTTACCGCATTCCCCACTTACCGCAGGAGTATGGCAGAAAAGAAGGGAGAGACGTGCCGTCTCTCCACTCCTCCTGCGTATAAGGTCAGCCGCGCGGCGCTCGGGTTGCTTCCCAGCATTGCCCTATCCTCCTGCGGCGACGCGATCGGCTTACCAAAGAGTGGAGCGAAATCAACTAAAACTAACACAAGCCTTTAACTTGACAAACTAACCAACCAGTGCCTAACTCTAACCTCCATCCACGATTTCTAACGATCTGATGGACATCCCCAACCCTCAACTCGCCCGATGTGACTCTGCTCACCGCTCGACCAACGATAGAGCGCTCGCCCACTTGAGAAACCCTCCCCGGCCTCGGCGGCCAGCAGGTCCGGCCCTTTGGTAAGGGCATTCACGGTGCCACCGATGGCATCGCTGCCGTAGAGAACGGAACCCTGTCCAGGAACGACTTCGATTCCCTGAAGACTGAAAGCGTCCACCGTGTTCCAATACTGATTCGGCCCCTCACGAAAGGCTGAATGATTGAGGCGCACACCGTCGATCAACAAGAGGTTACGAAACCCAGTGAACCCTAGAATGAATGGCGACCCTTGCCCATTCGCAGTCTTCTGCACCATCATTCCCGGTGTCTCTTGGAATGCCTCAGGCAAGGTGCGAAAGCCTTTGTCGACGAGCTGTTGATCATCGATCCAGCGCGTCGTGTTGGGCACGTCCATCCGCCTCTCATCCGTCCGCGTGGCGGTGACGATCAGCGGATCTAAAGTGGGCAGTTCCTCTTCAGCAAAGATCTGAATCGGGTGCAAGAATGAGATCGAGATCAGGATGAGCGCGAATTTCTTAGTCATGGTTGTTCCTTTGGAGAGAGTATAGAAACGTCAACGGTATGGGTTTGTGAAGTAACTTCTCAGGAAGATATGACGGCACTTTGGCCACGACTGTTTCTACCAACCTCCCGGCGAATGGCGCGCCTCACGCACGGTAGTTTCCACCGAAACTAGGCAAGCTGGAGAAGGCCGCTCGAAGCTTCGTTCTTCGCCGTGACAATCACAGGTTTGGCATCCTCCGCTCGATAGTAGACAAAGCCCGCATGCGGATTGGAGCGTTGCTTTCCTGGCTCCGGGAAGTTGGCGATGGCACCTTTGGTGATGTCAGGGAGTGGGAAAGATTCCTCAATGCGGTCTAGGTCTTGTTTGTCGCGTTGTTTGAGGAGGAAGAGGACACGAGAATTGCCCATGACGCTGGAGCGGACGGGGCTTTCGTAGAAGCGGCCTAATTGTTGGATGACGCTGATGACCCAGCAGTTGTACTTGCGCATGCGTTCGTAGAACTCACGAGTGATGCGGTCGCCGTCGGGGATGGTGAGAAAGGCGCTGAGTTCTTCTAACACGATGCGTTTGCGTTGCTCGCGTGGTCTTGTCAGGACTTCGTTGCGGGCGTGGTTGGTGATGAGGAAGGCGGCGACGGCGCGCAGGTCTTGCGCGGACTCGGGAATGTAACCGAGTTCGAAGTGGGCGATCTTGCCGTCCAACTGAATGTTGCTCGCGCCATCGAGGATGGGGCCGTAGTTTCCTCCGGCATTCCACGGCTCCAGGAGCTTTGCTAGGGTGCGGCAGTCATCGGCATTGGGGCCGTGACTTTCCAAGGCGAGGAACTCTTGCAGATGACTGTGGGTGGGCATGTCTTCCGGGCGGAAGCAGGTGAAGGCGTGTTGGAAGAGCGTTTCTTCCAGATTGGGATTCTTGAGCGCCTGGTCGATGGCGTCGTCGTCCGCGGGGTCGTCGCTTCGCGGTTTGGTGAAGATGGTTTCGCGGAAGGCCAGGTAGGCGTCGAGGAAGGTCGAGCCGGGTGGCATGGTGGTGAGGTGTTGTTGGGTGAGGAGCACTTCTTCGGCGCACTCGCGAAGCTTGGCCGGGTGTTTGCGAGCCCAGTCTTCGTAGAAGTCATGATAGAGCTGACGGATGGCGCTGGAGAGATGCGCGGCGCGTAGCCGGTTCTTATCGGCGTCTTCTTGCACCCCGGCCATGAGCTGCCCCATCGCGGTGGCGTTGGAGAGTAGCAACGGAGTGAGTGGTAGACCGCCCGTGTCAAGGTAGTTGAATGTCAGGGTGCCGTTAGGCTGGATGATGATGGGCGCGCTCTTCTCATCGACGGTCTTGGTGTAGCCTTGATAGGATAGGCCCTCCTCCACCAGGACGGTGTAGCCGTAGTAGGGCTCGGTCTGGGTGAGGAGATCGACCATGTTGACCGACTTCCCTGCCCCACTCATCCCAAAGACGACGCCGTGTTGCGGGGTGGCCGATTTGCCATCGCCGATGAAAGTGCGCACGCCGATGAGATTGCGATTGGCGCCGTCATAGATGGCTTCGGCCTGCTCCAAGTCGCCAGTGGGTGTGGCGGACACGGGCAGGAGATTGGCCAGATTCACATCTTCGATGTAATGACTGAAGTCGTCGTATTTGTCCCAGGACCATCCTGGCATGCTGACGAAGACGTAGTTGCGCGCGCTGGTGGGCAAGGCGGGATCGTAGTATTGGGCGCCGTTGAGTTTGGAAATGGCCCCTCGCAAAGCGGCGAGTTTGGCGCGGAGCCCAGGCTTCTGCGCATCCCAGACGCGTATGATGAATTGCGCTTTGTAAGGGAGCACTTCGTTCGACATGAGCCGAGCGATCTTCTGCCCTTTCTTGTGCATGGCCGCGACCATGCGCAGCTTAGGTGAGTGTTGGATGGTGTGTTGCAGTTTCTCGTAAGCGCCTTCCTCCTTCTCGATCTCATGCATGACATCGAGCGCCTGGACGTTCACCGTGATGGAATAGTCTAACAAATCCAGGTTGGTGAGTTGGCTCATCATCCCGGAGAAGGTGGTCTTGGGCAGGCTCTTGAGCACGAGCACGCCGTGGTAGTAGCCATCAAGGTAGAAACCGAGATCGGGTTTGCGTAAGGCAGCGGCTTCGCCGTTGAAGCAGGTATCGACGATGCTCTGCTGGGGATCGAAGTAGTCGTTGAGATCAAGATTAGGCAGATCGGAGACGGAGGGATTAAAGAAACGATAGAACTCTTCGAAATGACCGAGGTCATCGAGTGCCTCGACGGTTCCGCCAAGGCTGCCGAAGACTTGGTGCAGGAGTTCCTCATACTGACGCAACTCGCGGGCGCTGGCGTCGAGCGAGTAGTCGTAAGCAGCGCGCTGGCCTTTGCCCATGGGCACACCGGTGACGTCGATCTTGGTGGTGACATACCAATGCAGGCGTTCGCGACGCAACTCGCGCATGAGCATGCGATCCCAGTAACGCGTGAAGCGTTCGTTGCGCTGTTCCTTGCTCCAGGCGTTGGTCGCAAGTTTGTCCGTCTGTTCGTAGTAGTCTAACAACTCGCGCCGGTAGTCAGAATCGACGGTCCAATGCACCTGCATGCGTGCGGTGTCTTTGAGAGAGGAGAGCAAGACGCGCACGTCATCCTCCAAGCGATTGAGCCAACGCACCTCGGCGTTTTCACAATCGGGCGGATGCACGCGGTAGCCGCGACCGACGTAGCCGCCTTTCTGCAGACCGCGATAGACGACCATGTCGTCCATGAGGTAACCATCAATCAGTTTCGCCATCGTCGGTGTCTTTGGTTAGAGTTTTGAAAGGATGCTCGGTTTTCACGCGATGCTGCGGACCGAAGTAGGGCTGATTCTTCATCCAGCCCTGGCGATCAAGGAACTCGCATAGTTTCACGAGTCCCCACTCGAAAAACTCGCCATCGAATCGCTTCGGCTTGCCGGACTTGAGCAGAACGACGTAGGCGAGTGTGATGGCCAGAGGCCCTAACGAGATGGCGACCGATTCGCCAAAGCTGAGATGAAAGCGGCCATGGCAGAGGCGAAACGCGAGGAGAGATAGGCCGAAGCCCAGGAGCATCCAAAGGACGTTGTTGCCCTCGAAGATCCAGATGACAGGCTTGGAATCTCTCCCTGCGTTGGCCTCGTGGTAGCGACGTTGCTCAGCCATCCTATCAGGTGCGTGGAGATGTGTGGCTTAAGGCGCTGCCAGTTGGAGACCAGGATCGACGCCGGTGCCTGCGGTGAAGAAGGTGTTCACAATGACGAAAGCCAGTCCACCAAGGCCTGCGCCGACGAGCCCATATTTCAGATACTCCGTGCGCCCTATCATAAACATGATGGCCGCCATGAGGAGCCCGCCAAAGAAGAGCACGATGGCGATAGCATTCAGCACGCTAGCCACATTGCTCAAGCTGGTGACCAGATTGCCAGCGGCAAGGATCGGTGCTTCAAGAAGGAAGTTCAGTTTCATAGTCAGTGATTTCGTTAAGATTTCAGTTCTTGTGAGACCACGACCGCGCGGTCTGACTTAGAAGCCGGAAATCACCGGACTGAAATCACGTACTTTGTGAAGGAATGTATGTTGAGTGGAAGAAGCTTGGGATACTCAGAGTCATCATGCGACTGAGCGAACTTCGACTCGACATCTCAAACCCGGAGGCAAGTCTGGAATTCTATGTCGAGAAGCTGGGGATGAAGCTTATTTCCGAGAGACACTTTTCTGAGATGGAAGAAGCGATCTACGGGCTAAGCTTCGGCGATGGCACACGGCTGAAGCTGCGGCATCGTGGCGGCGAAGCCTATGCGCAGGCCACCTATCAAGAAGCGACGAATGATGTGTATTGGAAGATCGGGGTGACTATCGCAGACGTGGACTTGGCGCGACAGCGACTGATTGAGGGCAGAGTAGAGGTGACCGAGCCCTGTCAGTTTTACGACATTGGCTATCTCTGTCATCTTGAAGATCCTGATGGCTACTGCATCGAGCTGTTGCAACACCGATTCGGGAAGGTCCGGCAACCTCGCCCGCCCATCGAAGGCTATCCGTTAGGCAACGAACCAAGACTTGGCCAGGTTAGTCTGACAGTGCGTGATGCGGTGGCGAGCTTGGCCTTCTACCGCGACACTCTTGGAATGCGATCGTTGTCTCGTCAGGAAGTTCCTGCCCATGGCTTCACACTCTACTTTCTAGCATTCACCGACGAGCCGCCACCGAACTCTTCCATTGATGCCGTTGAGAATCGAGAATGGCTCTGGCAACGCCCCTACACCACTTTGGAGCTTCGAGCCAACGCGTCGAGCACGCCACAGGTGCCACACCCTCCTGAAGCTCAGTTAGGATTCCGAGGAATCAGTATCCCGGGACCGGAAGCTAACAGGCAGCTGCTTCGTGATCCCGATGGCGTCTTGGTTGACATCATTGCTGATCGTACGGGCGAAGGCTGATGCTCACATCGCGAATCTCGGCCCTACTTCTCAACCCTCACGAAATAGGCGCAATCGAAGCGGGATAGCAGGTGCGAATGGTGCCTGGGCGGACTTGGTGGCTGCCTCCCGTAGAGGCGCTCGACACTTGATCGCCGATTTGAAACCATTCGTTCACCATGCGCACTTCAATTCTGGTTCTGCTGCTTCTTTTGAACGTCGGCGTTGCGCAGCGGGAGATGAATACCGGAATTGCCAGAGCCGATCCGAATCCACCCACACGATTTCCTCATCGCATCTGGGCCGCGTGTGATTTCGAAGGCCCCATGCAGGCCTATCATTGGTTTGGTCCTCGTTCGGAATCAGATGTTCCCAAGTATCCTGGAAACAAGGCGGTCATGGGAGTGGCCGAGAAGCCCTATAAGAATGTCAGTGCCGTCATGACGGGGATCAACCCCGTTCCTGGTCCCCGAATGGGCACTGAGAATGGGCTCTATTTGCGCTACCGCCTTCAAGGCACGAATTCCGCCACCTTTCAATACTTCAGCCTTAGTAGTGAGGATAACAACCGCGTTCGTGTGACAGGTCTATCGAATAGGCAATGGGCTGAACTCACCGTCAATTTCTCGCGTGATGCCCAGCGTAACGATGGTACGCCGGGTGTGCCCTTTAAGCGTGGTGAGCGAATGGACGACCTAAAGGTCCTTGCCGGTCGTGCAGATAGTGGAAAGGAAATCGATCTGCTTGTGGACGACATTATTCTCTACGCAAACGAACCTGACAGAGCGCCTGAAATTGAACCCTTCCCCAATCGTGTGATTTGGTTAGCTGCATTCGATACGGGCATCTCGCCCCAGGCGAAGCCGAAGTACTGGCCGGGAAGATACGATGTCGTTCAGGCTGATAGTGCTCCTCAAGATTCGTGGTGGGGCGTAGCGCGTGCCGTTCTCCAGAGAAATGGCGGGCAGAGGAAATTGGTCGCATTGCCTATCCATCCACCTCGGCAAGTCGGCACCCATACCAAACTGCGCTTTCGCTACCATCTCGGCGGGGCTTCAGACATGACCGTTCAGATCTTCGATGCCACGGTTCAAGACAACAGACACGTGAATCTGTCCGGTCTCGCGCAAGATCAATGGCAAACAAGATACGTCGATATAACCAAGGACTCCATCCGCAACGACGGCACAAAGGATGGTCCATTGATCGCTGGGAATCTCGTTGATGAACTCTTCTTCTTTGTCGATAGAGAAGCGGAGCTTCATGTCGATGAAGTCGTCCTGTTCGATGCCCGCCAGCCATATCGCGGTGAGGCAGACTAGCGAAGTCATGTCAGTCAGGGACTCCAAGCTTCGAGTCGCCGTCATTGGTGTGGGAATGAGAGGCACTCATCTAGCGTGCCAGATCGCACAGTCTGGTTGCGGTGCTAGTGTCGTCGCTGTCGCTGAACCTAACGCCAAGAGGCGCGCTGCGTTCTCTAAGGAGCACGGCCTAGCAGTGAAGGCTCAATTTGAATCGTGGGAGCCTTTGATGGAGAGTTCGCTCAAGCTCGATGCTGTCATCGTGGCGACGTTGGACAATCAGCATACTGAGCCAGCGATGGCAGCACTGGATCGAGGCTACCATCTTCTATTAGAGAAGCCCGTTTCAGATACCTTGGAGGGAGCAAAGAGGATTGCTAGGAAGCAGGAGGAAACAGGCCTTGTTGTATCCGTATGCCATTCGATGAGGTTCATGGCCGGCTTTCGTGATGTCCATCACATCGTTGCGGATGGGCAATTGGGCCGCCTCATTCATGTACAGCATCTTGAGTCCATTGAGCATTTCCGATTCGCACACAACTACGTTCGCGGGCGATGGGCCAAGGAGGCTAACAACACCTTCCTACTCCTACACAAATGCTGCCATGATGTGGACTTTGTAAATTGGCTAGTCGATGATAGATGCACCCGAGTGGTGTCCTTCGGTTCACTCACTCATTTCACTCCGGGCAATGCTCCACTCGGAAGCGCTCATCGGTGCTGCGATTGCCAGATCAGTGACCGGTGTTCCTATTCGGCGCAGAGGCTCTACCTAGATGGCAATCTCATGGGTGCACTGACAAACGATTTAGGGACGACACGTGAACAGCGCCTCAAAGCTATCGATAAGGGGCCGTTCGGAGCGTGTGTCTGGCAGGCAGGAAATGACGTCGTTGATCATCAAACCATCAGCATGGAATTTGCTAAGGGAGCAACGGCAAGCATTTCCTTTACCGGCTATGCCGCCGTTCATGGACGAAGCACATCCATCTACGGGACCCATGGCGAGCTTCGCTTTGATGAGGCCGAAGGCGAGATTGTGGTTAGGAAATTCGGCACGACAAACTCGGAGGTCATCGAGATACCGCGGCCACCGACTTATCATCCAGAAGACAAAGCAATCGTCGGGAACTGGCTAGCAGCCATACGCGATCCAAAGAACGTCAGTGTTACTGTCGATGCTAGGGAAGCTCTGTCATCCTATGAGATTGTGTTTGCGGCAGAGGCATCGCGCCTTGAGAGCAAGTGCATTAAGGAAGACGGACGTCCGTTGTCCAATCCGTCCGCCCAAACTTCCCGTAACTCACGATGAATGAGCTTAGAGAGGCAATCTCTGTGTCGGTCTTTCCCGGCGAATCCAGATCAGTCGGGCTAGATCTAACCGAAGCCAAAGGAATCTTTGAAGTGATCTGGATCAGTCACGAAGGGACGAATTAGCGATACCACCTCGGCCAAACTCTATGGGCGAACGAAGAAGGAGATTCGGGGCGGTGCAGTCATCACCCTAACAGCACTCTACAAGGGAGGCTGGGTGGCCGCCTTGGCGAGGAAATAGAGGATCGAACCAGCTAGCCCCAAGAAGAGAACAAACCAGCAGATCAGCCTTAGTGTTGTTCGACTCGTGCTTCGCCAGTGTGTGGTAACGCGAATTAAGCTGTCCCCCAATGGCGCCATTCCTTTGTCTGCTGGATTTGAGATCCATTCATGAAGATCGTTCGAACTTTGTAGCTGGAAGGTGTGTCCGCTCTACCTGGAGAACCACCCACTTACGAACTCAGTTCCCACATGGTCGTGTTTGCGCCGGGTTCTCGGAGACTGAGCGAGTGTCCGTCCTCAACGTCAGGCCATGCTATTCGTTACAGTGTCTTGCGAAGAACAGAGCCTCGAAAGGGACAGCGACACTCAAGGCTCGAATTGGGTGATGTCCCAAAGTTTGATTTCTGGACTGACGGTTGAGGCGGTGACCAGGACTCTGCCGTCCGGGGTCAAGCCATGGCCATGCGTGCGATCTGTGCTGGCTTCAATTTGTCGAATGACGTTCCAGTGCCTGGTATCGATGACCACAATCGGGCCTCCCCATAGCACCGCGACTAACACATTGCCGCTCGGTGTGAATGCAAGATAGTTTACGGCATCGCCTACCGTGATCGTGGCAATCGTTTTCGCGTTGGCTGCATCCCACGCGCAGAGTTGACCGCCGCCACCACCACTCACGGCTACTTTGGCATCCGGGCTGATAGCGACCGCATAGTTACGACCTTTCTGGTGGTCTTCGTAGATGGCGAGAACTTCACGGCGTGCAACATCCCACGTGCGCGGTTTGCCGTCGAGTCCGCCGCTAACAATACGCGAATCGTCTACGCTGAGCCAAGCGTCCTGCACATTGGTTTCGTGGCCTTTGAAGGCGTGCATCATCGACCAATCACTCGTGTCCCAGAGCCGCACTTGTGCATCGACACCACAACTCACAAGAAGCTTTCCGTTTCCGCTAAAGCGTACCATGCGCACATTTGATCCCATCGAAGTGCCGCCGTTCCAGTCTGCAACCAGTTCGAGGGTTTGGGAATCGTAGATACGAATGCGGTGGTTCCATTCGAATTCGTCCCCGCCACCCGCTACGGCTAGTAGCTTTCCATCGGGGCTGAAGGCAAGCGTGTTCGCTTGGTCATCCGGGTCGGGTAGCGTGCCTGTGAGAGTATTCGTCTCAACGTCGTAGAGATTGATGCCTCCATCGACGGCAGCGATGCGATTACCGTCTGGCGAAACTGCCAGTCGATAGATCCAATCGCCTCGGGACTTTATCTGTGTCAGAAGTACCATGGTTTTCCCTAATCCGGTTGTTAGTGCGACTATCCTCGCATAAAAGGAAAGATCAAGTTAAGTGCGATTTTATTCGCACACAGATTGTCCCACTATCATCTTAGCAAGGCAATCACGGCTTCGTATTGTTCCTTGGACGATTGCGTGTAGCGGCCGGTGAGTTCTCCCTGGTTCGACGTCTTTTCACTGTATCTGAAGTTGTGATCTGCCAGGTAGAAATTGGCGCTGTCCAGCGGACGAGCCCAAGCGAGGTTGTTTTCACGGGGAAGATTCTTGTCGGCGCCGTGATCGAGCAGGAGTTTGACCATTTCAGGGTGGCCCTGGCGCGCGGCGAATCCCAACGCGGTTGCTGACGAATGGGCGTCGACAAGGTTGGGATCGGCTTCGAGTTCCAAGAGCGCTGCCGCCAGTTCGAGCCAGTTTGAGGCCGCCGCGGCATGCAGTAGTGTGCGTCCCAGCCAATCGCCTTGGTTCACATTCAAACCAAGGTGCACGGCGCGTTTGATCAGCTCGATGTCGCTGGGAATCTTGCACATTTCATACCATGGGCCTTTGATGATTCGTTCATTACCAACTCGGGCGACGTAGGCGTTCAACTCCTCGGGGGTTCTGCATCCTGTTAGTGGAGTGCCGTCTTCATTCACCGCGAGGATTTCTTCATTCGAGGCCGTCTCCAGAAAGTGGAGCTGACCCTTCGACTCTTCTAGTTCAAACTCCACGGGGTCGGCGCCATGGTCGACTAACAAGGCCACGGCTTCTTGAATTTCTTCAGGCGGCCTCTTACCCCAATGACTTAAGAAGTCGAATACAGAGCCTGAGGAATCGACAACGGCATTGGGATTGGCTCCAGCCTTCAATAATAGCTTCATGATCTCGATGTCGTTTTTCTCCGCCGCCGTTGAGAGCGCTCTGCCCCATGAGGAATCCCTCCCAGGATAATTTGGGTCGACTCCAAGTTCTAGCAACAATGCCACCATGTCGTACAGGCGATGTTTGACTGCGAGGTAGAGCGGCGAATGGCGTTCTGCAATTTCAGGGTTGGCGGCAATCATCGCTCGAACCGCGTCTGTGTCGCCTGACGCGACGGCACCATGGAAAGTCGGTTCGACGCCTAGTTCCAGCAGCCAGGGAATCGCCTTGGGGCATTGATGGGCGGCGACTTCCATGATGCTCTTACCATCGGCCGTCTTACCATCAGTCGCCGCGCCGAGGGCCACAAGTTCATGGGCCAACTCAACCTTCCAGACTTTCAGTGCCAGATACAATAGGCAACGTCCGTCCCAGGTGGTGCCTTGCAACAATTCCGGGCTGCGCTGCACGGCGGCGAAGAGTGTCTCGTGGTCGATACTCTGATTCTTGTCCCATGGTTTGGGAAACAGCGTTGCGATTTCGTCCATCTCCAGCACATGATGCGGCACCAGCCGGGGCCAGTACTCTTCGTCCAGGTATTTCAGAATGTGCGTGTGGCCGCGTCTCTTCAAAGCGGGTTTTGTGCAACGATAGTTGGTGAAGTTTTCCAAATAGAAAGCGAGCTGGTTCTCGCGATCAAACTCATGAATCGTCCGCACAACATCCAAATGTCCGTGTCGCAACGCAAGATCGACCGGCTTGCAATACCAAAGCTGAGCATGCATCAATTTCCGATCTCGATCTAGCAGAGCGCGAACCTGCTTGTCATCGCCGTCGGCACAGGCGGAGAAGAGTTCCCAAGCGAAGTCGCCGTCCACGAGAACGGCTTCGCGGCGAAGATTCTCTCCTTGCAGCCAATACGGTTGGGTCATGCACTTGGAGGGTAAATCGGTTGTTCTACTCATCTCTTTTGAGTGTCATTAAGTCTATTGATACCGGTGATGTATTCCAAATTAAACATCGTTAGTCTAAGTCATGGCTTTGCAATCCGCCATTTGTCCTGAGGAATTCCGCATACTCTTCTGGTTCGCGTTGATCGCATGATCGAGCGGAGTCAGTTTGTAGTCAAATGTGAGATGATTGACGTCGACGTCTTTTTCCAAACAGAGCTGCGCGAGGGTAATGAGTTGTTCCGCATTCGGTGGCTCCAGACACGGGCCGTTGGTCTGTTCCTTGAGGTAGCCATCTGCCAAACAGTGAAGCGGCAGAAAATGATCGTGCTCGTTATAGGCATGGCGGTCTCTTAGATAGTCTAGATACAGCTCGACGATGCGGAAGTAGCTTTCGAAAGAACCAGGGCGATTGTGGCTGGTGATCGCGTTGCGGATGCAGTGCTGAGCGGCGTAGGTGGTGTGTCGATCCGCGCAGATGTCCATGCATATCTCGACGATCCTATCATTGCCACACCACGCGGATCCGTAGAGTAGCGCTTCATGAACATTCTTGGTCAAGTAATCTTTCGTAGCACCGGTCGGGTGCTTTCTCAGAAGCATTTCAATGGTTTTGAGGTCTTCAGCTTGGGCGATCGCACCGTGATCGCATATGCTTCCGGCCCCTTTCGGATTTCGTATATGTCCGGCAAACTGATAGGAAACTCTTGGCACGAGTCGTGCCAAGCCTCGAAGATTTGACCACTTCCAATCTCGGGCACGAAAGGCTTGGAAACAGGCCAGTAGTCATCGCATGCGGCGCCAAGCCCAAATCCCGCACGGGAATTGCCAACAAAGTCGAGACTTGCGATACGGAACCTGCGCATCCCAAAGGGAACGATCTGCGCCCGCGCCCTGTCGGCGAAAGCGCGCTTGTGGCAAAGAACTGGGTCGTTCAGGATGGAGGCGTTATGAACACTAAAGTCGGATTCATCATGATAGCTTCGATCATCGTTGGCCTTGGGATCACCTTGTGGGCAGCAGAGAAAGAGCCTAACCAAGAACCGGCGACGAACGAAGCCGGTTCGGCAGGTCCGAAACAATGGCAGCATCTGGCTTTTCAACAGGATGCCGCCTCCCAATTCACCGACCGGGAATTCGCACAGAAGATCAATCAACTTGGTCGAGACGGGTGGGAGTTGGTGACAGTGACGAATCTAACAGAAGATGGCACTACTTCGAAGTCAGTTTTCTATTTCAAGAAGCCACTTGAACCGTAACCGTTGGCGCGTCGCCTGTAACTTCGACATTTAATGACGAATCAATCATTTCTCACTCACGGGATTTGGGGTGTTCTGGTGATTGTTGCTTATGTGATAGGATCGAAGCGATCATCGGATCGCGAGACGGCCATGCCCGAGCAGCCTTCCCAGATCGTCTCTTCGTTAGTCGAGCCCGATAGAGAGGGTAATTCCAAAGATTTAGCTCAAGTGGCGTTGAACGATGGATTGCTCGAAAGGCGGCGTTTACTCGACGAAGAGTCTATCTTCGCCTTGGGCAGTCAATTCCGCGATGCGCTCCATCCCACCGAAAGTCGGCTTGCCTATGCGCGTATGTTAGAAGGAATGACGATTGAGAATGCTCGCTTGATCCGAGAGCAGCTCTCCCATTTGGATGAGAGAAGTCCTGAGTTCAGGGAGTTTCATTATGCCTGGGGAGAGATCGCAGGGCGTGAAGCGGTGTTGCATGGGGTAGAGACGCCGAAGCGAGATGTGTCGGTCACCTTGGCAGGGTGGGCTCGGGCCGATTCAGAAGGGGCGATGGCATGGGTAGCGAGTGTCGAAGATGACGATCGTTTCAATCAAGCTGATCTTGAGTATGGGATTGCTCATGGATTGGCTTTGACTGATCCCAAGGCGGCTGGGGATTACGTCATGGCAAAGGCGGAGTCAGGCGATCCGGCACATGTCGAGAAAATGTTAGGGCTCGTCACTGGTAAATTGCTTCAAGCGCACGGCCCGGCGGATACCGCGGCATGGGCGGAAGAGTTCGACGAAGGTAGTCCGTCCAGAGGCCAAGCGATGCGCCAAGTCTTTAGGCAATGGGCCAAGGGTGATCCCCAATCGGCCAGTGCCCGATTGGCGGAGATGCCACTCTCACAGGACCGCGATGATGCTATCAATGGGTTCGTTAGTCAATTGATTTGGGGGGATCCGGTGTCTGCGATGACCTGGGCCGGAGAGATCAATGATCCTCAGACGCAAGAGCGTGTGCTTGCCAGGACGGCTCAAACCTTCATCACCAATCAGCCACAAGCTTACAAGGAATGGCTAGATAACTCTGGGCTCTCAGGTGAAGCTCGGGCGAGCATCCTAAAAATATCGCCTCGTTGGTGAGGAGAGTTTCTTGGACGCCAACGCCGTTTAGTGACGCTGTTAGCGTGCGCGACGCGAAGAACCGGTCTGTTCCATTGCCCACTGTTTCGTTGCTAGAGTCGCACTCGCAGACCCAAGCGTGCGATGATGGTAGTCAGAGCGCAAACGACCGAAGCCATGAGGAGTGATCCTAGCATGGCAGCCCAAGCGGATGCTGATTGCTTGTAAGCGAGCACACTCGAGAGACCTCCCAGTGAAAGAATCGAGAGCAGGATGGGGTGAAGAAGATAGACTATGAGGGGATTGGCGCCCACTGGCTGAATGAGCTTCGACCACTTGGCCTGGCTGCGAATGTCCATCAGGGTATAGAGCAACATCCAGCCCATGACAGTGATGGAGACAGACCAGAGGCACCAGGTCGGCGTGGCGGCGATCTTGTTGATACCGGCAAAGGGATAGGTCAAGGCGCCGAGAACAAAGCATCCGAAGGCGATAGCCCACGCCCAACGAAGGCGGTGACGACGCGTTGTGACGCCATTGTTAGAGAGCAGAAGACTGCCCAGGAAACAACCTGCAAGCGTGATCGATGGGTGTGAACCCAGGACGCTTCCGACGTGAATGTAGCCTCCGAGAATCGCTGTCAGCGTTCCCGAGCGATCGATGAAATAAAGCCCTATCAGTAGAATCATACCACTCATCAGCCATGCCGGTCTTGCCCCAGTAACCAGATAGATGAGGGAGCTCACCAAGTAGGCCCAGCCAATAAGCCCAAGGATGCCCCACCAGCCCGTTTGCAACCACACCCATTGCGGCGCCTCTCCATAGAACAACACGGTCGCGGTAACGGGTTCTCTACGGTAGACTATTAGGAGCAAGATGAGGCCGAAGATGCCGATGCCTTTGAGTGCTTTGAAAACCAGTCGCTTGCGGTCGCCAATTCGAGGAACACCACTCCACGCGAGAATGACCGATACGAACGCAAGGAGTTCCCAGCAACGTGGCGCCAGTGTGATGTCCGCTTTGGCATTGAATTGAACGATACCCATGAGCAGCAGAGCCGCCGTTCTGCTGAGAATGTGTAAGAGTTGTCGTGGCAAGGTCACGCCGACTTGTTTGGCCCGTTCAAAAGCCAAGGGGATGGACATGCCCACGATGAACAAGAACGCCGGAAACACCACGTCGGCCAAGGTCATGCCATTTGCATCAGGCGGCTGGATGTGTTTCGCCCAAGCAGGCGCTGCCGCTCCAACATCGTTGACAAAGATCATGGTTAGGATCGTGAGGCCCCGCAGCGTATCGACCGAGGCAACCCTTTCCATCCCCTTCATGATCCGTTGGACTTCTTATCTGCAATCGGTGGCGCGCCGAAATGAGCCATCATCAGAATGGCGCCAGCCGTACCGTCCATCGTGGGTTCATTGGTGGAATAGTCACCGATGTCATCATGATAGACCACATGATCATTTTGAAACTTGGCGAACTCGTCTTCCTCCTCCAGGTGCAGTCCGATGAGACTGTTGTACACCTTGGCATAAACGGGACCGTCAACCAATCCTCCAGGCACAGGGCGGCGGGTGAGTTTCCAAATGCTCGTGTGGATTTCAACTGGGTAATCGCCATCGCGGGGGATGCCGGTGAACATGGTCGTCCCCCAAGGGTTTCTCCCAAAGAGCCAATCGCGTTGTGCGATAAGATGCCTATTGTATTGGCGATCGCCCGTCATGCTTTCATAAAGCAGAATCTGGGTCACCAACGCCGTCGCCAGATTGTTCGAGCACCAAATGAAGGGCACGCCGACACCAAAGGCATTCTCTCGGGCACGCGCCAAGGTTGCCTCAATGCCTGCGCGATAATATTCCGCTAGTCGCGACTGAATCGTCGCGTCCACGTGGCGATTCAAGGCATAGTGCCCAACGTTGATAAATGGGTAGTATTGATAGTGCTGCGTGTCTTCGTGAGGCATCCAAGTGACATTGGCGGAGAGATCGGCGTAGCGAATGGCATCTTTGAGAAAGGTCTGCTCTCCGGTTTCTGCAAACAACTCGGCGGCGCCCCATTCCATGTCATCAGCCCAAGTGGTTTCCGCATAACGATATGGCGCTTTGTAAGAGTTGCCCTGTTGAACCCCTTCATGTGCTTTCCCAAGCGCGTAGAGCTGCCGAGCGGCCTGAAGACAACGGGCAGCAAAGATGGGGTCCTTGAGGTCTCGTTTCCAAATGCGGTGTGCCATGGCCATGGCGGCTGCACAACGCCCTGCCAGATTCGCCAACCCATCCGATTCACTCTTGTATTCGCGCAGGCCCTGTGGTTTGCCATCGGCGGCATAAACGACACGATAGCTATTCGAACCCCACCCGTAGTCCGCATTGTCTTTGTCAGGCATCTTGTAACCAGCATGATCACGGTCGTCCGCCACTTGGTGATAGAGTTCGCCTGGACTGGGGTGCAATTTGTGGATCCAATCCAGTCCCCATCGCGCTTCATCAAGGACATCGGGAATACCGTTAGGCGAGAGATGGCCCAAGCGATCGACCCGATCGTCAAATTTCTCCGGCGCCCATTCATACGCCAACAACATCTGCGCCGTGGCGTTGCTTCCCGTCAGTAGGTACTTGAGCTGATCCCCAGCATCGTGCCAGCCACCACTCGCATCGATAAATGTGTCCTTTGGCTTTGGTCCGTAGGCGGTGCGTCCGTCGCGTTGATGGCAGACGCTATCAAGGAAAGGATTGTAACCACAGCGCTGTTGACGCATGAATGCTAGAAGATCCTCGACGTAGTCACCATAAGCGGTTGGGCCAATGGTGAATGGGCGCGACCGTATGCCCGTGCCATCCAGGCGGAGCACGAAACGGCCGGTTTCTGCATGGTCAGAGAAATCTAGCAGGTAGTGATGGGAAAAGGTGCCCCAACCTGGTGCTGTGGATTTGACGAGTTTGCCAGTGAGAACCGATCTGTCCGTGCGCTTTTGAATCAGCGAGAACGTGCCGGTCAACGGTTGATTGGCGAAAGCGATGGCCACTTTGGAATCTTTAGGTAGGAAGCCAACCTGATTCGCCCGCACATAGGCATCTTCCGCTCGCAACGTTACAAGAAGACCAACAAGCAGGAGCGTAAGAACATGAGGGGCAATGTGAAGCATTTCAGCCTAGCTTCCCAAGAATCTCACCAAACTTGCAAAGCATTCACCTGGGTTTTTAGACACCGAGGATTTTGAGTGGCGGCCGGTGCTGCCAATTTCCCTTTGTGAAATCGGGAAACTCTTGCAATTGACTGCGATTCGCAACGGAACGCTCGCTGAGCGCGCTTACCGCACTCCAGGAGGCGGCGTCGTAGACGTCGAAATCTGGCGCTACGCCAGTGCGAAGCGCTTGAATGAGCCGGAAGTCTTCCAGGAAATCGCCATTTCTCAGTTCAGTGGCGGGATTGTAGCGCCAGACCGCGCCCTTCACCAGAGGGCCAATGGCATTGGGTAGGGACGCAGAGCGGGTTTCAACTTCGTTCCACAGCGGGTGATCGTACTTCTCGTAGAACGAATCGCCCGGTTTCCATTGGTGACGGTGATCCTTTCCCTCGATGCAAACTTCGAAACGCGGAAATCCTCGAACCATGCCTTGTGTTCCTTGCACAATGTTATCACGACTGTAGGGACGCGGCAGATCGGTGTCGTGTTTTAGGATGATTGATAGACCATTGACCGTCTTGATGAGGGAGGTGTTCACATCACCGTTGATGTAGTGCCGTTCGCGTTTGGGATGACCTTCAGGGAGATGCTCCTTAGCATAGAGATCCATGCCACGAGCGTTTGAACTCATGGAGACGAGGTAATCGAATCGGTCGCCACGATTGATGTTCATGTACCACGCTACAGGACCGAGTCCGTGCGTGGGATAAAGATTGCCATTCCTTTCGGCGTGGTGATTTCCGAGCCAAAGCCCGTCGCCGGTATCCTTGATCTTTAGCCAACGAGTATCGTGCATGTAACCGGCTTCCGCGTGAACCAGCTCGCCTAACAATCCTTCGCGTATCATCCGCAGGATCGTCAACTCCGGACGGAAATAATTCACGTTCTCCATCATCGCACAGTAGCGATTCGTTTTCTCCGCCGTCTCTACAAGCTCCCAGCATTCCTCCAAGGTGATGGCTGCTGGAATCTCCGTAGCGGCATGTTTGCCGTTTCGCATGGCGGCGAGACAGACAGGCGTATGCCAGCGCCATGGCGTTGCTGTGTACACCAGGTCGAGTTCCTCAGTCTCACACAGGCGTTCGAAATCGCGCTCACCGCGAGTGTAGGCGCGTGGCGTGGGCTTGCCGAGGTGTTCCGCCTGACGCTGTGCTTCCTCGCACTGCGCTTCGATGATGTCGCACACCGCTCGCACTTCGACTCCATCCATATTGAGAAGGTTGCCGAGATGCGCGGATCCCTTGACCCCAATACCTACAAAACCGACGCGAACCGGATCAATCGGCTTCGGTTTGCTGACTTCGATAGACTCCTGCGCTTTTGAGAGCTGTTGCCAAGCGGCGGATGCACCGAGAGCGGCACCGCTCTTGAGGAGAGTTCTTCGTGATTGTTTCATAATGACAGCGTCATGGTTAGGATCCAATCGTTAGCCTTGCCGGCATTGAGACAGGGTCTGCTCCACTCGTTTGATTCATATCCTTGCAGCTCTTCGAGCGAAACGTGATGGGGTCTACAATAGTCATCTCGCGAGTCTATCAATCCTCCAATCGTACGGCGATGCCTTTCTAGTAGAGCAATGGGTTCCTCGGCATGTTTTAAATAGGGTCTGTCCCAGAAGCGTCCGATTCTGAGATTTGATGTGTGGTTTTTGTTAGGCGCGTTGTTGGCCGCGCTGGTCGGGGGCGGATTTGTTGGTTTGGATGGTTGTGCTTTGTCTGATTCTCGCTTTTCGGGCCTTTTTCTCGGGCGCGGGTACGTGCTGCTCCCTCTCCGGCTTGTGTTCCGGGGGCGCGGCTTTGTCTTGCGCTTTTTCTAGGCTGCTTGCTTCCGCGCTTCGGCTTCTCGCGCTTCGGCTTGCTTCTTTCGCATTTCGGCTAGTTTCTTCATGTTGTGCCCGAGCACTCCCCAACTCACCGCCTTCTCGCGATTGGTGTGCCCTTTCACTCGTAACATATCTCCCAATATGCTGTGTATGAAGATGCTGATTCGGCCTTCGGTTTGACTTCGTCTTCTTTGCCTCTTGGCGAATTCGCCGTTCCCCATTTTTTCGCGCAGGATTTCGAGTTGCTTCGGACATATGTAGTCTCTTTTTTCTCCTAACGCTTTGCTGTTTGCTTTGCTCGCGAAGCCTCGATCTGCGCATACGCCTTCTATTTCGGTCTTGAGTCGCTCTTCGATGCTTTCGACTCCTTCTAGGAGTATCTTGGCGTCGCTCACATTTTCTTTGTAGAGTTGGTTGTGGACGATTAATCCGTCTTCTTGTTCGCCTAACAGAATGGGGTTGCCGAATTCGGTTTCTTTCCCTAACTTTCCTCTCACTACCACTTGCACGTCGGACTCGTAGAGGCTGAGGATTTTTTCTGAGCTTTTGACTTGTCGCTCCCCGATGAGGCGCTCGTGTGCTTGGCGTTGGGCTTCAGGTAGTTGCTCGAGGATGTTGTCGATTCGCCCTAGTATTTGCTGGACTTGCGGCCAACTCCACTCGGTTTCTTGCCATCTTTCTTCTAAGAGTTGGCGATGTTTCTGGGCGTGTTGACGGGTCTTGCGAATTGATTTTTTCATCTGTCGCAGGATGGCTTTGCGGTTGCGTTTGCTGTCTTTCTGCCGCCGTTGTTGGCTCATGGCTATCCCGAGTTTGTTGATTTCTCGCAGGAAGGTTTCGGGGTCTTGGGGCATGCGGTTTTTTAAGCCGGCTTCCCGTATGAGTTTCGTGGCTTTCATCAGGGTGCGGGTGGCGTCGATGAGGAGCACCCAGTCGGTGGGGTAGTGGATGTTGGCTTGGAGACAGAAGCTGTCGAACCAGACGTTGACCAGATCGACGGGGTTTTCTAAACCTAACAATTGCTCTAAGCCGTCGCTGGAGTGTTGGGCGGCGCTTTGCAGTAGCTGGGCGCTGAGTTGGTCGATGGCTTCTTGGGGCAGGAAGCGTCCGTAACGGTCGAGGGTGCTTTTTGAGGGGGGCATGACGGAGCCGAATTCGCCTGTATGACAGAACCATTGCAGCACATTGCTTTCTGCTAGTTGGATGCTGAGTTCGCGCACGGGCATATGATTTTCGACGAAGCGGACGATGTTAGTGCGGAAGGCGGTGACGCAGTGATTGAGGAATCGGGTGCCTACTTGATGGGACTGGAGGCCGCGGCGTTCGAGAACAAGCTTCGTGAATTGGTCATCGAGTCCGGCCCGCTCGATGATGTCGTCCATGAATTGGTATCGGGCGCGTTTATCGCGATAATCTTTGGGCCCGTAACAAGGTGGAAGTAGACGAAAGGTTAATTGGCGGTTAAATTCGGTCATGATTCGGCGGGTTTGATTTTGCTACTAACCAAATTATACACGCCGAATTTGGCTATGGGAGTCCAAATTGGGCTCTCATAGCTCTTTAATATCGCTGTTTCGCACTTCTATGACAGGGGGCCGGACCTGTGGGACAGGCCCTAAATAGTGCCCTTTGCTTCGATGTTGAATGCTCAATGTCAGACGTTCTATGCTGGTTGTTTGATGACTACCCCGATCTCTTCCAGAATGTCTCAGCCCTGGTTCATGCAAGGGCGAACGCACCGCCGCGATGGCGTTGAGGTCGATGGTGACGACGCTTGGACCTTGTTCTGTGCGAGTGCCGATGGGGATCTTGATCAAGCGCGTCGGCTGATCGACAACGATCCCAATCTCGTGCACGCCCAGATCTGGTATGCCAAGCCGATAGACGTCGCCATGCGCGAAGGCCATCTGGAGATTGTGAAGGCGATGCTAGAGGCCGATCGTCAACGCTGGCTCTTCGATCACACGCGTGAGTGGTGCTACCGTACGACGGAGAACGAAATGTGGCGGCGTGGTTTTGGCGAGATTGTTGAGTATCTGCACAGATGGAAGGCAAGTTTGGCGCCCCATTACCGTCAGGGGTTCGATGCGCTGCAGGCATTGATCTGCGGGGCCAAGGCGACGTGGACCGAGGAAGAATCAGCAAACGCGAAAGTGCTAGCCGCGGTTGATGCGGACCGTAGTCTCCTCAAGGCTACCAACAAACGTGGACTAACACTACTTCACGTGGCGCTCGCTGCGCAGAACATCATACTCGTCACCGCTCTCCTGAAACGCGATGCTCCTCTTGATGCCAAGACCATCCACGGCTGGACGCCCATGGACTACGCTGTTGACTCGTTTTCCGCTGTCCTACCGCTTCTCCTCCACCGTGGAGTCAAGCCCACCGTACAAGCACTCATCACACGAGGTTTGATCGAGGATCTTCGCGCCCGGCTGGAAGCCGACTCCTCAGATATCAACGATCTTGGCATCGCAGAGCGAACGCCCCTTGTTCTGGCCACCTGTCAGAACAAGCCGAAGATCGTTGAAATGCTCCTTGAGTTTGGAGCTGATCCTAACAGGCCGACCACAAACGCAGCCTACGGCGATGCTTTGTTCATCGCGACGGAGAACTGGCGTCACCGCATCATGCAGATGTTGTTAGAGGCTGGTGCCAATCCGAACGCGGAGCTCGATTCTACTGGCAGTCCCCTGAGCACTCTGGTGGATCACAAGAAATGGGGCAACCACCCAGCCCGGGAGGCCTACGACTTACTGATCGAATTCGGAGCTGACGATCCAGACGAAGCCGGTTCCAAGAAACATCCGCTTGAGATCGACGACGAATATCCCCATCATTGGATGGAAAGCGTCGAGGACATTGATAGTTGGGCAAAGCGCTATGGCCCGGAGCGGCTGAAGGTTCTCTGGTGGGGCCTTGGCCCGCATTCGAGACCCGGTCGCGAGGCCATGGAAGCGCTCATCCGTCACGGGCACGATGTGAATCGCACCGATTGGTGGGGCCGAACCTTACTCCAGGCTGACGCGGCCGAAGGGCTGCTCGATCGTGTGAAAATGTTAATTACTCTCGGCGCTGACATTCACGCCATTGATGTGCATAGCCGGACCAATGCACTTGGCTACGCCGCCCGACAGGGACGCGTTGAGATGGTCAAGTTTCTCCTTGATCAAGGCGCCGACAAGAATCCGGACGTTCCCGATTGGGCTCAGCCTTTGCGTTATGCGAAGGATTATCTAGAAGACCACGCCACGCGCTACAGCGAGAGGGAACACGGTCAATCCCGCCTCAACGGACACCGGACCAACGAGCCCAAGTCGTCCTACGAAGAAGTGATTCGGCTGTTGTCATAGTTGGCGCACCCTCACGAGGGGGCAACGCAGAACACTTATCATCCTAACGCTATCGTTACGAGCCGGGTGTCACTTCAGCTTTGAAACGATCAATGGCCTTTCTCATCGAACCGGCTATTGCAGGATGCTGGTCGGTCACATCGGTGGTTTCCCGTGGATCGCTCTGGAGGTTGAAGAGCTGGACCTTGTCTTCCTTCACGATCATCTTCCAGTCGCCACGTCGCATGGCCGTCCCCAGTTTGGGTTCATATCCGAAGAAGATGTCCCGGTCCAGGAAGTCTTGTTGCTCTAACAGATGGGCCTTGAAACTAGCCCCATCCAGATTAACCGGGTTGTCTTTCGAGAGACCGGCGATTTCGGTGAATGTCGGAAACAGGTCAAAGCCGACGATGAGTTTATCAGATTGGCTCCCTTCTTTGATCTTACCCGGCCACCAGGCAACAGCCGGCACTCGGTGCCCACCTTCATAGTGGCTAAACTTGCCGCCACGAAACCTACGGAATTGTTTCGGGCTCATTCCCACGGCGCCATTGTCTGAAAAGAACATGACAAGGGTGTTCTTTGCTAAATCGAATTCGTTGAGTGTGTCGAGGATCTGGCCGACACCCTTGTCGAGGTCCTCCAGCATCCATTTATATTTGGCCCGGTTCTTGTCATTGAGCCGGTTGGGGTTGTCTCCCTTAATGCGTTTTTCAGGCGTGTCTTTATCGGTTTGATAGGGGTTGTGCACTGCGGCATGTGAGACATAGAGGAAGAACGGCTTGTCCTTGTTGCGTTTGATAAAATCGACGCTGCGGTTGGTGATGATGTGTGTCGAGTAGCCAGGCACATCTCTCTTTTCCAGGCCAATGCGCCAAGATCCATGTTTGTGATAGTCGGTCGCACCGTTGAGGAATCCGACAAATTCATCGAAACCGTGGTGGACTGGGTTGTACTTGTCCTGAAAGCCGCAGTGCCACTTGCCAAACAAGGCGGTCGCGTAGCCGTTGTCCTTGAACACGCGTGAAAGGGTTGGGATCGAGGGCGGTATCCCGCTGTCGGGTTCCCGACTACCGACGATCACATCAACAATGCCAACGCGTTGCTGGTAGCGGCCGGTCAGAATCGCGGCACGGGTCGGACTGCAGACGGAGGAATTGGTGTGGAAGTCGGTGAAGCGCATCCCCTCTTTGGCCATCTGTTCGATACGCGGTGTCCGGATCCAGCCGTCGTACATGGCCATGTCGCAGCAGCCCAAGTCGTCTGCCAGAATGACAACGATGTTAGGTGGGCGCTTGGCTAGATTTGACTGCCTCGACTCCTCTGCATCTGCATTTGAGATTAGTAAAAAGGAGAGCGCAGCAGAGAGAAGCTTAGCTATATTTCTAGTTGGATAGGCTAGGATTTTCATGGCGTAGGGCGTATCAGATTCGGCAGGTCAGGCGACTTTCCGACAACCTCACTAAAGCGATCGCTTCACTCTATTAATGGCCTCGTCGCTTAGTTTCCAACGCAGCTCGTTGTAGAGTTTCTTGAGATCTTTCCCAGCAGCCAGCGACGAGGCGATGTAGAAGTTGTCCCGGGCACCTTGGTAATCATCCCTCCCCTTCAATTCAGGCAACTTTGGGATTTCTCGGTAGAGTTTGGCTATGAACTCATTGCCGCCATTCTCTCGATGCAGGCGGATGAGCAGCGCGGTCATCAGGTCATTCAGACTGGTGCGCTCTTTCCACGGCACAAGATTGATGCACCAGCCTTCTTTCCATGTGTAATCACCTTCGAGGTAAGCGGCGAGGTTTGCTTCCATGCCGTCTGAGAATCGCTGCCCTCCGCTGCCAAAGTAATGCATGTCGGTGATGCCTTCGACCTCGGATGGCATGAAGATGCTCATGGCGTTATTGAACCCGACCGTCCACCAGCCGTAATCTTTCGGCCCTTTGGTGGTGTGATAGTCGATTCGAGGATTAAAGGTGCGTGGCCAATAGTTCCTGGCAATTTCATAAAAGAACACCTGATCGAGCGTCTTCTCGCCCTTCTCAAAACGGTGGTAGAGCTTTTTAAAGAAGCCATCTCCGATCGCGACGCCTAGCCTGCCATGATGTGCTAAGCCACCCCCGACTTTGGAGCTAACTTCGACCGTGGCACGACCCTCGAAAGCGCGGCTGCCGGCTTTGGGAGATTGTCCGGTGACACGATCGTAGGCATCGAAGACGTCATCTAACACCTGAACGATCTCTGTCATGACCTTCTGGTCATACTTGCTAGGATCATCCACGCCATCGAGAACGAGCGCGGTACGTTTTCCCAGCCAGGCTGTCACTGTTTCACCGGAAGCAATGTAGGCTTTGTAATCCTTGATCACTTGAGTCGTGATCTTGGGTGGCGTTTTCACAATGAGAATGGCAAACCCATCACCCGGAGGCTTAATAAACTTCGGCCAATTCTCGTTCTTCTTCTCAATGGGCTCGCTGTATTTCCCAGTGAATGGATCAAACCAGAACCCGGTCATCATCTGGCCAGCCTTGTCTTTCGGCAGGCGGATGCCCAGACTGTCATTCTCCTTGGGCACATAGTAGAGATAGAGATCGTCGCCATTGTGAAGGCAGAAGCCACTGTTGCATCGCTTGTCACCGGCAATCAATCCACCCATATCATACTTACTAACAAAATCGTTCATGTGCCGGTAATACTCAAGCCGTGGCCGTTCCTCCGGCTTCATGGCGGCAATGTCAGGAATGATGACATTCCAAGCGGCGCCCTGCCAATAGTGGGTCGGATGCGTCCCCGCAAATACACATTGATAGGCACGTTCCAGGCAAACTTCTGGTGATGTGTAAGAGCCTTCGAAGACCACGTAAGGACTTCTTTCATAGCCGCCGTGTTCGATATTGAGAATCGGTTTTCCAGGGAAATCGGCGCAGACCTTGCGCATGACGCTGTAGAGTTCTGAACTCCACAATTGCACGGAAATGAAGTCCACCTTCTCAGGGAAACGCCGGTTGTAGCCGTAATCGTGAACCGTCACCAATCGTTTGTGCACATCCAGTCCGCGAAGCCGATCGATGCGATTTGTGATGTAATGCACGTCGTTGTGCCCATAACCGAGCGCTTCTTTGGAAATATCCCAGACCATGTTCGGAAAGGCCTGGTAACGTTTGACCACGTAATCGAAGTAGCGGTTATCCGCATCCGAGTTGGCCTCCGGCCAGTTCACCAACTTGTTCCAAACATAAATCATGAGGTGAGCCGCGATTCCTTTCCTATCAAGGTACTCAATGATCCGATCGAGACGTTGGAAGTAGTCAACATTCAGCGTGGCGTGATCTGGATTGGTGTTGTCCCCACCAAAGGGAAAGACGCGCGGGCTGCCGTATTCATACTTTGGGTCTAACGCTTCGTCTTTGGGCCACCTCACATCATAGGCAAAGACATTCATCACGATCTGATTGAAGCCGTCTTTGGCTAGGCGATCGACAAAGGTGCGTGTGACAGGGATGTCGGCGGAGTTCTCAGCATCCAGTGCAAACAACCAATCCGATTCGAAGGCGATCGGGTAATAGGCGTCGCCGTTCTGATAGGAGAATTCACGAACGGACTCTGGATTGAGAACGATCCCGCCCTTGCGTCCCTCTTTGGCACGTTGCACTTCCAGCTTACCGTGCAGGCCGTTCAAGGCTGTGTGTGCGGACCGGGTCTCATAGTGCCATGTGCCAAAGGTTGGCGGTGTGAGACGCACCACATAGTCGCGATTGCCATTGTAGAATCCTGGTACCTCAAGCTGCGTGCCTTTGCCGTTCTTGAGGACCGCAGAGAATTCAAGATCGAACGGCTTCTCGGGAACGGCTTCCAACTGGAAGCAAAGATCGATGACCTCCCATTGATGTGCGGGAATGGCCTGATCTCCTCCGTGCCTCGCTTGCTCAATGGCAATGCTTTGAAGTGTGCAAACAATCAGAGAGAGAGGGATCCACAACGAATAAGAACTATTGTTTTTAATAGGATATAGTGACATTGGCAGTTAACAGTTGAGAAATCGCTTCATGGGTTTCGTTGGGTTTTGTAAGTCTCCAAATACGCAGCCAGATCGACTAACTGATCTGCTGTGAATCCGAGTTGATCAGCGGAGAGCATCAGAGATTTCTTCCACATCTTCTTCATGCGTTTGATTCGGCTCTTAGGGACCATCTGCTCCACACCTCCGGTCGATACCACCACTACGGGATCTGTCTTACTAAAAACCAATCCTTCAATGACATCACCGTTTGTTAGGGTGATGGCCGTTCCCGTGAATCCGTGAGCGATGCTCTCTGAAGGATGGATGACCGCATTGAAGAATGCCTCCGTTCCCTGATTAGAGACCCAATCTAGAAGATCGGGTCCATAGTCGACGCCTAATCCATCGATCTGGTGGCACATGATACACCGCGCTGATTGGACTTTTCCAACAGCCAGATCGCCCTGCCGCATTGCCAATTCCTTGCCCGAGGGTAAATTCGTCTCAGGTGTTTCTGGGACAGTGATCGATTGTAGCTCCATGGTTTCGGGATCATAGATGCCGCGTTCTTTGAGGATGTCTTGGATACCGAAAGCCTCCCATTCATCGAGGCCGCGACTCACAAGCCACCAGGTCGCTTCGGAGGCCAAGTCACTATTGCCAGAAGCGAGGCTAACAATCGTCTCAACCGCCTGTTGACTGCCGATAAAGGCAAGAGACTCCATGGCAAACTTTCGCTCGGAGTGTGAGAGTTGTTCCGAAGTGGCACGAATTGTTAGGTCTGGCACAGCGGCTTCAGCCATGAGTCGCCAAGTGATCCACGTGTGCGCCATATCCCACTGGCGAGGCTCCTTTCCTTGTGACTCGTTGAGGGCTTTCCAGACCGTTTCTTCAATGTCCTCAGCGGCCAAGCCACAGGCCTCGATATAGTGGCGATCCGTCCCATCAACACTAGCAAAGAGCCGAATCACGAGAGGAAGCTTGCGTTTCGGATCCAAATCGCGGAGAGCCACTGCGACTTCGCGTCTAACTAAAGGGCTCGGATCTTTAATGAGAATCTTTGCTAGGTCAATCATGTCATGCCCGGCAGCCCTCAAGGCGCGAAACGCTAGGATCCTCTGTTCAGCAGACGCACTGGTGAGGATGGCTCTGCAGTTTGCAACACCCTTGCTCCCCAGGTGTGGAAGAATCCAAACGGCTCGGGCTTGGAACCATGGATTGTCGCTCGCCGCTAGCTCACTCACAGCAGGCAAGGCGGTTTCGCCCAGACCTTTCAATGTCTCAAACCCTGTGAGGCGAACACTAGCGGCGGGGCTCTTTAATCGAATGATCGCGTCTTTGACAGGATCTTCTGTGAACTTTGGAATCGATGGTGTGAAACCCTTAGGCGCGATTCGGTAGATAGCACCGGCATGGGTGGGATCTTCTGCTTTGTGCCCGCCCACCTTGATATCAAACCAATCGGCAACATAGAGCGCTCCATCCGCGCCGACCATGATATCAGAGGGACGGAAATTGAGATTCTCAGGGCAACTCAGGAAGTCCGTGCGTTGTCCAAGCTCCACCGAAGAGTCTTTGTCAGAAAGTTTCGGGTGGTAGCGATGGATGACTCGTGCACGTGCCTCACAACTCAGCAGCATGCCCTCGTATTCATCGGGCAATGCGCCGTTCTCGTAGAAAGCAATGCCGGTGGGCGATCCGCCGCCATAGATGTCGCCAGCCGGGATGACTCCTGGGTCATCCTGACGCCAGTGCGCCTGGGCAGTCGATTGACCTGGCCGCCTATCCGTCGCCCAGAGGCGCCTTCCATTGGTGGAGAAGAATCCCAGATTCCCGCCTTCCATCAACCAGGTGACCCGGCAGGAGACGCGATCATCGTTGTCATTATGATAGATATCACCAAAGGAACTGAGACAGAGTTCGTAGCTGTTGCGGAATCCATGCCCGACAATCTGGAGTCCGGATCCATCGGGAGCGACGCGGCCTGCGAATCCCGCGTTGTAGATGTTGCCATCGGCGGATGGCTTGCCCGCATATTCGTTAGGGTTATCAAACCACCGGTGATCGCCCGCACCCATGTTGTAATAGGGGCCACCAGATTGGAAGACGCGTCCGTCTTTATCCGTGATGCGAGCCCCGCAATTGCCCTGACTGAAGTACCAATTGCCATCGGGGCCCGCGACGATGGTGTGGAGGGAATGATCATGGTTGCGTGCGTTGAACCCTGTTAGAAACTCTTCGCGCTTATCAATGGAAGGATCAAACCGCAGGTTCCGATCCATATCCGTGTAAACCAGAATGTGCGGTGGTTGTGCCACCACGATTCGATTGTCGAACACACTGACACCTAACGGAGAGATCAATTCCGGGTCCTGAACAAAGGTGTGAGACGAATCTGCCCGACCATCATGGTCCGTATCTTCGAGGACGACAATGCGATCACCTTCAGGTCTGTGAATGGCCCTTCGGTAATTCACGCCTTCTGCTACCCAAATGCGGCCAGCCACATCGGTATCCATGTTCGTCGGATTGAAGAGCATGGGTGATTTCGCCCAGAGGGTGATCTCCAGGTCATCTGGAACCTGGATGTCTGGGGTAGGAACGCTCGGTTCTGCATCTGCTAGCTTCTTCAGCTCCCACAAACGGAAGTTGTCGAATCGGATGTTGCCGCCGGTGATGGTGGGGCCGAATTGGCTAAGCTTGGGATGGGCGATGCCTTCAGACCGAAGGCTCACGTTGGTGTCACCCACGCGGCAGTGAAGGAGTTCACCGGATTTGGTGATGGTGACGTGGTAGGTGACACCTTTAGTGAACTTGTGAGGAGTGAAGCGTTTCTTGGAATCGAGGAAGGCTTGGTTCTCCTCTTTCCACTTGGGATTGGCTTTCCTTTGCTCACGAATCTTGAGATTCATGACGCCGGTCTTGTCGTCTTGAACCGTGATGCCGCGCTTGTTGAAGACGACCCGCGCAATGTGGCCAGCGTGCACTTCTTTGCATGTCAGATCGTCGAGGACCAAGTTGAACTGACGTCCGCCGTCGAAGACGACGTCGAACTCGAGGATGAAGTTAGGTTCGGTCAATGCTTTACGGATGGTCGAGCCGTGACCGGCATCAGGAAGCTCTTTGCCGACTAACATGCCATCTTGAATAGAGAAAGCACCGGCAAACTTCTCTTTGATGGTCCATGCGCCATCTTCAAGTGGGCGTTCAAAGTCGTCAGAGAAGAGAAGTTTGCCTTTGACAGGAACTGAATCGCCAGTCGCCGCAGAAAGAGCCGTAAGGCAGACCAGGACTGAAAGTTGGAGATGTTTCATGGCCTACTTTGATCTGAAGATGGTGCTTTGCACCACTTGGTGAATGAGACTGCGGAAGCCGTAATTGTCCTTGGCGAGTTCTTTGACGATGCGGTCGATCTCGCGTCGGTCGGCAAACTCAATGCTAGCGCCTGTGCCATAGACGAGCAGTTTATGGACGAGGTTGCGCGCGAGCTTGTCTGGATGTGCTAGAGCGATGCGTTTGAAGCCTTCAATGTTGTCAAAGGCTTGGCCATCGGGCATTTGATAGCTGGCATCAACTGGTTGGCCCCGTTTCCACCACTTCTTCTGGGCTTGAATGGCTCGATAGTGATCTCTCCAGCCTCCGATGACGTCGTAGTTTTCCAGGGCGAATCCTGGAGGATCGATCTTCTGATGACAGGCCATGCAGGACTTCTGAGAACGATGTTTGTCCAGCTGATCCCGTATGTTGATGGCGCCACGGATATCGGGCTCGACTGCGGGCACATCGTCCGGCGGCGGTGGGACGTGTTCACCCAAGATGCGCTCTAACAACCACACGCCTCGCACGATGGGAGAGGTAGAGGTGCCGTTGGCGGTCACTTTGAGCACGCTGCCTTGAGTGATCAGGCCCCCGCGGTGTTCCTTGCCTTGCAAAGCCACTCTCTGAATAGCAGAACCTCGAACGCCTTCGATACCATAATGCTTGGCTAAGCGTTCATTGAGCATGGCGAAATCCGAATCGATCACATGCGTGACGCTGAGATTGGCATCAATCATTTCGCGTAGGTAGGCCCGCGTTTCTTCTAACATCGACGCCTTCAAGATGTCATCGAACTCGGGATAGAGGCTGCGATCAGGCGAGGTGAAATCGATGTCCTTAAGACTGAGCCAAGTATCGGTGAAATTCTTAACAAAGCCCTCGGAACGTGGATCCTGCAAGAGACGATCCACTTGTTTGGCAAGTTCGTCAGGATTGGTAAGGCGCTGTTGACGAACGAGGGTCGCGAGTTCTTTGTCAGGCGGGCGGCTCCACAGCATGTAGCTCAGACGGGACGCAAGGCTGGCGTCGTCCAATCTTCCAAGGTCTTCCCTGAAGAACAGGAATCGCGGGGAACTCAAGAGAGCGCGGTAGCCGACACGCAAGGCTTCAACCAATGAGACACCCTCGGTCAATGTGGCCTGAGCATAGTTGAGATAAGGCTCAATGACCGTGGGCGAGACCGGACGGCGAAAGGCGTGTTCAGCGAATCGCAAGAGCAGTTTCTCCAAGTCCTGTTCCACTTGTTCACTGACAAGTTCCCCATCCACGACCTTCAGTGACGCAAAGAGGCGATTGCGCACTTCCTCTACCGTGCCGCCCTTGTAGACGCGCTCGACTTGAATCGACTTAATGGCAGTGCCAATGGCGCCTTGATCGACTGCACGTCCGCTGTTCACGCTCTGAACGCGGGCGAACTTCAAGGTGCGGTCGCCGGGACGAATCTCCAAGCGATGGCCTTTGAGCATCCACGCGTCGAAGGTAAAATCTTTGAGTTCAGGTTCTGCTAGGAAGTGATCGACCCAGAACATTCGAGGCGCTCTAGCAGAACACACGCCACTGCGAATCTGCGTCCAGACTCCCGGACGGTCCTCAGGCAGATTGAACGCCTTGGCTTTGACCGTGAAACGATACCATCCCGTTTCAGGAACGGCGGTGGCAGACATGCGGCCATGGTAGTTGTTGTTTGCCGCAATGGCCACGGCGTAGCCGTCTTTGAAGATTGGTCTACGATCGCGCCGTGCTTTCTTGGCGAAATCGTCAGCGAGTTTCCTCGCCTTAAAGTTGCGCTTGTAGGTCGGCACGGGTTGAGTCGCGCGTTGAAAGGCTTCGTCGAGCGCCACATCGACCACTTCCATGTACTTCTCAAGCAGATGATAAGACACCGATTGCGATTCGGCCACATTGCTGAAGCCTTCTTGTCTAGCATCCTCAGGCAAGAGATCCCGAACAGGAAGATCGATGCCTAACAAATCATGCAAGGTGTTCTCAAACTCGACACGACTCAGGCGCCGTGAACGCACCCGGCCTTTCTCCTCTTGATGCGCCTGTGAGTGTCGATGCAGTGTCTCTTCAATCTCGCTGAGAAAGGCACTCTTGCCTTCAGGCTCCCCTTTGGGCGGCATCTCACCGTGCTTCACGCGGTCGTAGATCCAGCTCCAACGCGTCAGCCCCTCACGATCGGAAGGATTGAATGCCATGGACTCAAGATCCAACTCGCCTTTGGCCAGATCCGAGCTGTGGCAATCGTAGCAGTTGGATTCGAAGAACCCGATGACTGACTCCGGCAAATGACTCGCCTCCTCGGCCGATGTCACCACCGGGAAGCATAACGCCCACAAGACGCTAACACAGATCAACAAACGACTCATCAAATCGCTAGATAAGTTCGAGGCCGCGCATGGGCGCTTCGGCCTTTGAGAATCGATCGGTTTCGATGCCGTGACGTTGGAGGATGCTCACAAAGAGGTTCGCCAAAGGATAGTTGTCGTTCTGATCAAAGGCGAGGTGTTGGCCGTGTCGGAAGCCACCGCCAGCGAGCAAGACCGGCAGGTTTTTATTATCGTGAGAGCTGGCGTTGCCAAGGTTTGACGTCATAAGGACATTGGTTCGATCTAGCAACGACACACCTCCTTCATCAAAGGCCTTGAGTTGCCGGACAAATCCACCCCACGCGTTGACAATGCCGGATTCGACTAACGTGAGCTGATCAATCTTGTCTTCATCTCGGCCATGATGACTGAGAGAATGGTAGCCTTCGCTCACCCCATCGATAGGAATGGCCCCGGCGTTGCCGTCGACGTGCAGGGTGACAAAGCGAGTGGAGTCTGTTTCAAAGGCGAGTCGTACAACGTCCGTCATCAGTTTCATGCGCTCAATAACAGCGTTGTTGTCACTGACATCGATCGGTGGTTGCGCATCGACGTTAGGCTTGTCGCGGCGCGCCCATTCCTCGGAATCGCCCAGACGTTTTTCGAAGTTTCGCACGGCGGTGAAGTACTGGTCCAGCTTGTCGCGATCCCCTGAGCCCAGCTCACGTTGCAAACGGCGCGCGTCCTCCGAAACGAGGTCCATGATACTGCGCCCTTGTTTTAAACGCTCTACCTGCCGCGCCTGCTCTTTGGGTGAATCTTGAATGAAGAGCTTCTTGTAGAGAGCGGCCGGTGATATTTCCGCCGGGATCATGCTACCATTCTCAGTGTAAGACGGACTGTTATTGTCCGAGAGATTGAGCACGAGCGATGGGAAACGGGTGTGGTGTCCCAAGTGCTTGGCCAGTTTCTGATCAATGGAAATGGAATTCTTGAAGACCGCGCTCTTCGAATAGGGAGCACCTGTTAGGATACTGCCTTCCGCCTGATGCCCGCCACTCACGCCCGGATGAGAAGAGCCGGTAACGATGGTCACGTCATCAAGCACATCCTGTATCTGTGCTAGGTAGCGCGACGGTGTGTAACCACGACCGGTTTCCTTCGGATTGAGATTGGGCGCGTGAAGGCCAAGTGAGAGCGTGAAACTTACGAACCGCCGAGGGGCCACAGGAGCCGCCGCTGCGAAAGCAGGCCTCATGGCATCCAAGCACGGAAGCGCCATGGCAGCTCCAACGCCTTTGAGAAAGTGGCGGCGCGAGAGTGACTTGGCGAAGTTGAAATGGACGTTCTTCATGTTGGTCAATGATCGTAATCGTAATCTTGCTCTTAATCCTACTCTTTCACCCAATTTCCCCGCAACTTGCTCCTATTTGACAGATCAAGTCCTCGGCACATCCGACTCGATACCGGTCGTATTTGGATTGGATTGCTAGCGTCGTCTGCGGGGTTTGATGGAGTGTTTGTCCCAGGTCTCAAAGAGAGCCAAGCGGAGTTTCTCAAGCTCTGCTGCTGATCCTGGATCCGTGGTGTGTTGGTAGACGGCTTTGTTGATCTCTGTGACCATCTTGATCAGATCTACCCGAGGCTTTCCGTGAATGTCGTAGAACCCATTCTGATTGTTCTTTGCTAGAGTATTGCCGCCCTGATCAAACATGCAGGCGCAATAGGTCACGCCCAGTACGTTGGGATCTTTGTAGTGGCGCAGTAAATTGGCCTGGTAGACTTCGCCTCGTGCGTCATGAGAGACCAGACCCGCATGCAGGCTGCCGATTCCTCCTGGATAGTGAAAGCCGAAGTATTCGTCCGAATAAATGATCGGCAGATTGGCCGCCTTGGCTAACTGATTGACGTCGATATCGCGATTGAAATGCTGCGGGGCGATCATGTCAACGTAGGGCGCAGCGGCTTTCCAGGAGGCGGCGGTTAGGGCCCATTCTTTGATGAAGGAGCCCAAGATCAGGTGATTCTTGTCATGACGTCGAATCGCTGAATGCCCCAGTTTATAGAGAGTGACGCACATGTGGGAGATGATTGCTTCGAAGTCGGCTAGGATGGCCGGGTCGAGGCTCTTCTTCACCCTGGGGTAGTTGCGCCGTTCATAGGCTTTCTCGTAGGCAAGAAGCTCTTTGTCTTTGAGATCGGCAATCTGTTCGAGAGTCAGTCCGTATACTTTATTGAAAGCCCTGACATCGTTATCATACTTCCTAACAAGCACGTCTACAAGTGCCACACGACCAGGACTGTTGGCTGGTAGTGATAGGTGATGATTGACCCATTGGTCCGCTTTGTTGAAGGCGCCAAAGCCGTAGTAGTAGCCCATGACCAAGGGATCATCTTTGTACTTTGGACACACTGCTTTCGCACGCGCGTCGATGAGCTTCTCATACGCGGGATCGAAAATGTCGGGCAAGGTTTCGCCTTCGACAAACTCCCAGGGATGTTTAAGGAGAATGACACCTACGGAATAGGGAAAGTTGTGTTCTCGAAAGAGCGCCTCGGCTTTCTCAACATCGACGAATCCGTTCAGATTGCGCTCTGGACTCGTCGCGCTGCCAAGAGCGCAATTGAACCCCATGGCCTTTGCCTTGGCGAATGAGTCTCTGAGCCAGGCATCTCGATCGCCGCCGTAGACATTCTTTGCAGCGAGATCGCTTTCACCCGAGTAAAGGTGACTGAGTGCGACTGGGAAGAAGACATTGCCATCAGGCGTGATGAACCATTGACGACCGTTGATCTTTTGGACATGGAAGAAGCCAGTCTTCTTACCTTTGATTCCGGGATAGCCGCCATAGGGATCAAGTTCTTGAGTGAAGGATGTCGTTGGCAGAGATACCAAGAAGGCGACTAGAGTTGCAAGGATATGTGGGCGCATGTTAGTCCTTGTTTGAAGCAGCATGAAGCGCGGCCGCCTTGGCGTTGGTGGCCTTGATCACTTCGGTCCAGACAGTTAGGTGCTTTTCGAAAGGATCCATGAAACCGTTCTCGTTGCGAGGAGAATCGCCCCGCTCGGCGGCGTCCCATTGCTGAAGATACCCGCAGTGGTGCCAGCCGATGATATACGGCGTGGCCATCATGCCTTCAAGGGTTTCGCGGTAAAGCTGAGCGACTTCTTCGATACTCTTAGCGTTGGTGCGAAAGCCTTTCACTCCGTACTTCTGTTGATTCGGTTGAGCGAAAGCATGACAGCCATCGCCGTTAAAGATGGGTTTGCCAATCTTCTCGTAGAGCGTGTCCGTGATCTTCCTATCATCCTCCCAACGCCCATAAGCCTGGATGGCAATCACATCGACGTGTTTCTTCAGCGCGGGAATGACCCAGTCGTAGTGCAAATTCACCATATTCTTGTCGCCCAATAGTAAATGGTTAGGGTCGTGTTTGAGAATGATCTCTCGGTGTAGACCATACCACTGATCGGCGATGAGATGAAGGAAGGCAACCATGTCGGCATCGGCCTTCTTCTTATCAGTTGAACGAGACCAATCGGTGATGCGAGCGATCTTCTGCCAATCGATTCCGTAGGTCGGACTCACCGGCAGCCCCCACACTTTAGCGGCCTCTTCTGCAGATTGATGGCGCGCTTTGAGCAGTTCTAGCCAACGCTGCTTGCCCGGTGAGGCTTGACCTAGGACTAACAGAGCGTTCACCCAAGGATAAATCAACGTGTGTTCGTTCCTGGCTTTCTGATCTTTCCTACCCATCACCCAACTGGGGACATCGGTGTAAAGATAGCCTAACAGGTTGCGACTATGCTTGTGTTGCTGACAAACCTGAGCCACGCGGTCTTCGAGAAAAGCTTCGAAATCAGCAGAGAACACATCTGGACGAGGGCCTTCTCCGTTGCGTTCGCGCCATCCCGCCAACGGAGCGGTGTTGAGAGAAGCGACATAGTAGATCTCATCACGATAAAGCTTCGGATCGATGGTGCCATGCGTGTGCTTTCCAAAAGTGTTGAACTGAAGCTCTTCGCAATGCTTCAATTGCTGGTCGATCCATTTCTTCGCAGCAGTTCCATGTGTGTTGAAACGACCATTCGCGAGCATATCATGGCCGTAGCGCGCCAGAGTTGCGACTTTGTTGTAAGGCGCTAGCCACAGATGGGGCTCAATGTGATTCACACCAAGACTGACAAAGCGTTCTCCGTCGGGCCCGATGAACCACCAGATGCCATCCAGCTGTTTGACGTGTACGAAGCCGGTCGCTTCTTGGTCTCCGGCCTGGCACGGCAAGAGCAGGGCAACGAGTAGAACAAAAGCAAGCTTCATGCACGTAAGGATAGACTCCTAGAGAGGGAACAAGTTTGCGACATCTTTAGTCGATTCCCAACTCACTCTTCCACCACTGCAAGTAGTCGCGATTCGAAAGCGCCGGATCAAGCCCACGACGTTTCATGCCGTTCTCGTAGTACTTCCGTTTCTCCTCCATCAACGCTTCCATATCCACGGTGTCAGCCTCATTGACAACGCCGAGGTCACCGGTTTCTTGGATCCAGTCATCCAATGACTTTCGCAACTCAGATAGGGTATCGGCATGGCTTGGATCTGCAGCCAAATTGGTTATTTCGTGAGGATCCGTCTTGAGATCGTAGAGTTCTTCCTTAGGACGCTGCTTCGCCATGAAGGGTAAATCCCATTTGCCTTCGGCATGCAATACCTTCATCAGCGTCTCGACGGGATAGCTCAGTTTCTTATAACCACTGTGCTGCAGGTAGGGCCTTTCGGGATGATAGTTGCGGATGTATTTGAACTCTCGCGTTCTCACGGATCGAATGCGATCAACCGCGTCACCACAGCGGTCGCGTGCGGCGAAGAGCTGCTCATGCCCTTTCCAGCCAGAGTCAAGCAAGTTGGCGCCAGGGAGTTGGGGCAATTCGATACCAGCGGCACTCAAGGTCGTGGGCATGAGGTCTAGCAGGGATACTAAGCGACGGTCATTGATACCAGCAGCCACCTTGCCTGGCCAACGGATGATCAGCGGCACATGCAAGCCGCCATCATAGAGCCATTGTTTGCCACGCACGTGCGGACGCCCATGATCTCCGAAGAAGATGACCAGTGTGTTGTCCTCGAGTCCTTCGGATTCAAGCCTGTCTAGCACTGCTCCTACTTTGTGATCTAACACTTCGATGCTCGCCAGGTAGTTCGCCCAATCCGCTCGAGTCACCGGATGATCCGGGTAGTAGGGAGGAATCGGTGCTCTGGGTCGAGGCCGCTGGCTTTTCACAAAGGTGCGATGCGGTTCTTTGATCTGTACTTGAGCAAAGAATGGCTGGCCAGGCTTACGCTGCGTCCAATCTTGCCCGTCAAAGAACGTTTCATCCTTGTAAACAAAGTTCAGATGAGACTTCGCTCGTCTCTTTCCGAAGGTCTTTGTTCCTCGACCATTGCTTACAAAGTACCCCGCTTTCTGCATGAGCTGAGTCACGGTCGGCATCGTGCTAGGCAAGACAGGCTTGTTGCGCGTGTTGTGATGATGGCCGCCAACGGTTGTTTGATAGAGACCCGTTTGAAAAGCCGTCCGCGATGCGGAGCAGACCGGCGAGGTGGCAAAGGCATGCGGGAACCGCGTCCCGGCAGCAGCCAGCCGGTCGAGATTGGGCGTCGATACATCGGGATAACTGTAACAGCCTAACTCAGGCCCCAGATCATCGGAGATAATCCAGACGATGTTCGGACGTTCGGCAGCTTTGGCCAACATGTTGAGGGCAACGAGGAGAGGAAATAGAATGCGGATAATCATCATAAGAGGAACCCGATAGGAGGAGTAGCAGGAGCGTAAGTATAGAAGTTTCCAATGTTAGGCAAGACGTCCGCCAGTTCGCCCGGCTCCAAGCCAAACCACAGGGCCAGTTCGGCAAAGTACTCGTCGCAGGAGGTAGTGGGCAAGAGGCGACCGTTGGACCCCACATCAAGTCCGGCTCCTAACTTTAATTCCGCAGCATCTGGGTAGATGCCATAGATCTTGGCCCCGTCGACACAGCCTCCCATCACCAGGCTGTGGCCTCCCCAAGCATGATCTGTCCCTCGCCCATTCGATCGCAAAGTGCGACCAAAGTCCGAGCAGGTGAACAGCGTGACCTCGTCTTGAATACCGAGCTCAGTCAAAGCATCCCAGAATGCGGTGAGGCCAGAGTCTAGCATGGATAGGCGATCCGTGTGTGTCTCTAGCAATTCCCCGTGATTGTCAAAGCCGCCTAACTGAACATAGAAGAGATCACGCTGATGACCGAGCGACTCGCGAATGGCCATCGTCTTGACGACCGCATTGAGATCGCTGCCGATACTGGTTTCGGGAAATGCCGTGCGCACGGTGGCCGCATCAAAGGAGGCGGCAAAGATCTCGGCCGTTTCATAGCTGCGCTTCGCCTCCTCGGCAAAGGCGCGTTTCAGCACGTCGCGATAGTTCTGTTCGACTAACGATTTGGCAGCATTGACGCGATTCAGTTCAGATTCGATGCGAGAGTCCGAGCCCGTGAGTGTCTTCGCTCCGCGGTGATCGATGGCGTAGGCGAAACTTTGATTCCCAGTTTGGAATAGATTCGTTCCTTCTAACGAAATGTTCATGGAGACCTTGTTCGAGGTGTTGAAGGCCATCATGCGATCTGCCAAACGACCGCCCCATCCCGTCTTCAGGGGTGTCTGGGGAACGGAAGTCTGCCATTCTCGGCGTTGGTCATTATGTGAGAATAGCGACCGTGGCAACGTTACCGACCCATTGTTGTAAGTGCGGATTGTGATGGGTTCGACCAAGGTGCCCACGTTGGCTATAAAGGCAGCGTTGCCATCATTGAAACGTTTCTGCAAACCAGACATCGACGGATGTAAGGCAAAGGGACGTCCTTCCGTGTTCGTGACTGCTAGTGGGAGTAGCTCGCTTTCAGATAGAGCTAGATTGGTGCGCACGTCCGCATAGTTCCGGTGCTCTTCTTCCCCAGTGGGCACGAGCATGTTGAAAGAATCGTTTCCTCCATGAAGGAATACACAAACCAAGGCGCGATAGGATTCACGTCCCGCAGGCGGTGAGGCGACAGCATTGCCTAACAGGCGCAAATTTGCGATCGTGTTGAAGATACCAATCGAACTGATAGCGGCACAGTTGGCAGACCCTAGGAAATGGCGGCGGCTAGTCATCGTTACTTCAGAATGGCACAATCGGGAGAAACCAGCGCCAGATAGATCGCAAGTTCAACGCGGTCTCGCCAGCGGCTTGTGTTGGCAGGCGGCCAGAAATCGATGGCTTCACGCATGGTCGCACGACCGCCAGGACTGAGAGTTCCGTGGCAAAGGATGAGGTTGATGTAGTCTAGCAAACGCTCTGTGTCGCCTGACAGATGCTTTACACCAGCGAACTCCACTTCAAAGGATGGCGTGACGCTTGGGTGGGCGTCGTGAAAGCCGTCCTGAATGAGAGACCACAAGCGGTTGGGAACCGTCGTTGCGGTGAGCGGATTCATGATCGCGAATTCAGGACTAACAAGCCCACGATCACGAATCTCTCCCGGCCGACTGTAACCCGGTTCATAGAAATTGAACACGGAGGGATACTCGAACGGGTACTGCAGAAGATCAAACATGACATCTTTGCGAGGCGACCAGAATTGGATCCCTGTGAGATCATGCAGGGCCGGTGTCTCCGCTCCCGCCTCAAAGGCCCGCGCCAATGAGGTTATCCGCAACATCGGCCCCTTGAGCCGCCCAAATACGGGATTGAGCATGGCGGATAGATCACGCGCTTCCGCGTCTAGCAGAATGGCTTTGATCGTGGCTGCCAGATCCCCGCGCCGATGTCCCAGTTCTCCCGCAAACACTTTGGCGACTCGTTCCACGTAAGCCGGACTCGGGTTCGAAGTGACAAAGTGTTGGATGAGATTCTTGCAAATGAATGGCGGACAATTTGGATGATTGATGAGGACATCGATAGCATCCGAAACGTCGTCCAATCCAGTTCGACCTGGGGCCTTGCGAAATGTTGGTAAAGAAGCGCCGAGGAAGGTCTTTTCGGCGTTATCGTAAGCAATGCTAGAGAAAACATCGCCCCTGTCATGATACTCTTCGATCATGTCCATGGGCGCGGTTGCATAGCCTGTGCGACCTCCTGTGCCCTTCTGAAAATCGAGACCGGTAAAGACGCGTGCTAGGTGTTCGATGTCCCTATTGTCGTAGGTCGGAATTGGCTGCCCCTGGGCATCCAACTTCTGCGTGCCATCCATGTTCAGCTCCCACAGTCCAATGGAGAACAGTTGCATGATCTCTCTAGCAAAGTTCTCGTCAGGCAAGCGATTGATGAAAGGATCCGCCTTACGATTGCCAAGATGACTCAAGTACCAGCCCATCCAAGGGTGCAACGCAATGTCATAAAGCAGATCGCGGTAGTTGCCTAGCGCATGCTCAATGACCGTGTCATACCAATCGGCAGCCGCGATGCCATAGCTGTTGCACCTCGGTCCGACGACGACGATCTGACTAAGCGACCAAGCCATGCGTTGGCGCAGTTCATCGGGAGCGAACAGTGCCTGACGCATCCACACGGTGTTCACATTCTCACGAAACATGGCAAACGTCGTCTGCTGGGTGACAAAGTGAGGAAAGATCGGATTCGGTTTGCTGCCGCTCTTCGAGCCATCGGCTTCCATGCGATTGACCAAGCGATCAATGTACCTGCGGAGGTAACTCGGAGGCACTTCTAGCTGATGATCGATCCAGGCTTCATAGGCACCTGGTCCGAGAAAGCGCAGATTGTCGATCTTCTTCAGGGAAGGCCCAAAGGTGGCTTGCGCAAGAAATCGGCTCGCCTGTTCTCGGGAGGGAATGCCCTTGCCGATCGTTCCGTATCGGCTGCCATCCGGGTTGCCGCCAACTAACATGCGCACGAATTGCTCGCGATCGCCACCATTGGCTGATGATCGGACACTGTTAGCATTGGCAGGATCAAAGCCAAGGTAACGTTCCAACGCGTCGTCCAGACCATCGCCATCAAGGTCAATTTCACTAACAGACGCCCGAACGAATTGTTGTTCGGTCTGCCGCAGAGCTGGCAGGTCGACTTCAATGACCGTCTTCGCGCTTTCCGCGATCACCGGTTCTTGGAGCACACTCCAAGTGATCATGTCAGGGCTTGACCACAGTTGATAACGCCTCCCAGGGATCGTCGAGATGACCAACGCGTTTTCCGCTTCACCGAACAACCGCGCCGAGAACTGCGAAACGGAATCGAACGGGTCCGTGCCAGCGCTCGCCTCAACGCCATTGTTCAAGCCATCACCATCGGCATCGGCATCAGGGGAAAGCTCAGAAAGCCCTGGGTAGAGAAGTTCCGCCAGATCATCCCAACCATTATCGTTCAGATCGGTCGCCCACAGCGATGTGGCCAACGCAACCAGCATCAGAGCCACGATAGTAGAGAGGTTGTCCATTGCTTGAAATTGTCTTCAATTTCCGCAGGTAACACCAGTTCCTGTTCATGGCTCAATCGTGATCTTCAGCCGGGCGTAGCGTGCTTGCCCAACAGGATTCGTGTCTCGCAATGCCGTTGAAATCGTGCCGTTAGGGTTCGTGGTCGTGGTGGCGATCGTGTTGCCATCGGCCCAAGTGACCAGGTCACTGCTGGTCTGAACGGCAAACTCGACAGCTTGATCGCCGGGCTGACGCGTGTATTCTAGGACGAGGAACTGGTCATCACCCACAGTCTTCGTGATCACGTCAGGAAGAGAAATGCCGTTGTTGCTAGAAAGCGGTGGCGTTCCCAGGGCAAACTCGATCACGTTGTTAAGGCCGTCATGGTCAGGGTCGGCATTGGGGGCGGAAACACTGGGATCCGGGAAACTCGTTTCCTGCCACTGGGCAAATGTGAGCGCATTGCCAGGGCTATTGCCGCCTAGCGAGCCGCCTACTTCAGAAGAAGCGCTCCATTTTGCACCCTCTGCTGGATTTGTGGATGGATCGCTGAGTTGAATTGCATGGCCATCGAGATCGCCGAGATCGGGCCAGGGATCTTTGGTTTCGTAGTTGAGGTCGTGCAAAGTTTCGCCATTGGCATCAATGAGCCGCAACTGCTCTCCACCGTTGCTGAGCTGGCCGCGGTATGATCCTGCTAGGATCTCATCGTGATCGGTGCCATAGCGTTGCCGGAAAGCCTCGAGATTCGAAACAATCAGAACCTCACCACCGGGAGCGAGAGAGCGAATGGCCCCTGCATCAAAGTCATAGGTGATGCCATCGACAAAGCGTACGCCATGCAGATCGATCGCCTGCTCTCCGAAGTTCTTCAAACGGAGGAATTCAAACTCATCACCGTCATCATAGCCAGCTGCGGTTTCCGCTGGTGTGGCGCCGGAAGGATTGTAGAGGATCTCTGAAATGGCAAGATTGCTAGACGAGGAGGGAACAGTGTCGATCGTGAAGTCCGCACTGGTGAGGGCGCTCCAAGCGGGTCCCGTGAAGATATTGTCCCCCAATCGACGCGCCTTGACGGTCGCGGCTTCGGTGAGCTGCAGCGCGGCCGTGCCATCGGCGGAAATGATGGCTGCTGGGTTAGGCTCTCCGCCTGGGAGGCGTGGATCGGTCCCGTCCGTCGTGTAATAGAGGTCACCCTTGGAGCTTGTGATGGTCAATGCGCCATCCGTTAGGCTGCCGCCGAACTGGCTGAACTCCGGTGGGTCCACGTTCGGCCAGAGATCGTGATCGCGAAAGCTCTGGCGTTCGGGGCCAAACAGATAGTCACGTCGCGGTTTGCCTCCTGAAGTGGTCGCCCAATTGCGCGCGTGCGTGCCGATGGCCGTTTGCCCAAAGACGAAGTCTAGCAGATCATCATACTCGTCGACCACTTGCGTGCTGAGCCGGTTGAGGACGGAGTTCTCAAAGTCGCGATCGTCCAGCGCGCCGCCATTGAAGAGGTGTTTGTGGATACGGTCGGCAAATAGGAGGCGGAATTCTTCCCAACGGGTGAGCCCGCGCCACAGATCGCGCAACTCGCCTTCCGTTCCGTTCTCGGATAAACTTCCCTCGCTCGTGCCCAGGATGTAGCGATCGATGATATTCGTCGACGCATTGCGGGCGGTACTTCGGCCAATCCCGCCCTCAGCGTCCCACACATAGCCACGAAATCGCCCTCTGCTAGAGCGTTCACGCGTGAGGATCCAATTGTTGTGCGGCCAGTCCCACATGGCGGTGTAAATGTTAAAGAGAAAGTAGTCTGCGATGTTCTCGACGTCGATCAGCTCAAGGGCCGTTTCCCAATTGGCGACCGTCTCTTCTGCCTGAAGACGAGTCAGCAGGTCTTCAAACGCGAGCTTGTCACCTGAAGTGATGTTGTTCCTGGGATTGCCGATCTGATCGACGGTGAAGACGTCGCCCTCGTATTGAAGGATATCCCATTCGGAATCGGGATCGGCATCGTGGTAGGCACGCAAGAAGGGTTCCCGCACCCGTTCTGTCATGTTGTAGATGCCTTTCAATTCGCCATTCACGTAAAGCGTGTTGATCACGCCAGTACTGGCGGGCTGGCCCATGGCCTTGCTCAGTCGGCGCATGAGTTCGTCCATGATGAAGGGATTGCGCGAATCGTTCTTGCCAGCACGCACGCGAAATTGTTCGAAGTCTTTTACGCTAGCATTCTCCCCATGAAACGGCAGGGTCACGCTTGGGTTGCCGTAGTCATTGCGGAAATAGAGATTGAACGAGGGTTTCTCCACGCTGCCGCTGCCATCCTGCCAAGGGCTATTGTCTAGGCGGTTGAGCGTCATGCGCGGACGCGAGAAATTGCTCGCTGCGATCCGCGCACCGACGTTGGACCGAAAGCCTGCCGAACCATCAGCGAAATAGAACTCGGCGTGGATGGGGCGTTCGTATGCCCGGCCTCGATTGACGACATTGTTATAAGCATCTTCCTCACGTGCCTTCCATTCGTTGCCACTGAAGCTACCGCCGTGGATGGCGAGGGCGCCATAGGGATCGTAGAGATTTCGGGGCAAATCAGCCGAGAAGATCAACGTGGGTGCGGTGCGTACTCTTGGATCTTGGCCGATGAGATAGGTGTTGGTCTTACTGTTAGAAGGGATCATCCCATCTTGGAACGCGCGCGCACGAATCACATGGCCTTCCCGGTCTGAAATCATCTCAAGGGTGAAAGGCTCGGTGTAGGGCAGGCCGGTGGACGCGGTGGGTTCGGTGCCATCCGTCGTGTAGCGGATGACGGCCCCCTCTGTTTGACTGCTCAGACTGACCGTGACCGCTTCGTCGTAAAACCCGCCAGCGGGATCGAAATCGGGCGCATCCACCCGGTCCCTATAGGCAGGGCCAGTGTTGGCCGCGCCAGGCGTGGGAACGGCGAGATAGCGCATTTCTTCTCCCTCGGGAGCGCTGCCATAGCTGTGGAAATGATAGTGCTTCACGGCGGGCACTTCGCTTTGCAGCGTGCCCGATCCATCAAAGAGACCAACATAGTCACCATTCGCACTCAATCGAAAGGCTGCGTGCAAGTAATGCGCCTCCGGAATGGGTTCGTCTGGGTTGTCCGTCAGCACCAAGAGGTAGTCACCCGCAGGAATGGTGGTTCCATCGGGAAACGTCCATTTGTTAGGATTGCCTTGATCATCCGTGAGTGTCCATCCCGTAAGATCAACCGCTTCCGCGCCGTTGTTGTGGAGTTCGATCCAATCGGACGCGCCTTCCGCGAGTGCCGCTGGCTCGAAGACATCCGCATTGGGTTCCAGCAAACCGGGGAGATATTTTACCGAGGCACCAAAGGGGACGAGGATGTTGTCTTCGCCCACGGTCACTTTCATTTCCAGGCTCATGTCGCTCACAAGATCGACATTGGCGAGTTGCACTGCCAGGGTGTTCTCACCAGCAACGAGGAAATCGGATGTTTTCCCAAGCACGATGTCAGACCTTCTCATGACGCGTTCGGCTTCGCGGTAGGCCACTTGGTCGAAATAGAGGTGCGCCTTGGCCGCGCCCATGTTGCGGCGCCCAATCTCGTGACCATTGAGCCAAACGATAAAGGCGTCATCGGCCACGACGGTCACCGTGAGGTCGTCGCCGGACCCCGCACTTGCTGCGTCGGCGGTGAAGACATGGCGTGTGTAGACAGACGGTGAGATGCCTTCGAGCGTGTCCTTTAGATTCGTCGGCATCTTGGGCGCAAAGATCGTGCCGTCATTGAACCCAATGGGTGTTTCGCCCGTCAGCCAGGCGGTGTCATCGAAAGAAACCGACCACCAAGGATGGCCCGGGCCTGTGTAAGGCTGATCGTTGGCGTCCCAGCGCAATAGGCGATCGCTTTGCCGGGCAGAGAGCTCATTGATCACGACCTCGGCGAAACTAGAGGTCACACCAAGCGAGAGGAAGAGGAGAAGGAATCGGATTATCATCGTGTATCGGTATCTTAGAGAAGAGAAGCGCTAGGCAAATACCACATGGTCAGGAAATCGTAGGCCGCAAATAGAGACCTAACAAGTTCCCGAATCACTTCGAGATCTCCACATCATCAATGTACCAACCCGCGCCGTTAGGCTCTTCGTTGTCACTGAGAAACTGAAACTCTAGGACGAATTGCCGACCGCGAACCGCCTCAGGCAAGGACTGATTGTATTCGACCCAACCACCGGAGTTGCCCCAGAGAATCAAATCCGAGTCGTTGACTAGAAGATCGCCATTCGCTTCCAGGAAGTTGAGTCGACCACCTTCAGCGCCCTCCGTGGTATCTATGTAATACTGAAATTTCAATCGACGTGCTTCTTGGCCTTCCAGGTCAATGACAGGAGACCTCAATGATAGAACGGCTCCTGGGGCGAAAGGCCCGTCTAGATCCGTGCCATAGACGTTGTCGCCACTGAAGGCGCTGCCCGGACCGACCGTTGGCGCGCCAAGTTCCCACTGAGTGTCCGCCGCATTCGCGCCGCCGATCGTCCAGCCTTCGCCCCCAGACTCGAAGTCATCGAAGAAGATGGGCGGGTCTCCTAATAGAGCCACTCTAACAAATTCCATGGTGGTGCCGGGAAAGACGGACTGGGCACTAAGGAGGCCCTTACCTAAATCGGAGAAACTCGCTTCCAACGGTTCCCAAGTGATTAAGTCAACGCTTCGTTGTAGTTGATGAATTCCATCGGGTTCGCGCGAGGCGAATTCGACTAACAGGTTCTTGCCGATCGTCCGAAAGTCTGTGATCTGGAGCGGACCGCCAGAGAATCGAAAGAACTCCGTCGACAACTGAGCGATCGTTTCCTCACTCAGAATGCCACTGTAGAGCCTCAGGTTTCCTGCCAGTCCGTCCCCCAGAGAGGCCGCACCGAACAACGGAATGTCCTTGCCGGCAAACCCGATGGCTGCTGGGTCCGAGAACAGGCCTGAGACTTGAGGGTTCGCCCAGCTATCCGATTCCCCATCGGCCTCGCCAGCCCCAGCGAATTTGCCATCGATGTAGATGGTGGCGGCCGAATCGGGCCCAATGTCCAGGGTGACCGCGAGGTGGTGCCAACCCGGAGACACGACCGCAGTCGCTTGACTCGTACCGCCGCCCTGCATCCGTGCGATCAATTCACCGGTGCTCTGCTCATAGCCTATCGCTGTCCCTGTAGAATTGCCCCCGAACTTCATGATGAGCCCACCAGTGGACGCATCCTCAGGAATTAAGATCCAGGTGCTCACGGTCACGTCACGAGATCGGATTCCCGACTGGATCCCGGTGTCGTTCGAGCCCAAGGCGATCCCACCAGAGACCACACTGTCAAACGTAACCGTTCCATCGCCGCTAATGTCTTGAATGTCATTGTTAGCGACCTCATCCGCATTCAAGAACGGCGAAATCCATTGGTTCTCCAGGATGCCGCTGCCAACTACGAAAGTCGCAGGGTCCAACTCGACCAGAATCTGGGAATCCATGATCATGAAGTCGATTTCCTGCGTGGCCGCCCCAGCTGGATTAACAGCACTGATCGTGGCTCTGGCTGCAAAGGGATACGTTAGGGTGATGCCGTTCTCGGTTTCGATCGCGGCAACGATGTCCGCAACTGGGACATCCAGTCTTTCCGAGCCCTCTTCAGGCGCGAAATTGTTAGATAGGACGGAAGAGCTTTGATAGTCGAGGGTCAAATTGCCCGGACTCGGATCTCCGGATCCTCCCGCGCCAGCCGGGGTCAGCGTCCCTTCCTGATCTGCGAATGAGAGAAACAGACCATGATCGGCGTCCTCAGTATCAAAGTCCCCCGACGCCGAAATGAAGAGCGGCAAACTGCCTGCAATGCCGATCTTGCCAGCAGTCGAGCGGGTAGACGCTTCTGTCAGAACGTAGGGCTGGTCGACCGAGACAGTGATCGGCTGACTGGAGACGGTGTCAGCGCCGTTGGTGACCTCGATCGTGTAGGAATACACGCCTGCGCCAGGCGCCTCCGGGGTGATCCGACCAGATCTCATGCCCCCTTCAAGCGGGAGGACCGTTTCGACATCGCCGTCCCGCTTCAGAGTCAGTTCGGTGCCATTGGCCACGTCATAGTCGAACCCCAAGACCGACAAATCAAAGACACCATCAGCATCATTGCTAGGATTTCCTGTAGTGAAATAGTACCCTTCGGTCTCATCGCCGACTCCAAGTGAAAAGCCGCTTATTTCTGGTGCCCCGACAACCTCAGAATACGTGAATGAAAAGCTGGCGTGTCTGAGCCTTCCATTCGGTGTGACGGTAGGATCGGGCGTGACCGCCGGATCATTCGTCACGGTGTTATTGATGACAACGGTTGGAGCCACCTCGAAGGTGACTGCGTCAGTGCTGAAGGTGTAGGCGGTGCCATCCAACTCGACCACCGCAGGGGAGCCGTTGACCTCTGCCTGGACGCTTCCAACGGTCGACATGCCCCCACCCGCGTTTCCACTAGCAAAGAACCCCGCGCCTGTGAACCCGTCAAATTCGACAGAACCCAACGTCTCGGGTCTCAAGCTGATATCCACGATTTCAATAGTCATCTCTTCACCCGCACTGATCCCCACAGCATCGTCCTCGGCACCGCGATTGATCCCCGACCCCTCTCCACCAAAGGCAATGTTCCCTGGCAGATCTCCGGTGGAAGCCACGCGGATCGTGAAGTCGATGTAATCATCGGCAACGCCCGCGCCATCAAGCGTCAGGCCATCCCAGCGAAACAGGAAATCCGTCGGATTCTCACCGCCAAACCCGGTGAAGTTGGCGTTCGGAGGCTGAACAATGAGGGTTCCCTCCGATACAGGATTGCCGAAGATGCCGGTGCTGTGGTTGCCGTTGTTACCCGGACGCCAGTTCAGATTGTTGACACTTAGGACGTTCTGCGCTTCGGCGTTCGCCATGGCCGCGAGTACGAAGAAGAGGATTCTATTGGTAAGTCTCATAGGGGTTCAAGAGAGTGGATTCGACCAACTACTGGGTAGCCCGGAAATAGGTATCCGTCCCACTAACAGGGATGTTGTGCGAGCCACCCGTCGCATCGGGAACGTTCGTCCAACTGTCAGGACTGCTCAGGTCGGTCGACGATTGTAACGTGCCACCGCCCCACGTCACCGTCACCGTGTCGTCGGCGTTCAGCCCAATGCCGATCGTGCTCACTCCAGGGGCTGCGGACGTATCTGTCAGGATGAGTCCACTCAAGACGCTAAAGCTCGCCTTGTTTTTAAAGTTGATATCAAGGGTATCGTCGCCGGCCACGAAATCGTAAGTCACGACCACGGCACCCGCCACGGTCCCCGCGTCAGGCGCGATCCCGGCATTCGAAACCACTTGGAAAGGATCGAAATCGCGGAACGCAAGGGAGCCCTCAATCGAAACGTCAAAGACGCGCGCGCCCGCTTCGGTAAAGAATCCTTCTGAGAATAACATCTGTAGCCGGTAAGCTTGACCGCTCACAACATCGAGACTCACATCGAATTCAGTAAGATCAACGCCGTCGCTTTGAGCATCAATAAAGGATCCAATCACCGTATTCAGGTTGTCGTCGCCGCCAAGAGCAGGAAACTGTTTGAAGAAGCCCTCGCTTCCCGTGAAGCTTCGGATTGGTGCAGGCGTGACTGTTAGTCCCGCCACATCCGCATTCGCGGTGAATGTTTGAAAGGTCGTTCCGTCAACCGTCACATCCGGAGTTGCCGGTGAAAAGTTGACCGCATAAACGATGCTTTCCGAGAGATTCAAATCACTCGAACTCTCGATGACCGCGATTGGAGCCGGAGCCGCAGTGGCTTCTGTTAGGACGAGCCCACTCAGGACGCTAAAGCTCGTCTTGTTTTTAAAGTTGATGTTTAGTGTGTCGTCGCCCGCCACGAAATCATGGGTCACCACCACAGCACCCGCCATGGTCCCTGCATCGGGAGCAATCCCCGCATCCCCAAGAACTTTGAAGGGATCGAGATCGCCCACCTCAAGCGAGCCCTCAATCGAAACATCAAAGACGCGCGCGCCTGATTCGGTAAAGAAGCCTTCTGAAAACAACAACTGTAGGCGATAGGCTTGGCCGCTCACCACCTCGAGACCCATGTCAAATTCGGTCAGATCCACGCCGTCACTATTGGCATCAATGAAAGATCCAATCACCGTATTCAGGTTGTCGTCGCCGCCCAGCGCAGGAAACTGTTTGAAGAAGCCTTCACTTCCCGTGAAGCTTCGGATCGGCTCTGGCGTGACTGTTAGGCCCTCTACATCCGCATTCGCGGTGAATGTTTGAAAGGTCGTTCCATCAACCGTGACATCCGGTGTTACCGGTGAAAAATTGACCGCATAAGCGATGTTTCCCGAGAGATCCACCCCGCTCGAGTTGTCAATGGATTCTATAGTTGCCGCACGTGTGACTCCGCCAAGCAGCACGAATGCGGCAAGCTTGGCGACAATTGAGTTTTTCCAATTCTCGGCAAACACTTCTCTGGTTGTCTTCATTATGTTAGTTGTCTTCAGGGGTTGATGTTACTCGGTCCGCACTGGGATGCGGATCGATGATTCTTCGCGTCCGACCCGTGGATTTAGAACAGCGGTCCTCACATCTTGTGCGCACCGATAGGCTTAGGTCAGGGGCCAATTCGACTCGGCAACGGCAATGGATTGGGATATCATGAATCTACGAGTCTAGGAGACGCTCGGAGAGAGTGTCTTGTATGTCTTGCCAATCGTCTTGGTATGATTTGACGATTGCTCGTTACTATTGAAACCTTCTTCGATTCCATTTGGGTGTGATTACCTAGGGTAGCGAGACAAAGAAACCTTCTGTTCCTGGATCGCGAACGGCACGGTTCGAGAAGTAAGTTTCCAAATATTTCCGTGCTTGCACGCGAAGGACCTAACAGTCTAGACGAATCATGCTCGCTGGTATCTTCCCGGTCATTCCCACTCTTTTTACGGACGACAACACGCTCCATTTGGAGGCGCAACGCCAGGTGGTGCGCTTTGCGCTAGAGTCGGAGTGTCATGGGGTGGTGTTCCCTGGTGTGGCGAGTGAGGTCAATTACCTGACGCTCCCAGAACGCGAAGAATTGCTTGGGCTGGTAGTGGATGAAGTGAATGGCAAAGTGCCGATCATCGGCGGGGCCAGCGCGGCGGATCTCGATGGTGTCATTGCTGCAGGCAAGCAGGCGAAGCAACACGGCATTGACCATCTTATGATCATGGCGCCGCAGCGGTTAGGCCAGGAAGTGGAGGCGCATGCGCGTTTCTTCAAAGACGTAACCAGGGCTCTACCAGAAGCACAGATCATTTTACAGAATGCGCCTGCTCCTGTCGGTGCGGGTCTCAACGCGAAAGCAATGGAGTCGTTGGCCCGCTCCAATGAGTCGCTCACTTACATTAAAGAAGAAACGTTGCCATCCGGCCCGGCGATCACCGCTTTGTTAGGCGCTGACATTCCCCATCTTAAAGGCGTCTTTGGCGGCGGCGGCGCGCGCTACGTCATTGATGAATTGGATCGCGGCGCTTGTGGCGCCATGCCTGCGGTGGAGTTGACCGACTTGCATGTGGCGCTCTACGAAGCCCATGCAGAGTGCAATCATGGTTGTGCGAGAGAGTTGTATCGACTGAGTTTGCCCTTGTTGGTCTCCCAAGCGGTTTACCGGATGCGCCTAACCAAACGCATCTTGGCCAAACGCGGCATTGCGGATGCGAAACACGTGCGGGCGCCGCTTCCGGAGTTGGATGACATGGCCATACTCAATATCGATCACATGCTGGCGGAACTCTTGGACGTCTTTCCATGCGTCTAACAGCGTCTCAAGATCCAGTCGCGAGCGTTGAGGTCTACATCGTGGATCTTCGTCAGGACAAACCGTATTTAGGATCACTTCGGGACGGCGAGACGGTCAATGAATCGGGTTACTTCGTTCGGAAAGGCAATCGAACCGTATATCCTCGCTCGAACCGCTCGCTGGTCGTTTGTCTTAGAACCAAGGATGGCGTGGAAGGCTGGGGTGAAACTTACGGTCTGGTCGCACCGAAAGCGACGGCGGAGATCATCAACGACCTACTTGCCGGGTTTGTCATTGGCCGCGATTCGTCGGAACGAGAAACGCTCCATGATGAACTCTACGATCTTATGCGTGTTCGTGGCTACACCGGGGGCTTCTACTTGGATGCTCTGGCAGCCATTGACATCGCGCTATGGGACATCGCTGGCAAGCTTGCTAGTCTCTCTGTCGCTTCCTTGTTGAGTGAATGTCCGAGAGCAAGCATCCCGGCTTACGTTTCGGGATTGCCGGAGGACACTTTGCTAGAACGCTGCGCTCTAGCAAAGTCTTGGCAGGAACATGGATTTGATTCATTCAAATTCGCCCTGCCTGTGGCCGATGACGGTGCCGCGGTCGAACTCAAGGCCTTGCGCATGCATCTCGGAGACCATGCACAGATCGCCTGCGATCTTCATTGGGCCCTATCACAGATCGAGGCGGTGAAACTCGCGCAAGCCATGGCCCCAGATCATCCCTGGTTTCTGGAAGCTCCCGTGGCGACCGAAGACATCGACGCCCTGCGCGAGGTGGCGCAGCATTCTGGTCAGGCCATCGCCGTGGGTGAAGAATGGCGCACGCTCTATGACGCCCGCGCACGAATCGACTGCCAAGCCTGTCACATCGTTCAACCGGAAATGGGCCACACGGGCGTTACTCAATTCATGCGCATCGGTCGCTACGCCGAGGCACATGATCTACAAGTCATTCCCCACGCCACCATCGGATCCGGCATCTTTCTTGCGGCGAGTTTGCAAGCGAGCGCAGCGCTTCAGAAAGTCGAGGCGCATGAGTTTCAACACTCTATCTTCGAACCGTTCCGCCATTTCACCGGTGACCTGTTACAATGTGAGAATGGCACCTACAGTGTACCGGGCTCACCCGGTCTCGGCGTCGAACCATCAGTAGCAATGCGTTCTCACATGACCCTGATTTCCGCATGAGCACGCCAGACTACATTACGCTGCTGCTCTACACCGCTGGCATCTTTGTCATCAGCACGCTCTCGGCCAAGCGCACGACGAGCCAGAAAGACATGTTCGCCGCTGGTCGTCGGTCGCCTTGGTGGGCCTCGGGCCTGAGTGGATTCATGACCATGTTTTCCGCCGGGACCTTTGTCGTGTGGGGTGGCATTGCCTACGAGCTTGGCCTCGTCGCGGTCATGATCAACACCTGCTATGGCATCGCCGCTCTGTTAGCTGGCTACTTTGTGGCCGGTCGTTGGAACGCCCTTGGCGTCTCCACTCCTGCAGAGTATGTCAGTCTGCGCTTCGGCAAAGCGGGCCTGCATTTCTTCACCTGGACCATGCTCATCAAACGCATCCTCGGCGTGTCTGTGTCCCTCTACGCTTTGGCCGTGTTGCTAGTCGCCTTGATCCCACTAAATCTTACCTGGGCCATCATTCTCTTCGGCACCATCGTCGTCATCTACACCATGCAAGGCGGTCTCTGGGCCGTTCTCATGACCGACGTTCTCCAATTTATCGTGCTCACCGTCGTGGTCCTCTTCGTGGCCATCCTGATGATCGCGGGAACCGACGCCACCACCTTCGCATCAAACGTCCCCGAGCACTTCTTCAATCCCATCGGCGGCAAGTATGGATGGTTCTTCCTCTTCGGTTGGGTCACGATTCACTTCTTCATGATCGGTGCCGAATGGGCCTTTGTGCAGCGCTTTCTCGCGGTCCGAAGTCCACGCGACGCCAAGAAATCCGCCTACCTCTTCGGGACCATGTACCTGGTCACGCCACTCTTCTGGCTCCTGCCACCCTTGCTCTACCGAGGCCAAGTCGAAGGAATCGACAAAGAACAAGCCTACATTCTCGCCGCCCAATCCGTCCTGCCGCCCGGCGTGCTCGGTCTCATGATTGCCGCTATGTTCAGCGCCACCGCCAGCATGGTGAGTTCGCAACTCAACGTCTTCGCCGGCGTCCTCACCAACGACTTCTACCGCGCCTTTCTCAATCCCGGAGCCACGGAGCGCACCCTCGTGCGAACCGGCCGCGTGTTCACCGTCTTGCTAGGAGCCTTGTTAGTCACCTCCGCCATCCTCGTCCCCCACATGGGTGGTGCCGAGAAACTGATCATCTCCATCAACTCCCTCCTCGTCGTCCCCCTCTTCGCGCCCACCCTCTGGTGCCTCTTCAGCAGCAAGATCGGCCTCCGCGAAATGATCATCGTCGCCCTAACCAGCTTCGGCATCGGACTCGCACTGCGTTTCGGCCTCGCCAGCAATCCCATGATTCAGGAAGGCGATCGTCTGTGGTCCATCGCCTCCTACCTCGCTGCCAACAGTAAGAATGTCGAAGTCCTCGTTGGCGTCATCTTGCCGGTTGTGATGTTAGTATTTTTCCAGTGGCGGAAACAAGGTATCGATCAAGGCGCAATGACTTTGCGAGAACACCTTGATAGTGTCATTGCAACAACTCCGGAAAGCGACGTGACGCCACCGTTCGACCCATTTCCAGCGAGGATGGTGATGGTTAGTCTCTTGATAATCGGAGTGGGAATGCTCTTGTTGGCAATCATTGGGACCACTGGTCGCGCCGCACTGCTGGCTTTCGGCGGCTTCCTTGTGCTCCTCTCTGCGGCAATCCGGCTAGTAATTCTGAGAGCAAGTTCTCGCGAGTAAGATTTCAGCGCCTTGAAAAACAGTTAAACGTTAGTTAGTCGCTAACAGAATATTTCAGGCAGTTATTCCAGTCGATATGGCGCAATACTATAAGGATTCCAGCGCCCTTTGAAACTCTTCAATGTTCGGTGGCGCCTCAACTTCGATCATAAATTCCACGTCGCCATCAGCACTAACTTCTCGCATCTTTTGAAGGAAAACGAGAAGATCGTGTATAGCGTTACGAATGGGTAGAGTCCAGTCCGCCTGCAGCTGATATACTGCTTCGAACCTATCTGGCGGGAGATTGCGACGCCAATCTATCTCAAACTCGATTACGTCCGCATAAAACTCAGTAAGCCCATCCATCGCTGTTCCGTGGCGAAATGCTTCGTGTGAACGGGTATAGATGAGAGTCAGACTGGGTTTCGGGGAGCCAGCCACGATATAGAATGAGGACGTAGACAGGGATGATTGAATGGGGGATGCAGATTCGCCGATCCAGTTATCCAGCTACCGATGAATTTCCTCCATGTGCCTTCGATCACGAAGAGGGCCAATGCCTGCATCGCCATGGGAATTACAAGCGTTTTGCCGATGTCGAGGGAGACGCGCAAATCACCGTGATGCGCTTTCTTTGCAAGTATGCCGGGAGGACCATTAGTGTTCTTCCCGATCACCTCTTGCCTTATCGTACCGTCCATCTCCCATGCGTGGAAGAAGACTTTGACCAACGCTGCGCCCCTCCATCCCAAGGTGGCCAAGACGACGGCAACAACGCCAATGGCAGCGAAATCAAGAAAGGTTGCCTGCGGCGAGCTTGGTGCCGATTCGCCGATCAAAGCAGGCGCCAGAGCCTCACCGAGTTCTTCGGGCAGCGCATTGCTCTTACAAACACCGCAGAAGAACTTTGGAGAGCCATTCGCCTCACCGCCGGCAACCTCGGGGAGATCCTTCTCGAACTCGCGCTCCATGGCAAGAGCCTATTGGGTGATTACCGGTGCTTGAAGGCCAACTAACATCTCTCTATTATTCGCCACGAGTTTCCCACATAACCGTACTATTTCGCAAAATCACTGCGGGGGTAAAGCTCCCGCATGTCTGATGACCATACTCTAACACCCCAAGAACAAAGCGCTCTGGTCCGCTACGGCGCCATCAGTTACCTGCAACAACTTCAGGAAGAAGGCCGGTCGTTAGCCGCAGCCTTACGACAAGCAGCCTTGCGTCCCTGGCCCGATGTCCAATCCGGCAAACACTACGCCATTCGCACTCTCGAAGACTGGTGGTATGCCTATCAAAACGACGGATTCCAGGCACTCACCAAACATCCCAGGCAAGACACCGGCAAACAACGTGCGCTCACCTCCGAACAACAAGAATGGATCCTCACGCAGCGGCGAAAATATCCACAGATTCCGATCAAAGTGGCCTATCGCCGGTGGCTCACTCAAGAAGAAGGTAGAGAGTTGCCTTCACTCTCCACAGTCTATCGCTTTCTCAGAGCCGCTGGACTGCATCACGGGCGTCCAGCTGAGGACATCCATAGCGGCCCCACCAAAGCCTTCGAAGCCCCCTATCCAAACGATCTTTGGATGGCCGACTTCAGCCCCGGTCCCAAACTCCGCACCACCGAAGGCGCTACTTTGGGCACCCAGCTTTGCGCCATCATTGACGATCACAGCCGACTCATTCCCTACGCCGCCTACTACACAAGCGAAAACACGCAAAACCTCCATCACGCCCTCAAAGAAGCCGTCCGCCGCCGCGGACTCCCCCACAAACTCTACGTCGACAACGGCGCCCCATTCATTAGCAAACACACCCACATCGTCTGCGCCAATCTCGATATCCGCCTATTGCATCACAAGCCTTACGCCGCCTGGAGCAAGGGAAAGATAGAACGCCTATTCTCAAGTATTCAGGTAGGGTTTGAAACCACCCTATCACTACCCGAAGAGCGCGTCCACAGTCTCCAAGACCTCAATGCCAAGTTCTCCACTTGGCTCCAGAAAGACTATCATAACCGTCAACACAGCACTACCGGCACCACCCCGCAAGCCCGTTTCCACGCCGGAGCCGAACACCTCCGCCAACTTGAACTCAGCCATCACGCTCTGGAAAAACTCTTCTACACCCGCATCCACCGCACCGTGCGCAAGAATGGCACCATTCGCATCGAAAATCGCCTCTACGAAGTCGACTTGAGCCTACGCGGACGTCGCATCGAAGTGCGCTACGACCCCTTTGCCGTAAGCAAAGAGCAATCGCTGGAGATCTATCATCACAACCATCACGTCGGCACAGCTCACCTGGTCAATCTACACCTCAACAGTCAGATCGACCGGCTCAACTACGAACGCCGTCACCAGGGCTAACAAAGCCACATCACGCTATCATCATCACACCATGACGACCAGACTTAGAAAAAGCAGTGGCCGCAAGCCCATCACAGACTCCACCATCACTCATTACACCCATCTTTGGGGAGCAACCGGCATCCCCTTCAACGAAGAAACCTCCCACTATCAAAAGCCCCCTCAGATCCAACAAGCCGAGCAACTGCTAACCCAAAGCGCCGCCCTCCGCAGCCTCATGTTGCTCAGCGGCCCCAACGGCGTAGGGAAAAGCCATCTCGTCAGCCACTGGAAAGACAAGCTCGATCCGCGGCTCTACTGCGCCATCGCCATCACCCAGGCCAGCCTAAGCCATGCCGGATTGTTAGCCTATTTAGCCCGCAAGTTCGGCAAAGCCGGCGGCACCCGCAGCACCACCCTGATGCATCTTGAAGAAGCCTTGGTAGAACTTGGCGAGACCAGCGCCATCATCATCCTCGACGAAGCGCAGAACTACAGCCACGGAGCGCTCGAAGAGATCCGGCTATTGTTAGGCATCGATCTAGCCCGGCGTCCCGCTTTTAGTCTCATACTCATTGGAGACGAGTATTTGTTAGGAAGTCTAAGACTACGCAGCCACCGCGCCCTCTACAGCCGCATCGCCTGTCATCATCAGCTCAAACCGTGGGAAAGCCAAGAGATCGAAGAACTCCTAGAAGCCAGTCAAAACGCCGTAGACTTGAAGGAAAACATCATCATCCCCGCCGCCCTGGACTTGATTACCAACGCCAGCAACGGGCGGCCGCGCACCGCGCTGCAACTGGCCCGTGCCGCGTGGATCGCAGCCAGCCAAGAGAAAGCCAACCACATCACCACCGATCACGTACAGCAAGTGATGCCCACCATTCCCTCCGCCAACGACCATCGAGGAGGCATGCCGGAAGGCTAACAAGATAAACATTAGGCTATGCAAACACCATCAAACCAAAGCAGCCCCGTCGAAGAGCAAGTGGCGGCCCTACACCAACACTATTGCCAACTGACCGGGCAGAAACTGATCTTAGGCTTCGACCGGCAACGAGCCTGGTATGAGTTGCTACGAGCCGGGTTCACCAGCGAAGATGTCGAACAAGTCGTCAGCTACTTGCAACGGGAGATCCGAGGCGAGCGTCGCCGCGTGGGAGCGCTCAAACCCAGTAACTTCTTACAACTCGAGCGATTCGAAGAAGACCTCAACATCAGTCGGGCGAGACTAACTAGAGCATCAAAACCATCGAAACCACGGCCGCCAAGCAAACCCACCGACGCCTTCACCCCCGAGGAAGGAGCGCGAGCCTTTCGTAATCTGAGATTACAACTTCAGCGCACCACCACGCCAAAGACTGACAATCCCACGAAGAAAACAGACAATCCCACCAAACAATCTGAAAACAATCCCACGACCTAATTCGCCGCGCCACACCATCGCTTCGACAATGGCTCTTAGCTTGTCGGTTGGGTCCAGCTTTGATGCCAGTGATTCACTGAGTTTCCCAAGGACATTGCTAGACAATACGTCTGCCATTCTTTGAAAACTTGCAAATCGAATCCTCATCTCATTGGCAAACTCTGTCTCCTTGAAAGAACGAATTAGAGGGATGAACACTTCTCCTGCGCGAACTCGTTTGTATTGCTGATCGAGCGGTGCGATTCGTTCAACCATCATTTGCTGGGCAAGTTTAAATTCCCATCGTTCCGGCCTTAGGTGCGCTAGCCGTGAGCATCTGTCCGAGTAGCCTACTAGCTCTGGCAGCTTTGTATTCAGGTAGGCATGAATCCGGATCCAGACTCCAATAAGGATAGAAGTAAAAACCATTATTCCATACCCCAGAACTGTCTGAGGGGTGTCCCCTCTCAATAGAACAGTTGACTCTACGATACCCCATATTACGCCAAACGCGGCGAGACTTGAGAGTATAATGTGCTTCCAACCACACAAGATTCCGATCAGATGGTCTTTGGGATCCTTCCACTCAAAGTGATAGGTTTTGCCCTTGGCATTGTCTTCATCCATCCTCCACTACTTTCTCCCACTTCGGCCCATGTCGAATAGTATTGCGTTTAAATGGACTATTGTGCGGTGGAGGCTTGAATCCATACTCACCATTAATTTGTGTCCACTGTCAGGCCATGCCTGTTGCAGCAATCTGGTCATCAATGGTCGGCAAGATTCTTCCCGACGCCAACAACTTGCGCGCAGTCGCTCTGTGCATGGGGGACCGGCGTCTTGCAGCTTGAGGCACGGCTTTCCATGATGTGGCTTCGCCTCGGCGAGTCGATCTTGTAAGGCTTTTCGTCGCTTTCCGTTAGGCAGTTTGTAGATGCCGAATCGAATTTCGCCAATGGTGATGGCACTGACGTAGAGATCGCTTTGGTGTGCCTTGAGTCAGCCGATGATCTTGTCGTTCAGCTTGGGGGCCTTTGATTCTCTCAAGACGTCAGTATCGACGAGATAGTTCATGACAGATTGATATCTCTCGAGATCTCCCACGCCCGTTCTGGGATCTCAAACCGATAGGGACAACTTAAAAGATGATCGACCAAACCGTCGTTGGGCGGTGTTGACACGCGACGAAGGGTAATCGTGCCATCATCCTCTGCGATGACTTCAAAGTCATCGCCCGCCTTCAGTTGAAGCGATTCCCTGACGCTGACCGGCAACACAATTTGCCCTTTCTGTGAAAGCACCGTTGTCATGTAAGACAGTCTTACCAAGAAATACGGGGGATTCAATGGTGCTGAATCGTTTAGGGAGGGGATCGAAGAGGTGGCCGACGGCGACTGGGACTATCGCATCTCCAGCCCCGACGCCTGAAGGTCGAAAACTGAGGCCAGTGTCGTGCCTCGTTCAAAAGCTCTGCAGATGAGGCTTCAACAGTTTCAGACTTTCTGTCAGTCCTTGTTGCTTGAGATTCTCGATGTACTCAGTGGCAGACTTTGGTGGGTTCTTGAGGCTAAGCCGATGTTCACGCATGGCGTCAATGACAGGCCTATGGTCAGCGTCAAGTAGTTCGGCAAGAAGTTGATCGGGCGTTCGAATGTCGATACCAAGGTTGGCGAGTGTGGGCTGAGGGAAATCGACGAGATTCCAGGTGACGACGGCATCGGCAGTTGCCTCGATAGCCGCAGCGACCACGTGGCGATCATCAGGATCGGGTAGTTCGATCTTCTCGATATGTTTCTCGTAGTCCCTAACAAGACAATCGCCAGCATGAAGATCCATCAATCTTCGTGTCCTCTCAAGTTGCTCAAGCGTGATGTCAGGGCGATTTTTGAGGACATTGCGCATCCATTCCTCATGGATCTGGTCGGTCCACTTGGGGCGTATTGCTTCATGAAGGGCGAGCCACATCATTAAGCTTCGAAGCCCAGCAGGATAGAGCACACAGGCATCCAGTACAACGATAGGGCTCGTGCCGATCACTCTCCTAGCTCGAGTCGCTGTCCTTCAGCGGCGAGTTCAGCGAGAACTTGGCGACGCGCTTCTTTCTCTCGTTGCTGATATGATAGGATATCAGCTACTTTCACGCGGCGCTGAACCCCTACCTTACGCGACGGCACGGCATTGGAATCTAACAACTTGACCAAGTAGGGGCGAGAGACACCTAGAAGATCGGCTGCTTCCTGCGTTCCAATCTCTTTGTCTATCGGAAGAACGGCTACGGAATTTCCTTCTGCCATGATCTCAAGACAGGAGCCAACAATGCTAGTCATCGAAGCAGGAAGATCGATTACCTGTTCGTTAATCTGAATCTTGAGCGAATGCCGCATGGATCCCTGAAGAAGTCGGGCAGAATCCTGCGCCAGACGAATCTCTCGTGTGTCGAGGCTGCTCTGTTCCTGATCTTTCAACCTACTCATATAGACAATCTACTACATACACGAAGTAGGCGCAATAGACGAAATCAACGAAACTGGCCGTTCATCTTCTTTTCGAGGGCAGCAGAGTCCACGGAGGCAGGCATTGCCGACCGAGTCGTTCCTATCGACCCTCCACGTGTAGACGAACGTACTGAGATTGGCTCTCGGTCAAAGGTGTGAGGAATCTGTAAGTCAGCCGAGGAACACCGTCGGGATCGGGCTCCGTTTCCACTAATGCTAGCTGGCCTTCGGCTTCAGCATCGATCCAAGTTTCCAGATTCTCGGTCACCTCAACGGTAAAATCGACATCGGTAGCAGCGGGATCTCGCCGAAAGCTGAAGCCTGCGTAGTGGATACCATCGATGGTCACTTGGCGGTAGGAGAGAAGGGCTTCTGTGGAAGGCTCGCTATCAGAGAGGCCAAGGGCATACTCGAGGATGGCGGCGACGCCGTCGCGATCGACATCTGCTAGAGGGTCACCCGTGAAGGGATTGCCCACGTTCATGTCGCTGGCAGGGCTCCCACCAACTGTTGTGCTGGCTGACCAGCTCTCAGCGAGTGATGGATCTGAGTCTGTGTCAGGCGCGTTGCGGACCAGAGAGTGGCCTTCGCCGTCGGCAGTTTGCGGCCAAGGGTCGGCGTCATTGTAGCGGAAGCTATCGATGACGTCTCCAGCTCGTGTCACGAGTGATAACCATTCTCCATTGTTGTCGAGGCGGTTGGTGTAGTCACCGGCGATGGGCACGCCCGGATACCGCGCCGCGAATGCGGTGCGGTTGGCTGCGACCACGAGTTCTTGTCCAGCCTCAAGGAGAGTCCCAAGTGCAAAGGTGTGTTTGATGCCTTCCAAGTGGTCGCCAATGGGAATAGACGCGAACGCAACACCGCCGAGGTCGACCGTTTCACTGGCAATGTTCTTCAACTTCACAAACTCGAAGTCGTCTTGATCAAAGTTAGGATCGATGAGCTTCTCGGAATCGGTTGGAGCCAGTGGATGGTAGTGCACTTCTGAGATCACGAGATCATCTTGCGTCGCTGCTCGTGCGGTCGTGAAGAAGGCCTGATTGAGCGCGCTCCATTCGCCCGAGGTTTCATCGTACGTGCGCGACTTGATCCAAACTGGGGACGTGATCTTGTCAGGAATCGTGAGGGTTTGCCCTTTGACGTCATCTCCCGTGATGGCCGTGATGGGAATGCTGCTTGCCGCTAGATGGGGAGCACCTCCGAGTTGGCGCGGATCGAGGGCGTCAGACCATTCACCTGCGTTGGCGTCATCATCGGAACCGATCATGTAGTAGAGATGGGTTCCTGCCGTCGGCACAATGGACTCTACGCTCGTATCCGAACCGATAAGACCACCGTGTGGGAAGTAGCATGGTGCTTCGAGGTCCGGGTAAAGATCGGCGAGCCGCAAATGGCCGAGAAAGACTTGGGTTCGGCCCAAGATCAATTCCACGAGGTCGGCCACGGCACCGTCCCAGTCTTCCTTGTCGCGCGGCTCGCTTTGTTGAGCATCACCCCAACGGGCAGATTCGGCGATGATCACATTCTCCACGATAGTACGCCTTTTCTCCAGGGTGGCGAGCACTTCTGCTGGCGTTAGGACGCCGTCATTGAAGAGCGCCCTGTGGGCACGATCAGCAAAGCGCAGGCGGTATTCCTCAGTGCCCTCGGCAAGGTCAAAGTGGATGAATTGAGGATTGCTCTTGTTGTAACGAGCACGGCCCGTGGCACCGTTCTTCGTGTTCATGCGATTGTTAGCCCTCTCCCATTTAGGGCTAACGGGATCTGCGCCAAGACTGTTCTCAAAGTCATGGACAATGTGGATGAACCCGCGCTCATCCCGTTCTGCATTGCGAATGGAGTACCAGTTGTTCGTATTAAACTGGGAGCCGAAGTCGTTTAACGGACCGTCGTAGCTGCCCGTGTAACCCACCACGAGCATGTAGTCGATGAGGTTATCGACATCGAGCAAGACCGGGAATTCTGGGTTGCGTACTCCGCCCTGGCCCAGTCCTTGCATCCGCATGAATCGCTCGATGCTAGGATCGGCCTCCTGATCGCGCGTCAGCTGCCATAAGGTCTCCCAGTCACTTCCGGGCTCCATGGATCCATCGGTCGTTTCCGTGTTGTAGCCACCGCCGTTGCTGGCAGATTTCAACACATCGAACTCTGAGCGACTGCCCTCAAGGTAAGAAGCTCCAAAGTGCGCTTCAGGGCGTTCGTGGGACATGTAAAGGCCCCAGTAGATGCCATTGATGTAGAGATGATAGTAGCGGCTGCGCGTGTATGGTTGACCTAGATTCCCTTGCAGATCTCTGGCTAACACTTCTCGTAGAAAGGTGTTCTGGTGGTTCTGACCCGAGGGATGTCCCGACCAGGCGTAGCCTTGAGCCGTTCGCAAATCCAGCTTCTCGAATCGATCAACGCCTTCGGACCCGAACAACGGGGAGTTGAGCGTATCCGCACCGTACTCCCTTCGAAAGAACAAGCGAAAGGCATGCTTTGGGTTTGAGTTGCGACGACTTGCGCCTCCTCGAATCCGGATGCCACAATCAATCTGCACGTTCTGGGTGACACCGTCAGGATGGATGATCTCAACCGATACGGGGCGTTCCCATTCGCGTCCGCGTTTGTCGGAATTCACGTAGACACCCTTGGAACCCGTGAAATCTTTCTGATCGAACGACAGGGCCACCGACGGTATCGCGATCAAGGCATCCATCATCTCCTGCTCCGTGTATCTGGAGGTGATGTCAGGATCCATTCCGTAGTCCATGCGACGATTGACACTTGTCGGCCATCCATTGGGAGGCATCCCATCGGCATTCTGTGTGACAATGTCTTGGGGAAAGAGATAGGTCTGAGTGGTCAGTTTGGTGGGAATGAGATCTTTGCTGGAAGCGACGGCTCGGATCATCGTGGTTTCTGAGATAGTGATCGGCTCCGAGTATTTCTTGCTTCCAAAGATGGTCGGTGCTGAGCCGTTCGTGGTGTAGCGAATCTCCACATCAGGTGTCGCCGAAGAGAAACTGATCGTGATGGGCTCTGTGAACAGTCCACGGGCGACATCGAACTCAATGTCCGCGACAAAGCCATTGAAGCGTTTGCCGTTGGCTGCTCCCGGTGTCGGCTTATCAAAGTATCCCACATCGTCTCCATCCTTGCCGTATCCATACGAAACACCGTGACGTTGCTCTGGAAAAGTAGTGGCGAATTCGCTGATGGTCTCAAAGCCAACGTTGTCATCCTCTTTGGTGAGGGCGAGATACTCACCCTGAGCCGCGAGCTTAAAATTGGTGTGTAGTTCAGAGCCTGCTAGTGCACGGTCTTTACCTGAAGCAAAGACGATGAGAAAGCCATCCTCCGGAATCGTCATGGACGGTAGCGCCCATTTGTTAGGCACTTCAGCATTATCTGTGAGAAAGTAATTCGTTAGGTCAGCAACGCCAGGGCCTGGATTGTAAATCTCGATCCAGTCAGAGCTGTCACTGTCCTGATCAAGCTGTCCTGTCGGCGAATTGTCAGCCACGAATTCATTCACACGCAGACCCGCTGCTGCTGAAAGATTGAACGCAAACAGGAGCATACTTACGATAATGGAGTAACGCGGTATTACGTTCATTGGAGGTCGTGTTTGATCGTTATTCTTTCTGTTTGGAAGCCGATACATAGTAGGCGCCACGTTCCTTGCCGGTCTTGGCGTCGGTCAGCCAGGTTTGCAGGATGGCTGGTCCTGCAGGGAGATCGAGTTCGAAGACGGCTTCCGCTGATTCTGGCTCAAGGTCGATCACGTGCTCAGTCTCGCCAATCCTGAGGCGTGCCTTGCTGGCGCCGATGGGCTTGAGGTCATCGTGAGGGTGACGGGTGAGCGTGATTTTGTAGCGTCCGGCGGTGCGCACATCGATGGCCCAGAAACCGTTGATGTAGAGATGGTCATCGCTGAGTTGCGTTTTCTTCCAAATCACGCGGCCTTCGGTGGGGTGCCAATCGCGTACGGTGAAGGTGGTGTCGGGTTCCTCTTCCGCTCCAAGATAGAACCGTGTGTAGGCTCCGCGGTGTGATGTCACCTCGGCAAAGTGTTGTGCGTAAGTTTGATAGAGTTTTTCGGCCACTTTTGGGTGCGTCGGGGTTAGGTTCTTCGTTTGACCTGGATCCGCCACAATGTCAAAAAGCCCGCCGTTGACGAAGCGCCAGCGTTCGGTGAGAACCGCGAATTGCGGGTATTTCTTCCCTCTTTGAGGAACTCGTGAAGCTTTCGTGAGTTGATCAGCCTGACGTTCAACAATGATCGTGCGGTCTGGCCACTCGATCTTCTCTTCGCGCAGGAGTGGCGCAAGGCTGCGTCCGTCAAACGCAACGTTGCGAGGCGGTTTGAGATGACAGAGATCGATGAGGGTGGGCAGCCAGTCGAAATGAGCCGTGAGTTCCTGGATTTCCATGCCTGGTTGCAGTGTGTCCGTCCAATGAGCGAAGCAAGCGACGCGGTGTCCACCTTCGTAGACGCTGCCTTTCTTTGCACGCATGCCGGCATTGAACTCGCCAGCGGCGGTGCCGTTGTCGCTCATGAAGATGACGAGGGTGTTCTTGTCGATGGCGAGTTCAGTGAGGGTATCTAATAGGCGACCGAGGTTCTCATCGAAGTTCTCGATCATACCATAGAATTTGGCGCGCTTGTCAGGGTGACCGGTGTCGGCGAAACGTTTCCAATACTTTTCCGCCACGGTGAACGGACTGTGCATCGCGTTGAGCGGGAGGTAGACGAAGAATGGCGTGTCTTTATGAGTCGTCACAAAGCGAGTCGCCTCGCGGAAGAAGATATCGGTGCAGTAACCTTCGAATTTCTCTGGCTTGCCGTTGCGAAAGAGCGTGTCGTCGAAGTAGGAATTGCCTTTGGGATTGCCGATCTCGTCAATGCCGCCGGCTCGATGACAAACGACGTCTTGGAAACCACGGAAGCGTGGTGCGTAAGGGTAAGTGTCCCCCAGATGCCATTTGCCAAACATCCCGGTCTGGTAGCCTGAGTCGGCAAACACTTGCGCCATGGTCGTTTCGTCAGGATTCAACAGCTGGCGTCCTTCGGTCACGGCCCAGGCACCGACGCGCAGGGTATGGCGGCCAGTCATCAACGCGGCTCGGGTCGGTGTGCAAACGGGATCGACATGATAGTCCTCTAACCGAACACTCTCCGCATGCATGCGATCGAGATGGGGCGTCTTCAGCCAAGGATTGCCATGGCACGCCATGTCGCCATAACCTTGATCATCCGTGACGATGAGGATCACGTTAGGACGATCCTGCCCCTTGGTGCTCGTGGCCAAGAGCAGGGCGAAGATGGCGGCAAAGACGATCTTCATAGGTTCACCCCGGTGCCTTGTTCTTGGGATTCATTGTCCCAACTGATCTGCCACGGGTCTTTCGTCTTGAGCTGAAAGGCTTTCATCTTGCCTTTCAAACGATCGAGTAGTTTGGCATGCGCTTTCTGACCGGCGAGATTGGCAACTTCATGAGGATCATTTGCCAAGTCATAGAGTTCGAACTCTTTGCGAAAGAGATAGTCTTTCACCTTGCGCTTGCCATAAAGTTCGGCGTCCGTGCGATGAATGCTTTGCCAGGTAGACGCCGCCCACAAATCGGAAGCGAAGGGATACTCCAAGCGCCAGGCAATGTTCCAGATCAATTTGAAGTCCCCTTCCCGGATGACCCGCATGGGATAGTACATGGTCAGTTCATGGAAATTGTGCGAAGCGTATACTTCGATCCACCCCTTTGGATTTGGATTGGCTTCTCCAAGGATTGTGCGGAACGAACGCCCATGGAACTTGATGTCAGTTTTCACACCGGCAAAGTCGAGGATGGTAGGCGTGAGGTCGGTCCAATTGATCATGGCATGATTGACCAAGCCACGATGGTCTGAGCGCGGGTCCTTGACAATGCAGGGCAAGCGAATGCCGGGTTCGTAAACGGTCGTCTTGGCACCTGGAAAGGCGATGCCGTTATCCGAAATGTAGAGGATGATGGTGTTCTCGGTCTTTCCGGCTTTGTCTAGCATCTCGACCAACTTGCCTAGACCCTGGTCGATGCGGGAGACTGATTGATAATACTCCGCTAGTTCCGCACGGCATTCGGGCGTGTCTGGCAGGAATGGCGGAACAATGACTTTGTCAGGCTCGTAAACATCGGGCTCCGCGCCAGGATAACCTCCCTCTCGATTGCCAAAGGAATTGGGTGCGTTCCATGGAACTGGTTTGAAAGGATGCCCGCGGTGAGGATCATCAGGGCAGAAGTAGAGAAAGAACGGCTGGTCTTTCTCTATGACGAGCTGGCAAGCCTCCGCCATGGCGACGGTGCTGCGCGGGTCGGCTTCGAACACGGTCTGAAAGCGATAGACCGTGTCTGGTGCCAAATGATACTTGCCAATCCGTGCCGTTGCGTAGCCGCCCCTCTCCAAGAGAACGGGCAAGGATCTCACTGTGTCATACGTACGGAAGTGATGATAGTCGTGAACATGCCCATAAGAACCGGTGGCGTGTCCGTAAAGCCCTGTGAGGATGACAGAGCGACTCGCCGCACAACTCGCGCTGGTGCAGTAGGCGCGGGTGAAACGCACGCCTTCTTGGGCCAGCCGATCCATATTCGGGGTCTTGATGATAGGATTGCCGTAGCACCCTAACGCATCCGTTCCGTGATCATCTGAGACAAACAAGATGATGTTGGGCTTGTCCGCAGCCTGGGCGAAGGCGTTGAGAAGCAGACAGGCGATGATGGACTGAGTGAGTAGTTGCATGGTAGATCAATGACTTCATGAAGGGTCTCGGGGGAGATCCCACTAGCTCACAGTATTTCAAATCAGGACTCGCCGTGTCACCTCGGAAGTCACAGAACCATAGCGTATGATGAATCGAGATTGCCTAGTCTTGAAGCTGCTGGCCCTGATCAGCTTTGGCGTTTCGCTTAGCGCCAATGCCTCGCCGATTCCTCTGGTTACGGATTTTTCCACGAAGTTTGACGCCTTCTTTGCGCCTACGGGAAACGGTTACAATTGGGGACACGATTGGCGGGAGGAGAATTACCAGAACTGGGTGACGGCTTCAGGTCGTGTGGTGACCGCTTCGGTGAAGGCGCGTGAACTGGCTGGCAAAGACTTCCTGATCGCAGTGACCGTGGATCCCGTGGAGTTGCTCGGGAGCGGTCATCGGTTTGCATTGGCTGCGGCAGGATCTGATCCGGAGTTTGGTGGGAATGTGTATCTGGCGGAAGTAGCTCCTAACACCAATCGCGTGCGGCTCCTGCGCGGCGCGCGTGAACTCATTGCTGAGCAGGATTTGGAGAACGTTGATCTCTCTGATCTGGAGCCATTCGAGTTGGAGCTAACCAACTTGCTCAGCCCGTTAGGAAACCTAACATTCACCGTTCGAAAAGGTGATATTGAAGAGCGTTTCACGGTACTCGATATCACTCCCTTACAGGGCGCTTACTTTGGACTTCGCAATGAGAATGGCTCAGGTGGCGCGCGGTTTGAAGTACACTTTGATGATCTTGAATTGCGGTCGCCGACCAGCGCTGCCTTTGCATCGGTAGCTCCAGAACTTGCGGCGGTTGGGCGAGTCTACTCTTACGAGCCGGACGCTGATGGGTTGATTTCAGTGCTAGAAGTTCCCGATTGGTTGGCGTGGGAGAATGGGCGTCTGGAGGGAACACCGGCGTCTGCCGATGTGGGGACGCACCCTGTCAGGCTTCGGTCTGAAGGGCTGGCCGAGGCGGAAGCTGAGCAGGGGTTCACGATCACGGTTCTAGCGGAATCTGTGAGGGCTCCCGAGGTTTCCGTAGAGCGCGGGTTCTATGAGGCGGCTTTTGAGTTGGAAATCACCTCGATGACCGAGGAGGCAATGCTTTCATACACACTCGACGGCTCCACGCCATCGCTTGAGAATGGGAAAGCGTCAGAGTCGGCTGTTAAGATTGCCATTGAGCAGACGACGATTCTGCGCGTGCGTGCCATGAAAGAGGGATTAGCGCCATCAGAGGTGGCAACGCATTCCTATCTCTTTCTCAATGACATCAAGCGGCAACAAGCGAACGGGCGTGCGCCTACCGGTTGGCCTGCACGTGCAGTGAATGGTCAGGTATTCGATTACGGCATGGATCCTCAGGTAACCGAAGGGTTGGCGGATGATGGGTTCAAACAAGCGATGACTGACATTGCCACGATTTCGATCGTGACGGACCTGGAGAACTTGGTTGATCCTGAGATCGGGATCTGGGTGAATGCGGAGGACCGTGGCAGGGACGCGGAACGACCGGTTTCCGTGGAAATGATAGGGGATGCGTTGAGCCCAGGATTTCAGATCGATGCGGGCGCGAGGATTCGAGGCGGGTTCAGTCGGCGTGGCGTAAATCCCAAGCACGCCCTCCATCTCTATTTCCGCAGGGAGTATGGAGAGGGCAGGTTGCGCTACCCATTGTTCGGCGAGGAGGGTGTTGATAGCTTTGATAGGCTTGATCTTCGAACGACACAGGGCCGGTCCTGGCATGCTTCGGCCACGGCTGATGCCACCTTCAATCGCGATGTCTTTGGCCGTCACCTTCAGCGTGACATGGGACAGCCTTACACGCGCAGCCGCTACTATCATTTGTATCTCAATGGCATATACTTTGGGCTCTTTCAGTCGCAGGAAAGGCTCGATAAGACTTACGCGGCGTCTTACTTCGGCGGTGCGCCGGGGGATTACGATGTGGTAAAGACGCGCACGCGACCGCATCGTGTGGAAGTGTTGGATGGCGACGCCGACGCGTGGACGCAGCTCTATGATGCGGCGGTGAAGGGCTTTGGGGCGGATGAAGATTATTTGAAAGCACAAGGCCTCGTCGATGTCGACAATCTGATCGACTACATGTTAGCCATTTTCTTCACGGGTCAGAGTGATGGGCCGGTGAATCTCCGTGCGAATGTGCCGAAGAACTTCTTTGCCCTTCGTGCGCGAGACGGTTCGTTCGGTTTTCGGTTCTTTGTGCACGACAATGAAGACAGCCTGCAAGACCTCAATGCGGATGCGACGGTCGACAATGACACGGGAGAACGCCTGACACAATTCAACCCTAAGTGGCTGCATCAACGGCTCACAGAGAATGCGAATTATCGCAGTCGCTTCGGTGATCGTGCACATCGACATCTCTTCAATGGCGGGGTACTGGACGCGCCCACAGCAATTGCGAACTTCCAGCGCACCGCTGATCAGTTGCAACATGCCATCATCGGAGAGTCAGCACGTTGGGGCGATGCAAGCCGGGCGAATCCTTACACTCAAGCCGATTGGGAACGCGCCGTGGCAGGAAAGGTAGACCGATGGATTCCGCAGAGAGCTGACATTCTGTTAACACAGTTACAGCGTAAAGGCCTCTATCCGGATCTTTCTGCACCGACGTTCTCCCAACACGGCGGCAAGATCTCAGAAGGCTTTGCTTTGAGAATTCACTCTGGAGGCACGATCTTCGAGCCTCCTAGAGAGGTATTCTATACCACGGATGGCTCGGATCCGATGGAGGCGAGTGCGATCACCTATCAAACAGAGATCCCAATCGACGAACCGGCGACGATCAAAGCCCGCTCGTTTTCTGAGGGGCAATGGTCGACAATGACAGAGGCCACCTTCTTCACCGGATTGCCGCCAGATACTAGCAATCTAGCTATCAGCGAAATCTTCTACAACCCGCCAGGGGATTCCGAGGACTTGGAATTCATTGAAATCGTGAACCGTTCGAGCACACATTCTGTTCACCTTGGTGGCTTGAAGTTCACAGATGGCATCGTGTTCACCTTTCCGAGCCACCTTAGCCTTCAAGCGAATGAGAGAGGAGTGCTTGTGAGGAATCGTGCTGCCTTTGAAGCGCAGTATGGTGAGGACGTTCTGGTTCTAGGTGAGTACAAGGGTGCACTCAGTAATTCTGGCGAACGCCTTGTGCTTCCTGGAATTGCTAACATTACCTTTTCGGATCGGTTGTCCTGGCCGGATGCTGCCGATGGTGCTGGGCGAAGCCTCGTCTACATCGATGGCGATCCATCAGTTCCCACGAACTGGCGTGCGGGCACGGTTGAAGGAGGTTCGCCCGGAAGGGCGGACACACCGAATGATCACGACTTCCGTTTGCATGCCTTTGGAGGCTACAAGCTTCGAGTGATCGATGGTGAGGTGATCGGCGTGCCCGTGAATTTAGCGGCGGAGGATATTCGTTATGAACTCCAGTGGAGCGATGACCTTGTACAGTGGATCCCCAATGATGAGAGCCGTTTCACCCTCCATGGTGAGACCAATCTAGAGGGGCCTTATGCCTTGCGGCGCTTTCGAGACACCATGCCAGGGAATACTGTCTATGTTCGTGTGAAAGCGTGGGTGGAGTAGCGCTGTGGTTTTTCCGAAACCGCGACAGTGTCATGGCATTTCGTTCTGAGTCATCAAGCGCCGGATCTGCGCTTGGTTGAGAGCAGTGTCGCAGATGATGAGTTCGTCCACATCACCGCGGAAGAAAGGGCCGTATTCGCCTCCTCTTGAAACGCCGTCTGTTCTGAAGCCAAGATTGCGTCCCACCCAGACACCGTGATCAATTGTTCTGCTAGTGTTGATGGCAAGGATGGATTTGAGCGCGGCGGGCTCGAGCTGGCCATTCACGTAGAGCAGAATGTGCGTGGACGTATTCGGCCTGGCTTGGAGATCACCATAGAGGACGACGGCACAGTGATGCCATTGGCCGTCGCGTAGGTCGGTGGTGCCGATGACTTCGCCGCGGTTGGTGCCCACTCGGAGTCGGCCCATGGGGCCATCCGGTGCAAAGGAATTCACCGAGATCTGCCAGGCGGCGCCTTCGTGGTCGTGGCTTCCCCAGCTCACCACACCGAAGCCTTCCCTCTCGCCAAAGTCTTCGGGGACACGGACCCAGAAGGCGACGGTTCGCGGACCGTCGCCAACGATGCCGCGGTAGTCGGACTCGAGATAGGCGTCGGTCCCGTTAAAGTGCACAGCATTGCCATAGTAACCCGCCGTGCGCTCCACACCTCCTTTGATATCGGCATGCGCCTGTGCTTCTGCTAGATCGCGGCCGGTGTTGTGAAATCGTGTGCCGCTTGGTTCATCGAATCGCCAACGCACATACTTGGGAGGCCGTTCCCCATAGGGCGGCAATTGGGTGACAAAAGCTTCCCGGTTTGCTTGCGGGAGGCGAGCAGAATCGATGGCTCCGAGGCGGATGGCTTCGTTCTCCCGCAGTTGAGTCGTGCTTCCATCACGATTCGACGTGGCGTTGACGATTCCTTCTAGCACATGCACTTCCATTTCACCATCTTTCTTCACCGAGACGCCAAACTTCGTGCCTAGGTCGACGAGTCGACCATGAACCCCATCAATGACAAATCCACGGGCCCGTTCATCGTCGATCTCGGCAACGAGCTTTCCCTGATGGAGAAAACCACTGGAATCACCGGTGATTTCGAAGGATGCCGGTGCTTCTAAGACGACGGTGACGCCTTTGTGATAGTGGATCTCAATGAACCCTTCTCCAAACTCCACTTTCGATCCGATCACAAGTCCAGTGTCCGGGGGACGCCAGTTCGTGGCTTCGGTACGGACGACAGAAGCGACGTGCAGAAGTGAGTCTCCCGTTTTCTCACGAGCTAGATAGTAAAGCGAAGCAATTGAGAGAAATACTGCCACAACGGCCGCGCAAGGTCCCCACACCCGCCAACGCTGCTGCTGTTGAAGCCGAAGCACCACGCCTTTCGCGAAGCTCTCTCTATCTTCAAGGTCTCGATCTGAAACCATTCGCCGTTGCAACTCTCTAGCGAAACGACCAGGGTCTTCCTCAAGTGATTGAGGGAGGAGTCGATCCACTGCTAACAAATTTGCCAACTGTTTGACTAGCGCTTCATTCTCGCGGCAAGCGGTGAGTAAGGCCTCACTTTCCTCTTGATTGAGTTCGCCTTCTACGGCCTTGGCGAACAGCGATTCGATGTGTGAAGGATTCATGAGGCTGTTAGTTTCCGTTCGATGCAACTTGCGAGGCTGGTACGAATGCGATGAAGTTGCATGGTTAGAGCAGAGTATCCCCGCTTGGTACGCTTCTCAATTTCACGCACCGTTTCACCATCCACGTAGCGCGCCTGGATCATGGCCCTTGAACTCGCCTCCAATTCGTCCAGGCATCGTCGCAAAGCTTCGACTCGGGGGGCTTCCTGAGCCAGTTTCGAGCGGTGATCCAATTCTTGATCCAACAATGCCTGCAATTCCTCGTTTCCACCAATGGGCAGAGCGCGGAATTTCCTGCGGTGGTTTCGTAGGTGGTTGTAGGCGATGCCCCTCAACCAAGGACCGAATGGGCGGTCGAGCGAGAATTCCCTCAATCGGCGGAAGGCAGTGATGAACACTTCTTGGGCAAGATCATCAGCCTCATGCGAGGTGGGAAGGCGCTCTGCTAGGAACGCACGCACCATGGATTGGTGGCCGTTCACCAAGGCAGAGAAAGCCTCCAGATCGCCCCGCTGAGCCGCTTTAATTGGACCGCTCTCATCTTGAAATTCACTGTTCGGACCTGCCATGGATGGACTACGATTGTTCCTACCACCCAGTCCTAACACGCCTGATTTGCGGCGTCAGACCAAGTTTGTTAAAAACGGGGTGTTACTTCACCCGCGCGCGACAATTCCTCTGTTGTAAAAACCCACTCGATATCAATATGATCCGACCTGCTCTATCTTTTCTTGCCACCTTGGCACTCGCGTCCTCCATCCACGCTGTGCCAGTCGTTGTTGATGACTTTGAAGGTGCTGACTTCAACGCCGATTGGGATGGCACCGACAGCGTCGCTCTCACGGATGGCGAGGGCGCCCAGGGATCCACGAAGTTTGCTTTTGTCGAACCCGACACCGGGCTGCTTGGAGCGGTCTTTGACAATGGCGCGGCCAATGTGGCGATTGATCTCTACACGCGCATTCAAGCCTCTGGCCGTCAGTTCAATATGATGGTGACAACGGGATCTGCCGTGTCTGCCGACGGCGCATCGATCAATCTGCGACACCAGAACGGATGGGCGGTCTTTAGTGAAGGCTGGCAACCAGTCGATCTGCCTGTGATGGATCCAGGCGCTTGGTACCGCCTTCGCATCATCTGCAAGGGATGGGGCAGCGACGGAGCTTCCTACGACATTGAACTTTCCGATGCGGGTGGAAGCGACTTTACCAGTTCGGTTTCGGACCTAGCGTTTTATCAAGGTGGTGATCCTAACACGATGCCAGCCGGGGCCTTTAGCTTTGTCACCAAGTGGGGCGGCAATCCGGGTTTTGATGTTGATAGTGTCTCGGTAGATGCCGAAGACGGTGGTGACAATGGCGGAGGTGGCGGCGATCCAGAGCCAGGAGCGGGTGCTGAGCCAGGCCCGGTGGTTGTGGATGACCTAGAGGGCGCCGATTTCAGTGCGGATTGGGATGGCGTGGACAGTGTCATCATCAATGACGGTGAAGGTGCCCAGGGCTCGGCGAAGTATGCCACCCTAGATCCCACGACGGGACTTCTCGGAGCAACCTTCGACGATGGGAACGGCGGCGCTGCGGATGTGTCAGTCGATTTCTACGCACGGGTATTCGATGTCGGTGTGCGGCAATTGAATGTCATGCTGAGCACCAATCCTACTGTCTCTGCAGATGCGCCGACGGTGAATCTCCGTCATGAGGGTGGCTGGGCTGTCTTCAGTGATGGCTGGCAAACGCTCGACTTGCCGGCCATGGAACCTGATTCTTGGTACCGCGTACGCGTAACGACCAAAGGCTGGGGAAATGGCGGCGCCAGCTACGGCGTCGAGGTTTCCGATGCCGGTGGCACAGAGTTCACCAGTTCAGTGGATGGACTGACATTCTACCAGGGCGGCGATCCCAACACCACGCCGGTTGGCTCGTTCAGTTTCAGCACCAAGTGGGGAGGCAGCCAAGGATATGACATTGATAGCATTGATGCATCCGTCACTGAGGCTCCGGTGACGGTCGATGATCCTAACATCGCGATTACGATCGCAAATCCCTTCGCTGACGTTGAGCTCACCAGCAATCCTGATCCCGTGACGGTCGTGGTGACGGTGGCCAATGATGGAGCAACCAAAGACCTCACCATCGCCGACAGCTCTGCCATCACGGGCACGCATGCGGCGAATTTCTCCATCCTCACGGCCCTTCCTATCACTATCCCTGCAGGTGAAAGCCAGGATATTGAACTTCAGTTTGATGATGCAGACGCGACCGGGACGTTTGACGGCCTCTTCACCATCAATTCTGACGATGCCTCCAATCCCGCCACGGCATTGCCCTTGCAGATCCGCGTGCCTCAACCCTCTGGGTCTAACTTGATCGCCAATGGTGACTTTGAACTCGACGCCATGTCGATTGCCCAGTGGGAGTTGGTTGGAGAGCCCAAGCTGGTTGCTGGCATTGCCCCTGGGTCGAGCAAGGCGGCGTCCTTGGAAGCCGATCAGCGGCTCCTTCAGCAGGTGGATGCGGAGAGCGAATGGTACATGGATTTCTACTTCCAGCTCTTGGAGACCAGCAGCCGGGCATTCAACGTCGTTTTCAATGCACCGGGTAGCGAGGTGAATATCCGTATTCAGGGATCCATCGAAGACGGCAGCTTTTGGAACACCTTCACGGATGATGATCAATGGGGAGAAGCGCTAGAACTACCCGGTGTGGTGGCGGAAGAGCGTTACTTCATGCGCGTCGTTGGACGTGGGTGGAACGGCGAATCGCCTAACTACGACATCCTCTTTTCAGAACCGGGTGGCGTAGCCCTGGTCCATCGACTCGAAGGGATCACGCGCTTCCGCAACGGGGTGCCGTCCGCACCGGTTTCGAGCTTTCGATTCACCTCCGAGTGGGGCGGCGTGCCAGGATACATCGTCGATGATGTGCGTTTTGTGAACGGCACACCTCCACCTGACTTCCCATTCGAGATCACCAGCTATGACCACAATAGCACGACTAACGAATCAACCATTGCATGGAGCGCCATTCCCGGCACCTACTATGATGTGGAAACGTCGTTAGACCTCACACCCGACTCATGGCAACCCGCTCTCACTGCTGTGGAAGCCAACACGGATCCTAGCATGGACACCTTAGCCATGATTCCCGGCAGTGCCGAAGCCCAACAGCAATTCCTCCGCGTCGTGCAAGTGCAAGCGCCACCGCTCCTAGAAACGGGATTCGAGGATGGTGCCGATGGCTGGTCTGTGAGTCTCTTTCCAAACGGCACCGAGACGGGCACAACCTGGGAATTCGGAGCACCCACCAATGGACCTGGCGCTGCCTACTCCGGAACCAATGTTGCAGGCACGGGTCTCACTGCGGACTATGACGATGGCACCACCGTTCTTCTCGTTTCGCCACCGATCGATCCCACCGGCGTGGCGGGTAGAATCAATCTCAGCTTCTGGTATTACTTGGGCACCAACGGCGATGAAGGCGGTCAAGTGAACCTTCTGGAGGAAGATGGAACCCTCATTGAGAGCTACGATCCCTTCTTCGGTGGCGAAGACGGCAACACGGCTGAGTGGACGCAAGCGGTCCTGCAACTTCCGAGGCTCGACCCGGTGCGCCCATTCAGGGTTCAGTTCGCTTTCCTAACCGGCAACGATGGCACGCCTAACAATCTACCCGGTTGGTTCATCGACGACGTGCGCGTCGGCAAGTAACCTCTGTCTAGCTAACAAAGATCCGAAACTCCGATGAATGTATCCACGTCAGACCAGACAGCCCCCAATCCCAGCATCACGAGGCGGCAATTCTTGGGGAGAACAGGATCGACCGCACTGGGAATCCTTGCCACCACACGGTTTGGTGCCGAGGCCGCGCAACGCAGTGGAGAATTCTTGTTCCTCGAGTGCGAGGGCTTCGATAATCACGGCGGATGGGAACTCGACCAACAGTCGATGGATCAAATGGGCTCGCCCTATCTGCTTGCCCACGGTCTTGGAGTCCCCGTGAAAGATGCCACTACCAAGGTGACCTTCCCTTCCGCGGGAAGCTATCGCATCTGGGTGCGCACACGCGATTGGGTCGCCCCTTGGAAGGCGCCCGGCGCACCTGGGAAGTTTCAGGTGCTGATCGACGGTAAACCGGTGCAGGAAACGTTCGGCACAAAGAACGCCGAATGGCATTGGCACGATGGCGGCATCGTTCGTGTGACCAGCGAGAGAGTGACAGTCTCACTCCACGATCTAACAGGGTTCGAAGGCCGGTGCGAAGCGATCCTCTTCTGCAAGGACACCGATTTCAAACCGGCTCACGACTTCGCAACGTTAGATAAGTTCCGCCGTCGCGTTCAGAATCTTCCCAAAACGCCAGAGGACGGCGGCCACTTTGATTTGGTGGTCGTCGGTGCCGGGCTTGCTGGGATCTGCACCGCCATCGCGGCCGCACGGAATGGGATCAAGGTCGCGCTCGTTCACGATCGACCTGTGCTGGGCGGCAATGCTTCATCTGAAGTGCGCGTGTGGCCTGAAGGACACACCAAGCAAGAGCCTTTTCCCCATATTGGCGATATTGTTAAGGAAATCCTGCCTCCGCTGGAGCGCAAGGGCAAGACACTCAACGGGACGGCTGCGATCAACTTTGATGATTCGCTAAAGATGAAAGCGGTTCGCGCGGAGTCTAACATCACCTTGTTCACGGATCACCGGGCCATCGCCACCGAAAAGGTTGGTGACAAGATCGCTTCAGTCACCATCCAAAGCACGCGCTCGAGTCTGCGTCAGAAGCTGACTGGCAAGCTCTTCGCCGACTGCACCGGGGACGCGATCATTGGTCATCTGGCCGGAGCGGATAGCGAGTTCTCTGTGGGCAACAACATGGGACACACCAACCTTTGGCGACCGCTCGACGCAGCGGATGAGGAGCAAGTATTGAAATGTGAGTGTAAGGACAAAGATGCCCTCACCGCATCCTTCCGCGAAGGAAAGACCGCGCAGCCCTTTCCGCGCTGTCCGTGGGCGATCGACTTGACGGACAAACCGTTTCCTGGACGTGGCGATGCCAAGGGGCAGTGGGGAAGTGACAATCCCTTGGAGAACCTCGGCGGCTGGCTGTGGGAGAGCGGTTTTGACAAAGATCCGATCGAAGACACGGAACTTATTCGAGATCTGAATTTCCGCGCCATGTATGGGGCCTGGGATGCCTTAAAGAATGTCGATAAGAAATACCCGAACCATCGCCTCGGCTGGGCCGCCTTCATCGCAGGCAAACGCGAGTCGCGACGTTTGTTAGGCGACGTCATCTTGAGTGCCGGCGATTTCCGAAACGGCAAGAAGTGGGAAGACCCCGCCTTTCCTTGTTCCTGGCATATCGATGTGCACACACCCCACAAGGATTTCGACGATGGGCTCGACGGAGACGAATTCATCTCCTATGCGACCACAGGCCCTGACTACAAATACCAAGGTCCTTACTGGGCACCTTACCGCTGCCTCTACTCTCGCAATGTCTCCAACCTCTTCATGGCCGGGCGCGATATCTCAGTGACCAAAGACGGCCTTGGGCCAGTGCGCGTCATGCGCACGACAGGAATGATGGGAGAAACCGTCGGCAAAGCAGCCGCGATTTGCATCCAGGAAGACACTACTCCTCGAGGAGTCTATCAAGAACACCTTGCCAAACTGCGAGCATTGATGGCAATGCCAGGAGGTCGCGCGTAAGAGCGGGTTATACCAGAATGTCCTCGACGACATGCCCATGGACGTCTGTTAGTCGGAAATGCCGCCCCTGATACTTGTAAGTGAGCCGTTCGTGATCGATGCCTAACAAGTGCTGAATGGTTGCGTGGAAGTCATGCACGTGGACACCATCTTTGGCGATGTTGTAGCCGTATTCATCGGTCTCGCCGTGCGTGTGCCCAGGCTTGACACCTCCGCCCGCCATCCAGGCGGTGAAACAGCGTGGGTGATGATCGCGGCCGTAACTCTTCGGCGTTAACTTGCCCTGACAGTAGTTCGTCCGGCCAAATTCTCCGCCCCAGATCACCAGCGTGTCGTCGAGCATGCCGCGCGCTTTCAGGTCTTTGATGAGCGCTGCGGCCGGTTGATCGGTCTCTTTGCAACGCTGCTGGACTCCCCAGGCGAGGCCAGCGTGGCCGTCCCAGCCACCGTTGTAGAGCTGAATGAAACGCACATCACGTTCAGCGAGTCGACGTGCGAGGAGGCAGTTGTAGGCAAAGGTGCCAGGCGTTCTAACATCGTCGCCATACATGTCGAGGGTGGCTTTGGATTCACCCTTCATATCGGTCACCTCGGGCACAGAGGCCTGCATGCGAAAGGCCATTTCATACTGCGCGATCTGGGTCTCAAGATAGGGATCGCCGGTCTTCTCAAGTCGAAGCCGATGCAGTTGATTGATGTGATCGATCACTTGACCACGTCCGTCGCGGCTGATGCCCTTAGGGCTGTTGAGATAGAGCACGGCATCTTTGCCAGAGGCGAAACGCACGCCATCGTGTTTGGCAGGCAGAAATCCACTCCCCCAGTACCGTGCGGTGAGCGGTTGCCCTTTCCAATTCTGCGTGGTGAGCACGACGAAGCTCGGCAGATTCTCGTTGGAATTGCCCAGTCCGTACGAGAGCCACGAGCCCATGGTGGGGCGTCCAGGAAATTGTGAGCCACTTTGCATCATGGTCACCGCGGGACCGTGATTGATCGCCTCCGTGTACATGGACTTCACGAAACACAGATCATCCGCCACTGAGGCCGTGTGAGGCAACAGTTCGGAGAGCGTCGCACCGCTGCCACCATGTTGGTGAAAGTTAAAGGGCGATCCTACTAGAGGGAAGCTCGCCTGATTCGTCGACATGCCTGTCAATCGCTGGCCTTGGCGAACCGACTCAGGCAATTCCTGGCCATGCTCGCGATTGAGCCGAGGTTTGTGATCGAACAATTCCATCTGCGAAGGCCCGCCAGACTGAAAGAGGTAGATGACACGCTTGGCTTTAGGCGCGAGATGCAAGCGCTCCATCGCACTAGCCGAAGCCGATTGTGGATTCATGAGATCGGCAAGTGCTAAGGTGCCAAATCCCATGCCAACGGTGTTTAGAAAGCGGCGCCGGTCCATGCCGACAGGACTTTCATGACCGGTGCACATTGAGGTGGTTGATTTCATGATGGATCAATAGAAGAGGTTAGAATTTTCTAGCGCTCCGTTAGGCAGTCATCGAGGTTCATGATCGCATTGACGAGTACCGTGGCAGCAGCATGAGTTGCGGGCGGAATCTGCCCATCGAACGGCGCTTCACCGATTTGAAGCAGTTCGGTGGCTGCACTGTCATTCTCCTTAAACTGAGCAAGCTGCTTTTTATAGAGGTTGATGAGAATGGCCAACTCATCCGACTCTGGCTTTCGGCTTGTTAGGGTACGATATGCGGTCGTGATCAGCGCTTCGGCGTCGTCTCCGTGGATCCGAAAAAGGTCTGCGGCAAACACTCGCGCCGCTTCCACGAATTGCGGATCGTTCAACAGAATCAGAGACTGAATTGGCGTGGCGGTAAATTCCCGCTTCACGGTGCAAACATCACGCTTAGGCACACCAAAGGTCGTCAATACCGGCGCGGCGGCGTTGCGCTTCCACCAGGTGTAGACACTACGGCGGTAGAGTCCATCGCCCTCATCGGCAGGAGTTGGCTTGAAGGAGGCCTCGACTTGGTAGGGCTTCACGGTGGGTCCGCCCCATTGATCAACTAACAAGCCACTAACGGCAAGGGCGTTGTCACGAATCATCTCGGCAGGCAAACGCGTAGCGTGACTGCGAGCAAGATAGCGATTCTCTGGATCTTTGTGTCGCATCTCGGGCGTGGCCTCGGTGCTCTGCCGATAAGTGGCAGACAGGACCATCTTGCGGAGCAACTGCTTCACATCCCAGCCACTATCAATAAAGTCACGGCTCAGCCAATCGAGCAGTTCTGGATGCGTCGGCAAAGCACCCTGATTCCCAAAGTCCTCCGGAGTTGAGACAATGCCACGTCCAAAGATCAGCTGCCAATAGCGGTTCACCGTGACGCGCGCGGTGAGAGGATGATTTGCCGACGTTAACCACTGCGCTAGTCCTAACCGATTACGTGGCAGATCCTCCTCCATCGGCGGGAGAAAGGCTGGCGTGTTGGAAGTGACTTCGGGGCCATGTTGATCGTAGGCACCCCGCTCAAGGATGTAGTTCTTGCGAGGCTCGGCAAACTCCCGCATCACCGAGACGGCGGGGATCGCATCCATCACGGCATTCCATTTCTGTCGAGCGGCCTGGAGTTCGCTGCGGGCATGTTGCACCGGTTCGGAGACACTCTCGATAAAATGGGCCTGGAGAAATTCGCGATCGTCGAATGGAACTTCGATCCCTGCGGCAACCGCCATTTCCAACGGGCTAATAGCGCGGCTCCAGAATTGGAATTCATCGACCAGCCCATTGCGGAAACCGGCTTCACGGTAGCGCTGCCCTAACACCAGCCCGAGTTTCTCATCCTCTTTGAGATTGCGGAACGTTGAAATCGTCCGCGTTAGGGTATCTTTGACAATGGACGATTTCGTTAGGCGGCCGTTGATGAAAAGTCGAAGCCCCTTCGCACGGCTTGACCCATCGTAGGTGACGCCAAGGTGCGTCCACTGATCCATTCCTAACGCTTCCTCTGCTTGAATCCGAATGGCATTGCCAGGATAGAAATGCGCTAGTGACACCGTGGGCTTGCCGTCGAGTAGCAGCAGTTCGTAACCCATGCTAGCCGAGTCGTCCGCGCCTTTGCCACGGCTGAGTATGTTCGCACGAGCTACAATTTCCGCAGGACGAATCCAAACTGAAGCCGACCAAGGTTGGTCGCGTTCGTAGGCGCCAACCGATTTCACTTCGAGCACGTCATCGCCGGTCACTCGAATCGCCTTGCCGGACTTGCCCTCGGAGACCAGTTCATTGGCAGGCTTGGTTTCACCGGGTGCCTCGGCATTGGCATGATTGGTGAGGATGCCCTCTTTAGTCACCGATTCAAAGTCGAGCCAGACTTCGCGATCTACGGCAAGCTCTGGCGCGCGTTTTCCTTCTGCTAGGCACAATTCGAAATCAGCGGCAGCAGCATCCATCGCCCCTAACAACTGTTCCTCCGCGGTGGTGAGTTCCGTCTCCGCCTTCTGCAAGGCCTCACGTTGCGCCTCGTCTGGCACAGGCATCGCGGGCGTCGGCGCGGCTTCGGTGAAATAGGCGATCAACCCAGCCTCATCAATGTTAGAAAAGAAAGCTCCTAACGAATAGAAATCCTCCTGGGTGACCGGGTCGTACTTGTGGTCATGACAACGCGTGCAGTTCATCGACAGCCCGAGAAAGGCCGTGCCGAAGGTTTCGACACGGTCGGCGACATACTCGCAGCGGTACTCTTCGAGCACACTACCTCCCTCCATGCAATGGCCGTGCAGACGATTGAACGCTGTGGCGAGTTTCTGATCCTCCGTCGCCTGGGGAAGTAAGTCGCCAGCGACTTGCTCGGTGACAAACTGATCGTAGGGCATGTTGTCACGAAAGGCCTGCAACACCCAGTCCCGCCAGGGCCAAACGAGACGCTCATCGTCACGCTGATAGCCGAATGAATCTGAATAACGCGCCACGTCCAACCACTCTGTGGTCATGCGCTCGGCATAAGCGTCAGAGTCCAGCAAGCGATCGACCACATCCGTATAGGCCGTTTCGCTAGCGTTAGACTCGAATGCATCGAGTTCTGATAGAGTTGGCGGAAGTCCAGTCAGGTCGAAGGAAACACGGCGTAACCATTTGCCCCGTGGCGACTCAGCCGCGGGCTCCATCCCATGCTCTTCGAACCCGGCAGCCACAAACTGATCGATTTCATTACGTGCCCAAGTTGCCCCCACCTCCGTCTCCGGCACTTCGACCACCTCTGGCAAAGACACGAAAGACCAATGCTCCTCGTAGGTCGCTCCTTGCTTAATCCACTCGTCAAGGATCCGCTTCTCCTCCAGTGTAAGCGAAAGATTCGACTGTGGCGGCGGCATCACTTCAGACACGTCCGATGCATGAATACGCCGATGGAGTTCGCTCGTTTCAAGATCGCCTGCGACAATGCCGAAATAACCGCCAAGATCTTCGAAAGCATGCTCCTGGGTATCGAGACGGAAATCGGATTTCTGATTCTTTGCATCCGGCCCGTGACATTTGAAACAACGATCCGAAAGGATCGGTTTCACATCGTCATTGAAGGAAACCCGTGCTTCTGCACGCAATGATAGGCTGAGGCCAGGGGCCCAAATCAACGCAGCGATGGCGATAGAACGGAGACTCATGAGTATCCCACTATAGGCGCCTCGCGAAGTGGGTCTTGTAAGCCCTGCCAATCACTTTGGTATGATTTGACGATTCGCGACTCTCATCGAAACCGCTTTCGATATTCTTTGGGCGTGATTCCCGTGACTCTGCGGAATCGTTTGGTGAAGTGGCTTTGGTCATAAAAGCCCGAATCGATGGCAATCTCACCAAGCTCCTTCGAGGTTTCGGTCAGCAGTCGTCGGGCATGCTCGACTCGGCGGGAGAGAAGAAACTGTGAGGGTGGCATCCGCAAGACCTCACGAAATCGGGCATTGAAATGAGTCGCCGAAAGACCGGCCAACTCCGCCATCGCCTGCATCGAAATCGGTTCGGTATAGTGTTTATCAATGTGACGAATCACCGGCAGCAACTCGCGAAAGATCTCCTTCTGTTTCGCCGGTGACTCCACCGGATACATCACACCCGCCAGTCCGATCACTTTTCCAGCAGGATTCCGCAGAGGGGACTTCGTAGAAATATACCAACGAGGTGTACCACGAACATGTGGTACCAACCACAACTGGTTCGCGATCGTCTTGCCTTCAGCAAACACGCGGCGATCCTCGGCATGATAGGCTTCTGCTAGAGCAGGTGGTTGAAACTCCAGATCCGTTCGCCCAAGAAGCTGCGCCAAATTCTTCAAGCCAAAGACTTCTTCGAGGTTTCTAGGATTAGCACCAATGTAGCGATGCTGACGATCTTTGGCATAAAAGAGAACTGCAGGAAGATAGTTGAACAAGTCGATCACCGATTTCGCGCCTGGATGCAGTCGAAAGAAGTCAACGCGAAACGCATCGCCGGTCAAATCAGGTTTCTCCGCCATCGTCAAAACCTACCACGAGATCGTTCTCTTGGTAGCCGAAACCGTCTGCAGACGTAGGAACCTATGCCTAGGAATGCTCCCAGAAATCAATCGGTCCTCTCGATGGCCTGAGAAGTCAGCCAGACCGGTCTTAGAATCGGAAAGAAGCGCCTGTCTTCACCGAGAGATCAGTGGAGGTGGATTGCCAGCGATCTTGGTCATAGAGGTAGGATTGATTCAGTGACAAGTAGGCAGTGGCCCCGGGACGAAACTCCCAACGAAGGCGGGAGTTGAGACCAATGTCATTGGAGACACTGTCATATTGCAAAAGATTCGACCAAGTCAGATCGGGAGTGAAATTCATCGAGGTGCCCACTCGGGCCACATGAGTATCAAACTGGCCACCGGGAAGATCGAAATGGTTGTAGTTGTAATCGATGGTGAGTTCAAAGTGGCGATTGGCGCGGAGTACGACATCTGTGGAGAGTCCGTAGCGATGGCCATCGTAGAACTCGCCAACTTGACAACCAAGTCCCATGGATAGTGGGCGGCTGTTAGTGGTGTTGTAGCGTGCCCTGAGATCCCACCAAATGTAGTCGCCTCCCTCGATGGTTGTGTCAGAAATCGAAAACGCTTTGGAAGGATTGTCCGTACGTCGTGAAACAGAAACATAGAACTCGTCAGAACTCGCCAAATCACCTCTCAATAGCGTCCATGTGTAGGAGGTTGAATCTTCGCCACCTTCGAGGCGGTAGAAATAATTCGCGTAGAAGGTCGTGCTTAGTGATCTGAACCAATCGATCTTGTTAGGTCGGTACTTCCAACCGATTGAGCCTCCAAAGTTTCGCACCCCAGTACGTTGAACGTAGCCGAGAGCGGGATCGAAGTCTTCGCCCACTTCCCCGTAGTAGAGATCATAGCTCAGGACATCGTTAGGATAGCGAAAATTCAAGCCGTAGGCATAGTCAGAGACGGAATCTCCGTCATCGGTATCGAAGGTATTCCAAAGGCCAAACACATTTCCAATGAGCTGTTTGTCGCCCTGGAAATGAGAGTTTTGATAGCGGAAGTCGACTCCCAAAAGAAAGCTGTCGTTGTTAGAACCAGGATCACCTGCCGTGGCGATGAATCCGATTTCTGATTCATCCAAAATGTCTTGAGTGACTCGTGCCGCGAAGACGTTGTTTTCGTCTACCTCTCCATGTTTCTCCAAGAGTGCATGCGTGAACCCGATCTCCGTCTTACCAAGACGCCCTGCCACTTTCGTCGCCAATTTGATGGGAACGATTTGCCCGTCATCAGAGAGCCCGATTCGCCGACTGAAGTAGGGGATGAACAATCTCAGAACACCTGACCTACCCGATGGATCCTCGGGGTAGAGGGAGCGGCAATGCAGATCAGGCGATAGAAAAAACGGATACCGAATCGTGGATTGGAGACCGATTTCGATCATGATACACTTCTGCATGCCTCAATTGCAGCTTCCCATTATCCAAGAAGGCACCCACTTGATCACCGAGAACCTTGGCTATCAACGCCAAGAGAATCAAGTCGTCTACCTGCACGGCATGATGCCCGTCTTCATCCATGATGTGGAGGATACCGCTTCGTTCCAGATGATCGTTAGTCAATTCTACATCAACGGCAATGCCAAGCAGGTGGACATCGTCAACGCCTTTGGCATCAAACCACTTGCCCTCAAACGTTGGGTCAAAAAATACCGCGAAGGTGGACCAAAAGCCTTCTACATAGAAAAGCGAGGCCGACCACGTGGCTCTAAAAAAAGGGGCCCAGGCAGATAGCGCCAGACCGGCGACAGCAAGCAACGTTGGCGGACTCTGATAGTCAATCCCAGGCCAGCAGCAAAAGCCAACGCAGCCGCGAAGATGCTGCTGCCCCCTTAGGCGTCGCCACCACCGATCTTGGCATGCGCGTGCTCGCCGCCGTCGGCAAGATCAGCAAAGCGCCAAGCACCTTTCAGCGTTGTGAGGACGTCAGTTTCGGGGGCGTCTTGTTAGCTCTACCCGCCTTATTAGCTTGTGGTCTACTCCGACACGGTTCGCGTTACTTCACCCTGCCGGCCGGCTATTACAGTCTCACGCACATCTTCATGATCCTCGCCTTCATGGCTTTGTGCCGGATCAAATCCATCGAGCAGTTAGCCTACAGCGCTCCCGGAGAATGGGGAAAATTGCTAGGCTTGGATCGATGTCCTGCAGTGAAAACGCTGCGTAGCAAACTCAAAGAACTCAGTGCTCAAGACAGCGAAGCTTGGGCTGCGCATCTTTGTGAGGACTGGATGCAGGAAGATCCCGCCAACCTCGGCGTTCTCTACATCGACGGGCACACCCGCGTCTATCATGGCCAACAAACCAAGCTGCCACGTCACTACGTCGCCCGCCAACGTCTCTGCCTGCGCGCCACCACCGACTACTGGGTTAACGGCTTCGACGGTCTGCCCTTCTTCAAAGTCAATCAAGCCATCGACCCTGGGATGATCCAGGTGCTCGAAAAAGAAATCATTCCCACACTTGAAACGCAAATTCCCAACCAACCCACCGAAACCGAGCTTAAGGCCGATCGCTATCGCATGCGCTTCCGGTTAGTCTTCGACCGCGAAGGCTACAGTCCCGGTCTGTTCAAACGCATGAACGCCAAACGCATCGCCTGTCAAACCTACCACAAATACCCCGGCGAAGATTGGCCCGAAGACGAATTTCATCCTCACCAAGTCAAACTCATCGACGGTAGCCAAGCCGAGATGCGGCTTGCCGAGCGCGGCACTTTGTTAGGAAGCAAACCTGCCGAGCAACTGTGGGTGCGCGAGGTTCGCAAACTGACCGAAAGCGGGCGGCAAATCGCCATCATCAGCACCGAATGGCAAGCCAGCGCGGCAGAGATCGCCGGGCCACAATTCGGCAGATGGTATCAAGAAAATTTCTTCAAGTATGCGCGGCAACACTTTAACCTCGATCGACTTATCGACTATCAGCTTGAGCCAATAAAAGCTACCGCACGAGTGGTCAATCCCGCCTGGAGACAGCTCGATAGCGAGATCCGAAGCCGAAATGCCCAGCAAGCCCGGCGCAAAGCCAAGCTGCACGATCTCAGTCTCAAAGGGCAAGAACTCACCAGTAAACGAGCCGAGCGTTACATGGCCAAAGCCGAAGCCCTGCGCGAAGAAATCGAGCGCGAGACCAGTGAGCTTGAGCAACTCAAAAGCCGACGCAGCAAGACAGACAAACACATCACCGTGAGCAAGTTACCCGAAGAAGACCAATTCATGAAACTGGCCACCCGCAGCAAACACTTCATCGATACGCTGAAGATCATCGCCTACCGGGCCGAGAGCGCCATGGCGCAAACGATTCGAGAACACCTTGGAGCGCACCATCAAGACGAAGCGCGCGCCTTTGTGCGCGATCTCTACACCACCGAAGCCAACCTCATCCCTGACAACGAAGCAGGCACCCTAACCGTGGAGATCCACAGCCTGTCCACGCCCAAAGCCAACGAGATTCTGCAGCATCTCTGCGCTGAGCTGAGCGCCACGGAAACTGAATATTCTGACACAAACCTAAGGCTGATCTTCAAATCGGTATCCGATTAATTTCCCTCCCAGGTCCGGTGTTCTGAATCTACGAAATCGATCCGCTGAGCCAAAGGAGTAGGCGCTGCTGTCTTCTAGAAAGAAGGCGCGTTTCTCCGGAAAGAGGAGCGGAAAACGTGTAAAATTGATCACCCGCTGATCCACTTCAGTCTCGGCGAAATCCATATTGTAACTGACGGTCGCAGAGAGATTGGGAGTCATGCGGTAGCGCAAGTCAAACCCTGCTTCGAAACTTGTTTCGTTAGATATGTCGTCTCTATGATAGCGTGCTAGCGCGTAGGGAACGAACTCCACGCCGAGACCTTGTTTCATTCCCACTAAGTTCGTGAGATCGCCAGCCTCGGCGGGATAGTAAGTGAACACATGCGGAAGTGGTCGCGTCCATCGTGCGTTCTCAGCGCGTCTTCGTATCATTCGCTCAAGATTGAATCCCCACACACTCTTCGAAGGATCAAAGCTCAGTGACTTGAATGGGATGGCGACTTCGGTTTGCCATCCTGTCTCATTGATAGAGGATTTGGCGGTCCAAACACCATTCCAGTTCTCGTTGCGAACCGTGCCATCGACGAGGGCGTCGTAACGCCCTCCAATCGAGTTGACACCGAACATGTAAGCGTTTCGCTGATCATGAAAGGTATCTAGAATGAAATAGAGGTAGTCCGATCCAAGAAGGGCACGATCTCGCGCCATGCTTCGTTTGACAACCTTGTCAGTCTCAGCATCTAGAGCCCAAATGCCGATGTAGAGGCTATTGTCATCGTAGAGAACAGCGAAGCTCGTGGCTTGAGTGGCAGGATCGCCAATGTCTCCACTGACCTGGCGCAAGTTCCCCGCTTGCTTGGCTAGAGTCCATGGCAGCTCATCAAGAACTCCGTCTATGACAGGCTTATCTTCGATTCGATGTGCCGTGATGGAATGTTCGCGATCATTGGCGACCAAAGGTGTGGTCATGATCGCCAGGACTAGGCAGAGTGATCGCAAGATTACTGTTAGGCCAACTTGAGCAATCGACGCGCGTCCTCATACCCAGGGGCTCGGCCGCCCGGTTCATCCTTGCGCGTCATGCCGTAGGTGCTTGCCGTCACACGTGAGAGTGCCACCAACTCGCGCCACCGAAATGCTGGTCGAATGGTCGCGAACTCTTCGGTGACCGTCCGATAAAATTTCTCCGCGTGCAGCCTACCATCTTCACTGACAGCGTACTTCAAGAGCAGGTCGAAGACCGGTCGTGAAGCCGCTTTCTCAGTCTGGCTGTAGCGCAAGACAGCAGCGGCAGCGCGAAACTGATCGTTCGAGCGAATCGCCGCTTCCGTTTCGGCTAGCAGTTTCCTAGGCTCGGTTTCCGTCGCTTGCTCACGAAAGAGTGCTAGGGCATCGGCATCCGTGGACAAGGGTGACTTCGCCGTCTGCCCAATGATCACCTTCTCACCCGCACCCCCGACGTGATAGGCCGCCACTATCAGACTGGCGAATCGATTGCGAACATTCGTGACCCGAGCAATGTTTCTCCATGCATTGACGGCGTCCGAGGCGTGCACACCGCGCGAATCACCGTGCGTCCGTTTCTCTGTCTGACGGAGTATGATCTCGTTGGCCGCCATCGAAATCGCCTCACCGACGACTTCCGGCGAAACGCCTTCGGCCAAGGCGGCGGCCACAGCCAACGCGGCATCAGATCTACTGGATTCGTAGATGGTGCGGGTCATTTCCGCAACCCAGGCATCTTCCATCGGACGCGTGCCAGGTGCTCGACCTGACAATTTCTCTAACCCTGATGTCAGTGCCTTTTGCAACTCTTGGTCGGGGCCCTTGCCATGCCGATTAAACGCGTAGGGTTCGCAAACAAAGTGCACGCTCTGTCGTAATAAAGTGTGAGCGTGTTCCTCACCGATGACATCGACCATCTCCCAAGCTCGATGTGCCAAGGCGACCCCATGCACGTTCGTCTTATCTTGCACTGCACCCTGCAAGGCATCGTAGGCTTCCTTTGCTGAACGATCTGTTAGTGCTCGAAGGATGCGATCTGCCAGAAGCGTATCTTGTTCCCGAGTAGCGCGACGCAGGAGCTCAGCTACATTGTCACCAGGCGTCAGAGAAGCGGGAGAAACTTGGCGGAGCTTGTCTCCAGGTTTTTCCGCTCGAACGTGCTGCATGCGTGCGGCATTTCTGTAGAGCACCTTCAACACCGGCAGTGGTCGCGCTTGCTTAGGCAGCTCAGCAGACATTTCTAGCGCAGGCGCTAGAGCGAACATGCAATGATAGCCATCGTAATCCGTGCCCCCAAAGGTACGTGCATTTGCCAGGGCTCCGGCAGCGGTCAAATCCTTCAAACTTGCCTCTCCACCACGTAGTTTCGCGACCAAGAGTTTCTGCAACTGATCAGGCGGCGTTTCCTGCATGGCTGCGACAAGAGGCTCCAGTTTGCCAAACATTAGGGCCCCGACATCAGCTTCCACCTGTTCGGCAAAGGCCGTGGAGAAGCCAAGATCATTCGCGACGGAAGCCCCAACACTGGCGGCGACCATGCCACGGCCAACATTGCCAAGAAACGCTCGGCGTGATCTGACATTACTCTGAGTGAACGGTGTTGATGCATTGGTCTTCATTATTCGCAGATTGGTTCGGTTTAGAGATTCTATCGCAGGAGCGTTACAGGCCCTGTTCAGCCACACGTTTCTCAAGATCGGCAATCCGTTCTCTGGCATGTGCACCAAGCTTGTCATCGGTGAGATTAGCTGCGTTGACTTGCGCTTCAAATTCCCGGAAGGCGTCCACACCGGCGGCGTTTCCATCACGTTGCTGAATGAGAAACGCCCGGTATGAAAGCCGCCAAAGCCTTTCCACATCATTCGTGGCGGCCTCGGCTGCCTGATCGACAAATTCTAACGCTTCATCATAACGCTTCTCTTGCTTTAACATCAATGCCATCTTGTAGGCATCATCTGAAATCCGCTCGGGGTACCGCTCCATCAGTTGCGATTGCACCCAACTTGCCTTGTCCCGATACCCGGCCTTCAAATAAGCCTCGCGGGCATTCTTCATGATGTCTCGAGCGTCTGGATGGTCTGGATGGGCTTCGAGGAACTGCAAGTAGCCATTCCCCGCCAAGGCATGGTTCCCCAACGCCGCCAGTTCGTCAGCTTTCTCGTAACCAAACTCACCGCGAAACAGGGCTTCCTTCTCCGCCATAGTCTCTCCTAAATCCAGCGCCTTCATGCGGTTCTGAATTTCTATTAGACCCGATTCCAAGGCTTCCAGCCGCACGCTCTCCGTCTCTCCGGTGGCCGTGGCCACTGATTCCGGCGAGGCTTTCTGCAATTGATCTACTTGTTGTTGAAGCATCGCGAGTGAGCCCGCCATCTTGTCAACGGAAGCCTGCAGCTGCTGGGCGCCCTCTGGCGATGTTGCCTCGAACGAAAACCGTTGCTTTAGCGAGATAACGGAGAGGCCAAGGCTCGCAATGACACCGACTCCTAGTAAAAACGTGATACTCTTCATGACTAACTTTGGCTCGGTTTGGTTGGCTTAGATAATCTATCGCAGGAGCGTTACAAAAGCCCTCGGGCGAGGGAATTCGGGACGGTACCAACGTGATCGATCTTTAAAGGCGCTGACTTGACGCCTCTCATCATTTAACCAGAAAATTCTCACGAAATGAAGCTTTGTCCGTCATCTGAGCATCTCAAGGCCTTTGCGGTCGGCGATCTCAATGGCACTCAGTTCGAGGAAACAGCAGCTCATTTGGCGGATTGCACACTTTGTGAGGAAGCTCTAGCAGCACTCGATCATCACAAGGATGGCTTGGTCTCTGAATTGCGCCAATTGCCTGTGACCGATCCGAACAGCGTCCCTGACAGTATTCTTGAAGCGGCTACTTCGGGAGCCAGTGGTGTGTGGTATGAACAGGGCACACGCCCTAACACCACTCTCGATCCAGGGCGAGCCATTGCGGGCAAACTAGCAGATGGACCAGTGCGCCTGGAGCGTTTCGAATTGCGGCGAGAATTGGGTGGTGGCTCATTCGGACACGTCTTCCAAGCTCATGATCTGGAACTTGATCGCGATGTCGCAGTCAAGATTGGGCGCGTTGGAAGTCTTGCTGACAAAAACGATGTGCATGCCTTTCTGCGCGAAGCACGTGCTGCCGCTCGGCTTTCCCATCCTGGTATTGTCGCCATCTATGACAGCGGACAAACTGAAGATGGCGTCTGTTACTTGGTCAGCGAATTAATCGAAGGCGAAACGTTAGAATCTCGTTTAGAACGCGAACACTACAGTCCTAACGAAGCGGCGCAATTAGCTGTGAAATTGGCTGATGCACTGACCTACGCGCATGAGCACGATGTCATCCATCGCGACATCAAGCCATCTAACATCGTACTTGATTATGAAGGTTGTCCCCATGTGACGGACTTTGGTTTAGCGAAACAAACGCGCGCCGACCAGACAGACACGGTCGATGGCAAAGTCTTGGGCACGCCCGCCTACATGTCTCCGGAACAAGCACGTGGTGAGTCGCACGCTGTCGATGCGCGAAGTGATGTCTATAGTCTTGGGGTTCTCTTCTACGAATTGTTGACGGGTGAGCGTCCCTTTCAAGGGCGTCAACGACTAGCGTTGTTGCAGGTGTTGGAAGAAGAGCCACGGCCATTGCGCGCCTTGAATGAACAAATCCCTAAAGATCTTGAAACGATCTGCCTCAAGGCCATGGCCAAGAGCCGCGCACGTCGGTATCCGAAAGCCAGTGACTTTGCTGCGGATGTTCGCCGCTACCTAGCAGGAGAGGCAATTACTGCTCGCCCTATCAGTCGCACCGAACGCTTGTGGCGTTGGTGCCGCCAGTATCCGCTTGCCGCGAGCATCATCGTCGCCGTGGCGACCGGATCCATCGTCGGTTTTTCATTCCTCTCACGCTTATCCAACTCGCTTGTCCGAGACACTGCCCTCGACGGTGTGCGGCGTGAGGCTGATCTCTTCGAAGGCGTGAATGCTTTCTATAGCGAACAAGTCCTCAGCCGCTTGAATCGTGTGTCATGGGATGTGGGCAAAGGGCGCCCCGAGGATGAGGCTGATTGGATCCAGATCACCCATGAATACGCCAGCATGAAGGACGCCTTGCCGTATCCTAAGACATTCACCAAGGATTCTAGCAAAGTGATTAGCGATAATGTGCCGGGAATGCACGTGAGGCTTTACAGCGATTATCCTTGGCGCATTGATGGTGAGGAAGGGCCGCGGAGTGAGTTTGAGCGCACTGCTCTGGAGACGTTGCAAGCTCTATCAAAAACCAATGACGCAGTCTTAGAACATCATGAATTCGTCGTTCAAGAAGGGCAACCGAAAGTCCTCTATGCACGTGCGCAACTCATGAAGGAGAACTGTATCAGTTGTCACAACTCGCACACACAGAGTCCAAAGACCGATTGGAAGATCGGTGATCTTGCGGGTGTCTTAACGATCACTCGGCCACTGGATGGCGACATCAAACGAACCAAAGCCGGCATGCGTGGGGCTTTCATGCTCGTCGCTGGAACAGCCCTAACACTGCTCACTTTATCACTCGTCCTCTTGCCAAGACGACGAAATGTCACGCGTTGATCTCTGATGTCTTCAACACGATCATCGCACGGAGTTACTTCAACCACTCGCAGCTTGCTAGTCGGACTCCAAGGATATGACGATGCTTACTGGTCACGCCTAGTGAAGCTTTACACCCCATTGGTCTATCATTGGTGTCAGAAATACGATCTTCGGCATGATGACATTCCCGATGTGGTGCAGGAGGTTTTCAAAGCAGTCGCTGAAGGCATCGACAAGTTTCGTAAAGAACGGACACAAGACACCTTTCGAGGTTGGTTGAGGGTTATTACGCGAAACAAATCCATGGATCTGCATCGTCGCCAGTGCAAGGAAGCCCAGGGCGAAGGTGGGAGCGAGGCACTTCTTCGGTTAGAAGCGTTGCCAGTGCCCGAAGATACGGACCAGAACGCTGACAACGAATCGGAATCCATTCTGTTTCGCCAGGCCCTATCACTCATTCAAGAAGAGTTTCGCGAGACCACCTGGCAAGCCTTTTGGCGAGTGGTCGTCGACGGACGCGCGCCGACCGATGTCGCCGATGAAATCGGCTTGAGTGCCGGCGCCGTACGCGTAGCCAAATGCCGCGTGCTTCAAAGACTTCGGACCGAACTCAAAGAACCAATCATTGAGTAGTTTCACCGCATTTCCTAGCGATCTTTCCGCGCATCATGACTTCTGTGACCTTCGTCATTTCAGGTCGTTGACTGACTCTTTGGCATCGATTTCAATGCCGCTCGAAATAGGCCCAGAAATCCACAGTCGTCCGCGCTCCATCCGCAGTATCGCCGAGTTCGACGGCGCGCTTCTTCATCTCGGCACGCAATAACGAGATGGTGTCCCTGTGCTCGGGAAAATCAGCCAAGTTGTGCGTTTCCCAAGGATCCTTGGTCACGTCGAACAACTGTGTCACTCGCGAGCCCGAGACGAATGCTTCCCCGCTTCTCTCGCGATCAGGCGCCCGCACATATTCAATGAGCTTGAGATCGCCTTTTCGATAAGCGCGCTGATGTTGACGATAGGCATGATAGGTTTGGTCTCTGATTTGCTCCACCACGCCGTCTATCACAGGTACTAGGCTCTTGCCCGTAACCGATGACGGAATTGGGACTCCAGCTAACTCGCAGATCGTTGGTGTGATATCGTGAATGTAACATAGAGCACTCTCACGCTTTCCCTGGTCGGTTGCCTTCACTAAACCACCCGAAACGATGAACGGAATATGCAGCCCATCCTCATCGTAAACGCTTTGCTTGCCAAGTAAGCCGTGGTTGCCCACCGCCAAACCGCTGTCGCCTGCCATCACAATGAGCGTGTTCTCATACTGGCCCTGTTCTTTAAGCAAGCGGATGACACGGCCGATCTGTGCATCAAGATGAGTGATGATGGCGTAGTAATCTGCTAGGTGTTGCCGGGCGATCTCGGCTGTGCGCGGCCAAGGAGCAAGCTTTTCGTCGCGCAACACGATAGCGCCGTTGTCGAACGGGTGGCGGAAGCCCAAATTGTTACCGCGATTGTTAGGCTTGTCGCGCCCGCGATAAGCTGAGCGAATGCTAGCGGAATAGGTATTCCAGGCTCCGCCGCGAGTAATCCTTTCACTACCAGAATCGGGGCCTAGCGGATCCACCACATCGTCGTCTGAGTATTCGTCATACCAGTCGCGACACCACTCGAAGACATTGCCATGAACATTGTAGAGTCCCCAAGCGTTGGCACGGCGAGTACCGGTCGGGTGCGTATGATCCTTTGCTAGGATTCCACCCAGACCATCGCCAAAGCGAAACCAGAACTCTTCGCCCATGTTCTTCACGTCAGGTAGAAAAGGACCTTCATAGCCCGCCCGGCAGGCGTATTCCCATTCCGCCTCGGTGGGCAAGGTATATCGCAGTTTCGCAGGTAAACGGCCCGCTGCGCGTTCTCGTTCTGTTAGCCATTTGCAGAAAGCCATCGCGTCATTCCAGCTGATCCCCACAACAGGATGATCTCCGGTCTGAGGGAAGCCAGGCTTCTTCCAACTGGATCCCTCCACTCGCGGCCATTGTCCACGAATCCACTGACAGATACCATCTCCACGCTCCGCTTCAGTCTTGTAGTCACTTGATTCAGCAAAGAATGACCACTGATCGACCTTCACTTCTGTGGAACCTAACCAGAAACCGCGACTGATCGTAACCTTGTGCTGCCGTTCGTCTCGCTCGCGCTTTCTCTCTGTGGTTGGGCTCCCCATCGTAAACGTTCCCGGCGCAACCCACACCAGGGTCAAATCCAAATCTGAAATCGTGTAGGGCTGCCCCGAAGTGGGCGGCCTCAGACCAGCAGCCACTCGCTTTTCCGATTCATCGGCAGCAACCACGGCTAGGCACCATGCAAAAACAAAGCCGGTGACCGTGTAGAGATTGCTCATGTCAAATCGTCCTGATCCAGATAAAGGATTTCGGTTCGTAACTTCGAGCTCTTTCCTGGTATTAATCCTGATGAGCAAACACAATTGTCCTCATGAATCGCCGTAAGATGCTGCTGGGCAGTGGGGCAATGATGGCCTTGCCCTACTTGGAATCCCTCGCGGGGGAGAATTCAACGCCTACTGCTTCTCCCATGCGCATGGTCTGCATTGGTCTGGAATATGGTCTCCATCCAGCTGACTTTTTTCCCAAAGAAACGGGTCGAGACTATCAATTACCCAGATTGCTCAAGCCCTTGGCGTCTTTGAAAGAGGACTTCACGGTCTTCTCCAACTTGGATCATCCGGGCATCTCTGGCGGACACTTTGCGGCGCACACGTTTCTTTCTGGCATCAAATCCGATCACGCCAAAGCGCATCCCGAGGGTAACATCACGGTGGATCAAAAAGCAGCTGAGTTTGCCGGTGCGAAGACGCGATTTCCTTCCATGCAGGTGAGTCTTGGTGGCGGTGGCATTTCATGGACGCGGAATGGCGTGAAGGTTCCGCCGATGACGAATCTGCAAACAATGTTTGATGCGCTGTTTCTTGAGACGCCCATGAGCAAGCGTAATCGACTATCAAAGTCGTATCAGCTGCAAGGCAGCATCCTTGATGTCGTGCGCGAAGATGCGGCGGCCTTGAAAAAGCGAAGTGGCCGCGATGATCTCGACAAGCTTGACGAATACTTCACCTCCATTCGCGAAGTGGAATTGAAACTAACGCAATCAGAAGCTTGGCTGCAAAAGTCCAAGCCGACAACAGATTACGAGCTGCCTAGAAGATTGCCTAACAGTTTCTACGGGGAGGTACCACTGTTCTACGACTTGATGAAACTCGCCCTGCAAACGGATTCGACACGCGTGCTTTCCATGGGCATCAACGGATGGCGCGGTTCCTCGGGTCTTCCGGGCGTGACCAAAGGCTATCACGATCTCACTCACCACGGCCGGAACGAGACGAAACTCCAACAACTAGCAATCGTCGAAAACTTTCACACTTCACAATTCGCTCGCTTCCTTGAGAGTTTGAAACATACCCAAGCGTCGGACGACGCGTCCTTGCTTGACCAAACCATGGTGCTGTTTGGAAGCGGTTTGGGCAACGCCAACTCCCACTCGAATCGCAACCTTCCGCTCATCCTCTCAGGCGGGGGATTTCAACACGGCGAGCACAAAGCCTATCAAAATGGCAAAGAGAACACACCCGCTTGCAATCTGTATGTGTCGATGCTTCAACGCTTTGGCGTGGAAGTTGAACAGTTTGGAACGAGCACGGGAGTGCTTGAGGGGTTGGGTTAGTGAGTGAGTTTTTAAATGAGGGGCTAATGTGTAGACCACTGTGGAAGGGGCTTCAGTCCCTAGTACATCTGCTCTCGTGCACCTGGCCTGCCTTTCTAGCGCACGCCCAGGAGCCGGCCTCGCCATTCAATCCCAAATCCTTTCTTCAGGAACACTGCCTACGCTGTCATGGCCCAGAAAAGCAGAAAGGGGACCGGCGGTTCGATGTGTTAGAGTCCAATTTCACTAACGAAGAGACTTTGGAGCAATGGCAGGAGATCCTGGATGTGATCAATGGTGGCGAGATGCCTCCGGAAGACGAAAAGCAGCCGCCTGAGGATGAAACGAAACGCCTTGTAAGCGAGTTGACCACCCGTCTCAAAGCTGCACACGAATCTTTCACGCAGGATCAGCCGAACATTCGCCGACTCACTCGTTACGAGTATCTCTATACCATACGCGATTTGCTTGGCGTGAATGTGGAATCCTTTGACCCGACGAATGACTTTCCACCCGATGAGCGTTGGGAAGGATTTGAGAATATCAGCAATCAGTTAGTCCTATCCGATTACTTGATGCAGCGTTACCTCGAAGCAGCCTCGCAGAGTATCGACAAAGCAGCTACTTCTAACGTTGTCTCTGAACCGATTCACGAGGTGTTTCGCCCTAATGACCTGGAGGATAGGAAGTTTCATTTCCGGCCGCAGATTAGTTTCCAAGTCAACGTCGACGGGAGCTATGTGGATGTCGGTCACGGGGACCGATTCTCCGATCGCGTTGTCGCTCGAAGTTTCCAGGGCGTGCCGGTCGATGGTTACTACACCATTCGAATTGAGGCCGAGGCAATCAATCGTGAACATCCCTATGAGCCGAAACTGCTAGGAATCGATCGTGACGAACCCATCAAGATGGAAGTGCTCGTCGCCGATCCTACCGCAGGGAGCCGTTTATCCGGCAACGCTACAGATCGGCGTGTGGCGGTGGTTCCGTTAGGCGATCACAAGAAAAAGATCTACGAATTCCGCACCTGGATGGATAAGGGGTTCGTGCCCGTGTTGCGTTATTTCAATGGCCCGCGACCGATCAAAGCCGTCCTCTTCAAGATTGCCCCTAGATATCACAAGGAGGTGCTTCCTAGCAACTGGCGGAGCGGGACAGACCGAAGACCTGCAGAACGGCAAGAGCGTTATATGTCCGATGTCTATCAAGGCCCTCGCATGCGGATTCATCAAATGGAGTTGCTCGGGCCCGAGGCGACACCGGCAGAAGAAACCAGTCGAACAAAGTTGTTAGGGCTGACAGAAGATTTCAATGCGGATCTGCAGTTGGAACGCTTCCTTTCCCGTGCCTTTCGGCGGCCGCCTCTCCCATCGGAGATTGAACGCTATTGTGGTTTTAAAGCAACTCGCGAGAAGTTAGGCGACTCGCCAGAGAATGCTCTGCTCACGACTTTCAAGGCTGTCCTTTGCTCAACCCATTTCCTTTATGTCGAAACCCCAATGCAAGAAGGGGGAGAGGATGATCACGGGTATCGCATCGCCTCGCGTTTGTCCTACTTCTTGTGGAGTTCGATGCCTGACGAGGCTCTGTTCGCCGCTGCCGCTAGCGGAGCCCTGTCTAACAAGGAAGCGATCGTGGAGGAGGCGAACCGCATGCTCAAAGATCCGAAGGCGAAGGCCTTCACCAAGCACTTCACGGATAGTTGGCTGCACCTCAACGAGCTTGGCTCCATGCCACCCGATGAAGTAAAGTTTGCAATCTATCACAAGCGTCAATTACAGCCATTAATGAAAAAAGAGACGCAACGTTTCTTTGAGGACATCCTCACAAACAACCGAAGTATCGAGCATTTCATTGATTCAAATTTCACCTATCTGAATCGCTACCTGGCGGATCATTACGACATCCCAGGCATTCTAGGAGACCACTTTCAACGCGTATCGCTACCCGAGAATTCGTTCCGAGGAGGGCTTCTTGGCCATGCTAGTGTGTTGACCGCGACATCCAATGGCGTGGAAACATCTCCCGTGATGCGTGGTATCTGGGTACTAGAAAATATCCTTGGTACACCGCCTTCGCCGCCACCGCCCGATGTGGAACCCCTCGAGCCTGACATTCGCGGTGCCACGACCATTCGCGAGCAACTATCGAAACATCGGAAAGTGGCTACGTGTGCCGAGTGCCATCGCAAAATCGATCCGTTCGGCTTCGCTCTCGAAAGCTTCGATCCCATCGGCTCGCTCCGATCGGTGTATTTCACGGCTGACGGGAAGCCTGGCAACAAGGTGGATACCACCGGTGAATTCCCTTCAGGAGAGCGCTTCGGAAATGTCACCGAAATGAAAGCGCTGCTTCTGCAACGAAAGGACCAATTCGCTCGATGCCTCACCGAGAAGATGCTCACCTACGCTCTCGGCCGTAAGCTCAGCTTCCGAGACCGCCCGCAAATCGAAGCAATCACCAGACAGTTAGCCGCCCGTGGTTACGGGCTCCGTGATCTGATCGAGTTGATTGTCGCGAGTGACACTTTTCGACAATCAGATCGACCCCGCTAGTGCTTTCTATGATTGAGACTAACAACGTTGCTATGCAAAACAGAATGCTTCGTGTAATACTCACAATGATAGGCGCCTTCGGGTCACTATCCCTGTCTGTGGGTGGTAACGAAGTTGGCCAGTCACGGGTCTTCAACATTAAGAGCTATGGTGCCGTTGGCGATGGGATCGCCGTGGAGACCAAAGCCGTTCAAGCAACCATCGATGCCTGCCATCGTGCGGGAGGAGGTGTCGTACGCGTTCCTGCAGGCGATTTCCAGATTGGGACGATCCACTTGAAAAGCAATGTTACCCTATCGTTCGATTACGGAGCCCGTTTGCTAGGCAGCACCAATCTGGCAGACTACCCAACCGAAGACCTCGATGACCCAAGAGAAGGCGGCCCTCATTGTCTGTTCTATGCCAAAGACGCTTCTAACATTACTATCGAAGGGCTGGGGGTAATCGATGGCAGAGGCACGCCTGAGTTCTTTCCCCGAAATCGATCCGGAGGGCGAAATAGAGGAATCCGTCCACGTCTCTTACGCATGGTCAATTGCGAGAAGTTGACATTCTCTGGGGTCACCTATAAGCGCCCAGCCTTCTGGGGTTTGCATCTGATCGACTGTCAGAACATTCATTTCAATGCCGTTACCATTCGGTTTCGGAACAACAACTTCAATAATGATGGAATCGATCTTGATGGGTGTGAGCATGTGTTGATTGAGAACTGCGACATCGATTCAGGAGATGATGCCATTTGTCTAAAGAGTTCGAAGAACCCATGTAAGCATATTGTCGTGCGTGGATGCAAAGTCTCTAGCAACACGGCACCTTTGAAGTTTGGCACTTCATCCAGAGGCGGATTTATCGATGTCAGGGTCACGAATTGCTACTTCTACAACAGTCCGATGGGTGCTATCAAACTGCAGTTGGTGGACGGCGGGCGGCTAGAGAATATCGATATCTCAAGGATCGTCATGAAAGAGGTTGGCAACCCGATCTTCATTCGGTTGGGAGATCGAGGGAAGACGTATACTAAGGGCAATCGAGAGAAAGCACCGGTAGGGACACTGAAGAATGTGCGCATCAGTGACGTCGTCGCCGAGGTAACGATCGAAGACAGGGCGAAAGCGGCTCTCGCAACCTACAAGAATTTGAAGCCTAACAACTCTCCAGAGATCACTGATCGAGAAAGGGCAAAGGCTGGCCCTATCATGATCACCGGCATCCCAGGTCATTGCGTTGAGAATATCACGCTCGAGAATATTCAGATCTCCTTTCCAGGCGGAGGCACATCAGAAGACGCCGGGCGGATTATCGCCGAAGATCGAGATCGCTATCCTGAGCAATTCTTCTTCGGCCCGTTGCCGGCATGGGGCGCCTATATCCGTCACGCGCGGGATATCAGGTTCATCAACGTCAACCTCTCCAGTCGCTCAGAGGACGCTCGTGAGAAGCTCTACTTGGAGGATGTCGAGGGTTTCGTAACATCGAACAACTTCCAAGAGGCCAACGCTCAAGTATCGGCACTGTCTAAGCTCGTGACGGCACCAGTCACTCGTGACATACAGGGAGCGCCTGCGAAGATCTCTCCCGGCGAAATGCAGGAGATTTACTTCGATGCCTTGGATTACGAGGGAAAAGCGACTCGTGTGTTCGCCCTAATCCAGGTTCCCGAATCCGCTTCTGTCAGCAAGAAAGTTCCCGGCATCGTGTTAGTTCATGGAGGAGGCGGTTCCGCATTCAGGGAGTGGGTTGATCTTTGGGTAGCGCGTGGTTATGCCGCGGTGAGCATTGCCGTAGAAGGGCAGACAAACGAGCGGGAGAATGGTGCGAATGGCAGGAAGCGTTGGAAACGACATGCCTGGGCCGGTCCGCAACGATCCGGGATCTATGGAGATCTCTCAAAGCCAATCCAGGACCAGTGGATGTATCATGCCGTAGCAGATACCGTGTTAGCGAATTCCCTGCTTCGCTCAGTGCCAGCGGTGGACGCAGACAAAGTAGGCGTGATGGGGATCTCTTGGGGTGGCGTGATCACCAGCACGGTCATTGGGATCGATGACCGCTTTGCCTTTGCCATCCCCACTTACGGGTGCGGGAACAAGTTTGATTCGGCCAATCAATACGGTAAGGCACTAGGACAGAGCGAAATATACAAGCAAGTTTGGGATCCAATGGTGCGACTAGAGCACGCCAAGATGCCCGTTCAGTGGTTGTCTTGGCCGGGAGATAAGCATTTCCCCATGGATGCCCTAGCAGCTTCCTATCGCAAAGCCTCAGGGCCACGTTTGGTGACTCTCATCCCAGAAATGAAACATGGCCACGGAGCCGGGTGGCGTCCTCCTGATAGTTACGCCTTCGCCGATAGCATTGTGCGTGAGGGAAAGGTCTGGGCTCAACAGACCAGCGCGGAACTCGAACGGGATCGCTACCAGGTGACTTTCAAAACCACGAAAACCATGGATAGAGCTGTGTTGATATCTACGATAGACACTGGTTTCACGGGGCACAGAAACTGGATACAGACGCCCGCTGAATTGGAAGAGGCTAATGGGGAATGGACTGTTAGAGCAACTTTGCCCGAAGGATCGACCGCTTGGTTTGTGAATCTTACCAGTGGCAGCCTAACTGTGAGTTCCGATTACGAGGAACGATGAGACCGACCAGGCAGATACCGACATCGGCTAGACTGAAGATGAAAACAATCCTAACCCATTTGCTGGTACTCTGTCCGCTGAGTTTCAGTGCACTTGCTCAATCTTCCAGCCAAACTCCAGCTGTTCTTGGCCATGGCGTGGGGCTATTCAAGACTGGTCCTCTGCTAGAACAGGATGACTTTGAGAATCTCGAGAACTGGGAAGTTCAAATTCAGGAACGATCGGGTTTCCCTCCGGCCCATGTGAAGCCACGTGATCGCTCGCTTGATTGCCTCGTTCCGGGACGCGGATGCACCGTTTGGTTTAAGAAGAAACTCCCCACACGTATAACGATCTCTTACGAGGTGCGGTGCCCAACACCCGTGCCTGCCATCAAGGGCGTTCAGCCGCGCGATATCAACAACTTCTGGATGGCGACGGATCCACTGGATCGCATTGAGGGGCTCTTTGACTCCACTCGCTATACGGGTGCTTTCAGCTCCTACGACAAGATGCATGGCTACTACGCCAGCACTGGCGGCGGGGGAAAAATCGCCAATGGCACGACGCGAATGCGGCGCTACCCACGTGAGATCAATGGCAGTCCAGCAGAGCACATGGCTCTCAACGATAAAGACGAGCAATTTGGTTATTTGATCACCCCTGACAAAGTGATGACTGTTCAACTCGTCGCCTATGACGACGTGATTCAATACATTGTCGATGGGAAGCTCGTTTATCAAATTGCGCGCAATGACAGGATTCACCTGGAGAGGCGTGACGCCGAAGGCGATCCGCAAACGCAGACAGCCGATTATGATCTCGACCGCTTTCCGGTGTATGAAGAGGGCTACTTTGGCTTTCGCATGGTCGGCACCCATCACATCTACACCAATTTCAAAGTGCACCGCTTGCTGCCTGACGAAACCGGTGAAGGCCGGTCTCGTCCCACGATCAGAGTCGCTTCTATCGAAGCCCTTCGAGATGCTGTCGCAAAGAGTGATCAGCAGATCATCCTTGAGCCTGGCCATTACAAGATTCCGGATGACCGAGGACTTCGTCTCTCAGGATCTAACAATGATGTAGATCTATTCGGCGCCCACATTGAGGTTCCGTTAGAAGTCGCTTCTGGCAATAGCCTCTTCTGGCTAACCGGCAATCGCATCACGCTACGTGGGGGCACCGTTGAGGACACCTATCCCAACGGCATGACCGAGGTCACCGATTTCGGTGCTTACAATCAGAAGCACAAATATGGAGGCATGAACGAGATGGTGATCCCTGGTGACGACAATTGGGTCATCGGCATGAGCATGACAGTGCGAGGGTCTTTTCCATATGGCTATGGAAACATGTATGGCATTGGAAGAGGAAGTGCCGTCCGGCTCCGCAAGCATTGTGGCATCCAGATCAAGGGAGATCGCGCGGTGATTGACAGTTGCAACCTCAAGATGGAAGCATTCGGCCACGCCATCTATGTGCAAGGCGGCGATCGCACGACCATTCGCAACACTGTGGTCGAGGGGACGCTGCGCCCTAGCAATGATTGCTACAACGAAACGGATGCGGGAGATCTGGCCAAGAAGTTTGACTATCAGATTCAGTGGCCTGACTCAGTCAAGGGGCTCCCAATCCCACGTGATCACATGCTCAACTGCGCCGAAGATGGGATCCGGGCTTACAAAGGCGCCGGCGACATGATCGTGGAATACTGTGTGGTGAAGAAGACGCGCGGTGGGATCAAACTCTACATGGCAAAGAGCGCCAGGGTTTCAAATTGCCAAGTGTTAGACTGTATTGTCCAGGGTTACTCCCTACCGAGCCGTGGCCTGATCTCCAATTCAAGCGGGAATGCTGCCTATGGGCCACTACTCTACGTACACTTTGATAAACACGCTAACCAGAAAATTGATCTCAAGGTTCTCCCTTCTCCCCACGGTCTCGGGGACCATCCCCTTGCAGCAATCAAAGGTCATGGCCACTCCATCACGTTCACTCGTAGCGGTGGCTCGAAACCTGATACGTTGCGTCCAATCATTGTCGGCTACCCGATGCGGTTTGATTTTCTTTGCGTGGAATACCCAAAGGTGCCGGACGGCTATGAGGATCACTTCAAGAAATTCGCACCTGAGACTTACAGAGCTACGGAAATCAAGCTTCGTAATGGCACGAACCATCCCGTTGTCCTGGGTAAACTATCCGAAAATAACCATATTGTTAGCGACGGTGCGGTGAGGGACGGCGGAACGAACAACTCAACTACCTTGGAGGAATAGAATGATGCGGACTCTCAGTTTTACCCAGCTCGTTGTAGGCGGCTTTGCCTTCATTCACGTCATGTGCGGATGGCAGACTCAAGCTGCGAATGGATTGGAGCGACGAAGTGGGCACCCGTATCTGACCTACTCTGATACCAATATTGCAAAATTGAAAGAGCGCGTCCGCAATGAGCCCGGCATCGCAACAGCATGGGCAAAGATGCTAGAAGACGCTAATCGAGCGCTTAAGACTTCAGGAAACGAGCGTCGAGGTCGCAGCCGAAGAAGAGGTGGGAGCATGGATTTACTCTGTCTCGCCTACCGCATGACCGGCAACCAACAATTTGGTGAACATGTGAAGCAACGTCTCTTTTCACACCAGTTTGGCGGCCGCAAGAGTGATATGCTGATGCGGAGAGACCCGCCATGGCATGCGGGTTTGGACACCGGTGAAAGATGTCACTCCTTCGCCATCGCCTACGACACTGTCTATGATTTGCTTAGTTCGGAAGAGCGTAAGACTCTAGCAGCGCGTTTGGCAGAAGAAGGCATCTTACCCATTCTTAATGACTGGGTTCTCGGTGGGAAACGGATTCACACGCTCGATACCATGGGGCACAACTGGTGGAGCGCGATCGTTTTTGGAGCTGGGATCGGAGCGATGGCGATCTTGGATGAAGACCCTCGCGCTGCGGGTTGGGTCAGACGCGTGGGCGCGGCTGACGCTGAGTGGTTGAGCTATGCCGGCAGCGTGCTGGAGAACAAACCGGCTAATTTCGATCGCAATGGCGGCTTTTACGAAAGTGTTAGCTACGCCTCTTACGCCATTCGCAGTCATCTGCCGTTTCGGTTGGCATGGCGGGATGCGTTTGTGAATCCACTGCCAGATCACCCTGCGCTGAGCAAGATCGCTGACTTCTTTATCCATACCAGCTACCCACGTTCCGGAGGCTCACCGATGTCTTTAAACTTCGGTGACTCGGGCCTCACGTCCAGCGGTTCTCGCGTGATTCCATTGTTCTGGGCACTTGGTTACTGCGATCCAGATTCCCTTTGGTACCTGTGTCAGTTTCGTAGAGGGGGCGGCGACAATCGCGACCGACCGACTCACAAGGATCTCATGCGGAATTCAGCACGCGAACTCCTCTATTCACCAACAGACCAAGAAATCGCGGCCATCGAAAACGTCCCTGACTCGCCTAACGCCGCGATCTTTCCAGACATGGGTTGGGTCACGATGCGTTCCTCATGGGAGAACGACGCCACGTTGCTGGGCATTAAGTCCGGCTACACTTGGAACCATGCCCACGCTGATGCGGGTTCCTTCGTTCTGTTTCACCGTGGCAAGTATCTGCTGATCGACTCTGGAAAGAGTGGCTATTCGACTCCGGAATACGATGACTACTTCCGACAGAGCGTAGCCCACAATGTTGTCACTTTTAATGGCAAGGCAGAGAATCCCGAGGATACATACTTTGGTTCTAAATTCTCCGGTACGGTTTCCCATCTCATCGATGCCGGTGATCTTCGTTATGTCCTAGCAGATGCCACGGGTCCAACCTCCGATACCTTCATTCGCAACTTCCGCAGCTTCCTGTGGATCGGCGATGTGATTCTGGTAATCGATGACCTCAAGACTTTCGAGCCTGGTCAATTCGAATGGCTGCTTCACTATAACGGAAACGCTAAGCGAGAGGATCTCGACTTGATCGTGACTAACGAGGACGTAAACGTCATGGTTCGTCCGCTCTTTCCCATGCCATTTCCCGATGCTGGGCTGCCAACCGACTACCCCGAATGCATGCGGTTGGAGGAGAGAATGGGGCTGAAGGACGGCGATGAAGATGCTAAAGTGCCCTATGCCGCCTTCTTGCCCACCGAGTTGATGCGCCGCACCAAGTTCGTTACTGCTATCATGCCAGTTCAGAAAGGTGAATGGAAACCGCCTAAGATTGAACGCCTGAGAACGATCGATATGAATGGGTTGCGGATCACGCAGAATGGCGAGATCACCGAAGTCTGGCTAAACTTGCTGGCAGACGGCAGAGTTCGGCATCGCAATGCCAACCTCGATTATGATGGCTGGGAAACTGACGCCTACCTGACCGCGCTCACCTGGCCGGAGGGCACAAATCGGAATGATCCCGATGCGGCCTCACGGATACTAATCGTTGATGGCAGTTACCTCCGGCGGGAGGGGACGGTGATGCTTGATTCTCTTTCGAAAGTCTACCTCTGCGCGACACGTCTCAATGGAAAGCTCGAGGTCCAACTTCAAGGGCAGCCAGTCATCAACGCGATGCTGCGAACTGAGAAGGATCCGGGGATCATTGGTCTCAACGGCCAGCGTGTTCAACCGGACTACGACGCCGATAATCAAACCGTTTGGTTGTCAGTGAGTGAGAACTGAATCAGAGACCTGTCTCTCGATGAATCCTCAATTGCTACAATGTTAAGACCGGGGAACCCGTCTATCGGAAGACGCGCGTTGAGGGCGCCCGTGCTTTCTGGGCATCGCCTTGGGCTCACGACGGCCACATCTATTGTTTGGACGACCCAGAAACGGCTAAACCAGGTCTTCCGCTGATTACTCTTCGGTAGCGGGCTTGGCACGCTGTGCCTCTCTGTTGTGTGGCGACTGATAAGGATGTTCCTCATCGTGACGAGATAGTCCGCTCTGTTTGACCATAAGCACCTTGCCGCGAATTGCTCCGCTCCACAGCCGAGAGATTTGTCCTCACCCAAAACTCCGCAAAGTTTTGCGGCACACCGCAGGACCAAACTCTCGGCACCACCGTTACTCGCTTCGCACTGGGATAGGCCGCGTTGCGGTCTTACACCGTGTTAGGGATTCTAGCCCTCCGGCCAACCACCGCCTTTCCGCATGGCCTACACTCTAGAATCCCCAACACCGTGCGCCTGCTCCGCACCCCAGCGCCGCCGGGCCGGGCCTCCACGGGAAAATGGGTATCCGCTGGAGCAACCTCCTTCCCTTCGGCATTTTCCCTTAGGACCCCCGGCCCTCTGGCGCAACAGGCTAGGTAGATTTTTCGTTTCTCGAAAAATGTTATTTCTCATCCCTCTGGTCCTCTTCTTTTCGGTTCCCGGTTTCATGTTGCTGGCAACATCCTGCTTTGCCGCAGTCGACAGAGATCCGCAACACGATGCTTTGCGGGGCATACTTAGCAAACGAATTCTAACCCTATCTTACAGTGCGCTATTTCCAATTTCAGGCTGTTTTTGCAGTGTATTTATCTTCTATTTTACGCGAAATAACCTAACTAAATTGCTTGCATTTCCTCTCAAATCGGTTAGGCTATCATTGTCTTCAATGAAGGCCGTTTACTGGGCGCTTACCGCGCATTTCTAAACCTAAAATACACTAACCATACTCAAGCTATGTTCACTCGTAATCGTATTGAAATCACTGGCAACATCACCAAGAATGCTGAAACTGTTAAGGCTGGCGAAACGACCGTCACTAAGGCGCGCCTCATGCACAATGAAATCATTCGTCGTGCTGAAGGTGACCCAATCGAACGTGTCGTGGCCGTTGATCTTGAGATCTGGGGCAAGCGTGGCGAAGCCTTTGCCAAGCACATTGATAGTAAGACGCCGGTAGCCGTGGAAGGCCGTTTGCAGCTTGATCAATGGGAGTCCGACGGTGAGAAGCGTTCACGCCTGCTCGTGCGCGTTGATGACTGGCAGTTCATCGGTTCACTGCCGCAGTCAGACGAGAAGAAGCCAGCACGCCGGGGCAGCAAGTCCAAAGCTGCCTAAACAATGGAGGAAGCGGCACGGAGAGGGGGGCAACCCTCTCCGGCCTGCTTCAAAATCGAATTTACCACGAAGCAATTTCTATCATGAAGCTCAACAACCTATACCTCCACTGTGGGGGTGCAACGGTTTCTGACCAACGGTTGGCTAAGGTTCCTACCCCGCAGCCTGAAGGCCGCTGGCATCCCATCGCCCACAACGCACTTGTGAGCCAAGTGCAAGCAGGACTTGAAGCCGCAGGCATGCGTGTGGTGAACACGGCTCACGCTTTGAATCGAAACGGCGCCCAGTACTTTGGCTTGATGCAGGTTGCAGACGACAACGCTAGTGACGAATGGGGTACCATCGTTGGCCTGCGTAATAGTCATGACAAACGCTTTCCAGCTGCTTTGGCCATGGGTTCGGCATTGTTCATCTGTGACAATCTAGCGTTTCAAGGGCAAGTGGTTCTCTCTCGCAAACACACGACAAACATCATGCGTGACCTGCCGCAGGTGACGAACCGAGCCATTGGGAGACTTGCTAGTTTCGTAGGCACGACGGAACACCGCGCCAACTCTTACAAAAGGCGCGAGATGGGCAATCAGGAAGCGCATGATTTGGTAATCCGTTCGTTAGATGCAGGTGCCATCACCACAACCATGGTCCCTAGAGTCTTGGAACAGTGGCGCACGCCAAACCATTCCGAGTTCCGCGACCGAAACTTGTGGTCGCTCTACAATGCTTTCACCGAGACGTTGAAGGGTGGCTTGCTCAAGTTGCCCTTTCGCAGCGAAGCCTTGCACGGTGTGCTTGATACCGCTGCCGGTTGCACGCAGCAGGCGCACAGGTCCGATGTGATTCTTGAATGTTGAAGTGGTCATCGACCAACCGTCGTGGCCATTGCGCCGCGACGGCTTTGCAGGACTATCCTGCCTCGTTCTCAGCACGATCATCAGGCTCAATGATCTCTATCTTGCGGACGTGGCTTTGACGATCGTCTGGATCGCCTTCCTTTCCCTCATGAATTTGACGCACACGAAAGAGTTGAAGATCGCGCCATAGGGCATGCAACCGATGCCCGTGGATGATGACTCTGATTACATCGATCTGTAGATGCAATGCACCGCTGGTAGGATCGCGACGCATCCATTGCAAGGAGTGGTAGGGTAATGTGAGGGATACTCCCGAGGTCACGAAAGTCACGGTTGGCGTGTCGTCGTGCTTCTCATAGGATTCTCCTTCTTTCTGCAAGAGCGTGAGGCGATCGGGCATGCTTTAGAGTTTGCGTGCGGCTGAGCGACGCTGCGCAGCCAGTCGGTTGAACTTGAGGATGAAGACGCCTTTACGGACTCTCCGAATGAATGCGAAGGCGTTGAGTCGTTTCTTGAGTGCCTCGCGTTTGTGTTGTTGTCGCAAGTTTCTCCATCGTCTACAAATCTTGTCAGACCACTGGTGAATACCCAGTTTGTTGAAGAAGGCCTTTCGCATCGCTTTGGAACAAGCCCGCTTTTCATAGCGCTCGATTTCCGATAGGAGCGTGGTCAGCCGTTTGGATTGAGTTGGATCATGGCTCGGCTTCGTTTCGAGAAGCGTTTCTAGTTCTCTGCCCATCTCAGCGAGGAACTCGCGTGCCAAAGGCCGTTCGCTCTTGACCATGACCTTGCCTAACAGGGCATTCAAGTTGTGCACAAAGAGCCGATGGTCCTGCTTGAAGCGTGTATTGCTGACGTAGAACTGCCGCAGGTTTGCTGCGCGGAGAGAATGCGGACCGACAACGAGAATCGACTCATCCACGCTGGCACCTTGAGACTTGTGCGACGTGACGGCATGGCCATGGCTGACCTGCGTGAAGCCGGTTGGAAGGAACTTCCCATCAGCTAGCTCAATCTCTCCTGATTCGCTGACCGCTTTGACTTTCCAGCGTTGTCCGTTACTCACTCCGATCTCGGGGCAGTTGGCGCGAAACAGGAGTTCATCGCCTGATGCCACGGAAAGGCGTTGCGATTCGGCGACATCGAAGGCTCCTCGTTGTTTCTTGGTGATTCTGACAAGGGTGCCATCTTGCTTCACACATTCCAGTCCGTTGAGCAGCACTTCGGTGACGGTTAGGGATTCTCCCGGTTCGACTTTGGCGACGCGTTTGTGAAAGTTGAGCACATGACCGCGATGATAGTCTTGCCAGTGCATCTTCTCCACGTCGGTCCATGACAAGGAAGCCGAGCCTTCAATCTCGATTTCCTGTCCATGGATGAGGCCACGGCGTTTCAGCTCTGCGCGGGCGTCGTGGTTGAACTCCTCGATCTCATCCCAGGTCGGAATGACCACGAGCGTCTCACGGCCAGTCTCGACGTTGTCTGCATAGCGTTTGGCGGCTTGCTTGAAGAGATCGGGCACATGAGGAACTTCCTCAACTAATCCTAACTGATCGGCATGATCGAGCGCATCGCGTGCTCGGCCAGCTGCCAGCAGCTTGGCCAGCCTGCGATGCCCCGGCTGTTGCTGGCGCCGGACGTTGCTCAAGCGAACCGGGCTGACGTAGTTTGAATCGATGAGATTGCGCAAAGCGCTACCACGTTCGACCGATTCGTGCTGCTTGGTGTCGCCCACCAGAACGAAACGCGCTGAACGTTCCTCGGCGATCTTGACGAGCTCTGCGAGTTGGCGTGATGAAAGCAAACCTGCTTCATCGACTAGCAAAGTACGTGCGGCTGCCGCTTCCTGAAGACGTTCATCGACGAGGAATGCCGCGACGGTAGTCGCCGCAGGATAGCCGTTGTTCTGCAGTTCCTGGGTCGCCCTGGTCGTTGGGGCTAAGGCGATGAAGTCCTCGCCAGACCTTGCTCGGTGCGCTTGTTGCAGTGCTTTCAACGCATGTGTCTTTCCCGTGCCGGCATCACCAATGAGGATGCTGATACCGTGGCGCGACTCTGATAGGGATTTGACGGCATAGTGCTGTTCTTCGCTGAGATTGAAACGGTCTAACCAATCGCCTTCGATTCGGCCAATCTCGGGGAGATCTCCCCGTGTCTCTCGTGCAAAGCGCAGCACCGAGGCTTCCTCCGCTAGGGCACTCTCGGTGGTCAATTGATAGTGATCGCTGATCACCTTCGAGTTCTGAAGGAGTTGGGCGCGAAGCAAACGTGGATCGAGATCGCCGAGTTCTTTCGATCCAAAGCGGAGACTCGACTCCAAGACATCCCCTAACTTTGCCACACTGAGACGTTCGAGATGGTGATCGACACCTTTCTGGGCAGCTTCACGATGCTCGGTGACCGATTGAACCGGTGATGGCTTGGCACCCGTAGCCGATCGCCTAATCGCCGCGAGCTTCTCGCGTTGCCCAGCTGTGAGCCTGGCACGCTGGCCTTCACGTACTTCTGGCGTGGAGATCTCTTGCAGCTTGGGATCCCGCCAGTCTTTGACGAAGGCTGCGAGTTCTCTCGTGTTCGGGATTCTCCCGAACGCGGTCTTGAATTCATTCGTAAACCGTAGCTCTGCTGAACCGCGATCATCCTTGATGAACTCTTCAATACGTCGCTTCGACGGCGCATGTCCAAAGAGCTTGCGATAACGCTCCTCAAAGTCTCTCCGCTGATTTGCTCGCACCGAAAAGGCTTCTTCCATTTCTTTCGCGATGCCTTGGATCCGAAAGCTCTCGCCTTCCATTTCTAACGCGTATCCCAGCTCCTTCAGTCGTCGGGCGAAGTCATGATAGAGGACTTTTCTGATGTAAGGGCTGGCTTCCATCATGGCTCGACGTTGAAGCGCGAACCATTGGTCGCGTTCCCGATCGTAACTGGCGTTGATCATCACAGCATGCGCATGCAACTGAGGATCGAGACTCCTGCTAGAGTCATGAAAGAAGAGTGCCGCGGTGATGTTGTCAGAGATTCGGATCTTCTCTGTTTCATGGAAGCCAGCCGTTCGCAGTCTGACCGCAGCGAAGTGCTCCATCTCTCCAAGGGCCAGCTTGACGGATTCACGAAACGCTTCGGTGATTCGGGGATCCTTCCCGACGATGGCGGCAATGCTTGCCGATTTCGGTGCGCTAAACGTGATGTCGTGCAGCGCGATAGGGTTCCGCTCCTCGACTTTGCCCGTGATAGCATTGGTCACCTTGTAGGGCTTCATGGTCCGCGCGGTGAGCCGCTTTCCCGTTTGCGGATTCACGTTCTGTCGCAGCAACTCAAAGGATTCCACATCGACGGCCCCTTCTAGTCCTAGTCGTTTCGCACCCTGACCAAACCACTCGCCTTCGACCTTCTCGCCTTCAGCGTAGTAGTCGTTTGCCGTGAGGTGGCGTTTGAGATAAGTGCCACCGTTGGTAATGGTGCGGGCAGTGATCATGGAGAGACCGGCAATTCGGCAACTCTGCTACCGAGATCAGACAACTGGAAATCACTCGGGAACCGGGGATTTATGCAGATTCAGCGATCGAGCGATTCTATGGACCGTTCACGCAATTTAGCACTTCGGGAAGGCTCCCCGATGTTGCCATAGATCAATCCTAGCTTTATCACCTCAACCTTCTGGTGTAACCAGGGTGGATTGAGTTGAGAAAGACACAAGACCCAAGCACTTCGTGCTTAGAAAAGCGGCTCGCCTCAATCCAACCTCACACCATCCTCAAAAGCCACGGAATCGGGTAGTTTGAGGATCATGTGTGGCCTGTTTGTGGATGCTTTGAGGGGTGTTTGAGCGGCCCATCCTCAAATAGTCCTCGTTGTACGTGATTTCCGGTTCACGGATTTCGGTTTCACCAGGGAACACGCTGTGTCATGTCCTTGCCAGAACATCGCCGCCCTAACGAAAGCTGCTTGGAAGTCTTCCGTGTAGAGATCGCGGAAAGACGTCGTTTGAACTGGCCCTACCGGGGCATCGCTCAGTGGCTGCTGGAAGAACATCAGTTCAAGATCGACTGGACCTCTATTCGGCGTTTCTGCCTGGTTCGGAAGATCGAGAAAGGTGTGGGCGAAACCGTCAGTGCCACTTCGCCCAAACAGGAAGGTGAGCCAACTCTAGCCAACCCGCCTAACCAACCGCTCGTGAAACGCAGGAAGCCACGAGTGAACCCATTTCACTACGAGGATCGCGGACCGCTGCGCACGCGGCGGAACACGCCCTCGCTCGCACAAGACGAAGACTCGTCTTCTTAACATCAACCCACGAGACCCATGAGTAGTAAACCGAGATCCAAACGTGTCATCTTCACCCAGGGAGGCAAGGGCGGTGTCGGCAAGACCGAAGTCGCCCTTGCCTTGGCCAGTTGGCTTCACGAACGCGGCATCAAACCACTCTTGCTCGACTTTGACATCGAGAACACCAACAAGAGCGGGCTGCAAAACTTCTATCCCGAAGCGCAGAAGATTGATCTCCATCGTGATGGCAACTTAGATGAATTCTATCAGGTATGCGAGACACCGAACGTCGATGTCATTCTTGCGGACATGGGAGCTGGCGGGGGAGCGGCGACCTATCGCTGGTTCGATGACGCTTTCGATCTCGCGCAAGAGCTGAATATGCAGTTCACCGCCGTTGGCGTGACGGTGAATGACGCAGGTTCGGTTCAATCGATTCTCAAGTGGGCCTCACATCTGGGCGAACAGGTGAATTATCTGGTCGTGCTCAACGAAATGCATGTGCCACGTTGCGAATTCGAATACTGGCATGACACGCCTGAGGTGAAAGCGTTTGTGAAGGCCTTGCATCCCAAGGTCATGACCATGGCTGCGAGGGTAGAAGAATTTCAGGCGGAGCTGCGCAACCAAGCACTCACGCTCGAACGCGTCATTCGCGGCCAAGTGGAATCGGACTTCTTCCGTTACATCAAGAACCTCGTCAGGGCCAAGAAGTACCAACGCCAACTCTTTGAGGGTTTCGATGAAGCGGCATCCATCCTAACAACCGGTCAGAAGAACCACGCTGAGGAGGTAACGCCGTGAGCAAGCGCAGTGCCTCGATCGAGGCGATGGCAAAGTTGTTATCGGACGATCATCGGGAGCGCTTCTTTGAAATCATGGCGCGGTTCTCGAAGGCGCCAGACGATGACGAGCACATGCTGCTCTTGGAGGCCATCGGTTTTACAAGCATGATCACGCAACGTGTTCCATGCGAGATCGCAGCGATCGTCGAGAAGATGGAGTCGGGCTTCACCGATGCACAGTTCCAATCATTGCAACACCGTGTTGAGACACTGCTCAAGAACTCGATCGACACACCTTCCTACAAAGATCTCCGTACGTTGGTCGGTGAGATGAAGGAGCATCAAGAGCGATTCAAGACAACTGCTAGTAGTCTATCTAATGATATTGCAGGTATCCCTGTGATCCCACGGCAAGGGACGTTTAGTCAGAAGGCGCTGGTCGCTTGCTGTGTCGTTAGTCTGCTCGCGGGTGCAGTGGTGGCAGGGGCGGCACTCCTCACAAAGATCCCTGGCGACCGGTTGCAGTTCACGTTCCGGCCGAAGACCGACCACGATGATTACGTCGACTACTTCGAAGACGACATGCCGGAGTTTGGCGGCAAGGTCGGGATCTACGTGGTGTTGGGTGAGGTGGCAACGGTGGCACAGGAACCTGATAAAGGGGTCATCGTTGTGAGAAGGCCATGAGATTGGCAATCGCACTCATTCTTGGTGGAACTGGACTTTGGTTCTACGAGTTCTTTGCGTCGCCTTTGAACTATGCTCTCGCAGGCGTGTTTGTGCTCGGTGGATTGGTGATCGTGCTTGCGCCTGTCAGGAAGGCGATTCTCACAATCGGTCATCTCAAATGGACAGAGCATGAACTATGTCGGCACATCCTCATTACAGGCGATACGGGATGTGGTAAGACAACGTCAGGCTTTCATCCGATCCTGATACAACTGACGCAGAACGTTCCGACCTGGGGAGGTTTGGTGCTTGGTGTGAAAGGAGATGAACACGAGTTCGTCCTTGAGACGTTGCGCATGATCGATCGCCCCAATGCGATGGTAGTCCTCAAGGTCGGTTCTGATGCAAGCCATCGATACAATCTCCTCAGTGACCGCTCCTTGCCCTGGACAACGCACGCCAAAGCCATTGTCGATACCGCCGCGAGCCTCACCGAAGGCCGGCAAGACGCATTCTTCAGACCCATGGCCCAGATTGCTCTCGGCAACGCATTCGAACTTCTTGGATGCCTTGATCAACCGGTCACGATCACACGCGCCTATCATTTGCTCACGTCGCGGGCGCACTTGGAAGAAGCCATTGGCCATCTAGCGGAGCTGCCACCCGAGGAAGGCCATGTGAAACTCGGGGCGTTCTTCAGCTCCACATTCCTAGATGCTCAGGCCAACGAACAACGGGAAGGCATAGAGGGAACGATCAAGACCTACCTCAGCTTCTTCCTAGATCCTGACATCGCTGACGTCTTCTCTAGCGATGAGGCGAACACCTTCGAACTGTCCGAAGTGGACAATGGCACCATCATCGCGGTGTCGATGCCGCAGCGCTACGTAACTGAGCGGCGATACGTGAACACCTACTTGAAGACGCTCTTCTACTACCACGCCTTGCGGCGCTACGAGCTATCCAAACGTGAACAGCAACAGAAGAATCTCCTCATGCTCGTTGCTGATGAGTATCAAGACATCGTGACCGCCGCCGAAGATGGTCTGAGCGATCACAAGATCATCGACCGGATTCGTGGTGCCCGCTGCGCCATCGTCGCAGGCATGCAATCCGAGGTCTCCGCGGATCCGGCAATCGGCCGCGACAAACGAAGAGTCCTCTCGCTGAATTTCCGCTCCCGACTCATCTTTCGTTCTGCCGATACGGAAGGCGCCACCGCCAGCGCAGATTTCATTGGCAAGAAGAATGTTTGGAAACTATCGAAATCGAGCAAGGCCTTCAGTTCTGTCACTTACACCAAGCGCCAGGAAGAAGACTACAAGATCAAGCCGGCCAAGCTCATGGATCTGAAAGACCATCACGCCGTGGTAGTCCATCCATCGAAACGGTTCACCAAGCGATTGCTTAGACCGCGCGATCCTGACGGCAAGGTGCCCAAGTGGTTTCGTCGCTAGAGCCCCCGTCCTTTATGCCGCAATAACGATACAGGACTACTGGTACCATGCCCAGTTCTCGGGTTTCCATCTACCCGAGGCGTTTGCTAAAACAGGATCGAGAAAGGCAGATACGGCTTGAGTTAGTTCATCTAAATCTGCCCACCGAAGTTCGTCAGACTTCGCCATCACCGCATAGGGTTCCTGCCAAGATTCTGGGGGAGAACTGATTTCTCCAGGAACCGGATGCGTGGCTCGAAAAGCAAACGTTGTATCAATGGCTTTGCGAAGTTGGAGCGCGTCCAGCTCACGATGACTTGCCAATAGTGCGATGTCAGGAAGGTCTTTGAGTCGAGAGTTGGGACGTTCACGCGGGATGGTGTAAGCGTGCAGTTTCTCAGCAATGTGAGATTCGATCGGATAGAGCCTGATCTCTGGCGGAGCGATCCCGGCGAAGCCCAAGGTGTCGGTCGCTGGAATCACTTCAGTTTGACCAACCACTGGATCACCAAAGGCAACATCCAATCCAAAAGCCGTGCCATAGAGTTTTCCAGCGAGACGACACTCGGCACGAAAGCGAAGCCCATCATATTGCATGCCTTCGTTCTGAATATCCGGATGACGTCGATCCGGATGTATCTCGAAGCTCATGAAATCACCAAGACTGAGTTGGCCCGCGTGCTGCAACCGTTGGAGCAGGTCATCCGGTGACCCCACAATGCGCACATCAACATCCTTTGTCGTTCGGGCGCGTTCCAACCGAATCTCCAGCGCTAGCCCACCTTTCAATGTCATGGCATCACCTTCCGACTCAACCAACCGAGCAAGGAGCCGATCAAAGACAAGCAACTGACGACGTCGGGCAAAGTCCACCCCTGTCGTCGATTGATTGCGTAACCTATGCTCTAGCGCTTGTTTGAAAGCTTCCGGATTCTGGTAAGTTTTCATGACGAGAGTTAAGCTATGCGGGTTCGATCAACCCGCGAGCCTTCGCTTCAGCCTTGGCATGTTGAATCAGTTCTGGCGACACCTTCGCTTCAGCACAATCGGCGAGTGTTTTCCTAACGGATGTGACAGGCACCGCCGCATTCCATACGCGATCGACCTCATCAACGTTACCAAAGTGAAGAACCACACCTTTGGGAACCCGCAGTCGTCGCGTCTTCCAATCCAAGGGCAGTGTTAGATGCACCTGCGCTGGTAGCGCATCCGAAAGCTCATGCAACGCGAGAGCAGTCTCGTGCGAAAACACACCCTGTTGATTCGCCCACAGCCAGACCATCATGAGATCCTCTTGATCCGTTGGCGGGAAATGGATCAGTCGATAAATGCCACGACGAACCCTAGCAAACTTGCCCCCTTGAACATGGTGGTTGAGGAGTTGCAGGGAATACCCGGCATCCGCAGCTTGGGACGACGTGAACAGCCCAGCTTGACTGGCAGCAGTCTCATAGAGGGTGTCCCAGGCGGGAGATGGAGCTTTGGGCATGCACAAAACTAAAGCAAAACTTTATATTTGTGCAATACAAAATCCACGATCTCCCAACTATTCCTGTGAGTTCGGCAGGCAGAATCCGGTTCCAAAGATGTGGCCACCTTCACCGTCAGAAAAGACGAGTACGCGACCTCCACAGATCGCGTTAGGGATCTACGGCGTTGGAAAGACGCGCTCTATCGGAAGTCGATGCCGAAGTCCGAAGTTCAAGAGTTAGTCGATCATTACTTTCGTCGTCCCGCCTACGCGCATCTCGAAGGCAAGAACCCCTACTTCCTGGTCGCACCTTCGACAACAGGCGCTAACAAACTCCCGTACTACTTCGCGAAACGATTGCAGTCCGAGTTTGGTGGGCAAGTCGTCCCAGGCTGGGCAACGCCCTTGGTGAGAGAGAAGGCTTCGATGAAAGGTGGCTTGGGCAAATTGCGCAACCCCGCCCGGTTCGCCGCCGTTGAGGATCGGTTAGCCAAGATCCCCAAAGGCTCAACCGTCGTTCTCGTCGATGATGTCGTCACCACTGGCGAGACGGCTGACGCATTACGCGAACTCTTGGAACATCGAGGACTGAAAGCAACAACAGTGGCTTCGCTAGGGCAATCAGAGATGCGTAAGGTATCTCCGCGTGACATCGAACGCATCACTGGTAAGCTAGCTGAGCCGAACATGCGGCCTCAAGTAGCCGCCGTTCTAACAGGGCGCTTGAAACACAAAGCCAACTACATCGAAAGTGCGATCCATGAAGACACTCGACAAGAGATACGCGACTATTTCAGCTCTGAACATCGACGTCTCCAAGGGCTTGGAACAGTTCACGCCAGAACAGATCGCAGCTTGCGACGCAGTCACTCAGGCAATCCTGGATTACAACTTCGAAGGAGCGCCGAAACCGGAGATACCGGAGGACGCGAACAAGAAGTTGGCCCAAGTGCAGGACATGCAACTGGCCAGCGAAATTCTCTAGGGCAAGAATCAAGCCAGCGTGAAGCCGAGCTGGTGTTTCAACTAGAAGAGCTTCAAGAGATGGTCCGACGTGGCATGGATGCTCAGAAAGCCCGCGAACATGGCATGGCCTTGCTGGAAGCCGAGAAGATTCAGCCAGCGCCTCGGATGTTCATCAACTACGAACTCTCACAAGCTCTCAAGAATGAACGCGGAGCCAAACCAATGAACGAAATCGTCCAGTTTGCTCATGAAATGAAGAAGCCTGCCCCGGCGACCATTCAAGCCCTTCACCGAAGCCGAAAAGTCGGCTAGCATCTCAACTGGAATCGTTATGAATCAGCCGAACCTCGTTGTCGTTTCACCAAATGGTGTCACTTTGCCCTCCATCGTTCGTCAGGAGTTGAAGGACTTGAAGGGAGAAGCCGGCGAAGCAGGATCATTCAAAGAACGAGTCCACGTGGCCTCCGAAATCATCGACGTGCTGTTGCGGACTCTGACAGGCGGGATGCCTGTCACCGTACAAGTGATCCCTGAGTGGATTCAAATTCCAAGAAACGGTGAGAGATGTCCTTACTTTGGTCTAACGAAGCCCTACTACCATTGGCTACTCCGATCAGGCAAAGTAAAGTCGAAGATGGTGCGCCAGCCAGGCAAAGAGTCAGGAATCCGGCTTATTAACTATGCTTCGGTCCGTGCCTTCCTTGAGAAGATTCCTGAAGACACGAAAGAGACGGCATAGCAGGCAGCTACTTGTTGAACTAACCCGCTATCGTGAAATTCACAAGAGCTTTGGCCTTATCCTGTTAAGGCTCCGGGTAAGGTGGCGATTAGGGCAGACTTGTGGGCTATGTCTAATATACCCAAGTCTACTAACAAGTCAGCGAACTCTAAGTCCATCCTCTGCAATCGCCAACCCAACCCGGTCTCCTACTCTGAGCATCGTTTCGAATCCATGCAACGCTTTGCTCAAGATCTTCACCTCCGGGGTCTCGGCGACCGCTCCTGTCATTCTTATTACCGCCAAATCCGCCTCATCTCCGATCACTACGACCACGCTGATCCCGCTTCTCTCGACGAGGATCAAGTCCGTTCGTACATCATTTACCTCAAGTCCGTCAAACGATGGACGCCTAAAACGATTCGGATCTTCCTCTCTGCTGGTAAGTATTTCTATGCCGAGATGCTTGGCCACAAGGATTGGAAGGTCTTCAATCTCGCTCGGGCCAAGGATCTTCCTTATCTTCCCGAAGTTTTGTCTCGCCAGGAAGTGGCCGCTCTTTTCAAGGCCATCCGCAAGGGCCGTTTCCTGACACCAATCAAACTTCTCTATGTCTGCGGCTTGCGTTTGGAAGAGGCTCTGACACTAACTGTAGACGATATCCGGGGTTCCGAGAATAAGTTGTTCGTTCGCTGTGGCAAGGGTGGCCGTGACCGCGTCGTCCCTCTTTGCCAGACCATGCTCGAAGAGTTGCGTGGGTATTGGCGGCAACATGGCAACCGGCAATGGCTTTTCCCGGCTCCGGGTCGCGGAAAGATGGATTCGCTCTCCGTGCGCCAACGCATGCGCGTAGCGGTGCGGCCTTTGGCGGGGGCGTCATTGCAGCAGGTCATTGTCAGGGCTCGCGCTGAGGCTGGTGTGTCTGATAGAGCCACGCCGCATTCTCTTCGCCACTCCTTTGCCACTCATCTTATCGAAGAGGGCGTGTCGATTCGTCAGGTGCAGCGTTTCCTTGGCCATACCAACATTAATACCACGATGATCTACACGCATTTCACGCAAGAAGTGGAGCGTGATGCCCTAACCGCTCTGGAGAGTCTCATGGCTGCGGTGAGTGCAAAGCGTCAACGTCATTAATCCGTTAGACACTCGCTTCTCCTATAGTCGTGTGCTCAGCTCAGCAGGGAATTGGTGATGGCAGAGAAAAACTCTCCGTCACCCAAGTGATCCGTCATTTCGCGCCCGCCTATGTCGAGCGCTACGGTGCCGTGATGTCTCTGGAACAACGGCGTGCGCTAAGCGCGATCCTCACCTGCCGGACCGAAGCCCAAGGCGGCCGCGTGTTCGCTTGTGAGGATTGCGGGCGCTACCGTTATGCGGGTTACAGTTGAGGCCATAGCGCTTGCTCCCAGTGTGGGGGTGCGGACACGCAAGCATGGGTCGCCAAACAGTTAGATCGTTTGATCAACGCGCCTTATTTCATGGTGACCTTCACCTTGCCCAGTGAGTTGCGCACACTGATGCGCAGGCACGCTGAGATCCTTTATGACGGCTTCTTTGACGTGAGTTCGCGTTGTTTGAAAAATCAGTTAGGCGAGGAAGGTGCTTTGCAGACACGAGACACGGGCTTCTTTGGCATCATGCATACCTGGACGCAATTATTGCGCTATCATCCACACATTCATTACATCGTTCCCGGTGTGGGGCTTAGTAAGGGCGGGGCCCTACGTAGGGCCCGTGAGGACTTTCTCTTGTCGTGGGAGCCGTTGCGTGATGCCTTTGTTAAGGAGTTTGAAGGCTTACTCGAATCGCACGGACTTTTGTCAGAGTGCCCGACAGAGGTATGGGAGAAGGACTGGCGGATCAATATCCAGGCTTTTGGCAACGGTGAGAACGCGGTCAAATACCTAGGCGCCTACGTGCGTAAATCAGCCATTGGTAATAGCCGTATCGTGGCCCTTGATCCTGACAAGAACACGGTAACCTTTACCTATCTAGACCGTGCCGACGGTGGCGAACGCAAGCAGGAAACGCTGCCCGGCGTGGTCTTCGTAAGTCGTTATATGCAACATGTCTTTCCGCGGAAATTTCATCGCCTGCGCTACTTTGGCTATCTGCACAGCCGCGGAAGGGAACGGTTACTACGGCTGCAAACCCTGACAGAGACGTCGATCGTTATCGCGGATAGTGAAAGCGATCGATCTGAAGTGGAAGATCCCCCATGTCCACGTTGCGGCAAGGTCATGGCCTTCACCGACACCTTCAAACCGTGGCTGGGGCCAGCGCCCCTGTTGGATGCTATTTGGGGAATCCAACCGCCGCAACAACCGCGAGCACCCCTAAAGATCCGGCGTCCGGGCAGAGCGCCGCCAAAGAAAGATGCGAACGCCGCATGACTCAAGGCGCGCAACAAGATCTGAAAAGAGGCCTAACTGATTCCCGAAAGGAAACCAGTCCTGCGGAGCTGTGTGCTTGGATCGTGAGCGTCGGACCATTTTATGTTAGAAACGATTCGCGCGCGGCCGTGCTTGGAAAAAACCGTGAGGATCGGAGCCCAAAGCCACTACGGCGCCGATCGAGGACCGCCGCGACCGCCGTTCAAATAAGGCAATGCGAGGATGGCAGACAATGGAAAATCCATAGCCTAAGAGAGCCAGCTTCTCCTTGTTCTTAAGGCTCCCTTGACATTCGACCGCGGGTTGTTCAACAAAGGCTGCATACGCAGGCTCGTTTCACTCGCTGCGATGCGAGCCTAGTTGTTTAGGCTCGTTTCACTCGCTGCGATGCGAGCCTAGTTGTTCTTCACTCCAGATTCTTCCGTACTTTCCTCTAAGTAGTTTTTGAGCGTATCTCTGGCAGATTTGCCATAGCCTTGCGCATAGCATCTGTCTCAAAATGGGTGTAGACGCGATTAATCTCAGTCGATTCGTGACCAATGATCTCCTTTGCCATAGCATCACTCACGCCTGCATTCTTAAGCGCACTAGTGGCCGCGTGCCTCAGCGAATGGAATGAGATGGGAGACCGTTGATAGCGAGTTTCTTTCGGCTGTTTACGGTGTGATTTCTTTGGGACTAAGCCCGCTTTCGTCATCAGCGAATAGAACTGCCTAGAAAGCGCGCCACTTTTCTTCTGCCGCTTGATCTTGCCTGCCGCTATTGGATGCAGAGGCGTTCTTGGGTCATCAGTGGATGGCATGCTTGAAAGATGATCAAGAAGCGGTGGAACAATTGGAATCGTCATGTCCCGCTGCGTCTTCGATGTCGTCAGTGTGATCTCCTCTCTTGCTAAGTCCACATTCTCCCAAGTGAGCAAGCTAACATCCTTCAAGCGCTGACCGGTATAGAAGCCGATCAAAATCATAGATCGCCACTCATCGTCAGCGACTTGCAGGATCGTGCCGATTTCCTCAAGCGTAAACGGCCTCACCTCGGTCTTCTTCTCTTTCGCCTTAGCGACACCTTCAAGAGGATTTGAATCAATGATCCCCTCTCTGACAGCCTTTGCGAAAACCATCTTTAATGTCTTCAAGCGATGATTCACAGTGCGCGCCGACCGCTCGTGGAGAACATACTTTCGGTATGCCTCAACGTCGCGAGTCGTTACCTGGACCAAATGTTGACAATCTGGGCGATGCTTCTCAAACCAGTTGACGAAGTTGTTAAGGTTCGCGCGATAATACTCAATTGATTGATCCTCGATACTTCCAACCTTTGAATCCAACCAATCCTTGATGTAATCAGAGAGACTAGCACGTGGCACTTCGGTCCCAGATGCCTCTTCAAACAACTCACGCATCGTCGCTTGGAACTTGGCCGCGCCACTTCCTTTCCGAAGCTCGCTTTCAAGTTTCTCGGCTAAGGCCATGGCCTTCTTTTTCAAAGAAGGCCTAGATTCCAGTCCTAGATTACGTGAAGTTTGCTTTCCGTTAGGCAACCGAATGAACCCGTACCACCACTTCCCTTTTGCATGCACAGAGGCCATAACACAATATACATCCTGGTAACAGATTTGGTAACAGATAATGAGGACAATGAGGTATTTATGGCGTAGAAACCCTTATTTTATAGTGCCTCACAGTATTATAAATCGGGGCAACTTGGACAGGGGTTCAACTCCCCTCGCCTCCACCACCTGTTTCTCCCTTGAAAACAGGGGTTTCTCTCCTCAAAAACCTTGATTGTCCGCATAGTGTGTGACCAAAATAGTGACCAGGATGTAACCAACATCCGGTGCAAATCATGGCTTCCGTTCAACAAAAAGGAAAATGGTGGTATGCCCGGTTTCGGATCGATGGCAAACAGACCTCTCGAAATCTTGGGATCGAGTCCAAGCCTTCGTTGAAGAAGAAGGCAATCGCTCTCGCTGAGAAGCTTGAGCTGGAACTACGTAAAGGGGTTGGGGCAGCAAAGTTCCAAAATACGCTTCGCGGAGCCTATGAGGAGGTTTCGGGGACACCTCTTCCCTCGGCAGAGATGGCCGCCTTCATCGACCAATGGCTGGATGCCAAGCGCGGTAGCGTTGAAGATGGCACGCTGGAATACTATCGAGCCAATGTGGGAGGCTTCCAAAAGTGGCTCCTGGAACACCGACCGAAACGTGTCGCCATCAACCAGATTACAAAACGTGACATTGAGGCCTATCGAAGCCACGAACTGAAGAAGCTTTCCGCCAGGACAGTGAATCACAAACTGAAGACACTGAATATGGTCTTCCTCAGAGCGGTTGATGACGGCTTGATTGAACAGAATCCACTGAAGGGTGTAGCCAAGGCAAAGGAGAAAGCTCCTGACATTCGTCCGTTCACGCTTGAGGAGATTCGCGACATCTTAGCCGTCGCAGACACCGAGTGGCGATCAATGGTCTTGCTAGGTTTCTACACTGGGCAGAGACTAAAGGACATCTCTCTGTTCCGTTGGAAGAATGTTGATCTCAATTCCCGGGAGATCCGATTCATCACATCGAAGACAGGTCGCCAAATGCTGATTCCGATTCCTGATCCACTCTTGGAACACTTGGCAGAACTTCCATCTACCGACGATCCTAACCAATTCCTACATCCGCGAGCAGCGACAGAGGTGATCAAGCAAGGCAAGACTGGAACGATCTCAAAATGGTTCTACCGGGTGATGGTGGACGCCAACCTCGTCCAGAAGCGCCCACATCGGAAGCGTACAGATGGATCGCGCTACAATCGTTCACCTATCTCTTTCCATTCCTTGCGCCACGCCGCAACAAGCGCCCTAAAGAATGCTGGTGTAAGCGACGCCATGGCTCGTGAAATCATTGGCCACGAATCAGCTGAGATCAATCGCGCCTACACGCACTTCGAAACGGATGCGATGAGACAAGAGATGGAGAACCTGCCAAAGATCTGAACTAAGTTAAGCAGTCTCTTTCGTGTCTTCAGGAATCGTCTCAAGGTAAGCACGAACCGAAGCGTAGTTGACGAGCCGTATTCCCGATTCTTTTCCCGGCTGACGCACCATCTTCGACTTCACTTTCCCAGATCGAAGTAGCCAGTGGTAGTAGGGCTTCGTTAGACCAAAGTAGGGACATCGCTCTCCGTTTCTCGGGATTCGAATCCACTCAGGGATCACCTGCACGGTAACAGGCATCCCACCTGTTAGAGTGCGCAACAGCACGTCGATGATCTCAGAAGCGACATCGACTCGCTCTTCGAATGACCCGGCTTCGCCCGCCTCTCCCTTCAGATCTTTCAATTCCTGTCGGACGACGGAGGGCAACCTGACTCCATTCGGCGAAACGACAACGAGGTTCGGCTGATTCATATCGAGTAATGTAATTGCTAGCCAACTCTCCGACGCCGACCAGGGCGTTCGGGTTCTCACTTATAAGAGGTTAAGAATGCAATGGCTTTGTTAGCGTCATGGGAAAACTTGTCGACCAGATCGGGTGTCGGAGCTTCGGGTTCTCGTAGACGTAGCAGACTCACGACGGTGGCTCTAAGCAAGGCTGTGGCTTGCGCGGCCGCCGGGCCGCTGCGCGTGCAGGTGTCTTCGCGCCACACCACGTCTCGCCGCCAGTGCTGCCCGTTCTCCACTCCCCAGTAGTGCCGCACTTGCCACCCGAGGCGTTTGGCGAAGGCTTCTACCTGGGCCGGATCGTCCGTCTCGGGATAGGCGATGCTGCTGATGTAGTAGCGGGGCTTGGGACGGTGTTCTTTTTCCGTGGTCCGTTCGAGCCAATCGCGCTCGACCATGATGGCGGTGCGTGCGTAGGGAAACTGCGCGGCATCCGGTTCGATGGGCGCGATCTTGACCCGCCGTTGCTCAACTCGGCCGTGCCCTATCTCAGGCTCTTCTGTTAGGTTAAAAAGGGGGTGCTTCCATACTCGGCATGCAAGACGCGCTCCACTTCGGCTTGCGTGTCAGGCGCGTTGCCTTTGATCGCGATGAGATACTCACCGCCTTTCTCCGCAATGGCTCGGGCTGTAGCCCGACGGCCATGCAAGGCATCTGCAGTGACGGTGTTGCCGGCGAGGTGGGTTTGGTCCTGCCGCAGGAGCTTTTCCGCTGCGCGCGCTTCCTGACCGTGGTTGTGGGCGGCGCTTAAGCCCACAGCGGCGTCTTGATCCTGGTGGCTTGATAGGGTGACGATGATGCCTAACTGATGGCTGATCGTTTTCCCGTCAATGGCTAAAGTGGAAGGCAGGCTTCCGGCTTGCTCTTGCAACCAGGTGCTTAGGTGTTGTGCTAAGATGCCCAAATCTATCCGATGCAATACTTCGCGGTAAACATCATAGCCAGGAACTGGGCGAAAGTGTTTGCTGCCGCGCTTGAGGCGTAACCCTAAACGGGCGCGTTGCCGTTGATTGAGCCGTTGCCCGGTGCGATGGAAACCGCGCATATCTTTCTCTCCCTGCAATAATGCCAGGATGATAATACCTAACACCGCACCTAAAGGATATCGCCGGCCGCATCGATGCCTGGGATCGGGCAGATGCCATAGGCATTGGGCCAAGCTCTCAAGTTGATTGGCTTTGAGAGAGCTACGCGCTTGGGCACTGGAGCCGCCATCGCTTAACGCTTTCACATGCTCTGGAGCGAGTGTTGGAAACGCGTTAGGGGACACAATCCCCATAGGGCGTTCGTTCTGGGGAACCTCTATTAGGGAAGCCGGCGTAGGCGAATGTTGCGGAACATGACGGGAGCGCCTTCGGATTCAAGGCAGAGGTAGCCGGTGGCGGGCTGGCAATCCGTTCCGCCGGAAACTTCTTCGCCATTGACCCAAAGCCTCACTTCGCCATTGATGGCGCGGATGTAGTAGTGATTCCATTTCCCAACGCCTCGACTCACATTCTTCGAAGGGAAGCTTCGGGTTCCGTTAGGGGCCACGGGCGGGAAAGGTTTCATCTTGGCCGGCCCCGTGGGAAAGACATCTCCGTTCGTCGTAAACCAATCGGCTGGTTTCTTGTGGTTGCGCTCATACTTTTCGGTGTAGCCGTGATCGAGCATCTGCACCTCGATGCCGCTTGGGAGGCGGCCCTTTCCTTGCTCGAGATTCTTGATGGATTCCGGTGATGCCCAAAGGAAGACACCGGAATTGCCGCCGGCCGAGAGATGTTTCCACTCCACACTCATCTCCAAATTAGTGACAGGCTCTTTCAACCGGATCACACCCACTGGATCACCTGTACAATAGGCCTCACCTTCTTTCCAATGCCACGTGTCCTCCTTGCAATTCACATTGACAAAGTCGTCGCCGCCTAACGCTTCCCAGCCCGGTCCGGAGACGTCCAACTTCACAGCCGGTTCAGGAACAGGCTCTTCTGTCAATTCAATAGGCGTTTGATAGAGTGATTGGATTTCTTCATCCGTAAGTGCCCGATTGAAGCAGGACAACTCGTCGAATAAGCCAATGTAGTTGATGCCAATATACAGTCGCGCTTCTTCGTCGTCCTTCCAAGTGAACTGCTGATTCCATCCTGTGATTTCGCCTTGTTTCTTGCCGTTGAGGTAGAAGACGGCCACGCCGTCCTTTTCTCCGGAATTGAAGTTTTTCCAGGTAAAGGCCACATGCGTCCACTGATCTTTTGAAAAAGGCGGGTTGCTCACTTTCAAGAGCGGCCGTTTGTCTTCCGGCACGTCCGCTTTGTTAGGGTTCCACACGCTGAGATCTGCGAAGGCTCCCAACCGGAAGTCGCGTGGATCGCCTTCTTTGTCAAAGTCGACGAAGAAAGCACCGTCGTTCCACGCCCGCGTCGTGACTTGGATGGGATCGCAGTAGCCTGGCTCGAGATCCTCCTCCGGATCCAATTTCATCCACGCGGAGATACTCCCCGTCCATTGCTGTTTTTGATAAGGCACGTTGTCCTCGGCCTTGAAATACAACCAGGGCGTCTCTTTCCGCGTAAAGTGAAGCGCGCCTCCTTTCTTGCCTTGATCACGCACGTGCTTAGCAGCGCCGTTAGCCTGCAAACCCAACACAATCTGCTCCGGCTTGCGTTTGACCAGTGTTCTGAGGTTTGGATCGCCCTTGGAAAAATCCGCGTAGACGCCCTCATCGAACGACGCATGAAAAGTGAGGGCATCCTTCAATGGGGATGCCGCGCTAACGCTTTGTGCAAGGATGGCGAGAAAGAGAAAAGATCGAATCATGGGCCGAGCATAAGCCGGGCCGGCATGAGATGGGAAGTCTAAGTGATCTGGATCACAACGTCTTCAGATACTCCACGAGTTCCCAACGTTCTTTATCTGTAAGGCCGGCGCCGAAGACATGGCCACGATTGGAATTCCCCTGACCTGCCGTATCAAAGGTGAAGACGGGATCGTCACTCTGAGTCGTGTAGCCCACGTGTTTCGGATCGTACTCGCGATGACCGAGATGAAAAGTCTTGGGACGTTCGTCGACGGGCAGAAGCAAGTGATAGAGCGTGGGAACGGAGCCATTATGGAGGTAGGGCGCCGTCGCCCAGATGCCGTCGAGTTGTCGCGCGACGTATTGACCGGTTTCCTGCCATTCATTCGGGCGATTGGGATCCAGAGGCACGCCTTGATCGTTAAATGTCGCAGTCGTGATCTGTGGAATGGTCTGTTTGATCACCTCGAACAAAGGCTGTCCGTTCAGGGGCATTTGAAAATTTCGCGCACGGGCCGGATCAGTGCCGATCAAGCTCAAATCGAAGAACTTGCTCTTTCTCGATGCATGACAGTCGCGGCATGTGTAGCGATTGCCGTCAGCCTCCTCAACTTGGCGGTTTTCAAAAAGTGCCTTTCCGCGTGCCGCTTTCTCCGAATCGATAGCGCCGAAGACTTCAGCCGGCCATGCCGGTTTGGTGAGCTTCTCCGTGATGGCCTGCAGTTGATTGAGGTTCTTCGCGACGAGCGAACTCACGTTCGTCGTTTCGTCAACTGATGCTCCAAGAGCGATGCCTTGAGCCACGTTGCGCTCTAACAAAGAGGTCGTATTGCCATCCGCATGAAACCAATCGATATCCCGCGAATAGAACAAATGAGGGATACTCGTGGGCGCGGTGAGAGGCGTTGGGTTCTTGTAAACCACGTTGCGAATGATGCCCCACGGATCGTCGCGGCCAGGACCCGCCGCGGGAGGTTTGCCGAGTTCATTCAGAACGATGAGCACAGACTCCAATTGGGAAAAGGTGGCCTCGAGATAGGGCCGAAGGAAGCCCACGGAATCGAGCGCGAGGCTATCATTGTTGCGATTCTCCAATTGAGCGAGGAGGGATTCCGCATGGCCTCGCGCGGCCGCGACGGGTTTTCCGCGACTCATCGATCGCGTCTTGCTACGTGTGTTAGCCATCGTCTTGGCTTCTGAGGAAGCGAATTCATTGAGGAAATCGAACACGCCCGTGGTGAGTTCCGCTTCCGCCGATTCCAACGCGAGTTTGGCCAATCGCGCGAAGAACTCAACGCCCTCAACGGGATCACTCAGAGTGTGCTCTAGTGAATGCACTAACTGAAGCACCCATTTCTCCAAATCCACCATGTTCGGCGCGCCATCAATTCGCAATCGGCGTCCTTGATATTCCACTTGGCCGGTGTGACAGGCCGCGCAATTGAGGCCGACGAATGGCACCTTGAGTACATTTCGCCGCGGCACGTGCGCGCTCCAGCCCACGGGTAATCCGAAAGGATTGGATGTGGTCGTTTCGCTAGGAAGGAATCCATAGTCTAACATCGCTTCCACCATGGATTTGCCGGTGTCTGGATCCTTCAAGGCCTGGACCACGATGAGCGGCACCAAGTCACTCCCTTCCGTCGTGTGCCAGAAGGCCTCGCGGTCGTCATCGGTCAATCCCACCTCCAATGACTCATACTTCGGGACAGGATTTCCCGACGACCCGTCTTTCTTTCCGCAGCTCCCACACGAAACCAGTGCGGCAAGGGGCACGACGACTAACAATAATAAGCGACTAGACACATCCAACATCTCTTTCATCGATAAATCCTATCCAAATCGAGTGCCTGAGCGCAATGCAAATCACGCGTGCGAAACGCAATTATCATGCCGTTTTTGAGGGATTTCCTGCCTCCCCAGCGTGTTCCGGGAAACACACGCTGATTTATGAAATTACTTTTACTTGGAAGTGCCCTACTCTGTCTCTCCATCACCTCGCTAACGGCAATGGAGCTCGATCCCTTTGCGGACTCCCCCCAAGACCCCTTCCGATTCGATATCAGTGCTTCCGATGTGACGGTGGAACAACTTTGTGAGCTATTGCGGCAGAAGTCCGAGGCATTTGTTCCACCCGAAGGCACCAAGCATCTGCCGCTCAACATTGTGGTGGCTAAGGAAGCCGAAGACCTCACGCTTCCCGATATGAAATTGCGTCAGGTGAGTATCACGCAATTTGCGTCCTTCATCAACCAGATCGGCGAAAGGCAGCCCAAGAACAAGCAGTTTGGCATCTCAAGCAGCCATGACATCTACTACTTCTGGGCCGATACTGAATCAGCCCAGAAGGAGAAACTGGAAACCACCGTCTTCGATCTTGCCGAGGATGCAGAAGAGGCGCTGGGATTGATCGAAGAAGCGTTAGGATTGCACGCTCGCGTTTACAGACCCACACTCAAATTTCATGAACCCTCACAAAGCCTCATTGTGACTGCCAATGCCCAGGATCTTAGGCTGATTTCTAAAGTCGTAAGCTTAATCGGGAGTCGACGGAACGCACAATTGAAAGGGCAAGCCGCCAAGCAAGCGCAAGATTTGAAGATGGAGAATGAAATGCTTCTCACGAAACTCAACCAGTTCGAGACAGAGAAGGCCACGGCCCGAGACCATATGAAGGATCAGATAAGTCAACTGATGGCCGAACTCGAGGCAGTGAAGGCGGAGTATCGCGAGCTGCAACAGTCTACGAACGACGCCAAGGCTGAAATTGCGCCGACGGCGCGCAGGCGTTAGACTGATTTCATGCCTTCACTTGTGGTGTCCATCCCAGCTCCGGCGGTCAGTAGCGACATCGTGCCGCCGCGAGCCGTGGCGGTGCTGACACGTGACATGGCGAGATTGAAGGAAGACGCGTGGAGCGAGTTCCATACGCGTTACTTCGACCGCCTCTACCGCTATGCTTTGACTCTACATCGAGGTGATCATGACTTCGCCGAAGATTCCGTGCAGGCCGCTTTCCTCAGAGCAGTGAAGCACATCAAGACCTTCCAAGCTGAAGACGTGTTCTGGTCATGGCTTACATTGCTTGTTAGGTGCGCGGCAGCGGACCAAGGTAGAAAACTCACCGCCAGGTCGCGATTGCAAGACGTACTCCTTGCACATGAAGGCTGGTTCAACCGGCGCATTCTCCCGCCTGGAAACGAAACCGCTTTTGTCTTGTTAGAGGAGGCGCTAAATGGACTCACACCGGAAGAGCGGCGCATCATGGAAGAGAAGTATGTTCACGGCCAATCCACCGCCACGTTGGCTGACCGCCTGCAATTGACTCCCAAAGCGGTGGAGAATCGCCTTCGACGCCTCCGCAAACAATTGAAAGCCACCATCCATGCCCTCTCCTGCCAGACCCGAGCCTAACGTTCGTTCGCGCGTTCTCGATAAAACGCTGGCTCATGTCAGGCAGCGCCGTTCACAGAGACGTGAGGCCGTGCTCTATTGCGGCGTTCTCGCCGTGGCCGTGGCGTTCACGGGATGGGTTCTCTACTCTCCCAAGCCGCCGCCTGGATCGAGGACCGCCACCCAAGCAACCGATGATTCGAGCCCAAAGATCAACGTCGTGCGGGTGCGTGGTGACCGGCCTTTGCGTCTAATCCAGCGAGTTTCCAATACCCTTCCTAGCATTCCTCGAATCATGCAAGAGCGGTCCATTGATTCCGTGGTGACGTCGGTTAATGATGAGGAACTTCTGGCGAATGTCTCTGCCGGATTGGTGAAAGACGCAAACGGGCGCATCAGACTTGTTAGACTTCCGTAGGGTGCGGCTCTCTAACGAACGCGCCTACAGCCGACGACCCGGTGGGCCATCCCTTGGATGGGCAAGGCAGGGACGTTTGTCCTCAAACGTCCGGTTGAGTGGACGTCGCTTAACAGAGTCACGATAGTAATCGAACGCGTTCTCTGCCGGACGGCTCGCAAGGCATCCCTGCATGGAACTCCTTTGAGTCCGTTGAAATAATGGTATACGCGGTGGCCTCCGATCCCTACGTTTCCTCCCACTATGAGCACGCTCGGTATCGCCCTTGGTTCGCTTATTCTCTACCTCATCGCCTATCACACCTACGGCCGCTGGTTGGCCCGCAAGATTTTCAAGCTCGATCCGTCTGCGCCCATGCCCAGCGTGGAGCTGAATGATGACAAAGATTACGTCCCCACGGACAAATCAGTCCTCTTCGGCCATCACTTCACTTCCATCGCTGGGACAGGGCCCATAGTCGGTCCCGCCATCGCCGTGATCTGGGGCTGGGTTCCTGCGCTGATTTGGGTCTTGTTAGGCTCCATCCTCTTCGGCGCCGTGCACGACTTTGGTTCGCTAGTCGTTTCTATGCGGAATCGTGGCCAGACCGTCGGCGATATCGCGGGGCGTGTCCTCACGCCACGCGTGCGCCTGCTCTTCCTGCTCATTCTTTTCATGGCTTTAACCATTGTGCTGGCCATCTTCGGTCTGGTCATTGCCGTGGTCTTCCGCAACTACCCGGCAGCGATCTTTCCCTGTCTCGTGCAGATTCCGTTGGCTATTGCCATCGGGGTTTGGCTGCATCGCAAAGGCATTCGTTTGTTCGTGCCATCGTTGATAGCGCTTGGTTTGATGTATGTGAGTGTGGCTTACGGGGATGTGGGTTTCCTCAAGGCCTTCAACGAATCCCTAGCCGCATGGCCTCTTACGACGTGGGTCATGGTCTTGTTGGTTTATAGTTACGTTGCCTCCGTCCTTCCCGTCTGGTCGCTGCTCCAGCCGCGGGATTTCATCAATAGTCTTCAGCTTCTCTCTGCCCTTGGCCTAGTGCTTCTGGGTTTACTTGCCGCAGCTTTCATTGGCGGCGCCCCGGTGTCGGCGAACGGTGCCGAAGCCGTCCGGCAAGAACTCAGCTTCGCCGCCCCGGCCTATCAAGCCAGCGCGCCCGGGGCGCCGATTCTCTTTCCTTTTCTCTTCATCACCATCGCCTGTGGCGCCGTGAGCGGTTTTCATTGTCTCGTATCGTCCGGAACTTCGAGCAAACAACTCAAATGCGAGACCGATGCACAGTTCGTCGGCTACGGCTCCATGCTCACCGAAGGCTTCCTCGCCGTCATTGTGATCCTCGCTTGCGCCGCCGGCTTGGGACTTGGCATCGCCGGGCCTAACGGAGCGACTTTAGTGGGGCACGAGGCCTGGCTTGCCCGCTATGGCGATTGGAAATCGCTCGGCTTGCCTCAGAAGGTCGGCGCCTTCGTTGATGGATCAGCCAACTTCCTCAAAGCCCTGGGCTTGGGCAGCGGGTTCGCTGTTGCCTTGATGGGGGTGTTAGTTGCTTCCTTTGCCGCCACCACGCTCGATACCGCTTGCCGCCTTCAACGCTACGTCATCCAAGAACTCGCCGGCACCTTTGTCAAAGGCAAACCTATCACAGCTCCCAAACCAGGCGTGGCGCTCACGGCGAACCCTCTCACATGGCTCACGAACAAACACGGCGCCACTATTTTCGCGATTCTGCTAGCCGGCTGGATGGCCTTCACGCCCGCAGGCCCTGGCAAAGGTGCCGGCACGGGTGGTCTGATCCTTTGGCCGCTCTTCGGCGCCACCAATCAATTGTTAGGCGGCCTCGCTTTTCTCGTCATCACCTTCTGGATGTGGCGACGAAAGCTTCCCATCTGGTTCGTGGCCATCCCCACAGTTTTCATGCTCATCTTGCCTTGCTGGGCCATGCTTCATCAACTCTTCATTCAAGCGGTGGGTTCGGATAAGAGTTGGATCGAGTTGGGCAGCTGGCATCTCGTTTTCATCGCCGTCGCAACGATCGCACTCGAGATCTGGATGATCGTAGAAGCCATTAGTGCCTGGCCCAAAGCGCGGGGCGTCCTGGAGCCTGAACTCCCGCCACTTCGCGCCCAGACGGCGGCCGAGAACGAAGGTGGGCGCTCTTGTTAGATAATCCACACGACCCAAACTTACCCATGCGCCTCAGGAGGTCCCCAAGCGGGTTTTACCTCGAAGTCGGAGAAGCGAATATACGGTAGCCACACCAAGGCGTAGCGCTTCATTTGAATGTCTTTCTTGTAGGGCTTGACCCGGACTTCTTCTAACGGAATGGTCAAAGGATCGAGGGCTTGCCGGACTTCTTCCATCTCGGCTTCCAACTCCGCCTCCAGTTCCGCGATGGCGTCTTTCAATTGATTCACCTTGTCTTCCGCCGCGCCCACATCGCGGGATTCTTTCATGCTGCGTGACATGCCGCGCGCCGCCGTAGCTCCGCGGGAAACCGTGCCCACCCCGATGCGTTTACGGCCTAACAGAGCGCCTAGAATCGTTGAGCCGATGGAGATGACGGAATTCATCTTGGCGCTACGGGCCTGCGCTTCTTCGCGATCGAGCGCCCGCTCCGCCGTGCCCAACTGCCGCTCTTTGCTGGCGAGTTTGGTGCCGTATTTATCGCGGAGTTTGTCTAACTTCTCGTCGCGGATCTCACGAGCTGTCTGCTGGAGGCGAATGCGAAAGTCGGCTTCGCCTTCGTCGATCTTGGAGTAAGCTTTCAAGTCCTCGGCATGAAATAGTTTCAAGGCGAAGTTGGCGTAGATCCAATCGGCGAGGGATTTCTTCTGTTCAGTGTAGAATTTGGATTCCTGCGCAAACTCCGGAAGCGTGGCACGCGTGGCCTCGGGAAGGCCGTCTTCCTCAAGCCCGGTCAAGGGCTTGGTGAGCCGCGTCGCTGAGCCGTAGTCAATGATGCGCGAATCCGTTAGGGGCGCGATAAAGGTTAGTTTGCGAGTGCCGTGGACGCCTAACTTCGCGTTATCGAACCCGACTTCCGCCATGCCTACGACCGCGGGACGATAGACCACGTGGTGACCGCCTGGCACCTGTGTCAGAGGCGCGTAGGCTTGATCGATGGACTTGGATAACTGATAGATGATCGTCTTTTCTTCTTCTTTCGGCGCCGCGGCAGCGGCCGTGTCGTTGGCCTCTTGCTTGGGAGCGGGCATTGCTTTCTTGATTGGGTCCATCAACGTTTTGATCTGCCGCCGACTCAACGGTCCGCGCAGGTAAGACATGACCCAACGCACATGAAAGGTGACGGGACCATCTTCATGCACGTTGTTTAAAAGAAATACTCGGCTACCCAGACCGGCGAGCGTTTCTTCCATGCGAGCCCGGTCGAATGAGCTGCCTTGCGTGGCCGCAGCGCCCTCTAGTCCATCCAGCACACGTGCCTTGTCCCGGGCGGTTTGCAAGCGCCCGAGGAACCACGAGCCAATGTTGGAAAGCGCTTTGTAATCGAGGTCCACAGGATTTTGTGTGGCTAACAAGCAGCCTAAGCCAAAGGCGCGCGCCTGTTTGAGCATGGTGAGGAGCGGTTTCTTGGAAGGCGGGTTCTGCACCGGTGGCAGGTAACCATAAATCTCGTCCATATAGAGCAAGGCACGTAGGCTCGTGGTGCCGGATTGCGAACGCATCCAACTCAACATCTGATTGAGCAGCATGGAGACGAAGAACATCCGTTCACTATCGTCCAAATGCGCTACGGAGAAGATGGAGATCTGCGGCTTGCCTTGATCGTCGTGCAACATCCGCTTCACATTCAGGGGCGCTCCTTGTGTCCAGCTCTGGAAGCCCGGCGAGGCTAGGAGATTGTTTAACTGCATGGCTAAAGCGAAGCGTTTCTTCTCATCCATGAATGATTCCAGCGGCACCACCCCGATGCTTTCAAACGGCGGTTTCTGAATCTGTTGAATGAGTTTGGGCAAAGTGAGGTCCTCCTCATTGCGCCAAGAATGAAGGAAGATTTGCGACATGAGGATGTGTTCTTGACTCTGGATGGGATCGGCCTCGATGCCCATCAAGGCTAACAAACTTGTCACCGTGTTCTCCACCCGATCGCCTAACAACTCCGGCTCATCAAGGATCTCAAAGCTCGGCGCTTCCAACGAACTTAAAATGGAAACGGGGATCCCCGCATTGCTTCCCGGGGTGTAAACGCGCACGTCCACTTTCTCCTTCAACTGCCGGATGCGATCGCCGGTCTGACCCCATTGTCCCAGGCCTTTCTTCCAAAGGGTCGCTTGACCTTTAGCGTGTTCGTCAGGAGATTTCCCTTTCTTCTTGGCGTCGTCTTCATTGATCCAGGGCCGGAAATCTTCGCCCGCCAGCTCCGGAAAGGTGAGCATGATATTGGGAATATCGCCCTTGGGATCAATGACAATGGCGGGAATGGAATCCATCGCCGCTTCTTCTAACAAAGCAATGCAAAGCCCCGTCTTCCCGCTCCCCGTCATCCCCAGGACCACGCCATGGGTCACAAGATCCTTGGAATCATAGAGTACCAACTCCTCCTCCAGGGCCTTATTCCCCAGATCATATTCCCGGCCTAAGTAGAAGGCCCCAAGTTTTTCATAAACGTCAGGCGTAATCGTCATCGTATGGCAAGTATCGCTGCCGATGATGCCTCGCCTTGGTGAAAAGTGAAGGAGTTTTCCGTAACAAGCACACCGATACGCCACACACCTCTTTGCAGGAACGAACCAGTTGATGCACATCGAATGACAATTTCGGCAAGGCCGAGACTCTTGGCCCCAGCGACGATCCGTTCCGTTCTAGCGGTCACCCAGCGTTGTTATGAAGAATCTCAGCCTCTCATCTTTCCGGCTACAAGCCGTAGCGATCATGTTAGTCCAGGGATTCTGGACAGTCTTGGCCTCAGCGCTTATGGCGCAAGGACCGGACGTCAATGTCAGTGGACTCGCTCTTACGGAAACCGAAGTCAGTATCGAGGTGAACCCAACGAATCCGCACAATAGAGTGATCATGGGTCACGGTCCGGGAGGACCGGCACAGGTCGTCAATACGTTCCATACTTTTGATGGTGGCGTGAGTTGGAAGAGGGTTTCGATCGGCCAGGCTGAAGATCGAGCCGAAACGAATGATTATTCGGATGATTTTGAATCGGGAATAGGAGATTGGGACGCCGATGGCGCAACGCTAAGAACGAGTGGCGGCGTGAATGGTTCACAGTATCTTGAGGGCCGGGCGAATGATAGGGCGCCGGTTTTCTGGCCGGATGGTTCGATTACCGAGCGATTGCGGGGGGATCTTAGAGGATGGTTTGGATTTCGATTCCGCGTGGTGTATTCGGGTAGAACCTTTGCCGGAAATGAGGAGCCCATTAGGCACCGGTTTGTGAGTGCCACCACGTCGACCGTGTGGGAGAAACAAGTCGCGGACGGCACACTGTATCTGAGTGGCTGGGAAGACGTCTCCGTTAATATCAATACCGACTGGACGGATCTCAAAGCCATGGAAGAAGGCTGGACCCGTACGCAAGGCTCAGATTCTTGGTGGGATACGCTCCGCGATGTGGGAAGACAGGAATTCTTCGTCGGAGGAGGAATGACGGGGGCGGAACGTGTTGCGGGAATTGACAATATTCGTGTTCAAAAGATTGCTCTTGGTCGCGGTGATCCCACCCTCGCTTTTGATGACGATGGCAATCTCTATGTTGCTTATCTCGCGACTTTTCATAACGAGGCCACGAAACTCTACGTTGCCAAAAGCGTTGATTCCGGCAGAACCTACTCTCAGTTTGTCGATATCGATAGAGGGCATCCCTCTGTCTACGCTGACAAAGAAATCATCGCCACAGGCCCCGATCCGACCACACCTGCACAGCAGAACGTTTACATGGCGTGGGTAGGAACGGGCATCGAACTATCACGATCCACAGACGGAGGAGCAACCTTTGAACCACCCGTTAGGGTTGGTCGCAGTGGAACGTTTCCCGAGCCGGCTGTCGGCCCAAAGGGTGAAGTGTATGTGAGCTGGTATTCGGGCCCTAATATTTACGTAAATACGTCGACGGATGGTGGGCAATCCTTTGGCACGGCTGTATTGGTGTCGACAAGTAGTGCTGGCTTTAAAAAAAGCATACCTGCAAATCCGAAACGCGGCATTTTCGTGGGGCCGACCATTGAAGTCGACCGCAGTGGTGGATCGCACAATGGAAGGGTTTATGTCGCTTTCGTTGATGGAGGCACTCACGGTCATCCCGACTACGATGTCTTTGTCGCTTATTCAGACGATCAAGGCGCCACGTGGTCGACGCCGGTAAGAGTAAATGATGATACCGGCGATAAGAGCCAGTTCCTGCCCTGGATCGACGTGGATCCAAGAACCGGCATTGTCGGGGTCGTTTGGTATGATACGCGGGATGATCCAAGCAACCGCAAGGCCCATGTCTATGTGAGTTCGAGCAATGACGGCGGTGTGAGTTATCAGAGAAACGTAAGGCTTTCTGATTGCCCATCCGATCAATCCGATTATGTTTCGCCTGGAGTTGGGAATAAGTACAATTTCTTGGGTTATCGAGAATACATCGGTATTTCGATAGAAAACGGTGAAGCCTCGGTGGCGTGGACGGATAATTCCCTTGTTCCTGGGAATCAGGATTTCTTTTACGACAAAATCGATCTCACGCAATTGCCCCCATCGTGTGTGGAGGCGGAACTGCATCAACCCAGGCCCGGCACATTCATTGGAGCTGAGGCGAGGTTTCGCTGGTCGACTCCTGCAGACGCCGAACAATATCGCCTTCTGATCGGAACCACGCCAGGGGCCGGCGATGTTATCGACCAGACAACCACTTGCAACTCCCTGATTGTAAATGGCCTGCCGACAGGTACTATTTATGCCACGCTTAAAACGAAGTGCCGCAGCACTGGATTGTGGGTCTCGTCCAATGGTGTCTACGAAGTGGATCCCGTGACCATTGATTGCCTTCCCGCGGTCATTTATTGGCCCGCCCACGGCGCTATCAATCCTAATGATCCAAGCGATGGGATTCCAGAAGAGCCCTTTTATTGGAATCAACCTTCAGGTGCCACCGCCTTTCGACTCGATGTCGGTACCACACCTGGCGGTAATGATGTTTATTCGATGTCGACGCCAACGCCGGCTCTGTCATTTACAGTAATGGATCTTCCTTTGGGCACGATTTACACCACTCTTTATACACAATGCCCATCGGGTTGGCTTCCGACCCATGCGAGATTCTATGTAAGCAATTACCCCACTGAAGCTTTGGAGTCCGATATTGCACACGTCAATTCGCCGAGGCCGCAGATGATTCTAGATGACAATCTTGAACCTCCCGAGATCCGGCCCACGATTCGGCCTTCTGACGTGATCGATTCGACAACTCATTTCACTTGGAATCTCCCGCCGGTCACTTCCCAGTTCGAACTTAATATTGGTAGTGTACCGGGTGGATCGGATCTGTTCAGTGAGAGAACGACTGATAATGCGCTTCTTGTAACGGGCTTGCCGCCGGGCATGGTCTACGCCAATCTCCGTACCCAATGCGCGAAGACAGGTGCGTGGCTTGATTTTTATTCGCCATATCGTGTCACCTCAACCGTTCCCGTGCCGCCAACGATTGGCAACTCTCCTGCAGCAGTCGCAATGACTATCGAAGAAGGTACCGATGCCCCGCCCGCTTTTGTCGAAGTTTTAAACACCAATGCCAATGGCATTGACGCACTTAATTATTTCTTCACCAAATCCCATTATTGGCTGTCTTTCTCACCTTCGCAGGGAACGCATATAAGTGGACCGCCGAATGAGCATGAGATTCTTTTCAATACGGTCGCGCTCCCGCCTGGCGTTCACCAAGCAACCATTCGAATCATCTCTAATGCGGCGACCAACAATCCTCAGGAAATTCCTGTCCGGATTGAAGTCACACCGGCAAGTGTCACACCTGTTGTCGTTCGGGATTCCACGCCATATCATCAGCGATTCGAATCGCTTCCAGGCCCGGCGGATGGTTGGGACTACCGCAGTACTAAGGGAACAGGAAGGATCACGATCAATGATGATTCCATTCGGTTTGACAGCTCCGAAAGGATCTTTGATCTCCCTTTACCGAAAGAGGTCGGCATCCTGCATGCGGACTTGTTAGGGCAATCAAACGTGGTATTGACGTTCTCGACGCGACGCGGATTTTCTGAAGAGAACTCCGTTGCCGATTTCGTAGCCATCAGTCAGGATGGCGGGCTGTCGCGGAAAGTTTGGTCTCCCCCAAATGATGAGCCGGTATTTGAATGGCATACGGTGGAAGTCGATCTGGATGCAGCGCTTGTAGCCGGATTCCCTCCTTACAGTTATACTTCGGATTTTCGTATCATCTTCTCCCATGAAGGCGGCCATTTCTGGCCGAATCAAAGCCGCGAATTTGACGATATCCAAGTATTCATCGATACGCCTTCCGCCAAGCCGAAGATATGGTTGAGCAGCGATCGCTACTTTGTCGACGAGGATGATCCCACTGGCGTGAAACTCACCGTCATGCGTAGTGGAGAAATGGCAACGACGGTACAGGCCCTTGTTGTATGGCACGATGACTCCGCTAGAGCCGGAACACACTATTTCCCTGAAGGTACCAATCAGTTACTCACATTTCAGCCCGGTGACCGCTTCAAAAAGACGGCGGCGATCACCATCAATGATGATAATGCAGTGGCGATTTCAAACCTCGAATTCCAAGGTGAGGTCCGGGTGATTCCTTCGGAGGCAGACTTGGGCCCCCACAGCGAAGCCGTAGTCGAGATCATTGACGATGACGTCTATCCACGTGGCGCCAATAGCAGGCCTCTATTGGTAGCTGGGATTGATCCCTTCCAAGGGAAGTCGACGATCGATCTTCAGGGTGTGCAGAACAAAGTGATCGGATTAATGGCCACCCTATATGATGTTAGACAAACATCAACTCTTGACGCTTTGTTAGTTGGTCCGTCCGGGCAGGCGGTCATGCTGATGTCGGACGCCTCCCCTAATCTGAGTGCTACCGAAACCGAGGTGAATCTGACGTTTAGCAGTGATTCCCTATTTATCATACCAGATTCCGGTGCGTTAGTTAGCCACAACTACCTGCCCTTCGACTATGATCATGTGGGCGATGAGGACCTATTCACTAGTGACGGCGCTCCCTTGGAACCTCCGGGTGGCTTTAGTGTCGATCTCACCGACTTCAACAATCTCGACCCCAATGGAACGTGGACGCTATTTCTCGCCCGGACAGCCATCGTGGGCGAACCGCTTACCGAAGGAGGAATCGCTGGTGGCTGGGCGTTGCAGCTACTCACAACGGAAGAAGTGGGCGGCTGGGAGCGTCAGTCAACTGAGCCACTTGTTTCTCTATTAAATGCGTTGCCTCTCAAAACAATCAACGCTGTGCCGTCGCCGATCCTCAGAAGCGGAGAATTGAACAATGGTGAGGTATCTTTGATGATTCAAGATGTCGTGGGACCGGCTCGTCTTTCCTATTGGTGGTCGGTAGATTGTGAGCCCGATTACGATCGGTTGTCGTGTTTCTTTGATCATGAGTTCTTATTTGCCATTTCCGGGGAACAGGTTCCCTGGGAGCGCCGAGTGATTTACGTGCCTGAGGGCCGACACCGTGTTTCGTGGGAATACTCGAAAGACCGAACGGTCTCCGTGGGAGAAGACGCGGGATGGGTAGATCGTCTTGAGTTGGTTAAAACGGCGGATTATCTCGAACTGACGGGTAAGGTTTCGCCTCTGACAAACACCTATCATATGTGGGCTCAGACGGCCTACGGTGCAGATTACGCCTTACGGGACTCGACCGACCTCGGCATGTGGCATGCGATTCAATCAGGACTAACAGGAACAGGAGGTATTATCGCACTCGATCCCCTGGATATGAGAAGTTATGTGTCGCGAGGTTTCTTTCACGTCGTGGAGATGCCAAATGAATTAGCTGCAGGGCCTTTTATCGAATCGGGTGGATTGGTGGTTATGGAAGCGGAACACTTCGATGTGAACCAAGTGCAGGAAGAGCATGCTTGGGTACGAGACTTTTCCCAAACCGGGCTTACCGGAACGGCGGCGATGCTTGCCACGCCTAACACTGGCACGGTAGTGACCGAAGATGTGGAACAGGTGAGCCCGAAACTCAGTTACCGAGTCGACTTCACACAAACCGGAACGTACCGACTTTGGGTTCGTATGATCGCTCGTAGCGGGGCAGACAATAGTGTGTGGGTCGGCCTTGACGACAATGCATCCGCGTCCTTCGTGACCGTGAATGCTGACGGGATGTGGCACTGGGATTCCGTCGCCGTAACGGTTGATGAGCCTGGGGTTCACGAAATCAACGTTTGGATGAGGGAAGACGGATTGTTTGTGGATCGTTTGACGCTTGACGGAACCACGGCTTCGACTCCCGACGATGATCTGCCCGAAAGTCCGCGCGGTCTCTAAAGTAGCGCCTGGAGGCGAATCGCACCGTTTCGCCGTGTCGGATTTCGCAACCTTTCTTATCCGGCTGGTTTGAGATCGCGTAACATGCCCCATCCCCAACTAATCGCTCTCCTCCTGCTCGTTGGCATCTGCACGACTACAGCGCAGCGCGCGTCTGAACGCGGGGCGCTCATTTACAAGAAGCAGTGTGCTTCCTGTCACGGATCGGAAGGGCAAGGGGTGGATGGCGAGTATGATGAACCGCTCACGGGCAAACGTTCCGTGGAAGCGCTCAAAAAGTTGATCGAGCGCACGATGCCGGAAGATGATGAGGATGCCTGTGTGGGCGAAGACGCCGCTGCAGTTGCTGCCTACATCTTCGATGCCTTTTACTCGCCTGCTGCTCAGGCCAAGCGGACGGATATCAAACCCGCTCTCGCGCATTTGACAGTGGGTCAGTACGCGCAGTCGATCGCCGATGTGGTGAGCGCGTTTCAGAAGCGTGAGAAGGTGGCGCCGCCTGGGGAAGGCCTGAAGGCAAACTACTACAATGGGCGCCGATTCAGCCGCAAAGAACACAAGCTCGAACGGGAAGATCCAGAAGTGGCGTTTGATTTCGGTGCCGGGAGTCCATTGGAGGGCGAGGTCAAAGCAGAAGCCTTCTCCATTCAGTGGCGTGGTTCCCTCCACATTGCCGAGACGGGTGAATACGAATTCTGCGTTAAGACGCCTAACGGCATAAAATTATGGGTGAATGACAGTGGCGACGCGCCGCTCATTGATGGCTGGGTGAGTTCCGGCACCATGACGGAGCACCGCAAGAAGATGCGTTTGTTAGGCGGGCGTGCTTATCCATTGCGTTTGGATTATTTCAAATTCAAGGACAAGCATGCCTCGATTGAATTGCGCTGGACGCCGCCGCGGCAGGTCGAGCAGGTGATCCCGCGTGAAGTGCTCTCCTCGGCATCCGTTTCTGAGACTTTCGTCATCACCACACCGTTTCCGCCGGATGACAGCAGCTTTGGTTATGCTCGAGGGACGGCGGTTTCTGAGGCGTGGAATCAAGCCACGACCAGTGGGGCGATCGAGACCGCGAACCACGTCTTGAGCCGGATAGAGCGTTTCGCTGGGACGCGGCGGGAACACGCTGACTGGCTGAGCGCGGTCCACACCTTAGCGCACCGGTTTGTCGAGCGCGCCTTTCGCCGGCCGTTATCGGAGGAAGAAGCTGCCTTTTTTGTCGATCGCTGGTTCGATGAAGGACGTGATCCCGAGGAAACGCTCAAACGAGTGATCTTGTTGGCGTTGAAGTCACCGCGGTTTCTGTATCCCGAATTGGCCGTGGCAGAGCGGGAACACGCTCCCTATCGCGCCGCTGCCCGGTTGGCGCTCATTCTTTGGAACAGTCTTCCTGATGACGCTCTGCTCAAGGTTGCGGCCCAGGGCAAATTGAGTGATCCTAATCAACTTGCTAAGCATGCCGAACGGCTCCTGTCTGACTCTCGCGCCCAGACCAAAGTGCGCGAGTTCTTTCATCACTGGCTGCAAATGAATGAGAAAGAGGAGATTGCGAAGGACAACGCGCTCTACCCGGAGTTCGACGAAGAAACGGTCGCGGATTTGCGCACATCGCTCAATCTTTTCATTGATGATATTGTGTGGAGTGAGGCCTCGGACTTCCGGCAGCTCTTGCTCGCGGACTATCTCTACCTGAATGGCCGAATCGGTGATTTGTTAGGCCAAAGCCAGTCGTTAGGGGAACGTTTTCAAAAAATCACTTTCGACCCTGAGGCGCGTTCCGGCGTCATCACACACCCGTATCTTCTGGCTAACTTTGCCTATCATCAAAACACGTCGCCTATTCATCGCGGCGTGTTTCTCACTCGCCAAGTTCTCGGACGCACCTTGAAGCCGCCACCCGAAGCGGTGACTTTCGATGAGGCACGTTTTGATCCTCACCTCACCATGCGGGAGAAAGTGGCTGAGCTCACCAAATCGAAGGCCTGTCAGAATTGCCATTCTATCATCAATCCGTTAGGATTCAGTCTCGAATACTACGACGCCGTGGGCCGTTTCCGTTTCGAAGACAAGAACAAACCGATTGATGCGGAGAGTTCGTTGCCCACGCTTGCGGGGGGTGAGCTTCGTTTGAAGAACGCCCGTGATGTGGCGGAACACGCTGCTTCCAGCCCTGAGGCGCAGCGCGGTTTCATCCAGCATCTGTTCGAACATTTGGTGAAACAGCCTGTGCATGCCTACGGCGCCGACACCATGGATACGCTGCATCAGGCGTTCGTTGATTCGAACTACAACATGAAGAAACTCATGGTGCGTATTGCCACCGTTGCATCCGTGCCCCAAACTACCCTAGCCCAACCATCCTCATGAATACTCCCGTTCCACGCCGTCGCTTCCTACGTGATCTTGGCCTTTCCACGGCTTCGGTCCCCTTTTTAAGTGGATTGCCCACTTCGGGTTTCGCGAATACGGCGCCGGCTCCGCGCAAGAAGCGCTTTGTTATCATGATCAGCCCTAACGGCACCGTGCCACCCGCCTTCTGGCCGGATGAAGAGGGCGAGGACTTCAAGCTCAAGGAGATCCTCACTCCACTGGAGACGTATCGCGATCGCATGCTCATTCTGCATGGTTTGTCTAACAAAGTGCGCGGTGATGGTGATAGTCATATGCGAGGCATGAGCTGCCTGCTGACAGGTAAAGAGCTTTTTCCGGGAAACATCCAGGGCGGCTCTCACACACCGGCGGGTTGGGCCAGCGGCATTTCCATTGATCAGGAACTGAAGAACTTTTTTCAAAGTCAGGACGACACGCGCACGCGGTTTGGATCCCTTGAGTTTGGCGTGGGGGTACCGGATCGCGCAGATCCCTGGACGAGGATGGTATATGCCGGTCCTAACAAACCGGTTGGCGCCATCGATGATCCCTATCAGATGTTTGAGAAACTCTACGGTCAGGTCAAAGATCGCGAGAGCCTCACCAGTGTCCTCGATGACTTGCAGACTGATCTCCACAAGATCCGCAATCTGGTGAGTAACGAAGACCGCCAACTCTTGGAAGAACATGCTACCTTCGTCCGCGAAATGGAACAGAGCTTGCAGCAGAGCGAAGAGCAGAAGCTTCACCACGCAGCGCCTGAACTCGAGCCCGGCATCGCCGATAGCAACGACAACATTCCGGAGATCAGTCGCATGCAAATCGATCTCATGGTTAACGGCTTCGTCAATGACATGGCACGCGTCGCCACCTTGCAGTACACCAACTCGGTGGGCCAAGCGCGCATGAAATGGTTAGGCATCAATGAAGGCCACCACGGTCTCTCCCACGAACCGGACGATAACAAAGATGCTCAAGAGAAATTAGTGAAGATCAACAAATGGTTCGCGGAGCAATTGCACTATCTGGTGGAGAAATTGGCCACCACGCCTGAGCCAGTTGGCGATGGCATGTTGTTAGACAACACGACCATCGTTTGGACGAACGAATTAGGCAAAGGCAACTCACACACCTTGAATGACATTCCGTTCGTCCTCATCGGCGATGGCTTCGGTTTCCGTACAGGGCGTTCACTGAAATACGATCGCGTGCCGCACAATCGCCTCTGGCTCGCCTTTGCGCACGGGGCGCAACACGCCATTGAGACTTTTGGCAATCCGAAACTTTGTGAGGGTGGGGCACTCGATTTGGCGTAGGAGAGTCAATGCTAATAGATCAAGGAGACGCCGCGGTTCCTTGATTTGCCTTAGCCTGTTTCTGTTCACAGCCGGCACGCTTTCGGCCGCGGATTCCATAGCGATATTCAAGCAACATTGCATTCGCTGTCACGGGCAGGACGGCAAAGTGAAAGGGAAGATCAATCTTCTCGAGATCCAAGACGCCAATGCATTGGGAAGCGATTTGGAACGGCTGGATGACATCATTGACGTCATCGATTTCGAGGAAATGCCTCCCGAGGAGGAGCCGCAACTCGATCCAGAGGAACGCTCACGTTTGCTTGCGGCGCTGAAGACCTTGCGCGAAGAACGCCTAACAAAAGCGCGTCGATTCCCGCAGACGCCACTACGGCGGATGAATCGTTTTCAATACGACAACGCTGTCGTCGATCTTTTTGAGCTGAAAGGCGTGGTCTTCTCTTTGCCGGAGCGGATGATGCGTGAACATCATCAATATTTCAAACCGGAGACCGGTAAGATGGCGGAAACCGTGACCGTGGGTAGCCGTCCGTTAGGAAAGTCGCAAATGATCGAGAAACGGCTCGCCGGCGTGGCGCCGTTTCCGCAAGATCTGCGGGCGGAGCACGGCTTTGACAATCGCGGTGATCACCTATCGCTTTCGCCGTTGCTCATGGAAGCGTTTCTTCAGTTGGGGCAATCGATCGTCGATAGCCATGACTTCAATTCTAAGAACGTGGGCATTTGGAAGACCTTCTTCGAACCGCCGGCCTCAGAAATTGATCTCAATGAGGAGGTGCGCCGCCGGCTCAAATCTTTTCTCAGGCGCGCCTTCAGACGTCCTGTCAAAGAGGCGACGCTTGATCGCTACACAGCTTTTGTGTCGGAGAAGCTGACGCAAGGCGCTACTTTTACGGAGTCGATGAAGGGAGCGGCAGCGGCCGCCATTTCGTCGCCGAGGTTTCTCTATCTCTATGATGATGCGGGAACGGATGAAGTGGCAGACCTCGAATTCGCATCCCGGATGGCCTTCTTCCTTTGGGGCAGCATACCCGATGAGGAGTTGCTGGATTTGGCCATTGCCGGGAAATTGAGTCAGCCCGATGTGGTTGAAACGCAGTTTGTTAGGATGTTGCGTGATCGCAGACTGAAACGTTTCTGTGATAGTTTCCCCTCACAATGGCTTCAACTGGAACGGATCATTTCCTCAGCTCCCAATCGCGAAAAGTTTCCGGGATTCTATTTCCTAAAGTATCGCGACAGCATGCACATGATGTTGGAGCCCCTACTCATCTTTGAAACGGTGCTCATTGAAAACTTGCCTATCACACAGCTCATCGATTCCGACTTCACTTATCGTTCGCCGCTCTTGCAAGAAGCCTATGGCGACTTGGCGGAGCCGGGAAAGAAAGGTGGGCGCGCGGTGACCGTTCTGAAATTCCATCGTGTTCCGGTGAACGACCGGCGCAATGGTGGCGTGATTACCAACGCGGCGGTCATGACCATGACTTCCGGTCCGGAGCGGACGCAGCCGATCACGCGCGGTGCCTGGATAGCCGGCGTGATCTTTAATAATCCACCCGAACCGCCCCCGGCTGACGTGCCTCCGTTAGGAGAGAAACCACCCAACGGGCAGGAACATCTGACATTACGCGAACGATTGGCCATGCATCGGGAGCGCGCCGACTGCCGGGGCTGTCATGAACAGATCGATCCGTTAGGTTTCGCCTTGGAGAACTACAATCCGATTGGAAATTGGCGGGAACGCTATGAAAACGGGCGTGAGGTGGATGTGTCAGGTAAGTTGTTTCGCAGGCACTCGTTCGGCAATGTGATTGAATTTAAGGACGCGATCCTCGCCGAGAAAGACCGGTTCACCCGCGCTTTGGCCGGGCATCTCTTGTCCTTCGCTCTCGCCCGCCCGCTCGGCCCCGCCGACCAGCCGGCATTAGATGACATTTCCCAGCGCACGGCGGTGGACGATTACAAGATTCAAACCTTGTTGAAAGAGATCATTCTGAGTGAACCTTTCCAAAGCAAGTCGAACCCGAGTTCATGAGTATCACCCGACGCAACTTCCTTCGCGGCGTAGGCGGGGCCACCTTAGCGCTCCCGTGGTTTGAGAGCCTAGGCGTTGCCAATCCCGCAACCGCACGGATCGCTCAACGCATGGCGCATTTCTACGTGCCCATCGGCGTGGTCCGTCGAGGGTTCTTCCCTGGGGAATCCGATCACGTGATTCCGAAAGGAAATCTTGGTAACGTGATGAAGTCATTGGGCGAGCAAGATCCTAACTTCAAGGTTAAGCCGCTGCAAGAACTCACGCCCACAATGCGTCCGTTAGAGCGGATGAAAGACAAGATCAATCTGATCACCGGCATGGACCGGACCTTTCAAGATGGCACCGATGTGCACGCGCAATGCGCTTGTTGTTATCTCAGCAGTGCTGTGCCTTACTCGATCAAGCAATCTGCTTGGCCGCTCGATCGCACACTGGATCATATTGTGGCCGATGAAATCGGAACCACGACACCATTCCCGACGCTCGAGTTCAGCTGCAACACGCACAAGGACAACAAAGAATCGATCTACTTCGACAACGTCTCGTGGTATGGCACGGGCCATCTTGCGCCTTCGATCCGTGACCCCCGCAAGATGTATCACCGGCTCTTCTCTACTAAGGCCAATGACCGGTTCCGCGATGTCACGGACCTTGTTCTAGACGACGCTCGGGCGATGAAACGCGACCTTGGCTATAGCGATAGTCAGAAATTTGCCGAGTACTTCGATTCCATTCGCACCATCGAGTTGCAGATGGACCGGCTGGAAGGCATGCGCGCTGAATTGGCCAAGATCGATTTCGATGAACCCGCAGATGCCTACTTGCCGCGTGGCGAATTCATTCGATTGATGGGAGATTTGATGGTCGTTGCGCTGCAAACCGGCCTGACCAATGTGGCCACCTTTATGGTCGGGCCGGAACGTTGGGACACGCCCTACATGTTCGACGGTCTCTTTGATAAACCGCGCAGCCACCACCAGATGTCTCACAATCAGACCAAGATGATTGATGACTTGCTCAGGGTCGACGAGTTTCACATGGAGCAATTCGCTTACCTGGCCGAGAAGATGGACGGCATCCAAGAAGCCGACGGCACCTCTCTCTTGGATAACACGTTTTTCACCTACGGTTCCGGGCTAGGCGATGGGTCGACCCATCAATACAACGATTTGCCTATCATTGTCGCCGGTTCCGGCGGTGGAACCTTCAAGACCGGTTTGCACATCAACATGCCGGAAGGCACGCCATTAGCCAATCTTTGGCTCACCCAAGCACGCGGCATGGGATTAGAGCTTGAGCGGTTTGCTGATAGTACCAGCGAGATCGGCGCGGTGAAAGCGTCGTAGCGAAAAAAGAGATGCCATCATTCACTGAGGACCACTTCTCTGCGCACGCCCAGGACTATGCCAAATACCGGCCCACCTACCCACAGTCCTTGTTCTCCTATTTGGCCGAGGCCGCTCCCTCACAAAAACTCGCTTGGGATGTGGCGACAGGAAATGGTCAGGCCGCTTTGAAGTTAGCCGCATACTTTAGTGAGGTGTGCGCGTCCGATGCGAGTGGCGAACAAATTGCTCACGCGCCTGCTCATTCCAAGGTGCGCTATGTTCAAGCCCCGGCCGAGGCGGCACCTCTCGAAGCATCCAGCGTGGATCTGGTGACCGTTGCGCAAGCTGCGCACTGGTTTGATCTCGACACCTTTTATTCTGAAGTTCGCCGCGTTCTGCGGCCTAACGGAATCCTTGCCATGTGGTGCTACGGACTCGCAGATATTGAGCCTGAAATCGATGCCATGGTCCTGGCGTTTTACGAGAAAAAGGTCGGCCCCTTCTGGCCGGAGAAACGTGGGCACATCGACGATAGTTACGCTAACCTGCCTTTTCCTTTTGAGGAGCATGTCATGCCCCGGTTTGAAATGCGGTGTACTTGGTCAGCGCTCGACTTTCTCGATTACTTGCGGACGTGGTCCGCTGTAAAACGATTCCAAGCCGATCATCGAACGGATCCAGTCGACAACTTGCAGGACGAGCTTGTGAAGCGATGGGGAAACACACCGCGCACCGTGCGATGGCCTCTTGTTTTCAAAACGGCGCGAGTGTGAAGGTCGGTTAACGATCGTCTATAACGAACGCGATTTCTGTCGACGAAATCCTTTCAGTTGGATAGCGCCATCCTCATACACGTCGAGCATGGCGTAAGCGCTATTTGCTTCACCGCTACCCTCGACCATAGCGGCGACGGTACAGTAAGAGACCTCTCCGATTTCGTTGAGTTCGTTCTGATGGCTATGCCCTTGAAAGACGGCCCGCACTTTTCCGGACGCTTCGAGAACTTTGCGAACTTTAACGCTTTGTTTGATAGCATAAGGGCTGTTCTCAGGATCCAGATCGAGGCGCTGATGGACAAAGACCACGGCCGGCAAATCCGTTGTGGCGAGATCTTTCGTTAGCCAATCCACTTCCTTAGGCGGAATATTTGGATCGTCCCAAGAAAAATTCCCTGGGCGGTAGTCTTGGAAATCTTTCTGATAACAAGCATCGAGGACAATGAAATGCACACCCTTTTCATCCCAGCTGTAATAGCCCGTTTTCTTGGCTTCGCAGGTTTGATAAAACTGTTCTTTGGTCAGGGTGGCCACGCAGTGATTGCCCATGACGTAGTGACGCGGGCATTCAGCCTTTCTGAGAACGGCATCGATGGTTTTGAGGTAACGTATTTCCTCGTCCGCTGTGGAGGCGGCGTCGACAAGGTCGCCTAGCTCGATGACGAAATCCGGTTTCTCTTGTTGGAAGAGCGCCACTGCTTCGGTGAGTTTCTTTGCCGACTCCTGATAGTGCCGGCTACCGTTCGATGGTTTCTCGGCGTAGTGGAGATCGGTGACCAGACCGATGCGAGCCGCGGGACGGGTCTTGCGGGCCTGTGCGATTCCGTTAGCAGCAGCACCGAGCCAGAGACTCGACGTCTGAAGGAACTGGCGGCGTGTGGTGTTTATCTGAGGATTCATGGAGCTATCGAGGTTCGGGGCGCGGAGCCCAGTTGTCGTAATGCTTGGCGCTTTCGCTAGACCAGAAGGGAGACGAACCCCACAGGGGAACCGTGGGCAATGTGGCCTCCCATTCAGCGAGTTGGCGAAAGAGTTTGTGGAAAGTTTCACGATGTTGAAGCGCGAGGTCCTCTGCTTCGGCAAGATCCGTCGCCGGTCGAAAGAATTGGGCAGGCCGATGGGAGAGCCGGATCAATTTGTTTTCGCCACTCAAGATGGCCGCTTGCCCTTGCAAGCGCCAGAATAATGTGCGCTTGATAGGCTTTGCCTCACCTTGAAGCATTGGCAACAGATTGAAACCATCGTAGGCGCCGTACCTCTTCGTGGCTTGATTGAAATTGCGTCTGTCTTCATGTGAGAGCGCCTCGCGCAAGGGAAGAGACTTGCCTTCCGCAGCGGCTAGAAAAGTGGGCAAGAGATCGAGACTGGACACCGGCGTTTCGCAGCGCTCGCCTTTCGGCAATTTGCTAGGCCAAGACCAAATCATCGGCACGCGCACACCGCCTTCGCGCAAGCAGCCTTTGACTCCTGAGAGAGGGCCGTTCCAGCTCGCATTCCCCGTGGCACCACCGTTATCGGAGAAAAAGACGATGAGCGTGTTGTCGAGCTCCTCCTGCTCATCTAACCAAGTGCGCACCTTACCCACGCCACGATCCAGCGCGAACATCATGGCGGCATAAGTTCTGCGTTTCCTGTCTTCAATGTGCGCAAACTTCGCAAGATCGTCTTCCGTCGCCTGCAATGGGCCGTGCGGAGCATTGTAAGAGAGGAACAAGAACCATGGGTTGGTCCGTTGAGAGTCTAACCATAGGAGCGCTTCCTCAGTGAAAAAGTCAGTGAGATAGGGATGGGAAAAGGAGCGAAGCGGGTGACCGTTTCGCTCTAACTGATTCCTTTCGGGCTTGGGGAAGTAGCGATGACTGCCTCCTAGCATGCCGCAGAAATGATCAAAGCCGCGTTGATTGGGGTGAAAGCCGTCGCCCTTACCAAGATGCCATTTGCCGATCAAGGCCGTTTGATATCCAATGGCTCGCAAGTGATCTCCCAGCGTCTGTTCTCCCGGGGGAAGTCCCAAGAGCTCCGGACGCGTCGCGTAGTTGGAAGCGTTTTGATTGAGATTTCCCTCGTAACCAAACCGCCTTGGGTCGCGCCCTGTAATCAATCCCGCTCGTGATGGCGAACAGACCGGACTAGCCACATAGGCCTGGGAACAGAGAACGCCCGAAGCAGCCAGTGCATCAAGATGAGGCGTTGCTAAATGCTGGCTTCCCAGGCAACCCAAGTCCCCATAACCCATGTCATCGGCAAGAATTATAAGGATGTTAGGTTGAGAGGCATGTGCGCTCGAAGCGAACGCAGTGAACGCGATAAGGGCAACGACGATCGAAACTCTAGGAGACACGCCGTGAGAATGACACTTCTGCGAGTCAGTGAGAAGCCGATTCGGCTAAATTACTTTCGTTTGGTGGGCGACTCGTGGCCAGTGACCGACGCGGTTGGCGCAAGGTAACGAAGGCTTCTTAGCGCAGCCTCTTTCGGCATTCCGCCGAAACGCGAAATGAAGGCGATGTGGTTCACGCCAATGTTAGCAAGCCGATGGGATTGTTCTCTGACTTCCGAGGGTGTTCCAAATAGGCCAATGGCATTCTCGCGCATCATTTCGTAGAGGGCTTCCGCATCAGGTAATTCAGTTCCGGTCATGGAAAAGATCAGCCGTGAGAGAGCCGGGATAACGGTTGCTCTTACTTCTGCTTCCGTATCGGCGATGTGAGCGAACATCATGACCACACTCTCCGCCTTGGTTTCTCGCCCTGCCTGACGAAGCCCTCGAGCATGGGCGCGAAGTCGCGCTACGAGTTCTGTTAGACTGGCTGCTGAAGGTGGAACGAGTGTGAGCATCGAGTCGCCCGCTAGGCCCACCTGCAGAGCAATTTTTTCGTTCATTGTGGCAACATAAATAGGTGGCGCGGGTGATTGAACAGGCGCCACATTGAGCGATTCCGGTCCGGCCTCTCCTCGGGCCGCGGCGCCCCAGCGCTCTCGCAGAGATGCCAAATGCTCTGTGTAGAGATCTTTGCGTTCTTCGAAATCAACGCCAAATTCGGTGAATTCGTTCGGCCGTGAGCCGCTCCCCACGCCCATGTTCAGCCGACCTCCGGAGAGCGCATCAACAAGCGCGTAATCTTCCGCCACGTGTATGGGATGGCGAAGCGGTAACACCGACGTCGCGGGCCCAAGACGAATCCGCCGCGTTCTTTGAGCTATTGCCGCGAGAAGGACGGCAGGGTTGGGCACGGTACTAAAACTCCAGAAGTGATGCTCCGCGAGCCAGAGCGACGTGAAACCGAGGCGATCGGCTGCAGCTGCTTGCTCCAATGCGGTTTCATGCAGATTGGCAACCGATTCGCCGGTCTCCGGATAATGATCGAGAAGCCAGAACAGCGAGCGTCTCATAACACTTGTCTCATTCACTAGAATTCCGTTCCTCGAGGCGATGACTATCACTAGCATTGAGATTGAGCCCGTAGACCCGCTTGAGATCTTTGATAGCGCGGAGCTGTTCCTCGCTAAAGGGTGGTGCTTTGGCTTCAAAAGCGTGGAGCACGATGCCCTCAAGGAGATCGCCAAGTGAGATGTCCAAGTACTCGGCTAATCCTTTGAGCACCTTGAGGATCCGTTTCTCCATCCGGAAACCGGTCTGGACTCGTTCGACTTTCGTTCGTTTGTTGATCTTCTTCGCCATCGTTCCACCAGAAATGTGTTTTGGTGCGATGGTAACTTGGTAACAAGGTAACGCAAGCAGATCGTGAATAAATCCTGGTCAAGGCCGCCACGAAACGTCCATCATTTCCCGCACCCGTCGGGCGAATTGTGCCGCTCGATGTGCGTTTCGCTCGTTCGGCCGTCGCCGCAGCGCTTCGAGGTGCCAGCCCATCATCATCAGTGGGCACCAGCATAAATAGTGGGGCAAAGCGTTCCGTTCCCTTTCGTCTAATGGGCGGGCTTCGCCATACCCAGCTAGGAGATGCCCGGCGAGGTCCGGCGACCATCGCTCGTTTGAATAGCAGAAACCGTGGACGGCCATCGCCACATCATAAACGAGCGCGTCTTCACAGGCCGCTTCAAAATCAAGGACGGCGACTAGGCGATCGCCGTCAAAAATCGTGTTATCAGTGAACAGATCGCCGTGAATGAATCCGCGTGGAAGCGAGTCGTCGAGTTGATTCTGTAGTCTCACAAAAGCCTCATTGAAGAAGTGAAACCGTTCGTCGTCTTGCGCCCGCACATGACCCGCAAGGCCGGCCGCGAATTCGATGCCGGTTGGATTCTTTCGGCGCCACCAATTGCCGTTGGGTATGGGTAGGCGATGCAGATGACCTAGTGCCTGCCCGATCGTGGCCACGCACGAAGGGCTTGGCACGGGTTCCGATCCCTCGAGCCATTCCATCAAGAAGACGGCAGTGTCTCCGGGATCCCGGAACCAGCGCTGCCCATTCGCCAATCGAATTACTTTGGGTGCGGGAAACCCATGCCTCGCCAACCAGGCATAAACCTTCAATTCGAATGCGACATCCGAAATGTCCCGGTTGAGGCAATGCCGCAGCAGAAATGTGCCGGCACTCGTTTCAAGACGGTAGTTGGCATTGGCAAAGCCCAGGGGCATTCGCCTACAGCTGATAAGGCTGGGTGAACCAATGATGAGGGAAACGGCCTTTTCCGCAATGGTTTCCCTCATCAGTCGGGCGGATTCACCAAATCAAGCTCAACTCATTTGCTCTCTATCAATCTCACCATCGCTCTACCCATGGCTTCGCCCACGTTCATATAAGTTTCGGCGTTATGACCGTAGTGACCTCCAGACTTACCACCTTTAGATAGCGGATGAGTGTAAACGGCGGCGACGTTTCCCTTGAATTCAGGGTATTTGCCAGACTCGCCGTCGACGGCTAGCATCGCCTCAAGGATCTTTCCACCCCCATCCGTGGCGCCTTTCTTAGTCTGGCCAAGCGAGGCGCAGACGAATTTCGCTTTGGGTGCGTCGAACTCTTTGCGGAGTTGTTTGATCAGATGGACAAGGTTTTTCTCGTAACGGCTGGAGAGCGCTTCACTGCGGCTATCGCGATCTCCTTGCCACCAGAAAAAGCCCGCGATCTCGCAATCCTTGGCGTCGGGATAATATTTGTCCAATTCTGATAACACTTTCCTTGCTCTTGCAATATCACCATCATATTGCATGCCGGCGTACCAATCAATCTTCTTCGGTTCCGTGCCTTTCTTCCAACGCTCCGGCGACCCTTTGTAGCCGGGATGTACCCAAGTGACGCCTTTGCTGTCCGTGAACTCAAATCCCTCACTCCCTGGTGGTAGAAGATCCCAGCCTAAGGCGCGGTTGCCAATGCAGCTCTTGAGAATAAGTACCGGCGCATCCGTAAAGTTCCCCACGTGATGGCCAATCCCAATCTCGGGTCCCACGTTGCCGCTAATTGTCATCCATTCATTGTAAAACAATCTCATTCCGCCGGTACCGCTTCCCTGGACACGTACATTTCTGACATCTTTTCGCTCGGTCCAATCGCCGGCATCGTCGATAAGATAGGGATAAAGCTTCTTCTCTTTCACCGCGTGCTCGAGCGAGCCGTCGCCGCCTTTGAGCTTGCCGAAATTAAGCATGTTAGATTGACCTAGCAGAAGGTATACTTGGACAGGCTTGCTCAGATCAGCAGGCTTACCGTCAGGTTCGGGTAACGGGCTATCCGCCCCGGTCACGCTGGTCAGAATAAGAGAAATGATAGGGAGAATAGATCTAATGGGGTTCTTAGTTTTCATGGAATGATTGGTGTCGGTTAAACCGGTGCTTACGAGGTCGCAAACAATTCGGCTGCCATATTCGCGAACGCCTTGAATTCCAGTGCATTGCCGCTGGGATCTTCAAAGAACATGGTGTGTTGCTCCCCGGGCCGCCCCTCAAAACGGACGTAGGGCTCAATGATGAACTCGTCGACAAACGTCTGAACGCGCTCTGCAAGTCGTTTCCAAATGGCGACCTCTAGCACCACTCCGAAATGAGGCACTGGAACCGCGTGGTCATCGACCGGATTACAATGATTGATGACTTTGCCAGACGGCCCGAGAGCCGGGTTCAAATGGGTGACCACCTGATGCCCAAACATATTGAAATCGATCCAGTTCGTATCGCTCCGTCCCTCGGGCAGACCCATTTTAACTCCGTAAAAATCGCGGGCCTCGTGGATATCGCGCACTTGTATGGCAAGATGAAAAGGAGTGAGGATGATCGGGTTTCCGGTAGCTGAATGGGTGGACATGAGTTCTCTGAAATTGCGAGAATGATCAATCGCGACCGATTTGGCAACCCCGGTGAGCTATTCAAAAGTGATGGACAAGTTCGCCGTGGAACGCGTGAAAGTTCCGAGGTGTGAGCATCGAGCCTGGAGAAGAGAAGTCTCTCACAACTTCATCTGCGCGTTCGTATCGAAGACCCAGCATTCTGACTTACACCCGATTTCGGAGAGCGACTTTACCTCTAGATCAAATTCACCTTAAATGGTTCGCGAAACACAGCCCTCTCAAATCGCGGAAGGTGTAAACATAATCCTAACTAGCTAACAGCAATGAAAATCCGTGGAACCGATTTCGTGATGTTTCAAGTAACCGACATGCCGAAGTCCGTTCAGTTTTACGGAGAAATCCTTGGTTTGCCACAGGAGGTAGACTCTGAGGATTTTGTCGAGTTTAACTGTGGCAACGTGACGCTCTCCTTGTTCGCGCGGGAGAGATGGAAACGGGCGGCACGATTGCATTCGGCGTGGACGATGTCCAAGCGGCTTATGTCGAGTTGAAAGACAAAGGTGCGAATGTTGAAGGTGAACCGGTTGATCATGGGTGCTGTAAGGCGGTGACGGTGCAGGATCCAGATGGTAATGTCGTCATCATTCACCGTCGCGCGGATGGTACTTTCGGTCAGGATCCCGAGTCGCAATAGAAACATGCAGTCACAACCCTAACGTTCATCGTGAAGCGAACGTGCTTAGGCGATTCGGAAAATTGCAGGTTGCCATGATCACTCGTAGACGCCTTCAAGAAACCACTCGCTCCCATCGCGGCGTAGCCGGCAAAGTTGGCCGCTCTCTAGCTGCACATCCCATTCTTCACGGGTCCAGCCTTCGTCATCCCACCAGTGTCCGCTGCTCTTCCACGGACCGGCGGCTTGCGTAACGGTTCCTTGGTGAGGGCCGTCTAACAGACGCATTGGCCTGCGTTGGCCATGCTCAGATCGGGTCTCAACCAGGATGCTTTGCGGCGGACGCAGACGGCACAAGGGAAGGCCGAGAGGACGCTCCGGACTTTCGGACAGACCCAATCCGTCCTTGTCGAGGACGGTCTCAAACGGGTCCATGGTGAATGCGTCAGAACGGAAACCATCCTCGACCCGCGGGCTTCCAACCCGCTCTGAACCGAGTAAAGACTCAAGCTGCCCCAAGGTTTGCTCAAAGCGGTTGGGATCGGTCAGGCAAGGTTGAAACAGATCAAATTGACGCTTCTTCGTTTCCCCAGGCATGAGTTCTAAGGCAAATCCACTGAGTGGCGACTCGGACTCAAATGTCTCAAGCCGGGTCTGCAAAAGCCGGAACAACACATCGACATCATTGCTGGGATCCGGCACGCGAATCGTTTGACAGGTATGGGTGTGATCCGCAAAGTGCAATGTTAGCGCAATCTCAGTGGCGGCGCGGTAATGATTAGCCAATCGGGAGGTGAGCGTTTCCAAAGCACGCCGACAAAGAAAGAGAAGGGGTTCCAATTCTGAGATATCAAACTCAAGTTCACACGTGTGCTTAAAGTGTTCTGGCGGTTTCACCAATCGTAGAAGTCGCGTGCGGGAGCCGGCGACTTTATCCCAAAGGCGTTCGGCCTCGGAGCCCAACCGATGGGTGACCTCCTCACGCGGAAGTTCCAGATAGCGTCCAATCGTATGAATGCCCCAGAGCTTGAGAAGTCCCAGCATCTTCTCGGGTGGCCGCAAGCGTTCGATCGCCTGATCTTTGAATTGGGTTCGCGGATTGGAAACCAAGTGGATGCCCGAGGACGGCGCTGTTTCCGCGGCGGCGAGCGCGAGATCTGGTGTCGCAGCGAGCCCGAGCTTCACATGGAGCCTAGTTTCCTGGAAGATGCATTCCCGGCATCGCATCGCTTCTGTTTCCCAATCCTTTCGCCATCGCCCGCTGCCAAAGAGGTCTAACGTGACCACCGATGGTGCCGTTGACTCGTAATCAGGAGTCAACGATTCCGCAAAGACTAGCAATTGTTCGTGCGTCTCACGTTCGGCTTTGCGGTCGCGCCGGTGGATGATCACGTTTGCGCAGCGTGCTTGGGCCTGTGTTGCCGACATGCCTAGCACGATACCTGAGCGTTTCGCGGCCCGATTCATCGCAATGATAGGCACTTGCGCTTTCTTGCCGGGAGCCCGCTTAGCGACCTCGTCGTGCAGAACCACCGCCGCCGCGTTCGGTTCGGCGGCCGATCGGGAGGTGATCGCTTGAAGCGGAAATTGCGGGATATAGATCGCGGCAAACATGAAACGCGATCAAGTTGAGGGCGATTCAGCGGGCAACGTCTCGATCCATTCCATGAAGCTATCCGCCGCAGCGAGTGAATTTAGAATCGGTGTTCCGCCGGCAGCTTCGATGCGTTTGGCGTCCGCTTCCTCAAACACTCTAACAATGACCGGCACGCCTTTGACGTGGCGGATCACGTTAAGAGCATCTGGTATTTCTGATAGAGACGTCAAGATGATCTTCGCCTCCATGGCGCCGGCGCGATCCAGGATTTTTTCATCAGCGGCGTCTCCCCGGATGCACTCGATTCCCTCGCCTTCCAAATGATCGATCGTCGCCGGATCATGATCAACGACCACCAAATGATGGCCGGCGGCGAGGAGAGGTTTCGCCGTCCACGTACCAGAAGAACCGAATCCTAGCATGAGTACATGATTCTTCAAATGGCTTGCGGTTTGTAGGCGGTGCCGTAGCGGATGCCAACGTAAGAGCCGCCGAGCCACGCCGTCGGTGGATAGAAACGGTGTGAGGGTCATGGAGATCACGGCCACCAGCGCAATGATCGAGAAAACTTCCTCTGGAATTTGCGCTTCTTTCAAACCAAATAATCCGATCACTAAGGCGAACTCGCTTGTCTGTGCCAAGAGGAGCCCGCTAGAGATTGCTTTGCGGGACGAGAGACCGGCTTTCCATTCCGCCATCGCGGTGACGAGAACGGGCGTGATCACGAGCACCAATCCCACGCAAGCCAAGGCCTTGAATAAGATGGAAAGACTAGGCAGACCGATCTTTGCTCCAAGTGCGGTAAAGAAGACCGCCAGAAAGAAGGTTCTGAGTGAACCGAGCAAAGCCCTCACTAAACCACCAATAGGAAAAGCCGAAAGCGAAAACCCGGCGAGGAAGGCGCCGGCCAAAGGTGGCAAACCTAGAAGCGAGGCAAGACCGGCAAAGATGAAGAGCAAGCTTAAGGTGACGAGCAACCACGCCTCTTCATCCAACCGCGTGCGCCGGACGGTCGTGGGGGCGACGAATTGTTGGATCACCACGGCGAGTGCGATCAATCCGCCCAACCCTAACAAGCCGTGCATCACCGCTTCCCAACCGTCGGGCACATTGCCTAACGTGACCATCAAAACGATCATGAGCACGTCCTGCAGAAGCAGCACCCCGATCACCAACCTCCCGTAAGATCCCAAAGATCCCGGCAATGTCTGCAAACGCCTGACCACGACCAAAGTTGAACTGGTAGCTAACGATAACGCCAAGAAAACGGCCGCCGTCCCGCGAAAACCCATAAGATGAGCCAGCGCCAGCCCCGCTAACCCAACGGTGAAGAACTGCACCAAGCCCACCCAAAGCACGGCACTACCATACCGCTGAAAACGCCTGGGACTAAGTTCCAATCCCGCGGTAAACAGGAGGAAGGCAAGCCCTAGATCCAAGGCATTATCGAGCGCTGCGGATTCAACGCTGATCCCCGAGTTCCCCAGGGCGAATCCAAAGAGGATGAGCAACGGGATGATGGGAAGACGCAACCACTGCGCCGTGACAAACGCCGCCGCCGCGGCAAGAACGAGTAACGCGATCCAAGTCATGCTTTGGAGAGGATTTCCATTTCTTCCAACAAGTGATTCTGACGTTTGATGCCATCTACCTTGGGTACGATGAGGTAGGACACATCCATTTCTAACAAATTATCCACACCTTTGAGATCGAAGGCGTGAACGCTACTCATCGTCCCGGCTAATTTGCAGCGATAGGCCAACAAGTCGTTCACGGGAGCGATGTGCAAGGTGGAGACCAGCAACTTCGCGTTGCGGTAGCCGGCTTCTTCCAAAACTGGAAGCATGCTCGCGTCGCCTAACAGAGTGGTGCAAGGCAGACCGGCAAGTTTCCCCGGATCGATGTCGATGGTCACGACGGTTTCGCCGCGGGCGCACAAACGATTGGTGAGTTCTCTGCCCAAAGTGTTCGCGCCGACGACCACCACGTGATCTTTCAATCGGGACGCGCTTTGTTCTTCCACTTCAGAGGTGTCATCTGAGGCCTTTTGAATAAATCGGCGGAAAAGCGTCTCTTTGTGAATCATCGCCATTGCGGACACAGCGATGGTGATCAAGCCGATCACCCCTAACAAAGACGACGCCGAAGACTCTAACAACCCCGCACGCGACGCCACGCCGGCGAGAATGAACGAGAATTCGCTGATTTGGGAGAGCATGAGCGCAGAAAAGAAAGCTGTTCGCCGGTCGTAGCGAAGCCGCCGAACGATCGCGGTGATAATGATCAGTTTTCCCACTAACACGAATATCGAAAGCAGAATCGCCTTAAGCCAGAAGACGGCCTCTGCCTGGAAGTGGAGGCCCACGCCCAGCGTGACAAAAAACACGGCGACAAAGAAATTGATCAGCGGTTGCACCCGGCGCTGCAAATCGTGGTTGTAAGGCAACTGTGCTAAACTCACGCCGGCGATGAAGGCGCCGATCTCGTGGGACAAGTGAAGCCAGTGCGTGGCCATGACGACGACGAAGCACCAGCACAAGCTCAAGATGAAGAGAGTCTCTGGCGATCGCGAGGCCCAGGCGAAAGGGCGTACGAGAAGGAATCGGGCCACGGCGAGCACGGCTACCAGGAGAAAAATCATCCCGCCTAGCGCCATGGCGATCTTTCCAGCTAAGGCCGCTGATCCGCCGCCGCTGTCCTCACCCAAAGCGGCGATCACCGTTAACAGAAGCACCACCACGACGTCCTGCACGAGCAACACGCCCACGGCAATTTTTCCAAAGACGGTGTGGCTCTCGCCACGACTCACCAACATTTTCACCGCCACCACGGTGCTGCTGAAGGCCAGCGCAAAGCCGAAGATCCATAAGCTGCCGCCACGCATTCCCAGCAGAAAAGACACCGCCGCACCACCCACCACGCAGAGCGCGACTTGGGCCGCTCCGACAATAAGTGCCACCTTTCCAACCTCGCGAATCTTTTCAAACGTTAGCTCTAACCCTACCAGAAAAAGAAGAAGTACGATGCCGGTCTCCGTGATCAGGCCCGTGGCATCGGTGACCACGACCCAACCGGTGAGGGGCCCAATCACGATTCCTGCTAACAAATACGCTACAATTGCCGGCAGGCGAATCATCCGGGCCAACAGCAACATCATCGTGGCGCCTACCAAGATGATGCCGAGATGTTGAAGAAAGGCTTCGCTGATCATGCTAATTCAGTACGGATTCCACAGGAACACCTGGAACGCGAGTTACGATTGAGGTAATCCCACTTTCTGCGATGAGCGGGCTGAAGCCTGCACTCCAACCTGTTGCATTTGCGCAGCCGTTGGAGTCCACTCGTATGATGCCCGAACTACGTATCTTCCTAACGTGAACCAGGACGAGACAGGCAACGCTACTGTCCTAACAAACTTCGTGCGTGTGCCTTCGCCGAATCGCTATCGCCGCCTAACATCCGCGCCAATTCGTTGATTCGCGTTTCGCCGTCCACGTTCTCTAAGAGCGACCGCGTACGCTCGTCGGCGAATTCCTTCTCCACCACGCTATGATGATTTGCTAGAGCGGCCACTTGCGGTAGGTGGGTGATGGAAATGACTTGGTGGCTCTTGGAAAGTTCCGCCATCTTTGCGCCGACGGCGCTGGCGATTTCTCCGCCTACGTTGGCATCGATCTCATCGAAGACCAGCAAAGGAATGGCGTCTTGTTTCGCTAGGGCGCTTTTCACCGCGAGCATCACGCGGGCCATCTCGCCGCTGGAGGCGATGATTCGCAAGGGCTTGGAAGGTTCCCCCGGATTGGGCGCAAAGATGAAATCCACCGTTTCGGCACCTTGCGCAGCCGGGGCATCAAATGGCACGGTCTCGATCTCGATCTTCGAACGTTTGAAGCCCAAATCTTTGAGATGCGCAGCAATGCGTTTGGCGAGCTTGGGGCTCGCGGCCCGGCGTTTCTGACTGAGTTTGACCGCGGCCGTGTCGAGATCCTGGCGTGATTGTTTCACCTCCGCTTCGAGCTTGGCAATGGCGTCACCGCGGCCTTCGATGCGTGCGAGCTTGGTTTCGGCTTTATCTAAAAAGGCTAACACATCGTCGATCGTATTGCCGTACTTGCGCTTCAGAGTCTCAATGAGGTTGATGCGGTCCTCAATCTCTTGCACTTCTGCGGGATCGATTTCTAACTCTTCGACATACCGCCGCAGTGAACCGGCCAGTTCCTCCAATTCGACTTGGGCGGTATCGAACTCCCGCGTGATTTCGTGGACATTGGCGTCCGTGCTTTCCAAATCCCGGATGAGACGTTGGGTGTCACCTAACTGATCGAGAATACTGGATTCGCCATCTGCGAGATTATGAAGAATTTTCTGAGTCAATGACAGGAGTTGACTCGCATTGGTCGCCACCTGATAGCGCTGCTCGAGAGGGGCGATTTCTTCAGGTTTGAGTTCAGCCGAGGCGATCTCATTGATCTGGAATTTGAGTAGATCGATCTCCTGCTCATTGGCGCGTTCGCTGGTGGAAAGTTCTTTCAATTCCTGATTCAGACGTTTCCAACATTGGTAGATTTCGTGATAGGCAGCTCGCTCGTTTTCCGCGTTAGCGAAGGCATCGAGCATGTTGAGCTGCCGGTCCTGAGAGATGAGCGATTGATGATCGTGCGGACCGTGGAGATCCACCAGGAAATGTCCCAACGCTTTGAGCACGGTAAGTGTCGCCGGTGAGCAATTGATAAATTGCTTATTTCCCCCCGAAGCACCGATGACCCGTTTGATCACCAGCTGATTGTCCTCGCAAGGTTCGAAGCCGTACGCTTGAAGTTGCTCATTCACAGCTTCGGCGTTAGGCAAATCAAAGACCGCTTCCACCGTGCAAGCGTCCGTGCCGGTGCGAATGAGCGAGCGATCGGCGCGGTCTCCCAGGACGAGTTTGATCGCTCCGACGATGATGGATTTTCCAGCGCCGGTTTCTCCCGTCACGCAGACCAAGCCATCCCCCAATTCCCACGTCAGGGCATCGACGAGGGCAAGGTTGGTGATCTTGAGGACGGTGAGCATGGAGGCATTGATTTATCGGGCGGCGAGCTTAAGTAGGTGGCCATGGCAATGCAACAGGAGGATCACCCAAATCGGTGGAACTGACCTTTCTAGGCACGGGCACCTCGATTGGGGTGCCGGTCATAGGTTGTGATTGCGCCGTCTGCCAATCCGATGACCTGCGGAACAAACGCTTTCGCTCATCTGTTTACATGAAAAGTGCGACCCACGCGTGGGTCATCGATACCGGCCCGGACTTCCGGACGCAGTGTTTGCGGGAAAATGTCAGACATCTGGATGCCGTTCTCTACACCCACGCGCACATGGATCACGTGGTGGGATTTGATGATCTGCGGCGTTTCTCCTTTGGGGCGGATGAAGAACTCCCTATCTACGCGACCCCGGAGTGTCTAGCCGATTTGCAAAAGATGTTTGCCTACGCTTTTAATGGCGAGAATCGTTATACTGGTTATATCAAACCCAAGCCTTTCGAAGTCACGGAGGCGTTCATGTTAGGCGAAACGAAAGTGACTCCCTTGCCGGTGGTGCACGGAAAGGTTCGCACCATCGGTTATCTTTTTACCAAGCCTAGTGGTGAGCGGTTGGGCTATATCAGTGACGCGAAATCGATTCCCGACGAGAGCCGGCGTTTGCTTCGTGACGTGGATGTGTTGATCCTCGATGCTCTGCGGTTTCGCGAGCATCCTACGCACCTCAACTTCGAAGAGGCTTTGGCCGTTCGTGAGGATCTTGGTGCCGTGCAGACCTGGTTCACCCATTTCTCCTGTGAGGTGGATCACGAAAAGGCGGAGGCCGGGCTTCCCAAAGGGGTTGCGCTCGCTTACGATTGCCTCAAGATCACGTGGTAATCATCATGCATGCCTTTCCTAATAAACCGCTAGACGTCGCCTGCTTGCTGCTCGGTTTGACCCTCTCTTTTGCAGCGCTTCCGAGCGTTTCGGCCAAAGACTCGCCTTACTCGCGCTCCACCGTCGTGGTCTGCAATAAGAATTTTCCCAACTCTGAGCGGATCGCACGGCAATACCTCACGCAACGTGGGGTGCCGTCTTCGAATTTGATAACATTAGCGTGTTCGGAGGCGGAGGAGATCTCTCGAGTGGAGTATGAGGAAACGATCGCCACGCCCCTGCGGCAGAAGTTCATCGAAAACAAATGGTGGGAAGTGGAGGAGAGCGCCAACGGCAAGAAACGGGTGACTTCGAGCAAGATTCACGTTCTGGTCTTGATTCACGGCGTGCCGTTGAAGATTCGCGATACCGGAGACATGGCGAAGAAGCCGAATTCGGACGCGGCGAGCGTCGATTCCGAGTTGGTTTTGTTAGGCAACTATGAGGACCGCTTTAGCAGCTGGACGCCTAATCCCTACTTTCGCAAAACGGAGGCCTTTGGTGATGCGGGACTTCCTCAGATGCTCTTGGTAGGCCGCGTGGATGGGCCCGACGTCCCGTCTGTGACCCGCCTGATCAACGACGCCTCGGATATCGAACGCACCGGACTCTGGGGGCGCGCTTTTGTGGACTTAGCGCAGAAAACGAGTGGCGGCTACGAGGAAGGCGAGAATTGGCTTAAAAAAATTGTTAGCCAATGCCACACCGACGGCATCCCTGTGGTGGTGGATCACAATGCCGCCACCTTCCCCAACCATTATCCGATGAAGGACGCGGCGCTCTACTTTGGTTGGTACACCCGCAACGCCAATGGGCCCCTCAACCACCCGGATTTTCAGTTTAAGAAAGGTGCCATAGCGTGCCACATAGATAGCTACAGTGCTCTCACGGTTCGCAGCAAGACCGAGAAATGGGTCGGGCCGCTTGTGGCCAAAGGGGCTTGTGGAGTGGTGGGGAATGTCTACGAACCTTTTCTCAGCTACACGACCAATCTCGATGCGTTTCTGAAATATTTGTTAGATGGCTACACGTTAGTGGAAGCTGCCTACAAGGCGACGCCCTCTCTTTCTTGGATGACGGTGGTGGTGGGAGATCCGCTCTACCGGCCGTACGATGGCTTCCGCACGTATGAACCGCAGTTCTTTCGTAGTGACGATGATCTCCACTATAAGACCTATCACGTCGCGGTGAAACGTTGGGGGCTTGAGAACAAAGGCCGCCAATTGCCTGACAAGCTCGAGCGGGCCACATCCCGTCATAAGACCGGCTTCTATTATGAATGCCTCGCCAATCGTGAGCGCTACGCTAACGGCCTCAATCGTGCGGTGAGATTGCTAGATCAAGCCAAGCAACGTTACTTCGATCCCATCGACCGCTTTAGGGCGGAGCTGCAGATTGTCGCCATCGAGCGGCAGCGTAAGAATAAGAGCCGCGCCGAGGAACTCCTGAAACGGATGCGAAATGATGATGACTATCAAAGCGTGAAAAACATGGATGTGATCACCGCGCTGCTAAATCAGATTGATCCGCCCGGACCTTCCGGATCCTAGCGAGTGAAGTTGTGAGGTCAGGAAGTCGATGGCGTTGGGGGGAAAAGGCTTCAGCCTGTTGGGAAAGCACTAGACGTTGCGTCGAGGTTCCGAAAGATTCGTTCACGCTGGAGCCATGATCGCGGCGGACACGTTTTTTCAGTTTGAGGGAGCCCGCCGTTATGCCGCTCAGCGTGGGTTGCTATTCAAGTCGGCTCCACTGGTCGCGCGTGAGGATAGTGATAGCCTGAGTGAGCTGGAGCTGCAGAGCCTTTGGTTCGCCGGGCGGTTCGGCCGGTCGTTCCGTTCCATAGAAGGGCAAGAGATTGAGATCATTCAGTTTGGTCATTGGAATCATGCGGCAGGGCCTGATTTCGTCGACACCGCTGTTCGAATAGATGGCGATGTGAGGACGGGCGCCATTGAACTCGATCCCGATGTGCGGGATTGGGAGCGTCACGGGCATGCGGAGAATCCAGGATACGAAAATGTGGTTCTCCATCTCTACTTTCACACCGGTAGCGATCGATTCTTCACCCGCACTGCGAGTCATCGCGCCATCCCGCAAGTCCAACTCAATATCCAAGATGTCGATGATTGGGAAACGGCCGGCTTTGCCCTAGCGGAAGCGCATTTGGGTAGGTGTTCCTATGTATTCCACCAATTGCCCAGAGAAACGGTGGCCGCCATCTTGGAAGCTGCCGCGCAATACCGATTGGAACGCAAAGCGCGCTTGATGCGGCGGACGATGGAGATTCATGGGAGAGAACAGGCGCTCTACCAAGGCATCGCCGAAGCGTTGGGCTACCGGCACAACGCGTTTCCTATGCGCGTCTTGAGCCAACGGGCTTCGCTTGCTCGGATCTCCGATCACGAATCCGTGGCCATTGATGCCTTGCTCTTTGGTCTTGCCGGCTTCTTGGAAGGCCATCGTCATGTGGAATCTTCTGACGAAAGCACCACGAATTATCAACGCGATCTCTGGTCTCTGTGGTGGCGGGAACGCGAAAGCGGGCTTGCCAGTCCGGCCGCACCGTTGCCGTGGCGGACGGGCAGCACCCGTCCGCAGAATCATCCCCAACGCCGTCTCGGGGCCTTGGCGCGTCTCGCTGCGAATTGGAAGACCTTTCGTGACTTGGCCCTTGCCAAAGAGCTGTCTATCAAAGCGCTTGAATCCTACCTCTTCAATCTTGAGCATCCTTACTGGTCTCATCATTACACTTTGCGCGCCAAACGCGCCAAGCAGCCCATGGCGCTCATTGGCAAAGCGCGTCTCTACGATATCCTTGCCAATCAACTCTTTCCGCTTCGCTTCGATGACGCACCGGAGGCGACGTGGGACGCCTACATCAAGTTGCCCGCCTTGTTAGACAACGAGAAAGTCCGCCGGGCGTCCCTTCGACTCTTTGGTCAACACCCTGACAAAGCGGCCTTTTCAAACAGACTCTTCCACCAACAAGCGCTCCTCCAAGTCTACGATGACTTTTGCCTGACCGATGCATCGGAATGCGATGAGTGTCCCTTTCCGGAAGAACTCTGGGCGTCCGCGACGAGTTAAGAGTTCTTGCTGACTCAGGACGACCGTCATTAATTTAGGATCAAGTCCGCAACCCCTCCTGATCACCCTATTATGAAACCCAAGTTTTATCTCCTCGCCCTCATCTCTCTTCTCCCTGCTACGACAGGCCTTGCACAAGAAGTGACCACCGGTTCCTTCACCGGCGCTGATCCCGGCGAAGGTTTGGACCTGACGACTGACGCTGGTTCCACCTTTGTCTACGCAGTGAATGTTGGTGGCAGCACGCCGATTCAGGTTGGTGATCTCACGTTCACGGACGACCGAGATGTGCCTGGGTTCACTTGGGAAGCCGTGAATCACATTGCGAACTGGGGAGATGTGAATGATTTCGGACCGGACGAAGCGGATAGTGCTTTGGCCGATGTGATGCATTCGATCCGCTGGACGGCGGTTCCAGGAAGCGTGAAAATCACGCTGGAGGACGTCACGCCGGGAGCGGAGCATCGGTTACAACTGATGTTTGCAGAGAAATGTTGTCAACGCGGGTGGGATATCATGGTCAATGGTGAATTGGTAGCCGATGAATTTAGTGCTAGAGCTTTAACCAATGACGCCGACCTCACCATGGGGGCGTTCTTCCGCTATGACTTCGTTCCGACCGAGCCCACCATCGAGATCGATCTCAATGGTGAGAATGCAGACTTTGCTGATCGCAATCCGATTCTCAGTGCCGTGACCTTGGAGCGCATCGGTTCCACCGATGCAGATCCAAACTTGGTGTCGCGAACAGCGTTAGACTTCGGTCAGGTACCCTCCACGCCGGCCGTCACGCAATCCTTCGATCTTCGCAATGTGGGTGGGACCAACACGCTTGAAATTTCCGAGATTCGCTTTGTGGGTCCTAACGCAGATCGCTTTCAAGTCACAGAAGCGGCGCCCATCGCGCCATCGGGTATCGGCACTGTAGAAGTGAGTTTTGATGCGGGGGGAATGACAGGCTTTTTCCAGGCGACGATGGAGATCGCGTCGAACGATCCGGAAGAACTGGTGCGCTCGGTTGAGCTTTCAGCTAGTGTGCTCAATCGCAACGGCCCCGCAGGCGCTTTTCCCTTCGATGACACCGACGTGGAAGGGAGGCTAACCGAAACCTCAGGAAACAATCGTCATGGGGTGTTTGTCCCTGATGTGGGTGCTGTGACGGTGAACCAGGAAGGGCTTGCCGGTGGTACCGCTGCGCGCTTCGGAAACGGAGGGTATGCTAGAGTAGAGGGGCCGTTATTTGAAGAGGCGCTTGATAGTTTCGCGCTCTCGCTGTGGATGCGGCCGGATGGCACGCCGGAAGCTTTGCAAACTTTGTTAGGAAAAGGTGATGTGGAACAACCGGTCTTTGCCCTGCTCATGTTCTCAGACACCTTGGCTTGGTTTAGCGGTGGCGAGGCTCCGGAAGCGGCGAGCGCGAGCGTTTTCCAGGGCGGTGAAACCTATCACGTGGCGGCCGTTTATGATAACACCCTGGGAGCACGGCGTCTGAGCCTCTACGTGAATGGCGCTTCGGTGTTAGAGTTGGACGATCCCATTGCTTTGGCAGATTCCTTGGACTTCGATGTGGTGATGGGCGCTTACAATGGTGTCTTGCCATACAATGGCGTGCTTGACGAAGTGCAGATTTACGATCGGGCAATCAGCGCGGCGGATGTGAAGTTTCTCAATGACAACCCGGGATCCAGTTTGGGGGGAGATGGGGCCATTGATAGTGATGGTGATGGCTTGTTAGACGCTCGCGAAGCCGAGCTTGGCACCGACCCGCTCAGTGCGGATACGGACGGCGACGGATTGGAGGACGGGAGTGAAGTGAACCAATATCTGACAGATCCGCTCAATGCGGACTCCGACGGCGACGGGTTCGACGATGGAACCGAGCTGAGAAAGGGCAGTGATCCCAATCAAGCCGATAGTATTCCTGACAGAGCGCTGGTTGTTGGGACCTTCACCGGCGGAGATCCTGACGAAGGGTTAGACATGGAAGGTTCCTTTCTCTACGCGGTGAACGCCTTTGGACCGGGAGGTTCTCGTGTGGGCGATGCGCTTTTCACCGATGATTCGGTGGATGGGGTGACGATTGAGGCAGCTAACATGATTCCCAATTGGCATGCGCCTAACTACGGGGAATCGGAAAACGACGACGGTCTGGAAACGGTCTTACAATCCATTCGTTGGGACACGGCGCCTGTGCAGATTGATTTGGGTGGATTGACGATAGGCAGACGCTATGTGCTTCAACTCCTCTTTGCCGAGAGCTGTTGTGTGCGTGGTTTTGATATTGTGATTGAAGAGGAATTGGAGGCCGATGAATTCAGCCCGGACGCCGTTCATAGCCGCTCGACCTCGATGGGCGTTGTGGCCACCTACACCTTTACCGCCGCAGATGATACTTTGAATATCACCCTAGCTAACGAAGATGCGAATTTCCCGGACACGAATCCTATTATCAATGGATTCACGTTAAAAGAGGAGGGGTCAGAAGGGGATTCTGACGGCGATGGACTTTTAGATTCTTGGGAAAATGGGAACTTTGGAGACGTTTTCCAAACCGGGACCGGGGATCCTGACAATGACGGTCTCAATAATCTTGGAGAATTCGAATCGAACACATCGCCTAACGTGGCCGACACGGATGGTGACGGCCTCAATGACGGCGCGGAAGTCAATGATCACGGGACCGATCCGTTGTTAAGCGATACTGACACAGACGGCCTCGGAGATATTACTGAAGTCAATGGCCCCACAGATCCTCTCAATCCTGATTCCGATGGAGACGGGCAGCTTGATGGACCCGAGATCGCCTTCTCAGGTGATCCTAGCAATGCCGCGGTTCAGGGGAACATCGCGGGAACGATCGGCGCCTTCACAGGTGGAGATGCTGGTGAGGGACTGGATCTTGAAGGGGACTTCGTTTACGCTATCAATATGTTAGGCGAAGGCGATCTCACCGTCGGTGAGGCGATGTTCACGGATGACACCGTCGAAGGCTTTTCGTTTGATCAGCCGAATGAGATCCTGGACTGGCATTTGCCCGAGTACGGCGACTCACCTAACGATGATGCTTTGGAGATCGTGATGCAGTCCATCCGCTGGAATGCCGGTCCGGTGAACATGGATCTGGCCGGCCTAACCCCGGGCGCCCGCTATCAACTGCAGATGCTGTTTGCCGAGAATTGCTGCGACCGCGGATGGGACATCGTCGTGGCCGGAGGCAAAGTCTTCGACGACTTCAACGTCCAAATGAATCAAGGCGGTATCGCCGAGCCCTCCATGGGTGTGGTGACCACGGTTATCTTTTTCGCGCCCGCAGAAAGTGTGAGTATTCGCTTTCTCAATGAAGCCCCGGCCTTCCCTGACAACAATCCCATACTGAACGGCTTGACACTTGAGGCTCTGTCAGGCGATGCCCCACAACCTGGAGGCGATCGCGATGGTGATGGTCAATCCGACGAGGCCGAAGCCATCGCCGGGACCGATCCTGACAATGCGGCCGATTACTTCCGCGTCTCAGAAACGACCCGCCTCAACGACCGCGTGCAGATTCGCTGGCCGGCCGTGGACGGCAAGTCCTACCGCGTGGAGTATTCCGTTAGCTTGGAATCGGATTCGTGGATCACCATCGCCGAGGGACTGACTGGCGATGGTGTCTACGAGGATTCCGATGCGGATCGTTTGGGATCGGAGATCGGGTTTTACCGCATTGCCACAGATGCTTAGCCAGAGCGTTATTGGTGAAATGGTCGCCCGTGTCTCCGAAAGAGAGCGCCCCGTGGGAGGCGGGCGTTCGATTTCGGAGAAATCGACGACCTTAGGGTTGGGACATGGAAGAACTGACGCCGATGGAACAGAGCTTAGCGTTTTCGCGAGCGTGAGTTAGTTGGTGATTAGGGTTGGTCATTGTGGGCATGCTAGTTGAATCGTTCATCTCGGTCTGCGGCGTCCATAGAGGCAACGCAGACCAAGAGCGCAGAAGCCTAGACCCATGAGGAAATAGCTCAGCAACGCGAACCGCACACTCCACGGCCACCTGCTTTTGGCGGGAACGACCTGGATGCCGGTCGCGGTCGTTTGACTCAATTGGTAGACGATGGATGTCTCTCCAAGCAGGGGCGCATGAGGATGGGATAGAAGTTTGGGCACGAGGAGCGCTCTGTTAGGCAAGGGCCAAGAAGCCACAAGCATTTCTGCCGTCAAAGGGTAGGCGAGGTCAAATCGGCCGTTTACCCGGCAAGCCCCGGTGCCGAATGCGCTGGCCGCCACGCCGAAGTCATCAATGACCGGACCGGAATCCAGATTCACGAATCCTTGCTTCCCGCCTCGAGGAAACTCGCGAAAACCAAGGGTAAATGCGGTTTCTCTGAAGAAGTATTTCTCATAACATTTGAACCATTCACTAGCAAGATCCGGCCATAATTGATGACCAATAGTCGTTATGTATGAGTTTCCGCACCCTCGTGATTCATCATAGGGTTCTCCCGATTTGACGTCCGCCGCGTAGGCGGGAATGCCGAGTGGTTCTGATAGTCTGCCGGTGAATGTGCGGCGGGCTTCCTTGATCAGGTTTTCGCAATCTCGGCCAAGGATTTGGCTAGCACGCTTGACTGCGGCCAGACCGGCTATTACATCAGCGGGATAACATTCACCTGGGTAATCTTCTAACAAACCACTCGGAGCTTGCCCGATATCCTTGGCCAAAGATTCGGTCATTTCCCCCAGAAAATCCAAATGCTCTCGTGAACCAGTGAGGTGGTAGTGTGAGGTGATCGCTGAGACAATTAGGCCTCGATAAAACACGTTTTCATGGTGAAGGTGGTCGTCGCTCCAGTGGTCCCGCACCCATTTGGCGTGGTTGGGGTCTAAAACTAACAAAGTTGCTGCCTCGATAGCTTCGCGCGCGTAGACCTTCGGAGCGTGTCTGGCTAGCTGGTTGTTGGCTTCCCATTGTGCTTGAAGCTTCTCGGTAGCCCATAGGAAGAAGCAGGAGCCGAACAACGGCCATTCCGTAGCTTCCAATTGATCGACTGTTAGGGTTGCCGCGACGCCGGAAGCGACGCGCTCACGCGCCCAACGTTCGTAGCGTGGCGCCAAGCGATGATGCCACTTGAACGCTGTACGGGACGGCACATTTTTCCTTAGACCCTCATCCGTGAGCAGAGCATGACTGATGATTACTCCAGGATATAGAAACACTCCAATCCCTACGAAAACAACCAAAGTGCCCAAACCGCGAAAAAACCAGCGCTGCATTTTGAGTAATTAGGCGTGAATCTTGGTTAGTGCAAATCGATGAACGAATTCAGCATTGATGCCGCCCGCGTCGTGGGAGTGCAGAAATCAGACGGAGTATGGTAAATCAATCGCGGTTCGCAGAACGCCTGAGAAACGCCTGGAGCAAATCCGGGTTCAGACGTAGTGATGAACGTTATGAAAACAACCACTTCTCTCGTCGCCGGTGGGCTCCTCTCTCTTACTCTATCGCTAAACCTCTTAGCCGAGGATTGGCCTTCGTGGCGCGGGCCTGCCCACCAAGGGAGCCGGGCGGGCGAGGGTTACCCGACTAAGTGGACTGCGGATAGCGTTCGTTGGAAGGTGGCGTTGCCTGGGAAGGGCGCTTCTTGTCCCGTCGTTTGGAAGGACCGCATCTTTGTCACCACACCTGAGGCCGGAGCAGATACGGTGATCGCTTTCGATCTGGGCGGGAAACAGATTTGGAAGAAAACGCTAGGAGCGGAAAGTCCGGCAAAGCACAAGACGTTGGGGACGAGCAGCAATGCTTCCCCGGTGACCGAAGGCAAAGGCGTCTACGTTTATTTTAGGAGTGGCAACTTTGCCGCGCTTGAGATGGATGGAACGGTGCGCTGGCAACGCAATCTTTCTCAAGAGTTTGGGCCGCAGGACTTGTATTGGGACCAGGGAAGCTCGCCCGTGATCGTTGGTGATTTGGTCATTCTCCCGCGGCTACATGGCGGAGATTCGTGGGTGGCCGGATTCGACAAGGCAACGGGAAAGATTCGCTGGAAACAGCAACGCAATTATGAGGTGCCGGCTGAGAACGACAATGGCTACACCACGCCCATTCCGCACTATCATGGCAATCGTGAGGCCGTGCTCGTGTGGTGTTCTGATCACGTGACCACCTACGCCGCCGATGACGGCTCTTTGTTATGGTCCTGCGGCGGCTTCAATCCCAAAGGGAACAAGCTTTGGCCCCCAATCGCGACGCCGGTAATTTCCGGTGATGTGGCGGTGATTCCCGTCGGTCGCGATGATCGCAAACAAGCGCAGGTGCATGCCGTTCGGCTTGGCGGTGAAGGCGATGTGACCAAGAGTCATCGGCTCTGGGAACGCGATGATTTCGGCGTGTTCGTGGCGAGTCCGATTGCTTACGAGGGAAGAGTCTATCTCTTACGCCACAAGGGTGAAGTGGTGTGTCTCGATCCCAAGACGGGAAAGCCATACTGGGAAGCGAAGCTTCCACGTGCGGCCGATGCCTACTACGCGTCGCCTGTGATTGCGGGTGGAATTCTCTACGCGGCGCGTGAGGATGGCATGGTCTTCTCGGCGGGGATTGGCGAGAAGTTCGAACTTCTGGGCGAGAATGACATGGGAGAACAGATCCTCGCGTCGCCCGTTCCCTTCGATGGGCGGCTGCTCATTCGCGGTGAGAGCCACCTTTTCTGCGTGAAGTAAAGGTAGAAACTACTATTGTGTTAGTCGGGCTCATTCGCTGCTTTCAGTTCCTGTAAAAGCGCCACCACTTCATCCACCATCCGTTCTCCCGTGCCGGGTGCAGCGTAACTGTGGTAGCCCGTCCAAACTTGGTAGCCACCAAGTTTGTGCGCGTCGAGATCGGGTAGGTAACCAATCCAGTCGTTGGCGAGTTCCGCAATGTAGGTATAACGATAGGGAGAACGGTTTTTGATATCGAGACCCAGCTTGGTAAAGAACTCCGCGGGAACCCCCACGATCGCCACATCGCCGATTGTAAGAGCTTGAATGATAGTCTCGCGTTCCTGACCTCGTTGGGATTTCAAGTGTCGGCGCATTTCCCTGAAAACGGGGACGATTTGACGCCCATAGTCACCAACCCACTTCTCACAATAACTCGACACGGCGGCTTCTTCAGCTTCTTCGTCAAATGTGCGCACCTTGAATTTGAAGGGCCGTTTCTTAGAAGCGATGTGCGTGACCTGCCGTGGTTCTGCTTTGGAAAGAGCTTCGCGGACGGCGTTGCTAATACGGTCCGTCATCTCGCTACAAGAAAGGGTGAGATTGTGAGTCGATCCGGAAGCGCCTTCCACAAAGCTGAACACGCCACCAAGTTCGGCCTCCAGACGTTGACCAGCCAAACCGTAGAATGACGGTGAACGCACGCCGGGCTGGATCGTTCCAATGGTGTGGGTGGAATGATTAAAGAGGACCGCTCGCCAAGCATCCTTTTCGCGAAATGCTAGCACCGGAAGTTCGGGATCGAACGGGCCGGTAGGCCTAACAAATTGATCGCGTGGGCCGATCCAGTAGATGCGCCCATCGGGCAGGAGTTGGCGGCTGTTCTGCCCCACAGTTGTTTCCCGGCTAAGGTGAAAATGAAAGCTGCATTCGTCTTCTGACAAACGCTCATTCGCTTGTGAAACCGCTTTGACGATGCCTTTCTGCACCCGCCTCGTGAAGCCAAGGTCCGCTCCATAACCGTGAACTTGCAAGGTACTCGGTGCGTGATGCGTATGCGTGCAATGGATCAGCAGATGCGAACTCGGGATCCCCGTTTCCTTCTCCACCTCCTCGACCGCCAGAGCCAGACTTTCCCGGGTGATCATGAGGATATCGAGCGTCACCATGGCGAGTTTAACGCCGTTTTTCTCTAACACGATTGCGATCGCGCGCAATTCGCCCTCCTGACCTTTAGCCGTTCCCGGATGGATGCCGCCGGCAATGGGCATGTGATCCCCCGCCTTCAAATTCACCGCTGCGGCGCCTACGCGAACGCCGTCACCGGCCAGGGCGGAGCCAACGCAAAGAGCGATCGCCCCCAATAGCCGCACCACCACGTCGCTAACCGATAGTCTAAGCAAGCGATTAGGGTTCATTTGCGTCGGAGCTTAACTTCTGTGCTTTCTTGCGCAGTTCCTCTTCCATGTCTGCCAGAATGGCCGCTTGGTCATTGCTGAGATCTTTAGAAATGCGGCCGTAATACTTGCCCATGATCTTACGGACGCTGACGGAGGATGCTTGATACACTTCGCGTAGCTCGACACAGGCTTCCCTGATCTCCGGTTCAATCTTATTCGATTGCTCCGTGGAAAGCGAGAGCCGCTTCTCTAACATCTCCATAACATTCTCTGGAAGCTGGCCGATTTCCGCGCGCTTGGTTTGCTTTTCCATTTGAACGCGGGCGCCAAGGAAGGCCCCCGTGACGCCGCCGGCGACGAAGATCGCGATGACGGCAAGAACGATGCGGATGATAAGAGATTTGGTCATTGCGTGAGGATCAAATCGGCGATCTGTTGTTGAAAGACGGCTTCCGTATTGATGTGCGAGGATCGTAGGGCCGGTACCGTGAGGAGAATGCAGGCCAACATGATCAGGGCGGCGGCGGCCGTTCCCCAACGCAACCCGGAAAGCCAGCACCGCGCTTCTGATTCCGGCGCGAAACGCTCCGGCCAGACTTTCTGCAAGACTTTGCTAGGGAAGCCGGACGCCATCGGCGGATACTCCGATGGAGCTTTGTTAGCCAGCTCGATCAAGCGGCGTAATTCGCGATCTTCATTCATGAGGACTCTTGGTTCGTGAGGTTTTTTAGATGTTCGCGGAGCCGGCGTCGAGCGCGCGCGGCACGCGCGCGGAGCGCCGGCGCTTTCACGCCGGACAGGGCTGCGGCTTCGTCTGAGGAATGGCCTTCGATGTCCAGCAGCTCGAGGGCCAAGCGTTCCTTTGGGCTCAAACGATCAAGTAATTTGCCTAACAATTCGCGAGCGGCGGCACTGTCATCCGAGGGAGTTGAATGGTCGGAGGCAACGTGATCGAGAGCCCGCTCCTCGTCTTCCGTGAGATCCGCTCGCCGGAGTTCCACCCGAAGCCGCTTGCCACGCATGGCGTTGATGGTGGTGTTCACCGCGATCCGGCTCACCCAGTGCTCAAAGGGAACGTTGCCCTTGTACTGATGTAGTTTTCGAAACATCTTCACGAAAACTTCCTGCATCACGTCTTGTTCGCAGAGTTTGTGAGAAAGGCGGCCCCGTACGATCCGCATCACCGGATCGTGCAAGTGCTCGACCAAAGCCTTCGCCGCCGTTTCGTCGCGTTGCCGCACGCGATTCAGACAGTCGTCATAGTCGAAGGATGCGTCCACGATGGCAGAAATCCTAGCATCCTTCGATTCTGAAAACCAGAACGGGAACGGGCCGAGTGAAGGATTGAAAAGCGTGACCATCTGGGCGGGGCGATTGTAGCGAAACCATCTGCTGACTCTCTAGACACACCTATCCAGAAGGCTGTGACGCCGGATTGGAGGATTTTCTTAGAATCGGCATAGGGTTGCCTGCCTTTCTTGCTCACGCGGGCGGTTTCACGATGAATAGCATCTCGTCGGCAGTCGCGCGATGAGTGGTTTCACCGGCAAAGGCTTCGGTGGGGAGCGCGTGGAAGGCCCCTGTTAGAGTCGGCGTGATCTGGTAACGAATCTCGGTTTCCTTTTCAAGGACCGGAAGGGTTAGATGGAGGGTGTTGCCGTCAGCGCTGAGGTGAGCGCCATCCGGAAGCGCGCTCACGATCTCAAAACCGGCGGGCAGATGATCGGTGAGGCGAATGCGTTTGAGTGGCTGCACGGCGTTGATTTTTAAGACGACGTCTAACACTTGCTGTGGCTTGACGATTGCCCCGGGTGGCAACGGTTTAGCTTCTGTGTGAGATTCGGTTTCTTCGCTAGCATCGACGACAGTAGCTGAGTCGAAATAATGGCGTTTCAAACTTAGCGTTGAACCAGTTTCTCCGAGAAGGCGGGGGCGTTCTACCGCGTTCAGAATGGCGTGGAAGCGCAGAGGTTTACCGCCTTTGTAAACGAGACGGGGAGCTGGTTTGTTAGGAGGAGGTACCTCCTGCGTGTCCGATTCGGCGTGGTCTTCGGTAGGGGGCGGCGCCGGCGTGCTCATGGCGAGGAGATCCGCGCCGGAGATTCGCAATTGATGTAGGCCGGCAATGGTTCCCTTGGGAAGGACGGATTTGCCCAACTGACGATCCCCTAGCAGAAGGACGAGTGACTCTTCGGCGGCGTTCGCTTGGTGTTTGGATGCCTTGAGGCCAGTATAGTTGATGAGGGCATTGAGTGCGCGTGTGGTCGCCCGAGCAGTCGGCCACTGACCGGGACGTTGGCGGCGGCTGAAGAGGTATCGGGCTAAGGCGTCGGTCACGGCGCTGTCTCCCTTCACCGGAATAAGGAAGTCCAGGTAGCGAGCCTGCGTGGCGATCGAATGGCCCACCCACGCCTCTTTGTTCGTAGGCGATTTGGTGCTGAGACTAATAGCTCCGCTGCTCTCGTCTTTGCGGAGTTGTTCGCCTAGGTGAAACCGGATGGTATTGCGGTTCTCGGTATCGCCTCTGGCATGAAGCGCCAGCGCAAAGAGGGTCTTGCCGTGGTTAGGCAGCTTCTTCCAATCGCGCTGCAAGAACTGACGCATGGTGGTACTGTCAGAACCATTCCGAAGTAGAACGAGATAGGTCAGGGCATCGAGAGAAGACGCTGCATGTTTCGCCTTGGTCGAACCCAGGCGGGCATTGGCCGCTTTCTGGAAGCCTCGCAATCGTTCGGTGCCGCGTTTGAGAAGCGTTACCGGAATCGTGACGCCGGCATCTTTCAGGTCTAGCAAACCTTCTACAACGGTCGCCGTGGTCAATTCTTCTGATTCTTTGCCCGACCAATTCCAACCGCCATCTTCACATTGCCATGCGCCGAGCTGTTGGATCGCGCCGGAAATGTAGGCGGTAAAATCCTCCTTCATGGCCCACGATGAAGGGGCCGAGGCGAGGGCTTTCTGTTTCTCTTCGGGAAGGCTCTGGATCAGATGGCGCCATTTGGCCGGTGGGACCACCTGGTGAATCAACGATGCAGCATCTAATGTAGACGCGACAGGAGGCGGCTGATCAAGCATGCCTAACAACAGCGCCAAGGGGGTGGTGGCGGCGTGAATGCGCAGCTCGCTCCGTTCGAGATCGGCACCTGGCGGTAGTGAAAAGGTGAGTTCTTTCTGGGGGCGGTCACTGGTGAGTTCGGCATTCCACCATTTGTGGGTGACCGATTCGCGTCGGAGAATTGGAATGGCGGCCTCTCTGGTTTCGGCTTCGGTTCCCTCGCCGAGTTGGAGTTTGAAAGTGGCCTTATCGATAAAAGGCGCATTCGCTAGAGCTTGCACGTCCCAGTGGTGCTCGGTGATGTGGCCGGGCGCGAGTTGAAGTTCATGATTGGGTGAGGATCCCGAGCTCAGTTGAAGGGGAGGAGAAACGGTTAATGCCAGATTTGTGGAGGATTGGGTATCGAGACGGTTGCGGACAGCGGTTGAGATGGTGACTTGATCGCCTTCCGCAAGCCACGCGGGCGTGCGGAAATCGATGGAGTAAGGTTGCTTGGTTTCGATTCTTAAACGAGCTTGGCCTGCTTTGGTTGCCTCATTTAGGGCCCAGGCATTGATTTCCCAATGCCCGCCATGTTCAGGGAGATTGACTAACACAGCGGTGGTGCCGCTTCCATTGACGGCTACTGGATCCAGCCAGACGACATCGTAGCTTAATCGTGGATGAGAAAATGTGAGGACATCTTCTTGGCTGGGAAGATCATCGGAATCTGCTAGAGGGTTCTCCTCAACCGTGACTGCCTGGGACTTGCCCATGGCCATGGCGCCGAAGATTCCAATGGGCCGCATGAGGGCGCCGGGAGGTTTGGAAAAGCTTTGAAATCGCGTTTTCAACTGGTGCTGCACGGAGGGTTCATAGACATGGCGTTCGTCCCAAAAGGCGCGACGAACGTCCGGCCAAGAGCCATCGATTCCAGCAGGTGTGATCCCAATGAGAACGTCGCCACTTTGAGGGGCTCCGTTGGGATCAGTAAGACGGATTCCCAATTGCATCGTGTCGCCAGGGCGATAATCCTCGCGGTCGGCTGAAAGCGAAACATCAAGTGTCGAAGTTGGCGGCGACACGAAGATTTCTCGTGTGTGCACTTCGAATTCGCCCTCATTGAGGAGAATGGCCTCCACGTGAAAACTGGGTGCATCTTCCTCCTCGACAAGGATTTCGTAAGGCGTGGATTTCTGTTCTAACCGTAACACCTCCGCTTTGCCAAAGACGCCGTTTCGAGGCCTAACAAACAGCGCTACGCTTTGGCCAAGGCGATTCGTGTTCAAAGTGAGTTGGGCGCGATCACCGGGTTCATAGAGGAGTTTGTCAGGGAGGATCTCCAAATCGTTGTAGCGTGCGTCGGCACCGTCGTAATCCTCAGGCACCACCGTGGTGACGGCCGAGCCTTCAATGGGACCGGGATCAAGGATGAAGGTGATTCGGTGAGGGCCGGTCGTTTTGAAGCCGACCTGAGCTTGGAGATGCCCTTCCGCATCGAGATTGAAGAATTTGCGATAGGTTGCGCGTTCCGTGGGCTTGCCCACCGGCTGATAGTCAATTTGATAGACGACGAGTTCGCCCCGCATGCTCACGGGATCACCTTCGTAATCGCGTAGCCAAACGTCCACGGTGGCCTTTTCACCGGGGCGGTAGAACGGACGATCCAAACGCGTGGAGACTTTGTGAGGGCGTTCACTTACGGTGACACGGGTCTCGGCCGGGAGAGCGGTTTCGTCATCTTCAATGAAAGCCTTGATCACATAGTCCTCTGCGACGGGAACCACCGCTGAGGGGGCTTCCGCTTGCAGACGGATGACTCCCTGACCGTCTTGCCCGGTGATCAGTTCACCTTCTGTTAGAAGCGAGCTGGTTCCTTCATAGGAAGGCCATTCACCCCAACCCCAGTACTTCCAACCGGTAAACCATGGGTAATGTTGGGTAGTATCGTCGTAGTCTTGGCCAAAGAGCCACGCGTGATCGCCCTGCGGTTTCCATCGCGGCTGATGATCGCGCCGGTACACTTGGTACTTCACGCGGGCCAGGCCCAGCCATTGGCCGTCTGCTCGTTCCGTGCGGACGCGAACGCTCGTCTCTTGGCCGCGGGTGACCACGTCTTCGTGGGGTTCCAACGTGAGTATAGAGCGGGACAAGGCGCCCGCCCGCACATGAATCAGAACTTGGCCCCGCGTGTTGAGATGTTGTGTTAGAAGATAGTAGTTTCCTGGAGGCAAATCCGGCGGCAGAGACATCTCGGCTTGAAAGAAACCCTTGGCATCGGTGGTGAAACTTTGATTGGCAAGCGCCTGCCCATCCATGGTCAACAAGTGTGCCGTGACGGGTTGCGACTCGATTACTGTGTAGGCGTTCGCCCGATCGGCAGCCTTGCTGCGGAGCCACCCTCGAAAGCGGAGCGCCTGCCCAGGAAGATAAGCCAGGCGGTCGGGAACGAGGAAATGCCGTACTCCTGTTGGCGCCGGTTTGGCAGTTTGGCCGGTGGGCTTTAAATCAGAAAACCCTAACACAGCGGTGCGATTGCCTGGCGCTGTGGCTAGAAGAAACCATCGGTAATCCGGCTTCAAAAGTTTCGAGTCGAGAATAAGTTGGCCTTTGGCATCCGCCCATTTGGAGATCTCCTCCGTTTCCACGTGATACTGGCGCCGCAACGCTAGTGGGATCTCCTCGCCATGTTCATCCAAGGGCGGGGTATCGGAGTCTTCCACGCGCACCAGGCGGAATCCAATGAAGGAGAACTTCGCCCATCCGATAGGCGAGCCGTTGCGCTTGTCAGCCACGTAATAGAAGAGACCGTCGTCTAACGGGCGCCTCAAGATCGTCATATCATTGATCCACACCATGACGCTACTCGTGTTCCCACCGTCGATCGTGGCCTCGACGATGTAGGCGCCTGGCCGTTCGATCGGCACCGGGACATCGACCCGTTGATCCCAATGATTGTTCTCAAGTTCAAGCGGCTGTTCCCACTCGTGAACTTTCTCTTTGCGGTAGCGTTCGCCGCCCTCCCTGACCAAATGCAATCCTAACTTTGATACGCTGATCTTTCCGGGATCGACCGGGAACGGGTCAGAGCGCAAGTAACCGAGCATGTCTGACACAATCGCTGTCACATCGACGCGATGCGCCGTGAAGCGAACTTTGGTGCCGTTGCGGTACCAGTAGCGTAGGGTAACCGAGTCACCCGCCTGGACGGCGCGGGCGTCTTCAAACTTGCCCCAGCTCTTGACGATTTGATCGAGCCGTTCCTGTTCCCACGCAGCGGGCGATTCACCGGCGCGCGAGACCGAGCGCTGCCAATGATCGGCGGCCACGTCATATTGCCGGCGGTTCTCAAAACACTCGGCAAGTTCTTCCAATGCCAGCGCAGCATGGGAAGCGTACTGCGGCTCGGTGCTTATCTTGGTCAACCGCTTGATGAAATGATGCGCGTCCGGAAGTTCGAAACGTTTCACTCCACCATCAACACGCGCAACGGTCTCATCACGTGTGAGGGTGTGTATGGATGAGAGGATTTCCTTTGAAACCTCCGAGCCATCGTAGGTCTTGGATTTGGGATCGTAATCAGGACTCTCGGTAATCGTTTGCACCCCCAAATAAGCTTTGAGCAAGTGTTTGGTATGAATGAACTCCGCTTCCGCGGCATAATCCGAGTTGAGCTGTCGTGCGCGTGTTAGGAGCCAGAGAAGACGTTCTCCGTCATTGCGTGCGGCATCCCAGCTGGGCGGGGTGACGAAGAAGACGGGGTTGCCCTCCTCATCGAGCGGGACGGGTTCCCGGTTGGGAATCAACGGCTCGTGATAGTCTAGCGTTGGGTTCGAATTGAGATCCGTTAGGGAGTAAAGACCGGTGAAGGCTTTGTCACCAATGAGGATTTGCGCCGCTTCCCAATAGAAATCCGCTAGTTCCGGCCAAGCGGCGCCTTGGGGGATGGCTTTGATCGCGCGGTCTAACAGCTGCAGAGCCCGCAGATGATCGCGCTTGTGTGAATAGACGCGTTTCGCACCTTTGGGAATGTTTCCCCTGAGATTGCCGCGTAAATAGCGCCCCTTGACCCAATAGCCGGCGCGTTCGCGCTCCGCGTAAATGCGGGCGCCTTGAAACAGAACGCGCCAGTCATTGGCATAGAGCCGCATGGTGCGCTCGACCAAGGGCTCCACCGCGTCGGGTTTCTTCGCGCGATCCAGGCTCGATACCGCACGTTGAAGTTGATCCGCCGCGTAGGAACCACCGGATAGGACGCGATCGCGGATCGAAGGTGGCGTGGGCTGATTTTGAGGCTGGGTTTGAGCAAAGAGAGTCCGCTCGCTGGATGCGAGAGCTAGCAGAAGGCCTAGCAGCAGCAGCAGGGAGGAACGGCTCATTGGATGGGGATCAAGCGAGGGGGGGGGAATGGAGGATGCGCCCAAGGTGCCGTGTTGCCTCCGGGAAGCAAGCTCTTCTGATGCCAGGTCGATCAGCTGGAGTGCTTCGAGAAAAGGGTGCGGCGGCGGGAGAGGAGCCAGCGGACGCCTATCAGATCGACGATTCCCCTCACGGCCCGGTTGGCAAAGCCGTAATGACTCAGTCCGTGCCGTCGCGGCCGATGGGCCACGGGGATTTCCACAATCGTGAATCCAGCGGCCCTCACCATGGTTGGGAGGAACCGGTGCATGCCGTCGAACAAGACCAGGGCTTCGCGACACTCGCGGCGCATCACCCGGATGGAACAACCGCTATCGCGAATGCCATCACGCGTGATCAGGCGCCTTAGCCTATTGGCTAGACGCCCTTGAAGGCGCTTTGCCAAAGAATCCTGACGGTTTCGCCTGAACCCGCAGGCCATGTCCGCGCCGCCGTCGATTTGGGCGATCAATCGAGGAAGATCGGCAGGATCATTCTGGAGATCGCCGTCGAGTGTCGCAATGAGTGGTGCATCGGCTGCCCAAAGACCATGATAGAGCGCTGCGCTTTGCCCCAAGTTCTCGGCGTGGGTGATGAGTCGCACGTTGTCTTCACGGGTGATGCGTTTAACGGTGTCATCGCTAGAGCCATCGTCGACCAGAATGAGTTCGAAGTTGCGTTCTGCTAGAGCATGCGCGATCTGCTTTTGTAAGGGAGCCACGTTGTCCGCTTCGTTGTGAAGCGGCACCACGATGGAGAGTGCCGGCGGCGTCTGAGGGAGGTCCATGGGTTATCGCGGAAGGCCTTCGTAGGGGTGACAACGATAAAGATGCCATGTGCGGAGAAGGCGTCCTTTTCGGCGAATGGTCACCACACCGGTGAGATCTGTCGATTTGAATCCATGGCGGATGGCGTGAGGAAGGTCTCCGTTAGGTTCCTGGGTGACAAACAATGCGGCGCGGCCATAGTAGGCGGAAGCACCCGAGGCCTCTCGGTGGGAGTAGTTAGGCCACAAATGATACACATGATCCAGCCCGCTCGCCTCGGGAACATGCACGAGAGGATGCTTGGCCGTGCCATCTGTCCAGAGTTTGGCTTCCGGGGAAAGATAGAATTCTAACAGAGCGGCGGATTCAGGCGTGGCGGCGATGAGAAAGGGCGCCTCGCCATGATGTTCAGTGGTTTTCTCGAGACTGGTCTCGATAAGCTTGGCACTCTCGATCCAACCACGGTGAGCTGAGGAGGGATCGCGTTCATACGACCAGGGCCAGCCCAGGAAACGTAGGTTATCTGTATTCAACATCACGCAAGTTAATAGAGCGCTTGAGGTGAGTGTGAGGGTGCGCCAGCGGGTCTTGGTGCGGATGGCGAGGTCGGATTGCATCCAGCGATCGACCAACAAGATCAATCCGGGAGCCAAGCCCAGCCACCAAACCGGCGTTCGTTCTCCAAAGAAGAGTGCTAGGAAGAGCAGGCTGCCGGCTGGACCAAGCGTGATCACGGCCAGAAACAGCCGGCCTGCATCGCACGGGGTCTGTCGCCATCGCCGGGCGAGCCAGACCCAACCGGCAGCGGCCAAGGGACCGGTTAGGAAGATTTGGGTGACTAACATCACGATCAATGATGTGAAGTGGAAGCCCGTATTGCGAAGCGTCCTTTCCACGGTTAGAGAAAGGAGATTAGGCAAGACCGGCGGGCCTGGTCGCGAGAGAAACGCCGTGACCAACACTGCTGCGGCGCCTAACATCAAGTAAATCCCGGGCCGCCGCCAGTGGCCTTGCCATCTAGGGATCACGAGGAGGACGAAGAGCGGCGTGATGCCTAAGAGTGCGAGAGGAAAATAGGTGAGGACGGCTGCGCCGAGTGCCAAACCCGCTGCGAACCAAGTCCAATGCCAACGATTTGCCCGATGCAGCGCGCACCAGAAGAGCCACATGGCTAAAAACACGAAGGTCATGGCCAAGGCCGCTTGAAGATCCGCGATGGCGGCCCAGTTAGGCCACGGCGTAAGATGAAAGAGTACCACGGTCCATCGGGCGGCCGTCTGTTGGCAGGCGCTCCGCGCGAGAAGATAGAGCCAATAAGATGCTAGGACGATGAGCAGAGGATTCCACAGACGCACGGCAAGTACGTGATCTCCTAACGCCCACGTGCTTAGTTTAATGAGGCCGGGTAAGATCGGGCCGTGATCGAAGGAAACGGCGCTCAACCGGCCGGATTCCATCCACCAAAGGGCTTCATTCGGCGTGAGCTCTAGTTGCGATGCTAGAAAGAAGCGGCACATTGTTAGAAACACCACGCCGACCAGAATCAAGCGATCGACATTCATGATGGCCCGAACCGGGCGCCTTGATCGCCGTGAATGGACAGGTGCGTGTCGAGGTGATAGACGGTCGATACGAGTGTGTAGAAAAAGTCGTGAGACCTCTCCTCGTTCGAGGCGTCACGTCCGGAACTTTCACAAGTTCCGCTACGAGCTTGTCCATCACTTTGGTTCGCACCCTGAATAGACCTTGCGGGCGTCACGTCTTCAATGCATAAGAAAACGCGTTCGTTGTTGTCCCGATACCTCATGTCCTGCAAACAAACTCTATTAATCACCGGGCTCTTTCTCTTGGCAAGCGCCGGAGAGCAAGCTCTTTCCAAAGAGCCGCCCATCCCGCCGGAAGAGATGTTGCGAAGAGTGAGGCTCAGTTCGCTGCAGGAAAAGGATGCCACTTTCAAAGGCGAGTTGAGAAAACGTGAGACCCGCAAGCGAACGCCTTTCCGCATGACCATTCGTGGCGATGTGCCCAAACGTCAGTCGCAGATTGCCTTCGCTTTCGATGACAAACCCGCGCATACGCTGGTCTTGGATCTCGCACCCAATCGGTATCGGCTCCGTGAATCCAGAGAGAACCGGCCTTTCAACGACGTATCGCCTAAGCTTCACGGCCAATTGATCCGCAAGACGGACGTTAATTATCTCGATATTTCGTTAGCCTACCTTTACTGGCCCAATCCGAAATTCGAGCGTGAGGACAATGTCAAGGAGCGGATCGCCTGGCAGCTGCTCCTCAGCAACCCGGCCAAAGAAGGCCCTTATTCGAAGCTCCGCATCTGGACGGATCGCGATAGCGGCGCACTGATACAGATGCAGGGGTATGATTGGAATGGCAAGTTGGTCAAAAAAATGGAAGTGATAGATGTTCACAAAGTGAATGGCCAGTGGGCACCTAAGAAAGTCCAAGTCCGAAGCATCGATCCGAAGACGGGCCGTGGGGCGGGGCGGACTTATATGGAATTCTCGAAGTAGGGAAGCGCTGCTGGTGCAATAGGTCTTTGTAAGGGCGGTGGAAATCCGTTTGCGAACGCCGTGAGACCACATTAGGGATCGGCTCGTATCGTCCAAGACATGAGCCATCCTCACATCAAACTTTATATCCCGGGTCCTATTGAAGTCTCCGATGCCACTTACGCCGCCATGGCAGAGCCCATGATCGGGCATCGCAGCAAAGAATTTCAGGAACTCTACGCGGATGTGCAGCCTCTACTGAAGGCCCTCTTCGAGACGGAGAATCCCGTATTTCTCAGCACCTCATCGGCGTGGGGCGTGATGGAAGGCGCCATTCGCAATCTTGTTGCCAAGAAAGTGCTCAATTGCTGTTGCGGCGCCTTCTCAGACAAGTGGTTGGACGTTTCCAAGCGCTGCGGCAAGCAAGCAGAAGCGCTGCAAGTGGATTGGGGCCAACCCATTGATCCGGCGGCGCTCGACGCCAAGCTGGCCACGGGCGAATTCGATACCGTGACCTTGGTGCACAACGAAACCTCAACCGGTGTGCTCAATCCACTCCCTGAGATTGCGGAAGTTCTGAAGAAATACCCAGACGTCTGTAGTGTCGTCGATACGGTTTCTTCCTTCACCACCACGCCGACGCCGGTGGATTCATTGGGTGTCGATGTGATGTTGTCAGGGTCACAGAAAGCTCTCGCCCTGCCTCCCGGGCTCGCCGTATTTAGTGTGTCGGACAAGGCCTTTACTAGAGCCGGGCAGCAGAATGATCGCGGTTATTACTTCGATTTTCTCGAATTCAAGAAGAATCACGAGAAGAACATGACCCCCAGCACGCCTAGCATTGCGCTTATCTATGCCCTGCGGGCCAAGCTTCGTGAGATTCATGCCGAAGGCATCCAGAACCGCTACGCGCGTCACGAACGGCTTAATGGCCTGGTCCACGACTGGGTGAGGGGTAATGGCTATGAGTTCTTCGCACCCGAAGGTTTCCGGTCCAAGGCCCTTACTTGTGTGGCCAATAACAAAGACACCGATCTCCCACAGCTCATTCAACTTCTAAGAGAGCACCATTCGCTCACCATCGATGGCGGTTATGGCAAAGTGAAAGGCAAGACCTTCCGGATTTCCAATATGGGCGACGAAACCGACGAAAGCATTACCACTGTCCTTGCTGCCATTGATGATTGCCTTGGGCGCCTGGCTTGAGGTTAAACTTTAAAAATGAAGGTTACCCCAATCGCGATCCTCGTTCTGTTAGTAGCGAGTCTTTGCCAATGCAGCACCTATCAAAGCGCTTGGCGTGAAGCTGCTGCGAAGCCCGTTCAATCGTCCGGTCTCGAAGGCGCCTACGAGGGCAAATGGGTCAGTGAAGCAACTGGTCATGAGGGGAAATTGCGCTGTGTCATCAGCAAACCGGAAGACGCCGCGGCAAACACCTATGACTTTCACTACTGGGCCAAATGGGGCCTGCTTAGCGGAGATTTCAAAACGCCGCAAACCGTGACTCGCATCGGAAACATCTGGCACACCTCCGGCGCCATGGATCTCGGTTCTCTAGGAGGCGTTTACGAACAAGAGGCGATGGTTGCAGACGGGAACTTTGAATCCCAATACACCTCCTCAAAGGGCGATCGTGGTACGATGTCGATGACCCGCGCCAATTGAGTTTGAGTGGGTGATATCCCTCGAGCTTGTTTCTCGATTCAATTCTACTATCGTAGGTCCTTGTATGATCGCAGCCCCGCTCATCACCGCAGAAGACTACAAGGTGCTACCCGAGACCGGGCCTCACTATCAACTCGTCGAAGGCTCGCTCATCATGGCGCCCGCTCCTAACCGCTTCCACCAAGATATTTCCCGTAATATTGAATTCGTCATCCAGTCTTGGATTAGGCGTGGAGGGGGAGGCAAAGTTTACGACGCTCCCTTCGATGTCTACTTCGACGACCACAACGTCTTTCAACCTGACATTGTTTATTTCTGCCCAAATAATCTGGGTATTCTCACGGATGCCGGTGCAGAAGGCGCCCCTGATCTTGTCATCGAGATTCTGAGCCCCAGCAATCGAGCGCTGGACCTTGGTCCTAAGAAGAAACTTTACGCGCGGTTTGGTGTGAAGGAGCTTTGGATAGTCGATCCCAAGCCTCGCACCATCGCGCAGTATCGCTTGCTGCAAGATGTTGACCTGCCGGCGCAGGTCGTTCGTGAGTCAGGGAGTATTGCTAGTGAACTTCTCCCCGGTTTGGTGATCGATGGCGGGGAGGTGTTCGCCGAATAAGAAGCTTCCTGAGAATCGACCGTGTAGAAATTAGAGCATTGATTTGCTAAGATTAATTCGCTATAAAATTAGTTATGAGCCGTTGGTGCGTTTGTTGCTTCTTTTTCACGTTGGCCTTTGCGTCTGCCCACGAAGATCCTCGCGGCGAGATTCATCCCAACCTATTCAAGACGGCCAATGGATTTCGGCTAGAATACACATCAGACGAGGTCGGCAGCATAAAGTCGCTGCGTGCTCGAACCTTCAATCATGAACTAGCAGTTGTCGAAGATCGGCTATTGGAAGAATCGGAATTCGAATCAATAGTTTTTGAAAGGCGGAAGGACTGCATGTTCTACGCTGACGGCATGTGGCATCGATTGATAGGGATATCGGATTCTGTCATCGTCACCTATCACGATGATGGCAAGCAAGAGACACGGCGGGTTGGTTGGCCGTTGCGCGCATTGGATGTAGAAGATGTGGCGGTGGTGGGCCCCATCGTTTGCTGTCTAACAATGAAACTGGCGTCTGATCCATTTCCCATTTCGGATGGATTGGGTGATGAATCTGAAGACATGTTTGGCGAACCTGATGGCGGACTTCACGTTCATTCTTTCTCGATTCATTCGCTGAAGAGACAGGAGCCCATTTTTATTGGTGTGCCTGATAGAATATACGAGTTTCCAACTTGCTCCGAACTTGAAGTCTTTGAAGATCGTGTCGGTCTCGCATGGGCCCGCTATGTTGAAGACGCTGATCCTGCCTGGACTCGCGAATTGGTTTTAAGCGTATGGGAACCAGGAGAAACAGATATCACCCATCACGTGCTTGATCCCAAGATCACCTGGAACACCCACATCTCCATGGCGAAAGACGAAGAGAAGCTCGTCGTTGCGTATCATGACCAAGAGGAATTCCGAGGCCGCGCCAGGATCGAAGTGCGATCCATACCCTTTTCAGATCTCTGAATCTCCTTGTCGGACCGCGTCGACCGTGGCGATGATTTGTTCACCTATTCCATGAAACGAATCCGCGCGCACCTTTGTCTTCTGACCTTGGCGCTGTTTAGCGCCTTTGCCTGCCCGTTAGGTCTGGGGGCATCGGAGGCTGAGCGGTTGTTTGCGCTGAAGCTCCAGCCGCTGTTTGCCAGCAAGTGCTTCGCGTGTCACGGCGAGGAGCCGGACAAACTCAAGGGCGGCTTGGATATGCGGGATCGCAAGGCCATGCTTCGGGGTGGGGAGACCTTTGGTGAGCGTGTCCTGATTCCCGGTAGTGGGGCGGACAGTTTTCTCTATCGAGTCACCACGCGAGCCGAGGAGGCCTTCGAGATGCCGCCGAAAGAGGCGGATCAGCTCTCAGCAGAAGAACAGGGTTGGATTCGGACGTGGATCGACGCCGGTGCGCCGTGGCCTAACGAGGAGACGATCGCGCAGATTCAAGATCGCTATGCGCAAGGGGTTCGTGTGCAAACCTCTAAGGCTCTGTCAGAAGACTGGCGGAGCCGTCGCTATGATCCAGCGGTCTTGTGGGCTTATCAGCCACTGGACGTCGAGTCTGTACCCAACACCGCACATCCAGTTGATTGGTTCATTGATCGGCGCTTGAAGGAAGCCGGCTTGGAACCGGCACCTGACGCCGACCCACAAGCTTTGGTTAGGCGCATGAGCTTTGGTCTAACAGGTTTGCCTCCGCTTCCTGAGGCGGTCGTGGCATTCATCACCAACTACGCGGAGAATCCGGGGCAAGCTGTGAAGAGCTACGCCACGGAGCTAATGACGTCCCCACATTATGGCGAACAATTCGGCCGTCATTGGTTGGATGTGGTGCGTTATGCGGATTCGGCGGGATTTGCCAACGACTACGCCCGCCCCAACGCTTGGCGGTATCGTGATTATGTGATACGCGCTTTCAACCAGGACAAGCCTTACAACGACTTTGTGAGGGAGCAGTTGGCCGGCGACGAACGCGACTCCACCAATCCGGAGAATCTGGTCGCGACCGGTTTCTTGCGCATGGGGCCGTGGGAACACACCTCCATGAGCGTCTTCAAAGAGACCCGGCAAATGTGGTTGGACGATATCACGGATTCAGTGGGGCAGACTTTCCTGGGGCACGCCTTACAATGTGCCAAGTGCCATGATCACAAATTCGATCCCGTGCCGACGCGGGACTACTACCGGATGATGGCTGTGTTCTCCACTACCCAGTTCGCCGAACGGGAAGCATCGTTTCTTCCAGAGGAGAGTCAGGCTGGTTTTGAAAACGCCGACACTTGGGCCAAGGCCAAGATTGCGGCCTACAAGAAACAAGAGACCGCGCTCAATGAAGCCATGGCCGCGCGCCGGAGGCAGGAGACCGGATCCGCCAAGGTCGGTGACAACGGACTTGATCCTGGAGACGAAGCGTCTCTCGCGCGGATGCGTAAGAATATCGTTAGGCATGGATTGGAACTGGATCGCACCAAGCCACTGGCCATGGCCGTCTACACCGGAAAAACCATCCTCCGCCACAACATCAATGGCCGTTCAGAAATGCCTCCCAAGCCCTGGGCTAAAGGTTATTTCGAAAGAGATGCGATTCTTACCGGCGGCAATGTTTACGCGCCTGGAGATAATGTCAGACCGGGTGCCCTTAGCGCGGCAGAATCGTTAGGTGGTATGAAAGCGTCGACCTTTCCGCGAGGACAGGGGAAGCGGCGTTCCGCGTTGGCTGAATGGATCGTTGATCACAAGAATCCCCTGACGGCGAGAGTGATGGTCAATCGGGTTTGGTCCTGGCACTTTGGTCAAGGCCTTGCTGGTAATCCCAATAACGTCGGCGCGACGGGCGAGCCGCCGAGTCATCCTAAGTTGCTCGATTTTCTAGCCCATTGGTTCATGGAGAACGGCTGGTCGGTTCAGCGCCTCAACGCCCTTATCGTGAGTTCGCAAGCCTATCGACGAAGCAGTCAGCATCCTAACCAAGCTCTGCTGGCTGAGCGCGATCCCAAGCAACGGCTTTATGCAACCTTTGGTCCGAGACGGCTGGCCGCAGAGGAGATCCGTGATGCGATGTTAGCCGCAAGTGGCGAACTCAATCGCCAAGTGGGAGGTATCCCCGCGCGTCCCGATATCAATGATGAGGTGGCTACGCAGCCCAGGCAGATCATGGGCGGGACGGCTTCGGTCTACGAGCCTGATCCATTGCCGGCTCAGCGCAACCGGCGGAGTGTGTATGCCGAGCGCTTGCGCGGATTGCGCGATCCCTTTCTGGAGGCGTTCAACCAACCCGGTCCGGATGATTCCTGCGAACTGCGGGAGGTTTCGACTGTGGCGCCGCAGGCTCTCACCTTGTTCAATGCACAGGAAGTGCATGATCGCGCGTTGGCTTTGGCGGTGCGTTTGTTAGAATTAGGAGAGGATTCTGCTGAAGAGATCATTCGCCGTGCTTTCGCTCTGACATTGAGTCGCGAACCCTCTGCGGAGGAGCTGAGTGTTTGTGTGCATCATTGGCAGGAGGCTGAAGCTTATGAGGAAGATGCGATTTACCCCAAGAAAACCTTCCCCACCGAGATCACCCGCACGGTGATGGCGGAGAAGACCGGCGAACCCTACGATTTCGTCGAGGTGCGCCCGGCCTATGCCCGATACCGGCCCGATTGGCAACCGGGCGATGTGGACGCGCGCACGCGTGGCTTAGCCCAAGTATGTCTCGTGTTATTCAACTCTAACGAATTTGCTTACCTCGATTGATCATGAAAACGCTCTTTCAAACGGCCTCACTGACGCGCCGCGAAGCGCTTTATGGGCTTGGGGCCGGTCTCGGCTCTGTGGCCATGACCTCGATGCTGCATGGGGCGCAGGGCATGCCGCATCATGCGGCTCGAGCCAAGCGCTGCATCTTTCTCATGATGGAGGGTGGTCCCTCTCACATTGATACCTTTGATCCCAAACCTGCTCTAGCAGAACGGCATCTCCAAGCCTTCACTCGCAAAGGAGAGAGGGAGAGTGCCATGTCTTCGGGGAAACGTTACTTTGTGAAGACGCCCTTTGATTTTATCAGGGCGGGGCAGAGTGGTGCTGACATGTGTGCGGAATGGGTGCATTTGCGAGAGTGTGCGGATGACATGTGTTTCTTCCGGGGCGCTCAGGTGGAATCGGTCAACCATCCCACAGCGTGTTTTCACGTCAATACGGGCAATCGATTTGGCGGGGATCCGGCCATCGGGGCGTGGGTGACCTATGGACTAGGTGCCTTGAATGAGAATCTGCCAGGGTTTGTGGTCTTGCCTCGTACGAGCTACCCGCAAGGCGGTTCGGGAAACTGGTCCAATGGTTTCCTGCCCGCGGATTTTCAGGGTACGCCTCTGCGGCCTCAGGGAAGTCCCATTCTCGACCTCCATCCGCCGGCCGGCGTGACGCGTGGTCGACAGCGCCGCAATTTGGATTTGTTAGCCAAACTCAATCGCAAACATCTTGATAAGCGCGATGGCCGCGACGATTTGAAGGCCCGAATGACTTCCTACGAGCTGGCTTACCGCATGCAGATGTCCGTACCGCGTGTGCTCGATTTGGAGGGAGAAAGCCAGGCGACCTTGGAGGACTACGGGGTGGGGCAACCCAAGACGGATGCCTTTGGGCGCAAATGTTTGTTAGCGAGGCGTTTGTTAGAAAAAGGCGTGCGATTCGTGCAGGCCTACGCGGGGAATTGGGATAGCCATGATTACATTCAAAAGGCGCATGGTTCATTGATCCGATCCGTGGACAAGCCCATCGCCGCCTTGCTCAAAGATCTCAAAGAGCGCGGCATGTTAGAGGATACCCTGGTTATCTGGTGTGGTGAATTTGGCCGTACGCCGGATAACGGGATCCGCGGGGGAGGGCAGTCATATGGCAGGGATCATAACGCCAAAGCCATGGCCATGTGGTTTGCCGGCGGTGGTGTCCGGGCCGGTCATACCATTGGCGCCACCGACGAGATCGGTGCCGAAGCGGTGGACTGCGTGCATCACATTCGCGATGTGCATGTGACGCTCTTGCACCTGTTAGGCTTGAATGACAATCGGCTGACTTACTACCATGCCGGCCGCCACAAACAGCTTTCGCAGTTTGGTGGTCAGGTCATTCGCGAGTTGTTGGGCTGAGCGACAATCTGATTGCAGGCGATTGGAAAGCTGGGTAAGACCCTGCTTCATGACCGTCACACGACATCCTTCCGAACGCGTGTTGCTGGGCCCCGGTCCCAGCACTGTCCCTAGCAGAATCCTGCAAGCCCTCTCGGCGCCGACGTTAGGGCACTTGGATCCCGAGTATCTGGAGATCATGGACGAGACGCGTGATCTCATGCGTCAAGTTTTCAAGACGCAGAATGATCTCACCATGGCCGTCTCGGGAACGGGCAGCGCTGGCATGGAGGCTTGCGTGGTCAATCTCATCGAGCCGGGCGATGAGGCCGTCGTGTGCGTGAATGGCGTCTTTGGAGGGCGCATGAAAGATGTCATGGAGCGCACTGGCGCCACGGTTCATGCCGTGGAGGCGCCGTGGGGGCAAACCTTCGAGCCCAGTGCGATTGGTGAGGCGTTGCAACAACACCCAAAGGCCAAGGTGTTAGGAATTGTGCACGCGGAAACATCGACAGGAGCGCATCAACCTTTGGAAGAGATCTCCAAGCTCGTCCATGAGGCGGGCGCCTTATTGGTGGTGGATTGTGTGACGTCGCTAGGTGGTTTGCCGGTGGAGGTCGATGCTTGGGGAATCGATGCGGCCTACAGCGGCACGCAGAAGTGTCTATCGTGCCCGCCGGGATTGGCGCCGGTGACGTTTTCGCCACGAGCGGTGGAAGCCATCGAGAAACGGACTACCAAGGTGCAGAGTTGGTATTTGGACATGTCCATGTTGCAGTCCTATTGGGGCGATGAACGCGTGTATCATCACACCGCTCCGATCAACATGACCTACGCTTTGCGGGAGGCATTGGCGATCGTGTTAGAAGAGGGTTTGGATGTGCGGGTGGCACGTCATCAGCAGAATCACGAGCGGCTTCGAGCGGGTTTGGAGAAAATGGGGCTTACCTATGTGCCGGAACGATCTCTCACCACCTTGAACGCGATTCATGTGCCCGAAGGCACCGATGAAGCCGGCGTGCGCAAGGCGTTGCTCCAGGACTACGGCATCGAGATCGGCGCCGGACTCGGGCCATTCAAGGGCAAAGCCTGGCGAATCGGTCTCATGGGTCATAGCTCTTCAACGCGGAACGTGGATTTGATCTTGGCGGCTCTCGCAAACATCTTGAATTAGACGCTGATGAAAGCACTCGAGGGACTTGGGGCGATTTATCCGGAGGATCGCTTGTTAGTTGATCCCGCCCATCTCTCTGCCTACGAATCTGATGGACTGACGGCCTTTCGGTGCCGTCCGCGTGCCGTCGTCATCCCCGAAACTGCGGATGAGGTGATTCGGACAGTGCGCTATTGTGCGGATCAGAGCCTGCCCTTTGTCGCTCGCGGGAGCGGCACCAGTTTGTCAGGGGGATCGTTACCAGTCGAGGAAGGCATCGTGATCACGCTCAACCGGCTCAATCGGATACTCGAGTTGGATCCGGATCAGGCACTCGCGGTGGTGGAACCGGGCGTGGTGAATTTGCAAGTGACGCAAGCCGCGGCGTCTCACGGCCTCTACTACGCACCCGATCCTTCCAGCCAACAGATTTGTACCATTGGAGGAAACGTCGCTTTCAACTCTGGAGGTGCCCATTGTCTCAAGTACGGCATGACCTCTAATCACGTGTTAGGATTAAAAATAGTGTTAGCGACAGGAGAGGTGGTTCAGTTAGGCGGCAAGAGCCGGGAGCGTGTGGGACCTGATCTCACCGGATTGTTTGTGGGGTCGGAAGGCCTCTTCGGTGTGGCATTAGAAATCACGTTGCGTTTGTTGCCCAAACCGGAGTGTTTCCACACTGTTTTGGCGAGTTATGCTAGTCTCGAAGCGGCAGGCGATGCCGTGGCCGGCGTGGTCGCTTCCGGTCTTCTGCCAGGGGCCATGGAGATCATGGACAAGCTAGCCATCGAGGCCGCGGAAGCGGCGGTGAATGCCGGTTATCCTCAAGAAGCGGAGGCCGTTCTCATCGTCGAACTGGAAGGGCCGCGTGAGCAAGTGGAAGCGGAGATGCCCGTGCTCGATGAGCTTATTGCTAGAAGTGGCGCCAACGCCGTGCATGTGGCGGCCAACGCCGAAGAACGTCTGATGATTTGGAAAGGCCGCAAGAGCGCGTTCTCAGCTGTGGGACGATTGAGCCCGGATTTTATTGTTCAAGACGGCGTGGTTCCAAGGAACCGGTTGGGTGAAGCGCTTCGGAAAATTGAAGCGATGAGCAAGCGCCACGGCATCCGCGTGGCCAATGTGTTTCACGCCGGTGACGGCAATTTGCATCCGCTGATTCTTTATGATGGCCGTGAAGCAGGCGCCTTGGAACGAGCCGAAGCCCTGGCTGGAGAGATTCTGCGTATGTGCACGGAAATGGGCGGTTCGCTCACGGGTGAACACGGCATCGGGATGGAGAAACGCGATTTCCTAGCAGACATGTTTTCCGGTGAGGAGATTGACTTTATGAAGGACCTGCGGCGTGTATTTGATCCGAACGAATTAGCAAATCCTGGAAAAATGTTCCCGGGAATTGAGGCGCCCGCTCTTCAAAATCACGGATTGCACCCACTGGAGGAAGCGGGCGTTCTGTCCCGGATGTAGCCCATGAATACGCCCGTTTCTCTATCGGAACTGCGAAATTGCATGCTCGATGAGCAGGCCGTTCCATTGGGGGCAGGAACGAAGCCGGGTATGCTTCCGGCGGAAACGAAAGCGTTCTCCATGTGTCATTTCACGGGTATCCTGGAATACGATCCTAGCGAATACACTTTCACCGCCAAGGCAGGAACTCCTGTGGCCGAGATTGCGGCGGCACTTGCAGCTCACGGACAATACCTTCCTTTCGATCCGCCATTCCTCGAAGAGGGCTCAACGCTAGGGGGCATGGTGGCAGCCGGATTGAACGGGCCAGGGGCATTTCGCTATGGCGGGCTGCGTGATTTCATCTTGGGAGTCACCTTCATGACCCAAGATGGACGATGTCTTCGGGGTGGGGGAAAGGTCGTGAAAAACGCCGCCGGATTTGATCTCCCCAAGTTCCTGGTGGGGAGCCAAGGCCGATGGGGTGTGATCACGGAAGTCACCTTCAAAGTTTTCCCGAAACCTCCTGCGGCTCTAACGCTGCGGTTAGTTGGTGAGAATGTAGAGGAAGTGTTGAAGCGCCTTGCAGAAGGAACGCGTGCGCCTTGGGAGTTCGATGCTTTGGAGTTTGATCCTGATGGCGACAACCTTGTTGCGCGCATCCGGGGCCATGACGAAGCGCTCGAGACGCGATTCCAGCGTATTCAAGATTCGTGGCCTGAATGTCAGCCCATGGATAAGGATCAGGCGGCCGCATTCTGGAGAGAGATGAAGAGCTTTCGATGGGCCTCGGGCGGAACGTTGATCAAACTTCCTTGCTGCCCAAGCCAGATTCTAGCATTGGAAGAAACGTTGCGATCGATTGATGTTAGCCGCCGCTATGGATTGGGTGGGCATGTGCTGTGGGCGGCTGGGAGGGGCTCGGATCTCGCTTCGCTTGAGGGGGAATTTACCTGCCTCCGAGGCGACCTGACTCCCGGTTCCCCGTGCGCAGGATATTTGGAGAATCGCTTGCAGGCGTGTTTTCAATGCGCCTCGAAAGTCATGCAGTGAGTTTAGAGAATCGAATCCGCGATTCAGAAACGATCTGAAACTATTTGTTCTCCATAAATATACAGAAAATATGAAAGAGTGGTGCCCGGCATGTCGTAATTGGGAATGATCGCAAAGGCGCTCATCTCAACTGATCCTGATCCTCCAGATGCTCTCTCGCTTCGGCCCGTCTAATCCTCTCCAGAGCCCGATCATGGTGTCATCGTCAACCCCCGGCGGATCCATCTTCGCCCCTGGATCCGTTCCTTCGTGTGCACCATCCTAGCAAAGGCCGCGTCTTCTAAAAAGGAGGCGCGGTCTTCGCGCTCATTCTTTTGACGAAGTGGTTTCTTCGCTTTAATGTAAGGGCGCAATGAAAAAACTTGGGAGCGATCTTCCCGTTCAATGGATCCTTGTGAAGGGCGGGTTGTTCCTTTTGATCTTAGTCATGTCCACAGCCCTGACAGTGATCTCAGACGATTGGCGGCAACGGGTGGCGTCGGTGCTTTGTGTGATTTGGAGTTCCGCGCGTTTCTACTATTTCATGTTTTACGTGATTGAGAAATACGTGGATGAGGATTTCCGTTTCTCCGGTGTGGGTTCGTTTCTTTGTTATTGGTGGAAGAAGCGACGATTGGGCGAGGATTGAGGCCAGTCGGAGTGACGGGTTCGTCACATTCTCATCGAGTTCTCATGCTCAGCTCATCACGTGCTAACAGGCGGGGATCCAGATTCAGGAGAATCCTAATCCCACGCTATGTACTTTCGATATCTTTACTGCGTCGTTCTAGCGATTGCCTGTCATTTTCTCATACTTCCATTGGGGAAAGCTCAGGAAATCGAGCTTTCCGAGTGCTCCTTTGAATCCACTGGTGAGAACCAATACTTTCCCCTTCGTCCTGGATTAACTCTAGTTTTGGAAGGGGAAGAGGAAGATGATGAAGGAGAACCGGAGGAGATCAAATTGATCTGGGAAGTGACTTCAGAGACGAAAGAGGTCGCCTTGCAGGTCGACGGCGAAACGCGAACCATCGAAACGCGCGTCGTTCGGGAGACAGAGACGGTTGATGGAGAACTTGAGGAAATCTCAAGAAACTTTTATGCACATTGTAAGGAGACGGGAGCGGTTTACTACTTTGGCGAAGAGGTCGATATCTATGAAGATGGGGAAATTGTCAGTCACGACGGCGCGTGGCTCGCGGGTGTTGACGGAGCGGAGCCCGGCGTCATCATGCCGGGAATCTTCATCGTAGGCGATGTCTACCAGCAAGCGTCCGCGCCTGAGATTGCGGAGGATGAAGTCGAGAATGTGGAAGACGGCGTCGTGCAGACCGTGCCTTTTGGAACGTTTGATGATTCGGTCGTCATTGAGGAAAGTGATCCGTTAGAACCTGATTCTGATCCCAGCGAGAAAATCTATGCGCCAGGTATCGGCATGATCGTCGATGACGTCCTTGAACTCACTGGGTTGGAACTCGGGAGAAACCGATTTCCCGGCCTCGGAATCTCTGAGCTGCATTATCACCCTGCCGATCCGACCGATGATGAGGAAGAGGCAGGTTACGAGGATGAGGATGCGTTCGAGTTCATTGAATTCACCAATTTCGGAGAGGAAACAGTGGATTTGTCAGGCGTGTCATTCTCACAAGGTATCGGATTTGAGTTCCCCGACGAATCGTTGATTGGGCCCCGCGAGTCTGTGTTGATTGTTAGGGACGAGGAAGCCATGGTGTTTCGCTATGGCGAAACCGTTGAGCAACATATCGTGGGCGAGTTTGAGGAGCCCACCGGCCTTCGCAATCGCGGTGGCGAAACACTCATTCTTGTGGACGCCGAGGATGTCCCATTCGTCGTTTTCACCTTTTCCGATCGCGACCCTTGGCCTGAAGCGGCTGATGGCGATGGACCATCGCTGACTTCGGCAAGCCCGATTTCTGCATCCGACCTCAACGACCCCGACAGTTGGCGATTGAGCCGGGCTAGCGGCGGTTCTCCCGGAACTGCCGATGATGAAAACGACGCGTTGGCCAAGTGCTCGTTTGCATCTGTGGGAGAGAATCCCTACTTTCCCTTGCGTCCAGGATTGCGATTGGTGTTGGAAGGTGAGGATGAAGGGGAAAGTGTGAGCGTAGTGATCGAAGTGCTTGAGGAAACGAAAGACATCACTTTAGAAATCGATGGTGAAACCCAAACTATTGAGACGCGTGTGGTGCGGGAGACGGAGACGGCCAATGGCGAACTAACCGAGATCTCACGTAATTTTTACGCACATTGTGAGAGGAGTGGAAATGTCTATTACTTTGGTGAGGAGGTTGACATTTACGAAGATGGGAAGGTGGCCGCTCATGACGGAGCTTGGCTGGCGGGAGTCGACGGCACGCGACCCGGGATCATCATGCCGGGAGTCTTTGCTCTTGGAGACACCTACACCCAGGAAACAGCGCCGGGGGTTGCGGAAGACCACGCCGAGAATGTGGAGGACGATTTGGAGACGGAGGTGCCGGCGGGGACGTTTGAGGAAACCGTTCTGGTAGAGGAGATCAATCCGTTAGAACCGGATGCTGAGCCCAGTGAAAAAATATACGCAAGAGGCATCGGCATGATTGTCAATGATTTCATCGAACTAACCGAGTTCGATTTCAATTGGGCCGGCGCTGCGTGTAATTTTGAACCGGAGGGAGACAATCCCTACTTTCCATTGCGGCCGGGCTTGAGATTGGAACTGGAAGGGGAGGATGAAGGCGAGTTTGTTAGGCTGATCGTGGATGTGCTTGATGAAACCAAGGAGATCACCCTGATGCTCAATGGCGAGGAGACGACCGTGGAAACGCGGATCGTGCGCGAGACGGAAACGGTGGATGGGGAATTGATGGAGATCTCACACAACTACTACGCACACTGTGAAGTGACGGGTTCGGTGCATTACTTTGGCGAAGATGTCGATCTTTATGAAAATGGTTCAATTGTTAGCCACGATGGTGCTTGGCTGGCCGGCGTCGATGGTGCAAGGCCGGGTATCATCATGCCAGGCGTGTTCATCGAAGGCGACACCTACGCACAGGAGATCGCGCCCGGTATCGCCGAGGACATGGCGATGCATGAGGAAGTTGGGGAGGATACCGAGACGCCCTTTGGCGATTTTGAAGATACGGTCGTGGTATCGGAAACCAATGCCTTGGAACCCGATGCAAATCCCAGTGAGAAAGTCTACGCGCCGGGTATTGGCATGATCGTGGATGATTTCCTGGAATTGGTTTACGCCGACCCGGCATTGAGTCTAGCAGATCGATTATTCTCATCGATCGGCGAGAATCCTTACTTTCCGCTTCGTCCGGGACTAACGCTGATCTTAGAAGGCGAGAAGGAGGACGAGGACGGCGAAGTGGAAACCGTTCAGTTGGAATGGGAAGTCTTGGATGAAACGAAAGAAGTGATCTTCGAAGAAGATGGCGAAGAGATCGCGGTCGAGACGAGAGTGATCCGGGAGACGGAGACCATCGATGGCGAGGTTGAGGAGATTTCACGCAATTTCTACGCGCACTGTCTTGGAACAGGTGATATCTATTACTTTGGCGAAGAAGTAGACGTTTTTGAGGATGGCGAAATTGTCAGTCACGACGGGGCGTGGCTGACGGGTGTGGATGACGCGATGCCTGGCATTATAATGAAAGGCACGTTTCGAGTGGGGGATGCCTATGACCAAGAGCGAGCGCCGGGAGTGGCAGAGGACCGAGCCGTTCATACTGGAATCGATGTCGCGGTGACTGTTCCCGCGCGCTCTTTCACCAATGCAGTGACCGTCGAAGAAATCGATCCGTTAGAGCCGGACGACGATCCTAGCACTAAGACCTACGCCCGTGACATGGGCATGATTCAGGACGACGTGCTCGAGCTGGTCGACTTTGATCTAGCGTTGGGCTACCTCGACGGTGATCTGGCCACCACAGGCGAGAATCCCTACTTTCCTTTGCGGCCCGGACTGCGTCTGGTCCTGGAAGGCGAGGATGAGGAAGGTGTGACCACCGTCGTTTGGGAGGTCACCGAAGCCACTCGCGAAATCACCTTTGAGATTGCTGAAGAAGAGATCACCGTCGACACCAGAGTGATTAGTGAAACGGAGTCGCTGGACGGGGAACTCGTCGAAGTCGGACGATTCTTTGTCGCACATGGTGAGGACACAGGTGAGGTCTACTTCTTTGGTGAGGAGGCCGATATTTACGAAGATGGGGAGTTTGATAGTCTGGAATTTGGCTGGTTCGCTGGTGAAGATGGTGCGCGGCCGGGCGTGATCATGCCGGGGGATATCGAAGTAGGGGAATCTCACACCAATCAGTTCGCGCCGAAGGATTCGATAGACGTGTTGGAAGTTCTCGATCGGCGCGTCGAGGTGGAAACGGTCGCCGCTCTCTTTGAAGATGCCGTGATCTTGGAAGAAACCAGTCCATTAGAGCCGGACGCGGGCGGTGCAGAGAAAGTTTATGCCGCCGGTGTTGGTTTGATTGTTGATGACCATTTGGAACTCATCGAGTTCAATTTAGCGTTGAGCTCGGTTGCGTGCGAGTTCTCTTCCACCGGGAATCATCCTTACTTTCCTCTGCGTCCGGGACTGACATTGGTTCTTGAAGGTGAGGAAGACGGCGAATTGAACCGTCTCGTTTGGGAAGTCACCGACGAGACTCGTGAGATTACGCTTGGGATCGACGGCGAGGAACAACCCGTCGAGACTCGTGTGGTTCGCGAGACCCACACCGTGGAAGGTGAAATGGAAGAGGTGTCCCTTAATTTCTTCGCACATTGTGAAGAGACGGGATCGGTGCATTACTTCGGTGAGGATGTGGATATTTATGAAGATGGAGCAATTGTCAGTCACGACGGCGCGTGGTTGGCAGGCGTTGATGGTGCTTTGCCGGGTATCATCATGCCGGGCGTCTACATCGTGGGCGATGCCTATGCGCAGGAAACCGCTCCAGGAGTGGCGGAGGATCGGGCAGTCAATGGCGACCGGGATATTCTAACCGAAACCCCAGCAGGTGTCTTCGAGGAAACGATCTTCATTGAAGAAACGACCTCTCTTGAGCCTAACGCTGACCCAAGTGAGAAGATCTATGCGTTGGGAGTCGGGCTCATCGTCGATGACTTCCTGCGGTTAGTCGAAGTCAAGCTTGGCGCTGAAGACATCGAAGCCGTGGGCATCACGGAGATCAACTACAATCCTTATCCTCTAACGGAAGAAGAAAAGGAAGAAGGTTATGACGATTCAGATGACTTCGAGTTCATAGAATTGACGAATCTGGGCGACGAGCTACTGAATCTGGCCGGGGCATCCTTTTCTCGTGGCATTGACTTTGTATTTCCCGATGACCCGCGTTCCCGGATGGCTCCCGGTCAGTCCCTTCTCGTAGTGCGTGATGCCGAAGCTTTCGCCTTTCGCTACGGCGCGGAAAGGGCACGTCTGATCGCCGGTGAATTCGAGAATGAAACGGGTCTCTCGAATCGTGGAGAAGGCTTGGAACTGGTGAACGCTGCGCGCGAGGAGGTGTTCACTGTCGAGTATGATGACGCGGATCTCTGGCCGCAGAGTCCGGATGGCGATGGTCCCACTTTGGTATGGGCCGGCCCGATAGAAGATCCTGATTTTGAAGACCCGACACAATGGAGGGTAAGCCGGGTGTCTGGGGGCAACCCTGGGGGCTATGACCCTGTCAATGAAGCGATTCTGGACGCTCGCGTCACCATGTTAGAATTTCTCGAGGACGGTGTGGTCGAAGTGACCGTGGAGAATCTCAGCGGCATGGCGCTTGATCTTGTGGCTTCCCCGAATCTTAGGGAATGGAAATCGATTGATAGGATCGAGAGCGGAGGTGGTGAAGTGACGTTGACAGACGAAGAGGCCGCAGGAGAGAACGAGCGATTCTACCTACTGACGATCATCGAAGTAGAGAATTAAACCGTATCAACGAATGACTCTTTCATGCCTACCAAAGAAGGCCGCCATGCATATTCTTCAACTCCTCCCTCGGCTGGAAGACGGGCCGGCATCTTGCGCCGTCATCTCGATCCATCACGCTTTGGTTCACAGGGGTTTCCAAAGTTCGGTGGTGAGTGATGGCGGCGCCCTCATGCCGGAGATCACGACTGCGGGTGGGTTCTGTTTCGTGCATGATGTGCACGACAATGATCCTCTATCAATGATTCCAAGAGCGAAAGCTCTTGGGACGTTGATTGATGAAACGGCTCCCGATCTTCTCCACTTTCACGGCCGTGTCCCCGGTTGGATTGCCACATTTGCCAACCGGAGTCGTGGATTGCCAGTGATCTCAACGATCCACCGCAATTACCCTGACAATGCCTTCAGTGAAGTCATGTTTCGCGCGGACAATGTGATTCTCGGCCATCCAGAGAATCACCTTGAGCGATCACTTTGCAGCTATGAACACCTGACAAAGAGGCGATTATTTCGCGAAGCCGGCGGTTTGGATGACCTTTTGCCACTGCGCGTCTTGCTCGGCGAGGAATTTGCGGAAGGCTTCGCCCTCACGGATGACCAACCCGAAACCGTTCTTCTTGAGGAAGTCCGCGTAAGCTCGACTCTTGGCGATCTTGGTGACGGCCTCTGACACTTGTGCGGCGATGTCGGCAGGCGTGTCTTTGGGAAGCAACAGGCCACGCCATCCCACGGCGCTCCAGTCGATGCCGGCTTCCTTTGCGGTGGGAATGTCAGGGAACTCCGGCACGCGCTCATCAGCCATGACGGTGAGCGCGCGGAGTTGCCCGGACTGGATCTGGGAGGCGGCTTCGGGAAGGCTGCAGCAGACCACATCAATGTGTTCACCTAACAATTCGACGAGAGAGGGCGCGGAGCCGTCGGTGGGGATCCAGAGCACGTCTTTGACGGGAATGCCGGCAGCCAGTTGGAAGCCGGCGCGTGCCAAGTCCCAGGCGCCGCCGGAAGCGGTGCCGGACATTTTGAGATCTCCCGGCTCGGCTTTGATCGCGTTGATAAGATCGGTGAGGGTTTGCCAAGAGGCGTCCTGGCGAACAATGAGGGCGGCGGCATCCGCGTTAACTTGAATGATAGGATGGAAGTCTTTGTAAGTGAGTTCCGAGATACGCATCCAGTGCATGGTGCTGAGTTCAAAGGTGCCCATAGTGATCGTATTCCCATCAGGCCGTGCATTAGCACCGGCGGAATGGCCCACGGCACCGCCTCCGCCCGTGCGGTTCTGCACCACACCGGGCCGTCCCAGAGTGCTCTCTAACTGATCTGCAAAGAAACGGGAGACGCGGTCGGTCCCTCCGCCGGGTGCCCAAGGGCAAATGATGGTCACAGGCTTGGTGGGAGGTTTGCAACTGCCTAACCAGAAGGGAGCGATCAAGGCGAGGAATCCGGCGAGGAGAGGCAGCTTTCTAAACATCTCAACGGCCATACCAATTGGGCTCGCATCTTGTCCAGATGAACCCGAATCAGGGATCCGTTCTTTAATGGCGGTGAGTCCAGCCTCCGGAGGGTTCACGAGTTCCGCTACGAAAAGCGCCCAACACTTTTGGTCACACCCCCGGACCGGCGGCACAATTCATGAGTAGAAGCTTGTTTGCATTCGATGGATTTGAGAGATTATCGATCAAATGAAAGCGCGCTCCCTCCTCCTATTCGCGGTTTTCTGGTCTGGATCCCTCTACCAATCGTCTCAAGTTCAGGCGTCAGAAATCATCATATCCAAAAGCCACCCGGGCTGGAAAGTCTACGATGCCGCGGAGCCTCCCCCTAGCGAATGGACGAAGTTGGATTTCGACGATGCCGGTTGGAAGAACGGCTTTGCGCCCTTGGGCTATGGTGAGGATGAAATCAAGACCGAGATCTCTTACGGTCAGGATGAGAATCAGAAACATCCGGCCGCTTATTTTAGAGTCACCTTCATCCTCGATGCTCCTGACGAAACAGCTTACTACGGCGTGCGTGCGCGTGTGGATGACGGTGCCGTTCTTTATCTCAATGGCAAAGAAATTGACCGCATTCGGATGCCCGCCGGCGAGCTTAAGCGTAACGAATACCTGGCTGAGAAGCTTCGTGGCTCGGATCCGCTAGAAGACGCCTACCTCTTCGTAGGCTTTCGGCACAAGGCTTTGCGTGAGGGAAAGAACGTCTTGGCCGTGAGCGTGCACCAAGCGGATGCCGAAAGTAGCGACCTCTTTCTGGATGCGGAAGTGTTAGAACTGACTTTCGAGGAATTTAGGAGCTTCAAACGCGAACGATTGGATCAAAATGCCGATGCGGATTTGCGTCGGATTCAGGCATCGTTTCAGGTCAAGGTGGATGCCTTTTACAAACGCTACCAAGCAGCCGCTGACGCTGAAGAGCGCAAGGCGATGCAACAGGAATTTCCCAAGGCAGGAGACGAACTGGTGGCCGTGAATCGATTGATCGAATCCTACCCCAAGGCGCCCGCGGTGGTCGATGCGGTCATTTGGTTGATGAGTCATCAGTCTTTTAATGACACCCATCGTGAGCTCTTGTTAGAGCATCATTTGGAGTCGCCTAAGATGCTGAACTTCTGCATGCGTGCCATGTACGCGGCTGACACGCGTGACACTTTGGAGCAGATCATGGAACAAAGCCCTCACGATGAAGTGAAGGGCGCCGCCGCCTTTGGGATCGCCCAACAGTTAAGCCGCTCACCATCCGAAGAAAGCCGGAAAGAGATGGAGGATCTCCTAACCAAAGCCATTCCTCTGTTAGGGGATGCCGAATATTCGAACCGGTCATTGAGCAAGATGGCGGAGGGGCTGCTTTTCGAAACGACGAAGTTAGGCATCGGTTTGAAAGCGCCGGAAATCGTGGGTACGGATACCGAAGGCGTGGAGTTTAAACTGTCGGATTACTTAGGAAAGGTCGTGGTGATCGATTTCTGGGGGGATTGGTGACCGCCCTGCCGGGCCATGTACCCACACGAGCGGTCGCTCGTGAAACGGTTAGAAGACAAGCCTTTCGCCCTACTTGGAGTCAACAGTGATCCGCTAGAGAAAGTGAAGGAGGCCATGAAACGCGAGAAGCTTACTTGGCGTTCCTGGTGGGACGGCGGAGATACCCAAGGTCCCATCGCCACAGCGTGGAATGTGAGTGGTTGGCCAACGATCTACGTACTGGATCACGAAGGCATTATTCGCTACAAGAATGTACGGGGCGACGCCATGGACGAGGCCGTGGACACCTTGTTAGAAGAGATGGAAGCTGAGTGAACTGCGGTCTGACCGCGGCATTTCCCATGTTATTCTGGTGGGTGTGGTGGATGGCTAGTTGGCCCTCCGGCTTGACATCAATGAATAATCGCGGTGTGGTGTTCATCAGAATCTCAACCTAATTATGAGTACGCGCGTCCTCCTCCTAGTCTCGGCTCCACTCGTCCTCTTTCTGAGCGGGTGTCTTGAGCCTGTCCCCTTTGATCACCCTGGTTATCCACGGAATTCCGGCAGTAACTTGCGTTATCCGCGAGGTCATAATTCTCCTAATTATGGAAATCCGAATACCCGCTACGATAACCGCTACCCCACTTCTGAGAATCAGTGGAATCGTCCTTCGCGGAATGAGCGGGACCTGGGGTATAATGAGCCGCTCCGGCGCGATCCCGTGCCCGAACCCAAACCTGATCCCAAGCCCAAGCCCCCGGAGGAAGATCCTCTCATTAAGAAGAATTACGATCCTATCGAGGAATCCACCAAGCCCGAGTATCCCTATGGCATTCCGGTGCAAGGCACGACCAATCTCGTCGTGAGCCCCTACGCCAAAGACGGGCCCTACATTGATACTTCAGGCTTCAGCAGCGGGACCCAGATTGAATGTCCGAAGACCGGTAAAACGATCCTCGTGCCCTAACGTTGCCTCCCTGCTTCTCTCTTCGCTGATCGCCGTCACAGGGAGTCCATGCGGACCTTGATCTTAGGCCCGGGCTTGTTAGGCGGCTCGCTGGCCTTGGCGCTTGCTAGGCCCGATCATGACATCCGCGTATGGGGGCGGCGGGACCCGCCGCTCGCCTACCTTCGCGAACGTCATCTGTCGCTTCACCTTGGCACGGATTTGGAGGCGCTAGCCGACGGCAGTGAGTTTGTTATCCTGGCAACCCCCATCGGCACCATGCCGGGATTGCTGGATCGGCTCGTAAGCAGCGGCCGGTTGGCTTCGGGCGCTGTCATCACGGATGTGGGAAGCGTCAAGGGTGGTATAGTTGCCAAGGCGGAAACGCTTCTTGAGAATTCGCCCTATCACTTTGTCGGTAGTCATCCCATGGCGGGATCGGAAGCCTCGGGAGTGGAGGCCGCGCGGCGTGAGTTGTTTACGGGAGCCACGTGTATCTTGACGCCCACAACACGCACGGATGCCGATGCCTTGGCGAGAACGCGTGTTTTCTGGGAAGATCTCCAATGTCGTGTGCACACTTTGGGTCCCTCGGAACACGATCGCATCGTGGGGCATGTTAGTCATGTGCCGCACCTCTTGGCCTCGCTCGTTGTGGAAGTGGCCTTGGGTAACGAATCCGATTGGGCGCAGTTCTCCGGTCAAGGCCTTGCCGACACCACGCGGATTGCTTCGGGCGAGCCCGGCATGTGGGCAGAGATTTTGGATGAGAACCACGATGCCGTTCTCGAGGCACTGGATCAAGGTTGCCGGCGATTGGAGACGCTTCAAGAGTTGCTACGAACTCGAGAAAAAGACGGGCTTTATCGTTTCCTGCTTGAGGCAAAGCAGCTACGGGATAACCACATTGCCAAACCACGACTCAAGCAAGACGATCCCAGCTAGCTGTTGATGACATCCTACAAGGTAAGACGCGCCAAACCCATCACCGGAGAGATCACCGTCCCTGGAGACAAGAGCATCTCGCATCGCGCCATGATGTTTGCCGGGCTGAGCCATGGCAGCTGCCGGATCGAAGGGTTCCTCCCCAGTGAAGACTGCTTGGCCACCATGGAGTGCATGAAAGCCCTCGGGGCTCAGGTGACGCCGGATGAGGCGTCCGATCTCGGGTTTGGCCCCACGGCGTTTGATATCAACGGTACCAACGGCCGCCTCACAGCCCCTGCCGCCGCCATCGACTGTGGGAACTCGGGCACGACCATGCGGCTGATGACTGGCATCTTGGCAGGGCAATCCTTTACCAGCGAACTTACCGGTGACGCGTCACTTTCCAAGCGGCCGATGGGTCGTGTGGTGACGCCGTTGACGCAGATGGGCGCTCATATTGAAACGTTAGGCGAGGGTGGCTGCGCGCCCTTGCGTATTCATGGCAGACCGCTCGCACCCATCACTTACGAATTGCCGGTGGCCAGTGCGCAGGTGAAAAGCGCCGTTCTGTTAGCAGGTCTGTTTGCCCATGATAAGACGACGGTCGTTCAACCAGTCACCACGAGGGATCACACGGAACGCATGTTGCGCGCTTTCCAGGTCAAGCTGGTGCATCATGATGATGCTATTTCCATCTACGGCGGTCAGCATTTGGAAGGTCGGGATTTCAATGTGCCGGGAGACATTTCCAGCGCAGCTTTCTGGTTAGTCGCGGCGGCGGCGCAACCCGGTGCCAAGTTGGGCCTGCGCAATGTGGGCCTCAATCCCACGCGGACGGGGATTCTCAAGGTGCTTGTTAGAATGGGCGCCGTGATTTCTGAGAATGCCAGTGCCTCCGATGAGGAACCGGTGGGCCATCTAGAGATCAAAGGCGCGGAACTTCAAGGCACGGAGATTGGCGGTGAAGAGATTCCCAATATCATTGATGAGTTGCCCGTTCTTGCCGTGGCCGGCGCTCTGGCAAAAGGCACCACGGTTATTCGCGACGCCCAGGAACTCAAGGTCAAGGAGACCGACCGGTTGCACGCCGTGATCACCAATTTGCGGGCCATGGGCGTCGAGGTCGAGGAATTCTATGACGGTATGGCCATCACCGGAGTCGGAAACCTGCGCGGAACGTGCTTGCCAAGCTTCGGAGATCACCGCATTGCCATGGCCTTCGCGATCGCCGGCCTCTTTGCGCAAGGCGAAACCACTATTGAAGACACCGCCTGCGTGAACACCTCTTACCCAGGTTTTGAAAGCGTGCTCAAAGCCTTTATCACTGGAAAAAGTTCCCTCTAACCTCGTTGCCACATCCCAGCCCATTTATGTCCGCCCCCTCCTTCTCTCATCGTGTTATTGCCGTCGATGGCCCTGCCGCCTCCGGTAAAAGCAGTGTCTCCCGAAAAGTCGCCGCTGCTCTGGATCATGCTTTTGTTAGTTCGGGTCTGATGTACCGAACGTTTACGTGGGCCGTTTGCGACGCCGGTATTGATCCGGAGAATGAGCCGGCGGTGTTAGACTTATTAAAGACCTGTACCTTCGAGTCCGCACGTCGTGGGAATGAACTGTTTATCCGAGTCAACGGCCAGGACCCTGGCGATGCACTCACCGCAGATCACATCAATGCCAATGTGTCGAAGATCGCTAAGATTCCGGATGTGCGCAAAGTGATGGTGTCAGAGCAACGTGCTTGCGCGCAGCACAATGACATTGTGATGGAAGGGCGCGACATTGGATCCGTCGTTTTCCCGGAAACCCCCTACAAATTCTATTTGGATGCCAGTGAAGAAGTGCGTGCCCAGCGTCGCCGGGCGCAGGGTTTGGAGGATGCCATCGCCGAGCGCGATCGCGCGGATTCCACGCGAAAGGTGTCACCGTTAAAGGTCGCCGAAGGAGCCAACGTGATCGATACCTCGGAACTGACACTGGAACAGGTCGTGGAAGTTTTGTTGGAAAAAATCCGCGAGATCGAAGCGGGGCTGGCTGCCTGACGAAATGACGCCACTCTATTGGATCTGTCATAAATCGGCTTGGCTTTTCTCCAAGTTGTATTGCCGCATGCGGATCTTTCACCGGGAGCGCGCGATTAACGAAGGGTCCGTGCTCATTGTCAGCAATCACGAGAGTTTCCTCGATCCACCGTTTATCTCCGTGGCCTTCGACCGGCCCATTCACTTTCTCGCTCGCAAGACGCTCTTTGAGAACCGCTGGTTCGGTGCCCTTATTCGTGGGCTCAATTCCATTCCGGTGGATCAAGAGCGGCCCGACTTCACCAGTCTCAAACGCATCATTGCGCTTCTCAAAAAAGGCGAGCGCGTGCTCATCTTCCCTGAGGGACAACGCACTTCAGACGGCCAGTTAGGCGAGGCGCAGCCGGGAGTCGGCTTGGTCATTGCCAAGAGCCGGGCCCCCATATTGCCCGTCCGCATCTTCGGCGCTTATAAATCGTACCCGCGTGGCGCCAAGTTTCCGCGTCCTCACAAAGTGAGCATCGTCGTCGGTGAGCCACTCGACCTCACCTCACAGATCGATTCCGGAGAGAAAGGCAAAGAACTCTATCAAAAACTCGGCAATCAAGCGATGGCCGCCGTGGCCGCCTTGGAACTGCCCAAGGAGCCCTAACTGAAAACATGAGCGAAGACATCCCGGCAGGTGATTGTGAGGAGTTCCGGGCGCTCCTGGCAAGTGCGGTCAAGATGCACATGCCCTTCGGTAAATATGGTCCCGAACACTACCCGCCCCAAGGCGTGCCCCTTTACGACCTGCCGCCGGAATACCTTCACTGGTTCAAACAGAAGGGCTTTCCCAAAGGGAAGTTAGGCCAAATGATGGAACTCATCTACGAGGCGAAAGTGAATGGCGCGGATCACGTCTTCAACGAATTCCGTTCCCGTCGTGGCGGCCGCACGGATCTCAGAGAAACGAAAGTGATTCGGCGGAATCACTCCTTTGAGGAGTGATAGGCGCCCGTTTCTCCGAAACAGAGCGCAGCGTGGGCTCGGCGGCGTTCGATTTCGGAGAAATCAGCGACTATCAGGGCCATCACGGCGACTCTTCCACGCGATAGAAGACTTCGGTTTCCTCGCGGGTGAAACAGTGTGTTAGGCGTTCGCCCGTTCCCTCTATACCGTCCGCGACGACTTCCCAGGTCTCCATATCAATGGACGTTTGAATCTGATAGACTTTGTTCAATTGTGAGTCCCAACTCACCACCACGGCAGGGGCGATGTCCACTTGTAAGGGCTGGGGTTCGTCCATCTTGGCGAAGACCGGAGCGATCATGGTGTTTTCCGAGACCACCAAAGTCAGGGGATTGGCCGATCCGGCAGCTTCGCCCGTCCACTCGACAAATTGATAGCCCTCTTCCGCAATCGCCGTGATGGTGACTTGCGTGCCAATGGGATAGCGCTCCAGCGATGGTGATGTTTCAATGAATCCGCCTGGAACTGGGAAATCAAATGTTAGTGAAACGGGTAGACGGCGCATCTTGGCTTGCCAGATGTCGCGTGGACTAGCAGGCGGAAACGAGGGCGTCGAACCGGGCATGTCCGATGCGTAGTAGAGAGTCGTGAGATTGGAATCCATCGAAGCTTGGAGGTTGAGATCTCCGCGATTGATCTGTGATGGGAGTTTCACCGGAGCGCTCCAGGGGCTTGTTGGGGATTCACGGGTTGCGAGATAGAGATGCTTCTGATTGCCTTCATCCAATTCGAAGATGAGTGCTAGGCCATCCTCGGAGAGTTCTGGAAAGAAAGGCCGATTGGGATGTGACAGAATCACTTCAGGTTCTCCGAGCTGTTTGGAATCGGCGTCAAAAGGCGCATAGTAGAGGTTTTGACCGGCATCACCATAGACCATGCCCAGACCATCGCGAGTGAGCGTTCCCGCGCCTCCCTCAATGATGATGGAAAAGGAATCGTCTGCCTCGTCAGCCGTTGAGAAATCGAAAGGTAAGGCTGTGTTGTCTCGAGAGACACTCACATAATGAAACTCAGATGGAGAGAACACGCCGACGTTAGGGAATCGAACTGTCAGATAATACAGCGTTAGGGAATCGCTGCTGACGCCAGTCATGAAATTCCAGTTGTGGTTGACGCCCGAGGAGATCAACCCGTCCATGAGATTGACCGGAGCGCCCCACGGAGCTCCCCGATGTTCCCGGGTTACCACCTGAATGCCTGCCTCCCATTTGGCCTGGCCATTGGTTTCTCCGCCAGTGCTGAAGTAGAGCGAGAGGCCGTCATTGGTGATATACGGGTTCTCCTCCACACCTTGAGTGGCCACAGCGATATCAGGCTGACCGAAAACGTATTGATGAGCACCTATCTCAATGATCTCACCAAATTCCGCCGTGATGTTGAGATCGTTTTCGATTGTTAAGGTCATTTCGTCCTCTTGGCCAATAGCATCGCCGCCCCAACCGACGAGAGCGTGGCCTTCATCTGGGAGCGCTGTTAGGGTAATCTCACTGCCATATTCAAACGACTCAAGATCAGGGCTAACACGAACAGCTCCATTACCGACTGTATTAATGGTGACCTTCGAAGGCGGAGGCGACGCGGGCAAACGACGCATCTTGGCTTGCCAGATGTCTCCTGGAGGAGCTGGTGGAAATGAAGGCGTGGATCCAGTACGTCCCAATGCGGCAAAGTAGAGCGTGGTCAACGCAGGATCGATTGATGGTGCCTGAGTCACACCTTTGTTAATGTGCGAGGGAAGCCGAACCGGTTCACTCCATTCGGAGTGAAGCGTTTCACGGGTGACAGCATACAGCCGAATGTTCGCGAATATCGTACCGCGCTGAAAGAAGAGAGCGAGCCCATCAGAAGAGAGTTCGGGTTGTGTGAGACGCTCGTTTGGATCGGTGAGCATCGTTTCTAGTTCTCCAATCTCGCCCGTGTTCGGATCGAATGGAGCATGATAGAGCACATGATTGGTAAACGACCAGGGTGCGAGGACAAATCCAGTGCCGTCTCTCGTGATTGCGCCGGGGCCGATATCGTTATGTGTCTGGATACTTTCGCCTAGCCTCTTTGCCTGGTCAAAATCAAACGGAGCATCCAATGATGCGCGTGTGACTGTATGCCAAGCGGTTTGGGTGGGCTCCGATGACGGATCAGGAAATAGAACAGTCTCGTAGAATAAGGAGAGTCCATGGGTAGGTATGCTAACCCGTTCGTTGAAGTTGTGGTGGATTCCAGTCGAAGGGAGACCCTCCATGAGATTCACTGGCTCTCCCCAAGGATCGCCCGGCGACTCACGTGTCGCTACATGGATCGCGGACTCAAAGTTCGCTTGCCCGTTCGTTTCACCTCCGGCACTGAAGTAGAGAGACAGTCCATCGCTGGAAATATACGGACTCTCATCGACACCACGCGTACCCACTGCGATCTCTGCTTCGCCAAAGGCGTATTGGTGAGAACCAATTTCAACGATTTCTCCAAACTCGGCGCTGATATCCATATCAGCTTCGACAGTTAAGGTGATTTCATCTTTTTGACCGAACCAATCGCCGTCCCAACCGACAAAGGCGTGACCTTCTTCGGGGGTGGTTGTTAGGGTGACCTGCTCGCCGCACTCGTATCCGTCCTTCTGCGGAAAAACGGTGACAGAGCCCTTGCCGATGGTGTCAACCGTTAGAGTGACTGGTTCGTCCCCGGAGGCCAGATGCCCCGTCATGAATAGGGAGATGAATGCTAGCGTAAACGTTGTAATAGGTGATGTTCTCATTTCGTAGAGTGATGGGTTCACCCTGCGATTAGGTTGGGGCAGAAGAGTGTTACGCGAATAGTTGAGAAAATTTGTTACCGCGGTGCTATTCCTCGAATTCATCCCAACTGGGAGCGCGATAAAGCTGTACTCCGTGGGCATCGGTGGAGACGGCTAAGGTGTTTCCATCAGGAGAGAACTGGGCAGAGCGGGCGTGAGAGATGGGTAACGGGACTCGTCCGTAGTCTTGCATGCGTTCGAGGTTCCATAGCTGAATATCGCCTCCCCACGTAGGAATCGCGGCCATTCGGCTGTCTGACGAAAACCCCAACTTCATCACTGGACCATGCATGCCAATGAGAGAACCAGGCAAGCGTTGACCACTTGCCGTATCGAATAGATGCACCTCGCTATCGAGTCCCACCGCAAGCCGTTTCCCGTCTGGGGTAAATGTCAACGACCAGCAGTCAACGTTCTCCTTATTGATGAACCGGCGTTCATGACCCGTGGCTATATCTCGAACTACAGAACACCTGACCTACCCGATGGATCCTCGGGGTAGAGGGAGCGGCAATGCAGATCAGGCGATAGAAAAAACGGATACCGAATCGTGGATTGGAGACCGATTTCGATCATGATACACTTCTGCATGCCTCAATTGCAGCTTCCCATTATCCAAGAAGGCACCCACTTGATCACCGAGAACCTTGGCTATCAACGCCAAGAGAATCAAGTCGTCTACCTGCACGGCATGATGCCCGTCTTCATCCATGATGTGGAGGATACCGCTTCGTTCCAGATGATCGTTAGTCAATTCTACATCAACGGCAATGCCAAGCAGGTGGACATCGTCAACGCCTTTGGCATCAAACCACTTGCCCTCAAACGTTGGGTCAAAAAATACCGCGAAGGTGGACCAAAAGCCTTCTACATAGAAAAGCGAGGCCGACCACGTGGCTCTAAAAAAAGGGGCCCAGGCAGATAGCGCCAGACCGGCGACAGCAAGCAACGTTGGCGGACTCTGATAGTCAATCCCAGGCCAGCAGCAAAAGCCAACGCAGCCGCGAAGATGCTGCTGCCCCCTTAGGCGTCGCCACCACCGATCTTGGCATGCGCGTGCTCGCCGCCGTCGGCAAGATCAGCAAAGCGCCAAGCACCTTTCAGCGTTGTGAGGACGTCAGTTTCGGGGGCGTCTTGTTAGCTCTACCCGCCTTATTAGCTTGTGGTCTACTCCGACACGGTTCGCGTTACTTCACCCTGCCGGCCGGCTATTACAGTCTCACGCACATCTTCATGATCCTCGCCTTCATGGCTTTGTGCCGGATCAAATCCATCGAGCAGTTAGCCTACAGCGCTCCCGGAGAATGGGGAAAATTGCTAGGCTTGGATCGATGTCCTGCAGTGAAAACGCTGCGTAGCAAACTCAAAGAACTCAGTGCTCAAGACAGCGAAGCTTGGGCTGCGCATCTTTGTGAGGACTGGATGCAGGAAGATCCCGCCAACCTCGGCGTTCTCTACATCGACGGGCACACCCGCGTCTATCATGGCCAACAAACCAAGCTGCCACGTCACTACGTCGCCCGCCAACGTCTCTGCCTGCGCGCCACCACCGACTACTGGGTTAACGGCTTCGACGGTCTGCCCTTCTTCAAAGTCAATCAAGCCATCGACCCTGGGATGATCCAGGTGCTCGAAAAAGAAATCATTCCCACACTTGAAACGCAAATTCCCAACCAACCCACCGAAACCGAGCTTAAGGCCGATCGCTATCGCATGCGCTTCCGGTTAGTCTTCGACCGCGAAGGCTACAGTCCCGGTCTGTTCAAACGCATGAACGCCAAACGCATCGCCTGTCAAACCTACCACAAATACCCCGGCGAAGATTGGCCCGAAGACGAATTTCATCCTCACCAAGTCAAACTCATCGACGGTAGCCAAGCCGAGATGCGGCTTGCCGAGCGCGGCACTTTGTTAGGAAGCAAACCTGCCGAGCAACTGTGGGTGCGCGAGGTTCGCAAACTGACCGAAAGCGGGCGGCAAATCGCCATCATCAGCACCGAATGGCAAGCCAGCGCGGCAGAGATCGCCGGGCCACAATTCGGCAGATGGTATCAAGAAAATTTCTTCAAGTATGCGCGGCAACACTTTAACCTCGATCGACTTATCGACTATCAGCTTGAGCCAATAAAAGCTACCGCACGAGTGGTCAATCCCGCCTGGAGACAGCTCGATAGCGAGATCCGAAGCCGAAATGCCCAGCAAGCCCGGCGCAAAGCCAAGCTGCACGATCTCAGTCTCAAAGGGCAAGAACTCACCAGTAAACGAGCCGAGCGTTACATGGCCAAAGCCGAAGCCCTGCGCGAAGAAATCGAGCGCGAGACCAGTGAGCTTGAGCAACTCAAAAGCCGACGCAGCAAGACAGACAAACACATCACCGTGAGCAAGTTACCCGAAGAAGACCAATTCATGAAACTGGCCACCCGCAGCAAACACTTCATCGATACGCTGAAGATCATCGCCTACCGGGCCGAGAGCGCCATGGCGCAAACGATTCGAGAACACCTTGGAGCGCACCATCAAGACGAAGCGCGCGCCTTTGTGCGCGATCTCTACACCACCGAAGCCAACCTCATCCCTGACAACGAAGCAGGCACCCTAACCGTGGAGATCCACAGCCTGTCCACGCCCAAAGCCAACGAGATTCTGCAGCATCTCTGCGCTGAGCTGAGCGCCACGGAAACTGAATATTCTGACACAAACCTAAGGCTGATCTTCAAATCGGTATCCGATTAATTTCCCTCCCAGGTCCGGTGTTCTGAACTATCACCTTATCTTCGTATCGGAGGGCTACTTCTAACGAATCAACGTTGGGCGAGAAGTCCACCCGAACGGGCCCCACAATTTGCTCAAGAAGGCGTCCTGACCTCAGCTCCCAGAGGTGCGTGAGGCGGATGGGTTTATCTTCCCCACTCGTCGCGACGATAGCGCCATTGGGAGAGATGACGATGTCGACGAGCGCGCCCTCGTGCGCTTCTAACTGTGATATGGCCTCCTTAGCGACCAGGTCGTAGACCGTGGCCGATTGATCGCCGTTGGATGCCACCAAGGTGCGTCCATCGGGTGCGAAACAAAGCGGTACATCGTCGTAGCGAGCGTGGTGACCATGAGAGGTTCGAGCGGAGGGGAAGGTGTGATAGAGCGCTCCGTTCTTGGCGTCGAAGATTCGCAGCTTGCCATCCTTGGCCGTGCAGGCTAGCAGATTGCCGTCAGGCGAGTAATCAAGATTGAGTAACTGATGCTCAAGTGCCGCGACTTCCAGGTCATTGGGCAATGGGATGGTAACGTCCCAACGTCTGAATTCACGGCCATCGCTACTGATCAATTTCTCATCGTCTGACAGAAACTGAATGGCAAAGGGTGCTTGATGGCCATGGTATCGATTCTGCAATCTCCCGGTTGTCGCATCCCAAACCCCAAGACTTCCCGAGAAATCGCATGCAGCTAGGCGATTACCATCGTGGGAGAAACACATGTCGTGTGGGTAGGAATCCAGCGCCCCCTCTAGCGTCACCACCAATTCTTGCGTGACCACATTCCAGACGTCGATCTCCCAGGGATTGTCGTAGGTGATGGCCAAGCGATTGCCGTCGGGCGACCAAGCCACACGCGAAGCTTTGCCGCGGCCGTGGAAGCGTGCCACCTCTTCTAAGCTGGGAAGCGCCAACACACGAACGGTGGCATCGCGGCCGCAGATGGTGATGGCCTGACTGTCGGGGGAAATGCGCATTTCTCCCGAGATGAGATCTGCGTTGGGAGCGGTGTACGTTTGTGAGTCCGCTTGCCATTGGCCATTGCGCGTGGCGTAACAGGACAGATGAGCCCGCACTTCGTTGGAGTCCATCGGGTCAACAACTCGCGAGACGATCCACTCACCATTTGGCGAAATCTTCGTCGGTCCGTCATTCTCCTTTAGATTCAATTGCACCATCTCCGACACCGCTCCGGTAGCCACATGAATGCGGGCAAGCGAACCGTGATGGTAAAGAAATCTCCCATCATCACTAAAGATGGCCCCTTGCCCACGGCCAGGCTCGCAGCACTGGGCCGCCGTGAGGTCAATCGTCTTGATGACTTGGAGGCCGGGCACGGAGCGCAGCCTGACCTGATCTTCACTAATGTCGGCTAACACCTTTCCGTTTGGGGAAAGTGTCATCCCAATCAATCGGGAACCGGTTCTTGGAACCACGGCCTCAGCCTGATGAAGCTGGCCATAAAGATAGCGCCAGAGCCAATGGCGCCGTTCCCGGCCGCCTTCCATCTGATCGATCCGGTCGAGGTAGCGCAAAGCCATACGCGCATCACCCGCGTCCACCGCCCGCCAAGCCATTTGAATGTCGGCGGCGTACTGGGCATCGAGCAAACGCGTGCGTTCCGTTTGCAGGTCCGTTCGTGCTTCCCGCTCCCGTTGGTAGGAAACATAGGCAAGGGTCAGACCGACACACAATGCAGCCAGTGTCGCCAGCGCGGTGATGGAGGCCGTGCGGTTTCTCCTAACAAACTTCTTCAGCGAGTAGATTCGACTGGGAGCTGCCGCCGTGACCGGTTCATTGCTCATGAATCTCTGCACATCAAGCGCTAATGCCGACGCCGTCTCATATCGTCTCTTGCGATCTTTCTCCAAGCTCTTCATCACGATCCAATCGAGATCCTGTGCCAATTCAGAGTGGGCAATGCGAAGAGCTGAGTCTGCCTTCTCACGTCGTTTCAGCTCGGTGATGCGTGTAGAAGGTCGGGGCGGCTCTTCCTCCCGGATGATGCGAAACATAGCCTCCTGTCCCTGTTGCCGAAGGGTGATAGGATCGAAGGGAGGTGTTCCCGTTAGCATTTCGTATAACAAGACGCCGAGCGCATAGATATCGGTGCGAGTGTCGACATCGGTGGCGTTCAATTGCGCCTGTTCCGGACTCATGTAAGCCGGCGTACCCAGGAACTGATGCATCTGGGTGAACAACGTCTGATCCGTGAGCCTGCCCGTAAGGGCCTTGGCGATACCGAAATCGATAATCTTGGGTAAGGGGGTCTCGTCGTTCAACGCGACCAGGATGTTGTTAGGCTTGAGATCACGATGAATGATCCCTTTCTGGTGGGCGTGTTGAACGGCGGAGCAGATGCCGAGAAAGAGCTCGAGGCGTTGTTTCAGATCGAGCGTGTTCTCTTGGCAGAACTGGGTCACGGGCACACCGCGTACGAGTTCCATCACGAAATAGGGCCGTCCACTTTCCGTGGCGCCGGCATCGAGGATGCGGGCGATGTTAGGGTGATCCATCAAGGCCAAGGCTTGGCGTTCGCTCTCAAAACGCGCGATCACTTGCTTGGTATCCATGCCGAGCTTGAGCACTTTCAAGGCGACCTTGCGAGTGACGGGTTCCCGTTGCTCGGCCATGAAGACTTCGCCAAAGCCGCCTTCGCCGATTTTATCTAAAAGCCGGTAGCGACCGATGGCATCTCCCGCAGCTTCGCCCATCGCCGATGGTTCTTCTGCTAGCGCTATTTCACCCAGGCAATTGAGACACAAGCCCTGTGGTGAATCTGAATCCACAGGCAGGCCGCACTTGGGGCAAATCAACGGAGAAGCCGTGCTCATCAATGGTAGGTTAGGAACAAGGATCAGACCGTTACGACGGAATCACGCCCGACGGAGAATCTCGCTGATCTGTTGGTATTCCTCTTTGGCGGCATCGCTGTTAGCCACAGTTTGAGTCACTTCGGCCAATAGCAACTCCCGATACTTCTGGCGCATTCGGCTTGAGGCGACCCGTACGGATCCGGGCTCCAGCCCCAAAGACGCGGCAGCTTCGGCGAGCTGACCGTATTCCGCTTCACCCACAAGCATTGGGCACAGGGCATCATAAAGGTCAGCATTTCCCCGCTCAGCGTAGTGTTCTTTCAATCGCTCTAACGTTCGTCGCAGGACTTCGGTTGCCCAGGCCAAGTCATAAGCTTCTTCAGGCGATCTTTCGCTTCGAGCCGCCAGGGCGAACTTCGATTCCGCTTCGCCATCATCGAGTGGCAGGATCTCGCAGTCGCCACCGCGTTTGAGGGCGCTGGCTTTATCGTATTCACCATAAAGGTAACGGTCGAAACAGGTGAGGAGAAAAGTACGAAACTTGCCTTTGGAACGGTCGGCTCGCTCCAACCAATTTTTTTCTAACATATTCAACAGAAAACCTTGGGTCACATCTTCGGCATCGGCCGGCTGGTTGCCTTTGCGCCGCGCATAGGCGTAGAGGGGAAACCAATAGGATTGGCAAAGGATGGCCAAGGCTCGGCGCGCCTCTTCCGGTTCGTCTTCGGCCACCGCGTTGACTATCTGTGTCCATTGCGTGGTGCCGAATTGGGCGTCACCCGCAGCAGAGCTACTTTGCAACTCCATGCAGTAAGTCTGTCAGGGAGGCGAGCTCATGGCAAGCGATCCTGAACCTAAGGCACGATCGTTGGCTCCAAAGGCGCGGCTTCCACCATGATGTCGTGGGTTTCCAAGCTGCCGCCTTCTAACAAGCGCAAGCGTGAGAGGGATTTGCTGTAGTCAGCCTGGCTGCGGATCTCATCAGATTGAGCGGCAGTGAGATTGCGTTGGAGTTGGAGGACGACGAAATCGGTGGAGGCGCCGCGTGCAAGTTTGGCTTGTTCGTTAGTAAGGGCTTGGGCGGCGTATTCGCGTGCTTCGCGGGTGGCGGCGATGCGCTCAAAGTCGGTCTTGGCTTGGTTGACCGCGTCGTCGATTTGAATCATCAAAGCCTGCCGTTGTTGTCGAAGACGGAGTTTGGCTTGCTCGATTTCCATTTGCGCTAGGCGATGGTTTTCGCGTTCGCGGCGGTTGGTCAACGGCAATGCTAGGGAGAGGCCTAACGAATAGTAGGGCGCATCGCGATCGCGAATCTGATCGTAGACGCCGCTGAGTTCTGAGCTCGTTCCCGCCACGCCGGCACTGGCAGTGAGATCGAGTTCGGGGAGAAGCTGATTGCGGCGGCGGCGCTCAATGAGGTGACGTTGTTCCAACTGCACTTGCAAGGATTGCAAATCGGGCCGGAGCCGCAGGGCGCGGACCCAGCTTTCACGGAAGACCAACGGACGTTTGGAGCGGGTGAGCGCACCTATCGGGTGGATGGTGATGCCTTGCCACTTGGCGAAGTCCTCGACCATCACGCCTTTGAGCACATTCTGCGCCACGCGTGTCTGTTGCTGGGCTACTAACAGGGAAGCCTTTGCGGCGGAAGCTTGCGAACGGGCTTCGGCAGCTTCGATCGGTGCCAAGGCGCCGAGCGTGACTCGAGTTTCATTCTCTTTCCAAAGCTCTTCCGCCAACTTCAAGGCCTCTTCTTGGACACTGACACTCTTGCGAGCAGCGAGTAGATTGTAATAAGCATCCTCCACCCGGTTCACGGTCTCTAACATGGCCAGCGTGAGCATGAGCGTGGCCACGTGAAGATTCTGAGCCGAGACACGAATGTTCAGCCGTGTGTCATCAATGGCGAGATTCTCGAGCAAGGGTTGCCGGAGATTGATAAACGGGCCTTGGCCGGAGGCATTGGAGAATTCGAATGGACCTCGGGTGCCCTCGGTATCCACCGCGGAGGCGCCGATGGTGTATTGACCCCCAGAGGGCAGCAATCCCGTGATCTGTGCGGAGGCATTGTAGGTCTGGGTTTCCGATTGCTCAAATGATCCGGTCCGCGTATCGATGCCGCCAGGCGCGGTCACGTCGCTGAAGGAGACGGACGCGGTGAGAACAGGATCGTAACTGGCGCGGGCGGCGCCCAGTTGCGCGGCGGCGATGGCCTGATCAAGGTTTTGAATCTTCAAGTTGTAAGCTTCGCCGAGGGCCAGAATCACGCATTCCTTGAGACTCATGGTAACCGTGGCGTCGTCCTCGGCCCACGACGTGGAAACGAGGCTGAAGCAAAGCATCATCAGGCCGAGCCTTATGGAAAATAACGAAGGTGAGCGCGGTGCCACGCACGCTTTTTAAGGACGGGGAAGCCCATTGTCAAAGGGGCGGGTAGGGGATTATGGTCCGCCCAGTGATCAATTGGTTCGCTCGCAATGATGTTGCCGCTAACTTTCTGTTAGTCGGCATCTTGTTGGCCGGACTTTACGCCGCTTTTTACAAGATTCCTCTCGAGGTGCGGCCTCTACGCGATTATCGCACGATCTATGTCCGAGTGGACTACCCCGGTGGCACCGCCAAGGACGTGATGCAATCGGTCACCATCCCGACTGAAGAGGTGCTTCAAGATTTGGATGGTGTGGAGCGCATTCGTTCTTATGTCAGTCATGGAAACAGCCGGGTGTGGATCGATGCCTCCAAGCGTGTGAATCTGAGGGAACTGGTTGAGGAGGTGAAATCACGGGTCGATTCCATCAGCACGTTTCCCAGTGAAACGGAACGTCCTGAAGTCGCCATTTGGGATAGCGCGCATTGGTATGAAGTGATCACGGTGGCCGTGACGGGCAATCTCGAGGAGGCGGAATTGGTCCAGGCGGCGCAGCGTGTGCGTGATGACTTGTTAGAAATCGACGGCATTAGCCGAGTGAAGCTGATGGGGCATCGCGAGTATGAAATTGCCATCGAGGCGGATCAGGAACGGCTCCATTCGTTTCAGTTGGGCTTTGGTGATCTGGCCGATGCCGTGAGGCGGTCATCGATCGACCTGCCGGCGGGCGCCATAGAAAGTACCAGCGGTACGTTGACTGTGCGAACGCGAGGGCAGGCCTATCGCAAAGAGCAGTTTGAGAGAATTCCCGTGAGAACCGTGAACGGCGCGGAAGTATTGTTAGGCGATGTGGCGGAGGTGAACGATGGCTTTGAAGAAGGCCGTGTACTGGCGCACTTTAACGGTGAACCGGCGTTGATGGTTGAGGTCGTGCGATCAGGAAAGGAAAGTGCTATCGAGATCTCGAACAAGGTGAAAGAATATGTGGCGACGGCGTCATCGCGCTTTCCTGAAGGCATTCACCTTTATGCCTGGCGGGACGACTCGCTGTCGATTCGTGGGCGATTGGGATCGCTCACCACTTCGCTGCTTCAAGGAAGTGTGTTAGTTTTCTTGTTGCTAGGGATGTTTCTCCGCCCGCAGGTTGCTTTCTGGGTGGTGATTGGCGTGCCGGTTAGTTTCGCCGGAGGCTTCCTTTTCATGCCCTACTTTGGCGTCACGGCCAATGTCATGAGTGTCTTTGGGTTTATCATTGTCCTGGGCTTGGTAGTGGATGACGCCATCGTGACGGCTGAAAACATTTACGCTAAACGACAGTCTGGATTAGATCCGCTGCAAGCTTCAGTGACCGGTGCGCAGGAGGTCGCGGTGCCGGTTTCCTTCGGCGTTCTCACGACGGTGGTGGCCTTTCTGCCACTGCTCTACTTCAAAGAGGGCTGGGGCGATATGGCGAGGCAGATTCCGCCTGTGGTAGCGCCAGTGCTGCTCTTTTCGCTCATCGAGTCCAAGCTCATCCTTCCCTCTCACCTCAAGCATCTGAAACTGCCTAGCGAGCACACGAATCCCATTGGACGATTGCAAGGCAAAGTCGCAGACGCTTTGCGATGGACTATCGAGCGCGTTTACCAGCCTTCTCTCGTCTACGCTTTGCGGCATCGGTATGCCGTGATCTGTGTGTTTGTGGCGTCCGGTTTGATCATGGCGGGATTCTGTCAGGGTGGACGGTTGGGATTCGTGGCGGCGCCGACCGTGGACCGGCAAACAATCGGCGCTTACTTCGATTACCCCCGGGATATTGATTTCAAAAAAACGGTCGCTACCACCGAACGCATCACCGAGGCGGTGGAGACGCTGAAGCGGGAGTTCGTCGATCCGGGAACAGGGAAGACACTGATCACCAACGTCTTGGCCGTGAGTGGGCAACACTATCTGGGATATGGTGGATTTGATCGCGATGAGGGAAGTGTGATGATCGAGGTCACACCCCCTAGCAGACGCACGGAACCAGGGCCGCGAAACAGTGAGATTGCTCAACGATGGACGGAACTGGTGGGCCCGATTCCGGAGGCAAGGTCCTTTCGTATTCGCGGGGAACAGACCGGCTCCGGCTACTACGATTCCGATGAGGAAGATGAGACCATTGAGATTGAGCTGCGAGGTCCCGGTTCTGAGGCCAAGACCGCTATGGCGGAAGCGATTGCGAACATGATCGATGGCTACGAAGGTATTGCCGATGCCTGGGACGACGCGCGAAGCGGTCAGGATGAATTGGAGATCCGTCTCAAGCCTCGAGCCGCGGAATTGGCACTCACACAGCGCTCCCTAGCACAACAAGTGAGGCAGGCTTTTTATGGTGAGGAAGCCCAACGAGTGCAGCGTGGAGTGGATAACATTCGTGTCATGGTGAGGCTCCCTCGGCGCGATCGCGAATCGCTGCATACGTTGGAACAACTAAAGATTCGCACGCCTCGTGGGGCGCAGGTGCCACTGGCGACGGTAGCCTCTATCCGATTCGTCAAAACACCCTCACGCATATCCCGCCTGAATGGAGCGGAGGTGACGCGCATTTACGCTCAACCAGTGGATGAAACGGTCGACTTCATTGGTATTGCCGATGAAATCCGGCCCAGGATCGCGGAAATGTTACAAGATTCGCCCGACCTTTCCTTCAAGTTCGCGGGGCGAGTAGAGGAGTATGAGGACTCCAAACGCCGCACGTTGATTGGTGCTATCGGCCTCCTCTTTGCACTCTACGCCTTGCTAGCCATTCCTTTCAAATCAATGACGCAGCCCATCTACGTGCTTCTGGCCGTGCCGTTTGGCGTCGTGGGAGCGTTGTTAGGCCACATCATTATGGGAATCACACCTTCGTATCTATCGGTCTTTGGGATGCTGGCATTGGCCGGAGTGGTGGTGAATGATTCGCTTGTGTTAGTCGATTATATCAATCGCCGGCAAGCGGCGGGCGAGACGCTTTACCATGCGGTTTTGAAGGCAGGCGGCAAACGATTCAGGCCGATTCTTCTCACGTCTATCACCACTTTCGCCGGTTTAGCGCCTTTGATGGCGGATGATTCGATTCAGGCGCAGTTCCTCATTCCCATGGCGGTTTCGCTAGGCTTTGGTATTCTGTTTGCTACAGTGATCACGCTGTTTTTGATCCCTTGCGCGTTGCTTGTGGGCGACGATGCGAAGCGGGTCTCAATCTTGTGGAGAGAGTGGTTCTGGGAGCCGTTTCTTAGGTCGTAAACTGTACTCTGACTTGTCGGGGCGGAATTCCTAGCGGCTCGAGGAGCCGTGTCAGGGACGCTTGTCCTCAAAGCGTCCATCAGAGAGGATGCTGGCTATCAAAGCGACGCCCGATAACAGAATCACGCGCTCTCAGCCGGACGGATCGGAAAGCCATCCCGGTCTCGTTCAGATTCTCTTGCGCCTTAAGGCTAACAATAATCCTAAGCCAATAAGTAATGCAGAAGACGGCTCGGGAATGGCATTACCGGTAAAGGTGCCGCCTGAAATGAGATCAATGTCAGAGAAATAAGTGGCCACGTCTGCAGCGTAAGTGTAGTTGCCAAAGACGGCGGTGTCTCCGGGTTGGCCGTTGCGAGAGGTATTCGCATGCATCATGCCGGCGAGTTCCCAGGTGCCTTCGTTCTTGACGAAGACCGCGCCTCCCGAGTCGCCTCGTACGCCGTGCGCTTCGTCTGGAAGTCCGAACTGACTGAAGTTCATTCCAAATGAGGTCACGTCGCCGCTGCCGGAGTTCACGGTGACAGTGGAGAAGGTGACAATGGCGTTTTCACCCCACCGGAGGGAGCGTGTGCCCTCAACTTCATAGCCTGAGGCGTTCCACGAGTCCGACGCCGATACCTCGGTCCAGGTGCTCCCGGAGACATTCCAGTGCGTGAGGTCTGCTGCTCGATCCCGACCAGCGCCAATCATCACCACCTGGCTGCCGCGTCCAGGCGAGGTGGTGGAGAGATTCAAGGTAGGGAGACCCGGGTCAGCTTGAAGGCGAAACATCACCATGTCGGTCAGACCGCCGCCGGCGTTCTCGAGACGCGTGGTCGTCGATAGGTCGGCTCCGTAGGAGGTGCCGGACAGCGTCACATTGCCGGCGCCAATATGGGCAGCGGTTAAGACCCAACGATTCCCCAAATAAATGGCGGTGCCGCTTCCCCGAACGCCGACGTTGGAGAATCCTGGATCATCAGCAGGGGCGGTCGTGTTGCGGGATCCATCGCCCACAGCGAGCAAGACAGCCTCCGCGTTAAGCGGGGCGCCGAGCAACAACAATAGGAGCAGCTTGTAGATCGGATGCATCCAATAGACTACAACCACTACAATTACTGTAAAGTATTACCGCCTTAATTTTATGGAATTTATATTAATCGGCTTTGGTAGATGATTTTCGCAACCATGTACCTGATTCGAGTGCAAGTATCTCAACTTGTTGAGGTCCACCACCGCTCCTGAAGCCGAGCGTGAGGCAAATTTGGAAATTGGGGGCGTAGGTTCTGGCGCCCTCAATGAGTACCTGAGCGAGGACGCCTTCCCTCGGAGCATAACCAAAGACTGTGATCGTCTCTTCGGGATAGGTCAGCCGGAAACTTTGCCACTGACCGGCCTCGGAATAAGCGAAATTGTAGTAGTCCTCCATTTCAAGAATGACCCGCACATTCTCCAGGCGTTCCGGCCGCTTCTCCATCATTTCGCTGAAGGTCATCGGCTGATAGCCCACCGCCAATTCCCAATCGAGCCGGGGACCGTTCTCGGTGATCTCGGCGGCAAGGAGGCGTTCGCCCGTCGGAAGGGCCGCGGTCAGGAGCAGCCAGGGCGCGCCTTCCCATACGATTTGACTCACGCTGTCGGGAACGATGTCTATATTTGCTAGGGCTTTAACCGGATTGCGGTCATACCATGTTTTCATCAAGCTTCCGGCATGAAGGGGGTCGCGTACCATGGTTAGGATAACGTCCCGGTCAGTGGCCTCGTAAAAGCGCTTCACCAAACTTTCGGTATCGCGAACACTGGCTGCCGTTACCTCGGGGAGTGAGACGTTTGTTGACGGCGTCTCATGATGAAGCCAGCGCCATCCATAGTAGGTCGAAATCCCGGTGAAGGTGGTCACAAAGAACACCGCCGCCACGCGAGCGGGCCAACGGTTAGGCAAACGGAGCCGCCTGGGTGCGGCGCGGCGCCGCGCCACCCGCCAATTCTGTAGCAAGGGTTCTTTGGAAGGACGGGAAGCTGGCACAGGAGACGGTGGTGAATGTCGTTGTTATGAAAAATCAACAGTCGTTTAATAATTGGTACAGTAAAACTAAAATTCGAAATATGGATTTGCTTTGTTGATATGATGATTCAAATTTGCGTGCCGAGTTTGATAATTGTTCCCCTGGAATGATTGAACACGAATCTGTCGCCAAACGATGTCACCTCACCTGCTCAAGCCCCAAGTGCTCGCGCTTATCGAGCGCGCCAAAAAGCTATTTGTGGTGAGGCCTCCCGATGCTCATGCAACCATTCTTGAATGTTTGTATTCGGCAATTGACGTCGCCCTCCCGCAAGCCCAGGCGGGCAATCGCTGGTTCCAAGATAGGCTGGTTGAGATCTATACGTTGCATGGCGACGTGTTGCGAGAGGATGACTCCATGGATGCGTGGCAGGCTGCGATTGAGTCGTTTGATCAGGCACTCTATTGGTCTCAACAGGCTGCGGCCAATCAGCCCATACCCGAACCGCGGTTGGCTGACGAGAATCCGGTGCCTGAGAAGCTCGATGACGGCTCGCCGCCCAGAGATCAACCGGACCCGAAGTTCTTTCGACTAAGCCGGGACGAATCGAAATTGTCCCCGCTCGTGTTTCCCGAGCATGAGTTTTCTGTTTCTAACAGTTTGCGCGATGAGTGGGAGATCCCGCGGATGAGTCATCCCATCCCACAGTCGTCCCCCACGCAACGGCCTCTAACTAATCTCAGGGCCTATTGGTTCTTCGTTCGAAATCTGAATCCCTACCTGCAGGCGTTGCTTGTTGTGTGTTTCTCCGTCCTAACGTGGAGACTAACATTGGGCGCAGGAAGTGGGGGCGAAGAAGAGGTGGCGCCGATTGATACCCGGGCGTTTAGCAACGAGCCGGTCGAATTGCTTACTCGGTTCATGGAAGCGACTTCCTGGGAGGAGCTTCTGCCTCTGATTCGCCATCCAGAGGTAATGGAGCCTATCATGAGACGTTGGTATGCCGCGCATCCCTTCCAGGCTTCGCCGGATTTCCAGATTGTGAACATTGAGGACGGGGCCTTGGACTCTGCCGATGGGGATGGATTGGGAGAGCGGTGGGTGAATCTGATTTCAGTTCAGCGCCACCCCAAGGAGGCGCCCTACACGGTCTTCGTCGAGCTGACATCCGACGGCTATAAAATTGATTGGGAGACCGCTGTTCAGTATCAGGGGCTTGCGTGGACCAACTTCTTGCAACAGCGAACCGGTGACGGGCACTACTTTCGCGTCCACGTCGGCGCTAACGACTACTACAATTATCAGTTCAGCGATCCCAGGGAGTGGTTGAGCTTCAAGGTGCGTGATCCCTACACGGAGATGGAAGTGCCAGGATTCGCGCGCCGCCACTCTTCGGTGGGACGAAAGCTTCAGCGATACACAGAGGCGCAGGGGTGGACTCCAGTCATCGTCGAACTCGAGCACCCGCAGAACGGTGTTTCGGATTCCGTTCAGATCGCATCCCTTCTTCAAAAAGAGTGGCTGGTCGACTACCCTCTAGAGGGCGGTGGGCACTTTGATCTGGATAGGGATCGCGCGGAGTTCTTATCCAGCATAATGACTGTAATGAAAACAATCAATTAGTCGGAAATTACAGTTATGCCTGCTAATTGCATCTTCCAGAATAGTATTAAAACCGTGTTTTAAGATAGAGATTTCCCTTGCTACTGTTGGAATTACATAGATTAATGATTTAGTAAATATTTCTGTATATATCAGAATTGCGATTTGTTGGTGGAAGCCTTCAATCGAATCCCCTTGACCTCAAGATGCAATCAGTCGCGTGGCCTTCTTATGAAGATTTCGTAGCGGACGGGTTTCGTGAGAGCGAAGTCGTCACCGCGACGATGTTCGCGCGTATGCAGGGGAAACCCTCGCCTCAGCCCTATCAGTTGCGCGATCCGGAAATGAAAGTAGAAGGGATTGGCGCGGTTCTTCGTGACAAACTGCAAGGACTCTGGACGCAATCTCAAAAGCAGCTCTTGCTCATTCAGTCCGGTTGTTTCGAAACGGTGAGAACTCTGTGTCAACAGGAGTCCATTGATCGAGACAAGTTTCTTGAACAGCATGGTGAGAAGCCGGGGAAGGACGAGAAGGAGTCGTGGGAACGCTTTATTAGAGTTTATTATGGACGGGCCATCCTAGAACTAGACACGACTGTTTCTAGCGATCAGCTCCAGCAGTTGGTCGCCGCCTGGTTGAAAAGGAGCGATGACTTGGTCGCAAGTGGAGGGGATGTGTTGAAGTGGCAGGCGCTTGAATGCATCGATTGTGCCATTGATCTGCTCCATCTTAGGCCTTCCGCGTCTCAGAATCAGATGCTGGTTAACGCTTATACTAAGCGGGGTGAAGTGCTCTATCATTTCGACGCGCCGGAGTGTCAAGAGGCTGCGGAAGCTTCGTTTGATGAGGCGATCCGACTGAATCGGGAGAAGACGGCCCCGAACGACGACGAGCGGGATGAGCGTTACCGGCTCATTGTCGAAGCCTACGATTCGATCCATCGGAGTCGCACCGTGCCGGTTGTGGTGAATCAGGTCTCGCCGCCGCTGGCAAAGCGGGTGCATCGCCTCACCAGGCCGGATGACTTCCCTCTGGCACCGCTCGTTTTTCAGCCTCAGGCCACACCCTTAGCAGGTGAAGAGTGGCAATCCACGTTGACGAGGATGAAATTGTCACCGAATCGAATGGTAGCTCCGCCAAACCGCGAGATTCGTCCTCCTGAGGATACGCCTCATACCAAGAAGGCCCTTGTTCCTTGGATTTCGACCTGTGTGGTCGGTATCGGATTGATGGCGTTGACGGCGTGGAAGTACACGGAATCAGCGCTCTTTGGGGGAGCCGAGCGGCTCCCGGCCATCGATGCTCGAGCTTTCAGTGATGAACCCACGGAGGTTCTTTCAAAGTTCATGAACGCCCGGTCCTGGCAGGAACTGCTTCCGCTCGTTCGTCATCCGGAAGTGATCCGTCCCTTGATGGCGGACTGGTATGCGACGCGTCCGCTGACGCCCAGCCCGAAGTATCGCGTGGTCAACGTGAATGATGGTGCCCTGGACTCGGCGGATGGAAACGGGCTTGGAGAGCGTTGGGTCAATCTCATGTCGGTCCAACGGACGCCTCTCGAGGCTCCCTACACGATTTTCATGGAGTTCACTCCCGATGGCTATCGAATCGACTGGGAATCCGCCGTGCGTTATCAGGCGACGGATTGGCAAACCTTCGTGGAATCCAAACGGACGGAAAGCACCAACTTTCGCGTGCATGTCGCCAAGGACGATTATTTTAACTATCAATTTAACGACTCCACGGTGTGGGCCAGTTATAAGATCCGCGATCCTCACACCGAGCAGGTGATCAATGGATACGCGCATCAACAGTCGGAGGTTGCGCGTCTCCTTGATCGATTCGCTGATCTCCAAGGCTGGGTGCCCGTCATCCTCACGTTGAAATATTCTCCGGAGCATCCCGAATCGGATGCGGTTGAGATCGTTTCCTTGCTCCAGAAAGAATGGTTGGTCGACTACGAGCCTAACCAAATTCATTTTGATCGTGGTGGAAATTGGCCCGCCCTGTCTGCCCGCGAAGCTTCTCCTGAAACCCATCTCCCCAAACTCTAACCATACTACGAGTCACCAGACTGTAATCTTAACAACCAATCCAACCATCTATGAAACCCATCCCCCTGAAACCACTACTTGTTCTCGCTATGTCGCTGGGCACACCGCTCTACGGCGCTAACATCTTAGTCGATGGCACCAATTCTAACCAAACCTTTAATGCATTCGATGGTGTTGGTACCGTAGCTTCGATCATTGATGGCACGGTGACCGACAATCAATCCACCTTTTCGCAAGAAATTGTTACTGTCGGCGAAGGCGTAGAGGTCGTGAGTGACGCGGTACAAATTTCATCGATTCCCGTGGTAGAAGTTGCGGGCGCGTTCCATTTTAGGCTCCTTTACGATTCTCAAGAGAGTGGAAATGCAAATCGAAACCTGAATATCGTTACTCTCCAGTTTTACGCAGATGCTTCTGATTCACTCGCAGATCCCACTATCGATGGTACGTTAATTTGGGATTTAGATGTTCCCTCGATAGATCCGCCGCAGCAAATTGAGCTAAATCCTTTGTCGACGACTGATACCACGGATTCGCCGTCGGGCAATGGCGCGGACTTTGCCCTTCTGATTCCAGTAGATACGTTGATCGGTTGGAATACAGATGACTACCTTTACCTGGCAACGGAGCAATTGAATAGTGACAATGGTCGGGATGAATGGGTTTTAGCTGACGGAGCGACTCTTCCAGGCGGCACCATCATCACACCGGGCATCACCCCTATCCCAGAGCCCTCCAGTGTCTTCCTGACCGCATTTGGAAGTCTGCTTCTGATCTTTCGCCGTCGGCGATAGAGGATTTTCCCTCAAATTGTAGTTCCCCCAACGAACTCGCTTAGAACGGCCGCGGCGCTATGCCGCGGCCGTTTTTCGCTGAGTGATCAGGGTTTGGGCCTTTCGCTGACAATGCGGCACTTAGGGAGTGCCTGACGAACCTTGGCCAAACCGTCAGGGGTGAGTTTCGATTCGTAGACGTGGAGTTCTTTCAGCCTCGTCATGCGTGATAACACAGGTATCGAAGCATCGGTGATTTTCGTCTCAAAGAGCCATAGTTTCTGAAGATTTGTTAGGGGAGTCAAGTCTTGCAATCCTTTGTCGCTTATCTGGGTTGCGCCGAGATGGAGTTCGGTTAGAAAAGGCATCTTGCCGATCGTCTTCGCTCCTTTGTCAGTAACGGCGTTCCCGCGGAGGCCGAGATATCGCAGTGACCTGGTTTTGACTAATGCCTCTAGCCCGGCATCCGTGATCTTCGTTTCGCCGATTGGTAAGTATTGGATCTTCGGAAGCTTCGCAAGAACGGCGAGGCTTTTGTCAGAGATCGTCGTTTGATAGAGATTCAGCCATTCCAACTCTTGATGATCTGACAAATACGCGATGCCTTGGTCACCCGTCTTGGTTTGTTCCAAGGAGACGTCGGTCAGATGCGGGAGATCTTTGAGCCAGGCGAGGTGATTGTCCGTGATGCGGGCGTTCTTGTTGAGATTGACCTCAATGAATTTGCCGCCCTTCTTAAAAACGACGCCACCGAATTGTCGAAGCGTGCGGGCCGCGACTTCGGCTTTCGTTTCTTCTGCCAGGATGCTCCCAGAGGGTAATCCAATTACGAGGAATGAGCCTAACAGTAGGCGTTTCATCCTCCGATCAGTGCAAATGCTTTGCGCATCGATTGAATGGTCGCTTCGCAGGCCGGATCGTTATCCAAATCACGCAGCGTTTGGTTGAACGGCTCGGCGCGCACGGGGCCATCATAACCAATGGCGACTAACGCTTCCAAGAAAGGCTTGATTGGAATGACGCCCGTCGCCATGGGCAGCTGCCGGCTGCCGTCCTGCTGATCGGCTTTGTCGATCCCCTTGGGGGCGTCATTGAGATCAACCAAGACCACTTGGTCATTCTTTAGCTGTGCGATCGCTTCCGCGGAATCACCCGCCGTCCACCAGTGCCAGCTATCGAGCACCACCCCGGCATTGCCTGTGCCGATAGTGTCGCAGAGCTCCAAGGTCTCGGCCAATGTCCTCACAAAGGCATATTTGCTGCGAGTGAGCAGCGCTTGCGTGCCCACATATTCCAAGCCTAATCGAAGCCCGTGATCGCTGAGAATCTTACAAATTTCGCGTAAGCGCTTGGCATGAAGTTGGTGATTCTGGAGATAGGTTAGTTCACGATGAGAGGGAAGGAGATAGGTCGCAACACGCTTTACTCCCGCGCGTCGCAAGCCGGCGGCAAGTTTGGGCAATTCTTGGAGGCCTGCTTGAAACGCCTCCTCTGTACGGCGGAAATCCACCGGCAGTCCCGCAGTTCCCCATTGCAAATTTGCCGTTTTCAGTCTGGCCAGAACATTGCCCAATTCATCGTCTGACAACTCCACCAATTCATGTGGCCGAGCCTCCACCGACTCGAAACCATGACGCGCGGCAAGCTCGATGGCTTCCAACTGATTCGCTTCGACGCCGATGGCGCCGCCTACCAGGCAGATCGTCATCTCGCGTTTTCTGGTATCTTGTGCTTGCGCCAGGCTTGCCAAGAGTGCTCCTGAACTACTGAGGAGGAATTGCCGACGGGAAGTTGGTGGGTGCATGATCTTAGCCTCCGTATGCTTGGGCGGTCTGCCGTTGTTCGCCCAATCCATCGATCCCAAGTTCCACCACGTCACCAGGTTTGAGATAGGTGGGAGGCTCCATCCCCATGCCCACCCCGCCAGGAGTGCCCGTCGAGATGACGTCACCGGGAAGCAAGGTCATGAATTGACTGATATAACTGACGAGCTGGGGGATCTTCGCGTGAAGCTCCCGCGTGTTACTCTGCTGACGGACCTCGCCATTCACCTTGAGCCAGAGATTCAGTTCGTGCACATCTCCGATTTCATCCGCGGTCGCTAGAAAAGGGCCTAACGGTGCGAAGGTATCGGAACTCTTGCCTTTGAGCCATTGACCACAGCGTTCGATCTGAAATTCGCGTTCGCTGTAGTCATTGTGCAAGACATACCCGGCCACGTGATCGAGAGCATCCGCTTCCTCAACGTAGCGCGCTCGTTTGCCTATGACGAAGGCGAGTTCCACTTCCCAATCCGTCTTCAGACTATTCTTGGGAATGACGACGTCATCGTTAGGGCCGACAATAGCCGATGTCGCTTTATAAAAGATGACTGGTTCAGCCGGAAGCTCCACGTTGGACTCGCGTGCGTGATCAGCGTAATTCAGTCCCACGCAGATGATCTTGCTAGGGCGGCACACGCAAGGGCCCAATCGCTCGTCTTCCGCAATCGCCGGGGCGCTTTCGGCATTGGTTGCGGCCCACGTTTGGAGACGCTCCAGTCCGTCGCCGCCAAAGAAAGCTTCGTCATAGTCTTGGCCAAAGCCGCTCGCATCGATGCGACGCCCGTCCCCCAATTGCAATCCCGGCTTTTCCTGCCCGGCCTGTCCAAATCGAATGAGTTTCATGTTAGTGTTTGAGTGGAGAGTTGGAAATAAGTCAGCGCAGGAGCGTGCTCCCGCCGTCGATGTCGTAGGCGCTTCCGGTAATGAAAGCGGCCTCGTCTGAACAGAGAAAAGTTGCCAAGTTGGCGATTTCTTCCGGCTTGGCCATGCGGCCAAGTGGTTGGGTTTGTGAAAGTTTGTCAAACATCTCCTCTTCCTTGCCGGGATAATGTTTGGCGAGGTAGCCATCGACAAACGGCGTGTGCACCCGTGCCGGGCACACGCAATTGCAACGGATGCCTTGGTCTACGTAATCCCTGGCAATGGAAAGCGTCATGGTCAGAACGGCGCCCTTGGTCATGGAATAGGCAAAGCGATCCTGAATGCCGATCTTCGAGGCCAGAGAGGCCATATTGAGAATGACGCCGCATTCTTTTTCTAACATACCATTCAACGCGGCCTTGCTACAGTGAAAGACCCCTTTCACATTCACGGAAAAGAGCCGATCCAGATCCTCCGAAGACGTGGTCGCCAAAGTGCCGATGTGAGCGATCCCTGCGTTGTTAACCAAGATGTCCACCGCACCTCGTTCACGAGTTAGCTCCGCAAAGGCGTCTCCCACGGAGCGTTCATCACTAACATCCACCTCACGGACATGGCTCTCACCTCCAGCTTCAGCTATGAGCTGTTGCGTCGCTTCCGCAGCCTCCAGATCGCGTTCCAAGATCTCCACGAACGCCCCTTCGGCAGCGAAACGCGTGGCAATGGCTTGGCCGATTCCCGACCCGGCCCCGGTGATGGCAGCGTGTTGTTGATGAAGTCTTCCGTTGGACATGAGTTGGCTGAGTGGTAGCAGGTAGGTGACGAGCCTGCCAATGCGAAATTGGATGGAGACGAGTCAGGCGATGTCCCGAGTGCTCTCAGGTAACCACTGGAGACGAACGGCGATCTGATCGTAGATCTCCTTGGCCACTTTGCGAGCCTCTTGGGGACACTCTAACAAAAGTCGTTCGTTCTTGGCTGCGTGGGCCCGGATCGCTTCAAACCATGGAAGCATTTCTTTGTCCCAACCGCCTTCTTCCAGCAAAGCGATGAGCTTTGTGCCATAGCCCTGATGAAGAAGAACAGCCGTGGCGCGGAACCAGTCGTCCTTCGTATCGGCTGGAAAGGCGCCGCCGATCACCTCAAGGGCTTGCTGAAGAAGGGAAGCTGCTAGTCCCCAATTCTGCTCCCGGCTGGCGAAAAGAGTATCATGAAGATGCCAGGTATCCGCGAGTTCTCCATCTTCACAGCGCTCGATGTCGTCGAGCAGCTTTCGGGCGTCGCCAGCGTTGTCTTGGAAATCTCGTGAAAGGAACACCAAATTGTGTTGGCAGAAGAGGCTCGAACGCCCCATTGATTCGATTCCTTGTTCAAAAGAATTCTGGGCATCATCGAGTTTTCCAAGGAGATCTAATTGAAGATTGCCAAGGTTATTCCTCGGGGCTGCAGACGTGGGATCAATTTCTATCGAGTTTTGATAAGCTTCTTCGGCTTCCTCTTGTCGTCCAAATCGATTCTTTAAGAGAATTCCCAAGTTATTCCAAGGGGCTGCGTATTTGGGATTGATTTCGATCGCTCGGCGATAAGTCTCTTCTGCTTCGCTATGTCTTTCAAAAACACTCTCTAAGAGAATGCCAAGGTTGTTCCACGCAGTGGCATACTTTGGGTTGATGTCGATGGCCTTTCGATAGGCCCTTTCCGCCTCCTCATCACGGCCCAATTCGTTCTTATAGAGATTGCCTAAGTGGTTCCATGGCCAAGCACTTTCACTATCAAGCTTAATGGCCTTGCGAAGGGCATCGTGTGCTTGTGGCGGGCTCTTGGACGCAATGACGCTAGCGATGACACCACATTGTAAAGCTGAGTGCGCTGATTCGATGGCCTCGCTGATCGCGGTGGTGTTCTCCAAGCTATCTATCAAGCCGTTTCTAAGGTGTTTCTCGAGAAAAGCGATCGCCTCCTCGCCATACGCGGCTGCGAGCTTCTTGCGCTCTGCTAGGATATCCTTTGTGATCTGCTGGATCTGTTCGGCGGTGATTTCACTATCCGCCAGTCCCGCCCGGTGATCTAGCATGGTAACAGAACCAAGGACCGCGTCCGCGAAAGTGTCAGGTTTGACTTCTAGATCTTCATCCACACGCTCAACCAAGTCTACCAGCTTCTTTCGAAGTTCTTCCACGGTGTAGAGATGCTCCGGAATGGCAGACGGATCGAGGATCTCCTTGATCCGCTCCCGAATTCCTTCGCCACTTCTAATGATGAGGCGTTCGGCATGCGTTCGCAACTCGTGCGAGACGGAGTGATCGAGATCAGCCTCGGAGAGGGCGAGTGCGTAGGTGAGCTGGCCGGTTGACAAGTGGTCTTGCGATAACAGGTGACGGGCGCGACGCTCAAGTTCCGGTGTGGCGTAGAACTCTTGCAAGAATTTAGTAAGGCAAACGAGACTGCCCCGCTGGCGCCGGCTGGCAAAGCGCATCAAATACCAGATATTGAAAAATCGCTCGGCAATTTGGTAGCCCGTGACTTTCGCATTGGGGAGTTCGACCTTTTCGGCAAGGCCTGTCTCGACGAGTCGGTGCAATTGCGTGGTCACGCTTCCTCGCGGCAATTGCGAGCGTTCCACCAGCGCCTTGGTATCGGCGGGACTCCAGTGCTGCGCCAGAGTACCCAAGATCAACTGGCCTTGGTCGGACAGCTGATCCAAACGTGATTGGTAGAGTGGGGTGACGTAGTCTAACAAACTCTCTAAATCTTCGTAGGCGTCTTCGGAGAAACCCCGTGAGAAGAGTTCGAAGAGTAGAACGGTTGTGCGCGGATTGCCACCGGTGAGGTCGCTGAGGGCGGCCAGCCGCGCCGATTCTTGATGGATGCGCTGAACGAGTTCTGGTTTGTTGGCGCGCTTTGCTAGGGTGCCAAGCACGGTTCGCATTTCTGATAGCGTTAGCCGATCGAGCGCTCTGTTCTTGAAGCCATCGTAAAAGGCGGCGCCATAATCTTCCGTATGCGCAGGGTTCGCCGTGGCGGCTCCGACAATGATCGGCGCGCCCTCACGCATGAAGAAAGCCCGAAGCGTGTAGTCCTCTTTCCGAAGCCTGTTCAGCAGCATATGAAAGTTGTCGATGAGGAACACCGGGCGCCGCTTGATTTCCTGACAAATGTCGACGAATAGGGCCTGAGCCGACTTCGCTAGTTCCGCTTCATTTCCCTTGCGTTCTAGTCGGCGCATGCGCCGGTCGAGATCCTTAGCCGTCGTCTCTTCATTGACCGCATCCAGTGCGTCGGCCACGGCGTCCACGGCGTTGAGCCAGAACTTGGAGAGCCGGTCGACTTCGACGTATTGTTCTTCGGAGAACTGCAAAGGCAGGAAGTGGTTCCGGTGCGGCGCCTTATTGAGTTCGGCGCGAATCCGGCACAAGAGGGTGGTTTTCCCCATGCCGCGTTGGCCAATGAGCAGGTGGTGCTGGGGAATGGCATCCGGTTTTTCGCCGACGATCTCTTTGAAGATTTTCTCAAAAAGCGACTGCCGAGCAATAAACGTGGCTTCAAGTTCGTCATCCTTGAGCCGGCCGGGATTAAAGATACGAAGCCGAGGGATTCTGTCGTTCATTTCGCTGGCGCGTTAGGATGTGCGGCGTTTCCAAAAGTCTCTGAGGAGGAAAGAACGGAAGGCGAACGAGGACGCCCCGTGACGATAGAGGTAGCCATCGCGCTCGAGCACATCCAAGAGGAAGCTCAGTTGTTTTTCGACTTCCTCCGGCGGGCTTTCGGGGCGGCGCGTAAGCATTAGCGTCGAGAGTTTGGACCGGCTGTGACCCCGGCTACTGCGACAGAGTTTTCCTAACAAGAATTCAGCTGCCGCGGCACACGGCTTAGATAATTGGTCAGGAAGCCGCGTGACCCAGTGTGCAAAGTACTGGGAGAAGTGCGCGCCTAACAGTTCCTCAGCTGCGGTCTCCACGTCATCCACGGACGGGTAGCTGGTGCTGCGCTTTTCAGGGTGCAGCTCTTCCAGGCTTTGGAAGATCAACTGGAGGAAATAGGGGAGTGGCCACCCTACTCGCTTGAGCATGGCATCGATGACCGCATCAGAAAGCGGCAATGGATTCTCGGGAGAGTTGCCAAGTTGCACGAGAAACTCCCGGGCCGTGCTGTCGCTGAACGCTTCCAAGCGTTGCAGTTTGAGGTCATTGATAGCGCCGGAAAGATTGTGCTGTTGAGTAAAGGTATCGAGACCGACGGAACCGCAAATCACCCAAACAAAGTTTGGATAGAGATGCCGAAGGGATCGAAGCCAATGCAGGATGACATTTACCCGGGACGGACCGTCGCTTGCTTCTTTGACTAGCCGCGCGAGGAAGATGGGCAATTCATCAAGGCCAAAGACGATGGAGCGGCCCTTCAAACTCTCGACGATCGCTTCAAACTGCTTGGTGACCTCTTTCCACTCATTGCCGTCATCATTATTCGGAATTTCGACACTCACTTCCGCCGCTGAAACTTTATGCCCGCCCAGCCATTTCCGCAGCTGATCGATCGCGGTCTTGAGCTTGTCGAGACCACTTGGCTCGATGCCGGCATCTCGCAGCCCTTCCATTAGCTGCTCCAAGAAATCGGCCTCATTCTTGCATTGCTGGACATCTGCTTCGACGGAAAGCCATCGCCGTGACTCCATGGTCTTCAACGCTTTCTTGAGTAGAGAGCTTTTCCCGACTCGACGTGGAGCGGTGATGAGGACATGGTCCTTCGCTTCAATGGCTTTAAGCAGCTGCTTCAGTTCATATTCGCGATCAAAGAAGTCATCACCTGTGACGGGCGAGCCAGTTCGATTCTTAATTGACATGATTCATTTTTGAATCGATGCAATTTTGAATCAAATGTTTTCTTGGGCAAATGTTGCCCGAGGGAAAGTGGTAATCTCGCCAGATTCACTCGATGCGGAGGCGGAAGAAGCCCTGCGCGTCGGCAGCATGACTCACGGAGCTTTCTCGTCCATTCCCAAGCGTATCTGCCATCACTTCCCAATCACCTGACTCTAGCGTTGAGCTGAATTGCACTTCGTAGCTCTTGCCGGTTTCGGTGGCGAACCAGTAACGGACGCTATTTCCTTCCTCTTTCAAAAGGAGAGGTTCTAACAAATTGCCGGCGAGTGGCGTAGGAGCCGTGATGACCCAGGTATCACCCAGACGGGCGTAGGCTTGGTCATCGCCAAGCTCAGGAAGATCCACGGCGTCCATGATGGCGGAGGTGCCAAATTGTCCTTTGCGTAGGAGGAAGAACTCGTCGCCTTTGCGGTTGAGACGGAAGGGCGCGTGAAGGTCGCCTTGGTTGGGATTGTTGTCGGCAAAGACGGTGAGGTATTGACCGGGCTCTAACATCAAGTCGTCTGGGAATGCCAAGGCCTCGGTGGGGCCGGCGAAGAAATCCTTTGCCAGGGTGAAGTCTTTCATAGCGATGGCTTGATTCGAAGTATTGCGGATTTCGATGTAGTCGGGCGTGCCGCCGAATTCATCTTGCAGGCCCGTTTCGTTATCAGAAACCACTTCGGAAATCTGGAGACCTGTATTCGCAAACACGCCTAACGAGAAAGCTGAGGCGGCGGTGCCGGCATTGTCATCGCTCATGGTGAAGGAGGCGTCGTCAGGGATGGTGACGGTGCGGCCGCTGAGGTCTTCGGCTTCCAAATAGTAGAGGATTTCGGCGCCGTCGGGGAGACCTGGCTCCAGCAGACCTGAGAACACGCCGTCAGTCATGGCGCCGTCTTGGTGTTGGCCGTCGTCGTAGAGAATGACTCGTGCGGCGGGTTCATCGGGGGCGTCGAGGCGTCTATAAACGAGATTGACACTTACGATGCCGATATCATCCTCGCCTTTGACAGTGAACCGGATGGGTTCAAAGGGCTTGAGTTGGCTATCAAAACCACCGTCAAACTTCAGATCGGGAGGCACGGCGCCATTGTCCCGGTTGGGACGGCCGGGACTGGGAATAGGGTTGAATGTCAGGGCGGTGAGTCCGTCTTCGAAGCGACCATAAGAAACGTTGGATTCCTGGTCCGGGTAGGCGATGCGGTCGATTTCGTCTCCATTGGCATCGCGGAGACAAAGCTCAGCGCCTTTAGACGGCAACTTAAAGCCCGTATGGTAGAGGCTACGTTTGGATCCGGAGAAGAAGACCAATTGAAAGCCGCCCGGGTCAAGCTTGGCCTCTGCGGGGAAGGCGTAGGTTCGGGCAAAGGTCTCGCCGAGCTCTTCATTGCGGAAACTCATCTCCAATTTGTAGCCGCCGAGCGCAATGGTTTCTTGACCACCATGATAGAGTTCCACCCAATCGGATTTCTTGCCTCCGCCGGCATCGACGGGTAGATCGTTGTTGCGCGCCAAGATTTCGTTGATCACGAGTCGGGGAAGTTTCTCGCGTTTGGTGGTTTCGCCAGAGGCCACTTTGGTTGAAGCTCGGCGGCTGCTCAGTGCCGTCCAAAGCACATCGCCTGAACCTACCAAATCGGCTAAGCCGTCACCATCCAAGTCCCCGCTGGCGAGGAACCCGCCTGACGGGACATCCACTTCCAAAGCTCTTTGATATTTGCCGTTCTCACCTTGCGTGAGGAGAGCGATGCAGGAGAGGATGCGACAGGACATGGCGATGTCTTGCGTTCCGTTTCCGTCGTAGTCACCGAGGGCAAGTCCGGACGCCGGGTAGTCGACACCTGCTAGAGTGCTTTGGATGAGATCAAAAGCCATGCCCTCCGAACCAAAGTAGAGCATCACGCCGCTGCCGCTTCCCACGACGAGATCCAGATCGCCGTCGTTGTTCACGTCTCTAGCCGTGATCTCTTTCGTCCCAAACTTGCCTTGGCTGGGCGAGTCGTAGTCAAACCGCTTGGTCTTCTCCGTGGTTAACAAGTCACCCTCGTTCTCAAAGACGACGACATCGCCCGCGTAGCCGGCACCGGCAAGATCGATATCCCCATCCTTATCAAAATCACCGGTGGTCATCACGCGGGACTCGTAAGTGAAGCGATCGGTTCTAGTGAAAGTGAACGTGCCGTCACCATTGCCGCGATAAAAAGCGACCCGGCAATCAAAGTAACCAGCGGCGATATCGACCCGTTGGTCGCCATCGAAATCCGCCGCGACGATGGCGAACAATCCGCCTCGTTGAGTTTCCGGAGGTGAAAAGCGTTGCTCCGGGGCGTAACTGCCATCGGCTTGGCCTAACCGAATTGAAATGGATCCATCACCCGTTCCGCGGCCGAGATTGGCCGTGATCAAATCCACGTAGCCATCGTTATTGACGTCTTGTGCGGTGGATCCGCTAGGACGTTCTCCTAACGAAATGTAAACAGGGTCCTCCAGTTTGCCGCCCGGCTTAGCATAACGGACCGTCGCGTCATTAGAGGAGCGGTGAAGTTGAATCACATCATCCAAACCATCGCCATTCATATCCTTAGCCAGAAGTTGAACCACTTCCGCTCCTGTGGGATAGACCTGATCCAAGGTGCCGATCGCCGCCCGCCCCGCAAAGGTCGTCAGGATGCTCACGTCGGAAGAGATCCGGTTGATCACGGCAGCATCGGGTTGGCCGTCGCCGCTGAAATCAGCGATGGCCAACTCGCGCGGACTCACTCCGGATGGAATCTCAGATTCTAAAGTAAAGGTGCCGCTATTATTTTTGAAAGTAACGACTCGGTCGAAGTTGCGCAAAGCGACGATCAAGTCATTCCAGCCATCGCGATCGAGATCGACGATGGAAACGGAGCGGGGCCCCCCAGGCACGTCGAGGTTGATGCTAGACAAATCCTCGAAACGATTCGGCCTGTTCGTTCCCCGATGAATCTGCAGCCGTCCCGCATCGCGATTCACGGTGATGAGATCCAAACGGCCTTCACTGACGGGAGACAACACGCTTCCCACCGCGATGGCGCGGGCCGGTTGTGTCTGTATGGTGTCGATGATCGTGAGCGCATTGGGCTGGTTCACCCCTAACAGATCCTCGCCTTGCAGAATCTGTTGGCCATTGACTCCCCAGGCATAGATTTCCCACTCCAGTTCAAGTCCTCGGTCTTGAAGCCGGTGTGCAGGAATCAACGCCGCGAAATGGTCTTCACTATCCCTCGTGAGCGTCACATAGCGGTCCAGGCGGCCGTAACCGTAGTTGAGTTGCGCACCTTGCGCGCGGCTCGGCCGGCTGAAGCTGATTTCAACACGCAGTGGACGGTTGGGATCTTCCGTGGGATTGAATGCAATGTTGGTGATAAAGCCAGGATGAAGCGATTCAAAAGATTGAGAAAATCCGTTAGGATGACCCGGTGTTGGACGATCAAAGTAGCCGTTGATCCGATCGGCACCATAGCCAAAGGACACGTCGGCGACTTGCCGGTCGAAACGCTCCACTTGCCATGTGTAGACGTCTTGCACAGGCACATTGAAAAGATTGGTCAGAGCGAGATAGTTGTTCTCAACGGCGAAATTGGCATGCCACGCCCCGTTGGGATCGCTGCGATCTTTGCCGCTTAGGAATACCAGGCGGGATTCGCCCGGCTGAAGTTCCGCATCCGGGAGGCGCCAGTGATCCACGCGGATGTCTGGGGACGCGGTAAGGCCCTGAAACTTCGCTCGCGTGGGAACAGTTGCTTGGTTGGTGATTTCGATCGCGTCCACATAATCGCCGTCTTCGTCCAACAAGCGATTCTCGCCAAAGAAGGCCTGGGTGATCAAGAGACGGCTGGCGCGACGGGGGTTCTCGACACGCACGTGTACTTGATTGCCCGGGAAACCGTGTGCGAGGCGGCCTTCGGGATTCACGAGCGCGATCCATTCGCCAGAGCCTGAGAGCTTAAAATTGCTGTGCGTATTGCCTTGAGCATCGGGGCGATCTTTATTCGAGGCAAAGATGACGAGGAATTGGCCTGGCTGTAGAGTTTGGTTAGGGAAAGACCATTTATCTAGCAACCGAGCATCATCGGTGAGTTTCCATCCCGCCAAGGAGACCACCTCTTCTGAACGATTGTAGATCTCTACCCAATCAGAGTAGTCGCCATCCGCGTCCGGTAACGTTTGCGTGTTGATGGCCATGAACTCGGTGATGACGAGAGGCGAGGCTGGCCAGTCGGTAGGGACACTTTGATAGAGCCCAGGGTAGAGGGGGTCCTCCGGACTGGGGCCTTGCGCTTCGGCCGGGGCATCCAGCAACCACGAGCGATCGCTGTGAGCATGAGTCACGAGCAAGGCATCGCCTTCACCGGATTGGGATGGCAATGGTGCTAGACTGTAAACCGGTTTCGGAAAAGGGCCCCAATCATAGGGCGCCAATTGCGGGAAGTCACCAATCGCTTCAAAAGTGCCATCACCCAATCCACGGAGCTGGCGCAAGCCCAGGGGAGGGCCCGCCACGGCCAGATCCGTGATGCCGTCCGCATCGAAGTCTCCCGCGGTGAGATTGCGCACGCCATTCCAAATTTCTAACGGATCCACCGAGGTAAAGTTCCCGCCTGAAGCATTCAAAAAGAGATGCACGTGGCCTTCATAAGGAGCAGCGGTGGCAATGTCAGGTAAGGTGTCGCCATTCAAGTCCGTTGCGATGATCCCTCGCAGCGTTCGGGCGCCGGTGCTCAGGTGTTGCGGTTCCTCAAATTGATCGCCCCCCTCGCCTAACAAGAGTGTGACCGTTCCATCGAGATTGCTTATCGCGAGGTCCGGTTTGCCATCGCCATTGAAATCCGCTGTGGCTGCTCCCTTGGGACCTTCCCGGCCATCGGCTGTTTCCACCTCCGGATCGCCTACGTTCACGCGATCTTGAAAAACTCTGAGGTTGTCGAAGAGCTGAGCCGGACTTTCTTGAAGGGCGAAAAGCGAGGTAACGGCGAGGATGAATAGGATTGTTAAAGCTTTCATTGTGTAAGAGCTGCAATATTCACATGATCCGCAGTACGGCGCCGTTCGGATGTTGAGAAAACGGGCGCCGGCAACGCCGCTGCTGGATGGACCACGCGCTAATACGCGAGGACAAATCCGAAACGCCCACTACCGAAGTGGCCGTAGATGGTCACTGAATTAGGATTACCAAAGGGATCTGTGACGACAACGTTGGTACCAGTCACTCCAGTGAAATCAGCCGCGGTGGTATTGACGAAACTGAGATCGGCACCAGTGAAGTCCGCGAATTCGAACTCTGATAGCCGGAAGTCGGCGCTGTGCAAGAGAGCACCATTGAAGTTGGCACGATGAAACTTGGATTGTGTCATGACCGCAGCGCGCATGTCCGCGGTGCTAAAGTTAGCGTCTTTGGCACTGGTGCCGTCATCGAGGAGCGCTTCCTGCATCTTGCATCCGGAAAAGTTGGCATCATTGACATTGGCGTCACCCAAGTTTGCTTTGAAAAGATCGGCGCCTGTAAAGTTGGCACCTGACACTTTGGCGTCCCGCAACCGTGTGCGTTTCATTGTGGCTCCGGTGAAAACGGCGCTTTCAAACGCGACCCGGCTAAAGTTTGACCGGCTGAGATCCGCATTGCCGAAGTCCGGGGAATCGCCTTCGGATTCTTTGAGCATCGCTTTCTCGAAGTCCGCGCCTCGGGCGCGTAACTGATTCACTAGGCAGCCTGCAAGATTGGCGCGTTGAAGCGAGGCGTTCTCGACATTGGTGTTAGACAGATTGGCGCCGCTCAAGTCGGCGTCGTCCAAGTTCGCGCCACGGAGATTGGCGTTGGAGAATTCGATGTTTTCAAATTTGCCACTTGCGAGATCCCGTCCTGACAAATTTGCGTCGCTGAGATCGAGATGACTCACCACCCGGAAATACTGGGGCGCATCCACGTCAATCGGGAACCGCCTTGTCAAGGTGCGAGCCGCCCCATCCAACCGCCGCGATTCGCGCGGGGTGATTTCTTCCCAATCAACAAGGTTTCGGCTCTGCTCGACACGATATTCCGGATAGATCGCTTCCTGGTGCTCTGCTAGGACGGACTTCGTTACCCACGAGAGCACTACTTCGCCGGCGTCGCGGGACACACGCAAGTCGCCATCTGCCCAAGCGGGAAAGGCCAACATCAGGAAGGCGAACCATCGCGTCATGGCGGGGACGCTACTCCGCCCGCGGCCCGATTCAAATAAAGTGGCTTTTCCCGTGACGATTGCTGTGGTTGCTTCGTCTATCTGCACACATCATGGCGACGCCGACGATTTTTATTGGTCTAGGAACGACGGGCTTGCGGGTCCTCGAAGAACTTCAGCGCTTCTACTACGGAGCCTTTGGGAAAAACAAACCGGATCACGTGGAGCTGATCTTCACCGAGACGGATACGGCAGTGGAGCGGCATCCCACGCCGGCGGGGGATTCCATCGAGTCCGTCTACACCCCGCTCGAGTCACCTTCCAAGGCGGTGGAGTATCTCAATCAGACGCCGCTGCAGCCGGATACGACTTGGGTGCCGGATCCCGGTCTCCTCAACCATGAAGGTGTGGGTGCGGGTGGGATGCGTTGCTTTGGCCGTTTGGCGCTTTGGAGCATGCCGCGGAACGTGGGTAAGGACATGCATATGGCGCAGCTGGAAGAGCGCATCCGGAACGCGCACGCCAAGCTCGGTCACGCGCCCGATGTGCACATCTACGTGGTGAGTTCGTTAGCGGGCGGTACGGGTTCGGGCACCTTCATTGATGTGGCTTACTTAGCGCGTTTCTGCATCAATCCCAATCAGGACGGCCAAACAAGGATTTACGGGTTGTTTCTCTTACCCCCGAGTTACCATAAGAATGACCGCATGCTAGCCAACGGCTACGCTTGCTTGCGGGATCTTAACAACCATTGCCGGCCTGACTTTGCGTTTAATGGAAAGTGGCCCATCAGTTCGCGGCCTCCTGAAGGCTTCCCCAAAGGTCTGGGTCCTTACGAACTCACCACCTTTGTATCGCCTGATTGGGGAGGAAACCAGACGGTGGAATACCATCATTTGCTCAAATTGGGCGCAGTCTTCCTTTTCACAGGAAGTTTGGGATTCTCTAGTTACCGCTCTGCTAGGATCGTCGATGCGCAGAATTTCAATAAAGAAGGGCGTTTCGGAAAACACTCCTTTGTTAGTCTCGCTTGCGTGCTTTATCCCACCCTGGAGATTGAGGAAACGGTCGGCGTGACCTTTGCCTTGGAATACCTGAAAAGGCTCTACGATCCGGCGAACTGTTATGGTCATCGCATCAAAGGCGATATCGGTGCGGAAGCCAATCGGCGACCCATTGCCAGAGATATTGACGCCATCATCGCGGCGGCCTTTGCGGAGATGTCAGATGCCGGGCCGCGCGGTGACCTAGGGGCTTATTTGGAAGAAAAGACCAATCAGCTTTGCGCCAAAGACATCACCGAATCGCCGCGTGAGTTTATCTTCCGTCTCTTTCGCAGCGAGGAGAAGGAAGAACTCTATGAGTTTGTAAAGAACAAGGTCACTCAGGCGGAGAAAGCCGTGATCGAGCGCCTGCATCAATTCATGATCGAGGCGGTGGAGGACTCCGAGTCGCTGACCTATGGCAAATTGCAATTGAAACGGGCGCATGATTACCTGGAACAAACGGCCAATTACTGGAGCAATTTCCAGATTGAGAAATGGGACAAGCGACTGCGTGGGCTCTCCAAATGGGTCGTAGATGGCACGCCGCGTTACATTCCTGGTGAGAAGCGGTTGGTCATCCTCGAGCGGCTCCACGCCGTGTTGGAGCTACTCAAGATGCATCATTTGCAGGCGCGTTTGTTAGGTATTTGTAAGTACATTGAGCAAGGACAGTCCGGAGATTATTTGTCCACCAATCTTCCAACGCTATATCAATTGAATAAGATGATCGAAGCGGCACGCATCGCTTCGGGTGATGCGACCGACGATGCTGACGGGCAACGACTGCCTAACCAGAATCTTGGACGTAAACGTCAGGAACTTCTCAGTCGCGGTGATACCCCGCGCCAGATTCATGAACACTATCCCGCTGGTTCCTTTGAGAACGAAGTGAATGAAGCGACCACGCGCTTCAATGCCGTGCGGGGTTCTGACGAGGAATCCACATCGGAGAGCCGACGTGTTTTCGGTTATCTCAACACACTTTGGGAGTATCTTGATCAAGCTCAGAGCGAGGGGCGGTTGGACGAAGTGTATTATGACAAGCCCGTCCAGAGTTACATGAAACGGCTGCGCGAACATAACTGCGTGCCCGATTTCGATATCGGTAAATTCATCAAAGAGAAGCCGGGTGAACTCAAAAACCTCGCTGAACTCGCGGTGATGAATCCCATCATGTTAGAGCGTGCCATCGCCAATGCCGGCAATGACTATCCCAAAGTCATCATCGCACCGGATCAAAACACCGAGAACGACGCGAAACTAGCATTGGATCAGCAAGGTTGTGATCTCTTCAACAACAACGGCCCCCACGCCTTCGTGGCCTGTCCTGAGATGCGCAACATGATTGTCTTCCTCGACGAACGCGGCGACTTCAATCCGTTGGAGGACATTTCTAACATCGATACTTGGAAAGCGAACGCCGAGAGCGAAAACCCGGCCAAGATCAACGCCTACCGGACCGGGGTCGGGGACGCGTGATGGTAGGGACAATTGCCCTCAATCGACCGGTTGAGCGGAAGTCTCTTGAGATGACTACGTGGACCCTCATCTGATCGGAGAGCCGTTCGCACGGTTTGCAAACCTGTGCGACGTTTGAAAGGGCACTTGCTGCTAGTAGCACGGGTTCACAACCCGTCTAAAGCCTAAGCTCCAACAGCTTATGTTGCCCTGTCGAGATTGCCGGGGCGAGGGCTGGATCGTTGGAAGATGCTCTTGCATCTTGGCCGTCTCTCCTTTATGGGCCTCTAACGAATGGCAAATCTCCGCATCATCGTCCTCGGGCTGCAACACGATCACGTCTGGTCCCATCTCAGCGATATCGACCGGTCTCTTAATGCGAAACTGGTGGGGGTCGCGGAGCCGGAGCTTCCGCTTTTGGCGAAGTTCAAGAAACGGTATCGTTGCCCCACCTATGCGGATGCGAACGAGTTGATGGACCGTATCGAAGCCGATGCCGCCTACATCTTCTCCGATAATCGCACCGGAAGTTATTTGGCGGCCACCGCAGCCGCCCGAGGATTGCATGTGATGATCGAGAAACCGATGGCGGCTGATGTCGAGAGCGCTGATCACATGCTGCAAGTGGCCGATGAGCATCAAGTTCAGCTCATGGTGAACTGGCCCTTTGCCTGGTCGCGTCCCCTCCAAAAAGCGCTGGATATGGTGCATGCCGGTGACATCGGACGGCCGTGGCAAGTGCGCTATCGCGCAGCCCACGCCGGACCACGTGAACTCGGCTGCAGTGACTACTTCTGCGAGTGGCTCTTTGATCATCGGCGAAATGGCGGTGGTGCCTTGATCGATTATGCCTGTTATGGAACGGCCTTGGCGCGTGTGGTGTTAGGAATGCCGGACTCGGTGAAGGCGGTTGGCGGCACTTATTGCAAAGCGGGGCTTTCGGTGGAGGACAACGCAATCGTGCTCATGAGCTATGCGGGAGCCTCAGCGATTGCAGAAGCTTCATGGACGCAACAAGGGGTGCGTACTTCCTATCAGGCGGAAATCTATGGCGAGGAAGGCTCATTGATCGCTGAACCCGGGGACGAAGGGAGGCTCTGGCTCGCAACGGAAACAGCTCCTAACGGGCGTCTCGTCGATCTTCCTGAAGCTGACTCCAGTAATCTGTGTGCAACCTCACATTTTCACTGGTCTATTTCCAAAGAGAAGCCGCTCATGCCCCTAGTGTCGGCTCCGATTGGAAGGGATGCTCAAGCAATTCTTGCCGCAGCACAGCGCGCGCTCGGGGCCTCTGGGGAAGTCGTTCCATCGACCATCAGTAGCGAAAGCGCAGCCCGGTGACTTTGTGAGAACGTGGGAGTGGGATGACCAACGTTCCGGTTGCCTTCTCGTGTAGCGGGGAGATATCGAGCGTTGAGGATCTCACCAGGAGCCCTTCCTTATCGCGGAGTTCGTAGGGCAACCGGGCGCGATGGATATTCTGTAAGCTTAGGAAGGTCGTCCACTTTCGTTGAGAAAGATCGCCTACCAAAGCATCGGGGGACGGCCACTGGGGCCCCCGCTTCGCCTCGAGGATGAGCCCGCGTTTCCATTTGATATCGCTCACCTTGATCTGGATGAGACCGGCATAGGCGCCAGCGTCGAGCGTGATATCCCCGGGTTTGAGCGGCGTCATCTTGAAGGTCAGTTCCTGATACCAGGCCTTGTAATCAATGAAGAAGGAACTGAGGAAGAAGAGCGCCAGCAGAATGGCCAACCCAGTAAGTGCCACCTGCAATTTGCCGGCCGTGGTGAGCTTGTCAGGAGGGGCCGTCGTCGCCGCATCAATGCTCCTGGTCTGGCATTCGACGATCCCGGCGTTGTTGATGGCGTAGATCGCCTGGACTTCTTCGTTAGGCAGGTAGTGAACGCTGCGGATGGTGGAAAGCAGCCGTGGCCGGTGAGGCGGGGGAAAAGGCTTGATGATCTCAGTCAAGACCTGAGTGAGGCCGTCTGTGACGTTTCCGTTAGGAAGTAAGCTCTGGGGAAGCGGATCGTTGGCTGGAAGGAGGGAGAATTGATTGCCTTGATATTCCAGACTAAAAGAAAGGCCTTTCTCCTCAAGACCGGAGATCACGGCCTGAACTTGGTTTAAAATGTTCGATTCACCGCCCGGCAAGTCGCCTTGCAAGAGCCCATCGAGGACGAAGGTTCCAATCGTTTTCTCACTCATACCACGTGCTTAGCTTCTTAGTAAGGCTTTCAATGAAGGGATCTCGGCAGCAGAGATCCAATCATTCAAGCCCTCCCGCCACATCAGAGTACCGGAAGTGATTTTTTCCTGGCTTACCAATTGGCGAATTTGATTGGGTGTGCACGGGCCGAATTGGCGGGTGCCATCACTGTAGTGCCAGGCGAAATCGCCTGCCTCGTTATCGAGCGCGATGCCTTGATCCTTGTCGGCGGGTGGGATGGCGTAGGTTGGCACGGGAGGTTCGAGTCGTTCCGCCGGCGCCGCTCCGGCGCTAAGGCTTGGCGTCTGTTTGGTGTCCAAACCCAGCGCTTCATCGTGCGCATCGAGCCGTGCTTGCGTGTGTTGCCGATAGGCTTCGGACTTGAGTTGTTCTTGGCGCAACTGTTCGCGAAGCCGCCGCTGCTCGGCTTCAGAATGAGCCCATTTGGCGTTCTCTTCGTTCAGATTGGATAGGCAAAGAATGATGATGAGGGCAATACAGGAAAAGAAGAAGCCCAGTAGAAACCATCCCAGGCTACTCCGGCCTTTGGAGTTGGCGATCAGGGCACAGACGACCCCGAATAAGATGGCGGCTCCTAATTCGATGATGATCTCTTCACCCATTCGTCGAGGCTATAGAGCGGCCACGGAACCTGTCAAAGGCACATCCGGAAAAACTTGTTTCCATTGGCCTGAATGCCGAGTAGGAGGCCGCTAGTGCATCTCTTCCTTCCGTTTGCGAGCAGTCTCCTCTATGTCACCGCCGCTCTTTTTTTGAGGCAAGCAGCGCGTGAGGGCGCGGGACCTTGGCGTACGGGGTTCATTTGCAACACCGTCGCGGCAGGACTCTTCCTTGGGCTCTTACCCTTCGGTGGTCAATGGCCGGGCCTAGCATTGATCTGGCAACCTTTCGTTGTGGCGTGTTTCTTTGTCAGTGGCCAGATCCTCACTTTCTTTGCCTTGGAAAAGGGTGACGTCTCCGTGGCCACACCAGTCATGGGATGCAAGCTTATCATAGTGGCCTTTCTCGCTGCGACGCTTACTACGGAGGTGGTGACTGCTAGTCTGTGGTGCGCGGCGATTCTCAGCACTTTGGGGATCGCTTTCCTCAATCGTGGGCCCTCTCAGAAACACCGTTATGTGCTGCGAACGATCCTTCTCGCCTTTCTCGCCGGCGCGTCCTACGCCTTCTTTGATGTCTTGATCATGAAATGGGCGCCGGCTTGGGGTGCCGGGCGGTTTCTGCCCACAGCCATGCTTATGGCGGGTATCCTTTCGTTAGGATTTGTTCCACTCTTTCGCCAACCGCTAACCCAACTTCCAAGGCCGGCGATCCGCCCCTTGTTTCTCGGCGCTTTCTTCATGGCCATGCAAGCGATCATCTTAGTGTCCGGGTTGGCAATCTTCGGCGATGCCACAGCTATGAATGTTATCTACAGCCTGCGCGGTCTTTGGAGCGTGGCGGCAGTGTGGTTTATCGGGCACTGGTTTGCCAACGATGAACGCGAAGTGGGCGCCATCACCATGCGCTGGCGCCTGTTGGGAGCTATGTGTCTGAGCGCCGCTGTGGTGCTTCTGTTTGTGTAGGGATCGCGGTTTCTTAAAAGCCCGTTCTCAGATGGTCGCGCGTTTCTCCGAAACGTTGCGCAGCGTGGTACGGGACGTTCGATTGCGGAGAAATGGGCGATTCGGTAAAAGGTGCCGTGCGGAGCAATGTTAGTTAGTTCACGACCACTTCATAACTTGCTTCCTGACCTTCCTCCAAACCATACAGGTTCAAATGGGCGACGAACGCTTTGTCCGGAGAGACACTCTGGGGCGTGAGCTTGTAAAGGCCCGGCCGGATAGGCTGGTCAGCAGGTCCGGTAAAGAGAAGGCAGTAAGGTTGTCGTCTGATCGATTGGTTTCGCCCGGTGTATTCGGGAAGCCGTTCGATGGTTTTTAACAAGAGTGTGACACCGGGAACCGGACCGGAAGGCCCTGTGACGTCAAACGAGGCACCTACTAGTGGCTCAACATCGTCAATCTCCCCGGGGCCCGAGGCGCCCTCCTGATCGAGAAAGGCCTGGTCGCGCTGTTGGTCGGATTCGGCTTGATTTTCAGGGTTCATGATAGCGTGTTAGTTAGATGACAAGCCTTTCTCGTAGTTTTCGCGGAGCGTTAGCAAGGCTTTCACCTTTTCTGTGTCATGGTGCGCTAGGTTTCGCTTCTCTGCGATGTCCCGACTTAGGTTGACTAAGAAGAGCTGATCTTTCTTTGGATCTAACTTGCCTTGTTTGCTGTTATCCCGCGGGTGGCCTAACAACTTCCAGTCCCCCTGACGAACGACCCATTGGGCTTTCCCGCCGTTGCCTAGTCTCCAGTAGAGATGTTGGTGAGGGGATTGGCCATTTTTCTTGATGAGTTGATCAATCGCTTTGCCATCGAGATGCTGGTCACCAAGCGAAATGTCACATAGAGCCGCGATGGTGGGGAACCAATCGCAACCCATCACCATCTGATCCCGCACTTCGCCCTGGGGAAGCTTTCCTGGCCAAGCGACAATGGACGGAACACGGATGCCGCCCTCGAAGAGACAGCCTTTGGCACCGCGATAGGGACCGGCGTTGCCGCCGCCGAAGAAAGCGCGTTCTTCCGTGGAATGACCGTGGTCAGACTGGAAAATGACGATGGTATTGTCCTCGATTCCCAGCGAAGCCAATTCCCCTAACACCTCGCCGATCATCTCATCCATGGTGGAAACAAACTCACCGTATTGGCGTCTCGGTGAGGGCAAATGACGGTAGACTTCGCGCCACTTGGCCGTGCCCTGCATTGGGTAGTGAGGAAAGTTGATGGCCCAGAAGAGAAAGAAGGGCTGTTCGCGTTCCTTGCCGACAAAAGCCTTCGCTTCGTCGACCATGAGGTCGCCAAAGAATTGGCCGTCGGCCCAAATCTCTTCGCCGTTCCGCCAGAGATCGTGGCGGTTGGGGCCGTTCCAGTAGAAGAAGTGCGAGTAATTATCAATACAGCCGCCCATGTGGCCGAAAGAATAGTCAAAACCTTGGCCGTTGGGCATGGTTTCTGGCGTGTAGCCAAGATGCCATTTCCCCACATGCCCCGTGGCGTAACCGGCCTCCCTTAACATTTCCGCAATCGTGACTTCGCTAGTAGGCATTCCCGCTTTACCTTTGGCTGAGGAGACGTTTCCCGGTACGCCTGCTCGTGCGGGAATGCGGCCGGTCAAAAGTCCGGCTCGCGAGGCGGAACAGATGGCTGAGGGTGAATACATTTGGGTAAAACGTACGCCACGTGCGGCCAAGGCATCCAAGTGAGGCGTGTGCAAGTCACGCGAACCGTAACATCCGAGATCCATGGAACCCTGGTCATCTGTGTAGATAATGATGACGTTAGGATGGGACTGCCCCGGGGCTAGACTAACGGAAAAGCAGAGAGAAAGGAGCGCAAGGAAACCGAGTTTCATGATCGCAGCTTAGTCAGAGACCGTTTTCGAGTGAAGACGGAAATCAACCAATGCGGATGAGGCGCTTTTTGTCTAACTTTAACACATCGCCCGTGCTGAATGCGATGGTCTGTAACGGGTCAGTGAGTTTGGTGCCGTTCAACTGGACGCTTCCCTGGCTAATTAAACGCCTGATCTCACCATTGGAACGTTTCGTGGCGAATGTCTCGGCATAAACCTGGCTGACGAAACTCACGAGATTGGTTTCCTCCGATGGGAGCGAGACGACCGGCAGATCGGCGTCCTCGAGATTGCCTTTGCTAAACTTGTTCTCGAAATTATCGCGCGCGGCTTTCGCAGCATCGTGATGATGATAGAGCCGCACCGTAGATTCGGCCAGATGTTTTTTCGCGTCCATAGGGTGTTGCCCTTCCGACATTTCTTCACCGATCACCAACTGGTAGTAGCGTGGCATGAGATCGTCCGAGATACTCATCAGTTTGCCAAACATATCGCCTGGTGCATCGGTGAGGCCCACATAATTTCCCAAGCTCTTGCTCATCTTTTTCTTGCCGTCGAGCCCTTCTAAAAGGGGCAAGGTGAGCACCACTTGCGAAGGCATGCCTTGCGACTTCTGCAAATCGCGGCCTACGAGGATGTTGAAAAGCTGGTCGGTACCCCCAATTTCGACGTCTGACTTGATCACCACGGAATCCCAACCTTGCATGATGGGGTATTGAATCTCATGCAGTCGAATCTCAGCGTTCTCCGCTAACCGTTTCTTAAAATCCTCACGTTGCAACATTTGCTGCATGGTCACGCTAGCATTGAGCTTGATGACTTCTTGAAAGGGCATCTTGGAAAACCAATCGCCATTGTAAACGATCTCCGTCTTGCTCTCATCAAGGACTAGGAAAGCTTGCTCCGTAAACGTCTTGGCGTTCACCATCACTTCTTCATGAGTGAGCGGAGGACGTGTCACTGAGCGGCCGGAGGGATCGCCGATCATGGCGGTGAAGTCGCCGATGATGAGCACGACTTGGTGTCCCAAGTCCTGAAACTGACGCAGTTTCCGTAATTGAACGGCATGGCCGAGGTGAATGTCAGGGGCGGTGGGATCCACGCCAAGCTTCACGCGGAGCGGCCGGCCGGCTTTCAGTTTATCCGCCAGCTCTTGCTGCGTGTGAACGTGTTCGGCGTCCTGAGTAAGAAGATTGAGCGCGTCGTCCATGGTCGGCGCCTTCCTCCATGCAAGACCGTCTCAGGTCAATAAGTATTGAGCAGATCGCGGACGTCTTCGACGGACAGCTTCTTGTTTTGATTGGGCTCTTTAAGAATCTCGGTCCAATAGCTGCGGCCTTCATAGTGGCTGCGCTGTTCGCGATCGCGCGTGTTTTCGGGAAGGCGGTAGGCCTCCCGGTCGAAAACCTTGCGGCTATCTCGGGCGTCTTTCTTGGAGAACATTTTCTTGAACCAGGACGCTTCCTCACCTTGCCAATTGGCGGACTCTCCGGCTTCCGTCGCTTGATTGGTGAAGCGTGAGTCCTTCTTGTCGAACACGCCCTTATCTCGCCATGAGAAGTAAGGATGTTCGTTCGCTTCTTTCTTCTCGTACTCACTCCGCAAATTCGCCTCCTTGCCATCAAAGGCTTTGCCGTCGTAGGCGCTTTTCTTTTCGAAATCAATAGAGCCAAACATACGCTCGACCTTCTGTTCTTCGGTTTCGGCCACCTTGGGCTCGAAGGATTCCCACTCGTCATCAGACACCATGGAGGTGCAGGCCGCTCCCCAATGGAGTAGGCAGACAGCGAAGATCAATTTAAGGAATCTCATCATGAGCGCTTGTTTTAGCGCGTGCGCTGATCGGTTTCAACTTCCAATTGACGCTCCTTTCGCTCTACGGATTGGCCAAGGCGTGGCAGCAGCCGACGTAAGCCGTCCAGGCTAACAGGATACCTGCCACCACGCTGACGCCGACGTAAATGGTGGCGCCTGCAAACTGGCCGCGTTGCAGGAGATCGATGGTTTCCATACTGAAGGCGGAGAAGGTGGTGAAGCCTCCTAGCAGACCGGTGAAAAGGAAGAGGGAACTGGTCTCATTGAAGACGTGTAAGGACTCGGAAATGCCGCGGAGAGCGCCGACTAACATGCAGCCTAGCAAGTTGGCAAAGAGCACGCCGAGAGGAATGGGAAGGGAATCAGTGAGGGGCCATCGTGGAATCCAAGTGACGACCCCGTAGCGCAAGAGCGCACCGAGACAGCCGCCGGCACCGACAGCAAGGAGCTTTTCCATGGGGAGGAGTGAATGAGGTTACTTTCGCAGAGGCGAGTATCTCTCAAGATGCCTCCCGGCGTAAAGAAGAACCGGCCTCAAGGCCTCAAGCGAGGACCGCGCCGGACATAAAGTGTGGTTTTAATGTTGTTAGTGAATCAAGGAGACGCCGCGGTCCTTGAATCGTGACCAAGTCACACGCCTCTTCATGACCATCTTCGCCTCAAGAGAGGAGTGCGTGATGTACTTTGGGGCCCTCGGCGGGGCCGATCAGCCTCTGATTGAGGCCCTGGAAGGGGAAGCTCAAACGGTGGGGGTCGAGTCCTAGCAGATGCAAGATCGTGGCCTGCAAGTCGTGGACGTGCATAGAATTCTCGGTCACGATGTAGCCTAACGGGTCGGTTGAGCCGTAGCGCACACCTGGCTTGATGCCGCCGCCCGCCATCCAGATGGTGAAACAGCCGGGATGGTGATCGCGTCCGAGGTGTTTGGAACCGTTGCGCGCTTCGTTCATCGACGTGCGGCCAAACTCGCCACTCCAGACGACCAGTGTGTCCTCTAACAAACCACGTTGCTTGAGATCTTTGAGCAACGCTGTCATGGGGCGATCAACGTTCGTCATCTTCTTAGGAAAAGCATTCATCAAATCATCGCCCGGTCCCGTGCCGTGAATGTCCCACCCGTAATCGAAGAGTTGCACGTAGCGAACGCCTTGCTCGACCAGGCGGCGGGCTAACAAACAGTTATTAGCAAACGACGCTTCACCTGGTTTGGCGCCGTAGAGTTCGCGGATGGATTCCGGTTCGCGCGAAATGTCCATCACTTCCGGCACGGCGATCTGCATACGGTAGGCGAGTTCAAATTGGTTGATCCGTGAGAGCGTCTCGGGATCACCAAACTCCTCTAGCTCAATCTCATTCAAACGTTTCAATGCGTCGAGACTGCGGCGCCGTACTTCACGGCTCATGCCTTTGGGATTGCTCACGTAGAGGATCGGTTCGCCCACGCTACGGCATTGCACGCCTTGATAGACAGAAGGCAGAAATCCACTGCCCCAAAGGGTCTTGCCGCCTGATGGATCCGATCCGCCGGACAAGAGTACCACGAAACCGGGAAGATTCTGGTTCTCGCTACCCAAACCGTAAGTAGCCCAGGCGCCCATGCTGGCGGCGCCGAAGTTGGCTGAACCTGTGTAGAGAAGCAACTGGGCGGGGGCATGATTGAATTGATCGGTGTACATGGAGTAGACCATGGCCACGTCATCCACGACTTCTCCAAAGTGTTCGAACAACTCACAAAGATACGTATCCGTATCGCCGTGGCGATGAAAGGCGTATGGCGAGCCCAACAAATTGGGGTGCCCCTTGGTGAAAGCGAGTTGCTTGCCCTCGAAGAACTCCTTAGGGCAAGGCTGCATGTGATGCTTCTTCAACTCAGGCTTGTAGTCGAACATATCCAAGACCGGTGGGGAGCCGGCCATGTGCAAGTAAATGACGTTCTTGGCCTTTGCTCGAAGGGGAGTTTCGCGGCTTGCTAGAGGATTCTCTGCATTCTGTTGCATAGCGGCGCCGAGGCTCCCTTGAAGCATATTGGAAAGTGCCAGGGCGCCCACGCCAGACTGACAATGGCGCAGGAAATGGCGCCTGGTGAGCGAGCGCGAAGATTCGTAAGCGATGGGATTCATGAGCCGATTGAAAGATGTTAGTTCTTCATCATCAAAGCATCCAAATTCAAAAGCACGTTAGCGACAACGGTTAGGGCGGCCATATGCGCCGTATGCTCATTTAAATCTTCCGGAAGTGGATTGAGCGGATCTTCCGCCATCTGCTCGGCCTTATCAGGGTGCGCTTCATAAAAAGCCTTCTGGTCATGAAAGAGAGCGATGAGTTCCTTCAATTCGTTCGACTTGGGTTCGCGCAGATAGACCAGGCGCAAGCCGTGTAGGATCTGGCCGGCATCGTACCGGCCTCCTTCCTTGACGAGACGTCGCGCCAAGGCCTGCGCCATCTCGACATAGGCGGGATCATTCAATGTCACGAAAGCTTGCAGTGGTGTGTTGGTGTGGATGCGCCGTGCGGTGCATATTTCGCGGTTGGGCGCGTCAAATGTCGCCATGGGTGGGTAGGGGACCGAACGCCGCAGGAAGACATAGACACCGCGCCGGTAGCGATCTTCACCGGTGCTCGTTGCCCACTTGCGTTCGCCATTGAAGGCGGCGCGCCAGAGTCCGGGAGGTTGCGGCGGGTAAATGGACGGGCCGTACATCTTGCGGCCTAACAATCCGCTGAGGCTCAGTGCTTGATCACGCACTATTTCTGCTTCCAAACGGAAACGCGGACCGCGCGCCAGGAGACGATTGTCAGGATCACGTTGCCGGTGATCTTCGGTGACTTTGGAAGATTGTTGATAGGTGGATGAGAGGACGATTGTCCTTAGAAAAGCCTTTTGATCCCAACCGCGATCCATCAAATCCACGGCCAGCCAGTCCAGCAATTGCGGATGTGAGGGGAAAGTGCCTTGGGAACCGAAGTCCTCTTGCGTTTCCACCAAGCCACGGCCGAAGAGCTGTGACCAGAACCGATTGACCGTGACGCGAGCGGTGAGGGGATTCTCCCGGCTGACTAGCCAGTGAGCCAAGCCGAGCCGGTTCGCCTGGCGGCCCTTGGGTAGAGGCGGAAACGCCGCAGGCGTCCCTGGACGAACCGCTTTGCCTGGCATCAGATAATTTCCTTTGATCATCACATGGTTAGGCCGCTGTTTACCCGTCGGCAATTCCCGCATGACCGGCGTCACCGTGCCTTTGAAGCCCGCGATGCGTTGATCCAAGGCATCAATCTCATCTTTCGCGGTATAGGCACCGACGGATAAACTTACCTCCCGTTTGGGGGCTTTCTTTAACGTCTTCTTCCACACCGTCTCTCGACGGGCGTCCAGCAAACTGACGATGGCGCCGTCGAGTCGCGCCTGAACGCCATCCGCGCGGTTCCAGACGACGACTCTCTCGACAGGCTGATCTTTTCCGAGATCGATCTCCAACCATGGATTGGATTCTTGATTGGTATGGGTGACGGAGTGCTTCTGGTAGCTGCCATCCGTATTGCCGTCGTTGGCGCGCGAGGCTTCGCCGCCAAAGCCGGTAGAAGATTGCCGGGCCTTGCCTTTGGGGGCGAGATTCTCTCCCTGGCGGAAAACTTGAAGCTCCGCGATGTGAAGAAATTTACCGCTACCTGGGATCTCAATCCTCACAAACCGGCCTTTAGTATCGGGCTGAGGCTTCTGCAGTTTTTTTTCACTTTCCAACTTTGCCAGCAATCGAGCGCGCTCTGTTTTCAATCGTTCCAGTTCCATCTTCTCCTGCCAACTTGGGGTCGGCATTGTGGGGGCTTCGTTAGGGCGATCGGAATCTTCCGTTTGATTGAAAATGGCGAACAGCTGATAGTACTCCTCCTGCGAAATCGGATCGAATTTGTGATTGTGACATTGCGCGCACTTCATGGTCACACCCATCCACACTTGACTGGTCGTTTCGATGCGGTCTTTCACCGCCACCACCCGGAATTCTTCATCAATGGTGCCCCCCAGGGTGTTGGTTAGGGTGTTGCGATGAAAAGCCGTCGCTAGCATTTGATCGACGGAAGGATCGGGGAGAAGATCGCCCGCGATTTGTTCAATCGTGAATTGGTCGAAAGGAAGATTCCTGTTGAAAGCCTCGATGACCCAATCGCGGTAGCGCCAAATGACGCGCAAGGGATCACTTCCGTAACCTCGAGAATCGGCATACCGTGCGAGGTCGAGCCACACACGGGCCCAGCGTTCGCCATAGGCCGGTGAGGCGAGCAGGCGGTCCACGGTTCGTTCAAAGGCATTGATGTTAGTGTGGCTAACAAATTCTTCGACTTCTTCGAGTGATGGTGGTAAACCTGTTAGGTCCAAGCTTGCGCGGCGGAGAAGCAACGCCTTACGGGCGCGGGGTGATGGCTCAAATTGATGGTTTTCTAGCTGTGCCTGTACGAAGCGATCCCAAGGCATGCGTGCCCACTCCGGGTTCGCCGTGGCAGGCAACGGCTTTTTCACCGGTTGAGTAAACGACCAATGTTTGGCGTAGGGCGCGCCTTCATCGATCCAGCTTCCTAACAGTTCCTTCTGCGCGTCCGTCAAGGCGTGGCCCGATTCCGGCGGCGGCATCAAATCATCTGCGTCGTCCGTCGAGATCCGGCGCCAGAATTCACTCTCCGCGCGTTGGTTAGGCTTGATCACGTTCGCCACCGCTGCCTCACGAAGATCGAGCCGCAGGTCGCCCTTGCGCTCGGCTTCATCGGGCCCGTGACATGAAACGCAATTATTGTAGAGAATCGGGCGAATGTCCCGATTGAAGTCGATTTCATCCCCGTCAGCGGCGGCGGATAGCGCGAAGCCGAGGAAAGCGGCACGAATCACGAGCTTGAACATGTGTGGTGGAAGGTTAGCGGGCTCTCGATGGTTGCTCAACCTCGGATCGGGACGATTGTTTCGCCGAAACCTTGGCAAGGGAACGACTTGTGTCGTTACATGCCATTCATGACGACAACTGAAAGCGACATGCCGCAAGGTGGCGGGCAATTTCCCATGACGCGCTGGACGATCGTTCGCCACGCGCAGGGCGACAACGATACGGTGGCTTTTGAGGCCATGACGTCACTTTGTCAGACGTATTGGCGGCCGTTGTATGCTTTTGTTAGGCGGAGCGGCAAGAGCCCTCACGATGCCGAGGATCTGACGCAGGCGTTCTTCGCACGCTTGTTAGAAAAAGATCATTTGGCCACTGCGGGAGAGGAGAAAGGCAAATTGCGCTCGTTTCTACTCGTCATGCTCAAGCGCTTCATGGCCAATGAGTGGGAGCGGTCCCAGGCGCAGAAACGCGGCGGTGGTACGGCGCACATCTCGATCGATCAGGAAATCGGTGAGGAGCACTACAAGTTGGAGCCGCCTGATGAAGACACTCCGGAAACCGTTTTTGACCGGCAATGGGCGATGACTTTGTTAGATTCGGTTCTGGATAAATTGCGTGAAGAGTACACCAAATCCGGACGCGAGAACGTGTTCGAGGCGTTGAAAGATTCGTTGTCCTTCCGTGCCGGGGACACCCCGTACGTGGACATCGCCAAAGAGTTAGAATGTTCTGAGGGCGCAGTGAAAGCGGCCGTGCATCGTATGCGGAAACGTTATCGCACCTTGTTGGAGAGCGCGATCGCCGACACCGTCGAGAGCCCGGATCAGGTCGAGGCGGAATTGAAGTTCCTCGCGGGCATCTTTCAAAGGTAAAGCGCCCCTTGCGGGGCAAATCCTTCATGCCGTCACGATTTGGTAACATCCTGAGCGTAAGAGCTGGGTTGATGATCGTCTTGCCTTTAGCTTTGTGCTCTGCCGTTTGCGGTGAAGATCGCTCTCCAGCGGTTCTGTTAGAACAAGCGATTTTTCAAGAGACGGTCTTGGCGGATTTGGAACAGGCGATCGAGACGTATCACGAGGTGCGAGCGCATCCGGACGCCGGACTCCTCACCCAGCTCGAATCGACCTATCGCTCGGCGGAATGTCATGATCTCCTTGGCAACACTTTTGCCGCGTGGTTTGCCTTTGAGGAAGTCGAGCGGGCAGAGGCCAATGTTCCTGATCTCGCGACGCTAGCGCTGGAGCAGCAGGTGATCTTACAAATGAGTCTGGCTGAGAATGAGACGGATTATGATGCCATCCAGGCGCATTATTTGGGTGATCTTCTGTTACTGCTAGATGGGGCGCTCCGTCACCGGGATGAGCGTGCCACGTCTCTTGTTCCCTTGATCGATGAAACGGTCACAGCGCTTCGCGATCAGGCGGCTTCAACTGCCGATGAAGAGGCGTTGATAAGGATTCGCAATGTTTCCGTCAGGCTTCTGGGCATGATCAGGAGAGGGGAATGGGAGCAAGCCCAGGTGCAATTGTCAGGAGAGGCGTTCTTCCAAGCGATCGCCGCTCGCGAAGCGCTCTCCGACGAGGATGAGATCTTTGGCTATGCGTTGGAAATGCTCGACGAAGTGGTGCGGTCATTGAATCGTGGTGAAAAACCCAAGGCGGAAGAGCGTCTCAAAGTCTTGCAGCGCTACCTGGAGCCGCTGCGGCCCTGGCCCCTTGAAGCGGCAGATGATGAGGTGGTTACCTATTCGGAAAGGTTGGGCAAACTGGTGGATCAACTAGAAACGCATCTCACTTCCCAAGACGCGGACAATGAGATTTGGGACGCTTTGGAAAGTTTCTTTGGTGAGCAGGCGGCATCCGGAGGCATGGCGCATTTTCATGTCGATGAATCGATATTGGAGGAGTTTTACACGTCAACGGTCTTGCCTCATGTGGGCGGCATCATGCTGTTGTTAGAGCAGTTTGCGGAGCGAATCGATGCAGAGGAGTTGGTGCCGGCGGTTGACTCGCTGGAGCAGGCGGTGCAGCGTGGGGAAGCGCTGGCGCAAATAACTGAGGGAACCAGTGACCAACTACCTGTCGAACGTCTTGTGGAGAGCTTGAAAGCGATGCAATCGCTAGCCCGCCAAGAGGATTGGAAAGCGGTGCGCGATCAGTTCGAACGCGTGGAGGGGAGTGGCAATCAGTTGGAAGAATGAGAGGGCGTTCGTCAGCGAAGTCCAGATCGCCCGAGCAACGCGAGACCAATCTGCTCTTGGGGCTGATGATCCTTGCCGTGGTCCTGCCAACGATTGGTTTCCTCTGGTTCATGACACGTGCCATGCAGACGGAGAGGCAGGTGATGAAGCAGCAAGAAGCCTCCTTGCAAGACTATCAGACATCCCAGGCTCAGCAGGCGGTTGACCGCTATTTGAAACGATTGGGCCGAGGCAATCACCCCGCCTTGAAAACGCCGGATCTAACGGACGTGCAGCGCTTCCGCCGTGTAACCGCTTCGGGACCGGCGGCGGCTCTCGTTTGCCTCGGACCAAACCAAGAAGTTCGCTACCCGATCCTAGCAAGTCATCTCCATGACCTCGAACTCGATGAGGACGATGAAAAGGCGCAGGCGCTCAGAGATCAGTGGATTGAAACGGCGGAGATCAATGTGGAAGATGCGGTGGATGTTCTGACATTGTTTGAAGACAACGGCGTTACGGGCGGGAAAGATTATCAAGGGCGTCTCGTGTATCCCTTTCTCCAATTGGCTACTCTGCAGCGTTTGTCCCGCTCGACGGAGGCCTTTGATCAGGTTGCTCAGTCGATGAGATCCGGTATCCGAAGCGGGTGGAAACGAGGCCCCACCGCTCAATGGCTGTTCCTTGCTCAAGAAATGCGCAAGCTCGATATCGAGGCGGTGTTGCCGGAAGAGGAGGCGCATCGCCTGGCGTTGGATGTGTTAGGCCATCCACTTCAGTTAGGCCAGACCTCCGCCCTTGAAGCGAGTCCGGGCATGGACAGGCTGTGGCGTTTGCTGACGGATGACCGCCGGTTCTTATTGCTCTTTCGCGAAGAAACCATTCGGAGTTTCCTTGAGGAGAAGGCGAATCAAACGCCGGAGGAGAACGCCGGCGTGACCTACACAGTCGCGGCGCCGGATTGGCGTGCCGTGCCAAGTTATGCCGGCGGCCCGGCACCGGACGGCTCGCGTCGCGCCTTCACCTTGGCAGTGGCCTGTCTCTTGTTGGGTCTGGCCGGAGTGATCGCGACCTTGGCGATTCGCCGGTTACTCGAGCGCAATCGGCTAACGCAATTGCGAAGCGATTTCCTTTCCACGATCTCGCATGAACTCAAGACGCCACTAACATCCACACGCATGTTAGTCGACACCTTGGTCGGTGGACAAATCAAGGATCCTGAGAAAGCACGCGAGTATCTGGAGGTCATCGGGCGTGAGAACGCGCGGTTGAGTTCCTTGGTAGAAAACTTTCTAACTTATTCGCGGCTGGAGAGTGGTCGCATGCCCTTTGAATTCACAACGCTCGCTCCCGAAGATATCGTGCATCAAGCGCTTGACGCTGTGGAGAGCAAGTTCGAGGCGGCCGAGGTCGAGCTTCGGTTGGAATTGGCGGACGATCTGCCCAAAGTGCGCGCCGATGAGGCCACACTTACGACAGCGCTGATCAATCTCTTGGATAACGCTTTCAAATACTCGGGCGATCACAAAGAGATCCGTCTCACTGTGAGTGAAGATCATGGGCAGGTCCGCTTTTCCGTGAGTGACAACGGCATCGGTCTTTCGGCGAGCGAACTTCAGCGCGTGCGGGAGCGGTTTTATCGCGTGAATCAAACCGGCGGCACCAAAGCAGGGAGCGGTCTCGGATTGAGCATTGTGAACGAAATCCTGGAGGCGCATCATGGCGAGTTGCTCATTGAGAGTCTCCCGCAGAAAGGAAGTGTTTTCACCATCGTCCTCCCCGCTTCCGGGAGCCGACTGTCTTTGTGAGTTATGGAAAAGGCTAACCAGAAGGCTAAGGTACTTGTTATTGAAGATGACCCGGCCATCATGTTCGGTTTGCGGGATAACTTGGAAATGACTGGCTACGCCGTGCGTACCGCGGTTGATGGCGAGTTGGGCTTGGAACTCGCCCGAAAAGAACGTCCCGATCTCATCGTGCTCGATATCATGCTGCCTGGACTCAATGGTTATGAGATTTGCCGGGAGCTCCGTGAAGCAGAGTTTGACATGCCTATCATCATGCTCACGGCTCTGGGTCAGGAAGAGGAAATTGTTAGAGGTCTCAATCTTGGTGCTGACGATTATATCACCAAGCCATTCAGTATTCAGATCTTGCTGGCACGGGTGCGCAATTTCCTCAAACGCTACCGCCAAGCCGAGGTCGAGACGGTTTCTTTCGGACCGTTTCAACTGAATCGGACGTCGAACGAACTTCGCCGCGGATCCGAACTCGTCGAGTTGACGCCTAAAGAGTATGGTTTGTTAGACTATCTCCTCAAAAGCGCCGGCCGGGCGCTCACCCGTGACCAAATTCTCAACGCCGTTTGGGGATCTGACCTAATCGTCACCCAAAGGAGCGTCGATCGCGCGGTGACGTCGCTGCGATCCAAGATCGAAGACAATCCTAGCCGACCTAAGCTGCTGAAAACCGTGCAGAAGATCGGTTATCGCTTTGAAATGTGAGGCTTAGGCGTCCGGGATCGAAGAAGAATCGTTCTTCTTTTAGAATAATTCTTGATCTCAATTTAGAATGGTTCTAAGTCGCAACAACGATTGATGATTCCGCCTGATTCCAACGCCCCATCTGAAATTTCCGGCCCGGTCTCCGAGCAGGAGCGGGGAGATTTCCGGATGACGCCTCAGCGGCGGCAGGTCTACGACGTGTTGATGTCGAGGAAAGACCATCCAAATGCCACCGACGTCTATCTTCAGGTGAAGGAGGCAATGCCGACGATTTCGCTGGCGACGGTCTACAACTGTCTCGAGGCGATGACTCAATGTGGCATGGTCAAACAGGTCAATCTGGACCGGGAGTCGTCCCGCTACTGCGCGAATCTCACCGATCACGCGCACTTCTTTTGTGATGAATGCGGACAGATCTCTGACATTGCGATTAGTGAAAGTGAGCGGATTTCCGGTGCCTTCCAAATGCCTCTAGGAGTGGATGTGAAACGGTATGAAGTCACGATTCGTGGCACCTGTGAGCGGTGCGCGCCCGCCTCCCAAACAGATGAATCTCTTTCCCAATAACAAGACATGAGTATCGAAATCAGCAACCTTCACGTGAGCATCGATGATCAAGCGATCATCAAAGGATTGGACCTGGTGATTCCCACCGGGGAAGTGCACGCCATCATGGGGCCGAACGGATCAGGTAAGAGCACCCTAGCGAAAGTTCTATCTGGTCATGAAGATTATGAAGTGACTGGTGGGAGGGTATCCATGGATGGAGAAGATTTGTTAGAAATGGAGGCGGACGAGCGAGCGCGTGCCGGTGTCTTCATGGCCTTTCAATATCCCCATGAGATTCCCGGTGTGAGCAATGCCAACTTTATTCGAGCGGCTTTGCAGGCGCGATTGCCTAAGGGTGAGGAACTCGACGCCGTAGCCTTTTACAAGGAAATGTATGCGCAAATGGATGCGTTGGAAATGGATCGTAAATTTACGGGAAGATCAGTGAATGAAGGGTTTTCCGGTGGCGAGAAGAAGCGGAATGAGATCTTACAAATGGCTATGCTCAAGCCGAAATATGCCGTGCTCGATGAGACGGATAGTGGGTTGGATATCGACGCCTTGAAGATTGTGGCCAATGGCGTGAATGCCATGCGATCGCCAGATCGCGGTTTCCTCGTCATCACGCATTATCAACGCCTCCTCGACTATATCGTGCCTGATCATGTGCATGTGATGAAAGAGGGGAGGATCATCCGTTCAGGCGATAAAACGCTGGCGTTGGAACTCGAAGAGCGCGGGTATGACTGGCTCGATGCGAACGAAGCTGCCTAACAACTATTTATTTTCGAAACTTTATGAGCGTGGAAACTCAAGCTGCTATTGAGATCGACCGCAGTGTCGGCGATTTCGTTTACCCTGAAAAACACAAGTTCGACGCCGGTCGCGGGCTAACGGAAAAGACCATCGATTATATTGCCGATGTCAAAGATGAAGCGGACTGGATTCGCGAGTTTCGCCATCGTGCCTTGAATATCTTTCGCGATAAGCCCATGCCAACGCATTGGGCGAGCGAAGATCTTCACACCATCGATTTCGATCAGATTCGTTATTATCTCAGTCAAGGCCAGCGGCCGACTAGGAGTTGGGACGAAGTTCCCGATGAAGTGAAAGAAACGTTTGAACGATTGGGCATTCCGGAACAAGAGCGGAAGTTTCTTGCCGGTGTGGAAGCGCAGTTTGATAGCGAAGCCGCTTACAGCAACGTCAAGGAGACGCTGGAGAAGCAGGGCGTGATCTTTGTCAATAGCACGGAAGGTCTGCGTGAGTATCCAGAGCTTTTTAAGAAATGGTTTGGGAAAGTGATACCCACGTCCGATAATAAGTTTTCCGCTTTGAATAGTGCGGTTTTCAGTGGCGGCAGTTTTATTTATGTGCCGCCGGGCGTGAAAGTCAGTCATCCCTTGCAGGCTTATTTTCGCATCAATGCGGAGCAGTTTGGTCAATTCGAACGAACGCTCATCATCGCCGATGAAGGCTCTGAGGTGATGTATATGGAAGGTTGTACGGCGCCGAAGTTTGAGACTTCAACGCTTCATAGCGCGGTTGTGGAACTGGTGGCCATGCCGCATGCGAAAATCCAATATGTCACGGTGCAGAATTGGAGTGCCAACGTCTTTAACCTCGTGACCAAACGGGCGCTTGCGCATGAAAATGCGGAGGTTCGGTGGATCGATTGTAATATCGGCTCGCGGTTGACGATGAAATATCCGGGCGTGGTGATGAAAGGCCGCAAAGCGCGCGGTGAAGTGGTGAGCATTGCTTTAGCGAATGACGGTCAGCATCAAGATACCGGTGCGAAGATGATTCATGCTGCGGATGAGACGACGAGTAACGTCATCTCCAAGAGCATCAGTGTCGGCGAGGGCCGGTCCACTTATCGCGGATTGGTTCATATTCCCAAGCGTTTGCGTGGTTGTAAGAATAATACGGAATGTGACGCGCTGCTCATTAATCCCAGGAGCCGCACAGACACCTATCCGGCGATCACGGTCCGTGGTAATCAACATGCGACGCAGCACGAGGCGAGCGTGAGCCAAGTAAGTGAAGAACAGATTTTCTATATGAAACAACGCGGCTTATCTGAAGCGGAAGCCATGAGTCTTAGCGTCAACGGATTCGTGAACGATTTGGTGAGGGAATTTCCCATGGAGTACAGTGTGGAGCTGAAGCGGCTTATCGATCTCGAAATGGAAGGTTCTGTCGGTTAACCCTGACTTGATTGATCTCTATGAATGGAACCATCACCGATTCGCCATCGTCTCCTGGAAGCGTCGCTCAAGACGTCGGGAATAGCGGCCTTCCTGAGTGGTATCGCGAATTGCAAAGTCACGCGTGGAAGGATTATGAGTCGACACCCGCGCCGACACGTTCGGACGAAGCCTGGCGCTTTGCAAACCTTAAGCAATTGGAGTTGGGCGGCTTCCAACGCGCTCCCAGATTAGCCGAAATTGAGGAGTCGGCGTTAATTGAGCGCTCGAACCGTTTGGAAGATCGGGCCGGGCGCTATGTCTTTGCTAACGAATGTCTAGCCGCTGCTGAGGCGCCCGAAGGTGAGGGCTTGATTTGCCTGCCATTGAACGAAGCGGTTTCCAAACATGAGAAGCTCATGCAGGAGCACTTCATGACGCAGGAAGCCACGCTGGGCTCGGCCAAATATGCGCTTCTTCACAAGAGCCGTACGGTGAGTGGCCTTTTTCTCTACGTGCCGGCAAATATGGAGATTGCTTTGCCCATCGAGGTCTATCATTGGATTGCCGGGGACCATGCTAGTATGTATCCGCACACTTTGATCGTGACGGGTGAGAACGCGAAAGTGACGGTTATCGATCATTTCCAAAGTGCCGAGGCAAGCGAGTCCGCTTTCTCATGCGGCGTGGTGGATTTGGTTGCGGGACGGGGTAGTCAGATTCGTTATGTGGCCTGCCAGTGGTTGAGCCGCACATCTTCCTCCATGCAGATTTCTTCGACACTTGCTAGTGCCGATGCGGATGTGAAGAGTTTGCAAGTGCAGCTTGGTAGCCAATGGGTACGCACAGAGAGCGTTAGTCATCTCACGGGTAAGGGCGCTAACAGTGACATGTTGTCGGTTTCCGTCCCGGCGGGCGATCAGGAGGTCGACCAGCGGACGCTGCAGCATCACGCCGAGCCCCACACCACGAGTGATTTGTTGTATAAGAACGCCTTATACGACCAAGGGCGCAGCATCTTTGCCGGTCTCATCATGGTCGATGAAGGCGCGCACTATACAGATGCCTATCAAACCTGTCGTAACTTGCTTTTAAGCGATGATGCCGAGGCCAATGCGATGCCCGGTTTGGAGATCAATGCCGATCAGGTGAAGTGCAGCCACGGCTCCACCAGTGGTCCTATCACGGACGACGAAATTTTCTATTTCAAAGCGCGTGGCATTCCGGCGGAGAAAGCACGCCAGCTCATTACCTTTGGCTTCACTGCTGAAGTGCTTCAGAAGTTGGGAGATGAAGCGGTTGAGACGTTGGTTAGGCGCTTGTTGGAAGAGCGGTTTGATCAATTGAGCTAATACATCGCGGGGCATCTCCGGGGGTATTGGCTTGAATTTAAACATTCTCGGACCATCGTCCCTTCATGATCATTCGTTCCCGTTCCTATGCTCGCGCTGGCTTGGTCGGGAACCCCTCAGATGGTTATTTCGGCAAGACGATCTCATTCATTATCAAGGACTTCCACGCGGAGGTGACTCTTTATGAGACGCCGGAATTGAAGATCATGCCGAGCCAGAGAGATCACTCGGTTTTCGACAACATTCATCAACTGAGTCAAGACGTCTCGCAGTTTGGCTACTATGGCGGCATCCGGTTGCTTAAGGCCACCGTCAAGCGTTTTTACGATTATTGTCAGGAGAACAGCATCGAACTCGACGAGCGGAACTTTACCATCCGTTACCAATCCGATGTGCCGCCGCAAGTGGGCATGGCGGGATCCAGCGCCATCATCACCGCGGGGTTCCGCGCGCTCATGAGCTTTTACGGCGTCACCATTCTCCCACACATGTTGGCGAACTTGGTCTTGTCAGTGGAGACGGAGGAACTGGGCATCCCGGCCGGATTGCAAGACCGCGTGATTCAAGCTTACGAGGGCATGGTCTACATGGATTTTAATCGGGAGCAAATGGAGACGCACGGGTTCGGTTCCTACGAATCGCTTGATCCGGCGCTTTTGCCTAACGTTTACATCGCTTACACGACCAAACTTTCGGAGGGAACAGAGGTCTTTCACAACGATATCCGAGGCCGTTTCGATCGTGGCGATACCGAGGTCGTCGAAGCCATGGCCTTCTGGGCAGAACTCGCCGAGAAAACGCGGGCGCTCTTGCTCAAGAATGAGGGCGAGAAAATCGGTGCATTGTTAGATCAAAATTTCGATAAAAGGCGTGAGATTTATCGCATGTCTGAGGGAACGGTGAGGATGATTGAAACCGCTCGCCGGAGCGGTGCGAGCGCCAAGTTTACGGGATCGGGAGGTGCCATCGTGGGTGTCTATGACGATGAACCGATGTATCAACGGCTCAAAGAGAAACTCGAGCCCCTGGGTATGGCGATCTTAAAACCGACAATTTGATCAATCAGGAAAGAGGAAGACATAGATGAATGTAAGAAAAGCAGTGATTCCCGCAGCAGGCTTTGGCACCCGCTTCTTACCCGCGACCAAATCGCAGCCCAAGGAAATGCTTCCCATTGTGGACACCCCCACGATTCAGTATGTGGTCGAAGAAGCGGTACACTCCGGGATTACGGATATCTTAATGGTGATCGGTAAAAGTAAGCGGGCTATTGAAGAACATTTCTACCGGAACTTCGAACTTGAGCACGAGCTCGGGAGCAAAGCGAAGAACGAGGATCTTCGGGCCATTCAGCAGATTTCAGAACTCGCTAACATTCACTTTGTTTGGCAGAAAGAGCTTCGCGGTCTTGGCGACGCTGTTTCGTATGCGCGCAGCTTTGTCGGGAATGAGCCGTTTGCATTATTGCTGGGTGACACGCTCATTGGATCGAACGATCCGGAACGGCCGATCACTAAGCAGTTGTTAGATGTTTTCCAAGAATACGGCCGATCGGTGATCGGCATGGAGCAAGTTGCCCGTGAGAAAGTGAATCGCTACGGCATTGTCGGCGGGCGTGAACTCTCACAACGTATCTTTCATGTTGATCAGTTAGTAGAAAAGCCGCCTATTGAAGAAGCTCCCTCCGATATGGCCATTGCCGGACGTTATGTATTCACTCCGGAAATCTTCACCTTTCTCCAGGAGACCCCTCCCGGAAAAAACGACGAGATTCAACTAACAGACGCCATGGCGTCCATGCTCGATAAGCACGCCATGTACGGCTACAAATTCGATGGGATCCGGTATGACATCGGCAACAAACTCGATTTCCTAAAGACGAACGTGATCTTCGCATTGGAACGAGAAGACCTCGGCCCACGCATGCGTGAGTTTATTTTAGATATGGCTGACAAACTGGCGAAAGATTCGGCGTGAGACGATCCCCTTAACTGGCTGGAGTGGGCACACGGCGTCTACGAGTAAATCTCCGCGCCCGCTTCTTTGAACTGTTCGGCCTTTTCTTTCATCCCTTCTTCGATCGCCTCGGTGGATGTAAGACCCCGTTCTTCAGCGTATTGCCGGACTTCGTCGGTGATTTTCATGCTGCAGAATGTTGGGCCGCACATGGAGCAGAAATGAGCGGTTTTGGCGCCGTCTTGAGGGAGCGTTTCGTCGTGAAATTCTTTGGCTTTGTCAGGGTCCAACGAAAGATTGAACTGATCTTCCCAACGAAATTCAAACCGTGCTTTGCTCACGGCGTTGTCGCGTTCTTGTGCGGCCGGGTGACCCTTGGCAAGGTCGGCGGCGTGGGCGGCAATCTTATAGGTGACGACACCTTCGCGGACGTCATCACGATTGGGCAGGCCAAGGTGTTCCTTGGGCGTGACGTAGCAGAGCATGGCTGTGCCGTACCAACCGATCATGGCGGCGCCGATACCACTGGTGATGTGGTCGTAGCCTGGCGCAATGTCAGTGGTTAGAGGTCCAAGGGTGTAGAAAGGGGCTTCATGGCACCAATCCAACTGATTATCCATGTTCTCTTTGATCATGTGCATGGGGACATGACCGGGACCCTCACACATGACTTGCACACCGTGTTCCCAGGCTTTCTTGGTCAGTTCGCCTTGCACTTTGAGTTCGCCAAACTGCGGGTGGTCGTTGGCATCGGCAATGGAGCCGGGCCGAAGACCATCGCCGATGGAGAAGGCCACATCGTATCGCGCCATAATCTCGCAGATTTCGTCCCAATGCGTGTAGAGGAAATTCTCCTGATGATGATAGAGACACCATTTGGCCATGATGGAACCGCCCCGTGAGACAATGCCCGTCATGCGCTGAGCGGTTTGGGGAATGTAGCGCAGGAGCACACCGGCGTGAATGGTGAAATAGTCGACACCTTGCTCGGCTTGTTCGATAAGCGTGTCGCGGAAGATTTCCCAGTTTAGGTCTTCGACACGGCCATTGATCTTCTCCAACGTTTGATAAATAGGCACCGTGCCGATGGGAACGGGGCTATTGCGGATGATCCATTCACGTGTGGCATGAATGTTCTTTCCAGTGGATAGGTCCATCACTGTGTCGGCGCCCCACTTAGTGGACCAACGCATCTTCTCCACTTCCTCGTCGATGGTAGAGGCTACGGCGGAGTTGCCAATGTTTGCGTTGATCTTCACCAGAAAATTACGGCCGATGATCATGGGCTCGCTTTCTGGGTGATTGACATTGTTGGGAAGGATGGCGCGGCCGGCGGCGATCTCATCACGCACGAATTCGGGCGTGATGTGGCTGGGGATCCTGGCGCCGAAGCCCTGGCCAGGGTGTTGGTGATTGAGCACATTGCGAGGGCCGTTTACGGAATCTTGGGTGGCCTCGAAGGCTTGCTGTCTTCCCAGGTTCTCGCGGATGGCCACATATTCCATTTCCGGGGTGACGATGCCCTGACGCGCATACCAAAGCTGGGTCACTGGATGTGATGTGGCGCGCAACGGTTTCCTAACTAAGCCTGGATACTCCTTTAGTTTGTTGGCTGCGGCTTTATTCTCATTGAACTTGGTGGCGTGTTCCTCACTGAGATAGCCATTGTCCAAGGGCAAAACGTCGCGGCCGTCATATTCTTCCACGTCCCGGCGATCGAGAATCCATTCTCTCCGCAGTGCGGGCAGCCCTTTTTCAACATTGCCTTCAAACGTGGCATCGCCCCAAGGACCGCTCGTATCGTAGACCCGCACAGGAGCGTTTTCTTCAACGGTTCCGTTAGGATGCTTTGTTTCCGCAAGCTCAATCTCACGTAGCGGCACGCGTAGATCGGGATGGGTGGTGCCTTTGACATAGACACGCTTGCTCTTGGGGAAGAGAGCGTGGTCGTTGGAGGGCGTGGGCTGGTCGTCCGAGGGAGCGTTCATGGTAGATTCTGCGAGTCTTGTTAGGATTGAGTAACAAGACAAGCGAGCTGAACCGCCCATTGGACTCCCTTCGGCGGTACGAACCGCATCAGGTTCAAAGGGTTCCCCGCGTGTGATAGCAGAGATCTCAGCCGAATGTCACCTTCGGCTCCCCTGTCTTGTTGCGTCGACCCTAGGGAGCAGTTGCTCGGGTGTCAACGATGAGCTCAGTCTAAGCCAAGATATCGTGAATCACCCTTCCACCGACGTCGGTTAGGCTTTCTTCGCGGCCTTGGTGAAAATAAGTCAGCAGTTCGTGGTCAAGCCCCATGATGTGCAGGATCGTGGCGTGTAGATCGTGCAGGTGGACCTTGTTCTCCACGGCCTCGAACCCGAATTCATCGGTGCTGCCATAATTCATGCCGCCTTTGACTCCGCCGCCTGCCAGCCACATGGAGAATCCATAAGGGTTGTGATTGCGGCCGGGGGCGTTCTTGCCTTCGCTGAAAGGCATCCTGCCAAATTCGCCACCCCAAATAACCAGCGTCTCCTCTAACATGCCGCGTCTTTGAAGGTCTGTTAGAAGAGCGGCAATGGGTTGATCAACTTCCGGTGCATGTTGGCCGTGGTTGGACTCGATGCCGGCATGGGCGTCCCAGGTTTCTTCGAGGTGCCCGCCACCTGAATAGAGTTGGATGAAACGCACCCCACGCTCCACAAGGCGCCTAGCAATCAGACAATTCCGCCCGTATTCATCCGTGGGTCGTTTGCCCACGCCGTAGAGATCAAGCGTTGCTCGGGATTCCTGGGTGAGATCGACCGCTTCCGGCGCCGCTGATTGCATGCGGTAGGCTAGTTCATAGCTGTTGATGCGGGCGGCGAGTTCGTGCCCGCCCGGCCTTGCGTCGAGATGCCGTTGATTGAACTGGCCTAACAAATCGAGCTGTGCGCGTTGGGCTTTGCGTGAGAGGTGTTTGGGCCCATGCAAATCGAGAATGGGATCCCCTGTAGGGCGGAATAAAGCTCCAGAGTAATTCCCGGGAATGAACCCATTGGCCCAGTTAGGCTGACCGCTGATGGGGCCGCCGCGTTTGTCTAGCATCACCACGTATCCTGGAAGATCGGCATTGTCGCTGCCCAATCCATACACGGCCCAACTTCCCAGCGATGGGCGGCCGATCAATGTCTTGCCCGTGTTCATTGCCACCAGCGCGGAACCGTGAGCGTGGCTGTCGGTGTGACAGGAGTTGAGCACGCAAAGCTTGTCGGCATGTCGGCGCAGATTCGGGAAATAATCTGAAACTAACAAACCACTTCGACCGCCCGGTCGAAAGGGTCTCCAAGCAGGGGTGAGGTAACCGACCTTGCGGCCGCCGGAGTTGATGTACTTCTTATCGACGGGTAACTGCTTGCCCGCGTATCTCTCCAATTCCGGCTTGTAGTCGAACGTGTCAACCTGAGACGGCGCGCCGTTCATCATGAGAAAGATGCACGCTTTCGCTCGCGGTTGGAAATGCGGTTTCCGGGGAGCCAAGGGATTGTGGCGCCTCCCAAAGAAGCCGTCATTGGCTAAGAGTTCGGTCAAGGCAAGCCCGGCAAAGCCGCCACCCATCTGCCAGACGAATTCACGGCGTGACTGGTGGCACGGAAAGTAGGAACGGGACTTCATTTTAGTTTTTTCACTACTAATAGGCACTCATGGTTTTGACGGGATCTTAATCGATGTATAAGAATTCGTTAGTGTTCATGAGGACATGACAGAGAGAGGCGAGGGCTTTCACGGGATCTGAGAGGGCGTCGGATTGACTCGCGATATGATTGAGAGAGAGCCGCCTTTCGTCAGCATCCGGTTTGCGTTGGAGCACGCTCAGAAAAGCCGATTCCATTTGCATTGGGACTTCAGCATATTTGAGGGCAAGCGTTTGTGCCAAATGGGTGCTACGGTCGTGGACGAACTGGTTGTTGAACAATGTGAGGGCTTGTGTGGGCGCGACGGTGACGTCGCGTTTGCCGCACGAAAGCGTGGGATCGCACAAGTCGAACGTCGTCATCATAGGCGGCAAGAGACCGCGTTTGAGATACATGTAGAGGCTACGCCGTTTCTGTGCTTCCGATTCGGAAGCTTGCCAGGCAGCGCTCTTCTTAGAGAGCCCCTCTAAGGCCTTGTCACTGATCGTTGGTTTGAATCCTTCGCCGCCAACGGTGAGATCGAGTTCGCTGCTGGAATGAAGGAGAGCGTCACGAAGCGATTCGGCGTCCAAGCGGCGGCGTTTGGCCCGCCACCAAAGCCGATTGCCCGAATCACGTTGCTCTAACGAAGTTGCTTTCGGGTGCAATGCAGACTGTTGCCAGGTTTGCGAAGTGAGGATGAGTCGGTGCATGGCTTTGAGACGTCCACCCTTGGCAATGAACTCCGATGCCAGCCAATCGAGCAGTTTGGGATGTGTTGGTGGGTCGGCTAGAAATCCGAAATTGTTGGGCGTTCGCACAATGCCCTTGCCGAAGTGATGTTGCCAAAGGCGATTGACGAGCACTCGCGCGGTCAATGGATTCTTGGAATGGGCGATCCACTGAGCGAGTTGCAAGCGGCGATGCGAGGTCTTTGATGCTTTCGGAGGTGGCACAAAGCGGCGTTCCATCGACGGGATAGATGATAGAGAAGCCGGGATCACTTCATGCAAGGGCTGATGCCGCTCGCCATTCTTGAGGACATATAAAGGCCCTGGAATGGGGGAGAGGTCAGTCCAACCTAACACGTTCTTGAATCCCAAGGTTTCCTCTGTAGGACCGCCGAGATTGGCGCGGCTGCCCGCGGGAATGGGTCCCGCCCAGAAGGCAGAAGCCATTCTGTAGTAGTCTTCTTGAGTAATGGCATCGAACTTATGATCGTGACATCGCGCGCATTTCACGGTGAAGGCGAGGAAGGCTGAAGAAGTGGTGTGCACCAAGTCTTCCAATCGCTCATATTGATAGTCTGCCTGGTCGTTAGGCTCGTCGTTCCATGTGCCTAAACGGAGAAAGCCTGTGGCAATGACTGACTGTTCGGTCCTATTTGGAATCTCATCGCCAGCAAGTTGCTCGATGATGAATTGATCGTAGGGGATGTCAGAATTGAGGGCCTCCACCACCCAATCACGATATTTCCAGGCGAAGGGTTTTTCTTGGTCGCGTTCGTAGCCGCTGGTGTCTGCATAACGCGCCAGATCCAGCCAATAGCGGCCCCAACGCTCGCCATATTGCGGCATTTCTAACAAACGATCAATGAGCTTTGCCCATGCATCGGCGCTTCTGTCTCTCACAAAGGCCTCGATCTCCTGTGCGGACGGCGGCAAGCCGATGAGATCATGATAGAGTCTCCGAATCAAGGTTCGCCGGTCTGCTAGGGGGGCAGGGTCTATGGCTTCGTTTTCCAATCTGGACTGAATGAAGGCATCAATGGGGTGGCTAGGCTGTGGTTGCCGTTCAAGTGTCGGAACATTCGGCCTGACCACTGGCTGGAGCGACCACCAATCCCGGCCGGCGCGGAGTTCGTTCGTTTGTTCGAAATAATCCAACTCGCGATCTTCCGGCCAAGCAGCACCTGCTTCCAACCACTTTCGAATGAGGGCGATCTCCTGTGGGGGAAGTTTCTGCGAGCGCCCCTGTTTTTTCGGCGGCATTTCGCCTCGCTCGATTCTCTCTAACAGAAAGCTGTTGCCCAGGCGCTCGAGATTGATCACCGGACCGGAATCCCCGCCTGCTTGGAGACCTCGCACGTTTGTGAGAGAAAGCCCTCCTGAAGGCGCTTTTCCTTGATGGCATTCCACGCAGCGCCTGATGAGGAGAGGCGCCAGTTCCGACTCGAAATCCGGTGATGCGTTCGCCAAGGAAACGAACGCCAAGCTAAGGCCAAGGGGTAGTAAACGGCATCGCCAAGTGCCAGGCATTCAGCGTTTTTGCCACAAGACGAGTTACCTCGACAAGCAGGATCGTATTCGCGTATTCTCTAGCAGATGTTTCGAAGTCTCATTCTAACGCTTGCCCTTGTCGTATTCAGTGCATTCTCTTGGGCGAATCCTGCACCAAAGAATCTCCAGAAAGAACAACTGGTCGCTTGGTGTATTGTGCCGTTCGACGTCCGGCAACGTGGTCCGGAAGCCCGTGCCAAGATGCTTAAGGAACTCGGCCTTCGCCGCAGTGCCTACGACTGGCGTCAGAAGCACGTGGCGGAGTTTGAAGAGGAGTTATTGCAATACAAGAAACATGGCATTGAGTTCTTCGCTTTCTGGAGTGATCATGAAACGGCGTTCCAACTCTTTGAGAAACACGGCCTTCATCCGCAGATCTGGCGAACGGCGCCCAGTCCTGACAAGGATTCGCAAGAAGAACGGATCAAAGCCGCGGCTGACGCCTTGGAGCCCTTGGCCAAGCGCACGGCCGGGTTAGAGTGTCCGTTAGGACTCTACAATCACGGTGGTTGGGGCGGCGAGCCCGGCAACTTGGTGGCGGTTTGTGAGGAGCTGCGCAATCGTGGGCACGCGCATGTGGGCATCGTCTACAACTGGCATCATGGCCACGGCGACATTGAAGATTGGGGGGAATTGTTAGAACAGATGAAACCCTTTCTTCACTGCCTCAATCTCAACGGCATGAACACGGATGCCAAGCCCAAGATCCTACCACTGGCACAAGGAGAACATGATCTTGCCATGTTACGTGTACTCATGGCGAGTGGTTATGACGGGCCGATTGGTATCATCGATCATCAGAACGACCTCGATACCAAGGAAGTGTTAGAAGATAACCTCGCCGGCCTGGCCTGGCTGCTCAAGGAGCACACGCGACCGGGATCAGGAGGCAACAAGCCTATTCCCCAGGCGAAGCCATTAAAGTGATTGTTAGGTTGTTGGATAACCGTGGGACTAAAGTCCCAACCACCGCTTGAAAAGGCATCTCCTTGGAGTTCGCTCTAACAAACCGCACAAGGCTAGGTTCAAAGAACGCGTTTCCGTTTCCGGCGCATGCTGGCGAGCCCCAACATCCCAAGTGCCAAGGCCATGGATGGCTCTGGTACTGCTATGCTAGTGCGCGGTTTGAGTTGAAGATCGAATTCGTAGCTCGCGGCGGCGACGGCCGGCGATTTGACGAAGGCATTCCAATCCAGCGTGTAGTCTCCCGCCGTGAGGATACCGGTTTCGGAAACACTGTCCGATCCATTCTGTATCTGCAATCGGTGAATCGTGGCTAGGGTATCGTCGTTGGTTAGGCCGACGGTGGCTCTTTTTTCATTTCCATCTCCAAAGACTTGGACGCTCAAGTCGAACCGGTAGTCATAGTCTTGCGATAAGCTGATCTTGACCAGGCCGCGTGAAGTCGCTTCGAACGACAGGTCAGGGCGAGAATCCTCTGCGGCAGCCTCTCCCATGCCGAAATAGTGCCAGGCATCGACTGTGGTATTCTGTCTGGCGAGCATATCCGTCCCGATTCCCGATCTCGATTCGTTGAAGTTTCCCGTCGCGTTGGTCGATACGAAGACCCCTTCGGTCTCAACGGACCGTTCGACTTGAGTAATGGTAACGACGCCGTGGGCTAGGGGAATCCAACAGATTAGGGCGCCGAATGTGATAAGGATGGATTTCATGGTAGTAGAGTTTGATTTCTTTGTGATGAGAGGCGGACGGTCCGTTTGCAGCGGACCTCTGATCAAGAAGTCCGAATTTCTGCGTCAAAGCGGGCCAATTATTTTGAGAAAAGGACGAGGTGCCCGGTGTGACTAAAAGTGGTGGTCAATAAAGGTAGAGGAACTGGTGACAGTTCCTTCGCGGCAGCGGAGCAGGCCCGGAACTCTCACGAGTTCCGCTACGAAAAGTGCCCACCACTTTTAGTCAGACCCGAGGTACCCATTGCCTTGATCGATGACCGGCGTGGGATAATGTGATCAATCCATGAACTCATTGACGTCTGGGAATCAGGTTGCGCTCGTCACGGGGGCGGCCCAAGGAATTGGTCAAGCGATCGCGCTTGAGTTGGCGCGTGTGGGCATGGATGTGGTGGTCAACGATATTCAGGACGCCGATGAAACGTTAGGAAAGGTGCGTCAGTTAGGGCGTGAGGCCTTGTATGTTCGGGCGGACGTTTCCGATCGCGAAGCGGTGCGGGCCATGTTCTCGAATGCCGTGGAGGAATTTGGTCACATCGATGCCGTGGTATCCAATGCCATGTGGTCGAAACGCGAGACCGTGACTGAGGCTGATTGGGACGACTTTCGCCGGGTGGTTGAAATCAACCAGTTTGGACTTTTTCATGTGTGCCAAGCCGCGGCGCAACAAATGGTTCGTCAATGTGAGGCTGGTAGAACGGGCGGTACCATCACGGTCATTGGCTCTGTCCATGCGCATCTCGTCTTCGCCAACAATGCGGCCTACGCCATGAGCAAGGCTGCGGCGGCGCACTTTGCGAGAGTATTGGCCAAAGAGATGCTACCCTATCAGATCCGCGTAAACACGGTGCATCCTGGTTGGACGGACACGCCGGGCGAGCGCCGGTATCTTGATGAAGCAGCCTTGCAAGAAGCGGCCAAGGCTCTGCCCTTCAAACGCTTGGCGACTGCGGAAGAAATTGCCAAAACGGTGGCCTTTCTCGTTGGCGATGCGGCAGGCTATATCACCGGGGCATCGCTAGGCGTTGATGGCGGCGTCTTGATCGCACCGGAATCCGTATGTGAACAACGCTAGTTCTCTCTCGGCGAATCCTCGATTGACCCCAAGGGAGCGGCCCATCAAGATAGCGGGCATGAAACGAGTATTCGCCACCACCATCATGGCCGCATTGACTGCCGTTTCGCATGCGGCGGAGAATAAGAAAACTCGCGATGAAATGGTTCGCGATGACCGTTCGGCGCTGCAGAGAAACGATCACTGGATCTACAATGATCTCGCCAAAGGTTTTGAAACGGCGAAGGCACTCGGCAAACCGCTCATGGTGGTGCATCGCTGTATTCCCTGACATGCGTGCGCCAATTTTGACCAACAGGTTGTTGGTCGCCATAAAACGATTCGGGAACTCATGGACGAGTTTGTGTGCGTTAGGGCCATCATGGCCAACGCCATGGATCTGACACTGTTTCAATTCGACTACGATATGTCTTTCGCCGTGACCTTTTTGAACGCGGACAAGACGGTTTACGGCCGTTACGGTTCCCGGCAGCATAGGCCCCAAGAAGCGGACAAACATATCTCGATGGAAGGCTTGGCCAAGACCATGGAAGCCATTCTAGCGTTGCATCAACATTATCCGCAGAACCAAGCCGTTCTCTCTGGCAAACAGCCTCAGTCGGTGGAGAAGAAGCGGCCCGAAGAGTATGAAAAACTAGGCAAGTACCAAGATCATCTCGACTACGGCGGGCAAGTTGCCAAGAGCTGCGTGCATTGCCATCAAATACATGAGGCGCAACGGCTCGAAGCCTGGGAGCGCGGCGGACCGATCTCTGACAAAGTGCTTCATCCCTGGCCCATGCCGGATGCGATGGGCTTGGCGATGGATCCCCGATCCGCCGCCACCATCGGGACGGTGGTCACAGGATCACCGGCTGATCTCGCCGGACTTCGGCCCGGGGATGAGATCACGACGGTTGCCAAGCAACCGATCACATCCATTGCGGATTTGCAGTGGGTCCTCCATCAAGCAGGTGACGAGGCCAAGCTTGATGTGATCTACGACCGTGGTGGCGAATCCAAACCGGTCACGCTCTCCATGCCCAAAGGTTGGCGAACTCGAGTGGACATCGAATGGCGAACGTCCACCTGGGATTTGCGCCGGATCGTTCTTGGGGGGGCTGTGTTAGAGCCCGTTTCTGACGAGGAACGGAAGAAGTTTCAAATCGAAGCTGATGCCATGGCGCTTAGGGTGAAGCATGCGGGCCGCTATGGTAGTCATGCCGTGGCGCGCAAAGCGGGTATCCGGCCTGATGACATTTATGTCAGCTTTGACGGGCAAACGAGCTTCGTGTCGGAAACCGCGCTTATTCGCCACGTGCTGGGGCGGCGCAAAGCGGGCGACGAAGTGGAAATTGTGTATCTGCGCGATGGGAAGCGACGGACTGCTAAGATGAAGATCCAATAGGGCTCTCCAAACACTTCGGCTGAGTACGGCTACCAGGCCTCCTCTGGAACGAGCGATTTCCAGCGTGATTCGTCTTCGTTTTTGATTTGGCGGATTTCCTCAGGTGAGTAGGGCAACAGATCGGGAACGCCGCTATCCACGGGGATGATGTGCTGTCGTTCCTGGAGATAATGATAGATTCCTTGCAGGTGTTCCGGAATTTGCAGCGTTTCCGCGGTGACGAGAGGGGCCTCGGCATGGGTGCGCCGGGGGTAGGCGAAGAGTTTGACGTGTGGCATGAAGAGTTTGCCCAGAGCTTCTAAGGTGCCGCCCTGCAGACGTTCATACCATTTGTCTTCGAAGATCTCTTGCATGAGTCCCGCCCCAAGAACGATCCCGGTGGCGCTTTTCGTGTAACGAGAAAGATAAGTTGTGAGGCGATAGAATTCAGCGAAATGTGAGATAAGGACCGTTTTTCCTAAGGCTTGCATGACGTTTGCCCGCTGGAGGAATTCTTCTTTGTCCACGTCCCCTTCGGTTAATAAGTTATCCATGGTGCACTCCATGACTTCAATGTAAGAGGAATCTTCTTCCAACTCCTCGGTGAAGCGCGGGCGTGCCGCGTCGAGCATATCGAGGTGCACTCGCGTGACGGGATGAAAGGCGCCGCGCAACAAGAGCAGCGGTCTCTTGTAAAAGACTTCCGCCGGTTGACAGACCTCGCCATCGGGTTTGAACACGGCCGCTTCAGTGAGACGGCTTTCGACCAGCTGCAGGGCGCACAGCCGGTTGTCGATGTGTTCGAAGCCGGGACCGTCGAACTTCAGCATATCGATCTCAATCCGGCTGTGATTGAGATCGTCGAGCAAGGACTGGGTGAGGAGTTCGAGATTATCGCGGTAGAAAAATGCCGCGTAGATCAAGTTCACACCGACCACTCCCAGAGCCTGCATTTGCTCCACATTGGCGGAGTCTAACATGCGCACGTGAATGAGAATGTCATGTGGTTCTGACAAAGGTGCCAACTGAAGACGCACTCCAAGCCAGCCGTGGCATTCGCCGCCTCCACGATAAGGCATGGCGCGAACCGTGTTGGCAAAGACGAAGAAGGTAGACTCGGTGCCACGCGGTTCCGACAGGCGTTCCACCAGAGTTCGATACTCGTGTTCGAGCATCTGGATGAGGCGGGCACGCGAGACATAGCGGGAGCACTCACCATAGATCGCATCGCTAAATGTCATGTCGTAAGCGGACATGGCTTTGGCGACGGTTCCCGCGGTGCCGCTGGTGCGAAAGAACCAATTGGCGACTTCTTGGCCGGCGCCGATCTCGGCAAAGGTCCCGTATTTGGCGGCGTCCAGATTGATTGCGAGCGCCTTTTCTTCAGTGTTGGGCCTTACGGATTCCACCATGACCGCCATAGAAGCGGACGAATGTGAGAATGCAACCCCACTTCCGGTGCAAACCAAAGTGATGAGGAGGGGAGAAGAAGTCGTGAGACTTCTCCTCGATCAAGGCGCCGAGCCCGTAACTTTCACAAATTCCGCTACGAGGTTACCCACCACTTTTAGTCAAATCCCTTAGTTCCAAGGGGGCAATCTACGGGAAGATCTCAGGATTGAGAACAAAGATTGCATTATTTATGATTATTATTGTAATTGTTGAATTTGATATTTATGCTGAATTCAGCGATAGGATAATTGACGTATCATGAAGATCAGCTTCTCCATCTATTCTGGACTCCGGCGCGGAGGTGGTCGAGGCTTTTCCCTTAGTGAACTTCTCATCGTCGTGTCCATCATTGGGATTGTGACGCTTGTGGTATGGCCGGCGGTGAGTAATCTGACCAGAACGGCGGAGGAACAAGCAGCGAAGAGAAATGCGCAGCTTCTGTCATCGGCTGCAGCAGCTGCCCGAGCATCGGGAGACCCGTCTTTCAACTCGCTCTCCAGCAAAGCGGCGATGGTGACTTACTTGGCGATGGGCGGAAGCGCGGACTTTAATACGGATCCTGAGTTTGCCGCAGCCAAGGTTTCGCTAGGAGGCATTTCGGCAGAGGAGCTCTACGAGGCCTCAAAATACTTAAGCTCTGGAGGAGGTTTCGGAATGTTAACTTATGGGGGAGGTTCTCTTGGTAGCCCCATTGATGATTCGGGTGATCCTGAGAGCGGTGGGGGAACGGGAAGTGATCCCGAAAGCAATATCCAGGGGAAATGGAAAGCGCAATTGCTAGCAGGCGCGGCTTCGTTGGTGAACGCTTCCGGAGATGATTCAATCGTCACGGCTGGGAGCAAAGGAGCCGCCATCTCCGTGCTCGTGGACGGAGGGCTCGGCGGCTCCATGGTTGCAGGTATGAGCGGTGAGGAGCAAGACGCGGCCAAACCGCACCTTCAATACACGGATGGGGCGCTGAACTACGTGCCCGATAACGAGTGAGTGTGTTAGCTAACGCGCGCCGCCTCATCTTTCTTTTCGCCTGGTTCCTTTGGGCATCTCTGGCGTGTGCGGAGATTAATGCAAAGGACCGGTTTGCGGCATTCGGCAAGGGTGAGTTTGCACCACTTGGGCCAGGCACCTTCAGCGGATGGAGGCTAAAATCTGAAGATGGCAAGACGTACGGCCGCGATTTTCTCAATAAGCAAGCTGGTTCGATTGAGGTGTTGGGTGTGGAAGCAGTTCCTGTTGCCATTGATCATCTTACTCACCCCCACATACATATTCGCTACATCGCGGCGGAATCCTTGAGACGAATTACGAAACAAGATCCCGTTTGGTACGTTGCTGGGGTGCCTGGCGAGGCAATTAACGGCAACAAGACCTGGAGCGCTGACGCGATCAAGATTTGGAAGACGTGGTATGAAAACCATCAAAACTTGAAGGCCGGTCGCGATAAGAAGCTGTCAGACCCAGAGTCGCGCCCTACTCGCCGTCGTCCAAATAAGACTTCAATTCCTCTCGAAGCTGGAGGCGCGCGCGAAACAACAGACTCTTCACCGAAGAAACAGTGAGTTTCATCACCTTGGCGATTTCTTCATAGGGCATGTGTTCAAACCGCCGAAGCACCAAGGCCATCCGCTGCCGGTCGGGTAGTTTCTCCATGGCCTTGTCGATCGCTTCCTGCATTTCCTGATGTAGGAGCGCGTCGCTGGGCTCGACCACAGAGTGATCGGGTGTCGCCAAGTGGAAGTCTTCTTCCTGAGCTTCCAAAGAATAATGCGGCCGGCGTTTCCGGCGGCGGCATTCGTTGTAGACCAGGTTCTTGGTGATGGTGAAAAGCCAGGTCGTGAACTTCGCGCTAGGCTGGTAGCGGGGTGCCGAGGTCCACACCCGCACGAAGACCCGTTGGGCCAGGTCGTGGGATTCGTCCAGATCGCCCAGCATACGGTAGATGGTCCCAATCACACTGGAGCGGTGCCGCTCCACGAGTTCTTCGAAGGCGGGAATGTCGCCTTCCTTCACTCTGAGCATGCAGGCCACGTCTTGTGGATTGGTATCTTCCTTTGGGATGTCCTGAAAGACGCCCGCCTTCTGATCCCCGTCTTCCTCTCCTGCTGCAACCTCATCCGCGGCCTGCGAGTCAGATTGGGACGGGGATGGGTCCTTCATTCAGCGGGGATTGGTGAACGAGCCCGGCTCGCCCGGGGCCAAGATGAAGAGAGGCTCGAGTTCTTCAACTCTTGTTCGCGAGAAAACGTATCTCTTCACGAAAGAGGTGATTTCCGGCAGATTCGGCCATTGTGCCGGCCTGGAAACGCGCTAGAGATTGCCGCCTGCCACTCAAGAATCGTGATTGCACCCCTCGACTTTGCTTTTCTCCAGCTCGGTCCCGGCAGGTTCGCCGTGGGCGAGGGGCCGTTCGAGGCAGTGAAAAGGCCGCCAGAGGATCGGAGCGCGTTCTATTGTAACGACTTCGCGCTCACGGGGTCGCATCCATGGCGGGTCCCCAAACGCTTTCAGATCCTTTCGTCCTGGAAGGGGGGCGATCACGCGAAGCCCGAAGTTCGTTGGGAATCTCCTGCCTTCGAGCGTTTCGCGGAGGCTTACGATCGGGTGTTCGCCGGCTTCGAAAATGGCGTTCGATTGGAGAAACTGGTTCCATTCGTCACCGAACGCGGGCGATTGGTGACGGGCGATCTTCGGGCCTTGGCACCACCGTTGTTTGAGAACGGCCGGCCGCATACCTGGGCCTACGGTTGGTGGGGGGATACCCACGGAATGCTGGGGGTGACGCCTGAGCGCTTCCTCTGGACGGAGCGTGGGCAACTCGAGACCATGGCCTTGGCGGGCACGGCGCCGCGAGGTCACGAGGCGGCCTTTGCCGCAGATCTCAAGCAAGTACGCGAGCATGAATACGTGGTGCAGGGCATTTGTCAGGCTCTTGGCGCCTCCGCTCAGTGTGAGCAGCGGGAGATCCTTCAATTGAACGGGCTCTTACATTTTCTAACACGCGTGCACGCGCCCGGCATCTCCGTGGATCGAGATCAATTGGATTCTCTGATCGAGCGGCTTCATCCCACGCCTGCCGTTGGATTCCTCCCCAAGACACCGAAGGTAGCCTCACTCTTTCGCGAAATTCGCGCCGACCTCGGGCCTCCGGAAATCTTCGCCGCACCGTTCGGGTGTTGGCATGAAGGCAATTTTCAAAGTGTGATCACGATTCGCAACGTCATCTGGGAGGGAACGAACGTCTCGCTTACATCCGGCTGTGGATTGATTCGTGAGAGCGCACGGGAGTCGGAATGGCGTGAACTCGCGCTCAAACGTGACGTGGTTAAAACCGCGCTGGGAATTGGCTAGCGTCGCACAGTCGATGGAAGAGCCTGTGGTGCGTGCGTTAGAGTTCTGCGGGAAGCTCGGCGTGGGTGAGTTCGTTGTCTGCGCCGGTTCCCGAAATGGCGCACTGATTCTAAGTTTGTTAGATGAGTGTCGTTCGCGCCCTTGGGAGATCCACCCATTCTTTGAAGAACGATCGGCGGCGTTTTTCGCATTGGGAAGGATTCGGGCAAGTCGTCGGCCCGTGGCGGTGATCACGACATCTGGGACAGCGGTGGCAGAGCTTCTACCCGCCGCGATTGAGGCCTACTATCAGGCGCTCCCTCTCGTCCTGATCACGGCCGACCGCCCAGAAAGATTTCGTGGATCCGGAGCCCCACAGGCCATCGAGCAAGAAGGGGTATTCGGCGCCTACGCAGCGACCGATGACGGGACGTGGCAGGTGGACCGGCCCTTTCACCTCAATGTGCCTTTGGAAGAACCTCAACCTGGAAGCGTAAGGCGGCCATTGCGATTTGAGACGGCGACACCGACGCCGAGTTTCCGGCCTTGTGAGGATGAGGCCACGAAGACACTAACAGGATTTTTGAGAAGAGAGGATTCGCTGCTGGTGGTAGCGGGATGCTTGACCGACGGAGAATTTCCAGAGCTAACGGATTTCCTCGTCAAGCTCCAAGCGCCGATTCTTGCTGATGCCACATCAGGCCTGCATGCGGAACCTCGATTGGCGCATTGGCTCGTGAAAAGCGGCGATCGTCTTTTGAAATCTTGGTGGCCCGATCGTGTCTTGCGAATCGGCGGCGTGCCGAGCTTTCGGTTCTGGCGGGATCTGGAAGACCTGCATGAGATTACGGTCTGTTCCGTTTCGGATCGGCCGTTTAGTGGATTGGCGAGGCCTTCTGAATTGATCGTGGGAGATATAGAAGGTCTTTGTGCGGGCGCTCAAGTGTCACCGAAACCGGCAAATGATACCTGGAGGTCCGTTGATAACGAAGGTGCCTTCCTGCTAGAGGAACTCTTACGACGTTTACCTGCGAGTGAGCCGGCCGTTGTTCGAGGAATGTTAGATCGTGTAGGTCTAGATGCCGCGCTCTTTGTGGGGAGCAGCCTGCCCATTCGCGAAGCGGCGCTCATGGGTGTGGGCCGACTGCCTCTAAGGTGCGCGGCGAATCGTGGCGCCAATGGTATCGATGGCAACCTCTCGACGTTTCTTGGCTGGGCGTGGGGACATGATTACGAGGCATGGGGGCTCTTTGGCGATCTCACAACGCTCTACGATCTCACGTCCCCGGCAATACTCGCAAGAATGCCTAACAAAGCGCCCGTAAGGATCGTCGTCATGAACAATCAAGGCGGCAAGATCTTTCGCCTGCTTCCCCATTATCATAATCTTTCCGCTGATGCGATGAAGGTCATTGAGAATCCGCACGAATTCCAATTCCAACATTGGGCGCAAGCATGGGGATTAGACTATCATTGTTATGAAGGCGGGGATGCCCTGCCGGCATCTTTACCGGAACGCCTGGTGATTGAACTTCGTGCCGACCCTGTCCAAACCGGTGCCTTCTGGAGGGCGTGGCGAGAATGATTTGGTGTCTTCACGGCGCTTTCGGTTCTTATTCTGATTGGGGATTTCTCGAAAAATGTGAGGCGCTAGTCGATTGGGAGGTCCGTGCCGTCAATCTTTGGCAGGATTTTCCCAAACTTAGCTACGGCGAATGGGCGCGGGAATGGGCGGACGTCGTGGCGTCTGAGGACAAGAATCCAGTCGTGGTGGGTTATTCGATGGGCGGCCGTCTCGCTTTACACGCCTTGCTTGCCCGGCCCGAGCTTTGGCAAGCTGCGGTGATTGTTTCTGCCCATCCAGGGCTAATAGAAGCGGCCGCGCGACGGGATCGCGCTCAAGTTGATGAGGCATGGCTGAAACGTCTCGGGGCGTTGGATTGGGCGTCATTTCAAAGAGCATGGGAAGCGCAGACGGTCTTCGCTGGGAAACACCGGCTCATCGATTGGCCGCCTTTTCATCCTGCCATGGAGCGAAGTTTGTTAGATTGGTCTCTGGCCAGACAAGAGAACTTGCTCGATCAACTTGCGGGCTTATCACTGCCGGTCCTTTGGGTCGTTGGCGAGCACGACGCGAAATATGTGGAGATTGGCCGACGGGTGGCGAGAGCTCTTCCATTCGCAGATTTGGAGATCGCGCCTGCAGGACACCGCGTTCCCTGGGAATGGAAGGCGTTCGCGGAAACCCTGGCGACTTTTCTGCGCGGATTGTGAACGAATTGGCACGCAGAATCATGTCTCACTTTCGGAGTCGGCGGCTACTTAGTTACTGACAACTCTCTTCTCCATGCACGCGTCCGCGATCTCTCAATTACGCAATCAGCTCTATTGCTATGCTCGTGGTTTAGGGTGTGATCACGTGGATGCGGAGGATCTCACGCACGATGTCTTTGTGAGATTGATCTCCCGCAATCTCTTGTCCAATCATGCCGGCGTTCTCGAATCAGACGCGCTAACGCTTTATGCGAGGAAAGCCGCGCGTAACGCTCACGTTGATCGCATTCGTCGTGATCAGTCCTTGAAGCGTAGAGGTCCCCAAGAACACGACGAATGGTCGGCCGACGAATCGACGCCGGCCCAGCTAGCGGTTCATCGGGAAGTCACTCAAGTTTGGAACCGGCGCCTTGAACAGTTGGCGGATCACGCACGGGATCGCGGCAAGGAATCGCTCTTTGAGCAAGTGAAGAACTTTCTGTATCCTGGCACCCGGTGTCAGTATGAGTCGCGGTCCTCAATTTCGAGCCGTCAACAGGTTTGCCGCTGGCGTCACTGGCTCCTTGCGCAAGTGCGGGCGGATTTGGAGGCAGATTACGTGGTTTAGGCTTCGCGTCAGACCTAATCCCACATTGATCTTGACGGGCCCCATTGCTAGGGTGGTCATCACATGATCACGGCGCTCAAAGAATGGATCACCCATACGGCGCTGCCGAAACGTCAGCCGGTGACCTGGCGGAGTGTGTTGCCGCTAGCCATCTTCTTGTTAGTCTTTGGCGCTTTGGTCATCACATTAGAATCGCGAGGGCTCGTGCGCTTCACGCATCGTTGGGTTTTTCTGCTAGTCGCCGTGGCGCCTTGGGTGTGGTGGTGGCATTGTCATGGTTATGGCGGATTGAGCCGGGGCCGCGCGCAGTTGGCGCTAGCCGTGAGGTTTGTCTTGGTGGGCCTCTTCGTCATGTTGCTGGCGGGGCCACGAGCGGTGAGGGAGAATGATCAACTCGCCGTTATGTATGCGTTAGATTTATCCGATTCCATGGGGCGCCAGGTGACGGATGAGGCCATTCGTTACATTCTGGATACGGTTTCGAGCAAAGAGGAAGAAGATCAAGTAGGCCTCGTGCTCTTTGGCCGCGACGCTGCTGTGGAGCTTCCGCCGCAGCAATCGTTTCCCTTTGAGGCGATCAATTCCCAATTGTCCCGCGGGGGTACGGATATCGAAGAAGGGCTTTCGCTGGCCGCCGCCGTCATTCCGGAAGAGAATCCCGGACGCATCGTCTTGATCAGTGATGGGACGGCTACAGAAGGAAGCCTAATAGGGATCCTCGATCAATTGGGCGCGCGCGGGATAGCCGTGGACGTCCTTCCGGTGCAGATGCATTTGGAGAAAGAAGTTTGGTTAGAGCGCATCGATTTACCGGCCCAGGTGAAGCTTGGCGAAAGTTATGAGGCGAATGTCCTGCTCACGGCCATTCATTCGGGATCGGGCACCTTGTTAGTGCATGAGAATGGGAGGGAAATCTATCGTGAGAACGTGAACTTCACAGAAGGAAAGAATCGCATCACGCTTCCGATCTATCTGCGTGAACCGGGATATTATGAATACAGCGCCCGGTTGATCACGCCGGAAGGTGAGGACGGTTGGGAGGGAAACAATCGGGCGATCAACGATCTGTTCCTGCGGGGACAGGGTAAGACCTTAGTGGTGACTGATCCTAACGGGAACGCGCGTGATTGGGAGCCATTGGTGAGAGCGATGCAGGAATCGGAACGCATTGTGGAAGTGAGAGACGCCTTCGCTTTTCCCCGGACGGCGATTTCTCTGATGCCGTATGATAGTGTGATCTTCGTCAATGTCCCCGCAGATGCGTTTGACGTCGTCCAGTTGGATGCCGTCAAAACCGCCGTCTACAATCAGGGCATTGGCTTCCTAATGGTGGGAGGCGAGAATAGCTTCGGGCCCGGCGGTTATCACCGCACGCCGATCGAGGAGGCTTTACCAGTGGAGATGGATATCAAGCAGAAGAAGGTTCTGCCCAAAGGCGCCTTGGCGATGATCTTGCACACTTGTGAGTTTACCCAAGGCAACACCTGGGCCAAGCGCATCGCCAAACAAGCCATCCGCGTGTTAGGATCGGAAGATGAAGTGGGCGTGATTGATAACGAGAACGGCGGCGCCAATTGGGTCTTCGAGATGACCAAGGCGGACGATTACGAGAAACTTGCCATGCTCATCAATCAGGCGAGTCCGGGCGACATGCAGGCCTTTGGCCCCACGATGGAGCTAGGCTTCGAAGCCTTGGCAGCCAATGACGCGGCTATGCGACACATGATTATCATCTCGGACGGCGACCCTTCGCCACCAACACCGGCACTCATGGATGACTTTGTTAAGGAGAAAATTAGCATTAGCACCATCGCTATTAATCCCCACGGTCCTAACGATACAGCCATCCTGGAGGGCATCGCCAAGACAACCGGGGGACGCTATTACTTTCCTCAAGATCCCGCGCTTCTACCGTCGATCTTTATCAAAGAGGCCAAGACCCTAAAGCGGAGCATGATTCAGAATAAGCAATTCACACCGCGCGTGGAGTTTCCTTCACCCGTGCTCAAGGGGATTGAAGCCATCCCTGATTTGTTCGGGTATGTGCTTACCAGTGCTAAAGCGCGTTCGCATACCGTCCTCAAGGGACCTGATGACGAGGATCTCAATCCCGTCTTAGCCGTCTGGCGCTACGGAACGGGAGCTTCGGCAGCGTTCACGTCGGATCTTTCTACCAACTGGGCTAAACATTGGGTGAGCTGGGATCATTATCGTGCTTTTGTAAGTCAACTCCTCACTGAGATCTCGCGCACGGATAGCGAAAGTGAGATCAATTTACAAGTAACTGCCAGTGGGAATCAGGGCGTGATCACGGTTGAAGATCACGCGGATGAAGCCGGATTTCTAGAGATGCAAGCACGGGTGATGGGGCCGGAGAAGCGTGAGGAAACCATCGTCGTCAAGCAAGTCGCGCCCCGGCGTTATCAAGGGACCTTCCCGCTATGGGGAACGGGGCGTTACCAGATCATGGCTGCGGCAGCGGGATCCAATCGCTCTGACAAAGCCATTAGCGGTCTCTCGGTGGCCTACTCCCCTGAATATCTGCAATTGCACTCCAACACCAAAGCGTTAGAGCGCATTGCTCAGCACACCGGAGGTCGCGTGCTCGATGGCCGGGAAACGGCACTCTTTGATTTCGAGCGTCAATCAAAAGAATCCTCACGCTCAATCATCGATTGGTTTCTCCTCCTGTTAGCTTGCCTCGTGCCTCTCGATGTCGGCCTCCGGCGTGTGCACCTCGACTTTTCGGTGATGCGTTCCTGGTTCAAGCGGAAAAAAGCCGAGGAATCCGGGGCGACCCTGAGCGCTCTGCTTAGGCGTAAGGCTGATGTGGGTGCATCCAGGAAACCTTCGCCTATGCGCGGGACACAGCAAGACGACCAGCCGGCCGTTCGTAAGAAACCACCGGCAATTCAAAAAACAGAAGGAGCGCCTCAAGCGGAAAAGACGACGCAAGACGATGCCTCGCTACCTGTTTCGACGACGGGGAAATTATTGGCACTGAAGCGCAAACGCCAGGAACAAGAGGGGCGCGAACGTGATTAAGAAAGCCGTATCAAAAGCTCACGCCATTGACCCATGGCCGGGCTTGCTTGATCACCAAACGGTCATTCTTTGTAATCTTGAACTCGACCTCCATAGCAAAGCGGGGATCGGACGACTTGATATTGTAGAATTCGGCAAATCGGTAGTGAATGGCGCCCATTTCATTGGCAAGTGTGGCGGCGTGTAGCTCTGTGAGAACGGGTTCGTCAGAGGTGGCGAGGCTAGAGGTGCCTAGCAATGCATCCTCCCGGTTGGCGCTCCGCCTGATGATTTGAATTTCCGGTTGGGCACCGGGTTCCGGATTGGTGATCAAATTCTCGCCGATCTGGGCATTGATATAGGTTAGCCTTGTCGTACGGTCTTCAACCGGAAGGCGGATATCTCGGGAAACAGCCACGCCGTTAACGAGTTCTTCTTCGAAGTTGGGGTGAAGCAAGACGCCCATGGCTGCTTGAAAATGATCCACGCGATAGAATTCGCGATGTTCAAAAGCCAAATCATTCCAGAGGCTGGCATAGACTTGTTTGATGGATTTGGAAAGATGGCCTTCGTCAGGATAATGCGTGTAAGAACTATAGAGCCCGGCTCCATTGAACCCCGGTAAGTCTTCGTTATTGGTACTCGATCGCGTGCGAATACCGGGACCTTCTGGAAACTGGCGCTGCACGTCTGCTAGAGCCTCAAGCATCCAGTTGGGCATGCGTCCCTTTCTAATGGTTTTACGGAAGTTCTCTAGCCGGCGTTCACGTTCCTGGGGATTCTCTGCAAATTCGGAGTCACTGAGAAAGGAGTGAGCCGTAGCATAGAGATCATTGAACTTCATGAATTCGTCAAAGAAGTAAAAAGGGACTGCATACCCTGGATCGACCGTAGGGACACGGACCATCCGGGAGAGTTCGGAAAGGTTAGCCGCTTTCACGCCATAAGCATCCGAGTCATGGAAATGGATTTCCTCAAGAGATTTGATTGAACGCGCCTCAAGCCGGCGCGGTGGGAATTGCGGCTTCGATGGGCGAATAGATTCAAAATAGTTGTCCACATCTTCCTTGGAAGCCGGTTCCAACGAGAAACCAGTTTCATCCACTCGATAAGAGACATACTGGCCAATCAAAGGTTCGATGCTGGGGTGCATCGACGCGTCTGGAATAAACGCATTGGGACTTCCATTCTGTATGGCCCGTAAGTTCACATGCGAGAGAGGCGTCTGCGGATCTTCCGTAATGATACCAGCGACAAGTGAGATATCATTGGGAAGGGTAGGAAGAAGCGCAATGTCAAATAAACTAGGACGTTCGCCAGGCTGAATCACGCGCAATCTGCCGAAGGCGTGTCCTTCGTTCACGGCTTGAAAAGGTACTCCTTCGAATAGTTGTTCGTTAGTGACGTAGGGAAGGCCAAGGGCATCATAGCGATGCTTCTCTTTTTTAAAGATAAACCGATTCGCGACGATAGGATGATAAGCGAGATTGCCCTCCAAGAAAGGCGCGTTGATAACGATCACGTCGTAAGCGATCTGAACCAATTCGATCGGTATTTGATCACCTGGCTGGAACTGAAACGTGTACAGACGTTCGGTTCGCCCATCTAGTAGCAAAGGGCGTGACACGATTTCTCCCCGAAGCGGATCCTGTTCCAAAGTGGGATCATGCTCGCGAGATCGGACGATGAACCCGTTGTGCGTACTAAATCGTGAACTTTCGATAAAATAGATGCGGGGATTTGAAGTATCCTGTTGTGTGATCAAGAACTTCATGACATGCTGTCCAGAGGCAGATTCTGTGCTTGATTCGATGAATTCGCCCAGCGATCCCAATTGCTTCCTGCTACCTGATAATCCTAGAGCAGCATTGAATGGAGCATTGGGCTTCCAATACTCGTTTTTCCTGATGTGTTCCGATTCTACAAGGTCGGAGAATCCGTCTCCGTCAGTATCTTGCGAGTGATCGTCGTGATTCTCACGAATCCGATACTGTCTTCCCCTTAAAACCGCCTTGGAGGGGGATGTTAGGAAATGCCACCCGTCCAACTCGACATCAATAATGGCGACAGGCCGTCCTTCATCGGCCAAATGCTCGTGCTGGATGAGAGTGTAGTGATTCTCAGCTTTCCCCCAGAAGGCAACACGTAACCTCCCATCCTTCGTCTTCGATACGATACCGCTACGAAAGTGCTCTTCATCTCTATCAGAAATGCCGTCGTTATTGGTGTCTCGTTGGTTGGGATCGGAGGCTGTTTGGAAATAGTTGCTATGAGATAGCTCGGGATTTTCGAGCCCGTCATGCAGTCCATCGCCGTCACTATCCAGATTCAGTGGATCCGTTCCCCGATCGTTTGCACCATTCCATATGCCGGTACCGCTTTCTGTGCCGTCTTCCAGACCGTCTCGATCGGAGTCGGCATGATTGGGATCTGTGCCCTGTTCGTGCTCTTCTTTGTTCGTCAATCCGTCTCTATCGGGATCGTTGTTCGCATCATTGGCGGTGATATCGAAGTCGTAGAGACGTTCCCAAAGATCGGGAAGACCGTCCGAATCTTGGTCGTCTCTCACAAGATCAACAATGCCTTGTGACTGATGAATGCCTGCGGAATGAATCCGTTGAATGTCTTCCTGTGCTAGGGCGCGATTCCACATGGCGAGTTCGTCAATAGCGGCGAATATGTTGGTGTGAAAATACAAACCTTCAGGAATGCGGACTACGAAATGCCTCTCGTTGCTGCGTTTTGAATCCAATTCCCCATTTATATAGAGAACCGGATCTTGATTTGGTCGGCGCACGGCGGCGATATGATGCCAAAGGTTCTCTTTGAGTGAGATGTTACTGGGCGAGAACGGAGGAATCGACGATGAGTTGGTTAAAGCCGAATAGAAGTAAGGTCTTCCGTTAGAAAGAGTAAAATGCCAACTACTGTCTCCCCGGAATCCTAAAATGCGATGAGCTCTTCCAGTGTGCCTGCTGTGCAGCTTGATCCAGAATGAGAGAGTGAAAGACCTCGATTCAAAGAAAGCGTAGGCATCGGGGCTGGTCGTAAAAGTGGCAGTTGATTCGGTTTGATACAGCTCCCATGCCCGGTCGCGAATACCATCAATAAAGGCAGCTGGATTCTTGGAGTCTACTGGTTCTGATAGTGGCCCCACGAGATCTCTCGCGGAATCTTTGAACGCCCAGTAACTCACCAACCCGTCGCCCAAGGAATCTTCAGCACTAACATTGTTTAACAGAGCCGGCGCTAGACAAGATAGGGATAGGGCGGCTTTGATTGGAAAAAGCAGCATTTTCATAACAAGCAACGGGCACGAACTTGAATGCCAACGGAAGAACTTACCGGATTGTGCTTGTAAAAGACAAGAATAATTTAGCGGAACAGGAGATTTGCGACGTGTCAGCCGGGCGAGCGATGGCTTCAATCGACACGGGCCCGAACACGAAGAAACAGGGGGACGTTGGCAGTGATTTCCGTTCTGAGAAAAACGGTTTGTTCCGAAGTTGATCGAGAAAGGTGGGGCGAGATTCGTTGAGGTCGTGGTCGATTGTCCACTGGACTAAATCATGAGAATATTCTAACAGATAAGTGATTTCACGGCGGTTGAAGGCTCGTCGTAAGCGGAGACCGAAGCGACCGTTCGGAGAGCGAACAAGGAAGGCGTATGGCTGAGATTCAGGTAGGAGGGCGTTAGAGTTAAAGGCGTATTCCTCGAAATCGGAAAATCCATCGCGATCAAGATCGCCCAAGGGATGAGGGCCCTCGGCGCCGATGGGCGTGGTACTCAACTCATCGCGTTCAACAACCTTGCGCCGCCATTCTTGAAAGGGTGTGAGGTTGTCGGATAGAGTTCCCACTGAGAAATACTCCCTAACCGGTTTGCCGTCGATGCGAAGTTCCGCCCGATGATGTCGCTTCATATCGAATCCTTCAAGCAGATAGGAATGGGAGAGGGTGCTGCTACCGGCCTGTGCATCTGGCAGGGCACGAAACTCGAGATCCGTGACCGTTAGGTTATCGCCATCAATGATCACGCGTCCCCAGTCGATGACGGCGAAGTCCGCCGCATCGATATTGAACTGTGCACTCACAAACACACCCTGATTCGAGGTGGTAATCATCGCCTCGATGGGGGAGATGGGATTGGATGCTGGTGCATTGATGAGGAGCGGCGCTGATCGCACGGTTTCTCCATTGATTCGAAGAACGACCTCAAACGGACCTTGTTGAGATTGTGTCAGGGGTAACATGAGATCGGCCAACTCAAACCTATGGGTGTAGGTCGAAGTAGGGGGAAGATTTGGAAGCGGCAAAGGGAGAGGCGATGCCAAGGCGTCTAAATAATAGATTGGACCTTCGACGACCGGCCCCTGCCATTCTGTCACCGCATGAACACCATCGGCGTTGTTAGGGAGAGTGATAGAGGCGTTTGCTTGAATGCTCTGGTCATGGTGAATGATTTCCAGGCTATGGGCAGCGTCGGCATAGCTTGGCACGTCGATATAGAGGTGATTGATGAGATGAGAAGCGTGGAGCCGATCGCGCGCTCCATTTTCAAGGGTGTCGGCGAGTCTGATTTCCAAGGGACCGTTGTGACGTCGCGTCCATCCGCGACCTGGTGCCGGGATCTCGTAGTCGACAGAGAATGACTTGCCACCATCAACGCTATACGTGCCGCTCACCATCTTCGCCAATTGTCGATAGGGCATTGGCGGAACCTTTTCCCAGGGAATCAAGGCGATATTGGGCGCAATGACTTCGATGCGCGGAAGACGATGCTTGATCGGCACATCGGCGGTACTGAAATAACGTACGGTGAAGGGGATCGAGCTTTTGCCGGGGTGGCGATAAACGCTTGGTGATAGCAGAGGTTGGAAATTGGGAACGGTTCCGTTATGTGTCACGCGGCGCAACACCACGGCATCGGGATTTCGCTCGCCGTCTGTAGTTGCGATAGCGTTTGGTTGCAAGATGATGGGGAGAACATCGTGCTCACGTGCTTGCCATCGGAAGCGTGCCAAGGCCGGGATGTCATAAACCACGGACACTTCCTTGCCGTCATCCCGCGAACGGATCTCATGGACAATGGCAGGTTCTCCATCGATGCGAGCAAGGTCATCGCCATCAATGGAATGGGTGTTGATGATTTCGTTGCTTTGATAGGTGATTTTTAAGAGCGTCCTGGTCCACCGAGCTCCGGTTTCGAATGGACTTTCTCGGATGATTGTGAATGGGCCACTTTGATCGATCAGGGTATTGTGGCGAGTTTCGTTGATCTCAATAAAGATGAATCTCAATGGATGGGCGCGTTCAGGAAAGGATTCGCCCGTTAATGTTCGTAAAGCGTTAGGTTGGATTTTAGGTCTGAACCACCACGAGTTCTCTTCCTCTGTCCATCCCGAAGGAGGCCCGTCGAGGCGGTAGGTGACCAAGGTCCAGCCGTCCGGTTGCTGGGCCACGCTTTCCACCTTCATGGGGATTTCAGGCAAGTCGCTTCCGGAGAAGTGAAGCGTCGCCAGGAGATCGCGATTATCAATCGAACCAACGTCCAGGCCGTCGGGATGCCAGTATTTCACCTCGTAGAAGACCGGATTCTTGCCACTCTCGGTGACGGTGGTGATCTTGGAAGCTACTCTAGCAGGCAGCTTGGCGACAAAGTGAGAGCTGGAAATCACGTTTCCTTGTAACCGCAACTCCATCTCGTAAGTGCCTGGCGTGGGCGTGAAGGAAAGCCAGGCGTCTTTGGAATAGCCCGGAGTGCCATCGATCCCTCCCCATTTGGGATGCCAATTCGGTGCCGTGGGCAAGCTGCCCTTTGGCACCACTTCCGCATCCAGATAGTAAGTGTTTCCCTCTAACTTTAATGTTCGCAGATGGGTGAGACCAACAGGATCTCGCGCGTCGTTAGGGCGGCTATTGACCGTGCGCACAAAGTAATCCTTTTCGACGATGCCGTAGACGTAGAGCCTGTGAGAGGGCATGCCCGGTGTGGGGAGGCCGTCGAACGCATCATCCATGATGTCAATCGTGGAGGCGCCAATCCCGCTACGGGTGATGGGCACATCAAAATTCCGACCGATGCAGATCGTGAAGCTGCCGATTTCTTGCTTTGGAAGAAAGCCGTCGTCTGCCTTGGCGACCTCATTCTCTTGCAGCCAGATATTGGCTTTGCCGTTGTGTGAGGGTCGCCACCCGCCGAGTGGAGGCGGTAGGCGGTAGCGAACCAGGTAGCCGTATAATTGAGTGCTGCTAGTGACCCGTTCGTGTGATTCATAGACAACTGGTTGTTCAAAGCCGGTCCCTGTCACTTGAAGATCGCCGTCGCCAAACAGCGGTGTTCGCATCGAGGCGCCTTTATAGAAGATCGTGATAGGATGGTCATCACGCCCCTCGTCAAACAGATCCCAAGTGGCCAGTGTCACCTCGCCATGAGGCTTGGCGCGCTCGTAATCAAAGTCTTCCAAGTCACTCGGCCAACCAGCGCCTGACGAGAGGCCTAGAAGGAAGGGGATCAATGGGCCTGAGCGGTGTGGCGCGGCGAATTAGGTCGTGGGATTGTTTTCAGATTGTTTGGTGGGATTGTCTGTTTTCTTCGTGGGATTGTCAGTCTTTGGCGTGGTGGTGCGCTGAAGTTGTAATCTCAGATTACGAAAGGCTCGCGCTCCTTCCTCGGGGGTGAAGGCGTCGGTGGGTTTGCTTGGCGGCCGTGGTTTCGATGGTTTTGATGCTCTAGTTAGTCTCGCCCGACTGATGTTGAGGTCTTCTTCGAATCGCTCGAGTTGTAAGAAGTTACTGGGTTTGAGCGCTCCCACGCGGCGGCGCTCGCCTCGGATCTCCCGTTGCAAGTAGCTGACGACTTGTTCCACATCTTCGCTGGTGAACCCGGCTCGTAGCAACTCATACCAGGCTCGTTGCCGGTCGAAGCCTAAGATCAGTTTCTGCCCGGTCAGTTGGCAATAGTGTTGGTGTAGGGCCGCCACTTGCTCTTCGACGGGGCTGCTTTGGTTTGATGGTGTTTGCATAGCCTAATGTTTATCTTGTTAGCCTTCCGGCATGCCTCCTCGATGGTCGTTGGCGGAGGGAATGGTGGGCATCACTTGCTGTACGTGATCGGTGGTGATGTGGTTGGCTTTCTCTTGGCTGGCTGCGATCCACGCGGCACGGGCCAGTTGCAGCGCGGTGCGCGGCCGCCCGTTGCTGGCGTTGGTAATCAAGTCCAGGGCGGCGGGGATGATGATGTTTTCCTTCAAGTCTACGGCGTTTTGACTGGCTTCTAGGAGTTCTTCGATCTCTTGGCTTTCCCACGGTTTGAGCTGATGATGACAGGCGATGCGGCTGTAGAGGGCGCGGTGGCTGCGTAGTCTTAGACTTCCTAACAAATACTCGTCTCCAATGAGTATGAGACTAAAAGCGGGACGCCGGGCTAGATCGATGCCTAACAATAGCCGGATCTCTTCGAGCGCTCCGTGGCTGTAGTTCTGCGCTTCGTCGAGGATGATGATGGCGCTGGTCTCGCCAAGTTCTACCAAGGCTTCTTCAAGATGCATCAGGGTGGTGCTGCGGGTGCCGCCGGCTTTGCCGAACTTGCGGGCTAAATAGGCTAACAATCCGGCATGGCTTAGGCTGGCCTGGGTGATGGCGATGGCGCAGTAGAGCCGCGGATCGAGCTTGTCTTTCCAGTGGCTGACGAGATGGCTTTTCCCTACGCCGTTGGGGCCGCTGAGCAACATGAGGCTGCGGAGGGCGGCGCTTTGGGTTAGCAGTTGCTCGGCTTGTTGGATCTGAGGGGGCTTTTGATAGTGGGAGGTTTCTTCGTTGAAGGGGATGCCGGTTGCTCCCCAAAGATGGGTGTAATGAGTGATGGTGGAGTCTGTGATGGGCTTGCGGCCACTGCTTTTTCTAAGTCTGGTCGTCATGGTGTGATGATGATAGCGTTATGTGGCTTTGTTAGCCCTGGTGACGGCGTTCGTAGTTGAGCCGGTCGATCTGACTGTTGAGGTGTAGATTGACCAGGTGAGCTGTGCCGACGTGATGGTTGTGATGATAGATCTCCAGCGATTGCTCTTTGCTTACGGCAAAGGGGTCGTAGCGCACTTCGATGCGACGTCCGCGTAGGCTCAAGTCGACTTCGTAGAGGCGATTTTCGATGCGAATGGTGCCATTCTTGCGCACGGTGCGGTGGATGCGGGTGTAGAAGAGTTTTTCCAGAGCGTGATGGCTGAGTTCAAGTTGGCGGAGGTGTTCGGCTCCGGCGTGGAAACGGGCTTGCGGGGTGGTGCCGGTAGTGCTGTGTTGACGGTTATGATAGTCTTTCTGGAGCCAAGTGGAGAACTTGGCATTGAGGTCTTGGAGACTGTGGACGCGCTCTTCGGGTAGTGATAGGGTGGTTTCAAACCCTACCTGAATACTTGAGAATAGGCGTTCTATCTTTCCCTTGCTCCAGGCGGCGTAAGGCTTGTGATGCAATAGGCGGATATCGAGATTGGCGCAGACGATGTGGGTGTGTTTGCTAATGAATGGGGCGCCGTTGTCGACGTAGAGTTTGTGGGGGAGTCCGCGGCGGCGGACGGCTTCTTTGAGGGCGTGATGGAGGTTTTGCGTGTTTTCGCTTGTGTAGTAGGCGGCGTAGGGAATGAGTCGGCTGTGATCGTCAATGATGGCGCAAAGCTGGGTGCCCAAAGTAGCGCCTTCGGTGGTGCGGAGTTTGGGACCGGGGCTGAAGTCGGCCATCCAAAGATCGTTTGGATAGGGGGCTTCGAAGGCTTTGGTGGGGCCGCTATGGATGTCCTCAGCTGGACGCCCGTGATGCAGTCCAGCGGCTCTGAGAAAGCGATAGACTGTGGAGAGTGAAGGCAACTCTCTACCTTCTTCTTGAGTGAGCCACCGGCGATAGGCCACTTTGATCGGAATCTGTGGATATTTTCGCCGCTGCGTGAGGATCCATTCTTGTTGTTCGGAGGTGAGCGCACGTTGTTTGCCGGTGTCTTGCCTGGGATGTTTGGTGAGTGCCTGGAATCCGTCGTTTTGATAGGCATACCACCAGTCTTCGAGAGTGCGAATGGCGTAGTGTTTGCCGGATTGGACATCGGGCCAGGGACGCAAGGCTGCTTGTCGTAAGGCTGCGGCTAACGACCGGCCTTCTTCCTGAAGTTGTTGCAGGTAACTGATGGCGCCGTAGCGGACCAGAGCGCTTTGTTCTTGGGGTGTTAGAGTATGGTCATCAGACATGCGGGAGCTTTACCCCCGCAGTGATTTTGCGAAATAGTACGGTTATGTGGGAAACTCGTGGCGAATAATAGAGAGATGTTAGTTGGCCTTCAAGCACCGGTAATCACCCAATAGGCTCTTGCCATGGAGCGCGAGTTCGAGAAGGATCTCCCCGAGGTTGCCGGCGGTGAGGCGAATGGCTCTCCAAAGTTCTTCTGCGGTGTTTGTAAGAGCAATGCGCTGCCCGAAGAACTCGGTGAGGCTCTGGCGCCTGCTTTGATCGGCGAATCGGCACCAAGCTCGCCGCAGGCAACCTTTCTTGATTTCGCTGCCATTGGCGTTGTTGCCGTCGTCTTGGCCACCTTGGGATGGAGGGGCGCAGCGTTGGTCAAAGTCTTCTTCCACGCATGGGAGATGGACGGTACGATAAGGCAAGAGGTGATCGGGAAGAACACTAATGGTCCTCCCGGCATACTTGCAAAGAAAGCGCATCACGGTGATTTGCGCGTCTCCCTCGACATCGGCAAAACGCTTGTAATTCCCATGGCGATGCAGGCATTGGCCCTCTTCGTGATCGAAGGCACATGGAGGAAATTCATCGGTAGCTGGATAACTGGATCGGCGAATCTGCATCCCCCCATTCAATCATCCCTGTCTACGTCCTCATTCTATATCGTGGCTGGCTCCCCGAAACCCAGTCTGACTCTCATCTATACCCGTTCACACGAAGCATTTCGCCACGGAACAGCGGTGCCTCATGGCGGGAATCTACCCCTTCGAGGCGAACGTGAGAAGCGGGTACGACTAAAAGTGGTGAGTACTTTTCGTAGTGGAACTGGTGAGAGCCCCAGGCGTTGGACTGGGTTGCTGCAAAGGAGCGGTCGCCAATTTCTCTACTTCATTGCCCACTACTTTTAGTCACACTCGTGAGAGGCCCTGCCTCTCAGAAGTCGTATCCGTCTACCTTGTTAGAGGAAGGCATCCACCAGATCGCCTCGGCAAAGGCCTCGTTGTCTCCGTGGTAGATGGTGTCCCTCGCCTTGAATGAGAGGAGGCAGGCACCTGCCATAGTGGCGAGACAGATGATCACCGTGCTTTTGTTAACTGGAGAACTTTTGTTGGTGTGCCAAAGAAATAGGAGACACCCGATCCCCGAGGGGAGAGCGAAGTTCATGGCACTGATCAAGCCTTGGTGATAGTCGAAGGCTGATAGGGGATCCAAGCCCTCATGAGCGAGAAAGGCCTCGTACATAGCATAAGCCGCGACGGCGATCATCCAACCGGCGGCGACAAAGGCTGTTGTGAAGGCGATTTGCTTCATTATTGCGTAATATTACCATATTTATCATATTTTCAAGGAATGATTCGGTGGTTGGCCTATGGGACGTATCATCCTTGAACATTTCCGTTGGTTTGGCGCTCGGCAGATGACGAAGAAATCACTCGACAGCTAGCGGTTGATTCATAGGGTCGCGGCAGTCTTGAGTTCATTAGATGTTTTCACTCTTGAAAGACCACGATTCAGCCCGGCGCTTCCTTCGACTTAGCGGCGTGGGCTTGCTTTTCATGAGGTAAACCTTGCGGGCCCACTCGTCGTTCTCTTTCCCGGGAAGCCTCCGGGAGCCGTCTTGCTACGAATGCTCAACTAATTCTGAAGTTACATGAACTCTCACCCTTTAACGAAATACAAACCTTTTCCCAGGATCGATTTGCCGGACCGCACCTGGCCGGATCGCGTCATCGATAAGAAACCGATTTGGTGCAGCGTGGATCTGCGCGATGGCAATCAGGCCCTCTCCATCCCCATGAGCGTGGGAGAGAAATTGGAGATGTTTCACCTCTTGGTGGAGATCGGATTCAAACAAATCGAAGTGGGATTTCCATCGGCGTCGGACACGGAGTTTGCCTTCACCCGGCGTTTGGTAGAGGACGATCTGGTGCCGGACGACGTGCAGATCCAGGTCTTAGTGCAAGCGCGAGAGCACCTCATTCGTCGAACCTTTGAAGCCATTGAGGGGGCCAAGAATGTGATCGTGCATCTCTACAACTCGACTTCCCCGCTGCAGAGACGCGTGACCTTTCGCGATGCCAGCCGTGAGGAGATCAAGGCCATCGCCGTGGACGGGACGAGATTAGTGAAAGAGTTATTGCCCACCGTTCCAGGGACGAATGTTGCTTACCAGTACTCGCCGGAGAGTTTTTCAGACACGGAGTTGGACTACGCTTTGGAGATTTGCGAGGACGTCATGGCGGCCTGGGGCGTTGATGATAAAAACAAGATCATCCTCAACTTGCCCGCCACTGTCGAGTGGACCACGCCTAACGTTCATGCGGATCAGATCGAATGGTTTTGCCAGCAATTGCCGGAGCGGGAGAAGGCGATCATCAGTCTGCACACTCACAATGATCGGGGTACCGGCGTGGCGGCGACGGAGTTGGGCCTCATGGCGGGTGCTGATCGAGTGGAAGGCACACTCTTTGGAAACGGTGAACGGACGGGTAATTTGGATATCGTTACGGTGGCGCTCAACATGAACAGCCACGGGATCGATACTGGGTTAGATTTTTCCAATCTGCCGCACATTCGCGAAGTCTACGAGCGCACCACGCGCATGATCGTCCCCGAGCGGCAGCCTTATGGGGGCGAACTTGTCTTCACGGCGTTTTCAGGTAGCCACCAAGATGCGATCAAGAAGGGCATGGATTTGCGCAAAGGTCAGGATGCGGCCATGGAATGGGCCGTTCCTTATCTGACCATCGACCCACGGGACATCGGCCGCACTTACGAAGCCATCATTCGCATCAATAGCCAGAGCGGTAAAGGAGGCGTGGCTTATGTGCTAGACAGAGAATACGGATTGGATCTCCCTAAGACCATGCATCCCGAAGTGGGGCTGGCCGTGAATCAGCTCGCCGATTCGTTAGGGAAAGAACTGAGCGCTAAAGAGATTTATCAGGCCTTCGAAGGTGAATTCGTCAATCGTGAGGCGCCGCTTAAAATCGTCGACTACGAATTGGCCCATGAGAAGTCCCCTGCGGGTAAAGTCACCTGCACCGCGACGGTAGAACGCAATGGGCAATCGCAAGAGATTCGCGGTGAGGGGAACGGTCCCATTAACGCTTTCGTCAATGCGTTGAAATCACAGGGGTGGAAAGATTTTAGTCTCACAGATTATCGATCTCATGCCATTGGTCGCGGATCGGCCACCGATTCCGCCGCCTACGTGCAATTACAGGGCGCCGATGACGGGTTGATCTGGGGCAGTGGCATCCATCCCTCCATTGAAATGGCAGGATTGCGCGCCCTGGTTTCTGCTTGGAATCGTTTGCACAATGACTGAGGGTCGGCGAGATGTTAGAAGACTTTTTCATGGAGAGGGCCCCAGGGCTTGTCACCCGAACAATCGGTGAGGAAAGCCCGTCCTAGTGCGCTCATGAGAAAGAACTTCAGCTATTTCCTAGCCAAACGTTACCTGATCCCGAAGGGCACCTTTGTCATCATCATTAACGCTATTTCCATCGTGGGCGTGTGTCTTGGCGTCGCCATCATGATCGTCGTGCTCAGTGTGATGAAGGGCTTTGAGAATGAATTCCAACGCGTCTTGTTAGGATCGGAACCCCATCTCGTGGCCACCAATCACAATCCGGAGCCGCCCGACCCGGCGAATCCGGAATGGATCACGGTGGGGAGTAAGTTAGAAGAGCTTCCGAATGTGATTGCCCAATCGCCCTTTGTGATTGGGCAAGTCATCGTCCGTTTCGGACGCCGGTCGCAGGTGCCTTTGCTCACGGCACTTCAGGAAGATTCTTATCAGCTCAAAGAATTGGCTGCGAAGAAGATGTTGAAAGAAGGCGATTTGGATCTGGCGGGTCGCGAGGGCGAAGACGGTGTGTTCTATGAGACAGCGATTGTGAGCCGTTCCCTTGCGGAATCTTTCCGTGCTCGCGATGCCCCTGGCCTTCAGATTGGTGATGTGATCTCGATCATCTCACCTGCGGGCATGGATGAGGTGCTCGCAAAAATCGAGGAATATGATCGTCTCGTTGAAGAGGAGAAACAGGAACGTATGGAGGCGCTTCTCGATGAGATCGAAGGGATCGCCTTGCCCAAGGACGTCTTGATTACGGGGATTATCGATACGCCCATGTATCAGCAGATGGTCATCCCATCCTTGGAGACCGGCCAAGAACTCTTTGATTTGGAAGAGTTTGATGAGGTGCACGGATTGGCCCTCTACACAAAGGATCCTTACAAAGTCGCCGAGCTTAAGGAGGTGGTGAGATCGACCATTCCATTTACCTGGGACGCCTTCACTTGGGTGGATAAGAACCAAGCGCGTCTCAATGCGATTCGCATGGAGAGGAGCCTTATTTCCACCCTGCTCTTCTTCATCATCATCGTCGCCGCCTTCTGCATCATGAATACCATCATCGTGACCACGGTGCAGAAACGGCGGGAGATCGGCGTAATGAAAGCGCTAGGGGCGCGAGCCAATCAGATCGTGAAAGTCTTTCTTTATCAGGGATTCATCGTGGGAACTATAGGAACCACTGCTGGGATCTTTCTCGGACTACTCATTCTCCACTTTTTGGAAGAGATCCGACGCCTGCTCGGAAAGTTTGGATCCGATCCTTTTCCAGAAGATATTTACGGACTTTCGAAATTGCCGGTCGAGATCATCCCAACAAGCATTATCGTGATCGCGATCAGTGCCGTGGTCACCTGCACCATCGCCGCGATCCCCCCCGCTTGGGCGGTGGCGCGACTCGATGCAGCGAGAGCCCTGCGCGCTGATTGATTTGACTTCATGCATATCTACCTTGCCATCGACGATGAGAAAGCCGGGCCCTTCACCCTCTACCAGGTGGAAGAGAAACTTCGGTCTAACGAAATCGCTGAAGAGACGCTCGGTTGGCATGATGGATTGGGGAATTGGACGCCGCTGAGAGAGCTCCCGCCTTTCGAGGGCTTCTTCCGCAGGCGCGACGCCGAGCTTGAAGACGAGCGCAGGCGTGAGTATGCGGAGAGACTAGCGGAACAAGAAGAGAAAGAGGCGAAAGAAGCGGGGCCACCGCGGCCGTGGACGCGTTTCTGGGCGCGCACGATCGATATTTGGATCTTTCTCTGTTTCTCGTTAGGAATTCTTGCAGGCCTCCGGAGCTTGGGATGGACGACGACTTCCTACGTCTATTTCAGCGAACGTGTTTTCATTCTCTTGTTGCCTGCATGGCATTTGATAGAGGCCTATATGATTTCACACTGGGCAGCCACTCCCGGAAAGGCTTTGTTAGGGATACGTGTGCTCGGCCAAGATGGCGAGCCCTTGAGTTACTCGCCCTCGGTGAGACGTTCGCTGGGCGTCTTTGTTATCGGATTGGGATGTTTCCTGCCATTCTTACAGTTGATTCTTCCCATCATGGCGTACTTCTATCTCAAGCAACACGGCAGAACTTTCTGGGATCTCACATCGGACTCCAAGACAGAGCACCAGGCTTTTCATGTGCGGCAAGTCGTGTTTTCACTGCTAGTGGTTTTCACTTTGGCATCATTATTGCGAGGACCGCTGACGGAGATTCATGAGCATCAGCAAGAGCTTTTCAATGGTCTGATGAATGAGGCCAAACCGGCTGAAGTAGAGGAGAGTTGAATGCTTGCTTGCCGGAAGGTAGGGGCTTTCTTATTCTAAAACGGTGATCCGGTTCCTCACTTTTCTCGTTAGCCTCGCTTATGTGAGCTGGGCAGAGGCATCGCTATCACTCTATCTCGAAGATCTCAAACCAGTCCTACAAGAACGCTGTTACGCTTGTCACGGAGCGCTTAAGCAAGAGGCGGGCTTGCGGGTAGATACGGCGGCCTTTCTTCTCAAAGGGAGCAAGCATGGCGTTATCATTGACCTTGATTCGGTGGCTGCTAGTCCCTTGCTCCAGCGTTTGCGCCACGAGGACATGCAGGAACGGATGCCGCCGGAGGGAATGGCACTTGATCAGGCTACGATCGCTGCCATGGAACAGTGGATCGCGGCGGGTGCCCCGCGTCCAGAGAACGAAAACGAAGAGGCCGATCCACGAAAGCACTGGGCGTTTCAGCGAATCGAACGGCCGAACCTACCGCAAGGTCGTTTTTCTAATCCAATTGATGCCATTCTAGATGCCCGGCATCAGGCACTAGGATTGAGGCCTCAACCACAGGCCGAACGCTCGACTCTGTTGAGGCGGCTCTATCTCAATTTGATCGGTCTTTCGCCTTCACTTGAGCAACTTACCGACGAGCGTCCCTGGAATGTGATTGTCGATGAACTGTTAGGCAGTCCGCACCACGGCGAACGTTGGGGCCGTCATTGGATGGACATCTGGCGTTACAGCGATTGGTATGGCCTGGGCAAACAACTGCGGTACAGCCAGCGTCACCTGTGGCGCTGGCGGGATTGGATCATTGATTCAATAAATGCCGACAAAGGTTATGATAGGATGATCGTGGAGATGTTAGCCGGTGATGAATGCGCGCCTGAGGATCCGGATACGGTTCGGGCCACGGGATTTCTGGCGCGGAACTATTACCTCTTTAATCGGACCACATGGCTGGACACCACCATTGAACACACCGGTAAAGCATTCCTTGGGCTCACCATGAATTGTGCCAAATGCCATGATCACAAATACGATCCGATTTCCCATCAAGATTACTATCGTTTCCGCGCCATCTTCGAACCGCATCATGTTAGGCTCGATCCCGTGCCGGGAACCCTGGATTTCGATCAGGACGGATTGCCTCGAGTGTATGATGATCAGTTAGAGGTAATCACCTATCTTCATCGGCGTGGTGATCCTAAGAGCCCGGACGAAACTCGCGGGATCGAGCCGGGTGTTCCGGCAATGTTGTCGGCATTTGCGCCTGAGATCGCGTCCGTCTCTTTGACCTATCGCGCTCATACGCCTGGCGCGCGGACCTTTGTGCAACAAGCTCACCTGCAAGAAGCAGAGTTCGGGCTAGCCAAAGCTCAAGAGGCTCATGCCAAGAACGAGACCGAAGCGACAGAGCTCGAGGTGGAATGGAAGAACGCGATTCTCAAATCTGTTAGGGCCGTGATCGCGGCAGATCGTGCTCGCGTTGAATCGATGCCGGACGCCGAAGATCTGGCGGTGAAAGCCGCGCAGGCCCAAACCAAAGCGGACTTGGCTAAGGGGCGTCTTGAGCTTTGTCAGGCTGGGGGGCATCATGCCAAGCGGAAAGGCGCTCGCCAGAAGATGGACAAGGCGAAAGAACGCTTGGCGGAGGTCGCGCTTGGACGATCGGATTATTTGTCGCTCCGAGCTTCACGAAAAGCATTGGAAACGCCCGAGCACAAATTTGAGGATTATGATATGGTGTATCCTGGCAAAAGCACGGGACGGCGTCTGGCCCTGGCGCGATGGATCACTCACCGTGACAATCCGCTCACGGCTCGCGTGGCGGTGAACCACGTCTGGGCACGGCATTTCGGTGTGCCGCTGGTGGATTCCATGTTCGACTTCGGCCGCCGGACACCAAAGCCGGAGCTAGGGGAGTTGTTAGATTTCCTGGCGATCGAACTTATCGATTCCGATTGGAGCCTTCGTCATCTTCACCGGCTCATCGTGACGTCAGCCGCGTATCGTCGTTCGTCTTCCACGCTCAATGCCGATGCTACGTCTATGCGTCGAGATCCCACCAATACCTTCTATTGGAAGTCGCCCACACGGCGTATGGAATCCGATCTCGTGCGCGACAATATTCTTCATTTCGCCGAAGTGATCGATCTCACAGTGGGTGGTCCTTCCATTGATCCCAAGAAAGCGGGGCGCCGCCGCAGTCTTTATTTCCTTCAATCACGAGATCACAAAGATCAATTCCTATCCATGTTCGATCATGCGGATCATCTGCGCTGTTACCGGCGCAAGGAGAGTATCGTTCCCCAGCAAGCACTTGCATTATCCAACAGTAAGCTCTCCATCGAGATGGCGGAAAAAGTGGCCAACCGTTTGATGGAATTAGAAGACAAACCGTTCGTGGAGCAGATCTTTCAGATCATTCTCTGCCGGCCACCCGGTGAAGAGGAAGGCACAGCCTGTGAGACCTTCATCCATGAATTTCCCAGGGGATCGTTTGGTGATCGCCGGCGTCGAGTGCGTGCGCGATTGGTTCACGCCTTGTTCAATCACAACGACTTCGTCACCATTCGCTGAAGTTTTTTGAAAACTGCGTAACTTCCGTCCTCCGATTCCGATGTAGAGGGTGAACACCATGAATCGGACGACCCGAACGGGCCCCGATCGACCTACGGACCACTGAGAACGAGCGAATATACAGGAGTCTTCGAGCTTCAATTACACTGCCATAACAGCAGCGGTTCCGTTAGACCGATCGGGGTTCGGTGTGTACGGATACCGATAGAGCTGGCGTCTAAATGTGGGATCAGCTAGCCTTGCGCGAGGATCAGAGAAATTAATTGTCTCCCTGTTGGCTGTCGGTGGCGACTCATAGCCGATCCGTTGCCAAACAAGTCAGCGTTGATCCAATCAACCAATCTTCTCATCTTTATGAAATCTCATCTCTTCGTTGTTTGGGTGATCTTAGTCTTTTCGACAGGTCTAGTGGAGGCGCGGCCTTTGATCGAGAATCTGCCAGAGTCGTTCGAGATTCACGCGGTAGGAACTTATCAAGGTCGAGAGCCTCTCGATATTCAGTTAGACGATACGGGCCATCGTGTGACGCGAGTACCAGTGATCGTCAACCGTCCGGACACGCCAATTTTCCTCGTTCTCACCGCTTACAATCCCGTGGTTTGGGACGTGAGTTGGACGGAAGGGACGCAGATCGCCGGCGTGCTTGTTAGTGGTTATCATGGGCAGGCTCTCATCGGCATTGATGCAGAGGCGCCGTATGAGATCGGCACTCATGAAACGGGCGGCGGTTTCGAATTCTTCTTCGCACATACAACCGACGGTTTGTTAGAATTGGCGAATCGAGTGGAGCAAGAACTGGGGCATGCGTTAGACCGTTTCCACTATGAAGCTGTGGAAGGTGTTTTCACTATTGGGGAGCCGGTGACCGATCCGACGTTGTTGAGACGTTCAGACGCGTTGAAACTAGAGGACTTTGTCAATCCCGATCGCCCGCCTTCCGGGCAGGCTGGTTTGGATGTGTTAGTGGCGTTGAATAAAATTCGGCTCGCGACTCAGGAGGACATCGATGCGTGGGTGCTCAAGGCGAGCGAGCCCTTCCTCCGGTTTAACGATGCCTTGCGCGTAGAGACTTACATGCGGCCAGGGCGGACCTATGTGGTCCTGGAGGCGATCACCTTGCCGGCCGGTCTCAACGGATCGCACTCACGCAATTTCATTCTGCCTCAGGACGTGCCTTTGCCAGAGGGGCCGATGAGCCACAATTCGATCTTTTCTGAGGATGGGACTGTCTTGGCGGGCATCGCCGCTAAGAGAGAGGAACGAACCCGTCGGCGAGATAGTTCGCGCAATAACGATTCGGCGCTAACACCTCTTTTTGCCAATTGGCCGGAAGAGGCTCGCATTCTCGGTGTTGCGACTTACGATGGAACCGAAGAGGTGAATGCCAGCGTGCAGTTAGACGAGAGTGGCAACGATGTGAAGCAAGCGGAAGTGATAGTCAACTCGCCTAACCAGCCGGTGATGCTCATCTTGAGTGCCTACGATCCGGTGATCTGGAATGTGGGCGTGGCTGAAGGTACGGAGCTTCTTGGGGTGATTGCTAGTGGCTATCATGGCCAAGCCGTGCTGGGAATCGATGAGAAGACGCCTTTGCGACGCGCTTCACACGAGTTGGGCGGGGCGTTCCTTCCCATGTATGGCTATCTTACCGATGATCGCCTCCTGACGATGAATGAACGCCTTGAGAAACTGTCAGGAAGAAGCGGGATCGAGCACCTGACGATCGAGGCGGAGGAAGGGGTCTTTCTCGTGGGTGAGCCGTTAGCCGATGGGCAGAGCGTTCGCCACTCGGACGATCGGAATCTCATGGATTACATCGATCCGGAATGGCGACCGGCAGGGCAATATGGAATTGATCTGTTAGTCGAGGCGGGAAAACTGCGTCCGGCGACTATGGGAGACATCGATTTGTTAGTCGACCTCGAAAGTGAGGCCTTTCAAGACCTGGCGCCTGGCATCCGTGTACAGACTCAATTGATGCCGCAGTTCACCTATGTAGTCCTAGACGCCTTGACCATTCCGCCAGGGCTTCACGGGGCGCATTCGCGCAATTTTATCGTTCCGAACGGCATCCCGTGGCCAGAAGGAGACCCAGGGCATGGCACGGTGGTGGCTTCCCCGGCGGCTTTGGAGGCCGTGGCTGCCCGACAGATCGTCGATTTTGAAGCATGGATCGATGACTTGGAAGATTCGTTAGGCGTGGATGGGGCTGCCCTGGCGGAGACCGATAGTGATGGCGACGGCGAGAACGATACCGTCGAATTCATCACGGGAACGGATCCTTTGGATGCCCAAGACTTTCGTCACCTGGAGGTGGCGGTAGCAAGAAACGGCAACGAGGCTTTCTTGGAATTGCGGGTGCCATTGCGCGATAACGCCTACGGAGCGGATGCGGTTCTCGAGGAATCCACTGATGGTCGTGAGTGGATCGAGGTGGAGCGAGGCTTCGACTTGGTGAAGCGTCAATCCATTGATGAATGGTCTGATCTGGTTTACTTGCGATCCGATGAAACTCTAACAAGCGTCACGCCGATGCGGCTCTTCCGGTTGCGAGCGCAACGGGCAAGAGACTAGCACGTGTCGTGAATCTCGGTTTGAGCCGATGGACGACCGCTTGCTGATCAAGCGCTTTGTAAGTCATGGGGATGAACGAGCCTTCCGAGCGCTCGTTCAGGAATATTTGCCCTTGGTTTACGGCGTGGCTCTCAAGCTCGTCCGTGATCATCATTTGGCAGAAGATGTTAGTCAAACGACCTTTAATGCCCTGGCTCAAGTCTTACAGAAGCAGGAAAGCGTCGGTTACCCGCGAGCGTGGCTATATGAAACGGCCCGGAAACAAGCCATCACTGTGGTGCGCAAAGAACGCCGCCGCCGTTTGCGGGAAGAAACTGCCGTCATGATGGAACTCGCCGCCACAGATTCCTCCTCACCGCCTAACGATTGGGGCCTCGTTCTCAATGAGGCGATGGATCGGCTATCGGTCCGCGACCGGACCGCGTTATTCCTGCGCTACTTTGAAGGGCACACCTTCGCGGAGATGGGAACTCATCTGGGAATCGAGGAACGGGCAGCGCAGAAGCGTGTGCAACGCGCGATCGAGAGACTTCAACGCAAGCTCTTGACCTTGGGCATCGCCTTGACGCCGGGAATGCTCAAGGCGGAATTGTTCATGTGTGAGGCAGGGGCAATTCCCAGAGAACTTGCCGAGACCATCGCGACAACCGCTCTGTCAGGAAGCAAGGTGGCGCCTGCCGCCTTTGCGTGGCTGCAGGGTGGCTTGCTCTTGAAGCTTGGGGCCGGATTGCTTGCGGTAGTGATTCCCTCAACCGTGATATGGCAGGTAACGGCTAAGCTGCCTAAGCTTGATGAACACCAATCAACCGGAGTTTCAGGACCGGGGTATTCTATTCTAGCGGATTCACGAATAGTGTCCGGCTTCGCTGGGCAACATGCCGTGGATGACATCGAGGCGATCTACCGGCTGGAGGAGGCGGAGCGCGAAATCGCTTTGCGTGCCTTGATGGCGCATCTTCGCGATCAACGTGATGAAGACTATTTCAGTGATTTATTCAATCGTTGGACGGTCCTGGATGCGCCGCGTGCGGCCAGAGCTTTGGTTTCACTCTATCAAACATGCGACGAAGCGGATGAATCCCATTGCGCTTTGTTAGGCCAACTGTTTGCAGTGCCTCTCAAACATTGGCTGGAACAGGATGCGGAAGCGGCGAAGTCTTGGGTGAAAGCGTTGTCTCGCGATGGTTACGAAGAAGCACGGGCGTTCGAAGCCTTGGTGAAGCTTGTTTCTGCAGAGGATCTGGATGCCGGTTACACATTGCTCGCGAGCCGTTCGCACAACCGCCCTGAGATTGTCGAGGCGTTTGTGAGGGCGTTGGATTCCGATCGAGAGTTGACTGAGATGCTGGCGAAGTTGGAGGGCCTTCCGGAAGATGTGGCTGTGGCCGATGTAGGGAAGCATGGGGAGTACGTCCAGCGTGCCGGCACCACCAAGACCGCGGTATGGAAGGCGGCCATTCCGCGGCTTTTCGAGTGCGATGCCGAGGCGCTCGCCGACTGGATCATAAGCCTTCCTTCTTCGGATCGCACCCATGAAGTGACGAAGGCCTTCGTCGAACGATGGGCAGCAGGCGATCCCCGCGCAGCCAGCGAGTGGGCGCTAACATTGCCTAAAGACGAACAGCAGGTGGTGGTGGAAGGACTGGTGCGAGCGTGGGCGGGCGTTGATGCTGATGAAGCACGAGCTTGGATCGATGCCTTGCCGGAATCATTGATTTGGGGCGCTCGAGAAACCGCATTCGAGATATGGATCGAGAGCGGCGTGGATCATATGGAGGTGCAACGGCAGTTAGGGAATTGGTCCGATCGCCCTGAGGCTGGCGTGTTGTACGGTATGGCGGCTGATCGGATGCCAGGGCAGGAGGTTTATCAATGGGCTCGAGATCTTGGAACGGATTCCGTCAATCGTGAATTCTTGTTAGAAAGAGCCTTCTTTGCTCTGGGCCGGGAATCGGCGCCGGATGCAATGGGATTAATGAATCAGCTAGAGCCGAGCGAGCAGGGTATCGCGGTCGAGGCGCTGAGTTTGGGTTGGCTTGTGAGTGGGGGGCGCCGGGAGTTTGAAGCTTGGCGTCAATCATTGGATCCTAACTCTCGCCGATTCTATCAAGCGACGGCGGCGAAAGTGGATTTGTTAGCTGCAATCAATCCGGCCTTGGTGGCGGACGATGTGCTCGCGATGCCTCAGGACCGAGATCGTGATTTCGTGTTGATGCGGCTCATCGGGCGAGTGCGGCCTCGAAGCAAAGAGTCCGCGCTCCAGTGGGTGGAGGAGTTGGTGGATCCCAAGTTGAAGAGGGAAACATTGGCATTGATCGAGAACGCAGATTTTCCGGAAACCATGGATCTTCCAACCGGGAAACTCCGGGACTTCAAGACACAAACGTTAGGTGAGTTGCGCGAGAGGCTGGACCTCCTGGCGAAGAGGCCGCTCGATCGGTGATTGCTTGACATCCTCACATTCATTCCGCATGAAGGCGGCATGCACTCCAGGAGGTTTCTTCTTTTCTTGTTGTTAGGATTCGTGCCGACGGGATCGATTCCTTCTTCCGCTCAGGCTCCGAAAGTCAAGTCACTCGCTCACTGCATCCCCGAAAATGCCCATATGGCCGCACACTGTAAGGATATTTCCGCTCTGGCGGGAGCGTGGAATGCTTCGGTCTTGGGCAAGCTTTGGGAAGACGCCAAGTTCCAGAAAGTGGTTGAACCAATATTTCAAAGATATCGGGTGCTCGCGGAAGCGATGAGTGCTGACGCGGACAGCGATGACTTTTCCAAGGCGATATTGGGCCAAGGCAAGAAGGCTCTTCAGCTTTTTGACAGTGAGATCCTGATTTCGATCAATGAAATGAGCTATCATGATCCGGAAATGGACGCTCTTTCGCGTGCGAAATCGAAAGAGGAACGAGCGAAACGAGCAAACGAGTTGGCAAGAACTTCGATTGAAAAATCCCGCGTCGTCGCCGTGGGCAGATTGAAGTCTCCTGAAGCATTCAAGAAAGGCTGGGAAGAATTATCTAACAAAATGAAAGAAATGTCGGTGAAGGCCCGGCAGGAGGGGAAAGTGAAGGGCAGCGGGAAACTCACCATCACTAGCGAAGAGATCGGTGGAGTCATCGTTCACGGATGGCAGTTTGATTTGGCTGATGAACCTCAAATAGAACTCTTTGGTTATGCGCAAGTTGACGGTGTCGGTATTATCGGGATTCCCAAGGTGGCGGTTTCAGATACGGTGAAACTGATCTCGAGCGGGAGGACGCGTGGAACAATGGCAGAAAGTGCCTACGGCCGATTTGCGAAGCGGGACCCTGGTCGTCATCTTAGTTTTCATTTTAACCCGGCGCCCGCTTTTCAAGGCATGTTTGAAATGATTGGTGAGGCTATACCTGAGCAACAGCTCGCCATGATGGGTTTGACGGTGGACAAGCTTATTGATGCGTTAGGCATCAGTGCCATGCGTTCGTACAACTTGGGAGTTCGCTTTGGTGGAGATCAAACCATCATCGATTCAGGGATTCAGTTCAAAGAGAAGAAGGGTTTGTTGAATCTCTTGGCCTTTGAAGGCGCTGATCTCATACGGCCCCGTTTGTCTGCCAGTGAGACGCTGAGCGCGAGCATTTCGAGTTACCGGATAGGGGATGTCTACGATGGTTTGTTAGAGACTTTGCGGGAGGTCGTGCCGCCTTTGGCGCCTATGATTGAGCAACAAATTAAAGGTTTTGAGGGGAGGTTGGGATTCTCGATTCGAGATGATTTGTTGGGATCTCTTGGATCCGAGATCACCACTTATCAGGTCCCGGCGCCGAATGACGCTCTCCCAGATCAAGTAACGATTATTGCATTGGATGATGCGGATAAATCGAAGGAAGCCATGGATTTTCTTGCGGGTTTTCTGGTCGGCGCCTCGGGGGCCGAAGGGCGAACGGAAGCGATTGAGAAGATTGAGGGCTATGATGTGAAGGCCTTTCCATTGCCCGCCGGCCAAGGAAGCGTGCGCTTTCTCTTTGCGCGAAAACAGCTGCTCCTTGGGACGGGAAAGGGCGAGGCCCTGCGCCAGATCCTTCGCAACTACAAACGGAAAGGAGGTGCGCCCGGGGAGGACGTTTGGCAAATTCCTGCGGTAAAACAAGCGCGACGAGAGATCGAGCCGGATTATGTACACCTTAGCTATGTCGATCTGCCAGGCTTTATTTTTGAATCACTCGAGCGCTTTGTAAGAACGGCACCTGAAGTGCCTGCGCATCTTCAAGAGCGGCCTTCCTTGAAAGAATGGCAGGCCCTTCTTGGTCCGGTAGTGAACGGCGTCCATGCTGAGAGTTCTGGTATCTTTGGCAGGACGGTTATCGCTTCTCCGGCTCAATAGGTGGCCCGGCCTCCGGAGAGATCGAAGACGGCGCCAGTACAGAAGCTGGCCTCATCCGAAACGATCCAAGTGGAGAGTGCGGCGGCCTCTTCCAAGGTGCCGCATCGTTTCATGGGAATCTTCTCCGTCATGTAGTTGACCTGCCAGTCTTCCATGCCTTCCACCATGGCTGTGCGAATCACCGCGGGAGCGATCGCGTTGATCGTGATTCCGGTTTCGGCGTATTCTTTTCCTAGAGATTTGGTTAGACCGATGACCCCCGCTTTGGTGGTGGAATAGGGCGACATCCCGGCGTTGCCCTCTTTCCCGGCGATGGAAGCAAAGAGCAGCACGCGACCGTAGTCGGCGGCTTTCATGTGGCGAATGGCAGCGCGGGCCACGAGAAAAGAACCGCGCAAGTTCACACGATAGACGTGATCGAAATCGTCAACGGAGACGTCTTCAACCTTGGTGGCATTGGGCCCTACGATGCCGGCGGCGTGAACCACCACGTCCACCTTTCCATGTTTCTGCGCGACCGCGGCCAAGGCATCTTCGACCTGAGATTCTTCGCTGACGTCCACGCAATGTGCGTCAACTTCTCTGCCTTCCGTTTGATAGGCATCTACGGCCTTCGAAAGTTTCTCTTGGTCGTTGTCAAAAAGACAAAGGCGGGCGCCCTCCCTAACAAGACGCTGGGATACGGCGGCACCGATACCATCAGCGCCGCCTGTGACGATGGCTATGCGGTCCTTGAAACGCTCGTGGACTTCCATGCCCCAAAGGGCTAGTTGGAAACGCGCACTCTGTAAAACCCGATCTCATTCGCCGAGCGTCCCGCGTCGTTGTCGAGGAAGCTCGTGATGGTCTCGGTGGCGTTGTTCACCGTAGTGACTTCAATCCAAGAGCCCGCGGCGAGGGAAGGGGAGTATTCGATCGTGTAGGACTTTCCGTTCACGCTCGTCCATTGCAGATTGACGCCATCGTTTGATCTGGTTGTGGCCACGAGACGGAAATAATCAGAAGCATTGTTAGGATCGGTGCCGGCAATCGCTTCCTCGTCATTGGAGACGCCATCGCCGTCGTCATCGGTAGCGCCGGGTCCTGGATTGCCGTTGGGCTGACCAGGCGTGGCGGCGGCTTGAAGGCCAAAGAATTCCGCTGAGAAATCGAGGCCTGTTTGCAGAACGCCGGAGATGTCTCCACCGAACCATGCCGATCCATCGTTGGCATTGAAATTGCCAATCTTGCGAGAGACGTTATCGGGCACAAACATTTCCTGGCTCAGATCGGCATCAACTAACACCTTGCCGTCAAAGGCCGGGGGCGTGGCTTGGTCGTCAAATCTGACAAAGCCGACACCATCAAGCACGCCATTCGAGCTATTGGGCTTGTCCCAGGGCAGGAGATTGCTATCGAGTACGCCGTCATCGCCGGCATCGAGATCATTGTCTGGCGGCAGGTTTGCTTCTTGAAGATTGCTCACCAGCAAGATTGCGAGTGAGTCATTGGGGCCAATGTTATCATTACCGAGATCAAGTGGATCGCCCACCGCACTGATCGCCTCATTCACTTCGCCGGGAAACGGAGTCTGTGGATTCAAATCTGGATAAAGGCTTCGGTCCCAGTAGGAACTCACGAGCGTTTCGCTAGCAGATGGCGTGTAGTCATTGCCTAACAAGAGCAGACCGTTCGTGCCGGTAGCGAGACCGTCAAGATTCCAAATTTCGAGCACTTCACCCACGTTATTTCCGGCATTTTCAAGGACAACCAAAGAGAGCCCGTTGGTGGATTGACGTCCGCCAGCGGTAGCGATCAATTCGACGTATTCGAAGTTGTCGTCATTCCCAGGTGGATTGACATGAACTTCATTGATCAAGATATCACCGGTTCGAGGCGGTGCAGCGAAGTTGAATTGCCCGGGAGAGGCTTGCCCTTGGAATGGCCCAAAGCCGCGATCATAGATGAGGCTACTATTGTCAGGGCCTAAAAGCGTGCCGCCGTACCAAGCGTTTGCGTCATTCTGAGAGAAGTTGGACGGCATCCGTGAAACGGAATCGGGAATGAATCCGGCCCCATTGAGATTGGCAACGCCCTCGGTCTGAACAAACTCAGCACCGAAGGTTACGGAATCCATGAGATTTTCCCAAGGGGAGACATCGAATGAGCCATCGTCGTCGGTATCAATGTCAGTTCCCGGGGCACCAGTGAAACTGTCTACAAGGAGGAGCCCTAGGCTTTCGTTGTTCTCAGGACCGATGTCTCCCGTATCGAGACCAGCCGGGTCTTCTCGATGGGTTCTGTTAGGGCTCCCGTATGGGGAAAGCGTATCGTAGCCATCCCCGATGAGCATGAGACCATTGGAACCTGTGGTGGTACCGCGAAGATCAAAGGCTTCCCGGATCTCGCCCTTTTGAGCGCCATCCACGTCGACGATCAGCAGCCAGAGATCTTGTAATGGCGTGAACGTGCGCGTGGGACTGATGAGCTCGATGTATTCGAGTTGTATATCTTGGGCGGCGACGGGATCCAAATGGACTTCATTGATGAGGATAAGCGATTGGGGCGCGGTTTCGTTTGCATTGGACAGGCCGGGACTTACCTGGCCGCGAAAGTCGCCAAAGAAAGTGCTAGGGCTGTAGGCAATTCCGGTAGGACTATTGCCGCCGATGTTGCCACCGATCCAACTGGAGGCTGAGTTGGCGGCAAAGTCTCCGGGCTTGCGCGAGACGGAGTCGGGGTGAAAGAGGTCATCTCCGCTTGGCGTGACGTCGGCAAGAGCATAGGTGTTTCGGACGATGGTGTCATTGATCGGTTCATTCAATGCGGCAAAACCGATGCTATCGAGAATCCCTTGGTTGCCTTGCGAGGTGTCCCAAGGTCTTGCATCTAACTGGCCGTCATCGTTGGTATCAAGGTCATCGCCCGCTACCTGACCGGCTTGGGCTTGGCCCGTGAATCCTTTGACTAACAAAAGCGTGAATCCGGAATTAGAACCGATGTCTTCATCGCCCATGCCACTTGGCTCGAAGAGCGTCGTGCCTCGATCGATGATGTCTTTCCAAGGATTCACGGCACGAGTGTAATTATTGCCGATCACCATCAGCCCGTTGATTCCGGTGTTCTGCCCACTGAGATCCCAGGCTTCTAGCACTTCTCCGACGCCGGCACCCCGATCATCGGAATCAAGTATCAACAACCAGAGGCCGTCTGTTCCTGTAATGGTTCCGCTAGTGCTGGCGAGTTCGATGAACTCAATATTCCCGTCTTCACCTTGTGGATTAATCAGAACCTCATTGATCCTAATGGGATTTTCCGCTGGAGGACCGAGGTTGGGGGCACCGGGTGTGGACACGCCGGTGAAGGGACCGAAGGGATCATCGTAGGTTAGGGATGTGATACCTTCGGTATCGAGAATATTACCCCCGTACCAAGCGTCGACAGAGTTAGGCGTGGTATCGGCGGCGCTCCGGCTCAGATTTTCCGGTGAGATGGTGACATCTAGTTTGGTAACGAAGGGCCCGTCACCATAGCCGACGCTATCGAGTATGTCCCGCCAAGGAGTTGATTGATTGAAGTTGCCGTCGTCATTAGCATCAATGTCAGCGTTATTGTTTCCCCGGTAGCGGTCGACGAGAATGACAGTCATCCCTGCCTTTGGGCCAATGTCGCCTTCCCCGACGGGAGTGGTGTCTTTCAAAGCGTCGAAATCAGCCACGGCGGTGTCCGGAGCGATATCCCAGGGAATGCTCTGATCAAAGCCTATTCCGATTAACAGGAGGCCGTTGGCACCTGTGCTCAAGCCGTCAAGGACCAGCGACTCCTCAATGTTGCCGACGTTGCCTCCGTTAGAGTCGATAAACACCACTGCCAGATCGTCGAGTGATTGGGATTCTGGCAGATTGGTATCGTCGTTGACGGTAAGGATCTCAACATATTGATGACTCGCATCATTCCCGCCCGGCGGATCGATGTGAACCTCATTGATCAAGGCACGGGCTTGCGCGGAGTTGATGAAAAGGCCAAGCACGGCGAAGACAAGAGATAGACGGCGAATCGGGTTCATAAGGTTGGGGCTGGAGGCTATCGGGGTGTGGGGTGCCAAACAAGGGGAAGTCTTGTTTAATGTAACAGTTTAGTTGCTTAGAGATTACATTGCAAATACGTGACCTCACTCATGCTCTTTGCAGATGAGTGTAAGGTGAGGCGGGAATGAGAAACTTATGAGATTAGAAAGTAGCCTCGCCTAGAGGTCTTTGTCGGTCACGGCGCCTTCTGACGCCGGCGAGACCGTGCGGGCAAACTTGGCCAAGACGCCTCGGTGGTATCGTGGAGAGGGTGGCTGCCAGGTTGCCCGGCGTGACTCCAATTCCTCATTGCTCACGTCCAGCTCGATGCGGCGATTGGCGGCATCAATGGTGATCTTATCTCCCTCTTTCACTAGAGCGATGGGACCGCCTACGAAGGCCTCCGGGCAAATGTGCCCGGCGACGAATCCATGACTCCCACCCGAAAAACGGCCGTCGGTGATCAAGGCTACTTTGTCACCGAGACCACGGCCCATGACCGCAGATGTGGGGCCTAACATTTCTCGCATTCCGGGGCCGCCTTTGGGACCTTCCATGCGGATTACGATCACATCGCCGGCCACGATATCTCCGTCCAGGATAGCTTTCATGGCGGTCTCTTCCGATTCGAACACACGCGCCTTGCCCGTGAAGGCCTCGCCTTCTTTGCCGCTGATCTTGGCCACCGCGCCCTCAGGCGCCAGATTGCCGTAGAGGACGACGAGATGGCTGTCTTTCTTTATGGGCTCGTCTAACGAACGTACGATGAGTTGATCATCGGGATAGTCGGCGTCGATCTTGGACAAGTTTTCTGCTAGACTGCGGCCGGTCACGGTTAGGCAATCGCCGTGGAGCATGCCTGCCGCTAACAAACGCTTCATGAGCGGCACCGTGCCGCCGATCTCAACGAGTTTGGCCATCACGTATTTGCCGCTCGGCTTGAGGTCTGCTAGAACGGGGACTTTTTGTCCAATACGCGTGAAGTCATCGAGTTCCAATGGCACGCCCGCGGCGTGTGCCATGGCTAACAAGTGCAGTACGGCATTGGTTGATCCCCCTAACGTGATAACTAAAGTGATGGCATTCTCAAACGCTTTGCGCGTCATGATGTCCGAGGGTTTGATCCCTAACTTAAGCATATTGACCACCGCGGCACCGGCATCGAAGCAGTCGCGCATTTTATCATCGGAGATTGCGGATTGTGCTGAACTGTTAGGCAGGCTCATGCCCAATGCTTCAATGGCGGAGGCCATGGTGTTCGCCGTATACATGCCTCCGCACGATCCCGCACCTGGAATGGAACAGGCCTCGATGGCTTGAAGCTCGTCGTCGTCAATCTGACAGTTGGCGTGTTTCCCCACGGCTTCGAAAACGGAAACAATATCCACATCTTGACCTCGGTGATTCCCCGGAAGAATGGTGCCGCCGTAGACAAAGACGGCAGGTCGATTCAGGCGGGCGAGTCCGATCAGACAGCCCGGCATGTTCTTATCACAGCCGCCAATGGCCACCACGCCATCCAGACCTTCGCAGGACACCACGGTTTCGATGGAATCGGCGATGACCTCGCGAGAGACGAGCGAGTATTTCATCCCTTCCGTCCCCATGGAGATCCCATCGGAGATCGTGATGGTGTTAAAGATCAGGGATTTGGCTCCCGCGGCGTCGATGCCTTTGGCCGTCTCCTGTGAAAGTCGGTCGATGTGAATGTTGCAAGGCGTGACCTGGCTCCAGGTGGAGGCGACGCCGATTTGAGGCTTCTCGAAATCTTCTTTTTCAAAACCTACCGCGTAGAGCATGGCCCGGCTCGCGGCGCGATCGGGCCCGTCCATAACGATGGAGGAATGTGGTCGAGGAAGAGAGTCAGACGGATTGGCCATAGCGGAAAAAGGGCCAAGCATTGATGGCCGAGTGCGGACCGTCAAGTGGCGCATCGGAACGTTGGGGCTTGAGCATTCGAATTATTATGATATCCATAATTTATGTCGAAAGGGAGTTTAGCCGTCTTCGCTGGTCTCGGCCTATTGCTTTATTACCTCGTTCCCCGTGATGGAGGGGCCGCAGGCTACGCAGGAGATTCGTTGGTCGAGATCACACCTGACAATTTTCACGATGAGGTGGTGCTCAGCCCGGTGCCGGTCCTGGCTTATTTCTGGGCCAATTGGTGAGGTCCCTGCCGCAATGTGACACCGTTGGTGGAACGCGTCGCCGGGGAAGTCGATGGCCAAGCCAAAGTGGCGAAAATCAATGTGGATCAGAATGGACCGCTCTCAGCTCGATACGATATCCGGGGAATTCCCGCTTTGATGATATTCAAGAACGGCAAGGTCGTGGAGAAAGTGAGCCCCAGAGCTAACTTGAAGGCTAAGCTGCTTAGTCACTGAGCCTTTTAGGATTCCTCCTGGGGCCGTTGCATCCTCTGCCAGGCTGCTTCCGTTGCAGCGATCTTCGCCGTGAGGTCTTTCTCTGTGATTTGCCCTCGGGTACTGGGTGTGAGCGGGAGGTGGACATGGATGGCGGTGTGGCCGTCAAAGTCATTTCTTGCTTCGATGAAGCCTCCATGCAGGTGCACGATATGGTAACACGCCATGAGATTGGTGCCGAGATCACCGGGATTCCGACCGCGCTGAAAGAAGGGATCAAACAAATGATCCAGCACGGCTTCATCAATGGGCGGGCTATCGTCGGCAATCCAGAAATGGATGTAGGGCACGCCTTCCTCTGACCGGGCCGGCTCCGCACCGAAGTACACTTGATGGCCTGATGTTAGGCTTACCAGCGCATCTTGCAGGAGCAGACGGATGAGCTGGCCCAACTTGATGCGGTTGGTGGTCATGATAGGCAACTCGGGCGGGACGTCGTCGTGCAGCACCAGCCCGCGTTGTTCGAATTCCGGCCGCATCATGCTCAGGGTTTCGACCACAATTTCTTGCACGTTGATTTCGTGCTCGAATTGCAGCTCCTTCTCACACGATGAATCCCAAAGGCGTTCCAGAATCATGATGAGACGATGAACCTGATCGCCAACTTGACCGTGGTAGGTGCTCCAGAATTCGTGGTCACGCAGGTTCTCAACACCCGGAAGCTCTTGGCGGAGCTTGAGGGGTACCATGTCCACAAACGTCTTGATCGCGGTCAGGGCATTGCGCATGTGGTGATTGAGGCCGGAAGCGAGGATACTCATGCTTTCTGCGCGGTCCCCGCGCAGCATGGTCTGGACCACGGATAGCTTCTCCCGGAGTAAACGGTCGCGCTGCACTTGGACCGTGAAGTATTCAAGACACCGGCGCAACATGCCTTCCAAGAGTTCGGGATCCCACGGTTTGGTCAGATAGTGAAAAACCGCGCCGTTATTCACTGAGTCAATGGCCGTCTCCAGATCTGAGTAAGCGGTAACGAGAATTCTAAGAATTCGCGGGTCTAACTTTCTTGCCTTTTCTAACAAAGTGACGCCACTCTCGCCGGGCATCCGCTGATCCGTCATAAGCACGCCGATGCGATCGCGTTGATGCTCCAGTACGCGATAGCCTTCTGCAGCGCTCGGAGCCGTGTAGATCTCAAAGCAATCTTCGAAGGCGTGCCGAAAGTACTTCAGAGATTGTTCCTCATCGTCCACATAGAGAATGGCGTAGCGGCGGTAATCAATCGGGGCGTTTAGAAGAGTCTCCATGCGCTGCATTATCATTCAATTCGCGTAAGCTCCGGCGAACTCCCGTTGGCGGTCGCTTTCCGCAGGGGACTCTGCGGTGACGTCGAGCGGTAAGCGAAGGGTGAAAGTCGTGTAGGCACCGAGGCGGCTCTCGACGTCGATATGTCCTCCGTGTTCTTTGACCAAGCGATAGCAAATACTGAGCCCAAGCCCGGTGCCGTCGCCAATCTCTTTGGTGGTAAAAAACGGATCGAAAAGTTTGTTCAAGTTTTCGGGAGCCACTCCCTGACCATTGTCCCGGACGGAGACGAATGCATGTTGGTCGTCGTGCTCTGTGGTGATATCGATAACTTTGACAGGCGTGTCCCTCAGCGCGTCGCAGGCATTCTGGACGATATTCACAAAGACTTGAATGAGGCGGTTCTTGTTTCCAAGCAGGAAGGTGTCGGCCGATCCGCGTTCGTGGACGCTGATATTGTCTTCGCGAATCCTTTGGGCCAAGAGACGTTGGGTGACGGATAAGACTTCTGCTAGAGAGACGCGCGTGCGTTTTCCGGTATCGGGATGCGTGAAGTCCCGGAGATCGGAAACAATGGTCGAGACCCGATTTAGGCCGTCTTTCAGATCGGCGATCGTTTCCCGAAACTCTGTGGCGTTCTGCTCCGGCAATTGCCGTAATTTTTTCGAGAGGGTGAAAAGTGCGGAGATGCTGAAATGTAACGGGTTGTTGATTTCGTGGAGGATACCCGCACTGAGCTGACCCACGGCGGCGAGCTTTTCCGATTGGACCAATTGACTCTCCGTTTCGCGAAGTTGGTCTAACGTTTCCTCCACTTGTTTCTTCTGAGCCTCAAGATTCTTTTGAAGGGTGTGGCTGGTGAGGAGATTGCGGATGCGGGTGTGGAATTCGACGAGTGAGAAGGGTTTGATCAACACATCGTTCGCTCCGGCTTCGAGCCCTGCCAGACGTGTCTGCTCATCTGCCTTGGCCGTTAGGAGCATGATCGGGATCATGCGGGTGCGAGCTTGGGATCGCAGCGCGCGACAGACTTCCAGACCGTCCATTTCCGGCATCATGTAATCCAAGAGAATGAGATCCGGTTCCCATTCGTTTACTTTGCGAATTGTGTCTGCGCCGTTGTAGGCTTCGACAATCTGATAGTGATGCACGAGCTCGCCCGCGAGGAAGGCGCGCATCCCGGCTTCGTCATCGGCGACCACGATCGTGTGGGACGGGTGGTCGGGATTGGCACTCACGCTGACCAAATCGCTCAACTCGTTAGACTCTTCCACGGCTACGGGATTCGTTTGCGCCGGGGAGAATTCTGCCTCGCGGTATAATTGTGAGAGCCAGTCCATGGATTGACTGACTTCGCTTCGATCACGAACGGAAGTCGGCGGGCGCAGCTTAGAAGGTTGGTTAGCATTGAGCCAACTCGAGTCATCGTGCAAGTGGGTGGCCGCAGGATTCAACGCGGGCAGCCGCACAATCATCGACGTGCCGCGATTGGGAACACTCTCGGCCATGACCGCCCCGCCCATGGCCTCGGTGAGTTCTTTCACCAGCGCGAGTCCGATGCCGGTACCGGCGTGCTTCTTCTTCGCAGAGGAATCCTCCTGCCAGAAGCGCTCGAATACGTAAGGAAGGCGCTCTGGAGGGATGCCGACTCCCGTGTCTTTGATCGTAAAAATAACTTCCTCACCTTCGGTGCGGACTCCTAAATGAATGCGGCCGTACTCCGGTGTGAACTTGATGGCATTGAACAAGAGATTGAGGCAAATCTTCTCTAACTTGTCGCGGTCTGCTTCGATGGCGGTGACGTTCTCAGCGCAATGCGCAGTGATCGTGATGCTCCGTTGGTTGGCAAGTTCTGAGATCGATTCCGTGATTTCATTGACGAACTCACGGATGGAGATCGCTTCGTAGCCAAGCTCCAATTGGCCAGACTCTAACTTCGCGATATCGAGCAGGTCATTAATGAGCTTTAAGAGCCGCAATGCCTGTTGATGCATATTGTCAATCATCACGGCTTGGTTTGGGGAGAGCACCTTGTGATGGCGAAGGGATTGCAAAGGGGCGAGGAGCAATGTTAGTGGCGTGCGCAGCTCGTGACTCACATTGGCCAAGAAATCGGTCTTGAGCTGATCCACTTCGCGCAGTTGTTGGTTGGACGATTCCAACTCACTACGGCTGCGATCGAGTTCAAGTCTGGAGATAAATTCCCGCAAACGAATGCGGTGATGGAAGTAGGATCCACTAACAATGACAACTCCATTTAGAAAGATGAAGATGAAGTTGTTGATCGTCGTGCTCACCGAGGAACTGGGCAAGGTGCCGCCGGCGAGCGCGGGTAAGGTGGCGAGCGCGTAGAATGTTAGGACGATCAGTGTGGCGAGAAGGCCCTCCCGGTAGGTCCAGTGAAACATGAAGCCGATGGCCACCAAGCATAGGGTGAGACCCGCATAGTAAGACGAACCCGGATCACCCGTGAGATAGATCATCAAGGAGATGAAGAAAGCCGGAATCATGGGCACGATGACCGTGTAGGCTCGGTAGTAGCGCAGGGCGACCTTGGAGCGGACGCAATAGAGCACGCCCAAGAGGATCGCCGCGCACAACAGACGCAGCGCGATGAAGGTACCGACTTGATCGGGGTAGGCGAAGTAATCAAGCACGCCGGCGAGCGGGACCAGGATGATCGCAATGACGCACAGGATGGACACATTGCGGCAGGTGAGTTCCCGGTCTTCTGCCAGGAATAGGGCCTCCGATTCCTCATCAGGAAACTTCTGCGGCTCTTCGACCACCAAGTGGCGCCGGGCTAGGCGATTGACCAACCGCCGCCACCGAGGCCGCCGACGGCGTGGGGGAGGATTTGGAGGGTCGGCCGTCAGTTGAGAGGATTGAGTCACCGGGGTATTAGCAGGTGGTCGAGAGCGAGTTGAGGAGTGTCAGTAAGCTCTCCCAAATAATCAAGTGCCAAGAGTTGTTTGGGTGAACTGTGCTATCGGGAAGCTTTATGTATTTTTTATTGATATTTTGAAAATTATATTAAGTTGCAGTAAATACATACCTCCTCTTCTTTGATGTCCCGCCCGATCGATTCCGCTGAACTCGTGCTTGAATACATTCGCGAGGCGCACCTGCCCCACAGGCTCCACCAAGAGCTCCTTGATTACCACACGGCTGCGCTGGAGCGCCGGCTCGCGGGCACGGATCTCAATGAGATCCTTGAGGGATGGGGCGATCGTCTTAAGCGGTGGCTCCCAGAGTGGCGAGGCGTCTTCGCCGTGGATCCCGCAGGGAGCCCGCCAACGCTGATTAGCAGCAGCTCCATTACGGGTGAGGCTGGTGTGTCGGCGCGAGGCTTGTGGTCCAAACTTCTCGAGTTGCCCGAGGCGGGCACGCTCTATCGAACGGGCGACCTCTCGATCGATCTCGTGACTTGGGCCAAGGTGTTACCCGATTTGGTGGTGCGTCAATTTGTCGTTTATCCATTGGACGCTGGGAATAGGAAGGCGGGTGTGCTCCTACTGACCTCCGATACCTTAGGAGAACTTTCTCCACTCGTCAGGCAAGTTGGCCAGTTGGCAGCCGCAAGTGCCAACGTTGCTTCGAATGCCGGTGCGAAAGAGGAATCCGTGGCCCACGCGCCCATGGACTTTCTGAATGGACAGGGATGTGCCAGCCAAGCACTGGATCTCTTGAGAGAGGCGGTCTGCGTATTAGATGATTCGGGTGGCATCACTCATGCCAACCACGAAACGGCGAGAATCTTGGGGCTTCCGCTAGAGCAGCTTGTAGGCGAGTCGATCTTCCGCTTCAGCGCCGGGATGGAGCCGAACAATCGTCTCCGAGGTTTGTTAGAAGAAAAACCGGTTTCATGCCCCGAGGTGTGTTTGAGGCACCACAATGGGTCGTTTGTGTGGGTGGAAATCGAAGCTAAGGCACTCGATCGCGAATCTGTTGGATTGTCAGGTACGCTCATTGTCATCAGGAACATTAGCGACCGGAAACGAACGGCCTCTCAGCTGGAAGTGCTCAAGGGTCAGCTAGCAGCCGCTTCCCAGGCACCCTCTGTCGTCATGTTTCAAATCGATCATCGTGGAATCATCGTATCCGCTGAAGGTGGCTTTGCGTGTTCGGGGCGCGCACAGAATTTGATTGGCGGTCGGGCCTGGGAGTTTTGTTCCGACGTTAGGGTGCGCCGGAGATTGTGGAAGAAATTGCTGCGTGAGGGGAGAGCGACGGAACGCTTGAAGACGGATTGGGGGACGTTGGAGACTACGCTGAACGTGGCCACGCTGAAAAAAGGCCGTCCGCAAATCATCCACGGCTTTGGTATCAAGTTGGAGACGGTTAAGACTCCCGTGGTGGCAGCGCCTCCTCCGCCAGTTTCAGAGCCGGCCGTCCCAGAATGGCTCGGGGTTCTCAAGACCTCATCTGACGGCGTGGTGATGCTTGATGCGCAAGCACAGGTGGCCTTTCTGAATCCGGCGGCGGAAGAAATGTTAAAGTGCAAGCTGGCCCATGTGCGAGGGAATCCGATTAAGGAGATCTGTTCCTTTGGTGAATTGGACTTGCGTCGTCTTTTCCATTCGTCGCGAGAACTCTGGGAAGAGAGCTGTGTGCATCAATGTCAGTTGACGCGCGCCGACGGCTCGGTTATCGAAATCGGTGTGGCCGGAACCCCTTTGAAGGCCGGTGACGGGTCGCCTAAGGGTATGGTGCTGTGCATGCGTGAGGAATTGGCCCCTGAGAAAGAAGCCGTCGGGACGGTGGTGACTGTCGATGCGGCACAAGTGGAGGAGGAGAGCTTCAAGTGCCTCAGTTTGTTTGCCGGAGGTATTGCGCATGATTTGAACAACATCCTTACATCGTTAGTGGGAAATGTCTCTTTGGCGAATATGTTGGTTACCGAATTGCCGGAAGTGAGCGAACGTTTGGTTGAGGCCGAACGCGCGTGTTTTCGAGCCAAAGATTTGTCTCATCAGCTCCTAACGTTTGCCAAAGGGAGTGCGCCCATGAAGAAGGTCGCTCGCATGGAGGATCTGGTTCAAGAGTGCATCGATCTCTATCTGCGGTCTTCGAAATGCATCACCCATGTGGAACACGATTCGGGTTTATGGAGTGTGGATGTGGATAACGGGCAGATCAGCCAAGTGCTCGAGACGCTAGTGCTCAATGCGGAGAGGGCTATGCCGCATGGTGGGACCATCACCATTCAGACGGAGAATTTCCACTTTGTTGGAAATGAAGAAACAAATGAGCTTCCGCTTGCCGAAGGTTTCTACGTCAAACTCAAGGTGCGTGATCAAGGGCCGGGCATTTCACCAGAAAATGTGGATCATCTGTTCAAGCCTTACTACACCGCCACCGAGGCAGGCAGTGGGCTCGGCCTAGCCACATCCTATGCCATCATCAAGAATCACGGTGGCCACATTGAGGTCAATTCTAGTCCCAAAGCAGGTACCGAGTTCGCCCTTTACATCCATCGACCGGTAAGACCAAACAGCCGGACAATCCCCATTTGCCCATCACCAAATCCGGGGAGGGCGATGACAATGGCGGCCGAGTTCTGGTGATTGATGATGAAAAATCCATCCGGGATCTGGCCAGTACCACCTTGCAATTGATGGGCTGCGACGTGGTGGCCTGCCCGTCGTCTTCAGAAGGCGTGCAAAGATTTCTCGCCGCTAAAGAAGACGGTACGCCGTTTGATCTGGTCATCATGGACCTCACCATTCCCGGAGACCTTTGCGGAAATGAGGCGATGCAGCAGATCTTGCAGGTCGCGCCCGGCGCGCGCGGGATCGCCTCTAGCGGTTACAGCGAGGGCAGCGTGATGGGACACTTCCGCGAGTACGGATTTCAAGCCGCACTATCCAAACCTTATAATATCAGCGATCTTCAACGCGTGGTCTCGAATATGTTAAGCAGTTAGGCTAGCGGAAGAACTTGCTTAGTGTTTCCTCGGAAGGCGGTTTGGTTGCCACGGAGACCACGATCAAGGTCACGGCGCTAGCAAGGACGCAGAACGTCACCGGCATGATACCCGGTCCCACGACGTATTCGCTGCCGCCTGACAGATAGAAAAACACGCACCAGGTGATGGTTCCCACGATCACCGAGGCGTAAGCGCCGGCCTTCGTCGTGCGTTTCCAATAAAGTGCGCCAAAGACGAGCGGCGTGAGCATGGCGAAACCGCTGAAACACCACACGGCGAGATCGAAGACATTCTTGTCGGCGGCCCATAGCGAGAGCAGATAAGTGATGGCGACGATGCCGATGATAAATCCGCGCGCGATCCAAATGATTTGTTTGTCAGTGAACCGGTTCTTACCCGTGAAATGGATCACGATGTCATTGGTGAACATGGTTCCCAGACAGAGGAACTGGGAGTCTAACGAAGACATGATGGCGGCCAAGACGCCGGCGGTTAAGAGGCCTGTTAGGATTTCGTTTTCCACCAATCGGGCTAACATATTCGATAAAACGGCCGCACTTGGAAGGCCGGGTGGCAAGAGACCCGATGCCCAAGCACCAATGAGCACACAAGGCACCCAGACGATCATGATGCAGAGTGGGTGGGCAATGAGTGTGAGCCGGAAGGCCTTGGCACTGCGTGCTGTGAGCCAGTGTTGGAACAGGTGCGGGAACATTCCTACGCTCAAGGGGATGAAAAGATAGGTTAGGAACATCCAGGGTGGGATGCCCAGTTCGCGGCTCATTTGCGGCGCATCGGGCCTTGGCGGAAACGGGGCGTGCGTGATCTCCACCACTTCCCGACCCAAGTGCGGCTGGTAGCCGGCTAACGCCTCCGCCTCTTCGGGATCTTTCAGCTGTCCGATCACTCTTGGCGTGTCCAAAGGTTCCACTTTACCATCTTGGATAGCGTAGTTTTGAACCAGTTCGCCTTGGTCCGTGATGGTGGCGGGAATCTTTCCGGCTTGTTCGAGCCCGCCCAGGCCTTTGACAATGTAAGTGAACGCGACCACGCCCATGGCCATGAAGACGAGGGTTTGAAAGGTATTTGCCCAGGCTGCACCACGTGAGCCCCCGGCAAAGACGTAAGCAAGAACGATCAGGCAGACGCCTAAGCCGCTCAGCCAAGGCGGGATGCCGCCACTCCAGAGCGGATTGGCGTGGGGGAAGAGTTCAGGGAAGGCCCCGGCCGTAACGGGTAAGATTGTTTTTCCTGCACCGATGACGCCGATGAGGAGATAGGGAATGACCAAGCCGACGAGGATGGGGAATAACAAATAACCCAATCCATTCGACTCAAAGCGTGAACGGAAGAATTGGATCTGGGTGACGAACCCGTGCTTCATGCCAAAGCTCCACAGACGAATTCCGATGGCAAAGAAACAGATCACGTGCACCAAGCCACTGATGGAAGCCATGAGGCCATAGACGCCGATGCCGCGTTCGAAAGCTTTCCCAGTTGAACCCACGAGCGCGAATGCCGTCATGGTGGTGCCGAAGACGGACATGAGTAATAAGAACGGCCCAATGGAATGACTGGCGACAAAGTAATCCTTACTGGTGCCTCGGAAGAGGCGGTTGCTAAAGAGTCCTAACCCTAGTAAAAGTGCCAGGTAACAGAGGATGACGATAAGAACGGTCATTGCACTTTGTATTGGTTAGCTTCGATCTTTTTCTTCACGTCTTCTTGGCCACTGGCCCAGCGTTCGAGGTCGTGTGGCCAGAGGTGTTTGATTGCGAGCCAACCGAGCAGCGCAACGGCGATAGAAAAGCAAGCGTGGTAGGCCAAGCCCACGGGAATGAAACCGAAGACCATGTTGGTGTTGTCCCAGAGCCAGATATCCTGGTGAAGACACAACATGACGACGGCGAGACCAATGACGGCGTGTTTCATAGACAGATGAGTACAGTAAAGGCAGGGTGTGACTAAAAGTGGTGGTCAATAAAGGTAGAGGAACTGGTGACAGTTCCTTCGCGGCTGCGGAGTGCCAGGCCCGGAACTCTCACGAGTTCCGCTACGTATAGTGCCCACCACTTTTAGTCAGACCCGTAAAGGCACCCCTCTGGTGTGAGGGGTGCGTGAGTTAAGTACTACCTAAAGGCGCGTGTCCAATCTTTAGGCGCTGCCAATTCCGAAAACGGAACTACTTCTTCTCGGCGGAAATTTTGACAGGTTGGCCTTCGGGCTCTTGAGCGAAGGCATAGAGATGAGATTGCGTGGCGACGTAGAGCGTTCCGTTGGCAGCCACAGGGCTGGCGTAGATGGGGCCGCTGAATTCCACGGCCATCACCTCTTCGTTGTCGTCGTCCTCACCGCGGATGATCTTGAGGTCTTTGCTCGCTCCAAGAATGATCAATTCACCTTCTTCCGTACCAACGAAGACTTTGCCGTCGGCTACCAAGGGTGAGCCCCAGATGTGGCCAAACGTGTCATACTCCCAGTATTTCTCTCCGGTCAGCGCGTCAAAGCAGTAGGTGAAGCCTCGGTAGTCGCAGGTGAAAAGGAGATCGTCGACGATGGCTGGTGTGGACATGCTGCGCTCGATACCGGTCGTCTGCCAGACGGCTTTGCCGGTGATATCTCCCTTCATTGTGGGATCCAGGCAGCTAAGCGTTCCCAGGCCTTCACCGTGCTCCGGATCCTGGCCTGTTAGGACGTAGACTTTGTCTTTATAAAATACCGGTGTGGCGACGACTTCGTTAGGTCCCTCGGGTTTGGGGTATTTCACTTTGCGGTACTCGGGAGGATTGCAGTCAAAACGCCAGTGTTCTGGTAGAATGTTATAAACTTCACCTTCGATCTCTTGTTCCTTGGGAGTGGGATCCAAGCCGTAACACCACCCGTCGCCCGCGCCAAAGATGATCATGTCTTTCCCATTCACTTTGGCCAAAGCGGGTGAGGCCCAGGAGCAATGGAGCACCCGGGAACTGATCTCGGAACCTTCCTCGGCCACCAGCTCACCCGTCTTCTTGTCGAGCACGATCAAACTAGGTGCCATGGGGGAGGGGATGTTCGTGTGTGACCAATCGACACCGTTGGAAGTGGTGGCAATGACATGATCACCGGTTACCAAGACCGAGCTACTCGCGATATTGTGCGGAAACACACCGAGTTCTCCGCGCATGTCGAAACGCCAAATGATATCGGCATCCGTGGGACCGGGCTCAACCGGCGGTTTGCCTGGTTCCGCCATGTATTTCCCTTCGTCTTGCACGCCTTGATTGCCGTCGGCCAGGCCTTCGGTATCCATGCAGAGGATTTCGCAACGATTGGTGACGACATAGGCGCGGTTTCCTTCAATCGTGGGGCTGGAACAGATACCCAGGAACTCCCAGTCTGACACCTTGCCGGCTCCAAGTTTCGGCACGACCAGTTGCCAAAGGAACTTGCCGGTCTTTTCATCGAAGACCATCACGTTGCCACGGTCGCCGATGTGTTTGGGATCCCGAGGCGTTTCATTGTTGGTCCCGACATAGATCTTGCCTCCGGCAATGGTCGGCGTGCCGTATGATTGGGAGCCGAGTTTGACCGCCCACTTGCAATGTTTGGTCGTGGACATATCGACGTCTTCCGTCCCTTTCTTCATCTTTCCAGCTTCAATATCTGCCGGAATGTTCTTCTCAGAAGAGACCATGTTCTTGTCTGCAGAACCGCCCCATTGGGGCCAATCATCTGCAAGAAGGTGACCGCTGCTGAGCGCGGCGCCCGCAAGCATGATAGTGGAGAGTCCTTTGTTCATGTGATCGAGGAGTTGGTTTGGTGGTTAGAGCGGAGTGCGGACTGGCGTTAGGTGTTAGGCGTCAGCTTAATGTTATCGATGAAAACGCGTTTCTGGCTTTGCGGAGAGAAACCAAAGAGACCGGGAGCGCCTTTGGTGTTGGCGTGTTGATGTTCGAATTCGATGGTCCAAGCCTCCGGTTCGGGCTGGCCTTTCTCCCAAGCTTTGCCGCGAACGACTCCCGTGCCATCGGCATGGACGTCGACCCGCGTCTTGAGCGTGTACCAAGTCTTGGTTTTGATCGGAAGGGCTGGGCAAACTTGATACGTTCATGGTTGCTGCTCACCTCAATCTGTCTGGCGTTGCCTTTAAGTGAAATGAGGTAACGCTGATTGATCAATCCGATATCGCCTTTGATCCGGCGGTTGCCGTCCGTGTAGACATCGGCTTGCAGGGTGTAGTTAGACAGATTCTCGCTACCGATAAACGTGGTGGCTCGTTGAAACAGTACGCGGTCTAGCGTCTTCGCTAAAACCTTGTTTCCGTCCAGATCCCGTACTTCCCATTTCAAGCGACCGCCAATCCAGGGCAGCGGTGGGTAGGCGAAATTGACGCCGTCCATTTGGTGTGGCACGGACAATTCGAAGGATTCGAAATCTTCGGAAAACGGGAGGTCTGACAGGACGCGGCCACGCAGCAAACCGCTCAAACCATCTGCCGACGCTTTAAACATCCCGGCGGAGGCTTTGGACTCTTTAGTTGATGTGAGAGCGCTGCCGTTGAATGTGGCGTCCAGTTTGGCCTTCACTTTCGCAGTCGGCGGAATGAACGTTTCGAAGCTTGCGCTCACTTCCTTACCGCGAATGCCGGCTTGGTCTATTTGATAGGCTTTGATGGGAACGCTGTCACCTGCGGTGAGGGCAATTTCGTTAGGTACGAGGGTAAGAGCGGCGGGTGTTCCCATTTTCGCAGTCGGCTGCCCGGGCACTGGCAGATACTCAATTTTGTCTGTCTTGAGCTTGAAACAGTAAAGCTTGGCGGTCGTGTGGACGTAGATGTGCCCGTTCCAAACGGCGGGTGCTCCTAAGCAGACGCCTTCCATTTCGAGCTCTGCGAGTCTCTCCGCGTTTTCATCGCTGGGGCGGATGACGAAGAATTTGCCATTGTGAGTGGGTGCATAGAGAATGCCGTCGGCATAAGTGGGAGAGGCGTGAATGTTATCAGAGTCTAACTTTTCTCTCCAAAGAACGTTGCCGTTCGTAACGTCGACATTGCAAAGATGGCCCGTCTTATCGAGGACGTAAGCGCGATCGCCAACCAGACAGGGGGAACTGGTGAAGGCGACAAGATTGTTCCGCCAAACTTCACAGGACTTATCGAGCACCACCTGTTCTTCGCCGGGCCCAATGAGCTTTTCAGGCAGTCTAAGTCCGATCATCCGCCCTTCCTCCGCGGAATCGAAGTTCTCCTTACCGTGGATGCAAATGAGCGTTCCGCTAGGGTGGATGGAGAGCGTGCTGTTTACGCCGCCTTTGGAAAAATGATAGCGCCATAGTGACTGGCCTGTTCTGGCATTGATGCAGACGACGTTGCCGCATCCGGTGCCCACGTAGAAGACGCGCTTCCCATCGCGGTCCTCAAACACCGGAGTGGAAAAGGAGCTATCTTTGGGCGGTGTGCCGGGCGTGGCGGACCAAACGGGTTGGCCGGTGTGCTTGTCAAAAGCGTAGAAGCGGTCGCGGGCCGGACCTTGGCTACCCCAGAAGCTCGTGATCCCCCGGCTAATCACCAAGTCGCCCTCGATAACGGGCGCTCCGGTGCGGCCGTTCGGGAATGTTAGTCGACCGTAGGATTCCATTAAACTGTGCTGCCAAAGAAGTTTCCCGTCCTTGGAGAAGCAACTGAGCAAACCGGTGGAGGTCAGAAGATAAACGTTGCGTGTCTCACGATCGACGGTCGGACTTCCGGTGCCGTAGCGGCTGTAAATGGTGTCGCTGATAAAGTCATTGAAGCGATGTTCCCAAATCTTCTTGCCCGTCGCCGCCTCCATGCATGTGAGGATCACGCGTTGATCCGGGCCATCGGCCTCCCCATTGTAACCAAAGGAGTAGAGCCGCTCGTCAACAATCACAGGACAGCCCCGCCCTGAGACTGGGAAGGTCCATAACAGTGATTTTTCTCCTTCAAAAGCCCATCCTTGATAGGTCTCGGGGCTGACGCCCGTCTGAAACGGCCCCCGCCAGTCGAAGAGATTGGTCTGATTTTCTACAGTCTGTGCCCAGACGGTTGTTGAGCCGACGGCTAGCGTCGCGCACATCACATTAAACACCGCTTTATTCATAGAATGCTAACTTCAATCGTCGAAATTGGATTCGGTTGCGGTGAATTCCGCAGCCCTGATGTCATAGAACCGTCGGGATCTAGCCCGCGCAAGGAATAACGCGGGGCAATCTCCCCAATAACAAAAGCCCCTGTCCGGGTGACCGAACAGAGGCTTCGTGAATTGGCTAACAATCAGATTGCCTAGTTGGACTGGGCAAATGGAGAGGGCTTCTTCTGATTGGGGCTGGGAAGATTCTTTGGACGAAGTCCGCGCGCGGGGCGTGGACCCGGATCCTCTTTCTTCTGCAGGGCGCGGCGAAGTTTCTTCAAAGCGATGTTCTGCAACTGGCGGATCCGCTCACGCGTCACGCCAAACTCCTGCCCCACTTCTTCCAGCGTCTTGGGCTTTTGACCGTTGAGACCGAATCGCGCGTCAATGATGGAACGCTCGCGATCGTCTAGGACAGCGAGAAGACCTTCCAGCTGACCGTGCATATTCTTGTGGCTCAAAAGCTCGAAAGGCGTGTCGGCATTGTCATCTCCGACGATTTCTCCGAACTCAGTGTTGTCGTCATCGCTGATCGGCGCATCAAGTGAAGCTGGGCGCAGAGAAGCGGCCTTTAATTGGGAGAGCTTGCCTCGATCGATGCCGATCTCTTCTGCGAGTTCGTCGTCGGTGGGCTCGCGGCCAAGCTCTTCACTCATGGTCATGGCGACGCGGCGCATCTTTGAAATCTTGTCGACCATGTGCACCGGGAGACGAATCGTCTTACTTTGATTGGCCAAAGCCCGCTTGATGGATTGCTTGATCCACCAGGCTGCATAGGTGCTCAGCTTTCCACCTTTATTGGGATCGAAGCGTTCAACGGCTTTCATGAGGCCGATATTGCCTTCGGAAATCAGGTCGAGTAGAGGCAGACCGTAGTTGGCATAGTCCTGTGCAATCTTGACGACCAAGCGCAAGTTAGCGCGGATCATGTGGGCCCGCGCCTCTTTGTCACCTTGCTTAATGCGGTCTGCGAGTTCGATTTCTTGTTCTGGGGTCAGAAGATCTGTCTTTCCGATCTCTCGGAGATAGATCTTGATACCACCGTCTAGTTCTAGGTTAGCCATGAGTCGTTAGTAAGTTAGGGTTTCCAAGGTTTGGAAGTGTTTCGATGATCTTATGAGTGGTTCGTGAATCGCATCTCGGGGACAGTGCTGGCCTTTGTAGGCATACGGTTGGGATTTTCCCAAAGGTCCTGAGAATCGCTCTTACTAACTTACCTAGGTACAGACATCGAAGAGGGGAGGGAGTTCAATCAATGGAATGAGCAGTGTCAAACCGATATTTGATTAATTTTCTGTGATTGGCAATAATTTTTAGTATATACGCTGATTTTAAGAGGGCTGATTGATCGAGAGAGGAGTGCGAGGGGTGGTCTTCTACCTATTTAACGTCCTTTGGAGACAATCGTTTCTGATTTAGTCACTATTTAGGTGATTTTTTTCTAATTCTCATGATCGCCTGTATATAATTGGCATTTATCGCATCCAACGCCCTTGTTTGGGCTCCTTGATTCTCGAAGTCGAGGACTAAAGTTGAGATAATGTTGCCGAATCGCGACAGATGGAACCCCAATTATCCGTGAGTTGCTCGGGAAAAAGCCGTTGACGGGTAGAGCATTCCCGCTATTGCTTCGCTCCCACCACCCACAGGTATACTAAAATGGCTAGAATTTGCAGCATCACTGGCGCTCGCGTTAAGCGAGGAAATCGTATCCATCACCGCGGACTAGCGAAGAAGAAGGGTGGGATCGGGTTGCAACTCGTTAAGAAGGTGAAAAGGACCTTCTCGCCGAACCTCCGAGTGAAGCGGATTTGGGTCCCTGAGCTCAATCGCCATGTGAAAGTCAAGCTCACGGCCCGGGCGCTCAAGACGATCTCGAAGAACGGGGCTTATAAAACTCTGAAAAAAGCTGGGCTTATCTAGATTTTTCCGATATACGGTGGTCTTCACTTAAGTCGTGCCGTCCGGGGTACGAGAACTAAAACCACCCACAGTAATGGCCTACAGCGTAGTTAGTAAGAAGTCCGGCAAGACTTATTATCTCCACGTGCGCGTCAACAAACGGAAGGACGGCAAGGAGACCAAACTCTATTTCTTCGCTGGTTCCATCAAAGATGAAGGAGCCTGCGACGAACTGCCGGAAGGATATGAAGTAACAGAGAGTCCCGCGACGGGGCTTCCGTTTCTTAAACGGAAGAAGTGACGTTTACTTCATAGGAACCTCTCGGAATGACCCCTTGGCCGTTAAGGTTTAAGGGGTTTTTCGTGTTCAGAGGTCCATCTTGCCTTTACAGATGGATGGTGCGAATCTGTGAAGCTAAGAATTTAATTTCCGAAATGAATCCCTCTCCCAAGAAGTTTGCCCTGGTTAGCCTTGTACTCGTTCTCTTTGCAACGGAGATGGGGTGGGCTCAAGATTCGGGGCTGGTTCCACCGACCGGGGGCGATGTGGAGGCGGCTCGAGATCAAGGAGAGGCGTCCGCTGGAGGCACCGCAGGTGTTTTCAAAGAACCGCCCTCACTGTTTGGGATCGAATTACCCACCTTTGATCCGGGATCTGAAGTGCTCTCGTGGAACGGGAAATCCTGGAGCGTGCTCAATCAGCGTTTGTTTGCCACGCGATTTGAACGGTATCTTAATTCGCCCGAATCGGATTCGAAAGAAGATCGCGCCTACAGAGAGGTGCTACGCAGTATCCTCGATGAGCTGTCTCCACACCAACCAGGGAAGGGGAATCTCTCCAAAGCCGTGGGGCTCCTGCCGGTCGCTTCTGCATATGAACAAGACAGCCGACTCTGCGAATCACTGTCCAACACCATTTACGGGATTTGGCTTGCGCGACGCAATGTCGCCGCATTGAAGAAGGCGAATAAGGAGCTCGAGAGGGAAATGAAGCGTCAGCTCTGGAACGCGAACATTTCTGCCAGCGATCAGCCGCTTCGAGACAAACCTAGGAAGGTCGGTTCCGGAAGCAATAATAATAACAACAACACCAATAATAATCAGCAATCGAACCAACGGAATAACAATAATACTAACGGAACGAATGGAAATGGTAGTCCAGGCAACCAGATTATAGGACAACTGTTTCCCAATGCGCCTGGTGGGACTGGCTCTTTGGACGATGGTGTGAGTACCGGACGACGCAATTTCGAATCAGCGTCTTGGGCAGCCTACTATCTCAAGAAAGCAGCTGAGTATGAGGCTGCCGCAGCCAAGAACAAAGTCACCATGTCGGTGAGCGAACTCCAACAGAAGATCGAATTTCAAGCGCTCATCCTTCAGTTCTTTATGCAACGCCGTTTCGAGCATGTGATCATCGCTACGCGGCTCTACCGGGCCTTTTTCAAGGATGGCGATAATGCAATGAAATTCGATCAGGAGTCATCGCTCTACAAGAGCTTCCAGTCGGGTGTGGGCATGACACCTACCATTTCGACCTTTGATGCCCTAGCCAACGAGGCGATGCGGGATGTGGAAGAAGGGGTCAAGGCATTCGAATTCTTAATCGAGAAAGACGAATTGGAAAGTGCTGCCCGTCGACTCACCGAGGCCTTTATCGTTGGGGAACATTTGCCGCGTATTCGCACGTTGGAGAGAGAGAAAAAACGTCGTGTGTTAGAGTTTGTGCGTTATTCCAATCAGCTTATATCCGCAATCGAGATTAAGAACTATCACTTGGCTCGTGAGATCGTGGAGAAACTGAAGGTCACGGCCAAGGACTTCGACTACGCTAAGGCGCAGGGTGTGATCGATACAGCCACCTTGACAGCGGATATGCTTCTTAAAAAGGCCATGCTGGCGGCACGTGGTGGTAACGACGAAGAGATGCAGAAGAATCTTCAGAAAGCACATGAACTTTACCCTACGAATCCCGAATTACAGAAGGTTTCGGATTTGATTTTGAAAGGCAGTGATACGCAAAGCCAGGCCCTCAATGATTTGGATCGCTTGCTCGCGGAGGGGAATTATCGCGCCATTCAAAAAGAAGAAGCTCGCTTCGCTGCTGCTGTGGGTTTGTCCAACGATCCCAAGCGCTTGGAAGATCTCATGAAAGTTCGCGAGACTCTCAAGGAGCTGGAAATGCGTTTGGAAAAAGCCAAAGCCCTCGCTGAAGCGGGAAGCCAAGAGGCTGCGTGGGAAACATTGCGAGAAGGATCCAACAAATTCGGACAGGATCCGGAGTTTGCTCAATTGTACTCAGACCTGACAGTCAAAGCGGCCAAGTTTGTCCATATCATCGAGGAGGCGACGCGGCATCGGGAGAATGATCAACTAGGCTCCAGCTTGGCTTGGTATTTAAAAGCCCGGCAAATGCACATGAAAAGCACGTTAGCATCCAAGGGCATCGACGAAATCGTGAGCCAACTCTTGCCCAAGACGTCTAACCTGCCCCCGGCAACGGCGCCGTAAGCGGTATTTGTTTTACTGGCAAGCTTCGCAGGTGCCGCCGTTGAGCATCGCGTCGATGCTGCAAGCTTGTTTCTCCGCTTCGGTATATTCTTTCTTGGTCTCTTTCCCGTCATTGCCGACCAGACCGCGTCTTTCTTTGTCTACTTCCACCGTGGCTTTCTCGATGTTGGAGGCGCCAAGTGTCCGAAGATAATACGTTGTCTTGAGACCGCTGCGCCAAGCTGCACGATACATGTGGGAAAGGGTTTTCATGTCGGGCGTGGCTAGGAAGAGATTGACCGATTGCGATTGATCAATCCATTTCTGCCGGCGGGCCGCGGCGTTGATGAAATATTGATAGGGAATACTGAACGCGGTGGCGTATTTCTTTTTGATCTCCTCGGGGATCTCTTCGATATCGGTCAGTTCGCCATCAAAATACTTGAGTTTGTCGATCATGGATTGATCCCAAAGTCCGATTTTCTTGAGATCACGCACCAAGTACTGATTAAGAACGACGAAATCTCCTGAGAGATTGCTTTTCGCGTAAAGATTCCGGTAAGCAGGTTCAATGCACGGGCTGCTGCCCATAATGTTGGAGATCGTGGCGGTAGGAGCAATGGCGAGGACGTTGCTATTACGCATGCCCTGTTCCTTGATCTTTTCCCGGAGGTTATCCCAATCCAAATGACCGCCTCTTGGGACATCGATCGTTTCGCCTCTCTCTTGTTCTAACAATTCAATGGTATCAGGCGGTAAAAGCCCACGGCTCCACTTGGAGCCACGATAAGTGGAATAGGAGCCACGATCCGCCGCGAGATCAGAAGAGGCTTCAAAAGCATAATACGCAATGGCTTCCATCATTTCGTCATTGAACTCCACGGCCTCTTCTGAGGCGAAGGGGATACCTTTCTTATAAAGGGCATTGGCGAGTCCCATCACGCCAAGGCCGATAGGGCGATGTCGGCGGTTGGAATTCCGCGCCGCCTCGGTCGGATAAAAATTGATATCGATGACGTTATCGAGCGCCTCCACGGCGACGCGAATCGTTTCGCGGAGCTTTTGATGATCGATCTTACCTTCCGCATCAAGATGAGATTCGATGACGACGGATCCCAAATTGCAAACGGCCGTTTCGTCACCGCCGGTATTGAGTGTGATTTCCGTGCAGAGATTGGAACTGTGAATCACGCCGGCGTGATCTTGGGGGCTCCGCACATTGCAGGCGTCTTTGAAAGTGATCCACGGGTGACCTGTCTCAAATAAGAGCTTAAGCATGCCTTTCCACAATTCGATCGCCGGTACTTTGCGGCCAAACACTTCGCCGCGTTCGGCCATGGCCTCGTATTCCAAATAACGCTCCTCAAACGCCTTGCCATAAAGCTCATGTAGGTCCGCAGCCTCATTGCTTCGGAAGAGCGTCCAATCCTGACGTGCTTCCATGCGCTTCATGAACAGATCCGGAATCCAATTGGCCGTGTTCATGTCATGCGTACGGCGGCGATCGTCACCGGTATTCCGGCGTAGCTCTAAGAAATCAAAGATATCATTGTGCCAACTCTCCAAATAAGCGCATCCGGAGCCGCGACGTTTGCCGCCCTGGTTGACGGCAACAAGCTGATCATTGTGTAATTTGAGAAAAGGAATGACCCCTTGGCTTTCGCCATTGGTTCCTTGAATATAACTTCCGGTGCCTCTCACTGCCGTCCAGCTTCCGCCTAAGCCACCGGCCCACTTGGATAAATAAGCATTCTCCGCGATTCCGCGAGTCATGATCGATTCGATACTATCATCAACTTTGTAGAGATAGCACGAGGAGAGCTGGGAATGGAGGGTGCCGGAGTTGAATAAGGTTGGCGTCGAGGAACAGAATCGGCGGCTCTTATAAAGGCGATAAAGAGCGATGACGCGATCTTCAGGAGCATCTTGGTGATTGACAAACAAGCCCATGGCCACCCGCATCCAGAATAGCTGGGGCGTTTCCAGCCGGCATTGATCTGCGCCTTGCTTGTCAACGATCAAATAACGATCGTAGAGCGTCTGGATACCCAAGTAGTCAAAAGCCAGATCCGCTACCGGATCCAGTTCGGCGGCGAGGCGATTGAGATCGTAATCTAATAACCGTGGGTGGATTCGCTTAATCTCAACACCGCGTTTCAGTTTTTCTTTAAATGACTTGGTGTGGAACTCTGCTAATCGCTCGATGCCGTGATCGACGATGCTCCATCCCAAGACCTCCTCATATATATAGGAAAGGAGAATGCGGCCGGCGAATTTTGAAAAATCGGCGTCTTTTTCAATAAGGCTTTTCGCATTCAGAATGACTGTCTTCTTCAGGTCTTCGACGCGCATCTCTGAATAAAAGGAGCGGCGCAATTCTTTCTCAATCTGATCAGGAGAGAGACTGAGTTCGAGACCTATAGAGGCAAATTCAATGCGCTTGCGCAGCTCGCTTCCGTCCCAGAAGACACTCTCATCATCGTCCAGTTTGATGATGAGGAGCGATTCTTGCTGTTCATTGGCCGCAAGTTCATCGGCTTGTTCTTCTTCTTCAGTTTGTTTGCGGAAATCCGCGCGGTGAGCGCGATAAAGAATATACGCTTCCGCCACCTTATAGTGCCCTCGGCGCATGAGGGTTTCTTGAACTCGATCCTGAAGCTTTTCGATATCGATCATTTCCTGATTGAGATCATTCACATATTGCGTGATCTCCTCTGCCACTTCTTTGGCTGGTGCGGGATCCAGTTCGAGAGAAAGAAAGGCGCGGCTCACGGCGATTTCGATCTTGGCGGGATTCCAGCGCACCACATGACCGTTGCGGCGAATGACGCGGGTTTGGCTTTGATGCTGGTAGCCATTTAATCCACGGAAGGGTGAGTCTTCGTGTTGATGACGTTGAATAAAACTCTTCGCCACGTCATAGGCGTCTTGATTGACCAACGCTCTTTCGATCGCACGCGAAATCTCCTCGCGCGCCGTCGTTTGGCCATCAGCGATCTCTTCAGAGTGACGCTGGAGTTCGGCCATGACGCCGTTGACGAGCGATGTCACGAATCGCCGGTTCTTTTCACTGTAAATCTCCTGCTCATCTTGCGAGCGCAGGACATCGGTAAGGGCTTGTCCAAGCTCCTCGGCCAGCTGATGGCGTTGAAAAACCAGACGCTCGTCACCGATATCAAGTTCCACGTGAGCAGTCTCTGCGGATTCCTGACGATGATCGGCCATCCAATCGTATCGCTGCCCGTCATCGGCCACGGCGGTGGTGGAATGTCTTTTTAATTTCAGATCCTGCTCGACGAACTCCCTATTGATCATGATTTTATAAGGTTGCTGTTGTTAGGTTATTAATGAGTACACACGTTCTGATGCCTTCCTGATTGAGACCTGGCGATCGCCCCTGAACGCTCTTGATAAAACTAGAGATCGTCGTCGTCGACGTTCTCCAAGGCGGATACTTTTTGATATTCTGTTACGCGGCCTTCAAAGAAATTCTGTTCCTTGCTGATATCCATGAGCTCCGCAAGCCAGGGTAGGGGATTGGTGATCTTGGTGTCAGACAAAGGCGCGAGGCCTACGCCTGAGAGCCTGCGATCGGCGATATAGTCGATGTATTGAGTGAATTCGTCTTTACTCAAGCCGACGGCATTGGTGGGCAGACAATCCTCAATAAACTCCTTTTCCAAACGCACGGCTTCACGCATCAAGTCGCGCAGTTCTTCACGAAAGTCGTCCGTCCAAATCTCTTGATTCTCTTCCACCAGATCCATGAAGAGATTGCGAAATACTTCAATATGATTGGATTCGTCCCGCAAGGTGTAGCGGAACATTTGACCAATACCGGGAAACTTATTCTGCCGGTATAAACTTAGGATCATGCCAAAGAGCCCGTAGAACTGGGTCCCTTCCATGCATTGACCGAACATGAAGATGTTCTTCGCCAAGAGTTTCTTGTAGGCAGGGTCTTGAAGATCGACATCGCGGCGAAGAGATTGGGAGACGCGGGTGACGAATTCATTTTTCCGCAGAATGGTTGGGATTTGTTCAAACATCGCCTCACATTCATGTGGATTGATGCCTAACGAACTGATCATGTAGAGGAGGCTATCCGCATGGATATTCTCTTCATGGGCGTGCCGGCCGAGAACGAGTTTGAGTTCCGGGGCAGTGACCATTTCGCGCACCACGTGGAGAATGTTGTCTCCCACGATACCTTCCGCAGCAGAGAAATAGCCGATCCCCATGCGGATGATCCACCGCTCCTGGTCCGTGAGTTCATTGGACCGCCACTGCTCCACGTCTTTCTGCATGGGAATATCTTCCGGTTCCCAATGATTGGCCTTCATCGTGCGATAAAGGTCGTAGGCCCATTGATATTTTAACGGGAGAAGATTGAAGGCCATGGTCTCCCGGCCGTTGATGACGCGCTTGGCAGCGAACGCTTGTTCGGCCTTAGCTTGATCCAGTACGAACGATTTATTACCGATTTGAAAAGTTTTCTCCATGATTGACTCTCAAAAATGAGGGATTTCCGCTAAAACCACTACATGTTGTGGTGGTGTTTCTGAGGGGCCCAATATGTAGGGTCAACGAGCGGGAAAGTGAAGCCCGAAGTTGAGAAAATTTCGCAATAGTCAATGTGGTAATTGCGAAATATTTTATTAAGAAAGCTTAATTATCAAGATGCACGAACAACGATGCGCGACCCCTCAATGGCCACGATTTCGACGGCCGTTCCCTTCTCTAAAAACTCGCCATCGGTCACGACGTCAAGCATCTGATCATTGATTAAGGCCGCACCCGCCGGACGCAGGGGTGTTTGGGAAACGCCTGAGGCCCCGATGGCGAGTGAGGGCTGGCTTGTGCGATCGTCCTCGGCCTTGAGACCAGGGATCGAAGCGCCTCTGGGAGCGGCGGCTTCTTGGAGCACCAGCTTCTTGAAAAGTGCTGTCTCTGGAAAAAATCGGGCTAGGAACAAGCCAATGACGATGGCGCCCCCAAGGCTAGTCGTGAGGTTGAATAGCGAGGCACCAAGGCTGTCCACATCGACAGCCCAACGGGATACGTCTCCTGAGGGGAGGACCTTGGCATCGGCCATGGTGTGGACAAGGGAAATGATGATACAGAGAAAGCCTAATATCCCGGCGACAAGAGTCCCTGGAAAGAAGAAGACCTCCGCTACGATGAGGGCCACGCCAATGAGGAAGAGGGCCACCATCTCAAAGCCGACCAGTTTACCCGCGAGGAAATGCCCGAAGAAGAATAGGCCAAACAAGCCGAGCGAGAGGAAGCCAGCGATGCCAAACCCGGCCATGCGCAGCTCCACCTGAGCGGCGATCAAGGCTACCAGAAGGATCAAGGCTGAAAAGCGTGTGACCCACTGAGCGAGTAGCTCGAAGCCGAGTGGCTCGGCGATGATGGTTTCGCCTTCCAACCCCTCTTGTTCCTTCAAGTCATCGATCGATTTGGTGAGTCCGACGGCGAGGGCGGGGTGACCTTCCCATTCTTGAATCGCCTCTTGAGCGGCCAAGCTGAGGAGAGTGCTGTCATCGTCTTCCTTCTTCTTCACCGTGACTTCGAACCGTTCGCCATCGCCCTCGTCCTCGACCTTCTCCACCTCGATTTCTTTCCCCGTCTCCGGTTTCTCGGGAATCATGAATTTGGTGGCATAGTCAGGGTGATGTCCCTGGCTGCGGGCAACTGAACGGAAGAGCGGGACCATGATGGCGTTGATCTTGCGCTCCACGTCCTCATCCATGTCGCCAAAGGGCGTGATAACGGCTGCCGCTCCAATGGCGCTGACGGGATGCATGTAGATTTTGTCGGCGGCCAGGGCGATGAGCGCTCCCGCAGAAACTGCCGATGGATTCACATAGGCAAACGTTGGGGTATCCACCTTGCTCAATGTCCGCATCATGATCTCACCAGTATGCCAAGCAAGCCCGCCTGGGGTATTGAGATCAAGGATAATGGCCTCCGCTTTTTCACGGTCAGCGCGTAATAACACCCGTTGCATGTAGTCAAACCGCTTAGAATTGATGAGATCCCGTTTGCCAATCTCTAAGACAACGACTTTATCGGTGAAGGGCTCCTCCTTCGTTTTTACGGAATTAACGGGAGAATCTTTAAGGTGGCCTCTAGGGTCGCTGGCATTTAAAAACCGAAGTTCACCTTCTAATTGGGCATGGGCCTTCAATTCATAGACGTCCTTCACCAAGGCCTCGGCAATGAATGGTTTGCCATCGTCTGTTCGCAAGACCGCGTCCTGGGCTTCCACCATCAACGTTTCCCCTTTCTTAGCCCATGTTTTCCCGTTCCACGTCACTTCAAGATCTTCGTTCCAGATACCTTCGACCATGGCGAGGTCTCGGCCATGTTTCAGAGCCACCGATCGGGCGGTGGCGTTGTTGAATGAAGAGCGCTTCGCCTTGGCATTGCCCTCACCCAGAATCGGGCTCCCGCCAATGATACTGGCCGGCGCCATGTAGATCTTCTCTGTGGAAAAGGCGAGAAGCGCACCAGCGTCCACGGCCATGGTATCGACGAAGCCGTAGGATGGGATCTCCAAATTGCCGAGACCACCCATGATGAGGTTGATTTCATCCCAATTGGTCTCCATGAGGCAGTGAATCTGGAGGATCACTGCGCTTGTCTCCGAGGGGTCGAGTTCTTGTAAGAGCTCAAGCGCCTCGTCCGCGTTGCTCCGCATCAACCCATTCGTCACCTCGATCACGGCGATAGACTTGGCGGCATCCGCCTGTTGGCTTGGCCACCAGAAAATGAAGGCTAAGGTGAGAGCGAGAAGAAGACGGAAGGGCTTGTTCATAAAAAGAGTCTATTTAATCTACGCGCCAAATGATCCCTGAGGAGACGGTTGAAAAGGTACTTACTAGTACGGATATCGTCGAACTGATCCAGTCTTACTTCCCATTGCGCAAGATGGGGACGGATTACGTGGCTCTTTGTCCCTTTCACAATGAGAAAACGCCCTCCTTTTCCGTAAGCCCATCCAAGCAGATGTACTACTGCTTCGGTTGCGGCGCTGGTGGGGGAGCGGCGAGGTTCTTGATGGAGTATGAAACCCTCGATTTTCCCACTGCGGTCAAACGATTAGCGGAAAGAGTAGGCATTAGGATCGTGGAGGAGGAGCTCTCTCCTGAACTTGCGGGGAAATACCGGCAACGTCAGGACTTGCTTCAGCTGCATCAGGAAGCGGCCCAGTGGTTTCATCGGAATCTTTTGAAAAAGCCGTTTGCTGAGGAAGCGCGGGCCTATTTGAAGAAGCGAGGTTTGGATATCGAGGTGGCTCGGGATTGGCGGCTTGGTTATGCGCCGGGAGACTCCAAAGTGTGGTGGGAATGGGCGCGGCAACGTGGTTATGCTGAGCGTTTGTTAGTCGACGGGGGGCTCATGGCCCAGCGTGAGGGGCCTACCGGAATGCGGACCGGTCCGCGATTTCGCAATCGTCTCATGTTTCCTGTTTGCAATGACTTTGGCGAGGTCATTGCGTTCAGCGGCCGCACCTTAGAGGCCGATGCCAATGTGGCCAAGTACCTGAATTCGCCTGAGACGAGTTTGTTTCAAAAGAGCAAGACCCTGTTCGGCCTGCATCGCAGCAAGCGGCCTATTCATAAACAAGGACGGGCCGTCGTGTGTGAGGGGCAGATTGATCTCATCACCTGCTTCGCTCACGGTATCGAGAACATTGTGGCTCCGTTAGGCACTGCGTTCACCAGTGATCATGCTAGGATTTTGAAACGTCACACCCAAGAAGTGGTGATTTGTTTTGATGCGGACGCAGCGGGCTTCAAAGCCGCGCAACGCACATTCAAGGCACTGGCCGAATCCAATGTCTTTGTTAGGGCTGTCGAGATGCCGGATGGCGAAGATCCCGATTCCTTCATCCGCAAACATGGAGCAGAGCGCTACCGGAAAATCCTCGAGGACGCGCAAGATTTCCTGGAATTCCACATCGATCACCGATCGAAGCGAACGGATCTTTCCTCGCCCAAAGCCATTCATGAATTGACGAGCGAGCTGGCGGAGAATGTGGCGCTGGTGACGGACAAACTCATGCAGGACTCGATCATTAACACGATCTCCATTCGTCTTGGGGTCACCAGCGAGGAATTCCGGCGTCGCGTGTTGCGCGAAGGACGGAAACGGCGGAATTGGCAGGAGCGCGACCGGGCGCGAAGCCAAAGCGGAAGTGAGTCGCAAGTGGAGGAATGGAGCTTTCAGGATGGCTGGGTGCAGCTTCTTTGCCAAGTCCTTCTCATCGATGAGAGTGCCAAGCAGTGGTTTGAGAACGTTGTGAATAACGTTGATCACCTCAAGTATATTCCCGATTCGGAATTGCTGGAGCTCGTGGGCAAAGGACGTTTCTCCCCCGGCGATTCAGTTTCGGTTCTGAGTTTTCTAGCAAGTTGTCCGCCTGCTCAAGAGAGAGTGCTTTCGAAACTAGTCATGAAACCTCCGGAAGGCGACCACCTTGAGGCAGCGAAGAGCGCATGGAGACATCTAGAGAGTGGTTACTGGAGGCAGCAATTGCAGGAGAAAGAAGCGCAATTGAAAAAAACCGATGTCGATTTCGATGTGAAATTAGCGTTACTGCAGGAAATTAAGGCGATTAAAGAAAAACTTGACCGTCCAGAAGTCGGCTCCGATGGTTCTCCGCTTTCAGCTTGAAAACCCCCCTCACTCTGAAGGCGTCCCTCTAACACATCCCGTTCTTTATGCGAAGTTCAAGGAAGACGACCAACAGAAATTCAGCACCCACCATAACAGTTACAAAACTTAAACCCTCCCGACGACGGCAACGCACCCATCCAGTCGTTAATGGCCGCGAGAAACCCAAGTCCACCACCGCGGCGATCGCGCCACCTGCCGCAGCGAAGAAACTCGATTCTCCAGAAATTCAAGAGAAGATTCGTGAGCTCATCAAGCTTGCGAAAGAGCAGGGCTACCTCACCTATGACGACGTCAACGAGGCCCTCCCGACCGGGATGGTTTCGGCGGAAGACATGGATGAAGTCTTGCAGCGTTTGCAAAGCATGGAGTTTCGCGTGATTGACGCATCTGAGGTTGATCAGGTCAAAGCCACTCCGGCTTCAGAGGAGGAACCGAGCAAAGCCGAAACAGTCAAATACGACTCGCTTGATGATCCTGTTAGGATGTATCTCAAGCAGATGGGCCAAGTTCCGCTACTCACGCGTGAGCAGGAAGTAGAGATCTCAAAACGCATCGAAAAGGCAGAGAACCACGTGCAGAAATTCCTTTACGGATTCGGTGTGACGCCTAACGCTTTCTTGTCTCTTGCCAACAAGCTCCTCGAGGGTTCCGAGCGTTTTGATAAGGTGATTGTCGATAAAAAGATCGAGAGCCGCGAGCGTTATCTCAAGGCGCTGCCGCGGTTGTGTGATCGCTTGCGGGAGACCTCTGGAGCGATGGAACAACTTTGCTTGCAGCGCAACGCGCTCATCGCAAAGCGCAAGCCCGTTCCCGCTGATGTCGATGACGCCATCAAGAAATCGATGACGGCTCTAACAAGGACCTACGGCCGTTTTTATTTTAAGCATAAGATCATCGAGGAATTTGTCACCATCGTCGATGAGCAAAGCGACGCTATTGAGGCACTCAAGCTCCGGCAAGCCGCCGAGCCGCGCAGCGGTCGTCTCCGTGTCGAAGTCCAAGTGCACGCCGAGACCAATTGGAAGCGTGTTGATGATTTTCGTGAGAGTTACACCCAGTTGAAGCACTGGCTCCAAGAAGCCCTCAAGGCCAAGACGGAAATGGTCGAAGCCAACCTGCGGTTGGTCATTTCGATTGCCAAGAAATACACGAATCGCGGGCTCTCCTTCTTGGATCTCATTCAAGAAGGCAACATGGGACTCATGAAAGCGGTCGAGAAGTTTGAGTACCGGCGTGGTTACAAATTCTCCACCTACGCCACTTGGTGGATTCGTCAGGCGATCACCCGATCCATCGCTGACCAAGCGCGGACGATTCGGATCCCGGTGCACATGATCGAGACCATCAACAAGTTGATGCGCGTGCAGAAGCAGTTGGTGCAGGAATACGGTCGCGAACCTAGTCCTGACGAAATTGCCGAAGAGATCCATCTTCCGGTCGAGCGCGTCCGGGCGGTGTTGAGGATGGCGCAGCAACCGATCTCTCTCCAGGCACCGGTGGGTGACAGCGATGACACAAGCTTCGGGGATTTCATCGAAGATAAGGCGGCGGACAATCCCATGGAGATGACCGGCTTCTCGCTGCTGCGTGACAAGATCAAAGACGTGTTGGACACGCTCACCGATCGCGAACGTCAGGTTCTGGAGCAACGGTTTGGACTCGTCGATGGTTACAGCCGCACGCTCGAAGAGGTGGGCCGGCAGTTTCAAGTCACCCGCGAACGTATTCGTCAGATTGAGGCCAAGGCCCTGCGCAAGATGCGGCATCCTACCCGGATTCGTAAGCTTGAAGGCTTCCTCGAAATGTCGCAGCTCTAGCATTGCGGCTTCGCGCGGAAATCGAGCGCCAGCTTTCCAAACTCGTGCTACGCTCAGGTGTGGCACGAGTTTTTTTTATCCCCATCTTACTGATGCTCTCCGGATGGGAGGGAGTGGCATCGGAGGTGGATGGTGATCGAGCACTCGCCCAAGGATCACCCCTGATCGCGCTGGAGGCGTATCAGAAAGCGCTAGAGTCTGCTCAGGGAAGCGAACGCGTAAACATCCTGGAATCCAAGGTGCTCGAAGCGGCCGTACGGGCCGAGGCCTATCAAACGGCACTGGAACTCGCTCCCTCGCTAGAGGACCCGACCCAACCGGAAAGCCGATACTGGACGGCCATGGCGTTTATGGGATTGGGGCAAATTGATAGAGTGATCCCGATTCTGGAGGACTTGAACAAGCGTGCCAAACCGGACTTCCCATTTGCTTCGGAAGTGCGGCTGAATTTGGCGCGTCTTTGGACTCAGAATGGCCAATCAAAAAAGGCCGAGGCCATCCTTTCGAACACACCTGACGATGAATGGGTACAGGCTATTACTCTAGCACGTTCCTCAGAGCGGCAACGGGAAGCGAAGAGGCGGCTTCAACGTTTCTTGGACCGGAACCCAGAGCATTCGCGTGCCCTTGATGCAAAACTGGCGCTGGCAGAACTTGGTCTGACGGCGTCTCCTCGATCCCTTGCTTTGACTGTCACGTATCTTGAAGAACTCAAGCGTCATCAGCTCACCAGGTCCGATGCGGAACGCGTGGCATTTCTAAGTGTTTGGCTGGCTGGCTGGCAAGGATCGTGGGGCGAGGTCTTGGGACTAAGCGAAGCGTTTCTCATGCAATACACGGACAGTCCGCATGCCGCTGAGGTGGAGTTCCAGCGTGCACGAGCCCATTTCGAGCAGCGTGAGTATGACGGCTCATTGCAACGACTCGCTTCGGTTTTCGGAATGGGTCTACAGCCGGACGATACCGTGTTGCTTCGGGGGCGCTTTCTAGAGGCCAAGGCGGTGGCTGGGGCCGGGAGACCTGACGAAGCCCTGAAGCTATGGGCGAGAATCTTCGATATCACGGAGGGCGAAACGTTGCTTGAGGCTCGTTACGAACAGGCGCTCCTCCTTTGCCAGATGAACCAACGTGAGGATGCGTTGGCGCAGTTGGATCAAATCCTGGCTTCCGAACCGCCTACGGAACTTGAGTTTCGAGCGTTGATGACCAAAGGCGAATGTCAGGCGGTCTTGGCAGGCAAGGAGATCCTCCTCATCAGTGAGGCCGAGGCGACGTTCGACAAGCTCATCCAACATCAGCTAGCGACGTCGGCATGGAAAGAACAGGCCCTTTACCGCAAAGGCGTCCTGTACCGCCAAGCGGGCGATTCTAACAAAGCGATGAAAGCGTTTTACGAAGTGATGTATCCGGGGGGAAATCCCGTATCCGGTCCTCTCAATGAACCTGCCTCAGCTTGGTATTACCGAGCGGGCTTTGAAGCCATTGATTATCTGAGTTCGCGTGGCGAGGAGGTTTCATGGTTGGCGGCCGCACGGTTGGCCGATCAATTGGCGGACACGGGTGGGCCGAGGGCGGGAGAAGCTCGGAAAAGGGCTAGTCAAATTCGAAATCAACACTTCCTTTTCTGACGGTCAACAAGATATGTGATAGTGATTCGTTAGCGAAGAAAAGCTCTCGCACCTATAAAAGAACGGTGCTAGATCCTACCTGTTATGCGTGATGCTTTTCCCAAAGACTTAGCCGCCTTCGTCAAACGCGAGTGGGGCAAGTCGAGGAGCTTACCATCGCTCAAACACTTGGAGGCGCTTCTATCCACTTGCTATCATACGAGTCTCTTGAGGGAAGAGGCGCGGCCCATTCGGTTCCGGCTTCTCATTTGCCATCCTGAAACCTTGCCGGCGCCCGACGGGCCTCCCAAAGGACTGCACCGCCTGATCTTTGTAAAACCTAGGCGCCTCAATCGAAACGAGCTGCGGCGCCTTTCGCCGGCGACGGATTTCAATCGGGCTCTGATCGGTGTGCATCTTAATGAGGATAAACGTTGGGAAATCTGGGGCATCGCGCATTCGGGAGCTTTGTGGGCCGAGGCGATTGATGGCGGCGCCACGGATCCACCTGATTTGCCCAAAGTGCCGGTGGTGCAGGTTTCGGGGCCCAGCTCGCTTTCGATCAGTCGCGGCTCGGAATTGATGGCCACGTTGCAGGGTGGTCGTCTTTCCACGCCTTCTGCAGATGTGTTAGATTCCGAATGGATGTCTCGCTTGTTTTCCGAGATGCGGGCAGAAGTCGTTCAGCAGCACGTCGCTGCGCAGGAAGCGGCCAAGACCTCGACCTGGGCTGAGATCCACGATGAGTTTGTTGGGGATCTCTTCGGCAGTTTCATGAAACGGCTGATCAGCAGCATGCGCGAAACGTCTAACGGAAGCAGCATCGTCTTTGTGCCCAATGATCGTGCCGAGGCATTCTCATTGGACAACGAGTTCGTGAATTTTAAGTACCGTTTCACGCCTGTCGCGCCTCGGCGCCGATTTATCACGCTGATGTTGCAGATTCTTAACGGTCTGGCGGGGCTTCACCCAGGGCAAGAAGAGCCGGTTGGCTGGCACGAGTTCGTCGTGGCGACTAAAAAAGGTCAATTGCAGGATCTCGATGACGCCATGAGTGAACTGGCCTATCTCATCGCCAGCCTCACGGCGATCGACGGCGCGGTCGTTCTCAGTCGAAACTTCGAGATACTCGGATTTGGCGCAGAAATCACGGAACTCTCCGATGTCAAACGGGTCGCCCGAGCTCTCGATGGCGAGGGCGAAGAAGTGCGGCTGGAAGCCACCGAAAGTCAGGGCATGCGCCACCGGTCCGTCTATCGTTTGTGCAATGCGGTGACCAGTATCATGGGCTTGGTGATCTCCCACGACGGCGAAATCCGCTTCGTCAAGCATCGGGAAGGCCGCGTGACTTATTGGAATCAGTTAGCCCACGCCGTGCTCGAAGTGTGATTTCCTGAAGGAGCCGGGAATAGACCGGGGCTTGCCGTGGTCGGGTGCGTGTTGTTATGTCCAACCAACTGCGGCGAGAATTGTCCATGAAACCCACCTTCATTTCTTTGTTAGGCCTGTTCCTCATTGGGACCGTTTCCGCGGTCCTCGGTCAGGGAGCCAAGCCCGTCACCGTTTCCCTAGTGAGCGATCAGAAAACGATCGTTGCCGGAGAACCTTTTTATGTAGGGCTTAAATTGGAGCACGCTCCCGGCTGGCATTCCTACTGGACCAATCCAGGTGTGGGCCAGCCTACGGAAGTGGAGTGGGAGTTACCTGAAGGCTTTAGTGCTGGCGAAAAGATTTCGCCGATTCCTGAGGTTAAAGTGGACATCATCGGGACTTCCAACATTTATCACGGAACGATCTATCATCTTTACCAGATCACACCGCCCGCAGACGTCTCTGGGAGCGTGACCATCAAGGGAACGGCGTCGTGGTTGCAATGTCAGGAAACGCGTTGCGATCCACCGCAGAAACAAGCCGTTAGTCTGACTTTGCCTGTGGGTGATGCGGCTGAGAGCAATGCGGAGACTGCCGAAGCATTTAAGGCGACCCTTTCAGAACAACCAACGACTCTCGAGGCTTGGTCAGTGGAAACCAAGCAGACTGCTGACACGTTCACCTTCGTTCTGACGCCGGGGGAAGGCGCGAATCCTGATCCTGGCGAGATCTATCTTCTCGAAGAAGATCAAGTGTTGCCAACGGAGAAGCCTTCGGTCGATAAAGAGGGTGAAGCTCTTCTAGTTTCGCTAACTAAGGAAGAAGAAGGGGATATCGAAATGCCCAACGGATTCTTCCTGGCATCAAACGGTTGGTTGACCGGTGATGGCTCTCCGAAGGTGATGAGCTTCAGTGAGAAGAAGGCAAGTGCGGGAGGCGGAGAAAAGCGTGGTTTTGTAACATTGTCAGGAGAAGAGGAGAAGTCGCTTGGCCTCTTTAAGGCTCTTGTCTTAGCTTTTATCGGAGGAATGATTCTCAACTTGATGCCCTGCGTTTTTCCGGTGCTAAGCATCAAGATTCTTGGATTTGTTGACCAAGCGGGGGAAGACACGGCTCAAGTTAAAAAGCACGGTTTGGTCTTTGCCGCAGGGGTCATTATTTCGATCTGGATTCTGGCGGGCATTCTTATCGGGATCAAGCTATCGACCGGACAGCAGGTCGGCTGGGGGTCGCACCTTTCTTCCCCGATAGTGAGTGGGTTCATCGTGATCCTGATGTTTGTCTTAGGACTTAACTTAGCAGGGCTGTTTGAGATTGGAACATCATTGATGGGAGTTGGCGGAGATCTCATGCAGAAGAAAGGCTATAGCGGGAGCTTTTTCTCAGGTGTGTTGACCACTGTGGTTGCAACGCCATGCAGCGGGCCTTTCCTGGGGGCAGTCATGGGTTTCACATTCGCCCAGCCTATTCCAATAGCGTTCCTGCTCTTCACCGTGTTTGCCATGGGGGTTGCAGCACCTTATGTTATCCTGTCATTTGTCCCCAAACTTATCGACAAGTTGCCTCGACCTGGCGCCTGGATGGAGACCTTCAAACAGATTATGGCTTTTCCCATGTTCGCCGCCGCGATCTTCTTCCTCAATGCCTTCTCGGGAGTCACAGGTAGATCAGGCACGGTGTGGTTGTTAGTTGGTATGCTCGTTATAGCCATGGGGCTTTGGGTATATGGGCGCTGGTGTACGCCCGCTATGAAGAAAGGGACGAGATCCCGAGGCATGGTCTTTGCGCTTCTATTGGCATTCTTAGGCTTTTACGTCTCTTACGGAGCCGCGCAGAAACGCGAATCTGCTGAAGGTGGGATTACTAGCGTTAGCCAACTTAAGGAACGCATTCGAGATCTTCGGGAAGAAGGAAAGATCGTCTTCGCAGACTTTACGGCATCATGGTGAACGACTTGCGAAACCAATTACAAAACGATCTTCACTCTTCCAGGTTCTGGAAGAGTGAAAGAAACCTTCAAAGAAGAGAACGTCGAGTTCCTAAAGGTTGATATCGATAAGATCGCCGATATATGGGATTTTCTAGGCAATGAGTTTAATCGCTCGAACATTCCGGTAAACTTGATGTATCCCTCGGATACGAAGCGACTTCCTATTATCCTTCCTGAAGTGTTGACTCCGGATATCGTCATAAAAGGGGTAAAGGCGGCGGGCTAGTTCTTCAAGAACGCCACTTGAGCGGGCGGAATCCTGATGTATGGAGCGCTGTATGCGCACCAAAGCCTTTCAAGGTCTCGTTCCCCATCCGGATCACGTCAGTGACGTGGCCACTGTTCCTTATGATGTCGTCAACACCGAGGAGGCGCGCGCACTGGCTGCGGGTCGTCCTAACGATTTGTTGCACGTTGACCGCGCCGAGATCAATCTACCGCCGGAGACGGATCCCTACAGCGATGTCGTCTACGAAACGGCCTTGAAGCAGTTTCAACGTTTGCTGGATGAAGGCATTCTGCAAAGGGAAGCCGTGCCTTGTGTTTATGTTTACACACAGATCATGGGAGATCATCGCCAAACCGGCGTGGCCCTGGCCTGTCACATTGACGACTATGGCGATAACATCATTCGCAAGCACGAGAAAACCCGTCCGGTTAAGGAAGATGACCGCACGCGCTTGGTGGACACGCTCTCGGCTCACACCGGCCCCATTTTTCTCACTTACAAAGATCAAGCCGCCATTGATGAAGTGGTGACGAAAACGCAAGAGAATCAACCGGATTATCAAGTGACGGACGAGCGCGGCGTGGAGCATCTCGTGTGGCGAGTGACTGATTCTCAGGGGCTAACGGATTTGTTCGCCACCGTTCCGTTGAGTTACGTGGCAGATGGCCATCATCGCAGTGCGAGTGCCTGGCGTGTGGGCTCCGCGCGGCGTGAGAAAAATGCCAATCATACGGGCGACGAATCATACAATTGGTTTCTCGGCGTGTTGTTTCCCGCCAGCCAGCTCAAGATACTTGGGTATCATCGTGTGATCAAAGATCTTGCTAACCTAACAGCAACTCAATTCCTCGATTGCCTCAAGCAAGTAGCTGAGGTCAAAGCCGATGGAAAACGCGATCCCGATCGCCCAGGCGAAACCTGTCTCTATCTCGATGGGCAATGGTACACACTCACCTGGCCAGAAGCACCGGCGGCGAATCCCATTGATGAATTGGATGTGAGTATTCTGCAAAAGTTAGTCTTGCAGCCAGTGTTAGGCATTGAAGATGTCCGCACCGATAGCCGGATCGATTTCGTGGGAGGCATCCGCGGGGCCGGCGAACTGGAAAAGCGCGTGGACTCAGGTGACTGGGCGGTGGCCTTTTCCATGTACCCCGTCACCGTTGAGCAACTGATGGCCATTGCTGATGCGGATGAGATCATGCCTCCCAAGAGCACGTGGTTTGAGCCCAAGCTCCGTTCGGGGCTCTTTATTTACACCATTGACGACTGATCGTGGATTCCGCTTGAGTAAGTTTGTTAGGTTCGTTATAATTTAGTCACCATGTCTGCGAAGATAGAGAACCCTCAGGCTCCGCCTTCTCCCCACGAGGACGATCCGTACCGTCCGCCTGAGCCGGATATCTCTGAACTAATCACTGATACCGACGAGCCTGTGGATGGATTGTATTCTGAACGTGAAATGCGGCTCCTGACCGGATCGCTCTATGCCTCTTGGAATCCGGGACGGCCCTATGTGGCCTACGCCAATGTTGCGCTCTATGGATCGCCAACGGTGCCCGCCGTGGTCCCGGATGTCATGGTTTCTCTCGATGCCAAGGTGCCTGCCGATGAGGAGTCGATCCATGAAAAGAAGAACCGTAGTTACTTGGTCTGGGTCCACGGGAAGCCGCCTGAGATAGTCATTGAAATTGTCTCGCCCACCAAGGGCGGTGAGTTGGATCGCAAGCTGGATATTTATGCGAACATTCGCGTCAGCTACTATGTGGTTTACGATCCGGTGAAACCCACCCTAGAAGAACGCCTCAAGCAATTCGTGCTCATCGGAAACGAGTATGAGCCTTATCCCGTGAAGGAGTTCAAGAGCCTCGGCCTGTCATTGGTAGAATGGACCGGGGAATTTGAAGGCTGGCGCACGCGATGGCTCCGCTGGGCCGACCAAAGTGGCAAAGTGCTCCCCACTGGAGAGGAACGAGCCGAAGCGGAATCGCAACGAGCCGAAGTGGAATCGCAACGAGCCGAAGCGGAATCGCAACGAGCCGAAGCGGAATCGCAACGAGCCGAAGCGGAATCGCAACGAGCCGAAGCGGAATCGCAACGAGCTGACAGGCTGGCAGCGAAACTGCGGGAGATGGGCGTCGATCCCGATTCATTCGGATGATTCTTCTGCTGCCGTGGCGTCGCGTACGGTGAAGCGGAACGTCGCGCCTTCACCAACTTCAGATTCCACCCAGATCTTTCCGCCGTGGCGTTCGACGATCTTGCGGCAGACGGCGAGTCCGATTCCGGTCCCTTCGTAAGTCTCCCGGCTGTGAAGGCGCTGATAGATTTGAAAAATCTTATCTGCGTGGTTGGGATCGATGCCGATGCCGTTGTCTCGAATGCTGAAGATCCAAGTGGAAGCGTCCTCTTCGCACCGCTCTGCGGAGATGTGGATGGTGGGCACGTTCTCACAGAACTTGAGCGCGTTTCCGACCAGATTCTGAAAGAGCTGCGAGAGCTGTACCCGATCGGCGAGCACATTTGGGAGATCCTTCTTCGTCACGTTGGCGCCTTTCTCCTGGATGAGGAGATCAAGATTGGAAAGGGCTTCTGCAAGAACCTCATCGGCAGAAATGGGCGCCAACTCTTGGCCGCGGGTTCCCACTCGGGAAAACTCTAGCAATCCATCAATCAGCCGTTTCATCCGCTTGGCGCCATCCACAGCGAAGCCGATGAACTCGCGGGCGTCATCATTCAGTTGCGAGGCATAACGATGTTCTAGTAATTGAACATAACTACTCACCATGCGTAGAGGTTCTTTGAGATCATGTGAGGCGATGTAGGCAAATTGTTCCAGATCGCGGTTGCTACGTTCCAAATCTTCGGATCGCGCTTGCAATTGACGCTCCGCTTCTTTGCGAGTACTGATGTCACTGATAGAGCCCGCCATGCGTGTGGCCTCTCCAGTTTCATCGCGAACGGCGAGCCCACGAGCGCGGAACCAGCGATAACTTTCGTCCCGGCACTTCAGCCGGTATTCCACGTCATACGGCGTGTCCTTTTCCAGATGCTCGTTGAGAGCGGCCAGCGCTTCGTCTTTGTCCTCGGGATGCAGCTTCGATGTCCATTCTTCCAACCGGTTATCCCATTCGCCATACTGATATCCTAACAATTCTAAAAAACGGCTGGAAAAATAGATGTCTTTCGTTCGCAGATCCCAATCCCAGATCCCGTCGGTTGTGCCGCGAACGGCGATGGCAAACCTCTCCCGGCTGGCGGCCAATTCTTCTTGGGCTTTCTTCTGCTCTGTAATATCCCAGAAGATGCCTTGCATGCCCGCAATTTCGCCTGCGGCATTGTAGACCGGTGTTTTTACCACTTTCACCACCAATCGTTCGCCGGATTGAGACTGGTGTTCTTCCTCCGCTTCAAATACAGATCCCGACGTGATTACCTTATGGTCATCCGCCTGGTATTTCCGCGCGAGATCGACTGGGAATAGATCTAAATCGGTTCGGCCTAAGATTTGGTTCACATGTTTGCCAATGGTCAGGCAGAAGTTGGTATTGGCAAAGGTGAATCGGCCGTTGGTGTCTTTGCGAAAGATGTTCTGAACCAGGTTTTCGACAAGCGAATGGTAGAGAGCTTCAGAATCCCTTAGCTGTTGCTGAGATCGCGCGACCTCTGCGCGCGCGGTGGCCAAGGCGTGTTCACTGGTGCGCGTTCGCCAGTGGTGCCGCCTGATCGCGTAACGGAGTGCGCGTGCGAGGCGATCACCCGTTAACTCATCTGGGAGAAAACACTCCTGCGCGCCTTGGGTGATCGCCTCCATCATGGCAGCCGGGGCTTGGCGAGAGGCCATGACCACCACCGGTTTCTCCTGATCGTGCAGGGCGTGGAGCGTGTCTCCAAATTCGCCGGCCAAGGGATCCATGCTGAGCACCACCGCATCGATTTCGCTCGTGTGCTCTTTAAGATACTTGAGGGCCTCATTGGTAGGCATGGCGCCGGTTAACTGGATCGATTGGGCCGTGGCCTCTTCAGCGAGCGCGGTGAACGCTGTCTCTTCCGCACCGGCGCCCACCACGCCAAGCACGCGAACAGGGTCATCACTCATATTCCGTAGGCTAGCCGGTGGAATCCATGGTTGGCAAGCGGGCCTTGAAGATTGGGAAACGTTATGAAGGAATGCTTGATCTTGGTGTCGAGCCCGTCAGACTGCTCCCGCGTCTCACCTATGAAGGACAAGAAAGGCATCATCCTACTCGTTGAAGATAATCCAGCCGATATACGGCTGATGTTAGAAATCCTCAAAGAAGGGGACATACCCAATGACTTTCACGTTGTCACAGACGGCGAGGAGGCGATTAGCTTTCTACGTCAGGAAGATGCCTTCAAATCCAAACCACGCCCGGATGTTATCTTCTTGGATCTAAATCTACCCAAGAAAGACGGTCGCGAAGTCCTCAAAGAAATCAAGGCTGATCCGTCTCTTCGACGCATTCCGGTGATTGTGATGACCACATCGGGCGCCAAGGAAGATATTGAGACCGCCTACGATCATCATGCCAATTGTTTCATCACCAAACCTGTGGATTTGCAGGATTTTATGAAAGTGGCAGAGACGCTGAAGCATTTCTGGCTGAGCATGGTACAACTGCCAGACTAAGCCGTCATCAAGTCTCGTCCCAGACCCATAATGAAGCCGGATGGTCACTACTTAGGGAGGGGGATTGGCGAAATCCTTCACCACGAGACGACTATTTACACTCGCCTCGACGAAATGGCCCGCCGGATTACCCAAGATTATCGTGGCCGTGAAATCACCGCGCTCGCCATCTTGCACGGCAGTATTATTTTCATGGCGGATTTGTTAAGACGCATCCCCTTGCCGCTGAGAATGGAGTCTCTCAATGTCTCCAGTTATCACGGTGGAACGGAATCTTCTGGTGTGATCACCTTCAACCAGGAAAAGCTGCCCGACTTACACGGGAAACATGTGCTCGTTCTCGATGATATCCTTGATACAGGACAAACGTTGCATGCTATTCGCTCGCGTATTGAGAAAGAAATGGAACCTGAAAGTTTCAAAGTTTGTGTGCTCCTACAGAAGCGTAAAGCTCGCATCAAAAAGATCCAGGCTGACTATGTCGGCTTTGATATCGATGACGAATTTGTCGTGGGTTATGGTCTCGACTATCAAGGGCACTATCGGAACCTTCCTTACATCGCGGTGTTAGACGGCGACCATTTACCATGACCCTCAAAGTCCTCTTCTTCTCCACCTTGCGCGATATCACAAGTGAGGAGGAAATCGGCCTCGATCTGCCGGACAACGAATCGCCAACGGTCGCGGATTTGTTAGAACATCTCTATATTGTCTACCCCATGCTCCGCGAATGGCATGATCAAATCTTGATTGCCATCGATCACGAGTATGCCGAACGAACGCAGATCCTAGCTGAAGGTCAAGAAATCGCCGTCATGCCGCCCGTGCAAGGCGGATAGTTTCGGGCTATGGTCCCCGAATGACATCGGAAGACGAAGAGGAACGGATTGACTGGCGTCACGAGTTGAAGCGTTGGCTGGTGCCTACACGAGATGACGCACGCAACGAGTGGTGTGCTCGAAGATCCGTTTGGTTGGTGCCTGTCCTGTATTTGTTAGTAATCCCAGCAAATTCTCACGGATCAAACTTGGATCTCCACTCGAGTTTCTTGGCAGTCGTGCTGGTCTCTCTTGTATGTCTTAGCGTAGGATTGCGAGGTGTTTGCAGCGGTCTTGATTCCGTATGGGCAAGTTGGCTATTATTCGCGATTAGCATTCTTTACTTGAGTCTTGCCTCGATTGAACTCTGGCATATTTACATCTCATCCTTATCAATATCGTGAGTCTATTGCCTTGTTTTCGAGATATCCAGGTTATAAATCGAACTCACTACCATAGTCAGTGCAGCGAGCTGTGGTGGGGCGATGCTTGTTTTCAGATCGAGCCCTTCACACAGCGCTTCGGCGAGACTAGGATCCTCTTGATAAAGAGCCTGTAGATCTGTCAGCGTGCCTAACATGGCCGTCAGTTCCTCGGCATCGGGCGGGAAAGAGGTGATTGTCTCATAGGCGGTCGCGATCTGTTCAGGCGGATCTGTTGGTGTTTCGGTGAGGATGGTGTGCGCGAGGTGCCGCGCGGCTTTGATGTACTCTCCTTCATTCAGCAGTAGGAGCGCTTGCAGCGGCGTGTTGGTGCGTTCGCGGCGGGCGATGCATTCTTCGCGGGTGGGGGCGTTGAGGATGGTCATTTGCGGAGGCGGCATACCTCGTTTCCAAAAAGTGTAGAGGCTGCGCCGGTAGATCTTGTCGCCGGAATCAGCGACGTACTCGCGAGGATAGGAGCTGGGCATCCCCACCGATTTCCAAAGACCTGCCGGTTGCGGCGGCTTCACGCTCTTCCCATAGAGATGAGAATTGAGTAGTCCGCTAGTGGCTAGCACCTGATCCCGAATCATCTCGGAATCCATGCGGAATCGTGAGCCCCGCGCGAGAAGACGGTTTTCTGGATCACGCGTGAAGGCATCGGGTGGGGCGTTTGAAGATTGCTTGTAGGTCTCTGATAGAACGATGTGCTTCATCAGAGCCTTCACATTCCAACCAGATTGTACGAAGGTCACAGCCAAGTAGTCTAACAAGTCCGGGTGGCTGGGCCACTCTCCTTGAGAACCCAAGTCCTCAGCCGTTTTCACCAGGCCCACTCCAAAGAGTTGCTGCCAGAAACGATTTACCGCCACCCTGGCAGTGAGCGGGTGCTCTGCGGAAACGAACCATTCCGCCAAGTCCGCGCGCGTGGCAGGACCGTCCCGGCGTTTCTTCATCGGGGGCAGGAAGCTTGGCGTATCGCGTTGCACGGGATCGCCGGGTTTGTCATAGGCACCTCGAACGAGAATGTGCGTGGGCTGCACCTCTTCACGTTCTTTCATGATCATCGCCGCGGGAATAGTGAGTTCAAATTGCGTTTTCGCGTCGCGCGCTTTCTTTAGAGCTTTCTCAGCGTTTTTGAGTGCATCTTGGTCTTCTTTGTGTCGGGCGACTTCTTTCTGCGCAGCGGCTATTTGCTTGTTGAACTCGCGCAATCGGGCTTCTTGTTCGGCATTGGTTAGGTTGATAAACGGCTCTTGGAGACCACGTAGAAAGTTGGATCCGCCCCGGCGACCGGTTTCCGGTTTGGCGTCGATGTTATTGAAGAAGGCGTAGAGTTGATAGAAATCCTTCATCGTGAGAGGATCGTATTTGTGATCATGACAGACCGCGCACTGCACGGTTAGCCCAAGGAATGCTGTGCCTACGGAGGTGACGCGATCGATCACGTTTCGCGTGAAACTCTCCTCTGGTAAGGCAGTGCCCACGTCGATGATCAGGTGAAGCCGGTGAAATCCTGAAGCGATTAGTTGGTCACGCGTCGCGTTTGGATAGAGATCGCCGGCCAATTGAAAGCGCACGAAGTCATCGTAGGGCAGGTTGTCGTTGAAAGAGCGAACCACCCAATCGCGATAGGGCGAGAGATCGCGAAAGTGGTCGTGATGGATGCCGTTGGTATCGGCAAAGCGGACCAGATCTAACCAGTACTTCGTCATGTGTTCGCCGTACTGATGACGTGTTAGGAGGCGGTTGACGAGGCGTTCGTAGGCGCCGTTTGAGGTGTCTGCTAGAAATTCACGGATCCCTTCACGCGTTGGCGGCAACCCTGTTAGGTCGAAGGTCACTCGCCGGATGAGCGTTCGCGGATCAGCTGGTGGGCTAGGGGAGAGGTCATTCGTATTCAACTGACGCATGACAAACCGGTCGATGGGATGCTGACTCCACGCCTCATTCTCAACTTCCGGAAGGGGAGGCAGGCGCGGCGTCTCAAATGCCCAGAAGCCTTGGTAAGGCGCGCCCTCTTCAATCCAGCGTTTGATCAATTGTTGTTCTGGCTCACTAAGATCGGGTTTCTTGGATTCGGGCGGCGGCATCACCTCGTTGGGATCCTTGCTTGTGATGCGGCGCCACACTTCACTCTCTGAAACCGATCCCGGTTTGATCGCCGCTATGCCTTGGTGAATCCGATAGGCCCCATCTTCGCCATCAGCCTGATCAAGTCTCAACTTGCTCTTCCGTTCATGAGCATCCGGGCCGTGACATTCAAAGCATTGCCGGGAAAGCAATGGGCGAATGTCGCGATTGAAGTTCACCGTTTCCGCGAAACTGATAGAGGCAGAGAATAGAAGGATGAGGAGACCGGCTTGTGGCTTCATGACATGGAGTAAGTCGCTACCATAGGGTTCTGATGGAGGCGAGATCGAAAGTCATCCGTGTGCGCCACGCACCACTTGGCCAATGGCCCGAATGGTTCGGTCAATATCGGTATCCGAGGTTTGCCAATTGCAAACCGACACCCGCATACAACGGCGTCCCCGCCAAGTGGTGCAGGCGAAGAACGCGTCGCCAGACGCATTGATTTCGGATGCAATATCCTCGGTGAAACGATCGTGATCGGCTTCCGTGGCACCTGGACTGGAATCGAGAAAGCGCAGCAATCCTTGATTAATGTGAGGAACATGTAGTGCTTCCACATCTTCAAGTTTCGCCGCCTCGGTGACCAAGCGATGCGCGTGCCGGCAGCAGCGTGTCACCAGATCCGCCATGCCTTCGCGGCCAAGACTTGCGATAGCAGCATAAGTTGCAAATCCCCGGCCGCGCCGTGAGTATTCCGGGTTCCAATCCACTTGGTCCCGCGCGTCGTCAGAATGCACAAGATACTCGGCGCGATGACTCATCGACCGGAAATGCGCTTCGCGGTCGGCAACAAAAGCATAACCAGAATCATAAGGCACGTTGAGCCATTTGTGACCGTCAGTGGCCCACGAATCGGCATGCTCGATGCCTCGGGCAAAGTGTGCGTAGTCCGGGGCGGCCGCAGCCCACATCCCAAAGGCACCGTCCACGTGAACCCACGCGTCGTGACGCTTGGCTACGGGAATGACGTCGATGAAGGGATCAAACGAGCCGGTATTCAGATCGCCGGCTTGTAAGAGCACGATAGTGGGAGTGTGAGGCTCTTGAGCTAGAACAGACTCTAGCGCTTCCGCCGTCAGCTGACCATTGCATGCCACTGGGATATCGACGATCTGTTCTTGTCCCATGCCTAAGAGACGCAACGCGCGCTCGATGGTGCCGTGCCGCTGATCTCCGGTCACGACTCGAATGGTTGGGGCTCCGTAGAGACCGCGTTTCTCCACATCCCAACCCTCACGATGCAACAAGGCGTTGCGAGCAGCGGCCAAACAGGTGACGTGCGCCATTTGACAGCCGGTGACCAAAGCGAAGCTTGCGGTCTTGGGTAGGCCGAGGATTTCGGTTAGCCATTCGCCAACCACCTCCTCTATAATCGCTGCAGCGGGAGCCACGGAGAACATGCCGGAATTCTGATCCCATGTGGACGTCATCCAATCAGCGGCCAGAGCAGCCGGCACACTGCCACCAATGACCCACGCGAAGAAGCGACCGCCGGAGCTGTCATTCAAGCCGTCTTGAACGTCGCCGATGAGTTGTTCAATTACTTGAGAAGGAGCTGTTGGGCTGTTTGGAAGTGGTTTTGATAGTTTGGCGCGCAACGTTTCGAGGGTGGCTTCCGCTTGCACCGGCGACTTGTCGAGTCCTGCGAGATAGGTGAGCGCGTGTTCGGTGGTTTGTCGAAGCACGGCATCAAAGGACGTTTGGTCTCCTGTCATGATCTTATTTCCTCTCCATGATAATAAAAAAGCCGCACTCCCAGCGGAAGCGCGGCTTGTTTGAAAGTAGGTCCTCGAAAAATCTTAACGCTTGGAGAACTGGAAGCGCTTCCTGGCCCCGGGTTGTCCCGGCTTCTTGCGCTCCTTCATTCGGGGATCACGGCGAAGGAGGCCAAGAGGTTTCAGCGTGTCGCGGAGATCCGGATTGGCCTTCACCAGCGCGCGGGCAATGGCTAGCCGGATGGCGCCAACCTGACCCGTGCTACCGCCACCGGCGGTGTTGATGGTAAGATCAAACTTGTTCTGCATGTTCGCCGCCTGCAGCGGGAAGAGCAGCCCATTCTGAAGGCTGATAGTGGGGAAATACTCGTCGTAGGGCCGTTTGTTGATCGTGATCTGGCCGCTACCTTCCTTCATTCGCAGGCGAGCCACAGCCGTCTTACGTCTTCCAATGGTGGAGATCAATTCGCTCATGATTTCGTAGATTGTTCTGATTGCTAGGCTACCGCGTGTTCCTGAGGTGCTTGGGCTTCATGGGGATGCGCCGGCCCGGCGTAAACCTTCAGTTTTTTCAGAATCTGGCGTCCCAAACGATTGTGAGGGATCATGCCTTTCACCGCATATTCCACGAGACGCTCAGGATGACGTTCGCGGAGGGACTTGGCGTTCTCAATCTTTTGCCCGCCAACCCAGCCGGAGTAGCGCACGTAATTCTTCATCGTCTCTTTCTTGCCAGAGAGCACCACCTTATCCGCGTTCACCACCACCACGAAGTCTCCCGTATCCACGTGGGAAGTGAAGATAGGCTTGTGCTTACCGCGAAGCAGGCGGGCAGCTTCCACGGCGACCTGGCCAAGCACCTTGCCCTCGGCATCAATGACCCACCACTTGCGTTCGACGTCTTGGGCTTTGGCTGAAAAAGTCTTCATGGAAAGGTGAGGTGAGGTGTGTCTGTCAGATTTTCCGGTTTCGAGGGAGGCGGACACTATGGGGCCTGTTTCAGGGTGTCAACCGCCAATCTCGGGGCGAAACGGATTTCAAACAGCAATTTTTTTAAAACGATTCCAGCCTGTGATAAAGGGCATTGTGCCATCACCGCAGGCCAGTTCCCGACCCCGGGTTTTGAATCGTCCACGCAACACACCCGCCCGGGTTCTGTGGGTTTTCGCCATCGCTCTGGCCACCGTGACCGTGATGACAACGATTCAGCATCAACGGCGTGCGGTGCTGGAGGTCAGTGAGGCGCCTACTGCCGTTGGGGATCGGGCCTATTTCGAACTCAACACCGCCGATCTCAGCCGGGCCGTGGCCTCGCTTCAGGATGAGACGCCGCTTTATCTTCAGTCGGCCGAACCGATGGATCGGGAAGATCGTCTCATGAGCAAGGTCGCCTGGTGGCGAAAGCGTCATTTCATCTACCGCGATACCCAGGACCCCAAACTCGAGCACTATTACGTTAAGAAAGCTCCCGGATCCTATCTGTTGCTCTCCACGGCTCGACCGTAGCCGCGTGGGGGCAGCCTAAACCTAAAGGCTACGCTACCGGACCCCCCGCCTCCCGTCGTTGACGGGCTTTCGCCTCCAATGGTACTTTGGCGTTTATGACCAAAGCCCCTCTGCACCTTGTTCCGGCCATTTTAATGAGTCTGGTGATCCTGACGCGAGCGGATGTCGTGATCAACGAGATTCACTATGCTCCCAACCCTAACAATGAGGCGGTCGAGTTCATCGAACTCTTCAATTCGGGAGAAGAGGCGGTTGATCTGGCGGGGTGGCAGTTCACCGATGGCTTCGCGTTTACTTTTGCCGATGGCACGGTGATCGAACCAGGAAACTACTTTATTCTGGCTCAGAATCGCGCCGAGTATGACGCGAAGTTCGGCAGCATCTTTGTAGGGGGCATCAAAGCGGATGCGGAATTTGCAAGTGGCAGGCTTTCCGATGGCGGTGAAGAGATCACGCTTCGCAACGCCGCAGATGAGGTGATGGATAGGGTGAATTACGATGATGGCTTTCCCTGGCCCGTCATGGCCGGGGGCGATGGGCCGTCGATGGAGTTGATACATCCGAGTCTCGACAACGACCTCGGAGGAAGTTGGCGTTCCTCTAGCGAACCCACTCCAGGGAAGCAGAATAGTGTCTACAGTGAAACGGCAGCGCCACAGATTCGTCAGGTGAAGCATCTCCCCCATGCCCCTTTGCCGGGCGGAGACGTCATTGTTAGTGCGAAGGTGACCGATCCCGAGGGAGTGAATGCTGTTACCCTAAGGTATCAGTCGGTCGAGCCCGGTAAATACATTCCGATCGATGACGACGCCTTTGCCATGGGTTGGACGGACATTGCCATGGTTGATGATGGCGTGGCGCCGGATGAACTGGCTGGGGATGACGTTTACACCGTCTCGTTATCTGGTGAATTACAAAAGCACCGTCACTTGATCCGTTATCAAATCACCGTCGCGGATAGCGGCGGCGCGGCGATGACGGTTCCTTATCCTGATGATGGGCAGCCGAACTTTGCCTATTTCTGCCATGGGGAAATGCCGTCGTGGACGGGTGCCGTGGAACCGGGCGAGACGGAGGAAGTGACTTTTGATCCTGAATTGCTGCAGTCCGTGCCGGTTTACCATCTTATCACCACCAAAGAGAATCATGTCACCGCCCAACACATTCCCGGCACTTCTCAGAATGGCGGCTATGGCGGCAGCGACTATCGTTGGCGAGGGACGCTGGTTTATGACGGTGATGTCTATGATCATATCAGCTTCCGGGCGCGCGGCGGCGTTTGGCGCTATGCCATGGGCAAGAATATGTGGAAGTTCCTTTTTAATCGTAGTCACGAATTTCAAGCACGTGATGCCCAAGGAAGGAAATATCCGAATAAGTGGAAGCGTCTCAATTTCTCTGCGATCATTCAGCAAGGCAATTTTCGGCACCGCGGCGAACAAGGCTTATTTGAGAGTGTTGGATTCGATTTATTTCGCATGGCGGGTGTTCCGGCGCCGCACACGCACTATGTCCATTTCCGGATCGTCGAAAATGGAGCCGAATCGAATATCTTCGGGAATCAGTATGGAACCGATTTTCAAGGGCTCTATTTGGCTATTGAACAAATCGATTCCCGCTTTCTCCGTACCCATGGGATGGAAGATGGCAATATCTATAAGATGGAGAATGGAACGGGCGAAGGTGGGCTGGGCGGCGAGTTAAAGAATCTCGCGGAGTTTCCCGCGGTGTCGGATTACTCGGATCTCCGAGCTTTTAAGAGAGAAGGTTATGAACGCACTGCCAATTCAAGTGATCTCGAATGGTGGCGGGCCAATTTTCATATAGAAAATTACGTTAGTTACCGCTCTATCTTGGAATACATCCATCATTACGACACGGGTGCAGGTAAGAACTACTACTACTATCACGATCATCTTAATGGGTTGTGGCAGATTCTTCCCTGGGACCTGGATCTCACCTGGGATGACGGTATGTTTTCCACGGGGAGCCCGCATCGTTTTAGTACCACGGCTTTGAACATCGATGAATATGAGCGAGACTATCAAAATCGCTTGGTCGAACTTGCGGATCTTTTGTATAATGAAGAACAGACCGGATTGCTGATCGATGAGCGCGCATCGGCCGTCTACGCCCCAGGGGAAGTTTCGCTCGTTGATGCTGACCGCATGATGTGGGATTACAATCCTATTATGAAATCGCGTTATGTGAATGCATCGAAATCGGGTCAGGGTCGCTATTATCAAGTCGCCTCTACCAAAGATTTCGCGGGCATGATCGAGCGTATGAAAAACTATATCACGCATCGTCAAGACTTCGCTCGAGACCGCTTGATTGATGAGGCCAAGATGCCCAAAGCACCTACAGTGTCGTTTATCGGCAATGATCAATATCAGGTGCATGATCTTCACTTTGAGACCAGCGACTTCAGTGGTGGAAGTATCTTCGCGCCGCAAGCTTTCGGAGCGCTCAAGTGGCGGCTCGCGGAGATCACCGATGTGACCGCTACGGATTTTTCACCCGAGCCGCCTAACAAGTATGAGATTGAGGCGGACTGGGAAAGCGACGTGATCACCGAATTCAATCCCACCATATCGATTCCTTCTGATGTGGTGCGACCAGGTCGTGTATACCGCGTCCGTGCCCGGATGATGAATACGGGTCAATTCTGGTCCCCATGGTCTGAGCCGGTGCAATTTGTTGCCGGTCAGCCGGAGATTGAGCCGTTTCTTAATCAATTAGTGATCTCCGAGATAATGTATCGCCCTACCGATGCTACAGTTCAGGAACTGGGTATGGGATTTGTGACCGCAGACTTCGAGTTTATCGAATTGCTTAACATCGGGAGCGACGCCCTTGATTTGAAAGACGTTCGCTTTACCAAAGGAGTTGATTATGACTTCAAGAATGCTGATCCCAGTTCCATTGGACCGGGCGAAAGGGTCTTGTTAGTGCGCAATCGTGACGCATTTGTCGCACGCTACGGTGAGGGATTACCGGTCATCGGCGAATACCTTGATTCGAAACTCGATAACAATGGTGAGCGCCTAAAGTTGTCCTTTGGCGCCGGCATTGCGATCCGCGACATGGATTATGATCACGGCAATGGCTGGCCCGAACTAGGGAAAGGACAATCACTATCACTCGTTGATACCGAGACCCTGACAGATCACGCACTGGCGGGGAGTTGGGGGGTGAGCACCAGCGAAGGCGGCACGCCCGGCCTTCCTGATGACGGTGTGGTCAATCCGCCTTCGCCAAGTGGATCGTTTGCCCAATGGGTGGCAGATCATTTCACGGATCCCGAACGAGCCAACGCCACCATCTCCGGGCCATTGGCCGATCCCGATCACGACGGCTGGGTAAACCTTCAAGAATTCGGCCTAGCCGGACTGCCCAAGCAACCCGACGGTTCACTGATTCGCGTTCGCTATCTCTTGGTTGACGGCGAACGTCGGCCGCACATGACGTATCGCACATCCGTTAATGCGGCAGGTGTCACCCACAACCTGGAAATATCCCGTGAGCTCAATACCTGGCAGCCCTACACTGCAGAGGCCGTCTCTGTGGTGGCCAATGAAGATGGCACCACGACCATCAATCAACTTCTTGAAGGTGACGGCGGGAGTCATTGGCGTCTTGTTACGACTTTGCCATGAAGGCCCTCCGTTTCGCGGGGACGTTACTAATCTTGTCCGCAGCTCTCGCAAGCGCACAAGTATTCATCCATAGCGAATCGTTAAATGGCGATCTGAGCGATAGTCATGTGGCGCCCACGCCCCTTGCATTGCCTCTGGGAACCAGTTTTGTAGAGTTTTCGGTTGGCGAGTTTGATACGGATCTCTTCAGCTTGCATATTCCCATGGGACTGCGACTCGACGCCGTCATCTTGCGAAGCTATACCTCCACGGCGAATAACGTGTCCTTTCTGGGGTTTCAAGAAAATCGTCTAACGCTCTCCTCGCCGCCATCCAGTATCTTTCCTGATCCCATTAATTTCAGTCTGTTCGGTCAACTTGCGTTAAATGACGACTTGCTCCCCGCCATGGTGCTCAATAACGCATCACTCAGCGCGTCCCTTCCCCAAGGCGATTACGCCTTCTGGATCAATGAAACACGCAACACAGCCAATGTCGTCCTTGAACTACAGAGCTCCCTAGCACCCATACCAGAACCATCAATCGGCCTTTATCTCATCTTAGGAATGAGCGCCCTTCTAACCAGACGATCCCGCACACGCTCGAATAATTCAGATTCCAGAAAGCCATTGACGCCTGTTGACTACGGTGTATAAAACGGAAAGATTCCCAAGCGATTTCATAACTCATTGATAATCAATTTCGGAGAGTGATGGGTGCCTGGTGGCCTCCGCGGTCTTCAAAACCGTTGTGGGCAGTTATGCTGTCCAGGTTGGTTCGATTCCTTCCCTCTCCGCCACCCCCTCACGCTCAAGGGGGTTACGGGAATTGGCTTCTGTTATTCAGTTAGGACGGCAACTTCGAGAGGGGCTCCCAGTGCCCAGTTAGTGCCCAATTACGGATCGCGAATTGGGCACTGGATCGGAAAACCAAATTCCGACTTTTTACTTGAAAAGCCCAGTGCCCAATTAGTGCCAAGTTATTTTCGACGACTGTCGGCCACGGAGTGGGGTTCGGCTTTCGGGACTAGCCCAACCACAAATGTGCGAGAATGTCAGTGCGGAGGGTGTGCGGCGAACAAACTGCGCTGTGATGTTTTGACGAAAACGGCGAACTACCTCTGCGTGAGTTCGCCGCCGGCAGAATCCAACGTCAGTGCTAGCTCCGCGCCCCCTCTGATGGACAAGAAGGAGGTCGCCGAGTGGCTCCACGTTTGTAGCCGCACGATCGACAACTGGCTACTCGAGGGCTGGATGCCGGTCATCCAACTTGGCCCCAGGATCCAACGCTTCAATCCCCATCACATTCTCGCGGCGATCGAGGAGCTGTTTGGTAGGGGGCATGGCTACCAGGTGCCCGATGCTCGCAAGACCCTCAACGCTGCCTAGCCATGCGACCCGGACCCAAGGCCCAGCTGAGCGTACAGCACGTTGAGGGGCGAGCCCGGCCGTGGCTCGTCAACATCCCCGCAAGCCTCTCCGAGACCGGCAAGAGAAAGCGGGAATTCTTCGAATCGAAGCGACTAGCGGAAGCTCGAATCCGCGGCCTATCACGGATCTCGAGCCGCGAGTCCAGCCGCTCTGATCTAGCCAAAGCACTGGAGCCCCACGGAGCGACCCTATGGGAGGCGGTGAACTTTTTCATCACGATGCAGAGTCAGTTCCAACCAGCGCTCGACGAGCATGGAGCGACGATCGAGGAGGCTGTTAGAGATTTCCTCCACCGACAGCGCGAGAGGGCTCAAAGCGTAGAATTCTGTAAGGCTTTCGCTGAGTTTCAGGAGGCAAAGGCGCACAGACGAAGCCGGACAAAGGACGACTACAGAAACGTATCAGACCGGATGGGAGCGCACTTTAAGGGGAAGCTTCTTTCTGACATCACCGCTCGCGAGATCGATGCGGCAATCTCAAAGGAGTGCCCAGGCGACCACGGTCGGCGGAAATTCATGGCCGTGTTGAAGACCCTTTTCAACTGGTCGATTCGCCGGGACTACCTTAGCAAAAACCCTATCCTCAAGCTCGACCCCGTTGAGCTCCGCCCCTCGCAAAAGCCGATCCTGACGAACGACCAGGTGAACAGCCTGCTCACCAAGTGCACAAACGAGATCCTACCCTACTATCTGTTCGGGCTTTTCTGTGGCATCCGCCCGAAGGAGCTCCAGCGCCTTGACTGGGAACACGTCAACATCGAGGAGCGGCACGTGTTTGTGCCAGGACCGGCGTCGAAAACATGGGAGCACCGCTACGTCGAGATCTCAGACAATCTGCTAGAATGGATTGAACTCTGCTGTGGCGAAAAATTGGGAAGAATCTGCCCCGGAGACTTCGGCCAGAAACATCGAGCCAACTACAATCGGGCAGGCATCGCAGTATGGAAGCAAGATGTGATGCGCCACACGTTCGCCAGCAATCATCTAGCCCACTTCGGCAACCTCGACGCTCTCCTCCAAGCGATGGGACATCGCTCAAGTCCACAAACACTCTGGCGCTACTACCACAAGGCGCGAACGAAATCTGAAGCGCGACAGTTCTGGTCCATCAGGCCATCGAGCCGCCAGAAGATTGTAGAGTTTGCAAAGGCAGGTTAGCGGCTCCGCTTCTAACCTCTCAGTGCCAGAGTGACCCTAACTCCTCAACCAACCGACAAATCGTGCAGATTTACAGTCTACGTTCTGACTGTTTTCAACTTTTCTCAATTGTTCCAAAGTGTGCCTTGTAACTCATTGTAATGCAACATTTTATGTGGACAAAGGTAATCGACTTGGGCACAGTTTCAAGTGCGAGTTGCACAGCAAAAGTGAGTCCAAAGTGAGTCCAGGAAAACAATCATATTCAAAGACAGACGTTCGCCATTGGCTTGGAAAAGTGTACCACCGCCGGTTCCGCCAGTCGGGTGAGATGGTCGAGAAGCCGAACTACTACGTCCAGATTCAGCATCAAGGCAGGCGCATGCGGTTCCACCTGCAGACACCTAACAAAGCGGCGGCGGCGGCACGTGCGCGAGACCTTTACATGACGCTTCTGGAAAAAGGGTGGGACTCCGTGCTCGAACCGGAGCCGGAGACTAGCCAAGTTGTTGCGCCGCATAGCGGTGATCCGAATCCTTCCACGGTTGGCGATCTCATTGAAGCCGTTGAAGCAATCTCGTCAGCACGACAAGCGACACTTCAGACCTATACCAAAGCATTCAGAAAAATCGTTGCGGATATCGAGAGCATCAAGAAGGGCGCGAAGTACGATTCGAAGAGGGGAGGGAATGCCGCGTGGAAGGCAAAGGTTGATAAGGTGCCACTTGAGCGAATTACGCCTGATCGCGTCTTGAAGTGGAAGGTTTCATTCTTGAAGGCAAGTGATCCTGCTCGACTTCGAAGCACGAAGACGACGGTCAATAGCCTAATTCGAAATGCCAAAGCGCTCTTCGCGAAAAAGCATCTCAAGTTTCTGGCCAACCGAATTGAACTGCCCGATCCGCTGCCATTCGCAGATGTAGCCATGGAGAAGCAACCATCGATGCGGTATCAAAGTTGTGTGGATGCAACGTCTATCCTGCGGGACGCAGAAACAGATCTCTTCGGAGATGCTCCGGAGTCCTACAAGATTTTCTTGTTAGGGTTGATGTGTGGACTCAGAAGGTCGGAAATTGACACTCTGCTATGGTCAGCCTTTGACTTCGAGAATTCGAAACTGGTAGTTGCACCGAACGAGTTCAACGATCTGAAGAGCGAGGATAGCGCTGGAGAGATCGATCTCGATGAAGATTTGAACAAGATCTTCTGGAAGTTCTATCAGGAATCAAACGGCATGTTTGTTGTCGAGTCAGCAACAAGTCCTAGGCACAAGAGTGTGTCGAGATCCTATCGCGCAGACAAACACTTCAAGCAGCTCAATGCGTGGCTGAGGGAACGAGGACTCGATGTTAGAAAGCCGCTGCATGAACTGCGGAAAGAATTCGGCGCCCTGATCACTGCTAGGTACGGGATCTACGCGGCGAGTCGGGCACTTCGCCACAGCCACATTGCGATTACCGTGGCGCACTACGCGGACAAGAAGGAGCGGGTCACTGTAGGGCTGAAGGCTCTCGTCCAGTGAAGATTGGAAAAATGACTCGAATTGCATAATGAATGCAATAATTTAGAAAAAATCAATCAGTTTAGGTGATTATGATTGAAAATCGTGCTAGAATTGCTCTGTGACTGCAACAACTCGACCAAATCTAATCAAGCGGCTACAGACGGAGCTGCCGCGTGGGCGTCCATTTGATACCAAAGACCTGGGCAAGCTTGGGATTTCTGCGGTCTTGGCGAACCGCTATCTCAGCGGAGGTTGGGTCGAGCGGCTTTCGCGTGGCATCTATCAGTTCACCGGCGACAAACTGGATCGCGACTCTTGCCTAAACTACCTCGCTGGAAAGCTCCAAGATTTCCATGTGGGTGGGAAGACTGCCCTCGCGTGGCGAGGGATCCATCACAAGCTGCCTGCACGAGAAGTTCTGACTCTATGGGGTGCCCCGAAGTCCACACTGCCAGTGTGGTTCTCCCAGCGGTTCGATTCGCGCTACACGACAAAGAATCTCTTCCGCCACACTCACAAACTGCCAAAGTTGAGGCCCTTGCCTGAGTCGCTGGATGGTCCACCAGTATCTTCTCCAGAGCGCGGCCTACTTGAAATGCTAAGCGAAGTTGGTCTGAGTCAAGAGGTGGAAGAGGCGCGCAACATTATGGAGAGCGCTCGATCACTCCGCTCGAAAGTGGTCGCCCAGCACCTGCGAGCATGCCACCAAGAGAAAGCAGCTCGCCTGTGTGTCGGGTGGTCGGAGGAACTCGAACTGCCTTGGGCAGCAACGGCGCGAGATGCTGTAGGCGACCGATTCGGTCATAGCCGGTGGGTTACACGATTAAAAGATGGCAGCACTCTTATTCTCAAACCGTGATGGAAAAACGCTATATCAATACCGTTCGGCTGCTTCTCGAAGTCGCACCCATAGTCTTCGAGGAAGCGGATTTGCCATCAAAGGTGGCACTGCCATTAATCTCTTCCTTCGCGACATGCCACGGTTCTCCGTCGACTTGCTTCGCGGCTTCCGCGCTCGGGCTAAAGGCGAATTCGTCATTGAAAGCGCCACCGCGCCTCAACTAGGTTCGAGCTACTCTCATTACCGAGCGATGTTCGTCTTCCAACGACTTACGGCCTGGCTTCGAGAGAACGGCCTCGACGACCAGAGACCCATGCATGCCCTCCGCAAGGAAGCTGGGAGTATCGTCTGCCAGAACAGTGGTCTTTTCGCTGCAAGCCGATTCCTCCGTCACGCTGACATTCACATCACGGCTCAGCATTTTGTCGATAAGAAGGAGCGCGTAACAGTTGGATTAGGAAGTTTGTTAGCCAAAAAAACGTTCCGTTCCAAGCCGGAATTTATGACGCGCGATCAGCTTGAAAGAGCCGATTTGGCCAAACCTAACGGCGAAACCAGCAAAACCCTAACAAGCATTAAGGTTTGGGGGCGGTGTTGCTGGTCGTTTGTTCGCACTGCCTCGATAGCCAGGAATAGAGCGAGGTGATCCTCGTGTCGCACTCGATTCGATCTTTTTTATAGCGCTAGTTCTTCTTGGTTGATACCAAGTCAAGCAAGGTGACCCGATCTTTGGAAGAAAGAACTGGTGTCGTCTCAATCTGTGCAACGAATCTATTCCTTGCTTCGTCGTTAGAAATCGCCTTGGAAAAACCATCAATGGCCGCCTGCCTAACACCATCTCTGGCGAGCGAACCAAACCAGGCGAGAGCATCGCCGGGAGAACGGTTGATCCACCGGGTGGCGATTCGCCGGTGGGCTTCAAGATGTGTTTCCTGAGTGAGGTCTTCCCGAGGTTCCCCTATCCAGGCTGCGGCAGCTCTCGGGTTCTGTTCAGACCAATACTCTGCCAAGTCCAGGGCGACTTTGTTGCGCAGTGAATGGTCTTCGATACCAGGGAGGCTGGCCACTGTCTCTTCGGGAGCTCTTCGATGCTGGCCGTTGTAGTACGCTAAAAGATAGGCTCGTCGGAGAATGGGATCTTCCAGGCCTTTGCCCCATGTTTCGGCGGCGGCTGAATCCTGAGCACCCCAACGATGGGCGATCATGTTCAGCGCGACTTGTTGAAGATCTCGTGGAAGATCCATGGCTAGCTCGACCATTTCCGGTCCCGTTCGACTGGCTGACATGATCTCGAAACCGTAGCCGGAGAGAAATCGGCGAAGATGCGCGTCGGCTGTAGTTGCCGATGCGCGGATCATTCCTTCGACATCCTTCTCTGCCCATTTTCTTGCGAGCTTTTTTAGAGTGCTGCCACCCATGAGATGCTGAGCTTGGTGCAGTTCCATGGCCGCAAGAGGATCGGTTTCACCAATCGATTCTAACAAGGCACTCCATATCGGATGACTCTTTCGCTGCTCGCCCAAGGAGAGAGCCCATTCGCGAGCGGACTCAGGATCTTGTTGGTTCCACCCTTTGAAGATCCCTTTCATCACCGACAGTTGAAGGCTGCTATCTTCAATCTGATTGGCTCGATCAATCGCCGCTTGCGGGTTATCTTTGCCCCAACGAACAAAGAGCGACGAAACCCAGGAGCTGTCCCCGCTCGTGCTATGATTCCATAGGTCTAAGCGGCCCTTTGGGTTCATTTCCGCAAAGGCTATTCTCACCGCATCCTCCGGATCAGTCTCGGCGTAACGCGGAAGCAGATCGCGCAGGAGCCGATGTCGCTCGCCTATGTCCTTTGACATGGCGACGACCGCCTCAATCGCCGCTGCAGGATCCGATTCAGACCAGTTCCTGGAAACTTTGCTAAGGATATCATACAGGGGGTCCTCAGTTGTGACGCCCATCATCCCAGGTCCAAAGCGATACCGATTAGTGGATTTGAGAGGAGGCAATAAAAGTGCTGCGTCCATGGCCGCCTGTGGATCCACCTTTGACCATCGGTCGAATAGGATAAAGAGCGCTGGGTAGTGTTTGTCGCTCCGGGAAAGTTGCTGAATCCATCGCGGGATCTCAGCCAACGGGATGTGGTGCGCCCATCGTTCCGTAGATTTCCTTTCGGCAAGAGGGGTTGATGGATACACCTTGCCCGTTCCATCAGCTACCCGGGATGCAGGAACCATCGAGACCGGGAGATGTGCTACCTCCGTGCCTTTTCCGGAGTCCCGTGGAATCAGAATCCAACCGACGCCCAATCCCAAGACAATGGCGCATAGGTAGAGGGTGAGGATTCGCAATCTCATGATGTTAGTTTCGATCTCCTTCTTCCCAACCGATTAGCCAAGTCCATTCGTGTTTCCCGGCCAACAGCTCGTCGCGTACGGCGTCCGATTGGGCATCGAACCAATCGCGAGAGGAACGGGCATCCGACTTCGTCCAGTGCTCAGCCACACGGTCTAGCAAGCGTTGCCTAGCATTGTCGTCCTCCACTGAGAGTGCCCAGGCGACAGCACTCTCATTATCGTCGGCTTTGTAAAGGACATCCACCAGCTCAGCTGCAACTTCGTCTCGAAAGGCACCCGGCTCTCGTTCGGCTAACCATTCAGAGGCGGCGGTGGAATCGGTCTTCGCCCACCAGCGCATGGCACGACCTGCCGCTTCTCCGACATTGTCTTCTGTGCCATTTTCTAACGCCCAAATCATGGCACTTTCAGGTTCCCTTTGTGCATAAGCATCGGCGATGTCTGTGACGGCATCAGCGATTGAATCCTGGTCGGGGATCCTATCCATCAGTGTAAGCGCCGCTTCGAAATCCACCTTTGCGGTCTCCCGCAACAAATGCGTGAGGAATTCTTGCCGCGTTTCGGTATCGGTGAGATTGCGGCTCCATTCAACAGCGCCGTCAGGATCTCGCTGACCGAAGTAGGCACCGAGTGTGGAAGCGAAGGGAGCCTGCTCTTCAGGAGCGAGTTTAGCCACGAAGGACGTGCTCGCTCCAACGTCTTGCATCAGCCATGAGCCAATCAAATACCTACGCCGGCCGTTCAAATCGTCACCCAGGAATTCATTCATGAACTTCAATTGGTCAGCGATAGCCTCGAACGTATGCCCTGCAGAAGCCACCGCTCGGGCTGCGCGGTCCCGGGCTTCACCAGCATTCATGCTTCGAACATGGGTGATCGCGGCTAGCGGATCGGCGTTGGCCCAAGCGGAGTAAACCTTTGATTCGAATCTCCCGGCTGTTTCGTTTCCGAAGCGCGTCCTGATGTGCGGCAAGAGATCAATTCCGTGATCTTTCATTCCAGACGATTTGAGCAGTGATTCCAAAGCCTTGTCCGTCCACGTGGAATCCTTGAGGGACGCAATGGTTTCCAACGCTTGATCGAACTGATCCTTCGGCCAGTTCCGGAATACCTGATCGAAATGGTGCGAACGAAACCGCTCGGGCCGTGTCCCCAGCAAGGCGATCACTTTGCCGCCATCGGTATAACTGAGTTCCTGAGCCCAACTATTGAGAAGAAGCTCCCCCGTCGAGTCTGCGGGAAGAGTTGAAACATATTCCCAGGCCTCGTCTGGATTTGCTTCAACCCAACCCTTCATGAGAGCCTTCCCGTATCCATCGCGATAGACTTCGGAACGTGTCGCCACGAACTCAATAGCTGCTCGTGGTTCACGACCCGCCCAACTCTCCACGAAAGCCTCCAGATGTTCGTGATCCTCGGGATCTCGTTCCGCGAGGATTCCGAGAGCGATTGGCAGGCCTTTGTCGGAAAGTTTCCTAACAAGAAAGCGGATCTCCGCAAGACGCTGAGTTTTGTCTTCCAGCTCCAGAATGCGACGCATGCGTTCGGCGGGATCCATGGTGTCCCCAAAGAGGGGATCGTCAGCGAGTAAGTCCACTGAAGTGCTTGCAAGCGAGACCGGGCTGGAGGATTCGGAGTCTTCCTGGGCTACGATGTTTGTTCTAGATTGAGAAGATGCAATCCACCGATGGCCTAGCGGGACCATGGTAGCTGCACAGAACGCCACCAATGCGGCCATCTTTACATGCCATAGTATTGGTTGGAAGAGCCCTAGGCCCGAGCCTGTCCCCATAGAGGCCAGAGCCTGACTCGAAACCGTGCTGGAGAGCCCGGCAGGCGCCGCCGGTGTTTTCCCTAGAGTCGTCACCAACACGGCAACCAAGGTCGTTCCAGGAAGACTTACTCCCTTGCGCTTGAGAATGCCGCCAAGCTTTTCCAGGATGCGCGTGACTCGCTTCTGCCCGGCGTTCTCGGATATTCCGAAGCGACTACCAATATCGCGAAACGAGGAACTTCGATAGAAGCGCATAACAATCAACTCGCGATCTTTGTCAGGAAGATTGTTCAACGCCTCGTCCAGGACGGCCACCGTTTCTTCCGGGATCTCCGAATCACCCACGGATTCTAACAAAGAGGCATTCACCTCTTTCCACTGTTTGGCATTTTCCTGTTGCTTGGATTCGGCACGCATGGCTTTCGTTGCTTCATAGAATGACGTTCGAAAGAGCCAGCCACCTAGAGTTGGATGGGAGCCGAGCGCTCCAGCCTTGCGGGCAAGAATGGAAAACACTTCCTGAGTGACTTCTTCAGCCATGTGATGATTGAGACTGTGTCGGCGAGCCGTTCCATAAACCAAATTGATGTAGCGATCGGTCAGAACACGAAACGCAGACTCGTCTCCAGTGGTCGCAAAACGCCTCAGCAAGGTATTGTCATCGTCGGTATCCATCATTCATTCGCAGTGGTCTGCTCTCATTAGAATACCTCTGTGCGATCGAGAATCCGCCGAAGTTTCTACGCGAACTCTTTGCCTTTCAGTGCCTGCGGGATCAATGCATCGAGATGTCGTGGCAATCTAATGACGCATAATCAATTGATGGTTAATGAGTAAGGGCTGTCGTTCAGATTCAGGAAGGCAAAATGTTTTCCGGATTCCGACTCACACGCAAGATACCTTGTGAATCCATGCCTCCAACAGACCCTCAGCTCCTTTCAAGCTACCCAAAGTCTCGGAAGGAATCCGCCTTCGCAGAACTTGTAGAGCGCTACCTTCCGCTGGTTCGGGGCATCCTGTGGCGGCGCACTCGAAATATCGAACTCGTGGATGAACTTTCGATGCAGGTCTTTGCCGCCCTGGCGCAGAACGCTTCTCGCCTGCAGAAGCGACCCACCATCGGCGGATGGCTGGTGATCACGGCCCGTCAGAAAGCAGCAGAGGCTATTCGCAATGAAACGACCAGGAGAAAACACATGAAGAAGTTCGCCGCCGAACCTGACACTGACTCCATTCCAAGCCACTTCGATGGGGGCACATGCCACCTGGATGATGCCCTCGCCGAACTCTCGGAAGTGGATCGGCAGGCAGTTCTGCTTCACTTCTACGAGAAACTTCCCTACCGAGAAGTTGGTAGACGCATTGGAAAGAAGGAAGATGCCACTCGCAAGCGCGTGAACAAGGCCCTTGAACGGATGAACACGTTTCTGGGTCGACGTGGCGTCACCCTCGGTACCACAGCTTTGGCCGGTGGTCTTGCGAGTCATCTTGCCTCGGCCTCGGTACAGGCGTCAGCCACCGCCGCCACGATCTCCAGCGGGGCACTCTCTCTAGCAAACTCCACGCCCTCGACCATCGCCGTCAGCCCCTTGACCAAATGGTCCCTTGCTTGTGTCGCCGTCCTATGTGCATCGACCGGCGCCGGATACATAGCGGCGCGCACTTCCCACTCACACACTCCTCCAAAGGGAAAGCTCGCGTCTCCCTCTATCCTATCAAAAAAACGAACGCCGTTGCCCACTCTCCAAGACGCTGTCGCAGCCGACTTGCTGAAACCGGTCGAACATCGCCTTCGCCGTGCCACGGATCTTTGGGAGCTTTCTCGCCGTCGCGTTCGATCCACCGCATGGTTGGAATACCAAGCGATCATGGATAGCTTCACCGTAGATGAGTGTGAGGAAGCGCTGGCGATTCTCGACCGCGACTACGCCTACAACCATGAGCGCCATTGGCGCATGGCTCACGATCTGCTCAACACCATGAAAAAAGCCGATCCCTCCTGGGTTGCCAAGCTGGCACTCCAGCAGATCCATCTTGGCAAAGAGATTTGGTACAAAGGCAATCGTATTCACGAAGCCATCAGCTCCTGGGCGTGCATCGCCCCAAACGAGGTAGAAGACTGGCTACAAGCAGCTGACATTCCACCCGATCTTCGAGAGGAACTCACGCCCGCATTCATTCGAGGCACGAGCCACAGCGATCCCAAAGCCGCTCTCGAAATGGCATTCGACTTGCCATGGGAGCAGCGCAAAGAAGTACTTGGATCACTTTTCTGTATGCGGGAACCCGGACTCCGCGAGATCACGCTCGCTGAAACTGCCGCCCTATTTGACGAATTTGAAAGAGCAGAGGTATTTCAGGAAGTCGTTCTCCCGGCCCTCACCGAACCCAATGAAGTCTCAGAAGTGTTCGCTACCATGGACTTCCCTCGGAGCGATGCCGTCGTGCCTCTCATTGACCAAATCATTCAGAAAAGCCTCTTGGAGGACGCGCAGGACCGCACTTCGCTCTTCGATTTCGCGATCGGCAATCTTCCCAAGGCGGCCCATTCTCACCTGTTGGATGCCTACGTCAGTAGATGGCTCGTAGCAGATCGCCAGCTTGCGATCGATTGGTTGGGTCGCCACGGCCTGACTCCTGACGATGTTGCCAACGCCAGCGCGAGTTTTCAGTTCGAATGAAAATGCTCGTAGTCATCGCTATACTTGTGTGCCTGTCCGCAATCGGTGGGTGGTTCGGTTATTCCATCGGCCGTCCTCAAGCGCAGGAGTTTCCTGTCATTGGATCGATGCGCAAAACATCGACAGTCATCCACCAGGCTCCAACTCAAGTTGTGAAACCGATGGATAGTTTCACCGACTTGATGGAGCAGTTGCGGGAGGCTGACTCTCCCGAGATGAAGTATCCGTTGCTTCGCCAACTTGACCTCATCCCGACATCCGAAGTCCGTGAGCGATTTTTGGGATTGGCACAGTCCGATTCAGACGAGCAAGTTCATCAGAACAAGGAGCTTTGGGAAGCACTCGATTTCCTCGTCGTTCGAGATCCACAGGCGGCCGTTCGATTATGCCGTGAATGTTTCACTGGAGATAACCTTTCCTATGCCTTTGCACAAATCGTCAACACGTGGAGTTCCACGGATCCTGAGGGTGCGCTTCGCTTCATTGCCAGTCTCGAAGAAACGAATGAGGACATTTACGCACTCAACTCAACCGTCAAATTTCTATCCGTATGGGCTGATGCCGACCCCAAAGGAGCACTAGCAGCCTGGCTCGCCCTCCCGGAACCCAAGATCGCCAACCCCGAAGTGGCAGCCGATGGCGCGGAGCGGCTAGCCGCCTCCGCGGCCAGGACTCCGGAACTTCGCGAGGCTGCGCTCGACCGACTCATGGCCGCGCCACCCTCGGACGAACGCAGTGCCGCGCTGGCTGGCGTCCTGGGAACCTGGGCTCGATGCGCCTCCCTCCGTGAAGCTTCCGATTGGATTAATTCCCAGGATCTTAATGGAAAGGAGAGGAACAGGATTGCTGTAGCCGCGGCCACCGCGGCTGCTAGGAAAGACGGTGTGGAGGCTGGCAATTGGTTAGTGGAAACTCTGGTGGGCGAGGAACACGATCGCGTTCAAAGAGTCAACGAATTCACCGAAAACTGGGCACGTAGGCATCCTAACGACTGCGCCGAATGGCTAACAACTCTCCAACCCTCAACCGAGAACGACGGAGCCATACGAGGATTCCTCTACCAGGTCAGCCAAAGCGACCCGGAAAGCGGTTTCCACTGGACCAGGAGAATCCACGATCTGCGCCTCCGCGAGAAACTGGCCAAACAACTTTGGAGCAAGTGGCGTCGCCAAGCGCCCGTTGCCGCAGAAGCGTTTGTCCCCAGTTTGGATCGGGAAGAACGCCAGTGGCTCGGTCAGGGCCAGTGAATCATGATTACCGAAACAACTGAACCCTGGTGATCGGCAATGTGTATCATCTCATGGTGCAGGATTTCAGATAGGAGAATCTAGCGAGAAGATGTGTTTTTCTCTTAACTGGCAGCCTTCCGTACGATGTCCTAATTTCAAGAACCGTCGATTTTACCTGTCGGTCGATTGCTCCCGCCACGCATTCGCGGCATCGGGATCAATCAACTTCCACTTAGTTTTTCCAGCGCTCTGCTAGTCCGCTTCTGGCAGGTATCATCGGACTTTCCGAGACGTGCACCGATCTCTTTGAACGTTTGCCCCTCGAAGAATCGCCACACGATCATGCGCCTGTCAGATTCGCTCAGTCTGTTGATAGCCTCGTCAAGCAAGGGCAGCATCGGGTTCCACTCCGGCGCCGCTGTCTGTGATTCGGATTCGGAGTGATTGGCATAGCGTTTCATCTTGCGGCGATGGTTGGATTCCTTGCGAAGCATCTGGCGACTTTCCAGCAGGGCAGCGCGATGGAGCCAGACGCCCAGCGCATTCGCCGAACGAATGCTGTCGGCCTTGCGCGCAAGCAGAACGAACACGTTTTGGCACACTTCTTCTGCCATCTCCACGGAGCCGCACTTTCGCAACGCCGTTCCGTAGACCATGTCTGCATAGCGATCCACAAGAGACACAAAGGCCTTCTCATCGCAACGGATTGCGACATCCGTTAGCGCTACTTCGTCGCTCTCTTGATGGGAAAGGGGCATAAGCTTTCCTAACAGCGGCGCTCAGAAACGGAAATCCGACAAAATTTTCGGAAATCATTGTGGCTTGGTGGGTTGTGAGGGACCCGAGTCTCGTCCGTTGCCTATTTTGACAGCGAGTTCAACGCTCGCTTTCTTTGCCGCTCGTCCAAGATCGTTTCGGCCCATACTGCGGCGCGCTCAGGATCTGACTTTGCTAGCAGATTGACGAAGCGAGATACAGCGGCATCTCTGCTCGCTGAAGGCTCAAGGGTGCTGAGCCACTCTGACAACCCTAGGTGGTCCTTGCGCATCCACAGTTCTGCCAACATTCCGACCGCGTCTACGCGTTCACGGCTTTCGGGGATGTGCTCAACGATGCGTTCTGCCATCGGGATATCGTTGGAGCTGGCGATGTTGGCGGCGCCTAGAAGGAACCGGGTTTGGGCTTTCCCTTCAGGCACGAGGTCTTTCAACTCCAGTATTTTGTCCAGATTGGTTCGATCAAGTAGCAGGAGTGACATCATGGTGTCGCTGCCGAGTTGTTTGATCTCTTTCCGGAATGGGTGATCCGGTGGCATTGATAGGAAGCCTGTGATCGCCGCTTCCGGGCTTGAGTAAGTCCAGTTCTTGAAAGCCTTTTGCAACTGGTCGCCAAGCGTGTGATTGTCAGGACGAGCGAGAATGAAATCGATGGCGTCTTCGCCATGCAGATTCGCGAGTTGCCCATCCAACAAAGAACGTTGCATCGCATCCCGTTTCTCAACGGGAGCTTCGTTTGTGATCCACTGTTCGGCAGCATCATAGTCTGTCTTCGCCCATTGAGAAACGATGGATTCTGCGAGCTTTTCCCTCGGATCGACCAACGACTCGATCTTGGTAAGATTGGCTAGGGCTGCTTCAGGATCGTGTTTACCCCATGTCCATGCAAGATCCCTTGCCAATTGCCGCCGGTAGGCTTTTGGTGGCATTGCCAGGACGTGTGCCAGTGCGGCGTTGGCGTCGGCCTTGACCCATTGCTCGATGACCGCTCGGCGGGCACGGTCGTGACTGCTACGGCCAGGAATCTTAGCGACCAATTCAAGTGCTCGTTTGGGATCAGATTCTGCCACGATCGCCAAGGCGGTCGCCACTTCGCTTTCGTCCCTAATCTGACCGGATAAGAAACCTTCGATTAGCTGGTCGGTGGAGAGTGACTTGACCAAATCCATGGAGAAGAGCCGTTGCCGATAGGGGCTGAAATGGCGGCCCTCCTGATGTTCGGCTCGCTGAGCATCAAGACTGGATGCGGAAACGACGCGGGGTGCCGATGGTCCAAGTCGTGAACTCGAGTCGATCAATGTCCTGGTAATTGACTGACTATTTACGTTAGGCGTCGGCGGCTTCCCCTCGGGATTGATAAGGCGGGAGACCAGCCAGCCTACAGCGAGTCCCAGGACAATTGCTAGAGCGATGCGTTTCATTTCCTTGGAAAAAAGTGACGAGCCCACTCTTTCTTGCCACCTTCCGGCAGCGCATCAACCCAAGCCATAGCTGCCTCCCGATCTTCTGCTGCCCAGTGATCAAGAAAGGTACGGAGGCTATTGTTGGTCCGGGCGCTTTGCTCGCTGATAGCCTCGGCGGCTTCACGGACCAGACTCAGATTGCTCTGTATGGCTCCACAAAGGATGCCGCAGTAGAAGTTGTCTCTCCTTTCAGCATCTTCGATTCCGCGCGCGATCTCCAAAGCCCTGACGGGGAGGTTGCGCGCAATGACTTCTCCCGCCGAGTGAAGGTTGCTCGGACTCCAATTTTCCCCCGCTTTCGAGTTGGAGAGGTAGTTCGCCGCTTCCGTCGGTTGTAAGTGGGCCCAAGACCAGTACAAGTTGTAGCGCACTTCGTCGAGGCGATCCGGGTTTTCTATCAAGTTCACCTGATCGAGTGCTTTGACAGGATCGCGTTTACCCAGTTGTTGCAGGCTTCCGCCCAGATAGTCGTCTCTCTTGACAGGGTCAGTCAGGTTTTCATCCATCCATGCAATCGCTGTGTCAGGATCGCTCTGAGTCCAAGACTTCAGCGCACGTCGAATGTAGCTCTCGCCATCGGAAGGAAAGTCTTCCGCAAGTTCAGTCGCATGTTGCACCGCCACTTCGCCATCACGTTCGGCCATCCAGTCGAGATGGCTCCAGAATTCGAATGAGTCGTTGTTCGTGGCATTCCAAGCACGCGCGGCATCCCAATCGGAGAAGGCCCAAGTGTGCCACGCGCCATTGATCGGATAGAAACCCCACTGGCTTTTCGGACGTGCATGGGCATCGGCGACGGCTTCTTCGGGGTCCAGCTCTGCCCAACGCGCAAAGGCCGCGCTCACGATATTTAATAGCCGCTCTGGATTCTCGAATTCTTCGAGCACCGCGACTGCTTGCACGACCTCGTTCAGCTCAAGACTGAAGATGAACCGTTGAAGACGTCGTGCCTGGGCGTCATTGCCGACCTCGCTCGACTGGTGTTGTGCGAGAGCTTTGCGGAATCGTTCCGCGTCAAACGATGTGTTATTTGGTGATTGTTGCTGAAGAACCTGCGTCGATGTGGCTGACGATGGATGATTCAACTTCACGGATGCCGAGACTTTCGATTCCGCAATGCGAAGGCCGACTGGCACTGATGCGGCGATGACAAAAGCCGAGGCAAAGGCGAGTTTACTTGTAGACATGAATGCTAGAGCTGAGGTAAAGGTTGTGGTTGAGGCCGAGGTAGCGGTCGCGGAGAGAACTGAACTTCCGACTTTCGAAGCAAAGCCCTGCGGAGCCGCCGTACTTAGTTCCGTGGATAGTCCCAGCGTCAGGAACGCAGACGAAACCGTGACACCACGCTTTGCCAAAAGCCGTGCGAGTTTCTCCAGCGCCCTCACACTTCGCTTCTGCGCGGCATCAGGATTGATGCCGATGCGGACGGCGATCTCTTTGAACTGTTTTCCCTCGAAGTAGTGCTCAACTAGGATCTCTCGATCGCTGGCCGAAAGCCGATTCAGCAACTCGTCCAAGTAGGGGCGTATCTCCTGCCATTGTTTCGCATCACCACTAGAGTGATCTTGCTGTTCTTGATGTTCCCGGATCATGGCGAGATGGCGTTGTTGGGTGGCAGAGCGCCGCAGGTATTTGAGCGACTCCAATGTCGCTGCGCGATGCAGCCAAGCTCCCAGAGGCTTTGGTCCAATGAGTGATGCGGCTTTTAGGGAAAACGCTAGCAAGACGTTCTGCGCGATCTCTTCAGCGGCTTCAGGCTTTCCCGTCCGTCGCATCGCCACACCATAGACAAGCCCGGCATACTTGTTGACAAGCGCCCGCAAGGCCTGTTCATCACCGCAATCCACGAATTGGCGAAGAAGATCTCGATCATCAAACTGAGTGCTGTCGGCTTTGGATTCCACTGGTCTACAAACAATCTCCAGCCCGTAGCTTTCATCGGACAATTAATTTTGAATCTGTCTCAGCGCTCCTTTCTGTGCGGTGCTGAGAGCACGCGTTCCCGAGCAAGCGCTGCTGCTTTCTACAGTTGCAACCTTATCCGGAAGTAGCGTGTCTGGATGTCCTTGTCAGGAATCTCCAAGGAAGTTGCGGTCTCTTGAGAACTCGCCTCTATGGTGCTCAATTCTCTCCAGCTTGCGGCGGTGAGTGTTTCTGACATTTCGACGATGTAGCGATTGCCTGGGAGAGATGACCATCTCAGGTTTACGGTAGTCCCGGCCGGTGATGACAACGTCAGGGAGGTGATGCGAAAAAAGTCCCCGGAATTGTTAGGATCGGTCCCTAGCCGAATCTCCTGCTCATCAGTGAAGCCATCGCCATTGCTGTCGGAAGCAGAGTTCAATGGTGCAAGGGCAATATGCGCGAATATTCTCAAGCGGAGACAAGAAAATTGGGTTTCGTCGTTTGCAGTTCAATTTCCTAGTGTCAATGATAGACGGACGTAATCCGTCTATGGGAGAGCGCAGATTCAAGATTGTTGGAACCTTGTTAGAAGCTTTCGCCACCTTTATTTCGGAGACGTCAATGTGGATATCATGTAGGAAGCATTCGTCAGCGAGAATTCGGGGAATTCATGAGACACGATTGATGCGCCGGAGAAGCGCACGAACTCTGGCCTCGAACTCCTCCTTATTGACTGGTTTTCTAAGATGATCATCCGCTCCCGAATTGAGTGCGCGGGCGAGGACGTTCTGCCCCATGCGGGAGGAAAGCGTAATGATTGGCCGCGAGGTGTGCTCTCGTAAACTCATGACCTTTTCTTCCAGATCAATCGCTTCGCCCGTGTCACAGTCAAAGAGCACGAGATCGAAATTCGAGGCAACTGATAGCGCATGGCCAAGGCTGGTATTGACGACCCTGTCAAAACCCAAAGCTTCGGGCTGGGGAAGAAATTGAGAAGGATCTGTTCCTTGTTCCAGGATAGCAAGAAGCTGCACTGAAATAAGTTATCATCGAGTGGTGCAAGTGTCCAACCCGTTCAGGTGAAGTGGCGAACACCGGCGGCTGATTTTCGATTTGCTACCTCAAAACGCTCTGCTCTACGGAGCGACCGACATTAGACGATCGGGAGCCCTCGTCTCCTCTCCATGAAGGTGACAGGACTGGCGAAGCTAAAAGACCTCCGCCCTCACCATCACCCCAAGCGAGAACGGCACTATCACCGCCAGTCCCGAAGTCCCCTAGGCCGCAGGCACGGAATTTACGCTCACCGCAACACCAAAAGAAAGGCTACGCGTTCTCCAAATGGACGATTGGTGAGAACGAGTTCACGGACAATCCGCTCACCAGCGGCCCAGTCTTCACCGCCGCGATGCTGCGGGGAACGGAAGCGCTGGATGGAATCTGGGGCCTTGGGGTGACGAACTGGGCGGTTTCAGTTTACCACCGCAAACGGTTGGTGGCGACCACCAGGGAACTGCAAATGGGGGCGCAGCCAAAATCCCGCGTTCGATTTAAGCGGAGCGCCAACTCCTTTTGGTCCTGAGCTTGCTGCCGCCTTCTCGGAGGCAGCCTGCCGTCATCGTTCGCGATTAGCCCGCACCGCACGTAACGGGCGGCGGCACCTTCATCCAAGGAGCCTTCCGCCACCCGTCCTCCTCACCCTAGATTCGCCGTCCACGCCGTCACATGACCAATCGGCGTCTCCCAGTCTCGGCACAAGGCGGAAGTTTCGTCCATGATTTGCCAAAGCTGGTCCGCATAGTGCCTTTTTGCGTACCCTGATCGCAGCACAGTAGTGGGCTCTCGTGAGGTTGAGATTCGATTGCATCGCCTGTCTTGGTGGTGACGGTCAGAATGTCGATGAATCGTTCCATTCAACCGGCCTTACATTAATTGTGAAAAACGCGTCTACTCGTCAGGCTACTGTGTCCGGAGAATGTTCCATTGCCGATCTTCATGATAAACAGGGGATGGTGACGTTCGTTAGGCTAAGGCAGCTCAAAGCTGAAGTACGCAGAATCGCCTATTTGTTATGATGTGAAGCCGAAGGGGCAACTCGACCGTCTCACGAATACATGCTAGACTTTAACCATATTGGCCATACTTTCTGAAATGAAGGCAGTGATCGTATCATTCCTCTTCGGCGTCGCCGTGACGGTAATGCTTTCTTCAATTCTCTCTCGGCAGGCCCCGGAATCGATAAGGAAGTATGAAGCGTCCAGCCTTGTCCAGGAGTTCCGCCGCACGCCCCGCCCTGTGTCATCGACTGAATACCTTGAGGAGCCAACGCTGGAAGATGAGTCAGGTGATGAGGCGATTGACTCAGACATCCGCTCCCTCGCAAGCGCTTACTCGTCGGCGATGTTGACGCTGAGCGCGCTGACAATCGAGCACCGAGATCTCGAGAAAAGATTACCTCAAGTTGCCGGTCAGGATGATCAGGTCGCCTCCGAGCGTGAGGAGTTGATGGGTCGACCGCCGGTAAGGATGCAGTTCAATAACGTCAGATTATCCGACCTCTTTCGAGTGGTTGCTGACGAAACCGGCTTACCCTTTGTCCAACCCGAGGCTACTCCGCAAGACATGAACACGCTTGTGACGATTGATAGGAACGCCGCACCTTTTGAGATATTGGAGACGCTTGCGATTGCATACGGATTCGTTCTCGTTCGAAAAGCAGAGTTCTGGACATTGGAGGCGGCCGATCCGGGCGGGGTGCGCGCCGCGCTGGAACGTATCGCCAAGCTGGAGGAATCTAAGGGTAGGCCCGCGACCGACAAGGAAGTGGAGGACTTGGTTCGAAACGGCCCGCCCTCGAAACTTGAAAACATCCTCGCCGAATACACCGAACAGTGATAGCGAAATTCATCATCCCTTTTGTGTTTGGTGTGCTCGTCGCGGTCGGCATCCTCACGATCCGCCACCCGGCTCCGACCGGGGGTGAATCGAAACCGCACGTGGCGGAGCAAAGTTCCACCAAGGCCGTAAAGGCAAACCACTCCCTTGACGCTGCCGCAAACGCTAGAGGAGGTTCCATCAAGAGCACGGATAGCTCGAACAAACTAACTAAACGCTCCTCCGACATCAGCAGGCTGACAAGCGAGTTTATTAAGATTCGGCGCGCTATCATGCGGACCAAATTGCGCAATATTGATCTCGCAATGCAACTCGCCGAGGAAGGCACCACGGAAATCCATCCCGAATTTGAGGAAGCTCTAGAGGAGCGCCGCAGTCTGCGTGCCGCGTCGCCGTTCAGGACAACTTTCTCTAACGGAAGGCTAGGCGACGTGTTCAACCTCCTCGCATCTCAGGCGGGCGTATCATTCATCGTTCCGGACAATCTCGACATGAGTTCGCTGATCTCGTGGGACGTTGAAGAGAGTCCATTCGCCACGATCGAAGCCATCGCCCATTCCAAAGGTTACCTGCTTGCGAAGGACGGCGACGACTGGACCCTGCAGCCCGTCCTTGACGATGCGATTTCGGGTGAGGTCGACCAGGCACTCGCCCGGCTCTTAAGACAACTTTCTCCGAATGGAAACCACACTCATCTATTTCCAGATGGGGAGAGCTGCGGTCAGGTTAGTTCCTTTTAGAATATCCGCCTCTTTCCATTCACTCTATCGGTTGGAACCTGTTCTTTCTACTCTCGATACTCCTCCACCAAATAGGCAAAGGGCGATTCGAGGATAGACTCGTACGAGAGCCTGGACGTTGATATGGCTGACAGATAGTCAAGAGGGTGAGGGAAGAATATCCCAAGGCTTTGAGGAGCAGGGTGGAAAGAGTTTGGAACCGCTAGAGTGAAAACGAAGAGCTTGGACCAGGTGATCTGTTAGACGCAGACGAGGTATGCTGACATTCGTGGGCTGGTTACCACATATTTTGTCTTCATGTCACCGGTGGCCTTGACTTCCATCTAGGGTCGAGTGCTCCGCTCTTTGTGAGAGAACCTAACTCAGAACGTCGTCGAGTGCTGGCCTTGGGCTGTGACTCCTCGTCTCCATTCTACGGTTGGAAATTGTGAGAGGGTTGGATTGTAAGGGTGAGTTTAGGTGGTGAGGTTCGAATGGGAAAAGCGATCGCGTCCGGGAGTTCGGATACGTCCAGCTCACCCAACATCAGCGTCCCTCTCGCCCTGGCCGCCGGATCATCTTCCCGGCGCATGAGATTGGCCACTGTCTGGACGATTGATGGTTTCACGGCACCGAAGTTGGGTGGTCTCGAACTTGGAGCGATCACCGAACCATCGCTCAGAGATGGCGAATCTCCTATGGAAGGGAAGCCACTACATCAGATTCTGAGAGGGCATTGGCAGCTGCGTGTCGGCCCGTGAAGAAAGAAGCCTGCTAGAGTTAGGTAGATCGCTGTTGCGGTCACCACTTTGGTTTTGAAGTTTGTCATAACGAGATTGGCAATGAGTGATAGAATTGATGGATTCGCGAGGTGGCTAAGAGCACCCTCAGCCCGGAAAGACCTGAGTGGCATGCGTACGGCCACCATAGCGCTCGCGTAAGGTGCGCCAAACTTGAGCGGGTGTGCTATGGACATGGATGCCCAAGATGTCGGCAAGGACGAGAGCATGAAGGCCAAAAGCCTGCCAAAAGAACTGCCATTGGCGGCGTTGTTGTGCGTTTTTTGAGCGACTGGAGTTTGTTCCCGAGGCAGAAGCCCCGATTGATGATTAGCGTAGGTGCCAGCCTCGGAGCTGGGAAGCGACCGGTAAGGCATCATGCCCTCAGGAATGATGGAAAAGCAGCGGCTGCTCAACGGACAGCGAAGGCACTCCACAAGCACGTCCTTCTCCATGCTATTTGCGTGGCGATAGCGCCAATAGAAATCCTTACGATGCAACGTACACGGACAAGGCGTGCCCATCTTACCTGGGCAGCCTTCGGGTGGAACGGGCCTGCGGTCGCGGAAGTCGTCAGCATAGAACTGCACACACGCAGGCTGGCATAGAACGCGAAAAGAAACAGGCCATGAGATCACGCTCTTCCCGTGGCCAAAAATGTAGGCACCTGAATGAGCGCGAAACAAGGTCGCCTCCATTCACGGGATCAGCGCGTTAACCCACACTCAGCCATTGATGGGCGATGCGAGCTACTACTGCGAGCCTCCAAGCCTGCACCCTCACCAGTCGTGCGCGGCCTGTTAGAAGAGCGGCTTAAGATCCAAGGGGGATTTCACAGAATGCCAGTGTTTGAAAGCGACAAGCATTCGAAAGGCTCCACCGCATGAAGTCCTCGCAGTTCTGAGAGGGCGCTCATGAACTGCCGCAATCCGGATCGGGTCACTAGAAATCTGACAACTCAATATCTCCTTTGATAAAGTCGCGATACATCTTCTTTTGAACAACTCTAAGAGCTGCGCCACGCCGCCTGTTCTATGGAAGGTTACGGCTAGCCGAATGACAAATGCCAACCGTTTCTTGTCGTGGGGAGTTCCTGTCGGACTGAGGGGATTGGCACCTCCAAGAATAGAGAGGCCATTCCACTCAACCTCACCCTTTGAAAGGCGATGCGAGCTGCTACTGCGAGCCTCCAAGCCTGCACCCTCACCAGTCGTACGCGGCCCGTTAGAAGAGCGGCTTAAGCCTTGCAAATGACTAACCAACATTCAACTGCCTGGTGTCTCTCCAGCCAACACTGTTGAAAGACTTCGGTGTCCACATTCCCGCCGCAAAGGATCACCGCGACCGCATCACTTCCGCTCCAAATGAAGGATTCAATAACCATGTTTCACGGGTCATCCACCGATCTTGCGGGATAGACAACCTTGATTATGCTTGGCTCAGATTTCGGCAACTATCCATCCAGCAAACCTGACGGAGAACCAAAGAACATGAGATAAGAAGTAGCGCTACACATGTAGACAAGAAGCCCAGTAAGGGGCGAAACCCCGGAAGATGATTGCGGCGGATGCCTGAGTATGGGACCTCAGTTACTCAAAACTTCCGAAATGGGTTTCTCTTAGGAATTTTTCAACCGACTCTCGCATGGACACCATTACATCGTGCACCGGACACGGGTTATCGTTAGGGCAATAATCATCTCCAAATGGGCACTGGAAATTGTCGTCCACCCTATCAAAATGCTTGACGACATCGTAGAAACTGATGGAGCTGGGTTCCGTAGCCAGTCGATAGCCTCCATTTGGACCTGGTGCTCCGATGACATACCCAGCTTGAGAAAGGGCGGTCAATACCTTGGCGACCAAGGTCTGCGGCAGTTGGCGTGCTTCGGCAATTTGAGCAGAGCTAAAGCGTGACTCTCCATCCGCGAACTGCTCAGCCAGGTAACTCATGGCTGCGATCGCGTTCTGGGCCATCTTGTTGTATCCAAAGGCGCCCATAAGGGTGTTGGCTCTTTGGTAGTTGCAATGAATGCGGAGTCAACCGCCAACGGAAGAACTTGGATGGGAACTGCAATTATTCAAGAATTAAAGAAGTTTTATTCTTGATTTATCGCTCGCCGATTCATAGCATTTGAGTGGCCTATGAATATTCCATGGCAAACGGGCGCCCTAACCGCGGTCATTCTATCGGGATCGTGCGTCAATCTGACAGCGGGAACCGCTCGTTCGCCTAAGAGCACGCCTTCCATTGCCGCTCCAGAAATCACGCTTTTGCCCTTTAGCTTTGCCGGACTTGGCTTGGTGGCAAGCGACGCTCATCCCTTCCTCCGAGACACCCGCTTTATTCTTAGCGGGCGCCTACGCTATGAGTTTGGGCAGCTTGACGGCCGGGAAGACTCTAACGCATTGACCTGGCGTCATCGTGTTGGGATCGAAACCGGAGAATGGTTAGGGTTCTCTGTGCTAGGGGAGCTTGAGCACACTTGGGATTTGTTAGGCGAAGATCAGTATAATCCTTTCCCAGGCGCCGGGAGAACAGTGATCGCCGATCCGGGAAACTTCGAATTGAACCAGCTACAACTTCAGTTTCGCAATGACTTCCTCACCCTCGTTGGTGGCCGCCAACGCATCACGCTTGATGATCAACGATTCGTTGGGAGCGTTGGTTGGAGGCAGAATGAGCATACATTCGACGCCATTCGCATCGAGCTGACGCCCGCTGACGATCTAACGTTGAATTACGCTTGGTTGTGGCGAGTGAACCGCATCTTTGGCGAGCAGGTGCCCAGAGCTGCATTGAACCACTTTGATTCCGACTCGCACCTCATCAATCTTCGTTACGATGGCTTAAGCTGCGGCACGTTCACCGGTTATTCGTATCTGCTAGACTTTAAAGAGGCGCCAGCGCTTTCATCTCAGACCTTTGGTCTGCGATTCAACGGGGCGGCGCCTTTGTCCGAGGGTGTTTCGCTACTCTATGACCTTCAGTGGGCAGTGCAGAAGGATTATCAGGAGAACGCGGCCGATTACATGGCGAATTATTACCGGATTGAAGGGGGGCTTAATTTCGAAAACGCCGTTCAGTTTGGCATCGGCTATGAAGTTCTAGCCGAGAACGACGGGGTCGGCTTTCAAACGCCGCTGGGCACGAATCACAAATTCAACGGCTTCGCAGATTCTTTTCTTATGACGCCTGCTAGCGGCTTGCAAGACCTCTATGCATGGGTGGGAAGCCCTCTTCCTGGAGGTATCAACGCCAAACTAGCCTACCATCACTTTCTAACCGATACCAATAAGACCAAGATTGGTGACGAAATCGATTTCACGTTGGGAAGAGAACTTGGGGAACACGCCACGGCACTGCTCAAGGCAGCATTCCTATGCGGTAACGGGGCTCAACCCGATATCACCCGTGTTTCCTGCCAGATTGATTATTCGTTTTGATGCGCAAGATGATCCTTTCCAACAGCAAGATTTGCGGAGTTTTGCCATGGGTTTCCCCCCTAGCGCCCTCAAAACGATCAACTGCTTGCATCAAGAGAAACAAGCCATCGTGGAATGATGAGAACTGACAAAACACCAACCTTTCTTGACCTTCTTGCCGCCCTTGTCGTGATCATTCCACTGGTTTGGTTTTTCGGAGCGGTTGGCTTTGGTGGTATTGTGGATCAGTGGCGGATGGCCAAACGCAACGATGGGGAGATTGTAGAGGGCGATTCGGATTTAAAGAAGGCGACCTCCAATTCGCGGCCAAGACGGACACCCAAACTCGCGCCGAAGCCTTTGGCCATCCTTCTTCACGAAGGGAAACAAGCCTACAACGTTAATTGCGCATCCTGTCATCAACCTGGAGGAATCGGTAAAGTCGGATTCGCCCCAGATATTCATAATCCAGATTTTCTCGCCATCGCTACGGATGATTTCATCAAACAAACCATTCGTCGTGGAAGGCCCGGAACGGCCATGGCGCCGTGGTCACACCTCACTGAGGATCAGGTCAATGGCATTATCGCTTACCTCCGTCAACAAGGAGGCGATGTCAAACCTGTTCGCCTTGACCCTAACAAACGATTTGCTGGCGATGAGTCTGTAGGAGAACCCCTCTATGCAGCGTATTGCGCTTCCTGTCACGGTACTCGGGGGGAAGGTTACATCGCCGGCGGTGCTGGCCCGGGTATTGGACTGGCAGGATTTCTTTCGATCGCTTCCGATGATTACATTTATCACACACTGACGAACGGACGGCGCGGCACCCCAATGAAATCTTTCACAGGCGCCACCGGGCTAGCAAATCTCTCAAACAAAGAAATCGGACATATCGTCACCTACATGCGCTCCCTCCCCACGGTTACTCCGGTGGTAGCCACAACGGACACGGATCGTGTTCCGGATCCCAAGCATGGTGAAGAGCAATATAATATCAACTGCGCCGCATGCCATCAGCCTGAAGGCATTGGCAAAGTGGGCTTTGCTCCGAGTATTCGCAATCGCGACTTCCTGGCACTTGCCTCAGACGATTTTATAAAACAAACGGTCAAAACCGGCCGTCCAGGCACCCCTATGGTCGCGCGTGCTGATCTCTCGGAAGCCATTCTTGATGATATCATCGCTTATTTGCGTTCCGTAGAAGTAGCTAACCCAATTGAGATCACGCTTGATCATGACAAAAAATATCATGGCGACGTGTCCGAAGGGGCCACCAAATACGGCACCTATTGCGCCTCGTGCCACGGCGTCAAAGGCGATGGCTATATTTCAGGGGGATCGGGGCCTGCTATTGGACTTCCGGGCTTCCTAGCCGCAGCGTCCGACGATTACATCTATCAAACCCTTAGGTTAGGCCGAATGGGCACAGCGATGCGGCCCTTTCTTGGGGCTCGCGGAGTTGCGAACCTCACCGACCAAGACGCTTCTGACATCATCACCTATTTGCGCAGCCTCCAACCCTAACTATTTATGAAACGACGTTCTTTTATCAAATCCTCTGCAACCGCTGCTGCCTTGAATGGTACGGTTACCAAAGAAGGCTGGGCTATCCCAGGCGATGACAATATTGAGCTCGAAAGTACGGAGGCTAAGACTGACGTGCTCGCGGCTTGCCCGTACTGCGGCGTTGGCTGCGGCACGATTCTTAAAACACAGAATGGCCGCATCACCAATATCATCCCTGACAAGGATCATCCCACCAATAAGGGGCTACAATGTATTAAAGGGCTCACTTCTGCAGAGGCAATCTATGTCAACCGGTTGGACAAACCTCTGATTCGTAAAGACATGTCAGACCCCCTTCGGGGCAAAGTTTCGCAGACCAAGGGTTCCTATGATCCCAGCCTTTTCCGCGAAGCTTCTTGGGAGGAGGCAGAGGAACTCGTAGCTGAACAGATAGCTGAGATTGTCAAAGAATCTGGGGGGAACGCCGTTGGTCTTTACGGTTCCGGCCAACTTTCCCTGGAAGGTCAGTATCTAGAAAACATCTTTATGAAAGGTGTGCTCGGTTCCAACACCATTGAGGCCAATGCAAGAATGTGCATGACCTCGGCAGTCACGGGTTACTTTAAGTCGCTAGGTTCAGATACTCCTCCAACTTGTTATGATGATGTGGAGCTGGCAGATATGATCTGTTTCTGGGGCCACAACGCCAGGGGCGCTCACCCCATTCTGTATTGGCGAGTCGCAGACTACAAATCACAGAAGAATATTCCCACTCTGGTGGTTGACCCTCGGCGCACGGGCACAGTGATGGGTTTAGAGGACATCAATAAGAGTAACAGCTATCACTTTCCTACGATCAATGGCGATATTTCCATCCATAACGCGCTTGCTTGGGCCATTATGGAAAAACACCCTGAGGTTGTGGCTTGGGATTTCATGAAGAATCATACCACCGGTTGGGAAACCTACGTGGATGAGGTGAAAAAAGGTTACCGGCCCGAAGATGTGGAAGATCGCACCAAGATTCCAGCAGCCGAAATCTACAAAGTTGCTGAAGTGTGGGCCAAGGCGAGCAATGCCGGCCGCGAGCGTGGATCGGGTGGTGTCCTGTGCATTTGGGGAATTGGCTACAATCAACATCTGCATGGCCAACACAATACCATGAGCTTGATCAACCTTCTGGCGTTGACCGGTAACATTGGCCGGCCGGGTTGCGGTCCGCATTCCCAAACCGGTCAGCCCAATGCCATGGGTGAACGCCTTACCGGTGGTCTCACCGGACGGCTCCCATTTAATATTGGTCTCGATAACGCCAAGCATCGCGCTTGGTGTGCTCAGCAATGGGGCATCCCTCAGGACCGTTTAGATGCCGTGGCGGGTCACCAGAACACCGGATTCGCCGTTGGGATGATGGAACGTGCCCTCAAGGGCGACGTGCAGGCGATGTTCTTGATTTACGCGACGCATATAGATCTGCCCGACTCCTACACATTGGTCCGGCCGGCACTAACCAAAACCTTTACCGTTGTGCAGGAGATCTATAAAGATGCTCCCAACAATCTCTACGCCGATGTCATTCTTCCAGCCGCGACTTGGGGTGAATGGGTCGGTGGAATTTACGTGCAATCTGAACGCCGTCTCTTTGTCGCCGATGGAACTGCTAATCCTGTCAAAGGATGCCGGCCTGATATGGATATGGTCATCGATAAGGGGAAACTGATCGCTGAAAAACTAGGTCTCGATGCGGATAAAATCTTTCCCTACGAGCGCAAAGAGAATGGATTCTTCGATCCTGAAGAGGTCTTTCGCGAATTTATCAAAGCTTCCAAAGGCACCGACGCGGACCTTTCGGGTATTCTTGAAGTTGAGGAAGAGACCGGCAAATCACCTTATCAGCAGATTCGGGAACTCCGCGGTATTCAGTGGCCGGCGCCCACGGCCGCTATTGCTAAAGCAGGTGGAACGAAGCGCCGCTACATGGGGCAGGAAGAGTATTGGCCGGATAAGCCCTATGGAGAGTTTAGGCACGCCGATGGCAAATTGCATTTCCATATGTGTCATCAAGATTATTCAGAGTATCGGGAGATCACCGATGAGTTAGCGAAAGCCGGCACAGATCCCAATTTCTACATCAGCGACAACTACGATCTCTTGATCAAAGCCCGCGATGCCGGGCTCACTCCGGAATTGCCCCATGCTGATTTCTTGGGCAAGAAGATCGGCGAGTGTCCGGAGGATAAATATCCCTTCTGGTGGGCTACTGGCGTTGTTTATGAGCACTTTCATACCGCTAAGACCATTCGATCCGGGACGACGAAAAAGTTGGTGCCCGAGATGTATGTGGAAATGCATCCTGACGATGCCAGTGAATTGGGCGTCAAGGACGGTCAGTGGGTGAAAATCACGACACGCCGAGGATCGCTTGAAGCGCGGGTGTCAATAGGCCTCGATTCCGTGGTTAAGCCAGCGCGAAATACCGTGCCCAAGGGATTTCTCTTTTCTCCTTGGAATCTCTCGGTGGCGGACTCGGCAGATCCGGAGAAGAACAAATGGTTGGCAAATGGTACCACGCACCGGGCCTTTGATCCCGTTTCCGGCCAAGCGGATTTCAAAAAATGCGCCGCACGAGTCGAATTATTAACCTAACCGTACTTGGGTTTGTTAGGCGGAAAATTCCAGCGCCTTAGCCGCTCGGGATTCCTACGGGCGTTCCTTGTCGGGGCCATCTTCCCGTTTCTCCTTCCACTTCTCGAGAAGCTCCCACAAAGGCGGCGGCCACGGAAATATTTGCGACCACCTGGAGCGCTTCCTGAATCGGAATTTCTTCAGGCCTGCATCGGTTGTGGGCAATGCGCCAATGTGTGTCCCAACAAATGCATCACGCTGTTTGGACTAGAGGCTGGCATTGAGAATCTAGCGACACCAAAGATCATCGCGCGTGCTCAAGCCTGTATACTTTGCATGGCCTGTACGGAAGTTTGTCCGACAGATGCCCTTGAGAAACTAGAGCCCTCAACAGAGGGAATGGCTTCAGTTGACATGGGGTTAGCCGTCGTTTCCGAAGATCTCTGTTATTCGTTCGCCAAACGCACTTGTGGCGTTTGCTATCGTGCCTGCCCCCTTCCTGGAAAAGCCATGACCTTGGGGCTTTATGAGCAGCCACACGTTCATACGGAGCACTGCGTAGGCTGCGGTTTGTGCGAACAGGCCTGTGTGCAAATGCCACAAGCGATTCGCGTGGTCCCAAAGATGGAACTTACCGAAGATGCCCTCACGATGATCAAAGCCGCCTAAATGCATTCAGGAAGATTGTTATTGGTGTTCTCGATCCTCACGCGCCTGAGCGTGGTCCTGATCCTGTGCTTGTTGGCGATGCTAACCGAGTATCACAACCTCAAATTGGCCTACAATCATCCTAGATTAGTCGAACTGAGCGAGGGAAAGACGACGCGTCTCCTTTATGAAAAAGCGGATGCATTCTTTTCTTGGGCCAGTGACGATCCTGCGAAAGCGGCCGCAACCAGTGGCGGCATGACTTGGTCTATCCGCCTTGGGGGCATACCGTTTACAGATCCGGTCGCTGCACTTTCGGTACTGGCGAAGCGTCACCGGCTTGAAACAGGCTTTGCGATAGGATTGATCCTGCCATTAACACTAGCGCTGCTCTTCGGCCGCGTTTTCTGCGCCTACATCTGCCCAGCATCACTTCTATTCTTTACCATCTCCCGAATACGCAAACTCTTGCTCAAGTTCTTCTATCTACCTGACTTCGCACTGAATCGCGGCTTCTGCTGGGGCATTCTCATTGGCGGTCTGGCAGCTGCCATTTGGTTAGGACACGGCATCTGGTCGTTGATCCTCCCCTATTTCGCCATCGGCCAAACCCTGTTTCATGGCATCGCCTATGGAACGCTTTCCTTCGCTCTGGGAAGCATCATTCTGTTTTCCCTGCTAGATCTCATCATGGGAAAACAGTTTACCTGCCGATATGTGTGTCCGACCGGCAGGTTGTTAGGTTCCATAGGGCAGAAATCTGCCTTTGCCTTGAGACGTGACGCCTCGGAATGTCTGCAAGCCTGCCAAGCTTGCATCGATGTTTGCCCCATGAAAGTCAGTCCCAAGTTCGATGAAACTAGAGACTGCTCCATGTGCGGCGAATGTTTGACCATTTGCCCGACGAAATGTCTGTCGATCGGTTTTCGGCACAACGCTCAACCCGTGACCGGCGATGTCTAGACCACTTCGACGTTCTCTGGGACTGAAGCCCCAGCCACTTTCGGTCAATGTGGGAGGGACTTTAGTCCTCATGCTTTTCGTGGCCGCCACAACCATACACGCGCATCATTTTAAGGGGCTGCCACACTACAACTACTACGAAAACTACCCGCAGATCCCGGAAGAAGAATTCCTTGGGCGTGTCGGTGACTACGAGGTTTCCCTAGTGGTTTACGATTTCCAAGGGATCAACCGAAACAAAGTCGAAGAGCCAGACAACGTCCGTCTGTTTCTAGTTATTTTTAACTTGCGTAACAATAAAGTCTACGGTGGTCGATTGGGACTTGAAGTGTTGGATCGCGGTAAAGTCGTTCATGAAGAGATCCAAGAGTCGTCTCAGCTAGAGAATCTCTATGCGACCCATCAGCAACTACCTGATTCCGGAAAATACTCGCTCCGGCTGACGCTTTACGATGAGGAGAATATACAGTGTACGATTCCATTTGTTCTATCTTCACAGAAGATCCATTGGGGCAAATGGATTGCTCTGGTGCTGGGTATTCTCGTTGTGATCGCTGCCGTCGGCGCACGTAAAGCCCGTGTTCGGATGGATCGGAAAGAAGAAGCAGAGAAGCGGCGTACTAAACAAACTGGCGAAGCCATTGCGTCATGAGCGGTCCGGTTGTCCAGACCCAATCCTCGATTGGGACATGGTGCGGTTTCCAGTCTGCCGAAGGTCTCATGGATGGTATTCCCACTTGGATGGGAATTGCAGGGATCCTCGCGATCATCCTTTCCTCTCATTTGGTTGTTCACTTTCGGCGCAACGGTTCTCTGGCCAAATCCTATGAAACCATCGATCTTCTCCGATTTGGCCCACTTAAGACGCTGGTAAAAAAGCCATGGTTTCCACTCTTCATGCAGTCGGCCTCTGTCCTGCTCTTTCTATTGGTGATTACCGCTGGATTGATCGGCCATGAAACGAACAATATTGGGCCGGTTATCACATGGACCTGGTGGTGGGTTCTCCTTATATTTCTTGCTCTCGGATTTGGAAAAGCATTCTGCATGGTTTGTCCTTGGGAAGCCATCTCTTCGATGGTGACCTCGCTTTCGCTTAAATCTCGCGTGAAAAAGCTCGGTTACGAAAGACCGTGGCCCAAATGGGCACGCAATATTTTTCCCGCCATTATCTTCTTTGTCATTCTTACCTGGTTTGAACTGGGCCGGGATGTCACAAGATCAGCCTCCATGACAGCTATCCTGGCCATGATAATGGTAGCCATGGCGGTCATGGCCGCCATTATCTATGAGAAACGTGCCTTCTGCCGGTATGGCTGTCTCGTGGGGCGGGTTAGTGGACTTTACGCGATGTTTGCACCTGTCGAGCTTCGAGCCACATCGGCAGATGTGTGTGCGAGTTGCAAGACAAAAGATTGTTACACGGGTACGGAAACCACAACGAATTGCCCAACGTCGCTTTTTCCATCAAAGATTCAGGAGAACACGTATTGCACGATGTGCACCGAGTGTGTGCGCTCCTGCCCGCATGATAATCTGACGTTCAATCTACGTCCCTTTGGCGCTGACTTGGAGCGAAAGAAGAGATTCAAGTGGGATGAGGCCATTCTGGCGCTCGTCTTATTGTCATTAACGAGCTTTCATGGTCTCACCATGACACCCCAATGGACGACAATGAACCAGATGCTGCGAGCCGAATATCATCTCAGTGCTTCGGTCTGTTTCACGATTCTCATGGCAGCCATGGTCCTCTTTCCCATTATTCTCTTTTGGGTAAGTGCAAAGGCGGCTCAAGTATTTGTAGGCGAACGCGAGGTATCGGTGGCCCAAATTTTTAAGGCCTTTGCTTATTCCCTTGTGCCAATTGCGCTGTTTTATCATCTGGCACATAACTGCATGCATTTCTTCACTGAAGCTCAGCACATCATTCCACTTTTGAGCGATCCTTTCGGTTTCGGTTGGGATCTCTTCGGCACGGCCGGCAAATCCTATCCACCTCTGCTCTCTCTCTCGACGATATGGTGTCTTCAGATTCTTTGTATTGTGATTGGGCATGTTTACGGCGTCTTTCTCGCCGATCGCTTCGCACGACGTCTTTTTAAAAACTCCTCATCCGTTCTTCGCAGCCTGGTGCCACTCTTGGCGACGATGATCCTCTATTCGGCATTCAGTGTCTGGTTAGTCATGCAACCCATGGACATGCGGTCCGCCATGTAATGAGTAACGCCCTATCTAGACGACAGTTGTTTCGAGTGAAGTTAAAGGATCTTCGCACTTTGGTGAAGCGGCCCGATTTGGCTCCAATACGTCCTCCAGGAGCTCTTGATGAAGATGCCTTCGCGCAAACCTGCGAACGCTGTCATGCCTGTGCGGAAGCTTGTCCCCATGATGTCATTCACTGGCTAGGCCCATCGGCCGGGCACCTTGAAGGCACACCTGTGCTGAATCCGGAGACCGTACCTTGCCATTGGTGCGAAGGCCTGCCTTGCACCGCCGCCTGCCCATCTGAAGCGTTATCTCAAGATTCAGTTAGGCCGATTGGCAAGGTTCAGTTGAATCTTGATGAGTGCCTCAATTCACACGGCATTTTATGTGATACATGCAGTCTAATCTGTCCTGACAATAGCAAAGCCATTAAAATGATCAATCGCACGCCTGTTTTAGATGAAGATCAGTGCGTGGGATGCGGATTGTGTCGTTATCATTGTGAATCGGACGGCCAACCTTTGACTTTTCTCCCCCAATCATACTGATGTATCATCCCGAATCACCTCCAATACCTGCCGTGCGGGATCGAAAACTGATCGATCCTCATCGCCGACATATCCATAAGCTACGTGTACAGTTGACCGATGCGTGCAATTTTCGGTGCTTTTATTGCATGCCCGAGGATGCTGCTTTCGCTTCTCCCAATGCCTTGCTTTCAAGCTATGAAATGATCGACATGGTTAGCGGACTAGTGGATCAAGGGATTGACGAGGTTCGTTTAACTGGGGGTGAACCAATTGTACGTCGCGATTTCGACGCTATCGTTCGCGGATTATCAACCTTACCCCTGGCGAAGTTCGGACTAACGACAAATGGATACTATTTACAGGAGAAGATTCCTTTGTTGCAGGACGCTAGATGCCGACACATCAATATCAGTCTCGATAGTTTGAATGCCGAACGGTATCATCAGATCAATCGCCGCGATGCCTTTGATAGAGTTTTCCGAGCGCTCAACATGACGATTGCCAGTGGGTTGCACGTTAAGGTTAACGTCGTGGTTTTTCGCGGTATCAATGATGTTGAGATCCACGACTTTATCCGTTTCTCGGCTGAGAATGAGGTTGAGGTGCGCTTTCTTGAGTATATGCGCATTGGTTTGGGCAATACAAAGCTGTCCGAGCACTTCATGCCCATGGCGGAGATGATTGAACGTATTCAGGAACGCGAGGTGTTGCATACCGTGCCAGGCCCGTTTGATGCCACGGCGCGTACCTATCGCACTGGATCTGGCGCCAGGATTGGGTTCATCGCGTCGGAATCGCAGCCATTCTGTTCTGGTTGTTCGCGCCTTCGCCTATCCGCCAAAGGCAAACTGCGCGCTTGTATCATGTCGGAGGCCGGACTCAACTTGCGAGGCGTTTCCCGCAAGGATTATCCAAAGGTGTTAAAACAAGTCATGGATCTAAAACCCACGGGTCGACTTGAATCAATTGATCAACCCATGCATGAAATTGGAGGATAACTGATGAAGATCGAACATCTCTACATTTCAAAGGATCATAATTTCTTTGGTCACCATGGACAAGCTGCCGGTGAGACCCCCATGGAACCGGTGGAGAAAGTTGAGTGCGATGCGGGCAAGGGTCTGCGCGGCGATCGCTTCTATGACTACAAACCGGACTACAAAGGACAAATCACTTTCTTCTCCTCCGAAGTTTACCGTGATCTCTGCCGCGAGTTGAGCGTTGACGATAAGGACCCTTCGGTCCTTCGCAGGAATGCGGTCGTGTCCGGTGTCGATCTCAATACGCTGATTGGCAAGGAATTTGAAGTTCAAGGGATTCGCTTTCTTGGCACTCAGGAAGCCGCACCTTGTTACTGGATGGATCAAGCTTTTCACAAAGGGGCGGAGGAAGCTCTCAATGGTCGAGGTGGGTTGCGGGCCAAGATCCTGACTAGTGGGACTCTGAAATGTGATTAGCTGAAAAAAAGCTGATTCACGACTTGTTGATGGCAATTCGTGCGCAGTCCCTGGCTCCAAAGGGATTACGAATAGAAAGGGTAATGAGGCCCCAGCTACTATCTATTCTGATGAGATTATCCTTTGGAATCGCTCTTATTGCTTTCATCCTACACTTCACGCCATCATTGTTCGGTGCCGAGAGGTTTCCTTGGTTAAGTGATTTGGACCAAGCTCGTGAGGTGGCTGCTCAAGACAATAAGCCATTGCTTATCGTTTTCCGGTGCGAGCCTTGAATCGATTGTCGTCTATTTGACGGGCAGGTGGTCCGTCCTCCAGATGAGTTTCGTGCAATTGCCAAGGATTACGTGTGCGTGCGCGTCATAAACATCGATACGATTGATCTCAACCTGTTCCCATTCGATTACGATTTGACCTTGGCGATCCTCTTGGCCAACGCAGATGGCACGGTGTATCATCGTTATGGTGGGCGTTCGCACCTTTCGCCAATGAATATGGATGGTTTGGTTGAATTGATTGAGAAAGGACTTTCGACACATCATGATTATATAGAGAGCCCCAATCCACCCAGATCAAAACCTCCCCAGTATTTGCCTGAACTCATCAACGAACGGCTCAAGGGGCGGATCAAGCCGGTATTCGGCTGTTTCCACTGTCATTTTGCGCGTGAGGCCCAACAGTATGTGGCCTTAGAAGCTGGAGAGTGGACGCCCAATGAGTTCTGGATCTGGCCACTGCCCAAACGGCTGGGATTGGTCATGAACCAGAAAAGGCAGTATTTGGTGGAAGAGGTCTTACCTCAGTCGGCGGCCGATCGGTCGGGGATAAGAATAGGGGATGAATTAGAGACGTTAGGACACAATCGAATTCTATCTAAGTATGATATCCAACATGTGCTGAATGAACGCAGAGACTCGTCGGGACAACTGGCATATTCACTGCGGCGGGACGGCCGATTGATTAATGGTACACTGAACCTTGAGGACCATTGGAAGGTAGGCGATCCCAAGGACTACTTATGGCGGGTTCGAAACGTGTATACGGAACATATGATCAAGTTCCTGCCGACGCCTGGCTTCATTGGTAATCGGCTGACAGTTTCAGAATCGACTGATCTGGGATTGGAAGGGAAACCCTTTGCTCTCAAAGTGAGCCAGCTTAATCGCGGAGCCCATTTGTCCGGCATTCGTTCGGGTGATGTGATCCTGAGTGCTGGAAATCAATCGAAGTTTGGATCAGTGCGAGACTTTTATGCCTGGTGCGAATCTCTGAGAAGATCAAATCGTGATATCAAGATGCGTTTACTGCGAAACGGCGTTGAAATGAATGTCATGATCGGGATTGACAGATTGAACTATTCACGAGCGGAGAAGGCACCTCGCGTCAACCTAGGCTTTATTGTTCAGGAACTTCCTCGTCAGGGGGGGCTGAGGGTAGGCAATGTGACCGATGACTGTAGTGCGGAGAAGACTGGCATTGTCATTGGTGATCGTATCGTCTCTGTGGAGGGCAAGCAGATGGACAGTAAGGAAGAGTTGACACGCCTACTCAATCATAAGGCGCCCGGAGACCTGCTTACGATAGACGTCAAACGCAACAACAAGGCACTCCAATTCAGTTTTGTCCTGCCTGGTGAAGATGAAAGAGAGAGTAGCTTGGCAACTTTGAGCGATCCCGTCACGGCGAATGGACAAAGAGTCGAATGTGTGATCTCCATGAAATTACCTCGGGAACGGCATATTTATAGTGTTAATAATCAGGGCATGGGGCAACCCACACGCCTGGAGTTTCGGGGGAGAGGGTATCGATTGATTGGGGATTTGATAGAGCCGCCGCCCAAAGAAATGATTGGACCTAATAACGAGCCATCATGGATCCTGGAAGGAGATGTAAGTCTAGCGCAAATGATAGAAATTACTGATCATAATCATTTTCAATTACTCCTTCATGTGTATGCCCAGGTCTGTGATGCCCAAAGCTGTCATGAGTTTCGAGCCATGGTAAGTAGTGACGGCTCAAGCAGGCCATTTCGTGAGTTTCGTGGACGGTTTGAGCGGCAACCGCTCATCGGCTTGCTTGGAGAAAGAGTATCTCCGCCAGGAAATTGAAATGGCCCAAGGCAGTGTTTATTCGTTTCCTCACACCACTCCCCCCGCCAACTCTGAATTCACCGCTCACACCCTGGCGTCAATGGGGGCATTCTTCGTCGCGGAACTAGCGAAAAGTTTTGAGTGGGGCGCGTCATTCTTCTCGGCTGTGATCGACCTCGAGGCCGCCGTTCGAACACCTCTCGGCAGGAGACTTCAAGACTATCATTAGGCTCGGACGAGGTGCGAACAGGTGTGGTTGAAATATTAGGGTGCCCTAGCCATTCCTGAACCTTGGCAATGGCGGCCTCATGTTCAAGCGCGTTGGTGAATCGCAGGGCATAATTGAAGAAACACGCAACGTGAACGCGTGCTTCCTTCTTCCATGGCAAGGCTATCATCTTGTAACGCCGTGTTCGCCAGGTAACGCAAAGCATCACGGAATTCTGAATGGATCCTCCACAACGGCGGAGGTATTCCCTAAAGGTTCCATCCCGATTTCGATATCGCCTGCGCCTGGGCGAACTGCTTGCGGCTCGAGACGCTGCATGGAAACCGGATCGAGAAGCAGCGAGATGTCTGCTCTGGCACCGCCTGTGGGTTGTGGGGCACTGCGTCACCGTTGCATCCCCCCCGGGAGAAGTCGCTCGTCTCGGCTTGCCCGCGCCAATGGGGCGCCTGTTGGCTCGTGCTCATGATCTGACAACTCCTCGGGCTTGATGACTTTGGGCAACAACGCCTCATTCCCACTCGCAAAGGCACTGATTACTACCCACTCTTGTTAGTCCACGTCTGCAATCGTCTGATCGATCCCGGTGCCGAATGGTACATCCTGCATCATTGGTACCGGCAAACTGCTCTAGCAGACTTGTTGGATTTACATCCCAATGTGTTGCCGAAGAATCCACTCTATCATTGTCTCGATCAGCTGCTCGAACACAAGCAAGCCTTCTTCAGTCATCTGCAGAAACGCTGGGAAAACCTCATTGGAGCGCGATGTGAGATCCTGCTCTACGATCTCACCAGCACCTATTTTGAAAGCGACCCACCACCTGAAGAAACGGGCTCCAAGAAGAAATTTGGCTACAGCCGCGATAAGCGCAGCGACTGCGTGCAAGTGGTGATCGCTCTGGTGATGAGACGAAGTCTTTTCTTTCAGGCAACACCCAGGACAAACAGACCTTGCAAGGCATGCTAACAAAGATCGAGGAACAATACGGCAAAGCCCAAAAAACGCATCTGGGTCATGGATCGCGGCATCCCCACCGAGGAAACGTTCGAAGACATTCGCACCAACAAGCCCCAAGTGCGTTATATCGTCGGCACGCCCAAAGGTCGACTTGGTCGATATGAGAAAACCTTTCTCCCCAAGAGCTGGGAACAAGTCAAAGAAGGCATAGAAGTGAAGCTGATCAAAGAAGACGGTGAACTTTATGTGTTAGTGCGTAGTGACAGCCGGGTGGATAAAGAACGGGCGATGCGTCGTCGTCGACTCAAGAAACTGTGGAAACGACTAGCGGAGTTAAAAGAGATGGACCAAAGCCGTGACGAATTACTCATGCGTCTAGGAGCAGCCCGGAAAGAGGCCGGTCGCCTATGGATTAGTGAAAGTGCGTGTACCGAAAGAAGGCCAAGAAGTCAGCCGTGAGACATTTGGCTATGAACTGCAGCGCAAGAAGCTCCTGCAAAGGCGCCATCGTGAGGGAAAGTATCTGATCCGGGCAAACGTGACCAAGCAGCCGAACGAGGTCAGCGGAGAAGACATCTGGCGGCAGTATTTGAGGTTAGTCGAGATCGAAGAAGCTTTCAAAAATCAAAGGCGACCTAAGCATCCGTCCAATCCATCATCAGTTGGAGGGGCGCATCGAAGGTCATATCTTTGTTGGTTTTCTAGCTTACTGCCTGCACGTGACACTCAAAGCAAAGCTGTCGAGTCTTGGAAGCGGGCTGACGCCTCGCGCAGTGTTAGAAAAATTCGCGACGATGCAGATGGTCGAGGTGAAGGTGCCCACCAGCGACGGCCGTGAGTTGGAAATGTCGCGATATAGCCAACCTGACAAAGATCTTAAACTGTTACTGACGCGCATGGGATTGGAATTGCCACCGCAACCGCCGCCGCGAATCGGCCGGGTCCAAGCAGCCGAGGTGGCGACCCGTGCTGGCGTCGCCAGCGAGAAACGCTGTGGGGCAGACCTTTGGGCAAGTTCCCGCAGCCCACCTGGGCAGCGCTATCTCAAACCGCTTGAATCGTGAAGGTCGGGTTAATGTTGTTTTCCCGCCGATGCTAAGGTCTTACCTAGTATGCGAAGAAAATTTATAACATCCAGAGGCAGAAGGACTAATTAGGGAGTGAAGGATTGCGAGGAGAGCTTGGAATCGCTGCGCGGATGGAGGGGGCCATCCGCGCAGTCTTTTCGTTAGGTTGGGTCGAGAGATTCCAGCTCCACCTTTTTAAAATCTGAGCGCTACGTAATTGAACGTGAAGGCGTGTCTCGGCGCGATAAAGTTATGCCGTGGAGGTCGATGGCATGCGGACTTTCGACAAAGCCATCCAATGGGAGAACCAGGTAGGCTGGTCAGATTAATCGTTAGGCCGGATGATCTTGGTTAGTTCGGCAACGGCAAAAGGTTGGGCCTGCTTGTTTGCGAGGTGCTTGGCCTGCATGATGGCCGCTTCTTCGCTGTCGTGAAGCACGCGGCCAGGTTTGCGGGATTCCATGAGCCCATGTTGATTGACAACGAGTGCTTCTCCAAGGGCCATCACGACCCAGCGCTTGCCTGGGGAGTGATTAAAAGTTTCCGGATCATGTCCTCTACGTGGGATGGTTGGCATAGATGACGATGACAGAGCTTGGCAGAACTGCCAACGGTTTGCATGCACGACTGTGTGACGATTGTGGCCCACCACAATGTTGGAGATTCCTGCTTGTGATTGACCAAACAGTGACCCGCTGGCTTGCCAATCTCGCAGACCAAGATTCCCTTCCTACTGCCCTGGCCTTTGCTCGACGTAGTTGATGCGCTGATAGAAGGTCGCCTGGATCGCCTGGAGGCGATACTGGACTTCCTTCTGAAATAATGTTAAGACCGCGTGAGTCATTCATCAAAGGAGGAAAGAAATGTCCGAGAATGCCCCAGTCAAGAAGCTCAACTACAGCGGCATTGAAGCTGCCATCTGGGAGAACCAGCGCGGAGAATCGCAAAGAGAATCTTTCAGTGTGAGGTTGCGAAAGATATACAAGAAGAAGGACGGTACCTGGGAGGACCCCAAATCTTTTGAAGAACGCGACCTACCCATGTTGGCCAAGGCAGTGAATGATGCCCATTGGTGGATTCAGGTTAAGAAGGACGAGCTAAGTGATTCAGCCGCCGCCACCACCTCTTAGTGACCCAAACAATACGGTTTCCATTGATGTAACAGGTAACCGCTAGATAGGGATTCGCCTGACTAAAGTCAGTGGTATCCTGGAGTGCCAAGTCTGAGCCGAGCGCAGGGCTAGTTACGAAGCGCACCGTCGACGCGCTGTCGCTGCCTACCGCTCCAGGATTGAGTTCCGAAGGCAGTCCACTGAACTCGATACGGTAATCAGTGGTGTCTACAAGACCGATAAGCGTATAGCTGCCGTCACTCGCGGAAGTCGCGGTGGGAGAAACCGTTGTGCCATCCGATCTAAAGGCGGTGACCGTTACTCCGGCCACCCCAGGCTCGCCGCTGCTACGCGCGCCATCCGCGCCGTAGTCGCGGAACACATTGCCACTTATTTCTGTGGCAGCCGGAGGATCGGGCAATTCGGCGATCACCAGGACGTCGTCCAGCCCCGCTTCAATGATGCTTCCCGTCACGCCAATATCTCCCGCTTCAGCCAGGAGATAAACCGTACTGCCAGCGTGGGAAGAGACATCGACGTTCGCTGCCGTCCACGAAGCATTGGCGCCGCCAGTGGGAATGCTCTGCATGAGCGTCTGCACGATCGTGTCGTTGGAGTCATTCACCAAATGGAGCCGAAAGTAGTCGTCGCCAGTGAGACCGCTACCGCTTGCCCCAATGAACCATTGGAAGGAGGCACTTGCAGAGGTGGCAGCGGCAGGAATGGTGTAGGCAACAGAACGCGTTGAGGTCTTCCCTCTATCAACGTCCCCGTTTGTGCCCGTGCCGGTGTTGTTGGCACTGTTTTCTGTGATCAAATCGAAGGATCCGGCGAAAGGGGGCAGTTGGGCCACGAACCCATTGGCCGAATACTGAGGCTGATTGCCCCGAGCCCATTGGCTCGCTCCCGTCAACGCTCGCTGCCCATCACCTCCGTCCATTGCTCAAAGGGCAAGTTGGTCGTTACGATCAGACTCACACGTTCATACGCCCGGCTCACCACCTCGAATAGCAGTTCGGTGCCTTCTATGCTGAAGGGTACGTAGCCGAGTTCGTCGATGATGATCACGTCCATGCTTCCCCCACTGACTTTGGAAGTGCTGCAGGTCACGTTGTTCGCGCAATTCTAGCAGATGCGTGACTAACGCACACGCCGTCCAGAAACGCACGCGCTTGCCATGAGCACAAGCGGCGAATCCCAAGGCGGTGGCTAGGTGGGCTTTTACCAGTTCCCGAGTTGCCTATCAGCAACACATTATCATGCTCTTTGAGATACTGACAGGTGGCGAGTTGACGCACCAACGTTTCATTGATCGTTGGTTGCGCATCAAACTCAAAGCTGTCCAGTGTCTTTGGCACGGGGAACTTTGCGTTCTTCACACGTCGCGCAGCCGCTCGTTGCTCACGCTCGATCAGTTCACACTCACAGAGTCGCCAAAGATACTTGACGTGATCACAACCTTCTTTGGCGCAACTTGCTGCGACTTGTTCCCAATCTCGGCGCATCGTTGGCAGGCGCAGCTTTTCCAAATGATGCTTCAATAGCAGTCGGTTGCTTGCATCGCTCATCACGCCACCTCCTGTTGTTTGCGATTGCCTTTGAGAAGTGCTTGGTAAGCGCCAGGATCCGTGGTGTCAACGTGGACACCTTTGAGATGGTCGCGGCCATTGAGCTTGAAAACGTCGGCTTCACGGTCTTCATGATAGAGACACTGTTCGATAAGGGCTTTGGTAGGGCAATCCATCTTCAGAGCCATCTCGATATCCGCACTCAGCCGCTCTAACGAATGTTTTTCTAACAAGCGTAGAATGCTAATGTAATCCCTCTTGCCATCAGCACCACGCTTGGTTTCGAGCACTCGCCGTAACCGTGTAGGCTTGCCGGAAGATCTCAATTTTCAAAGAGTTTGGCGAAATCGAAGGCGCCTGGTTTCTTTTCTAAAAATGCCAGATAATGAATTGGATCGTAGTGGATTTGCTCTTGACCTCAACAACGCGGATGCTCGGAGACCAAGTGATGATCTTGATAAATGCGCACATGATCACAAGAGCCTTTGACCACCACATCATGATGCGCACAAAGTGTGGGGACGGAATAGTTGTTGCAATCGAAACGCGCCAATGCTAGACTACTAGCACTCGTCGACTCGATGCGACAAGCTTCGAAAGGTGCAGCAGGAAGCGGGCGTATGGCTTCGAAATCCTCTTTGAGCAGGACCTCTTTCGGCTGCGATTTGCCATGTAGCTTACGCTTGAGATCTTTTCGGCAAGAAGCTTCCAGTTGCCGATTGAGTTCGGCCAAACTGCTGGCACTGGAACGAGAAACTTCGACCGACTGTAGCCTACGATGCGCTCGACGATCCTCTTCTCATTGCCACGCGCAGCCATGCAGAAATGTTCCTCGAACAAATAGTGGCTTTGCAAACGTAGAAAACCGTCAGTCAGCTTGCGTTCGCATGCTCTGAGAATCTGCGAGACAGCGATCGACGAGTTGTCATAACTAATGCGTGAGGGCACGGCACCAAAGTATTCGAAAGCACGTACATGACCTTCCCAGAAAGTCTCGGTGCATTCACGTTCGAAGATCTGCACATAGAAGGCATCGCTATGTGACAGTGTCATGACGAATAAAGGGCATTTGGTGAGGGTGCCATTGAGATTGACCAAGGCATGGCCAAAGTCGACTTGGGCCTCGCCAGGCGGTTGGCAAAGCGGCATGAAGACCTCGCGTTTGGTCGCTTTGAACTCGGCCACGACCTCTTTGACTGCCGTATAATCTCCCTGATAACCACGCTCCTTCCTGAGCCGTTCGAAGACTCGAAGGGCCGTGTGCCGTTGCTTACGCGGCAGGCCTTGATCCGCTATCAGGAGTTTGCTGATCCATTCGCGATGAGGATCGATCTTGCGCTTGGAGACGCTACGCCGCCGGTATCCTGGCGGCTCCGAATGATTGAGCATCTTCTGCAAGGTCTCCCAATGGAGACCTTCCTCGGACATCACTGAGCGCTTGCTCTGTTTGTCGACCAACACTTTGCGGCGCACTCGCGCCCACTGTTCCATGTTCATGTACACGCATCCTTTCTAGATGGGTGTACCGGTTTTCGCCCGACGTTCTTACCGTATTGGTTTTCACCCGGCGTTTACAGACAAGCGCGGATGGTCTTTTTAGACCATCCGCACGAAGGGTCCATTTCCCAGTTCCTCCCTGATTAATGGTTCCTGCCCCCCAATAATCCTTTTTCCCGCAGATGGTACAAAACGGCCGCATTTTCTTTCTGCGTTCTGAATTTACCAGCTTCAGGCTGCGCGGCAAATTGAAGTCACCATTTCTCACCTTGGGAAAAGGCAAAAAGCGTTGCGCGGATGGCCCCCCTCCGTTCCGTCCGCTCCATCCGCGCAACAACATCCAATCCCTCCTTCTTTTGCAATCTTCCTCCCAAGAGTTGGGGGTTCCCATCCTTCAATAGTCGATTAGCCTCTCGATGTTACAAGATTAGTGCGATTATTTCGCTAAAGAGACGCTCAGATTTGAGAAAGACGGTCTGCGCCAGCCGAAACGCCAGCGCAGACCTTTTCAATATCCTCGGGTGTTCCACCACCCGCGGTGCTCTCAGGGAGGAGAAGCACCGCCCTAACGAACGTTCACAGAGCAGACTCCTTAGTCAACGAGAAAATAAAGATCACTAGATTATCTACTATCTAGCTCTCTGGTTCCTTCTTTCGCCATAACACGAAACTCATGATAGGCGGCCAAACGCATGGGAGATGTCACACTGCAGTGGCGGTCACCCAGTGCCATCCGTGAGTTTCGCTTTGGTGAGAGATACTAAAAGGATGCGGTTATCAGAAGCGAGGAATCCGATGCGGTCTATTTGACCCGCAATCAGGCAAAAATCTGAAATTGCTCACCGATTTGGCAATGGGGCGAACTTATAACCAAACCATCATCCTAACAAGATTGATGGCGGCTTTACTTTCCTAGCGCTTTTCTTACAAGGGCAATGATTGCCATTAAGCCACCACCCCCAACGCCGCCGCCAAGAATCGCATCGCCAATGCCGTTTCCTGTAAGAGCATCGAGTTGAGCCAAGACTCCCTGCCCTGCGGCTCCTCCGAGGATTCCAACGATCGAATTGCCCAGCGTGCCCAAACTTAACTTTTTCATTAGTGCGCCAGCGACATTTCCGCCAAGAGCGCCCGACAAAAGACTAATCAACCATTCCATAGTGGGCGTTCTTAGGCATGGAATCGGGGGGTCACAAACACAATCTTACAAAAAACCCGATGGAGGCGATACCGCACATTCCAATACTCCTCAATACTATGTTAATTCGTAGCATTAGGGGTATTCACGATTCGTCCAGCCTTGAACTTTGTCATCTCATTTTGATCGTCACGGCAAACTACATCACAATCTATACCGAAACGCTTACTTCATAGGGGTAGGGTTAAATATCTACTAGTCTATGTAAGTCCGAGTGAACGTAAAAATCCCATTAAAGCTAGCATTTATTGCCAAAGCAAAAATCAGGCAAATGTTGGGCTTGACCATCACTCTAACGAAATAGATGAAGTCGGCTAATTGCAACCTTAGCTACTTATGAAACGACTATTGTTCCTCTCTTCCACACTCACGCTTCTCTTCACGAATCTTCTATCTGCCGGAGTTGATGCCTATCCGCCCGCCTCAAACCCAACGAGCCTGGACTCCGCCTCGCCCATATCGCTCTCCGATAGTTGGATTCCGATGCTCCAGGCCGGAACGCAGGAACTCTCAATCGGAGGACGGATCGACTGGGAGGATTTCGAAGATATTGAGTACACGCTCCAAGCATCCTACGGTTGGTTCATTGCTGACGGTTGGGAATTCGGTCTCACCGGTTCATTCGAGGACCAGAATGATGTCCGCAATATCACCTTGGGCGTCTTTACAGAGTACAACTTCAATCGCGACAGCCGCTGGGTGCCATTCATTGGTGTCTCGGCCGAGTGGGCGCTTTCGAATTTCAGCTCCGATTTTGATGACCTCGACGACGACATTAGCACGGCCGTTTTCGGTGGCGAGATCGGACTCAAATACTTCTTTAGACCAAACATCGCTGTAAGCGGCTCATTCCAATTCAACTGGTCGCCTGATGATATTTATGCAGTCGATGACGAAATCAAAGAGTCGGCCACGACACTATTAATCGGCATGCGATTTTATTTCTAATCATTGACGTTACTCGGATTGTTTCCTGATCTTGATTAAGTCCTGACAATCGGGGCGACCCTTAACACGGTCGCCTCGGCTGTTAAGGTTTATGCTATTGAATTTGCCACTTTCTTAGAAAGCCGATGACGGCTCATAATCAGCTGTAACGGTCGTAACAACGGGGGTGACGATCCAGGTAAATGGAGGAAATCCGTACCAATAGACTTCCTTATCTGTTTCTATCAGGCGCACATTGTTTCCCTTCTCCGCTGCGATTTCTTTAGTGAGATCCGCCACCATGTGGCTAATATTCGTGCTGCCTATCAATGGGATAAAACGGCCCCATTGACTCCCACATTGGTCGTTGACTTCACGTAAACCGGCTTCCCCTTGGGGCCCTTTAAATGATTGGCTCTCCGTCAGGTTTGCTGGATGAGATTCTAGCAAGAGGCGTGACAAACCCGCCGTAATCAGCTTGAGATTCGGGTTGATGAAGATCCTGAATATCAAAGCCTTATATGATTTCGACGGGTATGTCGTGAGCAAGATTACCTGTCGAAAGATCGGTGCGCAAGTCGACCTTGAATTCGATAAGCGTTGCGGTCCTCGATGTCCCAACTGCGGCAATCGTCTTCCTCGGCACCGCTGTGGCAAGCAGTGTGTCGCTGACCTCCCTATAGCCAGTGGCCTCGTCGTTTATCTCACCTTCCCAGTGGTGCAAGGCCTCTGCCGCCGTTGCCAATTCTTCTTCACCACTCGTCCTAAGGAAGTTCATCCGACCAAAGATGCCACGTGGCGTCTCATGCGGCGTATCAGCGAGATGGCTCGGCACACCCCTGCAACCGCCATCGCCGAGATGATGGAGATCAGTGAGTCGACAGTGAGGCGTTACGACAAGGCGGTGCTTGAGAAAGATCTGCCGGCACCAAACTTCGATGATCTTCGTGTCTTACTCATTGACGAGAAATCCATTCGCAAAAGGCATGGCTATGTCACCTTTGTGATCAATGGCGATACCGGTGAGCTACTGCACATGGCCGAAGGTAAGAAGAAAGCGAGTCTGGAGAGCTTCTTCGAGAAACTAACGCACACGCAAAGAGTTTCGATTGAAGCGGTATGTATAGATCGCGCCGGTGCCTACCAAAGCGTCGTCAATGATCAGATACCTCAAGCAGCCGTGGTCTACGATCACTTCCATCTGCGGCTGAATCTCAACGCTGCCGTAGATGAAGTGCGGAGGCAGGAGTGGCGCAAAGCGAAGAAGGAAGAGAAGACATTGATCAAAGGCAGCCGGTATATCTTGTTAGCCAATGAAGAAAATCTCGATGAGAAAGGTAGTGTCCGCCTCTCAAAACTTCAGGACACCAACGAGGCCATTTCCACGGCCTATTTACTCAAAGAACAGTTTCGCACCATTCATGCCTATCGCCACCCTGGCTGGGCCAAGAAGGCGCTCATGCAATGGTGTGAGCTTGCAGCGGCGAGTGAGCTGCCTGCCTTTGAACGGCTAGCGAAAAGCTTTCGCGAACAAGCCGATAAGATCGTGGCCTATTGCAAACACCGCATTACTTCCGGCCCTATTGAAGGATTCAACAACCTTGTCTCTCGGGTCATCCACAGAGCATGTGGCATTACCGACCTTAACTATGCGTGGCTCAAATTTCGGCAGCTATCCATCCAGCAAACCTGACGGAGGACCAAATGATTCCACTGCGTCGCGGTGGAATGGAGTGTACAAGAAGTAATCGATAGGATCAATGCTGGTGCTAGGAAGAGAGCTTTGAACATCTTATCGAGAAATGACCGGAAGTTGTGGATGAGGGCGGTCGGGGCATCATGAAGAGTTCACCTGAAACCAAACAAGTGAACTCCAATGAAAGCCACCAACCACCCTACCAAATCAGCATCGATCCATGATCAGCAAGGAGCAAGCCCGGTCTGCCAAAGCGCTCTCGAAAGGGCCCTTCGTCAAGGAGCCCAAACGCTCTTACAGGCCGCCATCGAGAACGAAGTTGCCGATTACATCCAAGCGCATCAACACCTCTGTGATGACCAAGGTCACCGCAATGTTGTTCGCAACGGCCACCTTCCTGAACGCAACCTTCAGACAGGAATCGGCAACATACCCATCCGGCAACCCAGGATCGACGATCGCCGACCCGATCAGCGGTTCACCAGTGCCATCCTCCCACCATACCTGCGTCGAGTAGCCTCACTGGACAATCTCATTCCAGCACTCTACCTGCGAGGAATCTCAACCTCCGAGATGAGTGCAGCGTTAGAGCCGATCCTCGGCGAGAACGCCGCAGGCCTCTCTCCAGCCAACGTCGTTCGGCTCAAGGAACAGTGGGAGAAAGAGCGCGAACAATGGAACAAACGGGATCTCAGTGACAAGGAATACGTCTACCTCTGGGCCGATGGAATCTACTTTAATGTCAGGCTCAACGACGATCGACCATGTGTTTTAGTGATAGTGGGTTCGTTGCCCGATGGAACCAAGGAATTGGTAGCCATCAACGATGGAGAAAGAGAGAGCAAATTGTCCTGGAAGAACCTGCTCTGTGACCTCAAGAAACGGGGACTAAAGATCCCTCCAAAACTGAGCATCGCCGATGGAGCGCTTGGATTCTGGAGCGCCCTCGAAGAGGAGTATCCCACGAGTAAACAACAACGCTGCTGGGTGCACAAGACAGCCAACATCCTCGATAAGCTGCCTAAGAAAGCGCAACCGCTAGCCAAGGAACGCATCCATGAAATCTACATGGCAGAAACAAAGAAAGCCGCGCTGGAAGCGTATGACGAATTCCTCAAGCTCTACGAAGCCAAGTATCCCAAAGCATGCGCCTGCTTGAAGAAAGACAAAGATACATTGCTAACATTCTACGACTTTCCAGCCGAACACTGGCGGCACATTCGCACAACCAACCCAATAGAATCGACGTTTGCAACCGTGCGCCATCGAACTCGTCAGACCAAAGGATGTGGATCAAGGAAAGCCACCCTATCAATGGTCTACAAGCTAGGCTTGGAGGCCGAGAAAGGCTGGCGTCGACTCAACGGGTATCGACAGCTTGACAAAGTCGTCCAAGGAATCACCTTTGTTGACGGTATTGAGCAGCGAGCCGCCGCCTAACCAATCACAGGACTCGATTGGTGTTCCGGCAGCCGCTCTCATCCACAACTTCCGGTCATTTCTCCATCTTATCTTCCATATCGTTTAGCTTAGTTATTTGGAAGCATCCCAACCCGCTGCGCGGTTCCGTTGACGGAAATAACTGGGCAGGATCCGTGCCTTCGGATACAATCTCCCCGATGTTCCCGTGCAGTTCAGACCGCCTGCCCTTTGGTGGCGTAGTCCCCGCTTGGAAGCATGGTTCTGTATGGCACGACTATTATACTGGTGGCACTTCGGTGACCCCGATCGGAAGACTGTCCGGGCATTGACCCGCTTTCGCCATACGGGCTCGGGGCATCCACAACTCTGAGATTTCGAAACCTCCCCGCAGGGAGGCACCCTTTGCCTTGTACAGATCCAGGCTTCTCAGGTTCTCTACCATCGCCTGATTGATCGTAACTCTCTGTAACATAACGCCTCTACCCTTTTGTTATTCGGAAGACGACAAGGCAAAAGTTAGATAGATAGACACGTCCCCCGATCGTTCTGCCGGTAACCGGCTGCTCATACGGTTCAGCTCCACGTGGCCTTGACCACCGCTTTTGGAAAACAAGATACTTTGCCTAAACCATTTCGCAATATCGGCCACACCATATCGCCCTTTGGGATCTCCACGCCTACGGTGCTTAAAAAATGATAACCTATTTCAGCGGCGCCTCAAAACGAAGACCCAACAAACTGGGAAAAGGCAGAGTAGAGCACTCAAAGGGTTCGGGGATAGAGGAAAAGGTACCGGTCGAATTAGCGCCCCAGAAAGAAGCAACATCTACGAGGACCGAATCCGAATTAACATAGGTGACTCCCAATCCGGCAGCACTTGCCCAATCATCGTTCTGCGAGTTGAGCCCGGTAAAAGTCAATACAGAGTCCCCGGCGCCCAAATCAACATAGCCGCCGATAAAAGCCGGAACGGCCTCGAAAAATAATGTGTTAGGGGAAGGCGAAGTGACGGTGTAAGCAGGAGAGCCAGGGGCTAACGAGTCTACGATCACATCCTGAAACGGGATATCATCATAGATCACGGAGCCGAAGGCATGTATAGACAAATAACGGTTCAACGATCCCGAAGCCGTAAAATCATCCACGACAAGGTCTCCATGAACCGATGGGGAGGCCAAAATAAAGAAGCTCATAAGCTAACGGCAACGAGAGGAGGGGAAATCATAGTCGTTCGGGTGAGGGTGCGTGTAGGCGCCAAATTTCAATTGGTATTTACATTTTCCACAATCTCAATTAATAAACGACCTGCACCGACAGGGAGGACCGGTGCAGGTCTAGCTTGGTTTGGTTCCTTCATCCGCATTCTCTCTCGGAAATGATGCTTGGTGACAGGCACCATCCGCTCAGAGGTATATGAAACGTCTATTTACCATCTCTTAGCGAACGGTCAATTATTTACGGTAAAATTACGATTAGCCTGATTTGTCATTGTAAATGTTCGATATTTTTGGTGGCGGCCTTGCTTCTCGCTCCACCCTTAATGGAGAGAACGAGCACAAGGTTGTTAGCAGGTATCTGGCACCGCAGGAGTAAATGGGGGCGACATCATCCCGTCCGATCGAAGATCGCCCGATTTGATACAAGAGAAAACACAACTCGACTTGAGCGCCTGCCTTAGACCGCGAGTTCCACCTGTGAGCCGGAGCATGCCAATACCGAGTATCTTCCCGGGACTCAATAGCTAACCTCCATCACAGAGATGGTCTTGCCCAAACAGGCGCTCTTTCGGCTTCACCTCGGTCAGAGAGGTGATGGAGCCACACACATACCCCGAGCAAGAAAGGGCCACACGTAGGCGCAAAATTTACGAAAAGCCTAAGCCACCGTGAAAAGAGGAGCCCGAAAGCTCCTCAGACTGAATCGCCGTTACTCGGTGAATTCGAGAGACTCCGAGTAGGACTTGTAAACGCCCTTGGCCAAGTTGACCAAATTCGGCAATTCACCGTAGTCGAAGCTCGTTGTCGAGCACCACTCACCCTCGAGTTCGACCCGCTGGAGTTCACCTCCGTGTTTGACCCGTTTCTTACGACGTACGCTATCGATCAGGATTCGCCGCATCGCTTCCGCCGCCGCCGCAAGGAAATGCCCGCGGTTCTTCCATCCGTGTTCTTCCCCTGTCAACCTTAACCAGGCCTCATGCACCAAAGTTGTGGGTTGCAATGTGTGGGCCGAAGATTCCTTGGCCATGCGTTGCGATGCCAAGATTCGCAATTCCTCATACACGAGCGGAAGCAATGTTTCGGCGGAAGCCGAGCCATCATCGCGCTCAATCTATTCCAAAATCTGTGTCACCTCGCCATTCACCAGAGGTGAGCTAAGCAGATTTCGAATCCCAAAGGAAGCACCTCGTCGATCACTCCCCGATCCAATGTGGTGGGGGAGGATCGTTGGATCGGCGGAGCGATCCTGGTCTCTGCTACCGCCGCCGGCGGGGATGCATCAACCCAGCTGCCCCCAGAGCGAGGAGCCCCAGGGTGGAGGGTTCCGGGATTGCGTTCACCGTGTGCGATGCTGGTCCTGCGGCTGTGATATCGAAGCCGTTGACGTCGCTGCCATCCGCGGGGATGCGCCAGGGTTCTTGACTCGCAGCAGCCGCTTGGGCGTCTGTGGGCCGTATCAGTCCATAAGATTGGCCTGCACTCACCGAAGTCGCCGAGGCTCCCAGGCCAGGCAACCAGATGAAGGCGAAGGCGTCGTTCTGCGATGCGGGACCGGCGGTGGGAACACTATCGGAAATGTTAAAGCTGGGAATGCTGGACACCTGGTAGATGATTTCCCCAAACGCTTCTTGGCTGGTGACGCGGCCGGCGATCCAATCATCACCGTCTCCGACGTAATCTTCCGTATTGATCGCAGAAGGAGTGAGTTGACCGAAGCCGTTGTTACCCGTATCCACCACCACCAAACCCAAGGTGCCGGAGGTAACGATCACATGATTTTGATCGAGAGCGCCGCGCACGCTTGTCGAAATGATAGAAACGCTCGCATCGGCGGCGGTTAGAGTGAACAATGACAGGATGATTATGTGCCACGTTTTCATGAGTTGTTAGAGTTGCCGTGTTCGGATTAGTTAGGAGAAGGATAGGGTGTAGGAGCCCTCCACGTCGTTGTTCCAGCAGTTGCGGCCGCTTTGCGGATGATGAAGGCGCCCCCTGAAATGAAGACGTTTTCAGAATCGACCGGGCCTGCGAGGGTGTTGGCGTCATACCAGCCATCGATGCCGGTGCCTTGGTAATAAAGATAGGCCTTGGAAGGGGCTGGACGTAACCCCGTGATGTTATTGAGATCATAGGTGAGCAGGAGATCGGTGGGCGTAAACGGATCTGAGGATGCGGCAAACGCCCCGGATTCGAACAACTGGGATTGCGCCAACGACATGGCCACGGGAAACGGGGAACTCACGTAGTTGTCATGCGGTTGGCCACTGACAAGGTTGCCAATCTCAGTAGTGAAGGAGACCTCGGGCACATCGCCCTCAACCTGCGTGACCAGGTTTGCAGAACCTTGATTGCGCAGGACGTAGAACGCTTCCCGTGAGAGGGCCACGTCATTTTTCAGCCCGGCGGCCAAGTCGTCCGCATCATACCAACCCGCAGCGGAAGTAGGTTCGCCGTCGTCTAGGAAGAGATACGCTTTGGAGGGCGCCCGCCGGATGCCTGCCTCGGACGGATCGCGTACGAGGATCAATCCATCCGGCGAAAAGGGATCGATACTAACAGCCACACCTTCTCCGCTGGGGAACAAAGTTCCGAGTGTCCAATAGGGAAGGATACGGACACGGTCACCGATCGCGATTCCCTGTTGTTGCAGGTTGTTGGACGGATGATTCGGATCTGTCGTGACGGTTTCCCCACCGTTGGACAGGATATCATAGGTCTTTCCTTGAAGTGTTCCTGTGCGCACGCTAAGGAAGTAAGTGTTTGGCTGAGTCTGTGGCGTGTAGACAAAATCACCCGGTGTGAAGTCAGCTTGATCCAGCGTTAAGGTATTGTTAGAAATGTCTGCGATAGTGCCGGCATAGACCGCTGGGCGATCAAAGGGAATTGAGAAGGGGCGATCCGTCGATACCTGGCTTGGTATCTTCACATAGCCAAAGGCCTGTGAGGCTTCTTGGGCCCGAGAGATGGGAATCCCTATGAAGAGAAATAAAGTAAGAAAATGATAGTAAAAAATAACGAGTTTCATGTTGATGAGAATGGTTAGGGTGAAGTCATGAACGCGCGCATGCGGAAGAAGCGCCGCTGAACGTTGGGATCGGAGAGCGGGACGGTGTCGCGGATCACGTCTCTAGCAGAATCAAAGGCGCTGGGGGAAGAAACGGACTGCCATTGAGTCAGGTTGGTGGAGGCTTGGCCTTCCAAAGCGATCTGTTCTAGGGAATTCCGGGGAACGATGAAGGCGAGATACGTTTGCCCCCCTTGCTCATGAAGGGCGGCTTCGACGTTCCCGATATCGCCGGCGTCTTTGGGATGCCCGGCTAACACAAATTCCAAGAGATTCGGATAAAGATCCCCGTCAGGATCCGCATGCGGGCTGCTGATGGCGGCATCGCTGCGCTCTGCTGATGAGAAATGCGCCTCTACCCAGGAGGTGTAGGCATCGTCCGCCATCCCGCTGATCGTCATACCCGCGGCTCCCGCTGCACTCACAAGATCACCAACAATGTCATTGCCATCGGTGGGAATGACCCAATCGAGTTCGCGCGCTTGGCCGTAAGTCTGACCGCCTACCACCGATTCATCTGCCAAGGTGAGACCGGGTAGCCAGATCAATTGAAAGGCATTCCCTGAGCGAATCGGTGAAGGCGCCACCACGGAAAATACAGCCCCGCCCAGTTGCATGGTGACCGTTCCGAATACCGTCACGCTGGCAAGGCGTCCTGCAACGTAATCGTCTCCATCCCCAATGAAGGCATTAAGCGCCACCGATCCCGCTTTTAACACTCCGAAGCCGTTGTTTCCTGTATCGATGACGATGAGACCGAGGGTACCGTTCGCTAACAAGCTCCCATCGGCATTGCCGGGGTTGAGAACATTCGTCGACAAGATGGAGACGGTGGCCACGCTCGACCGCACTAGCAGCAGTATCACTGTCAGGGTTCCCAGGAGGGTATGAAAACGCGTGATCATGGTCAGCATTTTGATTGTGAGACAACGCTAGGGTTGCAAGGGCACTTGGGGAACCAAGCGAAAGAACCGGCGGTCATCGCTTGGCCATGAGTGGACCACCGTGGTGCTGCCGCCGGGCCAGGGTGCAATCAAACCGTGCCCTGAGTCCTGCCAAACGTCTGGCGCGATACCCATGTCCACGCTCGTTTCCAAGCAGTAGAGGCGGCTGAGTTCACTAGCAAACTCCACCGTGACTTGGGTCAGATCCTGGTTGTAGGTTCGTGAGAGAACTTTCAAGTACGAGGAGCTGTCATGCGGATCGCTGCCCGCTTGATATTCGCCAAGGTCGGAGCTGCGATCGTTATCGTTATTGCTCGTGGGTGTGGCCGTGGTGAGGTTGCCGAAGTTCTCGAGTTCCCATTGATCGGACATGCCGTCCTGATCGGTATCAGTGACGAGCATCGACTGCGTGGCCAAGAAATCCGTACCCAGATTGATCCAGCCAACGTTGGCGCTGTAAGCGAAGCCTTCAAACGTACCCGTGGCTAAGTCCACCCGCGCCCGCTTCGGATGCGACGTCGCGGCCCAACCGAAATCGATCCAACCAATGTTCGCGCCGTAAGCATAACCGGTGAGATTGCCATCGCCGTCATGGTTCACACCAAAATCCGTTCCCGAATTCGCGTAGTGAATGCCATTGTCAGGATCCCCGTCACCGAGACCGACCCAACCAAAGTTCGCTCCATAGGCTTTGCCGGAAAGATAATAGTCCGCAAAGGTGACACCTTCCGGCGCCACCGGTTGATCATGGCGGAAATTGATCCAACCGCTGTTCGCGCTGTGGGCATATTTGGCCGAGGGATCGAGGTTACTGCTAGTGAAAGCAGAGGCTATCAGAATGGCGAAAAGGAGCGGTGTGGTGAGAATTCTCATTAGGGCCTGCGATGTTGGTGTTAGTAACTAATGTTCGCCCAGGGATCGTTTGTTCCTACTCCAGCGCCACCGGTGGAACCACTAATTGTGCCAGAAGCAGGCGCCTGCACGATGGGGCCCACATAACTGCCGCTGGGGATGTCGAAGTTGATGCCATTGTTTGCAGCAGTGTTTCTGACAATCAAATGTGCAGTTCCAAATACAGAGATTCCTTTTCCATTGTCACTGACATGGTTGCCCTCAATGCGACAGCCGGTAGAGCCTCCGAAACCTAATAGAATTCCGGATGCGTTCGAATTATCAGAGGTGGTGCACGCGATGATCGAGGAACCACCAGAAGTGCTAATTCCTACTGAACCAGAAGAGGAGAACGAGTTTCCGTTGGCGGTACAGTTCTCAATGGTGCAATTGTGACCCGTGAAAATTCCATTTCCAAGACCTGTGCCTGTCGCTGCATTGTTGTTCGCAACGCAGTTTCTAAGGCTACAGCCGTCTCCGGCACTAATTCCTCTAAAGCCACCAGAGGTCGATGCAATAAAGGTATTTCCTTGAACGACACAGTCTACCAACGTACAATTGCTCCCGACCCTTATTGTTTCCTTTCCACTGTTTCCACTAGATGTACACCCTTTCAGGGTGCAATGGACTCCTGTTCGAATCGCTGTTCCACTATTTCCATTGGCTGCACATCTTGCAACAGTGCAGTTATTATCCGTTCGAATCGCTTCTGTTCCACTATTCTCATTAGCGGTACATTCTGTCAGAGTGCATTCTTGGCCCGTTTGAATCGCTATATCACCGTTTCTATTTGCGATGCATCCTGTTAGGTGGCAGCCAACAAGCGTATCAATCGCTATCCCACCATTTCCATTGGCAGTACATTCAGTCAGAGCGCAGTCTTTGTCCGTTCGAATCGCTGTTCCACTATTTCGATTAGCTGTGCATCCTGTCAGGATGCAGTCTTTGCCTGTTTGAATTGCTGTTCCACTATTTCCATTAGCCGCGCATCCTGTCAGAATGCATTCATCACCCGCTCCGATCGCCGGTCCACTGTTTCCGCTAGCTGTGCATCTTGTTAGGATGCAGCCGTTACCCGTTTGAATCGCTGTCGTTAAACCATTTCCATTGGCAATGCATCCTGTTAGATTGCAGCCGTCGCGAGTCTCAATCCCCGATCTATAATTTCCACTGGCTGTGCAATCAATCAGATTACAGTCTTTGCCGGTTTCTATCGCTGCTTGTTGTCCATTATTATTATTGGCAGTGCATTCGGTTAGCGTACAGCCATCGCCCGTTCGAATAGCTTGTGGTTCACTGCTTCCGCTAGCCGTGCATTGATTAATAACACAACCATCCCCAGTGATGATGCTATATCCGGAATCACTTACCTCGCATTGTTCGAGGCGCCAGCCCTCTCCCGCAACGATGGCAGTCGTACTACATCTAGACGCGATCAATTCTCGGAAGACACCACCCTTAGCACCGGCATTGCAAAGGATTCCGGTGAAGAATCCAATAGTGCCTCCGTCAACGGATCCGTTGGATAACACGCAACGGTGAGATGTTGCTTCTATCCAAATACCATAACCGGGAGCTCCACTGGTTCTCCGGATTTGATAACCGTTGAGATCCAATGAAACGCCTTCCGCAGCGATGCGAATTCCCCTTTCCAAGGTGACGTCAAGATTCTCCGTCAGACGATAGCTCCCTGGTGTGGTGATGATGTGATGGGCTTGTGCATCTCCAGCAAGGGTGGCCACATCAGTGGGAAGGGGGCCAATGCGATCGAAAATCTCTTGCAGAGATTTCATCGACGGTTGCGGATTGTCGGCCCCATCGAGCGCTCCGTTATTCTGAGTGGGACTGAGATCGCCCTGGCCAATGACGAAGAACATGGTAAGCCCGAGGAGGCAGGCAATGTTAGTGAGGATGGTGGTTGCTTTCATCGTGTGTCTGATATTAACGGCTTGGTTTGTTAGTGTCGTGGATCGCTCCGCGATCCGACGCAGGTTATAAGGCGTAGGATCGGCGGAGCGATCCACGACAATGGCTATCGGCGGCGGCGGCGAACCATAAGTCCGGTAGCGCCGAGGGCTAGGAGTCCCAGGCTTGATGGTTCGGGAATGGCGGCAGCATCGATAAGGGCCTTGCCGTCGATAATGCTGAGGGCATCGGCCTCGTTCGGAGCATCGTTAGTGGCAACGGCGATGAGATAACCGCCGCCGGCTCCATCGAAATGGAATTGCGCCACGGCCTCGAAGACGCCATCATTGCCGTCAAAGGTGACATTGGCATAGTTCTGGTCGCCACTTTGAGCGCCGTTGAGAAAGAAGCCGCCACTGTTAGCGTAGGTTCCCCTAACGTTGTCCGCAGGGCCACCGGTGTTCACGGTGCCATCGCTGAAAATCCCGATTCCCGAATTGAACGCGAACCTGGAGTCCGTCGATGAATTCGTAAGATCGGCGTCATATGTAAGAAAAGCGCCGCTAAATCCAATGTCGATTCCAGGCGGATCTGGGTTCGTATCATTGGCGCTGTCGATGCCGTAGAAAGTAACAGCGCTCTCTGCGGACTGAACAATGCAGCCGGCGCCAGCGGCGGCTGCCAAGTAGTTTCTCAGTTGGTTCGTATTCATTGATTTGGTGGTTTGGTGTTTGAAAGAGTGTTGTCGATCACTTCGTGATCCTACTTGGAGCGTGTGATCACGGAGCTATTATCAACAACCCTCCGTCAGCTCATAGTCATACTGTTGGCACGATGAAGATCGGGCCGGATCGGGTTGGTTAGGTTGTCTGGTTTAGTTAGGCTTGCGTTGAGAAAGGATTTGAGGGCGTCCAGTTGACTCATCGGTTGGGTGAAGAGTTGGGGATAGTCGATCTCGATCAGTTCGACGTTTGGCAGCCGCCGCAATTGCGCTAGAGTTTGCTCTGCGTGGGTGCGTTGTGTTTGAATGAGATGCTTCCGTTGCGAGCGCGGCTGCTGGCCTTGCCGCTCCAGCATCTTCCACTGTGAGGCCACGACTTCTTCCACCGGGCGTTTCATAAAGATGATCTTGTAGCGATGCCTTGGCGGCAGTTGGGGCAGGAGAGCGGAGATGACTTTGATGACCTTGCCTTGGGCATGTTCGATGAGCCGCGGATTCGTTCTCAAAGATTTAACGGTTTCCCATTCCCAATAGCCTTCAGGGTTGTCCTCGTCGGCCGCGCGTTTTCCATCGGTCATCAGTTCGAGCCCGCCGGCCTGTAACATTTGCATCATGAGTGAGGTGCCGGATCGGGGAAGACCGGAAACGATGAGGAATTCGCTAGGCTCGATGGCGGCCTCTTCGGTGGCTTTCTTGGCAGCGGCAATGCGACGGCGCTGGCGTTGGAGATGGCGTTCTTTGCCCCGGGCGGCGATACCGTTTCGCAGAGAACGCAGGCGTTTCTGTTCGGTGAGGGAGCGATTAGCCTTCAAACGCGTCACGTTGTCCCGGCAGGCTTGGGCGCTTTCTGCTTGGCCTAACTGATTGTAGAGCAGGATGAGTGCCTCTGTTGCCGCGGCGTTATTAGGATTGAGCTGGAGGGCTTTGAGCAGCGTCTGTTCGGCATCCTGCCATTGTTGCAACTCGATGAGCGCTTGCCCGAGAATAAGATGTCCGCGCGGCTCAGCGAATTGCAAGCTGAGCGCCTCAAGGGCGGTGTCCGCCGCGGCCTGGGCTTCGCCGGCCCGCAGTTGGCATCGAGCGCGTGTGAGATGGGCCTGGTAGTTGTTGGGATCGAGTTCAAGCAGTTTGTGAGAAGCTTCGACGGCTTGTTCCCATTGGCCCAAATGAGCGTAGCAGCGGCAAACGATCTCCAATAGCTGCGGCTGATCAGCGGCTTGCTCGCGGATCTCGGCCAAGTGATCGAGCGCTGCCTGGTGGTTGCTTTTCTGTAACTCGATCTGCGCTTGAAGAAGGTGAGCCGGCAAAGTATGGCCAAAGCTCTCCAAACAGATGGAGAGCGTTTCTTCGGCTTCTGTAAGAAGACCGAGATTGAGTTGGGTGCGAGCCAGAGTCTGCGCGTAGTCCGTACGCTCGGGGAGGTCATCAAAGCAGTCCTCTAACAATGGCAGTGCCTCTTCACTCTTTCCGGCATAGAGGTAGGCGCGAGCCAGGTTCCACTTGTTCTCGCGCTTCGTCTCTTCAGCCGCCTGAGAGGGATCGCCCTCCACGGGATCGATGTAGCCGAGCTCGACGAACTGGTCTAACAATTGCTGGCTTTCGCTTTCCGTGAGGGAGCCGTGGCGTTGATTCGCGCGCTCGGGGTCTTCCCAAGTTGGGATGGTTTCAGGAGGCTGCTCCTCGGCAAAGGTTTCCCTCAACACGCGGCCTTCCATGTCCTCGCCGATAGGCAAGCCGAAGTAATGCAAGATCGTCGGCGTGATGTCTAACAAGCGCGCGCCATAGATAGGTTCCGGCGTCTTTTGAAATCCCGGCCCTTTCGCGAGAAACACGCCTTGCTCGCGATGCCACACGGTGATACCGGCGGGCACGCGCGGGGTGAACTTGGGCCGCAGGTGATCGCTGTGAAAGCCGTGATCCGACACTAACACCACGGCAGTGTCCGGTCCGGCTAGCTGAATGAGCCGCTGCAGCATCATGTCATGCGCGCGGTAAGCACCATTGACCACATGCCGGTAGAGTTCGAAATCTTCATCCGGGATGCCCTCTATCTGTGGAGGATGATAGGGCATGAAGTGATGACAGATCTCGTCGATGGCACGGTAGTAAACCGCCATGAAATCCCAGTTGGGGTCGGTCTCCATCACATGGGTGGCCGCGGCGTGCACGGAGTAAGACTGAGCCAAATGCTCCGCGAGAATCCACGGCCGCCGGTCGCGATCTTGATCGATGGTGTTTCCGTTAGGAATAAAAGGCGTCATGATACCGGCATCCATCTCATGCGGCGAGACGCGCAAGGCATTCATGGTCTCGCTCAGCTCTTCCGGCCAATACGTTCCCGGCATCGGCTCAGGCCATTCATCCGGTGTCTGATCCGCCTGCACGCTACTGAGGTGACAGAACATGTTGGACACGAGTTTGCCATTGAGATTGCGCTCGCCCTGAGTGGCAAACCAACTCACCACGTGGCTCTTGAGCCCGCGTTCGCCTAGCATTTCCCAGATCGTCTTACACTTTCGCGTCGCAGCTGAAACGGGAACCACGAGACCCGTAACGGGATCGACTTCCGTAAACCCAGGCACGCCGTGATGATACGCCATCTTCCCCGTAGCGATCGACGTCCATAACATCGGAGAAAGCTGTGGTTCTAGCGTGGCCAGATTGCCATAGGTACCATCACCCATCAGTGATTTGATGCCCTCCATGCCGCCCTCTTGAATAAGCGGCTGCAGAATCTTCCAATCCGCGGAGTCCCAACCAATGAGAAGAAGCTTACGTTTCATGAGGTTTTGAGCGTATGGATCCCTCTGCGATCCTGGGCAGATTGGTGATCTAAAATTTGAGCGATGGCAGCGCATGGCGCATCGGAACAGGCAATCTTCTGGGTGGTTCAGTGGCCGGAGGAAGATCACGCAAATCCAGGCTCCGTTTGCGGCGCTGAAGCTCTTTATCGAGAGCCGTCGGAATGTGCACGGCAAACGGACTCTCTTCGAGGGCTAGTCCACCAACGTCTTTAACCCAACCGGCAGCAGCGACCTTGCGAATTAGAAATGCGTCAGGAGAGCTGGCTTGACGGCTTAAGCCTAACGTCATGCGCAACGGCTCGCGACCGGCAAGCGCTTGTCGCATTAGACGGGCACGCCTGGTGTTACGCTTGACATAGCCATGAAGAGGGCCGCCTTCCCAGTCGGGACTGGTGAGCTCGTAGGCTTGATAGACTTCTGAGTCACTGTAGGCGTAGTTATAGTAATCGCTCGGACTGACAAGGACCCGCATTTCCGCTTCCGCTGCTTGGCCGCCGATGAGTTCGTCCCATGTCGCACTGCCATGGCGGAGATAAGCGGCGGCATCGACGTAGAGACCAGTTCGCTCATGAACCACGGCAAGCAGCCGGTTGCGCCCGTCATCGAATCGAACGTGAAAGCGGTCGAAGGTGAGATCGCCTGACCGAATCCGCAGAATGGGGTTGAGTTCGGCCACCTCCTGCTCAAGACCCTGGCGTTTCATGCTTACAAAGTGTTCGCGAAGAAGGCCGGCATGGCGGGGATCTCGTAGCAGGTCGATGCGGTCTTGAATGTTCTCGGCGTAGACGAACCGCTCTGCAATGTCCTGGGAAGTGACGGACGAAACTGGCGATGGTGAAGGAATTTGGTTCGCCGTGGCTTCGGCGGACGTGGCATCGCCGCCGGGAAACAGGAAATCCTCCATACCCAACTGAAAAGCTATCGATGCGATTAGAGCTGTAGCGATACCGACAGGGAAAAATCCATATTGAATCAATTTTCTACGAGAGTAGATGAAGTTGGCTTTGGATGTGTTGGTCCACGTGGATTCATCGTGGTCGGTAGCCGAGACGCGGGGGACAAATTGGGGAAGCCTGCTAGGATTCAATCGCTTGCATTGCTGGACGACCACCCTTCGATCATTGGTCATTGATCGCCACTGTGCCGGCGCCGCCTCAGCTTTCACGGCCGCAATTGCGGATGACACGGCGCTGGCGACCACGCGCTCTAACGTGGCGGCCAAATCGATCTCGCGAGAGTTCCCTATGGCTGCCACTACGGGATCATGTGGAGACGTCCGGTGCGCATCGGGATGGGTTTCGGGCGCCATTTCTTCTTCTTTCTTGGGTGGCAAACGGACGTTCATGATGGGGTGGCTATTAGGGCGAGATGATTGAGGTTCGTCGTTACCAACACAGTTTGCCGGCGATCCATACAGCTCGGGGCCATTTTTTCTTTTGAGCACGGCTCGAAGCTTTTTGTTCTCGCCTTGAGGGAATGCGTGTTGCTGCTCACGTCCTATAACGCGAAGTTCCGCGGTGAAACCGGTCACACCTTTTCGCGATTTCTTAGTTCGCCGGAGCAAGAGAGAGCCAGCGCCGTGGATCCTCCACGAACAAGGACGCTAGAGGGCTTCGCTCGCCAGAGGCGCCATTCTCTTATCTTATGATGGTCGCAAGTCGCGTCCAAAATTTACCTAAACTCGCCGTCCCAAAACTCATATTTCATCTGAAGCTGAACGAAACTTCGAATAGCCGAAAGCGCCTTCTTGAAATGGGATCGCTCTCAAGTGCATATGCCCGTCTCTGAGCATCAAAAGTGGTGGCCACACTAACATTGTGTCGAATAACCGCTGTCCTGAGAGTATAGTTTTCAATCACGAAACTGCCAACAGGAGTACGCGTGCCTTCGGGTGATTAGCAGTCCGGCCGATCCTGCAAGTACAAGAAGAAATGTAGTGTGAGGTTCAGGGATCGGAGTTAGAAGGAAGTGTTGCGTCTCGTCCCCTCCCATAATTCTTCCCGCAGCAAGAATGCTACCGTCCTCAGCAATCGCCAAACCAAGGGTCATTTCAAATCCGGGGGATGTATCGATTAAATCATCCAGGAACTGAAAGCTTTCCTCTTCGGTCCATAGCCAACCTGCAAAGTCCAACTCACCAGGAGGTGTAAATCCCGGAACCTCGCGGTAGGTGCCGCCGCCAACAACATCGCCATTTGATCGGAGGCTCCTTGCCGTAGAGGACTCCGAAGCATTTCGAACAATGTCGGGATCGGTGGGATCAGGAACCATGACATCGCCAATCAGACTGAAATTGCCATTCTCCCAACGAAACGCGGCGGAGCCATCCCGCCCAATAATCTGCCCAAGATTATTGAGTCCGTTAGCGTTCCCCGAACCCCGGCGGATCAGAATGGGCTCCTGATCGGGAATCCACAGAAACATGCCGCCAAACGAACCGGTTTCGGTCCTGCCAATGCCATTGCCCACGATCCAACCGTGATCGTTGATTTCAGAAAACCGCGTGACATCAATGCCGCCAAAGAACTCGTGGCTCTCTGGTCCAGAATCCGGGGAATAGATGAATCCCGCGGAAGTTCCAATGTCTCCGCCTTCTTCATCTCCCACAATAACTCCGAAGCGGTTTTGCCCACCAAGTGTCATGCTCGTTCCGATAGGCTGATACCCTGTGTTCGAAAGTTGTCCTTGGGCATCGAGCGTATAGATGCCCTCGAATCTGGCGATTCCGGAATCATCTCTTACATTCCGATCAACATAAGAAACACCGGAGTCGTTGAACGGCCGGTAGGCCGCCGTACTAGGTCCGAATGGCAAAGAGAGCGTAGTTATTTCACCATCGGAGATATGAATAAGACCTTGGTCTCCACTAGCCGTCAGAACGCCTCCGGGAGACATGCCCGTAAAAAACAAGTCCTCGCCATAGAGCGATTGTAGGTGGGTGACTTCATACCTTATGGCCGCTCCTTTCGCCGGCACGCAAAGGATTTGCAGCGCTGCTATCAGAGTCGTGGTGAGTATCGGCCTCATCATTCCAGGATGGAAATCGGCCAGTGAAGGATAGGCTCCACTTCAGACATGCGAGCGTTTTCGGGTGATTAGCAGTCTGGCCAATCCTGCTAACATTAGCACAGTGGTCTTTGGCTCTGGGATCGGAGTCAGAAGAAAGTGCTGCACGCCGTCGTATCCGGATATCCTCCCGGCGGCTAGTATCCTTCCATCGTTGGCGATGGCGCGGCCTGAGGAGATTTCCAGATCAAGTGTGGTGTCGATCAGATTATCCAGAAAACGTAACCCCTCCTCTTCTGTCCACAGCCACCCGGCAAAGTCCAAATCTCCGGGTGGATCGAAACCTGGAACTTCGCGAAAAGTTCCAAAACCAACGACCTCACCGTTCTGATTGAGCGAGTTGGCACCAGCAAGGGCCGTTGCATTTCTGATGATCGAGGCGTCATCGGGATCGGGAACCATCACGTCGGAGATGATCTGATAGTTTCCATTTTGCCAGTGAAAGGCACTGGAGCTATCGAATCCAATAATCTGCCCAAGATTATTGAGTCCATTGGCGTCTCCCGATCCCCGGCGGATCAGGATAGGCTCTTGATCGGGAATCCACAGAAACATGCCGCCAAACGAACCGGTTTCGGTCCTGACAATGCCATTGCCCACGATCCAGCCGTGATCGTTGATATCGGAAAATCGTGTGACATCAATGCCGCCAAAGAACTCGTGGCTCTCTGGTCCAGAATCCGGGGAATAGATGAATCCCGCGGAAGTTCCAATGTCTCCGCCTTCTTCATCTCCCACAATAACTCCGAAGCGGTTTTGCCCACCAAGTGTCATGCTCGTTCCGATAGGCTGATACCCTGTGTTCGAAAGTTGTCCTCGGGCATCGAGCGTATAGATGCCCTCGAATCTGGCGATTCCGGAATCATCTCTTACATTCCGATCAACATAAGAAACACCGGAGTCGTTGAACGGCCGGTAGGCCGCCGTACTAGGTCCGAATGGCAAAGAGAGCGTAGTTATTTCACCATCGGAGATATGAATAAGACCTTGGTCTCCACTAGCCGTCAGAACGCCTCCGGGAGACATGCCCGTAAAAAACAAGTCCTCGCCATAGAGCGATTGTAGGTGGGTGACTTCATACCTTATGGCCGCTCCTTTCGCCGGCACGCAAAGGATTTGCAGCGCTGCTATCAGAGTCGTGGTGAGTATCGGCCTCATCAATTCAGGATGGAAATCGGCCAGTGAAGGATATGCTCCACTTCCGGTTCCGGTTCTATTTGCGGTACTTCCGAAGGTGGGCGGGCTTCGCAGAAGATGATCCGTTTCTCCTGCGTATTGTTGTGGGTAAACGTGGCCACTCCAGATGGGTTCCTGGCGTACGCACCAAGGTGGGCGATTCGCCGAGTTGGTGGGTTCGTTGTTCCGTCCCACGACCATAGACTGAACGAACCAACCGATGGATGATCTTGATCCGGATCTGTGCTCGCGGGACCCGCTACGATTAGGAATTTGCCAGAGGCATCGACCTCCGGGCACCACTGGATTGCATGGATTCCTTTTCCATCGAGATTGAGTTCGAACTCCTGAACTCCCGTAAGGCTCTTCCACGTTTCCGCCGGGTTGATTACACTGGATTCAGCGGCTTTCACTACGATGGCCGCACCATACCGGCGCTTCGTCAGGGGAGAACGAAGGCCGAAGAAAAGCTCGTCGTCCTTGAAGGCCGAACCTTCGACTCTAGCGGAAAGAAAATCCTGCCGCAATCCATCGCTGTCCCAACTCGCACCCAGATGACCCAGGTTGCGCCATGCCACCCACGCGGTGGTGCCTGTCTCATTGGCTTTCGCCTGAAAGTAAGGCTGCCTGACCGGTGCAGCAGATTCAGGATCAGTGAAGCTTGCGGTATTTGACGTGCGGCGGGTGACGGGATGAATGCTGTCGATGGCTCCAAAGGCGGCTCCATGATTCTGCTCGTGAGGGCCAGAGAAAGGATCTTCCCCCATTGGACCTCCGTCCCAGGCGCGTCCTTCACTCACTTGGCCATCGAATCTGTCCCGACCAATAAACGACTCAGAGAGTGGACCGTCGTCATCGAGGGTTGGTTGGTCGAATCTAACATTCCCGCTATCTTCGATAATGAAATCTTCGGTAGGATCTCCGGCACTAAGTGCCAACTCTGGTTGCTCAAGAGGACCATTTGCCTCGGGAGAAATGGCAACGACCGTGAGTGACCGTGGTGGGAAACTGTCGTTACTGAGATCGCGTTGGGCGGTGACATTACTGGTTTCATCTTGATCAACGTGCGCCTTAAGCACCACCCCGCTAAGGATGCTCCCACTCACGGTTTGACCCCAGGTGTTGAACACTTCAATCCAACCACTGGTTCCTGACATGACTTCATTGATGACGAGCGGAAAAGGCTGTGGATCGAGATTGCCGTCGCCCTCTCCTGAAACATCCGAATCCCCATCCAGGATAACGGAAGCGTCGAAGGGGGTGCCGTAAACGGGTCCGGAGGCACTGTCGAAGTAGGGCCATGCCCGGAAATAGACTTCGCTGCGCTTGTCCTCTGCCAATACAATGTTCGAGATATCGTGGCTCAAGGTGAACTCATCTCCACTACCTCCGGGATGGTGTTCGACATGAATGATCTCACCTTCCTGGGTCGTAGAACCTCCGCCTGAGTAGTCTAGAAACTCTCCTCCGTTACCAGTCGGCAACCATCCGTTGAGGGGTATGCCAAATTTTGGCAGCGTGTTCACGGCGACAATGACTCCATCAGGAAAGCCATTGCCCGGATTAAGTGTATGATAGGGTATCGTACTATCAGAAATGCTGATGAGGGTATCCCGGATAGCGGCGCGCAGTCCCATCGTCTCTTGAAAGGCTGAAGGGCTATCCGACGCCATGCCACTTCCCAGAAAAGTATCGATGCTGTTTCCCTCGGGCGCTTCGAGTAATGAGGCTTCCACAAAGCCGTTCCCGTTTACCAGAGGGTTTGCGCTGAGGGTGAGAAAACACCCGCGAAGAGACTCCTTCTTGTAATCGGTAAGAATACAAGAGCCCAGCCGGTTTCTTTCAGCATCCGAGCAACCGAGATGTTCGGAAGTGCTGAAGATACGTTGTCCATTGTCTCCGGTGAACCCGTTGAAGAAAATTCCGCCCCTCCTTTGATCGCCAAAGGCAAAAAAACGATTGGTGGTTGAATCGAAACAGGCGGCCGCGATCGTGCTGTTCTCATTCAACTGGTCGAGTTCCAGGATGAACTGCGTTCCATCGATCGTTCCACGGCCTGTCGTGAGGTCATCAAGGGAGATGATCTGGCCCGGTTGCGCAAATTCCTCATTGGTAGAACCCGTGGCGGCCACTCGAATGGTTCCGTCACTAGCAGGAGTCACGACAGCCAGATCCGTCCATGCCCGCTGGATCTCCTGGGAACTGTCGCGCAGTGTCGGAACGGTCTCCACAGCTCCGAGATCAACGTTGGTCTCCGTGGTCACGGGTGTCGAGGAGTTGCGGTAAACCTCATGCCTGGCTCGGCCTAACAAATCATAACGTAACAGATGCGCGTAGCCTAACGGACCGATCAATCCCGTGGAGGTATCCAGGGTGCTTGACGTCACGCCGTCCATAGACGGTGATCGTCCATCGTTGCGAGCGAATAACTCAGATAGCGGGTATTGATAGCATCGTGAATCTCCTGCGGAAACAGAGGATCGAAATCCGGCGGCAAATAGTGCGGTTGGAAAATCTCGGCTTCGATGTCTTGCTCGTAAGGCAGGTTCGGTGCCAGGGGATTCGGGCTGGGGAAGGGATTGTCAAAAACCCCACCGGGTTCTTCACTCGTAAAGAGCAGTGATGACTGAACGTCCAGCCGCGAAAGGAGGTTTAGCCGTTGGTAGGCGCTACCGGGAGTGGTATCCGTGGAGTCCTCCACGAGGGGATCAACGATTTCGCCCTCGTCGGGATCGTCCACCGTCAGCACACGATAACGGTGTGCATTCAAAGGACTACCAATGTCTCCAGGCAGGCTATTGGAAACAAACGCTTCGGTAAACGACTCCCAGAGAATCGAATTGCGTACTTTGATCGAGGCATTCTGTTCTAAATGTATGGTGCCATGGTCAGGCTGCTTAAGACTGTCCACAATGGTGGTGTTCCAGAATTCGCCTTGGGAGTTGCCGCGCAGATAGAAGACGCCATGGCCTAGCGATGCCCCGCTAAGAGAAGAGCGTTCAACGTCGCCGGACTCTGCCACTTGACACCCCAGCACGAGAATCTCGGACGAATGACACTCGGCCACCCCACAAAGCAACCCGTTTAGATAACAGTTAGCGAGGACTAGTTTCGTACCCGGTAGCGTGAAGAACGAGATCGCCTTGAGTCCTTTGATGAAACGAAATCCATGAAATTCAACAGTCATCGGATCGGCGGGGAGTTCTTCATTTTCGCCTTCGGGGTCCATTCCATGCTCCCAAGTCACTGCGCTGTAGGCCCCATTGGCGAATGATGGATCGACGATGCGAATTCCCGATCCATCTGCCGCTCCCAGTGAAAACGCAACAAGCGTTTGTTCCGGCCCGTCCACGGCCACAAATCGCAACTCCTTGTCGATCACCACCGGGTTAAGGTCGGGCTGCAAATTGTAGAATCCCGCTTTCACTCCAATAAGTGATCCGGCGGGGGCCGCCGCAATGGCCTCCTTAAACTCGTCAAAGGGTAAATCACGACTCCCATCGGCTGGGTGGCCATTGAGATCAGCATTGGGGTCGATCCAGACATCAGCATAGGCGGGCGGACGGGAGGAATCGAAAGCCCGATCGAGAAAGTTGGCAGGATCAGAGCCTCCGATGACCTCGTCATAATCACTCACACCATCGCCATCCGTGTCGGCAAGAAACGGATTGCTGCCGGTTTCTGCGAGGAATTCGATCCAGTCTGCGAGTCCGTCTCCATCGGTGTCGGTTGCATCCTCGGGGTTGGTGATTGGAATCCAGCCACCCTGGCCATCCGGCTTTACTAGCTGAGCGCGAAAGTAGTCTGTCGTACCGTTAGTCAAATTGGTTTGGCCGCTGCTTCCACTAGGCACCGAATTGAGTTCCCCGGCATCCCATGCATCTGTTAGCTTCAGCAGAGTGGGATCGGTGAGAGGAACGGCTGGGGATGACACCGGTGGAAGTTCACCGGGTTCGTAAGCGATGCCGAGATGTGTTATCGTCAACTGATAATCCGGGCCGGTAATCCTTCGATTCCAAAATGGCGGAAATCCCGATGGCACGGAACGATTCAATATCACCGAGGCGATATCGCCGCTGTTCGAATCCACCCAACTAACGAGAACTTGCCCCTGACCCTGGATGGTCGAGAGATGAAACCGAAAGGTATCTGCCGGAGTGGCGGGATCGATTGGCGGCGGGCTTGCCGGGTCGGGAACGAGAACACGCATGATCGTTCCAGGTCCACCGGCGAAAATAGGCGTTCCCCAGTCTTCCCAGCCGGCAGCAGTGTCGTCGAGAGTTCCAACCTTGCGTTGGACTTGGTAGTGCAACCCCAGCAATTGGAACTCAATATCAACCGCGGTGGGGGATCGCTTGATATCGATCGCCGAACTCAGTCGATCTTCGAGGTTTGGTAAAAGTGAAGACTGGCCGTGTGCAGAAATCGTCATCCAAGCGATCCCTAGCAGAGCCAACGAATTAAGGATGAATCTCTTGTTCATAGGCAATAGTGCCTATGTGAGACTAATTAATCTTAATTGACTAGCAAAATTGCGTAGTTACATTGTAAACCTTTTCTAACCAAGAGGTTATAACTGAAAATGACGGAATCTGTTAGGGTCGGCTACGGGGTTTAACCAGTCCGGTTGCGAGCAAAGAAAGGCCAATTGCCGCCGAATTCGGCTGCAATTGAAAAGCTACGCGAGAAGGTGTTGCAAAAATGTTACTATTCATCCCGAAGACGAACCTCACGAAGCGCGAACTCAGACTCCCCTGTGATGCGAAATCTGTTCTATCAAATCAGGTAGCTTACCCCCTGCCACCTACCAGCCAAAGCATCAAGACGCAAAACTTCCTCCAATCGCAAAGTTCCAATAATTCCCTTGTAGGCCAAAAAGTCCGGGGTTCTAAGATTGCAACCTTATCCGGAAGTAGCGTGTCTTAATGCCCTTGTCAGGAATTTCCAAGGAAGTTGCGGTCTCTTGAGAACTCGCCTCTATGGTGCTCATTTCTCTCCAGCTTGCGGCGGTGAGTGTTTCTGACATTTCGATGATGTAGCGATTGCCTGGGAGAGATGGCCAGCTCAAGTTTACAGTAGTGCCAGCCGGTGATGACAACGTCAGGGAGGTGATGCGAAAGAAATCGCCTGAGTTGTTAGGATCGGTTCCTAACTGAATCTCCTGCTCGTCGCTGAAGCCATCGCCATCGCTGTCGGAAGCGGAGGTCAATGGTGCAAGGGCAACGAACTCACCGACTTCATGGTCAAACCGCAGGGGCTGGTCAAGAATGAGCGATCCTAACGCTTGAACGACAGCAAACTCTTCGTTCTCTCCGCCAGGATTGATGACGATACGGTCGCCCGGCTCGAAAAACGCTCCTGTCGCTCCAAGTTCTTCTTGTTCCATGATAGACAAGGTGGTCGTTCCTGCGGCGGCATCCAGTGTGGTAATGGTCATGGGCGCCATATCGACGACATCGGGCCCGCCCAGATCGATGGCCGTCGCCTCGTCAATGACGCGCCATCCCAGGCCTTCCTCCCAGACGCGAAAGGTCGGCGCTTCACCTGGTGCACTCTGAGCGCTAAGGATCGGCGCATCTTCATTCCTATTGAATGTGGCATTGGCCTCTTCACCTGCAAGATTGAGGTTCATCAGGGATGGCACAATGAATAGGCGCAATGTCAGGAACGCGGACAGGTAATCGCCGAATGTATCGGGGAAGAAACGCCTGGAGAATTTCAGGTCTCTCATGGAGTTCATCTGCGCACCGGCAATGACGACATATTCTCCGGTGGTATCCGGTCGGCGCGCCACGAGTTCGGTACCTTTGAGCTCAAAGGGAACCTTCACCGGTTCCGTGATCTTGTGTCTTACCGGCAGGTGCTTTGCATTCATTCCGGCGTCTAACACGGAAACATTATCGACAAACTTTGCTGCCGTCGGTGTCTGATCACCATAGGGGCCTATGACGACGAAAGCTTCCGTTCCTTCTTTCCCGGAAACACAACAATCCAGAAAGATCTGCCGGTAGTTTTGGAGCCAATAGGAATTCGAATCCCCATGCTGCATGTCGAGAAACTCGTGCAGTTGGGCGTAGACTTGGCGACGCTTGGCAAGGGAAAGCTCGCCGCCATCGGGGGCGAGGATCGCCATGAAATCGAGGTCTCCCACAATAGACCGAAATTCACCGTTGGGGCCATCCATCATAATTTCCCACGTGCGCAGTTCTCCGCCGGTCACGGGATCAATTCCTGTCTCGATGTCAGGATTTCCAGGATCTGCCATGACGCGGTCAGCGGTGACTAAGCGTCTCTCATCAGCGGCGATGTCTGGAGTTTGATCCACCGCCCTCGGAGAAGCCTGATCGGCGACGCCGAAGTTCACATCGATTTCAACGTTGGTGTTGTTAGGACCGTCCGGCTTGGTGAGGTCAGGAAAGAGTTCAGGCACGGTGTCGTTCCATTCATTGACGCGCTGTTTCAATCGACGTTCAATTGTGTCGATCAACTGGGTACGGGCTTTCCCCTGGATGGAATCCGGGATCTTCATTTCCCTCACATAACCCTTGATGGCTTCCTCAAGCTCCTTACCCGTTCGCCCTCGCAAACGCGCTGGTGGCTCGACAATATGAACCTTGGATTGGCTTCCAGCTGGGTATCCCAGATAGTCGATATCAATTTCGTTGACCGTCTTGAGTTTGATTGCCTGAGGCTTTGGCCATGCACGGCCGGATTCCAGGAGGAAGGCGGCATGTTGGCCACGTGCCCGGAAGCTAATCGTAACATTGTTCTCTCTCGCTATCTTCGCAATTCGCCGGTACTGCTTCTTTGTCACCCCGTAGATCTGGCGGAGGCGATCAAAGGGGATCTTGTCTCCAGGTTCCAGGGCTTCCGCCAGATTAGTCACGCTGGGATTTGCTTGCTTCTCCGCAATCCGTGCGTCCAAACTCGCGGCTTGGCGGCGTTCCGCTGCTTCGACCGCCTCTCTCACCGCCTTATCGACCACATCGGCCTCGACCTTGTTCAGCGCGCGAATGATGCGCCGGTAGACGATTGATCCAGTGATGCCTTCCACGAGCAGATCCGGGTTCTCGCCAAGAAATTTCCCTGCCACATTCTCGATAGTTTCCAAATCGCCTTCCTCAAGCGCCTTGAAGAAAGTTCCCATCGCTTCCCCTGCCTGGAGTGCAAAGGCTTCTAAGGCCATCGGTGCGACCACCCTCGCCTTTCTAAAATTTTCGCGAAGAACGTAGGCGTCCTCGATCAGGAGCTTCTTCACATTGGCATCATTCTCAATAAACCTCCAGGCCTGCCGTGCGATGAGGATGTCGTAACTAGCCATGGGCAGAGCCATGTTTGCCATCGTTTCAGGATTGCTCAGGGCATAGCGCAACAATCCCAAAGTTCCATCGATCAAACTGGCTCCACCTTCATTGAAGCCGCACATGAAAGGTGAAATACCTAACTGATTCTCGCAATACTCTCGGTAGGTGTAGGCCTCTTCGTTGATCGTTAGTCTCACCTCGAATTTCTCCTGCCAACCATCCTTTAGGACAGCTTGGCTGCTCACTTTCTGCACTTGATCGTTCTCGTCGCGGGACCAGACACGCACGCCGTAGCGGATCATTCCCTTGGAAAGAATGGTCGTCGGCAAGGTGGTAAAGATCGCGTTGAGATTGAGAATGCGTTCGTTTTCATCAGGCGTCGCCTCGTCGTCTTGTGCAGGCAGCTCGAAGAGATTGTAATAAGTAGGGCGGCCCGGTTCATTTACCTCCCGTACATCCTCCATGTAGCCACCACCGACGTTACCTTCATGAATTTGATAGAGCATCACCAGAAGATCGACGCCCTCATCCTCATTTTTACTAGCGGAAACGTTCTCAAGAATGCCGTCTACGCGTACTGCCTGTCCTGAGCGGTATTCTGTGATACCGAAAGAAGGACGGACGCCCCATTCTAAGAGCGGTTTCTCCACAACCTGGAACGACTCTTTTCCGAGATCCTCTACGTTGCGGCCTTCGATACTCCCTAACACCAGTCCCTTGAATTCCAATTCGGTCGAATCATCATCCTCACCATTGCCGTCAAAGGCGTCAAGGAGCCAGGTGAACGTCGCCGAATGCCCGGGCTCCAGCGTGAGCCGATCGACTTCCCGCAGTTTGCCGTCTGGTCCACGATTGCTATCCGGATCTAACAGATTGAAAAACGAACCCTCGGGCGGGTAGAATCGAAGCGGCGTGAGAGGGACGCCCGGATCTTCGAGATCGAGGCTTTTGATCATCGAGTGAATCTCCAATGCCGCTGGCATGTTCACATTCTCAACCGTGAAGTCGCTCTCATTGGTGACCGTCATGGCGATCTCGATGCAATTGCGGAACTTCGCTTCTTCTCCTTCCTGGGCCGGAGGTTGTTCGTCTAGGAACTCGCGACACTTCTCGCCTAACTGATCGATAGGCGTCTGATTGAGGCGCAACGGGTCGGGCGTGATCTTGGTTACCACTTCAAACGGCGAGACAACGAGCGTCGCTGTGGCCGTGATTCCCTTGGTCTCGCCCTTGTCATTCACGGAAGTGATGGCGGTCGAAAGCCGGGCAAGACCGCGTTTGCGGACTTCGAAAGGCACGGCGAATTGCCTAACGGGCTCCGCCTGGGTAAGCTCGAACGGGAACGGTAGTTCCTCTTCGCTTATTGTTAGGATGCCTGGTACTTCCGCATCATCATCCACGTCCACAAGTTCTTTCAGCAAGGGATCGTGAAAGGTAATTGTGCGGGAGACTTCACCAACTCCCAGACGCACCTCGATGATGGTAACGTCTTTGTCTCCAGGCTTCAGCTTGGTATTGGGTAATTTGATTCCAAGCTCTGGTTCAACATACTGTGAGAGAACGGTGTTCACACTCCCTTTGGCGGTGCCACAAGCATCATCGCCTTGAAGGACGAAGGCGCCATCATATTCACCCGTTTGAACGACCTTCCAAATCACAGTCGTTTGAAAGGTTTGATCCGGTTCCAACCGGGCGGGAAGCGGAGGAAAAGGGCCGCCAATCGGCCGTAGCACTTCCGTAGCGGGCTCAGCGACAATCGTGGGATTGTTCAATGGCCCACGACCAACGTTGCGCAGGGTATAGTCTACCGTCACTAAACTACCAACGAATCCGGTGAGGGCTCCATCAATGAATTCCAAACCTGACGCGGTGAATCTGATGAATGGGTCTGAGCAGGCCGGTTGAAAAACGAGGTTCGCCCAGGTGACATCTCTCGTGTCATTGATCAAAGGTTGGCTTCCGCTATTCGCCGGCCATTCAGAAATGAATTCACTATCCGCAAGCTGGTCACGAACGACTTCTCCGATATCAATGACCTCACCTGTCGAGGTATGAATCAGATTCGGAAATTCCGCAAACCAACCATCTTTGTTAGGCCCACGGCCATGGGCATCAGGGACGCGGTCGGTTTCACTTGAGAAGAATGGTGTCACCGTGCCTGCAGTATCGACAAGATAGAGACGAGTGCTCCTGTTGCCATCTGAGGTCGTGATTCCTTCGATGAACATATCACCAGAGTCGGTGATCCGAAGACCTTTCGTGCCTACCGGTATCGGAGCATTTGGTTGGGCTTTCATGTCCGCCAGTTGCCTAACGGCTGGGTACAATTCATCCAGGTGCTGTAGCCCACTCCCTTTAGCGTGAATAAAGGCCCTCGGGGCTTTGCCAGGTACTAGCCGCCAGCCAATGGAAACGCCTGAATTATTGATGTCCTCGGCTTGAGAAAACTCACCCGGTTCTCTTTGAGAATTGGGTATCATCAAAAACGGACCTCCATTTGAGAAACCGCCAGCGTTGTTAATGACGTCGCCCACTGCCGTGACGAATCGAGAGGTGCCTAACGGTGTGATAACTTCCTGCCGCTCAGGGAGAGCGTTGAAGGTGAATCCCGAACCAAGAGCATCAGTGACGCGGAAGACGTCGTATCGTTCTCCAAACATGTCGATAGTATCGAGATAGCTGGGACCCTGACCGAGGACCTGTGTGAGGGTGACAAGGAGGAAGAATACTGATGTCACCGTTCTTAAGAAGAATTTGATTTTCTTTATCATGCGTTTCCTGAGTTAGTTTCCCGGTTCCGTTACTCTGACGCCATTCCCTGGTGAAGTGAGGCTACATCCTCTTTATCCCGTATGGAAAAGCGCCCTCGTTTCAATTGTCGGGCCACTCGCACTGCGACTTCTACCTATGCCAGATAATACCTGGCCATGAGAAATGACCGGAAGTTGTGGATGAGGGCGGTCGGGGCATCATGAAGAGTTCACCTGAAACCAAACAAGTGAACTCCAATGAAAGCCACCAACCACCCTACCAAATCAGCATCGATCCATGATCAGCAAGGAGCAAGCCCGGTCTGCCAAAGCGCTCTCGAAAGGGCCCTTCGTCAAGGAGCCCAAACGCTCTTACAGGCCGCCATCGAGAACGAAGTTGCCGATTACATCCAAGCGCATCAACACCTCTGTGATGACCAAGGTCACCGCAATGTTGTTCGCAACGGCCACCTTCCTGAACGCAACCTTCAGACAGGAATCGGCAACATACCCATCCGGCAACCCAGGATCGACGATCGCCGACCCGATCAGCGGTTCACCAGTGCCATCCTCCCACCATACCTGCGTCGAGTAGCCTCACTGGACAATCTCATTCCAGCACTCTACCTGCGAGGAATCTCAACCTCCGAGATGAGTGCAGCGTTAGAGCCGATCCTCGGCGAGAACGCCGCAGGCCTCTCTCCAGCCAACGTCGTTCGGCTCAAGGAACAGTGGGAGAAAGAGCGCGAACAATGGAACAAACGGGATCTCAGTGACAAGGAATACGTCTACCTCTGGGCCGATGGAATCTACTTTAATGTCAGGCTCAACGACGATCGACCATGTGTTTTAGTGATAGTGGGTTCGTTGCCCGATGGAACCAAGGAATTGGTAGCCATCAACGATGGAGAAAGAGAGAGCAAATTGTCCTGGAAGAACCTGCTCTGTGACCTCAAGAAACGGGGACTAAAGATCCCTCCAAAACTGAGCATCGCCGATGGAGCGCTTGGATTCTGGAGCGCCCTCGAAGAGGAGTATCCCACGAGTAAACAACAACGCTGCTGGGTGCACAAGACAGCCAACATCCTCGATAAGCTGCCTAAGAAAGCGCAACCGCTAGCCAAGGAACGCATCCATGAAATCTACATGGCAGAAACAAAGAAAGCCGCGCTGGAAGCGTATGACGAATTCCTCAAGCTCTACGAAGCCAAGTATCCCAAAGCATGCGCCTGCTTGAAGAAAGACAAAGATACATTGCTAACATTCTACGACTTTCCAGCCGAACACTGGCGGCACATTCGCACAACCAACCCAATAGAATCGACGTTTGCAACCGTGCGCCATCGAACTCGTCAGACCAAAGGATGTGGATCAAGGAAAGCCACCCTATCAATGGTCTACAAGCTAGGCTTGGAGGCCGAGAAAGGCTGGCGTCGACTCAACGGGTATCGACAGCTTGACAAAGTCGTCCAAGGAATCACCTTTGTTGACGGTATTGAGCAGCGAGCCGCCGCCTAACCAATCACAGGACTCGATTGGTGTTCCGGCAGCCGCTCTCATCCACAACTTCCGGTCATTTCTCCCTGGCCATTCGTTCCAAACGCAAGAAACAACGTTCCTCGCTCCCAAGTCGGCGAATCAATCGGTGTTTTGGCTTTGTTAGTACAGCCCGATAGAGGCAATGTTGACCTTTCAGGCCAGCGGCGACTGCTCAAAACTGCGAGCTTGTCCTGTTTGCCCGATTGACCACGCTGCAAGCGCTTTCCGAATGCGTGGTGGTGTTCAACAGGAGCATTCACTCACAAAGAGGAGGAAAGATCGCGCGCCTGTTTTTGGCTTTCCTTTGAGAGTTTTGATAGTGGATAACTGACTGTTCTTCCGTTCTCCAGTTTGAGCATGACAGAGTTACCCTGGAGTCTGACGAAGGTCGCGCGGATTTTCTTGCCCTCCGCGTTCACCCATTGTTGCACGGAATTCGGCTTAGCTTTTTCACTGGGAACAGGTTTGGTCGTTCCTAGCCGGTGAGCTAACTGCGCGGTGTGAAGATCAGCGGGGGCTATTTGACCGGGCCGCATTTTCTCATGCCAACGGCCTTCCGTCTTTTCAGGATTGTTAGATTTCCGTTCTCGCGTGTTGAGACCAATCCAGTTCTGGCGATCAGGGCCAAAGTTTTCCGGCCATAGCACTTTCTCTTTCGATCTGAGGTTCCAGTAGGTATTGCCGGCGGCGGCGTGATGGCCTCTTCCCGTGGCTCCTCCTGAATCGAAAGCGCGGTCACCTTGTCCGAGGTCGAGGTTGCTAAAGAGATTTTCGTAGGGGGCGCGACGATGGTGATCCAGATTTAAATCGATGCCTTTGCCATTGGAAATGACACAACCCGTCGTGCGTTCGACAGAGATGTCGTGCACGAATTTGGTACGAAAATCGAATCGTGTTAGAAGATTGTCCGCACCACCGGCACTAAGCCCGTGATGGCCGGTGTTGTCCTTTGGTCCGGGTTTGCGCTTGGATTCAAGAATGATATCCTGCGCTGTGCAGAATCGACCACTAACAAATATGCCGCTATCGGAGTTGAGGATGTGGATGTCTCGTGCCCAGCAGTGAACTGCGCCTTGAATCGCGATGGCGTTGTAGCCGTCCTCGCTGAAGTGCCCGCGATAGGCGCTGTCTGGAAATTCGAAGCCGATCTTTTCCACCCCGCACTCTTGGAGTCTAGGATCGTATTGGCGTAGCTCCGGCTGAAACGATTCTAACAGATCGAAACGTAGCGGACGGTCTAGCGTGATCTTTTTTCCATCGACCGATTCGACGCGGCACACTTGTTGCCGTTCCTCTTCGCCCGCATCCAACTTACTGATGTCACCCGGTTGTTTGGCATAGAGATAAGTGAGCAGCGATTGATTTGAATCATCTTTGACGGCGACGATCACTTCATCGCCCTTCTTCAAATCAGAAGCGACGTCCTCCAAAGTAATCGACTGATCACCACGCTTGGCATTGGGATTAATGCTAGAAAGAGTTTTCCTTCCGAAACTGCTGCCCCTTATCCAGACCATGCCACCCGACCATGAATAGTTGGTCTTGGCTGCGTGATGCGTGATCGGTGCCGGACGAATCTCATGGAGCGCCTTGGGGCAAACTAGAATGGTTTTGTCAGGGCCAGCACCTTGAAGAACCGTTCCGCTTTTCCTGATCTCAAGGATGTTCGTGATGAGGTAGTGACCCTCAGGAATACCGATTACTTTACCCGCAGACTCCGAGATCGCTTTGAGGAAAGCGGCCGTGTCATCCGTCTCGCCATCGCCTATGGCGCCAAAGTCTGCAACACTGACGTCCGCCTTCCGAACCGGAATCGGTTTTTCGCCTCTTTGATAGCCAGCGAAGGAGAAGTCAGGAAGCGGCCCGTCGGCTTTCCAAAGTTCTCCCTTGGTGCCCCACAATTTGGAATTACCACCGAAGGCAATTGCCGCGATCAGGAGAGTTGATACCAGACCTAGATAGAGGGAGTAACGGTGAAATGAATTCATGACAGGCTCTAACGTTCGTTTAGCGTCGTCGACTCGATTTCTCGTGCACTTTTCCATGCCTCGGCGGCTTCCTGGGGTCAATTGTCTCCATGTGCCCATGACGTTGCGTGCAACACGTTCTTGTTTGAGCGGATCGGTGATGCGTTGTGTCCACGCGTAGGTACTCTCGGGATCGTCGCGCTCAATGGTTCTTACGAAACGGGCAAGGGCGTCATCCGTGTCTGGGCTCAGTTCCAGCGTGCCCAACCACTAGCCAACGGCATTGGGTTCAATGATAGACCATCCAAAGTCTAGCACAGCAAGGTCAGCCGAACGACGATCCGAGCCGCTTCGTTCCGGGCCCCTACGGCGGCGAAGGCAATCTTCTGTTTATAAGTGGCGATTTCTTCCGTCGAGATGCTTGAGTAATTCGTATCGATCCAGGTGACCGGCTAACAGCTAGCCCCCCATCGAATGCCGTTTTCGCAGCGTCTCGGACTTCGCCGACCGCCGCGAGAACCTGCATCGCTACATCGTCCGCGAGTAGAGATCGGCGCGCCTGGCCCGGCGCCAGACGATCCCCCCTCACAAAAGGCAAATTGCATTCCTTCCAGCAAATCGCGGAATGCTGGGGGTAAAACCTACGACAATCGTCGTTGACAAATCTACGACGCGCGTCGTAAATAGTGTCGATGAACAAGAAAACGCCTCCGCCGAAACCGACCGACGCCGAACTGGAGCTGCTCCGCGTCCTTTGGGAAAACGGATCTGCGACGGTCCGGAAGATTCATGAGGCATTGCCGAAGGCCAAATCCACCCGTTACACGACGACGCTGAAAATCCTGCAAAAAATGACCGACAAAGGGCTGGTGACCCGGGATGAATCGCGGAAATCGCATATATATCACGCGACCATCGAGCCGGAGAAAACCCAGCGGCAATTGGTGCGACATCTGCTCCAGGGCGCGTTTGGAGGCAACCCCACTCGATTGGTGATGCAGGCGCTGGCGGAGGAACGTGCCACTCCGGATGAACTCGACAAAATTCGCGAGATGCTGAATGAACTGGATACTCAGTCAAAACCGGGAGGCAAGAAAGAATGAATGCGACGACATTGATCGAAGCAGTCGGCTGGACCCTGGCGCACTTTTTGTGGCAGGGCGTGTTGGTGGCATTGTTGGTGGCGGGGTTGCTGCGGCTCTTGCGGACAGCTTTGGCGAGATACGTTGCGGCGGCGGGCGGAATGGTGGTGTTACTATTGCTATCGACGGGAACTTTGGTGCTCAGTCTCTCGGAACACGATCCGACAATGGGTAGGAATCCATTGCCGAAGATGACGCTGACACACGAGCCAGTCGCAAAGGCAGGCGGATTGCCGACGGATGTTAGTGGTTCGGAGAATGAGACCTATTTCCGTCATTCCCCTCGTTGGCCACATACCGAAGCAGCAGCTGACACTGCCAGTGCGACAGCCACCACAAACACCAATCTTGGACCGACTCCCTGGCAGTTTTGGGTTGTCGGGTTCTGGCTCTGCGGTGTCACAGCCTTTGTGCTCCGGTTATTACTCGATTGGCGGGCCACTTTCAGTCTGAGAAAATCCGCGAGAGCCCTGCCCTTGGACTCGCCATGGTCGAACCGTCTCACTCTCCTAGCGGAAAATACCCGCAGCTCGCGAATGGTTCGCTTGCTCACCTCCACCGCCGTGGGGGTTCCCGTCGTCGTGGGGGTTCTACGGCCTGCGGTGATTGTGCCACTTTCGATGCTGACGAATCTTCCACCGGCTCAGGTCGATGCTATCTTGCTTCACGAATTGGCTCACATCCGTCGCCACGATTTCTTGATCAATCTTCTGCAATCGCTGGTTGAAGCCCTGTACTTTTATCACCCGGCGGTGTGGTGGATCTCACGAAGAATCCGCATTGAGCGAGAGCACTGCTGCGACGATTTGGCGGCATTTCATTGTGGAAGCGTCAGGGACTACGCTGGGGCTCTGGCGGCTCTGGAAGAAGCCCGTCTGACACGCAGCCCGGCACTCAGTGTTGCCGCCAACGGAGGGACGCGGGGAAATCTGTTCCACCGAATCCGGCGCCTGGTTGCTTCCGAAGAATCGTCCCATTTCAAATTGAGCTGGCCGCCTGTGATGTTTGGCCTGCTCGCCATTGTCGCTTCCCTGATGACTTTCGCCATGATCACCCAGGCTGGAGAAAATGACGACAAATGGAAATCTCTGTTGTTCACCCGGCTCGGCGACGATCATCGTGAAATCTTCTGCATTCACACCGACGATCAAATCCAGGCTGTCGTCGTCGTTGAAATGCCAGAAGAGTTGGGCGCATCCTCGGCGAAGGCCGGGGTTCGGCGTTCGCGTCAGAAACTAGGATCCCGCAAGGTCTGGGCGGACTTTCGCTGGGATGTAGATCGTTTACAGATTGAGTTCGATTCAAGCAAGCCAGACGAACTGCGGCTCAACGATCAGACCCTTCTTTTGCAATTCGGACGGGTTGTGTTCTGGCGACAGGCGGAACGGTGGGCCGATCAATCGACGGTGCTGGCTGCGGATTTACCGGAAACGAAACGGCAAAATGAGGTGCGCAATTGGATCGTTGAGACCTTCGCCCCGGCGGATGAGGACAAGGTTCTTGCTCCGCACAGGGCGGGGACGTGGGAACTTGGCAGTGGAATTTCCCTCTCAATCGAAGGAAAATCCGAAGCCTCCGTGAAGGCGGTGATCCGCTGGGCCGCTTCGGAAAAATGGCCCGCCCTGCGCCACGAGATCCCTCTGGCTGAGATACCGCCGCTCGGCAATCTGCCGCTGGTGGGGGAGAAACCCGGTGATGAGTTGGGATTCCCAAGGCGGTTGGAGCCGAGGGACCGCTGGGCACTGGCGCTGGAGAAAAGCTCGCATGTCCTCTGGGTGTCTGGTTTGGACGATCATCAGCGAATCGATTTTTCCGACCCGGAAAGAATCGCTAGCAACTTTAGCAATACTGCTTTCACCGACATGCCCGGCGCTGTCCGCGCGGAATTGCAAACGCACTTTCGACTCAACAAACGCCTCGACAAGAACGGCATCGCCTACATCGGGGGAAATAGGAGTGGGGACGACTTGGTCACCGCTCGGATCGACGAGGAATTCGTGATTCGCGGAACCGTTCTCGATCTGCGGAACCAGCCGCCTCGACCGCTCGCAGGAGTTCCCATAGATGCCTTTCTTTTGGCCGATGATCCGGTCGCCTCTGCGGTCAGCGCAGAGAATGGCGAATGGGAATTACGTTTTCGCCTCAGTCTTGGTGACATGAAAAACGGCAAATGGCTTGAGGTGAAAACCAATCAGCCCGACACGATAGATCGGGATGTTTTCGGAGCAGGAGAATTTGCGGTTTCTCTAACGTCAGCGCCCGTTGAATCCAAACCCGAACACGTTAAAGTTTTGGAGCCCGGCGACCCGATCGAAGGAGTCACCTTCCGCCTGATGAAAGCGGGCAAAATCGCCGGAACCCTGTGCGACGCCGAGGGCAAGCCGATCCCGGACGCCTACGTGGCCGTAAAGGTGGACAACGCTGAAAGAAATCCGCCCGATGGCGCGATGCGGCGGGACGGAAAATTCGTCCGCGGTGTTCGCACCGATACCGAAGGTAAGTTCGAGCTCACCAGTATTCCGCCCAATCGCAAACTGCACCTCACCGCGACCAAACGCGGCAAGGTTGTGCAAACCGGCGCCTACGACTTCGGCGAAAAGAAATACATCGTCGAGGTGATCTGGAGTGAGGACGACACCCTGACTTGCGGTCTTGGTGAAGAAACCGTGACTGAGGTCGGTCCGATCATCCTCAGGATGACCAAAGAGGGCAAAATCTCCTTCCGCAGTGAAGAAATGACGCCGGGAGACTTCCTGCGCAACCACGGGCTAGACGATTCCAATCCAGACCTACCGTGCCTGATTAGCGCACCTGAGGACACGCCCTATTATCTCGTGGTGGAGGCGGTCAACCTTTTCAAGCGTTCTAGCAATCTACGGAATATTTCCTTCATCTCGGAACTGGAGGCGGAAAAGCGGTTCGAATCGCATCCAAAGGAAATAACTATCATCATTTCCCGCGAGGGGACGACCATAGCGGACGGTGAAGAAATGGGTGGCGATGCCCTGGCGGCGCATTTGAAAAACGTCGCAGAGCGAATTCAGAAACCCGGGCTGCCGATCATTGTCAGAGCCCAAGAAGAGACGCCTTTTGAACACATCACCGCAGTGCTCGAACAGATCAGAAAGGCAGGCTTTCGCAACGTATCTTTTGCTACGGAAACGAAAACTGACGTGACGTTTTGATTTCGGCTGAGAGTCGATTCTGATTACAATGCACAACGTGAAAGCGATTAAGGGGAGCTGTTTGGCCGGGGCATTGATAGTGCTCTCGGGGATCTTGAACTCGGCGCGTGCCGACGTCGTTATCAATGAGTTCTCCGCATCGGGAACCGCCTTGTTGGACGATCAGAATGAGCGCTCTGACTGGATTGAATTGCACAACACCAGCAAGCAACCCGTGTCATTGGAGCGGTGGTTCCTGACGGATGACCCGGACCATTGGAAAGGTTGGACATTTCCCAAGTTGACCATAGCGCCTAACGGATTCCTTGTCGTCTTTGCGTCAGGGAAGAACCAAACTGATGTGAGCAGTCTGCTTCATTCAAGCTTTAGGCTGGAGCGAACGAATGGCTATTTGGCACTGCTGCTTCCAGACAAGAAAGGCGTTGTTAGTGAGATTACGGACTATCCGAAACAACATGCCGGCTATTCGTTCGGTCTCATCAGAGGTTCCGATTCGGATTCCAAGTGGGGCTACTTCGTCAGGGGAACACCGGGAGCTGCCAATTCCGGAAAAGCCTTCGCCGGAGTTCTCGGCAAACCGAAAATGTCGGTTAAACGCGGTTTCTTCGACAAGCCATTCTCTCTTGAGATGGGGCTTGGTTCAGATGCTGCTCAAATACGCTACACGACCGACGGCTCTTTCCCTACGATGAGGAACGGTCGCCTCTATCAGGGAGCAATCACTATCAACAGCACGAAGATCATAAGAGCGATCGCCTCACAAGAAGGCTGGGCCAATTCTGAGGTCGCCACCCACACCTACGTCTTTCCGAGCGAAGTGCTCAAGCAGGATGGCAAAGGATTACCTAGGGCCTGTCCCACAGGTCCGCCCCCCTGTCATAGAAGTGCGAAACAGCGATATTAAAGAGCTATGAGAGCCCAATTTGGACTCCCATAGCCAAATTCGGCGTGTATAATTTGGTTAGTAGCAAAATCAAACCCGCCGAATCATGACCGAATTTAACCGCCAATTAACCTTTCGTCTACTTCCACCTTGTTACGGGCCCAAAGATTATCGCGATAAACGCGCCCGATACCAATTCATGGACGACATCATCGAGCGGGCCGGACTCGATGACCAATTCACGAAGCTTGTTCTCGAACGCCGCGGCCTCCAGTCCCATCAAGTAGGCACCCGATTCCTCAATCACTGCGTCACCGCCTTCCGCACTAACATCGTCCGCTTCGTCGAAAATCATATGCCCGTGCGCGAACTCAGCATCCAACTAGCAGAAAGCAATGTGCTGCAATGGTTCTGTCATACAGGCGAATTCGGCTCCGTCATGCCCCCCTCAAAAAGCACCCTCGACCGTTACGGACGCTTCCTGCCCCAAGAAGCCATCGACCAACTCAGCGCCCAGCTACTGCAAAGCGCCGCCCAACACTCCAGCGACGGCTTAGAGCAATTGTTAGGTTTAGAAAACCCCGTCGATCTGGTCAACGTCTGGTTCGACAGCTTCTGTCTCCAAGCCAACATCCACTACCCCACCGACTGGGTGCTCCTCATCGACGCCACCCGCACCCTGATGAAAGCCACGAAACTCATACGGGAAGCCGGCTTAAAAAACCGCATGCCCCAAGACCCCGAAACCTTCCTGCGAGAAATCAACAAACTCGGGATAGCCATGAGCCAACAACGGCGGCAGAAAGACAGCAAACGCAACCGCAAAGCCATCCTGCGACAGATGAAAAAATCAATTCGCAAGACCCGTCAACACGCCCAGAAACATCGCCAACTCTTAGAAGAAAGATGGCAAGAAACCGAGTGGAGTTGGCCGCAAGTCCAGCAAATACTAGGGCGAATCGACAACATCCTCGAGCAACTACCTGAAGCCCAACGCCAAGCACACGAGCGCCTCATCGGGGAGCGACAAGTCAAAAGCTCAGAAAAAATCCTCAGCCTCTACGAGTCCGACGTGCAAGTGGTAGTGAGAGGAAAGTTAGGGAAAGAAACCGAATTCGGCAACCCCATCCTGTTAGGCGAACAAGAAGACGGATTAATCGTTCACAACCAACTCTACAAAGAAAATGTGAGCGACGCCAAGATACTCCTAGAAGGAGTCGAAAACATCGAAGAGCGACTCAAGATCGAAATAGAAGGCGTATGCGCAGATCGAGGCTTTGCGAGCAAAGCAAACAGCAAAGCGTTAGGAGAAGAAAGAGACTACATATGTCCGAAGCAACTCGAAATCCTGCGCGAAAAAATGGGGAACGGCGAATTCGCCAAGAGGCAAAGAAGACGAAGTCAAACCGAAGGCCGAATCAGCATCTTCATACACAGCATATTGGGAGATATGTTACGAGTGAAAGGGCACACCAATCGCGAGAAGGCGGTGAGTTGGGGAGTGCTCGGGCACAACATGAAGAAACTAGCCGAAATGCGAAAGAAGCAAGCCGAAGCGCGAGAAGCCGAAGCGCGGAAGCAAGCAGCCTAGAAAAAGCGCAAGACAAAGCCGCGCCCCCGGAACACAAGCCGGAGAGGGAGCAGCACGTACCCGCGCCCGAGAAAAAGGCCCGAAAAGCGAGAATCAGACAAAGCACAACCATCCAAACCAACAAATCCGCCCCCGACCAGCGCGGCCAACAACGCGCCTAACAAAAACCACACATCAAATCTCAGAATCGGACGCTTCTGGGACAGACCCTACCTAGAAGGCCCTATTGGGGGGCACGAGGGCCGGATTGGGCCATGGATTCGACGATCGTCAATCACGCTGATCCGGAAAGTCGCGTCACCTCGCAAGACCTCAAAACCTTGCCAACAGTATCGCTAGCATTGCCCTTCGAAGACATGTGGGGGCAGGACGGAATTTACATTCGAGGCGAAGGAGATCCACGGGCCGTGTCCATGGAATACATTGATCCTGACACCGGCGAGAGCGACCAAATTGATGCCGCCGTGCAAATCACAGGTGGCACGAGCACGATTCGATGGTCGCGAACAAACAAGCTTTCCATGCGATTGAAGTTTCAGCGGAAGTATGGTGCAGGAAAGTGGAGAGCGCGCCCTTTTGGTCCATTGGCGTCCGGCGCCTTCGACACCATTGTGTTAGATGCGCGGTCGAATTATGCGTGGGCCTATCATGGACCTCTCGACCGCGACACGCAGCAGATAAGGGCACAGTATCTTCGAGATCAATTCACCGCTGATTTGCAACGTGCGCTAGGCGGACATGCACCCCATGGACGACCGATCCATCTTTATATGTGCGGATTGTATTGGGGCGTTTATGTACTGCACGAACGTCCCGATGAACACTTTGCTGCCCGCTATTTGGGTGGCGAAAGTGAAGATTATGATGTGGTCAAACATGACCCCGGCGACACGATCAACGGAAATGCTCAGCACTACATGGAATTGATGGCTGCGACTCAGCAAGATCTCAGCAACGACGCCAGCTACGAAAAAGTCGCCACTCTCTTGGATATCCCGGACTTCATCAATTACATGTTGGTGAACTACTACGGTGGCAACTCAGACTGGGGGCATCAGAATTGGTATGCGACTCATCACTCCAAGGACCCCGAAGGACGTTGGCGATTCCATAGCTGGGATGCTGAGAAAGTCTTGTTAGAGTTAGAGGACGACATCACTAGCAAGTCAGACTATGGCGGCCCTACCGGAATTCATCATCAACTAAAACGCAACCCGATGTATCGCTTTGCGTTCGCGGATCTAGCGCACAAACATCTCACAGGAGAAGGCGGGTTGACGCCAACATCGGTTTCAAGACTCTATCAACATCACCTCCAGCGAATTGATCGTGCTATCAGGGCAGAATCTGCACGGTGGGGCGACTCTGGAAGACGCCCAGCCTACACACGAGGCAAGGATTGGTTTCGCGAAAGGGATCGGTTGTTACAAACCTATTTTCCGAATCGCACAGCGGTGTTTAGAAAACAGCTAGAGCGAGCAGGCTTGTATCCAACACTTGAGGCGCCTCAGATATCGCCAAGGGCGGAAAGAGTGAAGAAGGGGACGCAGGTTATTCTATCCGGTCCCGGAAATGCCGAGATTTACTACACACTCGACGGCACCGATCCTTGTTTTCCGGGAGAGCACGCAGCTGATCAAGCCAAGAGAGTACTCGTTTCGAAGAAGAACGAACGTCGTGCCATGGTGCCAACGAACAATATATTTGAGCGCGCCAAAGTGAAATGGTTTCATCCGGATTTTGATGATCGAGCTTGGAAGCGTGGTCTAGGCGCTGCAGGTTATGAGAACAAGTCCGGCTACGAGCACTTGCTCGGTCCTAACTTCGACTTTAAGGAAGACCTCTACAGAAAGCGTAGTTCGCTCTACTTGCGTATTCCCTTCATTGTGCAAGACGCAAGAAAGATCCGAAGACTAACCCTGTTTGCACAGTGTGACGATGGCTTCGTTGCCTATCTCAATGGTATGGAACTCACCAGGTCGAACGTCACAGGAACCTTCCCAAGATGGAACCAGTCAGCTTCACGAGATGGTCGAGATTCAACAGCCATCAACTTTCGTGAATTTCCAGCCACCGTGCAACCAGGTCAGCTTCGCGAAGGCCGCAATATGTTGGCGATTCACGCGTTCAATGACGAAATCACCAGCTCGGACATGCTCATTGATGTGCGATTGGAAGTTGGTCAAAGCAGTCTTTTTTCCGGAGCGGTTTCCAAGTCGGCCAAAGTTTATGCGGGGCCTATCAGCATCAACGATTCAACCACCTTTAAGGCGCGGAGTCGTGAAGCGAATGGGTGGTCCGCACTAGCAGAGCACACATTCTACACTGGCACTGAACCGGCGAGGGCCGGCAATCTTGCGATCACGGCGATCCACTATCATCCGGCACCACTAACTGAGTCCGAAGAGAAAGCTGGCTTTACAAAGCGGTCACAGTTCGAGTTCCTAGAAGTCACGAATATCGGCATTAGAATCATCGATCTGACGAAAGTACGCTTCAGTGAAGGGATCAAGTTCACTTTCGCCGACAATCTCACTTTGAATCCGAAACAATCGATGGTCATCGTATCTAACAAAGAGGCCTACTCACGGCGCTACGGAAATGAGCTTCCCATCGCTGGTGCCTTTAAAAATGATAGTCAGCTTAGCAACGGAGGCGAACGCCTCACGATCCTCGACGCCCTTGGCAAATCCATCCTCTCGTTCGCCTACGACGATCGTAGTCCATGGCCGGAAAAGGCGGATGGCAAGGGATTTGCCTTGATGCTTCAAGCCCCGTTTTCAACCGAACCAGAGAATTGGCGCACTCGAATCATGTCGCACTAGTGCGAAACCGTCAACTTGATAGCCGGTAATCCGGTAATCCGTGGATCCAGAACCGCGGTAATTCGGGCGGCAACGAGCGGCCTGAAACCATGCGAGATCGCCACTGTTAGATTAGAATCGACTTCCAAGAAACTTGAAAGGCCAGGGCGATCGAGCACCTGCGTGTCGTGGAAAGTTCAACCATGCCCTGGACTTGGAAGTGCAACACCAGCAGCTGGAATTCAATCCTCAATGGGCCATTGCCTTCAAAAAATCGTCTGCAATGCAACAAGTTACGCGAGAAGGGATTGCTCGATGGCGACAATGTCTTCCATCCGATATCTCAGTAGTCGTTGATTGAAACGAATCGGATTGAGAAGGCCCTCACGCTCCCGACGTTTGATCGTTTCCTTCGATACTCCCCAGCGCTGGGCAAGTTGGTCCCGGCTGATAAGAGCGCTTTGCTTTTTCTCTTCTAACCGTTTCATCATTTGAGCCTTAGTTTGATAGTTCGTCTTCAGGCCTTTCCAACACAACGACGGCCTCATCCCCGTGGACAAAAGCATCGAGAACACCATCCTTGATCTTTAAGATTCTGATCTTTCGCTCCACGGAATCAGGATGGGTTTTATCGATGTAGTCGAGTCGACGTTCCTTCTCTAATTCGACGTAGGGCCAGAGACGCTTGGGAACAGTGATCGGTTTGTCGAGTAGTTTGGGAAGCCAGAAGAAGGCAGCCACCGCTCCAAGTGTTAGAGTGATCAGGCTGGTAGTAATCGAAGTGCCGATCACAGGAGACAAGCGGCTATACTTGGCAATCTGGCGGTGGGTATTTCGAAGCTTCTCATTCAACTTTCGGGACTCAGCTTCGCTCTTTTGATAGGTTTCCCTGATGTCCCGGGTGACTTTGGTCATGTCCTGGTAGTTGGGAACGTCGAGTGAGTTTTGCAAGATCTCGCTGAACTGATTTCCCAGTGCGGTAGCCTGATCTTCGGTGAGGCGCTGGCCGGCTTGATCCAGCAGCTTGCCTATTTTTCGAGGCAGTTCGTTCATGAACAGCGCGATGAATCCCATGGCGTCGAGCATGACGAGATGATCGTCGTCCTGTGGGACAGTTTTGTATTTTTGAACGATGAGGTAGAACTGTTCGCGCTGCTCCTTGGGCAGAAGTTTCGCCACGCTTTCAAGGTTTACGATTTCAGCCATTGGTTCTGGGGTTGATGTTAGCTTGATGGGTTAGATTGTAGAAATCTCGGCTAGGGTGCCCTGAGGAAGGAGGATATCCGCCGCATCAGCGAAGCCTTCGAAGAGTTGACGGAGATAGATCTTGGCTCTGACAATGTTGCGACTGTAGCGAAAGAACTTGGCATCGACATCCCCGTTGATGATCTGTTCCAGGGTGCAGGCATGATTCCTGACTTCGGCCTGGAACTCTTCTAGACGTGCTTTCATAGTCATGACGCGAGGCTCGGTGGCCTCGATGAATTCGCGCACGTTTGCGTTGTCATGCCAGTATTGAAAGATGCTGCGAGGGCTTCGCATCTCATTGAGCACGATGAGATAGTCGACGGCGTCCTGAAGATGACCTGCCCATTTCAGGATCGACTGGACCGAACTGGCATCGTTGGTAGTGACGCCAATAGCGGTGAATGCCACATTCATCTCGACGGCATACTCAGCGGCCTCCTCAAACCACCGTTCGGCCGCGTTGGAAGATCCTCCGGCCAAGTCTGCTAGTACAACAGTAGTCCCATCGTCGAAGGCATTGAAGAAAGCATCGAGCGAGCCCTCACGATGGACATCGATCTTTCGTGCTTCGGGAAAGTAGGTTTGAAAACCGGCCTTGTCTGCGTTCTCGATATCGAAGTCGAGTAGTGTGGGCTCAACCCCGTTGGCGCGATACCAGGAGGCGAGTGCGATGGCGACTTCGGTCTTTCCGACACCACCTTTTCCACCTTGGGTGAAGACGGCGCGCATGGTTGGGGTTGATTGATCAGAGGAATCAGGTTTCATGTTAGTTGATTGGTGGTTTAGGTTTTCTGAGTTAAAAGTGAGTCAAAAAAGCGGTTAGGAATCGTCGAGTTCGCCATTCATGCGTGTGGCAACGGGACCGTCGCGGGGTGTGAAGACTTTCTTTTTCCGAAACTTGGGCAACAGGTTGGTCAGACCTCCGGGAGCGGGAACGCGGGGTTTCTTCGAATGCGTGGGTTCGCCCATCGTTTCGCCCACGCCTTTTTTGATACCTCGCCGACGACAGAAAGCACTAACTGCCCGGTCACTCACAACGAGCCCATAACTTTCCTTCAAGTGCGCGGCAATGCGTTCATATGGCCACCGCTTCTTGCGTGCCCTAGCCACTTCATTGCGGTAGCGTTCAATGCGGCTAACATTAGGGCGAACGTGTTCGTCCAGGTCGTCCGCGGCGTTGTTTGAATTAAGGTTCATCCCACTAGTAAATTCGCCGTTCCGGATTTCAGATCACGACTTGCAGATAAAAAAAAAGCGCAGGGAGTTGCCGGTTGGTCACTCCAGGTATTCGTGGAATGCTCGGTTCGATAACAAAGTTTCCTTCGAATCGGAACCCGTTCGCTAGGTATTCCGATACGGTTCGCAAACGGTTCGAGGGACACTCTCCGCCGAATGGTTTCCGAATGGTTTCCGACCCCTAACCGAAGTCTAGCCAGTTCCCGTAAAATCCACGCTCCCTGGAGCGAGGGTCTTGTGTCTCTCCATCAATAAACTCGCTGTCTACAGCGACAATCGAATGCAGTTAGCCGAACCGCTAGGGCATCCGCACTCCGAGCGCCTAGCAATCGACGTAACTACGCAGCATTTGATTTCTCCAAACCAGCGCGCCGCCGACGGAGGCGTCACTTCACTGGCTTGGATTTCAGCGAGGGCCCTCGTACTCCGGCGTCTCCAGCTCGCCGCCGAAGGGAACTAGCAAGCAACAGGATCATCCGCATTCAGAATTCCTCCGTCCCCTCAAATGGCAGGATCACAGGCATCCGATTGTGAATGTGCTCCACCGCTGCGTTTGGCGTCGTAGTGATCATAGAAGTAGAACTTGAACGTCGGTCAATTTGTTGCCCGTCACTCTCGGGGATCGCCGCTCGATCCGGCAATCTGGTCTTTGGGTCGAAAGTATCGATTGCACACCTCCACGTTTGTCAGAGAGATTCGTCGCCAATGTCCAATGAAGTCGTGGCGGATTTCATCAAGCTTTCGTCGGTAATCGATTGCTTCGCCCATTGCACCGCTCCTGCTTTGTCATAGGACGCCCAGTACTCAAGCAAACTCCCTAGTTCTTTCTCCAGAGTTTCCCCGTTTCGATTTTCAAGCAACCACTCGGCTGCGAGATCGGGGTAGCTCGACTGGTTTTCCGAGACGATAGCATTCTCAAAATATGAGCGCTCAATGGGGCTGAGTTCGGCCGAAGTCAACCAATTGCTCAACTCATTGACGTTACGCATGCTCCAATACCTGGCGGCTGATCGGAGAGCGTAGCTTCGATCGTCTTCAGGGAGCTTGCGCATGTGCTCTAGCATTGACTGGCGGCGGTTTTCAAACGAACCGAACAGCGATGAAATCTGTCCCAGCACCCATTGTCGGTTCGCATCCGGCAAAGTGGCACCATGGGCAAATGCCGCCTCGGGATCGACGATTGCCCATCGCGATAGAATCGTCCCCCATAGATGACCGAAATGGATTAGCGCATCACCATAATACTCACTAAGCTGTGCTTCATTCGGGTGCGCATTCTGCTTTGCGTCGATGTCACCAGTAGCAAATGCGTGTTGTCGAAGAGCCCACGCAAAGCATTCCTTGGGATCAACTTTCGCCCATTCGTTTGCGATGCTGGACAGCGATTCACGCGCATCGCCGTTTAGATTTCGAACCGCATAGTCGATAGCATTTCTCCCATCGAGTTTCGCCCAGCGCATCACAACATTGATCAGGTAAGACTGACGATGTTCGATCGGTAGAGTATTCACGTGTTCCAACGCAGGGGCGATCTCATCTAACTCCAACTGGGCAATCAGAAGCGACGCTGTTTCGTAACCAAACATTGCATCAGGCATCGCTAGGCACTCGTTGATCTTGCTCAGCGTCGATTCAAGATCGAGATCTCCCCTATTATCGAGAGCACTGTCAGGATTAAAAGCAGAATCGACTTCTTCAGCATGAACTAGTGAACCGATCCTTTGCGAATGACTGGCAATGACAGGTTCGGGCAACTCGCGCGTAGCAACGTACTTCGCTCCAAGCCAAGCACTAATACAAAGCCCACCATAGATGATGGCCAGTGCGATTCTTAGGGGCTTGGAAATAAATAATCATCCCATTTCAGGCTCAGGGAATATTGTTAGAAACCACTTCTCCAATCCAGCCATCCGACTGATTTGGGGCGCGAATTCTTTCATCGCTTTCTTTGTCAGTCGCACTCCGGTCTGGTAGGTCTTGGTGACCAGTGTGACGACGGGATTCAACCCTTTGTATGTCATGCTTCGGGCCATTCCCAGCGCTTTCTCCGCTGTGCTCAGTAGCTCTCCATTCCAATGGTTTTCGAGCACTCCCCACACTCGTTCTATAGGATTATACTTGCTATGATAGGGTGGATAATAGGCTAGCTGTATCACTATATCATGAGCCGTAGAGAATTCAGCCAGGCGCTTCAACCATTGGGTTCTACGGCCATCGCTCTCGGGGCCATTGTCGGCGTTGATCACTAGCACCTCTACTTCAGGATTCTCTGCACGCAGTCGCGGCCACAGCTCTTCAAGACGATCAACCATAAAATCCGCTGTCACTTTACTTTCTGAGAACCATAGGTCGGTTTGGCCAGTTTCGGGCTGATAAACCCCAAAGGGCACGAGGGTTGTTTTCGCTTTGAAGTCGTGATCAAGGGCCTTCCGCTCGCCTCGGCTATAGCCACCACGACTAAACTCGCCAATTTTTACCGCCGCTTTGGTGTCCATGGAGATACGCAACTGCTTGGGATCGCTATCGGCCGCCGCATTGATCTCATGCACCATATCAAAGATGGCGTCGGTTTCTTTCACTTTCTTCATCGGCTTGGTCTTGGCAACTTTTCTAGGGTGGAGTTCGAGCAGATTGAGTTTGCTGTTGATGGTTCTCACGCAAGGCATACTTGATAGGTCATACCCTGGGCGCTCTTCCAGTCGCCGGTGGACTTCTTTAGCAGTGATGCGGACATAGAGGCGAGTAGAGCGAAAACTGGGATCAGTCTGAGCATGGGGATCAGCAACGGCGCGAATATCCTCCAGTAATTCTGGATAATGTTCTTCAGCCTTCTTTCTACCTCGTTTGTGAAACTGATCGACGAAATCAATGCCGGAATCGAGTTCCTCTTTGCCTTTGCGAATGAGTTGCCTATTCCAGCCAAGACAGTCTTCAGCCCACCGTTGACCGCCGCGGCCAAGGCCATCGACGACGCCCGCCATGAACTTGCGTTTCGCGCTGCCCGTGAGATCACGCGCAGTGTTCTTCCATAAACGAATTGAGTTAGAGTCAGGTTCTTCTCATAGGACTACAGGCACTCAAACCCGCTCCTAACAGAATGGTTGCGCTTTGGGACGATTATTTTTTTCCAAGCCCCTTAGGCTCGGTTTTCTCAGGAAGAATTTCATCTTGCTTCAGTGATGGCTTGAAGTTCGTCCTCCGACCATTCGTTTGCGTTAATAAAGGCATCTGCAGCATCGGGCGCGTCCTCATGCCATTGTCTAAAAATCTGAGACAGGGCTTGAAGCTGTTTCTCTTTGGAGTGAACCGTGCGAGCCCACGAAACGCCACGATCAGGATCTTTTCCTTTCTTGGCCAGATACGTCGCATATTTTACGACGGCTTCGTCAGCTTTTTCAGTCAGCGGTTGCTTGGCAAGCCATTCACCAAGCTCGTAGGGATCGCGCCATTGCCATTTACGCACCAGGTCGCTAAGAGTCCACCGATAATCCTCCGGTGCGTGAGCCATCACCCAGTCCGCCGCAGCTGGACCATCGATCTCAATCCATTGGGAGACCAGAGCATTTTCAGCCTCACGCCTATCATCACTGCCGCTTTGTAGTGAAGCGACCCAACTGGCCGCCTCTACTGGCTGCCGTCTCGCCCATGCATGAATCAAAGAACTCACTGCTTCACCCCTCTTTGCAGCGTCGGGCATCAGCTCCAACAATGGTTCAACATACTCAATGAGTTGTTCGCTGGCATTGGATCTAAGTATTCCCAGAACAGCTCCTTGCTGTACTTCAGAGTCTAAGATCTCTAGCGCTGCTCCTACTGCGCCATGTACATCTTGGTTCGCCCATGCAGAGAAAACCTCTTTGCTCAGTCTCTCCTGGTTTACGCTCTCCGATGACATGACCCAATCCCATGCCGCGAATGGTTCGACATTCGCCCATTTTTGAACGGCTCCGTGGACTGCTACATCAAGCCGATTTCCGTTCAGGTGACTCTGCGCATACTCAATTGCTTTTTTCCCGTCGAACATGGCCCATCGACTGATAAGCATTCGTGTTAGATCCGGATGGTGGGCGTGACCCCCTGTGTCATTCGCAACCAATTCCAGCGCAGTTTCCACTTGCCCGTTCGGGATCGCGCGAAGGTATGCACTAGCTCGGGCATCTGAGCCTCCTCTTATCGCTAGAAACCTCATGTTCGCATCAGCCTCGGCACGATCGAGTAGGAGTAGAAGATCACGCCGCGAAAGATTTCGTTCGAACGGATTGTTCTCGATTTGATCGGTGCGCTCATCAGGCTGCGGCTGAACGTTTTCTAATATGCTAGACGAAGTCTGTAAGTGTGTGGGACGAATCGGAATTGAACCCGATAGGTAGCCTCCCGCAGTCGTAGCGCAGAGTACGATGATGCCTAACACTGTAACTAACCCCGGGTGCGAACCCAGCAGGCCTGCTAAGCAAGCGGATATCGAACCAGCGACTGTCGCCTTAGATGCAAAAGCTCCTGTTGAGATTCTCGCAACCGAATCTCCCAAAGCGATCTCTGTTAGGATGGAGGCTAAGCCTGAACCTAGAACTACAGAAGGAATCGTGACACCACGTTGAGTCATGAACCGTGAGACTTTTGCTAGCGCTCGAGAGATCTGTTTCCGAACGCCGTCTTCCGATTTGCCGATCAGTTGGCCCACTTCTCTATGAGTTCTACCTTCGTAGAAGCGCAGCATCAGAGCCTGACGGTCTGATCGGTTGAGACGATTCATGGCATCATCAATGTACGGCAACGCCTCGTGCCAAGCTGATCGCTGTTCACTGGCACATTCGTTTTCGGTTCTTTCTAACAATTGGTTCATGGCCCGCCTGCGCTTGATTTCCTTCTTGATAGCATTTGAGGCAGTAAGGACAGTGGTTCGATGAAGCCACGCGCCGAGCTTGCCAGGGTGACGAATGGTCGATGCCTTAGCCGCAAGTCTTGCAAAGACATCTTGAGCGACTTCCTCCGCCAATTGCCGATTGCCGGTCAATCGCAAAGCCGTGCCAAAGACAAGCCCACAGTACTCATCCACGAGATGACCAAAGGCCGTCTGGCTACCGTCAGACACGAAATCGTGAAAATGTTGGTGATCGTTCATTGTTGCGCGAGCATGTGTTGTGTCAGACTATAGTGTCCCCAAACCTAAATTACCGGACACCTTATTGAGAACGCTCGATTGGAGTGTTGCTCCAAATACTCCGTTTTTGTCTGTGCATATACGACTGCCCGTGTTCCTCCCACACGTCGGCCATTCACATTCAATGATACGGGTCTATGTCAGTCGCCCTAATGCGGTGCGCCTACTTCTGGCCCTTCGGCCCTGACCTTTCGAAGAATGCTTCAACTGGAATCAGACATCGACATTTTTCCGACCATGCCCCGGACCACATCGAACGACCGGCAACGATCTTGTCAGCGCGCGCATTGTTGATACAGGAATTCAGCCTGCGAACAAAGCCCCAGCGCATGATCTTCGCTTCACGCTTGCCATCCCTGCTGAGTCTCAAAACGAGACCAGGATCGGTCTTTCGAATCGCGCGCGTCTTAGGCCGTCCCGCGATCCGTTCACGAAAGTTCCTTCTCCGAAACCGTGTTGTGACCCGGACGGACTTTCGGTCCGATATCGTAGGCGTTGCACATGACTTAAACGTCGAAAAGAAGAGCTATCCCGTCAATGGCCCAAGTGATAGGCCCCCTATTGGAAAGCCTTGAGAGAAGGACAAATGGTTCCCGAATGTTGTGATGCGCATTCTCAGACGGCGAATTTATCAGTGAGAGCCTTGTGCGCACTGACAATGATTACCGCAAGATCCATCACAGGGGGCAACACCTACCTATCAAAACATCTTCGCTCCAACGACTATTACGAGGAAGGCAAGGAAGTTTCGGGCGAGTGGATCGGCAAAGGTGCTGAAAGACTGGGACTCGAAGGCGCGGTCGAGTCCGAGCATTTTGAAATGCTGCGGCACAACCTCCATCCCTTCACCGGAGAACGGCTTACGGAACGAAAGAACACCGTCACCAAAGTGCGCAACGTGCAAACAGGCCGGATGGAAGAACGCAAACCGATTACGCTTCACGACATCACTTTTAGCGCGCCCAAGAGCGCTAGCATTGCTGCGATCGTTGGAGGAGACGAACGCGTCGTCAACGCATGGAAGCAATGCGTTCGAGTGGCGGTCAACGAAATGGAATACTTTGCCGCAGTGAGGCTGCGTGCCGGAGAGTTTAGGAACTCCGAGAAACTCCGCATCACGGGCAACGTGGCCGGAGCGCTCTTCTTTCACGACAGCAGCCGCACGCTCGATCCGCAATTGCACGCTCACTGTGTTCTGGCGAATGCGAGCTATGATAGGGAACGCGATGGATGGTTGGCCCTTCAACGACGCGCCATGATGGAAGCGAGTCCCTATGTGCGTGAGTTCCTCTATCATGACTTCGCCCGAAAACTGACGCAGTTAGGGTATCAAGTGGAACCAGCCAAGGGCCCAAACGGATTCGAGATTGCGGGGATTTCCGAGGATGCGAAACAAGTCTTTAGCGAAAGGGCCAGGCAGCGCGTCGAGTTTGAAAAGCGCTACAAGCAGGTCTTTGGGCATCAGCCGAGCAAGCGACGGGTCGAACAGTTTATCAAGGATATCAAAGGAGCGGCGGAAGTTCGCTTTCGAGCCGAGTACCAGTCAGCCTTCAAGAAAGAACCGGACGCGAAACTGGTCGCCGACTTTGTTCAGAACGCGCGCAATCCCAAACTGACAGAGATCTCAACCGGTGAGGTACGGCAACAACAGCGGGAGCGGGTCGATTCGGAATTTCTTCAAGCAATTGAGAACACCGTGGGGCAAGCGCGACCCCGGGAAACCACTAGACTTCCCGCTGGCAGAAGCGTCCAAGAAGCAGCCATCAAAGGATTGAACCATTGCCTGGAACGTACTAGCGTCCCTCGTCTCGGTGATGCTCTTGCCGCTGCCATCCGTTTCGGCTCGAAGAAGATTGGTGACTTTGATCCGCGAGGTCTCTACCAGGAAATGCGTTCAAGAACCGGTGCGATTAGCGACGGCTATCTGATGACGACGGAAACCGTTCTTCGGGAGGAAGCGGCGATCCTTCGCTTTGCTCAAAGCTCGAAAGGGAAATACGATCCGTTGGGCGATTGTCAGGGTGCACAACTCGATTTACTCGACGACGGACAGCGCAAGGCGATCATCGGTTTGTCAGACAATAGGAACGGCATGGCGATCCTGATAGGCGATGCCGGTACCGGAAAAACTCACACGTTGGCTCGACTCGACGAAGCGCATCGCCACCAAACCGGGATAGGCATGATCGCCCTGGCTCCAACCACGCGAGCCACGGCCGAGCTTCAGGCCAACGGTTATCCGGAAGCCGCTACCGTCGCCGCTTTCCTGAACAGCGAACGACTCCAGCAGGAAGCTGCGGGTGGAACTTTGCTAGTCGATGAAGCGGGCTTCCTGTCAACAAAGCAACTGGCGAACCTTGTCAGGATCGCCAACGAGCAGGATCTACGGCTGGTGCTGGTGGGCGATACGAAGCAGCACGAATCGGTGGAGCGAGGAAGCGCGTTGCGCAATGTGATTGACTCGAAGATCATCAAACCGGAACGGCTGATGGATGTTCGGCGGCAACGGCAGGAAGAACACCGGAAGCTGGCGAAACTGCTAGCCAAGGGTCAATCACTCAAAGCGTTGGAAAAGGCTGCTGCGTTGGGCATGGTTCACGAGATCCCTGATGCGCGGGAACTCTTCAAGGATGCTGCGAAGCACTACGCGGACGGAGTCGAGGCGGGAAACGAAACCCTGGTGGTGATTCCCACCTGGGATGACATCGACTGGTTCAACGAAGAAGCGCGGACCGAACTTAAAACGCGAAATCTGATCCATGGCGACGAAATCGAGATCCGCGGATCCGCTTCCCTTTCGTGGACGGAAGTCGAGCGATGCCACTGGCAGGACTACCAACCCGGCATGGTGCTCAATTTCCATCGCGACGTTGGCGGCATGAAAGTTGGCGAATCCGCGATGGTCAATGAAGTGCACGACAACGGTATCAGCGTAGAACGTCCTGACGGAACGACCGTCAAGATCGGAATGAGGCAACGAAACGGGTTTGATGTCGCAGAGGAACGGCCCATCAAAGTTGCGGCGGGCGACGAACTGCTCTTCCGAGCCAATTGTCCCGATATCAAAGTATCCAATGGTGAACGCCTCAAGGTGGTCGCCGTCGATGCGTCGACAAACCAAGTGAAATTGTCAGGGAACAAAGTGCTGCCTGCCAACTTTACCCAGGTGAGCCATGGACACGCCGTGACTTCGCACAAGTCGCAGGGTGCCAGTGTCGATCAATCGATCCTCGTGGTCGGCCCAAGTTCGTTGCCTGCATCCAACCTCCGCCAGTTCTATGTAAGCAACACGCGGTTCAAGGACGGCCACCGGCTCTACGCGCACAACCTGAGTGCGTTGAAGAGAGCGGTAGCGAGCCGATCTGAACGCATGTTGGCCCGCGAGTTTGTGGCGGAGCTAGGCAAAGAACTGACGACACTGCTAGCCGAACAGGAAGCCGCCAAGATCAACCCGAAATCAAAGAACGCCGACCTCGTAGCGGCCAAACAGCGGGCCGACCGGATCAACGAGTTGCTCAAAGACGTGGCGAAGATTGAGCGAAACGCCCGGACGGCAGCTAGCTTCAACGCGTTCTGGTCGAAGCTCGGCGCCGATCGGCTGCCGCAACGCATTCAGCAATGGATCACCGAAGGGAGACGCGAGCGCCTGCGCAAGCAGCGAAAGCGCAAGATCCGTTTCGCCCGCCGCTGGCGCAAGGCAACTCAGGCAGTTGCGTGGTGGAACCGGGCGCAAGCCGGCGTGCGAAGCACTGGCCGTCGGCTCTAGCAATCCTCTACCTAACCAAGATCTATGAAGCCCAACGAAACGCCTTTGAAAGCCTTTGATACCAGCGAAGGAACACCGACCATCGCTTTTGAACAGCCGGAAGAAACACTGGCACTTCCCTACGATAGTCTGGACAGCATTCAGTTCGATAATGCGGGATGCATCCGGATCTTCTTTCAAGGGCACGAAGTCAGCCTGCACGGATCGAATTTACTGAAGTTGTTCGAGGCTCTGGCAGCCTTCCGCGTGAAGGAGATCCAGATCAACGGAGGGAACGCCGCCCAGGCGTTGGGAGCCCAATCAGGAATCTGCCTCGTTGACCGAATCGAGATCAAGCCGGTCGAGGCAAAACGCGCGGCCTAGCGCTTGTCTGTCAAAACACTGGCGAAGCCCCCAACTCACAGCGCGGCTGCGCCGGAAAAATTTTCGGGCAATTGTTATGGTAATTCAACGATCAGGTCCATCAATCCAATCGATGAATCCAACCAGATAGCACAAGAGTCCAAAGCAGCCGGCGAAAATAAACAGGACACCCAGGAAACGCTCGGTATTGCGCACCAGCCAGTATTCAAAGTAAGTCGGAAAGGGATTGGCCTGTTGGCGGCGGTAGAAGCGGCGGCGGTTGATCCAGTGCAGACCGAAGTAGCCGAATAGAAAGAGGATCGTTCCGAGAATGCTGATGGTGAGGGTACCGTGTTCAAGTAGCAGGAAGTCCGTAAGATCGGCAGGCCTTGGCGAGTTGGGAGTCATCGCGAGAACTACGTTAGGGATGGGTCGCAATAAAGGATGGCACCGCATTGGCGGCACACGTCCCAACCGTGCCCGGGTTGATGCCAACAGTTGCATTGTTGGTTAGGGCAAGGACCACCGGGATAACGCTTTGTCATGTCCCGGCGCCGAAGTAGAAGTTCACGGCGCTTGGCCTGAAAGAACCGGCTTCGTTGTTCTCGCTCCTTGCGTCGCTTCGCAGCACGTGCGGCGCGCTTCTCCCCTTTGGAGGGAGCGACTTTTGCAAGGTCAAAGAGAAGCCCTTGAAAAAGCCGACCATCCGAGTTCATAATCGTTTAGGAAAGCCCAAGCAACGAAAGCCAACTGTCCGGATGATCCGGTTCGACAATGTCGCCGTCGGGCGTTTCGCAGACACTATCGACGATCCAAAACTCAAGGGCATCTTCCGAGGGTGTCTCGTAGTCATCGCCCTTCCAGTTAATCGTAGTGGGAAGTGATAGGAAGTTCATGAAAGTGATTATTGGTATTGTGGGTTCATGCTTTCCGTTAGGCCGATAACGCCAACGGGGATTCCTCACCTTGCATTTGAACCGCGCAATCGAGCACACCGTGAAGCGCATCGCTTCTGCGTGGTAACTTCAGCAAGCCACCTTTCAGCGTCTCGGTGAAAGCGTTGTAAAGCGACCAAAGATTGCGGTCTGCAAACTCGGGATGATTCGGCGCGCGCCATTGGTCCAATACTTTTGGCACCATGGTTGTGGTGATGGCTCGAGCATCCAGCGCCCTGACAATGAGGTCGTGAGCTTCCGCGTTGCCCATCTCGCGATTGCGGTATAGCGTCGCTCTCCGTTCGGTCATGCCAACAAAGTCCGACAGTTTCCCAATGGCCCGCGTGGTCACCTCGGGAAGATCGCGCAGAATGTTAGTGGTGTGTCGACGTGCTAGAACCACTTCGCCTAACATTGCGCAATTGTCACACACAAAAACGCTACTCCCCATGGCCAAAGCGGCGGGAAAGCGTTTGTCGTGGGAGTTGCGCAGACCGACGATGGTTCCCCAGTCATCGCTTTCGTGGCCATCAATGGCTACCTGCATGAGTCCGAAGTATTGCGCCCCAGCGCGATTCAACGCGTGGGCTTCGGTGAGGACTTTCATTCCCGCGTCTTCCAGTCCCCGGCGCACCTGTGAGGCCAATTCCGCATGGCCGACCGGCTGCCAGCGGCCCACCGCTTCCGGCGTCTTGACCGTCTCTAATTGTTCGGGCTCGACGCGTGCCGCTCCACAGTGTAGATAAAGATTATTGAGCTTCATGATATTAGCTTCTGTTTACTGACGTAGTTAAGTTAGTGGCTCACGGCGGGAAGGGGCGGCAACCCCTCCCCGCCTTCGCCTTTCCGTATGTTAGGCAGCTTTCCTGCTTGATTCCTCGGCAGGCTTGGCCATGAGAAACTGCCAGTCATCAACCCGGATCAGGAGACGGGAACGCTTTTCTCCGTCCGTCTCCCACTGGTCCAACTGCAACTTTCCTTCGATGCAAACCGGCACCTTGCTCGTGATATGCTTAGCAAAGGCTTCGCCACGCTTGCCCCAAATATCGAGGTCAATCGCGACCATCCGTTCAACGGTCGTACCGTCCGTCTTACGAATCTTCTCATTGTGCAAAAGACGCGCACGGGTAACCGTGGTTTCACCAACGGTTTGAGTTTCGGGGCTCTTGGCAACGTTGCCAGTGAGGGTGATTTGGTTCTTAGTGAACATGGTTTTGGTTTCCTTTATTTAGTTAGGATTATGGGTTTAGTAGAGAACGGTTTTCCGCTCTCAAGTGATGGTTTAAATATAGTGTTCTAATGAACATTTATCAATAGAAAAGTGGAATGAAAGCGAAGAAAAAATGAGCTGTAAGGCATTGATATCAAGTAAGTTACAGGATCGAAAATCGCTCTATTGGTTAGGGATATTATCATTGTTAGAAACGCCCTGCATCCATTCGCTAGCCGTGTCGCCCTCGGCCAACGAGCCGAGAGAAGCGGTTGCGTCCGCAGAGCAACCAAGAAGAGAAACAAACAGGGCGGGAGCCTGAGGAAAGAAAAGAAAGGGAGGATAAAAATAACATTTTTTTCGAGAGAAAAAATGACGCGAAGCGAGAGGCATCGGCGGGCCGGGAGTCAAAAGGGAAAATGCCGAAGGGAAGGAGGGCTCCCTTTAGGGATACCCATTATTCCCGTTGACGCCCGGCCCGCCGATGCGGGGTGCGGAGCTTGTTTCAAAACTCACCGCCTAACAGGCGCACGATTTCAAAGCGCACGGTGTTGGCGAAGCGGTTGCTGCCTTGAGGTGGGAGCGTGGCTGGAAGGCAGCGGGCGCTTTACCAACACGGTGTAAGACAGCTAACCAGAAAGCGAAGCCACTTCAGGTAGCGTGGTGCCGGGTTTAGGGTTGGCGATTGGATGGCCGACGAAGGAGGATGTGGTTTGGCTGAGTGAACCGGGCATCACGTGCGGCGTGGATAAACCCTAACGATACCGCGAAGCGGCTGGCGACAACCGCCGCGAAGCGGATGGGGCGTTGCGGGCACTCCCGCAGAAGGGGGTGCGGGCCGCACGGAGTAGGCCCCAGGGGGAAAACTTCCCCCACCGGATTCTTTTTCAAGACATGCTACCAGATTCAGAAGGAGACATGGGCTAACATTTACAGCGAAATCATTGTTAACTCACCCGCCAAAAACGACAAACGCTCTACCTAGCAGGAACTTCCACCTCCCAATTCTGAACATAGCCAGCTTTTCGATTTGTACAAGAGCAAGTCGCAACACTCTCAATAGCGACCAATGCCTACAGTCGGATCTTGACTATCAGACAAACTCGATGGTCGGACTCTGGCAACCCACGAACGGTCGTCCATTGGTTGAGAAGCACGGGGCGTCGTTAGCATGGGTGTGGGCTTCCATTTCTGCGATTATTTGCGCACTCACTGTCGGATAACGTTTCCACCCCTGGAAGCAACATGAATCTAATCTGAGTCAGGCTCTGCTCTAGCTGGTTAGGTCTTTGCTTTCTTTGCCTCCATTCTCCCGAAGGAACGCCGCATACTCTTTCTGGTTGGCGTTGATCGCGTGATCGAGTGGGGTCAGCTTGTAGTCGGATGTCAGATGATTGATATGGACGCCTTTGTCCAGACAGAGCTGGGCGAGCTTCAGTTGTTGCTCGACGTTGGGTGGTTCGGGACAGGGGCCGTAGTATTGGTCTTTGATGAAGCCGTCAGCCAAGCAATGAAGTGGTAGGAACCCATCGTGTTTGTCGAAGGCGTCGTGGGCTTTCAGATAGTCGAGGTTCAGTTCGATGACGCGATAGTAGCCATCAAACGTGCCGGGGCGATTGTGGCTAGTGATGGCGTTTCGGATGCAATGCTGGGCGGCGTAGGTGGTGTGGCTATCGGTACAGATGTCCATGCACATCTCGACGACTCTAGCATTGCCACGCCATGCAGACCCGTAGAGCAGCGCTTCATGAACGTTCTTTCCCCAGTAGTCCTTGGTAGCACCCGTTGGATGTTTTCTCAGAAGCATCTCGACGGTTTCGAAGTCTCCGGCTTGAGCGATGGCGCCGTGATCGGGAATGGCGCCGAGCGTGAGAATGCGGTCGTAGAGCTTGATGACTTCAGGTGCATCTCCGGGAACGGGCTTGATCTTGTTTCGATCTTCCTCATCCAAGTTGGGAATGCTGCGAAGCACCATGGAAGTGGGTGATCCAGCGGCGGTGGCGTCTGTGTAGACGATTGACGCGAATGGATGGGCGCAATAGGGATGGGCGTGAACGGACGCGCCTTTGTCTAACAAGTGGTGCACCATATCAAAGTTGCGTTGCCCATAGGCGAAGATGATCGGCATGCCTAGTTCACGATGTTCGTTGTCCATCCCGCGAATAGGCGCTTCGTCGAGATCTCGCTTGGCGTTGGGGTCGGCGCCGTGTTCCATGAGCAACTGGGCGATCTCCCAATGGCCCTTTGCGGCGGCAAGGTGTAGAGGGAGTCCGTCGGTTAAGAAATAAAGATCACTGTGAGTTGGGAATCGCTTTGATGCTAGGGACGAGTTCTTCTTGAGGCTGGCCTTGACCGTTTCCAAGTCGCCTTCCCCGACCGCTTTCCAGAAGGCGGCCTCGGAATCGGTGACCTCGACATCGTTCTCGATGTGGTAGATGAGCCGGTGGTTGACGTGTTTGTTCTTGGCGCCCTTCGCACATTCGACCGGCGTGGAGCCGCGGGATTTTTCGTAGAGGTTCGCGCCTGCTTCGACGAGGAGATCGACGATTCTAGCGCCGACGTCGCCTTTCACGTCCGCAACTTGTCTGAGCGGCGTGATGTCCCATTCATCGCCACCATTGGGATCGGCGCCTTTCTCTAGTAGAAGCTCTACCACGTCGGCTTGGCTGCCTTGGATGGCCCAGAGCAGCAGTGGTTGTTTGCCGAAGGGTCGCGAGATCGCTTGAGGCTCTTCTTTCAAGAACGCCTTCACTTGGTCGATGCGCCCCATGGCAGCGGCGGCGTGTGGCGCGACTTTGGCACCCTTGGCCGCCAGCAGCTCGGCGCTTTCCATTTGGCCGACCATGAGTGCCTGTTCCAGCGGCGTTCTACCATATTCCTCATGTCGGCGATTGAGAGATTCGGGATCTTCTTCAATGAGACGTTGGAGGATTTCGAGATCCCCAGCCATGGCCGCTGTGAAGATGTCATGCTCGGCGCCATATTCGATAAGTAGATCGGCTGTTTCCTGATCGTGGTGAGCGAGCGCGCTGAACAGAGCGGGATTGAGATCCAGCTCGATGCCGGCGGCTTTCGCTCCGTCGCGAATGACTTTGAGTGTCTCCATGCCTCCCTGCCATGCGGCGAGCGTGGCCGGTGTCGCTTCCTTCTCTCCGAAGAAGGAGGTGGCATGGAGGTCGGCGCCCGAGTCGATCAACAACTGTGCTAGTTCGCTGTGACCATGAAAGGCGGCAAAGTGCAGAGCACCCGCGTGTTCGGGATTGTTTGCGCCGACGTCGACATGGGTGTCTTTCCAAACCTTTCCGGTCAATGCGATGTCGCCGCGAACCTGCGCGTTTACCAACGAGCTGTCTTCGGCGATCAACTCTCTAACGCGTGACAAGTTCACATCGCGAACGGCGACGATGAAGGGATGATTGGGCGGGAGCATCGAGGTTTGCGTGACCCAATCACCTTCTTTCGCACCGTGATCTCTGAGGATTCGCATGGCCTCGGCTGAATTGGGGTTGGATTCATCGTCGGCGATGGAGAGGCAGTTCCCGCAAGAATCCACTCCGGCATTGGGATCCGCATCGTGGTCGAGCAGGAGTTGGATCATGGCGATATCCTTGCGCTGGGACGCGACAAAGAGCGCTCTTCCGCGATCGGCGCAATGTTCGGCCAGGTTGGGATTGGCACCGTGTTTCAAGAGCAGTCGCACCAGATCCAAGTTCCCACTTTGGGTAGCGAAAGCGAGCGGACTCCGTCTGGACTCGTTGAGTAGACAGGCAAGTTCAGGGTCGGTTGCCAGCTCCCTCCTAACATGTTCTTGGTCGCCTCGCGCGGCAGCCACGGCGAACTCGTATCGGGCTCCGCGACTCAGTAGAAGATTGGTCACTTCCCTGACACTCGTATCGAGATTGCGCTGGTACTGTTTTCCAAACCAATAGTCGTCGGCGACAGAAATATGGAGCGGCGTTTGATGATCCGCTCGGCGCGCTTGGATGTCGGCACTGGCGCCTAGCAGATTCTCGATGATCGGAAGCCGTCTTGCCACGACCGCCCAGTGCAGTGCCCGATTCCCATGACCATCCGCGATGTGAACCAGGTCCGGATCGGCTGAAATGAGCCGCGCCACTTCTTCTGTCAGCCCCTTTCCGATTGCGTCCCAAAGTTCGACGTAGGCTGGATCGTAATTGAATCGGCTCTCCATTTCCTCAACCAGCCGCTGGTGAATCCGATCAAAACCTCCTTCCTCGGCAATCTGGAGAAGCGCGGGCCACGAGCTGTAGGTGTAGTTAGAGAATGCTGGGTTCGCGCCTTCTTCCAGGAAATAGTCGACCGCCTCGTAGCGCCCTTCGCGCACTGCGTAGTGCAGAGGGATTTCGTAGTCGAACTGATAGTGCATGAGTTCGGGATCTGCTTCCACGAGGTCGCGAATCTTGGGAAGGTCTCCTTCGGCGCCGGCGCGGAAGAGATCCCATGCAGCCGTGGGAACGCCGTTGGGACGTGGCATGGAAAGATGGGAGGGGTCGGGCATAGGATTTCTGGTTAGTGAGTTTAAGAGCGAAGGCTCTCGGAAATCTTTGTTGGTTATTTCGAGATCAGATTGCTTAAGGGAAAGCCATGCGCCGCCAACGAACACAAGCACGGCAACCAGCGAGAGTAACGTTAGACGTTTCCCGGGTTGTGGACGTGTTCCTAACATCCGCTCAATCCGTTCAAGGATGGAACCGCCCGAAGTGGCCGCGACGGATACGTTGTCCTCGGCACGCATCGATTCCAGCATCAGCAGGGCAGGCACGTAAGATCTAGTATGTCCGTCAACGGCGATTACGATATCGTCGCAACAATGCTCTCGCTCGCGCCGAACGCATCGCGAAACCCACCACGTGGCTGGATGATAGAAGAGGAGAGTTTCGATGCCTAACTGAATCAGATTCACGAGGTAGTCATGCCGGCGAATGTGCGCCAACTCGTGAACGAGGATCGAGCGAAGCTGGTCAGCGGGAAGGCCTGTCACCAGAGAGGCTGGCAATAGAATCACGGGACTAAAGTAGCCAACGACAGAGGGTGTCTTGACCACAGACGAGGCCAAGATCGTGACTGCGTGTTTAATGCCTAAGCACTCCGCTAGTATCGAAGCCTCACAAATCACCGAATCTGGAACGACCGTGGTGTGAAGATTGACAAGTCGTCTTGCACCCTGAAGTCCAAGAAGAAGCCTTGTAGAGAAGACGCCGACGCCAATCAACCATCCTGCGACAGCCCACTCTTTCCACGGCATCTTACGGGTGGTCCCCGTGTCTATGGAAACGGCAGGCGGTTTCGTCCAATGGTCTTCGAGGGTATCGATTTGCAGTCGATTGACGGATGGGAGAATCGTCTCCGGCGCCGCCCTGAAACTTACCACCGGCGCGTGGGAAGCCGGCTTCGAGCGAATGGCAGTAGCGAGCGGGACGACTACCATGGCCGCCAATGCAACGCAGCCTAACAAGTAGCGTGCATTCGCATGACGGCGATCCACCAGCAATCGCACCAGCGCGTAGAGCAAGGCGATGATCGCTACCTGCCAAAGCGAGTTCCAGAGAACGGAGCCCAGAGCCTCTACCACCGTCTCCATGCTCAGGTGCTCACCGTCTAGTGGGTTTGTCAGATTTTTTGGGCATGCCATTTAGAGAAAACTTTCTCCAAAGGCTTGTCAAAGAGAAATAATTCTCTATTGATCTGATCCAATGGCCAGAAAGCGCAGCGACCAGCCCACCGAAGTCGAACTCCAGATCCTCAACGTCCTCTGGGATGACGGGGAATGCACGGTTCGGGAAGTCCATGAGGCGCTCTCAAAACTTAAGGAGACCGACTACGCCACCACGGTGAAGATGCTGTCGGTCATGCTGCGCAAGGGCCTCGTCACCCGTGACGAATCTGTCAGGCCACAGATATACCGATCGACCGTTTCGCAAACGAAGACGCAACGCACCATGCTGCGGAAGCTCATCCATCAAGTCTACGATGGCTCGGCAACCAGCGTGGCGTTGCAGGCACTTTCGGCCACAAGGAAAGCATCCAAAGAAGATCTCAAACGAATCCGCGAACTCATTGACCGGCTGGAGGAGAAGTCATGATTGAATTCATCGCGACGGTGCTGCTGCATTCGATAGGGGCAACGGCGTTGCTGGCGTTGTTGTTCGGCGTTGGGAAATGGCTTCTTGCGGGATGCTAACGTCCGTTACTGGTTCGGCTGCCTGATTCTTGTCTCCATGCTCGCGTTGCCGGTGGCAACGACGCTTTTGTTAGCCAAGAACGACAACTCGCTGTTTGCGCCGGGCAAGCGCGCTCAGAGTGCCTCTCCGGCGCCTGAAGGTACTGCTCGGATTGCGAATCCGCCTGCGGCTGAGCGGATTGTTGTTCCGAAAGAGGAGTCGAATGCTCTAATCGGCGATCAGACTTGGATGCCTGCAGCTGTTGCCGTTTGGGGCTTCGGAGTCGTGTTGATGCTATTAAGAGCGATGTTAGGTATCTCCGCGATTCGCCAGATCCGACGCTCCGCCACCGGCGACCTTCCAATGCATGTTTCGCAACTGGTCTCCCAACTGTGTGAGCAGATGCAGATCGACCGCGTTCCCGCCGTGTTGCAATCGGCGCGGATCACCGTTCCGCTTATTGTAGGATTCCTTCGTCCTGTGGTATTGATGCCAGTATCACTGATCATCGGCATGCCATCCGATCAGTTGCGGGCGCTCATTGCTCATGAATTGGCTCACTTGCGGCGTCTCGATCATTTGGTGAACTGGATTCAGTTAGGCATCGAGGCGCTTCTCTTCTATCATCCCGCCATGTGGTGGGTATCGCGATGCGTCCGACGCGAACGGGAAAACTGCTGCGACGACATCGTCATTCGCGTTTGCGGAAACCCGGCCGACTATGCGAAGGCGCTCTTCACCCTTGAATTGCGGCGAGAAGAAATGGCTTTCGCTCTCGGCGCCAATGGCGATTCCATCAGGGAGCGCATCGAGCGTTTTCTCAATTCATCGAAGCGCGACCGGAGTTCTGTAGCGTTGATGCTGGGCGTGGTCGCTATCACCATTCTTCTCCTTCTGCCGGGTTCTTTGAATGGACCGCTAACAAAAGTGCCTCTCCTAAGGCTCGACCGGCCAAGGTCTCCAATTCCGTCATCCCCTCTCATCGTTCGATCATGTCTGATAACAACACAACAACATCCAAACCACTTTTATCCCGCCATCCCTTCTGGCTGGCCGTTCTTTCTAACGATATCGCGACGGCGCGCCGTCTGTTGGAAGAGGATCCCACGCTTGTTTCCCGAGACTTCCGGCCGGAAGAGAAGCAGGACCAGTATCCTCAGCATCCTCAGGGCTTTCCGTTGGTGCAGGCCGCGCGTTCCGGACATCTGGAGATGGTCGAGCTGCCCTTGGAACACGGCGCCGATGTCAACGCCAAGACCCCACACGAAGAGCAACGCGAGTTCGCCGCTCCATTTGGATACGCCGTGGAGAGGAAAGACTATGAGATGGCGAATCTCTTGTTAGACCACGGATCGAGCGTGGCTGGTAACTTCTGGTGTGCGCCATCGACCTTCGACACCGTCTTCGCCGCGGCGAGAGAGGATGGAGGCCGGAAGAGATGGTGCGGAGGGGACTTCGGCAGTATTTGGGAGAGGTGGACGTGGCACCGGTGGTTGATGACGCGCCTGACTCGGTCAAACTCTACGACCGTTTCCTAACCCTTGGCGGACAGCCCAGCATGGAATCCATCGTTCGCTCTGGTTACAACAACATCGTCGAGGAACTTCTGGTCAACGTGCCGGAAGCTCCTGGAAACCCAACATAATTATCCGAGGGGCACGGTATTCGAGAATCTTTTCCACGCAGCCACGTGGTATGGTTATGCCGAGGTGGTGGACATCGCGATGCGTTGTTGTCCCAAACTGGTCACTATCAAGGAGGCGACCCGCGGCGTCAGGAGCGCGCTTGTCAGTCACAATCGCGATGGAACGGTCGAGAGCTTCTATCAATTGAGCGAGGGTCAGCTCGAATACCTCCATCGTGAAGGAGCGCTTGAGAAGATCATCGCCGAAGGCTCGCTGCAACCGCACTACATACTGGCAAAGGATTATTTCCGGTCGACTTCGTACGAGAACGAATCGAGGCCTTCCTCGTTGGAGAGTATGCTAGAACTTTCCGAGCTGCTTGTGCGCTACGGTTTTTACGACTTCAACTATGTGGAGCCCAAGAGCGGTCAAACGGCTTTGGCCAGAGCGGAGGCCCGTATCCGCAAAGGGCATCGCGATATGGATGCATACGCCGCGTATTTGATAGAGCGCGGCGCCGAGTCTTCGCCGACCGGAAGTTGAATCGTCCTTACCAGTGACCGATCGGAAAGTCTCCCCGGTGATCTTCGTCTGGCAAGGTGAGGTCAAAGATTTCATCCCGTGAGGTGATGTCTTCGTGGCGGATCCAATTCACCGTGCGGCTAAACCACGTCAGTGCGAATTCATGGTTGGCGTCGCGGATGTTCTTGTCGGCCCCGGCTTCGTGCAGGGCGAGGATGATGGCGCGGCATGCGAAACCGACGGCCCGATGAAAGGGCGTTTCGCCTACGACTGGAACATCTCGCCAGAAAGTTCTTGTTAGCACGCCAAAGTCTGCTTTCGCGTTCGGATTCGCTCCGGCGGCAAGCAGCAAATGTACGATCTCCGTGTGATTGAAAGTCACAGCCTGATGCAGCGCCGTTTCGCGGGTGGCTTCACACGTCTCGTTTGGGTCACTACCCGCGCCCAGAAGACTTCGAACTCTTTCTATATCACCGGATTCGGCGGCTTCGACAAGTGGTGGTAGATCGTAGTCCGACCCAGATGGAAGATTGTCGTATTTCAGCAACTCGACCATCTCCTCACGTGTGCCGTTCTTGCATTCTCTTTCCGGGGTGGCCCCAAGACAGAAACGACTGAACCATGCCATTGGACTTTCGCCGTGTGCGTCCGTCTTTGATGGATCGGCACCGGCTCCTCGCAGGACTCGCGCAGCTTGGACATCGCCACGCCTTGCCGCGAGGTGTAAACCCGTTTCGGAACGGTGCCAAATGCCCCGCCATTCCATGCCATCCATCTCACCAAATCCGTGGCGGTGATTGGGGTTCGCCCCATGCTCAAGCAGCGTTCGCATGGCGTTGTAGGCTTCGCGGCGCGAGGCGTTTCGCAGTAATCCTGACACTTCTTCTGTCTTCAGTTTCGCAGCAGGGATCAAGCGATTCAACAAGTCGACCTTATCGGCGATGACCGCGAAGTGCAGTGCCTGGCCGTCAGGAGTGATGCCTCGATCAATCAGCCAATTCGTGATTTCATTGCTGTGATCCACAGCGGCCCCATAGACCGTGTAGACGCAGAATCCATTGTCCTGATTGGCGATCGTCGGATCGATTTCCACACAGGATTTTACGGTTTCGAGATCGTCGGCTTTGCACGCGTTGATGCATTTCCAGATTAGTTTGTCGCGTTCACTTTTAGGCATAGTTCTGTCTTTGTGAGAGCTGCAGGGATCAAGACTTCAGCAACTCAATCATCTCGGTGTGACTCTTTTTTTCGGCTTGTGCTAACGGCCGTGCCCACTCGTGCTCTGTTGGAAGGTTCGGGTCGGCTCCGTTTTCGAGCAGGAACTTTGCCATCTCCAGGTTGTTATGGAAGGCGGCGTAGCCCAGTCGCGTGCTACAATCAACGAACTCAACTACGTCGAGGTTAGCGCCGTGGTGCAAGCAACGAGCAAGCCATTCAACCGAATTACCTGCGAACAGCATGGTTCTGCCACGCCAGTCTCGTTGATTGACATTCATTCCGTGTTCGACAAGCCGGTCAAGCATCGCAATGGATGGCGGGTGGTATCCGGCTCGATTCGGTGCCACCAACTTGATGCGGTCGTTGCCCATCAGCTCAACATAACGATCTAACAGCGCAACGTCGTCGTTATGGATGATGCCCGATAGCAGTTCGCCCGAATGGTTCCGCATCTCCAACGTTTCTGGATCTCCCGCGAGCAGTTCTTCATAAGACGGATCCTCGAACTCGTTGTGCAGCGGCATTCGACCGCCAAAGCTTGCAAGAAGCGCCTGCATCTCCTGGTAGTTCTCGGGGTGGCTGAAACGCACGATCCACATGCAATTGCTACACGAATCAACGACCGAATTCGGATCTGCTCCCTGCACCAGCAAGAACTTTGCCATCGGCAAGTCGTTTGCTTCGGCGGCGTAGTGAATAAACGGATCACAGTTCGGATCGATCCCGTTGTCGAACAGCAATTGCAGGAGTTTGATTCGCTGCTCCACTTCGACCTTCGCGCCGAACGCCCACTTCGTGATGTGGCGCTGCTGGTATCGTGAGACTTGCAGGAGCTTGGGGTTGGCTTTGATGATCGCCTCGGCCGCCGGAAGGTCGCCCACGGAAAGTGGAGCGCGAAGTGACTCATCGAGTTTCGCCGTATCCGGCGGCGCGAATTCCATGGCCTTGTCTTTTTCTTTGACGAGCATGTCGCGAATCTCGTCGAAGCCGCGCGCTTTCGCCTCATCGATGCAGCGAGAAAACCAAACCGTGTCTTTTGGATAGGCGTCGTCTACTCTGCCACCCGTTTCATCTAACAAGAATCGAACCGCGTCAACGCGACCTTGCCTAACCGAGTTCATGAGCGGAAAGTCGTAGAAGAACTCACCGTCGATCTCCGGATCTTTGGAAAGAATTCGGCTCAAGGTCGGAACGTCCCCGAACACCGACGCGAGATAGAAATCCCATTGGTCATCTGTCGGCGGACGAAAGTCGTATCTTGGCGTTGCGTCGGGACGGCTAATGTCTGGGAAGTTGTCAGAGAATCGTTTCATTGTGTTAGTTCTTTCCCGGTGTGGGCCTTTTCCCGATTATGGATCTTCGCAGCTTCGCTAGTCGGAAAGGATGTCCGCGATCGCCGTCAGCCCGGATCGTTCGGCGTGCTGCAGCGGTGTTTCCTGTGGTTCCTGCGACGGTATGGATCGATCTGAACCTCGAGACAGCAACAGTTTCACCATTTCAAGTTGCTCATGGACAACGGCTAGGTAGAGCGCGGTCTGGCCGTTCTCGGGATCGCGTCGATCAACCTCGATGCCGCGATCAAGAAAGAGGTTGGCGAAATCCAGCTGACCTTTGATGTCCTTCCGCGCCAGCTTGTGTAGGGGCAGGAAATCAGGGTCCGCCATATGCTGTGGAGCTTGGTCCATGAGCATTTCAAAGACGCGTTTGTAATCCTGTGGAGGAAAGATTCGGTTGTGACTGAGAAGGCCAGTGCCGACGAGCCCTTTCATTTCGTTGCCAACATCTGGCCGCACGTTGAGTGTTAGAGACATGGCATCCGCGTTTCCCAACCACGCCGCGTCGGCCTGAATCTGCTCGAGCAGGGTTCGGTCCCAGCCGTCAGGACGTTTGCATGGCGCATCGGGACAATAGTCTAACAACTCTGACAGGACGACGAGTCGGTTTGCTCTTACATATGCGTAAATGTTTGGACGACCACCGTGCAGATAGATGCGATTGATGAGTTCCTCGTTGTCCGAGTGCAGCGCGTATCCAGCTGTATTCATGTCTGATGTATCACGATTCTTGGACAGGTCAGAACCATGGTCTAACAGAAGGTGAACAATATCGTGGTGCCCGTTTTCGACCGCCCGATTGGCTGGGCGACCGCTCCGGTTGTTTCGCGGAGCATCCGGGTCAGCCCCATATTCAAGAAGCAGCCTGACGGTGTCGAAGTGTCCGTTCTGCGCTGCGTCAACCAAGGCCTCGTTCAGGTCTTCGCTTGTCGGAGATGGCTCTTCTCCGAGGATTGCTTTGACCGCAGAAACGTCGCCTGCTCCGGCGGCCTCGCTAAGTCTTTGGGAAACGGAATTGGAAGTAGGCATAGATTTTCGTTCTCTTTGCGAACCGTTGATTTAATTTAATCTAACATTGCGACAATAATTGCATGGCCTCGTTGCTCCGCTAGTTCGCTAGGCCGCAGGTTTGGATGGTCACGGGGCAGCGTAGGATCCGCGCCTTTGTCGAGAAGAAGCCGGACCATTTTCTCGTGCCCGTTTTCCGCTGCAATGCCTAACGGCGTCGTTCCGGTCTCGAGCGAAATGAAATTGATGTCGGCGCCGCGCTCGATGAAGAGGCGAGCGACATCGCGTCGGTTCTGCATCGCCAGAAAGTGCAGGTTGGTTCGTCCATTCCAGCTCGGTCGATCGATCGGGAATCCGGAGGCGATCAATTCGTCGAGGAATTCGGCTGTGGTATCTTTGGGAACGAACCAGCCTCCCGGCCCGGCACCGGGAAAGAGCTTCTGCAGTTCGTCTTTGCCGAACTTTTCGATATAGCATTTCAGTAAGTTGGAGTCGTTGCTCCATATGATTTGACCGAGCAGTGGATCGAACCCGTTTTCGCCCCTTTTAGGTTCTTCTAATGCTAGGATCTGTTCGCGAATCGTTGCAGGCTCGCCTGACGGTTCTTCCCATCGTCCGACAGATCCATGCTTCATCAACAGATGGTAGATTTCATCGTTGGCAGCGTGGTCGGCGGAGGATCCGCTCGATTCGCACGGACCGTTTGGATCGGCTCCGCGTTCAAGAAGCAGCTTCACCACATCGAAGTGCCCCAAACAACTTGCGTTAAAGAGGGCGCCGCCGCATGCGAATGTTCGCTCAGTGAGATTAGGGTCCGCTCCGGCATCCAAGAGCATGGTTACAATCTCGACGATTCCTCCGGCTGCCGCTCGACCGAGTGGGCTTGCCTTAGCTGCGTTCAGTCGCTGAGCGATCTTCGGGTCGTTCGACAGAAACTCTTGGACCTTTTTTACATCGCCAAGATAGCAGGCTGTGTGAAAGTCATAGTCGGCACCGTGCTGCAGCAACTGACGGATGGCCGGAATACCGTCATGATAGTTATTGCGGTGGCGACCGACGCTTTGGACTTGCAAAGGCGTTTCACCCGCTGCGTTCTTTCGGTTCAGATCGGCTCCGTTGTCGCAACTAAGATCCACCAATTCCGCGTCGCCAGCCCACACCGCCCAATGGAGTGCCGAGTTGCCGCGCAGATCGGATACTTGAAACAAGTCCGGTTGCTCCTTCAAACGACGACCGGCTTCCTCGGTTTGTCCGGTTGCGATGGCTTCGCGCAGTTCTTTGAAAGCTTCGTTGTACGGTTGAGCCCGGTATCGCTCTTTCATTTCCTCAAGCAGCACCTGATGAACGTCTTCGAAACCACCTCGCATTGCGTTGTTGAGTAACGTTTCCCAATCGTAGAGGCCAGCTTCGAGGATGCCTGGTTCGGAGCCTGCCTTGAGCAACAAATCAACCGCTTCCGCGTGTCCGCCCAGAACGGCGAACCGCACTGGAATCGAATACCAATGTTGCGCGTGCACCAAATTCGGTTCGGCAGCCACAAGCGATTCGATCACCTGTACGTTCCCTTCCGTCGCGGCGCAGAAGAGGTCCCACGCTTCGTCTCCGTCTACGGTTTCTCCGCCGTAGAGTAGGATCTCGCCACGCATGCTTGGTGGTTGCGTTAGGTGAGTGACGCTCTGGGAAAATCGATTAGCCATGTGTTCTTTCTAGAGGAAGCGGGAGATCGTTGTGCGTGTGTTGTCAGCGAATTGTTTCATTGCGTCGGTCTCATTGTGGCAGTGCGACTATTTTCGCACAGAATGCTTGCGTCAAGTTAGCAGTGCGATAATTTTCGCATTTCTAATTGACAGCCGCCACCGAGGGATTACTGCGGACGAGCCCTTGCAGGACTCTGGCAACCGCGTCACGTTCCACTTCACTTGTTTGACTATCAATCCAATTAAATGCTTCGGCGGAATTTCTTCCTGCCATCGATTCCGCGACGTGGGTAATTGCGGAGACGGAGAGTTCGGATTGTTCGTTGGCAAGTTGCAACGCTTGATCAGGGTGCTCGTCTGACATGGAGTTGAGCAATTGCTCGATCGCTCTGTTTCTGGCGGATGTGCCAGGAATCGAATCCACCCATGCCATGGCCCTATCCGGATCGAGTTCAGCCAGTGAGTAGGCGATATGCAACTTCGGGATCCTGTTTCGCCAAACCATGCACGGCGGTTTGGTAGACCTATTGTTGCAACTGCGTGTCGTTGATTGAATCCGCTCACGCCAAAGTGCTAGAACGGTCTTTCCGGATCCAGCGCTCGGTGAGTACATTGATAGAGGATTGTTTCACTCGTCCGTTAGGAATCTCGTCTAGCAAACGCGCAGCATCCGCGGGGCGTGTGTTGGCGAGCAAGCGAATCGAGCGATACCAAACGGCACTCCGCTCAGCGGCATCCGTTAGGCCATCTGCGAAGGTCACGGCAGCCTCGGGGTCGGTCAATACGAGTGCCTCGGCTATCCCGGCAATTCCCTGACTTCGCTCGGCTCCGGCCTCCAATGCCATCACGTAGGCCTTGGCTTCCGCGAGATCCGCCTTGGCCCAGCGTGTAAAGAGATCGTTGTCCGGCGTGATCATGTATGCGCTCATATTGGTGAAATCACTCACACTGTCGCCGAAACCATCGAATCCGGGATCGGCACCTTTCGCCCATGCTAACTACGCTTCCGGATCGTCAACCGTGGCGTTGTCGATCACCGCCTCAATTGCCTGCCGCCGCAGCCACCCTTCTTTGGGAACGGAAGGGATGCCGCCAATCGTTGTGCTTCTGCGATGTTGTTAGTCGTCATCGCGGCGATGATTGGTCGCACCCAACGATCAGCGCGATCCTCGGCAGCGTCGGCTTTCTCCGTCGGATGTCGAAACAGGGTAGCGTGAAAGGCTCGAACAGGATCCAACTCCAACAATCTTTGCAGCAAGGCATCTTCGAACTTCTCGATCTTTCGCGCGATGTCAGGATTCGATGATGTGATCGCTTGAGCCAGTAGTTCCTCAACCTCATCTGCGGATAGATGAGCTATTCGGCCATAAACGATTGCCAGCCTCAATTCATCCCTAGCGCTTTTCAACTCCAGAACTAGAGCGGACAGGTCAATTATCGCGCGTTTGTCCGTGCCGGCTCAGGAACCAGAGAAGTTATCTTTATAGTCTCCGATTGATCTTCGTCAATGGTATCGACAACGATCGGAGCCATCGTCACCCGACCGAGAAACACGCCGACGACTGCGCCGATGAGTAGTTGAAGAGCAGATCTAAACATCATATGAGGATTCAGGAGTCTACGTGATCCAGCCGGAACGCACCGCTAGCAGGCCTCCGAAGTGAGAAGCGAGAAAGATGCGCGCCGCTTCCGAGAGGAATTCAACTTTGTCTGTATGATAGGAGGAGTCTTCCAACTCAATGAAATGGCGTCGCATGAGCATGGGGCCTTGCTTGGAAACTTCCGCCACAGTGATCGACCGGGAACACGCATGACATGAAAACGTGAATGTCGAATCGAGGCCACACCGCAGGAAACATTCCATATCCTTGCCTTCATGGCCAGCCATCCACTGTTGCTGAAACGCTTCGTCACAAGGTGCGTCACATCCCGGGCAATGAATGGGATAACGATGCGTGACCGTAGGAATGGCCAACGGTTTAGCCAAACTGTAAATGGTTAGATCCCATTGAAAAATTGCGCTTTCAAGGACCCTTTCTCTAACGGTTTCTTCTCCGTTGGGTCCGGTAAAGTCAGGATTGAACAAACGTTCTGAGTGAAAGCCTCGGTCATAGATCGTTTGGAGACCACCGTAACGAACTTCGGGTGGCTTTCGATGGTCCACGATCTGATTCTCCACTAACCAGTTGCCCACCGCCTCGACATCGAACTGAAGGTCGGCATCATCCTCTGCCGCCGCGATGTAGTTGTAGGTCATTCCCATAGCGATGTTACGTTTGACTAAGGGCGCCCCCATTCGATCTCTCGGATCTTCACACCATTCGAATCTTGGGCCATGGTTAGAATCACGGCTTCATTGAAATCTTCGCCCGAGATCGGCACGTAGACAATGTCGATGTCTCCCTGTTCAAGAATATCCTCTTCGCCAATGGAGAATGGATCAGCAACATTGTCAGCCTTGCTCTTCGCATAGGGAGCCAGACTTTCCATCTTCTTTGCTAAAACGTCGGCCATGTAATGATTCTGTAAGTTCTGCTCGAGGAAGTTTCGCGCTTCGTCGAATCGTTCCATCACGAGCGCTTCGGCGAACCGGCGGGCTGTCTCGATGGTGTCTACTTGCTCAGTCACGTCAGTCTGATGCTGTGCGCGCGAGGCAGGCGCTGTCGAGCATCGTCTTCCCTCAACTGATTTGCCGCATAATCATCCAGATGTATAGTCCCTCAGAATCCTGAAGATCATGGCAGAATCTCAAATCGAATACGTTACCGAATACACTGTCGTGGTGGGCGACCCTTGGGGCCCGGACAGCTTTATTAAGAATGTGAATAGAAAACTAAGAAAAGGCTGGCTACTGCACGGGAGCCCCGCGCTTGGAGGAGAAGGGGGCGAAGGAAATGTGATCGTGCAGGCGTTGATCAGAGAGGTCGAAGCCAAGCGCCCTCGCTCGCGAAAGCGTAAGGCGGGTTGATCCAGATTTACGGACGGTTTGATCACCATATTAATCATTCAAAGTTGCGGGAGAGCCTCTCTTCAACCTGCGCTCTCGTTTCGTCGGTAAGTTCAGCGTTAGGAAAGACTGCTGCTGCAGCATGGGGATCCTGATTGGCCCACTCCACAAAGACTTTGTCGACTGATTCTTGCCGTTTGTCAGGATCACTAATCGACATCGCTAGTGCATAGGCCTCCGGGTATTCCTCGGTTTGGCTGCTTCGAACAAATCCTCGGATGGCGGCATCCCGCCAAGCCCCTTCTTCCACTCCTGCTAACCATTGGACCGCCGCGGGGCGGTCGTGTTGCTCCCATGAATAGGCGATCATTCCGTAGATCGATGGAGTAAAGGTTCCCTCCGGAAGGGAGTCGTGGGCCCAATCGAGCACAGCGACATAATCGTGGTTCTTCTGGTAGATCATTGAGTTGACCATCGCGGATCCTTGCTCAGGGTGCCGCTCTTCAACAGGAAGGCTTTCAACCCACGATAGGGCATCGGGAACGGACTCGCCAGCAATTCGCCAAGGCAGCGAGTGGTGCTTGAGCCATGTCCTGAGATAATCGGACTCAAAGGTCTCGACCTCTTCGGCAAACTCCAGAGGACTCAAATGATCAAACGTTGGAACTCCCGAATTGCTCGCAACGAGATCGCGCGCCTCATCGTCAGTAAGATGCCCAACCAAGGAATGCGCTCTTTGAGGATCGCGAGCGATCAAGGTTGAGAAGATTTGGCCAACCGCATTGGCGCGGGTGTTCATGTCGTCATCGTCCATCTGTGCTGCCCATTCCATGGCATCTTCAAATGAGTGCTTTGCTAGTTCAATCGCAGTATCAAATACGACATCAGTGGCAGGGTATCGATCGTAGACCCCGGTCTGGACTAGCATCCGCCCACGTTTCGCTGGCGGATAGTCCGAAAGAATCTCTCCGACAAGGTATGGGCTTTCTTCGAAACCTGCCAGGATGTTCAGCACTTCGTCCTCCGTCATCGTGGTGTGACCCGCACGGAGCAGAGCTTGTTTCCTATGTAAAAGATCGCCGCCTTCCATAACATCTTCGGCTTCTTCCTGCACAACAAGCTCTCGCAGACGTGCGGCAGAACCTTCCGGATCCTCCCGGTTCCAGCGACTCTCTATTGAATCCGCGTCGACCGCATTTCGGTGAGGGAAACCTTCAAGCCATCTCCGTGCCGACTCGGGGTTGTCCCGATAGCGTGCCTCTGCGACTTGCCTGAAGGCCGCCTGCCAGACTTCACGGTCACGCATCTCTGCCGCTGCCGCTTCTAAACCTAAGGGATTCTCTAGCGCCCAGACCTCAAAGATGGCGTCGTACATCTCCACCCTCACATTCATCTCAGTGGCCCGTTGAAATGCTTTCTTCGGATCTTGCAGAGCAAAGGCACGAAAGGCGCACTCAAAAGCGATCATTCCAACATCTGGACCTAACTTGTTTAGCCGTTCCATGTCTTTTATCAATGATTCGGGATTGCTAGCAGCCATGGTATCCAGCACGATCCGAAGCAACGAATTCCGATGGTCTGATTTGCCAAGTGTCGCGACCCAATGGAGAGCCGCTTCCGCATCGGCTTCAGCCCATGCCGCGAGTGCAACGTTCGCTAGAGGTGATCGGCGGCTATGATAGTCTCTAAATAATTTCTCAGGATCGCCTTGGGGCTCTGCGCTATTCGCTTGCGAGACGATGTCATTTGGAACTTGATGTTTCACTGCTAGATCGGCATCTTGTTTAAAGGTCTTGTTCTCAAGCGGAGCCGAGATGTGTTTGAGAGCTAGTCCAACAAGAAGAGCGACAAGAAAGGCTGTCGAAGCCTGTAGGAACAGGGAAATCCTCATGGGTTGATGCTCCCCTCGTGTGAAGACACTGTGTTCTCAAACGCGGCAACGAACGCTGGCGAAAGAAATCGCCTGGCATGTGATAATGCCTCATCAGTTAGTTTCGTGTCAGGATGAGTGGCAAGCCACCTGGCAAAGCCATCCGAATCCGATTCTATCCATTGAGCCGCGACTCTCCCGGCGATCTCCCTTGCCAGCGATTCGTCCGCGAGTAGCGCTTCAAATCCTTGGGCCCTATCACTGTTGGTAAAAAGCTCGGCGGCTATTTCGGGATCGGTTTCAAGCATTCGCTTCGCCGCACTGAGTTGAAGTTCCGTTCGTAGCGGACCTGATCTATTCTCGGCCAGATCAAGAAGCTGATCGACACCTAGCGAAGCCGTTCTTTCGAGCCACCAGGTCTGATGGCGAAATCCTGCGGCCTCAATCTCTTCCGGGTATTCTTCGGCGTAATCCAGGAGGCGGTTGAGAGGGGCGGGCCGCGATCGGAGTGAAAGTCGTAAACCTTGCACGCGCCGGTGCGCCGGGAGATCCGCCACGAGTGTGCCTAGATCCTCCCATTCCAAAAATGAGCCAAGGGCCCCTATGTTTCGGCCTAACGATTTTTCGGGAATGGCATCGTAATTTTCTTCAAACCAACGCAACGCTGCAGAAGGGTCACTCTCTGCCCACGTTTGAAGTAGGTGAGGCTTGCGGTCCCAGGAAAGCCTCACTTCCTCGGCGAGGGCAAAAGCCTCGCCTGGTTCCGTCTTTGCCATCTTCAACAGCGCGGCCAACTGCAGGGCATCCGTAGAAACGGTCCGGGTCAAAGATTCCCAGTGCTCTAGCCAACGCACATGGTTTGCAATTTCATCGATTGGCCACTGCTCGATTGCTCTGCCGAAGTGGTGGGCATTGAAAACCCCCGGCCATTCCGTGAAGATCACTTCAAGTGCTTCCTGCGGCTCCCTGGCGACCCATGTAACGGCCATATGTTTGTTAGGCTCCATGCCATATTCCAACGCCAAAGCGAAGGCGTGGCGTGGATTGGTCTCGGCGACAGCTGCAAGAACGAGATCCACTTCGCCCCTACGTTCAGCAGCAGACTCAAGAGCAATCTCCAATGCTCGATCCGGATCCAATCGCGACAGCGCTGCGAGAATTTGATTGCGAACGTCTGATCGATAACCCGCATACGCTAGCGCCTCCTCGATGTCTTCTTCCGCCCATTGAGACAGCAGCCATTCGCGCAATGTTGAACGGTGAGGTTCGCGGAATTGTTCAATCCTGAGCAGCGCCCTGGCAAAGTTCCGCTCGCCCAATTCAAACTCTTTGAGAAACCTCGCAAACGCTTTCCCAAGGGGTCGTCGATTCATTCGGGTAGCACTGAGTGTTGAACTCCGGGCACTGAGGAGAAACGGAGGTTCTCTCCGACTAGGCTTGGTTACTTCTGATCTCCTACTTTGGATTAAAATTCCTAGCAATAAGCCGGCAACCGTCGCGACAACGGTGATTGCAATGGATCGGGGGCTGTGTTGAAGCTGGATCACGAGATCGAGAAACCACTAGTTAGTTAAAAAATCATAGGGCTCGACCGTTGAGAAGTGCCAAAAAGTCATGAGTCTTCCACTGATACAATGCAGCTAGGTTCCCATTTCTTCAAAGGCAGTAATGAGCGTGGTTTCCCCACACCCAATACAGCGGCCGGATAGAACGAAGCAATCAAAGTAGTCTTGTAATCGCTTGGGATCGAGAAGGAGGGGAATCTCACTCCACTCGGCGAGAGATTCCTGATCATAGTTAAAGGCGGCGGTCAAATGATCGAACTCTGATTCCCCACACTTACAATGAAATGTTTCTCGAACACCGTGACCTACCACATGGGTGCAAACGCTATTGGTTTCCGCCGCCAATCCATGCGTACGGACATCAAAGAGGGACCAAACGTCCGCACAGCTCTGGCAGACTGTTGATATAGGACCAACGAAATGGACTTTCTCGTTACCGCTCTGACGTCGTTGAGTGATAATGAATCGGGCCGCTTGAAGATCAAAGTCGGGGCCTTTGCCGAACTCTGTATTCTCTGCCCAATGATAACCTTCTAGCTTCCAAGTGCCGCTCCCACAAGGGCATGAAACGACATATTGGCGCTCGTTAGATTCCGAGCAATCAGCAGCCGCAAGGACATAGGGCTTTAGGCAGCGTGGTGATTTTGTGAGTTGCGAAATGTCCATTGTGCAGAAGTCACGTATCTAACAGTTTGATTTCAATTATGTCCTGTTCTTGGATTTGAACTCCGCCGGGTGGAATAGGCGCTTCAAGTGCCTAAAGCCCGATGCTGAGAACATCACATAGGAGTATTTTTGAAACCGCACAGTCCACGGTTGATTCTGTGCGTAGCGTACTTCGTGTTCACGCACTGAACAACCAAGCAATGGTCACCTTTAACGCCTTTGCGAGTGCCTCAACTTCGTAATCCATCACATAACGCTGCTGGCTCTCGATTCTGGAGATGGCGCTGCGATCCAGATTGATTCCTTGGGCGGCTAATCGCCCTGCCAATTCATCTTGGCTCAATCCAAGATTGTCCACCCTGGCCTTATAAACCCGGGGGCCGACAACGTTCCTCAGTTCAGGTTCGTCGCTTTCCTGATCACCTCGTGTGGATTTCACACGAGTTTGATGACAGGTTTTCTTGACAAATGTGTGTGAAGTCCACACATTGAACAATCTCTTCCCGTCGTTTACGGGACGGAGAAACAGAGTTTCTATGTATCGATTAGTGATCTTAGATGAATCAGAAGCAGTAGCGTCAGCTTTCTCTCTGATTGCGGATGAAGAGGGATTTCAGCCATTGATCTATCATTGTCCCTATCAGGCGATCAATCGAATGCGCGAAGGTGGCATCGATCTTCTGTTGAGCGACTGCGTGATGGATGAACTCAGTGGCTTAGGCGTGGCCGCCGTTCTCAGAGAAGAGCAACGGAACGTTGATATCATCCTCATGAGTACGGTGGAACAGAATCTGAATCCGGCCATTATCGAGCAGCTACGCATTCGAGAATTCTTTGTGAAGTCGCCTGGTGCGTGTCGGAAGGCACTCAGATTCTGGGTGTCTTGGAGAGAACGGTTACCGACCTTGGTCGATCCGACCGAGTAGTTCTCTCCCTCCCCCTGAAGGGCGGGAATGCGGTATGGTCAAGGCTTGCCGCATTCTCGTTCCCTTTCATACCTCACGCTGCGACATCAAAGGATCGGTGCGAGGATAACCGCGTACTCTTTTTTACGGTAGCGTGCCGTTGGCGAAATGGTCAGTTCCGTTGCCGAACACGATATCGCCGCCGCTGCCAGGCTGGCCGCCCCAATTGGAACCAGGAAAAGTCATAAACCACGCGGGGACCGAACTGATCGACGAGTATGGTAGACTTTGGTTGCTCGAACCTTGAAGCCCACACCTTCGCGTCGAAACAGTCACGAGCAGCCTCGTTTTTTCAAGGCGGCGGCCATCTGATCATGACCTTGCTGCGTCGCCCGCGCAACGGCCGATTTGCCTTCGGCGTCCACGGCATGAATGTCAGCGCCTTTGTCGATCAAGTTGTAGGCTATCGCGATGCAGTCCTCGCAGTCGCCGCACCACCAGGCACAATAGATGAGTGGCGTCATGCCTCTGCGCTCGTTGTCAGCTTCGACCCTTGCATTGATGTCCGCGCCACGGTCGAGCAACAGATTGCAGATTTCAACCGTTCCTTCAGTTGCCCAATGGATTGGCTTTCCTCCACCGCGGGTGTGCTCGGCATGGACATCTGCCCCCGCCGCCAAGAGTTCTTTCACGCGCTCAAGGTTCGAATAATGGGCCGAGCTGTGAAGTTCGTTAGGATCATCTGTTTGGTCTGCCATATCTTCTCGCATTTGCGCCACCGTCGCCTCGCCCAAGGCATAGATGAAGTCCATGTTCTGCTGCTCGCGAGGACTCAGTCCGCTGCTTCATTTTCGTGCGCATAGTGCGATTATTTTCGCATTGCTGGCTACGGAGCAAGCTATTTCTGCGATTGTTTTCGCACTGAGTCTCAGGAGTTGAATCAAGGAGAAGGGGATCAGTTGATCGAACGGCAATTCAAGTGGCATGAAATCTTTGTTTCTCTGTTATCCGTTGCGGCCGAACTGCGCCGATTTTTCTTTACACAGAATCCTGGTCGCAGGATGCCAATGGCTGCAGGCGTCGGCCACGGCACGATTTTGGCCATCAGATCGACGGATCGCCCTCCAGGAGCCAATCGATCAGATCTGTTGCCGCCATTGCTTTAGACTAACAGGCTGTGTCAACCTGACCATGCCATACGTCACCCCCGGCACTGTTTAGAGCGCGATTCGGGAATTCGAGGAACGGACGCCCTCGCTAACGTAAGCGTAAGTCAAGCTGACACAGGATATACGACCTCAGTACTTGATCGTGAAGACTATTTCATTGGGCTTGTTCCGCAGTGGGCGGAACAAGCCCAACGTGTTTCAATGCCGTCGCATTCTCCGGATCAATCTGCAGAATGCTCTTGGCGGTCGTGATCGTTTCTTCCGGCGAGAGGAGTGGATCGGGAATCGTGGCAAAGAAGAGCAGGTACTCGAGTAGAGAGGTGTCCCCGGAAGAAAGTTCACAGGCACGTTTGGCATGATAGAACGCGGTTGGGTAGACGCCGGGCAGATGGCAGAGAGGCTGGGACAGGACAAGGGAGGCTCGATAGTGCCAGTCAGGCGAACCGGTCTTCTGAGCTGCCCATGCCAGAAACGAATAGATGAGAAGGTGGGGAGAGTCATACTGGTAGGACAGGAGAATGGGTTCGATCTGTTCTCCGGTGAGTGTTTCAAGCTCGGTCAGGGCCTGCTCGAATCGACCTGCGAGAATGAGCTGGACGAGTTTCTCGTACATGCTTGTCCGGGAATCCTTTTTGCCGGATTTACTGTCTGACAGAAGCGCCTACCGCAAAGCGAAAGAACTCGATGAGCCTTTCAGTTTGCTCTTTGTTGGGCGTGACAGGTGGCGTGTTTTCTGCGGATGACAACACCTTCTTCACTGACCTCGGGCACATCGTGTCTTTCCAGCGCCGCGTGAACGAAGGCATCGATCATCCGGACTGCGGTACTGTCTTTCGTCGGTAGGATTCCTCGTCCCATGCCGACTTCTTGCTTCGGCTTCGGCTGGAAGGGCTTGATCTTTGTTTTCGCAGTGATTCCGGCTGAGACCGGGCTGCCATCCCCGTCGTCAGCTCGGGTCGTTTTTGAAAGCTGATCGATTCGTTCTTCCAGATTCGGTGCAAGACCAAGGGCTACGAGGCGCTCCTGTCGGCGCTGCAGAACGGCAGACGCGGTGTGGCACTAAAGTCGATGCAGTCGACAAAAGCGACTTGGTAGAAAGTGCCTCCAGGCCCCCGTCCCCACCCCGATTGAAAGGGAGGCGTGCATCAACAAGTCACGCGATAGCGTGAAATCGCTCACCAGCCTGTTCTTCCATGGGCGCAGACTCAGGTCGAAACCAAGAATCGCGTCCTGAGCTGAGGAATAGATGTTAACCCCGGCAATCGGGAAGCCCATCTTCCCCTGTATCGAGGGTGAGTCTGCAATCGAGAGCGCCGGATTCGGTTTCATGAATGCTGATCCCGATGCCGCGTGCTGCGATGGCATCGGGGCTGTAAAGCGGGATGTTGTGGGTCAGCCCGTAAGCCGAAAAGGGCAGGGATACCGAAATAAGAAGTAGAAACGTTTTCACAATCTAAGATCAGACAGCCACTCTCTTTGCTACGTCCTATCGGATCTTTCTTGATCCGCGAATCGTAGGCCCCCGTGAGTCTTCAGTAGTGCGCAACCATACCGAACGTCTTGGCGAAAACTGGGAAAATGTGAATATCTGTGCCCGTTGCGTGATGCCGGACACAAAACGGCTAAGGTTAGGGTAGCATGTCCCAGCCACCGAATGATCGCCCGCAATCACCTCGTCAAACGGAGAGCCATGCCCATTTGCCGTCCTGCACCATTTGCGGTGAACGGATGGAAGTTGGTGTCGGCGGCATCTGTCAGGTCTGCTTTATTGGAGATCCGGTAGCCGACCTTTGGAAGCCCCGTGAGCCGCCGACCATGGAAGAGTTAGCCGAGGCTCTTCCTCGTTACAAGATTCAGAAGGAACTGGGGCGGGGAGCGCTCGGGGCGGTCTATGGAGCGATAGACCAACAACTGGACAGAGTTGTCGCGATCAAAGCCATGTGGGAGCAGGCAGGCAACCCGGAGTATGGTGCCCGTTTTGCAAGCGAAGCCAAGGCGATGGCGAAACTGGCTCATCCCAACATTGTCACGATTCATGACTATGGAGTGGATGGCGAGCTGCGCTATTTGGTCATGGAGAGGATGGAGGGGGGAACGTTGGCTCAGGAGATTTCGAAGAACGGTCCGCTTTCACCTGATCGGGCCAAAGCCGTTTTTCGGGATGTGTGTCAGGCCTTGCAACATGCCCATGACAAAGGCGTGATCCACCGCGATGTGAAGCCCAGCAACATCCTGCTCGACGGCAGAGGGAGGGCCAAGCTAAGCGATTTTGGGTTGGTAAGAGGAGTGCTCCCTAAGGAATTCGAAGGGGTGGCCCTGACAAAAACCAACATGGCCGTCGGAACGCCTTACTATATGGCACCGGAGCAGATGGAATGGCCGATCGAAGCAGATCATCGGGCGGACATCTATTCGGCAGGGGTAGTTTACTATGAAATGGTGATGGGCGAACCGCTCAAACCTCGACAGGAACGGAGTTCGGAATTCCCAGACGTTCCTAAATCACTCGAACCGATATTTGATAGGGCGCTACATGAAAAACCTGAGCAACGCTATCAAAGTCCCAACGAATTCTTGAAGGCGGTGTCTTTAGTGAGCGCAAGGAATACCCGTCGATTCATTTGGTTAGGCGCGGTGGCAACTCTTGTCCTAGGAATCTTCGTTGGAGCGCTCACGTATAAAGCCGCCACCAAGTCAAAACTGATCTATCGAGTCGAGGCGCCTAATGAAGCCATCGAAGGTCTTCCGTTAGGAAGCTTAGATAAAGAGATTCGACTCAAGGAATGGACCAAACGGGCCGAATACGAATTCGAGGGTGACCCTGACGAACGCGCACGAAGACAGCCTTCATTCCAGTTGGTGGGAGGCGCAGTGATTGAAGGCGACGACCTTGTTCTCAGCAAGCTACAAGATGCGGCCCAAGCCGAACTTAAACGGGATAGCGCCAAGCCGATCGGTGGATTGGCTCTCCATTTCCGGTTCAAACCCGAGGCGTATCTAGCGGTCGGGAAAGAATCGATGGCAATCGTTTACTTCGGATCGCACTGGACACAGGGACTGTTCCTGGTGAGTTCGAAATGGGGCGACCCGAATCCTACTTGGATGCTAAGCAAGTACCAGCCTCTGGCACCGCCGGGGGTGATTGAACCGAAGCTCGACGCAGGAGTCTGGCATGAGGTGTGGATCGTGATGAGTGAAGGCTATCAACTCTGGATCGATGGGGAACCGGTCTATCGCTCTAACACCGACCCACAGTTGGTTAAGTGGGAAAACTGGACCGTTGAGAATCCCGTGACGCTCAGGTTTGAGGGATTTCAGGGAAAAGTAGATTTCGTAAGAGTGTGGGAGAAGCGATAGGTCTCGGCTCAATCAACTAGTTAGTCTAGTCTTGGCAAGCATCGTCGTTTGTTTGGGATCGTTCGAAGGCCTGCATCAACTCGTTTCGATTGAGCAGGTCGAGACAGTGGGAGTCGCCCTTGTCATCAACGGCTGACAGAAATACTGGGCGGTTGCCCTCTATACGATAGGTTACGGTCAAGCGCAAGGGTGGTTTAATGACTGTTCCGTAGTAGGAGGTCAGAATCGTGGCTTTGAAGGTCACTGTTATAGAAATTCAGAAAGACACTGTCTCATTAATGTTAGAATTGACATCACAGTCAGTCATTGACAAAATGTTAGCCATTACTAAAAGTAGGATCCCCTCGTATTGCGTGACGGTTCATTTGAAACACGCTGAAAATGGGGAGGCGTGTTTCAGTCCGAATAGGAGGCGGAGATTCTGCGGCTACTGCTTGCGGGATCTCTGCCTTCGTTTGGGAGAGAGAGGAAGGGCAGATGATCGATAGACAGGCTGCGGGAGCTAGCGTTTTGCCTTCGCGCTTGCTACAATGTCTCCAAGGGAAATGTCCGGCGATGGGTGAGGGTGTAAATGGTCGGAATACGTTGGCTTGTTCGATCAGGCTAAGGGTGCTTTGGTGGAGTCCAGGCGGAGGGAAGCGAACGGACGAGGACGGTGATCTGCGTGGTTACACTACCTAATCTTGTTAGACAACTTCACCGGAAGGCTGACAATAGCAATGCTATGATAGCATAAACGCCGACTGCGATAGGGAGAATCAAATCGAAGGCGCAACGAACGGTCCAAAGGCGAGGTTCGATTCTGTAAGGTGTGGCATACCGAGCGCCTACTTTCCGCGCGGTGGCTGAGGTGGCACCTAGGGGAGGTTTTTTAGCCTCTTTCTTTGATCCTACAATTTCTTCATGGGCCTTTCGAATGAGATCGGTGCGGGCATTGCGCCGCCAGGAGATGTAATCAGTGAGGGAGTACAATCCGAACGCGAATAGAAAATAAAAAACGATCAAGGCTAGAATTATCCACCACGCGAGACGTTCGTTTGTGGTGAAAGCAATGCCGAGCACAGAGATTTCTTTTGGAACAAGCCCAGTATGCGCGAAAAAGATACCAACCATCGCAGTCAATAAAAGACACATGCGCTGACGACGCGTCGATTCAGAGATCGGGTCTTGAAGAAACAAGCTGAAGTTTGGAGTATTGTACCAATGAGCTTTCATCGAATCTTCCTTTTTGGGCATAATGTTAAGGATAACCGGGCCTGGAGTTGACGTTGATGAACGAAGCGAATGCGCGAACGCCATTCCAGTTCATCTCTTGTTATCCCGCGTTTAATAGTCGTTCAGTTTCTTCGTTGCCATAATACTTATTACACCAGTCAATGGGAGTCTCGTCCAATGAGTTTGTTGTGCGGACATCAGCTCCAGCATCCAGCAACATACGAACGATCTCGACATCACCACCGGACGCGGCGTAGTGAAGTGGTGTCTCGCCATGAAGCGAAATCGGGCCAATGTCTGTTGGTTTATCGATGGCCATGGTGGCGTTGACATCGGCTCCGCCTTCGAGCAACACCTTCACGGTCTTGCGAAACGCGGTCGCATCAAATCCATCTTCCGATCCAAAACCGCGCATTCTCTGTGAATAGAAACACGCGGCGTGTAGCGGCGAACAGCGTGACTCGAGTTCCGCCGGTGGCTCGGGAGGCGTGCCGTGCTGGAGGTATCTTTCAACGTTTTGATGAATGGCAGCGTAGGCATCCTGATACATCATGTCGCGCGCATCAACTTCCGGATTGGCCGCAAGCAAATATTCGAGGACATCCGGTGTGGCACCGTACCAAGGGAGGCCGGGTTCGCAATTGGCTCCAGCTTCGACAAGAAGTTTTATGATGTTGAGCGATTTGTTGTTGGCGATGTGAACCGGTGGAAGCCCGAAGGTAGTCCCGTTGCCGCGTTTTCGAATGACATCGGTGGTCGCAAGTGCTGGCATGGCGCGAAGCAACAACGCGACCTCGTCTTCGTTCCCGGCTTCGATGGCTTCATTCCACGCCTCGTGAAGGCTCATTTCGATGCCATAAGTGAGTTGACCGTTGGAGTTGTGAATTTCCCTCAACTGCAAGCGGCTCTCAACCCATGTACCATCGCACTTTGCGCATTCCGCAACCAGCCATTGCGTCCCGTCATCGTCAAATTCGACCCGCTCGTTGCGACTGGATTCCAAGTAGCTGCCTGGTGGCAGTGCTTGGCGTGTTGTTGTTTCGCCTTCCGTCATTTACCAATCGTGATGGGATCTAAATGAGATAACAATTAAAACAAGCAACTGGTAAGTGTCCGAGATGGGCCTATCCCTTTCTGCGATCGGTGCTAGTCGGCAATGACATCCGCTCGTTCGCGATTTTTAGCTCGGAACGCGGATTCGTGATGTGTCCGCTCAGATGGAATCGACGTATGGATCCTGCAGTCTGCTTGGAGATCGGGCTGGCCTTGAACAGCAACGGAAAGTGAGTGCCGAGCTGAATGAAATGCGGAACCGAAACCGTTGGCTTGTCATACTCCTGGTCCTGTTCGGGGTCGTGCTTCTAGCAGGAATCCTGGTATTGATCCTTGGTTGAGCTGTCTGCAGCTAGGCTAGTTCCGAGGCGCTGGAGTGCATAACTGGATGAGGCGCATGCGCCTAACTGATCTCCTAAGCTCCGTCATGTTCTCAACTAATCCTCTCAAAGGTTCTGAGAAAACTTTGCTGAATGTTGTGATGTGGATTCTCAGAGGGCGAATTTACTTATGAATCCTAACCATTTGATTCGCTTATGAATAACATTATCAACAACATCATGCCGGTCCTTGCCGCTGCTGGAGGTTTGCAACAGAACCTCGGGCAGGTGGCGGGAGTTCTTAACGCTATTGCCATTCTGCTCTTCTTCGGAGGGTTGCTCATGGCCGCAATCATGTTCATGATCGGCCGCACCGAATACCTCAAGTACGGCCTCGTTGGGGCCGGGGTCGGAGGCCTTGCGTGGGTCATCGTCACGACCTTCTTCGAAGCGGGTAACGGTGTCGATCCGGGCATCCAGTTGCAGAACTTCTAGGGTGGACATCACGGCGTCGCCCCTAACCGAGCAAGACTCCCACACTCTGATAACATGAGCCCACACGGCGAAGGCCGGCGCTACCACGAGGCGAACGCGGGAAGGGATTCCAAGCCTGTCATCTTCATCTTCGAGGGGAACAATATCCTCTGGATGGTGCTCGGATGCGGGCTTGCCCTTCTCGTGTTTCGGCTCGGGCATGACCAACTGAACTGGAGCATCGGCGAGTCGATGGCGGCCAGTCTCATCCCTCTCATTGTCATCACGCTCTATGTCGTCGTTCTCAAATCGGGGAAGCCGAAGAGCTTCGACCGCGAGTTCTTTGAATGGCTCGCGATCCGTTCACGGCAGGCACTCGACCATCTCGGCCTGATGCGCGACCGGGCCTATTTCGCACCGCCCCGGAATAAACCGGCAAGGCGGCCTCACCCATCTCAATTTCCAAACTCCAACAACCCTCATGGCCAGACCCATTGACGGCTACTTTGTCGACGACCTCATCGTCTATCGTGGACTCCAGAAAGGCGGCTACGTCGGTCGTGGATTCCGCATTCATCCGCCCGATGGCGAGAATGCCGACGTCAACTTTCTCAATCGACTGGAAGATGAAATGCGCGTTCTGCTGGCGTCACTCAAAGACACGGCAAGGATGCAATTTCATTGGTCGGTGGATTCCGATTACCAACGGGAACTTTTAGCTTACTATCAGAACACGAAAGCACTCGCATCAAATGCATGGAGTAAACGCCAACGCAATGAACGCTTCACGCGCTATTGGCGGATGATGGAACAACGTCAGTTGCGGCGCGAGCGGCTCCATATCTACATCACGAGCAAGATCGATGCTGGCGCGCTGCCGAAGGAAGGCGGCAAACGCAAGATCTATGATTACGTGCTCGGAACCATCGGAAGAGAGCTGGAACAATACGGCGATCTGATGGAGCAGATCTTCGGGAGTCTCGGTGGTTCGGTTCGTCCGTTAGGCGAGCTGGATCACTTTGAGGAATTCTATCGCTATTTCAACGCGTCCGCTCCGGACTCCACCGATATCGACTACGCACTCCTTTACGATCCTGAACGAAGCCTCATCGAGAATTGTTTCAACGGCGAGGCTGCTCCCCTATCAAAGCCCGATCATGGCTACTACCTAGACGGCTATTACCAGGGCATCCTTGTGGTGGAAAGCCTACCCAAAACCACATTTTCCGGCATGATTGGGCAACTCACCGAACTCGACATGCTCGACTACAGCATCACGGTCAACATCCGGCCACTCGATGTGATGAAGGAGATCGAGAAGGAGGAAGGCGCCTACGAGAAACTTCAGAACACCATCCAGCATTCACCCAAACTGCGCATGCTCGCTGCGATGCAGAAGAAAGGGCAGAAGATCTCGCGGCTGATGTCTAACGAAGTTCTCCCTTACCAAGCGCAATTCATCATCCGTTGTTGGGATGCCGAGAAATCCGGCCTGCGTGCCAAGATGGCCGCGTTGCGAAGCGCCATTTCAAAACTGGGCGGTGCCAAATACTACGATCCCGCCTTGCCAACCAGCAATCGCAACTACTTCTACGCCGCGATTCCAGGCTGGTCCTGGGACAAGTATCAGGACTTCAGCCACTACATCGAAGACGCGAATCTAGCGAATTTGTTACCAGTTTCCGCCACGCCCACCGGTGATCTCGCTGATGCCGAAGCCATCTACGACGGAGCCAATCGAAACCTCATTGGCATCAAAACCTTCGCTAATAAAGCTCCGCAGCACGGCGTCATGTTCGGGATGAGCGGTGCTGGTAAATCGGTTAATATGATCGATCTGCTCACCCAAACTGATCCCTACTACGACTACACCGTGATCGTCGAGGAAGGCCTTTCCTACGGCATCTATTCGCAGACGGTTGAAGAAAATGCCAAGCCCATCATCATTCAGCCTAACGGATCGCTGACCTTCAATTACCTCGACACCGGCGGGCTGCCATTGACCTCCTTACAGATCGCCAATGCGACAGCCCTGTGCCAACTCATGGCGGGTGTTTGCCAGGATGAAGACAAGAACCGGCTGCGGGCGGCGCAACTGTCAGGAGCGATTCGGCAGCTCTATCGCGATTACTACGAAGACTGGAAGCGACGAAACACCGAAAACCATCGTGAACTGGTGAAAACTGTGGCCGGCTTGCAAAAATGGCTCACCGAAAAACTGCCTCCCGGTGCCACTCTGGTCGATGCCTACATCGACTTTCGCGACTCAGCAACCAGCGACAAGGAGGAATGGCTTGCGAAAGTTTCCGATGAAGAGATCGCCGCCACGGAACACAATCAAACCGCATCGGAAGGAACCTTCCGTCTGGCCTTTGCTGGCATGCGCCCTGACCAAATGCCAACACACAGCCATTTGCAGGAAATGCTCGGCATGGAGGCCCAAGGCGTGAACGCGCAGGAATCGCGCCAGCTCGCGCAACTGCTAGAGCCATGGTGCAGCCACGGCAACTACGGTGCGTTGCTGGACGGGATGAACAACGTCGATCTACACGGACGGATCGCTCACTTTGAACTCGGTTACATTCCCGAATCAGCCCAAGACTTGCGAGCCGTCGCCGCTTTCCTCATCACCAACCACGTTCGCAACGAAGTCATGACGCGTCGTCGCGATGTCAGAAAGCGTGTCATCCTCGAAGAATTGAGTGCGTTTCTAACCATCCCCGATGGCGACCGCATCACGCGTGAATTCTACGAAAGGATGCGTAAATTCAACTGCTGGGTGTTCTCGGTCATCCAGCAATTCGGTCGCTTCTATGATAGTCCGGTAAGGTCCAGCGTGATGGGTAATTCGAGAATGCTCATGCTACTCAAACAGCGAGACCGTCAGGATCTTGATAGAATTTCAGAAGCCTTTCCGCTGCCAGAAGTAACCCAAGGGGCGATTGGTTCATTCCCCGAGCCCAAAGCCTTTTCCAGCTTCGTCTACTACCGTGAAGACGATGGCAAGCCGGTCATCGCTAACGCCCGCAACCGTGCTTCCAAAGAAATGCTCTATGCCACGGCCAGTGATGGCGCGACCTTTGAACGCCGTGCCAAGGAAATGCAGGGCCAGGCACCCATTGTCGAGCGCATCGCCGTGGCTGCTCAAGCGACCTAACGAAATCATTGAGAACGAACGATCCCTCTGTCAGACTAAAAACCTCACACTATCATGAACAACGAATTCCGACCTGAGCTGTTTCCTTCAACGCGCTGGAGTGTGGTGGAACGGGCCAAGGGCAACGACCGAATGGCATCCAAAGCGGCGCTCGACATGTTGTGCGCCACCTATTGGAAGCCGATCCGAAATTACATTCGTCACCTTGGTCAGGCAGAGCAGGACGCCGAAGATTTGGTGCAGGATTTTTTTCAGCAACAGATGGTGCGTCGAAATCTCTTTCTGGAGGTTCGCAAAGAGAAAGGAAGTCTGCGACGCTACGTCTCCGTCGCGGTGTTAAGGCTGGTGATCGATACGAACAAGAAGAAGCGAAGGCTGAAACGCGGAGGCGACAAAGTCATTGTTTCATTGGAGACGATCAGCGAACAAAGCGAAGGGCTCTTCGAAACTTCTTCCGCGCCTGATCAATACTTTGATCGGCAGTGGGCCGCCGCCTTGATGGAGAGGACCCTGACAGAATTGGAATCCGACTATGCCGCCGAGGGCAAGGAGGAACTCTTCAGGGAATTGAAACCCTATCTCGGAAAGGACAAGTCAGAGGCACCGCAGAGCCAAGCGGCGCTCCGGCTAGGGAAATCTGTTGAAGCCTTGCGAACGGATCTGTGGAGAATGCGGAAACGGTTTGGCGAAGTGTATCGCATGAACGTGGCCGATACCGTCCCTTCGCACAGTCGTGAAGAAGTTGAAGCGGAGATTGCGCACTTGGCTAACTTGTTTAGTTAGGCAACTCAGATCATCATTTCACCTCGATGACCCTCTGACGCTTCGATCTCCGTTATGAGCTTTGACGGGTGCCTATGCGGAGACGATTTCCATCTGGATCCTTTATCGAGATCTCTCGGCAGCCCCACGGTTGATCCTCCACCTCTTCTCCGAACTCCAACGCGATTGTATCGACGTCGTTGACGTAGAAGTAGACAAGCGAGTTGGGCCTTGCATCGCCTTTGTGCTCGGATAGGTGGAGGAGGATATCGCCCCGCTTCATAAAGAGGTAGTAAGGCATTCCAGGCGCAAACTGATGCTCACCTTCGACTTCGAAACCGAGACGAGCGTACCATTTGGCGGATTCTCTTGCGTCTGTGCTATGGAAGATAGGGACAAGTGATTCCTTCATAGAAGATCGTTAATAGCGAGACGGTAGACAGCAGTCAATCGGGCTAGGGAGAGTGGAAAAACTTTGCCGAATGTTGTGATGCGTTTTTCCAGACGGCGAATTTACTAGTGATGAAACTATGGATTCGAATCGCCGTCTGGCTGCTGGGGCTCTTGGCCACCTTTCTTCTCTGTAACTGTAACAGTGTTCCGCGAGCGGTCACTAACGCGGCGATGGCCGGAACGGGAGCGTTCGTCGGCCACGAGTTGTCCGATGGTGAGCCGGAAGGTGCTTTGATAGGGGCAGCGGCGGGAGTTGTCGCGGGGGAAGCTCTCAATCATTCGCGAGAATCTGGCAATGCCAAAGCCTACCAAAGTGGCTATGACAAGGGACGCAGTGACGAGGTGAAGCGCCTCTATTGGATTCAGAAGAATCTGCATCGCGATGCATACGGCGATGGCGGCTCATCGGGTCTCACACCTTCCTATTACGAAGTTCCCGTTCCGGAACACATCCATTCGGATGGCACGATCATCGAACCTCACACCGAAATCATCGAAGTGCTGGAGCCATGAGATCACGATTTACCCACGAAGGCCAACTCGATCATCACGCGCACAATGAGCACGAATTGTTCCGGCGCGCTGAGGAAGCGTTAGAGCGGCAACGCCGGATGGACCATGCCGCTAGATCGACAGAGCCATCGACGCTTGGGGCAAATGTGCCTGCGACGGTCAAGGGTTTCGGTCTTCCGTTAGCCTCCAGTCAAAATAGTGCAACGGCCAGTGCGCTGCCCAAGATGCCTCATGAAGAGATCGCGGAACGCATCGCCTTGAAACCGAGCCCGCTCACCACTTCCGAAAATACCGTTGCGTGGCCACCGCGAACCACGGCAGCGACTACCGCCAACACCCACGGCTTTCGCAGCAGACGCTAGGACACGTAGTCAATGAACCGCATCGATACCGCGCAGGCACCTTATCAACTTCGGAAAGCTCTAGCAGAGTTCACTGGGAGTGAAGTAACGACCCTCACCCTGGGAAAAGTGACGCCCATCGAGGGCCACGAAAACGGGATGCAACGGCAGATGACCGCCAAGATCAATGGCGAGCGCAAGAACTTTGTCGCCATGGAGATTGGCGGAAAGGTCACCCTCTACGATGGCAATCTTGGTCTCGGCCCTAACCAGGTGCACGAATTCTTGGGGAAAGTCGATGCCGCCAAAGAAAAGGCGCGATCATCCAAACGAGTTCTGACTGCTGAGTCTCACACCAAAGCCAACGGATGGCCGAACCGGCAAGCCACAAACCAAACCACTCATGTCCGCGCTCTAGGCCGCAGACGCTAACCAAACTCAAACCACAAGACCATGAAAACCAATCGATCTATCATCGCCGCCCTATTAGGAACTCTGTCACTGCTACCCACGAGCCTCAGAGCCACGGGTATCCCTGTCATTGATGCCGCTCACATGGCGACTAACCAAGTGTCGCACACCATCGATTACGTGCAGCAGGTGCTGCACGAAGCCAACCAGCAAACGCAGATTACCAACCAACTGGAGCAAGTCGCCCAACTCTACGAACAGATTGATCAGCTCTATGAGCAGATCGCCCAGATGGACGACTACTTGGAACGCTTCGGCGATCCCAAGTCGATTATCGACCTTGACGGTTTCAACGAGTTGATGATCGCGTTGGGCGGCTCGACCGAAGGGCTCGATATCGAAGGACTCTTACCCGGCATCACGGGCGAGGATCTCTTCGGCTTTGATGGAAATGGAATCTTTCAGCCGATCGAACCGGCGATCACCATAGGCGAAGAGGAAATTGATAGAGATCCCGAGCGCTACAAACCGAACGATGCCACCCGCCAAACGATTGAGCAGTACCGCGAGAAGAAGACGGAGGTCATCGAGCGACGGGATGCTTTGCGCGAAGACATTGCGCAAACCGTCGATGCCCTGCGGACTGCCGAGACTGACAGTGAAGTCAAGAAGCTCACCGGCGTTCTCTTAGGCCAACAAACGGAATTGCAAGCCATTGACCGCGAACTCGACATTGCCCGAGGCGATGCCGAAGCGAGGGCCTTAGAAAACGAGAACCAACGTGAAGCTGAAGCCAAAGCCCGCGCCGAAGAAAACGCGAGACGCTTTGAGGCCGCTGGGCGAGCCGATGTCCAAACCTACAGATTGGATCAGTCGCGCTACGAGTGGTGATGCGCTCTCTAACAACAAAATAACCAAGAAAACGTTATGTATGCTTGCAATGGTATCCGGCTAACTGGCATTATAGCCAAACCCCCTATCTCCAATCGCGCTGGTTCTACCAGTGTGACTCGCGCTCGCCTGATCCACAACGAAACCGTGGAACGGGCGGGTGGCGAGCCGGTCGAGCGCCTTACCGCTGTTGAGATCGAAATCTGGGGAAAGCGTGGGGAGGCGTTTGCCGAACATGTTACCCCCAAGAAACCGATCTTCATCGAAGGATCGCTGCAACTCGCCGAGTGGGAGAAAGACGGCGAGCGCCTCTTTCGTCATTTCATTCGCGTGACCGAGTGGCAATTCCTTCTGCCCAAACCGGCGGTCACCTAACCAATACAAACGATGGACGATTTTGATCTCCTGTTTCCCACTTTCAAGACCAACGTGGCAGAATTGCACGAAGGCCTGTTGGTGTTCGCCTACCTGACATTGGTAATTGGACTCCTGCTAGCTGCTTATCGCGGCATGTTCGGTAACATCAGCGAGATTGTGAGAGCGCTTGTTGCCATTGCCATTCTTAGTGTCTCGCTCGGCCACATCGACGAGTGGACCTTTGGCGCGGGCAATCTCGTCAACGATTTCATCCTCACTGGTCTCGACACCGATCCCCGCGAAACGCACACGCGCTTTGGTGAACTGCTCGCGAACCCTGCCGATGCGGACGATGATCGTTCGTGGTTCGACCGCATGTTCGAGATCCAAGCGTCCATCGCAGAAACGCTGGCTAAATGGCTCATCTGGTTCGCCGCCAAGGTCGCGTGGGTGATTGTGTGGTTGGCCTACTTCATCCACAAAGCCCTGGTCTACTTCGGGATCGCGCTTGCACCGATCTTCCTTCCCATGCTGATGCTCAACGCCACGCGAGGAATTGCCGTGCGCTATGTGTTAGGCCTGTTCTCGCTCATTATGTGGCCGTTAGGATGGGCAGTCGCTAACATCATGACCCAATCGCTCATGGATCGAGCGGCAGATCGCACGCTCTATGAATTCGGCGGCGCCCTCGGCCAGGCGTCCTACGCTCCCCAGATGTACATCTTCATGGTGATCGCCTCCATCTGGCTGGTTGCCAGCACAATCGGAGCACCGATTATCATGAGCCGCATTCTGCAAAGTGGCGCCCAGATAGGTGCCGCATTGTTAGGCGGGTTCACCGGAAGCATGGTGGGAACGACTAGCGGAGCCGTGGGAGGAGCCATGTTAGGTGGTGGTATCGGAGGCGGTGCTGGAGCAGTCGCAGGTGGCCTCATGGGTGGGGGCGGTGGCTTTGCCACAGGAGCGGTAGGAGGCCCCGGTGCAGGTATGGCAACGGGTGCCGGCATGGCTGCTTTCTCGATGGCAGGAGGAATGGGAGGTGGGAGTAAAAACGAAACCGAAGCCAGTGGTGGAGGATCGGGAGGCGGTTCAGGCGGTGGGAATTCAACGGCTCCAAACTACAACATGGAAGCCGCAAAAATCGCTGAAATGGGACTGCGGTAACTAAAAACCTATCTATATCTACTGGCGAAACGAGACACTCAAACGCATATATAACTGGTCCGGCGTCCCTAACGCATTTGTGGTACGATAACAAATGGTCTCCGTGATTCCATCACCTGAGTCCGTTGAGGATACCATCTCAATGACGCCATCGGTCTCGTCTCTCCAGTTACCCGCAAGCAATGTACTAACTTGGGGCACAATTTCAGTCTCAATTTGACTTCCTTTGCGCCGTTTAAAAGAAAAGTGAATCTCACCATCTGGAACTGCCGTGTCGATGGTGAGTGGGACCGTGCGTTCCGCATCAGCAAGATCGGGGTTTCCTCCCAGAGCAAACTCGATGAGGTTAGGTACTTGGTCTCGATCAGGATCCGCTAGTGGATAAGATGAATCGGGAGAATTTGGGTAGGCCGTTTCAATCCAATTCCCGTAATGCAACCAACCCGGAGACGCCGGGAGCGAGTAGATGATGTCGTTATCCTCGAAACTGGCACTGAAGACTAACGTATGGCCATCCCAGCTGTGGCGGTCAACGAACAGGGACGATACATTGCCTTCGTTTGCTAAATCTGCGCTATCAACAACGCGGCTGAGGCTCCCCGTTGTTCCCCCTGCGTAGATCACGTCCCGTTGGTTGCCGAGTTCATCCTCTAGAGTTGCGACGAAGGCAACCAATCCCCATCGTGTTACGGCCGGTAGGCCTACCTGGGAGATTTTCCATCCGAGAGCGTCAGGCGCCGGGTCGCCAGACCGGAGGCGATGTCTGAGGCGGCCGTCCTTGTACATGTAGGCAAGGCCATGAACGCCTTGCGAGTCGAGGCGACCGCTCCTGAACCAGAAAACCCCTCCTCCATAAAAAGGACCATCTATGGCATACCATTCCGAATCGATCTCACGGACTTCGGTGGCGAGCTGATCCCGCTCAGTCGAGATTAAAACTGGCAGAACGTTCTCTTCTCGATGTCGCGGCCTATCTCCCGTAAAATTCGTCACCCGGTAAGTACCGGAGTCGGTTCCCAACATGCTTCCGCCTTCACTCGTCGCCGCATTGAAAACCACCGTCTGGCCATCAAAATCAATGTTGGTGAAGGACCTGAACTGGAGAGAATCGAAAGGTGGATCGCTATTTGGTGAGTGATCAAACTCGCGCAGAACCATATGCTGGCGATCCCACATCATGATGGCGTTCGGTTTTTCAGTGTCAATATCTCCCGCAAAACGACCAACTGAAAACAAGAGTTGATTGGATCGGTATGCAGCCAACTTAAGGCTGGAGAACGGACGCTGCCCCTGTGAAGAAGACGGATAGTTAGGAATTCCGTCTCCCGTCTTCACGACGAGTTGAGAGGTTCCTGAAATAGGCCGCCTGTAGATGGCATCAAGAGGACCAGCATCTGTATGATCGGCTTGAAATACCACCGTTCCCCCGTAGTCGATGAGTAGAGGGTCGCTTACAGAGAGAATGTATCGTCCGAGATCGGGTTGGGAAGAAATCGTCTGGTCAGTAGCTGCCGCAACCTCAAGTCCCTCTGAATCCGCCACAAGGATCATCAGGGCCGGTGTCTCCGCCCCCATCCATTTTGGCTCGATCATCATTGCGACATAGGGAGTCTGCACGGAGAGACGCTTGGCAAATTCGATCGTTAGTCCGGGATAATTTGGAATCGGATCGCCTGGGGCCAGCAGACGTTTGATAGGTTCTTGCGCCGCCAACGGACCTGCTAATAGGAGCAGCCAGATCGCTGGTAAAGGACAGACGAACCACTCAACGTTACTAAGAAATCTGGAACGTAAAATCATCGGTCGGTATCTTAAGAGGTCAGGTTACTACTCGAAACTAGCCCACCATGTGCTCACAGCAAGACATAACAGATGCTGTGTTAGAACGGGGAAGAAATGGTGGGGGCTAGTTCGGGAAAAGTTACGCCCGTCGATAGAATCCTGCAAAAACGTTGTGGAACGAAGTGTAGGGATACATGACCGAAACAATGCTTCTCGGTGCTCCATAGGATGCCGAATCCTGTTCCAGTAAGAAGGGCGGAGAAGTTCGAGACCAAGCTCACGAGGAGGAGGAGGCGCCACCACGTCGAAACGCAACTAGAGCACAATCTTAAGCTAAGTAATCAATTGGGATCCAGAACACGATGAGGCGCACCTGTGCCTCCAATACCAAGAGAGAAAAACTTACCAAACTTTGTGATCCGAATTCTCGGACGGCGAATTTACTAGTGACCACTCTGCTTTGAACGCGAGTGGCACTCGAAATCCGCCATCATGAAACGTTCACAAGCAATCGATCTCTTTATTCACAAAGACAAAGTCGCCCTCTTCTGGTTTTTCGTCGCTTTGATAGTAACGGCTGGGTTCTGGTGGGAACGTCAGCGGCTAGTCAAGAGCCTCATGGCAAAGCCGCAGTTCTTTGTCATGGATGCGAACCATACCTACTACCTTCCGTCGGCGATGGACTTTGGCAGTGCTAAGGAAGTTCACGCGGCGCAGACGCGCCTCGCCATGGAAGCCATTTTCAATCGCACCGCGAAAGGGCCCGATAGTCTCGAACGCCTGAAGCGCATTCTTGGTCGCGATGCCTATCACAAAGCCAACAAGGCGATTGATCACGAGGCCGATGAATTCAGTGACAAACAGATTCACCAGAAGGTGGAACTTGGTCCGATCCAGGTACTGCAAGTGCGCGATGACTCGGTCCTCACAGGAGTCGAGGGGCAACTCATTCGCTCGGGCGTCTTTCGCGGGAAGGCCTTCACCGAAGCCCTGCTGGTGAAGGCGCAATTCAAATTCATCTTGAACCCTGACATGACGGCGAATGGACGGTTTCCCACCGTGGCCATTGCCTTCGATTTTACTACTGAACCCACACCATGAAACTCAAACACACCCTGACATACATCCTCGTGACCGGGCTGATCGCCTTCCACACCGCAACCGCAAACGCCGATCCCATCGAGCACCTCGTGCTCGACCCCGGAAAACCTGTCATTATCCCCATCGGGATGAAGACCGCCACGACCGTCCAGTTTCCCCGCCGTATCCAAGGAATCTTCGGCTACGGTCTCACGAAAGGAGACGTGCCCGGCACCTATCACTACGCCCATCCCAACAAGTCCCGTCTGCTGACGCTACGAAATCTCATCCCGGATAAGGAGACATTCGTTTCGGTCTTGTTAGGCGAGGACGATTTATTTGTCCTCCATCTCAAGCCTTCACCCGATCCGCCGGTGACCATTCACTTGCGGGATCCAAACGAACTCGCTCGTCAACGGCAGGCTCGTCAGGTGGAAGCGGAAGATCTCGTTGCGAGGAAGCTTGATCCAAACACGGCGCGACTCTTCAACTTACTCAAACTGGGTAAGAACGAACGGACGTTCCGCATTGCTGTGCCGCATCTCTATCAGAACGTCGAAAGCCGAAAAGTCGAGTTTCGCCATGATGACGACTCCGTGATCACGGTCGTGACAAAACTACATCGATTTCCAAAGGAAGATGCCGTTTTTCTCAATGGCCACATTGAGAACAAGACAGAAGAAGCGCTGCAGTTCGCCCCGGGTTCCTTGCAAGTAAAGGTCGGCAAGCGGATCTATCCGGTGGCTTTGGTCGATTCAGCGTCTGTGCTTCCGCCTCATGGAAAGATCCCACTTCATGTGATTCTGCGCGGTGGCATTGAAGGAGAACGTGCTCACTTGAGCATCAAGAACGAGTTTCGTTTGGTGATGCCAGAGTATGGACCTTGCATTGATGATCCGTCTTTGGTCGATGCGTTAGGACAATTGCTCGTTCCCCCAGAGGACTATGAAGGCCCGGATGTGAGTCTCTTTCCCGAGCCTGCATCGAAAGGAGGTGCCAAGTGATCGGTCGCATCATCGGATTCTTCAAGACACCGGTGGGAGCGGGCATTCTGTTTCTGATGGCTATGTTCGTCTTCTTTTACTTTGTGCGGTCCCATCGCGAACACAAGGCGATGGACGCGAAGTCGGCCGAAGGTGTCAACGTGCTCGGTCAGATGTCGCCGGAGGAAGTAGGGCCCGATCCTGACATGCCCCTCAAATCGGAATGGGTGAAGGAAGGGGAAATTGAAAAGTACAATCCACCACCTGACAAAGTACCGCCACAGGCAAGACCAGTGTTGGAACGCAATGAACTCAGCAAAGCACCCGCACTTCCTTCGCTGGTTCATCTCTACGAAGCCGCCGAGGAGGAACCGTTAGGGCCTGAACCGGTCAAGCCGCCCAAGACCTTTGCACCGACCGGCATGCTCATCCCCTGTCAGCTTGTCATCACGGTCGACAGTAGTTCGCTGCAAACGCCGGTGGTGGGCTTTGTCACCGATGATGTCTGGCACAACCGGAATCTCATCGTGCCGGCAGGCACCGAAGTGCATAGCTTTGCCAAAAGGGGACGGGTGCGAAACCGTATCGAAGTCAGTGGTAGGTGGACGTTTGTGTGGCAGGATGGGCGCGAAGTTCGCCTCAACGGCATCGCCCTGGATCGGGAATACGATCCTGACAAAGACAGCTTCGCCATCACCGATGGATCGGCAGGCATTCGCGGAACGGTAGAAAAATCCGACGAGTTCCTGGAGTTTAAAATGTTTGCTGCCACCGCGATATCGGGCGCTAGCCGAAATGCCAAAGGTACGACCAAGACAGTGCTGGGTGAGTATGAGAATAATTCGTTAACGAATGCGTTATTGGACGGCGGTGAATCGGTGGCCGACCGCTACGCGAGGCTGATGCTCGATCAGATCGAAGGCGATGGCTTGTTTGTCAGAGTTCCGGCGGGAACGGAGTTCTACATCTACACCCTGCAAGTCTTCGAGCCGAAGTTGGCCAGTGTGGCCGGAATCAAACAGAAGCAGCAGCCCGTCAATTCATGGGAGAAGCCACCTTCGGGAGCACCTGCATCGCAGACAACCGATGATCAACCATCGCGCGTAATCCAATCGTTGGAACAGCGCGAACAACTAGAACAACTCATCAAGAATAGAAGGAACGACAAGACATCATGAACCCGCTCAAACTATCATTCATCACCTTGCTGGCGGCATCGGCGTGCAGCAGTCCTCCGAAACCGGTTGCCGTCGAACCAAAGCCGCTGTCGAAAGCGCAAGTGAGGCGGGACTATCTCAAACCCGCTGACATCAAGCGCGTGCGCACCGGCGAGTTCGTGAAGACCTACCATGTTGGTCGCAGTGTCAGGGGCCGTAGCGGTTCCACCATGCATGAAGCACACCGCGTCTACCGGTTGGAGAAACCCAGCCGGTGGAATCTTGCCCGCAACCAACCACCGCTTGCGAGCACTGGTCCGGTCAACCAGATGATTGATTCGGCTTTCAAGCCGACGCCTAAGTCAACGGCCCTGCGAGCGGAACTTAATCGGCAACGCGAACTCTCGGCGGAGTTGACGGAGGCTCGCGACCAGCTCAAGGTTGCCGTTAAGCAAACTGCTGATGGCCTAACGCATACCGCAACAGCCCTGCAAGAGAACCAGAAACTTCAAGGTGAGATCGATCGGCTCGAAGCGGAAAATGCAGCTTTAAATAGAGCCCTCGCGCATGAAACGTCTTCATCGCCTAACGGAGACCCTGAACGCAATACGCTCAAAGAATGGGGTGACAAGCTCGAAGCGAGCGATGGGAATTGAGCATCTGAAAGGACTTGAAGCGGCGCTCGGTAGGGAAATCATGGGACAGCCTCATGTGCTTCCGCAAGTGGTGGAAGCGCTCCAGGATGGTGAACTCGGACTAACGGACCGGCATCGTCCCAAGGGTTCGTTTCTCTTCCTTGGACCGACCGGAGTGGGCAAGACGGAGATGACCCTGGCGTTCACTCGTTACCTCTTTGGAGAAGAGCATTTGGTTAGGCTCGACATGAGCGAGTATCAGACTCAGGAATCGGTCGGCATTCTTCTGGGCAGGAATGAAACTGAGGAAGGGCTCTTGGCTAAACGCCTTTCCGAGGTGGGCGGCAAGGGAACGCTCCTGCTTGATGAGATTGAGAAAGCGCATCCGCGAGTGCTCGACTTGCTGCTTCAGATACTGGACGCAGCCCGCATCACGATGGCGAACGGCAGCACGTTTGATCTAACGGAGTTCTATGTCGTGTGCACGTCGAACATCGCAGCCTCAGCCATGCTGGAGGCGCGGCACAGCGTGCGATCAACGTTAGTGCGTTTTGTTGAGTCGCAAGCGCAGGCTCAGTTGCGACCGGAGATCTTCGCTCGCTTCCAATCGGTATGTGTCTTTGACCGTCTCGAATATGAGGTGCAACTACAGATCGCAAAGCATTTGCTAGAGCGTGAAGTTGCTAACCAAGGGAAACGAACTGGGATCAAAATCGAATTTGAACCCGATGTCGTGCCCTACCTAGCAGGTCAGGGAGTTCATCCTCGGCTTGGAGTACGTCCACTTCGCGCTTGTATCGAACGCTTTGTCAGGCGGGCTCTGCGAACCAACTTGCTCGGCTCTTGTGAACCGAAAATCCATCTTCAGAATCCATGAACCGTTTTGCAATCCGTTTTGCCCATGATAGAAGGAGGGCACCGATGAGTAAGGAGGTACACGAACTATTCTCGACCACCCGCTGGAGTCTCATCACGAAATCGAAAGACCCCGCGAAAGCCGCCGAGGCACTGGAAGCACTCTGCAAGATCTACTGGTATCCCGTCTATTCGTATGTGCGATTGCTTGGCAAGGACCACCACGCAGCCGAGGATCTCACCCAGAGTTTCTTTGAGTCGTTCTTGAAGCGGGGCAGCTTTGCCAAAGCCGATCCTGACCGAGGTAGAATGAGAGTGTTCCTTACCGTTGCGGTGAAGCGTTATGTCATTTGGTCAGACCGCAAGGACAACCGGCTGAAACGCGGCGGCAATGTAGTCCACCTGACGATTGACACCCGTGAAGCGGAACACCGTTTCCAAAGAGAATTTCGAAATGACGAGTCACCGGAGATCATCTTCGAAAAGCGCTGGGCACTGGCCTTGATGGAAGCCGTTATGGGCAAGCTGGAACGCGAATACGCTGAGAAGGAACTGCCCGATCTTCTGTCTGTCCTGATGCCCTTTCTTCGCGACGACCCGAGTGAAGAGAAGCAGCATGAACTCGCGGCTCGCTTCGGGATGAAACCCACTGCTTTCAGTATGAAGTTGCTGAGAATGCGACAACGGCACCGTGAACTTTTACAAGAAACCGTTGGAGATACTCTGACAAACCCAACCGAAGACGAGGTGAAATCGGAACTGCGGTATTTGTTACGCCTCGTTCAGGCAAAGTAGTTACACCGCGCGGGTAAACACCCCGTTGATGTCCGGGAGTGGCACTCATGATGTTCACTCCTTGAGAAACATTCATGACATCATTTGGGAATCGAAAATGGTTTTTGGGGCCGAATTCTAACAAAGATTCTTCGCGTGTCTGGAGGAAACGACATCAGTTTGGTCGTCTGGTTTCCTTGATCGGGTTTGAATAAACCGGGACTAATTTTGTTCCAGAGAGGACCAAGGGTGTCACTGGTTTCGATGATATAGAGCCGGGTGGGCGAAGTCGTGAAGGTGAGTGTTAGCTCCGTACCGGCGGGATTGAGCGAATGGCTCAGAATGTTCAACGTGCTCTTCGGGTCGTTGGGGTCAGTTTGATCCAGATACTCAATGACATCCGCCCGCGTGTCGCCGTCGCTATCTGTCGTCGCGTCTGCGACGTTAAGACTACCGAAGTGCTCGCGTTCCCAGGCATCACTCATGCTGTCCTGGTCCGTATCGAGGCAACGCATGGTCACGGTCTTGAAATGGCCTGTTTCAAGATGGATCCAGCCGACGTTGGCACCGTAGGCGTAGCCCTGGAATTCGCCGGTCAGCAGATCGACACGTGGCCGTTGGCTATCTAACGGGGGTGCCCAACTGAAGTTGATCCAGCCAATGTTGGCGCCGTAGGCGTACCCAGAGAGATTGCCTTGTTGATCGTGGTTGACCCCAAAGTCGGCGGCGGAATCATTCTGATAGTGAATGCCATTGGCTGGCGTACCATTGCCGAAGTGAATCCAACCGATGTTGCTACTGTAGGCGTAGCCAGAGCAGGTGTATTCGCCGAAGACGACGCCGTCCTCCATGCTAGGCTTACCGTCGATCCAGCCGGTCGCCGCGCTGTAGAGGTATCTGTCAGTGTCGTGGAGAGTGGACTCTGCGGCCGCCCCAGCAGAGAGAAAGTGGGAAAACAACACGATGGGGGCCAGAAGCTGAATCTTCACCTGTCCGTTCGTTAGTAGCTGAGGTTGGCCCAGGGATCGGTGGTTCCAGCGCCCTGGGCGTTGGCGCTGGTGTCTCCTGAAATGGCTCCGCTCAGTGGTGGAATAACAATGATCCCGACACGGTTGCCAGCAACGATGTCGTAGTTCTTTCCGCTGTTGTCACGCGTGGTGTTGCTCACAATCAGGTTGCGGATGCCATCGACGTCAATACCTCGATCATTGTTAGTTGCCATGTTTCGTACTACCGTGCCTTCAGTGCCGTCGATATAGATTCCGGCGCCGTCACCACCAGATCCGTTGGAAACACAGCTGTTGCCCACGATTTGAGGGGTGCCCCCGGCTCGTATGCCATTGCTTGTATTCGACGAGCAGTGGCAGTTGGAGATGCGTCCATTGAACCCAATATGAATCCCATCGATGCCGTTGTCGTTTGCCGTGCTGGTAGCAATGTGAGCGTGACTACCTCCTTTGATTCCGTGTTCCCCGTTTCCACCAGCATTTGAATCCATGACCGTGCCATGACCGCCAATTACCATGCCCGATCCCTGGTTCCCCCTCGACGTGCAGTTCGAAATATCTCCCGATAGAAATACCGATATCCCGTCTCCGGTATTGCTGGATGAAACGCAATCCTTTACCTGGGTCGAGTCATGCGCACGGATGCCAATGCCTCCATTAGAGGTGGCGCGGCAGGACAAGATGATGCTGGAGGAGCCAACACGAATTCCATCTTGTTCGTTGTCATGAGCGGTACACGCCTCCACCCGCCCTGAACCGATGTAGATCCCGTCTTTCATACATTGCTCCACGTGAATATCGGATATTGTGACAGCGGAGAACGCGGGACCTTGGATGCCATACGATCCCCAATTGCGAATGAAGCCGTTTCTAACGAAAGTACCGGACGTGGGTGTGCTAAAGTAGACGAGAAAGACCCCCGATAGAGAACCGTCGACCCCCTCCAGTCGATGGCCCATGAGATCGATGGTAACCCTGTCTACGTTTTCCACAGTCAAACCGTGTTTACCGGGCTCCCCGATGAGATCTTCGGTAAGGTAGTAGGATCCGGGCTGAGTGATGGTGTAGAGCGAGTTGCTCGTCCCCGGCGTTGTGGTGGCATTGATAGGAATCCTCGGTTCGATCTGGTCGAGGCTCTTCATCGTGGGCGCGGGTGGCCCTGGCGGAGTCAGGGGCCCTTGTGAGAAAAGCGAAAGCGTCAGGATTCCCATCAGGACAGTGGCAAAGCCGATGCTGACAGGGGAGGGACGGTGGGCATAAATCAATTTGATAGCATGGGGGCTCATGCTTCCTTTCGCGTGAAACCTGGAAAGGAGGTGCCAGCGACGTTCGAAAAATCCTGTTATTCGCGGGTGAGAGCGACCAGAAATGGCGAAGCCTTCTCGTAGGTGGCAATCATTTCAAACGAAGCGACAGGGTTGTTTGGGGACGGGTTCTCCCAAACGGAGTGGAAAAGGCGGGCGTGCTTTCCACTCGATGATGTGCCGGTCCAGACAACGTTGCCGTCTGTTAGATGGCTGACGTCGCCGGCTTCCTCAAGCCAATGGTGAAGGTGCTGGCCGAAGATGAGGGGAAGTTCCTCGCTTTCGCCGTTTTTATAGTTGATCACATAGCGTGCGATTTCTGCTTTGTGCATGTGTCTGCCGGGCGACAGCGTGGTGGCGTGAAGGAGGTGGAGTCGGCGGCACGGAGCCTCAACAGGGATTTGCCCGGAACGATCTAGACAAATCCCATTGCGATTACGAGAAACCTGAACGTAACCGCGGATGTCGTAGACGACTCTGTCAAACTCATGAAGGCCGGAAGAGAGTTTGTTAGTATCGCTGTTTGGCCTAATGGCGGCGAGGTAGTGCCCGGAGAGATCGATACAGGTCTCGGGCGTATCGGCGTGCCGTTCGGAGAATTCTCCGGTGTCCCTCAGCGTTGCCTTCGCCTTATAGAAATCGCCGTTTGCTTGATGCACGCGGGCAAGGAGAAAGTGGGCGTCCACATGATCCACAGGTTGTTGCAGTAACGCTAGTTTCGCACAACGTTCCGCTTGCAACCGTTTGTGTTGCGATAGGTAGCTTTGTCCAAGTTTGACAAGGGCAGCGGGTCGGCGGGGCACTAACCGAAGCGCGGTTTCTAGCTGGGACGTGCGGCCATCCTGTAAGAGCCTCTCCACGTAGGTTGAAGTCGAAATACTAGTATGTGGGGTCATTGGCCGCTCGGACCGATCAGACAGAAACCATTCGAGCCAAGAGTCCGCAAAGCGACTAGTGGGAGTCAGGGCGCGCGGATAGTTCGTAAGTGCTTCTGCGAGGTTAAGCAATCTGGTGGCCGGTGAGGAGCTTCTTGGGAGCGGCCAGATGTGGACGCGGCCATCTTCAGTAAGCGTCATGAGAGACTTTTCGTCCGCGCTGAATTTCACGGAAAGAACCCGGTCCTCATGGTGAATGGCTTCTGAGATGGGCTTGCCAGTCCTGCCATCCCAGAGCCTGACGGTTTTATCAAAGGAACTCGTCGCTACGCGATCACCGCCAGGACTGAACGCTGCATCGGATAGTTGATGGGCGTGCTGCAATGGTTCTGTGAGGGGCTCGCCGGTTTCGGCATGCCAAATCATGGCGGTACCATCAATCGAGGAGGACAACAGGCGTTGACCATCTGGAGATACATCCAGTTGACTGATGGGGCCGCGGTGATGAGTTCGCCAGCAAGGGGTTGTTACGGATGTGATGTCCCACCTGCTCACCGAGAGATCGTCCGAGCCGGTGAATAGCGACAGCGACGAGGGATGAAAGACGAGCCGTCTGGCATCGTCATCATGGAGAAAGGATGGCGTGACGGGCTGCCCGTTGGATAGATCCCAGACGCGGGCGGTGTCATCAGACGAGCAGGTGGCCAGCCGTTGTCCATCGGGACTGAAACGGGCGAACCAAACGCGACTGCGATGCTGGAATGGAGCTGTTAGAATAGGCTCGCCCGTATCCACTTCCCAGACCCGTGCCGTGTGATCAAAACTGGCGGTTGCCAGGAGGCGGCCATCAGGGCTGAATTCCACAGCACTAACACGGCCATCATGACGCACGGATGCGAGGACCTCGCCCGTCCCGGCATTCCAAATGGTGGCTGTGCCATCGACAGCGCCTGTGGCCAGTCGCGTCCCATCTGGCCCGAAGGCGATATCGATCACCCAGCCGGCGTGCTTCATCTCCTTCAACTCCAGCGTGTGCCCCGAACGACTATCCCAGACCTGCACCCTCCCATCGCGACCGGCGGTCGCCACCCGGGCGCTGTCTGGAGACCAATCGGCAGCATAGATGGCTTTACCAAAGGAGAGGGGGAGCGCCTGACCCGGACGAATGTCCAAAACATACGCCGAGCCGTCATGGCAACCGAGCACGAGGGAATGGCCCTCGGGATGAAAGGCGCCCGAGGTAACGGCATGGGGCAAGCGAATCGGTTCAACTAACAACCTGCCGTCTAATGTGTTCCACAGGTAGGCGGTGTCTGCGGTGCCAAAGGTGAGGAGGCGGATGCCGTCAGGACTGAAGACGGCATGGGTCACCTGTCCGCGGTGTCGCAACGGCGGCCCCTGCTTCTCCCCGGTCGTTTGATTCCAAAGCTGCGCGATCCCGTCTCGCGAACAGGTAAGGGCAAGGGTGCCCTCCGGACTGAAGGAGACATGCTCAACCACATCTTCGTGTGACAGGCTCCAGTCTTCTTCCTGGTGACTATCAATGTTCCAAATGCGCCCTCGGTTGCCATAGCCTCCGGCGATGAGGCGGCTTCCGTTGCGGTGGAAAGCAACGGATTTCAGTCCGTTATGCGTGAAAGGACCAGCAAGTTTCTCTCCAGACGGTAGACTCCACACTCTAACGCTGCCTCCTTTCGTACCAGTGACGAGCCGGGTGCCATCAGAGCTGACGTCTGCATCTGTAATCCTCGTCGAGTGCAGGATTGGATGGGTATCTAGCCGGGCGCCCAACTGAGAATCGAAGACCCGGGCGTTCTCCCTGCCGAAGACAATCACTTGTTCTCCTTCGTCTACCCATGCAGCACCGTGAACAGGCTGAGCCAATCGCGCCCGAAGGATGTATTCAGTGCCGGTTTTCAAATCATGGATCCTAACTGATTCCCGAGTCACGACGAGTAACCGGCGCCCCTCCGAGTCAAAAGCAAGATCGGTAACCGGCGCCTCATGGACTAGCTTCGCGCCCCGCGCCTGACCTGACAGGGCGTCCCAGAGTTGCACCTCGCCAGCGCTGGATGCGGTTACGATGGTCATGCCATCAGGACTCCAGACGACCGATGAGACAGGCCCCTCATGTCGCAATGGAGGGAACTGTGATAGAGCGAAACTGCGAAAAGTGAGGACGGAGATCAGCCTTTCTCTAATCTCTCGGTTCGCCGGGTCGGCGCGCAATGCTTTCGCGAGGTAGACCAAACCCTCGTGAGCCTCGTCCTCTTGCAGCAGATCCTCAGCACGTTGCAACGTCAGTTCCTGGACCATGGCATCGGCTCGCCGCCGATTCTCACCTTCTGACAAAACAAGATTCTCAGCTCGGCGCCACTGCCAAAGCACGGACACGGTGCCAGCGGCGAGAAGGAGGACGGCTAAACAGGTCAGGGTTGCCACCGCTTGGTTCCGTCGCCAACGCTTGAAAGACTTTTGAAAGCGATAGATCACGGACGGAGGCCCTGCTTCCACGGGCTTATCGCTTAGGTAGCGGTTCACTTCGTTGGCCAATGCCGCAGCTGAGTCGTAGCGGTAGTCCCGATCCTTCGCCAATGCTTTCATGACAATCCAGTCGAGCTCACCCCTCACGTGCCGGCGAAACTTGCTCTGCGAGGACGGTGGAGGCGGTTCCTTTTCCAAAAGACTGTGTCGCATCGCTTCATAGCTCGTCGTATCGCCTCCTACTGCTCTGAGTGGGGTGGTGCCGGTCAGCAGTTCGTAGAGCAAGACGCCGAGAGAGTAGATATCACTCCTGGTATCAATATCCTGACCGGAGTTTGCCACCTGCTCCGGGCTCATGTAGGCCGGTGTGCCGATGAATGGCTGTTGCTGTGTGAGGCTGGGGAAATTCAGCATCTCGTTTCCAGTGGCCTTAGCGATGCCGAAGTCGATTACCTTTGGTGCGGGGCAACCGTCCGGTTGCGATACCAGGATGTTGCTAGGTTTTAGATCGCGATGGATCACACCCTTCTGGTGGGCGTGGTGAACGGCCTGACAGATGACCATAAAGATCTTCAACCGATCAGAAAGCCCAAGATCCTCCGACTCACAGAAGATCGTCACGGGCACTCCTTGAACGAGTTCCATGACGAAGTAGGGACGCCCGGTCGCTGTGCTGCCGGCTTCGAGGACCCGAGCAATATTGGGGTGATCCATAAGCGCAAGGGCTTGGCGTTCCACATCGAATCGCGCGATGACCGCCTTGGTATCCATGCCCAATTTGATCACCTTGAGCGCCACTTCCCGCTTCACCGGTTGTTGTTGTTGTGCTAGGTAAACCGTGCCGCAGCCGCCTTCCCCTAACTCTTTGACGAGTACATAGGGTCCGATTTTTCTGGTTAGGCCATCATCGAAATCGTCGATGGTGGGGCCCGCCATGAAGTCGCCCGCACGATCCTCCGCAGCAAGAAGATCCAAGACTTCCTGTTTTAAGCTTGACGATCGCGTCTCGAGGTCGTCGAGGAAAGCGTCCCTGGCCGTGCCTTTAAGTCTGAGGGCTTCATGGAAATGGTCGTGAAGGTCAGTTAGGGTGTAATTCGACATATGCTAGTCTGATGGCGAGGAGTCGTCGCGTCGATTCGGGTCTGCGTCCAATTCACGGAAAAGCCAAGTGCGTGCGAAGGTCCAGTTGCGTATCACCGTGCGTTTCGAGAGGTTGAGTGCTTGCGCCGTATCCTCCACGCTGAGTCCGGCGAAGAACCGCAAACGGACCACTTGCGCAAGTTGGGCGTCTTTCTCCTCCAAGCGTTGAAAGGCCTCGCCAAGTGCCAGGATCGCCTCCGAATTGTCTTCGGTTTCTGCTAGATCCAGCACATTGAGCCCGATCTTAAGCCGTTGTCCGCCACGTTTCGCCGTGCCTTTCTTTCGAGCGTGGTCAATGAGAATGCGCCGCATGGCCTCCGCTGCCGCGCCGTAAAAGTGGGCGCGATTGTCCCAGGAATGCGCCTCCAATTGCCCTGCCATTTTTAGATAAGCTTCGTGCACAAGTGCCGTTGCTTGGAGCGTGTGATCCTGGCGCTCATTAGCCATCCGTTTCTGGGCGATCTTGCGCAAGCCTTCGTAGACGAGCCCCAGCAATTCTTCTCTGGCCGACTCCTGCCCCTCGGAAACAGCGTTTAGGAGTAGGGTCACGTCTTGCGGATCGTCCTCATGCATCCTGACAAGGTATTCTTTCCCATTGAACTCGCGAACGGAATTACTCGCATCTTCCATGAAAACCAAGATTAACGAAAATAGATCCAACTTGGCACTCTGCGGACGACTCTCACGCGAAAGGGAGTATGAAGGTTTCCAATGCTCAAATGCTAGCCCTCGCGTTAGCGGGCCTGTCTCCGATACCACTCGTAGGCCAGACGGTGCCCAATAGCATCCCCCACCAGGGCCGTATCACGGTCGATAACGTGAACTTTGACGGTACAGGCCAGTTCAAATTTGCCCTCGTCGCGGATGAAACGCTTCCGGGCATCCAAGCGGCAGCGACCGCCAACGTGAACCACGACGGCGGTATCGAATCCGTCCTAATCACCGATCCAGGCTCTGGGTATGGAACGACCCCGAGCGCCAAGATTGCCGTTGATGTCAGCGAAGGCGGCACACCGGCGATCCTGGAGTGTGTAGTCACCGACGGCCAGATCTCAGCGATCCAAGTGCTTTCGCCAGGGAGTGGCTATGAAGACCATGATCTGCCGATCACTATCGACTCGCCTACTGGGACCTACATTGGCAAAAGTGTGATTTGGAGCAATGACGGTCTAACAAATGGCGACCCGAAAGGCCACGTGAACGTCCCCGTGAAGAAAGGCCTCTACGCGGTACAACTCGGAGGCGAAGGCATGGCGCCACTTCCTCAACTCAGCGGCTCCAATATGCGACTAAAGACATGGTTCAACGATGGCACCAATGGTTGGGAGAAACTGGAGCCAGATACGTTACTAACATCCGTCCCTTACGCACTCTTGTCCGAGCGGGCCTTGCGAGCAGACGCTGCATCGATCGCCAATGGTGTCCCTCCGGGTGCCATCACCAGCGACATGATTGCCGACGGGGTTATTACGCGCGAGAAACTCGGATCCCAGCCCTCAGAAGCTGGCGAAACCATGGTGGATCCGTTGGCAACGACGCTCGAAGTCACTTTCGAACAAGCCTTCGATACCACGCCCACGGTAAACCTGACACATAGCCCTTTCGAAGCCAGCAACGTGACGCCTAACGGATTTGAGATCCAACTTCCGCGCTCCATTAAGTACCTTCTTACAGATAGCTATCTTTACGCTGTCCACACCATCGTGCTCACTGATCAATCCATTGGACTGCTCTATCGGAATTCCAGCGGCTCTTACTTCAGCAGGATGATAGATGCCACGGGCCTTGCCTGGTCAACACCAATGCTTATCGGCATCCCGGCTCAGATGAAGCAGACGATCAAGCTTACCATGGTTGATGGCCACCCCGCTGTTATTGGCAGTGGCACTACTAGCGGAACGAGCATCTGGTCTACATGGATGGTTCGCAGTCTTGATGCTCAGGGCTCTTCCTGGGGAGTTCCTCAAAACCTTCTACTACTCGACTCAAACTCGGCTGCATTTGATGTTGGCGAGGGAGCCACGGCCTTTGATCGGTCCACCTTCAGTGTTGGCACACACGCTGTCACTCTTGTCAATGGAATGCCTTGCTTAGCTCTAGTCGCATCATTCAATAAAAAGATCCCTATTGTAGGAGGGCTTGGAATGACTACCGCTTATCTTAAGTATTGGTATCTCTTGCGGGCCACTTCAGCATTGGGTGATGCCTGGGCGTCTCCGCAACAAGTCGCTGCGGAGGAAGGCGAGTTCGAACCCACATCAGGCCTTGTCGATCTCAATGGAAAGCCTGTCCTCCGATACAACTCAGACCAACTAGGAGCGAGCGTGGTGCAGATCGCGACCAGCCCATCCGCAACGTCCTGGGGCCCGCCCCGACCGCTTCCAGCAAACGGCCGACTGGTCGTCGCCAATGGTCGATTAGCATTACTTTCAACGACCGGCTCAGGGTTCCACTTCACGAGGAGCACCACGGAAACTGCTGAACTCTGGGGCCCATTCACCGAGGTGGATACAAGTACTGCGATTGACCTCGTCTTCGACGGAACCGGTACGCATCCGAGAGTGCAGTTTCTGAGCTTCGACGCGGGAGACGAGGTAATGACAGTTGAATGGATTGCGAATGATGCTGGTGGTACGAACTGGGCCGAAACAGCTTCCCCCGTACCTCCCAATTCCTATGCGCGAGGCGACAATCACTTCATCTGGCAAGGCTATCACTTTACCCTGTCAGAATGGGGAGAAGTGCAAAGCGGTGTGCAGAACCTTCCCTCGACCGTGCCATGGATTGCCGCCGTTCCCGGCGGTCAAGGCATCTTCGGAGAAGGCACGCTCGGCGGGGGTAGCACCCACGAAGTGATCATGGGAAGCTACAACAGCCAGGTAGCCAACGCAGCCCTCGTCATTGGGAACGGAACAGATGGAGACAACCGCTCAAATGCCCTCGTGGTCACCAATGAAGGCGATCTCCACATCGATGGTCAAGCCTACAAACCCGGCGGGGGTAGCTTTCAGCAGTTCTCCGACGCGCGGCTCAAAAACATCGGTGAACCGTTTCAGCCAGGACTTGAAGCGCTTTCCAAAATAGAACCTTTGCACTACCACTACAGCGCAGACAATCCGTTAGGCCTTCCACACCGGGAATCTTACATCGGTGTGATTGCGCAAGAAGTGGAACGCGCTTTGCCCAATGCGGTTCAGTACAACGCCAAAGGCTACCGATTGGTGAACAACGACGTCATCCTTTGGACCATGCTCAACGCAATCAAAGAACTCAAGGGGCAGAACGAGGCTCTAACAAAGCGCCTTCATCAGTTGGAACAAACGCAATGAGACCATCGATCAATTTCCTGTTTCTCGCCCTTTCGTTAGTTCACGTTCAAGGGGGGCACTATAATCACACTACCTTGAGGCACGCTTCGGGCACCCCTCAGGCACAGGGAGGTTCTTACAAGATAGACAGCGTGATTGACCAAGGGACAGTTGCAGTAGGAGGGGTTGCCTCAGTCGCCCAAGGATATGTGGGACAGTTAGTGGATCCCGTCCATCTCGAACTCGCGCCGGAGCACACCATTATCGATGAGAATGCCATCAATCACGTGAGTAGTCTCGCCTTCATGGACGATGGTAGCCTAACGCTGCTCGAGGGTGACGAGATAAAATGGCAGATCGCCGCCGGTCCTATCATCACTACCGAAACAGCAGGCACATTTCTTGCCTTGCCTGTCTACCAGGCGGAATTCGCCATCATCTCCGGCATGTGGCAGGCATTCCAAACAGAAACCAGTTTCACAGTCAATGACTCCGAACCCGATAACATCCCGCCCGTTGATGGTGATGGCATTCATGATTCCTGGCAATTTCACTACTTTGACGCCGATGCAAACGGAATCCTGGATGCGAGCGAGGCCGTAGCCGCCAATCCCCAAGCCGATTCCGATGCCGACGGCCACGTCAACCATTTCGAATGGCTGATCAAAGAATATCCCAAAGACCCTTCGTCGGACTTTGAATTCAAAATGTTGGAGGTCGAAAACGACGCTGTGATCTTCTCGTTATCCACTGCGCATCCCAACATTCTCTACGAGATCGTCGCCCGCACAGATCTTCATGATCAGGATGGCGACGTCGTCTCGGCCTTCACCGTGGCATCGCAAACCAAAAATTATACAACAGCAGTGGCGTGGCCGACCGATTTGCGTGGGTTCTTTCACATCAGATTATCGGCCGACCATTGACTGGAGTGTGATAGTATCAATGCGAGGTGATGAGCTGTTTCTTATTTTGATTCAAGAAATTAGAAGATTATCGCCCATCTGGGTGATGCCCATCGCGCAACGGCGAAACTATAGATGTGGATCTGCACTCCAGTCTAAGCCGCCGAAATCACGGCCGGGTGATCGTTTTGGATCGTATCCGATTCATCGCCATTGTACTTATGGTTCTGGATCATGCGTTGCTTTTCACAACTCCCGAGTCGAACTGGGCTTCGACTATACGTTGTACCGCCACAAGGTGCGCTGAACCTCTCTTCGTGTTTACGTTGACTGCGCTCGTGCTCGTGCGTGATCGGCCCGTCAGGATTAAGCGTTTGCTTCAGCTCGCTGCCGTCGCCATTGCATCATCAACGATTCTGTCAAAGCAGTTGGGATATCCGTTAGCAGACATTCTTGTCAGTCTGATCGTGGTTGCCCCTTTGATCCGGTCACTGACAAAGCTGCCAGCAGGAATTCAACTGTGGCTGGTCTATCCTACGGCATGCCTTGCAATGATTCCGGTATCGGTTGCCAGCGTTGCGGTCGACTACTCTCCGTTTCTGATCGCTCACCAAATTCTGGTGACAGGGCTATTGCTTTCGGGCACAGCGGCGTGGGTGCCTTTGGCAGGGTCCGCACTGGTGTCTTTGGCAACAGTTGCCCTAATGGTGAAGCTGGGAGTTGAGCCGAGTTCATCGGTCCTCATCGTCGTGATTGGTCATCCGCTAGCGGTTTTGATGGTCAGATTCCTGCAGGGTCTTCATATTCCTGACCGTTGGATCTCCGCGGTAGCCGCGTGGCCACTCAGCATCTATCTCGGACATCTTACATTACTTGCCGTGATCTTGTGATACGCTGCGGCCGAAATGCCAGTTTTGAGTCTGAATGGCCCGTTCTTGGATTGAGCTGGAAAGCCCCAAAGATCAGATTGCCTCGAAGAATCAGCGGCTGGTAGCATCGTAACTATGGCGCAAAGCGTTCCCTGTTTGACTGAATCGACTTTGTATTCCCTCAACGGGGTGACCCTATCCGATGTCCGCTGTCGCCCGCACAGTCGATGCTGCGGGCCGGAGGAAGAGGCTCGGCGTTATGAAATCGTATTCGCGAGAAAAGGTGTTTTTGCCAGACACGTTGGTCGCCAGTGCGATGTCATTGATACCAACTCGATCGCGTTTTTCAACCCGAGCGAGTCCTGCCGCTTTAGTCATCCCGATACGAAAGGAGACGATTGTACCGTCCTATCGTTTTCGCGTGCCGCACTTATCGAAGCAAGCGAAGCGATGGAAGTAGATGCGCTTACGGGCGACGAGCGGTTTCCGTACCTTCATTGCCGCGCTGCGAACGACATCGTCGCCTCCATTCATCTCACGCGCGCGCTTGCCGCTAAAGCAGGACCGGATTCAACGCTAACTGAGGAAGCCGTTATCAGCCTAACCTCGCGCATGGTGCGTTCGGTTTTTGCGGGAGAACGCGTGCTTATGGTGCCCCCCAAGACGGTGGCAACAACGAAGGCACATCGTGAAATCGTTTGTTCTGCGAGAGCCATCTTGAATAGCGACCTATCGCAGACAATGTCAATTGGTGACGTGGCGCAGGCCGTTCATTGTTCTCCCTTTCATCTTTGCCGAATCTTTAAAACCGATACCGGTCTGGGAATCCACCAATACCGGACGCAATTGCGGCTTCGTCAGTCGCTTGAATGCATGGCAGCAGGGAAGGGAAATCTCACCCAGATTGCCTATGACCTTGGGTTTGCCAGCTCGAGCCATTTCAGTACGACTTTCCGCAGCCATTTCGGACTCGCGCCTTCACGGTTTTTGAAGACAATGACATCGAAGCGCCTCTCGGAATTGAGCAAGATTTTGAAAGTCGGGCAATTGTAGGACAGCTAGAGTGGATGTCGATGTCTGTGAAACGCCCATCGAAAACAACGATTCGCGTCGATGGCTGGTCTGTGCGTCCGGTTACCGCGGAGCGGTGGAATGATTTGGTGGAACTGTTTGGAGAACGCGGGGCCTGCGGCGGCTGTTGGTGCATGCTTTGGAGATTGAAACGCTCGGTATACGAGGAAGGCAAAGGGGCTCCGAACAAAACGAAGTTCAGACGCTTGGTGAAGGCAAACCGCATCCCCGGTTTGTTGGTCTATGACAGGAGGACACCCGTTGGCTGGTGTGCACTGGCGCCACGCGAGGACTATCCGGCGCTGGAGCGTTCTCGTATTCTCGCCAGAATCGATGCTGAGGATGTTTGGTCGATTAGTTGCCTCTTCGTTAAACGGTCTCACCGAAAGCGTGGGGTTTCCGTGGTCCTCCTGAAGGCGGCTGTCGAACACGTGAGGAAATCCGGGGGCACGATCGTCGAAGGCTACCCTCACATTCCTAAGAAAGAGGTCATGCCTGACGCCTTCGCGTGGACTGGCATTGCCTCCGCTTTTGAACAGGCAGGATTCGTTTTGTCCGCTCGCCGCTCTCCCGCCCGCCCTGTCATGCGCTACAGAATTGATTCCAATCCATGAATGCTGGACTCGAAGAAGGACACGCATCCATCGATTACTATGACAGTGATTATCCATCTCCTCTAGGGGAATATGCTGAGAATTTTGATGAAGTAACGGCGCTTCAGGGTCTGTCTCACGACTTGCAACGTTATGTCAGTCTTGCCAATGAAACGGGCGGTCCAGTTCTTGAGGCATGCTGCGGAACGGGGCGCGTTGGTATGGCACTCCTGAGTTCCGGTCTTGAATTGACCGGGATCGACATCAGCCGACCGCTTCTTAAGAAGTTCGAGGAAAAGTTGGCTAAGGAAGAGCCTGCAGTTCGAAGGCGATGCCAACTCTCCGAACAGGACATCACGAGGCTCGAACTGAAAACGCCATTTCAGATGGCGATCATGGCCTTCAATAGTCTGCTTTGCATACCGAACTTCGACGATCAATTATCGGCACTGTCAAATATTCGAAAGTATCTGGTGGACGGTGGAACACTCGCCTTAGACATTGTCAATCCGCTTAAGCTCAAGCTTCAAGGCGATCCCACCCCAAAACCGTTCTTCACCCGAAGATCCACTAAGACAGGCAATACCTACACAAGATTCGCTGCCTGTGATGCCATAAATGCCGATCAGAAACAGCGATTGCATGGCTGGTATGACGAGATCGATCAGGATGGCCTCGTCCACCGAAAACCCTACAGCATGTATTGGCGCCCGATCTTCCGGTTCGAAATCGAACTCATGCTATGGAAAACTGGATTTCAGATAGAGCGGCTGGAGGGCGGCCACCTGAAAGAACCGTTTTCGGCTGAAAGTCCACGGATGTTCATCATTGCTTCAGCGACTTAATCGAAGAGAACGGAGACTTCACATACAAGATTTGCAGGTACCGATCCCCCGAAACTCCTCGATTCTTTCCAATGACCTGAGTGGGCTCCTTTGGGACGAGCCTGGCGCATCCGTTAGAAGGAGCCTCTTGGAAAAACAGGAAAATGAAATGTCCTCGGACCGAATTCTGTGATGCGCCGCAGCAGACGGCGAATTTTACAGGTGATGAATGCATTCTTACGTTTGACCTTTGCCTTGGCTCTGGGAACCATCGGAGTTTATCTTATTCTCACGGGTGCCTCACAAGCACACATGGCCAGCGGTGGATGCGTGATCGCGGTAGGGTTCGTCGTCGCCGTGGCACCGCAACGCAAGGCGGTCATGTGCTTTGGCGGCTTGTCGTGGACGGCTCAGGAACTTTGCCGCCATGTTCTGGTTACCGGAGACACGGGATGCGGTAAGACGACCTCCGGCTTTCACAACATTCTCTTTCGGTTGACGAAGTCGCTTCCGCAATGGGGTGGATTGGTGGTTGGTGTGAAAGGTGATGAAACGGAGTTCTTGTCAGAGTTGCTCGCCTCCAGGCACGATGGCGGGTTGATTCACTTGCAAGTGCGTCCAGCCAATGCGGATGCGTCATGGACGCCTCCGCATCGATTCAATCTTCTTAGCGACCGATCATTGCCATGGACCGCTCATGCCAAGGCCATCGTCGATACCGCAGCCAGTCTCACCGAGGGCCGGCAGGATTCCTTTTTCAAGCCGATGGCACAGATCGCATTGGGCAATGCGCTTCATCTCCTCGAGCAACTGGGACAACCTGTGACCCTGATTCGAGCCTACCATTTGCTAACATCGGAACGGATCTTGAAAGGAGCGCTCGAAGCACTGGAACAGCAGCCACCGACCGAGGAATTGATTCGTTTGTCAGACTTCTTCCACTCGACCTTTGTGGAAGCCAAAGCCCACGAACAGCGTGAGGGCATTGAGGGAACCATCAAGACCTATCTGGGCTTCTTCCTTGATCCCGACTTGGCCGAGGTCTTTTGCAGCGAAAAGGACAACACCTTCCAGATCGGTGATGTGGATGGCGGAGCTGTGATTGCCACCTCGATGCCACAACGCTTTGTCAGTGAGCGGAAGTATATCAACACTTATCTCAAAATGCTGTTCTTTTATCACGCGCTCCGTCGCTACGAACTACCGAAGTGTGAGCAGGCCAAGTGCAATCCACTTCTACTCGTGGCCGACGAATATCAGGACGTGGTGACCGCCAGTGAGGACGGTGTTAGTGACCATACGATCATCGACCGCATACGAGGAGCGAAATGCGCCATCATCGCGGGCATGCAGAGCGAAGTGTCTGCCGATCCTGCCCTTGGTCGAGACAAGCGCAAAGTGCTCGCGTTGAACTTTCGCACACGGTTCATTTTCCGGGCCGCCGACATGGAAGGCGCCACGGCGAGTGCGGATTTCATCGGCAAGAAGCAGGTCTGGAAAAAGTCAAAGTCCAGCAAAGCGTGGGGGAGTGTCAGTCACACCCGCCGCGAAGACGAAGACTACAAAATCAAGCCCGCCAAACTCATGGATCTGCGGGATCATGTGGCGGTGATCGTGCATCCCTCCAAACGGCTCACGCGACTGCGCATTGCGCCCGTGGATGGCACGGGCAAAGTGCCGGGGTGGTTTCGGCGGTGGTGACATGGATAGAGGTTGTTATTCTTTGCTAGCGACAAACGCTTCCAACCAGTCGAAGGCCAGTGAGAGTGCGGGATCGGCGCAGGCATTGTGACCGGATACCCCCGGGAAGCCGGCTTTGGCGGGCTCGATGATCTCGACGTCGGTGGCACCGTTGGCCAGGAACGCGTCGCGAGCCAACGTGGCGTGTTTGAAGTCTACCCAGCGGTCATCTGGGCAATGGAAGAGGCGGATCGGTGCCGTGGGCGTCCAGTCAATCACGTCGTTCTCTTCGAGCGCTTTTCTCAGCGGATGGTCAGGATCGTTCGCGTAGGCCTCAACAAACGCGGGCTGAAGGAAGTCCGTCAGTGGCGTTTCCACAGGAGCGGCAACTGCCAGATCTCCTTGGAAGGATTCGCTCAGCAGGAAGAGATCGCGCTGCGAGGCCCAGGGTTCGCGCAGTACTTCGCCTGGATCATCGAAGAGGTCGTAGATCTCTCCATAGGCCAAGAGGAGTTTAAGAAGCACGGCAGGAAATGGATAAGGCTCCCCTGCTGTGATCGTGTCTTTGATAGTCTCTGAGATCACCAGTGGCCCGGCGCCCGGTGCCGATGCGATGACTTCGAACTCATCAGCGTAATGGGTTTCGAGCATCTGGTGAGTGGCGATCGTCACGTGACCACCTTGCGAGTAACCCATGAGAGCCACGCGATTGTCTAACACCACGCCATTATCCTGGCAAAGCGCTCTCGCCGCCCGCAGGCAATCGACAACAGCATTCGCTTCCGATTCCGCATGAATGTATGGATGAAACCGCGTCGACACGCCGAGTCCGATGTAATCTGGGTCGATACCGACATACCCCATGGTAGCCATGGCAAGGCTACCGTCCGCAGAGACGTCAAACCCCGATGTGAATGAGGGAGAGCGTTCCCGGTGGCTTCTTGTCCCGTGCAAGAATGCGCCAAACGGACGTGCGCCTTCGGCTCCCACCGGAAGAGTAACCAGACCCGACGCAAGCGCAGGTTCCCCATCCCAGTTGACCGTTTGATAGACCACGCGCCAGAGTTGTGCGCCAAACCGATGCTCGAAGAGGTCACTCCCAGCGTGGATCGCCAACTGCTGGCTGATCTCCTCAGCCGAGCGTTTCCCTGCGTTTTCGCCAACGGGCTCGGCATGGAGCAAAGCCCCACGTTCCTGCTGCGCCATCACGCGCAATTGATAGTATTGTTCGGAAGCCCCTTCGGTATTGGCCGTCCAGGAAAGCCCGTCGGTCGGCCAGATTCTCGCGTCACCCGCAGGCTTCCACGAGCCGGGCTCCATCGTCTCGCTGGCGTAAAGTGAGTAGCCGATGACACCTGATGTTTCCGTCCAGGATACGGTGACTGTGGCGTCCTCGGACTTGGCGATTTCGATAGACGGGATTGCCACTTCCGGCAATGGCGTGTCCGTGGTGGCAAAACTGAACGCGTGCGTTGTGCCCACGCCATCGATATTCGCCACGCTAAGCGTGCCTTGATACGATTGGTTAGGCTGCAAGTCATCGTAGCGCACAATGAAATCATTGCCGTCAGGTATGATAGTTAGGGCACTGGAGACGTCCGCACCGTTCAGGGTGAGCATGGTCGAGGAAGGATCGATCTCCTTGTCCGTCAACGTACTCACCGTAAACTGAAGTCCCTCGATCGCATCAATGGGCTCCGCGCCGGTGGTAGGTGATTTCTCGATCACTTGCGCCGTGCCTTCGACACCGTAGGCCGTGGCGCCTTCCGGAAGCAGATCAGCATAGGGGTTGCTTTCGGCAACAACGAAGTTGTCGAACGTGGCGTCCGCCGATTTGGCAGCGAAATCATTGTTGTCTCCCACGTAGATGCCGACTTGGCCGGAGGAATACTTGCTTCCTTGATTGGTTGAGAAAGACACCAATGGCGTCGTCAAGTCTACGAGGTCATACAGTTCTGCGAAGAGCATTCTCCCTTCACCTCGAAAGACCATGCGATATTGCTGGCCTGGGTTGGGTTGAATGCGTGAACTCTCAAAGATACGATTGCCCCCTCTTCCTGTGTTGTTGATCTCCCCCAGCAGAAGAACAGGGAAGCCGCCGCCGACCAACCAGGTGAACGAATACCCGTCGATATCTCTCGGGCCTTCCTGCTCATCTTGAAGTCGAGCGATCAAGTGAATTTCCGTCGTGGGATCGCCCGCAGAACCCCAGTCCAGGAGATCCACCGCGGCGTAGAAGTCCGAGTATTCTCCCTTGGTGATCAGACCGCCAGCACCTCCATATGTCCCGCTATTGGGGGCTTGGGGTTGCAGATGGACTCCACCGTCCGGAAACGTCACCTTCATGGCGTCGGCGAGACCGTTTCGATTGAGGTAATCCGATACCACCAGATCATTATCGATAGAGCCATCCTCAAAGTCTTCGCGAACGACAACGCTTGGAAGTGGCACGTCAGTTGTCTCAAAGGCAAACCTATGCGTGGAGCCCACGCCGTCCACATTGGTCATTGTTAGGGAGCCCTCGTAGATTTGGTTAGGTTGCAAACCATCGTAGCGTACCGTTAGATTGTTCCCATCTGGCGTGGTTGTTAGATCTACTGAAACATCCTCGCCGTTTAAGATGAGCCTAATTGAAGAGGGATCGACCGCCTTGTCAGTCAACGTGCTCACGGTGAACTGGATACCTTCGACGGCATCGATTGGCTCCGCACCTGTGCCAGGCGACTTCGCGATCACCTGTGCCGCGCCTTCGACTCCATGAGCGGTTGCGCCCTCAGGCAGCAGGTCGGCGTAGGGATCGCTTTCGGCGGCGAGGAAGTTGTCGATGGTGGCTCCTGTTTTGAACCCGCTGAAGCTCGCGAAGCCTACCTTACCGTTTGCCGGACCATTTGCGCTGTTCACAGTGATAAGATGGATCGGTCTGGTCAGGTCTTCTAAGTGGTAGACTGCCGTGGTCAGCTTATCCCCTTCGCCAACGAAGACCAGACGGTAGGCCTGCTCAGGATCTGGTTCAAATTCGCTGATCTCATCGATACTCGGGTTCGCAGCGATCTCGGAGAGTCTGAGTCCGACGGGTGAGGTGCCATTGCTTCCGCGCGCATGGTCGATCGTGGCCCAGAAACCGGAGTCGGCCGGACTTCCTACGTTTTCAAGGCCGCTGGTACGGGCGAATAGCCCCGCCCTATTGTTTCCGGGACTTTCCCAGCCTAACACATCGACGGCCAGATAGAAGTCCTTGAAATCGACATCCTTCCAATAGATGCCGACGAGGCTTGCGCCGGGCATCCAGTTTGGCCCGCAGAGTTTCAAGGCGCCGTCCTCGAAAGTAATCTCCATTGGATCCGCCTGACCTGATAGAAAGTAAGGATCAGATAGTCCCCACTCCTCCCCAAGCATGCCGTCATCGAAGTCGTCGCGGATGATCTCTGTGGCGTGGCAAGATAGCGTAAGAATGGGAAGTATGAGTGTGAGCAGGAAAGCTCTCGGCAAGTTGATGGATTCGGTTTGGTACATGGGATTGCAGGTTGCTTGTTTAATCGCGGAGGCGCCTTGAAACAGCGCCCTTACCCTTTTCGGCGAGATCCCGCGTCGAAACCGGACACGGCTGCCGGTTTTTCTTGAGTCTCACCCACTACTCTCCTGCCCGCCAGACGCGCCACTCGATTCGGCAGGTGGTGTGCAACTGCTTTCCGTCGGGCTGGAACCGCAAACCGCGCACCAGAGCCGTGTGTGAACCGAGAGTGGTGACTTCGCGCAGCGGATCGAGATGCCAGAGTTTGACCAGACCTTGCGAGTCGCCGGTGGCGAGTCTGGTTCCGTTAGGCGAGAGATCCATGGCGTGAAGGCCTAACCGGCTCGCCGGTACGGACTCGACCACTTCCCCAGATGCCAAATCGATCTTGATGAGTTTGCCGGGTTGACCGCCGGCAACGGCGAAACGTTTACCGGGAAGAATGGCGAGCACTTCAGCGTATTCCAACTCGCGTAGCGGGAAAACGCTAGAATTATTCCGCGCGAGATCGATCACTTCGATTCTGCCATCTCTTGATCCTAACACCGCCATCTGTGCGTTCTTAGAAATCGCTAGAGTACAAGGCAAGCCCAGCTTGGTGGGGAACAGGTGTTCAATCTTGGAATCCACCAAATCCCAAACCAACAAGTGCGCTTTCTCGGCTACGTTTCCATGAACGACGAATCTGGATTCCGTAGACCGGCTAGCATGTTGGTCATCTCCACGCGTGATCTCGGGGAACCCGTCGACTTGATCGAATTGACGTAGACCAGATGTGTTGGGCCGTTCACGAAGGAGCTGAAATGGTGTACCGCCGCCGGGCTTGATCTCAAAGGCAGTATTGGGAAAACTGAGCCAATGCTGGTGATCGACCAATGGCGTTAACACGCGATCGGAGAAGGCCTCCGGCGGGACGAAGGGCTCCAGCTCTCCCGAGGTGAGCAGCTTATCCGTTAGCCAAGAGCGCAAGGACCCATTGCGCGAGAGGGTCACGAGAGCACCCCGCTTGAAGAAAGTTCCCGAGGTGTCCTCGGGCAGCCGCCAAACCGATCTCTCCTCCGGTGCCGCCTCAAGAGGCCACCGCCGAATCTTGCCGCCGCGTCCACAGGAGACCAGGCGGTGCCCGTCCGGTGCAAACATCACGCCCCACACTTCCTCACGATGTCCTCGAAGTTGCCGGTAGGGACTCGGAGCCGCCGATTGCAAATCCCAGAGATTGATCACCTGGTCGATTCCGGCCGTGGCCAGCCAACGCCCGGTCGGCGATACGTCCATAGCAGTAATGTTGAGCGTGTGACCCTCCAGAGACCTAACATGCCTCCAAGAACCTGTCTCCCAGAGATCGATCTGGCTGTGATCCGAAGTCGTGACGAGGAATCGATCTCCATTGATGAACTTCAATGGAGTGACATGGCGTAAGGTCGGCCCCTCAAGAGGCAAGCGTTGGGCTTCTGTCAGGGTCCCTAGATCGACGATGACGACTTCCTCGGATCGATTGGAGATGGCGAGCCAGTTGCCATCGGTTGAGAAAGCAAACGACTTAGCGACAATGAGAGGCTGTTTCAGTTTCAGTGTCAGGGCGGCACCCGTGGCAAGGTCCAAGAGCCGGAAGTTCGAAGGTCCAGCGTCGTAGCTGCTGACGGCAAGGGTGCTGCTGGTGCGGTTGAATACCAGCAACCGAATGGCACTATCAAATCCGTCATCCCAACGCCATTTGTTGAGAGTAAAGGAAACCGTGCCGGGATCGGATCTTGGCCGGATCTCAATATCGCTTCCACGGGCGAGCGCGATCTGTTGGCCATCGGGAGAGAGCGTGACGCCCGACACGCCTTCGAGGTCTAACAGAGTTTCTGAAGCTGAATCTCCATCGCTCTCCCATGCAAGTAACGGACCTCCAAGTCCACGAAAGATCGGATTGATTGCTGCGGTGAGGAACGTGCCATCAGCAGCGGCCAGCAGAGTACGAGCGCCTCCCGGGTGTGCTCCAATCGTTTCGCCGTCATCACGGCGCACGATTTGGTGAAAGTGATGCCACTCGAAGTCGCGCAAATCCTTCTCGTCAGGTTTGGGCACGTGTGCACCTAATCGCAACTCGGCTCTAGCAAAGTCCTGATCGCGAACAGCGGTGCCTGTGTCCGACATGGCGGCGTGATAGGCGAGAAGCCGTTGCTCTCTCAGACTGTTCTTCGCCACCGATGCTTGCCAAAGACTGACCACTGTTCCGCCAACTAACGCAATCGCGACAGCGGCCGCGGCTGCGAACGCGCCTTTGTGCCTTTTTACGATCTTGCTCCATTGATAGAGCAGGCTTGGCGGACGTGCCACGATGGGCTCGTCATTGAGATGGCGCTGCAAATCATCCGCCAAGGCACTCGCCGTCTGGTAGCGGCGCTCGCGGTCTTTCTCCAGACACTTCATCGCGATCCAGTCGAGATCCCGATCGAGTTCGGAATGATCGGGCGCACGGACTGTGACGGGTCTGGCGGCTCCGTCCGATGACGTTGCTTTGCTAAGTTTCGTACTTGGGCGCTCGGGCTCCTTCTCGCGGATGACCCTACGCATCTCTTCGACGCCGGTGGCGAGCAATTCCTTCGCATCGAATGGGGGCATCCCCGCGAGCAGTTCGTAGAGCAACACGCCGAGGCTGTAGATGTCGCTGCGCGTGTCGATGTCCGTGCCCCTGCCAGCGGCCTGCTCTGGACTCATGTAAGCAGGTGTACCGACAAACTGCTCTGCGAACGTGACGAAGGTGTGCTCGGTCAGTTTCCCATCCATCGCCTTGGCAATGCCGAAGTCGATAATCTTCGGGAAAGGCGCCCCATCCACTTTGGACACGAGGACGTTCGAAGGTTTAAGGTCTCGATGGATGATCCCCTTCTGGTGGGCGTGCTGCACGGCACGGCAGATTTGCACGACGAGCTTCGCCCGCTCGCCGATGCCAAGGTCCTCGTTCTCGCAGAACTCGGTGACGCGGACGCCATCAACCCATTCCATGACGAAATACGGCCGCCCGCTGACCGTCGCTCCCGCATCAAATACTCGCGCAATGTTGGGGTGATCCATCATTGCCAGCGCCTGGCTCTCCGCGTCGAAACGGGCGATCACCTGGCGGGTGTCCATCCCAAGCTTGATGATCTTGAGCGCGACCTTACGCCGCACCGGTTCCTCCTGCTCCGCCAGAAACACCAAACCGCAGCCGCCTTCTCCGACGCAATCGAGCAAACGATACGGCCCAATTTCCGTGCCGGGAATGGTGTCGTCCAGAAGCTCCTGTCGCTGCGACCGGGGTTCAATTTCTTGGGGCGTACCTGCCTCCTCATCGGCGGCCAGCAGGCTCTCGACTTCGGCAAGCAGCGCCATGTTTCCTCCACAGGCCTCCATCAAGAAAGCCTGGCGCGCATCAGGATCACTGATGTCGGCCGCTTCGAGAAAGAGATCGCGAATCGAGGGCTCGGGCATGTCGTATCGCTCCTAAACGCGAGATTCTCGATCGAATCCGGACACGCTAGTTGCCCTCCTGACAAAGTTCCCGATAGAGCCACGCGCGGGCAAACCTCCAGTGCCTGCGTACAGTGCGGTCACTAATCCCCCGAGCCAAAGCCGCCTCCTCCTGCGTGAGTCCGGTAAAGAAGCGCAGCTTGACCAGCTCCGCCGCGGAGGCGTCTTTCTTCTCCAGCGCGTCCAGAGCTTCGTGGACCCTGAGCAGGAGATCTTCGCTGGCCCGCGTTGGGTCTTCCAACTCTTCGAGTTCGACCCGCTGGAGTTCACCTCCGTGTTTGACCCGTTTCTTACGACGTGCGCTATCGATCAGGATTCGCCGCATCGCTTCCGCCGCCGCCGCAAGGAAATGCCCGCGGTTCTTCCATCCGTGTTCTTCGCCCGTCAACCGTAACCAGGCCTCATGCACCAGAGCCGTGGGCTGCAAGGTGTGGGCAGGGGATTCCTTGGCCATGCGTTGCGCTGCCAGCCGGCGCAACTCTTCATAGACTAACGGAAGCAGCGTCTTCGCCGAAGCCGAGCCATCATCGCGCTCGATCGCTTCCAAGATCTGTGTCACCTCGCCATTCACCATAGGTAGAATAACAGATTCCCCCAATAGAGGGCAAGCGGTCCTCAAGATTAGCAAGATTAGCGGCCCTTCGCCCGCCAGAGGCGCCATTCACTTCTGTCGACGCTTACGAGTGCGTCGCCGTTTCCATTGAAACGTACGCCTTCGACCATCCCGGCGTGACGCCCTAACACCGTAACTTCACGCAAGGGATGGAGTGCCCACAATTTGACGATGCCTTGGGCATCTCCGGTGGCCAGGCGGGTGCCGTTGGGCGAGAGATCCATGGATTGGATACCTAACAAACTTGCCGAGACCGACTCCGTGACGGCGCCGGTTTGCAGATCGATAGCGACGAGAATCCCAGGTAGACCTCCAGCGACGACGGAGCGGTTTCCTGGCATCACGGCGAGAGCCCCGATCCAAGACAACGGTTGCTGTTGGAGAATCGTCGTCGTGCCCTCGCGGAAATCTGCCACTTCAAGGTCACCAGAAAGCGATCCGAGAACAGCGACTTGGGCGTCGGGCGACAAGGCGGTCGTGCTGACAGCCGTGATCTTGGATGGCAGGAGATGGAGCATTCGCCTGTGTTGCAAATCCCAAACCAACCAGTGCGGTTTGCCGTCAATCACTCCTCGGATGACTAACCGATTCTTCGTTGAGTGGAAATTGTAGCGGCCCTTGGAGAGGGAAATGGCTGGAAACGCATCCACTTTCTCAAAGCGACGTTCTCCAACTTCTTTACGGTGTGGCGCGCGGTGAAGTTCTAACGGAATACCCAATCCGGGCTCCAGCTCTCCCGGCGGGTTGGGTGTGCTGAGCCAATGGACGCCGTCTTCGAGCGGCACCCATAACCGGCCGGTCATCGTCTTGGGTGGATCGAAACGATCTGGAATACCGGTGGTGGCGACGGCATGGTTGAGCCAAGTGTGATATAGCCCTCTTCGATCCGCTGTTAAAAGGCAACGGTGAAACAAGCGGGCTCCAAGGGTATCGGCGGGTAGCCGCCACCGGGTGCGCTTGTTAGGCCATGTTTCAAGAAACCAGCGCCTTACCGTGGCATCGCGGCTACAAGAGAGGAGCGATTCGCCATCGGGTTGGAAGGCTACGCCCCAGATCTCGTCACGGTGGCCGCGTAGCGTTCGAAAAGGCCGTCCGCCCGGCGACTCCAGATCCCATAGATGAATCACTTGATCCAAACCGGCAGACGCCAACCACATGCCATTTGGGGATTCTGATAGTGACGTGGCGCTGACAACGTGCGCCTCGAGCTTCCTTACATGTTTCCAGGTATCGGTGTCCCAAAGATCAATCCGTCCCGAATCGGATGCGGTGGCAAGGATTCGGTCGTTTCGGATAAACTTGAGCGGAGTGACATTCCTTCCGCCAAACTCTGCCATGCGAAATCGCGTTTCTTCAACGCCTGCGACCAAGTCGACAATGACAATGTGAGTGCCGCTGACGCAGAGAGCAAGCTTCCTGCCATCCCTCGATTCTTCCATGTAGGTGACATGACCTCCCAACGGGTCCATCTGCAATGGTCCCACCGTGCCGGTGGCGATATCGATGAGTTCGAAAATCGATCCACCTGGGATCGTCAGCGGATGCATGGTACTCACTGCGAGCTTCTTGCCGTTCTGACAGAACTCCATTTCTTTAACCGAATCTTGAAACTTTGCTTCCTCATGCCACTTCTCAAGTGTGGTCTCGACTTCACTTGGGCGGGAACGCAAACGGATCTCGATATCGAGACCACGCGCGATGGCGATTCGTTTCCCGTCTTTTGATAGAGCCACCGCGGTCACGCCATCGAGATCCAGTAGTTCTTGTGGTGAACCGGTCTTGCCGGTCCAAGACAACAGTTTCCCGGTGAAACCGCCGAAGATGCGATTGCTGTTGGTGGTGAGAACGGTACCGTCAGTCGCCGCATGGAGATCGCGCGCCCCGGTTGGATGATAGCCAAGCAGCGTGCTTTCATCTCTCTGTACGATCTCCTGAAAATGATACCATTCGAATTCGCGCAAGTCCTCTTGTCCCGGCCCCGGCACTTGCACTTCAAGGAGCCGGCGGGCACGGCCAAAGTTCATGTTCTGCAAGGCTGCTCCAACTGCGGACATGGCAGTTGTGTAAGAAAGTTCCCGCTGTTCTTTCAAACTCGCCAGCGTCTCATCCTTGGCCTGCATGGCGACCGAGGCCTGCCAGAGACTAACGGTAGCGCCAATTAGTAGAGCCAAGGCAACGGCGACCAAAGCAGCGACGGCGGCTTTGTTTCGACGCACCAGCTTGCGCCAACGATAGAGTTTGCTGGGCGGACGCGCACTAACGGGTTCGTCGTGCAAGTGCCGGCGCAAATCTTCCGCCAAGGCGTTCGCCGTTTCGTAACGCCGTGTGCGATCCTTCTCCAAGCACTTCATGGCAATCCAATCGAGATCCTTGTCGATGGTCGTGGGCCGGATCGGCAATTCATCACGGTTAGCGGTTTGTGAATCCGTGTGACGAAGCTTGGTGCTCGGCCTTATGGGTTCCTGCTCACGAATGATCTTGCGCATCTCGTCGATCCCTGTGGCTAACAGAGACGCGGAATCAAAAGGCGGTTCACCGGCTAGCAGTTCGTAGAGCAACACGCCGAGACTGTAGATGTCGCTGCGCGTATCGACGTCCAAGCCGCTCATTTCCGCCTGTTCCGGGCTCATGTAAGCCGGCGTGCCGACAAATTGATGCAATCGGGTGTAAACGGTCTTGTCCGTGAGTTCCTGCTGCGTGGCTTTGGCGATGCCGAAGTCGATCACTTTGGGAACGGGCACACCGTCATGCAAGGTGACCAGAATATTGGAAGGCTTAATATCGCGGTGAATGATGCCTTTCTGATGCGCATGTTGGATGGCCTGGCAAACGCTTGCTAACAGTTCGACACGCTCGCGAATGGGAAGCTTCTGTTGGCGGCAATAGGTCGTGATGGGGACGCCGCGCACGAGTTCCATGACGAAGTAAGGTCGGCCTTCCGCCGTGGCGCCGGCCTCCAATACCTTGGCAATGTTAGGATGATCCATCAGCGCCAGCGCTTGGCGTTCCGCTTCAAATCGGCCGACCACTTGGCGGGTGTCCATGCCCAACTTGATGATCTTTAGCGCCACGCGCCGCTTGATCGGCTCACGCTGTTCTGCCGCCCACACTGCGCCAAACCCGCCCTCACCCAGCTTTTCAAGCAATTTGTAAGGGCCAATACGATGCCCCACCTTCTCTGGCGAAACATCATTCGCCGGATCATCGGCAATCCAATCCGCGCCCAAGCCCGCTTGGGCGAGGCGTTGTGCTAGGGGTGGGTCGTCCTCAGGCATGGCTCCATACTAACATGAAACACTGGCGATGCGCGAGCCTACTCCACAAACTCCGCGAACCAGCCGAAGGCGAGAGATAAAGAGGGATCGGCGCATCCGCCGTGTCCAGTAGCCTCTGGGAATCCCGCTTTCGTCGGCTCAATGATTTCCACTTGAGTCGCTCCGTTCGCCAGGAAAGCGTCGCGCGTCAGCGTGGCCGCCGTGAAGCGAACAATGTCGTCATCGGGGCAATGATAGAATCTCACGGGAGCTTGCGGCGTCCAATCAAGGAGGCTGTTCTCGCGAAACGCAAGCCAGAACGAATGATTCGGATCGTTCTGCAGCGCATCGAGATAGTCCGGTTGAAAAAGTTCTTTGATTAACAAGGGTTGGCCACCCGTCATGCCCATGAGTTCACCAATACTGACATTGCCAAACTGAAAAACGTCTTCGAGCGATGCATAGGGTTCGCGTAGCATCTCGATGGGATCCTCGTAGAGATCGTAAATTTCTGCGAAGGCAAAGTAGGCTTTTAAATGAAAAGGCGGAAAGGGATAGGGCAGGTCGGAGGAGATATCTTCGCGAACCTGATCGTACAGCGATCCAGGTGCCGCGCCGGGTGCGGAAGCGATGATCTCAAACTCATCCGCGTGGGATGACTCGATTCTGCGATGTGTAGCGAGAGTCACGTGGCCTCCCTGGGAATATCCGGTAAGTACTAGTCTCTGGTCTAACGCAATATCTCGCTCACCCGCCAGTGTTCGCGCTGCACGCAGACAATCGACCACGCTGGCCGCCTCCGTTTCGGAATGTAGGTAGGGATGAAACCTTGTCGAAACACCAAGTCCGATATAATCGGGACTAACACCCACGTAACCCATGGTGGCTAACGCGATGTTTCCATCGGCGGCAATGTCATTACCCTCTGAAAACGATGGCGAGAACTCGCGAACTGTTTCAGTTCCATGCAGAAATGCCCCCATGGACCACACACGGTCTGCGCCTATCGGCAGCGTTACCAATCCAGACCCCAATGCCGGCTCGGCGTCCCAGTTAACCGTTTGGTAGATCACTCGCCAGTGTTGCACTTCATACCGGTGTTCAAAAAGGTCACTGCCCACATGCACTGCCATGCGTTGTTTCACTTGCTCCAAAGAAAGCTTCCCGTCGTTCTCTCCGATAGGTTCTGCATGCAACAAGGCGCCGCGTTCTTGCTCTGCCATCGTGCGCAATTGATAGAATCGATGGCTTCTCTCCTCAGTGTTGGCCGTCCAGGAGAGAGCATCCGTTGGCCAATGCCGCGAATCGCCCGCGAGTTCCCATGAATCCGGTTCCAGCGTGTCGCTGGCATAGAGCCAATAGCCGATCGTATCAGGTGTTTCGGACCAAGAAACGGTGACCGTGCCGTCCTCGGACCTCGTGATATCGATGAGAGGAATCGCTGGCTCAGGTAACGGTGTGTCTTTGGTTTCGAATTGAAACTGATGCGTGCTGCCTACCCCATCCATATTGGCCATCGTTAGGCTACCTTCATAGGATTGGTTAGGATGCAAACCATCGTAGCGCACCGTTAGGTTATTGCCGTCTGGCATCGTTGTTAGGTTCTCGGAAACATCCTCGCCGTTTAAGATCAGTTCTATCGAAGAAGGATCGACGGCTTGGTCAGTCAGCGTGCTCACCGTGAACTGAAGTCCATCGATCGCCTCAATTGGCTCGGCTCCCGTCGCAGGTGACTTCGCGATCACCTGTGCGGCGCCCTCGACGCCATAAGCGGTCGCACCTTCGGGCAGCAAATCGGCATAGGGGTTGTGGTCGGCGGCAATGAAGTTGTCAAAGAGAGCCCCCGTGTCGCCTCTAGCCCCTGTTGTGTAGGCGATACCCAGTGCACCCGACCCTATTAGATCTCCGGCATCATAGCTCACCTCATAGAGAGGCGTCGTGAGATCAGACATCGAGTAAAGCGATGCAGACAAGCTTTCACCCTGCCCTTCGAAGACCAGCCGATAACTCCCTACGGTCGGCTCGAACTCCGTGATGTTTCCGTCGCTCAGGCCTCCCAATGCGAGTCCGCGAGTGCCGCCGCCGTCGCGAGAAAGCAAGTCGTCAATGTATGCAAAGAAGCCGGAATCCGGACCGAATTTCTCCGGCGTGCCAGGGTTCGCAATGCCCCGGATGCGGGCCATCAATCCTATATTTTGCCATCTCGGGTTCAGCCAGTCCAGAATATCGACAGCGAGGTAGAAGTTCGCGAAATCGACGTCCTTTCGATAAATGCCCGCTAATCCAACTCCGCTTATCCAGTGAGGGCTGAGGGTGCGGAGCCTTCCATCCTCAAAAGTGATCCTCATCTGCTCCGCTGTCTCCGACCAGTAAAGCGGATCGTAGAGTGCCCACTCGTCACCCAGTTCATCGCGATCAAAGTTGTCGCGGATGATCTTGGATGGCAACGGCGTTTCGTTGGTTTCGAAACTGAACTCATGCCTCGAACCCACGCCATCGATGTTTGCCATCGTTAGAGTGCCTTCATAGGTTTGGTTAGGCTGTAGGCCATCGTAGCGTACCGTTAGGTTGTCGCCGTCCGGTGTCGTTGTTAGGCGATCAGATACGTCCTCGCCGTTTAAGATCAGTTGGATCGAAGAAGGATCGACGGCTTTGTCAGTCAACGTGCTCACCGTGAACCGAAGTCCATCAATCGCGTCAATCGGCTCCGCGCCTGTAGCGGGTGATTTGTCGATCACTTGTGCCGCGCCTTCCACGCCGTGCGCAGTCGCAGCATCGGGCAGCAGGCCGGCGTAGGGGTCGCTTTCGGCGGCGATGAAGTTGTCGAAGCTCACCTTGATCTCGTATGGGCTCCACATCGCGATGCCGACCGTCCCGCGCTGAAGCGAATCGCCGCGATCAGTGGTTACCATAGCAATCGGAGCGGTTAGATCACGCAGTTCGTAGTAAGTCGTCGTCAGATTGGATCCCTCGCCCTCGACGATGAGCCGATATCCGCGTTGCACACTCAGCCTTCCGCCCACGTGCCCTAGTTCGTCAGTAGGACTCTCGTTGTGCAACTCGAGAAGTCCGAGGCCGGTGTCTTGCCAGTGATCCAGGGAACCAAAGTAGCCGTTCAGCGTGTCCTTCCCCTCGTACCCTTCCGCCCGCCCAATAAGTCCAGTCGCCGAACCATTTGGCAGCCACTCCAGGACATCGATCGCCACGTAGAAATCCGCCCAGTCGACGTCCTTCCGAAAAATGCCCACCTGGGTCACGTCTGGCATATGGTTCGGTCCGCGGATGCAGATGGTGCCATCGACAAAGGTGATCTCCATCGGCTGGTCGGCAATACCGGCGACCCACCACGGATCGTGTTTTGCCCAATTCTCATTGAGCACGCCGTCGTCGAAGTCGTCCCGGAGGATCTTCGGCGGCAGTGGCGTGTCGGTTGTTTCAAAACTGAACGCGTGCGTCGAACCCACGCCATCGATGTTTGCCATTGTTAGAGTGCCTTCATAGGTTTGGTTAGGCTGTAGGCTATCGTAGCTCACCGTTAGGTTGTTGCCGTCCGGTGTCGTTGTTAGGCGATCAGAAATGTTCTCTCCGTTTAAGGTCAGTTTGATCGAAGAAGGATCGACGGCTTTGTCAGTCAACGTGCTCACCGTGAATTGAAGTCCATCAATCGCGTCGATCGGCTCCGCGTCCGTGGCGGGTGATTTGTCGATCACTTGTGCCGCGCCTTCGACCCCATACGCAGTCGCACCGTCGGGCAGCAGGCCGGCGTAGGGGGCGCTTTCGGCGGCGATGAAGTTGTCGATGGTTGCGCCTGTCTCGAAGCCTCCCCAGATGACAAATCCAACTGTCCCGGGGGCAGGATTCGTTGCCTGGTCGGTTGTTACGACTGCGATTGGCGCTGTCAAGTCCTCCAGATAGTAGAGGGTGGAGGTCACTGTGGAACCGGAACCGGTGAAGACGAGACGATAGGACCGGCGATGGTCAGGTCCAGGCTCAAACTCGTGGGTGATATCGAACCGGTCCTCGACATCGAAGAGTCCGATTCCCACGGGAGAGGGGTTGTTGAGACCGCGAGCGTCGTCGATGGTCGCCCAGAGTGCCGATTCCGGTGGGAGACCGACCCCATCAAGCCCGGTTGCGCGGGCGATAGGACCGACGGCCTGGTGACCCGGTCTCTCCCAATCGAGGATGTCGACTGCCACGTAGAAATCCTCGAACTGCACGTCCCTCCGATAGATTCCGACATTGCTCACGCCCGGCGCCCATCTCGGTCCGAAAAGTTTTACCGCGCCGTTTTCGAAAGTGATCTCCATCTTTCTCGCCTGCCCGGAGAGGAAGAACGGATCGTAGAACCCCCACTCGTCGCCAAGTACGCCATCGTCGAAGTCGTCGCGGATGATCTGCGGCGACAGTGGCGTGTCGGTAGTTTCAAAACTGAACTCGTGCGTGGTGCCGACGCCGTCCACGTTAGCCATCGTTAGGCTACCTTCGTAGGATTGGTTAGGCTGCAAACCGTCGAAGCGCACTGTCAGGTTATTGCCGTCTGGCATCGTTGTTACGCTCTCGGAAACGTCTTCGCCGTTTAAGGTCAGTTGGATCGAAGCAGGATCGACGGCTTTGTCAGTCAACGTGCTCGCCGTGAACTGAAGGCCGTCGATCGCGTTAATCGGCTCAGTGCCGGTGGTTGGTGACTTGTCGATCACCTGCGCCGCGCCATCGACGCCGTGGGCGGTGGCACCTTCGGACAGCATGTCCGCGTAGGGGTTGTGGTCGGCGGCGATGAAGTTGTCGAAGGTCATGTCCACCTTGTTCGGAGGCGCTGACAAGCCGTAAAGGCCAGCGAAACCGCCTGTGTAGATGTCGTCGTTGGCCGCAACTTGGGTCAGCGGCGCTGTGAGATCGCTGAGGTCGTAAACTGCTGCCGTCAGACCATCGGACTCGCCGTTGAAAACGACACGATAGGAGTCACCCTCTTTGAAGCGGAAAGACGTGTCGACGGCGAGTATCAAATCACCTCCCCCTCCGAACTTCCGGATTGAGAACCCGCCCTCAGGCACCTGCGGTAGGAGGCCACCGTATTGGCAGACGTAGCCACCGCTCGATCCCGCTTGCGTTCGCGCCGCAATGCCAACGATGGGGCTAAAACTCGCGTCCCAATCGACCAGATCGATTGCGATGTGGAAATCTTCAAGGTCGATGTCTTCGCGATCAAGCGCAGCGAAGCCGGGAGCATTTCCACCAACACGCACCGCACCTTCTGGATAGGTGATCGAGACGGCATCGTTGTTCGGAAAAAGAGTCCACTGCTCCCCAAGTTCACCGTCGTCGAAATCATCGCGGACAATTGGGGAGGGCTCTTGGGCCGCTGCTCTCCAGAGAGCGAGAAGCAAGAATAGAAATATCAAAAGAGAGGATTGCTTGGTGTAGTGAGGTCGAATCATGGCTGTAGAATGGGTATTTGCCTCTTGCATACCCGGTCCGATTCAGACCCATACAGGTTGAGGGAGATTTTCTGGACATTCGCTATCCCTCTCTTGATCAACGAATTCGCCTTCCGGTGAAGGTAGGAATTCTGCTAGAATTTCATCGTGGAACCTCTTAGCGAACAGGAGAAAACGCTCGTTTGGGGGCAATTCCCGCAAACTCGCTGGACTCTAGTGCAGCAATTCCACGGGACGGATAGTCAGGACGCCCGACTGGCACTTGAACAACTCTGCCACCTTTATTGGCAACCCGTCTATGCCTTCATTCGTCGGCGCGGTTACGCTGCCGACAGCGCCGAAGACCTGACGCAAGAGTTCTTCCATCGGCTCATCAAGCGAGGCCGTTTGGGACAGGCCGAGGAGGCGAAAGGACGCCTGCGCACTTACATCATCGCCAGCGTCAAGAACATGATTGCCAACGAGCACCGCAAGCAATCCGCCCTCAAACGCGGCGCCGGGGAAGCACCACTGCAACTCGACCTTACCGACGTTGAAAACGCTTACGCCAGCGAGGCTGTCACCTCCTCACCGAGTCCCGACGCCTGCTTCGAACGCCGCTGGGCGTTGACACTGATTGAGAACGCCCTAACACAACTAGGCCGAGACTACCAAGACGCCGGCAAAGGAGATGTCTTTGATACTTTGAAGGAATATCTGCTGGGAGGAAGTGAGTATGGTTCCTATGCCAGAGCTGGCGAGCCCCTCGGGTTGACCGCGCAAGCCACCCAGGTCGCTGTCCACCGGTTGCGCAAGCGCTTTCGCCAATGCATGATCGATCAAGTGATGCACACTGTTAGTGATCCGGAAGCAGTGGAGTCTGAGCTTTCTTACATTTTGCAAGTGTTCTCGAAGTAAGAGTCTCGCTGCCATTCCTACCGCGGGTAAGCTCTCTTGCTTCTGGAAATCTCCGCCGATCCCGAGATCGGAAGCGACAACCGCATAGTTCTGGCATTGAACCCTTTTCCGCGCTCGGACATAGAGGGCGCCACCGCGGTGCCGGCTTCACGGCGAGAAGCAGGTCTGTAAGAAGTCAGGCAAGGTATGGGGAAGTGTCAGTCAATCCCCACGCGAAGAAGAAGGCTACAAGATCAGACAGAGGAGTTAATGGATCTGCGAGATCATGTGGCGGTGATCGTGCATCCATCGAAACGATTCACGCGACTACGAATCACTCCGGTCGATGGCAAGAGCAGAGTGCCGGGGTGGTTTCGGCGGTCGGGTTAGGCTCGTACCCTCACAGCTCAAGAGCCGTTACAGGTGAGAGAAGGAGCGTCCTGCGATCGGTCGTTTTCACGAGAACATCGCCAGTCGACAGAATGCCGAGGGCACGGCTCTGCTTTGGAGCGCCTTCGATCTCGGCTAGGTCGAAACGCTTTCCAGATTGCCACAGATAGGCGGTCACATCGGAACCTCCCACCATCAATCCCGCCTGGTTGATTCCTCTGACAACTCCGAATGTGCCGAGATCGATCAATCGGTACGCGGAACCCTCAGGTTGCCAGCAACAAGCAACGGATCGGTCGTCAGCGTCCTTATAGTAGCCAGCTACCGTGCCACTGTCGTTGATGGCAATGGCTGCCCCTCCCACAGCATCATGGGGAACCGGCAGAACCATCGGGTCTTGATAGTGGCCACTGTCGCTTGCCTGCCACAAACAAGGAAGGCGGTGAGACTGTTGTTCTCCGAGGATTTCTTGATCACCACAGACGATGCCACTGTCATTGATGTCCAAGGCGCGCCCTCCAATCGCCGTGCGTTCACAAGGAAGCATCGTAGCCTGCCATTGCGCCGCTCGGCGTTGCCAGATCACCGGGCGATTGATCCCGCGCTCGACGCGGTAACCCACGAGGTCCATCTGGAGCCGGTCGTTTGCGCCTTCGATCTGACCTTTGGCTTCATCGACGACCGTTGGCCCGTCGGCATTCTGATTCCAGAATGCTGGGCGTCGGATTCCGTCGGTTGCTCGCAGACTCCCGAGCAAGACTTTGCGCTGATTCATATGCCGCGCTCGTAACGTTCCGCTGACAGAAGGAACAGAAATACCTGATTCTGCCGAAGCGATCTTGTCGCAAAGAGCCATGGAAGATTCCCACAAGGGTCTGCCTTCCGGTCGGTCCCGATTCGCTCTACGCAACCAGGGGCCATCGAGGAGGGCTGACAGCGTAGTTGCCTTGAAGCGATCAAAGGTGAGAACAACCGTTGACTGAATGTTTTTCAAGCTATCCGCTTCGAGCGTGAGATTTAGGAAATTGATAGCGGGAGGGTTGGCCGGGTCACGAAAGCCGATAGTCGCTAAGAGCCAGTCGCCGTTGAGAGAAGCACGACAAGTATCCCGATCAACGAGAGTTGCTCTGGAAACGCTCTCAAGGACACAGCTTCCTCTGGGGCCGAGGGTGACCTTGGGGATGCGAAAGCTGAAAGCCGAATTTGGATCGTGGAGAACAATTGGACCGAGCGGATCACAGGTAGCGGGAACTGAATACGTGGAGCGTTCGAGAGGCGCACCTGATAGAAGAATGCGGATCGTTGTACCCTTTCTCATGAAACCGCTACCCGTGTAATCCATTAACGTAAAGACGACGCGATCCCATCGTGAGGTCGCCTCGTCAAACGACCTACCATAGAGATGAGTTAGCTTATGATTGTTAGATGGCGGCGTGCCCGTCACGGCATCGTCCACGAGCCTGATCTTTGACGATTCGCTGGCATCGCCCACTGGAACTGGCGGCCTCCGTGAAAACGACCAGCCTGAGCCTTCGATGCCATCGCCTTTCAACGTCACGGGCGTTGTTCCCTTAAAGAGACTCAGCCCGAACGAAACACGATTCGGTTTCCATCGACTCTTCTGACTGACAATTTCTCCAATGAAGACGCGGCACGGCACTGATTCCTGCGTGCCGTTGGCGTATTCGAGGGGCCCAGCACCAAGAAAGTGACTCAGCCTGAATTCGATGGCGAGAGGACCTTCGGCGTCAGAGCCTAGAGTGTAGAGAAGCTGCTGCTGGACGGGATCTACGGCCAGCAAGTCGCCTTGACGCCACACGATAACAGTTTCGAAGTTCTTCTTCCAGAAGTGATAGATCTGGGGGAGGCCATTCGCATTCCAGCTTCCGTCCGCAGACAGAATCACTTTGCCGGAGTCTTCGTGAATGCCGGCCTGCCAAACAATCCAGCGGGCGCTGACTTCCCACGTCAGCAAAACGAAGGCACCGCATAGACACGTCAAGCCTGACAATAGATACCTGTAACCTCCCTTCAGCATATCGATAGTGGTTCGATGGTTGCATCGTTTTAGAGATATTGATAGTCTTTTGTTCTAGGGGGAACGTTAGAGTTTTGCGAAAAGCAAGCAATAGCATGGTGGATCCAAAGGATGAAATGAATGAATCAACGATGGGCCGATTAGCGCGTATTGCTCACCAGGAAGTAATCGCAGCGGGACGAGAAAATGGGGTCATCACCGGCGCAATGGGAAGCTACCGCATTGAGTCGTTGCTAGCCAAAGGCGGCATGGGAGCGATGATTCATCTGGCGCGTAATGAAGAAGACGGCAAACACGTTGTCCTGAAGCTACTTCCAAGGTTCCCGGAGGATCGTTCAGGGCTTGTCAAAAGGTTCCGACGCGAGGCAAAGGCCATGTTGAAGGTTCGTCACCCTAACGTAGTCAGGTTTCTTGATTGCGGTGAAACCGCGAAAGGAAATGATTTCATTGTCATGGATTACATTCGAACCGGATCTCTCGCAAAGCGACTTTCAGACGGCGTGCCATTCGGAGTCGATGACGCCTTCAGGTTCATTGCGACGGCCTGCCGGGGGCTTGCGGCATTCCATCAGGAAGGGATCATTCATCGCGATATCAAGCCGAGCAACATTCTCGTTGGACGGAACGGGGAGCCGAAGTTGTGTGATCTCGGCCTCGCCAAGATCATCCGTTCTTCTCAGCAAAGTTCGCCACTCACCCAGGCGGGCGACAAGCTGGGCACGTTCGGCTATATGGCCCCCGAACAGCTTGATAGCATGACCACTCTGAGCGTCGATCAGAGGGCCGACATTTACGGACTTGGAGGCGTGCTCTACTACATGCTCACGCGCAAGGTTCCGAGCGGGGCCCTTTCACCGCCTTCCAAATACAACGAGAATCTCAAGCCGTACGATACGGTGATCATGAAGGCACTTCGAACTGCACCCGAGGATCGCTACCAGTCTGCGGAAGAGTTCCGGGAGGCCCTTGTCGGCATTTTCGGCGAGCCGCCGCGGTCTTTATCCAGGCGCAAACTATTGACTGGGTTTGCTGGAGCGACCGTTGTGGCCTCCGGTGCGGCGTGGTTCGGGTTGGTAGCTTCGAGGAAGTCGCGATTCTGGGCGGACATTGCTAGGGCTCAAGATAAGGTATCCGCTGCGGGTCAGCACGACGTTTCGATCAAATTGTCAGGGAATAAGTTCCTACGTTTCTTCGTTACTCTGACCAGTGAACCCCCAAGCTACAAACTTCAGCCAATCGATATTCCCGACACCTTTCATGAACCGTTCCAAGTGGAAACGCTTCTCCGTCTGGCCCAAAGCGGAGCCAAACCCGGGCTGCTGGCTCGACTAACGGTTCAATCGCTTCAGGTGATCATGCCGGACCGACCGGCAGAGCGCGTGCCACTATCAAACCTCCCAACCGTCGAAGGCAAACCAACAGGGCTTGAGGACTTTCTTCTTGAATGCCGACTTCTTGATCAGCTCCACGAGGCAGATGTGCTCGAAGTGGACGAGAATGCGAAGATTGGACTCCGGTTGAATCCCAGAAAGTGTGAGGATTTTTCCGCGTTCTGCCGTTTATCTGATGCACAAAGGAGTCCGCTAGTAAAAGCACTTTCAACCGAAGGCCGAGTGGCATCACTGCGGCGTTTCATCCTCTACGAATTGTTGTGGCAGAAACCCGCAAAACGCCACCCAGCTCTGAACGAGCTTCCCTCAGTGCGAGTTGAGAATGTCGTCCTCCGCTCCCGATTCGAAATGGTTGGAGCTCTCGTCGCGGAAGGATGGTTGATGCGCATATTGGCTAACCAAGGCCTCTTGCGAGGTTTCGAGAGCGTCTACCTTCCCGAGGGAAATTCTGATGATAGGAATTCCATCGTTAGAGTTGTCGATACCCTTCTTCTGGATTGAGCCGAGAATAGTCTGGCTCAATGTCTGAGAAGATTCAGCAGGAAATTCCGCGCGAGGTCGGCAAGAAACTCCAAGTAACCTTGTCGGCGGCAGCGATGATTTCGACAGTCTAGCACACGTGCAAATTTCGTTCTTGTAATACATTTTGTCACGGTTCGCCGGTGCCTTGCTCGGCGTTTTCTTCGGATCCTGCTTGAATTACGGAAGATCGGGTGGCGAGATGAAACATCTGTGCTCTCATCCGGTGCTGGCCCAACGCTTAGACATGTCGCAATGGCCGCACGCAGCTGCAATGAAATGGAGTCGATCATCAGGTGCAGATTGCTAGGTCACCCAGTACGCAGGTGTAATGTAATTCAGGTTCCGTTACACTATCCAAGTGGTGAACGAGAAACGAGATCCTTCCAAAGCCAAACTTAACTCGATCAGTTACGAGGACGTTCGGAATAGTGTAGACGACAACATAAGAGTGCAATGCGATGTCTGTGCAATTTTAGTTGGCTTACGGCCTGCGGCCTCCATTGACCTCGCCGCCCTTTCGCAGCTTCACTTGAATCTCCTTGCCGATGTGCTTCAAGCCGGTGTGCTCGCCAGCCACGAATTGATCGAGAAGCTGGCGCGCGCGTTGGGCCAGTTCGGGATCGGCACTTTGAAGCACCTCTCTCTCGAGATCTTCCGCAAGCTTGAGTTTCTCAAAAGGATTGCCCTGGAGGGGGCCGTAGAATGTCATGGTGCTGGAGCCTAACGGATCGCTTTGGATGTAGTAGTGGTTAGATGTGGGGATGAAGTAGACGACGCCTTCGAAACCCACTGGATAGACGATGACCTCTTTGCGGATCTCATAGCTCGATGATCCAGGAGGACGCGCCTCCCAGATCTCTGGCAACTCCTTGGTCTTGGTGGTGGAGGGTGTCTTGGTGAGATCAATTCCGCGAAACGTCTTGCCTGCGTTAAATCCTGCAACCATGTGATCTGGAGCAATGAGCACCCGGAAATCTGCGGAAAGCCGGATCGGGGTGGAATGAAGTGGCTGTGTGATTCCGCCGTCGAAGTGATCGGCTTCGTAGTAACCTCGAACTCGCACGAGGCCAGGGCGATCAAGGGCGAACCATTTGCGCAGATCCACCGTGATCTCATGGCTCTCACCGGGCTTGATGGTAACGATGTGAGACCTCCCGCCGCGATGCCTGCCATCGCCAACGTCGGGTAGTGTTTCACCGTTCTGTGAGGCATCGAAGGAGAACCGATTGTCTCGCGCACCGCGCTGGCGTCCTCCCTTGTTTAACCGGAATGGTCGATCGCCGCCGTTCTTAACGCTCATGACGACTTCGACGGGTTCGGTGAGATTGAACGCGTTCTTCGTTGGCCTAAACTCTACTTTCACGTCTTTCGGCCGTTGCGGGGGTACTTTGTGAAACGTCTTTCTGACCGGGTTCGCTTTTCCCGCTTTGTCGATGGGAACCTGTTCATGCTCATAGATCTTGTCGTCGAGACGGAGAATCTTCTCTAGGCGAGAGCCTATCAAATTCACATGCTTGTCAGTGACCTCCCAATGCCCGCCATTGTGGTTGCCCGACGCCTGAGATCTCCACCTGCCATCTTCGTTAAACGTGATCCAACTGGTACCCTCAGCATTGCGATTCCATGTGCCTAGCAAATGCCTGCGATTCTTCTCGTTGGGTTCTGCGAAAAGGAGTTCTCTTACTTCTTCGGGGATTTCTCGATCCCGTTTCTCATAGCGAATGACCCCGTCCCACAATCCAGAGTCGTCATAACTCTTTCGTTGGGCAATGAAAGTCTGATCTTCCTCCCATTGAATCGAAGCGCCTAGCGCGGTAAGCAATCGATTCTGCATCGTCCATTGTCCACGAACTCGGGCTAACCGAAAGAGTACGCCGTGTCGAAGCGGACGATGTCCATTCTCAGCCCAGTGCACCTTCGTGTACGTTCCATCCGGTGCGAAGCGAACCCACGTATCGTAGCCGCCTACTCCTGAGCCCGCTGTAAAATCGCCACCTTTCACCACCCAGATGCCTTCCAATCGCTTGCGATCGGCTTTGTCCTCTTGCGACTCAGTAGCGAGTTGGTCGAGAATCTCGACGCTCGGCGGTGTAGCTTTGGTCAGGCGAAGTTCCTTGATCACTCCCTCACGCCGCATGACCAAGGTATCCTCGTTCGGCCTCTCAACCTTTGAAAGCCCGGCCTGCCATTGTTCCGGGTTTGCCGGATCGTTTTGCCAGGATTCAAGGGTTCGGACGTCGCCTCGCAGTTCAATGTACCAGCCGTTCGCGGCGAACCGATGCCAGCCTCCTCGGTCATCTTTCCAGATACCGACGATTGGAGAATCCGTTTCTTCGTCTTCTGCCAGACCAAACTGTAGCGTGCCCATGATCAGCGAAGCTGCCAACGCGATTGCGAGGGAGAGCCGTTTCTTCCAGCTCGGCAGACCGGAGTTCTGGTACCGACGATTGAGCAGGCGAAGCCGTTTGATGATTTGTGAGGATCGCGCCATGCTCACGGTGGCGCGCGCTGCCGGCTTGCGACCACATACGGTGAGGGCAATGCGAGCCAATGCCGCCGAGTAGCGTTCTTGATCGCGAATGGTATCAACGGCTGCGGCATCGCTGGTGGCTTCGCAAGCAAAGAGGTGGTTGCGACGCATGAGCCAACACAGTGGATGAAACCAAAGAAGCGCGGCCAGCCAGTCCATGAGCCAGATCCAAAGCGGATCGCGGGAACGCAGATGCGCCATCTCGTGAGCAAGGATCGCCTTCATGTCAGGATCTTCCGCGTTGGGCAGGAGGATCACCGGAGTGCGCGTTCCCACCGAACAGGGGCTCTCGACCTCGCGACTGACAAGGACGGTTGGTTTGCGAGGCAAACCCATCTCGGTCGCCATCTGATTTGCGAGACAAGTTAGCGTCTCTGGAGCCGAACTGGCTCGAGTTCGCAACGTTGATAGAGACACGTAGCTTCTCGCCCATCGTAGGAACAAACAGAAGGCGACCGCCAACCAGAGCGAGAGCGCTAGACTGAAAGCACTAGCACGCGACCGTTCCACAGGGGTAACAACTGGCTCAGGACTGCTGGGTGGCATGGAAACCACACTCTCCGTAACGACATCCGATCGCGGCGCCGCTGGCGTGGCCGAGGACAGGTGTTGTCGCTCGTCGCTTAATCGAACTCCATCGTTAGGCAAAGACATCCTCCATGCAGGCAGCACCATCGTGGCCAACGCGGTCACCACGATGCCTAACCACGCCCCGCGCCACAGCAGCACGCGCCATTGTGGATGGCTCCAATGCAATGCCAGATGTACAACGCAGCCAACAAGCAGAATCAACGTCACTTTCCAAAGAAGCAGCGTGCCGACATTCATCTCCAACAGGTATTCCCAAACCACGTTCATCGCTTTCCTCCTTTGTTCGTGCGTGATTTGGCTAGGGATTCCAACTCGTGAATCTCCTCGTCGGTTAGCTTCTCCGTCTTGATCATGTGGGCGATCAAGGCCGCCGGAGAGCCGCCGCAGAAGATGTCGGAAAGCGATCGCGTCAGGTTCTTCAGCGCCTTGTTGCGCGAACGTTTCGGCTTGTAAAAGTAGGCCTTGCCCTGCATCTGGCGCGTGAGATGGCCTTTCTCGGTTAGAATGCGCAGGACTGAACGCAAAGCCGCGTTCGTCGTCGGTCGCTCAAGGTGTTCCAGTATCTCGGCAGGCTTCAGCTCGCCGTGCTTCCATAGCACTTGCATCACCTCCAACTCAGCAGGAGTGAACGAATTCAGGTCGGGTTCAGGATTGCTCATGTGAAGATATTTCCACATATCCGAGATTGCGTCAACGAGAAAAGTGCAGATTATTCTTCACTTTAATATGGCTGTGACAGGCTTATCCACCGGCGACTGCCCACAGCGCCAGAAGAGACACGACCAAGCTCACCACCAGCCAACGCATTCGAACGGGACGGATCCATCCGCGCACCCCTACGGTCACTCCAGCCACGGATACCGCGAGGCCAATCGCGAACAGGATCACGAGTGATCTCAACGTTGTGCCCTGCCCAGCTTCAAGGTTTCCCGTCTGGTAGGCCAGATACCACTTTGCTAGGAAGCCCAGAACGGCTAACCAAACAAGTGTGCCCAGTGCATTGATTCCATGTCTGAAGTCAAATCGCAGAAAATATGTCATGTGTTGATAGAGTTATAGAGTTGAGTTTGGTGGGATCCTTGGCCACCGTTAGTCTCTCAATTGGATGTTGGAAGCAATCACTCCGCTGCCAAAAAGGATCGCGCCGGTGATCATGAACCCAATGTAGATGTCCGGCGATGTGTCTCGCCATTTGTCTTGGGTCATACCAGCTACCAGAACGAGAGCGGGAATCACTGTCACCACGCATCCGAGTATCAGAGAGATCTGTTTCAGTTTCATTGGTCTAAAGGGATTGAATCTACCACATTAAGAAAGTGAAGTGAAGATTATTCTTCACTTATGTCAAAGGTTGCGTCTCCAACAATGCGGCCGCAGCCGCGGATCTTTCAGCTTCCATTCATCCACGAATTGGCTGAGGTTGTTGGTTAAGTATTCGACACAATTCATGCAGTGTGACTGCTCAATGCGATCAAAGAAACGGTTAGCGCAATTGCAAACAGTGAACAAGAGACTTCATTCTACTCACGATTGAATTGGTTCAGCAGTTCCGCGCGAGTCTCGGCATTCTCGATCGTGTCAGCCCAAGCCACGGCCCGCTCGGGATCGGTCTCTGCAAGCAGCCGGGCAAACTTGGCGACTCCCTGATCTCTCGATGGGGATGATGTCAGTGTTGCCAGCCATTCACTCACCGCAACCGGATCTTCACGCATCCACACATGAGTTATCATGTCCACCGCTTGATTGCGTTCCGCGCTTTCAGGCAATTGGGCGAGAAGTCCAAGATGCAGATCCCGTTTCCCGGAACCTCCCACGGTCATCATGCCTTTGATAAATTGGCGCCGCCTCTGACCTTCAGGAATTCTGTCTGCGAGATCGAGTGCGTTATCGAGTTCGACACCTGCCTGTATCAAGGCGAATCCGCCTAACTGATCTGCCTCTTTCCAAATGGGATGATCTTCCGGAACGTCGGCTAGGCGGTCGACACCATCCGGCGCGCTTGCGAGCGTCCACTGCTGCCAACGGCCGGACAACTGATCTTGGAGCACTTTGCTTTCCGGTCGATCGAGAATGAAATCAATGGCATCGGGAAGCGATTGATTCTCTAACCGCAATACGGCGAGTTGATCCAGCAAGGCGGTTTGTCGATCCGGGTCTGCGTGATTGCCGATCCACCTTTCCGCAGCTTGCGCATCTTGATCAACCCAAGCCTTGAGAATGGTATTGGCAATGTCAGGACGGTGCTGGCCGCTCAGAGATTCCAGAGAAGAGAGATTGGTCAGAGCAGCCGCCGGATCTCTTTCGCCCCAGTGTTGTGCGAGGATCTTGGCCATATCTGCTTTCAGATCCATGGCCTCAACCGAACTCAAGGCGTCAAGAGCTCCGAGCGGATCTTGCATCGACCACGCCCTGACAATGGTACTGAGCACATCCAGCTGATGCGCGCGATGCATGGTCTTGCGAGCTTGAGCATAGGTATCGAGCGCCGACGATGGATCTTCGTCTGCAAGTCTTCCAAACGCCAAGACCAAGGCTTCCCCGTCCTCGATCTCGCCGTCGCGCAAGACTGAATCAAGATCTTCGAGTGTCAGTAGTCCAAGCCGATCGACGAGATTCAGTTCGGTTCGAAAAGGACTTTGGAGAGTTGTCGTATTCTGATCCCGATTCATGCAGAATGCCTCCCGATCGATCTCGCAGGGCGGCTTCAGGCGGCTTGTTAGGAAGCGAGACCATGCGGATGGCGTGCGATCCTTCGCTACGAGCGACTTCGGAGATTTGGCGTCATCATCTGTATCTTCCAATGTCGGCTTGGGATGCACGAGCCAATGGGAGATCGCCCAACCGAACAACAGGCCGACCATGGCAGGCGCTGCAAACTGACGGGCGCCGATGCTCTTCATGGCGTGACCTCCTGCCGGAATGCTTCTCTTCGTTCCTCTGGCACTGTCGCGAGCCATTGGTTGGCGGCGTTCGCATCCAACACTTTCCAAGAGGAGAGAAACCCGTTGATCCGCTCTTTGTGATCGGAGAGGGCCTGATCGGAAATCAGTGCTATGGCGTCTGCTCCCTGAGACGGATCGTGAAGCGATGCGCCTGATAGAATACCTAACAAGAATCTGTCCCGAGGCTCACCGTTTTCCATCGTTTTCGCAAACTCGACGGCTTGTTCGGGATGTACACGTGCCAGAAACTCGCCTGCGCTGTTTGTGAACGGCGGTGGCCAAGTTTCGAAACCATTCATCTCGATAAAGTATTCGAAGGCGTCCTCCGGTGAACGCCAGTTCCACTCGCGTTGAATGGTAGCCATGATTTCGGTTCGTCTGGAGGGATTCCCAATCTCACGGGACGTCTCCATGGCCAGTCGAGGCTTACGTTCGCCCAGCGCGACCAGTGCATCTCCAAGACGGGATTCTCTAGCTACTTCGTCAGGAATTTCCAGCAGCCAGTCGATCGCACCTTGTGGTTCGTTACGAATCCAATGATCGACGATCCGTGTGATGACTGCGTCGTGCCATTCCGGTTTCGTGAGACGCCAATCCTCGGCGTGAGCGAGCGCTGAGTGAGGATCGCTTGCGGCCAGACAGCCGATCGCCCGACGTGCCAGCCACTCTTCGTCGAAAGGTGTTTCAGCGGCGATGATCCATGCACTGGCAGACTCCCAATCCATTGCTGCCCAAGTGAGAAACGCTCCCTGAATCGGCTGCGCCCCGAAGCGGTCGGCATCATAGAGGCTGGCACGCTTGACCGCCGCACGGGGATCAAGTTCAGCCCAGCGTGAGAACAGTGACAGGACCACTTTGTGGGCGCGTTTCGTGTTCTCAATGGTTTCGAAGAGATCCACAACACCCGGAATCTCCTCTAGCTCCAGCGCAAACATCAGTTGGCGAAGCGTTCTCTCCGAATCGTGATCGACCGTTTCGTTTGCGATCAAACGCATGAGTTCACGCCGCAGGGCTGCAAGATCCAACGGCAATTTGGTAGGAGAAGCGACTCGTGATTCCCGAGGCGAGTTTTCGATGGGGATTTCTTCGGTACTCGTTTGCATTGTTCGGGCGTGACTCGCTCTGGCCTGCAGACCCAACCAGCTTGGAGGAAGAGCCGCCGCAAAGACGAACACAGCCGCGAACGCAGCGCCTTTGCCAACATTCATGACGGACAGAAATGTGGCCGCTGACGTTGTTAGAGAGACGTTTGTGAGGACATGGTTGCCGAGGCTTGCAGCAAGCCCACTCGGCGCGGCTCGTGTGAATTCGGCTGCCATACCTGCACCAAGTGCTGTCGCAGTGATGGCAACACCATGCCCCCGCAGAATGTCTGCCAGTTTCGCTACGGCGCGGATACTGCGCTTCTGAACCGTTGCCGGTTTCGCCTTCAGGTGCTCGGCAATCTGGGCAAATGTCAGTTTCTCGTAGTAGTGCAGGACGAGGATGCGGCGCTCATTGGCTGACAGTTTCGCCAAAGCCTCGTCGAGCAATGGAAGAACAGACTCCCAGAGTGGGACTGTCTCATCGTCTTCGCTGGTGACTTGCTGTGAATACTTGTTCATTCTGTCTCGGTATCGTTTCTCCCGGCGGCAGAGATTCTTCGCCTCCAGGCAAGTCGTGCGGTGGAGCCAGCCTCCAATACCGCCGCTTGCATCCAACACGTCAGCGCGTTTGGCCAATGCTGTGAATACATTCTGCGCCACCTCTTCCGCCAGCCCGCGATTTCGACAGATTCGGAGTGCAGTGCCAAATACGAGATTGGTGTATCGCTCTACCAGAGCACGAAACGCCTGTTCGTCGTCCTTTCTGGCGAAGGCTTCCAGTAAACGATGGTCATCGTGCGGCTTCATGGCGTTTCAGGTTAACTGCCGCCGGATGAGTTTGCGGACAATGTTTTCCAATTGGGGGATAAACTTAGCGATCCCTATCAAGGTAGGCTTCTGCGGCAGCGGGATCGGCTTCGGACCAGCGTTCGAGCAAATAGGCTGCAGCACCTTTGCGCATTTCTTCATTCTGTATTTCCGTCGCCCAGACCATGGCCGCTTCGGGATCCAGATCGATCACCGCATGAGCATAGCTGCGAATGGCTTCGTCCTTGGCGGAAGAGGCCGCCATTTCGCCTAACCATTTTCCAGCGGCATTGTAGTCTTGAGATGCCCAGCGTCCGAGGGCATTGGGGATGACTTTGAGTTGATCTGACATTGATAAACTATCTGACATCCATGTGAGCAAATCTTCAGAGCCGGACTTCCGGTAGGACGATTGAAAGAAATTCACCAGGTCTTCGGAGGCCACGCGAAAACGCTCAGCCTCCTTCCGCGTGGCGTTCACGCCGCCCTTCGCGTCTGCCGATCGCAAGACCAATGCCACGAGTTCACGCCGTATGTCGGCATTCTCGGGCAGGTCGCTTGCGGTCATGAGCTGGGTGGCCAAGCTTTCGGGAGCGAACAGATGGGGCGAGTTGTTCACGATTTCTCTATTCTCACGGAGATACGCGATTCCTGAAGGAACATCGCTCCGGAGCGTTTGGAGGAACACGACTTGGTCTAACCGTTGCCGTGCCGATTCAGGCAACGATAACTTTTCCAACCACTTGCGAGCTTTGTGAGGGTTTCGTCGCGCGAGTGCGCCCATGACGCCCTGAAGGACACCGGGATCTTTGAGTAACGCGTCATCTTTCAGGATGCGCTCCGGGTCGTCTTCGGCAGCGAGAAGCAGTAGAATCATTCGAGCCGCTGACGTTCCGTCGGCTTGCTCCGAAGAATCGAGCGAACGGGCGACTTCGATCATCTCCCCGGCACTGAGTGAGTCAACAATAGGGAGCAGTTTGGGAAGTAATCGAATGAGCCCGCTTGGATCCCGCCGCATGTCGCCAAGATTAGCCACCAACGCGGCGATTTCTTCCGCGGCTTGCTCGCTCTGTGGTGCATCATCAACGGCATCATGCACGTTGATCACCTGATTGGCGTTTGAATCAATGGCGGAACCACTTTGCTCACCGGCAATCGGTCTTGCTATTGCCAACTGATGTTCCAGTCCACGATTTCTGATTGACTGTGCAAATAGCGCAGTGCCAATGAGAAGCCCTATCAAAGCGACCGTAGTCCAGTAAGTGCGGTTCATGCTGTGTCAGTGTGAAGAGTTGTCCCCCTGTGAACGGGATGTTGCCAGTTGATCCTCGGCGTGATCGCGAACAACCCCCGGCTCAAGTGACTCGACCCATTGCTCAACGTCGTTCGGGCTCTGAGGGTAGATTCTATTCACAAATTCCTTGGCAGCTTGTGGCAACTGGTCGTTTGGTAGATTCTTAATCATCCACACCGCCCGATCATCGACAGACGCTGCCGCGTTGGATCGCAGCATTTCTGTGACCACTTGGATTTGATCGTCCGGTTCCTTGAGATGCCGTTGAACGAACTGGTAGCCGGTATCGAAATCACCCTGACGGATGCCTTGACGCAATGCCGCTGTCACCAACGAGGCGCGGCTATGGGTGTGATCGGGGCGTTGCCGTTTCTTCTCCTCGGCGAGCGCGAAGAGATGTCCCAAATGTTCATCGTTTCCCGTTTCTTGGAATTGTTTCCCTAACGCATCGGCCAACTTCCAAAGGCTCTGCGTCATGGACTCCCGGGAATCAAACTCGGCAATGACTTCCATGGCTTTGTCTGGATCCGTCATGGCCATCCCGCTCACGAGTTCACCTAACAAAGACTCCTCCGCGCTCTGGACACCCTTTCCTTCAAAGACACCGGCTTGGCGTTTCTCCTGATACCACATGAGCGCCCCTTCCGGATCGGCTTCAGCCCACTGCCGCAGAGGTTTTCGATAGTTCGAAACCTTCAGACCCATACTTACCATGCGATCAAGGGAGGCTTCAGGGTCTTCTGACGGTGACAGGCTTCCAATCATCTGCAAGGTCACCGCTTTCACTTGAGTCCCTGCCTCGATAGCTTCCACTTCAGAGACAAACCGGCTGTGTTCAGCGGCACTCAGTTTCGTGACCGGAATCATCAGCTTGATCATGCCGAAGATGTCTTGCTGCATCATGACCTCGGTCATGGAGTCGAGAAAGGCTTGCGCATCCACCGGTTCGTCTGCATTTGCTAGGAGTTCGCCAATCGCGGTACTGACATTGTTCTTGCTCCCATTCGTTCTGGTCAGCCCATTGGTCGCAGCGTTGGGCGGTTGCGAACTTTCAAGAGATTCGCGATCATGTTGGGCTCTAGCGAGTTCACGCCGAAGGGCATGCGCTTTCAGTTCCTGTCGTGTGAAGGGAACGGTGGCAATGAGAATGAGGAGCGTTGCGGTGAGGGCGATTGACTTTAGGTTGCTCATGGTTTGGATCGAGTTGAGTGTTAGCGAGATACCGGACAGGGAAGGAGCGGTTCCCAACGCCTTGCATGTCACTGCGGAAATCGTTGGCGAGGAGCGCGCAAGTTCCGCACCCAACGAGGAAGCAATGACAGTGGCCGACAGAGTGACACCGCGGCCTTTTAAAATGTGTGAGAGTTTCTTCAGCGCCCGCTTCAGCAGCATCTTGCAGGCCGCCTCCGAACGTCCGGTTGAACTGGCAATCTCCCGGAATTTGTTTCCTTCGTAGAAGCGCTGCAGAATGACATCACGATAGGCCGGTGACAACTGGTCGAGCGCTTCATCCAGAAAAGGAAGGGCTTCCGGCCATTGCTCTTCGGAGTCTAACATCATTCGTTGCTGGGGCGATGGATCACTGGCATGATGTCTAGCGTAGGCTGCATGCCTACGTTGTCGGCGGCGTTCCGTCCGCAGGAGTTTGGCGGATTCGAACCGTGTGGTTTGAAAGAGCCATGCCGTGAGCTGCGGGTGTGTCCGCAGCGATTCGGCTTTCCGTGCGAGCACCGCGAAGACCTGCTGAGTCACCTCCTCGGCGAGACCCGGGTCGGCCGTTCGCCGGAGTGCGCTCGAGTAGACCAGCTTGCCGTAGGCGTTGACCAGTTCGGCGAACACGGACTCGGAGCGATCTTCGGCAAGAAACCTGGCGAGAAGAGCGCGCGGATCGGACTTGGAAGATGTGGATTCGGGCAATGGCAATAGACGTTGACGCACCTCTACTCCCGCTCGGGTGGAAATGGTAACGCTCTATCTTTCGCATCCGATTCCGGCTGAGCTTCCAGCCATGCGGCTGCGGCTTGCGGATCCTTGAGTGCCCATGCGTCGACAAATTGGCTTAGGTGGTCGGTTAGTCTCTCCGCACTTGAATGCTTGGCCAACCAGGCGGCCTTTATCTCAGGCTGATCGGTGATGTGATTGAGGGCGACTTTCAGCACCATCGCATTGTCCCAGGAATCGTCGCCGAGCTTAGCAATGGCGTCTTCAGTAAACTCGCGAGTCGCTTCGAACCCCTCGGTGTCCTGAAGACGATCCACGTAACTCCAGTAGAACCCTTCCCGATCCATCGCGTTCTCGATTTCATCGACGGCTTCAAACAGAACAACGCGTCCGTCAGGATCGTTCACGGCCTGGCTGATGTAGCGAAGCGCTTCAGGCAGCAAGTTCTCCGAACGGGCTTTGTCGATGGCGGCACGCGGGGAAGTCTCGGCGAGCCCTTGCAGAAGCAAATGCCGTTTCAGGTCAGGCTTCCAGAGGGTGTCGCCGTGAGTGTCGAGCCAGTGCCACGCCGCATCGAGGTCGCGCTGCGCCCAGCGTCCAAGCCCGTCACGAATGAAGTTGTGAACATGAATATTGGAGTCCTCCGCTCCACCGGCGCCAGATCGGAGGGTGATTCGGAGGGCTTTCTCCGACGCGTGGGTGAACAGCCGATCCAAGGCGTGGTAGAGAATGAGCGCCCGCAGCCATTCCTCATCGTCTTTCCCGATGATATAATGATGCCGGAATTCGAAGGTGGGATCCTCATCTATCAGAGCCATCAATTGCGCTTCTGTGAGGTTTTCGATCGCTGACTTCAACGAGCCCAAACGTCCGTCGATGATCGCTCGCCCCGACTCTTGTACTTCCGTAAGTAGCGGAGTCACGAAATCATTGAGGGACATTTGGGGATCGACGCCGGACTTGGATGCTTCTTCCTTCGAAGAGAAGTGCGGCCGGGGCGTTGCCATGACTTCTGGTTGCGGTGTGATGGTTTCGATCTCATTGTCGAGAGCACGCAGGCGTTTGTTCTGCCAGACAGACACTGACAGCATCACGACGACCACGGCGACAAGAAGAGCGTTCTGTTTGAGACCATTCATTGCTTCGCAGAACGTGCTGGACCATCAAAGCGAGCCGTGTCTTCGCCGGTCGATTCGGAAAATGTCCGGCTTAACATCATGGATAGTCTCTCACGTGTTTTCTCAGGCGACTCACCGGACAGATTCAGCATCGCGACTTCGTCCACGGTACTACCCCGAATCATCATCCAGGGCAGCATACTCGTGCGGTCAATCGATCCGCGGTGGATAGCGAAGGCCAGTTCGTTGGCCGTACTGAGGAAGACAGCTTCGCGTTCCATTGCGGGGAATTCAGGGTGATGCAGAAAGGCGTTCATGGCCTCGTGAACTCTGGCCGGGTCTGCGAAGTCTGTGAGGATCGTTGTGGCGTAGTTCGACAGAGCGTGAACGTGCTCCTCCGGCGAGGGCAGGGCGCGAGCGAGATCGAGATACGTTTGATGATTGTCCTCCGCGAGGAGGCTTCGTCCCAGGCCGGTCACGAGCGCCGCCGCATTCGCCGAATCCAGTTGATCGCGGACGAATGTCAGGGCCCGGTCCGGATGCGTCATGGCGATCCCTTCTACCAACCCGCGCCACAACGCCGTTTCCGGAGCCGCACCATCGAGCCGTTGCAAACCCAACCGATCCATCTCCTGCTGCGCAGAGAGCCACGGCGAGGCCGCTTCGATATCGGTATTCGCCCAATCCCGCATTACTTGAACGAAGACTTCCTCCCGCATGCGATGCTCGAGGGCGGCTTCGAGCGCCTGGGCGGGATCACGCCTTGAAAGATGATAGAGCACGAGGTACTCCTTGACCTCCTGTCTTACATCGCTGCCGGCGGGCTCCGCATCAATCTGTTCAAACAGCGCCCAGAGTTCGTCATCGGACAGGGGAGCGAGGCCGTCACCGGCCTCTTTGAGTCCGATGCCTGTCAACCGCATGCTCCCAAGCTTGCCCATGTCCTTGAGAAAGGCGCGCACGAGCACGGTTGCGTCGACGGCTTCAGCGGCTGGAGGCCTCCATCGTTGGCTGCCTGGAGACGAACGCCGGAGTGTCAGTCCGGACGATGCGGGAACACTTTTTGTTCGAGCCAGAAGCCGATCGCGCTCCGAAGCGCGTTCCTGAATCCGAGCCTGCTGTCTTGCCAGAGGAAAGAGACCGACGATGAGAATGACAGCTGCGAGGACGAGGGTTTTGTGGGCAGACATGGCGATGGCGGTAGTTGTGAGAAGGGAGTTGGTCGCAGACTGGTTGGCAGCCTGCCTGACAATTGCGGAAACCAGACTTGTCGGCGCCGACTTTGCGAACTCGCTAGTCATGAGTGCTGTGACGACACTCACAGATGCCACCACGCCCCGTTTGCGCAGGATGACGGACAATTTTTCCAGGGCTCGCCGGGTTTGTTTCTGCACGGCGGCATCGGATTTCCCTAGCAACGTGCCGATTTCCTTGAAGTCCCGGCCTTCGAAGAAGCGGTAGAGGATGGCCAGCCGGTCGCCCGCTGACAGGCTGGCAATCGCATCATCGACCGCCTCCCGCACGGCATCGGAACGGCACTGCTTCTCCGTTGCTTCCCTTTCCTGATCCAGCTGATAGCGTTTCATGGTTCGTTTCCGGTGGGTCTCGGCTCTGAGGAAATTATTCGCCTCATAGGCGGTTGTGCGATGAAGCCACGCCACGAAACCTTCGCGTTTTGACAGGGCTTTCGCTTTACGGGCCACGATGAGGAACACGTTCTGGGTGATCTCTTCGGCCGTTTGTGGACTGCCTGTCTTTCGAAGTGCGATTCCATAGACGAGACTGCTGTAGGACTCCACGAGCCTGCGAAAGACGCGCTCATCACCGCGTTCGGCGAAGGCTGCAAGCTGTGTCTGCGGGTTCATCGCCCTCCATCCGATCCCGAGGCAGGATTCTGAAATCGTCGATCAATGATAGGAGTGTTTGAAGGCAATGGGATACGATTGAGGTCAATGATATGGCCATCGACGATGAGCACAAGATCTTGCCTAACCCGATAGCGAATGGCCGCTTTCCCGGCAGGCACCCAGCCACCTTCACTGTGCACGACGAATTCCGGCCAAGTGCCGTCAGGATGTCTGATCGTGTCAGGCCATGGAAAGGGACGGTTTCGTTCGGCATCGGTGAAGCCACGTCCAGGAGGGCTTGGAGCAAAAATGCGCACAGCCGGTTGCGTCGGCTTCGGAAAGAGGTTCGTGTTTTGCAGGGATTCCAGAATGAGCGGTGCCCCTTTGGATTTTACCTTCAGCAAATGCGGCCACGCTTTCTCGAATGCCTCACGCGATGGGAAGGCGATTTCATGAGCACACTCTTCGGTCTGACTTGAATAACTGAATGTCCTCCCGTGCTGGCGAAAGTTCTCCAATTCCCGCGGCCAGGATTCCGGCCAGGTTCCTGGTTCCGAAGTGGTGACAAGCGCGAAGCAGATGGTAGCTGCGCCGCCGAGGGTCAATGTCAGTAGGGCGATCGATTTCATTGTCTGTAGTGGTATATCGTTTCGCCACGCCGCTGATCGGACAATTCTTTGCTATTCCGGTGTCACAAGATTCGACTCCCTGAAGTATTGCACAGCCGCTTCCTCGTCAGTGACCGTCCATGTGTGGTAGAGTTGTGTGAGGACTGTGGCGCGGACCTCAGGCTCGGAGATTTCTTGTGCCCAATCAACCGCAGACGGAGGCTCGGTCGACACGACTTCACCCACAAAGGCCGCGATCGCAGTATCGCGCTCCTTCGATGATGACAGATCGCCTAACCATTTCGCCGTGGCATTGAAATCGGACTTCGTCCAGTGAGCAACAAGCGGCTCGACTCGTTCCAGACGGTCATCGGCGGGAAACCCTGACATATACCAATCAAAGCGGGAATGGAGATCGGCTCCTTCGCTTTGGGCGGCGATCCAGAATCGTAGCGTCGAGTTGGGATCTAGTTCATCGGCAAGTTCGGATGACTGTGAAAACGGTAGACTTTCTGCCCACTTACTCCCTAACTCGATCATGAGCGATTGCCGGGTTTCAGTATCTGGGAGAGCGTCTAGCGTTTTCAGGAAAGTGCTTCGCGACGCTGCGGAGTCGAGCATCGAGACGGCATGGTCGATGAAGCCTTCAGCATTCGCCCCCGATTGTGCGATCTCTTCGGGATCCACCTGATCTGGACTGAGGACGGTGCTGGCGGCGGTGAGAGCCGCGACGGCGTCAGGCCCCGTACTTTGCATGATCCCCGATTGAAATCGTCCCGAATTGTATTGCTCAAATGTCCAATGCCGGGCGGCTTGCAGGTCCTTCTCGGCCCATTCGAGGAGAATTTTCGGTGTGATCCGATTGCATAATTCACCCGCGAACTCGCCTAACTGATTCTCTATCAATTCTACGTTCTCTATCAAGAATTCGGCAGCGGATTGAGGCTTTTTCTTGGATAAGCTAGTCAGCCCAACCATAAGGAGTTGAGTGCGCAACTCTTGACCATGGTTTGTATTTGATAGTATCTTTGGCAGAACGATTTCAAGCGAACTCTCCGGCAACCTCGCCATCAGTTCAAGCAGCTCCAACTGGCGATCTTGCGACTTCCCGATGTCTTCTTCGAGTTTCGTCAGGACTTCTTCTAGCATTTCCGGGTCCACTTGAGCTGTTGCCTCGGCTACCGTCTTTTGGATGCCCCTACGATGCCCTTCCCATGACGCTGGTTCTTCCGAGTACGATTGCTCGATTGCCTTCAGCTCCGCTAGCTTTCGATGCTGCAAGACAAGGGCAATCGTCGCAATTATTCCCAATCCGATGAGAATCCCTTTCATTTGTTCAACGTGTCTGTGTTGTCGATAACAGCCCCATCAATCCCGGCATCTTGAAGTGCTTTGATAGCGCTATCCGGATCTTTGCTAGACCATGCTGCGGCTACTTGAGCAATTGTTTGTGTCCGCAATGATCCCTCGGTGATCGATGATGCGAATTCAAACAATGCCGGGAATTGATCGGAACCTTGTAGCGCCCCTTCAACAAACGTAGCCATCATCTCATCATCTACCTGATGACTGCGGAGGAGGTCGTCGATCACGCTAAAAGCGTGTTCCCGAGAGCGGGATGACACAACTTCTGCTAAAAACCGGCCTTTGGCGATACTGCGATGACTATCAGGGGAGTAGCGATCCAGCGCGGCCAGACTGCCGAGGAGTTGCTCCTTGGGAACAGGCCTCTCAAAGTCGATGTTAGGCGGGCGAACGGTTTCCACTAGCAGTGCAACCTTGCGATCGGGCGTTGCTTCAAGGCTCGCGATAAATTCTCCGGCTGCGGGTGCATAGTTCAGGCTGGAGTCCCATGCCTTGATCGTGGCCTTTCTGATTAGACCTCTAATGGCCGATCTAGCAGAGCGCTCGTCGAGCTTGAGCGCCAACTCAGCTAGCGGTCTACGGTTTTCCCAGCCAAGAATGGTGGCTCCGATCGACCGGATAGCGAGCGCCGCTTCTCGGTCTTCGAGTGTCTTGATAAGCTCCATCCCTTTGGAACGGTCGCGATGATAGAGCCCGGCGGCCAACGCACTCACCACTCGGTTGCGGGGACTGAGGGCCGACTCGTCTAGAATCGACGCGCTCTCGAAAGCATTCACGGCGTCCATATCCTCGAACCATTGCAAGGCCTCTGTCGGCGACTGCTGCACCCAGCGTTCCAATCCCTGCGCTACTGCCTGTGTGATCCCATCCCCGTGGCCTTGCCTGTAGTCTGAGATCAACGTGGCTCCAGCACGCGCAGTCCTCTCGGGCGACAGCACCCATAGAGCCGTCAACAAAGCTCCGGCGACACGGGCGCTTCTGTCTTCTGGAAGTTGCAAATCGGGAATCGCTTCAATGAGTTTCACCAACATTGTCGCACTTTGCGCATCAATTTTTCGTTTGGAACGCGTGAGAGCCGCGATATCTCCATTGTCTGCGGCATGAAGATCGCCTGCCAACTGCCGCAAAAGCTCAAAGGGATCCGCTGCGCGCGCTACGCCCGGCACCCTCGAACGTTCTCCGATCCCGCGTGGACGGCGTTCGGTCGATTGAGGTAAGACTTCATTGGTCGCTGTGTTGTTAGCCAGCTCGTTCACACGCACTTGGGTTTCGGCGATGATCATGCGCTGCCAGACTAGCGAAGCACAAAGAAGTCCAAGTATGACGGTGCCGATGGCGATCTTGCTGAGTTTCATAGTCTGAAGGGTGTTCGTGATTGATTGGCTGAGTGAGATGGAAGTCGAGACAGGAACTGAAGATCCTCCAATTCCCGCGACCAAGATTCCGGCCAAGTCCCTTGTTCCGAGGTGGTAACGAGCGCGAAGGATAGCGAGGCCGCGCCACCGAGGATAAATGTGAGTAGGGTGATCGATTTCATTGTCTGTACTGGTATATTCTTTCGCCACGCCGCTGATCGGACAATTCTTTGCTATTCCGTTGTGGCGAGGCTGTTAGTTAGGTTTGAGTCATTCCAAGAGCAGGAATATGAAGATTAATCCTCACTTTTTGCCAACGGTTCAGCGGCGAGAGAGTTGGCGATCTTGCCTTCCATTTCTTTCACGAGAATCGCGCGTGCTTGCTCGTTGTATGCCGGAAAGCCACTCGAATGATCGATTACTTTCCCATCGCGCCCTAAAAAGATGGTGGTTGGGTATCCAACGAATCTTTCGATACCGGAAATGGCCGACCGGATCGTCTTTTCCCTCATGATGCCTTCGGCGAGCAGAACGGTATAATTGATGCCGAATCGCTCGATCACTTTCTCGACACGCTTCCTTCGCTGATCTTTCGTTCCTTCCTCAAAGGCGATGCCAATCACTTCGAGTCCGCGATCACGGTATTTGGCTTGTAAACTCACCAACTCCGGAATTTCATCCAAGCACCCGCCACACCAAGATCCCCACAGCGAGACAACGACGGCCTTGTCCTTGAAGCGTTTGTCAGTCAGAGAAACCATGTTGCCTTCCAAATCGGGAAGCGTGAAAGCAATGGTTTCCATTGGGAAACGAAGCGGCGCTTGAATCGCCAGGCGGTGCCACCAGGATTCCGCTGCCCAGCCGGGTGGCATCTCGATGAATTGGTCAGGGCTAAGAACGAATTCTTGCTCACCCTCTTTCAAAGCAACGTTGCGCCAAACCTGCATGGTATCCGCCTTCGGGATCACCCAGAACGACAGCGGTTCGTCAGGAAGCACATTCGGGATGGAAAATTCGCCCGATCTGGCTAGAATCGGAGGAGCCAGCGTCTCGACACATTGGAAACTCTCGGAGCCGTAGCCGTAGGCGAGGCCGGAGGCAGGCGTGCCATCTGCACGGGTCACCCGTCCGGTGAGGCTCGCGCTGGCAGGACGCACGACCAAGTCCTCCAAACGAATCGGCGATGCCATTGTGCTTTGAAACCGTTTGGTTGTCGCGGACGTGCACGTTCCGCCGATCTCTTTTGTGGCAATCTTGTAGGTGCCCTTCTCAGGAAGGCTGAAAGTATATCGGCCGTTCTTGTCCGACGTTGTTTCCCAGTTGCCCCACACCCATTCCTCGCCACTATCATCTGTCGTAATTCTGTAGCAGACGAGCCGCGCTCGACGAACAGGGATCTTGTGTTGATCTACAACCTGACCGTGTAATTCGGTCAGTGCACTCGCTGTCTTTTCGTCCGCCACCGAGGGACAGGGCGCGAAAACTTGAGTGAGGAGAATAAGGGAGATCAGTCGCATCCGTTTGAAAATCGTTGAGTTGCGTGTAATCGTATATCGTTTTGCCATGCCGCTGATCGGACAGTTCTTTGCTATTCCGGTGTCACAAGGTTCGATGCCCGGAAGTAACGCGTAGCCGCTTCCTCGTCAGCTGCCCTCCACGTTTGGAAGAGCTGTGTGAGGACGGTGGCACGGATTTCGAGGTCGGCGATTTCTTGTGCCCAATCAACGGCAGACGGAGGCTCGGTTGTCACAACTTCACTAACAAAGGCTGCGATCGCGGTGTCGCGTTCATTCGATGGCGACAGGTCGCCTAACCATTTCGCCGTGGCGTTGAAATCGAACTTCGTCCAGTGAGAAACCAGCGGGTCGATTCCATTCATGCGGTCATTGTCGGGAAAACCTGACAGGTACCACGAGAAGCGCGTTGCAAGATCGGCGTCGTTGTTGTCCGCGGCGATCCAGAACCGCAGAGTTGCATCTAGTTCCAGTGAATCAACGACGGCAGTGCCTTCGGAGAAGGAAAGTTGCTTCGCCCAGCGTTGGCCGAGTTCTCGGAGCACTCGATCGCGTGTAGGAGAATCAATCGAAGCAACTGTTGTTGCAAAGCGAGCTCGAGCATGGTGTGAGTCGAGGAGACCATTGGCCAGTTGAACGAACTGGGCGGGGTTTCGGCTGGCGTTTTCAAGTTCGTCGGCTCGCAAATGCTGTGGATTCAGCACGGCGGTTGCAGCAGTAAGCGCATCCAGACCATTACGGACGGCTTCGCCAAACTTACCGTTACTCAAAGAAGCGCTTCCCAGCGATTGATCAGCCCATTGGCGCGCGGCCGCTGTATCCTGCCGCGCCCACTCTAGCATGATGCTCGTCAAGGCGAGTTCCATTGCTCTCGGAGCCAGTCCACCGAATGCCGTGTCCATCTCGTCCGTGTTGTCAGTGAGATACTTGGCAGCTGCGGCGGGATTCGCAGTTGCCCATCGAGCCATTCCTGCAACGAATTCCTGAGCGCGTTCTTCAGCATCGGCATCAGTTCTCGGATGGCTGATGATGGCTCCCAGCTGCAAGCGGAAATCATCGGCGGAGGGTAGTTTGTTAGTTACAAATTGACCTGCCGAATCGAGAGTGCGTCTCTTTTCGATCAAGGTGACGCGGTCTTTCCTGAGCATGGCTTCTTCCTGCCTTAGTTGAACCAGACGCCAATGTTGCCAAAGGAACACGAGCAGAGCGACGATCGTAGCTGTGCAAAGAAAGCGCCTCATGGTCGCCTATCGAAATCGGATTCATCGAAGCCAATGGACTCAATAGCTTCTTTCGCTGCGTCGGGATCTCGGTCTGACCAAGCGTTGTAGACATGACCAAATGCCTCGTGCTGGACGGGTTCTTCCTCAATGGAAGTGGCGATCTCAAAAAGCTCCGCATGTCGCGACGACGCTCGTGCCGCGAGCTCGATGAAGGCCGCCAGCATGCGATCATCCACTTGCTCCTGTTGCCGGAGATCTTCGATGACAAGGAAGGCTTGATCGCGTGAGCGTGAGGAGACGATCTCCCCTAGCAATTTCCCTTTGGCCTCACTCCGAATTCGTTCCGGTGCAAATTCGTCGATCGCCTTCAAAGACCCTAGGATGTGCTCATTGGGAACTGAATCCACGTCCATAAGAGTAGGCGGCGTCAGGCCTCGGACGAATGCATCCACTCTGCGATCATCTGTCATTGTCAGTTTGGCTATGAACCGCGCAACTTTCGGGGCGTAACTCAGTTCAGGCTCCCAGTACTCTCGCGCCGCTTTCTCTATAATAGACCCGAATGCGGAGCGCAACTGGCGCCCTTCGGTGGTTTGAACGAGATGTTGCGCCAAGGGCTCAAGGAGTTGGAGATCGGTGGTGTTGGCACCGATGGTCGCAATGGTCTGTGTGGATGCTAGTTTGCCCAGCCCGGCGATCAACTCCAGCGCTTTGGTAGGGTTGTCAGCATACAGCCCAACGGCCAGACCGCTGATGAGCCGCTCTCTGACACCGACTTCATGGGCGGCATGAATAGCGGGCTCATCAAAAGCTCCGGCGGTATCTTGCGATTCGAACCATGCGAGAGCATCGCTCGGTGACGTCTTTGCCCATTGATCCAACGCGAGATGCACGCTGGCGGCAATGTTGTCCCGGTAAGTTCCGGAGAATGCCAGAATGAGTGGAGCGCCTGCCCGAACCGCCGATTGACTTGATTTCTCGAGGAGAGTGAGAAGCAACATTCTCGCCAAACTGCCGCGGGCAGATTCGGGGGCGTTGAGGTCGGGGATGGCGGCCAACAGGATCTCCAGCGTCTCGGCATCCTGTGCCTTCAATGTGTTGGGAAGGCTAACAAGCTCTAGAACATTGCCAGCATCAGCAGCTTGGGCACGCTCTGCGAGCTTACGCAGATCAAGCCCGCCGCCATGAGAACTCCTCGTTACGCGACCGAGGTCGCCGGGTTCAGGGGCAATGGATTGCTCAAGAATGGTATTTGCCGTGGTGAGGCCTTGAACACGCGCCTTGGCTCGGTTCATGGCAGCACCTTGCCAGACTAGCGGAGTGCAAAGGAGTCCAAGCACGACTGTGCCGAGTGCGATCTTTCCGAGTTTCATGGTCAGAAGGGTGTTCGTGAGGGATTGACTTACTGAAAGGGAGGTTGAGATGGGAACGGCAGACCATTTCGCAACGAGGCTACTCGGGGCGGCCTTGGTTAACTGAGCAGACATCCCTGAGCCGATGGCTGCCGCTGAAATGACAACACCGCGCTTCTGAAGAAGAGACGAGAGCTTTGCTAGAGCGCGAACACAGCGCTTCTGAAGCGCGGCCGGTTTCCCACCCGTATGCGTCGCAATTTGAGGAAATGTCAGTCCTTCGTAGTAGTGGAGCAGAACCACCTGTCGATCCATGTCTGACAATTTCGTCAACGCGTTATCGAGAATCGGAAGGATAGATTCCCACAAGCCTTCGTCGTCTTGGTCGTGATCGACTTCTTCGTTGGAGAATCGTTTCATCCTCTCGCGATAGCGTTTTTCCGACCGGCATCGATGTCGTGTTTCAAGGCAGGTGCAACGGTGCAGCCAACCTCCAATCCCACCACGTCCGTCAAGCGATCCGGCGCGCTTTGCGAGAGTCGCAAACACGTTCTGAGCCACCTCTTCGGCAAGCGAGCGATCCCTTGCCATGCGCAGCGCCGTGCCGAATACGAGACTGGCATAACGCTCGACCAATGTCGCAAAAGCTTGCTGATCGTTGTCGCGCACGAAGGACTCGAGAAGCCTGCTGTCATCATGGGGATCCATTGGTTTTCAGGTAACCTGCCGCCCGTTCCGTTTGCGGACAAGAATCTCCAACAAATCGTTCGTCCCCCCGCCCATTACTGCTTAAGAATGCGAGCGTCTCCGGCCCTGAGTTCAGCTTCGATGAAGTTGGACATCACCTCGAACGTGACTTCGCTGGGCTTGCGAGATACGATTTCTGTTAGTTCTCGCCCGTCTTCGGGCAACTTTAGATCGGTCTCTTTAGTTTGGAGATTCACGACCGCACGCCAAGCCCCAGCTTCTAACATGAGGATCTGATCATAAACATCCGCAAGAGTGCTTCGAAGAGAACTCACTTCGAACTCGCTGAGGTCAAAAGTGTCTACCAAGCGGTTGTTGAAGTACCAGTCTTCCTTGGCCTCTTTCAACTCTTTCTGAACTTCACCCCTCGTCCAAATACTCACGCTGAGGGGAAGTGTGTTGGCGAAATCGTCAGGCCAATCACCTACCGGGGTGAGAATCGTCCACTTGATTTGCAGACCATCGTGAAGCACTTCGGCGGCTTCCCAAGGCCAGAAACTGGCATGCGTTCCTTCAGCGAATCGTGTGAAGGAAGTGCCGACTGCGTGGTTCCCGTAGACTTTGCTTCCGTCACCATGTGCAGAGTGAATTTCTCCAAACCGTTCGATCAGTCCTTCTGAAGGCCGGGTGGAGGTGCAGACCAGCAAACGCCCTTCATTGATGCGCTGCACTGCATGCAACGCAAACTGCAACTCGAAGTAATCGCGCGTCAACAATGCGTCCTCAAGTTTGAAGGCCTCGGCAACATTTGTCGGTTCTAACACCGTCACATCATCGCCGAAGTTTGCTAACATCGTGTCCTGATCAATGGCGATGTCATACTCGATCAGGGCTTCTTGTTTCAGATCCCACTCTTCCGATTCATTTCGATAGTAGTCCCTGAAGGCACGAAGTCGCTGATCGTTAGGCGAGATGAGGATCTCGAACCGGTAGGTGCCAGTTTCCATGGCATAAACCTCACAATGCACTCCGGAAAAGGTTTCCTCTCCAATAGGGGGAGAATCGAGCGCATCGGCAAATTCCTTGAGATCAAGAACGTCCGCAGTAATCTCTTCAGCAAAGCCACTGCTCGGTGTTTTAAGCGCAAGCTTGCGTGCCGGATTGTATCGCCAGAGATACTCGAAGTTGTCGATGCGGACGCGTCCAGTTTTCTGATCGGTGTAGCGAACGCCCGCCTCTCGCTGATAGAGAACCTCTCCGCGTGTATGCCACTCACCGTTCGCGGCCTTGTCTTTCAGCGTAGCGCGGAAACTCGATGCCTCTGCCAAAGATCTAACAACATCTGCATAGAGGTCATCCGAGCCTCCAAAGAACACTGTCAGGGCAATGACAAGCGCCGCCGCCGCACCCAACGGAATGGCTAAGAGCCGCACAAGTTTTCCCTTTGAAGGAGATGGTTCGTTTAATGTTGCTGCCGCCGCTGCGGATGCAATGCGGACGAGGGCATCTTGTTTCGACGCCGCGTAAGCTCGCAAGAGGGCGTCGTCTGCCTTCATGGATTCATTCATTTTGTGGTCGGTCGTTGAGTTGCTCATGATGATCGGTCTTCCTTTGTGAATGGTTGGTCGTTTGATTGGAGGGCTTCTAACCGTTTGCGGAGTTCTGCACGCGCACGGCTGAGGCGTTTGTGTACCGCAGCCGTGCTCATGCCGAGCAGCGCGCCAATACGTTTGGCGTCATGCCCATCAAAGTAGAAGAGCAGGAGCGGCATTCGGTGTTGTTCGGACATGCCAGCAAGCGCTTCTTCAAGATCAGCGAAAGTGTTATCGAGAGGATTCTCAGTTTGTGTCGTTGAGTGATCCGCAATCTTCTGTTTCGCCTCCTTTGTCCGCTTCTGTCGCCTCAGATGATCCCGGCATACATTACGCGCGATCTCGAAATACCACGGCTTGAAATGGGCTCCCCGTTTCTGCCCGAATTTTCGGAAACCTCTAACCAGCGTCTCCTGCGCCAGTTCTTCTGCATCCGCCGCATTTCCAGTGAAACTGTAGCAGATGGCGAATACGGCACCAGCATGTTCTCGCGCGACGGCAACGAAATCGTCGCTCGTGCTTCCGTCAGACGCCGAGGACTCGTTCTCACGCACATTCTGATCTCTGGCAGATATCACCCGAATTGTCATGTCATCCACAGGACGCCCGACCTGAACAAATCCTGACATGTGAGTGCGAAATTATTTCACTCAACCAGACATGGGGTCAGATGGAGTTCGCCAGTCTAATCGCAAAAGACGCATTACACGTTGTTGCGGACGGAGGGTTTAGAGCGATTCCAAATACGTAATTAAGTCCATGCGCTCATGTTCCCGCGCCTCTTCCAGAGCCGTCTTTCCACTCTTGGGACGGATTTTGTTAGGATCGACGCCTCGCTCGACGAACAACCGGGCAAACTCGACTCTGCCCTGGATCTTGTTCTTTCGGGCCAACTTGTGCAGCGGGAAAAAGTTATCGTCGCCGATGTATTTGGCACCGGCATCGAGCAGTATGGTCATGCAGCGGAGATAGGATTCGACCGGGAAGAGACGATTGTGGCTTCCGATCGTGGCGCCGATATGCTGCTTGAATTGGGCTTCCGTCAGTGGCCGGACTGCCAAAGCCAATGAAAGCGCGTCGGCGTTCCCGCACCAGGCAGACTCGCTGCGAATGGCGTCAAGAATGGTGGGAGGATCCTGTCGGCGGCGATTCAACAACGTGTCCGGACAATGATCTAACAACTCGGCCAACACGGGGATCATGTTGGCTTTCACATAACCAAAGATATCAGGGCGACCACCCATGACATACATCCGGTTGATGAGTTCCTGATTCTTGCAGAACAGACTGTAGCCCGTGGCTTCCATGTCGGCCATTGCGGTGCTCTTGGCGGGTTCGGCTCCGTAGTCTAACAATAAGTTTGCCAGCTCAATCCGCCCTTCCCAAATCGCTTTCTGCAAGGGCATGCCGTAGTTCCACCCGTGGTGCTCATCCGGATCGGCTTCGTGTTCAAGGAACAATCGAGCCATTTCGACATGGTTTCCGTCGATGGCGTGCATGAGCGGCGATTCACCAGCGCCAAGATCTTTGTAGGGAGCCGCTTCTCCCTCCGGCGCATCCGGATCGGCATTGGATTCTAGCACCTCGGGATTAGCCGCAAGGATCGCCTTGGCGGTTTCAAGATCATTGCCAGCAGCGGCGGCACAAAGGTCTTTCAATGGTAAGGACATCGATTGCTTTGTTATGATTCTAACAACGCCACCATCTTGGCATGACCCTTCTTTCTTGCTTGAGCCAAGGGCTGCGCCCATGTGTGATCGGTTGGCTGATTTGGATCGGCTCCGTTCTCAAGGAGAAACTCCGCCATCTCGAGATTGTCATGATAGGCCGCGTAACCAAGACGCGTGCTGCATTCCATGAACTCGACCACATTCAAGTCAGCGCCCAGCTCGATGTAGCGCTGGAGCCATTCGTTGTCGCCGGCCCGAAAGATGAAGCTACGCCCTCGCCAATCTCGCTGGTTCACATTCATGCCGTGTTCGACCAGCCGATTCAGGAACGTGATCGACGGCGGCAGGAACCAGTGGTTTTGGGTCGACATGGTTTTGATTTGCTCGTGGCCAAAGTGCTTGACAAAGCGATCCAACACTTCGACATCGCCGCTTTGAAGAACGAGCCATAAGAACTCACCGGAAGCGTACAGAATCTGTTTGCGCTCATCGTCGAAAGCAAAAAGCTGGTCCACGGTTGGTCGCTCGTCGTCGAAATTCAGTTGAATCCTTCCGCCGTAGCTCGCAAGCAGCTCGTGCATCTCTTGGTGATTGTCAGGGTTTGCAAATCGTGCCATCCACATGCAGTTGCCGCACGAATCGACTTCAGTGTTTGGATCCACTCCTTTTTCAAGAAGCAGTTTCACTATTGGGACGTTGTTTTCCTCTGACGCACCATGAATCAGCTTGCTGGAGTTCGGGTCGACACCACTGTCGATCAGCACGCGAACGAGTTCGACCTGCTTGTCGGTGGCCTTGGTGTCGTAGGCCCAACGCAGATACTGCGCCTGATCGTCTGAGACAGCAGTCAGTTCCGGGTTTTCTGCAAGCAATCGCTTCACCGCAGCAACGTCACCTTCGGCGAGAGGTGCCTTTAGCGTTTCATCGATTTGGTGCGGCGGATGGGACTTCGCATGTACTTCCACTCGCTCGCGCGTTTCGAGCAACATCGCGTGTATCTCGTCAAAGCCACGTTGCTTCGCGGCGTCGATGCAGCGTGAATACCAAACATTGTCGTTTGTTGCCGGGTCTTCATCGATGGTGCCGTCTGCTTGAAGCAGGAACCGAACGGCATCGGTGCGACCATTTCGCACGGCCATGATCAACGGAAACTCATAATGCATCGTGCCGTTGATCTGCGGATTGGCTGCATGAATTCGCGCGAGCGTTTCCACATCTCCAAACACCGAAGCGAGATAGTAGTCCCAATCGTCGGCGGTGACTGGCGAGCACTTGCCAGAGGAAACAAGGTTTGGAGGTGTGATGTTAGGGTGGTTGTCTGAGAATCGGGACATCGAATGCGATTTTATTCGCACTAGCAACCTGGACAAGTTTAATGTGAAAATAATCGCACCAATTTGAAAGCTCTAGCAATCCTTCAAGGGAAGAGCGGGTAGAGCAGTTCTCCACCTCTCAAGTGCCAGAAAAGTGTTTGGAAAAGCGAACTTGGTCGTCACGATCCAAGGGTTCTTGTTCCATGCCGAGCTTCTTCATGAGCGATCGATACGGCGTTCGCTGCGCCCGTTGAGGCCCATATGCGGCCCGGTTAAGCTCTTTCGACAGATCCGTGTTGGGAATGGCGCCGAGTGTTAAGACGCGGTCGTAAAGTTTGATGACCTCGGGTGCATCGTCCGGGACAGGCTTGATCTTCTTTCGGTCTTCCTCGCTCAGGTCGGGGCTGCTTTTAGCACCATGGATGTGGGAGCACCAGAGCACGAGGCGTAGGATGGACAACGGTTTTAGTTTAGTGGCCAACTCCTCGACTGTCGGCCATCCAAATCGAGGGGCACCGAAGACCAGCCACGTGCTCAGGATCACTTCCATGGGAGACCTGCTTTGCAGACCAACTGGAAGATCAGAAGTCATGTTGGATCCGAAAACGAAAACGCCATCGTGATCGGTTTCATCTGATTCCTGGCAGATCTAAGAACTCCCGAACATGCACTTTTCTTCGCCTTTCAGAAAAAAAATCACCAACAGTTTTCCTCCAAATTGAGGTCAAAAAGGGTCGGGAGTGCTCAGAAAAAGTGAGTCCAAAGTGAGTCCAAGCACGTTTTCTGGTGTTTAAGTGTTAGATGTCGAAGCTCGCAACCCTTTAACAGTGAGGAGAATGGGCAGGAGAGGATTCGAACCTCTGAAGGCATAGCCAGCAGATTTACAGTCGGATGGTAATTGGTTTGCATCGTTTTTCATGAATTTCCAACGCTTTCCTAAGTGTCTTATTTTAAAGGAATTAAAGATGTATAGTTGACGATATGCAAAACCACGGCAAGTTTCAAGAAGCAGAAAAGTGCCCGAAAAATGCCCGGCAGATCAAAGACAGATGCACGCTACTGGCTCGAGAAAAACCGGCTTTTCCGGGATCGGAGCCCTGACTACTCATGCCGTTTCACTTACAAGGGACGACGTGAGCGATTCTGTCTGAAGCAGCCTAACAAGAAGGTCGCCGCCTCGATTGCAGCCGAGATTTACGGTCACCTCCTCGCTCACGGATGGGATGAGACTTTGCGCCGTTACAAAGGCATTGGCGACGTTGAGGCGGAAGCGAATGAAACGACAGTTGGCCAGGTCATCGCCGCATCGCAGGAAGCTTCAACCGCCAGGGAATCGAGCTTTGAAAGCTACGCGAAATCCCTGCGCAAAATCGTGGCCGAGATTGAGCGAATCGGTGATGGCCGGAAGTTTGATTCCAAGGGTGGGGGAACTGAAGCGTGGCGGAGGCGGGTGGATGCCGTGCCGATTTCAAGAATCACGCCGGAGCGGGTCATCAAGTGGAAAAACCGCCGGATCAGGGCCAACTCTAACGATCCTGCATCAAGAAGTAAGGCTATCACAACGGCCAACAGTTTAATCAGAAACGCTAAATCCATCTTCGGAAAGCGGCTCTTGCCCTATCTCAACAGCCAGCTGGAACTGCCATCGCCTCTTCCCTTTGAAGGGGTGAGTCTGGAGAAAAGCACATCATTGCGCTATCATTCAACCATTGATGCCAGAGCTTTGCTTGATAAGGCGGAGCAGGAATTGCGCGCAGAGGATGCTGAAGCCTACAAGATTCTGACCCTTGCTCTCATCTGCGGGTTGCGTAAGGGTGAGATTGATAATCTGTTATGGGACAGGTTTGACTTTGAGAACGCCACCCTCACCATAGAAAGCAGCCAGTATCATCAGTTGAAGAGTGAGGATTCCAGCGGCGAGCTTGATCTTGATCAGCGCACGCTGGCGATTTTCAAAGAGTTTAGGTCAGATGCGCCGGATTCTGAATTCGTTATCAACAGCCCTTACAAACCCGCCAGCTACCGGCAATCACGCAGTTACCGCTGCGAGGCCATCTTCGACCGGCTCAATGGCTGGCTGAGAGCCAACGGCGTGGACGCCCAGAAACCACTCCACACACTGCGCAAGGAAATCGGCTCAATCATCGCCGCCCAATACGGCATCTTCCAGGCCTCACGATACCTCCGCCACTCCGACATCCGAATCACCGCCGCCGTCTACGCCGACAAAAAACAACGCGTCGTCCCCAGCCTCTGAAACACTGGAAGAACTGAAGCCAAGCTCAGATCGAAACGTTCAAATCATCCAGGAAACGCGCTCTCAGCGCTAGGCCCAAAGAGAAGACTGCTCCAATTCGAACCTCAATTCAGAGCTTTGCCCCGGAACCTAGCTAATACATCTGCTGGGCTTGGAATTCATTTATGAGATTCCTCGCATTCTTGGACCAAAACGCCGTTAATCTGGAATGATGAATATATGTGGAAAACTTTATGATTTAAAAATTTAATTGAATTTATACTAAGCGCCTTAAGTTGTTGCTGCTAGATTGACTCATTCAAATCTTGATCGGTATGCCTACCTCCAAATCACTATCGGCTTCTGTTCTCTTTGCCATAGTCTTGCCCTTGCCGACGGTAGTTGGTCAAACGGTGTCCTACGATTTTACGGCAGATACGTTCACCCACAGTGGCGGGTCGAGCACTGGGTGGGATCCTTCAGAGCTTTCTGGATCTGTTAGCAAGTCTGGGATCGAGCTTGATATCGACTTTTCTTTTGTTGGAGGTGCTGCAGCAGACTCAAATGGCACGCCTCAAAATCTCGACAACACCACTTTCGGGTCGAGCGTGTTCGTCCTCGCGCTCGATCAGGCTACCACTTACAACGACGTGGACACTGCTCCAAGTCTGACTGCGTATTTCAGGATGGACCTCACCTTTAGTCAGCCAGTCCTACTTGACGATTTCACCCTGGAAGATGTCGATAGCAGAGACATTGGGACCAATGATTATACGGATGGGGTCTTTATCGAATCTTACGATGCGAGTTTTGGTGCTCCTGGAACAGGTTCGGCGGCAACCTATTCGGTAGGAAGCCATCTTAGGGAAGTAAGTGCTTATGGAGGATTGAACGTCGTTACTTTGGACGAAGCTTACTTGGGCACCAACGATAACTTACCTTTGGATCCGGTTCATCAAGCGACTGCTTCTTTGAAAACGCCGACACAGCGTCTGAGCCTCTATTACTTCAATACGGAGCCACCCTCGTCTGGCGTCGGAAGCTCTGAACAGGTAATCGCCTTCGGTAACTTTCAAGTAACAGCGATTCCAGAACCTAGCTCTGGCCTCTTGGGCGCTATGGCTTTGCTGTTTGTTCTGTTTATTCGCAGACGCACAGTCAATCAGACTTGATGTTGGTTGAATAAGACAGAAGGGAATGAACATTGATAACGCCGGCATGTCAGTGAAACGCTAGCGCCGGAGCATTTCGTCGAATCATTGCACGATACTGGAATTGTTACCCGCAAAGGATTTCATTGCCGTCATCCCTTGAAGAAGGATTACCTTCCGAAGCTGGAGGCGTTTGAGGGGCATCTGCTTGAAGAGGAGACGAACGCTTGGGGTTGCACGAAGGATAGGCCTGATCCTCGAGTGACGATAATAATCGTCTTGATGTCTACGCTACTTGTCATCTTAGCTACGGCCGCGGTGATAGGACAAAGCTTGAGGGCGCCCGCGTCGAATGGGATCGTGGCTTTTGCCCCATCATGCCCCACCACGCCCTTTGAATTGAGGTTGGAAAACGATGACGACGCGGCGAATCTCCATCTCAGTCATCTACGGTCCATTCCAACTTCGCCACCTTCAAATGTCTACCAATCTGGCAGTGATGCGATTGAAGAATTGTGGGTGACCTCTGCAAGCAGAGAGCTGGAGGCGTTCATTCGAGCAAGGAATACTTCAGAAAAACTTCGTTACGTTGAGCGCCCACAATCAAACCAATCCTTCGTTCAACTTCACACAGAGATCACACACCCAATCGAGGATGTGCATGTTAGATTTTTGAGAGAATCCGCGCCGCCGAATAACGGCACGCATTTCGCAATTTTTGAAATCCAGACGGAACTAAATCCGCGGGGCTTTCACATGCCCATTCGTTGGTCGGAAGATACTGGTATGCGCATCAACTGGCAGCTATTTGTTCAACTGCACGAAGAGCATCTAAGTGCCTTCGTGACGCGTAAAATGGAAACGCCAACCAATTTCTATTTAACTGTAAAGCGTTCCCATAACAGACATGAATTGGTTCGCGATTCGGCTGGATGCTTTGTATCTGGAACTCTCCCTAACCAATGGTTCGAAGCGCGTATTCCATCGTCTAGCAGTCTCGCAAGACGCCTAAGCGACGATACAGCTCCTCTTCAAATACGAGCGTCGCTATATTGGAAGGGTAAAAACAATTTAGACGCCCCCAGTTTGAGCGTTGGCGATATTCGTGCGCTACATTGGAATGGTGACGCCCATATAAAGCCTCGGCAGTGGATAGAGGAATTGCCTTTGGCCGATCGTGTTCGCCCGATAAGCATATCCGAGGCTCTGGCATTTTACGACAAACTTGATGTGGGAGGTTACAATATTCAGCTGCAAACAATAAAGCTAATGCCATACGACTCGCTGCGTGGCACCGCAGGGTTTGTCGCCTCCTTCTCCCGCGGCGAGGCCACAGGCAGAGGCAGGAACACCACCTCGTTCATGCTTTGGCTAAAGCGCTGTCCGCAAGGCTTGGTCATGGATTGGCAAACCTATCTTCAAACGAAACAGCGGCTTTGGAAGCGATTCCTTGAAACGCGTCCTGCGAAGTCTCAAGTATTTCGTGTGATGATCGAGCGAAACCTGTTAGACTCCACGAAGCTCATCTTGTCTGATCCTCTCCATGGAGAACCTGTGGAGGCGAATCTGGATGATGCCTTGGCATTGACCGAAAGACTAGAGCTTCTGATTGAAAAGCGTGCCACGACGTTGGAACTAGCCTGGCGTCATGGACAACTGATGATACTCCGGAGATTGTAGAATAATCAGTCATCATGACGCAAATTGGTGTCCTCGGTTAAGAAGGCAATACGATGGTTAGCTCTAGCTGAAACGGATGTTTCACCCGAACCGCGCTACAAGGAAGCACTAACCAGGCGGTTCAACCTGGAGAGGGCCAAGGACCTCTTATTTGCATGAGAGGTAAATTCGGGCTGTTACAACCACCACCCTGAGGATTCGGTTGTCTCTCCAGGCACTTCAGATAGCTCAAGAGTTAATCTGACACTTATTCAGATCAGCGTTTATCGCTGAATCATTCGGACAATGGCTTTAGCGATGAATTTGATTAACTCAAAAACACCGGCCGCGATCACGCCCTGAATGATTGGCTCCAGTTCCATATTCAGTTTTTTAATAGCTGGAAGAGTGGGATGCTCCACCAACAAGATTGAGAGCATTGCCCTCTTAGCCGACGACGAAAGAAGCGGGATATTTCAAAGACCGGACTGATTTGTACGGGCGACGCAGGAGGATTGCAAGCGCAATCGCATCACGAGACTCTTTCCTTAACGTGTTAAGGAGAGATGTCTGTATATATGAAATGGCTGGGGGCTGTGTGGTGGTGTCAGGATTAAGGTTGACTGGTGGCGCGGTGTGGGATAGTGGTAGGGAATGGATGATGTGGAGGATTTTAAGCCGGATTTGGCGAAATACGTGGCTGCGCTATGTGTGCGGAATACGTTTTTGGAAGATTTGCATTCGGGAACTGTGCCCAGTTCAAAAACAGGTGACTTCTCGGATGTGAAGGTGGTGACGCCTTTCGGTGAGATTCCGTGGCATGAACTTTCCCGGATTTCTGATGAGGAAATGAAGAAACTCATGAAGGAGGTGGTCGACAAGCTCTACACGTTTTTGGAGTTGGGTGGTGGGATCGAGTTCAATCGCAATTTCTGCGATTGGGCGCGGCATTTTGTGAGGGAATGGGATGAGCCGAGTATTGACGCTAAGCTTGAAAAAACCATGCGCCGGAACGGCGAATCATTTCAATAGAGCGAAGGGGGTGCCGTAGCGGCAATCGGCGTGAGACGATGTGTGTATGTTACGCATACACATGTCAGGGTCGGTGGCGGCGGCTAAATCATACTATACGAGTGGGCTGGGTCAGGATGATTATTATGCTGGGCAGGAGTTGCCGGGTTTGTGGTTTGGTGAGGCGGCGGAGAGGCTGGGGTTGTCTGGTGAGGTTGGGAAGGAGGATTTCCATGCTCTGTGCGACAATATCCGGCCTGATACTGGCGAGAAGCTGAACCCACGGTCTAACAAGGATCGGCGGGTTGGGTATGATTGCGTGTTTTCTGCGCCGAAATCGGTTTCCATTCTGCAGGGTGTGTTGGGTGATGAGCGGATTACGGAGGCGTTTCAGGCTGCAGTGCGTCGCACGATGACTCAGATCGAGAAGGATGCTCATGTGAGGGTTCGTAAAAATGGGGCGGTGGATGATCGGCAGACGGGGAACTTGGTTTGGGGGGAGTTCACACATTTCACGTCGCGTCCGGTGGATGAGGTCTCTGCGCCGGATCCGAATCTTCATGTTCATGCTTACGTTTTCAACACCAGCTATGATGAGGTGGAGGGGCGGTTCAAGGCGGGTGAGTTTTTCCACATCAAGCGTGACGCGCCGTATTTTGAGGCGATGTTTCATAACAGATTGGCGGAGGAATTGCAGGCAATCGGCTATGAGATTGAGAACAAGCCGTTCAGCTTTGAGATTGCGGGAGTTGGTGAGGAGAATGTTAAGAGGTTCTCCCGCCGGACGGCTGAGATTGAAAAACTGGCCGAAGAGCTTGGTATTGCTGGCAATGACCGGGCGAAGGATGGGCTGGGCGCCACGACTCGAAAGAACAAGTCGGCCAATCTGACGCAAGCTGAGATTGAGCGTGAATGGCTGGGCCGGCTGGATCGATCAGCGTTTGGGGTGCCTGTTTCCAATCACCGCACCACGGCGGCGGACGCTGCGGATTATGCAATCTCCAGGAATTTTGAGCGGCGGAGCGTCGTGGCATTCCGGCGGCTGGTTGGTGATGCGCTGCAGTTTAGCGTGGGCAGCTGCACGGTGGAGGAGATCGAGGCGGAGTTTGAGAACCGTGAAGATTTAATCGTAACGGATGAAGGCGTTACGACATGGGAGATTCTGGAAGAAGAAAAGGAGATTCTGGCGGGGCTTCAATACACGCGAGGCAGCCAGGCTCCCTTTCTTCCAGGCTATGAATCATCCTCGCGTGATGAGGACCAGAAGGCGGCAATCGAGGCGCTGGCGAATTCCACTGATATGATATTCGTGATTGAAGGGCGTGCCGGCACTGGCAAAACCACGATGATGAGGGAAGCGGTGGCGATGATGGGAAAACCTGTCTTCACATTCGCTCCAACATCTGAGGCGGCTCACAAAGTTCTAGAACAGGAGGGTTTCGAGAACTCAAACACGGTTCAGCAATTGCTTGTGAACGCCGAGCTGCAATCAGAAATGCAGGATGGGGTGATCTGGGTGGATGAGGCCGGGCTGCTCTCTGTGGCTGAGGTGAATCAGTTGATGAAAATCGCTCATGCCAACAATGCCAGGCTGGTTTTCTCCGGTGATACTCACCAGCATCACTCGGTAAACCGGGGCGACGGTCTAAGGCTGATCGCCCAATCCGGACTGGTGGAGGTGAAAGAAACGCGGCACGTCTACCGGCAGAAAGATGAGAAATACCGGAATGCGGTGGAAGCCATCTCAAAGGGTAAGGTGGGCGACGCGTTCTGGATGCTGGATCAGATGGGCGCGGTAATTGAACCAACTGATACTGAATCACGCTGTGAGGCAATAGCTGAAGCCTATGCAGAAGATCCGGAAACGCTGGTGATCTCTCCCACCCATGCGGAAGCGGAAATCACTACCAACAAGATCCGTGAGAAACTGAAACAGATGGGAGTTTTGAGTGGGGAGCGGGAAGCAGTCACTCACATCAACCGCAACCTAACCGAAGCAGAGCGGAGAGAATCACTGTGCTTAAATAAAGGTGATATTGTGAAGTTTCACCAAAATGCCAGGGATGGATTCAGGAAAGGTGAGGTTTTCCGCATCGAACATATCGGCATAGATGGCAGAGTCTGGCTGGATGATGGTGATCGCTTACGCCAGCTTGATCCTGCGGGAGCAAAACACTATCAGATCTACCGGGAATCCCCTCTTCCGATCGCCATTGGGGACAAGATCAGACTCACACAGAACTTAAATCCGGATGGCAAGCGGCTCTTCAATGGCTCAATCCACACGGTGACGGGGTTCGAAGGCAATAAGCCAGTAATCGGCGATGGCACGGTGATTCCCGATGGCAGCTTTGCTTACGGCTATGTTTCCACCAGCCACTCCTCGCAGGGCAAGACTACTGACAAAGTCATTATCAGCCAATCAAGTTTGAGTGCCGCCGCCTCCAGCCTGGAACAATTCTACGTTTCAATCTCACGCGGAAGAACCGACATCAAAATCTACACGGATTCCAAAGAAGATCTCCTCAGCAACGTCCAATCCTCCGCCGAACGCAAACTCGCCATCGAGTTGGAACTGGGGGAGTTCCATAAAAAGAAGCGGCGACGGAGAATGAGAGATGACGAGGAGCCGGAAAGATGGACTCCTTCAGAAACTCATCATGAAGATCAACCAGGGAGGAGCAGATAATGTATAAGAATGACAGATTCCATTGGAGAAACAGAATCAGACGCGAACGTGGCCAACCGCCAGTGGGCGTGAGTGAAGCAATCGAGGAAACCAGCGTCACCACAGAGTGTTTCGAGTATGTACCTCGGAAAGAAGCGCCGGAATGCCTGACATTGTTCCTCAATGATGGTCAGACATACTGGGCAAACTACACATCGCTTGAGTACGGCTTTCTGAAAGCTGAACGAATGAAGCTGGTGTTCCGCGATGAACTCGCGCTGATCGATGGCGAAAATCTCAATCGCATCCAATGGGCGCTCACCACACGGCGAATCACCTTCCTACGCGCCGCTCCCAACGCAGAAAAGAAAGATTGCTGGCCATTCATCAAAACTATCGAACTCATCCCAAGCTCATAAAAATCCCCAACACCCCAAAACAACTCAAGGGAAAGTGCTTGATGTCGTCCCCCCTGGGGCGCTACCAGGGCCGCCGGAGGTTCATTGACCTTGTGAATCTTTCCACCCTCTACTACTCCGTTTCTTCCAGGATGTTACAAACTTTCTCAACTTTCTTCGCTCAAACCTTAAACCAATCATCAGGTGCTCTGAACGCCATACTCAGCCCGCACATCTCGTCCTAGCTGATTATGTTTTGCTAGGTGGATTACGCCACAAACAGCCGGCTGTTGCGTTTCTCCCCAACCTGCCGGAAGACGCCGTCAGTGATCATTTTACGGACGGCCGAATAGGGTATGCCAGTGCTCTCCGCCAGCTTCTTGGCAGAGATACCTGCCTTGCCCGCCGCTTTTACGGCATCAATCGCCGATTCCAGGCGCTTTCCACTTGCCGCACGACCGCGGGCCGATCTCTTCCTGCCTCTACCTTTGGTCTTTTTACCGGCACGCGGATTTTTCGGTACCGGTGGTGATGCCGTCACTGGCGTACCCGATGAGGCGCTAAAGAGACCGATAAAGGACATGATTTCGTCGCGGCGCGCATCTGAAGCCGCTAGCTGTTCGCGTAATAAGGCTGCGCGCTCGGTTTCAAGTGCGAGAATTTGGGCGTTCAGTGTTGCTAAGCGTACGGAGATATCTGTGTTGGACATAATGGCGAGTCGATTAGCAGTGACCGGAAATCATGCAAGCGCATTTATCGAAAAGCGGCGAATTCCATGACATGTAGGGCGAACAAGATTCGCTGGGTTGGTTACATGGACCCCGCGGACAGATGGGAGTGATCCCTGTTCTTGATTCTATGTTTTCTTCCCCGTATGGGCAAAACATTGCTTCGGGGTCGATCATTTCAGTGAATGGGCAATTAGCCCAAGTAGCGGTCGATGATGAAATCAAAGAGTCGGCAACGACGCTCTTGATTGGCATGCGATTCTACTTCTAGTTTTTTCGCTAAGTTCTTCTGCTAGATCCTTGATTAAAGTCTTGACAGATGGGCGACCGAACCCGGTCGCCCTATCTGTTGGGCAACCTTGTTTTGGCTACTTATCGCTTTCTCAGAAAGCTGGCTGCGGTTCGTAGTCAGCAGTTACCGTCGTTACTACTGGAGTTACGATCCAAGTAAATGGGGGAAATCCGTACCAATAGATTTCAGTATCAGTTTCAATCAGTCGCACATTGTTTCCATTCTCCTCTGCGATTTCTTTGGTGAGATCAGCCACCATGCGGTCAATATTAGTACTGCCGATCAGTGGAATAAAAACCGCCCCATTAACTCCGACATTGGTCGTTGATTTCACGTATACGGGTTTCCCATTCGGCCCCATTCGATCGTTCCAATGTGTCGCGGTGGAGTGGAGTGTACAAGAAGCAAATGATGGAATCAACGCTAGTGATAGGAATAAGGCTTTGAACATCCTAACGTCATAATCTCTAGCTGAGCTACATGGCAAGGTAAAAGTTGCACCGTCGGATCAGTCAGGCGGGCACACTTTGGTAAATGTGAGTTTGCCATCCTCTTCTGTTACGGTGACATGCTCATCAGATACCTCGCCTGTTTCCTTGTATTCATGGTGATATTCCAAGGCCAACAGGAACATCTCCAGCATACTCGCCTCGGAATATGGTGAATTATCGTGATCTTCTGCTTGGGCATCGGGGATCAGGCACATGGTGGTATCCTAACCAAAGGAATGTTCATGGCAACCCTTTCTGCGCCTATCCATTTCTGCCAGACTAGACAACCGGGCATGTTGCACGTCACGTTTGGAATGCAGTCGGGTGACATGAGTGATTCTTGATCTGTCAGACTGACGATGTTAAAAGAATAACCAAGGACGATGATTGGTTGAAAAAGAGATTTACCAGAAACTGTTTTGAATCGTTCCTATCTTGAGAAGACTTTCCTCTCTCATATGAAGGCTTCAGGTTTCATGGATTGGCATATCGATGTGCTGGATCGAAACGCCCGTCGCATGTGGCCGACGATCTCAAGCTTCTGCCTCACGAAGCATCCTTGCTAGGTGATCTTTGAGGTGCAACCGTTTCTTTTTCTCGGCAGTTAGAACGGCGTCCTCCGGAGTTTCAATCCCTTCTTCCATACGATAGATCTCTTTATCGACTTCCTCATACTCGTCCATCAAGCGGCGAAATCGGGCATTCTCCATTTTGAGTCGGTGGATCGTCTCGTGTTGCTGTGGAAACTCTGTCAGTAGTGGATGGTGATTGATTGGCATTTTTAAAGAATGATGTGAATGGAGGAAACTTCGAGAATAATCATCGAATCAGTGAAAATTAAGCGTTTGCTTCTTGATTTTGAGTGAAATACCGGCAAGTTCTTCCCGATTGGGTGCTTTCGCTAAGGTGCAGGGCTCCTTCGAAGGCGGAATAAGCTTGTGCCGAAAATGAAGTATTCTCTTTCGATTAGTCCAATCTGGCCATTTATCGTCTCGAGTTCTCTCCATCTTGGCTGAAACGTGCTGTATTCTTGGATAGTGTAACTCCATTTGGGGTCGACGATGAAGCTGATACGAACATTGCGATTGGATTCCCTTGTGATAGCAAGGTTTTCTGATGTCCTGGATACTTCACACATGGGGCGCTCATAGAGCTGAAATGGCGCCAACACGAGATCCGCGGAAACGATATTGGGGCTAAAAGAGCGAGACTCGACCGCGGGGGATTCGATAAGTGGCAATGGAAGAGGCGTTACTTCCACTGGGACCTCCTCAACCTGCAATGGTGAAGTAACCAGTCGGGGGCAATCATTTGAGGCATCAAGGTTTGGCGACAACCATGCAAGATCTAACTCGCCATCTTCCTCTCGAAAGTTGGAATACAGAACTCGCGAACCGATTGGACAGGGAGTGATCCGTGCTACACCGCGCTCTTCTTCACATCGCCTCCATTCGAATTCTGACAGACCAAAGTCAGCAACTCCAAAATACGACTGCGTCGAGGGCACGGGAAGCCAATTATGAACGGATTTAGTTAGGTATAGCTTACCTGCCGCGGGTTCTACCAAAGTATAAGGGAATATTTGACCACCGTTTGACGCGTTGAATGAAACCGCCTTTATAAACATAAAATTATCGTCTAACAGAACTAAGCTTGGCCCTTGCGCTCCCTGCCCCGGAAAAAGAAGTCTGCCATTAGGGAGTCGGAATGGCGCGGGAGTCAACTCCGCACTGATTCGGAAACTTTTGAGAAGCTCACCATTGTTGTCATCGAGCGTTGTTATTTCAGTCCAGCTCTTAGGATTCAGTAAATCGCGATGATCATGGTGAATGCTTGCCAGAAAGAGGCCGCGTGAATCTCCAGAAACCTGCGGAAGGCTGTGAGATATTTGGGGATCACTGCTGGTAGGCAAATCAATCATCCTTCTTGCCCAACGAACTCTCCCTCCTGCGTCGAACCGAACGAGAATTATGTAATCCGATTCAATCAATGAATCGGCAATTTGAAGGAAGTAACCGCCGTCTGATGCCGGTACCGCAAGTGGAAATCCTTGGCCATCGTAGCCTTCGATCGAATAACGTTTTGCCCATTCGACCTTCCCTGCGTGCGAAAAAACGATCAGTTCAACTTCCTGACCTAAATCCTGAAACAGTAAGAATTTATTCGTGCCCGTTGGAAAAAGAAACGAAGAATTGGCGTCGCCAGTGACTTGATGTAGAAAGATCGGTTTAAATTCCTTCGAGGCATCTAGCACGCCGAAAGTAATCCCAGTTTCGTCTCCTGATTCCACAAGTAATCGATTGGGATCGTTTAACACAAACCGCAGCCCAGTTTCTACCGCGTCGGCGTATATTGACCACATTGAAAGACCTTCATCACTTACCCTGATGACGGATGTTTTTGAACCATCGGGTAAGCGTGAACGCCCTTCAATCAAGATATCTTGATCCGAGAGGAATGCGTTTGCGGACACCCACGGAGGTAAACCTTGATTACAGATTCCTAGTGTCTTTGGAAGAGTCGGTATCGTCCGGCAGTCGCTTGGATCTTGCCCAGTCACCGTGACGAGTAAGGGTACGAATGCAGAGAGAATAAGGAGGGCACTCTCAATCGATCGAGAGGTCACCCCGTTGATGCGAGGAACATAATACATACCTCTAGATTCGCAGCTACACCCAAATGATGACAAGTTTATTTCAATCCGGAGCCATATCTAGATTTGCAATTCGACGTAGTGATTGGGATAGTGTGACTGGGATGTTCCAAGTCAATTCCAGGGTGATCGACTCAATCACTTACCTTGATGACTGATGTCCAAGCGGGAAATCCGCTAGGAGAAGAAGCGCCTTTCAATGACCCGAAATGCTTGAGTTCTCGGATGGTCGGTTTCCAGTCCTCGGGCTTCGTGCTATTGACCCCGAAAAAATTAGAATATTCACCTTGATATATATATTCGGCCTTGAATTCCCACCCTTGGGATTTAAGAGGAATCCAAACGGACTCATCAGATCCGCTGTTGTACATGAGGTAGGTGCGAAAACGTCCCACAAAACGCATCCGAGCTGTTCTCCAATGAGATGGGGATCGAAACTTAAGCCCATAATATGGCGAATCCCACGACTTGAGTTCGCTTCCCACGGAAACGATAGTATTTTTGTAAGGGATCCCTCCATCGAGTTTTGCTATCTCGTTCACTTTAAGCAGCTCATCGCATTCGTTGGTGTCTTGGAAGATATCGCAGGTTTGTGCAAGATGCCGCTCGACAATCTGCCAGAACGCAATCTGTCCTTTATCTACACCGCCGACCTTGCCGTGAAACGTCACACCCGGCTCCCCTTCCTCACCCGCGGGTGCGTTAGGAAAGAAATCGCCAATTTCTATTCCTGATTTCCCTTCTTTGCCATCCCTCCAGCCGATCTTGTTCTTGTTCCTAAGCTTAACCTCCATTTGAACTTCAGTAGGGCCTTTGATCTCATACCCAACTGAAGAATTTACCTGAATAGGATGTCGTATTGACGGGATCTTTACGCATGCAAAGCAAGTGACACGTACGACAGTTTGGGAAGGCTCGATCCACAACAAATTAATCTCATCTTGAGATTGCCGTCCCGCCGATTCAATTTTCATTGGGCGTGAGAGTTGGTGGGGTTTCGGACGTCCGTTATCATCCTTAATTTGATTCAGTTCCTTAACAGAAAGCCCTCGGCCTGGATCGTTCAACGGGATGTAGCGTTGTCCAATATTCCACTGCTTTGGCTCGCCACCCACGAATCTAGCTCCCCCAAGTGGCACAGCTCGTAGTTGAACAGGGTCTCCGATGTAAAGGGTTTGGGTGGTTTCGCTCACCGGAGTCCAACGATCGCCGATTTTCATTTGGAGGGCCATCAATGATCGTCCAGAAGTTAAAGGATTCACACCCGACTTCAAATCCTCAGCATCGCTCACACCATTGCGATTATAGTCAAATTCTCCGTCCTGCCGGTTTAGCGGGTGGAAATATTCTGGATGCGTTAGCTCGTAGACATCTGATAGGCCATCGCCATCAATATCGAGCGGGCGATCGATGGGAACACTCTGAACTTGAAAAAAACGACTCCTGGCAACTCTTTTCGCCTGGAAATGGTCCGTTTCGTTTCTCCCAAGCTTCATCTCTTCTGGACGGGTTATACCGTTAGTGCCATCCCATTCTCGTAGAATGTAGTAAGAAGACGAATCAGAATCGTAGGTAATATTAAACTCGTCATCACGCCCTTCAATGGTCACATTGGGGGAGTCTTGCGAACACAATGTGCATTTTGAGAGGAGGACGATTGCGCTACACACCACCAACGTAGGAGAAAACCGCGGTAATAAAGCAATGGAGTTAGAGCGGCTTGTTTTGCTCATTACGGCTTTAACTAGGAGCATCCGTAACCCTGCTATGTCACGGATGGGATTAGAGAGTGAATATTGCATCATGCTGAGCGATGGGATTTTCATCTCGAAAAAACTCCTAAAACTCTTCCGAAATTCCCTTAAACTTGATGTGCAAAACTCATACTTCACCAAAGCAGACCTGCTGAAATCAACGTCGTCGAAGATGAAGCATTCCAGATACTAGCAACACGAGAGCGATCAACGGGAGAGAGCCTAGTCCTGGAACCACATTGAAGGTTCTCCCACCCGTTCCTCCTATGGAGCTGCTGTAAATATTGGTATTCAAACTCGTAATCGGCAAGCTGGAGTTGGCATCACCAGGATGTGAGCTTGAAACCTGACCGCCACTCCTTTGGGTGACACGGGGATGGCCAGCTAACCAAGCTGATGGAAAAAAGATCAGCAAGACGATGAGTCCTGTAATTACCCGAGACATTTCTGTCGAGGTTACTTGTATTTGCCAGGCTTTCCAGCGTTTTCGAGGGCATAACGTTCCGGAACTTTGAAGGCGTGCATAACTCCGTTCAGGAATCAGGAACGCCAGTAGGGAGCAATTTCACGGGAAAGTGGCTTTGATGTCCTCCCCCCTGGGGCGCTACCAGGGCCGCCGGAGGCATACTGAATCGAATAAAGATGATCTTCCGCCCATGAATCTCACGGATTCAGCTGACCAATTCAGCCAGGAGCGAACGATCTCGATGGCGGTTCTTCGTCTTCTCTAGGCGGATTGGTCTGCTTTGAATCATCCGACTCGGGTGGTAGTTCCGGTTTATCCGGCCGGATTCTTCGGCGACCAGCTTTGGGCATATCTTTTTCCTTCCGACTCCACTGCGGCTTACGGCGCACATGGCAGGACTCCCGGAGGGAATCTCCATCTTCTCTGTTCATTTCTGTATCAGTGTTGGGTTGCTTCGCAACACACCCCAAAATTTCACTTCAATCGATTTACTCCCTCCCAGGTGAAGCAGGCTACGCGCCAGCCAAACGCAAAGCTGCTGTTGATTTCTAATTTTGCTGAGAATTATCGTCCAACGCAACATGAACAGCCGCTTATCAGAGCACCTCTGCTTCAATCAGATAAAAGCTCAACTAGCCCAATTACTTCTGAGAAAAATCGCCCACTCCGATACGCGTTTCCGTGAATCTGCAATCATTAGCTGGGAGATTTACAAAATGGCCTGAATTCTGAACTCTCTGAGGCTGTTGCTTGACCGAAACAGTATCTGCAGTAAATTTTCGTTTTGGGATTAGGTAATGTTTTGTTACCTGAGAGAGAAACCAGAACCAAAACAAGGCCTGCACCGACTTCCTCTCCCTGTCGGTGCAGGCTTCTTGCTCTGAACCTTTTACGATCGCTTTACGTTTATTTTCCATTCAAGTCACTTTTGAAGGTGGGGGCCTGAGAGTGAGTGTCACTCCGTCACCCATGCTCTCAGCGTATTGGCAACTGCCGGATGAATGAGATAGCCCAGGACATTGTGAGGATCTGAGACACCGTTCAGAAGACTTAAGTTGAAGATCCTTTGATCGACGATGGACTGGAGGAGACATTGATCGAGCATCGTTTGAAAATCATTCCTAACAGTGCTGTCATGAGCCACATAATCGTCCACTGCGGCAACATTGATCCACTTTCGAATAGAGTGTGGAAATCGCCGGCTTCCTTTGATTGATGCGCCTTTAAGCCGGCTCTGTACGGTCCGGTCTCCGATTGGGCTGCCCAGGGTCAAAAAGAGATCAATCTTGTTCTTATGAAACGATTCCCATTCACTCAAATGCGATGCCTTCCAAAGCGTGTCATAGGCAATCATGGTGCCAAGACTATGCGCTAAGATACAGATCGAATCGCCTCGCTTAAATGCAGCTTGCAGCGGCTTGATCAACGGTTTTCGAACTTCACTCCCAAACTCTGTTTCTTCATTCCAATATTCTCTCATCTCAGGAGCGACTAGATCGATTAAGCTATCTGTTAATCCAATCCAAGGGAGCACCTCGCTTAACAGGTCGGCCAACCGTTCCCTTATGGACATCCGCCCAGGCAGACGCGAGTAGCTACTCTTATTAAACCCGGATGGTGGGATCGCCTCCAATTCCTCAAGCGTTCGCCGAGATGTTCCTCCCTTCTGTAACGAAGAGAGATCCACCCCAAGAAATCGATTGGTAACATCACCATAATAAGCCATTTGAATCTCAATTCCACTCAGGGTTTCTGATTGTCCGAAGTCGCGTTTGAGGCCGAGCCCCATGGCGTCCTTCCAATGCCGGAGCAAAGTGGATTTGGAGGGCTTGACGCCCCGTCCATGGACAAGAATCAAGGTCTTATTCATCGTCTTAGTCTGACGTTACGCGATCCCTGGCATTGCTAAGGATCATCGCTTGTTGTTTCGCTTTTCGCAATTCTCTCAACTCTTCTTCCATGGCATTGACGCGCAGGGCGTTATATTGATTTTGGGCGAGGAATCCCACCAGGGCCGCACCGAAGACGAACGCCACCTTCCAATTATCCTTCACAAACTCCCATATGGTGATTGTCGGACGCTGTTGTTCATTGGCTGGTTCCTCATGGAGGCGCTTCATGCGCTCTCCATGCGAGACGGGAATAATATGAGCAACGAAATGATCGATGACATCGGTTTCTTTTCGAAATGGATGAACGGTCAGTCTGATCCATAACACCTTATTGGTTTTAGTGAGGTATCGTTTGATCATTTCATAATGATCAATCTCCTCATTGAGGAGCTTGTGAACCATTTCCATGTCCGCATCCAGATCTTCAGGATGCGTGATAGACTGGAAGGTTCGTATTTCAAGTTCGCTTTGGCTATAGCCGGTCAAGGCGGCGAATGCTGGATTAACATGAATGAAGGCACCGTCAGTATTGACCAAAGCGATACCGATTGGTGATTGCTCGAAGATTTGATTCCAGTACTGCGGATCTGTTTTGTTGAAAGGATTCATCGAACGAAAGGGGGAGTTGCCGCTAACGAAAAAGCTGGCTTGCCAATTATACGTCAGCCCCTGGCGGTTTTCCTCTAATAACCATCAAAAACAGCCAAAAACCTGAAACTTTAAACCGGACACGAAGACCGTGCAACCTTGTCAGAAACTCTCGCGTTTGAGATCCGATTTCTATCACAAATCTCAATGTTATCGCTAGATTTGACTGATAGAACTTCAGCGCTTAATTCGTAGCTGTAAAGATGTAGGAGCTGGGTTCCTTGTGAGTGTGATGATTTCTTGCTGTAGGGCGGGCTCCCCTTCCTCCCAGAATGTATGGCAACCGATCGTCAGCTCGATCCTCGTGAATCGATCGACCTCAGCAAGTGTGAGGCCGTCATCGGGAGACATCTGCGCTCCTTCGTCGAAGTTGGCAAAGCATTGGCGCGAATCCGCGACGGCAAACTCTATCGTGCCACGCATCAAACCTTTGAGGCCTATTGCCGGGAGAAATGGAGCTTGTCGCGGCCTCATTCTTATCAACTGATCACCGCCGCCCGGGTGGTGACCGAAATGTCTTCCCGGGAAGACATTTCCAGGATACCAGAAAATGAGAAGCAGGCTCGCGCCCTGGCCAAGATCAAGGATCCCGCCGCCCGTGCTGATGTCTGGATGGAGGTCCTGGGAAACACCGAGACCGAGGTGCCCATTCCTGTTGCTGAAATAGAGCGATCAGTGAGATCTCATCTGCTCCATGGCGAATCGGGAGAAAGGAAAGATCCCAACCGAGATCAGGCGCTCAGGCTCGCCAACAAGATTGTCCGGTCGATCAGGCTGGGTGACATTGATGTGACCCGGCAACTGCTCTCGGAGCTGCAGCGTTCGATCCGTTCATCCTGAAAGAGCCATTTGCCGCCGAATCTCCTCTTTTCCGATCTCACCTGTCCAATGCATGATGATGGCCGACGGATCATCGCCATCAAGACGGAGACGGTTGAATGGTTGAGGCAGCTCGTCAACGGCGCCCTTGCGCTCTTTGATGACTTCGTTAAAGATCTCCTGATCGCTTCGATATTGGGTGTGGCAGTCCAGAGTCATTTGTCCCCAGTCGAGCATTAGTGGGTCAACTCGGCGGGAGGCAATGACACCCGTATTGAAATGATTATCGGGTTCAAATCGATCCCGGTACTCCCGCATGATGTACCGATCTTTAGCTAGGAGTGGTTTATCATCAAGAACCTCGAACACCGGCAACAGGCTCCCGCGAATCTCGCAGTCCAGATCAAGAAATAGAATCTCATCAGCATCGCTGAGCACGAAAGCCGCCGGTTTATAAAACCATCCTTTTCGAAAACGCGGGAACTCTTGGGGGAGATCGAATACGGTACCAATCGATTCACACCATGTCCGGGTCTTTTGAGTGAGGCCAAGATCGATTACATGAACGGGGTGATCATTATGAGCCGAATAATTCCGATGCCACCATTGTAACAGCCATTCGCATTTCTTTTCAGCGGCAATGACCACCGCGCGGTTGGCGTCCCTATTCGGCGACCCCGTCGCCTTTGGTTGAGGCTTTGCTTCATCATAGAGTCCAGCACTCCGTTCCCCTGTCATATCCGGTGGAAGATCTTCTCGGCATTGCGTGACGGCATCCTCAAGCGAAATCAACGGGAACAACGTCAAGTTTGATTTTGGATTGCAATTGAACAATTTGAATCCACGCGCGTCAAAGACAGGTGCGAGATTCGTGAAGTGTTGAATCAGCTGTTTGTAAAGTGTGTTGTTACCACGGATGGCGGCACGATCGCGTTTCTGCTCGAAATGATACGGCGCATCGCGATCCATTCCAAAATCCACTCCGACAAGATACACAGTCCTGATTCCCAGATAATAAAGCAATTTGATAGCCGCAAGCATGACCGAACGGCCTCCGCCAAGAGAAGCGTGATTCCCCCAGCTAATCACCTGTTCAGATAAATACGTGTCGATCTCAAATCGATCGCTCCGAAGATAGAAAAAAGCGTTGGGGCACTCGCACGCTCGGTGTCTGGTATAACACCAAGTGTCACTGTCAAACACGCGTTCCGAGTAATGAGCGAGGGGTGTGAACTTCATTATCTTTGAATCAAGCCAAACCGATCTTACGAAGTGGTGTGGAGCGTCCACACTCACCCAAAGGTCCGTTCTGATGGAACAGATCGCGTTGTTCATGCTCATCGTCAGGCATCCAGGCCGTTTTAATAGCGAAATGTCGACTTCCTTGAGACTTGAACCTCCGCCGATAAGAAAAGCGGAACGGCCCCGGAACATATGTTGTAGATGGCATGGATATCCACTGCCGGTGAAGAGCGGAGTCGACTGTTCCAAATGATGGGTTCGTCGAGCGTTTGGTTTTTCGCGATCAATTTGTGCTAACGCGCGCAAATCAGAATCGTTTACATAATCATTTCTCATAACGTGAAGGAATTCGAATAGAGATACTTTACGCTAAAAAAGTATAAATTCTTTGACAAAGATAGGTTTCCTTGACGTATTACCAGGTAACGGTTTTCCTTAGCCGTATGGATGGCGCGCCGAAATCACCGGCGCCGGAAGGGTTTATCAACAACATCACTATAACCTCAACGTCTCTAGAACGATGCCTATAGAATCTAATCTCACGCCCATTTGCCACTGCCCATGCAGTTGCTACAAAGATGGAATCACCGGAATCGATATTCACGAAAGTGTTCGCCTTGCTGACGGGCAGATCGCTCTCCGTTTTGAAGATCTATCACTTCGCCCCTATAATTTCCCGTTCAAGATTGAACGAAGTTATGCGAATAAGGGAGGAATGGCCGAGAGCCGGTTTGGATCCAACTGGTTGGTCGAAGATCTTCCCAATCTTGTGGCTAGCGGCTCATCGGTAAAGATCGAGAAAGGGCCTGATGAAGTGCTTCATTTCACGGAAGTGACCAGTGGGGTTTATGAAGCGGATTTCTTTATTCAGGATAAACTTGCCTACAATAGTACGGACGACGAATACACGCTCACGAATCCGGATGGAAAGCAGCAAATCTTTGATGGCACGTCCGGTGACCTAATTGGTCTTAAGGATGCTTACGGACATTCTGCAGTCGTGAACTACGATGGAAGCAGCAATCTCGAGAAAATCGAGTTCGCTCACGAGACCGGTGGTGGTTCGGGCAGTTTAGAATTCACATTCACCGGAAGCGAGGTGACCAAAGTGCTCCTTAAGAACGGGACGACCGAGGTTAAACAGGCATTATACACCTATTCGAGTGGGAAACTGGAAACGGTAAAAATTCAAGAAAAGAGTTCCCACTGGACCGGTTGGAAAGATGTCAGCAAATCTTACTACAAGTATGACGGAAGCGGCAGACTGAAATACGTCGTTGGCAACAAGGCTTACGAGCAGGTGGACTCCGTGGGGAATCCCCCCGAGACAGCGAGCGATAGCACCCTTGACCAATATGCTGACTTCAAGTTCACCTACGATGGGTCTAGCTGTGTATCACGAGTCGATGTAATGGGAGGGAAGTACGATTTCACCAGCATCACGTACACGGACAGCACTCGGACAACCGATAACATGAACACCTGGAAACAAAAGACATCGGTGACGAGGCCCGACGGAAGCAAGGTGATCTATTACTTTAATAAACACGGGCAGGTGATGCTCCGCACGATTCAGAATAGTGGCGGCACCCAGAAATGGCACACGGGTCAGAAGTTCAGCTCGAATGGCCGCCTTGAGGAGCAGGTCAAACCTTCGGCTGTCAATGCGATCAATGAATCGTCTGACGGGCTCTTCACGATCCACTCAAGCACGGGGCTGATCCAGCTCTTCAGTTATGACGCCAACAACAACCTTGAGTATGAGGCAATTAAGAATGGTAGCAGTGGTGTCGTCACCAAACAGAAGGAGTACACTTACGAAGCGCACACGGTGAGTGGTGTTAGCATCTATCGGGTCAAGACGGAGAAGGTCTACCGCGAATCGAGTATCTTTGGAGCTTCCGATGACGTCACCACTACCTACACCTACACTCGCTACACCGGCACCTTTGAGATCCAGAAGCGTGTAACGACTTTACCGGCAGTTGTCTCAGGAGAGAATGGGAGTGGCGTGTTCGATACCGTGGAACACCACTACGACAGTTATGGTTTCTTGACAAAGTATGTCGATGGTCGAGGTACCGAGACTACCTACGAGTATGACAATGCGACAGGTAGCATGACCAAGAAAACCGAAGATGCGGCCGTCGGTGGTCTTCAGTTGGTCACGGACTACACGCTAGATGATCTTGGGCGCGTGACGGAAGAGTTAGGACCGGAACACACGATCGATCTAAATGGCACTGCCACTGCAATACGGCGGGCCAAGTGGACGTATTTTAAAGATGACGTGGATCAACGCTGGACCATCAACGGGTATGAGAAAGTGAGCGATGGCTCTGAAACAGCCGAAAACCCCATCCACATCCTCAAGATGGACGTGGATGACGGTTCCGGTGGCCTCCGTGATGAGGAGATTACGGCCAAATACTCCAGTAGTGGGAAACCAGCGTCAACACACAGCTTCAGCCAGAGTGATTACCAAAGCTGGCACACTTCCCATTACGACAAAGGACGTGAACTCACAAAAGCGCGTGAATATCACAGCATTCCCACCAGTGGAACGGGGAGTTCAGGTACGAATTACAATGAGTCCACGTTTAGTTACGACACAGCCGGTAGGCAGAATGAGGTCAAGTCGCCTGAAGGGACGATCAATAAAACGACCTACAGTCTAATGGGATGGCCGGAGAAGGATGAGGTGGGCACCACTTCCGGTAATCTCATAACCGTTACCGAGTATGAGCATGACGATGATACCGCTGGTGGTGATGGACTCCTCACCAAGGTCACTCAAGTGATCAACGCGGGCTCAGACGATCGCGTGATCGATTACACCTATGACTGGCGTCACCGGAACACCGAGATTGAATCAACAGACTCCTCCAATGTCTTCATTGAAAAACTAACTTACGACAATCGATTGAATGTGAAAAAGCGTGAGCGATTCAAGACTTCCACTTCGAGCAGCAATCGACTCGACCGTACCGATATTGAGTTTGATGCCCTTAGTCGCGTCTATCAGGAGAAGGTTTATGCGGTTAATAGCAGCGGCACCACCGGTAATTCATTAGAAACCAACTATTTCTATGACAGTGCCGGGAATCTTTCCCGCATTGAACATCCCGAGAAGGATGCGGTGACCGTGCACGAGTTTGATGACGTGGGGCGCACTACCCAAACGGCGATCGGTCAAATCTCAGGCTCAGGCGCTTCCGGATACGATCCCAGCGATTTGTCTGGAGTGAAGGTGATGGATCAACAAGAGTCTGATTTCGATGATGCCGGTAATGTGATCCTTCAGACCACCCGGCAACGTTTCGATGACGCGACAGCTGCTGGCGCTCTTGTCAACAAAGACACTAATCCGAAAGCTCGTGTTAGTTTTGTTGCCATCTACCCCGACGCTTTGGGGCGCACTCAGGCGGTCGCCGACTATGGCACATACGCTGGATCAAGTTTCACTCGCGCCACGACACTACCCACCCGTTCTGACACTATTCTTGTTACGGAGACGACCTATGACGACGCCGGAAATGTCCAGGATACCATTGATCCAAAAGACATTACGACTCGGAGGGAATATGACGATGCCGGACGTCAAACCAAGCTTATCGAAGATTATTCCGCAGGCAGCAGCCTGAATCGGACTACAAGGTATGAGTATAATGGTGAGGGCAATCTTGAGAAACTGATCGTGGAAAACAGCACCACAGGTAATCAGGAGACTGAGTGGTCTTATGGCGTCACAACTGGAAACGGCTCTGACATTAATAGTAAAAGTTTGGTCTACCAGAAGATCCACGCCTCAGGAGCAGCGGAGAGCGATACCACGACCTTCAAGTATAACCGGCAAGGTCAGGTGAAGGAGATGAGCGATCCGAGGAGCGTCGTGCGTCAGTTTGACTTCGACGAACTGGGCCGGATCACTGCTGACAAGGTGACGAGTTTACCTGCCGGGGTTGACGGGGCCGTCCGCCGCATCGAGAATAGTTTTGACGCTCATGGGCGCCTTGAAAAAGTGACCAGTTACAATGCCAGCAGCGGGGGATCAGTGGTGAACGAAGTGCAATACGCCTTCAATGACTTTGATCAGCTGACCACTGAGTATCAAGAGCATAGTGGTGCGGTTAACACCTCTACCAGCAAGAAAGTCCAGTACGCCTACGCGAACGGAAGCTCCAACACCATCCGGCGCACGAGCATGACCTATCCGGATAACAAAGTCCTCACCTACGACTACGGAACGAGTGGCGGCTCAAATGATGAGTTGGGGCGGGTGGAGAAAATCAAGGATGGCAGCACGGTCGTGACGAGCTACCGCTACTTGGGCCTCTCAAGTGTCATCGGAGTGAAATACGAAGAAGCAGGAAACACCGAACTCACCTATGAGAGCGGCAGCACGGGTGATGCCGGCGATAAATACGATGGGATCGACCGATTCGGCCGAATTGTCGATAATCGCTGGGTCAAGAGCAGTACCAACAAGCAGCGCACCAAATATGGCTATGATCGCGCCGGGAATCGGATTTGGAGGGAAGACCTCGTTAACACAAGCAACGAGGATAACTATATCACTTACGATAATGTCTATCAGATCGATCAATTCAAGCGCGGCAACTTGAATGCTGGTAAGACTGGCCTTACTGGAACCGCAGCCGCCGAGGAAGATCTCGCGTATGACCCAAGCGGCAACTGGACCAGCTATGTGGAAAAGGCGAGTGGCTCAACCACTTTGAATCAAACACGCACTCATAACAAGGTCAATGAAATCACCAATATGACCAACCCGTCTAGCGTTGTTGATCCAACCTATGACGCTGTGGGGAATACAACAAAGGTTAACAAGCCTGGTGAGTGGACGACTGCCTATGACCTCACTTGGGATGCCTGGAACAGGCTGGTAGAAGTTGAAGAAAGCAGCACGACAATCGCCACCTACGCTTATGACGGCACCCACCGCCGTGTTGAGAAAACGACAAGTGGTACGCAGCATTTTTATTACAATGATGCGTGGCAGATCGTCGAAGAGTATGACGGAAGCACTTCCGACAAACGTTACTGGTGGGGTGTTCGCCATCTGAACGACATCACGCGGCGTGACAGCGGTACTTCTCTCTCAACGAAGCGATTCGCCCTTCATGATATCATGAACGTTGCCTCAATCATCGATACGAGTGGCAATGTGCAGCTCAGCATGGCCTACAGAGCATTCGGCGAACCACGGTTCCTTTCGGGGAATAATGGCACTGAGGAATGGACTTTTTTCATGCACGGTCACTATGGAGACGCGGAAACAGGCTTTTATCAGATGCGTCATCGTTACTACAATTCTGATGTTGGCAGGTGGCTTTCGAGGGATCCAATCTTGGAAGATGGTGGCATAAACCTTTATCTGTTTACCGGAAACGCACCTAGTGCTCTGTTCGATCCACTAGGATTGGAGCCCGAAGATGATCAAGCAAGTGGATCTCTATTATCAGTGCAGGCGGATGCAAATAAGAATCACAACTGTGGTCGATTTGATTTTAAACGCCGATTTAAATTAAAACCGAAACCCGCGAATGGACATGTTATACAGTTTGTTTTCTATCAGCACTCTTCAAAAAGGTGTCGAGGTGGACTCATGCCTGGAAGCAAAGTCGGAAACTTCGCAAAATCGTTTATTGAAGCGTTTCCAGTCAAAAATGGAAAGGCAACACCGGATATCTTTAGGGAGAAATCTCATGGGGGAGAAGGAACTTGTGGGGCGGCGATTATCTATGCCGTTGCGCGGTTTCACGAAGGTCTTAATGCATTACCTGGCGGCATGAAGCGAAACAGAGATGGAATTCCATCTGGAGATTCTCCGGCCACTCCAAATGTAAAGCGATGGAATGATTTTAAGTTTTTCCCAGGTAAGCGTTCCAATATTGTCGCAGAGCAATATACATTCACGTGGGCATGCTGTAAGAACCGACCAAGAAAGAATGAGGTAAAAGTTACAGCTATTTCCAAGGAACAAGCTCAACAATTGATAAATGGTTTGCTTAGAAACAACGAGGACAATCCACAATGGGAGGGGCAACCTCATCAACCACCCCCCATTCCAGCGACTCCGAAACCAAAATGGAGGTTCAGAAGGTTCGGCAGATTTGTTGTTCCGATTCCTGTGAGGTAGTATGTGAGTGCGCTTATGAATAATATGATTCAAATAGAAATAGTCAATATCGATCGATCCTGGACCAGTGATGTACCGCTCCATATTGGGTTTGTTGATAAGTGGTTCAACATTGCTTCAAATGAATTAGAAAGAGGAATCAATGAGTATGAGATCGACCCGATGTTTGTTGAAGCGAATCGAGTAGTTCTCATAGATTGGCGCCGACGACGGGTGAGAGCCTGGGATCTCAAACACAGCATAGGCAAATCGGACTGTAGTGTTCTGAATCTTGATTTTGATTCTTCTGAGGAGGTTCAGTTCCCTGACAAATGGATTGGCCTGTCTGAGCAGACCTGTGAGCTTCATTCGGACGGAGACAATGAATAGTCTGGCGGACTGGCTCAATCCAGCCGATTCAGCGTCCATGGATAAAATATCAACGCCGATGGTTACAGAGGAGCTATGCAGGTTTTGTGCATTATCATCAAGGGATTACCCGCTTCCACGGAAGCGGGTAATCTATGTGTAGAGTCTGCGAGAAAATTTGGTGTATCTGTCGAAACATTCGACGTAACGGACAGATTCGAGTCGAGAGGCTACTGGATGAATGAGGGATTGTTTTCTCGTCCTGACAGCTTTTCAACCACAACTCCAGGTCAAGGTCACGGCTACTGGCCGGGACTTGAGCCGGGTGCAGAAAACGAAGCTGTGATGGGGTGCTTAGCCTCTCACTATCGCTTGTGGAAAGAATGCGTTCAACTCGATGAACCCATCATGGTTTTAGAACATGACGCGATCTTCATTCGCCCTTTGCCATCTTCCTTGGAATTCGATGACGTCTTAAACATTTGCTTTCCCGGATTCGGCACGCCATTTGAGGTTGATGTGACAGAGGGTGACTCAGTGATTGTTGATTCGCCATACCCCACTATAAGGGGTGCTGCAGGCTATATCGTTACGCCTCAAGGTGCGGCCAAGCTGGTTGCTTACACGCGAGAGGGTGCCATGCCTGCTGATCGAATGATTCATCCGGGTGTGGTGAGATTGCAAGAACTTTACCCATGGCCGGTCATTGCTGATACACGCTTTTCATCAATTGCGAATGAAGATCAAGGGCCGCGGAACCATGCTGTGGAAGAGTTTTGGAAGGAAGATGTGTGGAAGGATTATGAACGGTAAGTTGGCTGTGGTCGGTGCCCAAATAAAAAGCCGGGGGGAGCCTTTGATTTCATTCGGGTAAATGGTGAAAAACTCCGCATAAGGAGGTATGAGCAGTGTTGCAGAGGAGAAACCCACCACACAGAAGCCGGCTTACACGGTTGCGGAGTTTGCCGGGATGTTTGATCGGCATAAGAGCTGGGCGTATCGGATGATCTACGCGGGAAGAATCGAGGTGATCAGCGATTACGGGCTGATGATGATTCCGGCGGGTGAGGTGGAGAAGATTGTCGGAACGGCGAAGCGGTATGTTGGTTAGGCCCATTTCATGCGTTTCCCGTGTCCATTTACCGGTGCGATGCGTTTTCTGAGGTATCGTTTGGATGGATGGACGATGATGGCTTTGTGATCGCCAAGACGCATGAGGTTGGAGGGTTTGATGCGGAATTCCTCCTGTTCGCGTTTGCCGTGAGTGGCGGTTTCCCAGGGCTTCGATGATCTGGAACGCTTCCACACTTTATGTTTGCCGATAAATTGGCTGGAGGCCTCGGCGCCTTCAGCATCGGCGGAGCGGAAGATGAACCGGGTTCTCATATTGAGCGCGAAGACTTTGCGCTTTGCCTGGCCGATGGTCGGATCAATGGAGATTTCGCTTTGCATTCCAGCGATGATGGCAAGCCCGGCAGCCCGCACACGATCGACGATTTTGTGATCACTGATACCGTCTTCACTGGCGGTGGCGATATCCTGGAATTCATCGGCAACCAAGAGAAGCTGGTTGCGTGGCTGGTTCTGACGTTGATCAAACCGCCGCAACGCATGGTAATAGAGAAGAAGTTTTAAATAGGTGTGGATATAGCGACGTTCCGTGGCGAATCGCTGCGGGATGGTGACAGTGATAATGCTGCCGGGATCAATGTCAGAGAATAGGAAACTGTCTGGCTTGTCGCTACTGAAAATATTGGCGATATCAGGAGCGAGGAAAAAACCGAGATAGGTCTTGATGGTGCCTTCAATCGCCTCACGCTGCTCATGCGCTCTGGCATTGGTGAAGGTGGATTGGAAGAACTCAATCAGTGATTCGGTTTCTGGAAGATCAATCGCCTGAAGTTTGCTGATAAGCTGTGAGGCGTTTGTCTGTGAAGTGAGGAGCTGATAGGCTTTGGTGATGGTGACGCGTTCTCCGATCAGGTCAATTGCCTGAAACGCGTTGGCCAGAGCGAGCTGAGCCATTGGGCGGAAGAAAGCATGTTGCGTTCCTTCGGTGAGGCTCGCGGCAATATCGACCAGTGCTTTGGCGTGAGTCATCCAGGGGAGGTTCCGGTCGCCAAGAAGATTGAACCGATGAGGCGGATTCCATGAGGTGGATTCATGCTCCGGTCGGACTTCAAGATGAATGATGTCATGCGAACGGTTGTTTGCCTCGGCCAATTCGCTGATGAAGTGATGTTCATCGCTTTTGACGCCGAGCACCAATCCACCCCAATTGGGAATATTCCTGGTTAATTGCACCAGAATAGGCTGAAACCCGCTGGTGGTCTTTCCTGAACCCGTGTCACCGGTGATCAGAATATGCCGGTTGAGTTCCTGTATTGTCCAGGTGAGATGACCAAATCGAAGAACGATCTTGCGAGGTTTCCATGCAATGATTGCGAGAGCGATGGTGATACTGCCAAAGCAGATGATTTCTGAGTAGGGTGAAGGATAACCGGCGGACGACACAATACCCCAGCAGCAAACTGCTGGTGATCCTACCAGACGCAGCCAGTGAATCATAAATGGCGCAATAGAAGGATTGCCGCCAAGGTCACTCCGACTCCGATAAGAATACCGGAGAGAAATGATAGTGAGGCTGATGTTGAGTTGCGTGATGGGCTGAGATTCTGAGTGAGCTGGTGAATGGAGGTTTTGAATAAGCCATGCTGCTCTTCCCATCTCGCGGCAAGTTGACGCATATCGGCATAGGCAGGGATATTGATTGCCTCTGTCACGGTCTGTTTCAGTTCAGAAATCAGATAGGCGTTCGTGTCAGGCGCACCTGTTGAACTCGCGGCGGTGATGATCTGGTGAATTTGTTCCGGAATGTTGCGCAAGATCAGGCTCATGAATCCCATGGCTTCGATGACCATCAGGATTTCATCATCTTCGGGAAGGGTTTGAAGGCGTGCAGCGAGTGCAAGAAATGCCTCACGCCTTTCAACTGGTAGAAGATCGACGATTCTGTCGATCGATTCCACAAATTCTGACATTAACTTGAAGGAAGAAGAATTCCTTTCGCCTCATCAAATCCAGCAAAGAGTTGGCGTTGATAGCGTTTCGCACGGGTGATATTCTTCATCTTGCGTAAGAAATCAGTCTCTACCTTGCCATCAATCACCCGCTGCAAGGTGACGCATTGATTACGAAGCTCCGCCTGTAACTCCATCACCCGCGCGCCCATGGTCATCACATGTGGTGAGAAAATCTCAGTAAATTGTGCCACCGCCGGCTCCTCATGCCAGTATTCAAACTGGCAATCTGGTTCACGCATTTCGTTCAGCACAATCAAATAATTGACGCGGGATTGCAGGTAGGTGGCCCATTGCAGAACCGACTGCACGGCTCCGGCGTCATTGGTGAGCACACCGATAGCGGTAAACCGGATGTTTAGATCAAACGCATCTTCAAAGGCCTGCTCAAACCAGTGGGCCGTGGCAGCACCGGCTCCCGCGCCCAGATCGGCAACCACAATATCCTGGCCGGCATCACATGCGTCAAACAGCTCGTCGAGCGCGCCTTCTTTGTGGACATCGAATTTGGTGGCTTCGGGGAAAAAGTTAGCCAGGCTGCTTTTATTGCTGTTTTCAACGTCAAAGTCCAACAACACCGGACTCAAATTCTGGCAATGATACCAGGATACAAGGGATAAGGCGAGTTCCGTCTTGGCAACGCCGCCTTTCCCACCTTCGGTAAATACGATTCGGATGCTCACATACTCTTATGCGAGGCTTAGCGCCAATTGCCCGGATCATTGGTTGGATTTGGTCTGGACGGGCTTTGACGGATCGTAGGAGAAGATGGGCTTCGTTCCTCCCTTTTGCAGAACCGATGGGCGCGAGAGTGGCCGATTGGCCGACGATGATCCTTTGAGGATCTGGCGGGAAAGGCAAAAGCTGCGTAAGGCGGCATAGGATATGGAAAGCCGCTCAGTCTTCCATAGCCATGCTCGGATTTCCATGTATGGCCAATTCTTGCGGCGCATCTCGGCAATCCTTTCCTTGTGAGATTCGAGCTTGCTTGAGCGTAAGTTTTCGTGAAACGGGATCTCTTTCATCTCACATTGAGATGCGGAAAAGCGATCCGATTGCCCGATATTTTAAGCGATAATGAGGCGTTTCTCAGGTAGCAATCTCACCATCATCGGACCAACGCCGAACCAATATTGAGTCGTTTGTACGGTGATAATATCGGTCAGAATATTGGGTCGATAACGCCTTCCTAAGACCGCTTGCGGGCTTGGGGTATTGTGTCTCCCGATGGCGCTGGCAGGACTTCACTTTGCCATCCGTGTAATCCCCATTTCGCCAAAACTGGCCGCTTGACGCGAGCTTACGGCAAAAGAAAAGCCCGCTCTGTAAAGAGCGGGCTTGGTGTTAAAGTGGTCATCCTCTCCGGTGGTTGAGTCCTAGATGAATAGAAACCATTAGAGATGTTCACCTGAGAGAATATCGATCTCTTGGTCGAATGCACATTCCGACTCAGTATAGCGAACGTTGATCTTCAGTAATACCGTGCCTCTGGTAACGTCAATATTCAGGGTGCCAAAGCCCCCGTCATCGTTATACCAATCGACATCGGATTCCTCGAGATAGTCGTCGGTCAACTCTTCCAGTACTTGGCAAACAGGTTGCATCGTTTCTTCTGAAACGGTAACCCAGCGATCATTCTCAAATACTGTAGACCGACTGGTATGCTCAATTTGCATATCCAACACGTCGCTGGTGTCCACTGGATCGCAAATAATGTCCTCTATTGCTCCTTCGCCAACGCTTCCATCAAAGATAACCGAAATTTCGTTCACATGATGTTCACGCAACACGGGTAGGAGTTGACACAGCGTAGACAGGTAGTTTCGGTCATTACTGACAGTGCCACCGGAATCATTCTCGAGCCGAGCGGACGCAATTCCAAGCGCTTCATGAATCGCCTTACTCTCCTCCTCAGAAGGACGTGCATTGAATCGGGATCGCATCTGCACAATCTGCAATGGTTCCTCAGAATCCGTCCCGAGACGGAGTTCCACAGTCCACCGTCGTTGATTTGCGAACACTGCCACGATAGCGCAATATCCTGCCTGAATACTGGAATGATAGTCTCCAACACAGTGTCGCTGGCGCAAGCCCTCCATACCCAACCTACGGCTATTACGAATGATATATCCGGGGAAGGATCTGGGCAAATGCGCTTCGTATGCAGATACGTCATAGGAAATGTTCGCCTCGCCAAGACGATCTAGGGTTTCGGCGCGGGACATGCGATCATGTTCCTGCTTCCATCTCTGCTCGCTCCATTGAAGATTGATTCTGCGTCCTTGCGATTTTGCCATTCTGACAACACCCTGGATAGGAACGCCCTTCGATTGAAGGTGGAGGTAGGCAACCGAGAATCCGAGAAGTCGGTGCTGTTCACCAGCAACTTCGCCAGCATCCAGAATAACCGAAAGCGTTTCTTGGGAAATATGTCCGTTAGAACGCAATTGAGTAAGAGGAGCAGCAACCTTGTTAGGTAATTGTTCCAGACGTCTTTCTACACTGATTTCACTGTTCATGATGCTGCCCTCCCAGTTGCAGTGATTGTTGGATCGGTGCCTGTTGTGGCGTGTTAAAAACTACGATGATCTCATCGCCATCGCTGGATACGTTACACGTTAGGAAATAGCCTAAATGGTTACCGCAATGCGTGCCGTTTCGAATCAAGAGTTCACCGTCTTCTTCAACCAGCGTCCAGATCGAGGCACGGCCTGGATAGTGATGGATGAAATCGGCTTCGACTCCGTAAGTGTCGAACAGGCAACCATTGAAGGGCTGATCTGATTGTAGCGGGTTTCGTATCGGGTGATACATGTTGACGAATTGATCGTATGTGATTGTAAGTTTCATTTTTTTACTCCTGTTAAAGTTGATTGAATGCCAGAGGGCTTTCGCCCTCCGGCGGCGGGTCTGGCTAGTCAGCCTTATCGTTTTCGGCTTTGCTTCCGACATAGATGAATCGGTAGGCATCATCAGCAAGGATGCGGATCTTATGTAGATCATCCCGTGCGAAACTCTGCGTTTCCTTCCACTCATTACCTTTCTTGTAAGTGCGGGTGAAATTCACGCTGTAGCGTGGATGCCCTACGTTCGTTGTATTTTTCCAGATGGTGGCTTTGATTGCTCCCATACGGAACTCTGCTTCAGGTTTATTTGTCATAATGTTCTCCAAGTTTAGTTAATTAATATTTCTCCCCCGAAGGGATTGAAACCGTGAGCAACCGACGGGAGATGGAAAGTCAACGACAACACGGGGGCTGGAGCGAAGCGGAAGCCCTGGCGCGGGCAGGAGATTGACTTTCCATCTCCCTTCGGTTCGAACTATTTGGTTTCAATTCGGGAGGAGAAATTCTTTAAAGAAAACGCGGGAACAAGATGACGGACAAAGTGCAGGCGTGACGATTGGGGAGTGCCAGCATCATAAAAAGTCAACGATCATTCGGGCATCTGCGGAAATTTCCCGCATTACAGAATAGATGATTACGATTGCGCAAGTTTCGGACGGGGCGGGCTATCTGATCCGGCACTTATCCGCCAATGATTACTATGCGGAAGCCGAAAAGGTGACAGGCTACTGGCGTGGCCTGGGCGCAGAAAGACTCGGGCTGGAAAGCGACGTTACAGCAAAAGATTTGAGCGCAATTGGCAGTGGCATCCATCCGGAGACTGGGGAAAAACTTCGGCAACGCCGTGGCACCACTCAGTTTCATGACATGACGATTTCAGCGCCAAAAGCCTTCAGTATTGCTGCTGTGATTGGTGGGGATGAGAGGTTGATTGCTGCCTTTCACGAGGTGACCGACAAGGTGATTCAGGAATTGGAGAAGCTGGCTGCGGTCAGAAACCGGGCTGGAAAGAATCATCAAACTGAGAAGACAAGAAGGACGGGCAATCTCATTGCCGCGGTCTATCAGCATGATTCGAGCAGATCACTGGATCCGCAACTTCATGCGCATCTGGTCATCGCCAATATGAGCTTTGATCATGAAAGACAGGGATGGTATGCGCTTCAGCCGAAAGCGATGCTAGAGGATATCTCTGTGAGGGAATTCTTCTATCAGGAGCTTGCAGATAGGGCGGAAAAGCTTGGCTACACGGTGGAATGGCGACAAGACGGGTTCGGGATTAAAGGAATCGACCAAAAGCTAGAAGAATGTTATTCCGAGCGCACGCTACAAAAGAACCGATTCATCAGACGCTATGAATCCGTATTTGGAAACAAGCCGGACAAGGCGAGAATCGAGGCGTTTATCAAAGAGGGGAAGACGCAGGCAACAGCGCGGTTTATGAGGGAGTTTCGAGAGGCATTCGGACGTGCCCCATCCAAAACGGAGACGATCGCCTTTGTGAGAGATTGGCGCGATAACCGATTGAAAAACCTATCGACCGAGGAAGTTCGTAAACGACAGATGGCGAAATTGGGTGAAGCAGAATTGAAAAGGCTGGAAACAATCGTTGGAGAGGCACGGAATTACCGTCGGCCAAGGTGGATGACTCCCATTACCACCGGATTGAAGCAAGCGCTCCAACGCCTCAAATCGGGCTGGAATGATCTTAAGCGAATGAGGCGATACAAACAACACCAACATCGCGTTGCCGTGAGCCGCAGCGAACTCTACCGGCGTTTGAAGTTTGGCCGGAATGTCACTGCTTCATTTCAAACCTATCATGCCGCCCTGGCATCGGCGAGTATCCGCAAACTTGCCCGATCCTGAAATGTTTGAGCGCGAGACATTGCCGTTCGAAATGGAAGAGGGAACGCCGACAATCACCATGGTGATTGCAGGAGAGGAGTATTTGCTTCCCTGGCACGCCTTTGTATCAGCGACTTTTAAAGGCGATCAGATCATGATCGAGTTTCAGGAAAGCAAGTTCGTTATTGAGGGAAGCAATCTTTCCGTTCTCTGGCAGAGGCTGCAGACACAGGAAGTGAAAAGGCTTGCGGTGACCAAAAATTCAGCCACCGCTTGCCGGATTGAATCTATCGCAGTTCTATGATACGCATGTGTTCGCCGAATCACAGGCATGGTTTTCCTCGCCAGAATTCGGCTGATGAACCAGCGCGTTGATGAACTCGTAGGCTTTGCGCGTGGCGATCTCAACCTTGGGAAGATCGTTATATCCGTAGCGGGTTGACGATCTGGAATTTCCATCCGAATCACGGTAGTAGACCACCACAACAATGTGGTAGTAGAACTTTCCTGCAAGGGATTCGACTTGGTTGACTTGCGCCTCAACATTTCCAACGCGAATGGCGTGGATCATTTCGTTTTCATTGCTCATTTGAGCCTCCTTTTTAGTTATGACAGAAGAATCTCTGTTTTCATTGGGATAGGACAGGGGATCCCGTTACGGAACCCCCTGTGGCAAAATGAGCACACGGATCATTCAGGAAGCCGGTAATCGAAGATAAGTTCCGGATCGAGTGCGAGACTGCAACAGATGCGGTAGACCGTGTGCAGATTGAACTCGCCTGATCCATCCTGATAGGATCTGATTTCGTCAATCGTGCATTCTGACCGGATAGCGAGTTCCTCCTCTGAAAGCCGACCACTCACACGATAGTGACGGATTCGATCTCCGATAAATCGCTTGAATGCCTGATAGTTCTGAACGTGATATTCATATGGGAGAATTGGCATGATTTGCTCCTTTGTTTATTGTTGATGTCACCAACAATCCCAGTGATCGCTGGTGACTGGGAGCTTAACCGCACGCCATAAGTCGTGCCTGCCTTATTCTCAGATATCCGATTATTCGACAGGCTCCCAGTCACAAGGATTGGGAGTATCGGAATACCCGCTTATGGCAAGATGCGGTTAAACATCCGGAAGGCAACACGCCTTCCTTGCTGGGATTCTATCAGAGCAAGAAAATAAAGTCTATCTCTTTTGCTAAATCGACGTGTCGCGGTCAATCCTCCATATTCCACACGCACTCAAGCGATTCCTCATCTTTTACTTTTGTCTGCCAGTCGGGTGCCATCAGCAGGAGATGAGCGATGGCCTCTCTTGCCTCTGACGTATTGCCAAGCTTGGCTCGATAGCAGCCGAGCTGAAACCAGAATCCAGGTTCTTTCTGCAGGTGAACTTCGGCTGCGGTGAGGAATGCGAGAGCCAGTTTCGTCTCGCCCTGCCTGTCGAGTGCTTCGGCACCAAGCAGCCTGGGGAGCGGCCATGCAGGATAACTTTGCACAAGGCCTTTCGTGAGAAACTGGCATTGCTGCCACCGATTCGTTGCGGCCAGGATCTTCAGTCGTAAACCAAAGGCCTTTCGGCCTTCACGCACATGCTGAGGCAGGTCATTGATGAGTTGCCAAGCTTCATCATGTAATCCCAACTCATGATAACCTTGCGCTTCGATGAGGGATTTTCGTCTTCGCATGGATCATTCTGGCTGTTTCTGGTGGGAGGAAATCTTGGCCAAAGCGCTCGCGCCAAGAAGATCTGTAACAAATCGATAGACACTCGTATCCTCTCCTTCGCGGCTGCCAGCAATGTTCAAAGTGACATTCTGAGGCATCCCGTCAAGGAAGGGACTCAGCTCGCCCACATTTTCCGGATGGATGTGAATCCAGGGTTTCCCGTGCTTCAAAGCAAACTCGGCGGTTCGCCTGCTTCCACCATTAAGGAGGTGCGACAAGGTGAAAATGACTGTGGCGTCCGAATCTCTGACATTCCATTCGGTCCGCTGCAGATAGTTGGCAGAGGGCGTTTCGGTCAACTGATACTGCTCATCAATCCGTCCATCGATAGCTTTACGTCCCCTCGGACACCATCCGCCGTGGGGTATGTCGTTCTCAATAGCAAAGTCCAGTGCGGCGCGATCAGCCCCTGTCTGCCCTCCAGAAATGATCTTCATGGTCTCGTAGCTCCTATACACAGGGTTGATTGTCACCAACAATCGCAATGATCGTTGGTGACCGGGAGCTAGTTACATGCACAGAGACATGCTCGCGTATTCACGGAAAATCCGCTTTTATATTCGGCGAACTCCCGACCAAGGAGCCAGGAGTTCGATTGATCGGCTCGAACAGACCGCTCTGTGAACGGATGTAACTAGCATCCGGAGGAAATACCTCATCAATGATCGTATCAGGATCAGATTATCAAGTCTACCATTTTACTTTTGCCGACTCCGCATGGAACGGAAATCCGGCTTTAACTCTGGGTTCGCCAGTATCTTCCTGATCTCCTGTTTCATTGCCTCCGGATCAACGCCTGCCAGCTCGCAGATTTCGTGAAAGCTGTGATTCTCGTCCAGATTGCTGAACCATTCTCTTGCCTGACGCTGTCTGCGGAGCGGGCGTTCACGTTTGCTTTTTGAGGTCGCATCGGTGAGCAATTGGACAATGACCGCCAGCCACAGGGCGCGGCAGGCTGCATCGCATGGTTCTTCGAAAGTTCCGTCAGAAAGATTCTCCGGCTGACGATCCGGATTATTATCATGATGATTCATGACACCTCCATCGTTTGGTTGTGGGTCTGAATTGACCGTTCAACCTGTGATAGAGGTGGCGAGCAAGGTTACGGAACCCCCTCGATCTACTATGGGTAGTGGCGGTGGCATTCTAGCGGGGTTCCGTGGAATCGCTGCAACGCTTAACCTGTTGGCTGGAGGTGCTTATGTATCAGGAAATAGTGCAAGATCATGAAAATGATCCTGATCGTCTGTTATCACGCAAGCAGGCGGCGGAAATACTTGGGGTAAAACCCCAAACACTCGCCTCATGGGCGTGTTTGGGACGCTACGATCTGCCATTCGTTAGAATTGGCAGTCGAGTAAAATATCGTCTGGGTGACGTAGTAGATTTTATTGAGGAAAATCGCGCAGCGGCACAAAGGTGAGGCCTGGAAAAGCAGAAGATGAAGAATCGGCATATTCCGGCGCATATATACAGGAAACACTTGACTGATCCTCAATAGGGAATCTGTTGTCAGTTTGGGACACGCCCAATACTTGGTCATTTTTGGCAAGTGGGGTAATACTAGATGCGGTGGGCTGGGGGACAATTTGGTCGATTCTGAAAATTCTAAAAACAGGGTGAAATTTGCAGAATCCGGCTGATGTTACCCTGTTGACCTCCCAAATGAGCTCGGTTAGCTTTAATGGAGATGAGCAAGGAGAGGGAATCGTCGGAAAAACACCCAGGGCTGTGGCATTTGGGAATCACTCTTTGGTATGTACTGGAAGACACAGTGTTAATTGCGGCACTACTTATCTCGATTACCTCTGTGCATTTCGTCCTTGAGAGATCTCATGTTTCGGATGGAGGAAAGGGAATGTTTAGCAGGACGCATGAAATGGTATTTTATGCGACTTATCTTCTTCTTGCTGGAAAAACTATGTTGCGCATTTTTAGGCATAATTTTCCATGAAATGGATCGACACCATCCTTGATAGAAGCAGGAGCTTACAGTTAGTTTTCTGGGTTGTTGCCGTTGCTGCTGTTGCTGGTGTTAGTTCATTTTTGTTGAGGCTTCCTGAAGCAGCAACCCCTCCAATCGCTGTATTAATTGTTCTGGGAGTTCTATTTGGGGTTTATCGTTTACGTGACTCCGAGCATTTTTTAATGACTCTCAGAACTCCTGGACTGCGGGTTACTTCGCGCATTCTTGCCTTTTCTGTAGTCATACTGTCAACTCTTTGGGTAGTCTTCGATTCCGATGATACTCTGATCATTACTGATGAAGAGTTGCCGACAACTAAAAATCCTAGTGGACTGCTGGAAATTCGAAGGGGCTTAGGTACTGTCACCCGCGATGGGAAGAGCTATCGTGTTAATGATGATGTCCTCCTCAGACAGGGGGACATTGTTAAAGCGCCTATAGAACACGCGGCTAAAATATATCATCTAGACGGTGATATTGCCGAAGTTGCGCCTGACTCTTCATCAGAGGTAACTGGAGCAGTTATAGAGGAGAATCAGGGACTGCTTGCGAAACTTGGCGCTCGACACGATGGGCTCAGAAACTGGAGAATGCCGGAACCGCGGAAGTTTCGCGATATAGACGAGGTTGTCTTGTATTCTCCTCAGAGAACTGCATTGCTGAATCCAACAATCGCGTGGAGAGGGGATTCCTCAGAGAGCTACGACTTAGCAATTAGAAAGAGTCTTAGCTCTGGGGTGATTTTTCAATTGTCCGATATTTCCACTCCGTTCATTGTCGACTTTGGTCAATTGCATTCAGCAATAGCGAGATCGCTGAGCCCGGGGCAGTATACGATGGTGATTACCTCACAAGCTGGATTGCCAAAGGAGTTTGAGTTTGTAGTTCTCGATGACGCAGAAAGACTGGAGCAGGTATTATCTTCCGAACAAAAGGTTCGGCGTGCTTTTCAGATTCTCACGACGCCGTCGCACGAGGATCCTCCACTCAGCGATGGTTTAGCATTTCTTTTAGAACTGCCAGATACCGAAAAGATGGATCCAATTGTAGCGAACATGAAGTTGCTCTATTACGAAAGACTTGGATTATATCATGAGTTCGAGACCTTGCGTCGGCAGATTCTTTTAGAGTTCGGAATGAAGCGGGCGACTCGCCCAATTCACGAAATAGCTCTTCTTCACGATGTCCCAACGGGAGGATCTCCGAAATTGGTAAAACGAGTGTTCGGAATCCAAGGTTCCTCAGACAATCGAGTGACGCGGAATTCCGCTTATATGAATCAAGCATGGGCTTCTCCATGGTTTGAGCGGCTTCTAGACTATTCTTATAAGTTAAATCAATCTAATTGGCTAGCATCCGTGATCTTTAAAGAGTTTACTCACGACATGGCACTCCTATATGATGTCATGGGGGATTACGAAAGAGCGGAAGAGCTTTATATAGAGAGTCTACAAAGGCTTAAATCCATAGGTGCAAATGGTCATGTGGCGATGGCTCAGCACAACCTTGGAACTCTCTATCATAAGATCGGACAACACCTCGCAGCAGAGGATTATTTCCGAAAGGCTCTGGAAACCAAACGAACCACTCTCGACGCTGGTCATCGACGAATTGCGTATACCGAACACAATCTCGCAGTACTTCTCCATCAAACCGGACTGTATGAGGAAGCAGGTCGGTTATATGAGGCCAGCATCAGAGCATTAGAACAAAAATTAGGCTCTGAATCCACTGATACTGTAATAGCCAAGGGCAACCTAGGCTTGTTCTTTCAAACAACGTTCGATCACGCTAGGGCTCGTGAATTGCTGACATCATGTGTCGAATTGAATGAGAGGAAACTTGGGAAGGATCATCCTCTTACTGTCAGCGCAACCAAGCGTCTTGGCTTATTTTACCATGACGTAGGAGATATTGACATGGCTGAGAAGCTTGCGATAAGTAGTACCAAAAGCTGGTATCAGCACATTGAACATATATTGCGGTTCAGCTCCGAAAAACAGCGCCTTGCGTTCATTCGAAGCGCAAAACATCCGTGGGATCTCACGGCGAATTTGCAGAAGCCTATGATGACTGCCGAGATTGTATTGCGACTGAAGGGCGCCGTTTTGCAATCCATTCTCTCAGATCGCAATATATTAATTGATGCTAAAAAACATGATTCGATCGCTAAGCTCAATGAGTTGAATGATGCAAAAAGCAAAGCGATCAATGCTATTTTGAATGGCTCCAACGATCAACGATCAAGAGCCATTTCAGATGTCGAGACGCTTGAGCGAGAGCTAGCAGACGAATCGCGAAGATTTAAAGATACGCGGGAGTGGCTGACGGTCCATCCTGAAGATATCAGACGAAGGCTGCCTCCCCATACGGCCCTAATTGATTATTTCGCTTTTAATCGGATCGAGCACTCGCGGCAAATTCCTAGCTACGGAGCCTTAATATATGAGAGGGATAATGACCCAAGACTGGTTCTCCTAGGTGAAAGATTCAAAGATGATCAGCGACCTGGTATTGATGAGTTAGTCATCGAGCAGGTCCGTCTCCTCAAGGGGCAAGACAATCCTGTTGGGTCATTGAGGAAGAACTCCAGGGAGCTTTACGAGCGACTTATCGCCAAATTGGGATTGTCGCCAGATATAACTCATCTACTGATATGTCCAGATGAGTATCTTTATTCACTTTCATTTTCGACACTCCCGGACAAGAATGGAAAACTGTTATTAGAAACTTGCAGTGTGCGGTATCTTAACTCGGCACGTGATGCACTAAGAAAGTTACCAACGCTGAAGTCTTCTCGTGTAGTTGTGTTTGCGGATCCAAGCAATGGTAAAGATGTAGAGCCCGGCGAGCCTGATCTGTTTGGATCTCTTCCCGGCACTGTAGACGTTGCAAGATCAATAGGAGAAATTTACACAGAAGCGGAGATCTATGTTGGCAAGGATGCGACAGAGGAGAAATTTAGAAGCGTTGGTTCACCTCGATTACTTCATCTAGGCACACATGGCTTCGCGATCGGACAACGACCGCTAATACCGAGAAGTACGGATGCGAAACTGGAGAAGGATGATTTTCGCAGCAATGACCAGAGTGTGATGTCGTATCTCACGGATTGGACAAGTTATTCTGCCCTCTACCGATCAGGAATAGTCTTATGGGGAGCGGAGACTGCATGGAGACGCTGGGAGCGCCAGAAGGAACTGCCGGGAGAAGCGCAGAAGGATGGAATCGTTCTTGCGTCTGAGTTTGCATTGGTCAGACTGGATCAGACCGAGCTTGTGAGTCTTCCGGCATGTAATACTGCAGATGGCGATATTATCCGTGGCGAGGGAGTGATTGGGCTGAGACGGGCTCTTGCTCAAACTGGAGCGCATAATTACTTGTTGGCATTGTGGAGGATTGATGATGCCGCAACAGCAGCCATAATGAAGGACTTTTACGGTCATTACGCAAGCGGGGCTCCTCCTGCGCAGGCTCTAACGCGTGCACAGAGGGAAAGAACTCAAAGAAGCAATGGTCCTGCGGAATATCATTTACTAGTTAGGGAGATTGGTCCGTTTGTACTGCACGCCTCAGGGTTGCCCTAGGTGTAGGTATGGACTGAGGTTCATCAAGTTCGGCAGCCGGGCCAAGTATAGGGGCTTGGAAATAAATAATCATCCCATTTCAGGCTCAGGGAATATTGTTAGAAACCACTTCTCCAATCCAGCCATCCGACTGATTTGGGGCGCGAATTCTTTCATCGCTTTCTTTGTCAGTCGCACTCCGGTCTGGTAGGTCTTGGTGACCAGTGTGACGACGGGATTCAACCCTTTGTATGTCATGCTTCGGGCCATTCCCAGCGCTTTCTCCGCTGTGCTCAGTAGCTCTCCATTCCAATGGTTTTCGAGCACTCCCCACACTCGTTCTATAGGATTATACTTGCTATGATAGGGTGGATAATAGGCTAGCTGTATCACTATATCATGAGCCGTAGAGAATTCAGCCAGGCGCTTCAACCATTGGGTTCTACGGCCATCGCTCTCGGGGCCATTGTCGGCGTTGATCACTAGCACCTCTACTTCAGGATTCTCTGCACGCAGTCGCGGCCACAGCTCTTCAAGACGATCAACCATAAAATCCGCTGTCACTTTACTTTCTGAGAACCATAGGTCGGTTTGGCCAGTTTCGGGCTGATAAACCCCAAAGGGCACGAGGGTTGTTTTCGCTTTGAAGTCGTGATCAAGGGCCTTCCGCTCGCCTCGGCTATAGCCACCACGACTAAACTCGCCAATTTTTACCGCCGCTTTGGTGTCCATGGAGATACGCAACTGCTTGGGATCGCTATCGGCCGCCGCATTGATCTCATGCACCATATCAAAGATGGCGTCGGTTTCTTTCACTTTCTTCATCGGCTTGGTCTTGGCAACTTTTCTAGGGTGGAGTTCGAGCAGATTGAGTTTGCTGTTGATGGTTCTCACGCAAGGCATACTTGATAGGTCATACCCTGGGCGCTCTTCCAGTCGCCGGTGGACTTCTTTAGCAGTGATGCGGACATAGAGGCGAGTAGAGCGAAAACTGGGATCAGTCTGAGCATGGGGATCAGCAACGGCGCGAATATCCTCCAGTAATTCTGGATAATGTTCTTCAGCCTTCTTTCTACCTCGTTTGTGAAACTGATCGACGAAATCAATGCCGGAATCGAGTTCCTCTTTGCCTTTGCGAATGAGTTGCCTATTCCAGCCAAGACAGTCTTCAGCCCACCGTTGACCGCCGCGGCCAAGGCCATCGACGACGCCCGCCATGAACTTGCGTTTCGCGCTGCCCGTGAGATCACGCGCAGTGTTCTTCCATAAACGAATTGAGTTAGAGTCAGGTTCTTCTCATAGGACTACAGGCACTCAAACCCGCTCCTAACAGAATGGTTGCGCTTTGGGACGATTATTTTTTTCCAAGCCCCATAGGTTAGGAGATGTGCAAAAATTCATCGCAAAAACCCGCAAAGCGGCACGACGGTGAAGTTTGGAAAGCGGAACATGAAGGCGCAACTTTGATATTCCAGGGCGGCATGAATGTGCGGATGCGTGGCGGGTGGTTTGCCGCGTGACGCTATGCGATTTCTGCCAGTCTCGTGCGGACGCCCAATCTCACTACTTGTCCGCAATAGCAGATTCGCTTGGCGTTTTGCGGTCGGTTTGCCCGGCTAGCTCCAGAACTTTCGCTGTAATCCGTTCCATAGGCTCACGAAGTTGCTCAACTTCACGGATGATGTAACCCTGCGTGACATCTGCTCCAGATTTGTGGTTAAGCAGAGCTTTAATGGTGTAATCGCCAAGTCCAATCCGATCAGCAATTGTTGCAAATGTCCGTCGTAGATCGTGAAGTGAGAATCTAATACCGCTCGATTTGCTCAATCTCGCAGCCATAGCATCCGGCGTAAACTGCTTAGACTCCGGAAATACGCGCCTACATTCCCGTTTCTGTCTTCTTGCTGAGAGCATCTCATTAAGAAACCCTGTCATAGGCAGACTGTGAGAATCACCATTTTTGGTCTCGCGCACGGTGAAGATGCGCTTCGTGAAATCAACATCCTCCCACAGCATCATTTCCGTTTCAGTCTTCCGCATTCCAGTCATGACAAGCAGCAGCAAATAATCCCGCTCATCAAGCCGGTCATGTTGCATCACTGCTTTGAACCATTTCGGAAAATGCTGATCCGTAATGTAACGCTGCCTCCGATTCCCAGCACCGGCGTTCCAAAGCTTGTTCTGGCTGAGCGTCTTGACCGGACTAACGCCATCATATTCGTAACGATCCGCATAGAAGTTGAAATACTTCCCAAAATCCCGAATCGCCGAATCCGCAGCAGTCTTGCCACGTTCGACCGTGAGTTTTCGGTGGAGATCCACCAGTTGAGACTTCGAAACCGAAGCGACCGGCTTGTCTACCAACTCTCGAAGCCCATGAGCCAGAATTGAACGGTACAGTAGCTCTGTCGATGGCTGAATCTTACCTTTCTTCGACTGCAAATAGGATTCCGCTACTTCCCGCAGCGTAATCCGCGATGCGCTACGTTCACGGCGCGCCTGGAGCGGATTCTCTCCCAACGCCATCTGGCCTTTAAACTTCTTTGCCTGCATCCTTGCCGCGGAAACAGACAGATCCGGATAACGCCCTAGCTTGATGCGCACCGGTCCACCCTCAAAATGCTTGTATAGATAGAACGTCTTTTTGCCCCTCGGCGTATGATAAAGATAAAGGCCATCCTCCTTCCGATCCCGATACTCATCCCGAGTGGTAGATCTTGGTTTTGCCAGGGCATCAATCACCCTCTTGTTGAAATTTATCAGCCGAGCCATCGCTCCTCCCGTGATATGTATGTGTTATGTTTGAGATCAACTTCGATCAATCTCCATCAACACCATCACATCCAGAAAACCAACGGAACCCCGCTAAACGCCTCACAAATCAATCGCCATCAACTCCTATCAATATTGGCATTCCAATATATAATGTTTTCGAATGTTTCTATTGATGTGTCGCTGCAATCCTTGACTCAGTCTCGGCTTCCGCGGATTCCTTGTTTTGCTCCAAGTCACAGATGCTATGCATGTGTTATGTTTGGGCGATGGTGTCTTGTGTTTATGTGTATTCGTTTTTTGGGAGAATGTCAACGGAAAAAGAAACCGTTAGTTGCGTTGTTAATGATCGTTTAAATCGGGGTAAGCGTCCTCGCCGTATAATTGCTCTACGGAGCCAATAATAAGCGGATCGGGTTTGCCGATGGCCTGCGGGTCTTTATCCGGGTAGTCGAGCTTTGTAAGAAAGTAACGCATGCAGTTGATTCTGGCGCGTTTCTTGTCATCGGATTTTACGACTGTCCATGGCGCGTCAGCGGTATCGGTGTGGAAAAACATGGACTGTTTGGCGTTAGTGTAGGCATCCCAACGGTGAAGCGACTCCATATCGATGGGGCTGAGTTTCCACTGTTTCAACGGATCGACCTTGCGGGCGTGAAACCGCCGTAATTGCTCGATGCGGCTTACGGAGAACCAGAATTTGAAGAGCCGAATATCGCTGTTGACGAGCATCTTTTCCACCAAGGGACATTGCCGAAGAAACTCAAGATATTCTCTTGAGCTGCAAAATCCCATCACTTTTTCCACACCGGCCCTGTTATACCATGACCGGTCGAAGAAAGCCATCTCTCCGCGGGTGGGAAGCTGCCTGATGTAGCGTTGGAAATACCATTGCCCTTTCTCCCGTTCGGTGGGTTTCTCAAGAGCTACAATGTGAGCGGCGCGAGGGTTCAAATGCTCCATGAACCGCTTGATCGTTCCGCCTTTTCCTGCGGCGTCCCTTCCTTCGAAAAGGCATACAATGCGTTCGCCTTCCTGCTTGATCCAATTTTGGACTTTTAACAGTTCAGCCTGTAATCCAAGTTTGACCCGTTCATACTCGCTTAAAGAAATCTTCTCACGATATGGATAAAGACCTTTTTCATGATTGATCTTTAATGTCTCGCTATTCTTGAGACCTTGTAATGGCCGTTTGGTTTCCAGGAGTTCCTCAAGGTCGCCGAACAGAATGGTTTCTCTTGAGTTGCTATTCTTGCGCGAGTTATTTTTCTTGGAAGAGATTTGGGTGGGCATCGAGAAATGCTAAGGGCTTATTTTGAGTTTTTCTCCTTCTTTTTCTTATCTTTTTTCTTGGACGAAGCTCCTTTGCTAGCATTTCTCTGGTGTTTCTTGCGTAGCTTCTTCTTTAGTTCCTTCTTTTTGCGCTGTTTCTTTGCTTTGACGTTGAGTGTGTCTTTCTGTTTGCCCATAGTTGAGACCGATTTGTTATTAGAGAGATATTATTCGTTGTTCCAGTTGCGTTTTAGCGATTCAGCAAGATAGAGGATCGCCGTGGTGAACGAGTGAGGAGTCTTGAATGATGATCCTGGTGGTGGATTTCCGTTTCTCCATAAGGAAACTACTTCCCCTACGTGTTTATTGTCATTTGGCAACGCATGAATTGGTCGAGATGCCGCATGCTTTGGCTGAAAATCATGAAGGATTCCCAGTGTGGAGGTAGAATTCTGTTCCTTGTGGGATGAGGAGTTTGGGCTGGTTGTGGAGTCTGGTTTGTTCGTAGAGGTATTTGGCGTGTTGGTCGATAACGGCGGAGGCAGCTTCGATTCCTGTGTTTTGGAGATCCTGGTTGGGGATGTTTCCGAAGATTGTGTTGGAGGTGCGGCGGAAGGATCGGGCGGCGGCGGAGATGGCGGTGGAGAGGAAGATTCTACCGCTATTTTTATAAGGCTTGTCGAGCCGTGTTCCAGGTAGACCGGCAGTTCCGCAGGGCAACCGGATATCAGATCACAACTAATTGAATACCAATAAGTAAGAACTTTCAGCTAGACACGAGGCTTCGGAAAGGCTAGGGAATGGTGCGATGAAAGCGACCTTCTCTGACACAGCTCCCTTTCCTTGCGCCAAACCCGCTGCCGCTACTGGTCTGCGCGCGCGCATTCTCACCTCGGATGCTCTCGATCAACGTCAGCGTTTCATGGCTTTGCTCGAGGCCCAGCACGCCTTGGGCAAACGTCAGCCTTCGGGCCACACCCTCTTTCAAGTCATCGAAGAACAAGATCAGGATGGCCTGTGGCATTGGGTTGCTCTGCTTCAGTGGGGCGCTTGTGCTCGACATCTCGCTGATCGTGATCAATGGATCGGGTGGGATGCGCGCACGGCTAGTCAACGCCTGAGCTTAATTGTCAATAACCAGCGTTTCCTGGTTATTGAAGCCGCTCGTCGGCCTAATCTGGCTTCACAAGCATTGGCCGCAGCCGTACGCGCTTTGCCTGGTCAATGGCTCGAACACTTTCACTATCAACCGGCCCTTGCTGAAACCTTCACTGATCCTGAGTCGCATGCGGGCACCTGTTACAAAGCGGCTGGATGGATTCCCGTGGGGCTCACGGCTGGAACCTTTCGCTATCACCGATGCGATTACTACGACTCTCATGATCAACGCCCCAAGCGTTTGTGGTTAAAAGAACTTTGCCCGGGCGCCCGTGCACGATTGCTCAGTGAATCACTCGCTCCAGAGCATGTGAAAGCGTTAAGCGATGGCGGCTCCAGTGCCCAAGCGCGTAGCTCTCTCAAAGCCAATCAACTTGAGAGCTTGGCCCAATGCCTATGGCATCTGCCCGATCCCAGGCATCGATGCGGCCGGCGATATCCTTTAGGTGCGGTGTTAGGTATTATCATCCTGGCATTATTGCAGGGAGAGAAAGATATGCGCGGTTTCCATCGCACCGGGCAACGGCTCAATCAACGGCAACGCGCCCGTTTAGGGTTACGCCTCAAGCGCGGCAGCAAACACTTTCGCCCAGTTCCTGGCTATGATGTTTACCGCGAAGTATTGCATCGGATAGATTTGGGCATCTTAGCACAACACCTAAGCACCTGGTTGCAAGAGCAAGCCGGAAGCCTGCCTTCCACTTTAGCCATTGACGGGAAAACGATCAGCCATCAGTTAGGCATCATCGTCACCCTATCAAGCCACCAGGATCAAGACGCCGCTGTGGGCTTAAGCGCCGCCCACAACCACGGTCAGGAAGCGCGCGCAGCGGAAAAGCTCCTGCGGCAGGACCAAACCCACCTCGCCGGCAACACCGTCACTGCAGATGCCTTGCATGGCCGTCGGGCTACAGCCCGAGCCATTGCGGAGAAAGGCGGTGAGTATCTCATCGCGATCAAAGGCAACGCGCCTGACACGCAAGCCGAAGTGGAGCGCGTCTTGCATGCCGAGTATGGAAGCACCCCCTTTTTAACCTAACAGAAGAGCCTGAGATAGGGCACGGCCGAGTTGAGCAACGGCGGGTCAAGATCGCGCCCATCGAACCGGATGCCGCGCAGTTTCCCTACGCACGCACCGCCATCATGGTCGAGCGCGATTGGCTCGAACGGACCACGGAAAAAGAACACCGTCCCAAGCCCCGCTACTACATCAGCAGCATCGCCTATCCCGAGACGGACGATCCGGCCCAGGTAGAAGCCTTCGCCAAACGCCTCGGGTGGCAAGTGCGGCACTACTGGGGAGTGGAGAACGGGCAGCACTGGCGGCGAGACGTGGTGTGGCGCGAAGACACCTGCACGCGCAGCGGCCCGGCGGCCGCGCAAGCCACAGCCTTGCTTAGAGCCACCGTCGTGAGTCTGCTACGTCTACGAGAACCCGAAGCTCCGACACCCGATCTGGTCGACAAGTTTTCCCATGACGCTAACAAAGCCATTGCATTCTTAACCTCTTATAAGTGAGAACCCGAACGCCCTGGCAGTTCCGTAAGTGAAGAACCCGGTTTTGCGGTTGTGGTAGCGACTGAGGATGGTGGCGTTGATTGTGGAGCCACCAATTCGCCAGTTGGGATTGGCTGAAAGCGTGTTGGCGTGAATGCTGGCGGTCTGACCGTGGATGGTGGTGCCGGCGGGAAGAGTTCTTCCACTGGCATCCTTAATGTCAGCGGTGGTGATTGCGGTGATGGGAGTTGGTTGCTGACCGGCCACTACGGAATGAACCAGCCGGCAGGGGATAAGAGAACCGATACGAGAACTCCACGGAGGTTTTGGCTTTGGTGGCTCGGCATCCATCCGCGCCGGTTCTGGTGAGGGAGCGTAGGATTGAATCAGTTTGCGAACTGGTTTGGGAGGTGATTCAACAGTTGCCGGCTCAACTGGTGTCGCAGTAATTTCGGTTAACGCTGGAACTGGCTTTGGCGGCAGGGGAATGAAGGGCTGGAAGAGGTTTCGTCGATTGATAGTTCGAGGAGTTTCAATTTCCTCACTGGTGATGAGGTCTGTTTCGGCGAGTTTGGGGCTCGGATTAAGGTCAGAGCTCCGCTCCCGTTCGGTTCTGATGAAGTAGAAACTCAACAATATGGTAACGATGAGGGAGAGCACCATTCCCGGCCCACCTCTCAAGAAATCCAGCAATTTATAGATCATGGCTGATGGCAAGCTTGTGTGAAGGGTTGAAACTATTGACCACTGCCCAGAATCGGATGGTGCCGCGCCTCGGAATTTGGTCGGCAGATTGGAAAAAGAGAAGTTTGCGGCGCATGCCATTAACCAGAAACTGCGATTTTCCTGGGCTGAACTTCGCTTTAAAGAGAAGGTGATGATTGGTGATCGTGCCGGAAATGACGAATAAATCCTCATTCTTCATATGAATGATTCGATCGATTTTTGTGGTGAGGTTACCCTGCCGGGATTGATGATTTACCTGCCAGATGGGAAAACGCCTGGAAGAGAGGTTTTGCGCTTTGGCCAGTTCCAATACACGCATTAATCCCGGTGGCGAGCGGTCTCGTTGTTTAGCGATCGGCTTTGCTGGCACGATTCTTCGGCTTGCCGGTTTGGCTTTCACCGGCAGTTTGATTTTAACGGCAAGATTCGGGTTCTCACTATATTGCAGGTGAAGAAGGTAAAGCTCCTCGCCCACAAGAAGAGTCATGATGGTATCGACGTTCTTCTCACGGGCAGTTAAGGCGATCAGTTTCGAGTTGGACGGATGGCTGTAATGAATTGCGGCATCGCTCCCCTCTTCGCCGTCAGTCAGCTCATTGCCGATGATCGCTCCAACATTTTCAGAGAAGATTAATGTGGTCGTGTACCGATCCGAAACATGAATGACTGCCGGCTTATCCGGATTCAGATTCAGTTTGCGGATTTGATCAGCCGAAAGATCAACTATCAGCAGCGCATATAATAAGATGATTCTCATAAGCTGGAAGGGGTGGTTGAGATTTCAAAACTGGTGACGATGGTTGGAAACCCGCCATTGATCAGAAGATTATCATTGCGGGTGAATTGCAGCCGGGCGTTCAACCGATGCACTTCGGTGAAACCTTCCCCATCAAAAATCCCATTGCGGATGAGTTGACCTTCCGCTGTGGCCATCACCGTTTCATCGGTGGTTTGCAGGAGTTTGATATCACCAATCTCCACTTTCTGGTGGATCTGTTTTAAGGTAAAGCTTTGCGCTTCTTCGCTAATCAGCTTGTTTGCCTTCTTCATCGACTTTCGTGAGAAGAGACGCTGTAACCGATTTGGATTATCGATGGATTTGGGATTACGATTGAATAATGTTTCCAACGCGATTGTTACCTGGCCTGTGTGGAGATCAATGGCGGACTCAAAATCCATCGAGCGTGGCAGATAAAAACTGTTTTCATCCATCACAACAAACCGCATATCCTGATTGAGAGCCGCGGTGAGACGTGAACGCTCCCAGGTAAACCCGATGATGGATAACAGAAAAAGCAGGAACCAAAATTGAGTCTGACGATTTCTGGTAATGAGTATGTCGATAGGTGAATTTTTCATGAGCGGTGTTTGTTGGCGATTTCTTGCGCTTGTTGGTTAATGTCTTTGTTGGCGCTGGCAGCGACCGCCATGGTGCCGATCGCCGCAGGAACCAGAGCGTTGCCACTTCCCATAGCGCCTGAAACAAGCCCGGCAGTTCCACCTCCAATGGCTGCGGCAGCACTGCCCACTCCGGAGGCACCGGCGAATCTGGCCGTAGCGCCCGCACCCAGCCCATAACTGGCTCCCTGACTGGTTGAGGAAACAAGGCTTGCCACCATTGCAGCACCAATCTGCGAGCCGGATTCAATTGCTTTGGATATCAGAAATGGAGCCGCGATGGTGCTAACCAGCATCCAGATCGAAATCAGCAATATGAATGACAGGGTTTGAGTGCCAGCCAGCATCGCATCATTGCCAGTGATGACATAGATTCGATCCTCTGCGGCCAGTTGCAGGAGTGCATCGGTCATGATGTCAGCGACCGCCCAGCCGATCGGCCACAGAATCACCCCCAATAATGATAGTATGAATTTGATGGATACACCCCGCGTTGCACCAAGTGCAAACATGGCTAGAAAACCCGGTGAGACGGCAATGGAAAAGATTGCCACCACATGTTGAACTAGATAGGCAATCCAAACGATGAGCCAGGCGAGCTTGCCGATCAGCAGGACAAACACGTAGATCATGGCTTTGCCAAGCCCGCCCTCATCTGACCAGAGCACATCCCAGAAACCAATATCCTCAGCGCCTTCTTCATCGGCACCGGTTAACAACTGGGCAAACTCCTGATGCGAGGTAGAGGGATCTGCGTTTAATTGCCCCAACAGGCTGTGAGCAACCTGCACCAGCTCATCCACCCAATCAGGAAAGAGATTGATGACAATGGCAAGCACAGCAATGGTGGCCAGCATATGGATCGCGCTGGTGCTGTCACCGCTCATGCTGCCTTTCCACGCAGCAATAACAAGGGCGGCGAACAACACCACCATTGCCACTCCGGTGAGTGCCTGATTCAAATCCCGCGCCTGCTCCAGCAATTCGGGAAAAAGCTCTGCAAAATTGTCAGACATTAGCGAAATCTGACGGGCCTGGTTAGAAGGCGATAGAATTTCGCATCCTGGCGCATGGCCTTCCGATGACGGGCACGATCCGTTTCGATCCGCGCTTTGGCGCGCAGCCGTTTATCATGCTCGGCTTTTAAATGGCGTGCCATGATTTCCGAGGCGGCAAAATCCATCTCCTTATCAATGGCAGCCAGCTCTGTTTGTTGAGCGGTGAGGATGGCGGAAAGCTTGCGAATCTCACTTTCCGTCGTCGCTGCCTGCATTTGGCTGGTGGTCGAAGCGATTGATTGCCGCAAATCCTGCCGCCGTTTTAAGACTTCCGCTTGCACATGATGATAATGATCAAAGCCGCGTTTGGCTTTGGCCTGTTCACGATAGATTTCGGGGTTGCGGTCGATTTCCTTCGTGCCATCAAGAATGATTTCGCGCTGGATTTCGTCGCTGAATATCTCGTTGCCGCTGACACCCTCATTAATACGTGTCGCTGATTTGCTGGGAGCAATGCTGGTTAACAGCTCCTGCAGGCGTTTAAGCTCTGCCTCGGCAACAGCCACATCAGGATGACCATACCGTTTGAGGTAATCGGTCATTTGCAAAATCTGCTCCAGCTGCTGCTGAATCTGTTTTACCTGATTGGCCTTACGGATAAGGCTTTCCGCATATTCCTTCGCGGCATTGGCCTTATTGGTGGCAATCAGGGTGGGATCAATCACCTTGATAGCAAAAGCCTCAGTCACAAACAAGATGGGGATAAGGAAGGGAATGAATCGGTTCATAACATAGGGTGTTCTATCTCTTCATGCGGGGTTTCATTCCAATTGCCCGGAATATTCTTCCCTCCTTATGGGGCATGCCGGACCAAAACCGGCTGGAGTGGGGTTTGTCCACGCCCCAACGTCCGCTTTGGCGGATGCCGGTTTGCCGGCAGGGCTTGACCAACCCCGCTCAAGCCGGAACTCACCATCAACGCCCCATAAGAGGGATGCAGAAAGCTCTTGCATTAGCGGGTGTGATAGTGTAGAATCTTAACTACAAATTGCCACTAGGCACGTCCCACCCTTTTGGGGGTGGACTAATCAAAAGGTCCCAAATGGGGCCTTTTACTGTAGATAGAGCATCAATGCTTCTCGTATCTCTCGGTAATCCTGTTTACCTATCCTTCCAATTTTGCCGGTAAGACGGTTCGCATCCCACAAGCGCATCTGTGTAAGCATAGCACATTGGTCGCGATCTCTGAAATTGAATCGATGGTAGTGGGCATTGTTCTTAATTTTAGTCGTCAATGGCACGCCCCAGAAGATCCGAGAATTGAATTTCGCCACTACCAGCACCGGGCGATTGAATTTTTGGTTCTTTCCGTCTTCTTCATGCCCGATATTGACTCCGAGAGAGGTCCACCAGACCTCCCTTTCTTTGAAAAATGGCACAGTATCACTCGCATTGAGACGCTTTTTGATAATGTTCCATTCATCGAATTCCTTCACCATGTTTAGTATTATGTCAGTATTCTTCTCAATGTCTATGCAAAAGATGTGCGGCAGAAGAGTTCACAACATCACGTGTCTTGCGGTGGCGATGATGGGTTTGGAGGCTTTGTGATAGTAGAGAAACGGCGCACCGTGCTCCTTGGTTGGCTCAGCAAAGCGTAAAATCGCTTCACGCGTGGATTCCGGCAGATCGAAACTGTCAGCCATGTAATCCAGCTCGCTTTGGTCGGTCTGGCGAAGAAAATGCCGATCCTGGCATTGCCAAGCAGGCTCGTGGTTACTGACGAATCCTGCATCATCTTGCCGAGCTGAATCACACTTAAGATCCAGCAATGATATTTCCTCATGCGCGTGTAAAACTCACTCACAATCGCCTCACCTCCCGGCACATTCGAAAAACCACCCAATTCCTCGAAAATCACCCGTTTTCTGCTTTCACGCGGGCGATTCATGATTTCGCTCCTCACATAATTCGTGACCAGAAACGCAGCAATGGAACGCAGCTCCGGCATGGAATTGGAGATTTTTGATAGCTCGATATGTACATGGCTACCGGTCAGGCTGACATTAGTCACGCCATCGACCAGCTTGCCATAGCTGCCGCCGGATTTCCAACGGGCAAGTTGGGTGGCCAGCTTACCGAATTCCACGGCGTTGCGGGATTCACCGTGACTTTCACGTTCAAACCAATCAACCAGATCCGAGTGTGTCGGCATCTGTTCAGGCGTCATGAAAGCATAAGCGAGCCGCATGACTTCATCATTTGATGAGTCGGCTTCCGACCCCTTACCTCGCAGGTAATCCGTTAGATCCGGATGGCGGGAGCGGAGTTCCAGAAACGCTTCCGTAAAAGTATGGTCTTCATTCTCCTCTTGAACCGTTTTGATCTCTTCACAGCAGGCGGAAGCCAGAGCCAGCAATTCAGGCGTATCGGCAACCAACTCATCAAAATTCTGCCGATAAAGAGACTGCAGCGCTTCGGTGACAATCGCTCCCTGCAACGGCAAATCCTTCTCACGAACTCTCGTCATAATCGCAACCATTGCGGCAGCATCGCCAAACTGCTGGGGCGAAAGCGGCAGCCTGTTCGTATCCAGATAATTGAATGTGATATTGCCTTCCGCCCGGATTACGATCGGCGGTTGATCGGAGACTTGCCTGATATATCGCTCATGCGAAAGCCCATCATCGACGATCACTGTGAAATCGTAATAGGGCTCGGTTTGAAGTAGTAAATCACTCAACAGCACACTTTTCCCCGCGCCGGTCATACCGGTGATAAGCGCATGTTGGGGAGAGGAATCCTCGCCTGCGAAACTCCTGATACCGACCAGATTTCCATTGGCACCGGGATAGATGGCTTCCGCCTGTTCCAGCATTCCGGTTGATGAGGAAGAGATGGGAAGCAGGTTCGCCAGATTGTGATCCTCAATCAGGAGATTTCCTTCACCATAATCGCGCCTCGTTTCCCCTGGAATACAGCCAATCATGTAATTGCGAGCACTCGGCGGAAAGGAAGGACGGTGATAGCTCGCTCCCTGAAGCTTAACGATTGATGACTCCAGCACCGAAAGCTTGGATTGAAGCCGGGAAAGCTCTGCATCCCAGCATCTGATCATAAGCTGCGCTTGCATGGGAACAACCTCATCCGCCATCAACCGTCTGATCCGGTTGGTTCGGGTTTCAATGGCAGAGCGCATCCTCTCCTTGGGATTATGGCGCATGGCTCGTTCAAGTTTTTCGATTTGAGTTTCCTCCTTTCGGATTTCCTGGGCGACATCGAGAGCCCTCACATTGACTGTGATGGCATAATCCCGCATCGGCAGCCCGGTCAACCCCCGCATCATGCCAGAGAAACTCACTTGTGGCGGGGATTTGATCGCCAAAATCCCATGATACACACCGCCAAGATAGAATCCGGCAGGATTGGTGATCGGAGCAGCATCGCCCAGCAGGCAATTCTCCTGCATCGACGCAAGTGGATCGAACGGGTGGTCATCTGCCGTTTTGGATGGATTGAAAAACCGGAAACAGGCTCGGAAGTGATCGTCATCACTGAACCGCCTCACATGTCCTCCAAGAGAGCGGGCAAACTGTTCGAACAGATCTTCGTATGTAGAGAAACCCGCAGCGCATGACTGGATTGTTACCGGCGTGGGATCGTTCCCAAGTGGCATATTAACGAAAAACCTAAGCTCTTCCCGACGGAGATTACCCGCCTCCATCTGTTGCCAACTTCTTGTGAAGTGATGGTTACGGCAGGATCGGGCTGCTTCCGGCATGGAATTCCCATCCGTCCGCTCGTAATAGCGCATCAGCTCAGTTTCGTAATGGCTTCCGACCGTCCACTGGATCTGAAGCTCCGTCCTGTCCCGGAGAGCGCGGAGGACGACTCGAAGCTCATCCTCCAACCGGTTCAGAGCGGCAATCGAAGCATGCTCAATCGCCGGTAGTTCCAATTGAAAGCCCTGTGCTACGTAAGTGGGAGAGCCGGTATAAACCAGCAGATCCTCACAGAAATACGCATCCGTTGATAGTTTCATGCGAGATATGGGTGTGATTGTGCCGGGCGCTTCGGTTCAAGGAAGGAGGCGGGAAGATCCAACCGGCATCGAAACCGCAAACCATGCCACTCGAAGAATTCCGCTGCGTAGTGGCGGGGCTTGCCGGTGACGAAGGCGAGGAGCCAACCAACCGTCGCCGCCAGGGGAAGCGCAGCCACGATCAATGCCGCCATGCCTCCCATCTCGAATCGGTCATAAAACAGGCGAAAGAGCGCAATAGAAGCGGAAAATCCTGCCGCGACCGCAAGAAGCTGCCGGCCCTCAAATCCCCACAACATTGGCTGTGTGGTCCTGCCGTAGCCAACTGAATGAATCCGGCGTTGTTCGCTGGAAACCGCCATCAGCCCCCAATGTCGAATGTAGCCGTCGTTCCCGCCGCCCCAAACAGGGCGTTGACCAAAAGCCAGGCCGTCGCCGCCAGCAGGATGCCGACGAAAAGATGACCCAGATGATCATTCCTCCCTGTCATGATCATAATTGCAGCTACGATCAGGGAGAAGAATACGAAAACCATGGCCAGGAGGTTTACAATTTCTATAATCCCACCCAAAGCTGTTCCAAGTTCCGCCGTCTGCGCTAACAGAAAGCCCGTCAAGTTTAGTAAAGATGAAGCTGTCATCACAACTCTATGCGGAGTCGGAACAAATCGGCCCGGAAAAACGTTGAAGCATCGCTAGGCTGGACTATTGAAAATGAGTCTCACCGCCAGCCCAGCCCTTGCATTTCGAAGAAATGAACTACGGAAATTCTAGCCCTTGTACTTTTAATCGAAATCTGCGATGATGGAGTTCAATCCCTGCGGTATGTTCAGGGCAAGTCCACAAATCGATCGGAGGCTATGATGACAAAAAATCCAACCACGCCACGCGACCCGGAAGAACTCGGAGCGGAAGCGGATCATAATAACAAAGATATGATTAGCTACGCGATGGGTAGCGAAACGAGCGAGCAGATACGCGCTATGTTAGAACGTAATCCGATCATGCGAAATACGGTTGCTTCGTTGAGATCACAGCATGCAATACCGGATCGGAGGGAGCTACTGGAAAAGGCTCGCGTTCACAAAGATATCCCTTCATTCGATCCTGAATCTTACACCGATAAGCTGCAATTGGCGGACGAAGTTATTCTGGGAAACGTTGGCAAGGTGAAGGAGCTTCTTCGGGATCAAGACGCTGATCAGCGTGATCCGGATACGGGGCGATCGTTACTCGCGCTGGCAAAAATCTACGGTCAGACAAGAGTAGCTTCGCTTCTTGAGAGTCAGGGCGCAGCGCTGAATCCAGGTGAAGCGAATGATGTGGAACGCTTCAAAGCGGAAGTTGAGGGATTTGCTACTCTTGCAAATCGTCGATGATCTTCCTAAGTTTTTCCACAGCAGCCGTAACGATTCTCTGCGCAGTAGGAATGCGTATGCCCGTTTTTGCCTCGATTTCACGGTAAACGAGTCCATCAAAATAGTAGAGTTGAACAAGTTCGCGGTCTTGCTTTGGAAGCCGCTCCAGTGCTCTTTCCAGCAAATCTAACATTTCATTCCGCATCGCTGGGGGGTTAACCAGGCTCATGTGGTCGGCGTATCTTGAGAGTAACTTCTCCTGCCGCTTCATTCTCCTGCGATAGTTCGACGCTTTGCGTCTGGTGATTTCGTATGCGTAAGTTGTCGACCGAGCCCCCCTGCCAGGCTCAAAATTCTTAAGAAAGAACTCGCAAACTTCGTTTTGAAGGGGACGCCGGTCGCGGGACGGAATCCCTAACTCCGCTAGAACGCTTGCTACAAGTTGATCAATTCCATCTGCGATCCAAATTTGTTCGTTCTCCTCCCTGTTGGGAGGAGGGTTGGGTTCTGGGTTTGGTGGTGACATGGGTGCTGTTGATCGTCCGCGCGGCGAGGGGAGAGGCGACGACTGTGTGTTGAAGGTTTAGGGGCTCATGAATTTCAATGTTTTCGGTAAAACCTCATTATTCCTGTATGTCTCGCTGCGCGAGTCGTAAATTTGCATCCAGATCAGCCTACGAAACCGCCGTGTTAGCGTTGAAAGCCGAACTTGAAGGTTTAGCATTTGGTAGTGACGGTTGAATTTGTAATACCTGACGATTTAGCTTGTATTGACAGTGAATTACAGTCAAAAACATTGAAATGAGCGGAATTTCCTCAAAAGTTGATCGCAGGTGCCGTTTTGTTTGTCGAATTCTCGAACATACTCCCGAAGATGGCTTCATCAGCTTCAAAGAGCTGAAAGAGCGAGTATCAGCCGATGAAAACGCGGACGTTTCGGCGCGTCAGGTGAAATACGCCATTATGAGAGCGATCAGCCTGTTGCCTGCCGGGAAGTCTGCGACGCTTGAATCCAACGGAGTACGTGTTTCGGCGACTAGGGGGAGCATGTTCGAGCGGCGAATCCTCCAGAATCAGGAAAACAAACGGCGGATGGCAGAGATTCTTTGGCCATATCTTTTTGATGGCACGAGTTTCAAATCTCCGAATGACGTTGAGGTGACTGAATACGTACCCGCAGGGGTTCAACATGCCAGGGAGTGTTACAATGTTAGAAGGAGTGCCATCGAATTGTGGAAACGGCCTCTTTCGTCTGTGGGAATCGATCGGAAGATTCGCATCTTGCGCCGAAGATCATCCATCGTCATAGCGCTTGATGCTGGCAGCAGCACTTTGGCTGCTTGCCGCGCGCTTCTAGCATCCAAGGCGATCCCTTTTGAAACATTCTCACCAGAAAACTCGTTGGATCAAAGCGCTCGAATAGTGTCAGAAGATTGCGCTCGATCAGTATTGCCGACGATTCTAACCAATTCGATCCCGTTAGCGCAGGAGATAAGCAATAGCAAATACCCCTATCAAATCAATCTGCGTCTGATTGGAGGAACAGAAAGGCCGGGGCGAAGGGCGATCTGTGATGCGGCTGCTTTGTTGTGGCTTGATGCGTGTCAGTCGGCTGGCACTTTTGCCATGATTGATTTGGGTATTATCGGTAGCACAGGATATGTTGAAGGGCTCGATGACACACCTCTTGCAGCTTGTGACAATGGCGATGAATTGAGGCTTAAGGCAAAACTGCTCGATATGTCGAAGTTTAGGATCGTTATTTTTGACAGTGCCAAGCTGAGTTTTTCAGAGGGAGCTTCCTATTTTACCCGATTAACAAGCCCAAGCGTTGATCTTGTTGTAACAGATGATGGTAAGACGCACGGTACTGAGGCGGAAGTTGAAAGGATGTGCGACACTCTTACTGCCAATGGGGTTGCGGTGCTGGTTGCCTCGGGATCACCGAAAAGATAGAAGTTTTTTTGCAAATTTTGGGAAATTTGTGCCCCGGGGCGACAATAATAGGTAAACAACCGATTTGTTCCAATGGATGATAACAAAGCACCACAAGATGACAACGGATGGCTTGGCCCACTTTACGTGGAATTTCGGAGGTATCTGATCTCCTTTATTTTGAAGAACTTTCCAAAGCTCTCATACGAGGATGCTGAGGATATCGTTCAGGCGGTTTTCATGGAGTTTTCCAGTGGGAGAATTCGTGAACTTAATGCCAAAGATTTGCCGCTGATCATATGGTTTGTTGAAAAACGTGCACTGGATCTGATTGACTCGCGCAATGCTATAAGGAGAGGTGGAGATCAGCGGATCATTCCCTTAGATGATTACGCTGAATTGCTTGCTTTCGCAAGAGATGAGCTTGAGGCTAGAATCCGTTGGGAAGATACTCAGAGTAGAGTTGCCCGCGTTTGTGAAGATCTATACGATAAGCTTTCTGAGCGGGAGAAACTTGTGTTATCCGTCATGCTGCGTTGTTGGGATGATTCCTCGCTGGAAAACCTCGTTCGTGCATTAACACCGTGGGAACGTGAACAACTTCTGCCGGAAGTGGAAGAGCATTGGCCGCCGGAATGGATTGCTCATGGTTTACGGAAGAAGATTTCGAGTCATCGTTCGAGAATCATGAGTAAGCTGCGTGGCAGAGGAGACGATCTATTCGGGCCGGATGGATGGAGAGATGCCGCATAGGTAGAGAAGTTAATCCTTTCATTCGAGTGGGGGTTCCGTTCTGGTTGGTGTGATAGGAATATTAAACCCTATCAACAACCAAATGGGGGATGAATGCCAACAATCAATGAACATATCTTTAAGAAACTAACGCAAATACTGCCGGATATTGAAACACGTCAGGAGGCGGCGAAATTGACCGCATCGGGTTTTATGGATTTCAATATTGATATTTTATGGCGGGACGGGAACACCGCTCGGGTGGCGCTTTCACATTACTACAAGCATCCGAGCGGTGACCTCATCGCTGATCCGGATATGGAAGTCGATGTGGATTTTGTGAGCAGAACGGCGGTGGCCAGGACGTTTCAGGATTCGGTGCTCTTCCAGAATGCAGAAGGTAACCTGGAGCTGACCGGTGAACTGAACCGGTTTCTAAACCAGTGGCTCTCCAACGTAATCGATCAGGGCCACAAGTTGGTGAGTCCGAAGCCAGATTACGAGAGATGGGCGGCGAGTCAGAGTCTGGAATGGGGTGTTCACGGTAAAAGCGTGAACGGAAAAGCTGGGAGGTGAACGCTCGGCGATTGTGCACCCTCCTCAGGGAGGTGGTGCAGGGAGGTGGTGATGTTTTCATTGATTTTGTGAAAATCATGGAATATCAGTATTCGGATACTGAATGGATAGAGCATTTTTGTAATTTTTCAGACTTTCTTCGTCGTATCGTTACAGATCCAACCGAAACCACTGATCATGAAATTACTCGCAACATGGACCGCTTCGATCATGCTGGCGTGGGTGTTGGTTGTTTCGATTTACACGATTTACGAGGTAACGATGACGGAAAAGGGGTACAGACAGGTATCGACTTTCGCCTACCGGGATGGTCTCGTGAAGGGACTGAATTATTCTCTCCCCATAGCGGTGGCTTGCCTGTTGTTCCTGTTAAAAACGGACGGCGTGAAAGGATTAACACTATTGCTGTGCGCGATTTGCGGCCTTTCCATTCTGCTTGGTTTGAATGCAAAAGATGAGATTTCCACCGGGGAGAAGGATTCCATGGCCGACGTTATCTGGTGGTTGCCTGGGAACAGGGCGGACGTGATGGAGACGGAATACTGAGACATATGCAGGATGGGCATGGCTTTGCCGGGCTTATCACAGTGGGTTCCGATTTTAAGAGTTTAGTAATAATCGGGCAGATGAGCGGGGGAAGGGAGCGAGACCGCGGTTACAGTAAATTTATTGAACATGGAAATCTTTGTAAAAGATGTTCAGAAGTCGCCGGTAGCTGATTTTCAGTAAGTTGTGCGAATTATGATTTGATTCAGGGATGGTGAGCGCTAAAACTTAAGCCACCATAGGCGCTGTTCATGGTTTTGGCCGAGGAGCGCTTTCGGTATTTTCAACCCTTACCACAACCATCATGAAATCCCCCATTTCACTTTGTGTGATCGCCTCTCTCGCTCTCCTCTCGCAATCAGCCTCTGCGGCCAACTACTTCATCTGTTGGGTCAAAGATGGTACTGGAATGGTTCCAGGTACGTCTATTCAGTACACCCTCTCGGGCCTCAACGGATCGGACACATTTTTACCTGAGAACAGTACAATGGGGGCTGGAAATAGCTATGAGTGGGATGATCCCGTTCAGGCGCGTACGGCTGCGCAGTCGACTGCAACGCTCACATTTACTTCACCCGTTCCTGTAAACAAACTTGCTTTCGTCCTTGGAGATGTCCGAAGCGGATTCTCAAAGATTTTCATTTCGGACGCAGGAACCGCCAATATCGAGGATTTCACACTGTTTAACGATGATCTATCTCTTGGCGATGAGCCCTTTGTTTTCGAAGCCGATGGTGGTTTGCTAAACGGCACATTCAAACGAACCCAGCTGGACGGAGGTGGGCATACAGATTCCGGCACAACCGAACATAGTTACGCCTTCTTGGTGGGTAATAATTCGGAGACAGTTTCTGAAATCAAATTCCAACATAACTTCCAAGATCCAACGGATACCCAGGATTGGGGGATTGGATTCGTTAAGACAGTGGTGCCTGAGCCAAGTTCAGTATTGCTCATGGGACTCGGCATCGGATTGCTCGGATTTAGAAGGTGTCGATCTTAACTGACAAGTTACCCAATTTTAGGATATTGAAGAGCCGCCTTCGGGCGGTTTTTCTCGTTATTAAGGGCTTCAGCTTCTGATGCTTACCGGTATCGAGTAGGGCCTTGATGATTGGGTGCTTGCAACGTTTTGTATGATAAGTGTTGCAGCCAGAATCTAGGGAGGCGGCCACAGCAGAGCAAGAAGAATCAGCCATCTTTCCAGGTGCGCTTGATGAACTCGCGCTCCTCCTCATCCTTCACATCCAGGTAAATCGCCGTGGTCATGATGTCGGCATGTCCCATCCAGTCACGCAGTAAGGTGATCGGGATTTGCTGCAAGGCACCACGAACGCCAAAGCTGTGGCGCAAGCCCTTAGGCGTAGCCTGAACCCCGGTAATCCCGGTTTCTGCCATCACTCGCTTGATGATTCGCCAACCAGTGGTCCGGCAGAATTTCCAGATTCTGTCATCCGGTTTGCCACCGCCGGCACAGAGTGATCTGGCAAGTTTGGGGGGGATTGGTACACGGCGGATCAGCTTCTTCTTCCGCTTCTTGAGGCTGCGGATTCTGAGCACGCACGCCTCCCGATCAACGTCACGAACCGTCAGATTAAGCGCCTCAGAAATCCGGCAGCCCGTATAGTATAATGTGAGGCAAAACGCCGCCTCCATCGAGGGCAACGCATTCGCTGTCGCCAGGAAAACCCGATTCTCTTTGCTGGTCAGATACTTACGGCGTCCTTCCGCATCATACGCACTCAACTGCATAGCACCCGAAATGAAACACTTATCATACATTATGTTTCAATCTATCATTGTTAAATTAAGAAAACGTTATAAAGCTGGTTTTATCTGCTGTTTTTCCCTGTGCTCTGGGCAATTGCTCCATGCGCAGCTCGAAGAAGCTGTGGAGGCGCCGCTTTACCGGTGGGTGACTGCTTCCAATGCGGGCGGCACAAGTGGAAACTGGTTTGGTCAGGGCAGTGAGAGCTTCGATGGTGTCGATGCGCTGCAGAGCGGATCGATTGCAGCCGGGAAACGAAGCTGGCTGGATACGGAGATCAACGGCCCGGCAAGGGTGACGTTTCAGTGGAAGGTATCCTCGGATCGGAGGATTCCGGGTCAGGGGATTCTGCAGCTTCTGGTGGGCAAACCCGTCAATGGGGGCGTGGAATGGTCCTTTCAAAATTCCATTCTTGGCGAAGTGGATTGGCAGGAGGAAACGGTCATTATCCCCAAAGGCAGTCATCGGGTGCGTTGGGAGTATTACAAAACAGCTCAGGCAAGCGCCACGGGCAAGGATGCCGGTTTTGTTGATGCGGTGCGTATTGAACCATCACAGGAGGTTTCCCTGCGCTCGGCCCTGGATAGTAACACTTTGCCATGGAGCAGTGGCGGCACCGCGGGCAAGGGACGTATCGAATGGTTTGGTCAGGGTATGGAAACTTCAGACGGCAGTGATGCGGCCAGAAGCCCGATCATTGGCAGTGGCGAAAATAGCTGGCTGGAAACGCAAGTGATCGGACCGGGGACCATCTCGTATGATTGGGCGCTGTCTGGTGATGGACGGGTTCCCGGTCAGGCTTCTCTCACCTTGGAAATCAGTGAAGGAAGTGATTCCTGGCAGTCGCTTGCCTCCATCACCGGAGAGGTTGGCTGGCAGAAGAAATCCTCAACCATCCCCGCCGGTATCAAGCGATTGCGCTGGCGTTACACCAAAGGCGCCCAAACGAGTGATGAAGGGAAAGACGCGGCCTGGCTGGATAAGGTCTCATTCACGCCGGATTCGTTTCAATCGTCGCCCAGAATCGCTCTGGCAGATAATCGCTACGAAATTATTCTTCCGCCAGGCGGATCGGAAATCCTGCCGATCAGCATCAGCAATCTCGGCGTACAGCCGCTCGATATCACCGAAGCTGCTCTCGACAAGCAATGGGCCAGCGCCGTCAATCCCACCAAAACCATTGGTGGTCTCAGCACTCACAAGCTCATCATCGAAATCTCCGCCGCCGGATTGGATGCGGGTGATTATGACGCCGTCCTCACCCTGGATTCTACCGCCGTGAATCAGCCAAAGCTCGAAATTCCCATTCATCTGACAGTGGGAGCCGGCGGAATGCTTGATAGCGATCGTGACGGTATCACCGACATTTACGAATCCACCCATCAACTGGAATCCGGACGTGACGATAGTGACCGTGACAAAGATGCCGACGGCGTGTCCAACTATCTGGAGTTTCTTCTCGGCAGTTCAGCTTCCGATCCCGAATCAACACCTGACCTGCCCTTCACCGTGTCAGACGCCGTTCAGCTGATCTTCCCAACCACCAAAGGCGTGGTCTACCAGTTGCAATCAACCAGCGATCTGGAAAGTGGCATCTGGTCCAATCTCGGTGATCCCATCACCGGCACCGGAAAAACCACCTCCCACTTCGTGCCAGTCAAAAACAAACAAAACTTCTTCTACCGTATAACAGTGAAATAAGGTTACGAGGATTGCCAAATCTCGCCTCTATCATGCTTTGTCCTGTTCGCCATTACCAGAGGCAAAGCTACTCACTCTGTTAAAAACAGATTTAAAAGCTCTCGGATCATACCCGCCATAAAAGGCAATGACTGACACGGTTGCGGCGAGTCTCATATATTTCTCAGCATCAGGGTTGCTTAACACTTCGGTTGCCAACACCAACATGCCCGCCATCACCAGGATATAAATTCCAAACCCGCGCATTCCAGCGGACATATAATGCTCTCGCAAACTCTGGCGTCTCTGGGAGCTGTTAAATCTGTCACTATCAACACCAATAAATCGTGTTCGCCGGGCAACCGCTCCCAAAAGCGAAGATAGCACTGACAGGAGCGCCAAATTGGTAACCGTCCAGAAGAGCAAAGTCATCGCCCAGGCCAGCGCTACCGCTCCAAATCCACCTCCATTTGCAATATCATTCCGATACGGCTCTGAGCTAATGAGCATACCACCTGAAAACAACACGAGCCAACCAAGCCAGACGGCAATCCCTGCTATCACTTCCACTCCCATGATTCTGACATAATTCACTCCAATCGATTGAGAAGTCACTAAAGTGGCATCACGTCCATTGATGGTTGAAGTTGCCTCAGATTCGAGGACAGGCTGCTTGGATGGGGTGTTCGGTGGCGATACCGCCATGCCACGCTCTTTTGCTGAAGTTGAATTCCTTTTCATAACTCCAGTATCCATCCGATTTTATCCGCCAAGGTTACGCAACGACCAGAGATCTTCTCTGTTCATTCTGCCACAATTAAGAGCCTGGATTTTGCAAATGTTTATGATTTCTGGCCTGTGTCAGACTGGCTTGACTCGAGTGGCATCGGCAGTAAGAATCTTGGCTTTAGATCAGATGATCAGGTAATCCATTTGTTGCCTGAACGAACCCAACTAGCCTGCACCGACTTCATCTGCTGTCGGTGCAGGCTGCTTTCTCTCAAAGCTTCGGGTGAACAGACTGCGCGGATGATCCCCCTCCGTCAGTCCGCTTCATCCGCGCAGCAATCCCCGCACTCCCTTTCTCTTTCGCAAATCCCTCGACTAGGGTTCCCAGCCTCGTTACTCCTTTTTCCCCAGGATGTTACAAATAAAGTGTGAAGATTACGCAACTAGCGTTAACCAGAGCCTTGTTCACCGGCGGGTTTATCGCGGTTCACGCTGATTTCTTCAGCGTCTGACAGTAAAAACTCCTCACCATGTTCTGCGACGAAATCTGCATCCCTGTTCTTGTAGCGATTCTGACGTTCCCAGAGTTGGGAAGCCGTTCCCCCGTTTTGCGTTTTTAGAAAACCATGAAAACCCGCGCAAAGAAGTTCAATTTTGCCCGAAAAATGCCCGGCAATTTGTGCATTGTGAGGAATTTGCCGGTTCTGATCTTGCGTAACTCCCTTATTGTAAGGGGAGTGGGCAGGAGAGGATTCGAACCTCTGAAGGCATAGCCAGCAGATTTACAGTCTCCCTTTTACGGGGAATCAAGCTGATCCAAACTGATCCATTTTGACAAGCAATTATTTCGATAAATCACTGGTTTTAAGTCCTTTAAAGGGTTAGATTTGTATCAGAATGGCTCAAGTCAAGAAGGGTTCAGATTGCACCAAAATTGCACCAGGAAAACCAATGGTGCAATTTCCAAAAACCGACGTTCGTTACTGGCGGGAGAAGGTCGAACGACACGGCAAGGTTTACAGCATCCAGATCTACAAGGACGGCGAACGGCATCGATTCAGTCTGGAGACACCGAACAAAGTGAAGGCGTCGCAGCGTGCTCATTCCATCTACCTCGAGCTGCTTGCAAACGGCTGGGCATCCGCACTTGAGCGATTTGGCACGACCAAGCACGAGGGAGTTCGCACAAGGGGAAAGGGGAAGACGGTAGGATCTTTGATTGAAGCGGCCAGGGAGTTTTCCACCGCTAGGCCTGACAGCTTCGAAGCTTACGAGAAGGCGTTTCGAAAGATTGTCAGTGACGTGATGAAGATCGACAAGATGAAGAAGTTCGATTCCCGGAAGGGTGGCAGTGTGTTCTGGCGGGAAACGGTGGACAAAGTGCCCCTTACAAAGATCACACCAGCGAAGGTCACTGCATGGAAAAACCAACGGCTGCAAGCTGCCGGTAAAGATCAGACTCAGAAGAAGCGGACTACCAACACCACCAATTCTTTGATTCGAAACGCCAAGGCCTTGTTTGGGAAAAAGTTGCTACCGTTCCTTCCTGAACGGGTAGCACTTCCATCTCCCCTACCGTTTGATCAAGTCTCACTGGAAAAGAGCCCTTCAGTTCGCTATCAATCCAAGATCGATGCATCCAAGATCGTGGCGTTGGCACAGGAAGAGCTGGCCGGTCGTGAGGAATCCTTCGAAGCGTTCAAGGCATTTGTCCTTGCTCTAGTTTGCGGGCTACGGCGGAGCGAGATTGATCACTTACAGTGGGACGCGATTGAATTTGAAGCCAGGGTTATCAGGGTCGAAGATACCAAATACAAGCAGCTGAAGAGCGAAGATAGTGCCGGTGAAGTTGACTTAGACGAAATGACTCTATCGCTTTTTCAGGAGTGGCGTCAGGACGCCCCGGATGAGATCTTCGTCCTTAGGAGTAACTACTCTACTAGCCTCGACCGGAAAAGCCGCTCCTATCGTTGCGACGCAACGTTTACTCAGCTGTGCAAATGGCTTCGCGCAAATGGAGTCGATGAGAACAAGCCCATACATACGTTGAGGAAAGAGATCGGTTCACTCATTACCGAGAAGGAAGGAATCTATGCTGCCTCGAAATACCTGAGACACTCTGACATACGCATCACAGCGAGCATCTACACTGATAAGAAGAAACGTGTGGTTGCAGGTCTTCTAGATGGGGCTCTAGTCAATTCCTAGTGTGACTCGTTGTCTTCTTGTCCTTGCGGTCTACCCCTCAACTGCTCAACGTCTACTGTTGTTGATTCGAAACTGCCGTGGCTCCATTTCGTTTGCAAGACTGGACGATTTCTCCATCGGCTATCGGCTTGGCTCCCCGTCCGTTCTTCAGCGCCCAAAACGTAGGTCTCCGGGACAAAGCCTGCGATGCTGGCGAGTTCTGTTCGAGTACTGCCGGGTATAGATATAGAAATCGGTTCTGGCTATCACTCTTACAAATCAACCATCGCCGTCAATTTGGTCTAACAAGAGCTTGCCGTAACGTTCTACCACGATTGCGACACATGTTCCCAAACCACAACCGGCTCAGCTCACTCCATTGAATCCTTCCCGGCTTTCACGGAGGCCTTATCCTCACTGATGACATAGACTCCATGGCGTCGTACGATATTAATGCTACGACGACCTCGACATAAGCGACAACGGATCTACAGCCACGCGCACTTTGTCCATCGTCAAGAGCTTTATCTTGAGCCTGTGGCCAGTTGGTCATTCACGCTTAACCTAGAAAATGAAAGATCGGGTGGATACCCCTTTCATAAGGGCGCGATCGACTATCATTTACCTAATTCTATTCTTCAACAACAACCAGCCTTAATGCTGTTTCGGAAGATTCGTCTAACTCAAATCTAAGGTCATCGCTGAAGGCGAAGCCGCTTGTTGTAGCAAAATTCCCTGATCGGCTTGCGAATGTCATGATCTCTAAACGGTCCCCAGCCTCTAATGTAGCTTCCTCTGCGACCTCAGTTTTGATCGAGCCTGATAGAGTTGCTTCACCGGTCACGATCATTCGTCCAGATTGATTGTCTCCAGTTCCCTGAATTCCAAATGAGATTGTTGATGTATCGGCAGCAATCAATGTGCCTTCGACTCTAACGACGGAGCCAGCATTCACGTCGATCATGCCTGTGTTGCTCCAGGATTCGAGTAACTCTAACACCGCGCCGTTGCTTGCTCGTAGCGTCCCCTCATTCACCCAATTGGCTCCCTGAATCCGGTGATACTGCCTGACATTTCCATCTCCAGTGCTGTCAGCCAGGATCGTCCCTCGATTGATCAAACCCTGACCGGGTGATCCTAAGGTGAATTCATCTCCCCGAATCGTGATATCTGGTCCAATGGTCAGGGTCCCGCCTTCGGTAGCATGCACAAAGTTGGCCGTTCTCGTATTCCAACGCGAGGTCGTCGCCCTTGAAACCACCGTTCCACTACCCGACAGACTCTGCTCGCCTGGGAAGTCCAATGAGGTGGCGTTCGTCCAAACGGTATGCTCCAAGGTCAGCGTTCCATTGAGCTCCAAACCGTTGAGGACAGTGACGATCACTCCATCACCCATTCTAACATCCCCATTGAGCGCCACGCCATCCAAGGTTGACGCACTCAGAATCTCCAGTTCCGTCCCGTCTGGTGAATCAATGCTCCCGCCCGCAATGCTTACATTAAGTAGCGAGCTTGGCCCAGTCGTGCTGGTGATGTTCAGTGCCTGACCTTCATTGTTTAGACTCCCTGACAAGAACACCATTCCTTCATTACGCATCAAGCCATTGATGTCACTGGTTGCGAATTCACCTGAGAGGTAGGCCGCTCCGCTAGTCATCTCTACGGTCCCTGTATTGGACCAGGTGCCATCTAACCTTATTTCTGAATCACCCCCGTTGATCGCACCCGTGTTACTCCAGGATTCGAGTAACTCTAACACCGCGCCGTTGCTTGCTCGTAGCGTCCCCTCATTCACCCAATTGGCTCCCTGAATCCGGTGATACTGCCTGACATTTCCATCTCCAGTGCTGTCAGCCAGGATCGTCCCTCGATTGATCAAACCCTGACCGGGTGATCCTAAGGTGAATTCATCTCCCCGAATCGTGATATCTGGTCCAATGGTCAGGGTCCCGCCTTCGGTAGCATGCACAAAGTTGGCCGTTCTCGTATTCCAACGCGAGGTCGTCGCCCTTGAAACCACCGTTCCACTACCCGACAGACTCTGCTCGCCTGGGAAGTCCAATGAGGTGGCGTTCGTCCAAACGGTATGCTCCAAGGTCAGCGTTCCATTGAGCTCCAAACCGTTGAGGACAGTGACGATCACTCCATCACCCATTCTAACATCCCCATTGAGCGCCACGCCATCCAAGGTTGACGCACTCAGAATCTCCAGTTCCGTCCCGTCTGGTGAATCAATGCTCCCGCCCGCAATGCTTACATTAAGTAGCGAGCTTGGCCCAGTCGTCCTTGTGATGTTCAGTGCCTGACCTTCATTGTTTAGACTCCCTGACAAGAACACCATTCCTTCATTACGCATCAAGCCATTGATGTCACTGGTTGCGAATTCACCTGAGAGGTAGGCCGCTCCGCTAGTCATCTCTACGGTCCCTGTATTGGACCAGGTGCCATCTAACCTTATTTCTGAATCACCCCCGTTGATCGCACCCGTGTTACTCCAGGATTCGAGTAACTCTAACACCGCGCCATTGGTTGCCCGCAGCGTCCCTTCATTCGCCCAATTAGCTCCCTGGATCCGGTGATACTGCCTGGCATTTCCATCTCCGGTGCTGTCAGCCAGGATCGTCCCTCGATTGATCAAACCCTGACCGGGTGATCCTAAGGTGAACTCATCTCCCCGAATCGTGATATCTGGTCCAATTGTCAGGGTTCCGCCTTCGGTAGCACGCACGAAGTTGGCCGTTCTTGTATTCCAACGCGACGTCGTCGCCCTTGAAACCACTGTTCCGTTACCTGTCAGACGTTGCTCGCCAGGAAAGTCCAATGATGTGGCGTTCGTCCAAACGGTATGCTCCAAGGTCAGCGTTCCATTGAGCTCCAAACCGTTGAGGACAGTGACGATTACTCCATCGCCCATACTAACATCCCCATTGAGCACCACGTCATCCAAGGTTGACGCACTCAGAATCTCCAATTCCCTCCCGTCTGGTGAATCAATGCTCCCGCCCGCAATCCTTACATTAAGTAGCGAGCTTGGACCCGTCGTGCTGGTGATGTTTAGTGTCTGGCCTTCATTGTTCAGACTCCCTGACAAGAACACTGTGCCCTCATTACGCCTCAAGCCATTGATGTCACTGGTTGCGAATTCACCTGAGAGGTAGGCCGCTCCGCTAGTCATCTCTACGGACCCTTCATTGGACCAAGTGCCATCTAACCTTATTTCTGAATCACCCCCGTCGATCACACCCGTGTTACTCCAAGATTCGAGCAGTTCTAGCACTGCGCCGTTGCTCGCGCGAAGCGTCCCTTCATTCGCCCAATTAGCTCCCTGGATTCGGTGATGCTGCCTGACATTTCCATCTCCAGTGCTGTCAGCCAGGATCGTCCCTCGATTGATCAGTCCCTGACCGGGTGATCCTAAGGTGAACTCGTCTCCTCGAATCGTGATATCTGGTCCAATTGTCAGGGTTCCGCCTTCGGTAGCACGCACGAAGTTGGCCGTGTTCGCGCTCCATCGCTGGGTTGTCGCTCGTGAAACCACCGTTCCACTACCTGTCAGACTCTGCTCGCCAGGAAAGTCCAACGAGGTGGCATTGGTCCAACGAGTATGTTCCAAGGTCAGCGTTCCGTTGAGCTCCAATCCATTAAGAATCGTTACCAACACCCCGTTCCCCACTCTAACTTCCCCATTGAGCACCACCCCATCCAAGGTCGACGCACTCAATATCTCCAATTCCGTCCCGTCTGGTGAATCAATGCTCCCGCCCGCAATGGTTACGTTCAGTACAGAATTGGGGCCTGTTGTGTTGGTGATGTTCAAGGTCTGGCCTTCATTATTCAGACTTCCTGACAAGAACACCGTGCCCTCATTACGCATCAAGCCATTGATGTCACTGGTTGCGAATTCACCTGAGAGGTAGGCCGCTCCGCTAGTCATCTCTACGGTCCCTTCATTGGTCCAAGTGCCATCTAACCTTATTTCTGAATCACCCCCATTGATCGCGCCTGAGTTGCTCCAGGATTCGAGTAACTCTAACACCGCGCCGTTGCTTGCTCGTAGCGTCCCCTCATTCACCCAATTGGCTCCCTGAATCCGGTGATACTGCCTGACATCTCCATCTCCAGTGCTGTCCGCTTGGATCGTCCCTCGGTTGATCAGTCCATGACCAGGTGATCCTAAAGTAAATTCATCTCCCCGAATCGTGATATCTGGTCCAATTGTCAGGGTCCCGCCTTCCGTTGCCCGCACAAAGTTGGCCGTGTTCGCGCTCCATCGCTGGGTCGTCGCTCGTGAAACCACCGTTCCGCTACCTGTCAGACTCTGCTCCCCCGGAAAGTCCAACGAGGTGGCATTGGTCCAACGAGTATGTTCCAAGGTCAGCGTTCCGTTGAGCTCCAATCCATTAAGAATCGTTACCAACACCCCGTTCCCCACTCTAACTTCCCCATTGAGCACCACCCCATCCAAGGTCGACGCACTCAATATCTCCAATTCCGTCCCGTCTTCGGTGCCGATCGTTCCTCCTCTAATAGTCCCTCCGCGAAATATCGCATTCTTATTGAAGTGCAATCTCTCTGTCGCCTCAAGCTCCCCTCCTGTGATCGCGAACATGTTATCGGATAGCAGCGATCGAATAGGCACTCCGCCGGAGCGGTAGGTGATGGTGACGTCACCCGGCACACCGATCACGACGTCATCCTCGGGGCCGGGCAGTCTTCCGCTATCCCAATTGTTGGGATCGTCCCAGAATCCGCCGGCGAGGTTCGTCCAGGCGATGGTGGCTTCGACTACTTGGAACGTAGTGGCGACGATTTCTCCCGTTCCCAGGGAGTTTCCAGCGAGATCGGTGACGGCGTTCCCATTGACAACGATCTCCAGATCACCGGGTGGGAAAGGGGTATCAAACTCTAGCTCGATCTCCTGGCCGTCCCATCGGATCAACTGACCGCTCGGCGGAATGCGGGCGCCGCCGACATGCCGGACCGCAACGTTGTCAGTGGTTAGGGTTCTCGTGTCCATTACTTCGGAAAACGTGACGGTTGCCGTTCTCACATTCCCACCTCGAACGGCGCCATTGATTGGACTTGCTGCTACAACGCTAGGCGGCGTTTGGTCTGGCAAGACCGTCAATGTAGAGGGTGTCGCCCTCGTTCGGTTGCCACCGGTGTCGGTAGCCACGGCACTGACGGTCATCGAGACATTGGTGCGGCCCTCAAGCGGCGGTGCGCGAAAGCGATACTCGAAGGGAAAGTTACCATCGGTGGCGGCCAATCGGCCATCGACGTAAAACTCGACATTGCGGACTTGGACGTCGTCGCTCACTTGCGCGGCAAGGCGAAGGATTTGGCCTTCTTCGATCTCGCCGGGTGTTGGGGTGTCAACCTGGAAAGTAATGTTAGGCGGAATGCCTGATACATCTGCCGAGACGTAGTTGACCACTTGCAAACCAGCCGATCCGTCACTGATATATCCCAAACCGTTATAAATGGTGACGGCGTAGGCGGCTCCTGGAGTTGGGTATACCGATTGCGTTACGGTGGGAAGATTGGCAGGATCTCTCACTTCGTAAACGGCAATATTGTCATCGCCGCTGCTTGGTTGCGGCGTGACGCCATTCGCCGCTAACGCCAAGCCTGATCCGTTAGGAACGATGTGTCTCCAGCCTAACTGATTGAAGGAAGTATTCCCCAATTCCGATATGGAACGTGGATCGGAGATATCAATGGTTTGGAAGCCGCTCTGATACGCGATGTAGGCCACGCCTCCACCCACCGAAAAGCGGTGACGTTCGATGACATTGTTAAAAGCGCGAACTCCGGTGAATTGCCCTAGCTGAGTGAGCAATGATCCTTCCAAACCGTACACGGTCAGTTCGCCCGCAGTGAGAACGAAGAGCTCATCGCCCGACCAGATCAGATCGTGAATGCGCTCGCTAAGGTCAAACGTCTCCGCCACGATCCGGCCGGTATTGATATCAATCACGACGAGATGCCCACTACTGCTCCCGGCAAAGACCAATTCCGCAGAGATGCTGACCGCCTCCGCATCACCCGATAGCAGTATCTGACTAACCACTCCTGCATTCGCCGGATCGCTGATATCCACGATGGCCACGCCTGCTGGGCCATCGGCGACCGCGATTCGTGTTCCGGCGCCAAATGCCACTCCTTTCGCCCTTCCGAGAGTGTCGACATCGGCGATGATGGTTGGATTCATTCGATTGAACACATTAAAAACACTGATTCCCTCCTCAGCATTAGCCAGGATCACAATGTTATTGAAAGCGGTGACATCAAGAGCCGTGCCTTCCGCATCGACTGCGGCAATCAGACCAGTCTGAACTTGCAAACCATCCAGTGGATCCGTTCCTTGCTCGATCTCAGCACCATCCGGCGTTCCGTCTTGATCGGTATCGGCGGTGTTTGGCGATGTGCCAAGAATGAATTCAATCTCATCGCTTAAACCGTCAGCATCACGGTCTCCTGTCATCGTTCGACGCATCTGCACAGCAGGAATCTCAAACTGCCGACCTGCACGGGCCGTGGTGAACTCGAGATTCCCGACCAATCCGCTAGAACTGTCGTAGCGCCACATGCGATATGTCGTGCTTGGAGACAAAATGAGACCACCGCGTGGAATATGGTCCGTATTCACCGAGCCACGGCGCACAGCCACCTCCGACGTCAGGTCTTCAATCGCATAGAAGTTAAGCGATTCATTGCGTTCTTGGGCCCATGAACTATGGAAACCTAACAATAGCACTCCGACGAATAGAACGTGGTATGGTTGTCGACTATGCGTTTTCATTTTTCAATCGGTCTCATTTCCGGGCCGAGCAGCCCGTCATAGAATTTGCGAACCTTCTGGTTCATGGGTTCGATGCTGGATCTCGAATTCCTAATTGAAGGTGGATTTAGGCTGAAGGGCTGACCCAATGCCGACAACGCGGTAAAATTCAGACGATGCCCCAGCCATGCTGGGAAATGTGAAACTCGACTTGAAGCTACTGGCCACTCTCCTGGAGTTCTTTACCTCGGACCAGAGTCCTCCAAGTTCTGTCGTTCCTTCGACGAAAAACTCGAATCCCGGAGCCGAGTTCCAGAGAAGCGTTACATCACCGTTCGATTCTCTGACAACTGAGAGGACGTTCAGTTTAAAATACGATTGCATGTTCCCCGGGTGCGTTCCGGTACGAAATTCATCGATATTTGACGCGCCGTCGCCGTCAGTGTCCCAGGATGCATCATCTAGCGAACTCTTGTTGAGACCGTGTAAGTCCTCCCAGTCGTCGGGCATCCCATCGTCGTCCGAATCGACAGCATCAGCGGGCATTCCAGTTTGTGTGATTACGAAAGAATCATCGCTATCATCACATATTGACGAATCAGAAACTGAGCAAACGCGAATCTTGTAGTCTACACCAATTGAAACTGATGCCGGAACAACCCAATCGTAGGTTCCATTGTTTAGTCCCCTTGCGACAATTGTCAGTGCGCCAGCATCCCCTTTTAGTAACTCAATTCGCACTTCCGATCCTGGGACCTCATTGCTCGACCACTGAATTTGGTGTACCCCACCTACTCTAAGAGATTCCCCACCATTAGGACCGGTTAGCCTGATTGAGCCAGTGACCTCTGAATCTGCAATTGAGAGTATTTGTAGACCAGCTTTGCCGCTCGCCAAGTAAATCAGATTCCCTGCTATCTGAGCACTGCGTACTCGATCGATTGCGTCAAAGCTACCGACCCGAACTGGATTGGTGGGATCGCTAATGTTGATCACCACCAAGCCTTCATCAACATTCGACATGAAGGCATGCTTCCCTGATATAGTCACATGAACGGGCCGTTTTACCGTATTATAGCTACCTACGAGTGTCGGCTCCTTAGGATCACGGACATCGATCACCTTCAATCCTCCGTTAATGTCTGCAACAAATGCGTGATCTCCCGAGACCGTTACAAAGCGAGCATGACTACTCGCCGCATTACTTCCCATGTGGGAGGGATTGGTGGGATCGTTGATATCTACTATTGTTAAACCTGAATTTCCGTTTGCGATGTAAGCTAGATCGCCGGATACCACTACAGAGTTTACAAAGCCACCAGCAGCATAGCGTCCGACGAGAGACGGAACAGTTGGATCTTTGATGTCAATCACCTGTAAACCAGCGCTCCCGTCTGCTACATAAGCATAGTCTCCAGAAACAGTTACGCCTATAGCGCGATCGCCCGGCATAACAAATCCCTTTTCGATTGGATTGTCCAGTTCGCTGAGATCCAGAACTCGCATGCCTGCCCGCCAAAATGCTACAAACGCGTAGGATCCTAATACAGCTACATCACCAGCCGGAGGGACTATGTCGTAGCTACCCAAGAGAGTTGGATGGATTGGATTACTAATGTCCAGCACGACCAATCCGCCCGAATCATCCGCAACGTAGGCTACCCCTTTCGAGAGAGCGAGATTTGTAGTGTCACCGCTAGTGTCGTGGCTTCCGACGAGTACAGGATTGACCTCTCTATATGCAACTAGTAGAGGCAGCTCCGAGCTTTGGCTCGGAACTACATTAAGACCGTCAGGGTTGAAAACCCATCCTGACTTTACGGGGTCAATTCTGAAACGAACATCTCCGTCCAGACCATCGAACCGGTAGCGCCCCGCCGCGTCAGTCAGCGCCGTTAGCGTATTCTCGCCACCTGTAAGTTGCAAAAGAACACCTTCGATTGGAGGACCATCCGACATTTCCTCCCGAACTTCACCCCAGATCGCAAATTTGGGAGGTGGCCTAACAAACACCGCCGTGCCATTTCCCGTTATGCTTTGAGTGCTTCCATTATGGGAGCAATGAACGTCAACAGTAGTAACAAGCTCTATCTTGTCCCCTGCAATCCTTCCGACTGCGGTAAACGAATTCCTAGTGCAAATTCCACCCTCCAGTGTCTCGGCTGCCTCTCCGGAAAGCCTAATTTCATCGCCATCGATACGCCCTGCACGTTGAGTTTGAAAAACTTCTCCACCCGGAAGAGACACAGTCCTGACATAGCGAATCGTACAGCCGTCTTGGACCATCTCAATTGTGTCCGTTGCCGTTTCCGTCGTCCTTTGAGATTTGCCGTCAATCGTATTCAGAATAGTGACTGTTTCCGTGACATCCCAAGTGCCGCTAATATTCGAGCAGGCTTGCCCATAAACTCCATTCCAGGGCACCAGAAACAGTAGCAGACCCAACAATGTTATACTGGCTGACCCAGCAGCAGGCACACTCCGTTTCGACGGCTTTTGTAAAAGGAAAGTTCCCATTTTCAAAAAGAAGCGCTTCCCAATCCCGATGTAAGACCATTGTGATTGACAAATCGAAAGGCTATTACTATAGTCAAAGTCATGCTGACGTGTGACGAAATCATTATTACCTGATATCCTCGTCATATTATTATTCTGTTTGATTTCGTTTACGCGAATACTGAGCTAACTGGCTTTCCTTCGTGCTGAGGGAACCGCGGCAACATAGAGAGCCGTTCCCTCCGCATTGACTGCGTCAATGACACCCGTTTGAGCCTGCAATCGATCCAGTGGATCCGTCCTTTGTTTAATATCTGGGCCGTCCGGCGTTCTACCTTGGTCGGTATCGGCGGCGTTAGGCGATGTGCCAAGAATGAATTCAATCTCATCACTCAATCCGTCCGCATCTCGGTCTCCTGTTAGTGTTCGTCGCATCGGCACGGCAGGAATTTCAAACTGCCGACCGGCGGGGGCCGTGGTGAACTCAAGCGTCCCCACCAGCCCCGAAGACCCGTTGTGGCGCCAGATCCGGTATTTCGTCAGCGGAGAGAGAATCAGCTCGCTTTGGGGAATGCGCTCCATTGCCACCGACCCGCGTCGCACTGCCATCCCCGATGTGAGGTCTTCGATGGCGAAGTGGTTCGTGGCACTCCTAGCGTCTTGAGCGTGGGCGTCTCCGGCCAGGAAGGCAGTCAATTGCAGCACTACAATCACGCACAGCGTGGACAACCGGGCAATTGGGAACTGGAGGTGGCTCTTTCGTTTCATCAGGTTCTCCGAGACTGTCGTAATAGAAATTCCCAGCCGGGTTGCCTAGGTCTGCATTTTATCGACGTTGCCATTCTGAGAGTCAGCCAGCGAGACGCAGCTACTGCAAGTTTGGGCTGCGTTACGTGACGATTCGTTCCGTTAGACGGCTGAGTTATTTATTTACAGTTCTTCTTGCAATCCCTAATCGCATCGTCGCGCCAGTCGGTGCACACGTACCAGCCTTTAGGATCACGAATTGGGTTTAGGCAGTATTTGGGCAGATCGTTCTTTTTGTCGCGAATGCACTGTGCAAATGTATCGGGATCACATTTTTCTAGATCGATAGGATCACAATATTTCTCATTGTACTTATCGTCCTTTATTTGACCAGGTCCACAACCAAGGAACCAATCATCCCCTGGATAGAACCCGAAACATTCGTTTTTGCCTAGACAAATCCATGAATGTGCTGGCTGCCCCCCGCCCGGGACTCTGGGATCGTCATCGAGATCACAACTATACGCCGTTTCTCCGAAAGGATCGATGAAGCTGTAGGGGTTGTTGGCTGTATACGAAAGTGCGTTGCCTAAGCCTCTGGAGTCGGCCCATATGCCCAGGGTGTCCCGGCAATTAAATCGACCGATCAGGGAATCTAAGTACCGTGTACGATAGTAACAAAGCGCACTCTCCAGATCATGCCTTCGCCCAGTAAATCCATATGGATTGGCAATTGCTGAAACCGTGATCGTGACTCCCAAGCCGTCCGACTCACTCCTCTCTCCAAAGTCGCCATATTCATAGCGTTCAACTGGGATGCCTCCGGCATCACTCGCAGCAGCTACATTGTAGAGATCATCCCTGTGGAAATAGTAGGTCGACCCGGATCGGTTCATACTGAGAATCTCGTCGATGTAGAGACTGTAGGCGTAGGTTGCCTCAGGCATTCCAGCCCCGTCACGCTCTTCGATGACACGCCAATCGTCATACAAAAACCTGACAGTTTCCGCTCCAACCGCTTTCCCGATTCGTCGGCCGGTCGCGTCGTACGAGTATGCCGATGTGGTTCCTGTACTGCTTGAATCATGGGTAACGAGGCGGTTTCGAAAATCGAATTCCATCAGCACCTGGTCGGGCTGTCGGGTATTCGTTGAGATGAGATTTCCGTTCCGATCGTTCGCTCGGGAATCAAATGACGTCGTCGAGTATTGATTCATCTGCCGGTCGGCGGGCTCGGGCGTCGCTGAATCCATGGTGTAGGCACCAGGATCGTCACCACCTGTGACTACGGTGCGGTTGCCCACGCCATCGAGCGTATAGTGGATCGTGTCGAGCACACCTCCGGGATCGCTTTTGACCGACTGAATCAGGCGGTAGACCGAATCGTAGGCATAGTCGTGGGTAAGTTGCGGGCCTCTGGCGCGGAGATCCGTGCGCTGGGTTTTGTTGCCCATGCGGTCCCAGGTGTAGCTGCGATCGTCGATGACAGAGCTGTCGCCGATCCGGGTGTGGCGGGTGCGGATCATCTTCTTGACCCCGAAGTCATTGGTGGGATTGGCGATGCTGGTGATCCCGTCGTAGGTGTATTCGGTTCGGGTCCCGTTGCCATAGTTGCAGCGTTCCACGCGGCCTGGTCCGACGTAGGCGTAGGTGGCTAACAGGCCGTCGCCATCGGCGATCAGCTTCTTGCGCTCCAACTCGTCGTAGGTCTTGGAGATGACGCGCCCGCCAGGGTAGGTGCACTCGGTTTGGTTTCCCAGCCCGTCGTAAACGCAGAGCGTGGCCTGGGCGGGATCACCATCAATCGCGAGAGTTTCTTCGACCTGATGGGCGAGCGAGTCGTAGCGGCGGGTCACGACCGAGTCGTCGTCTTCGGCGTGGGTCATGCGCGAGAGCCCGTCGTATCCGTAGAGCTCGAAGGTGGTGTCATCAGAGACGTCAGGTCCCACGGTTACATCGCAACGAACCTTTCGATTTAATAAGTCAAATCGGGAGGCGACGACATTCTGGTTCCCATCAGTGAATCCGACCATGTTTCCGTGAACGTCGAGTGTGTAGACTTGAGCTGTGTCGTCGGCATAGATTTCTCCTGTCTTGCGATCTAGGCCATCGAACTCATAGGTCGTAGTATTTCCGTTGTCATCCGTTTGGGTGATGAGTCGGGAAGTATCGTCCCAACCCTGCCGCGTGACAATCTGGCCAATGATGTTGCCCGTCCCGTGGCCAGTATCGGTCATGATTCGAATGGTCTCGGTTAAACGATTGAGGCCATCAAAGACATAATCAATGACATTCCCTTTCGCATCAATGGACTTGGCCTTATTGCTTCTTGAATCATAAACGATTCTGTTTGTGTTTCCAATATTATCGATTGTTTGGAAACGCCGATTCAAACCATCGTATCCGTAAGTCGTGCTGAATTGTTGATCGGGATTCCCAAGATCCGATTTATCGGTCTCGAGCATAGAAATCTTGTTATGATTGCCGTCGTAACTATTGTTCACCGTATTGCCCTTAGCATCCGTTACTGTGGCGATGCGATTGGCCGTGTCGTATTGGTATGAAGTGGAATGGTTATTGTCATTGGTAGTGGTGAGTACCTGTGAGTGATCGCTCCAATTTGTCACTGTGATGCTCTGCCCATCGCCGATCTCAACCTCGGCGCCCGTCTCATCATGCTTGAAATGTTCATGAATTTCATGCGTTTGCCGGTCCATTAAATCGTAGACATAGCTCATTTCCCGGAGGCGAATATTGTTAGCGCTTCCTGGTAGGTCATCCAATTCTCCCAAACAAACTTCACGGGTCATATTTGAGTTGGCGTCGAAAGAATATTCACAGATATTGCCCATGGGATCAGTCTTAATCACTTGGCGATTATAACCGTCGTTGATGTAGGTGGTGACTCGAGGTGCAGCGGAGTCTTCAATGCCCTCGCGAGTCGCCACTAAAGTTTTGTTTCCGTCGTAGTCATATTGCACCGTGGATTGATCTACGTGACCGGCAGCTCGGATTTCGAGGAATACGAGATCGCGCTCGTCGTAAACGACCGTTAGGGTATTCTCCGGCTGGTTTCCGTTGGTGGCTTCGCCATATCGCGTCAACTGCAAGTTGCGATTGGGATCATAAGCGTATTGTGTGACAACATCATCCGTGGGATCGATCTCTTGAGTGACGCGGATTGTCTTATTCAAGATTTCGTAATCGTAGGTCGTCGTGAACCATGGGTTTGCTGCGACTACCACGCCCTCAACATCTCGGTTTTCAATATCGTGCCGAAGGAGATTATTGTTCGCATCAAACCAACTTCGCTTCTCATAGCGGATTCCTTCTTCCAAAGTCACTTCTTCGCTGAACTCCTGGATCACTTGATCAAGGGCATTGAAGGTGTAGAGCCGGTCGAATCCACGTGGATCCTGCCTTCGGACTACGTTTCCACGGTTATCGTACTCAAAACTGGTGGTGTAACGAAATCCCGTCGCATCAATCATTTGAGTGGCGCGATAACCAGTTTGGCGACCGTTGGCATAATAAGTGTATTCATCCCGGCGCCGATGGCCTGAACCATTGTCGGGATGGATCTGAGCCGTGAGCTGTCCCCACTCATTGTATTCAAACTCTTCAACAATAGAGGCCATCCGATGCGTGCGCTTGATGAGGTTTCCACGATCGTCAAATTCATTCACCGTAGCGTTGCCTCGCCCATCGACGTGCCGAGTCACGAAGTTGAATCCACAACTGGGACAACCGAAATCGGTGGCATACTCAAACGATTCCACGATGAACTCTTGATCTCCCGCCGGAAGATGACTTCCGGGAGATCGCGTCTTTTGACGAACATTTCCACGCATGCGCGAATCCACCATGGGATTGAGATCCCTCTCATAGAGATAATTCTCAATATTTCCGTTAGGATGTATCACGGTTTCCACGAGACTATCGTCATTATAGATCCACCGTGTTTCGTAGAAATCGGGATCGCTCGGCCGGAGCTTGTTAGTCGGACGATTGGTGGTGCGCCTCGTTGGTTTCCGTGGATCCGCTCGCCCCGTGTAGTCACGCTGTCGTAAAAGCCGGTTGCCAGCGTCATAGTAACTCTCCTGCACATTTCCATTGCGATCATTAATGATCACTCGCAACACGGCGTCGTTTCCGCGATCGGCCGGATCGAGTTCTTCGTAGTGGAAATCAATGATATCGCCGCCCCATTCCTGCCGAATCACTCGGTCAAAAAGCAGACTGTCAGGATTGGTTACCGTGGAGTAAGTGTTCTGCAAATAAGATCCCTCGCCAAAGGTCGGATCATTGGGATCATTGCGGCGCCCGTCGGTGATGGAAATGAGGTTGTGGTTCAATCGTTCGTCGCGGAAGCCACTGGAGTAGGTGTAAGACCGGGTCTTTCCGTTAGGGAAATCATTGCCATGGGGCGTTCCGGTTACCACAGGACTGCGAACGGATTTCAAGTCGCCCGGACTTCCGCCCGCTTCGCCACCTTGATAGTAGGTGTAGCGTACTTGTCTGCCATCGAAATCGGTAACGCTTTCAATCAATCCGGAAGCGTCATAAGCAACAACGATATCGCGATCGAGCGTGTCGGTGATGACCGCAAGCCGCCCTTGTGCGTCATACTGAAATAGCATTTGATTGCCATTGCGATCGGTGATGGAGGCGATCTTGCCGTCTTGAGGCTCGCCAGCATCAAGGGGATGAAAGACCAGCCGTGTTTGGTCGGCTCTCCGCAATGTCCACGAACCATCCCTCTCTGGCGTGATCTTGGTGAAATGCTCACGACGTTCGTAATCGCCCTCAGCATTTTCTTGAAACTCCTCCATTTCACTGTAGCCACCACGCACCTTGAGAATGCGGCCTACGCGTTCGAGACTAAGATTATAATTGAAATCCCAATTATGGCCTTGAGTCATGAATTCTCCTGTGCGTGACGCGTAGCGACGGGTCCATTCGAAATCGAAGCCGCGCCCACGAACATAGAGATCGGTCTCTTGCTGAACTTTCTCGCCGCTAAATGGGAGAATGGGATTTGTCTTGGATTCCTCGCATGGCGAGCTTTCGCCGCCTGGAGGATTAGGTTGAGGGTTTCCTGTTGGAGCCCCACCTCCAGTTGATCCTGGTGCTGTCCCGTGCCAACCAGGTGCCAAGATTCCCACGCCAGGGTTAGTACAAATGGTTCCTCCATCAGGACTAACAGTCATCGATCCCACCACTTCGAAACGCCCGGTGTCATGGTTAAAACTCCAAAGAGCCGTCTCGGCTCCAGGAGGCAGCATCTCACCGGTCACAGGATCCGGAAGATTGGGAAAACATATGGGTACAGGCCGGTCGAAGTTGGTGGCTCCGTCAGTCTGCACGGTAATGACGAGGGAGAAATTCAGGCCCTCCGGAAGTTCGCCAGGCAAGCGATCGGGATCCACTGGGGCAATGCCGACTTGACCACCTTGAACGCCATCATTGGCAAACAAGGCATTGGGTGGCACCTCAAGCATAACGCCATCCAATTCCGGCCGTTCCACAAGAATGGCTTCCGGAAACGTGATCTCGGTCGTTTCGTTAGAGCTGATCTGCGTCAACGTGCCATCAATGACCAGGGGCAGATACACCTCTCCAATGTTGTTCTCTTTACCCGCCACCGCTTCCCAAGCCTTTCCCACAAATGGATAATAACCGCCCTCTGGAATGGTAGGGTTCGTGGCCGTGCGGCCATCGATGTGAACAAAGAAACGGCCTGCCGGCGCTGGATCGAGTCTGAAATTCCCAAACTGATCCGTGAAGGCGAAGAGCTCGTCTTCACGTCCATCAACGGTGATTTTCACTCCAGCAAGGGGACAGTTCACCGCTTCATTACCATTAGCCGCGTCATCGAGTTCGGAAGCAAATACTCTACCACACACCGCTGTTCCAAGAATTGTTGTCACCGTCAGGGTATCGAACTCAATGAGCGAATCACCACCAGCTTCACCGTCGTCGTCGCCATCGACTGAACGGCCGAACACATCGCTGATCAGATTCCCTTTGAAAGTCACACGAATACGCGCACTTGCGGGAAGAGGCTCTTCATAGAATAGCGTTGCCGACCTGCGATCGGCGGCCATATGAATGCGGGCATCGAGTTTCTCGTTACCGAACATCGCGTAAAAGTCATTGGTTGTGATGTCGGCATCGGCGCCAAGTGGATTCGAGAATCTCAGGATCGTCTCCCGCGTTACCGCCACCCCAGACTCTCCGTCCGCAGGTGAGCTTGTGATGGTGGTAGGCGGAGCTCCCTGACCGTATTCCTGGAGATGCGTTAGACCATTGCCATCCGGATCTTCGCCCGCATCGAGGTTGTTCAGTGGATCAAGAAGATCGGGACGCAGAAGTTCCCACACATCGTCGATGCCATCTTCATCAGTATCGCGAGGCTCATCGAGAGGGATACGTTCGACGCGAAAGAACGCCTGGTTAGGCCGGTCCTCATTCAGCCCGACCAACTGGCCACTGCCGTCTTCGCCTAGCGTCATGTCCACGGTCAGAACCAATGAATGCAATGCTTCGCCTTGGTAGAGGGCGTAGTAGAAGTCGTCTTCGGTGGGAACGGTGACAATGACTTGGTTCGCCTCGTCCAATTCAACACGCTGGACCTCGAAATCCTGAGCCCACAGAGCAAAGGCCATGATGAGGACACAGCCAAGAAGGCTGCTGATACGCAGGGGCCGCGACAGACGTTTTTTCCCTCTTCTCATGACGATTTATAGCCTAGTGAGATTGGAGGCATCCAGACACGCAAACTCGCTGGTTTAAGGTTGGCGACAGGGACGGCCATCATTGTCTCGGTTTAACGTTTCATCTAAGCCAGATTTACTCATCGCGTTTACTCTTTCACCCGGTAGAAGCCAGCCAAGCGAGTTGTCATCTCGGAATCCTCAATCTTGGCCGGTTGATCACCAAGCGTGATCGATTGCCAATCCTCCCAGTTTAATAAGTCATCGCTACGTTGAATTTGGATAATAGATCCTGGATCGCCGGTGATTGCTAGACGAAACAGAGACTGATCAAAACCGACTTCAATTGATGGTGGAGATGACTCTCGACGCTCTACAAATGGAGATAGTGTCGCATCGGAGCCAATGTTCACAAGTTGCTCAGGAGGTTCAAATTGAACGCCATCTTTGGAAGGAATAACGGTATAATTCCCCGCTAACAAATGACTAAAACCAAATTGCCCATCGGCATCAGAGGTCGTCGACTCAACGGTTCCGAGAGGTCCATGAAGTTGGATAGCAACATCTGCCAAAGGTAGGCGCTGTCCGTTCTGAACTTGGCCAGTCAGATGAAACTTGGATGAAGGATCAGAAGGAGATTCACCTGATCTTCCCGTTCGTGCCGCATCATGCCGAAACATGGGCCATGAAGAGTCCGCAGCTCCCGTGGACGAACTCTCGAAGGCATAAAGAGTATTATGCGCCCAGATATATACGGCACCATCCGCTCCAATGGCCGGACTGCTGTCGTCGGCACAACTGCTTGCCAAATGTTCCACAGCGTCCTTGCAAACTGGATAGTACCACTGAACCGTTCGGTCAGGATTCAAGGCATACAAACGATCGTACCCCAAGTAAATGGTGCCGTCGTCGCCAACGGCCACCGAACCATCCACGTATTCTTTCACATTAAAAGTCCACTGAATCTCGCCTTCGGGTTTGATCGAAAAGACTCGGCCAAACAAACCAACATAAACATTACCGTCGGGTCCAATGGTAGGAGTGGACTCATCATCACCTCCAAATCCACCAGGGTAGAGCACTCTTAGGCGCACTGTACCGTCTGGATTCAAGATATACATTTCCTCTCCGAATCCCGCATAAAGTTCTCCCTCAGGCCCAATTGCCGGTGAATTATCCAATCCGGAAAGTTTCTCATCCTGGAACGTCCATCGCTCAGTGCCTGTAGGACTGATCGCAAAGAGTTCGCGCTCGGGTCCACTCCCTCCGGCAATATAGATCGTGCCATCCGGGCCGATCACAGGGGCCATCCACGATCCTCCAATTGAATATCGCCATCTCACATCTCCATCAGGTGTGATGGCAAATAATTCGTCGTCGGGACTTGCTACATAGATCGTTCCATCACTCGCAATCGCCGGAGACGATTCAATGTCGTTGAATTCGGACTCCGAATTCGGGATCTCAACTCGCCACTTTATACTACCGTCTGGATTGAGCGCCACAAGTTCTGTAAACTCTGTCACGTAAATCGTCCCATCATGTCCCACGGCGGGACCAGCTTGGCCTTGTACTTCCTGAGAGCGCCAAAGTTCTTCGCCATCCGAAGAGATCGCCAACAATCCACCAACGGAAGGAACATAGATCTTACCGTCTGGACCGATGGCAATGTTGGGATACAAATGTTCGTTATCGTTAGGATCAGTAAATGACCACTTCAATTGCCCTTGAGGCACTATTGAGAATGTCGGAAGACGCGTTTCTTCAATGAATGTGAATGTGTGGTCAATGGGACTGAATACGTATAGGTCTGTCGATGGTGCCACTAAATAGGTCTCATTTAGGACAAGATTATTGAATTCGTACTGACCATTTTCATCAGTCCGCGCGGTACGCTCAAAATCCATGGGGCCACGCAAGATGACAGCTACATCCTCTAGTGGCTGATCGCTCTGCCTGACCTCACCGTAAATCCTATTCTTCGGTTTCGGTATTCCCACAAAGGATTCGAGGGAAACATCTTCATCGCCCACCAAGATCGTTCTGCTTTCTGGTTCAAAATCAAATTCCGATAGAGTGGGGGTTATAGTGTATTCTCCCTCCGCTGGAAGGGAATTGAACAGGTAGCTTCCGTCTTCAGACGATATCGCAATACGCGGCACTCTCAAAGCTGCACTAAGGCTTACTGAGACTCCTGCAAGGCCCGCTCCATCTTGCGATCCCAGGCGAATCTCACCCGAGATGCTTATGTGTTGGGGTTCCGGAAGATCGTCCTCGCCCGTCTTTATCATATTAAGAGCGGGTCTGCCAGGAACTGGCCCTACATTGGAAGTGAAGTTTCCGGATCCGCCAAACACCAAGGCATCTGGATCATTGGTCAACCTGGCTTCAATGACCGCTCCTGGAGCAGCCTCAACGAACTTCACTTGGTGCTTATATACTAACAGTTGATTTGATAGCGCAACCGAAGTACCGTTGCCGATAACAGTATAAATAGCGCGTCCCCAGAAGGCGTCTCCCTCTACCGTCGCGCCATTAACCAGCCCTTGGTAAACTCCCGAAAACCCATTGAAGCCAAGGGTAAAACTAAGACCAAATTGAATGAACGCTTCCTTGACTGCTGAAGCGTCGCTAAAATCAACTTCATCTGGAAACATTCCCACAGCCACCACGCCAGAACCGATAGCGGGAAGCGATCCAGATGCATCAACGATAGGAACTGTCTCTGGACCTGCGAAGTTGGTAACAACAACACTCAGTCCAAAGGCGATCTGTCCGCTGAATGAGAGGCAAAGGAAGACTAACAGTGCTCGCATATTCATCGTGTCGCTGGTTTTGTTGGCTCTGATGCCCGATGCAAGTAGCTTCGGGCGGACAGCCCAAAGTCTTGTCTAAGTTCCCTGAGTTTCATACCATCGAAGCAGCGCTTCTGCCACTCGAAGAGACCTTGGCAGAAAGTTTGAGCAGTTGAGGTCATGATGGAATCGTGATGACTTCGGCGACATGTGACAAGAATAATTGTGTTTTTCGTTAAATATGGTATGGACGGCAGCAAATGACATATGAAATGTTTACAGGTGGCCGGAGTCCCGCAAGATGAGGCAATGAGCGATCATGAGGAGCTAGATTTGATGGCCGCCGCGGTACTACTGGCTACGCGGGGTAAGGCGGGGGGAATTATCGAACAGAAAGAGATCGCTGAGCATCTAACGAAAAAGTTCGAGAGAGATATTAAGCAGCCAAAGGTTTCTTCCCTTCTCAAAGCTGCAGTGGAGAAAGGTATCCTGGATCCAAGGCCGAAATTGGGACTACATGCTGAGACTGACAAAGAATGGTGTCATCGATTTGCCAGAATGAGGATTCATCTTGATCTAGATGTAGCAAAATTATGTAAGAAGTATGCGGGGTGTGGAGCCGAAATCGTTGTTAGAGACGATGAGGATGCTGCAATCGAAGTTGCCAGGCTCATTGAAAGTGCGAAGCGGATTGGGGTATTGTGGGGAAGAAATGTTAGTTGGATTGTTGATCAAATCTGTAAGCACAAGAATCCAAACGGGCGGGATGCCGAGGTAGTTCCAATTACCGGTTCTCCAGTTTATCTCGAAACAAGGGATGCGACCGTCAGGACAGCGACGTCTGTTGCCTCACGACTTTACGAGTGGATAAATGGGAGAGGTATTGAATTCCCTAAGGGATTAGCACTTACCACCCTGCCTGCATTTGTGCCTCCTGAGTTGAAACAGGTGCGTGATTTTGTCTGTAAAACGGAATCCTATAAGAAGATTCTGGGCAATCCCAATTGTTTGGTGGAACAACTAGACGCCGTGATCACTAGTTGTGGAATTCTACAGCCAGAAAACTTCGATCTTTCAGGGGCATTTATTAGAGAGCGATTCCTGCAATTGCTTGCGCTTGAGCGAAGTTCACGCAGAGAAACACTTCTCAAAAAATTCAAAGCGAACGTTCTGGGCGACATAGCCGGTTGGATTCTCCCAACAGCTAAGGCAGATAACAGATTTATTAAAAAACTCAATGATGGCTGGCTAGGCATCACTGCTGATCACCTTACAAGCTTGGCTCAGAATGCACGGAAGAAGGGTGGAGCTGGAGTAATAGTGGTCGCCAATAGACCCGAAAAGGCTGCGGTGATAGATAGGTCATTAAGGTTGAATCTGATTAACAATCTCATTATTACTAGGGAGGTAGCTTGGAAACTTTTAGACCCTAGTTAAGGGGTGCTTTGACAGCGGGACTGTGGCGAAACTTTCCGTACTCGAGCCTTCGGCCGCATCTCACGGGCGAATTCAACGATTTCAGAATACGGCTTCGCCCCATTCTCGCCCTTCAGCGCTTGGGTGAGTTCGTAGTTGATGAACATCTTTGGAGCAGGCTGAATCTTTTCGCCGCCTAACAGGTCCATGCCATATTCGCGGGCTCGTTGAACAGGCATGCCTCGACGTACCATCTCTTCTAATTCTTGCAGCCGGAAGATGAGTTCGGCCTGATCATCTAAAAGACCTCGCTTGCCACCTGCATGTCCTGGACTTGGGCGAGCTTCATGTTCACTTCCTCGGGGATCGCCGGTTTCGCCGAGCCTTTGAGGTTGTAATCCAGGATCGCTTGCGTGACCACGTCGCAGGCTTCGAGTTGCTCCGGTTCGAACTGCTCCAAGCCCTTGCAGGCGTCGATGTTCAATGCGGAAATAGTCGCGTATTTCTTGTCGGGTGTCTTCATGGATGACGCGTTCGATGTAGTTGGCTTTGTGCTTCAATCGCCCTTGTAGGACGGCTTCGACTTGCGGTCTTAAACTCGGTTCCCCTAACTTATGCGTGATGCGCTCGATGTCACGTGTCGAGACCTTACGCATCTCCGATTGGCCTAACGATGCCACGGTATGAATCTGCAGTTCACGCTGTTGAAGAAGCTCACGCAGAGCATCCGTGGTTTCGCCGGTGGTGACGACATCGTCGACAAGTACGAGCGGGCGGTCCGTTGGAATCGTCGCCAATTTGTCTTCAATGGCTGCAAAACGCGCTGGGTTTCGCATCTTTCCGAGTCCACCTTTGATCGATGCCTTCTGCCGCTCTAACGGAGCCGCCCAACCTGTGACAACCGTGCCCCCTAACTCTGACTGCAATCGTTTGGCGAAGTAATAGGGAAGCTTGTTACGACCCGTTGTTGATGGGGCGACCAAGAATACTGGATTCTGGCTTTCCAAATGCGCGTAGGCTGGGCGGCGAAGGTAGTGATCAACCAGTTCAGCAACCTCCGCCTTTGGCATCCCTCTTTGGTAAAGATCATCCTTCCAACGGCGAAGATCGCGAACCTGATCCGTGGAAGTTGCATACTCGTCCTTCCTGGCAACGAGAGTGCCCATACACTCTAAATCGAGATTTGCGCACTGAATCCACGATCTTTAAGAGCACGACGGAGCGTTGAACCTTGAAACGTCCTTTTCTAACCAGAGAGGTCCAATAATGGCTTGGATTCAGTCGATGTGATAGCGGAATCCCTTAAAGTCTCGGCGATTCAGGTTTTGGCCGTTAACTTAGTCGGTAACAATATGACTAAGCCATGCTGTTGAACCGCTCACAGAAATCGGCGGCGGTATCGATGATCTTATCAAAGCTCGGCGTATCACCAAAGAACATGGGGCCGAGCATGGCTTCGTAGTCGTTTCGCCAGGATGTGAGCTGATTCTTGTCAGGAACAAGCCGAAATTTGCCGGGTTGATGCGTTGAGTAATCAACCCACGTAAATCGGAAAAACATCTCGCGGTGTTCGGCCACACGCTTGAATAGCTCAATTTCAGTTAGGGCCCGGTCGGCAACACCAGCACTAATCAGACACCAAAGATCATAGTAGTGCCGCGCCATACGGAGCTGCCGCGGTTTCCCGTCAGGTCGAAAAGTTTCTTCATGAAGGAGGCAGGCTTTCTCCCAGAAAGTCCGTTCAGCTTTGAGGACGCAGACGTCGAATGAGGCGTCAGAATCGAATGCGGCAAAGTGCTCGATGACATAGGGCTGGATCGATCTGGTTTCGCTAGGCCAATCGTCTGAGCGTCCACCTAGTTCAATCTTGACTATTGGGCGCACGTAACCAGCTGATGCTTCTGTGAAGACGGATGGGTAGCGAAACAGCAAGCACTGCCCATCAGGCATATCGGGATCGACATCAAGCTTCCATGTATTCTCATCGAGCGTTGAACGCAAGCGTTCTGTAAGAGCCGGTTGGAGTGTTCCCTGCACCCATTCCCGACCGGCAGTCATCAGATTCTCAAGACGCCGCTTGCGCTGTTTGTTACTGGGCGCTTTGTCAGGAGCATCATCGCCACCAAAGCCTAAAATCTCCTTATCGACGATGAGATCAATGTCTTCCGAGAAACGTTGAATCAGTTTCCAGGCTTTTGATAGAGAGGTGCCGCCTTTAAAGGTGAGGTGCTCTCCAACCTCGGGCAGAGAGAACAGTTCACGCAATGTCCAGCACACCCAGAAATCTTTCTCTATACTGAGAGCCTGAAGACCCATTTCAGAATCGACTTGCTGAAAAGCGAGCCGCCTCTCTTCGGCAGGCAGTGCGGCGAAGGTCTTCATGAAGCCGATGAAGGTTCGGTTAGGGGGCGCAACAAGTCGGCGATCCACGCAGGCGCATAACGAAGATCGTTGCGAATGACCTGACGATCATCATTGGTAATACAACGGCGAACGATCTTTATAACACGGTCATCGACTTGGTCCTTCCCAAGATAGCGAAGGGCCTGAATCAAGGTGCCGCTCTTGCGGCCGGCGGTCGCCATATTTCGCGGTGTCGTGTGTTTTAGAAGGATCTCTTGTTTCCCAATCGTCACCTTGCGTGCTGGGCCATCGGTTAGGAAAACGATCCGAGAGGGTACCTGTTCAGACAAACCTAACACGTTGGCGGCATAGGCTCCAGAGGGTTGGAGCCGGATCGCGTCGCGGACGACGAGCGCCCGGGCTACTGCATCTGCCGATGGCGCCACGTCACCAAGAACGGCATGCTGTTTTGGATAGTCATAGAGACCCCGGGCGAGTTGCCGGATGATCCCGGCGGCACGAAGACGGCGTAATGCTGAGTCGATAGCGGCACTACTGCCCAGCCCTTGGAAATGCTTCGGAGTGAACACCCAACCCCTCCCGTGGCCGTAGATGCGGCTACGAACCTGTTTATCAATGGGTTGTGCAGTTGTTTTCACGTTTACTTTGACGGAATAAATAGCTGCTTTTTCCGTCAGAATCAAGTCCGCAGAAGGGCAAATGAGATCTGCAACGAAGAAACAAGTGGCGCCGTAGCAGGTTGTAATTCTGGCGAGTTTCAGGTAGCCGAATATTGCAATGCCTGATTAGTGCCCTCGAGAATTCGCCATTCTCGAAGGTCGTGACTTTGTTGGACTGAGTAATTTAGTCCTTGTGATTCGTAGATGTGCACCACATGGCCAACGCCAGCGCGCCGTAGAGAAAACTGTAGCGCCAGATGACGGAGCGCGAATGGAGATGTTAAGTCATACAGTCGAGATTAGCTCACGAGATCCACGCCCGATTTGGTTAGAATCGGCGAAACCACTTGGCCACGGTACCATCGGCTTGAATGGGCCTTAGCAATCGCCTAACAAAGCGCTTGGAAGGATGCACAATGACGGCATGATGATCCTTGAGATCCATTAGCTTCGCAGGCTTGATCTTGTAGTCCTCTTCCTGACGCCGCGTGTAAGTCACCGAACTCATCGCCTTGCTGGACTTCGACATCTTCCACACATTCTTCTTACCGATGAAATCGGCGCTGGCCGTCGCGCCTTCCATATCCGCAGCGCGAAAGATGAAGCGTGTCCGAAAGTTGAGCGCTAACACTTTGCGTTTATCGCGGCCGATGGCCGGATCGGCAGACACCTCACTTTGCATCCCGGCGATGATCGCGCATCGGGCACCTCGAATCCGGTCGATGATCTTGTGATCACTGACACCATCCTCACTCGCAGTGACCAAATCCTGATACTCATCGGCAACCAGCAGGAGTAAGTTCTTCTGTTGCTGCTCGGAAGCCGGGAGTTCGTAGCGCTGAAGGGCGTGGTAGTAGAATAGCAGCTTCAGGTAGGTGTTTACGTAGCGGCGTTCGGTGACGTAGCGCTGCGGCATGGAAACTGCGATCACCGTGCCTTCATCCACATCTGGGATCTCCATCGTGTTTGGTTCATCGCTGGAGAACACTGCCGCAATGTCAGGATCCAGAAAGAAGCTCAGGTAGGTTTTGATGGTACCCTCGATACCCTCACGTTGCTCATTAGCCTGCACGTCGAGGAAGGTGTTGCTGAAGAAGCTCACCAAACGGCGATGATTGTCACACGGCGGCAACTCGCTGAGTTGACTCACCGTTTCTTCAAGATGCTGCCTTGAAGTGAGCACTTGATAGGCTCTCGTGATCGTGACCGGCAGATCTAAACGATCGAGTAGCTCGAACGCATTCGCCAATGCAATGTGCGCCATGGGTTTAAAGAAAGAGTCCTGCCGCCCTTCCGTTAGACTTGACGCCGTATCGACCACTGCTTTGGCGTGGGCCGACCACGGCAAAGAGCGGTCACTGAGCAGATTGTATCGATGGGTAGGCTGCCAGTCTTGCGGCGCATCGGCTGGCCGGACTTCGAGCTTCACCACATCGCGAGACCGACCGTGCGCGTTCATTAGATCGGTGAGGAATTGGTGTTCATCTCCTTTGACGCCTAACATGAGCCCTCCCCAATTCGGCAGACGACGCGTGAGTTGAACCAAGATGGGATGGAATCCGGACGTCGTCTTACCGCATCCCGTGTCACCAGTAATAAGCAGGTGGCGACAGAGTTCATTCTCTGTCCAACGAAGTGATCCTATCATCAGCACGGCCCTTCGCTTAGGAATCAGCACCAGTGTGAAGGCCCCGAGCAGAAGCATGGCCGCGTAGGCAATGTTGAGGGGGCGAGGATGAGTATCGTAGAGCCACAACCCTGAACCACCAAGAACAAGGGCGAAGGAAAGCCGGACAATGATATTCATGTCAGGGTTCGTTTGGTAGCTTGGTGACGACGATTCCTTTATTGCCCTCCTTATCGGCACTGACAATTTGCCCATGGATGACGTAGATGCCAACCGAGCCTCCCAGTTCCGGGATCACATCCTCAAAGTAGTCGACGAAATCATCGGTCTCCGTCTTGGGACGGAAGTGAAAGCTGAGTCTGTCAGGAAGCTTGGCGTAAAGGGCCGCCGATGTGATGACGGCGCCGGCAATCAAACTCAGACAACAAGCCCATGCGAGCGCCCTGCAAGTGAACGTGCCTCGATACGGGAGCGCCGGAACGGCCGCAATGTCGGTCGAAAGCGCATTCACTGTCTGTTTGAACTGCTGCCGTTCCTCTTTCATCTGCCTAACCATTTCCCGGAGGTCTTTGTAAGAGGGTGTGTCTACCGAATCTTTGAGGATCGTTTCAATCCGTCGTTGTAGCGCCGCGGCCTGTTCGTCGTTGAGACCGGATTCCGCCTTTTCGATCACTTGGGCGATCTCATCCGGAATGCGATTCATGATCAGCGTTAGGAAGCCGATTGCCTCAAGAATCTGTAAGTGCTCGTCGTCATCAGGCACTTCGCGGAAACGGGCAATGACTTCCAAGAATCTCTTGCTTTGTTCCGGCGGAAGCAGCTTGGCGATGGCCTCAACCGAAGATGGCTTGTGCTTCGGCTTCATGCCATGATTGTCTTGACCTTGCTAGGGAGAAGGATCGCCGCGGCTTCGTCAAAACCATTGAAGAGCTGTCGCTGATAGCGTTTCGCTCGCACCAGATTCTTGATGTAGCGAAAGAATTCGGACTCCGCATCGCCCTCGATAATCTGAGCTAAAGTTACGCATTGGTTGCGCACTTCCGCCTGAAACTCTTCCACCCGCGCGGCCATGGTCATGACAACCGGTTGCATCTTGGCCACGAACGCTTCGGCAGCTTGGTGCCAGTATTCGAAGTCGCTTCGCGGCGAATGCATTTCATTAAGGACAATGATATAGTCGACGCGATCCCGCAGTTCGGATGCCCATTTGAGAATCGACTGCACGGAGCCGGCTTCATTGGTCGTGACGCCAACAGCCGTAAACGCAATGTCCAAATCCATTGCGGCATCAAAGGCTTCGTTAAACCAGTTGAACATAGCATCACCGGCTCCCGCTCCCATATCTGCCAGAACCACATCGGTATCCGCACGCTGGCATACGCGAAAGAACTCGTCGAGATTGCCGTGTTGATGAAGATCGAACTTCTCAGCCTGTGGATAGAAATTCTGGAGACCACTCTTGTTGGTATTTTCGATGTCGAAGTCTAAGAGGAGCGGCTTGAGTCCACGTTCTTGCAACCAACTGGCAAGTGATAGGGCGACCTCGGTCTTTCCCACGCCGCCTTTGCCGCCCTGAGTGAAGATGATGCGTTTGGTAGGATTCGGTTTCATAGACGTCGATGTGGTTAGTGTTCAAGATTGCGATGAATGTCGATTGGCCCATCGGTGTAGAATTCCCAGTCCGAGTCCTTGGCCGGTGCGCGTCTCTTACTGGGCTGAGGCTGTGTGAGAGCTGTAGAAGGAATTGGTTCCTCTTCCGTGACCTGGCCGACACCTTTGACGATGTTGCGGACGATGCAGAAGTTTCGGATGGAGACCCAACTGATCACCAGGTCATGATCGTCATTGAGCCAGGCAGCGATGCGCCGGTAGGGCCAGCGTTTGAGGCGGCGCTCTGTGATAGCTTCCCGAAAAGGCTCAAGGCAACTTTCGTTAGGCCGCCGATGCAGTGGAACAGGTGAAGTCATGGGTCGAGACGCTGCGATTCAATGGCTAGATCGAAAGGCGCCCTGCGGAATCCACAAAGGAATGACAACAACCTGAGAAATCGCTTCTCAGACCTCTATCGCCGAGCCGGACAAGAGAATGGTAACGGGCTCACCGAAATTTGATGTTTATGTTATAACAGCCCCTATCGAACGGCCATCAGCGCGGAGTACAACGGTTTGATAAGTGCTTGTCGAAACGTTCACACTAGCGGTATCCAGGTTATCAAACCGCCTGCTGGAAAGATTGCGATAAGCGGTATGGAAACCGGAAGGGCAAGCACTTTGGAAAGGCTTTGGAAGTAAGCACGAAGTGCTTGGGGTCTTGTGTCTTTCTCAGATCAATAGGACCTGGTTACACCGGTCTAGTGATGTGATAAAGTGAGACTGCATCTCCTAACAAAAAACGTATCGGTTACCAATCACATTCCGAATTCGGGCGATCAGGCCGTTATTGAAGTATTATCAGGAATCAGTGCTGCCGATAGGTGGCAGGTGGATTCTGGTGAGGATTCTCGATTTAGAAGTGGAGAATCTATGATCACCGCGCGCACCATCACCAACGGTGGCACCTACCTGAAGCGCCATCTGACCGCAAACGACTACTACGCCGAGGGCGAGAAAGTCGAAGGCGAGTGGTTCGGTCAGGGTGCGAAGCGGCTAGGACTTGAAGGAGCCGTCGATGCGGAAACGTTCGAGTTGCTGCGGCAGAATGTGAACCCGCAAACCGGAAAGCGACTCACCGCACGCACGATGAAGTCCTACAAGGTAACGAATCCCGTCACCGGCAAGGTTGAAGAACGCAATCCGATCGCGCTACACGACATCACGTTTAGTGCGCCGAAATCGGCAAGCATTTCCGCCATCGTCGGGGATGATCCCCGCATCACCAAAGCCTTCCGTGAATCCGTCAAGCTAGCGCTTGGAGAGATGGAACACTTTGCCGCTGTTAGATTACGAACCGCCGGCTTCCATGAAACGGAAAAGATCCGGATCTCTGACAATGTCACCGCTGCCCTGTTCTTTCACGATTCCAGCAGGAGTCTGGATCCGCAGTTGCACGCTCACGCAGTCATGATCAACGCCAGCTACGATCGGGAACGTGATCGATGGTTCGCTCTGCAACGTCGAGCGATGATGGAAACGAGTCCTTACATCAGGAAAGTCCTCTATCATGATTTCGCCCGGAGACTCCGGGAACTAGGCTACACGTTGGAACCCGAGGGAGAAAGTTTTCGCATCCGAGGAATCTCTAAAGAAATCGAGGAAGCGTTTTCGGTCAGAGCGAAACAGCGCCGTGAGTTTGAAATGCGTTATCGGAAACTGTTCGGTCATACACCATCAAAGAGGCGCATTGAAGAATTCATCAAAGACGATCGCGGCGCAGCCGAACTACGATTTACGAATGAATTCAAGACAGCGTTTGGGCGCGTCCCGAACACGAAAGAACTGGCAGAATTCGTCAAGGATTGGCGCGATCCGAAACTGCAAGAGATCTCAACGCCGGAAGTCCGCGAAAAACAGTGCGCCCGCCTAACCAAAGAGCAGCGCAGCCAGATCGAAGCGGTCAAGAAAGCAGCCCTTGGAAACACAGTCGCATCACCTTTGCGATCTGTTTCCGAACATCGCAGGGCCGTCGAAGATGGCGTCGATCACTGTCTTGAGAGACTATCTGTAGCCAAGTTAGGAGATGTCCTGGAATCGAGTCTGCGGTTCGGATCGATGCGGTTAGGCGACCTCGATCCGAGATTACTGCGGGCGCAATTGCTTCAGAATTCGAAAGTCATCAATGACGGCTACCAACTTACGACGGAAACAGCACTAGCAGAAGAAGCATCCGTTCTCCGCTTCGCACGTGAAACGCGAGGCGATCTCCCCAAGATCGGGAGCATCGAAGGCGATTGGCAAGACGATTACAACCTCAGTGCCGAGCAACACCAAGCGGTCTCTGAGTTGGCAGCATCCAGACACGGCATCAGCATCCTCATCGGAGATGCCGGCACCGGCAAGACACACGCTTTGAAGGCCTTGCAGCAAGCCCATCGCGCGAAGACAAACGAAGACTTCATCGCGCTAGCGCCGACGACACGCGCGACTCAGGAACTTCAAAACAACGGCTATCCGCAGGCGATGACGGTGGCTTCGTTTCTTGTCAGTCCACTGGAGCAGGAGGCCGCACAGAATCGGACGTTGTTAGTTGATGAAGCCGGTCTGCTTTCATCCCGCCAATTGGCAAAGCTCGTTCAGATTGCCGAGGAAAGGAAGGCGCGATTCATTCTTGTTGGCGACACCAAACAACATGAATCCGTTGAACGCGGCAGTGCCTTGCGCAATCTCATCGATTCCAACTACGTCACACCGGTTAGGCTAAGCAAAGTCCGGCGTCAGCAACAAGCCGGCCATCGCAAACTGGCCAAGCTTCTCGCCGATGGGCGTGCGCGCGATGCGCTGCAACACGCCGATCTGTTAGGCATGGTCGAGGAAGTTCCTCACGTGCCGGACCTGTTCACAGAAGCAGCCAAACGGTACGCCGACAATGTCGAGGCTGGACGGGAAACCCTTGTGGTGATTCCCACTTGGAACGAAATCGAAACGTTCAACGAGGACGCACGCGCTGAACTCAAGCGCCGCGGGCTCATCCGTTGTCCGGAAATTGAGATTGAAGGATCCGCGTCCCTCTCCTGGACCGAAGTGGAGAAAACACATTGGCAAGACTACGAACCAGGTCATTTGCTCAACTTCCATAAACGTGTTGCCAACGTCGAACCGGGCGAATCCCTAACCGTCACCGAAGTCCTGCCGAGTGGATTGGAATGCATGAGACCAAACGGTCAGATCGTCCGGATCACAAAGAAACAACGGCGGGCTTTCGATGTTGCTCAATCGCAACGAATCTCGGTGGCAGCAGGCGACGAACTCTTGTTTCGCGCGAACTGTTCCGAAATCGGCGTGAGTAACGGACAACGCCGCAAGGTGAAGGCAATCAGCGAAACCGGAGAGATCGAGCTGACTGATGGGAACGTCCTACCAAAGGGTTTCACCCAAGTTTGTCACGGCCATGCCGTGACCTCACACAAATCTCAAGGCGCCAGTGTGGATGAGTCGATCCTTGTCGTTGGCCCCCACTCCCTGAGTGCGGCGAACATGCGCCAGTTCTACGTGAGCAACACGCGTTTCAAACAAGATCACCGGCTCTACGTGCATAACTTGAATGCCTTGTTAGGCGCGGTCATGACCAAGAGCGAGCGCCCATTGGCCCGCGAGTTCCTCGCGGAGATGGGCAAGGAACTGGAAACCCTTTTGAACGCCAAGCCCGTACAAGATCCGAATGAGGCGAAGCGGCGAGCCAAACGCTTAAGGAAACTCCTAACAGAAGTTGAACGCTACGAGAAGCGAGCCAAGACTACTACAGCTCGCCGAACCTTCCTAAACCGATTGGGCGCCCATCAATGGCCAGAAAAGATCCGCAAGCGGTGGCGAACGCTACGCAGGGAACGAAGGCGGAAGGCGCGCAAGGAACGTCTCAACGCCTTCGCGTTCATCCGGAGATTCCGCAAGGGGGTGTTCATTCTGAAGTTCCACCGGCGGAGCGTCAGGCGAAATGAGGCACAGAAACGAATGGCTACCCGCATCCACTAACCGACTATCATCATGGCTGATCGCCGAACACTATTGCAGAGCAAAGGAGAATCCTATGAGAAGCACGACGACACCCCAACGGTGACGTTCGTGACATCGGGAGATTCCCTAACGCTACCCTATCATGCTCTGCAGTGGATACGGCGCAATCCAGGCGACGGTTCATTGCGTCTACAAATCGACGCATTCAGAATCAACCTGCACGGAGAAAGGTTAAGCGCCTTGTGGCGCGATCTACAACTCTTTCGGGTTCGCGTGATCCGTGAGCGAAGCGAACATGCTGTGGATTCTCCAAAGGGCGGCGTCCGTAAGATCGAGATCATCGATCCGGAGGAGCCGGCGGCGGCAGATGAAGAATGAGGAGCCTCCATCAACCGTCGCGGCCAAACGGAGTAGGCCGCGACGGCGAACTTTTGAGGAAAACACTAACAGTAGCGCTATATCAGGCCGAGCAAGCTAAGCCAACTGTCAGGGTGATCAGGCTCCACGATATCACCGGCGGGTGTTTCGCAGATGCTGTCAAACACCCAGCGCTCAAGCTGGGCTTCCGAAGGAACGGCGTAAGTGTCGTCTTGCCAAACGATCGATTCCGGTAGTCGTAAAGTGTTCATGATAGTCTTCTGTTTCCGTGTGATGCATGCGGTGGTCTTCCCCAGCGATGCGGGCGATCATGCGCAGAGCGGCTTCGTTCCAGACTTCAATCTTCATTCGAAAACCGTGGTAACTTTCGGTTCGCAGATCGTAGCGGTTGAACTCAATGCCATGACCGCGGAAGTTGTCGCCTTTGGAATAGCCGCAAGCTTCGCGCATCGCTTCTTCGTAAGTGAACCCGCAACCATTCGCTTGCATCAGCGCTTCAATGGCAAAGCGTTCTTCGGTTTCGCGCTGATCGGTGGCGTTCTTCTCGGCCACTTTCTGCCAATGCCAGGCCTTGGCTTTTTCGAGCCAACGCCGTTGGATGTCGCGGGCGATCGCTTCGGGTGCACGTGATAGGGTGAAACCAATGCGTGGGCCTTGCTCATGCGTCGGGCCCCAGGCTTTCGGTTTGGTCGCCCGAACACCGCCCTTGCTTTGATCCCGCCAATCGGTGGTGAAATAGAACTCCAATTCGTTCAGACGATAGCGGCAGATATGCTCGGCTTGCTCTTCGACACCCGCCGTCGCCCCTAACAACTGAGCGACAGCGGCGAACACTTTCTCTTGTTCCTCGTTCATGACGCTTGCCGGTGATGGGTTTCGCCAGGAGCTGGCAACGCCAGCGGCAGCGGTTGGAATGCAGGGGAGACAAACGACAAAGGCGGCTTGCCGTCTTCGTTCTCAACTTGACCGGCGTGAAACAGGCAACAGATCGGAAACCAATCGAACTCGTCCTTTCCTTCGCTTGACTGTTCCCGGCCTTCGGGAGGTTTGGCGATCTTGCGAGGCTTAGCCCACACACGAAAAGCGCTTTCACCTTTTCTGACGGAGTACCCGGCTTCCTTCCACTCCTTGAATTTGCGGAAATCGGTTTGCCCCGTGTCTTTGGCGTAAATCTCTAACAACGCTTCGTTGACGGTTGCGCAATCGATCATGCCCACGTTCATCGCCGCCTTAACTGCTCGCGAGAGGGCCGCAAGCTCGGCCCTCTTCACTTTGGCGGTGCGTTTCTTCTCTGCGCTCGGCTTGCGCCGGCGCTTTACTGCAACCTTGCTCATCGTTCCTAGCGAGTTCGTTAGGCTGACAGCGCAAGCTTGGAATCGTGCGCCTGTTGCGTGCGACCGGCAGCGGTATCTAACACACCGTGAAGCGCTTCACTGCGAAACGGTAACTTGAGCAGGCCACCTTTCAACGTCTCTGTGAACGCATTGTATAGACTCCACATCGTGCGCTCAAGAAACACATCGTGGTTAGGGATGCGCCATTGACTGAGAACCTTAGGCACCATGGTTGTTGTGATTGCCCCGACATCTAACGCACGTACCACCAAATCATGTGCCTCTGCGTCATCAACCTTTCGAACTTTATAAGCGTTCGCCCGGTGTTCAGTGGAACCGGCAAAAGCCGCCAATTTGGCAACGGCCCGATTCGTTACTTGCGGCATATCGCGAACGATGTTAGTCGTGTGGTTACGTGATAGAGTAACTTGGCCAGTGAACGCGAGGTTGTCACAAATGAAAGGCGCGGACCCTAACGCAATAGCTGCTGGAAAACGCTTGTCATGGCTGTTTCGCAAGCCAACGATGGTTCCCCATTCCTCGTTGCCTTCACCATCGGTCACCACTTGCATCAGTCCAAAGTATTGAGCACCCCGGCGATTGACGGCGTGCACGGTATTCACAACGCGCATGCCTGCGGCTTCGAGACCGGCTTGCACTTGGTTGACAAGCGAATGATGAGCGATCGGATGCCAGCGGCCTTCAGGTTCCGGTGTCGGTACGCGTTCAAGGCGTTCTTGAGAAACGGTTGCGCCGCCACAATGGAGATATAAGTTGTTGAGCTTCATGATAGAAATTGCTTCGTGGTAAATTCGATTTTGAAGCATGGCCGGTGGGGGTTGCACCCCCCACCGTGCCGCTTCCCTTTCTAGTTAGGCAGCCTTCGACTTGCTGCCCCGGCGTGCCGGCTTCTTCTCATCTGACTGCGGCAGAGAACCGATGAACTGCCAGTCATCGACACGCACGAGCAAGCGTGAACGCTTCTCGCCATCGGATTCCCATTGATCAAGTTGCAAGCGGCCTTCGACGGCAACCGGCGTCTTGGTGTCAATGTGTTTGGCGAACGCTTCGCCGCGCTTGCCCCAGATCTCAAGATCAACGGCAACCACGCGTTCGATAGGATCGCCTTCGGCCCGGCGAATGACTTCATTATGAATCAAGCGGGCTTTGGTGACGGTTGTCTCACCGGCTTTCACGGTCTCAGCAGCTTTGGTGATGTTGCCAGTGATCTCGATGCGGTTACGAGTAAACATGATTTCGTTCCTTTCTTAGTATGTTTTGTTTAGTGTTAAACGCCTCTTATCGAGGCTTATTAGTTCGTCTATTGAAGACAAGAATAGTCTAACCGATTTAGTGTGAAATGCAATCAATTTAGTTAGGAACGGGCACTTAGTTTTCATGTGTAAACAGCTTAAAATCAATGCTTTAACATGCTCTCTATTGCCTCTTGAGCTCGCCCTGCGAAGCAACGTCTCGCGGTTTCACTAGCCGCCCTGCAAAGCAACGTCTTGCAGTATCCATAACAGCCGGAACGGCAAGCAAAAGACCGAAGGGATGAAAGAAACATTTTTTGTTGCTAACAAAAAATCTAAGGAGCCTGTAGCGCCAGAGGGCCGGGGGTCCTAAGGGAAAATGCCGTAGGGAAGGAGGTTGCTCCAGCGGATACCCATTTTCCCGTGGAGGCCCGGCCCGGCGGCGCTGGGTGCGGAGCAAGCGCACGGTGTTAGGGTTTCTAGATCGTGGCCATGCGGTAAGGGGGGGGTGGCCGGAGAGCTAGAAAGCCTAACACGGTGTAAGACCGCCCCGCGGACTAGCCAATGGCGAAGCGACTAACGGTGGTGCCGAGAGTTTCGTCCTGCGGTGTGCCGCAAATCTTTGCGGAGTGGTGTGTAAGGACGAATCTCTCGGCAGTGGCGCGGAGCTGGCTTGCGGAATGGCGTCTACAGTGAACGGATAGGCGCCTACCTCGTGAGTATCGGGAGAATCCCAATCTCTGGATTGAATTGTGAAGGCCTCAGCATTCGCCTATTGAGGCATCTCAATCATCTTGCCATACGTTGTGCGCCGCATGTGCATCGATGTGTAATTTCGAAATCAGCTGGAGTGTAAAGCAAAGGGGAGCGTGGCTGAATCGGTTGTGCTTACTTGAATTTCCAACCGCAATCATTTTCAGGAGCCAGTTGAATTTTGTTTGGCAGAAGGAGGCTTTGGGGCCTTCTGAAGGTAGATCCCTCACACCGATCGGGTCAGACCGCCGTCGATACGAATATTCTGGCCGGTAATGTATGCTGCAGCGTCTGATACAAGAAATGCAACGCATTCGGAAATCTCTTCGGTCGTGCCATAACGCCCCATTGGGATCCGGTTACGAAACTGCTCCTTCTCTGGCAGGCTATCAATAAAACCAGGGAGAATGTTATTCATACGTATGTTTGATGAAGCGTACTGGTCTGCGAAGAGTTTCGTGAAGACTGCTAGACTTGCTCGAAAGGTGCCCGATGTTGGAAAGGAAGAATCGGGCTCGAAGGTCGCGAATGTAGAGATGTTGACGATCGCACCACCACCCTGAGCCTCAAAGATTGGCGTAACTAACCGCGTCATACGTACCACATTTAGAAAGTATGCCTCCATTCCAAGTTGCCACTCTTCATCGCTGATTTCCAGGATCGATCCCTTCGGTCCATGACCTGCACTATTAACAACTGCATCGATCCTCCCAAAAGACTCTTTCGTAAGATCGATTAGTTGCATCATGTCCTCGGGGCGCTGATTTGAGCCCGTGAATCCAACGCCCCCTAACTCTTTGGCTAGCGCCTCACCTTTGCCTGAAGAAGACAGAATAGCGACCTTGTAACGGCGATTGGCAAGCTTACGAGCGATGGCCGCCCCCATCCCGCTGCCCCCAGCAACCACAATTGCGACCTTGTCTTCCATAATCACGTAGGATCTCGCCGCGCTTGAAGCGGAAATCAACTCATACCTAGAAACTAATCCGCTGTTTGCCCCAAAAGTAAGTTTTGGCTAACTCGTGCATGGTCTGTAACCTATTGCTTGTCAGTTGTTTAAAGCCTAAGCAAACCATTCAATTAAGAAAGCTTAAACAAATGTGCAGAAAAATTTGACTTTTGGGGCAAACATTCCTATCGTCTATTTATGCCGCAGGGAGTAAGTACAAGCCCCGAGCCCTACGACCAGACCATTGAGGTTCGATTTGGTCTGAGCTACGGCGATGAGCATTGTGCGGCCTGCAACCAACTACCCTTGCCCCGTATAGTAGTGGAAAACTTGAGAACCATATTGATGCAGTACATGGGCTACATGTTTGTAGGTGCCGCAGGAGACATTCGAACTGGAGTTTGGCGAGATGAATCAGCCCCAAACTGTCAGGCAATCGATCGGTCTATAGACAAAGCAAAGAGTGGCGATTTGAAAGATGCGAGTGATCTTCCACCTGTCGATATTGATACAGGCTTTTTTGAAGGCGATGAATCTACAACGTATGAAGATGCCTTGGTCTTGGACTGCCTAACTACGGCGTCTTGCCTAAGCAGTAATATGGAGGCCTTTCGAGCGATAGTCTTCTATCTTGGGCGACTCTGTTGGCAGCGCTCAGTTTTTATTAGTGTCAACTGGCGAGCAGAGTATCTCGATATCGCTTCAGACTCTTGGATCCGCGAAAATGGATGGCTTTAAAAATATGAAAGATTCATCTCCACAATCTCAAAATAGTGATCCACAAGCGACTCAATCTTGGGGACGGGGTGTCATACCGATCCAGCGTCTTGAGAGACTTCAGCCTACTCGTGGACTGCGGCCGGGACGGCCTACCGATCCTACTTGGACAAAGCACCCAAAAGTGAGGCTCTCTGAAGGAGCTAGGGAGCACCTGGACGCCCTAGCGAAAGGGTTGGCTACTGGTAACCAAAAAAGAAAACTCACATATACACAAGCTGCAGCGATTTTGTTGGAGCAGGCACTAGCGTTTGTGACGAACGCTAAAGGTTCCTACATCGCTTCAAGAATTGGTCAGGGTGCCATTCAGCTGGTGGGCAATAACAAATTGGGCTCAAAGAGTTCAAAAATTCCTATGTCTGAGGTTACGCAATCAGCTTTGAGGGATCTCAGCGATGAATGGAAGGGTAAGGTCAATCGATACGTTCCCTATTCACATGTAGCATCATCGCTAATCCAAATAATGATTGAGGTACATCTCAAACCAGAAGCTTCACCTCAGGCTAGTGAATTGAGCCGCCGATTGCACACTTCAGCTAAGGCTCTGAACGAATCTACTTACTTCTCAAAGATTGAGAAAAGAGTTTACTCTAGCCGCAGTCGACAAGTCGCGATTTCAGCTGCCCTTAATGAGTTCAACAAAGTTGAGTGGATAAACTTTTTGCGTGACTCTTTGGCAGGTGAGAAGCAGCTCCGACAGCTGGCTGGTCTTTCCGGTCTGGAGTCCAACCTTAACTCATTTACCCACAGGTTGATGAGTTCCATCAACAACGATGCTCGGGAAATTGCAATCGACTCGCTTTCAAAAATTCTTGAAGATATTAGTCAGGAACAAGTTGTTTGTAAAAACGCGAATGAACTTGTCCACGCATTAAAGTGCGACGCTGATTTTCTTCCATATATAGATCGGCTACCATCGCCACATCGACCGCCACTTTTCGTTTTCCGTAAGCATGACAGCGAAATCCACGACGAAGCTCTCAGTAAGTTGGAGAATAAGTTAGAGTCCACCGTGCAAGGGCTTCAATGGCACCTTGATCGTCTTCTTGATGCGGTTACTCGAGAATCTCATTCAGCCAATGCCGAGATTTGGGAATACCTTGTTTACGACCTTGAGGCGTTGGTGAAAAAACTTGAGGTTGCTAAGCCATACTCGGCTCAGATTTCCCAAGATGAAACTCTGGGAGACAACTTTAAATCGTTTCCTTCACTCGGCGATTGCTCCTTATCGGATCACAATCATTCCAAGCAAGCATGAAAACTATTGCGGTTTATTCATATACGGGCGGTTTAGGAAAATCACTCGCCACGGCGAATCTAGCAGTTTGTCTTTCGAGAATGGGCAAAAACTGTGCTCTTCTTGATCTTGATCTCGATTCGCCATCTCTACACTTCAAGTTTCCATCTGCTCGTTATGCCCCAGGAACTGGAGGCCTTTCGTCATATTTCCTAACTGGAATCAAAACTCTTCCTGAGGATAGCAATAAAGTTTCAGATATTGCTCCGACAGCAACGGAGAATGGCCTCGGTTCATTGTCCAAATTTGCTAGCAAACTGAGACTCCCTCAGCCATACCCACATCTCAAAGGTGAAATTCACCTCATCCCTACAGGTAATACCTTTGACGAAGATTACTGGTTCCGTGTTTCGGGGCAACTTTCCAAAGCATTGCTCAATATATTCTCCGAACGACAGTTTCAGCGACTAGGCGACAAAGCTTTTATCAAAGTCCTCAAGTACTTGATAGATGTAAAGAATGAGGTCGCCAATTTGAATCCCAAACCTGATTACTTCATTGTCGACCTCCGATCTGGGTTGCTGCAACTGGCGGTGACAGTGGCAAATCTTTGGGCTGATGTCGTAGCATGTTTCTTTGGCTCAAATGCAGAAAACACTGACTACCTCTCGACCTTTCTCCCAATGCTTAAACGTACGGAGAACAAAAAGCAGGTGCAACGAATCATATCAAAACTACAGAAGGAACGAAATGAAGAGTTTGCAAAAGCAGGATTCGATCTCACGACGATCTCATCTTCGCTGCCGGCGAAAGAGTTGGAGATTGTGCCAGTGCTAAGTAGACATCCTGTGGGTGAAGAGTGGGGAGGGCCTCAGATTGCAAATGTTGCTAAAGCCTGCGGACGCGATTCAACAAAGGACATTTGCGTTCTGCATTCTGACCGTGACCTTGAGGCACATGAAGAGATTTATTTGGGATTCCAATCAGATAAGCCTAAAAACTGTCGCCTTTCTCACGAGTATTTACGCCTTTTCAGAAAACTTCTTCGGCCAGAAGATATCCTATCTGACGAAAGCGAGTTTGCTCAGAATATTGGACTACCACAGCATCTCAATGAGTTTCCGAGGATTTTCAATTTAATTCGGGATACTGGAGCCCTATACAACAAGGACAAAAACCGAAATGTTTCCTTCAAGATCGAAACATTTCAGATTCTCTTGTCGGGTCTGAAATCCGAGTTTGATTCGAAGGGTGGACAGGGAATCGAATCAAAGAAGCGTGACCCGAAAACTGACTCAAAGGAAACCGGACCAGAGAAATTTGATGGGCCGGAATTTGAAGCTTGTTTGTACAACGCTGGATATAGCTGTGGCAACAGTTTCGGAGAAGACCTAAAAGAAAATTGGAAAGAACAGGAGGGTAGTTTTGATGTCGACCCGTATGAGGCAGAGCTCGAATTGGGAACTCGTTTGAAAGAATGGTGCCGATTTGATTCCGACGTGGGATTTGGACGATTCAAACTCAAATCTTTGACTCAAGACGACAACCGTTTTGTTAAGTGCGAGATTCTCCTAATCGATAGTTTCTTAACCCCATCAAAAGATACCCCGTTGGTAAAAGGTGACGAGTTTTGTTCGTTAATGACCGGGTATGTTGAAGGAGTTCTCGAAAAGATTTTGGACGACACCAATGTGATAGTCGAGCATAAGTTGCTTGACTATCATTTGGAGACGTCACGAAGCAAAGCTAGTCTATTTATTGTTACCGCAAAAACTAAAAAACAGAAATAACGAAATCGCTTCTATTAACCAAAATGGCAAAATCAAAGATCCTAATCATCTACACTGGAGGAACGATTGGAATGGCACCCGAAGACCCTGAAGTTCCAGGTAGTCCTCTTGTGCCAAAATCGCTATCTGAACTCAAGAGCTATGCGCCTATTTTAAATGATGGAAATGATATCGAATTTGGCGAAGCGTCTTTTGATCCGCCTATTGATTCATCCTGCTTAGAGCCGAGCAATTGGCTACAAATGGCAGACATTATTGAGAAGGAATACGATGAGTATGACGGTTTTGTAATCCTTCATGGAACTGACACAATGGCTTATACTTCTTCAGCGTTAGCATTTATGTTTGATAATCTGAGTAAGCCGGTTGTAATCACAGGATCACAGTTGCCCATTAGTCATTCTCGATCCGATGCGCCTTGGAACTTGAACAATGCTATTCATATAGCTGCATATAGTGCGTTTGGGCTGCCTTGTATTCCGGAGGTGGTCATTGTTTTTGCCGATCGCATTATTCGTGGTTGTAGAGCTTCGAAGGTGAGTTCGACTGATTTGGCGGGGTTTGATTCGCCAAATTATCCTCCACTAGGCAGAATAGGGGAGCATATCAGAATTCGGACGGATTTAGTGAAGCCGACCCCCACAGGAGGGCAATCGTTCAGAGTGAGTCGAGATATGCCTGAAGTGGTGATGAATTTGTCTCTTTACCCAGGCTTGAAACCAGCCCATATCAAAGAAATACTAGGGCTGGACGGAGTCGAAGCAATTATCATGCGAACGTTTGGGGCGGGTAATGCGCCCAACAATTCGGCATTTCTTGATGCCATTGAACACGTGATACAGAGCAGTGGTAAGAACATTCTCAATGTGACGCAGTGTCCTCAAGGAATGGTGGAGATGGGCCTATACGAAGCGAGTTCAGGATTGTTAGATCGTGGAGTTATTTCTGGCTTAGACATGACACCCGAGGCAGCGCTCGCCAAGTTAATGTGGACCTTGGGCAACAAGCTAGGTGAGCAGGTTGTAACGCAAATGCAGGTAAACCAAAGGGGAGAGCAAAGTGAGAATTTATTCGATTTGCGGTTCGGAGAGTGTGGGAATGAGAAGGATTCTCAAACCGAGTTCAGGCAATTTCTTACTCCTGATCGGCGTCTTGATGTCACTCGGTATTCGAAAGGCGTTGTTCGATTTTCTGGCCTTGGCTTCCAGGGGGTCACTGAGGGGGATAGTATCAAAATTCGCGTATTCATGAACATGCCTCGGGCAAACTCAGAGACTCCGAGCGACGAGCCAAGATGCATTATGGAACGACATGTCACTTGGAAAGGGGAACCGATTAATCTTGCTCATATTATCGATGACAATCGAGCAAGATCGTCGCTAGGTGATGGCGATATTACATTATCTGTCGTAGTTCCCGAAGGAATTCAGTTTTGGTTTAATGGGCTCTTTTTGGCTCTCTTTGCGACCGCATCCTTTTGAATTGTTCAGTTTAATCTCATCCTACGCCCATAAAATGAAATCTATTCGTCAAATCACCAAGAAGAAGAACCCAGAACTTACAATTCGAAGGCTTATGCACGAGGCGATGGATCCCGTATCGGGACGCGCTATTCATGCTTTAAGTCTTTTGGATAGCGCGCAGTTCGACACCAATCGAACTGTATCAGATGCGGCAGTAAATGCCTTAGTTAGAATTGCTACGACCAGAAAGAGTCTTTGTGGGCTCGTAGATGGTTATCGAAAAGGTCTAAGATACGAATCTCGGGAGCTAAGCAAAAGTTCCTCGCGTGCAGCCAAAGCATTGGCGGCGTATCAAGAAAGAAACAAAGAACTAACACTAAAAACAACTCAACTCATGAGCCAGTAATATGAAACTAATAATGACACTCATCTCTTGGGTAGCGACCCTTGCATCCATATGGGCAACCTATGGGATAGTCCTTAATTCGGACGGGTTGATCGTTATACCCATCCTCCTAAGTGGAGCGGTGATTTCTTTTGCTACGTTTGTATTCGGTATCATCGCGCTGAACTACGAGCCAGCGTGATCATCACTCTTTCGTCGGGCTTGGTCAACTTGACTGAGAGAAAACTAAACTGACCACAAAGTAAAACCGCCAGAATAGGTCAGGGCCTCTGTGTCGCGGGAACGGCACAGAGGCCCCCGGACGGCTGACATCATCAACCACCGAGTTCGGGTAGAACTGAGGTGACAATGACCTGCTTGTCGGAGCAAGTCAACCTTTGGTGATGATCGCCAACGGGGATTAGTGACCCTGCTGGCATCACCATAATGTCAAGAAAAACTATAAGCAATGTCGGGGAGGATATTTCCTCCGTTCAGAACAGTGTAACTCATTGTAAATGTTCCACTTGCGAATCTGGGTCGACCTTACAAACTCAGAACACTCCATCAGTCTCGTGCGGGGGTAACTCAGTACGAAGAACTCCAAGGCAGGCGCCTTACTCGTTTACCGGCCGTTTGTTCCTTGCTTGGGTCCTAATTGTAGGTGTCGCGTGGACAATCTCGGAAGCGGAAAGCCCCTGGATGAAGTTCGCACTTACCATCCCACTAGGGGTGTTGTTTGCCCATATTGTAGAATTTCAACACGAACTACTTCACAATCTTGCCTACAAGAGCAAGAAGACTAGCTACGTCATCGGGCTGATCCTGGGTATGCCAATGCTAGTCAGTTTCACCGAATATTCCGTGTGGCATCTTCTTCATCACAAAGAACACGGCAGAAACAATATTGAGAACTTCGAATATGACAGGCGAAAACTCAACGGTTACAGCTTCTTTGTTAGTATGTTCTCAGCTGCAAGAATCTTGCGGGTCATAGTCGAAATTGTTAGCGTCTGGATCGGAAAGCAACGATTAAAACCGGCACCTAAGGCGGAGAGCACTATTCGAGCTGAGCTGCGATTGTTTGGAATCGTCTTACTCGCGGTGGGTGGATACTCGGTTTGGACGGAAAATCCAATTTTCATCTGGCTATGGCTTCTCCCACTAATCTGGGCTGAGGCAACCCATTTTCTTATTGAGTTGCCAGAACACTTTGGCCTTCCAGAAGAAAATCCTGATCCATACACAAACACGCGTTCGGTCACAGGTTCTTGGTTCAGCAGATGGCTCACCAATTGGAACAACTATCACATCGAGCATCATAAGCATCCTGCCGCTGCAATGCCTCATTTGACCGCTTTGCATCAAGCGACCCTCGAACGGATGCGTTCCGGGCAACCGGTTGAAGTGTACCGCGGTTATTTCAAGTTCTATGCTGACATCATCCGTGGGCGCCTTACTCAAACTGGTCCCACTTCCAACTAACATTGAACTACTGTAATCATTTACATGATGACTACTATCAAAATAGCGGCAGTTGGAATGGGGCCCGCCAACCTGGCTTTGGCAGTCGCCTTAGATGAAGCCGGCTTAAGGGATGAAAGCCTATTTCTTGAGAAATCATTAATGACTCAATGGCACCCAGGAATGATGGTCCCGTTCGCGCAATTGGACACTCATTTCTTGAAGGACCTAGTAACTCCTAGAAATCCACTTAGCCAATTTACATTCGTCAACTACCTGCACAAGCATGGCAGAATTGAAGATTTTATTAATTGCAGTGATCCACGTCCGTCTCGAATGGAATTCGAGGACTACTTAAGATGGGTCGCTCGACATTTTGCACCGAGAATACAATATAGCACTAAAGTCGCTGGGTTGGAAATCAAAGGGAATGCACTCCTGGTTAAAACGAGAAACATCCAAACAGGCCAGTTAGGCAAGTTTCGAACCGAGAACCTGATCCTAGGAACCGGAGCAAGACCGAACATGCCCGTGAATCCCCCCACGGAGCTGAGCTCAAAAATATTCCATTCTTCAAGTTTCATTCATAACTTTCGAGAGGCATACAGAAATGGAGCACGTAGAATGGTGCTGATAGGCAGCGGACAAAGCGCCGCAGAGATACTTCTACACTGCCTTCGCTACTGCCCTGATGTCAATGTGGATGTGATTTGTCGAAATTACGCTTTCTCGGCCAAAGAAGGAAGCCCATTCGTGAATGAAATCTACGCTGGGGAATCGCCAGGGCGTTTTTATGAGCAACCGCAGAGTTACCAAAAAAGATTTCAGAGTCGTTATAGCAATACGAATCTTTCGGTAGCTGAAGTTGGACTACTTCATGAGCTTTATAAGGAAGTATACGGGGACAAACACGTTGGCAAGCGCCTTGTACGATTTCACAACTTTGTTGAAGTACAAACAGTAAATGGAGACGATACTTCGGTTTCGGTCAGACTTCAGCCGACGGCTGGCTACTCACCAAATGGCGAATTGAATACGATTGAAGCAGACCTTGCGGTTTTTGCCACAGGCTACAAAGAAGAATATCGCACACTATTAACGGCTTCTCCTGATTTGGCGTCAAAGATGTGCCATGATGATGAAGGCAATCTTAGATTGAATGCGGACTACTCTGCCGTTCTAAAAGAGCAAGCTGGATTCCGAATCTTTGTGAATGGATTTGCCACTCACTCGCATGGACCTACGCAAAGCGTACTTTCTCACTGCGCTCAACGAGCGGGTGTAATCGTAAACTCGGTTATTAATCTCAAAAAAGTTAACGAAGCATAACAATGAAAGAAACTATTGCAATTCTCGGTCTGGGTAAATTGGGATCGGCTATTTGCCAGGGATTGACTCGAAATAAAGACTATTCTTGGTCTATTGTTGGCTCATGTCTTTCTGAAAGAACTGCCTCAGAAAGATCCAAACAGCTCAAGATCGAATGTTTCACTGACAACAAGAAAGTAGTGTCGAGAGCAACGATCGTTCTCGCAGTAGTGCCAGCAGGAGACACACTACGTGTATTGGATGAACTGAAAGATGAATTGGTGGGTAAGGTGGTCATTTCTGTAGCGGCAGGAATTTCGATTCCGGACATGCGCCGGGTACTAAGGCCCTCAACTAAAATCGTAAGGGCGATGGCAAACACGCTATCCGAAACCGGCGACGGATTAACTGTGGTTTGTGGCGACGCAGTTGATAGTCTACAGCCCATCATGGAAGCTCTTGGTCATGTGGTAGAGATGCCAGAGCGACTATTTGATGAAGCAATGACAATCTCTGCATGCGGTCCCGCTCTAGTGTATTACTTCATGGAGTCTATGGTTGAAAGTGGCGTGCATTCTGGGCTGTTGAGGAATCAATGCCAGAATATGGTGGCAATGGTCTTTCAGGGTGCTGCACAGAAGCTTTTGAAGGTCGACGGACACCCGACCTTATTAAAGGAGGAGGTTACTACTTCTGGTGGCGTTACCATAGAGGCCCTTCGTCATCTTGAGCGGTCCGGAATGAAAGGAGAAATAATGGATAGCCTTAACTCTGTGTTAAAGCGCCTGCGCGATTAACAGATATTGTATGTATATCGAACTTTTTCAGTCATGCCCTGTGAATTTAACCAATAAAAACTACCCGATGACAAGCACTATTGTATTACCAGCAAAGAAAACGGTATCTCAAAAGCCTTCATGTCGTTTCGTGAACGCACGACGGCTAAAGGCGAATATACCAAAACCACGCCTAGCCGGACTCAATCTGGTTGGGCAGACACCGGTTATTGAGTTGGAGTCTAGCGACATAAATTGCCGACTCGTTCTGAAATGTGAATTCTTGAATTGTATGGGGAACTCGGCCAAATCGCGAATGGCGAAGGAAATAGGGCAACCGGCATTCGAGCGAGGATCTTTGCGCCACGGAATGAAGATTCTCGAAGTAACGTCGGGAAACACAGGGATCGCATTTACAGAATGGGCTCGATTGATGGGGTTCGGCATTACGCTGCTTGTGGGTAGCAGTACTAGCGCAAGGCGTGTTGCCTACCTTGAGGAATTGGGAGCACGAGTAATCACTTTTGATGCGAGTAAACGAGGATATGAAGAGGGAATAAGGATAAGGGATGAGATGATGGCTGCTGAGCCAGGAAAGTATTGGACACCTGATCAGTTTGAAAATCCTTCAAACTGGATTGGACACCTTGAAACGACGGGTCCGGAGATCATGGATGCAATAGGGCATTCTCCCGATGCGTTTGTTTCAGGATACGGCACTGGCGGGACAATAGTCGGCTGTGGCTATGCGTTGAAGAAGGAGAACCCAAAGATAAAGATAGTTCCAGCAATATCGCTCCCCTGTCCATTTGGAGAGGGTATTGTTGAAGGAATTGCACCCAACGGATTCAAGCCAAAGATACTAAAGGATCACGAGTCAAGCCTTAACCTATCCGAGCCGCAAGAAGTATTGGTATGTGAGGCGTTTGAAATGTGTCGGCACCTGCATCGACAGGGGTTAAATGTAGGTGTTTCATCTGGGCTAAACGTAGTCGCGGCGCTCTATGTAGGTAGGTCAATGCCGGCGGGAAGTGTCGTCTGCACAGTGCTTTGTGATGGAAGTGAGCTTTATGAGGAGGCTTTTGTTAGGCATCAGCATTCATAGATCTTAAACACCTTGCGATGTAATAGAATCGCATTTTTCGATTACTCGTTCCGAGTGGAGAGATTCCGCCCAACCATTTGCTGGATTGAAATAGACCTCTGCGCGCTTAAGAACCCAGTGTCTCAATCGCCTTGCCACATGAGTCAGGAAACGGTGAGGTATGGTTAATGCCCACGACCACCACAGCAGCCACGATCCCAGGACCTGGAGATGTCGTTCGCCTCCGCACGCGGACCTATCTCGTGCAGAAGCCCCTACCTAGCGCGAATGGGACCATAGTTTCGTTGGCCTGCTTGGATGACGATGCGCAGGGGCAAGAGCTGGAGGTCATTTGGGAACTCGAACTGGATGCCGAAATCCTTGGCGAAGAAGCGTGGAAGGCCATTGGGAAACGCGGTTTCGATGACCGGAGATTCTTCTCCTCTTACCTGCACACCTTGCGCTGGCATTGTGTGACGGCCACAGATCCTGGATTGTTCCAGTCGCCGTTTCGTGCAGGCATTCGGTTAGAGGCTTATCAGCTAGAGCCGTTACGCAAAGCCTTGCGCTTGCCTCGCGTGAACCTCTTCATTGCCGACGATGTAGGCTTGGGCAAGACGATCGAAGCTGGTCTGATTGCAAGTGAGCTTCTCCTAAGGCGACGCGTGCATGACATCGTTGTGGCTTGCCCGCCATCCATGTTAGGGCAATGGCGGGATGAGCTGGAGCAACGGTTCGGATTGTCGTTCGAGATCCTAGACCGCCACTACGTGGAACGCGTTAGGCGGGAACGCGGCTACAGCGTGAATCCCTGGGACACCTACCCTCGCTTCTTGGTTTCCCATCGTTTTCTGATTGACGAAGGCTACGTCGGACCGCTTCGCGATTGGTTGGACAATCTTCGGCCTGGATCACTCTTCATCTTTGATGAAGCCCATCATGCAGCGCCTGCAAGCGGGGGCCGATACGCGATCGATTCGAAGATCACGCGCGCGGTTCGTGATCTGGCACACCGATTTGAACACCGCTTGTTCCTTTCGGCGACGCCACACAACGGGCACTCGAATAGTTTCAGTGCATTGTTAGAAATTCTCGACAACCAGCGCTTTACGCGTGGCGTGAATGTAAGGAAAGCGGATCTCACACCTGTGATGATTCGCCGTTTGAAAGAGGATGTGCGCCAAATCTCAGGGGGCTTTCCCAAACGCATTGTCCGGCAGGTCGATCTAAAGGACCTCCCAGAAGGCACGCCGGAACTCCGGCTCTCGCAATTGTTAGATGACTACCGCGAGCAAAGGCAACGCCGGCTAGGGGACCTCACCAAGCGCAAGCAGGCTGCGGCAGCTTTAATCGTGTCGCACTTGCAACAACGCCTTCTATCTTCGGTTGAGGCCTTTGCTAAAACACTCGCCGTCCACCGGCGCACGATGGAACGTTGGTGGTCCAGAGAATTGGATGCCGCCGCGACCGAGCCGGATGCAAATCAACTTACTCTACTGAACGAAGGTGTCGGACCCGATACAGAACACGCTCAGCTCCCTGAGGAACAAATCGAAGCCTTGATGGCGCATGAAGTGGAAGTGGCCACAGCCGCGACGTTAGCAGAAACACTTTCAACCGACATTGATACCGAACGGCGTCTCCTGACGGAAATGCAAGAGCTTGCGGACGAAGCTCGCGATCAACCCGATGCCCGTATGCGCTACTTGATCGATTGGGTCCAGCAGCATCTCTGTCAGGGCGCTAGAATGCCGGGCGAACCCTGCCCGGAACGCGATGCCATGTGGACAGACCGCCGCATCCTCATCTTCACGGAGTACGACGACACCAAGCGCTACTTGGTCGACATGCTAAAAATGGCCATCGCCGACACCGATCAGGCCGACCGTCGAATCGAAGTCTTTCATGGCCCAACACCGCTAGACAAACGCGATGCCATCAAGCGCGCCTTCAATCTCCCTCCAGATCAACATCCTATCCGGATCTTGGTTTGTACGGACGCCGCGCGTGAAGGGCTAAACCTCCAGGCCCACTGCCACCACTTATTCCATTTCGATGTGCCTTGGAATCCCTCGCGACTAGAACAGCGCAACGGACGCATCGATCGAAAACTACAACCTGCGACAGAGGTCTACTGCCACTACTTCGTCTACCATCAACGTCCAGAGGACCGCGTGCTGAAAGCACTCGTGCGCAAGACCGGCACAATCCGCGAGGAACTCGGAAGTCTGGCCGAAGTGCTCGAAACACGCCTAACTAAATCCCTGCGCTATGGCATTTGGCATCAAGAGATCGATGACCTCGAGCGCGACATCGAATCTGCTGGGCTCGATTCTACCAAGCGGGCGATCGCCGAGGAAGAACTCGAAGCCACACGTGAACGGCAACAAGATCTGCAGAGCCAGATCGATCGACTGCGCAACCGGATCAATGCCGCCAGGCAATGGATCCAGTTTGAGCCGGAACAGTTCAAAGAAGTGCTTTCCTGTTCGTTAGAAATGCTAGGGGCGGAGCCGTTGCAAACGAGTGGCGACTCTGCGACTGGGCTCACACAGTTTGACTTCCCCAATCTCGAATCGCGCAAAGCGGCCGATCCCTCCTGGTCGGCCACCATGGACACCTTGCGCAAACCACCGGACAACGGCCGGCGCGATTTCGAATGGCGTCGCGATTCACCACTGCGGCCGGTTGTCTTTGAGGCCCCGCCCGAGATCGATGACGATGTGGTCCAACTCCATCTTGGTCACCGCGTGGTCCAGCGATTGTTAGGACGATTCCTCTCACAAGGTTTCGTCTATCATGATCTCTCACGTGCCTGTCTCGCTCAGACGGAAGACGCCATCCCACGAGTAGTGTTGTTAGGGCGCCTCTCGCTTTACGGAACAGGGGCAGCACGCTTGCATGAGGAACTCCTCACTGTCACGGCGCGATGGTCGGAGGTAGACTCGCGTCCTCAGTCTCTGAGTCCCTATGCTAGGGAGGCCGAGGGCAAGACTATGGACTTGTTAGAGAAATCGCTCTTGCCAAAGGCAGGGCAAACGATTCCCGACACGGTGAGCGCACGCCTCCTCGCCGCTATCCCCACGGACATCGAGCAACTGCTCCCACACTTGGAATCGCGTGGCCTGGAAGCCAAGGAGACGGCCGAAACCAAGCTCACGGAACGCGGCCGGGCCGAGTCCGCCGCCATGCGCAAGGTCTTGGAAGAACAACGGAAACGAGTGGAACGTGAGCTTGGCCGCTCGCCAGATGATCAGCTCTTTCTTAGCTTCAACGACGAGGAAAAACGGCAACTCCGGGCCAACCGCCGCTATTGGGAGCGGTGGCTCAAAAACGTCGAGGGCGACCTTGAGCACGAACCACAGCGTATTCTCGACTTCTACCACACTGCTTCCCACCGTATCGAGCCCGTGGGACTGGCTTATCTCTGGCCGGTGACTGGATGAGGCTTGCCGTCGAGTCTTGGAAATGCTTTTATGCTTTTATGCGAACAACGATCGATCTCCCTGATCCGCTCTATAAGCAAGTGAAAGCGCTGGCCGCCGTGCGAGGTCTCAAGCTCAAACAGCTCATTACCAATGCCTTAGCGGAACTTGTCCGCCGGGATACAGACAGTTCGGAAGACATCGATGTCCCAGAGGTGACTGGCGCCGATCTGCAGGAAATGGGCGACCCTGAGGCCATCCGGGCGGCGTTCCCGCGAGGTTATCGTCTGGTGGGCCCATTGATTCCGCGACCGGCAGGTGAAGTCCTGCCTGACGTCACCAGCACCGCCTTAGAGACCATGATGGCAGAGGAAGACTTGGAGCGGCATGAATGCACTGGTTGATGCGAATGTTTGGCTGCCCATCCTGCTTGGATCGCACCCTCATCATTCCCAAGCCACAGCTTGGTGGGATGGGGCTAATGCCGGTGAAGCCACGTGGTGCCGTTTCACACAAAATGCGGTCTTGCGGTTGCTAACCAACACGCACGTCATGGCGGGAGCGCCCCTCACGCCTGACGAAGCTTGGACTGCCTGGCAGAAACTCACCCTCGATGTGCGCACGGCGTTCCTCGCGGGAGAGCCCACGGGTGTTGATGATCTCTGGCAGAGTAATATCACGGGCCGTGCCACCACGCCCAAGTTGTGGACGGATGCCTATCTGGCAGCACTAGCGGAGGCCTCGCGCATGGAGATGGTCACCTTCGACAGAGGTTTTCGAAACTTCCAGCTTGCTCACCTGCGGCTACTCTCGGTCTAGCAATCCCGCAAACACCCTGCCCAGCACTCCATGCGATTCGACCCTGACAAAGCCGCTTTGCGCGATCACCAAGCATGGCTTGGTTACCTTCAGCCGGACGGCCTTGTCGTTTCACCAGCAGCGCTAGCGGATTCACAGGTCGTTCTCGATCGACAGGAACTCGTGCTCTTGCAGGAACGGTTTCAACCGTGGGTTCACGAACTGTCCACAAACGAAGGCACGGCAAAGGCCATTGCCGATCTCAGTGCCTTCGTTCAAGGCTTCCTCGCTTGGCCCGCAGATTGTCTGTTCGGCCTCGTTGACGAGCGTCCGTTGCCTGACGAACTGGTGGTCCCTTTGTCAGAACTTGGCGAGACCTTGGAACCCAGTTTCGCCTTCAAAGATCCCAAACCCGCCGAAGGCGTTGAGAAGGCTTGGCTCTTGTTAGTCAAAGAGCTTTCTCCAGGCGTTGATCTCGATGCCGCCAGTGCGGAGAATGATAGCGATTGGCATACCAGCCCCACTCGTAAGTTCGAGCGCCTCCTGCGTGAAACGGGAGTCCGCATCGGGATTCTCAGCAATGGCGTCACGCTGCGCATCGTCTACGCACCGCGTGGCGAGAATGCAGGGACACTTACCTTTCCGGTGTCCGCTATGACGGAAGTCACCGGCCGATCGATTCTTGGCGCGCTCGACCTCTTGTTAGGCCGCTACCGGCTCTTGGCCGCCCCTTCAGAGGCCCGGCTCCCGGCTTTGCTGAAGAAGAGCCGGGATTATCAGGCCAATGTCTCCACCGCCTTGGCGGGCCAAGTCCTCGATAGCCTGTACGAACTTCTTCGCGGGTTTCAGGCGGCGAACGACCGCACTGATGGTGCGCTTCTGCGCGAAGTGTTAGATAAAGAGCCCAATGAAGTCTATGCCGGCTTGCTCAATGCGCTCCTCCGTCTTGTGTTCCTTCTGTTTGCGGAAGATCGCGGGCTCATGCCTTCCGGTAGTCTCTACGCGCAGAACTACTCTATTCACGGTTTGTTCGAGCGCCTGCGGGAAGACCAGCAACGTTATCCAGACACCATGGATCATCGCTATGGAGCGTGGGCGCAGTTGTTAGCAGTGTTTCGCGCCGTGCATCGTGGCTGCCAGCATGGGCACATGAAAATGCCAGCGCGCCAAGGGTATCTCTTTGATCCCAAGCGCTTTCCCTTCCTTGAGGGCCGCCTCGTCGAGGACAAGCGGGTGCTACCATTAGTCTCAGATGGCGTGATCTTTCGCGTGTTACAGAATCTCCTCATCCTCGGCGGTGAACGTCTTTCCTACCGCACGCTTGATGTCGAACAAATTGGTAGCGTCTACGAAGTCATGATGGGTTTCCGCTTGGAAGTTGCGGATGGTCCTTGCATTGCCATCAAGGCAGCCAAGAAACAAGGTGCCCCGGCGAGCATCAATCTCGAGGCCTTGTTAGCTACCACCGCGGCCAGTCGCAGCAAGTGGTTGCAAGAACGTACGGATCAGAAGCTCAGCGGCAATGTGCTAACGGCGGTCAAAAAGGCGGAAACGCAGGAGGAACTATTGGCTGCCTTGGAAAAGAAGATCGCCCACAACGCCACGCCCTATGTCGTGCCGGCCGGGGCCATGATCTTGCAGCCTAGCCAGGAACGACGGAAGACCGGTTCACACTACACGCCGCGTTCGTTTACCGAACCGATCGTTCGCAGGACCCTAGCGCCTATCATCGAAGAATTGGGAGATCGACCTAAGCCCGAGCAAATTCTTGAGCTCAAGGTTTGCGATCCTGCTGTCGGTTCGGGAGCGTTTCTTGTAGAAGCTTGCCGCCAGTTAGGCGACGCCTTGGTGGAAGCCTGGCACACTCACAAAACGCTGCCGATCATCCCGCCAGACGAAGATGAACTGCTTCATGCGCGGCGGCTGGTTGCCCAGCGTTGCCTCTATGGAGTCGACCGGAATCCCATGGCGGCTGATTTGGCGAAGCTCTCCTTGTGGTTGGCCACACTGGCCAAGGATCACCCTTTCACCTTCCTCGATCACGCCATTCGCTCCGGAGATTCCTTAGTCGGTCTCACCAAACAACAGATCGAAGGCTTCACGTGGGAGCACAAGAAGGTCACCCAGCGAGTCTTTGGACAAGACCGGGTAGAGAAGCGTCTTAAGAAAGCGTCAGAGGAGCGAGTCAAGATTCTTGACGGCGGCGACACCATGCTGCCGGATATGAAACGTCAATTGCTTTCGGCGGCCGACTCAGCCTTGGACATGGTTCGCTTTGTCGGCGATCTCTGCGTAGCGGCGTTCTTCGATGGCAAGAAGGCTAAGGAACGGAATAACCTTCGGGAAGATTACCTGAAGGCCTACTCAGACTATCTCCGTGATAGCGATCTGACAAAGCGGCCAACGTCGAAGGTCGAATGCCTTCGGGGAGAGGGAACCTGGAAACACGATTCGTCCATCCCAGTGCACCCCTTCCATTGGGAAATTGAATTTCCCGAAGTGTTTCAGGGAAAAGCCAAAGGCTTCGATGCGATCATCGGCAACCCACCCTTTGCCGGAAAGAACACGACGATCAACGGCAATCGCGAGGGCTACGTCGATTGGTTGAAAGCGCTGCACGAAGAGTCTCACGGCAACGCTGACTTGGTGGCTCACTTCTTCCGGCGGGCATTCAACCTATTGAGATCTGGTGGCTGCCTTGGCCTCATTGCCACAAATACGATTGCTCAGGGAGACACGCGCTCAACTGGACTTCGATGGATTTGTTCAAACGGTGGTACGATCTATGAAGCTCGGAAGCGAGTGCGATGGCCCAGCGCAGTTTCTGTGATTGTGAGCGTCCTGCATATAAGAAAGAATGATTCCACCGCTGCTTTTCTGTTAGATGGCAAACACGTCCCAACGATTACAGCTTATCTGTTTCATGCAGGGGGACATGAGGATCCTGATCGCCTTCAGGCGAATGTAGGCAAGAGCTTCCAGGGAAGCATTGTTTTAGGTATGGGTTTCACGTTTGATGACACTGACAAAAAGGGTGTGGCGAACTCGCTTGAGGATATGAAGCGCCTCGTCGAAAAGGATCCGCGCAACAATGACCGCATCTTTCCTTATATTGGTGGTGAAGAAGTCAACGATAGCCCAACCCATGCGCATCATCGCTATGTGATCAACTTTGGAGACATGAATGAAGAGGATGCGCGTCTTTGGCCTGATTTGATATCAATTATAGAAAGGAGAGTGAAACCTTTCCGCCTCTCAGATAAGCGCGCAAGCTATCGGAAATTCTGGTGGCAATTTGCTGAGAAACGCGTGGAACTTAGTCGTTCGTTGGCATCTCTCGAGAAAGCAATATGTATTTCCCGAGTTAGAGCAACGGGTTTTACCTTTGTTCCTTCCCGAATGGTGTTTTCCGAACAATTGGTGGTGTTCCCGTTAGATCAGTATTGGCAATTCGGAGTCCTCCAGAGCAGAATTCATGAAACGTGGTCCCATTTTTTCAGTGGGACAGCGTTAGATTTGGTTCGTTATGCCCCCTCAGACTGCTTTGCGACTTTTCCGTTTCCAGAATGGAATGACCGGCTTGAAGAAAACGGCAAAGGATATTTCGAGTCTAGAAAACGGATGATGGTAGCGAATAGTCAAGGCCTGACTAAGACCTACAATCGTTTTCACGATCCTAACGAATCGTCGGAAGACATCATCAAGCTCCGAACTTTGCACGCCGAAATGGACCATGCCGTCCTCAATGCCTATGGATGGACCGATATCCCGACGGATTGTGACTTCCTGCTAGACTATGAAGAAGAGGAAGAGACTTCGAGCCGCAAGAAGAAGCCATGGCGCTACCGCTGGCCTGATGAGGTTCGCGATGAGATCTTGGCGAGGTTGCTCGCGTTGAATGCGGAGCGGGCTCAACAAGAACAGCTCTCCGGCGCCGCCGCGAAGAAAGCCGTGACCAAGAAGAAACGCACACGCAAACAGGCGAAGAAAGCGGTTCAGACCAAGGTTCCTCAACCTGCTGTTGTTCCGCTTGCTGACATTGTCGCCCAGTTCTCGTATGAACTGCCCGACTCGCTGCGTTTCGCAGCGGGTACGGCGCTTGAATACCATCGGCTGCTCATCACTACCTTGGTGCAACAGGCAGGCGGCCGCCTTCCTTGGAGAGATTTGGTAGGTGCAGTTGCTGCTTTAAGCAAACCGGCCAAGCTTTCCTCTGAGTTCTCGGGAGATCGTGCCAAGCTCGTCCAACGTTGGGCGGCGTCCTATACCGATCGCGTTGATCCCGCGACCTTTAACAGTGCATTGGATTCTCTCATCGTGAGCAGTCAAGCCCTTCGCATTGCAACGGCTGAGGACACCCATGAGCTGATCGCCGTGCCTAGCACTCCGGCCATCGCCCTGCCATGGATCTTGCTGGATGCGCGAATTGCACTCACGGTAGCTGCGCGAGAAACTGTCACTGATCGACAAGCCCCTTGGAATCTGGAACCATCTACCACGCTCAAGAACGCAATGGCCTGACATCATGGCGAACGAGGAACAGCTTGGACTAGCTCTGCCCGTCGAAAAACGCGAGGGTGCGCGAAACCGTGACGAACCCACCCTGTGGGTTAAGGAGCTGGCCGTCTACAGCGATTGGAACGCCGATGCGCTTCTCCGGAATATCTCTCTCCGAACGGGCCTGAACATCATTTGGGCCCGACCAGGCAAGCAAGGCGCAAGCGGCCATGCCGCGGGAAAGACCACGTTCTGCCGGTTCTTACGCTATCTCCTCGGCGATGCGAAGTTTGGAACGGAAGTCTTCCGCGAAGCCTTTCGTAACAAATTCCCCAACGCTTGGTTGGTTGGAGAAGCACGTTTGAACGGAACCTCATGGTTACTCGCCCGCCCGCTCACGATCAGCGGCGGCTATCACTGGTGCGTTGAAGGAGCTTCTTTCGGCCAACTCTTTGAAGAAGAGCTCCATCGTGAGGCCTACAAAGAGTTTACCAATGCGGTTAGCGAAGCCACCGTCGCAAGACTGGCCGCTACAGACTTTCCGGGGACCAGCCGCGCGATCGAATGGCGACACTTGTTAGAGTGGCTCACGAGAGATCAAGAGGCTCGCTTTAGCCATCTGCTCGCCTGGCGCTCCAGCTTAAGCGAATCGGAAGGTCACGGAGAACTCAGCCAGACGGATCGTACCAACCTGCTGCGCCTTGTGTTGGACGTCCTTGATTCCTACGAATTGAAACAGCAACGCCGTCACGCTAACAAGCTTGCTGAGAAACAAGAAATCGATAAAGAGATTCCCAATCTACATTACACCTATCAGAGGCACCTCAAGACGCTAGCAAAGCAGCATCAAGAGTTGGAGGAACCTGATACAGACCCGCAATCGAAATTGTTAGAGATTCGCCAATCGAGCAAGCGCGAGCTTGAGCGCCTGCAAGAGCGGGAAGAGGAATTGTCGGACTCTGACGGCGTCGGCGAAGTGCTCTTGGAAACATGGCGGCAACGTCTCGGTCAAGTGGAACGCCTCAAGAGCGAGGTAGAAAGCGATCGGAGGCAAGCCGAGCGGCTGCAACTCGATCTAGCTTTTTCTCAGAAGAAGCTATCCCAAGAAGACTACCGTAGGCAAGCCGCCGCCCTCGGTCCGATCGATGGCCTCTGCAGCGTCGAACTTCAAGAAGCTCATGAATACGGTTGCCCTCTAGCACCCTTGCCAAATCGTGACGAAGTGGCTGCCCAACGCCTCGAATCCCTTCGTAGCGACACCACGATTCTTGAATCCCGAGCGCAGTCGATCATGGAACAACTCGAACGCCGTCAGGTCGCACTGCGGCAAGTCGAGGCACAAGAACTTGAATCGAGACAACGGATCCAAAACATCCGGAAGCAACACCAATTCCAGGTTCGTGAACTTCGAAAGACCCTTACGGAAGCCCAGATCGCGTTCTCCCATGCTGAGAGCGCTTTAGTGTTAGCCAACGAACTCGCCGACAAACGGGAAGCTCGCAAGAAGGCTGAGAGCGACCTATCAAAGCAGCGCAAAGCCCTATCCAAACACCGCAACCGCTCAACCGCGTCCATCAATCTCTTCAACGACACCTTCGGGCATCTCGCCAGCACCATCCTGGGCGATGAAGTCGCAGGTTCAGTGTTGTTCGAAAGCGATGGCGTCCACCCCGAGTTGCATCACCAAGGCGACCTCACCAGCGCCGCCCTCGTCACTCTTAAGATCATCCTCTTTGATCTTGCAGCACTCCTCACCTCAGCCGGCGGCGACCACCACCACCCAGGCTTCCTCCTTCACGACAGTCCTCGAGAAGCCGATCTTTCCGCTGGGATTTACCATCGCGTTTTTGAAACGATTCGGAGCCAAGAATCCCCAGAACAGGAATCACCATTCCAATACATCCTCACTACCACCGAACCACCACCCGAAGCTCTCCAACGCCAACCCTGGCTCGTTCACCCGCCCTTTTCATCCACATCGCCTGAAGATCGCTTTCTAGGTGTTATAGTCTAACACGGCGGCTGGCTTAACTGCTATGTTTACTAAAATATAAATTGATTTTTCTATTTATCACAGAAAGGGCTCCGTCGGATTTAGAAATTTTTCTTCGTGCATCTCGCTAGAATCTGAATAACCTCGCCTTCATGATTTTTTCGGGAGGGAATGGCTGTGTTAAAACGCCTAAGTCAATCTGGAAATTGGTCTTTACTGCGCTTGCCTATATAACGTGGCAGCCAGTATCGCTGGCTCTTGAGGTTAGTTTTGATAAGAGCATTTACGCCGTTGGAGATACGATCTACGCCACTGTCACTGCAAGTGGTGATATTGGCATCGAGAACGACTTTGTGAGGCAATCGCAGTCAGTAGAGATTGGGGGTACAAAGCGAATAAAGATTGGCACACCGAGGGAAGGTGGCTTCTACCAATTATGTTTCCTCCCTGACAATAAGGTGGAACAACCCAAGACCTATTTCTTCTTTATAGGAGGCGAATATGTCAAAGGCGAAGAACGCAAAGCCATCCCGCCTCTTTCGACGAAGAATATCAAAGCGGCGCCTGGCACGCTCGACATCCTTCTAGAACATCTGACTCTAGATCGCATGAAGAAAGCCTTCAACAAAGTCGACTGGGAGGCTTGGGGCGCTAAGAATGTCGCTGGATTTGGGAAGACAAACGTCATCTGCATTTCTGCCACAGCCATCCCCGCTAAGCTGGTTATCGGATTGATAGTGTCGGGAGTAGACATTGCCACTGGCTCAAACAAATGGGACAAAGCCATTCTTACTCTTGGAAACGCAATTGAATTAGCACTACCCAAAGAAGCAAAAATGCCGGGAATGACCGTCAGGATTGGGAAGGATCAGACTTCAAAGCTAGTCTTTATGTTCACCCGTCTTAATTGACTTTGTTGCGAGCACAAACGCAACAATTAGGACTCACACTCAGGTCGCCGAAAATCGCATTATTAATTCCTTAAACTCCTAGCTCTCCGACGAGAAAAATCCCTTTTGTATCCATTGTTAACCTTCGCTACAATTTGTAGGCTTTATTCAACACGAGCGAAGCTAAACCTCCAACCATGCATATATCCAACCGTGCATAACTTACATTAATTCATCGTCATGTTAAACACAATGACTGCAAAACCACAACATGTCTTAAGAATATTGCTGGCCATCTCGATAGTCACATTCATTTCTTCACGCGCCAACGCAGGTCTCCCGACTCTTGATTCCGCAGCTCAAACGGAAGTTGTGATAAACGGTTTATCATTCAAAGTCATCAAAGATTCTGACGTCGAAGGTCAGTGGTATTATGTCCCGCCACGGTTGCGACTCGCAGAGAAAGGCGGAATACCTGAAGCCAGGGTGCTTATATATGTCGCTGATGGGAGAGAAAACGCCATCGTTCAAGCCGAAGTGACCGCAGCGGCAACGAAGCAAGAGCAGGACGCAATGATCGCACAAGTCCGTCAATGGTATACCGACAAGGGCATCAAAACTCCTCAAATAGCTCTCAGCATTATTGGCCCTTTGAGAAGTTCTACTTTCCGTATGTTGACGCTAAAGAACGCAGGCAACGCATTCTCACTAAAACCGTTGTGGGATCCCGTAGGTAAAGACTCGCCAGTCACGTTTTCCGTCGAGAAGAACTCTGAGCTCAAAGTTGAAGGTGATCTTAGTGCTGAAGAACTACCTCCCGATGGTAGTGGTGAACCCGCTCCAGGAGTCGATGAAAAAGTAATCGAGCCAGCAACTATCGTTAACGATGGAGAAGTTACATTGAAGACAAATCAGAAAATTCAAGTAGAGAATGCATCACCTGATCTTGCAGGTAGCGGAATCACGATACCCGGGAGCGACCTAAGAGGAATCACAATATCAGGAAGCGATCTAAGTCAGAACGTACCGATTCAGTTTGAGATATCGGGCGCGGGAGTTCAAATCTACGAAGAGCTACTTAAGGGAAAATCGGGTGGTCTTGCACTGGTTTGGGTAGGTGAATACGATGCTATGTCAATGCCCGCAAAAGTTGAAATTGAACTAAATGTGAGAGCTGCGCAAACCTACTTCCGAAAATATGAGCGGAAGACGAAGCGCAGGCGCTTTTTGTTCTGGGGGAAAAATTCAACTCAAGTATCAGACTTTCTGCGAACCAGCAATTTCCTGGACCGATCATTGACGGTAAAAATTGATGGAAATCCAGAGGTTCTGAGCGATCACAAACTCGATCAGATTTCTGATTCATTGATGAAGTGGGTTTTGGGCCAATGCTTTAGAGTAAAGCAAGTTCCAGGGACAGCGAAAGGTGCGATTACGAGTGTAAACGCTCCCAACACTGAATTGGACCTCGGCAACTTTTCTACCTTATTCGGCTTGCCTCCCTTAAGCAAACTAGGGCTTAACATCGGATTCAGCTCGGGAAGTAGTAGTTATATTGCGGATTATCGAACAGATAATAACATTAGAGCTAAAGCTTCTTGGAATCGACGAACCATCGTTAAGCGCAGCCTTGCAATACCAGGAAATGTTTCGTTCGGCAATTATTCTCAATCAGAAGATCTTATTACGAGGGTAAAAATTAAGTCTCTCCCCAAGGCGTATGTGAGATTGCCAAGGTTTGCGGACAAAGAAAGGCAGGCCATGCTAACGAATGCCGCGTTCACGTTGAAGTTGCCCGCTGCGCGTGGAGACTCGAAATATACGTGGCTCTTGGATACAGCAGGTAGTGCATGGCGTTTCCCTGGAGACCCGGCTGCGCTAGGGATCGATGAGGAAACGAGATTGAAGGAATTCCCTAACTGTCCTCGTATGCTTCTAAACGCAGGTGAAGTAACAAAAGACATAACTGCAACCCTGATTCTAAATCGCCTTAATGGTCACTTGGGGCATCAGCCAGCGGAAATGGACCGATTGGAATTACCTCCGAGAGGGTTCGTAGATGAATCTGAGGTCATTGACTTTGCCGGAGAAAGATTCCCTCTGCGGCAAGCGGAACTTGACCTTTCACAGTTTCCGTTCAGCGATCTCCCGGGTGGAGTAAGTAGCGTAAGAATCAGCTGCGGAGTTGAACCAGTCTTGGACTCTGAAGGAAATCCGTTGCCTGGCACAGTTAAATTCCTGCCTCGATTGCTTAATCGAGATCCAGTGTCGTTGCCAACTTTTACGGTAAAACGCAAGGATCCGGTGCGCTTTTTGTATCCTGGTGAGATAACAGGGGTAAAGGCTGAGGTAACCTATACAGATCTTTTTAATCGAAATCGTGGAACGCACGATTGGACGGTTCGCACGAAGAGATCTGACGATGAGCTGAATGCAGTAATTGGTGAGGAAATCTTAGCCAGATTGGCGTTTGGTAGCGGATCGGTAGTGCTACAACCAGTTGATATTGGAATCAAAGATTTTAGAATTAATACCAATTACTTGTTTAATCAGTTTCCAGAGGCGATATTAATTACTGCTGAATTCACAGGTGAAGGAGGAGGATCCTTCTCTAAGGAGTGGATTCGGCCAACTGGTGAAGAATCTAGATCACCCTTTCAGTTCGTAACCAAGGAGCAGATCAAGACTTTAACGTTGGCGATAGATAATGATAACGGTACCGATCAAAAATATCGGTTGGCGGAAGAGCGAATTGAAATACTGAATAGTTCCGTGGGAACGTCTAATCTTCTTAGAAATCATTTCGAAAGAATCGACTAGAATGCGAAATTTCTTACTATTACTCCTAACGATTGTCCTGCCTCCTGTACTTCAAGCGCAGGAGGGAACCGCTAACGCTGCACAGCCGGAAATCAGTTCTGAAGGTGGCGAGGACGGGCTACTTGAGTTGCTTGTTGATATAGAAAAACGAGACGCAGCTTTAAAGGAGGAGAAGGGGCAGATTCTCAATAGATCAAACCTCATTGCTCGTGATGAGGCCATGAAAGCATGCGAAGCGGTCGGAGCGCGCTCACCACTAGAGTGGTGGCAGCCGGAGCGGTTGCCTTCACCACCATTTATCAAAAATCTCAGAGATTCGAATGATATCTTTCGGAAAACAATTGTTTTCGGTGTCGAAGTTTATCCTCAGACACCGGAGGAAAAGAAGGAGGTAAGCACTAAGATCAACGAAGCGCTCGAAAAAGAGATAAAGGAGGCAATCGATGGCGCTCGCAAGGGCATAACGCAGAAAGAAGAGGCAGATAAAGCGGCGGCAGCGGCGGAGTCTTCTGTTCGCGCTAAGGCAACGAGCGAGGATCAGCGAATCACAGCCGAAGCAGTCTCTGAAGCACAAATCCCTGACACTAGCAAAGTGAGTAGTCCCAAGGAAGGGCGCTGGCCGGAGGTGATGAAACAGTTTCAGCGTTCGCCACCTGACTGGGAACTTTTCACACTTAAGGAGAGGAAAGATATTTTGGACGACTACAGCTACGCCGTCGATGACTTAGAAGCGGAGTTAATGTGGCCTTATTATCTTGAGATCAATAAAGACTTTGAGAGTCTTACTAAGCATGAATTGCGAATAACCCCGAAGGTGAAAGAGAGCGGAACTGGGATTTACTCGGTTGCTGCAACTTGGAACGAGTTGATATCAGTACTTTTCAAGAAGCCCAACGTACGCCCCGTTCCACCGACTGAGGCAAATCCTAAGCCCAAGCCGCTTCCGCCACTGAATCCCGACGAGATTGCAGAGAAAAATCTGAGAATTGTAGCTAGACTCCGCGCTAGAATTGCAGAACTCTCAGGCGAAAATGTTGTTGTTACCACGAAGCTTGAACGCGTAGCTGACTTGCTCGTCCATCTTAGCAGATACCGTAACCAAATTGCCACAACGCAACTGGTTGCTCTTCGCGATAATAACAAACAATACTCGGTCGATTTAATTTCGAACCACAGGGAACTAACAGCGCTTAGTGCGCAAGCAAAACCCGAGGATATCGCGCTAGCGAAGAAGAAGCTAAACGATCATTGGTATCGAATGCAGAAGGAAGTTGTAGCTTGCGCAACTCTAAAGACGCGCCTCAATGAATGCGAGAGCATTCGTGACAAGACGCTAGTTCAGCTTGAGATGGCGATTAGAAATAATCGACCAGCGTTATTGGAAAACGCTGCGTATCAGCTCGGGAAAAGGATCAGAAACACAATCTCAGATTGGGACGAGAAACATAAATCTAGGGAAGACAACTGGAGTCTAGCCGGCGATGTCGATCTCGAAGGTAGAGATAATCTCAGATCCACTCTGGCCGGACACCTGAATACAATTCATTTGTCGAAAGAAATGAAGCCCGTACCGCAAAATCTGCTTCTGCGCAATAGACTCATTAGGAACGGGGAGTTTCAACCAAGTACTGGAAATCTGGACGCCTTGATTACATCTATCGCGGAGGAGAATGGAGGACAGATACCCGACGAAGAACTTAGTTGCTCCGCAATCGCCCACCGTGTGAAGTTGGTAGGTCATTGGAATTTGAGAATTGAGAAGAAAAAGATAAGAAGATTAGTTTTATACTGTCATGAAATTGAGTTCGCCCAAGATGCGTTGGTAGAACTAGAGGGACAATGTGAGATGATTATCGTCGCTCACAAGCTCATAGGCAAGCCCCCAGTATTAATTCTGAAAGATGGTTCATCCTTCACCTTCTTTCTGTCTGATCGATTTGTTGGCGAGCAGCCATGTAGGATACTCGGAACTGGCGACCTTCGGATTTTGAGTGGCGGTCGTGATGGAAAGGCGCTAGACACCTTGCCTCAAGGAGCATGGCAGTGGCTTGCTGGCGATTTGCCAATGTTGCGTAGCAAGATGACAGAATACTGGCGTGCCATTTGGTCATTCTATTTGACTAATCACTTGGATGAAGGGAGGAACAATGTAAATCGAAGAATTGTTTTTGTAGATTTGGCCGGATTGCCCAAGACTGTATTCAATAACAATGCAGCTGATGGAAAGCTCTACGATTCTATCAAAAACCTCGAAAAAAAGTTGGCCATCGGATCGATCGAGCAAGTGGTTGATACGATTTCAAAGCGCAGAATCCCTGTCTTTATGGATCGGAGGTTCGTTGCTGATGAGCGGCGTGCAATTTATCAACTCCCTGACGAGATCGTGATCCATAAGAATGGCAATTTTTACGGAGAATGGCTCCACCAAGAAGGTGAAGATGGAAAGCGAGTCTTAAGTGTCAATGCCCAGGCAAGGATTGGCGTATTCGGAGCACAACGAGGCAGGGAGATTTTGAAGCGAAAATTCGGACAGAATATTAAAGTCATCCCGATAGAAGATGCGCCAAACTTTCAAGTCGTGTTTGGTGACAGCGCCTCTGGCATCAACGTTGCCCAGCCTGAACAGTCTGCAACCAATCAGCCTATCAGGCTTACTTTTCAGCCCATGGATCAGATTGGTCTGATATCATACTGGAAAAGATGGGCAGCTGGTGATATGCCGCGCATTGACTTAACCATCAAGCAACTCGACGATGACGGGGTTTCATTTGAGGGTGAATCATTTAACTATTCACTGCCAATAAATTTCGGAAGGACACATCCCGAACCCAAGATTGATCGGGATGTTGAGGAAGGTCTTCTACGAATCACGAACTCAGAACAGAGTGGAGTGCTCCTTGAGTATGGTATTTTAGATGATAAGTTTGACTATTTTGATTTGGAGGATTCCTTTCTAAGAGGCGGTGAGTCGATTGAAACAGTAATTCCCTCTGTTAGTAGCAATGATGCTAGGATATCACGCATTCGAGGGTTCGCGGCCGAAGGGCCATTGGAGATATTTGCAATTCGAAAGAGTTTTCCAGGGATTCAATACTATTCTCTCGACCTTGAAGGTCTCCTCGGCGCACGCTTTCCGAACAAGACGCTAAAGCCTGGATATGGTCCGGCTATCGACAGTAGGGAATCGACGATTAGGTTCTTAACGAAGAAAATGAATGAAGCAGATGAGTTTCGAGAGAATGCCATGTATTTTAGTGGTTCTGTTGCATCTTATTTTTCGCGTAAAGGGAGTGGTGAAATTAGCTCTGGTTATGTTGTGATTGCCTCAAGTGATGCTGAGGTTGAGCTGGAGATCACTTGCGTTCCTAGATTTGGAAGTAGCTTTGTCGAGCCGGACCAAGCGTTTAAAGTCGTTTACAAGATTTCGCGAAGCGATAGAGACCGAGAAATTGTGAAGGAAATTCGGACAGATGAGTTTCAGAGAAGGTTAGCTAGTGTTGTGGAAAAGGGTACGCCCGCCACATCGTCCAATTCTGATGAAACGGAGAATTAAACATCTGATGGAATTGTGGCTTCATCATTCTTCAATTCTTCAGACTTCCGCGGAAACTGTTCTACACCTTCAGGTGAGTATGCCATTTGTCATTGATGGTTGGCTCTCAGACACGACAGCAGATTGTAGAGGCGCTCGGCCTCGATTTGGTCGGTCCATCTTGTGGACATGACTTTTCTCGAGAGCTGTTACCAGATCCACCATCGCGATGGTATTTGACGGGATTTCTAGTACCTACGGATGCACCGATCGAACACCGGGTAGACTTTGGTGCGAATGATGAGTTCGAAGAGGGCGGGGACGTGGATGGCCTTGATGATGCGGGCCCACCTGACCGAGCGGCGGCGCAGCGATCGTTCTTGCCTTCGTCCATGGGGCTAAGCGTGCTGGTGGCGCCTGAGGCTGACGTGCTGAAGGTGGAAATTTCTTGGGGAGACTATCTCTGGGAGAGTGATGAGCTGGAGCCTGAGGACCGGGGAATGACACCCCCAGAGCATGAGGACGACGAGCAAGACGATGATAGCGACGAAAGCGGGACAGCGGCCGTGGCCGAACCGGAGCCAACGCACGCTGGTAGGCGGGCTTGGGGCTATCGAAGAGAGCCCCGCGAGGAATGGGTGGTCGTTCAGCTTCAGGAGTTGAGAGACGGGGAAGTGTCGAAGTTTCCAGTACCCCAAAGCCTGGGGTTGCAGGTCGCGGTGACCAGTCGGCAAATGGAGGGCGGTGGAACCCGGCTGCCAGACGGGACGCGATCCGTTTCGGTCTTCCTCGTGAACGAGCGATCACCAATTGAGGACTACCGCTACCGGTCATACGCCTTTCAAACCCAGCTCCGAGTTCACAGTCCTGTTCCCTATGTGCCGAGACCGGACCTTCGAGCGACGCAGCAGGGTGGGCAAGACGATTGGGATGAAGCGGTAGCCGATCTGCACTACCGAGACGTGTTCGAGTATGCGGTCGGGCACGGGGTTTCGGCTGAACGTGACCTGGAAGATGAGAGCGGTTGTATGGTCCGCACCACTTGGATTCCCGAAGCGGAGGTGGAAAGAGTTGCGCCGGTGCGTTTGTCAGAGGTTGAGCTGGTGATGGAAGCGCTGGGAAATCTGGGTGATCCCGCTGACGCTGCGCAGAAACTCATGCCCCTAGTCGACCAATATCGCTCATGGATTGACGAGCAGGAAGCGTCTATTGGGCAGCTGGAAGAAGCCCAACAAGAGACAGCCCGTGATCTGATAGAACGGGCACGCTACGCGTCGCGCCGCATCGAAGCTGGAATCAACGCTCTTGAAGACAGTGAGGCTCTCGAAGCCTTCCGGATTGCGAATCGGGCGATGGCCAAGGCGGCGCGACAGCGCTTTGGTGTGATGAGCGGTCGAGAGCCGCATGAGGTTGACCCTCCGGCATGGCGGCCGTTTCAGCTGGCCTTCATTCTTCTCAATCTACAGGGAATCGTGGACCCAACCTGCGACGACCGGGAAGAGGTGGATCTGCTTTTCTTTCCTACGGGGGGCGGTAAGACGGAAGCTTACCTGGGCCTCGCTGCAGTTACCATGGTGTTGCGGAGGCTGCGGCATCCTGGCATTCGTTCTTCCGGCGTCAGTGTGCTCATGCGCTACACGCTGCGGCTACTAACACTGGATCAGCTTGGGCGGGCCGCAGGATTGATGTGTGCGTTAGAATTGGAGCGCGAGAGCGACAAGGTCAAACTTGGCGAGTGGCCGTTTGAGATTGGTCTTTGGGTGGGTTCAGCGGCTACGCCAAACCGGATGGGCCGCCAAGGGTACACGGGTCCTGGCAAAGACAACACGGCATACACGAAGACCCGTCAGTTCCAATCCAACAGCAAACGTCCCTCACCGATTCCCATCGAGAACTGTCCGTGGTGTAACGAGAAGTTCAAATCAGAGTGTTTTCAGCTAGAGCCAAATCTCAAGAAACCGCTCGATTTACGCGTGCGATGCAAGAGCGATCATTGTGCATTTTCAGGGGATCGCTGGCTGCCCATCGTCGCGGTGGATGAACCCATTTACAGGCGGTTGCCTGCGTTCATCATCGCCACCGTTGACAAGTTTGCCGCACTGCCTTGGACCGGTGAGACAGGGGCTCTCTTCGGACTCGTCGATCGCTACGACAAAGACGGCTTTTACGGGCCATGTGAGCCTGGACGCGGCCAAACGTTAGGGGGATCGTTGCCACCGCCAGACCTCATCATTCAAGATGAGCTGCATTTAATCTCCGGGCCTTTGGGGACGATTGCGGGAATCTACGAGACGACGATCGATGCCCTCGCGAGCCGTGATGTGAGCGGCAAGATGATGCGACCCAAGATTGTCGCTAGCACAGCCACTGTGCGCCGTGCAAGCTCGCAGATTCAAGCGCTCTTCGGGCGAAAGCGCGTCTCCATTTTCCCACCCGCGGGAGTGGATCGGCGACATTCATTTTTCGCCAAAACTGAAAGTGCTGACGAATCTCCAGCAAGGCTCTACGTCGGCGTAGCTGCCCCTGGGCGCAGCCTCAAAGTGATTCTACTCCGCACGGCATTGGCTCTTTTATCCGCCGGGCAACGGCTCTATGACGAACACGGTGGGAAGCGGAACAAGGCGAATCCAGCTGACCCTTACATGAGCTTGTTAGGCTATTTTAACAGCCTTAGAGAACTCGGCGGAAGCCGCCGGATCATTGAAGATGAAGTGCGCACGAAGCTGGAAGGCTATGGTGCGCGGAGGCGCAAGGAGCCGAACGATACCCTGTTTGCCGATCGAACGATTGGCTACGAAGTGATGGAGCTGACTTCTCGCGTGCCGACGAACGAAGTTGCCGCCGTAAAGCGGCGTCTATCCTTGCCCCACCATGACAAGGAGCGAATCGACGTTGCCTTGGCAACAAACATGATCTCTGTGGGGCTAGACATCGTGCGGCTTGGATTGATGGCTGTGTTAGGTCAGCCTAAGACGAGCGCTGAGTACATCCAAGCGACTAGCCGAGTAGGTCGCGACCCCAACCGTCCTGGCTTGGTAGTGACACTGCTGAACGTGCACAAGCCGCGCGACCGGTCGCACTACGAACGGTTTCGAAGCTATCATCAAACCTTCTACCGGAGCGTGGAGGCCACGAGCGTGACGCCCTTTGCTCCGAGAGCTTTAGATCGTGCACTCGCCGCGTCCTTGGTCGGATTGTGCCGACAGATGCGGCATGAGATGACGCCTGCTCGTGGAGCCACTGAAATCCTGACCATTCGTGAAGCGCTTTCGGAATTTGCCAGGACCTTTGCTGAGCGCGCCAAGGAGCACCGGGGCATGCAACCAACCGAACAAGAAGCTCTACGGGATACAGTGCTTCATCGTTGCGTGGATTTGCTGGATTCCTGGCTCGTCATCGCGCGCAGCTTGCAGGAAACAAACACCACCTTACAGTATCAGCAATGGGAGACTAGCGGAGCCGTCAATCGTTTGCTTCATGAATTTCTCGATCCGGAACTAACGAATCTTCCAATGGCCTACCGAAAGTTTCGTGCGAACCGGTCGATGCGCGATGTGGAGCCTACGGTCGAGCTGAATGTGAAGAATCTGAACGACTGGATGAACAAGCCATGAGTCGAAACGAGCTGCGTTCCAGTCAAATGGTCACGACTTTCGGGCCGGGTGCTATGGTTGATCTGCCAAACGGATCCGTGATCGTGTCAGGACTCGATCACTGGCACTATGAGCTTGATAGTCTCGAGACGGTAAAGGTCGAAGAGCCGCGCTTGGTGGAAAAGTTGAAAGAACTGCTCCATGTACACGAACTGACATTGCGCAAGCCACCGCCACAAACGGAGCGCGATCATGGTTTCCGTCCTGCTGTGGATGCCTGGAAGTTCCCTGAGTGGTTCATCGTGCAAGACACCTTGGAAACTTCAGCTGGTTTTCGACGGCGCCGTTTGGTCCATCTCAATGGACTGGATAAAGGCAAGTTTCGTGACGAAGCAGGAAAGAAGCATTCAGTAGTGCCCGTGCGATTTGTTAGGGCATGCCCGCGGGGACACATTGGAGACATTGATTGGAAACTCTTTGTCCACAACGAACCGACCACGTGTACGCGTAGCCTCTGGTTGGAAGAGCGTGGCACCAGTGGCGATCTGAATGATATTTGGGTTGTCTGTGGTTGTAAGGCGAACCGCAAGATGGGTGACGCAGCAACACCTCGATTAAAGGCATTGGGGCATTGTAATGGATCCCGGCCTTGGCTTGGCATCGGGAGCCACGAATCTTGCGGGCGACCTAACAAATTGCTGATTCGTAGCGCTAGCAATGCCTATTTTTCACAGCTTCTATCTGTTATCTCAATCCCTGATGGGAATAGCGCCGTGGATGACATCGTGAGATCCGCTTGGGATGCCGGCCTATCGATGGTCGATTCAGCCGAGAAGCTGGAGTTTGTTAGGCAGATTCCTAACGTCGCCATGAAGATTGCAGATCTAGGGGATGATGTGCTCATGGCTTCGATCGAACGTATTCGGCAAGGCAGTGGGGACCAGAGGCTCATCAAAGAAGTTGAATTTGATGCGCTTACGCAGGCTCAGCAAGAACTGGGTGCGGACACGCCCGACGGCGATTTCTACGCGAGAACGTTGTCGTCAGAGGCATGGGAAGCAGAGTGGATGGAACCAATCGAACGTGTGGTCCTAGTGCACCGGCTACGTGAAGTGGTGGCGCAAGTGGGATTTACGAGATTCGAGCCGACGGGGCCTGACAAAGACGGCGAACTCGACCTCGATGTGGACCGCGCGCCTCTAGCATTAGATCAGGCTTGGCTGCCCGCGATTGAGAATCGGGGTGAAGGCGTGTTTCTAATGTTCCGGAACGAGGCGATCGAAAGCTGGCTGCGCCGGGCAAGCGTGGATCAACGTGGCAGAGAACTCCTGAATGGTCATGTGCAGTGGCTACAAGGCAGGCAATCCGCGAGAGCCTATCCTGGCCTTTCCTACACCATGATCCACACACTATCGCATTTTCTCATGACGTCCATTGCCTTGGAATGCGGCTATCCGGCGTCCTCGTTAAAAGAGCGAATCTACGCGATGGATGGTAAGTTCGGTCTGCTGATCTACACGGGCTCGTCAGATGCCGAGGGGACTTTGGGAGGGCTGATCCAAACGGGCCGAGATATTCGGAGGCACCTTCGGCAAGCTTTGAGTTCCGGCATGCTGTGTTCCAACGACCCGGTGTGCGCCTTTCATCGACCGGCCAGCCACGACCACCAGCCGCTTCACGGCAGCGCCTGTCACGGTTGCGTGCTCGTTGCGGAAACCTCGTGTGAACAGCGGAATGAATACCTGGATAGAGCGCTAGTCGTGCCGACATTGGAGTCGAGGGGCGCAGAATTCTTCAGCGGGTTCTAACATGACGCTCGATGCGCTACACGATCTATCGGTCAGCACCCTACGTGACTTGGCGGCGGCTCTGAGGGGCGGAAGTCTTGAACAAACGATCAGTCCTTTCGCAGTAGGTCAGATTGTTGGGGGCAATGGTAACGAGGAGGTTTGCCAGTGTTTGGATTCGCTTTCTCGCACAGGGATGAATTCGCAACAGGTGGCTATTCTACTACTAGCTCTATCAGAAAGTCAAAAGCGAGCGAATGATCCTTCAAGGCTGTTCGATCTCGTCCTGTCAGGTCCAGAAGTGTCCGGTGTTCCAACGGGTAGTACCGAAGCGGTGATGCACAGCATGGTCGAACAGGCCAAGACCGAACTAAGGTTCGTAGGATACGCGGTTTACAACGGCAAGAAGCTATTCCGAAGGCTCGCCGAACGTATGGATAACGAGCAGGAGTTACAAGTCTCATTCTGCCTGGACATTCGACGGCCCTATCAAGACACCTCACTGGGAAGTGAATTGGTTAGGCGATTTGTCCATGATTTCAAGAGCAAGCAATGGCCGGGGAAACGGCTGCCAGAACTCTACTACTACCATGCCTCGCTGAATACCGATCAGAAGACCAAAGCCTCACTGCACGCCAAATGCGTGATCTGCGATCAGACCAGCGTGCTCGTGACTTCCGCCAACTTCACCGAAGCTGCTCAGAAGAAGAACATCGAAATGGGATCGATCATCCGGCACAGCCCTTTCGTTAGGCGAATCATCGATTACCTCGATGGGCTCGCTAACGCTGGGCGTTTAGTGCGAGTGGAATCCGGGACGTTGTGATCTATCAAAGTTGCCAGACTAATCCGCGAGTTTCCAGAAATAGATGGTTTGGGCCGAGTCCCAATAGCCATCGTCGTGAACACATTTCTTGCCATTCCAAAGCGTCACATGTCCACTAGCCGATTGAAAACCGCCTTCGAATAGAATCACACCCTTCTGCCCTGCAATCTCAGACTTCTTGGTCGCCTTTTTTGGGTTCTTGAGAAGATCTTTGTAATCGGAAGCTTTCGACGGATAAACGAAAGTCTTGCCTTTTAGCTTCCAGCAACGCGGGCACTCGGGCCATTCCTTTCCCCAGTTGATGCCGCCCCAAGCAAGGGCGATCGACATACGAACCGCACAACTGTTAAGTCCTGGCCCCGAATCCTCCCAAGCAACGTCTCCAGCCCCCACAATGTCATCGGCTATATTCTTCTTAAAGAACTCTGTCGAGTGATGATGCTTCGCAACCGTCTTGTAGGACACCTTGCTAACATCGATTGGGATGTCGGCATGGGTTGCTGTTAGAGAAACGAGGAACGATAGAAAAACAAGTAGGAAGCAAGGCACCTTGTTCATGTTTGGGCTGGTTTGAAATAGCCACAGCCTACCCAGGCTGAGCTGAGAAAGCAATCTCAGGGCTGAGAGGGCCTGGAAAATAAGAACCTACTCTGGTCTTTCCGTGCTCTCAGCTATTGTTAACATAACTCCATGGGCGCCGCCGAACCTGAAAAAGACATCTTCGGTTCCACCAAATGGACGAACATGATAGGTCCGGCCAAGGAGTGACGACAAGGCCGTAGAGGCGTTCTGCAACTACTATTTTCCAGCGATTGCAAAGGCGCTTGTGGGACGTCTTTTCTGTGGCGAGCGACTGACTCGTAAGAAGGCAGCGGAATGGGCGATGGACTTCCTGGCGGATCGGCATGAGCGCATCCTCGCTGCGGCAGACCGGGAGAAGGGGAAGTTGCGTGCGCTGATTCGCGTCAGCCTGAAAAATTACCTGCTTGATCATCAGCGCCGTGCGGTCGTTCGGGGAAGCAAGGTGACGGTAGAGATTGTGGGGGATGAGAGCGTTGGCGGCTTCGATGAAGAAGACTTCTTTGCCGCTGTTGACGAGCATTTCGCCAGCTCGATTCTGAAGGGGGCTCTCAGCGAACTTGAGAGCAGGCATCCGGGTGACTTCGCGATTTGGCGGCCTTACTTGTTTGAGACCCCAGAGGGGCTCTATGAGCAGATGACTTTTGAGCATGGTGGGAATACCAATCTCCACCAGAAACGGCTGTCCCGGTTTCGGAGTGCGTTTCGAGAAATCTTCCAGTCGCTCGTCGCGCAAGTCGTTTTCCACCGGTCGCTTTCAAGCTTCGATGATCCTGCGGAGTTGGACCAAGAGATCAGTGGGTTGCTGCAAGTCATCAAGACCGCACGATTGTGGGAATAGCCAACCCTTGGTGTGGCCAAGCCAGTAAGCACGGTGCCCGGTCGTGGGGCCATTGGGCTTTAGAGGTCTCACATCAAGAGGCCTGACCGGCAGACTTCCACTGGCTGGAAAAAAGTAACGATTTCCGGTCAGGGCATTCCGTCTGCCGCGTAGAGGCGCGCGAAACCCCAGGCATCTCATCGATGCCCAGGCTGATAAACCTAAACCAATTCGTCCATGAAACCACGCGTCCTACTACCTATTATCCTACTTCTCACCGTGCCAGTCGCGGGCTTCAAGCTCTTCACCCCAAGCATGGAATCGAATCAGGCAATCGCAACGCCGCTGCTACCTGAGGCGATCAGCGCCTTCGATCCCGAAGACATCGCTCAGCGGGAGTCTGCCAAGCAACTCGCTCTCTCCATGATGCAGAAGCAACTGCCGCTGCCACATCGGCCCTCCCTCAACAAGTTGCTTAAGCGAAGCTCACAGGAGGTTGAAGCCGCAAAGCCGTAAGTGCGTTTGTTAGCTTTCAGATCTCGCTCACCAAATTCGTGCCCGATGCCGATTCATAACATTCTCATACACTTATACACCTATTTAAATTATCACCATGAAATACAAATCTCCTAAAACTCCCGAAACGGTGGACTTTGCCTGCCCAAACTGTTCTGAAAACCTCTCGGTGGAACCAGCGCTTGCAGGATCTGCCGTCCTTTGTCCTACTTGTGAAGTTGCCGTCTGGGCGCCGAAGGCCGAGAAACAAAAGAGTCGGCCACGCAGCCTGCTATTCTTGCTTCTTCTGCTTCCAATAGCAGTTGTTAGTGTCGTCACGCCACTGCGTTCGAATGAAGACATCCGGGATGGAGATCTCGCAACGATAAGCCTTAACACTGAATCGATTCCGCGGACAGCGTCCTCAGCCGAGTCATCTGCTCAAGTGGATGACACAACTAATAGAAATCCCGATACGATTAACAGGGAGTTCCGCGAGGAGCGACGCCGAATGGAAGAAGCCCTGGCGGAGCAACAAATGCTGGCAGCCAAACGGCAGGCAATCATTGCGCGTATCACCAATTTAGAGAACGAACACGGAGTCCTGCGCCGGAAACTGATTGACGTGGAGTCGCAGTCACAAGCTTTTGATATGGAGGCGAGAAACTATCGCCTTCAACATGCAGATACGATCATTGCGATGGAGATCGGTAAAGAAGGGTTCAAAGCAGCGGCAGATGAAAACAACAGTCAACTCGAACGCTTCCTAGGCGGTTTGGCGGCTGGGTTTGTGGGTGGCACGGCTTTAAAACCGGAAAACCGCGCCGAGTTTCAAAGCGTCGGCACTCAGCTCGCGGCCATCGAAGCAACCCAAGAAGAGTTCCGCAGCACTATTGCCAATATCCGTAGCCAAATTGCCGCCGTTGAGCAGGCGATCACTGCGGCGAAGAATGAGCTTTAACAGCAATCGAATGCGGTTTATGTAAGTTTACGTAATCTCTCACGCTTCCCGCTCGATGACACATCTGACGGAGAGCCAATAGTTTTGTGGGTCCCGAAATCGATACCGAGAATAACAGAAGTGAGCCGATTTCCCATAACGTATTAGCTGATTCAAATCATTGAGACGATTCCTGACATTCAAATGGCAGAATGTCGCTCCAAATCGTTGTCAGATTCGAGTCCATGATAGCAATCTCCGCAACGCCGCAAAGTCCGTGTGTTAGCTCCGCAGCCTCCGGCTCGATAATCCGAATTAATCGGATGAAACGAGGGTAATGGGATGGCTTTTCGTCTAATTGAACTTTTAGTTTTTTCACGGGTTCAAACCGTCCCTGCGAGTCCAATGTCTCTAACCGTATTTCGTCCCATCGCGACTCGATCACAAGCTTGCCATCTGATTGAATGATGCCGAACTTGCCTACCTGATCTTTGCAGACAGCAATATCACCGTGAAACAATGACAACCAAGCGAATTGTGGCTTTATCGCGACCGATCCGTCGCGATTCAAGGCCCCCCATTTCTCATTCCTTATAACAATTCCCTTTCCATTATGGAAACGGATGGCGGCATCATATTCAAAAGAGGAAGCCGGAGTGCCACCTAACTCGACATATCCCCATTTTTCACCATTCGAAGCGGGAAAACAGCCTTCTGAAACATCGCAGCAGTTCTCCCACACGGGTTCGATGATTGTGTTTCCATTTCTGTCCACAACGCCGAATTTCCCATCCTTCCTCACTACACACAACCCACCTGTAAATTTACCAACATAACTACAATCATTGTCACAAACGATCCTCCCGGACGAATCAATCATAAGATTATTATATTCGAAATCCGTTATCTCATATCGCCCAGCACCGAGGTAATTTGAGTATTTCGAATGAGAATTCGTCAATTTTTTCCCGACTAAGTCGAAGAGATCCTCTTTGCCATTTATGACACGTTTAATAAGATCGCCACAGTCAGTTATGTAGCCTGCACCTGCTTGAATGATGATGCCGAAATCATTGATTGCGCCCGAAAGCCCATTCTTCTTAAACACGCGCCATCCCTCAAGGCCGGCTCGCCCGTGGAACAGCGGCCACATGTGGACTTCACCCTCCAATGCCATTCTCTCGTCACCCCATTGATCTATCAAAACCGATCTTCCAGCTTTGACCGCGACAACGAAATCCCCTGCAAAGCCATAGAAAAGATCCATATCATCCCATTTACATTCACTGATAACCTTACCTTGCATGTCTATGATTCCCCACTTCCCATTCAACTCCACAAGTGCTCGCTCAAGCCTAAAAGAGCCAACCAAAGAGTCCCATGCCGGTTTAACGACAGTCGCTCCATTACGGTCAATTACTCCAAATTTCTCTCGGCGCTCCACCACGCAATAATCGTTACTGAAATCCTCAACGTCATCCCATTCAGGGCTAATGGCTATGTTCCCGGAGTGATCAATGAATCCCCATCTCCCATCGATTTTAGCCGAACAAAGCCTCTCTCGAAAATGGCCGCAGGTTTCAAATCCTGCAGGAGTAATGTTCTTCTGTCTTTTTAAGTCAATCAGCTCTACTGAGCAATCTGTCGTTCCTCGCGCGAATATGTTGTAACCAACCTCCAAGAGTTTCAGGTCACGATATTCACGAGCAAGAAGTTGGTGACCATTCTTTGCAATCAGCCCGAACATCCCGCTAAACTCCCATGAAACAATCTCTTCCTCCTCGCCTTGTTTGGTAATCGAAGCAACGAGCGAACTCCCTATTTGGATTAGCTCATGAGATAAAATGTTATTAGTATCTCCTGTGCTAACACTACCCAATCTGCTTGATGCTGACCAACAGGCACCTAAAGCTATGGCGGAAATGCTATGCTCCCAGGAAAGGATCACCATTTCGCTTGCTGTTTCCTGAAGAATTGCTTTTAATCTCGGAAATTGAGTAGAACCACCAACCAACAGAATTCCCTTTGGGTGCACATTCTTCGTTCGAATTTCTTCAATGAACTTGCCAAGCACGATGGCTGCTTCGTCCAATTTACGCCTAATCCGCGCGGAAATGTCGCTACTCGACCAGTTAAGACGGCTGCTGTCACTTGTCTGACCTAATTCGGGGAGAAAGAAGGAACCGGTAGTGCTTTGTGTATGACGAATCTTCCAATGATTGGCCTTGCGGCAAACCGCTTCCGCCACTTCTGGCGATTGCCGCTCAAGCCTTGGAAGATCAAGATCAACCAATCGACAATTCACCATCTGCACAATTAGTTTGTCGATATCATCACCACCGAAGTGGTCCCTTCCGTCTACTAGAGCAGGAATGAGAGCAGGAATGATTCTTGGCTGATCACCTTCGAGAGTGAGAACTGCCAAGTCTAAAGTTCCTGCACCCCAGTCGAACACGATTAATCCTCCTTCTGTCCAGAGGTCTCTGCGAGAGCGAAGAAAGGCGATACCTGCGGCAACAGGCTCTTCAAGAAGTTCAACGTCGCCAAATCCAGCCTCGCCTGCCGCCTTAACGAGGGCTTCTCTGGAACACGGTAGCCAAGATACAGGGACCGTGAAGACTGCCTTCTCAATGGGGCCATGAAGACAGTGTTCTTCTACGATCGTTCTAATCCATCTGAGATATCTGGCGGTCAGTTCTTCGGGCGTGTATTCAAAGGCATGCAAGAGGTAGGGGGCTTGGAAATAAATAATCATCCCATTTCAGGCTCAGGGAATATTGTTAGAAACCACTTCTCCAATCCAGCCATCCGACTGATTTGGGGCGCGAATTCTTTCATCGCTTTCTTTGTCAGTCGCACTCCGGTCTGGTAGGTCTTGGTGACCAGTGTGACGACGGGATTCAACCCTTTGTATGTCATGCTTCGGGCCATTCCCAGCGCTTTCTCCGCTGTGCTCAGTAGCTCTCCATTCCAATGGTTTTCGAGCACTCCCCACACTCGTTCTATAGGATTATACTTGCTATGATAGGGTGGATAATAGGCTAGCTGTATCACTATATCATGAGCCGTAGAGAATTCAGCCAGGCGCTTCAACCATTGGGTTCTACGGCCATCGCTCTCGGGGCCATTGTCGGCGTTGATCACTAGCACCTCTACTTCAGGATTCTCTGCACGCAGTCGCGGCCACAGCTCTTCAAGACGATCAACCATAAAATCCGCTGTCACTTTACTTTCTGAGAACCATAGGTCGGTTTGGCCAGTTTCGGGCTGATAAACCCCAAAGGGCACGAGGGTTGTTTTCGCTTTGAAGTCGTGATCAAGGGCCTTCCGCTCGCCTCGGCTATAGCCACCACGACTAAACTCGCCAATTTTTACCGCCGCTTTGGTGTCCATGGAGATACGCAACTGCTTGGGATCGCTATCGGCCGCCGCATTGATCTCATGCACCATATCAAAGATGGCGTCGGTTTCTTTCACTTTCTTCATCGGCTTGGTCTTGGCAACTTTTCTAGGGTGGAGTTCGAGCAGATTGAGTTTGCTGTTGATGGTTCTCACGCAAGGCATACTTGATAGGTCATACCCTGGGCGCTCTTCCAGTCGCCGGTGGACTTCTTTAGCAGTGATGCGGACATAGAGGCGAGTAGAGCGAAAACTGGGATCAGTCTGAGCATGGGGATCAGCAACGGCGCGAATATCCTCCAGTAATTCTGGATAATGTTCTTCAGCCTTCTTTCTACCTCGTTTGTGAAACTGATCGACGAAATCAATGCCGGAATCGAGTTCCTCTTTGCCTTTGCGAATGAGTTGCCTATTCCAGCCAAGACAGTCTTCAGCCCACCGTTGACCGCCGCGGCCAAGGCCATCGACGACGCCCGCCATGAACTTGCGTTTCGCGCTGCCCGTGAGATCACGCGCAGTGTTCTTCCATAAACGAATTGAGTTAGAGTCAGGTTCTTCTCATAGGACTACAGGCACTCAAACCCGCTCCTAACAGAATGGTTGCGCTTTGGGACGATTATTTTTTTCCAAGCCCCTAGGGAGCCGCACTCTTTCCCAGGTCACGTTTGAATGAGCGTTGTAGACCATCGGGATCGGTCAGCCCTATCTCCAGGGCTTCATCTCCAAAAGTCATGTTCCCTTCTTTATCCACATGCACGGCGCTGGGCATGTCATCGCCGTGAGCAGGGCGCAGCCGAACGAGCACGGGGCGGTCAATCTCCTCATCCCAGCGGGCGACGAGAGTTTTGTGAGTGCCGAAATCGATACCGATTACGTTGTCCATGCTGGTCTGGAGTTAGTTGTAAAAGCCGACACTGTTTGGTTATATAGACAATGAAATATCGAAAGGCAGTATCGGTTCAGATATTACGAATTCGCTCGCGAGTCGCATTAAGACTCTTTCGATGCATCTCAAGCTGCGAAAGGTCTGCGTTTATTGATTCCTGAGTCTTCGCGAGCTGCGCCTTTTCCTCCAGATCGCGTTGCTTCATCTGTTCTACCAGCGCCTCATAGCGCGGTGCATACTCTTGAATTGACTCATGAAGCGCCTCCAAAGTCTGCTCTGTGACATCCTCAACCGCACTATCAATAAAAGTCGCGAGCTCCGAAATGTTTTCAACGACCACAGGTCTCAATTCTTCCCAGCAATTCTCTTTAAGATCGTCCAACGATGGGCCAAACAGTCCTGAGAATAATGCGCCAAGTGCGCCTCCAACAACGGTTCCGATGCCAGGGAGGATCATCGTGCCAACTAACGCGCCTGCCGCGCCGCTTCCGAAGGCATTAGCACTGCGATTCTGATCTAGCTCCTGCAAAGAAGAGGCGATTTCTGCAGATGCACCTTTAGTTGTACTCGAAAAGCGGTCGCTCGCATCTCGAAGACCGCGTTCATTGAAACTAAGCGTACCACCCAGTGTCGCCAGTGACCGATAGTGCAATTGAAAATCTTCATGAAACAACTTAAGTTGTTTGCGGCCTTTCTTCTTTACTAACTTAAGTATTTGCTTGACATGAGATCGCAATTGGCTTTGACCACGGCTCAGAATCGATGGTATCTTGGATTCTACGACACTTTTGAGTTCCGAACGATTGCTAGCACCCGCAATAGCAGAACGTAAATCATCAAGTATCTCAGCTGCTATCCCCTCAAACCTATCAACAGATCCCCTTAATGCCTTCTGAATCGCAGCCTCCGCCTTTTTAACATGATCGTCTGCTCTTAAATCAATAAACTCATGGATGTTTGGGATCACCAGTTTCTCAAGGGAATCATGCCGTGCTTGATACTGATCGAGAAGCGTCTGAAGCATCTCACGGAGCGTTTGCAAAAGTTCGCTCATCATCTTTGCGATATCATCCGCCTGAGACTGCAACCTCTTTTCAAGAAGAAGGGCGTGGAGCTGTTTCTCAATTTCGACGAAGTGCGCAACCCATTCCTGTATCTCGTCGTTTGTAAAGCCTTCTGCTCCTTCAGGAGCAGAGGAGCCTTGCGGACTGTGATCTCTCATGCTCTCGATCATAAACTGCGGCGCAGCCGCGAGAACATGCGGCTTTGTTAGGTTAAACGCTTGGGAAAGCCTTGCCGTCAACGAGCTAAGAACTCGTTCTCTTTCTTGGCGGCGACGAATAAGATCGAGTTTTGTGACTAGGAACACGCATCTATGAACGATATCTGAAGCGTGCTCCGTAAGGAAATTTATCAGACTTTCCGCGCCAGCCGCTTCGGCTGGGACCGTCACTACGACAGCATCACAGAGGTCGCGGATAGCTAAAGACGTTACTTGTGCGTGGCGCTCGTTTATAGCATTTGTTCCAGGCGTGTCCACGATGACCAGACCGCTTTCAAGTGTCTTCGCAGGCAGTTCAACATTTACTTGGGAGATATCTTTAGCGAATTCCTCGTCTGAGGTTGCTTGATGAATCAGTGCGAGAAGTTCCTCTCTTGAAGGCTCCGGCACGGGCTTGCGAAACAGCCCTGCCACTCCTTTGGCCGTCGACACCAAGGTCTTTGCCGATTGATGGACAAAATTCTTCTTACGATATCGTATGTCGACCGCAAGCTTACTGCCATGATAGATTAGAGTCGCAGCAGCGGTCGTTCCTTGAAGAATATCTGTTCGCAGCAAACGCTCTCTAATTAAGGCATTGATTAAGGTGGTCTTGCCACTTGAGAATTCGCCCACTACACCTAAAAACAGCCGGCTTTCATTTTCGCGAATCTTGATGCGGTGTTCCATCTCGGTAAACACACGACTCTTCGAATCATGGGATAAGCCATTTCTTTCAATGACCTGCTCAATCCACGCAACACGACCGGGGACATCAATCTCGTTAGACAGTGGATGTCCAGTTAAGGGTGAGACATCGCTCCACGCTGGGTTTTCCGGAATCGGAGGTCGAACGAGTGGCTCGACCTTGGAAGGGAAATGCTGGGATACCTTCCGTGACAGAGCCCCGAGTGCGTCGGTAAGTTTAGTAATTCTAGCATTTGCCATTGTTTTGCTCCTCCCGAATCTTTGACTAAGACGTAAGCGCTCAACTAAGAATGTGAACCTTTAGACATCACCGCCAGCGTTCACTCGTGAAACCCTTATGATAAACTCCTGAAGGTTGCTGCGAATTGATTTAAGGGATTCCTCAGCCGTATCGAGCCTAGCTCGCCGTTTTTCGACTTTTTCCTCGCCTGCGCGTTTAAGATCAAGAACGGTTGCAATCTGTTCGCGTACGGCCTCGATTTGGTCGTTCAATCCGGAACTAATAGAGTTTTCTAGACCCTCAGTTGAGTCGTGAACAGCATTTGCAATCGCCTCGGCCTGCTCTGAGATTTGCGAAACCAAAGCCTTTGCGATTTCACGAGCAGCTTCGACTTTCACTTTCTCCGTTAATCTATCGCCTTGGCTGGCGGTTCGAAGTAGTCCCATTGCGAGAAGGGCAGGTACGATTGTGATTGGATTCAGATGAAAGATGGCAATCGCTCCTACTGACAGGGCGATTTGCGGGGCCAGGCCTTTTAGCATGCCCTTATATCCTAACGCAGCACCCTCAATCGCGGATCCTGCACCTCCCAAGACAAAACCTCCGACGCCAGAAAGGACTCTTTCCACTGAACTAATAGCCGTCTCTGAATCTTGAGGAGTACCGCCGAGTCCTGCTAGGTCAGCACGAACGTGCTCTAGCTTTGTCATGAACTCATTAACGGATATCTCCGCTGTCTCAGTATAATCCGCAAGAGCATCCTCAATGAGTGAGCGGAGCCGCGTTTCCCGCCATTCTAAAGTTGCCTCTTCAATCAATGGCGATATCTTGGACAGAACCTCGGCGGCTATACTCTCAACCTGTGCTTCGATAGTCCAGACCTTGAGCGCGTTGACCCGATTTTCTATGCTAATATCGGCCGACCAACTTGGCACGCGATCCGCGACAGCGCGAAGGTGAATCGAAGCAGAATCACGCACGGATTCCTTGATCCGATTTCTTGCTCGTCTCAGACGGTCAACCAAATTCGCGCGCATATGCTCGGTCTCAGCTAGCTTCGGGTGGGCCTCATTGGACTTACGCTGCAAATCAGTAAGATCCTGGTCAAGCATCCGCCTCTGATTGGGGATGGTTTCACCAAGAGCAATTTCCAAGGTTTGCTCAAGCTGTCGGGCAGGTTGTAGCAATTTGATCCGTCCTCGTGCGCATGCGAGAAAACTCGCCAAATGTTGCTCTAGTAATGGAATGTTAGATCGAATCAAAAGGTCTGGATTATTCTCCTCTTGGCCGATGACTGCATCCAGAGCCGAAACGAAATAGACGCCCTTTTTACCAAAAGCTGTCCTATGTGCCAATTGCTCGATCGAATATTGGGAAACCCGTTCGCGATCTTCCTGGCGCCGGATTTCGTCAAATCTATTGCATATAAAAAAGATGTATTCGTGTCCCGCACCGCGCACATCATGGTCAACTACATTCAGCTCTGTTTGACTAGCCATTGCATGGACGGAGAAAACAAAAATCACAGCATCTGCGTGAGACATATAGTCCATGGTGATCTTTGTTCGACTCCCGTGTTCGTTGAGGCCCGGAGAGTCGATGATCTCAACAGAGTTCTTCAGTAGCTCGAGTGGCCAATAAATCTCAACGCGATCATACGGCGTTTCTGCAATCGATGTTGATTGATCCTTCGATGGGTCAGGTATTGACACGTAACGCTCTAGCTGATCAATTGGAATCGACAGAGGTTTTGCCTCGCGCTCTTGGCACATGCGTAAATGTTGCAGAGTTTCCTGCGGCAAACCTGTAGGCAATTCCGCAGGAATCGGGTTCTTAAAATGTAACACCGCTTTTGCCTGTGGGCCCCATTTCAGCTCATTAATGATCGCGGTGCATGGTGTTGCAAATGCAGGCAGAATCTCGCTCCCAAGCAACGAGTTGATGAAGGTGCTTTTACCCCGCTTGAATTCGCCTAACACCAGCACCCTAAATCTCTCGGATTTGAGCCGATCTGTCAGCTTTCCAAGTGAATTGCACGAACTGTGCATATCAATCTCCATGAGAGATGCTTCAGCTTCATTAAGAAGGGACAGCAAATGGTCTCTTCTTTGCTGAAATGCGACGTATGGATTGCTTGGGCGACTTGACTGCTCATTTGTTTGCTGTGCACCGACCCCCTTAGAACCACCGGATATTGCTCCGAGTGCCACAGCGCTGATTCTGTGGTCCCAAGTGAACACTTCTAAGCTGGGAAAACGAGATCGCAGCATTGTCGGTAGGGATGGAAATTGGCTAGAACCGCCTACTAGCAGAATTCCTTGCGGGGCGCTTTTTGCGGCAGTCGCCTTCGTCAACAACTCGCCGACTTCATCTATGGCGCCCTTGATCTTCTCTTCGACGCGCAACCAAAGCTCTGTCCCTGTCAATCTCACTTCGGAATCACCTTGCGAGTCAGTCAGCGTTGGAAGATACCAGTCTTGTTCCGGTTTCGTTGAATGTTTGATCTTCCAATCTATTACAGCGCGCCTTACTGCTTCAAGATTCTCAGCGGAACGTTGTTCAAGCTTGGCTAGGCTAAGTTCCGCTAATCGCAGATTAACCATTCGAATTATGTTCCGATCTACATCGTCGCCGCCTATGTTTGGGTTGCCTCCAGTTAAGTCTGGAACAACTTTCGGCTCGCCATCTCCATGTTTGAGAATAGCTAAATCCAGGGTACCAGCACCCCAGTCAAACACAAGAATCTCACCTTCGGGCCAGAGATCTTTGCGAGAAGAAAGAAAAGCGATTCCAGCAGCAACCGGCTCTTCGAGAAGTTCAATGTCACCAAATCCTGCTTCGCCAGCTGCATTAACGAGGGCTTCTCTGGAACTTGGCAGCCAAGATACAGGGACGGTGAACACTGCCTCCTCAATGGGCCCATGAAGACAGTGTTCTTCTACGATCATTCTAATCCATCTGAGATATCTGGCGGTCAGTTCTTCGGGCGTGTACTCGAAGGCATGCAAGAGGTAGGGAGCCGCATTTTTCCCCAGGTCACGCTTGAATGAGCGTTGTAGACCATCGGGATCGGTCAGCCCTATCTCCAGGGCTTCATCTCCAAAAGTTATGTTCCCGTCTTTATCCACATGCACGGCGCTGGGCATGTCATCGCCGTGAGCAGGGCGCAGCCGGACGAGGACAGGGCGGCCAATCTCCTCATCCCAGCGGGCGACGAGAGTTTTGTGGGTGCCGAAATCGATACCGACGATCTTTTGTCTGCAATCCATGGAGAATTAACAATTCCGCTAGTTTTTTTGGTTTGAGTGCACCTCACTTCCGTTTAGTTCAATATCGCTTTCATGGTCTGTCTTCACGCCACGATAGCATCTATAGATTTCTGAATCATATAGGATTGCCGACGATTTTCGGAGATCGATACCCATACCATCAATCCTGAAGATCTTCGCATTGCATATTGAGGCATTCGATTCTCTAAGGATTATCCCACGGTTGCATCGACGTATCTCACTATCCTCTAAACTCAACTCAGTTTCCTGTGTAATTAGACCGGCGAAGCAATTTGCTATATCACCCTTCCTTAGCGAAACGTTACAGTCCTTAACTTCCACTGAGGGCCCACACTTTCGAGTTTTGAGACCTATAATACTTATGTTGCTTTTTCTAGCCCAAATCGGCGTCTCGACATTTCTAACAGAAATTCGTTCAAGAGTTGCTTCACTTTTCACGATAGAAATCGCGCAAGCGCATTCTTCAAAAATACAGTCTTCAACGGTCAGATTTCCATTAGGGAAATCCAATCCGCCATCGTGATTGCTCACTCCATCGTATTCGCTTCGATCTGAGTCATCTCCTTCTTCTTTTTCGGGCACACCAACTATTTTGCAATCGATCAGTGTCAAATCTCCAAACTCATGGAGGCGTATGCTGCCATTGATCTTGCATCTCTTTATCGTGATTACATCAGGCTTCCACGCCTCTACGGCCGAGCCACCGGATTTTGAGCCTTCCCTTGCATTAACGGTTACGTTCTCCAGTGTTAGCTCAGCACCTTCTCCGACATAGATGACAGGTACTTTTGGCGAGGTAAGGCTTACTTTGAAGTCGAGTTCTCTCGGACGAATTGTAACCGAGATTCCATCAGGGATTTGTATAGGCTCGTCAAATTCTCCGCATTCGAGCAAGATAACACATCCATCGACCGCATTCTGTAAAGCATTTTTGATCGATGAATAATCACCAATCCCAGAGACAGAAACTCTGGAAGTGACGCCCTGGTCAAGAGGCTTGTCGTGGCAAGTATTGTCATTTTCTTCTGAGTCAATACTCATAGAACAACATGACTCATCCTCGTCATGAGAATCGTTCTCCTGCTTAATCGGAGAGGAGCCGCTAAAAGCCGCAAACCATGCAGCACCGAGAGCAACGGCAACCATCTGTTGATCCCACGGGAGTACGACAGGAGCCTCATCGCAATTCCGAAGCAATTCGGCTATTTCAGGCATTTGACTTGATCCGCCTATTAATAGTATTCCTTTTGGACAAATGCCCCTATTTTTTGCCGAATGGATCAGTTCTTGACATGCTTTGGCCGCCCTTGTTAGACAGATTCCCATTCGCAGATTCACGCAATCGCCTGACCATTTCAAAGTAGTGTAGTCTGAATTTGCCCCCTCAACTGTCACAGCGAATATAGCATCAGGTTTATTCCGATGTCTTATCTTCCATTCAATCGCTTTTCGGCGTAATAACTCTAGCTCTTCTGGACTGCGCCTTTCTAGTTTCGCTAGCCCCAGCTCTACCAATCGTTGGTTAACGATTTGTAGCACTGCTGAATCGATATCATCGCCACCAAGGTTCGGATCACCACCAGTCAAGTCAGGAACAGCGTGAGGCTGACTATCTTTCAGTGTCAATACTGCCAAATCCAGGGTGCCGGCACCCCAATCAAACACAAGAATCTCATCTTCAGGCCAGAGATCTTTGCGAGAACGGAGAAAAGCAATTCCAGCAGCAACCGGCTCTTCGAGAAGGTCAATGTCACCAAATCCTGCCTCGCTTGCCGCTTTAGCGAGGGCTTCTCTGGAACAAGGCAGCCAAGATGCAGGCACCGTGAATACGGCCTTTTCAATGGGACCATGAAGGCAGTGTTCTTCGACGATGGCTTTGATCCATCCGAGGTATTGGGCTGTAAGTTCTTCGGGCGTGTGTTCGAAGGCATGCAAGAGGTAGGGTGCCGCACTCTTTCCCAGGTCACGTTTGAATGAGCGTTGGAGACCATCGGGATCGGTTAGTCCGACCTCCAAGGCTTCATCACCAAAAGTCATGTTTCCGTCTTTATTCACATGCACGGCGCTGGGCATGTCATCGCCGTGGGCAGGGCGCAGCCGGACGAGTACGGGGCGGCCAATCTCCTCATCCCATCGGGCGACTAAAGTTTTGTGACTGCCGAAATCAATGCCCACGGTTCGAGAGAGTTTGCTCATACGATCTCCTCCTTGGCTTGTTGATAGGCTTGCTCTATCCGGCGGATCAAGTGAGACACCATCTCTAGTTGCTGAGGCTCGAAGAGTCGATTTGCTAGGGGCTTATAATGAGATAGTAGCTCCAAGAGGGTGCGCCGGGCTGGCAATTCGGAACCGGTTGCCTGGCAAATCTGGCGGATTTCGTCGTGATGCTCATTTGGGAAAAGTGTATCTTCCTGATGCAATTCGCGTAAAACGGCGAGGTCCTTTTGAAGGCCGACAAGGCGCGCCTCGAAAGTCGCCCATTTTCGGGAGAGTCGCAGCGCCAGGTCTCGGAGCTCGTCGACGCTTTGCCGGGCATCGGCGGCCTTGCGTTTTGCCCAGGCGGCGAGGTCGGAGTCTGCAAGGAGATCGGCCGCGCACTCGGCTCGTTCGGCATCGGCGGCTTCGTCGCGCTCTTTCTGCATGAGCTTGCGGATACCTGGCTCAACAAGCTCGGAGGCTTTACGCAACAGCTGGCATTGGCGTATGACCATTGCGTTGGCGAAGAAGTTTTTCTTGAGGTTGTCTTCGAGGTCCTGAATATGACTTAGCTGCAGGCAACGCTCCCGAGCTTCTGTGCCGTCCGCCGGCAATTTTCTCCGATATTCTTCGATAAGATACTCGAAACAACGCCATGGAAGAGCTCGATACTGATCCCTAGCTCTCTTGCGATTCTCATCATCATCCCATCGTCGCACGGGCCATGTGTCTGTGGACGATATCGTGCCTACAACCTGCTCAAAAAAACAATCGGGAGCATGTCTCGCAGCCAGAGCTAAGGGCGCGCTAACTGGAAGCACAGTTAGTAACTTTCCCTTAAGTTGCCCTTCTAACTGGCTAGCAAGGCCGCGAGCAATCTCACGAGAATTGCCTTCCTTATTCTCGCGATTGTCCCACTTGTGGAAAACGCCAATGCAATTATAAGGGTCGGCGGTAGCGCTACGTCCCTCGCCAAATGCTTTGAGCGCATCGGCATCGGCTTCTCGTCCGGCAGACGCTACGACATATACAATCGCGTCAGCACTACTCGTTATCTGAAGGGAGTCCGAAACTGCCTTGGGACGGAGAAAATCTCGAATGACCGTTTCATGTTCCTCCACAACACTATCCATTCCGGGCGTATCGATTATCTCAATATTCCGGAGTACTTCTAGGTCTGCAAACATCTTCAGCCGATCCAATCGAAGTACCTTCTCTTTTACGGCATCGGATGTGCCAACCCAGTCTGCCAAACGTTCGATCGGGTAAGGCTCTGATCGACCATCTTTCCACACTGTGAGGAATTGATCTTTCTGTTCTTTGGTGCCGTGGCAAATGCAGTTGATCGTGGCTGTAGTTTCTTCGGTATCAACAATCGCTAACGGTCTTCCGATTAGTGCATTGATTAGGGTCGATTTACCTGTATTCATTCTCCCAACGATGGCCACCTGAAAGGGAGATGGCGCTGTGTCGGTTAAGGCGTTCAATCGATCAGCCGATTCGCGCATATCCGAATAACGCGAAAACGCGTTTGCTACTTCTTTGAGAAAGAGGATAAAGTCTTGATCGTATCGCGTTTCCATAGATTGCGCCATCACGACGGGACTCCAATAGATTCTTCCACTTCAGCAAGGTGCTCGATAAAACCTTTGGCTTTTTTCTCCAATTCCTGTTGCTTCAGGCTGAGTGCTTGAAGCTCTTCGTTCGTCTGCCTACTTCGTTCAGCTAGAGTCTTTTTCCTATTTGCAAGTGTGCTGTTAGCAGACTTTAGGAGCGACCGTATGGAGTCATCAGCCTGAGAGGAAAGATCGTACTGTAGTGCATGGAATTGATCACATGCCTGACTGTAAAGCCTCGAAACGGCTTCATTAATAGCTGCCCTAACTTCTGCCTGTGCACTGTTAGCTTCTCGCCTTGCTCGGCTGCTGTAAGCAGACTTGCCTCCCTTTATCGTAGCGTATACAACCGCTGGTATCGCAAGTAGCGCCCCAACACTGGTCAGGAAAGACGCACCGACGACTGCGATTGTTCCAAAGACGGCGCCTGTTTTTCCGCCCCACAGAACGCTTCTAGTTTTCTCAAAAAGAGTATTCTCATTAGCTTTTCGCGAAAACCTTTCCAAAGTGATCTCGTTCTCGGATACAAGCTCAGAAATCTCCTCGCCCTTTGCTCCTTTGATAGGATCTTGATCAACCATGTATTCAATTAACCGTTCTTGAACATTGTGCCCTAGATCAAAGATATGATTGTTTACGCGCGAAACTAGATCCTTACAGGTCTTGGCAAGAATATATGAAGCTTCGCTTGTCAGATTTTCAAAAACGGCAGGCGCTTTTTGATAGATAGATTTGGCATCAGTTTCAGAGTCAATTGCCTGATTCGCATCCTGTGAGATTTCACCTAGAGGCCCAATCTTACGCCTAAGAATTGTTTGTGCCTCATTAAAAGATTTCTTCAAATCGCGTTCAAAATTTCGCTGCAGTTCAGGAAGTTCTTCACTTTGCCATTCCTGTATTCTGATCTGAACCGCATGGATGTCAGTCTCCAAGGTCTTGCGCTTTTCCGACGAATCTGCGTCAAGCATTTTACGGCGCCATTGAATCTCAGGAATTAGAGTTCGAAGCTTCTCTTTAGAGCGAGTCACGGCCACGGCCGCGATATTCTTATCCATGTTCGATTTAAGTCCCCGGTTGAAATAGTCCATCAACGGTTTAAAACCACTGTCTTCGAGATCCCGTTCACTTCCTCCCTCGCGATCTGCCTCAGATTTGAGGAATGAGCTTACGATAAAATAGACAATATTTTTCTCCTCAAGCCCTGCCTCCTCTGCCAAGATCTTGATATTGTTTTTTTTGCGGGCGATCGCTACTTCCTCGTCTACGAGATCACTCTTTGTCTGAATGAAGTAGATCTTATTGGTAATCTGTCTGAGCTCCTTTATGCATTTCACTTCGTGATTGCCTAGAGGGGACTCAACGCTGTCGGTGATAAAGAAGACTCCGTCCGAATTGGGGGCATGTCGAAATGTGATCACCTGGTGGTCTTTGAATAAGCCGCCGAGTCCTGGTGTATCGACGATCACGAGGCCAGACTCTAGAACTGGAGATGGCGCTTCGATGGCTATAAAGTCGACACCTTTCCGATTGGCTGGATTCCCAGTCTCCGTGCCGAAATCGCTTACTTGTTCTGGCGCGATCTCTTCCGTACGGCGCTCTTCGCCGACTTTCCTAATATAGAAGACGCGATATCGCAGACGTGGCCCATAGCGAATCTTGAAGATGGTAGAAGTCGCGACTTCGGAGAGGACAGGAACAAGATTCTCGATGCCGCAAAGAGCATTGATGAAACTTGACTTTCCTTTTTTGATCTCGCCCATAACCACAAGGCGAAACAAGCCCATGGCCACCAGGATCGAATAGTCAATGTATTGTTGATCGCGATCGAGTCCAAGGTCTTGGCACTCAAGCCCTGCGATGCCGATCATTGACTTTGATAGTTCTCTGAGGTTGATCACATTGTTGTTAGGCGTATGCATATTTTTTGCGAATGGCTGACCGTAGCAGAGGGTTAGATCATGTCCCAGACTTCGTCTGAAACCTTCTCGACAGCGAAGCCAACGATCTTGCTTAGAGGTCCAGCAATTTCCACTAGGCTCTCAAACATCGGATTGTCGACAATTGTTGATTTGGTCATGTGTTCGGCACCTGTCCGAAGAAACTTGCCGAGAGTCAGATCGTCGTGGTCGCACGATTCGCCTGAGAAGTTACCGGAAGATTCTGGTTCGAGGTTGGCTTGAAGCGTTTCGGCGTAGGCGTAATCATTTTCTTCAGAAATATGATTCCCATCAGAATGGGCTTCTGTTGCGTCGACTTCGGAGTTCGCAGCTTCGCTTTCGAACGAGTGGTCGTGATCGTGCGGTGCCCCTGTATCGCCGAGAGAAACGGGATCAGGTTGACCAAATTCTGGCGTATCGATCAAAGAATCTTGGTCGTGATCGCTAGTGTCGAATTCCTCGTGCTCTGCTGAAAAATCGAAGTCGTCCATGTGCGGTATTGGCTTAAGGGCTGTTAGGGTAGTTGTTGTATTTGACCGGTAGAACTTAGCGGCTGGCGTTGAGCTATTCGATTATATAGTTCTTGTGCTTGCTTTCGCGTAGTATGGTCTCCAGGAAGCAGGCGGTTGAACATGTCGCGCGCCCTTTCTGCCAAATACTGAGACTCGATTAGTTCATCTGCAGATCGGTCTCTCTTGGCGTAGATCACCTTGGCAAGGCTCGCCAAACATCGGGCAGTGGTCCTATGATCAGAAGGCAAATACGTTTCGCATAGTGCGAGGCTATTGCGAAGATTCTTTTCCGCCTCTACGGACTTCGCGTGGCGATCGAAGGTAATGCCAAGATTCAATAGTGGATAGATCATCGATGGTTCGTGGTTCCCGTCGGCCTCAGTATAGATAGTCAAAGCGTGCTCATAAGCTGCGACTGTTTCCTCAAATCGGTTCTCTTCTAACATGATGAGCCCTAAGTCATTCATTGCGCTTGCAACGGATGTTGCGCCTTTTCCATCCGTTTTCTCGCGGATTTCGATGGCCCTGCGGATCAATTGTTCGGCTTGTTTTCGTTTTGATTGTCGGCGAAGGGCATTGGCCAAGTTTATCGAGGCACTTGCGACTTCGGTCGATTGGTCCCCATAGATCCGTGAGGCCAGTTCGAGAGCCCGTTCTCGCATGAAGGTAGCCTCTCGATAAGAACCAAGCTGGAAATAGACGTCTCCAAGGGTCTGCCTGATCTTGAACTCGACCTCAGCATCCATGGACGCCTTGCTATCCGACACGGCTTGAGCGGTGCTTTTCAGAATGCGTTTTAAACTTGCTGAGTCTTGGAGATTACCAGCGGCCGGCGCTATCTCAGAGACAGTGTCAGTGAACAACTCAAGAATCTGCTGACGATTGTTAAGTTCGGTTTCCGCTCTCCGCAAAGCTGACGACGAAACTACCCAGGCTGAGGTGATTGCTAGAATCAACATGATCGAAGTCGAAAAAGCCAACCAATGGCGTTTGGCAGCTTTGCGGCTGGCGTATAGTGTGTTGGCGAGGCCACGACCCTGGTAGGCTTCGACCGGTCTCTTCGTAAGATACCGTTCAATGTCGTCTGCAAAGGCGAGCGTTGTGAAATAGCGCTGTTTCCCGTCCTTTTCCAAAGCCTTTAGAGCAATCATGTCGAGGTCTCCTGCAAGCCTGCCGCTGAGCTTTGCTGGTGGTGTTTGCCGAGAGCGAGCGGTCGTTTCCATGCTCACAGCCTCAAGGGCAGAAACGCGATCCGACGGCTTTGGGGGAATCGTTTCACAGATGCGGCGCTGGACCTCGTCGGGGTTTTGTCGAACGTCCAGTCCCTGAAGGTCGATTGGCAAGGTTCCGGTGAGGAGTTCGTAGAGAATGACCCCCAAGGAGTAGATGTCGGAGACAGTATCAATGGGCGTCCCCGAGAGGTCTGGTTTTATCTGCTCGGGGCTCATGTAGGGCAGGGTGCCCAGGATCTGGTTAGGCCCCTCAATAAGAGACTGAGCTGAAAGCAATTTATGGGTGACTTTTGCGATACCAAAGTCAATCAGCTTGGGGGTGGGGTGGCCGTCGGTTTCTGGCACCAAGATATTGGACGGTTTGAGGTCGCGGTGAACCACCAATCTCTGATGAGCGTGCGCCACCGCCCGACACACTTGCTGGAAGAGTCGGAGCCGCTGCTCGAGCGAGAGTGCGTGGAGGTCGCAGTATGCAGTGATGCGTGGGCCCTCGATCAACTCCATCGCGAAGAAAGCCCGTTCTTCGGGTTTGGGAGTTACTCCCGATTCGAATATCTTGGCGATGCCAGGATGATTCAATGACGCTAGTAATTCTTGCTCTTGTTCGAACCGTGCAACGACCTCACGGCTGTCGTGACCCGATTTCAAGATTTTGATGGCAACTAACACTTCAGGGTTGAGCTGGCGGGCGCGCCAGACTTCGCCGTAAGATCCCTGACCGGGAGTGTTGTCTAGGAGTTCGTATCGATGGCTGATCATGGCCCCAGGCCGAAGGCCCGCAAGCCGTCCTGACAATTCAATGCGGCCCTTTTCCAACCAGTCTTCGGAGTCGCCGCGATGAGCGTCCACAAATTTCCTTACTCGGGCTTCCAACTCAGGCCTTCCTAGACACTTCCTTCGAAGGAACTCGTCGAGTTGTGAAGCGGGTAAAGCGATCGCCTCATGGAAGAGCATTACCTCTTCTGACTCGTCGTCCGGTTCTGTTGACAGATCACTTGAGTTCATCCTCCCTTACCTGCGTTATTTTCGGCATTACCAGTGCCACGCGTCACTCATTTTTTTCGTGGTAGGCATGAATCCAGGCCTTGGCGAACTGCCAGTCGCGCTTCGCTGTTCTGGGGGAGATACCCAGCTCTTGTGCCGCGTCCTCGTAGGTGTGGCCTGCGAAGAAGACCAGCCGAACCACCTGAGCCTGTCGAGGGTGCTCGGTCGCGAGGGCGTCAAGGGCCTCGTCGACGAAGCGAATGCTGTCATTGGCCTCGTCCGACAGCGACGCCAACCCTTCAAGGTTCTCGAACTCAACCCGCTGCCAATCACCACCACGCTTGATCGCCGCTTTCTTCCTCGCGTGCTCCACCAAGATCCGGCGCATGGCTTCACTGGCCGCGCCAAGGAAATACGAGCGGTTTTGAAATCGTGATGGTTCAGCTGTGGAGAGTCTCACCCAAGCCTCCTGCACGAGGTCCGACGGGCGCAGGGTGTGGCCTGGCTTTTCGTTCGCCATGCTGCGCTCGGCAAGGATGCGCATCTCGGCGAAGATTTCGGCCGACAAGGCATCAAAGTTGGGCTCTCGTGCGGAAGGCTGGTTATTTTTTGTCATTTCGATAATTATTAGGGTTTTCCATGATATTAAAACATGTAATCAACCACTCATTCTAACAGTACCTGTTGTGCCAGCCTCCGAAACCAATCGAAAGCAGTATAGCGAAGACATGTGTGAAACGAGATTCCTCCTGCAGCCTACTGGTTCGCGAACGGAGTCTTTTGCGTGCACCGTTAGGGAGTGGCGGAATGGACCTCTCTTTCAGCGATGACTCCTTCAAGCGCAGTGGCCTAAAGCGATGACGGCCGACCCAGTAGGATGTGCTGGGCAAGAAAAGAACAGCTGGAATCTCAAGTCACGTGGACTGCGAACGCATTTTTTCGATTTAGCAGATAGACCGCACTGAAGTGGTCCCAACGTTAAACTGAAATCCTAACTTTATTCACAGTTCTATGAATCTAGCACTTCTCTTTAGGGCACCGATCCTCGCAGCGGATCTGGTGACGAACCTGAGCGCGGTGGCCAGTGTGCTCAATGCCATTGCCATCTTGCTCTTCTTTGGCGGCCTGCTCATGGCCGCGATCATGTTCATGATTGGGCGCACGGAGTATCTCAAGTATGGACTCGTTGGCGCAGGCGTCGGCGGACTGGCCTTCGTGATCGTGAACACCTTTTTCACGGCGGGAACCGGTGTCGATCCTGGCATTGAGTTAGCGGCCCCGTAACGCATCGAATACGCTTGTTGTTAGGATGGCTGAACAACGTCGCTACCACGAGGCGAACGCGGGGAGAGATTCCAAGCCCGTCATCTGGATCTTCGAAGGGAACAACGTTCTCTGGATGATCCTGGGATTCGGAGTAGGGCTCCTCGCGTTTCGCCTCTGCCACGGCCAGCTCCACTTGAGCTTCGGAGAGTCGGTCGCCGTCTCCCTGGTGCCAATGGTAGTGACCCTGGCTTATGTGGTGTTGTTGAAGTCTGGCAAACCGAAAAGCTTCGATGCCGAGTTCTTTGAATGGGGGTTAGCACGATTACGGGAGTTTCTCGACCGGCATGGATGGCTGACCAACCGGCCTTATTTCGGGCCGCAACATCGAGTCAAGACGGCTCACCCTTACATGAACCTTGAATCGGAGGAACCTAACGATGGGAAAACTGATTGATGGTTATCTGATGGACGATCTGATCGTCTACCGCGGCCTTCAGAAAGGTGGCTATGTGGGGAAAGGTTTCCGAGTGCATCCGCCAGACTGTGAGAACGCCGAGGTTTCCTGGCTGAACAAGTTGGAAGACGACCTGCGTATCCTGCTCTCTTCCCTTAAGGAATCGGCGCGTATGCAGGTGCATTGGTCGGTCGACTCCGACTACAGGCGCGAGTTGTTAAACTACTACTCCAAGACCAAGGAACTAGCCACCAACGCGTGGAGCAAGGAACAGCGCAATGAGCGGTTCACGCGTTACTGGGATCTGATGGAGAAACGCCAGCTGAGGCGTGAACGGCTGCACTGGTATGTGACGACTAAGATCGATACCACAGGCGTGTCGTTGGGGAAGGGGCAACGGGCAGCCTACGACTACACCTTGGATGCCAGCGCGCGCGAGCTGCGGCAGTACGAAGAGTTGTTGCATCAAGTGTTTGGCAGCTTGGGAGGATCGGTAGAGCCGTTCGACGAAGCGGCTCATTTCCGTGCTTTCTATCATTACTTCAATCCGTCTGCCTCAGATCAATCGAAGCTCGATTACGATCTCCTGTTCGAGCCGAAGCAAAGCATCGTGGAGAACTGCTTCAACGGCGAGGCGGCTCCGTTAGTCAAGCCTGACTTGGGTTTCTATCTGGACGGGTACTACCATGGCATCCTGGTCGTCAAGAGCCTGCCTAAGACGACGTTCTCCGGGATGATCAGCCAACTGACGAGCCTCGATTTGTTAGACTATTCGATCGTGGTCAACATCCAGGCACTGGATGTCCTGCGCGAGATTGAGAAAGAGGAAGGCGCCTACGAGAAGCTGCAACACACCATCCAACACTCGCCCAAGCTGCGGATGGTGGCGGCCATGCACAAGAAGGGGCAGAAGATCGCGCGTCTGATGTCGAACGAGGTGCTGCCCTACAAAGCGCAGTTTATCATTCGCGCGTGGGATGCGGACAAAGCAGGCTTGCGCGCGAAGCTTGCCGCGTTGCGGGGTGCTATCTGCAAACTCAATGGCGCCAAAGTCTACGATCCCTCATTGCCCACGAGTTCGCGCAACTATTTCTTCGCTGCTCTGCCAGGATGGTGCTGGGACAAGTATGACGACTTCTATCATTACATCGAAGACGTGAACCTGGCGAACCTGTTGCCGGTGTCAGCCACACCGACTGGCGATCTTGCGCAAGCCGAAGCGCTTTATGATGGCGCGAACCGCAATTTAATCGGCGTGCGCACCTTCATGGGCAGTGGCAAACGGATCACCCCTCAGCACGGCGTCGTCTTTGGCATGAGCGGAGCGGGAAAGTCGGTGAACATGATCGATCTTCTTACCCAAACCGAGCCCTACTACGACTACACAGTGCTCGTTGAAGAGGGATTATCCTATCAAGGCTACACCAAGACCATCGATGCGAAGGCCAAACCGATCATCATTCAGCCCAACGGCACTCTAACGTTCAATTACCTCGATACCGGCGGTCTACCATTGACACCACTGCAACTCTCCAACGCTACCGCCATGGGCCAGCTGATGGCGGGTGTGTTGGAAGATGCCGACAAGAATCGACTGCGTGCCGCTCACCTATCCAGTGCCATCCGCCAGCTCTATCGCGACTTCTATGAAGATTGGGCCCGCAAGTATCCGGACACGCTTCGTTTGGTGGCCAACGAAGCGCTGGCGGTTCGGGCATCGTTGGAAAAGATGCCGCCCGGCTCCTCCTTCCTTGACGCCTACATCCACTATCGGGAATGGGCGACAACCGGTGAACATGAAGAGCCGGTCATTGAGCAAGAGCAGATCGATCAGGCACTGAGAGATCCGCAAGCGAGCGAGTGCGTTTTTCAGCACGCCTACGCCTACATGCCGTCGTCTCACATTCCCACCCACAGTCATCTGCAAGAGATGCTGGCCTTGGAAAGTCATGGTCCCAACGCGGAAGACTGGCGGACCCTAGCCAAACTCTTAGAGCCGTGGAGTGCCGGTGGCAACTACGGCCCGATCTTGGATGGTGAGAGCAACATTCAGTTAGACGGCAAGATCGCTCACTTCGAACTCAGTTACATTCCCGAGTCCGCCCAGGACCTTCGTGCCGTCGCTGCCTTTCTCATCACCAATCACGTGCGCAATGAAGTGCTCACGCGGCCACGCGATCAACGCAAGCGCATCGTGCTGGAAGAACTGAGCGCTTTCCTAACCATACCCGATGGCGACCGCATCACACGTGAATTCTACGAACGGATGCGGAAGTACAACTGCTGGGTCATCAGCGTGATCCAACAGTTCAGCCGGTTTTATGACAGCCCGGTGCGTTCCAGCGTGATGGGCAACTCACGCATGCTGTTCCTCCTGAAACAGCGGGACCGGCAAGACCTCGACCGCATCGATGAGGCCTTTCCGTTGCCAGAGATCACCAAAGCGGCCATCACCAATTTCCCGGAACCGGGCATGCAACGCACCGATCCGCACGCAGGCTTTGTCTATTACCGCGCCGAAGATGCCAAGCCCGTCATCGTCACGGCCAAGAACGCACCGTCCAAAGAACTCTTAGCTCTCACCTAACCATGAAGGTCATTGTCTATTGCAGCTTAGCACTTTTGTTATTCCTGTCTGCTTGCCAATCTTTGCCGGATTCGGTGGCTCCCGTGATCACTGGGGCAGCAGGCTCTCTCATCGGCCATGAGATCAGTGGTGGCGAAGCTGAGGGAGCGGTTCTTGGAGCGGCGGCCGGGGCTGTTGCCGGAACCGCGTTCAACTACTGGACGCAAAGCAACGAACGGCAGGCCTATGCTCAAGGCTATCAGAAAGGTCAAAGCGATGAAGTGAAGCGGCTCTATTGGGCGTCGAAACGTCTGCATGAAGGCGATGAACTAAGCGGAACCTTCAACCGGGGATACTACGAGATCCCCGTACCGGAACATGTGACTAACGATGGCGTCATCGTCGAAGCGCACACGCAAGTGGTGGAGGTGATCGAGCCATGAGATCGCGATATCATCCTGACGGAAGCGTTGATTACGAGGCTGACCGCATGTTAGAGATCATCCGGCTTGCGGATGAAGAACTGGAGCGTCAGCGCTATCAGCAGGCCCAAGTGGAGAGGACCTGTGCGACGCCTGCACAAACGAAACCGTCTTCCACACGAAAGGCTCCAGCAGCGAATGGTCTGAACATTACCGACTTCGTCAAAGATCCCATCGCGGAGCTGCTCAAGCCTCTCATTCCAACCAACCCTAACGAAAGGAATCTACCATGAAACGCTCATCCTTGTTGGGCATCTTACTTGCCCTGACGTTATCAGTTAACCGGCTCATGGCCGGTGGCATCCCGGTAATCGATGTCGCCCAGATCGCGGCAAACCAAGTGAATTGGGCGAGCGATCTCGCTCAGCAGGTGCTACATGAAGCCAATCAACAAACCCAAATCGCCAAAGCGGTCGAACAGATCAATCAGCTCTACACGCAGATTGATCAACTGGCGACCCAGATCGCTCAGGTGGATGACTATCTTGATCGCTTTGGTGATCCAGAAGCTATTCTCGACCTGGCCGGCCTGGACGAACTTCTCGATCAGTTAGGCCAAGCGACAGAACGGTTAGATGTTGCCGAACGCATTGGCGACATTACCGGCGAGGGCATCTTCGACTTTAATGGTGGCGGCCTCTATTCTGAGATCGGTTTCGACTTCGACATTGATGGCGATGTGTTTGAGCGCGAGGCTGAGCGCTATAAACCCGAAGATGCGGTTCGCGAGACAGTTGACGAGTTTCGCGCCAAGAAACTCAAGGTGATCGAGCGGCGCGATCTGTTGAAAGAAGAGATCGCCGGAACGGTTGAATCCCTTCGAAACGCCACCACTGATAGCGAGGTTAAGAAACTCACCGGTGTTCTGATAGGGCAGCAGACCGAGCTGCAAGCGATCGATCGCGAGCTAGAGATTGCTGCCAGTGAGAACGCGGCGCGTGAACTCGAGAACGCTAACCAACGACGAGCGGAAGCTAAAGCGCGGGCGGAAGCGGAAGCCAAGCGTTTCCAAGTCGGCAATCAACGCGATCTGGCAACCTATCGTTTAGACGAAAGCCGTTACGGCTGGTGATCCCAATAACCATCCACACAAGTCATGGACGACTTCGATGCACTCTTTCCCACCTTCAAGGGCTCGGTAGAGGATCTCTTTTCCGGTCTTCTGGTGTTTGCCTACTTGGTGATGGTGATCGGGCTCTTGTTAGCCGCTTATCGCGGCACCTTTGGGAGCTTGGCGGAAGTCGTTCGCACCTTGATTGCCATCGCGGTGATCGCCGTGGTGTTAGGGTTTGTCGATGAGTGGGTGTTCTTTCTGGGCAACACCATTCAAGATGGGGTTATTGCCGAGCTGGGAACCGATCCTCGCGATACCCACACCCGTTTCGGCGAGATCATCGCCAATCCCCAGGATGAGAGTGAAGAAAGTTCGTGGTATGATTTCATCTTTGACGCGGAAGCGGCGGTGGCAACAGCGCTGGGCCGCTTCCTCATTCTCATCGCGGCTAAGATCGCCTGGCTTATCGTTTGGTGGGCTTATGTGATTCAGAAAGGCTTCCTCTACTTCGGGGTCGCGCTCTTGCCCCTGTTCCTACCGATGTTCCTGGTGAACGCCACCAGAGGAATCGCCATCCGCTATGTGTTAGGGATCATCGGCATTCTACTCTGGCCGCTAGGATGGGCCGTGGCGAACATTATGACCGAGGCTTTGTTAGACAATGCGGCGGACCGCACGCTCTTTGAGTTTGGCGGTGCGTTAGGGAAAGCCTCGTTCGGCCCACAGATGATCATCTTCACGATCGTGGCATCGCTCTGGCTGGTGTTCAGCACGATCGCGGCACCCGTCATCCTAGCACGTGCGGTAACGACTGGTTCACAGATCGGCGCAGCGTTGTTAGGCGGTTTTGTTGGTGCCTCAGGAGCCGGTCTCAGTGGTGCTGTCGGCGGAACCATGGCTGCCGGAGGCAAAGGCGCTGCGGGACTTGGAGGCATGGTCGGTGGTGGCGCCGCGGGATTCATGGGTGGCTCGGCAGGGGGAGGCGCTTCCATGGCCATCGGTGCCGGACTTGCCGCCATGAGTGCCGCCAGCGGAAGTAGTCAGTCGTCACCAAAGGGTGGCGGATCGTCCGGAGGGGGTAGTGGCGGCTGCGGGTCGCCGAGTAGTGGCGGCTCCAACGTCAAAGCCGCTGCCATCGCGGCCAACCAATCAACCTAACCAATCAATGTTATGTCAGTGAAACGAAGATCCAAACCGGTCATCGATCTATTCATCCAGAAAGACAAAGTGGCGTTGTTCTGGTTTGTCTTCGCCATCGGCGTGACCACTGTGTTTTGGTGGGAGCGTCAGCGTTTGGTCGCTGCGCTCCAGACGAAGCCACAGTTCTTCGTCATGGATGCCAATAACACCTACTACTTACCGGCATCCCTGGACTTTGAGGATGCCAAGGCCGTGCATGCAGCGCAAACGCGCTTGGCGATGGAAGCCGTGTTCAATCGCAACCCAAGCGGACCGGACAATCCGGACCGACTCAAGCGGATCTTGGGCATCGAACTCTATCAGAAGACCAACAGACGGCTTGAGGAGGAAACCAAAGCGTTCCGTGAGAAAGAGATTCATCAGAAAGTCGAGTTGGGCGCCATTCAAATTCTGCAAGTGCGCGATGACTCGGTCCTCACGGGTGTGGAAGGCCAACTCATCCGCAATGGCGTCTTTCGCAACAAGCCTTTCACCGAGGTGCTCGAAGTGCAGGCGCAGTTCAAGTTCATCTTGAACCCTGACATGCGCCACAACGGGCGGTTTCCCACCGTGGCCATCGCCTTTGACTATCAAACTCAAACGACGACCAAATCATGAAACGACTTCTTTTGTTAGGAATGCTGCTGTCGTGTTCGATGGCAGTAGCCGAACAGATCTCCGTGATGCCGCTCACCATGAGCGAGCCTATCAAAATCCCGGTTGGTACAAATCAGGCGACCATCCTGCAGTTTCCCCGAAATGTGAACGGATTACTGGGCTACGGGCTGACCGATGGAACTGAACCTGGAACCTATCATTACACCCATCCGAAGAACTCCAATCTGTTAACCCTGCGCAATGTCATGCCAGGCAAAGAAGCTAAGATCGGCGTGTTGTTAGGCAGGGATCTCGTGCTGTTGCACTTAGAACCGAGTGATGAAGCGCCGGCGGTGATTCGACTTGCCGATTTGGAGAAGCGGCAGCTTCGTCAAGCACGTAAGATCTCGGTCTCTCAAGTTGATGGGAAGAAACTCGACTACAGTACGGAAAAGCTTCTTCAATTGCTTCGCCTGGCACGAAACGAACGCGTATTCCAGGCGTATCTTCCGCACCTTCACGATGAGGTTGAATCGCGGCGCGTTGAGTTGACCTACGATGCCGGAGATACCGCTAGTGTGATCCGGCAACTCTATCGTTTCCCCAAAGAAGACGCCTTGGTGTTACTCGGAGAGATCCAGAACCGGCTCGACTATCCCATTCGGATTGACCCCGGTTCCTTCGAAGTCAGAGTTGCTGAACGCGTCTATCCAGTCGTGCTAGTGGATGCCTCAGAGACGGTGCCGGCAAATGGCGCAATACCAGTTCATGTGGTGATTAAGGGCGATACCGAAGGCAATCGGGCTAACCTAAGCATCAAGAACGATTTCAGGCTGATCCCATCAAATCATTGCCGCTACGAACAAATGGAGGAATGGGCAGGCTATATCGATCCGTCATTGTTCGGTAACACCGACCGTCCTGATGTCGTCACCATTGACAAGAAAGGAGGCAAGTGATGTCCCGGGTGATCGCCTTCTTCAAGACACGCACCGGCGCTGGTGTACTACTGTTGTTAGGTTTGTTCGCGATCTTCTACTTCATCCGGGAATACCGAGAACGCAACGCGCAAGAGACTCCCGTGGTAGCTGAAGGCGAGGAGTTGTTAGGCCAGATGTCGCCTGAAGAGAACAAACCGGAACCTGATGAGCCGGTGGCATCTGAATGGGTAAAAGAAAACAAGTTATCACGCTTTCGGCCGCCTCCGCCTGCGCCCGCTGTCGCTGATCCGTTGCCTGCCAGACCAACCAACAAGAAACAGAAAGTAAGCCTCCCGAAGCTGGTTCACTTTTACGAGGAACCCAAGTCGGAAGCACTTCCTCCCGCCAAGATTGAACCGCCACGCGTGTTTGCGCCCACGGGAACACTCATTCCTTGCCAGCTGATCATCACTGTGGACTCCAGTTCCTTGGAGACGCCGGTGATTGGATTTGTGACTGAAGATGTCTGGCACAACGGCAACCTGATCGTACCGGCGGGCACGGAAGTTCACAGTTTTGCCAAACGCAGGCGCGTTCGTGACCGTATCGCTGTGTCTGGTACTTGGCAGTTTGTGTGGCAAGACGGCAGGCAATACAAAACGAATGGCCTAGCCCTCGATCGAACTTATAACCACGACAAGGATAGTTACGGACTGACGGACGGATCGGCTGGCATTCGTGGTGAGATTGCCAAGAGCGACGAGTTTCTGGAGTTCAAGTTATTCGCCGCCACGATGATCGGCGGCGCCGCGCGTGCGAGCGAAGAGACGACGGAGACGATCTTTGGATCACGTCCTGGCAATTCCATCGAAAACGCCGGGCTGGAAGGGATCTCGGCAGTGGCTGAGCGCTACGCGAAGCTTTTGTTAGACCAAATCGAAGGCGATGGGTTGTTCGTCCGTGTTCCCTCTGGTACGGAGTTCTATGTCTACACGCTTCAGGTGTTTGAGCCGGAACTCGCCAGTGTGGCTGGTCTGGCACAAGGCGAAACCGCTCGGAACAGTTGGCAACCGGCAGCGACGACCAATCCCGTGGTTACTGATGAGCCGGATCAAGCCAGCAATACCCTCAATCATCGTGAGCTGGTACGAGAACACGTTGCTGCTTACGAGAAACGAAAGGAGCATCAAGATGAATAAGTACCTACCGTGTTACCTGTTAGTGGCAGTCGTATTCGGCACCAGTTGCGCTTCCAAGCGATCGATCGGCACTGCGCGATCGTCTTCGGGCACAGCCTTGCACAACCAGCCGGTGCGCCATGAGTATCTGGGAGCGAACGACCTCAAGCGAGTGCGCAATCCGGAGTTTGTGAAGAGCTACTACGTCGGCCGGAAACCCTCCAGGAATAGACTGCGGATGTACGAAGCCCACCGCGTGTATCAGTTAGAGAAGTCACCGCGTTGGAATCTCCGCAGAAGCAACCCGCCTCTTAAGAGCACTGGACCGGTGCAATCGTTGAGAGATTCCGCCTTCAGACCACTGCCACCGTCCGATCAGTTGCATGCTGAGAAACAACGTCTTCAAGAACTGAGCGACGGTTTGGAACAGACGAACATCAGTACGCTTGAGCAACTCGCCTTGATGAAGAAGAGACTAGCAGAGCAATCAGGCGATGCCGATTTGGTGCAACGATTATCCAAGAAACTTCGACGGGAACGAACACGCCGCGACGAAGCAGAGAAGCAACTGAAGGCAATCCAAAGCGTAGAGACCGATAATGATTCATCGAACCCTATCAGTACCAAGCAACTCCGTGAGTGGGGCGATCAACAGCCATGACCGCAAGCGATTGCAAGGTCTGAAGAAGTTCCTGGCGCGGCAGATCCTAGGGCAGCCCCATGTCATCCCTGAAGTGGCTGCTGCACTCCAGAACGGAGAGCTAGGCCTAACCGATTCGAGGCGGCCACGAGGCACGTTTCTCTTCCTTGGCCCCACGGGCGTGGGCAAGACGGAGCTGACACTGACATTCACCGAGCATCTGTTTGATGCGAACCATCTGATCCGCTTGGACATGAGTGAGTATCAAACGCAGGATGCCCTTGGCGTGTTGCTCGGCCGCAGTAGCACAGAGGAAGGTTTGCTAGCGCGGCGATACCAAGGGGTGGAAGGCAAGGGAACGCTGCTCTTCGATGAGATCGAGAAGGCGCATCCGCGAGTCCTGGACATTCTCTTGCAGATCCTCGATGCGGCACGTGTCACGATGGCGAACGGCACGACGTTAGATCTCAGCACTTTCTACGTGGTGTGCACCAGCAACATTGCCTCCCACGCGATCCTCGACGCGCGTTGTAGCGTTAGGGCAACACTCGTTCGATTCGTCGAAGCCCAAGCACAATCCCAGTTGCGACCGGAAGTTTTCGCAAGATTCGACACCGTCTGTGTGTTCGACAAACTCGCATTCGAGGACGTTCTACCTATCGCCGAACTTCTCTTGAAACGGGAACTCACTCATCATCGTCAATCGAGTGGTGTCTCTCTGGCATTCACACCTGAAGTGCCTCGATTCCTCGCGAGCCAGGGATTTCATTCAAGACTTGGGGCGCGGCCACTGAGAAAGACCGTAGAAAGCCAAGTGCGTGGAGTCCTCCGCGAGCGCCTGCTCAACGGCGGCATCAAAGGTGGCCAATTGGACGTTGAGCGTCGCGACTGTGATCATGGAAGCGGCCGGCTCGTACTCCGAACTCCTGACAGGGATGACCAGAAAAGTTGACATCTGGTGGACGCCGGGTTTACGTTTAGGCGTCATGGTAACATCAGCCAAATCCATTCGCATTGCCTTTGCCAATTGGGATAAACGCGGGACCGTTCCCAGCTGGGCCAAAGAATTCGACACCGTGCGCGCTACGGTATCCGATGTTGCCAAGACCGGCGAGGTTCCAGCGGTGATCGTGTTGCAGGCGCGTGAGCCAGTCCAATTCTCAAAACATCGTGTCCGAGTGGGCAACCTTGGAGCACGTCTTCAGAAGCTTCCGCAGCCTCCGAGAATTGTCGTGAGTTTCGCCGCGAACGAGGTACGCGAACCTCAGAATATGGTTGACGTGATGCGGCTGTTTCCAAAGTCGATTTCGCCACAGATCGAGTTCTCTTGGGGCAAAGAGAACCTGCGGGCGAGTCTGTATGAAGCCTTGGCTAAGATGACGATCCAAGAGGGTGCCGCCAATGGCGACCCACTCGCCGAGGCCAAGGAAGTTGTTAGGGCCACACGGCCGTTGCTGGCTGAAAGCGGCCGTCTTTCTGCGCGAACAATTGCTAAAACCTTTGGCATGTCGTTATCCCTGCTAGCGAGTTTGATTGGCCGCTCCAAGCAATCGGTCAGTAAGACACCGGACGCTCCCAAGATCCAACCGGCGCTTCGTCCCTATGAGCGTATTGCCAGACTGCGGTCGCTCTTTACCGATGCTGATTTTCGCGCTTGGCTAGAGCGCCCTAATCCACATCTGGATGATCGGACACCGATGGATGTGATTCTCTCGAAACAAGCTAGTGCGGTAGCTGATTTGGTAGAAGACATGCTTCTTGGATCGCCGGGCTAGGTGGCTAGGTAAGACACGAGATATGGCGACCGATTTGAACCTGCTGCTGAATAACGCGGAAACCGGTCCATTCAATGGCACGCTTGTACGATGCATTCCTCAACTAACATTCGCCAAGGGAACGCCTCCAAGCTACCTATTTACGTCAGGGCGCCGGCAGCGTTGTAATCCCGCGGGGGTGCACTGTCTTTACATGGCAGAAGATCGTGAGACAGCACTCGCCAAGTACGATAGCTATTTCGTCAATCCTCAGCCTCACATTGTCTATCACGGCAAACTAAGAGTTCGAGCGCTTGTTGATCTAGCAAATCCCGAAAACATTGAGCTCTTTGGATTGAATGACAGAGATTTTTTCGAGTCATTCCGTCTGAAGCGCCGGAAAACGCCATTGCAATCGTTGGGAGAGGCCGTGAGTCAGCAAACAAGGATTTCCGCGATACGATTCCCATCTCGCGCCATGCACGTGATTGGCAAACCGGGCTTCAACCTCGTCGTCTTTCAGTCTGCGCTCACGTCTCCTGACGACAGCCTTCAGATTCTGGGACCGGGCGAAACGATCTTAGAGGAGTGGCCATAGCCTAACGAAAGAAGAACTGCCAGAACCCTAGCGCAATCCCTGCAACCGTGATCAAGGTTACACAGCGCCGTTGTATCTTTACGGCCGACCAAGCATGGCGAATCGCTAGACGAAGTGCTTCGATGTCTTGGTAACGATCACCAGGCTTTTCAGCCATGGCTTTCTTGATGACTGCGTAGAAGGCTCTCGGGCAATGGTGCAGAGAAGCGCCGTCAATGAAGCCTCTGGGGGGCTCCCGCATGGTCACCATTCGGAAGAGGAGTGCTCCCAATGCATAGATGTCGGCGCAGTGATCAATTGGAGTGCCGGGCTTTTCTTGCTCCGGGGCCATGTAACCTGGGGTGCCAACGGTGACGCCGATTCTCGTGATTCCCGGTTCGTGGTCTCTGATTCTAGCCAGTCCAAAGTCTGTGATTCGAATCCGGTCTCCATTGAGAAGGATGTTGGCCGGTTTGACATCGCGATGAATGTAACGTTGAGAGTGGGCAAACGATAGCACGTCGCAAAGCTGTTCCATGAGAGCAACGATCTTTACGAGACGAAGCGGTCTACCCTTACGCCGTTCCAGTAGTTGTTCTAGGTTGCCGTCGGGCATCCAGTCCATCACCACCATATGAAGATCTTCTGAACTTCCATGACCGAAGAGCGCAGGAATGTTTGAATGGCGCAGCTGCGCTAGCATTTTACACTCGAGCTGGAATCGCATCAGCGACTCCAAATCATCAGATTCGATTCGTGTGGCTTTGATAGCCACTGTCCGGTCGAAGTACCCCGTATCCAAGGCTTTGAAAACCCTTCCTCTGGCGCCGCTGCCTACTTCCTCAAGAAACTCATACTGCGGAAAGGCAGTCTGCATCTCGGATAGCTTCGGTGGTGGGAGGGAACGATCTGCGAGTGGTGTTAGTGATGTTGCCGGAAATGTGAACAGGCAGCGCATACAGGTTCTCCCGAAGGTAGAACCATTCAGGTCACTGCCGCAGTGGACACACTTCCTGGCATCAGACGGCGGAGAGAAGGCCGCGCTCATGGCGGATATGTCTTGGTGTTAGTAGGTTATGTCATGGGTTTTGGGTGATAAAAGAGTGCTGTGTAGCCTCTGTGGGTTCCGGGTGGGGTGGTGCTGTCTAGTGACAGAACAGATTCTGAAAGTGCTTCAGTTCCTCATCGATCTCCGCTTGCGATTCAATAGTCCTGGAGATGCGTAAGGTCATCAAATCACGATAGCGGCGGCGCAGTCTTACCAATCGGTTAGAAAAAGCCTTCGGTTTCATGCCAATCGACGCTGCGGCCTCAATTTGAGTTCGTTCGCAAGGTGCCGTTGGCCCCGCAATGAAGTCTGACATCGCATCAAACACGGCGAGTTCATCCTTTGTCTGGAACTCTTCGCGAAGCTCTTCCCATACTTCGGCGAGCATCGCCCGGCCGCATTCTCTTGCGAACACATCATCAGGTGAATGATAGATCTCCGACTGGGATACGAAGTGCTCTGCTATCTCTGCGAGCTCTTTGGGAGGAAGATGGCCACCGCGCTTCTTCGCAAAGCGGCGCTTGGCTTCATCGGCGACGTGTCGGTTTACCGCGATACAAATCAACGTTCGAAGCTTCCCTTTCTTGGGAGACGACTTTTCAAACAGGGCGTTGGTTAGGCACTTCTCAAAGAACTCTTGCGCGAGATCCTCAGCATCTTCACGAGACCACTTCATTCTTCTGATGTAGTGATAGACGGGCTTGAAATAGATCGAATAAAGTTCACCGAAAGCTTCAGTGGCCTTTGACGGGTCTCGAAGTTGCCTAACGTATCGCCACCGAGTTAGCGGAAAGTATCCTTGACCGTAGTAAGAAGTAACCGCCATAACATTGGTTAACCTAACGAGGTTGTTGGGCCATGCACGGAATTGTTTTCAAATTTGCGTAGATAAATGGCTGCGTAATAACGGAATGCTAGAATTTCAACGAAAAACGCTAATTTTAGAGCTTTTCATAATCTATGGTTAGGGCATGTTGAATTCTTGGCATTAGCTCGTGCGGCCGTAGGTAGTTCCAATTGCGTGGATCACAACGACGCGAAGTCGATCTAGAAAGTGTGAGTTCGTCTCGGGCCCAACGCATTCCGTGGCTTGACCACATCAAGGTGATCGCCGGAGTTCTGATGGTCTTGGATCACTCCATCCTCTACTTTGGTGAGGAAGATTCACTGGTCCGATTGACCGTCACCCGGGCGGTCGAACCACTCTACGTGTTCGTGTTTGGCTACCTCGCTGGACTGAGGAACTCTTCACTGCCGATACGACGTTGGTTGGAACTGTGGGCGGCAGCAATCGCTGAGACAGTCCTTCACAGCATGCGTGAAGGCCACCTCCACACTGGAATCCTGATGAGCCTCGCTCTCGTTTGGCCGTTGGTGATTGTCTTGAAACAGGCACCTGAGACAGCGCTAATTACACTATCATTCGCCCTCAGCTGCATTTCCTTGATCGAAGTGCCTCTTGGGCCTGTCGGAGTTGACTATAGCCCCTTGCTCGTGGTCTCACAGGTCACACTGGCGATCGTCGTTCAAAGGTCGAAGAAGAGCGGGATTCTGCTGATGACGAGCCTTTGGCTGTGTCATTGCCACACGGCCGGGATTCTACACGCAGCCAACATACCACTTGGCTCGGCAACCACAGCGCTGCTGATCGGCCATCCAATTGCCATCGGCATCGTTGTCCTGGTTCAAAAGTCTTTGCCGGAAACTCCAAAGCTGATGCACGGAATCGTTACCCAACCACTCACGTTCTATGTGGGGCATCTGACGATTCTGACAGTGTTGGCGGCTGTGCTCCGCGAATCTTGAGCTTGGACGTGGATTCGACTGCCGGAAATCGATTTAGAAGATAGAACTGAATCGAACGAGATGAGTGAAGATGATGAACGCTTAGTGACTCGAGCCTGGCTCCGGCGTCGATGGGCATGCGCTACCAACACGATTCGAGAGATGGAGCGTAACGGAAACCTTACACCGATTCGATTGGTCAACCGTGTTCAGTATCGGCTGAGCCAGATCAAACATCTGGAAGAGGACGGAACCCTTAGACAGCCCACAAGAAGAGACGCGGAACATCTGCCGCACTGGAGAGGACAAAGGAAATGCAGATTTGCGGCGAGTTAATGGTAGTGCGTGATGTTAGTCCGCGACTTTTTGGCCGTCGTGATATGTCGCGATGACTTCGATCGCACCGATGATGTGATCATTGAACTCGTTGAGAACCTCGGCCGGGATCCAGTATTCCGTATGGTGAGAGGCGCCTACGCACTGCACTTCGAAACGAGCAATGTAGTCAGCGTCTACTCGGAAGCGCGTCACGAAGCCTTTCTTACCATCTTTAGCATTCCACTTCTGAGCGATCTCGGTGGCGTAGCGTTCGTTCGTGACTGGATAGAAAATCGGTTGCTCTGGCAGACGTGGCGGCCAGCGCCTGTTGCCGGCGGCTTTTACCAGTAGAAGTTCTTCTTCACCAGTTGGTCGATACAGTGTTTCAGTATTCATCGGCGTTCTTTGCCTGTCACGTAGCAAGCGCTAAGCAAATTGCTAGTTTTCTCTTTGGGATTTCCATTTTTCTAACAAAGGGGTAAATTTCTTGCAGGCACCATCAAAGGAGTAAGCAAGGTCCTCCCGCATGTTCGAGCGCATGACTTCTTCCATGCTCCATGTTCGGAACACACGTCCAAACAGCTCTGTTTCCTCACCTTCGGCGTCTTCATAACCGTCGTTCCGTCGCAACCACTCGCTAGCAGCTTGCCGAGCCTGTTCGGCATCGAGGAGGCTAAGTACGCACGCTGCTTCATGGCCACCCCGATCGGGACGTCGATGGGAAGCCCGTATGAGCATATCGATAGCTTGCCTCCCGCCGATCATGGCTAGAAAGACTGCCGAGCCACTTCTAACAACCGGAATGGTACTTGCTAGATTGCGCCTAAACTTCTCAAGCCCTTTATCTGAGTCTAGCAAGAAGAGTAAGAACCCGGCATCATCGTTGCATGCTAGGCAATCTCTCTGGAGTGCGGTCACCATCGAACTCCGCAGCTCAACCGGCAAATCGCTAGAATCATGTCTTCGCAAAAGTTCTTCTGCTAGAGAAACGATCAGGCCAAGACGGGGGCGATCTGACTCGCTAGGTGTGTATTTGCGAAACCAGCCAGAAGAATGTTTCGTCATCTTCGCAAACGCTTGCGCAAAGCACCTATTGATTCGCGAGCCTGACCATGTCTTCAAGATACCGTAGGCTGCATGATTCAGACCAGTGACGGGGGTTCTGAAAAGCGATGCCCTAGCAAGCTCATAGCTTACGGACTCTCCCATAGAACCTAGCGCCTGTAGGGCCGACTGCGCATGAGAGACGTCGTCACGCTTTCCGATCGCTTCTGCTAACATGGCAGCGCGGCCGGCTCTCTGAGCCTTCTGATGCTCTCGAAGCGTCAAGAGCGTCTCCTTCTCCACCGACACGTCGACGGCTGAATCGAAGTCGTTCAAGAGACAGAAGATCCAGGTCTTTACATCTCCCGAAGCTTCGGGTAAGCGCTCTGTGAGGGATTCAAGGCTAGTGGCTATATCTCTTCCTTCCTCAGTCAAACGGAAACGCCATTCCTTTGAAATCACCCGATATAACTCAAGTTGTTCAAGATCGAACTTCCATGCGTCTTCAAATCCGGCCGGACGTCGAAGCTTCCGTTCACACCAGCCGGGCTTCGCCACGGTTTCAAGATAGTGCGTGTAAAAATAGGGATCAATATCCAACGCAGATCCATCATCGGCAAAGTCTACATCAAGAGTGGTCCCATCTTGGTGGGTGAAACAGCATCCACGCCCATGAAAATAGTATTCCCACTGAGGTTCACCTGGAAATTCTCCACGTCCTGGTTCGCCCTCTGGGTGTCCAAACGAGCCCTTTCGTGCTAACTCAGAACCGCTTCCTCCTAGTCGTGATTCAACGATCAAGCGTACCCACTCTTGGCGACGTTCATGCCGGAGAAAGCCTATCATCGCATAGACCGCCGAAGGACACATTGCTAGTCCTAACGGATCCCGGCATGCTTGATCCCAATCAATTGGACCCATATCGTTTTGATCCAATCTCTCCAGAGCGGATTCTACATTTGCCCGGATGGCTTTGAGAACGGTATCTGACAAGGCTTGAAAACTAAGAGGGGAGACAACGTTTAGGATGAAACCAATAGGATGGTACAGAAAAAGTTAGTAGGGCGGAAACAATCGGCGAAAGCCGTGACTGAGGACAATGATAAGAAAACAGAGATTGCGCAATGGGATCGCCACCCATTTCCACTGGAAATGACTGGATGCCCCAACTCCTTCCTGACTCAGTGTATTAGCAAGAGCAACTAACTCATTCACCGATAGCGGCCAGTCGCCAATGCCGTCGACCCAATCGTTGGGTATACCTTGTTTCCCGGCCTCAGCGCCGTAAATGCCTCCGACAATGGCGGCGACCGTATCGGTGTCTCCGCCGCAGGCCACCACGGATTCAATCACGCTCTTGAAATCGCCTCGATGGTGAAGCCAGGCGTAGATCGCGACGGCAACGGTGTTAGGCGCGAATCCGGAAACGCCTTTTTCACAACCAATCGCTTCCACAAAGCCGGCCACGGATCTCCTCTCGGCAAAACACGATTCTAACTTCGAAAAACGGGTGCGCATCTCCTCGCTGGAGATCAAGTCTCGCAAGGTATCGATGATAACCGACAATTCGGCTCGATCGGCCGCAAGTGCCGCAGCCTCAGAAACGAGCAAGGCTCCTTCAAGGGCGCGAGAGTCGGTGTGGGTAAGATGACACGAAGCCGTGGTGTATTCTCGACGTCTGCTTGGATCGTCTTTGCAGAGGACTCCAATGATAGCGCTACGCATGGCGGGACCATTGCCGGCTGAATAAACGCCGGATCGCCGCGGAGAGAATCCTAACCAAAGGCGAAGTATAGCTTTGGCAGTGGCCATGCCAATACCTGCTGGGAGAGCAATCAACCACCAGCGCAATGACCATGCTAGTGAACGCTGAAACGCTTTCACATCGTTTGGGTTCTTGCAGAACGCTTTAGCGACCATCACCGTATGCTCCGTGTCATCGCTGACCAGACCACGCCCCAGAAACATCCGGTGCCGCAATGGGCCTGGATGCAGAAGCGCGACACGCCGCCGGGAGAGCCCCTCGGACGGCAAGCCGATCGAGTCGCCCACGGCAGTCCCTATCAAACAGCCTAGGATAGGATCGTGTGCGTTGCTTTTCGGGGCTTCGTTCATTTCTGAATGCATGATAGGCTACTGAGCAACGTTAGATCCTTTCGGGAAGAGCCAAAGACTGATGCTGGAATGCCCAGCACGTTCTTTTCTAGCAGAGCGTCGAATGATGCCTTCGCAGGAAAGAGATATCCGGGCGCCTCACACTTGAGCAGATTGCCTAACAAGTGCGGAAGTGTTGATGCTAGAATCGCCTTCGCTTCGCCAATGCTAGCGGCTACCTTCCTTGGTAGAGCCTGGTAGCGTGCAAGGAAGTGGCGTGCCGCAGCAAGATTTGTCTGAGGCGGCGCTGAATTCTGAAAGCATGGTCTCCAGTGGTCAGCATCGGACTCAGGAACAAGCGCGATACCGAAGAGGCGTGCGTGCAACCAACCTTTCGTTAACGAATGCAAGAGCAGGGCTTGTTTCGTCTCGATCAACGATACGGTGCTTGAGTGAAAACGTGCTCCGAGATCGTAGACCGTATCAATGATGACACGGCGATGGGGATTGCTTCCTAACCAATCCGTGAGCGAGCGGAGATCGTTGGTATTGAGGTAGCGGCCAAGTGGCTTGAGAGGATTGGTTACTAACAGAAACTCGGCATCACTGGATGAAGCGTTGGGCCATGTCGGCTCCGGCAAAGTCGGGAATGTTATAGGAACCATGCCTGCAGCGAGAGCGAGTTCGCTAAAGACCGGGTAATTGTCTTCTGGTATCCAGACCTTTGCTCCCATGGCAGCGCATCCTTGAAAGATCAATGTGAGGCTGTGGCGGACACCGCAGGATACGAATGCGCGACTTGAAACCGCACCGGAAAATCCAAAGCACTCGGCCCACTTCGAGGCGAGATGACAACGATGGACTCTTTCATGAGTGAGTTCCGGTCGCTTGGGAACTAGCGATGACAAAGCGCGATAGAGATTGGTTTCGCCTGCATCAATGAGCGTGGGACGTTGTGCAAGGATGGCCTCACGGTACTTCTGATAGTTCAAGAAGTTCATGCAGCAACAAGAGAGGATGAGATCTCGCTGCCACGATCTTCAAGCGAAACAAGACAACGTCCATCCGCCATGAGATTCCAACTTCGGGCGATGCGATGACTGCGCTCCCACAGCAAACTGGGTTCCGTGTAAGCAGAAAACCGCATCGAGCAGTCATTCCACTGGCCTTCGAATATCGGTGCTCCCCAGGGAAGCTGCGTTGTTTCTTTGAAGCCGTGTGCTGTGGCAAAATCGAGAATGAGGGAGAGCGGCACTTGATGCGTTAGACTCCAAGTGTTGGCGTTGTGACGATGATAATAAGACGCAATGCTAGTGCTGACGTACAACTCCTTGAAACATATCTCCGTGACTCCGATGGAAGTCGCCCAATTCAGGTAAGCAGCCATCGCTTCAGGAGTGGCGATGCCCCCTTTCTGGAGCACGCATACGAATCGCATGCCAAGATCGGGCCAAAGCTCCTTCCGGTGTCTCCATGTGGCGACGACATCCGCAATGCCGGTTTCAAGGCTCATGAGGCGAGCACTAACGGAATTGTCGTGATGATGTCTTGAGATGGAGAGCACACGTAATCCGGAAGCTGCGTAATTGGCCAGTGCGTTGACTCTCGCATCTAACGAAAGCTTTGTCAGGTGGTGAGCGTTGGTGATGAGCACGGCTTTGCCAAGAACTCGCGATCCGATTTCAATGAGTTTGCAAAGCTGTTCATGCTTAAGGAGGCCCGGTTCGCCGCCTCCTGTGATCACAAAGCGTTCCGCGCCGCGGCTCTTGGCCAGCTGAGTGATGGCTGATACCCGACGCAGATCGAGACGAGCCTGATCTTGTTCGGCGGAAGCGGAAGCCTCCGAGAAACAGAAGGGGCATGATGCCTGACAACCTCGTGCGATTGGCAGGACAGACATCGAACGTGGCTTCAGATCCTGAAATTCCGCTAGAGTCGGATGAAGCACGCGTAACGAAGCTGCCATCACTTCCTCAATCGGCTGGAATGCCGTTGGCTCTGCTCCATTCACCCAGGCAACTCCGTCGAGCGTGATCCAATCGCGTTCCACATAACGTCCAATTCCTGTTCTCAAATTCATTCGAAGCTCGCTAGTCGCGACAGGAGTTTTCAGCGCGATCAGCCGGTCACCCTTAAGGTCAAGCCGTTGCAGCAATGCCGAGGCTTTGCTGATGCCCGCTTCAAGTTCGTTCTCCTTCAAAAGAAAGAACTGCTTGGGAAACGTGCTTTCCGGGATCGCGGCTTTAGAATAGCGACGTGCGTACTTGTCGTAGGCGCGAGCGAAATTCGAAAGCACGGTAACGTGCCAAAGTGTTTCAAGTTTCATCGTGATCCAAGCCCTGATTCTTGATCCGCATTCGAGCTTCCATCAGGGCAAAGCCTAACAGATTCTCCCCTCGCCAATGTTCTGGCTTCTCAATATTTGGGTTAGAGGCCCCCATGCCAATTCCCCAGATTCTGTCCCGCGGACTGGCTTCGACCAGAACACGTTCACCAGTGCCTAGCAGAAAGCGACGCAAATCCGGATGCTGGTTGAACTTGGCAACGTTCCCACGAACAACAATCTCCCATCGCGCCTCAGTCCAGGCGGCATCATCAAATCCCACAACCTTCCTTCCTAGCTTTTTCGCTAATCCAGGATTCGAAGCAGAGTGAATCTTGTCACGTGTTGCGAAATCGTCAAAGAGACGAGCTTTCTCTGCCATCATCCAATGTTCCGCCGTCTTATAGGTGATATCCTCTACCTCAAACGGGTGTCTTTCCCACCATTGGCTAAAGCACGACTTCGTGATATTGCCTTCCGTCGCTGGTGTGTGGCCCCAGAAGAAGACCCATTTAGGCGTCCATCCCGATTGGAGGGACTGAATCAGTTGCGTGCGCGTTCTTGGTTGATGATTGGAAACGGAGTTCATGAAATGTAAGATGTTAGCAATGGCGAGCAGAGAGCCCAATCGCTTGCGCAGCCGATTGAGGAGGTTGATAGACCTGTTCGACGGGAATCAGAAGTTCTGTGGGATTTTCGACGTTTTGCCGCTGTTCCTCAACGAGCGGAGTGATGTCCTCAATCTTGAGTAATTGGTCACATCCATAACGCCTTAAACTCTCACCTTTAAGACCGAGTTGAATGGCACGCCTCTCGACAGCATTTCCCTGAGGATCGTGGTCCGGATCCCATTGCGATCTCACGGTGGACTTCGCCAGAGAAAGTTTCCAGGCCTCAAGGGAATCCTGTCCGCTAGCTCCAAAGCTGGAGGCGACGGCGGAAAGTAGCATCTCATCGAAGAACGAACGTCGTAAATGAATAGCCAAGATGCGTTCTTGTCCCTCCTTGGTAGCCCACCCTGACCGAAACATCATCCACAGAAAGTTGGGCTTGATCCAACTCATTCGAGAGAAGCTAAATTCGCCGCCGAAGCGTTGGTGCTCGACCGCGTAGGATGCAATGGATGGGCGATAGGCCTGGTAAACCACAATCGACGCGTCATCGAATTGCGCCATGATATGACGCCCCGAGTCCGGCCATTCAGAGAGTTGACTCTGATAGGGTTGAAGTCTCAAAGAGTGGGTTGGGGCGGAACTCGTTGTCATATTTCAAATGAAAAGCCTTTCTTCTTCAGTTGGTCATAGCGCTTCTTGTTGAAACGATAGAGTTTGGCTGGTCGATGAGCACCTTCGCGAAAGGTTTCTTTGAGCGGCACAAGCAAGTCGAAGCCAAGAACCTTCTTCCGGAAATTGCGCTTGTCGAGATCCAGGCCTAACACCGCTTCATACAGGCGCTGTAAGTGTGTGAGTGTGAACTTTGTAGGAAGGAGTTCGAAACCGATAGGTTGATAGATCAACTTGCCTCTGAGCCTGACAAGTGCTGTATCGAGAATGGTTTTATGGTCGAATGCCAGAGTCGGACACCGAGCCATGTCAAACCACTTCGCTTCGGCGGCATCGGTAGAGGCCAAGGTATGGTGATCTTCCGGTTTCACTAAAGCGTAGTAGGCGACGCTCACGACGCGTTCTCGCGGATCACGGTCGACGGCACCAAAGGAGTAGAGCTGCTCCAAGAACACGTGCTTCAGCCCCGTTTCCTCCTCAAGCTCGCGGCGGGCCGCTTCATCCAATGATTCATCCACCCGGACGAAACCTCCGGGCAAAGCCCACTTCCCCTTGAATGGCTGTAATCCCCGTTTGATCAGCAGCACCGACAGGTCCGCTCCATCGAATCCGAAGACGACACAATCCACGGTAAGCGCACCTCTCGGATACTCGTAAGTGTACGCCATACACGATCATTAGTGTTGAAGTCACACAAAGTCAAATTCCTGGAAGGAAGCCTTTTCAGAAAAGCAGCTACTACGCAACTATCCGGGTCGGAAGGCGGTCAGCTCACAACTGTAGCAGAAGGTAGGCAGACTGGCTCGTAAGAAGCCTTTACACTGTAGCCACTGGTCCGTTTCATCGATCTGTTGGATGGCATCCTTCCTTGCCCGACGAATTCGGCACTACGCAGCGCCACCAGCAATGGCTAGGAGAACCAAAGAATACGTGTTCTCACCGCCCTCGGCTGTGAAGCAACCGATGCCGGGATCACGGTTACCATTGAGCAAGAAGGCTGGCCCAGAAAGCTTCTCGCGACTCGGGTTTTCGATAAGGGGATTCGCCGCACTTCTTCACAGGTCCAGACCTCACGAACACCGAGAGGCAAGAGAGGGATGAAGTAGAGGTGGAGGATGCGAAAACTCCGTTGGGCGTGTGCGGTCGTTTGTGGGTTGCAGTGTGAACAACGAACAACCGCATGCCGCGTAACCGAGAGGCTTCTTGCCCAAGGAGTAGATTCCAATGATCATCTAGTGAGCATCCTTGAGGAACATTCTTCAGGTTCCAATAACTGGACTTTCGGCGGTTAGTGAAATGCCTTCTCAGGAAGTCGAAAACTGAGCAAAACGTGCAGTTTATGAAGGTCCCAGATTGCACCAAAATTGCACCAAGCTTACGTTTGGACTAGCAAGGCCACCCGCGATTGATGGCGTAATCCCTTAATAATAAAGGAAGTGGGCAGGAGAGGATTCGAACCTCTGAAGGCATAGCCAGCAGATTTACAGTCTGCTTTTTTACGTGTCTTTGGGGGTCTCACGCTGTCTCAATTTGTCCTGCATTTTTTGCAAGATAGCTCGTAAAACCCTTGTTTTAAAGGGTTTTCAGCGCATTTGTCTTGTGACATGGCAAGACACGCAAAGTCAGGGGTGGATCGCGCAAAGTGGCCAGTAAGTGGCCAGTCAAACCGACTGGCCATTTCTCGGACTACCGTCGCGTTCTGGCGAAAGAAGGTTTTCAAGGTCAAAGGGCGCGACGGAACGGAGTCGCCCGACTTCAGCGCGCGCATCGGCTATCAGAATCGGCGGGAGCGTTTTCCGCTCAAGACGCCTAACAAAGAAGCTGCGGCGGCCAAGGCGGCACAGATCTTTGGCCATCTCCTCGATCATGGTTGGGACGCGACCATTGCCGAGTTCAAACCGGAGGCAGTGCGGGCAAATAGTCTGCCGGAGAGCGAAGGTGACAGTCGCACGACGGTAGGCACGCTGATAGCCGCCAATGAAAAGTACTCGACGGCTCGCCCACAATCCTTGGAGGCGTACGCCAAGGCGTTGCGCCGGATCGTTGGAGGCCTCATCGAGGTGCCCGATGACAACAAGTATCAGTCGCGGGGCGATTGTGGATTCAAGGAGTGGCGCAAACAGATCGACGAGGTGCCGCTGGCCGACCTGACGCCCTCCGGCGTTCAGGCTTGGAAGCAGTCCTACCTCAAGCAAGCTGGCCGCAGCGCCGACGCGCAGCGGAAGGCGATCACAACAGTGAACAGCCTCATTCGAAACGCCAAGGCGCTGTTTTCCAAGAAGCTCCTTCCCTTCCTTGAGGAGGATTTGAAGTTGCCGTCGCCACTCCCATTTGAGGGTGTCACCATGGAGAAGCCGCCATCCCCACGCTACCGAAGCAAGATGGACGCCAAGGGAATTCTCACGCTGTCCCATTCCGAGCTGAAGGACAAACACCCCGAGCCCTACAAAGCCCTGTTGCTTGCGCTCGTGTGTGGTCTCCGAGTTTCAGAGATCGATCACCTCCTCTGGACCGCCTTCGACTTCGAGGAAGGAATCCTTCGCGTCCAAGACTCCGAGTATCACCGGCTGAAGAGTGAGGACTCCGCAGGCGATGTCGCTTTGAGCGACGACATGATCGCGCTCTTCTCCGAATACTCGAAGGGATCCGGGGGTGAGTTCGTCATCGAGTCTGACAATAAGCCGAATCCGGGGACGCATTCGCGGCACTATCGCTGTGACAAGCACTTCGAGACACTCCGCGCTTGGCTGAAGAAGAAAGGAATCACCGCCGCCAAGCCGATTCACGAGCTCCGCAAGGAGATTGGCAGCATCATTGCTAGTGAGGAGGGCATCTTTGCGGCCTCAAGATACCTAAGGCACAGTGACATCCGGATTACCTCGTCGATCTACGCGGATCAGAAGACTCGAGTAGTGCCATCGCTTGGCGCTAGTCTTTCATGACGTTTGAGAGTCTGAGCTTTTCAGCCAGTGATCAGCGGCATGACCCTAACGCTTCGTGTGCCATCCGTCGGATTCTGTCCATTGGAGGTCGACGACTTCACCCAGGATCACGGGCATAAGAAACTCGGCGATCTCGGAGACCACAGTTCTCAGGTCGCTTGGATCAAGTTTCCCTTTTCGAAGGAACGCCTGCCACTGTGTGGCCTTTCCCGGAAACGACGCGAAGGAATCTGTGAGGGCGACAGGTGAGTCGGTCGGAAGCGGAGTCTTTCGCCTCTCGAAAGTGGCGGCAATGGCGGTTGTGAGGACAGCCCCATCGAAATCCATGTTTCGCGCCAACCAGAGGAGGTCGTAGAAGTCCTTCATCCGGCTGTTTCCTGTTCCGAGGGTCACTGCGGCCTCTAACTTTTCGGCGATCACCGTTTCGGGTGAATACGCGAGAAGCTCCACGGGAGGAAAGTCGAGCATCTCCTGCCATTGAACTAAGCGCGGCTCCGGAATGATCGAGTCACCGAACCCGATGTCGATCTGCAGCGGAATCCGTGCGTTGCCGAGCTTGGCGGACACTTTCACTCGAACCCCACCATAGATGTTGTCTTCACGAATGGGCACCGCCTTCGCAGCTTCCCAATTCAGTCCGTCGGGAGGGTCACTTGGGAGGGCGCAAATTTCGTCAATGATTCTCTCTAACGCTTCAACGTCGTGCGCCCCGAAGCTCAAGAAGTCGGCATCACGCGTCGGACGATGTGGCTCCTCGGCCCACAAGGCGAACAGTTGCGCACCTTTCAATACGAAGCGATCAGCGTGTGGGCTAGCCCCTAGGCGAGCGATGAACCGTCCCAACGCAAATCTCTCAAGCAGTGGATTGAGTGCAAGCTGGTTCGCCCTCGCATGGTTCTGCAATCGGTCTTTGATAGAGGCCGCAGGATTCTTCACGCTAGCGCCTCCAGGTAAGGGACCATGATTCGCTCGACGCGATTCATCGCTGCAAACTTCAGAATCTCGTTGGGCTTGGCATGATCGCGCACGACTTCCCGGAGTGCTTCGAGGCAAAGCTCGAGGCCAAGCTTCTTACGGTGCTTGAAGCAATCGGCGACCGTGCGTGCCGGCGTGGTGATTCTGACAGGCACGCCGTTGAGTTCATGGGTTTCGACTCCCTCTGAGAAAGCGCTAGGTAGACTTGATCGAACAATTGAGAGAGGCGGATAGTCGATCCGAGGCGTCACCGCATTGATCTTGAGCAGAACCCAGACCGCGTGCGCTTGATGTGTACCGATCTGGTGAAAGTTCAGGGCGCTCACGAGAACGATCACTCCCTGCGGAACTCTAGCCGCGACCTCTGACAGAGACTGATTCTCATCGAGTTCCGTTCCCGGAATCTGATAGAGCCCCCGCTCGATGCGTTCGATCTCCCCCCGCTTCACCGCTCGGCTAAGGGCACTCGACGAAATCCCCACCTCGAGCGCGTCTTTCGCGCGGAAGATCGGGGTATCACGAGCCAGTTCTGAGAGAGATTTCACGGGTTAGATCTGTTCTTATTTCAATGTAATTATTTCCTATATACCTTGAAATTGCAACAATGCGTTTCCTAGGGTTTTGGAAGCCATCACAGCATGTGGCTTCGAGAGTTTGAGTTCGCGAATCATCGGTCATGCCACGTTCCTTGGAACACCATAGAGACACGCCCTAAGGAAGACCTCTAGCGACCTCACAAGCGCCTCAACCACAGCTACTTAACATCTCCGAAATATCTCTTAGCGATCTCTCGCATGACAGCTAGACTCGGCGGATGGGTGATACTGTCTTCAAGACTGTCGACTACCAGCTAGAGGGATTGATTCAAAGCATTGCGGTGGGCTCGATAGGCCTGCCCGATCTCCAACGTCCCTTTGTCTGGAAGAACGCGAAGGTGCGCGAGTTATTCGACTCGATGTACAAGGGCTATCCGGTGGGCTTCTTTCTATTTTGGGAGAACGGCACGGAGGTCGACACTCGCGCGATCGGAGCAGATGCGAAGCAGAAGGCACCCGACCTCCTGGTCGTTGATGGCCAACAACGCCTGACGTCCCTCTACGCAGTGATCAAGGGCATCCCAGTAGTGCGCGACAACTACCAAGAGGAGGTCATCGAGATCGCGTTCAACCCCACCGACGAAACGTTCGAGGTTGCGGACGCGGCAATCCGTAGAAACGCCGAGTTCATCCCTAACATTTCTACGTTGTGGGAGGCAGACGCTGACCTCTTCGAGATTGTTGACGGCTACATCTCCGACCTCGGGAAAGCTCGCGAGAAAGATGGCAAGGTACTTGAGCAAGGCGAGAAAGCTCGCGCACGGCAATCCCTTCAGAAGCTAATGCAGCTACCGAAGACTTACCGGTTCAACGCTCTCGAGCTAACGAAGCAAGTGGATGAAGAGCAGGTGGCCGACGTCTTCGTTCGCATCAACTACGAGGGGAAGCGACTGAATCAGGCAGATTTCATCCTGACATTGATGTCTGTCTGGTGGGAAGAAGGCCGCAAACAGCTGGAGGCGTTCTGCCGAGCAGCTCGTTCGCCTTCGAACAAGGGCGCAAGTCCGTTCAATCACTTCATTGAACCCTCGCCCGATCAACTTCTGCGTGTTGCGATCGGGTTGGGCTTTCGAAGGGCGCGTTTGAAGTACGCCTACTTGCTCCTTCGCGGCAAGGATCTCGAAACCGAGGAGTTCAGCATCGAGCAGCGCGAAAGGCAGTTCGAAGCGTTGAAGGCAGCCCAGGCGAACGTGCTAGACCTAACGAACTGGCACGACTTCCTAAACAGCCTTCAACAGAGCGGGTTCAGAGGAAGCAACATGATCAGCTCCGAAACGACGATCATCTATGCCTACGTCATCTATCTCCTCGCCGTAAAAGAGTTCGGTATGAAGCGCGGGTTCGAACTCTCGAATCTCATTGGGCGCTGGTTCTTTATGACCGCGCTGACGCGGCGCTACACAGGCGGCTCTCCTGAGACACTGATGGAGAGGGACTTGGCCGATCTTCGGTCGATCCATTCGGCAGATGAACTGACAGAGTGGATCGAGGCTCAGATCGCCGCCCAGTTCACTGACGATTACTGGACGACCTCCCTCCCAAACCAGCTCAACACCTCGTCTTCGACCAGCCCACTGCTCTTCGCCTACAGGGCATCGCTTTGCTTGTTAGGCGCTAACGTTCTCTTTTCGAAGAAACTGATGAGCGACGTTCTCGATCCGTCGCTGCGATCATCAAAGGCAACAGCAGAGCGCCATCACCTCTTCGCTAGGGCCTACCTTCGCGACCTTGGAATCACAGCCAATCGTGAGGTTAACCAGGTAGCAAACTACGCCTTCGTCGAGTGGCAGGATAACATCGGCATCTCCGATGCGGCTCCGCAAGATTATGTCCCGCTTTATCGGGAACGGTTCTCTGAGGCAGAGTGGAAGGGGATGATGCACAACCACGCCCTTCCAGCTGGGTGGGAGGAAATGGCCTACGCGGACTTCCTCAAGGAACGCCGCAAGCTCATGGCTGCGGTCATCCGATCTGGCTACCTCCGTCTCAAAGAGGGCTGCAAACTCGAACCCGAGGGCGCGCCGTCCTTGGCAGAGAGGATCCGCGGTGGAGAGAATTCGCTGGTAGAGTTCAAATCCACGCTTCGGGTGAATCTTCATACCGGCAAGAACGACCCGAAGATGGAGCATTCCGCCCTCAAGACCATCTGCGCCTTCCTCAATTCAAAGGGAGGCACTCTCGTTATCGGGGTCGACGACGCAGGAACGGCGCTCGGCGTTGAGATCGATAAGTTCCCCAACGAGGACAAGATGGATCTCCATCTTGGCAACCTGATCAAAGGAAAAATCGGTGCCTCGTCCGCCCTCCACATCACACCGGGCTTTGCCGACTTCGAGGGCAAACGCGTGCTGTCTGTCGAGTGTGAGCCCAGCCCAAAGCCGGTCTACCTCAAGGACAACGGCCAGGAGTATTTCTATATCCGAACCGGCGCCTCCACGACCAACCTCCCGGCGAGTCAGATCGCAGACTACGTCGCCAGCCGCTTCAGCTAACCTTCGAAACACTTCGTGCTCGATCAGTTCGAATCAATTCGCTCTCCTCGCTACAGCCTAGACGCCCTACATGAGCCCCCTCCAGTCCATCCTCGCCACCTACCGCCAGACCTCGCAGACCGAGCGCGAGAAAGGCACCTATTTTGAGGAACTCATTCGCACATACCTTCGCCACGAACCCAGCTACGCAGATCTCTACGACGAAGTTTGGCTCTACTCAGACTGGGCGAAGTCACAAGGCCTGGATGCCCGCGACACAGGGATCGACCTGGTCGCACGTACTGACGGCACGGGCGAGTTCCACGCCATTCAGTGCAAGTGCTACGACGAAGATCACCGGGTTAAGAAATCCGACATCGACAGCTTCTTCACGGCATCCGGGCAGAAGCCCTTCTCTCATCGTGTAATCGTTACGACAACTAACGACTGGTCTCCAAATGCCGAGCACGCGCTTGCCGGGCAGCAGCCACCTGTCACCAAGATCGACCTCCACGAGCTCGAGAATTCGCAGATTGATTGGTCAGAGTACAAGCCAAGCGAACCTCCTGTCCTCAAGCAAAAGTTCGAGCCTCGCAAACACCAGGAGTCGGCCATCACCAACGTCCTTCTCGGCCTACAGAATGCCGACCGTGGCAAATTGATCATGGCTTGCGGCACAGGCAAAACATTCACAAGCCTCAAGCTGGCCGAACAGATGGCGGGAGAAGGTGGTCGGGTTCTGTTTCTTGTCCCCAGTCTCGCCCTTCTCTCACAGACCCTCACAGAGTGGACTCAGCAAAGCAAGACGCCCTTGCACAGCTTCGCCGTTTGTTCGGATAGCGAAGTCGGCAAGAAGCGCAAACGCGATGAAGATGTGGTCGAGACCTTTGCCCACGAGCTTCGCTACCCTGCGACGACCGATCCGCGGCGTCTTGCTCATGAAGTCGCAGAACGGCATGACGCGAAACACATGAGCGTCGTGTTCTCGACCTATCATTCGATCGACGTCATCAGCCGAGCCCAGCATCTTCACAATCTCGCGGACTTCGACCTGATCGTTTGCGACGAAGCCCACCGAACAACGGGAGCCACGTTTGAAAGCGAAAGCGAGAGCAACTTTGTGAAGATCCACAAGGCCGACTTCATCAAGGGAACCAAGAGGATTTACATGACGGCGACCCCTCGCATCTATGGCGACTTCGCCAAGGCGAGCGCGGAGAAGGACAACGTCGCTCTCTGCTCAATGGACGACGAGGAGCTTTACGGTAAGCAGTTGCACGTCATCACCTTTTCAGAAGCCGTCGAACTCAAGCTTCTCACAGACTACAAAGTCGTCGTCCTAACCATCGACAGCGATCATGTTAGTGAGCGGATTCAGAGCCTCCTAAAGGACGAGAACAATCAGCTCAAGGTCGATGACGCCGCCCGCATCATTGGTTGCTGGAAAGCTCTCGGCAAACAGGGCATCGGCACCGATCTCGCATCTGACCCCGACCCAATGCGCCGCGCGGTGGCATTCTGTCAGGTCATCGAACGTCAGAAGAACGCCCGGGTTCACAAGGTCAGCTCGAAGCAGATCGCGGCGATGTTTCAACAGGTTGTCGAAGCCTATCAAGAGGCCGAGGAGATTGACGAATCACTCGTCTGTGAAGCGGACCACGTTGACGGCACCATGAACGCCGCCGAGAAGGAAGAGAAGCTGGCCTGGCTGAAAGAAGACGCCGGTGAGGACACCTGCCGGATTCTCAGCAATGTTCGCTGCTTGTCCGAGGGAGTGGACGTTCCCGCACTCGATGCCGTGTTGTTCCTCGCTCCAAGGAGTTCACAGGTCGAAGTCGTCCAGTCAGTGGGGCGCGTGATGCGGAATGCGCCAGGCAAGAAGCGTGGCTATGTGATTCTGCCAGTCGTGATACCTGCTGGCATGGAAGCTCACGAAGCCCTCAACGACAACAAGGTTTACAAAGTTGTCTGGGAAGTGCTTCAGGCGCTGAGATCCCACGATGACCGCTTCGACGCGATGATCAACAAACTCGATCTGATCGGCAAGGATGCCAAGAAGATGGAAGTGGTCGCGATCACTGACAAGGTTACGAAGAAGTCCAAACCCACACCGCAAGATCGCCTCAAGGAAGATCCAACCCAATACACCATCGGCACCCCGGAGGAGAAACCACAGCCGAAGCAGGCGGAACTCCAATTTCAAGTTGGCGAGCTAGAGCGCGCGCTCTACGCCAAGGTGGTCAAGAAGTGCGGCAACCGGAACTACTGGGACGAGTGGGCGAAGGACATCGCCAAAATCGCCCAGACCCACATCTCCCGCATCGCCCAGATCGTCGGCGACGAGGCAAACACCAAGGAGGTGAAAGCCTTCCGCGCCTTCGCCGACGAGCTTCGGGACGACCTGAACGACAGCATCACCGACGATGAGGTGATCGAGATGCTCGCCCAGCACCTCATCACCAAGCCCGTTTTCGACGCGCTCTTTAAAGACTACTCCTTCGCCAGCCACAACCCGGTCTCGCTGGCCATGCAGGAGGTGCTCGACGTCCTGCAGGAACACCGGCTGGAGAAAGAGGCCGACACGCTGGACAAATTCTACCGCAGCGTCGAGCGCCGCGCCGAGGGCATCGACGCCGCCGAGGGCAAACAGAAGATTGTCGTCGAGCTCTACGACAAGTTCTTCCGCAACGCCTTCCCGAGGATGACTGAGCGCCTCGGCATCGTCTACACGCCGGTCGAGGTGGTCGATTTCATCATCCACAGCGTCAACGACCTGCTGCAACAGGAGTTCGGCCAAACGCTCGGCAGCGAGGGCGTGCATATCATCGACCCATTCACCGGCACTGGCACCTTCATTACCCGCCTACTACAGAGTGGCCTGATCACCAAGGAGCAACTGCCGCACAAATACGGCAACGAGATCCACGCCAACGAGATCGTCCTGCTCGCCTACTACATCGCCGCCATCAACATCGAGGCCGTTTACCACGGCATCGTCGGTGGCGACTACCAGCCCTTCGAAGGCATCTGCCTCACCGACACCTTCCAGCTCTACGAGAAAGACGACCTGATCAGCGAGCGGCTGAAGGACAACAGCAACCGGCGCAACCGGCAGAAGGCGTTGGATATCCGGGTGATCATGGCGAATCCGCCGTACTCGGTGGGCCAGCAGAGTGAGAACGATAACGCGGCCAATGTTGGATATCCCGATCTTGACGATAGGATCCGTTCGACTTACGCGGACCGCTCCGAAGCCGGATTGTCCAAGGGATTGTATGATAGTTACGTACGCGCGATTCGCTGGGCGTCAGATCGTATCGGAGAATGTGGGATCATTGGCTATGTCACAAATGCCAACTTCGTCGACACATCGATGGCCGATGGACTTCGTAAGTGTCTGGTCGAGGAGTTTAGCAGCATCTACGTTTTCCACCTGCGCGGGAACCAACGTACCGCGGGAGAGTTATCCCGAAAAGAAGGCGGCAAGATCTTTGGTAGTGGAAGCCGGGCTCCCATTGCGATTACATTACTGATCAAGAAACCCGCAAGATCGAGCTGTTGCACACTCTCCTTCCGCGATATTGGGGACTATCTAACTCTCTCTCAAAAATTAGATGTGATCAGTGATTTTGCTAGTGTTGATGGTATCACCGAAGCCGGAGGTTGGCGTGAAATCACCCCCGACGAGCATGGTGACTGGTTAAATCAGCGCGACGGGGGCTTCAGTGATTATATCGCACTCGGCGACAAGAAGACCAACGAGCCAACGTTGTTCGAAAACTACTCGTTAGGTGTTGTTACCAATCGAGACGCTTGGTGCTACAACTCCTCGCAATCACACCTGTTGACAAACATTTGCAACATGATCGACGCCTATAGTCAGGATCTCCAGCGGTTCAACAAATCTAACGGCGGATTGAATACGAAGGAGCGAAAGGAATTGGTCGATGGCTCGATTGATTCGGATCCAACCAAAATAAGCTGGACGCGAGCGCTGAAGGCCGACATTGCAAAAAATCGTGACCTTGAGTTCGAGGAAGGATGTGTGGTTAAAAGTGTATACCGTCCGTTCTCGAAGCAGTACTTGTATTTCAATCGCCGGCTCAACGAGATGGTGTATCAGATGCCCGGGATTTTTCCTATCTCAGATTCACCCAATCTGGTGATCGGCGTATCGGCTTCCAAATCTCGAAACGTATGGTCTGTGTTCATCATTAGTCACGTTCCAAGCTTGCATGCCACAGACATGGTAGGCTCGCAATACTTTCCGCTTTATCTGTATGACGAAGAGGCCGATGCGGATTCATCCGACGACCTGTTCGGCAGTGCACCAACAGCCCCCGTCCGCCGCGACGCCATCACCGACGAAGGCCTTGCCCACTTCCTATCCGCCTACCCCGGCGAGACGATGAGCAAAGAAGACCTGTTCTACTACGTCTACGCCCTGCTGCATTCGCACGACTATCGCGGCCGATTTGCCGCGAACCTCGGCAAAGAACTCCCGCGCATCCCGGCAGTGAAAACCTTTGCCGATTTCCAGGCCTTCTCACAGGCCGGCCGCGACTTGGCGCATTGGCATCTCGACTACGAGAGCGTCTCGATGTACCCCGGCGCCAAGCTCGACACCGGCAAGAACGGTCCGCCGCTCAACGCCCTGACTGCCGACGACTACCGCGTAGAGAAGATGAAGTTCCCGCGCGTCAAAGACCCCGAGACCGGCAAGAGCGTCCCGGACAAGAGCCGCGTCATCTACAACCCCAAGATCACCGTCCGCGACATCCCGCTCGAGGCCTACGACTACGTCGTCAACGGCAAGCCCGCTATCGAGTGGGTGATGGAGCGCCAAGCCGTCACCACCGACAAGAAAAGCGGCATCGTCAACGACGCCAACCTCTGGGCCACCGAAACCATGGGCAACGCCAAATACCCCCTCGAACTCCTCCTCCGCATCATCACCGTCAGCCTTGAAACGATGAAGATCGTGAACACGCTACCAAAACTAGACATTGACTGACAAATGACGAAGGCACGTTCGCGCGCGAAGTGTTTTAACCTCGAGGTAGATGGGTATGGACTTAATTGCAGAGATAAAGGAGTGGGCAAAGGATCGGCCGAGCTGGCAGCAGGAAGCACTCCGAAGATTGTGGATCAAGGACACTCTGTCGCCCGCGGATATTTCCGAACTTGCGGAGCTGTGCAAAAGACCGCATGGCCTTTGCGAAACCGACGCGGAAGCACGTAGCTTTGATCCGCCAGCCGAGAGTGCTGAAGCAGTTAGCGTTGAGCTAGAAGGGATCACCCATAACGGAAACGTCAACGCTCTAGCACCAGGTCAAAAGCTCTCGTTCGGCCCCAACCTTACGGTTGTATATGGTGGAAACGGAGCGGGTAAATCAGGCTATTCAAGAATCCTGAAGAGTGCGTGCAGAGCCCGCGGGAGCGAAGAGATCATTGGGAACGTCTTGAGTGGGGAGGCTCCCGGGACACCCTCCGCAACCATCCACTTTCAAGAGAACGGCGAAGAGCGATCTACAGAATGGCATGACAATGAGCCCGAGTTGGTCTTACGGAACGTCAGCGTCTTCGATTCGAGTTGCGCATTGGTTTATCTGAAAGAGCGAACCGATGTCGCCTACAGACCGTTCGGGCTCGACCTCTTCGATCGACTGTCTAGCGCGTGCGCTGAAGTTCGATCTGTCCTAGAGAAAGAGAAGCGCGTTTTGGAACGACCCGGAAGGCTCCCTCAGCTCCCCGCGAATACGGAGGCCGCCAAGACTATGGAGGGACTATCCGCGATGACTCCACTTGAGCATTATAGGCCATTGCTAGAGTTGGACGAGAGCGCAAGCGAGCGCCGCCAAACGCTTCGCGAGCATCTTCAAACGCTGCGGGATTCTGATCCTAGGAAGAAGATCAAGGAAGTCCGCCTGAAGGCAGCTCGAATTGAGGAGTTGTCCCAAGCCATTGCAAAGATCGAAGAGTTAGACCCGAACGCAAAGCTAGCGACTCTGAAGTCACGTGCTGACGAACTTGCTTCTGCGCGCAACGCGCTCGCCACACTGAAGTCCGAGGCCTTCGGCTCGCAGCCACTGGAGGGTACCGGTAATACGGAATGGCGAGAGCTTTGGCTTGCAGCGGAGAAATTCTCCAAGTCAAAGCCTTACCCCGACCAAGCCTTTCCTCCCGCACAAGAAGGATTGCACTGCGTTCTTTGCCAACAGGAACTCACGGCAGAAGGGGCGCGAAGACTCCAAGCCTTTGCTGATTTTCTCGGCTCAACACTTTCCCGACGGCTTCGTGAAATCGAACGAGGAATAGCCGCAGCCAAGAGTGAATTGCGAGGAATCTCGCTACAGCAGGTATCAGCCACAATTGCAGAGCTATCGGTGGAGTCTCCCGAGCTCGGCCAAAGAGCACAAGATTTGGTTCAGGCGTGGCAGAATTTGATGGAGGAGCTTGATGTCTCTCCTCCAGGCAGTTCACCGATCAGCAAGGAAGATGCCTCACTGCTCGGCTCTGACGTCGCCAAGGTAGTAGAGGGTCTACGCGGAGAGGCATCAGAACTCTCTCAGTCCTTGGACCCTGAGAGGCAGAAGGCCTTGGAAGACGAACTTCGGGAACTAGACGCCCGCCACGCAGCGATTGAAGAATTTGCAGCGTACGAAGCCGAGGTTGATCGGATGCGAAGGCTAGGCGCTTACGAAGTCGCCCTCAAAGAGACGAGCACTAACACCATCACTCGGAAGAGTGGAGAACTCACTCGGCAAACGGTTACGGAAAAGCTTATCCAGGGCTTTAGGTCTGAGATTGCGGCGTTGAAGTTCAGGCACATCGAGGTGGATCTCGTCGAAGCCGGGGGTGGGCGTGGGGCACTTTACCACAAACTAGCATTAACAAGAAACCCTGGTGTTACTGTTGCAAAGGTGGTGAGCGAAGGAGAGGCACGCTGCTTATCAGTGGCAGCATTCTTCGCTGAGCTGGCGACCGGTGGCGCAAGCGCACCGATTGTATTTGATGATCCAGTTTCATCCCTCGATCACGAATGGCGAGAACGCATTGCTGAGCGCCTTGTGCAGGAGGCCGCCAATAGGCAAGTGATAGCCTTCACCCACGATATAGTTTTCCTGCTAGCGCTGAAGAGGTTTGCCGAGGAACAATCCGTTAGAACCCAATTCCAGTACATCCGCCGTGACAATCAAGGAGCCGGAGTATGCGCAGCAGACCTCCCTTGGCCTGCCTTAAGGGCAAAAGAACGCATCGGGCATCTTCGAAACCGCTGGGTAGCGGCCGATAAACTCTTCAGGAATGATGATCCAGAATCCTACCGAGCACAGGCAGAGCATATTTATGGAAGGCTGAGAGAAACCTGGGAGCGGGCGTTCGAGGAAGTCCTTCTGGGAGGCGTAGTCGAGCGGTATCGAGGAAGCATCCAGACGCAACAAGCCAAGAAGCTGTCGGACATCACCGACGAAGACATGAAAACGTTCGAAGCCGGAATGACCAAAACCTCTCGATGGCTTCCCGGGCATGACCTCGCTGCAGCAGAGGGCGTACCGTTTCCCGAACCCGATGAGTTAAAGGCCGACATAGACGCGGTGGAGGCCTGGATTAAGGGCATCAATTCCAGGCGCCGCTAGTCCCACGATTTCACCAAATGGCGCCTTATTCCATACGTCTCTTCATGTGGGGCTTTCAAGGCCACTTCCAAGGCTCAGTAGAGTTCCACGCTCGCGAAGTCTTTGGAAAACTAGACGCCTCGATAGAGGCTAGCGCCTTCCTTCTCGGGCTTCTACGTGATGGAGCGTCTGAAGAAGAAAACTACCCAGTGTGCCTTGAGCCCGAAGACTGCGGCTTCTCGCCTGAGGAATTCGAGTCAATTCGCGAAGACGCAACGCACCGAAAAGCAGTCGATCCAGAAAGTCAGGTGATGTGCACTGATCCACGCCATCACCAGAGCTACCAAAATCGCGTCCAACGGAAGGCAGAAAGGGATTCTGTGTTGGCGGTGCTCAACCAAAGGAGAACTGAAGGTACAGCGTTCTACTTCTCTGGATTTATCCCGGTGGGTCATTACGACGTCGGAGTAGTCCTGCGTCTCAGTCGCGAAGGCGGCATGCCGTACAAACTTCCGAAGGTTCACTCAGAGGAGCGCTATGGGCAGTTCAGTTCCCTCTCAGATGCGGTCATCGGGGAGTTTTTCTCAGATTGCCTGAGTGCCCTCAATGTTAGAGATCCCGAGGAAGTGGCGGATATTCGGGAACGTCCTGTCGCCGAACTCTTCCGAGCTGCTGGCTCCCACTTAATGGAAAGCCCAGTTTGGGCTACTGGCGGCTGGGAAGGGATGTATGGGCTCTACAACGCGTGCAACGCTATTTCTTCCTTGAGATACGAAGGCGATGAGGGCTCGGGAAAAGTGATGATTGCGCGGGACGATCACCCTAACATCGCGAGAACGATATCGCTTGCCGAACCAGTTCGGTTATCGCGTCCTCGAGCAGTCAGGAAGCTACTTGAGATCGCCAGTGACGAAGTCTTTCTTCTATGTGACGGCGTCTCTGTAAGTGGGTTTGGAGTGCCCAAGGGCGACTATGACCAAGCTCAAGCAGACCTCTTTGAGGTCGAGTTTGTCTCTCACTACACGTGGGAACTCCGACACGCGCACCATCGCTTGATGCGAGTTTCTTACGACAATCCCGCTCTCCCTCCCGATCCCCTAGATTCCGACAAGCTCGCCAGCGACTTGGAGAGGATATTCCCAGAAACTGGTGAGAAAGACCGTGCACGGCTAATCGAACTGGCGCTCGCTGCTTGTAAACAGAGCCATGGCACACTCGTCATTGTTTCGGAATCGGCCGCAGAAGAAGCCGAGCGCTTGGCCGGTCAGTGCACGCGATTGGAGCCTACCCAGTTGACTCCTAACCAGGTCACTCGACTTGGCGCAATCGACGGAGCCATTCTCCTTAATCCGAATGGAGATTGTCATGCGATTGGTGCCATTCTCGACGGACTTGCAACCAAAGGAGGTGACCCTTCGAGAGGTGCGAGGTACAACTCGGCGATCCGCTACATTAGCGGCAAAGAGCGAACTCTAGCCCTTATCGTATCTGAGGATGGAATGGTGGAATGGGTTCCTAACCTAATGCCAAGAATTCGAAGACAGGATTTGGAGCAAGCTGCAGCAGAGGTCAACGCACTACTACAGGGCGAAACTTTTCAGAACGACCGCACTGTTAAGGTGCTGAACTGGCTCAGAAATCACGAGTTCTATCTCTCTAGCGACCTTTGCGAAGCAGGGAACGAACTCTACGACCGTCTCTACGCTGAGCGAACGCGCGAAGGTTTAATGATCGTAGTTCACGGCCCGCTCAAGCCTAACGAGGAGATGAGCGAAGAATTCCTCTTTGACTGACCCGCAGGAGAATTTTCGGCTTTCTCGCTAGATTCCGTTGGCCACCACTGCATCGATGTCGCTTTTGCGAAAGCGCGGTGATTTTCCGATGAACACTTTCGTCAGAATCCGCTGAGCGACCATCCGGTCGAGGGTGCGAATCGAGATCGCCAGACGCTTCGCCGCCTGCTTCTTTGTCAGCAACTTGTCGTCGGCAGTAGGAAAAGATGGGGTATTCATGATCTGAACTAGGCAATCCGTTGCGGAGAAATGACCGGAAGTTGTGGATGAGGGCGGTCGGGGCATCATGAAGAGTTCACCTGAAACCAAACAAGTGAACTCCAATGAAAGCCACCAACCACCCTACCAAATCAGCATCGATCCATGATCAGCAAGGAGCAAGCCCGGTCTGCCAAAGCGCTCTCGAAAGGGCCCTTCGTCAAGGAGCCCAAACGCTCTTACAGGCCGCCATCGAGAACGAAGTTGCCGATTACATCCAAGCGCATCAACACCTCTGTGATGACCAAGGTCACCGCAATGTTGTTCGCAACGGCCACCTTCCTGAACGCAACCTTCAGACAGGAATCGGCAACATACCCATCCGGCAACCCAGGATCGACGATCGCCGACCCGATCAGCGGTTCACCAGTGCCATCCTCCCACCATACCTGCGTCGAGTAGCCTCACTGGACAATCTCATTCCAGCACTCTACCTGCGAGGAATCTCAACCTCCGAGATGAGTGCAGCGTTAGAGCCGATCCTCGGCGAGAACGCCGCAGGCCTCTCTCCAGCCAACGTCGTTCGGCTCAAGGAACAGTGGGAGAAAGAGCGCGAACAATGGAACAAACGGGATCTCAGTGACAAGGAATACGTCTACCTCTGGGCCGATGGAATCTACTTTAATGTCAGGCTCAACGACGATCGACCATGTGTTTTAGTGATAGTGGGTTCGTTGCCCGATGGAACCAAGGAATTGGTAGCCATCAACGATGGAGAAAGAGAGAGCAAATTGTCCTGGAAGAACCTGCTCTGTGACCTCAAGAAACGGGGACTAAAGATCCCTCCAAAACTGAGCATCGCCGATGGAGCGCTTGGATTCTGGAGCGCCCTCGAAGAGGAGTATCCCACGAGTAAACAACAACGCTGCTGGGTGCACAAGACAGCCAACATCCTCGATAAGCTGCCTAAGAAAGCGCAACCGCTAGCCAAGGAACGCATCCATGAAATCTACATGGCAGAAACAAAGAAAGCCGCGCTGGAAGCGTATGACGAATTCCTCAAGCTCTACGAAGCCAAGTATCCCAAAGCATGCGCCTGCTTGAAGAAAGACAAAGATACATTGCTAACATTCTACGACTTTCCAGCCGAACACTGGCGGCACATTCGCACAACCAACCCAATAGAATCGACGTTTGCAACCGTGCGCCATCGAACTCGTCAGACCAAAGGATGTGGATCAAGGAAAGCCACCCTATCAATGGTCTACAAGCTAGGCTTGGAGGCCGAGAAAGGCTGGCGTCGACTCAACGGGTATCGACAGCTTGACAAAGTCGTCCAAGGAATCACCTTTGTTGACGGTATTGAGCAGCGAGCCGCCGCCTAACCAATCACAGGACTCGATTGGTGTTCCGGCAGCCGCTCTCATCCACAACTTCCGGTCATTTCTCAGCATGCTATTGGGCACTTCGAATACGATAGCCCCACAGATAGAGTTAATAAACAGGTCGCCGGGGCTCTTGGAGAACGTGTTTTCATCGTAATTGCCCTTGTTGACAGCCTCCTTGAAGGCTCCCAATGCAGCACCATTACCCGTGAAGGGATCCTCCACCGTGCCGGTCCAGAACCGGATGCCATTTCCGCAAGCTTCCGTCCGACCGACATCAGCCTGACCGAATTCCTTACCTTTGACTCCGAACTTGGGGCTCGCGGAGTCGGCGAGGTAGCCGTGAACGTGATCGTTGATGAATTGGAAGGTAAACGTCTTTCCCTTCGTCATCGTAGTGTCTTCGCCGACGTGGAAGTGGTAGAGCCCGTTTTTTCCAAATGTGTCAGACGAACCTGCCTTCCCTTGCGGGTTGAAGGTCATCACGAAGGCCGTTTTGCCATGTGCCGAAGCCATGAAGGCATAGACATCTTGAAGGTCAAACTGGGGGTGCTTCTGCGCGAGCGCCGTCTCGAAGTGATGGCCAGCAGTTGCGGCAGCAGAGAAGCTCAAAATAGACCCTGCGGCTGCGAACAGCTTAAGTCGGTTGGTGATCATGATCTTGATTGGTTCAGTTTTGGTGTGGGTTGGTTAGAGATGTTAGATTGGAATCTCGGTGGCACTTCCGTTGATTCACAGGTGCGCCATCATGACCGTACTTCCACTTGTGCAGATCCTGGTTCTGTCTGCCGATTAGTTTGGTCGCCCTTGCGTTGTCCCTAGTCTCATGAGCACCCGAGGACGCGGAAAAACACACGAGAATTGCCAAGACACACCAGACGATTCGCAGGATTTGCTTGGGCGGCTCATCCGATGCCGCCATGCATTTCGTGCGATTTCGTCCCTTGCAGGGTGCGTAAGAAGTGGGGTATATTTGCGCCACGATGGATCCATGTTGCCCGATTGATCTTTTAAAATCAAGGGCTCCAAAGGTGACAGTTGGTAGGTTAATTTGCGCCAAAAACGAAAGGTTCTGACATGACATGAAAACAGTTAATTCGCGACAGATCGATTCGGTAAGATCGCTCCTCATGTTCTTGGTTCACCATGTCGAAACGTTAGGGGTGAGCGCTGCAGAGATCAACAAAGCAGCTCGATTGAGCCAAGGCTGGCTAGAGTCGATGGAGCTTGCGGACTTTGTTGCGGCTGTTCCGCGAGTCATCAGTGCTGCTCTCAAGTTGACCGGGGACTCTCATTTGCTTCTACACGCAGGTGAACGGTTTCATTTTTGTCTGGGTGGGTTAGGCGGATTTGCTGCCATTCACGCGCCGACCCCTACGCTTGCGCTCCATGTATTCGGCCGAAACGTCAATGTAGATGAACTGCTAGAGGTCACGGTTTCGATTGGAGAGAACGAGACGGCATTCGGCTTTGAAGTTGCGACGCTTTGGCCCAAACGGGTGCGCGAACAGATCGCTGATGGACTCCTCTCTGGCACGGCAGCCGCTCTGGCGGGGGTCAGTGGTGGAGTGTGCAAACCTATCTATGCCAAGCTGGCTAGGTCCGAGCCCCGCGGCTCGACCGAATATCATCGAGTGCTTCATTGCCAAGCTCGTTTCGGAACGGGCGATAACGAGATCGCCTTTAAGAACGAAGAGCTCTCCGCTCCCTCACCCCTCTACGACCAACTCCTCTACGAACAGCTGAGTTACGCCGCAGAGCTGAGAACGGCGGAGCCGTCTGTAGCCGGACCATTACGCCAGTTAGTCGAGCAATGTCTCCGTAGCGGTGCCGATTCTATCATGGATGTGGCAGAACTTCTTCGTATGAACACGCGGACCCTGCAACGGCGTCTTCAAGGGGAGGGCGTTTCGTTTCGGGAGATTCACAGCGAAGTCAAAATCGAAATGGCGAAAAAGCTTTTGCGTGAAACCTCGGCTTCGCTTCCAGATATCGCCTGGCGACTGAACTACACTGACGGAGCCGCACTGCGGAAAGCCATTAAGCGCGTTACCGGAAAGACGCCCACGGAGCTGCGTCAGGATTTAGACCAAGGCTGAAAGGACTGGTTCTTGTCATTGAATTGGATCCGATTTCGGGATGGCAGATGGCTGTTAGTCTTCGACGTGGGCTCGAAGTCTTGCCAGCGCGTCATCCCATTGTGCTGAAACGGACTCAAGGTAACTGCGGATGGGTTGGACCGAATCCGGTATGTAGGTGAACTGATTGGTCCGGCCGACGCGTTCGGATCGCACAACTCCGGCATGCTCGAGCACGTGAAGATGCTTGGTGATTCCTTGTCGGGTGAGCTTCAGACCATTGGATAGGTCGGCGATGGAATGAGGCTCACCGTCGCTCATGCGTCGCACCAGTGTTAGCCGAGTGGCATCGCCCATTGCTGCGAAGAGGGGAGCGGCGTGTTGGTCAGCCTTGGACATGGGTAGTGATGTTTTCACACTGAGCCGTCCATCCTTCATTGTTTCGGCGCAAGGCGTCGAGGCGTGGCCGATCCTTGGGAAGTGCGCTGAATCCTGATTCCCGAATGTGTAACCGCGTTCCGCCGGCGGTGGGCTCCAATCTGAACTCCACCAAGGTCTTCGGTTCCGTCTCAAAATCATAGTCTGAGCCTTCTGCTAGCGGGCACCACGAGTAGGAGAATAGCCTTTCGTGTTCCATGACGTTGATCATTACTTTCCATATCATGTGTTCGCACCCTGGATGGGTGATCCGGCCGGTCGAAAGCGTGCCCACCTCGAAAGGCTGGTCAATTTGAACGCGAAACCATTGCCCGAATTCTTGATGATCGGTTAGAGCGCGCCAAACCCGCGCCACGGATGCTTTTAATTCAAGGGTGTTTTCAATGCTGTCTTCCATAAGCAACTGATTGGTTGCCTATTGCATTACGCGGTATCTCGAAATATGCAACCATTTAGTTGCATATTATTTGGGTGGGTAGGCTCGCTGTCACATTGTCCCTAACCTTCCTCCCAAAACCTTTCCCTAGTTTTTCAATCGAATGCGATAGAAGCCTTTCGCTTTCAAGCGCTCCGGGTCATTATCTAAATAGGTGGTGGTGATGCCTTGCGCCTCGATCTCCGCGATTGGCTGGAACGTGTTGCGCCGCAAATTTTCAGAATACTCAATTTCGTAGTGGCTGGCAGGTTGGGAGGCCCAATTTAACTCTGGCAGACCGGCACGAATATCAATCGAAAAGGTCTTCAACGGCGTCGTGGGATTCGCACGTCCGTCCGCTATCAAATCGGTTGGCCGGGAGAAGAGTTGATGCACTTCATTGGGAGTAAGCGCCCGGTTGTAAAGGGAGAGCTGATCGAGTCTACCATTAAACCCATTGTTTGAAGGGACGCCGCCGATGAACAGAGGCTCATCGCGGTCTAACCAAATCCTATCCTCCGGCCAATCGGAACGAACCGATTCCTGGCCGTCGAGGTAGAGAATCGTGCTCATGGGCGATGCTTGATGGACGATTGTTAGGTGATAGTCCTTTCCCGATTCCAAGGTTTCCGGACTTGATAACAATCGCATGGATCCAGACGTGTCAGTCGCGAGCCAGAACACGTTTCCCTCAAGGAGGAAGAGCGCAAACGGGGCTTCGTTTGGCGAACTTCCCCTGGAGACTAAGATCTGCGCTGAGCCATCGGGCGAAGTGGGATTGATCCAGAGGCTGAGCGTGAAACTCGACTGCGTAGGAAGAGCGCCCTCCAACCAAGCCGATTGCCCAGGCTCCGACGAGAGCGCAAGCGCCCCTCCGCCCACGATTGATTCCGCTCCCGATGTGAGTTGGCCGTCGATGGCTGTGCCAGAGACCGCATCCGAACCGCGGTAAGCGCTGTTCGCACCGGCCGAATTAGTCTGATCAAAGGTGAAGAGCGCTACCAGAGAATTGACAGGTGAGACGGGATTGGATCCGTCACGGAACTCCGCGCCATCCGGGATTCCGTCGATGTCCCAATCGCGGTTGCTTGAAAACTGAGTTAGGTCTCCAGGAAAGAAGGCCACTTCTTGAGCGTCAAACAGACCATCCTGGTCGCGATCGAGAAGCTCAGATTGGGGATTCGCAGACGGCATGAGAATGAAGTGGCCGTCATCCATTTCGTCGATCTCTCCAATTGGGCCAGATATGCCCACGCTTAGCACCGCGGCGAGATTGGTCGTCCAGGTGACCAGGCGTACGTCATGAAAGCCGGGCTCCAACTGCAGCGATATGAGACGGGGCTCCAACTGACCTGAGAAGTCGTTCGCGAAACGCCGAACGACCTTTCCGTCAATGGAGAGAACACCGCTTCTCACCCACACCGCCATGGTACGAACTTCGGGATCTCCCACGTAAAGGGAGCCTATTGCCTCTACTGCGAAGGGGACCCGGGTCGACATAAACGGTTGATGTGGGAATGGCTCGACCGTCTGAATCGAGCCGCCCAAATCGGACCGGGTCGACCAATTCAAGACGGGTTCCTCCCAAGTTGATTCCACCGACGCCTCCTCCTCGCCTTCTAACAAAGCGAACGCGTCTTCCTCACCGAAGTCTTGTATGTTTTCGTTAGGGCGGACGAAACGTTCACTGCGGCCGACCACGCGAACGTTCCAACGCGCGACAGGCAAGGACTCGGGATCCGCAGGATCACTCGCCGCCATGACTTCAGTGAGATCACCCGCGCCGTCGCCATCCGTGTCGGCTATGTTAGGGTCCGTCCCTGATTGATTGTCTCCAGAGTAGGGGAGGGCCGGATTCTCGACGCGATCCGGGAGGCCATCGCCATCACTATCTGCGTTTCTGCCTGAGGTGCCACGGTCTTTCTCGCTTTGCCAGATACCACTACCGGGTTCCTCGATATCGACCAACGTATCATCATCTGTGTCCGAACTGTTAGGATTTAGGCTTCGCGCAAATTCCAATTTGTTAGTGAGGCCGTCGAGGTCGGAATCAAGTCCGCCATCATCGATGCCGACCACCAGCCCGAAGCGTTCTTCCCAGGAATCTTCCATGCCATCGTTATCGGTATCCACGGGGTCGGTCAGGGCACGCACACTTTGGTCGCTTTGGAAGAGCTTCAAGATTTCTTTGCTAGTCAGTGCGCGATTCCAAACCGCTAAGTCATCTAGCTGAAAATCTAACAACGGTCCGGCCTGGATTCGAAGCCCGGGGGCGACTGCCGAGCGAATCGCTTGGGTGGCGGGTGCTGATGCGCGGATCCTGCCATTCACATAATTCAGCGTGCTCTTTGATATGGCGTCATAGACAACCACGACATGAGTCAGGGAGGTGTGTGCGAACCGATGACGTGATCCGCCGGGAACATGAATGCTGGGTGCGAACTCGATCTCAGGAAACGCTGCGCTTTGATCACTCACGTGGCTGCCTGGTAGCGGCCAAATACCGGTTTCAAGAAGAATAGAGTAGTCATCGGAAACGAACCCGTTCTCTTCGTCATCGAAGTTCCAGTGTTGCAATAGCGCGTACCACGACTGGCTGCCTCCGTACTCGACCACTTGTGCCAAGTTGCCTCTTCCTTCTGCACTCCCTCTAGCATCGATCCATGCAGAGATGGAGAAACTGTTTTCAGTAAACTCAAAGGCCTCGTTGCTTTCGCTCAATATCTCCACGGAACTCTCCCGCGGTTTCGAAAGCAGGACGCCTTGACTATGCTTAGCCGAAACAAACGAGACATCGCCCTTCGCCATGCCGTTAAAATTTCCAAGACGGTCTGACAGATCACCATTGAACTCCCAATGGGCCACCAATCCGTAAGCTAGACTTGGAAGTGTCCCCGTTTGGAAAGGGGCCGGCTCGGGTACCAACGGATCCATTCGAAATGCAACTTCATCTCCGTCAACGAATCCATCGCGGTCGGTGTCTGCAATTTTCGGGTTGGTTCCTACGCTGCGTTCACGACCGTCATTCAAGCCGTCCCTGTCGGTATCGGCGACCAACGGATGAGCGTCCAGAGGGAGTTCTTCTCCATCCGGCAATCCATCCACATCGGTGTCGACGGCGGTCGGGTTGGTTCCTAACCGAATCTCCTCTTCGTTGGAAAGGCCATCGCCGTCGGTATCGACCTGGGCATTCGGAGTGTTGGCATCGAGTTGATAACGTTCCTCCCAAATGGTCGGTAGTCCATCGGCATCCGCGTCTGGGAGAGCGGCGCTTAGCGGCAAACCTTCGCCACCTTGGTAGAGTTCGTCGATTTCGGATTCTGTTAGCATTCGTTTCCACACGGCCACTTCATCGATCTGACCTTCCCATTGGAATGGTTGTCGTGTGACGATGAAACCTTCCCCGGCGGTGCTTCCGAAGGTTAGGCGCCGGTCTCCCGGCCATCCCAATCGGAGATGCGCGTCGGTCGAATCGGTCAGATTGGTTCGCAAGCCATCGACGTACATGCTCATGACATCCTCCGTTCCGTCTTGGATGACCACGAGGTGATGCCAACTCAAGAAAGTCTCTTCCATCATCGGTTCTCCTGCATGGATGGCCACGTGCTTGGAGGCATGGGCATACGGCTGGGCAATCAAGATGCCTTGATCATCAAGGAAGCCCGGGTAGGACACGCTCCATCCCTGTTTGCCGCCGGTGGAAATGAAGCTGCCTTGGCCTAACTGCCTGGGGCGTACCCAAGCGGAAATCGTAAGATCTTCGTCATCCCCCACATCCAATCCCGCCGCAGTCGTGTCGATAACCCTAACAAGAGGTTGATCAGCTCCTATGACCAAACTTTGTCCGTGCTTTCCGTCGGCAAACTCGGCTGGGTCAAATTCCGGCCGGGCATGCCATTCGCCAACCGGGTCGGCAAGGTGATTATCAAAGGACCAGTAAGCGGCAAGGCCCATTTGCAGTTCCGAGAGTACGCTTTCTGTTAGTCCCAACGCAATCAGGACACCTAGCACACAAGGGTTCTTCGAGGGGCACATAGTCTTGATAACGTGCCAGATCGAAGACCGGATGCCTAGAGAATTGGTCGATACGGCGACTCCGGTGAGGCCCTACAAGAAGATCTGTCTCATAAAGGTGGCATCGGGACTAGGTCCATGACGCAACGAGGCCTATTCCTCACATGGAGGATCATCCCAATTGCCTCAAGCTGTACGCTGAAACGGGCGGCTTCACCGCAACATCACTAACCAATCCTCCTGGGGATCAGCCGGTGGATTGCCGAGCCCTGCTTTCCCGCCGCCAGTCACGGAGGTTACCGAACCGTTGGCCAAATCTCCGCCCGTGCGTGGGTTGAACCAATGAACGTTAAACCCGCGATGAGCATTGGTAAGATCTATTTCTGTCGTGCCACCGTTAGGAAGATAGACAAGGTAGATTTCACCGGGCTTTGCTAGGCAGTAGCCCGAGTTCTTCTTGGGATCGACGCCGATGAGTTCGTTGGCATTGACCATGTCTTGAAACGGAATGTTGTTCTCCTGAAAAAAGGTGAGAGCGTGTCGGCAATAATCCCAGGACAAGTCGCGGCTGCGCCAATCTTCACAGACGAGATCATTCTGCGGGAGTTTGTAGCCAAAGTAATATTCCACGCCGGCGCCACCACCCATGATGGTCCCCCAAAGCGCATACTTGCGGGTGTGATGAATGGATGGATTGTCAAAGTTAGGCGGGGTTCCGGGATAATCAGGATCCGGCGGCATGCCGAACTGTGCGTTACCGGGTTCGTCGAAGGCGACGATCCAAGGTTTGCCCGCTTCGCTTGAAGCCTTGGCCCATTTCACCACCTGCCAGTGACAATCACGCACATTGCTATTCTGTATGGATAAACCGGTGAGCTTGGAAGCATTGCCTAACAAAGGCTTGTAGACCTGGTCTTGCTGATTGGGGAAAGTGTGAAGGACGATGTTGTGATCATAGGCATCGACTTCCGCAATGTAGTTGATCATGTCTTGTTGCTGTGCCGTTGATTGCGTGTTCTCTTCCCCGAGATTCCAGTTCAACGCTAACAAATGTCCAAATCGGGCGATGATCTCTCTGAGATAGAGTTTCCGCTCGGCCCCAAGATCGCCACCATCAAGCGCAGCGGGAACATGACCGTGATTGGCTTTGTTGTGTCCGCGATTGTTGTCGTCGTTTTCGGTCTCCTGGAGCTTGAAGTGCAGATAGAGTCCTTTGGTGGTGGCGTGATCGAAGACGATGCCCCATTGATCGAGCTTACTACAATCATAGTGGAATTTCTCGCCATAGGCATTGAAAGGCCACACATTGTCACCATCGCCTCCTGCATTGTACGGGAGGAAGGAGAAGACGTTGCAGCCTTTTCCTGACAGATAGTTCAAGGCGCCGATCATGCCTTTGCCTTTGCCATTCTTCCAAGTGGGATCGCCTTCGTTCCAATCCTTCACATGAGGTTCCCATGTTTTGAGCGGGCATTTCTTCGCGTTCCGCGCCTCGGTGGCATCAAAGTCGGCATAGGCCAGGAACGTTTCCGGCGCGTCGGCTCCGGCCTTCAAAAAATACCGACCGCTTTCCGCAAAGCGCAGGTGCGACTTGCCCACATATTGTAACCGACCGTGTGCTCGGAAATCGCGTCCACCTTTGTCATTAGCGCCGATAGTGAAGGTGCCGGTCTTGCCGGAGTAGTTTGCCAGCTTCTCACTTTCCGAGCCGCCAATGGCGACATCAATGCCTTTCTTGAAGGTGGTTTTGTAAATCCATTTGCCAGATTTATCGGGGCTCAGATGCGCACGCCAGTGATTGCCTGAGGACGCCGAAGACTGGGCGGCATTGCCATCTGCCGCGAAATAGCCAGGAACCGTGTAAGAGGGGGCGCCTGATTCGTGTGTGAACTCTACCGATAGTGCATAGTCGGTGAATGGGTTGGGCTGTCTATCATTTTCATGGGCAAAGGGGCCGTTGAGCGTGAGGGTCACTTTGTGCCAAGGTTTCAGCTCACCGCTGATGCTCACAGAGCCATCGCCATCCTTGCCACGCTCGCCAGAAGCGAGTCCGGGTTCGCGCACACGAACGGCCGGTTGGTTCGATCTGGCTGAAGCTCCGGCGGCTCCGCGTTCTTGGTCGCTCAATTTCGCCACAAGAGCCCTCGTTGCCTCATTCGCCGGCATGAAAGCGATGCCGGACCAGCGGGCGCGCGTGAACTCACTGCCATCGCTTGAGCCGATCTCTGACGCGACGGTGATGACATCACCTTGATTGACTTCAATATTCTTCCACGTCTTCTCATACTTGGCGCCTTCCTCGTAGATATCCTCGGCGACCGGCGTTTTGAATTGGCCCAATTCGGCATCATTGATAGAAACAGCATAGGTGGACTGCCCGTCGTTCTCGCCGGCCGCGCGCAGGGTCACGTCATAGCGTCCGCTGGGGAAGGGGAATGCCGCCGTTGTCTTGGCCTTTTCACCTTCTGAGGGATCGATGGCGGCGAAGCGGCCATTGTCTAGGTAGGCACCTTTCGATTCGGTGGGGAACGACGATGCCGCCATCAGCACGAGATGTTTTTGAGCCGCATCGCGATCCAAATTTTCCTGAATCCAATGTTTCAAGGTGGAACTCCCGCGTCCGTAATTTCCTGGCAGACGGACGAAATCCCGCGTCTGGATCTGGGGCGGTTTTCCCCAGTGGGCGGGGAACCGTGGTTTAGCTGGTTCGTTAGTTGCCTGCTTGGGCTCGGTCACCACGGGGAAGGCGTTAGGCAAGGTGCCGGCGCGGACTTGTGGTGTGGGACCATGCCCTTCAGGCTTATAATCGAAATCTTTGGCGAAGAGAAATTTATCCAATTCAATCCCATCTTCGCGCATGGAAATTTCAATGGTGTGTGATCCCGGCTTTTCAATGTCTAACCAAAGTTTGCCCGGCACCCCTACATGAACTTCCTTGGTCCGTTGTTTGCTCTCCCAATGCCAACGCCGCTTGACCACTGTCTGCCATCGCTGACCTGAGGCCGGCCAGGCGCCATCGAGCCCCACATGGAAGCCATTGTCCTCCGTATTGGTGGAATAGGCGCGGCCCCAGATGCGATAGCGGCCCGGATTGGTGATGTGCACTTTGTAGCTGAGAATGCCCATCTTGCCGGGCTCATTGATAAAGTTCTCGCCTTTGATGAGTTTGTCACCATGACTCCGGCGCGTGTCTGGCAGAATCTCCAAATAAGCGCCTCCACTGGCCCCGCCGATATGGGAGGGATCTCCGTCAGGCTCGATCTTGGGTGTGTGCTCTTTCGTCGTGCGATACCAGGTTCGCTTATCTGTTAGCGTTTGTTTGTAGAAATGCTCCGCTTCGAACACGAGGATTCCATCCTTCTCTGCGAAGACGAGATCGTCGCCGGCGATTGGTTGAGCGAGTTTGGCATCTCCATAGAGAGACGGCATCGTCACGAGAGGCACCGCTGCGAGGGCACCCAGACACTTGGTGAACGGTAATGACATGGCGCCATGCATAGGAAGAAATCGTGTTGGCGTCAAATGACGAGGCTAGAGATTTGACCTCATGATCGTCTGCACAAACTTCGTCCGCCATGAAGCGATTGCGTCGGCGTCTGCGTGGTAATTGTTGATCATCAGAGAGAAAGTGAATTCCTTCCCGCTTTCGGCGGTGATGAATCCCGTGTAGGCGCGCACGCGTGACATGGCGCCCCCTTTCCAGCGTACCCGTCCTTCGAAGTATTCGTTGAGCGATTGATAATAGGCCTCACCAACGCCGCCTCGCCTGGTTAGCCATAACACACGTGTCAGATCAAGTGGGCGGATATAATCCGCGCGTGCCAAGCCGCTGCCGTCTTCCATACGCAGCCCTTCCAAGTCCAATCCACGGTCCTGCCAATGGTCTTTCACAATGGCGAAGCCGCCACGCTTTTCGTTGTCGCGTTCGATAAGTTTCTGAAGAAGGCATTCGGTGACCATGTTATCACTTGTGCGATGCAGGTAGCGGACGATGTCGATTAAAGGTATCGATTGATGACTATCAAGATCCGTGGTGGCTTGGGGAGGCGATTGACCCTGATTGATGAGTCGTCGCACAGTGGTGGGATCCTCCCTGGTGTGAATGCCATGTTTTTCTAGCAGAGTCTTAAAAACGATTGCCGCGTAGTGGGCGGGATCAGGAATGGCGCCGTGACAAGTTTCGGCTGATTGCCCTTGAGGAATCACGCCACGAAAGACCAAGGTGTTTGTGTAGGGCCCGCCATAGATGGATGTCCAGGAAACGTCGTCAGGCTTGCCGGTGATGGTCCAGTTTTCACGTTTGATCCAGTCGAGTGATGGCTCGAGCGAGACAATTTCCGCTGGTTTATTTAAGGTGTTCCCAGGTACTAACACGGCTTCAAAACGATTGAAATTCAAATTGAGGCCGCAGGGTCCCGCGCCGTAATAGTTGCTCACATCGCCCCAATCCCAGGCGTTTGGGATCATGGCTTCGGGATAACAACGGGCATCAGCGACGACACCCCCGTTCACTTGTTTCAATCCGCGTTCATTTAAGTCTGTGGCCCAGCGATCCAACGTTTCGCTGGTGAGGACGGGATCGCCACCGCCTAGAAGAATCAAATCGCCCTCAAGAACGCCGGATTCATCGAGTTCAAATGGTGTTGTGCATACTAACTTTGTTTCGAAGCGGAATGCCGGACCTAACATTTCCAGCGCTGTTGCGGACGTGACCGCTTTGAGTGTCGATGCCGGCGTCATGGCCTCGTTTGCGCGATAGGCAAAGATGGGCGCCAATGAGTCATCGAGCACGCAGGCGCCGATACTGGCGGCTTGAAAACCTTCCGCTTCTTGCATGGCTTGCAGGACCTTGGCGAGTCCGGTGCGGGCTGTTTCGGTTCCTGTTTCCTGCGAAATGGGTTCTTCATTTATGCGACGTTCCCATCCTAACCAGACCACGATTCCGATTAAGATGATGATGAGCGCATTCTTCCACATTCGCTTGTTTGAACCTGTGAGTGGTGTTGTAATGGCCTGATGAAGAGTTTCCGTAAAGCTTCAACTCGCCATGTGGTGATGGCGATGGCGTTGTCCATGACCCCAGTCTTAGCTGAAGAACAGGCGTTCACCGCGAAGTTCGTCACCTTCAATATTCGGATGCCGTCAGAAAATGACGGCCCGAATCAATGGAAGTTTAGGAAGGATTTGGTCCTGGAAACGATCCGCGATCTTGCGCCCGACGTCATGGGTGTGCAGGAAGCTTATGCCTCGCAGGTGAAAGAATTGCGGGACGGATTGCCTGCCTACCGGCACGTTGGCGTGGGGCGTGATGACGGGAAGGAAGCCGGTGAACACGCAGCCGTCTTTTACAACACGGAAAGATTCGAAGAAACGGCCTCAGGAACGTTCTGGCTATCGGATACGCCGGACGTTGTGGCCTCAAATACGTGGGAAGCGGCATGCAATCGCGTTTGTACGTGGATCGAACTTAAAGAGAAAAGGTCAGGCCGGACGCTTGCTGTTTACAATGCTCACTATGATCACAAATCGCTCCGAGCGAAGGAGAACAGTTCGGTAGTGATTGTGAAAGAGATTGAAAAGAGACGAAACACTAACATGCCAATTGTATTAATGGGCGACTTCAATTCGAGCCGAACTTCCCCGCAGATGGCCTATTTCTTGGAAGGCGAGGCCACTTTGCAAGGCGAAGTCCAGAAATCTCCCCTGACATTTACCCTGACGACGCCGCCTGAAATCGCTGATACTTCTAGCACCTTCAATGGTTGGAAAGGGCGTACGCAGGGCCGGCAGATTGATTTTATTCTGGTGAATGCCAAAGGGCATGAAGTCAAGAGTCATGCCATCGACCGGCGGAACAAAGATGGCCGGTATCCCTCAGATCACTATCCGGTGGTTGCGGAGATTGGTTTTCCCTAACGAACCCAATCGCGCATGAAGCACACGCTATCTGATCTTGGTTGGGACGATTACTTTGCTAGGCAATTTCGCCCCTATGCCAAGAAAGGGTATGTGCCAGGGCTAGTCGTTCAGGATAATAAGATTAGCTATGTGATTTACACGGAGGAAGGCGGCCATCAAGATGCCATACTCTCCGGAAAAGTGTGGCATGAGGCGGCTACCAATGCGGATCTTCCGGCGGTGGGAGATTGGGTAGGTGTCGAAGTTCAGGAGAGTCAAGACGAGGCGGTCATTCGGGTGCGGCTCGAACGCCGGACGTGTTTTTCTCGAAAGGTCCCCGGAAAGGGCACGGAACAACAAGTGATCGGTGCCAATGTGAAGACGGTGATGCTCGTCACCGAGCCTAAAGTCGACTTCAATGTGAGACGCATGGAGCGTTATCTCACTTTGGTTAGGCGAAGCGGTGCCAAGCCCGTGATCGTGGTGAACAAATCGGAAACCTTGTCACCGGAAGAGCAAGCCACTCTTGTCGAGAGCTTGAATAACGTGACGGAACGCGAAGCGGAGATTCGCTTCGTGAGTGCGCTTGAAGGCAATGGTTTGGATGAATTGAGGAATTACTTTGGCCCTGGTCAATCCGTGGCCTTGGTGGGTTCGTCAGGAGTTGGGAAATCGACGCTCATCAACGCCCTAACGGATCTTGAGGAATGGACGGGCGATATCAATACTACAACGGGCAAGGGGCGGCATACAACCACTTGGCGAACAGTCGTTTTTCTCAAAGAAGGCGGGTCCATCATCGATAATCCCGGGATGCGCGAACTGCAAATGTGGACGGATGAACAAAGCTTGCGTGAGAGTTTCCGAGACGTGGAACAGTTGGCTGCGCAATGCCGGTTTCACGATTGCAAACATCAGGGCGATGCCGGCTGTCACGTTCGCCAAGCCATGGATCTCGGTGAACTTTCAACCGAGCGTTTCGAAAGTTATCTCAACCTTGAAGACGAGATCGCGCTGTTACAGAAGCGCCAACAAAAACGTGAGATGCGTTTGGCCCGAAAAACGAAACGCGAACGTAGTCGCGTGCATCGAAACTACGAGGATCGCATCGAGTACGAGGGCGAACGCGAATTGGGCAAGTTCCGAGACTAACGAAAAGTGGTGGTCAAATGAAGGTAGAGGAACTGGTGACAGTTCCTTCGCGGCAGCGGAGTGCCACGCCCGGAACTCTCACGAGTTCCGCTACCGGAGTGCCACGCCCGGAACTCTCACGAGTTCCGCTACCGGAGTGCCACGCCCGGAACTCTCACGAGTTCCGCTACCGGAGTGCCACGCCCGGAACTCTCACGAGTTCCGCTACCGGAGTGTTTGTCCTCAAACGTCCCGCTGAGTGGACTTCCTAACCATATTACTTTCCTTACCAAGAGGCGCGCTTTCACCTGGGGGTGACTAGCGATGAGTGAATCTGTTGGAATACAGATTTATGGGTCCTCTGATTCGCGAAGCGCCCAATCAACAGCCTAAAGACCGGATTCCAACAATAGTGCGATTGATGATTCTGTTTGAGTGCAGGGTTTAGCCTGAGTGGCGTTGCAGTGAGGTGGGGCTAGGATGATCGTTTGACGTGGTGACGATTCAAGGAGCCGCGGCGTCCCGCCGGGAGAAGCTTGACTCGCGGCGAGACGCCGCGGCTCCTTGATTGACTGTTATCGCTTGATCGTCCCACGCATTGACAGGACGCCGCTAGCCCGTAGCCTTTTCAGAAGTCGTAAAGTCATGTCACGCTCTGTTGTTTCCTCCTCACTTGTCTGCATCCTCTTCGCGCTCCCTCTCCCGGCTCAAGAGATTCCGCCATCTTACAAAGACGATCCATTTCGACAATTGGAGGAACTCCTGCCCACGCCCACCGATTATCGTGCGGCGTCCGGTGCGCCCGGCCATCGTTATTGGCAGCAGAAAGTCGATTATGATATCAACATCACATTGGTAGAGGACGGGCACCGGCTGGTCGGGGAAGAGACCATCACCTATCACAACAACTCGTCCATGCCCTTGGATTATGTGTGGCTGCAGTTGGATCAGAATCGTTTCAAACCGGATTCTACGGATCGCTTGACCAAGATGGTGCCGGACTTCGATAAGTTTTATTATAAGACGTTTTCCGAATGGATCATTCGTGAGGATTTTCAAGGCGGGCATGAGATCACCAAAGTGACGGAACCCGACGGGACCACTCCATTGGATCATCAGATTGTGGGCACCATGCTCCGAATCGACTTCCCTCTGCCGATTGAACCCGGTACCGAACGCTCGTTTCAAGTCGGTTGGACCTATCGGTTAGTCAATGCGAAGTATGTGCGGACACGAGGGGGCTACGAGTTTTTTGAGAAAGATCAAAACGCGATTTATGAAGTGGCCCAGTGGTTTCCCCGCCTTTGTGCCTACACGGACGTGAATGGCTGGCAGAACAAACAGTTTATTCGTCGCGGCGAATTCACCCTCGAATTTGGGGATTATCGTGTGGCTATTACCGCGCCGGCCGATCATATTGTGGCGTCGACTGGAGAATTGCAGAACCCTGATGAGGTCCTCACATCGACTCAGAAGCAACGTTTGGAAGAGGCATCTCGCGCGGAGCTTCCCGTTTTTATTGTCACTCCCGAGGAAGCGAAAGAGAATGAGGGAGAGAAATCTGCGGAAACTAAGACGTGGGTGTTTGAAGCAGAGAATGTGCGGGACTTTGCCTGGGCTTCTTCACGGAAGTTCATTTGGGATGCTGTGCTGCATCATAGTCACGGAAAAGATATCTGGGCGATGTCTTATTATCCCAATGAAGGCGAGCCTCTGTGGAGCAAGTACTCCACACATGCCATCATGCATACCTTGGATGTTTATTCCCGTTATACCTTTCCATATCCCTATCCCGTCGCCATTTCGGTCAATGGCCCGGTGGGAGGCATGGAGTATCCTATGATCTGTTTCAATGGTCCGCGACCGGATGAAGATGGGACTTATTCCAAACGGATTAAATACGGCCTTATCTCCGTTATCATTCATGAAGTAGGACACAATTACTTCCCCATGATTGTGAATTCCGATGAGCGTCAGTGGACGTGGATTGATGAAGGCATCAATTCCTTCTTACAGTTTCTCGCCGAGAAAGAATGGGAACCGGATTACCCATCACGCCGCGGGCCGCCAAAGAATATGGTGGAATACATGACGAGCGCTGAACAGGTGCCGATCATGACCAATTCGGAATCGATCTTGCAGTTTGGTCACAACGCCTATGGCAAGCCCGCTACAGCCTTGAATATCCTTCGCGAAACAATCATGGGACGCGAGCTCTTTGATTACGCGTTCAAAGAGTTTTCCCAACGATGGATGTTCAAGCGGCCCATGCCGGCGGATTTCTTCCGCTCGATGGAGGATGCTTCCAGCATTGATCTCGATTGGTTCTGGCGTGGTTGGTTTTATACGACGAATCATGTGGATATTGCCATCGATCGCGTTCGTTTGTTTGATCTCGATACCCTCGATCCCGATGTGGAGAAAGCCGAACGCAAAGCCGAACGTGACGCGGAGCCTGAAGATCTCACGGAATCGCGCAATGCCGATGTGAAAAAACGCACAGAACGCTATCCGGAACTGGCGGATTTTTATAATGACTTCGATCCCCTGGATGTCACCCCTCAAGATCGTGATAAGGCGGAGAATCTATTGGCTGATTTGAAGGAAGATGAGAAGGCGCTTCTCAAAACGCAGCGTTACTTTTACGCGATCGATTTTAGCAATCAGGGCGGCGTCGTGATGCCTATTCTATTGAAGGTGCAGTATGAAAATGGAAACGAAGAAATGCTTCGGTTACCTGCCGAAGTTTGGCGGTCTAATTCTCGCAAGATCACCAAATTTCTCCCCACGAAAGATCGCATCGAACGCTTGATTGTCGATCCGCAATGGGAAACGGCTGATTCCGATACCGAAAACAATTATTGGCCTTCACGGCCGGAGAAATCGCGCTTTCGACTCTTTAAAGAAAAGATTCAAAACGATATGCGTGAAGCGCGTGAGGCAGCTGAGAAGGAAGGAAATGAAGAAAAGGAAGTTGAGGAGGGTGCGGAGAATTGAGGGCGACCCTCATTGCGATTTTGATCGGATGGACGCTTGCAATGGGAGCGTCCGCACATCCTCATAATGTCTCGCTAGCCACGGCAGAATGGATTGGCGAGACGCGCTCTTTCGAAGTCGCTCTCAAGCTCTCGGCAGAAGATCTGGAAGAGATCCTCTGTCGGGACCAACCAAAGTTCCGTGTAGATGACCCGAGCAAAGCCACGACGAAACGCATTCAATCCTATGTCGCCGCGCATTTCTTTGTCACTCATGGTAAGGATAAACGAATCGATACCAAGTGGATCGGCCACGAGATCGAGGGCGCCGATGCCTGGATTTATGTAGAACTTCCTTTTGGCGAGGTGAATCCCTCTAAGTGCAAATTAACGAACACCTTGTTTGTAAAAGATTTCGAGAACCAGATTAATTTCGTCAATTTCAAGAACGGCAAGAAACGCAAGTCGCTTCGGTTTACTGCTCGGAGGCAGAGCCAGCGGATCAGGCTGGGTGTTTGAGGGCAAGGCTCCATGTGACGCAGCAAAGCGGGAAGCAGGCTAAGCCTGCACGCCAACAGAATCACCTTTTCGCTTTAGGTTGGAATGCAGGCATTAGCCTGCGGGAGAGCGCGTGGCGATCCATCGTGTGAAGGATTCCTTCGTTTTTCACATTTACAAACGCGACCTCTGCATAGGGTGACCGCTACCGAGTTTGGTTCCCATCACCTATGAAAGAAGTTGCCGAAGATCTTCGAGAGCGTTTTTCTAGCATTGCGCCTAATGGCGACGTGGTTTCGTTGCGGGAACTCCTGGCAAAGTTGCCGGAGCAGGATGCTGCAGAGGCCTTTGAGGAGCTAGATGAGGCTGATCAACGCGTGTTGCTCAAGCGCCTGGAGGCGGACGACTTCGAAGACATGCTGCCCCACCTGCCGGCACCGGTGGCGGATCTGATTCTGCAACAATTTCCCGGGCCTCAACAGCGTGAGGCTTTGGAGGAAATGTGGGATGACGAGTTGACGGATTTCTTGCAGGACGTCCCAGAGGAGAATCGCGACCGCTATATTGATCTGCTAGATGCGGATACCAAGGAGACTGCGGAGGAGCTTCTCAAGTATCCTGAATCGACCGCGGGGGGCCGCATGACGACGGCCTTTGCGACGGTTCGGGAAGATTTAACAATCGAAGAAGCGATCGCATCGCTATCCGAACAAAGAGAGGAAACCGAGATCCTTGCCAGAATCTACGTGGTGGATGATCATCAACGGATTGTGGGCAAAGTGCGTCTGCGGGATCTGACGTTTAATCCTCACACTTTGAGCATCCACGACGTGATGCTGCCGGAATTGGTGGCTATTGATGCGCAGGCTGATCAAGAAGAGGCGGCTAACCTGATGCTCAAATACGATCTGGTGACGCTGCCGGTAGTGGATGGCGAGTACAAGTTAGTCGGTGTCATCACTCACGATGATGCCATGGAGATCTTGCAGGAGGAATCGACGGAAGACTTGGAGAAACAATCGGGTATTGCCGGTCCTCAGGAAGAAATGGATTATTTGGAAACACCGGTTTTCTCCCATCTTCGCCGCCGATTTGTCTGGGTGCTCGGATTGGCGCTTTTGGCGATTTTGTCAGGGGTCGTGATCCATTCGTTTGAATCGGTGATTGAAAAATGGTTTTTGTTAGTGCTCTACATGCCTATGGTGGTGGCGGCTGGGGGAAACACCGGTGCTCAAGCTGCGACCACCGTGATTCGCGCGATGTCTTTAGGCGAATTCGAGCCTCGCGAGTTCTTGCCGGCTGTTTGGAAAGAACTGCGTATCGGTCTGTGTATCGGACTTTTCCTTGGATTGTGCGTCGCGGTGCTCACGCCGGCCGTGGTTCATCTCCTACGCATGGGTTTTCCCGCCGCGGATTTGAACATGGACATCAACAAACTAGCACTCATTGTGGCCGGCGCGCTGACTGTTCAAGTAACCACGTCCACCTTTCTTGGAGCGGCGCTTCCTATCTTAGCTAAGACATTCAAGCAAGACCCGGCAGTGGTCGCATCGCCGGCCATTACCACCATTGTGGATGTGACGGGCCTCATTATCTATTTCGCTCTGGCCAAGTTCGTTCTTGGTTGAGTTAAGCGTCCGATTTCTGGAAATACGAAAGGCGGCAAAGATGCCGCCTCCACGTAGCTGCGGCTTCCAGCCGCAGTATCTTGGAAGTGTCGTGAACCGCTCTGCGATCCATGACACTGAAAATCTCCTAACCTAACGATAAGGTGTCGGTTGGGCCTGATTGTAGCCTTGTTGCGGGTAGTTGTAATTGTAGCCCGGCTGTTGTGGGGAACCGGCGTAAGGATCGTGATTAGTTTGAAGCCGGCGGCCCGCGCGTTCCATATCGAGCCCCATGCCGTAGAAAGTATTGCCGCAGCTACTGAGAAAACAGGTGGCGGCGAAGCTGGCAAACAACGTGAGCGTGATTGTAAGTTTTGAGTGTTTCATGTTTCTTGAATATCTGGATAAGCTAAAGGTTGCCATATCTGTAGAATATTGCAAGTGGGGAGGACGGCCGATTAGAGAGGCCTATTCACCGCAATTATTTCTAGAAGCGTCTGGGGCGAACCGGACTATACTTCCCGCCATGAGGTTCGCTTCGCGCTCATCAATGGTCTGGAAAATCACTTCTATCATTATCTTTGGAGTGGTCATGGTTCGCGCTGCCGAAGAGGGGGTGCCTCGAGGCGAACCTGCTTCCGTAACGGAGGCTATCGAGAGTTTAGGGGGAGAGGATTACTCATTCCGCGAGCGGGCCACGCGGTGGCTTTGGTATCATGCCGGCCAAGCGTTGAGCGAACTGAAGGCCGCCTCGGATGACGATAACGATCAGGAACGCCAATGGCGGGCGCTACGGATTCTGGAGGCCTTCGAGATGGGGATCTTGCCGGATACGCCGCAAGAGATCGTTAAACGTATTTACGAGTTCCGCGACGGCACCTTGCAGCAGAAACAATCCATTATTCAGAATCTGGTCGCTGAAGGGAAGCTGGATGCCGCGCATCAATTGATTCGATCTGTCGAGGACGGCGTGGTGAAGGCGCAGTTGGTGCAGCTGATCGCTACTCAAGTGAGGACGCAGTTGTTGCCCATGCTGATTGCGGGTAAGCACGATGAGGCTCAGAAGTTGTTAGAGCGTTATGCCTTGGATGATCGCGGCATGCGTGATCTCGCGGCCTTTCTGCATCTTACCGGCCGGGAGATGGATGCCGAAGCGCTGCCCGCCGCGCCCCGCGAGCCTTGGAAGGTCCATGCTTGGCGGCACCGAGCGGTTGGAAACATGGACGCCGCGATTCAGTTAGGCGAAGAGCATCAGAATCCCTTGTGGGTGCTGGCGACCAAGGCGGCGGCAGGGGATACGCAGGCATTCTGTGAGAGTCAACTTCTTGACCCTAACATCGTGCCGCTGCGAAAACACGGATTCGAAGCCATCTTGGCCAGACTGCGAGGTGACCAAGATCGGTTGGCCAAGTCCATCCAAGAGATCGTGGATTGGGCAAACGATGAAACGAATCCCTACAACCGGCGGCAAGCCATGGATCTGCTCGTTCTCAATGACGCCATTGATGAAGTGCCGGCTTTGTTAGACAAAGACCCCGATCAAACAGTCTATGATGTGGAAACGTTTCGGGGCCGTTACGGCAAAGCGTTAGAGGCGATCGGGGTCAAACAAGACCGCCCGCCTTACAGTCCATGGATTGAAGAACGTTGTCAGGAAATCAAGGAAGGCAAAGACGGCGTCTTTAAAATGGCGGCCGAATTTGCCAAACGGGTGCATGGGATGGGGGATGAGGAAGAGGCCCATAGGCTCTTTGGCCTGATTTTCGAAGCCCTTGAGAACGATTCGGATCAGAAGTGGTCACTCGTGACGGAGGCGGCCGTTGCCGGTGACAAGGAATTTGTTAGGGAGCGTTTGAAGAACCTGGAGACACCGCAGATGCGGCCGGAACAACTCTCGCAGGTCATTCCCATCCGGCAGTCGCTCATTCGGCAGTGGTGGGATTTCTTCGCCAAACGCGACACGGATAAACACCGCGTCGATACCTTGATGGATGCCTGGGCCTTTCTGGATCTGCAAGACAACGAAGAAAAGCCGCGCCCGGGTGTCGAGGATCTGCTCCGAGAAGCTTATGCGGCGAGTGGAGCGATTCGGGCGAGTCAGCGGGCGGAGCATCGGCATGTGATTTACTTCACGGCCCACGTCCATGGTCTGCTCGATCTAGCATTTGAATACTTGGAGGGCCTGGTTCGAGACACGCCCAAGCCCGATTGGGTCTTGTCCTTGGCCGGACTTTGCATGGAGAGAGAAGATTATGAAAATGCCGCGCGCTACTACGAACAAAGCTGGCAGCTGAATTTGAACGCGGCTCGCGTGTCGCAAGCCTCTGGTGCGGGAACGTCACGCACGGCCCTGCGCCCGCACTACCTCTACCTGAGCGCCATCGCTAACAAGAAAGCTGGGAACACCTTCACTGAACAAGCGCTCAAATTGGCGAGTCTTCTTTGTCTCGGCGACCTTGAAGCGCGTCATCAGTTGGCGGTCTCCATGAACCAACAGGGCGAGAAAGAGCAGGCCACGAAAGAATGGGAACTCGTGACCAGGCTCTCTCAACCCGAAGACACGCAAGCGCCTTACGCTTTCCTCAATCTCGCCAAACACGCTTCCAAATCAGATCCGGCCAAGGCCGTTGCCTTACAAGAACGAGCCGCGGCGGCGCGTCACTACATCCTCGTCCGCTACGGATCGCCCATCAACTACGACATTCGTCTCCGGTCAGAGATCCACGCCTGGAGCGTGGAGGCTGCTCTAGCAGAAAACGATCAAGAACGGGCCTTGGCCGCCTTGGAAGCCTATTGGCAACTGACTCCCGGCAATGCTTCCATCGGCGAACGCTTGTTGCCCCTAGCGGAAGAACACGGTCTCACTCAAGAAGCCAAAGAATATTACAGCAAGACGCGGGCCTTGGCGCTTGAGGCCTGCAAACGTTTCCCCAAATCGGCCATGGCCCACAACAACTTGGCATGGTTGGATGCGCGTTCTAGAAGGCGTTTGGAGGATGCGTTAGATCATGCCAACACCGCCGTGGCGCTCCGGCCCAACACCGCCGCCTACATCGATACCCTAGCGGAAGTCTATTTCGCCATGGGCGATCGGGAAACGGCCCTCAAACATTCCAACTTCGCCGTCACTTTGACTCCTGACGACGAAGAGCTGATCGGTCAAAACGAGCGCTTCAAGTCCGCACCGCTGCCGAAGAAGCGGGACTAAAGGTTGGACTCCAACAACAAGTATCATTGGAGGTTTCTTCGAAATCTCGGGCGAACTTCCTGTCGCCACAACTAGGAAAGTGAGGGGCACACAGAATACCATGGTCTCTTAACGGAGGACTTGATATAACAAGGCATGAACAAGGCTCTTCTGACCTGGACTCTCTTCTTTCTTTGCGGGGGCCTTCCACTTCACGGGGATTCGTGGGTGGCCTACAATGACCTCGCCGATACGGATCCGGACAATTCTCCAGCGAACATCACGTCCTTTGGTCATGGGCGAAGTTACAGTGGCGATGGGATGGAGGGCGAATTACTCGACTATGAATCGGGATTGGGCACGGGCGTGCAGGTGGCGTTCTTCGAACAGATCTCGGAAGGGAACACCATCAATTGGGCAGGCGATAGCGCCGAATACGTTGCGGGCACGGAAGCGGCGGACAGCTTTGGTGATATTCTTAACCTAACGGGCAATCTAAGCTACAACGATGCGCCCGGGTGGTACTTTGATACTATTCTTACGGGCCTGGATCCCACACGCACTTACACTTTCACGGCTACGGCCAATCGAAATGGGGGAGGCGCCTATGGTGAACGCGTGACTAATTGGAGTATTCGCGAGGCCGAGGGTTTTCAATACGCGAGTTCGGCCGGCGCCCACAAGATCGATGACGCCACGGTCGAGTTCAGCACGGGAAACAACACCGAGGGCTACGTGGCGCGATGGACCGGGATCCTGGCCGGTGATGATGGCCGCATCGTGATCCGTACGACGCACGGTGTGGGCGAAGAGAATGGCGGGTTGCCGGGTGCGCATGCCTACAAGGGCTATGCCGGCGGCGTGTTTTCCCTAGCATTGGAGGAAGCGGAGGCTGCCTACCATTGGATCGCCTACAACGATGCGGTTGATCTGGATCCGGATACGACGCCGGAGGGAGCGACGAACTTCGGATTGGGCCGAAGCTACGATGGCCCTAACGAAGGCACGTTGCGCGATTTTGATACGGGTGAGGACCTGGGAGTCACTGTGACGTTGACCGAGACTGTTTCCGAAGGGAACACGATCAACTGGGCGGGAGATCCGGCAGAGTTTGTCGCCGGCACGGACGCGGAGTCGACCTTTGGAGGGATCCTCGATCTCACCGGAAACATGAGTTACAACGATGCGCCCGGTTGGCATTTGGACATGACCTTCTCTGGTTTGGATCCTGACAAATTCTACACTTATGCAGGCACGGCCAACCGCAACGGGGGGGATTCTTATGGTGAACGGGTGACCAATTGGAAGATCTTGGACGCGCAAAGTTACGTCTTTGCTAGTTCAGAAGGCACGCACAAAGTAGCCGACGATTCGGTGGAATTTAGCACGGGAAACAACGCGTTGGGCTATGTCGCGCGCTGGACGGATATTCAACCAAGCTCTGAGGGAACGTTTACCATTCGCACTAGCCATGGCCTCGGTGAAGAAAACGGCGGCTTACCAGGAGCTCATGCCTACAAAGGCTATGCCGGCGGGCTCTTTCTCCTCATGGAACAGACTTCGGCGTCTAACCAACCCACCACACCGGCGGTGGAGGTGTTTCGCGTTACGCCCTTGAACGGTGAAGACAAGGCGCATCCCAATACACCCGTGCAAGCGATCCTCAAACACACGCGCGAGACCGTTGATCCAGAATCGATCAGCCTCACCGTGGACGGCAAGGTGGTCGAGGCTAGCCTAACCGCCAACGCTGAGGAAACACGCGTGTTCTACCCGGCAGAGGAACTCTTCGATTCCGGTAGTCAACACGAAGCCGTGCTTCAGTTTCGTGACCTGGCCGATCCACCCATCGACTACGAAACGCGCTGGTCTTTCACGGTGGAGTCCTTCACCGATCAAGCTTTGTTTCCGGTGATTCCAGCAGATTTAGGGCAACCGTTAGATAGCCTGACGGATCGTCAGCGAGGTTTCGCGGTTCGTATTGGCGCTCCGGAATTGGACGGCGACGTTGCCGTAGGCTCACTCGACGATGTGGAGAACCTTTGGGATGAAGACTTTGAGAATGAGGCCGATACCCAAGGTTATAATCCGGCAGGCTATTTCATCGAGAGTGGTACGTTGAACTATCAGACGGATGGCGTTGCGCGTGGCAACAAATCGGGAGAACAGCGCTTTCCCGGCATTGAAAGTGGTGAATCGCCTGGCATTGCTTTCGCTCTCGAGTCACGCAGCTTGTGGTTTCTCCGCGCCGGCTTCTACACGCTCAACGTCACGGTGGGCACGGAGTTTGAGATCTACCTGGGAACGGGCGCGCAGGAAGTGAAGCTGCCTCGCACTTATCCTGAATGCAATAACTGCGGTGGTGAAGACGCTGCTTGGATCGTGAACTTCATTATTGATGAGCCCGGGCTCTATCCAGTGAGAATCGTTTACTTCAACGCTGAAGGCGGAGGCAGCCTCGAGTTGCTCGAGGTGGCTCCTGATGGCGCTCGGCATCTCATCAACAGCGGCCATCCTAACGCCATTGTTAGCTTTGTGCCGCCGGAGTTGTTAACGGATCCCCTGCAGATCCTGACCATCTCACCAGTTGGTAATCAGTGGCAGTTGGACTTTCTATCTCCCGACCCGGACGGAATTCACGAAGTTCAATCCAGTCTAACTTTGTTGCCCAATTCATGGACGCTCGAAGCGAGTGCGTCGATCGAAGTCTTGGACGAGGGCATTCTGCGTGCTCTGGTCGCGTCAACGGATTCGCCTCACCAATTCTTCCGCGTGGCCTTGCAGCCGCCTGCTCCGATTTTCTTCGATGACATGGAAGCAGGCGAAGGCGATTGGGTAGTAGGACTTCGTGAGGGCGCTGTGGCGACGGCGACGACATGGGAACTCGGCACGCCCAATCCTGCCAGTGACCTCATTGAAGGCGCCTTCAGCGGCGGTCATTGTTGGGCGACGGATTTGGATGAGGCCTACGCACCGGGTGCCCTCATCACTTTACGGAGTCCTGTCATCGATCTTAGCGGGGTCGAACGCCCACGCTTGCGCTTTCAATATGCGGTGGACAGCACGGAGGAAGTAGAGGGCGGACGCATCAATTTCCGCGATGAAAATGGCGAAATTCTGGTGGAATCAGAATTCTTCTTCTGGGGGCAGACAGAAGGCTGGCAAGGCTTTGATCGTCCTATTCCCGTTGAAGCGCGTGATCGAAAGATTCGCATCGAATTTGAGTTCTTGAGCGATGAGTTAGGCCCGAATGGCGAAGGCTGGTTTATCGATGATGTTTCCGTGGGGAAATAGCTTGTAGCTGAACTTGCGAAAAGAGGTTCCGATGTCAGCGCGTGGACCAGCGTCGGAAGATTTCGCATCGTCCGCTACGAAAAGTTCCCACTGCTACTAAGTCACATCAAAGCGCTTCCGTTCGCGTCATTTGCACGAGATCACTCAGGATGATGGCTTTAAGGGTGGCTTGATAGGTGCCGCCTTGCTTTGCTGCTTCCTGATGAATCTCCGTCACGATCTTCGCATCGGCGGCTCCCAACGGACGCCCCAATGCGAATTGGGTGAGCTTCCACGTTAGGCTTTCTTGCACGCGTGGGCTCTCTGCTAGAAGATTCATCAGTTGTGCGGAGGAGGTGTATTGGACGGGTTCGGCCGTGCCGGGGAGCAAGATCTCGCCGTCTTCGCGCAGCTGATTGCCGTGATGATCTTTCTCATGAAAACTGCCCAGGCCGTCGAAGCGCTCCAACCCGAAAGCGAGAGGCTCGAAGCGGGCGTGGCAGCCGCCGCAGGTCCGGTCGGCGACACGGCGCTCAGCCACGTCGCGTTGGGTGAGGCCCGGTTTGGACGGAACGGGAGTGGTATCGGTGCCGGGTGGGGGATCCTTGACCACGCCGCGCAAGAGATCATGCATCACGAAGAGACCACGTGTGACCATGGACGCTTCATCACCGCCGATCGTGAGCACACTGCCCTGCGTGAGCAAGCCGCCACGATGTGGTACGGCAGAGAGATCGTAGCGCAGCGTTTGATCGCCGACTGCGGGCAAGCCATAGTGCTTGGCTAGAGCCGGTGTGAGGTAGGTGAATTGCGCGTTAAGTAGATCGGCAAGGGGGCGTTGCTGTTGCCAAATCACTTCTTCGAAAAACGCTAACGTCTCATCACGCATGTCATTGGCTAGCTTAGGATCCCAGTTAGGAAAGTGCTCCTTATTAGGATTCATATTGTTGAGGCGATTGAGGTTCAGCCATTCGGATACGAACTGCTTCGATCGTGCTTCGGCACGCGAATCGGCCAACATGCGATCGACCTGTTTGGCAATGAGTTGGGGATCGTAGAGTTCGCCCTCAGCGGCGGCTTTGAAGAGTGCTTCATCGGGTGGGGCGCCCCAAATGATGTAGCTCATACGGCAAGCCAGTTCTTCCGGTCCGATGGGCCACGGGGTGCCGTCGCCTTGCTGACGTTCCACCCGGTAGATGAAGCGCGGCGATTGCAGCATGGCCTCAATGATCAACGCGATAGCCTCTTCCATCTTGCCGCCGGCACTGGCTACCGTGGTGGAGATGCCGCGATAGGCGATGAGCTCGTGATCCTCAACCGGTCCCCGCAAGAGCCACTGGCCCATGGCGGAGATTAGTTTGCCCATGTCTTTGTCAGTGAATTTGAGCGTCTTGTCATAATGGCGCTTGGCAAAAGCCATGACGTCCATTTGACTAACGATCTTCTCAGCGAGCTTGGCGTAGGATTCCACATGCTTGAGATCCACATTCAAGTTGTAGGCCGTGTTGCTAAAACCATCGGCACGAAGATCAGGTGGCAATAGAGCCTTCGCTTCTTCTCTGATATCGACGCCGGTGGCACTGCGGACGGTTTCGACGTACTCTGGGAGCGTTAGTCGTTGAACAAAGTGCGAGGCCTCGCCTGGACCGTGTGCGTAGACGGCGGGATCGATGGTGTCCAAAGACCACGTGGCTCCAGAGTCGATCCACTCTTTGAGCAGGGCTTTCTCTTCGTCATTGAGAGGCGTTCGGTCTTCCGGCATGTCGTCCGATTCCACGAGTTCCCAGAGCAAGCTTTCGGCGTGTTTGCCAGGAACGATCGGTGGTCCATCCCTTCCTCCGGCAAAGGCGGCGGCTTTGTTAGACAAATCGAGCTTCCCTTTGCGATTGCTGGCGTCATGGCATTCCAAGCAGTGATTGGCCAGGATCGGCGCAATTTTCATTTCGAAGTGTGTTTCTTTGGGGTCAGCTTGAGCGATCGGCGCGGCCTGAGCACGTGGCCCGGCTTGGAAATTCTGCAGCACTTCGTGACTGGTGAGTTCGCGATTGTAAATGGCCACCAAGTTCATGGTGCCTAACCAAGGCCGATCTTTGCTGGCTTCGTTGGCGAGGTTAAGGGGGAAGTCTTCCTGCCAATTGGAGAGCGTTCCCTCAAACTTCTTAGAGGTATCTTTGACACCGTTTAAGTAATAGGTGGCTCTGCCAGAGCGATTGCGGGTGTAAACCACGTGGGTGGGATTGGTGGTCACACTTTGCTTGTCAGAACTGTAGGAGGGAATGCCGTTGTCGCTCGTCTTCGTCGTGCGCAGCCGGACGTCATACCTGTCGGCTTCTTGGCCTAATGTTAGATTGCGGTTGGTCGAGTTCTTTGAGAGGGAAACAATGCGGGCGGGACCTTTCTGATCCAACTTGAAAGGCCGTATCCAGGCTTCCACGGTCACGGCGCCGGTGCGTTTGATAGACACGTTGAGCCGCCTAACGGAATTCTTGCTTCGGATCACGGTTGGCCGGATGATTTGGAGTGCCCCCCGTAGCCGCCGGACGGCACTGGGATCGGCGATTTGGAGATGAACGGGGACACCGGCTCCCGAACGGTCTTTGACGAGGGCTCCTTCCGTTTCTTGGAAATCATAGAAAACTTGGAGGCCATTGCTCACACGCTCTTGCGCAATGAGCAGCGGGCTGAAGAGAATCGTGGCCGCCATGAGGGCGCCAATGGATCGAAGATGGCGAGAATGTCGCATAGCACGAGATCCTACCCCATGCTTGGGGACTCGACTCACGTTCAAAGTGACGATGAGTAGAAATTTCCCCGGGTTTTAGCTGGAATCCGGCCGTCATTGCGCTAAGGCAGCGAGCCCGCATAGACATGAGCGCCACCGACGAATCGCAGATCCTTAAGATAGGACTCCCCAAAGGAAGCCTGGAGAAGCCCACGTTCGACCTGTTTGCGAAGGCTGGCTACGATATTTACGGATCTTCTCGCTCTTACCGCCCAGCGATCGATGACGAGGCGATGCGCGTGCGCTTGCTCCGGGCACAAGAAATTGGCCGCTACGTGCATCAGGGTTTTCTCGATTGCGGGATCACCGGAAAAGATTGGGTGGCGGAGAACGAAGCGGACGTCGAAGTGCTAGGCGACCTTCCCTATAGCCGTGCGACTGCCAACCCCACGCGGTGGGTTCTTGTGGTACCTGAAGATTCCCCAATCCAGTCGGTGAATGATTTGGAGGGAAAGCTGATCGCCACCGAAGCCCTGAATCTGACACGAAACTTTCTCAAAGAACATGGCGTGGAAGCACGCTTGGAATTCAGTTGGGGAGCCACCGAGGTGAAAGTGCCAGATTTGGTGGATGCCATCGTTGATATCACGGAGACCGGCTCGTCGCTTCGTGCTAACAAACTTCGAATTGTGGCCACGCTCATGGAGTCTTTCCCGCAGTTCGTTGCCAATCGCCATGCGGCCGCCGATCCTTGGAAACGCCCGAAGATGGAGCGGCTGATGGTCCTCCTCAACGGGGCGCTGGAGGCGAGAGGGCGTGTCGGGCTCAAGATGAATGTGCGCGAGGAACACCTCGAAACCATCACCAAAGAGCTTCCCGCCCTGCGCAATCCAACCATTTCTCAGCTCAGTCAAAGTGGTTGGGTCGCCGTGGAGACGGTCCTCGAAGAGAAAGTCGTCCGTGAACTCATCCCCGACCTCAAGGCACACGGTGCCGAAGGCATTATCGAATATCCTCTCAACAAAGTCGTGCACTGAGCTGGTCTAGCCGCTTGACGAAGCCGTTTCCCCCTTCACTATTCACCAACATCGCATCCAAATATGGGTTCCTTAAAGAAACGCCGGAAAACCAAGATCAACAACCACAAGCGCCGCAAGCGCATGAAGGCCAATCGCCATAAGAAGCGATTGCGCTACAAGTCCTAAGACAGGACGACGATCTTGAAGATCTTTGCCCGGTTGCCTGAAGCGGCCGGGCCTTTCTTGTGTACGGGCACTATCAAGAGAAAGACACCTCGGAGACCTGCCCTCTGGCAGGTTCACAAGGTGTCTTGAAAACCGGAGCACCGCCTGTGCCGACCAAGGCTTAGGGCTCACGTTCCCTCGCTCATTAGGGCGGTGGCCGCCGTGCTAACATCTGCCTTCCAGTGAAGGCCTGACATCAGCTAACAGGCTAAGCCTCCGAGAACGTAATAACGGTCCGGGCCCGTATTTCCTTATGTGGTCGAACACCGCAGAAATCTCGCGGCTGGCAACAAGCCGAAACTCACTGCCAGAAGAAGGCTTTCATGAAGAGAGGGCGCTGTCAATGCTCCTTCAAGCGTGTGCCTAAGAGTGGCGGGCACTTCTCGTAGCGGAACTCGTGAGAGTTCCCGGCATTGGACTCCGCTGCCACGAAGGAATTCTCACGAATTCCTCTACCTCGTTGACCACCACTTCTCCTTCAAGCGTGTGCCTAAGAGTGGCGGGCACTTCTCGTAGCGGAACTCGTAAGAGTTCCCGGCATTGGACTCCGCTGCCACGAAGGAATTCTCACGAATTCCTCTACCTCGTTGACCACCACTTCCAGTCACACCCCTCCGTACCGGAGCTGTTCAACTCAGCTGCTGCAGGATTGCGAACCACGCTCGCCTGTCTTTACTATCGGCTTATGCGCGTTCTCGCTCTTGCTATCCTTGTTGGACTCCTCGCCCTCACGAACCTCCCCGCTGAGGAAACGGCAAATCGTGAGGAGACTTTGTTAGATAATATTCGGCAACTGACCTTTGCGGGGAAGCGTGCTGGTGAAGGCTATTTCAGTGCGGACGGCACCAAACTCATTTTTCAAAGCGAGCGCGATGCTGAGAATCCCTTCTTTCAGATCTTCCTCATGGATTTGGAAACCGGCGATGTGGATCGGGTGTCGCCTGGACACGGCAAGACAACCTGTTCCTGGCTTCACCCCGATGGAGAGAAGCTTCTCTTTGCCTCCACTCACGAGGATCCTGAAGCGGTGAAGAAGCAAGAGGAGGAATTGACCTTCCGCGAATCAGGTAAGGAACGCCGTTACAGTTGGGACTACGACTTGCATTACGACATTTACGAATCGGCCTTGGATGGGACGGCGATCAAGAACCTAACCAATGCCAAGGGTTACGATGCCGAAGGTAGTTACTCGCCAGACGGCCAATGGATTGCCTTTGCTTCCAATCGGCACGCCTACACGGAGGACCTCGATGAGAAAACGTCGAAGCGATTCGAACTCGATAAGTCGTTTCTGATGGAGATCTACCGCATGCGCGCCGATGGCAGCGAACTCCAACGCCTAACCAATGTCCTGGGCTACGATGGCGGTCCTTTCTTTAGCGGCGATGGTAGCAAGATTTGCTGGCGGCGTTTTAATGAACATGGCGACAAGGCGGAGATCTGGGTCATGGATGCTGATGGATCCAATCAGCGCCAAGTCACGCAGTTAGGCGCCATGTCTTGGGCGCCTTTCTTTCATCCTTCCGGTGAATACCTTATCTTCGCCACCAATTTGCATGGCTTTGGAAACTTCGAACTCTACCTCGTCGATACCGCGGCCAAGCAGAAGCCGGTGCGCGTCACCTGGACCGATGGTTTTGATGGTCTTCCCGCCTTCTCACCAGACGGGAAGACGCTCTCTTGGACGAGCAATCGCACGCCTAACAAGAAATCTCAGCTCTTCATTGCGGAATGGGATCACGAAGCGGCACGTGAAGCCCTGGCGTCCTCTAGTAGCGCCAGCCCACACGCGGAACGTTTGGAACAAACAACCGCTGCAATCACCGTTGACGACCTGCGCGTTCATGTCGATTACCTGGCATCGGAAGAACTCGAGGGCCGCCTCACGGGCACCAAAGGCGAAGAGCTGGCCACTGCCTATGTCGCCGATGCCTTTAAACACATCGGGCTCGAACCTGGCGGCGATCAAAACACTTATTTCCAATCCTTCGATTTTACCGCCGGCGTTGATCTCGGAGCTAACAATCAGCTCACGCTGAACATCGGTGGCGACCCACAGGACCATCCAGTGGAAGAGAGCTGGGTGCCCCTATCGTTTTCCAATACGGGCGAAATCAATCCTGCTGAGGTTGTCTTTGCTGGCTATGGGATGGAGGCTCCTGAGGAGACTGGTGAGGGTGGCGAGAAGTTCGGCCCCTACAGTTCCTACGCGCACCTCGATGTGGAGGGGAAATGGGTCATGGTTTTCCGTTACGCTCCGCACAAGGTCTCCGATGCTTTGCGCCAACGCTTCGCCCGCTACAGCAGCCTCCGCTACAAGGCCATGACCGCGCGCCAACGCGGCGCTATCGGTTTGTTGGTGGTCAGTGGACCCAATTCCAAAGTGAAACGACAGCTCGTACCGCTTAGCTTCGATGCCTCGCTCGCGGGTTCAGGCATTGCCGCCCTCTCCATCACCGACGCCGTGGCGCAACAGTTGTTAGACTCGGAAGGGAAGAACCTGCAAGAACTCCAGGATAAGCTCGACGGCGGCGAAATGATGCAGGGCATCCCCATGCCCAAGACCAAGGTGTCGGCGCAGATCGACGTCAATGAAGAGAAACGCACCGGTCGCAACGTGCTCGCCGTGCTCCCTAGCGGATCACCTAATCCTCACGAACCCATGCTTATCATCGGCGCCCACGTCGATCACTTGGGCCGCCAAAGTGGCGCCAACTCGCGCGCCAAGGAAGGCGAAGAAGGTAAGATCCACTTCGGCGCCGACGATAACGCCTCCGGAGTAGCAGGCATGTTAGAAATCGCGCAATATTTGGTCGATCTCAAGGAACGGGGCAAATTCTCACAGAAGCGCGACATCATCTTCGCTGCGTGGTCGGGCGAAGAACTCGGCTTGTTAGGTTCCGCCCATTTCACTCGCTCCTTCGCCAAGATGTTCGGCGATGAAGACGCCAAGTTAGGCGCTATGTTTGCCGCCTGTCTCAACATGGACATGATCGGCCGTCTGCGGAAATCGCTCGTCCTCCAAGGCGTGGCTTCCAGCGATCGCTGGCCCATCGAGATCGAGAAACGCAACATTCCGGTTGGATTGCCCATCACCATGCAGAATGACACTTACATTCCCACCGACGCCACCTCCTTCTACCTGCGCAATATCCCCATCCTCAGCGCCTTCACCGGCGCCCATGACGAATACCACACCCCACGCGATACCATCGATACCCTCAACTTCGAAGGCGCCCAGAAAGTGAGCCGCTTCATGGGGCTCATTCTGCGTTCGTTAGCCACTAGTGATGACACCCCCAACTTCATTGAGGTCGCTCGCCCCGAAAACCAAGACACCCGCGGAGGTCTTCGCGTCTACCTCGGTACCATTCCTGATTATGCTCAAGGCGATATCCAAGGCGTGAAACTGTCAGGCGTCCGCAAAGACGGTCCCGCCGCCAAGGCCGGTGTTCAATCCGGTGATATCATCATCAAACTCGCCGGCAAAAAGATCGAAAACATCTACGAATACACCCACGTCCTCGGAACCATGAGCGTAGGTGAGGAATCGGAAATCGTGGTCACGCGCAAGGATGAAGAGGTGGTGTTGAAGATCGTGCCCGAGTCCCGGGACTGAGCTAGCTCCTTCAAGGACAGGCGCTTATCAAGCGCCCCACAAGTTCCACCCGGCGGTTGCTTCCGCCGCTCCCTGAAGCCCTCACAGGCCAATCAATCCGTCGCGTTAAGACGCCGCAACCCTTGAGGAGCCACAGGCTCTTAAGCCACCCGTCCGCTCAGCGCCTGTCAACTGCCTTCCCCGGAGGGGACTTTGGCAGTCGCCTCTGTCATGGGGATCGCTACCTATTGGGCCCTCAACGGGTTTCACCAACTTCATTTACAAGGCCCGGTCGTCTTGCTCGTTTACGGTGTTAGTCTGAGCTGCTTGATTGGGTTCGGATTCTTAGGAACTCATCTAGCTCGAGTAGCTCTACTCTCGAGCCAGGACATCCGGGTGCGAGAGCTCTGATTCTCACACGTGGCATGAAGCCAGAGAGAACGCGAGTCAGGCGACCAAGCCCGCACCAACAAGCCGCTCACGAACCCACACGCTTTCCTCTTTGGCCAAAGGCGGCTCTGGATCTTGCGAATAGTTTTCTTGCCAGTAACCTCCCATTTCATAAACGCGATCGATCAATGGTTGGAGGTCGAGTGGCAAATCCTCATCTTCGAAGCGAAGCGGAATCGCGATCACGGGAAGCCGCGAACGAAGGGGAATGGGGTAGAACTGACATTCCTCTTTCCAGCTCCGATAGACGCAAGCAAAGTAATGCGTGCCCTCACGTTGCAACGATTCCTCGGGCACGCGCATGACGGGTTTTCCCACGCGAATCAAATCGATTTCCACTAGACTCGCGCCTGACTGCAGGATGTCGTCTTGTTTCGCACGATATTCACGATACCCAGCAAGCCGATTTCTTGGACTGATCACCTCAATCACCGTGACGATCTGGCCGTCTCCCGAACGAATCTCCACGCGACGTTCGATCCATCGTGTCAGGGGAAGGATCTCCGGCTCGGTGAGCGTTAGGGGGGTTCCAGGTCCGTCTTCTCCAGGTGTCCAGCGCGGGGCTCGGCCTTCTCTCCACGTGTCGCGCTCCGTCACCGCCACATCTGGACGAATGCCTTTCCCCGGCACATCGGGCGTGAGGATCACGAGGCGTTCCTCTGAGCGCGCCGTCAATCCCTCAAGGAAGCACGGCGCCGAGCGCATCGGCGATATAACCAATGAGGCGCGTGTGCACGTCCGGCCAGAAATCCTCAAGGTAAGGATTCATCCCAGGAAAAGGGTTGGTCCGGGAGGGGGTGCTCACAACGGCTCCTAACTTATGATGGATGCGATCTAACTCAAGATATCGGTCACCACTTTCGCCTCCTCCACACCGGTGAGCCGCTGATCGAGACCTTGGAAAGGGAAATTCAGTTTCTCGTGATCGATGCCTAACAAGTGCAGCATCGTGGCGTGGAGATCACGGACGGCGACGGGGTTCTCGGCGACGTTGTAACTGAAGTCGTCGGTTTGCCCGTAGGAAACGCCACCCTTAATGCCGCCGCCGGCGAGCCAGGCGGAGAAGCAGCGGGGGTGGTGATCGCGGCCGTAGTCGTCGCGCTTGAGGGTGCCCTGACAAAACACCGTGCGGCCGAACTCACCGGCAAAGACGACAATCGTTTCGTCTAACAATCCGCGTTGCTTCAGGTCCTGCAGGAGTCCGGCGGAGGGTTGATCCACGTCGAAGCATTGGCCGGGCAGTTGTTTGGGGAGAATGCTATGGTGGTCCCAGCCGCGATGAAAGACTTGGATGAAACGCACGCCGCGCTCAACCATGCGGCGCGCTAATAGGCAGTTACGCGCGAAGGAACCTTTCTTATGCACTTCGGGTCCGTAAAGATCCATGATGTGTTTAGGCTCGCTGTTGACATCGGTGAGTTCGGGAACCGAGGCCTGCATGCGAAAGGCCATCTCTTGTTGGGCAATGGTGGTTTGAATTTCGTGATCGCCGATTTCGTGAAAATGCTTGGTGTTGACCTGTTTGACGGCATCGAGCATGCGGCGCCTCACTCTTTCGTCAACGCCTTTTGGATTGGAGAGGAAGAGCACGGGATCACCGGAAGTTTGGAAGGCCACGCCTTGATGCTTGGAGGGAAGAAAACCGCTTCCCCATAAACGGCTGTAAAGTGCCTGAGTATTGCGTGTGCCACCCGTCCAGAATGCGGAGTTGAGTACGATAAAATCCGGCAAATCACGGTTCATAGCGCCTAACCCATAACTTAACCATGCGCCCATACTGGCTTTGCCGGGGATCTCGGCGCCGGTACAGATAAACGTCTTGGCTGGATCATGATTGATCGCATTGGTATGCATCGACTTGATGATGCAGAGATCATCCGCCTGACGTGAGAGATGCGGCAGGAGTTCGCTCATCCAGAGACCGTTCTGGCCCTGCCGGTGAAATTTAAACATGCTAGGGGCAACGAGTTGCGTGGCCCCTCGCGTCATCGCGGTGACGCGTTGCCCCTGACTAATGCTAGGCGGCAGGGGCTCACGGAAGCGTTTGTCCAAGTCCGGCTTGTAGTCAAAGAGATCCACGTGACTTGGCGCCCCAGCCATGAAAAGAAAGATCACACGCTTGGCCCGGGATTCCGGGACGCCGACCACTCTGGCCCCACTGTTTTGAGGAAGCAGGGAAGCGAGGGCCGTGACACCTAGGCCCATGCCTGACGTTTTCAGAAACTGGCGACGCGCTTGAAGCCTGTGTGGGGTGTGACCAATATCGAGCATAGGTAGAAGTTATGGCAGAGGGAAGGGGACCGTCCAGCGACAAACAGGCTTGGGCTGGCCTGAGCGTCTTTCCTAGGCCATCCTCTACCCGACATGCGTGGTCTCTTCATATTCATCTCCTTGTCCTGCTTATCACTTTCAATCGGCCAGACGCAGGATGAGCTTCAAATCCAACTCGATACCGCCACGGAACCAGCTGACCCGTTCGAGGATGTTAGAGTGTTGATTCAAGGAGCTCTGCTTGATCGAGGCACGCCTCTCGCACCCACGGAAACGATCACTAGTTTAACAAGAGGACTCGATGGCAGATTCTACGGCTATCTAAAGGGCGCGGTGTTAACTTGGGATCCGGGAAGCGGTAAGATCGAGGTCTTCGCCAGAGGGTTTCGCCATGTACATGGGCTTGCTTTCGATGCTTCAGGGAATCTATTTGCTCTGGATGATGGCCGGTTATACGTCATCCATGAGGGCATGGATGCCGGTTGGCACGAGGCCTATCAATCCCGCGAAAGTGGGTATGCTAGCCTGCCTCCACTCGCTCAGTTCTCCAAGGGTAGTGTCGACGGTCAACTTCTCTTTGTTCCTGAAACGGCTCTAGGTGAGGCGTTCGCTGGTCATTTCCTTCTCACCGAACCTGAAAAACAACGTCTCCTGGCGTTTCGCGTGGTCCAAGCGGATGCCGGCTACAAGGTCACGAATAAGCGTGAGGTTCGAACGAATCACACTCTGACATCCATTCGTTTAGCTTCAGATGGTGGTCTGATTGGAAGATCCGAAGATGGAAGGTATTTGAAGGTCGATGTCGTCGAAGACGATCGGGATTCGCGCCGAAAGGGAACCCAGCAAATCCTGGATGAGGGTATGCACAGGAGACCTGCAGGACGTTTGTTAGATTTGCTGCGGCATCCCGATCTGCGGGTGCGCTTGGCGGCGCAGTTTGAGATTGTAGATCGTGGCGACTTCACCATTCTACGAAACACCGCCGTCGCCGATTCCAGCGACGTCGCGCGGCGTCATGGGATTTGGGGCTGCGCCCACCTGGCGCGGAAGAATCCTGATGAAACCTTGCAAGGTCTGGTTTCTCTGCTAGAGCATCGGAATTTGGGTTTACGCGCGCAGATGTTGAAAGCGTTTGGCGATACGCAATCGCTCTATGCGACGGATGTCGTTCTCAAACGCCTCCACGCTCCCGATCCGCGCTTACAATTTGAGGCGGCGATGGCACTTCACCACCTCGCCGGCCCCAAGCATTTCGATGCCATCACGTCGTTTATCATCGGGAATGCAGGCCATCCGGTCCTGAGACACGCAGGGATTCGAGCGCTCGCAGGAGCCGCACGCTCTTGGCCGGAATTGTTAAGCGATTTCAAGGACGATCCCTCCCTCGATGTGCGTCTAGCCGCCGTGACGGCTATGCGTCAGTTGCAGCTTAGCGATGATGTTAGCCGGGTCCTCGAGCAAGATCCCAATGCCTTCGAGGCGGTCACATTGTTCTTGAATGACCACGATGAACGCGTGGTTAGAGAAACTGCGAAGGCGATCGTTGACGTGCCCCAACCCCGTCGCAAAGCGCTTGAGGCACTTGCCGAGATGTTGAAAACCAATCCCAGGAATGAAGGGATTCAGCAACGCGCAGAAAGAGCGACGTTGCTGCTCGAGGCCTTCCCGTCTAGATAAAGGTCGTCTGGCAATAAGCTTGAGTTAAGCATGGTTGGTGCCTAACTTTGGAGTGTTGAAATCCAGATGAACCGCTACATCAGTCATGGTCTTTGGTGCGGCTTGGTAATTCTTGCCTATGTGATAGGATCGATGGCTTCACCCGTTCGTCAGCAGGTTGCGCGAGAGGGGGATACCGACTCGGCTAGAATCGCTACATTGCTGCCGCCTCAGAAAGCCCATCGCCTCAATCCTTCCGAAGATTCTAACAAAGGAACAATTGCGGATTTGCTCGGGAAACGCCGTTCACTGAGTGACGACGCTATCGCGATCTTGGGTCAGCGGTTCAAAGATGCCCGCAATCCAACGGAAGGGCGCCTTGCCTATGCGCGATTGTTAGAAGGATTATCCATCGAGAATGCCCTGATGATTCGAGAGCAGTTGCTTCATTTGGATGAGAAGAGCACCGAATTTCGCGAATTTCATTACGCGTGGGGAGAAATCGCCGACAAGAAAGCGGTTCTCCATGGAGCGGAAACGCCGGAACGGGACCTTGCCGTCACGCTCGCGGGTTGGGCCAGGGCGAATCCGCAAGAAGCCAAGACCTGGGTGGAGAGTGTCCGCGATAGTGAACGATTCAACCAAGCTGATCTCGAATACGGCATCGCTCATGGTTTGGCCCTGACAGACCCAGAAGCCGCTGGTGCTTACCTCGCAGCCATCGCTGAAAATGGTGATTCTGACCACACTGGGAAAGCGTTGGGAATGGTCCTTGGGAAGTTAATTCAGGCCGACGGCTATGCCCAAACCGCAGCATGGGCGCAGAGTCTATCTGACAATAGCGCAATCAAAGGGATGGCCTTGCATCCGTGTTGACTCATAAAAAAGGACACCGAAGCGGGCAGTGAGGTGCCGAACAGAAAGGCCCATTGCCTCATAAAGGAAGACACTCTGGCCCATGGCGAGCACCATGAGTCAAGACACCCGAAATGAATACCTGGAAAAGATGCGAGACCGCTACCGGCGATACACCGGACGCCAAGCCCGCAGCAAGCTGATCACCGAATTCTGCGCGGTCACCTCACATGAACGCAAGTATGCCATCAAACTCCTGCGGCAACAGCGGGGACCAGGGAGCACCTCGCCAACATTCAAGCGAAGCGCCCCAAGGAAGTATGGCCAAGAGGTCATCGACGTCCTCTTCGAAATCTGGCGCCACAGCGAACAACCGTGCGGCAAGCGCTTGAAACCAATGCTCAAAGAATGGCTTCCGCACTATCAGTCACACTATGGAGTTTTAAGCCAGCAAACCCAAGACGACGTGCTCGCCATCAGCCCGGCACAGATAGACCGCGTTCTAGCAGCGCGCAAAGTTGGCCTAAGTAAAAGGAAGCCACGCACGCCCAAAGCTAACGCAGCCATCAAAGCACTCGTGCCCATTCGAGCTGAAAGTTGGGATGCGAGAGAACCCGGCTGGATCGAAGCCGACACCGTCGCCCACTGCGGCGGCGACATGGCCGAGAGCTTCATCTGGAGCCTCACCGCTACCGATATCTTCAGTGGCTGGACCGAAGTGCGTCCGTCGTGGAATCGCGGCCAACATAGCGTCTTAGAGGCCTTCTCGATCATCGAAACGCAATTGCCCTTCGAGATACTGGGCGTCGATACCGACAACGGCGGCGAGTTTTTAAACTATCATTTACACGATTACCTCACCAACCGGGCCAAGCCCGTAGAAATGACCCGTTCACGCCCCTACCGAAAAAACGATCAAGCACACGTGGAGCAGAAAAACGATACCCATGTCAGGCAACTGCTGGGCTACGACAGGCTCGGTCACCAACCCTTGTTGGAAATGGTTAATAGTTTGTTAGAATCCTGGAGCCTATGGCGCAACCTCTTCACCACCACCTTCAAACAGATCGAGACAAGGCGGGAAGGAAACCGGCAAATACGCCTACACGAGAAAGAACCGCAAACGCCATGCCAGCGCCTCATCGACTACAATCGAGTCCATGGTAATGAATCCTATGCGAAAAAGCTAGAGCACTGGCGAAGTCAACACGATCCCTTCAAGCTCAAAACATGGATCGAAAAGCAACTCAAAGCGATCTGGGATCTCGACAGCCAACTCAACGCCATGGAAGGAGCCAGCGAACTCGAAAAGGAACAACGAGCCAAGCGCTCACTAAGCAAAGCCAAGAGACGGCCAGCACCCATCACGCAACTACGGGAATTACCCACGCCAAAGCCCTCAACGCCCGCCAAGATGCGAATCAGAGCTGGCAAGAAAATCTCCAACGCAGCCTAACATTCCCCCTGGAACTTGGTTGGAATCGGAGCAGATATCGGGAAAAAGCCGTTCACTCAACGAGCGACATCCAATGCCACGGTTAGGTTAGTGACCCTTCCGCTAGTCATTTGCCAAGAGCAGCGTTAGAGCCATGCGGAGCCGTGAGCTGTCCTCGCCGGTCCTGCGGGAACCCTTGATCTTGGGCCCCGCTCCCCCTGGACCCCACGCCCCGGCGCCGCCGAAGGGAGTTAGCAGCCTTCGCCGCCGGAGGCAGAAGGCTACCAGGGGGAGCCCCAAGCCAAGGGTTGTCCTCGGCCCGGCTGCGGGATCTCCCGGGTAAAACCACCACGCAGAGCCGTGCTTGCCACCTCGCGGCAATCCAGAGGCTCTTAAGCGTAACGTGACGCTTGGATCGGTCCTAGAAAAGTCAGTGGCCGTAGCGGCCAACCTGAGGAAGACGCCTCAGGCCGGCTGGGCCCCAGAGTGGCCTTTCTTTTTAATCTGTTAAGCTCCGCACGAGAGCATTCAAAAGGCCGCTGCGCGGGGTGAGCATCCGCATGTTAACGATGACCTCAAGCACTTGCGGCACTTCTCAAAAGACTCCTTGGAAAAGGCCCCTTGAGGCCGCAAACTCCGTGTCTCGAACCCAAGATCAAACAACCTAAACCCACAAAAGTCAGAGTGTCCTCAATTATGAGGCATCAACCCTCCCTAACCTTATACCAGAGTGTCTTTTTTCAATGAGGCAACAGGCATCGAGCCTTCGAGCAATGGACGAGGAATGATCCAGCATCTGTCAGTGCGCATTTGGTCGACATGCCCCCCTCACAAGATCGTGATGCCGCCATTGGAGGCTTCGTCACCCGCTTGGCTTGGGAAGACCCACTCTCAGCTATTGGGTGGGCCAATGAGATCACCGATCAATCCCTTCAAGAGAAGGCACTCGTGAACGCAGGACGGGCCTACCGTCAACGTGAGCCGGAAGCTGCTGAGGCGTGGATGGAAACGGCCCCCATTTCGGCAAATGCCAAACAGCAGATCTTGAAAGCTTCCCAACGGTGATGAAGAGAACTTGTTGCGCATCGCAGGCACTCCCCTAGGCTCGCGAATCAGCATGACTCCACAACTCGTTCTCAATGATCCTTGGTTGGAACCTTATGAGAGTGACATCATCGATCGCCAACAACGCTTCGCTGAAGCACTGAGATCGATTGAGTCGGATTGGGAATCGCTTTATGATTTCGGTAAGGCGCACGAGCGATTGGGATTCTGTTATGACGCTAAGAGCAATGCGTGGACCTACAGCGAATGGGCTCCACGAGCTTCTGCTCTTTCCTTGATCGGCGATTTCAATGACTGGAATCGCGAGAGTCATCCAATGGTTCGAAGAGATGATGGTTATTGGGAAATCTCTGTCCCCGAATTACGACATGGCAGTCGGGTGAAAGTACAAGTAACAGGAAAGAACGGCACCCATGACCGCATTCCCGCTTACATTGAGCGTGCGGCTCAAGATTCCGAGAGCCACGACTTTGCAGGCCAGATCTGGCAGCCTGATGAACCCTATGCATGGCGGGATCAATCTTTTGATTTGTCTCAAATCAAGGAGCCTTACATTTACGAATGCCATCTCGGTATCGCTCAAGAAGAGGGCCGGGTGGGGACCTACTCCGAGTTCACCGAGAACGTTCTGCCACGCATCGCGTCACTTGGTTATAATGTGATTCAAATGATGGCCGTTCAGGAGCATCCGTACTACGGATCCTTTGGTTATCATGTCTCCAGTTTCTTCGCCCCTTCATCGCGATTTGGGACGCCGGAGGAACTCAAGGCCCTCATCGATCGCGCACACGAACTTGGAATCGCCGTCTTGCTTGACATTGTGCATGCCCATGCGGTGAAGAACTTTGCCGAGGGATTGGCAGAGTTTGACGGGGAAGAAGGTCTCTACTTTCACACCGGCGGGCGCGGGCACCACGACCAATGGGATTCCAAGCTCTTTGACTACGGGAAACGTGAGGTGCAGCAATTCCTGCTTTCGAACTTAGCTTACTGGTTAGAAGAATTTCACTTCGACGGCTTCCGATTTGATGGCGTGACCTCCATGTTGTATTTCCATCACGGAAACATCGCTTTTGATCACTACGACAAGTATTTCAAGAACGACGTCGATTGGGATGCCGTGCTCTATTTGCAATTGGCGACCAAACTGATCCACACCATTAATCCCCACGCAATGATCATCGCAGAGGATATGAGTGGCATGCCAGGGCTTTGTCGGCCCATTGAAGAAGGCGGGATGGGTTTCGACTACCGCTTGGGAATGGGCATCCCGGATTATTGGATCAAGCTTCTCAAACACACGCGGGATGAGGACTGGCAGATGCACGACATCTGGCATACCCTAACCAACCGGCGTGGTGGTGAGAAGACGGTCGCCTATGCGGAATCTCACGATCAGGCGCTCGTCGGTGATAAGACGATCGCCTTTTGGCTCATGGATAAGGAAATGTATTGGCACATGAGCGTGGATGATCCTCATCCCGTCATCGATCGAGGCATGGCTCTTCACAAGATGCTTCGCTTGCTAACATTAGCTTTGGGAGGCGAAGGGTATCTCAATTTCATCGGTAATGAATTCGGGCATCCCGAGTGGATCGACTTTCCCCGTGAAGGCAATGATTGGAATTATCACTATGCCAGGCGTCAATGGTCGCTCGTGGATGACCCCAACCTGAAGTACCATTTCTTGAACGACTTCGACCGCGCCATGCTTGCCCTAGCAAAGGGACAGCACCTTCTAAATGCGCCTCCCGCAACGCAGATTAATGTGGATCAAGACAATCAAGTGCTCGTTTTCGAGCGGGCCGGACTGATCTTCGTCTTCAACTTTCACCCAGAGCGCTCGGTTTCAGACTACGCTTTTCAGCTTCCTTCCGAAAAAGGGACTTATCGTCTCATCTTAGATTCGGACGCCGCCGCCTTTGGCGGACACGGCCGAATCGATCATTCGGTTGATTACGTTAGATGCAGTGAGGGCAAGTTACGAATCTATACGGTCAATCGCACGGCCTTGGTTTTCAGGGCAGTCGGTGAAAAAGAGGTTGGAGCCTAGGCATCAAAGGCGTTAACGTCCGTTAGAACAACTCTCATGGACTCCCTTCCCCAGAACGCAACCGAGATGGCAGAAATCGTTGCGGCCGCCAAGCGGCAACAGACGATAGCCGGCCTGTTAGTGGCAGGTATCGTGCACGCAGTCTTGATTGGTTTGCTAGCACTGATCGTCTTGCCGCAAATGGAGAAGGAGCCACCCGCCATGATTCTTGCAGCGGCCCCTCGCCATGAGGAAGCGCCACCGGAGCAGAAATCCTTGAGTAAGATTCGGCATCCTCAACGGCCTTCTGCGCCCTCTTCCGCCGCGGCCAAAGTCATCACCGCCGCGGCGACTGCCCCCATTGCTGTGCCGACTATTGAAGATCCGTTAGACACCGCTTTGCTAGGGGTGGGGCTCAATGACGGCACAGGCTTTGGATATGGGTTAGGAATGGGAGGTGCGGGGGCGGGGCTTGGGAGCACGTTCTTCGGGAACAAAGCCGAAGGCGGCCACGTCGCCTTCGTTGTGGATGTGTCGGCCTCCATGAGCGCGGAGCAGTTCCGATTGATGAAAGACGAACTCACGCGGTCTCTCAATGGCTTGGCTCCTGGTACCAATTATCAAGTAATCTTCTTCTCCGGTCCCGTCTGGTATGCGCATCAAAAAGTGACCCGCGAGAGCAGGAACCGGTCGATCGTGCATGGCCATCGTGGCAAGAAGTTAGTGTGGGAGAGCCCAGATGGGAAGGCCAACGGTTTCGTTTTCAGTGACGGCAAGAAGAAGCTGCCGGTAGAGCCCTGGATCACTGCCAGACCGAGTAACATCAGAAAAACGATCAAACAGGTCGAGGCCGTGACAAAATCCTTTGGCACCAGCTGGCGTCAGCCCCTGCGCATGGCGCTAAGCATGGATCCCAAGCCGGAGGTGATTTATTTCATGACTGACGGTGCCGTGAACAATGCAGATGAAGAGGTCAAAGAAGTCTCCAGCGCGAACCGGCGCGGCGGGAAGAAAGCGAAGATTTTCACCACGGCGATGATGGAGCCACGCGCGGCACAGCAGCTCTATGAACTAGCGCGCAAGAACGCGGGCACGTTTTCTAAAGTGTCCGCAGACGGCTCCGTCGTCACGGGCCGCGATGCGTTGAAGTGATTGTTAGTTTCGGCTGGCAATGCGCTTATATTCGTCAGCAAGAAAGCGATCCGTCATGCCGGCGATGTAATCGCACACGGTGCGATGTAGGCCTTCCGAAGCGACGCGTTTCGCGGTCGCTGAGCCTAACTGATGCGGGTTTCTAAGATAATGATTGAAGACGGTCTCGATTCGTGAGGTGGCGTCTTGGTTCACTTGATCCACCATGGGATGGTAGTAGAGATTCTTATAGAGAAAGGCGCGCAATTGAAGATTCGCTCGTTTGAGATCAGGATCGTAGGCGACCAGTTTCTCAGGATACCGGCGCACATCGTCCACACTGGCAACTCCAGATTCTGTCAGCCGCCGTTTCGTTTCGGTGACCAATCGCTCTACCTGCGTATCGATGAGCACCCGGATAACGTAACGGGTGTAGAGTTCGCCTTCGAGATGCGGGAATTCGGCCTGCACGCGGCCTTCACAGAGCTGCCAAATGTCTAACCCTTTCAACTGATCCGGAGCGATGAGGCCAAAGTCGAGTCCGTCATCGAGGTCGTGACTGTAATAGGTGATTTCATCTGCGAGGTTGGCCACTTGAGCCTCGAGCGAGCGGTTTGGAAAGGTCTCGGCCGAATGATCGGCGAAAGCAGGTCTAGCAAAGCCTTGATCGTGCTTGCGTAGACCTTCTAACACTTCATAAGAAAGATTGAGTCCGGGAAACTCCGGGTATTTCGACTCAATGAGATCGACGATGCGCAGGCTTTGCACGTTGTGCTCAAATCCACCGTGACCGCGCATCAGTTCGTTGAGTTTCTTCTCACCCGAATGCCCAAAGGGCGCGTGCCCGAGATCATGTGCTAGAGCGACCGTTTCTGCCAAGTCTTCGTTCAATGCTAGCGCCGAGGCAATGGCCCGGCTGACCGACGAGACTTCGATCGTGTGCGTGAGACGCGTGCGAAGATGATCCCCCGTGCCGTTGAGAAATACCTGGGTCTTGCGCTCCAATCTGCGAAACGCGCGAGAGTGAATCACTCGCGCGCGGTCGCGTTGATACGCCGTACGATAGTCATGTTGCGGCTCGGGATGTTGCCGTCCGGCGGAAGCCGCCACTTGCTGGGCATAGGGCGCTAGCGTTTCGTGCTCGCGCCGTTCAAGCGTTTCACGAATCGTCATTTTGTGAGGGAAGCTGATCTTCCTCAGAAAAAATCTTCTCCCGCAGCCGTTTGAGTTCGGCTTTCTGTTCCTGGCGTACGGCTAACATGTCATACATCGCTAACAACACCATGATGCACACCAGCACGAGGCAGAATCCCCAGTAAAGGACAAAGAGGATGAGCGAACCAGCGAGGTGATGCAGAATGAGCACTCCAAAGCCCAACTGAATCATCGCCGCCAGCGTGATGTAAAACATCAACTTCCGTCGCGATTGCCGGTCACGGAGCACGAGGAGCCCGACTTTGACCGCCGTCGCGAGCCAACTCTGTACCTCGTCCTTTCTCGAAGAGCCCATGGGTTGGACCCTGGCATTGAGACGCCGCGGAGTCGAGTGTTAACTCCGCGAACTAGCAGCGCCTATGCGCGACTCAGCTCCTGCTGAGCCAGGCGATACCCCTCAGAAAGCGGGGCATGCTGTATGGCGTCAAAACTTTGCCTAATCCTGTAGCGTGATTGCTTGCAGAAATAAGTCACTAGCGGAAGAAGGTCAGTCTCCTTGCGCTCGGTCGTCGTCATGAGATGGCTGCCGTAAGAAGTTGCGGAGGTCATGGCGAAGAGTTCCGTGCCGATATTCACGAAGTGGCCTAACAAGACTTGCTGCTTGTCAAGCTTGGGCCCGTAGCGAAGCATGGTGTGGAAGAGGCGTCTTGCCAGCTTTCTGCTCAGTTTTCGCGTTAGGCGAATATCGTGTTTCAGGGAAGGATGAATGCCTTCGGATCCACCCTGATCATACGGCAGCCACTGTTTGGGATACCAGCGGGTATAAAACCAACCTGCTTTCAACGCGGCTTTCATCCGTGTCATCATGGGCAAATTGGTATTGAGAACGGCGGCGCCGATTTGAAGGTGGGGATCGAGCACTTCACGCGCGATGAAGAGGCGCATGATTTCGCTGCTGCCTTCGAAGATGGTATTGATGCGGCAATCACGCATCCAACGTTCGACCGGAACCGGGTCGTCGCCACGCGCTTTGAGCGAACCAGCGGTTTCGTAACCGCGTCCGCCGCGGATCTGCATGGTGTCATCGACGATCTCCCAGGCTTTCTCGGTGGCCCATAACTTCGCCATCGCGGCTTCGATTCGGATGTCGGCTTTCTTATCGCCATCGACCAGGCCGGAAACGGCATAGGTCATTGCCTCCATGGCGAAGGTGCTAGCTGCCATGTTCGCCACTTTGTCAGCAATGGCGGCGTGTTTCCCAATGGGCGCGCCCCATTGCACCCGCCGATTGGTCCATTGCTTGGTCGCTTTCAAACATTCTTTGGCCAAGCCCGTGCAGGCGGCAGGCAACGTGATACGGCCCGTATTGAGTGTGGTGAGAGCGACTTTGAGACCTTTGCCTTCGGCGAGAATGATATTCTCTCTTGGCACCCTGACATCCTTAAAGGTCAGCACGGCGTTGTAAAGTGAACGCAGGCCCATGAAACGGCAACGATGTTTCACGTCAATGCCAGGGCTGTCCATCTCCACGATGAAGGCCGTGACTTGCGTGCGCTTGCGTCCGTTGATCTCGATCGATGGCGTACGCGCCATGACGACGATGACGCCGGCTTTCGTGCCATTGGTGCACCATAGCTTCTCGCCGTTGAGGATGAAGGCGTCACCATCAGGAGTCGGTCTCGCCACGGTCGCCATCTTGGCAGGATCCGAACCGACGTCGGGTTCCGTTAGGGCAAAGGCCGAGATTTCGCCTTTGGCTACTCGCGGAAGGAAACGGCGTTTCTGTTCTTCCGTTCCAAAGAGAATCAACGGCTGCGGCACACCGATCGATTGATGGGCCGAGACCAGAGCCGTGAGATTGCCACACGTGGCGCCGAGGGCCATGGCCGCGCGAGCGTAATTAGTTTGTGAGAGTCCTAGGCCGCCGTACTGCGTGGGAATTTTGATTCCGAAGGCGCCTAGAGCCGCGAGCCCTTGAATGACGTCCTCAGGGATCTCGCCCATTTCGTCGATCTCATCGGGATCAACCATGTGATCGAGAAACTTGGTGAGGCGCTGCAGAAAGGCATCACCTTGATCGCGGTCCTCAATCGATTGACTTGGAAATGGTGTTAGGTTTCGGGTATTGGGAGTTCCCATAAAAAGACTGGCTCCAAAGCTAAGCTGCTTGGATGTGGAATTCTCCCGAGCCGCTTCGGCCATTTCCAATGCCGCCCGCTCGCCTCGCGACATCTTGGAAGTATCAATGAGCATGCCGTCGTTTGACGTTGGTTTCGCTTTCATAGGTCCTTTCGTTTGAGGTTAGGAATCGGGATAGAAATTCCGGTTTAGGCGGTATCTTTCGACTAACAGATCGGCTGGCGCTTCTCCCATTGCTTCCAAAGTGCCGACGACGCGGCCCAGTCCGATGGCATCAGCATGCCGCAGAGGGCCGCCTCGGAAAGGCGCGAATCCCGCGCCCATGATCATGGCGAAATCGATGTCACTCGGTTCCTCGGTTACGCGCTCCTCCAAGCATCGCGCCGCTTCATTGATCATCGCCGCCACCATTCTGTCAGCGAGGTCGTCGATCTTGGCGTTCTCACTTGTTTGGAGACTGAGCAGTTGTGGATTGGGGATTGCTTTGTTAGTCCGATCATATTGATAAAACCCGCAACCGCTCTTCTTGCCTAACCACCCGCGGGCGATCATCTGGAGGAGGACGCTTGGTGTTGCAAGGCGCTCACCAAAGGCTTCTTGAAGCGTCGCAGCAACGTGCGCGGCAATATCCGCACCCACCTCATCGATGAGTCGTAGAGGGCCCATGGGCATGCCAAATTCTAACATCGCCGTATCGATGCAGTGGACGTTTAGCCCGCGTTCAAACAAACGTCCTGCCTCGATCATGTAGGGGAGGAGAATCCGGTTGACGATGAAACCGGGTCGGTCATTGACAATCACCGGCATCTTACTTATTTGCTGAACGAATTGAAGGCCGGCGCTCAGGGCCTCATCGGAAGTGTTCTCGCCCCTAACAAGCTCAACCAACGGCATGCGATGAACGGGATTAAAAAAATGGATGCCTAGCAATCGCTCTGGATGGGCTAACGCCTTTCCTAATTCACTGATCGAGAGGGCCGACGTGTTCGTCGCCAACAGCGTCTGGGGAGACACTCGCGATTCGAGTTTACGAAAGATCGCCCTTTTCACCTCCATCACCTCGACCGCGGCCTCAATGACGACGTCGGTATGTTTCAATGGAACCGGCGTGGTGACGGGATAGATCCGATCCAGACCTCGGCGTGCGGTGACGTTGTTCATGATTCGCCGCCGCGTGGCGTCTTTGTAAGTTTTTTCAATCATTGATAGGCCCTTGGCCAGGGCATCAGGCGTGACATCGCTCAGCTTTACCCTCACTCCTCGGCTGGTAAGCCATTGGGTGATACCGGCCCCCATGGTGCCGGCACCTATCACAGCGGCATCCGTGACTTTTCGCGGTGTCAGGTTCCCGATTCGCCGTTTCTTAGCCCGTTCTTGCAAGGTGAATGTGCGGATGAGGTGACGCGCCTCCGGTGATTTCGCTAACATCATGACCACCTGGCGTTCATTGGCGTGGGCCTCCGTTTGAGATGCCTTGCCATTGCGTATCACCAACCCGAGAGCAGCAGGCAATGCCGGATAGTGGCCTCGCGTTTTCGACATGATCTTCCTCATAGTCAAGGCATGCACAAGCATGCCTACCCAGCGATGCGCTGTGGTCCAATGAGGAATGCGATGGGGTTTCCCTTTGCCAATGAGGGCGCGTGCTTGTTCTTCCAAGGTCTCTCTAGGCACGACGTCATCGATCATGCCTAACTTAAGTGCCAAGTGGGCGGGAGGCGTCTTCCCAGCGAGAATGATATCCAGTGCCTTGGGCAGGCCGATCAGTCTGGGCAAACGCCAGGAACCGCCCCAGGCGGGTACGATGCCTAGTTTCGTCTCCGGCAAGCCGATCTTGGTGACGCGCGCATCACTAGCGAGACGATAATCGCAGGCCAGGGCCAACTCGTAGCCCCCTCCAACACAAGCGCCATGGATTGCGGCAACGGTTGGAGCCGGAAAACACGCAATCTGCTCAAATACTTTCTGACCGTAACCGATCAAGCGTTCGGTTTCTTTAATATCTATGTTAGAAAGAATGGATTTGATGTCGGCACCGGCAATGAAGATTCGTGGCTTGGCAGAGCGGAGGATCAGCCCACGCACGTTGATCGATTTCAGTTCATGCAAATGATCTTCCAATTCTGTGAGGGTCGTTTCATCAAAAACATTGGCCGAGGAAGCCGGATGATCGAACGTCAGGGTCGCCACGCCTTGAGCAGACAAATGACACCGGATACGTCGCGTCGAGAGTTTCTCCTTCACGGAGACTTTAGGGGGGGCTAAAAGTTCGAGTTTCATGATAAGTTCCTTTCTAACCATAGTGCTGCGCCCTGACCGCCCCCGACGCAGAGGCTGACCAGGGCACGTCTTGCGCGACGGCGATGAAGTTCTTTGAGACTGGTGAGAATGAGTCGCGTGCCGGTGGCGCCGACCGGGTGCCCCAAGGCAATGGAGCCACCATTGGGATTGAAGGGTGTTCCGTGATTGGCAAGTTCCACTGCGCCGAGTTGAATCAATACGGCCAAGATCTGAGCAGCGAAGGCTTCGTTGATCTCCAGCACACTAGCGTCCTCCAAGGAGAGTCCGGTCACCTGATTCACGGCGCGGATAGCAGAGACCGGGCCAAGCCCCATTCGTTCCGGATCACAGCCTGTGTAGGCATAACCGGAAAGATAACCCAACGGCGTGTAACCGAGTTCAGCAGCTCGCCGCTCGCTCATCACAAGTAGCGCCACGGCGCCATCGGTGATTTGAGAGGCATTTCCCGCCGTCACTGTACCGGTATTGCGATCAAAGACGGGCTTGAGTTTCGCCAAACGCGCCATCGCCGCGGATTCGCGAATGCCATCGTCCGTCGTGATCGCTTTGCCCCGAATGTAAACGGGTGTGATCTCTTCCGCTAATCGATCCCGTCCTTCCGTAGCGAGTTGGTGAGAACGCAGGGCGAATTGATCTTGCTCTTCGCGTGTGATGCCATGCTCTCGGGCAAGAATCTCCGCCGTCTCGCCCATATTGAGGCCGGAGACCGGATCCGTTAGGCCTAATTGAAGGCCGATGCGCGGCGCGAAGTCGGCAGGCCGGAAAGCGGAAAGCGCTTTGAGCTTCGCGCCCGTGGTGCGGGCTTTGTTTAGAATGGTGAATTTGCTAGCCGCCGCCAATTGAAAGAGGAGCGGTGCCTGACTCATCGATTCCGTGCCGCCAACAATGAAGATCTCTCCCCGTCCTGCCGCCATCCGTTCGCGCGCGGTGGTGAGGGACTCCATCCCTGAAGCGCAATTGCGGTGAACCGTCATGGCTGGGACATCGTTAGGAATGCCAGACCGGAGCGCGATCACTCGTGCCACATTCATAGCTTCGGCCGGCTGGCTCACGCAGCCGAAGATTACTTCGTCAACCATCCCCGGGGCCAAACCGGTTTTCGTTAGGAGAGCGTTGACCGCGATGCGACCCAATTCGTCCGCACTCAGGCTAGCCAATTGGCCGCCCAGTTTACAGAACGGTGTGCGCACACCCTCCACGATAGCGAGTCTTGGTGTTTTCATTTGGAACTAGAGTTAGGAATGGCTATAGGCCGGTTATCGACGAGGCGTTCCTCCTTCAAAGCGAGGCCCACGCCTTGAAGCCGGCGTATTTGTTTGGCTGAATGATAGATCACCTTATTAGGGCGAATCTCCGCAGCGGTCTGGAAACGATGATGAATCTGCCTGCTGAGATCGTCTTCACTCACGTCATCCGTGGCACTGACGTGAACAATGAGTTCATCCAACTCTAGCGGATCATCGTTGACTTTGCGCAGCTCGATTTGCCAGGCGCCGACGTGCGGCGTATCGTCTAACAAATGCTCGAGTTCATTGAGATCGACTAATGTTCCCTTCAGTTTATCCAGTTGCATGGACTTCCGGTTGGACACCCGCGAGATGCGCCCCACAAGACGTGGGCACCGGCGTCCGCAGTGCGGGCAGGGATCATAGTGCAATCCTCCATCGATCAAGTCGCCGGTACGATAGCGGAGCACCATCGTTCCTCTCGCGTCTAGGGGCGTGAAGACGATCTCGCCAGGTTCACCTTCTTCTCGGACTTCGCCGGTTTCAGGGTCGATGACTTCAACGATCCCAAGATCCGGATAGAGATGATAGCCGGAGGGTTCGGCATCATGAGGATAAGCGCATTCCGGCCAGGCCGTCTTCGCCTCCGTGAATCCGTACGTGGCCATGACGATCGTGTCGTCTGAACCCAGTTCCCTACACAGAGCCCGCAGTTTCCCGCGCAAACCTGGGGGTACTTTCTCGCCTCCGAGAACGATGCGTTGAAGATTGGTCCACCGTAACCCTTGTTCAATGCCTAACGTCAGCAAGTGATAGACAAAGGTCGGCATCCCAATCAGGGCATCCGGTTTAATCTTGGCGATCATACGCAGATTGCCTTCCGTGCCCAACGTTTTGCCGCCTCCAGTACTCAAGCAGAAGGTGTTGAATCCCAACCCAGCATAGTGCATCTGCCAGAAAGCCAGATGTGGCGCATAGGGGAAAGCGTTAAGATGCCGGAAGTCCTTTCGCGAGTCACAGATCTCCATCATGCGCGCGCCGGCAAGAGTGAGGTTGTCCAAATCGTAATGCGTGTATACGAACGGCACCGGATCTGACGACCGGCCGGTGGTGGCCGTCATCATGACAGGCCGAAACTCACGTTCTAACGCTTCTTTCACTGACGCTCGTCCCATGAAAAGGGCACGGGCAATGGTCGCCGGATTGCTTTGCAGTTGCTTCTCCGTGGGTTGCAACACAAACGCACGCGGATTCTCTAGATCGGCCTTGGTCGTGAACGGAATTCGGCTCAGATCTTCCATGGACTTGATGTCATCCGGATCGATACCGTGCTTCTCAAAGAGATCTCGGTAATAGGGGGAATAGGGAATCACGGCATGATTCAAGTAGTGACGCAGGAATGTTAGTTGCGTCTCTTGCAGAGATTCACGCTCGAGGTCATCCCAATGAGCTCTGAAGGACTTCCGGTTCATGGCGTTAGTTAGGGTTGGGGGTTAGGGCCTTGAGGGCGGCCAGCTGAGCTTCCGCGGCTTGGCGTCCGGCGGCGATAGCCTCGGCGTAGGCATCGAAAGCGAACCAGCGAGCGCCTGTTGGGTAGGCGTGGAGATAGACATCGGCGCGTTTGCCCGCAGACTCGGCCATACGCACTTGAGCGGCTTGCAAGCCGCGCATGACGGTGTCTAGCAAATTTCCCTTAGCAAAGTAGTTGAGATGGCGGTTGAGGATTCGGCCGCCTGAGCGAAGCATGTCCATCCAAAGGGGTTTTCGCGGGCGCCCTTGATCCATGGCCAGTAGGGTAAGGTCTTCGAGCGACGGCTGCGTGTTCACGGCGATGATTCTCTCAACGCCAAGATCTTCTAGCACCTCCACCGGCAACGGACAGCAGGCGCCCCCATCCGTGTGGAGACGGTTGCCCCAGTTCACTGGTGTACAAATGCCGGGAATAGCCAAACTGGCGTGCACTGCGGAGGCAACATCACCTTCGTCGATCACTGTCGCTCCCAAAGTCTCGAGATCTGTGGCGACCACGCGGAGAGGCCGATGCAAGTCACCAAAGGTGGCGTTATTGATAGAACGCCGTAGCCGCCGTTTTACCTTCCGGCCGCGAATGAAGCCCCGTCGTGGCGGGAACACCGCGTCCGCTAGTTTTAAGACTTCGAGCCGATCGGACATCGTCGCCGCAAGCGCTTCCAACGAGGCGCCGTTGTGTCCTGCGCACCAGCACGCGGCGACATAGGCACCCATGCTCACACCGGTGACGAGGTCCACTTCAATGCCGTTTTCCTCCAGAACTTGGATCACGCCAATGTGCGCCAGCCCTTTGGCCGAGCCTGCCGAAAGAGCTAAGCCGACGCGGCATTTGAGCAGCCGTCTGGAGACGCTCCGCGCTTGACTGTCATTTCCGATGCCATGGATGGGCAAGCGGCGACGAAGCCACGATGGCCACCTGTTGCCTTGGGATTGCGGCCGACCGACAATCACCGGAATGTAGGAACGTGGGGCCTCGCGAAAGAGGAACCGTGCTTGGAGTAAGGCCGCCTCTGTCGGAGGCATGAGCACGACGGCATCATCTGCTTGTGCGAGTAGCTGATGCAATCCGTTAGACGACGAGGACAGCGGAAGCGCCATGATCGTGGTGCCAAACCGCCGCGCGCGGTCGTCGCGAAGCCAGGGTAATTGTTCGATCGCTCTCTCTCCGAGCCGTCGTTTTGAGGACCACCGAAGCCGGGCCACTCCCCGCGCAAGATGTTCCATGGAGGTTTGCCGCTCGGAAGGTTCCACAAGCAAGACTGATCTGCCGGTCAAGTATCGAAGGCTATTGGCGAGGCGTTGCAGAAATCGCAGGCTTTGCTCCGGCGAAAGAAGGCTGCAAGCAACGATGACCGAGGTTTTTCGCGGCGCGACGTTTGCCGCGTGCGGCGCGATCAGGGGAAAGGGATCTGTTAGGGTTGTTTTCAAGGGCAGTGAGTGTATTCGCGAACATGATAGCCCCAAGATCTGGGCCTGATCGTGTGAGCACGTTCAGCGAAGTTTCTTACTGCACCCGGATGCAATGATGTGTTTAGAAGGTTAGACGAGTGAAAGAGTCATTTGTTCCCGTTAACTATTTCATTTGTTAAAGCTTCTTTATTAGCGTTTCATTGGTAATATAGCACGGCTACGATTTGGGGGCAAATTTCGCGGCATTTGTTGAGATAACCTGCACGGATTTGCGCTCGATCTGGTAGTGGAGGCGTGGTAAGCAAGGTTCTATGTTTGATATGGCAATGTTAGCATCAACGAAATCCTGGTTGCGCGACCAGTTTCTATCGCAAGCAGGTGAAAATGCCGACCGATTGGCATTGATGGCCACGATCGGCATCATGCTGGTGCTCGCCATCCTGGCCTACGTCATGGCAAGGATCATGTTGTCGCGGGTGGTCGGCCGTGTGGTCCGCCGCACGAAGACCGTTTGGGATGATGCCATGTATCAAAGCAAGTTCTTCTTCTGGTTAGCTCAATTGGCTCCAGGTGTTGTGCTCTATCTCACTGCGAAACCTATGTTAGAGGAGCCAGAGGTATGGATTGAGGTGATCCAGAGGGGAGCACTCATTTATATGGTCCTGGTAGGCTACCTTGCCGTTGCCGCCTTTCTCAACGGCGTGATCGATATCTACCGGCGATTTCCGGTCTCCAAAGAGCTTCCCATTCGCAGTTTCATCCAGGTGGCAAAGCTCCTGCTCTTCCTGCTTGCGGCCATCATTGTGATGTGTCTCTTATTGGACGAATCGCCCGTATACTTTCTCAGCGGCTTAGGCGCGATCACGGCGGTTCTGATGTTGATCTTCAAGGATGCCATTCTCGGTTTAGTCGCGGGCATCCAATTGGCGGCCAACCGAATGGTCGCGCGTGGCGATTGGATCGAGATGCCCAAGTATGGCGCGGACGGCAATGTCATCGATATCGCTCTCACCACAGTGAAGGTTCAAAACTGGGACAACACTGTCACCACCGTGCCTACCTACGCACTTATCAGTGATTCATTCAAAAACTGGCGAGGGATGCAGGAATCGCCAGGTCGCCGTATCAAGCGTTCGCTTAGCATTGACGTTAACAGCATCAAGTTCTGTGACCAGGCCCTTTTGAAAGAGCTTCGCAAGATCAATGTGCTTAAGGAGTTTCTCAAGGAGCGGGAGCAGGAGATCGCTAAATCAAACAAAGGGAAGAAAGGCGGCATTGCGCACCAAGCCAATTTGCGCCAGCTCACCAATATTGGCATGTTTCGCGCCTATGTGAGAGTGTATGTGGAGAGCCATCCTATGATTAATCAGGACCTCACCGTGTTGGTGCGTCAACTGGCCCCTACGGAGCACGGGCTCCCCATCGAGATCTACGTCTTTAGCAAGGACAAGAACTGGGTGAACTACGAGTCCATCCAAGCCGACTTATTTGATCATTTTTTCGCCATTCTGCCAGAGTTTCATCTGCGGGCTTATCAACGACCGGCCGGTGCGGATCTTAAGAGTCTGACAAACTGATCATGCGGGAGAGTGTTTGAACTCTCTTCGGGTACCTTGGTAGCTTTCCACCATGTCTCGATTTCTCACCACGTTTCTCTTTCTCACACTCAGCCACACCTGGGCACAGCTCCAGCTGAAGCCGGGCGATCACATCGCTATTCTCGGCGGCGGATTTGCCGATCGGATGCAGCATACCAGCGGGTTTGAAGCCAAGCTTCACAAACTTTATCGTGATCATGATTTCGTGGTACGGAATCTCGCTTGTGCCGGGGATGAAGTGACGACCTGGCACCGTTCGCAGGATTTCGGTTCCCAGGATGAATGGCTCAAGCGGGTGGAAGCGGATGTCATTTTCGCGTTTTGGGGATTTAACGAGTCGTTTCAAGGGCCGGATGGCCTAACCAAATTCAAGGAAGATCTCGCTAAGTGGATTGATGATAAGCGCGCCCAGGTTTACGGTAAAACAACGCCTCGACTGGCGCTATTCTCTCCCGCCGCCGTGGAGGGTACTGGGAGTCCTGATCTTCCTGATGCCGAACCCCTGAATCAAAATCTAGCACTCTACGCCGAAGCCGTTGAGGAAATTGCTAGAGAAAAATCCGTTCCCTTTGTTGATCTCTTTCAACTGAGTTCCGAAGTCTTCCGCGAACAAAGTGAACAACTCACGGTAAACGGTCTGCATCTCAAGAGGCGTGGTTACAAACTTCTAGCCGGCCCTATGTTAGCGGGTCTTTGTGGAAGCAACCCCAAAGTTGGCGACAACATTCTCAACGCCGTCTTGGACAAGAACGCCAAGTGGTTTGCCCGCTACCGTACAGTGGATGGCTACAATGTGTATGGCGGCCGATCCAAAGGGGTTTACTCAGGTGTCTCCAACTTCGAGGTGATGCAAGGCGAAATGCGGCAGCGCGATGTGCAAACGTCTAATCGGGATGCCAAGATTTGGGCGCTTGCTCGAGGCAGCAACCTTTTGGTCAAGGACGACAATCTGCCACCCGTGAAAGAAACCCCGACCAATCTCCCGGACCATCGCATTGCTCCGTACCCGGATCCGGAAGAGGCTATTTCCATGATGAAGGTGCACTCTGGCATGCAAATCAATCTCTTTGCTAGTGAGAAGGAATTTCCTGAATTAGCCAATCCCGTGCAGATGGCGTGGGACACTAAGAATCGTCTCTGGGTGGCGGCTTGGCCCACCTATCCGGGTGCCACGCCGACGGACAAGGTGTTGGACAAGCTTCTCGTCTTTGAGGACACAGACTGGGACGGCAAGGCGGACAAGATGACGACGTTTGCTGACGGATTGAACAGCCCAACGGGATTCCAGTTCTACAAGGATGGTGTGTTGGTCATGCAATCACCGGATCTCATTTGGTTGCGTGATACGGACGGTGACGGCAAAGCGGATTGGCATCAGCGGGTGCTCAACGGCATCGACTCTGCTGACACCCATCACACCACCAACGCCATGGCTTATGACCCAGGTGGCGGGATCTATTTTTCCGATGGCGTGTTTCATCGCACTCAAGTGGAAACGGCTGAGGGCCCCAAGCGCAACATCGATGGTTCCATCTTCCGCTTCAATCCGCGCACCGGTGAGTTCGATTGGTACATGGCTCACAGTTTCGCCAATCCCCATGGCAAAGCCTTCGATCGCTGGGGAAACAGTTTCATTACCGATGCCACGGGAAATGTGAATTACTTCGGTTGTGCTGCTAGCGGACACACTACGAATGGGCGCAAACATGCTAGACTCAAGGAGTTTTGGAAACGGCCTTCACGGCCCTGTCCCGCCACGGAGATTCTCTCCAGCGCGCATTTTCCAGATGAATTCCAAGGCAATTTCCTCAATGCCAATGTGATTAGTTTCCAAGGGATCTTCCGTGTGGGCGTCACCTATGAAGGTTCCGGGCCTGAGGGCGAAACGTTAGAACACATTGTTTCTTGTGATCCGAAAGAGAACCAACACTTCCGGCCCATTTGCATGGCGAACGGTCCCGATGGTGCGCTTTATTTCTGCGACTGGAGTCAAACGATCATTGGGCACTTACAACATCACATTCGCGATCCGCATCGCGATCATCAACACGGTCGCATTTACCGCATCACCTACCAAGGCAGGGATTTGGCGGTCCCACCTAAGATCAGCGGCGAACCGATCGAAACATTGCTCAATCACCTACGGAGCCCGGTCAATGGCACGCGCCTGCTGGCCAAGATCGAACTCGACACCCATCCTAGCGAAGAAGTTGTTTTAGCAGCCGCCAAACGTTTTGAATCGGCCAAAAGTGAACATGAAAAAATGGAACTCCTTTGGGTGCACCAATGGCACAACATCGTCAATGAACCGATGCTTGAAGCGATGTTAGCCTCGCCTCAGCCCGAAGCTCGGGCGGCTGCCGGACGCGTCCTGTGTTATTGGCGTGATCGTGTGAGCCAGCCGCTGATTAAGATGCACGCCCTCTGCACCGATGAGCATCCACGCGTGCGTTTGGAAGGTATTCGCATGGCGAGTTTTTATCAAAGTGAGGCCGCCATTCCGGCGGCCAACGCTGCTCTCTCCTCTTTGGCGCACCCCACGGACGATTACTTGGAGTACATTCTCAGAGAGACCATGCAACAACTCGAGCCTTGGTGGCGGCCGGCGCTCATCGAGGGCCGGATTGCGGCCAACAATCCTGCCGGGGCCACCTATCTGCTCAGCACGGTCAACAACCAGGAACTGCTGGCCATGCCACGCATCCCGGCGGTGCTCAATGCCTGGCTCAGCCGACCTGGCATACCTGAACTGAAGCGTCTCGAAGCCCTAGCTGAACTCACCAAGAACAATGGTCTAACAGAAGCGGAAATCCTGCTTCAAGCGCTTGAAAGTGACAGTGATACAGCCAAGTCCGATCTCGGCCGTCTGCTCACGCGGCAACCCGCTGAGGAACTTAAGCGTCTACGGGATCGCATCGCCAAACTCGGCAACACACCGGCCCCGCTGGCCTGCCTCATGATTGCGGATCAATCGATCGATGCCATGTGGGAGGCCGCTCTAGCCGATGAACATCAACTTGCCCGCGTCTTGGATGCTATTCCTTGGATAGCTGATCCGAGCCTTCGCGCTACCGCTCACGATCGCGTCATCGGCATCCTCAAAGAACTTCCTGAATCGCTCGCTACGAAACTGGCAGGCGACCAGCAATCACGCGGCCGTTATGTCAGGATCTCGCTCCCTCAACGAGGCATCTTGACTTTGGCTGAAGTACAAGTGATTAGCGGCGGAAAGAATATCGCTGGCACCGGCAAAGCCACCCAATCCAGCTTAGGCTCCGGTGGTGCGCCGGAACGCGCCATCGATGGGAACACGGATGGAAGATACGGTGCCAACTCGTCGACACACTCCGCCCAGCCTGACAATGATCCCTGGTGGGAGCTTGATCTTAGCCAGAGCCATCCAATTGAAAGTGTGGGCATTTGGAATCGAACGGACGGTAACTTGGGCAATCGTCTCGATGGCTTTGATCTCGTCATCCTCGATCAGTCGCGTGAACCCGTGTTCGAATCGCGAGCTAACAAGGCACCTCGCCCGTCGGTGACCATCGAAGTTGGTCCGGGCGATCCGAAGGGGGCGATTCAACGTGCGGCCATTCGTGCGCTCGTCGTTACGGATATGGCAAGGCGCCACGAATCGTTTATTCTGATGTCGTCGTTGGTCGAGAATGGCGAGAGCGTGGTTGAGGCCGGTCGGGGCATGCGCAAACTTTACAGTATCATGGGTTGGGGCCCCACGGCGGAAGCCATCGATATCTGGCGTAATGCTGGAGGCAATGCCGCTAAAGCACTCTATGCATGGGCCAAAGAGATCCCTGCCGAAGACCGTACTTCCCAGGGATTTATTGAGACCGTTCAAACCGCCACCGATCTCGCCGGACTCCTTCCAAGCGAAGAAGCTGTACCTTTGCGCGCTGCGCTGCGTGATCTCGGTGTCAAAGTCATCGTTCTCCGCACCGTCCCCGAAGCGCTCAAATACGACGCCCAGTTCCTCACTGTCGAGGCTAACAAACCGTTCGAGATCATCTTCGAAAACGACGACCTGCTCCCGCACAATCTGATCATTTGCGAGGCGGACGCGATGGAGGCGCTTGGCACGGCCGCCCTCACCATGACCCCAGATCAGTTAGACGATCAAGGTCGCGCCTACGTCCCCAAGAGCGACAAGATCATTGCCGCGACTAAGATGTTAGAAGCCGGCGAGAAAGCGCGATTGCCGGTCAAAGCGCTGCCTGTCGGTGAGTACGCCTTTGTATGTACGTTTCCCGGTCATTGGACGGTGATGAACGGGAAGTTGTGGGTGGAAGAGTAGGCGACAGGAATGTCGCTGTTCCTTGGCTTTGTTAGAGGCGTAGAGGGGCGACAGGATTTGCCGTACTAGTCACTCTGCTCGTCCAGAGGCTCGAGGCGCGGGAAGAGAGGTGTTCCTTTGTTCAACTGATGGCCATCCGGCAGCAGACCCCACTGGAGTTCTTTCGCGGTGAAGGAATCGCCAAACTGATAGCCTAGCTGTTCTTGTATACGTTGGCTTGTGGTGGGCATGACGGGGGCGATGTGGAAGGCGATGTGGAGCATAGACTCGGCCAAGTGATAGAGCACGCTATCGAGGCGGGCGGCTTGGGCTTCATCCTTTCTCAATTTCCATGGAGCACTTTGCTCGACGTATTGATTGCCTAGGGTGATGCATTTCCAGATTTCCTCAAGCGCGAGGTGTACTTGATAGGATTGCATGTGGCCGGCGATAGATCGCGACAAGCTCTCGATGGCTTCACGAAGGGATTGGTTCAATTCGTCATCATGGCCGCTGTCTTTAGTTAGACGGCTGCCACGATAACTCTTGGCCATGCTGAGGCTGCGGTTGAGGAGATTGCCCAAATCGTTCCCGAGATCTTTCTCGTAAGTGTTCTCGAGGTGTTCGTCATTGAAGTCGGCGTCTTGTCCGGTCGCCATTGAGACCATAAGATAATAGCGGAGGCCATCGGCGCCGTAGCGTTCAACCCGTCGACTCGGATCGATCACGTTGCCTTCGGTCTTCGAGAACTTCTCGCCCCGCTTGTCGTTCCAGAAGCCATGGACCACGAGCTGAGGCATGGCATCGTCAGGGAAGCCGATAGCGTGGAGCATGATGGGCCAATAAACGGCGTGAGCCGGGACCATGATGTCTTTGCCTATCAAATGCACATTGGCCGGCCAGAGCGAGTTGAAATCGGGCAGATCAGCGTCCGGGTTGACCTGGTCTTTGAGGTAGCCGGCGAAACTGATGTAATTGATGAGCGCATCGAACCAGACGAAGGTCACAAAGTCATCGTCGAACGGGATCTCGATACCCCATTCGAGCCGGGACTTGGGGCGGGTGATGCAGAGATCGATCGCGTCCGCTTTGTCTAGCGCATTAATCAATTCTTTGCCGCGGAACGATGGGAAGACGAAGTCCGGATGCGTCTGAACGAAATCTTTCAACCATGGGATATGCTGGCTGAGCTTGAAGTAATAGTTCTCTTCCGCGAGCTCGATTACCTCGCCCCATTCCGGGCCGAAGTCACCTTCTTCGTTACGTTCTTTGTCGGTTAGGAACTGTTCTTGGCGAACGCTGTAAAAACCGGTGTGGGTGGCTTTGTAGATTTGTCCGTCGTCGTAGAGCTTTTGTAGAATAGCTTGGACCACGGCCTTGTGTCGGGCATCGGTGGTGGCGGCCCAGCCATCATAGCGGACGTCTAACAATTCCCAGAGACTGAGGAAACTCTCCGTCGTGCGATCGGCAAAGGCTTGTGGCGGGACACCCTCGCGCTCGGCGGATTGCTGCACTTTCTGACCATGTTGATCGACGCCGGTGAGATAGAAAGTCTTGTTGCCAAGGCTTCGTTGATAGCGCGCGATGACGTCAGCTAGCAATTTCTCATAAGCGTGGCCGATGTGAGGCGCGCTATTGGTATAGTCGATCGCCGTAGTGATGTAATAAGTGTCTTTGGACATGTCAATCAGGCGTGTCTGTTAGAATGGGCCTTGGTTAGGCTTCTTTGACGATCTTGCCGCCTAGCGAGAGGATTCTGGCGTTGCCCTTCGCCTGTTCGGCTTCGGCAATTTGGCCGTCTTGAACATACATTTGAGAAAGGCCGGTCCAGGCAAGCAGGTCGTTAGGCTTTAAGGTTGTGGCTTGGATGCCGGCACCGATGGCGGCCTTCAATTCCCCTTGTTTCATCAGAGCCATCCCTAAGGCATGCCAACCGTCAAAGAATCCAGGATCCAGCTCAACGCATTTCCGGTATTTCGCCACGGCAGCCTCCATGTCGCCAACCGCCAAATCTCCATTGGCGTCATCGAAGAGTGCGTCGCGAGCCTCGTCGTCGCCAGGCATTTGATAGGGTGGGGCAAAGGAGCTAGATCAAAATCCGCCGCCTTGAAAGAATCTGCGGAGGCTTGCGGGAACGAAGGGAACTGCCGGGACGCGATCCAAGTCGCGCACGATTTGAGCTTCACTTCGCCGGTCGGCCAGCCAGACGTCAAACATACTGGACTCCGCCTGGGAGAGCAGTCTCGTTGAGAGATTCTCCTTGGCTTGATCGGGATCTAGCGGAGCGGCGGGTGGTGGCGACCCCGGGGTGGGAGTGAGCTTGGGTCCGTCCTCATTAGTTGCGGCCTTCTCTTCCGGCGCCATGACACGCTGGGAGACATACACGATGATCTTGTCATCGGCAGCATCGGTCACTTCGCTGATCGCGCCGGTCGTCGTTTTTCCAGAGGCTGCGAGGATCTGTTGGGAGTGGTCACCGGTGGGGCGCTTGGAACTAGAGAATTCATCTACTTCACGAACTTCAAGCTCTAACTCTTTCGCGGCGTCGGCGAAACTCTTGCCTTCTTCGATCGCTTTGGCGAGTTTTTCATGGCTCTCTTTGGCCAACTCTTCCAGTTTCGTGGCGCCGTCACGAGCTTTGAGGGATTCTGTTAGCTTCTCTTTGGCATCTTCGAAAGAGAGTTCAGCGGGCTCCTCCACATTGAGGATACGGACCACGTAATACCCTTTGGGGCTGATACCTTGTGGCGGATCGATCACGCCTTGATTCGTCTCGGGGCGAGCATTGAAGATCGCGGTGACGACCTCTGTGGGGATGGTGGGGTCGGTTGGTGGCTCCGCTTGATCGAATGGTCCAGCGGTTTTGTAGTCGACGTTGTATTCTTGAGCGAGGGTCTCGAAGCTATCGGGTTCCGCTAGAAGTTTCGTATAAAACTCGTCCACCCGTTTCTGATACTCGAGTCGTTTCGCTTCGTAATTCTCCACACTTACGGCGGATGAGACTGGTTCTTCAGTTGGCTGGATTTCTGCTAGACCGGATTCGTTCGTGAGGTCTAACACAGGTTGCTCCTTGGGCTGAGGATCATCTGTCAGGCCGGCGCCATCGAAATCACTGGCGCCAAGTTCTTCCGGCGTGGGTAGGTCGAGATTGTCTAGATCCATTTCAGGTGCATCGGGAAGAGGCTCCGCTTCCAAAATCGTATTGGATTCATCCAAGCCTAACGTTGGGGCATCTGGCGTGGGCTCGGATTCTTCAGTGGCCTCGGTTTCTTCAGTTGGGGCCTGGCCAGGAGGCTCAGACTCGTCATCCGCGGGTGGCAACTCAATGGTCTCTGCAGGGGGGAGTTCGATGGTTTCTGCTGGCGGAAGCTCGATGGTTTCTGCGGGTGGAAGCTCGATCGATTCTGCGGGTGGAAGCTGAATCGATTCCGCAGGCGGTAGCGAGATTGTGTTGCCGGGCGTCACACTGGGCGTCCCGGGAGTTAAGAGCGGCGGCGGTGCCAGGGGATCAAAGCTGGGCGTCGTCGTGGCGGGCTGGCTCGGAAGCGGGCGCTTGGGCTCTTCAAAAAACGCGAAGGCGACTTCGCGCTTCTCCGGCGAGAGCAACACCTCGATGGCCTTGCGTTCATCCTCGGAAAGCTCTGAAGGGGGCGTATTTTCGCGGCGATCCTTGCTGGGCAGATCATCCTTCAACTCATCGAAGTAGGCTTGGAGTTCCTCATCGGTGGGCGCGATCTTCTCTTCGAAGTCCGCTTTCTTGAATGTGACCAGCGAGGCCGTGACCTTCTCATTCTCACGCTGGTATTCCATATCGACGAGGCTCTCAGGCACTTCGAGATTGGAACCGAGCAGCTCATTGAGCTTCTCCATCGCCAATTGATCGGCGACGAGCTTGCGCAAATCGCCTGCTGTCAATCCGTTAGGCTGCAACGTGTTCTCGACCGCGTCCAAATAACGTTCTTCGTCATATTGGCTCGTTGTGGGATTTTGAAAGTGCTGATGCTCGGTGATCGCCTTATTGACTTCTTCTTCATCGGGTTCGATCCCCAGCTTCCGCGCTTCTCCCCGTAAGAGGAGCCGGTTCTGCGTGAACTCGACCACATCGAAGCCGCCTGGAGCGAGCAGATCGGTGATAAACGGGAAACCCATTTCGTCAGCAGCCATCAAGATGCGCCGCTGGCGGTCGATCTCTTTGATCGTCACCCCCTGGTTTCCCATGCGGAAAGCCTGAGCTTGATTGAGGCTGCCCTGCCGGGTGTCGTAGGGATTGAAGAACCACGCGAAGGCCACGATGACAATGAAGGCCACGACAATCATGATGCCGTGCTGATGTTTTCGTAAGAGTTGAAGCATCTCAGTGAGGGTGGGTCGGTCAGATAAGCATTAGGCTCGCCAAGAGGCCATTTCCATCAATAGATCCTGGGCGAGGGGCGAGAAACTAAGAGTCCCGACTTGGGCCATCAACCTCTTTTTCCAACGGGGCTGCGGGGTGATGCCGGGAAACGTTTCCTAAGAAATGCAGGGTTTTCAATAATCGCCATGGTCGTCCGAGTGGCGAGGCCTCCCGCCCGGCGGGGACATGCGCGAGAGGCCTCGCCTGGTCGATGAGAAACATACCTGGTTTCTCAAGGGAGCCAGCTGATTAGATGAAGCTGGCGAGAGAGCGTTCAATGGCTTGAGATGGGATTACATGATCATCGCTTTCCACAAACCGTTCGGCGTGCTCTCCCAATTCACCAGTGACGGTTCCGCTCACCAGCCTTTAGCGGCCTTTGATTTTCCGAAAAACGTCTATCCGGTCGGCCGGCTGGATGCGGACTCGGAAGGTTTGTTGATCTTGTCCGATGAGAAAGCGCTAGTGAAACGGTTGCTTCATCCGCGAAACGATCACGAACGAACCTACTGGGCGCAGGTGGAGCACCTACCCGCAGTGGAAGCGTTGGGTCAACTTTGCCAGGGTGTTGAGATCCGAGGCTATCGAACGAAGCCTTGTGAAGCGGCAATCCTCGATCCACAACCGGATGTGGCGCCCCGTGATCCGCCCATCCGCGTGCGGCAGGCCATTCCCGATTGCTGGATCAGTTTACGGCTAACCGAAGGAAAGAATCGTCAAGTGCGCCGGATGTGTGCGGCGGTTGGTCACCCCGTGTTGCGATTGATGCGTGTGGCGATTGGAGCTTATCCGTTAGGCGAGTTGGCTAGGGGAGAGTGGCGGGTTCTAACAGAGTCTGACCGCCGGGAGCTTCTTTCAAAGTCGATGGCCGACTGATCACTCCACTGTCACATAAGTGTAAGTGGCAAAGAACATCTCATCGGAACTTTGATCGCCCCAAGTCACGGGCTTGTTGGCATTGGGGTTATGCAAATTAAGCTTCGAGTTGTCCCAGGCGTTCTCGACGAGCAACCTGGATCCGGCTGCGACTCGAACCGGCTCGGCGAAATGATAGGTACGTTGCCAGTTGAAGTTGTAGTTCGGCACTGACAAGAGAGGCTGTTTGTTTCCGGCCGGATCCAATAAGGTGAAACGCATGCGTTTGCCGCGAAGATGCATGTGCGGATTCACACCATACATGATGATGTCTTGATCGATGCCCACCGTGTGAGAGGCCGTCGATTCAGGATCGTTTGGCTCAATGAGGAAGTCGTTTTTAGCGATGGGACGCGTTCTCAGCCGCTTTGCCGGAGGCTTGTCTAACAAATAGATGCCTAACTGTGTCTCATCTTCCTCTGGTTTGCCGGATACGGTGTAGTGCATCTCGAAGTTCAAGCGGTGGCCTTTGCGGAGCAGAATCCCGGTGTCCTCGGGACAACCGGTGGGATCCGTTCCCGGTGCGTAGCCGCTTACCCACGATCCACTTAGACCGCGGCGGCGGGGTGCGGATTGCTCTTCCGTGGTGACTATGACATGGTGCACGACACGCGTGTTACCCGGCTTTACTTCCGCCCCGCGGATCCACACATCTTGGTCAAATGGCGAGTCGATGTAGAGATAACGGTATTCCAAGATGCCCTCGGCATGAAGGGATTGCTTGGGGAGACTGATGACTTTGTCAGGAGTGCCTAAAGTCCACTCCGGTTTCTTTGGCTGAAATCCCGCAAGCGGATCATCACCTTCCCCTCGAGGACTCCCGGCACGGATCCACGATACGATCGTTTGCGCTTCGGCATCGGTGAGACCGCTGTCATTGGAAAAGGTGCCAATGTGCGGATCGGCGTGCCAAGGCGGCATCTGCTTGGTGAGAATGACCTCCGCAATCATGTCAGACCAGCCTTTCACTTTCTTGTAGTGAGACATCGCGAAGGGACCCACTCCGCCCCTGGTATGGCAGGCGACACAACGTTTCTTGAGGATGGGCGCCACGTGATCGGTGTAGGAAATCGTGCTGTGGCTCAAATTTTCAAACGTGATCCGGCAACCAGGCGCGTCGATCTGAGATTCACCAATCGCTTGGGCGCCTAACAACGCTTCAAGGGCGTCGTGCAGATAGTGCTCTGATGCCTGAGGCTTCTCGGTTTGATAAGACATCCGGTCATCAATCGGTCCGCGGAAGACCACTTGGCAGGTCTTGGTATCGATGAGCAACGCTTCCGCTGTGCGTTCGATGCCTAACATTCTGGCAACCAGTTGATTGGTATCTTTCAGGATGGGGATGTCCATCCCGTATTCCCTCGCTTCCTCGGCCAAGTCTTCACGTTCATCCTGCGGATTGGCATTCAACATGCCAAAGAGCACGCCACGTGGCTGAAAGGCGTCCCGCAACCGCTTGATTTCCGGTACGCGCTTCCTCACTAGCGGACACCCATTTCCCTGCACGAATAAGACGATTCCCTTTACCTGTGAGTCGCGGCGGTAGTAATCAAACTCGTGAAATTTCCCTTCGTGATCGATTAGGGCGAAGTTCTCAACCTGGGTGGCTATGCTGGGTAGTTGGGTAAGGCAGATGAGCAAGAACAAGAGCAAGGGCAATCGCATAATCTCGGGTGTGTGCAGAACGAGACACAGGTCGAGGGGTGACTGTGACATCCCTTTTATTGAAATGTGTCCGAAACCAGCCAACCCGAAGCGCTCATTCTCTTTTGAAAACACGCCCTCCTCGCAGCCGCCTAAAGGCGAACCACATACGGCATGGCTTGCCGTCCCGCCTTTGTGGCTGCGGTGGATGATGCATCGCAATCTCTAAAAAGTCTTGCTAGCGGCTCGGGTTGCGAGCTTGAGGCGTCCACCACTTTTGAATACACCCTGCTTGCAACAGCGTGTGGTCTAGATGAGGATTCTCACAGAACCACCTACCCGGTATCGAGATGGACCAACCACGCGCGTATTGATGAATCTATTGGGTGAGATTTTTCGTGGCCTGCCCATGGCGCTGGAGGCGGTGCGCGCGAATAAGTTGCGTTCCACGTTGGCAACCTTGGGGATTGTGATCGGTGTGTTCACGGTCACTCTGATGGCCACGGCGATTACTGGATTACAAACCGCTTTCAAAACGAGCATTTCGGCAATTGGTTCGGATGTGCTCTACATCCAGCGCTTCGCTTGGGGGCCGTCGGAAGACTGGTGGAAAGTGCGTGCCCGCCAGCGTATCACTCTCGCCGAGGCCCGTCGTCTTGAAGAACGGGCCACGTTGGCCCAAGCCGTTTCCTTCGAGTCCGGATCAGGCGGAACCGTGACCTATCGCGATCGCTCGGCTAGTGGCGTGATCATCATGGGCAACACAGCTTCTAGTGCATTCGTTCGCGGTTTGTTAGTCAAAGAGGGCCGGTTTCTCAGCGAAGCGGAAGTAGAAGGAGCAAGGCCGGTTTGTGTCATTGGCAATGATCTAGCGGAACGCTTGTTTCCTAACGAAGACGCTTTGGGTGAATGGGTGAAGTTGAACAACAATCGCTATGAAGTCGTGGGGGTGCTCGATAAAATGGGCGGCTTTGCCTTTGGGAATTTGGATAACCAAATTGCGATTCCCATCACCCGCTTTGCCACGGATCTCACACGTGAACCGGATCTTAGCATTGCGGTCAAAGTCGGCGATGACGTGCCCATGGAAGAGGCTATGGAAGAGCTACGCTGGGTCATGCGCGCCGTGCGCAAAGTGCCGCCGGGTGAGGACGATGATTTCGCGATCAATGACCAGCAAACGATTCTGGAGGCCTTCGGTCAAGTGTTAGCTATCGCCGGTTCGGCAGGCTTGTTTATGACCGGGCTCTCGTTGTTCGTCGGCGGCATTGGCATCATGAACGTGATGTTTGTCTCCGTAACCGAGCGTACACAGGAGATCGGAGTGAGAAAGGCGCTCGGGGCGAAGCGTCGCGCCATCCTGACACAGTTCCTCCTTGAAGCCATGGCTATTTGCGTTGTGGGTGGTTTGTTAGCCTTGGCGCTGGCTTGGCCGGCGACCAAAGTGATGCAGAACTGGCTTCCGGCGACGATCTCCCTTTCGATCGTGATTCTGGCACTATCCGTATCGGCTGTCACCGGATTGATCGCGGGTTTCCTTCCAGCGAATCGTGCGTCGCGCTTGCAGCCGGTCGACGCGCTGAGGAGTGATTGACCTTGCAATTGTGGTCGGCCTCGTTATGCCATCTCTATGCGGCTGAGCATCATACTCCATTGACATGAGCGATCCCCTAGCGGTTTACGATCTGGTGGTGATCGCCATTTTGATAGGGTTGGTGTTGAATGGAGTGCTCAATCTGCTGTACTTTCCTTCTGTCAAGCGGCGCGAGGTCAAGGGCTCTTGGAAGCACGAAAAACCGAAGGTCTCCGTGCTGATTCCGGCGCGAAACGAAGCGCATCAGATCGCTGAATGTTTGCGCGCCTTTCAAGATCAAACTTATGATCGTTATGAGGTGATGGTGTTAGATGATTGCTCCGAGGATGGGACGGCAGAGGTGGTGCGGCAGGAGGGATTCTCGGAATCGCTTCATTCACCATTTCGCCTGATCAAGGGGCAGCCGCTACCGCGTGATTGGGCAGGCAAGCCTTGGGCGTGTTACCAGCTTTCGCGGCAAGCGACGGGAGATTATCTTCTTTTTGCGGATGCTGACACGGTTCACGCGAAGGATTCGATCGAGAGCATTGTTGCTCTAGCATTGCGACGGCAAACGCACTTGCTCTCCGTTTGGCCGAGACAGAAGACGGTCACGTGGTCGGAGAAACTGGTGATTCCATTGGTGTATATGATGGTGCTAATGTTGTTGCCGCTTTGGGCGATCACGCAGGCCCAACGGACGCCGTTCTTCTTTCGTTGGTTTCCAAAATCTTGGTGGCGACTCTTTGGTGCCGCTAATGGGCAATGCCTGCTCTTCACGCGTGATGCTTACAAACAGTTAGGGAGTCATCAGTTAGTGAAGAATCACTTGGTCGAAGATTTAGCGTTGGGGCAGGCCGTCTCGGCGCGGACTCTTAAGGGTTGGAAATTGTTGAATGCGGACGGCAAGGATTTCGTTTCCTGTCGTATGTATCGCCAGTTCATGGATGTTTGGGAGGGTTTTAGCAAGAATGTGAGGCCAGCGTTTGAGCGTCGGCTTGTCCTGTTTCTCGCGGTGGGGATCCTGTTGCTGGTGACCACGATTCTGCCATTCGTGTGGTTTCTGGCCCGGGAAGAACGTTGGCTGATTTTCTTGCAGCTGCAATTGGTCCTCCTCTTGCGACTCATGTTCACGGTCCGTTTTGAAACCTCGTGGCTTAGCGTCTTGCTTCATCCGTTCAGCGTGCTCCTGGGAATGGGGATCGCGCTGAATAGCTGGTGGCTGAGTGCGTCGGGGGCCATCACCTGGAAAAGACGACAGTACGAGTGGCCGCCTACGGATGAAAACGAGGCTGGACCCACGAATCCAGCCTCTTGATTCTTTCAGAATTAGGGATTTTTCATAAATATAAAAATTGTTTGCCATCTTCCAACCGCAGCCCTAAATCGTGCCATGGCCGCTCCCCCGAAACCTAGTCTCGTCAAAACTTGGGCAGTGTTTGGAGCGGCGGCGGTTCTACTGGTCTTGGTGGCGGTGATGACGGACGTGCACGCATTTGAACGTATTCCGCAGTGGCAAAGCATCACGTCCTGGTTTTTGAGCCTGCTCTTTGGTGCGCTAGGCGTGACCTTCGCGATTCAGCTCGTTCACTGTACGGCTCTGAGTTCTTTCTGGCCTTCGCTCGTCGTTTCCTTGTTGGTGACCGTTCTGGCCTCGTTGGCATTTGCCGATCGCCTCTCCTGGGGTGCGGGCATCAGCATCGGTCTCTTGGGAATCGCGTGCTTGGGATTCAAAGCCTGGACGCAGAATGGGAGGGAGTGATCCCCTCACGGTCGTCGTGTCAGGCACCGTTGTTAATAGGTCCTCCAGTTTTTCATTGCCCCCTCGACAGATCGACCCCAACGCGGCGAGAGCGTAAGCGGAAACGATTTCAGACTGATCTCGTATGATCAATCGGGAAGAACGTCACTGGCCCCGTGTGTGAATGTTGTCGGATTGGGAAGATCAGCGGGAATAATAGAGTGGAGAATCATTATGACGCGATCATTAGAGCTACTCGACCGCTACAAACAGGACCGATCGGAAGAGGCTTTCCAAGAGATCGTCCGGCTTCATCTGGATATGGTCTACGCCGCGGCATTGCGGCAATTGAATGGCAATACGCACCTTGCAGAGGACGTGGCGCAGACGGTCTTTGCGAGTTTAGCTAGGAAAGCTCACGGCCTTTCAAGAGAGACGATTCTTTCTGCATGGCTCTACCGTTACGCTAGCAATACTGCTAAACACGTGGCCAGATCGGAGCGACGCCGTCGCGTTCGAGAACATAACGCCGCGATCATGGATGAGCTCAATGTGCCTACGCAACCCGATGAATCTCATTGGAAAGAACTGGTGTCTCTGATAGACAACGCCGTGCAACGGTTGCGTATTCAAGACAGGAATGCGATCATTCTGCGCTTTTTTGAAGAATTCAGCTTCCGCCAGGTAGGTGAGGAACTCGGCGTATCTGAAGATGCCGCTCAGAAACGGGTCTCTCGAGCCATTAATAAACTGCGAGGGCATCTGGCGCGGCAAGGTCATCAGATCTCGGGAGCCACGCTCACGGCGGCACTTGCGACGGTCGGTTCTCTAATGCCGGCACCAACGGATCTCATGGCGCGTGTTTGTCAGGAATCTATTGCATCCACCGCTTCTGGAAGCGCACTGGGGATGATCGGTGCTTGGATGGTGCTTCATACCAAGACGCTCGTCATTGCTTCAGGTATCGTTGTCTGCACAGGCTTGGGGGCGTGGTACCAATGGCAGGCGAAACCTCGAGATGTGCGCATTGTTAGTCAGGCGGAAACTCCATCGCTTCTTGGCGATCGTCTAACCAAGGCGTCAACAACGCCTCGCTCAGACGACGCCCTCGCCGCTGGAGAGGAACGTCAAGCGGACGAGGCCGGCCTTGATCACCAGGCCGCCGATGAGAAGGGTGCGGCTATTCGGCGGGCGCTTGAACGTATCATGGCGCTTCATCAGCAGAGGATCGATGAAGCGACGGCTCGCCTTGATGAACTGCAGATCCAACTGGACCAAGGTTCGCTCTCGGGTACCGCGCGTCTCGAGTATGCCGCTTTGATGGGTTCGTTAGAACGGCAGATCGTCGAGATGAAACACCGGATGTCTGTCCTTAGAGACGAATGGGATGCTTGGCTCGCTGCTTACGCAGAGAGATCGACAGATCCAGAAGAACTCGAAGTCGAGGATGATGACACAAGCGCCCGGGCGAAAAAGCATCCGATAGATTTTCTCGCGCTTTCCCCCGCGGTTCGTCATTCGGCTAGAGCCTTGTATTCCGAGATTCCCAGAAACATCAACGAAGGTCGTGTGGACGAGGCGGTGGAGCAGGCCAAAGAACTCATTGCGTTGGTCCCGGATAATGCCTCCGTCTACAGTTTTCTAGGGGCGGCCTATACGAAGAATCGTGAATTCGATTTGGCGGCTGAGACGTTTGATAGGGCGTTGTTGTTCGATCCCGATGATCCCTTGATCCATTACAACCGGGCGGAAATCGACTTTGTCCAGGGCAACTATAAAGAAGCTGAGGAGCGGTTTTTGAACGTGAAGAGTTCCGTCGACTCCTCAACGGACATGATGACGCATTGGAAAGTGTTCTTATGCCAGTTGTGCCAGGATCATTTCGAAGATGCCGCGGCCACGGCAAACGAACTGATGGACGGGCCGATCAATGAGACCTTGTTATCGCAAGCGGCGATTGCTTATCAACGAAATAGCTACGATGAAGCTCAAGTGTGGATCGATGAGGCAATGACATCGGGGGATGCTCAAGCGCAGCCGGTGCTGTTAGATGCGTTGTTAGAAATGGGATGGGCTGAAGCCACCGACGATGGCTACGAGATTGTCAAGCCCTCGCAGACGGCCGAGGGCTTCCTTTCTATCGGTGCGCCTTGAGGCCGTGCCGACCGAGCGAGGCCAATTTCTCTCCGATTCTGTCGGAAAGGGCGTTCCGGCGTCTTTATACTTTCAGAATGTCGGACCTGCCTACGGACAAACTCCTGAAAAGATACTGCCGAAACGCTGACGAAGCGGCTTTCACCGAAGTCGTGCGGCGATTTGCGGGATTCGTGCACGCGACAGCTATGCGCTCCTTGGGAGGCAACGCCGCCGCCGCACAAGACGTCACGCAAATCGTCTTCATGGACTTGGCCAAGCGAGCGCGCTCGCTGAAAGGGCACTTGTTAGGAGGTTGGCTCTATCGCCGCGCGCGATTCGCCGCCGCCGACTACGGCAAAGCGGAACAACGACGACGCAAACGAGAAGAAATGGCCGGCGAACCACCTGCGAATGATACGCTATCAAACCAACCAACGATCGCCATCGAACTCATGGAGTCGCTGGACGATGCCCTGGCCACGCTGAACGCCAAGGACCAGAATGCCATCATACTTCGCTTCTTTGAAGAGCAGTCGCTCCGCACGGTAGGCGAAGCGTTAGGCACGAGTGAAGACGCCGCTCAGAAACGAATCGCTCGCGCCATCGAAAAACTGCGCGCGTTCTTTGTGGCCCGAGGGGTAGTCGTCCCGACGGGCGCTTTCCTAACAACGTTGCCTCTTCACCAATCGGAAGCCATGGCTCCCACATTCATCGAAAGTCTTTCCAAACAAGCTCTCACCGCAGCCGAACTGGCTGCCACGCCCTCAACCTTCACCGCAGCGATCATGTTCACACCTCAAATGAAACTCTTCACCACGGCGACCGTGCTCACGATTGGAACCTTTCTCTTCTTATTCATGCATGAGCGCGGCCAACGTCTGCAGCTCCAGGCCGAACTTCAGGCACTTCGTGAAACTTCCCCAGCCGCCTTGATTAATCAAGAAACAGGCGACGTGAAAGCAGCGAGCCTCCTCAGTGCGAGCCGGGGAACTGACGGCGAACCAGCGGCTGATCCCGTCACGCCGCCAGAGAATCGGGAGCCTACTCCGCAAGAGCGTGGGAAGAAACGGGCGGCTAAGAGTTACGCTGAATTGTTAGGCAAGATGACGGAGAAACTCTCCTTGCGTGAGGATCAAGCTGCGCAGCTTCGGGCTTACTATGATGTGCGTGAGAAGAAGGCTGCTGAGTTTTACGCGCAAGCCTATGCCGGTGGCCCCATCGATCCGAAGTTCTACTATTTCGAGGTCGAGTATTGGCATCACATACCGGAAGCTCTGCAGAGCATGCTCGATCCTAGTCAGCTCGAAGACTATCAAGCTTACGAAATTGAAAAACGGATCAACCATATTGAGAGCTTCACGAATGGCGAGTTGAGCTTTCTTCAGCATCATCTCGATCTCACCAGTGAACAGAAAGACGCGCTCTACCAACCTCTGTCAGAGGTTTACCAGGCCGAGACGACCGAAGATCTTTCTTGGATCGATACGGTAGAATCCATCGCTGAACGCAAAGACTGGGACAACGCTCAACGCCGGGAGTTCTTCAATGATACTCTCACACAAGAGCAGATGGATAAGTGGGAGGATGTTGCCTCCGGCTACAAACGTCAGAAGCTGGAAAAGTACGGTTACATCGCTGAAGAGGATGCTGGCATTCGAGACGAATCGGACTCGGAAGCGTGATTCGAACGGATCCTAGTTAAGCCGTTATTGTTTCGTGTCCGCGCCACTTCGTAGACGACTCTCCACTTCTTGATGAAAGCGCTCTCGTTCACTGTTAGAGGCCTCGTCCTCAAATCGCATGAGTTCATCGAAGATCACTTTCGCTTTGGTAAAAGGCTTAGGAATGATGAAGCGATCCCAGGTCTTGAGGCACCATTGGCGTTGGTAGCGAATGTGAACACAGAGTAGGGGAGTGCCGGTTTGTTGGGCCAGCCGTGTGGCGCCGGCTTGCAATTGGTACACCGGACCACGAGGACCGTCCGGCGTGATGGCCAGATCGTTTCCCTGGCGGATGCAGCGGATCATCTCCCGCATGGCGGCTGCAGGACGTTTGTTAGAAGAGCCGCGAATGGCATCCGCACCAAACCGGCGCATGATCTGAGCGATGATCTCGCCGTCATTGCTAGGACTGGTGAGCACGGCGCCATGCCGTTCCGAGGCAAACCGTCGCTGTATGTAAGGCATGAGGAGGACGCGATTGTGCCAGAACAACCAAACGACCGGCTCCGTAACCTCGCCGCGAGTGATCCCACAGCGATCCTCGATATCAAAACGAACGGTCCGGCCTAACAACCGAATCACAAGAACCGCAATCCAAGCAATGGGGCCGGCCTTGCGCAGTTTTTTAACGAGCTTTGCCAAGATACTAAGCCGGCATTACAACCACCCACGTTCGTTGAGTTCACGTGTGAGTTTGAGTTGCCGGTTCATTTGTTCGGCATAGGTGGCCGTGGTCTCGGCGTTGGGTTGGCAGCGTGTGGACTCGTCCACCTTGACGAGCCGGTCGGTTAGGCTGCTGATCGTTTCGCGGTCGAAGGTGCCATTTCCGGCATGACACGCTGCAGCCTGGAGGGCGGCCCCAAGGCTCGCTCCCTCGGCAGTTTGCAGACAGACGGTGGAGGCGCCGGCAGCATCGGCGAGGATTTGGCGCCAAGCGGGGCTGTTGCTGCCGCCGCCCGTGAGCCGGATTTCGGTGGGTTGCACGCCGAGTTCACCGAAGCGCTTCATTCCGTAGGCAAGACCGAGCGTGACTCCCTCCATGGCGGCGCGGGCCATGTGAGCGGACGTCATATTCTGATCCGTTAGGCCGTAAAGAATGGCTTTTCCGTTAGGCAAGTTGGGCGTGCGTTCTCCATGAAGGTAGGGGAGAAACAAGAGGCCATTCGCGCCCGCAGGAACGCTGGTTACTTTCTCCTCCAAATCGGGGAGGCCCCATTCGAACAGTCCGCGTGTTTTCTCTGTGAGGACGGTCACATTCATGGTGCAGACCAGTGGCATCCATTGATCCGTGCTATCGCAGAAGGCGGCGATTTCACCTTGGGGATCAATGATAGGTGATCTGCAGCGCCGTACAAAGTGCCGGAGGTGCCGAGGCTCGCCGTGATCACGCCCGCCCGGACGTTGCCCGTACCGATGGCGCCCATCATGTTGTCTCCGCCTCCGGCACTAACGATGACGTCATCCGTTAGGCCCCAGGCTCTTGCGAGGTCCGGCTTGAGCGTGCCGTGCGTTTCGCACGAAGAACCTAACGATGGCAGCATCTCGTGTAATCGGGGATCAATGTAATCGATGATCTCGCTAGACCATGTACGATTCCTTACATCTAAAAGAGCGGTGCCGGAGGCGTCGCCGTACTCCATGCGCTTGACGCCCGTAAGCCAGAAATTGAGATAATCGTGAGGGAGAAGGACGCTGGCGGTGGCGGCAAAGTTGTCAGCTTCGTTCTGCTTGAGCCAGAGAATCTTCGGGGCGGTGTACCCGGGCAGCATGGCATTTCCGGCCTTGGCGATGAGTGCTTCTTGTCCGCCAAAGTGAGCGGCCATTTCATCGCATTGATCCGCCGTGGAGGTGTCGCACCAGAGCTTGGCGGCACGTACGGGCTGGTCCTCCCGATTCAGAACCACTAGGCCGTGCTGCTGACCGCTGACACCGATACCGCCGATCTTGGACTTCCGGCTGCCTAATTGATCAAGCACCTCGCGGATCGTCTTGTCCGTGGCCTCGGTCCAGGTGTCAGGATGCTGTTCAAGATGACCGTTGGGCAGTCCCTCGATCAGATCGTAAGTTTCTTGTGCTTGTGCGAGGATTTCGCCGGTTTCAGCATCCAAGGCAATGGTCTTGGTGCTCTGGGTGCCGCTATCGATTCCTAGGAAGATCATGTGTCACGCCTTCAAACCAGCTGCCGCGGATTTGTTCAAGTCGGACTTGCGCCGCTACGGAAGGCTGCGACATGATCCGTCAATCTTTATCATCATGGTTCGCAAACTGCTACACACCCGCTACCGCGTGGCTGATCTGGAGAAGACGATCAGTTTTTACAAAGACGTCCTCGGATTGGAGGAGGTTCGGCGTCATGAATCGCCGCGTGGTTCCAAGCTGGTTTTTCTCAAAGCTCCGGAAAGCGAGGAATTGATCGAAATCTGCGAGTTCAGTGGAAGCGGGCCGGTTGAGGTGGGCCACGATATCACGCATCTGGCGTTTCAGGTGGACGATCTGGAGGCTTTCGCCAAACACGCCGAAGCCAAAGGCTACCCCCTTTCAGATGGACCGACCCAAAGCAAATCGGGAACCTTTGCCTTCATTGACGCCCCCGAAGGCTACGAGATCGAACTGATCGAGCCTGGCGCTTGATTTCCGCCGCCGCCGCCCTTTCTTGCACAGCCCCAGGCTACTTTATGGAATTCGACTGGATAGACGTTCACTTCGACCTGACGAAAGTCATCCCAAAGGAAATTGAAGAATCCTTTGAAGATCCCTTCGCGATCAAGCTCTTGCCAGACAGTGACTACGGGGGCGGCAAAGAAGCGCGTTATTTCTGCCTGGGGAAAACCGTGCAGAACCGGCCGATCTTCAGTGTCTTCTGGACCAATGGGAAAAACTTCCGCGTGATCTTGGCGCGCGAGATGACTGAGGATGAAGAGAACTTTTACGAGAGGCGCAATGCTAGTCTCGATTAACCCCTGACATTTTCCGGATTGTGGAAACGATAGACGATTGGGACGCGATTCCCAAGTTTAAAAACCAGAAAGAGGAAGCCGCTTTTTGGAATGACCATCAGTTGGACCCGCGTCTGATGAATGCCTCGGTGCATAGGCCGGACAATCGCGAATCCACCACCATCACGCTTCGATTCGATCCGCGCATGTTGGCGAGGATCAAGCGCATTGCGCGATCCCGTTATCTCAACTATCAAAGTATGATCAAGCAGTGGTTGAGTGAACGGTTAGAGCAAGAAAAGCACTGACCTAATCGCCGGCCGAGGAAAGCTTCATATCGTATAGCCAAACAGTTCCCCTTGAGATTCGCGTAAACTCCATGATCCAAATATTCGCGTTAGAGTGAGAAGGTAGATCAGAGAACGTTGATAACTCAAGCTCTTAAGGGTCTGACTAAAAGTGGTGGGCACTTTTCGTAGCGGAACTCGTGAGAGTTCCGGGCCTGGCACTCCGCTGCCGCGAAGGAACTGTCCAGTTCCTCTACCTTTATTGACCACCACTTTCTCTAGTCACACCCAGCTCTTAATCTAGTTACACTTCGATGGACCGAGGGTTAACGGAAATAGAGGTGTGTCTTTAATTTATCAACCGAAAATAGTAAACAGCTAGCGAAGCCCATCTGGGCGATGGGGCGCGTTGTCACCATTTTTCACGGCTAGCTGTCGAAACGGCCCGTCTTTGCGTTTATGAAAGAACCAATGGGCCCAGCGTTCATAAAAGCCATTTGACTCCGTGAGTAGGTGTGCGTGGGTCTCTTTCAATCTGAGAAGATTTTCGAGAGGGAGAGTCTCTTGCTTGCCGTGCTCTAGCAATCTCCTGCCTCCAACCGAATCTAAAAACTGCGGAAACCACGGCGGCACGGGAACGGGAATGTCAGGCACGGCCCATATCATGACGTCGCCGAATGTAGAAGAGGTGAGGATGGTTGAGCCGTCGGGAGCAAAGGCGGCGTTGGTCACGCCTCCGATGTGGTCGAAGGGTTCGGCGAGCAGGAATCCGGTGGTGACATCCCAGATTCGCGCTTTGCCGTCCGTCGAAGCTGTCAGAATAAATTGCCCGTCTGGACTCACATCGACCGCATTCACTTGACCTTCGTGTTCTAACGGAGGTAGCACTAGTTGACCGGTGTGGGCATTCCAATAGCGGGCTGTTCGATCGAGAGAGCCCGAAACGACCCGGCTTCCGTCAGGGCTGAATACGGCGGTCACCACACGATTATCATGGCTTAGTGGCGGCGTTAGGAGCGCTCCAGAGGCGGCGTCCCAGATCCTCGCCGTATTGTCATTGGCTATGGAGAGAAGCCGATTGCCTTCTGCATCGTAAGAGACTTCCAGCACGATGTCATCGTGTTGACATTGGAACCGGACGATCTCTCCCTCTATGTCCCATACGCGAACCACGCCGTCGGTTGCGGCGGTGGCAATGCGTTTTCCTCCTGGAGAAAACGCGACGCTCAGCACGTCGGTTCCTTCATCGTTGGGATCATGATTCAAGGGCGCCGTCTTGGGTGCGCCACTATCAATTTCCCAGATTCGAGCCGAACCGTCCGACGCTGCGGTAGCGACGAGGGTTTCATCAGGGCTGAACGCGGTTTGGAAAACCTGGCGTTCATGAAAGAAGGGCCCACTGACAGGCTCTCCAGAACGAGCATCCCATACTTGGGCGGCGCCGATCTTGTGGCCGTCTCCTCGTTTGCCGATTCGTGACGCGGTCGCCACCCACTTGCCGCTGGGAGAGACGGATGCGTTGATGAGTAACGTATCATGTTCCATCGGCTTTCCCACAAGTTCGCCTGTTTCCACGTTCCATACCCGTGCCTTCATGTCTGCGGACCTTGTTAGAATCGTTTTGCCATCAGGTAACCAGACAGCGTTTGCCGAACCGGCATGGGGAAAGCGCTTTCGTTCAAGTGGAATGAGCGGAATTTCCCATACAATCGCCGTGTGATCTTCAGATCCGGTGACAATCCGCGAATCGTCCGGGCTGAATCGAACCTTGGTCACGGAACGAGCGTGGCGCATGGGCAAGGAGGCGGGCTTGGCGCCAGTGTCTGTCCAGAGCCGTGCATAACCATCGGAACTTGCTGTGGCGATATGCCTTCCGCTGTGGCTGAATTGCGCATCATTGATAGAGTGTTCATGAGGGAGAATGGTGATCTGCCGTAGCGAAGACGTGTTCCACATACGCGCCATGGAAGAGCCATCTGTGGTCAACATTTTTTCGCTGTCCGGACTAAACCGAACCGCCATGACCCAAGTGTGATGTTCCATTGGTGGGCCCAACGGATTTCCGTTCATGGAATCCCACATTTGCGCAGTGGTATCTCTCGAAGCCGTGGCGATGAAACGGCCATCGGGACTGAAGGCCGCGTCGTGCACACGGCCGTCGGCGTGAGACATGGTGAAAGTGGCAGGCTCGCCCGTTCGCGAATCCCAGACTTTCGCCGTGTGATCTTTTGAAGCGGTGACGACTTTGCTAGAATCTTCGCTGAAACGTGCCGTTAGAACCTTGGATTCATGCTGAAGGATGGGGGACACGGCGTTTCCGGAATCGAGATCCCAGACGCGTGCGGTGCCATCGTCGGAGGCGGTGACAAACCAGGCGTCGTTGTTGCTGGTGTCAATGTGATTCACAGCGTCTTCGTGAATCGCCGGCGGACCTACTTCCTTCGCCGTCGCCGTGTTCCAAATCCGGGCCGTTCCATCTTTGGAGCCGGTGACCACCCGATGGCTAGACGGGCTGAATCGCGCGGCCAATATTTCATCTCGGTGACCTGTTAGCGTGTGGCGTAGTGCCCCCGTTTCGCCGTTCCAAATCTTGGCCGTGCCGTCTCGCGACGCTGTTAGAATCAGCCGTCCATCACTGCTGAAATCGACAGCTGTTAGAGCAGCATCATGCGTCAACGGCGCAAACGCCGGAAGTGGAATCCGTTGATGCATGAGAGCAGAGACGGCTCGTGTCGCCGCCACCCGATGGTGGGGATCCTCTCTCAGAATCTTGGCTAAGTAAGCCAACCCTTCTTGTGGCCGTTGCGTTGCAAAGAGGGAATCGGCTTGCATGAGTTCCATGCGGGTGAGTGCGGTCGCCGTTTCCTTGCGGGCCTTTTCCGCTTCGTACCATTGAAAACTCGTCGCTAGAATTCCTGTCACCATCACGATCGCCAGCAAAGTTAACATAGCGGCGAATCCCGGATTCCTTTGGCACCAGCGCCATCCCTTTTTTATGGCGCCGGCTGGTTTGGCTTCTATCGGCCGTCCTTCAAGATAGCGTCGAAGATCACTGCCAAGGGCTTCCGCTGAGTCATAACGATGTCCCGATTCTTTAGCCAGGCATTTGAGGCAGATCGTTTCGAGGTCATTGGGCACACTGGGATTCAAGAGACGAGGTGAAACCGGTTCGGCATGAAGCACCTGGTGCATGGTGCGCTCCACGCTATCCGAGCGGAAAGGCGGACGCCCCGTGATCAAATGATAGAGAATACCGCCCAATGAATAGACGTCGCTCAAGGTTGTGACCTCGCCGCGTTCGGGAGAGATTTGTTCGGGCGAGGCATAGCTTGGAGTGCCGAGCATTTGTCCGGTTCGGGTCAGCTGAGAATCGCCTGAGCTGGTTCGCGATAATCCAAAGTCCGTAATCCGTGGGCGCCTGGCTGAGTCTAACAAGACGTTGGAAGGTTTGAGGTCTCGATGCAGGATGCCGCGGGAATGAGCGTAGTGAACGGCCTCGGACAGGTCTCGAAGGAACTCAGCAGCTTTCCGAGGCGGCATCGGCTGTTCGGCTACGGCTTGAAGCAAGGTCCCTTCGGGAACGTACTCCATGGCGAAATACAGTTGCCCGGCATCTTCACCGACTTCGTAAACGGAGACGATGTTAGGATGGTTGAGTTGAGCTAGAGCTTGGGCTTCGATGCGGAAGCGTTTGGCAAACTCCGGTGACGCGAAGGAGCCTCCTCTGAGAAGTTTGATCGCCACCAATCTCCCCAAACTTTCTTGCCTGGCTTTGTAGACCACGCCCATGCCGCCTTGGGCGATCTCTTCAAGGATTACATAATCACCAATCCGCCTGGTTGTTTCATTCGGGCCTGACTCGTCATCTAGCGCTAAGTTGAACAAACACTTGGGGCAGCCATTGTTCGGATCGTCAGGTAACGGTTCCCCACACTCCTCACAGATCACGTGTTGATGGGATGTGGCTGGCCTCACATTCATTACAAAGAGTTTTCAGTGCGTGGGTTGCAGGTTTATTCGCTAACGATCTCAATGAGATAACGAATTTCGTCTTCGACAGCGCTCGGAGCGGCGACGGTGTGCATAACGATCTCGCGAAGACATTGGCCGAAGCGCTTTCGGAGACGATAGACCTCTGACTTGACGGCGGGGACGGTGATGCCCAGCTCTTTGGCAAAAGCCGCTTGTTCTTGCCCCGGTTGCCCGCCGGGTAAATAAACGGAGAGCGTCTGAAAGATATGTTCTTTCCCGCTCTTATCATACTCCTGGGCGAGCAGCTTCCGGGTTTCTTCCAAAACGGTGAGCGCCCATCGGCGGTCGAACATGCGTTCGGGGTCACATTCGGGTCGTTGCTCCTTCTGATAGAGCAGTTCAATCTCCGCATCATCGCCCGACAGATGTGCCAGACCGCCTCCACGTTTTTGAGCTTGGCGCCTGCGGCGGTCGTCACTAACGAAGTGTTTTAAAGAGGCGATCAAGAAAGACCGAAAGCGGCCTTTCTCCGGATGCACGAATGATAGACCATCCCGTTTGAGAAAATCGTGTAAGAATCCCTGGGTCAAGTCTTGGGCATCGTGCTCCGGATGCCCCGCGTGACGCAGGTAGACGTAGAGGGGCTTCCAATAGGCGTGGCACAACGCATTTAGCGCTTCATTGCTGACCAGCGAGTCGTCCTCACGCGATGCGAGGACCATGCTCCAGTGGGTGGTTTGAAAGGAGGCGTCCATACGGCGACCATCTCATTTTAGGGCGTCGGCGGATTGGGATTAAGCAAATTCTGCGACCTCCAGTCATGGATTCCTTTGGAAGCGGTAACAACCCGATCTCCTTATGTTATCTTCACGCAATCAACTGCCGCTTTTAATCGTTCTCACACTCTTTGGGACCATTGGTGTCCGGGCGGATTTGGTAGACGGTCTTCAAGGTTACTGGTCGTTTGAAGGGGGCTTTGAGAACCTTGGCTGCGCCGAAGGCGGTGACTTGACTGGAGAGCTTGCCTTTCTGACGAATGGGGCTCCGGGTGGTTCCACGCCGAATCAGGCCTATCGGTTTAATGGAAGCAATGGGCTTGATACCGGTTTGACTCCCGATGACCTCAACATAGCAGATGGCGATTTCACGGTCGCGGCGTGGATTTGTGTGAACGGAATGGATGCCAACTGGCAAAGCCCTGTTAGTGAAGAAGGAGACCGTTTTCGCTTTGGCGTCAATAATGGTGCGCTTGGTATCAACACGGATACCAACGGGACTTTCTCAGAGCGCCCCATTGAACGAGATCAATGGACGCATATCGCCGGAGTTGGGGATGAAGATGGGATGCTAGGCCTCTATATCAATGGCCAGCATGCCTCTAAGACTCCTCCCGTTCCGGGATTCCCCAAGATGGATATGGGCAATCTTAATATTGGAGACCAATTCAACGGCGATATCGACGACGTTGCCATTTGGGATAGAATATTGTCAGGCGATGAGATTGAAGCATTGGCTTCTGGCGCGAGTCCGCAAGCGCTTCCCCAGGGAGATCCAGAGTCTTTTATTTATACGGGGCCGTACGGTGAAGGCGGGACTTGGAATGTCTATCAAGTGGGCGGTGTCGTGGGTTCGGGGATGCCGCAAACGGATTGGAGCAATGCGCAGTCAGACGCTGCATCCATGATTGATCCGGTAGCCAGTACAGGCACGAGTGGGAGCTTGTTCGAGGCAGATTCTACCGCGGAGCAGAATTTCGCATGGGATATCGCGGGGGGCCTCGATCCTATCTTTGAAGGCGGTATGGCGAACCGTGTTATTAACCAGTTTGCAGAGCAAGACACAGTGGCGGCAGGAAGCCATGCAGCTTTCGTGATTGAATTCCAGACGAACTTGCCGGAGCCGCCCCCCGGCGCTCAGCGATTGGCGAAACCTGTTTTCCCTGATCTGGGTATTCCAACTGACGGCATGGTTAGAGCCCGTATGCTCCAATCCAATCAGTTTATTTTTAACTTTGAAGACGCTGTTCAAGTCAACGCTGAAGGAACGATCGTCGCGGATTTTGATCCACCCACCATCAATCACGTTAATTCAACCAACGCAAATCCAACGGGCAATTTCGGAGACGATCTTCATTTGCCCAATCCTCCCGGAAATGACGATGATTTCACGACGCACTTTCAAGGCGTCTTTTATGTCTCTCCTAGTGAGGGTGGGATTCACACTTTCTTTGCTCAATCCGATGATGGATTCGGCTTTCAGCTGCCGGGCCAGGTCATTGAAAAGACTGCAGGTAAAGGCAGTGTTCATGCATCGGATCCGTGTCTTGCTTACTTTCCAGGCCCAAACGCCAATACAGATACGCGAATCGTCGTGTCTTTAGAGCCGGGGAATCATCGCTTCAACTTCGTAACGTTTAACGGCACGGGTGACACGTTTGCAGAGTTATCAGCGGCCAGGGGCGACTGGACGGAAGAGACGGACACGAGCCATGCTCGCCTCTTTAATCACCAAGCAGCTCCCACGATCAATAAACTAGGGGTGGATGCCAACGGCTGGACGGTGACCATGTCGCAGCCAGGAGGCAATGCGCTCTTTGATTTGAATATGGCGATTCTCGATATCGATAACTTTGCTATAAGCATGACTAACCATGACACCCTTCACTTTACGGATCCTCAGAATGCGGGTTCAGGAAACTTTGGGCCAGCCGCGGCATTTCCCAATGATACCGTGAGAGATGACGATCACTTTGCGCTCTTTGCAGAGGCCAAGCTCGTCGTTCCCAGTGATGGTACTTATCACATTGGATTTCAAGGCGATGACGGGGCTTTTCTAGAGATCTCTGGGCAGACTTTTTCCAGTATTGTTGAGGATGCGACTGGTCAGGCGGCTATCGCCAATAGTGGGCAGCGTATTCAATGCGATTGTCTTACGGGAAATAGTCGGACCGTTGGTGAGATTAGTTTACTAGCGGGCACCTACGATATAATTGTCGTCTATTTTGAAGCCGATCTGGGGGCGTATTTCGAAGTCTTTGCTTCGGAAGCAGGTGGCGCCTCTTGCTTGCTCGAAACCAACGGCGCCATGATCGCTTCTGATGTTCCTGGACTGCCATTGGTGGATGGCCACCAGTTTCCGGGAGATCTTGATGGGGATGGGATTGTGGATATCAATGACCTTAAAGAATTGATACCCAACGCGCGGGAGGATGATGATCGCGATGGCTGGGCAAACGGACTGGAGACGGCTCTGTGTTTTGATCCTAACAACTCAGCGGACTCTCCCAATCCGTTCCTAGGTTTCGAAATGAACAATGGAATCCTGAACGCCATTATTCATTTGCCCACGGATCTGAAGCCGGGATGGAAGGTTGATCTTTTTCAGTCAAATGATCTGAAACAGTGGGATCTGATCGACCCAACGGATTTAGAGTCTCAGGATCTCGGGAACGGTACGACGCGATGGTCTGCTGGGAACTTCGATGGAGAATCGCCAGCGGACTTTCGTGAATTCCTTCAATTATCCAGTTCGTTTAATCCTGGTTGATGGCGGTGATTAGTGGTCGAAGAAAAGTGGTGTCTCTTTGCGACCTGAGGTTGTGTTCTCCTTTGGAAAAGGGTGAATGCGATGAACTCAACCCCATCACCCCACAACCTCTATCGGTGTCATCCGATGATTGCGGCCCCCTCTGCGCTCATCGGATTGGCAGTAACGCTTGCTAGTAGCTTTGCGCTGGAGATCGATCTTCGGGATCTTCCCGGCAATATCGATCAAGGCGTTTGGAACGCCGGCGGTGCGCGCTTGTATACCCAATCGTTGCGGGTGCCCGCGTCGCCTGAGAACGAACTAACCGAACTCCGAGTGCGGACGGTCAGTCCGGATCTTTCCCCAGACGCAAACTTTCGTGTGCATCTGACGACTGGAAAGGCGTCCGCAACTGGATTGCCGCCATGTGATGACGTCCTGGCATATTTCACTTTCGACCAAGTCAGTGGCAGCACGATTCTTGACGTGAGTGGACAGAACCGGCATGCGGTTCTTCGGGATGGGCAAACCCTAGCGGATATTCAGGATTCGCCGTCAGGATCTGGAAAAGCGCTCTTCACTGAAGCCCGTGGCGGTCCCAACATCAACGACCGTTTGCCTATGGGACTCGATTGGAGCGCGTTTGCCGATCTGCTCGTGCCTCCATTCAGCATCGAGATGCTTCTCTGGCCCACGGGTGATCTCCATGATGAGCGCAAGTTGATTGGTACCAATGATGCGGCCTTCCAAGGGCTTGCCTACCGGAGCAATGGCCTGAAGGGCGGATCGGCCGCTGTGTTAGGCATGGATTCATTGCAGGTCAACGACCTTCATTATCTAACGTTTGTCTTTGTGAATGACACGGAAGTCCGCGTCTACGCCCAAGGCGAATTTCTCGGGACCACGATCATGCCCAACTTCTTCCTACCTGCTTCGGGTGTGTATTTGGTTAGTGACGACCGTTCTCGAACTGATCAACTAACAGGTTTCGTCGAATCGGTGCGGATTTGCCGCGGTCGCCTTGAAGATGGCGAGGTCCAAGCGCATTGGGCCTCGCTTGCCCGCCAAGTCCCTGATTTCTCGAACATCGTCTATTCGAGCGATACGATTTCGACTACTGCGGAAGGGGGAATGATCGAGCATGTATTGACCCCTAATGTGACACTTCAAGAGGAAAGCGTGGTGTTTGCCGTTTTCGAAGGTCAGACGGCGGACAACAACGGCGGACGTTCGCAGCGCATCCGCGCCACGGCTTTCGACGGAGTGATCGATCACTATCCCGATGGAGAATTCCTCTGGAACAACACGTTGCGCTATGATCGGCCGTTTCCCCCTAACGAAGAGTTAGCCTGGAATCATCGAGGATCGAACAATCAGGATTTGGCCTTATTGGTACAGTTCGGTGACAAACCAAGTCCAATTGCGGGTGCTGTCTTTCCTGGAGCATTGGGATTCGAGTTCTTGGATCTCGATACGGACTCTATCCGCCAGATTCCATATGCCGGATTACCTCCGGCTTCACCCATGCCGCTTGATGTGGATATTAGCGTTTCCAACAACGGCCAATTTGCCGTCTATCCAACAGCGAGTGGTCTGCAAGTGCTTAAGATTCTTGAAAGCAAAGCTGAAGAGATCACGTGGGCGGGACCTGGTCCGGCGGTACCGCTTCCTTCTGGGGTTGATGTGAGTATGGCTCCCAACTCGCGGAAGGCGGTGTATCCCACGCCGCTAGGTTTCGAAGTTATTGACCTTGTTCAGGGTATCTCCACACTCGTGCCTTACGCGGGCAGTGTTGCTGCGCCTCTTGTTCCGGATGTGGATGTGATCGTTTCTCCCAATGGCTCGCATGCGCTCTATCCTTCTAACACTGGTCTAGAAGCTCTCGAAATAGCGAGTGGTCAGTCGAGCTTTATTGAGTTCTCAGGGGCAGGCGCAGCTGCCATTCAGCGAGTTGCCATTGATCCGGTGTTCGTAAGCGATTCAAAAGCCGTCTACGTCATCGAAGACGGATTCGAGATCGTTGATGTCAATACCATGTCGGCCGTGAGCGTTCCTTATGCTGGACTAGCCCCGATTCTTCCGCTGCCGATTGATGTGGATCCCGTTTACTCAGAAGCCGCTGGGGTGGTGGTCTATCCCTCGCGGGATGGATTCGAAGTGCTGGATGTCAGTGCATCCGCGGCGCGTCTCATTCCTTACTCGGGAATCGGGCCTGCCTTGCCTTTACCAGGATCTGTGGATGCCGTAGTCGCTCCTAACGGATTGCAAATCGTGTATCCGACGCCGCAGGGAGTTGAGATCGGAAACTTGCAAACCAACACCGCAGAGTTCGTCCCGTACACAGACGGATTTGCCATTGCGCCGCTGCCGAATGGGGTGGATGTTAGTATGGCGGGCGATGCTATCGTGATCTATCCGACGTCACGTGGTTTCGAAAGAATCGACCTCACCACCATGTCGGCCGAGGTAATCCGTTATGCTGGCACGGGACCTCACACGCCTTTGCCACCGGCCGTTGACGTCGTGTTGAGTCCCGATGGTGGTCGTGCGGTTTATCCTACACCAGCGGGTTTTGAAGTGCTAGATTTGGTGGCGCAGACGAGCACGTTCGTCTCCTTTGAAGGCGCCGGACCTCAAACGCCCTTACCTTCGGATATCGATGTGGTCATTACCGGCAATGGCCACGTGCTCTATCCGACTCCTCAGGGAATCGAGGCTTTCGATCTCGTTTCTATACCACCCAGCTCACGACTGCGGCCTTTTTCGAGCCCGGTGACGGTGCCGACTGGAGTTGATGCGGTCTCAACCCTGACAAATGCTCCTCTAGCAGATGAGGATTTCATTCTTGATCTTTCCCATGAACCCGGAGGCCATGAACCGCCTCCGCCGCATCGGACCATCATTCACAAGATTCCGTGGAAACTGGACGGACCGAATCCGCCCCTAGAGTTGCCTTTCTCGCCAGAGATTCTCGCTGAACTAGGAGCGCTTGCACCCGATGGATTCACAGTGTCGGAGATTCCGCCCGGATTAGCCCAGCACGATGGACACTTCAACACGCCACTCGCCGAACTGGGACTTTCCATGAACCAGAGCGGTCAGATTGCCGGTGTGCCGCTCTTTCCTGGACACTTCGTATTCGGGTTCAACGTTTTCGATCCTCAAGGGCGCCGTGTCATTCTGCAAGTGTGGGTGATCATCTGGATCATTCCACACATTGATTATCTGCCGCCGATTCCTTGGCCGATGGGTGAGTTCTTCGATCTTCAAATCCCTAACGATATCGTTGCGCAAGCAGAGGAGCTTTTCCCGGGCGAATACATTTGGAAAGATGCGCCGAGAGGTTGTGGGAAACACAAAGGAAAGGAGAACGTGCCGCTGGACGAACTTGGTTTGGAACTGGATCCTGAAACGGGCAGGATATTCGGAGTATTTGCGGGCACTGAACAAATACCTGTTCTGTTAGACCTAGTGCCGAAGAATCCCATCGACCTGGAGGATCCCATTCCGCCTCTCAATCCGGAACCATTGGCTCAAGTGTGGCTCATCTTTGAGCCCCAGGAACTTTCGAAACCTGTCGAGCATTTGGAAGGCCGCGGCTTTATGCCCTTTGGACAGAGCGCGGAGCTTGTGATCGCGGAAACATTGTCGTTTGAAGATCGAAAGACTCTCTTTGCGGCGACCTTCGGTGCGTTTGGCGATGCCAAGCTTTTCGAAGCCCCGCCAGGTGTTGCCGATCATAAGGGGGTGCCCAATCGTGCCTTGTTTGAGTTGGGCCTCATTCTAGATCAGGGTCCAGGTCAGCCCGATACGATTCGTGGTGTCTTCAACCAACAAGATGCCTCCGAGGTCCCGATCTTATTCTATCTTATTGATGAGGAAACCGGTGAACGATTGCTAGAGATCTGGCTGCTTCTTTTCGACGGTGAAATGCCTGAAGAGGAATCTGCTAGATTTGATGATCTCACAGGAGGCCGATTTGATCCCACCCGCGGACTTCTTTTGAAGAATGTTGAGGATATCTACCTATTGAACAATCGAGACAATCCCAATGAGTCCATCCTTTTGACAAGGGATACTGACAATCAGTTAGCAACTTATAAGCGGGTACCACAGTTGGCGCCGTCACTGGCCGAATCGGACGAACCCACGCTCGGACTGCCGGGTGATCAACAATGGGTGGATCTTAGTGAGACTGATGCCTTTGGTAGGCCAAGTGGGCGACGTACCGTCGTGGTGTTTGATGGTGCTGAGGTGAATCCTCGTGGATTCACAGCCTACGCCTATTCAGAGGAAGAGCGTCTGTATGCGCCCTTTGCTGATCCGGAAGATTCGGGTCTCTCAGAAGGTGGTGGCAAGGGTTTCGATTTCGATCGCGATGGACGGAAGGAATTGATCTACGCGACTCAAGATGGCCTGTCGGTTTTCGACCCTGACATTGTTGACCCGTTCACACCGGAGGTTTTCACCAATCTCAAAGGCTGCCAATTCTTACACTTCGACATTCGAGAAAACATTGATCTTCGCCAGGATCTTGTAGGCGTCGTGAATGACGAGAATGGTAGTGGGCAACGAATCAAGCATGTCGTATCCGTTGAAGGCGGCACCTTCGAGGCGCCTAATCGCTCACCCTTCACAACGGGAACCTGGCAAGACATCCAAGGTCTCTTGCTCCAGGATTGTAATAATGATGGCAACTTGGATCTGATTATCCTCGATTACGATTCTGCCCTTGATAAGACGTTTATCAGCATTGTGGATGGGCGAACTGGAAACGAGATCGGGGCGAATTCAAAGTTTGATAAGGATTGCCTTGAGGGGAAAACCGGTGCGAAGTTTCTCGATATCAATCGTGACGGAGGTGAGGAGTTCCTCTTCACCTCAACCTCTGCTTCCATTGGGATCGAGTACTTGGAGCAGGACTTGCGGGGCTTCTATGGTGAACCCGGTAACGATCTGCTAGAAACGGCCAAAGCAATGGCTGCCGAGGGTGCCATCGAACGCGCAATTCCTATTAACACGTTAGGCAATGGAATTGCTTTTCTTAGAACGGAAGCAGCCCCTGTCTTATTCGAGTGGGACTTAATCTATTCACCTACGGATATCGACTTTGCAGAAGCTGTGCCGCTTAACGATGATCGCGAAATCAGTCTCAGCGATGCCAACAACGATGGTTTGGATGACATTGTTCTAACGGAACCCATTCCTGGCGGACTTTGGATCTTTCTATCTAATTCTGACGATGTCCTAGAACTCTACGAGGCGGAACCGATTGAGGCGACTCCAGCGGGACCGCCTGCGTTTATTCACGGGCCAGATGGATTCTCTACGATGTATCTTCCTGTGGAAGGGGGCATGCAACCCCACCGATACAACCGGCTGGAGGCGACGATTCGTTATATTCCCATTGGCGGTGACGACGAAGAACTCAATCGGTTAAGGAGTGCCACAGCTGCCGATCTGAATGGCGATCAACTGGCCGATCTCCTTGGTCTGAATGTGGAAGGCAAAGTCGTGGCACTCCTCAATCTAGCTTTCGATCTATCGATTCTGCCGTTTACCCTAGAAGCCGCAAGAACGATCTTCTCTGTAGATTCACCTGAAAAAGGTGCCAGTGATTTGGTTGGCATCAATGAAACCGAGCAGGATGGACCGCCGGCTTATTTTAAGAACGACCTTCTAACAAAGGGGCGGCTTGAAAGGCAGCAAGACAACCCACTTGCCGCTGCCGGCGTCACCGTGCCACCAGGAAAAGCGCCCGCAGTGGGGAATAAAGGCAGCCATGTGATTGGTTTTGAAACCAACGCCAATGGATCTTCCAAACTGAAGGTAGCTGGAGCACAGGAGCCACGCTTTGAGGCCGCGATGGATATCTTTGATAGTGAGACGGGTACTGAAACACGAATAGCAAGCAGGGGCCGTGAATACGTTTTCGAGGTTTATGTAAGGAATTCTGGCACGCAGGCAGCCGGTGATGTCAGAATCGAAACCCTCGTCCGTGATTTTCTAACGATCAAAGGCGAGATAGGGGTGTCCTTCGAAAGCAAGGTCGGCGAACCTGATTTCCTCATAGAGAACCGTGAAGACCACTTCTTTGAAATCGTCTTCACTGACATCAAGCCTAACGTCACAGCGAAGATTCGCTTTGCAGCTATCCTATCCGAAGACACGCCACTTAGCGAGATCATCATGATCGACTCGGATATCTCGTCCGCCGATTTGAAGAGTGACATCGCGCTTGTCGAAAGCCTTCGGTTCCCTCCACCAATGTTGGTGGTGAAAAATGCGGCAACCATCACCGACAACCTTTCGGCTGACGGACGGGTCAATCCCGGTGAGTTCATTGATTATCGTATTCAAGTGACCAACGAAGGCATTCAGCCCGCGGTTGGTGTTAAACTCACCGATGTGCTGGATCCGAATACGACGCTCCTGGGTGGTGTGACGGGCGCGGAAGCCACACTTAGCAATGACCAACGCCAATTTGAGGCTGATCTCCCTGACTTGATGAGGAATGAAAGTATTGAAGTTAGTTTTCGTGTCTTGGCGGCTTCGTCATTCCCAGAGGGTTTATCGGAGATCATTAACGCTGCCACCCTGACAAGTGATACCGCCAAAGACGTTACCGATTCAGCAACCGTTCCTGCCAGTTCCCAGCTTCGGTTCACAGAGGCTACCAAGACGGTGAGTGATCGTTTCAAAGATTCGGAAGCGGTTCCTGGAGAACGCCTTGAGTTTACCATTGAGGGCAAATTTGCAGGTGGCGACCTCACGGATCTTGAGATTGTTGACCCCATCGATCCTAACATCACGATCGACCGGACGAGTGTCGTCGCAGAAGTGGCAGATGCGTTAGGGAATTTTATTCTAGTTAGGAGTCCAGCTGATTTATCCGTCGGATTTGAAGAGGTGGGTGGACCCGAACAGACGCTTGTTGCTCTAACGATTCACTTACCTTTCGTTCGTGCCGCCATCGTCAACGAGGAAGGTGTCTTTGGAAAGATACGCATTCGATTCGGCGCGGTCGTAAACGATCCTGTGACAGTGCAATCCCGCAAAGCGGTCATCAATGAAGCCACGATACGCGGCCGCAATGTGGCCGAAACCCAGACCAATCAGGTGCAGGTACCGTTGAGGTTTGAAATCACTGACTCCGATGGAGACGGCGTGTTCGACCTCTTGGAAGGTGAGGATCTCGGAAGGGTCAATAGGGAAAACTTCGACGTCACGCCATTGGACGTGGCAAGCATCGAACCGGTGAATGAGCCTGGGCAACCGCCTCTGGTCTGCTTTCGCTGGAGAATGCCATTCGCCTGGAGTCCGTTTGTGAAGATTCAAGGGAGTTCATCGCTTCAACTCGAAGAACTCTTTCCAGCAAACGACCTTCCCAATATCACGGAAATCCGCTCGCAAACTGAGGAAGGGGATCTTCAGATTGAGGTGATGATCAACCCTGTTGATCCACAAGCTCCACGAGGTTTTCTAATTCCACAGATCCAGCTCGGTCCGAATTAGGGTTTCGCTGGTCATTTCGCGTTTGTGCCAAGAAACCAGTTACCTCGGATTGATAATCCTGAAGTAACGCTTCAGAGACACCATGAGGTTGTCTCATGAATCACCCATTTACGACACCTTTTCCAAATGGTTAAAGAACTCTTCGCCAAGGCCTTGCAGGTGCCGGAGGATGAATGGGATGGGTTTCTTGCAGCCGAATGCGGAGATGATCAGGAACTGCTGATCAAGGTCAGCAACCTGTTACGTTCTCATCGAGAAGCGGAGTCATTTCTGTCAGCTCCTGAACTCGCCTTAAAAGACTCCGTCGCCGCTGACCCTGACATCGTCACTGATGCGGATGGCGGGCAATGGATCGGAGCGTTTCAGATAGAATGTGAGTTGGGGCAGGGCGGATTTGGCACCGTCTACTTGGCCCGTCAGGAGAAACCGGTGAAGCGCCGGGTAGCACTAAAAGTGCTCAAATTGGGCATGGACACCAAACAGGTCATGGCCCGCTTCGAGCTTGAGAAGCAAGCCATGGCACTGATGAATCATCCTAACATCGCTTCGATATACGATGCGGGGGCGACGGCATCGGGGAGGCCGTTCTTTGTCATGGAATACGTTGAGGGAGAAAAGATCACGCAGTTCTGCGAAGCGAGGCAACTCTCCATTCCTGAACGCCTGGCTTTATTCAGGAAGGTCTGTGCCGCCGTTAATCACGCTCACCAGAAAGGCGTCATTCATCGCGATCTCAAACCGTCTAACATTCTAATTACCGAGAATGGTGAAGCTCAACCGAAGATCATCGACTTTGGAATCGCCAAAGCGGCGAGCCCGGAAATAGCCGGCGCCACGTTGGAGCACGCTCCAAAGCACTTTCTGGGAACGCCTGCCTATGTGAGTCCGGAGCAACTCGACTTCGCAGGTGGCGTGGACATCGATACACGCTCCGATTTGTATTCGTTAGGTGTGATCCTTTACGAGCTTTTGGCAGGCACGCCTCCCTTCGAAACCGCACGGCTACGGAAGGAACTCTACAGCGACGTCCAACGCATCATTCGAGAAGAGATCCCACCTCCGCCCAGTGTTAGACGGCGGGCGCGTGATGACTCATCCGTTGCGGTAGCGCATGCCGTCATTCCGAAGGAACTCGATTGGATTGCCATGAAGTCGTTGGAGAAGGATCGGGAACGGCGCTATGAATCGGCTGCAGCGCTCGGCCGTGATCTGCAGAATTTCTTGACCAAGCGTCCCGTGGAGGCGGGTCCGCCGGAGTTTCTTTATCGCTTGCGCAAATGGATCGCTCGCCATCGCATGGCGTCAGCCGCGGCCGTGTTGTTGCTGGCGACCTTCGCTAGTTCTGTGGCCGGGTTTGTTAGAGCAAACCAGAAAGCTCGGGAAGCGGCCAACGAAGCGCACAAGAGTACGCAGGCATTGCAGTTGATTGACGAGATGTTCCTTTCCGCAGGAGCGCCGGCTTCGCCCCAGGTACGTCCGCTGCTTGATGCGTTCACTAACGATCTTGAAACTCAAATCAAAGATCAGCCGGAATTGTCCATTACGCTTCTGGAAACGGTGGGTCGATCTTATCAGAGGCTTGGAGCCTTTAACCAGGCCGAGATTTATCTCGATCAGGCCTACAGCTTGGCTGTGTCCCACTACGGGATGGACTCTGAAGTGGCCGCGCGCGTTCGTGCCGTCACGGGTTGGCTCTATCGTGACCAAGGCAACTATCGACGCGCTCAAACGCTCATCAAGAAAGCTTTAGACTATCAAAGCCATACGCTTGGCGTTGGACACGAGGATACGTTGCTTTCGCTCGCCTACCTGGCCGACGTATTAGAGCAGACCGGCGACACCGAATCCGCAGAGGCCTACTCACGTCAATGGCAGTCCGCCCTGGAAGTGGAAGTAAAGGCTGGTCGTCTGTCTGCTAGTCAAGAACTGCGCATTCGCCTCGCGACGCGGTCTCCACATACGGGCACGCCACTTAAAAACGTTGATCTGGCCAGACGAATGCTGAGCCAGGCGCGTGAATCCGAGTTGAACGGACCGAAGGTGATCGCTGCGCTGCACGAGTTTGCCGATGCCGCAATTGAAGTGGGCGATGCCACAGAAGCCTACAGCGCGGCGAACGAAGCTCGCGAACGAGCCTCCACGCTGGCTGATGACCGTTCATTTCCGTTGCGCTCGGAGGCCAAACTTGGAGAGGCCAAGCGATGCCAGGGGCACTATCGCTCGGGTCAGGAATTGTTGGAAAGAGTGCTAGAAGAGCAATGTGCCCTGTTGGGCAAGGAACATGAGGATTCCATGCGCACGGTCTTGGCACTAGCGGAAGTCTATTTGGACCGCCAACTTGTTGCCGAGGCGGAACACGCTCGTCGCGCGGAGGCGTATTGGCGTGATCGATTTGGAAGCGATCATCCACTAGCATTGCGTGCGAAACTGATCTTGGCCGGATTCTTGAGTTTGGAAGGCCGCCATCCGGATGCATTGGGATACGGTGAGTCGGTCTTAGCCACGGCGCGGACGCTATATGGCGTGGGCAATGCCCTGGCACTTAAGGCCGAACGCATGCGTGTGCTGTTCTATGTCGGCACCGAACGCTTTTCAGAAGGGCGCGAGCGGGCCAATGAAGCACTGGACCGCCACCGGTCGATCTTCGGGGCTGGTCACCGGATGACGCTGAAGTGTGAGAGATCGTTGGGAGATCTGCTCCATGGGATGGGGAGGTGGTCTGAAGCAGAGGATCGCTATCACCAAGTTCTCAAAGCTCAGGAACTCAATCTTGGAGCGGATCACGCAGACACCCTGGCCACGAAACGACGGTTGGCTCTGTTATATGAAAGCCAGAAGCGGCGACTGGATGAAGCGCGGCAATTAGAGGGGGTAATGAGCTTCGACCCAGAGGAGAAAATGCCTCCGGCTGCGGCTGCGTCCGGCTATTTGAGATATGCTCTCTGGCAAAGACTCCATTTTAACTGGGATCGTTCCATTGGGTTTTTGAGGAGTGGGCTGAACATTGCCACATCTGAGTTAGGGCAAGACGCTGCGATCACTCAAGAGATTCGCGATTATGTTGATTCGGATACCCGGAGTGTTCCCAAACGAAAGGCTGACGTGCAACGTTTGCGGCATAAGTGGCAATCGTGTCGCGAATCAGGAGCATCCCGGTCAGAGGTTTGGAATGCGCAATTGCAATACGCCTTGGCACTGCAAGAAAGCGGCAGCCCAGCGGAGTCGGAGAAAGAACTGATCGCCATGATGGCAGACCTCCGAGCGGATAGTGAGTTGGGTGTTAGGCAAGCGCCTTATGCGATCAATTTATTGGCGCACGCGCACTGGTATCAGGGAGACGATTCGTTAGGCGACGCCGCTATTCTAGAGGCTGCCAACGCGATTGAGAGAGCGCGCGAACCGGGCTCATTGAAAGGCAGATTCTTTCGAAGAATGGCTCTCACTGCCTTAGGTAGAATGTCAGCATCGAAGGAGAGGCTATCGAAGTTCTACGACTGGAATGATCAGGTTGAAGACGAGAATCATGGCCGCTCTCAATGGACCGCGGATCCCCGGGCGCGCAAGAGACGTATCCCGCGATTTAGTGACTGGCGTTTCATGGAGAATGGTAAGGATCTGGGAACGGCTTGGAGGGAGGCTGGCTACATTGATACCCATTGGCCAAGTGCCCCGGCGCCGTTCGGATTTGGATTACCAACCATTGGAACGGTGTGTGGCCAGCGGGAGGTCGGCGAGTCTCGGCCAACAACGGTTTATTTTCGCCGGGAGTTTATTGCAGATGCTGGGCGGAGGGCCATCATTCGCGTGCGGTATGATGACGGGATTGCCGTTTTCATCAACGGAATCGAAGTCTTGCGTCGAGGATTGAAGTCGGGCGCCGGGAGTGACGATGAAGCCACGACTGCGAGAAAGGAACGACTCGATAGTTGTTGGTATGATTCCTTAGAGATACCTCCAGGAGTGATCCGCTCCAGTGCGGCAAACGTGATCGCCGTCGAGGTGCATCAAGATCACGCAAAAGATGATCTTGCTTTCGATCTCCGGCTGGAGACCTGGCGCCGAGAATCCGCAAATTAAATCGAATTAGATTCAAATTCTTTGGCACCCACCCAGAGCGGTTTGCGCACCCAGAGTGGCGCCACAAACCGCGCCAACCATGAAACCAAACTTAGTGAAAAATGTACCAACTTCATTTCGTTAAAGACGCTTCCACCATGTCACTATTCGCATTGGCTCTTGCTGTAATCTTTACCATCGGTTGCGCACCGCCACAGCAGGCAGGTAGCGATCAAGTCCCGGACTACAATATCCTTTACACTGGAGAGAAGGATAAATCGAAAGTCGGAATGCCCTCTGAGGTTGATGCGATTATCGACACGTTTCTTTCCCAGGAAGGCGCGTCTCCAGGTTTGGCCATCGGCATCATGATAGACAATGAAATCGCCTACTTGAAAGGCTATGGAGTTGCCGATCTCGCAAGCAGTACTCCATTTACTCACGAGACGCCAAGCGTCGTTGGTTCCATCTCCAAGACGTGGACGGCCCTAACCATCCTGCGGTTGCATGAATGGGGTTTCTTAGAATTGGACGATCCCATTTCTGATCACCTACCATCCGTGTCGGAGGCTTGGGAGAATATCACTATCCGGGAGCTATTATCGCATACATCCGGGTTGCAGCGCACGCCTTCCTTTCATCCGTCCTACGACACGGAACTGGGGTTATCTCAGTTATTCGGATCTCTCATTGGCGTCCCGTGGATTGGAATGCACCCCCTCAATGTCTATTTTAGCTATCTGCAGACAGATCCCGTCGGTTTTAAACCAGGAGCTACCGCCGAATATTCCAATCTCGGGTACCTGATCTTGGGAGCCATTGTTGACAACTTGACGAAGAATTCAGGTTGGTTTCAGCCTGATTACGACGCATACGAAAGCGCCGCCTGGCGATTGGTTGGGCAGTTTGATGGCAATTTTATCAATAACGATCAAATGTTGTCGCCATCGCTCAATGAATATTGGCGTCATTCGGATATTCCCAATCTCGCGAAAGGCTACACTTGGAATGGATCGGGTTACGTTCACACAACCTATTTCAACTCGCTTCTCTTACAGATAGGACCGGCGGGATGGGAAGGCCCGGCTGGTGGTTGGACCATGACCATTGGCGACTTGGTGCGCCTCATGATGGCCATTCAAAATAACGAGATCATTTCTGAGGAACTCAAGGAACAAGAGATGATGCAGGTGTATGGCATGGAGAATAATGGAAATCGCTGGGGATTGGGGGTCAATCTCATTAAAAAGCTCGATCGGCCAGTGTATATGCACGACGGATCCTATCCAGGATTCCGGGCTCGTTACACGGTTTGGCCCGAGGAGGATTTCGGTGTGGCCATTTTAAGCAACGAATCCAAAGCGGGGATGCGCGACCTGACCAATGACATTGCTTCGGTCTTCTTGACTTCCGATGTGGGAGGGGAAAGTGTTGTCCACGTCGATCATGCGCCTGACAGTGATCCTTGTGATATCGGCGATTACAACGAGGTAGGCGTTGCCCCTCGATTGACGCTCAAAGTGAGAGATCAAATAATGGATCAATTGAGGCAATCTCAGCGTCTGCAGATTCAAAAACAGGCCGATCGGCATCGCCTCGAAGAAGAATTACGAAAGGATGGGAAAATGGCTCTAGCAGAGAAGCTGTTAAAACGATACGGGATTGAGACTGTTGAGCCCTTTATCCACGCATTCGAATCCGCACGTGATCAAGAAGATTTTAGCCGGCGAATCCTAGACTTGACCAACGGAATGCGAGCCGATCGTAAGATCACGTCGTTTGAAGCCCGCGAGATCCAGGCCGGAGCGAGGGTGACCTATCGGTATTGGTTTGTGGGGGACTTTGTGTCTGGGAAGCGGTAGCGTGAACGAGTTTGACGGAAGGCGGTGACTAACAAGTCACCGCCTTTTTTATTTTAATTGAAGATGCGATCAGAATGGCACTTCGGATAGCTGATTGACGCATAGAGAATGAAGCGCTGCTTCATCACAAACCATGAACTACCGAGATTAACATTAACTTCTATCTACCATGAAAAAGAAACTTACCATCAATCGCTTGCATGTCTTAGCTCCTTGTATCTTGGCACTGACATTCTCCATTTCCTCGTCCGGAGCCCAATCTTTGGGTGAGGAGGCCAATCTAGACCTTCAAGATACACACGAATCCTATAGGGCTATTGTCGAGGAATCTCTGGTTGAAGCGGCGCGGCGAGCCAATGTCAAAGTTAAGGCTAATTCCTCGTTTCTATTGACGAGTGAAGTGCTCTTGGTCGGCGGGATGTTGCTTGAACCTCCCAAGCGATATTACGCCGGTCAGTTGCGTGAAGGCGTGGATGAGATGATTATCTGGTTTTCGGCGAAGGATTCCAAGATCGCTCCTCCTCCAGGATATTACCTGTTGCGCCGGTCCGTCTCATCCCGTGGGGAGATCCTAACTGAAATGGTGGCCTTGGAGCTTAGTGGCTACTCTTTCAAATTGCCCACCAAGATTAACACTTTATCTGAGGGCGATTCCTGCGGAGGATCTCATGTCGAGCCGGGAGAAGGCTTTGTTTGTTTGCACTCGTGTAGTTGTGAGTTTTACGGGCCTTTTCATCCGGACTTTGGGTCTTTTCCCTCCTGTTTCACGATTAGCAATTGCTTTCCTCTCTGATCGCCGAGGTGACGAGCGGAGAGATGGCAGCGGCTGATCTCTCCGCTCTAACAGCTTTCTTCTGATTTGAGGAAGTTTAATGCTAGCAAAACATTATTCTAAGGATGAGATTGGAACATAAATTCGTAACGCAAATACGGCTTTTGTTAGTCGTCATGATCTTTTCTGTTACTTCGCCGGTCACTTGGGCACAATTAGCGCTTATTCGGCAGGGACCGGAATCCACGGGCGAGATTGAAGAGGGAGACCGGCATGGAGCGGCCGTTGCGCTAGGCGACTTCGATGGAGACGGCTATGATGACCTCGCCACTGGTGCGCCTGCCGAAGGTTACGTGACCTCCACGGAATGGACCGGTACGGTCTATATCAATCGTGGAAGCCCATATGGGCTGACTTGGGAAGACGCCTACATGCTAAGCCCGTTCGATGCTGGGTTGCCCATCTTCGAAGCTCATCGGATGGGGGCTTCGCTAGCCGTGGGGAACTTCGATGGCGACGATTATGACGATCTCGCGATCGGTCTGCCTGCCTCTCGTGTGAACGGAAATAGCAATGCCGGCAGAGTGCTCGTGTATTACGGAGGACCAAGTGGGCTCAGTTCTAGCGATTTGCTCGTCATCGACCAGACGCATCTTGGTGCCGATGCCGAGTCCGGTGATTTGTTTGGTACGTCGTTGGCCGCAGGCCGATTGGGTTCTGACGACTACGATGATCTAGCCATTGGTTCGGTGGGTGAGAACGGTGTTCGTGGTGTGGTCTCGATCATTCGTGGCTCTGGCACAGGACTTCAATTCAATCAGATCGAACACGTGTTTGGCGGGGATCTGGGCAAGGTAAGCGAACCCGGAGATCAGTTTGGATTCTCCCTCGCCATCGGTGATGTGATGGGAACTCCGGCTGGTGAGCTTATTGTGGGGGCTCCCTTTACGATGGGAGAGGGCAACATCGTATTCGGTGGCGTGGCGTATGTTGCCAGTGCCACTGACAATATCATACAACAACCCACCGCCCAGGTCATCACGCCTTGGGACGTGGGTGATGGGATTTTTCCGAACGGCCGCTTTGGATTTGCGTTAGCCGTAGGCGATTTTCGGGATAACGGAACCAATCGCGATCTCGCTATCGGTGCTCCGGGAGCGCAGGGCAGCGGTCGCGTTTATATTGGGCATGGAGGAGTGTTCGGGATCGATTGGCAAAGTACCGGCCTTGCGCATCCTTCTATCTTCGCACCGGCGGGCGATGACTTTGGACGCGCATTGGCCACGGGAGATCACGACTTTGATGGAGACGATGAGTTGGTGGTCGGCTGCCCCTTTGATGACTCGTCAGTTCAAGATGCAGGTTCCGTCCACATTTTTGACGGCTCACCTGGAGGACTGAGTCAATCTTCGGTTGCCAGTTACCTGGATTCTGATCTTGGTGAATACGTTCCAGATGGTGGTTTGTTCGGAAGCTCGCTCGCTGCCGGCCGCACATCATCCTCGCAAAGGCTAAGCATTGCGGTGGGCGCACCGCGTAAGTTGAATTTCACCGGCGAGGTTTATGACATCGCTCCTTGGCGGCAAGTACCCGATCCGCTTTGCCGTTCGGCTTTGGCAGTGGACTGTGAAGATAATATCATCTATGCGCTCAGGCCTTTTGAACAATTGATGGTCGCCAGCACGACCAAGATTATGACCGTGTTGTTAGGATGTGAGGCAACACAGCCGGGTGCGCCTATTCCCGTAGGTCTTGATGATTCCTACACCATCCAGCAATGGATGTACGACGGCTTTCCGCTGACATCCGGCTGTTCCATTTTCGGATTCACGCCAACACCGTCTTTCGCCCCGGAGAGCTATACTTTTGAAGAGTTGCTCTATATCTGTTTCCCTCCTTCGGGTAACGATGTGACTTACGCGATTGCGGATGCCATCACGGGCGAGATCACGGCGGCCAGCGCCACCGATTTTTCAAACTCGGTGGATGCGGCCCCTGAGTTTGTAGAAATGATGAATGACCGGGCGGCTGTTATAGGGATGAATGATACCCTCTTCACCAATCCTGCGGGGACGGATGGAGGAAGTCCCTTCTCAACGGCTTACGACATGTGGTTGTTAGGGAAGGAAGCGATGGCCAACCCATTTTTCCGTGAGATCGCCGGAACGACAACTTACTCGGTCGATAAAGTCATTCCCACCGGCAGCGAAGCGACGAGTTCCGTCACGACGGCTAACGTTCCGGTAAACTACGGGTGGCTCACCAGTCTTCAGGCGTTGACGCCCACCGCGGTGGGAATCAAACCGGGTAACACTCCAGGAGCGGGAAGAACGCGTGTTGCCGCCGCGGAATGGAGCCCCGATAATCTCGTTTACGCGACGGGCTTTGGTTGGAGTGGTAGTAGCGGGGAGGCGAATCAAACCACCGCCGATTTACTTGATCTGGCGCTGGCATTCTCGAGTTGTGCTGAAACAAACCCTAACATTCCGATGGGGCCGTCTGATGTCCTCCCTGGCGATCAGCAAGGCGCGGAGAGCCACCGGTGGGTATTGAATGACGGTCGCGTCGAAGCCTTGCAGTTAACGAATTTCGGTTCGAGTTCCACGGATCCAGATGGCAACGCCGTGGCTAATCCAATCGATCTGTCAATGTGGCAGGATTCCTTTGGCAGCGAATCAACGGACGGAAAGTTGCGTGTTCAATATCGTGGCATGTGGAAGTTGCCTTCGGGAGAAGAATGTTTGGTCGCGAAGTGGGTGAACGCGGGAACCGTCCCTTTCCGTTCGATTAGCGCTATGGAACAAAGGATCTTGCTCATCTCTGAGGATGGCCATTCGCGATTGACGGACGCCGAGGTTCAGAGCCGCTTTGGTAGTGGGAGAGCACAAACGCACCGTTTGTCTCCCAATAAGGTTGTCAATCTGCCAGACTGGGAAGGGAAAGATGCTTTTGAACTTTACCTAACAAACACAAGTGAAGATGACATCTTGGTGACCTTCGCGGGTGTGTTCGAGTTTGAATTCACCTTCGGTGGGGGAAAGGGAGAATTTGTGCGTTTTCACTTCTGCCCTGACAGCATGTCGTTCCGTGACGGTTTTCTATTTTCTGAAGTGGAGTCATCGGGTGCCAAATCGAGTAGTCCCCTGGCCGTTCGGGTAGTGCTAGAAGACCGGAAGAGCGGCAATACGTTTCGTGTGGTACCCAAGGCGAGCTTTTCATCAATCGGAAGCTCAGGGTTGACGGACGACATAACGATCGACTTCGACACGCCCGAATGGATTCCTCTCCGAGCGTTCTATGACACGTTCCAGATCGAGTCAGCCACCAGTTTGAGGCACGATGAATCTCGACGGCTCGATTGGGAAGTCGCTGGAGAAGTACGCGTTGACGATTCTTCTGACTATTCTTGGAGCCATTCGTTTCCAAGCACCGACAGGCGGTTCTTTCGTATCCGGCCAGTCGCTCAAGGAAGCGAGTGATCGATCCCGAAGTCTAACTCTTTCAGCGGGGGTGACGTTCGAGTCGCCGTGAACTCGCCCTCGCTAATCGGGATCTAAGAATTCTTAGGCCTTCGTAACCTTCGCCGAAAATCTCGGAAGTAAGGTAGGAACGAACCTCTCCAATAAGATGCCTGAAAATGATCCGGACATTACCATTATGCTGCGGCGATGCGAGCAAGGCGAACCCGAGGCGCCGAATGCCCTTATCAACTGTGTTTACAGTCATCTTCGAAAGATGGCGCAAGTGCGTATGTTGAATGAACGAAGAGACCACACTTTCGATGCCACCGATTTGGTTCATGAGGCCTATCTGCGTCTTGACAATGGCGGCGAGGCGACCTCTTGGAAAAACCGCGCACAGTATTTTCACGCAGCTTCCGAATCGATGCGCCGCATATTGATCGAACATGCGCGAAAGAAGCATTGTAAGAAACGCGGAGGCGGTTTTGACCGTGTTCCTTCTAACATGATCGACTTTGTGGCTGCTGAAGATTGTTCTGCCCAAGTCCTCGCTTTGGATGAGGCTTTTCAGCAGATCGAAGCGGAGGATGAGCGCGTCGGACAGATTGTGAGGCTCCGCTTTTTCAACGGATTGAGCGTAGAGGAAACGGCCGAAGTTCTGGGGGTCTCACGGCGTACGGTGATTCGCGAATGGACCTATGCGAGAGCGCGAATCTTTCAGGAACTTGCCGCGTGAAATAAGCTAAGCGAGCATGCCTTTCACGACATGGCCGTGCACATCAGTTAATCGAAATTGCCGGCCTTGATAGCGATACGTCAAACGTTCGTGATCGATCCCGCATAAGTGGAGAATGGTGGCCTGCATGTCGTGCACGTGGACGGGGTCTTGCGTGATGTTCCAGGCAAAGTCGTCGGTGGCACCGTAGACCGTACCGGGTTTGACACCGCCCCCGGCGAGCCACCAACTATAGGCTTTGCCAAAGTGATCTCTTCCTGTTGGGTTGTCAGGATTGCCTTGACCGAAGGGCGTACGGCCAAACTCACAACCCCAGATCACGAGAGTATCGTCGAACATACCGCGTTCCTTGAGATCATGAATGAGCGCGCCGGCCGGTGCGTCGGTATCGCGGCATTGTTCTTCAAGTTGGGTGTAAAGATTCCCGTGTTGATCCCAACCGGAATGCATGAGTTGTACGAAACGCACGCCGCGTTCTAACAAGCGTCTGGCGATGAGGCAATTGTTAGCAAACGTCCCTTTCTGCAACCCTTGCGGACCATAGCGTTCGATGGTTGTCTGGGATTCGCTACGGAAATCTGTCAGTTCGGGCACGCTGGTTTGCATGCGGAAGGCCATTTCGTATTGGGCGATGCGTGTGTCGATTTCAGGATCACCGTAATCTTCCAAATGAGCTCGGTTCATCGCGGCGATATCGTCAAGCAAGGCGCGGCGGGAGGTGGCGTTCATTCCCGGCGGATTGGTTAGGTAAGGAACGGGTTCACCGGTGTTGCGAAACCGCACGCCCTGATAGCGGCTGGGGAGAAAGCCGCTGCCCCAATAGTAATCAAAGAAGAGCTGTCCGCAGGTCTTGCCCTTGTCGCTCGAAGTCATGACGACAAAGTTAGGCAAATCTTCCGTTTCACTGCCGAGACCGTAGGAGAGCCATGATCCCATGCTTGGCCGTCCTGGGACTTGAGCGCCGGTCATGAAAAGCGTGACGCCAGGCGCATGGTTGACTGCTTCGGTGTGCATGGAGCGCACAAGACAGAGATCATCCGCGTGAGTACCGATGTTAGGAAGCATCGAGCTCATGCGCAGACCTGCGGCTCCGTAATTCCGGAACGGTTTGATCGCTGGCGTACACGGCCATTTGGCATAGCTAGCGGACATCGTGGAGAGCCGCGTATCGCCCCGAACGGAAGCGGGGATATCGTCACCTTGTCTCTTGGCGAGCATCGGTTTCTCATCGAACAGATCGACGTGAGAAGGTCCGCCACCTTGCCATAGCATGACCACGCGTTTCGCTTTGGGGGCGATGTGGGGCAGAATGGCGCCGCCTGCCGCAAGAGAATCTTCGCCTAACAAGGAGGCGAGAGCAGCCACACCCAGGCCACTGGCAGAGGAGCCAAAGAACTGCCGGCGCGTGACACGTTCAATGTTTTCCTGAAACAAGTCGTTCATGAGGATCAGTTATTCGCGGGTGAGAGATTCGTCGAAATTAAAGATGGCAAGGCAGACGGCAGTGAGAGCGGCATAAGCGATAGGATTCTTCGCGCCGGACTTGGCTGAGGCACCGACCGCTAACAATGCATCAGCGTCCGCTGGATGAGCTGCAAAGTGTTTCTCCTGCTTGGAAAAAGCGCGTCGCAACCGGCGCCTGTCATCTGTTGTGGGTGCGCGGCCTAACACCAATCGGAACGCTGAGTTCAGCCATTGGCCGTGATGATCACTCGTCTTCATGACTCGTGAAGCCAGATGGCGCGCTGCCTCAACCCAGGTTGGATCATTTAAGGTTGTCAGCGCATGTAAAGGTGTGTTGTTAGTCGATTGGCGGACGCGGCAAGCCTGGCGGCTGGAGGCATCAAACATGTTCGCTGGCTGTACCGTCCGGCGCCAGAAGGTGTAGAGACTGCGGCGATAGAGATCAGCTCCGGAAGATGCCGGGTAAGTGAAATCGCGCTCTTTAGTGATGGCCAAGGCTTCCCACACGTTGTCGGGTTGATAGGGATAAACTGGCTGGCCGCTGATGCGGCGGTCTAACAAACCGGACGACGCCAAGGCCCAATCCCGTAAGAGCATGGACGGCATGCGGAAGCGGCTGGCACGCGCGTGAAGCCGGTTTTCAGGATCGCGATCTAAGTGTTGCGAGGTCACGCGGCTGCTCTGTTGGTAGGTGGTGGTGGTTAGGAGCAGACGGTGCATCGCTTTCTGACTCCAGCCATCCTCCCGAAACTCGATGGCTAACCAATCGAGTAAGCGGCCGTGCAGAGGAAACTCGCTTTGTACACCGAAATCTTCTGACGTTTTCACTAAACCCGTTCCAAAGAAGTGCTGCCACATGCGATTGACCTGCACGCGGGCGGTCAAGGGTTGTTCGGGAGAGAGAAGCCATTGCGCAAGACCCAAGCGGTTCTTAGGCGCCTGGTCGGCGAGCGGCGGGAGGAAGGCCGGCGTGGCAAAGATGACTTGCTCGCGAGGACTCAAATAGGCTCCGCGATCGAGGATGTGTGTGTCCCGTTTTTTCGCGTCACTCATGATCATGGGGCGGGGAATCTGATCGCCTTTGTAGTTTGCGAGTTCGCGTCTCAATTGATCGGCACGTTTCTTGGCCGGATTCTCTTTGAGTAAGTTCGGCCTCACTTTTTCATCAAACGTCTTGCGATCGCCGTTTGGCTTGGCAGCCCGCCAACCCTCAAACGCTGCCTTAACGTACGTTTCGGTTTCCTCATCCGCGACTTTGATCTTCTTTTCAAATGCCGCGATGCGCGCTTTGTTCTCTTCGGTAGGCACTTCAACGAAGGGTTTGGCCACGCGAATCCTGGTCGATTGTCGTTGAGGTGTGCCCGTTTCGGGAACCTGATTGAAGGCATCCATCAGGCTGTAGTAATCGTGCATGGTGATCGGATCATATTTATGATCGTGACACTGCGCACACGCCATGGTCAGGCCTAACCATGTTGTCGCGGTCGTATCCATACGGTCAAAGAGCACGACAAAGCGTTGTTCCTCCGGAATGGCCCCGCCTTCCCCATTCAGGAGATGATTGCGGTTGAATCCGCTGGCGATTTGTTGGTCGAGCGTCGCGTTCGGAAGCAAATCACCCGCAAGTTGCCACGTGGTGAAATCATCGAAAGGCAAGTCGTCATTCAAGGCATCCACCACCCAATCCCGCCAAATCCACTGCCACGTGTCGCCATCTTGTTGGAAGCCGTTGCTATCGGCATAGCGCGCGGCGTCCAACCATGGCAAGGCCAGGCGTTCGCCATAATGTGGGGAGGCTAACAAACGATCGATGAGCCTTTCATAGGCCTGAGGATGCGAATCTTCGACGAAAGCGTTCACTTCCTCAGGCGTCGGAGGAAGACCGATGAGATCGGCGTAAAGGCGTCTGATAAGAGTAGGACGTTTTGCCGGAGGTGACGGGGCGAGCGATGTTCCCGAGAGTTTTTCAGTGATGAATGAATCAATGGCATTGCTGTTAGAGGTGTCGCGGTGAGAAGGAAGCTTAGGGCGCTTGGGAGCGACGAACGCCCAGTGCGTCTCGAAGGCCGCACCTTCATCAATCCATTTTTCTAACAAAGCCTTCTGCTCAGCCGAAAGTCGGCGGTTGGAGCCGGGGGGCGGCATGATCTCATCGGCGTCGGCGGCATGAACCCGGCGGATGAGTTCGCTCGCCGAAGCATCGCCCGGTATCACGATCTTGGCGGAGAGGACGGACTCGCGATCATCCAAGCGAAGATTCGCCTTCCGTTTGTTGGCGTCTTGGCCGTGGCAATAGAAACAGTTCTCCGCAAGGATGGGACGGATGTCTCGATTGAAGCTGACCGTTTGCGCCATGATGCCTGGCCACGGGAGCAGTAATGGCACAAGAGATCGGATTAGACCGGCGTTGATTGATCGAAGGTTCATTCGCTGGGGGTGCGAGTGAATAGACCACGCCTTGCTTCTTGGGTGAAGCGGAAATGCCCAACGTCATGGGGATTTGCGGTCATCGGAAGCGGCCAGATTACAAGCCACCGTAATGAAACGGTAATCATTCGTGTGTAGATTAGCCAATTCGTTGGAGTCGACTCCACCCCACAGATACGATGAAGATTCTCCCCTACGCTATCCTTATCGCCGCCGTGATCAACGCCTCTGCGCAGTCGGTGCGTATCAACGAAATCATGGCCGCAAACGTCACGACCTATCCCGACAATACGGACTTCGATGACTATTCTGATTGGATCGAGCTGGCGAACACTTCTGATCAAGCGGTCTCTTTGGACGGCTATTATCTTTCCGACGATCCTGACAGGCCTCTCAAATGGGCGATTCCCGGTGGAGCCCAGATTTCCGCTAAGGGCTTTCTTGTGCTGCGAGCTGATGGTTTTGATGCCGCACCCGAAGAGCGGTTTCGACGCGCGTTCGCTCCTTGGGATCACTTTCTTACTCGCGTGCACCACACGAACTTCAAGCTTGCCGAAGAAGGGGAATCGCTGGTGCTCACGCAGGTAGATAGCGAACGCTTTGGCAGTCTCCATCTCATTCGGTTAGGCACCACCTGGCGCTACCTGGATGACGGGTCGGATCCCGGGCCTTTGTGGGCAGAGACAGGGTTTGACGATGCTCGTTGGCGGAGCGGTCCCGCGCAATTGGGATATGGTGAAGATGATCAGGCCACCACGATCCAGTATGGTGCCGACGCGGATGCCAAGTTTCCGGCTACCTATTTCCGCACGACGTTTGAGGAGGTTTCTCCTGAGAGTCTAACCAACATCAAGTTACGTCTATTGGCCGACGATGGCGCGGTGGTGTATTTGAATGGCAACGAAGTCGCGCGAATCCGTATGGATCCTGGAGCGATCAATTACCGCTCCTATGCGTCGGGGCGTGCTCGTGAAGACGACTTTGACGTCGTCGCTCTAACACCAGATCAGTTTCGTACTGGAGTCAATGTCATCGCCGTCCAAGTGCATCAGGTGAGTGGTGGCAGTTCGGATCTCAGTTTTGATTTGGAGATGGTGGCCGACCGGATTCCGGACGAGTTTGAGAGGATCGACGAGATCGTCTTTGGGCGTCAAATAGCGGACGTGTCTTACGGCCGCGGGGACGACGGTTGGGCCTTCTTTGGAGAACCTACGCCAGGTGCCGCCAACAGCACCGTACCAACGGTGGATCTCGAATTCTCTAGCGAAGTGGTATTCAATGTGGAGGGCGGCTTTTACAACGAGCCCCAGTACCTTAACCTAACGACTTCGAACCCTGAAGCGGTCATTCATTACACGACGGATGGTGCTTGGCCGACGCGGTCGTCACCGCGCTACGGCGATCCGATTGCTGTTAATGTGACGACGGTGATTCGTGCCCGCACCTTTGAGGAAGGCAAGCTGCCTGGAGCATCGACCACCGAGACCTTCTTCATCGATGCTCCCAAACACGACCTTCCCGTTATCACGCTGGCGGTCGATCCCGAGATCTTTTTTGACGATACGTTAGGTATCTATGAGAATGTCTACAAAGGCCGGGAAGCGCCGTTGAATTTGGCCTACTACACGCGGGATCAGGTCTTGCAGTTCCAGGTAAACGCCGGCGCTAAGATTGCCGGTGAGAACATTTGGCGCTTCGCGCAGAAGCCGATGAATCTAGCCTTGCGCGGAAAATATGGCGACGATGCCATTGGCTATCAATTGTTTCCATCGATTCGACAGGCCTCGTTTACGCGTTTGACGCTTCGAAATGGTGGCGACAATTGGGATGATGATATGCTCCGCGATGCCCTAACACCACGCATCATGCGCGGCCAGATGGCGAACGATGTCGAAGACTACCAACCGGCTGTTGTCTACCTGAATGGACAATACTGGGGGATTCATAACCTGCGCTTGTCCTTAGACGGCACTTATTTCGCCACTCATCACCAAGTTGATCCTGACAACTACGACCATCTAGAGTTCGGCCATATCACGAGCAACGCGGTGACTTTGGGTGCCAAAGAAGGCGGGCTCGATGATTATTTGGCGTTGGAGACCTATGCTGCTAACAATGACCTCAGTGATCCCACACACTACGCCTACATGGAGTCACGCATGGATATCGACAATTTCATCGACTTCATTTGTATCGAGGATTTTGTTAACAACACCAGTTGGAGGCACAATCGCGAATTCTGGCGCGAGCGCAAGGAAGGTGCCAAGTGGCGTTGGATCGTGCCCGATCTTGACCGTGGGTTGAATACGGCGAATCAAACGACTTCGTTGTTAGACAACTTCGAGGAAGACTATGAGCTGTTTGGTGATCTCATGGCCAATGATCGCTTTCGCGCGCGGCTGGCGCAGCGTTACGCGGTGCACTTAAGCAGCACGTTTCATCCTGACAGAATCGCGGCCATCGTGGATGAAGCGGACGCCGAAGTTCGTATCGAGATGGAGCGCCACATTGAGCGGTGGCGTCGCGATGATGGCATTCAATCGATGGTGGCCCGGCAGGAACAACTCGACGAAATTAAGGAATTTGCCAGGGAACGGGCGCCCCATGTGTATTCGGATTTCCAGCAGAACTTTGACATGCCGGAAACCGTGCGGGTGACTGTGAACATTTCCCCGGCAGAAGGCGGGCGCGTGCGGATGAATGGCGTGCTGATGTTACCGCATTACAGCGACACGGTCGAACTTTTCCAAGGACTGGGCTCGGAAATACTAGCGGAGCCATCGCCGGGCTATGAATTCGTGGGCTGGAATACGGGCGAGTCCTCAGCAAGAATCGCCTTTGATACCGACGTGAACAAAGCGCTGACGGCAACCTTCCGCCTAACCAACGAGATGGTCTTGCCTCCCGTCATTGAGAGTGATCTCACGCTCGAGACGGATCGTGCTTATGCCAGTCACGGCGACGTCATCGTCGCTCGTGGGGCCACTCTCACCATTCCAGACGGGGTTGTGCTGCGCCTTGGCCCGCTTGCTGATTTGAGGGTTTTAGGGAGGCTTCACATAGCGGGAACGGAAGCGAATCCCGTTCGTATCGAATCGCGAACGTCCGGCCACCGTTGGGGTGCGATTGCCATCGTCGATGGCGAGGGTATTTCCAGGCTTTCTCACGCGATCATCCGAGGTGGTACACTTGGCGGCAACCCTTTGTTAGAACGCGGTACCATCTCCGTGGTAAGATCAACAGTCGAGATGGATCATCTCGATATGGATGACGTTCTCAATCCTGTCTTTGGTTGGGAGAGTAAAGTGACGTTGCGCTCCAGCCACATTCATACGCCTTTCACGGGTGATGGTATCAATGTGAAACACGGTGAGGGATTGGTCGAGGATTGTACCTTTCTCGGCAACACGGCTCGCGACACCGATGCCATCGATTTTGATGACGTCGTCAATGGCATGATCCGGAACAATCGCATCTACGCCTTCCGCGGCCCCAACAGTGACGGCATCGACGTGGGCGAAGGTTGTGTCGATTTGCTAGTCACTGGCAATCGTATCTACAATAACTCGGACAAAGGCATCAGCGTCGGTCAAGGCTCCAAGGTGCGTATCGAGCGCAATCTCATTGTGGGTTGCGCGCAAGGGATCGGCATCAAGGATACAGGTTCTACGGCCTGGATTGACCAGAACACCTTTGTTGGATGCGGCTATGGAGTTGCCGTCTTTGAGAAGAATCTCGATGCTGGAGGCGGTATCGCCCACATCAGCAACTCGATCTTTTCGCGGTCCAAGCAGTCGCCCGTTTGGGCAGACTCACTTTCGCAAATGGATGTTTCCTATTCCCTATCGGACACGCTTCTGTTAGATGGTGACCAGAATCAGTCGGGTGATCCCGGGTTCACTGATCCAGGCGCCTACGATTTCTCGCTCCTCCCCGCATCCCCAGCGAGAGATGGGGGTGATCCGTCACATCCTCGTGATGACGACGGCTCCCGTGCTGATCTGGGCGCTTATTACACTTACGATCCTAACGATTATCCTTTTCATGTGCCTAACGTCATCGTCATCAACGAAATTCTTAGTCACTCGCATGACGAGGCGCCTGACTGGATCGAATTGCACAACACGAGCAATGCGTCCGTCGACATCAGTGGTTGGTTCCTCAGCGATGCCAAGTCTAACCTGCAGAAATACCAGATTGCGGATGGCACAACGCTTCCCGCCAAGGGCTACCTTGTATTTTACGAGAATGAAACCTTCGGTAAAGCAAGCGTCGATCCTGGCAGAAGCACCGCATTTGCTCTAAGTGAGAACGGCGAGACGGTCTATCTTTACGCTCCCGGTGATGGGTTGATGTTGGATTATTTAGAAGAGGAATCGTTCGGCCCATCGCCTACAGGCATTACCAAAGGCCGCTACCTGAAGAGCACCAATACTTACAACTTCATCGCCATGACGGCACCGACGCCCGGCGCCCCTAACAGTGCGCCGGCGGTGGGGCCCATCGTTATCAGCGAGATCATGTATCGTCCCGATCAAGATGGCGATGCCGAGTACATCGAGTTGCTCAGCGTCAGTGAGGGAGCCGTGACGCTCTATGACCCCTTGAAAGAAACAGGTTGGCGCTTCACCGATGGTATCGTTTTTGATTTCCCGGCAACCAATCCTGTCTCCATCGCTTCCGGTGAGCGCATTTTGTTAGTGCGAGATGAGACTGCTTTTCGGGCGCGTTTTACCGAGGTTCCGGATTCTGTGCGGGTCTATGAATGGGTGAATTCCGGTCTCAGCAATGGTGGTGAACGCCTCGAACTCTCTCGGCCTGGGGATGTTGATGAACAGGGTACACGCCGGTGGATCCGCATCGATCGCGTCAACTATGGCGATGGCGACCTCTGGCCAGTGGAAGCAGACGGTGGTGGACTATCATTAACCCGAGTCGACGAATCTGCCTACGGCAACGATGTGGCCAACTGGAAGGCCGCCGTGCCCACGCCGGGCGGCCGTGAGAGCACGGCGGATCCTGAGCCGGCGGGCTACGAAGCTTGGGCTCAGGCTTTTGGTCTCAGTGCATTCACCGAAGATGACGATGGCGATGCCGTTATCAATGGATTAGAATATGCGTTAGGAATGGATCCTTTCTCCCGGGACGTGACACCTTCGCCAATGTTTAAAGTTCGAGGGGAATTACGGGAGTGGCGTTTCCCGGTGGCTGCCAGGAGTGGGGTTGATTATGTGATCGAAATCTCGGAGGACCTTCGCGCATGGCGTCCTGTGGAGACGATCGCCGATCAGGGAGAGGCCATCGTTCATGCCATGATCCAAGAAAATCAAAAGAACCAATATGTTAGGTTGAAAGTGACGCTGACAGCACGGTGAGGAGCTATTCAGCCATTGGGTCACCAGACACGTCTATTCCCAACTAAAACCCGGCCCCTGCGGAAGTTTGAGCCGTCCATCCACCAAGTGGTCCGTGCCACCGGTTTCAACGTAGATCACGTTTGGAAGGCATGCCATCACGTTCATATGCGCGGCGCCTCCCCCGTGGGAGGCGTAGGGAATGTTGCAAGCGTTAGATAGATGCCCAATCTCGAGCAGGGCCGTCGGACCGCCGGCGCGTCGCAGATCCGGCTGAACGATATCGACGGCGTTGTGGCGGATAAAGCGGCCAAATTGTTGTGAGCTAAACAGATTCTCACCGGTTGCTAGTTGAATGCCGATCTCCTCATTGATCTGGCGATAACCGTCCAAATCATGCGCGGGTATCGGTTCCTCAAACCACCAGCAGCCCATCTCTTCAAACACGCGCCCTCGCATGATTGCCTCTCCCACGGTGAGCACTTGATTAGCATCCACCATCAATCTAACGTCTTCCCCAATAATCCTGCGGACGAATTCAATCCGCTTGACATCTTCTTTCAGCGTCGGGAATCCGACTTTCAACTTCAGCGCGCGATAGCCCTGCGCTAATGCCTGCTCACAACGTTTCTTAAGTTGATCTTCAGTGTAATTGATCCAACCCAGCATGCCATAGGCTGGTATCGACTCGTGGCAGCCGCCCCATAGCTGCCAACAAGGAACGTTCATTGTCCTTCCCAAGCAATCCCAGAGAGCGGTATCGATGGCGGCAATACCGAGAGTCGCCAATCCTTGGGTACCGTGATAGTCCGTCTCCTTGCGCATGGCTTCGTGTGTTTGACGAATATGTGAGAGTCGGGTGCCCTGAGCAATGGGGATGAGTTCGTGTTCTATCAAAGCCTTCAAGGCATCGAGCCCTCCGGCGATGCGGCCATAGCCGATGTTGCCTTTACCGGTGACGCCTTCGCCGGAAGTGATCGTGACAATGACTTTACCCACTCCGGGTAAGGTTTGGAGGGCGTCGCGGATGGGATCCGGATTGGGCTTCCTCCTTTGAAAGGTGACTTCGATAGACTTCACCCGGCTTGGAATACCAGACGTTGATGGCTTCGCGGTTGATTCCTGGCCACGCGCTGTGATGGTTGCCGGCATTCCCAGGCCGAGAGAGGCGAACGGCAGGGTTTGGAGAAGTCCACGTCGCGACAGTGATTGGTTCGAGTTGCGCATCCCAAAGTCTAGCGGGTGACGTCCATTAATGGCAATCATGCCATTAATGGGAGATGTTCCCCCTTCTGCTGGGTGTGACTAAAAGTGGTGGTCAATAAAGGTAGAGGAACTGGTGACAGTTCCTTCGCGGCAGCGGAATGCCACGCCCGGAACTCTCACGAGTTCCGCTACGAAAAGTGCCCACCACATTTAGTCATACCCCGTTCTGCTTGCCGCCTCGGGCGATCCGTGCCAAAGAGGGCGCCATGGAGAAGCAGCTCGTCGCCATGAAAGGCATCAGCAAACGTTATGCCGATCGGGTCATTCTGGACGCCGTCGATTTTGAAATGGCGGCCGGTGATCGATTGGCCATCGTGGGGCCTTCGGGATCGGGAAAGAGCACCTTGCTCAATCTGGTTGGGTTGTTAGACGAACCCGATGGCGGAGACTATCATTTCAATGACCAAGATGTGGGTTCGCTCTCTGCGGATGCGAAGGCAGCTCTGCGCGGTGAGGCCATTGGTTTCATCTTTCAGCTCCATCACCTCTTGCCGCAACTCAGCGTTCTGGAGAATGTGGTCTTGCCTGCGCATGCTTTGCAATCGGCGCCTAACTGGCCGGACGTGGAAACGCGAGGGAGGGGTTTGTTAGAAAAAGTGGGCTTGGCGGATCACGCGGGTAAACTTCCGGGCCAACTCTCAGGTGGGGAACGCCAACGCGTTGCGGTGGTGCGGGCCCTGATCAATCGCCCCAAACTGCTTCTCGCCGATGAGCCGACCGGAGCCCTGGACCGGGCCAATGCGGAATCGCTGACGGAATTGTTGCTGGAACTCAACGCATCCGAGGAAACGGCACTGGTTGTGGTCACGCATGATGATACCATCGCCAAGACGGTGGGTGCGGTGAAAACGATCGCCAACGGCCAACTCCTTTCCGCGTGATGTTCCGGTTCGTTCTCAAAAGCTTGCGCTACTACTGGCGAAGTCATCTCGCGATCCTTGCCGGCGTGTTTCTGGCCTCGACGGTTCTAACGGGAGCGCTATTCGTGGGAAATTCGGTCAAGGCGGGCCTGAAGGGACTGATTGCGGAACGCTACGGCCCCATCGATTCAGTCTTGTTAGGAAACGATCGATTCTTTACGGCGGCCCTTGGTGAAAAGGTGAAGGCGACCACCGGGCACACCGCTGTTCCCATCTTACAAGTGCGTGGCACGGTGACCAACCGGTCGAGTTCGGTTAGGGAGAATGGCGTCAATGTGATTGGCGTTCCGGATAGCTTCTGGCAATTGAGTGCAAAAGAGAAATTGGACGGCATCACGTCTAATAAAGTGCGACTCAATGCGGCCTTGGCGCAACGGCTCCAGGTGTCGGTAGGCGATGAGGTGATTGCTAGGATGGAGCAACCCGGCGCCCTTTCCCGGGATGCGCCGCTTTCCGGGGAGACGGACAACACGGTGTCCCTCACACTCGAAGTTCAAGATATCGCGTCCGGGGACGCCTTTGGGAATTTCAGCCTCAAGGCGGAGCAGACGGCGCCCATGAATCTCTTTGTGCCTTACGATAATTTGGCAAAAGCGTTAGATAAAGCTGGAAGGGCCAATTTGCTCTTGATATCGGGAGACGACGTCGATGAAGACGCCTTGCAAGCCGCCATTGATGAATCGTGGAATGCGGATGATACCGACTTGGTGTTGGAAGTACGTGAGGGTGTCTGGGAGATTGTTAGCCGGCGGGTGCTCTTGGATTTGGCGGCGGAAAGTTCTATTCGTGAGTTGCAGCCTGATGCGCAAGGCGTATTCACCTATTTGATCAATGAGATCGGGGCGGGGGATGGAGGTGCGCCATACAGTATGGTCACCGCTGCGGCTCCCGGGTCAGGTCCGTTGCCGGCGGATCTTGAGAAGGGGGAGACGATGATTAATCAATGGCTTGCTGAGGATCTGGGCCTAACGAAAGGAGATGACCTGACGCTTGCCTACAGTGTCTTTGGTCCGGGCCGCGAGCTGATTGAGAAAACATCGTCTTTCAAGGTCCGGGAGATCTTACCCATGGATCATCCTGACATGAATGCCGGCTGGACGCCTGATTTCCCGGGTGTTTCCGATTCCGAGAATTGCCGGGATTGGGAGCCGGGCATTGATGTGGATCTCAATAAGATCCGGGATAAGGACGAAGACTATTGGGATGATTACAAGGGCACCCCCAAAGCCTTCATTTCATTGGCGGCCGGCCAAGAGCTGTGGAGCAATCGCTTCGGCCAACTAACATCCATGCGCTTTCCGCCCGCCTTTGAGGCTGAGCCGTTTCGCGAAGCGTTAGATGCCAAGCTTACTCCCGATCGCTTTGGCGTCTCGCTGATCAATCTCGCGTCTAGCGGGGAACGTGCGGTGACGAACTCGCTCGATTTCGGCATGTATCTGAGTGCGTTCAGTTATTTCATCATCATCGCGGCCATTATTCTAACGGTCCTTTTGTTCGCACTCAGCATTGATCAACGTGAGAGTCAGTTGGGCACCATGCGCGCCTTGGGCTTCAAAGCCGGTCGCGTGCGCAAGATACTCTTTATCGAAGGCGGGATCATCGCTTTGTTAGGCAGTTTGCTGGGGATCATCGGCGGGCTCCTTTATACCAAGGGCATGATTGCGGCTTTGAGCACGGTATGGCGAGGAGCCATCGGCGATTTGCAGATTCGCTTTTCTCCGGATTCGCTTGCAGGTTTGGCCGGAGCTTATGGCATCTTCTTCATGGCCTTGATTGCCATCTTCTTTGCCACGCGTCGCGTGTCCAAACGGAGGCCGGTGGAACTCATACACGGCACGGCCGAACAAGATTTTCATGCGGCATCGACGCCGCTTGTGAAGCAGAAGAAATTCTGGCTTGCGCTGCTCTTGTTAGGTGGTGCCATTCTTTCGTTGTCCGGCGCGGGTAGTCAATCGGACCCCATGAAACAAGCCGGTGGTTTCTTCGCCGGCGGCATGCTCATTCTTGTTTCGGGGCTTTTGTTAGCGAGTTTGTTATTGCAGAATCTCGGTCGATTGTTGGGCCGTAAGCATCAATTGGCTGCGTTGGGCATCCGCAACTCGTCGCGAAGGCGGGGGCGCAGTCTCGCGGTAATTATCATCATGGCGGCGGGTGTGTTCATGATCTGCGCGACGAACGCATTCCGATTAGACGCGACGAAGGATGCTTCGATACGAGCTTCGGGGACGGGAGGGTTTCAGTTGGTAGGTGAATCGTCGCTATCCATCTATGAAGATTTGAATGATGGAGAGAAGCGGGAGTTCTACGGCTTGGACGATGAGGAGTTAGACTTTTCCTTGGTGCCCTTTCGCGTGCGCGAGGGTGAGGAGGCGAGTTGCCTCAATCTGAATCGCGCCCAGCGGCCGCGTCTCATGGCGGTCGATCCCCAACTGCTGGCGGAACGCCAAGCGTTCAGTTTCAAAGGTGCTCAAGGATGGGGGGCGCTGAATGAAGATCTTGGTGAGGGTGTCGTGCCAGGGATTATGGATATGAATTCCGCTACCTATGCTATGGGGTTAACGTTAGGTGACGAAATCACTTATGAGGATGAGTTAGGCCGGCCATGGCGCGTTCGTCTGGTGGGGCTTCTGCAGGGCTCGCTCCTTCAGGGCAATGTCATCGTTTCGGAGCCCAACTACACCAAGGCTTTTCCCTCAGCCGGTGGTTATCGTTATTTTCTCGTCGATACCCCTGCGGAGAAAGCCGGGGAACTCAGCGCCACGATGACGCGGATGTTAGAAGACCTCGGGTTCAGTCTCACTTCCACGGCGGATCGATTAAACGCCTTTAACAACGTTCAGAACACCTATTTGCAAATGTTCAGTGTTTTGGGAGGACTCGGGCTCTTGTTAGGCACGGCGGGCTTGGCGGTGGTGACTTTCCGCAATATCCTGGATAGACGCCGGGAACTCGCTCTCATGGAAGCCGTGGGTTTCAAGGCCAAACGTTTGTCGTGGCTGGTGCTCAGTGAACACTGGTTTCTGCACATCGCCGCGGTGATCCTCGGCGTCGTCGCCGCTTTGTTAGCCGTCTTTCCCGCCATGCGCGCTTCCGGTCAGGGGATGCCCTTAGGATTGATCACAGGATTGGTGGGACTCATTCTCTTGGGAGGGGTTGTCTTCTGCTGGTGGGCGGCCCGCTCCGTTCTCAAACGACCGTTTCTCGAATCTTTGCGCCATGAATAAATTGTTTGTTCCAGTCATTGTTAGTCTCGTCGCCTTGGTAAGTTCCCTTTGGGCAGAAGAGTCCAAGTTAGTCGTCTCGTTTCAAGATGCGGAGTTGGGTGATCCGCCGGATGATCTTCTGGTCTTGGCGGGGGAATTCCAGGTGATTGAGGAAGAGGGAAACAAACTCCTGATGTTGCCGGCCGAACCATTGGAAGAGAACGGGATTTTTTACGGAAAATCTAGCCAAGCTGCGATGACTGCGGAGGCGCGTTTTCGAGCTGGCAAGAAGCGGCGCACGGCTCCGCGCTTTGGCGTCGGTGTGTATGGCGTGTCCGGATATCGCCTGCGAGTGGTACCAGGAAAAAAGCACGTGGAATTGGTCCATAGGGAAGACCAGGTGCTCGCGACGCAACCTTACACATGGAAGGCCGATAAATGGTGTCATGTGAGGCTCGCGGTGATCGATGACGAAACTTCAGGCAAACGTCAGATCAAAGGATGGGTTTGGACAGAGGGTGAAGAGGCGCCGGATGACCCCATCATCACGTTCGAAACGGATGATAAGAGCGGACGAGGCAAGCCATCCGTGTGGGGAACGCCCTATGCTGGTAAGCCGATCTATTTCGACGATCTCACGGTGACGACGAAGTAACGCCGACTTGCACTCTAGCTCGCCTTCGAGGCGATTCATGGATTGCTAAGCCGATAAACAACAACGCTAGTCCGGCACCCAAAGGCCATTGATACCTTTCAATGGCGCGTCGCCGCTCCCGGCTGTCAATATCTTCGCGCGTCATACTTCCGAGCCCTTCACTGACAAGCCGCTGAAGACTATCCGTGCCCTCAAACCGCTGATAGAAACCGCCTGCGGCACTGGCCACCTCCTTGAGAACGCCTTCTTCTAATTTAGTCACGACTGGCTTCCGGGACTGATCCACGACGACCACTTGTTGCCCTTTGTCATCAGTGTAGCGAATCTGACTTCCTGAAGGTGTGCCAAAGCCCAGTGTGAAAACACGGACGCCTTGATCTTCGTACGCTTTCTTGGCGATGGGCACCGCTTCTTCATCCAATTCTTCACCATCGGTGATCAGAATGAGTGCGCGGTTGTCGCTCTCAGACTTGGTGAATCCCTCCAGCGATTCGTTGACGGCGTTGGCGATGTTTGTCCCTGGAGTGGGTAAGAGGTTGGTATCAACTTCGTCCAGAATGCGCCGGAAGGCGGTGTAATCCGTGGTGAGAGGACATTGAATGTAGGCGTCTCCGGCGAAGCCCACGAGCCCGATGCGATCGCCTTTAAGAAACTCTAACAAGTCGAGGATGGCGAACTTCGCGCGGTCGAGACGGTTCGGTTGAATGTCTTCCGCTAACATGCTGCGCGAGGTATCGATCGCAAACATCACATCCAGCCCCCGTCTCGTGGCGGTGGTTTCCTGGAAGCCCATTTGCGGTCTCGCCAAGGCCACGATGACCAGAGCAAGTCCGGCGATGTAGAACCAGAACTTCGTGGCGCGACGGCCGCGGTGAACGGAGCCTAACAGCTGCTCTTTCAGACGTGAGGCCACCAATTGATTGAGCAATTGGGTGGAGCGTCGTGTGGTGATCACCCTAAATAGGATCACACCCACCAAGATCGCCAAGGCGGCAAACCAGATCGGCTCAGCAAAGGTTAGTTGATCGTCATCCATGAGGCGTCAGGGCAGGCGATTCCAAATCGTGTAACGGAGCATGAGAAAGAGTAGTGCTAACAATCCACCTACTGTTAGTGGGTACATGAACCACTCATCAAACAATTCGTACTGTTCTACTTCCACCTCGGTCTTTTCCAATTCATCAATCTCGTCGTAAATCGCTTTCAAGGAATCGGTGCCGGTAGCGCGGTAGTAACGTCCTCCCGTTTTCTCGGCGATTTGTTGAAGCGTTTCCTCATCAAACTCCACCTGGATTCTGCGGTAATGAGTCCGGCCAAAGAGATCTTTGCTCGGGTAGGGCGCCATGCCACGCGTGCCGGCACCGATGGTATAAATCTTGAGCCCTAACGCTTCCGCTGCCTCAGCGGCGGTGAGAGGTTGGATACGGCCGGAGTTGTTGGTGCCATCGGTGAGCAATACGATGATCCGGCTCTTGCTGTCGCGGTCTTTCAATCGATTGGCCGCTGTGCTAATGGCGCTGCCGATGGCCGTGCCATCAAACTTGTTGTTGATGAGCACCCTTTCGTTGAGGTTTTTCAAGAGCCATTCGTGATCAAGTGTGAGAGGGCTCACTAGAAAGGGCCTTCCGGCGAAGGCAATGATGCCCATGCGATCGCTCGCACGCGCTTCGATGAAATCCTTCGTTACCGACTTCACAGCCAACAACCGGTTGGCGCGCTGACGCCCGATCGTAAAATCTTCCGCAAGCATGGAAGTGGAGACATCGAGAACGAGAAGAATGTCGATGCCGCTGGCGCGCACTTTGGAGAACGATTGGCCGGTTTGTGGTCGCGCCAAGGCCACGATCATCAAGGCCAAGGAACTCAAGATGAGAAGATGCGAGAGCCAGCCATCGCGGCCGCCATGACGTTTTCCCAGATCTTTGAGCAAACTCAGCGTCGAGTAACCAATGGCCGCCGCATCCCGCCGTTTGCCTAACCAAAGCCATAGCAAAGGCACCAAGATCAGGGCGCACAGCACCCAGGGCTGCGCAAAGCGAAAGCCATCGAGCTTGGAAGTGAGAGCGTCGAAACTCACACCAAATCCTCCCGAATAAACAAAGACGCCTGATCTAACAAGTCCTGGTTAGGCTCTGTCGCTCTCCCCACCGGCGCATATTTTAGGAAATCACATGTCTCGAGAAACTGCGAGAGTCTCTCCTGATTTCGTTCGCTAAAGACCTCCTGTGCTTTCAAATCGTCGAGGAACTCGCGCGATGTCTGTTGGCTGGCTTTGAGATTGGCGTGGGCTTCGGTGAGATAGTTTCGCAAGATATCGGACACGGCGACGCCGAACTGGTAGCCATCCATTTGCGCTGCCCGGCCTCGCAGGGTGGCCAAGAGGTCAAGCGCGCGTTGTTTGGGACTAACGGTGGCCTGGGCACGGTTTCGCAGTATGCCAATGATGAGAAGCGCTAGTCCAGCTAGCACCATTCCTATCATCACCCAGATGTGTATGGGTGCCGCTTCCGGGATCTCAACCGGCGGCGCGACGTCCAGAATGTCTTCGTCAGGAAAGGGATCCATCGCCTCTTAGTGCATGAGTCGCCGTTCGCGCGTCTGGAAGAATTGCCGCAAGGCGGGGAGATAATCTTCGTTGGTGGTCAAAGAGATGTGATCCACACCGTGCCGGATGAAAAGATCCTCCAATTCGCGCTGACGGTTCTGTGAACGTTGTTCGAAAGCTTGGCGAACGTTGGCATTCGACGTGTTGACCTCGATGAGGTCGCCCGTTTCCTGATCCTCTAACATGATGCGACCCACACGTGGGAGTTGACCTTCTAACGGGTCGCGCATTTGAATCGCGGTGAGATCGTGGCGCCGGCAGGAAAGTGATAGCTCCTTTTTAATGGAGTTCGGCGTGTAGAAATCGGAGATGAGAAAAGCGATCGAGCGACGATGAAGCACGCGGTTGAGGTAACTCAGGGCCGCGCTGATATCCGTGCGGCGTGACTTCGGTTTGTAATACAAGACTTCACGGATGACGCGTAGCACATGCGAACGGCCTTTGCCCGGTGAAATGAACAGTTCCACTTGATCGGTGAAAATGATCAATCCCACGCGATCGTTGTTCTGCATGGCGCTGAATGCTAGGGTGGCGGCCACTTCCGCCGCAACTTCGCGTTTGCTAAAGTCTTGACTCCCGTAGTTTCCTGAAGCGCTGAGATCGACTAACAAGATAAGTGAGAGCTCACGCTCTTCAGTAAACAGTTTGACATAGGGTTGGCTCAGCCGCGCCGTGACATTCCAGTCGATGCTACGAATCTCGTCTCCCGGCTGATACTCTCGCACTTCCTCAAAGTTCATGCCCTGACCTTTGAAGACACTGTGATAAGAACCGGCAAACATCTCGTCTACCATATGCCGCACTTTGATCTCCAAAGCGCGGATACGTTTCAAAAGGACGCCAATGTCCCGTTTTTCGTCAGTCGCCGCCATGTGGGTCGTGATTGGGCTACTCGCTTAAGGCACCGGCAGGCCGTCGAAGACCTTGCGCACGATGTCTTCGCTAGAGATCTCTTCAGCCTCGGCTTCAAAACTGGTGATGACTCGGTGGCGTAAGACATCGAGGCCCACGTCTTTGACATCTTGGGGCGTGACAAAGGTGCGTCCCTGTAATAATGCCAGACCTTTGGCGGCCAAGGTGATATTGATGGAGGCGCGGGGCGAGGCTCCGACCCGGATGAGTCCTTTCAAATCCGGAAGATTGTAGCCTCCCGGCTCGCGAGTGGCTCTCACGAGATCCACAATATACTCGCGCACGCGGCGGTCGATGTAGATCGCGTTCACGACGGATCTCGCCGCGACGACTTGTTCCGGCTGGGCGACTGGCGAAACGGTTAATTCCGGCGTGGTCGTGCCCATTCTCTCCTGAATCAAGAGTTCCTCCTCACGAGTGGGATAGTCCACGACGAGTTTGAAAAGGAACCGGTCCAGCTGCGCTTCCGGCAGACGATATGTGCCCTCCTGCTCCAGCGGATTCTGCGTGGCCATGACCAAGAAAGGATCGGGAAGGGGATAGGTCTGTTCGCCAATGGTGACCTGACGTTCCTGCATCGCCTCTAACAGAGCACTCTGAACTTTGGCTGGTGCGCGATTGATCTCATCCGCTAGGATCATGTTGGCGAAGATCGGTCCCATGCGCGTTTGAAATTGGCCGTCTCGGGGACTGTAGATCAGCGTCCCCACCAAGTCGGCAGGCAGGAGATCGGGCGTGAACTGTAAGCGATGAAACTCCGTGCGCAGGCACTGGCTCAGCGTGTTGATGACCAGCGTCTTGGCCAGGCCGGGCATCCCCTCCAATAACACGTGTCCATTGGCTACTAGGCCGATAAGGAGCCGGTCGACCAAGTCCTGCTGGCCCACCACCACCTTGCCGAGTTGCTCCCGTACCGCCGCAATCCATCCCGCGTGATTCTTCACCTCTTCCTCGACCCACTGGGAATCCGTTTCCGATGTCGTCTCGTTCATAGTCGTGCCTGAAAAAACATGGCTCGCCGAGCTTCTCAACCAGAAATGGCGGGCGTGGGCGATTCGCAGCTGGAAACGGAAATCGTTGCCGTTCTTGTCAGGAATCATTCTCCGCCACATGCTGGTGGGCATGACCACCAATTGGATTTGTTGCTTTCATGCTCTAACAATACCCATCCTCGCATTGTCTGCGGGAGGTGAGACCCTTGATGTCCTGATTGAGAATGGTCGGGTGATCGATGGAACGGGAGCGCCGTGGTATGAGGCGGACGTGGGGATCAAGGAAGGAAAGATTGTCCGGATCGGTCGGTTAGACGGTGTCGAGGCTAACAAACGGATTGATGCAGAGGGATTGATCGTGGCGCCGGGCTTCATCGATATGATGGGTCAGACGGCGGTGCCTATGTTAGAAAAAAGGGAGGCGGCGAAGAATCTTCTGGCCCAAGGGATCACGACGATCAATGCCGGAGAAGGACATTCCGGTGCGCCATTGTCCGATGAGGAGGCGCGCTCCCGTGGGTGGCAGACGATGGCGGAATATTATCAGATTCTCGAGATGCGCGGCCTGCCTTTGAATGTGGCACAGACCGTTGGACACACACAGGTTAGGAAATTGGTGATCGGTGATGAAGACCGTTCCCCATCTGAAGAGGAGCTTGAGAAAATGAAGGCGCACGTTCGCGAAGCGATGGAGGCCGGTGCCATCGGCCTCTCCACAGCGTTGATCTATCCCCCGGCCGTGTATGCCGATACCGACGAGATTGGTGCTTTGGCTTCAGTGGCGGGTGAATATGGGGGCAAGTATTTCACCCACATGCGCAATGAAGGGGATCAATTGTTAGAGGCCATTGATGAGGCGTTGGAGATCGGCCGCAAGGGGAGCACTCCGGTGCACATCTTTCATCTCAAGGCGGCGGGTCGGGGGAACTGGCCCAAGATGGACCAAGCGATCGCCAAGATCAAAGCCGCGAGAGAAGCAGGAGCCGAAGTGACGGCTGACATCTATCCTTACATTAACAATGGGCTAGGCATTCAGGCCTTGGTGCATCCGCGGCATTTCGCCAAAGGCAGGGAAGCCTTTCTCGGAACCATCGACGACGCGTCCATGCGGCAAACGATTCGTGAGGAGATGGAAGGAGACGGAGGCGATTGGGAAAATTGGTTCAAACACATGGGCCGCGATTGGAAGAAGCTGGTGATCGGCCGGGCCTTCAATCCACGCTATGCGGAAACGGCCGGGAAAAGTCTAGGCGCCGCGGCCGAAGAGCTTGAGATGGATCCCTGGGATTTCTTTTTTCAGTTGGTGAAAACGGGAGCATTTGTGCTTCCCGAGACCATGAGTGAGTCGAACAAACAGAAGCTCATCCGCGAACCGTTTGTGAGTTTCTGTACCGATGCGGGGCCGGGTACTGGCGCCGGAATCTCTGCTCACCCGCGTTCCTTTGGCGCTTTTCCCAGATTGTTTGCCAAGTATATCCGCGAGGGAAAGACCATTACGTTAGAACAAGCGGTGGCCAAGGCCAGTGCGGTGGCCGCGAACCAGATTCTTGCCTTCGATCGCGGCCGGATTGCCGAAGGACTCGCTGCTGACGTCATCGTATTTGACTATCAGAAGTTTCAAGACCGGGCTGGATTTGCCAATCCCCACACCTTGGCGGAAGGGATGCGGTATGTATTCGTGAATGGCGTCTTGGTGTTAGATGATGGCAAGCAGACGACGGCACGGCCGGGGACGGTCTTGCGCGGGCCGGGATTTCAAGAATCGCGCGCGGCGTATGTGGTATCGAAGGGCAAGGAGGTTCAGGAGTTGGCGGCCGTGGACGAGCTGATGAAGTCTTTCCTCAAGAAACACCGGGCGCCGAGTGTCTCCGTGGCCATTACGGACAAAGGGCGATTGATATATGCGAACGGCTTCGGTTACGCAGATATCGCAACGGGCGAAATCGCGTCGCCCTCCAGCCGCTACCGCATTGCTAGTGTGTCGAAACCTGTCACGGCGGCGGCCATCTTTCGTTTGTTAGAGTCTGGTAAACTCACACTTGATGCCAAGGTTTTTGAAATACTGCCAGACTATGCTCCCCCGAAAGCGGACGCTGACATCGATCCACGCTTGGCCAGTGTGACCATTCGTCAATGTCTGCAACATAGTGGCGGCTGGGACCGTGGAGCGTCATTTGATCCCATGTTCCGGGCGGTGGATTTCGCGCAAGCGCTCGATTTCCCGCCACCCGCCGGACCCAATGAAGTGATCCGCAATATGATGGCGCAGCCGTTGGATTTTGATCCTGGCACGCGGCAGGTCTATTCCAACCACGGTTACTGTTTGTTAGGCCGCGTGATCGAGAAAGTGTCAGGAAAATCGTATGAACACTTTGTGAAGGAAGAGGTCTTAAAACCCATGGGCATCGAAGCCATGGAAGTTGGGCGATCCATGCCGGAGGACCGCATGCCTAACGAAGTGCGTTACTATTCACCCTTCCGTGGACCATCCGTATTTGCGACTTCGCTAGGAAAACGCGTGCCTTATCCCTACGGTGGGTGGCATTTGGAGGCCATGGATTCTCATGGTGCGTGGATCGCCTCGGTGGTCGACCTGGCTCGATTCGTCGTGGCGTTCGATGGCCCCCGTTTTTTGAAACAGGAGACGCTGGACAAGATGTTCGCTCGGCCAGAGGGGAAAGCGGGCCTTGATCAGGAGGGCGTTCCCAAGGCGAGTTCTTATGCGGCAGGATGGCGCCGCCGTGAAACGGATGACGGAACCGTTTTCAGCCATGGCGGTTCGCTCGCAGGCACGTCTGCCTACATGGTCCGTCGCCCGGATGGCCGCCACTGGGTCCTCCTGTTCAACACGCGCCGCAGTGCCCTGACCAGCTATCTCCCCACCGCCTTGGAACCGGAATTGAATCAGCTGCTGGACACCATTCAGGCTTGGCCGGGGCATGATCTTTTCCCGGAGACTGGGATACAGTAATCGTACTTCCGAGCACCGCTCGCCGTATCAACCGTTCCACGGATTGGTCCCGTTTGGCACGGTGGGGAAAACCCGCTCGCTGAAAGGTTTGAGGTTGCAGGAAACTGGCAGGACCCGCGAGAGGAGAGCATTTCTCGCGGGCCCCGTGCCAACCCTAAGGATAAGTCAATCAATCATAGAAAGACGCGCATCGGTTGCGCTAGTCTTGGGTATTGATACGTTCGACACATTACCCCCTTATCAATCGATTGTGATCATGATGACTCGATCTGCCTCGTTCTTCTTCCTCACTTGTCTGTTATTCAACGGCCTGAGCGTTCATGCAGGGCCGCTGGAGCGGTTGCCTAACGAATCTTTGGCGCTGCCGGACGAGCTTCCTGAGGGCACGTTCAAGACGGAGAATATCTTTCCGGATTTGCGTTTCACCCGTCCGGTCGCCATCGTCACACCTCCGGGGGAGACTACGCGTCTCTTTGTGTTAGAGCAAACGGGGCGAATCATCGTGATCCCTGATCTTGCCTCACCGTCTAAGGAGACCTTTCTCGATCTAACTTCAAAGACGGCGTATCAAGGCGAGTCCGGTTTGTTGGGCTTGGCCTTTCATCCTGACTATGCTGAGAACGGTTTCTTCTACGTTTTCTACAGCACCTCGATCAACCGCATTCGTTATCAGCGTGTGGCCCGGTTTGAGGTTTCACCGGATAATCCTAACAGAGCCTTGATCAACTCTGAGGTGCCGATGATCGATCAACGCGATGAGGCTAGCAATCACAATGGCGGGGATCTGCACTTTGGGCCTGATCAGTACCTTTACATCTCGGTAGGTGATGAAGGCGGCGCCAATGACAACTATAACAATAGTCGTTTCATTGATCGGGATTTCTTTAGCGGGATCCTTCGGATCGATGTGGATCAGCGTCCTGACAGTCTTGCGCCTATCAGTCATCCCGCGGTGTATGAAGGCACTTACACGATTCCTCCGGACAACCCTTTCGTGGGCGTGGATTCCTTCATGGGTGAGCGGGTGGATCCTGACAGTGTGCGAACGGAGTTCTGGGCCGTGGGGCTGCGCAATCCCTGGCGCATGGCTTTTGATGGCCCGACGGGACGCCTTTTCACGGGCGATGTGGGGCAAGGAGCTCGTGAGGAGATCGATCTGATTGAGAGGGGCGGGCACTACGGATGGAGTTTCCGCGAGGGTGAGCGATCGTTTAATTCCGGCCCGGGCGGTTCGCGTGCCCCAAGCGACTTTGCACCTTTAGAGCCGGTTTATGATTACGGGCGTGGCGATGGAATCTCGGTGACGGGTGGGGTTGTCTATCGTGGCCAAGACCATCCCGAATTGTTCGAATCCTACGTCTTCGGAGATTATGGCTCGGGCAATATCTGGTCCATGGAGTTCCTCGATGACGGTGAGGTCGACGTGAAGGAGATTGCCAGTGAGCGTAGTGTCAGTGCTTTCGGGGTCGATCCGCGTAATGGTGATGTGCTTCTCGCGGCTTACTCATTAGGGCAGATCAAGAAGATCGCGCGGAAGAGCAGGCCTTTCAGTCTCCTCATACCGGCCAAGCTATCACGGACTAGGGCGTTTGAGGATCTTGTCAGTTTGACCCCTAACGAAGGCATTGTCGCCTACGAGCCTAACGTCTCTTTCTGGTCAGACGGCGCATTGAAACAACGTTGGTTCTCCATTCCCGAGATGGAAGACATGGCTGAGTTCCGCGAGAACGAACCGTGGACTTTCCCCGCGGGCACCACGTGGATCAAACACTTCGAGATGGAAATGACGGCTGGTGATCCTAGTTCACGCCGGCGCCTGGAAACACGTTTCCTGGTGAAGACGGAGGGCAGTAGTTATGGACTCACGTATCGTTGGAATGAAGACCAGACGGATGCGGATCTGGTCGATGCCGAAGGCGAACGGGAAACGTTAGAGATTCAAATGGCGGATGGCGTACGTGAGCAAGAATGGATTTACCCGTCGCGCAACGATTGCCGAGCGTGTCACACTCGAGAGGCCGGGCATGCGTTGAGTTTCAATACCGCTCAACTGAACCGTGTGTTTTCGTATGAAGCGGGCCCAGCAAATCAGTTAGAAGCGCTGAAAGAGGCGGGCTATTTTCAAGAGGAGTTGCCGGAGGCGGCATCGCTGCCTGTCTTGGCGACGGCAGACGACCGTTCCCGTAGCTTGGAGGATCGCGTGCGGTCTTATTTGGATGTGAATTGCGCCCAATGTCATCAACCTGGCGGGCCGGCATTGGGATTCTGGGATGCTCGTGCCCATGTTCCGCTTGAGGAGAGCGGCATCATCAATGGGGACTTGGTGGGGCATTATGGCGATCCTAACAATCGCGTGATCGTGCCGGGTTCGGAATCGCAGTCGATGTTATTGATGCGCTTGCTGGGCAATACGGAAGCGCCACGGATGCCTCCCCTTGGCAGCACGCGTGTCGATGAAGGCGCCGTGACGCTCATACAGGAATGGATTCAGGCGCTCGCAGAAGATCAAGAAGTCACCTACCAAGATTGGACCCAACAGTTCCTGGATTCCATGGCAGCAGAGGATTTGTTAGAATCATCGGATCCGGATCGCGATGGACGGACCAACCTGGAAGAATTCCTCGCAGACACGCACCCGGGAAGGGCAAATGACTTTTGGCAACCCCGTGTCGAGTTGTTGGAAGATGGTAAAATCACCCTGACTTACCCGGAGCCATCGCGTGGTCAGGTCACCACGGAGTGGAGCCTGGATGCCGAAGAATGGTCGCTCTGGGAAGCGACGCCTGAGCAGGTGACGATCCTTGAAAATGAGGGACATGTGAGGATTCGGCTGGAGCGGCACGAATCTGGAAAATCCTTCTTTCGTACCAAACTTATTGAAACTCCGTAAATCAGCTGAGCTGCCTGGCACTTTGTTAATTGACGTGATGCGGGGAAGCCGTTCAAGCTAAAGTCATGGCAGTCTATCATATTGCAAAGGGAGACCAGAAAACGGGACCGTTCGATGAAGCGACGATAAAGAGCAAGCTTGCGGACGGATCAGTGTCTCCGACCGATCTTTGCTGGACCGAGGGAATGGCAAATTGGGCTCCCGTGTCTCAGGTTTTTCAGGTTGCGCCTTCTATGCCAACTCTGGCGGGAGGCGTATCGCCTGCCGGTCCGCCACTACCAAAGCCAGAGACCTACATGTTCTCAGCCATTCTTTCCACCTTACTCTGCTGCCTTCCGTTGGGGATCGTCTCCATTGTTCACGCATCAAACGTGACTGAGAAGTACCAGGCGGGGGATTATGCTGGGGCGGTGGAGTCTTCTAAAAAGGCGAAATTTTGGCACCACATGTCGATGTTGGCCTTTCTGGGTGTGTTTCTGGCGTGGCTATTGCTAAGTTACCTCGTTCCAGCCTCTGTGTGAACCGGTCAGTGCTCATTGCGGCCATTCTCGTAGTGGGGATCGGAGTGGGTTTGATGGTGCTCTATCACTTCAATCCCACGGAGCACGATTTCTTTCCCAAGTGCGGTTTTTACCAGCTTACAGGTTATCATTGCCCGGGCTGCGGCACCACGCGTGCGGCGCATCAGTTCGCCCATGGAAACATTGTTCGAGGGCTTGCTTTCAATCCTCTTCTCATTCTGGTGATTCCGCTAGCGGCCGGTCTCGCCTTGGAACGTTACTCTCAATGGTGGCGCCGCAAAGGGTTTCATCTTAGTGCTTGGATCTCACCTTGGATTCTTTGGGTTGTGCTGGGCTATTGGCTCGCTCGTAATATTCCTTATTATCCATTCACACTCTTGGCGCCGCATTGATGAATGGGAGGAAGTGTTCTAGGCGGTTGATCATTTGGGGATTGTGTTGGAGTGCAGGCTTCAGCCTGATTCGCGTCTCAAGGGATCGCTAACATCGCTCTGACTCAATTTCGAAACCCGTCACAGCCGAAAAGCTGAAGAATTAGCTTTTCTTGAAGCGCGATTCTATCAATATTCCGCGTATGAAGTATCAACTTCCCATGGTGATTGGGGCTGCGGTTGGAATCGTGTTTGGAGGCGGGATTCGCAAGAACTGGAGCGGCAATGTAGAGGTGAAAACGCCGATTTCGCCAAGTTCGTACGTTTCCAAAGTTGCCGACCTGCGATCGCATGCTGATCTTGCCGCCACCATGCCTCGTCCCACATTGGATGAAGTGATGGGGGCGCCGGATGATGCGAAGACGGGCCTTTTCATCCGTTATCTCCGCGAGGCGAGCATTGATGAATTGATTGGTTTGTTAGAGACTTCAGGCGAAGTGCGAGACTTGGCCCATTTGCGTTGGTTGGTGTTCAAACGCGGTGTGGCAGTGGATCCAATGGCGCTCATCGCGTGGGCGGAGACGCAGCCTGAAAATGTCGAGTACATGTTGCGTGAGATCTTTTCGCAATGGGCTCTCGTCGATCCCGATGCGGCGTTGGTTGCGAGCAGAGGCCAATCAAAGCGTATTCGAGAATCGACGCTGAATGTCGTGGGGCGGACTGATCCTGACAAAGCCATCGCGATCTTAAGCGAAGAGAACCCTGAATCCTACGTCCTTCGGCGTTTGCAACAGGCACAACAGGAGAAACTAGCAGAGTCTGACCCGCAACGCGCAGCGATGACCGCGGCAGCGCTTCCGGCAGGTGCGGAACGTGAGCGAGCCTTGGTCTCGGCGATCAAAGTGTGGGCGAAGCAGGACGCGGCGGCCGCTTTAGCCTGGCTGGAAACGTCCGAAGATCTCGGCGATCTCGTTTCGCTCTACCAATCGGTGCTCACCCAACTGGCAAAGACCGATCCCGTATTGGCCATGCGCAGAGCTGAGGGGCTACCCAAGTCCCGAAGGCGTAGTGAGATAGAGGGCGATATCACCAAAGCGTGGGCCAAGGAAGCTCCGGAGGTGGCACTATCATGGATACGAAATCTTCCTGCATCCAACCGCCGGGATTTTCTCTTTGCTCATGCTAGTGCCGGGTTGGATGCGAAGCCGGGTGAGCTTTTGGCAATGATTGTCGAGATGGGCATCAACCCCATTCAAGCAGACCAATTTACTAGCATCGATATCAACACGCGGGGGCATGGTTGGAGTATTGGAGGTGGTGATGCCGGGCTCGCTCAGCGCGTGCGTTCTGCCATGGTCTCGTTGGCGGGAGAATCTCCCAGAGAGGCCATGAGCTATCTAGCAAAGTTGCCCTTGGCCTCTTACGATCGCAGTGATTGGGGGAGAAACGTGATGGAAGCATGGGCTACAAGCGATCCTTTGGAAGCCGCTTCCTTCGCGTTTGATTTGCCGGATTCACCCGTCGCCGGTCCGCTGCAGCAGACAGCCGTGAATGCCTGGGGAAAGAAGGCGCCTGTTGAGGTGTCACAGTTTCTGCAGAGTCGAGACCTTGTGGAAACGAAGCCGAGTTTAGCGGCGAACTTTGCCAAGGACTGGATGGCGAGCGATCTCGATGGCGCGTTGAAGTGGGCTCACGGCCTTACCGAACAGGCCCGCGAAGACCTGCTCACCAATACCGTCGGCACCATCACCAAAGAAGATCCGGCTCGCGCGATCGAGCAGCTCATCTTGGTTCAGAGCCCTGACAAATATCGCAAAGGAATCGAATCCATCGCCCAATCATGGAGGGATCAAGATCCTCAAGCCGCCTTTCAATGGCTCCACGAAGGGCCCGATGAGTGGGAAGTCAATGATGTGGTCAAGGCCACCTCCAAGGCGTGGGTCTTGGCCAAACCGCTTGAAGCATCACAGGTGATTGGCAATCTGGAGGCGGGCCTACGGCGGGATCACGCCGTCGCGGGCATGGTGCACGCGCTCATTTCCAGTCGCAATGCAAGCCGCGACTTCACCGCCGCCGCCACTTGGGCCGAGGCTATCGCAGACTCGGCATTGAGAGAGGAGTGGTTGAATGAAGTGCAGAATCGCCTATCCAAAGAGAACAGCGGTCGAGACTCAGGAGTGAATGCTGGCGCCGGCTTTGGGGTGATTGATATGGAGGCCAGCATGAGCGTCACCATCGAATGAATCTAGCAAGATGATGAAAGCGACATTGATTGCAACGATAATAGGCGCGTTCGCCGGTTGGTTCGGCTATGGGTTCCTATCCGGCCACGAATCGGGTGTGGCCTCCAACGAAGCCGATACGAAAAATAATGTCTCTCTTCTTGGTGCTCGTGCCCCAACCAAGGGAGCCTTGCCTTCGGTGGAAACGCTCGGTGAATTTGATGGTCTTGCGGACTTTCTTCTTCGTCTCGATGAGGCATCAGATGAGGAGATCAAGCATTGGTTGAAGGCGATTCATGAGGATCAAGAGCTTCGTTATCAGCATTGGCAACTCATCAATGTGGTCGCCGGCAGTTGGGCGAGGCGTGATCCCGAAGCTGCGATGGCCTTTGCTCGTGAACATGAGCTATCTTCTCTCTACGAGGCCATTTTAAAAGTCTGGGCGCCGCGGGATATGGCGGCCGCTTACGATGCTTCGATGAAATTGGCGCCGAATGGGCGCTACGCGCACACGCTTCTGCAAGGGTTGAGCCCCGATCAGCTGGATGCCGGTTATGAGTTTTTATTGGAGCAAGGCCTCGATAAAACGCAGACGAGCATGTTCGGCAATGTCTTCGCCACGCTCTACCGCGGCGGCGCGGAGAAAGCGGCCAATCGCGCGGTGGCGCATTTGTTGAATCAAGGGCGTCATGAGTTTCGGCATGATCACGGGTTAGGAAATGTGTTAAGAAAGTGGTTGCAAGACGATCCGGAAGCTGCCGTGACTTGGGCTCAAGCCCTCGAAAATCGTACGGCTCGCGAGGGCGTGATGGCTCGCATTACCAAGGAGTGGATGAAGACGGATCCCGTGGGTGGTATGGAACGGTTCTGGGGAGACCTGAATTACCAACAGCGGCAAGAGCTGGTTGATTCATTGCAGAACGAAGGATTGAACGATGTGGACAGTTTGTTAGAATGGGTAGATCAAAATATGGAATCGTTAGAGTGGAGCGGAAAGATTCTCTCAAACGTGACCATGGGCTTGCGAAACTCGGAGAACCCGGAACGCTTGGCGGAGTTGTTGCCACGATTGGATTCAGATTCCGGGCAAGACGAGAGGGCGGTGCGCGATGCGGCAACCAAGTGGGCGGCGAAAGACGAAGATGCAGTCAAGGCGTGGATTGAGACGATTGAGGATGATAAATTCCGTGACGCCGCGACCAAGGGATGGCTTAAGCATTTGGTAAGAGACGATCCGGTGGCTGCTATCGCCCAGGCGGAGGTCCTGGGCGAGGATGGATCTTATGACGTGAGGTCCATCATCAGCGGCGCCTTTCGCCAAATTCAAAGGACGGGTGAACTCACCCCGCAAGAGTTGATGGCGCGGATGCCCGAAGGCATTCGTGATGTCGCCGCCATGAGCTACGCCGAGCGTCAAGCTGAGCGTGCCCCTGCAGAGACCATGGCCTTCCTCAGAGAGCAATCGGAAGGTGAAGAACGCGATCGCGCGCTTCAATACACGGCCGGCCACTGGGCGGCATCGGAGCCTGACAGAGTTGCTGATTGGGTGGAAACTTTAGAAGACGAATCAGCCCGGGAATATGCCATGCGTAATCTCGTCAACACCTGGTCCCGCTACGATGTGAACGCCGCGGCCGAATGGGTGCAACAACGGCCCGCGTCGTCAGGGCGAGACGAAGCGTTGAAGGAACTCGTCAACACGACCATGGCTCACGCTCCAGAAAAGGCGTTCGCGTGGGCCACGGAGATTGAAGGTGGCAGCCGGCAAGAACAAGCCGTTCAGAAAAGTCTCACCGCCCTGGCTCGCATCGATCCTGACAAAGCAGCCGAATTGTTGGGAAGTGTGAGTGTCCACGAAGACACGCAGAAGACGGTGGAGAAGGAGATCGCCTTTTATGTGGCGCTGAGAGATCTAACTAAGTGATCCATCAGGTTTGTAGGACGGCCATTTCCGGCCGTTTGAATGGAGGAAGGGATGTTCCAATGGTCGCCCGTTTCTCCGAAACGGAGCGTAGTGTGACACGGCGGCGTTCGATTCCGGAGAAATCAGAGACTATCAAAGCGACTGTTCCAAACGGCCCTTTCTGGCCGTCCGAAGGCTCTTGAGGAAACCGCGGCGGCCCAGTGGTCACCGCTACGAATTAGCGCTGCTTACTCCTCATCCGGTAGACGCTTGATCCTGACGTTCTTAAAACGAACCACGCTGATGGGGTCATGGGCTTGGAAGGCGATGGTGCCTTCGTTGAGCTTGCGGGTGAAGCCTTTGCCGGCTTGGGCTCCTGGGCGTTCGGTGTAGGCGAGAACGATCTTGCCGTCGATCCTAACGGTGACCGTATCGCCTTTGACCGTGATGTGTTGCTCCCACCATTTGTTATCTTGTGCGGGGGTGACGCCGAGATTGGCCACGTCGTAGAGGCTGCCGGTTTTCTTCCAGTCTTTGTGCGAAACGTTGACTTGGCATTCGAAGCCAACTTTGGGCCAATTGGTTTCTTGATACTCGGTGTGGAAATAAATGCCGCCGTTGCTGTTGGGCTCGGTCATGACGTCGACCTTGAGCTCGAAGTTTTTAAATGGTTTTTCATCGCCCACATAAAAGAGGTGGCAGCGTTTGCCGCGAGTGACCAAAGCGCCGTCTTCGATTTTCCACGTATCCGGGTTCTCCGTGGCTTTCTTCCAGCCATTGAAAGTCTTACCATCAAAGATGGTCTTGAAGCCATCATCGCTGGCGGCGTCTTGGCCGGTGAGGGAAAGGGCGGAAATGGCGAAGAGGACACAGAGAGAAAGGAAGGGCGTTTTCATCGGCGGGACTATAGAAGGGAAGGTTTGCAGAAGACAAATGGAAATCGTGTCCTCGTTTGAGATCGCTTTGGTGGTAAAAAAAGACACTTGAAGGGGCTTCTCAAAGTTTCGTGGCCACTTGAGAAGCCCCGCCATCTCCGTCCGTCTCATACGAGAGTTAGTCAGATCCTTTCCATCAGCCAGTAGAGGCCCGTAACGGCGATCATCGCGTGCGCCGCTGGTTGAAATTTGACCTGCCTCCATTGAATTTGCCGCATCCAACGAATGACCGGGAAGAGAACGAGAGCCACAAGAATCTGACCCGCTTCAACGCCGAGATTGAATCCCAACAAAGATCGAAAGAGAGCGTCAGAAGAGATTCCCAATCCTTGAAGCACGCCGGCAAAGCCGAGGCCGTGGACTAGCCCAAATCCAAAGGTGACACTCACCAACCATTTTATAGAAATGGCCGGCATCCAAAGATGAAGCACCCCTACCACTACAATCGACAGGGCGATTAGCGGTTCCACGATCGATGCTGGGGCTTGCCACCTTAACAGAGTAGCCATTCCCAGAGTCAGCGAGTGAGCGATTGTGAAGGTCGTGATAAGTGATATCACATGCCAGAGCGTGCGTGCGACAAGGAGGAGTGCTAGAAGAAAGAGAATGTGGTCGTATCCAATTAGAAGATGTTCCATCCCCAAGATAAAGAAGGATGCTCCCAAGGTAGATTCTTTCACACGCGGGCTCTCCGGGGAAGTCATCGGAGAAGTGAAAGCCGCAGGTTCTGCTGTGGAAAGCGCCGTATACTCAGGACGGCTTAGTAGTTGTTCGTCAATCACCTCTCCCGATTGATCGAGCACCTTGAGATATTGGCGGTGGCCCACCGCAAAGTCATCAAACGCGATGAATTCAATGCTTAGTGAATCTGCGAGAATGACTTCGTTCGCTTCAAAGTTGAGTTCGAAAGTGAGATCACCAGTTTCCAAATCCGCACTAACCAATGCGGCCGTCGGTTGCACTTCGGTATCATGTAGGCGGATACTGTAGAGCATTTCCCCAAACTCAGCCAAGAAGTCAGAAGCCTCTTCGATCTCGGCGTCTTGTAACCGGCCGTCTTGGCTACTGTCCAATTGCAGAAGTTCATCAATGTCCTTCAAGGCGAAGGTTGCGTTACCCGTAAGCGTGTTTCCGTTCAGGATGAATTCAGCGGAACTGAGGCCGGGATCATGCGCGAAGGTCGCGCCGGCCATCCACAGAATGGCCGAAAGGGCGGTGGCGAGCGTTTTCATGGTTTCTTAAAAGTGTGTGGGAGGCGCTCCTGTTCCGGAGCGCCCCCGTTGGATTGTCTTGTTAGTTACTGTTGTTGATAAAGTTAGGATTCGCGCGGTAGTTGCGTCCATTGTGAGGCGTGCCGGCATAGGGAAATACCTTGTTGTAGACACTGTCATTCTCGCTAACGTTATCGATACCGTCGGCGACAACGAGCTTGCCTAGAAAGTCCGCAGGGTCCCGCAGATCACTGAGAATAGCTGATACGGCGACGTCTAGCACATCGTCACCGAAGCGCCGGCCGTTTGGCCAGCCGCCGGGTACGACTCCCTGGCCAATTTCGACAAAGCCATCTTGGATTTGGCTAACCAAAGTGTCTCCGCCAAAGATCCCTAGACGGGAGAACCCTTCATCGTCAGCATGGCCACCCGTCAGGCGTGCCGGGTCCGTGGAGAGATCCACTTTGATCATGTCTGGAATGAAGATGGCCTTGAGGTCCGTGCGGTGGGTTTGCTCCGCGGCACCTGCGAGCATTCCGAGTTCCGGGCTCAGCGCGTATTTGGCGAAAAGCCTCTCGTCATCCACCGGTTGGCTGCGGTTGTAGAGATCCTTGTCTTCGAGCGCGACCAAGGCCTCACAGAAAAGTGGGTTTCCTTGGCGGCCCACTTGGATGAAGCTGCTGCTCGTGCGCGGGTCTCCGGAGTTGGGGCCTTCACGCAAGATGGTGATCTTGCGGCGGCTCGTGGTGGCGTAAACACCGGCCACTTGCATGTCTCCGCCAACGCGAGAAATCGGAATCTCTAACACAATGGTGTGCACGTTGAATCCGGACTGGCTATCGAAGCTGTTTGACGGGCCGCCGGACCGGAAGCGTAAGAGGTCGAAGACGGCTTGGATATCGGCGTAGAAACCATCCTCACGTTGGCCGGCGAAGGCGCGGTGTCCGAGTCGAAGATCACAGATCGTCTGACTTGTGTAACGGTCTAGCGCTAACGGATCGGCGACGCCGGCTTTCGCCGGCATTTCGCCATCGTCATCCTCGTTGTAGAAGCGGGTGACGTTTCCCTGATTGTTGGGAGGCACAAGGCCCCTCCCGAGGAAGCGCCGACTCCCAGTTCGGAAATCCGTGCGTTTAACCGTATAAGTTTGGATGAGGTTCTGTCCTTCATCTCCCACGTTCTCGATGTCGGCAGTGTAGGACTGCAAGATCGTTTCCGAATTCCGAAACTTGGTCCGAAACTGGAAATCGTAGCGGTAGGTAGGGCGGCCGCGCGCGACATCATCACCGGACGAAACGAAGATCGAGTAGAGAACATTATCATCGAAATTGAATTTGTTCGGTCCGATCCCCGGGGTTTCGAATGGATAAACGGAGAGCGCCGTGACCAGGTAGTCGGTGCCTTCTCGCGAAGTTTTGAAGGCGTAGACGTCGGTGGTGTTGGCGGCGTCATCCAACGTGATCAAAGGCGCGTCCATGTGGCTGGAGGCCATGATGTTTGGCTGTGAAACAGCGATCAGAGCTGCTGCGATGACGGTTGCGCTTAGTTTATTAGTTAGTGTGTAGTTCATGGTCTTTGGTATGTTTAGGTTAGTTTGGTTTAGTTTAGGATCTAGCCTCCATCGCCGGCTCCCAGGAGAGCCTGCTCGGAAGGTAGAAGCGTTAGGGAGCCGTGCTCCGCGATCTGTTGGTGCTGGTTCGCAGCTTGGTGGTTGCCTTGGGCACGTTGAATCACGGCCGCGTGAAGATGAATCCGGGCGTCGAGAGTCGATTCACTTAACGCGGCCTCCATTTGTTTGGCGGCTTCTTCGATGCGTCCATTGGCAAAGAGCGCCCAGGCATAAGCATCGTGAGTATAGATATCCTGACGTTCTTGCAGCTCGCGTTCCGCGAGATGAAGCGCCTTTTCAACCTCTACGCCGGTTGTTGCTAGGTAGAGGGCCATCGTGCGCGGATCCTCAATCGCACCGCGGCGGATTAGCTCGGCATGAGTTTCCGCCGCGGCATCCGAATGCTTTAAACGGGTTTGGCATTCTAACAATGGCCATAGATAGGCGGGCTGAGGTACAATTTGAGCTGCCTTCTCCAATGACTCTAAGGCCATGTCGTCACGTTTCCGGCCTAACAATATGCGGCCTCTCTCTAGCAGGGCCGGTGCGTACTGAGGCAGCAACTTCAAAGCGTTTGTGATGGCTTGGAGTGCGTGTGCCGATTGACCCGCACGGTGGTGGCAGCGTCCAAGCTCTGAAAGGGCCCATGCCAGAGGTTCTGGTTGCCGGGGGCTTCCCGCCTGGACGGCAAGTTCCAATGCTTCCTGATAGCCAGCGGTATCTCCGATGATCCAGCGCACTTGTGCGGCTCTAACGTAAGCATCTAAACCGGGTCTGCGGTCCATCATGCCTTGATAGGCGTCTGCAGCAGCGTCGACTCGGCCCAGATCAAACAAGGCATCGCCTAACAGGGCGTAATCGCGATGATGTCCACGTGACTCAACCAAGGAACGGCTGATGGCCAATGCCTTGGTGAATTGATGTTGTTGATGATACACATGGCCTCGAAGTAGCTGCGCATGGTTCTCGTAACCCGGATGTTGGCCTAACTGATCCGCACAGCGTAGAGCAAGAAGTTGAAAACCAGGATCACTCTCTTGCCGTCCTTTGGCAATAAACGCCCAGCCCAGCCGCTCCAACACGGCTTCGCGGTGAGGCGCCTCGTGACTCATCTGATATTGCAAACGAGCGATTGTCCGGTCGATCTGGCTGTCGCCTTCGACAGGAAGTAGTATTAGATTTGATGATTCGAGCGCAGGTGAGTGCGTTAGAAGGAGAGCCGTTGTTAGGGCTAAACCCACGAGCAAAGAATTGGAAAGTGATGGAGCATTCATGATTTGCCCCACCGACGCCCCATCTCTTTCGCCGGATCCCGGTTTCTGAAAAAAGTTTTAAGAAAAGTTCATCCTTGGACCTCGAGAGGCATTGACAATCGGTGGGCAAGCTCCCTACGCTCCGCGCGAATACTGGGTATGGGTCTGCGAAACCAGCCGGAAACTGACGAATTGCGCGAAATCGCTTCGGGGAACGAAGAGGCTTTCGAACGTCTCTACGACCAGTATCAAGGTCTCGTTTACTCGATCGCTTCTGCCATCCTGCGTAGTGATTCTGAGGCCGAGGATTTGACCCAAGAAGTGTTTCTTCGACTATGGGATCGTGCCGGCGATCTTGGCCACCTCAATAATCTTGCTGCTTGGATCACCACCACCGCGCGCAACCGAAGCATCGATCGCTTGAGAAAATCCAACCGTGCTGCAAAGACCAAAGATGCTTTGGAAGGGGTGGCCACTGAAGTGAGCGGCAGTGTGGGCGTGGCTGAAGCGATTATTAGTCGCGAACAGGCAACTGAAGTGCGAAAGGCCGTGAACCAATTGGAACCGGGACGCAAAGAAGTCATCGAACTCTCTTTCTATGCGGGTTTATCGCAAACTGAGATTGCGTCCTCACTAAATCTACCTCTAGGAACTGTGAAGTCGCGTATTCGGCGAGGTATGCTAGACTTACGCCAACCCATGATGCAGCTTGCTGCTTCCTAACTACTTTTTATCCATGACCTCCATCGAAGAACTCGCCCCGCTCTATGTCAGCGGAGACCTGTGTGGTGAGGAGCGTGATCGCTTCGAGGAGAAACTCGCCAGTGCTACGAGTGAGGATGCGGCTTTGGTCGAATCGCTGGGAATCACCGCGGCAATGTTAACCGCATCCGGCGTGCCAGCTCGCAAAGCGCCCCCGCGTGTGAAAAGCAAATTGATGCAGGCCATCCGTGAGCGCGGCGAGGAACAACCCGCTTGGGAAGTGCCTCATGAAGCTTTCCGCTTCGAAAGTGAAGGGGAAGGGGCGTGGGAAGACATTCCTTTAGAGCGGGGTTCTGGAAGAATGAAAGTTTTAGCCAAAGAGCGTGAAGGTTATTCCACAATGCTTATGGAATTCGGACCCGACTCCGTTCTCTTTGAGCATCATCACTCCGGCGCGGAGCATTGCTACGTGATTTCAGGCGATCTTATTACCCATGGCCGCAAGATGCAGGCCGGGGATTTCTTTCGTGCGGAGCCGGGGAGTGATCACGGGGAAAGCTACACGAAGAATGGTTGTCGAGTCCTCGTCGTTGCGGGCGACGGTGACTATCGTTAGCGATCGGAGATCATTCTTCCAACCCTCTCCGTAAGCAACTAACGCCCTGAGGCGAATGAGAGCGCGCGGTCTAACCAGTCATCCGTTTCCAGGACGCGGCGTCGTTGATTGAAGGCCATTCTTTCGGCACGACGCTGGGCGCGTCTCACGGCTCGGGCGGGGAACAGACCCGTGCTCAGAAGAGCGCGATCGGCAGGAGAGAGAAACTTTTCGAAGAGTTCGTCTTCCAAGCTAACAAAGAGCTGAGCGCACCCAGGATCGCCTTGCCGGCCCGCTCGGCCGAAGAGTTGGCGGTCGATCCGGGAGGATTCGTGCGGTTCGGTGGCGATGACGAAGAGGCCTCCCATCGCTCTAGCATGGTCGTCGAGTGTGATGTCCGTTCCACGGCCGGCCATATTGGTAGCAATGGTGATTCGGGAGATCTCGCCGGCCTTGGCGATCACGAGTGCTTCTTCCGCCAAGCGCGCGGCGTTGAGAATCTGACAGGTGAGTCCTTTTCCGAACAATTGCTCGGCGAGTTGTTCGCTCGCACGAACGTTTCTCGTTCCGACGAGAACCGGTTGGCCGCAGTCGTGAATCTCTTGTACGCGAGCGGCCACGGCTTCCCACTTAGCTTTGGCGTTAGAAAAGGAAACAAGCGGTCGTTGTCTGCGGATACACGGACGGTTCTCCGGGATGCGCATGACGGGTAATTGGTAAACCTGCCAGAATTCTGAAGCCGCTTCCATGGCCGTGCCCGTCATGCCGGCCAAATGGCGGTAACCGCGAAAGAAGCGCTGGAAACTCATCCGCGCTACGGTCTCGCTCGGAGCAGTGATCTCGAGCCCTTCTTTGGCTTCGATCGCCTGATGAAGGCCCTGACGCCATGTGCGCTGCGGCATGGGACGTCCGGTGAATTCGTCGACAATGACAATCTTTCCGTCTTCGATCAGGTATTGTTTGCCACGGTGATAGAAGGCGCGGGCGATCAAGCCGCTGCGAAGGATCTCCCAACGTCGTGGCGTGGCCCGCCAAAGACCGCCCAAGGATTCCGCGAGAGATTCCAACTTTGTTTCGCCCGATTTGGTTAGGGAGATTTCGCGATGCGTGGGATCTACTTTGTAGTCCACGTGTTCTTCAAACGAGGAAGCGAGGCGCGCTCCCCATTCGACGGCTTCTTTCAGAGTCGCGTTTTCGCGTCTTTGTGAGATGATGAGCGGGGTGACCGCTTCATCGATGAGAACGGAATCCGCTTCATCTACGATAGCACTCACGAGCCCTTGCTCTAATACGGGCTCTCTACGGGTTCGGTTCCCCGGTGAGGACCGCAAGGTGTGAATCAACGCTTGGGTAGGATGATCCTCGTGTCCGTGACTCAAACGATCGCGAAGAAAGTCCGCTAGGATTTCTTTGCTCGTGACATAGACGATGTCTTTTCGATAAACCTCACGCCGTTCCTGAGGATTCATTCCGGCGATTACGGCGCCGCTTTGGAGGCCGCAGAATTTAAAGAACGGCAGTAATCGCTTGGCGTCACGTTGCACCAAATAATCATTCACCGTGATGACATGACAGGGTCGGCGGCGAAAAGCACTAACGGCTGCCGCAAGCCCGGCAGAAAGGGTCTTGCCTTCACCCGTCGCCATTTCTGCGAGCACTCCGTCGTTCAAGGCTAACACTCCCATAATTTGCACAGGGTACGCTCGTAGCCCTAACGTTCGCATCGCAGCTTCACGGAGGGCAGCAACCGACTCAATGAGAACCGAATCATGCAATTGATTGCCCTGACGGGAACATTGCTCGCGTAGTCTGCGAAGATCCTTCTGCAAATCCGGATCCGCTAATTCCGACCAGCGATTTGATTGATAGTCGACCTGCAAGGCGGCCTTTTCTAACTGCTTTCGCACGGACTTGCGTCGACGCCAGTTTCCGGCGACGCCATGGACCACGGCATCGGCGCCGCGATGCACGGGCGCTTGTTCTTCGGCGAACCGGTGTGGGAGCGTCGCTTTCATGAGCTCACTGATTGAGGCTCTAGCCTGAGAACGCAGCGCTTCCGATTCCCTAACATCAAGGTGCCTTGCATCTGTGGAGACTTCCTGACCTTCATTCCCGTTAAATCTGATAACGCTTTTGTAAGAGCTGCCGGAGCCGCCGCATGGCGCGAGGCAATAGAGCTTCATTTCCCACAAAGAACCGCATCTTCCCGGCGTGACCGTGATATGCTGAGACGGCATCCGCGTTGGCCACATCGCCGCGAACTTCGTAGAATGATTGGAGCGCGCGACGGCCCTGCGAATCGTCCATGGCCGTGGCGACTTCGCCACCTGCTTGCCAACCGATCGCCGCCGATGGCAGCTGTCTTCGGTCGCCCTGAATGATCTCCAAATCTGCAACGGCTAACACCGTCCCGACTTGTCCGAAGAGACGGACCTCCGCCGTGGTGAGGTCTTGGTCAAATAATCTATTGGCGTCATCCTGATTCACCGTAGCGGTGAAAATAAACGTGTCTGTGGCTAACAATAAACCTAAGGGCGCGCCTTGCGGAATCCATGTCTGCAGTCGCTGATCCATCTGAGGCGACACCCAAACTCCAGCGTGTGGGGCTTTGATCTCCAGATCAGCCCGTTGCTGGCGCACGCGTTCTAGTACTTTCTCGGCACTTTCCAACTGGAAGGTGAGTGGTTTCATCACGCTCGGGTCTTGATCCATCGCCGCCAGCATGCGCGCCTCCACTTCGGCCCTCCCGGCTTCGGCGCGTTGGTGTTCCTGTTCTAACTCCGGGTTGACAAGTCGCACAAGGGTTTGTCCGGCTTCGACGTTCGCCCCGGACCGCACGAGCACCTCGGTGATCACCCCTGGTGCACTAGCATAGATCTCGCTGCGGTGCTTGGCCTGCAAGACGCCTGGAGCGCGAAAGTGACTGGGAAAGGGAACGAGTTGCAAGAAGGCAAGGATTCCAATCACTACCATTCCGGTCACGGCGAGGGCGCGGGGGCGATGACGATCGAGTTCCGGATCGAAGAGGAGATAGCGTGCGGCTTTAACGAGTGGGACCACGATCCAGCCAATGATACAGATCACGGCCATGATCAGGCCAAGAATGAGAAAGCGGTCTGCGACAAAGAGTAAGATTCCCGTGAAAATAACAATACGATAAATGTTACTGAGAATACCGAACACGGTGAGCCAGAAACGCTCCCGGCCGGAACGGGCCGGACTTTCTGAGCGCTTGAGCCCGAACAAGTAACGTTTGCACAGGTGCTTGAGATGACCGGCTGCGCGTTGATGCAGATTGGGAATCTCCAACCAATCAGAGAGCATGTAGTAGCCATCGAAGCGGAGCAGGGGATTGATGTTGAAAAGCAGGGTCGAAACCGAAGCGATAAAAATGACATTGTAAGAAACGTTGTGCACGATACCAGGCGCCGTGTTGTGCCATACGAGCACGGCAATGGCTGCGATAAAGATTTCCACTAACATTCCTGCTGCTCCGACCAAGATGCGTTTCCAGCGGCTGCGGAATCCCCAGCTCGAGGTCGCATCCATGTAGGGAATGGGGGTGAAAATGAGAAGCATGATACCCATGGTATGCACCTCGCCACCGAATCGTTTGCACGCATAGGCATGGCCGAACTCGTGGATGAGCTTGACCACGATGATAGAGAGGTAGAGCCAAGCGAGATTACCCGGTGCCAGGATGGATTGGCTTTGGTCCTTCAAGGCGCCAAAGTTCTCGATGACGATTTTTCCCGCAATGGCTGCCAAGAGAAGCCAACACATCAGGCCCACCCAAGAAAAAACGATTTGAGCCAAAGCGCGGGTGCGATCTAGCATACGATCAGGATCAAACAGTGGAAAACGCATGAACATGATGCTAGTCAAACGCGCGCGCGTTTCGCGTTGTTTGCGTCTCTGTGAGCGTTCGAAGAGTTCCCGGCTATCGTTGGCCACACGGTACTGCAAGAGATTGGCCTGATAGAGTTGGGAGAGCAACTGAATCACCGCCTTCTGCCCTGGTGCGGACTCGGGATGTTTTTCCAAACATTCTTCCCAAACTTCATTCACCGTGCAATCCGGGCGCAACCTGGCAAGGAAAGCGTAGGCTTCGGGGCGAACACGAAAGAACTGATTACTCCATGGGTTCTCTAGCACATGCCAAAGCTCGCCGCGGTACCGCTGCCGGCTGACGCGGATGCCCGGCCGAATGTGCAGGCATTCATTGGCAATACGATACCACGCTTCGTCGAAGGTTTGATCGTTTCCAAAGGAGGCCATTGCTAGTGAGGAAAGGATTCGATCACCACCAGAGCCATAGCCGGAAGAAATCGACCGTGCGATGGCCGGCGATCCACATCAGGCTGCGTTTCCCAGCTTCCAATTTGCAGACACCGGTCATACCGGGGCGCCACCACGACTCGGGCGGCTTGATGAAATCGCAGCGCATCTGAAAGATGTTGCCCTTCTCTTCAGGAAAGGCTGCAGGCTCGAGATTGGTGACGGTGATAGGATATTTGTACTTTGGCTGACTGACAAAGGCGATTTCTCCGCGCTCGCTCGCCTCCACTTCATGCACATCACGCTCATCGATCTTGGCCTCGACGCAGAGTTTGTCCAATTGCGCGAGTTTGTAAAGCGGGCTTCCTTTCTCGATGGGTTTGCCGCGTAATTCGCGGAGATCGCCTTCAATGATGACGGCATTGAATGGAGCGCGTATTTCCGCGTGTGCGAGCCGATCGCGAACAATGGCTAACCTTGCTTCCGCCTGTTTCACTTGTGCCTCGGCAATGCGCATATCCGCTAGTTGATTCAGCGCGCGCGCGCGTTCGGCTTGGCGGGCATAGGCACTGACATTGGCCAATTCAGCGGCCTCTTCGAGGATGAGTTCCTCAGTCTGCAAAGTGAGGAGCACTTCACCTTGTTTTACCGTTTGAGGTGCTTCGTAGTGCACTTGTTCGATAAAGCCGTCAAAAGGAGCCGTTAGGTAAATCACTTCGTCACTCCTTAAAATGAAGTCCCCCTCGACCCGGTAGTCGACCTTGACGAAGATCAATACCGCTAACAGAGCAGCCATGAAAAGGGCAAGGATCTTGGCCCAAGTATGCGTGGGGCCGACGAGACTGGCGAATCTTCGTTGCGCGCCGGTTGCCCACTTGGCTCCAAACCAGCGATCGTGTTCTTTGAGGTCGGCCATCCGAGGGGTGGCGAGATCGCAAAGCAATCGCAATTGTGTTATTTCCAAAGGCGTAAACGCCTTCTCCTGGCGTTCGCAAGTGAGGACGGCCACCGCTTCATGGTGGCTTCGCAAAGGAAGCGAAATCATGTGGCCGGCTTGATGCGTTTGACAGAACTTTTCGTGATCCCGAGCGATAACAGACGCATCCACCGCCGGCCAACTCACTTCCACGTCCTGCTCGAGTGCTTCGTCCATAGCGGTCTCGAGATCTTGTGCTGCCGCCATGGCACGATTGAATTTTTCCATGCGGCTGATCGCCTTCAAGCGAATGAAGCCGCGCTCCCACCAGCCGAGGCTAACGCGTTCACAAGCGAGGGCGGTGGCCACTGCGTTGCAAAGCGCTAGAGAAGCTGCCAGAAAACGATCTTCTTCGTTGATCGGAACCAACATCTCCAAAACGTTGGCAAATTTGTCTGCATCTGCTCGCGATGAACGAATGTTCTGTTGCAATTGATAGACAGAGGGCGCCGTGGACACCAGTTGCAAGCGCCCGGCGATCATGCGGAGCGAAGGTTCATCCACGTCGCTCAAAAGAAACACGGCCACGCAGGTGTTTTCGTTGGTGAGGAGACGGAGACGCACGCCGATCAACGAGCGGCCGCTACTTTCCAAGGCGAACGGATTCCCCGGGTCCGCCAAAGTGGATTCCGCCGTCTTGATCGCGGAGCGTTGGAATTTTTCTAACGGAAGCGCCTTGGCTTTCGCTTCACGGTAGGCGGCCTTTCGCCAAGATGAGTTCTCAGCATCGGCACGCCGGACTAGGAGTATGGCTTGAGTGGCACCGCAAAGCGTGGAGTAAGATTCTAACAATCGTTCCCAGAACTCGTTGGCCGGAAGCTCGCTATGCACGACGTCGTGCAACTGCTCGGCGTAATCCCCAAGATCGATTGGGATCTCTATGTCACTCCCCATGAGAGGCTTATGATTGGAAGCGTAGGAGGCCCGCCGCGCCGGGGATCACGGCGCCGTCCGGATTCTCGAACGTGGCCTTGATTGTAAGCAATCCGCTCGACGAGTCGAGTACTGGGGCAATGAAACTAACATGACCCTCACGTGTCACCTCGCCGAAGGTCAGCGAGACCTTGTCGCCTTTCTTGACGCCCCGGACGTTGTTAGCCGGGAGATTGCAGATAAAGAGGCAACGGCTTGCGTCGACCAACCTGACCACAGGCGCCAACAGATCCGCTCCTTCACCGGGATCGAGGCCGTAGAAGCCGGCGATGGTTCCAGAAAACGGTGCGATCAGTAAGCGACGTTTCAAGGCTTCTTCAGCGATGGCGACATCAGTTTCTGCTAGAGCGAAGGCTGATCGTTTCTCCTCCAATTCCTCCTTGCTCACGGAGCCGGTTTTTTCAAAGAGCCGTTGCGTGCGCTCGAGATCTCTCTTGGCGTTCTCTAGCACAATCTTTCGCCGCTGGATATCCAGCTCTTCTGCTTGATGTTGGAGACTGCAAATGACATCGCCTTCGCGGACGGCATCCCCCTCGTTGAACTTTCTCGCTGCCAGCACGCCGGATACGGAAAAACTCAGCTCCGCATCGGCCGCCGGTTCGGTGATCCCGCTGAATTCGCCGGCACCCTGGCCCCAGGAGAGCAAAGAACAAGCGAGACTAACTAATAAACACGCAATAATTCTCATGTTAGGGTTCTGATTGAATGATCCTCTCTAGCGATTGACGGTAAGCCTGCAGATCTTCGTCGGAAATCTCCTGGCGTTTCAACATCGTGGCGGTCTTCGTCGCGAGCTCGGCTTGGCTCAATTCAATGCCCCGTTTCTCCAGCACGACTCCCATAAGGATGTCCAATTCCAGCAAGGCTTGCTGCAATTCGGTGAGGTTTTGAAGTTCAAGATTCCTCGCTTCAAAGAGCGCATCCTCAGCTTCTAACACATTCCCGGTACTGGATTTGCCGGTATCAAGCCGCTCCATTTCCGTGTGGAGTAGTTTTTGATTGAGATTGGTGGTTTCTGCTAGGCTCGTCATGTTCGCCTTCGTCGCGCGCACTTTTAGTAGAGCGTTCTCCACGGCGCCCCGCAGCTGGGTGCGTAGGAGACCCAATTGCCGGATCGCTTGCCGCCGCCGGAGTTCCGCAATTTTGAGATCGCTCTTAGCCTTGCGCCCACCTCCTATTGGTACCCGAAATTCCAATCCCACAGACCACGTGGGATAGCGCGCGTTTCCGATATCGGTTAGGGAATCACTGAAACTCTCTGACAGACCGGTGAGGCCGATGCTGCCCAAGAAATCGAGGGTCGGTTTCCTCTGGTTCTTTGCTAGATCGAGTCGGAGTGATTCGATGGTGATCTGCCGTTGGCGGCCAAGATACTCCGGATTGTAACGCTGGGCGGCATCGAAACAGTGTGCCACATTGAAATCGGTTTGTATGCTAGAATCCGGCCTAGCGGCTCGCAGAGGCGGCACCGCTTCCGGTCCGGCAAAGCCGATCGCCATGTTCATGGCTTCGGCCAGACTTTGATCGGCCACCGCGAGGCGGGCTTCGCGCCCGCTCACCGCCACACGGGCATTGAGCACGTCCAGTTCAGTGGCTTTTCCGGCCTCGAAACGCGCTTCCACATCCTTGGCAAACTTGGTCACGATGCCCAAGGACTCTTGGTAAAAGCGTTGTTGTTCTTGAGCGAAGTAGAGATTGCGGTAAGCGACCTCAGCCCCTACCAGAATCACCATCATCTGACGGCGGAATTCTTGGTAAGCTTGATCGGATTCTAATGCAGCCACACGCACCGCAGCCATGGTCACATTTTTACCCGCCCCTTTCAGCAACGGTTGAACGATGCTCAATCCAAAGAAACTGCTCCATTCCTGCTCGACGACGCGGAAAGGTTGGAGGTTATTATTCAGATGCCGCACATCGAATCCCAAGCGTGTGCGCGCTCCCGATGGGATCATGGCTTCGAGAGCTGCCGAATAGAGCATTGAGCGTTGTTTGAAAAACTGAAGCCCACCGAGATTTCGCAGCTCTTCAGCGTTGTTAGGGCGAAAGGTGTCGTCGTATTGCCCCCGCACCACAAACTCGGGATCCATGGCGCCTTTGGCTCCTTCCACAGCCTGCCGGCTCACCTCATAGGCCATGAGCTGAACCTGGAGCTGATCATTGAAGGCCAGCACTTGGTGCAGATAATCCTCAAGCGAAATGGGCTCCGCTTGAGCTGATCCCGCGCCCGCACATGACAGAAGCAAGGCGGCATATGTGGCTCGGAATAAGGGTAAAATGCTGTTAGCCAATGAGTTATAGTGGGATGTCTAGGGAGAGAAATAGTTTCCTCCGATTAATAATAAGACATCCTTTACCAAATCTTTCAAAAAAGGGAATAGAATCTTCGGGTGGGACTCATCGGGATCGGTTGAAGGTGTGTGGTGCGGGCCTGAAGTTCCGTCGCTTTGTGGGAGGGGACTTGTTGGGGCAAGCCGTATGACGTCAAAGCATGAAGCCAATCAGACGGATGGATTTCGAGTGATTGAAGTGGTGGGCGGAGCGAGGTGTGATGTTAGTCTGCCGCCCTTTCATCGATGGCGTTACGGCGTTTCATCCTCATTTCTAACCGTCGGAATACGAAGGCGAAAGACCGATCCCTTTCCCACGGTGCTCTCGGCGGAAAGGGTCGCCCGATTCAGCTCGGCATATCGGCGTGATAGCGCTAGTCCCAATCCGATGCCGCGTGTCTTGGTGGTGAAAAGAGGTTCAAAGATCTTGTTCAACTGATCTTCATCGATCCCTGTTCCCGTGTCTTCGACTTCCACCACCACCGAGTCATCGTCCTCCATCTTGCAATGCAGTCGGAGGCTTCCCCCTTCGGGCATGGCTTGGATACTATTGATCACCAAGTTTTTGATAATCTGCGCGATCTGAACTGGATTGCCATAGCCCTTCAAGGAATCCGCTTCCTCCGGCGTTTCAACTTCAACTTGGGGATGAATCTCCACGCCTTGGAGAGCATCCTCGATTGCCTCGCCTAACACAAACTCTCGATGATCGGATTCCGGAGCTCGCGCGAAATCCAATAGCTCGGAAATGATGCGGTCAGCGCGCTCAAGCCCGCGTCTAATTTCCTCAAAGCTCTCTTTGACTTCTCCGCTCGGATTCTCCGTCGTCTCTTCGACGTAGTAGGCGGCATTCCTGACGATCCCCAAAGGATTGCGAATTTCATGCGCAACGCTTCCGGCAAGTTGGCCAAGGGTTGCTAGGCGTTCCTTTTTTATGAGTGTCTCTTGAGCATCTTCCAAAGCCCGCGTTCGATCACGAACAAGCTCCTCCAAACGCTCATTCACTCTGAGGAGTTCGTCCTCGGCCCGCTTGCGATCCGTAACGTCCCGCAGGATTCCGGTAAAGATGCGCTCGTTGGCAAGCTGCAGCTCTGCCACGGAAAGCTCTAACGGAAAAATGGATCCATCCTTGCGTTTGCCAATCACTTCGCGCCCGATTCCGATAATCTTTTTCTTTCCGGTCTTAACATACTCCTCCACGTAGCCATCGTGTTCTTCGTGGTAGGGTGAGGGCATCAAGATCTTCACATTCTTACCTACCAATTCATCCTCCGCGTACCCAAACATTCGTTGAGCGGCGGGATTCACGGCTTGGATGAGCCGGTCTTCACCCATGGTTACGATTCCTTCCACGGCGTTCTCAAATAGGCTCCGGTGGCGTTCCTCGCTTTCGGCGAGGGCTCTCTGCGTTTCTTCGAAGGAGGGCCGGGTTGAGGCTGTCATATTGCCCGAGCGTTCTACTCAGATAGCCCGTACCAAGCCAAGCTTCTTGAGCGATATCCCGGTAGGGTCTGTAGTGGGACGATGACGCGTTCACTGACTCAAGCTGAGAAAAGTAAGAAGGAGCCGATGCACCGAGGGGCGATCTACCTTATTCGAATGGCTGGCGCCAATCGACTATAAGACTCTCATGAATGGAGACCCATTCTTCGCGCATCTTGGTCTGATGGGCTCACATCTTGCGGCTCGAGTATGAACTCGCGATGAACGCAATGATAGGGCGTCCGGTTAGGGCACTCTTAGCTCCATATCGGCAATCAGAGGCGAATGATCGCTAGCCACTTTTGAAACCTGCATCCGGCATCGAAAGCATGAACGCTTCGCCAACGAACCTCGAAAGAAGATCTTATCCAAGGCGCCACTGGGAGAGAACGAGGGGTAGGTGCGAATATCGCGATTCATCACCGTGCGAGATTTGCGTTCAGAAGCGCTCTCGAAAAGCAGGGCTTCGGTGAAGATGGGTCTGAGACGGCTCCGCCAGTCATTGAAATCACCACCCACCAAACATGGGGTTGTGTTTTCCAATCCGACAAATTCGTCTGAACGCACGAGTAGCCCTGCTTGTTTTTCGCGTTCTCTAGCGCTTAAACCCAAATGGAGATTGAATACCTCCAGTAGGCAAGGTCTTCCCTTGCTTACCGAGACGTCGATAGTCGAATGCTGGCAACCTCGCCGCTTCCGATTGCCGATTGTTAGGTCGATATTGCGTTCCCGACGGATGGGAAACTTACTTAGCGTCGCGTTCCCATAACGGCCTTTGCGAAGACTCACATTGTATCCAGCCACCACATGCGGATACTCCGCGGCCTCCGCCAGTTCTTTGGCAAGATTCAACTCACGCGATCTCGGAGCGCCCTCATCCACCTCTTGCAGCAAGCAGAGATCAGCATCGTAATGTTTAAGAATCCGAACAATCCGTTCAGGCTTGAAGCGTTTGTCGATGCCAATTGCGCGATGGATGTTGTAGGTGAGGACACGCAGGTGCATGGGGAATCATTCAATAGTCGATATCGAGAAAATGAGTGCGCAATTCTTCCGCTTGATGAAGCATGTGGTCACTGTTCTGCCGAAGCCGCCGACACATCTCTTTGGCTAGCAGTCTCATGATGGCATACCCTACGGCAGTATCCGATTCGACGAGTTGATCGAATTCGTCTCCTTCGATGGTCCAGACTCGGGCAGCAAGGTCAATGACTCTAACGTCTGCACTACTCTTCTGCGGATCCAAAAGACTCATCTCTCCAACCGTATGACCGGCGCTGAGCTTGGCAAGATCAACGTAGTCACCATGCGCATGGCACGACACTTGGACGTTTCCGGATATGATGACCGATAATGAGTGATGATGCTCATTTTGACGCGTGAGGTAGGTTCCCGGTTCTAACGTTTCAAAGCGCCCATGATCTGCAAGGTGCCGGCGAATCTTGGGATCGAGTTCTGCGAGAAGCCCGAATCCAGGCAACTCATCTCGCGAGGAAGTAGCTGTCATATGGAACTCTCACGCAGGGCGCCGATGGGTGCCACGCATTCCTGGCGGAAAAGATTGCGCGGATTGCTTGGGAGAGGAATCCGTCTTAATGCTGTCGTTAGACCACAACTTCAGCATACTCTTTCATAGTCCAAGCTAGGTGATTTGAGCGAACAGACTTATCATGCCGTTAACGACGCTGCCTATGTCTTCCTGCTGTTGCGACAACCATACCAACCAAGACGGTCAACCGAGACGCCCCTATGACTGGCTGCTCTTGGCGGGAGTGAGCATCTGTCTCTTTGCCATTCTTCTCTATCTTTGGCATCCGGGATGGCTTCCTCGCTTCCCCCGTCTCATGGAGTTTAGCCATTCGGTGACCAGCCTCTTCGGCAAGATGTGGTGGGGAATGTTGGCGGGGATGTTAGCCATCGGGATACTGAGCCATGTTCCCCGCGAATGGATCGTCGCGGCGCTGGGTAAGGGGCTGTTTCGCGCAATTGGATTGGGCTTGCTTTTTGATCTGTGTAGTCATGGTATTTTGTTAGTTGGCGCCAAGCTTTATGAGCGTGGCGCGACCATCGGCCAGACTTTCGCTTTTCTCATTGCCAGTCCGTGGAACTCGTTCTCCGTATCACTGGTTCTAATAGGACTTATTGGCTTACCTTGGACGTTGTTGTTCATTCTACTCTCTGCCGTGGTCGCCTTTGGAGCCGGACTGATTGCCGATTGGCTGGTTCGTTCGGGGCGGTTGCCGGAGAATGCGAATCGACATGAGACAGCTGCCGAATTCTCTCTGCGGCGTGAATTCACCGACGGCATGAAGGCTATCTCCTGGCATCCGGGACTGATTCCCAAAGTATTGGGTGCTGGTTTGCGCGAGTCCACGATGCTTGTGCGGTGGCTTCTCCTGGGGGTAATCCTAGCATCACTCTTGCGGGTTTGGGTGAGTGACGAAGCCTTCTCCACTTGGTTTGGGGCTTCCTGGGCAGGCCTTGGTATTACCCTGCTCGCGACCACCGTGATCGAAGTATGCTCCGAAGGCAGCAGCCCTATTGCTGCCGATATTCTCAATCGCGCGGATGCCCCAGGCAATGCCTTCGTCTTTTTGATGGGTGGCGTGGCGACCGACTACACCGAAATGATGGTGTTACGCGAAACGACGCGTTCGTGGAAACTGGCGCTGGCTTTGCCCTTGCTGACCGTTCCTCAGGTTGTCTTGTTAGGCTGGATCATCAATCACTTCGCTGTTTCCTAGAAATGATGCCAAGATGGCATTTACTGGAATTCCAGATGAACATCGTCCGGCCACTCGGCACCTTGGGCGATCCATTTCCGGAGGAGCTTCAGCCGGACGCCCTGTACCTTTTCTTGTTCGGCAGGCATTGAGGCCACGTGATGCGGGTCGAGTTCTAGCACTTCAATGAAACGGCTTTCATCTGGTTGGCCTGGAATAATCACGGGAGCGCTTCTACCAGTCGAGAGAGCCAACTTTCGGGTCTCCAGGTTGAGCCCTGCGAACTCTGAGGAATGGGTGCTGTTGTGACATTCCAGGCAGTGATACTCTAAGATTGGTTTAACGCTATCCTCAAAACTGATCTGACCTGCCGGAACGCGATCCGGCCATACCGGGTCGTGCTTCTCCGGAAGCGGAGGCGTCGTCTGACATTGCGCAAATAGGAACGCAGAGAAAAGCAATCCCGTGATGGGTATGTGAAGGGCTTTCATGCATTGGAAAGCGTGACTTCACGTGCCTTAACTGCCTTCGCTGGGCCGTTTGCCCACTGCTCTAACGCTTGCGTGATGATCTCCACTGCAGCGCTATCTGCGAGTCCATCCGTGTTAAGGGTTATGTCGTAGGCAGCTGGATCATCGATATTTTTTTGAAGGTGACTCTTCACGTAGCGGCGGCGCCCGGAATCTTTCTCGTGAATGTAGTCTTCGGCCGCTTTCTCCGTCATGCCAAACTTCTTCTGGATGTGTTCCAGCCGCTGCTCGAATGATCCTACAAGTCGTACGGAAAAGGTGTTGGGTAAGTCTGCGGTGATGAAGTTGCCGCCCCGGCCGACGACCACGGCATGGCCCATGCGGCAGAGTTTGCGAATGGTGTGCACGGTGTGCTCGAACAAAGTCCAATCACTCGTCTTGGTCTTGAAGACTTCGCGAACGACATCGGTCATGAGATGCACGTGATCTTCAGGCATCTGGCGCTCGACCTCTGGCGGCAGGTGATTGTCTTCAATGACCGTTTTCACCAGGTTCTGATCAAAGAGCGTCCAATGAGTATCTTGATAGGCTGTTCCACTCTTAAGGTGATCAATTAGCATCATCGCCGATGGAGATGGCCCGTGCCCCGGCTTGACGTGAGAGGGTGATGGAGGGCGCGAAGGCTGATTTGTTTGCCGCATTGGCGACGTTGATCTCTAACTTAGTGGCTAGGAAGTGTTGAAAGGGTGCGGGCTCACTCATGCTTCAACTTCTCTGCTTGTGGGATTCATGGCTGCGCTTGGATTGGTCTTGATCGACGCTATCTTGGTCTCTCACCGTATTTGCTCACGCAACCAACGCACTTCACGTTCGGCGGATTCCGCACGATCCATCAGCTGGATGATCAAACGAATCGTGCGCATCTGAACACGTTGTTGATTGCGCAGATGCTCAATTTGCCGAAGGCGATAAATGGCGGCGTCATCAAAATACGGATTACCCTCACGGTCTTTGTGGGCGACAACGACGAGGCGGGCGCGAGTGACCTCAAGGATCATCTCCGGGTGCATTCCCGAGAGCCGGCTGGCGGCGTCGAGATCAACGAAGCCGGGGGAAGCTTCGCTTTGAGTCGGAATGATAGTCAATTTCGTCTTGCTCATCAATCGATGGGGTAGGGAAGGTGCTAGGGCTTGCGCGGATCGAAGGCTGATTCGTTACGAAGTTGTTCCCAATGGTTTCTCTCGCTTTGGGAAACCGATTCGGGCACTTCGATATGAATCTTAACATAGAGATCGCCATGATCCGCTCCGGCACCTTTGGGGAGGCCTTTGCCGCTCAATCGTAGCTCGGTGCGATTGGCAGTGCCGGCGGGAATCTTGAGACTGATCGTGCCGTGCGGAGTGGGTATCGTGGCTTTGCTGCCTAACACAGCGTCCCACGGAGCCACGGGCAAATCATAGCGCAGATCATGGCCGGTGATGGTGAAATCGGGATGCCTCTGGATGAATACGCGAAGAAAGAGATCACCATGTTCGCCACCATGGTAACCAGGCTCTCCAAGTCCCGCACAACGGATCAATTGTCCTTCCGCAATGCCTTTAGGGATGCGGACTCGCACCGTGTCGGCGCTACCGGTTTGCCCAGGTCGTCCCGTGCGTTGTAATGTCAGGACACGCTCCGCGCCATTCATGACCTCATCGAGCGTCACCAAGATTTCTGCTTCGATATCGCGCCCGCGCATCTCCGTGGGCGGTCCTTGACCAGCCCCGCCCATATCACTGAAACCACCAAAGCCTCCCCGGCTTGAACGGCGTCCAAACAGGTTTTCAAAGAAATCGGAGAACCCGGTGCCATCAAAGTGATATTCGAATCCGCGTCCACTTTGTCCGCTACCACCGAATCCCTCGGCGCCAGGCGGCGTGAAGTCACTCATGTGCTGCCAGTTGGCCCCAAGACGATCATACTTCTTGCGTTTCTCCGGATCGCTTAGGACTTCGTAAGACTCGTTCAGTTCTTTGAATTTTTCTTCTGCTTCCTCTTTGTTCTCCGCAACGTCGGGATGATACTTCCGCGCGAGTTTTTTGAACGCTTTGCGAATGTCGTCCTGCGAGGCCGAGCGATCCACACCGAGGACTTCGTAGTAATCTCGAAACTTAACAGACATACGATTGGTTAGGCTGGCGGTATATCAGCACGCTCAGACTCGTCACGAAGGTCACTGTTGATTCAGCTCTCAGCTTTCCAGAACGGTTTGGACTTAGGGTGTTCACGAAAAGCCTTCAATAATTTGGCCGCTTGCTTCTCCAGCGCGCCACGTGCCTTGATCTCGACGTGATAGTCCTTTGTTTTGAGAAGGCCTGCCGTTTGGCGCACTGCTTCAAGGGTGGCTCTTAGCAAGTTTTCCGGCGTCGTATCGAACCGCTCCGGCACGGTCAACATGGTCGCGTTGATCGTGATTTTCAGCGGGGATTTGTCTACGGAGACATCGATTTTGATGCCCGCCGCGGATGCCAAATTCACATCGTCGACTGGCTGAGGTGAGTTCGTGGGTGGAATGTTAGGAGCAGTGATCAATTGAAAGGCCGTCGGCATTCCGGATGAGGCGTAGTAGTCAGCGCAATACACTTTCTCAAGCCGCGCGCCACCCTCTCCCAATCCACTGAGCACTTGGTAGGAATAAGTGACACCGGTTTCACCGGCGAATCCTGCGATGGTCAGGAGGAAGTAGACTGAAGCAACGGCTTTCATGGTAAGCGATTGGATCTCTTGCTGCGCACTCTCGGTCACCATGACCTAAGCCGTGACGACACTCTCGGCTTCATCGAATCCATTGCGCTTCGCATTTTCAACGCAATCGAGCCGGTTTTTGTAGCCTTCGGAGGCAGCCCCCACGATCCGGCCATTTGAGGCGACTCGCTTCCACCGCCATTCGTTCTTGTTATCTTTATAGAAGGTCCATTTATCTTTCATGGTTGCTACGATAGTATGCACCGAGTGATTATCTCCGCGTTTATTGGTAGCGGGGGAGCGAAATTTGGTTAGGCCGCTTCCGCCGGTCCACGAGCACCTTGGCTCATCCGTTTGCGAAACTTTGTCGGCGCTTCACCGGCATAGCGTAAAAAGCTGCGGTTGAATTGGGAAAGCGATTGATAGCCGACGTCGAATGCGACCTTTGTTACGGTGGTATTCGGTTTAAGCAAGAGTTCTTTCGCCCGCTCCACGCGTCTGCGATTCACGTACTCAGTGAAGGTCATCCCGGTAGCTTGTTTGAAAACCTTGCAGAAGTAGAAGGGACTAACATTCACTGCATTGGCGATGGCTTCCAAGGTGAGTTTCTCGTCGAGATGCTCGCGGATAAAGTGTTTGGCGGCGGTCACAATGGGTTGATCGTCTTCACTCTGGGCCAGGATGAGTTGATTGATCAACGTGGTCACATGCAAGCTGAAGATGGCTAACATCGTCACGACGTGCTGATACTTCCCGGCATCCATCACCGTGATCTGTGCGTAAGCGTCGGCTAACTTCTGAACTTCTTCAAGATCATGTCCCATCTCTTTTAACTGCTTCGCCAGGGCGCGAAGATCGCTCTTGCCGGGCTTTTGAAAACGGATCTGTCCTGTCCTGAGTAAAGCGACTGTTTCATTGCCGAACTTAACAGGGACGGCCGTTTCGGTGAGACCCATGCCACATCTCTCGGTGGTGGCATGCTCGGTGGCATCGCGCATGAGTTTGTTGTGGAGGAATTGGCAATCGCGGCAAGCATGGTGTGCATTGAGCTGTCGGCAGAAAGCGCTTTGAGGTGGGGAGGAGGACATCGCTTCTCCGTGCATGGGCTGTAAGTTTAGAGGCAGACCCGTGACATCTTGGAAGGCGGTAGCGTAGGTTTGATAGAGCGATGTTGATTGGATCTTTTCAACTACTTGGCGATTTCTTTCGGCTGTGGAGACGTTCATGGCGAGTGGAGTCATGTTGACGCCCCTAGAGTAAGAATTCCCTCAATTCCGTAAATTCGTAGCCATGCGGCATTGCTTGTACCGGAATCCGAATGAGCGTACGCAATTTGCGTACCATGACATTACCTACCCTACCGAGACCGCCGTTTGAAAACTTTCTCAAGCTCTGCAAACCAGAAAACAACCATACTTGCCAGCAAGCAGATACCTAGTTCGCTCCAAGATAGAGCGGTCGTATGAAAGATCCGTTGCCCCCATGGGGTGTAGATGACCACAAGTTGTAGTAGTAATGTCAGTCCGATGGCGCCTACTAAGGGCTTGTTAGAAAACAAACCAAGTTTGAAAAGAGAATCATGTGACGACCGGATGGCAAGAGCGTGTCCCATTTGAGATAGCGTGAGGATGGTGAAGATGATCGTTCCCCAGGACGCGTCATACGAAGATGTTGGGCTTTCAGACCAGTAGTGGAAGCCTAACAGGAGTGGCACGACTCCCATTAGGAGACCAAACAGAAGGAAATGCCGCACCATCGATTTGTTGAAGATGGGCTCCGTCACAGGATGCGGCGGGCGCTCCATGATGTTGCGCTCCGCGCGCTCGACTGAAAGCGCGAGCCCGGGAAGGCCATCGGTTACGAGATTGATCCAGAGGATCTGAAGCGGCAGTAGCGGCAAGGGCATGCCTAGCAATGGGGCTAAGAGCACAACCCAAAGCTCACCCGCATTGCTCGTCATGGTGTATTTGAGGAACTTGCGAATGTTGTCGTAAACCATCCGCCCCTCTTCCACGGCATTGACGATCGTGGAGAAATGATCGTCTAGGAGCACCATGTCGGAGGCTTCCTTAGCCACGTCCGTCCCCGTGATTCCCATGGAAACGCCGATATCCGCTTCCTTGAGAGAAGGGGCATCGTTCACGCCATCGCCCGTCATGGCGACGATCTCTCCGTGGCGCTTCAGACTGCGGACGATGCGTAGTTTGTGTTCCGGTGAGACTCTGGCGAAGACGGCGCATTTCTTCACGAACTCGTCCAATTCCTCATCGTCGGCCGCCATCAATTCTTTGCCCGAGATCACTAGGTCGTCACTCTGGGAAAATCCAAGTTCTGCCGCGATCGCCTTGGCGGTGAGTGGATGATCACCAGTGATCATGATAGGCCGAATGCCTGCAGAGCGGCAGCGGGCCACCGCTTCTTTGACTTCCGCTCGTGGCGGATCGATCATCGCTGCCATTCCGATGAAACAAAGATCGCGCTCCGTACTTGCGAGTTCTCGCTCGTCGGGAACCGTTTGATGAATGCGATAAGCCAGTCCTAACACCCGCATGCCCCGACTAGCCAAACGGTCGTTATCTTGTAAGAGAAGCTCGCGGGAATCCGCCGTTATGGGGATAGATTTGCCGTTTGATGCTTTGTGAGTGCAGACGTCAAGCACGGTATCAACCGCGCCTTTGGTGAAGGCGACAATCTCCCCGCTGGCGAAGGGGCCTTGAGTTGCGCTCAGCCGGTGTACGGTAGTCATCCGCTTGCGATCCGAATCAAACGGAAACTCAGCCATGCGCGGCATGGACTCTTGGACTTCTTCAATCGACCAGCCGGCCTTGGGCACCGTCTCTAACAGCGCTAGTTCAGTGGGGTCACCGGTACCTTCTCTGATGCTAGCATCATTGCAACTGGCAAGTCCATAGAGCATCAGGGGGCCGTTTAGCTGCTCAAGAATCCTCGAGACCTCTGCGGGTTCTGACTCAGGAAAAGCACAGTCTGTCACCTGCATGCGATTCTCCGTGAGGGTGCCTGTCTTATCACAGCAAATGACCGAGACCGAGCCTAACGTTTCGACGGCGGCAAGTTTCCGCACCAAGGCTTGTCGTGTCAGCATGCGACGGGCGCCCAAAGCCAACGCCACGGTTGCCACGGCGGGAAGACCTTCGGGAACGGCCGCCACGGCCATGCTCAAGGCTGTCATGAACAGTAGTACGAGGTCTTGGCCTTGAAGCAATCCGATGCCGAAGATGGTGGCCACCAAGACGATGGCCGCGATTGCCAACCGGAGACCAAGTGTTGCCAGGCGCTTTTGAAGCGGGGTCCGATCGGCTCCAATCGATTGCATCATGCCCGCGATCTGACCCAGCTCAGTACGCATGCCTGTTTCCGTCACCACGGCTTCAGCGCGTCCGGCACTAACGTCTGTTCCCATGAAGACCATGTTGATTTGATCGCCGATCCCGACGTTGTCATCCTCTAGCACGTCCACTCGTTTATCCACCGGGGCCGACTCGCCGGTGAGTGCCGCCTCCGAAATGCGCAATCGATGACTCTCAAGGATCCTTCCATCCGCGGGAACGCGGTTCCCGGCTTCGAGGAGCATGATGTCTCCTGGCACCAACTGATCCGCTGAAATGGTCAATGTTTCGCCATTGCGTCTAACGAGAACCGAAGGAATGGTGCGCTGGATCAGAGCGGCCATCGCTTTCTCTGCGCGAAAGTCCTGGATGAATCCGAGGGCCGTATTAATCACAACAATGATCAAGATGACGATGGCGTCTGTGGATTCGCCAATCATGAATGAGATACCCGCTGCCAGGAGCAACAACAGAACCATCGGCTCGACCAGTTGATCCCAGAGAATTCGTAGTGGTTTGCGCGTGGCGCCGCTATCAAGAACATTAAGCCCATGTTCCTGACGGCGCCGGTCGGCTTCTGTGTTAGAGAGACCTTGCCCAGGCGCGCACTGAAGACGCTCTAGCGCAACGGCAATATCGTGTTGATGCCAAGCGCGTTCAGACATGCCCGGTATCGTTAGGCTGTGGCAAGCTCATGCTCTAGGGGCTCGATTGTTTGCTGGAATCGGTGCCGACACTTGTCTAACGCTGTGCCTGCCAGGGGGCTCCTAGAGCCGTGGCACCATCTGAGAATGGCGGGCCCAGCTAATCGGAACGATTCGGCGAGGATCTCAAGCGCATGGCAAAGCCGATCATCAGCGCCATCCTGATGCAACCGCTTGCCCATGGTTTCCAACTCATCTCCATCAGACAGCATGCTGGTGAGGATGTCATGACACTCCCGATGATGAAGCGTTTCGTCGCGTTCTCGCAAGTGTTCGAGATGTTTGAGAAGGTTCTGGCAGAGCAACGAGGCTTCTTCGCTCAAATGGTGCAACCGGTTCGGGTGTTGCGCCGCGTAATCATGAAGCACCGCGAGTGTATTTTCTAGCATCTCAACTAGCGCGGCAAGGTGCTCAATGAGTTCGGCGGTCAGTGGAGGGACATCCTTCATATTCGCCATTCTCTCTCCATGGCTGTTTTTCCGCATTGCCGCACTTGTTTGCAACTGGTCACATCCTGTGATTGAAGTGCGCAATCGTCGCGCAGTGAAAGCGAGTATCTGCAGGGCAAGGACCGTAGAACGTGCAGCGGTGTTGGCATGGGTGAAACCACCGCATCGCGAGGCACGGTTTTTTCATGGGCGCTCTTCGACTTTGCCAATTCGGCGTTCACGACACTGGTGGTGACGTTCATATACTCGACTTACTTTGCCAAGAGCATCGCACCAACGATTGAAATCGGCACGCACTATTGGTCGCTGGCCATCGGCGGGTCGGCAGTATTCATTGCCGTGCTGTCGCCGATTATGGGAACCTTGGCCGATCAATCGGGGCACCGGAAGCGCTATCTGGCAGCGACCACTATCGTCGGCATTGTCGTTACAAGCTGCCTCTTTTTCCCGCTGCCCGGGCAGGTGCTGCTGGCTCTCACATTGTTCGTAGCCGCGAACGTGTCCATTGAGATGGCCCAGGTGTTTTACAACGCCTACCTGCCGGAGATCTCTAACAAAGATAATGTAGGAAGGATCTCGGGTTATGGCTGGGGACTGGGTTATGTCGGTGGTTTGCTCTGTCTTGGAGTCGCCCTTTTCTTATTGGTGCGTCCTGAAACGCCGATATTCGGGCTCTCCAAGGAAGGGGGGCAGAACATTCGCGCCACGAATCTGCTCGTTGCGGGATGGTTTGCGGTGTTCTGTATTCCCACGTTTCTCTGCTTGAGAGATCGTGGTGCTCCCCGGCGTTCTAAGGATGGCGGTATCTTTCTGCAGACTATTAATGAACTGAAGCACACGGTTCGCAATCTGAGATCATACCGTCAGATTGTTAGATTCCTGATTGCGCGGCTATTTTACAATGATGCTCTTGTGACCTTAATAGGCTTTGGCGGTATCTACGCAGCAGGGACCTTCGGCTTCACTTTCGAAGAGATTTTGATCTTTGGGATCGTCCTCAACGTGGCCGCGGCACTCGGCGCATCCGCGTTTGGATTTGTGGATGACAGGATCGGTGGAAAGAGGACTGTCATGCTTTCAATTATCGGTTTTGTCATCGCCACGGTGGCTGTCATCCTGACGCATTCTAAAGCGGTTTTCTGGGCCGCCGGGGTCTTGATGGGTATTCTGATCGGCCCTAACCAATCGGCGAGCCGGTCTCTCTTTGCGCGTTTTGTGCCGTCGTCAAAAGAGACGGAGTTCTTTGGGTTCTTCGCTCTTTCCGGAAAACTCACGGCCTTCATGGGGCCGCTTCTTCTTGGTATCCTAACACGCGTTTTCGAATCGCAGCGAGTGGGTTTCAGCGTGATCATCGTGCAGTTCCTCATTGGGCTTAGTATCTTGCTGACCGTGAACGAGCGCGAAGGCATTCTCGCACGCGAGGACAATTCAGGGTCAATGGAGGACTAGATGTCGGTAGTGTGAAAGGCCGGCCACCGGCATCTTTTGGTATGATCTGCTTCACTTCACGCATCTGCGGCATGTTTCTCTGCCTTACGCCCGTGGCTTCAGCTAACGTTGAACTCACTGTTCACGATGAGCGCTTGCAGATCACGCTGATGGCGGAATCACCCGCCATTCGCAATCCCATTGGCATCGCAGTGGATCACCAAGACCGCATCTATGTGATTGAATCGCACACTTCATTGAGGCCGAACGAGTACGACGGTCCCGAGTCTGATCGCATCCGAATGATCATTGACAACGATGGTGATGGGACACCCGAAAGAACGGCGACGGCGGCGGAAGATCTTCACCAAGCGATGAGTCTTGCGGTTTCACCACAGGGAATGCTTTACGTGGTGTGTGCTAGTGAAATCATTGCTCTCTTAGATCACAATGGCGATGGTGTCTTCGACGGAAAACGGACGGTGGTGACGTTGGAGACAGAGTATCAACACCCCCACTACCGGCTCACGGGCGCTACCTTTGACGACGATGGTTGGCTCTATTTTTCCCGGGGGAACATGGGAGGTCATGCTTTCACCGTTCGAGGCGCTGATGGCTCGACCGTCCGGGGCTACGGAGATGGAGGCGCCATCATGCGCTGTCTTCCCGGTGGAAATCGGTTGGAAGAAGTGGCCACCGGAATCTGGAATGTGATGGGGATGGATCACGATCGGCACGGGCGGTTACTCGCGGCGGACAACGATCCGGAATCGCGCGGACCTAACCGATTGTTGCACATTGTTAGCGACGGCAACTATGGCTACCAGACACTCTATGGCAAAGGAGGTCATCATCCCTTGCTCGCATGGGATGGAGAATTTCCGGAGACCTTGCCAATAGTTTCTGCGACCCGGGAGGCGCCTTCAGCTGTCCTCTCGGGCAGGCGGGCTGCTTTGCCTGATGCGTATCTTGATAGCGTATTAGTTAGTTGTTGGGGGGAATCCATGATTGAACGGCATGCGTTGCAGCCGAATGGCGTCTCAGTTAGTGCTGATGTTTCAATCCTCGTTTCAGGTTCGGATGAATTTCGGCCAGTGGCGATGGCCGCTGACTCCAAAGGCGCGATCTACATCACCGATTGGGCGAGTAGCCGCTACCCAAATCACGCCAAGGGTCGTCTGTGGCGGCTCACGGCGAAGCCATCCGATAAGGGCGGCTTCAAGCCCGATACCGGATACCTCGAATCCGAGGGGCAGAAGGTCATGAAGGAGGTTGCTGCCAAGCAACTCGAACTTGAGGCGCCGAAACTGTTCAGCCTTCTGACGCATGATGACCCTTTCCTAACACACACCGCTATCGGTGTGCTGGCGCAGCCGGCTTTCTGGGACAAGCTCATGGTGGCTAGCAAAGATACCACGCCATCTAACCGGTTAGCTGCTTTATTGGCACTGCGCAGAGCCCATCATCCAGACGCTGCGAATCTGGTGACCCGGTTTCTCAGTGATTCCGATCGCGTTATTCGCATGACGGCGCTTCGTTGGGCGGCAGAGCTCCGTGATCCAAGCCTGCGCCCAGCACTCGACGCGGCGATTGTCGATCCCAAGGTATCATTAGAGTTGTTGGAAACGTACCTCGCTTCTCAAGCATCTCTTTCTCCGGACATTCTGAAGGCGATTGCTAGTCAAAGCGTGGCAAGTGCTTTCGATCTTCCGTTTCCCACGGCCAGTGGCTCATTGGAGAAGATCATTGCCAGCGAAAACATCAGTGATCACTTGCGTTCACTAGCGTTGATGCGGATTGGTGAGGCGGGAAATAAAGACCTGATTCCATTGCTAGCCCGATGGACACGTGAACGAAGTCCCGCGCTGCAGATGGGAGCGGTGAGAGGGCTCGCCGGGACCATTGATGTGGATGAACAAGTCATACCCATTTTAAAATCGGTCGCCCAGAATCGATCTTTCGATCCTCAGGTGAGGGCCGAAGCCATTGCCGCCTTGGCGAATAAAGATCCAACACAGGTAGAATGGGCTCTGCCCTTGCTGGATGATCCTAAAGCACTCGTAAGATTGGAGGCGGCGCGCGCGACGCGATTGATAGGTAAGTTAGAACCTGTCCTATCGAAACTTGAGGCGCATTACGCAAAGATTCGTGACAACCCTCGGGAAGCCAAAGTGGCAGAGCAGCTTGAATTTATTCTCTACGGGCCTCACAACGAGACGAAAAAATTTGCCAAGAAACGTCCGAAGACGGTGGAGCAATGGCAAGAACGCCTTCAGTATGGCGGTGACGTCGCCGGCGGTCGACGATTGTTTCACTCCTCTCTATTGCTCTGCGCGCAGTGCCACACGCCTGGCCCATTTCGTAATAGCCTCGGGCCAAGTCTGGAGAATTTAGGGCAGTCAGTGGATCGTGCTCGCATTGTGCAATCGCTCATCGAGCCCTTCAAAAACGCCTCACCAGCTTATCAAGCATGGAAGGTCAGAACGAAAGATGGTCTCATTGATCAAGGTGTTCAATTAGAGCAAATGATAGATGGCTCGCTCAAGTACATCGCGTTCGAAGGCAATGAAGTGTTCGTTTCGGCTGATGAACTACAGTCTTATGAGCCGATTCAACACTCCATCATGCCCTATGGATTGCAACAGATCATGACCGTTCAGGAGATGCTGGAACTCGTCTCCTATTTGGAATCGCTGGGTGAAATATTAGACTAGGAACACTATGGCGACGACACTTTCTCTCTACGAGCGCATTGGCGGCGAGGAGACCATTGCGAGTCTGATTGACGCGTTCTATGACCGCATCATCTCTGACGAAGAGCTGCGTCCTTTCTTCGCTAACAGTTCGGTCGAGACGATTCGGCGCATGCAGCGTGAATTCTTTGCTGCAGCGTTGGGTGGGCCCATCGTTTACGCCGGACGAGGCTTGCGCGAAGCCCATTCAGGTCGAGGCATCACGAAGGTCCATTTTCGGCGATTCATCGATCATTTGATGGAAACACTCAAAGACTACGAGATCTCGGAGCAAGACAGTTACGATATCATCAGTCGTCTTAACACTTACGTTGACGAAATCACTAGCGATACGAATGTTGACGGATAACTGCAACCGGAACGATATGAAAAAAGATGGCACAATTAGAAAATGGATCACCCTGGCAGGAATGCTAGGCATCGCTATCTCTTGCCAGACTTCCCCCGATGAAACGACTGCCATGGATCAACGAATTCGGCCCATCCGATTTGAAGACGGTATTGGCACTATCTTGGAATCGCGTTGTCTGGAATGTCATAACTCGGTCGATGCGGAGAGAATGGCTGGACTGAATTTGGAAACTCGAGAAACGGCATTCACCACTGGCACCCATGCGCCGGTGATCGTGCCCGGAAGTCCAGAGCGCAGCATGTTCTATCGGGTGCTTGAGGTGGATGACCTGCATCCCATGTTCATGCCGCCGGTGCCGGATCGTCTTTGGGAGAACGAGTTGAGATTCCTTCATGCATGGATTGAAGATGGGGCTCATTGGCCGTCAGGAAACACGGGGAAGTTGGTCAGACCTCAAGACTGGCCTGACCAGTGATTTCCCCAACAAGAAATGCGCGGGCTTGTTCAGTCAACGCACAGCGCTAGGAGAGTGCCGAGCTGAGGATACCTTATGTCAAAATCAATTCTTAAATTGGGTCCGATCACGATTGCCGTGTTGTCAGTGATCTTCCTGGTTGTCTGGCAACGGCACTCTGAAGGGAAGACAGCGGCCTCTCCCGATATGGTTGGTGAGTGGGAAGGCACTGCTCAAATCATCGTTGACTGGTGCCAACAGGACGAACTCATTGTTAGATTGCGAATTGGGCCGGACAATAAGGTCAGCGGCAAGATAGGGGATGCGACTCTTAAAAATGCCCAGCTCAAGGCAAATCGTGGGCGGCTTGGGAGATTCCTTCGCATTAAGACCGACTTTATTATCGTCGGGCAACTTGAGGGACCCATCGTAGCGGCAGAGAAAATCTCCCGCGCGAGTATTAAGATACCTCTCAACTTTGACGACCAGCAGTTCATTGGTGGTTTCCATACCAGTGGTAAGAAACTTGGAGGGAAGAAAAGCGGAAAGCTTAGCGCGGGTCTCAAATTGGTCCGGAAAGAAGAGTGAGTCTTGGACTGTTTGGGCCTTAGAGCCATTTCTTCCTATGCCTCATCGCATTTTCATTGTTGACGATCATCCCGTGATGCGGATGGGCCTCGTCCAATTGATTAGTTCCAAGGATGACCTCGAAGTGTGCGGAGAAGTGGGAAGCGTCAAAGAAGCAATGCAACAGATTCCTACATTGCACCCGGATATGGTATTGTTAGATTTGGCGTTGCCGGATGGGCATGGCTTGGAGGTTCTCAAAGACCTGGCCGCTCTTCACGATGATCTCAGCGTTCTTGTGCTGTCTTCCAATGACGAAACCGTTTATGCGGAACGGGCACTCAAAGCAGGAGCGCGCGGTTATATTATGAAGGAAGCTGCCGCGACTCATCTGATAGGAGCCATTCAGACGATCCTGAAAGGGCAGATTTATGTGAGCAATCGGATGGCTCAACTCATTGTGGCGATGTTCACCGGGCATAAACGCAAAGGACACGGTTCATCGCCCATCGATAAACTCACTGATCGTGAGTTTGAAGTTTTTCAATTGATCGGCGAAGGCAAAGGATCCCGCGAAATTGGAACTCAGTTAGGCGTGAGTATCCGAACGGTTGATGCTCACCGTGCTCATATTAAGGACAAGCTGGATCTTAAGGACAGCAATGCGCTGGTCCGTCAAGCGGTTCGTTGGGTGGAAACCCAGAAGTGGGATTGACCATCATCCACGGACAAGATAGATTCCTATCCCTGAAAAAAACTTGGCGATGACGGAGCATCGCCTTTCGGGACTGAGGTTTCTGAGGATTTCGAAATCGTTGGTCAAATGTCGAGAAGTAAGCATGTAAGAGAGCACGCAAGTCTGGCGTGACTCGTCTTGTCGGAGATGGTTAAGTCAGCTCCTGTTGAAAGTACTCTCCCAGATAGAAGGTGGTGCAAGACGTTTCGGGGAAATCGTCGGAGTCCTCGCGAAGTATGGGATTGCGGACTGGCTCAATGACGTCAGGATAGACTGGCTAGGCAAATTCCTCACCGGCCGGCAGGGCGAGCGGCTGACCCATCGTCCTACAGAAGAGCGCATACGTTTGGCGCTGACGGAATTGGGCACGACAACGATCAAGTTAGGGCAGATGCTCAGCACCCGGCCGGATCTAGTGGGTGTGGCGTTGGCTGAAGAGTTGACCAAGCTTCAGTCGGGTAGTCCGAGTGATAATGCTGAGGATGTGCAAGAAACCCTTAGAAGCGAGCTTGAAGAGCGCCTTGATAGGGAATTCTCTTCATTTGATCCCGAGCCGATCGCGTCCGCCTCGATAGGCCAAGTGCATCGAGCCACCCTCATTACCGGTGAGTGTGTTGCCGTGAAAGTGATGCACGCGAATATTGAAAAGCGTATCGAGCGAGATCTCGATTTGCTTGCGATCCTCGCTGAGGTGATGGAGAAACACTCTCCCACTCTGCGTCAGTATCGGCCGATTGCTACGGTCCGGCATTTCCGTGAAACGCTACTGAGAGAGCTGGACTATGGGTTTGAATGTCACCATCTAGAAGAGTTTGCACGCAACTTTCGTCGCGACTCAACGGTGCGATTTCCAGGTGTTTTCCCTCACCTTTGCACGAGTCGTGTGCTGACAATGGAAATGTTAGAGGGAATTCCGGTTTCCGATCAAGACGCCATGAAAGCCTCAGGGCAAGATCTCACTGAATTTGCCCGGCGCGGAGCCACGATGTATTTGGAGATGATCTTTCGTGATGGTTTCTATCATGCCGATCCCCATCCTGGAAATCTGTTCTTGTTAGACGATAATATTGTTGGTGTGGTCGACTGCGGGATGGTGGGCCGGATTGATGAAACGCTTCGCAACGATATCGAAGCCATGCTCCTCGCTGCCGCGGTACCCGATCCAGACGAAATCGTTGAGATCGTGTGTCGCATGGGCTTGGTTCCTTCGGAACTCGATACGCGTGAATTGAGAAGAGACCTTTCAGAAATTCTAGCAGACTACACAAACCAGCCTATTGATCGATTCGATCTCCGTGGGGCTCTCAATCGGGTTGTCGATCTTATTCGAAGTTATCACATCGTTCTTCCACAAGGTTTCGCAATGTTTTTCAAAACACTGATCATGCTAGAAGGCACGGCTCAGAAGGTCAGTCCATCATTTAGTCTAACGGAGTTGCTCAAGCCTTACTACAAGAAGGCCTATCGGCGCCGGTTGTCGCCGACAAGAATGCTCCACGAGACGACCCGGTCTTTCCGCGATTGGCAGCGGATGTTAAACGCACTACCGCGAGATCTCACTGATATTATCTCAAGAGCGCGGCATGGTAGTTTCGAAATACATCTGGAGCATCGCCGGCTTGAGAGGACGGTTGACCGTCTAGTTAAAGGCCTTCTAACTTCTGCTCTTTTCATAGGGTCATCGATGCTTCTTAGTAATTCCGTGCCTCCTCTAGTCAAAGGCGTATCCATCCTGGGCACGCTGGGCGTCATGGCATCCGTTTTTCTCGCCGTCCCCTTGCTGTGGGCGATTCGCAAGTCCCGCCACAACAGAGATTAGCTTTCTCATATGGCTACTTATATCACGAATGATGGACAGTCTTGACTGGCTTCTCCATGGTGGAGGCCGCTACATCACTGGCACGTTCGCGATTACTCTCGCATGTATCGCGTCTGGTCATGCTATCATTCGCAAGAGGGATTCGCGGTCGGCATTGGGATGGGTTATCATTATTTGGTTTGTGCCGGTCTTGGGCGCGTTTCTGTATCTGCTATTTGGCGTGAATCGCATTGATCGAATGGCTTCGGCACTCCGGCCACAGGACAAGCGAAGACATGTTGAGGTGGCCAAACCCTTTGATTCAAAAGAAACATCAATACCCTGCGAAAAACCGTTCTTGCCACTAGCGAAGCTAGTGAATCGGCTAGTAACAAGGCCCTTGCTTTCGGGCAATCATATCGAGCCTCTCATCGACGGCGGCCAAGCGTATCCAGCGATGTTGGAGGCAATTGAAAAAGCGGATAAATCGATTGTCTTGTCCACCTACATCTTTGAACGAACAGGTATTGGAAGTCATTTCGTCACAGCGCTAGGGAAAGCTGTTGCGCGTGGAGTGCAGGTTCGCATTCTCATAGACGATACGGGCGCTAGGTTGCTACGGAGTTCAGCGGCGAAAGCCCTGAGGAAAGCACAAGTGCCTGTCGCGGTATTTAATCCAACACTTGTTCTAGCTCGTCTTCATCTCGCTAATCTTCGCAATCATAGCAAGATCCTTGTAACGGACGGACAGTTGGGATTCACCGGTGGACTCAATGTTGATAGCCAGTATTGGAATGCAGATGAGCAAGTGCAGTGCAATCGTGATTTGCACTTTCTTCTCAAGGGTCCGGTGGTCGAACAATTGATGAAGGTGTTTGCCACAGATTGGCAGTTCACTACCGGTGAAGAGTTAACGGGGCCGATGTGGTTTCCTTCGTTGGAATCATGCGGCGCCACGGCAGCTCGTGGCATCGAGGACGGCCCTGATGAGAACTTGGATCGTATGCGCCGAGTCATTCATGGTGCCCTGGCCGTGGCGCGAAAGTCTGTCCGCATTTTAACGCCTTACTTTCTTCCCGATGCTTCTTTGATCTCTGCCTTGAACGTAACCGCAATGCGTGGCGTGGAAGTTGATATTATTCTACCTGAGAAGACGGATCAGTTCTACGTCAAATGGGCGATGACTGCGCAACTTTGGCAAGTCGCAGGAGAAGGCTGTCGCGTTTGGATGACGGATGGAACTTTTGATCACTCGAAATTGATGGTTGTGGACGGCGTTTGGTCTCTATTTGGTTCCGCTAATTGGGATACGCGAAGCCTTCGCCTCAATTTTGAGTTCGGGGTCGAGTGTTATAGTGAATCTCTAGGGCGACAGCTTGAACGTATTGTGGAATCTAAGCGTGCCCAGGCGCGGCGGATTACGATCGAGGAGCTGGATGCACGAAGTCTCCCCATACGTCTCAGGGATGGATTTGCCCGATTATTCTCTCCATTTCTCTGACACCGTGATAATCGGTTCGTTTTCCGAGGGGCCCTGTCAATGATGCTCGACAAAGCCTGCGCGCAAGAGAGCAAGGGGTGACAAGCATTGACGAAGCACCCTGCGTAGCGTTAACGCATGAAGTCTCTCAAGAGTATCATCGTTGGTGTGGATTATTCGGAATGTAGCGATAATGCATTAAAAGAAGCGGCGCGTATCGCCAAATCACTCGACTCCAAGCTTATCTGTCTACATGTCTTCGAAGAGGAGATTATGAACGACCTGCAGCACTACTATGAAGTAGAGCACAGTGAGGTGTTGAAGCAGGCACGCGAACATTTGGATAAACATGTGGTGAGCGTGCTCGAAGGGGCTGACGTTGAGGCGAAAGTCGTCATTGGCCATCCGTTCAGAGAAATCCTCTGCGCGATCAAAGAAAATGAAGCGGATTTGTTGGTGTTAGGATCTCGCGGGCATCAGCAGAAGGACTCTCGACGCACCGGTGTCTTGGCGTCGAAATGCATTCGCAAGGCCCCGGTGGAAGTGATGCTCGTGAGGCAACATCAAGACGGGCCATTCAGATCTATTGTCGCCTTCGTCGATTTCTCGGAGACGTCGAAACGGGCGGCAGAACGTGCTGTGGAAATTGCCTTGCAGGATGAGGCTACCTTGGAATTCGTTCATGCCTTCGCCATGCCCATGGCTTCTGATGGTGGAACCTTCGGCCCCGGCGTGCTTATCACGCCCATTGATACCACTCCCATGACCAAAGGCTGCCAGAGCAAGCTCGCAGAGTGGGCGGATGGCATCTTAGGTGAGAACAAGAATCGATTGGAGGTTACCACGACGGTGAAAGAAGCCGTTAGCACGAGCAATGTGCTCATTGAACACCTGCACGAATCTGAAGCGGATTTGGCGGTGCTTGGCACACGCGGCCGTACTGGCCTTCGCAGGTTATTGCTAGGAACCACGGCAGAGAGACTTATTCATGAAGCGCCCTGCTCTACTCTAGCAGTCAAACCGGAAGATTTTCATTACGAATTGCACTAAGTGAGAGCGCCGCGATCTGGCGAAACTTTGGATCGAACGTCGAAATATTGACGATGATAGCTGACATCGCCTTCGAAGGTTTCTCCAATCACCGACGTCGTCTACCCCGCGCGGCAATGGAAGAGGTTTCTTGGTAGTAGGCGATTCGCCATGCGTGGTAGACCAAACGTCTAAGCCAGCGATGGCTGTCGAGATTCTTATCCAGCTGATCTGCTGACAGGTCTCCATTGATCGATCGCGTGATGAGCCGCGACCGGAATCCTGCCTTGTCCTCCTCGAGCTCGATGGCGAGCTTTTCAATGTCTGCGACGGTGGCCGGCAAAAGCCCGGTCGCCGATTGATTGGCGAGTTGGTAGAGGAGCGTTTGCGCTCGGTTAGTGAGGCTTGAAAAGTCCGGCTGTTTCGTGGTGTTTTGAGCTCGCCGGTGATCTCGAGCACGCTCTATCAGGCGTTCGATATGATCGAGTTCGTGCAGTGAGGCGAAGATGATTCTGGATTCAAAGGATTCGTCGTCGGTGGTCGAGCCAATCTGGAGAGCGAATTCACGTGCGATGTTGATGGTAGACGAGATGGATTCAATGGAAGCGATCTCATGGCGTGGCGCTTCGGTGAGAACACTGACAGCTACCTTGGCGGCGGCGGTGGCAAGTGAGCGGGTGCCTCTCGCCAAAGCCTCGGAAGCGGCATTCGAGTCTGCTAGAAGTCGCTTCTCAAATGGCGCTGCCAAAGGAGGCGTCCGTTGTGGGAACAGTCGAATGATCCATTTAGCAAAGAGATTTGTGAATGGCAGGGCTAACAAGACGCCGAAAAGATTAAAAAAAGAATGGAATGATACGGCGACCATTTCACGCGAGTGAAGTGCCGACTCAGGCATCAACCGTTCGATGCACCATAGGTATCCCGGCAGTATGAGGAAAGCGGCGATTCCAGTCATGAGATTGTAAATAACATGGGCGAATCCTGTGCGTTTTGATGCCGTGGTACCGCCCACGGTGGCCAGCGCGGCCGTAGCCGTGGTGCCAATGTCCGCACCGATGATCACGGCAGCTGCTTGCGGTAGCGTTAGCACCTCCGCATTCAAACCGGTGAGCGCCGTAGCCACCGTGGCGCTCGAAGATTGCGTGATGAGTGTCAAGACGCCCCCGACTATCACTAGCAGCAATCTTCCGCCGAAATGGTCAATCCGCCATTGGCTCAGATCGATGGCGTGCCGGTAGTCCGCCAAGCCTTCTTGCAGGTAACTGATTCCAAGAAAAATCAAACAGAAGCCCGCTAGCGCTTTACCTGAGCCACGGAGTATTCTATGAGATTTGAAGAGATAGAGCACCGCTGCCACAAAGAGCAATGGCAGGGCGATGGCGGACAATTTGAGTTTGAAACCGATCAGGGCCACCATCCATCCGGTAATGGTGGTTCCGATGTTGGCACCAAAGATGACGCCCAACGCTTGAGTGAACGTCAGCAATCCGGCACCCACAAAGCCCACTACAGCGACAGTGGTGGCGCTTGAACTCTGCACAATTGCGGTGGTGATGGCACCGGTGACTACTCCTGAAAATGGCGTCCGGGTAGAACGCGAGAGCCAATGCCGCAATTGATCACCGGCAAGCTTGCGCAGACCAGAAGTCATGGCGCTCATGCCATAGAGAAAGAGGCCCAGACCGCCCAGCGTTTCAAGTAACGGATGCATTTGCCTTCAGTAGGGTACCGTTAAAATGTCTGCCGCTTGTTTGCGGTCAGCCATGGAAGACGGGTTCGTCAGTAGCGAACCTAACCATTGAGGGCAGACCCACTATCGAGATGTTGCCCTGTAGTGAGCGCTTCTTGACATCGCCAAACACGGCGCTGCCAACTTGAGGTCAGCGCCGAGCAAGATGTGCAAAGCTTGCACTGTTGAGCTTCGCGAGCGTGGGGCGATGATCAAACGCATCCTAGTCCCACTCGATGGCTCAGAGTTTTCTCGCAATGCAACCAAGCATGCCTGTGATCTGGCCAAATGCAGCGATGCCGAAGTCATCGGTCTCACTGTGTTAGATCTGTTGGGTGCGACCGGCCAAATAGCGCCTATCCATGCCGTGGCGCTGAAGGCCTATCATGAGCGGATCAAGGAAGTAAAGATCGACGCTCTTAAACGTATCCGCTATGCTATGGGGCACTTTCGAGAAATGTGTGAGAATGCCCGGGTCCGTCACTCGGAACACGAGCTGCAAGGGATACCGAGTAACTGCATTCTCAATGCAGCCGGTTACTGTGATCTTGTCGTGATGGGCTTGCGGACTTTCTTCCACGGGCCTGGTAAACAAGATTTGGGATCTCCTTTGATTTCGATGTTGGAACGCTCGGTGACACCAATTCTCGCCGTGCCTAAACATATCAATGCGGTACCGAAAACGGTCCTTATTGCCTATGACGGCAGTCATCAGGCGACGCGGGCCTTGCATGCAGTCGCCAATCTCAATCTGATTCGCCCGTTCAAACATGCCTATCTCGTGACCTCCAACGACTATGAGATGCATCGAAGCTTTCTGCTCAAACAAGCTGCGGCCTATTTGCGGTCACACGAACTGTCTGATTTGACGTTGGTCGATACTGACAAGGATATCCTCACCGTGGTGCATGAAGACTACATCGAGAAAGTGGACCTCGTGGCGCTTGGTGTTCATGCCAGCCGTCCGTTCAAAGATTTTTTTGTCGGAAGTCTAGCAAAGAGTCTCATTGACTATGATCACATGCCATTGTTGCTAGCGCAATAGGTGGTGCCGAGGAAGAAAATATATCCTTTATGTCAGAGGAGACTCCGCGTGAGCAGAATGCTCTTCTCCAAGATGACAGCCCTTTTCCCAATGGACATGGCATTGGGGGCAGCGCATCCAGCACTCCAATCCGTGTAAGATGGTGTCGGCCACGGTTTCATCATCCATGCATTGGCGATTGATCGTCATTTGATAGCCGAAAGGGTCGTCGATTTCACGAAGGAGATTCGTCCGCACATACTTTGCCCGGGCATGGTCCGTTTCATGCAACCACTCTTTGGCTCGTGCATGGGTGATCTCATAGTTAAAATGCCTCAACACTTCTTCAACACGCGTTGCCTCCGGCGCCACTATCCGAACTCTGAAAACTTGACCCATATCAAAGGCAATGTAGTTCGCACCCCGGCCTACCAAGGTTGCATATCCGATAGTGCATAGCTTGCGAACGGAGTCTGCCACAGCTTGAAATCTTGGGTCAACATCGTGGTCTAGCTGGTAGGCATGTGTCAGCACCTCCGGTATCTCGCCATGGCTTTCCGAAAGAAACGTATCCAGTTGCTTCACAAGCTTTGGATCCTTATTCATCGTGCGTAGGGATCCACAATCAAACAGTGTCCAATTCAAATGATCCCGTGAAGCTGAATTCAATCGTTTGGTTAGAATTTCACTGACGGGGATAGCGCGACAACCGGTCTCTCGAGAGATCGTTACGGATGGACGGACGCTACACGATCGCTCAGCACATCGACGTTCGTCCAACCAAACATCGATATTGTGTGAGAGACGCTCCTTATAGAGATTCACATTTTCAATCATCATATAGGGAGAATAACTGAAATCGGCGCTACACGCTCCGCAAACCTTGTGGTCGTTTCCCCGTTCACAGGGGTGACAATTTCGGCGAGATCGGCGACAAGATCAGCGAGGCACCGTCATGCCATCACCCGAAATTGGGGCATGAATACGATTGGTGATGCTTTCTGGAAGAGATCTCAAAGCCGCGAATTCTCCGATGACTGGGAGAAGCAGCGAGAAGCCGCACGCTCTACAGGTCAATTGCACGCGGATTACAAACACCTTGAGCATCAGGTGGATAAATTGCTCCTCATCACGCGGGCCCTGTGGGAAATGTTAGCCGAGACACGGGGAATCGATGACAAGGAGTTGTTGAGCAAGGTAAAAGAGATCGACCTCCGGGACGGGCAACTCGACGGCAAGCTGGCCCAGGAGGCGAAAGACTGCCGGGAATGCGGGCACAAACTGAGCCCAAGGAACCACCAATGCATTTATTGTGGCGCCTTGGTCGAGAGTGACGATGTCTTCGCTAGGTGACTTGGGTTGGGAGATTGTTTACGCCAAGGAATGCTCTAATTCAGCGATTCGTCTCGTCACCTCAATCACACTGTCGGGATTGAGTGAGATCGAATCGATTCCTGTCTTTACCAAAAATTCAGCGAAGTCAGGATGATCGCTAGGGCCTTGCCCGCACAACCCAACGGGCGTATTCATGGAATGAGCGTCCTCGATAAGCTTGGTGATTAGGGCTGTCACAGCACCGTTCCGCTCATCAAAGAGATGCGCCAGTTGATCCGAGTCGCGATCGACACCCAACGTCAATTGAGTGAGATCGTTAGAACCGATAGAAAACCCATCGAACCGTTCGGCAAATTGCTTCGCTAGAATAATGTTGCTGGGGATCTCCGCCATGACATAGATTTTCAAGCCATTCTCGCCTCGTTTCAGCCCGTTCTCTTTCATGACCTCCAGGACGCGATCTGCTTCATCGGGTGTCCGGCAGAAAGGAACCATCACAATAAGGTTATCGAGCCCGATCTCATTGCGTGCCTTGAGAAGGGCGGCACATTCGAGTGCGAAACCGGGCTTGTAAGCATCGCTGTAGTAACGTGAGGCTCCACGAAAGCCTAACATGGGATTTTCTTCGTCCCTCTCGAAGACTTCTCCTCCGATGAGTTTGGCATATTCGTTTGATTTGAAGTCACTAAGTCTAACGATAACCGGATCGGGATAACGTGAGGCTGCGATCTGGGCGATACCCATGGCCAAATTGCTGACAAAGTAGTCTCGTGGCGTCGGATAGTGCCCCGTCATCTTGGAGATCTTTAGCTTCAAGTTGCCTTCATTAAGGACGTCGTGGTGAGCAACGGCCATGGGATGAAGTTTGATCAAGTTGTTGATGATAAACTCCATGCGTGCGAGCCCTATCCCTTGGCAAGGTACTTGCCACCAGCGAAACGCGGCCTCCGGGCTCGCGATGTTCATGAGGATCTTGGTTTTCGTTTTCGGTAAGTCACCAATATCCAGATCATGCTCCTCGTATTCTAACAAGCCGTTGTAGATCCGCCCCCGCTCGCCGTGGGCACAGTCAACGGTGACCTCCTGACCCGCGTAGAGATGATGCGTCGCGCTTCCCGTTCCGATTACTGCAGGAATACCTAATTCCCGACTAACGATAGCCGCATGGCTGGTGCGCCCTCCGTGATCCGTGATGATTGCGGCGGCTTTCTTCATTAAGGGCACCCAATCAGGATCCGTGCTGGAAGCGACAAGGATCTGCCCCTCATCAAAGCGTTTGGCATCCCTCATGTCTTTCAATAGCGCTACTTTCCCGTTGCGAATCGTGTGTCCAATGGCCAACCCATCGACAATCACCTTTGGCTTCTCTTTGGTGATCAATCTAGCGGAGGTGAGGGCACTCACATTCTGTTGAGACTTCACCGTTTCCGGCCGGGCTTGAACGATAAACAGTTCTTTGGTTAGGCCGTCGATAGCCCATTCAATGTCCATCGGTCTTCCATAATGCTTGGCGATGGTATTGGCCCAGCGTGACAATTTCAGTATTTGGTCGTCATTCAGCACGAAGTTCTGGCGTTCCTTGAAGTTGGTATTGACGGTCTGTGTACGCTTGATCCAGCCGTCGCCGTAGATCATCTTGATCATCTTGCTGCCCAGCACTTTCTCAATGATAGGGCATTTGTCTGCCTGATCTAGCAAGGGTTTGAACACGCGATATTCGTCGGGCGTTACCATGCCCTGCACGACCGTTTCGCCCAATCCATAGGCAGCGTTGATGACGATCATATCACGAAAACCCGTTTCCGTATCAAGTGTGAACATGACGCCGGAGCTGCCTTTGTCAGAGCGGACCATCTTCTGCACACCGATCGACAAAGCCACTGACATGTGATCGAATCCCCGCTGCTCACGATAGCTGATAGCGCGGTCTGTAAACAGAGAGGCAAAGCACCGCTTGCAGGTGTAAAGGAGTTCCTGGGTGCCCTCGACGTTGAGATAGGATTCCTGTTGACCGGCGAAACTGGCGTCCGGCAAGTCCTCCGCCGTGGCACTGCTTCGGACGGCGACATCGGGATTCTCCATGTGATAGCGTTTTCCTAGGCTCGCGTAAGAGGACTCAATCTCCCGCTCAAGCGCCTTTGGTATGTCGCCGTCTTGGATGAGCTGCCGAATCTTTCTCCCTGTCACATCCAGCGGTTGATTTCCGCTATTCAGGGCGTCGATCTGTTCCGCAACGGCCTCCTGTAGCTGGTTGTGGGCAAGGTATTCACGGTAGGCGTGGGCCGTGATAGCGAATCCGTCGGGTACATCGATCCTTTCGGCTTTCAATGTGCAGACCATTTCACCTAACGAAGCATTCTTTCCTCCGACAATGGGGACATCCTTGTTGGACAGTCCGTCGAACCAACGGATGAAATCTGCTGAGACGGATGTGGTGTTCGATGGAGCTGGGGGTTCCGATATAGAAGGGCTCACGACGCTAGCTTGACAGTGATGATGAGCACAAGAATGAGAAGCGCGACTAACAATACCCGATGCGTTGTCGCGCCCGGAATGAGTTTTAGGGGCTTGGAAATAAATAATCATCCCATTTCAGGCTCAGGGAATATTGTTAGAAACCACTTCTCCAATCCAGCCATCCGACTGATTTGGGGCGCGAATTCTTTCATCGCTTTCTTTGTCAGTCGCACTCCGGTCTGGTAGGTCTTGGTGACCAGTGTGACGACGGGATTCAACCCTTTGTATGTCATGCTTCGGGCCATTCCCAGCGCTTTCTCCGCTGTGCTCAGTAGCTCTCCATTCCAATGGTTTTCGAGCACTCCCCACACTCGTTCTATAGGATTATACTTGCTATGATAGGGTGGATAATAGGCTAGCTGTATCACTATATCATGAGCCGTAGAGAATTCAGCCAGGCGCTTCAACCATTGGGTTCTACGGCCATCGCTCTCGGGGCCATTGTCGGCGTTGATCACTAGCACCTCTACTTCAGGATTCTCTGCACGCAGTCGCGGCCACAGCTCTTCAAGACGATCAACCATAAAATCCGCTGTCACTTTACTTTCTGAGAACCATAGGTCGGTTTGGCCAGTTTCGGGCTGATAAACCCCAAAGGGCACGAGGGTTGTTTTCGCTTTGAAGTCGTGATCAAGGGCCTTCCGCTCGCCTCGGCTATAGCCACCACGACTAAACTCGCCAATTTTTACCGCCGCTTTGGTGTCCATGGAGATACGCAACTGCTTGGGATCGCTATCGGCCGCCGCATTGATCTCATGCACCATATCAAAGATGGCGTCGGTTTCTTTCACTTTCTTCATCGGCTTGGTCTTGGCAACTTTTCTAGGGTGGAGTTCGAGCAGATTGAGTTTGCTGTTGATGGTTCTCACGCAAGGCATACTTGATAGGTCATACCCTGGGCGCTCTTCCAGTCGCCGGTGGACTTCTTTAGCAGTGATGCGGACATAGAGGCGAGTAGAGCGAAAACTGGGATCAGTCTGAGCATGGGGATCAGCAACGGCGCGAATATCCTCCAGTAATTCTGGATAATGTTCTTCAGCCTTCTTTCTACCTCGTTTGTGAAACTGATCGACGAAATCAATGCCGGAATCGAGTTCCTCTTTGCCTTTGCGAATGAGTTGCCTATTCCAGCCAAGACAGTCTTCAGCCCACCGTTGACCGCCGCGGCCAAGGCCATCGACGACGCCCGCCATGAACTTGCGTTTCGCGCTGCCCGTGAGATCACGCGCAGTGTTCTTCCATAAACGAATTGAGTTAGAGTCAGGTTCTTCTCATAGGACTACAGGCACTCAAACCCGCTCCTAACAGAATGGTTGCGCTTTGGGACGATTATTTTTTTCCAAGCCCCTTAGCAACTGCTTCTTTCGGCTCATGAATTAATGGTTTCAGTTAGAGTTTAAAGATTGCTCAACTGTTTGGATTGGCCGCGCGGTGTTTGGTTTCGTGAGCGCATGGATTGTCAGATTTCTTCAATCTGGGGATCGCCGTTCTTTGATCCCAAGACACGAAGACCTTCTTTCAGCTTCATCACCGTGACTTCAGCCCCGCCGGCCAGTGGTGCGGAGACCTTATCTGCCAGGGCTTCTTCTACTGCCGGCAGGTGGTTTTTATCGAGAATCACTTCCAATTTTAACACTGGCAGAAACTCCACATTTTGAGGAACGTTTTCTCCTTGTGTTTCATGGAAGAGGGGACGATTGGCGGCGAAGACCTCCGAGTAAGATAGACTATGGACACCGATTTCGATGAGTTCTTTCACGAGCTCTTCGATCACGAGCTGTTTCACGAGTGCTTCGAGCTTGAGCATGGCTTTGGTAGTTCAGTGTTAATTCAATTCAAATCGGAAGCCTTCGGGTTTGACTGCAAGAGTCGAGCATGGCACGCGATGAACGACGTGTTCTGCTGTGGTGCCTAACAAGAGTTTCATCCACCCGGTTCGCCCGCGCGTGCCAATGACCAGGAGATCTCCCTTCATCTGTTTGAGATGATCAATGATTCCACCGCCGATACTGATCCGATCCACAACTGATTGGGTCACTTCGATTCCCTTCAATTCTTTTTCAAAATGCGAGAGGAAGTTTTCATGATTCTGTTGCATTAGACGCTTAAAATCCTCACCGTCTTCGATGCCCGTGATCACGTAACCTGTTCCCGCTTCTTGATAGATTCGTGGCGAGGCGTAGACATAAAGGAAATCCAATCGTGCTTGCTCTAACTTAGCCACGCGGATGGCTTCGTTTATTGCGCGTTTGCTAGTAGGTGAGTAGTCGATACAGCAAACCACTTGTTGAAACGGCTTGCCCTGACGCTCTTGTGTTAGAAGGACGGGGAGCGGTGCTTTGCGTAGACATTTTGAGGCGATGGCTCCTAGGCGCCGCTCGTCGTCCCCATGACCCCGTGAGCCGAGCAGGAGTAAATCGGGACGGTTGTCATTGACCGATTTGATAATCTCAGCAAACGGATGCCCCTCCGCGAGACGGGCTTCTACCCTTTCGTAGTCCCCTGCGTGAAGGCCTACGAAGTGGTCCAGCCGCGATCGTATTTCATCGCGGGTGCGTGTTTCGTCCACCACGGTGTGGCTCTTCAAATACTGCATCACTTCTTCGTCTATGACATGGATCGCGGTGACGAGAGCGTTGTCATAGGCAGCTAATCGAACGGCTTCTTTTAATGCGTCCGCGCTGCAAGGAGAGAAATCGACACCAACTAACAAGTGTTTGTAATTCATCGCTGAGGTTTTGAGATGTCTCAATCTATGGAAGATTGGCGGCGTGTGCTTCGCTTCGATTGCGCCCTTTCCGGCGGATCTTGCGAGGCATCAGGCCTCGTTCGGCACCTGAATGATGCGTAAACGCCCGTCCTCTCCATCCGGCCAGTCGGCACCTTGCTCGATCCAGCGGTAGAGGACGTTCTTCTCGACATCTGTGAGGCGTGGGCCATTGGAAGGCATCAGATCTTCATCGATGCGTTCTGGATGCCCAGTAGCGATCAGGTGCCAGAGTCGACTCGATTCGGGCGAACCGGGGACAATGAAACGGCCTGTTGGCCCTAGGCGAAAGGCTTTCTCTCTCGTTTCAAGATTGAAGTGGGCGAGCAGCGTTCCACTGTGGTGGCAAGGCAGACAACTGCGGCTAAGAATGGGCTTCACCTCTGTTACGAAATCGATTTCACGAGTAACCTCTTCAGGAAGTTTGCTAGAGCGATGATGCGCACACGAAGTCAAGAGGGAAAGTGTCAGTAAAGCGATCAGCGAGCACAAGTTCATAGAATACCGTGCTTGGAAATGTCTAGCGAACCATGTGCGGATTGCTACCGGTCTCGCATTTCTTGGCTTGGGGCATTTACAATGTTAGTTGGCGGCAGGCGTCAACGCAAGATTTGCAGATTTCTGGATAGAGCATGCTTGGCGTGCGTGCACTTAGGCGGTTAGTGTCCCGTATGACTATCCCGACGAAGCTCTTCCTAACTTCCACTGCCGCAGCCGTGATCGCCTACGCGGCTTCCTGCCAGTCGACGCCTTCGGAGTTTCCTTCGGACCCAATACTCGCACAAAGCGCGGGCTTATTCCAAGGCCCGGTTCGCAGTGTGATTGAGCATCGCTGTATCCACTGTCATCACCGTTACGCTCAGAATGGCGGTCTCAATTTTCAAGACCGGGCCAGTGTGTACAAGGGCGATGCCAGAGGCCCTTTTCTCGTGCCGGGTGATCCTGGCAAGAGCAGAGTCTGGAGCGCCATTTTCCAGCCCTGGAATCATCCCAAAGTTATGCCAGGCGACGGTTGGGGGCTGAACCAGCGAGAACTCAAATCATTTCTCTCATGGATCGAGACCGGCGCGCATTGGCCCGAAGGTCGTGAAGGCAAGTTGAAGATCAAGAGTTATGAAATCGAACTCGAAGACCAGCTCTAGCAGAGCGATGTGGACCAAATCGGTCTTTCGCCAAGCCTTCCTTTCTTGGATTGCCTTCATCCTGGTGGAATGTCTCCTTGGGGCCTTTCGCCAGAAGGTGTTGGAGCCACGGTTCTCCATGATTGCCGTGGAGATCTTCGGTCTGGTCACCGGCATATGCGTCGCTTGTATCGTAGCCTACTGGTTCTTGCACAAGGGTTGGTTTCCTGCGCAAAGACCTAAGCTTTATGGCATTGGTATTCTTTGGATCGTGTTCACGATCGTTTTTGAGTTTCTCTTCTTCAGCTTGGTGATGGGGCACGAAAGGAGTGTTGTGATTGACGCCTATCGAATGGATCAGGGGCGTCTGTTTGTGCTAGGACTAATCGCTTTGCTCTTTATTCCCATGGCTGTCGCCCAGCGGAACGGAGTGATCGATTGAGTTACGTGACCTGTGGTAACTTAAATCTATTTTGAATCTCCAGGATCGGCTGCTTACAGAGATTGATTAGGAGATTCTCTCTGAGCCGCTGCCGTGATCGCTGGCTAATCATATCAACTAATCGTCCATTGATAGTCTTGGGCGCCGAGAGTGACCAGACTTCCGAATTTTCGTTGGAGAGTAAGTCTTCTATGGCAGCAGCGAGATCTGCAATACACTTGCGTTCTTGCTCCTGCTCCAATCCATGAGCTTCACCACGTGCCAGCCCGGGTGAGCCGTCGCTTCGAAACCGCCCGGCTTTATCGGATACCGTATCACTAAGGCGTTGAGGTGGGGAGGGGAGTGCGGAGACGTCGATTTCTTGAAGGATTGCGTTAGGATTCTCCACCTTGTTTTCGTTCGATACCACTCGAAAAGCGCGGAGAGATCCGAGATCTGCCGTAATGATAGTCATTGGGCTAATTTGTCTGATAGGTGAAGTTCTCTGGTTTTACAGCGAGTGTGGAACAGGGAATCTTGTGAAAGATATGTTCCGCTGTGGTCCCTAGCAGAAGACTGCGCCAGCCCGTTCTGCCATGCGTGCCGAGTACCAATAGATCGCCTCCTTTCTTCTTGAGGTGACCGATGATTCCTCGACCCACGCTCATGTGATCAATCACTGTGCAGGTCACCTTGTCAGACTTGATGCGAGATCGAAACGGCTCAACGAATTTTTCAAGGCTCTTGCGGGCGACGTTCGGATAATCGGAGATCCCTTCAAAACCCATGAGCATCACGCCACTCTCCGGACTTTGAAAGCTTGATGGTGGCACATAGACGTGGACAAATTCGATGTCGGCCTGTTCTAGATTGGCAATCTGAATGGCGTGTTCAATCGCGCTCTTGCTCGTTTCAGAATAATCAACGGCACAGACGACCTTCGCAATTGGCTCGTCTTTCCCCTCGTCGACGATGAGTAATGGTGCCGGTGCCTTTCGCAAACACTTTGACGCCAAAGCGCCCAGCCGATGCGGATCGTCAGTCGTTCCGCGACTTCCCAGCACTGCTAGATCCACGTCGTTGGCGTTCATGACCTTAATGAAATCTTTGAATGGATGCCCTAGCACCACCTCAAGATCCAAGCCGTCATATTGAGGCGCATGGAGTTTGACGAAGTCGATCAGGCGACGCTTTGCCTCCGAAAGGGTCCGTTCTTTATCTATGACCACCTGATCTTCAAGGTTCTCTAGGACTCGCTGGTCTACGACGTGAAGTGCCCGTACGGGCGTCGCGTCATAAGCGGCTAGGCGAACCGTTTCGCGAAGCGCTCTAGCGCTCGCCTTGGAGAAATCGATTCCTACGAGGATGCTTTTGTATGTCATCAATTATTCATGGTTGATGACATAGCGAATCACTTTAATGGCGAGTCCGCTTCGCACCGCTTGCTCACTAGTGGTCACATGTTGAGCCTTATCGATTGAATGACCAGAAAGGGCTTCCTTTGCCGGCGGAGACGAAAGTGATGGCGAAAATGGTAGCAGAACTTGAGAAAGTTCCGGGCTTGGAGGTATCGAACGAAGAGAAGCACCCACGACTTCTTCTACATGTTCGTTTCGCACGCTGATCATTTGATCGGCACCGGTTCGTTGCAAATCTTGTCGTTGACTCCGCATCAGCTGGACCAGCGAACAATCGCCGCTGGTCAAGACGCTGGATGAGGCTCATGCTGGAGGGATGAAGAAAACGGTTTTGTTAGTGGTGGTCATTATCAGTGGGTTATTCGTTGCCTGCAATCAAACCATTGCACCGCTATCCAGGCCGGCGAAGGTTAGCTTTGTCCAGGATATTGCTCCCATTTTAGAGGAACGATGTGTGGTTTGCCATCATCGGGCCAATGCGGCGAATAGTGGTGGTCTCAATCTGGAGAATCGCCGCGAGGCCTTTATTACTGGTCGCAACGCACCAGTCATCATCCCCGGTAATCCCGATAACAGCCCAATCGTTGCCGCTCTGTTAGCGCGCGAGATCCATCCCGTTTTGATGCCGCCCATCGCCCATCGGCTTGAAGACCGGGAGATCGAACTGATCCAACGATGGATTCGCGAAGGTGCGGATTGGCCGGAGAGTTCGGACGGGACGCTTCGATTGCCAGGGCGTTAGGGGGTGTTCTTTTCGCGTCCATAGTTCAGGGTGATCGTCGGCAACCCATGCCTACGACACCACAAACCGCGCGTAGCACGAAGCGTTTAGGTTGGAGACGTTGGATGCATGAAGAAGATACTTGTTGGGATTGATTTCACTGAAGCTGACAACACTGTGTTAGAAATCATCAAGCCGTTGGCCGCGGAGTCTGGGGCACCTGTCACGCTCTTCCACAGCGTCCCGCCCATGTCACAGTGGGTAGGGTGTTACCTCGCTTATGTTCCGCAAGACATCGAGAACCGGAAGGAAGCTGACAAGGAATTCCGAGCGAAGTTGGACGCCATGGCCGAGGCCCTAACCAAAGAAGGCATTGCGGCAGACTCCGCTCTGATTGAGTCCCACGCAGGGCCTGGCATTGTTAAATACGCCAAGGACGGGGGCTACGACCAGATTGCCATCGGCACTCACAGTAAGAACATGGTCGAACGTGCTTTGTTAGGAAGTGCTGCGGATTATGTTGTCCGCAAATCAAGCGTTCCCGTGTTGGTGGTGCCGACTATGAAATAGATTTCCATGAAGGATCGAAAGACAATGCGGGACTAGCTCCTCAAGTTCAGCGGCCATGGTCGAATCGGTGCGGATTTGTGAGCGGTCGGACGCACGCTTGATTGCCGTCCATCCGCAATGAGATGATTGAGAATGCCATTCAGGCGTGCGTCTCGGTGATGGCGGTAAGTTAACTAGCGGAACTCTTCAAAAAGGAACGACCGATGAAGCTTCAGCGCCCGCTAGAACCGCAGTTAGCACCTTCCACGGTAGCGTTTCTGAAAAATGATGCGGCCGAGCCTCTGCAGACGCAGGTAGCCACATTGGTTCAGCTCATACTTCGAGATGCGGTCGCCGCGCGTACTTCTGACATCCATCTCGATGCCCAGGAAAGTAGTTATCGCATTCGTTTTCGAGTCGATGGCGCTTTGCATGATGTCACGACGTTAGACCACGAATTGGGCAAACGCGTACTGAGGTACTTCCGCACGACATCCGGTCTGAAAAATCCTAAACCGCACGAACCGCAGGACGGCCGCCTGCATGTGGCGATTGGCGAGCGGCCCTGGGAGATCCGATTTACGGCAGCACCGGCCGCGTTCGGCGAAAAGGCCTCGCTCCGGCTTCTGAATCGGCAGCAGCTGGACCGCAGTATCTCGGAGTTGGGTTTGTCAGAGGCCACCTTGGATTTGATTCGGACATGGACGGACGATTCCATGGGCATGTTGGTGGTGGCAGGCCCGACAGGCTCTGGCAAGACAACAACGCTCTATGCGTTGCTTCATGAATTGAAGATGCGGCAACGCAGTGTCGTGACCATTGAGGATCCGGTGGAGTATCAGATTGAAGGGATCACGCAGCTGGAAGTGCACGAGGATCATGGCATGACCTTTGCCCAAGGTCTCAAGTCGATGCTAAGACTCGATCCTGATTATCTGTTAGTCGGGGAGGTGCGCGATGCCGAATCCGCGTCTACCGCGGTCGATGCTGCCGGTGCCGGGCATATTTTGATGACGACCTTGCACTGTCGCGATGCGGTGGGCGCCGTGACCATGCTCCGCAACTATGCTGTTCAAGACCACGAAATTGCTGCCGCACTAAAGTTAGTCATTGCCCAGCGATTGGTAAGGAAACTCTGCACGAAATGCCGCGTCTACGAACCGCATTCCACTGATGAGAAACGTTGGCTGGATCGACTCAGTATTGAGTGTCCAAGGAGGACCTGGCATGCTACAGGCTGCGATGGCTGCAATAAGACCGGCTTCCATGGGAGACTTGGTGTCTTTGAAGTGTGGCCGTTAGACAACACCTGCGAGCGGCTCATCGCTAGTCATGCGAGCGAGCAGGAACTTTGGCAGCGTTTTCTCATTCAGAATCACCCGATTCTTCTTCAAGATGGACTGACTAAGGCATCCAATGGGCTGACGACCCTTGAAGAATTAAAAGGAATGGGTGTATCGGGGCAAGGCCATCTGTTAATGGCGCCAAGGCGCCATCGCATGTAAGTGTATGATCTACAGAATCAAGAAGAGCTTAAGAAGTCGTCATTATCCATTAACCCAGAGACGGCATTGGCCTTTGATTTGGAGTGCGGGCACCTGGGACCGGAGCCGGACGAAATCGATGCCCCGGCACGCAAGGAGGCCTTCGGGCTCTTGCTCGTTCGTTCGAGTACTGCGGATGTCGAGTCTCGATTCCCCGAAACTCAAGGACCTATCAATAGATCAAGCTAAGGATCTCATCGCCCGATATGAAGCTGCTCCGAAACCTGTAACCTACCAACACGCTGAAGAAGGCGGAGCGAAACAGCATCCCTGATTGCTTTTCCCTGGCCAGATGCTTCGAGGCGTGCGGGGCGGCAGCCAGAACAATTTCCGGTGGCGATGCCAGTCAGCATAGAGGTGGGACTAGAATTGGTGGTCAATGAGGTAGAGAAACTGGTGACAATTCCTTCGCGGCCGCAAGGTCCAGCGCGCGGATCTCTCACGAGTTCCGCTACGAAAAGTGCCCACTACTTTCAGTCATATCCTCAGCTTAGGAGTTTATTTGACGTTTACGGGACGTACGTTAGGCTCCTTTTATCGATCAAGCATGCCGAAGAAGGTTCCAGTCATTCCTGCGCCCGAGTTAAGACATTTGCACACGGGATCCTTGCTCACTCGTCTAAGAGATTTGTTGGCTTGCGAAGATTACTTTGGGGGCTCGGATAGATACGATGACGAGCCCAAGCCCGATCCCGATGAAACGGGCATCCTCGAATTCAAGGACACCGAGGCATGGCGAAAAGCATACAAAGATGTGAAGGATATTCTCGCGACTAGGGAACACCTGCCCACTGGTTCTGAGCGGCGTGAGAAATGTTTGCGCCGGGCCGCAGCGAATTTTTGTCAGGAGAAGATTAGAATTGGGGCGCGAAGTCGACGGTCGAAGGCTTACAAACAGGCAGAATGAAGCAGCGCAGCCGATGTCTTCCGGCCTCAAACGAAAACGCTTTTCTTTGGATTGGATAACGGATGACTTGCTGATTGGGAACTACCTCGACGCTCAGGATGTGCAAGCGATAGTCAACGCGGGCATTCGATCCATTGTTTCTCTCGATGGACCTCTTCGTGATTCCGATTATTCAGATTACGATGTTCTTGAGATCGCCTCTGTAGACCTTATTGATGGCCCTGGGAACTCAAAGGCGACATATCTCCGCGCTCTGTCGATAGTCTTCAGAGGCTCAGAAACCTCTATCCGCCTGTGCTGGTTCATTGCCATGCCGGTAGGAGTCGGTCGGCGATGGTGGTGGCTTCTCATTTCATGCGAGATTGTGGCCTCTCGCTTTTGGATGCGATGGAGCTGATCTCATCGAAGCGCGAGGTGAATATTACAGCTGGATTGCAGGAAGTGCTGGATTTTCACAAGAAATCCTAGCGGAACAGTATTTTCGGGGAATGCTGCAAGTGGGGAGACTTATCGACGGTATGGCGATTCAAGCGGTGCTTTATTAATCGCAAGGCGTGCATAGCGGGATGGCGCACCTTTGCGCGAGTATTTCCCAGATGATAAAGCCTATAAGCGTCCTTCATGGAGAGGGACTCACCAAGACTTACCATATGGGAGAAGTGACCGTGCACGCCTTGCGTGGAGTGAATGTGTCGCTCTATGAAGGTGAGCTAGTGGTTTTGTTAGGGGCTTCGGGAAGTGGGAAGTCCACCCTATTGAATATCCTTGGTGGTCTTGATCTTCCTACTGATGGTGATGTGTTCTATCGCGATGAACAGCTGAGCCACTATTCGGACGCTCAATTAACGAATTACCGTCGCGAGCACGTGGGATTCATCTTTCAATTCTATAATCTCATTCCCAGTCTCACCGCAGCTGAGAACGTGGCACTCGTGACTGACATTGCCGCGAATCCCATGCCTCCCGGGGACGCGCTCGCTTTGGTCGGCCTGCAGGAACGGGTCGATCATTTTCCCGCGCAACTCTCAGGCGGTGAGCAGCAGCGTGTGGCGATTGCACGCGCGGTGGCGAAACAACCGGATGTGTTGCTTTGTGACGAACCCACTGGAGCGCTTGACGTCAAAACAGGCGTCACGGTGTTAGAGGTGATTGCGAGAACGAATCGCGAGCTTGGCACGACCACCGCCGTCATCACTCACAATGCCGTCATCGCCGAGATGGCCGATCGTGTTATTCGACTTTCCGGTGGGCAGATTGCCTCGACCCAGCGCAATGAATCAAAGAAACGAGCATCGCAATTGGCCTGGTAACGCCGTGTTTGGATGAAAGCGATTAATCGCAAGCTCTGGCGCGATTTCGCCGCCACCCGTGGTCAAGCACTGGCTATCAGCTTGGTGATCGCCTGTGGCTTGGCCACTTTCGTCATGTCGCTAGGGACTTGGGAAGCTCTTGAGCAGTCCCGCTACGCCTATTACGACCGCTATCGATTCGCAGACGTGTTCACCGGTTTGAAACGAGCCCCCAAGACGTTGATCCCACGCATGGAGGCGATCGAAGGCGTGGCTCAAGTCCAGACTGGGATTGTGGCGAATGTGAATCTCAGTGTGCGGAATTTTTCTGAGCCTGTCATTGGTCGATTGGTCTCTATTCCAGAGCGGCGGGTGCCAAGAATGAATGATCTCCATCTGCGAGCCGGGCGCTGGATTGAGCGGGATCGCGGTGAAGCCATCGTCAGTGAATCGTTCACAGAAGGTCACGATTTGGAGTTAGGCGATACGGTGACTGCGATTCTCAATGGCAAGCGACAGGACCTGCGAATCGTGGGCATCGCCATTTCGCCGGAATACATCATCCAAGTGCAACCGGGCGCCCTCTTTCCTGACAAAGAACGATTCGGCATTCTTTGGATGGGCTACGATGAGCTTGCCGCCTCGTTTGATATGGAGGGAGCGTTCAACGACATTGCGGTGAAGCTCAGGCCGGGCGCCAATGAAGACGAAGTGATTCGACGCCTTGACCTCCTAACGGAACCCTATGGAAGTTTCGGTGCTTACGGCCGAGATCAGCAGGTTTCCAGTCGTTTTGTCGATGAGGAGATCAAACAACTGCGAGGCATGGCCTTGGTTTCACCGATGATCTTTCTCGGAGTGGCGGCGTTCCTCCTCAATGTGGTGCTAACCCGTTTGGTCAACACGCAGCGAGAACAGATCGCGGCACTAAAGGCGTTTGGCTACAGTAGGTTTGAAGTAGCGCGCCATTACTTGCAGTTTGCGACCATCATTGTCGCGGTTGGATTGTTGCTAGGACTCTGGGCAGGTAACTGGTTGGGCAAAGCTCTGACCACGATGTATGCTGAGTTCTATCGATTCCCAGTCATCGTTTACAAACTGAGTCCATCAATCGTCATCACCGCGCTCTTGGTTAGCGGAGCGGCCGGCGGCGTTGCAGTCATGCATGCGGTGTGGAGGGCAGCGGCACTTCCTCCAGCTGAGGCCATGCGACCTGAGCCGCCGGCGACTTTTCGCAAGACAGTGGTCGAGCGGTTTGGGTTAGGGCGTTGGTTAGGTCCCTCGACACGCATGATGTTGCGTCAGATTGAGAGGCGACCCGTCAAGTCCCTTCTCTCCGTCTTTGGAATCGCCATGGCGGTTGGCGTGCTGGTGATGGGGAACTTCGGCAAGGACACCATCGACTACCTGATGGATTTTCAAATGAACTTCACGCAACGTCAGGATGTGACCGTGAATTTCGCTGAGCCGCGTCACGAAAGGGCCTTGCGTGAGGTGGCTCATCTGCCAGGTGTGCTCTACCAAGAGGGCTTTCGAGAAGTGCCCTGCCGATTGCGTTCCGGCCATCGCTCGTATTTGTTAGGCCTAACCGGCATGCCATCTCAGCCTCAGCTCACCCGCATGGTACAGCCCAATGGAACCATCATGAATCCGCCGGAATCTGATGGAGTCATTCTCTCGACCAAGCTGGCTGAGATCCTTGATCTTCGTGCTGGAGATCCTGTTCAAGTCGAAGTACTCGCCGGCCAACGTCCCCGCTTTACCACGCACGTCGCCGCTCTCATCGAAGACTACATTGGTCTCGGCGCCTATACGAATAAAGAGGCGGTGAACCGGTTTATGAAAGAAGGCGCTACGGTATCGGGCGTGCATCTCCAAGTAGACGAGAATCTAGCAGACACCCTATACGGGAAACTGAGAAACGTTCCGCAGGTTGCGGCGGTTTCGGTGCAGAAAGCCGCGATCGAAAACTTTCAGGAGACGTTCGGAGAGAACATGTTGCGCATGCGTCTCTTCAACGTCTTCTTCGCCTGCGTCATCGCCTTCGGGGTCGTTTACAATAATGCCAGGATCGCCATTTCCGAGCGTAGTCGCGAGCTTGCCACCTTGCGTGTGATTGGTTTCCGCCGATCCGAACTCTCCGCCATACTCGTCGGAGAAATGACGCTTCTCACATTGGTTGCCATTCCGTTAGGCTGGCTGATCGGCAAAGGATTTGCGCTCATGATAGTCGCTTCAGCGCACACCGAATTTTTCCGTCTCCCGGTCGCGATCGATCGATCAACCTATGCCTTTGCGACCATGGTGGTTCTCATCGCCACCGTTTTGTCCTGCCTGGTGATCCTTCGCCGGGTGAATCAACTCGATATGATCGAAGCGTTAAAATGCAAAGAATGAAGCAAGTTCGCAAGTGGAGTGTGTGGGTGCTAGGCGCCGCCGCTATCATCGTGATGGTATGGTTTTCATTCCAACCGAAACCCGTCAGTGTGGACACTGCACGTGTAAAGGAAGGACCGTTAGTCGTGACCGTGAGCGAAGATGGCCGTACGCGTATCAAAGAGCGTTACATTGTCTCCTCGCCTATTGGTGGCCGTCTCTCCCGCATCACCTTGGAAGCCGGAGATTTGGTAGAGGCAGGCGCCACCTTGATTGCGGAGGTGGAGCCTACCAACCCACAGCTCCTCGATGCCCGGACGCGAAAGCAGTCGGAGGCGCTCGTCAAAATGGCAGAAGCCGCGCAAGACCGTGCGATGGCCGAGTTGGAACGCGCGCGGTCCACGAACGCGCATGCGACGACTGAATGGAAAAGGAACAAAGCCCTCTATGAAGAAGAGCTTATTAGCCAATCTGAGTACCAGAATTTCGAATATCTCGCCCAGAGTGCCGCAGCCGAATTGAAGTCCGCCCGGATGGGCATGCAGATGGCAAAGTATGAATTGGAGCAAGCCCGGGCAGCGCTGCTACACACCGCGGAGCCTAGCGAAACCGTGGATGAGATGTTCCAGATTAAGGCGCCGGTTTGTGGCCATGTTCTCCGGCTGATTCAAGAAAGCTCGATTGTGGTCACGCCCGGGATGCCCATCATCGAGCTTGGTGACCCGACTGATCTCGAAGTCATTGTGGATGTCCTTTCCACCGATGCGGTGAAGATCAAGAGCGGAGCGAGAGTGATGTTAGAGCACTGGGGAGGTGAAGAGCCACTCAATGGGGTCGTGAAGCTTGTGGAACCCTCAGCCTTCACCAAGATCTCCGCCCTCGGCGTGGAGGAACAACGCGTCTGGGTGGTGATCGATTTCACCGATCCGCTAGAGGAACGCGCTAGTCTCGGTGACGGATTTCGCGTCGAGCCTCGAATTGTCATCTGGGAGGCAGAGAAGGTGGTGAAGGTTCCCACCGGCGCCCTCTTTAGATACGGGGAAGGCTGGGCGGTCTTTACATTCGGAGAAGGCGCCCAAGCGAAATTGCGATCCGTTGAACGCGGGCAATCGGATGGCTTCGAGACGGAGATCTTGGGAGGCCTCCAGCGGGGGGAGACGGTCATCATTCACCCTAGTGAGCGTGTTCACGATGGAGTGTTGGTTGAGGCTAGGGAGTGAACTTCGCCATGTCTGAAACGGCAACGGTTCGTGTGATCACACGGTCGGTACTACCAACAACGGCACTGGCGACCGCCTAACGACTTTGTCAGCGGTGCTTCCGATCAATGCCCTGGAAATGAAGTTGCGGCTGTGAGTCCCGATGACGATCGCATCGGCTTGGATCTCCTCTGCATACTCCAAGATTCCATTGGACGCGTGGCCGATCTTGACAACGGCTTCCGCGCGAACGCCCTTTGTATCAAGGTCCTCTACGAGCGCCTTCAACTGCTTCTCATCCTCTGCGATCGCCGCCTCTCGCTTAGCTGGATCTTCAGGCGTGTAGACAACGTAGTCCAATGCTGTGACCTCGGGCGGGAAGAGATGTATTAATTGAAGAGTTGCCTTGGTAACTTGGGCAAGATTGGCTGCGGCCTTCAATACCGCTTCATCTGATTTGTAGAGATCGACTCCAACAACAATGTTCTTCATTCAAGGAGTGTAGAAAGTCAGCAAGATGTTGCTGCGCATGGCTTGGGTTGCGGATTTCTGATCTTGTGGTGACGGACTTGGCGAATACTGATGTAAAAACATCAGCGTCTAAGGCGCGTTTGCTGTGAGTCGATGAACTGAGGGATGGAATCATAGTGATTCAAATTTCAGGATTCGATCCGCTGGATCATGACCACGGCTCGCCCATTCCAGGGCACTATCACCAATGATATTAACTAAAGAGTCAGGGCCGAATCGCGTGCGATTGAGCACGAGGTGAAATGGACGAGTATCTGCTTCGAGGACCTCGGTATCGAGGTGTGTCAGACGCACGTGGAAGACACGTTGAATTTCTTGTGTGGTCAAGTAAGCGTGGTCTTCTACCAATACCACGTTTCCCAGCCTTGCAATCCCATTGAGGAGTGGCTTGTATCCACCGTGTGGTGTGACTCTTGGCAGTAGGCCGGGTGCGTGCTTTCCCCAGGTAGGCAGCGACTCGTAACCGTTGTTTTTATTGATTACCTGAAGAGCTTCGTGGTCAAAAACCTCCCAGTGGCCCGCGCCATTTTCGTCGAATTCATTGAGATAGGCGATCAAATCTTCGCCTAGTTGAGCAGTCTCATTCCCAAATTCTGGAGACAGTGTTATAGAGAAGGCTGGTGAGTCGAGCGGTTTGCCTCGACGATAGGCCTTTGCTTGAGCAACCCATCTAGCAAAGCGGTCAACGGCAGGCGAATTCATCACATTCATCGGGCAGTCGGCACAGCTTACCGCGTAGCCGGGACGATGCTGCGCAGATTCAGAACAAAGCTATGCAAATGGTGCCATTGGAAATAACGAAGAAGTACGAGCATTGCGTACGCGTTTACCGGTTCTTCGTAAGTCATGACGCTGCGGGCTACCAATTTACCGAGTCCTGCAAACTCCTAGAATGATGATGGTCCAACAGATTGCTCTCATCATGAAACCTACCCATTCCGAAACGAATGCTCAGCTTGTCGAGAAAATCAAAGCCTCTAGCCTCTATCGGAGTTACGGAAAGGCCTTTCAAGCTGTGACGGGCCTTCCGCTGGTCATGCAGCCGGCACAAGGATCCGGCGAGTTAGTTTTGAACGAAGGGCCTCAGAATCGTTTCTGTCAGCTGCTCAACAAAGGAAGGACGTGCAGGGAGTGTGCGCACTCTCACGTCAGTCTCATGCGGGCAGCACGGGATCATGTGGAAACGTGTGAATGCTTTGCTGGTTTGAAAGAGGCCGCTGTGCCGGTGCGTTTTGGCGAGAAGACGGTCGCCCTCTTGCGTACGGGGCAGGTCTTGCATCGCAAGCCTGAAGCTGCGGATTTTGATGCCCTTGTAGGTGATCTGGTCAAAGAGGGCTATGATAATGACGAGATTAACCGGCTACGCACTGCTTACAAGGAAACCAAAGTAATGTCCGAAGATCATTTCAAACAGACGATCACCCTGTTGGCTATCTTTAGTCTTCAACTGTCCAATCTCATCAACCAACTCGTGCTTGCCAGGAACAAGGATGAGCCGCCCGTTATCTCGAAGGCGAAGCAGTTTATTCGAGAGAACTTGAGCGAACGTCTTTCGTTGGATGGTATCGCCAAAGCCGTGGGAGTCAGTTCGTTCTATTTCTGCAAGCTCTTTAAACAATCGACCGCCATGACCTTCACTGAATATGTGAATCGTCAGCGTGTGGAGTGCGCCAAGCATGCGTTGCTGCGGCCAAGCGCTCGCGTCACCGAGATTGCTTTCGCGGTGGGTTACCAATCTCTCTCACAGTTTAACCGTAGTTTCCTCAAATTTGCGGGTGAATCGCCAACTGAGTACCGCAATCGGATGCAAGCATCATCGAAGCGAGGCATGGAAATCCTCGCAAGTTAGCCAGCGTTGCTGCCGTCATTCTTGGAGGGTATTGTGGTAGTTCCTGGCAAAGCTAACAGAGCCGGGGATTGAGCCTGTTAAATGAAGCGTAGTCGGGGCCAAGCCTTGCGTAGCCGGGGTAGCCCAGGCGTCTAGGCTAAAGCATGACCTCGACCAAATCCATGCTGAAACGCATCCTCGTTCCACTAGACGTGTCCGAATACGCCGAAGCGGCTACCTATCGTGCTGGGCTTCTTGCTAGGGCCAATCATGCCACGGTCACGGGAATGGTTGTGCTCGATACACCTGAGATACGTGGGCGTGTCGTACCGGTTCAGCCTATTCAGTTGCTGGATTACACGAAAGAGAATATCGCCAAGCACACCCAGGACGCGGAACAGCGCATTCACGATGAATTGGAGAAATTCGCTTTTCGTTGTGAGGCCGCTCATGTCCCTCACAATGAAGCAGAATTTCAAGGTGTGCCGGCAGATCAGATCGTGCAGGCTTCGAACTACTATGATTTGGTCGTCATGGGGCTCCGCACTTATTTTCACTTTGAGACGCAAGAGGGCCCGGGTGATTCGCTATCAAAAGTCTTAGATCATACGCCAACACCGGTTCTCGCCATACCAAAGGTCAAGCGGCAACCGCTGAGCAGTGTGCTCATCGCATTCGACGGCAGTCTGAATGCCGTCCGTGCGTTGCACACCTTTGCTCAGATCGTGTGGCCAGAGAAAGTTTACGTGACGATTCTCATGTCCAACCCGGACGAGGATTATCGCAATTTAGCACTGCGCGAAGCCGCTGCTTACCTGCGGAGTCACGCCATTGATGACGTGCACACGGCGGGTACGGATCGTGAAATTGGGAAGATCATTGATGAGGACTACATTGAGAAAACGGATCTCATCGTCGCAGGCATGCATGCCAAGCATCGCATCAAGGACTTCTTCGTTGGGAGCCTTGCCAAGCAGCTCATCGATCATGGGCACACGGCGCTCTTGTTAGCCTAATCCCCAAACGGAGAAATCGCGGCCGCCTTGCGTTGAGGCGGCGCCAAAGGTTTCAGGTTTTCTAAACGAAGATCACTTCTCTTTCAAAGTTTGACACGCAACACATAAAGACACGCTTGGCTTCGCCCGTAGGCGTTCCATTGGGATGGCACCGGCACAATTCGCGCAAACGCCATAGTTGCCTTTAGCTATCCTCTCCAAGGCGACATCGATCTTCTCCAAGAGCAGGCTTTCGCTCTTGGCTATCGTGCTAGTCAGATTGCGTTCGACGGCAACGTTGGCTTGATCTGTGAGATCATTGTCCTCGGCGTCAACGCGTTCGTTGGGAATCTGGCCGTGACGGCGAGTGTCTTGCAAGAGCCTGTCCCGTTCGGTCAAGAGGAGATCGCGAAAGTGTTGGAGATCTTTAGTCTTCATTGTCTCATTATTCTTCCAGTTTCAATCTCGGAGCTTCGCAGGCGTTGTTGCTAGTCGCGCAGGGATTGTCACGCCAATAGAACAGGTGCGAGAAAGAGGGATACGACGGCCATCAGCTTGATGAGGATGTTCATGGAAGGACCTGCGGTGTCTTTAAAAGGGTCGCCAATGGTATCGCCTATCACCGCAGCAGCATGCGCATCAGAACCCTTGCCTCCGAGATGACCTGCTTCGATCCACTTCTTGGCATTGTCCCAGGCACCACCGCCGTTGGCCATGAATATGCCCATAATGACCCCGCACGCCACCGACCCGGCGAGCAGACCACCTAGAGCAGCGGGGCCTAGCATGAAACCCACAGCGACGGGAAGGAGTAGCGCGGCGATTCCAGGTAGAATCATCTCTCTTAGGGCACCGTCCGTGGCGATGGCAATGCAGCGCTCCGTTACAGGATCGGCCGTTCCTTCTAACAAACCGTTGATTTCATGAAACTGGCGGCGAATCTCTTTGACCAGGCGTTGGGCCACGCGGCCGACGGCTTGCATGGACATCGCGGCGAAAGCGAAAGGAGCCGCTACGCCGATGAAGAGACCGATGACCACGTGGACATTGGTTAGGCTGAGATCGACAGGCGTTGTTCGGGAAATAGTGGCTTGATAGGCGGAGAATAAGGCCAGAGACGTCAAGGCTGCCGACCCGATGGCAAATCCTTTGCCAATTGCCGCGGTCGTATTCCCCATGGAATCGAGGGCGTCGGTGATCTCGCGGATGGAATCATCGGCACCGCTCATTTCAGCGATGCCTCCCGCGTTGTCAGCAATGGGGCCGTAGGCGTCTGCCGCCATCACAAGCGCTAAGGTTCCTAACATGCCTACTGAAGCGAGGGAAATCCCATAAAGGCTGCCCACGGCATGAGCCACGGCGATGGCGCCGCAAAGTAAGAGGATTGGTGCTATGACACTCCGCATGCCGACAGCCAGGCCAATGATGACATTAGGCCCAGCACCTTGCTCCGCTGCACGGGCGATTTCTTTGACCGGTTTTCCCGTTGTGAAATAGTCACTGGTAACACCAATTAAAGTGCCACTGACGACACCTGCCGCGACCGCCCAGACCAAGTGCCATTGTCCTAACAGAATCCATTCCACAGCGGCTGTGCCGAGAAGAAAAAGACCCCCAGTGATCCATAGAGCGATTCGAATCGCGGCATGCGGTCGAGAGATGACCAGGAAGTGAACCATCAGGAGTCCCAAAACCGAGGTGATGATGCCAATCCCGGCAACGGTGAAAGGAAAGAGAACGAGCTGACGATCTGCAAGTCCCACCGCAATGGCAGTTGCTGCCACCAACGAACCGACGTAAGACTCTAACAAATCCGCTCCCATGCCGGCCGTATCGCCAACACAGTCACCCACATTGTCCGCGATCACACCAGGGTTTCGTGCATCGTCTTCCGGTATGCCGGCCTCGACCTTCCCAGCAAGATCGGCGCCTACGTCCGCTCCCTTGGTGAAGATACCTCCGCCTACCCGGGCAAATAGTGCGACACATGAGGCCCCCAGCGCGAAGGCGTTCATTACTACCGGGTAGGATGAATCTTCTTGGGAGATCAGCAGCCAAAGAATAAATGCTAGGCCACCAAACCCGAGAGCGGCCACGGCAAGCCCCATCACCGAGCCGCCCAGGAAGGCGACCCGCAGCGCTTTGGTTTCTCCGGCATCGATGGCTGCTTGAGTGGTGCGCGATCCTCCGCGTGTGGCTGCTTTCATGCCCAACCATCCTGCGAACATTGAGCTACTCGCTCCACCTAACAGAGCCATCGAAGCCTTGATCCCGAATCCCGGAGCTAGGGCGATGGTGAAGGATAGAATGACAACGACCAAGGCAATGCGCCGGTACTCTCGACCAAGAAACACCATGGCTCCTCGATGGATCTGCAAGGCGAGATTCAGCAAGCGATGGTCACCTGGCGGGAACTTTAGAAGTCGCCGGTAGAGCCAGATGGCCACTCCAAGCCCAACAAGGCCGAGCCAAGGCATGGAGCAAAGAACGATGTCAGTGTCTTTTGACGGCACGAGCCTTGGCGGCAATGTCCTAAGCGATTCCGGTAGCGGTAAGGACAGGATTTCGGGGCGTTAAGCGAGTGCCGAAGTGGTGATGTTCGCGAATCCACTGGCGTGTAAGCCTTGCGACCGCATCGATTCCCTTCGGGTGGGCAACAAAGCTTCCTCCATCAATCATCTCGAACTCAACATTCGATCCCATCCACCCTCTAGCCGCCACGTTCCACTCGAGGAGAGCGCGGTCATCGTCTTTCACGATCAGGAGAGTGGGGCAGAGGATGTGTTCTAAGTAAGGTTGTGCTAGGTCCGTTCGGCCGCTGCATGAAATCACCGAGAGCGGTGCCTTCAATCCCGCTCCTCCAACTAACGCAACTCCTGCACCGGTTCGTGCGCCAAAGAGGCTCATGTCCGCCTCGGCAATATTTAACTGATTACCTAACCAACCGCAGACACCACGCAATCGCTTGGCTAACATGCTCATGCGTGATTCAAAGATCTGGCGTGCATTGGGCGTTTCAGACTCTTCTTTTGTAGTGAGGTCGACTAGCAGTGTGGCCACGTTTTCTTGGCGAACCGCGGCGGCAATGGTTTGATAGTCTCGTCTTCGCCAGCCGTCCCAGGGGGTTCGCGCCAAGACGAGGGCGCTACGATAGTTCTTTGGGGTGACCAATTCTCCCATGAGCTCGATGTTTCCGAGCGCGATACTAGTGGGTTTACCCCTCTTTGATAGATCAACGACATTTCTCATGCCCCTATTCTGAAAAGTGTCTCGAAAGGGCGCTTTCCGCTTCTTGGCAATTGCTGCCCGTCTCTTGGTTTTTCAAGATCTGCACAATGCCTCGCAACACGTGCCGAGCCGAAAAGGCGGATGACGCCCAATGGGTAGGGATGACCACGAATGATGCTTTCTGGACGCAGCGGGCTGGCCGATCGTCGGGTAAACACCAGGATGACTACGATTATCTTCTTCATCGCATTGAGAAACTCACGCTCATCAATCGCGCGCTTTGGGAAATCATCGCCAATCAGCACAATCTCCCAAATAATCAGTTGGTTGCTAAAGTCGCTGAGATTGATCTGCGTGACGGTGAACTCGATCAGGAACTTCATGAACCGGTCATTCACTGCCCAAACTGTGGTCGCAGGATCAACTCAAGACATCAGCATTGTCTCTATTGTGGCTTCGACGAGCTCCCACAAGACGTCTTCTCGTCAGTCTAATGAAATGCCATCATGATCGATCCCTCCTATTGGAAACAAGAGCTACGGCGCCAGGCGAAGCAACTAGATGGTTATATCGGTCGGTCTGTGCTAGGGCATCAATCCAAGGCACGCTTGGAGCGATTGCTGATGCAGGGCTATTTCCTGCTTCATAAGCTGATGGAAGATCACCGTATCGATGACGCCATTGCCGGAACGGTGATTCCAATGAGTGCGGTGCAAAGTGCGGGGCGTACTGTTTATCTCGGTGACTATCAAAAGCTTCACAAAACCCTCGCTGAAATCTCTCAGGATCAGGTCTCCTATCATTTGTCCGTTCTGGCAAATAAGATTATCCACAGTTATCTTATTCTGCCCATCATCGAGGAGGGGAAGGGGCTACAACGCGTTGCTATTTGTTCCGAGTTTGAGCATTTCGATAAAGTGCTCGTGGTTCCGTTAGAAACACTGATCACACCGTTGCGATCTCTTCGCTAAAGATGCCGCCGGATACTGAGCGCTAGGAGCTGAGCCGTTCGACCAGTTTGAGCAGCTTTGGATCCATCGCGGGTTTCTCTGGCAGAGCGATCAATGGCTGAGCAGTCAAATCTCCACCGGTACTACAAACCGCAAAGCTCGTCTTCCCAGCAAGTAATTCATCTATCGCCACAGTCACAAATTCAAAAGCCATAAGACGATCATAGACCGTGGGAGAACCTCCACGCTGGATGTGGCCTAGCACCGTAACGCGACTTGAGATGCCCAAGTCATTTTCAAACATCTTGCGCAGGAGGGTAGAGCCTTGGTCAACACCCTCAGAGACGATGGCCAGCACGTAGGTGCGCCCTTTTTTTATTTCTGTGGCAAGACGCTCTTTGATCGTTTTGAACGAATGAGGCAACTCCGGAACAAGACAGACTTCCGCGCCAGAAACCAAGGCACTTATCATCGCCAGATAGCCACAATTCCGGCCCATGGTTTCAATAACAAAAGCACGGCTAAAGGATGACGCCGTATCGCGAATGTCATCAATCGCTTCCCGGATCACATTCAACGCGGTATCCGTTCCAATACAGTAATCGGTTCCAGGCACATCGTTGTCGATGGTAGCGGGAATGCAACCCACGGCAATACCCGTCTCGGATTGAAAGCGCTCCATCCCTTGGTATGAGCCATTCCCACCGAGCAACACGAGCTTATCAATGCCGCGTTTCATTAACTGTTCGGCTGCTTCTGAACGATGCTTTGGTTCGTAGAAGCGCCTTGATCGCGTCGAACGTATGATCGTGCCACCTCTTGAGATGATGCGAGTAGCATCCGACAATTTCGCCATTCGGATGGCGCCGTCGATCATCCCTTCCAAGCCGTCAAAGACAAGATAGGGTGTTTCTCCAAGTTGCAGACTGTACTCAACAAATCGCTTGATCGCTGGGTTCATCCCCGAGCTATCTCCACCAGATGTTAGAATTGCGATACTCATGGAATTAATGTTGTCGTATCGCCACCATTTCCGGCGGCTACTAATCTGCTAGGGCATCGATAGTTATGCCGGGTTTTCTATGAGAAAACCTCTGAGGACCCATATCCTCAGAGGCGTCTGTCAACCACATCATGACGATGAAACCTTCCGAGCCTCAGCTAGAATTGATTAGTCACCCAACCGTTGGTTGTACATGGCGCCTTTTCTTGGTTTTGTTAGAATTCTGCCCATCAATTCGATTCTGATTCCTACTAGATTCCCAACTTTGAAAGCACGCTAGTGAAATCCATGAATGCCGATACGAGCTTGGGATGTTTCGCCTCCCATGCTCGTAGCGCGTCCTCCATCGACGAACCCACGTCGCTCCACTTCAAGTCGGTGATATCGCTTTCTGAGTGGTTCTCGTCTGGATTCACTAAGCTATTCACAGCTAAGGACTCGGCTTGCCTTAGCGCTTCATGGAGAGAGTCAGGGAAATCCAGGTGGCTGTGTTGGAGAACTTCACGATTGAGTTCGTCAAGTTGCTCCAGCATCGCCGAACGTGTTTGCTCGTCTTGAAAGTGACTGGTCTCCACGAGGACATACAATCTGGTTAAGGTGGCCTGTATGTCATCGAGGTTTGCGGGAACTGATGACGAATTCATGATTGATGTATTGAGTCGCATGAAGCGCGGCCATGGCCGCCGTGCTTCATGGTGTTGCTGGTTTCTTTAGGCCACATTGATCTCAAAGGCCTTGGGTTTCTTCTTCTCACACTTTGGAAGATAGACTTTGAGTACGCCGTTCTTGAATTCCGCCTTCAGGTCATCAGCAGCCACATCGTCAGGCACGCGAAAGGTGCGCAGATATTTGCCGTAGCTTCGTTCGACCCGATGAAACTTCTTCTTCTTGTCTTTCTCTTCCTTCTCTTGGCTGCGTTCGCCGGTAATGATCAGATTGCCATCTTCGACCGTCACCTTGACTTGGTCCTTATCGACATTGGGAAGATCAGCCGTGATAAGATATTCGTCATCGTCTTCAGAAACATCCACGGCAGGAGCCCAATCGGCTTGTGTTAGAAAAGCGCCCTCGCCTCTGGCTTCGCCCTCACGTCCATGACTAAATAGGGAAGTGAGACGGTTCTGAATATCGGCTAGTTCCCGAAATGGGTCCCATTTTTTCAGTTTACTCATGATGTTGATTCTCCTAGTTAGGTTTACTAATGATGTTTGAGGTGATCGTTCTCTTATGAACAGGCATAACTTTCATCGATCCGAGTTGCTCACTACGCCTGCGTTGCTCAGGGTGCTGCGTTTCTTGGCACGACGCATGAGGCAGAGGTGTGAAGTCGAAAGCACGGCCGTTTGCGCGTGCTACCATGCGCAAATGATGTTGTTGGGCCAAGGCCTCAAGACCTGTTGCTCAGGTATCCTGTATTGGCTTAGCCGGAGGTATGGTGGAGCTGTGGCCTAGGAGTGTTCAGTACGGATGCTAGTTCGTTCCGCACACGCTCATAAGAAAAGTAGCGGTGGGCCACTTCGTAATTGTGCTCAACCATGCCTCGGCGATAGCCTGGTTCCTGCAGCACTTTACGCACATCAGCAATCACCTCATCCGTAAGGAATCCATCCATTGAAATCGTCCTAAAGCCATATGGCTGAATATCTCGACGAAAGATCGCGTAGCGGTTGCAGAAAATGGGGCGCCGCTGATACACGGCTTCCAGAAAAGCGTTGCCGAAGCCTTCAAAGGTCGATGGGTAGGCAACCAGATCTGCACAGGCATAGGCATCCCATACGCTGTAACACTTGGAACCGTCATTGTTGGTGGTTCGTTCCGGCCCGATCCAACGATCAGCGAAGGTTACGCTTACACCTAGCAGATTGGCGTAATCTTTGACGCGCTTTAGGTACCGATCTCCCTCATCGCGGACGTCGTGCGTTACCACCACGCGGCAGGAGAGATCGCGCAGGCGGCTCGCCAACTCGATGGTGTGCTCAATGCCTTTGCGCTGAATCACCCGCGTCGGCTGGAGGATGATCAGATCATTTTCTTTCAAGCCGATCGTCTGGCGAAAATCTGATCCGTAATCGTCCATCGGCTCTGGCGGACGCTCAAAGTTCATGACATTGGGAATCACCCGGCATGGAATGCCCGTTCTTCTACTGAAGGATTCTGCCGCCATGGAATTGATCACGACGTGTTCAAATTGGCGCAGCGCCGGTGGGAAAGCCGTGTGCAAGTAGTCACCCACACAGTTCATGACAAAGCGCTCACGCTCCCAAGTGAAATCGTGGTGATGTGCCAGACAGGGAATACCTGTTTCTAACAAGAATTCTACAAGAGCCAGCCCTAGCGGAATATTCATCGGAATCGTCAGAGCGTTCTCGGCAATGATCGCGTCCAGTTTGAATCGCGCGATGGCTTGATAGAGCTGCTCTTTGATGCACGCTGTTAAGCGCTGTACTTGCCGGCTCTGTTTCGGCGTTCGCAAGGACTTGCGGAAAGCCCAATCATAGATTTCTCGTATTTCTGGATGCTCCAGTTCCGCCTCCGGGATCTTAAACGTCCTTTCGACGGGCCGATCCGATTTCCCACAGATGAAGAACGTTTCATAGCCCGCTTTTTCAACAATCTCGGTCCACTTGCTGATCTCAAGACTAACACCATCCGTACCCGAGATGCGACTGGAAACGAATCCAATCCGTTTGATGTTCAAAACCGTGTCGCCATTCGCGGGGAATTCCATAGATAGGGTACTTTGGCAGGACCACTTCGATGGAGCTTCGCAAATCTTGTTTGGAATGACGCATCTATCACTGCGTGGCTTTCGGTAGAGATTGGAACGAAAGTTATCATTCGTTGACTAAGGCATTTCTTCCACTCGGTAAAAGGTTTCGGTTTTTTCGCGAATGAAGCATTGTGTTAGACGTCCGCCTGTGCCATCGATATTCTCCACGGCCACTTCCCAGTTATTCATATCCGTCGAGGTGTGAATCTGATAAAGTTTGTTTGCTTGTGAGTCCCAGCTTACCACCACAGCTTGAGCGATGTTGATGTTAAGCGGTTGAGGCGTTTCGATTTTGGCAAAGACAGGTGTTAGCTCGGCTTCACTTTCAACGATGATGGTTGCTGGGTTATCGAGGATCTCTGCGTCGCCGTAGAGCCATTTAACGAACTCGTAACCTTCTGTGGGTGTGGATGTGAGTATGACTTCGGTTCCTGCAGGATAGGTATCCATATCAGGACTAAGAGCAATGGTGCCGCCCTCGAAATCGAGTCTGGGAATGGGATAAGATGCCGGCGGCGCTCCTTCGATGCGGGCATGAAGTTCCATGGGACCGACGGCATGGCTTTCCGTCCAGATCCGCTGCCAACTCCCCCATTCAATGGCAAATGGGTCGGCTGTTTCCGAAGGAGCAGGGACGCCTGCGGCGATCCAGCCGCGCGGTTCATCGATGATGGTGTCGTCAGTGTGATCAAGAACGAGAAAGTACTGCTCGCCGGGCGTGAGTCCGTTCACCAGACCCGTGAAGGTGGCCGTGTCGAGTCGTGGTGGGAGAGCGCCCCAGATGACTTCTGTTAGGCTATTAATCTCGAGCTCACCTAGCACGGCAATTTCCTGTCCGGGAAACGCACTATCATTCACCTCGTGAATGCTAGCGATCAATTTCCCTCCAGGCTCACCGAGTCTGGCCAGTCCTACGGTTACGTCTGTGATGACGCCACTCTCACCGGCAGTGAATCGCTGCGCCACACCGCCGTCTCCAGGTGGCGACGGCCGGGGTCCTGCTTTGAAATGGCGTCCATCTTTGGTGCGATCCTTTGGATTGCAGCCAGGGTTATTGAGGGTGTCGTGGTGAATGATGCCTTTGGCTGGGATCGTGAAGAGGGCGGCGAGATTTGTATCGGTATTTATGGTGAATGTATAAGGGTTCTCAGCTAGTTTCTCCTGACAAGCCGACCAATCATACCAGCGATCGAATTCGTAGCCATCATTTGGAGTGGCTGTCAGAGTGATCTCCGTGCCAGCGGGATAGAGATCCATGATTGGGCTCACCGTCACGGAACCGTTGGTTGAATCTGGAATGGTTAGTGTGTGACAGGGGGATGTGGCTTCGATCCGGGCGTGTAAACGTTCGTTCCAAGGCTTTCCCCAGTTTCCAGTGAACACATCAGTGACGACGGGATCAGCACCTTCAGGGGACACAGCAGTCTGGGCAAGCCATCCTCGCGTTGCGTCGTTGATCGCACCGTTATCTTGCACGACAAGATAGTAGTCTTCTCCTGGGGCCAATCCGTCTACCGTGCCCGTAACTGTTGCCGTTGATAACTTCGGAGGCAAGGACGTCCAGATCACTTCCTGAAGTGAGTTAATCTCAAGGCTGCCAAGAATGCCGATCGTTGGACCAGGAAGATCTGAGGCATTCACTTCGCGAATGCTCACGACCAATTCACCTCCAGGCTGTCCTAAGCGTGCGAGGCCTATTGTTACTGAGCTGACTTGACCTGAAACGCCTGCAGTGAATTTCTGAGCCGCGCTGTTTCCCCCGTTGCCGTCAGGGCCAAATTTCAGATACCTAACGCCGCCTTGTCCGGATCCTGGATCATCAAAGTTATCGTAAAGAACTTCGGTCTCGTCGGCACCCACGCCTCCGCCTAACAACGACGCAGCTCCAAAGGCCGCGATCAACAATTTGAGTGATTTCATGTGATTGAAAGAATGGTTTCAATCAACGGAAAGGAGGGCGTGGAGAAATGTTACAGGATTTCTGCCGACCTTCAGGAGCGCCCTGCCGAATCTCGCAGCTAACGAGGAAGTTTTGACAGGATTTCCTCCAAAATCTTGGTGGTCTGGTGAGTTTCACACCATTGGCGAATGTAACGATAATCCAGCCCTTCTCCACTAACGAAGAGCACATCTTGGACATCGGTAAGATCCTTCTCGCGTCCCCACCGCAGCTTTTGAATCACCACGTCCTCCGCCGTGGGAAGCCAAACACTGCGCCCAAGCTCAGGGTAATCTGCCTGGATTTTCCTGGCAAAGCGCTGGGTCATGAAGGGGTCAGGGTTCACATGGAAAAGCTCTACTTTGAAGGGGCTTTGAGAAACTTCCAAGACGTGCCGAGTGGTACCTGTGATCGTCTCAAACATCATTTGTGGTTGAAGCCGAATCCGCGAATCCATGTGGGCCATGAGCCTATCAAGATCAGCAGCGGCGAAATCGACCACAATGTCAGCGTCCTTCGTTGCTCGCGCGATGCCATAGACGTTACTCGCCAGAGATCCCGTGAGCATGTAGGGGGCATTCACGGCATCCAGCGCCTCTAGCACCGCTGCAACCACCTGCAATCCCGTCATGCTTCCGATCCAGGCTGGTACAGGCCCTCTTCGTGCCACGCCTTCATTCGCGCGAGCTGTTGGTGCAGAATTCGATCCACTTCTAACTCATGCGCATCGGGATGACGTAGACGGATTCCCACTTTCATTCGTCCTGCCGACTCTTCGAACAACTCAATCCCCGCAACCAACCGTTCACCCGGTGTCATCCGGCGAGCGCGCTCCACCTTTTCCAAGTAGATGGATTGCGAAAGGGTATCCTGAGTCTCGGAAGACTTCACGAATCCATGGTGACACATACGGAGCCCAGTTTCAATGGCCATATAGGACCTCGGTTACGGATCGGCTTGAGGATCACTTGCTCCACGAAGCGATCTCCTCGAAGCTTGGCGCATGCAATAAATGCACCCCGTACTTACGTGAGGAAATGGCTAAGGTGTTGCCGTCGGGTGAGAATTCCGCAGAATGAATCCACGCTCCCGGTTCGGGAAAAGGTACAGGCCCTAACGATAATCCCGTTTGCATTTGCCAGAGATGCGTTCCCCACCCCCAGGTTGGCAATGCCAAGTTGCGTTCATCGGGCGAGTGACTTAGTCCAACTCTGCCAACAACGGGTGGCAGGGTGCCGACTCGTTTGAAGGTAGCCACATCATAGATCCAGGATCGATCTTCTTGGTTGCCGACATAAAGCAACTTTCCATCAGGCGAGAACTTCACGGCCCATAAGCGATCTGCAACTTCTCGGTAGTGGTGGATCCCGTCAGCGTTAGCAAGATCGCGAATCCCAAAGCCCTGTCTATCGCGATAGGCTAACAGTTTGCTGCCCGGAACCGGAGAAAAGTCGACGGGCTTGGGCCCGCTTCGCGCGGTACGCTCCAACTCAATTCCGGTCTTCAAATCCCACACGATCATGATCGTGTCGCCGCCTGTTGTGGCCAGCATTTCACTATCCGAGGAAATCGCCAAGCGGTCGATTGCCCTGGTGTGCCCCTCCAACAGAAATCTCTCTTCACGTCGAGGGATATCCAATACGGAGACCGTGTGATCACCATTGGCAGCGACCAGAGTGCGTCCGTCTGAAGCAAAGGCGAGCGGGGCGCCACCGTAGGGTGGCCGGTGGCCGTTGGGGCTGCGACGGGAGGGAAATGCGTGCACTAATTGTTCCGTCTTGGCATCGAACAAGCGCACGATGCCGTCCCGGGCCGTGGAGGCGAGGAAAACGCCGTCCGGAGAATAGGTAAGATGCCAGAGCTCCGATGCCCCTGAGAAACTATGCAAGTCCGTCACCGGTTTGCCATGCGAGAGATTGAAAAGCCGAATTCGGCGCCCGCCTTCGGCTAACAATTGTCCGTCCGGAAGAAACGCCACCATGCTCGCTTTGGTAACAAAGGTGTCCTCAACCACGCCTTTGTCCACGTTCCACACCACCAATCCCTCACCCCATAAAGCAGCCGCCAGCAGCTTGCCATCTGGCGAAAAAGTTAGGTTCGTCTTAGGTTCTTTGAATGGAGCCTCCAACGTGCGCAGGTGGGTTTGTGACCTCACGTCCCACAGCTCCACATCGGCAGGATAGTCATAAAAGATGGCTAAGAGACGAGAGTCTGGTGACCAAGCGACACCATTGGCATCGTCCTGCACGGGAAAACGCGCGACTTCGTCCAATTCTGGGATGCCAAAGACACGCACGGAGAGATCATTCGCGCAGTGGGTGACGTAGCGACTGTCGGGCGAAACTTTGATCTCCCCCTCGATCTGATAGTGATTTGGTGCGCTAAGCGGTGGCGTGCGGCTCACCGTCCGCCCGGTGTCCACTTCGACGCTGACGAGGCGGTAGCGATCTGGGCCGATCGTGCCATCCAGCACGGGATCTCTTACGATCCCTAACAGCCATTTACCATCTGGTGTTGGAATACTGGTGCGGAAGACTGGTAATCGCGCTGGCGCCATCATAGGTTCGACCGCAAAGGTTGATAAATCAATGACGCTTGGCGACTTTGCGCGCGTGATGAAGCGTTGGCTATCATTTGAAAAAAAGCCGCCAAACCAACCGGTTTCCACACTAACGGTTTGTGCGATCTCAAATTCAGGCACGGTTAGAAACTGAACACCATCATTAAGAATCCGCGCCATCATGTGGCCATCCGGCGCTACCGCGAAAAACATCGCTCCTTTTTCAAACAAGGCGCTCCTGGCGTAGTCCCGGTGCAATTGACCCATGTGGTAGCGCCAGAGCCATTCGCGTTGATCATTGGTTTCGCCTGCTTTGGGAATGTGTTTTTCCAGGGTCGACCGGGCAAGTGAAGCGCGTCCTCGATCGAAGGCGTAAGCGACGGATTGCATGTCCTTGGCGTAATTGGCCTCGACGAGTTTGACGCGGGCCTCACGTTCACGCCAATAGAATGTGGTAGCGATGACCAGGCCGGCGAGCAGCGATGCCAAGACTGCGGCACCGGTAACCGCGGCGGCGCGATGGCGACGAAACCATTTGCGCATCTGATAGATCAGGCTGGGCGCGGCCGCACTAACGGGTTCATGATCTAGGAATCTCTTCACGTCTTGGGCCAATCCATTGGCTGTTTCGTATCGGCGTCGACGGTCTTTCTCCAAGGCTCGCATCACCACCCAGTCGAGGTCACGCTCCAGATCGGAGTGGGGGATGCCGGGCGTGGGACGGGTTTGCCCCTGCTTTTTCAACTCTGTGATGCGGGTGGATGGTCGCGGCGGATCCTCTTCCCGGATCATGCGGAAGACGGCTTCCTGCCCTTCCGTGCGTAATTTGTCAGGGTCGAACGGTGTCGTTCCCGTAAGCAGCTCGTAGAGCATGACGCCCAGAGCATAAATGTCTGTGCGCGTGTCCACATCGGTCGCATTGAGTTGAGCCTGTTCCGGACTCATGTAAGCCGGGGTGCCGACGAACTGGTGAAACTGGGTGAATAACGTCTGATCAGTAAGCTTGTCCGTCACGGCTTTGGCGATACCGAAGTCGATGATCTTCACCAGGGGACGATCATCATTCATGGTCACCAAGATATTGTTGGGCTTGAGATCGCGATGAATGATCCCTTTCTGGTGCGCGTGCTGGACGGCGATGCAGGCGTCGAGAAACAACCTAAGCCGTTCATCCCGATCGGCGTGATTCTCCTCACAGAATTGCGTGATGGGCACGCCGCGTACCAGCTCCATGACAAAGTAGGGCCGGCCTGAATCGGTGGCACCCCCATCCAGGATGCGGGCGATATTAGGATGATCCATCAAAGCCAGGGCTTGGCGTTCCGCATCGAAGCGGGCGATCACTTGCTTCGTATCCATGCCCAGTTTGAGAATCTTCAGCGCTACCTTGCGAGTGACGGGTTCGCGCTGCTCCGCCATGTAGACCGATCCAAAGCCGCCCTCGCCGATCTTTTCCAACAAGCGGTATCGCTCGATCTGGTCGCCGGGTACCTCGATGCCGGATCCCGGGCCAGATTCGTTATCTCCTAACAAAGCGGCATTTCCAAGGCATCGCGGACACAACAGCTCGGGAGCATTGGCGGGCAATGGTGCTCCGCAAGTGGGGCAGGATGGACGAGCGGTTTCGTCGGACATGGTACTACCAGAAAAGGAAAGTGCCGGGAACCGTTACCTGCTACCGCGTAGAATGTCCGCCACGTGTTGGTACTCAGCCTCGATAGCGTGGACATCGCCGGATACCGTATCTGCGATTTCTTGCCTAAGTAGATTCCGGTATTGCGTGCGCAACCGGTTCACGGCAACCCGAACGGAGGCTTCGTTCATTTGTAGCGTCTCAGCAATGGCCTGTGTGGCCCCATAAGCCGCGTCTCCAGTCAGGAAGACCTTCAATTCGCGAAACTGGGGGCCCTTTCCCGTTGACTCACATTGATCTCGTAAACGGCTTAGCGTACGCGTTAGTACTTCCAAGGCCCATGTGCGTTCGTAGAGGGTTTCTGGCGTGCTTTCGTCTACCGGTTCGTAGGCATACCGTGATTCGGCCAGTTCCCAATCCAAGGAAAGTAACGGTTGCCCGCCACCGCGTTTCTTGGCGTGGTCATGATCGCGCCGGTCGGCGATATAGTTGTCGAAACAAGTTAGGAGAAATGTTCGGAATCTTCCTTTAGAAGGATGCACCTGAGCTAAGCGGTTCTTTGACAGAAGCTCGGAGAGAAAGCCTTGGGTAAGGTCTTCCGCATCGGCCCGCTGCTTTCCTTTGCGTCGGACGTAGGCGTAGAGCGGGTACCAATAGCAACGGCAAAGATTGGATAGAGCTTCGCGAGCGGCGATATGGATCCCACCCTCACAAGCCTCTAAAACCTGGGTCCACTGTGTGGTATGAAAACGCGCTTCCCGCGTTGATTCTGATGATCCAAGGGCCATTCGCCAGACTTTGGCAAACAACGCAACCAGAGGACAAGACATTCGAGTTGTCGTTTTACTCTTTGGTAGAGGGAGTGAGGTGCGAACCATTGGCGCCAAGGTGTTTTGAAAAAATTTCTGGCGGATTGCTGATCACGAATTCGCGAGCTGTGACATGAAGGTGAATTCCTTGCTTATCACGATATCAATGCTCATGGCGTCAGAACTTACGGCTGAAGTCACATACACCGTGGTCAAAGCCCCCGATGACGCGACGGGGCCGCCTTGGTACGCGGACTTTGGCAGAGATTTCATTCCAACGAATGGAAGGGATGTCGCCATCGTTTTCTGGCGGGATCCGGACAAGGTTCCCGAGGATTTTAATCTACTCGATTTCTTCGATCCACCTCGGGCTTTTGGTGAGTCATTCTTGCTCACGGGTACAGAATATCATGAGGGGGAAGTAACACCGGGGACTCCGCCTAAAGTATCGACCTATGAGAATGCTGAGCCGTTGCCGGTCTATTTCGTGAGCGATGCCGAATTGAGGCAAGAGATCGCGGATGATAGACTAACAATATCTGATCTCAAGGCGTTTGAATCACTTCGCAAGGGCATGGCGGATCATTCGCGTCACTACATTATTCTAAACACGTTCTCGTCAACAGCGGCTACGGGCGCATTGGAGGATGGCACGTCTTTCTTCCTGAATGTTTTTGAGAGAGCGGATGCTAACCCAAGTGAAACGTTTATCGAGACCGAGATTCAATTCGGAACGGAGGCAAAGAACTACCTCGCCAGGCTCGTACCTGAAGAATCCGGCGGGCCTCCATGGTATCCGGACATTAGTCGTGAATACATTCCCACGGACGACGGCACGGTGGCTCTCCTTTTCTGGCGTGATCCCGGTGCTGTGCCAGCGGATTTCAATTTGCTGGACTTGCTCGACATTCCTCGTGCTTGGCAGACGCCGCCACTTTTCAAAGGCGTGGATTTCCTGGCCTCCGATGCGCCACCGAATGTACCCCCACCAAGCTCTTATTTTCGAAATACCGAGGCGTGGCCCGTCTATTTCATCGACCGCAGTGAGTTGGATGCCGCTACGACCGATGACGTGCTGACCATCGAGGAACTGAACGCCTTTGCGTCTCGTCGCACCGGTCGTGCGGATCACGCTCAGAGTTTCATTCGCCAAGGACAGTATTCAGCAACGGTTGCGAGTGGTTCGCTTGACGATGGTGGCACCTTCTTTGTGAGTGTGTTGGAACATGAGACGGTCGATACCAGTATCGAGATTGTCGAGCCCGTGCCTCGTTACGAAGTGCTGGATACGCCGGCCCAAACACCCGGGCCGCCTTGGTATGCTGACCTGAGTCGAGAATACATTCCCAGCGATGGCTCCCATGTGCCCATCCTATTCTGGAGAAACCCTGACCGTGTGCCAGGGGGTTTTAACTTGCTCGATCTCTTTGACGCGCCGCGTGCGTTTGGCGAGCCAATTCTTGTGAAGGGTAGAGGTTATCATGAACAAGGCGCCGCTCCCGGTACCCCACCTGTGGTGTCAGCCTATGAAAACGTGGAGCCCATGCCGGTCTACTTCGTGGAGGAGGCCGAGTTACGTTCCGCGATCGCTGACGATTTATTGACCCTAACCGAACTTCGAGGCCTGTCGTCGCTCAGAACCGGAAAGGCAAGCGAAATGCGAAGCTACATTCGTCTTCTCCGCATGTCCACCACCGTTGCGATGGGAGAGATGGATGATAACCGAGAGCCGTTCTTCTTCCGGGTTTTTGAGACTAGCGAGTCAATTAAGACCGATATTACCTTTGGTGAACGGCAGCGGGTTGATTCGACGGAAGACACCGGTGGTGCACCTCAGTATGTCGATGTTAGTCGGGAGTATCTTCCAACTGATGCCAATGGCAGGATGCCTTTGTTGTTCTACCGAGATCCTGCCATTGTTCCCAAGAGCTTCAATCTCCTTGACCTGCTCGATGTCCCGAGAGCATGGGGTTTTGATACGCTGATTACGGGAGTGGGATTCAAAAGCATCTCCACGCCTGCCAATGCGCCACCATCAGATTTCTTTTATAGCAATGCACTGCCCATGCCCATCTACTTTGTCGATCGCGAGGAACTCAACGAGAAGATTGTGGATGACCGATTAACGATCGACGAACTCAACGCGTTCGAGTCGCTTCTAAAGGGCACCGTTCGTCACGCCAATATGTTCGCCAAGATTGACGCGCACTCGGCAACCACGGCTCTTGGCGAACTGGAAGATGGCACGGCATTCTTCGTCGATATATTTGAGCAGCTTGGCTCCGGACTTGAGACCGTGATTCAATTGGCTCCGGCGATTGCGTCTGATCCTTTTATCATTGCAACTACCGAGGATGGAATGGTTACCCAAGCTCCAGATTTGGAAGCCTATCCGATCGGCAGCGAAGTGACAGTAACAGCAACACCTGAAGAAGGATTTGAGTTCGTGAAATGGATCTATGGCGACGAAGAGATCACGGCCAACCCGGCTACGATCATCGTCCAAGAAGGCGCGACCCTAACGCCTTACTTTGCGGAAACTGAATTTCCTCAACCCCTCAACATCGACATCGCGCCCGCCGTCGTGGTCAGTTGGGATTCACAAAGTGACAGGGTTTATCAGATTCACCGTTCGGCGGACATGAATCATTGGGAGGTCGCTATCGAGTCCATCGAAGGAACAGGCGAGCGCCTCATGCACTGCTTCGTTCGTGAGGAAACCGAGGTGTTCTACCGCGTCGAACCATTGCCGTAGGAAAGTGGGGCTCGTGGCAAGGAACTCGGTCTTTCTCTATCAGCCGATTTACGATTACCTTACCGTGATGGCGCGCTTGTCTTCGGAACAGATCCTCCCACAAGTCTACACGGAGTTGCGGCGGCTGGCAGCAGACAAGATGAAACGGGAAGCTGCCGGCCACACGTTGCAGGCCACGGCCTTGGTTCATGAAGCTTGGTTGCGCATGGAGAAGCAGCGGCAGCGCGGATTCGATGGGCGTACGGGGTTTTTCAAAGCTGCGGCGGAGACCATGCGCCGCGTCTTGATCGATCGCGCTCGAGCGAAACTTGCGAAGAAGCGTGGCGGAAGGGAGGCGCAAATGATAGGCCTAACAGAGTTTGAATCGCTTGAAGTGAGAGCGCCTGACGAAGAGATCGTAGCCGTCCATGACGCGCTTGAGGCTTTGGCGGTGAGTGATCCTGTCTCGGCGGAGTTGGTTAAGCTTCGCTACTTTGTAGGAATGTCGATGACAGAAGCTGCGGAGGCATTGGAGATGCCGGTGCGCTCGGCGGAGCGGCGCTGGATGTTCTGCCGCGCCTGGCTCCGCAAAGCGATTGCCCGGGAGGTCTGATCGATGGAGGATCCCGATCCTCAGTTTCTCGACCAACAACGCGAGATCTTTTTGAAGGCGCTTAAACTAGCGCAATCTAAACGTGGCGCCTTTCTTGATCGAGAATGTGGAAACGATCTTAAACTGCGTTTGGCGGTAGAAGAATTGTTAGCCCATCATATCGATGACTCGTTTCTGGCCAAGCCAGCGATCGTCTCACCCGCCACTTTGTCAGTGGAGCAGGCCGGCGAGCACATCGGGCGCTATCTTTTGATGGAAGAGATCGGCCGCGGGGGGATGGGCGTCGTTTATCGCGCACAGCAAGTGGAGCCTGTTAGGCGGGATGTGGCGTTGAAAGTGATCAAGGCGGGCATGGACACCGCCGAGGTGATCGCACGTTTTGAGATGGAGCGCCAGGCGCTGGCCATGATGGATCATTCTAACATCGCGCGCATTCTCGACGCCGGTGCCACGAATTCGGGGCGGCCTTACTTTGTCATGGAACTGGTAAAGGGCGTTCCTGTGACGCGTTTCTGTGAGGAACGCGGCGCATCCATGCGTGATCGATTGGAACTCTTCGCTATTATCTGTGGTGCCGTGCAGCATGCGCATCAGAAAGGTGTTATCCACCGGGATCTCAAGCCTAACAATATTCTTGTCGCAACCCAAGATGAGGCCTTTATCCCCAAGATCATTGACTTCGGTATTGCCAAGGCGACTCAGGGAAATCTGACGGAACGCACTCAACTCACTCACCTGCATCCTCTGATCGGCACGCCGGCTTACATGAGTCCGGAGCAGGCTAATCTCGAAGGAAGCGAAGCCAATGTCGATACGCGAACCGATGTCTATGCGTTAGGCGTTCTGCTCTACGAACTGCTCACCGGTACGACACCGTTCGAAGCCGGGCAACTCAAGGAAGCCGGACAGGACGCGGTCTTTCGCGTGATACGTGAGCACGAACCGCCCAAACCCAGTACGCGTTTGACTGAGCTTCGCAAACGGTCCCAAAGGCAGGCCGCGCGGCATTTATCTCACACTGATCTCAAGCGGGATCTGGATTGGATCGTTCTCAAGGCTCTCGAAAAAGAACGTGAGCGGCGCTACCAAACGGCAAATGCATTTGGCCTCGATGTCAGGCGTTTCCTTGCCAGCGAACCGGTCGATGCCGTGGCGCCGAGCCGCGTCTATCGAATGCGCAAATTTGTTAGGCGAAACCGTGGCGCTACGGCCGCCGCGGCGGCCATCGTCGGAGCGTTAGTGATTGGGCTAGGACTGGCGCTCCGGTCTACGATCAAGGAAGGTGAAGCGCGCACCTTGGCCGAGATCCAACGATCCCGGGCGGAGGATCAACGCTATGCCTCCGACATGAAGGTGGCTTTGGCGTCGGCGGACAGCTATCACCTTCCTCTGTTGGGCACCCTTCTTGAGAGGCATGTGCCAGAGGCGGGGCAGTTTGATCGCCGCGGTTGGCTCTGGCAGTATCTCAAGGGGCAAACGCGGCAACAATTTCGAAGCGTGGAACTGGGAGGAGGTGGTTCGATCGCCCTGGCGGCCTCTTCGGATGGTGACTGGATTGCCCATTCAGCCGTCCGCGACCACCGCTATATCATCGAGATCTTGAATGCGGAGACGCTCCAGGTCGTGCAAACGATAGATCACCCCGGCCAGCATTTAGCTGGCATGACATTTTCACTAGACGGACGCAGCCTGACCGTGGAACCTGCGAAGAACGCGCCGGCTTTGCGCTACGATTTGCAAACGGGCACGGCGGCTGAGCTGTCGTCGGGTGTGGGTTGGAAACAGCGTCTCACGCCGGATAGCAGATTGGTGCTCAAGTTAGAGAATCTGGGTCCAGGTGAGAACGGCCTTCACGAATTGTGTATTCGCGACGCCCGAAAGCCTGGCCGGGTGCTTGCTAAGACAGAACCTTTCGACATGCCGACTCCATTCGGCATGGAGAACAAGTTTCGTCTCTCGCCTGATGGTACCTTGGCAGCTCTGGCTTGTCTCGATCCTGTGCAGAAGATCCCGCTAGTGAAACTGTTTTCCATTCCAAAGCTGGAGGAAGCCGGTGTGATTGAAACTTCCGGAACTGTCGCGGCAATCGCCTTTTCACCGGATTCGCAATTGCTGGCGACCGGTTACGATTATCCCTCCCAGGTCGATTTGTGGTCGGTTAGGGAAACGGACTTGATCGTGACGATGTCAGGGAAAATGCGTTCACCCTGTGCCGTTCTCACCTTCTCGCCGGACGGCCGTTCATTAGCATCGACGGAACTCAGCGGATTGATCCAGATTTGGCAAGTCCCTGACGGTGAGCTCCGCCGCCGATATACGGGTGATCCTGGTTACGCCACATTTTCTGCAGATAGCGCGCGATTCCTCACTGCGCATGATGGAGATCTAAAAATATGGGACGCTACCTCTAGATCCCAAACGGATCTGAAACGGCTTTCCTCGGAAGGGCAGCTTTGGAACCTAGCTTATTCGCCGGATGCGACAATGTTAGCGGCCGCGGCGGCAGACAGCGTGGTAAGGCTCTTTGATTCGCAATCAGAGAAGCTTCTCTTTGAGTTGGGCCGGCCGCGGCGAGCCATGGATTTGCCGCCCGTGGGCAATCCCGATTCGCGGTTGCGGTTCTCACAAGATGGAAGTTTGCTCGCTGCCGTCAATCCGGACAGCACGGCATCCATTTATAACCTGGGCACACGGGCGGGTGTCGATATTGCTGTCGGCGCCCAGGTGGAAGAATTGAGTCTCTCACCGGACGGGAAGTGGCTGGTGACAGTAGGCAATCAGCCCGGAGCTATTTTCTGGGATACGGCGACCGGCGAAGAACGATTCCGGCATGAAGAACGGCTGAACTGGTTTACGGGCGTGGCGTTCTCACCGGATTTCGGCCGTCGTGTCCTCGCGTATGGGTATGGCCAATGGATCGGGAATGTAGTCTTGCTAGATCTCGAAACCCGCCAACCGCTCGTGAAGGCGAAGACGGCAAGCAGGATCCATTCGCTCACATTCTCACCGGATGGAAAAGTTCTGGCCTGCGGATTGCTCCAGGCTGTCGAACTACGGGATGCCAGGACGCTGGAACTACTGGACACCATCGAAGGCGCCCAGGGCCCTGTGCCAAATGTAAGCTTCTCTGCTGATGGCACGGCGCTGGCCATTCCCTGTTGGGGAGGATTCGTGCAAGTTTGGAACAGGCGTGTCAAAGCCGAAGTCGGCAGGTTGAATCCTTCAGGGAGAGACTCCCAATGGCTGATCTCCGCCAAGTTCTCACCGAGCGGTGGTGATCTTGCGGTGTCTGTTAGGGATTTCGGGATTCAAATCTATCGAACTCCGGATCTATAAACGCGTGAGAGTTCCGGACGCTGGACTTCGGTGCCGCGCAGGGCAGGCTTTAGCCTGATCGATTGAGGGAGAAGATTCGTCGTTTTGATAGACCGAACGCAACGAGGATCTACGGGACGACGGCAACCACGCGAGCGTAGGGCGGTCCCTCGCCGAGCGGATGCCGGCTTCGGAAACGTACGCCAAGGAAACTTTCAGCCACGACTTCGTAGTCACGATCTCCTGATTGCCATGTTAGGAGATCTTCGGAGACTTCGAGTTCAAAGGTTACGCCAGCCCGGGCGCCGGCTTTGAAAAAGACCACTTCCGTGGCGGCATCGTTAATCTCTAGCATAGGCATTCTTCCGCCATTGGCTTCGTTCGGAGGCGTTTGCAGGGCAAATTCCATGAGATTGGTTAGGCCGTCGAAATCGGGATCCGCTGTGAGATCAGCGTCAGGGCCGGTGAAGAAATCGGCAATCCACGTTTGAGGTGTATCCTCGCCGCCTGCTTCGAGGGCGACCGCAGCGGTGCGCATGTGGAAGTCCGCACCCGATCCGCCGACGGATCCTAACACCACTTCACTCGCACTACTCACGCTCCATTGAACGGGTAAGGCGATGCCACCACCGGCTGGCCATTGCCAGTTGAGATCGGTTATCAAGATCCACTCGCCCACGCTCGCCCCATTGGCACCGCGGCGTTCATTGAAGCCCCAGATATAGCCGCGATTCGAGGGCGTGAATGGGCTAACAGTATCAGTATACACATAGGATCCCGTGAAGAATCGTGTGGTCTCATTGTAGGTCGCACTTTGAGCCGCGACCCAGTGCTCAAGCCATTCACTCGTATTGGATGCCGTGGGCGTGAAGTCGTTGGCGAAACTTCCCAACTGAAAGGTGAAACTTCCGTCCAATCGATTGGGAGCGCCTTGACTCGTGTAGTTGTTGGCCAGACGGGAACTCCCCCAGATCACTTGGGCGCCAGAAGCTAGATTGGGCACCAGAAGGAGGAGACAAAGGGCGTATCGAAGGGGTGCAGTCATGATGGGTGGGGCAGAGAATCTAGATAAACACGATTTTCTAGCATTCTCAATTATAATGAACATAATAACCGTAAATTAGGTTTCGCTGACCACTAATCTTTCCCAGATTGCATGCGGGGAAACGCCCTGACTCCTCAATTCTCTAAGGGTGGTGTCTCGATCCCTCTTGGCCAGGCGTTTGCCCTGACCATCCGTAATGAGTCGATGGTGTTTCCAACAGGGTTGCGGTAACTCTAGCAGAGCCTGCAACAAGCGGTGAATGTGGGTGGAGTTAAAGAGATCCTCACCACGAGTGACCAGAGTGATACCTTGAGCTGCGTCATCGACCGTCACGGCGAGATGATAGCTAGTGGGCGTTTCTTTTCTAGCTAACACGACATCCCCGAAGGCTTCCGGGTGGGCCTCCTGCGGGCCTCGGTCGATATCTCTCCACGTCAACGAGCCCGCCACCTCGATGGCGCGATCCATGCGCAGGCGCCATGCCGGTTTCCCACCAGCCGAGATCTTCTCCTGCGCTTCATCCACGGTCATTTTCCGGCAGCTACCGGGATAAAGAGGACCTTCCGGGCCCTGAGGAGCCTGGCTGGCGGCGGCAATTTCCTGGCGCGTGCAGAAACACGGATAGACGAGATTCATCTCCGTCAATTGTTGTAACGCTAGTTTATAGCAACTGAACCGGTTGCTCTGACGCAGAATCGCTTCCTCATCGGGAAGGAGGTCTAACCACTCGAGATCCTCTAAAATGGCTGTTTCATATTCGGGCCGGCAACGGCCGGTATCGATATCTTCCCAGCGGAGGAGATAGGTCCCGCCCGCCTTACGAGCCTCCGTTTTCGCCACCCATGCCGCATAGGCGTGGCCGAGATGCAGATGGCCTGTGGGGCTGGGTGCGAAGCGCGTTGTCATTTATGAGATACGAGGGGTTGCGTGGCCTGCTATTCGCTCCTATCAATCGGCCACCATGTCTGATATCCGTATCGTCCTGAAAACTGACAAGGGAAATATCGAAGCCACCCTGTATGGCGGCGACGTTCCCGTCACCGTAGCCAATTTCCTCAACCTCGCTCAGCGTGGTTACTACGACGGCATCACTTTCCACCGCGTGATCGCAAATTTCATGATTCAGGGCGGCGACCCAACGGGTTCCGGGTCCGGCGGCCCCGGCTACCGGTTTGAAGATGAGTTTCGTCCCCATTTGAAGCACGATCGGCCCGGTATTTTCTCCATGGCCAACGCTGGTCCCAACACGAATGGCAGCCAGTTCTTCGTCACGCACGGTCCGCAGCCGCATCTCGATCACAAGCACACCGTCTTTGGCCACGTGACGGGGGGGCAGGATGTCGTGGATAGCATCGCTCAGGGTGATAGCATTCAGGGGATCGATATTCTGGATGCCTCCGATGCGCTCTTCGAGGCTCAAGCGGACCGCGTTGCGGAATGGAACGCCAAGCTTGGTTAGTTAGGCTGTTCTACCTAACAAATGGCTAGACGTCAGATTAAGATTGGTTTGGCCGGGCTCGGCAATGTGGGCATGGGCGTCTATGCGAACATCGCCAAGAATCACGCGCTGCTCAGCCAGCGGTCGAACGCCGACTTACAGATCACTAAGATCGCCGTTCGCGATGTGGGCAAGGCGCGTGATCGCGAGGTCCCGGCGGAACTCCTGACAGATCGTTGGCAAGACCTCGTTGAGGACGAAGATATCGACATCATTGTCGAACTCATCGGCGGCATTGATGAAGCCAAGAAGCTTGTTAGGGAATCGGTGAATCGTGGGAAAGTCGTCGTCAGCGGAAACAAAGCGCTCCTTGCTGAACACGGACAAGAACTCTTCACACTCGCGCGTGAGAAGGAGGTGCCGGTCTATTTTGAAGCGGCGGTGGCCGGCGGCATTCCCATCATCAAGGCTGTTCAGGAGTCGTTGGTGGGCAACCGGATCGAGATGATATCCGGCATCATCAATGGAACCTGCAACTACATCCTCACCAAGATGCGTGAAGAGGGCTGGCGATACACTGAGGCGCTCAAGGAAGCTCAGGAATTGGGCTACGCGGAAGCGGATCCTACCCTTGATGTCAATGGCTGGGATGCCGGACACAAAGCGATCTTACTCGCCTCGCTCGCAAGTGGGGAATGGGTTCCTGCGGATCAAGCGGTGGTGGAGGGGATAGAGAATATCCGGCTCAGTGATATTCAGTTTGTTGAAACGCTAGGTTACACCGTCAAGTTGCTAGCCATCATCCGGGACGATGAGCAAGGCCGCATGGAGGTCCGAGTTCAGCCCTGCTTGGTGCCGCACGAACATTTGTTAGCTTCAGTCAATGGCGTCTTCAACGCGGTCATGGTTCAGGGCGATCTCGTGGGGGAGACCCTCTTCTACGGCAGCGGTGCGGGCCAGGATCCGACGTCGAGTTCCGTCATCAGTGATGTGGTGGATGCTGCTATCGGCCTGAGTCACGATGAGAAGCGTGGCTACGTGCCGTCTAACAAACTGGCAAGCGTCGTCCCTATCGAAGATACCATCTCGCGCTACTACCTTCGTCTCAGCGTGGAGAATCGCCCGGGCGTCCTGGCGCAAGTGGCGGATATCATGGGCAAACACGCTATTGGGATTACCTCGGTCATCCAACCGGAAACTTCGGCCGAAGTCGCCGACTTGGTTCTCATGCTAGATGACGCGCCTTTCGGATCGATGAAGGACGCGCTTGCTCAAGTGCAGGGGCTCACCTGCACGCGTGAAGAGCCGACACTTTTGAGGATGGAGACATTCGGTTACCTTCCGGAAGAAGAGGTTTAACGTGAAGAAAACCATGAACACGCACGACTGTGGCGTCATCGCCCGCTATCGGGAGCACCTTCCGGTGACGGAAGACACACCTGTCATTTCCATCAACGAAGGGTCCACACCGCTCGTTCATGCTCCTGAGCTGAGTGCCCATCTTGGCCGCGATTGCCAAGTCTACATCAAATACGAAGGACTCAATCCCACCGGCTCGTTCAAGGATCGTGGCATGACCATGGCCATATCCAAAGCGGCTGAGAAAGGTGTGAAAGCCGTGATCTGTGCCTCGACCGGCAATACTTCAGCGGCGGCGGCAGCTTATGCGGCGCGCGCGGGAATGGATTGCGTCGTCATTCTCCCTGCCGGCAAGATTGCCAAAGGCAAGCTTGCCCAGGCGCTTATCTATGGTGCCAAGGTGGTGGAGATCGATGGGAACTTCGATGATGCATTGCGGCTTGTTAGGGAAATTGGCCAGTTGGATACCTTCGAAGTGGTGAACTCGATCAACCCATTTCGTATCGAAGGCCAGAAGACGGCCTCATTTGAAATCGTGGACACCTTAGGACGCGCTCCTGACATTCATATCTTGCCTGTGGGTAACGCCGGCAACATCACGGCTTATTGGAAAGGTTATGTGGAGTACCATAACAAAGGCAAAGCCGCGGCCCTGCCCGAGATGCTTGGCTTTCAAGCGGCCGGTGCCGCACCTCTTGTCCATGGTAAACCAGTGCCGAACCCGGAAACCGTGGCCACGGCTATCCGCATTGGGAATCCGGCCAGTTGGGATGGTGCCATGGGGGCGATCAAGGATTCGGGCGGCCGACTTGATATCGTTACCGATGACGAGATCTTGAAAGCGCAGCGCTGGTTGGCCTCGCACGAAGGTCTCTTTGTTGAACCGGCGAGCGCCGCTTCCATTGCGGGACTTTTCAAGAGTGATGCCGGAGTCTTCGAAGAGGGGAGCATCGTGGTCTGCACGGTCACGGGCCACGGTCTCAAGGACAGTGAGATCATCCTGCAAGCGGAGTTTCCCATGCTGAAGGCTGAGTCTAACAAAGAAGCGGTGCTCAAAGAACTTGGATTCTAGCTCATGGCTCTCATCGTTCAAAAATACGGCGGCACCTCCGTCGGCAGCACCGAACGCATTCGCAATGTCGCCAAACGCGTTCTCGCCACTCAGGCAGAGGGTAACAGCGTGGTGGCGGTGGTCTCCGCCATGGCTGGCGTGACGGATAATTTACTTAAACTCGCACACGAAGTTTCCGAACGCCCGACCAAGCGTGAAATGGATGTCTTGTTAGCCACGGGAGAGCAGACGACCATCGCTTTGCTCTCCATGGCGATCGACTCCTTGGGCGGTAAGGCGGTTTCTCTTACGGGTGCGCAGGCCGGCATTGCCACGGATGGCGATCACACCCGCGCTCGCATCACCAATATCACGCCCAAAGAAGTGCACCGGCTGTTGGAACAGGGCTATTGCGTGATCATCGCCGGCTTCCAAGGGCAAAGCATTGACGGTCGCATCACGACCTTGGGCCGTGGTGGGACCGATCTCTCCGCCATCGCCATGGCCTCGGCTATCGGCGCTGATGTCTGTCAGATCCTCACCGATGTCGATGGCGTTTACACTTGTGATCCCCGCGTGGTTCCCAATGCGCGCAAGATCGATGAAATCAGTTACGATGAAATGTTAGAGATGGCTAGTTCCGGCTCCAAGGTCATGCAATCCCGGTCGGTTGAAGTGGCTAAGAAATTCGGAGTTGTCTTTGAAGTGCGCTCTAGCCTTAATACTAATCCTGGCACTTTGGTTATGGAAGAAAAGCAATCCATGGAATCCGTCGTCATTCGCGGCGTCAGTCTCGAACGCAATCAAGCCAAGGTCATGGTGGGCAATGTGCCTGACCAGCCAGGCTTCGCTTCACGCATTTTCACCGCGGTGGCGGAAGCCAATATCATCATCGATATGATTGTGCAGAATACGTCTGAGTCCGGTGTCACGGACATTTCTTTCACCCTCAACAAAGATGAATTGCCTCATGCTAAAGAAGTGCTGAGCCAAGCGATCGAAGATGTGAGCGATCGCGCGAGGCTCACTACGGAAGAGGGCATCGCCAAAGTAAGTGCGGTCGGCATCGGTATGCGTTCGCATTCAGGCGTGGCGGCGCACATGTTCCAAGCACTGGCCAAGGCTGGTATCAATATCAAGATGATCTCTACATCAGAGATCAAGACCGCCGTCATCGTCGCCGAAGAAGATGTGGAGAAAGCGGCGCGCGCCGTTCACGATGGTTTCGGATTGGGGGGCGCGCCTTTGTTAGAGTCGTAGTTGGAGCCTGCAGAGTAGGCGCGGGTGACGGGGGCTGAGGTTCGTTTTCGATGGACGTGAGCATCGGATTGATGGCAATTTCATCGTTATGAGCACTGGAGACGATGCCCCACCGCCACTTGAAACACCTGGATCTTCTAATTCTTCTACTGGATCGGGGATCAATGAGAACACTTGGTCGATGATCGCCCATCTCTCAGGCTTAGTCGGTTATATTGGGAATGGTATTGGAATGGTGATCGCCCCTTTGGTTATTTGGCTGATCAAGAAAGATAAATCGGCGAAGATTGCGGAGCACGCCAAAGAGGCGCTTAATTTCAACATAACCATTGCCATTTGCGGGTTGGCATTGGCGTTGCTCGTTATCGTCACGTTCGGTGTGGGCATTATCCTGGCCATTCCCTTGGGGATCGCCCTCGCGATCTTCCACCTTGTCTGTGTCATTTTAGCGGCTATCAAGGCGAATGAGGGCAAAGCCTATCGTTATCCCTTCGCACTTCGCTTAGTGAAGTGAGATTCTAGCGAGAAGGTTTTTCCAGCCAACGTTGTGTGAGGTCGCCGTACGTCTGAATGCGTCGATCCCGAAAGAACGGCCAGATCCGGCGGAAATCTTCTAACTGTGTGAGATCGCAGTCGGCTACGAGAACCGACTCCTCGACCGCAGGCGCGCAGGCGATGACCTCGCCGTACGGATTGGCGATAAATGATTGCCCCCAGAATTCGGTTTCGTCCTCGAGACCGATGCGATTGGCGGCGGCGAGAAAGCAGCCATTGGCGACGGCATGCCCGCATTGCACCGTCTGCCAGGCGTGATGTTGAGCGCGTCTCGTGGCCTCTGGTTCTTTCTGGTACCAGCCAATGGCCGTGGGGTAAAAAAGAATGTTAGCACCTTGGAGTGCGGTGAGCCTGGCTGCTTCCGGATACCATTGGTCCCAACAAATGAGCACACCGATTTTTCCAAAGGCGGTTTCCCACGCCTCGTAACCTACGTCTCCCGGAGTGAAATAGAATTTCTCTTCGAAGCCGGGATCTTGGGGAATGTGCATCTTTTGATACTTCCCCAGAAATCGTCCATCGGCATCGATGACGGCGGCGCTATTGTGATAGATTCCTACGGCTCGTTTTTCGAAGAGTGGAAGCAAGAGAACGATGCCCAATTCTTTGGCGATATCGCAGAAAAAATCGGTGGACTCGCCAGGAACGAGTTCCGCCAGATCGAAGTTCTGCGGATCCTCACGATGACAGAAATACCGGCTAAGACATAGCTCCTGCAAGCACACGATTTGAGCGCCTTGGGCAGACGCTTCTCTGATCAATCTCTGGCAAGCATCGAGATTCGAGGCCTTGTCCTCGGCGGCTGCGAATTGGGTGACGGCGATCCTAACTGATTTCATGCGTTTGAGGTTGTTGCTAGGAAAATTCAGTGTATTTCTGATGCGACCCACGCGCTTTTTCCACAGGGTATTTGGCCGCGTTTTTCGCCATCTTGGAATCCATTGCCTGCAAGAGATCGATGCCTAAATTATCCGCTAGTTCGAAGAGATACATGGCGATATCAGCAATCTCGTCTTGAATCGCCTCGCGGTGCGTGCGCACGCGTTCTTCGCATTCTTGGTCAGACTTCCAAAGGAAGTGTTCCATTAGTTCGCCCGCTTCAATGGCAATGGCCGAGGCCATGTCTTTGGGGCGGTGAAACGGCATCCAATTCCGTTCATCGCGAAACTGGCGAATGCGTTGGTTGATTTCGTTCACCGTCATGTTTCCTCGATAGGAAACATTGTGGCGGTTTGTCCACGAAATCCCCGTAAATCTAGGGAGAGGAGTGGGGCGATGTTAGGAAATCAAGGGGCCGTGGCGTCTCGCCGCGAGTTAGGACGCTTCTTCCTCAGCCGTCAGTTCGTCGTTTGGTGAGGCTGGGGATTCAGATGCTTCCGGCGCTTCCGGATCGACTTCATTGTCAGGCTGGGCCTGCGGTTCTTCTTTTTCGATTGGTTCGGGCTTGGCAATGAGGGCGAATTCCACACGCCGTTCGTTCACTTCGGTTTCCTCGTTGCCGTCCTTGGCGTTTTTCCGGGCGGCCTCATCTTTGTCTTCTAGTGAGCCGGATGCCTTGGGTTCTTTCGGCTCAGCGTTCGAAGACTTGGCTTTGATCACCGGTTGCAGAACGATTTGTTCACGTGGCACACCGAATCGCGTGAGGATGCCGGCGACCGCCTTGCAACGTTCTTCGGTAAACCATTTGTTTGCGTTAGCGCTGCCTTTGCCATCGGAATAAGCGAAGACGACCAGCTGTTCTTCGGGTTTCTCTAAGACCATGGCCCCGGCGATCGCTTCGAGTACCTTGCGATCGTCTTTCGAAGGCGTGACTTGCTTGCTGGTGAAAAAGATCTTGGTTGTGGAAACGAGATTGCGAAGGCTGACCGGCTTCAAAACGGTCTTCGGCGCGCTTGCTAGGGTGATGGGTGCGGTGCTTCCTGCTGAGGGTTGATCGTTAAAACTAAACTCCACGCGCCGCATTTCACTGGGACTGCCGCCGGACGGTTTGTAGTCCTTGGGCATGCCGATCACTTCTAACAAGTCTTCAGGAATGCCGAATTCGCGCTTGAGATAGAGGGCAACGTTATCGCAACGCGTCTTGGCAAAGTATTCATTCGTCCCGCGGTCGCCTGAGGGATCGGTGAACCCGAAGAGGTAAATCTTGCGGTTGCGATTCTCTTGAGACCATTTGAGTCCGATTTGATCGATCTTGGCCCGTTCCTTTCCGGCCAATCGTGAAACCCGCACATTGCCACTGCGAAAGTAGATCTTGGCATTCCGAATGAGATCGTCATAGGTGGCCAAGGCTTTGGGAGCGGCTTGATCAGGTTTCACCGTTTCGACTTTCTGATTGGAGGCCATGCCCAACTGCAACTCAAAGGCAATTTCGTAAGTGGGCGGAGGGAAGACATCGGTGAGTTGCCTTTTTAAGCTGGCGATCGCCGCGCCTTTGGCCACGCCTTCCACTCTAACATGGTTGTTCTTGTCAATACGGAGTCCGGATCGTTGCGTTTGTTGCAAGAAAAGGGGTAAGAACTTCTCAAATCTCTCTAACCAGGCCGGCGAAGCCACGAACCGGTCTTCTATCAAATCATCTATCACTAACACACCGGCGGGAACGGATGCCTTGAATAGCTTGATGAAGTGTTGGCCCATGCCTTCCGGCACGGTGCCACTGACAAGTGAGGTACGGTCAGGTGACATCCACACCGAGATGGAGGCACTGGGAGCCGCCTCCACCCCCACCTCTTCCTCTAAGATCCATTCTTGCGGTTTAGATTGTTGCCAGGCGGCGAGAAGACGTTGTTTCGCTGCCCCAGTCGGTACCGTTCCTTTCAAGCTGATCGTCTGATCATTGATATGGCACTCTAACAGGCGCACGGTGAGCGCGGCTTGAAGATTGAGATTCTGCAGCTTTTCGATTTCCGTGAACGGCTCGCACTGATGATCGAGCTTGAGTTGATTATCGATCTTCCACTCCTTGGGCAGGCCGGTGGTAAAAATCTCCGTGATCTTGCGCCGTTCTTCACCCGTGGACACAACGCCCTGCAAAAGCATGCGGCGGCCTGGGTACTCATTCCACTGGATATGCGGTGTGTGCGTGGGTTCTTCTTCAGGGTCAACCGCGACTTCTTGGCCGTCTGTTTCGGCGGTCGTGTCCTCGACGTTTCCCGCAACGTCTTCATCCAATTCTAGTGGTTCTGTGATGCTCTCCACGTCGAGCCTAGCCATCGCAGGCACGGGGCTCTCCATCTCCTTATTGTCCGCCCAGCGCTTCGCGATGAGGGCATAAAGGAAGGCACATCCGACGATGGCGAGAACAATGCTAATGAGCGCGCGTCTCATGAGTGCAGGAGAAAGAGGCATGACCTAACGCGGCACGTTAAGCACCGTCTAAGAAGACCGTCTATTGAATTGTCACAGTTTCCCAATGAGATACAGGGAACAAACTTTGTAGTCACATTAGAGAGTATAATCAATGAGGCGAATCCTTCGGGGAGGATCGAGCTCCGTTTCATTTCGTGCAGGTTCTCGTTGTCAATAGAGGGCGAAAGACCCATTCTCGCGCTCCTTCAGAAGCACATCTTATGAGCGACGCAAACCCTTCCCAACAAACTGAGCACGAACAGATGGCCGCGGTGATGGAGAAACCGCTTTCCGGTCGAATGAAGACTTACGCTGCCAAGTGCGGCCCGGGTTGGTTGCAAGGGGCGATCACGCTTGGTGGCGGTTCCTTGGCCGGCTCCCTCTATTTGGGGATCATTGCCGGATACGGGCTCATGTGGCTACAGCCTATCGCGATGGTGCTGGGCGTGGTGATGTTGAGTGCGATCGCCTACGTGACGCTCTCCACGGAGCAGCGGCCGTTTCGCGCTGTCAATGAGCATGTTAGTCCCGTTCTCGGTTGGGGTTGGCTCATCGCGACCTTGATGGCAAATATCGTCTGGTGCTTGCCGCAATTCTCGCTGGGCACCGCAGCGTTGAAACAGAACTTGCTCAGTGGTTCGGCAATCCCGGATTTCGGTGTGGGGATCGCTTTGTTAGTGATCGCATCGGTGATCATCTGGTTTTATGATTCCGGTGGTGCGGGGGTGAAGGTCTTTGAAACGATCCTCAAGATCATGGTCGCCATCGTCGTGTTGAGCTTCTTCGGCGTGGTGATCGCCATGGCCGGGAAGCTGCCTTGGGGTGAGATCTTCTCCGGACTGATCCCTAACTTTAGTCTCTTTAGTAATCCGGCACCGCTTTATGAAGACGCGATCGCGCGGACCGGGGAATCGGCATCCGTTTGGCGCGAGTACGTGGTGGGTGCCCAGAAGGACAAGATGATCACAGCTTTTGCAACGGCAGTGGGGATCAACATGACCTTCCTCTTGCCCTACTCGATGCTCAAGAAAGGCTGGGGCAAGAATCATCGCGGTCTCGCCATCTTCGATTTGTCCACGGGTTTGATCATTCCCTACGTCTTGGCCACGGGATGCGTGGTCATTGCCGCAGCCTCGCAGTTCCACGGCAAGGTGGAGGATGTCTACAAAGATGGACAGATTGCGCCCAAGATGGCCGCAGCCTATAACGCGGTGGTTGATGCGCGCTTGAGCAAGACCGTGGAAGAGTACGGGGTCCTGAACGATGCAGAGAAGGCCGTTCATCGGGAAAGCCTAACCGAAGATGAAAAGCGACTGGCGGCCATGCTCGCCAATCGTGATGCATTCAATCTCGCCAGTGCGTTAGAACCTTTCACCGGAAGTAAGACCATTGCCCAGTTTGTCTTTGGTATCGGTGTGTTAGGGATGGCGCTCTCGACCATTATCATTCTCATGCTCATCAGTGGCTTCACCTTCTGTGAAATGCTCAATGTGCCGTCAGAGGGTTGGCCACACCGTCTCGGTTGTCTCATCCCGGGAATCGTGGGAATCTTCTTTCCCTTCATCTGGAAAGGCGATGCTAAGATTGCGCTTGCCGTGCCGACTTCGGTGATCGGTGGCGCGCTCTTGCCCATCGCCTACCTCACTTTTCTTCTCCTGATGAACTCCAAGCGTTTGTTAGGTGATGCCATGCCTAGTGGTAGGTCCCGAATCATTTGGAATACGTTGATGGGTATCGCCACGGCGGTCGCGACCTTTGGCTCCATTTGGGGCTTGAAGGGCCGGGCTTACTTTGGCTTTCCCATCGGAAATGTCTTTGTATGCATTCTGGTCTTCATGCTGGTCATCGGCCTGTTCACCTTTATCGCCAAGAATCGCCAGACGGAGAGTCGCTAGCGTTTCAGAGCCGATTCCTTACTTGCAATCGAGACGGCGTGCCCATCTTGAGGGAAGTCCGTGACCTCTCCCTACCAAGTCCTTCTCTATTATCGCTACTGTGAAATCGCCGATCCCGAATCTTATGTTCGCGAGCATCGGGAATGGTGTGAGAGTCTAGGTTTGTTAGGACGGATCTTGGTTGCCAAAGAGGGGATTAACGGCACCGTGAGCGGCGAGCGGGCTTCGACCGCGGCCTACATGGACGGATTGCGTAGAGAGAAGGGGACGCATGACACCCACTTCAAGATCGATCCGGCTGATGGACACGTTTTCAAAAAGCTCTCCATCAAAGCACGCGAGGAGATCGTGACCCTCGGTTTGCCTGGGGAAGAAGACATTGATCCCAACGCCACCACCGGAACGTATCTCTCGCCCAAAGAGTTCTTCGATGCCATGCAGGACCCGGATGTGGTGATCCTGGACGGCCGCAATGACTACGAATCCGAACTCGGTCACTTTCGCCAGGCGATCTGCCCAGAGGTGGAACACTTTCGTGATTTTCCCGAGTGGATCCGAAAGCATCGTGATTTGCTAGAGGGAAAGCGCATTCTCACCTACTGTACAGGCGGTATTCGCTGTGAGAAATTGTCAGGCTATCTGTTGCAAGAAGGATTTGAAAATGTGGCGCAGCTCAGTGGCGGCATTGTCACCTATGGCCGTGATCCGGAAGTACAGGGTCGCGATTTCGAAGGGAGCTGCTATGTCTTTGATCAGCGGATCAGTGTGCCGGTTAATCAGGCCAACCCCACGATCATTTCGCATTGTCGTCATTGCGAGAGCCCTAGCCAACGCTACCGCAATTGTGCCTACAAACCTTGCAACGCGCAGTTTTTCTGTTGTGAGAATTGTGAGGAAAGTTTCGGGAGATATTGTGGTGAAGCGTGCCGGGATACTGTAGTGGAGACGTCGTGAGTTTATTGAGAAAGCTTCCTTTGAAAAGGGGGAAACAGGCTTTAACCCAAAGGAGGTAGCGCTTTGATCCCGTTCTCTAACACCTATTCTCAGTTGCCGGAACGATTCTTTTCCCGCACGGAATCGGCAAAGGTGTCCGATCCCAGACTCGTGCGAGTGAATGAGGCTCTGGCTAAGGAACTGGGGATCGATGTTGATTGGTTGAAATCGCCCGAGGGTGTGGCCGGTTTGTCAGGCAATGAAGTGCCTGATGGTGCCGAGCCTTTGTCTCAAGCTTATGCTGGGCATCAGTTTGGCGGATGGGTGCCTCAGCTAGGCGATGGACGCGCGGTTTTGTTAGGGGAGGTGATCGATTGCCACGGGATGCGTCGCGACCTCCAGCTCAAGGGTTCGGGCCTAACGCCTTTTTCACGAGGGGGTGATGGCAAAGCCACGTTAGGATCGACCATTCGTGAGTATTTGGTAAGTGAGGCTATGGCCGCGTTGGGCGTGCCAAGCACACGGGCGCTTGCGGTGGTCACGACAGGCGAAACAGTTCCACGGCAGCAGATGCATCCAGGCGCGGTCTTCACGCGCGTGGCGGCGAGTCACCTGCGTGTGGGGACGTTTCAATATTTTTATGCTAGACAAGACATCGATTCCATCCGGTTGCTCGCCGACTACGCGATCGAGCGGCATTACCCTGAGGTCGCCGAGGTGGACGATCGCTACCTGGAGTTTCTTAGGAAGGTGGCGGAGGCGCAGGCGAACTTGATCGCGCAATGGATGCAGCTTGGGTTCATCCACGGCGTTATGAACACGGACAATACGACCATATCGGGTGAAACGATCGATTATGGTCCGTGTGCGTTCATGGAAGTATTCCACCCAGACACCGTCTTCAGTTCCATTGACCGCTATGGTCGTTATGCGTGGTCCAACCAACCGGCCATCGGCCAATGGAACTTAGCGCGACTAGGCGAAACCTTGGCGCCGTTGATCGATGAGGATTTTGATAGGGCGAAACCCAAGATTGAAGGCGTGCTTGAGGACTATCATCGTGCGTTCAAGCAGGCGCATGTTCGTGGCTTTGGAGAGAAACTTGGCCTAACGGAATCTGACGAATCGTTCATCGAGGACACGCTTGAATTCATGGCGAAATCGAAGCTCGACTTCACCCTCTTCTTTCGTCACCTCACACGGTTTGCGGGAGGTGCGATCGATGAGTCAGAACTTCAGTCGGTGTTGGGCGAACCAGCAAATCTCCAAGCTTGGATCAAATCGTGGCGCGCCGGGACGGATTCCAGGCAAGTGGACCGCATGCGGCGTCGCAATCCTGTGTTGATTCCCCGAAATCATCGGGTGGAGGAGGCCATCCAAGCTGCGGAAGCGGGGGACTTCGAGATCTTTCATCGGCTCGCCGATGCCTACGAACAACCCTACGCCGATCGTCCCGAGTTTGCCGATCTGGAAAATCCGGCGGCACCACATGAAGCGGTCACGGAGACTTTCTGCGGAACGTAACTACCAGCAAGACGTTCTTGAGTGATCGTGGTTCAAACGGAATCATCCATTGAATCATCGCCATATGCTCCGTATCTACATTGTTGCCAGTTTCGCCGCATTGTTAACAACGGTTATTGGCAAATCTTCAGTCGAGGAGCAATTTGAGGAGTCGATCTACCCGCTTCTCACGCGCACGGTCGAATCGCAATCCTGTGTGCTGTGCCACGACTCGGACGGCACTTCGGATTTGGTGTTCTTTGGCACGGCCGATGAGGACTTCAAGATGCTCTTGGCCAATGGTTATTTTGAATCTGAAGGCCCCGACACTTTGTTAGGGCGTGTGACGGCATCGAATGCCAAGCGCCGGATGCCGAAGAAAGCACCGGCCTGGACCGAAGAAGAAATTGCGCGCCTGCGTGAATTTGTTAGCCAAGTGAGTCCGGTCGCGGAAAATGTTGATGAAGCGTTTCCTGAGGCTTTGTTAGTCGATTACGAAGGAGCGGTTCCCGATGCTTTGGATAACCAATTCCTCACTTACAGGCAGCTGCGTGCTAAAGTGCAGACGATCTTTGAAGATGATTGGGTGCGTGATGGCGAGGATCGCTTTGAGCAGAATGTGGCCATGTTTGGTGGGGCCGATTTCAAAACGCGTTTTAACGAGTCGACCCAGCCCACCTCGAATTTTCTTACGGCATTGGACATGATGGCGAGGGAGGTCGTTTCCAAAGCCTACACCAGTCGCACGGGACCGTTCGCGGGGCACTCAAACCATGGGGAGAATGTTCGTGAAGAGATTGGGCGTCTTTATGAGGCCATTTTATTTCGTCAACCCAGTGCCGAAGAGATCGAGAAAGCATTAGCCCTGTTTCGCCAGTTGGAGTCGAACGCTACGTCCATTGAAAAACGAGATTATGATCTGGTCTTTGATCTCACCGTGTCCGATGCGGAAACGGGTTTGGTTGAAACAAGGGGGCTTCGCATTCCGGTGGCGGCGGATGGTGCCGGTGTGCGACAGTTTCTGATCGATCAATCGGGTAAGGCAGAGAACAAACTCGGGGAAACGCTCATTGGCAATTTCGACTTGGAGGCTGGGGCGGCGAGTGGACGTTTGGTTATGTGGAATGGCGGGAGCCTCGGGATTGTCTCCTTTGCCGGAGTGCGGTTGAAGGCGCTCCATTCAGATGAAGTGATAGAGATTTTAGCAGATGACGAACGAGTCAAGGTCGATGGTGCGTGGAATCACAATTCGAGGCATAAGCTAGTGAGCTATGAAGACGGCGGCCAGAGCAAAGGCGATAGCCAAATTGTAGTCGAGCTAACGGTGGAAACAGCAGGTAGCTACGAAGTGACTTTGCTATGGCGAAGCAACCCTCGCAATGCGCGAAACGTGCTGGTGGAGATTCACGAACAAGATGGAGAGATCATTCATACGGCGCCTCATCCCGCGATCATTCCTGCCGAAGCAGGGGCTTCCTTCACTTACGATTCCAGCAGAGACACCTCGGCGTTCTTTCCCTTTTCGGTGGCATTCCAATTCTCTGAAAATGATTTCATCGAGATTCGCAATCACGCCACGCACGACCGTGTCACGGCGGGCCCGGTTGAGTTTCTCAAGGACGCGGAAGTCGCTTTTAACATCGATTCCCGAGAGGCGGAAGGGAACGAAGCATGGATCGATTTCAAATCGCGCAGTTTCCGGGCCTACAACCGTAAAGGCACGCCGGTTGAAGATGAGAACAAAGCCAAGGGAGAACGCTTCTTGCGTTATCGTCCTAAGACCAAAGAGGCTTGGGATCCTAACGTTTTTTACAAGCTGCGGCTTTATTATCCGGGCAAGCGGGATCATGAATCCCAAGTTCCAGTGACGGTGCACGCGTTGCGTTCGTCGCCGATCGTGCAACTGAGTTATCCGGCACGAGCCTACGCCGGGGGAGCGATTGCGATCGATGCCGGCTCAAGTTACACGGTGCAGCACAGCGAACTCACTTTTGAATGGAAACAGTTGGAAGGACCGCCCGTGGCCTTTGATTCTCGTGCCGAGACCCTCACATTCACCTTGCCGCGCTGGAAGCCTGGGCAGATTGCTTGGCAAGCGTTGGCGCGCGCTCTAGTGCGGCATCCTGACTTTCTCTTCACACGGCCGCCGACGATGCAGCATTTGGACAAGGATCATCCCGACTGGAAGCGATTGCAGTTGGTGAAGTTGGCGCTCGATCTCGTGGGACGCCCGCCTAACCAATCAGATTGGGCAGGTTACGCTGCGGGTGCGACGATAGAGGAGATGGCCGACGCTTACTTGGCTAGCAAAGAGTTCGAAGACTTTTACTTTCATCGCATCCGGCTCTATTTGGAAAGTCAGGGAACGGGGGTGCAGGATGAACCGGCGCGTTTGTGGTCTTACATTGTCTTCAACGACTTGCCGTTTCAGCAGATCCTTACCGCGGATTTCACCGTGGACGCGAACTTCGAGAAACAAACGCGTCCAGCGCATCACGGGAAGACCGGCGTGCTGACAACGAAAGGTTTCATTGAAGGGAAGCCCGGTCTTCCGCATTACAACTACGCGGCTCAAGTGAGCATGCTCTTTCTTGGTTACATTTACGAAGTGCCGGCGGAGATCGTCGAGCAACGTGAGGGTATCACCGCTGCGGGAACGACGGATCCGCAGAGCACTTGTTACAGTTGCCACAAGATTCTCACGCCGCTCGCCAATCAACGCAATCAATGGACGGACGAAGGCAAGTTCCGTTTGAAAGATGAGGACGGCATCTTGATTGATGCCAGTGATTTGGGCTTGGTCGCCGAGTACCCTTTCAAAGGGATCGGGATGGAGGCTTTCGCAACGCAGGCGGTGAAGAAGGAACGCTTTATTCGCACCATCATCGACACGCATTTCAATTTCTACTTCGGCCGTCAAATGAGATTTCGTCAGGATGAACGCGCGCTCTATCGTCGCGTGTGGGAAGCGGTGCACGCGGATGATTTCAAGATCAAGTCGCTGATTCGTACGCTGGTCACTTCCCCTGAGTATCTGACTGGACAAGCACGTCCGCTCTTGACAGAAAGCTCAACGAACGTCTCTCCATGAAAGCCCCCTGCCAGATAGCCTCAGAAATCACCTCCAAACCGGAAATGCGTGGGGGACCTTTGATGCCCAATCGGCGTCGCTTTCTGCGTCGACTCGCCGGCGGCGCGGGCGCGCTAACATGTGCGGATTTCCTGGCATTTTTTCACGCCTATGGCATGCCCAACGCGTCGGCAGCGACCGAGCTGGCTGCCGATGCGGTCAAGGCGAATCACGACCCCAAGTTCCTCATCTACTGGTATCTCGAAGGAGGCTGGTGTGGTTACGACATGTTCAATCCCGTGCAGACGGCAAACAATGTGGTGGAACGTCTGGACGACATCAGCGCGGAACGTTACCGAGTTTTGAAATGGGGCGAAGAAGGCTACGGCATCTACGAAAAGGGGAACATTCGTTATGGTTATCTTGCCGAACCGGGACGTGATCTTTTCAAGGACATGGCCGTTCTCAGCTCCATGCACACCGGTTCAGGGCATTCGCGCGACCGGCTCAAAGTGCACATGGGGAGCTACGGGTTCAAACAGACGGAAGAACGTCAGGCAGACGAACGTTCAGTTATGCAGGCCTTTGCCGAAGCCTACGGCCAGCCTTACGCGTTGCCGAATCTCTCCTGGCATTGGTGGCTCTCCGACGGCGAATTGAATGAAGTTCAGTACACGGGCCGCCGCGGTTATTACCATGCCCTGGGGCCGGTACATGCGCACACGCTCTATGCCGGCACGCCGGCAAAGTTGAAGAAGCTCATTCAACAAATGCGCTCCCAGTCCGGTGACGAAGTCGCGCAACAGATCGATCGTTTTCTCGACAGCGCGCATCGCGATTTTCTTAAAGACGATCACTTGGAAGCCGTGCGCAGCTATCATTCTGCTAGACAAATCTATCAACAGTTGAACGAGCGCGGGGAGAGTCTCGATCTGGATACCATCAATGGTCTCTTTGAAGATGACACGCTGCGCGAAGCCTTCGGCGTGAAGCCGAAAGATGAACTCATCACCTATCGCAGCGTTAACGGCAACAAAGCACGGAGCAAGTTCTCCCCGAACACCAATGTGCAGGCCATGATGACCTTTGAAATGATGCGTGCCGGGTTGTCCTGCGCTTTTTTTATCGAGTCACGTGATGTGCGTCGCTTCGACTCACACTTTAGCCGCAAACGCCTCTGGCGTGACGACGGCACACCCATCGGTATGCCTGATCAAACCACCATGATGCGCGAAGACCTCTGGGATCCTCTGCATGCTTTAGTCGCGCAATTAAAAGGGACGGAAGTTGGGAGCACAGGCCGCAGTTATTTCGACCACACCAACATCGTGCTCACGTCTGAATTCGGCAGATCGCTTCATGGCGAAGTCGGCGGCATTCTGAAGAAAGAGATCAGTGACGAGAAGAAACAATCCCAAATTGGCGGCCAAGACATCTGCGCCCATTGGCAAGTCACCTCCTGCGCCTTTCTTGGTGGCAAGGTGAAAGGTAACCGCCAGTACGGCGGGGTGGGGGAGGAGACTTTAAAAGCCATCCCCATCATGCCGGACGGCAATCTCGATCCTAACTACGATCCTAAGTCGGGGCATCTCAAGAAGGATTGCAAGCAACACCCGGAATCGAGCATTCCCAATCACGGCGACGTCTATGCCACCGCCCTCCATCTCAGCGGTCTCGACCCCAAAGGCCGTGGTCGGAATGAACGTCCGGCGTTGACGTTCGTTGACAGAGGCTGACTCGGATTTCTTTCTAAGATTGATTCCACAGAAAGGAGATCTCTTAGCTTGCCAGCTCCCAACCGTTGCGTTGATACTCTTCATAACAGCGAGCAGCAACGAGTGCCCCAGGAGAATCACCATAACCTGGATTTCGAATTATCTTCCTGTCCACATGAGCCGTTTGTGGAGGGACGTTTGGGCCGGCGTGCGAGCCGGTTGGTTCCAGAGGCATCGCCGGATAAAGAAGAAGACTCTGTCCTTCCCGTAACGTCTTCTTCTACATCACCCCTCTCTTCACGCCCTACGTTGAGGCTGCCCTTTAAGATGTTTCGTCCGGCGCTGCGCCTGGATGAAGAGGATGCGGAATATGGGCAACCGCGTTGGGAACGGACTTCTTGGATGAGGCCGGTGGGGCAGTTTCATCCCTTCGTGCGATTGGCTGCCGCCGTGCTGCTTTATGTGGCCGGCATCTTGATGATGAAGGATATCGTCAAGCATTTCAGCCGAGATACGGAGCAGGCTGTGCAAGACGTATTGCCCGATCCGGTTGCGGTTGAGCCATATACGCCCTTTGAAGAACAGCCCGTATTTGAGTCCATCCAATCGGTGATCGAAGACTATTTGCAGGCAGTGACGTTCGATGAGCTTTTATGCTGTGTTAGAGATCAAGATCGGGTGAAGGGGCTCATGAAGCGTTATTATGCGAACCACGAAATGGTTCCAGATCAGCTATCTGAGGTGACATTTGTTGCGAGGAAAGTGCTGGGCGATCGCGAATTCTACGTAGCTCAAGCTGAGACGATGTTAGGCAACGATGAGAAGTTTGTCTTATTTGAAGAAGCGGGTCGCGTGGTGGTCGACTGGGAAACCAAGGTAGGATACAACCCCTTTACCTGGGAGCAGCTAACGGATCTCAGGCCGCAAGATCCGCAGTTGCTCCGCGTGTATGCGGTGATTGGCGACTACTACAACTACGAGTATGCTGATCGCCGGGAATACATGTGTGTGGAATTGAGATCGCCTCATTCCGACGCCATCCTCTACGGCTATGTCGACCGCAACTCAGAGAGTTGTTTTAATCTGCGCTGGCACTTGCGCTCCGGAAACGAAATGCCGTTGATGGTGGAAGTGGCCTTTGAGCCGGAATCAACGTCTTCCAATCAAGTTCGAATCAAACGATTGACCAATGGAACGTGGTTGACTCTTGAGACGTCCTAACGTTTGCGTTTAAAAGCGCCCGCCATTCCTAAAGCTAACAGAATGGTTGTCTTCGGCTCGGGAATGGGAATGGTGTTGAAAGGCTGGTTGATCACGGAGAAATCGCTCGCGCCAAATCCATGAATGTTGGCTAAAATTAGTGCATCCAGGTCCGTCAGTCTTCCCCGGGTGCCGTTGACCGTGCTGGATCCAATGACGTTAGGGTAGTAGGTGCCTGTTAGTGAGCCCGGTCCATCCCAACTCAAAGATTCCGTCGTGTGGCCTCCAGAATACATCACTTCATAAGTATTGCCGGCGGCGGTTAGATCCAGATCTCCGTCTGATCCTACGTCGAGAGCGGCATAAGGTGGATAGGGGGTAACACCGCCCAGTACGCCTAGCGCATGCATGATCTCGTGCACCGCGACCGAATAGAGGTCTGAGTTGTTAGCGGCACCCGAGAAGCTCGAATACCAGCGATCCTCGACGTTGATATTCGTTCCTCCGAAATTGATACTCCGTTGGTCGGTTGTGAAGGACGTGAATTCTGTATTGTCTGAGGGACTTGTATCGATGAAGAAGACGGACGAGCCGTCGTTGTCCCAATTGAGCAGTCCACCTGTAAGTTGATTCGAGCCATTCCAGCTCGTTCCGCCTTCAGCAAGTGTGAGACCATCAAGAGATGCCCAACTGACACTGACCGTCTGCGAGACGGTAACGGCAGTATCAGCTGAAAAGATAGCCATGATATCGCTGGCAGCTTGATCCATTACGGCCCTACCAGCTGCGAGTCGCGTTGCATCTGGCGTTGAACCTGCCCAAGAATCGTTCTGAAAAATCGTGGATAAATTGGCGGGCGCGTTGGCATTGAAGTTGGTGTAATCCATGGTGATGGTCAGAACGCCGAAGCAAGGCGCCATCGTCCCCAACAGAAAAAACAATCCGGCTCCGGAATGCCTAAAACCATCAAGCATTAACATAAATTCAATAATTTAGAGAGTTAAATAGATGCTGAGGTCAATTTTGGGTCAAATGTTTTCAAATTTCTTTGTGGTTTTCATACGTTCCACATGAAGGCGATCTTTCGTCATACCAACATTGTCTCTCGTGACTGGCGGGGGTTGGCCCGGTTTTATGAAATCGTCTTTGGATGCATCCCGTCTCCGCCGGAGCGCGATTACAAGGGGAAGTGGCTCGAAAATCTTACGGGAACTCCGTTGGAATCCGTCCGTGGAATCCACCTTCTTCTGCCCGGTCACGGGGACAGTGGGCCCACATTGGAGATCTTTCAGATGGCTCCTGAGGCAGAGCGGCCGGAGACCGCGATCAATCGACCGGGATTTGCCCACATCGCCTTCGTGGTGGACGACGTGGAGGCGGCTCTGCAGGAAGTGTTGGAGAATGGCGGCGGTCAGTTGGGCGAGGTGATATCGATGGATGTGCTGGAAGCGGGGTCGATCACGTTGGTTTATGCGTTAGATCCGGAGGGGAATATTGTGGAACTTCAGAAATGGACGCGGCCCGAGTGAGAGGCGTGGAGCGAGAAGCGGGTGCAAACCATAGTGATGGGCGTTCGAGATAAGTTTCTAGCTTAGAAGAAGTCGTGAGACCTCTCCTCGCATGAGGGAAAAGCCAGAACTTACCGGGAGTTCCGCCAATCGCGTGATTTTTTCTCCAGTGAATGACCGGTTGGCACATCGGGAAACCCAAGTAGGGTGAAGTGTTATGCATGATGGTGTGAGAAGACTGAGCATCCTACTAATCGTCTGCTGTCTGGCGCTGATCGTCACCTTCTGGGCTCGGGGAAGCCGTGAGGATTACGGCTTATTTCATCTCCTCCGGGGAGAAACGGCTCCCGTCTCAAGTAATCGGCAGCCACCGATCAAGGAACCGTCTCCTGAGAAGACGACGACTGCGGTCACGCTCCCCCCCGCGGGGCGCATGGCACTTCTTGACAGTCTCAGCCAGGCGCAGGCGGATTTAGCGGAGGCCGTGCAGCCGGCCGTGGTCTCGATCGAGACCCGGAAAGAGATCACCTACAAACGGATACGGCGTCCCGATGAAGAGTTCGTGGTGCCTGAGCAGTCCATTCCGGGACAAGGCTCGGGAGTGATCATTCGCGAAGAGGGTTACGTGGTCACAAACCATCATGTGATAGATGGCGCGGACGACGTCACTGTGATGACTCACCAAGGCGAACAGTTTCCCTGTATGGTCATTGGCGAGGATCGTGTCACGGATATCGCCGTGCTCCGCATCGAAGTGGAGCCTGATCACAAATTCCCCACTCTACCGTGGGGCGATTCCGATGAAGTTCGCCAGGGAAACATCGTTTTTTCTGTGGGCAGCCCCTTCGGTCTCGAGGGCACTTTCACCAACGGCATCATCAACAGCGCACGTCCCAGGCGCATCAGTGATAGTAGCCCGCCGCTTTTTCAGACGAACACCGTCCTAAACCGGGGCAATTCCGGCGGCCCTTTGATCAATGTCAGAGGAGAGGTCATTGGGATCAATCGGGCGATCTTCAATCGCGGCCCACGCGATAAGGAGACGGGGCAAGCCTACGGCTTGGCCATCCCATCCAATGATGCCAGGCGGGCCACGAATCTGATTTTTGAAACGGGGAATCCTCTCTACGGCTATCTCGGGGTTTACCTTCGCGAACTCTCTCTTCAAGATGGCTTGGCCTTGAGATTACGGGATCTGGAGGGCTGTCTGGTGACTGGAGTCCTAGCAGGCTCACCTGCTTACCGGTCCGGCCTGCAACGTGATGACGTGATCCAGACCTACGCTGGTGAGCCCGTTACAAGTGTGGGTGAGCTAGTGTATATGATTCAGGACACTGACATTGGCACAGAGGCGAAATTGGAAATCGTTCGCGGTGGCCAGGAAATGGTGATCCGCGCCATGATCCAGAATGCTGACGCCGTAGCCATACCCGAACCGACGGCCGATCAAGTGGCGCAAGGCTGGGAAATATCCGGCTTGGAAGTTCGATATGTGCGGGCGGACGAACGCCGTCAGAAAGGATACGAAGCCTTTGTTTCCATGGTGGAGATCACCAAGGTGCGTCCCGCCTCTCCGGCAGAAAACGCCGGTCTTCTGCCGGGATTTCTCGTGCATCAATTGGATGACTTCCCCGTTGATACGCCGGAGTTATTCTACAAACACCTCATCGAAGCCGCTGATAACGAGCAGGTTTCTTTGATCGTCAGCCCACCAGAAAGCCCTCTATTCGGGCCATTGCAGCTTCCTCTTAGTTAGGCTATCTTTGGCGGCTGTTCTCATATATGGAGACTCCATCGGAAATCACCTCCCCCATCTCATCTCCGCCTAACAATGCCGTCCTCGCGGCCTTGATCACGGCGGGATGTCTTGGCGTGGGCGGCGGGGCCGTCTACTTTCTCACGGGCAAGTCAAAAACGGAGATCACTACCCAGGAGTCCGCTAGCAAGAGCGACGTCATTGCCATCAAGCCTGCCGAAACGACGACGCCCATAGTAGAGAGCCCCCCGGTAGAATCCCTCCCCAATACGCAAGAACCGGCCCCCACAGAACCACCAACGAAACTTCTGAAGCAACTTATCCGTTCGCTCATCACGAGTGATCAAGCCACGGCCAAGGCTTTGTTAGGCCAAAGTCTTAGTGCTGAGGAGTGGGACAGGCTCACCACCGCCATGCAGAGCCGAAGAATCCGACTCGATAGCAATCGGCCAGTCACGGATGTGGGTAGCGAAGGCGCCATTGATCGCTGGGCGATCAATCTCGTGCATCCTGAAACCAAGGAGACGGTTCCGTGTACGATCGACTTTGAAATCAATGAGGACTCGCAGTGGAGCATCGCCAAAGTCGTGCTTCCAGAGTTCTTGTTAGATTCCCCGCAGACGAAAGACGTGCTCGCCCAAGCGGATGCGTTCATTGATCACTTGGTCTCACAGTCCTTTGAGGATATCCGCGAAGTGGCCCTGGAAGAGAGTGTGCCCAACGAGAGATTGGCTGCTCTCGGGATCATTTTTCAAGAAGGCGATTTCGCACCTATCGAGAACTCGCCACTCCTCACCACCAGCATCAACGAAGACCGTGCCTGGGTGATTGCTAGAGTGAAATCAAAAGCCTATGATGTGCAGTCTGAGGTTGGCTTGGAAATGAAGAAAGTGGGCGACGAGTGGTTGATTGAGCGTGTCAATCTCTCGCGCTTGATGAATGAATTCACTCGAGTGGCGGATGCCGGGGAGACACCTCAGGCTCCGCTGGTCAGCACCCCATCCGGTGGCGAATCCATCGTCGTTTACTTTAACTACGATGATGATCAGCTCACACCACGCTCTGTGAAACAGCTTGCGATCATTGCCTCCCTGCTAAAGAACGACCCTGACAAAGCAATTCGCATTGCCGGACACACCGACGCCCTTGGGGCAGACGAATACAACGACCGCCTCTCCTTGCGCCGCGCGCGCCGAGTGGCTGTTGCGTTAGGATCGCTCGGTGTGCGGGGCAAGCAAGTCAATCTCGAGGCATTCGGAGAACACGTGCCGCTCAGCCCTAACGAAAATCCGGATGGCTCCGATAATCCTGAGGGCCGCAAGAAGAACCGCCGCACCGAACTCTATCTGGATTTCTGAGAGGCTTTCGTGGAAACACGCCTGTCCCGCCGGGATGGTAAGTGATCTTTAGCCGTCGAAAAATAAGTGACACCAACTAGCCCGGCTTCGGCGGGATCACGGCGAGTTCGCAGCGGAAGAGTTTCTGAGGAGCGTTGCTGAAACGGCCGGCGAAGACAGGGATCATAACGGGCCGGTACCGCTGGCGGGGCTTGAGGTAGCCGGCCTGCTCAGAAGCGGCCGTCATCCAGACGCAGAAAGCAGAAGCCTGGCTCTCCGACACCAGAACGAACTCTTCATTTGCCCGGTCGTAGGCCGGATAAAGAGACGTTGCCTCGATGAACTGCACTTCGCTTCCGAGTTCGTCCACATTGGTCTGCTCTGTTAGGAAACGCTCATAGAGGGAACGGTTGATGGGCCATTTGGAGAGGTGTTTGCCAATTTCATAACGGAAAACGATTCCAAGATCGTTGGTCCACCCGCTCAATCGCTTGGCGACTTTGGATGCTGGAATCTGCAACACGTTGTTCTCCGCTTTCCGCACTTGCTTGGGGGAGACGGTGACGCGTTGCGCTTGCGGGTAAGTCACCTCGCCATCCGCTTTGCCCAACGCGGTGAGATCCCCATAACGCACCGGTAGCGGTCCAACCTCTTGCCCATCAGAAGTGTAAAGCCAAGCGTCCGAGGCCTCGGCTTGAATGATGACCTCATCATTGGGTGTTTGTATGGGCTCCGCCGTTTCAGTCGGCTCTCGAGCCGGCATGGCGCTCGTTTGCCGCGTGGTGTCCTTCGCGGACGAATCCAGATGGCCAGCCTCTTCGGGCACCTTCTTAGAATTCTGGACGAGATCTTCTTCAGGCTTGGGACGCATGGCTAGCCAAACAGCGCCGCCCAAGACCATCGCCGCTGCCGCTCCCCAAATGAGCGTCTTTCTCGGCACGCCAAACCACGACGATGCAAACGACTGGTTAGGCGCTAACATGCGAAGGGCCTCGCTGACTTGGGCGGCGGTCTCAAAACGCTTTTTTCTGTCCGGCGCACAACATTGGCACACGATCCGGTTAAACTGCTGCCAACGCTCGCGATCGCCAATGGCCAGCGGAAGCACGTCCGGTAGTTCCGGAAAATCGAGCCGGTCTTTACCCGTTGAAAGTTCGTAGAGCACCATGCCCAAGCTATAGATATCTGCCTGGGGCGTGCCGGGGCCTTCCGGCGGCACAAAGCCCTCCGTGCCGACAAAAGTCTGTTGTCCCGTCTCCGCGACGAGGCCGATATCCGCTAGTTTGGCCTCGCCGTTGACGAAGATGACATTAGACGGCTTCACATCGCGATGGCTCAATCCACAGTGATGAAGATGGTGCAAGGCGTTGGATAACTCGATCCCAACGCGTATGCAGTGATCTAGCGAGACCGGTACTTCTGATAGGATGTCCGATCGCAACGTCCGCGGCTCGTACTGGTAAGGATCAATGGAGCCGGGCGCCGCATGCCGATCATCGGCCAGTTCCATGACATAAAAATAAAAATTCTCTTCGTACGATCGGCCCACGTGAAGGATATCAACCAATCCACGATGCCCCCGTGATATGGGCTCAAATTTTTTAATCCCTTCAAACTCGCGTTCGAATGTCCGTTCCAAACGGAAGTCTTCCCGAGCGACGATCTTGACGGCGCGATAGGCGCCTGTGACGCTGAGGGCCATCCAGACTTGCCCATAAGATCCGCCACCAATCTTACAGACCATTTGATAGTCTGGAATACCCGGCGCGAAGAGGGCGTCTTCAAATAAGTTGCTTCTCGAGTCCCTCAACTTCCTTCTTAATGAGGTTACCGATTCGATGCTTGGCGAGATAGACTTGAGCCATACTGACACCGAGTTCACCCATCACCCGCTTCACGCTCCAACCTTTGATGACGTAGCAATCAAAGATCTGAAACTGCTTGGGAGAAACGCGGGATTTGACCTGCGTTAGAGCCGTCTCGGCGAGATTGCGTTGCCATTCCTCATCCCACATGCGGTCGAGCGGATTGGGATCGGGATCCGCCACGCGGTCTAGCACTGCCGTGCGCCGATTCTCCTCGGCTGCCGCATTGGCAGGAGGCGTGTTCGCGGTGTCTTTCGCTCGTTTCCGAAACTGATCCGCAATTCGCCAACGGGTCATGTTCATCAGCCACGATTTGAATGAGCCCGCGTTGGGATCATATTTCTTCTGCCTGGATTGTTTCGCGATGCTGAGAATCGTTTCTTGTACGACATCGAAAGCCTCCTCAGAACGGAGGCCGGCCCGGGTTGCCACACTGTAAATCAGCCGCCAATACGTTTTATAAAACTCGTCCCACGTTCGTTGATCCTCCCAATTCTCAAGGCGTTCGATGAGACTCTTACGAGTCTTTTGATAGGCGGCCTTCCAGTTAGGATCGTTTGCTAGAGGCTTGGGTTCGGACGCAGCGGGCATGGTGCAAAGAGTAGCATTTATCGAGCTGAGTGTCTCGCTAAATCACACTCAAGGTCAAAAAAACTACCTTTCGCGAGCGGTTCTCCTAGCACAACCATCACGATTACAGACTTGTGCTAGTCAAGCCTAGTCAATCGCTACCCAGTGTTCGTTGACTAACTCATCAATCAAAACCTGACCCTTGCTCTTATCCGTGGCCGGGTCGTAACGAAGCGAAACCATGAGGCGGGCTTTCTGCCGCTTGTCGGCGTCTTTCAATTCCTTGAACAATTCAGCCAACCGCTCACCTGTCGGCGAATCGTTGAGGGCATAACCAAAGAGACGAACTGTGTCATTCTTATCGCGCAACAAGTAGCTGCGGTACTTGGCCGCATCGATGAAGGTGTAGTTGTAGTACTCTTGCACCTCCACCCACACACGGTAAACGCTCGCCCTCTCCAATCCTTGCCGCTCGAATTCCGCCCATGGCACTTCGCTGTAGCCGATCCAACTTTTCCAATCGAGGAGAAAACGTCCATCCGGCGTCTCTTCCAAATCCGCATGGAAGGGCTGGAAATCTTCATACTCTCCTTTGACCAAGTAAAAGGTGCGGTCGGCGATTCTCTGGGGCGTGATGGTGAGGGAATCCTGGTTGATGAGTCGCGATTCAACGTCATTCTTGAGGTAATGCGCCTTCATCAAGGGCAAGACCACATCGGGCTCGCGAACATGGATGACCTTGGCTTCGGGTGACACGGCATCGTGGAAGGCCCTAAGGCTCCCAATGATCTTCTCGGTCGGGAGAACGACTTCAGGCCGGGGCAGGGTGTCCGCCACTAGCCCTGGTGCCACCTCGTCCCCGCCGCTTTCAGCTTCAACCGCTGGGGCAGCTTGCTCCTCGCTAAATCCCGTGAAGTACTCGTAACCGTAATAGATCCCGGCACCCATGATTCCCAGAATAACCAGGATCGCGACCCAGTTGAGCCGGCTGGTTTGGACGACAGCCTGTTCTCCCCACTGCTTCGCCACTTCTGAATCCAAATCCATGGTATCCATGGCCACCAGCGGCGGCAGAGGCGCATTCGGGCGATGATGAGGAGAGGTGCGGTTCCCTTGCCTGTCTCCTTCCCCATGCGCAGCTGCGGCCTCACTCGCGGGGCGAACGGGCACCACCTCACCATGCTCCGCCAGAGGTGGCGGCGGCTTTTTCCGGCCTTTCGCACTTGGGGTCGCGTTCGAACTAGCGGTCTGCCCTTCTCCGCCCTGGAGTTTCTCTAACTCTCTCCGGATCAAATCCTGAAACTGAATATCCAGACTGGTGTCGGCCGAACTTGATGAAGGCGCTTGCTGAGGCTCGGCCGACTTACGCAAATCGTCGGCTGTGCGGAGCGCTTGATTTCGTCTGGCAGGCAAGGCACCGCGTGCCGGCTTCGTCTCTTCCTCAGAATCCGGCTGTTTGAAGTCTGGGATCTCAAAATCAATAGCACAAGCAACGCACTGCGCGATATCTCCCACATTCGATCTCTTGGCGCTCATCACTTGCCCACACGATGGGCAGCGAAACGAAATCATGCCACGTTTCCCCACAACCGCCGGAGCCAAGAAATTCTCATCGGGGCGCATCATGGCCGCCAAACGGCGGATTTCGTCCGTGCGTGCCGGATCTCGCTGATCATCATCAGTCCAGGCAAGTTCCTGCTGCTCAAGATAGTCTGCCGATTGCTCAGTCGCAGGCTGGGTGCCTCCACCGTTACTGGCAGGAGGGGCTTCATAGGATGCGTGGCCGTTTCCAACACCCACACCAGCGGAAACGCCGGCGGTGGCAAGAGCTCCATTCACCTTTGCTTCCTGACCCACTTCAGATTGCTTGGGAATGGTCACCGGCTTTTCGCAGAAGGGACATGGCAATTGCATCCCGGCCCCGCGGCTATCGACCACAAGGTGGCCCTCGCATTGGGTGCATCTGAAGAATATGTCCGGCATACTTGAGGGGGTGGGTCGTATCCTTAATAAATATGATTCTTTCCAGAATCACCTTACGGATTCTTTAAGAGGCGCAAAGCATTTTATTCTAATTCGTGAGAGCCAAGCAGCAACCGAGAAAACTCAAACTCGCACACGTTCCATCGAGGCGCCGACAGAAACGAGCTTTTCATCAATGTGTTCGTAGCCTCGGTCGATGTGATACAGCCGGTTGATCACCGTTGTCCCCTCGGCGCGAAGCGATGCTAACACCAATGCCGCCGAGGCCCGCAGATCGCTGGCCATGACCGGCGCCCCTGTTAGAGGGCTTCCACCTTCAATGATTGCCGTATTTCCCTGGCGCTCAACGACTGCCCCCATTCGCTGAAGTTCAGGCAAATGCATGAAGCGCTCCGGGAAGATGGTGTCAACCACGGTGCTGATGCCAGGAGAAACGACGAAGAGTGCCGTCATCTGCGCCTGCATGTCCGTTGGGAATTCCGGATACGGTCCCGTGGTAATTCGGGCTCCTTTGGAATGGGCTCCGCGAGAGACCGTCAGCTGATTCTCACCACTTGCCTCAACACGGTGCCCGCACGCTCGCAAAGTCTCCGTCACGGCCTCCACATGGTCTGCCCGCACGCGATTGAGTCTTAATTCCTCGCCGGCCATGGCGCCCGCCACCATGAAGGTCCCCGCCTCGATGCGATCGGGGATCACCGTGTGCTCCACACCGTGCAACGCCTCCACGCCCTCGATCTCAATGCGCCGAGTTCCAGCACCTTCGATCTTGGCGCCCATTTTGATAAGGAATTCCGCGAGATCGACCACCTCAGGTTCCGTTGCGGCCCCTTCAATGATCGTCGTGCCTTTCGCCAGCGTCGCTGCCATCATCAAGTTATCCGTGCCCAAGACGGTCGGTCCGAAGCGTCCTCGAAGGTTCACCTCCGCTCCCTGGAGGCGTCCAGGTACTTTCACTAACACATAACCGGCCTGCACATCGACTTCGGCACCAATCGCTTTGAGTGCACGAAGGTGGAGATCAATGGGGCGATCCCCAATCACGCAACCACCGGGTAGCGAGACCCGTGCCTGACCTAACCGAGCGGCCAACGGCCCCATCACACACACGGAAGCACGCATCTTGCGGACGATGTCATACGGCGCTTCGTGACTGACATTCTCCGCCTTAATCGTGACGGTACCGCTGGCGCGTTCCACTTCTGCTCCCAAGCGGTTGAGAATCTGTAGCATATAATTCGTATCGCTGACATCGGGCACCCGGCGGATCACGCACTGTTCATCGGTCAGTAATGCCGCTGCCAAGATTGGGAGCGAGGCGTTTTTTGATCCGCTAACATTGATCGATCCGCGAAGAGATCGGCCGCCCTGTACGAGTAATTTTTCCATAACTAAATTGCTAACTTTGCATCTTGCGCGCGCGGACAAATCGATCGATCCCGCTCATGTCTGTGATAATCATGACGTCTTCATAGTCTAACGTCTTCAAACGACCTGCTACTTTCGACGCTTGGCCAAGCCCGAGCTCTAACATCACTTCACCGGCAGGCTCGAGTCTCTCTTCCAAGGCCTCGATCAACCGCCAAACGAGCTCCAGTCCATCGGCTCCGCCATCGAGTGCCAGGGCGGGATCCTGCTGGACCTCAGGTTGTAAGCTTGAGATCTCTTCCGCCGGAATGTAGGGCAGATTCGCCACCACAAGCTTCGCGGGTTTTGTCAGGACATCGAGGAGATCGCTCTCGCGAAAGATCAAGTTTTCTGAGGGCACCTCCAAATGAATGGCGTTTTCTTTGGCTAATGATAGCGCCTCGCGATCTTTGTCCAACAAATGGAAGTGCAGCCCTTGATCCTTCCACGCCAGGGCAAGACTCAGGCCGATGACTCCAGAGCCCGTTCCCACATCCACTACATGATTTCCCGGCTCGAGCGCCGGAGGATGCTCGAGCATATGCGAAACCAATTCCTCCGTCTCGGGGCGTGGAATCAACGCTCGTTTGTCACAGAGAAACTCCCGATCGAGAAAGGCGACCGTGCCTAGCAAATGCTGCAACGGCTCCCGTCTGCCCCGGCGGCGGAGGAGCTCACGCAACGGCGCCAGCTCCTCCTCACCGAGCGGGCGGTCAAACTGCAAATAGAGATCCAGCTTGGAGCACCCTAACTGATGCGCTAGCAGCAGCTGCATGTCCAATCGCGGGTTTTCCACACCGCGTTTCTGCAGGTAGTCCGTCCCGCCTTGGAGCGTCTCGAGAACGGTTTTCAATCTTCTACACGGTGGACTCCGAAAGCCCCGCCGCCCGCAAGCGCTCGTCCATATCGGACGTCTGCAGTTTCTCAATCAATTCGTGCAGATCGCCTTGCAGGACTTGCTCCAATGAATACAGTGTTAGGCCAATCCGATGATCCGTAAGCCGGTTCTGTGGGAAATTGTAAGTGCGAATCTTCTCTTCACGCCCCGCGCTCCCGATTAGGTTACGTCGATGCTCCGAGTACTTCGCCGATTCCTCCTGCTGCTTCGCCTCGAGCAGCTTCGCTCGCAAGATGCTGAGGGCCTTCTCCTTGTTCTTACCCTGGCTCCGTCCATCCTGACAGCGCACCATGATTCCCGTCGGCAAATGAGTCACCTGGATGCAGGAATCCGTCGTATTCACGTGTTGCCCACCCGGCCCGCCTGATCGGGTCGCCTGAATCTGCAATTCATCCGGTTTCAACTCCACGTCCACCTCTTCTGCTTCAGGCAAGACCGCGACCGTCGCCGTGGAGGTGTGCACCCGCCCCTGTGTTTCCGTGTCAGGAACACGTTGCACACGGTGCACGCCGCTTTCGTACTTCAAGTGACGGAAAACTTCCTCACCGGATACTTTGAAAACCACCTCCTTGAATCCACCCACCTCGGAAGGGCTCGTCTCCATGACCTCCACCTTCCATCCCTTGGCCTCTCCATAACGTTGATACATGCGAAACAAGTCTCCGGCAAAGAGTGAGGCCTCGTCACCCCCTGTCCCGGCACGAACCTCCACAATGGCATCGCGATCTTCCGTCGTGTCACGTGGCAAGAGAGCATATTGCAAGTCTTTGGATAGCTTTTCCACCACCGCCTCAAGCGCAGGGATCTCTTCAGCCGCCAGTTCCGCAAGCTCCTCATCGTCATCCGCAGCCAACTCACGGTTGTCTTCTAATGCGGTGGAGTTTTTCTGAAACGCTTCCCACGTCTCTAAGAGCCGTTTCACATGTTTATGCTCCTGCATGACCTCGCCCGCCCGTTTGGGATCGCTATAAAAATCCGGATCCGCAATCGTGCTCTCCAGCTCTTCCATGCGCTGGCGCTTCTTCTCAATGATCGGTCCTAAATCCATCGTCGCCCGATCCCTAGCCCATTCCCGCGCGCTTGCCAATGAGGGATCTGCAAAGCCCGCGAGCTGCGCGTTGGTCAGTCTTCTTCAATGAAATTGAGCCGCTGTTTCAATCGCCGGCGTTGCGAACGGTGCTCACGTTGGCGCCGCTGCTTGGGCGTCCATTCCTCTTCGCGTTCGACACCGCGACCCGCCATCACGCTGCCTAACGGATGGATCTCGGCCACCACTTTGGCTAGACCATACTGCTCGATCTGCGCACGCACCGTCGCCGGCTCCTTGTAGCCGATTGGGCTCTCGGCGACATCGGGCCGTCCCCGAAACCAACGCACGTCGAGCCCCGCCGTCGTTTGCTTCAAATCCTTCGCCATGGCGTCTTCGTCAAACGAACCATCCTTCAAGCGATAACGGCGCAGCAACGCCCGCCGCGAAAGATGCCGCCCAGCACCATGTGGACCGAAAGCGAGGTAGTCTTCCTGATTCCCTCCCAAGACCATCAGCACCGGGTTCGCCATGTTCAAGGGAATGAGCCCTAACAAAGGCCGCTCCGCATCATCCAGCCACGCCGGGGTTGCCCCCTTGCCATGCAGAAAGAGATTCCCGCGTTTCCACACGAAATTGTGTTCGTTGCCCATTGCGGCCACGGCCTCAGCCTGACATTGCTCGAGAAATCGCTGATGGATCAGTTCATGATTCGCCCGCGTCCAGCGGGATAGGTATTGCAGCGCATCCCAATAAGCCCTGCCCTCGCCGGAGGGATAGGCTAACCAACTCGCCGCTTCAGGCACTCCGGTGGCCACGGCTTTCGTCGCCCGAACAGCTGCTTCTTGCGCGCGCTTGTAGACTTGCGCTCCCAAGCCGCGTGAACCGTGATGCGTTACCAGCACGAAATAGCGTTTGTTAGGCTCCAGATTCTCTACAAAGTCGTTATGACCGGCTGACTGCAAGGTCTCTAACAAAGCTTCGCTCGTTTGCAGTTCCCCCAGAAAGGCAAAGTGATTGCCATCGCCTTGATCGGCCAAATGCATGCGCGCGTGTTTCTGCAGGCCTTTCAAAAACGGGTTTTCCCAAACCGGCTCTTCTGAAACCGGATGCGTCACCCAGTCTTCCCTTGCCCTCCCACCTGGACCAAACCTTGTTGACTTTACGAGCCGATCCATCATTTCGGAAACGTCCAAGTCAAGTGGTTCAAAGAAGCTAGCGTAAAGCGAACAACAGATATCGCTTCCATGCGCCGCCGGAATGATCGCCTCCCGCACAGCCACCGCGCCACCCACCGGAATCGACGCCACCGCACTTCCCGCCGGGCAGGCATCCGGCATCAGCGCTCCGGCCTCGACTACCGGACACGCCATCAGTTCCCGCATCGTTCGTCTAACAATTCGCAGATTCTTCTCCGCCTCGCGTGAATCGGCTTCCACCGCTTCCGCAAAGGGCAGGCTTTTCTTGCGCATGGTTAGAGTGGGTTGCCTTCGGGGGTGCAGGCGATCCAATCGCTTGAGCACATAGGCGCGATCCGTATTGCCTTGCGCCACCAATCGCTCGGCTTCTGCTAGCAAAGCATCGAAAGACGCCGATTCCGGCCAACCCTCTGCTAAGAGATCCTCACGCGTGAACATACGCGTTCTCTATTCGGGCATTTCGGTTGAGAATTCAAACTCATTATGTAGCGATTGGCCTTGCCACTGAGCCTTTCCAACAGGAACATTGCTGGGATATTTATTTAGAACGATTGGAAGCAACGATGAACAAGAGGAATACTCACAGCGATCTCGAATTGTTAAGCGATTTCGCAGCGACTGGTTCTGATGCAGCCTTTACAGATTTAACAAAGCGCCACTACGACTTCGTGTTCGGCGTGGCTTGGCGCAAGACGAGCCGCCAGGATTGGGCCGAGGACGTCGCCCAAGAAGTCTTTATTCTTCTGGCCCATAAAGGCCGAGCCGCTCCTCAAATAGGGTCCAATCTAGCAAATTGGCTACACCACGCAACGATCAATATCACCGCTCACAGGATCCGGAAAGAATACCGTTACGAGCGACGAAATAGAAGATTCCTTGCAAAGGAGGCCCTACGCAAACAGACCGAACCAGCACCCACACAAGCTTTCGAGACCGACGATATTTTAGATCGCGCCTTGCAAGCGCTCAACGCCGCAGATCGTAGCGCCATCTTGTTACGTTATTACGAAGGAAAGACCTACGAAGAAATCGGAGACGTACTTGGCAAGGGCGCAGAAGCCTGCCGTAAACAATGTACGCGGGCACTGGCTCGAATGGCTTCGTGGCTTCGCTCGCGTGGGCATCAATCAACAACAGCTGGCCTGGGTATCGCGCTAGCGGGCCTAACCGTCAAACGGGCAAAGGCATCCGTCATTGATCAAGTTAGCTTTCATGCGGTGGCTCAGTCGCCAATCGCTTGGGGAACCGCTCGAGCTTTCAGTTTATCTTTCGCCCAGCTCGCCGCACTGTTAGTAGGCGTGGTTCTGCCATTCGCGGTCATGTGGCCTTCATTGGCGGCTCGTTTGCCAAGCCATCTACTACCAGTGAAACAGAAAGCAATAGGAACGACATCGCTCGTCCCAACATCTCGACTTTCGGGAATTCCAATATCCTCTCAGTTGAATTTGGAATGGTTGGCGGAAGAACTCCGAAAGTGGAACGATCTCTTCTTCTCGCCACGTCAGGCTAAGCTCCAAGTACTCGTCCAAGCCTTAGACGAGACACAAATTCACAAACTGGCAGAGATTTCTCAACGCGAGGGCCACGCTTCCAATTCGTGGAATGTGACCTTGATGCGCTGGGGTGAATTGGATCCGCAAGCGGCTCTTTCGTTCATCCGTTTTGAGGAGACGATCAAACAGCTATCGTTGCAACAAGTGCGGCAGGGTGCCGCGAGATTTGCGGTCAAAGTGCGAGCGATCATCAAGGGTTGGGCGGCTAGTGATCCTGATAGTATGGTGAAATGGGCTCTCAATGGAGGAGAAAAGCATCTCCATTATGTGCGATTGGATGATGCGTTGATACTCGTGAGCCCACGACACGGCATCCTATTGGGAGAGATGCTCGGGAATGAGAAAGGCAATGAGCTCCAGACGGAAGCACTGGCAATCTGGGCCAAACGCCAACCTGAAGACGTCCTTCAGTGGATCCAAGGGCACTATCCTAAGGACACAGTGCTCGAAAGAATTCATCAAACAGGCAAGCAAGTTGCTAACGATCCAGAAGTTGCCATGCATTTCGCCAATTGGTTAGAGCCTATCGAACATTCCAAGGCTGTTGGGGTGGTGGCGTCCATGGTCCGCCAGCGATCCTTTCTCCCGCCCACTCAAGCCCTTGAAAGCCTATCAATGTTTTCTGATATTTACACCACAAAGGAGGTGCTGCGCGAAGTGGTGGAACAAGAATATGCCCTAAGCGAACGCTATAGAGGGCGAAGATTTCCCAAGGGTACCGTTCGTTGTTGGTATCAAGTAGCGCCTAGCGAAGCCAAAGATTGGGTTCACGACAAATGGTCAAGCAACATCGAGGAGTTCCTAGAGAAATCTTCAAATGAGTGAAACTTGTATACGGTTGTTTCGCCACTTGATCTTGGGATTACTCGTGGGGGCAGCGTGTCTGGCCGTGATCCTGACATTCAGAGAACCACGACCGCGCTTATCCAATGTAATAGGGCGCGTTGATCAAAATACGAGCGAACACCTCGAGAGCAGTCAAGTGATCATGGAGCCTTCACATATGGAGGCATTGCTAGAAAAACTCGCCATCAAACAGATTGAAGAAGCAGCAGATATAGCACGGTCGATCGATTCACCATGGACTGTCGATGAATGGGCAAGCGCTCAGTTGCGGCTCATTGACCGTATCCATGATCCCAGCTTGTGCGATGAAGTGGCCAAGGAGTTAAAGGAATTGAAAGAGACTGCCTATCTCCCAGGTAGCGTGGCTCACGAACGGATACAACCTGTAGATCGGCTGATTCAATATGCGTTCATGGTGTGGACTCGTGACGATTCTGACAAAGCCCTGACCCTGGAAAGGGAATGGGTCGAACCTCCCACCGATTATTGGGCACCGTTCGAAGCGATTCTCATGGCATGGTGCGAGACCGACCCCGATGCGGCTCTGGACGCAATGCTACAACGAATTGACCGTGAACCCCTACGCAGTCGCCGCCTTCCGAGGGCCGGCTTGCTTGATAGATACCACGAGAATCCTAGCATTCTCTTTGAGAAGACCCGGACCATTCGTCATGAGTGTCTGATTTCCACCATCGCATCTCACGCCCTTCACTGGCGGAGTAAAGATCCCGAGTTGATCGAGGCCTGGTTCCAGGACCATCCTGATCATCCGGTCGCGACTGATATATCATTTCAATCGGCCATGAAAAAGGGAGCAAACTGAGATAAAAATCCAGAAAAGTGTCCGCTTATATGTGATCGGCGGGAATTAGGAGAGGCAAAGGATTCATCTACTCACGCATCATGAAGTCGAATCACATCTTAACCATTGTTTTGTTGAGTGCTCTCTTGGCCTTGAGCACTGCTGATGCTCAGAGTGATCTCGGAGACGGGCTTCACGCCTACTGGCCACTCGACGGTGACATGCTTGACCAAGCGCATGATCACCACTTGACGACCCGCGTAGGCGTTGAGTCTCTCACAACCACACCGAGAGTGGAGATTGACGGAACCTCCTTTGGAAGTGCTCTGAATTTCGATGGCAAAACTCAATGGGCGGAATCAGAAATAGGCGATAATGTTGATCTGTTATCGTTTGAAGATGGCTTCACCCTTTCTGTGTGGTTCAAAATCGAGTCGTTCGATTTCTGGGACACGCTGATATCAAGCGGCGGGGCCAATCATTGGGAATTGCGGCTCTTGGGCCCTCCTCTACTCGAACGATGTGACACCTGTCTTGGCGGATTCAGTTTTACAATCAACTCTCCGACAGGTGTTCCGGACGTCCCCATCCAACGTTGGATTCAACCGATTCAGGTTCGTGTGGAAGCATCACCGCTCCATGCAGACACCTGGCATCATCTCATTGTTAGGGGATCTCCAGGTGCTGTCATCAATCTCTTTCCACCGCTCGAGAAGACACTTGAACTCTTTCATAATGGGGAACTGCTAGGTAAAACCATCTTCACAACGTTTCCCGCAGATTCCCCTGGTCTGATAGATCATCACTTTGGTCTAGAAAACTTTGTGCCCCCAAATCAATTGAAGCTCGGCGTGTTGCCGTTTGGTGACAAGGGGTTGCTAAATGGGTACCTCGACGATGTGGCCATCTGGAGCCGCTCCTTGAGAGATGAAGAGATTGATCATCTGGTGTCGGCCAATGCCCCGTTGAGTGCGTTGTTAGGCGACCAGGACCAGGATGGCTTGTTGGATGCGTGGGAACGAAATACGGGCCTCAATCTATCGCAGGATGATAGCGCAGCAGATCCCGATGGGGACGGACTCACGAATCTCGAGGAAGCTACCCTAGGCACACTCCCAATGATTGCCGATTCGGATGACGATGGTCTAGCGGATAACGTCGAGACCGCATCGGGTATCTGGGAGTCGATTGAGGACACCGGAACGAATCCACGAGTGGCGGATAGCGATGGTGACGGCCTGCTAGACGGTCGCGAGAATCCCACACTCAGTTTCATCAAAGACACCGAGCCAGGATCTGATCCTAACAAGAAGGACACGGATGGCGATGGCTACGGTGACGGTTTGGAATTTGCAGATGGAACAGACCCAACGGGCGATGACACTGTTCACCCGTTACGCCGCGGATTGATATCCTATTGGCCTCTTGACAACGACTTCATCGACTACATGGGACCCCATAACGGAACGGCCCGCGGGACCAAAGAAATCAAGTTTATCGGCATGGGCAGCGCTTCAGATACTATCAGAGCCAAATATGGACGTGCCTTGGTGCTCGATGGCAAAGATCAGTATGTGCAAGTGACAGATGATTCAGCGGCTTTTGATTTTCCAGGAGAAAGTTTCTCGGTGTCGGCTTGGTTCAATCACAATGGCCCGAACGGACGCCCAACGATCATGGGAAGTGGCGGCGACCAACCCTGGCTATTAGGAGTACAGCCAGATGGCGCTCCTTTTATTTACTTCAATCCCGGCACGGACCAAGCTCAGTCGACTAGCGTTTTTCAAAGTCAAATTGCTTCCGCGCTGTCTAATTCGCCACTACGAGATGGCATGATGACGCACGCAGTCGGCGTCTATAACCACGAAACCAGGGAGTATCGAAACTACATCAACGGGAAACTGAGTGGCCAGCGGCGCACCAACGCCGGAGCGGCGGCAAGGCAGGGCCCGGAAGGCTTGCAGATCGGTCACGCACCAAATCGACCGCAGGCTCGGGCGTTTGATGGAACCCCCGTAGATGAAGGACCAGAGGGCGGCCCGTTTGGTACCCATTGGGGAGGTGTCATTGATGACGTTGCCGTGTGGAATCGCGTTTTAACGAGTGAGGACGTCGATATTTTGTATGGCGAGGGTCGCAGCATAGGCTCGATGATAGGCTTAACGTTACCCTCTTTCCCCGAAACGTTTCGCCACCCGCGTATCACACGCGAACCTAATAGCATACGCGTTCAATGGTCGGCCAAGTTCTTCCAACGATACGAAGTTCAGTATGCCGAAACACTGGCGGGTCCGTGGACCCTCATTGACGCTGGCTTAAGCAACAGCGATTTCATGTCTTACCAAGATGTGGACACGAGACGCTTGTCACGCTCGACGGGCTTCTATCGCATTGAGCAACGTTAGAGTGTGTTTCTCCCTGACATGCACCAAGCTCAAAAAGCCATCCTTCAGCTCGCAATTCCTCACACACGAACACGTACATTTCTTAACGATAACATTAAAAATGTTCATTGGGGTAGCGCCAATGTCACACCGGTCTGTATCTTGATCCGGTCAATCGCCACTTGCCTTTCTTTGTCCGAAAGGGAAGTTCCTCGCAGCCGTGTCTCCGCCGCCGGGAGATCGATCTGGGCAAGACTAACAATGGCTTTTCGTAAATGGCGATCGCGTAGTTCGGGATCTTGAATCTGTCCAGCGCGAGCGAAAGCTTCTTCGGGCGCGTAATCGCAAAGGTGCTCACTCAACCCCGCAATCGCCTGATCACGCTCCGCACCCACGCCTAACTGATCCACGAAAGCTATGGCATCGGAAGGTGATTGCCGCATCCACGCCTTGACCAGGCCTTCCATCGCGCGCTGCCGCAAGGCGTCGTGTGGCTGCTCTTGCAACCACGTCGCTGCTTCGGCCGGCTGAAATCGCGCCCAGCGCCCCATCACCCCCGCCATCCCTCGAAGCGCTTCGGCCGAGGGCTGCTCTGTTTCGAACTTTGGCGCCAGAAGCTCAAACGCCTCCATAACATTCGTATCCAGCCGCCTCTTCGCCACATGAACGGTTTGAGTCTCACGATCCGCCTCGGGCAACGAGGCCAACCAAGCTTGAACGTCTTGTTTTTCATTCATCAGGTAATCCGCAGCCTGACTCAGATAGCGGTTCCGCTGACCAGCATCTTCAAGGCCCAAGGCGAAATCGGTGGCGCTTTCAAAATCACTATCGATCCATGAGGTCATGCCATGCCGCATAGCGTGTGATTGCATGCGACTGCTAGCGAGTTCGCTCGCCCATTGTACGGCATGACTCGCATCGACTCTAGCAAGTCCACGAGCCATGTCCCCCACCACAGTGTAGTCGGTGAGAAGCTCTGGATGCTCGACGGCGAAAGCGCTAGCAGCTTGGATGTCGTGGGCAATCCATGACTCGAGCACTCTTCGTTTGGAGGTTGCAAAGAGTTCGCGATCATCGGTCTGTTTAAGCCATTCGATAGCGAGCGGGAGATCTCCGCGAATCACACTAACAATGGCAGGATGAATGGACTGCGCCACCTTCGGGCCAAGCGGGAGTTCCTGCTGGGCCTTGAGCATGGTTTCAAGATCTCCATGCTCGGAAGCGCCTTTGAATATACCGAACATAGCGGCTTGCCGTGTGGTCTCGTCTGCAATGGCTGATGCCGTCGCATAGGCGGAGTCCAAATCGTGCCGGGCAGCCCAGGTCGCGCTGGTCTCAATGGGATCAATGCCGCCCTCTCTGAGTGCCAGCCGAAGCGCCTCTTCCGGCTTGCCATAGGCAGCTGCCCAATGCGCAGTCCTGATCATCGAGCGACGTTCGGCGGGATCCTGAAGAGCCTTTGCGAAAGAGAGAGCAGCGGCAGGGTCACTTGTCGCCCAACGGTAGATCACTGCGTTCAAGGCGGTGTAGCGTTTCCCATTCTCCAGCGTAAGCGCATCCGCCGCCGCCGAGCCAGGATCCGCTTGCGCCCAGGCGTCATAGGCAATCGATCGCTGTTTTTCCGTTAAAATGTAAGCCAATCCAAGGCGAGGATCCTCTTTCATGATCACGGGTAAGAGATTGTGAAGCGTATCCTCAGACAACCTGGGCACGACGGGTTCTAATGTGCTTGCTAGAGCATTAGAGTCCATTGCTAACAGTGCCGCCACACCGTGCAGAAGAAAAGGATGGAGCTCTTCGAACTCAAATTGACACGAAGCCACGGGATCAAGCTGCGCGGCGCGATTGGCCAAGAGGGACATTGCCATCTCGTCGTACTGATAGAGCAGCTCTTGTGTCGCGGCCGGCACGTCTCCACTGCGCGCGTCCAAGATAGCCACCAATTGATCGAAGGATTGAAATCGCTCCACACGCAGCGCCAAGGGTTGGAGAGCTTCCCATTCATCTTCGGGCAATCCAGACAAGAGTTCCTTCCAGTTTCTAGGCGGTGGTTCCATCGAAGGAGACGTTTCTTCCGGCGACATGATCTCAACGACGCTGGTTGCCATGTTAGGTGTCTTAGACGCGATGCTAGAATCATGTGGATACGGCCGTTTCCACCACATTCCCAGCGGAATTCCGATGACCAGACATAGGATAGGAAGGAGCGCTTTCATGGAGCTGTGGATAGAAATGCCGCGCGTTCGGAGGCCGTGAGTTGTTCACTCTGCTCAATGGCGTTCTTCGCAGCGTTTGGATTCTTCGTCCGCCAATGGCGAACGGCTTCCTGGAGAGACGTCTCTCGCAACGAGGCATCGATGATGGTGGTTGACCAATGAAAGGCCGCTTCAGGATCAATTTCCACCGTCCCCGAAACCAGACCGGCCACCAGATGGTCTTGGTGAGCAGCGTTTTTATTTTCACTAACAAACCGCGAGGCGGCAGCAGCATCGGTCCGGGCCCAAGAGGACACGCTGTTTTTCAATGCCACCGATTGCAAACGCGGATCTGGGAGTGATTGCGCCCATTCCACGGCCTGCGGTGCGTTCGTGTTCGCGTAAGCAGACGCGAGATTCGCTGCGAGTGTTTCTTGCGTGGCGATAGGCAACGATGCTGCTTCGTTGATCGATGATAGAGTCTGCGACGCGTCATCCAGTTGATTGCCAGCGTCGCGAAAGAGAAGCTCTAAGGCATCAGCTTGCCCAAGTTCGACACCCATTAAGGCGGCTGCCTGGAAATCTTGCCTGCCCCATCGTTTGATAAGCGCGCCGAGAGCGACTTCCTTGGTGTGATCGTCAGGAAGTGCCTGCAGTTCGTTGAGAAAGGAATCGAAAGAGTGGGAACTTGGCAAAGAATAGACTACGGTCTCCAAAGCCTTCCGCCGGTAGCCTTCAGTCTCTAACGATTTCGCCCATTCGAACGCCGCCTGCGGGTCCGCCTTTGCAAACTGACCAGCAAGATCTGTGAACCACTCAACGTAATGCGGGGATACAGGAAGACGCTTTGAGAAAGCAGCAGCGTCCGCCGGAGAGTCCTGCGCCCAGGATTGAGACATCGATCTAGGTAACTGATATTGTGCGGCTCCCTCGGGGAGTGCTAGAATCAGTTCAGCGGCCGCTTTGGGATCGTTCTGCCGACGCTCATTTATGAAGCGCGAAACAATCTCATAGTGTGTGTTCGCCGGAAACTTTTCCAGGTACCCGCGCAACTCCTCAGGAGTGGAAGCCAACTGTTGCAGTGGCCCTGGTCTACCCTCCTGACCAGGTGGCGGCGGCACACTGGAATCTTTGCTAGAATCCCCAATCGCCTCGTAAAGAGCCATGGCCCGCTCAGCCGCCGCTCGCGCTTCCGGGGTATCGAAATCGTCTACCCAAGCGAGTGCCTTAGAACGGTCCTCTTGAAGTAACTTGGGAAGTAGTTTGCCTATGAGACTGTTCTGCAAGTGGCCTGGAGCCAGATCCGCGATGGCTTTCGCCGCTTCATCCGTGGGAAGAGCCATCAGATCCTTGGTTTGAGCTTCCGCCTCTTTCCAAGGTGTTTCTTTTCCGGCGAGAATCTCCTGAGCCTTCCATTTGTTGCTGCCTTCGGGCATGGCATCGACCAATTCCGCGGCTCTGTCCGGATCAGTCTCTTTGAGCTTTCTCAGAGCTGGTAGCGCTTCGTCCAGATAGGGCGCGTGCCGCATCAATTCAAAAGCTCTCGCTGGATCTGATTCTAACAAATGATTGAATAGCGATTTTCTAAACTGTCGTTTCTTTTCCAAAGAAAAGCCCTCCATCGCCTGAATGGCGTCTTCGCTAGGCATGCCTAACAAGACTTGGGTCAATTCCCTCATAGCGAACCAAGGGACAGCCTTTTCATTCCGCATCGCACGCAGATACCCATGGGAATCACGTTCCGCCCACAGCTTGTAAACGACGTCCAAGATGTCGCGAGCCGGACTCTCCGGCCGCTCTCGATCACCGTAGAGTCTGGCCAAGTAAATCAGCGTGTCCGTCGGCTGCGGCTCTAACAGGCGCAACAATCGGACACGATTTCCCATTTCATCCCCGGGAATAACGACCGCTTCAAGCCGCTGGCGAATGGATAGCGGGATCGCAGCAGGTTCTCGCGAGAGTGCCATGACTGCAGGTGATGCGGCATGATTTCGAATCTGGTGATCGGTGACGGAAGGCGCAGTCCCGAGAAACCAACCTAACGTGGTCCCAATGATCAACCCGACAATGCAGAGCCATCCGTTCAAGGTGAGAAACCGTAAGGGCATCCGCGTTTAGGCGTCAAGAGCCCGGTGATTCTTCAATCACAATCTTTCAAAAGCGCCTTTCGAAGTCTGAAGGATTCACCCAACCGGTTCCGGGCCGTTCACCCTTCATAAAGCGCTCATAGAAATGGCGCCTTTCTTTCTCCGCAAAGGGATAACTTTCGAAAGCGGCATGATTGCCCAAGACACGCGGATCGCCTTGGGCTTTCAATTCTTCTAACATTTGCTCGCGCATACCTTCTTTGATTTCACGGAACGCACTCTTGGTCGCGAGATCATCCAGGCATTCAGGATCGCGTTTGATGTCATAAAGTTCTTCTGCGGGCCGTTGACCAAAGGCCATCTCCCAATAAGCCGGATCGGCTTGTTCACGCCATAGGTTGAGAATGGCGGTCTTGGTAGGACTGCCGTCGCAGTTCAAATATCCGGTCTCCGGATTGCCGGCCGGCCAGCGACTTGGCTCATAGTTTTTAATATAGAGATAATCACCCTTCACCATGCCTCGAACGGGATATCCCCAATCGTTCGGTCGCCCGATGTCATGACGCTCCTTCCCAATGAGCACGTGATCCCGTTCTGGATGAGAGGCCCCCGCTTGGTTGTCACGAAAAATATCAAACAAAGAGCGTCCCGTGGCAGGCTTCATTCCTGTGTCTTCCCATTCCAAACCTGCTAGTTGAATAAACGTTGGCGCCAAGTCAATAAAGTTGACAAAGTCATCAATCACGCGGCCCGAAACGGCGATGCCTTCAGGCCAACGGATCGCTAAAGGCAAGTGATTGGAATACTCATATTTCTGCCCTTTGACACGAGGAAAGGGCATGCCGTTATCAGCAGTGACCACGACCAACGTATGATCAAGCTCCCCGCGTTTTTCTAACAAGTCGAGCATACGCACCAGATGTTGATCGAAATAATCGATCTCGTAGGCGTAATCAAGCATGTCATTCCGAATCGCCTTGGTATCCGGCCAGAATTCGGGAACATGATCGATATCGCTCAGTTTCTTGTCTCCTTTCTGAACACCCACTCCGTATTCATAGGCCCGATGCGGTTCCAAACTGCCGTACCAGAAACACCAGGATCGATTCTCTTTATTGTCCTTTAGAAACGCTTCAAAATTGGCTGCATAGTCATTGCCCGAGATATGTTTGGCTGGCGGTGTGAGTTGATGTTGTTCATAGGGCGTGCCGGTCAATTCCCGCCGTTTGCCGTGGGCGTCTAACGCAATGCCCGGCGCCCATCCTTTGGCCGTCTTTCCAACGTGGTAACCATGTTCTTTGAGAGCCTCGACATAGGTCTTAAATTTCGCGGGAAAGAAGGGAACATGATTGCAAGCCGCTTCGAGCTGCCAAGAATTGCGCCCAGTGAGAATGCAAGCGCGGGAAGGCGAGCATTTCGCATTGGGCGTGTAGCACTTTGTGAACAATAGACCCTCCTTAGCCACGCGATCGAAACCAGGCGTCTTGACCCATGTGCATCCATAGGCGCCCATATGCGGATATGAGGCATCGTCGGCGATACAGAAGAGGATGTTAGGGCGTCTGACTTCCGCTAGAGTCCATTGCGTCATGAAGATGATGATTAAACCCGGGATCCAGCGCACCTTGGAACCCAAGTGGCCGGCGAATTGAGAGGAGGGAGTCGATTCTGTCATGAGTCGTAATGACCATCGTAGGGGAGAGAATGCGTTTGGCAATCAGAGAGACTTCTTCGTAGCCTACCAATTCCTTCGCATCTCCATTACTTATGAAACTCCTCTACATTCTCTTATTGTTCTTAGGTGGCCTGGTGATTGCGTCCGGCTCAGAAAACCTTGCGGAAACCGGAAAGAGCAAGCTTCCAAGGGGAGATGGCTTGGCAGCCGCGTATCGGGGCGATCGTGAAATCGATAAGCATCCCTCGGTCATTTACGCTAACGGCTTTGAACAGGGGCCAGACTGGAAAAGCGCCTGGGACGAGACGCGTGACCGGAATGACAAGGTCCTGACATTGGTCCCGCCTGCAGACAACGATGATGGGCGCTTCGGCAAGCGTTGCCTCCAAGTCACGGCTCGGCTGGGGGAAAACACCGGCGGTGGTGCCACGCAATGGTTCGAATCGAGTGAGACGCTTTACATCCGATTCTACTCGCGCTTTCACCCACAATGCGACTACGTTCACCATTTCGCCACGTTACGTGCTAACAAAAGCCTGGAGGGCAAAGACCGGTGGAGTGGATTCGGTGGTGCAGGAAACAAACCTCGTGGAGATGAGCGATTCTCCACAGCGTTGGAACCGTGGGGCAATTGGGGAAGGAATCCGGCCCCAGGCAAGTGGAATTTCTACACTTACTGGCACGAGATGAAGGCATCACGCGACAAGAAGTATTGGGGCAATCAATTCAAACCCGACAAACAAACGAACATTGAAAAGGGAAAGTGGATCTGTTGCGAATTCATGCTCAAGCACAACAAGCCGGGAGTACACAACGGCGAACAGGCTTACTGGATCGACGGTCAACTTCGCGGGCATTGGAAGGGCATCCATTGGCGGACAACGGAAACGCTGTATGCCAATGCCTTCACGCTAGAGAGTTATGTCACGGATCGGTGGACAAAGAACCAAGAGAACATCGTCTACTTTGATAACCTTGTGATCGCCAAAGCCTACATTGGTCCAGCGAAATGAATGGCCGCGAGCCACGGTGGATTGAAAAGTCAATATCGATTAACGCCCTAACGCCTTGATGAAATAGGCGATGCCAAGACTTTTGTAGGCCACATCGAGACCCCGAAGCAGATCGCCTCCTCCGAGTTTGCGGCCTGAGGACGGTGCGGTGGAGTTACGATCCACCCGATCCTCCTGGCCCGGTGCCGCATGACCACCGTGTGTCGGATAACTCCGACTTCCGGATCCGGTATAGGTAGTGGAAGCGCAGCTTATGGCAAAGCACGAGGCGAGAGAGAGCACAACATACAGCATTCGTTTCATCACAGCGTTTATAGAGACTGCAAAGGAGGTCGAAAGTCACTCTTTCCTTTCGCCAACGAGCGGAATAAAGATCACCACACGACGTCCTGCGTTTCCATGACTTCCATGTATCGACATTTCGGAATCGGTCTTAGCGCCGTTATTGTTGCCATCACTATCGGGCTCTATGCCGCCGATCAGCATTCATCGGATAAAACTAACAACAAGACCAAGAACCCCATTGAAGTTGGAATCGTTTCTTGGAAACGCGATCTCGACGCTGCATTGAAAGAGAGCAAAGAGACGAAGAAACCGGTATTTCTCCTCTTTCAAGAAGTCCCCGGCTGAGCCGGATGCCAAACGTTCGGTCGGAACGTCTTATCAGATCGAAAGTTGGCTGCTGCCATTGAGGCTGTATTCATTCCTGTTCTCATTCACAACAATCGTCCGGGTAAAGATGAGGAGATCCTCAAGCGCTTCAATGAACCGTCTTGGAATTATCAGGTGATTCGTTTCCTCGATTATCAAGGCAAGGATCTCATCCCTCGCAAAGATCGCATCTGGACCAAAGGTCCGCTTATCAAACGCATGATCGCTAGTCTGAAGGCCGCGCAACGGCCGGTTCCAAAGTCCTTGCGCGACCTCGCATCATAGCGAGGCGATGCATCCGTCCCAGTGTGCTTTGAGAAAAGCGCGAAAAGGCTTTCGCCCGACGCGCAACCACGTGAGTGTTTCCTGTGAGCACTCGCCGCAAACATCGTGGGCCCCATCCGGAAGATCACCGGTTGTTTGGTGAGGATCAATGGCCGAAACTTCGCGAGGCCACGGCCGACCTCGCCTGGCTATGGAGCCGCGGTTACGCGCAGAAATCATCGATCGCCCTGGTGGGCGATCGCTTTCAACTCACCGCACGGCAACGCATTGCCGTCGGCCGTTCTTGTTGCACGGATCTTCAGCGGGAACGACGTCAGCGTAAACAACACCTTGCTCCGATCGCAGGCGAAGCGGTCGTCATCGACGGATTCAATCTAATCACCACCTTAGAAGCGGCGTTCTCCGGCGGCGTGCTCTTGTTAGGCCGGGATGGATGTTTGCGAGACATGGCGTCAATGCATGGTGGCTACCACCTCATTGGCGAAACCCTTCCCGCAATTGGACTTCTGCTTCACTATCTGAAGAAAGAAGAACCGGATCGGGTCGAGATTCTGTTGGATCAACCCGTATCAAATTCGGGACGCCTCGCGCAAACACTTCGTCTGACCGTGCACGGCCTCGGATTGGATCCGGATCGTTGGCAAGCGAAGGTCGTAGGAGATCCCGATGCCATCTTGGGTGAGAGTGAGAACCTCGTGGTCACGGCAGATTCAGTGGTCCTGGATCATGCGTCGCGCTGGAATAACCTTGCTCTGGATCTTGTGCGCTGGGCAGAAACTCAGGGATCGTTTCCCGAGCGGCCTTGGCTGGTGGATATGGCGTCTTAACAAACTCATCCAACCATTCTTGCCAAGGCACCCATTCCCGCTCACGCTACCATTCTCATGAACTTCGTAAAACTGCTTCCCGTCGGTTTGGCGTCACTCGTCATCGTCCTCGTATTCTATCAAACACCGCCGCGCCTTGCCTCCGCCGCCGACACGGCCTCGAAAGCCAAGAAGCCGCTCAAGGTCCTCATGTTCACCGGCGGCTGTTGTCACGACTACAACAATCAAAAGGAGATTTTAAGCGCAGGGATCAGTGAACGCGCCAATGTGACCTGGGAGATCATTCATGAAGGCGGTACCGGGCACAAGCATCGTTATGCGAAATTGCTAGAAAAAGATTGGCATCAAGGTTATGACGCCGTCTTGTATAACATTTGTTTCGCCCGCGAGACGGATGGGGATTACATCGAATCGATTACCGAAGCCCATAAAGCTTCCGGACTCGCTGCCGTCGCTGTCCATTGCACGGCGCACAGTTATCATTGGGACGTCGAGACCAAGGCTTGGCCCCAGTTTCTCGGCGTGACATCGAAGAATCATGGGAAGCATCATCCCATTACCATCACTAACAAGAAGCCAGAGCACCCTGCGATGAAGGGATTCCCTGAAAAATGGGTCACACCCAAGGGCGAACTCTATAACATACACAAAGTCTGGGACACGGCGACGGTGCTGGCGGACGGCACCATTGATGAGGGCAAGAACACGCATCCTTGTGTGTGGGTCAATGATTACGGCAAGAGCCGCGTATTCGCCACCACCGTGGGCCATCACAATGAGACGATGATGGAGAAGCATTACTTGGATCTGGTCGCTCGCGGACTTCTTTGGGCAGCGGGACATTTGCAGGAAGACGGCACGCCCGCCGCCGGCTACGGGCCGCCGACTTCCGAGTGACAAATGTTTGGACAATCCGCCGACTCATGGCAGACCTTGCCCCGCGGCGATATGCCGTCTGAATCACGCAATTATGGGTAAAAGTTTATACGAGAAAGTCTGGGATTCCCACGCGGTGGCCCAATTGACCAACGGTCAAACGCAACTCTTGATCGATACGCATCTCATTCACGAGGTAACCAGCCCGCAAGCCTTCGGCATGCTGCGCGATCTCGGTCTTAAAGTGCGTCATCCGGAACGCACGTTTGCCACCGTCGACCACATCGTTCCCACGAATCAGTTTGAGGAGCCCTTTGAAGATCCCTTGGCAGATGCCATGATCAAAGAGCTGCGCAAGAATGCCGAGGAATTCGGCATCACCTACTTCGATCTCAAGAGTGGGAAACAGGGTGTGGTGCATGTGGTAGGACCCGAACAAGGCATCACCCAGCCGGGAACGACGATTGCCTGTGGCGATTCGCACACCGCGACGCACGGCGCGTTCGGCTCCATCGCTTTCGGAATCGGCACCACCCAAGTGCGCGATGTGTTGGCCACGCAATCCATGGCCATGAGCAAGTTGCGTGTGCGGCGGATCAATGTCAATGGCACGCTTCGTCCTGGCGTTTATGCTAAGGACGTCATTCTCCACATCATTGCTAAACTCGGCGCCAAGGGCGGCATTGGCTACGCCTATGAGTATGGCGGCGACGTCTTCGACCGTTTCTCCATGGAAGAACGTATGACGGTTTGCAACATGTCGATCGAAGGCGGTGCGCGTTGTGGCTATGTGAATCCTGACGAAACCACCTTCGCCTACCTTGAAGGGAAACCGTACAGCCCCAAAGGTGGAGACTGGAATCAAGCGGTCGCCAGCTGGAGAGCCGTGGCTTCGGATCCCGATTGTGACTATGACGATGTCGTCCATATCCAGGCTGAAGATATCGCGCCTAGCGTTACGTGGGGTGTCAGTCCCGACCAAGGCCTATCCATCGACGGCCACGTGCCCAAACCTGACGAAGCGTCAACGCCGGCGGAACGTCAGAGCATCGAAGAGGCGCTTGATTACATGAAGCTTGAGGCCGGTTCACCCATCAAAGGCACGCCCATCGACGTGGCTTTTTTAGGATCGTGCACCAATGGCCGGGTATCGGATTTCCGCGAAGTGGCCAAGTATTTGAAAGGCCATCGGGTCGCACCCAATGTCACAGCCATTGCCGTTCCGGGGTCCCAAATTGTGGCCACTCTTTGTAAGAATGAGGGGATCGACAAAGTCTTTGAGGAAGCGGGTTTCGAATGGCGCGGCGCCGGGTGCTCCATGTGCCTGGCAATGAACCCTGACAAACTCGTCGGCGACCAGATTTGCGCCAGTTCCAGCAACCGGAATTTCAAAGGTCGGCAAGGCAGTCCCATCGGCCGCACCATTCTCATGAGTCCCGTTATGGTCGCCGCGGCGGCCGTGAATGGTTGCGTTAGTGACGCACGCGAAGTCTTCGAAGTCGCCGAGCCTGCGGCAGTTTAATTTCAACCTGGTTCCACCATGCCACTAGACAACATCACCACCGTATCCGGCCGCGCCGTTCCTGTTCCCGGCTCTGACATTGACACGGATCGCATCATTCCCGCGCGGTTTATGAAATGCGTGACCTTCGATGGTTTGGGCGACTATCTTTTCTATGACGTTCGCCACGAAGAAGACGGCAGCAAGAAAGAACACCCTCTTAATGACGCCAAATACGCAGGTTCCGAGATCTTGATTTCAGGCGTTAACTTTGGGTGTGGCAGCTCTCGTGAACACGCGCCGCAGGCCATCTATCGCGCTGGGTTCCGCGCCGTCATTGCAGAGAGCTTCGCGGAGATCTTCTTTGGCAATTGCACGACGTTAGGAATCCCCTGTGTGGCCGCTGCCTCAGAAGATATCGCTAAACTCATGCGCGTTGTGGAGGAGAATCCCCAGATTGAGATCACGGTAGACGTTGAGAGAGCCCGTGTGTTCTTCGGTGAAGAGAATTTCACCGTGCACCTTCATGAGACAGCTCAGGACGCATTGATCAACGGACGTTGGGATCCCATCGGCGAATTGTTGGAAAACGCGAGCAAGGTGGATACCTGCCTGCAAGCTTCAGGCGTCTAACATTTCCTCCTCGCCGCTCACTTAATCCGGGTGGTTTCATGAGAATCCATTTGATCGGCGCTGGCGAAGTCGGGCGTCATATGGCTGTCAGCTTGAGCGGTGTTGGGCATGATATCACGCTCATCGAGCAGGACGACGCTCTGGCTGCGGAGATCGACGCTCAATTGGACGCCAAGGTTATGGTTGGCGACGGCTGTTCGCCCAACTTTCTAGCGGAGTCCAATGTGGGGGAGTGTGAGTTATTTCTTGCCCTTACCAGCTCTAACAATGCCAATCTGGTTAGCTGTGCCATGGGCAAGCGGCTTGGTGCCCAGAGGTCGATTTGCCGCGTTCATCCGAACTTGCAACGCGAGGAATGGATGTTCGATCTTCGCCGTGAATTTCACGTGGATCATCTTTTCAGCTCGGAGCGTCTTTCCGCCGTGGAGTTGGCCAAGTTTATTTGCAACCCCACTAGCGTTCTTGTTGAGGAAATTGCCAGAGGAAAGATCGAACTCCAGCAAGTGTTTGTTTCGGAGGGAAGCGAGAGTGCGGGCAAGACCCTGCTAGAACTCAATCCTCCGCCCCGCGTGCGGATCGCCGCCATCACCCGAGGCAAAGATAGTTTTGTGCCCAACGCCGGAACGCAGATTCAAGCTGGTGACCGTCTGACGATCTTCGGCGAACCGCGGAAGCTGCATAATCTGGTGAGCCAAGTCCAGGTGGACCGGAAAGAACCCGCCCAACAGAAGGTCGTGATCTTCGGTGGTGGTGAGTATGGCTATTCTCTAGCAGAAATGTTACAGAGCTGGAATTGTCGCACCCGCATCTTCGAGCAGGACCGAAACCGGGCACAGTTCCTCGCCGATGTGCTGCAGAATACTTGCGTCATCAATGCCGACGCGACTTCGCTGAGCGAATTGCGCGAAGAACACGTGGGGGAAGCCGATTTTTTTGTCGCCACCAGCGCCAATGATGAAGATAACGTCATGACCTGTTTGCAGGCGCATAGCCTAGGCGCCAAGCGTTGCCTGACACTTATTCATCGCGCCGACTACGCTGACGTCATCTCAGCCAATGGCGAACACCTCGGCATCAAAGCGGCCGTGAGCCCGCGTGAAGCCACCCGCCTCGATCTCATGCGCTTCGTTACGTCAGATCGCTATCATTTGTTCAAAGAGCTCGAGGAAGGCGAGATCATTGAGGCGACGGTCAAGGAACGCTCCTCGATCGTGGGCAAACGCATGGATCAAGTAGGCTGGCCGGCCGGCGTCGTCATCGTGGCCCTCATCCAAGATGCCAAAGCCGTGGTGCCCGGCGCTGACGACGTGATCGCTGCGGGAAACAATCTCTACGCCATGGTCGCACCGGAATCCAAGAAGGCGTTTTTGAAGATGGTTTCCTAACTAACGACTCGAACAGAACCATAACGTTGTCCCCTAAGGACGACTAGGGAGCGGTCTTGATATATCACCCTTGATCACGACTTTGCCCGGTTTGACAGATTGAAGTGGAACCTTCCTACCGGACAATCCTAGCTAACACAAAGCTCAGGTAGAGATTGCACACTTCTTGAATCGTTCTGACCATGTAAGAAATCGCACTCAAAGTACGCATTTCATCCCCCGCGTCCGCGCGAGATCGCTTTCCAAAGAAGCGTCAACTCCAGTTCAGAGCCTAACAAGACATCGCCACGGAAAACACGCTCTACTCTATCAAATTGTTCAACGCGGCCGTCATGGTGATAGACTGTGACCGATCGTTTTTGGGGTCCACCAGCCATCCAAGTCGAGCGCCGTTCCCCTGATACTCCTCCATCTTTGCTCGAAGTGTTGGCAGGCGATCATTCTTAGAACGAAATTCCAAGACGAAGTCGGGACACAATGGGAGAAAGGCTTCCCACTCCTCATCGGTTAGGGCATCGAGACGCGTATTCGTCACCCACCCGACATCCGGCGATCGGGTTGGGAGCCGCCAGGGACATGCCCAAATTGTCAGGGCATCCCGTCCAAGTCATCAATTCGCAAAAAACTTTGCGAGCTGAGCTCATTGAAGAGGATTCTTAGAAATCTCGAGATTTCCAAGTGCGCTTTCTTCAGTCCCAACGTAAACATTCCGGCACTTCCGTGGTTTCACCCGGAAGCGCTGACGCAGAATGAACCCACCCGCCTCTCAGGAATTCACCCCATCCCCCCGGAATCGTCTTCAAGCCGGTATCCGCATCTTGATCCCACTGGTGATCTTGGCCGTTGCCTGGACCGCCTATCAAGTGCTGGCCAAGGAACCCGAAGAAGCCAAGCGTCCTCCTGAGCCTCCGAGAATTATCAAAACCACCGTCGAGGAGCTGAAACGCCAGGATTACACGACCATCATCCGTACACAAGGTGTCGTGCGTCCACACAATGAGGTGGCCTTCAACGCTGAAGTGTCCGGTCGAATTGTGGAGATTTCCCCCGCATTCGAAGACGGCGCTTTTTTCAGAGAAGGGGACATGCTGTTGAAAGTGGACGATGCTGATTACAAGACCGCTCTCGTCACGGCTCAGGCACAACTCGCACGGGCCACCGCCACCTTCGCGCAAGAAGAAGCGCGCGCAAAGCAAGCTCGTCTAAACTGGGAGGACTTGGGATACGACGAAGCCCCCAACGACTTGGTCCTGCGTCTTCCTCAACTGAACGAGGCCAAAGCGAATGTGGAATCCGCAGAGGCCCAAGTGGATCAAGCGAACCGGGATTTGGAACGAACCATCGTTCGCGCTCCCTTCGACGGACGCGTTAAGATTCGTAACGTGGGGCTCGGACAATCCATCGGTTCCGGAATGGAACTCGCCACCGTGTTTGCCATCGACTACGCTGAAGTGCGTTTACCCATCGCCCCGAAAGAACTCCCGTTCCTCAACTTGCCGGAGCATCAAACCGATCCAGCGGTTCCCGTGGAGATACGCGATGCTCTAAGCGATGAGATCGCCCATGTTTGGAAAGGGGAAATCGTTCGAACAGAAGGCACACTGGAAGAGAATTCATTAGAACTCTTCGCCATTGCACGCATCACCGATCCCTTTGGCCTGGTATCGAAAGAACCTCCTTTGCGAATCGGGCAACCCGTTCTGGGTTTCATCACAGGACGAACGTTAGAGCAAGTTTACGTCGTTCCACGCAAAGCCGTTAGACAGGTCGACCGGATCTACCTTGTCGATAAACAGGAACTCAAGTTAGACCGGCACATCATTGACCCGGTGTGGACCGATCAAGACCATCTAGTTGTTCAAGCGCCCCAAATTTCTAACGGATCACTACTGGCCACCAGTCAATTGACTTACGCTCCCGATGAAGCACGCGTTGAAATTCTTCCCAACACGTCCGACCAAGAAATGAGCGCCAAGGCTGAAGATGCTACGGACAAGGCGAGCGAGAAGAAGTCCGATACCTCCGCATGATTCGCTGGTTCGCCAACAATAACATTGCGGCCAATTTTCTCATGGTCGGCATTCTCTTGGCGGGTCTCTACGTTGCTTTCAATAAGATTCCGTTAGAAGTCCAGCCGGCCAGGCAATTCAGCTCTATTTTCGTGGAAATGGATTACCGGGGTGGGACGGCTCGTGACGTGGAGCAATCGGTGGTGATCCCCATCGAGGAAGCCATCGAAGATCTCGATGGCATCGAGCGGGTGCGCTCCTGGGCTTCCCGGGGTTACGCACGAGTATGGATTGAGGTGGATCCCGATGCCAAGATCCGCGAATTGTTAGAGGAGGTGAAAAGCCGGGTCGACGGCATCTCAACCTTTCCTTCCGAAACAGAGCAACCGCGCGTGCGCATCCCGGATACCTCACATTGGTACGAAGTGTTGTCCGTGGCGGTCACAGGGAATCTCGAGGAAGAGGAACTGGGTCGCGTGGCGCAACGCGTCCAGGATGACTTGTTAGAAATTGACGGCATCAGCCGGATCAATCTTGAAGGCGGCCGCGAATACGAGATCGCCATCGAGGCTGACCAAGCGCGCCTCGATTCCTACAACCTTGGTTTCCGCGATCTCGCAGATGCCATTCGCCGTTCATCGTTGGACATGCCCGCCGGCTCCATTGAAAGCACAAGTGGCACCCTGACCGTGCGCACTCGCGGTCAAGCGTATACGAAAGCGGAATTCGAGCAGATTCCCATTCGTGCCACCGATGGCGCCGAGGTGAGACTGGGTGAAGTCGCTAAGGTCAGTGATAGTTTCGAAGAGGGCCGTGTGATCACGCGATTCAATGGCGAGGAAGCACAACTCATCGAGGTCATGCGCAATGGACAAGAAAACGCCATCGAGATTTCTGACAAAGTCAAACAGTACGTCAGTGAAGTGCGTGAACGCTTTCCGGAAGGGATCAATCTTTACACCTGGAATGACGAATCCATTTCGATCCGGGGACGGCTTGGAACGCTGACATCGTCTCTCATTCAGGGTAGTTTGCTCGTCTTTCTCTTGTTAGGACTCTTCTTGCGTCCCCAATTGGCATTCTGGGTAGTGATTGGCATTCCCGTCTGCTTCGCCGGCGGTGTGCTGTTCATGCCCTATTTCGGCATCACGGCCAACGTGATGAGCATGTTCGGCTACATCATCGTCGTCGGTGTGGTGGTGGATGATGCCATCGTCACCGGGGAAAACATTTACTCAAAACTTCGGACGGGAATGGATCCGCTCGAGGCCGCGGTCACAGGCGCCCAAGAGGTGGCTGTTCCCGTGACGTTTGGCGTCCTCACCACCGTCGTGGCCTTCATGCCATTGATTTTCTTCGATGGGCAGTGGGGGGACTTCGCCAAACAGATTCCGCCGGTGGTCGCTCCCGTGTTGCTCTTTTCGCTCGTAGAATCCAAACTGATTCTACCCGCGCACTTAAAATACCTTAAGACAGGACGCACGCGGCTTAATTTCTTCGCCAGGTTTCAAAAGCGAATCGCCGACGGATTGGAGGCGTTTGTGAAGAAATATTATCAGCCTACCTTGCGCTTCGCTACCGACCATCGTTACACCGTGCTCGCCTGTTTCGTGGGCATGGCGCTGATCATGGCGGGTTATTGCCAGGGCGACCGGCTGGGCTTTGTGTCGATGCCTACAGTCGATCGCTTGGAGATCAGTGCCTATTTAGACATGCCGCGTGAAACGACCATTGAGAAAACGGCACGGAATGTTCAGCAGATCGTCGACGCCACTGAACAGTTAAAGAAAGACTTCGTAGATCCCGGTACGGGCGAATCACTTATTCGCAATGTGATGGCCACAACAGGCGGCCATTGGGTCGGCAGCCGTTATGAGAAGGATGAGGGCAGTGTGAGGGTCGAGGTTCTGCCTCCTAGCATGCGTACCGCTCCGGGCCCCAAGAATAGCGAGATTGCGAAGCGATGGAAAGAGATCATCGGGCCCATGCCGGAAGCCCGGTCTTTGCGCATCCGTGGGGAACGATCGGGCGGAGGCCGGCGCGATTCTCAAGACGAAGAAGCCATCGAGATTGAACTCCGCGGTAAGGGCTCCGAGTTCAAGTCCGATGTGGCCGAGCGGATCGAGACCTTGTTAGAATCTTACGAAGGCATCAGTTCAGCCTGGGCGGAAAACTCCCGCCGCGGGGATGAACTAGAAATCACTTTGAAACCCCGAGCCTCGGAACTCGGCCTCACTCAACAATCCTTGGCGCAGCAAATCCGTCAGGCGTTTTATGGCGAGGAAGCCCAACGAATCCAACGCGGCCGCGACCAAATTCGCGTTATGGTGAGACTCCCGAGAGAGGCACGCGAATCGCTTTACACCTTCGAAAAACTGAAGATTCGCACTCCTGACGGCACGGAGGCGCCGCTCTCAACGGTAGCCAATGTCGGTTTCGTTAAAGCGCCGTCGCGCATTGAGCGCATCGATGGCTCAGAAGTCATCCAGATTTACGCGCAGCCGATTGATGAGACTGTGGATATCCTTGGCATTGCCAAAGAAGTCGGTCCGGCCGTCCGCGACATGATCCAGGATCACTCGGAACTCTCCTACCGCTTCACCGGTTACATCGCTGAACATGAAGAATCCCGCCGCAAGACGATCCTCGGCTCCATTGGCCTAGCCTTCGCTCTCTTCGCTCTGTTGGCCATTCCTTTCAAATCGATCATCCAACCATTCTACGTCCTCATCGCCGTGCCATTTGGCGTCATCGGGGCTTTGCTAGGGCACATCATTATGGATGTCACACCCTCGTATCTGTCGGTGTTTGGGATGCTCGCCATGGCAGGCGTGGTCGTGAACGATTCCTTGGTCATGGTCGACTACATCAACCGCAGGCAAGCCGCCGGGCGCACGTTACTGGAGGCAGTGTTAGAAGCCGGCGCCGCCCGCTTCCGTCCTATCATGCTCACCTCCATCACGACGTTCGTCGGTCTCATCCCGCTCTTGATGGATAACTCCATCCAAGCGCAATTCCTCATCCCCATGGCCATTTCGCTAGGGTTCGGCGTCCTCTTCGCCACCGTGATCACGCTCTATCTCATTCCTTGTTCGCTCTTACTAGGTGATGACGCTGGGAAAGTCTTAAAGCGAATCAAGGGTTGGTATGTGAAACCGTTTGGCGATCCGGAATCCCAACCGGCCCGATAATGGTGATTTTGAATGGTAGCGAGCACACGCGAAGCGCTCCTGCATCTGCAAACCTACGATCCTCCAGCTCCCATTCCATCCCGCCCGGGACTTCAATGATGCGATGACACCCGAGGAACTCGAAGAATTCAATCTACTTCAGATTACACTTCCGCCAGTCTCTCCTTCGAATCCCCGAACGTCTCCCTCTGCACGCCGAACTTGTCCATAAGCGAGAGGTAGAGGCTGCACATCTTCCGGTTTTCTTGCCCCAAGTAGTTGAGTACACGGCCCGTTTCGAGTCGTCCCCCAGCCTTGCCTAACAAGACGACAGGCAATTGCGTGGCGTCGTGCCCACCGGTAAGCATGCTAGAGCAGAACATGATCAGTGAGTTATCAAGCGCTGTGCGTTCCCCTTCTTGGATGGCGTCCAACTTCGAGGCAATGTACGCCAGCTGCTCCACGAAGAACTGGTTCACCTTGAGCCAATCATCCGTGTCCGAGTGTGACAGCAAATGGTGGATCATGTAGTCCACGCCAAGATTCGGGAACCTTAGGGAGGAGTGATCGTTATTCAGCTTCAATGTACAGACGCGGGTAGTGTCTGTTTGAAACGCGAGAACCAGAATGTCTGCCATGAGACGCATGTGCTCCCCCACGTCTTGAGGATACCCCTCCGGCGGACGCGGGATATTTGGTTTAGTTAGGGTGGGCCGCCAACCTTGAAATTCGCCTCTCTTCGCAGCCTGCTCCAATCGCAGCTCCAGCTCTCGCACGGAACTCAAATACTCATCAAGCTTCTCTTGGTCCCGCCGACTAATCTTGCGGCGCATGGCTTTCGCATCAGAGAGCACCGCATCAAGCACACTCTCATCGCCGCGCTCCCGTTCGTTTGCGAAAAGGCGGTCGAAGGCCAACGCCGGATAAACTTCCAAGGGCGTGGGAGTCGTGGGGGACGACCAGGAAATGTGCGAGCTGTAGAGCATGGAGTAGTTCTTGTGCACGGAGGGATTCGCTTTTTCGCATCCTAACACAAGACTTGGCACCTTGGTCCCGCGGCCGTAGTGGCGCGCGATGACCTGATCAAAACTCGTGCCCGACCGGATCTCACCACCCGAAGCCAACGGTGCGCCGGAAAGGAGATTGCCGGTCATGGAACTGTGGATGTTTCCCTTCAACGCTTCCTCATTGTAAAGACCTCGAATGAATGTGAGTTTTTCCCGATGAACTGACAAAGGAGTCAAAACCTTGCCCAGTTCCATGTCCCCGCCGTTTCCTTTGGCCCACCATTCCCGTCCATGAAAGCCATTCCCTGCGAAGAGAATGCCCAATCGCAACGGCGCCTCATTCTCGTCTTTCTTAGTGCTCTCACCGTACGCTGAACGAGATTCCAGCCAAGGCAACGCCATGGTGACACCAAGCCCACGGAGCACCGTGCGGCGATTCATGATTGCGTTTGAATGTTTCATCAAATGAAGGGCTTTTAGTTAGACTGACCACGGATCTCGCGGAATTGCGGGCTTAAGACGATTCGCTCAACAAGATCATGCACAGCATAATCATTGGCGGGCAACGATTCAATGATCTGATCGAGAAGAGGCTCATCTGATAAACGCACGGAACGGCCCAGTGCGTAGCCCAGCAATTTGCGGGCAAATTGCCTAACAAAGGCTTCGCGACGTTCGTTTGCCAGGTAGTCACGCAGACCGTCCAATCCTTCAAGCGTCCTTCCTCCCAAGATCTCCGTCCGGGTATCGCGCTCACGAGATCGCCCAATCGCATCGAAGCCCTCAAGGGTGAAACCGTAAGGATCGATGCGTTGATGACAATGGGCACAAGCGGGATCCGCCCGATGACGTTCGATCATTTCCCTTTCCGACAGACCCTCAGGCAAGGTCTCCGGCAGGGGCGGCACGCCCTGGGGAGGCTTGGGCAAGGGCTCGCCTAACAACGTCTCTACCACCCAATTGCCACGTAAGATCGGGCTTGTTCGCGAAGCGCCGGAATGCCGCGCCAGCGTCGATGCCATACCCAATATGCCTCCGCGTCCTTGATCACGCATACCCTCGACACGCTGCCATTGGTTAGGCTGCACTTCACTCGGTAAGTCATAGAAGTGAGCAAGTTCGCCGTTCACGTAGGTGTGATCAGCGTTGAGGAGATCCAAGATAGAGCCATTTGAACGAAAGAAATCCGTGAAAAACTGAATGGCTTCTTCATACATCGGCCCTCGCAAAGTGGCGAATTCGGGGAAGTGGCGTTCACTCTTTTCGTCTAACTTATCGAAGTCCCGAATGTGGAGCCATTGGCAGGCGAAATGAATCGCCAGACGCCGAATGCGATCGGTGTCTAACAAACGCCTGGTTTCCCGTAAGAGCGCTTCCGTTTCCTGCAAACGGCCCGCCACCGCCGTCTCCATCAGCCCCTCATCCGGCATCGATGACCAGAGAAAGTAGCTCAACCTTGTCGCTAGTTCTAACGAAGACACTGGCCCTTGTTTCACTTCTCCGGCGGCAGGTGTTTCACTGCGGTAGAGAAAGGCTGGCGAGGCGAAGACTCGCGCCAAGGTTAGCCGAAAGGCCTCGTCGTGATGTATGCCCTCGGCACGCAGGCGATGATACAGCGCCCGCAGACCGTGGGTCTCCTCATTGGACAGGGGGCGGCGATAGGCTTTGCCAGCAAAGCGAATCAGAGCTTCCAACTGCGCGGGCTCCGCTGCCCTTAAGCGCTTTGCTAGTTCGCGTGAAGCCTTCGCAATGGGTTCCTGTAGTGGATAGAATCGACTGGGATCGGCATCTTGCGTGGCGAATTCCAGAATCTGTTCCAGCCCGGTCTCCAACAGAAAGGCGTCCTGACCAACAAACCGCAATTCTTCCCACAAAGCGTCGAGTTCACGCTGCTCCGAATCGTCTAACATCAGCCGAATTAATGGTCTATCTTCACGATGATAGATTACCAAGGTGACCACTTCATCAATGGGCACCACGCGCGCGTAACACATCGCCGCTGGAAACAGCTCACGGAATTTCGAAAAAGCTCTTTCCAACTGTTTGGCTGCGGGAGAGCCTTCCGCTGTCGTGACGGGAATATTTGGCAGTAATTTGTTAGGAATATCGATCAATCCAGGGGTCACTTGAATTTGTGCCGCCGCATGATCATCACTTGAGTCGTCCATCACCGCAGACACCACGAACTGACACTCACCAAACAAATCGGCCGGAATCTGAAAAGGAAGTGCGTGGGGCGATTGCTGAATGAGATGCCCTTCCTGTGAGAAAAACGACGGATGGAGTCCAGCTGAAGACTTTTCAAGTTGTGGCGCCTCAACACGTGCGGCCAAGGCATTGAGATCGAGCTCCGAGAATAACGGACCCGACAATTGAGAGAGCTGCCGGCGCAGCTCACCGTTCTCAGGATTCGCCGAAGCCGGGAGAGGATTCGTAACAAGCGATTGAATTTTTTCACCCAATGCCGAAGCGGCTTTCACGTCCGTGGTTTCAAGCCATTGGTCTAACATCGATCCTTTTGGAATCACTTGCCATTCGCCTTTAGCTTCCCTCAGGCCGCTGTAAAAATGCCAGGTCTCCAAGTGCCCATACTGATCTGCATGGGGATTGCCCGCCAGAATGGTATCGGCGCAATCCGCCGCCAGTGACCAAACCCGTTTTTCATCAGAAGGCTCCGTGACCACGAGCTCGATGCTCGTGAGGTCGCAAGCATGGTTGCCATCCCGCGCATCAATGACCAGAGAGATGAGATCACCTTCTTGCACACGAAAGTCCTCGATGAGATCCGCTTCGGAACGGCCGCCGGGACCGTACGTCCCCGCTTGAAGTGTGCGCAATCGGTTGCCGCTGCGGTGTTGCAGCGCCCAACTCACTCCGTTGCCACATCCGCCATGCCTGTCTATCACTTTGACTTTGATGTCCACCTCACTTGTGATGGGGCTTCGCCACCCGGCGGCAATCCATCGCTCTGGCCTGGGGTGGACGAATATCGAATGAGGATGCGCTTCACCCGGGATACGCCAAAGCGAATCACTTGCATTTGAGAGCAATGATAGGTCGGCCTGACCCGCGATAGTCCATCCATTGATGGCTTCGTATCCTCCCACCTTGGTCAGGTGGTCGGTGAGGTAACCGGAGATCTTCGTTTCCTCGGATGGTACGATCCCCAAGTAGCGCATAAGGGAAGCCGCGATGGTCAGATCGAGCCCTCTCTCTTCTGCCAACGCCTGAAGCCGCGCGGCGCTGGGTGCCGATGCCTTCAATTCAAAGGCCATTTCCAAATACGCCGCCAAATGGTGACGCGTTTTTGCGGCCACCGATTCCAAGGCCGAGGCGATCGCGCGCACCTTTGCTAGAGGAATGGGCGCTTTACCAGGACGCACGATGCGCGGGTGTTCCCACCGTACCGCCGTCTTGGCGTCAGCACTCACCGCGCTGCTGATCAATGAAATCGTTTGATCTTTGCTAGACTCAAGTTTGATCTGAAAATCCCGGCGCGTCCCTAACGGGTTCTGGGGCACTTGCCAGGGATCGATGATGCCAAGGTGCCCTACTTTTTGAAATCGCCAAAGTTCATCTTGCCACGCCTCAATCCACTCCGCGATCGAAGGTACTTCTTTGAGCGACGCCGTAGCAATTTCTTTTCGAAGATCGTCTAACAAACGAGAATCTGAGGCCGGCACGTTACCCGTCAGGGCCTCGCGCAAGATCTTCAAATAACGCTCGTTCACACGCTCTTCGCGTCTGCCTGGATCGAGCAGCGCTCTCAAGTAGGGTTGGTAGTCCACTCGTCCCTCTTCCACGCTCATGGGTTTCACCGCACCGACTTGAACTTTGGTATCAAATCGCGTCGCCACCTCTTTGGCATGCAACCGTCGGTGATAGAAACGGCGAATCCGTTCAACGATCGCGTTTGACCAATCTCGACGCGTAGCGCTGTTAGAAAATCGAAAGCCATGGGGAAGAAGCACGGCATGTGCGGCGATCTCTTTGCCCGCCGCAAAGTACTTGTCGAACAAAGCGGGCGACATGGCTAAAGCATCGCCCGTGTTGGTAAAGCCCTCACCCGCGGCGCCATCCACCGGGAACTCGCGCGCGGGATCTAACGTATCCACACCGGTGAGATCACGAACGGTGTAGGTGTACTCCGCATTGCTCAACCGTCTCAAAACGACCGGGCCAGGATCACCGGCATTCGCTCGAGCTTCGGCATCGAGAAATGTGTCTACCCATTGGATCAAGGCTTTGCGTTCCTCTGGCGTGATGGCTGCCTTGTCCTTGGGCGGCATCTCGCCTAATTGGAGTTGCTGGCGAACGTTTTGCCATGTGCCAGTTTCCAGCCGCAAATCTGTTAGCGCTGAAAAACGCTCCAAATCAAGTTCGCCCTTCTTAGAATCGGTATCGTGGCAATCAAGACAATGTGTTTCGAGCAAAGGCAGAACTTTGTCAGAGTAAGAGCGTTCCAGTTGTTCGAAAGGGTTTTCCTCACCATGAGCGAACGGAGTGAATAGACCGGCAAGGTAAACTACGAACCCCGTCAACTTCATCCGGCCGCTTGTAGAGGATTCGCCCAGGCATTCCCAGCTTTTCTCGAGGGCAACCCAAGTGCTGGATCTCCAGGCGTTGACTTAAAGTGGTGACCGGTCCGGCGCGTCAGCTGCGTCACGCCCGGAATTCTCACGAGTTCTGCTACCAAGAGGGCCCGCCGCTTTTGTCATCCCGATCACACTTGCTGCTGTACGGCCTTGGGCTTCACACTCACATGTGGGTTGTCCGCCATCGTGAAACGCCACAGGTGATCCTTCGCTCGCGAAATGCCGATCCTTGGGCTGGCCACGACTTTGGCCGCAGGATCCGAACCACTGAAATGGTCGCCAAGATGTAGACCGTGATGATGGCCTGTCAGCCCCAAGGCCATACTGAGCTTGCCCGGACCCGAACACAGCGCCGTGAGCTGGTCATTCCCTCGGCGTTTCTTCATTTCAGCGATGCCCCATCGAGGTTCTAAAGCGCGAAGCAGGACAAAGCCATGCATCGTGCGATGTTTCACCAACACATTCACCAGCCAATACATCCCGTAGTTCAGGTAAACGTAACCGGTTCCGGCGGGATGTTGATCGATGAAGGCCCTGGCGCTGGGTCGGAAGAAGGTGTGGCAAGCTTCATCTCCCTCGGCTGTGTAGGCCTCCGTTTCCACAATGAGGCCGCCGACTCGCCGGTGACGGAAAGCGCAGCCTATCAATTGCCGTGCGCAATCCAACGGATGCTGTGTGAAAAAGTCTTCCGCTAAGAGAGAACGTGGCACATTCGATGCCTCGTCGAGGCTAACTATGAACCCAATTAGCTTCCTGTGGCGAAAAGAAGGAGCGCGACGTCGGTGTTGTCCACGTTGTCTCCAGTGAACTCTTCCCAGAAAATGAGTCGGTTCAGTTCCGTCACGGCATCATCCGATTCGGCACTGGGCCATTCCACGGATTCCGTCACGGCCGGAACGCTCTCATCTTGCCGTAGTGAGAAGAGGGTGATCAGGGCGATGACAAATACCGCTGCGGCCGCCATCGCCACACGTGGTGAGAAGGGAAACGCGATGACTGTGCCCCCACGTTGCGGTGTGCGTTTTGCCTCAGCGATGACGTTTTGAGTGAAATCATCACGTACGGAAGGCTCATTCCAGCGGGCGAGCAGGGTATCGAGAGCGTCTTGTTCTTGGGGAGTCATCTGAAGCTTGTCTAGAGGGAGAGGGAGGTAAGTAAGAACCTTTAATACAGCACAAAGTTGCCGAAGTTAGCAAAGAATTTGCTAAACATTTTGTCACCTCGGGAAATCTCTATCGGTATCGTCAAAATATGGGGCGACCTTTCGTAGTTGGATGCCGCCGCTGTGGTAGCGGAATTCGTAAGAATTCCGAGCTGATGCGGTAGCGGGATTCGTGAGCCCTCATGCGGTAGCGGAATTCGTGAGCCCTCATGCGGTAGCGGAATTCGTGAGAATTCCTAGAAATGGTGACCCCCTTAGGGGGAATCACTGAGTGACGCGAATGTTCTGCGCAAATGGTAGAAAAGATTGAACACGCCGGACGATGGGGAGTCGAAGGTTGGAAATTCATCATTCGAGTGGTTCAAGAGACGTTTTTCAGGAAATGCTAGAGGTTTGCGTGAGTGATCACAGGCCCGGGCGCCACCCATTTGTTTGCCTCAATTGACCAAGGCAGCAACGCGCCGCGGCCAATCCCACTCGCTGGCCGCGGCGCCCTTCTCTTCTGGCGTCGGCATGCCCAACAAGCATGTAGCAAGATGATACGATAGGTCGCGTAAACGGCTCAATCTCAAGAGGCCGTGAGCGGATCTTCTAAAAGAAGCATGGTCTCCGTTTGGAAATGAGACTGAGTAGCGATTTTTTAGTACGCGTATTCCAAGAATCGTTTTCACGACATTGCCCATCGCCCTTTCTCGGATCGGTTAACGGTCGAAGAGTTCATCCGATCCCGGCAAGATCAATTGTTGCCGGTTGAGATCGATCACCTGTTCTTGCGCTTCGCCATTGCGAGTGCGGAGGATGCGGAGGCGAAGCGGCGATCCTGCTTCACCACGGATGTGTTCGATCGCCCCTTGGAGATTCTCGTAGTCGACGGATTGAAAGCGGCCATTGCCGGGATCGACTTCAACGATGCGATCGCCTTGACGCAGACCGGCCTCATGCGCTGGTGTGCCTTCGAGGACGTTCGCTACGGAGATCATCCCATCGTTTGGGCCTAACACAGCTCCGATTCCGCGAGGCGTCTCTTCGTAAATGCGCTCGTGAGCCGCGTCGCGCTCCATTTCGTTAGGTAGGCTATCCGCCCACGCCACCGCTTCTCGAGTTCCCGATTGGCTCGCGTGCAGACTGGCCAAATAGGCCGCTGCTTCTACGCGAACTTCGGGGTCTTCTAAACGTGCGAAAGCCTGATCGACATCGCCGCGATCTTCCGCCCGTTGCCACCACGCGCCTAGCATGACGGCGACGGTTTCCGGGTCCAGTTCGGCCATGTTCTCTTGAGCCCACGCCCAGGCACTTTCACTGTCGGTGGCAGCCCAGGTCGTGGCCAGGCGATCGAGAAAACGGCGGCGCTCCCATGCGTCGAGATGGTCGCCCACAGCGAGTGCCGCTTCGGGATCCGCGCTGACTAGGCTGGCGCCGAACTCGCCTAACATTTCGCTGCGGTTGGCGTGCTTCTCAAAGGCCTTGATCCAATCCCTCTTGATCGCCTCCGGCACGCTTTGATCGCGCATGAGTATCGATGCCAAGTCGCGCAAGCCGGCCTGTGAGGGGACTCCCCGCCCGGTCCATTCTGAGATGAGAACACGATATGCCTCCGTCTCCAACGCTCGTTCCAATCGACGCACCCGCATGACGGCGCTGTAGGCGTTCTGAGTTTGAGCGACCTGCGCAAAGATGCCCCGCATAAAGGCCTCACGCGCGGTGGGATCCTGAATGGAGGCGAGCGATCGCATGGCTTGCTCAAAATCTCCCGCAGCCGCGCGCATGCCGAGTTCGATTAGTTTGGCGGCTCGCAGAGTCGGTTCATTTGACGCTAACAACTCCGCTAAGTTGTCTTTCAAATGGCTTTGGCCCCATGACGTCGACCGTTTCAACGGGGCGGGTGATGGCGTCGATTCCGTGCTCTTGATCGCGTGGCGTTGGATGGGAGCTTTTGAGGTAACAGTCGGATCCTCCGTTGAGGAGAAGTGATAGGTGAGGCCAAATCCCAGGGTTCCCCCAAGAATCAATCCTAACGCAAACGCCGTTTGTGACTTGAGAGAGAACATGAGTTCGTAGCGGTGACTTTAGTCGCCACTGAATTTCGCTCGGAAGTCAGTGGCGTCAAAGACCACCGCGATGTGAGTGTGGTTGCTAGACTTTTTCCGGCACTTCAAAACCACGCCGGTAATCGCGGCGTAACAAATCGAGTGCGGGTTGAGTCGCCGTTGGGCCGACGAAGGTCTCGTCCTTGGCGTCGATTTCTAACATGGGGCCGAGATAGATATCGGATTTGGCGGCATCGATTTCGTTCGCTTCCAGATGGGCGTGGAAATCGTCGATCACGGTGCGCCACGGTGCGAAGTCCTTGACCGCGGCCTCGGCTTCACCGCGTTCATAGGTGCCCCCAAGACGTTGGGAGATGTTCCCCAAATGACACCAGGCGCTGGAGTAGTGGATCTCCTCAATTTCCGCCTTCTGATCCTCACGCTTTCGCGAGCGCATGGAGTCGATGAAATTCCTGGCATGGCCACCACCACCTTCGCCTTTGAAGCGCCGGATGCGCTTTCCGTCAGCATCGCAGGCCTCCCCGCCGCCACGCCCGCCGGCGTAGTAACCGTTTTCACATTCGATGATCATGAAACCTCCCGTGCGGCGATGCCGGTAACGATCGCCACTATTCACGTCTTTCTTGAGAGGAAGATTATGCACATCCATGATCACCGGGACGCTCCCCGTATCCATGTAGACGAAGTGCGTGTTAGGCGTTTCGCCAGCGTCGTTCCAGCCTAAGCGTCCGCCTCCTGAGATGACGTGTTTGGGATACTTCACCTGATCGCGAAAGACGACGTTTCGCAGATCATCGAGAATGTGGGGGCCCCAATTGCCGAGCTCGCCATTTCCGGTGTTCCAAATCCAGTGCCAATCGTAGTGGAACTTATCGCGATACATCGGTAAGTCTTGGGCCGGGCCTAACCAAAGATCGTAGTCCACGGACTCGGGTGGTGTCAGGGGTGTTTGCCGTTTGCCAATGCTAGCCCGGCGGCCGTAGCGATTGCAACGGACGTATTTGATAGCGCCAAGCTCGCCTGAGTCGAGGAAGCCTTTCACTTCTTCTTGAAGTTCATCACTGCGTTGTTGCGTGCCCCCTTGAACGATTCGGTCATACTTTCGCGCCGCTTCGACCAGCTTGCGGCCCTCCCAGATATTGTGTGAGATGGGCTTTTCCACATACACATCCTTTCCGGCCTGACAGGCCCAAATTGAGGCTAACACATGCCAATGATTGCAAGTGGATACGACCACGCAATCGATGTCCTTGTCCTCCATGACGAAGCGCATGTCCCGTGTGGTCTTGGCGTTGGGGTAGGTCTGCTGCGCACGATCGAGAATCTTTTGATCCGGATCACAGAGGTAACTGATCTCCACTCCAGGAATCTTGCTAAACCAATTCGCTGAACCGGAACCCCTTCCACCCATGCCGATCATCCCCACGTTGATCTTGTCATTGGCACCCAGCACGCGGGAAGCGGAGAGCGCGCTCATGGTGAGTACGGAAGTCGAGAGAAAGGACCGGCGTGTGTGTTTCATGGCGGGACGCTACCAGCACCCCACTGGGCCGTAAAGCGGCTTTTCCGTAGTGAGTATGCCAGAGTGGCACCTGGTCAATACGAGTTTGTGGAAGCGGGACGTCACGAAATGACCCGTGCCAGCGCAATCGGGAGGGGCTTTCCTGGGCCGTAACAAGAGTCGAGGCCCAGGACCGAGCCCAAGGTTTGCTTTACGGACAGAATGCCGTTCTGAATCAGGGGCGACGTCCGCGGTAGAAACCGATGGGTTCGCTAGTGCGTGAGGCGTCAGTATCTTCAAAGGTGGTTCCGGAGATGCCGGAAGCTATGGGTGTCCAAGTGACAAGATCGGTGGAGTACTCGATGTCATAGGTCTCGCCCGCGGGCACGGTGATGGCGATGGCGCCTGTGTCAGTGCGAACAACGGCGGGTGCAGCGGGAGCTTCCGTGGGGCCGACGGGCTCGCCGGTTGGAGGTTCGATTCCAAGGATGGTGGTGATAGGGTTAGCGCCCAGCTGCGCGATTTCCTCAGGAGACAGCGCGCGATCCCAAATGGCAACTTCATCAATGAGGCCTTGAGTAAAGCGCTCGACCTCGCCCTGGAAGGCGGAGCCGATGGAGAGCGTTCTAGCGCCATTGTCAGGGTTGGTCTCCGTGTCCACGGGCCGCGTGAGGCCGCCGTTTTTCGTCTCGTCCACGACGCCGTCGACGTAGTGGATGACATCGCCGATCACCGCGCCGCCTTCGGGAAATACGGAGACGACATGGTGCCACTGGCCGTCGTTGACGGGCACCGCGCCGAAGTTATTGCCGCCTTGGTTTTCCGTTCTGAGGCCTTTGCTAGAGGTTTCGATCTTGAAATGCCATTTCTGCTCATTAGCACTGATACCAAAGCCCATGAGGCCGGTGGCGCCATCAGGCACCTCCCAACTAGTGTTGATCCACATGGAGATTGTGCGGGGCGTGTTGCCTCCGACTCCGAAATAGTTAGGCGTGTGCACACTCGTCGCGCCGTCGAAATCGATTGCTTTGCCAAACTTGCCGTCTGCCCAAATGATCGAGCCGCTCAATGTTTCCGCGTTGCGGTCATTGCCAGAGCTATCGGACGCGGTGGCGCCGGCACCTTCGTCAAAGGTCCAGTAACCTTGAAGGCCGTTGGCGAGGTCACCATCGGCGGCAGGAGCCTCGGAGGGCACCGCGGTGAGGAGCTGAAATTGCGCGTCGCTGAATTCCGTGAACTCGCCCGCTTCGTTCGAAATGAAGAGTTCCGCTGCGGAACCGCCGCCGCGTTCGAACATGACAAAGCGAAGATCGTGCTCGCCGGCTGTTAGAGCTACGGTGCCTAACGAATCTCCTGGTGCGCGTGTGCCGGGAAAAGCTACCACCTCATCACCATTGACGTGGAGGGCGCCGCCGTCATCGGTATTGAAACCCAAGGTATAGGTACCGTCCGTATTCACCGCGAACTTGCCGGTGGCTTCGATGACGAAATCGTTCAAGTCCTGACCGACCTCGCTCATGTTAGGAAAGATTTCATCGCCCTCAAAGTTGCCCGCCGTATCGGGAGCGAAGTTGATGGTGAGATGTTGTGATTGAACTTCGCCACTCGCGCCCGTACCAGCCAGAGCCGCTTCGGCGCGTTCCAGACTGTTCAGGGCAATGGAAGAATTGACCGTGCGCACGCGCCAAACTCCCACCGTGCTCTCCGGATCATTGGCATCCGTATTGGCATTCAGTTCGATGCGATCATCGGCGCCGTCGCCATCGCTATCGGCCAGGGTTGGGTTGGTGCCGTGTACACTGATCTCGTCATCGTCAGTGAGGCCATCGCCATCGGTGTCGGCGAGCGCGGGGCTCGTATTGTGCTCATTGACTTCGGCGCCGTCTTCCAAACCATCGCCATCGCTGTCTTTGCTAGAGGGACTGGAGCCATGCGTATTGAACTCATCGCCATCAGTGAGACCATCGCCGTCACTATCCGTGTTGTCTAACGCTGTGGCTAAATAGAACTCAAGTTCATTGGTGAGGCCATCGCCATCGCCATCTCCTTGTGCATCGTCGATAGCAGTATCCAGGCCATTTTCGCCTTCCCAAACGTCGGGCAAGCCGTCGCCATCGGCATCGGCAGAAAAGATGATCCGTCCCTGGGGGGTCTCATCATCCGGCCCCGTCGAGACCACGAGTTCATTAAGGCTGCCTAATTGACCATCATCGAACCACTCCGCGCCAATGGGGGTGCCCGCTGGATCGCCTAGCAATCCGTCTAAATTGAACTCTGATTCATCTTCGCGATCGGGCTGAAAGAAGAGTTCACTAACATAGACATCTTTATCCAATTGCAGTTTGACCTCCGATCCAATCAGAGTCAGACGTTTGCCTGCGAGATTGATCACGGAGTCGCTCCAAAGCTCTCCTGATAAACGGACATTACCGCCGCGGATGCTTCCGGGAGCGGCATTGATTAGGGTGATGTCCTGTACGGCCACGTCACCTTCAAAGGCACTCACCGGAGTGTTCAATGAAAGCACGCCGCCCAGGACGCCCCTTAAGGTGAGCGCTCCGGTTCCTGCGAGAGCTCCTGACAAATCCAGACGACGATTCTCTCCTTGGATATCGACGGTCAGGCTATCGGTAACCGTGATATCCGATTCCATGCCGATCGTTTGATTCGCCTGTCCTTGTTGGATTGTTGTGTTGCGGGCGGCGATGGCGGGGAAACGCGCCGTGCCACCGTGCTTGAGTCGCAGGGTGCTGCCGTCGTCGAGCGCTAAGGCATCGCCGGGGAACTCAGGATGATTGGCCGCCGGCGATCGCATGGTGCCTCCAAGTCCCGGCACGCCGCCCACTTGATAGGATTTGCCCGCACTAGGCGCTTCGCCATCAGACCAGAAACTCGCATCATTCCAACTGCGGCCTGTGGCTTGATCGCGAAGGAGCACCACAATGTCAGGAATGCTATTGGGATCATTTGGTAAGGATCCTAACGTGATTTCAATGTTGTCGGCGATATTGTCATCGTCAGAATCGCGTTTGTTAGGATCGGTTTGGTGCTCGTTGATCTCAGCGCCATCAGAAATGGCGTCGCCATCGGTGTCGAATAGGTTAGGCGCCGTCTGATGTTCGGCGACTTCAGGGCCGTCTTCCAAGCCATCGCCGTCGGTGTCTTTCTTGGTCGGATTGGCGCGATTTTCAGACTCTGCCTTGTCAGTGAGGCCGTCACCATCTTGGTCGCCGGATCCATCACGCGAGAGATTGCCAAAGTAGAAATTCTCCCAGAAATCGTCCAAGCCATCGTTGTCTGAATCTTCCGTCATGACATTGGCAATATCAAAGGCCGGCATCAGCTCCATGCGCGAAGCGTCCCATTCGTCCATTTGGCCATTCTGTAAGGAAGAGAACAGGTACATGCCGGTGTCACCATTGAGCCAATGATAGAAGACCACATCGTGTGGCCCGGCATCGAGTTGAATGGAGGCAAGATGAGGGCGGCGCCCTGTGCCATGTGCGGCACCCTCAACGAGTTCGATCACTTGGCCGTCAATGACCAAGACCCCCGGACTGCCCGCCGGGAATCGTAGCCCACCGTTACCAATCCGGATTCCCTAACAAAAATGCCTCCAGAGATGCGCATCCCCAATGGTTGGGCGACCGGATTTTTGAGGATTGGATATTGTGTCAGGGTATCGAAGAAAGCGTCGACACTAACGGTGACCTGAAAATTGATGACGTCCCAGTCCGTTGTTTGTACCTCACCAATGCGGCCGGCACCGTTGTCAATCAACTCGATGACCTCTTCTTGACTGTTGGGAGCAAACTCAGCCAGAGCCATTTCCACCTTCCATTGGCCGCCGCGAACGAGTGATCCCGTCACACTCGAGGGATCGGCCGGATCGGCGCCGAACTGCGTTTCCAATCCATCCGGGTAGGAATCACCGTCGGTATCAGCATTGCTCGGATCGGTTCCCGCGGCAATTTCGTCACCGTCACTCAACTTATCGTCGTCGCTATCCGCATTGGCCGGGTTGGTGATGAAAGGGTCTTCAGCAATCTCGTTCTGGTCTAACAAACCATCGCCGTCGCTGTCAGTCTTGGTGGGATCCGAGCGCCAGCTCACCACTTCCGCGCCGTCAGAAATGGTATCGCCATCCGTATCAGGATTGGTAGGATCCGAACCCGCGACAAACTCTCCACGATCGGTAAGGCCATCTCCATCGGCATCGCCATTGGCTGACAGTTGCGTCAAGTCACCCGGAAAGAATCCCAATTCCCAATCATCTTCAATACCGTCTTGATCCGAGTCGGCTCCTAACGCCGTCACACGCAGCACGGGCAAACCTTCCGCCCCACCCAGGCGATAGAAATGCTTTCCGTCAATGGGATTCGCCTCAAAGCTTGGGCAGTGCACCATGAGATAGAGGAATTCTTGGTCATCTGCTAGGGCTCGACTTACAGCCGCGGCGAAGGCATCCGAGGTGGGGAACATCACTTCTGTGTTGTGTGGCCAGTCTGCTTTGTAGTCAGCATTGGCAAAGGTGGAGAGTACGGGGCCAGTCGTGTCACCGCCCGGAGGATCGAAATCTTGCCAAGTGGCCACTTCACGGTCGAAGTCAGCGTTCAACTCCTGGTTGCCGGCATCGCGAATCGCCAGATCGCCGGGGGAGCCTTCCGGATTGGTAACCGAGAATCCAGTCTTACGAGTGAAAATTGAGAGCGAGGCGGAGGAGATCCCCGCCGCGTCCGCTGGAATCTGAGAAAGATCGAACACCATCATGCCGCGCATCAATCCCCAACTTGGATTGTCGGGCCAACCACCGGCCAGCATTCGTGAAGCGCCATCCGGGTTGCTGCCGGAGTTCATGTGAAAGGCGCGCGTTGCTTCAATATTCACGGTTGTTGCGGCCTGAGCATAAGCCAGCGGCCATGCGAAGAAGAGCAGGCAAAGAACACGCCAGAGTGAGAGTTTAAGCTTCATGATAGAGTGGGGTTTGTTGGAGTTCACAATCGTCATCCATACAGGAATCGAGGGGCATGCGTCAATGCCATGCGACCGCGGGGGCATCATCACCCGGCCGCCTAAAGGCGAAACTACGAACCACACCGTTTGTAGTCCCGCTTTTAGGCGGCCGCTCCCTCGCTGATGCTTGGGGTTTGCCAATGGGATCGTAGGCAGCCTCTGAAAAAAGTTTCCCTTTTTTGAGAATCAGCAGCTGCCGGCCGGCATGTCGAGGAAACGACCCCGCGATTTCAGCGAGCGTCATCTATCGAATCCTTAAACGAATCCAAGAATGAAAACGCATTATTCGCAACTAGCAAAGACCCTGGCTTTCACAGCGGCGTTAGCGATGGCATTCTGTGCAACGAGCCTAGCGCAGATCTCAACGTTGATTGATTGCCCCGGTAAGAACAGTGGTGGAGACCAGACCTTCCGGGGATTTTATGTCCCGAACTATCCCGGCCAATCGCTCAATAGTGTCACCGTCTACATGACCATCGATGACGGGGGCGGGACGTGGCCCTTTCAGATCGGCCTTACGGCAACGGAAAATACTTATGACGGCGCGGTGATAGCGAGCCATTGGGCCAATGCCACGCTCGATAGCACTCAAAAGGCCGTGACCATCAACATGGGAAATGCGCCGGTCACGCCTGGTTCGACCGTCTGCTTCAAGCTCTTTATCAACCAGCAGCCGGGCAGCCCTATTCCCTTCTACGCGGTCCCTGAATTCTCGGAACCGTGTCCTCTGGTCAAACAGACGAACAACACGACGCCGCCTCTCAGCACGCCTCGTCGCGACGGGGTGAAAGTCCAAATCACTGGGGAACGCTATCTCGACGTCGCCCCAGGTTGGTCGATCCAGTTAGCCATCGACAATGCGGCGTCGGGTGACACCGTCGTCGTGGGCGCCGGCACTTACACCGAGAACATCACCTTGCGCAGCGATGTCAATGTGGTGGGTGCCGGGAAAGGCCTAACCATTCTGCAAGGAACGGGAACGGGCGATGTGGTCACCGCCAACGGTGTTACCAACGCGGAGTTCTCCGGATTCACCGTGCGTAACAGCGGTACGGGCACACTCGATGCCGGCATTCGTGTGATTGATAGTTCCATGGTGATCACAGGAAACGAGATCACCGCGAACACGATGGGCATCCGCACCACCAACTCCAATTCCATCATTTGCGGCAACTGCATTCGCTTCAACGGCAACCCGGGCAATGGAAGGGTGGACTACGGCATCTATTGCGCAGGCAATGATCTGATCACCAACAACTTGATTGTTCAAAACAACGAGTCCGGTGTGCTTTGTGTCGGCATCGGCAAGACACCACGAGTGATCAATAACACGATCGCAGACAACAACGGACGCGGTTTTCACGCTGCCTGGGGCGCGCCCGAGCTGAAGAATAACATCATTTCTGAAAACGCTTCTCAGGGCATCTTTGCCGAGAACGATTCCGTGGTGACGAGCACTTACAATTGTCTCTATGACAACAACCCTAACTACTCCGAGATTCGGAATGGCGTGATCGTTAGTCGTTTAGGAGACATCTTGGTCGATCCTCAGTTTGATCCTGTTTCGCCTAGCGATTATCTCTTGAGCCTCGGATCCCCTTGCATTGATGCCGGCGATCCGGCGGCGATCTACGACGACTTGGACGGCACCCGCAACGACATGGGCGCCACTGGCGGACCTTGTGGATCATCCGCGGCCCCCGGCACGGTGCCTAACGGCTTTCTCTGGACTTCGGTGGGAACCATTCCCGTCTCAGAAATCGATCAGACGGTTGGTCCCAAAGGCGGTCTCACCATCTCGCGCGATCGCCCGTTCGGCGGTAAGCCCTGGTTGTTTGGCCCGTTTGGTAATAATGTGTCAGGGATTCATCGCTATGCTGTGAAGGTCGGCAAATGGACGGGCAATGTCCCACCGGCAGCGAGTGACTTCGAATACGTCGACGATCCCCTAACCAAGACCCGTTTCAATGTTTCGGGTGGGACAGTCACGCATGAAAAAGTGAGTCTCGGGCCCACACCTTTCTTTGGACGCCCTGCCTACCAGCCCACAGTCAACGGTGGGAACACGTATTGGGCTCACGAGAATCTCCGATTGATCTTGAACACACTCAGCTTGGAAAACGGTCGCTATAGCATTCGGATGGAGGCTTGGGGATTGACCGGATTTCCCTTTCCGGCTCCTTTCCAGATCAGTCTGATCCCTAACATCGACCTGATTCTTCATGTTAACAACAACCGTCCAGAGGTGAACATTGATAGCATCTCTTTCAATGGCGCACTTCTCGATGAATGTGCCATCATCCGTTTGCCTAACAACATGGCGACGCTCGACTTCGTCTACACGGCGAATCATCCCGATGGCTTCCTCGATGATTACAGGATGGTGGCTTTAGTGGGCCGCAACCGAAACGCGGGCACCATTAAGGTCGATAACTATTCGAATCATGTGGCGGCCAATGGCGTTTGGTTAGGTGAGACGCTGACACCTCTCACCGTCACCCCTCTGAGCCCGCTGCAACCGAGCCTCCAGCCCTGGGAATCCTGTGCCTATCAATTTCGCCTCACGGCTTGGGCACGCACCACCAACGGCTTCGGCAGGATCTATCACAAGACCTTCTTTCACAATTACGCCATCGACTTGGGGGCGACCGGTCCCTGCGGGCCGGACCTGGACGGTGACGGTGATGTGGACGGCGATGATCTCGCCATCTTTGCCGCGGGCTTTGGTTTATAGATCGAGAAACTAGCATTCAAATAAATCAGCTAAATCATCATGAAAACACCTGCGATATTGATTGCTGCAGCATTCCTCGCTAGCAGCTCCCTGGCCTCCGCAAAGCTCGCCTTGCGTTGCTACGTGACCCACGAGAAGACGAGCACCTTGGTAGACGTGGTGGCCGATATCTCCGATTGCGAACTGCGCAGCTTCGGCATCCAGCTCCAATACAATCCTAAATTAGCGGAACTCCAATCCGTGGGGCGTTACGGCGGCATCTGGTACTTCGCCGATGAAAAAGGCCAGCGTGTGCCTTACAGCGAACCACAACTCGACGAGCCCGGAATCATTCGCATGGTGGGCGGGCGCCTCGATGGACGCACGCCTGATAGCGGCGTCTCCGGCTCAGGAATCTTGTTGGGAACGTTCGTCTTTCAACGGCAGACTGAGCAAGAGCCCAGCTTTGCTCTTGGCCTCGCTTATCCGGCGCCCTTTGCCAACTTCGTCTCCATTGATGGGAAGTCCCTCGATGGAGAAGTCGAGCTTGAGAAAGAACCGACGATTGAGCCTCCAAGCGAAGACGAAGATCAGGATGGTTTGCCTGATCATTACGAAAGAGAGGTCTTTGGCAGTCTCGATGTGAGCGATGGAGAAGGCTCGGATACGGATGGCGACGGGATCAACGACTATCAAGAATGGTTAGCTGGTTCCGACCCCACTGACAAAGAGTCGAACATCGATCTGAAACTCGAACCCCAATCGGATGGATCCATCATGCTGGAATGGGCGACGATGGATGGCCGCGTGTATGACTTGGAATGGTCCATGCATCCAGGGAAATTCGCTCCGATCGTGGAAGGCCTAACGGGAGCTAATCAACTGGTCGATAACACGGAACGAGTACGTGGATTCTATCGCTTGCGTGTGCGCAATCCCAGATTCCACGGCTCCAATCTTCCGTGAAGCGATAGCCATTTCATGCTTGGACGTTAGGGCCGGTGAGCTTTCCCGTAAGGGATGCGAGCCGGCCCTTGGGCGTATGCGAATTCGGACGTTTTCGGCCTAAGCCATCAATCCATGGTTCTTCTCCAGACAACTTTCCACGGCTCGCACAAAGTCGTGAATAAAATCGTCATCGAACAAAGTGAGATGCGCCCCTAGCACTTTGGTGACCGCCAGTTCGCCTTGAACGACTTCCTTCCACCCGAGGTGCGGATCATAGGTGATCTTGTCGCCCGGGTCCTCGGCGATAAACAGATCCATGTCTCCAGGGTACGGCTGCGGATCAAACTTATCGGTGAGCACATCGTAGAATTCGAGGATCTGAAAATTGAGCACTCTGGGAGATTTGCTAGGCGTTTCAGCGTGATTGAGTTTGCGAGCGGTGGCACGGGTGATGGAGTACTGAATCCGGTCCATCAAGCCTTTCGTCGCGCGCTTGGAGACCTTGGCAAGTTTCTTGCCCAGGGTGGGTTCCCGCCGCCAATGATGCGAGATACGTTCCCCAAGCGTATGCTCATGATAGTCAACCTGCGGGTTGGGAGTATCAAAGACAAGCAACTTCACTTCTTCGCCTTCCGAAATGAGAAGCCGCGCCATTTCCAGGCTCACCAACCCACCAAAGGAATAACCGGCAAGAATGTAGGGACCGCTAGGTTGGGCCTCCTGAACCAACCGGGTGTAGCCGGCGGCGATGGCCTCGATCGATTCCATGCCGGTGAGATCAAAACGCTTCTGGCTAAGCAGAGGCGACTCGATGCCATACATGGCGTGAGTGTGAGACATGGCGCTGACCATACGATGATAAAACACGATGCTACCACCGCCTGGATGCGTGAAGAAAATGGGGGGTTCTGTGGAACAGCCTTCCTTCATCTTCACTAGCAGATTGCTGGAAAAAGGGGAGCCCTCGCGATGGCCGTTGTAAGCTATCGGCTGACCATTGTGGCCATTGGCGCCAGCCAATTCTGTGATCTCGGGAGACACGGAAGATGGCCGCAATTCCGGCTCAGGCAGTGGTCCTAGCTCTTCGGCCAATTGTTGTGGTGTGGCCGCTTTGAAGAGTGTGGCGATGGGAAGCGACACGCCGAAGACCTCGCGAATCTGTTGAAACATGGGGATGGCGATGATGGAGTCGCCTCCGAGTTCGAAGAAATTATCGCCGGCACCCACGTCATCGATCTTCAGAATCTCTTGCCAGATCTGACAGAGCCGCGAAACGCGATCGGAAGAGATCGCAGGCGCAACATCGATGCTAGAGCCGGCGGTCTCTGCCATGCCATACACCCAGGTTTGAAGGCGATCGGTCAAAGGCGTGACCGATACCACCAATCGAGTGGGTGAGTGAGCAGAATTGAAATGGTCCCGAATGAGCTGAGCGGCTTGCCGTGTGGTGAGTTCGTTAGGCGCAACGTGATCTCCCGTGGCCACGGCATCCAATCCCAACGACAACCAACGCGTTGCCGATTGGCCGTCTTGGGTCGCTGCGAAGGTGTCGAGGAAGGCGTTGCCCGATGCGTACGCGGTGTACCCCACGCCTCCGAGAACCGAAGAGACGGAAGAAACGAGAAGGACAAAGGCTGGTGGCTCATGATCCCGCAGCGCCTTGGCAAAGTGAAGAGCTCCTTGCACTTTGCCTGCGTGAATGTGGCGTCGCGCTTCGGGAGAATAGTCAGACAGTGGAACGGATTCCACCACGCCGGCGGCGTGAATGATTCCGGCAATGCCGCCAAATGTCCCGACGGCGTGAGCTAACAAAGCGACCACTTCAGCTTCATTGGACACGTCCGCGCGATAGGCCTGACAGCCTTCGGGCAACTCGTCACTCACGTTGCGGCCTACCAGTATCACTGGAAGGTGATCGTGTTTAGCGATCATTTCGCCACAAGCTCTTCCAATGGCACCAAAGCCTCCGGTGATGATGACCGCGCCCTTGGTTGGGGTGGGGGAGTCGTGCGAACGATCACTTTGCCAGGGTTCATAATGCGGCACATAGACACTCCGTCCCCGGATAGCCATGATGGGTTCGTATGACGATGATTGGATCGCTTGCTCGACAACGGAAGGATTGGTACCCGCCGGACGATCGATGATACGGCAACGAACTTTGGGAAGATCTTGCTGAAGACTCAGCGCGACGCCGGCAAGCGTCGCCGCACTTGGATTCGCCATGGCCACGCTCTCCAACTCTGGGGTGCCCGGTGTGAGCAGCACGATCTCAGTTTGTCCGGTCGCTTGCTCATCAAGGTATTGAGCCAGAGCGATCAATGGATCGGTCACACGTGTTTGATAGTCTTCAAAGGAGGCAGCATTCGGGCAATCGGCGTCGATCACGATCCTGACATGATCCGCACTAGAATAACGTGATATGGCCTCTCGCCACTCGCTCAAATCTGACAAAGTGAGGGTCGCTGTTTCCTTTTCTTTCCCATCTTGGGAAAGGACTCGTCGTTGCCAACGAACCTCATGAAGCAAGCAGGGAGAGGATGTCTCCGTGGACGGTGCGGATGCGAGAGCTTTGGGTTCAAAGTGCCGCCGCTGGAAGGCGTAACCTGGAAGGGGAAGACGCCGCCGTGCATAGGGAGCATGATAGGCTTCCCAATCGAATGAGCCGCCATGAATCCAGAACTGACCAATGGCCTGGACGAGCGCTTCGGCATCGGATATCTCGGCTTTGGCCGGTCGCATGGTGGTGGCGATGTTAGGTTTGCCGCTGTGTTGCCTAACGAAAGCGCTTAGTGTCGTGCCCGGGCCGATCTCGATGAACTGCACGTCTCCCAGATCTTGCATCACCCGCCTCACATTGGCAGAGAATTGCACGCTGCGACGTAAGTGACTGCACCAGTAGTCGGCTGATGCGGTATCTTGTGGCGTGATCCAGGTTCCCGTTAAATTGGAGAGGTAAGGAATGTTAGGAGACTTTCGATCAGTCGATGAGAGAATTCGTTTAAAAGACTCAGCTGCCTCTTCCATCATCGTAGAATGGAACGCGTGCGAGGTCGCGACCCGCTTGGCGGTCAGTCCGCTCGATTTCAAACGCTCTGCTAGGGAGGCAATGGTTTCGATAGAGCCGGAAACGACGGTGGATCGCGGGCTGTTCTCCACCGCGATCTCCACATCGGCACCAGTGATGAGGGGCTCCACGGTTTCGCGATCAGCAGCAATCGCGAGCATGCTTCCAGGTTCCATGGCTTGCATGAGCCGGCCCCGTTCCGCGACGATCTTCATTGTGTCGCCTAAAGTGAATACCCCTGACAATGTCGCCGCGACGTATTCGCCCAGGCTATGGCCGATCATGGCTTCTGGCTTCACGCCCCAAGACATCCACAGATTGGCCAAGGCGTACTCGATGCCGAAGAGCGCGGGTTGGGCGCGATCGGTCGCGGACCAATCGCTTTCTTCTTCGGCAAAGAGCGTATCGCTGAGTTTCCAGCCTAACACAGACTCTAGATGATGGTCGCATTCGTCGATCGCCTCTTTAAAAATGGACTCCGTTTCGTAAAGTCCCTTTCCCATCCCGTGGTAAGCGCTACCTTGACCCGGGAAGAGAAACACCACAGGTCGTGAGACTGCCTCGCTCCTCACGGATTCGCTAATGCTCTTGCTGGAAGCAATGAGCATCTCACGATAAGTGTATTCCTTGCGGCCTGTATTTAGCGTGTAGGCGATGTCTGCCAGAGATTCCGACTCCATGCGCTCCAGAGTTTGCCGAGTCGTGTTAGAGGTCGCTTCAAGGGCCTCCGGTGATCTCGCTGAGAAAGTGAGGATCTGAAACTCGCGTGCCGGTCTTTCATTCGAGGCGCGCTCAGGCGCTTCCTCCAAGATCACATGAGCATTGGTTCCACCAATGCCGAACGAGCTCACAGCAGCACGGCGTGGCGAGCTACCTCTCTCCCATTTCACGCCTTCCGTACTCACGGAGAACGGTGAATCTTCAAGATCCAGCTTCGGATTGGGAGCTTGATAGTTGATCATCGGCGGGATCTCTCCGTGCTCCAGAGAGAGAATGGCTTTGATCATGGAGCCGATTCCCGCTGCGGTGTCCATGTGACCGATATTACTTTTCAAAGCGCCAAGCGTGCAATAACCCTTGGCCTGTGTGTGATTCCGGTAGGCTTGTGTGAGAGCAGCGATTTCAATAGGATCGCCTAACGGCGTGCCTGTGCCGTGGGTTTCCATCAAACCGATGGTTTCCGGATCGACCCCGCTCTGAGCGAGCGCTTTCCCAACGAGTTCTGCTTGGCCGTCGATGCTCGGTGCGGTGAATCCGATCTTATCCGCGCCGTCATTGTTGATGGTGGCAGCCTTGATCACTGCGTAGATGTGGTCGCCTTCTTGAAGCGCTTTTTCCAATGGCTTGAGCACGACGATGCCGACCCCTTGAGTAAAGACCGTGCCCGCGGCATCGGCGGCAAAGGCACGGCAGTGACCATCTGGCGAAAGCATCATGCCATCTTGGTAAAGGTATCCTTGGCCTTGCGGAGACACTAACGAAATGCCGCCTGCTAACGCTATCTCACATTCACCGGTCAAGAGATGTTGGCAGGCTACTTGAACGGCAACCAGCGACGTGGAGCACGCCGTTTGCACCGTGACGGACGGGCCGCGCAAGTTCATCCGGTAAGCGACGCGGGTGGTTAGGTAGTCGGGTAAGCTTCCCGTCAACGCTGCGTAATAGTCCGAGGGCAAGAGGGAAGATTGGTTAGGTACTTGAGGCGCACCTGACCCTGCAAACACACCAATACGCCCGGTGTAACGTTCTGGATCGTAACCGGCCTTTTCAATGGCCCGGTAGCTTTCTTCGAGGAAGACACGGTGCTGCGTGTCCATGAACTCGGCTTCTCTAGGACTGATGCCAAAGAGTCCGTGATCGAAAGCTTCCGCATGATCAATCAGACCGCCACGGCGAATGTAGTTAGGATTGCTGAGCAGTTCCTCGGACACGCCGGCCGCGCGAAGTTCATCTTCGGTGAGGTCACGGATCGATTCCACACCCTGCGTCAGGTTAGACCAGAACGTTTCCAGGTCCGGCGCTCCGGGGAATCGGCCACTCATGCCGATGACGGCAATGTCTTGATTGGTTAGAGATTTGGGTGTCTGTGAGGGAATTTGAACCGTGGGCGCTGAGCCGACCGCCTTCTTGAAAAGATTCGCCTGTGCCGCGATCGAAGTGTGCTTGAAAAGCTGGGCCAAGGCCACCGGTTCATTGAAGGCATCTTGGAGCCTGTTCTTAAGCCGGAGCAAGAGGAGCGAATGACCGCCCACATCGAAGAAATTGGCATTCCGGGGCACGCTGCTCTTACCTAACAGATCCTTCCAAATCTCCGTGATGCGATCTGCGGCATCACTACCAAGGGCTGGCGAGGATGCCGTGACGGGCTCCGGCGCAATGTGATCGGGCAAGGCACGCCGATCGATCTTGCGGTTAGGCGTGAGAGGAAAGCTCTCCATGACGTGGAAATCCCCCGGAACCATGTAGTCGGGCAGTTTCTGCTTTAGATAGGCTCGTAGATCGTCGATCTGAAGATCGCCTTCCGGAATGACATAGCCTAACAAACGTTGGGAGCCGTCTTCGTCTAGCAATCTCACTGCGGCATTGCCAATCTGCGGATGCTCCCGCATGGCTGATTCGATATCGCCAAGTTCGATCCGGTAACCGTTGAATTTGATCTGATTGTCAGAACGCCCGAGACACTCGATGGTGCCATCGGCCCGATAGCGAGCGAGGTCGCCGGTATCATAGATGCGATCGCTTAGTTTCGAAGTGAAGGGATTGCGAACGAATTTTTCGGCTGTGAGCTCCGGTCGATTGGCGTAACCCCGTGCTAGTCCGTGCCCGCCGATAAAGAGACGTCCGGGAACACCTTGAGGCACGAGTCGCATCGCCTCATCGACAATGTAGATGGACGTGTTGGCGATGGGACGGCCCACATGAATAGACTCTGTGTGAGCATCGACCCGAGTCACCGTAGACCACACGGTCGTCTCCGTTGGACCATAGAGATTCCACAGCGTGCCTCGGGAATCGGTGAGCCTTTGGGCGAGATCGAATGGCATGGCTTCGCCGCCGCAGAGCATTTGAAAACCCTGAGGCGCCTTCCAATCTGTCTCCACTAGCATTCTCCACGTAACGGGAGTGGCCTGGAGATGGGTGGCGCCGGCAGATTCGATGAGCTTGCTCAATCGTTCGGGATTGATCGCTTGCTCCCGCGAAGCAATCTCCACGCGGGCGCCAGAGATCAAAGGGAGGAAGAGTTCTAACAAAGAAATGTCAAAGCAAAGGGTGGTCACCGCAAGCAAGATATCCTCCTGCGCCATGCCCGGCGTTTCCTGCATGCTGCGGAGGAAATTAACAATGGCACGATGCTCAATCTGAACGCCTTTCGGTTTGCCAGTGGAGCCGGAAGTGTAAATGACATAAGCAAGATTGCTAGAGGTCGCCGGGGAGATCACGTTTTGTGAACGGCGTTCGCGTGTCACTTCGACAATCGATGCGGACGACTCGGGTAGACGCTCACGGAGAGCGTTCGTTGTGAGTACGGCTAACGGCTCAGCGTCCTCTAGCATCAACTCGATGCGCTCTTTAGGGAACCCTGGATCGAGGGGAACGTAAGCGCCACCGGCCTTGAGTATTCCTAACAACGCCGCAACGGTGGACGGTTGGCGATCCATGAACACGCCAACCAACTGATCCGGTGCCAACCCCAAATCCTGGAGCTTGGCTGCGATCACATTCGCTTGCTCGTCGAGTTCTTGATATGTAAGAGTGGTGTCACCTTGGCTGACGGCCACTTTGTCCGCTTCGCCGGAAATGATCTCGTGGAGACAATCGCCCGATCGATAATCTCTGTCGGTTGCATTCCACTCATGAAGAAGCCGGTTCTCTTCGCCTTCATCAAGAAGACTGATTTGACTCAGGGGTTGTTCTGGAGACTTGGCCAACGTCTCGATGAGTTGTTCAAAGTGTCCCAACCAACGCTGAATGGTTTCGCCGTCGAAAAGATCTGTCTTGTAGTCGCAATCGATGACCAGACCGTCACGAGAATCGATGATGTTGATAAAGATGGGGAAATTGACGAACCGTTTGGGGCTCGGATCGAAGACGGTCTTCAGGCCTTCAAACTCATCGTGATAGTCTGTGCGCTCGACATTGAACTCAATTTCTACCAAAGGCATACGGCCCGTGGATCGCGGGAGTTTCAGCGTCGGAAGCAGCTCGCCGTAGGTGAAATCCTGGTGATCAAAAGCTCGCAGCACGCGGTTGCGAACGTCTATTAGGTGTTCGTTAAAGCTAGCGCTTTGCTGAACGTTGGCCCGCAACGGCAAGAAGTTCACGCAATGCCCGATGATGGAAGAGTCTTCTTCAATGGTCTGACCCGCGGCCGGCGTGCCGATAACGAATTCCGATTGGCCGGAGAGTTTGGCTAGCAAGACTTCGAAAGTGCCTAACAACGTTTGATAGGCCGTGCACTTCTGTTTGGCTCCGATGCGCTTCAAGAGTTTGGAAGCTTCTGGCGGGATCGTACGTCGTTCGGTAGCGCCTGCAAAAGATCGCGACGCGGGATAGGGTCGGTCTGTTGGCAGGGAAATGGGCTCCGGTGGGTTGGCGAAGGTTTCTTGCCAAAAGGCGAGGGTATGGCTGCTAGTCCCTCGCTTCGCTCTTCTCGTCGCGTATTTGCTAAAGGCCGCTGATGAAGGCAGCGCGTTCTGTTTACTTCGAATGTGCGCACCATAGAGGGCACTCAATTCTTCTAGCAAGACATTATAAGACCATCCATCGCACACAATGTGATGCGCCGTGATGAAGAGGATGCTTTCTTCTAGGCCTAGCTGAACGGCGAAGGCGCGAATGAGCGGTCCATTCTCAAGATCGAGTGGTGTGGTGGCCTCAGCTTCCTTGAATTCGGCCAACCGTTTCGCCTGAGCGGCTTGCGTGAGGCCTTGCAGATCGTGGACCGGGACTTCAATGGTGAGACGATCGGCAAACCTGATCTCCTTGCCATCGCTGCTGAAGGTCGCCCGCAAAGCATCATGTCTGGCAATGATCTCATTGAGACTCTCTTCCAGGAATTCAAATCGTGCGGCCCCTTGAATGTGGAGGGTGGTGGCCTCGTTATACGCGCAGGAGGCTTGGCTATCAAGATGACAGGCCAACCAGATCTCTTGCTGGGCCGCCGTCATGGGAGCTGCCGCGATTGCGGTCTCCAGCTGACGCTGCGGCCCTGAGAGCTTTCCCAGGCCTACTCCCGAACCGGTCGGCCCTCCGAAGAAACCGCCATCGCGCATGGCTGCAACCGAATCCTTGAAGGCATTGATCACATACTCGACATCTTCATCACTGTGTGAGGCCGTTAGATAACACGGCAGCCCCTCAAGGATGAAGACGCCCTTTTCACGCAGCTGGCAGAAGAGCAAGCCGCCATATTTTTCTTGATCCGATACCCTGACAAACATCTGGGAGCTGAAAGAGGGCATTCGGATGCCGATGCCTTCATCGACGAAGAATTGATCGATGCTTCCCGCAAGACGCGCCGTTTTGGCGTAGATCTCGTCCCAGAAGGAACGTGGTTTCTCCAAGAAGAATTTCGCCATGACATGGACGGCGGCGATGGCTAATGGATGTCTAACAAAGGTGCCGGCGAAGAAGGTGACGGGCGCCTCCGGAAAGGAGTCATCGCCATACTGCCACGTGCCGCCATCAAACGTATCCATGTGCTCGCGTTTGCCGGCGACCAAGCCCACCGGCATCCCCCCACCTATCACTTTGCCGTAGGTGGCGAGGTCTGCCTTCACGCCGTAAAACTCTTGAGCCCCGCCTGGACCGGTTCGGAATCCCGTAATCACCTCGTCAAAGATCAAGAGACTGCCGGCCTGCTCGGTGATATGCCGGATCTCTTTGATGAACTCGACCGGTTGAAACTCCGGACGCCGGCTCTGCATGGGCTCAACCATCACTGCGGCCACCTCACCGGCAAGTTCGCGGATGGTTTGCAGAGATTCGTCGGTTCCGTAGTCGAGGACAATGACGTCTTCCACCGCGCGGCGGGGAATTCCCGGGGCGATGGGCAAGCTTTTTAGCTTACCTTTCTTGTTAGCGCCACGTACGAGCACCTCGTCAAAATTCCCGTGATAGTCTTTGGAGAAAACAATGATCTTATCACGACCGGTGACGGTTCTAGCCGAGCGCATCGCTGCTTGCACCGCTTCGGAGCCTGTGTTGAGGAAGCAAACGCGGTCGGCGCCAATGAGCTTGCACACCAGCTCGGCTGTTTCGCCGGCATATTCGGCCTGAGGCCCCACGGCAATCGTCTTGTCTAACTGCTCTTTCAAAGCCTCGGTCACAAATTCGGGTGAATGGCCCAGAAATCCGGGACCGAATCCGTTGACAATGTCGATGTACTCATTGCCATCAATGTCTAACAAACGCGAACCTTGCGCTTTCTCGACTACGATCTGATAACACATCTCTTTCCAAAGACGATTGAAACCGTTCGCGGTGCGTGGGTCTGCGAAACAGTGACGGTACTTCTGAGTGCGTTCTTTCGAGCGTGCCGTCTTCGCATTGTAACGCGCGGTCAGATCGGCGATGAACCGTTGCTGTTGTTCGGTGAGAGCTTCGTCTTTGGCGCGATTGAGAGGTTTGTAAGGACCGTGAGCCGCCTGAGCGGGCGCCGGCGCGGATGAAGGCGCCGACGCCGCTTTCGGCGCCGGTTGGGTAGGCTTGGGGGGGGATGGTGAACAACTGGGAGACTCCGTGCCGGCCACGGAAGTGGGAACGGGCACTGCCGGATTGGGTGCCACGATGGGGAGTGTCCCACTTTGAAAAAGTGAAAGCTGCTGCTGCATTAGCTGCATTTGCTGACTGATCAAGGAGCCTAACACACTGCTGTCTGACGCAGCCGTCGCAGGCAGAGGAATCGGCGGGGCCGTTGAAGCGGTGGCCACGCCCGCAACAGGAACCGGTACCGGAGTGGAAGGTGCCGGTTCCTGTACGGGAGGTGCGGGAGTGGAAATAGGGGCTGGTGGTGGGGAGGAAGCCTTCTCCTCAGCAAACGCGCTGGGGTCTAACGTGGCATCCAAATGAGCCACCATAGCATCGATGCTAGGGAGTTCATCGATCAATTGGCGCATTGTCACTTGGGTGCCGAATTCGTCTTGGAACGCCTTACTCACTTGGGTTAAAAGCAATGAATCGAATCCGAGTTCGAGGAAGGAGGCGTCGCCGTCCAACTCCTCTTCAGGAATATCTGACAATTCGCTCAGAACTTCGCGCATGGTGGCGGCGAGTTTCACGGTACGTGCGGGTTTGGGAGGATCTGCCATCGGCGAGGAGGATTCAGTGATTTCTGTTGGAGAGGTAGATCGGGGCGATTGCGATTCTATTTTTTCGACTGGAGCAGGGGACACCGGTGCCGGCGAGGCGTGCAGGTCGTGTGCCTCGAACCAATGCCGCTTGCGTTCGAACGGGTACGTTGGGACCACGACGCGGCGGCGGTTCTCGTGGGCGTAGAAGGCTCGCCAGTCGATCGCAAGGCCTTGTACCCATAGCTTTCCCAACGTGGTTAACGTGTGAGTGTAGTCTGAGCCGGTATCGGCCGCATGGCCGCAGGCGGCGAGAAACACGTGGCCGCCTTCGCGTCCGATGGATTGACGTGCTAGGGTCGCCAGAGTCTGCCCGGGACCGATTTCGATGAAGACCTGATCGGTCTCTTCGGCCGCGAGTTTTCGGGCGGAATGATAGAATTGAACAGGCTGGCGAAGATGTTTAGCCCAATAGAGGGGATCACAGGCTTCGTCTTTGGTGAGCCACTGTTGAGTGACCGTGGAAAGTATAGGAATGCTAGGCTCTCGTAGTGCGGCCTCTGCGATGTGTTTGGCGAAGGGATCAATCACGGGATCCATCATGCGTGAATGAAATCCGTGCGATGTGTGTAAGTGTTTGACCGTCACGCCGTCTTGGTTCAAACGCTTTTCCGCCCTATCGATAATTTCATGGCTGCCGGCGAGCACACAAAGCTCTTTGCCGTTCACTGCTGCCAGATCGGCCTCGTCAAGGTAGGGCTGAATGGCGTCTTCCGATAGTCTAACGGATAACATGGCGCCACCTGGCAGGTCACCCATGAGTCGGCCGCGTGTTGCCAAGATGCTTAAGCCGTCTTCTAACGAAAACACGTCTGCGATGCATGCGGCGGCGAATTCGCCAACGCTATGACCAATCATCGCTCGAGGGGTGAGCCCCCAACTTTGGTAGAGCCTGGCCAGACCGGTTTCGATGACGAAGATAGCGGGCTGCGCGTTAACCGTATGTTTCAAACGGTTCGTTGATTCTCCGTTAGCTTCTTCGGGATAGATGACGTTGCGAAGATCCGCGCCGATCGCCTGTTTCAAATAGTCTGCGCAGAAGTCGATGTGATCCCGGAAAACACGTTCACATTCATAGAATTCGCGCGCCATGCCCACATGCTGCGCGCCTTGTCCCGGAAACATGAAACAAAGCCGTGGACTGGCGCTAGCAGGAGAGCCAAAGAGCGCTTTGTTAGCCTCGAGACCTTGTTGCAAATCGGCCCAATCCGCCGCAGCGATGGCGAGACGTTTGTTAAACGCCTTGCGCCCCGTCGCGTAAGTGTAGGCGGCGTCCGCCAGATCGCCATTTCCTTCACGGGCGAAATCTGTTAGGCGCTGGGCAGCTTCGTCGCGCGCGCCGTCGGTACGCGCAGAAACGAGAAACAGTTGTGCCGGACGAGGTGAGGCTTGTGTTTTCGGAACAACCGGTGGTTCTTCGAGGACGACATGTCCGTTAGTGCCACCGACGCCGAATGAGCTCACGGCGGCGCGTCTCGGTCCGCGATCCGTTTCCCAATCCGTTAGGCTGGTTTGGACTTTGAAAGGGCTCTCCTCAAACGCGATCTTGGGATTGGGCCGTTCAAAATGTAGAAGTGGCGGGATCTGTGCGTGTTCTAATGATAGTGCCGTCTTTATCACGCCGCATACCCCGGAAGCCACGTCGAGATGACCGACGTTTGGTTTCAACGAGCCCAAGGTGCAATAACCGCGATCCTTCGTTTGGCGCCGGAAGCATTTGGTGAGTGCGGCAACCTCGATCGGATCTCCCAGCGGCGTACCGGTGCCGTGAGCTTCGATGTAGGTGATGCTGTCAGGATCCACGCCGGCGTCTTCTTGCGCCATGGTGATGACCTCGACTTGGCCGTCGACGCTTGGAGCGGTGTAGCTGTGTTTGACGCCGCCGTCATTGTTGAGTGCGGCACCGCGAATCACGGCGTGAATGTGATCGCCGTCTCGCTGCGCATCCGTCAGGCGCTTGAGCACGACCATGCCGGCGCCATTGCCGAAGACCGTACCGGTGGCCTCATCGCTGAAGGTGCAGACGCGCCCATCTTTGGAAAGCATCCCGTCCTCGGTGTAGTAGTAGCCTTTCTTTTCAGGCAAAGTGATGGTGATGCCGCCTGCCATGGCCATGTCGGACTCACCCGCACGCAGTGACTGAATGGCCTGGCATATTGCCACCATGGAAGTGGAGCAGGCCGTTTGCACGGTCATGCTAGGGCCGCGCAAGTTCAGTTTAAATGAAACGCGGGTGGCGAGGTAATCCTTGTCGTTGCCCAACTCCGCTTGGAGGGAGCCCACCTGAATGGACGGAATCCAATTGGCGTGAAAGTCTTTGTCGGTGCACAGATTAGCAATAACGTAAGTGTCGAGATAGGCGCCGGCCCATAGACCGATCTTTCCGTCGTAAGCGTTTGGATCGTAACCGGCGCGCTCAAGAGCTTCCCAGGCGAGCTCGAGAAACTTCCGTTGCTGAGGATCCATCAATTTCGCTTCCTTGGGGAGAATGCCGAAGAAAGCGGCATCGAATTTATCAATGTCATTCATGCATCCCTTCACCGGCACATACTTGGGATCAGAACGCACACTGGCGGGATCGACGCTTGCACTAGCGAGTTCCTCATCGCTGAACGACGTTAGGGAACTCACGCCGTCTTTGAGATTCTGCCAAAAAGTCTCAACGGAATCTGCACCCGGTGTGCGCACAGCCATGCCAATGATAGCGATAGGTTCGTTTGGTTGGCGATGGGGAGTGTGCTTGCTGGAAGGGGCAGGTGATTCCTCTCCATCCAGACGCGCGCTCAGGGCGCGTACGGTGGGGAGCTCAAACAAATCGGTTAGAGGGATATCGACGTCGAATTCAGAAGCGAGCCGCGAATGCATCTGCACCAACTGCAGGGACTTCCCACCGAGTGAGGTGAAGGTGTCCGTCACCCCAAGGCCTTCCAGGCCTAGAATGGCTTCCCAGATGGCTATCAAGTGTCGTTCCGTCTCCGTGCTGGGAGCGATAGGTGGTTCTGATAGGGCGGGGCGAGGTTGGCGCATGGCCTCCAAATACTCAGCAAGTTTGACAGGATCCTGCCAGGGGTGGAGCCAGCGCCGGTTGGAATCCAGATAAGACCTGGCAACTGTCTTTGGTTCGCCTGTCTTGGTGTTAGCCGCTAGTTCTCGCTCGGGTAAAGGTGATAGGGTTTCAGCTTGCGTGGCGGCGATGATGTAGGCGCCTTCTTCATTCCTGCCTCCGATCTCTTCGAGAAACGCGGCGCAAATGCCATTTCGGTCGGAAGCCAGGAATGGGATGGTTACGAAGTCATGGCCGGAATCAAGCGCTCGCTCTCCCAAGTGACGAATCATTCGACGCTCCACGCCTTTCCCAAGAGCGCGACAGCTCAAGAGAAAGGTGCTCACGTTGAGCCGGTCCTTGCCTGACCCATAGATCATGGCGCCGACCAATCCGTAGTCGCCAAACTTGTCTTTCACACTAACGGTTACGCCTTCTTCCTTCCCGTCAGCTAACAAATCTGCCAGCTCTGCCTCGGTGAGGACATGTTTGCGAGCATTGAATTGATTCGTGCGTGAAGTGAGTTGCGCGATGCGCGAAAAGTCTTTTGATTCCGCGGGAACGATTTGCACTTCGAGACTCAAGCTCTCCAGGAATTCGTGAAAACTCGCGCTATGTTGGCGATGTGCTTGGCGGTTGGCTTGCGCTTGGTAGCGCTCGGCCCGCACCGCATCTTCGCTCGTTGGCTTGCCTGTGTCAAAAGCCCAGCATTGGGTAAGGAAGTTAGGGATGACTTCAGCATCTTTAGGTAATGTCAGGGGCAAAGCACCCTCGCACCTTGCGGCGACCTCGGCCGCTTCCGCAGGGTTGTCGTCGAGAAAAAGGATGCTATCCAAACCGATCCCTAGCTCTACGGACAACTCGCGAAGATTCTCTGACTTCGGCCGCCAATTCACTTTCAATGCGGCGAAATCGGATTCCTTGAGCAGCATGTCAGGATGTTCACGGAGTGCGGTCGCCACATCGGAGGCTTCGTTTTTGGAGCTTATCGCTAGCAAGAATCCTTGGGAACGTTTCTCAAGTAGGAATCGTTGCAGAAACTGGTAAGGCGGATCGACCTCAATGCCTGATACACCGTCTTCGCCCACCACGCCTTTCCAAAGCGTGTTGTCTGCATCGACGGCGATCACTTTGAACGGCGGACGTGTCTCGACATGAATATGCCGGGCGATCATCGTGGCCAAGGTGCAGAACATTGCGCTAGTGTAAGGAACATGCCCAGCGCGATCGGCAGCTTGGTCGTAGGGGGCTTTGATAGGGTAGTGCGACTCGAGTTCGGCAGTCGTGAACGCGTGAAGGGAAGAAATCGTGTTCAGTTCTCGAACAAATTCTGATTCGATTTGAGCATCCGGTGGCGTGGCGTCTGGGTGAGGGCAACAGAAGACCAGATGCTTGGCGGGCGAATGAGATGCCATTTCTGCAAAGCCTCTTCTGAGTTCAGTGAGCGCTTCGTTAGGGCGATCAGCTGCAAGATCGCGCGCCCGTAAGAGGAAGACATTGACGCCGTAATGTTGCCGGGTTTCCCGTGTTGGATCTAGTAGCTCTTGTACGACTTGATTGTAGGGAGCGAAGCGGAGATCCCATTCGATACCCAGTTGCGAGGCCCAAGCTTGAATCGGGGCACTCAGAGGCTCCGCCGTGAAAGTCGCGACGATTTCCACTCTCATGACGAATAGTCAGCAGCTCGGGGCAACCGGTTGAACATAAAGCCTTAGAAACAATTATAATGAAAGATCGAATGAATATTAAATTTATGATATTTCATGCGATAATTCATCGAACTGAATGAAATCTAAGTCTTGTCAGCATTAAGACTCAAGAATGGGATTCTTGCCCGAAAGGCGAGCCAATACGAGATTCAGCCTAGGGGTCTAACCTAAATGGTTCGGGGAAATCCCTTAAGTGATTGGGCAATACCTTAGGGAGGCCGACTATTTACCTCCCGCGATAAGAAGCAGATGCTACTTAAACAGCGAATCGATTTCAACTGAGAGCCCGTCGATCAACTCGCACTCCAACCGGTCTCCACGATGGACGGTCTTTACTGAGCGGAATTCCAGGCCGGCAGGCTTGGTGAAGGTGTGGACCTTCTCTCCCGTGATATCGATCACCCAGTATTCGCCAATACCCGCCTGAGCATAAGCGGTGGCTTTTTCCGAGAGATCGAAGGCTAGGCTGCTATCCGCAACCTCGATGAGTAAGAGCACATCCCGGGCGATGGGATGGGCAGTACGGTAGAAGTCGTCTTTAAATTTGAGGAGCGCCAGATCGGGAAGCGGCTCTGAGTAAGTGTTCAAACGAACCGGGTTTTGATTCGAAACGATGATCTTTTCTCCTACTTGGCGTTCGATGAATTTGGCCAAGAAATTGACAATGCCTGCGTGTTTCGATCCAACTGCCATAGGCTCAAGAAGTTTTCCATCAATCAGCTCAATGCGTTCGTGCTCGGGGCCCAGCACACCGATCTCTGAGAGCTGATGGAAGTCCTCGACCGTGAAGAGATGCGGTCGACGGGTCTTTTCCGGAGGGGAGACCGTTGCGTGCATGAATCTTTTATAATGGCGAGCGGTGTGAGACGCAAGGTGCCTTGTCACTCATGTAGGGGACACAAGGAAGCTTGCTGGAAAGTGTCTCGCATGTGAATGATCGTCTCGTATCGCCATCATGAAGACCGTTCTCCTCAGCTCGCTGTTTCTCCTCCCGCTCTCGCTGAGCGCGATCGACTTCAATCAGCACATTCGCCCCATCTTATCGGACCGCTGCTTTCATTGTCACGGGCCGGATAGCAATGACCGCAAGGCGGGGCTTCGTTTGGACGTCCGTGAGGCGGCCATGAACGAGACTGAGAGTGGCTTGAAAGCCATCGAGCCTGGCAATGCGGCGAAAAGCGAGATCATCCGACGCATCCTGTCCGAGGATCCTGACGAAGTCATGCCACCGCCCAAGTCCAAGCTTAGCCTAACCAAAGCGGAACGCGACACTCTTGTGGCTTGGGTTGATGCAGGCGCTGAATACGCAGGTCATTGGGCTTTTGAATCGATTAGCAAACCGGTGGTGCCCAAGGTGAAACACCAAGAGGTGATCGAGAATCCGATCGATGCCTTCATTCAAGCGCGTTTGGAAAAGGAAGATTGGTCGCTCGCCTCAGAAGCCGGCCGCGAACGGCTCATTCGCCGCGTCACCTTTGATATCACGGGTTTGCCGCCCACGCCGGAAGAAGTGAATCGCTTTCTCGCCGACACGTCGCCCAACGCGTTTGAGGATTTGGTGAGGGCGCTACTGAAACGCGAAGCCTACGGCGAACGCATGGCCGCTGAGTGGATGGACGTCGCTCGCTATTCTGATAGTTACGGCTATCAGGTGGATCGCGATCGCTACGTGTGGCCGTGGCGGGATTGGGTGATTGAGGCCTTTAATGACAATTTGCCCTATGATCAGTTCGTCACCTGGCAACTGGCCGGCGACCTCTTGCCCAATCCAACACGGGAACAGCGCCTCGCCACCACATTCAATCGCCTTCATTCGCAGAAAGTCGAAGGCGGGAGTGTGCCCGAGGAGTTTCGCATCGAGTACGTTGCCGACCGTGCCCACACCTTCGGGACCGCGTTCTTGGGATTAACGTTGGAATGCAGTCGCTGTCATGATCACAAGTATGACCCGCTGAGTCAGAAAGAATACTATCAGTTATCCAGTTTTTTCGCCAACATTGATGAAGCGGGACTTTACTCCTACTTCACGCCCGCGATTCCCACGCCCAACATGCTGCTCACCACGGAGGAGCAAGAGGTGAAACTAGCAGAACTCGAAGCCAAGATTTCGATCGCTGAGACCAAGCTGGAGTCTTCGACAGCACCTAAGAAGCAGCTCCCGGTTGGGCAGATCGCGCATTTCACCTTTGATGAACGTGAGGATGGGAAGTTTGTGAATGCCAAAGATGCGGAGAAACCGGCGTCGGCATCTGGAGCCAATGTCTCCGTTCCCGGACGATACGGCAATGCGGTTCAGCTTACCGGAGATGACGCGGTGAATCTCAAGCAGGGCAACTTCACCCGGAACGACCCATTTAGTATCGCGCTGTGGCTCAAGGCTCCAGCGTTCAAAGAGCGCATGGTCGTACTTCACCGTTCGCGCGCTTGGACGGATGCCGCGAGCCGCGGTTATGAAATGCTTTTGATGAATGGAAGAGTGCGTTGGTCGTTGATCCATTTCTGGCCTGGCAATGCGATCAGCGTTGAGACGACGGAACCCATTCATAAGGATGCTTGGACTCATGTGGGCCTCACCTATGATGGTTCGAGCCGCGCGGATGGTGTGGCCGTCTATGTCAATGGCGAGCCGGTGAAAGTGGAGATCGTTAGAGACAATCTTTACAAGAACATCACTGGTGGCGGTGGTGATCACATCGCCTTGGGACAGCGTTTTCGCGATATCGGTTTTACCAAAGGTCTCATTGATGAGTTACGCGTTTTCAATCGCGAACTTCAACCGGAAGAGATGGCCTTGATCTGCCGACTTGATGAGGTCTCGCTGTCAACACCCATCCTGACAGAGCAGCAGGACCATCAAACGCTTATTGAGAATCTTCTCGCCTTACGCAAGGCACGCAGTGAGCTGGCTGATGGCATTCAAGAGATCATGGTCATGGATGAATTGCCCACGCCGAGGCAATCTTATCTCTTGGCGAGAGGCGCCTATGACGCCCGCAGCGAACCCGTTGCCTCGGACACGCCGGCGACTTTGCCTCCCATGAAAGCGGATCATCCAAGGAATCGGTTAGGGCTAGCTCAATGGCTTACGGATGCGGATCATCCTTTACTTGCCCGGGTGACGGTGAATCGTTATTGGCAGATGTTCTTTGGCAAAGGGCTCGTGGGCACGCCGGAGGACTTTGGAAGCCAAGGAGCGCTTCCCACTCATCCTGAGTTACTTGATTGGTTAGCCGCGGATTTTATGGAGCACGGTTGGAATGTGAAACGGCTGGTGAAAACGATGGTGCTCTCCCGCGCCTACCGGCAGCAGTCCATCGCTTCACCGGACCAGGAAACCAAGGATCCGGGTAATGAACTCCTTGCACGGGCGCCGCGTTATCGCCTGCCGGCAGAGATGATTCGTGACAACGCGCTCGCAGTGGGCGATTTGTTAGTAAAAAAAGTCGGAGGAGCTCCAACCAAGCCTTATGAGGTCGCGGTCTCATTTAAACCCGTGGAACACGAGAAAGGGGAGGGGCTTTACCGGCGGAGCCTCTATACTTATTGGAAGCGGACGAGCCCCGCGCCGGTCATGATCGCGCTTGATGCGCCTAAACGCGACGTTTGCATGGTTAAGCGAGAACGAACCTCGACGCCCATTCAAGCCTTTGTGTTTTTGAATGATCCGCAATTTGTGGAAGCGGCACGCGAGTTGGCGGCCAATCTGATCAAGCACTATGGTGAAGATTATCAGAAGCTTCTTCCCGATCTCTTCCTCCGCCTTACCAGCCGTCATCCACAGAAGAAAGAAATGAACGTGCTTACCTCTCTGTTAGACGATCAGTTAGCGCACTTCCGTCTACATCCGGATGAGGCGGTGATGTATCTTAAGAATGGAAACCGTGAACCGTCGGAAGACGTGGATTCCATCCAACATGCGGCCATTGCTTCAGTGGCCAATGCGCTTATGAGTTATGATGAGTGCGTGATGAAACGCTGAACTCCACAACAATTTTGACTGACATGAATGCTACGACACCCCTTTGCACAGGTTTCGATGACCCGCTCGGCATGAGCCGGCGTACGTTTCTCAATCGCTTTGGGATGGGACTCGGCTCCATCGCTTTGGCTGATCTCCTCCAGCGAGAGGCGCACGGTGCGGCGCTTTCGGCCCCACATGCCAATGCCAAGGTGAAGCGCGTGATCTACCTGTTCATGAGCGGCGGCCCCTCACAGATGGACTTGTTTGATCACAAGCCCCTGCTCAATGAAATGCATGGCGAGGAGTTGCCCGCCTCGGTGCGCATGGGGCAGCGGTTGACCGCCATGTCAGGAAATCAATCGAGCCTTCCTCTAGCAGGCACACCTTTTGAGTTTCAGCGGCATGGTGATAGCGGCGTGTGGATGAGCGATCGCCTGCCTCACACGGCCAAGGTGGCGGATGATATCTGTGTGATCCGGTCGATGTATACCGAGGCCATCAATCACGGTCCAGCCGTTACCTTCATGCAAACAGGCTCTCAGTTCCCCGGCCGGCCGGCCATTGGAGCTTGGTTGAGTTATGGGTTAGGGGCCGAGAATGATCAATTGCCTTCCTATGTCGTGCTCACGACCAAAGGCAAAGGTGGGCAACCGTTGGTCGGCCGTTATTGGGGCAATGGCTTTCTTGCGGCGGAGCATCAAGGGCTCCGCTTCCGCTCCGGCAAAGACCCTGTGCTTTATTTGAACAATCCTGGTGGCGTCAGCCGTGAGGCGCGTCGTGGCGTGCTGGATCATTTGAAGGCGTTGCATGAGCTTCAGCTAGAGCGAACGGCGGATCCGGCGATCGAAGCCCGCATTTCACAGTACGAACTGGCGTTCAGAATGCAGTCGTCCATCCCCGGCGTGATGAATCTAAAAGAGGAACCGGAGCACATCTTCAAGAGCTATGGCGAAGATGCTAGAAAACCCGGTACCTACGCAGCCAACTGTCTGGTCGCGCGTCGGCTCGCCGAACGCGGCGTGCGTTTCATTCAACTCTATCACCCGGGTTGGGATCAGCACGGGGGCTTGCGGGGCGGTCTTAGCAATCAATGCCGCGAAACGGATCAGGCTTCGGCTGCCTTGGTAAGAGACCTCAAAGATCGTGGTTTGTTGGAAGATACCCTCGTCATCTGGGGCGGCGAATTTGGCCGCACGAACTATTGTCAGGGCAAACTCGGCGCCAAAGACTTCGGCCGCGATCACCATCCCAAATGCTTCAGCCTCTGGATGGCCGGTGGCGGCGTTAAGCCGGGCTTTGTTCATGGCAAGACCGACGAATTTGGTTACAACGTGGTGGAGAACGGCGTCCACATCCACGATTTTCACGCTACTCTCCTGCATTTGCTAGGCATCGACCACGAAAAGCTCACCTACCGCTTCCAAGGTCGTCGCTTCCGCCTCACCGATGTGCACGGACACATCGTGAAAGATATCTTGACCTAAAGTGTCGTGGATCGCTCCGCGATCCAACGCCTTCCTGGATGAGACATTGTCTAACAGGAACCACTAATGAGGACTAATCAGACAATCATTCAGTTCAGAACGGCACAACCCTTTCTGCATTAGCGTATATTAGTGGTTCTCGTTAAAGGTAATCCCCAAATCGTTCTTCCTAACCGCCGCCAATTTGTCCTTGAGCTTTCCCTGCCACTTGACCACCGCTTCGGCGTGACTGGGATCTCTGGCCAGATTACGATATTGGTTAGGATCCTCTTTCATATCATACAGCTCGGCTCCCGCTGAAGCGTCCTCCCGATACTGAATGTAGGCCCAACGATCCTCCCGTAGCAGAAAGCCTTTGCGCATAGGCGCCACGGAGAACGCCGTCTGACGAACCTCGGTAGCAGGATCTTCTAACATCTTGGCAATGTTCCTGCCTTGCAAGCGTTCGGGCACGGTGAGACCGCAAAGCGCTGCCGTGGTCGGGTACAGATCCAGTAACTCAACCAATGAATGGCACACCGCTGGTTTCTTTCCCGGGACGCAGATGATCAGCGGCACGCTCGCCGATTCCTCTCGCAAACTCACCTTCGCCCAGAAGTCGTGTTCGCCTAAGTGATAGCCATGGTCACTCGTGAAGATGACGATGGTGCGCTCCTCAAGCCCGGCATCTCGCAACGCTTCTAGCACGATTCCCACTTGCGCATCCATGTAAGCGACTGATGCGTAGTAGGCTCCCACCGCTTTCTTTTGTCGCCGAATATCCATTTTCATATTCACGCTGGTCTTGTAGTTGATCCCCACCTTGGGAATGGCATCCCAGGCGCCGGGATGTTTCGGCGGCAAGACATGTTGGGAATACGGTTTGAAAGGCTCGTAATATTTCTTGGGCGCGACAAAGGGCACATGCGGCCTCACAAATCCCACGCCTAACCAGAAAGGTTGGTCCTTGTGTTGGTGAATTAACTCCGCTGCCTTCCTCGCCGCTTTGCCATCGGAGTGCACCTCGTCGTCACCGTCTGCTTCCACCACGACGAAGGTGTTGCCTCCCACAACAGGTCTCTTCCCGTCGGGATTGTTCTCTAACGTTTCTCCTTCACCCCTGGCTTTCCATTCCGGCCCGGGAGTATTGAATCGTTCCGTCCATGAGGCTGCGTCATCGGCGCCGTCATAATTCTTTCCCTCGGGTCCATATTCCACGCCTCCTGGAACGCCCATGTGGTAGATCTTGGAAACACGCGCGGTGTGATAACCGGCGTTTTTGAAATGCTGGGGCCACGTCGCGCGATTACCGATCTGCGGTCGCGGATTCTTGTAGCCTAACACACCGGTAGCATGCGGATAATATCCCGATAACATGGAAGCGCGTGAGGGTCCACAGTAGGTGCCCTGACAATAGGCTCGCGTGAATCGCGTTCCTCTAGCCGCCAAGGCATCGATATTCGGAGTCTGACACACTTCATTGCCATAACAAGACAGCGCCGTGGAGGTGAGATCATCTGAGATGATGAAGAGCACATTGTAAGGTTTCTGAGAATTGTCCGCGCCGATCGCCAGAAATGCCGCTAAGAGAAACCAACCGAGAAACGAAAGGATCTTCATTTTATCCTAACAAGGCCTCCACCACGCTTGCTTCCACTTGTTCCACCAGACGAATGTCACGCGGGCCCACACGAAACTTGAGTTCCTTATGATCGAGCCCGAACTGATGGAGGATGGTGGCCAACCAATCGTAATGATGTACGATGCCCTCCACAGCATAGTGTGAGAATTCATCGGTCGCGCCGTGAATGTACCCCCGACGGAACCCGGCTCCGGCTACCCATTGACTGAATCCGTAAGTATTGTGATCGCGTCCCACTTTATCGCGTTTCGAGAGGCCTTCACGGAATTGGATCACGGGAAGGCGGCCCATTTCTCCACCCCAATGCACGATGGTGGAGTCTAACAATCCCCGCTGTTTCAGATCCGCAACCAAAGCGGCCGCCGGCTGATCCACTTCAGCACATCGATCCGGCAGGGCCTTATGAATTGATCCATGGTGATCCCACACTTGTCCGTTGCAGATGATCTGCACGAAACGCACGCCGCGTTCGACCAAACGCCGCGCGATGAGGCAGCGGGTTCCGTAGTCAGAGGTGACTTTGTGATCGATCCCATAACGTTTTCGCGTCTCCGCCGATTCTCCCGAAATATCGAAGGCTTCTTTCGCCGCTCCCTGCATGCGCCCCGCCAAGGCGTAGCTCGCCATGCGCGCTTCCAAATCATTCTCGCCTGGATGTTCTGCTAGATGCTTTTCATTCAGCTTGCGTAGCAATTCTAGCTGGCGGCGTTGCGGATCTCCCTGCAAATGCAGCGGCGGATCGAGATTGAAGATTCGCGGCTCTTTCGGCCGCACCATGGTGCCCTGATAAATGGAAGGAAGTAGACCGTGATTCCAGTTCTCCTTGGCTAATAAGGGCAGGCCTCGCCGGTCCGTTAGAGCGATATAGGCGGGCAAATCCTGGGATTCGCTTCCGAGTGCACTCAAGAGCCACGACCCTAACACCGGTCTGCCACGAACCGGCTGACCGGTGCTCAGCGCGTAGTTCGAAGGCACATGATTGTTCGCACCCGTGTGCATGGAGCGGATCAAGGTGATGTCGTCCGCGATGCTTCCCAAGTGAGGCAGCAATTCTGAAATCTCCATGCCGCACTGACCGTGTTTACGAAACTTCCACAGGGGGCCCATGATCTCCCGGCTCGCTTGCGCGGCATTGTCAAACTTCAGATCGCCCGCAAAGGTCTTGCCATTGTACTTGATCAGTTCCGGCTTGGGATCAAACAAATCGATCTGACTCGGCCCGCCTAGCATGAACATGGAAATCATCGCCTTAGCTTGATGCGCGTGCGGCGGTGACTTGGGCAGCAGGTCGTAGTGCTTTTCTTCCAACTCCGGTTTATCCAACGCGCCCATGTCTTCCGTCACGGCGTAGCCATCTTGTTTGAGCAGCCACGATGCGGCGACGCTACTGAGCGCGAAGGAGGACGAATGAAGGACGTGCCTTCGTGAACAAAGCTTAGTCGACATAAAGGAATCGGTTCGAGGCTAACAAGACCTGGCACAACGAAGCCAAGGTTTGATCGTTCGAGAGAAACTCCAAACACACTTCATGATCCGCATCCGTTGGCGGTTTGTTAAATAAAGTCAGGAACAGATGATGAAGTCGCGTCCGGGGCTCTTGTGCAGCTATGGAGATTTCATTAGCCAAGGCTTCCGCCCGTTCCACGATGAATTCATCATTCATGAACCAAAGCGCTTGGGTGGCGACCGTGGAGAGCTGCCGCCTGTCGCAGTTTGGGGCCATGTTCGGCAAATCAAAGGTTGTCAGGACATTGAGCGGCAAGTGACGGAGGTGCTGAATGTAGACACTTCGGCGGTTGGCATCGGCACCGGAGCCATCGGCGCCCACCTCGAGCCCGTCACGAATCTTCTGCACGCCGATAACCGCTTTCCCTTCCCCGCTTTGCGTCACCGGGACGCTCGGACCGCCAAGCACCAGACTTAGTTGTCCGGATACGCCTAACAAAGCGTCTCGAATCGCTTCGGCATCGAGTCGCCTCAGATTGGCTCTCCCAAAGAGCGCGTTCTCCGGATCCACGGCATCCACGTCCGGCCGCCGTGTCGAGACTTGCCGATAAGTGGTCGAAAGCATGATTAGCCGATGCAGACGCTTCTGATCCCATTCATGTCTAACCAATTCTTGTGCTAACCAATCAAGTAAGCTGGGATGCGACGGCCGTTCTCCAATCAAACCGAAGTCATTGGGCGTGGCCACGATCCCGCGCCCAAAGTGATGTTGCCAGAGACGATTTACAAACACGCGCGCCGTCATGGGATGTGTCCCACTGGTTAGGTGTAACGCGTAAGCGAGCCGTCTTCCGGTGGATTGGGTGCTTTGGGATTTGCTAGGCACGGAAAATTTCGAGCCTTGCCGGTTCAAGACCATGAGTTCCGCGGGTTTGACTTCGTCTCCGGGGCTCTCCGGATTTCCCCGGAAAAGGATCCGGCTCACCGGCACGATGTCCGGTCGTTCGCGGGTGGCCATGATCAATCGTGCTGGCGGTTTGGTGGCCCGCACCGCGGCAATGGCCTGTTGTTCCTTTTCAAACTTCCGGTAGGCCGGCATGTCGTACTCGATGAGCAAACCCAGGATGTTCGGCACCGGTTTGACCATCGGATAGAGATCTAACAAAGCTTTTTGTTCCGCCGTGCGTTTGTTCACTTCAGTGAGCACAGCCGTTCTTGTGGCGTTGCGATCACTCTCTGGCACATCCGCTAGCTTGAGTTCTTGAATCTCCTTTCCACGCTCACGTCGGCGTTCATTGAGGTCGTCTTCAAGTTTCTTCGCTTCTGCCTCGATTCGATCCGCCACCGCGCGAACGTCCGGTTTGGTCATATCGACCAAACGCTGGTTAGGCGTCCGCCATTTCTCTATAGGAAAGGCGGGATCAAACACCGCGCGAAAACGATAGTAATCGTCGATCCCAATAGGATCGTATTTGTGATCGTGACATTGCGCGCAGCCGACGGTGAGCCCGAGAATACTGGTACTCACCACTTGTATGGCATCCGCCACAGCGGTGTTGCGGTTTGTTAGGGTGTTTTCTCGCTGCGTGGTATCCGGAGCCATGCGCAGGAAACCCGTCGCCGTGAGCAACTCGCGTTGCCTCTCATTGTGCACATCGAGCTCGCCATCGATCAATTCATCTCCGGCCAACTGCTCAACAATGAACTCATTGATCGGTTTATTATTATTGAAGGCATCGATCACATAGTCTCGATAACGCCAAGCGTGCGCGCGCTTGGTATCGCCCTCGGCATTCCCATCCGATTCCGCATAACCGGCCACATCGAACCAATGCCGTCCCCAACGCACGCCGAACTGAGGCGAGGCTAACAACCGGTCCACCAGACGAGAGTAGGCATCAGGTGATTCGTCTCTAACAAAGCATTCCCTTTCCTCAATCGTGGGAAGGAGTCCACTGAGATCCATCGTGGCTCGCCGCAACAGCGTTTCCCGATCCGCTTCAGGAGAAAACGAGAATCCTTCCTCCGCTAGTTTGCCGGCAATGAACGCATCAATCGGTGTGTTTAGCATTGCTGTCTGTCCGAGAGGAACGTCAGGATCGGAAACGGATTGAAACGCCCAATGATTCAGCTCTTCCAAAATGAATCGCGCTTCGTTCGGATCCTCCGGTTCTGGCCGAGCCGTGCGCGCCCCCTGAATGATCCACTCGCGCACCAAGTCTTTGTCGCTCTGAGAGAGTTTTTTCTCACCTTTAGGCATTTCATCGGCGGCGATGCGTTTCCAAAGCAGCGAAGCCTCCGCATCCCCCGGAACGATCGCAGCACCTGATTCGCCACCAGCGATCATGAGCCTAACCAAACGCACATCAAGACCACCTTCCGTCTCATTCGCCTCACCATGACAATGAAAACAAACCGCTTTAAAGATCGGCCGAATATGCTGCTCGTAGGTGAGCGGTTCGGAACTCGCTCCAGAAGACACGATCGCCGCGAGAATCAACGCGATAATATGGATTCGTCCCATGAATACGGAGTGTAACAGAAAGGTAGTGATTGAAAAGTGCGTTTCCTCCCAAGGTGACAATCGCTGCGATCTTGCACTGCAATCTTCCGGCTCAATCCACCCTCACAGCCACACGATAATAACCTTTCGATTTTGATCTAGTCGATGGGCTTGTATCAAGGAAAGCAGTTTCCGATCTTGTAGCGGCAACCCCTACAAGATTGACCCGATTCCATTTGGGTTCTTTCAAGGATTCACTGTATTCTATGTCGTATCTTTTTCCTGCTACAGAGTCCCAATGCAGTAAGATCCCTCGTTGTATGCGAGAAACTTGCGTGATACGCAGGAAATCGTTTCCGTCGTCAGGATTCGTTCCTGCGATAGCCTCTTCGTCATCGGAAGCTCCATCACCGTCGCTATCTGCCCCTCTAACCATGTTTGCTAGTTCGTCGAGCCCTTTTCCCGAACTCCAGAGCATCGCTACTTCGGTGGGGGCGAGGGGCCGCTTCCAGATTGCTATGTCGTCAAGAGAACCTAACCAATAATGTGTTGCTCTACCTTCTTTAGGAATCGCGCCTAAAGTGAGGTTGTAATCTGTGTCCTGCACAAACGCCAGTGAGGTTTTTGATAGAACACCATTAAGGTAGGTGAACGTAAGCCCGGAATAATGATCGACTACTCCCACCAGTTGATTCCATTTCCCCGTCGCAACAGGTAAGGATCCTTCAAATGCGGAATGAAAAAGGAGATCCCCACGCGCATCGATACTAGCATTCAGTTGATGGATACCTGCCCCCTTGCTCAAGATTCCAAAACGGCTCAATAGATCAAACCCTGGCGGGCATTCTATTCGACCTCCATCGCTTGGCTGGCAGGGAATCGTATCGATCTTAAACCAAGCAGAAATCGCAAAGCTTGAATGACTGAGATCAAAGTCTCCATTGTCGTCAATCACTTCAATATACTGATCGATCCCATTAAACTGAGCACTTCCTCCATGTCTTCCATCGACAAACAACAGTGTCTCCTGCCCGTATATTCTGCTTTGGTAATTCCCAACTAAGGCGTCGGCGTTCCCATTCAACGGCCAGTGTGCTAGCAGCCCATCTCTCAGCAAAGGCAGCGAATCACTATTGCGGGGATCCGCATTGTAATGAATCTCAACGCCATCGGCCAATCCATCACCATCCGTGTCTTGACGATTAGGATCAGACCAAATCTCAAGTCCGTCAGCTAACCCATCACCATCGGTGTCGGCCACAAGGGGGTTTGTTCCTGTTTTATCTGCACTCAACCAGATGCCTGTATCCGTTTCGACATCGTCTCGGAGCCCGTCCTCATCTGTATCAGAGCTAATGGGATCCAAACCTTTCTGATACTCTTGCAGGTTGGTCAGAGAATCCCCATCAACATCTTCTTGGTCATTAGCGAGATTTGGATCCAATCCATGCCTTTCTTCCCACACATCAGGTAATCCATCAAAATCAGAATCTGGTGAAAGCAACTCACCCACCGCCTTATGCTCCAGCACCGCACCTCGATAGATTGCTCGAATCTCGGATAGGGTGATTGCGCGGGACCAAATCGCCAAGTCGTCCACCAGTCCATCCCATCTATTCAAACCATTGATATCCTTCGGCCCTCCCAGGCGGAGTCCCGTTCCGGGAGGTGCACTTGGGGCGAGGGACGAATCGCTTGCTCTTCCAATCTCGACAGGAACCCCGTCAATATAGATTCGCGGATGTTCCGCCGTACCATTAGTCCCATAGCTTCCTCCCTTCCGAGAACGGTAGACACCTACGATATGATGCCATCTTCTGTCTTGTAGGTCCCATAGCGCGACTCTACTAAGATCCCTAACAGTCAAGTTCTCGCCCCTAGGAACATAAAATATCCAGCCTAGCTCAGGGCGTTCTAACACCGCTTCAAGCCTCCATTTGCGTCCTATCGAGCACGAGATCAACCTCCGATTGCCAAACTGGCCCGGATTCTTAAGCAAGGCCCAACACGAGATCGAAAAACTGCTTCGCTCAAATCCAAACTCATCGCCTACAGAAACATCGACGTATTGTTCGTCATCCATCCTCAAAGCATTTCCAAGCATTCCTTCGGCAAGCTCTAGTTCAGATCCTTCAGGAAGAATCGTACCCTCAGCGCCTTGCTGTATATCAATGAAATTGTCATCGAAACTCCAGTAACCTATCAACCCCACACCAATATCTGGTTTCGAATTTGGATCCGTAGGGTCGCTAAACAATTCCAGTTCGTCCCCATCTCGATATCCATCGCCATCCGTATCGGCACGAATATGATCAGTCTCGATCATCAATTCAATATTATCATTAATTCCGTCTTCATCGGAATCTTTCCAGATTGGGTCACTGCTCCCCATTTCGAGGGTTAATTCCTCAGCATCGGAAAGAGTATCCCCATCTGTATCGGTCGAAGACGGATCCGTACCAAGCTCGAACTCTATCAGATCCCCCAGACTGTCCCCATCCGTATCATCGGCCCCATTAGGAATAGCCGGATCCAAGCCACGTTTCACTTCCCATATATCAGGTAGCAAGTCTCCATCGACATCTAAAAGCAATTGCCTAAGAGACCTACCTTCTAACCCTGCCGCATAAAGCATCTCAACCTCATCTTCGCGGAGGCTTCTTTGCCAAAAAGCAAGCTCATCAAGACTTCCCTGCAAAGTTGGAACACGGCGTGGATCACCACCTACGAAGATCCTTTTGGTTACTCCCGATCCGCTAGGCGCCATGAAAGAGCGTCCCTGCACTTCGATGGTGGTTTCAACGAGTTGCCCATTCACATAAGTCGAATTAAATAAGTGCGGCCCGTTACCTAGAACACTTCGTACTACAACATGATGCCATTCGGAGTGTGATTGAGGTGGGATACTCTGCGTCTCAGGGACTAAATGCCCTGACCCCAACAAATATCCTGGAGATCGAAACTCAATTCTACCCTCTTGCGCATTCGAAAAAATGATATTGCCTGTCTGGTTATCCACACGAACCCAGAACGCAAAAGTGCTTGGCAAGAGCCCAAACAAGGCCTCATCAGAAACAACCTCGAAATGCCCTTCACCTTGGAGCCTCAAGGCTTTGCCCATTAGCGAAGGCGCAAATGGTTCTTCTTTAAGGTCTCTGCTGCGACCGTGATTCCCGCCGATAACATCAACTAAACTTCCATCCAAGGGCCAATACGCCATCAACTCAGATCCAAGAGTATCGTTCTCTTCCTCCTGGGCCTTGACCGCACGACCTATTACGAGGGCGGTAACTAGAATTAACATCCAAGGGTGCCATTTCATATCATCGGTGATGCAATAGATTCGCTACCTAGAATCTCCAGTTGATCGCAAACATCAAGACCTAGTTGTGGCGTGCTCGCCGCGAGACTTGGAGCGGCGTTGGACCGAAGCCGGGATGACGTTGCAAGCGTAAGTAACCTCCGAAGCTCTCTTCCGCTTCGATCTAAAACGACCTCACGGGTCAGCACTCCAAATGATTGGCCGCCTAAAGGCGGGATGACATACAAAAGATCGGACTCCACTAATATCTGTATGATGGGTATCTTTGACAGAAAATAGATGACAAAAATATATCCTGACAAAGAAAGGGGCATTGTTAGGAATGAATTCGTTCCCTCTGCGCCTCAGCGCGAGGATTTTGAAAACGGTGGTCGAAAGCATCGTGATTTTCTGTCATCATTTCTCAGATCCGGTTAGTCGCGACGCGGAGTTGATCACTATTGAAAGAACATCAAGGTAAAGACACTAATCGATTCTTGCCCCGATTCTCCTCTAATGGTAATCCGTCCCAAGACGGTTTGAATCTATAATCCCCCTCTTCACCGACAGCATGAACCGGATCTTTCTTATCTTCACCCTAAGCATGGCATCGACTTTCGGAGATGTTGTGATCAATGAAATCTCTGCCATTCAGACTGAGCGACTCTTGCGTTGGGATTCTAACGATCAGCCTTATGCGGGGCCCGGCCATCCTTGGTGGTCGGCTTCGTTTGACGATTCGAATTGGCTAACGGGTGAGACACCGATCGGGTTTAACGAAGGTACTATCTTCGCACCTCGTTTGCCGACAAACTTGAAAGCGATTCTTGAAGGTGTTTCTCCGTCGGTCTACACGCGTCATGTTTTCCCCGTTGACGCGGCGAGTGCTGAATCAAGCGGCGATCTTATCCTAACCATCATTGTGGATGACGGCTTTATTCTCTGGCTGAATGGCCGGGAGCGTGGGCGCCGAAACTTGGGGGTCGAGAGCGCGCACATTTATTTCGATCAAGTTGCCTATCGCGAAGCTGAATTGCCCAGAGCTAAGTCTGACATTGTTCTGGGGAAAGCCGCTGATTTGCTGATTGCCGGGGAGAATACGCTGGCATTCCAACTTGTTAATTACGACCTCATCAGTCCCATGGGTCTGGATTTCGAACTCTCGGTCGGAGAAACGACCTTGGTTCCCTTTGGCTCGACCGTACGCTATCTTCCCGGTCTTCATGAGCCGAGTGCGGATGTCTTTGAACCAGCCGCTCTAGCAGACGGCCCTTCAGATTGGATCGAGTTGCACAACCAAGGCAGCGAAGAGATCGACCTCACCAATTGGTCGCTGACCGATGATGAGGATGATCCTAGCAAGTGGTCATTCCCGGACGGTACATCAATTCCAGCAAGCGGTTATTTGGTAGTAATGGCGGACAACCCAGAGAACCCCATTCCGGCTGCCCACTATTTGCATGCGGCATTCCGGTTAAGTTCTCGCGGGGATTACATCGGGCTCTTTGATGAAACGGGCGACCTGCAGAGTGAGATAGCCCCGGTAGCGAACTATCATTATCATAGTTATGGATTGGCCTCAGACGGGAGTACCTTGGGGTATTTCTCGTTGCCCACACCGGGAACGGCTAACACTGGCCCGATATACAGTGGTCGCGTGGAGGCTCCCGACTTTGATATCGAGGGCGGATTCTTCGATTCTGATGTGACGATCACGCTTACCACGTCAACGGACGGAGCGATGATCCGTTATACCACCGACGGCACGGAACCAACTGAAATGACAGGGATTGCCTACACCGAGCCCATCCAGCTTATGATGATTTCGGATAGGGAGGGACATGTCCTTCGTGCGCGTGCCTTTCATGGAGAAATGATTCCCTCTGATACCATAACGAATACTTATCTCATTGGGCAAGATCCTCGCATTCGTACGGCCTCTACTTTAATCTTTGCTGCTGATTTGTCGCGTTCTCTCTATGATCCTTACGGCGCGTTGGCAATCAATGGAGGCAGTTTCAGCGGCGATAGCTGGAAGGCCAGGGAGGAAGACGCTTATAACAATGTGGTGAATCGTGGCCGGGCCTATGAGCGTCCTATTCATGCTGAATTCTATTTCGCCGACGGGTCACCCGGCTTTCGTTCGAACAGTGGCGTTCGCATTGCTGCTAGCAACTTCTCGCGTCCTCGCATGGTGCTCAACAGACTGAATGAGAGCCCTTGGCAAGACGGGAATGGCAGCGTGGAGAAGCCCTCGTTCAATCTCTACTTTCGAAACGAATACGGCAATCCAGATGTCACCCTGCCATTCCATGGTGAGAATGATAGCGTGAGTACATTCGAACAATTTCGCGTCCGTGCCGGCAAGAACGACTCACGCAACCCGTTCATCATGGATGAACTCATGCGCCGGCTCAGCAAGGCCATGGGGCAACCGGCGAGCACGGGTGTCATCAACACGCTTTACGTCAACGGCGAGTTAAAGGGAATCTACAATATGACAGAGCGTGTGCGTGAACCCTTCCTGCGCGCTCATCATGGAGCCGATCCGGACTCAGAGTGGGATATCCTTCAGTATGAAGGCGATGTATTCACAGTCGATACGGTGGGCAATCCCAGAAACAACATTGCGTCTGGTGACAAGGTCGCGTGGGAAGATCTCCTCGCTCGGCTCGAGGCGCCGGAAACCCTTGCCAACTGGGAAGCGGCTCTTGAGTTGGTGGATGCGGTCAACATTGCGGATTATTTTCTTTTTAACATTTACACCGCCATGTGGGATTGGCCGCATAACAACTGGATTCTCACTCGCGAACGCTCTAGCAGAGGGCGATTTCGTGCTTATGTGTGGGACGCCGAAGGTGGAATCGGCCGCAGCTCGGCGCGCAATGCCTCCACGAACATCATCGATCAGTACATTCTGGGCACACAAGAAGGGAGTCTATCCGAGAACGGCACAGAAGGCGAACTGCGCGACCTTTGGAGGGGGTTGACCCGTTGGGAAGAGTTCCGCTTGCTCTTCGCCGATCGTATCAACAGACACTTATTTAATGGAGGCCCGCTTGACGATCGCGACTTTGATCAGTCCATTCTCAAAAAGCTAAGCGAAGAGGTTGTCGATGAATACGATGATCTCCTCGATTTTGTCTTTGGCCAGAAAGCCATCGGTACGCATGCTCGCAATTGGGCCACCACGTCGGGCGGCAATCCTCGGCGCAGTTATCTGTTCGGTCCCAATCGGGAGGCATTCCGCAATCATGATCTATGGCCAACCGTAATGCCCCCTGAGTTCACTCAGTTCGGAGGTCGTGTTGACGTCGATTTCTCGTTGGGCATCACGAGTGAACAGGGTACGATCTACTACACCACGAACGGAACGGATCCGCGCTTACCCGGCGGCGAGCCCAATCCGCATGCGACTCCCCATCAAGGCAATACCGTTGGGATTGTTCTCACTGAAGCAGTGACCGTTGCGGCACGTAGCTTTCACGAGGGCTTGTGGAGCGCGGTCACACGTGCGGAATTCACAGTTGGAACCGGTCCGGCATCGTCTAACAATATCGCCATCACTGAATTGCTCTATAGACCTGCTGATGCTTCGCTGGAGGAATCGGCGGCGGGCTACGATGACGGCGATGCGTTCGAGTTCTTGCGCCTCAAGAATACGGGCGCCCAAGCGATTGATCTCCGAGGCGTGCGCTTTGTCGATGGTATCACCTTTGACTTTGCCACGAGTACGATTCGTTCGCTCGCGCCGGGTGGTGAAGCGCTTCTGGTTTCTAATCTCGAGGCCTTCCGCCATCGCTTCGGCTCTGGCCACGATGCGATCCTAGCAGGACAGTATCGCGGAAGACTCAACAACGGTGGCGAAGTCGTGCAAGTCATTGATGCTAGCGGAAATACTCTGCATGAATTCACCTACGAAGTCGAAGAGCCTTGGCCTGATCTGGCAGCGCTCGATGGCCATTCCATCCAAATCACCGAGGCCACATCGAGCCCGGCCGAGGGCGCCCATTGGAAGGCCTCTTCCCAAGTGGGCGGGACGCTCGGCGAGGCTGGTGATCGATTCTCGTTAGCCGACTGGCACCAGACTAACGTGAGCATTCAAGAAGTGGGAAACGACCGTTTCCTCGTCATGCAATATACCTGTCAACCAGACGATCGAGCCGTAGACGTCATCATTCAGACTAGCGATAATCTAATCACTTGGAGTGATCATGCCACCATCGACACGACGCTCACGAACCAGGATGGCTCTATCACAACAACGATGCGGGGTACAGCGCCTGTAGAAAGAGCGCGCTACGCCCGTCTCAAGGTTTCCCTCCAGCCGTGATCCTCCAGTAAATCCGTGCGAGTGGCCCTCGCCGTAGCGGCACCGCTACCGAAACTCCGCGGCGAGACGCCACAGCTCCTTGATTCGCGAACATTCATTGACAGGTTCACTCCTCGCTAACATTGCCCTTTGCCGTCGTGCTATGCTCAATCGGCTGGAGAAACACATAGACCGTGCCGTCGCCTTCAGGAAAGGCTTGGGCGATGAATTGCGTCACGTCGCCGTAAGCCATGGCGGGGTCTGCGTAGACTAAGAGTGCGGCGGGCACGGGGAAATCTTCCGCTGCTTCGCGACGCGCATTTTCCAGGCGGATTTGATCGGCCAGCGCCTGCGAGGATTTGACTGGCCATTGAGAGGCAGAGAGCTGTTGGCCGTCGGCCTCGTCATATTCCTCGTTGTAAAGCCATAGCGTTCCTTCAAGTTCGCCGTCATTGTTAGGCTTCAAATCGAGTTCCCATGGATGGACGAATCTTTTCTCTCTATCGATGATTTCCGCTCGAGGACTGAACGCTTCGTAAAACAATTGCCCTTTCAAGGGAGGCTCCACGCGGATGCCGGCGTCGTTGTCGATGGCTCGGATGAGGTGAGCGTGCGTGCGAGCTTGTTGCAATGGTAGGTCTGCCGCGAAGTTGAGTTGCACGAAGAGATCCCGTCCTGCTCCCGCTAGTTTTTCGAAGGCCGCGAGCGCTTGGGTGAGCTCACCCTTGGCGATGTCTTCGCCGGTATAGACTTTACTGAGCACCACGGGTTCACGCGCATTGTTCTGCAAAGTGAGTTTCAAATCCACGGCACGGGTAGTGCCATCTCGGCGTTGAGGCTCGATAACCAACGTCACCAAAGTGTGAGGCTCAAACCAGGCTTCGGGATGCAGCACCAGTTTTCCGTAGACGTCGCGCTCTGGTGATCTGGTGGGGATATCCAGTACCGTGAGGCGCATGTTGAAAATGGAGGCGATTGATTTCGGTTCGAAAATATCCGACGCGTAGGCGCCTCCATGAGCCGGGGCTTCTTGAGGAATACGATAGGATCCAGTGAACATGAAGCCTGTTTCTTCTAACGTTTTCCCGGTTCGTTTGTCCAAGATTAGCGATTCCATACGAGCAGGTTTCGTATCTTTGCTATGCTGAAGAGTCATATTTACCCGTTCTCCTTTGGGCCAGAAGCGCATGGCTTCGGGGTGGTAGGGCTCGCCGGATTTCAAGCCGATGAATTCCAGCGCGTGGTGCACATCGCTCGGTTTGGCGAAGGACCACAGCAAGGATTCGTAGCCTCGGCCGCAGGATTGATCGATGAGCAGAAACTCAATGATGGCTCCTTTTTCCAATTCGGTCGTCTCGGCGAGTACTTCGATCCGCTTTGCCACGCGGTCCGCGACCAAACCCGGCAAGACAAGTTTGCTAGAATCTTCACGATGTGTCTGCTGATTCTTCGCGTCCCGTGCTTCGGACGCAGCCTTGAGAGTCGGCTCGCCTCCATAGCCGGGAGGGGCATCGCCTGGTCCACCCTGAGCCTGCCCCTCAGGTAAACAGACCAACATACCGCCTAGGAGAGATAACCATGACCGTTTCATATCCTTATGTAGCCTCGATGTGTGGCTTCTACAAAGACATCGCGTTGCCATTGACTCATACGATTTTTATTAGGAGGCTAGAACCTATGATTCATCAACACGCCATTCCCTGGCCCATCGTCGCCTCTCTCGTTGTCGCTGCTTTTCCTGCTCTGGCAGAGGAGAAGCAAGAAGCCAAGAAACCCGCCGGCGCGCCCGTGCACGAGGTGAAAGCCGAACGTTTCAAGAGCACGGTCAGCCTCAACGCCATATTCGAATCGCCGCGCCTCAAAGAGATCATCGTCGAACCGGACGAGTGGAAAGAGCTAATCGTTCGCAAAGTGGTGCCGCATGGCAAACGGGTGAGGAAGGGTGATGTGATCTTGGCCTTTGAAACAAAGGCTTTGAAAGAGAAGATCGCTGAACTGGAGACTAGTCAGCAAACGGCAAAACTCACCCTCCAGCAAAGTGTCGATGAGTATCAACATCTTGACGAGTCCACGCCACTGAAACTCAAGGCTGCCACCACGAGCCGAAAAGAAGCGGAAGAAGCGCTGACCTACTTTGAGGAGGTGCAGCTTGAGCAGAACCGGGAATCGGCTAGGCGTTCGTTAGAATACGCGGAGTTTAATCTGGAGTATGCGCAAGAGGAGCTGAATCAGCTGGAGAAGATGTATGAAGAGGACAACCTCACGGAAGAGACGGAAGAGATCATCCTCAAACGAACTCGACGTAGTGTCGAATCCGCCAAGCGCTCACTAGCCAACCGTCGAATCTCGACAGAGCGAACCTTGAAGGTTGAGATTCCAAGACAGCACGAGGCGCTCAAGGTCGCGGCGAAGACGGCGATCTTGGAGCACGAACTCGCTCGCGCCTCCTTGCCACGCGCTCTTGAACTCAAGAAGCGTGAGCTGGACAAGGCCAAGAAAGCGCACAAGGAGAGTTCTCAGGCTCTTTCTAAGCTCAAGAAAGATTTGAAGATAATGAGTGTTAAGGCGCCCATGGATGGCTACGTTTTTTACGGCACCTACGTCGATGGCAAATGGGCCTCTGCAGGAGCGGTGGCCAAGAAACTGATTCCCGGCGGATCCGTCGCTCCCAAAGAACGTATCCTAACGATTGCTCAGGCCGATGGTTTACGCCTGCGTGCGTTGGTTCCGGAGAACCAACTTGGAATGCTGTCCAAGGGCAAGAAGGGTGTTGCCATTCCGGTAGCGTTTCCTGGGGAACGCCTCCCAGCGAAGCTCACTGCGCTCAGTTTGATTGCATCGGGTGGTGGCTACCCGGCTGAGATCTCTCTGAAGTCCGTGCCCGGATCGTTGACCCCTGGCATGCACGCCAACATCTCTTTTGTCGCCTTCGAAAGCGATGAAGTCATCACTGTCCCTAACACTGCCGTTCATCAAGATGGCGAAGGCTACTATGTCATGGTGGTGAAAGATGGTGAGAAGGATGAACGACGCGAGGTGAATGCGGGATTTACCGATGGGAAGAAGACGGTCATTAAGCGTGGACTCTCAACCGGAGATCAAGTTCGTGCAGACTGATTGGCGCTCGCCGTGCGTGGTCATCTTGTCAGCGCTCGGTCTTTTCGCAGCCACGTCGAGTGCTCCAGGCGACTCCAGATTGCCTGAGCTTGAGCCCGTCGTCGCTCCTGGCGACGTGGCGATCAATCAAGCAATCGACCGGGGTGTCGGCTTCCTTCTTAGGGTGCAGAATGAGAACGGGTCGTGGGGTTCGGCGACCCAGACCAAGGGGCTCAACATCTACGCGCCCATTCCCGGTGCGCACCGGGCTTTTCGCGCGGCAGTCACGGCTAACTGTCTCGCGGCGCTTATCGAATCCGGTGCTGCCGACTCTAACTCTGATGCGACCAAGGCTGCCAAACGCGCCGAAGATTGGCTGTTGCGTTATCTTCCCAAAGTGCGTCGAGCTACCGGGGATGCCATCTACAATGTGTGGGCGCACGCCTACGGAATCCGCACACTCGCCCTTCTGTTAGAGCGCGAGGAAAAGGCGGCTCGCCAAGGAGAAATCCGCGTGGCGATCAAAGAGCAGTATGATCTCCTAACACGCTACGAATCCGTGGACGGTGGTTGGGGGTATTACGATTTCCGTTACCAGACGGCCAAGCCCTCGTCATCTTCTATCAGCTTTACTTCTGCAACCACCTTGCTGGCCTTTGCTAGAGCCAGGCAAGCCGGCGTCGAACCGCCGGAAAAAATCGTTAGTCGCGCCATCGCCTCCATCCAGCGGCAACGCAAACCGGATAACAGTTATGCCTATGGCGAGTATCTCAAAATGCGTCCCATGTTAGGGATCAATTTGCCGGCGGGAAGTTTGGGGCGTTCCCAGGCCTGCAATCTCGCCTTGCGCCGATGGGGAGACTCGACCATCACGCTTGAGGTGATCGACACCTGGCTCGATCGCCTATGGGCACGCAACGGATGGCTGGACATCGGCCGTAAACGTCCCGTTCCCCATGAGTCTTGGCAACAAGTCGCCGGCTATTTCTTCTACTATGGCCATTACTATGCGGCCCTGTGCATTGAAGAATTGCCTGTCAAAGACGCCAAAGTGCATCAGGATCACTTGGCGACGATCTTGCTCAAGCTCCAAGAGAAGAACGGAAGTTGGTGGGATTTTCCGTTTTACAACTATCACCAACAATACGGTACGGCGTATGCGTTGATGTCACTCACACGATGTCGAACGGAGCCTTAATCTTTAATGGGTAAGAACCCGAAGCCAGCGGGTCGGGCAGGGATGCCCGTCCGGCTGAGGGCGCGTTCTTGGTTCATTCAAGATGAATCTGTGAGGCGGCGTCCACCGCTCGATTGAAGCGCTTCCAGGTGAGCGCACTCCCAAGAATGCTCACGACATGGTCCATCGTAAGCCTACTAAATCTCCGGTTCGCCTGTGGTTGCGGGTTCCTCGGGAGGTGCATCGAGTTTCTCCGCTGCTTTGGTGATCGCCTCCGCCAACGACTGATCAATCCCGCCTTCCGCAGGAATGCCGGCGTCTTCTCGGAATTTCGCTAAAGCTTGGCGAGTACCACTACCAAAGACACCATCGATACCTCCCGAGTAGAATCCCGCTTTCTGAAGGAAGCGCTGCAATGCTTTCTTGGTCTGCCAGCCGTAGGCGCCATCCACATTGCCATCGTAGACATCTGTCTTGGCAAAGGCTTCTTGCATTATTTTGACGGCTTCATACTGGGCCAACTGTTCTTGATGAGTCTTGGCTAGGCGGTCCTTGATAGCGGACGTACCGGCTTCGTTGGCATTGATGAATTCTTGGAAAGTGTCAGGAATAAGCGTTGCGCTCGCCCCCCATAGATAAAAAACGAACGCTGTGGAGGCTTGGCGGACGATGCGCGTCGGGGGGCGCTCTTTCTCCTCTAGGTGTGCGGACAAATGCAATGCGGGCCAAGTCTTATAATCAAATGCGTGGTCTTCCGAATCAAGCAACGGCGCTTTTGAGGCGAAAGTTAGGGCGTCGATTGCTAGCCGATGTGTCTGGCCATCCTGATCGGGAATGGTGGACTCCAACAACGCCCGCTGAACTTGAAGAGCGTCATTACCGGGATTGGACATTTCCGGCGTGATTACTACTTTCCAACCAAGATCCTGCATCACCTTGATGAACTGATGAAAGCGCTGCAACGCTATCTGATCGGCTTCTGGCAAGGCCTTGGCCGTTCCTTGAATAGTCAACTCATTGCGAAGCATGGCGTTTCTTCCAATCATCACAAGCACTAGAATGAAGAGAAACACACTGATTCCAATCAAAGTGGCGATGAGTTTCCAATGCTTCATTGTGAGGACAGCGTAGCACAAACTGGGTACGCGACAAGGCGCCTAGGAAGCGATGTCGTTAACTTCAGTCCCGACTGATTGTGAAGCGCTTATTCAGCAACCTGAGGGCGGTACGCCGCAGAATAAAAACACTAAAACACCCACGGGCGCGCTTGTTTGATCGTTAGGAGTCCATCGGAAGCGATCTTGAATTCGATCTCCATCGCAAACTTTGTGTTCCAAGGCAACACACCGTAGTGTCTCGCAAAGCCATCGTGGATGCGTTTTAGAACGATCTGCAGATCTTGCAAATCTTGCCGGCTCAAGACCATGTCACCGTCTTCCACGCGGTTGGATTCGCGTACGACCGTGAAATCGCGGCCGTTGCTCCTGTTGATAAGCACTTCTTCGGGTACGGATTGGTCCTCCGGATTGGTCACCAGATCCTCACCGATTTGCGAATTGATATAGAAATTGCCAGTTGACTGATAAAACGGATCGGTGGTGACGGCGACGCCGTTGGCTTGTTCATCGGAAAAGCTCAGGTGCACGAGGACGCCCATAGCCGCGGCGAGATGATCAATGCGGTAGAACTCGCGTTCTTCAAAGGCCCGGAAGTTCCACAGGCTGGCGAAAACTTGTTTAATGGACTTGGATAAGTGGCCTTCGTCCGGCCGATGGGTGAAGGAATCGTAGAGTCCGGCACCGCTGAATCCTGGCAGGTCTTCATTGTTGGTGCTCGAGCGACAACGAATTCTGGCATTGGCGTCAAATTGATTCTGTAGTTCCGTCAGGGCATCGGTCATCCAAGTGGGCATGGTCCCATCTTCGAGTTCATTCCGCAAATCTTCCAAGGTCTCGGCACGATAATCCAGGTCCGTTTGGAAATGCGAATCTGCTAGAAAATCCTGCACTTTCGTGTAGAAGCCATTGTGCTTCATGAAGGCGTCGTAGAAATGAAAGGGCACGCCAAACCCATCGGGCACCACGCGATCGGGGAAATCGAGCGTGTGCAAGGTTGCCAAATTCGCCGTCTTGACACCATAACTAGCGGAATCGTCAAAGACGATGTCTGTTAGGGGTTGAATCTCGGTTTGAGTGAGATCACGTGGAGGGATCTGCGGTTCCGTGGGGCGGATATCCTCAAAGTGGGTATCGACTTCTTCGAGACTGGCCTCACGGATTTCGAAGCCTTCCGGCGTTACCTCGTAATACACCCATTTGCCGATCAGTGGTTTGATCACGGCATTCTCTGAGGCATTGGCGATGAACGCGTTAGGTAGTTTGTCTTGGACGGCTCTCAGATTCACGTGGGAGAGGGGAGTTTGCGGTACCTCGGTGATGATTCCGGCCACACGGGGCAACTCGTTAGGCAAGGTGGCGTAGAGAACGACATCGCGGGAGGTCGGCCGTTCATCTAGCTCCATCACACGCAGCCGCCCGAAGGAAGCGGCTGGATTCAGTGGCAAGAATCCGATATTGGCAAACAGATCTTCTTCTAACAATATATGAACACGCGAGGCATCGAAGAGATCTTTCTCAGCATGGTAGCGCGGCAAGGCGCTGTTCGGCATGGGATAGTAGGCAAAGTTGTTCTCAAGGAATGGCATGCAAGCTGCAATCAGTTCGTAGCCCAAACGGACTCGTTCAAAGGGATAGGAGTCATTCGGCTGAAACTCGAACCGGTAAAAGCCCGGTTTTCCGTTAGGCGCGATCACGTTCGGATGATAAATGATTTCTCCGCGCATCTGCCCCGGCCCGCCGCGATTGATTCTGACCGCACTCATGAACCGGAAATGAGCGCGATGCGTGACGGTATTGAGGAAGTAGACCTCAGGTCGGTCTGTATGCGCATTCTCGATCTGAAACTTCACGAATTCCAGGTCTTCCAGGTGCGTATCGATGAGCACTTCAAGTCCCTGATAAGACATCTCCTTGAATGTCTCTCTGTCAGGAATGTATCCCGATCCGTCCCGGAAATCAATGATCTTCGCCGGATTTAGGGCATTGTGGGTCGGACTGTTAGACATTTCAAAAACGTCATCAAGGCCATCGCCATCAATGTCATCTGGCTGGGCGCGATCGTGCTGGGAAACGCGATAGTAGCCGGATGATGGGCGCAAGCCTAACTGATCGCGGAGCACGGTTTCCTCTTCCTCGCCATTAATGATGGCCAACGGCCGTTCATTCTCCAAGGCCAGTGTGGGACGATGATAGAGTACGTAGTAGTGTGCGGTAGTCGAGGGGACGGTGAATAAGAGCCGTCCATTAGGGTCAAGCGTGATTTCTCTAATATGAAACGTAGACTGCCCTTGGGCTCCAATTAAGCAGCCGAACAACAAGCTCAGCGCAACAATGGATCGACGAAGCAAGGAAGTCATAACGGCCGATCCTAATCGGGATCGGCTATGGGGATCAATACACAAGCAAGGCGATATCACTGGCCAAGACCGTCACGGCTACCTGGGTCCAGGCAGCCAGTTCAGCTTGAGGCAAAGACTGATCTTGTGGCGCATCGCCAGTGCTCAGAAGAGCCGCTGCTTCCACTTCGGATTGCTCATAACGTTCTTTCATAGTCGCCAGTAGTTCGCCGCAAGCTTGTGTTTCGGCTTCGTTCGGCGAACGCGAGGCTAACAATGTGAACAAGAGATCCAGTCGCGCCGAATCAGAGTCCCGCTCTCTTAATAATCGCTCTGCTAACTTACGCGCCATTTCCAAACGCTGCGTTTCATTGAGGAGTCCGAGCGATTGCAGAGGTGTGCTCGTGCGGGACCGGCGCACGCAACTAGCTTCCCGGCTGGGCGCATCGAAAAGCGTCATCATGGGATGCGGGCTCGTCCGTTTCCAGTAGACGTAGAGACTTCGGCGGTAGAGAAGTTCACCTTTGTCCCTAACGTATTCTTTGGTATTACTGGCAGGATGGGCCATGGCTTTCCACATGCCACTTGGTTGATAAGGTTTCACGCCCTCGCCTCCCATATGCGGGTCCAGCAAATGGCTTGCCCATAATCCGAGGTCCCGCAAGACCTCGGCATCCAGCCGGTAACTCGGCCCACGGGCGAAGAGCCGGTTTTCCGGATCGCTCAGGTCCGAGCGCCAAGCGGAGTCTTGTTTGAATGTGCGGCTCGTAACCATAAGCCGCAGCATGTGCTTGAGATCCCAACCACTCTCACGAAACTCCACGGCTAGCCAGTCTAACAGCTCCGGGTGGGTTGGATACTGCCCCTGCAAGCCGAAGTCCTCCGGTGTTCTTACCAAGGCGTGTCCGAAGACGCTTTGCCAGACGCGATTGATCAAGACGCGAGTTACTAACGGATGCTCATCCGAAGTCAGCCAGCGCGCCAAGCCCAAGCGATCCTGTGGCATCTCCGTGGTCAACCCCCCCATCACTTGCGGCACATTGGGCTTCAGGGGATCGCCCGTAGGAAGATTGTACTCGCCACGTCTTAGAAGGTAAGTGGGCCTTAGTTTATCGCGATCTTTCGTGACCAGCGTCGTGGTGAAGGCCTCTTCTGCTGCTTCGAATCGCTCTAGCAGTTTCTTGGCGTCCGTATGGCCGGCTTCAGCGAGCTTCTGTAAGCGCTCGGTTTTAGAACCTGACTTCTCTTCAACTTTCGCCAACAAATCAGCGCGTTTTCTATCCAAATCCTGCCATTCATCCCATGCGGTTTGATCCTTGGGAGCCTTCATAACAGGCGCATAGTCATATTTGTTGCCATCCAACGAATGTTCGGCCGTGTTATTAAAAAAGGCCATCAATTCGTAATATTCGGTCTGAGTGATAGGATCGTATTTGTGTGTGTGACAGCGTGCGCAAGCGAACGTCATTCCCAGAAAAACCGTGCCTAACGTCTCCACACGATCGAAATTGTTCTTCGCCTGAAACTCTTCCGGTAAGACTCCGCCTTCTGAGGTCGTAGGATTCATGCGAACGAAACCCGTGGCAACACGTTGCGCGAGCGTGGGTTCCGGCAACTTGTCTCCTGCCAGTTGCCAGATGATGAATTCATCAAAGGGCAGGTTCTCGTTCAACGCCCGTACCACCCAATCACGATAGGGGTAGATGCCTCGCCGATTGTCCAAATGCAAGCCATGGGTGTCACCATACCGGACGGCATCCAACCAGAAACGTGCTTGGTGTTCGCCATAGCGCGGATCGTCTAACAAACGATCCACAAGCTTCTCATAGGCATGGGCACTCTCATCGGCCAAGTAGGCCTGAAGCGCTTGCGGTTCTAACGGAAGCCCGACCAAAGTGAACGCCACACGACGAGCCAACGTCGCTTTGTCCGCTTTGGGCGCGAAGCCGATTTCTTTCGCTTTTAGATCCTTTTCGATCCATTGATCGATCGACCCCTTCTCCGCGGGGCGCTGTGGCGGGACGAAGGCCCAGTGTTTGGCATAGCCGCCGCCGCTTTCGATCCATTGGCTCAACAACGTGCGCTCCTCTTCCGTGAGTTGTTTCTCCGCGTCTGATGGTGGCATGGGATCTTTGGCATCGTGAACCCGAGCCAAGATCTCGCTCTCTTTCGGATCTTGCGTATTCAGCGCTTGATAACCACCAAGATCAGCTGTGGCCCCTTCGAATGAGTCGAGACGCACGAGATCTTTCTTTGCGTCCGGCCCGTGGCAGGTGAAACATTTGTCCGAGAGAATGGGCAGGATTTCTCGCGCAAAGTCCGGCTTTGCTGAGGTTGCCACCGGCGCCCACACGATGCCGGCCAACATTGATGTTAGACAAATTCGGATATTCATCGGAAGGATGTCGATTCGAGGAATGAGCCGCGCTCTCACACAGGCTTTAGCCTGATTTTCGTGTCTCATTCCTCTTTCGAATAACATTTAACTGAATTGATAGAGTCTCTAGGCAACATCACATTCACAAAGCACGCGCATAAGCACCCCCATCGACTAACAAGGTTTCTCCCGTAACGTAGCTGCCGGCATCACTCCCCAAGAACAGGGCGGGGCCGACGATTTCTTTGGGATCGCCCCAACGGTTGAGCGCCGTGAAATCCGCGAACTTCTGTTGTTGTTCTTTGTTTAGCAAGCTCATTGGCAAATCAGTGAGGAAAGGTCCGGGGGCAATGCAATTTACTGTGATGCCGAACGTGCCCAGATCGAGCGCGCTCGCTTTGCTCAAACCCACAAGGGCCGACTTCGTTGCTGAGTAGGCATTGCGGGCCTCTTTCGATCCCACGCCCAGCACGGAAGAGATGTGAATGATCCGCCCCCAACTGCGTTCTTTCATTTGTGGCACTAAGGCACGCGTGAGCGCCATGATGCTACTGAGATTCACCTCCAACTGCGTGTCCCAATCGGCATCTTGAATCTCATCGATCGGCTGAGGCCGGTTAATCCCTGCGTTGTTTACCAAGATATCCACCCGTCCCATCTTCTTGAGCGCTGTTTCCGCGACGCGTTTCACCGCATCGCGATCCGCCATATCGGCGACGGTGTAGGCCACCTCACGTCCAGTCGCTGATGAAATCTCCTCTTGAGCCGACTTCAGTTCCTCTTCTGTCCGGGCACAGATGAAGACGTTCGCTCCCGCTTCGGCGATCCCACGAGCCATGGCCCGGCCCAAGCCGCGCCCACCGCCGGTGACCAGGGCGACTTTGTTAGATAAATCAAACAAGGAATGCATATGGGGCCAACCATAGGTGCTGGAGGCGCTAGGCCAAGCTCAGAAATGAGCTCACGATTGTGGGAAAACGACGGCAAATCGCGTCCAGTTTTCATCTGATCCTAACAAGATCAATTCACCCCCGTTTGCCCGTGTGATTTCCGCGGCGATGTTCAGTCCAAGTCCAAAGCCGTCGACTTCACGGGATCGCGCTTCGTCAGCCCGGTAAAACCGGTCGAAGATCTTGTCTTGCTGCGACTCCGGGATGCCTGGGCCGGTGTTGTGAAACTCGATCACCACGTTGTTTTCTAATTCTCTGACAATACACTTCACTTCGCCATCCTCTCGATTGTATTTGACCGCATTGCTAGCGAGATTGTGCAGTACGGATAGCAACAGACCGCGGTCTGCCGAGATGATCACATCGGGAGCAATATCCGCTTGGAACGATAAGGAGGCTTGTTCACAGAGGATCTCTACGTCTTCTGAAAACTGCGTGACTAATTCACTCAAAGATAGAACCTGTTTCTCAACACGGAGCGACCCGGAATCTGCCCGGGACAAGACCAGGAGATTCTCCGTGATCTGCTTCAAGCGATGCACTTCTTCCGCGAGATCAAGAAATCGCTGTTCCTCTGCCGAACCAGGCGCACATTCTTGCAACCCGCGCTCGATCTCACCGCGCATGACGGCCAATGGCGTCTTCAATTCATGAGACGCATCGGCACTGAATCTCGCCGATTGATGAAAGCTCCGTTCTAACCTTTCCATCATGCCATTGATCACGTTGACCAAACGCGCAAACTCCTGATCCTCGTGGCCGGTGATCCGCACGCGTTCATCTAGGCCTTTTGCAGTCACGTGTTCCGCCATTTCCGTGATACGCTCCACCGGACGCACCGCCTTGCCTGCTACCAACCAACCCGCGCCCGCCGAGAGTAGAAACCCTAACGGAATGGCCATTAGAAAATAACGCCGTTTCATCCTCACATCGGCATCAAACTGATCAAGCGTGACACCTGCAAACACCGTGTGATGCCGTCCACCAAAGGCGCCGATTCGCCAATCCGTCCCTTCCACGGCCACAGTAAAGAACTTTGGACGCAGCATCGCCGGAACCTCGAAGCGTCGCCCGGGCCCCCGTCCATCCCGGCCACGAGGCCCACGCCCATCCCGCCGATCCGGCCCACGCCCGTCAAACCAGCGCTCTACCAACGATTCGATTCCCGGACCCCGTCCTCGCTTTGGTGGTGGCGGGCCGCCGCGGTCCCGATCGTCGCGACGTTTGTCCCGATCCTTTCGTGGTCCGCGACGGTCCTCTTCCCAAGGCCCCGGCGGGCGATTCGGCAATCGCGCGATCTCTTCCGCGGAAGGCAGGTAGGCGACAAATGGAATGTTGTCTAACCAATCCTCATTCGGTGTCTGTGATAGACGTTTCCGGTCATCGTTTTGATAGAGTACGGCCAAACCCAATTCAAACTCCCCGCCCAACCCATGCCCAGTGAGTCCCTCGACAATGCGCGCAAACGAATCCGGATCAAACCGGGGATGGGCTTGGTGCGCCAGAGCGGTTCCAGGCAGGGTCAATCGAGCATCCACGGCCTTGAGCAGGGTTTCGTAGACTAACAACCACGCTGCCACGGCTGCGGCCATCAATATGCCGCCCGATATCAGTGTCGTGGTGATAGCCAATCTTAGGCGAAACGATCTCATGGAGGATGGTGTTAGCCTTGGCTCGCGGCGATTCGGTAGCCCACGCCGCGCACGGTCTGGATCAGCTTGTGTTCGTAACCGGCATCGATCTTCTTGCGCAGACGTTTGATGTAGACATCGACAAGATTGGTTTGCGGATCAAAATGATAATTCCACACATGTTCACAGATTTGAATGCGGGTGAAGACCCGTCCCGGGGAACGCATCAAATACTCTAACAACTCGAACTCACGGGCCGTCAGCTCGATTTGATCCTCATCTCGCCGCACATCGCGCTTCACCAAATCCACGCGCAAATCACCCACCTTGAGAATATTCACAGTATTACCGCTGGAGCGTCTCACGATGGTGTGCAGACGCGCGATGAGCTCCTCCACATAAAAGGGTTTGGTCAAGTAATCATCAGCTCCCAGATTGAGGCCTTCCACCCTCTCCGACAGGGAATCCCGCGCGGTCAACAAGAGCACCGGCACTGCGTTCTTCTGGTCCCGCAGATTCCTCAAAATGCTCAACCCATCACGACCGGGAAGCATGATATCAAGGACGATGGCATCATAGGGTTCGGTCGTCGCAAACCGGTAGCCTTCATCGCCATCGTGACACAGATCCACCACCATGCCCTGCTCTTCCAAACCCTTGTGAATGAAGGAGGCTATCTTGGGCTGATCTTCGACGACGAGTACGCGCACGCCGCAAGACTAAGTGAAGCTCAGAAGATTGTAAGAAGAAACTCACCAAGATGAACAAACTGTCATTTGATGATACCGCCCCGGGCGTCATGAAGATATACGTGTTAGTTCCAGTCCCCTATAACGAACTCGTCGCAGGACGGACGTTTCAGGGTGCGGCCTGCTAGTCTTCAAGATTCGAACATCGGTAGGTAGATGTTCGTTAGGTCTTGGAAGACTTTGCTGCCTTCATTGGGCGGCAACTCTACGAGGGAAGGGGCCCCCGCTGAGATAACACCGTTGAGAAAAGCGTAAGCGTCTTGATCCGTCTTGGGCTCTAATCAGAATCCATCAGATCGATGCAATAAAGCCGCTTCGCATCGCGAACGATCAATTTGCCATCCGCGTAGGCTGGATGACACCAGTTCTTTCCGCAGACTTGGGTACGGCCGAGCTCTTCGTATTGGTTGGGGTTGGCCTTGAAGAGAATAAGTTCACCCAGATCAGTGAGCATCAGCATATTCTCTCCAATACCTATGAAGGCGCCGAAGGCACCACGCTCTGGCGAAATCACCATCCCGTCTTGGGCCCATTTCTGCTCGCCGGTGCGAGCATCAAGACAGAGCGTTTGCGTGCCTGCTAGGAGATAGAGATGGCCGCCCATGAGTATGGGAGACGAAATGTTAGGCCCTTTCTCTTTGCCATGCTTCCACGCTTCTTCCGTGCGAATCATGCCGTCTTGGTTGAGGATGCGTGTGGCGATGAGCCCGACTTGATGGGAACCCACGATCACCAAATCGTCAAAGACCACCGGAGCAGCGATGTGGCGCCCGTAATCGGTGGTGAGCGGCACGCGCCATAACAATTCGCCATTGGACCGGCGAAGCCCCACGACGCCATTGACCGTGAAGGCTATCACTTGTTCGACGCCGGCGACGGTCGCGACGAGGGGAGGTGAGTAGGCAGCTTGATCATCCTGAGATTGCCAAATCACTTCGCCACTCTTCTTGTTCAGGCAAACGACTCCGGCACCAGGCCCGCCGGCCAAAGTGATAACGTGATCGCCGTTGATGCAGGGACTGGCATTGTAGCCATGACGCGCGCCACCCAACGTGTTGCCCGTTTCTCCGGCGTAAGGCGCTCCGAAGTCTTTTTGATAGTTTTTTTCCCAGAGAAGCTTGCCCGTTGCCGCGTCGAGGCAATGCAATTCGGCCTTACAAGATTGCGTGAGAACGATCTCGCCATCGCTAACGGGAGCACAACGTGGGCCGGTGCCGAAGCCGTCTTTGTGGGGCTCGCCTAACACATCTTCCCAGAGCTGTTTGCCGTCCGCTAGGGAGACGGCATGAAACACTTCTTGTCGCTTTTGATAGTCGCCGTAAATGACACGGCCGCGCGTGATGATCGGAGCGGCAAAGCCGTCTGTGGCGGGAAGTCGCCAGACCACTCTCGGGTTGTCCGGCAACGAGTTTAACGGAGCGGCATTTGGAGCGGTTTTCCCATTCAATTGTGGTCCGCGTGGGTGCGGCCAGTCGGAAGAAACGGATTCGCCTGGAGGTTTACTAACAAACTGCACCCACCACGGAGCGTTTCCCGCTTCCAAAGTGCTGGTACGTCCTAGCGCCCCGTCATCTCCGATGCGAAAGACCGCGACTTTACCGGACCGCTGACCCGCGGCGACGAGAAACCGGCCGTCTGGCGAGATATTGAACGACCGTGGAACGGCTTCCGTAGCCGCATGACCGGCGAGTGTTAGTTTCGTCGGGTCGGCTGCGTCGATGGCGAAGCTCGCGATGCTGTTGTGGCCGCGGTTGGCGATATAGACGAACTTTCCGGAGGGATGAACCTCGATATCAGAAGTGGAGCCACGCTCATTGAATTCATTGGGAACGGAGGAAACAGTAAGTGCTTTCGTAAGTGTGCCTCGCTGGGGATCGTAATGATAGGAGGTGATGCTGAGGCCCTGTTCATCGCTCCCGTAAGCCACGCTCGCTTGTGGGTGAAACCAAAGATGCCGGGGGCCGGAGCCGGCTTCTCTTTCTAGCTTAGCAGGTTCGTTAGGTGAGAGCAGGCCGCTTTGCGGATCAAATGCAAACTGAAAGATCGCATTGGGGCGTGTGTGAGGGATGAAAACATGGCGAGCATCGGGCGCCCAGACAGCCGCGTGGGCTCGTTCATCCGTTTCGATCACTTGGACTGGCTCCGGTGTGATCGAACCCTCTTCCAGTATTCCGTGCACGGCGACTTTGCCCGCGGCGTAGTAGGCACTAACGACATACTTTCCGTTAGGATGAACATTGATATACGCTGGATCTGCACCCACGTGGCCTTCGCCCAGCGCGGTGAGACTAGCATCACTCTCGAGGCGAAAGGCAGCCACCGCACCGCTGTCTCGCATGGAGACGTAGACATGCCGGCCATCCGGCGCCAGCCCCATGGACGCGGGCCGGCCACGGGTTGCGGTCTTGGCGAGAAGACTTAGCGTGGCGGTGTCTTCATTCAACTGGTAGACGGCGAGTTGCCGGTCTTGGTTGAGAGAAACGATCACCCAAGGATGGGTGTTGCTGAATACGGAAGCGACGACACTCAGGCTAGCGCTAACAACAAGGAGGGCGTGGGTAAACCTCATGCGCCATGGTTTGGCAGGCGCTGCCGTCCAGTCAAGCGGTCGTGACGGGTGATCGAAAAAGTGGCCGACTCCGAGGCAGCGGGAATCGTGGAGTTCCGGGCGTGGGACGCCACTTCAGCAATGGAACTTTCATGCGTTCGTCTACACTTGTCGATCGCGATGGTTATTTAGAAGCTCAGCGAAGGCAGAGGCGAGTGTAGGGACTGCGTGTGGTTCTCGCGGGTATCCACTGCCGCCGGGGGCAGGTAACGGAGATCCATATTCTCGATCGCGCCCTGCTCTAATTCGAAGGCCTCGGGAACGTGAACGGTGAAAGGGCGATCCTCGTAATCTTTACCGCCTTCTACCCAGCCAATGGCGATGATTTTCGTTATAAGAAAGGCGTTAGGACTTTCAGGGTCGTGCTTCAGCCGCAAGGTGACCCGTTGAGAATCCATGATATTCTCCGCTAACATACGCGCGCGCTTAGTCTTGCGTGGCACATAGGCATGAATGGGTCCGCCAATCCAGTCCGGCGAAGTCAGTTCGTACACTTGATAGCGTTTGGGATCGGCAAATACGTGGTTATGGTAGTCGGCAGGTTTGGCGAAGGCCCGCATTTCTGCCTCAGCGGCTTTGCCTGAGACCAAGTCTTCCCAGCTGGCTGTACCATAGCGGGCGTAGGCTTTCCAATCGACGAAGAGTCCGTTCTTTTCATACGCGACGGCGATCAGGCGATGGCGTCCATCGGTGAAGTGCACGTGAAACCGGTCAAAGGTGAGACCCTGCACAGTCACTGACGGCATAGGGCTCATTTCTGCCACTTTGGTTTCAAGTCCCGCTGAATCCATGGTTTTGAAGTGCTCGCGCAGAAGACCGGCGTGTCTCGGATCTCTCAGAAGTTCAATACGATCGTCGATTGATGGGGCGTGAAGGAAGGTCTCCGCGACTTCTGACGAGGAGAGCGTCGGCCCAGCGACGATGGGCACAACGCTCTCCTTCTCAGGCGACACGGGGGCCACAAGGGAGGATGTGGAGATAAATTCAAATAGGCCGAACTGCGCCACAGCGAGAAGGGTGACGACGGCGGCGATCACGATGAGGACGACCCTGGAGCGATTGGGTTGGGGCGCGGCCTGTTCCAACCCGGCTTCCCACGCTGGTGCCCGTCCTTCCTTGAAGGCGTCCGGCTCGAAGGGCACGAGCTTGGGAACGGCGTCAGGCTTAAAGCGCTTGCAAGACGTAATGTCTTGTTGCTTTCGCGGAATGGGGCGGGGCGCTGGAGTCGGCGCCGACTTCGGCTGCATGGCATTGATGGCCGATGTCACAGCGGAACTCACTACTCTAACAAGGATGGTGTTAGTGAGCGGGTTGGCGTTGCTTTCGACAGCGGGGGTAGTGTTAGACGGCGCCGGATTAGCCGGTCTAATGACAGCTGGAGGAAGCGTGACTGGCGCGGGGGCACTCGTTGCTTTGCGAATGGATGGCGTGGGGTTCACACTTGCAGGCGGGAGATCGAGCGACACCAACCAGTCCTCAAGTAACGGATTATCCGCTCCGACCACAAGTTCATAGAGGCTACCGATCATGAGAAGGTGATCGCTGTTCTCGGCCGAGAGTCCGCGGAACGCTTCTTTGAGGGCGCTCCAACAGGTTTCTCTGAGAGGTTCCTCCGCCACCTTACCCATCGTGAAGATTTGCTTCATCTCCCGCCATTGCGCCGGCGTGCCTCCTGGGACTTCAAAGCGGCCGAGGAACTTGCGACACTCTCTTAACAGAACTTGAGCAGAGGGCGATGGTGCGGGCGGAGGGAGAAGTGACGCCGTCAGTTCGAGAAAATGATGGCTAGCGTAGTAGCCGGAAATGATCGTGCGAGGATCAGAGGACTCGTTTTCAACGAGTTGGATCAGCACTTCAGCCATGAGCCAGTGCTTTCGTTCGCCCGCATCTTGCGCTGGCTCAAGCATGGCCAGAGAGCGCTTGAGGAATCGGACGAGGAGCAGGTGGGATTCAGTCGTGGAGTCCGTGGGCGACAATTCTTGGGAGTTGGACATCTTACATAGTGGTAACGGTATCTTCCGAGAAAAAGAGCTTTTCTCAGAAATAAGCCGTGAATTCAAAATAAGTGTGTCCATTTTAGCTCGAATTTACGGAGATTATAGAGAAATCCGTTATTCTTTGCTCAAACATCTGGAGATCCAAACCGAAACAGCGGCTTCACCCGTTCGTCGTCATTTGGAATTTCCCGATCTCAGCGCAAGAATTGGGCCTCATTGAGTCCCGACGGAATCCGTTCGCCGGCCTGACTCTAAGAGGTGGCTTCTGTTGACGATCGTTTTCATCGAAAAGCGGGTGCCCGTCGTAACGAGCACCCGCCTCAGCTGTTCGATCGATTCAGTATTGTCTAGTAAACGTGTGTTGGAGATGAGGTGCTGAATCGATCTAGGGCTGATTGAGAACGGCTTGGTAAAATTGCCGCGGCGCGTTCACGCGTGAAGGATCGGTGTCGCGGTAAACGCCGCTGACGCCGATGGCGATAGTGATCCAGCTCTTCATATCGCCGGAGAATTGGATGTCGTAGAATCTTCCGTCCGGCGTTGTGATGTCGATGCCTTCGGGCTCGGCCTCACCCGTGATCTCGCCGGCGTCGTCTCCTGGCAGAATCTCAAAGACGGCGAATTCGGAGAAGGACTCCGTTAGGCCGCAAATCTTGTTAGATTCCGGATCGCGATGCGTGGTGATGTCCGTCCATAAGTTGCCCTTGCGATGAGCGAGAATGAGGGCGCCTTCATCTTGGTAGTCGCCTTCTTCATACTCGATTTCCACCATGACGCCTTGATCGCCGAACTCAGCCGTCGTTTTGATGTCGAAGATCGCCGGCACTTTACCCAAGGGTCCGTCCCGGAAACCGTCAGGCCCGGTAAGCACTTTGACCTCGGACTCGCCTTCTTTGCTCACGTCATTGAAGATGAGCTTCACGTTGTGACTGACATCGACCTCAATTTGGTTGCCTTGAGGCGTGTTTACCTTGCCATGATTGGCATCGCGCGCGTCTACCTTGGATCGGTCCACAGCTTCCAGGAGATGGAGAATATCACCTTTTTCAACGATCCCTTGTTCTTTCAAGAGGAGCTTGGAGACATCTTCCGCGGCGAGTTTCAGCCATGTCTCGTCAAAGGCATTGCCCAAGGGCAATTCCCTGAGTTGGACCAACAAGTCGCCTAGCAAGAGGAGCCCGGTTTTCTGGTCCGTATTGCCCAAAAGATTGAGCACGTTGTCTCCTAGCGTGATCACTGGATCCGGGAAATCGCTTCCTTTGCCGATGACCTTGAAGGCGGCGCCGGATGGCAAGCCTGTCTTGTTGTCCTTCACTAACTGAACGAGGTAATTGCCGGGAATGAGGCCGGCGGGAACGGTAGCGAAGAGCTCTCCCGTATCAGGATTGACCTTGGATACCGGCAGCGCCACGGGATCACTTGATCCTACTAGCAGAATGCTCGTGATGCCGGTCGTGCCACCGCTGACGGTCACGATGATTGGCGTGCGTCCATCGTTGGTGCCCCCTGACGGAGTCACCACTGAGGGGGTCGGCGTATCGCCTTCCAGGACGATGGGAGCGAGTTCAATTCCTAACACACACAGCGTGAGCGTGCCGGAAGTGCCGGTGATTTCGACACAATAGCTGCCATCAAGATTGTCCACGACGGGGCCGGACTGATCCACGCCCTTGCCCTTCACCTCCACGGCATCGGCATGGCCGGGCCCCACAAAGTGACCAAGATCATCCTTAGGCGTGACGACCACTTTGTAGCCGCGTGGCGTGGGTACGACGTCCACACGCGTCAACTTCCGGCTGACTTCCGGCTTGACCCGAACGGTGCGCAGGATCTCGCGTTGAACGGGATCGCAATCCTCATCATGGGCGTGGGCGCGGACCAGAAAGCAGTATTCACCCGGTGTTTTCGTGGGAAACGATCCCGTGAAGTAAGCGCGGTCTTTGCCCTGGTCGCCCAAGTCCAGCGTGAAGGGCACGCCGGCGCGTTTGGCTACGGGCGGTTTGCCATACTTGCGTTGGAAAGCCATGCCCAATCGCTCTAACATAGACAGGCGCTCATCGCCAAGCGTCGTCGGTATCTTGGCCAATTCCTCTTGAGTAATGAGGTTTGCGGCTAACATGTCCCCTAAGCCGGCAACGGGCACCGTTGGATAGACGGTGAGGTGCGCTTTGGCCATGGGAGCCGCTCCCGTGCGGGAGAAAGTGGCGTGGAAGCCGATCGACTGCCCTGTAGTAAAGGTGCTAGCGCCTAGCGGTGGTTTGGTCGATAGCGCCAGATTGATCGTAGAATCGGCGAGCACGTTGGCCATGTAGTGCGCGGTGGGGCCGCCGGTGTTGTGAATGATCATTTCCCAGGCACCGCTATGATCTTGTGAGGGACCCGCAGGCAAAGGAGGGTTCACCTTGTAGAACATGTAGCCGGGCTCGGAAACGAGCGAGACTTTGTCACCGAAACTCGAAATATTGCCAGGATAGATGAGCAATCCCGATGGCGAGCGCAGGTAGAGTTGGAGATTGGCGCTGGGATTGTCCCAAGTGAGGATGAAGCTGGCGGCGCGTTCTTGTTTGCCAAGAGCCGCTTCCACCGTGGCAGTCTGGCCGCTAGCAAGATCGCCTTCCGGGTCCACCACCAGCTCGCTCTCGATCGCTCCACCCAGAGCGTTGATGAAGAATTTATCTAACTGTGTGGAGTTCTCTGCCACTTGGAAGAAGCCATCTGCTCCCGTATTGGAAAGCGCGGATAATAGATCCACGTCAATACCGGCGTTTCCTGAAGCCCCTTCAGTGCCGAAACCAACAGAGAACACGTTCACGTTCTGATTGGTGAACTGTTGCAAGAACGAAGGCTGTTGCGGATCACCTCCGGAAGTCTTCATGCCGTCTGACAGAAAGACGATCACTTTCCGCCGATCACTGCCGGCAGGCAAGAGATCGAGACCTCGTTGCAAGCCACCTCGAATGTTGGTGCCGCCACCGGCTGATAAGCCATCGACAGCTGCTTTGGCCGCGGCGATGTTGCTGCCTGAGCCGGATGTTAGAGGAGTGACCTGTTCAATCGCCCCGGGCTCGTCAAATTCCGTGGTGACGCTGGAAGAGAAGCTCACTTCGCCGAGACGATCGCCCTGATTCTTCCGCATGAGATCGAGAAAGAGATTAGCCGCTTTCTTGAGTTGTTGGAGCTTCGTTTGGGAACCTCCCGAAGTGGGAACGCTGCTGCCCATGCTGCCGCTGCGATCCATGACCAAGGCCACGTCGACCAAGCGCGCTGCTTGAACGGGGATGATGTTAGGTTCCTCATGCTCAAGGATCGCATCGGCCGCGTCGATGTGGATGAGAATGAACACATCGTTGTCGATCAAGTCCTGCACGGTCACGGATGGACTGGGAATGCCTAACAATGACGCCGCTTGAGCGGAGGTGATGCGGAAGGTCGTACTCACATCCAGCGAGCTGCCGCTGCCTAACGAACTGATCAACCCATCGGTAGGACGGCTATCGCTCTGAATGGGCAACACGATGTCGCCGCCAAGATAGAAATCATGGGAAAGCAGCACTTCGTAGTGAAAACTGCCGCCTGTGCCCACGGGACCGACGTTGGCCACATTCCAATCGACAACGATGTCTTCATTGAATCCGCCAATGCCAACTTTGTCTTCGTTCGAACCCACGAGTTCGGGAAGATCCGGGTAGGGCATGCCTACGAGCGAGAAATCTTGGGCGCCTGTGGGAATATCGAAACCAATGACGCGTGCTCTCCAACGTCCGGCTTGCGCATTCTGGATGAAGACCTGTTCGACGTTGTTCAAGTGATCCTTACCCGTGCCAGCGACCCAGGCGCCATTGCCGGTGAGAGCGTTGGCGGGAACATAGTCGCTATTGGATGCGGGAGTCGTGGTGGGATTGATAGGGATCTGCACTTGAATGTCTGTCCCTGGCGTTTGATCGATGTCTGCGATGGGATCGCCATCGGCATCGAGAATGGTTTGGCCTAACTGCCAGGGATAAAAGACCTGGCCGTCGGGATCGACCAATTCGAGATCGAGGTCGTTGATCAAAAGTGGATTGGTGGCCGGTGATTGTGTGGCCGCTTCGATGTCGTCCCAAGCCAAAGTGACGCGCAGAGCACCATTAGCGTCGAGGACGAATTCGAATTCCTTAACGCTGGCCTGTGTCACGGTGTCTTGCACGATCTGGTTCGGTACGGGCACGCCATCCACGGTGCGGGAGTCTTGCAGGAGATTCACCGCTGCCTGGGCGTTCACCAAGCCCCAGCCGGTTGCGAAGTCCGGACCGGCGGTTGCCGTAGGATTGCCGTTCCCATCATTTCCGTTAGCGGGATTGCTATCGCTATCAACTTCAACGTGCGCCGCGTTGCGGACGTTGTTGTTCACAATGTCCGTAGACGTGTGAATGAGAATGGCACGGAGTGTGGAGGGTAGGGGAGGATTGGTATCAATGCTCACACCGATGGGTGCGGAATAAGTCGTGTCCCAACCCTCTAACAAGAGTGCGTGAAGACCGGCCACGACCGGCGAAGCCATGGAGGTGCCGCCACAGACGGAATAACCCAAATTCGCGTTGGTGGAAGTGATGCCGCTTCCTGGAGCGACCACATCGGGCAGAATACGGCCGTCGTAGGCGGGCCCCATGCTGCTACCGGTAGCCAGGCGGTTGGTGCCGGCGTTCCAGTTGCCGACCACCACGGCGTTCTTCATCTGCTTGGTGGTGGCGAAATAGCCGAACTGATTGCCGAATTGGGCGGAGTTGCCACCGGCGTTTCCGGCCGAGAAGGTGCGGCCAATGCGAGGCACGATGGTGCCGCTTGAGACGGCGCCGCCGCGCACCATTTGGTCAATGAGACGGTTGTTAGAGCTGTAGTCGCCATCCGTCTGCAAGGCGTGTGAATGGTTCACCACATCCATGGAGTCATTGGTGATGGCATCGAGGGTGTTCCCTGCGTGAACGAGCGTGCCCCAATCGACGATGCCGGATCGTGGTGCCATACCGCGCCATTGAAACGCCGTGCCGCCGGCGTTCGCGCTTTGTACACCGCTACCGGCAGCGATACCGGCCACGTGCGAACCATGAAAGGCGATGCAGTTGTTTCCAGTCGTGCCCCCACTGACATTGCGCACGACGTTTAAGTCAGGGTGCGCTTCATCCACGCCGGCATCATCGATGCCGATCGTGATATTGTTGCCACTGAGTCCGGCGTAGGTGATGGTGTTGGCGCCGGCGTTGACGGTGGCATTCTGTACGGCGTTGACGTTGATGGTGTTACGGGTGGTGGCGTTCTCCAAGAGGCGAGGCGGTTCACCGGATTCAATCCATTCCACGGCGTCGTTGGTTGCTAAGGGAACGAGGGCAGTGGCCTTTAAAACGACTTCCCAAAGATGATCGGACTTGGGAGAAGCTTTTTCGGCGAACGTGCCCAGAAGTTTCTCGATCGTTTTAAGGTGGATGTCAGGATAGAATTGCACGAGCAGTTTGAGTGTGCCATCGGGATTGAGCGCGGTATTGATGCCGAGCGGGGCACCGTCTTGATAGACTTCAAAAGCGCTGTAGTTGCCCAGAAGAAGGTCCGGCTCGATTTTATCTTCCGGTTCTAACGGAAGCACCCATTTCACGATACGGGCAATTTCCGGATCTTTTAGATCGACACCACGTTGGATGAGACCAATGGAATGGCGTTTATTGAGAAAACTCTGACGCAGAACGCCTTTTCGTTCTAACAAATCAATTTCGTCGCACGTGATCGCCCGATGCAACACAATCATGCCGTGGAGGCCGCCATTCTCGGCGGCGGGAAGCGCGTTGAAGAACTTATCTTGGAGTTTCGTGCTAGGAAGGAAATCGCCACTGCGTAGGGACACCTTCTGTTTGTCGAACTGCGCTTGAAGCACGTCATCTACGGGAAGGGTGAGTTTCACATCAATGGCAGCGTCGCAGACACCAGTGGGATCTTCGATGACCAAGCGCCAGTTGGTGCCGCGAGCGACATCAGATGCCGTGACTTCGTAGACGAGTTGAAGGGGCGAATCGCCGGCGACTTCGGCGTAAGGGGCTGTGGGATCGGGGAGACTAGGACGACGTCTGCCTAGCAGTTTCGCTTGCAGCTTTTCTGTCTTGCCCCGCCAACTGATATCGGCAATGACTTTGCCAGGCTTGAGCACGCTAAAGGGATAGTGGGCGACGGAGTGTTTGCCCGAAATCTTTAGCTGAATGCTGGGAGCCGCCGATGGGGTGGTTTTGATCGACGCGTTGTCCACATACATCACGCCGGAAGTCGGAAAATTCTGGCTGAAGGCGAGCGCGCGAAGCGACGTGTAGCTGAACGGCGTACTATCAGAAACGACGTGCGTGCTATTGATGGTGATCCTGTATTTGCCGGCGCCTTTATCGAAAGCGATCTGCACTAGGTAATCCACACCGGGCTTCCAATTGAAGGGGAGCGTTGTGAGGGAAGAACTGGTTCCACCTTTGGAATAACGTGAGAACAAATCCCCGCCATCGCCCCAATAGAGATCGAAGTTGTTTCCCGCCGGTGTGAAGATCAGCTGTTGGCTGTAGGCATTGGCGCCGCTTGGCTTGCTGTTGGGATCCACGCGGAAGAGGTAGCAGACTTCAAAGTCTTCCGGTTCCTTGGTCGGTTTGTAAACGACTGCGGCTCCGGAACCCGCTTTGCTCTCCAGGGCAAGCCGTTGATCGCCCGGACTGAGTGCCGCGACCTCCACGGCACCGGAGAGCTGTTCGTAACTGCCTATGTCCGGTTTGTTAGGCGGTTTCCCAGGAGTGTCGTCGTCAAGTTGATCGAAGAGGATCGTTTCGCTGAAAGCGCTGAGCGCGCCTAACATCAGAAAAACGATCACGCCGGCAAAGAGCCTCATGCTTGAGGCCCCTTCGTGTGGTGTGATCAAGTGTCTACCTTTCATTACTGTGCATGCGTTAGTTGCCATTTAGTATCTCTATGGTTCATTGCGAGACAGCGATTGAGATGAGACCATTGATAGTCCAAGCATCGCCGCTTCGGCCCCTACATGCCCGGCGCGAGATTCTTTTATCAAAGAATCGCCACGAATTTGAAAAATTGGTTGGGAAGGCCCGTCCTGTTTTAAGGTGGGAAAGATTTCTTAAGTTTCTTGAAACTTTTCCCGTCCTTTCAGGATGTAGAAGTAAGTAATGCCCTCCATGAGTCCATACGAACGAACGAAAGGCCTGTGTGTGCTGCTGACGTGGCTGATCGTGAGTGCCGTCACCGTAAAGGCGCGTCCCTTGGAACTGCAGGATTGTTTGATCGATCCCCAGCGCGAGGAGATGAAGGTGGTGGACGTGCTCACGCTGGAAACGGGCGATGTGTTGGTAGCGTATCGATTTGAGGAGCAGGGGCGAGAGTTCTGGGCAGTGGAGAACCTGAACTGCGAAGGCAAGGTCACGGCATCGATCGTCTATGACCGCCGTGTGAACGCGCTCAATCTCTCGCCGGTCAAAGATCGTTACTACGTCTTGGGCGGGCCCGTTCCAACGTCAGGGGATACCACCGGATTTGTTTCCACGATTGAGATTCTCGCTAGCACAGCGACTGAAATATGCCGGGAGCATACGCCGGCTGAGATTCACGACGCGTGTCTTGTGGATTTGGACGGTCAGTCGTGGCTGATGACGACCGGCGTTGCGCCAACGTCCTTTGGTTCAGACTCCGTGGTCTCCAGCTTTGTTTATGGGTTCGATGTTTCGGATAACATTTGTCCTCAATGGCCGGCCAAGAAATGGGTGCCGCTCGACCTGAACGGCGGAAGACTTACCGGTTCATCGATCGATTTCGTTCCAAGCAGACAATCGATTGTCGTTTCCGGGCTGTTTGTGGGAAAACCGTTAGTTGAAGGGGGGGCGTGGGGTGATGCGGGTGACATGGATGGATTCCTTATGAGTTTTACCATGAAAGATGGTGAGCCGGGCTTGGTGCAGAATTGGGGACGCTCGTTGAAGTTTGAAAGGCCGGAAACCCTTACAAGACATGTGACGCAAACGGGTGGCGGAACCATATGGGTCATTTCATCCAGTGGCGTGGAGTCCCTTCTGGTTGCCTATGACGTGCTCGATGGGAAATCTTTTGGAAAAAAATCCATCGGTAGCCTGGTAGTGGGAGGCAGCCGTTTGCATGCGTTAGATATAGCACTCTTAGAAGATCACGTCGTGGTGTTGGTCGCATTCGATGGCGAATGGAAGTTTCCGCTAGGTTATGGATTGCTTGGTGAGGGGGCCGCGGTCTTGCGCTATGACGTGAAAGCGCGGCTGCAGTCTGTTCAAGCGCTATCGATACCGCGAAAGTTCTATGAATGCGGGAGTTTGGACAGCCTGAGTGAGCGCCTAACGATTGGCATTGGTGAGGACATCTATGACGGGAAGAATGATCCGGATTATGTGCGCACGTTAGTAGCCTTCGATCCCGGGGCGCCGATGATCGAGGAAGATATCTATAAAGAGTTGATCGCGTGTGGTGGCTGCCCATACATCGCGGTACCCCAGGGAAACACGCGAGCGGTGGGCGGTGCTTGGTTCCGTTCGGCAGACGTCATTGGCTTGCAGTTCAAACCCCTCATTGAGTTCGCCGGCGAAGACATCGAATTTGAACGCACGTCTTCATCAAGTTCCACCCCGGGGAGCGATTGGTATCGTGAAGCGATCGGAGCCACCGCTGGCACGCTCACCAGCGCGTCCACTCAGAATCCTGCGGTGCTTTTTGTCATCGATGGCGATCCCGCACTCTCAAGTTCCTTCGTGACCTCTCAGTATCACCAAGTGCAAGGGACGGACGACGAGAGTGGCGATCCATTGGATACCGCGCTGCCGACCAAATCAAGCTCGGCAGCGAACGCGGCGGACCACGCGTCCCAAGTGACCGCATTAGCCGCGTCCAATTCCGCAGGCATCGCCAATGGGATTCAGTTAGGGATCAATCCGGTCAATGTGTTCAGCGCCGTGCCCCCGAGTTCTTCCACGCCTCAATACGCGTATGCCTCAGCCGTTTACGCAGGGCTCTGCCGTGCCGATAGCAAATGGTTTGGTATTGCTAGTGGTGACAGTGTGGGTGTAGATAAGAGCGCAGCTGGATTGCCCGTCGTCTTCATGCCGCTCTCCACCGTGAATCGCATTCAGTTTGATAACAAGCAGGTCGACTCTCTCGATGCTTCGTTGGTCTCGATTCGCGATGCACTCGAATGCTTGGCCAGTTTCGCCGTTGTCGTCGTGACCGCTGGAAACAATAATGCACCCGTTGTGAATAGTGATGGCGGCTACTATCCTGCCGCCTTTCGAACCGACTCCAAGTCGCCGGGACTGCATGAGAACATCATGGTGGTGGGGGGAACGCGCTACCCGGTCAATCAACCTTACACTCAGACCAACCACGGCCCCGAAGTCGATATCTGGGCTCCCGGGCAAGACATTTGTGTGGGAGGGGTCTCTAACGATGGCACGAGTTTGGCTGGAGCGCTTGTAGCCGGGGCGCTGGCACGATTGCTAGCCGATATGCCGGAAAAAACCTCCGGTGTTCCGGTGAGAAATCCCAGCGCCATCCGGAGTTGGCTTCTCACCGATGGCTGCGGCTCGAGACGGATGATTTGGGCCACACCGCCTTCGCCGACTGAACCGAGCTTCCTCTTCCTCAATGCCAGTGGAAGCCGTATCGGCTTTTGGAAGTCAGTATGGGGAATCGCCGACGGCCAACTCCGACTGGACACGGACAACGACACCACACCTACTGGGATGGAGTATCTCAAGGGCACCAACCCGAAAGCCGCCGACTTCGCGCCGTGGAGTTTTGAGCTTGTGTCAGAAGGTATCAACCACACCCTTTCCTTTGATGCCGCATCCTATGTCACGCCAGGTGATCTTACGCTACAGTGTTCTGCGGAGTTGTTCGTTTGGTTTCCCGTGCCGACCGGCCAATGGAGTGAGATTGGTATTGGCGATGGGATGAAACGGATGCGGTATGCATTCGTGCGGGCCCTCCCACTCAATCATCAGTTCTATCGTGTGATCGTGAATGAGAAGTGATCACCCTAAGAATCACATTTGGAACGACTGACCTGCCTTCTGACACTTGGGGGCAAATAAGTTTGAGCCCCAAGTCATCATAACCTGAAATCAGCGAGGCGGGCGTGGAGGGATTCGTCATTCACGCTTTCGGTTGCTATGATAGGGCGATCTACGTTTGGTGGCTTTTTCGGGCTCGTGATTTGCGGGTTGGCGCAATGATGTGGCGGAGCGGAAAAGAGCGGTACAAGGTGGCCTCATGACTTCCTCAATGCTCATTCGTCTCGCCGCAATCTTCATGTTCCTCGCCGTGGCACTCGGAGCGTTTGGCGCCCATGCCTTGGAAACCCGTTTAGCGGATTCTGGTCACACCGAGACGTGGAAGACCGCGGTCCACTATCATATGATCCATGCACTCGCCCTCTTCGTTATGGCGCTAATGCCTCAGGCACCCTGTTGGCCAGCACGCTGTTTCATCGGGGGCATCCTTTGCTTCAGCGGCAGCCTCTATGCTTTATCGCTGGGAGCACCAAGAGCCGTCTTTGGCCCCATCACGCCATTGGGAGGCCTCGCCTTCCTGTTTGGGTGGAGCCTTTTAGCGTTCCGGAGAAGGGAATTCAAGAGCCCTAGGTGACTCTCAATGTCGGCAATCGAGTTGATTTATTATAAAGTAGGGACTTGTTGATTTGCTTAGACAGGATCGCAAATTGATGCTTTTATCTTAAGGCTAAAAAAATCGCTATAAAATGAAGAATGTGTTGCCTAACGTTTGTTGTATTTCGATTCTACTATCAATACCTCACGCGCAGGCAGAGCTTGAGGATAGTCATCTCCGAAGACTTGGCGTTTGGCCTGAGAAGAACGAACACGTTCGAGACTTTCGATACCGAGATGGCTTCATCTATGCCATCAACGGTTTTGGGTATGACTAAAGTGGTGGGCACTTTTCGTAGCGGAACTCGTGAGAGTTCCGGGCGTGGTACTCAGCTGCCGCGAAGGAACTGTCACCAGTTCCTCTACCTTTATTAACCACCACTTTAGTTAGGGTCTGTCCCAGAAGCGTCCGATTCTGAGATTTGATGTGTGGTTTTTGTTAGGCGCGTTGTTGGCCGCGCTGGTCGGGGGCGGATTTGTTGGTTTGGATGGTTGTGCTTTGTCTGATTCTCGCTTTTCGGGCCTTTTTCTCGGGCGCGGGTACGTGCTGCTCCCTCTCCGGCTTGTGTTCCGGGGGCGCGGCTTTGTCTTGCGCTTTTTCTAGGCTGCTTGCTTCCGCGCTTCGGCTTCTCGCGCTTCGGCTTGCTTCTTTCGCATTTCGGCTAGTTTCTTCATGTTGTGCCCGAGCACTCCCCAACTCACCGCCTTCTCGCGATTGGTGTGCCCTTTCACTCGTAACATATCTCCCAATATGCTGTGTATGAAGATGCTGATTCGGCCTTCGGTTTGACTTCGTCTTCTTTGCCTCTTGGCGAATTCGCCGTTCCCCATTTTTTCGCGCAGGATTTCGAGTTGCTTCGGACATATGTAGTCTCTTTCTTCTCCTAACGCTTTGCTGTTTGCTTTGCTCGCAAAGCCTCGATCTGCGCATACGCCTTCTATTTCGATCTTGAGTCGCTCTTCGATGTTTTCGACTCCTTCTAGGAGTATCTTGGCGTCGCTCACATTTTCTTTGTAGAGTTGGTTGTGAACGATTAATCCGTCTTCTTGTTCGCCTAACAGGATGGGGTTGCCGAATTCGGTTTCTTTCCCTAACTTTCCTCTCACTACCACTTGCACGTCGGACTCGTAGAGGCTGAGGATTTTTTCTGAGCTTTTGACTTGTCGCTCCCCGATGAGGCGCTCGTGTGCTTGGCGTTGGGCTTCAGGTAGTTGCTCGAGGATGTTGTCGATTCGCCCTAGTATTTGCTGGACTTGCGGCCAACTCCACTCGGTTTCTTGCCATCTTTCTTCTAAGAGTTGGCGATGTTTCTGGGCGTGTTGACGGGTCTTGCGAATTGATTTTTTCATCTGTCGCAGGATGGCTTTGCGGTTGCGTTTGCTGTCTTTCTGCCGCCGTTGTTGGCTCATGGCTATCCCGAGTTTGTTGATTTCTCGCAGGAAGGTTTCGGGGTCTTGGGGCATGCGGTTTTTTAAGCCGGCTTCCCGTATGAGTTTCGTGGCTTTCATCAGGGTGCGGGTGGCGTCGATGAGGAGCACCCAGTCGGTGGGGTAGTGGATGTTGGCTTGGAGACAGAAGCTGTCGAACCAGACGTTGACCAGATCGACGGGGTTTTCTAAACCTAACAATTGCTCTAAGCCGTCGCTGGAGTGTTGGGCGGCGCTTTGCAGTAGCTGGGCGCTGAGTTGGTCGATGGCTTCTTGGGGCAGGAAGCGTCCGTAACGGTCGAGGGTGCTTTTTGAGGGGGGCATGACGGAGCCGAATTCGCCTGTATGACAGAACCATTGCAGCACATTGCTTTCTGCTAGTTGGATGCTGAGTTCGCGCACGGGCATATGATTTTCGACGAAGCGGACGATGTTAGTGCGGAAGGCGGTGACGCAGTGATTGAGGAATCGGGTGCCTACTTGATGGGACTGGAGGCCGCGGCGTTCGAGAACAAGCTTCGTGAATTGGTCATCGAGTCCGGCCCGCTCGATGATGTCGTCCATGAATTGGTATCGGGCGCGTTTATCGCGATAATCTTTGGGCCCGTAACAAGGTGGAAGTAGACGAAAGGTTAATTGGCGGTTAAATTCGGTCATGATTCGGCGGGTTTGATTTTGCTACTAACCAAATTATACACGCCGAATTTGGCTATGGGAGTCCAAATTGGGCTCTCATAGCTCTTTAATATCGCTGTTTCGCACTTCTATGACAGGGGGGCGGACCTGTGGGACAGGCCCTAGTTACACCCAACGGTTTTAAGTTTCAGATCATTAGTGTGAGTGACTGGGAGAACCCGCTCACTAGCGTGAAGGCACAGAAAACTTCGCACGATAATACCGCATCGTGATGTCCACGTGATCTCCTAGCGGCACGGGTAGTTGATAGCGATAGATTTGAATCGGTTCTTCGATTCGATGTGATGTTAGTCTTAATGACAGAGGCGACCACTGGACGAGATCCTCGCTGGACTCCCATTGCCACTTGAGATCATCCGCACCCGCGCGTGATTCAAGGCGCAGGGTGGGGTAGACGACCGATTGATCACCAAGAGCTTGGTTTACGGATTCGATCGTTAACTGCGAGGCCGCATATTCATGAAGAGATTGAACGCTTTGAGGATCGTACGGTGTGCCGCCTGATGGCGCTCCGGGCGTTCCACCCGGTTTTAAGCTCAGACGCCATGATTCGGCGTTGCCCTCTCTCGCAGTATTCCGGCGTTCGAGACTTTGTCCCTCCAATGAAGGCCAAAGTTGTGTGTCGAAGTTAAAATGAAAGAGCGTTGTGCCATTGGCGGCTTCAAGCCGGAGACGCTCACCGTCGTTGGCAAGGCGTCCGTCATAGGGTCCTAACAGGATCCCTTGGTGATTGGGATAGTGTTGGCGAAAAGCGTTGATGTCCTGAGCAACGATCGCGAAGGTCTCCGGCATCAGTACTTGATCAGGAAAGGTGAATCGAATGCCATGGGTCCATTGTGCATCACGCAATTGAACTGGTTGGTCTCCACAATTAAAGACCTCAACGAACTCGTGCGGCCCGTTTCCCTCAGGAAATGGCAGGAACTCACTCACGACAAGATTCGCTGTAGACGCGGGCACAGCGGCCGGGTCGATCGTGATCTCGGCTAGGGCCGACCAGTCCTGAGTTTCGCTTCGGAATCGCGCTCGCACACGTGCAGGGTTCGCTAACAAAAGCGGCGACACATAACGTTCGCTTCCAGGTTCTGCTGGATCACCTCCATTGATGGTGAAGAATATCTCTCCCAAGGCTTCGGTCGGAGGGCTGATTGTCATCTGCCCTGAGGCCATTTCAAATTCGATCGCGGGCGGATCAATGTCAGGAAACAGGCCTGCTTTCCGGCATTGCTCCAAGAAGATTTTCGACCGCTTTGTTAGGAATTCGTCTCTAATCCATGCCACCTCAGGGTCCCAGGTCTCAGCGACTCCTAGTCCGGAATTCTCACCGTGGATGGCAATCCAACGAGCGGCTTCGGCAAACAAAGGTGTGCGAAGCTGTGCAACAAGATCATTCCAATGGGGCTGCGTTTGATCCGTCGACAAGGCGTGCGATAAATGCTGGTGAACGCGATCGCCAAAGAGTTGCTGGAAGGCGGAATGCTCTCGCAGTTTGCTGAAAGGAAAGGCGGGCGAATCCAGATGATTAATCGAAGTGAGGTCGAGATTCAGCGTGCGTTTGGGGGCGATGAGAAAGAAGAAAAGATTACTGCCCAGAGCGATTTCAGCATCCCAAGTGAAACAATGAAAGGGGCCTGGCTCTTGGCCACGGGAATGTCTGCCGGCGAACCAATTGCGGCTTTGTGTGGGCGTTTCAAAATTCATGAACGTTGCCGGGCCCAACCAATCGTGATCCCCAGCCCACATGCGTGAAATCAAAGAATCGATATAGGATTCTAGGTCTAACCATTCTTGGACCGCTTCGTAGCCTGGCGCTGTATTCAAGCCCTCTGCGGATAAGGTTTGGAGATCATTCCACGCCTCCAAGTTGCCATCGGCCAAGTCCGCCCTGGGAATAGCTTGCACGACGGGGCCGCCCGATCGCACCACATCCCATTCACTCACATCACCACCAAATTTCTCCGAGAAATATTCGGCGCTCGGATGTTCTTGTAGATCGTAGATGCCCCAATAGCGACCGTTGAGAAAGACGTGAGTGAATCGGCTATGCGGCGTCGCGAGACCTATGCTGTGTTCCCTCTCCCTGACAAACGTGTCCCGAAGATAAGTCGCATGAAAGGCAAAGGAATTCTCTACCGCGCTCGTGGGTTCCGACCACGCATCTTGACCTTGGCCACGTAAAACAACGCTACGAAAACGCGACGCGTGACTGCCGGAAAAGAGTGGGACGTCCAACCAACGATCTCCATAATCAGCTCGGAAATGCAAGCGCAGCGGACGCTTGGGGTGCAAGCGCGCGGCGCCGCCGTGAATACGCAACCCGGCGGTGGTAGAAAAGCTTGTTTCTTGATCGTTCAGCCACGAAAGCGCCACGGGAATCTCTGCGTTGCGTCCTTTGTCTAGCGGATTCTCATAAATCCCCTCATCGCCAAAGAGAGCATCGGGATCAGCGGCAATGGAAAGCCATGGAAGGGCGCCAAGAGCTTGCCGCCAAGTGGGAGCTTCAGGCGAGGCGAAGAACCCTTGATCGATCCCGGAGTTTTCAAGGAGTTTGTTAGGAAAAAGATAAGCGTGACTTGCGAGATCACTTGAAACATAGCCCACGCGCGTGGCCACGGCTCGTATCACCTGCGTTTGGCTGATGAGTAGGGGCGTGGTGTAGATCTCTCCTGATTCGTGATCGGGCTCGGATCCGTCACGTGTGAAGCGGATGACCACGTCTGGTGACGTGTGTCCCAGGCGTAACTTGAAGCTTTGTTCGAAACTTCCCGAGTTCACCGATACGCTCGGTTTTTCAAGGAAACCTAACACACCTTCACCATTCGTTCCCCCCGGCGTCGCCTTTTGAAGGTAATCCGCTTCGCCCTCCACGGTGATGCCATAGGAGACATCGGGAAATTGCTCAGGAAAGGCGGGATCGAATGCTTGGAGTGTCGTTTGTCCGTCCGGTAGTACCAGTGCCAGGAACTCGCCCCTTCCATCTAAGCGGAAATTGGTATGGAAAGCGGGCTCTTCCTGCTGGTTCTCTCCCGAGGCAAAGATCAGCAGGCGCTGAAGTGGTTCCAATTGATACGCGGGGAGCGCCCACTTATTTAATTGGTTAGGATCATCAGTGAGGAAATAGCCTTCAAGATTGATTGAGGCCTCCGAATCGTTCAATAACTCGATCCAGTCCTGACGAAGTCCTGATTCGTCTTCGATGCCGGATCGATTGATGGCGAGGAATTCAGAAATGACGAGCCCGTTCGCGACTAATGGAAATGCTAAAAGGATTGGGATGATCCTGAACACTCGGTACCTTACATCGGATCGACGAAAATCCCAAGTTGGGGAATATGAGATCGCGGGAACGTTTCGCGAACGCCACTACGAGGGTTTTTCCGGCAGCAGGACGGCGAAACACGTTCCATGAGGGCCAGTTTCCTTCAGTTTGAGTTCTCCGCCGAGATTTCGTGCCAGCTGCGAGGCGATGGTGAGACCGATTCCCGCACCCCGTTCTTTGGCGGATTTCTTGGGTACGAAGAGACGCTCTTGATGTTCAGGCGGGATTCCCGGTCCTTGATCTTTCACCTCAAACACCAGTGTGCCGGGGAAGCGATCGAACTTCACGCTAACGTCGTCACCCGTTTTCGAGGCCTCCATCGCGTTCTCAATCAAATTGGTTAGGATGAGGAGCAGGATATTGCCGTCCCGGCCGCTTATCGTCGCTTCAAGCTCGCGCGATACGTGCAATGCCACATTGCGGCGCTTGCCCATGGGTGTGAGCTTATCAGTTAGGATCTCTTCGATTTCCTCCAGCGTGAACTCGTAAACGAGTGGCCGGTCTTCGTCTTTGAGCAAGGTGACGAGTTCATTCACCATTTGCTGCATCTCGGTCACCCGAGCCGCTCCCTGCGACCACGTTTCGTCCGTCCCGGAGACGGATGGAGACTGTTGGAAGAAAGTGCGCAGCGAACCCAGACCATTTTTCAAGCCATGGATCAAATGGGCGCTTACCGAGCCGATAGCGGACGATTTGTCCGCAAATGCCAACTGATGATTCGCAGCGACCAATCGCTCCTGACTCCCTAACAAAGCATCGTGGGACCTGCGCAGGCGTCTGAATCCCCAATAGAATAAAGCAGCTAAAATCAATGATGCGGTGACTAACAAAGCACCGCTCATAAACCATAGCTGGTGGGTCATGGCGCGGATCTCATCCCCCGTTTGGGTGCCATTGAGAAGATAGAGCGCGAATCCCACCGTTTCCAAGCCAAGCTCATCTCGAAGAGGGATGAGCACTTCGATCAATGGAATGCCTAACGAAACCGACGCAGCTCCCTCACCAGGTAACAATTGTTCAAACGCACCCATGGGATGGTAGCGAGCGATCGACTTGCCTTCCAAGGCCTCTTTCCAATCGTGCGCATCAATAAACTCAGTGATCGAAAGCAGGGCATCGTCCGAGTTCAGGAAGCCTTCCCGGTCATACAGCCTCACATCAATCAAACCGGAAACGTCAATGTCTTCCAAAACAAGGTCGATCCATTCTCCGGCATCATCGAGGTTTCCCGAGAGCAACAATTCCTCGCGTGCATCGCGAAGCTGAGCCTCGGCCAGTGGTTGGAGAATCGAGGCGTGTTGCTGAATGAAGCGTTCACGAACCTGGTCGCGAACGGAAGACGTTACCCAGGAGACAATACCAATGAGCAGCCCTAACGTAACGGCAAACAACAGGATGGGAACACGCTTAGGCATGGTGCTTCCCCCGCACGTCAGAAGGTACGGCTAAGTCCCAGCGAAATGACGTGGACGTCATAACGATCATCCTCGATGTTGGACTGATAGTCTTCAAATTCATAATTGAGCACGGCTTTCCAATTTTCGTGAAAGGATCGCTCCAATCCAACACCCACGCCAAATCGGGATCGATGACGTTTGTTCGTGTTGCCGGTGGAGACCGTTTGCACGTCGTAGTCGTGATGGGTGTAGGATCCTGTGAGTTGGACTTCCCATGGTCCTTGCCGGTAGGTGAACTGCTGCGAAGCCCGGTACATCCAAAAATCGTCGTAGCCGAATCCATTATCCTGCACCCGGCGGAGCCGCAAAGCCGTCTTGCTTCGCCATCGTTTGTCTTCGTCCAAATAATAATCGAGCACGCCATCAAGCTGGTGTTGTTCCCAGTCCAAATCTTCGCCCACTACGGCGTCTCCAAGACTGTCGCGGACCGCACGTTCATCGTAGTGCCGGGGAAGATACTGGTATTGCAGGGATACTTTTCCTCCGCGAGAAAGTTTCTTGCCTAACGTCAATCCTGCGCCGTACTCCAGATAATCTTGCGTTTCGGATTGGAAGCGATTGAGGGCCATGGGTAACTCCAGTTTCAAAAAGGTATTTTTTGAGAACAAGTATTGAAGGCGGGGGGTGATTTTGAATTGATGCAAGACGATGGTTTGGGCGCCGAAATCAAAGTCCTCAAAGGCTAGGCTCAGGGCTTGTTCCAGGTAAGTGTATTGACCTGTTAAGCCAATCTTCCATGAATCTCCTAGGGGTTTCTCTGCTTGCGAGAGAAGCACGGCGAGCCATTCGTCATCGAGGCCGTCTACATCGAAGTAATGATTGTGTTCAGCGAGTAGATAGGTGAACCACTGCCATTCGCCCGGTTTGCTCAGCCTAACAAGCGTGCTGTCTAGTTCCAGCCGGGTGAAGGCGCTATCTTCACTATTGAAAGCATTGAACAGCACATTCTCTTTGTAGCCCATCCCTAGCCCAATCGTCGTCTCCCAATCCCACCCCGGCACGTCGGCTAGGATTTCTTGAATCAGCGCATCCTCAACTTCTTCGGGTATGGTTTCTGAGGGTGGTTTCGCCTCAGCAGGCTGTGGCACTTCCACAGTCGGCGTTGCCGGTGTTGAAGGCGCCTCGCTGGGCTCCAAGATCTCGAGCAGTAGCTCTTCATTTTCATCGCCAAAGAGCAGTTCATCTAACAACGCATCATCGGTCATCAGGGCCTCGAAATCGATGCTTTCGTCCTCGGTGGCACTGGGCTCTTGGCTTTGAACGGTGTTTGGTAAGATTGTGAGAAAAAAGAGGATGATGAGATAACAAAGCTTTCTCCCTGTCGAACCGTATTCCTTACGGGCGGAAGTCCAATGGTAACGAGGTAGGCTCCATGTAGAATCCTCGCTCACCCATCGGGTTGCTATGATAGGGCGATCTGCGCTCTCTTGGCATTTCTTCGGTCTCATGAGATCTGCGGGCTAGCCTAGCCATCGTTTGCTGGGCGACAGGCATGTCGCCTGTCCTCGGACCTTGTTCCAATCAGGGTAATGATAGAACATGATAGAAAACCGTGAAGACGCGAGGAACAGCATCGATTGAGGCTCATAGAGAATCGGTAACATGAAATAGGCGCTCGCTTTACAGCGAGCGCCTATCAAAAGCGATCAGAATTGATGAAATCTAACGAATCTACTCGTCGACACGACGGTCGCCGTCGTTCTCGCGATTGCGAAGCTCTTCGCGGAGCTTTTTCAATTGATCGAGAAGTTCGCGATGTTCCGTTTTCCGAAGATTGCGGAACTCTTCCATGATGGCCTTCTTCTCGTCATCGGTGGTAGCACCGGCTAGCTTCGCTTTAAGCTCTTCCTTGGCGGCGTCTTTGTCTTCTTTGGATTGACGCAAGAGGTCGCGAACTTCCTGTTGCTCTTTGTCTTTGGCCAAGTCTTTCGCCGCGTCTCTGAGGGCTTTCGCCGCTTCTTTCTGAGCGTCGATCTCCGCGGCGTTGTCTTCTTTGAATTGCCTGATGATACGAGCCTTTTCTTCCCGGTCGGTCACGCCGGCCAAGGCCTCTCGAAGAGCCTCCCGCAGAGCCTCTCGCGCCGCCTCGTAATCGGCCTTCTGCTGCTTGAGTTCGTCTGAAACCTCGGGACGGTTCTTGTTGAGAGCTTCCTTAGCCCGCTCCAAGGCCTCTTTCGCGCGCTCGTTTCGTTGCTCGCGCGGGTTATCATGGCCTCCCCGTTCGGCGAAGGAGAACCCACCTAGGGCAATCACAATGAAAGATGTGAGAAGAAAGTGCCGTTTCATACTAGTAACCGGTTCAGGTGTCTTGCTCTGACCTTGGTTTAAGCATTCTCTGTACCAGCTTGAGAATCGTCGTTCAACACGTTTGCAGTCAATGATCTAGAACAATGCCGATTGGCCATTTGGGGCGGCGAAATTGGGGTGTATTTCCCATTCAGGATGGGTTTTTTCACCCAGTGGGGCCTATTTCCCTAACCGAAGCTCAGGAAAGTTCGGCTAGTTTAGCCTTGATGGCCTCGAAGTTGGGTAACTGCTTGGGATCATCTGAACTCTCAGCATACTGAATGACGCCTGCTTTATCGACGACGAAGGCGGATCGCTTCGAGACGCCGCCCATTGGCAGATTCAAGTCGGGTAGAAACGTGTCGTAAGCCACGTCGTAGGCTTTGGTCACGTCGTGCTCGTAGTCACTCAAAAGGGTCACTTTGATGCCTTCCTTTTCCGCCCATGCGTCTTGCGCGAAGGGGTTGTCACCACTGATGCCTAACACCGTGGCATTGAGAGAAGTATACTCATCCAGGCCTTGGCTCAGGGAACAGAATTCCTCCGTGCACACACCCGTGAAAGCCATGGGAAAGAAGAGCAGCACCACGTTGCTGGCGCCTTTGTGTTGGGAGAGACTAACAAGCGTAGGGCCGTCTGCGCCCTTTGAAGATAGTGAGAAGTCAGGTGCCTGGGTACCAACTGCGAGAGCCATGATCTTTAAAATGAATTGAGGTTAAGAAGTGCTGATATGTGGGTGTTTGGGGACGGCAGTATAGAAATGGCCACTACCCGGTCAATGGGGAATCTCACTCTAGCATTCCTTCCATCGCTTTCTCCATGACGACGGCGGCCAGGGTCTGGGTGGCGGCATCCAGCGTCGCATTGGCCTCTTTCAATCTTGCCGCGTCTCCGTTCTCCAAGGCTCTACGCACGGCTTCTTTCGCGGAATCGATGGCAATTCGTTCCTCCGGATCCAGTGCTTCGCCTGCGAGCTCGAGCGCTTGATCCACCGCAGGCAGGAGTTCATCGCTTTTCAACTTGGCCTCCGCAAAGACGCGCTCGCTCATGTCATCGAAGGCGTGCTCCACGGACTCAGAGATCATCTCTTCTACTCGCCGATCATCCACGTCTACGGCCGCGCTTTGGATCTCTAACACCTGGTCTTGTCCGCTCTTGGTGTCTCTCGCTAACACTTCCAGAATGCCGTTCTCGTCGATCTGGAATTGAACGCCGATGCGCGCACTTCCTTTCGGTCCCGGTTCAAAGGGTATCTGGATCTTGCCGAGCTCCCAATTGTCCCGCGCCATCTCGCGTTCTCCTTGCAAGACTCGCACTAACATCGCACTTTGATTGGCCACCGCGTTGGTGAACATCTCGCCGGCCTTGGCGGGGATGCTGCTATTCCGCGGGATGATCACATTCATGAGTCCGCCAAAGCTCTCGATCCCTAAAGAAAGCGGCGTCACATCTAATAACACCATGTTTTGTAGCGCCCCTGTTAGGATCCCTCCTTGAATGACGGCTCCCATGGCGACCGTTTCATCGGGATGCTGAGTGGTGTTGGCATCGCGTTCGAAGAGTTCGGTTACGAAGGATCGCACCAGTGGCATGCGCGTGCTGCCACCTACCAGAATGACTTCGTCTAGGTCTGCAGCACTGAGTTTGGCATCGTGCAACGCTCGCAAACAGAGCGAACGCGTGCGTTGAATGATCGGCCGGGCAAGGTCTTCGAGTTGCTTACGCGAAATCGTTGCTTTGAAATGCCGTTCGCCGAAGGCAAACGGCAGATTCACATCCACGTCCGCGTGATCGGATAACGCGCGCTTGGCTCGCTCGGCCGCTTCCCGGAATTTCATGCGCACGTCGATCGGCTGTCTGCTAAGGCCGGCACCCTCGCTTTCAAACAGGCGCCATAGCTGCTCAGCGAGCGCGTGATCGATGTCGTCGCCTCCAAGATAGGTGTCGCCATTGGTGGAAAGAACCTGAAAAGTGCCGTCGCGAATCTCTAACACAGAGATATCAAAGGTGCCGCCGCCCAAATCGTAAACGGCGATCTTAGCGTGCTCATGCGAGCGATGCAGACCAAAGGCGAGTGCCGCTGCAGTTGGTTCATTGAGAATGCGTTCTACTTTCAGCCCTGCCAGTTCTCCCGCCCGCTTCGTTGCGTGACGCTGAGCGTCATTGAAATACGCCGGAACGGTGATGATTGCTTGGCCGCATGCTTCCCCCAAAGCTTTCTCTGCCCTCGCCTTCAACTGCCCGAGGATCATGGCGGAGACATCCTCCGGTGATTGGCTAGCGTCATCCCCAAAGGGATGCCGATCCGAATGGCTTGTCCCGTATCTCCCACTAACGGATAGGCAAATCGTGTTTCGTCGATTTCTCCGCGTCGTCTTCCAATCAGTCTCTTCACAGACGTCACCGTCCGAGCGGGCTGGAGGACTTGTTGACGCAAGGCTGGCGCGCCCACCGCGGGTTCGCTTCCGTTTTCAGGATAGTGCACTGCAGAGGGCAGGAGTCGCTCATCTTGCTTATCTGCTAGTAAAATCGGGAAACCGGAGTCCACGCATCCGACGAGGGAATTGGTGGTGCCGAGATCGATGCCGAGGATTGCCATAGAAGAGTGCTTTACTCTGGAATCCCGTTCGAACAATGCTCAACCCGATTCCAAATGAAAATCACCGGCATTCGCATCTATCAGGTCGATCTTCCGCTGCATGAAGGCAGTTACCAGTGGTCGGGCGGCAAATCGGTCTCGGTTTTTGACAGCTCCGTGGTGGAGATTCTGACCGACAGTTCGCTGACGGGTTATGGGGAAGTGTGTCCGTTAGGGCCTGTTTATCTCCCCGCCTACGCCGCCGGTGCGAGGACGGGTGTTCAAGAGATGGCTCCGCATTTGCTGGGGCTCGATGCCACGCAACCGCGGGTCGTCTATCAAGCCATGGACCGCGCGCTTAAGGGGCACCCCTATGCAAAGTCGGCGATCGACATGGCTTGTTGGGACCTGTTAGGAAAGGCTTCCTCTCAACCGATTTGTAATTTGTTAGGCGGCCGGTTTGGAGACGATCATGTGCTTTATCGGGCCATTTCTCAAGAAGCGCCGGAAGCCATGGCGGCGAAAGTAGCCGGTTATCGCGCTGAAGGGTATCGACGCTTTCAACTCAAAGTGGGTGGTGATCCGGAAACGGATATCGATCGCATTCGCGCCGTTTCTGAGTTGATGCAAACCGGCGATGTGTTGGTAGCGGATGCCAATACGGGATGGCTCATGAAAGACGCTATGCGAGTGGTGAGAGGTGTGAAGGATTTGGACGTCTTTATTGAGCAACCGTGTGAGACCTATGAAGAGTGTCTCAGTATCCGGCGGAAAACGGATCATCCCTTTGTCTTGGATGAAAGTATCTACAATATACCTGAATTGATCCGGGCGGTGAATGATCAAGCTATGGATGTGATCAACATCAAGATTTCCAAGTTGGGCGGTCTCACCAAAGCGCGGGAAGTACGCGATCTCTGCGTGGCCATGGGGATCGCCATGACGGTCGAAGATACATGGGGTGGTGATATGATCACCGCGGCGATTTCGCATTTGGCTCACAGTACGCCGACGGAGTTGTTATTCACCTCTACCGACTTCAATAGTTATGTCACCGTATCCATTGCGGATGGCGCTCCACAACGCGTGAACGGCAGAATGAAGGCACCGCAGAATCCGGGGCTGGGCATCCAACCCAAGATGGATGTGCTAGGTGACCCCGTTTTTTCGCTGATCTCTTAATTTGTCTGATATGAAATCTGAAGCTGAACAATTTGAGAAAATCCCGACAGTTTATTATCCGTCGTCTTCGGAGGCCTGCCGCGTCCTGGCTGTGGAAGTGGCCTCACTGATTCGTCAAAAACAAGCAGAGGGCCGGCCCGCTGTTCTTGGCCTGGCTACCGGGTCGACGCCGGTCCCTTTCTATCGTGAACTCATCCGCATGCATCGTGAAGAAGGCCTAAGTTTTCGCAATGTGATTACCTTCAATCTGGATGAATACTACGGTCTGGAACGGCAACACCACGAGAGCTACTACCGTTTCATGCGGGAGCAGTTGTTCGACCATATCGATCTTCCGGATAAACAGATCAATATCCCACCCGGCACGGTAGCGAGAGATGAAGTTTATGCCGCTTGCCAGGATTATGAAAACAGAATCGCGGATGCCGGAGGTATTGACTTACAGATCCTTGGAATTGGACGAACCGGTCATATCGGTTTTAATGAACCTGGTTCAACTCAAGATTCGCCCACGCGGATGATCACTTTGGACAAGATCACTCGTGAAGATGCTGCTCGGGATTTCTTGGGGATCGAGAACGTGCCACGATTTGCCCTCACCATGGGGGTTGGCACCATTCTCAAGGCGCGGCGTATTGTTCTGTTAGCTTGGGGGGAAAACAAAGCCAATATTGTGGCGGAAGCCGTGGAGGGTCTGATGACTGACGCGGTCTCGGCCAGTTTTCTCCAGTCGCATCCCAATGCGCAATTTATTCTTGATGAAGGTGCAGCACGCAGTCTCACGCGGTTGAAACGTCCATGGCTTGTGGGGACTGTCGATTGGAATGATCAAATCACTCGCCAAGCCGTGACTTGGCTTTCACAGAAACTCCAGAAGCCCGTCCTCAAGTTATTGGATGAAGACTACAACGAGCATGGTATGGGCGATCTGCTCACTGAGCATGGGCCGGCCTATCAATTGAATATTCGTGTGTTTAATGACATTCAACACACGATCACCGGATGGCCGGGGGGCAAGCCGAATGAAGCGGACACCTATCGTCCGGAACGGGCGACCCCTTATCCCAAGCGGGTGTTGATTCTTGCTCCCGAACCTATCGATGAATTGCGTTCCATGGGCGGTACGATTAATCGCTTGGTAAACCAGGGCCATCGTGTGGATATCGCGTTTCTAACTTCTGGGAGCTTGAATGTTAGCGATCGAGGCGCGGAACATTTCGCGGATGTGCTGCAAGATGTCGCTCAAACGAAAACCGGCGCCAGTTGGAAAGGCCCGAACCAGTTCGCGACGGAACTCTTGCAGGACATTGCAAACAAAGGTCCCTTCGGTTCGGATACTGCATCAATTCGGGGACTTAAGGGAATGATTCGCCGTGGTGAGGCCCGTCAGGCGCTGAAATCGTGTGGCGTTTCGCCTTCACGCATTCATTTTCTCGATCTTCCTTTTTATGAAAAAGGCCGTTACAGGCGCTTTGCACTCGGTGAGGAAGATGAGGAAACGCTACGTCAATTCCTTACCAAGCATAAGCCGCATCAGATTTATATGACTGGCTCCGCTTCTGATCCTAGCTCGGTCGCGGGCATGTGTTACCGGCTTTTTCTCAAGGTCATTCTTGCGGCGGCCAAACGCAAATGGCGTCAACAATGCCGGATATGGATCTATCGTGCTCAAGAGAAACCGTTGGAAGCGCATGAGATCCATATGGCCGTTCCCATGAGTCCCAGTCAGCTCAAAGAAAAGATTGCCGCATTAAGTTTATACAACTACGCGGATGAAATTCTCCCTGGCGAACGGGACCAAGAGAATGCGGAGCATTACGATGCGTTGGGCATGGCAGAGTATGAAGCGATCGAAGCATTTGAAGCGTTTCGTGCGTCATAAGAGCATGATAGCAATATCAGGGTGCCTTTGAGAAAAAGCGTCAATCGCTTCCTCCGTCATCACGAGTGCCGCGGTCGAGAGCGCATCTGCTAGGGCTGCGGAATCCGCAATCACCCAAGATCGTTGGCGTTCGGTCTTCACGGGCCGTTTCGTGGAAGGATCGATGACATGATAACCTTTCACTTCAAATCCCGAGGCAGAGATTGCTTGTTGTCTGAGGGCAATGACCTCATCAGGACGCAAATCAACGGGCCAACCTTCGCCGTCTCCAGGACTTTCGTCTCCCAATGCATAAATCGTGCTCCCACCTGCATTGAGCAAGGCGTGGTTCATTTCGTGTTCCGTTAGAAAGGCGGCCATTTCATCGAGAGCGAAGCCTTTTCCAATGCCTCCCAGATCCAAATGGAGGCCCTGATCCGTTCGCGATTCGATTTCCTCGGTCTCCGCAATCAGTTCAAAAGCATTCATATGGGAATCCGCACCGGAGCCGATGGAGATATCAAAAGCCTGGGCCGTTTCTTGATGAACAGCTTTGGCCAGTAGTAGGCACTCATACACGGCTGAGGGTAATCGCAGCCGCTGACCGTGTTGGAGGTTCTTGAGACGGGAAATAGACGAAGTGGGATCGAAGCGACTTAGCATTGCCTCCATTCCATCAATGATGGTATTCAGCTCATGGGCGGCCCACTTGGCGTGATCTTCGTTTTCATCAACGATGGTGAAATGCCATGACGTTGCCATGGCGCGATGCTCAAAGCGGAACTTATTCACGCGACTTGATATAGGCGTCGTTAAGTTCCTTACGCGTGTAGTAATAGATGATCTTTCCAGGTTGGATGCCAAACATATTTCCACTGTTGTGGGTTTCCGCTATTTGAGGCATCAGCGCTTCGTCAAAATCGGGATGGACGATGATCACGTCTTGTTTTTGAAGAATCTCCTGAGGATCCGAGAGTTGACGGCGAATGCGTAGGTTCAAAAACTCACGGAGATACCACGGCACGGGCCAGGGAATTTCGCTTGAATAAATCGCCACTTTCATCTTCCTCCTCTCCGGATGCAGTTCGGCGTAGGCATACGCTCGATCGATAAAATCCAGTGTATTGGAAGTTGTGTGTGAATAAACGAACGGATTGCGGGCATCTGCGCGATAGGTCACATTGGTTTGTTCCCATTGTTTTCCGTAGTTCACCAAACCAGCTATCAAAAGCCCCATCGACACGATTTGCGCCATCTTGAAAGGCGTCCGCAAGGTCCAGAGCGCGGCAAAGCCAAGACCGGCCAAGAGCATCAGGCTGTAAACCCAACACAGCATGCTCCATGGGTTCTTGTGCGGGATCAGGCAGTAGATGGTCGCCGTGAGAATAGTATAACCGGCAATCCATCGCCAGAATAGTGGGTTGCCGAGTTTATCATTGAGGCGCGTGAAGGCAACTACCACGCCGATCACGGCAAAGAATAGAGCGAGAACTTCCGTCCAAATGGGCCCACCTTCAGGTTTGCGATTGTAGGCGAGCATTTTTAGATAGTAATCCCATGGCTTCTCATGGCCGCTGCTCCCTGCGTGATCGGAATAGAGAAAATAGGTGCGAACGCTATCCCAAATAGCACCGGGATATTTGAAAAAGACACTCATACAAATCATAGAGGCCAAGAGCCCTAGCACGAGCGAAGCCGAGAAGTGTTTCCAAAAACGGCCTTTGGTATCCGGGCGAGTGCCACTGAGAAAGACGATGGCTAGCCCTGCCACGATCATGGTGAGAAAAGAAATGGCACCGGTCTCTTTGGTGGCATGTGTGAGTCCTCCGGCCACTCCGAATAAGATGGCCCACCCATACCCTGGTTTTAAATAATACCGCCACGCTGCGATCATGGCCACCGTGATGAGAAAGACCATGGGGAGCTCCATGATATAGTAGCGGCTGAAATAAACCATGATGGGGCTCAGGGCGAGTATGGAGGAGGCGGCAAGAAGGGCGCACGTTCCTATTTCGCGCCACCACGCCAGAAGCAGGAGGATCAATCCCAATCCATAAAACGCGGGAATGGCCCGCATGGTCCACTCTGTCAGCTGCAGCCCCCTGAACTCGCCGCGCAGCCAGGCCAGGGGTAGGGTGGTATAAAGGAGAAATGGACCATGATAGTCTGTGGGATCATAAACGAATTCTTTCCGGTCTAATAAATCAATGAGCCGCCAGGCCTGCACGCCTTCGTCGCCGTGAAAGGGACGATACTGTAACCGTTTTTCAGGTTCGGTATCCTCAACGCTCAAATCGAGCATGTGGAACCGCGCGACAGCCGCAATAGCAAGGATCGCGAAAAAGCCGCAGATAGGCAGGAACTTAAGCATGGGTCATGCTTATAACACGATATCCTTAGGTTCCCATCCTTGCCGGTATTCCCGTTTGACGTATTGATTGGACGCTTCGTGGTTGGTCACCCGCAGATTTTGAGTATCCCACTCAATCCTCCTCTGCGAACGCAAGGCCAAGTTGCCCACTAACACCATCTCTGTTAGCGGCGCGGCGTATTCGAAATTCGCTCCGGGAACCCCGCCATTCTTAATACAGTGAATCCACTCTTTCTGAGGCTGGCCGGGAGTGGGGCTGCGCTTGAGGACCTTGGGAGGATTCACATCTCGAATAAACGTCCGCATCTTGTCTTCCGGAATGATACGTAGACTGGAGCAATAGGCATCGGAAACAAAGATCGTGCCTTTATCGCCTACAAAGATTTGGCCCCATTGCTTGCCGAGTTCACGATTGTCTTCGAGCCCGGGTGGTTTGGGTGGTTTCATCTCGCCGTCCATCCAAGTGACTTTCACGCCCGGCCGATTGCCTCGAGCGGGAAACCAATAAGTGATATGAGAAGTCTTGGGGGCGGTGAGTTCATTGAAAGGTGTGCTAGACGCCTCAGCCCATTCCGGCGCTCCCAAATTGAGCGCCCAGAAGCCGGCATCCATGGCATGGCATCCGATATCACCAAGCGCGCCACAACCATAATCCCACCAGGCCCGCCACGCACGCGGACAAATGTTTTTATTGTAAGGGCGTTCGGGAACCGAACCTTGCCAGGCGGTCCAATCAAGCGTTTCCGGTACTTCTTGGGGCGGGAATTCAAACTCCGGGCCCTGATCCCATATGGGGCGGTTCGTCCAATAAATGATTTCACGTACTTCTCCGATGGCATCCGCATCCAACCATTCTTTTAACAAACGAATGCCCTCGCCGGTGTGGCCTTGAATACCCATTTGCGTGATGACTTTATATTTGCGCGCTGCTTTCAGCAATTGACGCGCTTCCCAAATGGTATTGGTCAATGGCTTTTGCACACAAACGTGTTTACCCATGCTCATGGCCAGCATGGCGATGGGGAAATGCATGTGATCGGGCGTGGAAATGGTCACGGCATCAATCTCTTTTCCCGCCTTATCAAACATTTCCCGGAAGTCCGTGAAGCGTTTGGCTTCTGGAAATTTCTTGAAGGATCCGGCTGCACGGCGCTCGTCCACATCACAGAGAGCGACCACATTATTTCCCTCACTAGCCGCTATGAGATCACTGGCCCCTTTGCCGCCGCAACCGACGGCGGCTACGTTAAGGCGATTGTTAGGTGAGACGCCATCCTGACTGATCAGAATATTGGGAAAGGCGATAGCACTTGCAGCCACGCCGCTATTCCGGACGAATTGCCGGCGGTTCAAGGTCGATGAAGTCTTCATGAGGTCTGGTCTGTGGTTGCGATAACGGCATAAGAAAAGCCGTTCAGTATCTACCGAACGGCTTTTCATGATGTAAATCTTGTGGTTTGAGATAGATAGGGGCGATTACTTACCCCAAACTTCGACTTCGATGTAGTGGTTCATGTCGTTGGCATTATTACCGCGGCTGTAGAGTCGGACGTAGCGTGCCTTGGTCTTCTTTGCATCCATGACACGACCGAGGTTGGTCTCGACGTAGTTTTTATCCTTGCCAGCTCCGAGGCCAAGCGTGTTGTCATCGTCCGCGTTGTAGATCGTTACCACGTCTTTGACGAAGTCTTTGTCGTTGGAAAGCTGCACGACGACATCGAGGTAAGCACGGGCCTGTTTGTGGTAATGCCAGAGCCAGACGGCGTGCACTTCTTTCTCTTCTTCCAGATCGATTTGTACATGCTGTTTCTGCGGCCCTAACTCAACATAGCTGCCATCGGCAGCGTCTTTGTCACCATCCGTGATGTACTCGAGATCGCCGATGACCGGGAGGTCATCGCTACCTGTGACCGGCTTGTCCAAGGCGAGGTTCTTGAGACCCGGTTCCACCATAAGTGGCTTCTGCTTCTGCTCCACCGGTTCGAGATTTTTCAGTTTGATAGGTGCCTTGGTGCCTTCAAACATAGCGTCAGGAAGATCTGTGGTTAAAGGGACCTTGTCTTCCGCGATCGCGCTAGTTCCGGCGATAGCCATCGTGGTAATGATCAACTTTAGTTTCATAGAGAATGGTTGGGCTTAATGATTGTTGCTTGGACGTCTGGTGTTGGTCTCTTTATTCACTCTGAAAACTTACGCAACTTCGAAGTCGCTCGGACTGAATTCGACTTTAGAGCCTGTTTCCATCGCTTCGTAAATCTTCAACACCGTGACACAGGTCTTGTAGGCTTCTTGAACGGTACAGTTGAGTTCCTTTTGATCACCCCTAACAACATCGATAAAGTTTCTCAAATGCGGCGTGTGCGGCTTTTCATCTAACACAGTGGACAACTCCCAAGCCTCGAGTTCCTTCGAAGCGCGTGAATCGGCTTCACCCGGCTTGGTTGACTTCATCCACGACTTGGCCGGTGAGCCCCAGCGTTTGGGTACTTGCCAAGGCTTGTATTTGATCTCATCGAGGTCGCGCGTCATCAGCCCCTCCGCGACTAGGGCGTCCCAGTCCTTCTCTGCATTGGCCTCACGATACGCCTGGTTGGTCTTGGGAAGTTCAGAAATCTCAACCGAGCCTTGATCACCAAGAAAACGTTCAAAGAATCCTAACGAACTCGTTGTCGTTAACACTTGGTAATAGGCGCGGGAAGTTCCCTTTGGGGTGTCGTAGTCGTAGACGCACATCACATTATCGGCGAGTTCGGAATCCTCGTAGTAGTCTACCCCGCCACTGGCCACGACGGATTTAGGCGTGCTATCGAAAACCCAATTGAAGACATCAATTTGGTGAGCGCCAAGGTCTGAAATCACGCCACCGCCGTATTTGCTGAATAGGCGCCAATTGCGAAACAAATCCATCATTTTCTGATGAGGCATTCCGGCTTCTCCGTAGCCGTTGGCGATGAGAATTTCTTCCGGCACCCAGATTCTCTCCTTTCCCAGAGAGAGTTTTCCCGTGCTGGTCCCACGGTTCCACTGAGCTGAGGCGTGAGTGATTCTACCAAAGGCTTCCGCACCGTGAATGAGTTTATTGCGTAAGGCCAAATAGCGAGGGTTACTCCGGCGTTGATGACCAATCTGCAAGATGCCACGCGACTCATTATTGGCGAATTCTCTTTGAGCTTTGACCATATCCCGAGCACCCTCGATGGTGTTCGACATCATCTTCTCGCAGTAGACTGGCAGCCCGCGCTCAAGACACGCTCTGGTATGAATGTGATGCATGTAATCCGGAGAGGCGATAAAGACCGCATCGAGCTCCGTCTCCTTATCCAGCATTTCCTTGTAATCCGTATACTGCCTGAGATCAAAGCCCTGACGTTTCAAACGTCGCCACATGTTCTTAAGGGAATAGTTCTCCCAGATATCACACACGGCCACGAAGTTGATGCCGTCGATGTAGCCTATGATCGATTCAACCTGTTTGACGCCCTGAGCACCGCAGCCTATCAGGGCCACATTCAACTGCTTGGAGGCCGGCCCCTGTTGGGCGAAGGCCTTGGTCTTGGAAGTGATGAGCGCCCCAGCGACGGCACTTGTTTTAACGAAACTCCGGCGACTGGTGATCGCCGACGATTGGGATGGTTTTTCCGTCATAACGAAACTTGATCAGTGGAGTGTTGAGGCGTCAAACCCCTGGGTTCACTTGAGGATGCGCCCTATCAAGGTTTCTAATACCGAGACAGATTGAATCGAGAATGGCGCACGAGGCACATGGCCACCGCGACGAGACCCACGTGAATGCCCAAGTAAGCTAGGCCATCGTCGTCGGGTAACGCCATCATCCCGATGGAGAGAAGCATGAAGGTGAGACCCGCCACGAAGAGGCTGGTGCGGGGCAGAAGGCCAATGATGAGAAAGAAACCGAACACGAGGAGCAGCCAGGGCAGGGCGAATGCGAACCAGAGACCGGGGTCGATCTTGGCCAGCCAGCTATCGGGATTGGGCTTACTACCAAAGAAGGTTTCGGAAAACTTTTGTGGGTTGAGGGGGAAGAAGGCGTGCTTATCGATCACAGCGTGGACATTGTCCTTTGCCGTCCGAAGGTAGTTGGCCCATTCAAATGACCACTCATCAGGAACGGGATTTCCCTCTTCATCCAGAACGGGCGCGTAGAATTTCTGTGCTCCCGCGAAGAACATGCGAAAGCCAATCCAAAGTCTCAGAAACAGGAATCCCCAGGTGGCTTCCGTGATGACGGGTTTCACCTGCACGTTATCGTCAATGTCTGCCATAATGCCGCATACTAGCTCCGGTGCATACCTTGGCAACGTCGAATCTTTAAAGAAAGATGCGTCTCGATTTCGAGAAAAAACTAGGTGTAGTGTCAGAGAATTCTTCCGCTGAATCGGGAGTCTGGCGGGCTCCGTTCAATCTTCCTTGTGAAGATTCGAGCCGCTAGAAAAAAGAAACGGACAGGATTCCTCCTATGGTGCCGAAGAAACGGTCAACCGTTACCGACACCATGTAGGCGCTGTGTAGAAACACGGCCCAGAGGATAGCGCTGAGACAAGCGGCAGGGAGGAAACGGAGCATAACGAAATCTAACGTGTGAAACGTTTAGCGCAATGTTTTTTTATGGTAATTATATTTAGACTGCTTAATTATGTCTGTGCGTTATGTTTTTTCCTGTAATTCGGACAACAATGTGCCGTAATTCCGTTGTCAATGTTCTGCCTCGAGCGCCATCTTTTGAAGATGGAGAGCCTTTTCGTCAATCGATTAGCGTCCTGTCTTACCATCGTGGTTTTCGGTCTACTTCACGCGGCCTCTGGACAGATCGAGTCCATGGGCAAGCTTACCATTGAAGGCCCGTTGGAGAAGCCGGATGACCTCAGTGCGGTGGCCGTCATGGGGCAATCTTTTCTCGTGGGCTCCGATGAGGGAACCAAAGTCCAGGTGATTGAACCTGTTCCCGATCGACCCGGTGTTTATGTGGTGAGGCCGGATCTGGATATGACGATGTTGCAGAGCAAGACCGAACTCGATATCGAGGGGATCGCACGTTTCAAGGACACGTATACTTATTACGTCGGCGGTTCGCATTCGCTCAAACGACAGCTCCTGGAGCCGGATGCGCCCAAGGAAGCCAATTTGCGCTCGCTTGAGGAGGTCATTCTCGAGCCTACTCGAAACCATATCTTCCGAGTGGAGATGGATCCGGCTACTCGGAAGCCCATTAAGAAAGGTCGTAGCATTAGTTTGTACCATTTGATCGGGACCGACCCGGTTCTAAGCCGATTTCAGCAGATCCCGAGCAAGGAGAACGGCGTGGATATCGAAGGCTTCGCGGTGAAAGGCAAGGAGGGCGACAAATTGTATCTGGGTTTTCGCGGGCCCATTCTGCGCGACAATTACGTCCCAATCATGGTGGTGCCGTTTAATGCACCGGAGAAATACGAAATGATGTACCTCGACCTCAAGGGCTACGGCATTCGGGAACTGGTGAAGGTTGATAAGGGATTCCTCATTATCGCTGGACCATCGGGCAGCGCTAAAGGGGCTTTCTACATCTATTATTGGGATGGCGACGATGGCATTCCCGATCGCGGTAAGCGGAAGAGCAAGTTGCGGCTCTTGGGCGAATTACCCACTCCGGACGGGGCGAGGGCGGAAGGAATGTGTCTCCTGAGGGAAGCCAAGAACCACTACGAAGTCTTAGTTGTTTACGACGGTGTTCGCAACGGCCTGCCGGAAAAATTTCGCATTCCTAAGCGCCAGTAAGTGAGAGTGATTTCCAGGCCTTGATTGTTAGTGAAATCCGCATTGATAAAGGAAGCGCCTATGAGTGTCCGAGCTTTTCAAGTCACAGCCAGGATTAGTTGTCTGCTGCTGCTAGGGTTGAGCCTAGGCACCGCGCAGGAAGCTTCGTTAAAGGTATCGACGCAGACCCCCACCGTGGGAAAACCCTTTCTGATCCAGGTGGAGATTGTCGGAGGTAGTGGGAGAATGCGCATGGACATGGATATCCCAGGATTGGATTTGAGAGGCGCCGGCACTTCTTTCCAGTCCATTTATTCCAATGGTCAATCGACTACCGTCAACTCCAAGTCCTTCCATGCGGTGGCGCATGAGGAAGGTGAATTGGTGATCCCCGAACTCGAGATCAAGATTGGCAACAAGACGTTGAAGACCAAACCGGTCACTCTCGACGTTCAGAAATCAAGTGGGCGTCAACCGCTGCAACCTAAGCTCGGCCCTGGCGTTCCCGTTCCGCAGCCTCAACGTCCTCAGCCGCAGACCCAACAGCAGCAGTTTCCTGACATTAACGACGACGCGACGGTTTTCATGCGAATCGAGCCGGAACGGGAAGAACTCTATGTAGGCGAAACCGTGGAGGTGAAGATCAAGCTTTATGTGGATGCGAGGGTTCCCGTCATCAACTTCTCGCGTGAGCTGAGTCTCAAGGGCGAAGACGGAGTGTTTCAACCGACCGTCGGACCGGATTTTCAAATCAAGCGGTCGCGTCGGGGCGGGCGCTACTACGCCTTCAATCAAGAACGCCTCGGAGAAAACACCTACAATGTGCTTACCTACCGAACGACCCTAACAACGGTCAAACCCGGAGAAGTCACCATGGACCCTGTCGAGGTGATTGCCGTGGTGCAATTGCCCCGCCAACATCGTGTCCGTCGTCGGAGCCCATTTGATTCCATACTGGGATTCGACGATCCGTTCTTTGACGATGTCTTCGGCCAGAGAAAGCACGAACTGAGGCGCAAGTCCGAGCCCTTGACCTTGAAGGTGCTGCCACTCCCCGAGGAAGGTCGGCCAGATCACTTTGACGGCGCCATCGGTAGATTCTCGCTAAAGGTGTCTGCGGATAAAAACGCGCTTGAGGTTGATGAGGCGCTGACGCTTTCTGCTAAAGTGACAGGGCATGGGAATTTTGAGAGGATTAATCGCGTCGCCGTTGAAGAAGGGGATGATTGGAAAGGCTACCCTCCAAAGATCGAGTTTACCGCTGAAGAACTCGGTCTCAGTGGCGAGAAGACTTTTGAACAAACGTTCATCGCCAAGGGCCCGACCAATTCCGTGCCGCAGATTCAATTCTGTTACTTTGATCCGCAGACCAAGAGGTATGTGAATTTAACAGGAGATGATCTTAGTATTTCCGTTACCGGCGTCGCGAAGGCGCTCGCGTCGGCGCCGGAGAGTGCCGGTGTTGAGGAAAACCCTGCGAACACTTCAGCGATCACTCCTCTCACGGCATCCTCTCCAACATCCTTCTTTCAAGGAAGGCTGACCCCATTGATAGGATCTAGCGGGTTTCTGGCGGCCAATGGATTCGCCGCCGCCAGTGCCTTGGCCTTGCTATTCTGGCGTGCCCGCTCCGGTGAGCGTCGTCCCAAGCCGCATCAACGCCTCAAACAGTGGCGCCGTGAGCGAGATAGCGCCTGGAATCGTCTCGAACTCGCCACGGAGCCCGCTGAGATTCGGAAGCAGATCATGCTTTGGCTGGGTAATCATGCAAGGATCCAAGAGGCGTTTCCGAACGGCAACGAAGCCGTGGGTGAGGAAACGTTGGCCAGAGAATTTGTGAGGAAACTCGCTGAAGATTCTGAGTCGAAGCAGCCATTGTTAGACTTCCTCGCCTTCGCCGACGCCTTGCGTTGGTCGAGCAATACGGCTGCCTCAATCCAAGTGGCTCAAAACAAAACCGCTTGGACCAAAGCTCTCCAATCATTGGAGGAAAGCACTAGCGCATGACGAAAGTGTCTTGCCTAACGGGAATGCTGAGCGCCTTCTTGGCCATGACGGTGGCGTGGGCGTCAGAAAATCCTAACAAGCGTTACGAAGAAGCCGTTGCTGCTCTCCAGGCTGAGGAAGCGGGCAAGGCTCTCACGCTTTTGTCGCAACTTAAGGACGAAGGCTGGCACGCGCCGGGATTCTATCACAATCTCGGAGTGGCTCATTTTTTTGTCGGTGAGCATGCGCAAGCTGCTCTCCGCTTTCATCAGGCGAGACTGTTAGAGCCGTCTTCCAGAGAGAGTGCGGCCGCCTTTGAAGAGTCGGCAGAATCCGCCGGGCTCTCAGCCAGCCGTGAGAGAGAGTGTCAACACCAAGTCACCGCCGCTCTTTGGTATCCCCGATTGATTTTAGCTGGGGCCGCCTTGGGTTGGATGGCGCTTTTGATACTACCCCTTGGTTGGCAACGCCCCGCCTTTCGCATGACGGGGGGCATCGTCCTGGGGTTGGCGTTGCTGATGGCTGCGGGCGCGTTGACCGCGCGAAGCTTCCTTCCCGGCCGCGCCGAGGCCTGGATTATCGTTGACGACGCTTTAATTCGTGCTTCCCACGCTGATGGCACGCCGGAGGTAGGAACCTTGCGGGCCGGGGAGCCTGTTGAAATCGGCCCAATCAAGGGTGATTGGGCCCACGTCACCAGCAATGCTTCTCAAGGGTGGTTGAAATCCTCTCACCTCGAAAGACTGACCCCTTGGTATCAGTAGAATTTCGCGAGTTTTAGGAACCATTTCGCCTTTGAAGGCGCATACGATCCATAAGTGGCGAGGTTTTGTTTGAAAAACCTCATAATTATTCGCAGTATAAGAATAGCCATGAAACGCGCCTTCTTTCATACTCTGCTCGTCGCGGCACTGACTGGGCCATTGCTCGGTCAAGACCAGACCACCAGTTCGACGCCTCCCATCGGGTTTATCCGCAAGGATTGCCCAGCGAATTCCGATACGCGCGTGTCCATTCCCCTGGAAAGGCAATCCGTTCATATCGGCCCCATCTCAGGCGCTACGGGAAACGTGCTCGATGTGAAAGGCAGTCCCGGCTGGGAAGTGGATCAATTCAAAAACTCGGAAACTCAATCGGACCACTACTACGTCACCTTCCTTTCGGGAGCTAACGAAGGGAGGCACTTCGACGTCACTGCGAACGGCGCGGACACTCTCACTCTGGATCTAGGCAATGGAGAACTGGCGGGAGTCGTAGACGGCGACCGCATCAAGCTTCTTCCTCACTGGACCCTGGATACGGCTTTTCCTGAAGGCAAAGGGATCATCACGTCTGACACGCCGCTTAATCCCAACACGGAAGTGCTGGTGCAAGAAACGGAGGCGGTTGGAACCAACTTCGCTCCTGCCGATACCTTCTTCTACTTCAACGGCTGGAACCGCATTGGTAACTTTGACGGAACGGATGGGGGTTACGTCATCCGCCCGCACAGCTATATCACCGTGCGGAATCCGGATTCGGATACCACACCTGTGTTCGTCGGGGTCGTCGCGCTTAATAGTCAGAAGGTGGCCATCCGCGTGCCGGCGGGGGGAACTGATGCCAAGCAAGACAATCATCTCGCTCTTGACCGGCCCGTCCCCATGAAACTCAGGGATAGCAATCTAGTTGAGAGTGGTGCATTCGCGCCTTCGACGTTTCCGCTCAACCCTACCGACGTTCTCTTGGTTTATGATGATGAAGAGATCGCGATCAATAAGTCTGCTTCCAAGTCCTACTTCTATTGGAACGGTGCTTGGCGTAAGATCGGACCCGACTTCGATCAGGACTCCGGAGATGACGAAATCTTCACCGTTGGTACCGGTGTTGTCCTGCGCAAATCAGGCGAGGGCAATGCAAGTGAAGAGATCATCTACTGGACTCACCATGATCCAACAAACTAACTAACAGGCGCACATTTTCACTTCTCCACTCCATCCTCCACTCCCACGGCCATGGCCTGCAACCATTCAATCACATCCTATCGATTCCTCCCGGGGCTCACCTCCGCGTTTCTTCTTTGTCTGATGCTTCATGCTCAGGCGGGTTACAGTGTTACCGGAAGCTTAGGCCGGCTAACAGATAGCAGCGGCACTGAACTAGCAGATGGACGACTCGTGGTCCTCGTTGTCGATTTGCTAGGAGACGGCGTCTCTGCGCCGACTACGACTGACTTTGCACCCGGCAGTGATGACCATGTGCTGGGAACCTATGAAACTAGTAGCTTTGGGACGCCACCTAGCGAAACGAAGGGCATCGTCTTTGAGACTTTTCGTGATCAAACGGTTAATGTGGGTTCGCTAGATTTGAGCGTTAATCCCTTAGGCCTTGCCGAGGGTGATGCCCTCTCCGTTTTCTGGTACCCTGACTTGATCAGGCAGGATTTTCTCGATGACCCCAACTTAGAGCCCGGTGATACCTCCTACGGAAGCTACAATGCGGATTCTCAGGACACGGCGTGGATCATGCCAGGTGACGCTGGGACGACGACATTGAAACTCACTACGGAGGACCTTGGTGGTCCCTTACCGGACGACGAAGCCTCGGCTCAGCTTCTTCGCGCCTTAAACACCACTGGGGGAGGGGATCCAGGCCCTGTGGTCCCCGAGCCGTCTTCAGCTCTTCTTCTCCTTCTAAGCTCAGGTCTCCTCTTTCTCCGAAGAACGCGGAGAACCTGATCCCCGCATGACTCATCTGCACCCTTACAATTGAACCATGAAGCACCTCCTAACACTCGCCGTCGCGTCGAGCTTCTTTCTCTCACTGAATGCCACGCAAGCCATCACCTTTAATCTCGCAGGTGATTGGTTAGCGGATACCGATGGCGTCCGTGGTATCCCTAACGGATCGCTTATCATGCTTATCGCAAGCACGAAAGACAAGGCTTTCGATGCGCCTAGCGGTGACAGCTTAATCCCCGCAGGATCTGACGATGTGGTGTTAGGTTATTTTACCGCCACGGATGCCAATGGCGTCTTGAACCGGGGATCGTTCTTCTATTCTCTGCGTACCCGTTTGAAAGATTCGTCTCAAGGTCTTGAGGATTTTGATGGCGGCGACCCGCTTCTCATTCGCTGGTTCCCTACATTGACCGAGGAGGACGTGAACGCGCTGCCTAACGGTGCCATTCCCTACGGAGAGTTTCGTTCAGAGTCCCAGCTCCCGGGCAGCTCCATTCCTTGGGTCACGCCGGGTTCTAACAGTGCGACTGTCAGTCTCTCAGTCATGGCGGACGCCACGGGCAACGCTTACAATCCGAACGGCTCGGTTCCCATCAGCGCGTTGCGCGCTATCCAATCCGTTGGCGACCACATCGCGAGTGCGGCGTCAGCTCAGCTCCAGCTTTCCGCCATGGCCAACGGCATGATCTCCATCACGTGGCCCTTGTTAGAAGGTCTCGATCCGGTGGGGCAGCTTCAGAAAAGCACCAACCTCACCGATTGGGAGAATGTGGGCATGGATGACGTCCAAGTTTCCGGTAGTCACGCCAATCTTGTGGCTCCCGGTGGAGAAAAACGTTTATTCTACCGCGTCTCAGGCTCTGCTGAATAAGACGAACGGTGGCCTCCATTGGAACGCGACTGCTGCATTGCGTTCCCGGGCGAGCTTGGCAATAGTCAGCAGAATTGCTGAAGATTGCCGTGAGATTGTTAGCCGCCACACACATTCCCTTTGCTGCCCGTTGCGGCATCGCCGCGCTGATGGGCTTGGGTGCGAGCTTCGGCCAGTCGACTTCGCAGACACCCGCTTCGCTGGCCGATTTGGAAGCGATCCAGGCGCGGGTGAAGAAGGTGCTTCCTCAAGCCAAGAAAGTCACTATTGCGCTCATGGGAGAGGGCGCTGGCAGCGGCGTGATCATCTCGCCAGACGGGCTCGCGCTCACCGCGGGCCATGTCAGCGGTAAGCCCGGTACCAAGCTCAAGGCGGTGTTGCACGACGGCACCGTGGTCAAGGCGCATACGCTGGGCTCTATCAGAATTGCTGACGCGGGAGTGATTCGGTTGGAATCCGGCAGGGTCTATCCCTTTACTCAAGCAATCGGTGAGGAGTCAGGACTTGGCGCCTGGTGCCTCGCTTTGGGGCATCCGGGTGGCCTGGACGAGGAACGCGGTACGGTGGCGCGGATAGGACGGGTCATCGCGCGGAACCGCCACACACTTCGGACCGATTGTAAACTCATCGGCGGCGACTCCGGCGGTCCTCTCTTTGATCTCCAAGGGCGGCTCATTGGCATTCATAGCCGGATCTCGCGAGCGCCGGACCAGAACTTTCACGTTCCGTTGCGGTCGTTTTCCCATTTCTGGGACAGGCTGGCGGATGCGCGTGAGGCCTCATCGCCGATGCTTCTTGGAGTGAAACTACGCAAGCATCGAGGCGGTCTCATCGTCACCGAGGTCCTCCCCAAGAGCCCAGCGGCGCGGGCGGCGATCAAACGAGGTGATCTCATCACCCACATTCAAGATCTTCCGGTTCTTTCTCACCAAGATCTCAAGAAATCACTACGCATGTTTCGTCGCGATCGACCCTTGCTCATCGCCATCCGGCGGGGTCAGAAACATGTTAGGAAATCGTTAAGTCTTCCTGCCCCATCGTCGTGATGTCTTGGTGCACACGATTCGTTTCGATCATTTTAATCAGCGCTCATTTATCAGCGCTCTCTAGCTGTACTTGGTGGCCGGGGCCAAAGCTTGTGTCGTCCGAAAGGCTGAATGGTGCTTCCACTCTGAAAGCCTTCCTTCCTGCGCACCAAGCCTTGGAGCATTGGGGGGCGGAAGTCATCGATCGCCGTGGCAAGCGTCTCGCCCTGGCTACTTGCCTGCCACATGGCATGATTCTAACCAAAGCGAGCGAAACGTTAGATCAAAACGATCTCTATCTACGGCGCTTTCACGACAGGACCCGCCATCCTCTCCGTTTTCGTGCTTCGGATGAGTTAAATGATCTAGCATTGTTTCACTCGGAAAATTATGAAGGAGCGTCAGTCAAGTGGGCCGCCCGGCTTCCGTCCGAAGGAGAGTGGGTGGTGAGTCTCTCTGAGCCTGGTGAGCCTCGTGTGGGTATTGTTAGTGGAAAACGGCGATCCATTCCCGTGCCCCGCGGTGTTCTGGGGGTCCTGCTGGAACACGATAGCACCGGATCTCGTCGGAACGGCAGCGTCATCGCGGAAGTATTTGACGATAGCCCGGCTGAAGAGGCGGGTCTCCAAGCCGGCGATCATCTGACCGCCGTTAATCAAGTGCCCATCATCGATAACCGGCATCTTCGGAGCCAGATCCGCCGCTATCTTCCAGAGACGACGGTCTTGCTTGAGTACATCCGCGATGAGAGGACGCGTCGCCAGTTTCTCGTCTTAGGCGATGAATCCCTAACAGAAGGCGAGGACCGCAATCTGCGTATGAGCGGTCGCGTCTCTCAGAGACGCCACGGTTTCGAAGATATTTTTCAGCATGACACGCCGCTTATGCCGACCAGCATGGGTGGTCCCGTAGTGAATCTGGAAGGGGAGCTTGTCGGGATGAATATCGCCCGGAGGGATCGTGTGACGACTTACACGCTCACGCCGCAGGTGATCCGCCGTCGGATCTCGCAAGAGGAATGAGCTGGCGCGAATAGCATTGCCGCGATCGCTTGGGTTTTCTTAATTTCCCACTCACCCAACGAGTCTTTCTCATGTCCTCTGCCCAGTATCCTTCACGCCGCCGTTTTCTCACCAAAGCATTGGCCGCCGGCACGGCGCCGCTGTTCGTTCCGTCGCGAGTCTTTGGTGCTAATAATAGGATTACGCTTGCAGGTATTGGGATGGGCGGCCGTGGACGTGGCGTTCTCAATGGCTTTCTACGTTTTGAGCAAGTACAAGTGTGTGCCGTTTGCGATGTGGTGGACGCCCATGCTCGGCAGGCCAAGCAAATGGTGGATCATCGTTATGATACGACCGATTGCCGGCACTATCGTGATCATCGTGAAATTATTGCTAGGGATGACATTGATGCCGTGCTCATCGCCACACCGGATCACTGGCACGCCATTATTTCCATTGAGGCCATGCATGCGGGTAAGGACGTTTTCTGTGAAAAGCCGGAAACTCTCACCGTCAAGCAAGGGCGTGTCATGACCGAAACGGCGCGACGCTTCGGACGCGTCTTTTCCGGTGGGAGTCAACGCGTATGGGGAGACTACCACTGGTTTCACAAGATGATTTACGGCGGCCGTATTGGGGAGGTGAAAGAAGTTTGGGTCAATGTGGGTGGTCCCTCTGGCCGGTGTGATCTTCCCTCTGAACCGATCCCTGAGGGCGTCGATTGGAATCGTTGGTTAGGCCCGGCACCGGCCAGGCCGTTTCATTCGAGCCTACTCCGCGGCCGATTTCGGCCGTATCGCGACTACTCGGGCGGTGGCATGACGGATTGGGGATGCCACGGATTCGGTGGTGCGCTGTTCGCATGCCGGCAACAGCACACTGGCCCTATCACGATCACGCCTCCCAGCCAAAGTGAGAACGGTCTTCTCACCTATCACTTTAAAAACGGTCTGCGCATCTACCACGGTGGCGGTTGGGGAGGCATCCTCTCGTTTCAGGGCACCGAAGGGGAACTTCCCTTTCGCAAAGAGACGCGGCAACGGCCGATGCCGCCTAACATTCATATTCCTAACTATAAAGGGACGGGTGGACTGATCGGCGATTTTCTTCATTGTGTGAAAACGCGAGAACGGCCCTTCCGCGATATCGAGGTGGCGCACCGCACAGCCTCGCATTGTCATTTGGGGAATATCGCCTACTGGCTCGATCGCGAACTCAAGTGGAATCCTGAGAAAGAAGAATTGATTAAAGATCCCATGGCTTCGCGTTGGCTCGACCGCACCATGCGCGAACCGTGGAGCTTGAGTTAGATAGACATGAAACAAGTCCTTTATCTATTCATTACCATCCCAAGCATTGCGCTTGCTGCGGAAAGGCCTCTAGCATCAGCCCTACGCGATCTTGAGCAAGGGCATTCCGAGGCTTTCGAAGCCGTGGAGAAGGCCGTGGTAGGTGTGGCTAATGTGGAAGATGCTCAAGAGCGCCACGCTCTTGAAGATCGTCTTTTGAGTGCGATTTATCGTGTGAAGGGGACGGAAACGAAGCGCTTCCTCTGCCGGCAGCTTCAGCTTGTTGCTTCCTCTCGATCTATCGGGCTTTTGGAGTCTCTCCTGGCGGATCCAGAACTTTCCCATCTGGCGCGCGCGGTCCTGACACAGATTCAGGATCCCGATGCGGCGGCTTCGCTTCGCCGGACACTCGCGAAAACGTCAGGTAACGTCAAGATCGGCATCATTCATTCGCTCGGTGACCTCCAGGATGCGAAAGCGGTGCGACCGCTTTCCGGCCTGCTAGCGCCTGGTGGCGATTCCAAACTTCGAGTAGCGGCTGCGCGTTCGCTTCGTGCCATTGGCACGCGCGACGCTTATCGCGCTCTCCTTGACTCTCACAAAGAAGCTAGTGGAGAGTGGCGGCAAGTCTTGGATTCACTTATCGCGCAAGATTTCGCCACTCACGGTGATTTTAAGAATGCTAGGAAATTCTACGAAGATATAAATCGGCCGGTTCACCTCCGGCTCGCGGGGCTTGAGGCGCTCATTGCCCTCGCTTCCCAAGACAACGCTGGTCAGCGTGATCCTCGCGGGAGGATGAAAGCGATTAGACAAGAGAGGGTGCTCATGGAGGCCTTGCAAGACTCAGAGTATGCTCTCCGAGTTGCCGCTCTGGAGCACATGGTGAAGATCCACGCCTTCCCATTTCCAAGAAATTTTCTTGGGATACTGCCAACGCTGGCGCCTGAGGATCAGTGTTATGTGATGCGTTTGCTAGCTCAATCGGAAGAGCGCGTTGGACGCCATTTCATCGATCAACTTCTCCATTCGCCCAATCTCGACGTTCGCCGAACTGCGGTCGAAACCATTGGTCAAATGGGCGATGAAAACGATGTGAGCTTGCTGCTCGAATGTCTGCGACGGGAGGGCCTAACGGAAGTGGCTCGTAATAGTTTGGTCTATCTTCAAGGGGAAGGGGTGGACGCGAATCTCCTCTCTGCCGCGCGCCGTGCCGATGCGTCGGCGCGCCTTGACATGCTTAGCATTCTCACTCAGCGCGGAAACCGCACGGCCATTCCCGTTTTGGTAGGGTGGACGCGAGATCCCGATGCCGCCTTGCGGCGGGAGGCGATCAAGAGTCTTGGTCAACTTGCCTCGGCCAATGATCTTCACGCTTTGGCAGAACTCTTCACCAATCCGCACCATCCGGAAGATCTCAAATCGATCGAATCAGCAATCCTCTCCAGTTTTCGAAACATTCCCAACACCGATGTTCGAGCAAGAGCGCTTATCAGTGTCTCCTCCAAGATTGACCAATATGTCAGACCTCGATTCATCCGTTTGTTAGGTCGCACGGGAAGCTCGGAGACGCTTTCCTATCTGAGGCAGGCTTTGAAAGGCGAGCCGTCGGTGCGCAGGGCCGCCATCGAATCGTTGTCCAAGTGGTCCGATGCCGCGCCGGTTTCCGATCTTCTTGAGATCGCCAAGTTCGGAGCGGACGAGACGGAGCAACTCATCGCGCTTCGCGGAGTGGTCGATCTGGCGAGGTTTCTTTCGTCGCCGCTTACGACTTACGAAGAAGCCATGCGGACCGCGCGACGTGTTGAAGATAAGAAACGCGTGCTTTCCGGAATTGGTCAGGCGCGATCTTTGCCGGCGTTGGAGATGGCCAGCCGATTTCTCAGCGACAAAGATCTCGAAATCGAAGCGGCCTTCGCATGCCTGCAGTTGGGCAATCACGTGCGCCGGGAAGCCCCGGATCGCGTGAGAAAGATCACGACGCGGATCCTCACTAGCACCCAAGACCAACGCGTCCGGGAGAATGCCGAGCGGCTTTTGGATAGGCTTAATCATTAGTGCCTGGGCCATTTCCCAGACCCCAGACAATGTAAGACCTCCGATACACGGAGTTAAGGTCCTCGGAAATCCCGCCGCCGCGAATGACCCAGATGCGCTGCGGCAAGGCCAACGCGCCGCCCATCAATGGCAAGGGCTCCGCAATGGTTGAATCACCGATCGCATCCATCACAGGCACATCTAATAGCGGGTCTTCAACCTCGCTGGGCGCCCGAAGACCGAGATCCACGTCGATCGATTCTTCTATCCACGAGGTATCCACATCGAAGGCTTCATTGATAGGAGGAATCATCAATGCCGGCTCTTCACTCTCTACCACTGTCGCCATGGCAACGCTGGGAGGCGGGCCGGTCTCTTCCGTTTCCACGCTCTCAAGCGCCAAGACCGCATCGAGTTCCTTCTCGTACTCTGCTTCCCATAACGACGGCGATTGCGACTCCGCGTAATGGTTGATTAACAAAGTGAGTGTTAGTCCGATTAGAACGATGAGTACTCCTACAAAGAAGGCTTGTTCAAAACGCTCCCAGATTCGAAGCCGCGCATTCTTTCTTTGTTCATCATCCGTTGGCGGGATGATATCGTAGTCGTTGGGATTCATCGCCATCACCTCTCCTTTCATCGATTGCCATTTATTAGAGCCTAAAGCCATGATTGGTGTGTTCTTGGGGGTCTATTGATTGATCAGGGGCTTATCGCCTGCGCCTTCCGCCGAGGTAGAGCATCCCTATCATCCACATAAATAGAGCGTTAGGCTCGGGAACGGGTGCGAAGCTGAAGGTTTGGATATCAAAGTTCCCGGGATTCACCGTCCGCTCGCCTGCTCCAATCACGCCGTTCGCCGCTCCATAAATCACGGTATCGACGTCAGACACCCGCCACTCCAACGCCGGTGCTTGCGCGTCAGCTTCTGGGATCTGCCAGCTGCTACTCGTCAACAAGGCCCATTCCGATTCGGGGCCCGGGTTCTGGTCGTTGTAGATCCATATGTAAGCCTGGTCACCCGAGCCAAAGACGCCATTGTCGATCACGACCTCACTGGAGGAGAAGAATCCCGCTGCCTCATTGTAGTCGGATTCGTCGAACACGTGCCAATTGGACGCCCACAGATTCGTCCCCGAATCATCGAGAATGTTCACCGCCGAGGGTTGGAAGTCAGAGCCGAACGTGCCTAACTGAAATTGAAATGTTGAGGTGACGTCGCTCCCGTCACTCTGGAGATTGACGTCAAAAACGGAACCTCCCCATTGGATGGTCCGTCCGTCCGCCGAGAGCAGCATCAGACCAACAAAGGCTCCAGAGAAGAAAATGACCCCCAAGGAATCTCGAAACCGAGAAATCCCATCAAATTTGTGACGCATTCCTCAGCCTACTGACAACGCCGAGAATTGCAATCGCGTATTATGGAAATTTCAATAAACTGATTCGCAATAATAAGAATGCGCTAAAGGTCCTTTAAATAGGCTGCGATGTCGCGAACGTCTTGATCGGTGAGGCCCATCCTCGAAGCGGGTGGCATCCACGAGTGGTCTTCACCTAGTCGCTCAATCTTCACGCCGCCACGGCGGAAGAGGATCTTCTTGGTGACACCGCCGAAGAGTTTGATTTTTAGCGAACCGGCGTGCCAGCTGAAGTTGGAAAGGAACCCTTCAGCCACATGTTCGCCTTTGCTTAGCCTAACGGGTTGGTCATAGCCATGAGCGAGCTTGGCGTTTGGATCAATGATATCGGTAACGATCTCTTCAACCGTGCGTTGCCGCCCCCAATGGGTGAGATCCGGTCCGAAGGCGACGCCTTTTCCGGCGATCTTGTGACACACTAAGCAAAGCTGCGCTTTGACTTCGCCGCGCGTGGCAGCGCCCTCAAGTGCTCCAATGGTCTTCGCATTCGATGTCTTGGTTTCCACTCCGAATGTAGGCGGGACTAAATGACTCGATGTTAGGAACTCACCCTTTAAATCGTTGAGATCTTTAGCTAAGATCTCGGCGATGGTGATCTGATAGTCATCACCCGCAAAGGCCGGCAGCTTGCCAAGCGCCGTAAGTTTGGTGTGCCTGTCAGAGCGCTCAGCGTCATTTCGGAAGCTGGCGTAGGCCATCGCTAGGTGGCGAAATTCTCCGATGGCCGGCGTCTGCGTCCGCATCACTTGATCGAGATCGGCGATCGCTTCAGGCGTGTGAAGGATCCACGCGAGGTCTTTGGTCTTCTTGTTCCAGGCTTTGATCTTTGGCTGAATGATCTCACGGTACAATTCAGCTTCTTTGTTGGTCGCCGCAATGCCGATGGCCTCAAGATACCAACGATTATCCACCCAATTTTCGATGATTTGTTCTAACGCTTTGCGCGCGTCGTCAAAACTGGCGTCACGAAGTGATAAAGCCACTTCGCGGCGAACGGAGGCTGAAGCATGTCCGGCGAGCGCCGTGGCCCGGTGAATCGAGCCTGCTGGATCAATCATCTTGAGGGCACGGAAGGCGGCAATGGCTTGAGCTGGATCATCACCCGCTGCGAGGGCCTCGACAAGGGGCCGGCTTTGGTGAGAACGAGCCAGCAACCATATGGCTCTTGCTTGAAGGTAAGGATTCTCTGCCGTGGCGGCGTAGTATTCTTTTAGCGAAGACGTGAGCTCCGGCGCCAGTGAGTTGAGTTTTTCCACGGCTGTCGACCGGACGTTGACGGCGGGATTCTTCAGCGCACGAAGTAGGCCCTCCGGCGATGTGTAATCGATATTAGGAAGTGCCGCAGCTTTAGAATCATCCCGGCGCGTGATTCGATAGATGATCCCACTCACTTGATTGGTGCGTCGGCTCGTGTCGTTGTAAAAATCGCTGAGATAAAGCGAACCATCCGTCCCTAACACGACATCAGTGGGAAGAAAGTGTTCGCCTTGGCGGTCCCTCTTGAGCTTCAGGAAGGGGCGATGTTTGCCCATGGCAATCTCGACATCGGCGAGCTGCGGTCTGCATGCCATGACTTCTTTTCTAACCATGCAACATACAAGATAAGTGCCGCGAAGATGTCTTCCAAGTTCGTCGCCTTCGATAAACGCATTTCCTGTGGGTGAACCCGCTCCATAGATCGTGCCGGGTGGCGTTGCGCCGGGGTAATTCTCACGCCAATGCGACCGTGAGTAGCGCAGATCACGATGCCAACCGGCGGGTTCTTCCCAAGTCTTGGCCACCTCCTCCCACGACCGGCTGCCATCCCGCAGATCGGCGTAGCCCATGTTCCCATGCTCCATGAGCCAGCTGGAGCGTGCGTGAGCGGGATCGTCGTTGTCGCTTTGTAAGACATCGCCAAAGGACGTGACCACCATGTCATGCGCATTGCGAAGATTTTCACCAATAGGCGAGAGGCCGGTGCCGTCTGGATTGATGCGCATGGCCACACCGCCCACATAGACATGGCCATCGGATGAAGCTTTGCCAATAGCTTCGGGATAACCATAGTAACACCCTGAGAGAAAGTGCCGTCCGTCTTTTGTCTGTATGTCAGCGCCGCAGTTGCCATAACTAAAATACCAATGCCCACTGGGACTTCCCACGACGGCGTGCAGGGTGTGATCATGTCGATCGTTTTTGAAACCTGTTAGAAAAATCTCTTTCTTGTCAATGTCAGGATCAAAAACGGCGTTTCGGTTCACGTCAGTGTAAACGGTGATCGAAGGCGTTGCAGAGAGCACGATGCGGTTATCGAAAACTGCGATGCCGAGGGGTGCATGCCGCGCGTTTTTCTCTGACACAAACACGTGTGACGCATCCGCTTTGCCGTCGTCGTCGGTGTCTTGCAAGACGATGATCGACTGACCGCTCGCCACACGTCGTCTCACACTGTAGTCGATTCCCTCCGTGCACCAGAGCCGGCCTTTGGCGTCGACATCCATGGCGACGGGCGAATAGATGAGGGGCGATTGAGCCCAGACGTCGATTCGTAGGTGGTCCGCATAATCTTCGCCAAACTCAAAGGCCTCCAGGGGCACACTCTCGACCGGACGGTCATGCTTGGCAAAAGACTCCCGGTCAGGAAAGGTCTGTGCCTGAATCCACCCAGCCAAGGCGAAAGTGAGAATGAAATACCTCATGAATGACCTTTCACGCACACACCTTTTCTTCAACATTCGGTTTCGTTGTAACCTTGGTCCACAGATGTCCTATGCCTAGGATAAGGATATCTACCCGTCATGCCCGCGATTCCTTCTCAATCTCCCTTTCCCAACACCCGGCAGAGTATGATCGTCAACGCCCAAAGTGACGATCCGGCTCGCGCTCAGGCCGCGCTTTCGCAGCTTTGTGAGAGCTACTGGCGGCCTCTGTATGCCTACGCCCGCAAGTGGGGGCATGACGTCGAAACCGCGCGTGATGTCATCCAAGGCTATTTCCTGCAAGTCATCGAGAAAGGCCGTTTGCAGAGCATGAATAAGAGCCGTGGGAGACTGCGAACCTATCTTCTTCAGGGGCTTAAATTCCACATCTCGGAGGAGCGTCGGAGAAATACCGCCGCGAAACGTGGGGGCACCGCTGCCCAGGTTTCGATCGATGCCGAATCTTTCGAGCAGGATTTCCACGCAGCGTTAACGGACTATCAGACACCTGAAACTCTTTTTGAGCATCAATGGGCACTAACTGTTTTACAGGGAGCCATGCAGACGCTTGAGGCGGAGTACGCCGCGAAGGGCAAGAGAGAGGTGTTTCACGCCATCAAGCCGTACCTTTCCTGGCGGGGTGGAGAAGGCACCTACCAGGATGTGGCCGCGTCCTTAGGAGCTTCTGTAAGCAATGTCAAAATCCTCGTTCATCGCATGCGCCAACGATATCGACTGGTGTTAGAGGAAGAAGTAGCGCAAACGGTCGAGGATCCGAAAGAGATCCAGAATGAACTTGCCTATTTGGCATCCGTCCTCGCTAAATGAGCGGCTTGTGCGGATGAGTGCAAATGAGAACAACTCCGTCTGTCCAACTTGCGGCGGGCCGGTCACGGCCGGCATCTGTCCAGCGTGTGCGTTAGGATTGGGTGCCGATTGGAAACCGGCAATCGATGGCTTTGAATTGATTGAAGAGATCGGTCGAGGGGGCATGGGAGTCGTGTGGAAGGCCCGTCAGATCGAACATGATCGTCTGGTGGCGGTGAAGCTGCTCAGGAATTCGGGTGGCGATGAATTGGTGCCTGCATTTGACGAGAGTGAGGAGCCCCCGACCCTGCTCAACACACAATCTGATCGCTCGCGGCAACGCTTTCTGCGTGAGATCAAGTTTGCCGCACGCATGGAGCACCCTCACATTGCCCGTGTCTACACGAGTGGCGTGGCGGATGATTTCTTCTATTACGCCATGGAGTATGTGGATGGTGTGCCTCTCGACGAGTACGTGCGAGTGCATAAGCTTGAGCGTGAGGCGATCTTAGAACTCATGACGCAGATCTGTGCGGCGGTGCAGTACGCGCATGATCACTTGGTGCTACATCGCGATTTGAAACCGTCTAACATTCTGGTGACACCGGCCGGGCAGGCGGTTGTCGTCGACTTCGGATTGGCAAGGGCGCTAGACCAAGGTGCAGACGCAGAGAGGATCGAGGTGACGAAGGCGGGGCAGACTCCGGGGACGCCGCGCTTCATGTCGCCTGAACAGATTCAGGGGCACTTAGAGACGCTTACCAACAAGAGTGACGTCTATAGTTTAGGCGTCATCCTTTACACATTGCTCACGGGGAAACATCCGCATGGCGAAGCGGAATCGGACCTGGCGCTCTTGATGCGGGTCGTGCAATCCGACGCCCATCCCGCTCACTCGGTTCACCCTGATGTGGCGAATGACTTGAGCTGGTTGTTGAGTAAGGCGTTAGAGCGGGAGCCTGTTCAGCGTTTGGCTAGTGCCGGCGAGTTCGGTTACGAACTGCAACGTTTTCTGGAAGGCAAACCGCTGGTTTCCTTTGGCGGTGCCTCGACTTATGTTTTTCAAAAATGGTTGCGACGGAATCGTCTAGGAGTCTCATTAGGCTGCGCTGCGGTTTTAGCGGCATTGTTAGGAGTTGGTGCCTATGTGGTCTCCATCAACGCTGAACGCACCAAGACGCAAGCGGCCAAAGATTTGGCGGTGGAGCGAGCCGATGAAAATCAACGTCTGTTGAACGAGTCGCTGCTCAAATCAGTGACTTTAGCCTCGCAGCGAGGCGATTGGGAAACGTGTCTGACCAATCTGGATATTCTCATTGAGCAAGGTGAAGGAGATGTCTTTGGCTTGGAGTTGCAACGCCTGCAGGCGCTTGAGGCTCTGGGTGAAAGCGAGGCTTATGAGGAAGAAGTGAACGCCTTGGCTAAGGGCGATATCCCACCGCAACACCGGGCGGTGTTGCTCCTGCGATTGGCCGAAACGCAGGCGTTGAAGAACAGTGATGAATTTGGTGCGCGTGTCAGAGTGGCAATTGGGCTCGGTTTGCCGCCGGTGGAACATCACTACGCCGAAAGTTTGATCGCGCCATCCGTGCCTGAGGCTCGGAAACATCTAGAGAAAGTGATCGAATTGGAGCCCTTTCATCCTAAGGCGCTCGGTCTCTTGACTATCTTTGAGCTGTTTAGTGGTGAATTTGACTTAGCGGTTGCCCATATCCAGGCAGGCAAATTGTTATACCCAGAGGACGGCCAGTACTCCGTATTGGAAGCCTTCGAACGCGCGTTTCGTCAGGATCTTGAAGGCATGAAACGCGCATTGAGCGAAGCGGAAGGCCGTTACGATCCCGAATCTCTCGAGACTCTTCATGAGATCCTGCCTGTTGCCTCGAAGCTTATCCATAGCTTGCCGAAGTTCCTGCGTGGCGAGCGGCCGGACCCCTCAATCATCTTCAATCTGATGGGGCTCGGACGGTTTAAGGCCAAGGGCGGTGCGGCATCTGTCCTTCCCAATCTCGTAGAGCATTCGCTGACGTCCTTTGTGAACGCGTTGACGGGCATCGTCGTCTCGCAGGATTTTGAGAAGAGTATTGAACCCTTGAAGAGAGTCGTGGCGATCAATCCTGACGCTTTCTCCTATACCATTCTGGCACTATGTTACACGAGTATCGACAAGGGCGAAGAGGCGGAGGAAGCTGCAGTACAAGCGCTGAAATACCCATCACTCTTTCCCATCAAACCCTTCACTTTGGAATTGGCAGCTGCCGGTGCCATCACGCAGTGGATGCATGGAGGCTTTCAAGATGACGATCCGAGAATTGACCGCGCCATCGATTTCTTGAAACAGTGTTTGCACGCCTCTCCGGATGCAACCGTGTATCCATTTCTCCATGTGCCGTTTCTGGTGAGGCGAGAGGAATGGAATCTGGCTCGACAGCTCGTCGATCGCTCAATCGAAATAGAGCCTAACAAAGCCGCGTATCATCGCTACCGCGCGCAGGTAGAGTTCAAAGCGGGAAGCATTCAAGCGGCGAAACAAGCGGCTGAAGCGGCTTTGGCTCTTGATCCAAAAGACGAGGAATCGATGGTAATTCAGAAGGAATGTGAGAAGGCATTGCGTTAGGCTGGTTGCGTGGTTTGCTGCGGTTGCACCACTGGGGCCTCCGAGTGGAGGTGTGCACTCAGCCTTGCCTGAGAGCAAGCGGGATCGCACCCACGATCCGGCCAGTTAGTTAACATGTTCTGATTATAATAAATTCCAGTAGTCTAATATTGAATAACCTTTTGATATGGCTAATCTGTTGCTCGTGCTGATCCGCTCCCCCTCGCGAACGGCATGCCTCAACGCAACCCCAGACAAGCCCAATGAACCTGAGCGACTCTTCTACCTCTGCGGAAACGGATGCCGACGATATTCTCGGTCAGCTTGAGATTCGCAACGGCGAGTGGTGCTACACGCCGCCGCAAATCCGGCCGGCATTGGAGCAAGCCCAACCCCCTGAGAAACCTCCAGGAAACGCTGATGCCAACGCGGCCGCCTTTGAATGCGTGGCTGGTGAGTGGCAAGCTATTCAGGATTCCGAACGGATCGCGCACCTAACTAAAGTGAGCAAGCGAATCGCCATCAGCCAGTGAACGGAAGAGCGGTTAAATGCAGTGGGCGCTTTTCGCAGCGGAACTCGTGAGAGTTCCCGGCCTAACTAAAGTGAGCAAGCGAATCGCCATCAGCCAGTGAACGGAAGAGCGGTTAAATGCAGTGGGCGCTTTTCGTAGCGGAACTCGTGAGAGTTCCCGGCCTAACTAGGGTCTGTCCCAGAAGCGTCCGATTCTGAGATTTGATGTGTGGTTTTTGTTAGGCGCGTTGTTGGCCGCGCTGGTCGGGGGCGGATTTGTTGGTTTGGATGGTTGTGCTTTGTCTGATTCTCGCTTTTCGGGCCTTTTTCTCGGGCGCGGGTACGTGCTGCTCCCTCTCCGGCTTGTGTTCCGGGGGCGCGGCTTTGTCTTGCGCTTTTTCTAGGCTGCTTGCTTCCGCGCTTCGGCTTCTCGCGCTTCGGCTTGCTTCTTTCGCATTTCGGCTAGTTTCTTCATGTTGTGCCCGAGCACTCCCCAACTCACCGCCTTCTCGCGATTGGTGTGCCCTTTCACTCGTAACATATCTCCCAATATGCTGTGTATGAAGATGCTGATTCGGCCTTCGGTTTGACTTCGTCTTCTTTGCCTCTTGGCGAATTCGCCGTTCCCCATTTTTTCGCGCAGGATTTCGAGTTGCTTCGGACATATGTAGTCTCTTTCTTCTCCTAACGCTTTGCTGTTTGCTTTGCTCGCAAAGCCTCGATCTGCGCATACGCCTTCTATTTCGATCTTGAGTCGCTCTTCGATGTTTTCGACTCCTTCTAGGAGTATCTTGGCGTCGCTCACATTTTCTTTGTAGAGTTGGTTGTGAACGATTAATCCGTCTTCTTGTTCGCCTAACAGGATGGGGTTGCCGAATTCGGTTTCTTTCCCTAACTTTCCTCTCACTACCACTTGCACGTCGGACTCGTAGAGGCTGAGGATTTTTTCTGAGCTTTTGACTTGTCGCTCCCCGATGAGGCGCTCGTGTGCTTGGCGTTGGGCTTCAGGTAGTTGCTCGAGGATGTTGTCGATTCGCCCTAGTATTTGCTGGACTTGCGGCCAACTCCACTCGGTTTCTTGCCATCTTTCTTCTAAGAGTTGGCGATGTTTCTGGGCGTGTTGACGGGTCTTGCGAATTGATTTTTTCATCTGTCGCAGGATGGCTTTGCGGTTGCGTTTGCTGTCTTTCTGCCGCCGTTGTTGGCTCATGGCTATCCCGAGTTTGTTGATTTCTCGCAGGAAGGTTTCGGGGTCTTGGGGCATGCGGTTTTTTAAGCCGGCTTCCCGTATGAGTTTCGTGGCTTTCATCAGGGTGCGGGTGGCGTCGATGAGGAGCACCCAGTCGGTGGGGTAGTGGATGTTGGCTTGGAGACAGAAGCTGTCGAACCAGACGTTGACCAGATCGACGGGGTTTTCTAAACCTAACAATTGCTCTAAGCCGTCGCTGGAGTGTTGGGCGGCGCTTTGCAGTAGCTGGGCGCTGAGTTGGTCGATGGCTTCTTGGGGCAGGAAGCGTCCGTAACGGTCGAGGGTGCTTTTTGAGGGGGGCATGACGGAGCCGAATTCGCCTGTATGACAGAACCATTGCAGCACATTGCTTTCTGCTAGTTGGATGCTGAGTTCGCGCACGGGCATATGATTTTCGACGAAGCGGACGATGTTAGTGCGGAAGGCGGTGACGCAGTGATTGAGGAATCGGGTGCCTACTTGATGGGACTGGAGGCCGCGGCGTTCGAGAACAAGCTTCGTGAATTGGTCATCGAGTCCGGCCCGCTCGATGATGTCGTCCATGAATTGGTATCGGGCGCGTTTATCGCGATAATCTTTGGGCCCGTAACAAGGTGGAAGTAGACGAAAGGTTAATTGGCGGTTAAATTCGGTCATGATTCGGCGGGTTTGATTTTGCTACTAACCAAATTATACACGCCGAATTTGGCTATGGGAGTCCAAATTGGGCTCTCATAGCTCTTTAATATCGCTGTTTCGCACTTCTATGACAGGGGGGCGGACCTGTGGGACAGGCCCTAACTAAAGTGAGCAAGCGAATCGCCATCAGCCAGTGAACGGAAGAGCGGTTAAATGCAGTGGGCGCTTTTCGTAGCGGAACTCGTGAGAGTTCCCGGCGCTGGATTCCGCTGCAAGAAAGGGATTCTCATGAATTCCTCTACCCTTGTTGACCATGCGCCGATATCACTCGCTCTTCTTCTCTTTCGTCACCGAGCGGATATAGAGTTCGCGCAATTGTTTGAAGTCCACTTCCGCAGGGCTGGCGCTCATGAGGTCGACTCCGCGGTTGTTCTTGGGAAAGGCGAGTACTTCGCGGATGCTGTTTTCTCCTGCAATCAACATGACCACGCGGTCCAATCCTAACGCAATGCCGCCGTGTGGTGGGGCGCCAAACTGGAAGGCTGTGAGAATATGTGAAAACATTTCTTTCTGTTCTTCCTCGGAAACGCCGAGAATGGAAAACATCTTGGCTTGGAGATCTTGTTCGTGAATCCGAATGCTGCCTCCTCCCAACTCGTTGCCGTTTAGGACCACGTCGTAGGCCTCGGCGCGAACATTCTCGTAGTCGCCGGCTTCGAGTTTTTCGACGTCTTCTGCTTTGGGGCGCGTGAAAGGGTGGTGCACGGCGTTCCATTTAGCCTCTTCTTCGTCATGAGCCAGCAAGGGGAAATCAGTGACCCAGAGAAACTTGAGCTCTTCGTTTCCTTCCAAGAGATTCTGCATGGCCGCGACTTCCAATCGCACGGCGCCTAACACTTCGCAAGCACTCTGCCATTTGTCGGCTCCAAAGAGGATCAAATCGCCTTCTTCAATAGCTAGACGCTCTGTTAGGGCGGCCTTCTCTTCATCGGTGAAGAATTTCACAATCGGCGATTTCCATTTGCCGTCCTCAACTTTGATGTAGGCGAGGCCTTTGGCGCCATGCTCGACGGCAAGGTTGGTCAATTTATCGATCTGACCCGTCGTGATGCAGGCAAAGCCTTTGGCATTCATGGCCTTGACCACGCCGCCATTCTTCAACGCGCCGGAAAAAACTTTGAAACTGCTCTTTGCAAAGACATCGCCAAAGTCCACTAACTCCATGCCAAAACGCATGTCCGGCCGGTCGCTGCCAAACCGGTCTAGCGCTTCGCGATAGGTCATGCGCAACATGGGCGTTGGCACGTCCACATCCCGCCCTTTTTTGAACGCGTCGACTAACAGGCCTTCTACGAGATTGATGATATCGTCAGGTTCTACGAAAGAGGCTTCGATATCGACCTGCGTGAACTCAGGTTGGCGGTCGGCTCGCAAGTCTTCATCGCGAAAGCATCGGGCGATTTGATAATATTTCTCCACGCCGGCGACCATGAGGAGCTGTTTGTATTGCTGAGGAGCCTGTGGAAGCGCGTAGAATTTGCCGGGATTGAGCCGCGCCGGCACCAGGAAATCGCGCGCACCTTCCGGCGTGCTCTTGGAAAGAACGGGCGTTTCCACTTCGATAAAGCCGTTGGCGTCGAGGTAATCCCGGATGGACTTGGTGACCACGTGACGCGTTTTCAAATTCTGCGACATGCGGGGGCGTCGCAGATCCAAGTAGCGGTAGCTCATCCGCAGGTCTTCGTTAGAGAGTTCTTTGTCTAACTGAAAGGGCAAGACTTCGGCTTTGTTGACAACGGTCACTTCTTTGGCCACGACCTCGATTTCGCCGGTGTCGATGTTTTCGTTGATCGTTGATTGCCCATCGACTTCGGGTCGGACATCGACCCGCCCTTTTACCTGCACCACGTCTTCCTGGCGGAGCCTGTGGCTCCGTTCCGCGGCCTCGGCACTTTCCTCCGTTCGGAACACACATTGCGTCACGCCCTCGCGATCGCGGATATCGATGAAGATGACGCCGTGATGATCGCGCTTGGTGTTTACCCATCCCACCAGCGTGACCTCCTGGCCGGCGTGAGACGTCCGCAGTTCGTTGCAATGATGAGTCCGATACATAAAGGGATTCTGAGCTTTGGGCCCTCCATGTAGGGTCTCCTTCACGAGGATGCACCCAAATTCTACAGAGAATTCGAGACCAGGCGTCGGGGCACCGCTCGTAGCGGAATTCGTGAGAATTCCGAGTCTGACACACGGAACGAGAAGAAGTCTCACGACTTCTTCTACAAGCTTGAAGCCAGGCGTCGGGGCACCGCACGTAGGGGAATGCGTGAGAATTCCGGATCTGACGTAGAAGTCTCACGACTTCTTCTACAAGCTCGAAGCCAGGCGTCGGGGCACCGCACGTAGCGGAATTGGTGAGAATGCCGAGTCTGGCACACGGAACGAGGAGAAGTCTCACGACTTCTTCTACAAGCTCGAAGCCAGGAGTCGGGGCAGCGCACGTAGCGGAATTGGTGAGATTTCCGAGTCTGACGTAGAAGTCTCACGACTTCTTCTACAGGCTCGAAGCCAGGCGGCGAGGCACCGCACGTAGCGGAATTCGTGAGAATTCCGGATCTGGCACACGGAACGAGGAGAAGTCTCACGACTTCTTCTACAAGCTCGAAGCCAGCCGGCGGGGCACCGCTCGTAGGGGAGAGTAGAAGTCTCACGACATCTTCTACAAGCTCGAAGCCAGGCGTCGGGGCACCGCACGTAGCGGAATTGGTGAGATTTCCGAGTCTGACGTAGAAGTCTCACGACTTCTTCTACAGGCTCGAAGCCAGGCGGCGAGGCACCGCACGTAGCGGAATTCGTGAGAATTCCGGATCTGGCACACGGAACGAGGAGAAGTCTCACGACTTCTTCTACAAGCTCGAAGCCAGCCGGCGGGGCACCGCTCGTAGGGGAGAGTAGAAGTCTCACGACATCTTCTACAAGCTCGAAGCCAGGCGTCGGGGCACCGCACGTAGGGGAATGCGTGAGAATTCCGGATCTGACGTAGAAGTCTCACGACTTCTTCTACAGGCTCGAAGCCAGGCGGCGAGGCACCGCACGTAGCGGAATTCGTGAGAATTCCGGATCTGGCACACGGAACGAGGAGAAGTCTCACGACTTCTTCTACAAGCTCGAAGCGAAACAACTCCTCACTTTGCCCCGCGCCCTTTGGATCACCGGCGATTGCCATCCCGCCGACCATGTCTCAAGGTGGCCGCCATGACGCGCATGTTCGGCCTAGTGGTGATGCTCCTGACTGGGCTCTTCTTCGCGTTGTTCTTCGCCTGGCCCATCTTCATCACCGTCCGTGAAGCCATTTTTCTCGATGGCGCGTTCACGTTGACCTTTGTGAGAGGGATCTTTCTGGACCCGATCTATGTGGAAGGTCTCCTCAATGCTTTAAAGATGGGAGTATTCAGCACGATCCTGGCGATTCTCATCGCTCTGCCGCTGGCCGTGCTCACGGACCGGTTTGTCTTTCCTGGAAAAGCGTGGTTCTCCTCGCTCATTCTCGTGCCACTGATCTTGCCGCCGTTTGTCGGCGCCATCGGGGTCAAACAAGTGCTAGGGAAAATGGGCGTCCTGAACACGGCCCTCATTGATCTTGGCTGGATGGATGCGGCGAATCCCATCGACTGGTTAGGCGAGAGTCAATTGCTGGGCGTGGTGATCATGAATGCGCTTCACCTTTACCCCATCATCTACCTCAATCTCACAGCCGCCCTGGCCAATCTCGATCCGGCGATGGATGAAGCGGCGCAGAACCTGGGTGCCGGACCGTGGCGGCGATTCTTTAAAATCACCCTGCCGCTGACCATGCCAGGCCTCTTTGCCGGGGCTAGCATTGTCTTTATTTGGTCTTTCACCGAGTTGGGTGTGCCGCTCATGTTTGATTATTCTCGAGTGACATCGGTCCAGATCTTTAGTGGTTTGAAGGATTTGTCAGGAAATCCGCAGCCTTATGCTTTGGTGGTTGTGATGTTGGTTGTCGCGGTGATCATCTTCGCCTTGAGCAAGTGGCTGTTTGGAAGCACGCACGAGGCGGGCAGTAGCCGGGCCAGCATCGGACGCACGGGACGAAAGCTAGGTTGGGCAGGGTCTTTTCTCTGTACGGCGATCTTCGCCACCGTGACAATCATCGCGGTGCTGCCCCACCTTGCCGTCATCCTCACATCCGTCTCAACCGATTGGTATCAAACGCTCTTACCGAGCGGATTCACTTTGGCGCACTATGAAGAAGCGTTGGGCCACCCTCTCACACTCTTATCGATCAAAAACAGCCTGATCTATGCCAGCTTGTCCACCGTGGTCGACCTGATCCTCGGCGTGAGCATTGCCTACATCGTGATCCGTACCAAGCTTCCCGGCCGGCATTGGCTCGACGTCTTGGCCATGCTGCCATTGGCGGTGCCCGGTCTCGTTCTCGCCTTCGGCTACCTGGCCATGTCTCGCGAGGGGCAATCCTTCAGTTTTCTCATGTTAGGGGAAAATCCCATTCTCTTGTTAGTGGTGGCCTATGCAGTTCGCCGGCTTCCTTATGTCGTGCGCTCCGCCGCTGCGGGCTTTCAGCAGACCAGCCGTTCCTTAGAAGAAGCCGCGCAGAATCTTGGTGCGAGCCCCTTCCTCGCCTTGCGCAAGATCACGTTACCGCTCATCTCTGCCAACATCATCGCTGGAGGCTTGTTAGCCTTCGCCTTTGCCATGCTGGAAGTCTCCGATTCATTAATTCTTGCGACCAAGCAGGCTTACTTTCCCATCACCACGGCGATTTACGCGCTCTTCAATGCCTTGGGCACAGGCGACAAATTGGCGTCTGCGTTAGGCGTCTGGGCCATGGTGTTCCTCGGCGTGACCATCATTGGAGCGGGGTTGATTCTGGGGAAGAAGATGGGAGCGTTGTTCCGTGTGTGAGCGCATGCCAGATGAGACCTATGGCTGTGGGCATTTTTAACGAGACATCGTTAAGCTAGTGATTGCCACTTCTCAATGACGTCACTAGGCTCCGAATTACTTCATTTGAACGACCAATCCACTCCACTATGATTCGGTTAGCCTTCTTGCCATTGATTGCCGCTGTTCTCGCCGGCTCTGACATTCACGCTGCTCCGCGTGAACCATGGACCACGTCACAGATCAGTGGCAATCCTTACCCCAAAGCACCCTATCAGATCCGCCCCGTCTTTCCCAATCTTCGCTTTCAACGTCCTACCTGTGTCGAGGAGATTCCCCAAACCAACCGGCTCCTGATCACGGAAATGGGTGGCAAGATCTACAGCGTTGAGAAAGCCTCACAAGACGGTGCTGCGGATCTCGTGATCGATCTAGCGGTTCACACCGGGAGCAACGCGACGGTTTTCGACGTGGCGTTTCATCCAAACTTTCTCGAGAATCGATATGTGTTTGTGTGTTATGTTCATCCGGACCCAGACCGTCAGACTCGTGTGTCCCGATTTGAACTCTCAGAAGCAACGCCACCAAAGATCCTGGCGGAATCAGAAAAGATCATCATTACCTGGCCACCTGGCGGGCATAACGGCGGCTGCTTGGAGTTTGGCAAAGACACCTATCTCTACATCTCAACTGGTGATGGATCAGGGCCCAATCCCCCTGACGGATTGACCACCGGGCAAGATGTTTCCGATTTGCTCGGGGCCATTCTTCGCATTGATGTGGACGGTTCCGAGCGCGATCGTGCCTATCGAATTCCGGAGGACAACCCATTTCGAGATCTTGAGAATGCACGGCCCGAGATCTGGGCCTACGGGTTGCGAAATCCTTGGAAGTTTGGTGTGGACAAAGAGACTGGCGAACTGTTTGTGGCTGACAATGGATGGGAAACCTGGGAACTCATCCATCGCATTGTTAAAGGTAGCAACGCGGGTTGGCCGGTGATGGAGGGAAGGGACCTGCTTCGCAGTGAAGTCCCAATCGGCCCGACTCCCATCATTCCACCATTCAAGGATCATCCCCACACTGAAGCGAATTCGGTCATTGGCGGCCCCGTGTATCGAGGTCAATTGTATCGAGATTTAGACGGCTGGTTTCTTTACGGTGACTACATCACCGGAACCATATGGGCCGTGAAGCCCAAGGACGACGACACCGCCTCCTTCCGCACGCTGGCCGATACTGATTTACGCATTGCCGCCTTCACCGAGGGAAGCCGTGGTGAAGTGTATGTGCTAGATCACGATTCCGCGGAGCAGTTGTATGAACTGGTGCCTGCCGACACGACCGAATCGGGCACTGACAAACCTTTTCCGAAACAGCTCAGCGAAACGGGTTTATTTCGTTCACTTGAAGCGTTAGAGCCCATGGAGGGTGTCGTGCCCTACCATGTGCGCGTTCCTCGCTGGATGGATGGCGCGGTAGGGAAACGTTGGATTGCCATCCCTGGCCATGGCGTCATCGAACAAGGGAATCAGGACGGCTTACCAACGTTCCCCGAGGGAACGGTCTTGGTGAAACAGCTTGAATTGCCTCAGACTAACGGAAAAGCAGCCATTCGTCTGGAGACGCAGATCCTCCATTATGAAAAGGCAACCTGGAGGCCTTATAGTTATGTTTGGAATGAGTCTGGTTCAGATGCTTCGCTAGTGGATTCAATCGGGTTTGATCGCTCTATCGAAACGACCGATGAGTCCGGTGTTCCCTTGCAGCGCAACTGGCATATCAGTGCTCAAAACGAATGCCGGTTGTGCCACAATGCAGACGCGGGATTCGTGCTGGGATTCACGCCCAACCAACTTGAGGATCAGCTTCCGACCTTGACCGCCTCCCGGGTTTTCAAGTCACTTCCCAAGGTGCCAGACAAGGAACGCTTGGTGGATCCGCACGATACCTCCCAAGACCTAAACGATCGGGCACGCTCCTATCTCCATGCCAATTGCGCGATGTGTCATCGCCCCGGAGGCAGTGCCATCGCTTCCATCGATCTCCTTCGCAATCTAACCTTTGAAGAATTGAGAACAAACAAGGGAACGGGAATTGGCACCTTCGGCATGCGCCATGCCAAAGTGATTGCCAACGGCGATCCTTTTCGTTCGGTGCTGATGTACCGTATGGCAAAGCTCGGTTACTCACGCATGCCTTACATCGGCACTCAAGTGGTCGACAGCAAAGGGGTCGCCCTAATCTCCAAGTGGATACGCTCGCTGGAATCTACAGGACATGACGCCTCGTCCCGTCCGCTTGTTGATGATTCTTCAGAGGCGAAAGCGTTAGTTATGCTTGGCAATGATAGTGAGACTGACCGAGGGAAACGTGATGCGGCCATCCAAACATTGACGCAATCCACTGAAGGGTCGCTCGCGTTGGTTTCATTGCTACACAGCGGGTCGCTGGCGAAACAGGACGCAGCCTCCGCGATCACGCTCGGCAATGAAGCCTCCGACACCAACATTCGTGGACTTTTTGAAACCTTTATTCCCGAGACCAAACGTCGCAATCGATTAGGCTCTAACATCGATTCTGAGTCGATCCTTCGTCTCGAGGGCGATACGGAACGAGGAAAGACCATCTTCTTTGGTGATGGCGCTCTTTGCAAAGCGTGCCATCAACTGAACGACCAAAGCTTATCCATTGGCACCACATTGGAAGACATGAGCAAGAAGTACCCTCAACGATCCGAACTCCTCCGTCACATTGTGGAGCCTTCATTGCGAATTGATGAACCCTTTGCTAGTTACCATATCAAATTGACCGATGGTAAGACGATTAATGGCTTCATTGCTGAGAGATCGGACGACACGATCGTTGTCAAAACAGCTGACGTCGAAACCTTATCGATCTCCACAGACGAGATTCAGGACATGCAGAAGAGCCCCCATTCCCCCATGCCGGCCGGCCTTCTCAGCGATCTCACGGCACAGGAGGCTGCCGATTTACTCGAATATATTCGATCCGTCGGTAAGTAGATTTGCGGATTAGGGCGATAGCTTTAATGCAAGCCGATCCCTCGCGGGGATTTCCCAGGTATCCACGATTTCGTCGTTTTCAATCACCGTAGCCCGATCATACAAAGCAACGGTGGGGCAAATGTGCCAGGGAATGCCTAACAAGGCGTCCCCGACGTTCCAATTTGCATGATCGGGCGTTTCGATCACGAGATGCTCTTCGCTTTGACTAACAAAGACCGCGTTGGGGATGTCAGGGAAAACGACGCGATGATCGATCGGATTCTCAGCGGCGATGGCTTTGTGACCGAGATCGAGGCAGAGGCGGTGGGCGCCCGGTTTGCTGATAACACGTGTTAGGACCTGAGCAGCGCATTGGAAGTCCATGTCCGGCAAGATCGTGTCATAACCGGCATCCCAGAAGACGCAGGTGCCTGGGCTGCAAATCACGCGTTCGTCTTTGGCGTGAATGGGAAAGGTCGGCGTGCCCCCTGCAACGACCTCGCGAACGGCAATATTCTCCGACTCAAGGCGCTCCTTAAATGCCCACACACCAGCGAAACACTCCTGACAAGCTTGCTCACGTTCGGCCACATCCGATTGGCGCAAATGGCCGTCGTAGACATGCAGCCCCTGAAACGTAAGTGCCGCGTGGGCCTCAATCGCCCGGCAAATGGCCAACGCGTCGTCTCCCACCTCAATGCCTGAGCGATGCATGCCGCAATCGATATCGACATAGACGCCTAACGTCATGCCAGCCTCTGCCCACGTCTTCCCAAGGCACTCGACGACCGCGAAATTGTCTACAATGGTAGACAAATGCTGTTGGGGATGCCGTTGTGCTGATTCTAACAACAAGGCGACATTCGGCCCCACAGGCTGGTGAGCAAGGAGGACGTCCTTTGCGCCTTCCTTGAGCGCCATCTCCAACTCGGCCAAGGTGGCGACTTTGAATTGCTTGATCCCGGCTTTGACATATCGCCGAACCACCTCCGGCATCTTGCTAGTCTTGAGGTGAGGACGAAGCTGTTCCAGATCGCCAACGGTTTCCAGCATTCGCTGGATGTTAGATTCCACTCGTTGCGCCACAATGACAAGTGCCGGCGATGCAAGATGATCAATAGTCGCACTCATAAAAAAACGCTCCGCCGGTTTCCCAGCGGAGCGTCGTCGAAATTCATAGTCTTAATTCTCAGCAAACTGCGCATCGAACACGAGATCCGATGGAGGGAAATCTAACTTCTTCACGAAATCACAGGATTCCGCTGCCCCGTGTTCACGATCCATTCCACCATCTTCCCATTCCACGGAGAGTGGGCCCATGTATTTGATATCGTTGAGCGCGCGAATGATCTTTTCGAAATTGATGTTGCCTCGGCCCACGGACTTGAAGTCCCAGAAGCGGCGGCGATCATGAAAATCCACATGACCGCCAAAGACACCGGCCTCGGTCGGTTTGTCAGACCAGCCCACGTCTTTCATGTGCACATGAAAGATGCGATCGGCAAAGCGATGGATGAATTCGACGTAATCAACACCTTGATAGCCAAAGTGTGAGGGATCGTAATTGAAGCCAAAGCAAGGATGCCCATCGAGGGCTTCGATGGCGCGCTCCGCTGAGGCGATGTCGAAAGCGATTTCCGTCGGATGCACTTCCAAACCGAACTTCACGCCATTAGCTTGAAATTCGTCGAGGATCGGCTTCCACCGTCTGGCAAATTCCTCAAAGCCGCGATCGATTTGGCCAGGAGTAACGGGGGGGAACGAGTAAATGAGGTGCCAGATGGGGCTCCCCGTGAAACCATTGATCACATCCACACCAAATTCTTTCGCGGCTTTCGCGGTCTTGATGAGTTCCTCAGCTGCACGCTGACGGACCCCTTCCGGATCGCCATCGCCCCAGACGTAATCCGGAAGGATCGCTTGATGTCGTTCGTCAATGTTGTCGCACACCGCCTGGCCCACGAGGTGCGTGGAAATGGAGTAATACTTGAGACCGTGTTTGTCTAACAATTCTCTCTTTGCCTGACAATAGGCGGCGTCGGCCTTATCGACTTCAAAGTGATCGCCCCAACAGGCCAACTCCACGCCGTCATAGCCAAAGGATTTGGCTTTTTCTAACATCGTTTCCAGCGGGAGATCAGCCCACTGGCCGGTGAATAAAGTAACGGGTCGTGCCATTGAAGTAGAGGGATTGTTAGTTTGTTAAATGAAAATGTTGTCTATGACGATTAAGATTCGAGCGAGGTCCAAACCGCGCCTTGGTCTGACGAACTCACCACGGCATTGATGAAAGCCATGCCGCGAATGCCGTCATCGATCTTGGGATAGTCGGTGACTTTGTCATCAGGGGTCTCACCGGCTTCAACGGCGAGGATGTGGTCCGCGAAATTCTTATAAATGTTAGCAAACGCTTCGAGATAACCTTCAGGGTGGCCGAATGGCGTGCGGGTCGCGTAGGCAGCGTTTTCTCCCACGTAGCCATTGCCGGTGCGCCACACTTCGGTGGGCTTGTCCATTCGGTGAACCAGCAAGGTGTTGGGCTCCACTTGATGCCATTCGAATCCGCCTTTCTCGCCGTAGACCCTGATGTTGAGGTTGTTCTCCGTTCCTACGGAAATCTGACTCGCATGGAGCACGCCTTTGGCGCCGTTGTCGAATCGCAGCAGCACATTGCCATCATCATCGAGCTGACGTCCGGGAACGAAGGCGGTCAGATCGGCGAGCAGTTCCTTGATGTGCAAGCCGGTGATGTATTCGGCGAGATTCTCAGCGTGGGTACCGATGTCTCCCATGCAGCCCGCGGCCCCGGAACGCTTGGGATCAGTCCGCCATTCAGCTTGCTTGGCGCCGGTTTCTTCAAGGCGAGTGGCCAGCCAGCCTTGTGGGTATTCCACGATCACTTTGCGGATGGCACCGAGTTCGCCCGATTTCACGAAATCCCGCGCCTGTTTCACCATAGGATAGCCGGTGTAGTTGTGCGTGAGGCCGTAAAGCTTGCCGGAGGCGGCGATGATTCCCTTCAAGTCCTTGGCCTCTTGGAGATCGAAGGTGGCGGGCTTGTCACTGAGGACGTGAAAACCGGTTTCCAACGCGAGCTTCGCCGGAGGGAAATGGACGTGATTGGGGGTCACGATGGAAATGAAATCCATCCGCTGATCGGCCGGCAACGCGGCTTCGGTTTGCATCATTTCCTCAAAAGTCCCATAGCAGCGGTCGTCGGGAACGAGGAGTTCTTTGCCGGAGGCTTTCGATTTTTCGGGGGTTGAGCTGAAAGCACCGCATACCAAATCGATTTTCTGATCGATTGCCGCCGCTATCCGATGTACACCTCCAATAAAGGCGCCTTGACCACCACCGACCATACCCATGCGGACTTTTCTGCTCATGGCGGCGAGAATTAATCGATGAACCCGGGAACGCAAGCACAAGATGGTTGAGTTCGTGATTGTCGGAGCGGGCGAAAGAGGGCGGACTTACGCCGGTTGGACGAGCCGTCATCCCCAGCGGGCGCGCGTCGTCGCCGTGGCGGAACCGAACCCCTCAAGGCGCCGGAGAATGGTGCGGGAGCACGGCATAGCCGGGCACTTAGAGATGGATCATTGGCGCCAACTTCTCGAACGGCCCAAGCTGGCGGATGCGGCCGCGATTACCGTGCAAGATTCGCTTCATCTGGAGGTGGCCACGGCTCTGGCGGAGAAGGGCTACGATCTTTTACTGGAGAAACCCATGGCGACTCATCCTGAGGATTGCCAGACCATCGCTGATGCCGTGAAGCGGCATGGCGTCCGTTGCGCTGTCGCTCACGTGCTGCGCTACACCCCCTACACGCAGAAGTTGAAGGCCCTGCTGGAATCCAAGGTCATTGGTGAAATTGTCAGCATTCAGCACCTGGAGCCGTTGGGATACTGGCACCAAGCCCACAGCTACGTGCGCGGCCATTGGGCGAAAGAAGCGGAATCTTCCTTCATGCTTTTAGCCAAGTGTTGCCACGATATCGATTGGCTGACTTATCTCGTCGAGGTGCCTTGCCGGAGGGTGTCTTCCTTCGGTGGGCTAGCGCACTTTCACCGCGATGCCATGCCCGATCGGGCGGCGGGGCGGTGTCTCGATTGCGAGATGGAAAGCAGCTGTCCTTACTCGGCTAAGAAGATTTATCTCGACGCTTTGGCTGCCGGAAACAAGGGGTGGCCGGTGAGCGTCGTCGCCGAACAGCCCACCCAAGAATCCGTGACGGAAGCGTTATGGACAGGCCCCTATGGCCGCTGCGTCTATGCCTGTGATAACGATGTGGTGGATCACCAGGTGGTGAACATGCAATTCGCCAACGGTGTCACGGCCTCGCTTACCATGACCGGCTTTAGCGCTGCCAACCGGTTTCGTAAGACTCGAATCTTCGGAACGCACGGCGAGATCGAAGGCGATGGCGAGACCCTGGCGGTACACGAATTCCTAACGGATGAAACGAAAACCTACGACATGAAGCTGCTCTATGGAGAAGCCACGGATGGTCACGGCGGTGGCGACGCCGGACTCATGGACGCGTTTGTTACAGCTCTAGCAGACCGGCAACCACATCACATCCTCTCCGATGTGAATGTGAGTCTCGCTAGTCATCAATTGGTCTTCGCTGCGGAACAAGCGCGGCTTCAAAATGAGGTCGTTACCCTTCAATGAATCGCCTTTCCGTGTTTGCCGATCATTAATACCGACCATGTCCAAGATTCGTTTCCCGGGAAATGCCAGCGATTTCCTCAAGATCGGTGTCGCCACCGCTGCACGTGGCGATCTGGAAACTTTGAAAGAAATCCTCAACGCGCGGCCTCAGTGGTTGCATCGAGCGGGCGCTCACGGACGCACCATGTTGTGGGAGGCGTGTCATCGAGGGAAACTTGAGGTGGTCAAGTACTTGGTTAGGCGCAAGGCCGACATCAATGCCCACGGCACGCATTACACGCCTTATTTCGTCGAAGTGAGTTGTTATGCCATCGCTCGATTCAAGAAACGGCATGAAGTCGCCGACTTCCTTCAATCAAAAGGTGCGGAACAAGATCTTCACGATGCCGCCTTCCTAGGAGATCTCGATTCCGTGAAAACATTTCTCAAGAAACGGCCTCGCGCGCTCAATGAAGGCCATCCCCAACACACGATGGATAGGCTCGGCTATGTCCCGGAGGAAGCTTCTTGGGCCACGCCGCTTTGTTATGGGCTGCGAGGAGGACACTTGGAGACGATTTGTTATTTGCTAGAAAAAGGTGCGGCCGTGCGTGGCAACGAGAAAGCGCTCTTTATTGCCGCCAATGAGAACCGCCGGCTAGTCTCGCTTCTTCACCAACACGGCGCCAGGCGAAGTCAGCGGCCCAAGTGGTGCCCGAGCGAAGAACTCGTCTACCTTTGCCGCGGGGATCGCGGCGGGAATCCCAATCAAGTCAGACGCCTCCTCGAGCAAGGGGCCGACGTCAATGCTCAGGATGCCAAAGGCAAGACCGCGTTGCATCGCGCGGCCAAGTCTGGCTTCGTCGACGCCATGCGCGTTCTGCTAGATGCAGGTGCGCGGTGGGATGTAGAAGACACTCAGGGTGAAACCGCCCTGTTTGATGTGGTGCGCTCGACGATCAAGAATCAAACGAAGCGGCATGGTGCTTTATCTTTATTGTTGAAAGTGGGTGCGGATCCAGATCATGCCAATGCGAAAGGCGTGACACCTTTGCAGCTCGTGGAGACAGGGAAAACGAAAGAGACACGCGCCTTAGCCAAATGGTTCTAATTGAGTTGTTTAGGAGTTTGTTAGTGTAAGGCTGAGTGGCGCAGGCGTTCCTCTTTATTCTTGAAATGGCCGCAACATCGCCAAATCCAAGGGGGGCTGGCCACATTCCTCGGCGACGGTGTTGAGTTCCTGAATCTCAGCAGCGGTGAAGAGAAGGCCTCCGGCTTTCTCGGTGCGGGCGGCTCCTTGGGCCTCGATCTGGCCGGGGAGAAGGCAGGCGTCGTTGCCGTGACCTAACACATCTTCGATCACGGCTTTGACGTTGGCTTGAAGGTCACGGCCCTTGGCAAATTGGCCGCTGGAGATCGCATCGGGGTGAATGACTTGAAAGTAGAAAGTGGGCGTGCGTTTCTCGCCTTCGGGGATTTCCCGTGAGCGGAGGGTGGGGAGGGATCCTCCGGTGAAGGCACTGTAGAGTTCGTTGATGAGGGCGAGTCCGTAACCTTTGTGTTGGCCAAAGGGTTGGAGTGCGGTGACGGCGTTGGGATCGGTGGTGATATTTCCGTTAGCGTCAACGCCAACGTTAGGAGGCAGTTCTTTGCCTTCCCGTTTGAACTGCTGTACGCGGCCCATCGCCATCGTGGAAGTGGCCCAATCGACGACGATGGGGTAACCAATGGCGTCTTTGGTAGGGAAGCCCCAACTGTGCGGATTGGTGCCCAGGGTAGGAAACTTGCCGCCAAAGGGAACCACTTCCGCTAACGCAGCGGTGCAGTTCGTGTAGGCGATGTAACCACGATTGGCCGCATCCAACACATATCCGCCGCCCCAAAGATAGTGGAAGGCATTGTCCACGCTGACTTGGCCAATGCCGAACTCTTCAGCAAGCGTGATACAACGTTCCATCGCCGCGAAGCCGACCGAGGGGCCAAACTTCTTATTCGCATCCCAAACTTCGCTTGCGGCAAAGCGTGAGGGCAGCTTGGCAAGGCGGGCGCCTGGAACACAGCCACCGGACCGGCTCCCGAAGTGATCATCGAGATGGAGCGCTTTGAGAACATTGTGCGTGCGGATGCCATGACGGGCGGTGAGTTCACAGAACCGCGCTGCGTCCTCACTCTCTGCCTGGGTGTAACCGCGAAATTGATAGGCCGCCTTGACCAAGTCGTGATGCTTTTCAAACGGAACGATGTGCATGGTCTGGGCTTAGCCTCCTTGCATGCGATTGTCCAACTTGGGTGGTCTTCGTGATCGCCCGCCCGTCGAGAAACTTCTCAGTTTTGAGTATTAAAAAAACGATAATCGTGTTTGCTATGATGAATAGATCGATTAACTGTTACTGATGCGCAGGTTGGAACCCCCGTTTGTCATCGAATGAACAGTCAATCTCCGCCTTTGCTCGTCACGGGTTCGCATCGCTCCGGAACCACCTGGGTCGGCAGGACACTCACAAAAGTTCCCGGTCTGGCCTATCTGCACGAACCTTTCAATCCACTCACCCGACCAGGTATCTGTGGTAGGGGTTTCACCAAGTGGTTCACGTATGTTTGTGATGCCAATGAGGCCCCCTATGCTGAGGCCATCGCTAACAGTCTCGCCTTTCGGTATCAGTTAGGGGCCGAAATCAAATCAATTCGATCTCCCAAAGATATTCTGCGGCTCATTCGGGATTACCGGAACTTTAACGCACTTCACACACAAGCCCCGTGTCCCCTGATGAAGGATCCTATTGCTTTATTCTCAACTCCTTGGTTAGCCAAGCGGTTTGAGATGAAGGTGATTGTGATGATTCGCCATCCGTTAGGCTTTGCCGGTAGTTTGAAAAAAGCGGATTGGCATCATCCGTTCGCGCATTTTCTTGACCAACCGCTTCTCATGGAAGCGCATCTCGAACCTTTCCGTACACAGATCGAAGATTTCGCCGGCCGGCATCCAGACATCGTGGATCAGGCGATTCTGCTATGGAACATTGCGCATCACGTGATTGCGAAATTCCGAGAGAGTCATCCCGAATGGATTTATGTAAGGCACGAGGATCTCTCCAAAGATCCGGTAGAAGGTTTTGAGTCCCTGTTTCAGGTGTTGGGTTTGGATTTCTCTGATGCCATCCGCCGTGAAATTGCCGAATCGTCGACGACCCAACAGAAGCCGGATGAACAGACGCGTTTCGATTGTTTGCAGCGGGATAGTCTCGCGAATCTTACGAATTGGCGAAAGCGTCTCACTGAAGACGAAATCAATCGCGTGGAAGAAGGGACGCGGAAACTGGCTGAGCGATTTTATCCAGAGTATTCCTGGGAAGACGCAGGCGCGAAAATGATGGTTTAGATGTTAGGGAATGGGGGTTGTGTTGGAATGGACGCTTTAGCTTGAATCGAGCGGAGTAAAGTTAGGCTGGCGACGGCCGAAAGTTTGGCGGATGAGGCGATTCAGGGAGCTGCGGCGTCTCGCCGCGAGAATGCCTCACACAAGGCGGGACGCCGCGGCTCTCCTTGATTCGAAAAGAGCCCCGAATCTTTCGATTCGAGGCACTCATCATAAAAAGCTAGAGCGTTGGTTAGTTTAGGTCGTTACCGCGTTGCGGCCTTTGAACGTGAGTTCGGCCACGCCTGACTTGTCGAGCTCACCAAGGCCTTTCTCGATCATGGTGTCGTATTGACTCTTGGTGGCATTGTTCAGCGGCAAGAGAATGCCCGCTTCCTCGGCCAGCTTCTGGGCGATGCCGGAGTCCTTGGCCGCGTGCGCGGCTGAGAACCAGCATTCGTGATCGCGGGCTTCCATGTCTTCACCATCGGTTTCCAAGACCCGCGAGTTGGCGCCGGTCTGGGAAAAGACCTCCTGCAACATCTTGAGATCGAGGCCGAGGGCATCGCCGAGGCCTAACCCCTCAGCTAAGCCGGCGGTATTGATGTTCATGACCATGTTGACCAAGGCTTTGACCTTAGCTGCGGAGCCGGTTTCTCCTGTGAAGCGCATGCTCACGCTCAGTGTTTCGAGGATGGCCTTCATTTTCTCAAAGGTGCTTTCTTCGCCGGCCACCATGAGATAGAGGGTGCCTTCGCGCGCCTGACTGATGCTGGAGGCCATGCAACCTTCCAAGGATTCCGCCCCGGCCGCTTTGGCCTGGGCAGTCACATCAATGTGAGTTTGCGGGCTGATCGTCGCGCAATTGATGAAGGTCTTGCCGGCAGCGTCCTTCAAGAGCTTATCTTCAGTGAAGATGTCATACATGGCCTGATCGTCGGAGACGACGGTGATGATGACGTCCGCCGCCGCGGTCACATCGGCCAGGTTTTCGCAGCCTTTGGCGCCCAGCTCATCGGCCACGCTCTTGGTGAGGTCGGCGTTCACATCGTAGACCGCGGTGACGGCATACCCCTCGTCTTTCAAATGGCGCGCCATGTTGGATCCCATGCGGCCAATTCCTACAAATGCGATTTTCTCGTCTTTCATGATTGGTTCAATAAGATGCAGCCCGGCTTTTCCCGAAGCTGTGCCGCGGGAGCGTAGGGATTCCAAATCGGAAAGCAACGCCAATCATTTCATCGCCCAGCCGAAGGGGCGGGCGTTGGAGTGGCGGAAGGCGGGCGGAGGATCTTGAGCACGTAGGCACCATGGTTGGCGGCTTTTTCACCCTGAGTGGAGGCGCCGATGAAGAGGTGGCCTCTCAGACCACTATCCAAGACCTCAAGTGCTTTGTTAGAAAGTTCCTGAGGCAGCGCGATGGCCTCAAGAACATTGCGCGTCAGATCGAACCGGAAAAGACGTGTGCGTCCCACGGCCTCTTCAGCTTCCGGATTCACCCCTTCAGGGGGTAGGCCTTGCTCGGCGATGAGCGAACCGTCTTCTGAGAATTTCCAGGCGCTAAAACCCACACGATCTTGTGGATTCGGTGTCTTGGGGAGCGCGATCTTTTTCTTGGTGGCCACATCGTAGAGGATATAGTCTGCGTCGCCGTAATAGAGGAGCCACTTGGTATTCTGGGTGTTGGACTCAAAGCCGTAGATTCCTTTGCGAAAGGGCGGTTTCATCAGCACTTTCTGATCGCTGGCGCGCACGACGCGCGCTTCCCGGCCGCGCCCCAACAAGACCGGCTTTTCTGTGGTGATCGTGGCCGTGGCTTGAGCCAAAGCGGGGGCGCCCAATGGAGCGACTTTGCTAGGCTTGAGCGTGTCTTTCTGAATGAGCGAATACTGATCGCCATTCTTCATGAGGATTTGGTCACCGATCCAGTCCACCAGTTCACCGGGTTGCGTGAAGTGCTGGACCTTGCCCTTGACCACATCGATGACGCATTCCCGCTGCCCGACATGTGCAAGCACTTTGCTAGGGTCGAGCGGGCAGAATTTGACTTTGACAGGCTCACCGCTCTTCCCAAAGGCGGGGAACTTCTTGATAATCTGCGACTGCAATTGTGCGGTCGCCGGGAACAAGCTCGCCAGAAGGCAAGCCGCTATGGGAATCAAAGATTTCATGTATATGTTAGTTTGAGTGCGGAATGGATCGTCAGCGGTGATTCATGATATCGTCGTAAAGCGCCTGCGCCATATTCACCGCTACCTGTGCTCGGACTTGATTGCCCGCCGGGCCGTTGAGCGTTCGATCGGCGGCCGGATTATCGATAAACTCCACCTCGATGTAACCGTGCCGCACCGGATGATAAGAGCGTGTGTTGCCTTGGGCGGCATCATTGGACACCGAGGTGGCAAAGGCAACTGGACTGCGTTTATTGGCTCCAGGGTCGAAGCGTTTGAGGGCGGCGACGACGCCGTTGACTAACCGCGTTGCCAAGCGTGTGTCCTCGCTAAAATTGACATTGCCCTTGGCTGCCGTGCGTTGGACTTCCAGGGTGCCGCGGGCCTGACCATTGAAGCCGTTGAAGTGAATGGTCACCAAGGCATCGGCATGAAGATCGCGTGCTACGTGGGCGCGATTGCGTCCACTCACATTCACATCACGGTCGCGAGTGAGTGCTACTTGGACAGGCATCCCACGGCTTTGAAACAATCGAGAGACGGCGCTCGCCAGTTCTTTGCCATAGGCGAGTGCCATGTTTTTTTCTAACACACCACTGACGGAAGTCGCGTTGTTGAAACTGGATCCAGCCAAGTTCGTGTTGCCGCCATGCCCCGGATCAATCACCACCACGGGTGGCACCACGAGTTCTAACGCATTGCCTATCCGTGGATTGGCGCCTGAGGTCACGATGACGCGGCCGCGATTGAGACCAATGGGAGGGAGACTAACACGAACCACTGTCTGGCCGTTCCGATCGAGCCGGTTGAAAGGAACGTGTGACCCTGGTGGCGTGCTAAACATAGGGGTTCCTCCAGGCAGAGCGCCGCGAAGGCGGCCTCCAAAGGCTTGGAAGCTCCAATTTACCGGAGTGCCACGAAACGCGTGCGCGGGTGTAAACCGCACGAGCACATCGCGATAGGCCACCCGCGAGCTGATGGGCCCTTTGATCATCCCATTGAGATATGGTGCACCGAGAGCCCGGTCGGAACCACGGATGGGGCGACCATTGGTATCGGTTAGGAGAGGAGCAAGGGAAAGGAATTGAGCGCCCCCTTGACTCGGTGGCGGCGGCTGCGGCGCTGGTGGCCCGGGCTGTGGAGGATGTGGTTGTGGCATCGGGCCGGGACTGGGCGGCATGGGTCCCGGTGATGGGGGTGGGGGTGAGGCACAACTGATGGCAAACAACAGAACGAGAATCCCGCTCAATGCATGGATCCAGCGGGGGCAATCTCGTGGCAGAGAAAGGGGTGACCACATAGAAACTTCAAAACTTTACTAAAATTTAAGAGATCTGAGCCTTCGAGTAAAGTTGATTGTCGGTGATTCCAATGGATGCGCTCATTGAAGTTTGTGAATGTATGTTGTATTTACATTTGCAATTTCAAGTTCAAGCTTTAAAATTAGCGTTTAACGGGCATTTCAGGCTCGTTTCGCCATTCAGTGCCTCCATTTGAATCTTAACTTGTCAATACATTGCTTATGAAACCGGTACCCTCTTCCTCATCGCAGTCAGGCATGGCGCTAGTCACCGTCGTGTCAGTACTCACCGGTCTCGTGGTCCTGTTGGTCGCCATCCTCATGGTTGCAGGAAATGAACTCCGGTCGTCCTCCGCCTACGCTGAAAGCGTCCGTGTGCGGCAGCTTTCGGACACGGTCACCAATCTCATCATCGGCCAGATACGCGAAGCGACCAGACCGGACAAGGAGCAGTCGCTGTTTGGAAAGATCTCCCCGAATCTTTGGGCGTCTCAACCCGGTCTAATCCGCACCTTCAAGAACGATGGTGAATTCGGAGGTGCCTACAAACTGTTCTCTTCTAGCAATATGTTCATCGAGCAAGAGCGGGACCTGGCCAATGGAAATACGGACCTGCTTGCCTGGCAGAATCAGCCGCATCGTTATGTCGATATCAACCTTCCGGCGATCCTTTACGATGTGAGCGGTCGCGAGATCGGCCGTTCGTTTCCGATCATTGATCCGCGTGCGCGTGATAGGGATCAAGTAGAGGGATTTGATTATGAAGCCTTTCCTGGTACTGTTCCTAACAAATGGCTTCCGATGCCGGTGGAATGGCTTTACATGCTGAGGGATGGTTCTTTGGGGACCCTCAATGCATCGGGAAGCTTCACCAGCACCGATCCGGAGGCGCAGCCGGGGCCGGATAATCCCATCGTTGCCCGCGTGGCATTCTGGACGGACGATGAAACGTGTAAGGTGAATATCAATGTGGCGGCTGAGGGCGTTTCCTGGGATAAACCACGTGCGACCACTGAAGAGGGAAGACGTTATTCACAATTCCAACCTGTCTCCAACGAAGTGCAACGATATCCAGGGCATCCCGCCACGACTTGTCTAAGTAGCGTCTTCTTTCCTGGCAAATATGTCGATGGTAAGGGTTCAAATAAACTCTCCAAACAAGAACTGCAGGCGATTACGGAATTGGCTCCCAAAGTTCGCTACGGCGGAACTGAGGATGGTACGCAGCGCGGGCATACACCCATCGAACTCGATAAGGACCGGCTCTATGCTTCGGTCAATGATGCGGTTTTTAATGTGCGCCGGGAGAATAATCCCTTGGTATCGTTGCTTCGAGGCGGGACGGCGCAGATTGAACGCGCCCGCGGATTCTTGACCACACGAAGTCACGCGCCGGAACTCAATGTTCATGGGCGCCCACGAATTTGTATTTGGCCGGTTCATGAATCGGATAGTGACGCGACCCGGACCGCTTTTGATCAAACCTTGGCTTTCTGTGCCACGCTCCGCGAAGGGCGAGACAAGTATTTCTTTCAGCGAGCGGATCATTCCTCACGGCATGCCGAATTCTACCGCAGAGCACAACGCGCCAATGTGAATCTCTATATGTATCTGATGGCGCAAGTTTATAAAGATATTCCAGGATACGGAAAATCGCTCGCTGAAAAATACGGTGCTCAACGTTCGGCACCCTTTCGTCCCTCCTATTACCGCGATGATAAAGAATACAAATTCGATCATTTCGCGATTCCGCTCATGATGATGGACTATATTCGCGGTGTCAATTTACATGACGGCAACGTGGAAGAGCCTTATGCGCCTTTGGATGGGGGCGATAGCAGTTCTTTCGGACAAATAGCGGGTATTAACTTAATTGGCCGAAATCTGGAATCTGATGGCGGCACTGCGGAGCAAGATCAGCGTTGGTTTGAGCCGAGCTTGGAGCCGCGTGGCCCCGGCCGCTTATTCACTCTTTCTGAGGCGGCTTTAGTGTTGTATAAAACGGCGGAAGTTCGTCTCACGAGTTGGGATGCTGATCGCGGTCCGCGATTTCAACACGTCGCCGGTGAGCAAGGGGATGGCCGTGTGGTGCAACGCATCGTGGCCAATCAACACCCACGTTATGCTTCATGGATTGGCCGCGAATACGGGCCGCAAGATGTGGGCAAGACCTTTGCCTTTATTGAAGTGGGCATGCTGCCGGAAATCTTCAGCGTAAGTCAGGGGTTTCACCAAATTCATCCGAAACAAAGCATGCGTTTGTTAGTCGGGGGTAGGGAATATGCGGGTGGTTTCGATGAGGAAGGCGGATTGCGCATCAACGGTGTGCCTTTGCAACTTTGGGGGAATAGCACCACGGCGCGGGACAACACGATCCAAGGTCCAGTGGTGATGACGGCTGATCCGCAAAGCGCGGATATTCGTGGTGACCTGCCGGCTGGTTGGTTTGGATGGGGCGGCTCCGGGGGTTATCGTATTATGCGATTCGGTGAATTCACCGTGGGGCCCAATGATAGCGGATGGCATGGGCAATCCTTTCTCGCCAATAGTACCGGTCCCTTGCGTGCGCTTTATTGTCAGACGCCCGTCATCTTGCGTGAAGATGAGAGCTTGGTGTTAGAACAAGATCATCCGGTGCGCCTGGTGATGTACGATACTATTGGCAATCGCGCGACGGGGTCGGGAAATATTGTGCAAGCATTCAATCTGCGTTGGGCTAATCCGGGTGAGCAAGTGCATCTAGGCGTGCCGGAACTCAATACCGGTCAGTTCCGTGGCTGGTCCCGCCGCTTCAATCGTGCCGCCTCGGCCAACGCTCGCGAGAATCCGGTCGACGTGTTAGAGCGCGAAGGACGTGAACTGGTTAAAAGTGTGATAGTCAGTCACGGCGATTATCGAATTGTGGCCGCCAAGCGTCATGTCCCCAGTGAACTCTTTCAGCCACATCCGCATATGGAGAAAAGCAAGGCGGCCCATTCATTGGTGTGGGCCTTGCCGAACGGAGCGGACGTGGCTCCAGGGGTAACGTTAGGCGAAGAAGTCTCGGGACGGAATTTGGTGGATGGTGTGAACTATGATGATGGTAATCGCCCCGACTTCACGATCGATCCGGCAAATCGAAAAGACTTTGCGCCGTTGTTGAGCGAAAACTATCGTTTCCCGATTGATCCCACGATCACGCGGGATTTTGATAATGGCGTGGGAGCGGCACCCGATGGCGCTTATATCAATAAAGCGGATGATGGAGCCGACGATGTGCCCGGCTCGCCGATCTTTGATCAAGCCTTTCCGTACTATGATGCGGGTGAATGGACGGTCAATGAAAGCTATGAGGATCGCAACACAGTTAATTTCTCACCCAATCGCATGGTGGCGTCGCCGGTGACCTTTGGATCGATTCCTAGTGCGAGCCAGGCCAATGCGCCTTGGACGACTTTGTTGTTTCGCCCTAACGTGGCCAGAAACCCCGGCCGCAATCCGCATTTAGGCGAGGCTGGAAACGGTTTGCGCTATACCGGCGATCGCCTCTCTCTCGATGGCTTTCCCATCCCTCAATTGGCTTCAGTAGAAAACGATCCTCAGTTGCCGCCCGATCATCTGTGGTTGGATCTTTTCTGGATGCCCATCGTGGAACCCTATCCTATCAGCGATCCTTTCGCCACCGTGGGGAAAGTGAACTTAAACTATCAAATGTTTCCATTCAATCATATCAAGCGCGCCACGGCCTTGCATGCTGTGTTGAAGTCAGAACGCTTGTTGGCGATCCCCACCACCGCAGGGGAACGGTATAAAGACACTAGAAATTGGGCTTCCAATTGGCATCATAAGATTGACGCTGCTGAAACCTTAAAACAATGGGAGCACCGCTTTGAGAAAGGCGAAATATTCAAAACCGCTAGTGAGGTTTGTGAGATGTTTCTCTATCCAGAAGGCGAAGAGTGGGATGACGAGAATCGCGGTATCCGCAACTTCTGGTGGAAACACCGATTGACGGGCGACAACACTTTGGAACAACCCTATGCCAATATCTATCCGCGGGTGACGACCAAGTCGAATACCTTCAAAGTGTATATGACGCTCCAAACGTTAAAGAAAGTGCGTGGCGAACCGCATAACACCTTCACGCCGGGAGTCGATCAAGTGACCGCAGAATACCGCGGCTCGGCCGTGATCGAACGCTACCTCGACCCCAATGCACCCGATATGGAGGCTTATTTGAATCACCGCACGGAAGCGAACGCAGACACCATGGAACTCAGATATCGCTACCGGGTTGTGAATGTGCAGCAATTCGCGCATTGATCGTCGCTAAGTTCTCCGAATTCGGACGCTATCGTGTGCTCCGTTCCGGAGAATCAGGCGACTTATTATGGAGCCAATGAATAGCGCAATCTCACGTAATCAGCCTGAATACGACCGCTCCGGTAGGTGATTCGCTCGATGCCGTTTTCAATGACTTTTGAATGTTGAACGAATTCTTCGGTATCGGACCAGTCACGCAAGTTTGAAGACGATTCGATGGCAACGGTCACGCCCGCCAAATCTAGCGCTTGGCTCGTGGTGAATGTCGCATAAGTGTTGCTGACGCCATCGATTTCTAACGTTTCAAGTTGAACGTCAAATTGATCGTGAGACAGGCGATCCTTGGGTTTGGTGCCTGTTGCGTACTCCATGAGATTGGTCCGGGAGTCGCCGTCAGGATCAGCGTTAGGACCCGAGACAAGATCGTTTGAAGTGTCTTCCGCATCAAACTCTCGAGTTCGCCATATCGCATAAGTTAAAGGTTTTTCACCGTTGCTAACAGATTCCCCAATGGGTGCGCCTGGTGATCCGCCCGGATCTTCGGCGACTGTCCAATGCGCGGGATCCGCGGGATCGGGATTGTCGTTTGGGTTCGTTAATTCTAACGAATAGCCTTCGCCATCAGTTTCCTCAGGCCACGGATCGCGATCACCATATTCGAATCGCTTTAGCGTTTGAAACGCGGCATTGGCAATCTCCAGGACCTCACCATCGTTATTGAGATTGCGTCCATACTCGCCACCGATCGGAATACCCGTGCCGTAACGCATGGTGAAGGCGTCACGATCGGCAACGAGCACCAAATAAGCACCGGGACGCAACGTCGTTTGATCAGCTGAACGGAAATCAAAGCGAATGCCCTCGACGAAACTCACTCCGGACAGATCAATGGTAACGCCTGAAGCATTGAATAGTTCAATATATTCAAAGTCCGATTTGGAATGGCCTGCCGCTGACTCTTCTTCGGTCGTGGCTAGCGGGTCGTACATGATCTCTGAAATCACCAAAGACTCGGAAGTCGCCAGTGCACTGTCGATGAGAAAAGTCGCCTCATTGATGGGGCTCCAACTGTTGCCGTCTCTCACGCGAACTTGAATTGTCGTCGATTGATTCAGGACAATCGGGGTGCTTTTATCGTAAACGCGCGCGGAATCGCTCACTTCACCTCCCATAAGCCTGGGATCACTTCCGTCGAGCGTGTAGAGGATATCGCCGCCTTGCGGATCAAAGATGCTTCCGGCATTTAATTTTACGTTAGCACCTGGGGCGATGGCACCTCCTTTGGGCGTGAAATTAGCGACCTGAGTTTCCGGCCAGAGACCGCTATTGCGAAAATGTTGACCTCGTTTGAAAAGCACATCTTCACGCCGGGAAATCCATGAACGCATACCACTGGTATTCAAATTCCCATTTCCGGTGAAGCGCATCAACGCACTGATTTCCTCACGAAGCTCTTCCATGCGATTCGTGATATGATCTTGAGTCAGAATGCCTTCTGGGGTGAAAAAATGTTTCTGCAGGCGGTCGGCGAACAATAACCGAAACTCCGGAGCGTCGAGCATGAGTCGGGATATGCGTACGATGGGTGCATTGGCGCGGGAGCTGTTTTTGATAATATCGGTCTCGATCACGTTGCGATCCACGTTGTGATCGCTGTGACCGAAAGTACCTTCGGCGTCCCACATGTACATACGCCAGCGTCCTTGCTCTGAGCGTTCGCGTGCGATGACGAAATTGTTGTGCGGCCAATCCCATGTGGCGCCGTAAGTATTCACGATTAAATAATCAGCAACGTTGATGGGATCGATCATGGATAAGGCCTCTTGCCAATTGGTGAGATTGGTCAGGTTCTTTTCCAACATCCGAATCAGCTCCTCATAGAAGGTGTCGTCGCCCTCAGTCCAAGAACCGATGTGACGAATATCCCAAGGTGCCTCACGGCCGTAGAATTCTTGAAACAAACCCTTCCGAAGCCGGGCAACGGTATTGAAGTAACCTTTGTACTCGCCATTCACATACATCGCATTCTGAATCCCCACCGAACCCAATTGGCCGGTATCGGCGAACAGGCGCCGTGCTAGTTCGTCTTTAATCCACGGATTACGAATATCATTCTTCCCCGCGCGCAGACGAAGTTGATCAAAGGAGCGCACGGGATAGTTCTTCACAAAAGGAAAATCCAGTTCGGGTTCACCGTAGTCATTGCGAAAGAAGACGTTGAACGAAGGCTTTTCTCCCGCATTGGATTCCCACGGACTTTGGTGCGTTCTTTGGAGACGGAAACGGGGGCGTGACCACGCGCTCGCGGCCAAGCGAAATCCCACATCGGCTTGAATGCGCGCATCCTCGCCAGAGCCATCGGGATAGATGATTTCCATGGAAGTGGGGCGTTCATACGCCCGACCATGCATCTGCGGCATATAATAGTCGTCCACGCCGGTGGATGTCCAAGCATCTCCCAGACCCGATCCGCCCTCTACCGCCATGACGCCATGAGGTTTGTAGAAGGTTCTTCCGCCATCGGCGGCGAAGCTTAACGCAGGCACACTTTGCAAAGCAGGATCTTGGGCAATAAGATAGGTGTGGGTTTTGACCTTGGATGGCACCATGCCTTCTTTAAACGCTCGTGCCCGGATGACCGTTCCCGTTTTGTCATCGATGGCGGCAATTGTAATAGGCCCGTTCGCGATATCACCATTCCATTGTTGCGGTTCGCTGCCATCGGTGGTGAAGCGAATCACCGCGCCGTCCGTTGCCGATTCGAGCATCAACTCCACATCGTCATCATAAAAACCGCCACTCACACTGAATTTGGGGGCTTTGACAATTGCTGCGAGCGTATTCGTGTCGTTGGCGTTTCCTGGCGTGGGATTGGCGAAATAAACAAACTCACCTGAATCGTGGCGTCCGTAGGAATGAAAGGCGTTCTGATTGGGAAAATCCTCAGGGAGTTCATCCACAACGGTTCCAGAAGCATCAAACAATCCAATATATTCGCCGTCAGCCGAAAGTTTGAAAGAGGTATGAAGGTAGTCGCCGGCCGTGCCCGCCGATTCCATGCCATCGGCCATGACGATTAAGAAACCATTGGCTGGAATAGACGTGTTATCAGGAAACGTCCATGCCGTCGGACTGTCAGGATCGTCAGTGAGCGTCCAACCGCTGATATCGACATCGGTATCGCTGGTATTCGCGAGTTCAATCCAATCGGAAAAACCGCCCATGGATCCGTGGGCCGATAAAAGACCGATATCTGCAAGACCGCCCGAAGGCTCGGTCAACCCGACAAAGTATTGAAAGGTGCGATTCTCTTGTGCGAGTCGAATATTCGAGCCACCGGCGAAGAGACCAAGGCCGATATACAAATTGCCCTCAAATCGAAGCGTATCGTCATATTCATTGGTCTCATTTTCATTGATGTGTTGAATCACCCGGTTGTGCACTTGAATGGCGAGCACGTTCTCGCCCTCTTCTAACACTTCGTTGGCGAGCGGCCCTTCGAATTTGAAAGTCCTGGTGGCACGATCTTGTTCTGTGAAACTCGATTGATCGTGATAAACAATGCCGTTCCTGGCGCCAAGATTGCCACGGCCGACTTCAACCCCATTCACATAGACGACGATTCCATCGTCAAACTTGGCATCAAAACGCAAGGGCTCGCCGCGCCGAGCGTCTTCAGCCGAAACCGTGAAGGTTTTTCGGAGATAAAGTGAGGGAGTGATCCGGCGCATGTCCGATCGGAGATCCGTTTCCAAGTCCGAATGGCCAAATCCAAAGGGCTGATCGCCTGATTTCCAATGGGAGGCGTCGAATTCGAGATCCATCCAGCCCGGTCCCCAACCGATGCGCGGACGATCATGCTCATCATGGCGCACTTGGCGTTCACTGCTGGCGGCGCTGAACTCATTGATGACGATCTGGGCGGAAGTAGAGGAGAGCGTTAACGCAAATACACAGAGGAAGGAAGGTAACCTTGCCATGACGGAATCTGTTTGTTGTTAGGAAAATGGCGGGATTGACGAAGCGTCCAGCATCGTGATTGAAAAACGTTGCCGCCGATCCGTTAGACAGCCATTTCTAACTAATAAGCTAATGCGGAACGCAGGCTTTAGGGTGAAATGCTAGTTGCAGCCGCAACCGCCGCCACCGACACCTTCGCCTCCGTAGGCGGCTTCACGGCTGAAATACATGTGCTCAGACATGCTCTTGGCCAAGCCGTCTTTGTTGGGGAGCATCACGTATTCAGATAAATAAGCGCGTTCGAATTGCTTCACATTGGTGCAACTGGTTCCGATGGCGATAAAGATAAGGGCGAGGAGGAACTTTAGGGATTTCATGGATCTGCAGGGGTTGTGCTTAATAAGCTAGTCGGGGATATGGTATTCGAGGAGCTCGGCAGGTACGCCCATTTCCACGGCGATATCTTCGTCCCGCCAATAGAATCCGACAATCCCAAATTCTTCATGACTCACCGACATCAAGGTGTTTTCCATGATGACGTCGAGCGCTTCCCGGACCGAAACCTCTCCGTATTCGCCCCACGCCCACATCGGCGTGGGTTTGCGTCCCGTCACAGCCTCGAAGATGAAGATATCTAGCGGCTTCTTGGCCTGCTCCTCAAATTGCTTCTTGACCGCATTGAGTGCCGCATACATGTCAGAGTCGACTGGTAGAGAAGCTGGTTTCACCTTGAACTGATCGAGCAGTTCAGCATTTGGTCCTAACGAAGTTCCGGCCTGGCGGCTATACTCATTGAGACGTTCGTAGATCTCTTCGACCTCGGGATTGTAGTAGAGGTATTGAAGAAGGGGTTCCCGCGCCTCTTCGTATTTGCCTTCGGCGAGCAAGCGATCACCCAATTCCAATAAATCTTTTAATGGGGTCGCGGGGACGCCCATCGGTGGAGTGCTGGGAAGGAGATACCCATCTGCAAGGTAGGTCGTTTCTCCAAGATCAGGCCAGCGGAATCTTAGCAGAATGTTATCTCGTTCGCGTAAGCTTTCGTCCTCAAAGGTATTGATCACACACATGCGTCCGTGAGGATCAAGTGGATCGGTGGAACGTAGAAGGTGCAGCGATTTCTCCAATCGCTTCTCCGGAGGATGCTTCACGATCAGCTTCTTGGCTGCCAAGGCGCGCATCAAGTGCTTTTGATAGAGTCGATTGGGAAAACTCTTGACCAAGTCTTCTGCCGCTTGGTCTTCAGGGTATTTGGCGATCCCGTACTCCGCCACCAGTTCCAATGACCGTAATCCATCCTCGCCTGAACCAAGGCTCCGAGCCCAGGAAGCGGCGTCGGACCAGTTGGAAACCGTATCCAATTTAGCTAATGTGAGACCATGCAGGACTTCGTCGCGACCTCCGTCCGGGCGCTGAAGTTGGCGCATCTTTTTGAGAACGTCATCAAAGTCTTCTTGAGCCCAGATACGCGCAACGGGTCGGACCAAGTCCGGCTGGATGCGGGAGAACATGCCTCGGTGACTTCTCAAAGCCAAAGCGAAGGCACGTTCGGGATTGGTTTCTGCTAGTTCCAGAAGCGATTCACTGAGCACTTGGAGGCGGAGCCGTTCTGGAAGTGCCGAAAGATGCTCCATGGCCTTGTCTGCATCATTCGCTAACCAATTCTCAAAAAGTGTCTTGGTCGAGTAGTGCATCCGCCGGGTGTCCTCAAACAGCTCAAAGAATTTGAGCGTTCGGTAAGGGGCGATCTCCGCGCTACGCTCGATCAATCCCTCATAAAGCAAAGCCTCTTCGCTATCCAATCGTGGGAATCCACGGCTCGCGAGATCGTTGTAGATCGTTTCCAATTCATCGCGGTCGACTTGGGAGAGACGCTCCATGTTCAGATCCACCTCGGGATCGATGCCCGCAGATTGCTCAAGTAGCTCCAGGGTGATCGTGTCCGGCCCGAACTCGTCGGTGGGCAAGATATCTCCCGGCACCCGTGAGGGCGTCTTGGTTTGTTCCGGTGGTTTGTAGAATCCACAACGCCAGACGAAGAAGGTGATGAGCAAAGTGGCCGCGACCATGAGGCCGATGCGCACAAAGGGCGTGATCTCAATGATGTAAGTCCCGTCTTCGTCTCTCATATGCCGTCATGCTAGCGGGCTTGAACCGCACATCAACTTTCTAAGTCACGCCTTTGTAATGACAATGCGCTCACGGATGGTCAAGGAACCGGATGCAAACGGGGCGGGGGACGTCGATGCGGTGACCCGTCGGTTTCAGGGCGCCGGACGCTTGATCGATCTCGAATGAGACGATCGTGTGCGTGTTCTGATTCTCCGTGAGCAGGTAGCGGCCCGTTGGATCCACCACGAAGTTTCGCGGCGTCTTGCCGCCAGTCGGCTCTGCTTCGACCCAGGTCAGTTTCCCCGTGTCGTGATCAATCTTGAAAACGGCGATGCTGTCGTGCCCGCGATTGGAGCCATAGAGGAATTTTCCGTTTGGAGAAACGACGACCTCGGCGGTGTGACTGGTTCCCTCGAAGCCTTTGGGGAGCGTCGAGATATCTTGAAGGGTGTTGAGTTCACCCGATTCCAGATCGTAGGTGAAGGCGGTCACGGTGTTGCCAAGTTCGTTAATCACGTAGGCGAACTTCCCCGATGGATGGAAAGCGAAGTGGCGAGGACCGCTTCCGGGGCTGACGACGGCTTCGTGAACGGGCTTCTTGGAAAGGGTGCCCTTCCCAGCATCGAAGTCATAGACAAGCACCTTATCCAATCCGAGATCGGCCACGAAAGCCCGCTGGTTCGCTGGATCGAGATTGATCGAGTGCGCGTGTGGTGCTTGCTGGCGCCGGCGATTGACGCTGGCGCCCTGATGCTGAATGAAGGACTTGGCGGGCCCCAAGTGACCGTTTTCCACAATAGGAAAGGAGGCCACGCTGCCACCACTGTAGTTAGCGACGAGGACGCTCTTGCCGGTCTGATCTACCACGAGATGGCAAGGGGCGCCGCCTTTCGTGGGCCGCTGATTCAAAAACGTTAGCTTGCCGTCTTCAGGCTCGATCTTGAAACTGCTCAACTCGCCTGAGCCGGTTTCATTCACGGCATACAGGTGTTTTCCCGAAGGCGACAATGCTAGGAAAGAGGGATTGTCAGTTTCTGCGGCGAGCTTGGCCTCCCTCAACTTGCCGGATTCTAGATCAAGAGAGGCGAGGTAGATACCTTTACTCTCTCCGCCGGTGTAGGTACCGATGTAGAAACGAAGGGATTGGGGGGCAGCCATGATTGAAATGGGAAAGAGGAGCGCAAAGAGAAGACCGGGCAGACAGCGTTTCATGGACCGGAGTGTGGCGAAGGGCGAGACACGCTTGCAAGCCCGAAGAATGAGGCCAAACGGCGCTTGTGAAATTTTTCACAAATTCGGCTTGCCCGGGAAAATGCTCCCACGCATAGTCGATTTTCAAGTCCACAGGGACATCTTCACATGGCGAAAACGGTCACCGAAATCGAGTCCCCAGACACGGCTGCCAAGGCGCAATTGGGCGCAGAAAGTTACCAAGCTTCCACGGAAGATTTGGTTGGCGAGAAACTGACTCTGAACATGGGGCCCTCGCATCCCGCGACCCATGGTGTGTTGCGCATTGTGCTAGAGCTGGATGGTGAGGTCATTACCAAGGCCATGCCGGATGTGGGTTTTCTGCATCGCGGTGATGAGAAGATCGCGGAGAACATGCAGTACAACCAGTTCGTGCCCTACACCGACAGGCTCGACTACCTAGCGCCTTTGAGCAACAACGTCGCCTATGCCTGTGCGGTGGAAAAGCTCATGGGCTGGGAATTGCCGGAACGGGGGAAGGCGGTGCGGGTGATCTGCTGCGAACTTGGGCGAATTTCGGCGCATTTGCTAGGAATCGGCGCCTATGCCATGGACGTCGGAGCCATGACGGTTTTTCTCTACACCTTCACGCAGCGGGAGTACATCTATAACCTCTGCGAGCTGATCTCAGGCGCGCGTTTCACGACTTCTTACACGAGGGTAGGTGGCCAAACCCGTGATCTTTCTGCATCAACCCTCACCAAGATCTCGGAATTTCTCGATCAATTTGTGCCTCAGTTAGAAGAGATCGATGCGCTGCTCACGCGGAACAAGATCTTTATCGATCGCACGCAAGACGTGGGTGTGATTTCCAAGGAAGATGCCATCGCTTACGGCCTCACCGGTCCCAATCTTCGTGGCTCTGGCGTGGAGTTTGACATGCGCAAAGCGCATCCGTATCTGGGCTATGAGCAATATGACTTCGATGTCCCCATCGGCGAGAACGGCGATAGCTTTGATCGTTATCTCGTGCGCATGGAAGAGATGCGGCAGAGCGTGAAGATCCTGCGGCAGGTGCTCGCAAACATGCCCGGCGGCCCTGTCAATGTCGTCGATCCCAAGAACACGCTTCCAGAGAAAGAGCGTGTGCTGATGAGCATGGAAGAGCTCATTCATCATTTCATCATTTCGACCCAGGGCGTCGATGCGCCCGTCGGCGAGGTTTATTTCGGCGCTGAGAATCCCAAGGGTGAATTAGGTTTTTATATTAATAGCAAGGGCGGCGGTGTTCCGCACCGGTTGAAGATTCGCAGCCCATCCTTTGTCAACTTGAGCATTCTTCCGAAGCTGCTGCCCGGCCACATGATGAGTGACGTGGTCGTCATCCTTGGCAGCATCGATTTTGTGATGGGAGAATGCGATCGTTAGGACGATCTTTGTGAGAGTATCTTATGGACATACCAGCTGACGTCGAAGCCAAGATCAACGAGGCCATCAGCCATTATCCCGTTTCTAAGCGAAGCGCGGTCTTGCCCGTGCTGCATCACTTGCAACATCACTTTGGACACATCAGTGAGGAAGCCGTGACCTGGACGGCGTCCAAGCTCGACCTCGAGCCGATCAATGTGTTAGAGGTGGTGACCTTCTATCCTGGTTTCAGACAGTCGGCTCCCGGCAAATACCATATTCGCGTTTGCCGTACCCTTAGTTGTGCGATGTCGGGTAGTTATGAGTTGATGGAGAAGATGTGCGAACTTGCGGGCATTGATCGATCTGGGGTCACGCATCACGATCCCATCGCCGTGAGCAAGGACGGCAAGTACAGTATCGAGTTTGCCGAATGCTTGGCTTGTTGCGGCTTTGGTCCGGTTTGTCTAGTCAATGATGATTTTCATGAACAAGTCGCCCCGGAAAAGGCGGAGACTTTGCTTTCAAACTACAACTGATCTGCTCCATGGCTGCGATTTCTTACATTTCCGGTAAAGAGCCTCATCCAAAAGAGCACCGTCTTATTTTCCGCAACGTGGATCGTGAAGGCTGGTCCACTGATATTGATTGTTATTCAAAAGACGGCGGCTACGAGCAGTTGAAGAAAGCGCTCGCGATGGAGCCCAAAGCCATCACGGAAGAAGTGAAAAAATCAGGCCTTCGCGGTCGCGGTGGTGCTGGTTTTCCCACGGGTGTGAAATGGGGGTTTATTCCACCTAACAATACCAAACCCGTCTACCTCATTTGCAACGCCGATGAGTCCGAGCCCGGCACGTTTAAGGATCGTTATATCATTCATCAAGATCCGCATCAGTTGATCGAGGGGATGGCGATCTCTTGTTTCGCAGTCGGGGCGCACCTGGCCTATATCTATATTCGGGAAGAGTTTCCCGGGGGCGCGCAGATCCTTGAGAAAGCAATCGCTGAAGCGCATGAGAAAGGTTTTCTGGGTAAGAATATTCAAGGCAGCGGATTCGATTTAGAGATCTACGTGCATCGCGGCGCCGGCGCTTACATCTGTGGCGAGGAAACCGGCTTGATCGAATCGTTAGAGGGCAAGCGCCCCTATCCACGCATCAAACCGCCCTACTTTCCGGCGGCGTTGGGTCTCTACATGAGCCCCACCATCGTCAACAACGTCGAGACGCTTTGCCATGTGAAACATATCATGGAGATGGGGGCTGACGACTATGCCAAGCTCGGCACACCGAGGAATACCGGTACCCGCATTCTGTGTGTGAGTGGCGATGTTCAAAAGCCCGGCTACTACGAAATCCAAGTCGGCAAAGTCACTTTCGGTGATTTGCTTAACGATTTCTGTGGCGGCTTGCGTCCTGGCAGAAAACTCAAAGCGCTCATTCCCGGCGGTAGCTCCGCTAAAGTGTTAAGGGCCGACGAGCGCTTTAAGATCAAGCGTGGCGATGACGAGGTTGAGATCGGTATTGAAGAAATTCCCATGGATTTCGATACGCTGATGGCCTGTGGTTCCATGGCCGGATCTGGTGGTGTCATTGTTATGGATGATGGAAGATCCATGAGCTGGGTGCTCAATAACATCAACAACTTCTACGCCCACGAAAGTTGCGGCCAATGCACGCCCTGCCGCGAAGGTTCCTTGTGGATGAAGAAGATCACCGACCGCATCGAGGCCGGTGGCGGCGTCCCAAGCGATGTGGATACGTTAGCTTCCGTGGCTAAGAATATTGACGGCCGCACCATCTGCGCCTTCGGTGAAGCCTGCGCTTGGCCGACTTCTAGCTTTGTTGCTAAATTCCGCGACGAACTCGTTGCCTCAACCAAAGCGGACAACATCGGTAAACCAACCAATGCGGAACAGGCTGCGCAGGAACGCTATTTCAAGGCCGAGCCGGCGACAGTGTGAGGAGTTTAGGCGGCCATTTCCGGGGCCCTTTGGAAAATTATCTCATCGCTTCTCAGCGGTTTCGACTTCGATTTCTGGTAGTTCAATACCCTTCTCTTCAAGCCACGCATTCGCTGCATCGGGATCGCGACGTTTCCAATAGCGGGCATTGGAATGGATTTGGCTCTGACGTATTTCGGTGTTCTGGATCTGTTCCGTCCAAGCCATGGCAGCAGTCGGATCGACGCGCATGACGGTCTGGGCGTAGGTTCCAATGGCTGCGTCCTTGATCCGAGAGGGCGGCATATCGCCTAACCATTTTCCAGCAGCATTGAAATCTTTGTTTGCCCAGCGACCAACAATGTGTGGCACGGAATAAAGCTGTTCTTCGGTGCTTTGAATTTCGAATATCCACTCCAACATAGCGTTTGGGGACGCCCTGTGACCATGTGTTTGGAAGAACAAGGAAAGATTCTCAGGCGAAAGGTTGGCTGCGGCCGCGTGCTGCTTGGCAGCTTCCACTCCGCCTTCGGCCAGTGCACCACCTAGCATGAGCGCAATGATTTGGTCTTTGATGCCGGCATTCTCCGGCTCGTCCAGAGCCTCAACCATCGCAGGGAGTTGTTCCTCAGGAATGGGATTGATACCCATGGACATATCGATGGTGACGTTTGATTCACGCATCATAACGAGACTGGCATTGATATCTGTCTTCAGCATTTGAGAGAGGATCATGGATTGGAAACGCTCGCGTTCCCGATCCGTGAGTTCCGCATCATCCAGCCAGGCTTTGGCTTTGACGGGATCTTTCCTGGCAACCGTGCCCAGCACGCCCTGGCGCAGCTCTGAGTTCTTGTTGAACTCGGCATTCTGCAAGATTGCTAGGGGATCGTGTTCGGCTGCGAGCAGCAGTAGAATCATCCTCGCAACTTCATTGCCGTCCGGTCGGAAATTGACGACCTTTCCGTCGATCGTCTCCGCCACCCGAATCATTTCGTCAGGAGTCAGATCTTGGACAATACGCAGAATATCCGGGAGAATCTTGAAGAAACCGGCGGGAGATTGCTCGAGGGAATTAATGGTCGCGGTGAATTTGGTGAGGCGCTCCGAAGTCGTGGCGATGCGTTCCTCAGAGCTAACCGAGGCGCGTGACTCCGCCGCCGCGGCTTCGATGCTTCCGCGGGCAGGTCCATAGAGGCTATCGAAAGGGGACAGGGCGGGGGATGCCAGGGGGCCTAACTGAACCTCCAGATCGGATACAGCGTGTTTCTCTGAAGAGAGCGTCTTTCTAAGCTTTGCGTTGCGGAAGGCTTGTGCCGTGATGACTGAAGCGCAGCTAAGCAGAACAAGCGTAATAGTGAACCAGAAGGAACGGGACATAAGTCAAGTGGTTGAGATTAGTGGGCAATGTTAGATTCGGCTCGAAGGCGATCGACCAGATCTCGAGGGAGTCGGCTCTCCGCGTCTTGAGGCTGTTCCTTGAGCCATCGTTTCCCCACGCTTTCCAAGGTCTTGTCCTTCAAGCCTGTATCCTGAATTCTTTCAGCCCATTGATAGGCATCGGTGTGGCGGTTGGTGCGTGATTGTGAGCGCGCAAATTCCGCCATGCCATGATCGCGGATGTCGCCGGGCGTTTGATCTTCAAGCCAGGACGCGATGGCACTAGGGTCTTCCCAATGTGTTCGGCTGATAACCTGCCGGGCGGCGTTTGGGAGATCCTCTTGGGAAACGCGGTTCAAAAGCCAATCAGCTCGTTCGGAGAAAGGCTTGTTGCGATTTGAGGACACCATGCTGACCAGAGCTAAAGTGCGATGACGTTCTTCCAAGTAGCTTTCAGCAAACTCATTGCCTCTGTCAAAATCGCCCGTTCTAGCAAGATTGCGGAGTACGCCATTAACGGCGCTGAAGCGATGATCGTCATCCAGGTCCAAATCCAGAAAAGCTTGGAAATGGGTGTCGTCATCGGTTTCGAGAAGGTCGGCGCCCAGGCTGTAGGCGAGGCGCGATCGTGCGTGGCCATGAGTTTCTTGGTCGTAATCTTGAGCCAGGAGTTCGATGGCTCTAACGGGATCCTTCTTGCCCATGCCGCCGATCAATTCAGCGAAGAGCACTTGATCCGGACTGTTGTAGATACCTTTGCCTTCCAAAGCGCCCAGCTTAAGTTTTTCGTTGTACCAAAGGTAGGCGGCCTCGGGATCTTTCTCCGCCCATTGGGAAAGGAGTTTGGCGTAGGCATGCGGTTCCATTTCAAGATTCATCATGCGGTCAAGCGATTCCTGAGGATCTCCTTCCGGCGCCAAGACACCGATCATCTGCATGGCCATTTCCTTTAACTGAGGATTCCCTTGATGAGCTTCAATGCCTTCAAGAAGATCGGAGAACTCGCTCTCTGATAGATTGGTTATGGGGAAGACCGCTTGGATCATGCCGACCATGTCTTGATTCATCATCGCTTCGGCCAGTGATTGGATGAGAGTGTCAGGATCGACGGGGCCTTCAGCAGCTTCCAAGAGATGGCGGACTGTTCGTGCTGGTTCGCCCGCGTGGGCTTGATTGGCAGTGGTCTCTTGCGTTCGATTGGCAATCGACTCGAGGCGTTCTCGCTTCTCCGTCAAAGCGTGGAGTTCAGAACGGATGCTGTGGGCTTGAGACTCCTGCCAGAGTAGTGGCGCGGAGGCCGCGGCAAGGATGGCGGTGCTGGTGAGACTAACGGTTTTGATCGTGCTCATCGTTTGAATGGTATTGGTGAGAATGATTGTTCCAGAGATTGATTGAGAAAGCGTAAGCGCTTTGGGCGAAAGCGAGGTCATCAGGGTGCCGGGTGCGGCTCTAGCGAATTCCGCAGTGAGTCCCGCAGCAATGGCGCTCGCCGACAAGGCCACACCGCGTGCACTCAGTACTTGTGAGAGCTTGGTTAGGACGCGTTTCAATTGCATCTTGCATGCAGCCTCACTGCGGCCGGTGCGGTGGGCGATCTCGCTGAACTTGCGTTCTTCGTAGAAGCGCTGAAGGATGAGTTGGCGATCGCGTTCGGGAAGTTTGTCCAACGAATCGTCAAGAATGGGTAGCGCTTCCTGCCAGACGCCATCTGAAGCCGGGGTATCCACAGCATGGGCGTTGACTTCCTTGGCGAGCGCTTCGTGTTTTCGGCGGCGTCGATGTTCGGCGCGCATGGCTTTAGCGGATTCCAATCGGGTGGTTTGATAGATCCACGCGGTTAGCGAGGGATGGTGAATGAGTGAGGGCGCTTTTCTCGCGAGAACGGCAAAGACATTCTGAGTCACTTCTTCTGCCAAATGCCGTTCGCCAGTGCGTCTGCGCGCGCTGCTGTAAACCAAACCTCCCACACTGGAGGCCAAACGGGCAAAGGCGGCTTCGGACCGCCTACTGGAGACGAATTCCTGGAGGAGAACGGCGGGATCTTCGTCCGTAGTGGCGTCGGCAGACAAGTCAGATAAGGGCTCCATCGTATGAAAACCTATGCTCCCGGATGTTGGGCAAAGGTAACATTTATTCGTCTCAAACGGGAGCGAACGTGACGACGTTGGTAGTTACCGCAACGATATCAGTCGGAGACGCACCAAATTATGGGCTCCAGGGAATCGCATAAAACTTCCACCATGTGATCATTATCACTGTCAGAGCGATGAGAGGAATGAGGGGAAGAAGCGTCAACTGGCGTTGATTCCATGCCTTCCACCCAGCCATCGCTGCTGTCCACAGTAAAGCCAATCCCGCTAGAATGGCGAAGACAAGAGCTAAACGCCAAAGGAAATAAGCTGTCTGCCCAGTTCCAAATTTTCCTAACGGATAGACACAGACAGCTAGTCCAAATGAGAGGATGCTGACAACGCTTGCCGTTGCCGAAAGTTGAACAGAGGACATTGAGATTCTACTCGATCAAAGAAAGCGTTCGTTTCTGTTGAGCACTCTGATAGGCGGTGTCGACAATCTGTTGGCCGATGCGGCACATATCCACCGACAAGGGCCCGTCGATGGGAGAGTTCGTTTCCAAGCAGTGTAGCACGTACTCTACCGGATTGGAGTTGGGGGCTTGGAGTTCATCTACAGGGATTTCGAACCCATCGGGACGATCCGGTGTCTGCAAACGTACGGTTGGTTCGAAATCATAACTGCTAAGCGTTCCGTTCGCGCCTTTGATCACGAATCCGCACTTTGGTTGGGGTTGGTGTGTCCAAGGATCCGTGAAAGTACCCCACCGGGTTTCGAACTTTGATAAGCCGGTGGCATAGCGTGCAATGGTGATGCTCTGCTCGTCCACTTCCAGTCCATCGGGTTCGTCAACCATGGCGGTGATCTCAATTGGTTTAACGCCGCCGTGATACCAGGTGCCCAAAGTGGAGCCATAACCAAGATAGTCTAACAAAGACCCGCCTCCCTCAGAACGCTTGTAAAACCAACTCGCCGCTTTGCGTTCCGCGGTGGGTTCCAACTCAATCTTATCAGCTCCATGCCACAGTGGCCCGCGATTGCCATCGTAGTAATGGACTTCACGCACATCGCCGATGCGGCCCTCCGAGACCAACCGATGCGCCGTCACGTGACTCGGGTACCAACGCAGCGGCCAATTGATCGCCAGAGTCTTGCCAGTCTTCTTCATGGCAGCGATCATGCGATCGGCATCAGTTAGACTCGCCGCGAAAGGCTTTTCTACGAGAATCGGAACCTTGAAGGGGGCCACTTTCTCCACCCACTCGGCGTGTCCCTGCGTTGAGGGGCATAGGATCGCCAAGTCGGGCTGATACTTTTCCAGACAAGCACGGTAGTCCGTGAAGACCTGCTCTTCTGTGAGACCGAAATTATTCTTAGCCTCTTCCATGCGCTCGGGTTGTTCGTCGGCTATCCCAGCGATTTCGGCGTTAGGATGGTCGAAGACCTGGCGCAGCAGATCACCCATGTGAAAGTGATCGAAATTGATACCTACAACTTTGTGGGTGCTCATGATCCTAGTTAGTCAGTCTTCTTGATGCTCAGGGAAATCTTTCTTGTATGCGTCTAGCAAAGTGGTCGCGTTTCCTTTGACGAAATAAATCTTTCCCCGAATTTCCTTCGTTTCTCCCGGCTCGAGGCCGCCAACGCGAAAATCGGAATGAAGACAGGTGATGACGCCTTGGAAGAGTTCTTGATAGGGTTCCCAGGCCATAGCCAGGAGCCATTCTTCATTCTCAGAGAAACAGCCGATCAATCCGTTGGAGGGAACCAGATCACTCAGTGGTCTTGGATTCACATCGTCACGTGGCACGTGCTTCGGACACCAAACTTGTCCGGGAACGTAACGCGCCTCGGTGGCCCACTGAGGCGTTGGCATGCGTGTGAGGGTGCCGTCGACGTAGATGAATGATTTGGAGAGATAATGTTCGCCACTGTGTTTCATCGGGAGCCCGACAAATTTGTCAACGCGCATGCAAGGCTGCGCCCAATGTACTTCCGATACGAGGGGTGTGGGATTGTGTGCGCGCACGTTGAAGCTCACGCCATCGGGCACGGCACGGATCGTGTGCTCTACGATAACGCCATCACCGAGGCGATTCTTCAAGCGAATCTCTCCCTGCTGGTCTGATTTAAGTTTGGTGGTTGTGTGAGGGATAACCGTTTCGTGCCAATTGCGATCGGTAGAACCAGGTCTACAGAACGCCTCCAGGTAGTGAATGCTCACCGGGCTATCCGGAAGTTCGCGATGGGTGATGGTGAGGAACTCTTTTTCCCAAGAGATAGCGATCGGGGTCTCCTCGCCATGAACGGAAAGCGTTAGGATGGTAGAAACCAAGAGAATGTGGGCGAATCTCATGTAAAGTGACTTTTCGTAGTTCGACGGCGACTAGTCGCCGCGAGGGCCAGACGATTACTGCCTAACGGCGATACTGCGCCATCGCTTCGGGCAAATACGCTTCCAAAGTGCGTATCCGGCGTTCATCCAGAGGGTGGGTACTGAGAAACTCAATCGTGGTATTGCCGCCTTTACGCCGCTTGTAATCGGCGAAGCGACGCCAGAAGCGTGGCGCTTCCCGGGGATCGTAGCCCGCCCGCGCCATGAGGATGGCGCCGATGCGATCCGCCTCGAGTTCGTGCGCTCGGGAGTACCCCAAGAGGCCTAACTGAGATCCGATACCCACGCCGGTTCGCAACATGTTGGCTTCGGGCGCGACGGCACCGAGAATACTGCCGCCGAGTTGAGCGATCGTGGTTTGGCTTTGCCGCTCGGCGGCGTGCCGGGCGATCAGATGCGCGATTTCATGACCAATGATGGTCGCGAGACCAGCGTCGGATTGCGCAATAGACATGATGCCGGTATTGACTCCGATCTTGCCACCTGGAACAGCGAAAGCGTTAGGGGTGCTGTCGGCAAAGAGGGCGAACTCCCATTGGGCGCTGGGTACATTGGCCACGGCGGCGATGCGGCGGCCCACACGCCGAACGCGGGCCGCAGTCGCCGCGTCATTAGAGAGAGGTTTCTTGGCCTTGTATTGGCGAAAGGCCTGCAAGCCGAGCTGCGTCTCCTCTTGGGGGGACATCATCATGAGCTGACTCCGCCCGGTCTCAGGGACGACGGCGCACTGACAAATCACCCAAAGACTAGCAACGCCGCAGAAGAGGGGAATGGAGCGGGATTTCATGTGTCTGTCAGAGCTTTATTTCCTAACCACCCACACGTTTTGAAAACGCACGGGGTTGCCATGATTCTGAAAGAAGATGGGACCGGGTTCAGGACCTTCCTTGAGCGGTGAAGCCGTCGTTGCGTGGTCTGCTACGATGTCCTGGTGAATAGTCACGCCATTGTGCAACACGGTTAGGCGAGCGTCGGCTGTTTTCTTGCCTTCGTCATCATACCTAGCCGCCGTGAACTCCACCTCGTAGGTTTGCCAGGTGAGGGGCGGATAACACATATTGATCTTGGGCTTGCCCACGGAATAAATGCCACCGCACTCGTTCTGTTCACCGTTGAGTCCGAAAGAATCGAGGATCTGTACTTCGTAACGGCCTTGAGCATAAAAGCCGCTATTGCCGCGGCCTTGTCCGCGTGCCTGCGGTTTGTAGGGCGTGCGGAATTCCATGTGTAGAGAGAAATCTTGAAAGGTCTCTTTGCTTGTCACGCCTTGCTTGAGCAACTTGCCGTCTAGCAATTCGCCCTTGCCCTTCCAGGCATCGGCATTGCTGCCATCAAACAGGATCACGGCACCCTCCGGCGGTTTCTTCCCTAACGTCTTACTCTTCCTAACTGTCTTCTTCAATTCAGCGAAGGGTTCCGTGCTATCCGCGCCAGGATAAAGTTTCAAGGAGCTGCCATCGGTAATGATGCCGGTGGTGGTGTCGTTATCCTCCGACTTGAGAACGACGCGGCCTTCATCATTCCGCGCCCCGGAGCCTTTGATCGTCTGCTCTTTGCGATCATTCCAACCCTCGCCGGGAAGCCCGCCATGGTAACCGACGAAGTCAAACTTCCCGTCTCCTAAGGCAATGACTTGCACGCCCCAGGTCTCTCCTTGCGCTTCGCCCAAGTACTCGCCTTGGATTTTGAAATCGGGATCATCGACCTTTTCCGGGTCGGTGAAGACCGGTTGTTGTTTTTTCTTATCCTCTGCAGAGGCCAAGCTCAGGCTCAGACAAGCAAGACTTCCGAAGACGGCTATGCGAGAAAGTGCGTGGATCATTTGAATGCTAGTTGATGGTTGGTTAGGAGTTGGATTGATCTTCCGTAGTGATGATCACTTTCACAGCATGATCGCTAGTGAGGTACTTCTTGGCAAGCGCATTGATTTCTTCCACGGTGACCGACTCGAAATCTTTCTCCATGCTGCGCGCCCAATCCAGCCGCTGCGGCTCTTCCTGACATCGTCCCAGAACGCTACCCAGCCAGTAGCCGTTATTGCGGCGTTGCTCTTTCAAGGTTGTCAGGAGAGGTTTCAATGAGCGCTCCAGTTCATCGGCATTTGTACCGTTTGCGGCGAGATTGGCACCAATTTCCACGATGCGCTGCGCTACTAGAGACGCTTTGTCGGCGGCGCCGGGGCTCATCGCGAAGGTGTAGCCATATTCAGGAAAGGCGTCGCTCGACTGGTTGTATGCCCGCGGACTGTAGGCCTCGCCAAGCTCTTCGCGGATTTGATTTCGCAAGCGGTCGGCCAAGATATCTGCGAGGATGCTGAACCGCCGCACCATCCCGATATCGCCGCGACGGTCGGTTGTGGGCCAGTAAACGAGTGTTAGCGATTTGCCCAACTTGCTCTCATAGGGAAAGACTTTCTCCTTCACATCTTTTGGAAACTGAATCTTGCGGGCGTTATCGTAGTTAGGCCGTTTCGCGTCCCGGTCCGGTAGTGCGCCAAAGGTGTTTTGTAAGAGTGGAATGACTTGGTCAGGCTCGATGCTGCCGACCAAGCTCACTTCCATGGGCGCCCTCTCGAGCTGAGGCTCTAACCAAGACTTCATGTCTGAGAGGGTGAGTTTCTCCAGGGCTTCTTGTGCCGGAATGCCGAAACGGGGGTCATCACCGTGAATGAATCTTGCGACTTTGGCGCTCATGACTCCGTTAGGGGTGGACTCCACTTGCTTGGCGATCATGGGCAACATCTTGCGAAGACGCAGGAGTGCTTCCTCCCGATAGCCGGCGGCGATGAAGTGTGCGCAGAGCAGCCGCAGTTGATCAGCAAGGTCTTCCGGGGTCGTGCGGCCACTGAGAGCAAAGCGATCGTCATCGACGCTAAAAGAAACGCCCACGTTCTTGCCTGCAAAGAGACGTTGCAGGTCATCGGCACTGTGTTTCTCGAGACCGGCTGCCTCGAAAGCAGACTGCGCCAGAAGGTCGATTCCAGGTTTGTCTTTAGGCTGTGTTAGTTTCCCTCCTCCAAAGCTAGCGCTGATGCGAATCGTGTCCTTCTCAAAATCCGTGGGCTTCAGATTCACCCGCACGCCATTCTTGAAGACGATTTGCGTGATGCCCAGATCTTCGATCTCCTTCCGGCTCACGACTTGGCCGGGGGCTCCAAAGTCTTGGTAGGCGAAGGCTTCTTCCGCGCGTTCTTCCGGTGGCGACACTGGTTCTTGGCGGCTGGTTAAGAAAACTTGTGAGACTTGATCCTCCGTTGGCGTTTCTATTAGGTTCCCGGCCAACATGATCTGCACGGCGTCCGTTTCCCAACGTTTCTTGAAGGAAGCCTGACATTCTTCCGGGGTGATGTTCTCTAGCGCTTTGGTGGCAATGCGCAAGTCGTCTTGCGGGCTGGAAAAGACTTCATTGGCGCCAAAGGAGGCTACGATACCATTGGCGATGTCCGGGGCTTTATCGGTGGCGGCGGTTTCCACGGCACGTTCGTAAGCGTTGAGCAGTTCGGCTTTGGCTTCCTTCAACTCAGCTTGAGTGAAGCCGTGAAGAACGGCGCGGCGGATTTCTTTCTCCGCAGTCGCGAGCGCGCCCGCCCACTGTTCCGGTTGGCAGCGCAACTCCACATTGGCCATTTCCGCGGCTTGATAGAAGTCGGCGGCGAAAGCGCCACCCGTAGCAAAGGGCGCATCGGCTTTCTTTGCTAAAATCGAGAGCCGGCGATTGATGATGGCATTGGCCAACCGGAGAGGGAACTCGGCAATGCGATTGGCCTCGGTGTCCGGCTTTCTCACATAGGACTCAAGGGTAGTGAGAGAGACTTGCGTGCCGCTGGCTTCGGCTTCGGGATGCACTTTTGCCCGCAATGATTCCGCTGTGACGTTGCCCATGTTAGGTTCAGCGCCGGCTGGGCCCTGAGCCTTCATGCTCTCGAAGGTCTTTCTGACAGTGGCTGCCATCGCTTCCGGATCGATGTCCCCCACGATCACCATGACCATACGATTTGGTTGGTAGTAGTGATGATAGAACTCCACAAACCGATCCCGCGGGGCCGTCTTGATCACCTCTTCGGTCCCGATGGGCATGCGTTTGGAGAGAAGGTGCTCTGGAAAGAGAAAATCAATTTCTGCTTCCATCATGCGGAAGCGGATGGAGTCCCGCCCTAACTTTTCTTTCATGATCACGCCGCGTTCCTTCTCAATCTCTTCCGAGTCTAACAACATGCCGTCTGCCCAATCGCGCATGATGGTCATACCCTGATCGATGGTTTCCGGTTTCACATCAGGGAGATCGAGCTTGTAAACGGTCTCATCAAATGAGGTGTGGGCATTGATGTCTGAACCAAATGCCGACCCTAACCGCTGCAAGAATTCAATGATCTCCGTTCCCTTAAAATTCCGTGTGCCGTTGAAGGCCATGTGCTCGAGGAAATGGGCGAGGCCGCGTTGCTCTTCAGTTTCTTGCAGGGAGCCGGCATGCACATAGAGCCGAATGCTGGCCCGGCCTGGTGGTTCGGCGTGTTTCATGACCACATAGCGCATCCCGTTCGCGAGGGTGCCAAAGTGAAGCCGGGAATCGGGCGGGATATCACTTTGCTCTTGAGGCCAGGCGGGTGCCTTGACCTCTGCAAAGGCGGAGACGGCGAGGCTCTGAACGAGCACGAGTAAGGGAAGGAGGGCGCGTTTCATCATGTTGGCTGGATAAGAAGGGCGGCACGGCCACCGCGTCAACGATGATGGCGAAAAGCCGGCCAGATCTCAAGACATGCCGCGTCGAGTGTCTGTGGCTGGCAATGAAGGATTGCCATCTTCCGAGGCACCCAATTAAATCTGGCGACTAGACAATCGAACCCCACACCACCCCGACCATCATGAAACTTCCTAATCTGACCCTCAAACGGGCGTTTGCCCTGACATTCTTCGGCATGGCAGCGACGACTGTAGCCGGCCCTTATGACGAAGCCGTGCTTGCCGATGAACCGGTTGCCTATTGGCGATTTGAAGAGGCCAATGGCACCACGGCGGCGGATAGCGGAAGTTCGGGGACAGATGGCACGTATGTGGGGATCGGCCTCGGCCGGCCCAGTGCCACAGACCATCTTGGCACAGCGGCGGAGTGGATGGGGGACGGCGACGGTACTTCACATATCGATTTCGGCGAGCCTGGCGCGGGTGCGCTCGCACAGCTCGTGAATCTCCGCCCTGATGCGGATCTGGATTTGGAGAAACAAACTTCAGTCGAGTTCTGGCTCAAAACCGCTCAAGCGGGTGATCCAGACAACTGGCGCGCTCCTGTCTTGTTTGGTGAGGAAAGTCCGGGAGATGGGGATATCCAATGGGGCTACTTGCGGCCTGATGGCGAGATTTCCTTTGCGCTCAATGATTCGAGTCACCGTCATCATCAAAGTAATGAGCCGGTCAACGACGACGAATGGCATCACATCGTGATCAGTTATGACTGGAGTCAACTCAAGTCGCAGATCTTTGTCGATGGTGCTTTCCAATCGGAATTCTCAACAACCGGCAGCTCTAGCATTGATTCGGATGCGCAGATCCAATACATGGGCTGGAACTCGCTCACCAACGGCGGGACGGGGATTCACCAATTTATAGGCCTCTATGATGAGGTGGCCATCTACGACAAGATTCTGACACCGGACCAGGTCTTCAATCATTACTCCAAGGCCTTTCCTGATGAAGATGGCGACGGCATCGGCGATGCGTTGGAACTCAAGTTCTTTGGTAGTCTCGACCAGGACGCCGAAGGCGACAGCGATGGCGACGGCCTTCCTAACATAAATGAAATTGCTAGAGGAACCGATCCAGCCAAGGCGGACTCCGATGATGACGGCTATTCGGATGCAGTGGAAACGAACACAGGTGTCTTCGTGGATCTCTCAGACACGGGAACCAATCCGCTCGATCCGGATGCGGATGGCGATGGGGTGTTAGACGGAGCGGAAACGAATTCAGGCACGTTTGTCGATGCTGGAAATCGCGGCACGGATCCATTCAACCCTGATAGTGACGGCGATGAACTGAGTGATGGCATTGAAAACGGCTCGGGCACCTTTGTCGATGCGGCCAATCCCGGCACCGACCCGAACAAAGCGGACACCGATGGCGATGGCGCTTCAGATCGCGATGAGTTGGCGGGCGATTCGGATCCCACGGATGAATTGAGTCTTCCCGGTGGCATTACCCTGACGCCTTACGATATCGCCGTGTATGATGACGATCCGGTGGGCTATTGGCGCTTCGATTCCGAAGCAGCGGCGTTTGACCGTGGCCGTTTGGCGGGCAATGGCGATGGGGCGGACGGCACTTACATTGGCATCACTTTCGAGGAAAGTGCGGCCCCCAATTTGGGTCAGGCGGCCGTATTCAACTCGGAAGAGCCGGGTGGGGCGGTGGTTGATTTCATTGAGCGCAGCAAAGGCCCTCTTGCTCAACTTACCAATATCAACGGTGACGATCGTTTTGATGAGGCCAAACAAACTTCACTCGAATTCTGGATCAAGACCTCACAAGTGAGTGAAAACGGAAACAATTGGCGCTCGCCTTTGGTGTTTGGTGAGGAAAGTCCGGGTGATGGCGACAATCAATGGGGCGTGATTAATACGGATGGCGCTATCGGTTATGCCATCAACGATGGTGGAGGAGGCGTCTTCTACACCGATGATCCCATTAATGATAATGAATGGCGGCACGTGGTCCAGACCTTTGATTTCGCATCGGGCGAACTCTTCATTTACATCAATGGAGAGACTGTCCTCGAAGCTAATTCTGCCAATGGCCGCAATAACACGCAGGACGCCGATGCTCGGATTCGCTACATGGGATGGAACTCCGTCGTCGATGGAGGTGCCGGTGAGAACTCGCCGCATTTGCTGAGTCAGTTTCAAGGGTCACTCGATCAAGTAGCGATCTATGATAAAACCCTAACACAAGATGATGCGGCGCGTCACTTTGAGGCGGCGACCGAAATTCCGGCAGATCCTTCGTTAGGGTTTCCTCGGACTTCGGTCTTTGGGCTCTTGCCCTCAGCGCCTCAAGTGCAAACGCGTAGCTTCAATGTGCGCAACAACGGACAAGAGAATTCGTTGACCATTACCGGCGTGAATGTGTCAGGCCCGGATGGGGCGAAGTTTGGTGTGCTGAGTTTTCCTAACACCATTGAGCCTGGAGGCAACGGCCAGGTGGAGGTGCAGTTCGATTCCGGAGGGGACTCCGGCGGCTTCATCGCCAATCTCGATTTCATGTCCAATGATGAAGCGAATCCCACCAAGACCATGGTAATCTCCGCACGAATCAATCCCGCGAGTGGCCTGACATCTTACTATCGATTGGACGAGACCGACGGAAACATAGCCTTCGATGCGGGTGGCCTGGCTCGAGATGGCGATTACAACGATGTCACGTTAGGTCAAGAGGCGTTGGCTTCAGGAACTTCAGTCGACACGACGGGTGGCTACATTTCTGTTCCAGGAGACGAGGTTCAGGCGTTCGATGAGGATTTCGCGATCTCGCTTTGGGTCAATGCCAGTGCACCAACACTGGGTACTTTGTTTTCCAAAGGTGGCTCCGATGGCAGTGATTTCATTCTGGCTGCTGGCGGCGGCGCTTTGCTTTGGTTTGTTGGTGGTTTGGATGAAAATGAAAACCAACGCTTGGCTACGGATGTTGTGCTCACACAAGATCAAACCTATCACGTCGTCCTGGTGCAATCGGACGGGGAGATGATCCTCTACGTAGACAATTCCGAGGTTGGACGAGTGGTTTCTGATCCTCCCGCACAGTCGACGAATGACTTTTTAATCGGTGCTTTGAACAACGCTGATAGCATTACCATCAACTTCCCTGGCCGTATTGATGATGTGCAGTTGTTTGATCGGGCACTCTCTCCAGATGACGTCACAGCGATCAATGGGACGCCCGGCATCCTCTACGCAGGAATGAGCGAAGGCCCGGCGGATAGCGATGGCGATGGTCTCGACGATGGCCGCGAAGGCGAACTGGGAACGGATCCCTTCAACGTGGATTCAGATGGGGATGGATTGAATGATGGCCAAGAAGTGAATGAATCGATGACCGATCCGTTGGCGGCTGATTCCGACGGCGATGGCTTCCTCGATCCTGACGAAATCGCCAATGACTTCGATCCTAACAGTGCCGATAGCCGGCCCACCGCCTATCCGGATATCGTGAGAGTCGATGGTGCCGTCGCTTATTGGCGGTTTGAAGAGGCGCCTGGTGCGGCCACCGCGGTGGATAGCACCGGCGGTGGCACAGACGGCACTTACAATGGCATTACTCTTGGACTGCCAGGACCCACCGAGGCCTTGGGCACGGCGGCCCAATGGTCGGAGCCTGTGCTTCCAGATAATCCCGGTTCGTCTAACATTGATTTCGGGGAATTCGGCGCCGGGGCGCTGGCGCAATTGTCCAACATTGATGACCCAGCCGATGATCCCAACTTCGATCCTAACAAACAGACCTCGCTTGAGTTCTGGATGAAGACCTCGCAAGTGAGTGGTAATGCCAACAACTGGCGATCGCCGCTTGTCTTTGGCGAGGAGAGTCCTGGAGACGGCGACCTGCAGTGGGGCTGGGTCACGGACGCCGGTGAGATTGGTTTCGCCGTGAATGATGGTGGCGGTGGCATCTTTCGCGGCCCCGTGATCAATGACGATCAATGGCATCACGTGATTCAAACGTTCGACTTCGGTACGGGAGACATCGTCTTCTACCTTGATGGCGAGGAAGCGTTAAGCGTACAGGCTGGAGTCAATCGCTCTCAAGATGCTGACGGCGGACTCATCCGCTACATGGGGTGGAATTCCCGTGAGGACGGCGGTGCCGGCGACGCATCGCCGCATTTGTTAGGGCAATATGTCGGTCTGCTAGACGAAGTGGCCATTTATCCCAAGATTCTCAGCGCGGCTCAAGCCAAGTCGCACTTCGATGCCGCGAGTGGTGGGGGCGGCCCGCTGCCTGGAGGCGATACTGATAACGACGGCGTGAGCGACGCCGATGAGGCCATCGCCGGCACTGATCCTAACGATCCCACGGATTATTTCCATATCACCAGCACCCTCAATGATGAAAACGGAGTGGAGCTCACCTGGCCAGGTGTCGACGAGAAGAACTATCACGTCGAGTTCTCGCGGGACTTGATCACCTGGGAACGCATCGCCGAAGGGATCGGTTCCACTGACGGTTTCGCCGGCTTCATCGACAACGACGCGACGCGCACTCTTGCGGAGGAGGGCTACTATCGCGTTGTGGTTGAATAGTGTCGCGTGTGAAGAGGCGCGTACTCAACCGGACGGCTCATCCCTGCCCAATCCAAAGGATCGGCACGGCAGGGACGTTTGTCCTCAAACGTCCGGCTGAGAGGATTTAGCTAACGAAATTACCATCTATTTCCAAGAGGCGCGTACTCAGCCGGACGGCTCGGAGAGCCATCCCTGCTCAGGACTTAGACAACATAGGTTCAAGGTGACGCTTCAATAGGTGAGGTGGTTCGGTTGGCTGTTTGTGTGATGATTGTGACCACAAGTTTGTTGGCGATCATTTCCGTGCCCTTGCGAGAGGCTGATTCTCGCCCCAAGAAACCTGCCGTCGACGTCCTTCCAATCATCACGCATATCCTTGAGCAGCGTCCCAAGGGTGCGGTGCAGATCCTCAAGCTCAAGGTTTCGCGCAACAGAATTCATCTGCACTGGCGGGCCTTTCGCCGGTTGGATGTGGGGCCCTTGAGAACGCAATTGATACGCTCGCTCCCAGAACACTATCATTGGATTACCCCCACACCGAGGTTTTCCAAACAAGGCTATGCGGAAGTCGTTCTGAAGGGTGATTGGCGGCCTCGACACTCGGACCGCAAATTTCTCGATGAGATTCGCACTTTCTGGCGTTCCATTTGGTAGGCAACTCAATCCCTTCAATTTATGCACTATCATCGATCTCTCTGGGCGCCGGTCGGCATTTGTTTCCTGCTGGTTTTGTCGAATGTCTCTTGGGCGGAAAGTTTTGATCCGGCGGAGGTGGAGGTGGTTCAGGAAGACCGCGCATTCTTAGTGGAACTCGAGCAGGGAACGCGTCGCGCCCGATTGCTCATCCAAGATGAGGACGGAAATTGGGAGCCGTTCCACATCGCGCATTTGGCAGGAGATGAGGGGATTCTCAAGATGCGTGTGCCGGACAATGTGTCTTTGCAGGACTGCAAGGTGGAGGTGAGCATGGAGGATCCTTTTCCGTATTCGTATTATCAGGGAGAAACAGCCTTTTCCCAGCAGGAGACGGCAGGATTCAACCGGTTTGGAGGGGATGCAGCCTTTGATGGTGGCGCAGGGGCACCCGAAGAGGACAACGGGGGCGGGGATCCGGATGCGGTTCAAGAATCCGATCTGTGGCAGTGGGTGGGCGACATCCTCTATCTCTTTAACCAATGGCGCGGCCTTCAGGTGTATGATCTTTCCACTCCGGCAGAACCGAAACGTCTGGCCACGCTACGCATGCCCGCGGTGGGTGATCAGATGTATTTGTTAGATGATGAGCACGTGCTCTTATTGGCGAATTACGTCAACTACTCCGCTTACGGTTGGTGGGACATCGCGTTGCCCTACAGCTCGGTGCAACAGACGGAGGCGATTGTGGTGAAGCACTCCGGGGAAAAGCTTGAGATTGTGGAGCGCGTGCCCTTTGAAGGGGATTACGTGGAAAGCCGGCTGGTGGGAGAGAGGCTCTACTTGGTGACGCGGATTAATCTCCCGCAAGAAGATGAAGAAGGGGGCATCTACTGGAAGAATGGGCTTCAAGTAAATGGGGTGGACCTTTCTGACCCAGCTAATCCAGTGAAGAAAGAGTCGTTAGAACTCACCGACAGCAACGGCTGGTTCTGGAATTCGGTGGTCACGGCGTCGCCGGATTATTTGTTGGTTTCAACTTCACATTACGACAACGAAACGCGGCTCACGCGGTCGCGGGTTTATGTGGTTCCGATTGGGCGTGATCTCGATAAACTAGCAGTAGCCCACGAGGTGGATTTGAAGGCGCAGTTGAACGACAAGTTTAAATTGCGTGTCAAAGACGGTTACCTCACGACGGTCACGCAGAAATGGGTGTGGCGGGAGGAATTGACCACTTATGTGGAGAGTTTCGATCTGAATGGGGAGAAGGCCCGCAAGCTGGATGAGATTATTCTCGCGCCCCGCGAGCGATTGCACGCCACGCGATTCGATGGCGATCGTTTGTATGTGGTGACTTTCTTTGTGGAGCTGCGCAAAGACCCGCTCTTCGTCATCGATCTCAGTGACCCTAACAATCTGAAAACGTTGGGAGAACTGGAGATACCCGGCTGGTCCACCTACCTGGTTCCGGAAGGCGATCGGCTTTTGTCAGTAGGCATTGAAGAGAATCGCGTGGCCATCTCGCTCTTCGATGTGGGAGATCCTAACAACCCCACGCTCGTGCAACGTGTCTATCCGGGCGACGGCCGTACTTGGAGTGTGGCGAACTGGGATGAAAAGGCGGTCTCCTACAAGACGGACCTTGATCTATTGCTTCTGCCCATCCAGACTCAAAGTAAGACGCCGAATGGAGGCTATCAGTATCGCAATTTGATGCAATTGGTGGATGTGAAACACGACTCCTTAGAGGTGCGGGGGGCCATTGAACACCACGATTACGTTCAAGCCCAGCGGGCCACTGTTTTGAATGAAACGGAAATCGTTTCCCTCTCCGGTCGCGAACTCATCGTGGTGGAGGCGAGTGACCGCGATGAGCCCGAAGTGCTTGTGGTAGAGCCTTTGGCTTGGGATGTGCAGCGCGTTGTCGAGGCCGGAGATTACCTGCTTCAATTTGGCAACAGCCAAGCCTGGAACGCGGAGAGCGTCTCGACGACTGTCCGTGTGACCTCCAAGAACGACCACGATGAAGTGATCCGCACTTTTGAATTACCCGGTGGGAAAATTGCAGGCACCTATCAAGACGGCCGCTATCTCTACGTGGGGCGTTTGCGTCAGTGGAATGAACGCGTGCGCGTTGAGATCGACGACAAGGAAATTCCTGAAGAAGTGCCCGATGACGAGCGCTGGGTCGAACGATGGGTGTATCGCAGTGAATTCGCCACCGATGTGGTCGATCTGGCGGATCCTACAGAGCCGAAGTTGATCGATACGGTCATTCACAAGTTCGAAGACCAGACTCAATCTGGTGGATTGCATCAAGTGATCGGTTATCTCGCAGACGATCACCTGATCTGGAGGCCGGCAATTCAAGAAAACCACTACTACTTCGGACCGTTCTTCGGAGGTGACGTGGCCGTCGATTTTGATGGGGGCATTGCTAGAGATATTTGGTGGCCTGGCTATGGCGGCGGTTTTCCAAGCTACGATCAGATTGCTATCATTGCGGTGAATGTCAGTGATCGCGCTGCTTTGGAGATCGCGTCCGTCACCACGATAGATCCTAACGAATACGCGCAGTTTGGTCCTATTCTCCGGCATCAAGAGAATCTCGTTGTGAGTTACAAAGAGAGTCGGTTCGACGAACAAACTTACCTGCATCGCTATCACTTGCGCGAAATCGATCTCTCCGACCCCTCGCAGCCTGAGTTGGGTGATCCGGTGAATGTGCCAGGGATCATTCGCGGCGTGCAAGGGCGGAGCGGTGATGGGGTGGTGCTGTTTTCCACGGCGCCCAAGATCGAGCAGAAAGAAGAGCATTGGCTTTCGACTTCGCACATCTTGTTGCAGGCGTCTGTCTACGACGGGCTATCCAGCTTCCTCATCGCGCAGACGACGCTGGATGAAGGCAGTTTCTCCAGAAAACAAGTGTTAGATGGAAAGTTTTACCAATCCGTTTCTCGGGACCAAGAAACGGGGCTGGCCGTTTGGAGTTTGGTCGAAAGCGACGATTCTGCTTCGTTAGAGGAGACTGGATTCATCGAGCTCGAGAACGTCCCCACGCAATTGGCGGTGCATGAAGGCTTATTGTTTGCCGAAGCGAGTCAGACCGTTTCTGTCATTGATGATCCCGAGAGCGTGACCCAGCAGCTTTCGGGCCCTGTTTACACACAGAACCTGAGCGCGGTGGAGGTCAGCGCGGATCGTCTCACGGCCTGGATTGCGGTGAACAGCTACGGCGTGGAGACGCTCGATCTTTCCGGTTTGGGAGCGATACCTAACGGGCAGATTGCGGCACAGGTGGAGAATGGTTGGGACCAAGTCTCGAGCGAAGTGATGTGCCTGGTCACGGCCCAAGGAACGGATTATGTGGGGGCATTGGCTGAGAACGAGCCCTGGAGGTTCCGCTCTACGGAAGACCTGCGGAATTATCACACCTGGACCATCGCACGTTTCAACCCGGCCATGGATGATGGTGTGGCGATTCCTGGTCCTGATGAGGACAGGGATCAGGATGGTGCGGTGACGCTCATTGAATTCTTATTCCAAACCGATCCGAATGATGCGTCCTCGCACCGTATCCCCCGGGCGTCCATTGAGAACCACGAGGGCAACATGCGGCTGGAAGCCTCTGATCCTGAGTTCACCGCTGAGGATGTCACTTCCCATTGGCAGCGCTCGACAGATCTCCGGAATTGGATGGACGTCGAGGGAGAGATCGTGATCTCGGGACGAGAAGCTAACGTGTTTTACCGCCAAGTTTTTGAAGTATCCGCTCCCTAGCGGACGCACGGATCAGGTTCAAGACGGGAAAGGCTCTTGAACCCACATCGGGTCTCTCATAGGTTACCGCGGAAAACCCCTACAAGGCATTCCGCTGCCAACCCGTTCTATGAGATCTTCCCTATTCCAACCTGCAGCCATCACTTTGGCGCTATTCACGCTGCCAAGCCTCAGCTTTGCGGCACCGCTGATCACCGAATTCATGGCATCCGGTAGCAGCGCACCAGAAGACGCCAATGGTAACACACCCGATTGGATTGAGATTCATAATCCAGATGGTGCGGCAGTGAATCTCCAGGATTATACCCTAACGGATGATCAAGAGGATCTTGTGAAGTGGACATTTCCCAGTGTGGAATTGGATGCCGGAGATTACCTGATTGTCTTTGCGTCAGGCGACGATCAAGCAAGCGCCGGCCAAGAACTCCACACTAATTTCCAATTGAATGGTGGAGGCGAGTACCTGGCGCTGGTGGATCCTGCGGCGAATGTGATCAGCGAATTCAATTATCCCGACCAACGTGGTGACGTGTCCTACGGCTGGTTTGGAGAAGAAGAACAGTTCTTCAAAGAACCGACCCCGGGATCCGAGAATGGCGAAGGTTTATTAGGGTTTATCGCCGATACCAAATTCAGCGTCAATCGCGGTTTCTACGACGACGCTTTTGAACTAACGATCACTACGGAAACGGAAGGTGCCGATATCTTTTATTCCTTGGATGGCAGCGATCCCTCGAAAGGTTCTATTTTCAATCCGGCAAAGAAATACACCGGGCCATTATCGATCACCACCACGACTGTGGTGCGCGCCATGGCCAAGAAATCCCGTTGGCAGAGCACGAACACGGACACCAACACCTACGTGTTTCCCGATGACGTTGTGAACCAACCTGAGGATCCGGAAGGCTTTCCTGATCGCTGGTCTGGAACTCGCGAGAATTCGGTGGCGGACTACGAAATGGATCCAAGAATTGTGGATCCGAATGCCGATAAAATGCGGGATTCCTTATTATCATTGCCATCGGTGTCTCTGGTCGCCCATGTGGATGATCTCTTTAAGAAAGGCGGCATTTATGCGGATCCCAACACACACGGTATTGAGGTGCCAATGTCTTGTGAGTGGTTTAATAGTGATAATACGACCGAGTTTCAGGTGGACTGCGGCGGTCGCATTCAGGGTGGTTTTTTCCGCCAAGCTTCAGCTTCCGCGAAACATTCATTCCGGCTCTTGTTTAAGTCCGAGTATGGAGTCGAACGTCTCCGGCATGATGTCCTTAAACAACCTGGCGCGACCACGGAATTCGATACTTTCGTCTTTCGTGCCGGCGGGAATGACGGCTACGCGTGGGGCGGTGCCGGCAGTACGGTTCAATTCACCCGAGATGAATTTGGGAGGCAGCTAGCCTATGCTGCAGGACATCCGTCACCACGCGGACTCTTCGTCCACATGTATGTAAACGGATTGTATTGGGGATTGTATAACTTCACAGAGCGGCCGAATGAAGATTTCTCAGCATCCTATCTTGGCGGCGACTCCGATGACTGGGATTCGGTTAATTCCGGTGAAGTGAAAAACGCGGGAGGCAGCGAGAATGGGAATGATCCCGGCAACAATGGAAGACGTGATTGGAATCAATATATCTCCGATGCGCGTGCGGCCGAGTCCTTTGCCGATTACATGGCTTTGCAAGGCCTGGACCCGGACGGCATGCGCAATCCTGACTACAAGGTCTTCCTCGACGCCGACCACTATCATGATTACATGATTATTAATCTTTGGGGTGGGAACTGGGATTGGCCCAACAAGAATTTCTGGTATGGACGTCTCAACAGGCCGGAGAGTACAGGCTTCAAGCACTACGTTTGGGACTTTGAAAACACCATGGGAAATAACCGCAGCCGGTCACCCCTAAATATGCGGGCTCCACGCAATACTGATCAGGTGGGGATTCCCTGGGCGTCACTTAAAGATCTCCTTTGGTTTCAGATTGGTTATGCCGACCGCGTGCAAAGGCTCTTTTTTAATGAGGGCATCCTCACACCGGAGAAACTCATCGAGCGTTATTCGGAAATGGCAGATAGCATTGAAATGGCCATCTATGCGGAAACGGCGAGATGGGGAGATGATAATCGTGGGAACCCCTACACGATTGATGAATGGCGTGGCGAACGTGACTGGATGTTAGAAACGTATTTGCCAGCGCGTTCGGATATCGTATTAGGACAATTTGAGGATGAAGATTTGTTTCCTGCCAAATCGGCCCCGGTCTTGTCTCAGCATGGCGGCACCGTCAGCGGGGGCACGATGATTGAGATTATGGAGCCGAGTGCGAATATTTATTACACGACTGATGGAAGCGATCCCTTTAGCTATAATATCGGCGATGGAGCGATTGAAATCAGCGAAACGGCGACGCGTTATGAAAACCCAATTGCCATCAATGACACGAGTGTCATCAAAGCGCGTTTTTATGCGCGAAGCATCTTTGGCAGTGTCACTTGGTCTCCTTTGACTGAAGCAACCTTCACGGTGGGGACGGATCAAATCATGATTACCGAGCTGATGTACCATCCAACGGCGCCTACCGATGAAGAACGTGCTAATGGGTTCACCAGCGCGAGCCAGTTTGAGTATCTCGTTATCACCAATTCCGGTACGGCCGAGGCCGACTTGGCTGGTGTTCGTTTTGATTCCGGGATCAATTATTCCTTTGAAGACACGAAGTTGATGCCTGGTGAGAAGGCCATTCTGGTGCGCAATCAGGCAGCGTTCTTGTCTCGCTATGGTGCTGGTCATCCAGTGATCGGCGAATACGGAGGGAAACTCGATGACGATGGCGAAAGACTGCGATTGGTCGACGCCAACGACCGAGTGATCCAAACATTTCGCTATGATGATGCGGAGCCGTGGCCGGTGAAAGCGGATGGTGAAGGCGCTTCATTGGTGGTGGTCGACGCAACGCCGGGAATGGATCCGGACAACGCCGAAAGCTGGCAAGAAGGCACGGCCCTGAGCGGTGAGCCCGTGGACAGTTCCGGGTTGATCGCTTGGTTAGACGCGAATGGATTGGCAGATGCTTTGGGTGATCCGGACAATGATGATTTGAAGAGCCTGGTGGAGTATTTGATGGGAACGGATCCCAAGGTCCCCAATGGCGTCGACATGAGGCCCCAGGTGGAGATCCGCACCTTAACTGTTGACGGGGCCACAGGACCCTACCTTGTGGTGTCCTACCCACGCTCGGCCTCGGTATCCGATGTGGAAGCGAAGATTGAGACAAGCGCCGATCTAAATGATTGGAGCGTTGCAGATGATTTCGTGGAACTCGCTTCGGAAGGCAACCGTGAGGTCGTTCGCTCTCCTGCGCAGGTGAGTGAGATGGGCGCCAGCTACGTACGGCTTCTGGTTTCTCAGAAATAAGGCGCAACGTCGCCAGAGCTCTTGTCTCTAACGCATCAGGCTCTCTTGAAGTTCTGGAGTGGTAAACATCTTTAAGTGTTTTTCTAGACGAAACATCATGGTAGGCGTAATTATTCATAGTTTTTATAACTATGCCAAGTCGCTCCACGCCGAACCAAGAATCCCCATGGTTTCATCACACGATGCGTGTCCACGGGGGCATTCAGATTCTCCTTGGCCTGAGCCTTCTTGGCTTGGCGGTGCACGCTTACGGTGTGGCGAAAGTTAAGGTCGCGGTCTCACTTCAGAACGTCTCTCTCTCCAATCTAAACGTTCTTTATTCCGAGATCAGCGGCAACCCGATCCTTGCTGTAACCATCGGAGGACCACTGTTAGTAACGGTCGTCTCCCTGATCGCCGGCCTCACCCATGCAGTTGCCGGCATTGGACGCTTCACTCAGTTGGATGCCTCCGATGAAAAGGTCTCCTCATTTGAGGACTCGAATGAGGTTGTAGATGCCGTCTTGCGAGCGCAATCACCCAGCAAACACCAAGATGGCAGGGGGCCCTTGTTTCAATTCATCCGGTCAAACTTCACCGAAAGAGTGGATGTGGTGCCGAGATCGCTGCGAGGCCTTGTGCATGACTATCTAGGGTATCTCACCGTGGTGGTGATCATCCTCGGCGGGTTGATCGTGTTGCGAGGAAGCGAGATCAGCTTTGGGCACTTCGAACATGTGGGCAAACTTTACTTTGCGTTGCCCTTCGCAGGCCTGCTCATGCTCTTTCTCATCATTGTTGCCGGCCTGCGTTTCGCCTTTGCCGCCCTCCTCCTCACGGGAAGGCCCGAATCCAACATCCTCATGGACCGACAAGAATTCTCGGCCGCCGGCCACCCACGAACTGCCTTGGAAGAATTGCGTGGTGCGATCTCTCAACTCGATCGCGGTGACAGGCTTGTTTTTGAAAAGGAGATGGAACTCCGGCAGGATCCGGTGACGGACGTGGGCCAAGCTCAAGGCAGTCTTATTCTGGAGACCCCTCCAAGAATCAGCGAGGACCAGTCCAAAGTTTCGCATTGGTTAGGATATGCTCACTCGGGAATTGGAGCCGCGATGGTCTTTGGAGGAATGTTCTTCATGCTTAAATTGGCCGAGGTCGAGGCAGCAGCGCGGTCCTTCAATATCGCACCGCCCATCCTTATCATCATCGTCGGCTTGTTGGCGTTCTCAAACGGCGGCCAGTTTTTCGAGAATGCCGTGCGGATCCTTCGTCGGCGAGTTTACCGTTCCACCATCTACGGTTTGGAGTTGAAAGGGACTGTCTATCGTAGCGAGGTGGGCGCCGGGATGGCGGATCAAGATTCCTTCCGTTCCTCTTCCGTGGCGGTACGATGCGAGTTGTTCGTGGATTACGCCTTGGCCCACTGCCTTTCTGAGTCCGATGGAGGACGCGGGCGCCGGCTCTTGAGTTTGAGCTTGGGTCAAGATTTGCGACAAAAGCTTGAGGCACTAAAACGCGCGTTGACGGAGAGTCAGGAGAAAGGCGCATCGGTGTTGGGCATGTCTTTGCGATCCTCACCAGAAGTCAAAGAAATTGCCGAAGCCAACTCAGTCGTTTTCAAGACGCGTGAAGCCGTCACGGCCGCCGCTCAGATCCAAGCTAACCAGTCTGGAGGAGGCATGATCAATGGGCGGGCACAAAGCCCCTTCACCCCGACGGATCCACAATCCGCGGATCCTAGAACACCGTTAGAGACTGCTCAAGGGCCGGTGATGAGTCCGTTTGATGAGGTGGAGGAACCGCCCTCCTCGCAGAGTTTGCCTAACGTTTCCACCGCCTCTCCCGAAGAAACCGTGTCGATTGAAGTGATGGACGAGGCGGCACCGCCCGGCTGGTCCTCTCCGAGCGCTGATGCTTCCCCTAACGGAATGCCTAGTGATGAGGCGGTTGTGCTGCCAAGCGGCGATATCCCTGAGGCTAACCGATTACCTGCGCCAGATCCCAATCAACTCCCGGCGCCAGCGCGGCCTGAATTTCCCAAGATGCCTCCCAAGCCGGCGGATGTTCCCTTCGTGTCCATGCCGGGTGAGCCTCGGGGAAGCGAAGTGCCTGCTTTGAATCCAAGTGATCTCGGGGCGGGAGACACCAGTGATAAGACATCACCAGAGATGCCTAAGCAATGGGGAGCGCCTAACGTTGAAGCTAAGCAAGAAACCAACGAGATTCCCGCTTCCATAGCGAATCGCCCCAGAATATCTAAGACACCTCCCACGGCGCAGTTCGCCCCTCCCAGCCCCATTTCCGGTTTACCCGCTCATTTGCGTTCTTCGGCCGCGATCTCTCCTAAGGAAGCGGTCTCCATTGTATCCAGTAACGATTCGCGCGTGAGCGACACAAAGGATTGTCCCGAGTGCGCCGAGGTGGTGAAACAAGCCGCTATCAAGTGCCGGTTCTGCGGATACTATTTCGATCAGTAGGGACAGCCTTTCGTCTAACGGGGTGTCTAAGCTTTGCGGCTCGGATCGGCGATTCTCTAAAGGATTTGTAAGAAATTTGAAATCCTCTGGGAGATAGCGTCTTGGAGATTTACTGATTCTAGCTGGGATAAAACTTTTTCGCGTCAGCGCCAAAACTTGGTGCTTGGATGCTTGTTTTTCGAGAATCTATATCAATACTGGTTCTCAGGTTCGCGAATCGGTAAAGGTCTTTGCGGATCCTCCCTCTCAGGCTATGAAAGTGTTACGCTGTTTATTCCTCTTGTTCGTAGGAATCGTCACTTCGGTGGTGTTCCTGTCCGTGGCGTTTAAAATAGACTTCAAACTCTTCGCCTCGGATGTTGCTCATTTCCTAACTAAGGGAAACGATTACTACACGGCGACCGTGATGATCTCGCGATCGGATAACGAGCCGCTGGAGATACTTCCGCTAGAGGTGGATGGCGTGTCGGTGGAGACACAAGTGACGATTCAAAGGAGCCTAACCAATGTGGTGCAGGTGACGGGAGTGGTTGCAAGTTGGGAGGAAGCGGAATCCGTTAGACAGTTATGCAAGGAGATGTTCCCACTCGCGAGCGTTCGCAATGAATTGAAAGTTTTTGAAAATGCTTCGGGGACTTCTTGGATGCCTGCGCTCAAGAAACTTGCAGAGATCTCTAACATTAGCAAGGTTCGGAATGCGACACTCACTTTAGATAGCCGCCTAGTAGAGATGTCAGGAAAAGTCGCAACGGATGAGACTCGTAAGAGTCTGCTCGCCGCCATTCGCGCTTCAGAGACCTCTGCACACGGAGATCAGTGGGTCGTAAATCTGTCAGTGCAACCAATCGAGCCGGAATTCGATCTTTGGGTGGCCAGTGGTGAGACCATGCTTATTCAAGGTGTCTTGAATCCCCAATCTAGAAAGACTCTGTTAAATTTAGTGAACCGGCATCTCTCGGAAGGACGGCACGTGATCGAAACCATTGCGGTGGAAATCGATGCCCCAACCCCTCCTTGGTTATCTGGAGTGGCGAGCGTTATTCCGCAGTTCCTGGTGCACGCTGAGCCCCGGCAACTGAAAGTGAAGGATGGCGAGATTATCTTGCGAGGGAAAGTTCCCGGCGAAGCGGCGATGAACGTGCTCTCCCAATATCTGACGGACGCCGCGCCCGAAGGCTATAAAGTTCAGAATGGACTGACCTTGGAGCACGGCGCCGTCACGAAAGGTCGTGCTATCGTCGCTACCTCCTCCTCCACGCGGGAAAACGACGCCAACAAGCCCAAATCACAGACGTCCTTGGGAGCGAGCGCGATCTTTTTCAGGGTGGGTAGTACCCGGTTGGGTTCCCGAGATAAGAGCCGACTTGCCGCCTTAGCCTCGACCTTACCGCCTAACGGGATCCTTGAACTTCGCGGGCATTCGGATCCTTCAGGGGATCCACAAGCCAATCTACGTCTTTCGGAGAGACGCTGTGACGTGGTGAAGAATTATCTTTTAGAGCTAGGCTTGCCTACCGATCGCCTGCGCACGCGAGCCATGGGATCCGGTCTTCAAACCCATCTGGCTTCTTCAGAGCAGCGTCGAGTGGAATTCCATATGGTACCCGCAAAGGTGGCGGCTGTGGAGAGCGAGCATTCCTCTCCGATCACGCCGGTGGCGAAGATGGCCGCGCCCAGTGCGTTTGATGCAACCGTCGCTCTCGCGAATCAATCAAAGATCTTTTTTAAAACCGCGAGTTCGAAGATTGAAAGGACGGGACGTGAGAAACTAGACAAATTGGCCGTGGCCTTAAATTCACTTCCCGCTGAGGCTCAATTAACCATCCGGGGGTTGGCGGATCCGAGAGGTAATTCGGATTACAATCTTCAGTTGAGCAAGCGTCGCTGTGAGGCGGCCCAGGCTTACTTGGTGAGCAAGGGAGTCAATGGTGGCCGTATGCAGTTGGAGGAGCGCGGCGCTACCACGGTTGATATCAGTGATCCCAACGCCCTGCGGGACTCTCGACGGGTTGAGTTTGTTATTGTCCTGCCGAAGACCGCTGCTCACTGACCTGTGTTAGGCTATTGAGCGACGGCGGCGGGTTGTCTAGATGCACCCAACCTTTCTGCACGAGGTCCGTGATCAAGACCTGGCTTGAGTCTTGGGGATTTTCCGGGTAGGCCAAGTTCACGATCACCGAAGGGCCGCGCCGACGCCCACTCGCTTTGATGGTGGTCTCACGCATCAAGAAATCCGTTAGGGGCGAGTCCATGCTGGTGTATCCGTAGAGTAGAAGATCGGGTTCCTGTGGATGCACGATTTCCCAACAAAGGTACTGTGAGCGATCGCTAAACTGATAGTTGTAATACTGTCCCTCTAACAAGATTGCTCGAAAAGCTTTCGGTGTGGTTGGCTGCGTTTCTTGAAAGGAGGCCCAGGACTGTTCCTGATAACCCACGGCGACCTCCCAATCGACCTTGTAGCCGGATTCCTCTTGTTCCACTACCAAACGGCGTTGCCATTGCGAAGGTTCTAGCACGACATCGACCATGTGTAGGGCGGCCGTTTCCGTTGGGGTGGGGGACTTGATTTTCAGTTGCCGAAATCCTGACACAAGTTTGACGGGGTGGTTCTCGTAATACTTCTCCATGAGAGGGCGGACGCGCTCCGGATCCCGTACCCAGAGCAACTGTGTCTCAAGCGTATCGGCGGTAAAGAAGTGTGTCAGGGTTTCTTCGATCTCCGTGAAATTGGCCGGCTCATAGGGGCCCAGTCCTTCCTGCTCGACTGGTTGGGAGCCACTCGCAATGGACGTTTGAATCCAAATGGAGACGTGATAGAGACTGGCGATGAAGAGAGAGAGGATGAGTAGCGCGGCGATCCCCGCCCAAAGCTTGCCACGAAAGGTCAGGTGACGAGACATGATCGTTCTTCCCAAGACGGGAATGGAACGGACGTCTTCGCGAATCGCGGCATCCTCATTAAACTTCAAGTAACTGGGCTCGTCCGCATTGCTCTGACCCCAGGCCGCGGAAGCCTCGCTTGTCGTCGTTTCGGCTTCTATCGTGTCATCGCTAGGAAGTCTGTCGGGAAGATAGGCTGGTTTTTTCAGCACCGTTTCATGCCGGTGAATTTCCCGCTTGGGTTCCTCTACGTCTTCTTCTGTGCCCTCTTCGGCTTCAATTACAAGATTCTCAAAATCCTCGAAAACAGGATGGTAGAGTTCTTCGCTTCTTGCGCAGGCAACTCGTGGCACAAGGGGAATCCGAACCGCTGTGTGCTGGGTATCGCCCTCGGATAGCGTTTCCGCGGCCCACACTTTGACGGTGGTCTCTTCTGCTTGCAGCTTGAGATGATCGAGTTCGATGCGCCGGACTTCTAACGGTTTGATAGTGATTTCCGGCGTCGCGGCGGCCGGGGCTGATGGAGTGAGTGCGGCGGTGGCGCCAGGAAGTTCATTTTCAGATGACTCCTGAGCTTGTGGTGTAGAAGGCTTCTTCTCAGCGCGCTCTCGAGGCCTCGTTGATGTGGCTTTGCGATGCGCTTGTTTGCGCTTTCTGCGAGATCGCTTGCTCATACCTTTGGGGGGAGGTTTGGAACAGAGTTAACAGCAGAAATGCGTTCAGCTCAAGAAGCTAAGTCCCATCGGGTGTGACGAAAAGCGGTGGTCAATAAAGGTAGAGGAACTGGTGACAGTTTCTTCGCGGTAAAGGTAGAGGAACTGGTGACAGTTCCTTCGCGGTAAAGGTAGAGGAACTGATGAAAGTTCCTTCGCGGTAGCGGAGTGCCACGCCCGGAACGCTCACGAGTTCCGCTACGAAAAGTGCCCACCACTTTTAGTCATACCCAGTCCCATCGGTATCGAGACCCCGGATGGCGTCATCCATCGTGATCCAGTGATTCTGTAGGACCTGATCGATGATCACTTGATTTTCCGTATTGGAGTCATTGGGGAAATGTGCGGTCAAAACCATGGGGACCCGAACCAGTCCTTGCAAATCTCTAGTCAGACGTCGCGCGCCATCGGAGTGTCGATTGATGTAACCGGAAAGCGGCGGCCGCTCGCCCGGCCCCTCTAGCAACACGGCAATATGTTGCTCACGATCGCTAAACGCGTAGTTGTAGTAGTCTGACAGGGACACGTAGGCGCGGATTGTCTTCGGCTGACTCGCCCGTTTCTTCACAAATTGCCTCCAAATCAAGGCGGCTTGTGGCATGCTCGTCTCAGCAGCGACCAGAAATCGGCCGCTAACGAGCTGCTCAACCAACAGGTTTTCCGGAGCGCGTTCCTCGAAAGTGACCCGCACGATCTCTAAGGTATCCCGGCCACGGATGAGATCCGTGAGTTTCTGAATCTGGGTGGGGCGAGGCTTTGGACCGGGCCAGATGAGCTGCTCGCCGTCCAACCAAGGTTTACGAATCACGGATAACCATTCTTCTTTGGTGTCCGCGCAGTAATAGGTTTCGATGGCTGCTGCGCGTCTCTGCGCTGTTTCCTCTTCCGATAGTGGTTGCAAAGGTTGATTCGGCACGCCCTCTGGCACCGGCGGCTCGGTCTGCGTCGAGATCCGGGAATGAGCGATCAAGAGGACACAAACAAACAGGGCCCAATAGAGCTTAGAAAACATGAAGCCTAATAATGGCGTGTTTTCTAAGAATTAAACGATTAACCCAAATGTAATTGTAATTATGGATATTATTGGATCTCCAATGACCGGCTCGAGGAACTTGGCGACTCCTCTCCCTCCTCCGTTTCACGGGAGGCACTTGGCAGCCAGGATTCCACGGAGCGGGCCGATCGTTTCTCTTCTTCGCTGAGGAACCCTGGGAAAAGATAGACCACCGTGCCCTCCTTACCAATGTGGCGCTCGGCTGAGCCGCTTTCCGTCATGCGTGTCAGGAATTCCCGGCATTGTTCGAGGGAATACCGGGTTTCCGCCGCGAGTTCCACGTCCGTTACCCGGCCGTGCTTCGCCTTGGTCACGGCGATCATGCGTTGCTCCAGGCGATGAAGATACGCCTTCTTCACCTTGCGATGAGACGTGAACCAGCCTAACGCACCCACTGCTGCTGTTCCCAGGGCAGCGACACCAAGACCCTGCCAAGTTCCAGAATTGCTGGAGCTTGCCGCTATTGTCATAAACGCGCCACCCATGATTCCGCCCCCTATGGTGACCATCTTTGAGAAGAATTTGGATAGTGAGTCCATCTGACCAGGAATAGTGCCCATGATTGAATGTGAGCATGACTCATTGCTCAAGTCATCGCAACCCGAAGCCAAGGCATAAGAAAGGATTGTCAAGACAGCGCCAACACTCTCATAAGGGGCGCGTGATTCAAAACCGGTATGTCTGAAGACGGCGCTCCGACAGCGTCGCGTGGGCAAGTCTTTGTCGCGCGATTGACGAGCACGCTTGTTCTGTGGGGCCTGGTCACGGTCGCGATCTCCTTGGGATGGGATTGGCTCTTCTTCGTGTTGATTGGAGGCTTAGGCTTTCTCGGCCTGTTCGAATGTTTGAAGTTATTCGAGGTTCAGAAGGAACGTCGCTATTTCTGGTGGACGTTGAGCATCGGCATGGCCTACTTGGCTGCCACTTTTCATTATACTCAAAACGCCCCGAGTGAAGCGCGGACTCAGTTCTTCCACCTTGATATCTTTTTTATCTGCGCGCTGCTCTTTGGGTTATTCATCCTGAGTCTGTTTAAAGAGTTACGAGGCGATGCCACGTTGAGGCGCATTCTGGGTAGCTTGTTCTGTTTTCTCTACACCATCATCCTCTTCTTGTTTCTGGCGCGTATTCTCTATTTGCCCGAAAAGGGCGGCGTCTATTACGCGCTCTACTGTCTCGCCGTGACCAAGTTCACAGATATGGGCGCCTACGCCATTGGCTCATTGTGTGGGAAACATAAATTGATTCCTCACATTAGTCCTGGTAAAACGTGGGAAGGGTTGGGCGGTGCTTTTCTCGGTGCCTACGTCGCCAGTGTCGCGATTTACTTTCCATTTAAAGAGCACATGGACCTTTTAGATCTGACCCATGTCATGATCTTGCCTTTGATACTCGGCACAGCGGCGATCATTGGTGATCTTGCGGAGTCGGTAATCAAGCGTTGTTCCGGCGTGAAAGATTCGGGGCAGATGCTCCCGGGTATCGGCGGTGTGGTTGACCTGATTGATAGCGTGTGCTTCACGGCGCCCGTGCTCTATCTCTATCTGCATATTCTCACCAACCTCTCCGCCTAACGCATGAAGAAAGTCGTTCTTCTCGGGAGCACGGGATCCATTGGAACGAGCGCGATGAAAGTCGCGAGTGATATCCCTGATCGGATGCGGATTGTCGGCTTGGCTGCGAATCGTAGTGTTGATGCGTTAGTGAGCCAAGTAGAGAAGATAGGGGTGCAAGAAGTCGCTCTTTATGAAAGTGAAGCCGCAGCGCAAGCACGTTCGTTGTTGCCTCCTGACGTCCAGGTTCATGACGGTGAAGAGGGGCTTGTTAGACTCGCTGAACATCCGGGCGCTGATATGGTATTAATCGCGATTGTCGGCACTGCAGGTCTAAAACCGGCTCTAGCGGCCATCCGTTCAGGAAAAGATATCGCAGTGGCCAGTAAAGAAATCTTGGTCATGGCCGGTGAGATCGTGATGCAAGCCGCTGAAGAACACGGCGTAAACGTCCTGCCGGTAGATAGTGAACATAACGCCATTTATCAATGTTTGGAAGGGGCGCGTGATCAAAGACGGACCGTAAGCCGGCTCATTCTCACTGCCTCGGGAGGCCCATTTCGAGAACGCCCGGCGGATCAATTGGAAAACGTGACGGTGGAGGAGGCACTGAAGCATCCCACTTGGGATATGGGCAATAAAATCACCATCGATTCCGCTACTTTATTCAATAAGGGCTTAGAAATGATCGAGGCGCGGTGGCTTTTTCAGACGCCGATGGATCAGGTAGACGTCGTCGTGCACCCACAAAGCATTGTGCATTCCATGGTCGAATTTATTGATGGTTCCGTACTTGCACAGCTGAGCCATTCCGACATGTGTTTTCCCATTCAATATGCCGTGACCTGGCCGGATCGCGTGGCGAATACGCTGGAGCCGCTGGATTTCGCCAAACTCGCCCGATTGGATTTTGAGGCGCCGCGGGTCGATGACTTCCCCGCGTTGCGTCTCGCTCGGGAAGCGGGAACGGAGGGGGGCACGTTTCCCGCGGTTCTCAATGCGGCCAACGAGGTGGCCGTGGCGGCTTTTCTCGATGGTCTTCTATCGTTCCCTGGTATTTGGCATTTGGTTGAAAAAACGATGCAGGCTCATGCAAACGTTTCGCCGGCCACACTAGAGCAGATCTTGGAAGCCGACGCTTGGGCCAGGGAATTCGCAGAAAGCAATTATTCTTTATGATCCTTACGCTCTCCTGTCCCGACCGTCCGGGTCTTGTCGCAGCCATCTCGAACTTTATCGCCACCGAGCGAGGGAATATCTTGGAAATGTCACAATTCACCGATCCCATCGAGCAATGGTTCTTTCTGCGTCTGGCCATCGATACGTCCAATCTACATGGGACGGAGCGGTCATTCATGAAGCACTTCCAGGCGCTTGGAGAATCCTTTAGTGCCCACTGGCAATTTCGTCATCCCGGTCAAAAGACTCCGACGGCTATCTTGGTTACCAAAGCCGCGCATTGTTTACAGGATTTGTTGGCGCGTACTTACTCAGGAGAATTGCCGCTGGATGTGCGTGTGGTATTGGGAAATCATGATCACCTGAAACCTATTGCCGAAAGGTATGGGCTGCCCTTTCAACGTATCGACGTTCCCAAGGCGGACAAATCTTCCGCATTTCAAGCTTATCGTGAAGCCATTGATTCCTTCGGAGCGGAACTCGTGGTCTTGGCACGATTCATGCAGATTCTTCCCGAAGATTTCTGTGAGGCCTATCGCGGGCGAGCCATCAATATTCATCATTCTTTCTTGCCGGCGTTCATTGGGGCCAATCCTTACCGGCAGGCCTTTCAACGAGGCGTGAAGATCATTGGTGCCACGGCGCATTATGTGACATCAGATCTCGATGCCGGGCCCATCATTGATCAAGAAGTGGCGCGGGTAGAGCACTATCATACGCCGGATGATCTCAAGCGGCTCGGGCGCGACTGCGAATGCTTGGCGCTTTCCCGTGCGGTTCGATTTCACGCCGATGACCGCATTATCATCCATGGAAACAAGACCATTGTCTTCCGTGACTAAAGTCGATTATTCTCGCGCTATGTGGAAATCCATCATCATAGGCTGGCTCGGATCGCTCACATGGGTCGTGGGTAAACCCAATATCGTGGTCATCATGTCTGATGATATGGGTTATTCGGATATCGGGTGTTATGGGAGTGAAATCGAGACGCCCGTCCTCGATGGCCTTGCTGCGAAGGGGTTGCGTTTCACTCAATTCTATAACACGGCGCGTTGTTGCCCCACGCGGGCTGCCTTACTGACCGGACTCTATTCGCATCAAGCCGGGATCGGTTGGATGATGTCTGACAATGAGCACCCGGGTTACCGTGGCGATCTCAATAGGGAGTGTGTCACCATTGCAGAAGCGCTGCGCACACAGAACTACGCAACCTATATGGCTGGCAAATGGCATGTAACCAAACATATCAAACCTGAAGGTCCCAGTCACAATTGGCCGCTTCAACGTGGTTTTGATCGTTTCTATGGCACGATTCACGGTGCCGGCAGTTTCTTCGATCCCAATACCTTGATGCGCGACAATACCATGATCTCGCCATACGCGGATCAGGAATACCAGCCGGATGAATACTATTACACCGATGCCATCAGCGATCATGCCGTGAGATTCATTCGCGAACACCAAGTCACCAAGCCCGACGATCCCTTCTTTCTCTACGTGTCCTATACCGCCGCGCATTGGCCCATGCACGCATTGGAGAAAGATATCGAGAAGTACAAAGGCCGTTACGATAAAGGTTATGCGGCCATTCGCAAGGCGCGTTTTGAAAAGATGAAACGCTTGGGTGCGATTGATCAAGAGGCCGAACTGTCGCCCGCCTCGGGCACTTGGGAAGCTATGAAGCATAAAGATTGGGATCTTCGTAATATGGAAGTGTACGCGGCGATGGTCGATAACATGGACCAGGGGATCGGACGAATTGTGCGATCTCTCAAAGAGACGGGGCGTTATGAGAATACCTTGATTCTCTTCTTTCAAGATAACGGCGGCTGTGCTGAGGCCTATGGCCGACGCGAGGTGAAGAAAGACGGAAGGCTCGTCGGCAGGGCGGATCAACCGACTTTACCGCCTCTCGCCAAAGATTATTTGCAGCCTCACATGCAACCCAAACAGACGCGGGATGGCTGGCCTGTTCTCACCGGACCGGGAGTCATGCCGGGTCCTGCCGATACTTACATCGGCTATGGGCGGGAGTGGGCCAACGTTTCAAATACACCTTTTCGTGAATACAAACATTGGGTTCACGAAGGCGGTATATCCTCGCCGCTCATTGCTCATTGGCCGGCGCAAATAGAACGCCATGGTGAATGGGAGCACCAACCGGCCCACCTTATCGATGTCATGGCCACTTGTGTTGATTTAGGTGGTGTCACATATCCCAAAGAATTTGAAGGAAATAAGATCAAACCGCTTGAAGGCAAGAGTCTGTCGCCTGCGTTCCAAGGAGAGAAGATCAAGCGAGAAGCGCTTTATTGGGAACACGAAGGCAATCGTGCCATTCGCATTGGAAAATGGAAGCTCGTGGCCAAACATCAAAAAGAATGGGAACTTTACAACATCGCCAAAGACCGGTCTGAACTGAGAGATTTCGCCGCTAAGAAACCGGCGAAGGTCAAAGAACTCTCAAAACAATGGGATGCTTGGGCGAAGCGGGCTGATGTCTACCCCCTAACGCCTTATTATCAGAATCGCTCCAAGAAGAATCGCGAAAGGAAAGCTAAACAGAAGAAATGAAAACGATAGGGAAGTTTGTTTCCGAATGGGGCGAAGGGCCTCTCTGGCATCAGGGGCGCTTTTATTATGTCGACATTGAAGGGCACAAAGTCATTTGTCTCAACCCGGGCACGGAAGAGGAACAGGTGTGGAAAGTGGGTGAACGTGTGGGCACTGTCGTGCCGAGAGCGTCCGGCGGTTTGGTCATTGCCGGAGATAGTGGTTTTCGAATTTTGAATACGACCGACGGATCAATCACATCCATCGTGGATCCCGAAGCTCATTTGCCTAATAATCGCTTTAATGAAGGCAAATGTGATCCCTCTGGGCGGTTCTGGGCCGGCACCATGCATTTGGAAAAACCACGACAAGCCACCGGTGCCCTTTATCGCTTGGATGCCGATCATTCGGTTCACAAACTCGTCGACGGTATCACCGTTTCCAACGGTATCGTCTGGACCAGCGATCGGAAAACGATGTACTATATTGATACCCCGACGCTTCATGTCGATGCGTTTGACTATGATGATCGCACCGGCACCATTTCCAATCGGCGCGCTGTTATTGATACGACTGGTCTGGAAGGCGTCCCGGATGGCATGGCCATTGATGTCAATAACCGGCTCTGGGTGGCGATGTGTCACGGCCGGCAAGTCATCTGTTTTGATCCCTTAAGTGAGGAGCCTTCAAAACCCGTTCACACTCTGCCCGTGCCCGTTAAGGAACCCACCGCCGTCGCTTTTGGCGGGCCGGAGTTGAAAGATCTCTACATAACAACCGGGCTTTCTAATGAGGAACATCCTGATGATGGCCGTCTCTTTGTGACAAACGTGGATGTAGCGGGCCAGCCTTCATTTAGCTTCGCTGGATAATAGAATCGTGCTCCGTATCGCTGCCGTCGGTCTTGGGCGTCTAGGATGCTTTCACGCCGAAAGTTTAGCTTATCGGTTACCGGGTGTTTGTCTGGCTGCCGTCTGCAGTGTCGATGAGAGTCAACTCAATCAAGCAAAGAGCACCTTTGCCAAAATCGAAACCTACACCAACTACGAGGAGTTATTACGAGAGACCAAGGTCGATGGGGTGCTTCTAAGCACTCCTTCGTCTTTGCACGCCGATCAAATCTCCTTGGCGTTGCAGGCCGGGCTTCACGTGTTTTGTGAGAAACCGCTAGACGTCGATCTCGATAAATGCCGCGCTCTGATTCAATTGAAAAAAGAATACCCTAGTCAGGTCGTCATGATCGGTTTCATGCGGCGATTCGATCCATCCTACCAAGACGCCAAAGGTCGTATCGACGCTGGTGAGATTGGCCGTCCTATCCTCTTCCGTAGCTACAGCGTTGATCCCGTTTCAGCGATCGACGACGCACTCGCTTACGCTCCTCGCAGTGCTGGCCAATTTCTCGATATGGCCGTGCACGACTTCGATCTCGCTCGCTGGTTTCTCAGTTCTGAACCTCGCCAAATCACCGCTGCCGGTGCCTGTTATGGCTACCCCGAATTTGCCAAATACAACGATGGCGATCATGTGGGAGCCTTCCTAACATTTAAAAACGAAGCGATGGCCTTCATCTTTGCCGGTCGTGGTGCCACCCACGGCTATGTCGTCGAGACCGAGATTATCGGCACCGAAGGATCGATGCGGATCGCCGCCACACCTCAGAAGAATCATCTCGAAATCCTTGATACCTCAGGCGTGAGACGCGAATGCAGCCAAGGCTTTCTCGAACGTTTTCACGAGGCTTACATCAATGAATTGCGCCATTGGATAGCCTGCATCCGAAGAGAACAAACACCTGAATGTTCACTTGCGGAGGGCATGTGTGCTTCGGAAATAGCCGTCGCGGCTATGGAGGCATTCAGATCGGGAGAGACACAGTTTTTCTAACGTAAGAGCAGCAGCGCTCCTGTGCTAAGGCAACAAGAGCGCTGCACGATCGATTGCGGCGACTATTCGTCCAAGAGTTCGAGACGCGCGAAGGTCCCTTCCGTGCCGCCGCCATTGGCGATGGAGACGAAGAGGTGTTGCCCATTATTTGCCGTATCAATGGCTTCCAACTGAGAGCCATCCTCGAGTCCGATTGGTACGCGATCGATCACACCAAAGACACCGTTTAATCCTTGAGTGACATCGAGAAACAAGATGGAGCCTTTCGTTTCATTGATGGGCGAATTCAATTCTTGTGTGTCCGATGCCCGATAGCGCTCAATGACCAAAGCAGCGATCGTTTCACCGTCCCATTCGAAGATCGTGCAACTGGCAGGATCCAATCGGGGTACGTCTTCCGCCTGCGGTGGATAAGCCACCGTCACAGGCGGTGCACCGGCCAGTCCGGTGTGATTGAGAAGAGTCGAATCAATATCGAAGATGCTATAGGTTGTTTCCGTGATACCGGTGAGTCCATTGGTAAGATCCAACACAGAGATGCTTTGCAAATGCTTGGTATCGCTATCCGCCTCACCCATAGCAATGGCCAAGGTTTGATCGGGACTAATACAAATGCCATCCGGATCCGTTCCCCATTGATCTTCTTCCGGATCGCCACTGATACCTCCGGCGCCAATAAATCCGTAGGGCAAGGCCACCATATCCTCTAGGGCCGCATCGCCAATCGCTTCCGGGGAGTTGCCATCCTTCATGCCCTCAACCACTTCTGACAAATTCACCACAGCGACCATGGCCGGCTCCGTAATCGTGACCAAGGCAAAGGAGGAATCTTTCGAAATCGCTACCGATTCCGGTTCGAAATCCTCGACCAATCGCGGGTCTGCAGGGTCGAGAAAGGATTCCATAGCATCGCTATCGATCACCGCGGCCAAGCTCACTTTGCCGGGACCACGCCGAAGATCATAAACGTGGATCGCGTCATCTTTCTCCACGGCCACCACCACGAAACGACTATCCGGTGTCACTTTGAAACCGTCCGGGCTATCCGGAAAAGCAATGGTCTGTTTCACCTGACCGTTTTTGATGACGTAAAGATTGTTTTCAGGAAACGCGTCATCATCTCGGACCGCCGCTAGTTGAAAGTTTCCTTCTTTGACAAATCCCACGTCCGTGATTTCACCGCCGCCCAGGTCGAGATTATTCAATAATTGAAAGGGATCCGGCTCGTTCGGTGCGTGATTGATAAATGGCACAAAGGATTTGAAGATATCGTCATCGATTTCGATAGGCGACGCCACCATGACGGTCTTACCATTGTGCGAGACATCAAGGCTCTCACCTGGACCCTCGCCGATATGATAGAATACGGTCGGATCCACCGTGAAATCCGCCCGAACCGATGTCGTGGCCAAGAGACCGATGAGGGAGGCAGTGGTTAGAAAATAAGGCATGCGTAGATTCATAATGATAGGATGGTTTGTTGTTAGATCTTTTCGGCACCGACCAAAGGCACCGCCCTGATATGTGCGATCCGGCAGGAAAGGTTACAGATCGGTTGACAAAAATTCCGAATCGCGGACGAAAGGCGTCTTTATATGAAACGCCGTACTCGGGTCTTGGCGTGACTTCTCGTGCTTGAGCGCCGGTTTACGGTGGCTACCAAAGGGGGGAAGGCTAACTAAGGCCGTCGCGGAATCAAGGAAAGTGTCATGCCAATCCTACCGTTTCCCGTAAGCTGCCATCATGCGTTTGATCTTGCCTTTGACCTTGAGCTTGGAGGCGGCGGACATGCGGTCGATGAACAACCGACCGTTGAGGTGATCGGTTTCGTGTTGGATGGCGCGGGAGAGGAGGCCGTCGGTTTCAATGACGAGCGTTTCACCTTCTAGGGTTGTGAGGGTGGCCTTGACTTGTTCGGGCCGGGTGATGGTGGCGCGAATGTCAGGGAAGCTGAGGCAGCCTTCTTGTTCCGAGGCTTTGGGGGCGATGAGTTCGAGCTTGGGATTAACGAAGATGAGCGGCATGAGGTCCGCGAGAGGCGTTTCAGAGCCGTTGACGCGGAGGAAGGTGATGCATTCCGGATCGTGTGACACATCGACCACGGCCAGTTGGATGGCTTCGCCGACTTGGGGAGCAGCGAGGCCGACACCCTGGGCGTCGACCATGGTCTCGATCATGTCTTTGGCCAATTCTTGAATCTCGGGGGTGACCTCATTTACCAACGCGCACTTGGCGCGAAGGACGGGGTCTCCATAAATGACGATGGGCCGGACCATGAGAGGCCGGTATCTCGCATCGCTCTGGCCGCCGTCAAGGTTTATGCGGCACCGACGTGGATGCCTTTCGACCGCCGATTTCCTTCTCGCAGAGTGTGCGGAAGCGTTGGCGCGCTCGGAAAGCCGCTGAGCGGAAGGCAGGCTCACCCATTTGCAGTTGGCGGGCCATGCTCACATACCCGCCGTTTTGTGGTGGATCGGTGAGGCAGTTTTTGAAGACGCTGAAGAACCGCATGTGGCCGCGTTCCCGATACTCGTCGGCCAGCTTTTCCACCACGTTGTTGGCGATGCGCTGCAGCTCTCGCAATTCACACTGGCGGCGAGGGTGATTCCAATCGAGCTGGTTCAAAGGGGGCTGTTCCTCATCGTATGCCATGTGTTTTGATTCGCCACCACGTTTGGCTGTTCGCTCTCGGCGCACAAGATTCACCAAATGCCATCGTGCCTGCTGCAGTACGAAGGCATGGATCTGCCGGCTTTCCCACTCGTTGAGCGCCTGGTCTACCAAATGGCCTCGATTGAAGAGATTGAGGAAGAGTTCCTGCGTGGCGTCCTCGGCTTGTTCGCGGTCGGAGATGCCGTGTGTTTGGAAGAAGCGGATCACACTCTTCCGAATGGTATCCCAACGCTGGTCATTGGACAGCCGTTGCCATTCGGATGGGGATTGTTCGGACATGATCATGTGGGCGCTTCTTCGCTCACCTATACTTATTCGTATTTTATACGAGAAAGTGACGGACTTTCTTTAATCTCTCCGCAACTTTCCTTGGCCGCCACCGTGATTCCAAAGCACACAATCCGCGTAACGAGCGCCGTTTCCGCCGAAGATATCTAGGGCGCTGCCGATGGTTAAATCAATCCGGCCGCCACTGAGCCGGTCCACCAACTCAAGGTCCGCGAGGTGACGGGCGCCACCGGCGTAGGTGGTGGGAATAGTCGTCCAATGCCCTAACGCCTCGACCAATTCCTCATCGATGCCTTGGCATTTCCCCTCCACATCAGCGGCGTGGATTAGAAATTCGGCGGCGTGTGATTCGAGATGGCGCAAAGTGGTCTTATCGATAAGAAGTTCTGTTAGGGTTTGCCAACGATTCATGGCGACCGTCCAGCCGGCGCCGGTGCGACGGCAGCTCAGATCGAGAACGATCTTATCACGGCCAATCTCCCTAACTAACGCCTCAAGTTTGCCGAATTGGAAATGCCCGATATCGTTGAAGAGCATTGATGTGACGATGACTTGGCTGGCGCCTGCGTTAAGATAGTGAGCGGCATTTTCGATAGAGATGCCGCCTCCGAGCTGGAGACCGGCAGGATAGGCCCTTAAGGCGGCTAAAGCGGCGTTTTCATTTCCGCGGCCGAGCTTGATCACGTGCCCGCCAGTGAGTTTGTCTTTCTGATAGAGTTTCGCGAAGTAAGACGAATCGTGATCGCTCACATAATTGGTTTGCAACGAAACTTCTCCAGCATCGAGGGTGCCGCCGACGATTTGCTTCACTTTACCTTCATGAAGATCGATGCAGGGGCGGAATTGAGTCATGAACGGATGGGCGAGGGAAGCAGTTTCATGAGGAGGAGCATGGGCCAATCAAGGTATTTGCGCGAGCGCGGACTGACCTGAGCGAGTTGCTCGTCTACGCAGTGCTCGCTCATATGCGCAATGGTTAGCCCTGCGCGGACAGCTGCCATCACATAGTCACTGATTTCATTGGGAGCACTCTGGGGCCGGACTTCGACACCTGTAGCCGGATCGTGGAAGCGCGCTTGCAGGCCCTTGAGCATCATGGCGGGATGCATCACTGAGATTAAGATCTCACCGGATTCTTTGCAAAGACGTTTCATTTCCTTGAATAGCCCTAGCACATCGGCGATGTGATCAAGCACGAGACAACAGACGACTTTGTCAGCATGATCGCATTCCAAGGGCAGATCTTTGTTAATGTCAGCGAGAATCCAATGAACCTTTTCCGCGTTGGGTTTGGCTTTCGCTTTCTCTAACATGCCGCTTGAGAAATCAACGCCCACAACGTGCGCGCCGGCAGCTGCGAGGGCGACGGTGTGTCTTCCCGTGCCGCAACCGATATCAATGACCTGTAAGCCCGAGATCTCGCCAATCAGCGGTGGCAGGTGACGCGTTTCAAGTTGGATGAGTGCGTTGTCTTCATCATCGTAGATGGTTGACCACCGATCGTAGCCTTGGTCCGTTGGCAAGTCTTCGCGCACTGGATCACTGCTTGGGCCGTTTGGCGTCTAGCCAAGCTTGTTTCGGGATGGATTGCGGATTAGCCTCGGCCCAGTTCGGCTTGGGAAACCAACGAAGCGAGGAGACTCGCGGATAGGTTTCCCATACATCACCATTTCCATTGACGCGCGGATCGCCTGTTTCCTTGAGGTAGTCTGTTAGCAGCTTGCTTAGCTTAGCCCGTGTGTCGGCATGAGCAGGATCGCCGGCGAGATTAGTTAGGCAGCCTGGGTCGTCCTGGATGTCGTAGAGTTCTTCGGCCGGCCGTTTGGCAACGGCCAGATCTAGAAAACGGCCGATCGAGGTTTCTTGCCGATTCTCGATCAGGAAGGTCAGGGTAGGGCAGGCATCGATATCATGATACCCACCAAACGCAGGCCCTAACACCGACTCTTTTAACTTGCTGTTCGTGTCATAGGCGGCCTTGTCGAATTTCTGGGCGGGGCCAGCCGGCCATCGTTCCGGTTTGAGATTGCGGATGTAAAGGTAGTTTTGAGTGCGCACGCTGCGCTGAGGATAACTTAACGTGTTATAACGCGAGGATGAATGCCGTTCCCGGGCCGAGAAAACGGCTTGGCGCGAGTTGTCGACCAAGCCGGACCGGTTCGAACGCAATATGCCGGCCAGACTTCGTCCCGCAATGGGGTGAGCGCTAGGTGGCGTGACTTCGGACAGCTCGTAAATCGTCGCGGTGAGGTCGACAAAGCCCACCAAGTCCTCGATTGTGCGTCCGGGCGGGATCTCGGTTCCCCATCGAACGGCCAGGGGCATGCGAATCCCGTACTCGTAGCAGTTCGCCTTGGCGCGGGGGAAGGCCATGCCGTTGTCAGAGGTCACGATTACCAGCGTTTTTTCAAGCTCGCCATGTTCCTGTAACAGCGCTAGCATCTTCCCCAAATCGTCATCAAAGCGTTCCACTTCAAAGGCGTAGTCTAACAAATCATTGCGGATCTCCGGTGTGTCGGGCAGAAAGGAGGGGACCTCGGCATCCTCGAGTCGTTTGCCCTTGGCCAGTCCAGCGCCTTTCTCGAACTTCCGATGCGGATCCGAACTCCCGAACCAGAAACAGAACGGTCTATCCTTGGGGCGTTCCTTCATGAACTTTGCAAAGGCCGCGTCATAACCGCCTTTCGCTCGGACCGGTGGGCCAGCCGGATTGTGGGTTCGCCCCAGGTGTTGGTAATTGCCCGGCCCCCAGCCTTTCCCCGTGGATCCGGCATGGTAGCCGGCTTTTGTTAGTCTGTCAGGAAAGGTCACATACTTTGGATCAAAGTAACTCGCATGTGTCCCCGCGTGCTCGATTTGCCACGTGTGTCGTCCGGTTAGGAAGGCTGCTCGAGAAGGGCTGCACCCAGGAGACGGGGCAAAGGCATTGGTGAACAAGACGCCTTCCTTGGCCACGCGGTCGAAATGGGGCGTTTGAACCATCTTGGATCCGTAAGCTGAAGCATGACACCATGATTGGTCATCGCTGATCGCTATGAAGATGTTAGGTCGAGACGATTGGGCGAGACTAACGTTTGCAAGTAGAATGATGCAAACGGGTGTGAACAGCAGTCGAAAAGATTTCACATCGGTCATGTAGGGGATCCAAAAGATCATGACAACTTTACTTCAAGAGCAATCTGCCCCAGTCCTCAGGCCGCCCTTGCACGCCGCTACGTGGTGACCAAGCGAGCCGGGATTCGTTGATGTACTCACCTGGAGCGGCATCGGCTTTGTCGCCATCGTAAAGGATGATGTTGAAGCCGACGAGATTCTTGGGAGGACCGTTCGTTCCGATGTCTTGCCAGGGAACAGCGGTCCGGATGCGGTAGCCGGATTCCGTTCTCTCAGAAGCCAGTTGCATGCCTGGGGCTGTTTCCTCAATCGGGCCCTGATTGGCATCGGCATCGCGAGCTGCTCGGACGTTGCCCGCTTGATCGAAGGGAAAGATGCCGACTTTGAAGCAATCGAGTGTGTGCTCGGCTTTGCCGGTCGGATCGACGCAGATCTCCACGGCGTCGGAACGCCAATGGCCGCGGATATCGTTGGGAGCGATGTTTGAGACGATGCGTTCGTCACGGACGTCCACCGTGACGTGAAGATGTTCTTGATCATACGTGACCTGAAAGCTGGCGCTACTGTCGGCCTCATCCGTGACCTTGCCTTGGACCCGGTGTGCGGGCGTGATGGGCGTTGTAATCGGGACGTGTGGCGTCGGAGAGGCGATCTCCAACAAGGGAAGGGGGTGAAGAACGGTTTCCGCTTGGACTTTGCTAGAGCCCAGAGTGCCGGTGGCAGAGATCTTCACATCCTTGGTGGCCTGCTTGGGCGGCTTGATGGTGATGGTTAGGTTTTCCAGGGTATTGGCGGCGATATTCGCACTGACGGAAGCGGGAGTCACCTCCCATCCTTCTGGGATTGTCAGTTTGATTGCGATATCGGCGGGTTTATTGTTAGGATTTTTTATGCGCAATGTTAGTCTATTGGTGGTGCCGCAGACGACTGGAATGTCTGAAGGCACCTCGCTCATGAGGTGATCGATGGCATAGCGTTTGGCCCAGGTCAGGAAGGCATCCACGGCCGGCCGTGGGGCGAAGGCGATGTGGGGATTCTCTGGTGCCGGTGCAGGTGGGGGGATCACGGCGGCGATATCGTTTTTTAACAACGGCAGTTCGGTGAAAAAATCGGATTCTTCGGGTTCGGGGGCGATGACGCTTTTGATCAGAGAATAGGATTCCGGCGGTCTGGCAAAGGTGGCTCGCCGCATGCGGCCGAAGCCTTGAGAGCGATGGTTGGAAAGCGCCTTGCCGGCAATCTCCTGGCCAGTGGATCCGTTAGGGAGTCTAACGCCTGCATCAATCTTGACGACGGTTGCGCTCGTGCCTTCGCCTCGAAAGAAGAGCTTACGCGCTTGCCACGGTTCCAATCCTTCGCGTTCGATTTGCTTAGGAAATTGGGTAGGATCCGCCGCCATTTCGAAAGCCTCGATCGCAAGCATGCCGGCTGCTTGATGGTGGCCGTGTTGACCCGGGCGGGGAAATGGGTTCATGGTTAGGATGATCTCCGGTCGCAGACAACGGATGAACCGCACCAAGCGGCGCTGACACTCTTCGTGATCCCACATTTTCAGGGTCATGGCCACGCTCTCGGTGTAGGCCCAGTCGAGCTGTTCCAAGAAGTAAGTGTGGCGGACACCGAGCGTTTGCAGGCATTCGGCGAGTTCTGACTCCCGAAGGATGCCAAGAGCCGGCCCCCAATGAGTGCCGACCATATTGCCGCCGCCTTCACCCCGAGTGCAGTAAACATTGGCGATCCGTTTGTCCTGCCCATGAGCGTAGTGCGCTAACGTAGCCGCCATGCCAGTTTCGTCATCGGGATGCGCGAGCACGCAGAGAATGTCTGTCTTGAGAAGCGCGGCGCCTTGAGGCGGATCTTGGTCCTGAGCGAATGCTGGTGATAGGAGTAAGGTGGCGCATGCGATGAGACGGAGTTCCCCGGTCTGTTTCATGGCGTCATTTCAACGAATGGCCTCTCAGGAAGCAATCTCCCTCTACTCGCTTGGGTCTAATAGTTAAATTGACTGAAATATCCACATTAAAAGGTTTGCATTGGATCAAGCTCGAGCCTTAATATTACCCGGAAATGAGCCAACAATATGAAGCTTCGTCGACGCCTGGTTTTCGGTCGTTGAGCGAGGCTGGCATTCAGCTCAAGGAAGGTGAGCGATTGCCGGTGAATGAAGCGATGTCTCAAACGATCGCCAATCAGGTGCGGGCGGAATCTGAGGATCCAAACTGGCCGCCCATGCCCACCATGGCGAACGGTGAGCAAGAGCCTGAGCCGGGTCCTCCGACTGAAGAGAAGGGAGGGGGAGCGAAGGTGGTGGCCGTGCAGCCCCGGACGCCCGGGACCAAGCGTCCGCTACCTCATCAGCTTGGAAATAACATCCCCGCCGGCTATTATGTGGGACAGTTGCCCCAGCTGCAGTTCTCCTGCCCTTGCTGCGGCGTGGTCCTGACCATCACCGAGCCTCAGACGTATCGCGGTCAGCCGGGGCCCTGTCCCAATTGCGCCGCCGTCGTGATGCCGCCTCAATTGGTTTCACCATTTGCCGTCGCCCAGCCCAACGTGCCTGTTCCTGGAGCGCAACAACAAGCGCCGGGGCCTCAAACGAAGACAGTCCGACACTTTTCGGGATTTATGGTCTAGTTCAGGAGCCTGGAAATAAAATTTTTGTCAAAATGTTCCACACGGAACGTTCGACTCTGAGGCTTAGGCTTCCCCAGCGCTGGGACCTTGCTCTTCTTCGAAGAACTCTGGCATTGGCATGGGCATGTTGCCTTTCTCCAGATCGATCAGAAAATCGGGATCCGGCATATCGTCCGAAAGACAGCCACGCTCCTCTTGTGGCTGAGGCTCCGTCTTGGTTTCTTCAATCGCCGCTTTCGCCTGCTTGGCTTCCAGTTTCTCTAGCAGCTCTTTCATTTGCCCATCGATCTTGATGAGCGCCTTCCGGGCCTGTTTCTTGAATTGAACAACGGTCTGTGCGTACTCTTCCCGAAGCTTGCGCTGCTCTTCGAGGTTTCCCGTCTGGGCCTTGGTGAACTCTTTGGTGAGGGGAGCCTGACGCAGTTTCTTCATGGCGTTGTCCCAGGCTTTGCGCTCATCCTCGGCCAATTTCCTCACGGGAAAATGGAGGTTTTTGAGGAAATCACGATTGCGTTTCTGCCAGATGGCCTCCGCGAGCAAACCCGGATCGAGCCGAATCTTCTCAAGGGCCGGCTCGATAGATGGGTCCTTCGTCACCATAGCCTTACGCACTGCTTCATGGTATTCGCGAGTGGCTTGATCATGCCGTTTCTTGGCTTCGCGAACGATGGGATCCTTCTGAACTTGAGAGAAAAGCTGTCCCACACGTTGCTTTTCTTTATCGCTGAGATCGCCGGCGTAGAGGCTGTGTCCAAGGCCAAGAAGCAAAGTGGCCGAAATGATAGAGGGGAAGAAACGAACTTGCATGGTTAAAAGATAGCGCGATTTGCGGTAGTAGAAAACCTGCCTCCGGCGAAAGTTGCGTCGCGTGAGACTTTGAGTTGGTTAGAGTCTAACGAGTTCAGAAAGAGATGCGTAAATCGAATCGGCCATCGGGCGATGCCTTTTCCAAAGGTTGGGATGATAGGGGATGGGCGTGTCCAGCGCATTGAGTCGTCGAGGCGGGCAATCGAGGAGATCAAAGCCTTCCGCGGCCACGCGGGAGAGGATCTCGGCGGTCACGCCTCCCCAAGGGAACGCCTCGCCAACGGCCAATAGCCTGCCTGTGCGGGCGATGGATCCGAGAACGGTGTCGGTATCGATCGGCTTCACCGAACGCAGATCGACGATTTCAATCTGATACCCTTCCTCGGCAAGTGCCTCCGCAGCCTTCAACGACTCGTGTAGCATGGCACTGTAGGTCACCACGGTAGCGTGCCGACCGGAACGGGCGATGCGCGCCTTGCCGATTGGGAGATTGGCTGACGGAAGGCGCTCCGCTTTCAAATGATAATAGAGCAACTTGTGCTCACAGAAAATCACCGGGTCCTGGAGGCCGATGGCCTCCAAGAGCATCGAGTAGGCGTCTTCCACTGTGGCGGGCGTCACGACCACGAGCCCTGGATAGTGGGCGTAAATAGCCTCCATAGATTGACTGTGAAAAGGACCACTTCCCGCGGTGCCGCCGGAAGGCATGCGTATGGTGATAGGACACGGAACGCCCGTTCTCCAATAATGGGTGGCCGCCTGATTGATGATCTGGTTGAAACCGATTGAGGAGAAATCAGCGAACTGCATTTCCACGATCGGCCGCATGCCTTCGATAGCGGCGCCAACCGCCACTCCCACCATAGCGTCTTCCGCAATCGGTGAGTCTAACACACGATCGGGAAACTCCTCCGCAAGGCCTTTGGTCGCTTTGAAAGCACCACCGAAGTTGGCCACATCCTGTCCATAGATGAAGACGTTGGGGTCATCCCGCAGGGCCTTGGCCTGGGCTTCGCGGATCGCTGCCAAGTAAGTGAGGCTCACCCGCAAATGCCCTCCACCAAATGCTCGCTTGCCAGCGCTGCCCAACTGGTTTCAATCGCGTCCGGACCTGGCTCATTCTGGGCGGTCGCAATGGCCTCGGCTACGGATTGCCGGCAGTCAGCCTTCCAATGTTCCAACTCGGTCTCGCTCGCCCAATCTTGGCTGCGAATATGGGCCTCAGAGACGGGGAGGCAGTCACGGCCTCGCGGTTCGGTTCGTTCTTTGGCGGAAACGTAAGTAGCATCGTCGTGCTCTCCGTGTCCGGAAAGCCGCAGAAGCCGGCCCACTACCATTTGCGGCCCTTCACCTGAGCGGGCTCGCGCAACCGCCCCCTGGAAAGCTGAAAGACATGCAGAGAGATCGGTGCCATCGACGGTTTTCCCGCAAACGCCATAGCCCGCTGCGCGATCAACGAGGGTATCGCAGGCAAATTGACGGGAAGTTGGAGTCGAATAGGCGTAGGCGTTGTCCGCCACTGCCACGACAAGCGGAAGCCCCTCCACGGCAGCCACGTTCATTGCTTCATGAAACGAACCAGTGGACATGCCGCCATCACCGATGGCGGTGGCGCCGACGCCCAATGGTTCACCCTTGAGGCGGCGAGCCAGCAGCATCCCAGTCACCACCGAGACCAAACTACCTAGATGACTAATCATCGCGGGAAGACGTTCGGCTGGACGCCCCCGATGAATATTGCCATCCCGGCCCTTCATGGGGCCGAGGGCCGATCCCAGATAGGTGCGCGGGGCATCGAGGAGAGGCTCGCCAAAGGCTAGACGACCCGCCATGTCTCGAATCAGCGGCCCGAAGATATCGCCCTTTTCAAGGGAGATTCCGAGCGCTGCACTGAATGCTTCTTGCCCGCGACCCAGGTACACGCCGCCTACAATCTTACCACCGGCGCGATAGAGACCCGCAATGCGGTCCTCGAGAGTTCTGGCCAGCAACATCCATTTATAGGCGTGGATGTAGTCTTCCTTCAAAGGAACGCTGGCGGCTGAAGCGGTCATATCTGCCTAAGCGCATCCTTCTAGCACCATCGATGGGAGACGCAAACCGCAGACCGGCCATTGATAAAAAAACGCCATCCGACTCACTGGCCGGATGGCGTCGATCCAGGAATGAAAAGTTCGATCTAGCCTTTGAGTTGGGTCAGACCTGATTTGATCTTATCCAAGGCGGGTTGGATCACGCCACTGACGCCGGGGATGGCGCTGACCTTCTCCAAGAGAGCCAGGATCTTTTCACCGTGCTCGCCTATCACTTTGGCTACGGCTTCTTTCGCTGGTCCAGGGAGCTTGCCCATCAATCCTTGGACTTTTTCGAGTTGGGCACCGGTGTCTTCAAGTTGTGGCAAAGCTTCTTTCGCCTTGTCCACGGCTGCGCCGGCGTCGGCACCGGCGATGCCATTAAGCGATTCCGTTGCTTTCTTGAGAACGTCTCCAAGACCGGATACTTCACTCGGCACAAGGTTCTTGCCGCAGGACATGAAGCCTGCGAGGGCAACGATGGCTAGAAGGAGGGAGGGGATATGAGATAGCTTGGTTTGCATAGCATAGTGAGCATGAACTAACTTTTGTTAGGCACAAACAGGATTTTCAACTCCTTGCCTAACAGACTCTAATTATCAGTAATTACCCCGATTTTGAGTCTTTAGAGAAACGGTGGACGGTGACGATCTGATCAAAAGACGTCGCGAAGAAAACTCCTCGTTGTTTTCGAGCGCGTGGCAATGCTAGTTTTAAAGATCAATGAAACCGAATCATTCGGAGATCTAAGTAAGCATGTCTCCTTAACTAATCTGTGAGGTTCGTTTCTTGATGTCTTGAGCAATTGGCCTATTCTCACCCCGTCATTCTTTGCCCCCAAACCCTGAAGGATGACGCCTTAATTGTCGCATCCCCTGATGAATCGAATCGCAGTGTATTCTTTGATGGCGCTGGTGCTGGTCAGTGCGTGTTCCTGCAGCTCGGTAGGCCTATTGTCCCAACGTCCCGTATTTGATCCTACGGTTGAGATTGTGACGGCGCGTCCTTCGGTGGTGAAGGCGAAGGCCGTGCTCCAAGAAGAGCCCATTTACGTTGCCGCCTCGCGTCCCAGCCAGATTAATGATGAAGCGGTGTTTGAAGCCTCTTTGATTGAAGAAGCCCTGGCGGATCTGGCAGCGATGGCTGATCGCGAACGCCAAGGTTTGTCACCGTTGGAAGAATGGACTCCGCCGAGGATCGAAACGGCGCAAGATAATCCGGAGTGGGCTGCAACGTCTCCACCACCTGCTGGATTGCCTCCCATTGATGCTGAGATTGCGGCACTGATCGAGGAGGATGACACAAGTTCCGATGCCGAACGTGAACCCATGCCGTGGATGGGCTCATTGCCGCCAGAACTAATTCGAGTTCATCATACCAGCGAGATCATTGATCCGGACCTAAGACTCACCAGTCCCATAGAGGGGCCATTCAGTGCCACTGGGGAGGGTGTCATGGGGCTCGATGAGTCAACGCCATCCGTCTGTTTGCAGCTCCAACGCAAGCTCCTTGACTTCTCGGTCTTCAAACAAGAGGAGGTCAATGCCTTCGCGCAGCGTGCTCAATCCGAACGCGGAGAATCGCCATCACTCGCCGCGTCATTTCAATCAGTGGCCGACCGGGTTACGAATCTGCAGCCCAACGCCGCTACGGAGTTTAGACATTATTTGCAAGAGTATTTGTTAGTCTATCCCGGCGTTCCCGGGGGTATATCGGGCGATTTGGAGCGTTTGTATGAGTTTGGTGTTCAGCTGGAAACCTATCTTGCTTCTCTCGAGCCGGCCAATGGTGGTGAAACTTAGGTAGGTTTGAACCTTCGACTGATGGTCAAGGTATCTTAGATGCCGCCATGGGTTAAGTGAACTTCTTTAGGGGGTTTCCCAGCTGCCTTGGGCATAATGCTTAAGCGCATCCTCGTCCAGCTCCACCCCAAGCCCAATTCCGTCTGGTACTTTGGCGTATCCATCTTGGAACGAGAGCGGGGTCTTGAGGAGGTCGTGTTCTCTAACGATCCGGCCAAAGATATCTGAGGGCAGAGTCGCCTCACGACAAGCCGCGCATTTGTGAATGTAAGAGGCCTCAAGAATTCCCAGATCAACCTCGGAACCGTGCCAGAAAGGCTTCTTTGTTAGCTCAGCGATGGTGGCCATCCGCTTTACGTTGAAAAGGCCTCCGTTGAAGTTGAAATAGTCGCAGGCATCACGCTTTACCGCTTTGATGACATCACTGATATGTTGATAGCCCATTTCGTTGTAAGGAATCGATACATGCAGCGCCACGGGAATGGAGATTTGGCTGCGTAAGAAGGCCAGCGAATCAATGTCCCACCGAGCGATGGGATCTTCCAGACAGAGCACATTGCCGACCTCGGCGAGTTCAGCGGCTAGACGCCGGGCAGTGGGCACCTCCTCAAAGCGTTGATTGGGATCAAGGATAACTCGAAAGTTCTCGCCGCAGTTCTCCCTTACTGCTTGGCACCATTGGGCTACCGGATCCGTGGCCGAGCACTTGAATTTGATGCAGTCATAACCGAGATCCTGGCCTTCTTTCGCCTTCCGGCCGGCGTCGGCCACGGTGCGGTGGCCTGTCCAGAATCCGCAAGACACCTGATCTCGCACTTTGCCACCCAGGAGATCGTAGAGGGGAACACCGGCCAGCTTGGCTCGGGCGTCAACGATTGCGCATTCAAAGCCGTCGTAAAGCCTTCCGTAGGGTAGAGGAAGCTGCTGGAGAGGAAGTTGATTGATATCCCGCCCAATCAAGCCTTGAGCGAAGGCCTGCATGGTATCAATGGGAAGACCCCGATAGGTTTCTCCAAGCCCCACCACACCGTTCTCAAGCTCCATTTGGATAATCCATTTGGGTATCTGATCAAACTGAAGGCTCCACTCAGTCTTGCCCCCATAGGCCAGCATATGCAGGGGCCGGTCAAACTCTGGGCTATTGATGCTATCCGGTCTGGCAGGTACGATAACGGAGACAAGCGTGATAGATTTGATTTTCATAAACGGTTTATATAAAATGTGTTAGTGCATATTTTTACGTGAATAATGTAAATGATCGACTGGTGGGTTAGGGGCTTTGAAAGGCAGCTTACAAACTCTTCACTTCAGCAGGTCCATTCTTTGCTAGACAGGATTTCATCTCTGTTGTGGCCTCCATAATCAAGCAATCATGATGAAAGATCTAAATTCGGCAATTGGCCTGGGAAACGGGTATTTGCGGCATTCGCCGGAAACTCAGAAGCTTAAAGAGTACGTGAATCTCAAGCTAGTGGCTCGTGGATTTGAGATCGTTGGCAATGAAGAAGAGTTCCCCTTCCTGGAGATGGGGCGATCGTTGCTAGCCAATTTCCAAGAACGGATGCGTCTGCTTTCCGGCCGGCTCTGTCCCGCCGACAAACGCATTCACGATTTCTTGAAGGACTATCTAACGGGCGTCTCTGACGACGTGATCTCGCGGAAGCATGCACTCGTGCCTGGGGATGCCCTCGTGTTGGAAAAACACGGCATCGCACGGCTGCTCAGCTTGCCGGTCGACCAGGACGTCTTCACATCCGGGATCGTCTCATCCTATCGTGTGCACCAAGGGGTATGCCACAATCCGGCTAAGGATCGCCGCACGACCAAGGGGGTGTTTCACGTGGCGGAAGGCGGGTTGCCTGTTCCGGGGGACAAACTTGCGGTGCCTAAGGTGACGTTTGCTCACCTGTTGCGTGAAGCCATGAAACCTCCCGGCGATCTCAAAACCATTCCCTACACGTCGACCCAGGAGAATCCCGCTCAGGCGTTTCTATCGCTCCTCTTACGCCCAACGGTGTCGCCGGCGGTTCCTGGTCTGGCTCCATCAAGGAGTTTGGAAATCCGCTTCTTTGCACCGGGAAATCTGGCCAGTAATCTCGACTTCGTCGAGTCGATCTTTGGCAATGCCGGCGATCCATTCTTGCCGGAGAACAACGCGGCACTGGATAGCGAACATTGGACAGGGCACACCGGTTGCGTCATCCTGGCGCCTCATTTGATCGGCCTGCGCAAGCAAGACGTGGGACTACCGCACATCAGTGAAGCCTCGGACCGGCAGAAACGGGATGGCATGTGTTGGGAAAGTGAAGAGGAACTCTACAACAACGGAGGCGCCTTCAAAATCACCTGCCGGGACAAACGCGGGGTGATGGTCACTCTGATCGCTGACAATTACTTCGGCTATTGCAAGAAAGAAGTGAAAACGCAGATTAGCTATGCGGCTAATTTGCTAGGCGACTGTGAGGAAGAGCACGCCGGTGGAGCGATCGCCTTTCCCTGCTTTGATCATGGCGAACGCTTTGCCTTAAATCGTGGCCCCAAAGTAGATCATACATTTGAAGAGGCGGTTGCTTTGCTGGGGGATGCGATCTCTGTTCAGCCGGAAGGCTATGGGTTTGATAGTGAGCATGAAGATGTGATCTATCTTCCCGAGAATGCTGAACTGGATCTCCACGATCAGAACGTCGTCTGGGAGAACTCAGACGGCGCTCAAGAGATCAAGCTGCGGCCGGATATCACCTACGTCTATCCATCAGGCTACAAAGTGGCCATGGCACAACCTGCAGACGGCACACGATGGCGATTGGTCGGCACTCAGGCGGAAGGCACATTCTGCCACAAGCCCTGTACGGTATCCGGTGGGGGCAAATCTGAAATATCGAAATCCCTTATTGACCCCATGAGCTGGGGTCCGGTGATCATTCCTGAATTTCAGAAAGTGCGTGAAAAAGCGCGTGAAGTGTTGGAAGGCAACTACTTCAATCGATTTCCGAACCCGAGAAAAACGGCAGAACAAAGTCGTCCTATTCTACACCCAGCCCGGTCTTTGGGATCGGTGCTACGGCTTTTGACTCCCAATGAAGATTACACCAACGCCCACAACGATTACGTCCGAAGCCTATCTCCCCACGTGGTCGAGTTGGTGATGATCATGAAGCGATTCTACAAAGAAGATTGGGGGCCTTGGGAAAACTGGCATCATCGGTTCAGTGTCGACACCATCGATGGTTCACCTGGCTATGAGCTGAAGTACCGCAATCAGCTCCTCATCAATCGCTATCTCCGGGTTGGTTACGACCCGGAAGACCACTCCTGGCGGACGTTCAGACTGCGTAAAGATTTCCTGCCCGCCTCCAAGCTTCAGCGGGAGGACGACATCACGGCCAGCACCATTCTCCATGCCCGGCACCAGGATGGCCTGCATCCGGATCTTCCGGAGGGTTCTTACAAATTTATCGCCAATTGCGAATATCGGTTCTTTCAACGCCCTGATGACGCCATCCATCGTGGGTACGACAAGGCAGCCGAAGCAGACTTCGCCCGGCCCGGGAATTTCTTTTCCAACTATGAGCCGCTCAGCCGCGATCAGGCATCAGCCATGGTCGAGAACACCATTCGCTTCGGACATTTCTCTCAGCCGATGAAGGATGCCATCAAGGCCTTTGTGACTGCCGATGATCCTGACTACATTGCTAGTTCCGATCAGCCACGGATCGTCAACGGAGCCCCCTCAAAGAACCCGCGTTACCTTCAGGACAGGCAAGATCTTCATGATCGTCGCGGTGAGTATCTGGCCGAGGTGGGCATGCGTTTATACCGCCGCATCCCAAGGTCGAAGCCCGTCTTGGCGCCTGTCAATGCCGTGCTTCCCGGGCGGCGGCATAACCCGGGGAATCCAGATCAGCTCGTCCGGGCCTTGGCGGTCTACAATCCGATCCATTATCAAGAGTTGCCGGAACTCTTCATGGATTTCACCGCCAGCCTCACGGGCAAATCGCCCTCAACCACGGGTGCTGGATCGGAGGGCGCGCTTACCAAAGGGCCGTTCAATGCCTTACTGCCTATCGCAGATCTTAATTACGCCCTCCTTTCTTTTATCCTCACTAAACAACCCTGCTACGTGAGCGCTGCCGCCTATGTCGGCCCGAAGTATCGGGTGAATCACGATGTGAGTCTCCTTATTCCCGAGGTTTGGTCGCGGATGCACATTGATGAACGCGATCCCGATTGGCTCATTGATCAGGGAATGTTAGAGCCCGTCGAGGACTTCACGCACGAGGGCCAATCGATCGCCGCAAGTCGGTTGGGTTACCGCATCACGGAGAAATTTGTCGACCGCTTCTTCGGCCGCATTTTCACGGACCCTCTGACGGTATTTCCCGAGCCGATGCTCCGCCCGGAACTGCAGGACAAAGCCCAGTTTATCGAAGGCATTCTCAACATCGTCGAGGCCCAACAACGGGTGGCCCAGCTTTACTTCGATGATGGCTCGATTCATTATGCCTGCCCTCCTTTGAAAGCCCTGCTTCACATCATGGCTCACGGCGATTTTGAAGGTAAAGACGTCCATCATCCTGCGGTGCGGCAACTCTTTGATTGCGACACGGTGATGGCCAGCGATTGGTACCGGCAGCGGCTTGAGGCCAAAGTCGAAGTGGATCGTCGTCTCTGGCGGCGGCATATTGAGAACCTTCAAACCTTTCGCGCCAACGAGATCTATCAAAGCGAGGTCGCCCGCCTAAAGATTGCGGAACGCTTGAATACCGCTCAAAAACAATTGGCCAAGGTGGAAAGCTCCGAATATTTGGAAGGCTTGCGTGGTTTGTTAGGAGCAGACCCTTCTTTAATTTGATGAAGGCTATCCTTCAAGCCCTATCCGACATTGAGAAACAACGGCATATCCGCATTCTTTACGCATGCGAATCCGGTTCTCGAGCGTGGGGTTTCGCCTCGCCGGATTCCGATTACGATGTGCGTTTTATCTACAGGCACTCGCCGGAATGGTATCTCAGTATCCGTGATCGGGACGAATCCATCGACAAAATGCTGCATGACGGTGAATTGGACTTAGGGGGTTGGGATATTCGCAAGAGCTTGGCGTTGTTTCATAACAACAATGGTGCTCTATTTGAGTGGCTCCATTCTCCAATCGTCTATCGAGAAGACTCAAGTATCATGAACGAATGGCGGCGTTTGGCCTCTGATGTCTTCGATGTCAAACGAATCGCGGCTCACTACTATGGGATGACGAAGCGTTGCGTTCAATCATTGGAAAGCACCATCACGGGGAAGAAATATCTGTATGCCTTGCGGGCCGCGCTCTGTTCCGTGTGGGCGCTGGACAAGCATTCTCGCCCTCCCGTTGCTTTCGCTGAGCTTATCAACGGCTCCGAATTGGACGACACCTTGCAGGCAGAACTAACGACACTATTAACGGAAAAAACAAAGAATGTGGAAGCCGCTCCAATGGAACGTTGTGCTGTGATCGATGCCTTCATTGAAGATAAGATTTCGGATGTGGAAATGCGTTTGGCTTCCGTTGATAAGCGGGAGATCCCTATATCCAGTATCGATCGCTTTTTCCAAAAAGCATTGCATTCATGAATCGCGAATTCACGGTCGATGACGCAAGATTGACTGATCATTTGCTATTCGAATGCGTCACGGGAAGTCGAGCTTACGGCACGGCGGTCCCAAGTTCTGACGAAGATATCAAAGGAGTTTTCGTCATGCCCCGAGATCGATTTTTCGCTTCGCAGAAACTTGAACAAGTTAATGACTGTCGCAATGACACGGTATTCTATGAGGTTGGCAGATTCATAGAGCTCCTAGAGAAAAACAATCCCACGGTAATGGAGATGCTCTTTACTCCCGCGGAAACGGTGAAGTTTCGCCATCCTCTGATGAATTCGATTCAGGCGAATGACGTTCTTTCCAAGCGGTGCAGAGATACCTTCGGCCTATATGCGGCGACACAGATTAGGAAAGCGCGGGGTCTCAATAAAAAGATCGTCAATCCCATGCCGGAGAAGAGGAAAACTCTGCCGGAATTCTGTTACGTGATCAATTCTCAAGGATCCGTTTCCCTAACGGAATGGCTATCCGTCCGCGGATGGAGACAAGAAAACTGCGGCTTGGTCAAAATACCTCATATGCGCGACATGTATGGTATCTATCACGACTCTTCCGGTGAATTCCGATTTCGGGGTATATGGACCAGCGAGGATCCAACCAGTGTGCGAACTTCAAGTATTCCCAAAGAAATGGAGCCGGCTGGTTGGATGTCCGTGAATATCGATGGATTCAAAAAGCACTGCCGCGAATATCAAGCCTATTGGGATTGGGTGCGGAATCGAAACGAGGATCGTTATCAAACCAATCAGCAACACGGTCGTGGCTATGATTCCAAGAACCTCATGCACACCATACGGCTATTGGAGATGGCGCTGGAGATCGCCAAGGACCAGACCATCCATGTCCGCCGCCCCAATTCCGAGTTCCTGCTTCGGATACGTGAGGGCGCCTTTGAGTATGAGGAGATTGTGGACCGGGCAGAGGGCTACGTGGACAAACTACAGAGCGCGTTTGCCCGATCCACTTTACCCGAGGAGGCTAATCACGAATCGCTATCAAACGCCTTAATCAAGATTCGTGAAGCTTGGTATGGAGCATTGACTTAAGCATAGAGTCGTCTACCGCTGCCATTCGGAAAATGGTAGCCAATTCCATGATCAACAATTGTTAGTAATGTCCGAATTACCCTTTCACCAGCGGCTTAGGATGATTCACAAACCCTGCCGCGCGGACTTTGGAGCCCGGCTTTCCCCGATCGCCTAACTCTTCGCGCGCGCGATCTGCTAGGGTGGTGAGTTTGGAGACGATGTCAGGATGTTTCTTGGCCATGTTTTCGCTCTCGGCGATGTCTTGGTCCAGATCGTAGAGTCTTGGTTGCTCGTTGGCCTTGCGAGCCAAGTGCAGTTTCCAGGAGCCGGATCGAACGGCTTGAAGTTGGTCTTCGTCGTAATAGTAGAAAGCCTCATACGGTGACTTGGCGTTATTCTGGCCTGAGAGAATGGGCCAGATATCCTTGCCATCAATGACGGGGGCTTCCGGATTTTTTCCCTCCACCAAACCGGTCAAGGTGGGTAGAAGATCGAGTGTGCTGGTGAGTTCCCAAGACTTGGCACCGGCAGGGATTTGCCCCGGCCAGCGCACGATGCACGGGACCCGCATCCCGCCTTCCATAGTGCTGCCTTTGTGGCCGGAGAGCGGTTTGTTAGAGCCCCCCCAGCGTTTCGCGGCGCCGTTGTCCGAGGTGAATAGGACCAAGGTTTTCTCATCGAGATCCAGCTCTTTCAATAAGCTGAGGATCTGTCCGGTGGACCAATCGATTTCCTCCACACAATCGCCGTAACCACTGTTGGCAGATTTACCGTTAAAGGCACTGCTAGAGTTGACTGGATGGTGCGGCATGGTGTGGGGAAGGTAAAGGAAGAATGGTTGATCACGATGTTCTTCGATAAATGTCAGAGCTTCTAAGGTGTACCGTCGTGTGATGGTCGATTGATCGACGGGAGCTTCGACCACGTCTTCTTGTTTCAGAAGTGGCAAGGGCGGGTTGATAGGGAATTGCGCCGCCCCCATGTCATTGCTGTAGGGGATGCCAAAGTAGTGATCAAATCCTTGGCGAGTGGGAAGAAAGACTTTCTGATCGCCCAAATGCCATTTGCCGATGCATGCCGTGGCGTAACCTTTCGTTTTCAAGGTGTCCGCGATCGTGATTTCGTTAGGGTGGAGGCCTTTTCGTGCAACGGGGAAGAGAACCTGACGCATCTTGCTGTCGCCCGGCGGGGTGTGATTCCAGTGCATGCTGACACGGCGGGGATAACATCCGGTGAGCAGCGAGGCGCGGGAAGGGGTGCAGAAGCCGCTGGTTGAATAGAAGCTAGTTAGGGCCTGTCCCACAGGTCCGGCCCCCTGTCATAGAAGTGCGAAACAGCGATATTAAAGAGCTATGAGAGCCCAATTTGGACTCCCATAGCCAAATTCGGCGTGTATAATTTGGTTAGTAGCAAAATCAAACCCGCCGAATCATGACCGAATTTAACCGCCAATTAACCTTTCGTCTACTTCCACCTTGTTACGGGCCCAAAGATTATCGCGATAAACGCGCCCGATACCAATTCATGGACGACATCATCGAGCGGGCCGGACTCGATGACCAATTCACGAAGCTTGTTCTCGAACGCCGCGGCCTCCAGTCCCATCAAGTAGGCACCCGATTCCTCAATCACTGCGTCACCGCCTTCCGCACTAACATCGTCCGCTTCGTCGAAAATCATATGCCCGTGCGCGAACTCAGCATCCAACTAGCAGAAAGCAATGTGCTGCAATGGTTCTGTCATACAGGCGAATTCGGCTCCGTCATGCCCCCCTCAAAAAGCACCCTCGACCGTTACGGACGCTTCCTGCCCCAAGAAGCCATCGACCAACTCGGCGCCCAGCTACTGCAAAGCGCCGCCCAACACTCCAGCGACGGCTTAGAGCAATTGTTAGGTTTAGAAAACCCCGTCGATCTGGTCAACGTCTGGTTCGACAGCTTCTGTCTCCAAGCCAACATCCACTACCCCACCGACTGGGTGCTCCTCATCGACGCCACCCGCACCCTGATGAAAGCCACGAAACTCATACGGGAAGCCGGCTTAAAAAACCGCATGCCCCAAGACCCCGAAACCTTCCTGCGAGAAATCAACAAACTCGGGATAGCCATGAGCCAACAACGGCGGCAGAAAGACAGCAAACGCAACCGCAAAGCCATCCTGCGACAGATGAAAAAATCAATTCGCAAGACCCGTCAACACGCCCAGAAACATCGCCAACTCTTAGAAGAAAGATGGCAAGAAACCGAGTGGAGTTGGCCGCAAGTCCAGCAAATACTAGGGCGAATCGACAACATCCTCGAGCAACTACCTGAAGCCCAACGCCAAGCACACGAGCGCCTCATCGGGGAGCGACAAGTCAAAAGCTCAGAAAAAATCCTCAGCCTCTACGAGTCCGACGTGCAAGTGGTAGTGAGAGGAAAGTTAGGGAAAGAAACCGAATTCGGCAACCCCATTCTGTTAGGCGAACAAGAAGACGGATTAATCGTCCACAACCAACTCTACAAAGAAAATGTGAGCGACGCCAAGATACTCCTAGAAGGAGTCGAAAGCATCGAAGAGCGACTCAAGACCGAAATAGAAGGCGTATGCGCAGATCGAGGCTTTGCGAGCAAAGCAAACAGCAAAGCGTTAGGAGAAAAAAGAGACTACATATGTCCGAAGCAACTCGAAATCCTGCGCGAAAAAATGGGGAACGGCGAATTCGCCAAGAGGCAAAGAAGACGAAGTCAAACCGAAGGCCGAATCAGCATCTTCATACACAGCATATTGGGAGATATGTTACGAGTGAAAGGGCACACCAATCGCGAGAAGGCGGTGAGTTGGGGAGTGCTCGGGCACAACATGAAGAAACTAGCCGAAATGCGAAAGAAGCAAGCCGAAGCGCGAGAAGCCGAAGCGCGGAAGCAAGCAGCCTAGAAAAAGCGCAAGACAAAGCCGCGCCCCCGGAACACAAGCCGGAGAGGGAGCAGCACGTACCCGCGCCCGAGAAAAAGGCCCGAAAAGCGAGAATCAGACAAAGCACAACCATCCAAACCAACAAATCCGCCCCCGACCAGCGCGGCCAACAACGCGCCTAACAAAAACCACACATCAAATCTCAGAATCGGACGCTTCTGGGACAGACCCTAGTTAGCGTCATGCCTTCCTCCGCCATGCGGTCGATATGTGGCGTGCGATGTTTGTCAGATCCGAAGCAACCAAGATCGCCGTAACCCAAGTCATCGCAAAGGATGACGATGAAATTCGGCTTACTCAATCTGGGCGTGGCGGGCGTCTCTTCAGGCGCTTCGTTCGGCTTCTGCTTGGGTGCCGGTGGCACGCGCTCTCCCCAAGGCCGGCCATCGAGCGGCAGAACATTGGTGCGTTTGGCATAGTGGTTCCACAAATCCGTTAGATCACTGACTACTGCCGGATATTGATGTGCGAGGTCGATCGTTTCCGTCCGATCTTGGGCGAGATGATAGAGTTCCCATGGTTTGTCAAAGGCTGCGACCAACTTCCAATCGCCACGCCGCACAGCACGATTGCCTTCGTGCTCCCAGTAGTAGACCGGCTCGCGAACGCCGGCCATGCCGCGAATCACGGGCACCAGACTGTTGCCCTCGGCCTCGGGAATCGTTTTTCCGTTGCGCTTTCGTGGATAAGCAGCTCGGCCGACTTCTGTTAGGGTGGGCATGAGATCGATGATATGCGCCGGCGTGCGACGGACTTGGCCGCGCTCAAGAATCTCGTTAGGCCAGTGCAGAATCAAGGGGGTGGCAATGCCGCCTTCATGCGTCCCTTTCTTGTAGCCCCGAAAAGGGGTGTTGGACGCGTGGGCCCATCCTTGGCCGTAGCTCGCGAACGAACTCGCTTCGCCGAGGACACCATCCTTGTTCCGCTCGAATCCCAGATGGCCGCCCTCCGCGGTGGCGCCATTGTCTGAGAGAAAGAGGATGAGTGTGTTGTCCAGTTGGTCGCGAGACTCCAACGTTTCAATCAGTTCTCCTATGCCTTGGTCCATACGATCCACCTGTGCGGCGTAGATCGCCATGCGTTGAGCGAGATTGGTGCGTTCCTCCGGTGGCAATTCAGACCACGCGGGAAGGTTTTCTGGGCGATCTGCTAGCTTCCAAGAGGGATTAAGCAAACCCAATTGCTGCATTTTCAAGAACCGTTCTTCACGCAAGAGATCCCAGCCGGTGTGATAGCGCTCGCGGTAGCGATCGATGTCTTCGTGGAGCGCATGTAGGGGGAAATGGGGGGCAGTGTAAGAAACATAGCAGAAGAATGGCGTGTCGCGATGTTTCTTAAGGTGTTGTTTAATAAAACTGGCCGCAGCCGTGGTAATGGCATCCGTGTAGTAGAAGTTTTTGTCAGGGGCCTTGATGGGTTCGTTGTTGTTAGTGAGAGTGGGGATGGCAAAGTAATTGCCACCGCCTTTCAACGTGCCGTAAAAGCTGTCGAAGCCTCGTTGGAGCGGCCAAGAATCCTTTGGCGAGTCGTTCGTATAATGATCGTAACGTGTGAGGTGCCACTTGCCTGACATATACGTACCGTAGCCTGCTGATTTCAGCAATTCTGCTAGCGTCACGCATGTTTCGCTCAACTCGCCTTCATAACCCGGCCGACCCATATCAGCCGCCGTCATCCATCCCATACCCGCTTGATGCGGATAGAGTCCTGTTAGGAGCGCCGCCCGAGTGGGGCAGCATCGTCCCGTATTGTAAAACTGCGTGAACCGGAGACCGTTGGTTGCCAGCCGGTCGAGATGTGGCGTATCGATCTCGCTTCCATACGAACCCAGATCCGAATAGCCCAGGTCATCGGCCATAATGAGAAGAATGTTGGGGCGCTGACTTTGGCCCAGAGAAGTACCCAGGCAAAGGAGGAGGAGGAAACAGCTCCGAATCGAGTCCATGATTTATGGATTTTTCACAATTAGAGAGATTTATCAAAGCCTTTCCATGGTGCTAGTCACGGTATTTCGGCAGACGCCTTCTAGGTTAGTCCTTAGGCCAAGAGTTCATGCACGACATGGCCGTGTACGTCCGTTAATCTTCTTTCAATGCCGTTGTGATAAAAACTCAGGCGCTCGTGATCCAGCCCTAGGATATGAAGGACGGTGGCGTAGAAATCGTAGACCGTCATGACGTTCTCCACGGCTTTGTAGCCAAAGGCATCGGTGGCTCCGTAGGTGAAAGGCGCTTTCACGCCGGCACCGGCCAGCCAAGCGGTGAAGCCAGAGGGGTTGTGGTCGCGGCCGCTGGCTCCTTTTTGAAACGTCGGCATGCGCCCAAATTCCGTACACCAGATGACGAGGGTGTTCTCTAACAAACCTCGTTGCCTGAGATCCTTAATCAGAGCGGCTGTGGGCTGATCGAGAACAGGTCCGTGTTTGCTATACTGTTCGTGAAGCACTTTGTGGCCGTCCCAATTGCTCACGCCCTCACCACCGGTTTGATAGGCGCCGTTGAAGAGCTGAACGAAACGCACACCCTTTTCGACCAGACGCCTGGCAAGAATGCAATTCTTGGCGTAGGCCGCTTTGAGATCCCTCACCGCATCGCCCCCATCATCGGCACCATACATTTTTAAAATGTGATCCGGCTCGGAATGCAGATCGCTCACTTCTGGAATGCTCAATTGCATGCGGGCGGCTAACTCATAGCTGGAAATGCGTGCTGCCAATTCGGTATCACCGGGAAAACGTTCCAAGTGATGCTGGTTAAGCCGCTCAATAAACTTGCGGGTGGCAAGATCCCTCTTAGCACTGATCTCCGGCGGTCGTTGCAGATTGCGCACAGGATTGGCGGCGTTGAAGTCCGTGCCTTGAAACGCTGCAGGCAGGAAACCCGGCCCCCAGCAATTGACGCTGGATTGGGGCGTGCCGCGAGGATCGGGTATGGCGACATAAGCCGGCAGACTATCATTCTCGCTACCTAACGCATAGGTCAACCAGGAACCGGCGCTGGGATAGCCGTCGAGCGTGAAACCGGTACACATGAAATTCTCGCCTGGCCCATGAGTGTTGGTCTTTCCGGTCAGGGAGTGAATGAAACACATGTCATCGACCAAGCTGCCAAGGTGTGGAACGAGATCGGAGACCATCTTTCCGCACTGGCCGCGCGGACGAAAAGCCCATGGGCTCTTGGTGAGCATGCCTTGTTCGCCTTGGAACGTGATGAGGTTTTCACCGCCAGGCATGGGCTGGCCGTGGTATTTGATGAGGTCCGGCTTGTAATCAAAGGTATCTAGATGGCTGCAGGCGCCCGAACAGAAGATCATCAAAACGTTACGGGCACGCGCTTCGAAGTGGGCATCGCGAGGTGCGTTCGGATTAGCGGGATCAATGTCAGGCCGGATTGGAGTCTTGCCGGGCGCGCTTTCGCGGGTGACGCCAAGTAGCTTCTCACTTTGCAATAATTGTGCTAGAGCAATGCCGCTAAGAGCTGAGGCATTCTCGGAGAGAAACCGGCGCCGGTTAAGGAGAGGGTGGGTTTTCATCGTCTCGGTGTGGGCGATCTTTCAGTCGCCGCAAATCTCAAAACACAAATAGAAACTCGCTCGTATTATAAAGCGCCCGGCAGAATGCCGTTAGTCCTTCATCGGCAATCATCTTTAATGATGCCGCCCGTTCAAAGTCATCCGCTTCACGACCGTAGAATAACTGAAAGGCCCTTCCAACCTGCGCTTCCTTTTGATTGCCGCATCTCTGCTCTAACTGTGCGCTGAGGATCTTTGACTGTTGTAATACAAAGGCACTATTGAACAGATTCAATGCCTGCAGGGGCGTGTTGGAGCGGCTGCGTTTGGGAATGACCTGATTGCCGTCCGGACAATCAAAGGCACCAAAGATGGCATCCTGTTCCTGACGAATTTTGAACAGGTAGATCATGCGGCGAAACTCGGACGGCCCAAACGTCTCTTTGGGAAAGTAATGCATCACGTTTTCTACTTGCACGCGGTGAAGGTAGAAACCCGGTCCACCCTCAGTCAGATCCAGGGCACCAGAAACGGCCAACATACTATCACGAATGGCCTCGGCTTCCAATCTCCGCGGAGGAAAGCGCCAAAGATAGCGCGCGTCAGCATCGATCTGCATGGCATCCGTTCGTGGTTTGCTAGACTGGCGAAACGTTTGCGAATTCAGAATCAGACGTTGCATGTGCTTGATCGACCAGCCCGATTCCATGAATTCACTGGCCAACCAATCTAGTAACTCGGGATGGCTTGGTGGAAGCCCGTTTACTCCCAGATCGCTCGGAGTCTCGACGATACCTTTCCCAAAGGTGTAGTGCCAGAGTCGATTGACTAGCACACGTGCTGTTAGCGGGTTTTCCGGGCTGGCAATCCACTTCGCGAGTTTCAAGCGGCGTTGTTTCTCAGGTTCATCCATTCTCATGCCTAACGAACCCAATACGGTGAGAGCATCGGGAGCGACGGCTTCTCGCTTCTGGGTTGGTTCACCCCGATAAAGTCGATGTGTGGCCGGTGGATCGCTAAAATTGGCAAGCCAGCCCTTGGGCCCGTTGCGCAAATCGCTGAGCTCACGGGTAAGCCGTTCGGACTTGCCGATCAAAGCAGACGCCCTCGATGCCTGAACCTCGTTCAGATTCGCAACAAAGGCGTTGGGATCCACTTTTCCGGCAAACGGTTGACGATCTTCGGAACCAGCGATGGAGGTCCAGGTATCTCCATCTAAAGATTTCTCTATCACATACTTAGTCGCCAATCGATCGGCGAAAGCACCATTGCGGTCGCGCGCCCACACCATGCGCTGAATGGATTGAGCCTCCTTAAAGGCTAACTGAACCCAACCACCGCCGGCACGATTGCTAATCCAACTGAAACTGTTACCGGTATTGCCGTCGTTGATGTGATCAAGTTTGTGAATGGGGTATCCGCGCAATGAACCCGATGCTGAGGGAGTCGCACCAAGGGCTACATTCTTGCCGGAGGTGGAATAGATCTCCCATTCATCAATGCATGGTTCTCCGCTGCTTGTCGCCTGAATCGTAAACCTAACAAACCGCGCCTGCACCGCCGGGAATCGTTCCTCGTTTCTTTCAAAGTTCACCGGCTCTCGGAGATTGGTGTTCGCTTCTGCGTCTTTGTTGGCTGCTGCGATCGTCCGTAGCTTGCTTAACTCCTTATCCAGCGTCACCTGCTGTTCTTCGATGAAGGCAATCTTCTGTGCCGCTTCCGGGTCTTTGCCGGTCATCATGGCCCGTTCGCCATGATTGACGCCGGCGAACACCGCCTGCATGGCATAGTAATCCTTCTGTAACACCGGATCAAATTTGTGATTGTGGCAACGCGCGCAACCTAACGTCAATCCTAAGAACGCCGTTCCCGTGGTATTCACCATGTCCGCGAGTTCATCCTGACGTTGCATCAGTGTCAGATTGATGTCAGGGCTTTTGACGATGTCGTAGGGGCCCGCGACGAGGAATCCCGTGGCCACATCCGCGCCTACCACATCGCCGGCGAGTTGCTCGATGATGAACTGATCATAGGGCGTGTCTTCGTTAAAAGCCTTGATGACGTAGTCGCGATAGTGATATGCTGTCTTGCGTTCGCGATTGGTCTCAAATCCATTGGTGTCGGCATAGCGGACCACGTCCAGCCAATGACGCGCCCAGCGTTCTCCATAACGCGGGCTTTCTAGCACCCCATCAACCAAGCGTTCGTAGGCATCTTCGCGAGAGTCTTTGAGGAAAGCCTCGACCTCCTCAGGTTTCGGAGGCAACCCATGCGTTATCAAATAAAGCCTTCGAATCAAGGTCGGTTTATCCGCTTCGATCGACGGTGTCAGGCCACGCTCTTCGAGTTTGGCCAGGATGAAGGCATCGATTGCGTTGCCATCTAATGGCACCTTGGGACGTTTGACGGGTTGAAATGACCAATGATTGGTTTCGATCTTTGGCGCTGCATCTGCCGCAACCCCGGGAAGAATGGCGCCTTCATCGATCCAAGCGCGAAGCACGGCTATCTGATCTTCTGATAGTCGCTCGCCTTTCGGCGGCATCACTTCTTTAGAGTTCTCTCCGGAAACTAGTTTTATGAGATGACTGTTGGCACTATCTCCAATGACAAAGACCGGTTCACCGGAGTCGCCACCCTTGAGAATGCGCGCCGGAATGTCCAAGCGCAGATTGGATTCTTGTTTGTCAGCGCCGTGGCAATTGTAGCAATGGGCGCTAAAGATAGATTGGACATCCGTCGAAAATGAAACCTCTCCATGGGCACTGACTAACAAGACCATGCCCATCGTCACGGCGGTGATAGTGAGTCGCCGCTTTCTAACATATTGGCGGCGACTAAAAGTCGCCATTACTGGCGATACGAACATAGCTTGTCTTGCTTCCACGTGGAATGTATAGGGTCACCAATTCCATTTCCTCACCCATAGGGCTGATGGAGATCTTATCAACCACCACGGTCTCCCAATCTTGAAGATTGGCGGACATTTCCACCGCATCTCGCAGGTCGGCCGGCCTGCGATAGCTGGCAACGATATCGCCGCCCTCAGCGCGAACCTCAACCCATTCCACTTTAGGCAATGGCGTCGCGGTGCCGTTAGGTGCTCCAGGGCTGGGATCACCGGCAAGCCAACTGGCTGCCTGGCCCCAGCTAGATCGATCCGCAAGGACATCGGCGAATCCCAAAGACTTGCCGCCGCCATCTGTGCTCTCTAACCAATCGTCGCGATAGGCAAATGATAGGATCCAGTGCTGGCCATCGATTAATTCGATCCGCTCGCCGCCGTTCCGCAGCCCGGAAGGCGCATATTCGCCCAGTATGAGAATGTCGTTTCCGTAGCGTTTTTCGAAAGCAACACGATCTCGCACCAGGACGCCGTAACTTGACGGTGCCATCGACGCATCGGCAGCAAAGTTAAAATCAATCCCATCCGAAAACGCGACTCCGGTGAGATCTAACATTTGATCACCCAAGTTATGCAACTCAATGAACTCGGCGTCACGGTCTTCAGCCGGATGATAGTGCAATTCGGTGATGCGAAGATGCTCGAATGGAGTCGCTTGAGCCGCAGTGCTAGTGATAGAGATGCTCTGAGCGCCTACCAAATTCTCGCGAAAGTCATAGGCTTCGAGAGTGACCTCGTTCAGCCCGGAGAGGAGAGGTACGCTGGTCTCCCAGTTCTTGCTTGAGGTCCACGCGACCTCCAATGGTTCTTCCTGACCCACGCGGCGAATGGTCCTGACATTCACCCAGCCTTCTCCTGCCAATGTCAATGAGGTTTGTTCGGTAGTCATGGGCGCACCACCGTTTGTGGTGATCGCGAAATCAATGGGTGGGGCGTCGCGCTCGACTTGCCCCCTGACAAACGCGCTACGTCTTTGAATGTAACTCAACGAAGATCCATAATTCTGCCTCAACTTGCTTCCATAGTGCGAAAGCCAGTCTTGCATGTAATCGGGATTGAAAGCCATTTCGATGATATCCAATAGATGTCCATGATAGAGCCGGGTGTTCACAGGCAAATCCATTACGCGTCGAAGGTTGCCGCCGGCGGTTTTGATGCTCGCCGTGGGGCTGCCGGTGAAGACGAAATCCAAATCCCAAGGGAGCCCGATGACGCCATGGCCGCCCTGCGGGACATATAGGCGCATATTGTGTTGCAAGCCCGCATTCCACCAGGTGTCACCGATACCGCAGAGATTATGCATGGCTGCCGCGCGCATCCAGGCATCCACATTCATCACCTCATCAATCTTGCGTGCCAATTGATCTTTGGGCAGATCCATGGTCTGACAGAAACGTAGCAATCCTTCATAATCATCCGCCCGCCGGCCCGTGCGCATTTCCATCGCCCAACGGTATTGTTCTTTGTCGTCACCCAAATTCCGAAAGTCCGTCGCGCCGCCATGTGAAAACGGAACAGGGTTTTTCAAGCCCTCCCGCCCTCCTGTCGTAGTGGTGGGATCATAGGTGATCTCGAGATTGAAGACGGATCCTTGATCACCGTTTTCAAATTGTGAGTTGGTGAAGACCCGGCCATAGCGCGCCATCGAGAATAAGGCCGTTCCAGTGTGAGTCGGAGTGGGGGAGACCACGTAACCTAAGTCATCAAACATCCCAGGGATTCCCGCGCGGTTAAAGAGGTGTTTCACATAGATCTCATCTTGATCACCCGGACGAGGTGCTCTGCCAGAGCGATCGATGCTAACACTAGAGTGAATTCCCCGGTACAATTGCTCTGGCGGAAAGGCGATATTGAAACCTTGATAGAGCGCTCCGTCCCTCGCGCGCCCAGCGGGGCTGCCCTTCAATCTGACGCCGGTATCATAAATGAATTTAGCATTGTCTAACAACACGCTACAACCAATCCGCTCATTGCTGATGAGATTGAGTTTGTCGAACATGAAATCGAAATCCTCTTCCTGCATAATGAGGCGGATTTCGTGAACGTCCAAATCCGTGCTGCGGCCATCGTCCACGATGTAGAGCGCTCGAGATTCTGGTCCGGTTGCCGGGAAATGAGATACCGCTCCCTCCGCGTCGGCCCCTTCCACGTAAAACTGCACGACGGTTGCTGCACTCATGCCGGGAATACTTGCGGAATAAATACCGTTCGTTTCTTCCATTGATAGTGTGGAGAAGGCTTCGCCATCCTTGGCGTAAAAGAGGGTCATCGATGCCATTCCGTTTGGATCCGCAGCTCTCACAGAGACTGTAACGGATTCATCTACGGATGGGAGAAGAGGTTGGTGAGAGAAATCTTGATAGGTCGGTCCGATGTTATCGATCAGGCGGGAATTGGGTTCACCAGGCGTGCCATGATTGCGGGGCACTTCAAGCAAGAGGGTTCGGGCGAGGCGACCGTAGTAGGCGTGCACATTGAGTTGATTGGAACCGGCGACCCAGCGTGCGCGCATCGTAACTTCATACTCTTCGCCGTCTGTCAGTTTGGTGTTTCCTGAAAAGGTGGTTTCCAAATGGTTGTGCTTGGTGTCCGTAGCGCCTGAAGCCTTGATATGGAGGACGTGATTGTTGAGGGCGTCTGGGTCGGGAACGCCGCTCGTGTGCCGATGATTTCCAACCAATCGCCATCTTTGAGTGTAGACGTTTGGATTAAATAGCGTGTTCTTGAATTGGCCATTTTGAATGAGATTCTTGGCCGCGCCATCGGGATCCTCGATCACTTGGACATCGTCTACTAACACTTCGCCGGCGGTGAGCAAGCCGAGTCTCAATTCGTTCCAAGTGTTCAAGCCGTATCGCTGCCCCGCCGTCATGCGGTAGCGAATCTCTTGCCACTTCGCTTTCGCGCTTTCGTCGCTGGCAGCCCAGGCTTCGGCGACGGAGTTGTCCGCATGCGGATCACGCAATTCCAAACTAGAGCCCCCGCCGTCGGCGTAACTTGGCCAACGGCCGCCATCATAATAGCGGACTTCATCTGCCGGATTTCCATTGTCGTCCCGCAGAAGGATATTCTCTCCGCTGTTTGAAAGTGAGCCATTGAAACCATCGGCGTCATTGGCGATCACAAGATAACCGTTAGGTGCCAGCTGCGAGCCATTGGGAAATTCATACCGGATGGCTTCATCCAAGGACCATCCTGAGAGATCGACGAGTTCATTACTGCGGTTATAGAGTTCGATCCATTCTTCAGGGGCATCGCGAAATGGCTGAGCAGGGGTGCCCGGTTCAATCAATTTGCCCAATGAAACGAACGCGCTGAAGGCGACATCACGATCAAAGGCCGAGCTTTGGTGCACTTCGGCCGCAAGGACATTGGTGCCGATTGTTAGGAAATCGGCTGGGATGACCAAGGGGTCACTCCATGCGGGATTCTCAATAGATTCCGATGCGCGAGTGTTTGCTGTCACCTCACCGTCCGGCAAGTTGATACGCGTGATCTCCCGGCCATTGAGATAGAGGACAGCCGAATCATCGATCAAATGTTGCACTTGAAGAGTTTGACCTTCGCCAATGGCTTCAACCTCAAATGTGAGGCGGAAGTAGTAGGTTGATTTGCCTATGCGAAGGTCTGTGGCCGCGAGTTCACCACTTGGTAAAAGGGTATTGCCGCCACTGAAAGGGGGCATGCCGACCTCCCATTCGCTCGCATCGAAACCGTTTTGGCGCCAGGCGTCATCGCGTTGGGGAACACCCTGCCAGAAATGCCAATCGGCATCGGGTCCTGAGAGGTCTTGTTGATCGAAAACGGGCGGCGTTGGAGGGGATGCTTCCAAAGGGTAGGCTCTGTAGAGGATCTCGTTGATGACGATGGCGTCATGAAACGTGAAGGCGTTAGTCTCACCGGGGGTTGCTGCTGATGGATAGAGCCACCGGCCGGCATGATCGGGTGAACGGCCTCGAAGAACTTCGTCCGCCCGTACGGCGTCGAGTATTTCTTTCTTGTTAGGCGAATAGAAACAAACGAGATCGCCGTCCTCTATAACGAAGCCCAGGTTTTCAGCTGAGACGACCGCGACTTCATCTCTTGCAAGGGAGATGTTAGGTAACGTTGACACACGCTGCGGATCCCCGGCGATGCCGATCAGATGATCCTGCAGATCGGTCACTTCACCTGCGTTGGCGATCTCAAGCCATCCCATGGGAGAGAGTTCGTTGATCGAAAGCGCGTGTCCTGACGTCGTTGGAAAATTTTCGCCTCCCGGCGTGCCGCCGACCTGTAAACTGGACCTCCAGTTTTCGTGTGATGCGCTATCGGATTCCGGGTCGCTCTTAGCAAGCGTCGCGCCAGAACCGTCTGGAGCGATGGGCCACGGTGCGCGATCATTGTAAGCGACCCAGCTCATGAGGCGCCCACTGACATTGCGCAATTCGATGCGTTCCCCTTGATTGGAAAGACGGCCTTCGAACGGTCCAAGTGGTTTCTCGAAAATTGATCGGAGCTGCACTTTGCTAGGGTCCGCAGCGATGACCACAAATTGTCCCGCCGCGATAGTGGTATCGTTAGGGAAGGTGTACTCGACAGCGCCAGTCAAGCTCCAGCCACCGAGATCCATGTCGTAGGACATGGTGTTAGCAAGCTCGATCCATTCGGTTTGGGTGTCATCCGCAGGGTGGTAATGGATCTCGTTGATGACCGTGGTGGAATCGGCGAATGCTCTGGATAGGAAGATGGTGGCGGTTGCTAGTAGCCGCAGTAGGAAGAGAGATGTGGTGGGGGTGACTTTTAGTCGCCCCGAATTGAAGATACGGATTCGGGGCGACTGAAAAGTCACCCCCACAGGGTCATACATCATAAGTAGCTTCCTCCGATAAGTGATAGTCTCCAGCGCGCAGATTCGCCTTAGAAGGATTAGCGCGAATAGAACGCTGGAAGCGTTCTAATTGCTGAAGATCTCTGATAATAGGATCATAGCTTTCGCTGTGCCAGAACGTACCCTGACGAATTAACGCCTGATTGCATTTTCTCGCCGTATACTCATCGAGCCGGTCGTTGAGGTTGGCTGCGACATTCCGCTCATATTCGCGCTTCTTGTCCAAAGGCAATAGGGCAAACTTCTGTTTCCATTCGTGTGAAAGGGGATCGATATCGTGGGACCGAAGCCAACGGGAACGCACCGCTTCTAACTCCCTTACTACGATTTGTGGTAGGGCATCAGCTAACCGAAATGTTACGAAATAAGTACACCCATTTTGACGGCAATGAGGGAGATCGCCGCCATGGTAGATTCTGATGTCGCGACGCTCATTGAATGCTCGAAAGGGAATAGAGGCTGCCATGGTTTAGTGGAGGTGACTTTTCAGTCGCACTGATTCGGGGCGACTAAAAAGTCACCCCCACCGAATCTATCGCGTTCCGATCCTGTAGAACCGCCGCCTGTTGGCCACGGCATCCATTACGGAAGCGCTACCATCCGCCGCCGGCTCCACGGTGTCGGCCCCGGGTAGAATCATCCATGAATCCGGTTCCAGAGATTCCGAGTATTCCACGAAATATCGAGCGCCGACTTCGCCCGTCCAGCTCACGTTCACGTTGTCATCCGTTAGCCCAATCGCCGGTTCAATTGCCGGCGGCATGGAACCATAGACTTCAATTTCATCGATTGCGGTTCCGCCGCTGATGCCTGCGGCGGGCACTAACAAGCGTACTCCTGTTGCCGTCACCGCACCGCCATCAGCAAGCATGACTTGATACTCATGTCTCAGGTAACTGGTGAACTCGGATCCCACGAGGACGTCCCGGCTTTCCGTATAATCAAACGTTGCTACCGTCGTCCAATCGCCGTCGGGTGTGTCGGCATTTGGATTGGTTATCGAGGTGATCTGCAAAGTATAAACACCTAACGACCGATCATCGCACTGACCACCGCAGGCATCGGTGCCCGGATCACTGTCATCGACGGCGCCGTTGCCATTGTCTCGACCCCAAGCGATTCCGGAGATAGCAATCGGAGTGGCGCCGAGATTGACGCCAGCAAAGGGCTGCGCATCGCCATTGCCGCTGATCCAGCTATTGGAGTTGCCATAGAGTCCGTCGTTCACATTGGCGCCGACGTGGAAATCAATTCCCAATTCCGGTCCCAGATCGCTCGAACTAAAAGGTGTGGCGCCATTGCGTGCTAAGGCAAGATTGTTAGGAACGACCGCGCCTCCCGCATCTGGAGCTGCTGGATCAAAGTGCACGCCGTCATTCCCATCGTAGGCCACCGCGAAGCCTTGCTCCGGCGTGATCACAGGTGGGCCACTGGGGCCGTAGACTTCGATTTCATCGATAGCAATGCCAGGATTGGAAACCACGATGCGGATGCCGGTGGCTTCAATGATGCCCTCGGGGAAAGTGTAGCCGTGGCGCAGATAGCCCGTGAAACCTCCGCCTGGCATCACATCTTCATTGGCGGATAGCTCGACGACGCCAACCGTACGCCAAGCACTATCTTCACTGACATTGGCATCAGTAGTCACTTGGACAGTGTACTGGCCCTGCCAGCGATCGTCGCACTGACCGCCACAGGCATCAGCACCGGCATCGGAATCGTCGAACGCGCCGTTTCCGTTATCGCGGCCCCAAGCGATCGAACTGATTTGTTTCAATCCGCCGAAATCGATGGCGGCATAGATCGTATCGCCGGGAGAGCCGATCCAACTGTTAGAATTGCCAAAGAAGCCGTCGTTCAGGTTCTCCGGCAGGTGAAAATCCAAACCACGATCAGCGCCTAACGAACCGCTCGCGAAGGCCGTGGCGCCATTGGCCGCTAAGGCAAGATTGTCAGGAACAAGTGAGCCGGCCGGAGGCGGCACGGGATCAAAGAAATCGCCGTCCGTTCCATCCCAAACGAGATCTGGGTCAGCGACGCCGTAAACTTCGATCTCATCAATGGCAATACCCACATTGGGAACTAACAAGCGAACCCCTGTCGCTCTGACACGTTCACCATTGGCGGTGCTGAGGGCGTATCCATGTCGGAGTTGTCCGGTGAAGAAGCGGCCCGGTTCGATATCCGCCGAGCCATTGGGATATTCGATCGTGGCGACCGTCGTCCAATTACTGCCGCCGTTTGGATTGGCGTCATTGGTGATTTGAAGTTCATAAACGCCCGGCCACCGGTCGTCACATTGTCCTCCACAGGCATCGGTACCGGCATTGGAATCATCAAAGGCGCCGTTTCCGTTGTCGCGTCCCCACGCCACGGCGACAATTTCAAAGCTGCTCCCCAAATTCACTCCGGCAAAGAATGGGGCCTCTCCAGCGCCGATCCAACTGTTCGAGTTGCCGTAGATTCCGTCGTTCAAGTTGGCCGCGACATGAAAATCGACGCCAATCTGCGGCCCCAATTCGCCGCTGGCAAACGCGGTGGCGCCACGGCTCGCCAAGGCTAAATTGTCAGGAACAATCGAGCCGGCCGGAGGAGGCGTGGCATCAAAGAAATCGCCGTCATTGCCATCCCACGAGACATCAAATCCCTCGGCGACTTGAATCACTGGTTTCGGAATCTGTGGTGGATTCACTTCAAATTCATCAATGGCCGTTCCATTTGGGGGCACTAACAAGCGCACGCCCGTGGCAGGAATGGGACTTCCATCGGCCTGCGCTACTTGGAACTCATGACGCAAGTGGCGTTGGACTCCGATAGCATTGTCGTAGTCAACTGTACCGATAGTCGTCCAGGCATCATTGGGCGTATCAACGTTAGGGTTGTCAACGGTGGTGACCTGCAAGGTATAGACACCGAGATTGCGGTCGATGCAGGTCCCTCCACAGGCATCGGATTCGGTATTTCCATTGTCACGTCCCCAGGCGACGGCGGTGACATCAATCATGCCTCCTAGGTTGATGCCCATAAAGGGTTCAACATCACCACCTCCGTGAATCCAACTGTTCGAGTTGCCGTAGAATCCGTCATTGATGTTGGCCACCACGTGGAAATCGATATTGAGCTCTGGACCTAATTCGCTCGAGGCGAAGGGAATGGCGCCGTTGGAAGCGAGCGCAGCATTGTCAGGAACGATGGCGCCGTCTGGAGGTCCTGCGGAATCGAAATTGTCCCCTTCATTGCCATCATAACTAATCGTGAATCCCTCTGCAGAAGTGATAGGAATCCCGGTTGGAACACCATAAATCTCCAATTCATCAATGGCCGTGCCCCCACTAATGCCGGCCGCAGGGACGAGTAACCGGACACCGGTGGCTAACAATTCGGCATCGTTGGCACGTGAAACCTGGTACTGGTGCCGCAGGAACGTGGTGAACGCGTCGCCCACGGCGGCGTCAGCATTTCGCCGGTATGCGAAGGTGCCCAACGTAGTCCATTCTTCATCTGGGGTGGAGGCGTCAGGATTCGCGACTCTAGTGAATTGCAAAGTGTAAGTGCCGCCTGAGCGGTCGTCACATTGTCCTCCACACGCATCGCTTCCCGGATCGCTGTCATCCACGGAGCCGTTACCATTGTCGCGGCCCCACGCAACGAATTTGAGATCGGTCTCTCTTTCCAGGGAGACGCCTACGAACGGATTGGCATCACCGCTAGCGCTGATCCAACTGTTAGAGTTCCCGTGAAGTCCATCGGTGGCGTTCGCGCCCACGTGGAAATCGATGCCGAGTTCTGGTCCGAGATCGCTGGAACTAAAGGGTGTGCCAATCGAGAGTGCTACATTCTCAAATCCACCGGATTGGGTGGCCACCAACGATCCATCAGGTGGTGGTGTGGCGTCGAAATGATCACCGTCATTACCATCCCATCGAATGGTATAGCCTTCCGCAGCCCGGATCGTGAGGGGCTCAGGTTGCGCTGTTTCTCCCGGGTTGTCGCGGAGATATAAGACATCTTCAACCTTGAGGCGTATTTGATAGAGTTGCACATCGTCGACCATTCCAATCATGCCGAACTGACCGGCGGTGGCGGCGATTTGAAAGGGAGTCGGGTCACGGTCGTCAAAACCGTCCGACTCCAGATTCTCAAAGATCAGTTCGCCGTTGAGATAAACGCGAATTTCACTTTCGCCTTCCACTTTGGGACCGTTCATGTCCTCGTGGGTGATCACGATGTGGTGAGCCTCACCAGCGCTGATCGTGGATTCCGTTGGGTCGTTCTCCAAACCATCAGAGAAGAATTGCACCGGGCCGTCGACGTTGGCGATGAGAGAGAAGGGTTCACCTAAGTCTGATCCTTTCGACACGAAGCTAGAAAAATTCCCCGCACCCGATGGGTCAAAGTTCACCCACATCGAAACCGAGAAAGTCTGCAAAGGGGGGAGTCCTGCCTCCGGCGGCACCTCAGCATAGGCCAGGTCACCGCTGAAACGGACCGCGGTACCGGAGGCTAAGGGATCGGCGCCGAACATCACCGCGCCGCCGTTCCTCACATAGGTGCCATGGTAATTGTTGCCGGAGGAATCGACCAACTGATCACCATCGGTTTCATCCATCTTGTAATGAGCGATCAAGCCGTTGGGATGTTCGACCTGAATGCTGATCGGCACGGTCGCTTCGGGAAAGAACTCGTCGTCACTCACCACAGCGATCTCTGCTAGATAGCGCCCGACGTTTCCTCGCGGATCAAACTGCACAACGAATTCGCCCGATTCAAAGGGCGCGAGAGTCTCGGGAAACGATGTAAGGATGAAGGCGCTGTCGCCTGTGAGGATTGCCGAACTGATATTCAAGGGTTTCGTCGAACCGCGGTTCTGAACACCGATACGCAGAGTTTGGGCCTGCGGTTCGTCACCGGTCTCGTCGATCGCGTCGGAGAAGAAACGCGGGTCGCCCGCCGGTCCGTAGATTTCGATCTCGTCGATAGCGGTGCCTCCGCCAAGTCCCGCTGAGGGAACGATGATGCGTATGCCTGTTGCTTCCGTTGGATCTCCTGTGGTCCGAGAGATTTCATATTCGTGACGGAGCCAGGGCGTGAAGCCGCCTCCCGGCTCGATATCGGCAGAGTCCAAATACTCAAAAGTGCCAATCGTTTCCCATTCGCGGTCTGGTGTATCAATGCCAGGGTTCGGTGCGGTTGTGATTTGCAATGTGTAAGGATCACTTCCTTGCCATCGATCATCACACTGACCGCCACAGCCGTCGCCACCGAGATTCTCACTATCGTCAAAAGCGCCGTTCCCATTGTCGCGTCCCCAGGCGACTCGCCCAATGCGAAACTTACCACCCAAATCAATCCCCACGAATTTATCTTCATCGCCATCGGCACTTATCCAACTACTGAAGTTGCCGTAGGTCCCATTGTTTAATGAAGAAATGACGTGGAAGTCCCAACGTGCTGGATCCAGTTCGCTTGTGCCAAAGGGGATGGCGCCGTTTGAAGCTAAAGCTAGATTATCGGGAACCTGCGCGCCACCGTCGTCAGGAGGGTCGGCATCAAAATGGTCACCGTCATTCCCGTCCCAGACGATGGACCAGCCATCTTCCGCTTCAATGACGAGAAAATCGTCGGAGTGTTGTGCAAGTGCCAAACTTGAGGCCAGTACGGAGGCCATCGATAGCAGCGTGCGAATCATTAGGATTTTTCTCATTACGGGAGGTGAGGTTGACTTGAGGACCGCGACAGATTGTATACAATCCGAGGTTGATTCTAGGGGATTCTAGAGAATAACATCAAGCCGAATGTCGCCGATTGCCATTGAATCGCCTGTTGCTCAGAATCGCGCGACGACGGCAATCGCCGAACTTTTAGGTTGTGTCTTTCGCGGTGAGTTTAATGTCGGCGACCGCCTCACAGAAACCGCACTCGCAGAAAAGCTTGGTATCAGCCGCACACCGGTCCGCGAAGCGCTCTTAGAACTAAAGGGGCTTGGTCTCGTTGAGGTCCGGCGCAATTGTGGCGCGGTATTCAACGGTTTCGATATGGTCAAACTGGGAGAGATTTACGAGGTGCGACGCTTGTTGGAAACAGAAGCTACGCGCAGGGCCACACTTCAGATCGACCGCGAAATTCTCAGAGAATTGTTGGATGCCACCCGCTGGCTGCACACGGCCGAATCCGATGACGATGACTGGCAACTCGACCGCCGGATTCACGCTGCCATCGCTGAATCCTGTGGCAACACCATGCTCGCTCATGACATTGGCCGGTTCTCGGCGTTGGTTCAGGCCATCCGCCGAACCGTGGGCGCTCGCGTGCATGTGCAAGCTGAGACGACTCAGCAGCACTTGAAATTGCTTGAAGCTATGGCTGACAAAGATGTCGATGCGGCGGTCGAGGCCATGCAACAACACATATGTGCCGCCGAGAAGTCAGCGGTGGCGGCAATCGTGGATTGGTCGTGATTCCTTTATGTGAATCTTAATGCGCGGTTAACGATTCGTTAGTCGATCGAAATCCTCAGGCGAAACCATTCCAATGATGGCTCTATATCGTCCCGTCTTTGCAGGGTTATGGTTTGAATATCAGAATGAGTAGAGTCTTGCACAATGGCGATCTCTTCGAAGCCCGCATCGTTCCAAGATATCCAGTGGTCGAGATCGCTGGAAACTTCCACATCAACTTCTACACCTCTTGGGAGAACCCGTTTTCGAAACACCAAACGTGATGCAGTTATCGATCGATTCAATTCAAAGAGCGATGCCTGATCCTGTCGCAAGGGATCACCTCCGGTCGCGAACTCTATCATATTGACGACACGATCACGATCTGGATCTTGGCTAGGATCGGATTCCGTGCCATCACTTTCGAAATGTGTTTGTACCCACGCGTGATAAGGGCTCGCAGGTTCTTCGACCGCGAACTCTTGATTTACAGGAATGTCCTTAAACTGTTGGGTGATGCCGCTGGGCCATTCGATTGTGACGGATTCGACCTCTCCGGAAAAATCACCCAAGCCGAAGTGACAGACTCGCTCACTAGCACTCAGATAGTTGCTCCCCCCGGAGATTTCCTGAATTTGTTCCGGTACCGTTTCATTTGCTTTCACAGTGACTAGGCATCCCACGCCATCGCGATTGGAATAATTCCCCGTGGGAAGGATTCTCAACCAAGCATGGTCACTGTTGCTATTATTGCGATAGAGCACTGGCGAGCCGGCATTGTTCGCTACGAACACATCGAGATCGCCGTCTCTATCATAATCAAAAGTGAGCAGTCCTTTTCCGCGTCTCGTGTCAGCGATGCCTTCTTCTTCTGAGACATCAGAGAACTTTCCGTCGCCATGGTTACGCCAGAGAACCATGGGGTTTTCTAACCATTCGTGACCAAAGTCGACAAAGGGTGCTCCGTAACCATTGGTCATAATGAGATCCAGATCGGTATCGTTGTCATAGTCAATGAACGCCGTTCCCCAACCCCAGGCACCATCACGTACGCCAGCGGTTTCGGTGGTATCTTCAAAAATCCGGTTGCCTCGATTGCGGAATAAGCGATTGCCGGTCGATCCCCACGGATTCCCCTCATCGGGCTCGGGGTCATAAATTGAAGTCACGAAGAAATCAAATAAGCCGTCGCGATCATAATCGCCAATGGTTAGGCCCATGCCATTCTCGTCCGTGCCCACTTGGGCGAACTTTGTGCCGTCTGTGAACCGTCCACTCTTATTCCAGAAGAGCCTACTAGTGCCGAAATCTCCAGCGATGACGAGATCCGGCCAGCGATCACGGTCGAGATCAGAGAAGCAAGCATTTAAGGGAAATGAGCGTTTGTTCGTATCATACACATTCACTCCCGCATCGTTGGTTACGTTCTCAAAAGTCCCGCCACGATTGCGTAATAAGATGGATTGGCGATTGTCTCCACGTGGGTTCCATTGACAGGTATAAGCATCGAGCCAGCCGTCTCGATCATAGTCGCCGACAGCGATGCTAAATCCAGAATGTCCGTGTTGACTGGTTAGTGCCGCGCCGTTGTTCTGGCCAATCTCAACGTAACCGGCCGAACCCCGATTTTCGTAATAACGAAAACGCGAGGGCAATGGCGAGCCGGACGTCGTGGTCACGCTCAGATATATGTCTGGATCCCCATCGTTGTCCATATCAGCCCATGCCACACCGTTCGTTGGCGCGGCCTCGGTAAAACCATGAGCAATTGATTGATCAGAAAATGTGCCGTCGCCGTTATTGATAAAAAGAATGTCAGAGTCATCGTAACGGGTAACGAAGAGATCCGGCCAACCATCGCTATTGCTATCCGCCGTGGCAGCTCCGCCTGTCATGATACCTATCGACTCTTTTATTGGTGCTTCGGGGACGGTGGGTTGCCACTGTTCGTAGTGTAGCTTGGCTCCAGCGGTGACGTCTTCGAAGGATTGTGCGTGAGCGTGATGCGCAAAGGATTGAACGATGAATGCGACGAATCCGCAAAGTCGACTGCTAATGGCCACGGATCCAAGATTACCAATCATGATCACACATGGCTATCGGCAAATTGAGGGCAGAATCAGAACAAGGCCGGAATGAAAGAGCCTGGGCGTGAATCCGTAAGAAGCCCAAATTGGTAGGGAGAATGCTTGGAGCTTAGTTGAAGGCTGCCTACAATACCGCGGTGATCAATCTTCAAGTTTTACTGGGTGCTCTTGTGAGTTTCGCGTCGTTCACATGCCTCAATGCTGATGAGCTTCGCGTTCTCACCTACAATATCCATCACGGTGAGGGCAATGATGGTCGCTTTGATCTGGAACGGATCGCGCAATTGATCACGGCTCAAGAGCCTGATTTGGTGGCGTTGCAAGAGATCGATGTGAAAACAACTCGCGCAAGCGGAGTCGATCAAGCGGCCGAGTTGGCGCGTCTAACCAAGATGCATTACGCCTTTGGGAAGTTCATGGATTTTCGGGGTGGCGAGTATGGGCAAATGGTGCTCTCCAAATACCCCATCCTTTTCCAAGAAAACCTCAAACTTCCCGAAGGTCCGGAACCGCGCGCGGCGATGACTGTGAAGGTGAAATTGCCGGAGTGGAAGGAGATTTACTTTGTGGGAAATCATCTCTATGCCACGGCGGAACAACGATTGGCCCAAGCGCGTGTGTTAGTGAAACGGTTCGCCAAAACGAAGGAACCAGTGATCTTGGCAGGCGACTTCAATTCCCTTCCCGCCTCGCCCCCGATGCGCTTGCTTAAGGAATCGGGCTGGCTCGATCCGACCTTGGATGAAGATAATCCGACCTTTCCCTCACAGGATCCCAGGAAAGAGATTGATTATGTGCTTTATCGGCCCGGTGAGTTATTTGAATTGAAAGAGTCGAAAGTGATAGAGGAACCGGTAGCTTCCGATCATTGCCCAGTGTTGACGATCCTGAGGGTTCGAGCTCAACGAACGAGTGCCTTGATCGAAGAACGCCCGGTAGCGTGGGCGAGCCCGCTTTCCAAGCATGGCGTGCCCAATCTCCACCAAGTGGATGACGGGCTCTATCGAAGTGCCCAACCCTCGGCACGCGGCATGAAAGAACTCAAAGCCATGGGAGTGGAGACGATCATCAATCTACGCTCCTTCAACTCAGATCGCGATGAGATTGGTGATACCGGGCTGGGCTATGAACACATCTACATGAAGGCCTGGCATCCGGAACGTAAGGAAGTGGTGAGGTTTTTACAGATCGTCGGCAATGACAACCGCCGGCCGGTACTCGTACATTGTCATCATGGCGCGGATCGTACCGGCACCATGTGCGCGATCTACCGGATAGCTGTAGACGGCTGGTCGGTTGAGGAAGCGTTAGAGGAAATGAAGGGCGGCGGCTTTGGTTTTCACTCCGTGTGGGGAAACTTACCGAGGTGGGTCGCAAGCCTTGATATCGATGCGATCAAGGTTGAAGCGGGATGGGATCTTTAAGTATGGGCGAAGAGTCGAAGATGGAAGATGACGGCGGCGAAGCTTGGACCCACCTGGGACGCTACAATCTGCAAGAAGGCAGACGGATTCTGAACGAACTGGAGAAATCGGAATTGGACTTTGAAGCTGAGTTTGATGATGGGTCCGGCGCACATCACATGGATGGGTACTTTAGTAGCTATGGAACGAGCGCTGGCGTCGATGTGTATGTGTCCCCCGCGCAAGCTTCTGAGGCATATGTCATTCACACCAAATTGTTTGGAAGCGTCTTGCCGAGTGTGCCGGCAGATTCAGCTCTAGCAGAATCATGGCATGATGAAACCACGCTCGGCCAAATCGATAAACGTGAGAACTTGGCTCAAGAATTAGGCGAGCTGGAGCGAGTATCCAAACGGCTCTTGGAGGAAATGATCGCCGTGAAATCAGAGCTTGAGCAAGGCTTGGTTTCTCCTAAACGGCATCAAACTCTGGAGTCTGCCCAGGAAAAGAACGCTAATCAAATGCGAGAGTTACTGGCCAAGCAGAAACAGGTGAAAGAATCACTGGCCCAACTAGGCGCCTTTTAGGGGCTATGTTAGCATAAGGGTGGATATCGATTTTCAATTAGACTTACGAGATAATAAGAATGAATCTTGACCTATGAAACAACGCCACGATTACTCCCGTCGCCGGTTTTTGAAGACCTCGGCGATCGCCTTTCCAGCGATCATTCCAGCCACCGCAATTGGCAGAGGAGGCCGTCCGGCACCATCTGCACGGGTTACCATGGGCGTGTTAGGCTATGGTACCATGGCTCAGTATACGACGCCCAATTTCCTGAATGATGAGCGGGTTCAAGTCACTGCGGTTGCGGATCCAGCAGCTGATTTGCCTAACTACGGTTACTCAGGTGAGATGACTGGCGGGCGCGAAGTGGGAAGAATGCACGTGGAGAAACATTACGCGGAACAGAAAACTCAAGGAGGGGGATTCAAAGGCTGTACCGCTTATGAGGACTTTCGTGAACTGCTAGAGAAGGAAGATGTTGATACCCTGAATATTTCCACGCCGGATCACTGGCATGCTGCAATGTGCCTGGCAGGGGCGGCCAAAGGCACGCACATGTATGGACAGAAACCGCTTGCGCTCACGCTTAAACAGGGCCGGCTCATGGCGGACGCCGTGTCCAAAGCAGAGGTGACGTGGCAAACCGGAAGCCAGCAGCGTTCAGATGTCTACTTTCGCACGGCTTGCGAGTTCGTGAGAAACGGCCGTATCGGGAAGCTTCAGGGCATCAAGGTGATTTTGCCAGGAGGGCACAAGGACTGGAGCAAGTTGGGAGATCAGAAGGACTCCGTGCCGGTTCCCAAGGGATTGAACTTCGACATGTGGCAGGGCCCTGCGCCGGTACGGGATTACCGCCCGGCCCTGCTGCCATTACAATGGCGGCATAATTACGATTACTCGGGCGGCATGGTGACGGACTTCGGTGCGCATCACTTTGATATCGTGCATTGGGCACTTGATATGGATGCGTCCGGGCCGGTGAAATTTGAAAATGTGAGTGCCACTTTGCCGGCTCCAGGTGATCTGTATAATACGGCCACGAGTTTTCGCTTTGAATGTCTCTACAAAGATGGAGTGCGCATGACGGTGTCGGACGATCGAAGTTCCACCGGCAGCATCCTCTTCGAAGGCGAAGGCGGCAAATCGATCCTGGTGACGCGCGATGAACTAAAGATGACTCCGGTCGAATTACGTCGCGAGAAGATCAAAGATGATGAAACCAAGCTCTATGAAAGCCGTAGTCACGAGCGAAATTTTATAGACTGTGTTTACAGTGGCAAACCTACGGTAGCTCCCATTGAGGCCGCTCATCGAACCATCAGTGTCGCCCATCTTGCGAACATAGCCATTCGCAACGGAATCAAATCCTTTGATTGGGATCCTACGAAAGAGCAGTCCACTGACGCGGCGATCAATGCCGGCTTAGATCGCCCCATGCGATCTCCTTACCAAGTTTAGTGCTTTCTTCTTAAGAATAGCGATAGTGCTCCAAGTGCTAACAAAAGCGTCGAGTTGGGTTCCGGGATGATGGTGTAGGTCTGTAAAGCGAACGTGGTGGGGGTCCCGGTTTGGATGCCGTCGCCGGAGCTGGGATCGCCTTTGTTCTCACCGCCGAAGATGGGCGTGACCCCGGCATCCGAAATGCGGAAATCCATCACATCGCTCCGTGCGTCGGCCTCGAGGGCAGTGGGAAAGGTCCACGCGGTTGCCGGGTCGCCACCTCCGGTTGGGTTGGCCAGAAGTGTCCACTCTAACGTTTCGTCGATAGTGCTGTTCTGGTTGTAGATCCAAATGTAGGCGTCCTTGCCGAAGAAAAAGCTGGCGGTATCGGTGGCATTACCGTCAAGGATACTGCCATTCGGGGCAGGCGTGGCATTTAGAGTGACGCTACCGGTGAGAAATCCAGTCGTGTTGCTGTAGGTGCCGATGTCTAACCGGTGCCAATTACCGGCCCAGGAGGAGAGGGGATTGGCGCTGGGATCAAAGCTGTCGCTGAAGGTGCCGAGCTCGAAGTTGAAGCCGCTGAGGTCGTTGCTTGTGCCGTCACTTTGATAGATGAAATCGCCGGCGGCGCTGCCCCAGTGGAGAGTCACGGCGTGCGTTGACAAGGTGATTGTTAGCAAGACGCTAACCATAAGGCTTGCCCGAATGACGGAGGACGCTGAGAAAGAATTCATGGCGATGATCTTGGGATTGGAATTCGTTTTCAGTAGTGATGTTAGGGCATCCATGGAAGAGGCAATTTGTGCTCAGCGTAGCAAGTGCTGCTAGTCCGGTAGTAAAAGGCAGCGCGATCGCATATGAAGACCTTGTTTGTAGAGGCGTTAGTGAGGTCTGCATCTTCGACATCGCTCCATTGGTTGAAAGTGGGGAGCTCTGTGATGGTGCCCTCGATCCTGAAGTAACAGCCAAAGGACTCTTGATAGGGATTGGTGTCGCCATCCCAAAAGTGAATCTGATCAGCGAAACTGGGATCGAGGCTGCCAGTGACATTATTGGTGGTGCCATCTAGTCCTCGGTCGTCAAAAGATTGGTCTAATGGATAGCCTCCTGCGACCAATGTGTAGCCACCGTTTAGCGGCAGACAGAATGCATTTTCTCGAACAATCCCCATAGCGAGGATGCTCGTCGTGCCACTGGTGGCTTGGGGATGGACGAAGAGTCCTTGTTCAGGCGCCAGGACGTCGTTGCTGGCTGAGGCACCGCTGGTTTCATTCTTCCATTCGGCGGGATCATCAACGTAGAAGTTGGTCCACGGTGGGGTGCCGCCTGTGTGGATGAGTAGCCTGTCGGCCATAGAGGAGTCGCTCTCTGCTGTGAAGCCGCTGACGGGAAAAACGTCGTCGATGGTTTGGTGCGGTCTGACGATGAATCGATCCTCGGCGAGATTCGTTGGCACACTTGTTGTCGTGTTATAGGGTGGGCCGGCGCAGAGATCGCTATCGGTAGCCAATGTGATGACGCCGCTAGCATTGGCGCTGACGATGTCGTAACGGTGCCCTTCATTGTCACCGCTGATGATTTCCATATAATACGACGTGCCCGAAGTCAGCGCGCTACTGAGATCGGGCGTGCCGGTGATCGTCGCGTCTTGGCCGGACACACTGGCAATACTGCCGGAGAAGGTTTCTTTTTTGAGCCAGGGATAACTGTAAGTCTCACATTGATTTTCGGTGAAATCGGTTTGCTTCCATCCTTGCACCTGGGTGTAGCTGGTGAAGTCAGTGCCGCCGCCATCGGTATCGAGTTTGACTGCGAGACGGACGAACCCGCGTGCTAAGGTATCCTCAAAGCCTAGCAAAGTGTCGCCTGTGGAGGCAATGACCGTGATATCGGCGATGCGTACCTCTTCTGTGCCGTCGCCCATGGGGGTGACGGTGACCCCGCTTCCCGGCGCCCCGTCGCCAGGCACGGTCTTGAGATCGGTCCAGGTATCGAGGAAGGAGACGGGCAGGGTCGAGCGGCCTTGCAAACAGTAGGTGACATCGGTGAGGCCACCCGCAGGTCGGCGAAAGACGGCTTCGAAGCTATCGGGCGTGGTGCCGGCATTAATCTCAATGCAGAAAGGATCGTAGGCGGGGATGAGGTTGTTGGGGTGAAGGCAGAAGGCGTATTCTAGCAAATTATCATAAATGTCTTTGTCCGGATTCCCGGCTTCCGGCAGCGCGCCGGTGGGTTGGGGCAGCGCGTCGTCGCCGGTGAGCCCGAAGGCAGAGAGGAATCCGGCCCAAGTATCAGCGGCGACTTTGGTCACGGCGAAGTCATAACTGGCGATGGGATCGGCTTCGTTGTCTGGAGCTGAGGTTGCTTGTGCGAGTGCTTCGTGACCTTGGGTGGGCACGGCGGTGACGCCGGCGTGCAGATCGCCGTCCACTTGGTCATTGGCTGCGCCAGGTTCATCCTCTTTGCCTTTGACATAAGCGCTGGGAATGGCGCTAACGCTGATCTCGTGATCCGGTTGCGTGGATGTGGCGGTCCCTGTGCTGCTGCCTGTGCGGTAGTCTTCGTCAGCTAGCAATCCACAGAACTCATAGTGACCGGCGTTGCTTGTGCCGGACTCGTCGGCGGTCAGGGTCTTGAGCGTGATGGTGTCACTGTTAGCAAACGTGATATCCAGCTGCATCGTCACCCCGTTCAAGCCCAATTCGCCGCTGTCTTGATCGCCGTCGTCATTGGTATCGATCCACACGCGGTTGCCCACACAGGCGAAATCCACATAGTAGCCAAAGTCGGCATTGACCTCATCGGGCCGGCTGGTGCTGAGGGTCACGCAGTAGTGATCGGGTTTGCTGGTGTTGTCAGAGTCGTTGGTGCTATCGCCGTCGTTGTCGTAGGAGGGATCGAGCGATTTCCAATATCCGTTCAAGATGCCCGCGGTGTCTGTCACTTTGACGATGTAACTCATGTCGCCGCCTCCGTCGTCCACGGGCAGGTTGTCGAAGAGGTAGTTATCGCTGGAGGAGCCGGTCGTCGTCGCGGTGCCGAGCTTGGGTTCGCCGGGATCGAGTTGACAATCACCGTTTTGATCCCAGAAGAGGTCGAGCGTGATGCCGGCGATGCTTGGTTCATCATCGTCCGTGCTGGCCAATCCATCGGGGCCATTGGCGCCGTCGTGATCGCCGTCCGCATTGTGATCTTCCCAGACGATCGTGCCGATGCTGCCCAGACCACTGGCGCCCTGGTAACCAAAGTCCTGAGCCAGGTCGACCTCAGCCACACCCAGCGTGACGCTGCTCGTCTCGTCGCCCGGACTAGCAGAGGTGTCGGGGTCGGTGTCAGGATCTTCCGTATTGAAGAATGTCGCGGGCAAGCTGTCGTTCGGATCCACCTTGACCGTGTAAGTGCCGGCGGCTAAGTCATCGAAGAGATAACGGCCATTGGCATCGGTCGTCGTTTCTGCGAGCGTAACGGTGCCTCCACTATCACAGAGGCGCACCAGCACGCCGCCGATGCCTTCACCGGGATCGGGTGTGTCGTCATCATCCGCATCGAAGAAGACGGTGTCGCCAATGGCGCCTAACAAAGGATAAGCGAAGTCTTCGGTAGTGATATGGCTACCAAGATTGATCAGATCGCTGTAATTGTTCGTCGTTCCGTCGCGCTCGAAAGTGGAGACGGGGCTCACGGCGGCCGGCAAAGTGCTCGTGTCTACCTTCACTCGGTAATCGACGGCGCCGGCGAGACCGTTAAATTGATAATACCCTGTGCTGTCCGTGGTGGCGGAGGCCACCTGCACGTCATCCGCCGTGCCGAAGGTGTTGTCCGCGCCCTTAGTGCACAGGTAAACCGTCACGCCTTCGATTCCAGGTTCGCTACCGCCTTCATTCGGGTCATCCGCCTCCACGCCATCGCCATCCAGGTCTAGCCAAACCGTGTTGCCGATGCTGAACAAAGTGGCTGTGGGATCATAACCAAAGTCCTGAGCGCGATCGTGTTCGCTTGCCCCCAGAGTCTTTGAAGACGTGTCATCCGCGCCGCCATCCGGGTCCTCAGTTTGTGTGGTCCCGCTCGGCGGATTATTTACCGTGATGGTGTAAGTGCCAGGCGCTAAGTCATCAAAGAGATAACATCCGTTCTCATCAGTCGTCGTGCTTGATGTGGCCGCGCCGCCGAGATCGATGACAATGCCAGGGATGCCCGGCTCGTCATCTGCGGTCCCCAAGGTGTTATCCGCGCCATCCACATCCTGACTACCATCGCCATTGGTATCATAATAGACCTTATCGCCGATGCTCGATAGCGTGTTGGATACGTTTGGCGGGTAACTAAAATCTTGGTCGCGATCGTGCGGATTGGACGCACTCAGGGTGATCGTCGCTTGACTATCTATCGCGCCCTGAGGGTCATAAGTTGGCGTAGTGGCGTAGTTTGTGGTTAGGTCCGTGTCCGCTGTATCCACCTTCACCGTGTAAGTGGCAAAGGCCAGATTCGAGAAGAGGTACTCGCCGGCGGCGTTGGTGACGGTGCTGGTGATGACATTACCAGCGGCATCGCAAAGGTTGATCGTCACTCCTGCGATACCCGGCTCGCCACCCTGGGTCGACTGATTGCCCCCGGAACTATCCAGGTCCGCCCACACGGTATCGCCGATGCTCCCCACCGGCGTGCGATGTGTGTAGCTAAAGTCTTCTGTTAGACTGCCTAAGGTCGATGTGCTCAACACAGCGCCACTCAAATCATCCAGCACGCCATCTTCATCGTAAGTTTGCGTGAGGCCTTGGAGCACGTTTTCCGTGTCATTGACCCATACCAGGTAACCTTCGCCATCCGCATCCACCGGCAGGCCTTGGAAAAGATAGCACCCCGCACTATCCGTGACATCCGTGGCAATGATAGGTTCACCACTATCCCAATCACCATCTTTGTTGGTATCCCCGATCAAGGCCACGGTCACTCCTGCGATGCCCGGTTCACTGCCTTTCGTCGACTCATCGCCACCACTGGCATCCGTATCCAGCCACACTTTATCTCCAATCGAGCCTAGCGATGCCGGATCCGTGCGGTAACCAAAGTCCGCATTGAGAAAGACATCGCCCGGACCCAAGATCACCGGTACGGTCGTTTCGTTATCATCGTTCGGGGCCCCGGCACCTTTCGGTCCGCCAAAGTGATCCGGATCACCCGTTTGCGTGAGCCCCTCGAGTGCACCGCCACTAGCGAAATTCTCATTCACAATCTTCACGCAGTAGGCATCCGGCGTGAGTCCATCAAAGAGGTAACAACCATTTGAGTCCGTGGTCGTCAGGAAAGCCGCCACATCATCACCCGTGCCTAACACACCGTCAGAGCCAACCCCCGCCACATCGTCCGCCGTATGGAAAAGGCCATCGGGCCCGGTCGTGACCAACTCGACAGTTACACCTGCGATGCCCAACTCTTCCGGTGCTTTCGCTCCATCGCCAACCGTGTCGAACCACACTTTATCTCCGATCGCGGCTGTGTTGGTCCCATTGTCGACGTCGGTGGTTGGGTTTTCATTGTAACCAAAGTCTGCAGTGAGATTGGTTTCGCTAGCGTCAAGGGTGATCTTATAGCCATCACCCGTGTGATCCTTATTGCCAAAGTCTCCGTCATCATTGTCCGAGTCCGCATCCGCGCCGTCACTCACATTGGTATAGGCAGTGGTTTGTGAGAGCGAAGAGGGGACAGTGCTGTCAAGGATATCCACATAGTAGCAACCCGCCGGAAGATCCGGAAAAAGATACCCTCCATGAGCATCGGTAATCTTCGTGGCCGCCAGGGTATCACGCCCTCCACCATCTTCATCGAGCCATAATTGAACGGTGATGTTAGGAATCCCCGGTTCGCCTACATCTTGGTAGCCATCCGAATTCTCATCCAACCACACTATGTTGCCGATGGCGCCGATGGGATCCAAGATGGTCAGCAAGTAATCTTCCACCTCGCCATCACCGATTCTCCCGGTCGAATCATTGGCGGTGAGAGATTCCGTTGAAATACGGAAGCGTGCGTAAGTGGCGCCTCCAATGGTATCGCTAGGGATTGAAGTCCAGTTAAGTGTTTGGCTTCCGGTGACAGCCCCGGAAAGAGTGGCGGCTTCATCGGCATCAAAAGAACCACTCTGGTCAAAGTCGATCCAGCCGACGAGATGGATGTTTTCAGGTGTTCCGGGATTGGAATAGGAGATGACAATGTTATCAATACAGTTGGGGCCGCTCAGGGTACGTTCAAATCGTACCACTGAATTGTTTCCAGGAGTGACATGGGGAAATAGATCAATTGATTGAGAGCCTGCGGCGGTGATGTCCGCGATCTTCACTCCATCGATCAAAACATCGAAATCAACCGGCCATGACGGGCTTGGTGAGTAGAGGGCGCTATCAAAGAAAAGAGTGAGATTAGAGATGCCAGATGGAACAGGGAAGGTGCGTTCAATGTGCCCGTTAGGCGCTGTCGATCCGCTTACGCAGAATGCTCCGCTGTCCCAAACGAATGATCCCGATTGAGTCCAACTAGCATCAACCCAACCAGTTCCTCCGGTAAAAGTCTCGGTATTGAAATTGTCTTCCGCCACCGTGGTCACTGAAGGAGTCAGCGGATTCGTTATCGAAACATCAACGGAGTAGGTTGAAGCGTTACTGTAAAGTGAGGAGCTGAAGGTTACGCCATCTTCGTCACTGCCATCAGCATCGGCCGCGGCGTTCTGCTGCGTACCATCGTCAGCATCGATCGTCGCACCCATATAAATAGCCCCGCCGACGAGGTGTGCGGGGCCATCATCACTTGAAGTGGTTTGATAATCGCGAGGCGACGCAGCTGACGTCCCCTGAGATAAATCCAAAGCATCGCCGAGATCCGCATCGATTGCGCGGTATATTTCAACGTCATTGCCGATGCCTTTGTAGTCACCAAACGTCGGGTCGTATTCGAACCAGATGTAATTGGGCCCACCGGAGCTACTCGTATTCGTTGGTAAGCTGGCATAGGGATAGGCGATCAGGCCATGTTCATCGGATGAGCTGGACGAGGACGTGATCATATCAGCTGATGAACTCCAAAGAAGAGCTTCGCTGGCCCCTTGGTAATCGCCCCAATCGACCCCGCCGTAGGCTTCTGGAGTACCTCCTCCAAGGGTTGAAGGGTCGTAGGCTTTTTCCAACGTCCAGCTGCCGGAATCACCGGTGTAGACGAGATTTCCCGCACCGTGATTCACGTGACTGAACGGATTGGGCTCATAGTAGGTTGCGCAGCCGAGCGCCATCTTCCCGTCGGCAGAAAACTCGATATCAGTCACGACGGCGGCATAGCCTGTTGCCGTGCCTTGGGCAATGTTAGCGTTAACTTCCGATTGGTCAGAGGATGCATCGAATTTACCGGAGGCATCAATGCTCACGGACCTAACAATCGTATTGTTGCCGGAGTCATCGCGAATTGAGTAATACACACGATCTTCGTAGGCTTCGACGGCCATGACCCGTTGACCCATTGGGGCGGGACCTGCCGCGCCCGTGTCGGCGGTCAGGGGATCAAAGGCGTCTGAAGCGGTGAAGGAACCGTCCGACTCGACGATATAGATTCGTCCATCTTCGATGTTCGCCACGTAAAACTGATCGTGCAGCCAGTCGTAGGCAATACCGAACAAGCCAGGGCCGGTTGTTCGAGTTACCGGGCTGTTGCCACGGAAGGCCACATCAATCGTGATCGAGGTCGATTGCTGTGGGAGTTGGGCAAATACCGAGGGTGCGCCGGTCACGGCATCAACCTTGTAAATGGTTCCTGCGGCCAACAAAGAATCCGCACCACCTCCGATATCGCCATATCGCCATCCAGGTGAAGGATGCTCATCCCAAGCGGGTGAATTGTGCGCTGAGGCCGTGAGATAAAGATTACCCTCGTCATCAATGGCCACTCCCTGAATGTTGCCGATGTCATTCAAGATCCAGTCAGCGTGATGCCACATCGAGGGCGTTGCGGCGCTTGTCGAGTAGGTGGCCGATCGAGGATCAGCGAGCCCGAACGTGTACTGGGTTGCGGCCGAGAGACTGGTGGAGGTGCCACAGGCCATGGCCACAATGCCTTCGTCAAGAATCGTTGATTGGCCCCCAATATTGCCTGCCGTCCAGGGGAGATCCCCAGGGATTTGGGCTGAGGCTCCATTCAACAACAACACATAAATCAGAGCGAGAAGCTGGCGGAGAAATCGAGAGTTCACAATGACAAGAATATGGCACTGAGGCATGGAAATTCTATTGGTTATGGTAAATTAACCAAGCAGCAACCAAGTGTTCTGTTTTTTCTGAAAATCATTATTATCAGGCGCCTATTTTCGAATCTGAATCGTAATTATCATAATCAGGAGTCGAATGCCCTGGCGCTGCGGAGCGCTGACTCAAGCCGTTGAGATCTTCCTTGGTCTGTGTATCGTTGTGCGGAATATCATCCGGAGGTTTGAATCACGAATGAGCCCGTGAGGTACGAGTATCGGCTGCGAATGGTATCCCTTCGATTTCCCGAGTTGTAGATACCTGATGGAAAACCCTTGGCCACCGAAGACTACCGGGACTAGCTTCCTTCGTTATGCGTTTGATCATGCTCTCTCTTTTCGTGGGTATGCTTTCCACTTCGTGGCTGGCGGCCCAGAGCTTTCCCGTCACACCAGCGACGCCGGAGGCATTCAAGAAGCGTGATATTGGAAGCGGATTGGGAGGCGGGGTGGTCGGCGTGCAGAGGGTGAAAACGAAGGCCAAGACCATCCAGTACATTGCGGTGAGCGAACCTCGCCCCTGGAAGAACAAGGACGGGAAGGTGGTCACGGCGAGTTTGATCGCTTTTGAGGAAGGCCTTCCGGAAGAGGTCAAGCGGCCGCTTACCTTGGTAAAGGATGGAAAAATCCGTTTGTTAGTATCTGGCAAATCAAAGGCCAGTCTTCTCTCCCTAACTAAGTTAGATGAAGCGAGTCAGGACTTTGTGAAGGCCGTCGATGCGAAGAATAAGGAGGCTGCAAAAGAGAAGGACGACGATTCGTGAAAGCTTACGTCTCAGTTTAAGCGACTGTGAGGGAAGATTACGATGTCATCGTTCTGGGCGCGGGAACGATGGGAGCGGCAGCGTGTTATCATTTGGCCCGCCGTGGTGCTCGAGTGTTAGGCTTGGATCAATATGCCATCCCGCATCAGCTAGGCGCGCATCATGGATTTTCCCGAATGATCCGTCTCGCTTACTACGAGCATCCAGACTACGTGCCTTTGCTGAAACGGGCCTACCAATTGTGGGAGGAATTGGAGAAAGATTTCGGGCAGCGGCTTCTTTATCTCACCGGCGGACTCTATATGGGGGCGCCCAGGCGCGAGTTTCTCGATGGTGCGCTCAAGTCAGCCCAGGCGCACGAGCTGCCTCACCGATACCTTAAGCATGAAACGTTAGCGCAGCGTTATCCGTGCTTTCGTGTGCCCGCTGATTACGAAGGTATTTATGAAGAGAAGGCGGGTTTTCTCGTTCCCGAGCTGGTCATGGCGGCACATGTGCAGGGCGCGCTTAGCCGAGGAGCCGTCTTGCGTGGTCATGTAAGGGTGGAATCCTGGCAGAGTGATGATTCCGGAATTGAAGTCGTGACTTCTCAGGGAATGTTTCGCGGAAAGCGCTTACTCATCACGGCGGGTGCGTGGTCGCAGGAAGCGATTCGGGATGAGGCCATTCGTCTAACCGTGACGCGTCAAACCTGGGGATGGTTCTGGCCTGAGGAACCCGACCGATATCGATTGGGTGAGTTCCCCGGCTGGTTTTATGAGTGTGAGGATGGGGGAGGCTTTTACGGATTCCCCATGATGCCCGATAACCCAGGCCTCAAGTTGGCCTGGCATCATCCCGCAGAATCCGTCACCCCGGACACGGTGTGCCGGGAGCCTCAGGCGGGTGATGAACGGCCGTTGCGAACGTTTTTAGAGAACCATTTGCCGGGAGCCGCCGGACCCTTGTTGGCGATCCGGACCTGTCTCTATACCAACAGTTCGGATGGGCATTTCATCATCGATCGTCATCCAGAGAAGGAGGGCGTGTTCTTTGCCTGTGGCTTTAGTGGGCATGGTTTTAAATTCGCCAGTGTAATGGGTGAAGTGTTAGCGGATCTTGCAGAATCGGGCAAGACCGCCCATCCCATTGACTTCCTCGGATTGGCGCGGTTCCATTGAATCGTGATCGACGAGCTGGCAGAGGCTCCCTTGACGGGAGTGGTAGAAAAAGTGCTCTATCATACGGACGAAACTGGTTATGCCGTGCTCAAGGTCACCCCCAAAGGCGCCAAGGAAATGGTGACGGTGGTCGGGAATCTCCCTTCGATCAACGCCGGCGAAGAAGTGACCGCAACGGGGGCGTGGGTCGACAATGAAGCCTATGGTCGTCAGTTTAAGGCCACGGAACTCAAGTCATCGCCTCCTGATTCTAACGAAGGCCTCGTCAAGTTTCTCGGAAGCGGGCTGATCGATGGCATCGGTCCCAAGTACGCGAAACGCGTGGTGGAGAAGTTTGGCTCGGAGACGTTCGAGATTCTCGATACGGCTTCGAAACGTTTGGAAGAAGTGGATGGCATTGGGGCCAAGCGACGCCGGGAGATCAAGAAATCCTGGGAGGCGCAGAAGGCCATGCGTCAGATCATGCTCTTCCTTCATGGGCACGGCATCAGCGGGGCCAAAGCCTTGCGCATTTACAGAACCTACGGAGATCGCGCGGAGTCGGTGCTTCGCGAAGACCCCTATCAACTCGTTAGGGATGTTCATGGATTCGGCTTCAAAACGGCGGATGCGATCGCGAAACGGTTGGGAACGGATGACGTGGCCCCGGGCCGCCGGGATGCGGCGCTAAGGCACGTGTTGCAAACGGGTGCTCAAGAAGGGCATTGTGGTTTGCCCAAGGCCAAATTGATCGACGATGCTGCGGCCTTGCTGGGGGTGGCTCAAGAGCTAATTGTGGCAACGTTAGAAGAATCCCTTAGCCGGGCGGATCTCACTTCATACGAAGATCTAATCTATTTGCCGTATCTCGATAGCGCTGAATATCGTGTTGCCAAGGGGTTGCGATTCCTCGCAGCCCAACAGGGCTCGTATCCCTCCATCGATTCTGCGCGCGCTATCGCCTGGTGTGAGGAAAAGCTTGGGGCCTCTCTAGCAGAAGGGCAGAAGGAGGCGCTTGAGGCGGCCTTGCAACACAGGCTGACCATTATTACGGGCGGGCCTGGGGTGGGGAAGACGACGGTGTTGCGCAGTCTTCTCAGCATTCTCACGGTCAAGAAGGTGGAAACCGTGCTGGCGGCTCCCACGGGCCGGGCGGCGAAGCGCATGACGGAGTCTTCCGGCGTGGAGGCCAAGACCTTGCACCGTTTGTTAGAGTTTCAAGCGGATGGCGGCTTTGTTAGAAGAAAGGAGCACCCGTTGAAAGGCCAAGCCTTCATCGTGGACGAGGCATCCATGATCGACGTGAATCTCATGGCGGCCCTAGTCGATGCCCTACCTGACAATGGGCACTTGGTCTTGATTGGTGATATCGATCAATTGCCTTCCGTGGGGCCGGGCGCCGTCTTGCGTGACGTGATAGATAGCGGGGTGGGGACGGTTATCCGCCTGACGGAAATCTTCCGTCAAGCCGCCGGTAGCCGGATACTAACGGCGGCACATGCCATTCACGCGGGGCACTTGCCGCCGCTCGAAATGCCGCCCGCAGGGCAGAGTACGGATTTTTATTGGTTTGAACGGGAGGATGCCGAGGCGAGTTTGACCATGCTCAAGAAGCTGGTGGTCCGGCATATACCGGACAAGTTTGGATTTGAGCTAGGCAAAGATCTGCAGGTGCTCACACCCATGAACAAAGGGATCCTAGGGACGGCGAATCTGAACCGCCAGCTGCAGGCGGTCATGAATGGGCCTAACGAATATCGTTACGAGGTCGAGCGCTTCGGCGCCGTCTTTCGTGTGGGCGATCGTGTGATTCAGTTGCGGAACAACTATGAGAAGGAAGTCTTCAACGGCGATCTTGGAAGTGTGGTGGAAATCACGACTGATCCAGTCAGAATCACTGTACGCTTTGAAAGCGGTGAACTCGTTGAGTACGAACCAGGCGAGTTAGATGAATTGCGCTTGGCCTACGCCATCACCATTCACAAATCACAAGGGAGCGAATTTCCCGCCATCGTCATTCCGGTGACCAATCAACACTATCACTTACTTCAGCGCAGTCTCATCTACACCGCCGTGACCCGGGGAAAGCAATTGGTCGTATTGATCGGTGAAACCAAAGCTCTGGAACTTGCAGTCATGAAAACGCAAAGTGGCCGCCGTTATTCCGGATTGGGACGGCGGATGACGTCTTGATCAGCTCGCTGAAGGCTTATGCATTACGCTTGAACAGGCCGACGACGCCGAGCACGATCATGACCACACCGGCGATGGCAAAGGCCGCGACGATCAAATTCAGGGATCCTGGCGCAATCTCATTACCAAACAAGGAAACCGTGGGTGAGGCACTCTCTCCCTCGTTCACCACCGGTGTCGCTTTCTGCTTAGCCATGAACGCGCCGATCAGCACAGCCACTCCAAGAATGATTCGCACGATACTATTCATTTGATGTTATGAGTTAAGAATTTCGTTTTTGAACGTGCGGGCAAGCTATCCAAGAGTGCTGTTGAGTTGCAAGACTTAGTTAGCCTTTCAATATCCATTTAGAGAAAAAGTGGTAGTCAGAATGGCTGGAAGAAACCGTGGACGATAGCCATTACGAGGGTCCGGTGATTTGGCTTGTTTCGCTCAAACAAACCAGGGAGGCTGCGCGGCAAACCTCGGTCTATGAACGAACAAGATCCTTACAAGCTTTCCCAAGAGAAAGTCGTCGAAGCGCCGCCGGGCTTGGCAGAGCGGCTCAAGTATTTGGGGCCGGGATTCATCCTCTCGGCTTCGATTGTGGGATCGGGTGAATTGATCGCCACCACCTATCTGGGCGCCCAGGCCGGCTTTGTCTTGTTCTGGGTGGTCATCGCCAGCTGTTTGGTCAAAGTGGCGGTGCAATTAGAGTTTGGGAAACACGCCATTCATTCCGGTGAGACGACCATGCAGACACTGAACCGGTTGCCGGGCCCGCGCTTTGGCAAAGCGAATTGGTCGATTTGGACCTGGTTGATTCTCATGACGCTTAAGATGCTGCAGGTGGGCGGAATCATCGGTGGGGTGGCATTGTTGATGACCAAGTTAGGGGGGACGGAAGCCATTTGGATCGTCGTGCTGGCTGTCTCGGTATCCTTGCTCGTTTTTCGCGGCTACTATCGCCCCATCGAGAAATGGTCACTGGCGCTGATCGGGCTTTTCACCATTTTCACCATCGTCTCGCTCGTTTCGTTGCAGTGGACTCCCATGTCGATCAGTTGGGCAGAGTTCACCTCGGGTCTAACATTTCAAATTCCTGACAAAGCGTCATTGCTTATTGCGCTAGCGGTGTTCGGCATCACAGGTGTGGGAGGAGACGAGATCATGGCCTACAATTACTGGCTTATCGAGAAGGGCTACGCGGCCAACACCGGGCCTCGGGAGAATACGCCTGAATGGGAAGCGCGGGCCAAAGCTTGGACCAAGATCATGTATCTTGACGCCATCTTGGCGTTGGTTGCTTACACACTGGTCACGGCGGTCTTTTATCTGTTAGGGGCAGCGGTCTTGAACGCGCAGGGCCTTCTTCCTGCAAAGGGAGAATTAATTGATGTGCTAGCAAAAATTTACACAGATTCGTTAGGCGGTTGGGCCTACGGTTTCTTTCTTGTTGGGGCCTTTGTCGTGCTTTTCTCTACCTTACTCGCCGCACTTGCGGCGTGGACACGCCTGTTCTCTGATGCGTTTGGGCAGATTGGGATTCTTGACTTCTCGGATATGAAACAGCGCCGGAAATGGATCGCCATCTGCGCGTGGACCATTCCCGCTATTTGGGGATCTTGTTATCTAGGGATCAAGGCCATCTACGGGAGTTCGCCGGCGGCCATGGTCTTGATTGGCGGGGCCGCGACGACGGCGATCCTGCTCATCGTGGTCTTTGCCACCTTCATCATGCGCACCCGCTGGGTGCCAGATTGCTTGAAATCGGGCAAACTCTACGATGCCATCTTGGCGCTAAGCATGCTGGCCATCGCCTTCGTGGGCATTTGGGGTTTGCAGGATACGATTAGGAAAGAGTTGGACAAGAAGAAGCCCACCGTTGAAGAGAGTACCAAGTAACCTCTCATCATGATTCTTTCGGACCAAGCCATTCGAGAAGGCATCGCCGCGGGCGATATAGTGATAGAGCCTTTCAAAGAATCCGCGCTCGGCACCAATAGCTACGATGTGCATTTGGGGAAAACGTTAGCTGTTTACCGTGACGAGATTCTCGATGCGAGGAAGCACAACGTTGTCGACCAGGTGGAGATTCCGGCAGAGGGACATGTCTTGCTACCGGGCAAGACCTATCTCGGCGTCACGCAGGAATACACGGAAACTCATAAGCAAGTGCCTTTCCTTGAAGGCAAATCCAGTGTGGGACGGCTAGGCATCGATATTCATGCCACGGCGGGGAAAGGGGATGTGGGATTCTGCAATCATTGGACCCTGGAGATTTCCGTAAACCAGCCCGTCCGCGTCTACGAAGGGATGCCCATCGCCCAGCTCATCTACTTTGAAGTGAGAGGAGATATCCAAACACTCTACAGTGATAAGGGCTCAGCGAAGTATAACGAGCGCTCGGCCGTTCCGGTGGAATCGATGATGTGGAAGAACGATTTTTGATCCGTCGCAGATTGAGAGTCTGAAAGGCCGTGCGCGGCGTAATCGTCACTCGCAGACCATGGATTCCCACCCTCTGTTACAAGCCACAGGCCTCGCCAAAGCCTTTGGCGAGACGCTGGTTCTCAAGAGAGTGGATTTGTCCATGGCAAATGGCCAAAGGGTAGCGTTGTTAGGGCCTTCCGGATCGGGAAAGAGCACGTTGTTACATTGTCTAGCCGGCTTGGAGCGGGTGGATAACGGGGAAATCCATTTCGATGGCGTGAATCTAGGGAAAACGGACGCCGAATCCATGGCCAAGCTGCGGCGGGAACGCATGAGTTCTGTTTTCCAGTTCTTTCATCTGCTTCCAACGCTCAGCGCCCGGGAGAATGTGGAGTTTCCTTTGCAATTGTTAGGGCTTTCCGAACCAGAGCGCCAAGAACGCGTGATGGGCCTGATCGAGGAGGTGCAACTGACGTATCGAATGGATGCCCTCCCAGAGACCTTGAGTGGCGGGGAAATGCAGCGTGTGGCCATCGCGCGCGCCCTGGCCCCCCAGCCCAAACTCATTCTTGCGGATGCACCCACCGGCAACCTCGACCGCGAGACTGGCGCATCGATCCTAGAGTTGATGCGGGAATTGACTGACAGACATGCTATCGCTCTTCTGCTTGTGACGCACAGTGATGAAGCGGCGGCGATATGCCACCAACGGTGGCAACTGCGCGACGGCGTGTTGGTAGGCGCATGAGTCTCACGCGTCTGCTCTGGACCCGGTTTACTTGGCGTCACTGGCGGATGGCTCCTGGCCGGACGATCCTTCTCATTCTGATCTTGGCCTTGGGAGTTGCCGTCTTTTTCTCTATCCGATTGGCGAATCGGGCGGCCATGGCAGGCTTTCGTATCTTCACAGAGAGTGTTACTGGAGAAAGTGATTTGGTGATCGTGCCGCATTCCGGGCGATTGCTCATTTCGGATCTGTCAAAGATCCGGGAAACGTTAGGGCCGGTGCCGGCCGGGCTCTATCCGGTTCTCGAAGGGACGGCGTCATTGCCAATGCGGACTGGGAAAGACGATGGTTTCAGGGCGCGACAATTCCTTGTACTCGGACTCGATTTGGCCGCGCTCCCGAATTTGATTTATTTGACAGAGCAGGATGAGACCAATGTGGAATGGAGGGTAGGGGAACGCGAATCGTTTTCGCTGCCCCTGGTTGTTGTTCCCCAACGCCTAGCAGAAAGCTTGAAGCTCTCTCCAGGAGATAGGTGGCGTTTGGTGGTCGATGACGCGGAGCATGTAGTGGAAGTGGGTGGCTATCTCCCTGAACCCGAGATGGGCTTGCGCCAGCCCGAGGATTTGATCGTGATGGATCTGCCTCAATGGCAGGATCTGACCGGGCAACGTTCCTACGTCCACCGATTGGAAGTGCGATTGCCGTCGGGAAGCCTAACTGAAAGCTGGCGCGCGGAGGTTCGTGATCGCTTGACGGTTCTCGGCCGCGATCGTTGGGCCGTGGAAACACCCGCCGGACAACGCCGAACGGGAGGTGAGATGACGCGGGCGTTCCGACTGAACCTAACCATTCTTTCCTGCTTAGCTCTTCTGGTAGGCATGTATCTCATACTGCAGGCGCTTGAAGCCGCGGTCGTTCGGCGGCGTCCGGAGATGGCGACTTTGCGATCATTGGGGGTGACCGGCGCAACGATCCGGCAGTCCTGGCTTTGGGAGGCCGTCGCCTTGGGGTTCCTGGGGGCGCTCTTAGGATTATTGCTAGGCTGGGGAATGGCGCAACTCACCGTACGCGCCGTGGCTCAGACCGTGAATGCGCTCTACTATTCCAATACCACTCAAGCCGCTGCCTGGGATTGGAATGAAGCTCTATTGGCGGGCGGGCTCGGTGTGATGGCGAGTTTGTTCGGTGGTTGGCTTCCCGCTCGTGATGCCGCGCAGACGCCGCCGGCGCAGATTCTCAAGCGCGGGGTGCGTTCAGATGGCCTGGCCATGCTTCGGCATCCCGCCATCGGTCTGGTGTTCTTGGTCTGCGCCTTTGGTTTGCACTTAGCCCCTCCATGGCGCACTAACGATGGCGCTTCACTTCCTTTAGCAGGTTATGTGGCGGCGTTTCTTTGGGTTACAGGTGCGGCCATTCTTGTCAGCGGTCTCTTTCCCTGGGTGGCGGCGATCTATAGACGGTTTGGTTCTAACAATCCGTTGATCACCTATGCAGGCAGCCAATTGAAACGGGCCACGGGACGCCATTGTTTGGCAGCGGGCGGCTTGGTTGTGGCCGTAGCCATGGCGGGCGGAATGGCTATTTTGATAGGAAGTTTCGAGAAGACCGTGACACGGTGGCTAACCAATGTGATGACGGCGGATCTGTTTGTGGCTTGTCAGGGCGTGGGAAACGCATCGAGTTCCAATCGGATCTCACCACAGGTTTGGCGAAAGTTAGAAAGCGATGCCGCGATCGCTTCCGCAGAGATCACGCAATACTATCGCATTCGCATAGACGATAAACCATGCATCTTGGCCGGTGCTGATTTTCATGACAAGAGCCGTTGGAATGACGCCATCTGGATAGATGAGCCTAACAAATCTCTGGCGGAAAGTGCAAAGGTGGCCGTAATCAGCGAGCCATTCGCCTACCGCTTTGGGAAGACCGTTGGTGATGAAGTGACTCTTCCCACTCCTTCAGGAACGCGAGTGGTGCCGATTGTGGGAGTCTTCGCTGACTTTGGAAATGAGTTCGGGACCGTCGCGGTGTCCCGGCCGCTCCTAGCTGAGTGGTATCAAGACCAGCAGGTGGCGACTCTAGCGCTTTTTGTGAAAGACGGCGAGAATGTGACCGAAGTTCGCGAACGTCTTCAGGCACATCATTCCGGTTTGGTCATTCGCAACAATCAGGAACTGCGTATGGAAGCCTTGCGCGTTTTTCACCAGACCTTCGCCGTGACACGAGTCTTGAAGTGGATCGGTGTCATGGTTGCCTTGGCAGGGTTGGCATTGGCGCTCACAAGCATCCTGCTTGAACGACGACGCGAATTGCTAACGTTGAAAGAATTGGGTATGATGCGCCGCCATGTTGGGAGATCCGTGATGTGGGAGGGGCTCGGTTTGGCGATCTCCGGCCTCGCCGTTGGGCTCTTGCTCAGTTTCGTGTTGGGTCATTTGATCATCCATGTCATCAACCGGCAATCCTTCGGCTGGACCTTGTTTTATCGGATTCCGTGGCTGGATATGGCAATGCTCACGATGGGTGTCTTGCTCGTTGCCGGTTTCGTTTCCTATCATATTGGCCATCGGGCAGCAGCATTGCCCTGGGAAATTGAAGAATGATGAAGCACCTTAGCCTAATTCTTTGCCTCATGAGCATAAATGCTTTGGGAGAGTCCAAGCGAAATGAGGAGGAATTCCGTCTTGCGGTGCCGGGCTACGACTATCAGTTTCCTCGCGATCATGGTAGCCATCCGGATTTTAAGATCGAGTGGTGGTACATCACTGGTCATTTGCAGGAAGACGGCGGAAGCCGAAGGTTTGGCTATCAGGCCACTTTCTTTCGCGCCGCTATCCAATCTCCCGCGCAGCGGGAATCGTCCCCAAACAAAGCCTTTGCCAACGATCACGCCTACCTCGCCCACATGGCGATGATCGATATCGAATCCGGAAAGTTCTTGTTTGAAGAACGTCTCAATCGATCGGGATGGGATGCTTCTGCTAGTGAAGCCGATCTGGACGTACGCAATGGCAATTGGCGATTGTGTCGTGAGCCATCGGAGACTCAGGAGGAAACGATGAAGCTCGTGGGATCGATTCGTGGGGATGTGCTCTTCGATTTGGTCTTGGAGCCGGGCAAAGCCAGAGTGATCTTTGGCGAGAACGGCATTTCGGTTAAGTCTCAGGCAACGGGCGCCGCGAGTCACTACATTACCTTCACGCGGTTGGTCACTAGCGGAACCGTCAATTGGCAAGGTAAGGCTTTTTCGGTAACGGGGCAGTCATGGATGGATCATGAATTCAGCAGTAGTCAGTTAGGGCCAAATCAAGTGGGTTGGGATTGGGCGAGCATTCAGTTAGACGACGGTCGCGAGATCATGATGTACCAACTTCGCGACCAATCGGGCGCCGCTGATCCCTCATCGCAGCTGACATGGATTGATGAGGACGGGAAACTGCATGCGGTCGAGAGGGAAGATTGGAACTTGGAAGCCAAGCGAAAGTGGAGGAGCCCGGATACGGGAGCCCTTTACCCAATTGACTTTCTGCTTACGACCCGAGATCCCAAGACAGGCGGCGAACGCATGCTGGCGTTGCGACCCGTCCACGATCACCAAGAGATCGTCGGACGCATCGATCAGATTTCCTATTGGGAAGGCGCGTGCGAGGTGATCAATGAAAACGGCGAAGCCATTGGTCAAGCCTACGTGGAGCTAACGGGATATGACGGAAGACTCGGTGATAGATTGCGGTGATGGCCAGTCGAAATGGATGGACCCTCGGCGAAGACTGCCTATCATCGGACTTATCATGAAGACGATAAGATCTGCCTTGCTACTAAACCTGGGTGTTGCAGGAATGGCGACGAGCATCTTTGGAGCGGAATTGGCTCCCGATTTCTCGCTAGAAGATCTCAATCCCCAGTCGGTTCGCCATGGCCAGATGGTCTCGCCGCATGATTACCGGCTTCAAGTGAGCGCTTACTATTTTGGATCAGCCGGATGAGGCTACTGCCGATTGCAGTTTGCAATCCTGGAAGAGTTGTTAGATGAAATCAAAAGCGAGTCGCCCCGCCTCAACGTCGAAATCGTTGGCATCAATCGAATGGATCAAGCCTCTAACAATGGGTTGGTCACCTCGGAGCGAAAGTTGCCGTGGCTGCAGGATTCCTTGGCAGCTGGGCAGTGGTCCTCTTGGGAGGCGACCTGGCGTGATGTGCGGATCGTTGATTCCGAGACCGGATTTGCCGGTTTGATGAATTTGACAGGAAGTAGCCTCAGCCTTCCTGACAATCGTGCGGCGTTGAAAGGGATGTTGCTCAAGGCAGGGGAGGTTGCGGATGAGGATGGCGATGGATTGCGCGACGATTGGGAGCGGCTTTATCTTGGAGACGATGCGGAGGCATCGGGACCAAACGATGACCTCGATAAAGATGGCTATACAAATTTTGAAGAGTACGCATTCGGTTCGGATCCCGCTTTGGCGACGTCCGTACCCGAGGTGATCGCAGATGGAACGTTAGAGGTGGAAGGCGAGAAGCGCCCCACGCTACGGTTCCGGCGCCGGGCGGGTGCCAATGCCACATACACGTGTCAGCAGTCGGACAATTTGTTAGATTGGGAGTTAGGGGAGGAAGTTTTTGAGTTTGTCAGGAATGAACCTGTTTTTGACGGAAGCGGGACTTTTTATTCGGTGTTTGTTAGCAAGGGTGGAGCGTCTGTGTATCCACAACGTTTCTTTCGCGTTCTCGCGGAGTGATGATGCATGGATAACCAGGTTTCCCAATTGCTTCAGGCGGTGGAAACGGGCGATTCCGGGGCCGCACAGCGGATGCTTCCGCTTGTTTACGATGAATTGAGGAAACTCGCCGCAGCCCGAATGGCGAAAGAAGTTCCAGGGCAAACGCTTCAGGCGACCGCGCTCGTTCATGAGGCATACATTCGGCTCATGGGGGACGATGCCGGCAAGTGGGAGAATCGCGGGCATTACTTTGCCGCAGCCTCCGAGGCCATGCGGCGGATCTTGGTAGAAAGAGCCCGAGCGAAGCATCGTCAGAAACGCGGCGGAGGCAAACTGCAGCGCGTGGAGATGGATGAGGTGCAGCTCGCTGTGGAGACCAAGCCGGAAATCCTCTTAGCTGTCAATGAAGCGTTAGAGCAGCTGGAGGAACGCGATCCGATCAAAGCTGAGCTGGTCAAATTACGTTACTTTGTGGGGATGACCATCCCGGAGGCCGCGGAAGCGATGGGGATATCGGAGATGACGGCCAAGCGCTACTGGAACTTCGCCCGCGCCTGGTTGTTTCAGCGGCTCACAACGTGAATCCCGAGAAAAAGTACCACTTTCCTGTTCCGGAGTTTCAGCGGACGGCGCATTGAGGAATGACACGGTTCATTCTCTCGCTTTTCATTGATGACTCCCAGACCTTCACAGGAACAGATTGAAGCCCTCTTTGACGCAGCTTTGGGCATCGATGATGACGAGGCAAGGATGGCCTTTGTACGGGTGCAGGCGGATGACAATGAGCCGCTCGCGCAGGCTGTTCGGGCCTTGTTAGAGGCGCATGACCAAGCGCGTGGCTTCCTTCAGACCTCGGCCTCAGGGAACCAATTGACGGTCCGATCCGCTCCAGAGCTGAAAGAGGGACCAGGCTCCGTAATCGGCCGCTACAAGTTGCTACAAAAGATTGGTGAAGGAGGCTTTGGCGCCGTCTATATGGCGGAACAAGAGATGCCGGTTCGCCGTCGGGTGGCGCTTAAGATCATTAAGCTAGGAATGGATACGCGGCAGGTGATTGCGCGATTCGAAGCCGAGCGTCAAGCATTGGCCATGATGGATCATCCTAACATTGCGCGGGTTCTGGACGCTGGAAGCACGGAAAGTGGTCGGCCTTATTTCGTGATGGAGTTAGTGCGGGGAATTACTATCACGAACTATTGTGATCAGGAAAATCTCCCTACTCACGAACGCCTGAAGTTGTTCATCAGCGTGTGTCAGGCCATCCAACACGCGCACTCCAAGGGCATCATTCACCGGGATATCAAACCCTCTAACGTGATGGTCACGCTGCACGATGGCCATCCCGTGCCCAAGGTGATCGACTTTGGCGTCGCCAAAGCGACTCAACATCGATTGACGGAGAAGACCTTGTTCACTCAGTACGAACAGTTCATCGGCACGCCCGCCTACATGAGTCCCGAGCAGGCGGAAATGAGTGGTTTGGACGTCGATACGCGAACGGATGTCTACGCTCTAGGAGTATTGTTGTACGAATTGCTGGTCGGCAGAACGCCGTTCGATGCCAAGGAACTGCTCAGCGGGGGCTACGAAGAGATTCGCCGGCGCATTCGGGAGGATGAACCTAGCAAACCCTCTACCAAACTCGCCACGTTGCAAGCAGACGATCGGACAGACGTCGCGCGTCATCGCGGCAGTGACCCTGTCAATTTAACGAAAGCCGTACAGGGTGATCTTGACTGGATCGTCATGACGGCGATGGAGAAAGAGCGTCAGCGCCGTTACGAGACTCCAAGTGCGCTGGCGAAAGACGTGCGTCGTTTTCTCAGGCATGAGGCCGTCGAGGCGCGTCCTCCAAGTCTGGTGTATCGGTTAGGAAAATGTGTTCGAAGATATCGTGTGGCCTGTTTGGTTGGGGGGATCGCTCTGATTTCGATCGTAAGCGGACTCTTGTTGGCCATTATGGGGCTCACCCAAGCACGATCGAGCTGGCGGGAATCTGAGAGGAATCTCGAACGGTCTCGAGAAAACGAACGCTTGGCACGCGCGGAGCAAGCCCGCGCAGACGAGAACGCGGCAGAAGTCCAGCGTCTCGTTTATCCCTCTTTACTAGCGGCGGCGCAGGACGCCATTCGTGACGGGCGGCGGGGCCGGGCTGAGGAATTGTTAGCGATGTGTCCTGACGAATCGCGGAACTGGGAGTGGCGATGGGTGAGGAAAGCGCTCGTCGAGCCAACACAGATCTATCGAGGTCATGAGCCGACCCAATGCGTCAATGACGTCGGCTATGACGCGGAGGGGAAGCATCTGATTTCGGCTGGTGAAGACGGCGTCGTCAGCCGTTGGCAGATCCAGACTGGCGAGCGTCTCACGAGTTTCGAAGGTCATGAAGGGCCTGTATTCCTCGCCAGGCCGATTCCTAACAGTAGGTTCATCGCCTCGGCTGGCGCAGACTTGATGTTGCGCGTCTCTGATGCCGCCAATGAGATTGGGCATGGTCGTGGAAGTGATCAACCGATTCAAGCGGTAGCCATGACGCGGGGAGGTGACCGGATTCTAACAGCATCCCAGAACGGTGCGGTGGTGCTATGGTCCCATGGTTTGCAGGAGAAGCTAGCGACGATGCAGGGAAGCTTGTTTGATGTCGAAGACTTGGCAATTGGTCGCAATCACGTTGGCGCCGTGACCCGGAGTGGCAGGCTCATCCTTTGGCAGAGTGAAGGGGCCAGAATCTGCGATATTCAAACCGATGGCTTAGGTTTTGATAGTCTAACTTTCTCGCCAGATGGTGAAACGATCGCCACCGGGGACCAAGATGGCCGCGTCACGTTATGGAGTTTTCAAGGTGAGCAGAAACTTACGTGGAAAGGTCACCGACGTTCTGTCGCAGCGCTCGCCTTCAGCCCCGATGGAAATCTCCTTCTCTCCGGCGGATGGGAAGGCGGGGTGGCACTCCGTCAAACGCACACAGGCGAAGAGTTGGCGTTCTTGCTGACCAAGGACGCCCATGTTCATGCGGCGGCGTTTGCTCCAGACGGTCGATCGATTGCGGTGGCAGGGCAATCGGGGTTCCTGGCTCATTGGAATCTATCTTCTCTAGCGCCGTCTGAACGATTGATAGGGCACCGCGGATTGGTTTTCGAAGTGGTGACAACGCCGGATGGGCGATACTGGGCCTCGGTCGGCGCCGATGGCACGCTGAGACTCTGGGACGCGCAAACCAACGTGGAGATTCGGCGGCTACGTGGCGGCCCAGGCGGGATGTACAGTGTGGATGTTAGTCCGGACGGCAAACATCTCGTGACGCGAGGGGGCGATGGTAAGCTGCGCCTTTGGGAGCTACCGAGTGGACGGCTTCTATGGGAGCGACCGATTGACTATCGTGTGCGTAACGTTCGATTCAGTCCCAGTGGGCTTCAATTGGCCGCAGGAGCTCATCGCGAAAGTGCAAGACCGCGTGATACCCATCCCACCATCGCTCTATGGGACGTGAGCCAAGGCAAGGAGTTTGTTAGGCTTACGGGCCACCGTCATCCTGTCATGCGCATGGATTTTCATCCTGACGGCGGGCAATTGGTCACCACGGAAGCGCCGGAAGACGGCGCGGGAAAAGGCCGGGCCTTGGTTTGGGAATTGTCATCGGCAAGCGTGCGGTTGTCCTTACAACCTGAGGAGGCGACGGTTGCCAACGTGGCTCTTTGGTCAAGCGATGGCATGTGGCTCTACACTGGGCATGGTGATGGCAAGATTTGTTTTTGGAATGCGGCAAGTGGTGAGCTGATCCGAACGGTCTACGCCCATGGCGAACGTGTTGGGGCACTTGAGCTGAGCGAAGACGGCAACCGCCTCCTTAGTTGTGCCTGGTACAGTTCCGAGGTGAAGTTGTGGCACTCGCAGACGGGCGAACTCCAGTTAGGGTTGGATACGGGGATCCCGGGCGTCTCCGATGTGGGTTTTGACCACGACGACAAGGCAATTCTGGTCGCGGGGATGGATGGCGGATTGCGCCGATTCCCGCTTGATTGGGAAGAGCATCGGATAGCCCAAGATCTTCTCACCGTTGAGCGGCTTGCAAGTGATGTCAGGCATCTTGAGAACGATCTTTATGATGGTAAAGCGCCACAAGATAATCCTTTCATTCACCCAGACCGGCGTCGGGAGGCCTATCAAAAGGGCGTTCAAGATCTCATGAATACTCATGAGCGGCTCCATCAGCATGCCACGCATGGGAGCGTGGCCACACCTTCGCGTCATCAAGTGGCGGCGACATCGTTAGACCGATTAGTGGAAAAATGTTACGGATCACGACGTTTCGATGAGGCTCTTTGGATCAACGAGCAAGCCCTCTCACTCTTGGCCACACCAGATCGCGAGGCTCGCCAAAGATGGATTCAAGAGACGCGTGAATTCCTGGATAGCTCGCCAATCACTTCGATACCCAATCCTGAACGCTTGGCAGGTGTTTACGAAGAGCGCGAGTTCTTTGTTAGGGAGGGTCAATTGATCTACCGCCATCGAGATTTCGGCAATGAATGGCCTCTCATCCCTCTACCATCGGGCAAGTTTCTCGTGCGTGGTGATGAAACGACCCAGATCGAATTCGTCGCAGATGGTAGTGGCGAAACGCCTACAGCGGTGATGGGCCACTACTTCTCGGGAGGGCAAGACCGCTCTCTCCGTTCCAATCCTCAATAACACAATCCTTACTATGTCGACCCTTCGTTTCATCTATCGTTGTCTCTTTGGAGGCGCTTTCTCAACAGGCCTTTGGCCGAACATCGGCCTCTTATTGTTGCGTTTGCACGTGGGTATCTCCATGGCGCTCGGTGGCAAAGATAAACTGCCCGTTCCCGACTGGTTCGTCGATCAAGTGGCTGGCTTAGGTTTTCCGGCACCTGCGTTCTTCGCCTTGCTAGCGTCCTTGGCGGAATTCGCAGGTGGCATCCTTCTAACACTCGGACTGTTGACGCGCCCGGCGGCGTTTTTTCTAGCTTTCACACTGGGCGTGGCCGCTTTTCTATTTCATGGAGTCACGCCCATAACTCAGCTGAACATCACTCAGATCTTTTTTTGGAGTTATGTTCTCTTCGTATTCACCGGAGGAGGGCGCTTCGCATTAGATCGATTTGTTTGGCGTAGGGACCCGCAGGCTTCGGATGAAACGGCTCCCATGGGCAAAGTGGCTCTAACACTCGGCTGGTTGGCGGCCTTGATCATCGGCTTTGGCCTCTATTTGCAGTTGGCCCAGGTACCGGGATCGACACCTGAGGTCGCTGAGGACGAATTCGAGATCACTTCTGTCAGCCTCGCCGGAAATTTCAATGATTGGGACCTGGAAGCCACACCCATGGCTCTGCAGAAAGATGGACGGTGGTCTGTGGACGTTCGCCTAACCAAGCCCGGTCCTATGGAATTCAAATTCGCTGCCAATGGGTCGTGGGACGCAAATGTGGGAGAGGCTGATCAAGAAAGCGATGAGCTGCCATTGACCGGTCAGGCTGAGTTTAATGCCACCAACGTATCGAACATTCGCGCCTTCGTCCCCATGGCAGGTGAGTACCGATTCACGATCAATCCTGACGGATTCGCTTATACGGTGGATCGCGCCACGACGTCTGAAGTCTCTAGCGAAGATCTTATCGGTGAATGGCAAGTCGACCTTCGCTCGACGCCCGATTCCGAACCTTCTTTTCATTCGTTTAATGTAAGGGCCGTCGATGCCCAAACTCTCGTCGGAACGTTCTATGACTCGGAAATCAAGAATGGGCGGGTGAACACGCAATGGAGCGCGGTCCATTGCCGCTTCGTCACCAAAGATGGAAGCAACGTCTACTACTCAACGGCTAAGTTGGTCAATGGGCGGCTTGAAGGCACCACCCAATCACCAACGCGAGATCTCTTTTCGGTGTGGACGGCGGAGAAAGTGAAGTAGGTCTTGTCGGGACGAAAAGGGATATTTCAACAGGAAGATCTCAAGCTGTTATCGTTACGCGCGGGTGAGCGCAGTCTCGCTGATAAACAGATTGCGAGAGCGGAAAGCAGCCGGGCTTTCTAAGATCGAAGGGCGTTCATTACTCTTCATCCTTACCACGTTATTCTCAAACTGCACAATTGCCAGAAGCATTGCCCCAGGCATTCGACTAGCTAGCTAGCTAATGAGATCGTGATTCACCTCGCCTTCGACGTCTGGCAGGGTCACATCGCGTCCACCGAATCGATAAGTGAGCGATTCGTGATTCAATCCTAACTGATAGAGAATGGTGGCATGAAGGTCGTGCACACTAACAGGGCTCTCTGCTACCTCCATGCCGAACTCGTCTGTGGCACCGTAAACGAAGCCCTTCTTGAATCCGCCTCCGGCGATCATGATGGAGAAACACGCGGTGTGGTGATCGCGTCCGTCCCGGCCGCCCGAGTGAGGCGTGCGGCCCATTTCACCTGCCACCACAATGATGGTCTCATCGAAGAGTCCGATCGTTTTGAGATCGTGGATCAGCGCGGCGAGGGGTTGGTCGACAATAAAAGCATTGGCCTCGTGACCTTTGCGAAGGGCTCCGTGTTGATCCCAAGAACCGTTCTCGCTGAAACCCGGTGGCGTAACGATCTCGATGAAACGCACTCCGGATTCAACCATTCGGCGTGCACGCAAGCAATGGGTGGCGTAGCGCTCTTTCTGCGGATCACCGGAGCCAAGGCCGTAGAGGCTTTTGATGGCTGCTGTCTCGGCATCGATGTTAAGCACATTCGGGAGATGCGTTTGCATGTGGTAGGCCAACTCGTCGTTGTAAACGGCGGCATCGATACTAGCAAGTCCACCTAGTTCTCGAGAGAGCTGTCGGTCTCGACGTTGAAGAAAGTCGAGTTTAGCCCGCTGCAAACTTTGCGACGCATCGCGAGACGCCAGATGATCGATGGGAATGCCGTCGGCTCGTACCGGCGTGGCTTGATGATGCGCGGGGAGGAATCCGTTAGAGAAGTTCTCCATTCCGCCCGGAAGCACCTCGTCATAGTGCATGAGGATGTGCCCGGGCAGATTATCATTGGCGCTTCCAAGGCCGTAGTTGATCCAGGCTCCCAGACTGGGAAAGCCGGCGCGATTTCTTCCCGAGTGGAGAAAGAGATTGCCCACGGAATGCAATGGCAGGCCGCCGCGCATCGATCGGATGACTGTGAAATCATCCACACATTGTGATAGATGCGGCAAGAGACTGCTGATCGGCGTGCCGCATTGGCCATACTGGCTGAAGGTCCATGGACTCTTCAGCCACTTGCGATTTCCGGGGCCTTGCGATTGGAGGTTGGCATTGAAATAGGTCTCACCGTCATGCTTCGCTAATGCGGGTTTGGGATCGAAGATATCCACGTGCGACATGCCACCCTGCATGAAACAGAAGATCACGTGCTTGGCTTTGGGGCGAAGATGAGGAATGCATCGAGGTCTCGCTGCGGCGTGCACGGGCGAAGCACCTAACATCCCTACCGAAGCCGCGCCGAGTGATTGCTTTAACAAGGCACGTCTACTGATGGGGGCTCTTTTGTTAGAGCGCATAGAGAAATTCCTTTAAGTTGTAGAACATATGAATGACGTCACTCCAAACCATTGGGCTTCTCTTGGCCTGTTCTAGCGAAAGTTCATGAATCGCGGCCACTTCTGTGAAAAAGGAAACGTAGTCAGCGAGCTCGCTTTCATCGGGCTGCCGGGAAAGGTTTCGCATCGCGAGCCGCGCAAGCGTTTCTTCCAAAGGTTGCGACTGAAGGTCGGCACCGCTCACAAGTTGGTGAGCGTGATGACGAGCCTGTTGATGAACAAAAGGGTGATTGCGGAGCCCGAGGGATTGGGAGGGCACATTGGTCCGGTCGCGGCGTCCACGAGTCATGGACGGATCAGGGAAATTGAACAACTCTAACATCTTCGACGGTCCCATTCGTGTGACTTTGAGATAGAGGCTTCTCCGGCCATCGCCATCCAGCGGTCCGGCGTAGAGTTTGCGGCGATCGACGTCGTGATCGCGATAGGGATGGATGCTAGGACCAAACATCGAGCGATCCAATCGCCCAGAGGCCCAAAGCATGGCATCGCGAATCACCTCGGCTTCCAAGCGGCGGGCGGGATAGCGATGCAAGAGCCGATTCTCTGGATCTAGCTGGTCACCCGTTTCACTGGCGGTAGAGGACTGGCGAAAGGTATGACTGAGAACGATCTCGCGAACAATCGCTTTCACGGACCAGCCTGAGTCGATGAATCGCCGTGCCAGGTAATCGAGAAGCTTAGGGTGGCTAGGCGATTCCCCTAGTTTACCGAAATCATCGACGGAGCGCACCAATCCGTATCCGAAGAGGTAATGCCAGATGCGATTGGCCATGACCCGTGCCGTAAGGGGATTGTCCGGATGCGCAATCAATTCAGCGATGCGGCGGCGCCCACTAACGGAATTTGTAAACTCAGGAGGGAGCAGGTGCTCTAACATCGTCACGTAGCCACGTGGCACCTTCTCCTTGGGCGCTGTGACCTCGCCATTGGCAAAGACCGCCACATCGATGGGCTCTGCCGGATCTGTCATTCCGACAAGGCGTTTAGGAGGTTGAATGCGCGCTTCGTGAGCGCGGTAATCGCGCACCAACGACGCGAGTGAAGGTGTGGCATCGGCCGTCCGTGGTAAGAGATCGCGCATTAGAAAGGCGTTGAGCCAGAACACATCCACTGCGGTGGATCGTCCGCGTTCCCAGCGCGCGATGGCGTCACGAAGGATCTGCTGATACCGGTTGGCAAGATCCAGTTTCGTCGTTACGGGATGAGAATAAACTAACAATTGCGCGTTAAGGCTTTCGTAGGGAAGCCGATCGATGTCATGGACAAAGACTTTTGTGATGCCGAAGTAAGAACGTGGGTCCGCTAGAGTCTTGTGATACTGCGCCTGCGGCATGTTCAACACGGGGAAGCCTTGATCATCGAGCACCGTGGCCCATTCCAAATAACTGCGGAGCCGGACCAAGGGCGATGTGCGCAAGTGTTCGAGTCCGAGTTTGTGCCAACCGAGAACGGGCGATTTCAATCGATTGGTGTGAAAGTAAGGGAGCGTGCAATTGGCGAGAACCGTGCGGCAAACGCTTCCGTGTTCCCCAATGGTTTGATAACTCAGAGAGCGCTTATTTTCAGGGAGTAATGGCGAACGCACGGCAGCGTTCAGCTTCTGGGAAAGCGTATGAGAATAGAATCCGGCAGGCAACAGGCTGTGTAGGATGTTAGGCCCTGTTGGTAAGATAGCGAAGTCGCCATCGGCAACAAAGGCATCGTCGATGGCGAGACCTTCCATGCCCCATTTCGCCAGGGTGTGAGCGTTTCTCTTTGTGAAATCACCAAAGAGTTCGAAGTGTTGGCGATTGAACGCGCATCGACGGTCCTCTTCTTGCCGCATCGCCTCGCCGGTGGCTTTCCAATCGTCGTTGTGCCAGGGATGAAACGGATGATCCATGGATTCCGCTCCAGATTCCGTGCCCAAGACAATCAGTCGATCGACCGTCAATGAGGTCAACCGTTGACGCCAGAGCGATGCTAACTCAGTACGCATCTCGCGTTTTAATTTGCGCAAGGTTTCTTTGAGATCTGCTTGTTGCCCAGGTAGATCGAGTGTGCGGATTACTTGACGCGAACTCGTCATCACGCCTAACAAAGCGTAGTAGTCGCGTTGAGGAATGTTATCCAATTTGTGATCGTGACAGCGCGAGCAAGACACCGTGAGCGCTTGAAAACTCTTGGAGAGGGTATCGATTTGGTTGTCCATCACGTCGAGACTGATCTCGGGATAGAGCACGCAATCATCGTGACCCGTTTCGCCAAAGCGATAGAAAGCCGTGCCAATCAGAGACTCGTTAATACCGAGAAGTTCATTTGTACGAGGACTTTCTAACAAATCGCCGGCGATGTGTTCCCGAATGAATCGATCGAATGGCAGATCTTGATTGAAGGCGCGGATGAGGTAATCGCGGTAGCGCCATGCCTCACGAATGAGGTGATTCCATTCATAGCCATAAGTCTCCGCATAGCGGACGACATCCATCCAATGACGCGCCCAGCGTTCGCCAAAGTGAGGGGACTGCAAGTAGCGGTCCACGATTAGGTTGTAGTGGGTTTCTGAAGGATCCCGCACGTAGGCTGCAACGGTCTCAGGTTCCGGCGGGAGACCTGTGATCATGAGACTGAGCCGGCGAATCTGGCGGAACGCCGGCGCGGGAGAGGGAACGGAAAGGTGCTGATTGGTTAGCGTCCGCTGAATCTCCGAATCGATCGAGATGCCGGCTAAAGATTGGAGAGAGGGCAAGGGCTCAAGGCTCCAATGCGTCTCGCCGCTTACTGGAAACGAGTTCGCCAATGCTAATAGAATGGCGATTCTGCAATACATCACTGTCTGATGTGTGAGATAGCGTGCGGCTGGAGATCGATCGACCTGCTACCTGGACCTCGGACTCGAACGCTCTGAATGGCTTCCGTGAGATTGGCAATCAAATACGCTACTTGGTCGGCCTTCACTAACGCTAAGCCTACGACAGCGAGTTCGTTCGAGGACTCAAACGCCTGAACGTGACCACCCTTGAATGGGGCGATCTCCTCAAAGACATCGTAGATAGGATACAGAGCACCTGGCTTTGTGGGGAATTTGTCAGGGCGTTCGGGCGGTGTGGCCGTGTCCATGATCCCACGCCAGCCGACGGTCTCATAGTAGGTCACGCCCTCGACACCTGCTTCCGCGAGAAACTTGAAACTACCCACGGTCCAGGCCGCCGCAAATTTGCTAGGCTGTCGCGCATCGACATTCCATGGCAGATCGCCGGGAAGGGGATCGGCGCCAGGGAGCAGCGTATGGAAGGTGATGGGGCTGATATAGAGTGGCCTGGAGCCAATGAATTGACGCGCGCTTCGCACAGTGTCTCCTTGGATAGGCAAGGATTCGATGATCGACGCGTTGTCAGACGCGTGGATTTGCGGAGTCATGTGATAGGCGATGATCTCAATATCTTTGCTGGGACGTTCACGATTGAGTTCGGTAAAGCTGATGCCTTCCCGCGGGGCTCCAAAACGCGCGTTGGGGAGCATTGGGGAGAGGGCTTCCTTGGCTTTGTGATAGAGCGCGTCGTCGGCACCAATCAACAGGCATGCGGTGGCGCGGGGCTGCAGCGTTTCAAGAGCTTTGGCGATCCGTTTGAGATCTTTGGCGGCATCGTCGCCCAAACGAAGCCCAAGGTGCAAGCCGACGTCGAGGGTCTTCGTTTGCGTTGCGGCGGCTTGCAATCGCTGAGTAAAGCCCGGTTCGGACGGTGTGAGGTCAATCCGGAGATGATCCAGATCCAAAGCACGTAGACGGTTGATTTCGGTGTCTGAGAGGGTATCCATCTCACTTGAGACCATCAGTCCGAGTCGTGGTAGGGGTGTGCGTTTCTCGCCTAACGTAAGCGTGATCGCGCTGCCTTCCGAAGGGCCGTTCTGGTAGGGTTTCAAGTCGCCATCGAGACGGATGGAGATTGTCTGGCTGATCTTCGTGCCTTGCGCGATCTCGACCGGGTAGGGGATTTCAAGGGGTGTGCAGTAAGTTTTGAAGGAGGCGTCCGTCCAATTGCGTTGGTCTTCCATTTCAAATGTATCGCCCTCCATTTTAACATGCGCCCAAAGATTGGGAGCAACCAAATGGGAGATGGCGCGGATTTCTTTGGCTGGTTGGTGAGGGGAAATGAATTCCGGGAATGTTCCTTCTACCCGATTCCCGTGTATGTTTTCAATAACCCAAGGCTGGCCGGCCGCGTTAGCCGGATGAAGCACGCAGAATCCAATGCGGTTGCGCTTAAAGGTCGAACGGGCCTCGCCGTCAAACGTAAAGACGATCTCTCCTCGGGCATTTCCCGTGACCTCACCTTTCCAAAGAAAATCGATATCCCGCTCTTTACACAGAGCATCGAATGTTAGAGTGAATCCGTCATCCGATTTACTGTGATGCACATTGCTCACTTGAGGTGGCACCGTGCCCCAAAGCTCATTGCGGATGGGAGCGTTGATTCCAAGCAAGACCAGTTGATCGCCCACGCGGATGTAACGCAAGAAAGCGTTGTCCGGCTCAAAGATCATCGTCATGGGCCCGGCTCGAAGCGGAATGGGTTCGGCAGCGTTGGCTGATGTCGATGTTAGCGAGATGGTTAGCGCTATCGCGACTGCGAAAACGTTTCGAGAGTTCATGGCTGAAGGTAAGCGTGAATCATTTCCATGAATGGCACGAGTCCAATCTCGTTTTGAGCTCTCCTAGAGTGCTAGTTGCGGAGATTCTTCGATGACGTCGGCATCACTGTCTTCGGCATGAATGTGGTTCTGAATCACGCGGTCTGTGATCGAATTAAGATACTGGTCAAGGACTTCACTCAGTTCCATGAATTCCGGCCACAGGACCTTATCGACAAAGGACTTAGGGACTCGGGCCATCACTGTGGTGTAACGCTGGCGTTTGTATCGAAAAGGTTTGAGGCCGTAACGGCGAAGTAGGGCGATGAAAAGTTTGCGTGACCAAGAGTCATTCATTGAAAATTTGTATTCCTCTGGCTCCTCGCGTTGAATGGTTTGGTTCAGGCGCTCTGTTAGTCGAGCTTTTGCTTCGAGTGCTGCGAGCCGTTCACCGTCTGAGGCAGCCCCGGCGAATAGCCGTTCAACTTTCTCCAGTTTGGCAATGAGTTCTGATTCGGTCACAGCTGGATCCTGAGAATAGATGTCGTGTAGTTCCAGCCAAATCGGTAATTCAGCAAGTCGGTGATGCGGAGACATTGACTGCTTGGCTGGAATTCGAAACGCTTCCGACACTCATGCACCGACCCGCCTGTGACTCCCTCCGCCAATGGGCTTTCACCTTCTCCATCCTCGGCTCGGTCGCCATGGGCTTGCTGTTTCCGCAGTGGTTTATCGGCATCGGGGAATTGAAGTTCGCGACGCTCTTTGTCCCAATTCTGCAGGTGATCATGTTCTGCATGGGAACGACGCTGAGTGTAGGTGATTTTGCGAGAGTCATCAGAATGCCGGCCGGTGTTGGCGTGGGTCTTGTTTGTCAGTTCACCATCATGCCGTTAACGGCGTTTGGTTTAGTTAGAGTGTTTGGGTTGACGCCAGAGATTGCGGCGGGCGTCATCTTAGTCGGCGTCTCGCCCAGCGGCCTGGCTTCCAACGTCATGGCTTTCATCGCTAAGGCGGACGTGGCGATGTCCGTTACCATGACAGCGGTGGCCACCATGTTGTCTCCGTTGATCACGCCATTTCTCATGCAATGGCTGGCGGGAGCCATGATTGAGATCGACGCCCTGGCCATGATGTGGAGCATGACGAAGATGGTCGTCATCCCAGTCCTGGCGGGGCTTCTCTTTCACCACACGATCTATCAACAGGTGAAAGGGCTAGAGAAACTGATGCCGGTTGTTTCGATGGTCGGGATCATGATCATGACCGTTCTAACCGTAGCGATAGGACGTGACAATCTCCTTGCCATGGGCGTGGTCTTGATCGTGGTGTGCTTCTTGCATTCGAGCGTGGGATACGGCTTAGGTTATTGGGTTTGCCGGACTTTGCGGCTTCGCGAACAGACCTGCCGCACCATCGCGCTCGAGGTCGGCATGCAGAATTCCGGCATGGCCGCGGGGATTGCCGGTTCACTCAATAAGGTGGCGACCTTGGGATTGGCGCCTATTGTCTTTGGTCCTATCATGAATACCACGGCTTCCGCGCTGGCCAATTGGTGGCGCACGCATCCAACAGACTCCAATATCAAAGAATGAAAGTCAGTGCCTTAAAAGAATTCCAGGCGAAACTCGCTGCTGATGAGCCTGTTTACGGACTATGGGTGACTTTGGAATCGGCTTCGATCACGGATATGGCGGTTTCATTGGGAGTGGATTGGGTCGTGATCGATGCGGAGCATGGCCACTTGGATTGGAAGGAGGTCAATGAGCATGTTAGGGCGTGTTTGCGAAGCGATTCGATCGTATTGGTAAGGCTGGCGGAACGGAGCACGGCTCTAACCAAACGGGCTCTGGATATAGGAGCCGACGGCGTGGTGATTCCTTGGGTGGAAACGGTTGAGGATGTGGAAGAGGCCGTGAAGGATTGTCGTTACCCGCCAGAGGGCCGGCGAGGTATCGGTGGTGAACGTGCCACTGCTTGGGGACAGTGTATGGCTGAACACACAGCCGTGGCCAACGATCACGTGCTTGTGGTGCCATTGATAGAGCGGGCGGGCGCTGCAGCGAACGTGTCACAGATGTGTGAGGTTGACGGTGTGGAGATCTTCTTCTTTGGCCCGGCCGATTATTCTGCGAGTGCCGGTCATCGTGGCCAATGGGAAGGGCCCGGCGTGGCGGATGAAATTCTCTCTCTCAAAGACACCATTAGGGCGGCGGGAAAACATTGTGGCGTGCTTGCGACTAGCTGCGATAATTTGTTAGAAAGAAAGGCGCAGGGTTTCCGGATGATCGGCCTGGGCTCGGACAGCGGTCTCTTGATTCGATCGTTACGCCAAAGTTTGCAATCCGTTGATCGCGAGACCGCTCCGACGCCTGAGATCAAGCCCGCGAGTTCATGAGCAAGTCGTTTGGGGTGGCCTTGACCGGTGACTTTTTTGATGAGGAAGGCCGACTGGTTTATCCTGACTTTGATCTTAGCGCGCTTGATAGTGTGGGCGGCATTGAGGTTTCACCCTTTGCCGAGCACCGCACGGAAATAGGTGCGGATCAGCTGGAAGAAGCGCAGGCAGTCATCGTGTTGTCGCCCCAAGTCACGCGTGCAAGCTTGGCCGATCTTTCAGATTTGTTGATGGTGAGCCGCTTCGGAGTCGGGTATGACGGTGTGGATGTGGATGCCTGCACTGAAGCCAACATCTTACTTTCTATCACCAAAGGGGCGGTGGATAGGCCGGTTGCCGAAGCAACGGTTGGGTGGTTGTTAGCCTTGAGCCATCATTTGCGGGCTAAGGATCAACTCGTGCGTGATGGGAAATGGGAGGCACGTGGCGGCTACATTGGCTGCGAACTTCGGGATCGCACGTTAGGTGTCATCGGTTTCGGGGGCATCGGTCGTGAACTGGTGAGGCTACTGCAAGGTTTTGGCATGACCCAACCGCAAGTCTACGATCCATTCGTGAATGAATCAGACGCTGACTCGTTGGGCGTGCGTTTGGGAAGTTTGAATTCCGTTCTCGCAGAATCCGATTTCGTGAGCATCCATTGTCCTTTGACGAATGCGACGCGAGGTATGATAGGCGCCAAAGAACTCGCTATGATAAAGCCTAGCGCTTATCTTATCAACACGGCGCGAGGCGGCATTGTCGACGAAGATGCCTTGTATGATGCCCTGGTCACAGGCCGGCTCGCGGGAGCGGCGGTGGATTGCTTTGCAGAGGAACCCATGACGAAGCCGCATCGTCTCTGCGAACTGCCTAACGTGCTTCTAGCGCCTCACAGTATCGCCTGGACGCACGAACTCTTTCGCGACATTGGAGCTATGGCTATCCAAAGTGTGCTCGATCTCGCCCATGGCCGAAATCCTTACGGAGTCGTTAATCCTGAAGTATTTGAGAAACCAATCTTCCAGCAGAAATGGGAGCGCTTGCGGTTAAGAAGTTAGGGAGTGGCTGAGAAATAGGTCTCGAGATCGTACGCTGGATAAGTGTATTGCCAGACCCAATCGCCCAGATGAGCGGCTTGATTGGGGGTGCCTTGATCATCTCTAGCATTGGCACCGTATGAGTAAATAAGCGGTGATCCGTCTTGCTTGATATAATAATGGTATGGCGTCCCGATGGTTTGATCGAGTGGTAAGTCGGCCTCCAAATCGGCGAGTTCTTGGGGATGTCTGTCGTTTTCGATGCGGTATTCCTCCAGAGCGATCGCAATGCGGGCTTGGTCAACATGTGATTGAAATTGAAAGGCGATGTAAACGAGTGATGGTGCGAATGCGAGGGCATTCATGGCAAGGATTCGGTGCGGGTGGGCGTCTTGAAATCCCTTGGTGAGTGCTTCGTCAAGGGCTCGCGCAGTCTGTAGTGAAAGGTGGCCGTCTGGGGGAAGGAGATGCGCACGCGTGAGATCGCTGAAGGTGATCATGTTTCGGTAAACCCAACCTTTGGGGAAGTAGAGCCGCTCTCGCCGCGGTTGGAGGGCTTCGGGAAATTTGCCGGTCTGAGCGCAGGTTTCCAGAGCGAGCAAGGACGCAGATCGCTCCGCGATCACGTGCCGCTTGAGGTTCCTCAGATAGTCGATTCGCTCCAATTGCGGTTTGAATTGATTCAATTGACTTACCGACCATTGATGATCGCGGAGCCCCTCCCACAAGATATGCAATCCGAGCCGAAGTACGGTCGCGCTGAAAAGAGCGTGAGCATTGGTCGGGCCTTCATCAAGGTGGCGGGCGATCTGCAAGAGCGTGACGGCGTCTTGGAGAGCACCTTCAATGTCTTCGCTCCGGAGCCGGCTCATTCCGCGCAGAAAGAGCATGCGTGAGCCGCTTCGAGAAGCCGGCACGGCGGCAGGCAACGCTTGATAGGGACCGGGTTCGTAGGTATTCAGGTAGCTCGCTTGAGGCCGCCGCGCCGCCTCGGCCAGACCGTCGAAGACATGTTGACGAGCACTGAAAAATGCTTCGAGCTTTGATAGAGCTTCTTGCTCCGAACTGCCTTCGAAGTAACTCGCGAATTGCATCGGCTGGGCGCCTAACCAAAGCACGAGCTGCTCTCGGGAATCAAAACCGGTCAACTCCGATAAAGTGAGCGCTTCTTCTAACGAAGAGACATCATTGAAGATCGGAGCTTGGGCGAAATTCTCCTCGGGCGAGATCTCCGGTTGCTGGTGTTCCCATGTATCGAATCGCTCTCCTTGCACTTCCCACTGCTTTCGATAGGCTTCCCAGGCGGCTTTGCCACGTGCTTCGACGAAGAAGAGGCCGATGACGATTCCGATCACCAGGACAAGAAAGAAACTAGCGCATGAGATGAGCGCGATCTTCTTCCAATTCCGGCGAGGTTTGTTCACGAGGGGGAGAGCTGGAGCTTGGCAAGCATGGCGTAGAGTCCGTCTGGATGGGCGGCGAGCGAATCGTGAGTGCCTTCCTCTACCGCATGACCATCTTTGATAACCACAATCTTATCGGCTTGACGCACGGTGGCTAACCGATGGGCAATGATGATAGAAGTACGTCCCTTCATTAATTGATCGAGCGCCTGCTGTACCTGTCGTTCACTCTCGGAGTCTAACGAACTCGTGGCTTCATCGAGAATGAGCACTGCCGGATCCGCGAGAATGGCGCGGGAGATAGCAATGCGTTGGCGTTGGCCGCCTGACAATTTCACCCCGCGGTCGCCCACAAGGGTGTCGTAGCCGTCTGGAAACTTTTCAATGAAATCATGGGCATTGGCTTTTTTCGCAGCATCTATGACTTCTCTGGTGGTGGCGCCGATGCGGCCGTAGGCGATGTTCTCTTTGATCGTGCCTCCGAAAAGGAGCACTTCTTGAGGTACCATGGCCATTTGTTGGCGCAGGTAGCCTAACGGATAATCTTTGGCGTCTTTACCGTCCCATCGAATGGTGCCCTTGTCAGGATCATAGAGGCGGAGTAGAAGCGCGATGATGGTGGATTTCCCCGCGCCGCTTGGTCCTACGAGCGCGACGCGTTGACCAGACTGACAATCAAACGAAAGCCCGTTCAAAACCGGGTGGTCAGCTCTGCTGGGATAGGCGAAATGGACGTTATCCAACACCACATCGCCACTGACCTTGAGCGCCGGGATCTCACTGGGCAAAGCGACTGGTTCCGGGCTTTCATCGAGGATCTCCCGCACGCGTTCCGTGGCGCCGACGGCCTTCTGGACTTGGCTTAGGGCTTCGGGTAGGGATCCCAAGGCGCCGCTGAGGAAGACGGTGTAGAGAATGAATTGAAAAAACTGTGAGGATGTAAGGCCGCCGCGTTCGGCTGGGATGGCAAGGAGCCCGGCACCATACCAGACCACTAATGTGACCACGCCAAACATGACGAAGATGATGAACGAGACAAAAGTGGCGCGATAACGGGCCGTGCGCAACGCCGTGGCGAGAAATTTGCCCATGGCACCTTCGTAGCGCCCGATCTCATGCCGTTCGTTATGGAAAGCCTTCACATCGACGACGCTCTGCAAGGTTTCTTCCACAATCACGTTGCTCTCGGCCATCTGATCCTGCGCCCGTTTGGATTGACCGCGGATCTTTCGTCCCACCAGCGCGGTGGCGATGATGACGACGGGCAGGCAGGCTAACATGAACACGCTCAATTTCATCGAGGTGATGAAGATCATGATCATACTGCCTACCAAAGTGATCACTTGGCGGAGAAGTTGCGGTGTGGTGGTTACCAACGTATCCCGAATGAGACTGAGATCCGCGGCTAAACGGCTGGAGAGTTCACCGATCCGCCGATCGCCAAAGAAGCTCATGGGGAGACGGATCAACCGGCCGTAAACACGCTTGCGCAAATCGGCTAGAGCACTTTCGCCTGCTTTGGCGAACCAAGTGATGCGAAAATAGGCCACGGTGGCTTGCAAAAGCAGAACAAAGACCAATGTCAGGGCCACGCGATTTCGTGCAGCCAGCACTTGCTGTGGATCGATTTCTTTGGCTTCCCCGGAACTCAACATGGCGCCGCCCACCAAGTCGCCCATGAGACGGGGAAAGAGGAGAATAAGGAAACCGCTCACGAAGAGCGCACCCAACGCCGGTACGAAGTATCGGTAGTAAGGCCGGAAGTAGCTAAAGAGCTGAAAAGCGCCCTGAAGAAAGGATTTGGAGGGAGGTGGCTTGTCTTGGGAGTTGTTAGACATTATGTGAAGTCAAAGAAGCAGGTTCTTACCAGGCGGCGCCGATATTCCATTCTTCCATCAAATCCTGGGGGAGTTCGGTGAGGAAGGAGGAAGGGGCCTGATAGTATTCGCCACCGGAAGACCAGCCACGGCCGCCCGGCCGGGTCATGGGATAGGTTAGGTAGAGCTGATCACAGGCGCGCGTGACGGCAACGTAGAAGAGGCGGCGCTCTTCTTCAAACGCGTCCACGGCGAAGTCTTCACTCTCCATTACCCTGCGGTTAGGAAACATGCCGTCTGCTAGCCAAATGACGAACACCGCTTTCCACTCCAAGCCTTTGGCCTGATGCACGCTGGAGAGGATCACTTCGTCCTCATTGCGACTCTCGCGGGCACCGACAGGGGATTGATCCACATTGGTTTCCAGAGAGAGTTTGGTTAGGAAATCCTCAAGGGTTTCATACTGTTCGGCATAGCGCCTCACCTGATCGAGATCTTGCTTGCGCCGGTCGTAGTTGGCGAAAGCCGTCCGCATGAAGTCATCATAAACGCCTTCCACAATGGAATGAATCATCTTGGCCGGGGCGACGGGTTCGCCGTTCTCCACCAACTCATCCAAGGTGTAGGCGAGCTGTTGCCAACCGGCTTCCGAGCGTTTGCCCACGTTGAAGCCTAACAAGAGATCTGAGTAACGTTCCGGCAGGTTCTCCATCTTGGAAGCCTCACAGTCGAGCCACGTACGCCAAAGTTTATCCGCGGTGGCATCGCCGATACCGGGAACGAGCTTCAACATGCGTTTGAAGGCAACCTCATCGCGTGCATTGAGCACGAATCGCATGAACGCACTCACATCTTTCACATGAGCTTGCTCAAAGAAACGCGGTCCGCTGGTGAGTTTGAACGGCACGCCACGTTGGGTGAGTTCCATTTGCAGCTCCATGGATTGGAAGTGGGCGCGGTAGAGAACTGCCATCTCATGATAGGAAAGGCCCTCTTCATCATAGAGTTCTTGAATGCGTTGCGCGACGAATGCGGCTTGTTGGTTCGGGTCCGCCAACGGAATGAACGCCGGCGTGAAACCCTGCGACTCTCGATCGGGCTGCAGCACCTTCTCGATCTGATTCACATTGGCGCTGATGGATTCATTGGCTAAATGCAAGACTTCCGGCACGCTGCGGTAGTTGGTCTCGATCTTAAAGAGCTGCGCTCGAGGGTAACGTTTGTTGAAGCCCAAGATGTTGCGGTAGTCCGCGCCTCGCCACGAATAGATGGATTGAGCATCGTCGCCCACAACCATAAGATGCTGGTTTTTCTTGGCGAACAAATCAATCAAGCGGGATTGTACGGGATTGGTGTCTTGGTATTCATCCACCAGAATGGCTTTGAACTTCTCTTGATAACCTTCGCGAACATCCGCTTCCGTCTCTAGCAGCTTCAAGGTTTTCGATAGAAGATCATCAAAGTCGACGCAGTTGGTCTCCAACTTCTTTTTCTCGTACACTTCCTGGATCTTGATGATGTCTTCAAAGAACTCCGTCAACTGTTCATAGCGGGAGTCGAGGACGTCTTCCAACGGTTCGTCAAGATTTTGAGCGATGCTGTAGATGTCTGCGAGGACGCTCGACTTGGGAAACCGTTTTTGTGAGTCTTTATCCAACTTCCCAATCTTGGCTTCCTTCTTTGAAAGAGTGAGGAGGCTATTCTGATCGTCCCGATCCATGATCGTGAAGCCGCGATCGTATCCCAGGCGGTCTCCGAATTTGCGTAGGATGCGATTGCCAATGGAGTGAAAGGTACCGCCCCAGATGGCGATGACATCTTGAGGTACCAGATTAGCCACGCGATCGAGCATTTCGCGCGCGGCCTTGTTGGTGAACGTGAGTAGCAAGATGCTCTGAGGTGGTACGCCCTGCTCTAGCAAATAAGCGACACGATAGGTGAGTGTGCGCGTCTTGCCGCTGCCGGCACCGGCGATGACTAGCGCAGTGCCAGGCTGGGAGGAAACGGCCGCCAATTGCTGGGGATTCAGCAAACTCGCGAAATCAGTCGCTTCCGTGGAAGCGGTCTTGCGTGGGGTGCCTTTGAGCGTGTATTCGCGCGCCATCCGAGTGAGTTGAGGCGGAGCGTCAGGGCTTGGAATCGATATCCTTGGCGTGGGCCACGTAATCTTCGAACTCCTTCTTGATGACGGGTAACAGGAGATAAACGCCTAACAAGTTTGGAAAGGCCATGGCGAAAAGCGACGCATCCGAGAACTTGATTACTCCCTCTAACGACATTGAAGAACCGATGATGACGAACACGCAGAACACCAGTTTGAAGGCGAGGTCCATGGCTTTGCTTTTGCCAAAGAGAAAGGCCCACGCTTGCTGCCCATAGTAAGACCACGAAATGAGTGTTGAAAAGGCGAAGAGTGTAACCGCCACCACCAGGATATAAGGAAACCAACTTATGACAGAGCCAAAGGCATTGGAAGTTAGTTCAATCCCTTTCGCCGTTGAAGTGTCAGCCAATCCAATCTCATAGGAACCAGTGATGACGATTACTAACGCTGTCATAGTGCAAACGACCACGGTGTCCACGAAAGGCTCTAATAATGCAACTAGTCCCTCGCTCGCAGGTTTCTTCGTTTTCACCGCTGAGTGGGCGATGGGCGCCGAGCCGATCCCCGCCTCGTTGGAAAAGGTGGCTCGTTTCATACCTTGAATGAGGACGCCGATGAAGCCGCCAATCGCAGCCGATTCAGGATTGAACGCACCTTTGATTATCTCGCCAAAGGCCGGGCCGACTTTATCGAGGTTGGTGAGAATGATCGCCACTGCAGCCACAACATAGATGGCACACATTGTTGGGACTAACTTGGAGGTTACTTTGGCGATGCTAACAATGCCGCCAATTATCACCAGGCCGACCATTACTGCCATCACTGCTCCGTAAATCCACCGATTGTTGGCCAGGAAGCTTGATTCACCGCCCGTGACGCCCACCAATTGACTGCATGCTTGGTTGACCTGAAACATGTTGCCGCCTCCAAATGAGGCAAAGACGCACATCATGCCGAAAAAATACGCTAGAGTTAGACCAAGCGAGCCAAAGCCGCGCTCCGCCAGGCCGGTTTTGAGATAATGCATGGGGCCGCCATACACTTTGCCGTCTGAATCGATCGTTCGGTACTTCACTCCCAAAGTACACTCCGAGAATTTTGACGTCATACTGAAAAGACCTACAAGGATCATCCAGAAGGTGGCCCCTGGACCACCCAAACTGATGGCAACAGCGACCCCTGCGATATTTCCTAGACCCACCGTCGCCGATAAAGCCGCGCTCAAAGCTTGAAAATGGGTAATTTGGCCCGGGTCGTCAGGTGACGAATACTTGCCCTTGACGGTGCGCAATGCCAAACCAAAGCAACGGATGTTAACAAACTTGAAGTAGAGTGTTAGAAAGATGGCTGCGCCTGCCAGCCAGACTAACACAAATGGAACTGCTGTTCCAAACAGACTTTCACTCCCCGGTACGGCGAAAAAGACGATGGTATCAAAGGCATCTGCCAGAGGCTGCATCATGGCGCTGATTTGCGCGTCGATCTTGTCCGGCGCCTCCGATTCCGTCGCGTCCTGAGCCGCGGTGGTTCCTACTAAAGTCAGATGGACGAGGCTGAATGCGAAAATCAGAGAGAGAAAACGTTTCATAACTAGGTAAGACGTGCCTTGTGAAGGCGGGGATTTGGTAGCAATCGCCCACATGGAAGGCAACCCTCATCTCGGTGGGGCCTGGAATTGGATGGGAAGTTTGTAATCGTGGCTCGCCGACTGCCGGGCTAGGGCACTAGACTCTGCAGATCATCTATGAATCAGGTAAATCCCAAACTCATCATCGCAGCGATCATCGGATTGGCCGTGGTCGCGGCGCTCTCAACGATGGTCTACACCATTCCTGCCGAATCCGCGGGCGTTGTGACGCGTTTCGGCAAGCTCAAGAACGACGACGTGCGGCCCGGTCTCCATTTCAAATTGCCTTTCGGCATTGACCAGGTGGCCAAAGTGCCCGTGGAGCGTCAATTGAAGCAAGAGTTTGGATTCGGCACCGTAGGGGCGACCAATCGGTCGCAGTTCTCCAGCTCCCAGCGGTCCCGGCAGGATGAGCGCAGCATGATCACAGGGGACCGAAACGAAGTCTCCGTGGAGTGGATCATCCAGTACCGCATTCACAATCCAAGCGCGTTTCTCTTCCGCGTGAGGGAACCGGAGTTAACGCTTCGCGATGTGTCAGAGTCGGTGATGCGCGAGGTGGTTGGCGATCGGACGGTGGATGAAGTGTTGACCGTGGGCCGCCAAGAGATCGAAGCGGAATCCGAAGCAAAGATGCAAGCAGTAGCGGATGTCTACGACCTGGGACTGCAGATCGATCAGGTGCAATTGAACGATGTGAATCCACCGACTCCCGTTCAGAAATCGTTTAATGAAGTGAACCAGGCGCAACAGGAGAGGGAACGTGCGATCAATGTGGCCAGGGGAGAATACAATAAAGAAGTACCGCGACAACGTGGCGTGGCAGATCAGGAAATAAGCCAGGCGGAAGGCTACGCCACGCAGCGTGTGAATGAAGCGATGGGCGATGCCGACCGGTTTCGCGCCGTGTTTGAGGAGTATCGAAAAGCGCCGGAAGTGACCAAGCGACGGTTGTATTTGGAAACGCTTGCGGAAGTCGTCCCTAAACTTGGGAATAAAATCATCATGGATGAAGGGGCGCAGCAAGTGCTTCCGATGTTGCAACTCCCCGCTGCTGCGGCGGCATCAAAACGCTAGAATCTCGAGATCGTTTATTACTATGAAACAGCTCGTCTTTATTATGGTGGTCGGTTTTGCCGTCGCCGGCTTAGTGGTCTTATCGGGATCATTCTATACGGTTCATGAAAAGGAACAGGTGATTATCACGGAGTTTGGCAAACCCAAGGGAGATCCGGTGACGGAAGCTGGTCTTAAGTTCAAAGTCCCCTTCATACAGAAAGTGAACAAGATCGAAAAGCGAATCTTGGAATGGGACGGGCAACCCAATGAAATGCCGACGAAAGATAAGCTGTATATCTTGGTCGATACCTTTGCCCGGTGGAGCATCCAGGACCCGCTATTGTATTTTAAGCGTCTACGCAATGAACGTAGCGCTATATCACGTTTGAATGACATCTTGGGCAGTGAGACACGGACAGCCGTCGCCAAACACAATTTGATCGTAACTACTCAGGCGAGGTGGCAATTGGTTAAGATATGCTAACAAATCGGTTGCCAGAGTGTTGTTAGACACTATCGTTAGGCGTGTCAGAAAAGCCGTTGCCTAGATTAAGCGAGGAGATTGGCCGTGACGGGCTTATTGAGCTGGCAAAGAGTGATCCTGAGGCCTTCGTCGATCTTTTCATTAAGCTCGAAGAGCGTGTTAGTGAACTCGAAAGGATTATCAATCAGAATAGCGGCAATAGTTCCAAGCCGCCTAGCCAAGATGGGCCTGACAAGAAGCCGAAGAAGAGAAATCGGTCGAAGCGGAAATCTGGAGGACAGAAGGGGCACCCGGGAAATCACCTCAAGAAAGTCGAGGAGCCTGACAATGTTGTCGATCTCAAGCTTGATACGGCACCCAGTGGCGCGAAGTTAACTGACAACGACATTGTTGGTTGGGAAACTCGGCAGGTATTTGATCTGCCAGAGCCCAAACTGATTGTCACAGAGTATCGTGTCGCTATCTATCGCGACCCCAAGACGGGCGAGGTCTGCCAGGAGAGCTTTCCCGATGGTGTGAATGCTCCGGCGGTATATGGAACTGGCGCCCTAGCTTTCATGGTGTATTTGCATGTGCAGCAACATCTTCCGCTCGATCGCACAGGGGCAATCTTCTCTGATCTCTTTGGTCAGCCTGTTAGCCATGGAACGATTCTTCGAGCTCGTGAAGAGGCTGCTACCGAACTCATCGATTTTGAGGAAGCCCTGGTGGCGATGCTCTCAGCACAAGCGATGCTTTGTAGCGATGAAACCGGCCTGCGCGTGAACCAGACACTCTATTGGTGTCATGTCATGTGCACGGAGAGACTGACTTACTATGCCATTCATGACCGGCGAGGCAGCGCTGCATTTGAAGACATCGGCGTTTTGACAGGGTTTGAAGGAAGACTCATTCACGATTGCTTGAGTAGCTACGATGCCTACTGCCCCAGTGCTCTTCATGGACTTTGCAATGCGCATGTCATCCGCGAATTGACCGCGGTGAGCGAACAAGGTGATCATCAAGGGTGGGCCACGAAACTCGTCGATTATCTTTATGAGGCAAACAAGGTAGTCAAAGATCGTGGGGGAAGCTTATCCGAGGACGAGATGATCCCGTGGAAACGCCGCTTTACTCGCCTACTCAACGCTGGAGTCAAAGCGAATCCAGAAACGAACCTATCAAAGCCAAAGAAAGGACGGCAAAAGCGGACCAAGGCACAGAACTTGATTAAGAGATTGAAAGAGCGCCAAGCAGATTACTTGCGATTCATGACAGATGATGAGGTGCCATTCACGAACAATCAAGCGGAGCGAGACCTGCGAATGATGAAGTTGCAGATGAAGATATCAGGGTGCTTTCGCACCGTCATCGGAGCAGAGGACTTTGCGAGGATACGTTCCTATATTTCAACAATGCGTAAGAACGGTTATAAGGTGTTTAATGGGATTAAGTTAGCCATATTGGGGCAACCCCTCACACCAAACGACATCCTTCACGCAACCACCACCTGAGTAGTTACATTTGATCGAGATCATCCGGACGACGAAAGACAGGGAAGCCGCGCCTGTGGAAACGCAGGGAGGATTCGCGCGTAGCGTCAGTGCTTTGCAGCCAATTGAAAAGGGGCGGACTTTGATTGAGAAAGAGATCTTTGAAAATGCGGAGACCAAATTGGCGGTTTACGGCGTCAAGCTGGAGGATATCCGCTTCAAACGGATCAATTACAATCTGGATGTGCGTGCGAGGATTTACGACCGCATGATCAGTGAGCGGCAGCAGATCGCTGAATTATTCCGGTCCGAAGGTGAAGCGGAGGCAGCGCGAATACTTGGAAACAAAGAACTCGAGATGAAGAAGATTCAGTCCGAGGCCTATAAAAAAGTACAGACCATACGAGGTGAGGCGGATGCTAAAGCTACGGAAATCTACGCCTCTGCCTACAACCAGACTCCGGAAGCCGCTGCGTTTTACGAATTCCTCAAATCGATGGAGACCTACAAAGAAGTCCTCGCCAATGATACGACGGTCATTCTGTCGACGAATAGCGACCTCTTCAAGTTTCTGAAATCCATGGAATCGGAAACGAAACCGATCACCGTTCCCGGTTATGAATAGTTTGCAGCCATTGGACGATTTTCGCCCCGAGGTCACGAAAACCATTTGGCGTTACGGTGTGTTTATGTTGCTCATTTCGATACCCAGCGCCGTCTTTGTTAAAGGACTAATGATATTGCCGTTTATCGTTGTCTTTGGAGCGGTCGTCGCTTCGGCCAGTGTTTGGCTGTTCGGAAATGTCTCGAGAGAGAAAGAGTCGTCGCTCCAGATGCAGTCTCTGGCGAAACGCGTCGCCGATTTGGACGAACGGCTTGGTCATATTGAGACCCTTTCCCGCGTGGAATTGCGCATGGCAGAACGTGAGCCGGCCCAGAACGATTAGCTTGGGAGTGCTAGAGTCTCTTGATCTAGTACTTCCCTCAAGGAGCGAGCCAGTTTATCCGAATCATAGGGTTTTTGAACGAATCCTTCCGGACGGGAACCGGTTTCATTTTCAAATTCTGCTAGATCTACAAGGTAACCGCTGCAGACCAACACGGGAATTTGAGGGTATTGCCCATTGCGTAGCTCTTTGAAGGTATCGCGTCCCGAGAGTTCGGGCATGGTCAGGTCCATCATAATGATATCGATATCATTGGGGTGTTCGTTGACCATCTTGATCGCCTCAACCCCATTCTCGGCGGTTAGAACATCGTAGCCGTGGTGCTTTAAGACACCCTCGCCTACCATGCGGACGACCATTTCATCATCGACGAGTAATACGGTTTCACTGCCACGCTTGACGGGTTCTTCAGCGACTTCTTCTTGTAGTTTCTCTTCCTCAGTCAATTCGTGTTGAGGCAAATAGATATGGAAAGTGGTGCCGACGCCGAGCTGCGAGTCGCAGTTGATCCAGCCACCGTGTTGTTGAATGATTCCGTAGGAGGTGGCCAACCCAAGGCCTGTGCCCTTGCCTTGTTCTTTCGTGGTAAAGAACGGTTCGAAAATCTTGCTCTGAACTTCTGCGCTCATTCCCGACCCGGTATCTTCTACCGAAATACAGACGTATTTTCCAGGAGTAGCGCCATTGTCAGGAAGCGAATCTACCTCTTTAACGGATTGGTTGGAGGTGGAAATGCGAATGCGGCCCTTGCGATCGCCCATGGCGTCTTTCGCATTCACGGCCATATTCATGATGACCTGTTGGACTTGATTCGGATCTGCGGTGGCATGCCACAGATCCTCGTCTAATTCCAAGACGATGGAGATGCCAGGATCAATGGAATGAACCAGAAGATCGCGGACTTCTTCAGCAATATCATTCACTTGGCAGGATTTGAGGACCAAATGGCTCTGACGAGAGAAACCAAGAAGTTGTTTGACGAGTTCGGCCGCCCGTTGACCGGCGTGTTTGGCGGAACCGATTAGTTTCTTCAATTGTTCTTCCGTATCGCCCTTCTGCATCTCCACCAAGGACAGGTTTCCAATAATACCCGTTAGGAGATTATTGAAGTCGTGGGCGATGCCCCCGGCCAAACGGCCGATAGCTTCCATCTTTTGTGCTTGGCGTAAGCCTGTTTCCAATTGGCGTTGTTCGGTGATATCACGGAACATCCATAGCCGCGCAATGGTCACGCCGGATCCGTTACGCACTGGCGCGCTATAGACAGAAAGCGTGAGTTTGTCGGCATGAGAGGTCGTCCATTCCTCATTCTCAATCAGACTCAGACTATCATTGCAGAGTTTCCAGTGATCACGAAAATCCATGCTTTCATCGAAATAGGAAGCGAGATGCTCCTCGATCTCGGTACTATCTATTTCTGCAGAATGATTGAGTCGAAAAATCTCCGCGAATCGTCGGTTGAGGGTCAGGACACCGCCGTCGTTTTTGACGATTAGAATGGCCTCCTCAGTGGAATCATAAGAAGCGCGGAGTTGGGCCGTGAGATTCGATAATTGATCCTGCGATTCTCGAAGACTGCGCGTGCGGTCTTGAACCAGCGACTCCAGTTCCTGACGATGCGAACTGACTTCGCCGATCATCTTGTTGAATGAGCGAGCTAACCTAGCGAGTTCGCTGGGCGCTGCTTCGTCCATCCTGACACTAAGATCATCCTCGGCGACGCTATCGGCAACGTGGCCGGCTTGATCGATTGGATCCACGATGCGGCGGCTTACTAAGTATCCGAGGATCGCTGCAAGTACCAGAGTCCCGGAGAGAATGGCTAACATCCAATCGCGGCTAGTTGCGAGAACTTCTGTCACTTCAGACATGGGTTTGAAAGTGACGAGCGTCCAGGGCCTTTGCACCTTGGTTTGATCTTTGGTTAATCTCGAGGCGGCAAATAGATAGGATTTCCCCCGGATATCGGTGTATTCGCCGAAGCGATGATCCTGCCAATAGTTTTTCCCTAACGATGGATCAAACTTGTCCATGGGTTCGTAACCGTTGAGCTGGCTGATCGTATTCCCAAATTGATCTAGAAGCACGGCGAACCCGGCTTTTCCAATCTTGGCATCGCTGAGCGCGGACATAACGCTATCAAAAGAAATGCGTGCTTTGACGATACCGCTGGGCACGCTGGATCTTCCCAACACCGGCAGATAAACGGTGAGATAGAGTTCTTCCGAGTCTCGTTTCTTATGCGGCGGGGTAACCGCCCGCTCTCCGGCAACGGCGATCTGAAATTCCTGTGAATGTTCCCGGGCCTCAACGTGGGATTTCCTCTCTGTCGTTGCAATCAAATAGGCGTCCGTTCCATAAAAGCTGATATTGTCAAAGTGTGAGTAGACATTGACCAAGCGGTGAATCTCCTCCTGGATCGCCTCAACATTGAGCGGCTTTTCAGCAAGGAGAGGACTGCCTACGGTCGATGCCAGATCATCGAACGCGCGGTCCATGGTGACTTTGACATTCCGCGCGAGTTCATCGTTGATATTGGAGATGCTCCGTTCCTCGGAAGTCCTAATGGCGGACTGAATAACTGTATAGGTCGCTAGGATGATAGCGACAATGGGAATTACTCCAACCAGCGTAAATCCTACGAGAACTCTTGAACGGATAGAGACCATTAGCTCATTAGCTACTCTGCGTCAGGATCGGCCACGCCAACAGTCTTCGTCCCGCCGCTTTCCTTGCGGATGTGCTCCCGCAGCCGGGCCATGCCATCATGGGTGTAGCGAAGCCGCTTGGAAGAGGGCTTTTTATTGAATTCGCATTTGGCGAGGACTTCTTGAGGCGGATAAAGGGAAACGTCCGCGAGAAGTTCGGGATTCAGTTCTTTCTTGGCCGCTCTATTGGGAGTGCCAAACTCCAAATAGTTAGCGTTGATGGCTGCGATATCGGCTCGCGTCATGAAGTTGATAAACTTATGAGCGGCCTCGTAATTTGGGGCTTCGCGGGAGATGAGAAAACTGTCTATCCAGATGGGAGCGCCTTCCTCGGGAATGAAGTAGGCGATATTCTCATCCTCGGATGCCATAAAAGGCACGTCGCTACTATAGGCCACGGAGAGGGCAAGGCTGCCGTCTTTAAGATGCTGTTTGAGACCTTCCCAAGAAGCGTAAACGGGATCCATTTTATCATACTGATCAATAAGGAGCGAGGTGCATTGTCCTAGATCATTCTCTTCATCGCTATTCATGGATTTGCCGATCGAGAGTAGCGTTAGAGAATAAAGTTCCTCACGCTCCTCAAGCATGCCCACTTTACCTTTGTAAGCGGGATCCCACAGAGCTTGCCAACTGGTTGGGGCGGTGGTTACCTGATCTTTGCGGTAAGCGATGAGTGTGCTGCCACTGGAATAGGGGATGGAATAACGGTTATAGGGATCAAAGTTCTGGCTGAGATAGCGTTTCTCAATATTTGTTAGGCTGGTCAATCGGTCCTTATCAAGAGGTTGAATCAGCTTCAGTTCGATCAACTCTGCTATCGACATATCATCAGCAACGATCACGTCGTAGCGCTCAGGATAGGTGCGAAGGAGACTCTTACTCTCCTCCAGGCTCTCGTAATATTGTTCTACCAGAGTGATGCCGGTCTCTACCTTAAACTGTTCAGCGATCTCGGGAGCTAGATAGTCATGCCAGTTGAGGAGCACTACCTGCTGAGATTCATCGACCTCCTTCGGTTTTTCTCTCGGAGTTCCTGAGTTTTCAGCACTCCTTGCGGATTCCTTGTTACAATGGGTCAAGAATGGCAGAAAGAAAAGTATCGCCAACGCTCTTACGGAATTCCTTGAAATCATAAATATTGGAATTGGATGTAACTTTCATAATTAAGTCGCCACGTTCTCCCGTCAACACGCATAATCTATGGTAGTCATATTAAATGCCATGGATGCAGCGGATCGCGACGAGTCCTGTTCTTGAGGATCTATCGAGAGAATGCTGATCGCGGATTTCTCAATGAAACGAGATTTCTTAAGATCGCCGATCAAGAATGGATCGGAGAGTACGGGCGAGGTTCTCCGAGTCATAGGGCTTTTGGATGAACCCCTCAGGCCTCCTCCCTAGGCTGCCGGAGAATTCATCGAGATCCACCAAATACCCACTACAGACCACGACTGGAACATTAGCGTACGGGCCTCGTTTGAGTCGTTGAAACGTCGCTTGGCCTGAGAGTCGGGGCATGGTGAGGTCGAGCATCACCACATCGATCTTGTTGCCCCGTTCATCCATGATCTCCAAGGCCTCTTCACCGTCGTTCGCGGTCACCACTTGATAACCATGGTGCTTGAGGACGCCGACTCCCACCATCCTCACCACCGCTTCGTCATCGACAATGAGGACGGTTTCATTCCCGCCGCGAATAGCCGGTTCTCGTGGAGCCTCAGGCGTCTCGTTGGAAGTCTTCTCTGCTCTAGGGAAGTAGAGATGAAAAGTCGTTCCCGATCCTTCTTCGGACTCGCAGACAATCCACCCGCCGTGCTGTTGAATGATTCCGTAAGATGTCGCCAGCCCAAGTCCGGTACCTTTGCCAGGGCCTTTGGTTGTGAAGAACGGTTCAAAAATATTGGCCCGGACTTCAGCACTCATTCCTTGGCCGGTGTCTTCGATCGAAACTCTAACGTAGTCTCCAGGGATGGCGCCATTGGCGAGGGCGGCTTGAGCGTGATTGATTTCTAAATTCTTGGCGGCGATCTTGAGACGTCCTCCATTGGGCATGGCATCTTTGGCATTGACGGCCATATTCATGATGACCTGCTCCACCTGATTGGGATCGGCGCGGATGGACCAAAGATCCGGCGGGAATTCGAGCACCATTTGAATGCGAGGATCGATGGTATGCCTCAGGAGTTTCTCAATATCCTTGGCGATAGCCTCGGCTGAACAACTTTCAATTTCCAAGTGACTGCGGCGGGAGAAGCCAAGAAGTTGTTTCACCAGCTCAGCGGCGCGCTCGCCAGCGTGTTTGGCGGAGGCGATGAGTTCGCGTTTCTCCTTCTCCGATCGATCCCAACCGACCTCTGCCAAAGCAAGATTGCCAATGATGCCGGTGAGAAGGTTGTTGAAATCATGAGCGACGCCGCCAGCAAGTCTCCCAACGGCTTCCATCTTCTGCGCTTGGCGAAGTCCATCCTCGAGGTTTCGTTGCACGGTGAGATCACGAAACATCCACAATCGCGCAAAGGTGACTCCGCTAGCGTTCCTCACCGGCGCGTTGTAGATAGAGAGGATAGCATGATCCTCACGGGACAGCTTCCATTCGGCTTCGTCGACGCGGCTGAGACTGTCATTGCAATGGTGCCAATAGGAGATGAAGCCATCATCCTCGTGGAAGTGTTTCGCCAGAGCGGCTTCAAGCTTCTCTTTATTATGAGCGTCTTCAGGGCTGATATCGAAAAGCGCGGAAAATCTAGCATTAACCGCAAGTACATTGCCATCCATTTTCACCACCAAGATCGCTTCCCGAGTCGATTCATAGGTGGCACGCAACTGCGCGGTTGTATCTGCCAGTTGCCGTGTTTGTTCGGCGACCTCGAACTCTAGTTTATGCTGATGCTCCTGAACGCGCGCCACCATGGTGTTGAAGTCTTGGGCCAATGTTTGCATTTCGGTTGGCCCCACCTTGGGCACCTCGATACTCAGATTACCTTGGGAAACGAGCTGCGTGGCCTCGGCAATGGTCTCCACCGGTTTGGAGATCTTCCGAGAAAGGAGAATGCCTAACCAAATGGCAAGAACCAGCGTGATGAAACCTGCGATCAACGTGTGACGCGTGTTTGAACTCAGAAGTTGATTCGCTTCTTCTTTGCGTTTGAAGCCGAATAAGATCCAAGATGGCTCAGCCGTGTCGAGATTGCTGACGGCCTGGGCAAAGTAGAGGTAATCTTCGTAGAGGCCTTTGGAGTGAGCCAGCCATTCAGGCGCCTGAACGGATTCATCCCATTTCTGATTGAGAATCTTGGTCCTGTCAGCATCGTATAAAATGTTGTTGTGTTGGTCGATGAGGGCGAACTTTCCTGTTTTTCCGAGGCGTGCACTTGTTAGAGTTTCCCAGATGGGGGAGAAGTTCAGGCTGGCCTTGATGATGAACTCAGGTTTCCCGCCTATCGATGCAACGGGGTGATAAATGAGGATCTCCAAGTCCGGCACCGCTTGTCGGGCCGTGAGTTCCCTGATCTCAGGCTTGGAGAACTGGTGGTGTCCAAGCAAGGCGCGGTCAAACAGAGGGTTCTTCTCTTGGTAGGGTTCGTCATTTCGGACTTTGGCCACGATGGGAAAGCCGTCCCGTCCATAGAGGACGATGTCGTTGAATTCGTTGTAGAATTCGACGGTGCGATTGAACCATTCGCGTTTGTCTTCCAGCTTGCGCTGTTTTTCGGTCTCGGAGAGACCTTGAACGGATTCGATGATCTTTGGATTGGCGGCGAGGCTAGCGAGATTCCTATCTGCGTCTCGCAGATAGCCTTCGATTTTCTTAACGACCTCGTTGGTAACATTGCTAATCTGATTGTACTCAGCTTCGCGAAGCGATTGACTGGTGAAAGTGTGGGTTACGATTAGGATAATCGTTAGCGGCAAGAGGGCAGCAATGAGCAAGGCGATCAGTACTCTGGTCGTGATCGCGTTAGGATTCAAGAGTTGGTGCCGTTGATCTGGCATCTCTGGTCAATCGCCCTCTGGCCCCGTTGCCTCCGTTATGCGCCTCGAGGAAAGAGAAGCTTTCTTTACGGCTTTCCAGGAAGCATTGAGCGCACGCACCCGCACCCCGCTTCCTTCTACGATAAATTGACATTTGGTCTGTATGTTAGCATCTGGGTAGAGCGTGTCATCTTCTCTGAGTTCTTTGCTCAGAGTATCGCCCTCTAACGCTGCTCGATTCGGCGTGGCGTACCAAAGGTGATTGGAGCTTCTGGCCGCCACCTGCGGGTCAGACATGAAATTGATGAATTCATACGCTTCATCCACCGATTGACTGTCGCGCGATATGGCAAAGCTATCTGTCCAAAGAGAGGCGCCTTCTTTAGGGATAAAGAAGCCGATCTCGTGTTCGCCCTCTGCTTCGGCTTCGTCCGCGATTAATGCGGCATCACCACTGTAAATCATCGCCAACCACGATCTGCCGTCGCGGAGACGCTTTTTCATGTCCATGTCAGAGCCGAGATGGACCTCTTGATCATGAACAAGCGACAGGAGCGAGTTTTTAGCCTCTTCGATTTGTTTAGGTGATTCGGAATTGACGTCATATCCATGAATTCTCAACGCGGCGGCCAGGCACTCGATGCGCTCGTCAAGGACGGCTACTTTTCCGGCAAAGGCAGGATTCCATAGAAGATTCCAACTGCGCTCTTCCTCCATAACGGTGACTTTATCTTTGCGATAGGCGAGTAGGGTCGTGCCCCACATGTAGGGTACGGAATACCGGTTTTCCGGATCGAATCCTTGATTCAGATAAGCTGGATGAATGTTCCGAAGATTGGGGATGCGAAGGTGGTCGAGTTTGCGCAGTAGCCGGCTCCGGGTGGCCCTCCAGAGAGTCGAGTCGTCAATGACCACCACGTCGAAGGCGGCGGTACTCGCTTTAAGCATCTCGTACATCTCATCGATGTTTGGATACTTCTTGTAGATCAGGCGAATGCCGGTCCGCCGCTGAAAGTCCTCCATGACCTCGGGGCTCAGGTAATCTTCCCAGGAATAGATCACGAGATGCCGTTTGTTATCCGGGCCTGGTGCAGGCAGATCCTCTTTGCATGAGACCGTGGGGAATGCACTGACTAGGCAGAGCAAGAGCACGCTTGGCGAAAATGTTCTCATGATTTGGTTGCAGGCACGCGGCTAGATCCTCTCGCAGCTACGAATAATTGAAAAATAACAATTATTGATATTCAGATCGGTGAGATTGGTAATCTTTTCAAGAGCGGAAGTTATGAATTATCATATTAAATATTAAGCTAAATTAACTATTAGTAATGTTGCAAGATATGGTGGCTTCCACCACTGTCTTAACGTTGTGATAAACTTCGCCAATCAAAGAGTTCGGAGACTTATGAAAGTTTTCATCAATTGGCGTGTCCAAGACCGCCTGCCTCAAAGATGAATGGTGATCCGCAGCAAGGGCCTTCTCACGCAGTGAATGTGATGCGGATGGTGAAGTTTGCCGGGCCTATCATTATCACGCATTACACGGTGGTGATCATGCACGTGGTGGACGCTTGGATGCTGGGCAGATTGGGTACGACCGAACTGGCGGCAGTAAGCACCGCACCGCTGCTGATCATGGTCCTTATCGGTTTCGGTTTTGGATTCGTGGCCGTGATCACCACAACGGTCGCTCAATCAATGGGTAAGGGCTTGTTGGAGGAAGGGTTGCGATACGGCTGGCAAGGCGTCTACGCCGCGATGTTGGAAGGGGTGGTTTGTCTTGGATTATGGCCGTTGGCTGAAGTCGTTTTTCAATACTTTGGGAAGGACGCGGAAGTGACTCGTCTCGAGGCCAACTACTTTCGAGTCAGCCTTCTGTCGGTGATGCCGCAATTGCTCTACATGGCGGTCTCTCATTATTTCTTTGGACGGCACCGGATGATGGTCGTCATGGTGGCGAGCCTCTTGGGAATGATTCTGAATGCGGGCCTGAATTACGCCCTGATATTCGGGATGTTCGGGGCCCCGAAGCTCGGATTTATCGGTGCTGCTTGGGGAACGGTTGCGGCTTCGTGGATACAGGCCCTGATGCTCATGGTTGTCCTCCTCAAGGCATCACTTGGAAAGGGGCGGCCGTGGCGCTACTCCTCGCGCCACTTCCGCAAGTTGTGTCGTTTGGGGGCGCCTGCGGGCGTCCACGTTGCCATCGATATTGTTTCGTGGGGCGTGCTCTTAATCTATTTGATCTCCCAATTTGGGACAGATCACAAAGCCGCAGCCGCAGTGCTCATCCGTTGTATGCAGATGACCTTCGTCCCCTCAGACGGCTTGGCTACCGCACTCATTAGTCTCATTGGGGAGTCCGTGGGAAAGCGGGACATCGCCTACGCTCGTTATCAGGCCAAGACAGCTTTCCAATTGATCGCCACCTACATGGTAGGCATGGGCATGCTCTTCTATCTTTTCCGAGTGGAGCTCCTTTCCTTATTTTCAGCAGATCCTCGGGTGATCGCCATTGGCGTCCAGGCCATGGTCTTCGTTTCCTTCTTGCAGTTGTTCGACGCGCTCAACGTCACCTACATCAGCGCGCTCTATGGGGCGGGGGACACGTTCTGGCCCTCTGCGATGAACCTGCTACTCTGTATCCTGATCCTGGTCGCGGGCGGTTTTGGGATCAGTCACGCCTTTCCCCAATTGGCGTCAATTGGGATTTGGCTGGTCGCCACGGTCTACATCCTCGCCCAAGGCATTCTCTTCTGGCTCCGTTGGCGATCGAATCATTGGGAAGACAATGTGATTTCAAATTCTTAACTATTAGAATTCCTGATCTCGCCCAACTTATTAAGTATTGATATTATTAAAATTACAGAATAACTATGACGAGTGAATCCCAAACTTGTCGCTGCAGGTGGTCATGAATTGGAGATCCCGGCGTTGCCTTGCCGGATCGGGACGGCGTCTACCAATGAGATCCCTATTCGCGCCGGGCTTGGGGTGGCAGGGCACCATTTGACAATTCAATCGGAGAACGGGCAGTACTACATCGAGGACTTGGGCACGGGACTACTGACTTCCGTAAACGGTACGGCCATCATAAAGTCCGAACTCAAGCATGGCGATCGTGTTCAGATCGGCCAGCTGTCGCTCACCTTCACGCTTCCGGCCGCAACCGAGGAGAAACCGGAGAGATCTCCTGATGTGGAATTGAATGCCGAGGAAGCTGACGCACCTGGAGCAGATGAGCGCTCTGCGGAGGAGCAACCAGAGAAGATTCCCGCGCCGGCTGAAGGCGTTCCCCAATTCAACCCAACCTTTCCGAAGCCGGCCACGGAAACCACTGCGGTGAAAGAGCGTTCTCCCGTGGGGCGGGTGAGGAAGGAAGTTCCCCATCCAGGTCACGTCGCGGGACAAAGAAGAAAACGAGTAATCATGCTGGGAACGGCGCTCTTGGGAGTGGGGATGTTGGTAGCGGCGCTGATGTTCTCAAAGAAGTTTTTGAATACAGATGTGCCTGAAGTCTACGTAGCGAGAATGCCGGCAGGAGCGGCGAAAGGCATTCCGGCCAAGATTCCGGAAACTCGACGTACGGAGATGTTGATCCGGAGGTTGGCGGATGATGTTCGCCCAGGTGTGATTGTTAGCCTTGACGCCAGGGGGCTGAAGCACTTGGTGAATAATGCTCCGACGGCACTAGCGGATTCTCTGAAATCACGTCTTGGAAAAATCGGCGGCCTCACATTGGATCACCTCTCCCGGTTCATCTTGGTCGGTGGAGGCGACGATGATTTCATCATGGCAATCGGCCTTAACAAGAAGTTTAGCCGTGATTGGCTGGCCAAAGGACGCGCAGCGGGAATTCGTGATGTCGAAGGTTATCAAGTCGTACCGGCTTCTGATGTGGGACCCGATTTGGCCATGTGCTTGGTAGACGGGCATACGTTGTTGATCGGCGTACCGGAATCTGTTGAGAAAGCTATCCAATCACCTCCGTCTCTCGCTGCATCGCGCTGGGTACCCGGACGTTTCTTTAGCTCGGATGAGCTGAGTAAAGCAAGAGGGGCCGTGCATGTGAATCGTGAACTTTTAGCCTCCGAGATCTTGCCGGAGTGGTGGGGAGACCATCCGGAGCTAAGCGAAGTGAGTGCCACGTTATCGACGGAACCTGAATGCAAGCTCTCTTCATACTGGGTGCTATCCGATGAAAAAGCTGAAAGCGCATTTGTTAGTAATCTCGTCAACGCTGAGCAGCGTAAGCAAGCCTTGAGCCAAGTGTTTTCGCAGCAAGTGGCCGAGGCGATTCAAGTATTGATAGGAGAAACCAAGGCTTTGGACGATCATATCGCCATCGGGTGGGAGATCGGCCCCAGGCATCAGCGGCAGTTTGCCTTCCAGGCCTTGGCAAGCTTTAGCAAGCTCTTCCGTGGCCGGGATATGGGAGCCTCGTATGCCGAGATGGTGAGCGCTGAACGTGCCGCCCAGCATGCTGCTGCGGTATTCCATACGGCCAAGACGGCTGGGGCCGGTACGCTTGGCGAAGTGACTTCTGTTAGCGAAGCGTTGCAGATGTTGGTCATCGGAGTGCCATCCAATGAAGAGAATCAGACCGGCCGTATCTTTCGTATTCCTCGCTATGGCGAAACGAAGCGCCGCTTGATTATGGAGCATTTGGTTTATGAAGACGGCTCTTTGAAAATGAAGCCGCACTCGAAGCTCAAGACACTCTCGGCTGCCCAAGGGTTGGCCATCGCAGGCGCGCATGCCTTGGCTAGTGAGTTTGATGCGGCCCTTGCCGCGAAAGCCGATCTGGCTTTGGCCGTCGATGCTGCATCTGCGGTGAAATTGTTAGCAGATGAAGCGGGAGTTACTGGCACCGGCGCCTTTGCGGAAGAGATCTTTGGTTATGCTATGGATGAAACGAGACGCACGGCCGCCCTGGAGTATTTGCAGTTCAAAGATAAACGACTGACACTGAAACAGGATGAAAGTATGGCTGCAGTGATTCAGGACCCTCGTTTCGAGGTCCTGAAACCACGTCAGGACGCACTGGCCCTGGTTTCAAAATTCAAGGAAGCGACCCAAACCGGTGCGCCACCTAAAGACATCGCCTCCGTAGAGGACGCGCTCAATCTGATTTCAAAGAAGGGGAGTTTGGTGGATCCAAATGTTGACGCCGTTAAGGCCTTTCTGCGGCTTGAGGAGAACGAGCTGGTTTTCTATGAGGCAATCGAAGGCGAGTAGGAGATTCGTTAGTCCTCGATCGCGTCGTAAACCAGCTTCTTGATCCCGAATTCCAGATTGAAGTTGAAAGGCATGGTCTGTTCCATGGTGACCACGATGAGATCATCCTGGGGAGAGGTCCAATAATGGGTGCTGGCGGCGCCGCCCCATCCGTACTCACCCAACCGGGCGCCTGAGTCCCATCTCGATTCGCCCGTGCGAACGGAGAAACCCAAGCCAAATCCGACACCCGGACGTGCATCGCCAATGCCGATGTGCGGGATGCGTTCCGGCAGCTGATTGGTCGTCATGAGTTGGACCGTTGCCTTCTTGAGATACCGTTTTCCTTGGAACGTGCCTCCGCTCTGGATCATTTGCAGAAAGCGAAGATAATCGCGGGTGGTGGAAACCAATCCACCGCCACCGGACGCGAGCTTGGGAGGCTTGAGATACCTGCTAGCATCCGGCTCGTCGATCACTCTGATTTCACCTTCACCAGAGATGTTGTGATTAGCCGTGAAGCGGTCGAGATTCCCCTCCCGCACGTGAAATCCCGTATCACGCATGCCTAACGGATCAAATAAGCGCGAATGCAAGAACTTGGTAAAGGATTTGCCTGACGTTTTTTCAATGAGGCGCCCCAAGACATCCGTGGCCACACTGTAAACCCATTGTTCGCCCGGTTCATAGAGCAATGGCAGCTTGCCTAGCTTCCCGGTGGCTTCTTCCAGCGTGCCATTTAGGACGCTCGCCTTTCGATAGAGCTTGTCGACGGCCGAGTCTCCAAACACGCCGTAGGTGAGGCCTGCAGTGTGGCGCAAGAGATCGCGCACCGTCATTTCCCGTTTGGGGGCCACGTCGTCGCCACCTTCAACGTGCACTTTGAGCCCCTTGAATTCGGGAAGGTGTTTGGAAACGGGATCATCCAAGCCTAACTTCCCATTTTCCATAAGCATGAGGGTCGCGGCACTGGTGATGGCTTTGGTCATGGAGTAGATGCGAAAGACCGCATCAGTCGTCATCGGCTTGTCACGCTCCGCATGTTGTTTTCCGAAGGCTTTGAGGTAAGCGATTTTTCCATGGCGCGCGATGGCGATCACGCAACCCACAAGCTTCTTGTCATCAATAAGCTTCTGCGCTGCCTGATCGACTTTGACAAGCTTGGCCGCCGAGAGTCCCACCTCAGATGGCGACACCACGGGAAGCTGCTCGGCACTAGCAGAATGTGCATTCAACGCGAGAGCCGCAGCCAATGGGAAGAATGAAGATCTCATCAAGCCGGCCTAAAAGTCGTCTTCACTGAGATCCGGAATGAGCGCTTCGGCACGGTAATAGGAGAAGGTGTTATCCGTGGCGCTACTATCTTTGACGACCTTATCAGCGCCATTCTCACCGATGGTGACATCGGCAAGTTTCTCCCAAGTCTCGAGATCGAGCGACGCGTAGACGACATAGTCCCCAGGATCGCCACTCAGCGTCACGCGCGCTTCGCGTTTCTTTTTCGAAACTTGCACGAGCTCGGGAACGGAGATCGTCGGCGCCGGAACCTGTATGATGATTTCAACGCCCTCAAGGCGGCTGAAGTAACTTTGGAAGGACACGGCAAGCGACGGCGGAACCGTGACCGTTTTGAGATCGTCATTGTCTTTGAGGTCAATGGTGGCAAGGGCATCGAGCCCCGCAGGGAAAGTGATGTGCTCGATTTCATTTCCAAAGACATCAAAGGTCTCCAACGCCGGAAGGTTGGGGGCGATGCTTACGGTTTTGATATTATTGTTAAACGCCAACACTTCCTCTAGGGCATTGAGGCCCGGAGGTATGGTGATGGATTCCAGGGCGTTGTTCGTCGCTTCGATCTTTTTCAAGTTGACCAAATCAGGCGGTAAGATGATTTCCGTTGTACCGTTAGAGCGAAGGTCGATGAGTTCCAAACTCTCCATTCCTGTTGGGATTGTTAGGACCTCGATCTTATTTCGATTGAAACTCAAACTGGTGATCTTGCTCAGATCGCCAGGGAGAACGAGTTGCGTCATGTTGTTTCCCGTGATGTCCAAGCTGGTGAGATTGCCCAGACCTTCGGGCAGCGTCAGTTTGTTCTTATCATTGAAGGCCAAGTTGAGTTCTTCCAGGGCCGTGTAGTTTTCTAGAAATGACAAACCTCCGATGACGTTATTACTCAGATTGAGGACCTTTAGCTTGGGTAATTCGTCAGGCATCTTCAGCGGACTAAAGAGCGTGCCGGCCAGTTGATTGTTACTCAGATCCAGGGTCTCCAAATTCACCATTCCTTCAGGCAAAGTTAGAGTCGTAAGTTCCATGCCGCTGAGATCGAGTTCGGTGACTTTGGCGAGGTCCGATTCGGTGAGATCGCCGGTGTTTTTCTTGGCAGCAGCGCGGACGGCGTCTTCAACGGCTTTGGGCGCAATGGTGATCTGCGCCGATACCGGAAGCGCCAGAAAACCGAACAGGAGGACAGGGGTGGCTAGGACGAAGTGACGGACGAACGATTTCATGGGAGTTGAGTTTGAAAATTACCTAACGTAGGGGCCGGAACTTTGGCTACCACTTTGTCGGACGATTTTCTTATTGTGGTTCCGGCGTCAGCCCCTGGATGATTGCGGCAGCCTGGGAAACGATGTCGAGATAGGTCCGGTTATTCCCGCCTCGCCCCAATTGATCGATGAGGAGACCCGCGAGATCGATTCCGTCTGAGGGCAGAAGCTGGCTCGAGTGGTCTGCTTGGTGGGCAGTCGTCGAAATTTGATAAAAGGCGCATTTTGAGGAACAGGCGACTCGAAATTCGCCGGCGGCAGTGGTGAGAACGACCTCATCGATCGCGGGGCCTTGACCGTTCATCACCTTGTCGCTGGGAACGATCTGAAGAGGAATCGTAGCGTCGCCACACTCAATCACCAATTCGCCGCCCTTCAGCACGCAACGTCCACGCAACCGGTGTGCGATCCAGCCTCCTAACATGGCGGCGGTCGAGACCATCCCCCGCAGATGGGTGATGCGAATCTTTTGCAATCCTGACAAAGCGCTCACCGCGGTTTCCTCCTCAAAACAAGCGGCGATCGCCTTGCGGAGATGAAACGTTCGCGTCCAACTCAGGTCGTGGATGATAAAGGGGCGCGGCGTGGTGCGGTGGAGGCGAGTCAAATGTTTCCACTCAGTTTCCGGATCACTCCACGATTGGCTATCGATCAAAAGCCGTTCCACACGCGCGAAAAGACTAACATCCATATCATTGCCGAACGAAGCGCGCCACCAAAGCACGAGTGGCAGATCCGATTCCAAATTGGCGAAGAGAATGTTCTGCCAGCGCGCCGGTGAAGCGCTGGGCAGCCGGAAGGCAAGCTGTTCGCAGCACACGCCTTTGTTACCTTGGGCATCGAGCGAACAGTGTGCGGTGATCCAGGCTTCATTCTCTTGATCCGATTCGCCGGCGGCTGCTTCTATCAGAATCACGCGGCAAGCGTGCTCCAAGATTACTTGATGAATGACCGGCGTGATGGCTTCTAGCCAGCCCTCCTGGTCATCAATGATGACCAGATTCATAAGCGAGGCCCGGGTAGCCGTCTCGTGCTCCTTCCACAGCTCACGCAGACCGGCATCGATGGCGCCGAGCGCAATGGGCCAACCGAGAGGTGAGGCGGGAGGCGTGGCAGTTAGAGTCTCCATGACTATCGAGCGTAGGCGAAGTTTCTCACAGCTCAATATCATGATAGCTTTGATTGGTGTCCGAAGTTTGCCTTGCCGGACTCACCGGGCTGGGCGTAATCATCTCTTTACTCATGGCCGTCTACAATTTGAAGAATCCCTACATCGCGCATTTGAAAGAGGCGCGGATGTTGACCACGCCGCAGTCGCAGAAGGACACTCGGCATTTCGAAATCGATTTGAAAGGTTCAGGGATGGAGTTCCTGCCGGGCGATTCCCTCGCTGTGAAGGCGACCAATTGCCCGGAATTGGTCGAGGATGTCCTCCAAGCTGCGAAGTTGGCTGGCGATACAATCGTCATGAGCCCGAGCAAGCAGGAGAAACCGCTTCGAGAGGCTTTGTTCGCAGACTGCGCGATCACGCTGCCTGACAAAAAATTCCTCAAGCTCCTGGTCGAGAAGATCGGTGACGCCGCGGGCGAATGGGCCGGTTTGTTAGAAATTGAGAAGAAGAAAGAACTGGCAGACTATTTATGGGGACGGGAAATCATCGACTTCTTGTTAGCACATCCGGCAGATTGGGAAGCGCAGGAATTCGTTAGCACTTTGAAGAAGCTCAACGTGCGTCTCTATTCCATCGCCTCCAGCTTGAAAGCTTTTCCAGAAGAAGTGCACCTTACCGTGGCCACGGTAACTTACGAATCGTTTGGGCGAAAGCGTAAGGGCGTGTGTTCGACTTTTCTCGCGGACCGCATCGATTCGTCGACCGATATCCCGACTTTCATCACCCCGGGGAAAGGCTTTCGTTTGCCGGAGCCCGATGACGCCACCCCTATCATCATGATTGGACCGGGAACAGGCATTGCTCCTTTTCGCGCATTCTTACAAGAACGCAAAGCGACGAATGCCAAGGGCAAAGCCTGGCTGTTTTTTGGCGATCAGACCCGCGCCAATGATTACCTCTATGAAGATGAATGGGGCGTCTATCAGAATGACGGTTTCTTACATAAGTTAGACTTGGCCTTCTCGCGGGATCAAGATCACAAGATCTACGTTCAGACGCGCATGAAGGAGAATGCGGCAGATTTCTGGCAGTGGTTGGAAGAGGGCGCCATCGTGTATGTGTGTGGCGATGCTAGCCGCATGGCACATGATGTGGACAAGGCCCTCCATGAGATCATCGCGGAAGAGGGTGGCAAGTCTGAGGAAGACGCGGCCGCCTACGTCGATCAGATGAAGGCGGACAAACGCTATCGCCGCGACGTCTACTAAGCCGAGCGTTAGAAACGAAATCGCCTGGTGTGAAAGTGGCACTCTTTGGAGGGACGTTTGATCCCATCCATGTGGGCCATGTCTTCATAGCCTCGGCGGCGCAAGTGCATCTGGCCTTGGATAAGGTGGTCTTTCTACCTTGTTGGGAATCGCCACATAAGCCAGGCGTGAAAATGGCGTCAGGTGAGCATCGCCTGCGAATGGTCGAGTTGGCGGTAGCGAATTTGCCCTGGGCCGAGGTGTCCGACTGGGAACTCCAACGCGTAGGGCCGTCGTACTCCTGGGAAACGGCTGAACACTACCGAAAGACAATGGGCGAAAATGCGGAACTCTTCTGGTTGATTGGGATGGATCAGTGGGAGGCCATCGAACGTTGGTCGCGGATCGACCACCTGAGTACCCTTGTCACCTTCATCGTCTTCCCACGGGACGGGAGCCATCCGAAAGCCAAATCGGACATCTCAGCGATCTTTCTGCCTCAAGAAATCGATGTTTCAGGGACGGGAATTCGAACGCGACGGCAACGTGGTTTGTCAGTAGAGGAGGATTTGCCTCCAGAAGTCGCGCGCTACGTTAGAGAAAACCACCTTTACGCTGAGCGTGGGCTTTGACATCCGGGGCAAGCGTCTCTTAAATGGAATCCTCTACCTAGAAACCCATGATCAATCGAATTACAGGTATTTTCACGTTGGCTGCCTTGACTCTCACTCCAGCCCTCCTTCTAGCGCAAGATCTCGCTGGAGACGGACTCACCCCCGGCCGTTTGGGCATTGGCGAGGAGAAGGCAGGGATTGATGAAGCAGCTAAGCTGACCCGGGAAGGGCAAGTCATTCCAGGCGAACTTCGTTCCGCAATCGAGGAACTGCCTGAGGAACCCGGAGAAGTGCCGCAAGAGCAGATCCAATTGCCGGAATCGGTAATGAAATTGAAGCCTGCCCAGCGGATCGAGATTCAACGTCTCCTGCAAGAAGCCGCCACCTTCATCCAGGGCATCCGCTTGCAGGAAGGACTTGATCGCCTCATCCAAATCGAAGCCATTACTCCCGATCTCTATCAAACCTACAATTTGCGGGGAGCGATCTTCACCAAATTGCGTGACTTTGACAAAGCGAGGGCGGCTTTCGAGAAGGCGCTCGAACTCCAGCCCAATCTCATGGAGGCCACGTTTAACCTCGCTGAACTCGATTTCGTGGAGAAAAACTTCGCCAAAGCGGAGTCGGCTTTCAACAAATTGAAAACCGATTTTCCCCAGTTGAAGGAAGAAACAATCAAACTGATCGATTACAAGCTCTTCATTTCCAAGCTACTTCAATCTCAAGCTGGCAGTGATGCGAAAGAGAAGGAAGCGTTGGCTATGTTAGAGACATTTGACTTTCTAGATGACTTTCCCGTCTACTACTACAGCCAAGCGGCCTTGGCCTTTCACAATGATGAAAAGGAAGAAGCTGATGGCTGGATGGCCTCGGCAAGACGGATTTATGACAAGCCTACCCAAACCATCTATATCGATGCTCTAATCGAAATGGGCTGGGTGGAGTCTCTCTAAGATTCATCACATGGTTTCGCAACGGGAGTCCGGCAGCGTTCGGGCTCCCGTTCTTTTTATGAAAAGGCTGCGGATTCTATGCCTGCTCATCGTGGCGGTCATGGCGCGCACACTTCACGCCGATGATGTTCATTGGGCTTATCAAAAGCCCCAATTGCCAAACCTTGAGCTGATCAGCGGGGAAGGGGAGGGAACCGCTATTGATGCCTTGATCCAACAGCGTCTGCGTCGGGCAGGACTTTCATCCAATCCGGCTGCAAATCGCGCTCGCGCATTGCGTCGCCTCTCCTTGGATCTCACCGGCTTCCCGCCTAGCTTAGCTTCGGTGTTAGCCTACGAATCCGGAAAGCACCCTAATGCCTGGTCTCGCGAAGCGGACCGCCTCTTGGCCTCGCCGTGGCTGGGCGAACGCTGGGCGCGCCACTGGCTTGATCTGGCGCGCTATGCCGATTCCGAAGGGTATCAACGGGATGAATTGCGGGAGATTTGGCCTTACCGCGATTGGGTTGTAGAGGCGTTTAACCGCGATCTGCCATTCGATGCGTTCACTATCGATCAGCTTGCCGGCGACTTGCTGCCGGAGCCAACCCTGGCCCAACGCGTTGCCACCGGCTTTCATCGCAATGCTACCGTCAATCTGGAGGCGGGCACGGATCCGGAACACGACCGGATCAAGCAGATCACCGATCGTGTGAACACGACAGGCACGGTTTGGTTAGGCACCACCCTCGCCTGTGCGCAATGTCACGATCACAAATATGATCCCTTTAGCATCACCGAATATTATCAACTCTTCGCCTACTTCAATCACACAGCTATTGAGGCGAGACAGCAAGGCGATCAAATGGGCATGTCCAACATGCAGTACATCGGTGAAGATATCGACGTCCCTCACATCGATCGCCCTGCGGAACTCGATGCATTAGACAAAGTCTTCACTTTCAAAACCCGCGTGATGCGTGACGCCAATCCGCGCGTGACGCACGTGCTTAAGCGCGGCGAGTTTCAAAACCACGGTACCCAAGTGCATGCGGTAACACCCAAGGCACTACATTCCGGGACGCAAGGCGCGCCTAGCAACCGGCTTGGCTTAGCGCGGTGGTTAGTCGATCCGAACAACCCACTCACATCCAGAGTCACGGTCAATCGCTTCTGGGCGGAAATCTTCGGTCAAGGTCTGGTTACCACGTTAGACGATTTCGGCACCATGGGAGAACGGCCCACTCACCCTGAATTGTTAGACTGGCTCGCCGTTCAGTTTCAAACGAACTGGGATTGGTCGATGAAACGGCTGCTTCGAGAGATGGTTCTATCGGAGACTTATAGGCGATCATCACGCGTACGCGTCGAAGCTGCCGCCGCGGATCCTAACAATCAGCTTCTTTGGCGCCACCCCGGGCATCGCCTCGATGCCGAGACGATTCGTGATCAGGCACTCATGATCAGCGGACGCCTCTGTGGCAAGATGGGTGGACCACCCGTGCGACCGTATCAGCCCGATGGCGTCTGGCGCAAAAGCGCCGGGGCCGGCGAGCACGAGTATCGCATCTCCACAGGGGAAAACGCCTGGCGGCGCGGCATCTACACTCTCTGGCGCCGTCTGTATCACTACCCAAACTTCGCCACTTTCGATGCTCCGGATCGCGGTGCCTGCCAAGTGAGCCGCAGCCGCAGCAACACCCCCCTCCAGGCACTCACCCTGCTAAACGACAATGCCTACTTCGAAATGGCCCAGGCCTTTGCCCAACGCATTAAGTTAGCGGGACGGGATACGCTAGAGGAGCAACTAACATGGGCCTTCCGCACCGCGCTCAGCCGTAAACCAAGCCCGCGCGAACTCCAATCTCTCAAGAACGCCTTCCATCAAGAAACGGAACCGGATCGTGCGTGGGAAAACATCGCTAGCATCTTGCTCAATCTCCATGAAACGATTTGCCGGTAGCGGTGACATGAAACCAAAGAACCAGCACCTCTCCCGCCGATCCTTTCTCAATGCGGGTGGTATGGGGCTCGGTTGGTTAGCGTTGAATGGTTTGCTCCAACCCAATCTCTTCGCCAAGACTTCAGGGCGTTCCACATTGAGTCATTTCGCTCCCAAGGCCAAGAGCGTGATTTTTCTACACATGGTCGGGGCGCCGTCGCAGTTGGATCTCTTCGATTACAAACCTGAGTTGCAACGCTACGACCGGCGATTGGCGCCCAAGGAATTTATTGAAGGCAAACGCTTCGCCTTTCTTCGTGGGCACCCCAAATTGTTGGGCACGCCCTATCAGTTTTCTCATCATGGCCAAAGCGGCGCGCAGATCTCGGAATTGTTGCCGCACTTAAGCTCAGTCGCGGACGAGCTGTGTTTCATCAAAAGCATGCGCACAGAGGAATTCAATCACGCGCCGGCACAGATGCTCTTTCACAATGGGATCAACCGGCGGGGAAATCCAAGCATTGGCGCGTGGGTGAACTATGGGCTTGGTTCACCGTGTGAGAATCTGCCTGGTTATGTGGTGTTTCTTTCAGGCGTGACGCCGGGTGGCGGCGCCGCGCTTTGGGGAAACGGCTTTCTGCCCAGCGTGTATCAGGGCACGGAGTTCCGCAGTGAAGGGGAACCGGTGTTGTTTCTCAATGACCCGGTAGGGGTGGATCGTGGGCGGCGCCGTCGGATCATCGATGGCGTCCAGGATTTAAATCAGGCCAGATTCGGTCAAGCAGCCGACCCCGAGATCCTGACGCGTATGGAGCAGTATGAATTGGCCTTTCGCATGCAAATGGCCGTACCGGAGTTGATGGATCTGGGGTCGGAACCCCAAGCCATTCGTGATCGCTACGGGAAAGGCGCCTTTGCTAGTCATTGCCTCTATGCTAGGAGATTGGTCGAGCGCGGTGTGCGCTTTGTGGAACTTTTCAACGCCAGCTGGGACACCCATTCCGGTCAGGACAAGAGTTTACGGAGTCTTTGTCGAAAGGTGGATCAACCCATTGCCGCTCTGATAAGCGATCTCAAACAGCGCGGTCTCTTGGATGAAACGCTCGTTATTTGGGGTAGCGAATTTGGTCGCACGCCCATGTTGCAAGGCAAGGAAAGCCCCGCGGCCTGTGGTCGCGATCACCACAAAGAAGCCTTCACCATCTGGATGGCCGGCGGTGGGGTGCAAGGAGGCATGATTCACGGCGCCACGGATTCCATGGGCTATCACGTGGCGGAGAATCCGGTGGATGTGAGAGATTTTCACGCCACGCTTCTCCATTTGCTAGGGCTCGACCACGAACAAACAACCTTCCGCTTTCAAGGCCTCGATCAGCGTTTGACCGGCGTAGAGGATGCAACCGTGATTGGCGAAATTCTGGCGTAGTCAAATCTAACGTTGTGCGAGCGCCTCCCACTCGGCGGGAGAAGCTTTCGATTTCTGATACTCCATCGTTAGTTTCCAAGCGCCTCCGGTTTTCACTAACAATGCCTCAAAATGCACATGCGCTTTGGTGGTTTCTCCATTAGGTTTCTCCGTCGTATAGAGAAAAATCCCCGTTTCGTGGGCGGTGGTTTCATCCCCGAAGCGTTGACTAAATCGAAAGGTCACGCCGGCTTTCATTTTTCCTGATTTGGTATCGACAAAACCTTGTTTCCAGCCGGCCAGGGCTTTTGTTAGGGGATAGCTTGTCTTCTTCGAGCCTGAGACGAGAACGCCGAGCGGATGACACGTGGCCTTGTAGCCCTCGAAGTCACCTTCCTTCACGGATCGGGAGACTTCTGCCCAGAAGGCGTCTAACTCAGTGATTCGTTTGGCTTGCGATTCCTCTGAGTGAGCGATTCCAATTCCAAACGCGATGGTCAAAAAACGGATCGTTGTGGGTAATATCCAGGATTTCATAACGTGACGTTGCGGCACAATTTCAACGGGATTGCGATTGCCAGGTCAAGGGAGTCTAGCCGAGAATGCATGCATGCGTCGCCGCTCGTTTCTCACTATGTCTAGTGCAGGCGCAGTGTTAGCGAATTCATCTTCAGCGGAGATCTCCGAAAACGATACGCCTTATCTCACGCCGCAAGGTGAATTCCACAACGTGGAGCGCGGTGACCCGTTGCCCTACAAATTGCCTTTAGAGAAACGCCGGGAAGTGGGGCTGGAAAGAGAAACGTGGACTTTGGAAATCCTGGCGGAGTCACCAGATGATGCGGCAGGCGTGAAGCCAGTGCAGTTAGGTTCGCCGCGTTCCAAACCAGGTGGGAACCCATTCACTTTCGCGGATCTCATGACTTTGGCTAAGACCAAAGCGGTTCAGTATTTGAAAGTGGTTTCTTGCAACAATATCTCGGATCCTCTGGGCATGGGGCTTTGGGAGGGCGTGCCGTTACGGGACGTACTTTGGTTAGCAAATCCACAGGAGAACTACCGTTCCATCTACTACGACGGCTACCACAACGACGATCCTAACCAGCTCTTTCAATGTTGGCTGCCCGCCAACCGCGCGTTGGAAGACCCGCCCGGGTTCCTTCCAGTGATTCTTTGCTACAAGATTAATGGCGAGTGGTTGACAGGTGAGCGTGGTGGACCTGTGAGGATGATTGTGCCTGAGGCTTACGGATTCAAATCGGTGAAATGGCTGCAGCGGATTGTCGTAAGCAATCGCTACCAGGTCGAAGATACCTATGCGAAGCAGAACAATGCGGTGAATGATAGCTGGCTTAAGACGCGTGCTTTGTTTCTGGATGTTCCAAAGAACGCCGACGCCGATTCTCCAATTTCTGTTAGTGGCCAAGCGCAAGTGGGGCTTGGCGGACTTTCCAAAGTTCAGTGGTGGGTGAAACCTCAAGAGGAAGCGTGGCCCAAGGATGATCCGCACTTCACCCGGGCGCCCTGGCAAGATGCCGAGTTGCTGCCGCTACCTAGCCAATGGCACGGCGGTCAAAAGTTCGAAACGCTTCATCATGATCAATTTCAAACCGGGACCACTCGCCCTAAGGAATGGCCGCTTCGATACACGCTCTGCCCATGGCAAGCTACCCTCCCGGTTTTAAAGCCGGGTGCCTACGAAATCCGTTGCCGCGCGATCGATCTCGCCGGGAATGCTCAACCCATGCCCCGGCCCTACCGGAAGTCAGGTCGTGTAAGTATCGTGAAAAAGTCGTTCGTTGTTCGTGCCTAAGCTTTCGCCAACGCAGACGAAAAGGCCTTCATCCAGGCGGAACATTCACGTTTGAAGCGGCAGCAATAGAGATTGTCGTCAATGACCAACGGTTCCGCGACGTAGGTGGCACCCGCAAATTCGGCATCAAAGCGACAGCGAGGGATGGTGGTCACACGACGGCCGCGGATCACATCCGCGGCGGCGAGGATTTCGATTCCGTGGCAGATGGAGGCCACTGGCTTCCGCTCTTTAAAGAAATATCGGGTGATCGCGATGAGATGTTCATCATAACGGAGAAACTCCGGAGCCCGGCCACCGGGAAGGACCAAGGCGTCGAATTGTGTTGGGTCCACATCGTGAAAGGCCAGATCAGAGTCTAACTGATAGCCTAACGTTTCTTCTGTGATGTCCCATCCTTCCCGATGATGGTGCTGGACGAGTTGATAAGCGCGTTTCGCCGGAGCGCCCTTTACCACTTCGTGATCTTCGCCTAAGCGATAGAGCGGTATCATCGTATCGATGACTTCCGCGCCGTCGCCGATGACAAGGAGCACGCGTGCCATGGGCCCAAAAAGGAGGGGGGCGGCTTGGGCCGCCCCTCTCAAAAAGGTCTATCTCTGAGTGATCTTCAGCCGTGCGTAACGGGCTTGCACGCCATCACCGCTTTCTACGAGTGTGACTGTTTCGGAGGCGCCATTGGCGATCACGCTTTCTTCGCTGGAGAACTCCGTCCAGCTAACGAGATCAGTCGATACTTCGACGGTGATGTCGACGTCTGTTAGGCCCGCCTTCCGCGTGTAGGTGACGGAAAGGCCGTTCTCGTCACGAGTGGCGGCCGGCGCCTTGTCTCCATCGGCTTGCCAGGGATCTCCATCCAGAACATACTCTGCAAGAGTAGGTAGGCCGTCGTTCTCCGCATCGGCGTCGGGTCCGGATAGCGTGGCGTCCGCTTGCTGTGCCGCATCGAAATGCACGGCGAGGAAATCGGCATAACCACCCGTCGGCTCCACTGGACCACCTCCGCCCGACTCGGCTGCCCCCGGTGTGCCGTTGTCTTTGGTGCCCGCTTGCCAATTGCCGGGAACGGTGGTGTCAGGATTGGATTCCGCGGAATTCAGAACCAACGCGCGGCCATCGCCATCCGCTTCTTCCGGCCAAGGTTCTTCGTCAAGATAGGTGAATTCAAGGATCACCGAATCGTCATGCGCTCGCAGCAGGATGCGGCCATCGGCATTGCCTAGGTTGCCTGTGTAAGCCCCTACCACGTTGATGCCGGCACCATAACGTTCGTCAAAGGCGGCTTCGTTCTCGACGATGACGAGCCGCTGACCGGGAGCGAGTCGCGTGTTTTCCGGAAAATTGAAATCAGCGTCTCCGCGCAGGCGAGCACCTGACAAATTCACCTGTTGGGTGCCAATGTTAAGCAATTCAATAAACTCAAAACGATCGTCGTCATCGTAACCTTTGCTCACTTCGGCATCGGTGGGTGCCGCCGGATGATACATGACCTCCGCTACGGTGATATTGCCGATGGCGGCAGGCTCTTCTCCCACAAAGTAACGGAATTCTCCAGGTGCTGACCACTCGACATTGGGTGGTCCGTTAGCGTCTACTTTGTGAGAGTCGTCAAATTTACGAGCGATGAGCCGCGTCGTCTCGGTCACTTCAAAGGGACCGTCGTATTCAACTGCATTAGCGCTAGGTTCACCGCCCACGGCGCGCGGATCACTGCCATCGGTGGTGAAGTAAGCTTCAAGAGGATTGAAGACGGAAGATGGCGGCGCTTTGAGCGTGACCATGACAGGGTTCTCATGAGTCGATTCCGCAGGCGTGTAAGTCGGGACAGTTACCAATTGGCTCTCGATCCATTCCATCCGTGTCTCCATCCACTCTCGCAATCGATCGACTTGCCCTTCATGACGCCCGGCAGGTTGGGGCCCCCAGCGATCGAAGTTGCGGTCGCCGGATTCGCCAATGACCGCGCCCTGGTGCTCAATGATCCGGCTGATGTTCTCGATGCTGAACGCCGGCATGGGTGTGTCATCGTAGTCCGTCGTCACCATTGCGTCTTCACGAAGCTCATGCCACCGATCGATCCATTGTTGTACGAATTCTCTCTCGTCGAAGAGATCCTCCCACCAACGCGGTTCGCCTAGTGCTGAGCGAAAAAAGTGGGTGCCATTATCGCCTCCGCGGCCTCGCCAAAGTTCCGGAGTGGTGGTGCGACCGTCAGTGGATCCAGCAGATCGATCGTAGTCCCAAATGGGACCGGCACCTACCTTGCCCACGCCTTCTTCGGAGTCACGTTCTTTGTAAAAATAGCCACTGATGCGCATGGCATCGACATTGAGTGGAATCACATTAAGCCAATGGTGATCAATGAAACTGCCCACATCAATGTAAGCGGGATAACCTTCAACAGGATCGGGATTATCAATGACACTAGCAAAGTCATTGAGGAAATCCTGAAGAAAGTCTTCCTGATGTCCACGCTCCGATCTACCAGCTTCCGTGGGATAGACCATTTGCAGGGGAACCCCACCCGCGTTGAAATTCCAGATTCCTGGATCGCTCTTATCTTTCTTGAAGATATAGCCGCCGGTGATTTCCGGAGCTTCAGTATCCGAAGCGGCCATCGCGGGTAAGTCGACCCGATCACCGGCGCGTTTGACCGTTTCCATGAAGGTGTAGACACCAAAGTAATCCTCTTCCTCCACGTCATCGCCATCATCATTCAGATAAAGCTCCACGTGACGCGTGCGCACGGCATAGCGGTCGATTTGATTGCTCAGCTCCATGATCCAGGTATTGCGAATGAGCGCTCTATCAAAGGTAAAGCGCGCATTGAGGATAAAGTCGGAATTGGCGGGAAACCCTAACGGAGCCAATGTGCGGTCCCGGCCCTCTCTGGGAAGGTCGTCATCATTTTCATGATTCCATAGCTCAAGACGCATGGGGAACTTGGCGAAGCCGCTCGAACTTTGGCCGCGCCTCCGAATGCCTCCCCGGCTGTTGGTCTCTAACGGTCCCACTATTTGCGAACGCCCGTCCTCACTCACATCTTGGAAGCCAATAGCCATGTTGGTCATGGGGGGACCATCCTTCCGCGCTACACCGTCGCCAAAGGTATCGACGATGACTAACGGAATGTTAGAGTCGCGGTCGGCCAGTTCATCTGCTAGTTTGATAAAGGACTCACTCCGAACGGGACCCCCTCCCGTAGAAGCCGTGATGATCACCGTTTCGTCAATTTCAATGGGGCCACTGTAGGTCTTGCCACTAAAAAGCGTGGGGACTTTCCCATCCTCAGAATAACGAATCGATCCCGCAGAAGGCGTGGAAAGCTCCAACGTCATCGTTCCCGTAAAGGTTTGACTCGGTTGGGAGAATAGGACGACGTTGGTATTGTTAGAAGCTTCGGGAGTTGGTTGGTCCGTGACTTCGTAAGTGTATCCACCTCCCGTGGTCTCTAAAGCGATGAAACTCTCATCATCGTTCAGCGGAGCCACTTGAAGCTCAGCGATGGTGGTATTCGCATCCTCGCTGAGCAAGGTGATCGTCTCCCCTCCAGAATTAAGCCGGAAATTCGTATGAAGCTTGCCCTCCGGATCCGTGCGATCTTTGCCCGAGGCAAAGACGATCAAGTAGCCATTAGCCGGAATCTCAACCTCAGGGAATTGCCAGCGTTCGGGATTCTCCGGGGCATCACTGAGATACATGCCATCCATGTTGACCGCATCACCGGTGGGATTGAAAAACTCAATCCAGTCGACAAACTCCTGGTCTTCGTCCTGCAGAGAAGAGCGGTTGGCCGACATCACCTCATTAAAAATGGGATTGGCCTGGAGATACGGGGCCGCCAAATGAAAGACGGCGAAGAGACTAGCAAACGGAATTAGGGTTTTCATCATGGTGTTGGTTGGGGTGCTTGGTGACAACTAAGAGAGAGAAACGCTTTTGTCGATTCCCCAGCTAAAGGCCTAGGCCAATATCCCGGCAATAATCAAGCCTGTGGTCAGCAGAAGGTGAAGGGCGCTGAGAGCTAGAAAATGATTATATCGTGGTCCGGGTGGCTCCCGCCAGATGCGTGCAATCAGAAACCCACTAAGAATCAGAGCCGGCACGGGCCACCAAGCGGCGGCCGGGAAGGACGTCGCTAGCCAAAGGCATCCAAGGAGGATTGGTCCGGCAAGACAGAGGGAAATCACGGTCCGGGCCGTGGCCTCTCCAAATCGGACCGCGAGCGTTCGTTTCCCGGTCATCCTATCTTCGTCACGATCACGGAGATTGTTGATGGCAATGAGTGCCGTGCTGAGCAGGCCCACCTGCGTGCCTAACAAGAACGCCTCTCTATGGAAGCTGCCGGTCTGCACATAACAACTCCCCATCACCGCGATCCAGCCGAAGAAGAGCAATACAAATAACTCGCCCAACCCCCGATAAGCCAAAGGAACTGGGCCGCCGGTGTAGCCATAACATAAATATAGCGAGGGGATGCCAATGGCGAGAATGGGCCACCCGCGTGTTAGGATAAGTGGAAAGGCGGCCAAGCTGGCCAAACCAAGGAAAGCGAGTGCGGCGATGATCACTTGCCGCTTCGTGAGATCGCCAGAAGCCGTGACGCGTCGTGGCCCGAGACGTTGCTCCGTGTCGGCTCCTTTGACGTGGTCAATGGCGTCGTTAAAGAAGTTCGTCGCGATTTGAAGGCAGAGACACGATAGAAGAGCGCTCAACGCTAAGCCCGGATGCCAAGTTCCAGCCAATTCATACCCTAATGCTGTACCCGCCGCCACCGGCGCGAGGGCGGCAGGGAGAGTCTTGGGGCGAGCTGCGAGAAGCCATGCCTGCACAGGCGGCATGGTAGCCGGTGACATGATGGCTGCTAGTTTGTTAGTCGAGTGGGGTCACGACTAATGTCGCCTCTTCCGATTGCTCAAGGGGCTCACCCGGAAGGGGCTCGTTGGTCACCTCCGGTTTCACGTTTTCCGTAACCGAATTGAGCACGCTTCGAGGCAGTCCCATGACCGTGCGGCTTAGACTCTGCAACAAACCACAACTGGTTAGGCAGCCTAGCGACACAGTCGACACGGTGAGGAGGAGGATTCGTGAGATCATGAGGCAAGGGAATCGATTGACTTGCCAAGTAGCAAGTGCGAATTCACGAAAACGCTAATGGATTAGTTTTATTAGCGCCGCTGGGCATTCATGAAGTGCATCACGTAGTAGAGCAATTGCCCGATCGACCCGATAGCCGCGACGGTGTAGGTCATAGCGGCCCAGAAGAGCGCTTTCTTGGCCTTGTCGTGGTACTCCCCCCGGGCGATGCCGGCGGCTTCCATCCACTTGAGCGCTCTAGCGCTGGCATTGAACTCCACTGGAAGCGTGATCACGCTGAAGAGCGTGGTCATGGCAAACATCACAATTCCGATCAAGAGGACCGTCGTGCTGCCAGTGGCGGCCATGACAAGTCCGGCCAAGAGCACCCATTGCATCACGCTGCTGCTCATCTGCACCAAGGGCACCAGCCCGGACCGCATTCTGAGGAAGGGATAAGAGACCTTGTCTTGAATAGCGTGGCCACACTCGTGTGCAGCGACGGCTGCCGCGGCGACGTTGTTCTGCGAGTAGACGACCTCGCTCAAATTAACCGTTTTGTTACCCGGATTGTAATGGTCTGTTAGCTGGCCACCAACTGCCGTCACTTGCACGGCGCCCACATCATTGTCATCCAGCATCTGCTGCGCCACCTGGGCGCCATTCATGGGCAAGGGCACCTGGGAAAACTCGGCAAAGCGCTTCTGCAACATCATGCTCACGAACCGGCTCGCCGCCATGGTCGCGAGCGTGAGGATGAGGTATTTCATGTCGTACATAACTCAGTAGTGTTAGGGTGATTCGAATTGGACCAAAGGAGAGCCTAACCGTTGGCGGTTCAACTCAAATTCATGTTTCATAGCATGAGAAAATTATGGAATCTAATGGCATTCATGAGGCGTAGAGGTTCGTGGGGAAGATTCCGGTTGCCATTCTTGGTGCTCATCGCTTGGAGACAGGTTGTCCACGTCTGGTCACACCGATTCGTAGATCGCCTCTCGCGAAGCGTCCCAAATTGTGAGAGCCTTCCAAACTCAATGCCGGCTCCCAAGGAATCCTACTCCGTGCGAAGCGGCGGACTCGTCCTCGCCTTGTTGGTTCTTTTCTCGTGCGAACCGCGTCAACCGGAGCCCAAGCTATCGGAGGCGCTGGAAAAGGCCATCACCTTGGCCGACGAAGGAGCCGCTTTGTTAGGTGAGGATTTGGAGGGCGCGATCGCCACGCTTGAAGATGCTGCTCACCGTTTGCGAACGCTCCAAGCTTCCGCTGATGTTCTAGCTGGCTGTCAGTCAAATCTGGTCGACGGGTACCTGGCAACGCAGCGGTTTGCGGAAGCGGAAGTGGTGCTGAACGAGCTTCTCACAGTGCCCGCTCTCGACAGCTTCTCGAGAGGGCGGGCAAAGTGTCAGTTGGGTTTGTTATGTCTGGCAACCAATCGTTTGAAAGAAGCAAAGACGGCGTTTGAACTAGCACTAGCAGAGTCAAATCAAACCGGCTCCCAAAGTTTGGGGCTCTTAGTGAGACAAAGTTTCAGCCGCTACTGGCACGAGGTGCGAAACTACGGGGAGGCCCAAAGGCTGTTGAAAGAGGCCTATCGGCTATCTGAGCCTCAAGACCGCCGCGCCATCGTTTCCGATCTCTTGCTGACGGCGTCGCGCGGGGGTGATCGCGAGGGTGCCGAACGCTGGGCGAGGGAACTCAAGCAGTTGTTGGAATCGGAATCGTTAGGGGCACTCGACCGCGCACTCGCCAATCATTTGCTGGCTGAAGAGCGCCTGGCCGCCAATGACCTCTCTGCGGCAGAGGTTCTGTTGCGCACGAGTTTGAGCGCGCTTGATGACAGGGATCACGATCCGCTTCTTTCCCCGGTCTACAATAACTTCGGTCATGTGCTCGTCCATCTGGGAAAACCGCAGGAGGCGTTGAGAATGTTAGACCTTTCAAGAGTTCATCTGGGATCGGAACGAGAACGCTACCGCCAGCTGCACATGGAGATCTTGGAGAACCAGAGCTTTGCACATCTTGCACTGCAAGACTCGGATAAAGCCTATCAATGCGCACGTGAGGCTTACTTATTAGGCCATGAACTCGTCGTCGACGTGCTGGATACCGGGACCGAGGATCAGCGGCGGCAGTTTCAAGTGGATCGCAATCTGATCGGTAGCCTCGCGCAACTTGCCGCAGACGGTTCGGATGATCTCGTTGCTTTGCTGGCAGAGGCGCTCTTCACGTGGAAAGGATTGGTCACGGAGTCTGTGCTCAATGAGAGGGCGGGGGACCGCATGGCTTTGAAGATCAAATGGGCTTCCATTGAAAAAGGGCTGCCCGATAAGGGGGTCTTGGTCGACTACGTCGTCTTCGATCATCCAGATGGTGCGAAGGGCATCGGGGCGATCGTCTTGGCGAAAGGCGCTCGGCCTCGATGGGTGTTATTGGCGAAGGGCGAGGCGGTGGCAAGCCTGGCGACTAGCATTGAGCGCGTGCCATCGGATGATCAGTCTGGGTTTCAGAACCGGATGGCCGATCTCCATGCCGTGTTGTGGAAGCCGATTCAAACTATGTTTCCCAGCGAAAGCGATCATGTGGTGATATGCCCGGACGGCTTTCTACGCGATGTGCCTTTCGCCTTTCTTCGGGATGCCCAGAGAAAGTCGCTCTGCCAAATCTATTCATTGGGAAGCTTTCTTATGGCGTCACGTGACTTGTTAGAGCCCGAACTGCGCATGCCGCGATCGGGTGTATGGGCGGTCTATGCTGCACAACGATTTGGACTCGTTAGGCATGAGAAACCGTCGTCAATTCGAAAGCTTCTGAGCGGCCTTGGTGACTTGAGAAACGCTGAGGCCGAATGGCTGACCCTAAAAGAGCGTGGAGAAAAAAAAGGCTATCGCGTCAGACGCCTCGAACGCTTGTCTGCGGTTTCTGTTTCGCCGGGAATCCTTCACGTGACGACCCATGGCTACACGGTTCCCAAGTCTTTGAGTCGTGCGATACCGGATCCTTATTGCCTGATCGAAGAGGGGTATGAAGCGTCTGTTAGAGCCATCGAGCGAGATAAACCGTTGCAACGGCACGAAGATCACTTCTTCACACCTGCCGAAGCCATGAACCTCCCTCTAAACGAAACCTATCTGGCAACGCTTTCCACATGCCGCTCGGCGGAAGGGATCGATGTGGGAGGAGAACGCATCTCCGGCTTTGGTCGCGCCTTTGCTCTCGCTGGAGCCAAGAACGTTCTGCTAACGATGTGGCGAATTCGCGATGATGAAGCTCTGGCATTTATGCGCGATTTTTATGGTGACCTGGTGATCGGGAGATCAGCTTCTCAAGCGATCTGGGACACCCAACGGGCCTACGCGGAACGCGGCGACGCGGTGGCAGCCGCTCCCTACATGGTTTACCGGCGCTTCGGCTTTGGCGCGCCGCGTTGAGACGATTGGCGGTAGACCTGCGAGAACCGCCGTGTCGAACGGGCCAGGACTTTGCGGCGGTTGTCGCGCGTTCGCTGTTGAGCACTTGCCAGGGGCCGTGCACTCATAGAGCGCGCCGGATTCATGGCCTGCATCTGTCGTGTCGTGTTTCGATTGCGTGAGAATACGGTTAGACTAGGAAGCCGCGAGGGGTTGGCGCCGTCGTCCTGTTGCAATCCTAGAGCGCCTTGGATACGCCGCGACTGGATCAGCACGCGGCTCACAGGCGGTCCTCGATAAATGGCGCCCGGTTCATTGCGAATGGAATCTGCCTGAACGAGAATGGTGCCTTTGCGAGGGGTGACGACCGAACCATTCAAAGTCATGGCAAAGACGTCGATCTCGATGATGCCGTTTCGATGGCGGGTTCCGGCCTGAAGTTTTCCGCGGTGAACGAAGCTGAAGCCGCGCCCCTCGCCACGTTGAAAGCCATCGCGTTTCCCTGGCGTGTAGGTGTTGTCGCCAAATGTGGTGAGGCGTAGCGAGCGTGCGGCCTGAAGCGAACCGTCATTTCCCAAAGTGCCACTAGCAATGATCGTAACATCTCCGGTATCGGAAATGATGGCGCCGCTATCTTCAATGACCACCTTGCTACGCGCATTGCCGTTTCGTGTGAACTGCAACGCTGGCACCTTAGCGAAGATGTTCTCAGGAGCCACATTCGCCGTCGAGAGGAAGGCTTCATTGGCGCGTATCGTGGAGCGCACCTCGATGGGCGACTGCGGATTGACCAAGGCAAACTTGCCGTTGGCGATGACATCGCCGAGGACGAACGTTCGCGCGGAAGTGGTCACCTGATTCACCACCCATTGCGACGAGTCTTTGAAGACGAACTCCAGCGTATGATTCTCCGGCACCCGAAAGTCGTCCCAATTGATGATGCCGCTCCTCGTCACCTCAATGGTTGTGTGATTACCGGCCTGATTCGTTTGGCACGTGAAATGTGCTGCCTCCCGCGCCACGCGGCTACAAACTTCGCTGAGGTCGGCATTTTGACCCTGGAGAAACGTGGTGGCAATCAGGCTCGCAATAAGAAATCGAAGGAACATCACGACGGTTTTTAGCACGACATGCCAGATGAGGACTAGCGATTATCAACTTTGTCTAAAAACGAATCCAACCGTGATCATTGTATCGATAAGGTGATTCGGTGGGATTCTCCGGATCTTTGGGTACGCTAACCCCGGCTACGATTGCCGACACGCCTTCGTATCGATCTGTTCCCCAAAGGATTTCACTCCGCACCGTGGCCGATGCATCCGGCTGGAATTCAGTTTGCGTACTCCAGAATGTTTTCGATCCATCTTCTTGCGTTTGAATAATCCATCCGGTGGTTGCCACGGGAACAGGCTCTGGAAAGCCTGGCACTTCGGCGACGAAGAGATCGAGTGCAAACTCTGAAGTGTAGGCACCAAAGTAGTCTCCTTGGCCATTGTCTTTGAGATAAAGTCTTGCTGCCGCGCCTTCCGTTAGTTCATCAGGAATGTGTTGAAGGATTTCCTGACATTCGTCTTCCGAGCTGGGTACGGTTGTGCCTTCGATATTGAGTGCAAGCTTGGTGCCTTCAAGCGAACGCCCCACGCGGAAATAGGCAGCGGACGGCTTCGGTAGTTGAAATGAGAGAATGTTTTCCGTTCGCGTGATGGTGACCGGACTCCAGATATCGAGATCTTGCGACATCAACACAACCAGATCTTGGTTCTCTTCGGCACCGTCGACGGTGAAGGCGATGTGGTCAGTCTCAAAAGCCGATTCACGGATCTGCAACGGTGTTGAGGATGTCTTGGTCGGTGGATGCGCTGGATCATAGGCCTCGAAGTTGTCAAACGTGGCGTCTGTGCGAATGCCGCTACCGGTAGCGATGGTAGCGAGCCCCGCGAATCCCATTCTGTGCGTGCCGTCCGTGGTTTCTAAGGTGGCCAACGCTTTGTTGGGTTCAGTGAGCGTAAAGATCTCGCCTTTTAAGTTTTCGCCTTTGCCGGTGAAGGTGAGGCGAAACCCCTTTGTTTCGCCTAGATCGACCGAGGCCGTCCTCAGCGGCCGGATGCCGCTTGGATGATCGGCGGTGACTAACCAGATCTGTAGCGATTGGTTGACTGGATGATAGTTAAGAAGATAGCCCAGGTTGCCACCGAAACCTGGCTGAGACAGGCGCGCGCCCACCCCGATGTTTTGACTAGCATTGCTGTAGTCGACCACATCCACCTCAAGATGGAAGTCGGCAAACTTCACATCGGTTAGAAATGCCATGGGTCGCGCCCATTGAATGCCGGCTCCTGGACCGGAGATTCGGTAAGCTCCATTGGGGAAAGTGTAGTCTGCGGGTGGGGCGAGCCCCGCATCACCAAGCGTGTCATTGCGTGTCCAAGCATCGTCGTTCCGATCATCGAAGTCATCATAGATAGGCTCCGTGGTGGCGAGACAGAGAAATGGCAAGGTCGTGAGCAGAAATGCCAGGGAGAAGAGTCGAGTGGTTTTCATATCGCCGCCCTGCTAACCGGCCATTTGGTAAAGGTAACAAACTTTTATGGTGAATGGCGTTACCTTTCACCATTCAACGACTAGAACAGAGGCGATGTCTAATTGTGAAAAGTGCGGTGAGCCGGCATGGTCTTCCCCAACAGGGATCTGTTCGCGTTGCATGGACGCCTTGGGCCGATCACTTTGGGAGAACCCTGACATTGAGGCGAGCGGCGTGCTCGGTGACTTTGGTGAGGATTACGTGCTTCTCGAGAAAATCGCCCAAGGCGGCATGGGCGTGATCTATCGTGCGCGGCATCGGCAGCTCAAACGGGAAGTGGCCTTGAAAATGATTCGTGACGGACGGCTCACTTCAGCGGAAATGATTCAGCGTTTTCGCTTGGAAGCAGAGACGGTGGCCCGTCTCGACCATCCGAACATCGTTCCTGTCCACGACAGTGGTGATGTTGGTGGGCAATTTTATTACAGCATGAAGCTGATCGATGGTGTTCCCCTCGCGAATGTCAGTAATCTCCGAACATTGGCAACGATCATGGCCAAGATCGCGGATGCCTTGCAGTACGCGCACGAACGCGGTGTGCTTCATCGCGACATCAAAACTAGCAATATCTTGATCGACCGGGACGGCGAGCCCCATCTCCTGGACTTTGGCCTGGTTAAAGTCGTCGGTGAGGATTCCACCCTCACACAAACTCACGCATTGATGGGCAGCCCTGCTTACATGGCTCCCGAGCAGCTTGAAGGAAGTGTGGCTAAAATCACCGTGGCCACAGACGTTTATGGACTTGGTGCGGTCATGTATGAACTCCTCACGGGCCGCCCCCCTTACACAGGTACCACACCCGTAGAGACGCTCCAGCGCATGGCAAACGAAACATTGGTGCTGCCGCGTAAATGGAGGCCCGATTTGGATCGCGATTTGGAGACGATCTGTCTCAAGTGCCTGGAGAAATCGCCCGGCCAACGTTATGCGACCGCCCGTGCCGTGGCAGAAGATTTACAGCGTTGGCGAAAGGGAGAACCTGTTAGGGCACGGCCGGTTGGCGCCGCTGGACGGTTGTGGCGCTGGGGCCGAAGGAATCCAGCCCTGGCGGGAATGGCCGGGCTTAGTCTGGCCGCGCTCTCGCTAGGTATGGCGGGAGTTGGCTGGATGGCACAGCGGGAGAAGGCTCAGAGAATTCTAGCGGAAAGACACCTCGTTGCCCAAGATATGTTAACCGTGGGGCAGGCTTTGAAGGATCACGATATGGGACGGGCGCGTGAGCGCTTTGCTAGACCACGAACTCATTATGCTAACAGACCCGCGCCTTGGGAGATCCGTGTCATCGATCAACTCGTTTCTGATCAATCGGACAAGACACTTGACCGCCATGAGACCAAGATCACCGGATTGGGTTTCCTCAATGATAGGCGTCTCATCGCCGGCAGTTTAGACGGATTGGTAACCTTGTGGGGGGGCGGCCAATGGGAACTTGAGAGGAGCTTCCGGCCCACCACATCACTGGACACGCTGTTCACGGCCGCCAAGGCACCGGCCTTTGCGGTGCTCGACGACAAAAGCAAACGCATGCGGATCTTCCGCCAGTCGGATTTGCACGAAACGCACACCATTCCCGTGACCATGGATAATCAGTATCAAGGGCGCATGGCGGCGCTGTTCCCAGATGGAAGGCGACTGCTCTACACGAGTCCTGAACGCAATCTGCAATTGGCCGATCTTGGAACACCTGATGCACCCGTTGTTTCTTTAACAAAAGCGCCAATGCGTATGTCAAGCAGCACGGCCGTAAGCGATGATGCCCGGATGATCGCTGCCTTCGCCCCGGAGAGCAGCCCATTTGAATCGGCCGTGATGATCATGGAGGTATCCGCAAATGGAGAATGGCCTAGCCAATGGGAACGGATCGAAATTAACCATACACAGCCTGAACCCAAGACGTTTAGGCTATCGTTTTCACCAAACACGCGACATCTCGCTGCTGTGGTGGGAAGCGAAGTGTTTCTCATCGATGCCATTGCTAGACGACTCGTAAGTGAATCCGCCTTGCGTCACCCTTCCGGTCACCAGATTGAGGCCGTGGCTTTCTCATCCGGTGGCGAACGCCTCTACACCGGCGGGACGGACCAGACCCTACGGGTCCATGAAGTGGAGGCGTGGCAATCACTCGATGCTTTGTCAGGACATCGATCGACCATTATGCAAATCGTTGCCGATTCCGGCGCTATCATTACGGGAGCTCTAGATGGCGAAGTGAAAGTTTGGACTAGCCAAGAAACGAACCCCTTCCCACAACATCCGAAACGATGCAAAGAACGTTTCTTCGCCAGCCTCACACACCACTACTATACGGTCGAAGAGCGTACGCGGGTTTGTCGGCGCGAGTTGGCGACTTCAGAGATCATTCATGAACTGGATTTCGAAAAATGGGTTGTGGATGTCCTACCACTCGACAAGTCGGGCCGTTTGGCGGTCTTGCTAGATGACACGGGCGAACGGCAAATCGAGATCTGGGACGGCGTTCGTGGAGATCGATTGCATTCTCTTTCTGCGTTTGCAGAGCCAATGCATTTGAGGATCGGACCGGAATTCGACTACCGGTTCATGAGTTATCTTGAAGAAACGAATGAGATCGTCTGTTTCGCCAACGCGGCAGGACAATTGCCATGGGATCTGCCCAAAGGGCCCATCACGCTGCATCGGTTCGATCTTCGATCCGGAGAATGCGTTTCTTCCATTCCCTTGGAGCTTGGCCTCGGCATCTCCACCGGAGCTTTTGATCACAGTGGAAGGTGGCATGTATGGGGAGGCCATGATGGGAATCTATTGGTGATCGATGTGCGCTCAGGAGAAATCGTGGCCAGGCCCAATGAAAGACATTATAGTTACGTTAGTCAAATCAGCTTTTCAGCAGACGGCCAAACCATGGTCTCCGTTAGCGAGCGTCGTGTTCTGTTATGGGACACGCAAACATGGAAGAAATCGGGTGAGATCACGAGTAGTGGCGAGGAGTTTTACAGTGTGGCCATTCACCCTCGCGAGCCCCGGTTAGCCGTCGGCGGATCGAATTTGTCGGTAACCATTTGGGACTTGATTCACCATCGGCAAGCCGGTGCTCTTGCTCCGATGGTTTTTGATGGTAGTAGCCTCTTCAAATTGCAGTTCTGCGGCCCTCAGGGCGATACCTTGGCTGGCTGGGCCAACCGGGGAACGTGGCTAAAAGAGTCCGCTCGGGTGGTGATGTGGCGGCCCTGAACACCAGATCCCTTCAGAAGTAATCAACGTGTTGACTACCAACGCCATCACGCCGCACGCTGCGTGTGTGTCTGATCACGCTCAATCTTGGTTTCACACGACTCGATGGACCATGGTGCTGAATGCCGGTGATCTTCAGAATGAAGACCATGAAGAAGCCATGACCCGGCTTTGCGAGATCTATTGGCGGCCGGTTTACTGTTATGCTAGGCAACGGGGAAACAGTGAGGATGACGCCAAGGACCTCACGCAGGAGTTCTTTCGCCATCTCTTGGAGAATGAAGTGGTGCGCAAAGCCGATCCTGCTCGAGGCAAGTTTCGCTCCTTTCTCCTTGGCTCGATGAAAAACTTCCTCACGAACGAGTGGCGCAAAGCCACCGCAATGAAGCGAGGCGGTGGCGTCATGACCTTGCCGATGGAAAGTGATTCGGGTGAATCCCTTTATCTCACGAGCTTGGCCGATCTCGACACACCGGAGAGCATCTACGATAAGAGTTGGGCCTTGGCCACTTTGGAAGAAGCGATGGTTCGGTTAGAGGAAGAATACGAAACCCGTGGAAAAGGCGATCTCTTTCGTAAATTGAGGCTTTTGTTATGGGGGGATCGGTCGACGACTTATTCTGAGTTGGGAAACCAGTTAGGAATGAGCGAAGCGGCCGTCAAGATGGCTGTCGCGCGATTGCGCGAGCGCGCTCGCGAACAATTGCGCTCGGAAGTGGCGCATTGCGTGGCGTTAGAGACGGAGATCGACGAGGAATACAGCTACCTGCGAGAACTGTTACAAAGATCGTAGCCATTCGGCTGGGAATTCTTGCGACGTTGTTGGGTGAAAACCAAAGTGATGGGCAAGCTCGTAGTGGAACTTGTGAAAGTTCCGGGCGTAGCGAGTCAAAGGCGGAGAAGTCTTACGACTTCCTCTACAAACTCGTATGGAGCGCGGATCAATTTGCCTTCCAGCCGAATTTGTTCGTGACAGCCTGGGATGGGTTGAACGTAATGAAGCTTGAGCATGAGTCAGGGTAAGGAAGATCTCCTAACCAAAGCCTGGGCATTGGCCTATCGAGTCGCCACCCGTCCGAGTCCGCCGGGAACGGTGGCTTTGCCAGGGACGGAGGCGGAGAAACTGCTCAACGTTCATTTCGAGAGATTCCTCGATCGATTTGATAACTTGCCCTCGGATTCAGAGTTCTTGGCTGCCATTTCGACTTGGGCTCGCGAACTTTCGTTGGATCACATCGCACACGCACGTGAGTCGTCGGACGATCGGGAACGGTACCGCAAGAACGGAGCGCATGAACGCAATTTGGATTTACGGAAATTGCGTCCACCTCCAGAATCAATGGATCCTGAAGAATGGAACGCTTTGGATGACGTTTTACGGCCTTGCGGATATAGCGTGCTCAAGTCTTTCAAAGAACTGTCTCAGGAAGACAAAGAAGAGATCTACTCAAAAAGCCTAACTGATCTTTACAAAGGCCGGCAATCGGATGGGCGATCGCCCTTGGATCAAGTACGCGTCTTTGAAGAAGTGTTTCCCTTTTTCTCCCGCATCGTGCATCTCGCCGCCAAGAAACATGCGGAAAGAAGGCGCCCCACAGAAGATTTGGACGCGATTTCCGAAGAACCTTGTCTAGAACCGGGGCGGAGCTTCGCCGAGCTTCGTTTCGAGTGTGAGGAGGCCCTGAACGAGGCGGAGTGGGACCTTGTGAACCGGAAATTCATGGCGGGGGAGACGGACACGGAACTAATCGAGAGTGAGCCCCTCCTTGAGTCGCTGGGCATCGATACCGATCTCGCGCTCATCAGTCGCCGTCGGCATCTTAAGGGCCGATTGGCGGCGAGTTTGGAAAAACTTGCGGTTTGTTTGAAAGAAATAGGGCCTCCCCAGTAATGTGAGAGTAGACCGATGACCCGGAACGCACCCAACAACCAAGCCCGGCAAGAGCGCGAAGAGCTCAAAGCGGGCCTTTCACCAATGGCGCAAGCTTTGGCGACGGCGGCGGAAGAGGAGAGTGGCTTAGCGGCTAGCACAGACGCCATGACCATCCCTGCCGTGCCGGCTGGCGTTCGATCGGCGTTTGAAGAAAAGTTCTCTCAAGAACCAGAAAATTCTAACATCCATTACGGCCCGTCCTCATGGTGGCAGCGTTCGGGGCCCGCCTTCGTCAGTGGCATGGCAGCGGCCGCGATTTTGATGGTGAGCCTATTCTTCAGCGGACTTTTTCAAAGACCCCGTCCAATGGAATCGAGCTGGGCCGAGTTTCGTGGTCACGGACTGCCGAATACGTCTACCGAGCGCAGCATCATCTACACTTTCGAGGGCGGCGGAACGCTAGCACAATCCTTGAGCGAGAATCGGCTTGATCCAGACGATGTCCGCACGGTGGCAAGTGAGGATGAGTTGCTCAATATTCTTGATAGCCATTTTGATAGTGTGCATATCATCATTGATGAGGCCAGCCAGACCATTCGCGGATTGGTTCCCAGTGTGACTTCGCGTCAGGTCCAAGATTCCTACGCGCCCTTGGAGGAAGGCGCCGCGATCGAGCCTGGAGCCGTTTACGACAAAATAGTGGATGTTCGCAAAGCCTGTCTGGTGTTGTTAACATTAGAAGAAACGGCGCCCTGATGTCAGCACGGCTTTGGTTGATCGCTAGCGGTTGCGTGATTGTGGCAGCTTTCGCTTTCGTCGTAGAGGGAAAACAATCATCGGCTATACGCGAAATCACTCTGCGAGGCGATGAACTCGCACCTCCCAACCCGGACCTGCTTCAAAAAAAGCTCGATTGGTTTGTCGGTCAGTCCTCATCCCAAGAAAATCTGCAAGCGATCGCGCAAACCATTGCCAATCATTACACGCTTTATGAGCGGCCGGTCGATATTGCCATTCCCGATCAATCTCTCTCCAGCGGGAGTTTGATGGTGGATATCCAAGAATCCGATTGGAGCCAAATCCTCATCGAGCCGGGCAATCATTTTAGCAGCCTGGCCATTCGCCGCATGATCTCGCTAGAGCCTGGGCAACCGGTTAGTGGACGCGTGCTCACGCGGCAATTGGATTGGCTCAATCGTCATCCCAATCTCGAGGTCGCGGCAGAAGTATCAGAATATGAGAATGGCGAAACGGATCTGCATTTGAAGGTCGAGGACAGCAAGCCGTTTCGTCTCTTTGCCACTTATGGCAATAATGGCGTCGATTTGTTAGGGCAAGAACGCATCGGCGCCGGTTTTCAGTGGAATAATGTGTGGAATCGTGGCGATCAATGGACGTTTATGACCATTCTTGGTCATGATTCGACCAAGGTGCACGGTTATTCGTCGCGCTATGTGCATTTGTTGCCGTGGAAGCATCTAGTGGAATTGGAAGGTTATTATGTGGAGACGGCGTTGCGTCAACGATTCCTCAATTCCCGAATTGAAGGCACCAGCTGGGGCGTTGGAGTGAATTATCGAATTCCGCTCCCAGGAACTGAGGGATTTTCTCACGAAATGGTGATCGGAATGGATTACAAGCAATCAGACAACGATCTCGCCTTCGGCAATCTACTAACGTTTAGCGATACCATGATCATTCAGGCGAGGATTGGTTACGAGGCTATGTTACGCGATCGTTGGGGCGCTACGCGTGGGAGCGCGGTTTGGACGATTAGCCCAGGCAATTTGACAGGATCCAATAGCGACGAGGCCTTTGGAGGAAGTCATCCCGACGCTGATTCCAATTATCACTACGTTAGGTTGTCGTTAGAGCGTGTGCAGCGTCTGCCATGGGATCTCACCATGGTTGCTAAAGGCGGTGCGCAGTGGTCTAGCGAACGGTTATTGCCAACGGAGCAAGTTTCGCTTGGAGGCGCGAATAGTGTTCGTGGATTTGACGAACATACTTTCCTCGGAGACTGGGGCGCATGGGGGAGTGTGGAGGTTCGCAGTCCTGAACTGAGCGTGAGACAATGCAGCTTTCAAGGGATCGCCTTCACCGACGCCGGGGTGACGGGATTGCGAGGCGTCCACGACAGAAATAGGTTAGTGTCCGCCGGACTTGGTCTGCGGTTTCAAGTGGCCGATCACTTGAGTGGCTTCGTGGATTATGGATGGGGCGTGAATCGCAGCGGGAGTGAAGTCCACTTCGGCCTTCGTGCGCAGTACTAATTCAGCTTCCGCCAAGAAAATTCACCCAAAGTGATAATCGGTCGCTTCACGCGGCATGTAGGGATGAATCACAACGCATCTACCGATTGATCACGCTCATGAATACTTCAGAAAGGACCTCGACCGCTTGGAAACACTTTTTCAATGAAGGCGTCCAATATGTTATCCGGGACATACGCCGCCGTCTTCCGGCTGCGTATGCCGATGAGGCTGAGGACATCACCTACCGCTCCGTTGAAGAAGTGGCTCAGTTGGAGAAAGGGATCCAAGAACCCGTGAAACTCCGTAACACGGTCCTTCAACGGGCACGCTGGCGCCTAACGGATTTCATGCGCAAGTTGCAGACCCAAGCCGAATCCCAGAAAGCCTGGCGTGAAAGGGAATCGGCGCGTGCTCGCGCCTTGGAGGCCCGGGACATGCTCCTTGAAGAGACTCTCAAGAAAGACTTCTGGAACTTGTGGGAGACCGCCATGGAAAAACTCGATCAACGAGATCGCGAGCTCGTCACCGGGCGCTGCCTCTACGGCGAGAGCCGCGATAGTCTTGCCGAGAGGCACGATATGCACCCGGCTACGGTGGGGACGCGCGTGTGCCGCAGCCTCAAGAAAGTCCGTGCTCTCCTTGAAGCAAACAACGTGGGCGCCGACTTCTTCGGTTCATAGATTGCCCGGAGGGAGGAACGATAGCGTGCGGAAGCGCGGGACAGCTCAGTGGCTATCTTGGTTCGAGAATATAGGCTAGCAAATCAGCCATTTGCTGCAAAGAGAGACCTTCTTCCAAACCGGGTGGCATCAGCGATTGATTCAAGTTCGTCATCGACTTCAATTCAGCGCGGTTCAATGTCTGCACCAGGCGACCCGCTTGACGCAACACGACTTTGGTGGCGGTCTCTTGAGCGAGTAGCCCCGCGTGCGAGGTTCCATCGTTCATGGTGACTTGCCACATGGAATACTGCGGCGAGACTTCCAAGTTAGGTGAGAGAATGTGTTCTAACAAAGCCGCCTTTCCTTTGTTGACAAAAGAACTGAGGTTGGGGCCTGCATTCATTTCCTTAGACCCGGGCAACTCATGACACGTGACACAGCGTTGCTCATAGATCACTCTACCCTGTTGGCTTTGGCCTGGTAATCGAAGCGCCGATCGGTACTTCGTGGCCGCCTTTTGACGTGAGCGAGACTCTGGTTCTCCCAGCAACCGTCGTGCTTGCTGACGGATCTTGTTGCTCGAATGATTTCGAAGTCGCGCCCTTAACGGAATGCCGACTTCATTAGCTTGAATCGTGCCAGAATCAATGAATTCTAGCAGAATATCAGGAGAAAGTTTTGTCAGAACGGCATCGCGCGCTGCGGCCGGCAACGTGGCCCAATGCCGCATCGCTTCGTGCTCCCATTGGTCCCGCTTGATCAGTCGAGGAAAGAGGAGCGGGACAGATTCCGGCGTTCCGGCGAGTTGGTTCCAGATGGATTCGGCCGGGGTTCTCGGATCGAGGGTTCGCAACCACCATGACGCTTTAGATGATTCTTGCATGGCTCTTTCTAACAATGAATCTATAGACTTGGGGTTGATCTCGAAGGGAAGCCGTTCGAGAATCCGGACCGCTGAATCAAGTAATTGCGCGTTTGTTAGACAACTGGCAATCGCCGGCCAATCTCCGGAGCGCGCTTTCGTGGCGAGCGTGGCCAAGATGGGGGAGTGTTGGTTCGCTTGCCAGAGGCGCTGGAACAGGCCCGCGACTTCCAAACGTTTGGACCCGGCTTCTGTAACGGCCTGGTGCATCCAGGGATCTTCTGGAGAAGATTGTGCCAATTTTACGAGAGTCTCAATGGACAACTGGTCTTTGGGATAGAGATCGGTCCGCGTGAAAAGAAGGGCTGCCTCGAATCGCACCCAGGGATCCGGATCACGGACGAGCTTGTCGATGAGCGTAGGGTCCACGGAAATCTGACTGGCGAGCCTCACCGCGTGCCGCCTTACCTTGGTGTCCGATTGAGCAATGGCCAACTCTAACAAGGGCTCGTTGAGCCGGCCCAGAGAATAGAGGCCGTAGAGTCCGGCTATATTGTCAGAACGAAGCCCCTCCGTTTGGCCTGAGGCTAGCAACCGTTGCGAAGCCGTTTCTCGGCGCCACGCATTGAGGCTTTCTAACGCCTGTACGAGTTGGGCGGGTGAAGCCATGGCCAAGGACACGTTTTCTGGATACCGAAATCCATCGGGTACCACGCGCCAGATGCGTCCTTTATCAAAGCCGTTATTGAGATCGAGGTGTTTCTTGATGTTCTCAGGGATAGACCAGGGGTGTTCGATGGTTTCCCGGTACATATCGACGATGTAGAGTGCGCCACCTGGCCCGTTGGTGCACATGACAGGGCGAAACCAGTTGTCGGTGGACGTTAGGAATTCGACGGTTTGTTCGTCGCGTGGCCGTTCCGCGCGAAACGCTACGCGATCATTGGCACGCGTGATGATCTTGCGGTGAACCAGATTGCTCCCCACATCGCCGACAAACTCATTGCCGCGATAACCGTCAGGGAAGGCATCACCTCGGTAGATCCCTAATCCACTCGCGGATGTGAAATAACCGGAATCCCGTCCGCCGCCTTCAATGGGACCGCCGACCAACCCTTGCACACGCCATTCCGTTCTAACGATGCGCCAAGGCTCCACCGCGCTCGTTCGATAGACTTCCGCTGCACCACCATCCACGGCTATCGGCACGCGGGGATGGGGCAGATCAAGATCCAACCAAGGCCACGAATAAATGACCGCTTCAATGTGAGAGCTGTTGCTGCAAACAAAGCGTTGCCCATCATCGTCGAACGCCATGCCATACTGCGCGGCGCCGGCTTCCATGCGCAGATCGAACTTCACAGGATCAAAGGAGAAGTTATGCCCGCGAAGATTCACCGCTTCGGCCTCGGGATCATCAGGGCGTCTAACATGTCCGCCGCTGAGGGAAGAACTGCCATGAATCCGCCAGTCAGGTCCCCAGACGAAACTATTGAGAAGTCCTTGCACATTGAGCCGCGGAAGGCCCTCGGCAAATCCCGTGAAAACAAGGCGTTTTTCATCGGCAACGCCGTCGTTATTGGTGTCCTTGAACCACCAGATATCCGGTGAGGCCCCCACAAACACACCGCCATTCCAGCAAATGATCGCTGTGGGCCACTTCAAGCCTTCAGTGTAAGTTGTTGCGCTATCGTAAATACCATCACCATTGTCATCGGTGAGCATGCGTACGCGACCAAGTTTCGCTTCGCGCCTTTCTGAATACCCTCGCATCTCGCAGGTGAACATTCGCCCATGAGCATCAAAGGAAATCGCCACGGGATCGGTCGTAAGCGGTTCACTCGCAACTAACTCTATTTTAAATCCTTCTTTGATCTCGAAAGCGGCAAGAGCTTCTTGTGGTGATTTGGGAGGAATGCGAGGCAATCGCTCAGATTCGACATCAGGTTCTTGCCCTTGAGCGACAATGCTAATGGGCAAGAGCAGAATCGTTGAGGTGAAAATACGAAATGGCGATTTCACGATACTACTCCTGATCCGTGAACCAGGCACACAAGGTATCACTGTCGATCTGCGACGGAAACACCAATCGATCCGCCGCATCAAATGCGCGGAATCTTGGCTCGACGCGTTCGCGTTTCACCGATCCGTTGTCTGACAAAAGCACGGGCGTGGGCGCGCACAGTGCTACCAAACCGTCGATGTCACGATACTTAACCGAGCCCGGCACGAACCAGGGATTGTCTAATGCGGTCGTCATCTCAAATCGCAGGGTCTCAGAGATATCTATCGCGATCCGATCAATTGCGTCGGGCGCCTGAGTCGCCGCCGCCAAAGCGATGAGCGCGCCGCCATTATCAGCACCCAACAAATGAAGACCGCGCACATCCCACTGTGGCGTCGTGGTCACATAGGCAATCGCGGTCAACACGTCATGAACGCGTTTGCAAAAGACAGGGCGATTGTACCCGTAGGTGTAACCGGCGTATTGACGCCAACGTTGGTTCCCATCATCGCCATTGAGGGGCGCCGTGGTGAGAGGTTGATCCGTTCTGGTAAATTCGCCAGTGCCGAAGACATCGATCGCCATCACGGCGAATCCTTTACCGATCAACGACTCTATTTCCGGCCTCGGTTGGCCATTCTCAAAGAGCGCGATGGCCTTTCCTAATGAATGCACACTCAAAACGACCTGGCCATTCCAAGAATCCTTGCCAGGAAAGAGAAACAGCGCCGGAACTTGTTCATGGTGCGCCGTTGCCGTTAGCAAACCGGACATGATGAGATGGGTACTTCTTTCTTCCTTCGCAACTAACGCATAGTCAATCGGTCCCACTTCATCCAACGATCGCCCAATGATGGAAGCCCAGCCACCTCCGACGACGTTGTCGTATGTTTCAAGAGCGGAAGCCGAGTCCGCCAGCCGTGCTTCCAAAAGGCTGATTTGCAAATCGCTATCGGCACCCCACCAATCTAACAAAACCCGCTCATGATTGGCTCCGCGGCTCTTAGGTGCAGGATGGGCGTCGGTCCAAACCGTGAGTTCTTCGCGAGAAAGCGGTTCGAAATCTCTTTCGGAGATCGGTTCCTCATGGCCTAACTGAAAATGATCGTTAAAGAAATGGGCCATGGCTTGGCGCGACACCGCGTTGTAGTTGTGCCCGTATTGCAGAAAGGGTGCCACTGTTACGTTCTGAGAAGCTCCTAACATCGTGTAAAGTTGCTTGAGATCCGGACCGCCTTTGGTTGCGATCTCGATCGTCCAATCATCGGCCCCTGTCATGCCCAAAGGACGTGGCGCCGCCAGCGCCGCGATATCGATATTGCCGGCGCCGACGCGAAGATAGTTGGCGTTCTCACACTGACACCCGCCCTGCATCGCGGTGGAGACCATTACTGCGGGAAACAAAACTTGGGGCCTGTCATCCACAGCGCCGAGAATGAAGGTCTGGGTGCCGCCACCGCTCGCCCCGGTAACGCCAAGGCGTTCGGTGTCTACGTCAGGAAGGGATTCGATAAAGTCGAGGGCACGAATGGAGTTGTAAGTTTGAATACCCATCGCATTCTGCTGGCGCAACTCCGCAGCCATCCCATACAGTCCCGCGCCGTTGAGCAAATGACTCTCGCGATGTTTAAGCTGTTGGCTATCCGCATACCCGATCATGTCGTAATGAAAGACGACGCATCCAAGCCTAGCCAGATGCGCACACCGAGCTTGCAAGGGATGCCTGCCGGAGTCGAAAGCTTCCGCACCGGAGGCCAGCTCTTTCTTGAGCTGCGCGTCGCCATGATCGTGAAAGCGCCCATTGCTCCAATGCCCGTGCGGCGAGAGAATACCCGGCACGCGTTGGCCACGCGCGATTTCCTTGGGTCGGTAAAGACTGCCACTCACATAGTGGCCGGGAAACGATTCGAAATAGACGCGCTCCACCGTGTAATCGTCCCGCTCCACTCGACCGTGGATGACGGCGTTCAAAGGAGTCTTGTTAGGCAAAGGCCAAAGCCCCGTCGCCACCAAGACCTGCCGCCGCAAGGCTGCTGCTCGATCCGCCCACGCTTCGCGTGACTCAACTTTCTTGAAAGGAAAGTAATCATTGAGCGTTCGCAAAGGTTGCAAACGCGCGTCATCCGGCAATTCGCCATCTGGCAAGGCTCGCGGAACGTCTTGGCAATCGGCAATCGATACAAGAGTTATGTAAGCGTAAAGAAGCACTCGTAGGATTCGCATGCTCTCGTGATACCTCACCGGCCTTGTATTCGCCAAGTCTGATCGGGGATGACGAGAAGTGATAAGCCTAACAGACCAATGAAACTTGAAGGATGTGTCCTGATGGTGCGGTATCTCGAATCTGATCTATTTCTTCCTGGCCTCCGAGACCTAGAGTCACGGCACCCTGCCGTTCTTCCCCGGCCACTAACGGAAAGTGAAGCCGCCGAAACTATCGCCTTTCGCGTGGCGGCGGATCATTGATGCTCGCGCAGCACTGTCGCATATCCATCCAGGCGTCCGGAATTGAAGCTCAGATTGTTGAGAAAAGGATTGAATGACCAAGTTTACTGGTCAACTTGGTCAAATGAAGGTGAAATCTTCCCAGCTGAAGGCGAAACTGCCCCATTACCTTCGCTATGTTCGGGAATCAGGCGAGAAAGTGCAGATCTTGCTGCGAGAGGAGCCGGTCGCTTATCTTTGTGGTATCGAACAAGAGCCATTGACTCCCGAAGACTTGGAGGAATTGAACGTTCTCAAAAGACGTTTCGCGGCGGCGGGATTGGTTCTGGGAGTTCCGGATGTGCGCTCCGTACCTCTCCCGAAACTCTCACCGCGCCGAGCGGGAGACGACAACACCGATCTCTCCACGGTGGAGGCGATGCGAGCTGAGAGAGATTGGTAACGATGGAACTATTCTTTGATACCTCGGCCGTGGTGCCGCTGATGGTTGAAGAGCCGCATTCAGAGGAGGCGCTAGAGGCATGGGGAATGGCTAGGCGGGTTTGGGCTTGGCGCTGGATGATGGTCGAAGCAGAGGCTGCACTGGGGCGGCGTGGGGGCGATTCCGAAACGTGGAGGCAGTGGCGGCAGATGAGCAGCACTTTCAATTGGCTGGATCTGGAGTTCGAGAACTGGGCTCAGCTCTGTTCATTCAATCGTCCACTGCGTTTGCGGGCAGCGGATGCGGGGCACCTCTTCGTCTTTGATCGTGCAGCAGGAGTGATCCCGGAACTGAAGCTGATCTGCTTTGATCGCGAGTTGTGCCAAGCCGCAACGACTCTCGGGCTATCTGTAGGCATTGGTTAGTTCGGCGTGATGAACAGCCAGGACGATAGGGCATGGAGGCGCTTGAAAAGCGCCTCTCCTTGGGGCTTGCTCTTAACAATGAAGCAGCACCTTCCTCACGAAAACCCCTAACGTGAGGCGCCTAACCTAACGGTTTTCGAGCACGCGATAGTACATTTCCCGGGCATCGCGAATAAAGAAATGCGTTAGGATGTCGTCGGTACCTTCCACATTCGTTGCTTCGCTCGTCCAGTTCTGAAGATCGGAACTCGATTGCACTTCATAGGTCCGGCCGGATTGAGAGTTCCAGCGAATGGCCATGGCGGGGAGGATATCGATGACAATGGGCTTGGGCTCTGGCTCAGGTTCCACGGGCGCAAAGACAGGTGTTAGTTTCGCGCCGCTCGTCACGGTGATGGTGGCAGGATTGGTGGTGAATTCCTCGTCACCGTAAAGCCATTTCACGAATTCGAAACCGCCTCGTGGTGTTGCTGTGACCGTGACCTCTGAACCGATTGGATACTCGTCCAAGTTGGGATCGGCAGTGACGTCTCCCTCGTCAGAGGAGGCGATGATGAAGGGATCGGTTGGGGGAGCAGGCCCCTCGACGACGCGCATCATCATGTAGTTGGCGTCTGGCCTGAATTCTGAGAGAGGTTTCCACTCGCCGAACGGCCCTACTAACACCACACTTGATCCATTGGTGCCCTCGGGATCCTTCTGATAGAGATTGTAGAAAGTCTTCTGCTGATTGCCTTCAGGGTCTACCTGATTGGCCTGATCGAAGCCGATGAAGTAGCGGCTGTTTGGGTGCAGGCCGGTAACCACTGTGTTAAAGGTGATGATCGTCCCGATCGCATCATTCTCTCGCCATTCGGGAAGCGTTTGGAGATCAATGGTGCCCAAAGTGGCGATGGTTTGACCGGGCCTTCCGTTGTCGTTTTCGGCAAGCACCATATCGACGCTTCCTCCTCCATTGTCGTTGAGCATAGGAACAGAGACACTCGCAATACTCCCGTGTTCACCTGTTAAGAAGGGTTGGGCGGAAAGAGGCTGGAGCTCTGCGATCCCAGGAGGGCCTGCGTCGATACCATCGCGAAAGTTGGGGAGTTGGTCAGGGATGGTGTCGTAAAGGATGGCGCCGACAGACCTGAATTCTGGCGTCACCATCGTATCCGCTTCGATGGTGAAGGTGAGAGGATTGTCCGTGAATTCATCCTCACCGATGAGCCATTTGGAAAACTCGTAGCCTTCGTTTGGTGTGGCGGTTAGGGTGACTTCTGTGCCTGGAGTGTAGGGGCCTTCGGGGCTGGCAGTGACGGTGCCGTGGTCGTTCTGGGTTAGAGTGAGGGTATGAACTTCTGGATTAGTTGCAGTTCCAATGATTTCAGCATGAAGATAGCCATCGGAGGCTCCAATCAAGGGAGCCAAGGCTGCCCAGTTTCCATTCACTACGACCAAGGCATCGCTCGCTCCTTCCGGAGTGCCCACCATTCCAAAGATCCAAGACTGATTGCTTCGGATTGCTGTGTCGCTACTTGCCTCGATGTGAAGAAAGTAGTCTGTTCCAGGCACTAATCCCGTTACCTCTCCTTCCACTTTGGCGAAATCAAGGAAAGCAGGCAAATCACTGTTGTTAAGTGAGGCTACTCGTGGCAAGGCATCGATCTCCAACTCTCCCAGCATACCCAACAGCGTTTCCGGGGGCTTGTGCTCGGATCCGACGTCCAAATACTCACCGCCAACTTTCCACCAGGTAAACCGGCTCTTGCGAGCGCGATCGATACCTCGGATACATTGTCAGTGACCGCCGTGAATTTCTGCGCCAACCAACGTTCGTTGTTCGCCGTAGCCCAGGCCTTAAGTGACCGTCCTTCACTCCCGCCGTCATCATCCCGATTACTGAAATGGATGACTTGGTTCGACTCCACAAACTCTGGTGTGACAGTCGTATCTTCTCCAATAGTGAAAGTAACCGGATTATCAGAAAACTCATCCTCACCGATGAGCCATTTGGAGAATTGATAGCCTTCGTTGGGCGTGGCGGTGAGGGTGACTTCCGTGCGTGCGGCATAGGGGCCTTCGGGGCTGGCAGTGACCGTGCCGTGATCACTTTGGGTTAGCGTGAGGGAATGAGCTGGTGGAGCCTCGCCTCCCTCGATGCGTATTCGCATGGTGAGGGAGTCGTTAGGATCAAAGGGCGCCCATTCACTAGGTTCGAAAGGATCCCAAGGCCAATCGAAGACCGTGCGAGAGCCTTCGCCAATTTGGCCATCTGCCCCTTCAGACACAGTGTCTATCACTAGGCCATTGTAACCACAGCCTGATCCAGGAGGGGATGCCTGGGGCAAATCATTGGGATCTTCCGTCACGTGGAAAAAGTACTCCTTCGCTGGTTCAAGAGCGTCCACATGGCCTTCCAAACGAAAAGGTTGGAGCTTGAGAGGCAGGGAACACCAGGAGTCAAACTCTGGCACAGCGTTGCCCAGAAAACTGGCAAATTGGCCCACGACTTCGCCTGGCTCACCATTCGTATCCACCTCTCGTATGGTCGCAACGAGCCGGCCTCCAGGCATCCCGATACGGTTGATCCCAATCTCGGCAGAGGTAACGTTGCCTAGGCTGCCTGCGACGAATTTTTGAGCGAAGCTAGTAGAGTAACTGGCGTGAACAGGATTCCGGTCGAATGTTGACTTGAGGGCGGCTCCCGAGCCAGTCGGATCATCACCCCGAACCGCCAAGTTGTCGTATAGAACGTTCGGTGTGATCGCAGGGACGATGGTCGCTCGTACCTCAGTGTTTTGATTCAGCGTAAAGGTGCGCGGATTCTCCTCGTAGGCTCGACCCCGTTTGTTCTCATTTCCACTCCCTGTGCGCACGATGATCAAATCGACAAACCGATAGCCTTCGTTTGCGGCGGCCGTCAGGGTGACTTCCGTGCCGCGGGGGTAGGTTTCCATTTCGGGAGTCACTGAGATGGTGCCGTGTTCCGGCTGCGTGATGTCGAGCGTGTAGCTCGTTTGCGCATGGGCTAGAGGAAGCCATGCGCAGAGACAGACGGCAATGGCGATACCTCGTCGCAGCAATGACAGGCTGCTCATGGTGTGGATACGAGCGCAATGGATTGGTATTTGTGATTTCATGGAATGGAATTCTCGTGTGAACAGGCATCCAATTCGCAGATGCCTCGGACCGAATCGCGCAAACGGCGGGTTGATTTGAATCACCCCGTGAAACTTTTTCCCGATCTCCGTTAATTTCGTTCCAATCTGCCTCTGAGGGCTGCGATAATGTGTGAGAGCTCCTGCTGGCAGTTTTCCACTTGAGTGGGCATCTCGGGGGGTTACTTTTGACTTGTGAGCACTGTTCTTGCATCGGCAGATCGGGATTGCGTCAGGCTGGATCAGACGGCTTTTAATATCGCCGTTTGGAAGCGCTTGTTGGCGGATCCGGCCGTCGCTGCACTTGACTACCGCGTGGAGACGGATGCGCACGGCCAAATGATTATGTCACCTCCTCCCGCGCCCGCCCACGGCGGTTTCCAGAGTGAAATCGCAGGAATCCTACGAGAACTCAATCAGGATGGCAAAGTCCTTACCGAGTGTCCTATTTCGACGAGCCAGGGCGTGAAAGCCGCCGATATTGCCTGGTGTTCCAAGAGAATCTGGGAACAGACGAAGTCCGAGGTGTGTTTTGTCGAGTGTCCGGAAATCTGTGTGGAAGTGCTCTCGCCATCCAATTCGAGGAGTGAGATTGAAGAGAAGAAGCGGCTCTATTTCGAAGCCGGCGCCAAAGAGGTCTGGACGTGTGCGAAGGATGGAGCCATGCGGTTTTACGTCGATCCCGAGTCATCGAGCACGATGGCCGAAGCCTCGCTGGTCTATCCGATGTTCCCCAAAGAAGTGGAGTGATTGTCGTGGATCAGTCCCTGATCCAACATTTTCACCAAACGCGTTGGATCGACGGAGCGATCCACGACTCTGCAGGCAATCCATGGCCTGCCGTGCCTATCACTTCGCACTTCGCTGACGACCGATCTCCTCGAGACTCGGCGCGCGATAGATCCTAATGGAGGACTTCGCAGGGGCGGTCTGACCGCGGAACCGGAAGGCGCCTCCCGCGGCGAGCGCGGAGCCATCTGGGGCAAGGTCGGCGGTGTTTCCCTGGAAACGGGCCACTTCACGGCCGGACTCCACATCCCAGAGGAGGCATTGGCTGTCTCTTCCGGCGGAAGCGAGACGTTTCCCATCGCTGGAGAAGGAGAGATCGGTCACCATCCAACGGTGCCCGATGAAATCCCGAACGGGCTGCCAGGTCGCGGTGTCCCAGAGAACCACCCCATAGTCAGGATCGGCCACGGCAAGCCTTTGGCCATTCAGTGAGAAGACGATGGCGTGCGAGTTCCCGGAACCTTCTGCTCGGCGGCGCAGATCGGTGGGTTCCAGCGTTGGCAGCTTCCACAGATGGATGCCCGCTGTCGAATACTGCGTGTCCCAGGCAAGGTAGCGCCCATCCGGAGTCACCGCTGAAGCGATGGGCATTCCCCCTCTCCGAATTTGTTTCACTGCACTCTCATCCACATCCCACAAGCGTGTCGAGCGGTCTGGATCCATAGTCATGGTGACCAGAGTCTGGCTATCAGGCAGCCAGGCGACCCCGGCCACCCAACTGGGATGTTCCAAGGCGCGGGTTTCTTCGAAGGTTGCTAGATCCCAGATGCCAACGGTGAATCCGCCACTGTCCGTTTGTGAAGGGATCGCGATGAAACGGCTGTCAGGACTGAAGGCGAAGAAGTCGTAGCGGCGCTCGCGGTTCTTCTCTAGCGCTTTCATCACGATCCAGTCCAGCTCGCCGCGCAAGGCTTGACGCAGTCTGTCCGGCGAATCCGAACGTGCCGCGGCCACTTCCAACTGCCGCGCATTGGCCAGCGTGCTGAGGCGTGAAGAGGGCGTGGGCGGCTCGGACTCGACAATGGTTTGCTGAATCTCCAGGTAGGCGGCTTGCTTCAGCGTCTCACTTTCCAGCGGCGTGGTGCCGGTGAGCAACTCGTAGAGCAAGACGCCTAACGAATAGATATCACTGCGTGTGTCCACATCCAGTCCCGACATTTCCACTTGCTCGGGACTGGTGTAAGCGGGTGTGCCCACGAATTGCTGGAAATTCGTGAAGAGCGTTTTATCCGTGAGGTTCACGTTCGTCGCCTTGGCGATGCCAAAGTCGATGACCTTGGGCACGGGCACGCCATCGTGAAGGGTGACGAGGATATTGCTAGGCTTGATGTCACGATGGATGACGCCTTTCTGGTGAGCGTGATGCACGGCGCGGCACACATCCATGAAGAGAGGCAAGCGCTCGTTGGCCGATAGCTTGCATTGATCGCAATACGTGGTGATGGACATGCCGCGCACCAACTCCATGACAAAGTAAGGGCGGCCACTTTCTGTCGCGCCGGCGTCGTGCACTTTGGCGATGTTAGGGTGATCCATCATGGCCAGGGCTTGGCGCTCGGCTTCAAAGCGCGCGATCACTTGCCGGGTATCCATGCCTAACTTGATCACCTTGAGCGCCACGCGGCGGGTGATCGGTTCACGCTGTTCCGCAAGATAGACCGCGCCATAGCCACCCACACCAAGTTGCTGCAGCACTTTGTAGGGGCCGACCGCTTGCCCGACGAGATCGTCATCAATGCCACTCGAACTGGAAAACTCCGGCTCCGCCATGAAGCGGTCGCGCCGTTCCTCCGAGGCGAGCCAGCTCTCCAGTCGCTCGCGCATGGCGGCATCGTCCCGACAGACGTCGTCCAGGTAGGCCGCACGCGCGTCCGCTGGCAGTTGCGTTAGGGTTTCGAAGATATCTTCAAGAGGGCGAGGCATGACGGGCTCTCCTATCGGCGCAAATCGCGCGCGAAACGTATCACCCGGTGCATCCTTTGCGCTCGAGAATCTCGTGGAGCATGGCTCGGGCCAGCTTCCAGCGCCGATTCACCGTGGGGGTCGAGATCTCCAGGACAGCAGCTGTTTCCTCAATGCTCAGTCCCGCGAAGAAGCGCAGGCGCACCACGTCGGCGAAATCGGGTTGCTCAGCCTGCAGTTCCTCGAAGGCTTCGTCCACGACCATGACCGCACGCGAGTCCTCGGCATTAGCCAGCTCCATCACACTGGCCATCGGCACACGGACGAAATCGCCGCCACGCTTCTGCGCACCACGCCTGCGGGCGTGATCGGTCGGAATGCGCCGCATGGCTTCCGCCGCCGCTCCGTAGAAGTCGTAGCGATTCTTCAGACTACTCCCATTCAAACTCATCGCCGAGCTTCAGGTAAACCTCATGCACCAAGGCCGTGGGCTGCAACGTGTGGTTTGGCCGCTCGGCATTCATCCGCACCTGGGCGATCTTGCGGAGCTGCTGATAAACCGTCGACACAAGTTCATCCCGAGCCGAAGCCTTGCCTGCGGCGATCTCGCCTAACAATCGCGTGATGTGGTGGGTATCGGGTTGGTTGGTGGGCACAGACGAAAGCCTAGCAGGAGCCGCCCTCCAAGGTCGAGTCACTCTTTACCCTGTTTACCCTGTTTACCCTGTTTACCCTGTTACCCTGATGTTGAAGTCGCTAGGATTTGTCACGGTCTCCGGTCTTAACACTCACAGAGTGCTATTCGAAATCGCGGCACAGCCGCTTTGGAGTGCTGTGACCTGGCACAGCATTGGATCGAACCTTGAGATGACGTTGCGCGCGCGCACGCAGCTTTGGAAGATCTCTTCCGCTTCGATCCAAAGCGGCCTCAGGCGTCCGCACTCCAAATGGCTTTCATCCCTCCTATCATTCATCCTTGCCATAGGATCCTATTGGTTTCATGTCAGCCATTCCCCGTTCACTAAGTTCCATGGCTTCTCCCCACTCAAGACCCGTTTGATCTCCGCGCTACTCTTCTCGCGAATCTCTCTCAGCGCCGCCTCTGAAAAATAGGCCGTGTGAGGCGTGATGATGAGGTTGCAAGGGGGGGAAGGGTGACTTTGCCAGAGTTGAATGAGAGGATCTTCAGGGCTAGGGGGTTCGTTAGGGAGCACATCAATGCCGGCGCCCGCCAAGCGACCTGTTTGTATCGCTTGCGCCAAAGCGTTGGTATCGACGACGGCACCTCGCGCGGTGTTGATTAGGAAGGCCGTCGGCTTCATCAACGCCAGTGTCTGCCCATTGATTAAATGAGTTGTTTCTTGGGTCAGGGGCGTGTGCACGGAGACGACGTCACTCTCTGCTAACAGTGTCTCTAACGATACGCGCTCGACACCCAACACTTTCTCATAACCGGGGCGAATGTAAGGGTCATTGACGAGCACACGCATCTTCAGCGCCTGAGCGCGCAAGGCTGCAGCCGAACCGATCCGTCCGCAACCGATCACGCCAAACGTCAGCTCGGCTAACCGCCGAACGGGGCCCACATCGTGGCGATCCCAAGGGAGCAGTTGATCAGTGAATCGGAGCCTTCGATCAGCAATGAAGAAGCCACGCGTACCGGCGATCATGAGACCGATCGCATGGTCCGCCACTTCATCGACTCCGTAGTCCGGCACATTGCATACCATGATACCGCGTTCGCCCGCCGCTTTCACATCGACGTTGTCGTAACCAACGCCACCTCTGACGATAATCTTACAAGAGCACAATTCATCAAGGAGCGTAGGGGAGAGGGAGACTTCATGATAGAGAATCACTGCATCCGCATCGCTCAGGCGGCCCTGCAAAGCACTAGCCGACTTTGCCTCCAGACACTCGACGTGAGCGATTCCCTCTAACGTTCTCTCCTCGATCAAAGCCGGCGGGGCCAGACAATCCGTGATCACAGCTCGTTTCATGTCGGTTTCTTTGACACAGAGTGGCGTTGCCGTCCCGCTCTTTCTCGCCCCAATAGTAGGGCTCGACACCGACTCACATCTGCCTTAATTGGAGGAGAATCTCGTGTCTTTCTTTTCTCCCAGCGCCGCTTGGCTTCTGCTTCTCGCCGTTCCGCTCATCGCCCTCTACTTTTTAAAGTTAAAACGGCCGCGCATCGCAGTGCCTTCATTAGTCTTGTGGCGGAGAGTTCTCGATGATCAGCGGGTCAATTCGCCCTTTCAACGCTTTAAGCGCAACGTGTTGCTCTTTCTACAATTGCTCCTCTTGTTGCTGCTGATTCTTGCCGCCATGCAGCCCTTCTTTCGAGGGAAGGATGACCGGTTGAGCCGGCTTCCCGTGATGATCGATTGTTCTGCTAGCATGGCGGCTACCGAGAAACCAGGCGGGCCGTCCCGCTTGGATTTGGCGAAGAAGCGCGTGGAAGATATGATTACCGGTCTGTTGCCCGATCAGGAATTGGCGCTGATCAGTTTCAGCGATCATGCCCGCCAACGAAGTGGATTTAGTTCTAACAAACAACTTTTGAGAGCGGCGTTAGAAGAGATCGAAGTGGAAGAGGTGCCTTCCAAGATCGAGCATGCCTTCGGTATGGCGCAGGCTTTGGCGCGGAGCACGGGTTTCGATGAAGTGATGCTGATCACAGATGGTAATATTCCCGATCGGGTGGACTTCGATTTGCCTTTCCGGGTAAACTACCAGAAGCTCGAATCGCAGGCTCCTAACATCGGCATCACGGCTTGTGCGGCCCGCCGGGGCAACGAAGGCGGATGGGAGATTTTCTTGGAAGTGGGCGCATCTGAGACCGCCGACTATGGTGGAGCGATGATCATGCGGGACCGTTCGGCGACTGGCGAGACGGAAGCGGCCTCGGAGTTGGTGGCGACCAAGCCAAACCAGACCACGCGGTTACTCTTTAAGGTCGCGGGAAATGAAGCGCAAACACTAGCATTTGAACTGGTTCCCAACGCTGTAGTGGATGGATTGACTTCTGATAATCACGCTTACCTAGATCTCCCTGCCCTGCGTTCATTGAACGTTTACGTATCGCCGAATCTGGGCTCCTTACGCCATGCGCTACGGTCTCTTCCATCGGTAACGGTTTATCCTAACCAGGAGTCGACGCCTCCGGAGATCTTTGATCTGGTGATCAGCGATGAAGCTGATCATGCGAAGCATTTGGCAGCCGTGCGACTCGTGATCGATCAGGTGCCGGCGGATCTTGCGCCGATCATTACCATGACCAAGCAGTCTAACCAAGCGGTGGATTGGCAGCGGGAGGCGTCGCTCTTACAATATGTCGATTTCAATAACACAGTCTTTCTCGACCAGCCCGTTGCCGGTGATTTGCAAGAGGGGACCTTTATAAACCTTGGCTACGAAATCCTGATTCATGGGCCCAAGGGACCATTGCTGTTAGAAAAGCGTGAGACAGGCGTGGTCACCTATCACGCGCTGTTTCACATGGATCGCTCACTCTTTCCCTATCGTGTTGGTTTCCCCGTCTTCGTGGCCAATTTGGTGCGGATTGCGCGTGAGGAAGCTGGACTAGCAGAAGCGCGGGCCACGGCGACCGGTGTATTGCCGAGTTTGCAGATTGCACCTAACCAATCCGTCGAGGTCTTTGGTCCGGAAGGGGGACAGCCCGTGACGGTGAACAGTGACGGGAACGGACTGCTTGCAGGCCTCCCAGCGCCCAAGACAGGTCTTTACCGCTACGGGGGTTTAGACCGAGAGACCGGAGCGAGTCTTCTTTCATTGCAAGAAACCCTCTTGAAACAGGTGCCATCGGTATCCTTCCGCGAGGCCACGGCCAAGGCGCAGAATGAGGCGATCGAAGTGGACCGCCCGTTCTGGCATTATTTGGCGGCGCTAGCGTTGGTGGTGTTGCTAGTGGAGTGGTGGTATTTTCAACGCCGGCCTGGTGGACGAGCCAAGGCCACGGTACCCTCCTAAAGATCCTCCTTGCCATCCGCGCTGCTGCCGTCATTGCTAAGCGCATGTCAGATCAACGCATCGAGAAAGATTCCATGGGTGAGATGCCGGTGCCGGCGGATGCCCTCTATGGCGCTTCCACCCAACGCGCCGTCCTCAATTTTCCCGTGGCGGGTAGGGGTTTCGATCGATCCATGATTCGAGCCATGGGGCTCATCAAATGGGCAGCAGGCGTGACCAACAAAGAATTGGGCGTCGTCCCGGCCGAGCAAGGTGATCTCATCGCTAAAGCGGCAGAGGAAGTGTGCAACGGTGATCACGATGCTCATTTCGTGGTCGACATCTACCAGACCGGATCGGGCACGAGCACCAACATGAACGCCAACGAGGTCATCGCCAATCGTTGTTCGCAGCTAGCCGGCAAACCGATCGGCTCCAAAGATCCCGTTCATCCTAATGATCATGTCAATCAAGGGCAATCTAGCAATGATACGATCCCAACGGCGATTCACATCGCCACCGCGGAATCGTTGAAGAACATTCTCTTGCCTGAGCTGACGGCCTTACAGGCCTCGCTGGCCAAGAAAGCCGAGGCCTTCCACGACGTGATCAAGATCGGGCGCACCCATCTCATGGATGCCACGCCGGTGAGATTGGGGCAGGAATTTGGCGGTTATGCTAGACAAATCGAGCTTGCTTGCGACCGTGTGCACAAAGCGATTAAGGCGATCTTAGAACTTCCGCTAGGCGGCACCGCGGTAGGAACCGGTCTCAATTGTCATCCGGAATTTCCGCCCAAGGCCATCGCCTTTATTGCTGATAAAACGGGGATCGAGTTTCGTGAAGCCAAAGATCATTTCGAAGCGCAGGCGGCGAAAGACGGCCTGGTCGAAGTCAGCGGGCAGTTGAAAACCATCGCCACCTCGCTCTTCAAGATTGCTAACGATGTCCGGTGGTTAGGCAGTGGTCCGCGTTGTGGCATTGGAGAAATCAAATTGCCTTCCACTCAACCCGGAAGCTCCATCATGCCCGGCAAAGTGAATCCCGTGATGTGCGAGGCGCTCATGCAAGTGGCGGCCAAGGTGATCGGAAACGATTCGACCGTCACTTGGTCGGCCGCCAACGGAAACTTTGAATTGAATGTGATGATGCCGGTGATGGCAGATAGTTTATTAGAGAGTATCAATCTGCTGACCAATGCGTCCAAGATCTTCCGCGAACGCTGCGTGGACGGCATCGAGGCCAACAAGGAAAGGGCTAATGAACTCGTCGAGTACAGTATGTCCATGGTGACAAGCTTGGCGCCCATTATCGGTTATGATACCGCAGCCCAGATCGCGAAGCAGTCAGTGGAGACGGGTAAAACGGTCCGGCAGCTTTGTCAGGAAATGAACGTTCTACCGCCTGACGAATTGGCGAAAGCCTTGGATCCTGAAAGCATGACGGCGCCTTCTGCCTAAGGTCTGATGAGAGACGACGCCATTCGCCTCTTGCAACGCCTTACCGACGCGCCGGGTGTGTCGGGTGATGAAGGGCCTGTTCGCGAGATCTTCTTAGATGAACTACGCAAGTTTGGGGCGCACGAATTGATCGCAGACCGGTCCGGGAATGTCCTTTGTTCACGGTCTAGCAATGCTCTCAATCGCCCGCGTGTGATGATCACGGCTCACATGGATGAGGTGGGTTTCATGGTGCAGAATATCACTACGGAAGGCTTCATTCAGTTTGTGCCGTTGGGCGGCTGGTGGTCGCACACGGTGCTGGCCCAAGCCATGACGGTGGTGACGCGAAGCGGACGACAGATCCCTGGATGTATCGCTTCGGTTCCTCCACACCAATTGGGGGAGGAGGCACGCGCTAAGGTGGTGCCGCTAGAGAAAATGTATCTCGATGTCGGCGCTCACAGCCGTGATGAAGCAATGGAAGCGTTGGGGATTCAGTTAGGCGATTCCATTGTGCCGGCGACCAAGTTTCAATCATTGGCGGGTGAAGGTCTCTATATGGCCAAGGCGTTTGATAATCGCGTAGGAATGGCGTTGATGATCCAAGCGCTTCAGAATCTAGCTGATACCGAACTGCCCAACCAGTGGTTAGGCGTGGCCACCGTGCAGGAAGAATTAGGCTGTCGTGGTGCAGTGACCGCTGCAGAATTGGCGAAGCCTGATGTGGGCATCGTTTTAGAAGGGCCGCCTGCAGATGACACGCCCGGTATGAAGAGGGCGGACGCGCAAGGTCAGTTGGGTGGTGGTGTCCAGGTGCGAATCGCCGATCCGGGAGCGCTCTCTAGCAAAGCTCTTGTCGACTTTGTAGTGGAAACGGCGAAAGCGCACGAGATCAAGCATCAGCTGACAGTCCGGGCGGGTGGGGGAACGGACGCGCGTTCTTTCCAGGCGCACGCTTTGGGGGTGCCCTGCGTGGTGCTAGGTGTTCCCGCACGTTACATTCATTCGCACCATTCTATCATTCAGATTGAGGACTATTTGCAAGCTCTAATGTTAGTAAAGGTGCTAGCTAAAGCGATAGATCGCAGCGCCTATGAGTCGTTAGTTGCGTTTCTTTAGGAAATGGCAGGATCTTTACCGCAATAGCGAATCCCCTCACTAGCAAGTTTCTTCAGATGTCCCTTGAGGCGTGGAGTGAATTCATCGAATCGCCGCTCTTTGTTAGGCGACCAGAATACTTCGGCGAGAGCACAGAGCCGGGGGAAGGCGGCGTAGTCCAACTCATCCTGATTGCGAATGTACTCGGTCCAATGGTTCGCTTGGCTTCCCAACACGTATGCGGATTCAGCACTCGTAAAATCCGGGGGCACTGGATCGAAGCTATAACAGTTTTCTAGTGTGCAGACATCCATGGGGCGCCCCACAGTCTCGTCTTCGGAATCGATCTGCTTGTGATCGAGGTAACAATGACTATTCGGCGTCATGATCACGTCGTGCCCCTCGCGTGCGGCGGCGACGCCGCCCTCAGTGCCGCGCCAAGACATAACGGTGGCTTGCGGGGCGAGACCGCCTTCGAGGATTTCGTCCCAACCGATCATGCGGCGGCCGCGATCGATCAAAAGCTGCTCAATACGCCGAATCGTGTAGCTTTGTAAGGCTTCTTCATCAGCAAGGTTCTCTTCTTTTATGCGCTGCTGACAACGCGGGCACTTGATCCATCGTGTCTTGGGACATTCATCACCACCAACGTGAATATAGGTAGACGGAAAAATCTCACAGACTTCGTCTAGCACCGACTCAAGAAACTCAAAGACGGACTCTCGCCCCGGACAATAAACGTCATCGAAGATGCCCCAGGTCGTTTCGACTTCCATGGGCTTACCGAGGCAACCCAGTTCTGGATAGGCGGCTAATGCTGCCACAGCGTGTCCTGGGATTTCGATTTCCGGTACAACGGTGATATGGCGCTCAGCCGCATAGGCAACAATGTGACTTGCTTCCTCCTGGGTGTAAAAGCCGCCGTAAGGTTTGCTCCCCTCACTTTGACGCCAAGCGCCAATCTCTGTGAGGCGGGGATATTTTTTGATCTCCAGCCGCCACCCTTGATCTTCTGTTAGATGCCAGTGAAAGACGTTCAGTTTATGCGCGGCCAGTTGATCGATGAAACGCTCGATCGTGTTGATAGAAAAAAAATGCCGGCAGACATCAAGGTGGGCGCCTCGCCAAGAGAACCGGGGGGCATCCTCGATCTGAAGCGCGGGGATTTGGCCATCACCGCGCTTGGCAGCAGCTGTTAGTTGATTCAACGTCTGTCTGGCATAGAGCAGACCCGCTTGTTCCGCGGCAGTGATTTCCACCTGATCGCTGGCGATCCGAAGTTGATAGCCTTCTTTTGATGAGATCTGTGAGGAAAGACATTCCGTGACGGGGATCTTTCCGTCCTTCGGCAACACTAAACCAGGCTCGGCGTGTGTTTCAATGAGGGCGGGTTTGGGAACGAGAGGCAGATTCATGAAGGCCTGGTTTCTGTGGGATTGGCCGTGGAAGTCAAGCTTGGCAGTACATTGCCGATGCCTATAGCAGGGAGGGAGCGCGATGGTACATGACGGGTGGAACTAGTCATTAATCCGGCCCATCCGGACTTCCGGCACTGCGAAGTCCTTCGGGCGGAACCTTTCCGCTTTGATCCTCTTCTGGCGAAGGTGTGAGTCCCTCGTTACTTTATTTTTCCAAACCTAACTTATCGAGCTTGGGAGTGATCACCGCACGGCAGTAGCGCCAATTGGCTCGCGGGTTGTCTTTGTTTAAACGATAGTAGTCTTGATGATAGTCTTCCGCTTCGTAGAAGGTGGAGGCTTTAGTAATTTCGGTCACGATGGGATCCTCAAAGGCATCGGACTTATCGATCTTCTTCTTCTGCGCCTCCGCTTTGGCGCGCTGTTCCTCACTGTGATAAAAAATGGCTGAACGATATTGGGGGCCCTCATCCCCGCCTTGACGATTGAGTGTGGTGGGATCATGAAGCTTCCAGAAATAGGAGAGGAGCTTGTCGTAGGTGATGAGTTTGGGATCAAAGACCACTTGCACGACCTCGGCATGGCCGGTCTTCTTGGTGCAGATCTGTTCGTAGGTAGGGTTTTTCACATGCCCACCCATGTAACCCGAGACGACGTCCTTTACGCCATCGAGTTGTTCCAACACCGCCTCAATGCACCAGAAACAGCCGGCACCCAACGTTGCGATTTCCATGCCTTCCCGGCTCACTTTCTCTTTGGTTGCAGGTTTCTTAGGTTTGGCGTTCTTTTCTTTGGCGGCCTCTTCAGCGAGGCTCGCAGTCAATATCAAACCAACGGAGACACCGAGCGTCAGGGCAATCGAAAGAGCGGGGAGTTTCATGACGATTTACAGGGTGGGCGATCCCAGTTGCTTTGTCAAAGAAGGCGGCCGTTTCCCACCCGGGAACGGCCGCCCCTTCATGGTTCTTTTAAAAACCGGAATGCGCGGAGAGGACACCCCACGGTGATTAATATTCCACCACACGTGGCAATTCTTTTGCCTGCGTGATGAAGTCCTCGATCTGTGATTGCGCCGGCACTTGTCGCACGAGCTTCTTCTCGCCGTTCACTTCGACCAGTTTGGGGTGAAGATTAGCCGCGTTGCGCTGCGCGAGGGCCATCACAGTATCGACGCCCGAGGCTTCAAGAAGCTCAGCAAACTGACTGGCGATGCCTTTGATGCGGAAGAGGTCCGCGTGATTGACCCAACGGAGGATCAGTTTGGGGGAGATCTCAGACTTGGAAGCGAGTTCCTCCCGGCCTTTGCGGGACGAGCCTGCATCTAACAGAGTTTCCACGGAGTTGATGCCGTGTTCTTCGAGTTTGCCACGATAGGTGGCGCCAATACCTTCTATGGAATCAAGTGCTGCCATGGTGATGAATAGGTTGAGGTTACAACGTTCACCTTGTCGGTTTCATCGCTGATGGGAAGCAGAAAGATGCGGCAAATTAGGTTTAACCGTTAGGTGGCGTTTCGTCTTCGCGAAAAGAGATGACCACGCGATTGCCGCCTCCAAAGGCGCCTCCTAATCGTGGAAAGATTCGGCGATCAGGGAAATAATAAGTTTTACGGGAGGCGCGACGTTGCATGAAGATGATGCCGGCTCCGATGCCGGAGAGACCGGCAATTCCCGCCACGGCAGTGAGCAGGGCGAGGCCTTTGTGTGAAGGAGGTTGGGGTGCCGGCGTCGCCAGATGAGGTGCCGGGTTACTCGGTTGGCGGCGGGGAATGGCACCGTGGAATTCGTCCTCGATCCAGTAGAGTCGCCGTGAGATTTCTGTTAGGAATCGTTCTAACTGATCCTCCGCGTTGGCCACAACGATCGCCTGGTCGATCGATCGCAAGGTGGCGCTGGACCGGCGACCTTGGGAGACACGTGTCTCCACTTCGTCACCGTAGATCACGCGGCACATATCGGGATTACCGAAGTTGTAGATTACTAACACACTGAGTGTGTTGCCAAACCACTCGCGATGAATCTCTTTGAGATCAATTTCCGCGGGGATACGTTGGTTAGGCTTGAGAATAAGCAAATGGACTGCCGATCTGGTTTCGCGAAAATGATAGTCAAGGAAGTTCAAGATGCCTTCCAATCGTGCTTGCGTGAGAAGTTCCTGGGGATCGAGCACCCGTTCCGTGAGGCGTTCTGGGAAATAGGCTTCTAAAAGATCGGCAGGCAAATCTTCCACCACGGGCGGGTGGTCCACTTCGTCTTCTTTGACCACCTCTTCCGGAATGATTGCGGCTTCTTCAGGGACGGCTTCCGGCGAGTAAGTGGTGCTTGGAAACAAATTGGTGCCTAACTCCGGCTCGACAAATTCGTGCATCTTGGCCTCTTCCTCACTCCATTGCGGCAGGGGAATCTGAGCCTGAATCGTAACCGTGCCCAGAGCGACCAAAGTTGAAATGGGCAACCAGCAATTGAGTTGCCGATGGTTGATGGCCTTCCCATCCACGACGTCACTTGGCCAAAGGGTCCTTCGGCACGTAGGGCTTGAATGGCAGCGCACGCGGCACCACGTCGACGCTGGTTGTTAGTTTCAGTGGCACCTTGGCGGGAGATTCATAGGCCAGCTCTATCAAGAAGGCGGTCCAACCTTTCTCCGGCTTAACCATCTTGACCTCATAGTGCCCATCTTGTGCTTCAAGCACCGAAGATCTCCAAGCCTCGCCGATCACATCTTTTCGGAAATCGCGTTTCTCAGGATTGGTGGCTTGCCAGAGACGTACTTCCTTTGGCTTATCTTTTACGGTAACCTTGAGATGACCTTCATTCTGAGATGTCCACGTGAACTCGGGGCGTTTCTGTTTGGTGAGGATCATGCTATAATAGGCTAGCAGAGTCTCGTAAGCATCCGAGCCTTTCAGAGAATGATCCGCGTTCGTCACATAACGGATGAGCTTTTCACCTGGAAGGTCGTCGAAATAAAATTGCGAGGAGTCCGGCAGGAAGAACTGATCGCCCGTGGCATTGACCAAGAGCTTGGGCATGGTGAAACGGCCGCGGAATTCGTAGGGTTCGATTTGCTTAAGAAGATCTTCGTATCGCTGGGTCTTTTCCCAATCCATGATTCCTTGTGCTTCATAGTCGCCCACGGCAGGTGCAAAGAAGCCATAGGCAGAGTGGTGATGTTGAAATGACTTCCTCACATTGAGCATATCAATCACGATCGGCACGATCGCCTCCACACGTGAGTCCACGGCGGCCGTGGTCCAAGTGGTCCAGCCTCGTTTGGAGCCGCCCGCGACGACGAACTTCTTCACGCTGTGCCGGCCAGCGGTATCGCCCTGACAGAAGTCCGTGATGGTATCCATGGCACGCACCGCACTCTTGGTCATAGGTAAGCGCGCCAACCATTCTTCATCGCCACCGCGCAGGAATTTGTCCCATGTGTAGGCGATGAGGGAGTCTTCGTAACGGTCTTCTTTATTGGGATCATCGAGAAACGTGAGTGGTTGGTTCGGCACTTGACCCAACTCCGTGATCACGGTGCCGGTGGCCATGGCGATCTTGGCAAGATTCTCGTCCACGCCATCAGGCGCCTCGCGCCCATTGCGTCCGCCGCCGATAAATAAAAGGCCGGTCTCGGATTTCACTTTCGCCGGCACGACCACACGCATGTCATGCTCCCAAAGTACCCTGTCCACATCTGCTTTCGTTCGCCACGTTTGCGAACGCATTTTGAGAATAAAGCCTTTGTAGCCTGGTCCCTCCAACGTGCGGACGAGTTCATAACCATAAGCCGGATCGGGTTTCGCGATATAACGGTCGAGTGCCGTTTTCTCCGCGCCCGGCAGATCATCGCCCCACGTCGTGGCGACTAATACCGGGAGACTCATGAGCGCCGCAGCGAAAAGGTGAAAGGGTGCGGGTGGAGTGGAAAACCTGCCATTCATGTGGCGAATGAACACCTTAATAGGGGGATCGCAACCGGTGAGAACCCTGTAAGACTTCCCCATGGGTTTCGGGTTTTTCTTGCCCCGGAGATCCGTCCGCGAATAGTCCGGGACATGAAGCTCTTGCAGTGGGGCGCCCTGAGAAATCGCCGGCATTGGACGCTCCGATGGGGTGATTGCGCGCATTGCGGTCGTCCCGCCTATCGTCCTAGCTATGATGCGAACAAGTGTCTGGTCGTCCTCGGGCTTCCGGTTCTTCCTTTCACATCGGTTCACGTGCAGAATGAGTGCGCGCGTTGCCTGACAAATCGTGTGATGCCGGTGAAGGAATGGGACAATGAAAGGGAGCGTCGACTTTTCCCTCCACTGGAGGCTTTTAAGAAGAATGCTAACGAATCAGCCAAGGCCAGCGCAGCGTTGGAAGCGGTCACGCAATGTGGTACGCAAGCCGAGTTCCGTTCGACGGCGCTTCGAGCTACACCTTTGGCCTCGCATGATCCACAGCTTCTAAGTCAACTCGCATGGTGTTATGGCCACTTTGGTGAATTCGGCCGGGCCGTCGACCATTACGATCAGGCTCTCGCGCTACGAGATTTCGAACCGTGGCGGCGTAGCCGCGATGCCTATGCCGGTCTACCCCAAAGTGGAGCTCCCAAGGCTCCAAACCTCTTTCTTCAGAAAGCCCCCTTCTTTGTCCTTCCGTTATTGTCTCTCATTGCTTGTCTAGCGTTTGTACTACACGCGATCAACAGACGCGTGCCGGAAGTCTATTTGGTAAACGGCACGGACTTTTCCTATGAAGTCGCCCTGGATGGGGAAGTCATCAGCCTTCCCCCGAGGCAGTGGATTCAACACCCCTTGAAAGCCGGTCCCGTGGATCTCGTGCCCAACGGCGAGACTTTCGATCGCTACCAATTTGACGTGATTCCCGCGAGCGGGAAAGCGCGTAACACCTATGTGATCAACCCTGACAAAACGGCGATTATTTCATGGGAAGAAATTGCCTACCGTCCGTCAGACGAGCCCGCGGATGAGAATGGAACGGATCAATTGGTCTATCATGTTGGCGATCCTGTGTATGTTTTCAACGGTGTCACGGATCATTTTAATCCACCGCCCGATCGGCTGGAGCTTCACTCCAAATCAGCCGAAACTTATCGAGTGGCGGTGCAGTTCGTCGATCAATCGCCGGTGGAAAGTGTGAGTCTCCTTCTCGGCCAAGGTGAAGTCGATTTGGCAACGAGTTACCTCAAGAACGTTTTGAGCATTCAACCAGGCAATTCCCGGCTATTGACGCTATTGGCCGAACTGTCTCCCAATGAAGAAACTCTAACATTCCTAGAGCCGGCATTGTCCGCAAGGCCCATACGTCTTGAATGGCATCGCGTTTATCAAACACTGGTGCGGAGCGTGCGGCCCGACGTGGACCTTACAGAAGAGTACCAGGAGCGATTGAAGGTGGATCCAGAGAATCTTAATCTGCATTACCTGCACGCGGCGACACTTCCCGACGCCTCTGCCGAGGCCATGGAAACCTACCGCCTCGTCGCCGATGCCAAGGTCGCCGCGACACCGCTCGCTCTTCAAAGACTCGGTCGGGACGCATTGCGGCAAGGACAATTTGCTAGTGCGAAGCGATGGCTCGATCGCGCCATCGCGATCCGTCCGGACCATCCCTACTTGCGGGAGTTAGAGGAAGAGATTCAGATCGCCACTAACGATTACTCCTCGTTGATCGAGCGCTACGCGGCGATCTTGGCGGCACATCCTTTGGATCAAGCCGTGGCCATGACCCTGGCGGGGCTCTATGAAGTCTCCGGCCAGGAAGCCAAAGCCAAAGAGGTGACAGAGACGTTCATTGCCGCGGCTACGCAATCGGATTCGAACCTGGATCAGCGTGCGCAGAGAGGCATTCGTCTTTTTTTCCAAGGCGTGCGTGCGCAATGGGCCGGTGATCATGAGGGTCTCATCAAAGCAGCGGAGCTTCTCGGTCATGGTGACTGGATGATGAACGTGCATCTATTGAAAGGCCGATACGCGGAGGCCGCGGCATTGATAGAAACTGAAAATGACGATCCGATCGTTCATCTCTTGTTTTACACTCTCATAACGTTGCGTTCAGAGCAGTCCGCTACGGCCGAGGCTCATCTCACCAAGGCGCTAGCGCTGATGGAAAACCAACCTGGTTTTCAAGGGGTCCCGGTGACGTGGTTTCGGGCAGATGCTAGACCGCCGAGTTTAGAGGACACCCTCATGCTCGGCCTCGATAACGCAGGCCGCCGTGTGTTCCTGGCTGCGCTTGGTTGCCGCCATCCGTCCATGAGGGATGTGTGTTTCGCTCTAGCAAGAAAACTGAATTACACGCGTGTCTTCCCTTACCTCGCTCTCAAACAGGCTTTGGAATAGCTTCCACGAAAGTTCGAAAAACTTGGGAAGAGATCTGCGGTTCGTTTGTCGCCTAACCATGACCGCACTCCTACATCGAATCATGAAAGCCTCTCTTCTCGCCACCATCGCCGTTTTAATCTCCGTCGCGTCGGCTTTTTCTCAAGAAGCGACCGGGAAGTGGACAAAGAAAGCGCACGCTATCAAGGGCACTTGGAAGATTGACGCTAACCAGATCGTTTTGAAGGACTTCGCAACCAAGAAAGCTCCCGATCTCAAGCTTTTTCTCTCGCCTCGAACGGTATCCGAACTGAACAACCAGAATGCGGTCAAAGGGTCGATTCTTGTTGCCAAACTAAAATCTTCAAAGGGGGATCAAAGCTATGCGCTTCCCAAAGGGGTTGATTTATCAAAGTATAAGACCGTGATCATTCACTGCGAAAGATACTCCAAACTTTGGGGGGCGGCGGCGCTCACTCCAGCTCGAAGCGGTGCTTGATGGCAAAGTGCAGAAGCCCATTTACTCCGGTGACACCTAGTTTCTGGGCGATGCGGGATCGATGGGTTTCCACCGTGCGCGGGCTCACGTAAAGATCCGATGCAATCTCTTTGCTAGTCAAATTGCGCGCCACCATCTTGAGCACGCGGCGTTCCGTGGGCGTGAGTTCGCTTAGGCCGGGCATGCCCTGCTGCAGGTCGTCGATCCGTCGCCGGCGCTCTAACAAATAGTGATTGATTGATGGTGTGAGATAGTGATCATCCGCAGCAACGGTCTTGATGGCGGCAATCACATCCTCCGCGGCGTTCTCCTTGAGCACATACCCACGCACGCCCTCAGCCATAGCGGCATCGAACATGTTGCGTTCCTTGTACATAGTTAGGATAACCACCGGCACGGCCAGCGCCGACAATCGCCTGGCGAGTTCGAGTCCGTTGGGCTTGGGAATATCGATGTCGAGCACCGCCACGTCAGGTTGCGATTCATGCATGGCATCCCAGGCACTCGTCCCATCACCCGCTTCGCCACACACTTCCAGATCGGGATCCGAAGCGATGATCCTCACCAAGCCGGCACGAAAGATGGGATGATCGTCGACGACGTAGACTTGTAGCAACGGCATGCGACGTGCATAGCATCGATAGAAAGCGTTTTCCGGGAAAATGAGTATCGTGACGCGAAGGACTGATTAGTTTGGAAAAATTAATTGTTAACTAAGCGTCGAAGGTCACGTTTTATTAAAAGGATACGGCCGTTCTCAGTTCTGCCGTTAGACAAAGTCTCTTGGAATTGAGAACCTTATCCAGAGCGTACAATTTTTCTCAAAAATTTGTCGCTTATTTGTTAACTTCCTTTAAAAATAGCGCGGAGTTGGGAACAACTTCATAAATTATTGAGAATCACCATAGAAACCTATGTCTGCTAAAGATCGCTGGTTACGTCGTGCCAATGCTTGGAAAGCGGGGATTAGTCGTAAGGATGCGGATTCAAAATCGGTCTCTCATCAAGGGGACCAAGTTTCCACAGCTGTGATGGACGAACCCGTCGCCAAACTCCCCGCCACGCGAACCTTCGCCGCCCGATCACGGCAGCGGGAACGCGAATCGTTCGAACAGGCGCCAGAAAGTCCCGTTCCGCATTCCCTGAAGATTGAACTCTATAAGAAAGAGTTGGAGATCCTCGAGATCACGGAGCAGAAGCTCGAAGTCCAGCATCAACTGGTGAAGTGGCAGGAGGAATGGGAACAAGAGCGCCGGGATGTCCTGAATCGTACAGAGGCTATGCAAGGCAAGTACGAGGCCGTGAAGCTCGCCTCCGCACAATTGGAGACCGCCCTCGAACTTAAGGCGGGTTTGTTAGAGCGCAAGGAACGGGATATCCGGAGTCTCACGGAACAAGTTGAGAACCTTCAGGCTCATGTGGAGGCCTTGGATGAGCAGATCGCGCAACGTGCGCACGAGGATGCCCAAGTGATCGAGGCCAAGTGGAGAAAGAAACTGGCACAACGTGAGGATGAGATGAAGCTTCAGACTGAAGCGGAAGAAGCCCTCCGAGATCAATTGAAGGAAGCCGAGCTTAAGCAGGTGGAACTTACCCAAACGATTGAGCGCGAGAAAGATGCCACCCGCACTGAGCTTGAACAACGGTTGGTCCAAGCGAAAGACCAGTCTCAAAGCCAAGAGAATGAGATTGAAGCCGCGCGCAGCCATATTAGCGCCTTGGAAGAGGCCCTCCACGAGGAACGGCAGTCCTTGCGTGAAGCCAAGAGTTCCCAGCAATCCCTGTCCGACCGTGTGCGATCGCTCGAACAACAACGCGATGCGAAAAATGTAAGGTTGACGGTTCGGCGCCAACGGCTTGGCGAAATCATGCGATCAGAAAGGCGGCAACGCCAAGAGCGTGAGAATTTGGATCAGCGTGTGAACGCGCTAAGCAAGATGGAGACCGAAGTGGCGGCCAAGGAGAAAGCCGTCGCTGAACTTGAAATCAATGTTAAGAATCTCACATCCGAACGTAACAAGCTTGCGACCACATTGGAGGGCGTTCGTGGTGACGGCGGGGTGGTCCAAACCTTGGAACACGAGATCGCTGATCTGAAGAATCTGCTAGATAAAGTGCAAGCGAGCGAGAAGCAGCGTGCCAAGGAATTGCTGGAGCGTGAGGAAGTCCTCACAGATGTAAAGAACCAACTGGATGCGGCCAAGACGACGCAAGAGACGGCCCAGAAAGAGGCCGCGGAGAAAGAGGCGCAGGCCAAAGCGGCGTTCAAGAAGGGATTGAGCGCCCTCAATGCGGCGCATGAATCCGCTCGGAAAGAGGCCGCGGCGAGAGAGGCGCGGGCCAAAGCCGCGTTTGAGAAAGAGCTGAGTGCCGCTAAGGAATCCGTTGCCTCACAAGAAAAGGTCGTGAGCGATCTGCGGGAGGCGTTGAACAAGACGTTGGCAGAACGCCAAGCAGTTTCCAAGGAGCTGGAGAGCAAGGTCCAGACCTTGGGCGAACAGGACACGCAACTGGCCGGTCGTGACAAGGTTCTCGCATCCAAAGACGAAGAACTCAATGGTCTTCGCGAAAAGCTCAATGAGCGGGAGACCTCAGTAGCTGGGCTGGAGGAGCGTTTGCAGGCGGCACAGAACGAAGCGGCGAAACATCTTGCCACGCAGAGTGAGGCGCTAGCGGAGAAAGAAAAGGAACTTACCTCCTTGCGCAAGGAGCGCGATGAAGCCGTCACCAAAGCTAAACTAGCAGAGACCAAGAACGATGAACTCTCCTATTCGCTGGGAGTTCAGGATAGCGAAATCGAATCACTCAAGAGTGAACTTGAGGAGGCGACTTTATCCTCGGAAGGCACGCTGGCAGAACGCGACAAAGCATTAGAAGAAGTGCGTGATGCCCTGGTTGCGAACAGGCGAGAACGCCAAGAGGCGGTCAAGAATCTCCAATCGCAAACCGAGATCCTGGCAGAACGCGAAAAGCGAATCGTCGATTACCAAAAGCGTGTCGGCGAATTGGAGAAACAATTAGGTGAGAGCGAGGCCGCGTTGCATGCGTTGCGAGAGCAAGTCGAGAGCGAGAAAAGCAAGCAGGCGGACGGCAACAAACAGCTTGAAGACCAACGTGAGCGTTTGCGGGAATTGGAACAGATTCTCAGCGAACTGGAGTCCGAGCGGAACGACGAGCGCTCTCGTCGGGAGGACCTCGCCAAGGAACTGGCCGCGATCAAGACAGAGCGCGATTCTTGGAAAGAGCGCCAGGCTGCGGAGAATAAACAAGTGCAAGAATCGCAGACTGCTCTTCAAGCGGAAATAGGAAAACGTGAGAAGTTGGAGGCGGATTTATCGGATCTCCAAGCGGATCGCAATGAGTGGCGCCGCAAAGTCGACGCCGGAGCGAAGAAATTGGAAGAGCTTGAACTCACGGCAACTGAGAATGCTCAACTCAAGAGCGCCGTTGCCGAGAAAGAGAATGCCCTAACCGAGTCCCTTAAAGCCCTCGACGCCCGTGGCGAACACCAAGCGGAGAACGAGAACCTCATCGGCGAACTAACGCGGGATCTCAAAGAAGTCAGGAAGCGTTTTGCCGAAACTGAGAAGGCCATGAAAGATGCGTTGGCCAAGGTCGATGCCCAGGATTCGGAGCTCCAGGACCGCGATGAACAACTGAACACCTTGCGGAATGAGATGGCCGGTTTTTCGAGCTTGTTAGAAGAGCGGGAAACCAAGAATGCCGATCTCGAACAACACCTCGAGCAGGTGCGCCGCGAACATTCTGATCGCGAGTCGACTTTAAAACGCGCGCTTGCCGAAACGAGCAAGGCCAAAGAGCGATTAACGCAAGAGTTAGGTAAATCGCAGGCTCAAGCCGAGGAGCTTGCGGTTCAGGTTAAAACGCGTGAGCGTGATGCCCAGGATCTCGGGAAAGCGAAGGGCGAGTTGGAGAGTTCTTTGAAGTCCGTTAAGGATCAGCTGGCGGAATCAGAGAAAATTCAAGCGGAGCTTGACACGCAGAGCAAAGCCCTCACGGATGCACGGGCGGAGATGGCAAGACTTGAAGAATCCGCCAAGCATGCGGAGACTCAGGACCGCGAGAGCCGGGAGAAAGTCGCGGAGTTGGAAAAGGAGCTTTCTACGCGGGATTCCAAGATGAAATCCTTGGAGAAGCGATTGCAAGAGCGGGAACAGACCGTTCATTCACTGAAAGAAGAGGCCTCCGCGACGAAGAACGGACTGGATGAGGCACGGTCCAGCTTAGAAAAGCAGTTAGCGGAATCCAAAGCCGGCTTGAAACGCCATGCGGAACAGCTCAGCAATCTCGAAGAAGAAAAGTCGTCAGCAGAGAAAGCCGCTCAGCAGGCCCGGGGCGAAGTCAAGAAGGTGACGGGGGAGGTGGACAGCTTGAAGACGCAGCTCGAGAAATGGAAGGACGCGGTGGACGAGTGGTCGCAGAGCAACCAGAGCCTCACCAAAGATGTGGAAAAGGCGAAGCAAGCCTGTGACGCCTATGACAAACAACTCTCCAAATCCAAAGCCCGTATTAAAGAACTGGAGGAACAAGTCGCCTCTCAGTTGAATGCCGTCGTTGGCGAAGAGACTCTCAAGGCAGAGATCGAACGATTACGTGACAGTGTCAGGAAACATGAGAAAGAGGCGCTCTCACAGGAACGTGAACTGGGCAAATGGAAGGATCAATGTGCCGCCCTGGAACGCACAGCCTCCGAGCGGCAGGCAGCGGCCGCCCAGGCAAGCTCGGCAAAGGGTGAGTTGAAGAAGCTTCAGGTGGCTTTGGAAGCGCGCGATGGCGACGTCCGGCGGCGGGATGAAGAAGTGACGCAGACTAAGCAAGAACTGCGAACCTTGCAGCGCAAGTTGGAGGAACGTTCGCGGGAAGCCGGTGTCCTGCAGAAAGAAGTGGATCGTTTTCGGGATACCGAGAAGGAGAGCACTGCCGAACTGAGCAAGCTCAAACGCCAGGCGGAATACGCCGAATCTCAACTGGCCGAGAAAGACCGGCAACTGGTGGAGAATAAAGCTTTGTTAGATCGTGAGCGTCATCAATCGAATCGATCGGATAGCGAGGGGCACCGGAAGGTGACTCAGTTAGAGGCGGCACTCAAGGATCGCGAACGTGAATTGAAGAAATTGGAGACGGATCTGCACCAGAAAAAGGAACAGATTGGCATGTTAGAATCTGATCTCCGTTTAAAGGACGCCCACATTGCCAAACAGAAAGACGAGATGAAGCGCACGCTGCGTTCAGATCGTCAGGCGGCCGAGCGAAAGTTTGTACAGGCGGACAAGGCTGGAGAGCAGTGGAAAGAGGATCGTGCGGTGATGGAGGAGAAACTTAAAGATTATAAGAAACGCCTGGAAGAGTATCGCAATGAGCGTACGGATTTGGAGGCGGATCACGAACGCCGTTTGCAAGACCTGCGGCAAGAAGTGGATGGTTCCCGCGAAACGGTGGAGCAGAATCAGCGGCGTATCATTTGGCTGGAATACGAAAAGCGTCAGTTGGAGAATCGTCTCAAAGATAGCTCCACCAATGCACCCGCCGGGGCGTTGCCTGGCGGGAATCAAGACCGGGCTCGTGATGAAAAGGTGGCGAAGATTCGTGAGGATCTCGCTCGCGTGCAGCTAATCATTCGCGCCAAAGACCAACAGATTCAGGTCCTAACGGAGAAATTAGAGCGTGCGACCTCCGACCTTCAAGAGACCAAGCATACACGTGCGCGGAGCAATGAAGTCATGTCCGATCTCAAGAGTTGGAAAGATCGCCTGGAAACTTACAAATCCTCGATTGAAAAAGTCGTGCAGATGAAGAACGAGGAGATTGCTAGTTTGAAGGACCAGTTGGCCGAGTTAAAGGAAGAAACATCATCCAAATAAGGCTTGGCGCTTCGTAGCGGCGTCGTCTCGCCGCCGACACCGCTGCAATGATGAGCGAAACGTTGGAGTCCATCGGTGTTATCGGCGTCGGCTTGGTCGGCAGCGTTCTTGTCGATCATTGTGTGGACGCCGGGCTTGCGGTCTACGGATACGATCCTGGTAACCCTCGGTCTCAGCAGGGGAGACGATGTGTCTCATCAATAGAAGTCTGCCAGAACTGTCGAACGGTGTTTCTTAGCTTGCCTAACAGTGACATCGTTGAATCGGTATTGAAGGAAGTGCGAAGCGTGCTGACAGATGAGCATGTGATCATCGATACGACCACGGGTGATCCGGAAGATGCGGTGAGGCACCAGACGTTATTAACAGATTCCGGCGCTGATCTCGTCGAGGCGACCATTGCCGGTTCAAGCGATCTCTTGCGAAAGCGTGAAGCTGGGATCTTCCTTGGCGGCGGCACCGAGGTGATTGCCCGAGTGCAACCTTTGTTAGACTTTCTCTCGGATCAATGTGAGCATCTCGGGCCTCTCGGAGCCGCGTCGCGTTTCAAACTCGTTTTCAATCTCGTCCTGGGGCTGAACCGCGCTGTGTTGGCCGAGGCCCTGCACTTTGGTGAGGCTCTCGGTTTTGATGCTAACCGAACACTGCGTGTGTTAGCCGCCTCGCCGGCGCGTACCGGCGTCATGGCGACCAAAGGACGCAAGATGATCGAGGCAGACTACGAACCGCCCCAGGCCCGGCTCTCTCAGCATCTCAAGGACGTTCGATTGATGCTGGCGGAAGCTGAGCGCAAAGGCGCTCACACCCCACTCACGGCGACACACCGATCGTTGCTCGAAGCGGCGGAGAACCTTGGTTTCGGTCAGGTGGATACTTCTGCCGTGATCGAGGCTTATCGCCTGGCAGATTAACCGCAAGCCAGGCCTTTACAGCCCGTCAGTTCAGCGGCTATACCTGCGATCGAGGTCTGCTCTCGAACCTCGTAACCACGCATTATCAATCCACACAATATCGACCATATGAGCAACACTTTCCCTAAACTTCACAACGCGATGTGGCCCGGACTCGTGGGCAAAGGCGGCGAAGGCGCCGAGCCTCCCATCGAGTTTGATAAAATGTTGGAACTCACCGCCAATGCTGAAGTCAATGGCCAGAAGTTCGATGGCATCGATTTCTTTCTCTTCGATCCGCACATCGATATCGACCTCAGTGAGGATGATCTGAAGAAGATGGCCGACAGCGTGACTTCCAAAGGGATGAAAGTCGGTTCGCTCGTGGCACCCATTTGGCCAGGCACGGTGGGCGATTCCGCAATGGGCGACGCTGAGGCACGCGAGAAATTCGTCCTCGCGGTGAGGAAAGCCTGTCGCATCGCCAAGATCCTCAATGATCACGGCGCTCGGAGTTATGGCGTGATCCGCATCGATTCCGCGGACAATCCAGAGAATTGGTCCAAAGATCCGACCGGAAATACCAAGAAGATTGCCGAGACCTTTCGTGAGGCCGGCAAGGTCGCCGAAGATCACGGAGAGAAACTCGCCGCCGAAGGGGAGATCTGTTGGGGCGGCATGCACAGCTGGAAAGCCATGATCGAAACGTTAGAACAAACCGACATGCCCAACACCGTCGGCTTCCAAGCCGATCTCGCACACACTTATCTTTACTTGTTAGGCTACAACGCACCCGAAGCCGCTCTTCTCAAAGAAGGATATTCTGACGATGACCTCGACGAGGCTTACACCACGATGACCAACGCGTTGCGTCCTTGGACATTCGACTTTCATGTCGCGCAGAACGACGGCTCGGTGCACGGTTCCGGTTCTCACGACAAGACCGGTCGCCATTGCCCTGCGGATGATCCCAACGGTAAACTCGATATCACCAAGGCTTCGGGTTACTGGCTCACCGAGGACGGGCAACCGACCAAGCGTTTCCAACACATCTGTTGGGATGGTTGCATGTTCCCCAATGAAATGCTGCTCAAGCAAGACACCTGGAACACGATTCTTGATGCGATGATCAAGGTGCGCAACGCGCACGGCTGGTCCTAGCATCATCATGCATTCTGTAACGGACACCAATTCTTCTGATTGGTGTCCGTTTTTTATGGTGGCATGTCGATCGTTGTGGGGTTCATGCAGACCATGCCACCGGTGCTCTTCCGAATCGCCCTCGTCGTGGTCGCGTGCACGGTGCCTGTCCTGGCGCAGGAAGAGGAATCGCCGCAGCAACGTGGCATGACATTCCTTCAGAAGTACTGCGTGGAGTGTCATAGCCCTCCCAAACCGAAATCCGGGTTGGATCTGTCTCCCTACGCCGGCTCTGTCGAGCGCCTGGTTGAGGACGGCCTCGATTGGACGGATCATCTGGTGCGGGTCCGTGAGGGGGAAATGCCGCCGGATGACGAGGACGTCGCGCAACCGACGGAGGAGGAGCGCGACGCCTTCATCACTTGGGTTGAGACGACCCTGAAAGACGCCGCCACGCGAGACGGTCTCACTCCTGGACCTCCCATGGTTCGCCGATTGAATCGCAGTGAGTATTCTGCCTCCGTGCGCTATTTGTTAGACGTTCACTTTGACGCCGGCGAAGCCTTGCCGGATGAAGGCGCTGGCGGTGAAGGTTTTGATAACGCCGCGGAAACACTTTTTATTTCTCCCATCCATGGAGAAAAGTATCTCGAAGCCGCAAGAACGGCCGTCTCCTATGCTTTCAGTGATACGCGGTCGAGCGAGCGATTTCTCATTGCGAGGCCGAATGATGAACGTTCTCCCGAGGACGCCGCCCGGCTAGTGTTGCAACGTTTCTTGCCCCGCGCCTTTCGCCGCCCTGTGACTGACAATGAACTTGCGGAATATGTGAGCGTCTTCAATCAAGCCTATGAAACGGATCAAGCCTACGAATCGGCGTTGCAGGTCACCTTGGCAGCGGTTCTTGTTTCCCCCAAGTTCCTTTTCATCATCGAGGCCCCGAACGCCGAGCCGAATCCCGTTCTCCTGACGGATCACGAAGTGGCCACGCGATTGGCTTACTTCCTGTGGGCCGCACCACCTGACGACGATCTCTTAGCTGTGGCGGACGCAGGCAAATTGCAAGAGCCGAAGGAACTTCGGCGTCAGGTGGATCGCATGTTAGACCGGCGATATCGGCGTCAAGTGCGTCAGTCTACGCAGAACTTCGTGGAACAATGGCTTGGCACCCGCGCGCTAGGCCGTGAATTCAAACCGGACGCCTCCATCGAAGGCTACGACTCCGAATTGGAAGGCGGGATGAAATACGAGCCGGTCTTCTTTGTTCACGAGATCCTCAGTGAGAATCGGCCCCTAACCGATTTGATCGACGCCGACTACACTTACGCTAATCGCCGGCTGGCGCGGCACTATCGGATTCGCGGAAGGTTTCGCGAACAGCCGCGAAGAGTGGAACTTGAGGATCAACCGCATCGCGGCGGTTTGTTAGGCATGGCCGCGGTCTTGGCTGTGTCCTCGCACTCACACCGCACAAGTCCAGTACTGCGTGGCAAGTGGATTCTGGAGACGCTGTTAGGCGAACCACCGCCGCCGCCACCACCGGATGTCCCCGAACTGGAAGAAGATTCGGAGGGCATTTCGCCGCAATCGCTACGCGAACGCTTGGAGATTCACCGAAAGAATCCGACCTGCGCGGCGTGTCACGATCGCATTGATCCGTTAGGTTTCAGCCTCGAGAATTATGACGTGTTAGGGCGCTGGCGTGAAGAAGATGGCGGCAAACCCATTGATGCCCGAGCCATGCTTCCCGACGGCACGGCCTTTACCGGGCCTGGTGAACTGAAAGCCGTTCTGCTAGAGCAGAAAGACAAGGTCGTGCGCCAGTTCACCCGCAAACTCCTGGGCTACGCCCTGGCGCGAGGCCTCACCTATGAAGACCTGGCCACCGTCGATCAACTCGTCGAATCGTTGGGTCAGAATGACTATCATTCACACGCACTTCTTCACGGTATTGTCACGAGCATCCCTTTTCGATATAAGGGCGGAACGGATCCCAAGCGTGGAGTGACTTATTCTCCAAGCGATTTTTCAATCGAAGATTTCCTGCCGTAAGTTTCATCCTTAATCCGTTTAGAACTAAAGAATTGAGGAGGCATCGTGATTTTTCTGTCATTCATGTTTTTGTCAGATCCCGTTGGTCATGACGCGGTGTTAGTCACTCCAACGGTAGCGAATTTAGCGATGAGACCCGGCAGTCTAAAGGCGCCACCGCACTCCACTTGAGTCGTTAAAAATTCGGCTTCTGAGAATCGACCTCATAGGTGAGATTTCGAAAAGGAACATATAAAAAACGGGAACGGATCCTACTACCGGGGTTCCTCAGCCCGACAAGCGATCCATCGAAGTTTCTCCCATGATTTCCCGACCACTCTCACGGCGCACTTTTCTCCGCGGTACCGGCGCGACACTCGCGTTGCCCTGGCTGGAGGCGATGGCCACCTCGGCGCCGACGTCCGGAAACGGCCCCACACGTCTTGGTGTCCTATTCATGCCCAACGGCGTTCGCGAGGACGCTTGGACGCCGAAGGGGATCGGTTCATTTTTCAAGCTTTCCCAAACGTTGCAGCCCTTACAAGGTCTCAAAGACCGGCTCATCATTCCCACCAATCTGTGGAACAGGGCGAGCGACCATGGCGATGGGCATTACGTGAAAACGTCAGGTTTTCTGACCTGTCAAACGATTGATAAGTCATTAGGATTCGATCTCAACAGCAACGGCATCTCCATGGATCAGTTAGCCGCGCAGAAGCTCGGTCATCACACGCCGATCCCTTCTCTTGAATTGGCCATCAGCCCCGTGAGCATCGGTGTCGATACCAATGTCGGGTACACGCGTGTCTACGGTTCACACATCGCGTGGAGCCGTCCCACACGGCCGTTGGCGAGGGAAATCAACCCGCGCTTGGTGTTTGAACGCCTCTTCCGTGTGGCCAATCCGAGCAGTGTGGCGACCCGCTCGGATCAGTTGCTGCTCGACCGCGTCCTGGGAGATGCGCGCCAATTACAACGTCAAGTCGGCGCCGCTGATCGCTCTCGCATTGATGATTATCTGGAATCGGTGAGGGCTTTGGAGAAACGTGTGGAACGCGCCAATCAAGCTGTGGGCAAGACCTGGCAGCCCGCCGTGGACATGGATCCGTTAGACAAACCAGCTGGCATCCCCGAGTCCCATGCCGAACACGTGCGGCTGATGTTAGACATGATGGCACTTGCGTTTCAAACGGACTCCACGCGCATCTGCACGTTCATGTTTGGCAATGCGGTGAGTAACACCAACTTCTCTTTTCTCGATGGGGTGAGCGGCGGGCATCACAGTCTTTCTCATCATGAGAAGAAGGAAGAAAACCTCGCGCAATATCAAAAGATCGCGGAGTGGCACGTGGTTCAATACGCCTACCTGTTAGAGAAACTGAAGGCCATGCCGGAAGGCGATAGCAATGTGCTCGATAACTCTATGATCCTCTTCGGTTCCGGCTTGCGAGATGGCAATAGTCATAGCCCGCACAATCTGCCGCTCGTTCTCGCGGGAAAAGCCGGTGGCCGCTTGAAGACAGGCCGACACTTGATCTATGAACGCGACACGCCTCTAGCGAACCTCTATTGCTGTTTGTTAGAGGCCTTGGGCGCGCCAGTCGAGCGCTTCGCCGACAGCACCCGGAAACTACGCGGCATTCTAGCGTAGTGGATTTCTCCGAAATCCAACTCCCTCCGGATCGCATCCCAAAGTAGCCGATTTCTCCGAAATCGAACTCCCTCCGGATCGTCGCCTTATTTCCAAGGTTGCAATGCTTGCGCTGAGTGATTAAGGAAATGAGAAATTTTATAAAATATGAATATTCTGAGATCCGAATGGAGCCGCATCTTGGCGGTGTTGGCCTTGGCAACGGCCGCCCCCGCAGAAGAAGGAAAGAAGCTCGATGCCAATCTGCTTTCGGGCATCAAGCTGCGCAGCATCGGGCCCGCGTTGATGTCCGGGCGTATCGCTGACATCGCGATCGATCCCAAGAAACCGCACACCTGGTACGTGGCCGCAGGTTCGGGCAATGTGTGGAAGACCACCAATGCCGGTACGACGTGGAAGCCGATTTTTGAAAACTACGACTCGTATTCCATCGGCTGTCTAGCCGTCGATCCCTCTAACACCAACATCGTCTGGGTAGGCACAGGTGAAAACGTTGGTGGCCGTCACGTGGGATTTGGGGACGGTATTTACAAGAGCACCAATGGCGGTGAGAAGTTTGAAAACGTGGGCTTGCCTAATAGTGAGCACCTCTCCAAGATCATTGTGCATCCGAACGATTCCGAAATCGTTTATGTGGCTTCGCAAGGGCCGTTGTGGTCATCTGGCGGGGAGCGAGGTCTCTACAAGACAACGGATGGCGGCAATTCTTGGGAGCTCATTTTATCCAAGGGCGAATACACCGGTGTGACGGACGTGGTCATGCATCCGGAAAAGCCGGAAGTCCTCTACGCCGCGACGCACCAAAGGCACCGGACAGTTTGGAGCCTGGTCAATGGCGGTCCCGAGACCGGTATTTATAAATCCACGGATGCCGGGAAATCTTGGGTGGAATTGACCAAGGGATTGCCTGGTGAAGACAAAGGCAAGATCTCGTTAGGCATTTCTCCGCAGAAGCCTGAAGTCATTTATGCGACCATTGAACTCGCCGGTAGAAAAGGCGGTTTCTGGAGATCGGAAGACGGCGGCGGGAGCTGGCAGAAACGCAGCGACTATATCAGCGGTGGTACGGGTCCGCATTATTATCAAGAGATCTACGTGGATCCGCATCGGTTTGACACGATTTATCAAGCCAACGTCTATCTCGGGCGTAGTGAGGACGGGGGGAAGACCTGGAAATCGGCCGACGGCAGGAACAAACATGTCGATAATCACGCCGTCGCCTTTCATCCCAGTGACCCCGATTTTTTATTAGTGGGTAGTGACGGCGGACTTTATCGTTCTTTCGATCGCGGTAAGAGTTATGAATTCTTTCCCAACTTGCCACTGACGCAGTTCTACAAAGTCGATGTCGATTACGATTACCCTTTCTACAATATCGTTGGCGGCACGCAGGATAATAACACGCAATATGGACCAAGCCGCACACGCAGTGGATCAGGTATCTTGAATAGTGATTGGCGCCCCATCATTGGTGGGGATGGTCACGATTGTGCCATTGATCCGACGAACCCGAATATCATTTATGCCGAGGCGCAGCAGGGATTCTTGCGCCGAGTGGATCGCGTGACGGGTAATGCCATCGATATTCGACCACAACCCGGAAAAGGGGAGGACGGGCTCCGTTACAATTGGGATGCGCCGATTTTGATCAGTCCCCATTCACCTTCACGAATTTATCATGGGTCTAAAATACTTTATCGCAGTGACGATCGCGGTGATTCTTGGCGAGCCATTAGCCCGGACCTCTCTCGCAATATTGATCGTTATACTTTGGAACACATGGGGCGGGTTTGGAGCGTCGATCTAGGGCTCTATGATACTTACGCCATGTCTCAATATGGCAATATCACGTCGGTGTCCGAATCACCTCTGGTAGAAGGCCTCATTTATGTGGGAACGGATGATGGCCTTATTCAAATCACCGAAGATGGCGGTCAGAACTGGCGTAAGATTGAGCGTCTTTTCGATTTGCCCGAGTATGCGTTTGTGAATGACGTCAAAGCGGATCTTCACGACCCCAATACGGTTTACGCGACCTTTGATCATCACAAGACGGGCGATTTCAAACCTTACGTTTTTAAGAGCACGGATCGCGGCCACACCTGGAACTCGATTGCCGGTGATCTTCCTGACAGACATCTCGTTTGGCGGATCAATCAAGATCACGAAAAGGCGGATCTGTTATTCTTAGGAACGGAACTAGGGGTTTTCTTCAGCATTAATGGAGGAATCAATTGGGTAAAGTTGACGGGGAATGTGCCGACCATTCCGTTTCGTGATATCGAGATTCAGCGTCGTGAGAACGATCTGGTGGGAGCCACCTTTGGCCGCAGTTTTTATGTCTTCGATGACTATAGCTTCCTACGCGAGATCGCTGAAGAAGCGTTGGAGAAAGAAGAGTTTGTATTGTTTCCCATTCGTAAGACCTATCGCTATGTGCCGCACTATGGCATTGGCGGACGCAAGGGTTTCCAGGGCGATGCGTTTTATTCTGCCGATAATCCGCCCGTGGGCGCGATGATCACTTTTTACAATCGCGATGCCATAGAAGAGGAGAAGACCAAGAAACAGAAGCGCGAGGAAAACGAAAAGAAGCTGAATAAAGAGGGGGGAGATAACACGCATCCAGGTTGGGACGCGCTCAAGGAAGAGACACGTGAAGAAAAGCCTGAGCTTGCTCTGCGCTTTACGGTGAAAAATGCGTCAGGTGAGATGGTGAGTCAGTTTGATGGCCCCAAGGAAGCGGGTCTTCATCGGGTGACGTGGAATCTGCGCTATCGTAATCGCAGCTTTGGGCGAGGCGGGCCCTTGGTTCCACCCGGCACCTATACAATCACGGCGGCTAAAGTGAAAGGTGGCGAAAGCAAGCCGGTGGGCTCCGAACAAACGGTGGAAGTGGTGAGTATCGATGACGATAGCACCCTGGTTTCGCCAGACGCCGCTTCTCGGGTGGCCTATTATGAGAATGCCAGCGAGCTGTGGAATGATGTCCATGCCGCGAGTCAAGTCACGAACGATCTCATTAAACAGTTAGGGGAAATCAAACGTGCGCTTCAACAAGCCAAGCTTTCCGGTTCTGATCTCCATGAGGAAACGCGGGCTTTAGAGCTCAAGCTGCTTGATTTTCGCGAACTCTTCACGGGTGATCCTATCAAGTCCAAGTATGACGTGGAGTCCGAGCCTTCTATTGGCGGGAGACTCGGTGTGGCGAGTTCGGGAAGGAATTCCATTTATGGTCCCACCAAGACACATCGGGAGCAATATCAGATTGCGAAGGAACTCTTTGACGAACATCGCCCCACCTTGACCAAGGTGATCGAAGAAGAACTTCCTGCTCTCCACAAACGTTTGGAGGAAGCAGAGATTCCGTGGACGGTCGGACGTCCATTGCCCAAGCCCTAGTCTTGGTCTAACCAAGACCGTATGAAGTTCTCTTGGAAACGCTTCGCGCGCAAGACGCACTATTGGGCCTCGCTCTTGGTTGCGGTGCCATTGTTAGTGGTGATCGGTTCTGGGATCCTCTTGTTGGTGAAGAAAGAGGTGCCCTGGATTCAGCCGCCGACGATCAAGGGCTTCGGTGAAACGCCTCAGGTGAGTTTCGACGAGATTTTCGAAGCCGCGTCGGGTGTCGGGGTGGCGGAGATTGTTGGTTGGGAGGATATCGAGCGACTTGATGTGCGACCTTCAAAAGGCGTGGTCAAAGTGAAGAGCCGGAACAGCTGGGAGGTGCAGGTCGATCTGGAGACAGGTGAGGTGTTGCAGGCCGCCTACCGCCGGTCGGACCTTATCGAGTCCATTCACGACGGCTCGTTCTTTCACCCTGGAGCAAAGCTCTGGGTCTTCCTACCTGCGGCCATCGTCCTCTTGGGAATGCTTTTGACCGGGCTCTATCTCTTTGCGCTCCCGTTTCTCGCTGGGCGACGTCGAAAACGAGGTTGAATTTTTAATAATTTCAATAATGTTGAGCGGCTCTCGTGAACCGGACTTTCATCATCATTGCCTTCGTGCTCGTCGCGATCATCTACCACGCCGGTCCGTGGAAGGCGAAGGATTTGATCTCCGGAAACCAGAGACAGGAGATGATTGATGTGACCGGCGCGACGTGGGATCAGGAAGTGATCGGGAATCGCAATCCTGTTCTGGTGTTTTTCTACACGGCGGGTTCGGCGGCATGTCAGCAGTACTACCCTGTGCTGACCGATGCCAACGATCTCCTTGATGGCCAGGTGAAATTTGCGCGGGTGGAATGGGATAAGAACACGTCGATCGCGCTGCGCTACCAGATCACAAGTCCTCCAACGTTTGTGTTGGTAAAGAACGGGATCATTCAAGAAAAGTTGGATCCGAATTTGGTATTGGATCTCAATGGCTTACACGACAAGTTGCTCACGCATTGTCAGCCCCTCTAACTATCCCGCTAAGCGACGGGACTCCGGCAACGCCGACGGGCGAGACCGCTCGACTTGCAAAGACAAATTTTCTAGCAACGTTAGTCTGTCGCGGGTAAGTGTGTCCAAACCGTGATAACTCGTTACCTCGATCCTGACATGCGCACAGGAAATCCTTCCCGTTGGGGGACAGAGCAACAAACAAATCCCATTCTCATCCGCGGCATGGCGGAGGCGGTACCACAGTGATTGCGGAAGCTTGCGAAACGCGCGCTCAGCCACGCCCCGGAAATCGATTAGCGTCTGACAGATATTGCCGTCCTGAGCCAGAAGATCCGCTGCCCGCACGGCTTCTTTTACCGACTGGCACCGCACCCACAGCAAACGCGTCGTCATCGCGGGCGGCCAGTCCGTCACTTCCAGGCGGTCAGCGGCATCAATCACCGCCACCATCTTCTCTGCCTCGAGAGTCCACGACCGCAAGATTCCCCACAGCAGAAGACTCAACCCGTTGCCCCGTTTCCCATTGATCAACTCCACCAACCCACTCGCCGGCAGACCAATGGTATCCAGTGCCGGAATCCCCATCTCTTGCGTCTCCCGCATCCCATAACCACGGCGTTGCGCCTCAGGGAACTGCTTTTCCAACAACTCCCGCAGCTCCGTGATGACGTGTGTAGGCTTTGGGGTGTCAATACTGTTCATTAGAACAGCAATCTGCATGCATTCTCAAAAGAAAGCAATGTCGCTGATCATCAAAAGCGGCGGTTTGTAACCGCCCATGGCGGAATGTATGGCGCTTGAAGGCAACAAGGAACGGCGGTTTGCAACCGCCGAGCTACTGGATCTTGCTCGCGAGACCACCCCCATAAAGCGTGAAATGGTCATCCGCTAGGGCCGTTTTGAAAGGATTACTCCTGATGTCACGCACGCAACGCTCAAAGTGCGTCCTTGGTCTAACCAATAATCGATCCGCGTTGAGAAATTCCTATGGAATTCGGCTTCGGTTGCAGTATTCTAAGGTTTCGGGTGATGCTGAAGCCAGCGTTCACGTTCTACTTTCCAATCTTTCGTCAACGAGCTTGGTATGAATCCGCGAGTCGAAAGGTGATGAAATAGCAGGCACACGCTTGTTGCCAATGTGGTAGGCGATTCTTGGTAACCTTGGTGTGTTCCAATGGGCTGAAGAATTTCATGCTCCATGAAACTCACTTCAAGGAACGGCGGTTTGCAATCGCCGATGGTGAAATGCAGGGCGCTTGAAAAGCCCCTCTCCTAGAACGCCCCAAGGAGCGGCGGATTGCGACCGCCGATAACCATCATTTACCCTGATCCCGCAGCCGGTAGCGCACATAGTCGCGCTTGACCCCTAGAAGCCGCGCGGCAGCCGAGACGTTCCCGTTCGATTGGTCGAGCGCGAGTTGAATCAAGCGATTGATGGCTTCCTCAAGCGCGAAACCTTCTTCCGGAAAGCGCCAATGCGGCGTCAGCCAATCACGTTGGCCGGGCATTTGCGATATTGACAGAGGCGTATTAGGCGACTGAGAAGTTCCCTTCTGATTTCGGGCGAGATGGCTGAAATCGAGCACCTCGCCACCGCCCCACACAAGCTGACGCTCCAGTTCATGCAGGAGTTCCCGGACATTTCCCGGCCAAGCATACTGGAGCAAATAACCTTCTTGATCAACCGGGATCAACGTGCGTGATGAGCCGTAACGTTTCGCAAGTTGGCCTAACAAATGATTCGCCAGCGCGATGAGATCGCGGCCGCGCTCGGCTAAGGAAGGAATGTCTAACTGAAGCAGATTGAGGCGATGATAGAGATCCTCGCGGAATTTCCCCTCCGCCGCCAAGGTGGGCAGATCGACATTGGTCGCCGCGATGATGCGCACATCCACCACAATGTCTTTGTTGCCGCCCACACGCCGGATCTTACGGTCTTCGATGGCGGTCAGGAGTTTGGCTTGCAGCGCAGAAGACAAGCTGGGCACCTCGTCCAAGAAAAGCGTGCCTCCGTGAGCCGCTTCGAAAAGGCCCATCCGCGCTTTGCGCGCGTCGGTGAAAGCGCCGCGTTCGTGACCAAAGAGCTCGGATTCTGCTAGGTTATCCGGAAGGGTGGAACAATTCACTTCTACAAGCTCGCGTTTCGCTCGCGGCCCATGCTGGTGTAGCCAACGCGCAAAGGTGGATTTCCCCGTGCCCGTGGGGCCACAGATCAACACCGGCGGCAACTGTGTGCCCAGCCGTTTGTCCGCCTGCAGGATCCGGTCTAACTGTTGCCGCACGCCGGCGAGTGACTCGCCGAAGAAGAGTTCGTCTTTCCCGGTTTCTTCTTTCTGACTCCGGTGCTCTAGCAAACGCACGGCTTGTTCCTGACGCTGACACCGCGCAAAGATCAGAGGGAGTTCTTCTTCATCAAAGGGCTTGGCCAGGAAATCACGCGCGCCGAGTTGCATCGCTTCGTTAGCCCGGCTAACCCCGCCCTCAGCCGTCATGATGACGACGGACGTGGTTTCCGGGAACACGCCGTCCCGCAAGAGATCCAATCCTTCGCCGTCTGGGAGCTGAATATCCAGGAGTGCGAAGTCATACTGCCATTCTCTCAAAGCCGTTCGCGCTTTCTCTAACGTTCCCACGGCCATCACGTCCGCGCCCGCCGATTCAAGGAAAGCCGTGAGCCGTTTGCGCAACAAGACCTCATCTTCTAACACGAGTACTTCTTTGTCTGCCAGAATGCCACGTTCGTCCACAGTGCCGCCGACGATACGGCTCCGGGCGCCGGCTTCAATCTCCAATTCCTCAGAAGACGACGCGCAATCGGAACACCGAGCGTTCAGCGCCTCGAGGTGACGTCAGAGACACCTCCTCGACGCCGCCCTCCAAAGGTCGCCGCTCGGTGGCCGCCGGTTCCCAAAGGCGCCATTGACCTGGCCCCTCAAGCGGGTGACTCTCAATCAATACCGCGCCGCCAAGTCCTTCCAGGTCAGCGCGTTGCGTATATCGGAGGAACACATTGGACGCATCGGCGTCCACCTTGAGAACCGCATCCGCCCGCTCGGCGACAAGAGGATCTTTTCCAAGACCGAATTCCGCCAGATTGGACAAACCATCACCATCCGGATCCGCCGCGTGCAGACCCTCAGCGGCATCACCAAAGGCCTGCCCTTCGCGCCATTCGCGATAGCCGATGGGAGGTAGCGAACCGTCCCCCAGGTCCGCGGTGAGATGCACCTCCACCAGAAAATCCGAACTCTCCAAACTATGATTGAGCGCGTGAACGGCGAGCACATTGGTGCCCGGCCGCAACAAATGTTGCCAGGATGTGATAGCAAACGGTTCGGCAAATTCCACCGCGTCTTCGTCGGTCGACCGCACGGCGAAACTCGTAGGACCAAGCCCCAGAAGTGGGACGTCACGGCGCGAGATTTCCTGACCATTTAAGTAAGCCACGTAGGCATCATCCGCGCGAATGGTGAGCAGGAGTTGCGCCACCGTGTCTAACTGGTCCAACTCGAATGGATAGCGCACAAGAAGACCGGGATGCTTTAGATGCACCAGATCCTGGACGTCGGTGACAATGAACGGATCATAGGCTCCCGTAAAATCGTAGCCCAATCCATTGCCGCCTTGATGCCATTGAGAGTCATCGAACTCTGGCCGCATCCAGTCATCAGGTATATCGCTAGTGGCGAGGGTGAAGTGACAGAGGCTCGTTGGCGAGATCAGATCACGATCGATCATGTTCACTCGAATGGTTACGTCATCAAAGGTGGTCACGTTTGTCTGAGTCGAACTCAGTTGGAAACGGTAGCTCCCGGGCCGCTGGAAACGAAGAGTGGTTTCTAACTGATTGGCTGAGTCAACTTCGGCTCCATCCGGTCCATGAATGAGCGTCCATTCCGGGCGGCCCTCCATTCCCGGCACGCCGCCCTCCACGATTCCTGACACTTGAACTCCATCGTCGCTGCCGTCGATCGTCCGATCCAGGCCCGCGTTCACCAGATCGCCGGCGAGGTCATAACTACGGCTCTCGCCCACACGAACGACCACGTCTTCATGCGTGATCAGGCCCGATATATCCTGGGCATGGAGCCGCACCCGGTAGGTGCCTGGCTCCGTGAAATGAATGCGGCATTGGTCGTCCCGCGGCTCGATGGCGAGAGGCGGTGCGGCCGGGCCTTGGATCACCTGCCAACGAAGGGTGACGTCGCCTTGGGGAAGAAGGGGAGGGGAGGCGAGCCGTTCCGCACTGAAGACCACGCCGGTTCCGGGCGCCACGGTGACCGACTGGGCTCCGGGACTGACAATCTTCGCAAAGCGTGGTGAGGAGAGGGCGATGAGTTCCGGCATGAAGAGGAAGTCGGAACTATCGATGAGGTGGTTCAAGGCTTGAATGCCTAACCAATTCTCGCCTTTCCGTAAGAGCGAACGCGTTTCCGTGAGGTCGAAGTCGACGGGCCTCGATGCTTCACGCGCCTCCAAAGCGGCCGCATCCCAAGTGAGATCTTCCGGATTATTCTCTCCAAGAATTTTCCAACCATTAAGATAAGCCACGAATCCATCATCGAACCGGAGTCGAAGCAGGAGTTCCGTAAAACTCTCTGGATCATTCACCTGAAAAGGAATTCGTAAATAGATGGAGGCGTTCGCATTCACCATCTGCCGGCCCACGTCGGTCGTAATGAGATCTTCGTACCCGCGGCCATCTTCATAGCCGACGGGGAGCCGCCCTTGCGGCCAAGAACGGTCGTCGTAGGTGGTCCACATCCAACGGTTATGCTCCTCATCGTTAACCGGAATGCGGTAGCGCACCACAGCGTCTTGTGGGACCAAAGTTTCATTGCCGCCAGAGAGATGAATCGTGATTTGGCCCTCCTCACGAAGTCCGGCATCATTCTCCACAGTGTAACGAATCTCTGCCGTGCCCTGCGCGTCTGCTAGGGATTCGAACTGCAATTCACCTGTGGGCATGTCTTGACGCTCCCGGTTCACCGTCACCGGTTGCGTGACCACCGTGAGCCTGCCTTTATCAGGGTGGAGGTTCTCTGCGCTGATCAAGCGCAAATGGTTGGTGGCCAAAGTGATATCCGCACCGCGATCGATAGCGCCCACACTGATGCGGCCGCTTCCTAACAAGCTATCTTCCGGCAGCTGAGCATGCGTGAATGGAAAGAGGCGCAAGGCGTTCGCGGCGCGCGCATGCATCCAGTATGAAAGAGGCTGAAGCTCTAAAGTATTGGGTAAATAGTGGATTTGATAGTCTTGGTCTCCCAGTGCAAACCTGTCTTCGCCCGTGGCGTCGGCGTTCACTTGGATGAGGATTTGGTCGTCGACGTCAAAGACGAAGCGAATGGTCGCCTGCTCAGGTTGGGTCAAGCCGAACGATCCCTGGGGAGCTGTAAGGGTGTAAAGCTGCCCGGGATACAAGGTGAGTGATCGGGCCGAAGGCGAAGGCGTGCCCACCTGCACAGTCACGTCGCCCTTGTGCAGCCAGCCGTTGCCGTCGTTACCAACGCTCCCGCGAAGGGCATAGCTGAACCACGCCACGCCTTCGTAGTTTTCTGCAGGTGTGAAAATGACCTGATCTTCATCCCTGGTCACTGTCCCGGCGTGAGACGGCGTGACTTGACTCACATCTTCAACGCTTAGAGCGGCATTGTGGAGACCATGACGAACGTGGCGTTCGTCATTCTGTGTGGGATCAAAGCGAAGCGCGCCGTTCGTCTCGATTACGCGGAAATCATTCTTTGCGAACGGCATCTCCGTGGCATGCCGCAACAACGGAACGCCTTCGAGTTGAGCACTGGCAAGATCATAGATTTGTTTGGCAGCGGTTAGGCGTGAAGCCTTGCTCACATCGGTGAAAAAACTGCGATTGCCGCCTCCGTTGTTTCTCATGTGCATGATCCCGCCGTTGGTGTGATCGGCACCCACCACATGACCTAACTCGTGTGCTAGAGTGGCCCAACCGGAGATATCCCGAATCGCGCCGATACCATCCGAACGGCCTAATGACCCCACAAACGCCAATCCCATTACATCACTTGGCAAGCCATCGCCAACCTTAATGGCGGCTTCCCATTCAAAAATATTGCGATTCCGACGTAGCGCCAGCCAATCGATGAAATCACGCAGAACCTGCCGGGATTCGATGTCAATGTAGTCGTCGGAGTCAGGCGTTAGAATCAGCTCCTGCAACCGCAGCCGAAGTCCTAATTGATTTTCATAAACAGACGCCGCATTAGCAATCGAGGCCAGCCAACGGGAGGCGACCGACTCAAGATGCGCCTGGCTGGCGCTCCCCGTCGCCGCCTTGTCCAGCACCACTAACAAAGGCAGGTCTTTCAAGGAACGCGCGTAACGTTCGCTAAAGGGAATGGGATCCACGTATTTGTCGACAAGTTCATTGCTAGGCTCGAAACCGCCTTGGGCGGCACGACGAGGCGTGATCGATACCTCCAACGGCTTCGGTACATGGTGGGGCTCCCGTGACATCCTCATCGTGGCAACGTCATGGTGAATCTGGCAGGACAAATCATGCGCCGGGTCGACATGCCACGCTCGGAATTCATTGGTAGCCATTTCCGCAGCCACCAAGATTTCGCGCCCATCAGGGAGCATGATCTGCGCATGGGCATGATCACCGACGACCGCAAAGCTCAACGGCCATGCCGTACCCCGATGACTAGGGATGATTGCGTAACCTTGATAGAGTTGATTCGGCTGCTCGATCGCCTGTTGCGTACCAAGATTAATTTGAAACGATTCGCCTAGAATGATCGAAGGTCGAAGCACCACCGACATCGCCGGGAACGAATCCAGCTTGAGTTCAAAGCCACCATCCCGCGAAACGGCGTCTGTCAGCCACCCGGCTTCGTCTTGTGCCGCTTCCACTATCAAACGGTCCTCGGTAGCTGCGCTTTTCCCGTTAGGCGCGATTTTATCATTCTCCACGGCAGTTACTGTGGCAGTTTCATGGTTACTGCCACCCCTCCAACTCACGATTAGGGCTATTAAGCAGAGAGCGATTGGAAGGAGGCGGGACATGCTAGGGAGACGGAGAAGAGAGCTGTGTGGCAAGGCGAGATGCTTACTTTCCAAAATTTAACCAATGAGGTCAAATTCTCGAACGCCGCATTTCGAAAGAGTCTTTTTTATGGACTGTGGCAGCCCTCTACCGCTTTTCCAAAAGATCCATGGTCAGTGCAAGTGGCAGAGGGCTCCCGCTTGCGAAACGACACTCGCGGCGACGTCGCGACTCCTTGATTACCCAACAGTGAGACGAAGGCCAATGCAGTTTGTAATCCCGCCTGCAGGCGGTCGAGGAACAAAGTTATTATTCTCGCACCCCTGTGGCAATATTTGAACGCTCTGCGATTGCTGGCACGACTCTCCTTCAGGTTATTAATAAATAACAATCCTACAACCCTACATTTTTTGAAAAATCCTCTTGCCTAACACCGCCATACTTGCTTCACTGCTAGCGCGACAGTGGAATCAGCCGATTTCCGGAAGCATCCGTTGGGAGGCGGGCGCTGCTCATGCAGTATATCTACCTGATCCTCAATATGCTTATGAAAATCAACGCTACTGTCACGCTTCGGTTCAGTGCCCTCGCCAGCTTATTCTTTACGTTAGGGGGGGCTGTCGCCTAACGCTACACTTCAAGCTCAAGAGCCGCTACCCTATCAGGCCACCTTTGAGGAAGTAGACGGCTTCCAACCCGGCAACATCCACGGCCAACAAGGCTTCGCCGTCATCCGCGGCCAGGCGGAAGTCACCGCCAACGAAGGGCGCGACGGCTCCACGGGGTTGAAAGTCCTGCCCTCACGCCCCCACGGCATCGTCCTGCTCAGCATTGACGCCAATCTAGGCGGAGGCGATCCCCCTGACAAAGTCGTCCACACCGACATGTACATCCGCCCCGGTGCCGCCTCGGAAATTGGCGATCAAGTGACGGATGTCGAGGGAAGCCTCACCGGCTTCTTCAAGATCGATGATCAGGGCGAACTCCACATCTACGACGGCCCCGAATCCAACGAATGGCTCCCCACCGGCGCCACCTTTGATCTCGACGAGAACGGCAACGCCACCAACTGGATCCGCCTCTCCTTCCGCCAAGACTTCGAAAACGGCCTCTGGGATATCGCCATCGACGGCCACATCTTCCGCGCCAACCTCGCTATGGCCGACCGCGCGGAATCCCTGGAAAAGATCGAATTCGTCGGCCAAAGCCGTTCGCCGCTCTATATCGATGACATTCAAGTCAGCCGCGATGCCATTGCCTTCAGCGATGCCGATCGCGATGGCCTGCCGGATGATTGGGAAGCCGCCAATGATCTCAATCGTAATGATGACCTTGATCAGGATGGTCTAACCAATGTCGAGGAGTTCGTTCTCGGCACTGACGTCAATGCCTCAGACACCGATGGTGATCGTGTGAGTGACGGCGATGAATATGAAGCGGGAAGCGATCCACTTGATGGGGTGAATCAGTCTGAATCTGCAGCTGCAAGCTGGAGTTCCCTTGGAGGCTTGAATGTTTCGCTCTCTCCTTACGGAAGTGATTATCACTTTGTATCGGTGTCTTGGAGTAGCTACACGCAATGGAAGATTTGGGTATATAACGATTGGGGAATGCCCTATACCTATCAATATATGAGCGGCCAGTCAGTTGGCCAGGGGAGTCCCAATTGGACTGGAGGAACAGATTATGTGGTAACGCTTACTGCTGATGTCTCCTTTATCTATATCTGGGCTGTCGACCATACGAATGGAAATCGTGAAGACTCCTTATTCTTAAAGACCTACTCAGGTGGAGGCGAATTGTTAGCCCAATACACAACGGACCCCAACGATTCCAATGGTACGAGTCTTGATGGGGGTAATTTGGGTTCTGACCAAGCCGCAATTGAAGCGCTTGACAATCGTTGCGATCTTTGTGGAAGGGACAACGACGATTCCGATTGTGATCAAATCATGCTCAACAGCGTCAAGTTTCGCATCGGTTTAGGAAAAGCCAACTTTGGCCAACTCAGCCCTGTTCTTAGCGTTCATGAACGGGAATTGGGACAGCATTCCTATTCGCGCGAATCCATTCGCCCACCGAGGCATCAACCGGAAAACGGGATTGATGTCAGATATGCGTATGTGACACCTCGAAATACTTATGGACGTCCAACTTCCGCGAAAGCGATCCGGGTAGTCGATTCCATAACAACGAATTCAGCTTATACGAAGCTTCATGATATCACCGGTGGCTACCAAATCGATCAGTACAGTCTCAGTCAAATAGATGGAGTCGAGACACCGAAAGGCATGCCTTACAAAACGGTGAAGGTTTATAATCCCGATCATCCGGTGATTCACTCAGTCAATCGGCGGCTCATGATCGAGAAAACGGAAGAAGGACGCACCTCGATACATGAGTATCGTTATCATATCGATCACGCCAATGGGAAACAGGAATGGCAGCTTTTTCAAGGCGCGGCCGGGAGCCACTTAAGCAAGCCGTTGAGGTTGACTGAATTGATCATTGATGATCCCAACGAAGACACTCGGGGTGATTATACAAAGACTCGGATTGTCAAGCACTGGAACATCAAAACCAACCAGCTTGAAACGGACACCAAAGTGCGCGAGGTATTTCGGCGTTTTTCCTTTGGCGAAAGGAAGATCAAACGGATCATCGATCCTGACAACGAAGCGCTCACCGTATCATTGGAATACTATGGTAAGGAATCGGGGGGATTTCCCATCACCGGTCGGGTGAAAAGCATCCAGTTCGCCGATAGAGGCTGGGAATACTATGTGTATGATCAGTTAGGAAGGGAAACGCGAGTTTATCGACCTACAGGAAATACACCCCTGCCCGAGAATCAACCTATCGATGGTCAAGGGTATGAATGGGCCGAGATTGAATACGATGGGGCAGGCTATCAGGAAAAGCGTTCGCATTACTTGAATGGCGTGCTTACTAAACTGAGCTACAAGCGGTGGGAGCCCGAGGACTTGAAGCGAGACCGAACCCTTACGCATATTCAAGCAGCCTCCCCAGACGCAGAACCGGATCATCCCGCGAATGAGATCACTGTTACGGTACTCCGGGCGCAAGATCGCCGAGTGATGCGAACTGAGGCACCCAATGGTTCCTCCACACACTACCGCTATGCCCTTGAGCAGGGTAATTTTATCACCAATGTTGAGCAGCAATTCGGTGATGGAACTTTGAAAACTCACAGGATGACTATCACCCATCCGTCAGGGACGATTCTTGAATCAAGATCGGAAGACGGCCCGAGTGGGATCACAACTCAACATCGAACCGTAGAGATAGAGGCACTTGATGAGCGTTTTCGACCAACAGTGACCCTCGATCATATCTCAAATAAAGGTAACTACTCAGGTGGTGGTTGCGTGAAGGATGTCGTTTGGTGTGAGGGGTTGCCCCAATATGGCTAACTTAATCCCATTAAACACCTTATAACCGTTCTTACGCATTGTTGAAATATAGGAACGTATCCTCGCAAAGTCCTCTGCTCCGATGACGGTGCGAAAGCACCCTGATATCTTCATCTGCAACTTCATCATTCGCAGGTCTCGCTCCGCTTGATTGTTCGTGAATGGCACCTCATCATCTGTCATGAATCGCAAGTAATCTGCTTGGCGCTCTTTCAATCTCTTAATCAAGTTCTGTGCCTTGGTCCGCTTTTGCCGTCCTTTCTTTGGCTTTGATAGGTTCGTTTCTGGATTCGCTTTGACTCCAGCGTTGAGTAGGCGAGTAAAGCGGCGTTTCCACGGGATCATCTCGTCCTCGGATAAGCTTCCCCCACGATCTTTGACTACCTTGTTTGCCTCATAAAGATAATCGACGAGTTTCGTGGCCCACCCTTGATGATCACCTTGTTCGCTCACCGCGGTCAATTCGCGGATGACATGCGCATTGCAAAGTCCATGAAGAGCACTGGGGCAGTAGGCATCGTAGCTACTCAAGCAATCGTGAATGAGTCTTCCTTCAAACCCTGTCAAAACGCCGATGTCTTCAAATGCAGCGCTGCCTCGCCGGTCATGAATGGCATAGTAAGTCAGTCTCTCCGTGCACATGACATGACACCAATAGAGTGTCTGGTTCACGCGCAGGCCGGTTTCATCGCTACAAAGCATCGCTTGTGCTGAGAGCATCGCCACCAGGGCTTCCTCAAAATCGATGAGTTCGGTAGCAGCCTCTTCACGAGCTCGAAGAATCGTTCCATGGCTAACAGGCTGACCAAAGAGATCAGAGAAGATTGCCCCTGTGCGATCGAGCGGAAGATGTTGCTGCACATGCAAATACACCATGAAAGCTAGGGCGCCAGTTCCATATACCGCCGGAGCATTCACACCATCGGGAAAGCTCTCCTGGCAGACCTCGCCCGTCTTGGGGTCGCGATAGATAGCGACACGATACTCTGTGACAATCAGTTTGGGCTCTGGCAGATCAAATACCTGCCGAGTTTCCCAACCAACAATGTCGTTGTCAGTTAACTTCGCGCCACTGGGTGCCGTATCAAGCTTGAGATCGACAACATTGTCAGGCTCCTCGACTTTCTTGAGGTGATTTCCCGGGTGCCCCTTCTGTCCTCCAGATTTCCGCTTCGACCGATTTCTCTTCTTCGGCTTCTTGTCAGGCCCATCTTGGCTAGGCGGCTTGGAACTATTGCCGCTATTCTGATTGATAATCCTTTCGAGTTCACTAACACGCTCTTCGAGCTTAATGAAAAGATCGACGAAGGCCTCAGGATCACTCTTTGCCAGCTCAATAAGCCCGTCACGGCCAATCTCCTCGCTTAATCTAGGCAACGGCTTTTCTGACACGCCTAACGATAGTGTCTAACAACACTCTGGCAACCGATTTGTTAGCATATCTTAACCAATTGCCACCTCGCCTGAGTAGTTACAAATAAAGTCATTTCGCGATCATACACTTGCTGCGGTCTCGCGTGGATAACCAATACCGACAGAGTCACCACCGTAAATGAATACGATGCGTTGGGGCGGCTCATTCGAAGTCAAAAAGGTTACAAGCCAGAATTAACATTGGGAAATCAGTTGACGTTTGTGTCATCAGATGAATCCTATCAATTGAATGGGATTGATAAGCGCCTTTCTACAACGAATCTGTTGAATCCTGGTGAGGCCACGCCGCTTGCTCCAACCGTTCAACGTTATGATCTTGCAGGAAGAATTGAAAGCCGGACGACTACGGCAGGCGTAACTATCGAGAATCGAACGGTTATGTTAGAAGAAGGTGGGCGCATCGAACTCACCAGTTATCCGAAAAGCGGTCACGATAACCGGCACCGCATTGAACACCGGCGATATGACACGAGCGGGAAGCTACGTCGGCAGATGACGTATGCTTCCACTGATCCGTTTAGTCTGCATCCTGATCCACGGACCCTCAATGGTCGCATCGATTACTCCGAGGGCGTCGACGACCGTGGACGTTTTGAGGAAAGCGCCAGTGTGGCCAATTTATTCGACATCCGCCGAACGCGCACCTACAAAGACCTGCTCGGCCGAACCACTAAGGTCATTTATGCTTACGGTAGCCGCCATGCCGCAAGTGAAACCTATAATTACAACGAAGACGGTCAATTGGTCCGCCATATCGATCCCGACGGCGTCACGACCCGCTACGCCTACAACGAAGAAGGCGAACGCACCACCACCGCCCTTGATCTCCACATCCAGCCCAACGAAGCCCCTGACCACATCGACTTCACAGTCGACCGGATCAGTGTCGTGGATCACTCCGTGATCCAACGCGACGGAGCAGGCATCCTCCGCACTGAGAACAAGGTCTATGCTGAGACCGGTCCCGTCACGATATCCATCCATGAGAGATCGCTGACAGGAGACCTAACATGGTCCTGGCAATACGACCAACTTAGCACGAGCGTCCGCGAAGAAGGCGAAGCACCCGGAAGCTGGACCATCACCAGAACCGATCCATCAGGTGCCTACATCGTCCAGTCCTACGAGAACGGCCGACTCAAACAAACCAGCCGTTATGCCAACGACGATACATTGGTTTCGTGGAAAGCGCAAGACTACGATGCCTATGGCCGTCTTCTCACAATTACCGATAGCCGGACCGGCACTGCTACCTATCACTACGACGACCAAGGAAGACGGTGGAAAATTAGCGCTCCCAATCCCGAAACAAGATCCAGTACCAACGGCACGCTCGACACCATCTATCACTTCGACGCCCTCGGCCAAGTCATCACCACAGTCAAACCCAGCGGCGGCCAAGTCCACCAAGTCTACAACGCCAACGGCACCCTACACAAAACCCATGGCCACCACACCACTGACGTCCAATGGCGTTATGACGGCCGTGGCGAACGCACCCACATGACCACTTGGTACAGCCATCTCAACCAACCCGCCACCACCCGATGGCACTACGATGCGCAAGGGAAACTAGCGTTCAAACAAGACGCCCACGGCCAACGGGTCCACTACACCTACACCCCTGGCGGGAAAATCAAGACTCGCATCTGGGCAAGAGGCGTCCAAACGACCTATCACTACGACGACGCCAACAACCTCACCCACATCGATTACAGCGACAACACGCCCGACGTCCATTTCACCTACACCCGCTTGGGGCAGAAACAAATCGTCCGCGACGCCGGCGGCCTCCTCACCTACATCTACCGCCCGGATCAACCAACAGTGTTGGAGTCGGAAACAAGGAGCGGCGGTTTCCAACCGCCGAACCCCAGTTCGAAAACTGCCGATCATCTCTACAACGAACCCAAGACCCTAACCTACACCCTAGACTCCCTAAACCGCCCCACCGGCTTCCAAATCGGCACTCCCGAAAACCCCACCCAAGACTACGCCGTCGCCTACGGTTACGACCAAACCAATCGCCTTGATCGCGTCAGCTCCCAAGGTTACGATTTCGTCTACAAGTTCGAGCCCATGTCCACCACAGACCGTCTCCAATCAGTCACTGCAGACGGCATCAAACATACCGAATACCAGTATGAACCCGGCCGGGATACCATGACGGCGGTCATCAACCAAGCCGGCCCAACCAACCAACTCGTCTCCCACTACGTCTATCAATACAATCAAGACGGCCAACGAATCGAGCGCACTTCCACCACCTTGGATACTGAAACCAATATCCTGCACCCTCCCGTAGTTGACCGCTTCACCTACCAAGAAGACACCGGTGGTCTAGCCAAATCCGAACGCGAAGACGATCCCACGCGCACCGAGCATTATGGATACGACAAGATCGGCAACCGTATCTCCATGGGCAAAGGCAACGGCGAATTCGCTCTCTATGACACCAACGCCCTGAGCCAATACGCCAGCATTTGGGATCAAGACGGCGTTCAAGCTTTGAGCCACGACCCCGATGGCAATCAACTCACCAAAGGCAATCAAAATTATGTCTGGGACGCCGAAAACAGATTAGTAGAAGTGCGAGAACGCGGAGCCGTTAGAGCTCGATATACATACGACCACCAAAGCCGTCGCATTGCTCGCTGGACAAGCGATGGAGTTGACGAGCGCTACCTCTACAACGGCTGGAATCTCATAAGCGTGTATAATACCAACGATACAAAGCCCAATGAAACCTACAGTTGGGGCAGAGATCTAAGCGGATCGATCGAAGGCGCAGGAGGTGTCGGCGGCCTTTTGTTAGTCTCTGGAGCGAATCTCAACAAGGATTGGCTTTACCACTACGACGCCAACGGAAATGTAACTGAGATTACCGATAAAGATGCAACGTTGCGAGATTCCTACCAATACGACGGATCCGGTAGGTTGATCACAACGCCGGAATTATCGGACAATCGCTATCGGTTTAGCACAAAATATCAAGATAGTGAAACTGGTTTTTATTATTATGGCTATCGTTACTTCGGATCTCAAGGCGGACGTTGGCTATCCAGAGACCCTATTGCCGAAGAAGGTGGGCTGAACCTATATGGATTTGTTGAAAATGATAGCATAAATAGCGCTGATTCGTTGGGCATGAGAAAATGGGATTACAAAAAAATCGAAGATCTCATTCACGAAGGCGGTATAGATGCAATCGCAAAATCGGATGCCGATCTAATAAAACGCCAGACACAATTCGATAACCTTACTAAAGCTCAGCAATTTGGTAAAACTCGACCTCGAAAAGCAGTAGAGTATTGTGGAAGGGTTTGTGAAAAATGCGAGCTTCAGGAAGGAAAAAAAGTATATACATACTACAAAGGAAAGTTAGCACGAGGTGGTGAAAATATATGCTCAACTTTTAACGTTAAGTGTAATGAAAGGGAAGATGGCACACGCGATCTTACAGTCGGAATTTTCCATAATCATCCATCCAATAATTCTTTGAGCGATAGGGATCGCAGGGTTGCTCTAAACCAGAAACCTCCGGTGTTGATGGGCGCAACTTTTCGCTTTAAAGGAAAATACGAAACCGATATCTACAATCCGTACACGAGTAAGTTTACTGAACCCCCAAAGTGCATAATTTTCAGCAAGTCTTGCACAGACTTCCTTGCATAGAAGGGTTTCGCGGTGTTTTCGGTTAGGTTTCCAATTCTCACATCAGGTGACGTTTGATTTCCTAACTAAAATAGTCGCTTATTTCGTTAATTAGATATTGCTAATGATAGTCGACGTGCTTCAATAAGTTACCGCTAAATAACCAAGACGAAACACGCGACTATGAAGACTTCTAAACGCCAAATCACTTCAAATTCAAGCGCTTTTCCAAAGATTCAGACCGAATCCCAGGCTCAACTCACTTCTTTCGCTGGAATTCAGATTTATTCCCAACTCTTTTCTGCGCTTCGAATTAAAGAGCGGTTACGCCAATGCACCTTTCAATTGCCTTCGAGCACCCAATATACGCCAGGATCCATTCTCTTTCTGCTCGTCACCCACGTGATTCTCGGTTTTTCCAGACTACGGGATGTTTCTTGTTATGAGAAGGATCCACTCGTGATGAGATTTCTTGGGATGAACACCGTTCCAAGTCCTTCCACGCTCAGTAGAATGCTTGCCAACGTCGATTTGGCTACCGCCGATAAATTGGTAGGCACGATAGAATCTCTTGTTCTTCAGAGATTGCAGGAATTGAATCTCAAAAGAGTGACGATTGATTTTGATGGTTCGATTACGACCACCAATGGCCATGCGGAAGGTACGGCTGTCGGATTCAACCCAAAGAAGAAAGGGCAGAGAAGCTATTATCCTCTCTTCTCGACGATTCCGCAGATCGATCAAGTCCTTTCAATATTACATCGATCGGGAAACGTTCATGACTCTCACAAGGCATCAGATTTCATGAAATACACTGTCCGTCTCGTGCGGGAAGCCCTTCCAAGTGCGCTGCTCGAAGTTCGAGCTGACTCAGCCTTCTACTCTAACGAGATCATCGAAACATTAGAAAATCTAGGAGTAGAATTCACGATCAGTGTTCCATTTGAGCGTTACGCCAACCTAAAAGGAATCGTGGAAGGGCGAAAGCGCTGGAGGCGAGTGGACAAGAAATTCTCTGGCTTTGAGCGGAACTGGAAAGCTGATAGTTGGGTAAAGAAGCGAAGATTTCTATTCGTCAAAAAGAAAACGAAGAAACAAAGAAAAGGCCCGATTCAATTGGATCTGTTCATCCCCCATGAAGAAGATCATGAGTTTACAGCGGTGGTGACCAATAAAAACGAAAGACTGGTGCCAACCATCTTGTATCATCATGGGCGAGGCAGTCAGGAGAAAATGTTTGGCGAATTAAAGAACGGAACCTATATCGATTACCTTCCTTGCCGGAAGGAAGCAGGAAAACGTATTTTCATGCTCTGTAATATACTCGCGCATAATTTGAGCCGCGAATTGCAAATAGCGAATGAGAAACCACAGCGAGATTTGGAGAACGAGAAACGTGCCTGCCTGTGGATACTGGAAAGCCTATCAACGATAAGAAAGAAAGTTGTGGCAAGAGCCGGTCGTCTTACGCGTCCAAATGGAATCCTCACGTTAACGGTGCCAGCTGACGGACTGCTTGAAAGAATGCTCCAGAGATTCTTGCCCGCCCGAGCGTTTTCCTAACATGATTTATGAAACATTAGGGTGAACGTAAGACAGACATACCAGATGAAGATCAACAATAACGCATTATCGTTTTTTCGGTGGATTGTAAGGTCCGTGATTCTTTCTCAAAACGCCCACGAGTTGAGGATGGTCAGGACGTGTGGCCTGATTTTATTTTTCGCATGGATAACTTGTGCCCAACTCTTGATGGCAGAGGACAAAAATCCATACTTCCCAAAGATGGTGTTTGGGAAAAATGTCCAAGTTCACAGCTTTGTAGAGAATTGGTATTCAAAACATTTACGAGCAATGAATGAACAATCGATATACGCGCAGAGAGGCAACAAGGAAATACGAGTTTGTCGATTTACGTGCTTAAGGAGTTTTGATAGGCCATTTTGTATTCGTGTTGAATCTGAAAAGGGAATGACAACTGTAATTACAAAGATTTTATCTGGCAAAGGTGGGTATGATCCTGGAGAACTCGAAGAGACAAAGAAGAATAACATTGACGCAAAAGCGCTAAATTCGTTGGAGCTTTTACTTTCGAGTATCGAATTCAGCAAGATGAAATCGGTAGTTGAAGACGAACAGCTCGATGGTGCGCAATGGATATTCGAATCGCTTGTGAACGGAAAATATAAAATTGTCGATCGCACGTCGCCGAAGAAAGGTTCCAAACTTGGCCGCATTGCGGAGTGGTTTTTCGAACATGCAGAGTGGAGGCCAAAAGATTTGTATTAGCCGCTTAGGGAGAATTTTTGACAAATGAATTTGTTAAAGTTGTACATGCTAGTAGTTCCGGCGTCGTCATGAGGTCTGGCGTATGTGAAACTGGCTTCCAGCGAGCTGCGCGAAGCGCCCTTTTCGCTGAGCGAAATCCTAACTGCTAAGACTTTTGGTCCTCCGTCAGGTTTGCTGGGGAGACGTCCAGTAGATCGTTAAAATAGGAATGGTGGATGGTTGGCGCCCCGCCTACAGGGAAGGGCACCAAATTCAAAGAAAACCAACCATCCATGAATACTCAAACACTCCAAGAACAGTTTCTCCAGTCCGAATCCGGCCAGAGTGCCGAAATTTTCAACCAATTCTTGCGCAGTTCCGTGCGACTCGCGCTCTTTGAGCTCATGCAGCAAGAAGTGCACGATCTCTGCGGTCGTTCCCACGCTCGTGACCGGCATTCTAGCTCTTTCCGGCGGGCGGGCAGTGAGAAAGGCATCTGTTATATCGATGGCGGCAAGGAAAACATCAAGCGCCCTCGCGTCCGGCAACGGCAGGAAAACGGCGGGGAGCAAGAAGTTAGTCTCAAGTCCTATGAAGCGGCCAAGGATGTCAACAACATCAGCCAAGCGGTGACGCGTCTGTTGCTTGAGGGAGTGAGCACGCGTGGAGTCAGCCGCCTCAGTAATGGCAGCGTTAGTAAAAGCACCGTCTCCGAGCAATGGGCAGAGCGCTCAGCAGAGAAACTCGAAGCGTTTCGTTCCCGGGCATTGCTCGGAGAAGGCTATCTTGTCTTGATGTTAGATGGCGTCCATCTTAGTGGGGATCAAACCGCGATCGTTGCCTTAGGTATCCGCGCCGATGGCCGTAAAGAGATGCTCGATTTCCGCGTTGGCAGCAGTGAGAGTTTCGAAGTTGCAAACGATTTGCTAGATGGCCTCAAGAAACGAGGCCTTAGGGGCTTGGAAATAAATAATCATCCCATTTCAGGCTCAGGGAATATTGTTAGAAACCACTTCTCCAATCCAGCCATCCGACTGATTTGGGGCGCGAATTCTTTCATCGCTTTCTTTGTCAGTCGCACTCCGGTCTGGTAGGTCTTGGTGACCAGTGTGACGACGGGATTCAACCCTTTGTATGCCATGCTTCGGGCCATTCCCAGCGCTTTCTCCGCTGTGCTCAGTAGCTCTCCATTCCAATGGTTTTCGAGCACTCCCCACACTCGTTCTATAGGATTATACTTGCTATGATAGGGTGGATAATAGGCTAGCTGTATCACTATATCATGAGTCGTAGAGAATTCGGCCAGGCGCTTCAACCATTGGGTTCTACGGCCATCGCTCTCGGGGCCATTGTCGGCGTTGATCACTAGCACCTCTACTTCAGGATTCTCTGCACGCAGTCGCGGCCACAGCTCTTCAAGACGATCAACCATAAAATCCGCTGTCACTTTACTTTCTGAGAACCATAGGTCGGTTTGGCCAGTTTCGGGCTGATAAACCCCAAAGGGCACGAGGGTTGTTTTCGCTTTGAAGTCGTGATCAAGGGCCTTCCGCTCGCCTCGGCTATAGCCACCACGACTAAACTCGCCAATTTTTACCGCCGCTTTGGTGTTCATGGAGATACGCAACTGCTTCGGATCGCTATCGGCCGCCGCATTGATCTCATGCACCATATCAAAGATGGCGTCGGTTTCTTTCACTTTCTTCATCGGCTTGGTCTTGGCAACTTTTCTAGGGTGGAGTTCGAGCAGATTGAGTTTGCTGTTGATGGTTCTCACGCAAGGCATACTTGATAGGTCATACCCTGGGCGCTCTTCCAGTCGCCGGTGGACTTCTTTAGCAGTGATGCGGACATAGAGGCGAGTAGAGCGAAAACTGGGATCAGTCTGAGCATGGGGATCAGCAACGGCGCGAATATCCTCCAGTAATTCTGGATAATGTTCTTCAGCCTTCTTTCTACCTCGTTTGTGAAACTGATCGACGAAATCAATGCCGGAATCGAGTTCCTCTTTGCCTTTGCGAATGAGTTGCCTATTCCAGCCAAGACAGTCTTCAGCCCACCGTTGACCGCCGCGGCCAAGGCCATCGACGACGCCCGCCATGAACTTGCGTTTCGCGCTGCCCGTGAGATCACGCGCAGTGTTCTTCCATAAACGAATTGAGTTAGAGTCAGGTTCTTCTCATAGGACTACAGGCACTCAAACCCGATCCTAACAGAATGGTTGCGCTTTGGGACGATTATTTTTTTCCAAGCCCCTTAAGAGTGCTGCCAAGCGTTTCCTAACGCTCTTAGATGGTTCTAACGCCTTAGAAAAAGCCGTTCTCACACACTATCCTGACGCCGTTATGCAGCGTTGCTTGGTGCATAAGGAGCGCAATCTAAGCAGTTATCTCTCCAAACGTCATCAAGGGGAACTCGAGCGATTGCTCAATCGGTTGCGGCGTGCCGAAGGGAAAGAAGCCGCACGAGAAGCCTATGACCAACTCAGTGAATTTCTAAAGAAGCACAGCAGCACTGCCCTCTCAAGCCTACAAGAAGCCGGAGAACAGATCACAGCGCTACAAGATCTCGACGTTCCTGCTAGTCTTCACCGCAGTCTTTTGAGCACCAATATCATTGAGAACGCTATTCTCAACATTCGGCGTCGGATGAGCAAAGTGAATCGTTGGCGAACGGCGACGCGTGAAGGGCGAAAGACGATGGCCGATCGCTATCTAGCAAGCGGTCTACTCTACGCCGAGAGCACGTTTCGCCGAATTACGGGATGGCGAGATTTAGCACAACTGCGAGAAGCACTTGACCAAGACTAACACCAATTGAGGATGAAAGAGTTCACCCATGGCTACAAGCAAGGGGGCCAGCCCCCTCGACCCCCGGGATTTACCGCATTCCCCACTTACCGCAGGAGTATGGCAGAAAAGAAGGGAGAGACGGTCTGCCGTCTCTCCACTCCTGCGTATAAGGTCAGCCGCGCGGCGCTCGGGTTGCTTCCCAGCATTGCCCTATCCTCCAGCGGCGACGCGATCGGCTTACCAAAGAGTGGAGCGAAATCAACTAAAACTAACATAAGCCTTTAACTTGACAAACTAACCAACAAGTGCCTAACTCTAACCTCCATCCACGATTTCTAACGATCTGATGGACATCCCCGAATTCTGGCTGGCTCTCACCACAACCCAAACCAGTTCGATCGATCGGGCGCACACCATTTGTCTTAAAATTACAACCACGGCGTCAAAGTGACCTATAAGCTGACCGCAACTCTTCGGTACCGGTTCTGGGCCAAATTGGGAATATTTGGAATATTCGCTCATGAAGAAAAGTAGTCAGTGAATGTCCCCGAAATAACCCTGATGCAATTTTGATTACTGAATCATCAATAAAACAACAGCTTGGAGTAACCCTTGAATCTTATTTTCGAAAAGGTTCAGTTCTCAAGAACGACCTTTCTGAAGTCGGTAACTTGGGTATGCTGATGCGTATAAGATTTCAGGCTCCCTCAAAGAAATCAAAAGGAATTAGAGTTTATCGATTATCGACTCGGAACCAGGAGGTTGGCGCTTGCGCTTCAAAATTAGCAGGGTCCAGAAAGGAGCGGGAGATTTTATATGCGTTAACCTATGTTAGAATTTTAGGAATTGAGCCGATTCAGGTTATTACAAGGAGACTGCCAAGCTACTATCACAATGCGGAAGTTTCAATTGGGGGCGTGACTGTTGCGATGTTGGCTCAAGTCGATAATCGGCCAGAGAGGTATTCGCTTGAGAATCAATACGGTGAAGAGATGGGCTGCATTGTTCAGGAAGGCCGTTCGGTGCACGCAAAGGCTTTTAGATTGATGTTAGCACGCGCCGAGTCAACGATGGTACATGAATTCCGAATTGCGCTATGTGGGACAGGACTGCGTGAAGCGTTTGCACCCTCAGCGAAATACTACACTATTTGGGGTAAGGGGGAAGTGCCCGTGCTCAATCCGATTGACACGGCAGCGATCATTGCTGTCAATGCGGTTTTTCGAACGGTGCTTCACCCGTTAGATTTCAAGACTATGGATTAGTTTGGAAATAGCTGATTAGCGGGCCTAACTGATTGCGACGACCTCTCCGTTTGGCTTTTTCGGCCAGACAGATTCACAGGTAGGATCAAGGAAAAACTGTGAGGATTTTGAGGTGGCGATTGGTGAGAAAGATGGGCCGCGGTGAATCTCGGGAACCGCTTTAAGTTAAACGCAAAGGCGCGAGGACGCGGAGACGCAAAGTGATGGCACGGTGAGTGATACCAGAATTTTAGCTGGCGGAGGCTAGTGGCTCGGTGGCACCGGCATCGCGCCGGTTTATTTGGAATAGACACAATATGCTTGCACAGGCCGAGAAAATGGTGCCCTGAGGATACTATCATTGACAAACGCACGGCCTAGTTCATCGTTGTTAGTCAATTAAAGCTCGCGGTGAGACGCTGCGGTTCCTTGATATTTGAGGTGAGTGCCGATGGCTGGTGAGGATTCCGGCTCGCAATGATCTCTGTGGGCATGGTAGAAGCCCTGAACACTCTTACTATGAAGCTCACCACTGTACTATTTTTTATCACGACCAACGTTCTCTGGGCGCAGGAAGTCGTTTTTCGGAATACCTTTGACTATCCGGGAGGCCAATTGCCGGAGATCGCTGATGACGCGGCGAATTTCAATGGTTCGGTGAATCAGGTGGGCGAGTATTCGGGCCAGTTGCCGGCCGGTGACGTCACGAGTGATGGCGCGCCTAGCAGTGCGCTCTTCCGCTTACTCGATGACGAACCTTTTCTCATGGTGGATCGCGCGTTGGAGCCGTGGACGATCACGGCGACTCTAGCCAAAGCGGTGCCTGTGAATGGCACGCGGGTTGAGTTCTTTGCGGGCATTCGCCGCACCGGTGGGCATGCCAAAGATCCTCACATTGTGGGATTGGATGCGGATGGCAATGAATCCTTTCATGTGATGTTCAGTGCGAGCAATGCTGAGGAGGAGGGGAGATTGCGCATTGGCGTGGAGACCGAAGGGGGGGGCTCGGCGATCTGGGATTTTGAAACGGTTGAGGGTGAAGATGCGGCAGGTGACTTCGGTTTCTTTAACGGGAATCACCAAGGCGGTGTGGCGCAGGTGACTCTAAACCTGAAGGATTCCGGTTATGTCATGACCGTGTTAAAAGGCGGCAATCTGCTCTACAAAACAGGAGTGCTTCCTTTTAACGGAGACGCTAGCACCGTGGCGAAGATTGAGTTTCGCGGCAACGGCGGCGCCACGGGAATCGCCACAGGTTTCTGGTTAGACGATGTGATCGTGACCCATGAGGAAACCCCATCAGATCCCGGTCTGTTTATCCAACGTCAACTCGACTTGGGGACGGTGGCCAATGATCCGCCGACGATTGACCGCACGCTAACTGTCTCGAATTCAGGGGACAGTAATCCGCTCACGATCAGCGCTGCGTCATTCTCCGGTGCGCAAGCGGCGAACTTTGTCGTGACGGGTTTTCCGGAAACGCTTGATCCGGGCGAAAGCGGTGAGATCGAGTTCACCTTTTCCAATCAGGGGAATACGGGCGACTTCGTTGCGGTGTTAGAGCTAACCACTAATGATCCCAATGCGTCTGACCAGGATGCTGCGATTGATGTGACCGTCAGAGTTTCCTCTCCTAATGAAGACTCTGACGAAGACGGTCTCACAGATGCCCAAGAAGCGGCTGAGGGAACCGATCCGTTGCTTTCCGATACCGATGACGATGGGGTGAAAGATGGTGAAGAGGTGAATACATTGAAGACCGATCCGTTAGAGCCGGACACGGATGGCGACGGATTCACCGACGGCGAGGAAGTGGCGCTGGGCTCTGACCCCACGGACGACAATGCGGATAATGACGGGGATAATCTCGGCGACGCCGATGAATTTAGCGCGGGAAGTCATCCGAACGTTGCGGATACCGATGGTGATGGTCTCAATGATGGCCAAGAAGTGAATGGCGATCCCTCCTCGGACCCGACTCTAGCAGACACTGACGGCGATAGTATCTTCGACAATGAAGAACGCACTCAGGGCACGGATCCTAACAATATCGACACTGATGGCGATGATTTGGATGACGGGCACGAGCTCTTGTTAGGTGCGGATCCGTTAGATATCGATAGCCCAGTGGAGGGCGGGGGGCTTGCGAGTGTGTTTGCCAGCGGTTTTGAGTATGAAGAGTTTCCCGCCGTGGGCATGGATGCACGGAATCTCAATGGGGCTGATGGACAGATCGGCGCTTTCTCCGGTGTGTTCCCCGAAGCTCACGAGTCGGGCGGACTGGGAGATGGGGAAAACGCAAGCTTCAAAGATATCGGTGGTGATACTTTCCTTTTGTTAGACCGCCCATTGGAAGCGCACGTTTTGAACGCTGAACTCGTTTCTCCGGTGAATGCTGCCGGTGCCATCGTTTCCTTAGAAATCGGCACCCGGAGGACGGGTGGTAATGGCCAGAAAGACGTTCCCATCGTGGGTTTGGATGAGAACGGCAATGAACTCTTCTATGTGGTCATCGTAGCGAATACAAATGGAGACTCGCGTGAACGACTGGCCATTCTTGGGCCGCCCGAGGACGGTGAAGATCCCGAACTGACGTCGGATCTGCCTACCGTTGCCGGTGAGGACAACATCGGCGATCTGCCTAACATCGGCGCGAATCCTGGAGTCAACGGCATCACTCGCCTGCAGATCTTTCTTCTAGCACAAGGTTACGTGGTGGATCTGAACAAGAACGACCGCTACTACCGAAGCGATGTCCTACCCTATCGGAGCAACGCGACCAGTCTAAGCAAGGTGGAATTTCGGCTGAACGGCGGGGGCACCGGTGTCTCGTCCGGCATCTACCTCGATGACATCATGGTAGAAGTAGCCGGCAAACCAAGTGACCCTAACATCATTGCGGCGCCGCGAATCAATCTAGGTAAACTCGGCGTGACGCCAGGCCAGACAGGTTCCGTGACGATTCTCAATACGGGTGAAAGTGAAGATCTTACCATCACTGGCGTGACCTTGAGCGGTGACAACCCTGGCAATTTCACTGTGACGAGTTTTCCCAATCAGATTGCACCGGGCGAATCTGGCGAGGTTCAGTTAGGCTTCGACGCGCGCCTGCAGCCAGGTCGGTATCAAACTGTCTTGGAAATTGCCACCAATGATCCCGACCTGGCTGTCCTCAACGTGGAGGTGACCGTGGGGGCCGAGGACATCGCCGGTCCCATCGCTCATTTCTCATTAGATGACGCCGTCGGTTCGGATGTCGTGCAGGGCATCTCCGCAAACGGCCTGACGGGAACCGTGGATACGACGGCGGGGGTGGCGACGCTTGGCGTCGAGGGCCTCGCCACCGGTACCGCGCTGCAAGTCGCGGATGGTGGTTTTGTGAGAGTGTTTGATGAGGCGCTTAATGCGATTGACGCTTTCTCCATTTCCATGTGGGTTCGCGCCGATGTTGTGGATGCGGCAGCGCAAACGTTAGTTGCTCAAGGTGAACCGCCGGCACCGACGGTGGGACTGATCTTGTTAGGCGGCGACTTGCAGTGGTTTGTGGATGGGACCACGGTCGCCCCCACGGAAACTGGCGCCGCTCTCACCCAAGGCGAGATCCATCATGTCGTGGCCACCTACGCCGAAGAGCGTGCAGCAATCTTTGTCGACGGCATAGAGGTGGCCTCGGAAGAGAATCCTCCTCCGACCTCCATTGACGAATTCCAAGGTTGGCAGTTTGGGGCCTTTGGCACCCTGGCCTTCAACGGCGTGATCGATGACGTGCAATTCTACAATCGCGGACTTACGCTATCGGAAGTCGAAACGCTGCAGTCCAATCCTGGACAACCCCTTTCCAGCGACGCACCACCGACGGTCACACCCCAAGCGGATTTCGAGATCGAATCCATCGTGAGAAATGCCACAGGCGCGGTAACGCTCTCCTGGGTATCCGAAAGCGAAAAGACCTACCAAGTTGAATACTCGCCCAATCTGGAACCGGATTCCTGGATCGTTGTCAGTGGAGATCCCACGCCGGGGAATGGCGCGCTCATAGTGTTCGAAGACAACAATGCGACGCGCAATGCGTTGCCGGATGGTTTTTATAGGCTCTCTGCTGAAGGGCCGTGAATTTTTCTGAGATTTGTTGTGATGATTTGGCAATGGCTCGGGTACCAGGATGATGAATGCCACCGCATCGCCCACAGATCAGGAACTGCTCCAAACTTATGTTGAGAGTCGATGTGATACTGCTTTCGCCGACTTGGTAGAGCGCTATGCGACATCGGTGACCACCGTGGCTTGTCGGCGATCGGGGCGACGTGATCTTGCGGAAGAAGCAGCACAGAATGTCTTCGTCCTGCTAGCGCGAAAGGCGACGAAACTCACCGGCCATCCCACGCTGGCCGGCTGGATGCATCGATCCGCCTTATACGAAGCAGCCAAGCTAGCCGATTCGGAGCAAGCGCGGCGAAATCGGGAAGTGGCCTTCGCGCAAGTCGAAGATGGATCTGAAGTGGGGGATTGGCAGGCGTTGATACCGTTGCTGGATCAGGCATTGAATGAACTAGCACTGCGCGACCGCGAAGTCTTACTTTTGCACTATTTTCACAGGAAAGGTTACCAGGAGATCGCCGAACTTATTGGAAAATCGGAATCGGCACGCCGAATGCAGGCATCGCGTGCCTTGAAGCGACTTGCTCAATGGTTGAGCCATCGTGGAGTGAAACGCGTGGGCGCCACCCTGGCAGGATCGTGTTTGAGTGCGCAAGCGATGGAAGAAGTTGACGACGCATTGTTAGATCGTTGGAAAAGCGTGGCAATCGAGGTTAGCCAGACTTGGCTGCCGATCTGGTGTCGGCCCCGACTCGTGCTCTTGGCATTGCCCATAGGCTCACGGTGATAGGGGCTACTGTTGGCGTGTCGACCCTCCGATTGAATCAAGGAAGGGGCGATAAGATCGTTGTGGCTTCTGAATCTAAGCTCACTTTATCCCCACTTCTTCAACGAGAGCCTGGCAAGCGAAAGTATGTCCTTGTTGCCGATCTGTTTGATGACCCTCTGTCAAAGTCGCTATTCTTTCCCGAAGAAGAGAAAAGTGATATGAGCATGCTTGATTCCCATCGAAAGCTATACGCCCACGTCATTGATCATGTCGGGCTAACAGACGAAGAAGTCATCGCCATCGAGCGTGCCGTAGGCGATCTATGGAAAGCCGCCACAAGTCTCACGAATGCCCACACGGTCATCGATCCGCTTAGGCACGATCCAGCCTCGAAGATCACAGGGATACGAATCGCACCCTTTGATGCCTCGACAATCTTGCACGCGTTCGTCAGCGAAATCGAGGCGATCGCTGGACTTGACCGCACCAAGGCTCTGTTGTTGACCTTTCAAGATCACCAATACTTTGCTTCCTTTGGCAGGCAGGAAGTCCTGGCGCAAATTTAGCATTCAAAGGATTCTTCCCTGGTCAGGTATGAGTCACGAGATCCTTACACTGGCGCACGTCGCTCCAGCGGCAAATGTGATTTAGAGGCGTTTGAGTCGGAGTTTGGCGTGCTTGCCACACCGCGAAAATCGCCCATGAACGAGTGGCGTCCCCATTCGGTCTCAGTTCAGCAAGAAGTGGAAGTGATAGGAGACGATTGGCTCCTAACGAATCCTGTTATCCGGTTGATGGACTTGAACGCGGAGGAAGCGATAGGCGTTCAGCAGACAATCGAGGCATGGAGAGATTCCATGCATGATTTGGTGGCCGACCATATTGAGGAGAGGCCTGCATCAAAACCGGAACGGACCGCATTTCGAATCGTTCCCTTTCCTCACAAGGGAGAGAGAGCCTTTGAAGCCTTCAAGGCCGAATTGGGGAAGCTGGTTGGGGGAGAGAAACGCCAATCGTTTCTCCAACACTTTAGCGAGGAAACGTACTTCGGCAATATGGGAAGGCATGAGGTGAAAGTAGAAGTCTACGATGCCATGAAAGGGCGAGAATCCTATGCGCCTGGTGTGATGGATCCGATGGAGTGGATGCGGGCTGAGTATCGAGAGATTGATCCGGTCACGAGTCAACCAATGGGATCTGGGCAGTTGACTTACAAGATGTTCGAAAGACGTTTTGGGAACGTATTGGCTATCAAGTGAATGTAGGCTTTGCTGGTTTGAAGAACAAATCGCCTTTCCGAACGGCCTAGGCTGGGGTTAAAAGTCGGCATGCGACTTCATTGGTGGCTTATTCTTCTCCATCTCACCACAGCCCAGGGAGAGCCGTTGTTGTGGCTGGAGTTTGATGATATTTCCAAGGCTGATTTCGTCTATGGGGCGGTGGCGTTTGATCAGCCTGGCCCGCAGCCGCCTCGCTACCCCGGCTTCCAAGAAAGCAATCAGGCCGTTCAGCTTTCTGAGCGTGGCAGTTACTTTGGATGGCATTCGCGTCCGGAATATCAGTTCACTAACGGAGAGGCCATTACGCTCGAGGCGTGGGTGGCGTTAGACATGATCGGCCGTCATGAAAACGTTTATGTGATTGGGAAGGGACGGACCAAGGCGGGAAAGAAGAATCAGAACTACGCTTTGCGCTTACGCGAAAAAGGCGGACACGCCTGCCCAAGCTTCCTCTTTAGCACGGCGGGCGGAGCGTTTCACCGGTGGACAGCCGATCACGGGTTTGCTCCTGGGAGAGATTGGCATCATGTTGCGGTGGCTTATGAATTTGGTAAGCCCGACTCGATCGCCGCTTGGGTGGATGGCGTGCAGAGCAAAGGCTCTTGGGATCTTGGCGGGCCGACTTCCGAGTCTCCTGTTGTCGATGACGACGCCCTATGGATTGGTTCGTCGATGGGAGGAAACACGGGCAATAGTTTTAAGGGACGAATGGACAGCATTGGTCTGCATAAGGAGATTCTGTCAGGAGATTTCATCAAGAACCGCTTTGCGGTGCGAGTGGAGCCCTTGGCGATTCCGGTTACTCCGATGCCTCGCGATGCCGTGCGGATAGATTTGTTTGAGAACTTCGAGGCGGATCAAGCTTGGCCTCGGCTCATGGAGATGGAACTAACGGAAAGCTATCGCGAAGAAGCTTTCGGTTTCTTTCGTTATCCTCAACGCTACATTTCCACGGGCGTCCGCGCGGATCGATCCAATCCTTTGTTGCTTCGAGCGAGTGCCAACATTGCTTTGGAAAAGGGGCGCTATCAGCTGCTCCTTCGGAGTCGTGGGGCGGCCCGTTTGTGGATGGATGGTGAACTGATTGCTTCCACGCCGTTTCCCAGGCGCTACATTGACGGGCATGACCCGGTACCGGAGTTTCCGGATGAGATTTCGCCGTGGCTTCCGGTGTTGGCGCCAGGGCATCGGCAGGCTCATGAGGGGATTGTTAGTTCAGGAGGCACGCACTTATTTATAATGGAAACCTTGGTCGGCGGGAAGAAATTGCGATCAGAGTTAGGGGCGACCACGGTAAGCCTCTCCAAAGATGGGAAGCATTTCACACTCTTGGCACCGGTACGAGAGATCGCGCACACATCGGCCGGTTGGGAACAACATCTCGAAGAGCGCACCCGATTTTATAAGGAACGGGATCGTGAAAAGCGGCGGGCGATTCAGCGAGCGAGGCATGGGGAGCGTGAAGTTGAGTTACAAGTTCTGCGTGAGTGGTTGGCCTCCGAATCGAAGGTCACCTTGCCTTCAAGCGGGGAGCATCCGATCGATAGCTTTATTGAAAAGGCCGTTCGTGTAAGCAACGTAACGGCAAATGCTAGTGAAGAAGAGACAATGGGAATTGAAACCTGGGCGATTCTCAAAGAGCGTTGTTTCAAATGTCATAACGAGAAAGCTAAGGGCGGCTTGAGATTAGATGAACCAGAAGCGTTCCTCGCTGGAGGGGATTCCGGTGCAGCGCTTGTGGTGCCCGGTAAGCCCGGAGAGAGCTTGCTTTATCAATTGGTGACGTCGGCAGAAGAGGATGACCGGATGCCTCCGAAGGGGGCTCGCCTAACTGATGTGGAACAAGCGACGATTCGGAAATGGATCGAAGACGGTGGTGCTTGGTCCGGTGGGGCCAAGCGGAGTGGTGTGGTCACCATCGCAAACAGCGTCGATGATCTGACCTTCCTGCGAAGGCTCGCGCTCGATACCGTGGGAACGGTTCCCACGCCTGAAGAGATTGCCAATTTCCTAGCGGACCCACCCGATGGGCGGCGTGAACAGGCGATTGATCGCTATTTGCAGGACGATCGCTGGGCCGATCATTGGGTCTCCTATTGGCAAGATGTCTTGGCGGAGAATCCTAGCATTCTGAAGCCAGCCTTGAACAACACGGGACCGTTTCGCTGGTGGATTCATGAGGCGTTGTTAGACAACAAGCCCATGGATCAGTTCGCCCGCGAGTTGATCCGGATGGAAGGTAGTGCCTTTGGCGGAGGACCGGCTGGCTTCGGTCTGGCCAGCCAGAATGATGTGCCCATGGCTGCCAAGGCCCACGTGATAGGCACCGCCTTTCTCGGCGTGGAAATGAAATGCGCGCGATGTCACGACGCACCCTATCATTCGAGCAGGCAAGCCGATCTCTTTAGCATGGCGGCCATGTTAGCGCGAAAACCGGTGGTTGTGCCCAAGTCCAGCAGTGTGCCTCAAGCTTCATTGGAAGGCAGGAAGGCGCTTATCCAAGTGACACTGAAGCCTGGTAGTGAAGTCAAGCCGGATTGGCCCTTCCCTAGCATGCATCAACATCCAGGCGGGAGTTTCGGCGACGACACCGGTGAACAGCTCGCCTTCATGGTGGCAGGGCCGGGGAATTGGCGGTTCGCAGAAGTCATGGTCAATCGTTTGTGGAAGCAACTGTTAGGGCGGGGGATTGTGGAGCCGGTCGATGACTGGGAACATGGAGTGAACTCCCATCCTCAACTCTTGCGTTATCTGGCCCAAGAGTTCGTGCAGAGCGGCTATGATTTCAAAGCGCTCGCCCGTCTGATCTTCACCTCGCAAACCTATCAGCGCGAAGTGTCGGCGGCCGCATCCGGGGAGGCGCTGGATTTGTTTGCCGTAGGCCGGCGTCGCAAGCTCTCTTCGGAGCAAATCGTGGATTCGCTCTTTCAAATTAGCGGGAAACCGCTTGGCGCGGAGCAGCTGTGCATGGATCCCGATGGAGGCCGCGATGCCAAGACGATGCTCAATCTTGGACACCCGACTCGCGCGTGGGAGTTTGTTTCTTTGTCTAACGAAAGAGACCGCCCGGCGCTTGCCATGCCCCGTGCGCAAAGTGTGGTCGACGTTTTGTCGGTATTCGGTTGGCGGAATTCACGGCCGAATCCACTAACGGAACGTGAAGAATTGCCCAACGTCTTACAACCCGCTCTGTTGGCGAATGGAGCGATGACGCGTCGCATCACGGGCTTGTCTGATGACAGCGCCTTGACCGCGTTGTGCCTGCAACCGCATGCTTCGGCTGAATCTCTAACGGAAGCCTTGTTTCAACGCATCCTCACACGTCCGCCGACATCAGGGGAACGACGAGAGTTTGCCGATTGGCTGCGGGCTGGATTTGAGAGCCGGGTCATTGAAACAGCAAACGTTTCAACCGACCCAGAGAGCCGCCATCGCCATGTCTCTTGGTCCAATCATCTTTCTCCTGAAGCGACCTTGATCAAGCAAGCTCAAGAGCGTGAAACGCGGGAAGGAGATCCGCCCACGGTGAGGTTGGAAGCCGATTGGCGGGAACGCGCGGAAGACGTCGTCTGGGCGCTGATCAACACGCCTGAAATGATCTTTGTTCCTTGAGTCTGTCATGAAAAACTCATTCACACGCCGTCGCTTTCTTCAGCAGTCTGCTGCGCTCAGCTTAGGAACGCCGTTAGCCTTGAAGGGTAAAACCGCGCGTAGAGGCAAGGCGGAGCATTGCCTCTTTCTGTGGCTAGGCGGCGGCATGTGCCAGATCGATACCTTTGATCCTAAACGTGTCGGCGATCCCGGCGAAAAGAAACCAGGCAGTGCTTACCCGGCCATTGAGACGAGTGTGCCTGGTGTTCGCGTGTGCGAGCATTTGCCGCGAACGGCTAGGGTCATGGAGCATCTCACCGCCGTGCGCACGGTGCATCACGATATCATCGACGAACACGCTGCGGCCGTGAATGGCATGCACACAGGGCGACCTGTTAGCGGGACGATTCAATACCCGTCCATTGGTTCGCTTGTGCATCATGAATTGGGGGCGTTGCAGGAGGGCGTGCCGGGTTACGTGGTGATTGGGTATCCTAACCTTGCACGAGAGCCGGGCTATCTGGGTGCGGAGCATGGCTATCTTTATCTTATCGATACCGAAGCCGGTCCTAACGGCTTGACACGGCCGGCTACGGTGACACACGCGCGGCAAAAGCGACGTGAAGCTTTGTTAAGCGCTTTGCGGTCGGGGCGCTCCTGGGACGATCGCCTGCTCGCCTACGAGCAGACCATGGAGCAAAGTCTCCGGTTGTCGGGACCTGCGTTCATGAAAGTGTTCGACCTGGAAAAAGAACCGGCTTCGTTGCGGGAATCTTACGGTGGGGAATTCGGCCAGCGCTGTTTGTTAGGGCGTCGTTTGATTCAGTCGGGCGTCCGTTTCGTGGAGATCTCACACAATCTCAACTTCGTCAATGGTACGGGGTGGGATACGCACAATGAGGGGCAGCAGAATCAACACCTCCTTATTCGTGAACTCGATCATGCGCTGGCCAGCCTGGTCGACGATCTCAAGGCGCATGCGTTGTTAGACAAAACGCTGATCGTGGTGGGCACGGAATTCGGCCGGCCGCCGGGTTGGGATGGCCGTGGCGGACGCGGGCATCAGTCAACGGCGTTTAGCGTGGTGTTAGGCGGCGGCGGTCTCAAGCATCAGGGTGCTTATGGCGTCACGGATGAACTGGGCAAGGCCATCGTGAGTGAACCTGTGTCCGTGCCTGACCTTCATGCCACGATCCATGCCGCCTTGGGCATTGATCCTGGCAAAGAGCTGTTTGATGGAGATCGACCGGTTCCCATCACCGATGGCGGGAAACCTATTGCGTCTTTGTTGTAAAGTCCGGGCTAGAATGAACCAATTCGCATGCGGCGTGTCTCATCAGGAAAGACATGTCGGGCAAGCGAATCGGTTTCTTTCTAGGCGTTAGTGTTATCAGTTTCTTGATTGTCTTTCCAGTCATCCGGGCGCCTCGAGTATATGTTGGGTCAGCAATCATTGAGATGCATCCGTACATGTCGTGGCATTATCGCATCACCAAAAAGATTCCGGTTACCACAGCCACATCGTTGAGGGAGGCCATGACCTCCGACAAGTATCTGGGTTCCATGGTTGAAGACCTGACATTGACTTCAAAGTGGAAACAGAGCCGAAAGGCAGCGTGTCACACGATTCGGGAACGCTTGACCATCGAGAGAACTCCCGATGCGAATCAATTTCTTGTCGAGTTTACCAATGTCGACTCCGAGCTTGCCGAAGAAGTCATGCAATCGATCGTCGGATCGTTTCAAGAATGGCGATTGGCGCAAGAGTTAGTGCGGAGCAAGCGACATCTCGGCTTGCTTCAAGACAAACTACGATGGCAGTCGGAGCAATGTGAGAAGGCGCTTAAGAACGTTGCAGAAACTGAGGGAGATGCACTAGCGCATGCGCATGCTCATCGTGAATACGCACAACACAAGAAGGTGCTGGCGCGCATGCAGGCCACATTTGCTACAGACACGGTATTGGACCACTGGCCGGATGTTCCCCTAACGATGAGGCAGCAGAAAGGGCAATGGAAGAAGTCTCGCTTCTTTCGATGGTAGCGGCGATGGCAGTCCCCGTTACGGGAATCGCGATAAAGAGGAATAGAATGGTGAGCGTGATCTCTTAGAAAAGAATCCTCCGTTTTGACTGCATCGACGTCCACCTATGATTTCGTCGGCGATCCACGACCCTGTGATTGCGGGTTGACGCCCCGGCGGGCCATTCCTACGGTCGACGCGGCTATCATGGATGATGAGGCGTCACCATTAGACTTCGACGACATCGTCCAGGAGTTCTACGAACCGCTCTACCGGTTCGGTTTGAGTCTGGCGAAACGTCCGGAAGACGCCGTGGACCTCACGCAGCAGACCTTTCTCATTCTGGTGAAGAAACATCACCAGGTGAGAGATCCCAAGAAGATCAAGTCGTGGCTATTCACCACTCTTTACCGGGAATACTTGGCCAATTGGCGGCGGCGTTCACGAGTGGAGTTAGTAGACATCGATACGGTTAGCGAAGACGTCGTAGGGCCACGACATGACGTGATTCGCAAACTCGATGCGCAAGTGATTCTTGACGCCTTTGCCAAGTTGAGCGAGCCCTTCCGGCAACCCTTGATTTTATTCTACGTTGAAGACATGCCCTATCGGGAAATCGCCGAAGTGCTAGATATTCCCATTGGAACGGTGATGTCCCGTCTTTCGCGCGGCAAACGCGAATTGAAGCGTCTACTCCATCAAGACGTCGATTGAACCATGACTTCAGAACAAGCTAGAGCCATCCTCGAACTTTATCATCACGGTGTCGAGCCGACAGATGAAGAGCGGGAAGCGCTTGCGATCGTGGAGGAGGATCGAGAATTGGCGCAATGGTATGAACAGGAACAAACTTTTGACCAAGCCGTTCGGGAGAAACTTGCTGAACTCACGCCGCCGGCTCATTTGTTAGAAGATTTGCAAGCGCTCAAGCATCGCCAGACGTCCCAGGCATTCTCCATTCGTCGCGCGCTGGCTTTGGCCGCGATCTTCACATTGCTGGCGATCGTCGCCTTTGGATTCTTGCGGCCCCCTTCGACCGGGAAATACTCACTATCTGATTTCCGGCAAGACATGGTGCGTCTGGTAGACAAGCTCGAGCCAGGTTCCGTAAATCCAGGAGCTTGGCCGGATATTCAGGCGTCTTTGCGTTCGCAATCGGCGCCATTGCCCGTGGGATTGGAGCGTTTGTTAGGAGAGACCGAACCCATCGGATGCCGTGTCGAAGTTTGGAACGACCGTGAGGTTTCCATGATATGTTTCCAAACGCCCGATGACGAAATGCTTCATCTCTTTGTGGTAATGCGCGATGTGCTATCTGAGAGAGATGTCAACCAGATGCAGAAATTGGTTAAAGAGGGCGGCTATCCCACGAGGTGCTGGGAGAAGGGTGGCCAACTTTATCTCCTGGTCGGCGGCGGCCCCGAGGTGGCCGTGCCAGGGTTTGGTTAGTCCTCGGGCGATTGGTGTAGGGGAAGGGCTCCCACAGAAATGAGGGCCTTCATCGCTTGATTGACCGGAACGTCGAGTGGCTTCACCTCGTCTGATCGCACATAGATTAGTTTGCCGTTAGAGGGATTGGGTGCAGCGGGGATAAAGACAGCCAAGCTTGGCGGCCCTGTATCAACGGCGATCTCTGAAGTGACAAAGCCGAGCTGTTCACCCGCCAAATCTTCACATGGAACGAGTACCACATGTTTGAACATCGCATCCGGCCCTTCGCCGTAGCCTAACATCTGCTTCAATGTTTGATATAGAGGGCCTAACAAAGGAACGTGCACGAGCATCAATTCCGTCCGGGTCCAGAGCCAGCGTCCAACGAAAGTCGAGATCGCCAGTCCCACCAGATAGATGACGAGAAATCCCAAGACGATACCCATCCCAAAGCGATAGTAAGGCTGATCTTTGAGCCAACTGGCGGAGAGTTGGTTCTCCAAATAAAGGACGAGAAAGAGAGTGCCGCCGATGGGAAGAAGCGCAGCCACGCCTGCAATGAGACACTTGATGAGATGTTTTCGGAGGGATTTCATGTGATGGATAGTTAGGATTTGCGAGCACGATCCTAGTCACCTGCGGATTCGCAATGCAGATTCTCTAGATTGAGAAAAACTGGTAGGAGTTTCTATAATTTCAAAATCTCACGAGTGAAATCGTGTAAGGTCTGGGCTCGTTGACGGTATTCCTCGATATGCACCCCACCACTTTTTTTCACTTCGTCTTCCCTCTTCGATTCTTTCTTTCGTGCTTGTGCTATGCCGCGCTCGGCTCGCTCGTGGCTAGTGGCGACGGGAAGTTGGATTCCATCAGTTCCAAGCTCAAGAACGTGCATCCCTCCGCAGGCACGGCGCATCTGCTAGAGATCGCACATGGAGACGGCACGCTGGTCACTGTGGGGGAGCAGGGAATGCTCGCCGTCAGCGAAGATAACGGGACAACGTGGAAGACGATCGATCTCGGATTAGATGTTTCGGATTCTTTGTTAGACGTGGCTTATGGGGCAGGACGCTATTTGATCGTCGCAGGGGGGACTAGCATGCTCACCGCGGAAGTAAGTGATCTTACGAAATGGGAACTGACAGGTGTGACGGACTTGTCCTCACCCAATAGCGTGGATTTCCTCAACGGCCAATTCTTCGTCATTGATAGCAATCGCATGGCGACGAGTCTGGACGGCATTGCGTGGCAGCAACTGGCGTCCATCCCAGAAGGCAATTTTACCGACATCACCTACGGCGCAGGGGTTTATGTGCTAGTGGGCAATAATGGAGAGATTTACACTAGCAGTGACTTGCAAACCTGGTTTCTTGAAGATGCCGATTTGGACGGGTGGGAGAGAAACACCAATCTCTTCGGCGTGACCTTCACAGGTGATCTCTTCTTCGCCGCAGGTTTTAGTGGTTTGTTGATGTCCAGCCCCGATGGAACGACATGGACCCGTCGCGATCCGCCGGTGAGTCAGTTTCTTTACGATGCGGCGTACTTTGGAGGCGCTTATTGGATCTCTGGTGGGGGTACGAACTTCATGAAGACGACTGACTTCATTGAATGGGAGCGAGTTCGTCATCCGGGAGCTGAAGGTGCCCGCGTTTTCGTGAATACAGGGGATGCTCTGTTCGCCGCCGGACGTTTGGGAACCCTTGTGCGTACCACCGATGGCGAAACTTGGGAGAATCTACAAGGCGGCCTAACCGACAATTTCTCCGATCTCGTCTTTGCCCACAACCAATTCATCGCTTCCACCTATGCCGGTGGTGTCTATGCGAGTGCCGACGGATGGGAATGGAATCTCGTGTTAAATGGCGGCGAGAGTGCTAGTTTTCAAGGTTTGGAAATTGCCGGCGGCGATGTCTACGTGATCAGTTCAAACGGTCCTGTTTATCGCTCCGGCGATGGGGAAACATGGGATGAGGTGGGATTCACACCGACGCGGGTGGATAGCTTCTGCCATCATGATGGCACCTGGGTGATTGGTAGTCTGAGCGGCAAGTTGGCCTGGACTACTGACCTAACCAATTGGCAGATCTACGAACAAGAGACCAATGAGTATGTCAGCGGCCTTGCGTATGGTAATGGCCGCTACGTGGCCATGGGGAGCCGGGGAAGTGTCTGGCACACAGGACCGGATTTTCAATGGCAGGCGGCCACGTCTGTTCCGGGCGTTTCCACACGTTCGAGCGTCGGTTTCGTTGATGACAAGTTTCTGGCGCCTGGCCAGGGCAAGACTTGGGAAAGTACGGACGGTGATACTTGGCAAGAAGTCGAATGGTGGGGAGCGTCGATCTCTAACACGGTGCAGAAGATCGATGGAATTCCTATCGCTCATGGCTACTTGGGAAGTTTCTGGGCCAGCGTGGAAGGTGGGGAATGGGAAAATTTCCGCACGCGCAGCGATGCCTCGATCACGGGTATGGCTTACGGAAACGACCGCTGGGTGACAGTAGGCTCCCGCGGCAGTGTCCTCGCCACCCGACCGGAATCGGGATGGCGTGTGTTGTTAGGTCACGAAGGGGGCGGCCAAGTCGAGGCGAGCGTTTCTCTAACAGAACCCATTGCGAATGGGACCAATGTGGTTCTCACCGCGAAACCGGATGAGGGTCACATCCTATGGTATTGGGATGGCCTGGAAACGGAGGACCTCACCACGACGATCACGGTGGAGAGTGACCTTATCGTCAAAGCGGTTTTCATTCCCACACCCCATTACACCTTTGATGTGGAGATTCAGAGTGGCGAAGAGACGGGGAGTCTTCAATTGGATCCTGTCTTAGACCAATACCCGCATGGTTCAGAGGTGATCATCACCGCAGTGCCGGCTGAGGGCTATCAATTTCAACGTTGGCAGGGCTCCATCTCTTCGCGCGACAATCCCGTGACCATTACAGTGATGCGTGATCATACGCTCGTCGTCTCGTTTTCTGAGATTCCACGCCACACGCTCACGTCAAATATCACGGGTGAAGGAACGATTCAGGTGAGCCCTGAACAAGAGGATTATCTGAGAGAAACGGAGATCACCCTAACAGCCACGCCGGCGGAAGGTCATGCCTTCGTCCGTTGGACCGGTCATGTCACGGGTAGCGCCAACCCGCTCGTCTTTCCCATTCGCCGGAACACCACGGTGACTGCCGTATTCGAGCCCGCAGCCACTATGTATGAATTGGATATTCAAACGTTAGGTAGTGGTTCGGTGAAAGTTGCTCCAGAAGGTACGTCCTTTGCAGCCGGCACGGAAGTCACTCTCACGCCGCAACCTGCTGCGGGTTATACCTTTCAAAGATGGACCGGTGCCGCGGGCGGAGCCACCGTTCCGTTGGTAATCAACATGAACGCGGCGAAGTCCATCACGGCTGAGTTTGTCAGCAACGACTCTTATGCAAGTTGGGCCTTACTTCACTTTGGAGATATGGCTAGTGATGAATCCGTGGGCGGCATGAATGCTGACCCCGATAGCGACGGCCGATCCAACGGCGAAGAATTCGCGCTCGTCTCCGACCCCAACAAGCCCCATAGCATGCCCCAAGTCACGACGGGACTCATGACGTTTGATGGTAAAGAATACTTCACGCTATCATGGCAACAACGATCGATCGCTATCATAGCACCTGAGGTAAGCGCCGACCTGATCCAATTTGCCGATGCCAGTGTCGTGACTGTCTCGGAGACGGAGGCCGACGAAGAGGGAATCCAGTCGAAGACCGTGCGCTTTGCCGAATCGGCGGCGCTACACCAATGGCGCGGATCGCGGCTAAAGATCAACCTGCCCCCACTTTAAGGCTTGCCGAGGCCTCGGCCCCTACGTTCATGATTCCCGGATCATGGACAACCCACTCACTGATGCCCAAGTTCGCGTTCTTGGTTGTTTGATCGAGAAGGAGATGACGACGCCGCTGTCGTATCCTCTCACATTGAATGCCTTGGTCACGGCGTGTAATCAGAAGAGCAATCGCTTTCCCGTGGTGGATTACGATGAACAGCTCGTGCTTCAGGCGTTGGATGATTTACGAGAGCGGCGATTGGCGGAGACTGTCTTCCCGGGTTCATCGCGGGTGGCCAAGTATAAGCACAATTTCGCCTACGAGTTTGGCCTCAACGGCAAACTTCAGGCATTATTAGGCGTGATGATGTTGCGGGGCCCGCAGACCACCGGCGAGTTGCGCACCCGCACCGAACGCATGGCACGGTTTCCGGATTTGCAAACCGTCACCGAGCATCTGGACGAATTGATCACGCGGGAGGAAGGCGCGTTGGTCGTGCTCTTGCCTCCTGGGCCCGGACAGAAAGAACGGCGTTACGGACATTTGTTAGCTGGTGAACCCAAAGTGAGTGACATCGCCGTGAGCACGAGCCGGAGTGGGGGAGCCTCGCCTTCTAACGAACGTCTCGAAGCTCTTGAAACCGAAATCGCGGCATTGCGGGAGGAAGTAGAATCGCTCAAGCGTGAAATCCGCAGCGGCCATGAATAAAATCACGGTTCTAACAGAAGAGTCACTCCCAATTGCCGTGCGCCGGCTTGGTAGGCGAGATCGGGATCTCAAGGCGGTCGTCAAGCAGTATGGGTGCCCGCCTCTGTGGAAACGTCAGGAAGGTTTCGCGACACTGGTTCAGATCATTCTCGAGCAGCAGGTTTCCCTAGAATCGGGACGCGCCACCTATGAACGTCTGCGCAAGGCGGCGGGCTTGCTCACGCCGAAAAATGTGCTAGCACTCTCCGATTCAGTAATGCGTGAATGTGCCGTGAGCCGGCAGAAGGCACGCTATGTGAGGATCCTCGCTGAAGCTGTGAAAAGCCGGGAACTCAATCTCAAGACACTCCCCTCGCTTTCAGATGAGGGGGTGGCAGAAGAGCTGATGAAATTGATTGGTATCGGTCAATGGACGGCGGATGTCTACCGGCTCATGGCCATGGGCCGAGCGGATATCTGGCCGTGCGGCGACGTGGCCTTGGCCAAAGCCATGCAAGAACTCAAGCAACTGAGGGAGCGGCCTGACTTAGAAAAACAGTTAGCAATCGCCGAGGCTTGGCGTCCCTATCGTGCCGCAGCGGCGCGAGTCTTGTGGCACCATTACCTGTCCGTTCGCGGGCGGTCCTGAGGACAAGTCCACATCCAATCGATGCAACGAGAATCATGGCTTTCCATGAACCTCAAGGTCTCGCTTGAGTAGTTCGAAACGGTCATCGGCGATTTCGCCAATTGCGTTCGAAATCATGGGAACGGGAAGAAGCTCCATGAATCCATACGGCTCAATGGAGAACATTCGTTCGCGAATCATCTTTAAGCGTGCCTTCCACACCGCTTCAATATCTGTCGAGCCTTCTTCGGTTTCAAAAAGCACCACTTCAAAGGTGGCCCCGTACGACACCACCATCAGGAGTTGGACGACAGTGTCAGCCTCCTTCCACAGTGTCTGGCATAGCTTCTTTCCCAGTTTCTTAAACGAAACGGCTCTCTCTTCCGCTTGTTGAACTAACATTTGGCTTGAATCGCCCAAACGCCGGAACGTTCGATACAGGTCAGAAAACGATCCGCGTGATCTGTTCGAGGCCACAGCCCGAAAAACAATTGGCAACTCAGTTAGAGCTCTCTCGTAAGCCTTATCCATCTCAATGCCGTATGAATTCAAATGCCAACTTTGGTCCAAGGCTTCGCCGATCTCGCTGATTGCTTCATCTGCGAAGGGACGCTCGCGCGCACGATCTTCGATGTCCTCGGGAAGCGGCGACTCGCCCCAAATTATCAGTCGATACCAGAGATTCTTTGGATCCAACGCAACGAGTTCACGCGTGGCCTCGGGATCACCATTCTCCATGACCAAGGCAGCGAGCACTAGCGGCGCTTTGGAAAACGTTTGACGAAGGGTCTCTAACACTCCCAATCGGCTGGCTCTAGGGAACAGCCAAGCAATCCCGACTGCCAACTCTGGGTCGCGGGCGCCGACCGCTTCTTCAAGTTTCTCGCTCAGGAATTCAAATGACGGATCCAAGATACCGATTTCCGCCATCTGTTGTTGTAAGAGGCTATCAAAAATGGGATCGCCTGTCGCAAAATCCGTTAGTGAATCCGGATCCACATTGGCAAATTCGGCGAAGCATTCTTCTAAGGCCTCTTCAACCGTGGCCTCAGCGTTCGTCTCGAAGAACTTGGCGAACGCGCTGAGGCATCTCGCCGTCTGGCACTTTGGCGAATCTTCGGCAACTGCCTGGAGAACCTTTCTGGCTTCGGCCCATTGCCTTGTCTCTAACAGGAGGCAGCCGTGAAGATAGCGACTGCGAATATCGCTCCCGTTCATTTCACTAGCGCTCGCATACAGTGTGAGGGCTTTTTCAATCTCGCCGCGACGTAGTGCGGCGTCGCCTTGTTTACCAAGGCGAGAAACCTTGATCTGGCGTCCTTTCTTTTTCGCATCCATGATGCCACCCACAATGCCCCCAAGCGCTTCAAGAGCCTCTCCCGCAGGCGCCGCTTTCTCATTGGCGAAGAGTTGTGACAAGTTCGCCTCAATTTTGCCGAAGGCCGCTTGTTGCAGCGCCGAGAACTTCGCTCCAAGATCTCCTTGATCGGGCAGTTCCAGCGCCGATTTGTTCGCCGCCCACCATTCTTTCCAAGCAGCCTCGCTATCATGAGTCTCTCCCGTTACGGAGGTTAGTGCAAACATTGCTGCCTCACGTTCCGCTTGAATGTTAGAGTCCAGTTTGCCAATGAGAAGCTTTACGGATTTTTTGATTGGCACCAACGATAGAGAGCGAAGCAATGCCGGGCGGTTCCCCTCTCCGCGCTTGAGTGTCTTGAAGATGATGCGTTTCACACCAGGATGATCATCTGCTAGGCCAAAGATAAGAAAGATCGACGCGATATGGGGATCTTTGGCGGTCATGTGTTTGCGCAGCATTCGGCGTTTGCCCGTTTCTAGGTAGGTCGTTAGATCCGCGGTCACTTCTACAACTCGCTCCGCCGCTACGCCGCACGCCTTCAACTGCTTTTCGACTGCTTGAGCCACGGCGCTATCCAGATCAGGCGCACTCTCATCTTGAGCCATTGCCATAGAAACTGTCACGAACACCAGAACCGGCAGACGAAGGCGCTTGGTAAGACTTGGGATTCTGATCATACGCTGCAGCCTACGCAGACTACCATAGGTGACTCAAGCATCATGACAGACCATGATATTTCATTGTTCGTCCTATCAAGACGACCACGCTCCTTGCTTACATGTGCGCCACATGCCGCCGCGATCAGGCTAAAGGCTGCTCCCTGCGAGGCAGACTAGGGTGGGGCATGGGCACCTTACTCCTCTGGTACTTGAAAGCCATGATAGAGCCGCGTCTCCATCTTGCGCGTGGTGGTTTGTAAGCAACCCTCGACGCCGAAGCTGCCTTCTAACAATTCCAATCCATCATGGGGTCCAATGATAAACGCCGTGGTGGCTAAGATGCCGGCGTCAAAGCAGCGGTCGGCAACCACAGTGACGCCCTGACAATCATGCCGAACAGGCCAACCCGTACGCACATCGATAAGATGGCCGTAGGATTTGCCGCCAATCTCCACATAACGCCGATAGTTGCCGGAAGAAGCGACGCCTTTGTTCGATACGGCGATGCGCTCCCAGATGTCGCCCGGCGTGCCGCCGTCTTCCACACCTATGACCCAAACGGGACCATCTGCGGGTTGACCCAGAGCGCGAATATCGCGCCCGAAGTCGACGAGGACATCCTGGATTCCAAAGGGCTCCGCCATTTCTGCCACGGTGTCCACGGCCAACTCTTTTCCGTAACCACCCAGATCCAATGCCATACCTTTCTCAGGAAGCCGAATGCGGCCACGCACGCGTTCGACGCGATTCCAACCAACGAGCGCCCGAGCGCTCTCAATGGATTCCTCTGAAGGTTCTTCGCCGGAATCGGCACATCGTTTCCACAACCAGGTGAGAGGCAGCGACGTGGGGTCCAACACACCCTTTGAGAGGAAGGCGATTGTGTCGGCAAAGCCTAGCACACGTTCAGCGTCTTCATCGATATCGACCCAATCCTTTCCGGCGGCTCGATTGATTGCGCTGATCAGACTGTCCTCACGGAATCGCGAATACTTGGCTTCAAAGGCATGGACCCACTTCATGGCGGCGTCGCGATAACCTTTCGCCGCATCCAATGAAGGCGTTCGATAGAGCACCTGGCATTGGGTGCCCATGGCCTTGAACTTCAGGTTGAACAGACCGCTGTTGAGATCAGCGGGCAGTTGATCGGTGCGGGGCACGAGGGGCCGAGATCTAGAATCGCGCTTTGGCGCCGATATTAAGCACGTGTGCCTTGGGAAACGCTGAAGCACGGGTCTTGCTATCATTCCCATACATCCCGTAGCGTTCGTAGCCAACGTCCAGTGATAGCCAATCCGTGGGGTTGTAGATTAACTTGAGACCGAACGTATGGGCGTCAAAAGAAGCCAATCGGTAATCAGCGGAGTAAAAGGGGGCGCGCCCCGTTCGATCATCGTTAGGCTCGATATTCACGTTGTCCAAATTAGGATAATAATAGTCGGCCTCCGATTGATGATAGTAACGATAGTAAGGGGAAAGGATGATCTGATCGCCAATCTTCTGATTCCATTCCAAGAATAAGGTGTGGGCGCGAATGTCTCGGTCGTCATTGAAAAAGCGATAGGAGGAGTTCAAACTCGCATTCAAGGACTCGAAGTAGTGAACGAGGCCGAGCCGGAAAACGAAGCGCACTCGTTCATCTGGCCGGTTCTCAAAGTAAGGCACGTTTTCGGTGAAAACGGGGAATCCTGGGATTTCAAACGTTTCGGCACGGCTGATGTTCTTGTAGGGATCGCCCAGGTAGCCGCGGGAATAGCCAAAGGTGAAGTTCCCTTGCAAGATCGTTTTCTTGGTCAGCAATTGCGTTAGGCCAATGCCGATGTCCAAAGTTTCCTTGCCTTGGTCATCTCCAAACAGGGTGGCTGCCGTTACCAGATCATCGTTGAAGGAAACGCCCAATTGAAGTGAGGTGTTCTGTTGGTTGAACTGATGCTCGGACCGCAGCGAGAACCCATCGGAAATGTAATCTTCTTCTTCGCTACGCGCATACTCAAAGGTGAAGGAATGATCGCCAAACTCCTTGGTAATGTCGAAAACGTAAGCCCAGCGCTGGTCATCGATCTCAGTGAGTTCCAGCTCCGTGGGATCGTTAGGATCTAACAAGCCGGTGGGGGTGGCGCCGGTCATGATGTTGGTTAAAACTTTAGCCGAGAAAGTGATGTCGTAGGGGAGACTCGTTTCCAGCTGGAAGTAGTGTGAGGGAATCTCCATGCGCCCGCTGTCCTCGCTGTAAAGCTGATACTTATAGGCTACAGAGTGGTCTTCAGCAGAGCTGATCCGCGCAAGGTGAAGATAAGCGGCCACCACGAGGGTGAGCCAGGATTGACGAAACGTGCAGAGTTTGTGCATGGTAGGGGTTAGGTTGAAACGCGACGATTATTTATCGGGGGTTGCGAGGTCTTGGCAATGGCGAAATTCGCTAGTTCCTTTACTCGGGCAGGGGTGCCTGGACCTTGGCTGGCCATCTGGCATGGGGCATTGCGAGAGGCCCAATTGATGCGATAGGTCGCTGTGGCAGATCAACCAAGTGATACACACCTCGAATTTAGGGGCACCTGGATCAGCCCTCTTATTTGGACTGTCGTCATCATTGTCTTCTTTACTGCACCTGCGGGACTGATCTTTTTGGAAATCTCCAAGCTGCTATTTGGAGGTGCGATTCGTGAAGAAATAGCGCTAGTGGCTCCAGGAACCGCGATGCTTGCCTACTGCTGGGCCTATCACAGAACGCTTCGCGTTCAACTTACGGACGATTCTCTGACCAAGTCTTCATTGTTTGGATCAACGAATGTCAGACTCGATGCCCAAACGGTTTTCAATTATAAGATCTCAAAACCCGGCAGAGTCGTACACGTTGATCTTGGTGGCTGGGACGAGGTTGATACGAATTATTCCATTACTATCAGGCATTCCGGTCGAAAGGTGAAAATTGGAAGCGCGGTCAAAGGCATCTCGCTGCTCTTTCTAAAATTCGTTGAAATTGAGCGCGAACTGATACTCCCGGAAATGGTTCGCTTAATCAATCAAGGTAAAGAGATACGGGTAAAACCATTTCTCTTCCGAATGGGTTCCGCAAAGTATGGGGCGAAGTCTTTTCCTATTCCGGTTGATAAGCCTGTAGTGATCGTCGACCAGAAATTGATTCTTCATTTTCCGGCGAAACGATTGAGTATTCCGTTAAAGCAAGTCGAGAATCCGTTTGCTGTGGCAGGATTGGTGGCACCCCCAGAGAGATGATCACACGATGAAAATGCGTCGACTATTTCGACACCATTAATCGAAGCAGTTGGCAGTGGACATCTCGCGATATCTCAATCTCAAGGACGTTAAGTTTTCCGTCTCCTGGGAACGGCTTGCCGATCGCACGCCATACATTCTGAGAATCAAGTAACTGTAATTGGTAGACACGGTCTTGGAGGGTCGAGAAGGTGAGGTTGATTTGCTGTTTGTTGGCCTTCATTCCCGTGGCAATCATTGGGGGCTCGGGCTTACGATTGAATCCCGGATTCGGGGCCGCCGGCTCCAGAGGGGCGGGAGTTTCGGCGGTCGTGTTAGTCGGATCCTTGGGCTCCAGCTCCTGTTGTGGATCCTGAGTGTTTGGACGTTCAGTGTTTGAAGAAGGCTGTCTGTCAGTTGTGAGGGATTCACCTTTATCGTCTTTCGATAATACCTCGTCGTCTTCTACTTCGTCCGGTGACACGTCCTCACCCGTCGGCATCGTTTCACCGGGAATCTCTTCAGCGGGGACCTCCTTGATCGGACTAGGAGAGATCTTAGGTTGGTCGTTAGGCGCCGTGGACGGAAGCTCGTCTGTTGTAAGGGATTCACTTTTGTCGTCTTTCGCTGAAACCTCGTCTAGTTCCACTTCATCCGGCGAAGCGTCGTCACTTGGCAATGTTTTACTGGGAGTCTCTTCAGCTGGGACCTCCTTGGTCGGACTAGGAGAGATCTTAGGTTGGTCGCTAGGCGTCGTGGACGGAAGCTTGTCTGTTGTGAGGGATTCACCGTTGTCGTCTTTCGCTGAAACCTCGTCTAGTTCCACTTCATCCGGCGAAGCGTCGTCACTTGGCAATGTTTTACTGGGAGTCTCGTCAGCTGGGACCTCCTTGGTCGGACTGGGAGAGATCTTAGGTTGGTCGTTAGACGCCGTGGACGGAAGCTTGTCTGTTGTAAGGGATGCACCTTTGTCTGGCTCTTCTGAACTAGAATCCTCAGGTGTGTCCTCTTTATCATTCACTTCGGAAACTGGAGTATCCACACTGGTTGACCCATCTTTTTCGGATTCGTTATTCGTGATTTCAGTGAAATCGTCCGTCTCTGTAGTCGCAGTGGTGGGGATGGTTGGGTCTCTCGACTCCTCCTCCATCGGCTCAGGTTCTTCCGAATGATCACTGATCAGCGTGTTTCCATCCTCAGGCGGATCGCTTTCTGAGGTTTCTTGTGGATTCGTGCTTTCGTTTGTGAATTCCTGGTGAGGCTCGTCAGAAATCTGCTGCGGCGTAGCGGGAGCTGTCTCTTCGGGTTCGCCGTCTTTCATTGCAGGCGATTCGATGATAATCTCTTGACCTTCTTTGTTGGATTCATCGATCGTCTCCGTGGAAAGAAGCTTTTCTTCGGTCTGAGTCTGTTCAGAGGTGTTGCTGTTAGTCTCTGAGGTTGTCTTCTGGATTTGGAGCTCGTGTTGCTCCGATTTATTTTCAGCGAGACTGTCTTCCTGATCCTCTACCGCATCATTTCGATCTTTACTAGCATTATCCTGATCAATTTCGTCCGGCGTGATAGAGAAATCCTCCTCCGATTTTTCATCTTGGCTATCGTCGTTATCTCTTTCGTTCCAACGGTCAATGAAATCAATGACGGGAAATCGATCGCTGACGTCGCGGAATAGGATGTCCCTACGATCATCGTCGTCCCGATCTTCCTCCTCCTCCTCGTCCCGCTCCTCGTCATCGTCGTCCCGCTCCTCGTCATCTTCGTCTCGCTCCTCGTCATCTTCGTCTCGCTCCTCCTCATCGTCGTCCCGCTCCTCGTCATCGTCGTCCCGTTTCCTATCATGATCATCATCGTCCCGTTCCCCATCATCACTTTCGCCATCCTGTTCCTCATCGTCGTTGTCCCGTGCGTCATCAATCAGCCGTTCTAGCTCTTCGATGATCGCTTCAGCTGTAGCGATGAGAAGCTCGGCATCCTCAGGCGTGATACGTTTCTTGCCAGCCTGGGCCTCCACTTCATTTATGAAAGCGCCTAACGTATTAGCAACGCGCTTCAATTTGCCTTTCTCCAACAATTCCGACGTGCCCTCAATTTTAGCCAAGAGCGATCGTTTGATGCCCTTGGTCAGGGATAGCGATTCGACAATTTCTATGAGATCCTCAATCTCGGGTGGCGCCGTGCCTTCTATCACTTCAACGACGAATGAGCAACTGACGGTGTTTCCTGCGGCATCTGTCGCCGTGCATTCTACCGTTGTGGAGCCAAGTGGAAACACCGTGCCGGATTCAGGAACGCACTCGACCGTGACTTCAGAACAATTGTCATTCACGTCCACCGAAGGGTAGGAAACGACAGTGCCCTCGACCGAATCGGTACGAACTTGCTGATTAGGCGGGCACTCGATCTCAGGCGCTTCCGCGTCTCGCACCGTAATGTCGAATTGGCATTGAGCGGTATTGCCCGCAGAATCCATCGCGACGCATGTGACGGTCGTTGTGCCCACATCAAAGAAAGAGGAAGATGGGGGATCACACGTCACGGTTACATTGCCACTGTTGTCAGAGGCCGTCACTTCAAAGCCAACCACAGCGCCGCAATCACCTGGGGCATTCGCGGTGATGATATCAGCCGGGCAATCAATCTCCGGTGGTGTGGTATCTTCCTCATCAGCGACAACTTCGACCGTGAATGAGCAAGTCGCGGTATTTCCGGCAGCATCCAACGCGGTGCAATTGACCGTGGACACGCCTAACGGAAAAAGACTTCCAGATGGCGGATCGCATTCAAATGTGACATTGGGACAGTTGTCGGCAACAACGGGAGGCGAATAAGAGACGATCGTCCCTTCTTCCGATGCCGCGGTAGCGGTGACATTCTCCGGACACGTGATCGTTGGGTTTTCCGCATCATTGACAATGATATCGAAAGTGCACTGAGCACTATTACCTGATGGGTCGACCGCTAGGCAGGTCACGGTCGTGGTGCCAATAGCGAAAAAAGAACCGGAGGCCGGATCGCATGTCACACTGACATTTCCGCTATCATCGGTCGCGGTTGTTTGAAAATTCACGACCGCTCCGCATTGCCCAGGATCGTTTGCGGTGACCACGTCGTCGGGGCAGGTGATTACTGGTGGTGTGGTATCGCCACTATCTTCCACGACTTCGACCGTGAAGGAACAAGCCGCCATATTGCCTGCAGCATCCACCACGATGCATTCGACGGTAGAACTTCCCAGTGGAAAAAGGCTTCCGGATGGCGGATCACAAGAAACGGTTGGATTGGGGCAATTATCCGAAAAAACCGGATCGTCAAAGATGGCATTGGCGCCTTGTTCGGTTGTTGCCGTGACCGTCACCTTCTCAGGACAAGTGATGGTAGGGTTCTCCGTATCATTGACGGTGATTTCGAATTCGCATTGTGACGTATTGCCTGACGGATCCATGGCCACGCAGGTCACGATCGTGGTGCCCACATTAAAAAATGATCCCGATGTGGGATCGCAGGTCACACTGACGTTGCCGCTATCGTCTGTTGCGTCGACTTGGAAACTCACGATGGCGCCGCATTCTCCGGGGTCGTTCTCCGTGAACACGTCGGCAGGGCAAGTGATCTCAGGCGGTGTCGTATCACCACCTTGTCCAGTCTCTATCACAACCGCGAAATCGTAATTCCGATTGCCGAAAGTGAGATCAGTGTAAGTGCCGTTCAAGTCACCCTCTAATTGATCGAAGACCGCCGTCTCGCTCACTGCAGGCGCGCCTTGCCCCTTGATGAGGAATTGGCTTGTATCACCAGTGCTCGCAAATCCCACGGCCGGCGTAGCCATATGGAACGCGATGAAGAAGTTGTCGCCCGTGATCGCCATCCCTCCATTGCCCCATGTGTGGGCTTGACCTTCAGTGAGGGCATCGTCCGTCGATTCGTTTCCTACACTGACGACGGTGTAAGTGTCCGGGCCTTCGCCCGTTTTTTGAAGGATAAGTGGTGTGACCGTGTCGGTGCCGCCGCCTCCAGAATCTGTTCGGTTGTTCACAAGCCAACCTGTCACGGTGACGTTGGCCGGCAGGGCGGCCTTGTTTGAGAGCACGACGAAGTCGAAATTTGCCGCGTCGTCGACCACATCATTATCACCAATAGAGCCAAAGACGTCGGCCCGCGCAGATGTTAGGGTCAAAAAAGGAAAAACGAAGAAGATGGTGATTAGTGAATTTCTCATACGACAGTTGCTAGATCTCGCAAGGATTGCATTTTCAATAATGACAATGATTGCGCAATCCTAATATGAGAAATTTCTATAGAGAAGCCAAGTTCGGCCGAGGAGAGGCGCGTCTCGCGGCGTCACCATGCTAGAGTTACTTGAATGGAGCGGAGTAGACGCCACTCCATTGACCTTCCGGCCTCTGCTTTCGCAGTTGTTGACAGCGTCGCTGCATCACGATGCTGGCGGGGTCATTTTGAATCTCGGCAAAAATGGCCTCGGCCTTGGTGAAATCGCCCTCAAAATAGGAACTCAATCCTACCTGGTACTGAGAGGCGACACTCAAAGTGGTCTCCGTCACCTTGCTATTCTCTCCTAGAGGCTCGTAAATAACCACAGGTTGCTCGCGCCCGACGACGGCGATGCGATCCACCTTCCTCCAAACAAAGGCATCCTTGGCCAAGCGGTAACAATCTTCGCCCACCAGAATGTGGGTGCCATAGAGTTTGTTGAGACCTTCCAGGCGGCTGGCCAGGTTAACGCCGTCGCCCACCGCGGTGTAGGCAAACCGCTCACTCGTTCCCACATTGCCTAACAAGACCTGCGCGGTGTTGATGCCGATCCGGGTCTGGAGCGCCGGCTTGCCATGTTCAGCGCGTTGCTGATTCATGGTGCCGAGTTCCGCAACCGCTTCTAGAGCGGAACGGCAGGCTCTTTCAGAATGATTGTCTAAACTTTGTGGCGCATTGAATAGAGCAAGAGTGCCGTCCCCGGTGAAGTTGCTGGTGATGCCGCCAAGTTGATGTTGATGGCGCGCGATCACTTCCAAAAACTCACGCAGCTCTTCGAAAACCACATCCGGCGGCAGCGTTTCGCTTAGCTTGGTAAAGCCGGCTAGATCGCAGAAAGCCGCAGTGACGAGTTGAACGCGTCCACCCAAACGTGCTTCATCACCTTTGGCCAAGAGATGCCTAACCAAATCCCTGGGCACATATCGGGAAAAAGACCGCAGGCTCACTTTCATCTTTCCCAAAGAATCGTGGAACAAAGAAATCTCACGAATAGAGGATTGGAGATCCACATCGTGTTCCGGAAAGTGCAGCTGACCGATCTTTTCCAACTCGCCGCTGATCAACGCGAGTGGCTCCGTGATTCGCTTAGCGAAGGTCACGCCCAACACCGCCGCCAAGATGAGGATCGCTAGGGTTGAGGCCCAGGCGATCCATTTGTTTCGATGGACGACGGCCAGAAAATCACGCTTGGGCACGACCACCGCGGTGAAATAACCAGGATGTCCGGGTAGGGGAATCGGTTGGAGTTTCGCCATATATTCCTCGCCCTTGTCGCGAAAGTGCAGTTCGCTGGCGTGGCCCGGCGTGAGGCCTTCCGGTAAGTGCTTGCTGAGCGCTCGCCTCAATGTGAGGACGTTCTCGCCACGGCGCTGCTCGTCAGGTGTGACATAGCTTCCGTTAGGCAAGAGGAGAAAGGCGGCACCCGACTTGCCCACTTTGAGGCTGTCGAGATACGCCGCCATTTCATCGAGAAGAAGGTCGGCAGCGAGAATCCCTTTGATCTTCCCCTCGTCCTCATAGAGCGCACGTGTGGCGGTGACCCCTAATACTTTAATGTTCGCAAATTGGTAGGGGTCGGTCCAAACAAGTTCGCCTCCCGCTTCAGCTCCCAAACGATACCACGGACGTGTGCGGGAATCATAGATGGCATCTGGCGAGTCTCCAATGGGAACCTCACGAAGATGGCCATCCTCTTCCTCGACGTAGGCCAGGGTTCGTCTTTGGGTAGTCTCATTGCAGATGGTGAGGACGATGGGGCCCTCCGGCAAACGCGCTGCGCCGATGAGATCACCGGTTTCCGCGCCGCCATAATAGAGCCAAGAAAAGTGAGGTTCTGTTCTTAAAAACTGCGCCATGGCCCTCGCAGGACCTCGCTCTTCGGAACCGCTGGCGGTGGACCGCATCACCTCCTCACAATAGCCGATCACGGGTTCCGCCCGATTGAAATAGCGCTCCATTTGATAACGGACCCCGTTGTTTACCTGATCCAGGATGTCATCACGAAGGGCGACGATGGAGTCGCGCGTGGTGATGTAGGTGATGGTCATCACCACGCCCACCGTCCCGACGAGAAGTCCCAGTAAGAGTAAGAGCAAAGACCGCTGGAGGGTCATGGCCTGAAAAATAGGGAGAGGGAAACAGGCCTGGCCAGCTGGAACGACGGTTTCTCACATCTGAAGTGATCAGGCGGATTTGAATTTCATTTCTGGTTTTTATAGAAAAATCATTTGAATCCGTTTTAAAGTAGATTAAATGTAGTCGCACAAACACAACGATCTCTAAATTCTGACAATCATGGAAACTTCCTCCCCAACCTTTGACTCTCTCTCCGCTCAGGCATTCTCAGCCCCGCGATCCCACCACTCGAGCTATCTCAGCGAAGGCGGCATTCTCAAGCGCGCCCTTGATATCGCCGGCGCGCTCGTCGGACTCGTTCTCTCCGCGCCGCTGATCGCATTCTTTGGCCTCCTGATCTTTCGCGAGTCCCCAGGTTCTATCTTTTACAAACAGCGCCGTGTGGGCCGTAACGGCAAGCTTTTCACGATCTACAAACTCCGCAGCATGAAGTTGGATTCGGAGACCTTGGGCGCCGGTTGGACGGTCGAGAACGACCCGCGCTGTCTTCGAGTTGGCAAACTCATCCGCGCTTGGAACATCGATGAGGTTCCCCAATTCTTAAACGTTCTCAAAGGCGACATGAGCCTGGTGGGCCCACGTCCCGAGCGTCCTGAACACATGGAGCGTATCCGCAGTGAAGTCCCTAATTGGGATCAGCGTCTCGCCGCGAAGCCGGGTCTCACCGGCTGGGCCCAAGTGAATGGCTGGCGTGGCGACACCTGCATGAAAGCACGCGCTCGCCACGACATCGCCTACATCCGCCGCGGCAGCCTTTGGTTGGATCTCGCGATCATGTTCAGGACCCTGATTAGCCGCGAGAACGCCTACTAACAGAAACAATTTGCGTTAATCGCGGGAAGCCTGGGGAGGTGGCCCGTGGTTAAGGCAGGTCGAAGAAAGAGCAGCCGACCCCCGCTGGAGTTATCTGGCGGGGGTCACTTCGTTTGGGAGATGTTAGTGGGCGCATCGGTGGCTGCCTTGCGCATCTGAGACTGGAGTTGAATGATGACAAACGACTTTTTCGGGCAGTGTTAGCAGAGCGCATTCTCATATGCGAGAGGATCGTTGAATTCACGTGATAGGAAATTGTGAGAGCAATCTTGGCTTGTTTCAGTATAGGTATGCTAGTGTTTCAACGGCATCTCCCAAACACGGCAATTATAGGTGCTATGACGAGACAGGGATGAAACACGAAGAAACTGCTTGTCTGCTAGTCCGAAACCTCTACTCTAGCAGGCTAATCCTGTTCCGTGTTTATTATGAGCTTGAATGTCATCCAATTCGTTACGCCCGTCCGTTCTTTCATTGGAATCTTGTCGATCATTCTAATACTGCCAGCGTTTATGGCTGACGGAGAAGAGTCGAAGCCGGTTAAGCGCAAATCTCCGATCAATCTGCTCGCCAAACGATTTGCAGAACTCAAGACGCTCGATGGGAAAACTTATAAAAATGTTAGCATTACGCGCGTACGAACCAAGGAGCGCAAAGTGATCCTAAAGATGAAGAATGGTGTCGCCGAAGTCGCTTTTGATAAATTGCCGCGGAAGCTTCAGAGGGAATATGGAATCTCCAAGCTTCTGGCAGAGTCGAAGCGTAAGGGGCTTGGAAATAAATAATCATCCCATTTCAGGCTCAGGGAATATTGTTAGAAACCACTTCTCCAATCCAGCCATCCGACTGATTTGGGGCGCGAATTCTTTCATCGCTTTCTTTGTCAGTCGCACTCCGGTCTGGTAGGTCTTGGTGACCAGTGTGACGACGGGATTCAACCCTTTGTATGTCATGCTTCGGGCCATTCCCAGCGCTTTCTCCGCTGTGCTCAGTAGCTCTCCATTCCAATGGTTTTCGAGCACTCCCCACACTCGTTCTATAGGATTATACTTGCTATGATAGGGTGGATAATAGGCTAGCTGTATCACTATATCATGAGCCGTAGAGAATTCAGCCAGGCGCTTCAACCATTGGGTTCTACGGCCATCGCTCTCGGGGCCATTGTCGGCGTTGATCACTAGCACCTCTACTTCAGGATTCTCTGCACGCAGTCGCGGCCACAGCTCTTCAAGACGATCAACCATAAAATCCGCTGTCACTTTACTTTCTGAGAACCATAGGTCGGTTTGGCCAGTTTCGGGCTGATAAACCCCAAAGGGCACGAGGGTTGTTTTCGCTTTGAAGTCGTGATCAAGGGCCTTCCGCTCGCCTCGGCTATAGCCACCACGACTAAACTCGCCAATTTTTACCGCCGCTTTGGTGTCCATGGAGATACGCAACTGCTTGGGATCGCTATCGGCCGCCGCATTGATCTCATGCACCATATCAAAGATGGCGTCGGTTTCTTTCACTTTCTTCATCGGCTTGGTCTTGGCAACTTTTCTAGGGTGGAGTTCGAGCAGATTGAGTTTGCTGTTGATGGTTCTCACGCAAGGCATACTTGATAGGTCATACCCTGGGCGCTCTTCCAGTCGCCGGTGGACTTCTTTAGCAGTGATGCGGACATAGAGGCGAGTAGAGCGAAAACTGGGATCAGTCTGAGCATGGGGATCAGCAACGGCGCGAATATCCTCCAGTAATTCTGGATAATGTTCTTCAGCCTTCTTTCTACCTCGTTTGTGAAACTGATCGACGAAATCAATGCCGGAATCGAGTTCCTCTTTGCCTTTGCGAATGAGTTGCCTATTCCAGCCAAGACAGTCTTCAGCCCACCGTTGACCGCCGCGGCCAAGGCCATCGACGACGCCCGCCATGAACTTGCGTTTCGCGCTGCCCGTGAGATCACGCGCAGTGTTCTTCCATAAACGAATTGAGTTAGAGTCAGGTTCTTCTCATAGGACTACAGGCACTCAAACCCGCTCCTAACAGAATGGTTGCGCTTTGGGACGATTATTTTTTTCCAAGCCCCTAAGGATGCCAAGCAAGACGCGCCAAAGAAATCGACGGTCGATCAAGACGTCAATACCACCCGGGCAGCCAATCAGATCGAGGTTGAGATTCAACGTTGTGAGACGATCGCGAAGCGCATTGCCAGAGACGAGGATTCCCTCGAGAAAAAACTTATCCAGGCTCAGAACCGGGTAGAGGTATCAGAAGAGAAAGTGGTAAGCCGCGAACGGAAGGTAGAATCCATAGAATCGGAAATCCGTCATCGCCGGCGTTTTAATAAGCAATTGGGGAGTTTGAAGATTCAGTTAAAGAGCGCAGAAAAGGCCGTGGCCTCTGCCAAGGCGGATGTGAGAAAGGCGGAAGCCGGCGCACGTAGCGTGGAGAAAGAGATTGAAGATCTGGAAGATGAGGAAATCGCTAACGAAGACAAGAAGCGTGAGTTGGAACGCCAACTCGAGAAGGTGAAGTTGAAACGGTAAGCTGATCCGCGATCCATCGCGGTGACGTTAGTCGCCGCCCGTTACAGTTAAGCGAATCGGCGGCGGCGGCCATAGCCCTGCCGGTTTCTTTTCCAATGCGACAGAGACCGCGCGTCAAACATCCTCGCGTTGCCATTCATCATCGCTTAGGGGATCTTTGTGACTGGTTTGACTGAAGAGATTCGAGCGTCGTTGCACGACCTGGAGAGGAACCATCTGCTACGTCGATTGACTACATTGGAGGAGGTCTCCGGGGTTCGAGTGCGCATCGGTGATCGTGAATTGCTGAATTTCGCCTCCAACGACTACCTCGGGCTTGCACATCACTCAAAGCTGAAACTCGCGGCAATCGAAATGATTGGAAAGCATGGTGTTGGAAGTGGCTCATCGCGGCTCATCAGCGGCACGCATGCCGCTCACCGTGAACTCGAGGAGGCGATCGCCGATTTTAAAGGTACGGAGGCTGCGGTGGCCTTTTCTTCCGGGTATGCCACGGCGATGGGGTTCGCGACCGCGTTGTTAGACAAATCGTGTATCGTTATCGTTGATAAACTGATTCACGCATGTTTGATCGACGCCTGTCGGTTATCGGGCGCCACGCTTCGGGTGTTTCGACACAATGACATGGAAAAGCTGGAGGTTTTATTGCGTTGGGCGCGGCGGCGATTTTCGGCTGAGAATCGTGTGTTTATTCTAACAGAATCAGTTTTCAGCATGGACGGCGATTTGGCGCCACTCCTAGAGATCGTACGCTTGAAAGAAGCTTATGGAGCGTATTTGTTGGTGGACGAGGCGCATGCCATCGGCGTGATGGGGCCTGGTGGACGGGGGCTGGCAGCAGAACGGGGACTGACGCAGCGGATCGAAATTCACATGGGTACACTGAGCAAAGCCGTTGGCGTTGCAGGCGGGTATCTAGCGGGATCTGCTCGCGTAAGGGAATTGTTGATCAATCGCGCGCGGAGTTTCATCTACTCCACGGCGCCTCCACCTGCCGTGGCGGCCACGGCAGCCGCAGCATTGGAATTGATAAAGGGCAAAGAAGGGGACGAACGCCGCAGGCATTTGGCATCGCTCGTAGATCGGCTGCGCACACGACTTCAATGTCAGGCTTCTCAAAGTCCAATCATCCCCTTTATTGTCGATGATGAGGAGGCGGCTCTTGAATTGGCGGCTTCGCTAGACGAACGTGGATTCTTTGTGCCGGCCATTCGCTATCCGACCGTTGCCCGAGGTGCCGCCAGGCTTCGGATCACACTTTCTGCCAGTCATGAAATGGAGCAGGTTGACGCCTTGGCCGCAGCCGTGCTTGGCTAACTCGCCAGATGATGAAACACGAGTTTCCCCTTCATGAAGAACGCGCAGTGAGCCCGTGGCGCCAGCGTATTCATGAAATCATATTTAAAGCGGACACCGCTCACGGAAAGCTCTTCGATATCGTTCTTCTCGTGACCATCGCCCTGAGCGTCGCTATTGTGATGTTAGAAACGGTGGAAGATATCCGGGGGGAATACGAGACGTGGCTCATGACCGCAGAATGGTGCTTCACCATTCTCTTTACCGTCGAATACATCTTGCGCCTGCTTTCGGTGAAACGTCCGCTTCGTTACGCCTGTTCTTTCTTTGGCATCGTAGATCTGCTTTCTATCTTGCCTACCTATGTGAGCCTGTTTCTACCGGGCGATACCCATTATCTTCTGACGATTCGCATTCTCCGTCTTCTGCGGCTCTTCCGGATCTTTAAGATGGTGCGCTACATTGGAGGCGCCAATCTTATTCTAACGGCCTTGCGAGCAAGCCGCCCCAAGATCGTCGTCTTTCTCTTTGCCGTTCTTACCCTGGCCATTGTTATGGGAACGATGTTGTATTTGGTAGAGGGTGGTCCCAAAACCAAGTTTTCGAGCATTCCTACAGCGACCTATTGGGCAATTGTAACCATCACGACGGTCGGTTATGGCGATATCTCACCGGAAACGGCGATGGGCCAATGTATTGCCGCGATTGCTATGTTAGTTGGTTATGCCATCATCGCGGTGCCCACCGGTATTGTCACGGCAGAGATCAGCCGGTATTCGCGTTCCCAGGATTATAGCAATAGCGCCTGTGGAAACTGCGGTGCCCAGGTGCACACCTCAGACGCGAAGTTCTGTCGTCTCTGCGGCGAGAAATTAGGATAACGTTTTCCCCAATTCTTCTTGGAGCGCTTCAGAAGGCTCATGATCTTCCGCCAACGCGCGCCTTCCTGAGAAACCCGTGTCGTAAGGATGATAGAACGCTACCAATTCCTCATCACCCCTCCAGGAGAGCAGAACGTCTTCACCCTTTATGACTGCGGGAAAGTTTACCAACCCCACGGTGAATCCCCAATCATTGTAACAACAACCTAATGAATGGATCTCATCCACAAAGGTCATCACTTGCGCATAAGCTTTGGCGTAAGCTGATGAATGACCACGGCCTTCCGCTACCAAGGCACGCAACTCCGTTCCCTTCTCTTCGATATCCCTAACAATCGACCGGAGTAAAGGAAGCATGCGATTGGCTTCGTGAGGCGTGAAGCGCCGTGAGTATTTGTGCGGGTGCATAGCCGGGAATGATGATGCTAACCAGATAGCGAATGAGATCAATCGCATTCCTGTGCCCCAGGGATGATCCTCTTTATCAGCTTTGTAATCTTCTTTCGTCAGCAGATCGGCTTAATACGAACACGCAAGTTAAAAACCGTAGATCGCTGGACCCTTCGTTTGATTAGCTCTTTGATTTTGACGAACGTCCTCACCGAACGAAATGAAGCGGCGGGACGTTAGCCAGTTTGTTGGAACTAGCGGAATCCCCGATGGCGGTGGCCTAATCTAAGAACCGGTCGTTATCTGCAGGATCTGGGAGGGGACACGAGAACTCTTTCTTCCCAAACCAACGGTAACGGCGCCGCGCGACAAAGTGATAGGCCCAGTCCCGAACGGGCTTGGGAATGATCAAGAGGATGGATGCGATTTTCCACATACCGCCAATGTCATTGAGCGCCAAGATGGCTGCGGTAGAATGGCTGTGAAGGTGGTTCCCACGGGCATAAAGCACTCCCGAAAGTTCGCTTCGCACGGATTCAAACGGCGTTCCACGAAAGGTCTCAGCGGCCGTTTGCCCTTGTAGAGTGGCGAAAATCAGACGCCTCGACGAATCTCGATGGGCAAGAAACTGAGTAAGCCGATTGCACATCACGCACACACCATCGACGAAGAGGATGCGGCGGGTGGTCATGAGAGTGAATCGATCAGATAAGTTCCGGAATCACACCATACTCTTGATCCACAAGAAAGCGAGGACGGCCGGTGAGATCAGGCACCGTGGCACTGGTCACGTCGATCCCCACATTGTGATAGAGCGTGGCGTGGACCTCTTGAAAGTGAACGGGGCGGTCATCCGCCTCGCCGCCTAACCGATCCGTGGATCCGATGACTTGCCCCATATTCATCCCGCCTCCGGCGAGAAGCGCGCAGGAGACGCGTGGCCAGTGATCGCGCCCGGCATTGGTGTTGATCTGAGGCGTGCGGCCGAATTCTCCCCACACAATCACCGTGACATCTTTCTCCAGCCCCCGGTCGTGAAGATCCTCAACGAGTGCCGTAACACCTTGATCTAGCATCGGCATATCTTCGCGGCCGCGTTTGAAGTTGTTTCCATGCCAGTCCCATCGACTGAAGGCGAGGGTGACGCAGCGGACGCCCGCCTCGACTAGACGGCGCGCCATGAGAAATTGTTCCATCAAGCGCGGCCCGCCATCGGCGACATTCTTGGCGATGCCTTTGCCGTAACGGTCTCGCACCGCTTGATCCTCATTCTCTAGATTCATCGCCTCAGCCAATTTGCTAGAGGTCAAGACGCCGAAAGCTTGTTGCGTAAAGGTATCGAGACCATCCATGGCACCTGATGCATCCGTTTGCCGACGAAAGTGATCGAAACTTGCTAATAGACTTCGCCGGTCCGATAGGCGGTCTAACGTGATCCCATTCAAAACCATATCTTCCTTGCCGCCGCCGTTTGGCTGAAAGGGAGCGTGCGAGGGGCCGAGGTAGCCGGGCTTGCCGGGATTGGCCCACCGCATCTCACCCATCTTCGGAGCTAGGCCAACGAAAGGCGGCAAGGCTTCGTTCAGGGGGCCTTGCAGATGAGACATCACGGAACCGATGGAAGGCCAACCTCCGGGCGGCTTGTTTCCGCGAGCCGGCTTGCCGGTCATGCATTGATGCGCATCGTGCGAACCATCCGCGCCGACGATGGAGCGAATAATCGCGAGTTTATCCATCATCTTCGCCATGCGCGGGAAGTGCTCACAGATTTCGATTCCTGGAACGTTGGTCCTGATCGGCGTGAACTCGCCACGCATCTCCGAAGGCGCGTCCATTTTCAAATCGAACATGTCTTGGTGCGGTGGTCCTCCGGGGAGAAAGATCATGATGATCGCCTTGTCACCCTGGCGCCTTCCGGATGCCGCCTCGGCCCGGAGCAAATCGGGAAGGGCGAAGCCTCCCACCCCTAGCCCTCCGATTCTGAGAAAATTGCGTCTTGAGAGTCCGTCACAGAAGGGCTCGCCAGTATCGTGGCCTAGGATATTCAGCATAGGAGAACAGGGCTTTTGAGAACGTTTACGGAAAACCCCAGGTAGAAGGCAACGTTTCTCGGTCGGCACTCGTATCGCTCGGCGTCCAACTCTCAGATCATGCGCTTCCTACTCGTCTCTCTCTTCTTCACGGTCACGGCGTCGGCCACCGATCACTGGCTTCAGTGGCGCGGCCCCTCTCGCGACGGCCAATTGCCCGGCAATCCCTGGCCGCAGAACCTCGACGAATCGGTCCTGCAACGAGTTTGGCGGGTTGAGCTGGAGCCGAGCTATTCCGGGCCAATCATCTACGACGGAAAGATCTTCACGACCGAGACGGCGAATAAGGAACGCGAAAACGTCATCGCTTTGGATCTGGCGACCGGCGAGGAACTTTGGCGCACGGGGTGGGAAGGCATGATGAAAGTACCGTTCTTCGCTGCCAAGAATGGCAGTTGGATCCGCTCCACTCCGGCTTCAGATGGTGAACGTCTCTACATCGCCGGCATGCGTGACGTGCTCGTTTGTCTCGATGTGACATCCGGCCGCGAACTTTGGAGAGTGGATTTTGTGAAAACGTTTGATACGAAGTTGCCCTCGTTTGGCTTTGTTAGCTCTCCTCTAATCGATGGTAGCCAAGTGATCGTCCAAGCAGGCGCCTCTTTAGTTTGTCTAGATAAAATGACAGGTGAAGTCCGCTGGCGCTCCTTGCAAGATGAAGGCGGTATGAACGGAAGTGCTTTCTCGTCGCCCATTATCGATTCCCTGCACGGTTCGCGGCAATTGTTAGTGCAGACCCGCCAAGAAATTTGCGGAGTCGATCTTCAATCTGGGAAACCCCTTTGGACGAAAGAGATTCCGGCGTTTCGCGGCATGAACATTCTCACCCCCATCGTTCACGAGAATTTGGTCTTCACCACGGCCTATGGCGGGAAAGCGCATGGTCTCTCGGTTAGTAGAAAAGAGTCAGTGTGGCAATGTGAGGACTCATGGGAATCGAAACTCGAAGGTTACATGTCCACACCGGTTGTGGTGGATGGTCATGCCTATGTGCATCTGCGCAATCAGCGGATGGCCTGTATCAATTTGGCCTCGGGAGAAATCACGTGGCGCTCGAAGAAGAAGTTTGGCAAATACATGAGTCTCGTGGCACGCGGCTCACAAATTCTCGCCCTGGATGAGCGGGGTCTTCTTTATCAGATCGAAGCTAATTCAGAATCGCTGAACATCGTCGCCGAACGCCGCGTGAGTGACTCGCCCACTTGGGCGCACTTGGCGGTGAGTGGTGATCAGTTGGTGATCAGGGAACTGGACGGATTGAGTGTCTTCCGCTGGCAAACAAGTCCCAAGCTTGGAATGGTCCGGCATGGCAAAGGCGAGTGATTCGGCTCCAAGCGTGATCGTATGGTTCCGCCGGGACCTGCGATTGCAGGACAATGCCGCGTTAGCCCTGGCATTGAAACACGGAGGGGCCGTCATTCCTGTTTATATTCTCGCTTCCTCGGAAACCCAGCCATGGGCGATGGGAGGCGCCTCCAAATGGTGGCTTCATCACGCTTTGCTAGACTTGGATGCCCAACTTCGGGAAAAAAACTCTCGCCTGATTGTTAGACGCGCCAGCCACAAACAGACCACGTTGGATATACTGCGTGCGCTGCTTCAAGAGACGGGGGCTTCCGCAGTTTTCTGGAATCGATGCTATGAGCCCGAGGCCGTTGAGCGGGACACGCGGGTTAAGCAAGCTCTCAAAAAAGAAGGGTGTCACGTGGAGAGCGCGAACAGTTCCGTGCTCTACGAGCCTCACCAGATCGCTAACAAATCGGGTAAGCCATTCCAAGTTTTCACGCCGATGTGGAAACACTACCAAACCCTGTCCATGCCCGCGCCCGTTTCCGTTTCATTCGGGAAATTTGTTTTACCAAAGCGATGGCCGTCTGCCGACGCCATCGAGTCGCTCGATTTGTTGCCCAAGATTTCGTGGGACCAAGGTTTCTATCCATTCTGGGGGACACCAACTCGTAAAGCGGGTCTATCAGAGTTAAAGAGTTTTATTAAGACTCGAGCCGAGGATTATCCGTCACATAGAGATTTGCCCGCAGAAGCGGGAACCTCCCGGCTCTCTCCCTTCCTCCACTTCGGCCAGATCGGGCCGCGCGAAGCGTGGAGAGCCTTCGCTTCCGCGCCCAATCACAGCAAAGCCTTCGAAAAGGGGATTATGCGCCAACTCATCTGGCGTGAGTTTGCGCATCATCTGCTCTTCCACTTTTCACAAACGCCCGATCAACCTCTCCGCCCTGAATTCAACCACTTCCCTTGGCGACTCGATGAAGGCCACCTCAGAGCCTGGCAACGTGGCGAAACCGGCTATCCCATCGTCGATGCCGGCATGCGCCAACTCTGGCAAACCGGATGGATGCATAATCGTGTACGCATGATTGTCGGATCATTGCTCGTCAAACACCTGCTCCAACCCTGGCAAGAAGGCGCTCGCTGGTTTTGGGACACCCTCGTCGATGCCGACCTTGCCAACAATACCCTAGGCTGGCAATGGATCGGCGGCTGCGGCGCTGATGCCGCTCCCTACTTCCGCATCTTCAATCCCATCACCCAGGGGGAAAAATTCGATCCCGATGGGGATTACGTTCGACGCTACGTCCCTGAACTAGCCAACGTGCCAAAAGGGTTTATTCATAAACCATGGGAAGCCGGCGATCTTGAGCTGAAAGGATGGAACGTGACCTTGGGCGTCGATTATCCGTCACCTATCATCGATCATTCGGCAGGCCGCCAAAGAGCGCTAGACGCCTTCGCGGAATTGAAGAACAAACGCTAACAGCAAATCTGGTTCGAGGACGTTTAATCGTCCTGCTTTACCTGGCTCCATCGAGCAGGCTCTTAAGGATGCCTGTGGGGTCGAGCTTGAGGAGTTCTTTCGGGTCTAGGTCACCGCTCTTCTCGCGAATCTTGCGGGCGATGTCTTTGGCTTCTTCCGAACTCAGACGATGGGCGAGTTTCCATTTGGGATTCTTCAATGTGCCTTGGCAACGATAGGTGCCGAAGACTTGGTAAATGACATTGAGCAAGACGCCTGCGGCGGTTTCGTTAGTGAGCGCGACTTCGAAATCGATGGCGTCCGTGACTAGATCGACCCAGCCTTTCCCTGACAGTTCGTAAGCGTCCAAATGCGCGGTGATTTCTTCGAAGTCGAGGCGCCCCTGGGCCAACTTGTAGCGCATACCCAAATCGTGAATGAGTTCGTGCGTGATCTTGTTCTTGCCGATGACGGTCTCTAACAAGATCGATAGTGGACCTAACACAGGCACTTCCAAGGTGCGGCCGTTCAGCAAATGCGCCGTTCCTTCGCCCTCGACACTTTTCAAATCACTACCTCGGCCCCGCCAGGTGAAATTGCCACTGAAGTCGCCTTTGGTCTTCGTTTCCGGGAAGTAGAGGGCAGCGACGTTGTCGAAATCGACGTTCTTGGCCACGAGCTTCGCATAGTAGTTGCGGGCCGTGTCCAAATCCTTGATGAGCACGTTGCCTTCGATTTCGCCGCCGAAAAGCCCGGCATGATAGGAGGTCACGGTGAGTGCATTGCGTTGGAAGACGAGGCCGAATCGAGGTTTCTCAAAGGGCAGGTCTTTGCCTAATACTTGCGTTCTCAAGAGGTCGGGTGCTTTCACTTGGACGGTGAAATTGGTTTCGTTGGTCATGCCGTCGGCCTCAGCCTCTGAGGTGCTTCGGGGGTCAATGGTGCCTTGGATGATCTTGATCTCGGGAGGTTGAGAAAACCGGTAGCGATCCAGGTAGCCGGCAATTGTTGGATTGAAACAGCGGACGATCTGCGCGGGATCGATCTGGCCTATCACACTTCCTAGAATGGTAACACCGGTACGTCCGTTGATACTGATCGACTTCGCTTCGAGACTTCCTCCCGAATAGTTTCGCGTGTGGTCCGGTTGGACCTGCATGAAAATATTATCAAAGTGATATGAGTGGGGGTTGACATTGAAGGTAAGGGTGGCGTGTTCTAAGGCCGCAGTTTCAAAGCCGCAGTTTTTGACGTGAAGCGTGCCTTTGTGTTCCCAACTAGCGGTCTCGTTACTCTTCCGTTCACCCTCGATATGCAATGCGATCGTCGACGTGGCGCCAAACTGCCAGCGATTGAGAAAAGCGCGCGCTTCTTCCGGGAGTGGCATTTCTGATAGTGCCGTCGGGTCCATGCCGATATCCGCTTCGTAGCGGATGCCTTCTTGTGGTTGGTGAATGAACTTTCCTTTCGAACTCCCCGTGGCGTGGCGCAGGGTCAGATCACGGAAGAGCACTTGCTGCCCTTTGACATGAAATTGCCCTTCGAGATTCTCGAAGCGCTGCCCCTTGACGAGAAGTGGACCGGAAACGAATTCTCCAATGAGATCAACGGGAGGCTCATCGATGGTAAAAGGTTGGTCTAACAGAATCTCTGCCTCGAAATTGATCTGCGGGCTGGTGGTGAGGGTAAGCCAGTTCCAGACCTCATGTTCGGGGTACACCGCTTTGAAGAATTCATGTAGCGATAGCGTCGATTCCGCCGCGAGCTTTGCTGGTTGGGTATCGCGATCGGCGAGGGGGATCTCCGCGGTTGCGTGGAGACGCCTGTCCGCCCGTTTGGCCTCGAAGCGGGTGATCTCCAGTTTGTCAGGCGCGAGAACCGCCTGGGCATTCGTTTCGTCTAACAGAAACTCGCCCAAACGTACGGCTTGGGTCGAAAGGGAAGCGTTCAACAATAGGGTCGCCGAATCTTCCAAATCGCCTGTGAGTTCGAGATCGAGCATCGGCGGCGTCTCCTCCGCATAGCGCAGCTGTTTCAGTTGCTCGATGATCTTGGCCAAGACGGGGCGCGCGTCCTTAAGTTTCTCCGGCTTCCACGAGAGGAGCCCCATCTTATCTTGATCTGGTGTCTTCGACGCTCGACCTAACTGACCCGTTAGACGAATATTGACACCGTAGAACGACGTGGTGGCTTCCACGATATCAAAGCTGTCTTCCGAGAGGATGATCGTCGCCGAGAGTTTGTTGAGATCCAGGCGTTCGCTCTCCGGGTTGGGACGATCATAGGGTAACGAAAGATCGGCGGACTCAAGCTCAATGCGTTCCAAGAACTCCTCTCCCCGGATCAAGCGTGGCAGATCCAGGTCCAAGCGAATGTGCGAAATATGAGCGACTTCCTTTCCCGATTTGTCTTCGAGCAACGAGACATCGTTGGCCACCAAACCTTGGAAGGGATCGATCGTTAGGGTGTCGAACTTGACGATGAGATCATGTTTGGCGAATTCTTTCGTGATCAACTTACGCCATTTCTTACTGAAACCTTCGCGATAGGCATAGATGCCCAACCAAATCAAGCTCCCGAAGAGCGCGAGGACTAATGTTAGAACAACGGATCTGGGAAGACGTTTCAGCACGGACAATGCCAACTCTAACGCTGCTGGTAGAATTGAAAACAGATTTCCTGAAACAGGGTCGAGGAACTGGCGACCATTCCTTCTTTCCGCTGGAGCCTAGCTCTCGGATTTCTTACCCGTTCCGCTACCAAAGGGTTGTCTACCGGTAATGCATGACCTTGGAGAGGAATTGGCGGGCGGCGGAGGTTTCCGGCTCGTCGAAGACCTGATCAGCGGCACCCGTTTCCACGATTCTCCCGGCACCCAGGAAGAGGACGTGATCCGCTACGGCACGGGCGAAACCCATTTCGTGCGTGGAAAGGATGATTTGCTGTCCGCTTTCCCGAAGTTGCCTAATGACTTCTAACACTTCCGCGGTCATCTCCGGATCCAGGGCCGATGTGGGTTCATCGAGAATAAGCAGCCGGGGTTCGTGTGCGATGGCTCGTGCAATGCCCACGCGCTGTTGTTGGCCTCCAGAGAGTTCGGCCGGTTTCTTGGTGGCGTGTTCGGCTAGATTGAAGCGTTGCAAACAAGCTTCGGCCCGCTCGATCGCCGCTTCGTGATCGTATCCATGCACTTTCTCCAATGGCAGGGTGATATTCTCGCGTGCGTTGAGGTGCGGAAACAGGTTGAACGATTGAAAGAGGTAACCGTGGCCACGGCGCGCCTTGCGCAGATCGGCTTCGATCGTTTCTGGATGGTTGCAGAAAGCATCGAGCGTGGCTTCGCCCGAAGTGGGGCTCTCCAATGCTCCGAGGATTCGCAACAAGGTGGATTTGCCGCCGCCGCTCGGGCCGATAAGGACCAGCGCTGAGAGATTCGGGCCTAACTCGAGATCTAAGCCACTGAGCGCGGCTTGTTTCCCGTAGCGCTTCTCAACAGCAACGAGCTTCAGCAACATGAGGCTACTCGGGAAATTGAAAGTAGGCCTTGGCGTTGCGGTAACAGATGTCCTCTACCATGCTACCAAGCATGGACAGATCGCGAGGAAGAATACCCGCTTCCACATCGTTGCCCAACAAATTGCAGAGGATGCGCCGGAAATACTCGTGTCGTGGATAAGACAGGAAAGAACGTGAATCGGTGAGCATGCCGACGAAACGCGAGAGCAAGCCGATGTTGGAAAGCGCGTTGATTTGCCATTCCATGGCCTCTTTCTGATCCAAGTACCACCAGCCCGATCCAAACTGCATCTTGCCGGCGACGCTACCGTCTTGGAAATTGCCGATCATGGAGGCGAAGAGATAGTTGTCCTGGGGATTGAGGTTGTAGAGAATGGTTTTGGGAAGCGCGTTGTCTTGATCCAGATGATCGAGGTAGGCGCGCAAAGTGTCGGCTTGCCGCGTATCGCCAATGGAATCGAAGCCGGTATCCCGGCCCAACTCCTGGAACTTGCGGGTATTGGTGTTGCGGAGCGCGCCGAGATGCAGCTGTTTCACCCAGCCTTTCGCCGCGTCCAAACGGCCGCTTAGGACCATGATGGCGGTGGCAAACTGCTCTTTCTCTTCTGGCGTGGCGTTGGCACCGCCTCGCACTTTATCGAATATCTTGGCCACCGTGGCGTCACTAGCAAAGCTGGCATGACAGGCAGTCAGACCGTGATCGGAAAGCCGCGAACCCATGGCGTGGAAAGTGTCATGACGCTTGTGCAGCGCTTCGCAGAAGGATTGGTAAGAGTTCGTATCGTGATCGGCGGCACCGCCTAACTGATCGGCATAGGCATTGAAGGAAGCCGCATCGTCTACGGCCAAAGCAGCATCCGGCCGGTAGGCGGGATAGACTTTGGTTTCCAACGCCATTGCCTGCAACTCGCGATGATAACGCAGATCACTAGCAGGGTCATCGGTGGTGCCAATGGCCTCTACTTTAAAGCGTTTAGTGATTCCGTGAGGGCGCATACTCGCTTCTTTCAGCTGGGCATTGCAGGTTTCCCAGATTTCCGGTGCGGACGATTTGTCTAACAAGGTGTCCACATCAAAATAACGTTTCAACTCCAGATGCGTCCAATGATAGAGCGGATTACGCAAGGTCTGCGGGACCGTTCGTGCCCATGCTAGAAACTTGTCGTAGGGATCGGCATCGCCGGTGCAGTAGATCTCCTCCACGCCGGCGGCACGCATAGCACGCCATTTGTAATGATCGCCCTCCAGCCAGATCTCGGTTAGGTTTTCGAATTGCCTGTTTGAGGCGAGATCTTCCGGAGGCAAATGACAGTGGTAGTCGATGATCGGCTGATTCTTGGCATGGTCATGATAGAGCGTGCGTGCCGTATCGGTCTGTAAGAGAAAGTCGTCGTGTATAAAGGAGTTACTCATGAAATCGTAAGTTTATCTTGGCCCCCGGGTGTCCTGCATTTTGAAGCCTGCATCCAGCATCTTGGCCACTGGATCCTGCATCCTCACTACCGGCTGAGATCTTCCTGACAAAGTGTCTTAAAGCCGTTGTCGTGCAGGATGGTCCCCCCGATATCCGCATCTTCGAGATGAAGCACCAGTAGTGGATGGTCGCTTCCCTGGACCAGCAGCGAGTAGCTAAAGTGAATGTTGGTTTCCCCTTCAAGAAGGGCGGACAAGCAGGCACCAAGACTGGCGGCACCCTGAGGGAGCGCCACAACCACGACGTCATTGACCACGTGGGGAATGCCCTTTTCCAAGAAGCATTGCAGCGTGGCGTCGGGATCGCTCACCACCATGCGCGCGAGCGAGACATCAATGGAATCCGCCAAACTTAGCCCCAGCACTTCCACATGAGCCGTTCGCAGAAGCTTGATCATGCTGGCAAAAGCGCCAACGCGGTTCTCCAACATCACGGAGAATTGTCTTACTGGCGTGCCGTTGGTGGTTTCAGAGTCAGAATTCATCGAGCCCTTGGTTCTACCTTGTCTAATCTGATCCGCTGCTGCATTCCAACCTATAAACTTCTTCCCCTGCGCCCAAGGTTTGATCAAGTAAAGAATCCATGATTGCCATTCAGCTTCACGCGCCTCGCCAGCTCCGTTCGATCGAGATACCAGAACCTCTGGCGCCCAAATCGGGTGAATCCCTCGTGGCAGTGCGCCGCATTGGCATCTGCGGGACGGATTGGCATTCCTTCGCCGGTCACAATCCTTTCTTCGAATACCCGCGGATCCTGGGTCATGAGTTGGGCGTCGAGGTGTTGGCCCACGGCCCCGATGCCGATGAGGCCGCCCCTGAATCTGGTGCGTGTTGTTCGTTGGAACCCTACCTCAACAATCCAGAGAGTCCGGCCTCGCGGGTTGGACGGACGAACTGTTGTGAAGATCTCAAAGTGCTCGGGGTGCACACGGATGGGGGAATGTGCCCTCGACTCGTCGTTCCCACGCGAAAACTGCACCCCTCGCCGACGCTATCGATCGATGCGCTAGCGCTCGTCGAAACGCTCTGCATTGGCGCTCACGCTTGCGAACGGGCAGTCATCCAGCCGGACGACCGCATTCTCGTCATTGGTGCCGGTCCCATAGGGCTCAGCGCCTATCAATTTGCGCAACTAGAGTGTGAGAACGTCGTCCTCATGGACGTCTCTGAAGCACGACTCGCATTCTGTCAAGATCGGTTGAGTATTTCGAAAACGATTCACCTACGAACCGATCTCGATTTGGAAAGAAAGGTTTCCCAAGTTTTGAACGGTGCCCCAACCATCATCATGGACGCCACCGGGAATACGAAGTCCATGGAGGCTACTTTCAACCTGGCCGCCAATGGCGGAAGGATCGTTTTTCTCGGCATCGTTCAGGGAAACATTGGCTTTTCTGATCCAAACTTTCATCGCAAAGAACTCACCCTTCTCGCGAGCCGTAATGCTCCGCCTAGCACCTTTCTCAACGTCATCGCTGCACTGGAGTCTGGCAGAGTGGCGACGGAACCTTGGATCACGCATCGCATGAAACTAGCAGACGTGCCCGACGAACTCCCGCCATTGGAAGGCAGCGATCAGTTATTGAAAGCGATGGTTGAAGTGGATCGCGATTGAATGGAGCGGCTTGGGTAGCGGTGCCTTTTAGGCGCTGCCGAATTCTCCGAACACTCGGCGGCGCCTAAAAGGCACCGCTACCCAAGAGCGCCCAACCGACTGAAATGCCGATACCGATTATCAATGATGTGAGGCTCTCCACCTCGCTAATCCTTAGTATGCCACGCATTCGTTCCGCCTCGCCAGTTGTAGGCTTCGAACTCGATGATGGTAAGGTAGGGTTTGTCAGGGTAATCGGGATCTGTCGTCCACTTCAAGTTGGCGATGGGGAAGTAGGTCAATAACCATCGGAGCGATTCATCGGTCTTGCGTCCAAGATCGCTGGACTTTGGTAAGAAGGCGTAGCCGCCGTGAGAGTCGTCAATGGGCGCATCAATCTTGAAACACCACTTATTCTTGGTATCTGGGACCTCACCAGAAAAGTCGTGCGCTCTCCTAAGGATCACCCGAAATGGTCGGGCTAGTTCATCTGGATCGGGTGTATCCATAAACTTCTCCAGATGCCGATCTTTGAATTCAATGTAACTCTGCCATTGAGTGCGAAGGCCCTGATCCGTTTCTTCAACCGCCAGTGGAAAACCCTGTGGAGCCAACTTGGTCTCAACCTGGAACAAATAGAAGGTATGTGAGGATCCTGGGAACGCTCGATGATGCTTGTAAGTGATTTCGACAGGCTCATCTGGTATGAAAGGATGTTTGAGATAATAGGCCTCCATGGCTTTCTCCAGTCCTTCTACCTCGATGGATCGATCTAGCAGTTCACGCCAATGACCGGCGGAAACATATTCGGCGACGAAGTTTCTCGGCGCCTCCAAATTCGGACTCTCCACATCGGCAAAATCCACCTTTTCGTCTGAACCGGATTTGATCGCCTCGAGGCGTTCCGTGGGATCAGGGAGGGACACTTCGCTCCAAGGGCTATCTTCAGCCTCTTCTGCCGCGTTTAGTAGTTCGGACTCGGCTTCATTGGGAGGCGCTTGAGCTTCTTCAAAGGTTTCCAGCCGTTTCTTCGCGCTGGCGGCTCCTTTGCGGGCGCTCAATAGATCGTCGGTAGTGACCGATGCTTCGCCGGACGTGTAGCTTTTCTCTATCGACTGCAAATAGGCGTCCGCCTGTGCGATCATTTGCTGAAGAATGTTTTTTTCCAACCGCGTGTCGCGAATCGCTTGCGCTTGTTTCAATCGCACCTCTAACAGTTGTTGCCGCGACAGGGCGATTTCTCTAGCAGATGCCTCCCCTGAGATGAGTGCCTGTTCCATTTGTTTCAAGGCAAGGATCTTGACCGCCTCTTTTTCACGCAACTCCGGGCTTACGGTGAGCTTCGTTTCTCGGGCCCAAGCGGGCACGTGAATGGTGGACATTGATAGAACCGCGGTGGCTAATACACCCACACCAGAGAGCAGGGATGATCGTCCTTTCACCGGTTCTGAGTTGCTCAAGATCGCGCGAACTCGGGTGGACAGATGCAGACGTCCTAACGAAGCCATGCCAGCTACGGCAGTGGGAATCCTCGTCGACGGGCAGACCCTTTCTGCCAGTGAGGCAAGCAGTTTCACGTAAGGCAGGGGTGTCAGGGTCGATTTATCGATGGCGGCCGTATCGGCAGAGGCTTCCATCGCGGCGGCAAGACGGCGATAGGCCATCCACGCCAAGGGCTGAGGCCAGAGCAACGCGCTCGTCGTCCCACCAAACAAAAGCCAGAAAGGATCGCGATTCCTCACATGTTGGCATTCGTGCAATGCTAGCGATTGGAGTTCCCGGCCCGTCAAACCGTCGGCCAATGTTGTCGGCATCAAGACTTGGACGCGAAAGAACCCCAATGTCAGTGGCAGTTTAAGCGTTGGGTGCATACGAACCCGGCACGAACGACCTAGTTCAAGTGTTCGTGAAGCGCTTGCGAATGCCTCCAACACTCTGGGATCGTCACACGGAAAGGCATCCCGGCGCCACCGTCGTTGGACCAACCAGCCCATAGCGAGTTTGCAAAGGAGGATGCCCGTCACGGCTAGATAGAGGACCAAGGTGACTAGATTCAGATGAGGTAACCAGTGTGAAAGAGGCGTAAAAGATGTCTTCGGCGACGAGGTGGATGGAACCGGCAGGGGTGCTGTTTCCGGGGGCGCGAAGGGTGCTACGGAAGTATAAGAATCAAGTTTTTGAGCCGTCATCTTAGGCGAACTCCTCGTCTCTGACGAAATCGAATCCGCAGCTTGCTCCATCGGCTGATGATGATCCCACATCAAGGTGAATAGCGGTCCCAGAGTGGCGACGACCATAGCAGTGATCCACAGGCGGCGCTGCATTTGTGGATGGCGGCGTTTCCACCACCATGCAGCAGCGAATGCTGCGGCAAACCAAAGCGTCGTTTGCAGAAGGACAATCCCTAACCAAACGCTGAAGTACTGAAAAACGGGCCAGCTGCTCATGACGACTGGCCTTGGTTTGACTCCACTCGTTCGATGAGTGCTTTCACTTCCGCCAATTCATCGGAATCGACCGAACGCGTATCGATCAAAGCGGCGACGAGATCTCTGGCGGATCCATCAAAGGCGCGTTCGAGCACATCTTGCATCAACGAGCGTTGGGCGAGGGGACGCGAAATCTCGGCGCGGTAGCGAAAGCGTTTTCCCTCGCGTCGACGTGAAACAAAGCCTTTGTCTTGCAAAATGCCGAGCATCGTTCGCACGCTGGGGAGTGCGAGAGGGCGTCCTTCTTTCTCCAGCTGCAAACGGATCTCTTCCACGGCAATGTCTTCAGAGTGATCCCAGATCACCCGCATGATTTGCAGTTCAAGATCCGTCAGCCGGTTGGATTCCGGTGACGTTTTCATGGGTTGTTTGTTGTTGTGGCGAAAAGTTTCGCTCTTATGCTGGCATGCCCCGGCGACATGGCAAGCCGCAAAGGCGAAAAGTTTCGCTGGTGTGGCGTGTCAAATCGGCAATTGGATTTCCGTCAGGTATTTCCGCGGATTCCCTTTGAAGATCATGCCCGGCCCTTTGATATAGACCTCCCGGGTGGGTAGTTTGATTTCGTGCCCCTCGTCTGAGGCAAATGAGAGGATCTTAGCATAGGAATCCTTGAGGGTTTCGTAAGGGCCGAGATGTTTGAGGGTGAGGCAGTCAATAGCCGGGAATTCTCTAACATCGATGCCGTCGACATCGATCTGTTTTCTAATGGGCATGCAAGGCTCGAAGTTCGCATCCGCATCGCGGTATTCCCCGTCATAATAGAGACAGAGTGGTTTTCCAACGAGGTGTCGACCGAGCCGTTTGCCTAGGGTGGCGAATGTCGGCCCCGAGTCGGCGTACTTCCCACAGAGGCGAATGCCGCCAACCCATTGGGCCTCGATGCGTCTGACTTCGGGCTGAAAGTCTGAGGATTCCATGGCTGCGCGGGCATCGCGTTCCCTAGCAATGATCTGATCGAGCGTCGCGGAAATTTCGCGTTGGCGCGCAATCTTTTTCGCGATGGCGATTTTCCGTGCTTCCAACTGAGCGAGAATATCACTTTCGTCGTCTGACATGCTGAGAATCTCGCCAATCTCTTCTAGTGAGAACTCGAATTCTCTCAATGCGATGATCACGCGTGCACGTTCCAAACACTCACGATCATAGTAACGATAACCGCTTTCGCGATCAATCGCCGCGGGAATGAGCAAGCCCTTTTCGTGATAGAAACGCAGTGTTTTGACTGGAAGTCCAGTCGCCTTTGAGAAGTCACCAATCGTAAACATGGTTCACCGGTTAGACTCTCCACCCACTGGAGGGTCAAGCGCGCTCGCAGGCTTTACTGTGGATATCAAAGAAAAAAGTTTTATGGCTTGATCCTCCAGCTACTGGAGGCCGGAGAGCGTGTGGACTATGAAAATGACTAAACGCAAGCTTCTAATTTGGTTGGGAACGATCTTGGCATTGGCCACGACGATCATGGCACTGATGTTGCATTGGATAAATCGGCCCCTCTACACCCCCGGGCAACTTAGGAACTCGGGTGTTGAGCTTGATCCGCAATCGTTCGAGTCGATGGAGCCTTTCTTCCACGTGGAGTCTGATATAAAACTCAATGTCGTTGACTTAAGGTCATGAAGGTGGGACGCTTCGACACTAACGTTAGTGTTGCGCGTCTAGGAGATTGGTTTATTGGGCGGCGAGTAGGGGCGGCGGGGACGCACCTTGCGTGGGTAACTTCGTTCGGGTCTCACTAGGCTCAGCGCCTTGAGCAATCGGTTGCCGAGCAGTTCCAGCAGTTTCTTACTTCGGCTAGCGCTAGCCACAAAGAGGGCTGCCATCCGGTCCCGCACTAAGGCGAGGCCGCGTTTCACATTGATCTTGTAGGCGTGTTTGCTCTCTTCGCTTGCTTGGTCCACTTCCGGCCTTTTGAAGAAGGCCAAGGTCTGAACGATGTTCATAAGCAGGATCGCAGCATGGAAGTCTTGTTCGACCGAATGCACCGTTTTCCCCGTCCAATTTTCAATCTCTACCTTACATTTGAGCGTTTTGTAGCCTTCCTCGACGCTCCATCGTTTATGATAAATGCCGTCGAATTCTTCGGCAGGATAGGCTACCGGATCAATCAAATCGGTGAGTAAGACTTCGACCTCCCCGCTGGATAGTTCCACTCGAATCAGCCGTGCCTCAATGACTTCAGGCAAATCGATACCTTCTTCTTTCCATTCTTCTTTAACCCAAAGCGGGACTTTGAACTTTACCCGGCATTCCTTGGCTTTGGAGTCCGCAAAAGCCCTAGCTTCTTGCCATTGTCCCACCCCAACACGCATCACGAAGTGCCCACCTTTGGCCGCAATCAAGGCCGGCAGGAGTTGATCGAAATAACCTCGGTCAAGAATCAGACAATCTCCGGCACGGACATGCTCATCGAGAAAACCTTCTAGGTGAAATTCTTCGCCATGGCCGTAGGGGGTGATGGCACCAGCTACCACCACTTCTGTGAGAACATCGTAGAGCAATGATAGGCGTGCCATGGACACAAAGGCTCCTTTGGCTGGCTGCATCCCGCCGAAATGATCGACGATCTCTTCTGAATTGGGCAATCGCACGGTGGAACCGTCAACCGCTCTCAAGCGCAATCCACGCCAATGGGTGCGTTGAGTATGTCCGGTCGTATGATCCGCGAAGACACGTTGCAGGGTTTGGTTGAGGGCAATGAAAGCCGAGGCCTTGAGTTTCTCGCGCGCCTTGGTAAAGGCGCTGCCAACCGGAACGTTGTCAGCTTGACCGTCTGCTAGGCGATCAAAGAAGCGTTCGAGTTCGAGTTGCATAGCTGAGCGCAGTTGCATGATGATAAACCAACAAAGCAAAGGAAATGGCAGTTTGCGCTCCCGAGTAAAGGCCTTTGGAGACTCTTTGTGAGAAGAAACAAAATGAGGATCGGCTAGCTCACCCCGCAGCGACTCTAGCAAAGTTGCGCTATAGGAAATATAGTTATTTTCACGCCATGGTAATTATAACGTGAATAGTGTTAAGAGATGATCCCAGTTGGGATGTTCCTCTGTTAGCATCGCTCCACCAGCTTTTCAAGCTTAAGTCAACGACATTGATATAAAACTCTATCGAGAATCGATCGGCGACGAGAACCATCAATCGATACTCGTCGTCCATGGCGGACCCGGAATTCCAATCCGCCAATCGAATTCAGGATTGGAGTTCCTTGCTAGGAAATTCTTGATCCACTTCTACCACCAGCGAGGATGCGGAAAATCCACCAAGCCGTTCGATCGATTCGCAGGAGGCCGCTTTTACGAGAACATGAAGCGTTTGGAGCAGACGCTTGGTATCGGGGCTCAACTTGCCGATGTTGAAAGAATTCGAAGAATTCTCGGCCAGAAAAAACTAATCTTGTTAGGGCATTCGTTCGGAGCCTTTCTGGCGTCGCTCTACGCGGCTGAGTTTCCTGATCATGTCCAGGCACTGGTCTTGGTCGCTCCTAGTGATACACTGGTCTTACCAACTCGAACCCAGGATGGGTTTTTCGATCAAATAAGACGTGGGTTGCCGAAATCTGAAGAAAAGCAGTTCGACGCCTTCCTGTCAGAGTATCTGCAATTCGGAGACATCTTTAAACAGAGTGAGAGATCTCTGGCAGAACGGCACTCGCAGATGGCTGCCTATTTTTTACAAGCGTCAGGCACGCCTCCAAGGGAGGCTGCGGAAACACGGATTCAAAACGGTGGATGGGCGGTGCAAGCCATGTATTTCAGTATGGGACGCCGCCATGATTACCGGTCTGCGTTAGAGCAGGTGCGGGCACCCGTATTGATCGTCTATGGCGAAGCCGACCTTCTGCCTCGGCGGGTCATACGCGGCTATGCCGACGCCTTTCCAAACGCCACCACTCGGGAAATCAAGGGCTCCAACACACGAGCCGCTGGGCACTTTGCCTTCACAGACCAGCCCGACGCGTTTGCGTCGAGTGTTAGTCAATTTCTTTTGACGAGTTCACCTTGATCGGCACGATGCCGTTCGGGTGAACCACTCTAAACGCTTCATCCACCTTCTTCAGATAAAGGCGAAGGGTGGCGCCCTCTTTGTTAGGAATGTTGGAGTGGCCTTGTGGACCTGGAAACGTTTCCTTGCGGCGTTCTGGCTTCCATGCATGAACGATGAGGTCTTGCTTCTTATCGATTCCTTTCCCCTTATCGATCACCTTCAGCTTCAGGGTGATTTGAAAGTGACGATCCGTGTTTCCGGCGCCATTAGGATTCTTGACGACCTTAGAAGTGATCTTTTCGACCACTCCGATGACGATGTGCGTGGAGGCCGCTTTCAGTTCTTCCACCGTGAGTGGTTGCTGTGCTGCGGGGAGCGACGGCAGAAAAGCGACGGTGGCGACTAGGAAACCGACCAATCGATTCAAATACGTTTTCATGATAAAGTTAGGGCGTGTGCTCTGGATTACGTTGAGCAGGGATGGGCGCACCGATTGCGCGGCGCCATTGTGATAGCGTTGTTAAAAGGTCTTGCGCTTTCTCAGAGTTTGCCGTTGCGAGGTTGTCCTGTTCTCCGGGATCGTTGTGGAGATGATAGAGTTCAAGGCCGTCGTCTTCGAAGTAGTGATGGAGTTTCCAGGGACCTTGACGAATGATGCTGCAGGGACGGGTGCGAAACCTGGGGTCGCGCGATTCCTTGGGATCGCCACCTTGGAGGTAGGCGGGAAAGTGCCAGTAAAGCGGACGGTTAGCGAGCGCCTTGCCGGAGTCACCTTTGAAGAGCGGCACCAGATTGACACCATCCAGTGATTGATTGTTGGGAAGTTTGGCGCCCGCGAGAGCACAAAGGGTGGGGTAGAGATCCACGCCGGTGATAGGGATCGCACTCTTGCTTCCTTCGGCGACCACTTCGGGCCAGTTGATGAAGAAGGGCACGCGAATACCGCCTTCGTAGTAGGTGCCTTTGTATCCCCGTAGAGGCGCCATATCCGTGGCCCCTTTGTAGCCGCCGTTGTCTGAGTAGAAAAGAATGATGGTATTCCGGCTAAGGTTCAGTTCTTTCAAAACGGCCTCAATTTGGCCGATGCCATCGTCGACAGCTTGAATCATCGTCGCCATGGCAACGTGTTGATGCAACTGTCCCGGCTTCTTGGATTCGTATTTCGTTACCAGTTCGCGTTTGGCGTGAAGCGGGGTGTGCACGGCGAAATGGGTGAGATAGAGCATCCAGGGTTTTGATTGGTTTTCGCGAATGAACTTGATGGATTCGCTGGTTAAGCGGTCTGTTAGATACTCATCCTTGGGGGCATCTTGAAGCCCGGGCGCTTTGGGGTGAGGAGGGTAATAGCCTTTGGGAGGACTACCGGAGTGGGTGCCACCGACGTTGACGTTGAAGCCGTAAGGAATTGGGTCCTCGCTCAAATGCCATTTCCCAATACTGGCTGTGGTGTAGCCGGCATTCTGCAATTGATGAGCCCACGTACGCAGACTTGGATTAAGGGTATCGACCCCTGGCACATGCTCTAACTTCCGGTGGGAGGCCTTTCCTCGTGGACCGGTGCCGACATTGAAAACCCGGTGTCGCGGGGTGTATTGCCCGGACAAGAGACACGCGCGGGCCGGTGCACAATTGGCGGCGCAAGAATAAGCGTTGGTGAAAATCATGCCTCCGCGAGCGAGCCGGTCGAGATGGGGTGTCTCAAAGAAGTCTGAACCCATGTAACCAGTGTCTTTCCAGCCAAAGTCATCGAGATAGATGAAGAGGATGTTGGGTTTTCCGGGTGATTGCGCTCCGGAATCGACTAATGTTAGAAATAGCGTTGTTAAGGCAAAGAAAGTAGTCCTGTACATAGTAATGCGAATTGTCTAACCGATCGGATTCTTGGGAAGAAAGGGGCGCACGAAGACATCCTGAAAGTCGTAGTGCCCGGAAAAATCCTCTTTCTTATCTTCCTCCGTGCGACCGAAAACCCGTGCTTCGATCAAGTTGAAAACAATTTCCCCGAAGTCATCGCACGAGCGGATTCCCCATTCATCGAAAACGGTCATGACCATGGGTCCGAACTCTTTCAAGGCGTACTCGCGGATACCCTCTACGAGTTCTTTGCCCGACACATGCCGGTCCTCGACATCCCCTTCTTTTCTGGAGCGGCGTAGTGTGTAATCGAGAGCGTCTCTGAGAAAATGATAGGCACCCGTGGTGTAGCGGGGATCTTGTTGAACCAGTTTCTCTACCGCTTCGTCAAAGTCGATCTTCTGCATGCTTACTTGAGGGGGAAGTGAGAGATTCAGGCAGATTAACGGATTCTGATGGAGGGGATTCTCGTTCGATTGGCTGGTAGCGACAATAGCGAACCACTGAACCGACTACCAGAAGGAGCATCAGCAGTAGCAACAACGCTTGTTCCTGCAAAGTTAATTGACTGGATTTCACAAAGGGTGGGGGAAAGGCGCCCTGTCAGCTATTCTAGCGTTTCCTCCACCAGGTCAAGGTACTTGGAGATTGCGTCGCCTTTGGGAACGTGCTCGTCTTCAAGTTCCTTGGCTCTTTGAAGATACTCGTTGAAGACGCCACTCTTCGAGGTCATTTCCTGCACTTCATAGTGATTGAGGTGATCGCTGATCTGCTGGAGATTCTCCGTTAATCGAGTACGTTCGGCTGCCAGGGCTTGCAGTTTCTCCTCAATCTTGCCTTTCTTCCACTTCTCCCGGAGCTGCTCTACCACATCAATATAATCTTGAACGATCGGCCGGTAGAGAGGGAAAGAACGCACGGCTAGCTGCAGCAACCGCTGCCGCATGGCAAAGAGAATTTCCTCGCGATCTTTGCGCCGAATGAACCTCTCAAAGTCCTCAAGGCTTCCTTCAAAAGTTTGAGTCTCTTCGGTGTCGGCCCGTTGTTCCTTGTCATCGTCGTTGTCATGGCTGACGTCCGCAGTCTCTTCCGTTTGGTCATCCTTGCGGCGCCAGAAAGGGAGCCGGATTCTACGTTCGCCCCCGCTGGGACGGACCTCTTCTTCATCCGGTTCTTTGAACTCCAGAAAGCTGACTTTCAATGCTTCTGATAGAGCCGCTTCGGTTTCCTTAGGACTCATGAATTCCAACGCCTGGGGAGCGGCGAGTTTGCTGCCGCAATACAGCAGCCACTCTTTCTCTACCCTTTCATCAGATCCTCGCATCACCGGAAAGTAACGCGCCAGCAAATCTCTCGGCGAAAGAGAACGGCGCTCCCCTAATGATTGTATGAGAACGTCCAGCTTCTTCGGACCATCTGTTTGATCAAGGAGCATGAGCACCAAGCCACTAGCGGATGCCTTGAAAAAGGTGCGAGAGACAGAGTCGGTTTCACGATTCTCCGCCGCTAACATTTCACCGATCGGCGTGATCAGGTCTAACTTGAACATCTGTGAGAAAAGCTTGCTTGGCCGTCCGGAAGTTTTGAGTTCAAGCGCTCCGGGAAGACCGATTTCCAACCAGCGAGGCACCAGGCGGCGGTTCACGTTTCCCGGCGCGGCATCGCGAAGCGCCGTCTCGAACATGAGCATTCGCAGTATGGCTTGACGGAGGCGTTCCCGGGAAAACTTGGTGCAGAGCGTCACATGAATTTCCAAGCCGAATGCCCCATCGAAATCGCGAATACGCTCCGCAATGGGGCGACGCACCGGCGGATCGGTTAGCAGCCCCTTGACGTGAATGACGATGCGGTGCTCCCACTGATCGTGAGCATTGAGCAGTTGCAGGTAGGCGGTCTTCTGTCGTTCGGCAAAGATGGCGAGGGTGCCCCGCGTCTTGCGATCACTACCATAGATACGAAACTGCTCGCTAGAGCTGACCATATCATGGGCGAGAGGCGCCGGCGTCTCCGCTTCGCGGACTTGGCCGAAACCTTTACCTGCGGCGGCAAGTGCCGTGAATAGCGCCAAGGTAAGCTTCAGCAAATAACCCATTAGATCTGATATAGAATTAACGCTCAGCATTGTAAACCCTGTGCAGGCACGGCGCCACTACGCGGAAAAGCCACCCCGGTGACGAGGTGGCTTCTCTGAATGATTTTGAAATAACTGAGCCGCTTACGGAACCACGCTCGTGGGGCCCCCTTCGCCATTGGGGCCGGATCCTCCGTTGGTGGGGGTTCCACCAGACCCGCCAGGAAGGAAATCGGTAGGATCTAATCCAGAATCACCTCCACCCGTGTCCCCGCTATCTGTATTGCCACCATCCGTCGTCCCACCTCCCGTACTGCCACCTGAAGTGCCGTCACTGCTTACAGGACCACCATTTCCGCCGGTGTTCCCACCGCTATCGTTCCCTCCGGAATCTGCAGGCGTCCCATCGGAGCTAACCGGGCTACCGCTTCCACCAATGTTTCCGTCGTCTGTGGTTCCGCCACCGTCGTCTCCACCATCCGTGTTGCCTCCGTCCGTATTACCGCCAGGAAATGATTCTCCGTTGGGTCCGGTACCGGGGTCTGTGCCACTATCGGTGTTGCCGTTGCCTCCGTCGGTGTTATTGCCGTCATTGCCTGAGACAGGGCCATTGTCACCACCTCCGGTCTGCGGACCACCTGTGCCACCACCTCCGGTCTGCGGACCACCTGTGCCACCCCCGGAGGTCGGAGACTGGGGCGTCTCGCCGCTGCCACCCGTATTGTCGCCGCCATCATTGCCGCCACCAGTGTTGCCTCCATCATTGCCAGGAAAAGCTTCACCACCAGGTCCGGTGCCCGGATCAGTTCCAGTGCCGTTACCTGGAATCGAAGGGTCAAGTGGAGCTGTGTCTTGATCGTCCGGAACACCGTCGTCGTCGTCGTCGGTGTCGGCATTATTGCCCGTGCCATCGCCGTCGGTGTCGACGGATTCGTTAGCATCTAACGGAAAGGCGTCCACATCATCAGCCACGTTGTCGCCGTCGTCATCGGTGTCGGCATTATTGCCCGTGCCATCGCCGTCGGTGTCGACGGATTCGTTGGCGTCTAACGGAAAGGCGTCCACATCATCAGCCACGTTATCGCCGTCATCATCGGTGTCGGCATTATTGCCCGTGCCATCGCCGTCGGTGTCGACGGATTCGTTGGCGTCTAACGGAAAGGCGTCCACATCATCAGCCACGTTGTCGCCGTCGTCATCGGTGTCCGCATGGTTACCCGTGCCGTCACCGTCGGTGTCGACGGATTCGTTGGCGTCTAACGGAAAGGCATCCACATCATCAGCCACGTTGTCACCGTCATCATCGGTGTCCGCATTGTTACCCGTGCCGTCGCCATCAGTGTCGACGGACTCATCACGGTTCAAGGGGAAGGCGTCCACATCGTCTAGCACATTGTCACCGTCGTCATCGGTGTCGGCGTTGTTACCGACTCCATCACCATCGGTGTCGACCGTTTCATTGCGATCTAGCGGAAAAGCATCGATGTCATCTAACACGTTGTCACCATCATCATCGGTATCCGCGTTGTTGCCACGCCCGTCACCATCAGTGTCGGCTGATTCGTTAGGGTCTAATGGGAAAGCATCGTCGGTATCGGCCACGTTATCGCCGTCATCGTCGGTGTCGGCATTGTTGCCGGTGCCGTCACCATCGGTGTCTGCCCATTCAGCGCGATTAAGAGGGAAGGCGTCGTCGGTATCCGCGACATTGTCGCCGTCATCGTCAGTGTCAGCATTATTGCCCACGCCATCACCATCCGTATCAACGGTTTCGTTAGGGTCGTTGGGAAAGGCGTCTTGGCCATTGACCACGCCATCACCGTCGTCATCCAGTAGATCGGGATCCACTTCTTCGGTTTTCACTTCCACGCGGAAGAAGCGGACGGGGTCTTCCCCCCTCATCACGGAAATTCGCTGAATGGCACCATCTAATTGAATCTCTTGATCTAGCAGCTGCCAATCATCCGGCCGTAGGGTTGTGGAAGTGAACACACGAACCTCTCCAAGTGGCGCAATCCAATCGACGACATACGAGTCGCTGTCCGTGGAAACGTTGAGGATGGGAGCAAGAGGCGGATCCACCGCGAGAATCGACCCGGGGAGACCGAGAAAACCAGCGGCTGCCAAGAGCGCTGATCTGGATAAGTGAGAGGATGACTTCTTCATAGTTGGACGGAGCACTTTGTTAGGGGGTTGCGTAAGGTTGGACGAGACGGGTTGGCGCCGCCACTGACACGCACTGGACGATTGCGGGGGAAGGCATTGAGTAGGCCGGGTGCATCTCAATGGCGAAGGTTTGAGCGATAGTTAACGTAGCTAGAACGCCTTGTCGTCGTTAAACTTTCTTAAAAAACTAAGAAAGAGTCACTGCAGATTTTATCAGAATCCTAATCCCTTTGGCATTTCTCCACCCCCCATTTGCGACATAAGTTTCTTAAGTTTGCCTTTGTTTTTCATCATCTTTCGCATTTGAGAGAATTGCCGTAACAAATTGTTCACTTCCACGATCTTGGTGCCGCTTCCCTTGGCGATCCGCTGACGCCGCCGGCCATTGAGAATCTCGGGGCGTTGCCGTTCTTTGGGGGTCATGGAGAGGATAATCGCCTCCACGCGTTTGATGCGGGACTCATCAATGGGCAGGTCCTTAAGTTTTCCCATGCCAGGCAACATGCCGAGCAATCCCTCAAGTGGTCCCAGCTTTCGCAGCATCTTCATCTGGGCCAGGAAGTCATTGAAGTCGAACGTGGCCTTCTGAATCTTCTGCGCCATCTTCATGGCATCTTTCTCTTCGATCAATTCGCTGGCCTTCTCGACCAGACCCACCACATCTCCCATGCCGAGGATGCGCCCGGCCAAGCGATCGGGGACGAAGACTTCCAATTGCTCCATCTTCTCACCCATGCCGGCCAGCTTGATGGGCTTACCTGTGACTTGACGCATGGACAGAGCCGCACCGCCGCGGGCATCGCCATCGAGCTTGGTTAGGACCAATCCGGTGATATTCACCGCTTCGTCGAAATGGGTGGCCACACTCACAGCCTGTTGACCTGTGGCGGAATCGGCGACTAACAAGACCTCCTGAGGATCGAGAAACTCTTTGAGTCGCTTGAGTTCTTCCACCAATTCCGTATCGACTTCTTGGCGGCCCGCAGTATCGAAAATCATAACGCGGGCCTTTTTCTCCTCACCCCAAGCGAGCGCTTCTCGGGCGACTTTCAAAACGTCTTTCTCTCCCGATTGCGGCTTGAAGACGGGTACATCGATCTCCTCAGCCAAGGTGACTAACTGATCGATCGCTGCGGGACGATACAGATCACAGGCGACGAGATAGGGTTGGCGCCCTTCTTTTTTGAGTCGAAGCGCGAGCTTTGCCGAGGTCGTTGTCTTACCAGCACCGTTGAGACCCACCATGAGTATCCGGCCAGGCGGGTCGAGATTGAGTTCTTCGGCGTCGCCTCCTAACAATTCGGTGAGTTCGTCTTGAAAGATTTTGACGATCTGTTGACCGGGTTTGACGCTGCGAAGGACTTCTTGCCCTAGTGCTTTCTCGCGCACGTTGTTGATAAACGTCTTGGCGACCTTGAAATCGACGTCAGCTTCTAACAAAGCCATGCGAATCTCACGCATCGCGTCTCCGATATTCTTCTCGGTGATCTTGCCCTGGCCACGGAGTTTCTTAAACACGCCTTCGAGGCTGTCTGATAGTTGGTTGAACATGGGAGATGGTTAGTTAGGCGTTTCCGCCGATTCGGATTCTACAATAGGCGTTTCTTCTGAGAGGGGCGTCACCTTGGAAAGGTAATTTGCTTCGCCATCGATCAAGAAGTTCCAGCGGATCATGTCCGGCTTTTTCTCGCCGGTGCGTTGCAAGCGCAGTTGCACCCAATACTCCGGCAATCGCAACCGTTGATGCGGTTGATAGGAAACGATCGCTGTTTCTTCGTCAAAGCTTGGCGTCACGGGACCCAGGCTGCTGATGATCATCTTCAAGCTGTCCATTTCCACGTTCTTTAACGCTGACAAATCCACCTGAATGACGGGGCGGCGGTCGGGGACTTTAGAGTTGTTAGGCGGAGAAACGGTGATCAGAGGTTTGGTCTCGCCCGTCGCTTCATCCGTTTGGGTTTCCTTCATGAGATTGGTGCTGTTGACAAAACCGCCAGGTACTCGCGAGGATATCGCGTAATTGAACGGGCGGTCATCTGATCCGTGCACAATGTAGCGGCCCAACTCTTTGAGATCCGATTTCCAATCCACTTTCTGGCCGCGCACCGTGACCATTGCTTCGTACTCAGCATTCACACACGCTTCGATCACGGCTTCATCATAGATGCCGTAGGGATAGGAGAAAGTCTTGGGATCGACACCTAACTTTTCTCTCAAAATACGACGCGAATCTTCGGCTTCCGCTTTGAGATAGGCGGCCTGCATTTCTTCAGATCTTCGTCCGCGCCGTGTGAGTGAAGCATGGGAAACGCTGTGGCTGCCAATCTCGCCACCTGCGGCGAGCATTTCGTGGATTTCCTCATAGCTGAGCGTTTTGCCGGCGCCCCCAAGAAAGTTGGAATAAAGATAGAGTGTGAAAGGGAAGCCGAACTCTTTCAGAATGGGGAAGGCAAGATTGTAAGTGGAGACGTAACCGTCATCGATGGTGATGATGACAGAGAAGGGCGGAATGCTTTTCTCCCCTCGCCGCCATGCGAGAAAGTCTCCTAACGAAATGACCGAAATATCATTATCCTTCAAGGTCTGCATCTGCTCGCGGAACTTGTCGATGAAGATCGTGGTGCTGAGTAACCGGCGTGAGATGTTAGGCGACTCGGAGAAGCGATGGTACCCGAGAATGGCGGCAGTCGAGGTCGTATCGACGGATTCCTCCGGCGTGTCTGGTTCTGGAGGCGGAGGCGGCTCCGCTGTGTCGGGTTCAGGCACCGGTGTCGCCGGTGCTTCTGCTAGGGGCGGTTCTTGCGGGGGCGACACATTCTCCGCGATCTCTGGCTTACCGCACGCGCCTAGCAGAACGAAACCTGCTAACATCAAGGCGGCACGCTGGTAGGACAGACGGAACATGGCCGGAGATTAACCTAGCTTGTGGCGAAATCCAAATGAGCGAGCACAGCGTCACCCATCTCTTGCGTGGTTAGTTTCTTGGTTCCTTCGGCTCCGGTGAAAATATCACCCGTTCGCGCACCGCTATCGATCGCTTTGCGAACGGCGCCATCGATGGCTTCAGCCTCGGCCGTCAACCCTAACGAATAGCGCAAGAGCATCGCGGCCGAGAGAATCTGCGCGAGCGGATTGGCGATGCCTTGCCCGGCGATATCCGGCGCCGATCCGCCACTGGGTTCATACATCCCGAAGTAGAGGCCGTTCTCCTTCAGTGAACCCAAACTTGCACTAGCCAACATGCCAAGAGACCCGGCAATCATCGCCATCTCGTCACTCAGGATGTCGCCGAACAAGTTCTCCGCCAAGACGACGTCAAACTCCCGAGGCCGGCGAATCAGCTGCATGGCAGCATTATCCACGTAGAGATGATCAAGTTTCACATCGGGATATTCGGTGGCCACACGTTCGACGACTGACCGCCAGAGGAGACCGTTTTCCAGGACGTTGGCTTTATCAATTGACGTGACCCGTCCGTCGCGTTGTTGGGCCGCCGTGAAGGCCACTCGAGCGATACGCTCAATTTCACTCTCACGATAAATCATGGTATCAACCGCCACCCTCTCACCGTTTTCTTCGTGCGTGCCTTTGGGCGATCCGAAATAAAGACCGCCCGTCAGCTCGCGCACGCAGAGGACATCGAAACCGCCCTCGATTAATTCGTCTTTTACTGGCGACGCATGCGTCAGCGAGGGAAAACACACGGAGGGCCGCAAGTTGGCAAAGAGTCCAAAGTGTTTGCGCAACGGGAGCAAGGCACCACGTTCTGGTTGCTCATGGGGAGGCAGGTGCTCCCACTTTGGACCTCCCACGGACCCAAACAGAATGGCGTCACTTGTCTCGCAGGTTGCCAAAGTCACATCGGGAAGGGCCTGGCCGAGTTCATCAATGCCGGCTCCCCCAACGGGCTGTTCTGCATATTGAAACGTCAGACCGCGACCTTCCGCCACGTGATCCAGCACGCGACGGGCTTGCGTCATGACTTCAGGACCGATGCCATCCCCGGCGAGGACCGCAATTTGAAACGACTGAGAGGATTCTCCAGATGCCATGCCCCGCAAATGGCGGACGAAGCGGGCGAAAGCAAGCCGGAAGCCGCCGAACCTGACACAATCGGAGTTTCGCAACCTTGAGACTCGGCGCTTCAACCGCACTTGACTCGCTGCCGAGGCGTAAGCATTCTGCCGCTTCCCCTCGCTCATGAATCTTCGCGAACAGCTGAAAGAAATCCTCCCCAATATCCTCCCGCAGAGTCCGGCGGAGTCGATCAAGGGGACGAAGCTGATCGAGATGGTGAAAAGGCGTCTCTCTCAAGATTACAGTGACGCGACTCTGCGCTATCATTTTTCCGTAATGTCCTGTGATCCGACCTCGCCCATCGCCAAAGTCGACCAGGGGCAAGGGTATTACCTGCGCACGGCACGGCATGAGATTCTCCGTCCCCGACAACCACGGCTGCGCCAGGAAGCCCTGGAAGGCTTCGAATCCGGTGATGGATCAGAGTCTCCCGAGGATCTCTTCCGCAAGTTTCAAGCGTTCTATGAGCGGTTTAGCAATCAGGACAGGTCCTTCAGCTTTCCCATTCGTCACGAGGGCACCGTTGCGCCGTCAGAGAGCTATCATTGGATGGTACCGGATTCCGTGGTGGTGGAATGGCGTTCCGGACAACTTTCGGAATCAGGCGTCAAACTGGTTCCCGAACTGCTCTGTTTGGAAGAGCCGAGTTTCACGCTTACTAGTACCAGCATAGCGGTCTCGCTTCACGCAGAGAATTACCGCCAGCTGTTTTTTCAAACCCTTAGTAGCGGCACCTGGGCCCATGCCCGAGAACTCATCATCGCTACCGAGGTGCTGGACGAATATGTGGTGGAGGACTTGAGACGAATGGGCCAGCAATTCGGCGTCGGCGTTTCGTTTTTCAGTCTCTCTGAGCAACAACTTGCTTCTTGGGATTCTCCCGAAGCCATCCGCGATTTGCCGGCTGACGAATTCGACCGGGCATTGAGAGACGCCGTGGTCATGCACCGCATTTGCGCTCCCCAAGTCACTACCAGACTCGATTGGGATCACCTCAATCAATTGATCACCAAATATCCTGTCTTTGATGATATCTTCCGCTGGGTGCACTACTGTCTCATGCGCAAGCAAGCGTGTTCATTTGCTGAATTTGAAAGCGTTAGTAGCTACTCCTAACTCGATTCCTCCTCATTCCTTAATCCTATCCACTGCGACCAACCCATGAAACCCACCATTCGCCCCATCTCTCGTGCCTTGTTAGGCGTCTTCGCGCTCGGATTATGCTGGAGTCATGCCGAGGAGAAGAAGAATAACCCTCAAGCTAAGCCGCCCGCGAAAGCCTCAGTAACTGATTTCACTAAAGTGCCCCCCGGCTGGCTCACCGGGTTGGACCGCGCTAAGGAGCTGGCGGCATCGACCGGCCGGGACCTGCTTCTAAACTTCGGCGCGACGGATTGGATTCCGCCTAGCATTGATCTGGAGGATCGCGTTTTCACAGAAAAGGCCTTTGTCGATGAAGCCTCCAAGAAGTTTGTGCTCGTGCGATTGGACTTCCCTCGCAACCGCCATATCCAGTCGGAAAAACTGCAGGAAGCCAATGCCAAAGCGAACAAAGCCTACATGGTCACCGCCTATCCCACCGTCATCCTCGCCGATAGCTCAGGCCGGCCTTACGCCCGAACAGGCTGGGTTGCGGACTTGAGTATAGAAGGCTATTTGCAACATCTCAACGAACTCTATCAAAAACACGTCGAGCGAGATGAGCACTTTGACAAAGCGGCGAAAGCCGATGGACAAGATAAGGCGAATCATCTAGGGGCGGCGATTAAGGAAATGCGGCCGGAAGTTATTCTTCAATTCTACGGGGAGGAGTACCGCCAAGCTTTGGCCATCGATCCGGAAAACGCCGGGGGGATGCGCCGAGTGGTGTTCATGGAGAAATTGAAGAAATTGAAAGAACAGCTCAATCAGTTAGGCAAGAAACAGGATTGGGCCGGGATCTTGAAAGCCCTTGTTGAGTTCCGTGAAGCGGAAGGCAAGCAGGTGGTGGAGAAGCAGGAAATCGACTATTTGCGTCTCGGGCCACTCTTACGCATGGAGCGTTATGATGAGCTGATGAAATTGCTAGACAGCATCGTCGCCATGAACAAAGACAGCCGGTTTGGCAAGCAAGCAGCCGGCCTCAAGCCCAAGCTCCAGGCAGATATCAAAGCGGCCAAAGAAGCCAAGGCGAAGGGCGAGAAACCCAAGCCTGCCGAGAAAGAGAAGAAGGCCGAGTCGCTGTTTAAAGTGCCTGGTTCAGACGACAAAAAAGACTAACCAATCATTCACTCCCCACGCGGATCGATGGCAAAGGAAGGATTGAACTACGCGCCCAAGGGCAAGGCGAAACCCGTTTGTGAAAAGGGAGAGTTTCCTTTCGCGGTGGCGGCATTGGATCACGGGCATATTCATGGACAAACCAATGGATTGATCGAAGCGGGCGGCGAGCTGCGGTGGGTCTACGACCCGGATCCGAAGAAGGTGGACGCTTTTCGTGAGGCCTATCCTCAAGCGCAGCCAGTGGATTCGTTAGAGCGGATACTGGAGGATTCAGACATCAAGATGGTCGCGGCGGCAGCCATCCCTTGCGATCGTGGACCCTTGGGCATCCGCGTGATGGAAGCTGGTAAGGATTACTTCACTGACAAAACACCCTTCACCTCACTCGATCAGTTAAAGGACGCTCGCGATGCGGTGAAGCGCACTGGTCAGAAGTACATGGTCTACTACAGCGAACGTCTTCACGTGGAATGTGCGGTACACGCAGGTGATCTGATCAAGGATGGTGTGATTGGCAGGGTGCTTCAGGTCATTGGGCTCGGTCCCCATCGTTTGAGTGCCGACAAGCGCCCTGATTGGTTTTTCAAGAAAGCGCAGTACGGTGGCATCCTAACGGATATCGGAAGCCATCAGATCGAGCAGTTTCTATATTATTCTGGATCGAAAGACGCCCGTGTGACCCACGCTGCGGTGGCCAACTACCATCACAAAGAGGCTTATCCTGAGTTGGAAGATTTCGGCGAAGCCAACTTGGTGGGGGATACCGGCGCTGCGAACTACTTCCGCGTCGATTGGTTCACCCCCGAGGCCCTGCCGACCTGGGGTGATGGCCGCACCTTGATTCTGGGCACCAAGGGCTACATTGAATGCCGGAAGTACATCGACGCCGGAACCAGTCCTGCTCAAGATGTGCTCATTCTGGTCAACGACGAGAAAGAAGAACGCCACGAGGTTCATGGGAAGGTAGGCTTCCCGTTCTTCGGGGAAATGATCCTCGACTGCCTCAACCGGACGGAGAAGGCCATGTCCGAGGAACACACCTTCAAAGCGGCGGAATTGTGCCTGGTCGCCCAGGAAAAAGCCGAGCGAATCGAGTAAGAGGGGGCCTGCGGGCGATATTTGAGGGAGAACTTCAGCTTGAAGTCATCGAAGAACTCTTTATAATTTCCATAAAATGAATGTCGCCATGCCTGACTCTGAACATCTCATCAAAGCGCTTTTCATCACAATCCCGATTGGGATCGCTTTCGGCTTGATCGCCGCCATTATTCGCCGGGCTCTCAGCCGCTCGGGTCGTCTTGAAAAGATGGAGAACTGGCGCCGCGCTATTTACACAATCGGCATTTTCATGTTTGGCGCGCTGAGCTACTACTGTTTTTACGGAATTAACCAAAGCACGTTCGGTCAAATCTACCTGATCATGGCCGTTCTCAACAGCGTCTGCCTGTTGCGCTCCATTCGCCGAAACCGGCCTGAAATTGCGCCACCGACGCGACGTGGATCGGGTAAACGCCAGGCTATGAAACTGAGTCAGCAGCCCATGCCAGACGATCGATTGGCGGGTCTCAACTGATCACGCTGTTAACACTTCACTCACCACGCGAGCCGGTTCCACACCGGTCAGCCTGTAGTCCAGACCTTGGAAGCGGAAAGTGAAACGCTCGTGGTCGATGCCTAACAAGTGCAAGACGGTGGCGTGAAGATCTCTCACGTGTACGGGATCGCTCGCCACGTTGTAACTGAAATCATCCGTGGCACCATGAGTCATTCCCGGTTGTATGCCGCCACCCGCCATCCAGATGGTGAAACATCGCGGATGATGATCCCGGCCGCCCTCTGGACTATCCCATTTCCCCTGACCCGCGACACCGCGGCCGAATTCACCGCCCCATATGACTAAAGTATCATCTAACAAACCGCGCATCTCCAGATCTTTCACCAAAGCGGCACTCGGTTGATCGGTATCGCGGCAGCGTGCGGTGCACCAGCTGGATAGGCGGCTGTGGTGATCCCAATCTGGATGGAAGAGCTGGACAAACGGCACGCCGCGCTCAGCCAGCCGTCTAGCTAAAATACAATTTGCCGCGTAACTGCCGGGCCTCCTGGAATCTGGGCCGTACATGTCAAAGACTGATTCCGGTTCGTCGCTCAAATCGTTGAGATCGGGAATACTCGTCTGCATGCGGTAAGCCATCTCGTACTGTTGAATGCGCGTGGTGATCTCCGTATCGCCTGTGTGACGGAAACGGATGGCGTTCAGCTTGTTCAAACCGTCTAACATACTGCGACGAAGTGCCCGAGGCAATCCGTCAGGATCCCGGAGGTAAAGCACGGGGTCCTTGGCATTGCGCAGCTTCACCCCTTGATGCCGCGACGGAAGAAACCCGCTTCCCCAATAGTGATCATACAAGGGTTGATCACTGCCACGTTTCATCTTCGAAATGAGCACGAGATACTCGGGCAAGTTTTTGTTAGGGCTCCCAAGACCGTAGCTGGACCACGCACCCATGCTCGGGCGGCCGGGAATCTGATGCCCGGTAAGGAATCGCGTCATGGCCGGCGCGTGGTTGATTTGGTCCGTCGTCATCGATTTGATGAAACACAGTTTATCTGCCACTTGGCCCAAATGGGGAAGCCACTCGCTCACCGTGGCCCCACTCTGCCCGTGCCTGGCGAATCGCGTCCGCGCGGGCATGATGAGTTGCTTTTGATTGGCCGTCATCGTGGTGAGCCGCTGGCCTTGCCGCACACTATCAGGCAGTTCCTTGCCCGCCCACCGTCTGAGACCGGGTTTGTCGTCGAACAACTCGATTTGAGACGGCCCGCCAGATTGCGTGAGAAAAATCACCCGTCTCGCTTTCGGTGCCACATGAGACAAGCCCAACGGTGCACCTGAAAGGTTCTTGGTTAACAAGTTACTCAAGGCGATGGCGCCGAGATTGACGCCCGTTTGCTGGAGGAAGAGTCTTCGAGTGAGAGAAGCGTCGGCGTTATTCATGGGTAATGGCCTCGTCGAGATTGAGCAGCATGCTTGCCACGACCATGCGGGCGGCGATGTTAGGGATGGTGCTGGATTTTTCCGGCCGGTCCAGTTGGCCGATAGTGACGAATGCTAGAGCAGCCTGATGGTCTTCTTTGTAAGTTTCGAGAGCTCGATCATATTCACGTTTGATCACGGTGAGTTCCTGAGTGGAAGCTTCACGTCCTAGGACCTGTTGAAAGAGTTCGCCTAGATCTTTGAACCGCTCCGCTAGGGTTCGGGATGATTCGAGCATGGTCAAATCATTGAGAAGTGTCAGAGCATGAAGCGGCGTATTGGTTCGGCGGGGACTGACTTCACACACACGGCGCTGTGCGCTATCAAAGAGAAACGTCGGTGCGGCAGAGCGCCGCCAGAAGGCGTAGAGCGTTCGGCGGTATTGTTCGGGGCCTATGCTAGGTTCGTAGCGGAACCGGCCCATAAACATCTCATACCACACGCCATCGGGTTGATAGGGCTTCACTGGTGCGCCTCCAAAGGCGGTGTTCAAGAGTCCCGAAAGTTGAAGGGCCCCGTCACGAATCATCCACGCCGGCCGGCGATAACGCATGGCGCGCGCCCACCAAAGATTCTTGGGATCCGCCTCGGCCGCATCAGGGCTGATCACGCTCGCTTGTTGATAGGTTTCACTCGTTACGAGCAGGCGGATCATATGCTTGATGTCCCACCCGCATTCGACAAGCTCCACCGCTAACCAATCAAGTAAGTCAGGATGAGTCGGGCGATCGCCTTGCAAACCAAAGTCCTCCGGGGTCCTCACCAAACCCGCACCGAACACCAGTTGCCATAGATGATTGGCCACCACGCGCGCGGTGAGAGGATTCTCCGGGGAAACTAGCCATTTGGCCAATTCGAGGCGAGTCGGAACCGCTTCCGCGGGTATGTCGTGCACGGCCGGCAAGACGCCGCGCGTCACAACCTTGCCTTTAGCATCCCATACACCGCGTTCTAAGATGTGGGTGGAGCGCGGTTCGGCCCGTTCTGCAAGCACCATGACGTTGATTTCACCTGTGGCTTTCTTTGCGCGACCAAGCTGTCGCTTCGCAATCGCAACACGTTCTTTGGCCGTCTGATACGCTTCTTCATCCACCAAGAATTGGGCAAACAGGCGTTTCAGAAGTCCGTCGTCGGCGGTGCCTGAAGCTGCCAATTCTTCGAGAGGAGCCGTGGCCAGACTCCTTACCGTTTCACCTGCTTGATCCGTCATGGAGATACGAAATCTGCCGATATTGGCGTCGCCCAAGGTGGAACGATGAAAGAGAATGATCATCAACTCTTCATCCTCGGATAGAGTTAGAGTTTCTTCTAACGCAAACACCGCCGTATGCGGCTTGGTAGGATCACCGCCCTCTGTGGTCCAACCGTTTCTCGGATCGTCATTGAGCGTGTCTTTCACTTTCCCATAGTTGCGTCCTGATGCATTCTTTTCGAAAGACGCCATGGCGGAGACCATTTCAATATCCCGCACTTGGGATTGACCCCGTTTGCGAACATACAATTTAACATTGGTGAGGATGAATTCTCCTGACCGACCTCGAGAAAGACGCCCGCTAGAATGGGTGGGGTGGGGGAAGACTTCCAGTTTCCAGCCGGTAAGCCGCGTCAAGGGGGTGGGGAGCTGGTAAGTGATCTGGTAATCATCTTGCACAGGGTTGGGGCCGTGCGCCTGAACCACTCCCCCTTCTTCGTGGTCAAGCCGCGTGCCTTCAGCAGACTCAAGCGCCACAGGTTCGACGATGTGCCAGGCACGATAGTCACTGGGCAGCGAAGCTTTCTGAGTCTCTAACCAACCTTCAAATCGTTCCTTGGACGAATCCTTCTCGGCGGCCTCGCGTTCTTCGCACTTTTTGACGAAGGCCTCAGCTTTAGCCAGAAGAGCTTCCGTTTCTGCCGATTGGTAATTTAGATAGGGTTTCGCTGCATTTCCCGCCTTGCCATCTTCATCAATGCTATCAAAATAAGCAAAGAGCCGGTAATAATCTTCATGCGAAACCGGATCAAACTTGTGGGTATGGCATTGCGTGCAACCAAGCGTTAAGCCCAACCAAACCGTGCCCATGGTATTCACGCGATCGATCACGTAATCGATGCGAGATTCCTCAGGCAACCTCCCGCCTTCTCCATTGGTCATGTGATTCCGGTGAAAACAGGTGGCCAAGATCTGCTCCGGGGAGGCCTCAGGAAGGAGATCGCCGGCAAACTGCTCAATCGTGAATTGATCAAACGGCATGTTTCCATTGAAAGCGTCCACCACCCAATCCCGCCACGGCCAGTTCGCTCGCTCCGCATCTCCCTGATACCCATCCGTATCCGCATAACGAGCCGCATCCAGCCACCACATGGCCATGCGTTCGCCGTAATGCGGCGACTCTAACACATGATCAATCGTTTCCTCCCAAGTCGATCCCTCTACCTGCGCCGCGACGAGAGGCAAGCCCGTGAGATCGTAAGACAAGCGCCGTAACAGCGTTTCGAAGGGAGCTCTCTGGGATGGTGATAGGGTCTCACGCTTCAGGCGCGCCTTCACGAAGGCATCAATCGGGTGTGCGGATGCGTCGGGTAGCGAAGGCCGCACTGGCCTCGTGAAGGCCCAATGTTTCCCCCAAGGTGCGCCTTGATCAATCCATTTCCGTAAGAGAGCAATCTCGTTAGGCCCCAGAGGTTTGCGATGCGAGTCCGGGGGAGGCATCACTTCCTCAGGGTCTTGGCTCGTGATGCGTTGAATCAGAGCGCTTCTCTCCACAAAGCCCGCTTCGATCACGGCTTTGGCGGCCGATTCCTCATCGAGCCGCAGATCCGCTTTGCGATGGGATTCGTCAGGCCCGTGGCAGTGAAAACAACGATCGGAGAGAATGGGCAGAATTTCGCTGCTAAAATCGACCGCTGGATCTTCAGCCGACAGCAAGTCCACTGTCGCCAGCAAGATTAGAGGAATCGTCCACCGGATCATCGAATCCAGTTTCACCGTTGCGTCGGCGAGTGCAAGCGCAACGGGCTCAACATTGACCGGGTAAGGTAGGTAGGCAGGCCATTTCCGGCCGCTGGCCGTCCGGTTGAGCCAAAGTCGTCGATTTATCGGAAATCCAACGCCCAAGCACCCGACGGAACTCCGTTTCGGAGACGGGTGGTTATCTAAGCCCTCCGAGAAGAATCAGCGTTCTAGTATCGCCGAACGCACTTCGTGCCTGACAAGCATTTTTTTGAAAAAATGCTTGTCAGGACATTCGCTAGTCGCTAGGGTTCCTCACAACAACATAAACGCCAGTGCTCGATTACCTCTACGAGGTGCCGTTTCCTAACTAAGCGGCACCCCCGTGCAGTCGCTCAGCTTATTATTTCCGTTATGAAAACTCGCTTGGTTCTTCTCTCTCTCTCTCTCTCTCTCTCTCTCTCTCTCTCTCTCTCTCTCTGTGAGTAGCGCGGTCTTTGCCGCCAGTCCCTACCTCGATCGCTACGAACTCCCCGAGGAGTCGATCATCTATCAAAACCACTTCGACGGCGAAAACGCCACCCTCGGCGATGGCTGGACCATCCAGCAAGGCGAAGCCTCCATCGTCCAAGAAGGCATCGACAATTCAGGCGCCGTGCGCATCGCGCCCTCCGCGGAAGAGCGCTTCGGCCAAATCACCTTTCGTCTCGATCCGCCACCGGACGCCGGCACCCTCTTTGTTGATCTCCTAACCAAACCCGTGGCTTTTGAGGAAGAGCCCGGTGAATTTATTGATGCCTCCGGATCGGTAACGGGTGCTTTCCGTCTCGTGAAAGAAAACGATTCTAACAAACCCACTGCCGCTCTCTACGTCCTCAACGGCAACGGCTTACGCGGAGGTGATTGGATTGACACTGGCGTCACCTTTGACCTCGATGGCGAAGGTCGCCCGCTGCACTGGATGCGTCTGACATTTCGTCAAGAATTCCAACGCGACGACATCGAAAACAGCCAGAACCGTTGGGATCTTTGGGTTGATGAGAAGCTTGTCAGTGTCGACATGGGCTACTACGACAACGAGAACGTCGATCCCGGCCGCATCACTTTGCTGGGCCATCGCCGCATACCGTTACTGATGGATGGGCTTACCGTTAGCACAGGAAACCCGCTCTTTGAAGATGCTGATGTTAATGGCTTGGCAGATCTCTACGAATCGGCCTACGGAATCGACAGCCGCGAAGGCGATCTTGATAGTGATGGGCTTTCCAGTATCCAAGAATATCTTCTTGGAACGAATCCCACAGTCGCAGATACCGATCAGGATGGATTGAATGATGGAGATGAATCAAAAGCTGACAATCGAGATCCCTTGGATGCCGGCGATCGCACAGGCACTGCAGCTTCCGGGACCATTGGCAACGCGTTCGATATCTATGTGGATCTCACTTATTCCGATTGCTTTGGGTTCTTAGGGCTGCCAGGATCAGTCGAAATTGTGTTATCATCCGCGTTGAGCAATTCGGAGTTGGAGATCGTTTCGGCACAAGCCCAAACGTGGTCAGGCCAGTCTGTTCCTACTTTCATCGATGCGTGGAGTCCCTTCACCATGTGGATCTTTGGACTCTATGAACCCGGATTTGAAGAAGGTGTTTTATCTCTGACCATCCGTCAACGCGCTGACAGCAATTCACCATGGGAATATTCTTCCGAGAGTTTCGAATATAGCTGTGACTGTTCCTGTGGTTGCGTGACGATGTACACAGCTACCAGTGTGGATGTCACGATTGGATTGGGCAAAGCAGACTTTGGAGAAACGGCGAGAGAACTGCGAATCTATCAAAGCCAATGGTCCAGTTTGCTCTATTCCCGTGCTTCAGTTCAATATACCGGCGCTAGGCGAACGAATGAATATGCTCTCTCAAATATTGAGGTGGACGGTCGTGCCTATCCTGCCTTCGATTGGATCCGAACGCCCTCACGCTTTGTCCGATTCACTGATCTTGAGCGTGGTTATGTCATCGATATCTATCCTTCGTCTGAAGTCGCCGAGGATAACATTCCCACTGGCGAGCCAATCAAACGAATTCGCGTGACCGATCCTGATCCTAACGGGCTTTCAGGCGTCAAGAGGTTGAAGTTTGAAGAAGAAATCGGACGTCCAGCAGTTCGGGAATTTCATTATCGCAATATCAAAGGAAGGGATATTTGGGAAAAGTACGAGGGATCTACCGCCGATTATCTGACGCGGCCCATGCGGTATGAGAAAGTGGTCTACACCACAACAACCACCTCAGATCGCGACACCTATCGATCACAGCCGGAGCGCGTCATGCGAAAAGAAACCGGACATTGGAGTCCAATCGAAGGGCGGTATGTGGTGGATCATGTCAAAGAGACAACAGAACGTTTATTCGCCTTTGGACGTCGTAAGGTGAAAGAGGTGCTTGATCCCGATGGTGAAGCGCTAACCACAATCTACGGTTACGACGCCGATGCCCCGGCTATCGATCCGGACGATCCCACTGCCCATAGTTATCGCCAGCACAAACAATGGGTGCAGCATCCCGACGGGAATTGGGAATGGTATGCCTATGATCAAGAAGGGCGCCGCACGGGCATCGCTCGCCCCGTCGGCAATACCCCTCGTCCTGACGCTTTCCCTGATCCTGGCCCTGGCTATGAGGTTGAATCGTTTGCATTCGATGGCCCTGGATATCGCACTAAGATTACTGAGACCAAAGACGGTCACTTTATAAAGAATACCTTCCGCTCTTGGAACGATTCCAGTGTGGAGAATCGTGAGGACGTTATCCATCGCCTCGCCATTTCTTATGATCCTGCTGCAGGCGCCGATGATCCTGACAACGACGTTACCGTGAGTGTGTGGTCTGGTCAGAACGGAAAACTCACCCGACGCGAAGATTCCACCGGCGAAGTGACGACCCATCACTATAGCATCGATGGAGATATTCGAAACCAGATCACGGAGCGTTTTCACCGAGATGGTTCGCTGGCGTCACAAAGTGAAAAGCGTGTGCACCGTTCAGGCACGGTACTAGAAAGTAAAGGAATCGATGGCGAATCCGGCCTAACAACAGCCCATTCCAGAATAGACGCCTATGACGCCCTCTATCGTCCTACCGTTACGGTGGACGAAGTACAAGGCGAGATCACGACCAAGGGTTACGATTGTTGTGAGGTGGAATGGAGTGCTAGCAGTCGAGGCCCCGCTCATGTCACCGAACGTGACATCTTGGGACGGGTGATTGGTCAACAGCAGGGCTACAAAGATCCACTGGATCGCGGGAACGCGCTTGAGACCGTAACCAGCCGGTCTCAGTTTAATTATGATGGCATGGATCGAAGAATCAAAGCCCTGGCACTTTCAGCGAATAGCGATGCGGAGCCCATGGAATCATCCAATCACTTCAATCTGGCAGGTCAGCGCACTTCTGAGAAATCTTCAAACGGCATCACCACTGAGTATAAAACTATCATGTTAGAAGACGGCGGCCAAATCCAGCTCACCAGCCTTCCGAAGAGCGGCCAAGACAACCGCCACCGCATCACCCAAACTCGCTACGATGCCGACAGCACCCTTCGTCAGACCCTCACCTATGCGTCAAGGGACCCCTTCGCCACCAAACCCGATCCACGATCGCAATTCTCCAACGTTCTCTACACCGAAGGCCAGGACAACAAAGGACGCTATAAAGAAGAGGCTAACATCGCCAACATCTTCGATATCCGCCGCACCCGCACCTACTTCGATGAAGAAGGCCGCAAGGCTGAAGTCATCCGCGCCTATGGCAGCCACCTAGCCGCAAGCGAACATTTTGATTACAACCAAGACGGCCAACTCATCCGGCACATCAACCCTGACGGCGTGACCACAAGAAACGCCTACAACGAAAAGGGCGAGCGCACCACCACCGCTATCGATCTCGACATCCAACCCAACGAGCCCGCCGATCACATCGACTACGAAGTGGATCGGATCAGTGTCGTGGATCACTCCTTGATCCAACGCGACGAAGAATCAGTCAAACGTACCACCACGACCGTCTATACCAAATCCGGCCCCATCACCACGAGCATTCAAGAAACCGCTTTGGACGGCACTCAATCCAAATCCTGGCAATACAACCAACTCACGACCACAACCAGAACCGAAGGTTCCGAACCCGGCAGTTGGACCATCACCACCACGGATCCCAACGGTGCCTACGTGCAACAATCCTATCAATACGGCCAATTAAAACAAACCAGCCGCCATGCCAACGACGGCACCCTTATTTCTTGGACCGCTCAGACCCACGATTCCTACAACCGCGTCCCACCAAATCACCGACAGCCGCACCGGCACCACCACCTATCACTACGACGATCAAGGAAGACACTGGAAAGTCAGCGCCCCCAATCCCGAAACCAGATCCAGCACCAATGGCACCCTAGACACCGTCTATCATTTCGACGCCCTCGGCCAAGTCATCACCACGGTTAAACCAAGCGGCGGCCAAGTCCACCAAGTCTACAACGCCAACGGCACCCTACACAAAAACCACGGCCACCACACCACCGACGTCCAATGGCGCTACAACGGCAGAGGCGAACGCACCCACTTGACCACCTGGTACGGCCACCTCAACCAACCCGCCACCACCCGTTGGCACTACAACGGGTCTTCCAAGCTATGGCGCAACCCAAATATTGCATAAGGCGCTCATTCAAAATGCCTTATGAAGATCTGAGCTCATCTGATAGTTGTCTGCGCGTGACTACAGGTGCTGCCTGTGGTGTCGGCACCTCTTTGGGGATGGCCACTCCGGCTGATGCTAGCAGTCTCGCTTGAAGGGCATTTGGCTTGGGCAGGATCTCATGCTTCTTCCCTCGGTTATCTTCGATTCGGAGGATCGGTAAGCTCTCCAGTTGGCGCAGTCCTTCTTCCACTGTTAGGTTCTCTCCTTTCCATGCTTCTGCTAGGTGGCGGCGAATTTTCAACGCTAACATTGCGCTTAGAGCATGGGCTCGTGTGTTCTCTTCTTTGACCACAAAGAAGGGCCGCACTTCTAAATGCCCCGTCTTCATTGTCCGAAAGTCCGCTTCTACTTCGGCTAGCGCCTTGTAGCGATCATGCACTTTCTCCGCTCCACAGTCGGCCCGACTCAAGTTCGTTCTCAGTGCGTAACACCCGTCGAGCTTTTCTTCTTCGTTGAGGACGTCCTGATCAATGACCACGTTGATGGCTCTTCCTTCTACTTTGATCGCTAACCATTTCCCTAATTTCAGCTTTGCTTTCCTGGCTTCTAGCTTTCTCGTCTGCACCTCTACTTTGGCTCGAGGATGCTCGGCCAGATAGGTTTCTGCTTTCTTCACATCTTTCTCTAAGGCTGCTTGACGCTCGCCACGGCTCGTCCGTATTTCTTTCTGTCTCACCGGATTGCGCCGCAGGACATAGCGTTCCTCCGTTGTCTTGTCCGTCACTTCGGCGAGATCCTCGTCAAAGAGTTCCATCGTAAGGATGTCTTCGCGCACCAGTCGTTGGATCTGGGGCTTGGTTAGGGAGGATATGTAATGGCCTCCCTGGTCTTTGACTGCTTTGATTTGTTCGGACTTGATCATTCCGCGATCTCCTACCATCACCACATGGCGACATCCGAAATCTTGTTTGGCCTGGTTCAGCGCGTCCCCGAATGTGGCGAAATCGCGTGTTTCACCGGAGTAGACTTTGATCGCGCAAGGATCTCCTGTGCCGTCAGTGAGCAGTCCCATGACAACTTGCATCTTGCCTTTCTTGCCATCGCGGTTGTAGCCGAACGCGCTCAGTTCATTGGTAGTGCCTTCAAAGTAACTGCTCGTCACATCATAGAGAAAGAGGTCTTCACTGGGCTTTTGTGGTGTTTGCGAGGGTGACTTTGCCCGTGGGTGGTTCTTGCGCCAAAGGTTCTTTTCGATGTGACTCTGACGATGGTCTAACCAGGCGCCGTGGCGCTCATAAAGGTCATCTTCGCACCAGGATTGTTGCCAGGAGAATAGACGAAGAGCGGCGCTTTGGGCGACTAGTCTGGTGGTGCCGAGCAGAGAAATGCCTGGGTTGAGAACACGCGCACAAACGCGCCAGAGGGCAATTTGAGAGAAGTCGTGATCGCAGTCGAGCCGGTCAGATTTGGGGCAATTGTCAGGTGCTAATGCCTTGGAGATGCCGAGTTTGTCAGCCAGCGATTTGACTAACCAAAGAGCGCCGAAGCTCTCAGCTTGTTCGACGATGACCGGAGAATTGGGGACCTGATTGAGTGCAGCGATGGAATCAGCAGGAGAGGTTTGAGAAGGAGGGGAAGAGTCATCGTTGCGATGATTGATAGCAGACTCGATGGTGCTGATCAGCCACTTGGGGAGCTTTGTGAGGACAGCGAGAGTGCGAGAGGAAACTTTGGAGCCGACCCGGAAAGACTCGCGAAGAAGGACGGATTCATAAGATTTGCCATTCTTGCCTTTCGATCGAACTCTGGCGATAAACATGCCTACAGATAAAGGCAATAAACTCTAATTAACAAGAAATAAAAGCAAATAATTGCAGTATTTTCTGCCTACAAATAGAGATGCTAGAAGGTCCGATATGCTAGTATAGGAGTCTGAAACTTGCTTCACCAACTGGAAGATCCGCTACAACACCAGAGGTCAACTAGCCTTCAAACAAGACGCCCACGGCCAACGCGTCCACTACACCTACACCCCAGGAGGGAAGCTAGAAACGCGCACCTGGGCCCGAGGCGTCCGAACCACCTATCACTACGACCAAGCAAGTAACCTCACCCACATCGATTACGGAGACAACACCCCGGACGTCCACTTCACCTATACCCGCTTGGGCCAGAAACAAACCGTCCAAGACGCCGGCGGCCTACTCACCTACACCTACCGCCCCGATCAACCAACGGCGCTAGAGTCGGAAACTCGTAGCGGTGACTTTCAGTCGCCGCCGAATCCAAACAGCCATACCATTGCTTCCCTCTACAACGAACCCAAAACCCTAACCTACACTCAAGACACCCTAAACCGCGCCACCGGCTTCCAAATCGGCACCCCCGAAAACCCCACCCAAGACTACGCCGTCACCTACAGCTACGACCAAGCCAATCGGCTTGATCGCGTCAGCTCCCAAGGCTACGATTTCGTTTACCAGTTCGAACCGATGTCCACCACCGACCGTCTAAAATCAGTGACCGCAGACGGCAACAAACACACCCAATATCAATACGAGTCGGGAAGAGACACCATCACCGCCGTCATCAACCAAGCAGGCCCCAACAACCAGCTCATCTCCCACTACGCCTATCAATACAACCCAGACGGCCAACGAACCGAGCGCACCACCACCACCCTGGATGCTGAATCCAACATCCTGAATCCGCCCTACACCGACACCTTCCAATACCAAGAAGACACGGGCGGCCTAAACCAATCCACCCGCAACGGCAATCCTCGCGATCCCAATACGGAATATTACGGCTACGACAAGATCGGTAACCGCACCTCCTTGGGTAAAGGAAACGGCGAATTCGCCCTCTACGACACCAACGCCCTCAACCAATACACCAGCATCTGGAACCAAGACGGCATCCAAGCCATGACCCACGACACTGATGGCTACCAACTCACCAAAGGCGCCCAAGAATACACTTGGGACGCCGAAAATCGCCTAATTGAAGTAAGAGAACGCGGCACTTTGCGAGCCCGATACACCTACGACCATCAAGGCCGAAGAATTGCAAGGTGGACCAGCGATGGTGCCGATGAACGTTATCTCTATCAGGATTGGAACCTCATCCATATCTACGACGCTAATCGTGCCAGACCAAACGAAACTTACACCTGGGGAAGAGACCTAAGCGGTTCTCTCCAAGGCGCTGGAGGTGTCGGAGGTCTTCTTATGGCTGACCTAAAAGACCAGCCAGCCAGCGCGTGGTTCTATCACTACGACGCAAATGGTAACGTTGCTGAGATCACTGATGAAGACGGAATGTTGTTAGATTGGTATCAATACGATGGCTTTGGGCAATTGAGCACCATGCCGACACAACCAGGCAATCGCTATCGCTTCAGCACCAAACCGCAAGACAGCGAGACTAGTTTCTACTATTACGGATACCGTTATTACGAACCCGCTGTGGGCAGGTGGCTATCCAGGGACCCAATAGGCGAAGAAGGAGGACTCAATCTTTTCGGGATGGTCAGCAATAGGCCGATAGACAATGTGGATGTGATTGGGATGGTATCCTTCTCAACAGTGGGAGGGCCTCGGTCTGATTATTGGGATAGCGAACTTTATCTGGCGTTCCAGATCCATGGACTCGGAACCAACGTGTTGGTGGCTAGAAGCTCATTTGATTTTCAGGCGAGGGATTGCGAGGACGGTGAAGAATACTCAAATTCTGACATGAATATTGGATCATCCACACTATATACCCGGGTTACCAGCGATGATCCGTGGACTTTTGAGGGTGGCGGTCAAGGTCCAATGTCCGTATTAATGAATCTTTACAAGGGGACTGGTACGGGCGCATCACTAATTTCCGATGCCTGTGGTGGTACCTGGTGCACTGAAGGAAGAGTCGAAGTATATTACTCATACAAGGTATTTAATTCTTTGGGAGTGGCTGGTTTTAATAATACAATTATTTTCAACCAGGCCAACCCAAGCTTGTGGGGTAATGAGAAGTCGCATAATCGGTGGACCCACAATCAACCTGCCGCGTGGAACCAAAATCCAGTAGAATCAGGCAGCATCTCAGCTGCTATAGCATGGAATTGCGAAGGTGATTTGGCTGCAGGGTTTTCACCAAGTGTTTCCCGAGGGCCAAGTCGCTTAGGAAGGACTGACGGGGACGAAATTACGGAAATCATGTCATATGAACAACTTGATGACAACTATTATCCAGGTCAATAAAACGAAGAATGTCTTTAGAACTGTGATGATTCTATTAACCACATCGATACTAGCAATTTGCGAAGATGCAGGCACGCCGTCCGATGACGATTATCTTGCAGAGCTAATTGGTTTAAAAATTGTTGCTGAAGAATTTGCTCGTACCAGAAAAGCACTCTCATTGCGCTTGATAGAGGAAACCAAAGTAAAGAAATACACTTACAAAGACAATCGGGTGAGTTCAGAGTTCTGGCGGATTAAGCAGACCTTTCAATCGCCAAGCAACGATATTACTGTTGTCTTTCGGTCCCGAGCATTCAAGGTATCGAACAAGCGTTCACTAAAAGACCTTGAAAAAATGTTAATAGACTCGCTAAAATGCGAAAAAGTGGTATGGTCACGTGAGAACTCGAAAGCAAGAATGCCATACAGCCTAAGCATCGGAAGAGACTCCGTTGAGATGGCAATTGGAAAAGTCGGATTTCCAGTTGTATCTAAGAATCTGGATGCCAATGAATCAGGAGAAGTAAATTTTTGGGAGCCATTTTCCGGCCCTCCAATTTCGTTGCACTTTGAAACCGGAAAATTGTCGAAGATCGTGCGCTTTGATTAGCTGGTTAAAGGCCGAAATAATGTCTTCGGCCCGGCTGCGAGATCTCCCGGGTAACCACCACGCTGACCCGTGCTTGCCGCCTCGCGGCAATCCAGAGGCTCTTAATTTAGGGTGAATGTCTGAGTTTCGAGGCGCGCAGTCATAATAATTGTAATTTCTACTTGTACTATGCTATAAATAGTAATGTTAGGCAAGCATGGAGCCTTCAACAACCATGCTTGCCTTAGTGGATTACTATTCTGAACAATTCAGAGAATCCTTCGTCAGTTTGTTTGATCAAGCCGTCGACTTCAACCCTGAACATTGTTCAGCGGAGACGGTATCCGAAATCACGAGCATTCTCGCCAAATCTTCTCAAGACGCCTCCAGGTGCGCCTTGGAACGTTTCCTTCAAGATTTTGAATCTTCGCCTGCCCCTCGTGTTCGATCCAAGAATGCGATCGACTATCGCTACAATCGATCCAGCCGTAAATCATTCCTTACATTGTTCGGCCGTATCGAGCTTGATCGCCATCTCTACTATCCAGTGGGCGATGCGAAGAAGAATCAGAAAGCTTATTGTCCGTTCGATGAGAGCTGGGAAATGAGCGGACGTTTTGCTGTTACGGGCCGAATTGATATCGAGTGCGATTGCCGAATTGACGTCGTAGGGATTTGATCGGATTGCCGCACTGATATCGTACTTTGGGGCCATTTCCATCGTACTCGTTGTGGGCAGATTGATAGGAGTGGCAGTGGGTGGTTTATGATAGGGCGCTGACGACGGAAGTAGATGAAGTAGATGTTTTGTTTGGGGCTGGATAAGAAGATGTTAGTTAGAGGGTGGCGAGCTACTGGAGGTTTCTTCGCAGGCGTTCGCGAAATGCCTGTAGCTGCGCGACAGCGGCTTGCTGGGTGGCGTCATCGCATTCTGAGATGTGCGGTAACGGTTCTTGTTTGAGGGCCTTCTTTTGGTGTGATGAGGATGGCTCGGGGCTGACGGTTGCCTGGGCTTGGAGATCGAGCACTTGATAGTTCGGTTTGTGATAGGCGATGAGCTGGGCCTCAACGAGTTCGCGGCGAGCTTGACGTAGCTGGAAGGGGTCTATCTTCAGCATGCCGCAGAGACTACTGTCTTTGTAGTAGCTGATGCCGTGCCGGTTACCAACAGCAACAAGTACGAGGTAGAGGGCGAGAGAGGCAGACTGGCAATGACGGTGGTGGCCGTTTCTGATGAGGCTTGGATCTACCCAACTGAAGGGCTTGGATGGGCGACTTCGGAGGCGGTTGGGATCGGGTATGATCGAGCTGGACATGCTAGTGTTGTTTGGTTGTTAGGATGATGGGTTCTGCCGGTTCGCTCTCTTGACTGTGACGCCAGTGGGGTTGGAGGAGGACGGCGTTAACCTGTTTGGTGTCGATGGTTTTGGTCTGGTCGCGGACGGCTTCGATCATGGAGCCAATACAGAGGTTTTTGACGGCTCGTAGGATGCCTTCGCTGCTGCGGATGATAAGATTGAGGGCGGCTTCGGTGTAAGTGTGGTGAGGGAGGCCTACTTGATCGAGCTGGCTTAGGATGAAGTCGGTGAGGGTGTCAGGACCGAGCCGTTCGACGGTTGCCGAGTAGGTGATGCGGGTGCGGATGTCGTCGTTGACGCGAAGTTGTAGGGTGGTGTTGAAGGCGGGTTGACCGAGGAGGATGAGGTTGTGGTTCTTGGGGAAGTCTTCTAACAAGAGGCGTAGTTTGCGGAGGGCGTCGATAGGGATGAGGTGGGCGTCGTCGATGATGGGGATGATGTGTTTGCCTTTGCTGTTGAGGGTGCGGGCTTCGTTAATGAGACGTTCTTCGCATCGGTGGTCGTTGCCGTCGCTTTCGAGTCCGAAGGCTTGGCAGAGGAGTCGGAGCATGTTGTGCCAGGTGTGGAGGGAGCGGTTGACGACGGGGGTGATCCACTGTTTGGGGTCGTGGTGGATGAGGGCGTTTTTGAGGACGGTTTTCCCGGTGCCGGGTTCGCCGAGAATGAGACAGAGGCCGCCTTGTTGGCTGTGGACTTTGAGGATGTCGAAGTGGCGCTGCTGGTGTTCGAGCAGTGGTGTTTGGGCACTCGTGGTGAATGGGTTGGAGGGGATGCCGAAGTAAGATCTGATCATGATGCTGTGTTTGGGTGTTGGCGTTTGGATTTCGTGGGTTGGTTAGCTTTTTGGCGGGCGGTCATTTCCGAGGAAGTCGACGGGGGTGGCTGGACCGAGCCTTTGGTTGTTGTGATAGACAATGGGTGGCTTGGTGGGGGCGCTGCGGTCGTAACGGATGGTGATCTTGCGGTTGCGTAGGTCGCGGGGCGCTTCATAGCGGGTGCCTTGGTAGCTGAAGGTGTTGTCGGCACGGACGTTGCGTGTGCCTTCGAGGTAGAAGAGTTCGCGGTTGAACTCGGAGGGGGTGAGATAGCGGATGCGTGAGAGGTCGAGCCCGAAGCGGTCGATGGGTTTCATGCCGAGCGTACTGTGTTCGGCGGTGTGATAGGTGTCTTCGAGCCAGCGGTCGAACTGTTGGTTGAGTTCGGTGAGTTTGTTGGTGGCCTCGAAGTTGCGAGTGAGGAACTGATCCCGAACGGTGCGAAAGAAGCGTTCGATCTTGCCTTTGGCGGCTCCGTCTCTAACAGGTGTGTGGATGAGCAGGGTGCCGAGGCGGGTACAGATGGTGGAGAGTTCCTTGGAGACGTAGTTGGAGCCGTTTGTGGCGCGGCGAATTAGGTCGTGGGATTGTTTTCAGATTGTTTGGTGGGATTGTCTGTTTTCTTCGTGGGATTGTCAGTCTTTGGCGTGGTGGTGCGCTGAAGTTGTAATCTCAGATTACGAAAGGCTCGCGCTCCTTCCTCGGGGGTGAAGGCGTCGGTGGGTTTGCTTGGCGGCCGTGGTTTCGATGGTTTTGATGCTCTAGTTAGTCTCGCCCGACTGATGTTGAGGTCTTCTTCGAATCGCTCGAGTTGTAAGAAGTTACTGGGTTTGAGCGCTCCCACGCGGCGGCGCTCGCCTCGGATCTCCCGTTGCAAGTAGCTGACGACTTGTTCGACATCTTCGCTGGTGAACCCGGCTCGTAGCAACTCATACCAGGCTCGTTGCCGGTCGAAGCCTAAGATCAGTTTCTGCCCGGTCAGTTGGCAATAGTGTTGGTGTAGGGCCGCCACTTGCTCTTCGACGGGGCTGCTTTGGTTTGATGGTGTTTGCATAGCCTAATGTTTATCTTGTTAGCCTTCCGGCATGCCTCCTCGATGGTCGTTGGCGGAGGGAATGGTGGGCATCACTTGCTGTACGTGATCGGTGGTGATGTGGTTGGCTTTCTCTTGGCTGGCTGCGATCCACGCGGCACGGGCCAGTTGCAGCGCGGTGCGCGGCCGCCCGTTGCTGGCATTGGTAATCAAGTCCAGGGCGGCGGGGATGATGATGTTTTCCTTCAAGTCTACGGCGTTTTGACTGGCTTCTAGGAGTTCTTCGATCTCTTGGCTTTCCCACGGTTTGAGCTGATGATGACAGGCGATGCGGCTGTAGAGGGCGCGGTGGCTGCGTAGTCTTAGACTTCCTAACAAATACTCGTCTCCAATGAGTATGAGACTAAAAGCGGGACGCCGGGCTAGATCGATGCCTAACAATAACCGGATCTCTTCGAGCGCTCCGTGGCTGTAGTTCTGCGCTTCGTCGAGGATGATGATGGCGCTGGTCTCGCCAAGTTCTACCAAGGCTTCTTCAAGATGCATCAGGGTGGTGCTGCGGGTGCCGCCGGCTTTGCCGAACTTGCGGGCTAAATAGGCTAACAATCCGGCATGGCTTAGGCTGGCCTGGGTGATGGCGATGGCGCAGTAGAGCCGCGGATCGAGCTTGTCTTTCCAGTGGCTGACGAGATGGCTTTTCCCTACGCCGTTGGGGCCGCTGAGCAACATGAGGCTGCGGAGGGCGGCGCTTTGGGTTAGCAGTTGCTCGGCTTGTTGGATCTGAGGGGGCTTTTGATAGTGGGAGGTTTCTTCGTTGAAGGGGATGCCGGTTGCTCCCCAAAGATGGGTGTAATGAGTGATGGTGGAGTCTGTGATGGGCTTGCGGCCACTGCTTTTTCTAAGTCTGGTCGTCATGGTGTGATGATGATAGCGTGATGTGGCTTTGTTAGCCCTGGTGACGGCGTTCGTAGTTGAGCCGGTCGATCTGACTGTTGAGGTGTAGATTGACCAGGTGAGCTGTGCCGACGTGATGGTTGTGATGATAGATCTCCAGCGATTGCTCTTTGCTTACGGCAAAGGGGTCGTAGCGCACTTCGATGCGACGTCCGCGTAGGCTCAAGTCGACTTCGTAGAGGCGATTTTCGATGCGAATGGTGCCATTCTTGCGCACGGTGCGGTGGATGCGGGTGTAGAAGAGTTTTTCCAGAGCGTGATGGCTGAGTTCAAGTTGGCGGAGGTGTTCGGCTCCGGCGTGGAAACGGGCTTGCGGGGTGGTGCCGGTAGTGCTGTGTTGACGGTTATGATAGTCTTTCTGGAGCCAAGTGGAGAACTTGGCATTGAGGTCTTGGAGACTGTGGACGCGCTCTTCGGGTAGTGATAGGGTGGTTTCAAACCCTACCTGAATACTTGAGAATAGGCGTTCTATCTTTCCCTTATCCAAAGTCGTCAACTACACCTGATCCCAACTGTTCAAGAGAGGTCTTCCGGGTTACCCATTGCTTTCATCCGTTGTGCGGGCGGGAGTTCGAGCTGGTAAAGTTGCGCCAGAACTGGGGAGTCTATCGTGTCTACTTCTTTGATGATTCTGGGGAATTGGCCTCTCTAGAGGCTTGCTGGACCGATGTGGAGGCTCCAGATCCCTTTGTGGAGGTGGCGGAAGGTAAGGCGATCGCCCGCTTGGCGGACTTGTTAGCACTGGCGCGTTTGATGGCTGAACTCAAAGCTGAGGCTGTTAAGCAATTAATGCCGCCATTGTAAACCTAATGATGCCGAAGCGAGCGATTTATACGCGCTTTATCGATGATTTTATGCCTTATATGCAGTAATTTAGGGAAAGTTGAATTGACAAAACGAGCGATTCAGTCCCTCTTGTTGGGCATAATTTAATTAACAGTCTATCGTTCCGATGCCATCGTCTTTCTCCTCTCAATCCAAACGAGACGCTCTTCTCCGTGCGGGCGCTCTTCATCCCCATCCTGACCGGGTCACTCATTCTCTTTTCCAGCAGAGCCCGTTCTTTGATCCTCATGATTTGCTCCAGGTCAAATACGAGGCTCTTCGTGCCTGGGAGGCTGGGGAGGATTCCGTTTGTTCTTTGGCTAGGCACTTCGCGCTTTCACGGCCAACTCTCTACGCCGCTCGCTCGGCTTTTCGTGACGATGGCTTGCCGGGATTGTTGCCTGGTAAACGTGGCCCGAAGGGCGCTCACAAGCTTACGGAGGAGGTTCTTGATCATGTGAGGGCTTTGTTAGCAAAGGATCCATCCCTCACGCCATCTGATATCCTTGAGTGTTTGCGCAATGATCTGGAAGTGGAGCTCCACTTGCGCACGTTGGAAAAGGCTTTGAACCAGCAACGCCACCTGAAAAAGGGGCGACTAACAACGTGAGTCACCTGTCCTTGCCATTGGATAACGCCTCCTTGCGCTCTCTCTATGAAGGCCTACGCGACTATGTGTTAGGAGGATGTCACGGTGACTCATTCGACTCGGCGCTCGAACTGTTCCTTCATCAGGGAATGGCAGGCTGGATGCAAGCACCTCCGGGTGAGTCGATTGTTCCTGGCGGCCTCCGGGATGAGGACCGATTGACTGATCACGATGTAAGCTCTTCCAACGCCCCTTCTTTCTCAAGCTGGCAGGCACAGGCGGTGGATCTCCTGAGTGACATGCTCTTTGTGCGGCTTCATGCGGGTGAACCGCTTCTTGAAGGCACCCGCTAATCGCATTTCTAACACTGATATTTATGAGTAACGAGAACTCTTTGATAGATACCAATGGATCCCGTCACGAGAAAGTGACTACGCATCATCTGCAACGCAAGGCCTACCTCTACGTGCGGCAGTCGACTTTGCGTCAGGTATTCGAGCACCAGGAAAGCACCAAACGGCAGTATGCTCTCCGTGCTCAGGCTGTCGCGCTGGGCTGGCAGGAGGAGAATATTGAGGTCATTGATAGTGACCTGGGGCAGTCGGGAGCATCTTCTGCTGATCGCAAAGGCTTTCAGAAGCTGGTGAGCGAAGTCGGCCTCGGGCAAGTGGGAGTGGTGATGGGATTGGAGGTCTCTCGTCTGGCGCGTAACAACAGTGATTGGCATCGCCTGTTAGAGATCTGCGCCATTACAGATACACTTATTCTCGACGAAGACGGACTCTATGATCCGAAGCATTTTAATGACAGGCTTTTGCTGGGTTTGAAAGGGACGATGAGTGAAGCGGAATTGCACCTGCTGCGTGCGCGTTTGCAAGGCGGGATCTTGAACAAGGCACGCCGTGGAGAGTTGAAAATGCCTTTGCCAGTTGGCCTCGTTTACGATCTGGATGATCGTGTGGTGCTTGATCCGGACGAGGAAGTTCGCAAGGCGGTGGCGCACTTCTTCGCTACATTCAAGCGAACAGGTAGTGCCTTGGCGACAGTGAAAGCTTTTGATCAGGAAGGGGTGCGTTTTCCTCGGCGTGGCAAAGCGGGAAAGGGAGATATTGTGTGGGAGAAGTTAGTGCATAGCCGTGCCCTGCAAACGTTGCACAACCCACGCTATGCTGGTGCTTTTGTCTTTGGCAGGACGCGGAGCTGGCGGGATGCTGAAGGCAAACAGCGCTATGAGGTCTTACCACCGGATCAATGGCAGGTGACGAACAAGGACGCGCATGTTGGTTACATCTCCTGGGAGGACTTTGAGAGCAATCTGAAGCGCCTGAGGGAGAACTGCCGAGGCTATGGGGAGGATCGCAAACGGCGCGTCCCTGGTTGTGGCCCGGCGTTGCTACAGGGGATGGTGATCTGCGGAAAGTGCGGGCAGAGCATGACATTGCGCTATCATTGGCGCCAAGGACGTGAATGGCCTGACTACGTGTGTCAGCGTGAGGGCATCGAGCATGGTCAGAAGATTTGCCAAACTATTGCCGGCAGGAACATTGATGAAGCTGTGTCACGGCTCATTCTGGAGAGTGTCACGCCCTTGGGTTTGGAAACGGTGCTAGAAGTACAGCGGAAACTGGAGCATCGGTTAGAGGAAGTCGACCAACTGCGACGGCAGCGGGTTGAGCGCGCGCGTTACGAAGCAGAGAAGGCGCGTCAGCGATACCTACAAGTGGACAACGCCAACCGCCTCGTCGCCGCCAACCTCGAAGCCGAGTGGAATGAGAAGTTGCGTATTCTACAAGACGCCCAGGATACCTACCAGAAGCAGAAGAATGCATTCGACGGGCGATTTGACAAGGAACAGGAGCAAGAGATCCTTCAGCTAGCAGAGAGCTTTCCTCAACTGTGGAATGATGCCGACACCAGTCATCGGGATCGCAAACGGATGGCCAGGCTGATTATCAAAGATGTCACCCTGACAAAGGGCGAGGAAGTGCTTGTGCAAGTGCGCTTCACAGGAGGCGCTTCCAAGGTGCTCCATGTGCCCTTGGGCAAGCGAGCCTGGGAACTACGTCAGACCAAGAAGGAAATCGTCGCCGAGATCGATCGACTGTTAGACACGCACACGGAAAGCCAGATCGTGGTGGAACTCAACGGACGGGGGTGGCGTTCAGGATCTGGCAAATCATTCACACTACGGATTGTGCAACAACTACGCAGGGCCTATCAGCTTGTCTCGCGTTACGATCGCTTGCGAAAGAAAGGCCTCCTGACCAAGGAAGAAGTGGCGGAGATGGTCGGCACTCGTCCCAGCCTCGTGAACTACTGGAGGAAACAGGGCCTTCTCCGGGGCAAACGCTTCAGCGACAAGAACGAATACCTTTACTTCCGTCCGGCGAAAGCCAAGATTAAGCAAATCAAGAGCCGGATGCAGCTAAATTTGACTAACTGAATCACTGGCTTTTTTTAACAGTAACCATAGAGTGCATCATGCCATCTTCGCCTTGAGTGAGCCACCGGCGATAGGCCACTTTGATCGGAATCTGTGGATATTTTCGCCGCTGCGTGAGGATCCATTCTTGTTGTTCGGAGGTGAGCGCACGTTGTTTGCCGGTGTCTTGCCTGGGATGTTTGGTGAGTGCCTGGAATCCGTCGTTTTGATAGGCATACCACCAGTCTTCGAGAGTGCGAATGGCGTAGTGTTTGCCGGATTGGACATCGGGCCAGGGACGCAAGGCTGCTTGTCGTAAGGCTGCGGCTAACGACCGGCCTTCTTCCTGAAGTTGTTGCAGGTAACTGATGGCGCCGTAGCGGACCAGAGCGCTTTGTTCTTGGGGTGTTAGAGTATGGTCATCAGACATGCGGGAGCTTTACCCCCGCAGTGATTTTGCGAAATAGTACGGTTATGTGGGAAACTCGTGGCGAATAATAGAGAGATGTTAGTTGGCCTTCAAGCACCGGTAATCACCCAATAGGCTCTTGCCATGGAGCGCGAGTTCGAGAAGGATCTCCCCGAGGTTGCCGGCGGTGAGGCGAATGGCTCTCCAAAGTTCTTCTGCGGTGTTTGTAAGAGCAATGCGCTGCCCGAAGAACTCGGTGAGGCTCTGGCGCCTGCTTTGATCGGCGAATCGGCACCAAGCTCGCCGCAGGCAACCTTTCTTGATTTCGCTGCCATTGGCGTTGTTGCCGTCGTCTTGGCCACCTTGGGATGGAGGGGCGCAGCGTTGGTCAAAGTCTTCTTCCACGCATGGGAGATGGACGGTACGATAAGGCAAGAGGTGATCGGGAAGAACACTAATGGTCCTCCCGGCATACTTGCAAAGAAAGCGCATCACGGTGATTTGCGCGTCTCCCTCGACATCGGCAAAACGCTTGTAATTCCCATGGCGATGCAGGCATTGGCCCTCTTCGTGATCGAAGGCACATGGAGGAAATTCATCGGTAGCTGGATAACTGGATCGGCGAATCTGCATCCCCCATTCAATCATCCCTGTCTACGTCCTCATTCTATATCGTGGCTGGCTCCCCGAAACCCAGTCTGACTCTCATCTATACCCGTTCACACGAAGCATTTCGCCACGGAACAGACGTCCAGTGGATCGTTAAAATAGGAATGGTGGATGGTTGGCGCCCTGCCTACAGGGAAGGGCACCAAAATTTAAGAAAAAACCAACCATCCATGAATACTCAAACACTCCAAGAACAGTTTCTCCAGTCCGAATCCGGCCAGAACGCCGAGATTTTCGACCAATTTCTGCGCAGTTCCGTGCGCCTCGCCCTCTTCGAGCTCATGCAGCAAGAAGTGCACGATCTCTGCGGCCGTTCCCACGACCGGGACCGGCCCCCTACCACTTTTCGCCGCGCGGGAAGTGAACAAGGCATTTGCTATATCGATGGGGGCAAGGAAAACATCAAGCGCCCTCGCGTCCGTCAACGGCAGGAAGACGGCAGTGAGCAAGAAGTCAGCCTTAAGTCCTACGAAGCGGCTAAGGATGTCAACAACATCAGGCAGGCAGTGATGCGCTTGTTGCTTGAGGGAGTAAGCACGCGTGGGGTCAGTCGCCTCAGTAATGACAGCGTTAGTAAAAGCACCATCTCCGAGCAATGGGCAGAGCGCTCAGCTGAGAAACTCGAAGCGTTCCGTTCCCGCCCATTGCACGAAGAAGGCTATCTGGTCTTGATGTTAGATGGCGTGCATCTTAGTCGCGATCAAACCGCAATTGTCGCCTTGGGCATCCGGGCCGATGGTAGCAAAGAGATGCTCGATTTCCGTGTTGGCAGCAGTGAGAGTTTCGAAGTTGCTAACGATTTGCTCAAAAACCTCAAAAAGCGAGGCCTTAAAAGCATCGCCAAACGGTTCCTAACGCTCCTAGACGGCTCTAATTCCCTGGAGAAAGCCGTTCTCACGCACTATCCGAACGCCGTAATCCAGCGCTGTTTAGTGCATAAAGAGCGCAATCTACGCAGTTATCTCTCTAAACGGCAACACAGTGAACTGGCGCGTTTGCTCAACCGGTTGCGGCGTGCTGAAGGGAAAGAAGCGGCACGAGAAGCGTATGATGAACTCAGTGAATTTTTGAAGCGACATAACAGCGCTGCTCTATCAAGCCTACAAGAAGCTGGGAATCAAATCACAGCACTACAGGATTTAGGTGTTCACGCTAGTCTTCACCGCAGTCTTCTGAGCACCAATATCATCGAAAATGCCATCCTCAACATCCGGCGTCGGATGAGCAAAGTGAATCGTTGGCGA
>CBDDAB010000016.1:0-1583204 GCA_965224685.1 Verrucomicrobiales bacterium | reverse complement strand
CTCCCCGCCGTTTTCCTGCCGTTGCCGGACGCGAGGGCGCTTGATGTTTTCCTTGCCGCCATCGATATAACAGATGCCTCTCTCACTGCCCGCCCGCCGGAAAGAGCTAGAATGCCGGTCACGAGCGTGGGAACGACCGCAGAGATCGTGCACTTCTTGCTGCATGAGCTCAAAGAGCGCGAGTCGCACGGAACTGCGCAAGAATTGGTTGAAAATTTCGGCACTCTGGCCGGATTCGGACTGGAGAAACTGTTCTTGGAGTGTTTGAGTATTCATGGATGGTTGGTTTTCTTTGAATTTGGTGCCCTTCCCTGTAGGCGGGGCGCCAACCATCCACCATTCCTATTTTAACGATCTACTGGACGTCTCCTTGGGTGGCCTTCATGGGTTAATGAGGCGGCCGCGTTGGGTGCAGGAATAGTCTTTTTTGAGAATCTCGATGGAAGAACTAAGGTAAGAGATGCCGTGCTCGGTGTGCAAGCTATGCAAAGCTTGGCGGGCAAAGTGAGCTTGGCATGTTTGGGGGGTAATAATATAGTGGATCTCTCAGAATGAAACTGATTCGTAACATCTCGGTTTATTTGATTCTTTTGGGCCTGAGTGTTTGTACTTTGGCCCAGGAAGTAGTATTTGAAAAAGGCGTTCGTCGGGAGGTAAAGTCGTCGCTAGTGACGAAATTCAAAGCACTTGGTTGGGATTCGACGGAGATGCAGTTTACAGTAAAGAAGAAGTTTGACATTTATTATGACGAAGTGATTTATCGGCTTCACTTTCGTAGATATATTGTTGAAATTCGTCGCAACGGTGAAATCTTAAGTATGCTCACTCGTTCGGAGTATTTACCTCAAGAGGAGAGGTTTGAAACTGATCCGTCTGCGGAAGAGATCTCAGAAGTAGCTAGAACTGTTATTGAGAGAATATGGGGAGATGAATTAATTCAAGAGTTAGATATTGATGATCCTAAATTGACCCCTCGGTTGAGCGGAAAGAATTCCACTGGGTGGCAATTACATTTTAGTAGAGAAAAACATGGATTCAGATTTATGGCAGATCATGCTTCTGTTGTGGTTAGCTCAGATGGCGTGGTTCAGTACGTGGGTAAATCAATGCCTAGTAATACACCGCTGAAGATCGATGAGACCAAGATTTCAATTGAACGAGCTGTTGAGATTGCTTTGCCTTTGGCAAGAAAATTCGCAAGATCAGTTTACGGAAAGTTTGATAGTGAACTCTCATATGAAGGGCGTTCGGAAAGGCTATACGTGAACGGATTCGAGAAGCCGGAGAACGTATTTACCTCAACGAGCCTTAGACTTAAGAGATCACCGGATGCTCGGCTAGCCTGGGTGATCGAATTCAGTTATAAGGGCGTGAAAGATTCAGTGCAGCCACCGCTGTCTAACGTCTATATTTGGATCGACAGTGAAACCGGGAGTTTCCTTGGCGGTGATACTAGCTAGATTTTCGCTGAAAAGCAGTGGGGAATTTGAATGGCAAGTGGGGAATTAGAATGGCACATTACTTCAAAGGAAATGAATTGCGTAAAACGAAAGCATTGTGTAGTGTAATAGGACATTACTTTTCTAAAGAAAAGGATTGCGTGGATAGAAAACGGATTCGGCCCTTGAGTATTCGGCGGAGCAAAGGGATTTTATTCATGAGAGGCTGGAGAAATTCCCATTCTCTGACGAGTGCTTTGTCCTATGGGGGCTAATGAGCGGACAGATTGACTAATCGGCCGGATTAGATAGGTGGTGGAATGAGACACTCACGATCAGGATGGCAAGCATTCGCCTTTCCTGTAGGATTGGGGTTCGTGATATCCGTTGTATATCTGGCAATAACAATTCCGATTGGTATACTAACACTCGGCGGAGGCCGTCAAATTGATCTCCTTGGAGCTGGAGTCTGGTGGCTAATCGACGTATGTTGGAAATGCCTGATGCTTGTGATATTAGTCGCGGGAGGCATATCGCTTTACTTGAATCGCTTCCTCATGGGAGTCGGATGTCTCCTTAGGGGCTTGGAAAAAAATAATCGTCCCAAAGCGCAACCATTCTGTTAGGAGCGGGTTTGAGTGCCTGTAGTCCTATGAGAAGAACCTGACTCTAACTCAATTCGTTTATGGAAGAACACTGCGCGTGATCTCACGGGCAGCGCGAAACGCAAGTTCATGGCGGGCGTCGTCGATGGCCTTGGCCGCGGCGGTCAACGGTGGGCTGAAGACTGTCTTGGCTGGAATAGGCAACTCATTCGCAAAGGCAAAGAGGAACTCGATTCCGGCATTGATTTCGTCGATCAGTTTCACAAACGAGGTAGAAAGAAGGCTGAAGAACATTATCCAGAATTACTGGAGGATATTCGCGCCGTTGCTGATCCCCATGCTCAGACTGATCCCAGTTTTCGCTCTACTCGCCTCTATGTCCGCATCACTGCTAAAGAAGTCCACCGGCGACTGGAAGAGCGCCCAGGGTATGACCTATCAAGTATGCCTTGCGTGAGAACCATCAACAGCAAACTCAATCTGCTCGAACTCCACCCTAGAAAAGTTGCCAAGACCAAGCCGATGAAGAAAGTGAAAGAAACCGACGCCATCTTTGATATGGTGCATGAGATCAATGCGGCGGCCGATAGCGATCCCAAGCAGTTGCGTATCTCCATGGACACCAAAGCGGCGGTAAAAATTGGCGAGTTTAGTCGTGGTGGCTATAGCCGAGGCGAGCGGAAGGCCCTTGATCACGACTTCAAAGCGAAAACAACCCTCGTGCCCTTTGGGGTTTATCAGCCCGAAACTGGCCAAACCGACCTATGGTTCTCAGAAAGTAAAGTGACAGCGGATTTTATGGTTGATCGTCTTGAAGAGCTGTGGCCGCGACTGCGTGCAGAGAATCCTGAAGTAGAGGTGCTAGTGATCAACGCCGACAATGGCCCCGAGAGCGATGGCCGTAGAACCCAATGGTTGAAGCGCCTGGCTGAATTCTCTACGGCTCATGATATAGTGATACAGCTAGCCTATTATCCACCCTATCATAGCAAGTATAATCCTATAGAACGAGTGTGGGGAGTGCTCGAAAACCATTGGAATGGAGAGCTACTGAGCACAGCGGAGAAAGCGCTGGGAATGGCCCGAAGCATGACATACAAAGGGTTGAATCCCGTCGTCACACTGGTCACCAAGACCTACCAGACCGGAGTGCGACTGACAAAGAAAGCGATGAAAGAATTCGCGCCCCAAATCAGTCGGATGGCTGGATTGGAGAAGTGGTTTCTAACAATATTCCCTGAGCCTGAAATGGGATGATTATTTATTTCCAAGCCCCTTAGTTTAGCCCCCATGGCAGCTGTCCAAGTGATGGGACCCAAGTGGGTTGCGAATATCACATTGAAGTCTGAACTGCAGTTATTTGTAGAGATTGGTGTAGAGAGGATACGCGATGATGTACGGAGCGTTATAAACAATGCGGAGATTCCAAGACCGGGTGAGCGAGTCAGGCTTCCGAAGAATGAATTGCCCGAGTCAATAAAGAAGATCAGTGGCGATGCACCGGTTGAGGTATCGAATCGAGTATTGAGATACGTTACGGGAGGATATGGTAGTGTTCGAATGGGGTATATTATAGCGAGGCGTTCGCCTCCTACCATGAAGTGCCTCCCGCAGTAATGTGCCATGACGGCAGATGCTTGAAGCGTAGATCTGCGGGAGGCATGATCAGCATGTGCCAAATCTCAACGAACTTCAAGAAGGACACATCTCCTACGAGCTTAGTTGCTTCGATCGCATCTACCTGAATCTACGTTTGCCACTCCTCTGCACGCTGGGCGGGATCTCGCTGTTCATTCGCAAGATCCTTGGTGAAAAGCTTCCGCTGGTGAGCGTCTTTAAGCCCTTCCGGGACCAGTTCGTGGAGAACATCGAAACCTTCGCCAAAGACAACGGGCTCGGCATCCACCGCTTTGCTAACAACGAGAACAAAGAAGAAATCGCGCAGCAACACCTCGAATCGCGGGGGACGCGTAGGCCAGGCGTCTACTTTATAGGCAAAGCGCAAGAGAAAATCAGCGTGGTCCAAGGCGGTTCGGCCAAGAACGAAGAGACCGGCGGATGGTGGTACCGGCTTCGTTGGGGTAAAGTCATGGCCAACCAATACTACTTCTACATTTGGGATGACAACTGGGGGAGTCTCTTCATCAAATTCAGCAGTTACGCCCCCTTCGCCGGGAGAGTCTGTCTCAACGGGCACGAATATGTCAAACGCCAGCTAGAGAAACAGCGTATTCCTTATGAGGCTCTCGACAACGGTGTCAAATCTTGCGCCGATCCAGGGAAAGCCCAGCAAATTGCCAATAACATCACGGCCTCAAAGATCGAAAACACAATTAGAGACTGGCTCAAAATCATTCCGACTCCGATCACTATCTTAAAGAACAGGATAAAGATCCGCTACGAGATCTCCATGCTACAAATAGAATACGCTCTTACCCAAGTATGGAAAAAAGCGCAAAACGGACGGCAATTCTTTGAGCAAGCGATACGAGAAAACCTCGATCTAGGGCGCCCTGAACGAGTGGGATTAATCTTCAGAAAGCGAATAACGAAGCGGAGCAAACAAAAGCGTTTTATGACCCGTGTCATGCAATATGGGACCATTCCCGTCTATCACATCTATTATAAACTAAACAAACTGAAACAATATTTCAAAGAGGCCATCTCGCTGCGAACGGAACTTACGATCAACAATCCCCGGGATTTTCAAGTAGGGAAAACGCTCAATGGAAAAAACCTACGCGCGCTGCGCAAGGTAGGTGAAGCCACCATCAATCGCCTCTTGCGAGTAGAAACATTGAGCCACGATCCCTCAGTAAGCGGCGAGAAGATCAAAGCGCTAGAAACGCCCGCCGAGGTGGGAGTTGGAAAACGAGTGAGCGCCTTGCCTCGCAGTAACACCCGGGTGCAAGCCCTATTGAACGCCTTGATAGGCTGTCATCTGATCTGCGGAGGATTCCGGAATCGGGATCTGAAGAGCCGAGTTGCTCAACTTCTGGGAAAAGAAGAACCAGAAATATCAACCGGACAGATGAGCTACGATTTGAGGCGATTAAAAGGACACGGGGTAATCCGGAAAATAGAAGGAACGCATCGCTATGAAGTGACCGAGGAAGGCCTTCGGCTAGCCTTATTCATCAGCCAAGTGGAGCGACGCGTTTATCAAGAAGGCGCATCGGAGTTATTCAGTGAATGGCACGAAGGCAACCTCCACCAAGCCTACAATGCATTTGGCCAAGAGGTTGAATCGCTGTTTGCGCGTCACCACTTAAGTCGAGCGGCATGATGAATAACAGGAGAGGTATGTACAAAAGCCTTCATTATCTCATTTATATATGATTGAAAGGAGTTTGACCTAGATGATCAAATTTCGAAAAGTAAGCATATAATCCCGACGGGAAGTGATTATGAGCCCGACAACTGCAGACTAATCGTCGAAGGTATATATGCATTCTAAACACAAACGACACGATCCACTATTCGTTTAGTGATTTGCAAACGCACATTACTTTCTTTTCTAAAGAAAAGAATTGCGTTACTATGTTTTCGCTGATGCAGATATAGCGCTTGCTCACGCAACCGCAAACCATGATGATTTGGCAACGCACATTACTTTGCAAAAGAATATTACTTTGCCAAAGAAAGGAGTTTCCTCGGCAATTTATAGGGAAGAATCATTGGGTGATGCGATTAACACGGCGGCACATGAGATTGGCCATGTTCTTGGATTGCTACATACGCAACAGAGTCCTAGCCAAAGAAATATATTCACGGAAGAATGGAAGCATTTGATGAATACATCCAGCTATCAGAAACAACAAACTTTTCTTAACATCAAGGAAATTGATATATGTCACAAGAGAATAGAAGATCCTTGGGAGGGTAATCCATACACCACAAATTGATGGATACGACTTTCTTTCGAACGGTGTTGTTTGTTGTGTTTTGTTCAAGTGTAATTGCGCATGCACAGTCAAGGTCAGATTATCGGAAACTCTTAAATAAATTCAGTAATGCGGAAGAGTTTTCGGTAGTCACAGATTGGCCGCGAGATGTTGCGTTAGAACTTCTTAGGTCTTATATAAATGCCTATAAGAATCCTAAAGTTCGGAATGACGAGCTAATGGCCAACGCAACCAGTATCATGATGAGAATGCCTGGCTATGCTAGTTACCTCTTTTATCATATCGATAGTCGGACCTCGGATCCGGGACTCGGCGTCGAGCGCTTAAGGTACTTTGGATGTTTAGCGATGCTAGGGCGTTCAGGATCTACCGAGGCAATCAAAGTCGTGGGACACTTTCTTGAGACTGAACCTTATCCCTACGATCCAGATTATCTTGCAAAGAGACCCGATTTGATTGGCTTTGGATTTGCCTGGAATCATGACGCTGCCGCATTGGCTTTCGGGCTGATGGAGATGGAGGGAACACCCGACAATAAAGTGTTGTGGAAAAAGAAACGCGTAGATGCTTGGAAAGCTTGGTGGAAGGAAAAGAAGAAGGAGTTAGGGGAGTTTGGCTATAAAGATAATAGTTGGAAGACCGACAGAACTTCACCCGTTCCCATGTTGACCAACGAGGTCCAAACGACTACGACGCAAGAACAAGATTTGGAAGAACCGACTCAAGCCGAGGAACAACCTGCTGAAGACTTAGGGGCTTGGAAAAAAATAATCGTCCCAAAGCGCAACCATTCTGTTAGGAGCGGGTTTGAGTGCCTGTAGTCCTATGAGAAGAACCTGACTCTAACTCAATTCGTTTATGGAAGAACACTGCGCGTGATCTCACGGGCAGCGCGAAACGCAAGTTCATGGCGGGCGTCGTCGATGGCCTTGGCCGCGGCGGTCAACGGTGGGCTGAAGACTGTCTTGGCTGGAATAGGCAACTCATTCGCAAAGGCAAAGAGGAACTCGATTCCGGCATTGATTTCGTCGATCAGTTTCACAAACGAGGTAGAAAGAAGGCTGAAGAACATTATCCAGAATTACTGGAGGATATTCGCGCCGTTGCTGATCCCCATGCTCAGACTGATCCCAGTTTTCGCTCTACTCGCCTCTATGTCCGCATCACTGCTAAAGAAGTCCACCGGCGACTGGAAGAGCGCCCAGGGTATGACCTATCAAGTATGCCTTGCGTGAGAACCATCAACAGCAAACTCAATCTGCTCGAACTCCACCCTAGAAAAGTTGCCAAGACCAAGCCGATGAAGAAAGTGAAAGAAACCGACGCCATCTTTGATATGGTGCATGAGATCAATGCGGCGGCCGATAGCGATCCCAAGCAGTTGCGTATCTCCATGGACACCAAAGCGGCGGTAAAAATTGGCGAGTTTAGTCGTGGTGGCTATAGCCGAGGCGAGCGGAAGGCCCTTGATCACGACTTCAAAGCGAAAACAACCCTCGTGCCCTTTGGGGTTTATCAGCCCGAAACTGGCCAAACCGACCTATGGTTCTCAGAAAGTAAAGTGACAGCGGATTTTATGGTTGATCGTCTTGAAGAGCTGTGGCCGCGACTGCGTGCAGAGAATCCTGAAGTAGAGGTGCTAGTGATCAACGCCGACAATGGCCCCGAGAGCGATGGCCGTAGAACCCAATGGTTGAAGCGCCTGGCTGAATTCTCTACGGCTCATGATATAGTGATACAGCTAGCCTATTATCCACCCTATCATAGCAAGTATAATCCTATAGAACGAGTGTGGGGAGTGCTCGAAAACCATTGGAATGGAGAGCTACTGAGCACAGCGGAGAAAGCGCTGGGAATGGCCCGAAGCATGACATACAAAGGGTTGAATCCCGTCGTCACACTGGTCACCAAGACCTACCAGACCGGAGTGCGACTGACAAAGAAAGCGATGAAAGAATTCGCGCCCCAAATCAGTCGGATGGCTGGATTGGAGAAGTGGTTTCTAACAATATTCCCTGAGCCTGAAATGGGATGATTATTTATTTCCAAGCCCCTTAGACGGCGCCACTCAAGGGAGATTGGGACACAATACCCAGGAAGAGAATTCCAATTGGCTATGGGCGATGCTGATGTTGTTGGGAGGAGGAGGCATTGTCCTCACGATCATTAGAGGCCGTTCGCTTAAGAAACGGAACTGATGGCTTTAGATTGGCCATGATGATCTAGTAGCGCGTCAACATCAGATTGATGGATAAAATTCACATTTAGACTTGTACTTTTGCTAAACGGAGTGAAGTGCCGCCTCATCGGGGCGACCTCGCCGAGCAGCGTCGTCCCCGACCTACGATCGCCAAAGTCTAGCGCTATCGCCTCACCCTCTCTGAGTAAACTCCGTGGGTGGCTTCGCTGAACGCTTACGTTCAATTGCACTTATTCGAATCCCAACCTACACACAGACTATACCATCCACTATTCGTTTGGTGGCGCCTACAACCAAGGCAGTCATACGGCCGCTGAAGCGTTCTATCCAGACATCACTTACGAGACCGATTGCTTCGGTGGTACACGCCTACACCACTCAATCGACATCGGGGCAGATGAATACCACCCCTTCGATTGGTAGGCTTTGGAGACGCATTTGGCATCATTCAAAGTTCAAAGTGAGATCACGCGAGATAGGGTGTCTGAGCGAAACGGCTAAACGGCAGACATGGCCCCTCTCCCATTGAGGAGGGGGGGTAGCATCAGCTGAGCCGTTTGGTTAGGTGCTTCTTTCTCGGTTAGCAAAGCCAACTCCTCAATGGAGCAGGCTTGCCGCATCTCCGAAAACCCTCACCCGCGCCGTTTTGATCTGGGAATCAAGTTGCGCCAGGTCCAGCGCTTGAGCTTAGGACGTTCTTTCTTGGCTTTCCTTGCCTTGGCAGGCGGCTGCGCCTCTTGTTGTGCGGTTTCTTCTTGAGCGAGGATGGTATCGGCTGGTGGAAAGGTTTCGGCGGCGTCAGAACCAACAGATGTCCGAAGGTCTTCAGATCGGCTGGCGGCGAAAAGTTGGGGGCCATCCTCCACCACGGTTGGTTGGATGAAGACCACGAGCTCTTTACGCGTGGTGTTGGTCGTGGAGTTTTTGAAGGCGTGGCCAATCACTGGGATTCGGCTTACTAGCGGAATGCCCTCATCGGTCTTGTCTTCGCTCTCCGTGATGAGACCGCCGAGAACAACCGTCGATTTGTTAGGAATGGTGACGGTGGTCGTGAGTTTCTCGGTGCCAATGATCGGCACGGTGTTATCGGCGACGCGTTGTTGGCCCACGACGTTGTCGTTGACCTGAGCAAGCGTTAGGGTGACTTCCTGGTCGCTATTGATCAAGGGGACGACTTCCAGCTTTAATACGACGTCTTGGAACTCGATGTTGGTGCGGACGTTGGTGGAGTCGCCTTCGAAGTCGGTGAGGCTACTCGTGGGTACGGGGATGCGTTGGCCTGAGGTGATCACCGCTTTCTTATTGTTTGCGGCGTAAATGGACGGACGCGAGAGCACTTTGAACTTCTTGGTTGATTCGAGCGCATTGATGAAGACATCAAGCGATTCGCCGAGCTGCCCATAGACGTTGAGGCCTGGTGCGACGGCTTCGACGCCCTGAGTGAGGAGATTGTCCCGGACGTCGCCAATGGCGTCCCGCAAAGAGCTTCTGGAGAGTAGGCTCGCGGTACCACCTTGGGTGAAAGGACTCGAGTCTATCTTCTTAAACTGTTGAAGGTACTCAACACCCAAGTTGATGTCGTCATCGAGAGTAAGCTGCCCAATGACCGTGGCGAGATAGACTTGCGGCGGCTTGCGATCGAGCTTGTCGAGGATGTCGTTGATTTTCTTCAGAGACTCGCGCGGTCCCATAGCAATGATGCTATTGGCCTGGAGGTCCGCGACGATGCGCGTCTTCCCTACGGAGACCGAGATGGGCGCCGTGTTGTCTAGCGGATTGATTAACATGTCTTGCTCGCCGGCCACACTTCCTGTGGTGGTATCACGCACCTGCACACCACGGCGGATCCTACCGGTTAGGGTGCTGGCGGCGGAAGAGGCCTGGGGAGCTTGGCGGGTGCTGATGGTGCCGCCGCCGGGAAGCGAGCTGGAACCAGTGCCCGTGTCCTGCAAGACGTCGACTAACACAGGCAATACTTCATCAACATAGAGGTATTTGAGCGGGCGCTCCACCTGCCGTGATTCTTCAATGGGTTTGTCCCATTCTTTGATCAGCCCCAAGATGTATTGGTAGTCTTTGGGGCTAGCCACGATCATGATGCGATTAAGCCGGTCATCGGCGACCACCTGAGGCGGGTCGGGATCATCGGATCTCCGGTGGCTGCGGCGTCCGCCACTCGAAAAAGTGTCATCACTAGCAGCGGGTTTGTCAGGACGATTAGAAAGCGTGGCTTGAATGATTTGCGCAATGATTGTGGCTTCTGCGTATTCGACCTTCACAAACTCCGTCACGCTTTCGGCCTTCTCATGTTCTAAATCGACCACCTCTTTAAGGAGAATCAGCTGCCTAACAATGGAGCTGTTTTCCGTGATCAGTAAGCCGGCGGGACTGATCACGGGTGTGATCCGGCCATAGGGATTCAATCCCAAATGATTGGTAAACATGGAAGCGGCCTCAACGGGGTCGATGTGATCGAGCCGCATGAAGTATTCGATCACGACGTCATTCTCAGGTAGCGTGTCCGAAGCATCCAACACTGGCAAACCCACATGAATATTCGCTTGGCTGGTGTCTTCCGGCATGATGCGGATCGTCTTATTCTGTTCGTCCCGGGCCAAAGCGAAGTCATTGAGCTGAAGCGAGCTTTCGATCAATCGGATCGCCTCTTGCCGGCTCACGGGCGCGGGCGTGACGAGACTGATGGTGGAGCCATCGAAGATCTCCGACCGTTTGATCACGGAACGTCCGGTGAGTTTCTCGTAGACTTCAAGAATGTCCGATATAGGATTGTTAGGAAACTGAAGCACGACTTGCTCGCCAGGATCCACCGGCTGGGTGGCATCCCCTTCTTGCGCGGGTGCCCTAACAAAGAGAGCGAGGGCGATAATGATTGTATGAGTGAAGGAGCGTTTCATGGTGGGGATCCGACGTCTAATGATTCCAGAGGTTTGGCAGTGGCTTCGCGGTCTTGTGTTTGTTGTTCTTGGACGGCCTCAAGGCGTTCGCGCGCCGTCAGCGTGCGAAGCTCCGAACTCGCGTGGGGATAGGCTTCGAGGTAACTCTCAAAGCTGTAGCGAAACCGGTCTTTGTAAGTTTCGTCGAGTTCGTCGTAGTTCTTCAAAAGGTTGGGGTCCAGGGTGGCCAGCCACTGTTCCACGGAAGGTTTCTCTGGAGATTGCCCCGGCTTCACTCGTCGTGGGCGATCGCGGCGAATGGTCTCCGGCGTGAGACGGCGTTGGTCGAAGCGGAGCATCACTTCCTGTTTCCCAATAAGAATGCGGGCTTCGACGTCTTCCAATTCGTCACCACCACTAACATCAACCAGACGCCAACCTTGGACGTTTTCTTTACCAGAAACGCTATAAGTTTCCTTGGCCCGCTGATCATAAACGGTGACCACCGTGCCCTCTGGCAATTTCGCCACGCCAGTGAGCACGAGGTCTTCTGAGAAACTCATCAAGCGGCGGAAGGGCGAGTTCGAAAGGAGATCCTGAAACTGATCAAGGCTCAAAGGCTCACCCACGCCATCGGGAAGGGCCGGCGCGTCCTCCCCAGGCTCTTGAGCCGTGCTCGCACCGGAAAGTGTCGCGGTGATCAAGATGCTAGAAAGGAATCGGGCCGTCATCATTGGTGCTTGTTAGGGTTTGAAGAGCCGCGCGATGATGATTTCACAGTCGCCATCGGGACGGCTCCGACGGCCTTCGGGGCGCATGCGGAGGGACTTGATGGCTTGGAACTTGCTAGGCGATTGGATCTCAGAAAGCCATTGATACACCTTCCGTTCCGGGCCATCGAGATGGATTTTCACCGCGACTTCTTGATAATAAGGGGTCTTGGCCGGTTTCACGAAACTGAGGCCATCGATATCCAGCGCGTATTTCTTGGCGCTCTGACGGAGGTCTTCCAAGAGTTTGGCTTGAGCTTGATCACGGCTGGGCATGACCGGCAGCGTTTTGTCCAACCAAGTCATGCGATCCTCCCAAATCTTGGCTTGCGCGGCCGGTGTGGCCTTGGCTTTCTCCAGTCTAGGATTGTCACCACGCGTTTCCAAATCGGCCAACACTTTCTCCCTTTTCTTGACTTCCGTTTGGTAGTTCTTGAAGGCGATAAGATGGCCGACGAAGAAGACCGATAGGAAACACAATCCTATCAAAACCATCTCTGAACGTGTTAGGGCGCGCATCGTTACTTGGGTTTTCCGATGAATTCAAAGTGCGCCGTGCCGTCGTCGTCGAGGCTCGGTTCTTTCTTCCGGCTCCACTTGTAAATCGCGCTGAGTTCCGGGTTCTGATTGAGATTCTCCATGAAATCGAAGACCGCTTTGGCGCTGTTCGCTTTTCCTGTAATGCGGACTTCAGAAATCTTTGTCTGAAATTCTGTGAGGATGACGCCATCCGGCGGCATGACTTGGGCGATGGTATTTAGTTGGACGACGGGGTAACGTCTTGGTTCGATGACATTTGCTAGAGCTTGCCAACGTGTTTGAGAATCCGCGAACACCGCGGAATTCGCCGTGTTCTCACCCAGGTCATTCTGTTGAGCTTCAATCTGAGCTTGTAAGTCTGTAAGCCGATCACGAAACTGCTTGAGCACGGCAAGGTAACCTACGGCAAGGACGGCCGCGCCTAACAAGACGTAAATCAGTTTCCGCCGCTTCTTCACGCCCTGATCGACTGAGGGCGGCAGGAGTGCGCCGTTGGGAGGACGCCTGACACCCTCAGGTTCAGGGTGAGGCGACACCGTCACGGGAATGCTCAACGTGTCCTGGAGCGCTTTGACCTCCGCCGGTTGGAAGTCTCCCCAGAGTTCGACACCTTTGATAGGCTCTTTGAGGAAGCCGCGAGAGTGCATGGAGATCATGGCGGCTTGAACCTCGGGCGCCACGCCGGCATCGAGTTTGCCCGTCTGATTGAGAATCGTGCTATAAAGAAGCTTACCGGCGCGTCCAACGGCGAGGACAAGCCGCTCACGCTCTTTCAAGATCACCGCCTTGCCTTCCGGCAGATTAAAATATCTGAGCGACGCAGCGTAACTGAGCGCCTTCTTGTCTTCCCACGTCTGCGGCAAATCACGATGGACCAAGTCTACCCTCACCAAGGTGCCATCACCCATTCGCTCGATCGGCTCGAAGTCATACCGCGCATTGCTAGTGGGTGAAACGAGATGCCGTTTCTCCAATTGCGAGTAAATCAAATCGCGAAAAAGTTTACGATCTTTGCTAGGGAGGCGAAGCGGGAAGCTGCGGCAGTAATCGAGCGGCAAGGCAAAGTGTAAGGGTTGCCCGTTTAAAGCCGCCGGATCGTCGACGCGTCGCAAGCGTGTGTTTCCCCACAACTCCCAATCAAGTTGGGCAGTCGGTAAGAGAACGGGGTTGCGGCTGATCATCAGAAAAAGACCTCGGTTTAACCGTTATGGCGCCCCTTCGTCGCGGCTGAGCTCGGCGACGAGGCTCCCGGATGGGCTGGCCTGCTGTTCCTCGATGAGATGGATGCCCGGACCCATGGTGGCAATGAGACGAACGGCCGCGTCGCCCGCATGACCAATGCTCTCTATGCGGCGAATGGGATGATTCAACGTCAAACGCGGGAGGACCTCCGCAAAGTCCCAGCGCGACAGCCCCAGCGCTTCCTGAACGGCGGAGAACTCGGTGTAGGGTTCGTCATCTTCCGTGTTCTCAATCGTATCGGGACCGCGACGTTGGAGGACGAGCAGGTCCGATTGCGCCCGTGTGACATCGCACACGACTTCCAGGAGCTCCGCCGAGGCCTCGTTCACGTCGATGAGGCCATCGCCATGGAGAGTGAAGTAGTCTTTCCAATTCGACTTGCGCCGCGCCAGTTCATGCATTCCGCGAACGAAGAGCATCTCATCCAAATGGCGGAAGCCGTGATTCCTGGGAAAGTGTGGGGCTCCGCGCAAAGTGTAATGGGCCTCCTCAGCACCCAGAGGCTGGAGTTCACCATCAGCATCGACCCAGTCAATGAGCGAATCCGTTAGAATGCCGGCTTTCTCAGGATCGAGGCCCCAGAGGATGAAAAGCTTGTGGCAATAGTCACGAATGTTAGGGTTGGTGGCGATCTGATTGATCGCGATGCGCGCGCCGAGTGTGGACACTTTCACCTCATAACGTTTGAGCGCCGTGACCTGCTGCTTGAGAAGCGGATCATTCTTTTTGATGTCGGGATGCTGACCGAGCACAATGCCGGATTGGGCTAACAAACGCGCCTCGAAGGCCTTGGCTGCATCGATATCTTCGAGCAGACTCCCCCGCATGTAGGTGATGAGTCCGCCAACAGCCATGGCCATGAGCATCATGCCCCAAAGCACCATGAGCATGGCGGAAGCGCGTTGGGAGGTGGATGGGGCGAAGCGCATGAGTGCTAGCGGATGGCAAAGACGTTGCGAATGGGCGCGTTGCTTTCGAAAGGTTGGATCGTCAATTCGATCAGGGGCGGCCTTGCGGGTCCAGACTCTTCGATCCAACGTTTCTTGTCCATTTGATAGAATTTCCATGTCATGGAACGCACGGCGGGCAGGATGGGTAACCAATAGCGTCCTTTGTCATCGGCGATGATGGGCAAATTGCGAGGGCCAAGAGGATAGGTGAGCGTCCCGCTGGAGAGGATTTCACTCCGGCCTTCCTCCGGATCGGGGCGAAAGAAGTCGGGCCGGGAAAGGCCGATAAAATACTCCGGCGAGTCCTCGGTAACGAGCGCCTCGGGGTAACGCCGGATGGCAATGGTGAGAGGTTCGTTAGAAACCGGTTCATCACCCCAGACGAAAGCTTCTGGTGCACCGGTGAGGACCAGTTCTTGTGTTAGGGGATTGCGCTCCACAATCCTCAGACTGACATTGGCGTTAGAGGGAAAAGCACGAAAGAGCTGCTTGAACAAGGAGACGAATCGTTCCATCCGGCGATTCTCACGTTGCACCACCTCGATATCGCTCGTCGCTTGCATCGAGGTCTGCACGATGGTGAACATCGTTCCGGCTAAGATCGCGAGAATCGACACACCGAGCGCGACTTCCAAGAGCGTGAAACCGCGGGGCGTTCGATGCATGTTAGCGCCGCACATACACTTCAGCGGTTTCTTGGCGCTCCTCCCCGTCCTCGGTGTAGGCCGCGACGGCACGAAGCGTGTAGAGTCCCTTCACACTGTCGCCTGCCACATTGACGAAACGCATCTCTTTCGTTTCCGTGCGGTAATTTACCCCTAACACTTTATCTTCGCGATGGAGCGTCATCTCCTTGAGCTTGGGCTGGCGCAACGCCTCGTTGAGAATGGAGGTCATGCCATGACGAATGCTGGCTTGGCGGTTGAGGTAGTTGGACGACTGGATCGTGGTATTCATCGCCGTAGCCAAACTCATGGCGACAATGGCGAACACGGTGATGGCGATCATTACCTCGAACAGAATGAATCCTGACTCTGTTCGCCTTGAGGGAGGCCGTTCTCCGGTGGCGGTGACTTTTTGTCGCCGCCGAATGTCGAGATGGTTTCGGCGGCGACTAAAAGTCACCGCTACGAGGGCCGCACTCTCTAAATCAATGGTAGGAGGCTTCATTGGGCGTAAAAACGCTGGGTGCCCAAGTCGCCGGTCAGCACCTCGAAGCCGAGTTCATGCCACCTTCCTTCGCTCCCGAAGCGAATGAGCATGGGATCGCATAGGCCAGAAGGTTGAAAGACCCAACGATGAATCGCCGTACCGTCCAAGGGCTTCCAAAGCACCTCACCCCATGGGCGAACTTCAACCCGCATGTCCTTGGGAAGGGTCACCTTTCTAACGAAATACTCGTCATCGATGTTAGGGGGAGGTGGCGGCGGGTTGTTCGGGTCTTGTTCCAACGCGAGCTGCAGGCGCTCGACTTCCATGCGAGCGATCTCCTCTTTCCGCTTCACGCGTTCCTCTTCAAGTTTGGCCAGGAACTCGGCAAAGGTGGTTTCTTCCTTGTAAGGATAGAAATAGCGCAATCCATAAATCGTTTGTTGATCAAAGACGATCTGGTAGGGACGGTTCTCGCTCATGGCGCGGGCTCGCAAAGACCGCGTGAGGTTCATGAAGGAAGTGAGGTGGGCCGGTTCCTCAGCCTCACGCAGAGCTTTCATGGCCGGAAAGGCTAACGAAAGCAGAATCGCCATGATGGTCAAGGCGACCACCATCTCGACGAGGGTGAACCCGCGTGATCTCATCGTTCAGCAGGCCTAACTATCATCCGAAACCGCCGCCGTGGTCCAATTGCCAATGTCATCCTCGCTCTCCACACCATCGGGTCCCAGCGAGAAGAGATCAAACTTACGTTTGCTGCGTTCCGCAGGGCTTTTATATTGATAGGGTTTTTTCCAAGGATCTTTGGGGACGACTTCCATGAGCTGCGTCCATTTTTCGGGAACAGGCTCCGAAGTGGGACGCTCGACGAGTGCTTTCAACCCTTGCTCGGTGGTTGGCGGCACCAAGTTGCGGGATTCATAGACGCCGATCTGAGCCGTGAGTGCTTTGATGTCTGTTTCTGCCTTCACTTCCTTCGCCACGTCCACGTTGCCCATCATGTAATAGATACCGCCACCCACGAGGATGGAGATGATGGTGATGACGAGAACGAGTTCGACCAGAGTGAAGCCGGCGTTGGGTGTTTGTTGGGTGGGTTTTTTCATAGGTGGTGTGAGTAAAGACTAACTAGAGGAACGGATGCCATTCACCGATTTGAAAATGGCGGAAACGATGGAGTAAGCGACCAGCGTGACAAGAACAGCCATGATGACGATGATGACCGGCGTGATCATAGAGGTAAGCCGCGTGATCTTGCTATTCAATTCTTTGTCATAGCGGATGGCCGCTTTTTCTAACGAACGACCTAAGTCGCCCGTCTGCTCGCCGACGGCGGTGAGATCGACGAGGAGCATGGGAAATCCTTTCGTCTTTTGCAGGGCGGTGGAAAAGGCTTCGCCATCCTCGACCAAACGCGTGACGGCACGGAGACGTTGGCGATAGTAGCGATTGGTCGTCGCCCGCTTCATCAACTTGAGCGCGGAAAGGAGCGGCACGCCGTTCTTCACCAAGTTCGCCAGCCCTTGACAAAGCGTGGCGAAATACCGGGTGGCAAAGACGGGCCCGAAGAACGGGAATTTCATTTTAAGAAAGTCCCACCAATAGCGGCCCGCCGGAATGCAAAGGATCCCCATCCAAAGCACGATCGCTCCGGCGAGGCCAAGGCCGATTCGCCACCAATGGTTGACAAAACCTTGGCTGAGATCGACGAGCGCTTGGGTCGCTGCGGGCAGCTTCTGATTGGTCGATTCTAACAACGCCGTTAATTGCGGCATGAGCACGGTCATGAACACAATGATCAAGCCCACGCAAGCAAGAATGAGAAACGCTGGATAGATCATGGCCTGAATCACGCGCTTCTGCAGTTCGCTCAAAATGGTTAGGCTCGACGCCAAGCGTTTGAGGATCTTGGTTAGGGAGCCGCTGGCTTCGCCTGCCGCGACCAAGTTGCAGTAGAGATCGTCAAAGCTTGGAGAAGCATCCGCAAGGGCTTGAGAGAAGGTTTCGCCATCGCGCAGCAATTCCCGCAGGCGGGCGCTGACTTTCTTCACGCCAACATGTTGCTGGCGTTCCGCCATGATACTCAGCGCCTGCTGCAATTGCACGCCTGCGTCTAGCAGATCCGCCAATTCCTCCGTAAACTGAATCAAGGCGCCACGTCCCAAATGAATCGTCCCGCGCGACCGAGCTTTCGCAGGACTCGTTAGGGTCTCGTCGCCGGCGCGGACTTGGACCGGGGTGAGATGCCGTTTCTCAAGCGAACGGTAAGCCTCGCCTCGCGAACCGACATCGAGCCTTCCCTTCACGGTCTTGCCGGCAGAATCGAGCGCAATGTAAGAGAAGCTGGCCATGGCGTGACGATGCTAGCGTTTCTTGCTGCCGCCTTCCGTCGCCGTGACGGTGAGCACCTCTTCGATGGTAGTGAGGCCCTGCGACGCTTTTTCCCAACCATAGTCTCGCAAAGGGACCATGCCGGCTTTCATGGCCTCGGCCTTGAGTTCATTGCTAGGGGCGCGATCAGAAATCAACTCCTGCATTTGCTGGGTGATGGCGCAAATCTCAAGAAGTGCCATGCGGCCGCGATAACCCGTGTTGCGGCATTCGCGACATCCCACGGCCTTACGCAATCCGTCCCGTTTGGCAGCGGGGAAACCGATGTTCTCCAGATACTGCGTGGTGTAGTCGTCACGTGCGGGCTGGGCACAATGATCACAGAGGGTGCGGACCAGGCGTTGTGCTAGGAATGCGCGAACGGAGGAGGCGATGAGGAATGGTTCGATGCCCATGTCTAACAAACGCGAGATTCCGCCAATGGCATCGTTGGTGTGTAAGGTGCTAAAGACGAGGTGCCCCGTCAACGCCCCCCGAATGGCGGTCTCGGTCGTTTCCAGATCACGCATTTCTCCTACCATGATCACATTGGGATCGCCGCGAAGGATACTGCGCAACCCCGAAGCGAAAGTGAGATTGATCTCCGGTTTCACCGCGATCTGGATCACACCGTCTAACTTATTCTCCACCGGATCCTCAATGGTGACGATGCGGGTCTCCTTGGTGTTGAGCACGCGGAGAAACGCATACAAGGTGGTGGACTTCCCGCTGCCGGTTGGACCGGTGACGAGGATGATTCCGTTAGGAAGCGCCAAGAGTTCGCGGATCGCGTTCTGCGTCGGCTCATCCAATCCAAGCGTGTCAAAATCATAGGATTCGCGGCTCAGCAACCGCAGACTGACGCTTTCGCCATTGGCCGAAGGAATGGTCGCCACCCTCACATCGATGCGTTTGCCATCGAGCTCAAGATTGATGCGGCCATCTTGCGGCAGACGACGTTCGGCGATGTCGAGATTGGCCATGATCTTCAGCCGGGAAATGAGCGACGCTTGGAGGACGCGGACATTGGGCGGCACCGGGACTTCTTGCAGCGCGCCATCCACGCGGTAACGGATGCGCAGGTTGCGCTCGAGGGGCTCAATGTGAATGTCAGTCGCACGCTCTAACAACGCTTCGCGAAAAATCTGATTCACGAAGGTGTTCACCGTGGCCTCTTCATCTTCCTCGTCACTGAGGACATTGACCTCTTGCGCGAGGACGTCCTCAGCTTCATCGAGATCCCGGTTTTCAATGAGCTGGTCGAAATTCCCCGCCGCGATGCCATAGCCGCGCCGCAGCCCTTCGAGAATCTGTTTCCTCGACGACACCACCCACGTCACGGAAGCGGGCGTTTCCTGAGCGACGGCTTGTTTCGCCTCAAGGTCAAAGGGATCGTAGGTCATGAGCGCCACCTGATCGTCCAAGACCCGATGAGGCAACACGCGGTATTGAAGGGCCAGCTTAGCGGGAAACACCTGATGCAGAGGCTCCCGCAAATCCATCGCCGTCTCGGGATGAAAATCCATGGCCAAGGCGGCAGCCAGCTCTTGGAAAAACACCTCTTCGTCCCCCAAGAGTTCCTTTTCGCAGAGAGATTCAATCGGGGAATCCCCGCGGAGCTGCGCATCCGCCAAATGCTCCTCCAGGGCACCATTCTCAGGGCAGCCTGCCTGCTCTGCCGCCGTGCGGATGAGGGAGGTTAAGTCTAAAACGGGGGCACTCATTTAAGGGATCTTGATAAAACTCCAGCCGCATGTCTTTGGTGCGGCCGCGGTGGGCACGTCAAGGCTTCCTTTTCTGGGAAGAGCGGCGGCCTCACAAGCGTCGTAGTGGTGGTCGCCATTTCTCCCAGATTGGCGACCAGATGAGGCGAATCATCCGTTCAACCCCAGATGGATGAGTCAGCTCGTAGCGGAACTTGTGAAAGTTCCGGGCGTGGCGCCTCGACCAAGAAGTCTCACGACTTCTGCGACAAACTCGAAGGTAGCCAAGGCCCATCACTTTGACTTGCTCCCCCCGATCCGGTAAATTTCATTTTCCCCCAACGTCATGCGCCCTTCCCAAGTGTTCCTTCTTTGGCTTCTCGGAGTCGCAATGGCGGGGGCTGTGACGGAAGTGACCCCATCTTCCCAACCACCTGGAAAGACGTTCCCAGTCGCCTACGAATCGCGTGAGGGGCACTATCATATTCTTTATCGAGGTGCCGATTTGGAGACGCTGTCGCGGCCGGTGCGCATGGTCTTGGGTACGGGAAATGAAACGCGCACCATGACAGAATCCGTTCCCATGAAACGGGCGGGATTTTATCGGGTGCAGTCAATTCCCATCGAAGAAAGCCTGGATACGGATGGTGACGGACTGACGGATGCTGAGGAACTCGCGGAACCGGACCTCCACAACCCATTGAATCCCGCGGCGGTCAGCATGCCGCATGGCACGGTCGCGATCCCGTCTCGCGAACAATTCGAACGCCTCGCCCGGCGGGATAATGTTCCCGGCGCCGCCCGAGTCAGGGAATTAAAATTCCTCATTACCGATGTGGATACCGACCATCCCAAATTGCATTTTATCAACACCCAGCGCCACGAATTTCATTATTATTTTTATTTCTTCGGTTTGGAACGGCGCGACGTCACCTTGGCGACTTTTAATAGTGAGACCTATTTCACCAACACACGGCGCAAGAATCTCGCGGGGAGTTTGTTAGCCCATGATTCTTATGTGGATCCTTCAGGTGTGACGGGGATTTATACCATGGAATTCTGGCCCACTGATCCGGTGGCGTTCAGCTACGTGGAAATGGCATATGAACTCATTTCCGCAAGCATGCCTTTTATTGATGGGAATCTTGCCTATCACCCATCGGGCGAAACACAACGGGCGATCTTCAATGAAGCCAAAGCGCAATATGACCGCTCGTTTATTCGATCGATCAGCACGGAGGAGATCTTTGGTAGTCAAACTTTCGCTGCTCTCAATCCAGGCGTCACCTTTGGTAGGCTCGTTTTAGCATCGGCGGCAGTCCAGGCCTTCACGCCCCGTGATATTGTCATTTTTCGCAATATTCCAAACGATCTCACCCATGTGGGCGGCATCATCACGGAGATCCCGCAAACACCTCTTTCCCACATTAATCTCAAGGCTAAACAGAATAACACGCCCAACGCCTATATCAAAGACGCGTCGAGTGTTCCAGAGATTCAGGAGATGCTCGGAGAATATGTGCTTTTCGAAGTGACGGCAGACGGTTATTTGATACGCCCTGCCGAGGCCTCCCAAGTCGATGCCTATCTTGAGAGTATTCGACCGAAAGAAACCCAAATACCGCTTCGTGATACGTCTGTTGAAGAGATCTTGCGTCTTGGTTATTTCCCTTTTGAACAGAGCACGAGTGTGGGCGCCAAAGCCGCTAATCTCAGTGAATTACGCCGCATTTTACCAAATGAAATGACACCGGCGGGATACGCCGTGCCGTTTTATTATTATGATCAATTCATGCGTCATCATGGACTCTACGATTACCTTGTGCGCATGCTGGCGATCCGGAACTTCGAAAACGATCCTGATCTGAGGGAATTTGAGTTGGGCAAGTTTCGCGAACGTATTGAGAAACTCGAATGTCCTGAATGGATGAGTGAAGCGTTTTCAGATCTCCAAAGCCGATTTGACTCGGGCACCTCTCTCCGCTGCCGTTCGAGCACGAATAATGAGGATTTGCCGGACTTTAATGGTGCCGGCTTGTACAACTCCTTCACGCATCATCCGCATGAGGGTTCCCTAGAAAAATCGATCAAACAAGTGTGGGCGAGTATGTGGAATTACCGCGCGTTTGAAGAAAGGTCATTTTACCGCATCAGCCATTTTCACGCAGCCATGGGCGTGATCATACATCCGAACTATAAAGATGAAGAAGCCAATGGCGTGGCTGTGACCAAGAATATCATCGATCCCAATTGGATTGGTTATTATGTCAATGTGCAGCCTGGTGAGGATTTGGTGACCAACCCGACTGCGGACGCGATTCCTGAAGAATTCTTGGTTTCTCTACTGTTGGCCGATCCTGAGGAGGGCAATTACGAGTACGAAATCCAATATGTGCGCAAATCCAATCGCCGCATCGATGATCAGCCGATCTTATCAGAGGCGCGGATCTTCGATCTGGCCGGCCGCATGCGGTTGATTCAAAATCACTTTCGGGCGCTCTATGCAGGTGATCAGGACTTTGGGATGGAGATCGAATTTAAATTCGATCAATACGGGCAATTGGTTATCAAACAAGCGCGCCCATGGATCGATTAGGGTGATCCACAAGGCGCTCTCTTGTTGTTAGGGTCACCCTTAGCCTTCAGCTCGTTCGCGGTCGATCTCTTCTTGGGCGGCCAGCATCTCCTGCTTCATGCCATGAGTGTAAAGGATCACACCGAGAATCATGCCCACCGCGGCCGCGCTTAGGACCATGATAGGGCTTGAGATGAAGGCGCCGTGACCCGTGGGAATGAGCAGCACCACCGGCAATGACAGTCCGGCAAAGGCGGCCACGAGGAAATCATTGACGCACTCGAAGAAATTGAAACCTTTGCCGCGAACCAGAGCCCAGAGTTTGCCCAGAATGAGTTGCCCGGCATGACTTATAAAGAGGCCGATGCCGACGGCGATGAGACACCAATTGATCCACGGCCGGTAGAGTTGTTCTGCGGATTGTACCCATTCTAAGACGGCGGCGGAGGCTTTCTTGGCGCGCTCGCTTTGTTCGAATTCTTCGGCCTTGGCTTTGGCTGCTTCCGTCAGCTCTTCGGCTTTATCACCTGCAGCGGTGGTCAATTCCTTGGCTTTATCACCGACGGCAGCGCCTACTTCTCCCGCCCGTTCACGTGCGGCATCCACAACATCCGAGGCGCGTTCACCCAAAGTCGGTTCTTGAGCTTGAGCGAAAACGGCTAGTTGAAGGAGTATGGCGGTGACGGCAACGAAACGGAAAGTCTTCATGGCCTCACTAGATACGTGTTGCGTTGTATTAGCCACTTCCTAACGGAAAAAATGCGCTAACCAAACTAGAGCCAATGTAAATTCTGCGCATGGAAAGAATTTGTGAGCCTAACCAAATGGAGTAGGCAAGTTCCTTGCCAAGCGGGATCTTGCGGCCTTATCCTGCCCCCTATGCGATCCTCAAGGCGTCACTTTTTCTGGTTGGCCATGGGTGGCGGTGCGGCGGCCGCAGGTGTTTGGAAACGGCAGGGACGTTCGTTCCGACGCTATGTGCGCCAATCGCACGCTTTGGGCAGCAAGGTCCATCTGACGATTTGGCATGATCATGCGGCGATTGCTCATGAGGCGCTCGAGGCGGCTTTTGACGGGATCGATGCGGTCGAAGAGGTGATGAGCCTCTACCGGCCGCATAGTCAACTTTGCCGGTTGAACAAAAGAGGGCACATGATGGGGCCACATCCGGATTTGGTTCGTGTCTTCACCTACGCACAGAAACTCTCCCGTCTAAGTAACGGCGCCTTTGACATCACGGTGCAGCCGCTTTGGCAGGCGAGGACGTTGGGAAAGGATCTTACGGAACTTGATAGAGTCGATTGGCGGCAGGTGGAGCTATCCTCTTCGCGGATCGCTTTCAAGCGACCGGGCATGCAGGCGACGTTGAACGGAATCGCCCAGGGATTCGCCGCGGACCGCGTGTCGGAAATCCTAAGCCGCTTTGGCGTTCAACATGCCTTGATCGATACGGGCGAACATCATGCCCTGGGGCATCGCGATGGCGAAGCTTTCTGGCGAACCGGTATTCAGCACCCGCGTGATCCTGACGCTTTTCTGGCAGTGGCCGGTCTGGCCAATCGCTGCTTGGCGACCTCTGGTGATTACGCCACCACCCTAACGAATGATTTTTCCGAACACCACCTCATCGATCCCAATACCGGCCGATCGCCGAAGGAACTGAGTTCCGTTTCCGTGGCCGCGGCCACCTCGATGGAGGCGGATGCACTTTCCACGGCCGCCTTTGTACTAGGATTGGAGAGGGGCATGGCCTTGATCGAGAAAACGCCGGGTGCCGATGCCTTGATGGTGCGCAAGGCCGATGGCCGTCGTTTCGCAAGCAACGGTTTTCCTATCATTGAAGCTGTGTAGCCCTAGTGTCATGAGAGTGATCCTCTGTTTGTTCGTTTTTTTGTCCGTCGCAAGTGGCGAAGATGTGATGGAGTTTCTCAATGGCACGAAACTCACCGGCACTGTGGTCGAGATTCATAAGAAGACACGCGAAGTGGAGTTCGAGGCCACCATCGCTGGGAAGACCTCCAAGCAACGTTATCCTTACGCCAAGATTCACGCCGTGACCTGGAAGGGAAAGCGTTATGAAGTGACACCCATGCCCGCAGCGGAAAAGCCGTTTGTGGCGGATCCTAACAAGAAACGCTCCAATGCGGAAGTGAAAGAATTGATCGCCAAGATCGGCGCTACGGATCCCGATTGGATGGCGGAGACGCCCTTGGATTTTCCGGATACCTTGGACCTGAGTTGGCCCATGCCTGCGCCCAAGCCGTGGAATAACCGCAAGAACATGGGGCAATATATTTGGGATCGCATCAATCCGAACGAAAGCCGTTGGCAAGGCGGCGTGAAATTGATGAAGCATCTGCTAGAGACGCAGTCGAAGAAAGGCGATTTTGAAGAACGTGTTCAGAAATCGATCGGCGGCATGTATTTCCGTTTCTTTCAGGATTATCCGCGGGCAGCTTATTGGTGGGAGAAGGCCGGCGTGAAATCGGGCGATGAGAACAGTGTGGGCTTGGCGGAATGTTATTGGCGCATGGGTAATCAGAAGATGGCTAAGGACATGTTGGGTTCCCGCGTGTTGCGCTTGGGTAAAATCAAATTGTTAGGCGATATGGGGGAGACTAGAGAGGCTCTGCGCCTCGCCGATAGCTACACCGGCCGGGTGAAAGAGCCGCATGAGGCCTTCCTCATCGCTGCGGATGTGGCGCGCAAAGCGGGTGATTTTAAGAAAGCGCTAGCCTATTATCAAAAAGTGATCGATCTGCCCAAGATGCAGAATGAGAGCTATGACGAACGTCATCGCGGGCGTGCGCAGGCCAGCATCGACAATATCAAACAATTCGAGCTTCTCGACCTGAAAAAAGTGCCTAACGGGACCCACACCGCAGAGAGTTTGGGTTATGAAGGCCCGGTTGAAGTGGCCGTTAGTGTGGACGCCGGACGCATCACCAAGGTCGAGGTGACCCAGCACAAAGAAAAGCAGTTCTACTCGGCCTTGCGCGATACCACGGAACAGATCGTGGCCAAACAGAATCTCAAAGACATCGATACCACGAGCCGCGCCACCATTACCTCGGCCGCGATCATCAACGCTGCGGCCAAAGCGCTCGCCGAAGCGCAGCCATGATGCTGGGCATCGTCTTAGGTTGTTTGTTAGCCGTCGGCGTTCTTGCCGCGCTTCTGAATCGGCGAGACCAAGGGCATGTGTGGCGATGGGATCATTATCTCCCGTTTGCCAACAAGCGCTTCCAACGAAAGCGTCCTCCCGCGGTTTTCGTTAGGCTGGCCAAGCGCGTTCTGCCCAAGTCCTTCTTCTTTGATGCGGCCACGGGTCGCGATGGGCGTCTGCGACGCTGGTTTCGCAAGCTGGGGCCTTCCGTCCTCGCCGCGCCTTGGCGACGCCTCGTTCAGGCGGGGTGTTTCCTACTCTTCCTAGCGCTTTTCTTCTACGTCTGTTGGCCCTACGGCGCCCGGCCTGAGGCGCCCGGCGCCTATTCGGAGGGCTGGCATTTTGACCAAATGGATCAGCAATCCGGACACGTGACCTTTGCCGCCGGGCAGGTGCCTTCTTGGATTTCGCCATCAATGGCCTTGTACATGGTCCAGGACGAAACGATCGCCAAGGGTCAGGTGGAAACGTTAGGCGCAGGATCCGTTACCATTCGCCCGGAATCTGTGGAGCCCTTCCTCATCGCCTCTGGGCAATGGACCCTGGCAGAAAAGCCAATCGGTCAATGGCCCTCACACTACACGGATCACTTGGCCAAACGGGAGGCGATCCCTGCCGATTTCTTTCTCGTGATCGATCCGTTAGTCAGTCTATCCACGGCCCTGGCGGCGCGCAGTTGGGTGTGGTCGTTAGTGTGTGCCGGCGTCATTCTTCTCGTCTGCGTGCTCATTCCGCGTGGGTTCTGTGGCTACCTTTGTCCGTTAGGCACCTTGATTGATCTCTTTGATTGGGCGGTTTCCAAACGTGTCAAGCGGTTCCGGGTGCCGGCCAATGGTTGGTGGGTGCACGTGAAGTATTTCGTCTTGTTAGCCACGCTCGTCGCGGCGTTAGGCGGCGTCCTGATTTCCGGATTTGTCGCCGCTATACCCGTGATCACACGTGGGGTGCTCTTCTTGGGTGAACCGCTGCAAAGCGGTTTACTCCGCGGTTGGCACCTCGTGCCGGCCATGAATGCCGGACATTTCCTCTCCATCGGTCTCTTTCTCGGCGTCCTTTTCTTGGGCCTGCTCAAGCCGCGATTCTGGTGCCGTTATGTGTGCCCAAGTGGCGCTCTTTTCTCGTTAGGCAATTTCTTTCGCGCGAGCGAACGCAAAGTCGAGTCCACCTGCATTCATTGCAACAAGTGCGTGACCGTCTGCCCCTTCGATGCCATCAAACCGGATTTCACCACGCGCACCGCTGATTGCACGCTCTGCCAAACCTGCGGCGGCGTGTGCCCGACACACGCCATCAAGTTCGTCGAGCGATGGAACAAGACGGATTTGAAACCGGTGAATGATTCCCCGACTGGTGAGACGGTGTTAGGGCGCCGAGGCTTCGTTTCGTGGGGCGTGGGGACGGCTGCTGCGGTGGCTGGCGGCGGTTTGGCCGCCTGGTCTACCAAATCCTTCGGCGCCAAATTGATCGATCCCAACGCCTATCGGCCGGTGCGTCCGCCCGGCAGTGTGCCGGAGCAAGAGTTCTTACAAATGTGCATCCGCTGTGGCGAATGTTTCAAAGCGTGTCCTAACAACGTTCTGCAACCTCTAGGTTTTGAGCAAGGGTTGGAAGGCCTTTGGACGCCTGCGATGAAAGCGGATTGGGCGGGATGCGATCCGAGCTGCAATGCTTGTGGTCAGGTCTGTCCGACAGGTGCCATTCGCGCACTACCATTGGAAGAGAAACGTCACGCCCGTATGGGCCTAGCGATCGTCAACGAAGAAACCTGCCTTCCGTTTGCCGATCGCGAAGCTTGCCAGCTCTGTGTGGATGAATGTGTGGCCGCCGGCTATGACGCGATTGAGTTCACCCAAGTTCACACCGAGGTCGACGACGCCGGAAATCCAATTGAAGGCACCGGATACCTCGCGCCCGTTGTTCTCCCTGACAAATGCGTAGGTTGTGGTCTTTGTCAGACCCGTTGTTACGGGATCAACGTGGAAGAGAAGGGATTGTTAGAGGAATCCGCCATCATCATTGAAGCCGGCGAGGGTCGAGAAGACCGACAAATGACGGGCAGCTACCGCACGACCACACCTCCAGTGAAGAGACTGAGTCCGCCAACAACAACGCAAGAAGAAGCCGACCCGTTTGGCCTTTGATAGGGTGTCTACTCGTCCTCAAGTTCCTTGGCCTCGTGCGCGACGCGGCCTAAGGCTTCCATGAAATCATCGATGGCCTCAATCGGGAGAATGATGGTGTCCCGGCGCCCGCGAACATCTTCGGTGATCTTGACGAATCGCCCGCGATTGTTCTCCTTGAGGTCGAGGAAGAAGATCTTGCGGTCCGACAGGACCTTCTCGGTATACAGGGGTGGGTTTTGACCAGAGTGGCTTTGATACTCCATGACTACGTGCCGATCAGTGTTTTACATTCAATCAATCTCTCATGCCGCTTTTGAAAACAGGGTGGGTGAGACCTGCGACAGCCACGACGAAAGGGGGGACTTTGGCACTGTCGGGGAGGCCGGGCGCATTGCAAGGAGGAAGGCCTAAAAACCCTGAAAATGCGGCCTAAAATGGGGCAGAAACCGGTTGTATTTCCCCGAGAAATATTCGTTTGACACCCAAATGGCCTCTGCTAGCCTTCCGCTCGCTTTCTGACGGGCGGTTGAGTTCATCCACTTGTTCGTGTTTCCCGCCGGGGTAAAGCACGAGTAGATGGGTGAATTTTCCGTCTTGAAAGGAAGCCTTCATCGCGGAAGCGCTTCGGCACTTCAACGATGATGACGCTCATGTAGCTCAGGGGTAGAGCACTTCCTTGGTAAGGAAGAGGTCACGGGTTCAAATCCCGTCATGAGCTCCAGAGCAACCTGAATATCGTTATTAATCATCACAGACACATCGCCTTAGGCGCCTCATATTAAGACATACGCAAACAATGGCTAAAGAGCAATTCGAGAGAAACAAGCCGCACGTGAACGTCGGCACAATCGGTCACGTCGACCATGGCAAGACCACGTTGACGGCAGCGATTACGACGACTCTTGCGGACAAGGGCTTTGCGGAGAAGAAAGATTACGCGGAGATCGATGCGGCGCCGGAAGAGAAGGAGCGTGGTATCACCATTTCCACGGCCCACGTTGAGTACGAGAGCGAGAATCGTCACTACGCCCACGTCGACTGTCCGGGTCACGCGGACTACGTGAAGAACATGATCACGGGTGCTGCCCAGATGGACGGCGCCATCCTCGTGGTCAGCGCTGCCGACGGTCCCATGCCGCAAACGCGTGAGCACATCCTCTTGGCGCGTCAGGTCGGCGTGCCGGCGATCGTCGTTTACTTGAATAAGACGGACCAGGTCGACGATGAGGAGTTGTTAGAGCTTGTCGAAATGGAAGTTCGTGAGCTGCTTAGTCAGTATGAATTTCCTGGGGATGACATTCCCATTGTGAAGGGCAGCGCCCTCAAAGCGTTGGAAGGCGATGATAAGCATCGTGAATCCATCCTCAATCTCATCGCGGCGGTGGATGATTACATTCCGATTCCTGAGCGTCCCGTCGATCAGGACTTCCTCATGCCGGTTGAGGACGTGTTCTCCATTGAAGGTCGTGGCACTGTGGCCACGGGCCGGATCGAGCGCGGCATCGTCAAGAAGATGGAAGAGATCGAGATCGTCGGTATCAAAGAGACGGCCAAGACGACCGTTACCGATATCGAGATGTTCCGTAAGCTTCTGGATGAAGGGCGCGCGGGCGACAACGTGGGTCTCTTGCTTCGTGGTATTAAGAAAGAAGAGATCGAGCGTGGCCAAGTGATCGCCAAGCCCGGTTCCATCACCCCTCACAAGAAGTTCAAGTCTGAGGTCTATGTCCTCTCCAAGGATGAGGGTGGCCGCCACACGCCGTTTTTCAGCAATTACCGTCCCCAGTTCTACTTCCGCACGACGGATGTGACGGGAATGATCAAGCTTCCTGAAAATGTGGAGATGGTCATGCCTGGTGACAATGTCACGATGGAAGTGGAACTGATCACGCCCATCGCCATGGACAAAGGCATCCGTTTCGCTATCCGTGAGGGTGGCCGTACGGTAGGTGCCGGTGTCGTGAACGAGATTCTCGACTAAACCAATTTGAGTGCGGCGCTTGGCTGCCGCACGGGTTTTCGCAATCAGAGGGCCGGGCAGTCCGGCTCTCTGATTTGCCGTTTTCAGCCTTTTAGTAGAAAGGGCATCCTTCCTCGCAACTTATCGTTGATTCCCTACTATCCCACGCCTATCCCAGCACCGTCATGATCGGAAAACTCAACAAGTATCTCGGCGAAGTGAAAGTCGAGCTTCAGAAAGCCACGTGGCCTTGGGACCCGAAAGAGACGGGTTTTAAGAAATACCGGCAGTTAGTGGATCACACCATCGTTGTCGTGATCGCCATGCTTCTGTTAGCAGGATTCGTCGCCTTCATCGGCGTGGTGATGAATGGCTTCATGGGATTGCTCTTGCCGGGGACGCCCGGTTAGGCTGTTCGTCCGATCCTCTCTCACCCTTTCCCAAAGCCGTCATGCCCATTCCCGCTCCCAATGACCAATGGTATGTGGTGCACGTTCTCTCCGGGCAGGAGCAGAAGGTGCGAGACAACATCAATCGCCGCATCGCGTCCGAAGAAATGGGCGACTGCATTTTTGAGGTGTTAGTGCCGACGGAGATGGTCTCGGAGGTCAAGAAAGGCAAGAAGACCTCGACCAAGCGCAAGTTCTTCCCTGGGTACGTGATCGTGAATATGTATCTGTTAGAGGAAAACGGAGCCCTCAACGACCGCACGTGGTATTTCATCAAGGAAACGACCGGTGTGATCAACTTTGCGGGGAACAAGAACCGGCCGATGCCCATGCGTCCCAAGGAAGTGGAGAGCATGTTGGCGCAGATCAAGGAGCGGGAGAACGAAGAGAAGCCGCGGATCACTTTCGAAGTGGGCGAGACAGTAAAGGTGGCAGACGGCCCATTCGAAAGTCAGAACGGCCTCGTGGAGGAGATCGATCACGAGAAGGGCAAGATCCAGGTTTCGGTCGATATCTTCGGCCGCAAGACCTTGGTGGAACTGGAAAATTGGCAGGTAGAACGGGCGTAACGAGGAACGATGAATTGGTCAACACCTGCAGAGGAACTGGTGACAGTTCCTTCCTCGCACTGGAGTCCACGCCTCGGAATTCTCACGAATTCCGCTACAGACGGCACGACGATTTCTAGTTCCGCGTCGTAGCGAAACGCCGCTTGCCTTTTCTAAAAAGTGTTGTAGCCCCTTAGCCCCCCAAACCACACGAACGCACCTTTCCAATGGCCAAAGAAATAGTTTCCACGATCAAGTTGCAGATTCCGGCTGGGCAAGCCAACCCGGCGCCTCCGGTGGGCCCCGCTCTCGGCCAGAACGGCGTCAACATCATGGAGTTCTGCAAGGCCTTCAATGCGGCCACGCAGAAACAGGCCGGCGACGTGTTGCCGGTGGTGATTTCCGTCTACAAAGACAAGAGCTTCACCTTCATCACTAAGGCACCCCCGGCTTCGGCCCTTCTCAAGAAAGCGGCCAATCTGGCCAAGGGATCGGATGCGCCTAACAAGAACAAAGTGGCCACCATCACCAAAGCTCAACTGCTGGACATTGTGAAGGTGAAGATTGGCGACCTCAATACCAACGACGAAGAGCAAGCCTCGCGCGTCATCGCGGGAACGGCTCGTCAGATGGGGATCGAAATCGCTGACTAATTCTAACGATTTCGCCGAAACGACCGTTTCGGCCTAACCAAACCAACCGCAGGAGAGGCGAATGCTCGTCTCGCATGCACTGCAAACCAACATGGCAAAGAACCGAAGTAAACGCTACCTGAAGGCGGCTGAGCTGGTGGATTGTGAAAAGGACTACCCGCTTGAAGAAGCCGTGCAGACGCTGAAGAAATTCCCAGCGCCGAAGTTTGATCAAACCGTGACCATCGCCTTCCGCATGGGCGTGGATCCCAAGCAATCGGATCAGATGATCCGTGGCACCTGTCCGCTCCCACACGGAAGCGGTAAGGAAGTGCGCGTGTTAGTGTTCGCCAAGGGCGACGCCGCCACCGCCGCTGAGAAAGCCGGAGCGGAGCACGTGGGCTACGACGACCTTTTAAAGAAAGTGCAAGGCGGATTCACCGATTTCGATGTGGCCATTGCCACGCCGGATGCCATGGCCGAGGTGCGTAAGTTAGGCCGGGTGCTCGGTCCGCGGGGATTGATGCCCAATCCCAAGACCGGCACCGTGACCGACGATACCGCGACCGCGGTGGCGGCGGTGAAGGCCGGCCGGGTCGATTTCAAACTGGATCGCAATGGGAATATCGCGGTGCCGATCGGTAAGATGGGCTTCAACGAAGCGCAGCTATCGGAAAACGCTCTAGCCGTGATCGAGGCCATTCAACGAGCCAAGCCCGCTACGGCCAAGGGGCGCTACATTCAAACGGCCACGGTCTCCGCGACGATGTCTCCGGGCATTTCCCTCGCGCCTTCCCTCTACGTAACCACCTAACCCAGAACGGAGGATTCCCATGCAAATAGAGAAAAAGACCATTATTGACGATCTCTTGGAGCGCGTGAACGGCTCGCCGTTCCTGTTGGTGGCGGATTTCGGTGGGCTCACTGTGAGTCAGTTCGAAGAATTGCGGAACCGCCTCAACGGCGTGAATTCCCGCATCCACGTCACCAAGAATAGCTACATCAAACGCATCATCAAAGATGCGGAGCTTCCCGAGGGCCTAGCAGAGTGCTTGACGGGCCAGACGGCCATCGTCACGGGTGAGGAGGACGTTTGCGGTGCCGCCAAGATCCTGAAGAACTTCCACAAAGAGTTTGAACGCCCGACGGTTCGCATGGGTGTGTTAGACGGCAAGCTGATGTCCGACAAGGAGGTCGCGCAATTGGCCGACTTGCCTTCCAAGGAACAGCTCTTGGCGCAGTTGCTGGGACTGTTGCAAGCGCCTGCGACGAATTTGGCACGCTTGCTCAACGAACCCGGCGCGCAGGTGGCCCGCGCGATGCAGGCTCACGTGGACAAAGGCTAGTATCATTTAACCTGACAAGAAGACTTTTGAGAGGCGGAGAAGTTTCGCCTCTCAGATAACCAACCTAAAACCGGTTCCTCGTCGGGCCCGCGGCTGCGGGACTGAAATCTCTCAGGGCTCTGAGGGGCGACGATACCACCCAATACCATGGCAGATATAGATAAACTCGTAGAAGAACTCAGTGGGATCACGCTGCTCGAAGCGGCTGATCTCGTGAAAGCATTGGAAGAAAAACTCGGTGTGAGCGCAGCGGCTCCTGTGGCGATTGCGCCAGGCGGCGGAGGTGGCGGCGGCGACGCGGCCCCAGCCGAAGAGAAGACCGAGTTTGACGTCATCCTGACGGACGTTGGCGGCAACAAGATCAACGTCATTAAGGAAGTGCGCGGAGCCGTGAGCGGTCTCGGCTTGGCAGATGCCAAGAAGCTGGTCGAATCAGCGCCGGCCCCCGTCAAAGAAGGGGTCAGCAAAGAAGAAGCCGAAGAGATCAAGACGAAGCTCGAAGGCGCCGGCGCCAAGGTGGAACTCAAGTAGTTCTTCCCTTCCAAACACCCGGATTTCAGTCCAGCACCGGCTTCTTTTTAGAGGCCGGGCTGCGACTGGGCCGATTTTTCAGGGTTGTCCACCACTTTCTTGTCAACCTTTTCTTGCTAATTCTTTTATCGCTCTATTTTTCCCCCATCAATCTCGCCCCTACCACCCGCTAGAGCCCGCAGCTTTACCCGCTGACCGGGCTTTTGCCGTCTAAATCGTTCTGTGCTGCCATTCGCCCTCATTTCCCGCATTCCCTATTTTTTTTAAATCAACTCACCTCAATCACTGATTAGATTATGTCGGAGAGACTCTATTTCGGAAAAATCGCGGAGCCCGTTGAGACTCCAAACCTTATCGAGATTCAGCTGCAATCTTATGTGCAGTTTCTCCAGCAAGACCTGCCTCCATCCAAGCGGACGGAGACCGGCTTGCAAGCCGTCTTTCGGGAGGTTTTTCCCATCAAGAGCTATGACGAGAAGGTCACGCTCGACTTCCAGAAATACGAAGTCGGCGAACCGAAACTGACCTCGCTGGAAGCCCAGCGCGACGGCGAGACTTACAGTGCGCCGCTCTATGTGTGGTTCCAGTTGGAAGACGAGACCGGTACCAAAGAAGAGCGCGTTTACATGGGTGAGCTGCCCCTCATGACGAGTCGCGGCACCTTTGTCATCAACGGCGCTGAGCGCGTGGTGGTGAGCCAGTTGCATCGTTCGCCAGGTATTTGTTTTGAGCGCTCGTTTCACCTCAACGGGAAAGAACTCCACGCCTTCCGCATCATCCCCGATCGCGGTTCCTGGCTGGAAGTGCAGTTCGATACCAACGACCTGCTTTACGTCTACCTCGATCGCCGCCGCCGCCGGCGGAAATTTCTCGCCACCACCTTCCTGCGCGCCATCGGCTACAGCACGAATGAGGACATTGTTAAGGAATTCTACAAGATCGAGACCCTTAAGATGAAGGAGGAGATGGATGAAGAGGCCTTGAGCTCCAAGGTCCTCTTCGAGGACATCCTCGATGGTGAAGTGATCGTCGGCAAAGCTTTTGAGCCCCTCACCATCGGCGTCATTCGGCAATTGTTAGCGTTGGGTCACAAGTCGATCAAAGTGATCGATACCAACGAGGACGAAATCCTTATCAAATCGCTCAAGAAGGATCCCGCCCGCAACGAAGAAGAGGCGCTGAAGGACATCTACAAGCGTTTGCGTCCCGGTGATCCGGCGACCGTTGCCAATGCGCGGGCCCTTCTCAAGCGACTCTTCTTTGATCCCAAGAAATACGACCTGACGCGTGTGGGCCGTTACAAGCTCAATCAGAAGCTCGGGCTCAATGTGGACAGCAACGAGCGCGTGATGACGGCCGTCGATTTCCTGGCCTCGATGAAGTATCTGCTTCAGGTCAAGCAGGGCAATGGCGTGCTGGACGACATTGATCACCTGGGGAGCCGCCGCGTCCGTGCCGTGGGCGAATTGTTAGCCAATCAATGCCGTCTGGGTCTTGCCCGGACGGAGCGATTGGTCAAAGAGCGTATGACGCTCTTCGACGTCAATCTCGAAGGCATGTCGCCGGCGAAGCTCGTCAACCCGAAGGCGCTTAGTGCTGTTGTTAGGGATTTCTTTGGCCGGTCTCAGCTCAGCCAGTTCATGGACCAGACGAATCCCTTATCCGAGCTCACGCACAAACGCCGTTTGTCAGCGTTAGGGCCAGGCGGCCTCAATCGCGACCGCGCGGGATTTGAAGTGCGGGACGTGCATCCCTCCCACTATGGTCGTATCTGTCCCATTGAAACGCCGGAAGGTCCTAACATCGGTCTCATTAACTCCATGAGTTCGTTTGCGCGGATCAATGAGTTTGGATTCATTGAGACGCCCTACCGCAAGATTGAGAACGGCAAGGTGATTGACCAGATCGATTATCTCACGGCCGACCAAGAAGAGAACTACAGCATTGCCCAGGCCAACAATCCGCTGAAGCGGACGGGTGCTTTCGTGAACTCCAAGATCACGGTGCGGTATCGCGGGGAATTCATGGAGGTGGATCCCAAAGAATCCGCTTACATGGATGTCTCGCCCAAGCAGTTGGTCTCGGTGGCCGCGAGCCTGATTCCTTTCCTAGAGCACGATGATGCGAACCGCGCCTTGATGGGCTCGAACATGCAACGCCAAGGCGTTCCCTTGTTGCGGTCGGATGCGCCGTTGGTTGGCACCGGTATGGAAGCCAAGGCTGCGCGGGACTCACGTGCCGTGGTGGTTTCCGAATCGGACGGCGTCGTCGCCGCATCGACAGCCGAGCGGGTGATCGTTTCCTCCGACGGCAAATTGCCTTGTTCCGATCTTGAGTTCCTCTCGCGTCCCGAGAAGCTCAAGAGCAATCCTAACAAAGGACTGTACGTCTACCCGTTCCGCAAATTCATGCGGTCGAATGCCGGCACCTGCATCAATCAAAAACCTTTGGTGAAGCGCGGTGATAAAGTGAAAAAGGGCGATGTGTTAGCAGATGGGCCTTGCACGGAGGACGGCGAACTCGCCCTCGGCCGCAATGTGCTCGTGGCCTTCATGTCCTGGAACGGTTACAACTTTGAGGACGCCATCGCGATCTCCGAGCGCGTGGTGAAGGATGACATTTACACCTCGATCCACATTGATGAATTCGAAATCGGCGCTCGCGATACTAAGTTGGGTCCTGAAGAGATCACGCGGGATATTCCCAACGTGGGTGAAGAAGCCTTGAGCGATCTGGGTCCCGACGGCGTCATCCGCGTCGGCGCGGAAGTGAAGCCCGGCGACATCCTCGTGGGCAAGATCACCCCCAAGAGTGAGACGGAGTTGGCTCCGGAAGAGCGTCTCTTACGGGCTATCTTCGGTGAGAAGGCGGCCGACGTGAAGGACACTTCTTTGCGCGTGCCCTCTGGTTGCACCGGCATCGTCATGGATGTGCGCGTGTCTTCCCGCAAGGAGCTGAACAAAGAGAAACTCTCTTCAGCAGAAGTGAAGAAGCAGTACAAGCAGATCGAGGAAGATTATAAGAAGAAGAAATCAGACCTCACGGAACAACTGACAGAAAAGCTTTCCGACATTCTGTTAGGAGAAAAGATTCCGTTAGATGTGGTGAACGAGCAGACGGGTGAGATCATCATTCCCGCCAACCGCAAGATCACGAAGACGCTTCTGCGCAAGTTGGCGGCGGTTTACGATCACATCGAGATCGATCCCAGCCCGATCCGCAACAAGATCATGGAGATCACCAAGGCGTTCGAGTCGAAGTTCACGGACATCGAGAACGAGCGTGAGAGTTCGCTCGACCGCATCGAGAGTGGTGACGAGGTTGATCCTGGCATTATCAAACAAGTCAAGGTCTACATCGCTGCCAAGCGCAAGCTTAGCGTTGGCGACAAGATGGCCGGCCGCCATGGAAACAAAGGGGTCGTGGCCACGGTCGTTCCTGAAGAAGACATGCCGTTTCTCGACGACGGTTCACCTGTTGATATCATTTTGAATCCGTTAGGGGTGCCGAGTCGAATGAACGTCGGTCAGGTCTTGGAAACGCACTTGGGCGTCGCCGCAAGAGCGTTAGGGATCAAAATCGCGACGCCGGTTTTCGATGGTATTCCTGAAACCAAGATTGTGGAGTATCTTCAAGAGGCCAAAGACAAGGAGGGTTACTCCTGGATCGGTCTCAATGGCAAATCGACACTCTATGACGGGCGCACCGGTCGTGCTTTCGACCAGCAAGTGGTGGTCGGTTACATTTATATGCTAAAGTTAGGGCACTTGGTTGCGGACAAGATTCATGCCCGCGCCGTTGGTCCTTACTCGCTGGTCACGCAGCAGCCACTGGGCGGCAAGGCGCAGTATGGCGGCCAGCGCTTCGGTGAGATGGAGGTGTGGGCGCTTGAAGCCTACGGCGCCGCCTTCACCCTGCAGGAACTCCTCACCGTGAAATCGGATGACGTGCAAGGCCGTACGCGCATCTACGAAGCCATCGTAAAAGGAGACAACAACTTGGAGGCCGGCACACCCGAGTCCTTCAACGTGTTGATCAAAGAACTTCAAAGCCTCGGCCTCGACGTCCGCGTCGGGCCACGGAATGGCAAGACGCCCGAACTTGACGCCGGCATCGAGAGCCTTTCCGCCTAACCAAACCCTCACACACACGCTAAACGACAATTATTATGAGTGTAGCAGCGAACATGAACGATTATTTCGGCACCCAGGAAGAGGAGAAAGGCTTTGACCAGGTGTCTATCACCGTCGCCGCCCCGGATACCATCCGTAGCTGGAGCATGGGCGAGGTGCGGAATCCCGAGACCATCAACTACCGGACGTTCAAGCCGGAGAAAGGCGGTCTCTTCTGTGAGCGGATCTTCGGACCCACGCGGGACTGGGAATGTGCTTGCGGCAAATTCAAGCGAATCAAACACAAGGGCGTCATTTGTGACCGTTGCGGTGTCGAGGTGACCTTGTCTCGCGTCCGGCGCGAACGCATGGGTCATATCGAACTTGCTGTTCCCGTCACGCACATCTGGTTCTACAAATGCATGCCTTCCCGCATTGGTCTCATGTTAGACATGAGTGCGCGGATGTTAGAGCGCGTCATTTACTACGAGGATTACATCGTCATCGATCCGGGCAACACGCCTTTGGAACGTTGCCAGCTCCTCACCGAGACCGAGCTTCGTGAAGCCGAAGACGAGTATGGCGATTCGTTCCGCGCCGGCATGGGTGCGGAAGCGGTGAAAGAACTGCTTTCACAGGCCAATCTCGCCGAATTAGTGGTGGAGTTAGAAGAAGCGATCGAAGCCACGCGTTCCAAGCAGGTGCGTAAGAAACTCGCCAAGCGCCTCAAGCTCGCGCAGGGCTTTGCCGGATCGCACTCGCGTCCCGAGTGGATGATCCTTGATGTGCTCCCTGTCATTCCTCCAGATTTGCGTCCGTTAGTGCCGCTTGAAGGTGGCCGGTTTGCCACGTCTGATCTGAACGACCTTTACCGTCGCGTCATCAACCGCAACAACCGCCTTCGCAATCTTCTTCAATTGAAGACGCCGGACGTCATCATCCGCAACGAGAAGCGGATGCTTCAGGAAGCGGTCGACGCGCTCTTTGACAACGGCCGCCATGGCCGTGCTGTCACCGGTGCGGGTAATCGTCCTCTCAAATCACTCAGCGACATGCTGAAAGGCAAGAGCGGTCGCTTCCGTCAGAACTTATTAGGGAAACGTGTCGATTACTCCGGTCGTTCCGTGATCGTGATCGGTCCGGAACTCAAGCTTCATCAATGCGGTCTGCCTAAGAAAATGGCGCTCGTTCTCTTTGAGCCCTTCATCATTCGCCGCCTCAAGGAGCTTGGTTACGTCCACACCGTGCGCAGCGCCAAGAAGATGATCGAGCGCAAGACCCCGGAAGTTTGGGACATTCTGGAGGAAGTTACTGCCGGGCATCCGGTGATGCTCAACCGCGCGCCGACCTTGCACCGTTTGTCGATCCAAGCGTTCGAACCTGTCTTGATTGAGGGTTCCGCCATTCGAGTGCACCCGTTAGTGTGCACGGCGTACAACGCCGACTTCGATGGCGACCAAATGGCTGTGCACGTGCCGCTTTCCGTTGAGGCACAGATGGAGGCCCGCATGCTCATGCTGGCGCCTAACAACATCTTCTCGCCATCTAGTGGCCGCCCGATTACGACGCCCTCACAGGACATCACATTGGGCTGCTATTACATCACGCAGTCACGTTACCCATGCCCCGGCCCGCAAAGCGAAGACGCTGCCAAGCTCCCTCTCTTCGCCAGCACGGAGGAGGTTGAATTCGCCGTGGCGGAACAATCGATCGCCCTTCATCAGTTTGTGCGTCTGGCCAATCCTGACAAAGGCAACGACACCATTTACGGAGACAAAGAGGCGTCTGTCATTCTCACCACCCCTGGCCGTGTGCGCTTCAATGAGATCTGGCCGGATGATCTTGGTTTCTTCAACAAGAACGTGGGCAAAAGCCAACTGAGCGACATCATTTGGCGGACATTCCAAGTCGCCGGTCACGAAGAAACGGTGGCCACGTTAGACCGTTTGAAAGCTCTCGGTTTCCGTGAAGCTTCCCGCTCGGGCATCTCTATTGGAATCACTGACATGGTGATTCCTGAAGAGAAGAAGCTCCAGCTCGATCAGGCTTATAAGCAGATCGATGATGTGGAGAAACAATACCGGAAAGGCATCATCACGGATGGTGAGCGTTATAACAAGATCGTCGATATCTGGACTCACGCCGGTGACCAGATCCAGACTGCGCTCTATCGCACGATCGAGCACAACGACGGCAAACTCGAAGCCAATCCTCTCTATTTGATGGTCGACTCCGGCGCTCGTGGTAACCGTCAACAGATCAAGCAGCTCTCTGGGATGCGCGGACTCATGGCTAAGCCTTCCGGTGAGATCATCGAACGCCCAATCACCTCGAACTTCCGTGAAGGTCTCTCTGTGTTAGAGTACTTCATTTCCACTCACGGAGCACGGAAGGGCTTGGCGGATACGGCGTTGAAAACGGCGGACTCCGGTTACCTCACGCGGAAACTCGTGGACGTCGCTCAGGACGTGATCATCACCAAGCTCGATTGTGGCACCGTGAATGGCATCACCGTGAAGTCGATTTACGAAGGTGACGAAGAAGTCGTGGAACTGAAAACACGTGTCTATGGCCGCGTGAGTTGTGAAAAAGTCAGTGATCCTGTTTCAGGCGACGTGATTGTCGCCATCAACGAGCTGATCGACGAGGACAAAGCCGAGCACCTCACCAAGATCGGTGTGGAGCAATTGAAGATTCGCTCCGTGTTGACCTGTGAATCCGAGCGTGGTGTTTGCGCGCAATGTTATGGTCTGAACCTCGCTAACAGTGAACTCGTCAAGGTGGGCGAGGCCGTCGGAATCATCGCCGCGCAGAGTATCGGTGAACCCGGCACGCAGTTGACCATGCGGACTTTCCACATCGGTGGTGTGGCTTCCGGCTCGTTTAAGCAGCCGATCATCAAGTCCAAGCAGAAGGGAACGGTTCGCTACCACGAACTCCGCGTCGTGCAATCGACGGAAGGCGATTACGTGGTGTTGAACAAGAATGGTAGTCTCTCCATCCGCGACGACAGCGGTAAGGAATTGGAGTCGTTTGACTTGGTGTTAGGTTCTCGCATCACCAAGGCCGAAGGCGAAACCATCAAGGTCGGCGAAGTGGTCGCCACCTGGGACCTCTACAACGTTCCCATCATCACGGAGAAAGGCGGTGTCATCGAGTTCCGCGATATGATCCCTGGCATCACCATCAAGAAAGAGGTGGAGAAAGAGACGGGTGTCACGGGAATGGTGGTCATCGAACACAAAGAAGACCTTCACCCGCAAATCGTGGTTAAAGACAAGAAGTCCAAGGAAGTGCTCGCCAGTTACTCCATTCCTGCGGGCGCGCACCTGAGTGTGAAGGAGAAGGAGACTGTCTCAGCTGGTGCTCAATTGGCCAAGACCCCGCGTAAAGTGGCCAAGACCAAAGACATCACCGGTGGTCTGCCGCGTGTGGCCGAACTCTTCGAAGCACGTAAACCGAAAGACTCCGCGGAGATCGCCAAGATCGACGGGATCATCGATCCCATGGCCGGCACCGTTCGTGGGAAACGCAAAGTGGTTATCACCGATCCCGAGACGGAGGAGAGTGAGGATCACTTGATCCCCATGAACAAACACGTCTTGCCTTACAAAGGCGACTTTGTGAAGAAGGGCCAGCAACTAACAGAAGGCCCTGTCGTTCCTCACGAAGTGCTCGAGATCTGCGGTCCGCACGAACTCCAAGAACACCTCGTGAACGAAGTGCAGGAAGTTTATCGCCTCCAAGGTGTGGAGATTAACGACAAACACATTGAGATCATCACCCGCCAGATGTTGCGCAAGGTGAAGATCACCGACCCGGGCGACACCGAATTCCTCTGGGACGACCAAGTGGAGCGCACCGAGTTTGAGCGCGTCAATCGCGAGATCGTCGATCAAGGGGGTAAGCCCGCAGAAGGCTCGCCCGTCTTGTTAGGCATCACCAAAGCGAGCCTCGAGACGGACAGCTTTATTTCTGCCGCCTCGTTCCAAGACACCACCCGCGTCCTAACCGATGCTGCAACCCTCGGCAAAGTGGACACGTTGCGAGGTTTCAAAGAGAACGTCATCATGGGGCACCTCATCCCTGCCGGCACCGGCTTCCATAAGACCCGCGCCGTTCAGATTGAGGAGACCGAAGTCGCGGAGGTCGCCACAGAGGGTGCCGAAGAAAGCACGGATGCCCTCGTCGAGAGCCTCAGTTAGAGGGGCGACGTTCTAACCCATACTCATTTATAGACAAGCCTCTCTGGAAACGGAGAGGCTTGTTTCTGTACCCTTGATTTGCCCAGGACGGCCAGTTCTGACCGTCCGAATCTTCTCTCAGCCAGCGACGGTACGTGATAGTCAAGTATTCGATTCTGCTTAGCTGAACCACTGTTTGTAGAGCGAGGGACGTTGGAGTTGAGGGCTTCGAGGAACCCAAATCGCATTTGGTGTGACACCCTAATCTTATGTGGTGCGAACACCATCCTTCCTATCATGATTGCATTCGATAAAAATTCAGAACACACCCGTCTAGAAGACTCGCCGGTAACCAAGCACCTCACCGCGGGTTGTCCGACGCGCCACTCCAACCAGGGTGGCTACGTCCTCACGCACTATGGGAGTTGCCTCGCGCCCTGGACGCATCTGATGGGGGCATTGCTCACCATCGGCGTTCACATGGCCCTTCTGATCTTTGTCTTCATTCCCGTGGCCAAGGTCCAGAGCATCTTCATTCCTTGGCTTGTCGGCGGCGGTCTCTTGGGCGCTTAGTTAGTTAGTTCATGTGGGCACGGCGCGTCGCCGGGTGACCGCCACTGCGGCCAATCAAGCGGACCGCTAAGCAATCTGGACGCGCTTCCCCTTGAGACTTCGTCTACTCAATGCCTTCGGCTTTGTCCTCTTCTTCGGCCTCGCCGTCTTCGAGATAGCGCTCTGGCTCCACGGTACCAATCGCGCGCATATTCGCTACGCTATCATTCCCACAAGCATGGTGGTGGGAATGGTGTTAGCTTGGCTGGGCATCGCCCTCATGCATTGGCGCGTGACCGGCGGCGCGATGTGGTTGGTGGCAGCGGGGATGTTGGGTTGGCACGAGTTGCTGGTCAATCGCCACTGTGATCCATTGGCATCGGCCCCGTTGTATAATATCCATGGCTGGCGCCGGAGTGAATTCCAAACCAGCGTTCCTCTCACACCCCTGCCGCACCCTCGGCATGTGCTGACAAGCGCCGTGACACCGGCCGGGCAACCGGAAGAGCCCTTCACCTACGAGCTCTACACCTATGGCAACTTCCTCGGCGATCACGCGGCCGAGCTTTGCCTCCAACAACTCAAGCCCGACCAGAAGGCGGCCCTCGCGCGCGCTCTCGAGGCCCTCTTGGCTGATCTCCTCACCCAGGCACCCGTCGGTAAAGAGGCTGCTGTCACACAGCTTCCTTCTGTGGCTGAACACCCATCTCCCATCAACTCGTCGGTGTCCAAACGCAAGGTGACGGGTTTGCCTCTGCGCAGGTTTTATTCCCGCTACAGCTTTGTACAACTCAAGAAATGAAACGAAACGCAGGTGTTGTTAGTGGCTTAGTAAATCAAGTAGCCGATGATTGATAAAGAGGATCTCTGTGCCGGCCTTCTGTTTCGTGACAAATCCCTTCTCTGACAGTTCGTGGAGGTAGCGGGATGCCGTAGCCCGCTTGGCGATCCCGGCGTCGGTGACGAACTTGATCTTGCAATAAGGGCGGACGAAGAGGAGTTCGATGAGTTCCTTCGCCATTCGGCTAGAGAGTTCTTCTTTGCTCCGTTCATGGAACTCCTCTAATAAATTGCTTATAGCGAGAATTTTCTCCGAGGTCTGCATGGCAGTGATTCTCACACCTTCAAGAAGGAAGAGAATCCATGGCTGCCAGTCGTTCTCTTCAGTGACGCTTTGAAGCAGTTTGTAATAGTTGGCCTTTCGCTCAATGATGTAGCGACTTAGGTAGAGGATCGGCTGATCCAAGAGTTTTTCAAACAGCAGGAAGAGGATGAGGAGGATTCTCCCAGTGCGTCCGTTGCCATCGTAGAATGGGTGGATGGCCTCGAATTGATAGTGAAGCACTGCCATTTTTACTAATGGATCAAGATCATCTTTCGTGTCATTGCAGAAGGCTTCCAAGTTGGCGAGTTTCTCACGAATGACACTTTCACCTTCAGGCGGTGTGTAGACGACTGCGCCGGTGTGGTCGTTGACGATCTTGGTGCCGGGTTGCCTCCGAATGCCGATGTTAGAGCCCTTAATGGTCTCGACGATATTGATGAAAAGATTGGTCGTGAATACTGGCTGATCCGCGAGGCTCTTGGCGCCCTGCCAGAGTGCGTCATTGTAGTGCAGTACCTCTTTGGCGTGTGGAGAGACAGCAAGGTCATCGAGGCTGAGTCCTCGATAGAGCTCGTCGTTCGTCGTGAACAAGTTTTCGATCTCGGAAGAGGCTTTCGCTTCCTGAAGCGCGATGGTGTTGATCAAGATCGCCGGGTTAGGCAGCGTGTGGGTGCGGCCTTTGAGTTCAGCGAGGGCACGGCTGGTGGCCGTGACAGCCTTGAGAACGGGGACCGTTTCCAACTCCGCTTGAGGAGGAAGTGGTGGGAGGTCATTGAATGGGCTGTCTCGACGGAAAGGCATGGATGGCGTGGAAGCAATGTTCACGGAATGGGCACAGTCTGCTGCAAATGTTCATTTTTTAAAGAAATTTGAACATTTGGACGGTGACTTGTGCATTCCGTGAACATAGAGAAGATCGCTCCGTGTCTCGTTTTCGATTCCTCATCGCCGCGGCAGCCCTTCTGGTTTCCTCCTGTGCGAGTCGAAGCTTGGATCCCGGTGTAGGTGTGGGAGCCGAGGTTGCGAGTGCCTCCTTTCCTGCCTGTTTCGCTGAAACGGCCAACACCAACTGGATTGCTGGAAACGAGATCACAACTCTCATCAACGGCGATGCCTTTCTCACGCGCATGTTAGAGGCCGTTGAATCGGCACAAGTTTCCATCACTTTTGAGACCTTCGCTTATGTCGATGGACCCATGACGCGAAAGTTCACGGAAGCGTTAGCCCGCAAAGCGGAAGCGGGGATTCCCGTGTTGATGATTGTTGATGCCATTGGTTCGCAGGATATTGGGAAGCACAACGTAGAGCGCTTGCGTGCAGCGGGTGTGTCCTATCATGCCTACCGGCCTTTCAATCCGTTTCGTCTTGCCTGGTCTAACAACCGCACCCATCGCAAGATTCTTGTGGTGGATGGTCGTCTGGGGTTCACGGGTGGAGCCGGCTTTGCTTACGCCTGGGAAGGCAATGCGCATACCGAGGATCATTGGCGGGATACGCAGTATGAAATCTTGGGGCCTGTGGTAGCTCAGCTGCAGCAGGCCTTTGGGGAGAACTGGCGTGAACTCACTGGCCAGTCACTAGCAACGCCTACCTATTTCCCTAAGCTGGAGAAGGCCGGACCGTACCAGGCACAGTTCGTAATGGATTCGCCGCGAACGCGCTCCAATCCGATTGCTCACACTGTTCTACACGGGATCAATGCAGCGCGTCATTCGTTGATCCTTGAGCAATCCTATTTCGTGCCGAGCCGAACGTTTCGCAGAGCGATGATCAAGGCGGCGCAGCGTGGTGTGAGAGTGGAGTTGTTAGTTCCAAGTGAGAAAATTGATTCGCCCTTCTGTCGCTATGCCTCACAGAACTATTGGGAAGAACTCATCGAAGCAGGAGTGCAGCTCTACCAATACACGCCGACCATGATGCACGGGAAACTGCTCATCGTCGATAACCGGCTCAGTATCATCGGTTCAGGAAACATGGATGCTCGATCGTTCTTCATCAATGACGAAGTCAATCTTCATGTGCTTTCCTCTAGGTTTGCTCAAGAGCAGGAGGCCATGTTCCGCCGCGATCTGCAGCGCGCACAGCGAGTTACTCTAGACAATCTTTCTGAAGTGCTCGCGCCTTTACCGCATCGAATGTTGGCGCGCTTTGTAGCACCTCAACTTTGACCATCCTTGTTTAATAGACGAACGACTTCATCCGAGAACCCATCCCCCGGACAAACCGTCGCCGTCGATTCCACATCGCGGTGCACTTTGAGAGGCAAGGCGCCGAGGCGGGCGCGCAGGTAGGCTAACAATTCGTCGAGGGCTACCAGTTGTTCGGTTAGAGGGAGAGTGTTCTCGATCAGACCGATGAGGCAGACGTGGATCATGTCTTCATTGAGAACGGGCAAGGCCATGGCGGGTGCGATTTCTTGCATTTGCCAACGGGCGCCGATTTCGATTTCTCCTTTGTTAGAATAAGTGCCGTTCCCGATAACAAAGTGATAGCTTAAGTGGCGCAACTGGGGATCGCGATTTCGTTGATGTGCGAATAGAATCGTCGCATTGCTTTCGCGGCTGGCGCTGCTGTGGAGGATCACTTCACGCCAGGGTGGTTTGGAAGCATGCTTTGTGAGGCCGGACCGAATGGACTCGCGAAGCTCGTTAGTGAGATAATGCCAGCGGGTGCGGCGGCCGTCGAACGGGACTGGGATCGGTCTGTTCGACTTCTTCACCGTAATGGGCGGCTCGCCCACACGATCCAGCCCGTTTCCCTCAAGTTCCAATTGGATTGGGCCGTCGGGTAGCTCGAATTGGAGAAAGGCGGGTCGCTTGATCTGAGCGGGTGCCGACGGCGCGCCAAGCCCTGCCAGAAGGGGGCGCGAAGCCGCCGGTCCGGAACCCAACCATCCCCCGCCGATGCCCGCCAGAAGGCAGGCGAGAGCGAGAGGGAGGGACAGATGGATATTTCCCATAAGGAGCACGACGACATCCATAATATTTAAGCTTTCTTAAATAAATCCAGTGTGAATCCACGGCCCGGCCGGATTCCTAACGTTAAAATTGCTTGCAGAGCTTCGCGAACGCCTTGTTCATCGCACAGCGAACGGCTCAGCCACACGATTCTCCCCTGTGAACTCCTCCGAAAACGCGATACTCATTCTCACCGGTAGTTTCGGGCATGGCCACAACACCGCGGCGCGCAACCTTGAAGCGGCCTTTCGACAGGCGGTGCCCGGCGAGACGCCGATCCATGTCGTGGACTTCTTTTCCGAACGTTATCCAAAAGTCACCGGCTTACTCAAACGGGGCTATGCTTTCTCGATCAATTGCGCACCCTGGACATGGCGGTATCTCTATCATTCCTACGATGCCGAGGGTGGAATGCTTCCCTATAAGACCATTCAAACACATCTCACGCAGTTCTTGAATGAACAGCGACCGCGCATTGTCGTTTCGACCTTTCCAATCTATTCCAAGTTGATGGATCGTCTCTACCCTCAAGCCGAAGGACGGCCCTTTCATTACTACACGGTGGTGACCGACGCCATCACCATCAACACGATGTGGTGCCGCGGAAATAGTGACAAGATCTTCGTCATTGATGAGCGATCCAAAGAGATCGTGAAAGAACTCGGCGTGCCGGACGAAGATGTGGTGGCTCACGGCTTTCCCATGAAGGCGCCACCCGAAGTGGAAACAACGCTTTCCGCACCGAATGATCCGCGTCCACGCATTCTCTACCTGCCAACGACCAAGACGCGGCATGTCGTCCAGACGATGGCAGCGATGGCGGATTGGGCAAAGAGTGAGGAATGCGAGGTCACGATCGTTCTAGGCAAGCAAGAAGCGCGTTTGCGAAAACACACGATGAAGCTTCAGGAATCCCTCTCTCCAGATCAGCTGACTCTTCACGGATGGATCGATAATGTGCCGGAACTGATGCGCGAACATCACGTGGTCATCACCAAAGCCGGAGGCGCCACCATCAACGAAGCCCTGGCTTCCCAGTGCCCACCTCTCATCAACTACGTGGTGCCCGGGCAAGAAGAAGGCAATGCACAATTGGTGAAACTGCAAGAATGCGGCTTGCAGATCAATGCTCCTTCCGAACTTCCAGATGCTCTAACCTTCCTCTTGAAAAAAGACAATGCGAAGAAATGGCATGATTGCCGCGCCCAACTGAAAGCACTCGATCTGGCGCATGCGTCGCAGCGCATTGTGAGAACGATCCTGGAAACAAGCGGCTAAGTATCTTCCGCGTCACCATCCCTTTCTATCCGATTCTACAAGTGCGGGCGTTCCAAGGAGCGGTGGTTTCAACCGAGGGGCTCGTTCTGATAATGAAAGGATCCTCAAAAAAACGGATTGTGCGCCTTCTCTTCACCCACCGTGGTGAGCGGCCCATGACCGGGGCAAAGAATCGTTTCATCAGGCAAAGTCAGGATTTCCTCGCGGTTAGTGCGCAAGGCATCTTCATAGGAAACCATTCCGCCGCCCATGGAGCCGGCGAAGATCGCGTCGCCCACTACCGCTAACGGAGCAGCTAAGCCATCGATGACATAAGTGATGCCGCCTTGTGCGTGGCCCCAGGTGAGGCGCGCCGTCACCTCAAGGCTGCCTAGTTGGAACGCATCACCTGCCTTTACTGGCGATGCTCCTTCCAAAGGTTCGCGTTCTCCCGTGTGAACCTGCACATCTGGATACGCTCTCCGGACCTTGGGCAGGTCCATGATGTGATCTTTGTGCGTATGGGTGATGAAAACGTGCGTAAGCTGGAGATCCTCCTTCGCCAAATATTCTAACAAAGCGCCGGCATCCGCGCCCGTATCAAACATCGCGGCCTTCTGACTAGCGCTGTCCGAAACAACATACGCATTCACAAACATGTCGTGATACGGTGTGTTCGTCATGAAAAGATTTGGAACTAAGCGTTCCTCCGGCTCCCAAGCAGCGTTGAAGCTATCCACTAATTTGTCAGGATCGAGCCCTAACGTGCCCGCCACTTGCCGCGCAGTGGTTTCATCACCATCGCCCCGCCTCAGCGCTTGAATTGACGCGATCGATACGCCCGAGGCAGCGGCCAAAGCATCGTCCGAAGTCGCCGTTCCGCGCATGGCCTTGCCCACAATGTCTTCACAGAAATCTTCGAGTCCAATCTTCATGCCGCGATTTCTACCAACCGATTGCGGTCCTTATCAAACACGTCCTGTTCTCAATCGAGGTTTCCCCAAAAGTTCGCGCACCAATCCCTAACTAAACTGCTTACGCTCTTTTCCAGGAAGGCGAATGGAACCGGATCGCCCACTGAAGCCTGGCCCCCGCTAATAAAAGATGCTCTTGTCAGAGAGGTGCTCATCGTCATTGCGATGAACCCACACGCTTTCGACCAGGCCTAGCAAGAACATGCAAATGAGCACAAAGGTGCCGCCATAACTGATAAATGGCAGAGGCAAGCCTGTGATCGGCACTAACTGAATAGTCATCCCCACATTCATAAAAACATGGACAAAGAGCAGCGTCACCCCTCCCACGACTATCAAACGGCCCATTTGATCACGGCTATAAAAAGCAACAAAGAGGCATTGTAAAAGCAAGAGGAGAAACGCCGTGATCAGGATCATGGAGCCGCGGTAACCGTGTTCTTCCGCAATCACGGAGAAGATGTAGTCATTGATGATTACGGTTGATGAAATCATCCCCAGCTCATTGAGCGTCTTGGCATCGGCATCCACTCGTTTGATGCGCGCCCCTTTATGCCCTTTGCCCGACCAGCCGGCTGAACCAATGGCGACGATGACATGACTCGTGTCATAACCGCTGCCTTGTTTATCGATCTCTTCCCCTTGCAGAACCTTAAAAAACACGCGGATCCGGTCTTGTTGGTAGGGCTTCAACGCGAACCAGTAGACGATCGGCATGCCGATCAAAGCTAGCAATGTCAGCACAATCAGGTAACGGAAGGGGATATTGGCCACCAGCAACATGCACGCGGCCACGGGCGCCCACACACAAGCAGAACCCACATCCGGTTCCGTTGCGATGAGCAGAAAGGGCACCGAAACCAAGATCACCGAGATCGCCAACTTGAGCAGGTGATTGCGAAAAACCGGGTGCAAGCGGTGGAGCTCTCCCAATGCCACCGCCAAGATCATGATCCCGCCGATGATCGCCACCTGTGACGGCTGAAAGCTAAAGCTCGACCCGATATTAAGCCAACTGGAGGCACCTGATTTGGTTTCACCGTGGAACCGAACTAGAACGAGACACACCACGCCCACGATATAAGCCGGAAGGGCCAGCCAGCGGATCCACCGGTAATCGATGATGCTAGTCACGAAGAAGACGCCGAAACCCAGAAAAATCCATTGCAGCTGCCGCTCATAGATATCCGCGATGTAGGCTTCCGGTCGCATCCACGAGGCGCTGTAAATGGCGAATACTCCAAAGACCAACAACCCTAACATGGTGATGACGATCACCCAATTGAGGCCGAGAATCTTTCGCAGGAGAGGAGACATGTTTGAGAGGTGAACTTAGACCGTGGAATCAGAGGGCGTAAAGGTTTGTCATGAGGTTGTCTCTCTGAATTAGTATCCACACAAATGAGTGGATTCGCTACCTCCCCTAGGCATGACGGCAAGGTCGATCTCATCTATCCTGACTGCGATGGGAATCCGATTGCTCATAACACGACCCAATTCGACTGCATCGCGAATACCTTTATCGGATTCCAAATACTCTTCGCTGATCGTGACGACGTCTTCGTGGCGATGGATCTTCTCTGGTATCCGGTCGAGGGAGATCCCAAGACACGCACGGCTCCGGATGTCCTCGTCGCTTTCGGACGTCCGCCCGGGCATCGCGGATCCTACAAGCAATGGGAAGAAGACCATCATCCGTTAGACGTGGTGTTTGAGATCTTCTCATCTGGCAATACCAGCGCCGAGATGGTGAAGAAACACCAATTCTACGAACGCTTCGGAGTGAAAGAGTATTACGTGCACGATCCCATGAAGGGCGAATTGACCGGCTGGATACGGGAAGGGTCGAATCTGGAATTGGTCGAAGAGATGGTTGGATGGGTCAGCCCGCTCATGAAAGTGCGTTTTGAACTCGATGGCCACGCCATGCAGCTCTTCCGATCCGATGGTGAGCCGTTTTGAAGCGCTGTTGAAGAACACCAACGCGCCGAACAGCTCGCCGCTCGATTGCGCGAACTCGGTGTGGACGAGCCTCTTCGTTAGGGTCGAGCGAGTTGACACTTGATGCCTGGCACCCGCTCGGCTAGTCCATCCGGGAGATGGGCTCATCCATAGAGGAACGATTCGCAACGTTAGACCCGGACCTGCGCCGGTTGGCCGTTCTGCTATCTGCCGCAAATCGGCCTTTTTCCCGAACCAGTTTCATGGAGACCCTCAAGAAAGTGCAATTGCCAGGGTTGCCGCCAGAACGCGAGCAGATCTGCCAGCTGTTCGACTCTCTGGAGACCAACTCCTTAGCCACTCTCAGCCGCGAACGTCAATTAGCCCTAACAGCGTCCGCAGCAGATTGGTTGGCAAGTGAGGGTGCCAAGGAAGGACGCTTCTCCGATAGCGTTCGGGTCATGGATGACGCCATCGAGAACAGGGAGAATCGGTATCATTCCTTTCGGGTTCGCGAAGATTCCATTATCCGGCGGTTCCGGGGTTATTATTACGATGCCGATCGTGACGCCATGGCAGGTCTCACTGCCGATCGCCATTATTGGCTCAACGAGTCGACTCTCTCCTATGTGTTTGTCCGTTACGACAAGGATCGATACCACGCATTAACGTTAGTGATCGGAAGCAAGTTTCTGAGTGACGCTTACGTCCGATTCATTTGGGACTTAAAGGATCTGTCAGGGGCCAAGGCGATTTATAACCATGCTTCCAATCCTGAAGAGATGGTTCGCCTGGCCCAAGCGCATCTCATGGCCGGAGAGAGTAAGCCGGCCGCCAAGATTGCCAGTTGTCTGTTAGTCACGTCACGAAAGGCGATCCGCCTATACGGGCATCTTCTTTCTGGATGGATTGCTTGGATCAAGGGAGATCATGATGAAGCCCTCACCCATTTTCGGGAAGCCGCCTCCTCTAAGACACGCGGTTGGAACATTCATACGATCACCGAGTTGGTTTACGCATCGCATCTCGCCAGCTCCGGGACGGGGGAAAGCAAGGCCCGGCTCAAAGCGTTGAAATCCAAAGCATCTAACGAGCCCATTGGTTATGCGCTAGACACCCTCCAACATGCGGACAGAGGCGCGGAGTCACCAGACACTTTTTTCAAGCATCCGCGTTTCACCAGTAGGTCGCGCGAGGCACCTCTCCTCCGCCTTTTCCACTACCTTTCTTGGTACTGGGCCGGTCTCCGCACGCTCAAGTCTGAAGCCATGCAAAGAAATCTGTTAGAATTGGCGGCAGATGCGAAGATCCACGGAGCCTACTGGGCGGCTAGTGTAGCGATCGATCTGGCTAACAAGCTTCTACCAAAGTCTACTTTAGAATCTCACGCATTGTTACTCGAGTCCGTCGATTCGCACTGCGACTTCCAACCCGTCTCGATCCTCACTGAAACCGCGCCGGAAGCGCCGTGGGAAAAACAACTCGTAGCCTTGGAAGAACTCGCTTGGTCTAGCAAGAGCGCGAAGAAAGCCGTCAAGGAATCACCTAAACGCTTGGCCTGGATAGTCACCGTGGCAGAACGATCCTACGGCATGGTTTTCGATGTCGAACTCCGTGAACAATCCGAAATCAAGAAGGGCGGATGGTCCAAAGGGAAACCCGTTTCGTGGAAACGCCTGAAAACGGAAAGCGGGAAAATCAAGGCCCTAACCGAAGACGACCAGAAACTGGCCCAAGCGATCCACTTAGATCGTTGGCGCCAAGCCTATCACATCGACGATCTCCAAGCGATCTATCTGCTTGCCGGCCATCCGCTGGTCTTCGACGGCGCGTCCGGCGCGCCGCTGGAAATCGTTCGCCAAGATGTCACGCTCATCCTCGAAGAGGATGAATCGGCGCAATCAGTGCAAATCCGATGCCAGCCTGAGATCGATCTATCCAAGCTCCACCGTGATTATATCGTCACTCAGCAAGGCCCTAGCAGGCTCACCATCACGCATGTGTCTGAACGCCATTTGCGGCTTTTGCGTATTTTTGAACTCGATACCGGTAACCAGACGACGTTTCCCGCGGCGGGCAAAGAGAGGCTCCTGGCAGCATTAGAAAGACTCCGCGGCGATGTTCACGTGTTTAGCGGCGTGGAAGGTGACCAAGGCAATGGCTTTGCCGGTGTCACGGTGGTCGCGGCCCGATCGACACCCCACCTGCATCTGTCCCCATCCGGCTCGGGACTGCGTATCGCGATGGTGATAGAGCCTCTAGCAGACGTCGAAGCGGTCATGCCACCTGGTAGTGGTTCGCAGATCGTGGTGGGAGAGATCGAAGGGAAACCCGTTCAAACTAAGCGCAATTTCACTGAGGAACGCGCCCGTTGCCAAGAGGTGATCCAAGCGTGCCCTTCCTTGAAGGTGAATGTGGAAGGCCAAGCTTTTCAATGGGACCTTGCCGAGCCGGAAGATTGCCTCGAACTTCTAACAGAACTTCATGAACTGGGCGAAGGGGTGATTATAAAATGGCCCCACGAGGAACGCTTTCGAATCCGTCATCAGGCAACCATCGGAAGCTTGCGTTTGAAGATCCGTTCGGCGGAAGAGTGGTTCGCCGTTTCGGGAGACTTAGAGATCAATGAAGGGGAAGTTCTCACACTGAAAAAACTTCTCGAGTTGTTAGAGAAAGACGCTTTGGGCCGATTCGTAAAACTCAGTGATGGCCAATTCCTTGCCCTAACCAAAGAATTCCGCCAGCGTCTGGATGAATTACGCGATTACACAAACGAGGGACGCGGCGCTGATCTCAAGATCCACCCCGTTGCGGCGCACGCCTTAGAGGATTTAGCCTCGGAAGCCGAAACATCCAGCACGCCCAAGTGGAAACGCCATCTCAAAAAGCTCCGTGAGTTGGAGCAATTCCAAGCGGCGTTACCCACCACGCTTCAAGCCGAACTACGGCCCTATCAACACGAGGGCTTCCAATGGCTGGCGCGGCTCGCGCACTGGGGCGTGGGCGCCTGTCTCGCGGATGACATGGGCCTGGGCAAGACCGTGCAGACCCTCGCTCTCTTGCTCACACGCGCGAGCGATGGCCCGGCCATCGTGGTGGCGCCCACATCCGTCACCCGGAATTGGATCCGCGAGATACAACGCTTCACGCCTACCTTGAGACCGCATCTCTTCGGCCCTGGCGATCGCCAAGAAATGATTGATTGGTTAGGCCCCTTTGACGTGCTGCTTTGCACCTATGGTCTGCTTCCTAACGAGATTGATAAGCTGCACACGGTGACCTGGAACACCATCGTACTTGATGAAGCCCAGATCATTAAGAATAGCCTAACCAAACGATCCAAGGCGGCCATGAAACTAAAAGGCGGTTTTCGCATCATCACTACGGGCACGCCGGTCGAGAATGATCTCTCAGAACTCTACACCCTCTTTCAGTTTCTTAATCCGGGCTTGTTAGGCAGTCGGCAGCGCTTTCACGTGCGCTTTGCCGATCCCATTCAAAAGCGCGAAGACTTTCGTGCACGCAACCGCCTCAAAAAACTCATCACGCCTTTCATCTTGCGCCGCTTGAAACAACAAGTCTTGGAGGATCTGCCTCCACGCACGGACATCGTGCTTAGTGTGGAGATGTCCCCTGAGGAAGTGACGTTCTACGAAGCGCTGCGCCGTCAGGCCGTGGAATCGCTCACTCAAAAGGAAAACGACGATTCCGCCGGCGAACGTTCGTTGCGTATCCTCGCGGAGATCACCCGTCTGCGACGGGCCTGCTGCCACCCCAAACTCATCGAACCACAAGCCGCGCCGGCGAGTTCCAAGTTGACGCTCTTCGCCGAAACGTTAGAAAACATCCTCACCAATCAACATAAAGCACTAGTATTCAGCCAGTTTGTCGATCATTTGGCCATCCTTCGCGAGCACTTGGAACAACAGGGCGTCCACTACCTTTACTTGGACGGCCAGACACCCGCGAAACAACGTCAGGAACGCGTGGACGCGTTTCAAGCCGGTAAAGCAGACGTGTTCCTCATTTCCCTAAGAGCCGGCGGCACGGGCCTTAATCTCACCGCGGCGGATTACGTTATTCACATGGATCCCTGGTGGAATCCCGCCGTTGAGGATCAAGCTTCCGATCGCGCCCACCGCATCGGCCAGCGCCGCCCCGTCACCGTTTACCGGCTCGTCACTCGCAACACGATCGAAGAGAAGATCGTCGAACTCCACGCCAAGAAACGCGACCTCGCTGATAGTCTGCTCAGCGGCACCGATGCCGGCGCCCGCCTCACGCCGGAACAAATGCTGGCGTTGTTGAAGGATGAATAGTGAAAAAGTCAGAACAGGAGAAAACATTGCGCCGCACACTCAGAAGGGTATCGGTGAGTATGTCCAAAGCGGTTTCCAAGCTAATCGGCGAGTTTGAGCAACTCTCTCCCAAAGAGCGCTCAGAGTTTATTTCCGTCGCCATTTCTCAGCGACTCACGCACGAGGATCTAGGGGAGGAAAACGAAGCAGCCCTGATTGCCGCTCAGACTTTCGCACGCATCGACGCTGAAGAGGAAGATGGTGTCGAGAGCTGAACCGCTTCGAGGAGAGGTCTGGCTCATTGATTTCGGTATGGCTGCAAAGGTCAGACCAGCCGTTGTTATCACGGTTCCCTATGATGTCGAAGACCGTGCCCTGATCGGTGTCGTTCCCCATACAACATCGCTACGGGGAGCAAACCTTGAGATCCCCGTGAACCCTCCATTTCTCCATAAAAAGGGAGCGTTTATGCTTCAGGGCTTCGCCACCCTTCCTCCAAGACACTTTATCCGTCATTTAGGAACACTAAAACAATCAGAGATGGGAGGACATTGCAAGAGGGCTTCGAGCTTGGGAGCTTGGCAAGGATTGTAAGGACAACTGGTCGACAATCGCTGCGTTGGCCACTTCCTCGCCATCAACGTTAGAAAAAAAAATTCGCTTTATCGCCAACTCATCTCTCCGTCATGCTTCGACATGGCTTCGATTGGAACTCCTCTAACAAAAACGGCGACCAAGGTACTACTCTGCGGCTCGGGTGAACTGGGCAAAGAGGTGGTCATCGAACTGCAACGTCTCGGCGCGGAGGTCATTGCCGTCGATGCCTATGCCGACGCTCCGGCCATGCAAGTGGCGCATCGTTCTCATGTGGTTTCGATGTTAGATGCAGAGGCTTTGCGTGAAGTGATACGTGAAGAGAAACCCGACCTTGTGGTGCCAGAGGTGGAAGCTATTGCCACCGATGTGTTAGCTGAATTCGAGGCCGACAACTTTGCCACGATCATTCCCACCGCACGGGCAACGCAATTGACCATGAACCGCGAAGGGATTCGTACCTTGGCAGCGGAAGAGTTGGGATTGAAGACATCGCCCTATCGCTTTGCTGAAACCCTCGACGATTACAAAGAAGCGATCTCTGCCATCGGTTACCCCTGTTTGGTCAAGCCCATCATGAGTTCCTCCGGCAAAGGCCAAAGCACGTTGAGAAGCGAAGCGGATCTCGAAAGAGCCTGGCAGTATGCTCAAGAGGGCGGGCGTGCCGGGAAAGGCAAAGTCATCGTGGAAGGTTTCGTCGATTTCGATTACGAGATCACCCTCCTCTCCGTGCGCCATGCCGGCGGCACCAGCTTCTGCCCGCCGATTGGACACCGGCAAGAAGATGGCGACTACCGCGAATCCTGGCAGCCCCAGCCCATGAGTGACGCTGCCCTAGCCGAATCACAACGCGTTGCCAAAGCTATCACCGACGCCTTAGGTGGCCGCGGACTCTTTGGCGTGGAACTGTTCATCAAGGGCGACGACGTCTACTTCAGCGAAGTCTCGCCGCGCCCTCACGACACCGGATTGGTCACGCTCATCTCCCAAGATCTCTCCGAGTTCGCCCTCCACGCGCGAGCGATCCTCGGCCTACCCATTCCTAACATCGCCCAACACGGTCCCTCGGCCTCTGCCGTCATTCTGGTAGAAGGCCATTCCCAAGCCGTTCAGTTTGGAAATCTCGAATCCGCCCTAGCAGAACCCAACACGCAGCTCCGTCTCTTCGGCAAACCGGAAGTGGCCGGCAAACGGCGCATGGGCGTGATCATGGCGCGGGACGAGTCGATTGCAGCGGCACGTGAAAAGGCCACACGCGCTGCTAAAGCGGTGACGATCACTCTGTGAGATCACACTATCGGATCGGGACAAACATCCCTCCGTCCACAATCCTGGCATTCTTCACCAAGGTATAGGGAATCGATAAAGCCCATGAGCGGCTCGATGATAGCCGGCTCATCGGTGAAGATGCCGGCTTCGAAATTGCGTTTGTTAGGGCCTTTCGATCCCATGCCGGCACCGGTGAGGTTCGCGGAGGTCACGAGTGCGCGCAGTCCGTCGATCACGACGGCTTTAAGGTGAATGCGCGGGCAAAGGATGCGTTCGAACAGAGGCGACTCAATGAGGTTGGGAAAACGATCGAAGTCCTCGCGAAATCTGGGTCCAGGTTCTTTGGCGTGAAAGAGTCTCACATGCACACCACGTTCCACGAGATCGTTGAGCACCCTGACAAACGGAACGAAATGTTTCCCTTGCTCGACGTGGAGGTCTTTGAGATCGGCGGTGACGAGCCAGAGAAACTTCTGAACGTTGAGGACTTCGTCTTGAAGAACGCGGGTGTAGTGGTCGCGATGCAGCAGCAGCTCGTGCATGCGGCGGATTAAAGCCGCGCTGCGAAGGTCTCGGCCAGCAGTTTCATCAAACGCGAGCCGGCTGCGGGATGGGATTCCATAAACTGCCGCAACTGTTCACGCGTGAGCCGCCAAATGGTGCCGTCCGTCTTGGCCGTCACGGAAGCGGTGGCTGATGGTGGGTTGAGCAATTCCATCTCCCCGCAAAGTTGACCCACGCGAAGCTCAGCAACGGATTCCCCAGCACGGGTGACCTGGAGCCGCCCGGCCAGAACAATGATGAGGGTGCCATGTTGATGCCCCTCCCGAATCAGAATTTCCCCTTCACAGATATCCAACGACTCCCCGGCGGCCGCGAGCGCTTGCCGGTCGGATTTGTCAAAGGAGCGGAAGAGAGCGAGATCCGCAAGACCTGGGGGCGGGGTCTTCGTAGGGGTCATAGATTGGGCGATGGTGGTCAACATGGAGGTCTTGGCGGTAAAGTCGAGGCTAACTAAACGTCTGCGGGACGCGTTACCTTTCATCTACGGCAAAACCTCGCCGAAGTTACTCAAAATCCGCAACCTTTCACCTTTGTTTGGATCCGGCAAAGATACATGTCGGCCGTCACGTAGAGAATCGACCCGTCGCCACCGAACCCGCAATTAGCCGTCCGCTCTCCGGTGTCGATACGACCCAACGGGGTGCCGTCTGGAGCGAAAATATGGACACCACCCGGCCCTGTGGCCCAGACGTTGCCACGCTGGTCCACCTTCAAACCATCCGGCAATCCTGGCAGTTTCCCTACGAGTGCCGTGGCATCATAAAACAAGGCGGACTTCCCAAGCGTGCCATCCTCGTTCACCGGAAACGCCTTCCAAAGCGCGGCGTTGGGATCGGATTGGGCGACATAGAGGGTTTTGAAGTCCGGCGAAAAAGCGATGCCGTTGGGCCGGGTCATTTCTTTGGTCAGAAGGGTGAGCGTGCCGTCCTTAGCCAAACGATAGACACCGCAGAAGTCGAGTTCCCGCCTCGGATCATCATAACGGTTAGGCAACCCGTAAGGTGGATCGGTGAAATAAAGATCCCCATTCGCATGATAGGCGGCGTCGTTGGGGCTGTTCAGCCGTTTTCCTTCGTAGTTATCCACCAAAGTACGCTTCCCGCCGTCCTTGGTCATCACCGAAACCCGCCGGTCGCCATGTTCACAAGAAACCAATCGACCCTGAGAATCTAACAAAAGCCCGTTACTGCCAGGCTCGTTGCCGTAATCCGTCGCGCCAGTGTAGCCTGACGGATGCAAAAAGAGCGACACACCCTTTCCCTCCTCCCACTTCATCACCTTGTTAGGCGGAATGTCCGAGAAAAGTAGGTAATCGCCGTCCTCAACCCACACCGGTCCTTCTGCCCAAGCAAACCCCGAACCCAACACATCCAGCGTCGCTTCCTTACCTAACAAATCATCTAAACGAGGATCCAGCCGCACAATGTGACCCAATGTGGGGAAATTCGTGGTGTCCTGCGCCCGCAACGGAAGGGCGAGGAACAGTGCCGTCACAGCGATGATGAAACTGATGGGGTATCTCATGCGGCGAGGCTAAGGGAGCGCTCTCTCGGCGGTCAAGTGGCGAAGCGACTCCGAGGTGTGACTAATAAAAGTGGTGGTCAATAAAGGTAGAGGAACTGGTGCCGTTCCTTCGCGGCAGCGGAGTGCCTCGCCCGGAACTCTCACGAGTTCCGCTACGAAAAGTGCCCACCACTTTTAACCATACCCGCGTTTCCGGGGGTCCGGGCGTGCGCATGGAACGAAGAGAGTTCTCACGACTTTTCCATGCTCGTTTCGATCGCCCTTTATTTCGACCTGCAATCGGAATCGATCCTTGATCCGCGGGCGAATCCCACGGTAGCGTTGAGTGTAATGAAAGGGATGTTTGGACGAATGATTCAATTGATCGCGGGCCTTGGGCTCACGTGTATCGGAGTGGCTTGCCAATCAGCCCGTCCGCCTTGCGGTGCCTGTGATGGTTACTACGCGCTTTCGGTCAATGGGAATGGCCAAGCTTTGGTGGATGATCCGGCCAAAGGAAGAGCCGTTCCGGCCACGCAAGCTCAGTATGAGGCGGAGCTGAAGAAGATGGAACGCGGCATCATCGACTCCGGCAAGAGACGCATCATGGTCTTTGTTCATGGCGGGCTCATTGGTTTGGGGAAATCTTCGCGGGAGTCGCGGGACATTGCTCAATTTATCGAAAAGCACGACCTCGATATCTATCCAGTCTTCATCAATTGGGACACAGCGTTAGTCAGTAGCTATGGACGGCATTTGTTGCACGATGATGCGGGGATCTCCTACGAAACTTCAGCCATCACTTCGGCCGGAAGATGGATCTTCTTTCCACTGAATCTCGCTGGGGATTTGGGCATGGGCATCTCGCGTTTGCCGGTGAACGCAGCGCGAGCGTCCTCTCGATTATCAGGCCGTTCGCGTGTTCTAGCAGAGTTGCAACCGGATGCTTACCCTGAGAAATATTCTTTTGCCAAGAAGCTGGACCAGCAACTTGGCGTCCGTTATTGGAACTATCGTGGCGTCGAGCCGGCCCCGGAACAGTTTGGAGAGGGTTTTCACGAAGTTTACGCCTCACGCCCGCACTTCCCATTTCACATCGGTCTCGGAAAGGATCTCGTGGCCTTGCTATCGGAACGCGATCTCATGGGCGTCCTTTGGTCACCATCAAAGAATGGAACTCTTTTTCTGGCAGAAGGTGTGGGGCGAGGAGCTTGGGATAACATGGTGCGCCGTGCCCGCCTCATCACCCACCCACGCCGAGCGTTTTTTGAAAGTCTGCCTAACACAAGAAGTAAGCAGGAACTTCCTCAAGAAGGTCCCGGTTTGGTGCTTGTAAGGGCGCTGAATACCATTGCCAAGAAGCGCGGACTCGACCTCGAACTCTATGGGCACAGTATGGGCGCCATGGTGCTCAATCGTATCATTGACCAACTCGCGCGACCCGGCCGGGAGCGCGAACTCCGAATCAAACGGCTTGTTTACATGGGCGCGGCATGTCGAATCAGTGACTTCCGCCATACCGCGGGACGTTATGTGCAGAAGACGAAGACGCCATTCTACAACCTCTGTCTACACCCCACCCAAGAGGTCCGGGAAAGCTTTTACAACGATGCCGGCAGTCCTTGGATCGCGGGGTCACTCCTAACATGGATCGATTCCATGTTCGAACGGCCGCCCTCATTCGGCGATCGGACTTTGGGATCGTTTGAAAACTGCGTTCTCGCCGAAAGCCTCCTACCCAAAGGGCCGCATGTGCATCTCAAAGGATTTGGAGCCGATTTTCGCCCTATCAATCAAGGAGGATTCTTTAATCGCGATCGCCATTCCGATCTGGGACCACAGAAACATGGAGAGTTCAACAACTACCAATTCTGGACCAACGACTTTCTGAATCCCCGAGTAGGGAATGGATTCCAAAGATTTCGGCTACCCGATTGATGGTAACGTTAGGGGATCGTTCACCTCACTGAACGGTTCGCTCTTTGGTTAGCTGAGTCGAGGCTTGCAAGGCTTCCTCTTGAATCCCGCGTGCCCAGACTTCGACCTCAATGTAATGATTGAAGTCATTATCCGTGTTGCCGTTGCTGAAGAACCGCACATAACGCGCGCGTAACCCACCGGCGTTGATGCCGCGGCCACGATTGGTTTCTAAATACACCTTATCTGCACCCGGACCGAAGCCGAATGAGTTATCGCGGTCCGTGTTAAAGAGAGTCGTGGTGTGCTCGGCGGCAAATTGAGAGTCATCGGACACTTGGACAATGACATCCTTGTAAATGCGAGGCGATTTTTGGTAGTGCCAGACCCAGATCCCCCACAACTCAGCACGCTGGCCGAGATCGATCTGAACCCATTGTTTCTTTGGGCCCAGCTGCACATAACTTCCATCAGCCGCCGCCTTATTCCCATCCGTGATGTAGGCGAGATCGCCAATCACTGGTAGCGGATCGCTGCTCGAGACGGTCTTCCCTCTTGCCAGATTGGTTAGATCCGGCGGCGTCATCAATGATGGCTGACCGATGTGCATAGCACCCAGTTCGGTTAGATCGAATGGGAATTGGATTCCTTCTGCTTCAAAGAGCGCATCGGGAAAGTTCGGCACCAGTTCCACGGCGTCAGCGCCATCGTACTTGGGAAGCTGCATTGCGATTGGCGGCGCCGTTGGTTCCACATTTGATGCGGTCACTTCCTCGACCGGCGGTATCTTTGATCCATGCACACGAGGTTTTCGTCTGTCTGGGGAACGCTTCAGCTGATGCAAGGACGACGGAGAATCGCCGTCCGCCATTTGGAAAGCTTCCTTGGGTCGATTCTCCAAGCCTAACGGATCATCGAAGGACGACAACTTGCTGTTAAAGAGATGAGCAAGAATTCCGAAAACTAACAGAACCAACGATACCGTGATAACGATGAGCTTCATGATCAACCAGACAACCTGAAAGCCTAAACTCTCACCGAAGTCCTGTCGATGATTAATCCCACCGCCGCCATCATCCCAGCCGCCTAACGCGCAACGACATACGATAGTGCTCTTAGTCCCGCCGGTTCATTTCCAGTAGGAAATCTGTCAAAATCAAAGAGCTCGCTAATGCGCCGTCAGCACAGCGGCTAGCGGCGCCGACCAGCGGTAGCTCGATGGATCCCCGGCCCCGCCTGTCGCACGAAGCTTCTGCTCTTTCGCACAGTCATAGACCTCGATGCCCAAGCCCTGCCCGAGCGCGTTGCCGATGTGCTCGACGGCCTCGAAGCGCGCTCGCCGCACTTTCGTCATGAGTGGCTGACGGTGAAGCCGTTCTAGAAAACGCTCCCGCTTCAGTTCCGCGCGACGTTTGGTGAAAAAATCCGATGATGATGAATGAATGCCCCTTTTCATAGCGATGGTGTTCACTCGCTAGAACAGATTTTCTGCCCAAAGGGTACAGATTATTTCTCCCCGGTATCCAGATCCTAAGAGAACAAAGTCAGCTGAGGCGAAGGGCTTTCCGGCTTGAGATTAGCCTCACTTTTCCGGGAAGGCTTTGAGGCTTTCCGGGCCGCTTTCTTCTTGGCACGCTCAGGCTGGCCGGCGTCCGCTTCCAGGTGATCCAGGATTTCCTGCGCACGTTGGATGATGTTTTTGGGTAGGCCCGCAAGACGCGCCACTTGGATCCCGTAGCTGCGGTCGGCGGCACCGGCGACGATCTTGCGTAGAAAGATAATCTCTTCATTCCATTCCCGCACGGCCACGTTGTAGTTCTGCACGCCGTCTCGACTCTTTGATAGGGCGGTGAGTTCGTGATAATGGGTGGCAAACAAACTGCGCGCTTGAATGTGATCATGCAAGTGTTCCGCCACGCTCCAAGCGATGGAGAGGCCGTCAAAGGTGGAGGTCCCGCGACCAATTTCGTCGAGAATGACCAGGCTGCGATCCGTCGCGTTGTTGATGATCGTGGCCGTTTCATTCATTTCGACCATGAAAGTCGATTGCCCCCGCGCCAGATCATCACTGGCACCCACCCGCGTGAAAACTCTATCAACCAGACCAATTTCCGCTTGGGCAGCTGGGATGAAACTCCCAATCTGCGCCATCAACGTGAGAAGAGCGACTTGCCGAATGTAAGTCGATTTGCCCGCCATGTTCGGACCGGTGATAAGCAGGAGGCGATTGGTTTTCTCATCCAGCGTCACGTCGTTAGGCACAAACTTCTCTTCAGCCAAGTTTTGATCGAGCACCGGATGACGCCCGTCTTTGATGTAGAGATTCTTCGATTCATTGAGCAGCGGCCGTGTGTAACTGTAGAGCCGCGCTGTTTCCGCCAAGCTGTTCATCACGTCCACTGCGGCAATGGTATCGGCAAGCTTTTGCAGAGCTAACAATTCCGCTAGAACGTCTTCTCGCAGTTTTTGAAAAGCTTCCAACTCAAAGCCCCGCGCCCGTTCATCGGCTCCGAGAATCTTGTTCTCCATCTCCTTGAGCTCCGGTGTGATGAACCGCTCCGCATTGGCCATCGTCTGTTTGCGATGATAGTCATCAGGCACTTGAGCGAGATTCGATTTGGTGATCTCGATGAAATAACCAAAGACGTTGTTGTAACGGACCTTGAGCGACTTGATGCCGGTCCGCTCAATCTCCCGCGCTTGAAGATCGGAGATCCATTGCTTGCCCTCACGCGCGCCTTTGCGGATCTCGTCTAACTCAGCACTAAACCCATCACGAAAAATCCCGCCCTCTTTGATGGAAACCGGTGGTTCGTCCACGATCGCCGACTCTAATCGCTCGACCATTTCCGGAAAATCACGCAGGAAGCCTAACCAATTTTCGATCAATGTGGGGATAGCAAGCGGCGAGAGTGCCTTCAAGTCTTCACGAATCTCCGGGATGGCTTGCAAGGCTTTGGACAGCACCCTGAGATCACGCGCATTGCCGGATCCCTGACTCAACCGCCCTAGGGTTCGTTCCACATCGCGAATGCCTTTGAGTCCATCTTGGATCTTGGAGTGAACGAACGGCTGCTGAACCATGGCCTCCACCACGTCCTGCCGGGCCTGAAGCGATTTGAGGTCTCGCAGAGGATGCAGCAACCAATCGCGCAACTTTCTCCCGCCCATTGGCGTTGCTGTCTGATCCAAGGCATGCAAGAGCGTGTGCTGACTGCCCGCCCGGCTTGTCACCAGATCCAAATTCTGCTGGCTTGCCGTGTCCACGAGGACGCAGGCGTCTGTTTGATAGGGCTGCAACTGGAGGACGTGCGAAAGATCGCGACGCAACTGGTTTTGGAGATAGTGCAAGAGCGCTCCGGCACTGCCAATGGACGCCGTCAAACCGGCACACCCGAATCCGTCTAACGAATGCGTTTTGAAATGTTCCTTGAGCTGAAAATAAGCCTGGTCGTAGAGAAAGGCATAGCCGTCATAGGCAATGGCTCCCGGCAATTGTCCAAAGACCTTTTCCTGCTCATCGCTGTAGAGCAATTCCGAGGGCGCGACGCGTTGCAATTCATCTTCCAGGGCCGCGCGATCGACGAATTCGGTTAGGCGAAAGTCGCTTGTGGTGAGATCGATGTAGGCCAAACCATACGCTTTCTTCAGTTGAAAAACCCCCGCCAGATAATTGGCTCGCTTGGACTCTAGCAGATTAAGATCGCTCACCGTCCCCGCACTGATCACTTGGCTGATCTCTCGCTGCACGATCTTCCCCGGCTGCGGCTCGCTCACTTGCTCGGCAATAGCCACGCGTTTCCCGGCCTTGATCAGTTTGCCAATGTAACCCTCCGCCGCATGATGCGGCACGCCGCACATGGGCATGCCGTTGCGTTTGGTTAGGGCCACATTGAGAATGCCCGCCGCTTCCTGAGCGTCTTCAAAAAAGAGTTCGTAGAAATCGCCTAACCGAAAGAACAACAGCACATCCTTAGGCAAGCTCTGACGCATGCTTTGATACTGCTGCATCATCGGAGTGACACTACTCTTCTTCGCCATGGGGCAAACCCTAGGAGGGAGGCCATTTCTTGGCGACAAGAAATGGCTTCCCCTGCTGGTTCACTCCCGCCTCACGAATCGACCAAGGCCCCCAAACCTATCTCGAGACGTCGAATGCAGTGATTGCCTTGAAGACCTAAGGCTTCGGGGCTCATGAGATGACTCCTTTCCAATCCTGTGATGAGTGGGGATTGAGGCTTGGCGAAGTGCCTGGAGAAGAAAATCTCACTTTTCTTGTAACAGACAGAGAATAAAGGAGTAATGCCCGGAGAAAGGAAGATTCGCTCATGTCTTACACATGTGAGGATCGCCCTTTGTTTCACTCAATTCCCTCCCTCTTTATGAAATCATTGCTTCTCCTTGCGGGGCTCTCCGGCCTCGCACTCAATACCTTGGTGGCCCAGAAGGTGCCTGTCGCGGATGAACCTGACATCGAAATCATCGGTAGCCTCTCGGACGGCTCCCAATCCGCGTCTAGCATTGCCAAACCAGCGCGCCAATTCAATGTGCGCTACGCGGATGACCGCGAGTTGGCGACCGGCGCGAAGCTGAAGCTGCGCTGGGTGGATCCTCCGGTCCGGCCTCTGCCGCCGCCCGAGCCACCCTCACCCGCTGAGGCCAAACAGTGGACAGATGAGGAAGTGGCCGAGATGTTGAAGGACTACGTACCCGAGCGGTGGATCACGCCCTCGGTGACGGTGATCGACCGCAAGGCGACCCTGCTGCGCTGGCGCCACGAGGGCGAGCCCTACGCCGCCTACTCGAATATCGATTTCAACCACATGACCGGGTTCGGCAGTTTTCGGATCGGGGAGCAGCGCTACTCGCTCTTCATGTGGACGGTCAATGCGCGAGCCGAGTGGTTCGACAAGGAGAGCGACCCTTGGGTCGACGACGCCCTGGCAATGCCGTCCGACCCGCCACAGTTCGAGGTCATCCAGGGCGACTCGTCTAACGAGAAAGCTCTCTCGGATATTCTGGCATTGCACAAACTTTACGCCAAAGAAGGGCCGCGCCTGGTGGAAGCCCATCGCAAGCGTGAGGCCGCGCGCAAGGAGCGCGAGGAATACCTCAAAGCGTTCCCGCCCGGGCCGAAGGACGTGGAGGTGAGGATCTGGGCCAACGAGAACTCCAACCTGATGAAGACCCCGCCGGACATCGAGGGGATGTTAGAGAGGCGGCGGGCGCAGGTCGAGCAAGCCCGCTTGCTGGAGGCCCAACAGGACACCCAACCGGAACGCTAGTCACCGACTATCATGAGAAAAGGCTTATCTCTCTGGTTAGGCGCGGTGCTAGCAACCGCATCACTGGCATCCGGCAACGACAGCTTCGAGGACCCGCAACTGGTCTACGACAGCGCCGTGGACGATTGGCGCGTGGTCTGGAACGCCAAGCCAGACCGCACCTACTTCCTGCAGATCTGTGCGGACGACGAACTGAAGGTGTTCACCTACGCCTGCATCGAGCGGGCGGCCCCTGGCCAGTCGACCCTGAGCGTCTCGCTCAACGTCGTCGATCCCGACAACGACCCGAACACCGACGACGACGCGGTGCGCATCTTCGCCCGGCTCCGCTGGTCCACGCAACCCGTCCCCACCACCGACGACCCGGCCACGCCGCTGCCGATCGACGAGACGGATCCAAACTACCTGGACTTTGACGGCGACCTCCTTCTGAACGGGGACGAGATCTTCTTCGGCACCGACCCCCTGTCCTGGGACACGGACGGGGACGGCATCTCCGACTCGTGGGAACTCAACCACAACATGGGTGCGCTAGACCCCGGCACGGGCGATCCCGACAATGGGCCGGCCGGTGACATCGATAACGACGGGACGGACAACTACACCGAGTACAAACAGAACGCCGACCTCGACGGTGACGGCCTGGGCGACACCCTCGACGCCCACCCCGGCGTCGCCGCCATCAACTGGACCAAGCGCCCGTTCATGGCCTACGACGTTATCGAGATCGGACCGCGCGGCGACCTCGGCTACCCCATCGATGTCAACGACCGGGGAGACATCCTCTTCGAGCGGCACGTGTGGCCCCGCCACGGGAGCGACGAACCACTGACCGCCCCCGACCTGACCGGGAGCCCCGCCCAGTACTGGGACTACACCCTCTCCAACGGGATCGACCCACCCGAGATCGTCGAGCCCATCAGCACTTTGAGTGCCATCAAGGAGGCCATCCTGGTCGGCGATGACGACCTGCTCTGGGTGCCCAACGCCATCAACAACCGCGGCGAGATCGTCGGCAACGCCGGGTTCGATGGCGTCGAGTGGACCACGTTTCGCGGCCTCTACTGGAACTCGCCCGCCCAGCCGCCACTCCTGGTTAACCCGAGCGAGCCTTACTGGGACAGCATGACCGCGTTTTACGACATCCTGCACGACGGAACGGTCGTCGCGGCCGACTCTCAGCGTTTCGCCAACGACCTCACCCATCAAGGCAACCCCTACAGCATTCCCGGCGTGCCCGACAGGTACGAGCGCCTCGCCAAATGGAGGCTCGGGGGGCACCTCTCGCCTGTGGTCGAATACTTGTTCCCGATGCCCCAGCCAGGCTTCCCCCACGATGGCTTCAACGACTTTGTGGCCTCCGACCACGGCGGCTTCGTACTGCTGAGCGATACCCTCGCTGATGATGCGCTCAACCCAGGCCTGTTCTTTGCACCCAACGGCACCGACTTCGAAGACGCCGCCCTCGTGCATGGCGAACACCCCTTCTACGTCGGCGGCGTCAGCTCTTACATCAACGGCACCACCGTCCATGACATCTCCGGGAGCCAAGTTTCGCGCAGCGGCCTTGTCCTTCATGGATCCTATCTTCTGCTCAACGGCTACTACCGCCCGCTCGAAGAGTGGGTGGAACCCGATCTCTCTCTGCGTGAGTGGCGCCACATCGAGGGCGACGCCATCAGCGACTCCGGCGTCATCGCGGGCATCGCTGACAAAGTCGGCGCTGGTGGCGGCGAGTTCATTGTCCTGCTCGTCCCACGCGGGGAACCAACCCACTTCCAGGCCTCGGCCGACGACGCCACCGGACCGCGCTACCGCAAGGTCTCTCTCACGGGCAGACCGATCCCGGACGAGAAGCCGCAGGCCACCTCCGAGACCGACGCCCACAAGGAGCAGACCTACATCGACGCCTTCAACCGCACCCTCAACCACCACGCCAGCGACATCTACATCCCGATCGGCGGGAGCGACCTCGTCCTCCAGGTCACGCGCACCTACCGCGAGGAGATCTGGAACGACCGTCACGGTTTACGCCCCGGCGAGTTGCCCAACCAGCCCTTCGGCTGTGGCTGGACGACCAATCTGTCAGTGACCGTTGAAGTGGTGGAGACCTCCAACCCCGGCGGCGGGCTCGATCCCGTTACCGTGCGGGTGGCCGACGAGGAGGGGCGAATGCAGCGCTTCGCCACCTACGACGGCGACTACTACTTCCCCATGCCCTCCGGGCGCGTGGAGAAAAAGCGCTACATGAACACCCTGACCCGGAGCGGGAACACTTTCACCTACAAGAAGAAGTTCGGGAACACGCTGACCTATGAGTTCGCTGATTCGTGGAACAGACCGGCCGACCGGGGCAGCAACGCTGGGCCCGGTACCCAGCATCACCATCTCTATCGATTGACTGAGGTGCAGGACAAATACGGCAACAAACTGATCTATCACTATCCCGATAGCGAACGCCTTTTCCCTGACCTCATCTACGATCCCGACCGCTCCGACGTGGTGGTCAACGGCAACAGCTACACCTGGACCTCCGGGCTTGCTTTGCGAATTGAGGCTGTTTCCAACCACTACATCCAGAAGGTCACCGACCCGAGGGGGCTCGCGATCAACTATCACTACCACAATGAGTCGCTCAACAGCGGCTGGTGCAAACTCCTTAAATCGGTCGCCCCACCTGGTTTCTCCGTCGTCAACCCGGCAAGCGCCTATGTCTATGACGACGACCCGGTGATTGAGGCCGACAACCATCCCCGCGCCTACGGCACCCCGCCGCGCCCGGTCGTCTATGAGCACTTCCGGCTCAAGAAACTGACCGACGCCAACGGCAACGATTACGAATTCGACTACATCTTCGACACCACCAAGGAGGCCTACCACGAGGACGCGATCAGTGCCAACAAGCGCTACATCCAGACCGGCCAGCCCTCGCTGATCCGGAAGGTCACCCTCCCGGCAGAGACCGGCACCCTGCGCGAGACCTACTTCCACTATTCCGGCGAGGCCGGCTTCGTCGAACCCGAGGCCGGAGTCACCAGCCCGGCCACCCATCTCCACATCAACGACAAGTTCGGCAAAGAGGTCTCCGCCTACAAGCGCACCTACGTCAAGGACGCCGCCGGTCATGAGCGCTGGTACACCTTCACCGAAACCGACGTGATCCGGCTCGATCAGCTTCCCGGCAACCAACGCCCCGACGAGGACGACACCAGCAGCGAGCTGATCGTCTCCTACCAACGCATGGAGATCCAGGCCGGCGACCTCGGGTCCGAGACCTACGAATTCAACCCCGATGCGGGCTACGCCCTGTCCCGCGCTACCGACTTTAGCGGCAACGTCACCAGCTATGCCTACGGCGACCTCTGGGACGCCCCGCCGGAGTACCGCCACCTCATGAACGTGGGCAAATACGGCTACTTCGACGACCCCACCGAGAAGGTCGACGCCCTCGGACAGGTCACCCGCTACGAGTACGACCCCGCGCACCGGGTCCTGTCCAAAGTGACCGGCGTCGATGGCTCGACCACCGAGTACAACATCGACCCGGTCTACGGCCGCCGGACGAAACAGACGGTCAAAGACAAGGCGGGCGCCACCCTCCAGGAGACCGACTTCGGATACCACACCTCGCTGCCCAACTTCCTCGTGACGCAGACGATCAAGGACCTCGACCACGTGTCCCAGAGCTGGATCGCCGACCGCGTCACCACCTTCACGCCCTACCTGAGCGGCGGCAAGAAAGGCCGCGTTTACCAGGAGATCGTGGCCACTGGCGGGACACCCCTGACAACCTCCTACGACTACGACCCCAACGGCAACCGCACGTCGGTCACCGACCCGCGGCTCCACACGACGAGCTTCGAGTTCGACGACCGCAACCGCCTGGAGAAGATCGTCTACCCCGGCGCGGGCACTCCTAACAAAGAGTTTAAATACGACGCCAACGGCAACCGGGTCGCCGAGAAGGACGAGCGCGGCCTCTGGACGGTCTTCGAATACGACGAACTCAACCGGCTGGAGCGGCGCGCCCGCGACATGAACCGCAACGCGGAGAGCAACGGGAATTTCACCATCGACGGTCCCGACCTGACGACCGTTTTCACCTACTACCACAACGGCCTGTTGGAATCGGTCACCAACCCTCGCGGACACACCACGACGCACTTCTACGACGACGCCTACCGCAAGACCGAGACGCGCACGCCTCACACAGACGCCACGCCCACCGTGAGCACCAAGTTCTTCTACGACGGTGTCAACCCAGGCTCCAGTCTGTTCAACAGCGAGGGCTGGAAGCCGACCCGCATCGAGGGGCCACGGCTCTTCGATACCATCGCCGAGTACGACGCGCTCTACCGGCCCACCCTCACCAAGGCCGAATACGAGACCGGCCAGTTCACTGAGGTGGTCACCACTTACGATGACGTCAACCGCACGGTCACCGTGCAGGAAAAGGTCACCAACGGCGGCACCGTCGAGTGGCTGGCTAGCAGAACGACGAACGATCCGTTAGGGCGGGCCGTGGAAACGATCACTGCCCTGGGTGACCCGCTGGAGGAACAGGTCACCACCCACGCTTACACGTCCACGGGCCTTCGCTGGCAGACGCTGGAACACAGTGGCAAAGATCCGGGCAGCACCGGCCAGACCATCTGGCGCGAGACCCGCTACCGCTACGATGACGCGGGGCGGCAAACGCACGTCATTTCGCCCGATCCCGACACCGGTGCCATCAGCAACCAGTCGCCAGTTGCCTACACCGTCTATGACCCCAACAGCAACGTGGTCGCCGTCACCGACCCGCGCGGCATGACCAAATTGCTAAGCAGTATCACTCAGAACAGCGACCACGAGGACTACACCACCTACTACCAATACGACGAACGCAACCGGCGCGTCGGCGAGGCCAGCCCCAAGATCACCGCGACCACCGAGACCACTGGCGGCGGAATCAATCACACGCTGAACACCCGTTCGGCTGTCCTGACACAATACGATTCTGTTGGCAACGTCACCGGAGTCGTCGATCCTCGCGGTACGACTTTCACCTTATCAGGGAATGATCTCACCGTCAGCGAAGCCAACTCCGCCTACAAGACCACCACGGTCTTCGACGACGCCAACCGTCCTGACATCGTCACCGCGCCAAGTGCGCCCGAGTTCACCTCCATCGGCGTCGAGGGCACCGCCGCCGCGGTCACCGAGTATGAATACGATCCGAACGGGAACGTCATCGAGATCGAGGACCCGGAGGACAACGTCACGCTGATGACCTACGACCGGGCCAACCGGTTGCTCACCACCAAGATCGATCCCTCCGACGGCGCCCCCGCGCCCGGCGCGGCCACTGGCGAAGAGATCTTGGTGACTAACGGATATGATCACTCGGGCAACCTGGTTTCCGTCACCGACGGTCTGGGCGCGGTCACCAAGTTCACCTTCGACGGTCTCGGCAGACGCACGGCCATGATCGTCAACCCCAACAGCAGCGAGGACCGCACCACCTACACCTATAACGAGGCTTACCTGACCAAACGCACCGACGAGAACGGAGCCACCGACAGGGCCACCGATTACACGTACGATACGCACAAACGCCTCAAGGAGACCAAGTATGACGGCCGTTCCCAGGACGACCACACGCGGCACTATGACTTGTTAGGCAACCTAACAAGCGTCACCTACGCCGGCGCGGGAGACGTCCGCGAGGTCGGGCACGAGTACGACTTCCTCGACCGTCCCACCTCCGAAACCTCCGCCGGGCACAAGCACGAATACGAATATGATAAGACCGGCAACCGTACCAAGCTCACCTACAAGGGCGGGCGGGTCGTCGATTACGTCTACGATGGCCTCAACCGGCTAACATCCGCCGACGACAGCGCTGAAAGCAATGACGCCCAATACTGGTATGATGCGGCAAGCAACCGCATCGCCCTCGACCTGCCCAACGGCACGCGGACCCTCTGCCAGTTCGACGCACGCAACCAGGAACAGCGCACCACCGTCTGGTCACCCGATGGGGGGAGCGGCCGCTACCGCTGCGCCGACAACCGTTATGCATACGATTTGGCGGGTAACCTGCGCGAACACGTCGAACGCTTCAACAAGGGTTCGAGCACCGAGCAGGCGCACGACCGCATCATCGAGGCCGTCTACGATCACGCCTACCGCCTCAAAGAACACCGCGACCACGACGTCACCTTCGACGACCCGAACGACGGCTACGAGATCGCGGAAGATGCCCAACAGCAGCCCCTGCCCCCACGCCGCGAAGAACTCTACGACTTCAACCAGGGTCACCAGCTCACTGACAAAACCGTCGAGATCGATGGCAGCGTCAACCACTCGGTGGAATACGACTACGGGCTCGCCGCACAGAACCACAACGCCAACCAGCTCAGCAAAGAGACCCATCGCAACGCCGGCGGCTCCGTCACCCAAACCCTCACCTACGGCTACGATAACTTCGGGAACCGCACGGGTACCTCGGGCGGCCTAACCGAAACCGTCAGCTACGACTACGAAAACAGAATCCTTTCCGTCACTCACGCCGGCACCACCTCCACCTACCAACACGACTACCGTTCCCGCCGCGTCGTCCGCAACGAAGGCTCCAGCACCCGCACCGTCACCTACGCCGGCGGCACCAGCCTCCAGGAATACGACGGCGCCACCCGGAAGGTGCAATATGTGAGGGGAAGCGATCTCGGGGGCGGTGTCGGCGGCATCCTCTACAGCGCCCCCGAAGGCGACGACGCCCGCTACTTCCACTACAACACGCGAGGAGACGTCACCGTCAAAACGCCGGCCAGCGGTGCGGTGAGCGACCTCGACTACGTCGCCAGCTACGGAGTCTTTGGCGACGTCCTCTTCGAGACCCATGCCAACGAAGACCCCCAGGGCCCCAACACCAAGGAAGTCGGAGGCCACGGAATCATCCACGAGGGATTCCGAGATCGCAAAGGCCACACATTCTACCAACGGGATCCGTTAGGGTTCGTCGACACCAGCAACCTCTACGCCTACGCCGCCAACAACCCAAGGACCCACTTCGACGCCCACGGGCTGACCATCGACGAACTCGGCGACGAGAGACTCCTCTCCGGCTGGGAAGCGATCGACAAGATACGCGAGGAGGGCGGGTTCTACTTGCCGAGGTGGTACGACGACCTCGTCACCCAGCACAAAGATCCGTGGCTCCACGCAGCCTATTCGTTGGGCGGGAGGTCCGCGGTGGAGACCTACATCGAAAACTTCGACAAAGCCATGCAGCTCGGTGAGATCCTCGGCACCTTTGGTCTCACGATGACCCCTGGCGCGGGCGAAGCCATGGACATCAACATACTGACGGATCCCAACGCCTCCGGCTTCGCCAAGTCCATGGCCGCCGGCTCTCTCGCGCTCAATGCGATCACACTGACCTTGGCTCCAAATGTCGGGAAACCGCTCCAGGGGCTTGAGGAGGGCATTCCGAGCGTTCCAACGCGCTCTCCTGGAGGAGGACCGGATGATTCGATCACATTCTACCATGGCACGTCGACATCTGGCGCTGCTAACATTCGAGCCAATGGGATCGACCTTTCGTATTCAAGAGCAGAAACCGATTTCGGGCTTGGGTTTTACACGACTACCAGCCAATCTCAGGCTCAAAAATGGGCGGCGCGGAACGGTGGAGAAGTTCTCGAGTTTCGCGTCTCACGACAGGCCTTTGAAGGACTGGACGAACTGAACTTGGCGACCAAAACTCAACCATCATTGTTCCGCTTTTTCCGACACAATCGGCTCGGCGGCAGGCTCCATTCTCACGACATCGTCTCGGGGCCAATGTTGGGCAATCCGCGCCAGTTCTTGAAAGGAACTGGAGGACGCGCGTTTGGACAGCAGACATCCTTTCACACGCAGGATGCAATAGATATACTATCTAGAGGCTTACAGCGATGAATAGATTCACATTCAAGACAGATGAGGGTGCCGAGGAGTACTGTGAGGCCATCTTGGCGGAGATGAGAGGTCTGTTCTCAATCAGCACCGACGAAGCGCTAGGAAGAATGAACCGAGCATGGGACGGCCAAGAGTTTCTGGGAGAGGAAGATCCGGTTTATCACGAGGACGAAAAATACTGGGCTAACACAATCTACTATGGGAAAGATTCGAACTGGTGGATGAACCCCCCAAACCTAAAGCCTCTGCCGTACACGTCCCCGCCGCGAGGAACTCAGTGACACAACAAAGGTCACCAGCTCACCGACAATACCGTCGAGCACTTCGACGGCAACAACCAGACAGTGGAGTTCACCATCGAATACGACTACGGCCTGGCCGCCCAGAACCACAACGCCAACCAGCTCAGCAAAGAGACGCACAAAGACGGTCAGGGAGCCGTCACCGAGACCCTCACCTACAGCTACGATAACTTCGGGAACCGCACGGGTACCTCGGGCGGCCTAACCGAAACCGTCAGCTACGACTACGAAAACAGAATCCTTTCGGTCACTCACGCCGGCACCACCTCCACCTACCAACACGACTACCGTTCCCGCCGCGTCGTCCGCAACGAAGGCCCCAGCACCCGCACCGTCACCTACGGTGGCGGCACCAGCCTTCAGGAATACGACGGCGCGGCCCGGAAGGTGCAATATGTGAGGGGAAGCGATCTCGGGGGTGGTGTCGGCGGCATCCTCTACAGCGACCCTGAAGGCGACGACGCCCGCTACTTCCACTACAACACACGAGGAGACGTCACCGTCAAGACCCCGGCCAGCGGTGCGGTGAGCGACCTCGACTACGTCGCCAGCTACGGCGCCTTCGGCGACGTCCTCTTCGAGACCCACGCTAACGAAGACCCCCAGGGCCCCAATACCAAAGAAGTCGGCGCTCACGGCATCATCCACGAGGGCTTCCGCGACCGGAGGGGCCACACATTTTACCAACGGGATCCGTTAGGCTTCGTCGACACCAGCAACCTCTACGCCTACGCCGCCAACAACCCAAGGACCCACTTTGACGCCCACGGGCTGACCATCGACGAACTCGGCGACGAGAGACTCCTCTCCGGCTGGGAAGCGATCGACAAGATCCGCGAGGGCGGGTTCTACCTGCCTAGATGGTATGACGACCTCGTCACCCAACACAAGGACCCGTGGCTCCACGCCGCCTATTCGCTTGGCGGGAGATCCGCAGTCAAGACCTACATCGAGAACTTCGACAAGGCCATGCAGCTCGGCGAGATCCTCGGCACCTTTGGTCTCACGATGACCCCTGGCGCGGGCGAGGCCATGGACATCAACACACTAACGGATCCCAACGCCTCCGGCTTCGCGAAATCCATGGCCGCCGGCTCTTTGGCGCTCAACGCGATCACGCTGACTTTGGCTCCAAACATCGGGAAACCACTCCAGGGGCTCGAAGAGGGTATTCCAAGCGTGCCGCCGAGGAACGCTAGCAGGCCGCGCCAAACTGGGGCAGGAATGGACGACGTGTTCGCGGACGAAGCATACGACGCGATACGCGCCTCAACTAAGGACGTTGCGGAAATTGCTTCAAAGACGGGCTTAAAGCCCGAGAATATCCAGAAGGTAAAGGATCACGTGTTCTTAGACAAGCACCTACTGGACAGATACGTCGATTACGGAGTTCCTGCGAAATGGGCGAGGTTCGACAGCAGCCCGCGTATCGCGGATGCCTGGAATCGTCTTCGTAAAGGATCTCACACGCGTGACGATATCCAGCTCCTTCGTCACGAGATTGCCGAAGCTTGGTTCATGCGGAAACACGGACCAGGCTACAATGCAGCGCACGAAGCTGCCGAGAACGCAGCCCGCGGCAGCTTCAAATCCCCTTTAAACTGATGCAGTTCTCATTTTACGAAGGCTTCCATCGGGTCGTCCGCATCACGGGACCCACTCACAACTTGCTATCGGTTAAGTTCGGCGATTCGGGCAAAACATCAGTGCAGATTATTGATGAACCTTCTCCAGATGGGTTGTCTACCGAAACCGTTGAGAGAGCCGTAATGCGGGGGCTGTCTAAAGCCAACGAAGAACTCGGAACAAACTTCTTCCCTTTGGTCGTTCAATACCTCCAGAAGGATACGCCATCTGAGGAAGCCTATGAGATACTGGCATACCACTTGGCAATCCACGTGAACGACCAGAGCCATCGCCAAGATTGAACTCAATTATATCTCAAGGGAGTGAATTGATATCGCTGGCGCCAACCAAATTCCTGAGATGTGGAGAACGACTCCCGGCGGTGTCGGCAACCCATCGGGCGCCCGTCAGGGTTCTACGTGCCAGAGGTCCTTGGCGCTTCGCGCCTCGAACCTCCTGCACTCCGAGGTAGTTTTAGAAGGCACATTGCTTTTCAAGAGAAGTATTGCTTTTCAAGAGAAAGTAATTGCATGGTGGTCATCCCATCTCGCCAATATTCCGTCAAGCTGTTAAAGGCCGATTTGATATCGAGTGCGATTGCCAAATTGATATCGTAGAGATTTGGCTGGATTGCCGCACTGACATCGTACTTTGGAGCCATTTTCATCGTAGTTCGCCGCACCTTACGATGCCTCTGGAATCAGATGAAACCAGATGTGAGGTTAGTCGAGATCGAAGAAGCTTTCAAAAAAAATCTCAAAGGCGACCTAAGCATCCGGCCAATTCATCGTCAGTTAGAGGGGCGCTTCGAAAATTATATCGTTGTTAGGTTCCTGGCATACTGCCTGCACGTGACCCTCAAAGCAAAGCTCACGAGTCTAGGAGGCGGATTGACGCCTCGATCAGTGTTAGAAAAATTCGCAACAATGCAGATGGTCGAGGTAAAGGTGCCCACCAGCGACGGCCGAGAGTTGGAGATGCCGCGATATAGCCAACCTGACAAAGATCTTGAACTATTACTGACGCGCATGGGTCTGGAACTGCCACCGCAACCGCCGCCGCGAATTAGCCCGGCCCAAGCAGCCGAGGTGGCGGCCCATGTCGGCGTCGCCACCGAGTGAGGCTGTGGGGCAGACCTTTGGGAAAATCCCCGCGGCCCGCCGGGGCGGTCCCATCTCAAACCGCTCGAATCGTGAAGCTCGGGTTAGGAGAGCACGCGTAGGCGATTTACTCTCATGAGTTATTTAAGCGAGTGGTTCCACCAGGTAGCGGAAAAACTGGAGATGGCCTTTTCGTCGCATATTGTCTTTTGCATCAATTGGTTGATTTAAACGATAAAGCTTCATTCGAAACGCCGGGGTCACGCCGGCGAGTGCCATTTGATGGAATTCCTTTCCGTGGATTGTGGAGTGCCCGTGAAAAAAAGAAATCTCACTAAGCTGCTACCGAGGTGGACGTTATTGGGCGGTGCTAGGTAGGAGAATCCCAACACCGCCCTACGAGTCACTCGAAACCCAACTGATCTATCATGACAACACCGCTGCGAGTTCGCTTAAGGACTATTGAAGATGTTGTCAGGCCAGTTACCCACCGTCACTGGGGCTAGAGATACTGCCAACAACGTCTGTCCAAGCTTTCGAAAGATGCCACCACCTGGTCCTGTGGCCGAACCATTCTCGGTGATGACGTTTCCGGCGGCACCGAGGATACCCGGACCCAGGCTTCCGTACCAAAGGTAGACGCCGCCACCGCTAACGTAGGCAAGATTGCCCTCGATCACCGTTTGCTCGATTTTGACCATTGAACCGTCAATCATCAAACCTCCGCCGAACTCACATAGAGAAATCCCGTTACCGACGACAAAGGTTTCTTCTAAGAGAACTGATGATTCACTAGGATCACCACCTGTATAGATTCCGGCGCCCGAGACCGCATCGTTTTCAGAGATGGAACTTTCTGCGTAGATACGCACGTGACCATCGTGATTAAAGATCCCACCACCTTGCTTCGCTTTATTGGCGTCCACATGACTGTCATGAATGGAAAGATCTCCTCTGTAGTTATAGATCCCTCCCCCACGCCAAGTCGCCGTATTGTTGATGATCCACGAGCTATTGGTCTCATCATTGGCGATGGTCAAGTTTCCCCAGTTGGCTATTCCTCCGCCGGCATAGGCTTTCAAGGCACCTGCGGTAACACCGATCAATGAGGCTGAAGCTCCCTCGTTTATTCTGAAACCGGCGCCAGTAATACTGAAATTATCGGTCACCACTATCCCCCGAATGACGGCGCCGGTGGCTGTGATATTAACCAATGGCGGGCCGCCATGAGCCAATCCTCTGCCGGCTAAGGTGACGTTGTGGGCCACAATCTCTAGGTTATTGACGTTGACAGTGAGATGCTCGTGGTAGAGCCCGAAAGATACCGTGATGGTAGCACCTGGGGTGGCGTTGTTTATGGCATCCTGAATCTTTTTATAGTTCGTAGCGGTCTGTGGAGCATTGGGATTAACCGTTAGGTTTTGAGCATGAGCAATGGTGAGTAGAGGTATGACGACAGCAACCCAAATCCCCCACAGAATGATGCGAGCGCGAGTATTTCGACGACTCATGGTGTCACGGCGATTAAGCTTAGTTAATAAATTCATAGTTTGATTATTCGTTCTCATATGGTGATAGAGTTTTAGTTAGCGGACGAATGAGCTATTCACTCTCGCAAGCTATCTAAGGGAGCCGTGGCGCCAGGTAGTGAAGTTTCTTTGTTGATTGCTGAAATCTTTTGCCGGGCGGCTGTGGCTTGGGTGAGAGCGCGAATCTCACACCCCAAGCGCCGCTCCAATGAATACCGATAGACTTTCCCTGGTGCTGGGCTACTCTAGCCAATCGACGTCCCGAGAGTAACCGATGACCTGTGAAGACTGAAGATGAGCGAGCGTGGCGGTTCTCCCGGGGAATTCCGAACCACTCGCTGGAGTGTGGTTTTGGCGGCGCAGGGAAACGATGAGGAGGCGAGCGTGGCGCTCAACGCATTGTGTGAATGGTATTGGTATCCCATCTATGCCTTTGTCAGGAGCCGTGGTCATCAGCCGCCGGATGCGGAAGATCTGACGCAGGGCTTCTTTGCACGTTTGCTCAACAAGGAGGGGATCAAGCGCGCTCGTCAAAGTGGTGGGCGTTTGCGTTCCTTCCTGTTGCGCGACCTGCAGTTTTATCTTCGCGATGAGTGGGCCAAGTCTCAGACGGCTAAGCGTGGCGGCGGGGTGCCGCATGTTCGCATCGATCGTCAGTGGGCTGAGGAGCAGGTGAATCAATTGACGAATGACCAAGAGGTCGCGCCCGAAAAGCTGTTTGATCGGGAATGGGGTGTGGCGTTGCTACGGGCGACGTTTGATCAGTTGCGTAAGGACTTCTCCAAGAAGAAGCAGGAAGCGCAGTTCGACATCATGAAGCCGTTGATCACACCGGGTGAGGCCGATGTGAGTCATGACGATGTCGGTGAGCGATTGGGCCTGACGCGTGAGGCAGTGAAGTCGTCTGTCTACCGGTTGCGCAAACAGTTCCGCGATATTCTTCTCAATCTGGTGACGGAAACAGTTCCGACAAGAGAGGAGGCTGAGGAGGAACTCCGGTATCTGCGCCACTTGTTTGAATAACATGAGTGATAGTGGCCGCACGTTGGAGGGGATTTCCATCGGCAAACTTTTTGAGGCCGTCGAGCCGGAGTCAGGGGTGGGATGGGTTTACTCGCCGGACGAACTGACAGAAGCGTTTCCCGACTATCAAGTTTTTGAGGTCATTGGCCGGGGCGGTATGGGGGCGGCCGTTTATCGCGCTTTGCACAAGCGGCTGCGAAGAATGGTGGCCCTCAAGATCTTGCCGCCGGAAGCTTCTAGCGGCGTGGGCATCGCCAGACGATTCCGGCAGGAGGCACAGGCTCTAGCGGAGTTACATCATCCCTACATAGTTGCGGTGCACGATTTCGGAAGGACGCCCCAGAGGCATCTTTTTATTGCCATGGAGTATCTTGAGGATGGCACGTTGGCACAACGGATGGCCAAGTCGAAATTGACCCTGAGTGAGACGCGGCGGATTTTTACAGATGTGAGTGCGGCATTGGAATGCGCCCATGATCGCGGGATCCTTCATCGCGATATCAAGCCAGACAATATCCTCATGGACGGAGAGTGCACGAAGCTGGCTGATTTCGGGTTGGCCAAACGTCAGGATTCTAGCGGTGCGGCTGCAAGTTTTACTCAATCGGGAGCGATCTTGGGCACTTATGGTTACATGGCACCCGAGCAACTGAAGCAGTGTGAGAACGCTGCCGTGGATCATCGCGCGGACGTTTATGGTTTAGGGGTCCTGCTTCATGAGATGCTCACTGGCGAGTTGCCGTGCAGCGGGGAGGCGGCAAAGCCTTCAAAATCTTCAGCGGCGCCCAAAGCTCTAGACCACGTGGTGCAGAAAGCGTTGAGCTCTGATTCGGCGTCGCGCTATGCGTCGGTGCGAGCGTTTCGGGAAGCGGTTGATCACGCTCTACGTGAGGTTCCCAAACAACCAAATACCAAGACCTTCATGGCAGGCGCCCTCTGTCTTGTGGCGGCAGTGTTAGCTTTCTTGGCTTTATTCAAGTCGTCGGAGCCGCCTAACGATTTACCTCCAAGCAACGGCAAAGGTCTCACAGCCCGCTATTATATGGGTGTGTCTTTCGACGAGCTGCGTGAGGCTCGGATCGATCCCGATGTGAACTTCGACTGGGAAACCAACCCGCCTGCAACGAATCTGAGTTCGGAAGGATTTAGCGCACGCTGGTCCGGGTACATCGTTCCTCCGTTTACAGGTGAATGCACACTCTTCGTCACGGGAGATAACGATTCGGGAAGTGAGGGTTGGCGCCTCTTTCTTGATAACGAACGGGCGCTCGATCGCTGGGATAAAGGGGGAGCCTACGAGCCGGGGTATGTTTGCCAGATGGAGGCTGGCGAATGGCGCTCGATCGCTATTGAGTACTTCAACGCGCGTGGCACAGCGAATCTGCGCCTTGAGTGGGAGACTGCGGAGCGGCCTCGCGAAATCATTCCCCGCGAGCAGTTTCGCATCAATGAACTCAGTTACAGAGAGGACGGGATCAATCGCTATCCCAGGTCTTTTGTAGATTGGCCAGGTTCAATGGAAGCCTTTGGGGCCGCCATCTTGCCCACGCCGGTGGACGGGAACGGCGTACGGAATGTCCATGTCGTTCTCACCAACGAAGAGGAAACGGTGATACCGATAGAGTTTATCGGTGATCCGTTAGTTAATTTCCTGGTGCCTCACGAGCGCCTGCCCGTCGAATGGCGACAGCCAATAGAAGAACGTGAGGTCCGCAATCTCATCAATCAACACCCTCTTGCCCCAGTCTTACGGCTGGTGGTGAAGTCCGCTAACGTATGGGTGCCTGCGAGAGCCTTGTCTTGGGAAACGGGGCGGGTGATTGCTCTCAAGAACACGGGAGCGGCCGACCTTGACCAGGAGGCGCTCTGGCAATTCCTCAGCTGCATCGACACCATCACTGGGATCAACGCTTTCCTCGAACGTCAATCGCTCCAGCTTGATCCCAAACGGATTCCCGACTTCCAATCCTTTGCCGAGAGCATCGGACTCGAGGCGCTGCTGCGTACCGATGTTCACGCTAACGATAGCATAACCAAAGAGGGTCTTCATGCTGCCATGGGGGCGTATCAATTGCTTCGCGCACCGAACGGTTTGCCCCATCCTGCGTTGGCGTCGCAGGGTCCAGTGAGAGACGACTACAAACTTGAGGGAGTCGCCTTCCGTTCTCGTGCCGAAATAATTGGTGCCTTGGTGAGTGAATTGGCTTTGTTCAACGCCCTCAAAATCGCTCCCTCACCTGCTCAACATCCGGTCTATGATCCTTCCCGGGGATTCCTTAATGACTGGAACCGGGATGTTGAGCGCGTGGTTAGAGAACTCCTATCCGATGAAACGAGTCTTCAGCGCAACCCATGACTCTTACGGTTCCACATGAATCCTCAAGTAATCCGATCAACCCGGCTCCTTGGGCATTGCGATCAATGTCCACCGCGCGGAGGCGGACGCTTTCACCGCTAATTCCCCTTGTAAAACCCTACCCCTGTCAGATCGATCACATGCTCGCCGATATTCTGTAGTTCGATGTACTCGAATAAACCTTGATCGGCAAAGCCCGCCTACCTCCTAACAAAACACCGTGACGACGAGGTCACCTTTCGACGACTGCAAAGATGATGACTACGTCCTAACCGAAACCGTAAGCTACGGTTGCGGACTCCCCCCCAATCCTTTCCATCACCCACGCCGCACCGTCATTCCAGATTCGCCTTACTAATGCGTCAGAAATATACAACAACGATTGACACAAATTGATCGCAGAGGCTAGTTTTGAGGAACTTCAATTGCATTTATCTCGCAGAATACCAATGACTTACCATTTCTTGAATCCACTATATTTACTTTCCATCTTAGGGGCGCTGCTGGCCCAATCCGTAACCTACGGGCAACACTTTCATTGGGAGAACTTCTACAATTTCGATTCTCAAAACGCTAGTTTCTATGATTCCCTAAACTACAACACCAACCTGCCTGGGTATTGGAGATATGGGAAGTTAACCTCCGGTTTACCCAGATGGACGGCCAATCACAACTACGTTGGGCTTCAGGGGACTTGGGCCATTCAGAATTCGAGTGCCAAATTGCCATTTTTTCTGAAACCTAATCCGGCAAACCCATCTCACTATCAGCTCTCTGCTTACTACGATGCTTCGATGTACTCTCCGGGTGCACAGCGACGAGTTCGAATTCGCCCTCTTCCCATTGAATCAGGAGGAATAACGAATCACTTTGAAGATACTCATTACTTCAAGCATGGCCGAACCTATCGTTACACGTTCACCGTAAGAGTTGATGACAAAGGGACCCCGTTGGAAATCAATACCAACAATGCAAACTGGCTAAGCATCCATGAGGCGTGGCAGACCGGCGGATCTGCTGCTTTCGCTATTCACATTAACAACATTAATCATCCTTATGCGAGCCACGTCTGGGAGGTCAGTCGTTCAACCGATCAGGGCAACGTTTCAACTCCGGTAGCCGTCTTTTCGCCCAATACCGATTACAGATTTGACATCATCTATCGCGGCGTTGCTCCACCATCAACCGACGGAATCCTCGCGGTAACGATATCCCGCCAAGGGGCATCCGTTGGTTCGTATCTGCACCAAGGCGCAACCTTGCGTTCGATTTACCATTCCCCTCTCGCGATCGCAGGGCATCCACTCGACGCTGTCAATCGTCGAGCCAGGCCTGCATTCCAGATTTACACAGGATGGGAGACGGCGCCGCGACTAACGAGTGGCGTCGAGGCGATTTTTGACAAGATCTCGTTTGATGCTTTTGTGAGTCAGTAAATGGGGAGAGGATGAGAGACATCGGCGTTGCGCCTCTTCAGTGTTCCGTTAGACCAAGAGGTCTTCTATCACATGCCCGTGAACATTCGTTAGGCGCCGCTCAATACCGTTGTGGTAGTATGTCAAACGTTCGTGATCGATGCCCAACAAGTGCAAGACCGTGGCGTGATAATCATACCAACTCACGCGGTTCTCCACGGCCTTGAAACCCACCTCATCCGTGGCGCCGTAAGCAATTCCCGGTCGGAGCCCGGCGCCAGCCATCCATACGGAGAAACCATTCTGATTGTGATCGCGGCCTTTGCCCAAAGTCCCCGCCTGCGATTGCGCAAAGGGTGTTCGGCCGAATTCACTGGTGAAAAGAACCAGCGTGTCTTCCAGCATCCCGCGTTGATCGAGGTCACGGAGGAGACCTGCGATGGGCTTATCGATGCGTAGGGCTTCACGGTTGTGATTGCGAATCATGTCTTCATGACCATCCCAGTTGATTCGTGGTGATCCGAACGCGCCGCCAGAAAAGAGCTGCACGAAACGCACCCCTGATTCTAACAAACGCCGCGCCAACAAACAACCTCTTCCGAAATCCTCCGTTGGCGCGTGATCCGTTCCGTAGAGCTGATGGACGTGATGTGGCTCAGTTTTTAGGTTAGCCACCTCCGGCACTGCCAATTGCATCTTGGCCGCAAGTTCATAACTCCTGATTCGCGCCTGAAAGAGGTCTTCGCCTTGGTGGGATGCCAAGTGGCGATGGTTCAGCGACTCTAGGAGCGATCGGCTGGCCTGTTCCGTTGACTTGGAGACCGGTTGCGCTGGAACCAGATCATCGATCGGTGTGCCCTTCGCCCGCATCGTGACGCCTTGATGCTGAGCGGGTAAGAATCCATTGGTCCAATTGATCGAGCCGCCTGCGGGCACGCCTCGCGTATCGGGAATGACCACGTACCCCGGCAGGCGATCGGTTTCTGCCCCCAACCCGTAGGACAGCCAGGCACCCAGAACAGGGAAACCATTGAGACGAAAGCCAGTGTTCTGCTGAAAGGTCGCCGGCGTGTGATTCGAAGTCTCGGCAAACATCGAACGGATCACCGTGAGTTTGTCTGCCACTTGTGCCACATGAGGAAACAACTCAGAGATCCATAGGCCACTCTGACCGCGCCGTTTGAACGCCCAATCGTTCTGCCGCAACAAGCCCACTTTTCCAAAGAAGACATCGGGTTTTTCATCACCACCTAACGGTTTCCCGTGATGTCGAGTCAGCGCCGGTTTGTAATCGAAGGAATCAATCTGGCTCAGGCCACCACACAGCACGATATGGATGACACGTTTCGCCTGGCCATGCGCATGCGGAGGATTCGCGGCTCTCAATGTGCCGTCACGAAGAAGCAGATCGGTGAAAGCGACGCTTCCTAAACCGTTGAGCGCGAACGAGAAAAGATCTCGCCGGGAAAGATCGCTAGTCCACATGGAGAAACTCGTTGCTGTTAAAAAGCACGCGGCAGAGAGCGGCCAAGCCATGCTGCTCAACAAACGCCACCGCTTCCTCCAATTCTTTCGTCTCCACTTTCCTCCCATAAACCAACATCAAGGCGTGGCTTACTTTTTCCGATAGATTACCCTGTGCTTCAGTTTCCACCCGATCCGCAAAGTGCTGCGCCATGCGCAGGACGAAGCTGTTGTTCAAAAGTGATAGCGCTTGCAGCGGTGTTGTCGTGACCGCGCGTTTAGGAGTCGCGACGGAAGGATCCGGACAATCAAAGACATCGAGAAACGCGTTTCGCCCGGACCGCACCCACGTTCGATAAAGACTTCGCCGATGGTAAGTGTGACCGGCCGGATCGATCATTTCATAGAACTGCGTGTTGTGAATGTAAGTGGTGAAATCGTAATAGCCGGGCCCACCCATGGTGCGGTTCCATTGACCCGATATCTGTAACATCGCATCGCGAAGTGGCTCTGCGTCAAGGCGTTGTGGTGGGTGGCGCCACAAGAAGCGGTTATCCGCGTCGATCTCTTTCGCCTCTGCCCGCCACGCAGACGCCTGTTGGTAAGTGGCGGATGTTAGAATCAACCGATGTATGTTTTTCAGGCTCCAACCGCGTTCGCGAATCGCCGAAGCCAACCAGTCTAACAAGTGTGGGTGTGAGGGTTCTCCACCATGCAAACCGAAGTCGCTGGGATTCGCAATCAGGCCCCGACCAAAGTGATAGTGCCAGAGACGATTGACGATGACCCGTGCAAAGAGGGGATTCGCTTGGTGTGTGATCCACTTTGCCAGCCGGACACGACGCGCTGCATCCGGGGCATCTTTAGGAAGTTGGAAATCGGCCGAGACCCCTCGGATCGCTTCCACGCCGGCTGGCACTACCACCTTCCCCGGTTCGGTGGGGTTCCCGCGATTGAGCACCTGGACCACTTTCGCCGGACCCGGTTTGATGGTATAAACTTGCCGGTCCTGCCACCGCTTTCGTTGATTCTTCAAATGAGCGATTTCTTGGCCATGCTTCTCGTGATCGCGTTCCAGCAGGGCGATCTGGTGATCCAACGAACGCGCCATGACGGAAGAAGATTCCTTCTTTGCGAGTGCCCGTTTTCCCGGCCGCACCCCTGATAGGGCCGCCGCCAGCTGGAAATACTCCTTCTGAGAAATCGGATCGAATTTGTGATCATGACAGCGCGCGCAATGAACGGTGAGACCCAAGAATGCCTGGCCAACCGTCCCCACATAATCCTCCATTTCTTCCTCTCGGACGATTGCCCGCATGGCCGCGCTTTGTTGCGATTGCCCCACCTGATCATAGGCACCGGCTACAAGGAACCCCGTCGCAACGATCCCTTGGTCGGACCCTGACAACAGCACATCGCCCGCGATCTGCAGCCTCACAAACACATCATACGGCATGTCGACATTGAGCGCCTCCACCACCCAGTCGCGGTAACGCCACAGATTGGTGCGCAAGTGATCGCGCTCAAAGCCCTCGCTCTCGCCAAACCGCGCGATGTCTAACCAATGCCGCGCCCAGTGTTCGCCATAATGTGGGGACGCCAAGTAACGGTCGAGCGTGCGTTCATAGCCATTCAAGCCCGATTCGTCGTACGACCATTCCGGTTGGAGACCAAGCAGATCCACGCTGAGCCGGCGATTCAACTCGCGTAAAGAAGCTTTAGGTGAAGGCGACAGATGATGTTCTCGCAGTTTTCTCTGCACATAGCGATCGATGGCATTGGCCGCCCATTCCCCATCACCGGCACGCGGCACCTCAGGCCTATTGACTGGTTGAAACGACCACCAATCGGCGCCGGCACGTTTCTCCCCTTGCGCCATGCCAATCAAGATCAGTGTTAGAAGAAACGTCAGCGCCTTCATCTTTTGATCGTTACGAATCAGCGGCGCCGTGTAACAGTCATTACCATAACCCTAGACCAGTTCCGCTGCGGCACGTTTGTTAGCAGGACTCAAGAATTCAATGACCGTTATCACGCGACTTCCGTCGGCTTCCCGAATCTCGACGAAGCCTTCGGTGGTGGGATCGATCTCGAACACTAACGGTTCTGCCACGGCAACAGGGGGCTCGGCAACGGCCGTTCCACCAGACGCTTGGCCTCCGGCCCACGCTGGAGCCTCACTCACATGGGCATCGGGCACGATGGCTCGGACTCGCTCGGACTGCGCTTCCACATAGACGCGTTCTTCGACGCGGCTGATGAGTTCATTGGGCAGGTCTGGCTGGAGAACGTCGCGGGTATACTGGATGAGACTATGGTGCACATCGCTCCAGTGCCTCTCCAGATAGGGATCCATGCCGGGGAACGGGCTCTTCTTCATGAGAGGATTATGCCACGGAACGAAGCGCTGTCACGCTCCCGCTAAGGCGTGCATTCTCGCGATCCTCGGCTACACTCGCTGCCAAATGTTTGAGGTCCGAGACAAACCGAACATGGTCGAGCGCGCGCTGCTCGTGAGCGTCTATTTTGATAAGGCCGACGCCGACGAGACGCAGAGCCTGCTGGATGAATTGCGCGAACTGGTGAAAACGCTAGCCATCGGCGTTGTAGATCAGCTTCTGATCAAGGCGGCGAAACCGCACGCACGTTATGTCATGGGTACGGGCAAGGCGGAAGAGGTGATCGATATGGCAAAGGATTTGGAGTGCGATTGCATCGTCTTTGATAATGAACTCACGCCTGCTCAACAACGCACTTGGGAACAAGATGCTGACATTTGCGTCATCGATCGTCAGGAAGTGATCTTGGACATTTTCAACGAACGCGCCCAGACCAAGGAGGCGCGTTTGCAGGTGCAGCTCGCACGCATGGAATACTCGCTGCCAAGATTGGCCCGCATGTGGGGCCATTTGGACCGGCAGGGGGGAGGAGGAAGCGGCGGGAGCGGCGCGGCCGCTCGTGGGGAAGGGGAGAAGCAGCTCGAAACAGACCGCCGATTGGCGCGGAAACGGATCGATCGCGTGAAGGCGCAACTTGATGAAGTGCGTAAACAGCGCGGCACGCAACGTAAAGAGCGTGAACGCCTTCCGTTGCCACACGCCTCCATTGTCGGCTACACCAACGCCGGGAAATCCTCCCTCTTGAACAAGCTCACGGGCAGCGACGTCTTGGCTGAAGACAAGCTCTTTGCCACGCTCGATACCACCACGCGACGCATCGAGTTGCCAGATGGACAACCACTCTTGCTCACTGATACGGTTGGGTTCATCCGCCGCTTGCCCCACCGCTTGGTGGAGGCTTTTAAGGCAACGTTAGAGGAAGCCTTGTTAGCGGATTTCTTGATTCATCTGCTAGACGCCGGCGATCCGGAAGTCTACACTACCTATCAAACCACTCAAGAAGTTCTAACAGAACTCGGGGCCGACGAAAAGAAACGGTTAGTGGTCTTGAACAAGATCGATCTGGTGGAGGATCCCGCGCGGCGTTGTGAGCTGGAACGTCATTTCCCGGGCGCTTGCTTCATATCCGTGCAGACCGGCGAGGGCCTGGAGGAACTTGCCAACCAAATGAGTGCGATGTTAGTCTCCCGAGTGGAGCGGCATCATCTATGCATCCCTCAGAGTCAGAGTGCGCTTATTTCCCGGCTTCATCGCGAAGGCAAAGTCATTTCCTGTGATTATCAAGGGGACAACGTGCTGCTACACGTCGTCATTCCCAAAGCACTGCGAGACCATGTCGCGGACTACATGCGGCCTGAGAAGAAGCCGGTTGAGGAAATGGCGTTGCCTCCTTCCTAAGCGCGCGTTAAATCGCCACTATGGCAACGTTTGAGAAGATCCCAGGAGGCGGCGTGACCGCGCCGTTAGGTTTTCAATGCGGGGCCACGGCTTGCGGTATCAAGAAGGTCGGGGCCGACAAACTCGACCTGATGATTCTGCACACGCCGCATCCGACGGCGGCCGCAGCGACATTCACAAGCAATCGTGTGCAAGCGGCTCCCGTGCGGGTTTCCAAAGAGCATCTCGCTGCAGGCGAGATCCAAGCAATAATCGTCAACAGCGGAAACGCCAATGCCTGCACGGGTCAGCAAGGCCTGGACGACGCACGGGAAATGTGCGCCCTGGCGGCCACTCACTTTGGTTTGCAGCCCCACCAAGTTTTCGTCTGCAGTACCGGCGTCATCGGCACACCGCTACCCATGGAACGCATCCGGCCCAACGTGGCTGAAGCGGCTCAGCTCAGTGACGATCCACTGCCCGCGGCGCAGGCGATCATGACGAGCGACACTGTGCCGAAATACCGCGCCGTGAAATTCACGGTTGGCGGCAAAGATGTGACGATCGGCGCCATGACAAAAGGCGCCGGGATGATTTGTCCTAACATGGCCACCATGTTGTGTTTCGTCACCACCGATGCAGCGATCGAGAAGTCTTGTCTCGAAAGCCTAACAAGGCGCGCGGTCGAACATTCCTTCAACCGCATCACCATCGAAGGAGATATGAGTACGAACGACACCGTCCTCGTTCTTGCAAACGCGCAAGCCGGCAACGCACCCATCACTGCCGGTTCTGTGGAAGCCGAGACCTTTTATGAGGCGTTGCACCATACGATGCTCACCTTAGCCAAGATGATGGTACGCGACGCCGAGAAGGCGACCCGGTTTATCGAACTCGAAGTCATCGGCGCGCCTTCGGATGAGGACGCCCATCAGGTGGCCAAAGCAGTCGCCAATTCCGTCCTCGTGAAGTGCGCTTGGAACGGCGGCCAGCCCTATTGGGGACGGATCATGCACGCCATCGGCTACTCCGGGGTTGCCATCGAGGAAGACCGGATCGCCATCGATTTCAACGAGCTTCCAGCCGCTCGGAACGGCATCAGCGCCGGCACGGCAGTGGCAACCTTGAGGGAAATAACGGACCAGCCGGAGCACCGGATTCTCATTGATCTCAAGCTCGGCCCGGGGAAAACCACCATCTACTCCAGCGATCTCAGCGAGAATTTCGTCGAGTTCAATCTGCTCGATTGAGCCTGGCGCAAGAATCGCTAGGCTTCCGCAATATGAAACCAACGGGATTTCTCTTCCTCATCCTCAGTCTCCTCGGAGGCGCCCCTCTTGTTGCCCAGACGGAGCAGGATGAAATGGTCTTGGAAGGCCTGAGCCGCCGCATCGAGGCCACGCCCGATGACACCAAAAGCCTCTACAAGCGGGGCATGTATCATCTTTGGCGGACATTCAATTACAAACAGGCGCTAGAGGATTTTGATCGGGTGCTCAAGATCGAACCGGAGAATGTGGGGGCGCTCATCGGCCGGGCCGACGTCTACACCGGCCGGGACTCGCGTTTTTACGATCCCAAGAAAGCCATGATCGATACGGTCAAAGCACTCGAACTCGAGCCCGAGTCGTCCGAGGTGCTGCGCATTCGTGGAGATCTCTCCGGCCACAAGGATTTTGAGAACCCTAACGAATCGCGCGACTACTATGAGCGGGCGATCAAACTAGATCCGGGTAATATGCTCGCGCATCTCGGTTTGGCTTACACCTATGCTAAAGAAGACACGGATTTCCACGACAAAAACCAAGCGTTGATCCATGCCAAGACAGCGGTGGAAATCGCTCCTAACGAAAGCCTCGCACTGGAAACATTAGGGGATTTGTTAGGCTCCGATACCGATACCCGGAAGGACGGGCTACGCCTCTTAAACCGGGCGGTACGGGCCAATCCCCGCAATGCCGGCGCCCGTCTGGCCCGAGGCTATCTCTATCTCATTTGGTCCATGGAAGACGAAGCCGTGAAGATCATGAGAGCCCTTCAGAAACAAGATCTCTCCGTGATCGATAGCATTCGGGGAAACGACGACGCCTTCTCCAAAGCCTTGAGAGACGCCGGCAAAGAGTCGCTGATGGCCAACGCTTTAGAGGATTTCGAAGTAGCCGAAGAACTTTGCCAACACAATGACGACGTCTTCCGCGCCCGCGCCTTCGCGCTGCAACACTTTCCCGGTCAGGAGCGACGCACCTTAGAAAACTTCACGCGCGCCGCCGAACTCAATCCGAAGAGCACCGACAACCTTATGAATCGGGTGGACTTCCTCATGAAAAATCCACAGCTCGCCATCTCACCTGATGATCTTCGTGGCATCGACGATGATGACGATCTCAATGCCGTAGCGCTGGCAGAAGCGATCGCCAAACGCATGCCCGGCACTACCAAAGCCATCATCGCCGATTGCAGCCGAGTGATCGAAATCGAACCGGATCATGATCACGCCCTACATCTTCGCGGATCACTCGTGGCCAGTACTTTGCGGAAGTACGACGACGCTATCAAAGACCTCAACCGCGCCATCGAGCTGCGGCCATTGAAAGCTCAATACTACGAAACGCGCGCCGACGTCCACGAGGCTTTTGGGCGCGATGAAGAATCCGATAGAGACCGCGAACGCGCCGCCGATCTCAGCGAGATTGATTGAGTTGCTATCGAATTGCAAGCTACAACCCCTTCTCCGCCAAGTAGGCTTCCGCTGCTTGGGCGTCCTTGCCTTTCCATAGGAGCGCAAGATGACTCACGGTGGCTTCGCGCTTCTGCTCGTCACTGATGGTCAGTGCCCAGTCAATAGCCGACTCTGGCTCGCGGGCGGCGACTTTGTTGGCAAACGTCTCGACGGCGGTATCGCGGATTGGGGAGGGATCGAGCTTCTGCAACCACGCGGCAGCGCCATTGAAATCATTCGAGGTCCAGAGAGACATTAGTTGCCTCACATTGTCGTTCACTTGCTCCGGCGATGACCGCTGGATCATCCAATCCGCTCGCTCGCCGGTTTGATCATCGAACTTCCGCGTCACGGCGCTGGTGATGAACGGATTAGCCATCTTCGGTTCCAAGTCCAGTTGATCGACCAAATGCCTCACATCATCAAAGGCATCGTTGCGTAGGGTTCCGTTAGAGAGCGCTAATAGAGCTTGCATGCGAAATGAGTCATCGGCACTCGCGGCCGCTTGACGGGCAAAGTCCAGCCATCCCTCCTCTGTCTTGATGGATTGGGCGGCGCCGCGTAGGAGATAGCCACGGGTTTGAACTTCGGCCCCGGCGGCTTCTTGCAAAGCAGCGAGAGGTGCCTTCGCGGCCAGTCCGGCGCCAACGGCTTGGGCAGCTTCACGTTCAATGTCAGGATCTTCCGAAGGAAACCGGTTCTGTTGTTTGCATTCTGCTAGCCACTTCGCAGCCTCTTCGGGTTCCTGGATCGCCCATGAGCGAAGGATCGGTCCCAAGGTTCGCGGCGGCAAGCCATCCGTCAGGATGCGTTCCGCAGCAAAGCGTCCCTGGCCTCGCTCTGCGAGCATGGTTAGGATCATGCCACTAAGACCTTCGGTGACTTCGTCAGGCAATTCGCTCTTAACCAGTTGCACCATCAAAGATCGTAGGGTGGACGCTTCCATGGCGGAGAGCCTGCCCAGAAAATGCTTCCTTTGTTCGTCAGCGGTTTCGCTGCGATCTTTGAAGTCCACCTTCATCAAATCTTCCAGGAACGCTTTGGCGGTCGCCTCTGCTATCGGATCCGTCTTCGGAATGGAGACGCCTCTTTCCTGATCGCCGGCACCCACAATAGGCTCCTCGGCGGCGAGAGATGGACTCGCCGTCACTTCCAGATTGCGGCGGCGCGCTTCAAGCCCTTCAAGCTTCTGGTGCTGCAGCCAGCCTACGGCGCCGCAGAGCAAGCCGATGACGATTGCGGTGTAAATGATAGACTTACGCATGATCATTTGAAGTTTAAGGTTCGAGGAGCGCCTGCACTTCCGCTTCGGGAAGCGGTGAGTCTCGGAGATACGTCGTGAGTCTGTCAGGTTGTTCCCGCCAATCTTCGGCGAACGCCTGCAAAGCAGCCGCACGAACGTCGGGATGAGTGAATGTGTGGATCAGGTTCAAGGTGCCGACGGGATCGCGAAACGCGCGCTGACCTCCCTGAATGTAGGCCGCGGCAAAAGCATCCGAAGCGCCTGCCTCTCGCATCGATTCGAACTTGCGGTGAGCGGTACGCTGCTCGTAAGTGGCATGGTGACCTAACACCTTTCCCGCGTTCGCTTCAGCCTGGCCGGCTTCCGAATGTTCCGTGATCCATTCGAGGGCCTGATCCAGTTCCGCCAATCGATCCTCCGTCAGAGCACGTGCTGCCTTCACGAGCAGTCCGTTAGACGCAACGGATTCATCCGCCCATTCGAGCACCATCCTCGCCGTCTCCGCACTGGCACCATGCTGCCGCGCCACCCCATGGGCCATGGATTCAAACACGCTTTGCTTCTGCGCATCCGGAAGCGAGGCCGCTAATTGGGCAAGCTGATGTCGATCCTCCGCTCCTTGGGCTTCAATGGCCGCCTGCTGCAGCGCGACGCCTTGGGCATCCGTTTCAAGCGATTCGTAAAAACCCGCTGCCATCTCCGCATCGACTTCATGCAAGCCCACAAACACGCTAGCACTTGCACGCATTACACTCGCATTTTCGTCGTGGAGAGACTTCGCTTGAAAAAGTCCCTCCTCCAGCGCCGACTCATACCAAGCGATGGCGCCCTCCGGATCTTTCCTAGCGAGCACGCCCAATGCTCGCTCCGCCTTGATCATGTAACGTTGATCCGAATCGGCCGACGCGTTTCTGAGGAAGCCTTCAATGATCTTCAAAGCCTTACCCGGCCTCGCATCCTGCATTTCCGCTAGAATCGCATCGATTAACAAATCCCGTTTCTGTGAAGACAGATTTCCACGAGAAATCCGTTCAAACAGTTGATCCAAGGAAGCATCAGGCTTGGCCGAAATCACCTCGAGTGCTTCTTTCGATCGCACCAAAGCCGTCACCGATCGTTGTTCTTGAGCCGCAAGCAAATCGTCCGCCAACTGGGAAAGGTCGATCGTTCCCGGATTTCGTTTCGTCTGGTCAATAGGTGTGGGAGCGGGAGGTGGCGGAACGTTATCGACGAGACTAGGACGGCGGTGGGCGATCACCGTATGTCTTTGCGTTTCAATGGTTTTCTCCAGATCGGCTAGGCGGCGTTCCTCTTTAACGATGGCCGCGCGTTGGTAACCAAGTGGTATCAGGGCGAGCCCAAACACGGTGATCGCGGTGAGAGCGGAGAGTTTGACAGAGGACATGGTAAGAAGGGTGTTAGTGAGCAAAGTGACGGTGGGAACGGCCGCGCTAGCCGTTAACGACGTCTCCGCCATTCCGGCGGCGAAACCGGCCTTCACCGGCGAATGAAGGACACTTGTTAGGGCCGCCGCTACGACGCTCGTCGTGACGCCGGTAGCGCCCCGGCCTTTGAGAAAACGCGCCAGCCGCGAGAGCGCACGCTGACTTTGCTTCTGGGTAGCAGCCAGTGTCTTGCCGGTCTTGCGTGCGATCTCCGGCAACTTGAAGCCATGGTAGTAACGCCACAACACAAGATCGCGATCCCCCTTGGAAAGCTTCTGCAAGGCCTCATCAAGTAGCGGTTTGATTTCGCCCCATTGGTCTCCGTTGGTGCCACCATTGGGGTCGTTCGGCTCATTTGACAGGGCATGCATTTTTCGAAGATGACGAGTTTCCGCACGAAGGATCTTGGAGGCCTCAAAAGTCGCTGTGCGATGCAACCACCCCGCGAGGCTGTCTTCGCCCCGCAGGAACGACGCCTTTCGCGCCAGGATGGCGAAGGTATTCTGAGCCGCTTCCTCAGCGAGTTGCGGCACCTGGCAACGCCGCAAAGTGGCCCCGTAAACCAGCGGCGCGTAACGGTTCACCAGGACCGCAAAGGCCCGATCGGAATGTCGCCGCACAAAGTCCGCAAGGAGAGCCGAATCCGTAGAGCGAGGTGAATCTGTGCTGGATGCGTTCGAAGTCATCGCTGGTCCGCAAGATACCCCCCGGTTTCTTGGAAACGCGGACAGTTTTCTCTGTGAAACGGCGGTTTAGCCTCAATTGTCGCCACCGCCATGTCGTCGCGCCATATGAGAACCTGTCCTAAACACCACGAAGAAGGGTGTAATTCAGGTCAGTCACTGTTCTTTAGTTTCAAGGCGAAAGAATTGGCGATCCTTTGAACTGCTTGCTTTTGCGAAATATATTAGTCCATCGTCAGTCGAGATTTCACTATCCGTTTTCCGCCAATCTTTCAAATTCGTACTCTCAAGTAAGGTATACGTGGCGCGCGGCGGTACCGTCCAACGAACGACTACGGCCTTTTCCCGATATTCAATGAAGATCGCTTCGGAAATCTCGCTGTCTTCGATATGCTCAGGAATCACGCTCCATCCAACGTCTCGCAATGCCGCGACATCAACGACGGTCGCTTCAAATCTTTTACCAACGGGCGGATTGGGATCCATTAATAACTCCTGGAAGGCGTATCGGCCACCAGTTCCAATATAGTTAGCCATTTCTTCATGAAAAATAGGCGATTGATAGGTTCCCTTTTCCCAATGCAGGTCACCGCTTGGATCGAGTCTTAGAGACTCAATTGAGGTACCGTGCAAAGCGTTGTATGCCTGCACGGCAAAGTTCCCGGCAAATGAATTGTCCATAAGGTGACGACTCCATTCCGCTGAAACAGCGTTGAGCCCCAAGGCATGGCCAATCTCATGCAATGCGAGAGAATAGAGATCGGTGGCACTAGCATCATCAAGTGCTGTCAAATGGTTGAAATGCCACATGGTACTCCCATCATTATCAAAAGATACGTATCCGCCCCATGTGGGTAAAGATTCCTGGCCCGAGTTTAGGCCTCGATTGAGATGGCTTTCGACATTGTCGAACACTTGCGTAAAGTTTGTGCCAGATCCCGTTCCGCCCACCCCCCGAGCGTTGAGTGGCCGGGCTCCTACATACAAGACCCAAACATCTTTCGGTATGTGCATGCCGTCGCGATATTCTTCGGCAATCCTCACTCCAGCAGCTACCAAAGCATCCGTATCGTTACTCGCAGCCGAACTCACTTCATGATAATTGCCCGTTCCAGGATGGGTGAATCCTATCCTAACATCCAGCTCATCATCAGTGGTCTCGACCTTCAAAAGACTCTGATCAATAATCGCACTCCAACGGGCTGCCGCCGCCGCAATGGCCGCTCTAGCCTTGGCCGCACCATCCGCTCCGCGCGGATTACCGCTCGCATCAAAGAAGCCGTTCGAATCATAACGGTAGTCAACCTGAATGGTGATGCCAGACGCACAGATAGGCAATGACAGACTACAAATTAGCCAGAATAGATTATTCGCAGAGCGGCTGCACATTCGATAAAAGTAGGTAAATCGTCTAATTCAATTGTCGGTTCTTGCCGCACTTACAGTTCCTACTGCAATATAATTAAAGGTGACCCGTTCGCCTCTTTCGGGGAGACCATGGGTTGTAACGATACTGCCTGAGTATTCAGAATTAGAGAGACTATGTCGGTAAATGTTGTAATTATAACCACTACCGTCTGTGTTTATTCCATTCGAGACAACAGGGGGTTTATCAAACTCCACTGGGAATTCGAAACTAAAGCGTCGGGTGTGTTTATTTGTTTCTGGAACCTTGAGCTTGGATGAACCCCAGCAGACAACCACGTCGCCAACTTGAAGATAATTCCCATTTGATTTGATACCAGATTTGGAAAAACTTTTTAAAAGCTCATTGGCTTTAGCGATATCATCATTAGAAATCTTTTTCGCTTGCTGTGTAATCTCTTTAATCTTTTTGTCTAATTCGCCCGCTGCGGCTGCTTGCTCGCTGATAAGATTGCTAGTTGCCAGGGTGGATTCTCGGATCTTGTCCACCCGATGCCGTATTTCGAGTGCCAACTCCATCATTTGAGACTGAACAAAACCAGCCTTGGCTTCGACAGCTTTTTCTGCTGACTCTAGCGCAACATCATGAGCGATCGAACTCGACCAACCATGGATTCCCACGACTGTGCCAATGAATCCGATCGCGACCACCACGAACGTGATTACCTTTCTTTTATGTGTCATTGAAATACAAATACCGAAGTCTGAGGTTAATCTGGAAATCACACCCTAATAGCATCTGGTTGGCCTCTTAAACTTACTTTGAACGACGATAAAATCCTTGCCGTTTACTTTGCCGATTTGGAGAATTCTCAATAAACTGCGCGAAGTCTCCCGGACTAGTCACGTTACCAATCACTTGCCAGGACCCTGGTTTTAGATCTGGCGAGTACTCAATGATGTAATTTTGATTCGGATCAGCTGACCATTGAAGGTCAAATCCTTTCGCTACTGAGATGATGTCTAAACCTCCGCTCAATGTATTCGGATTGCCCGGCGAAAATCGATCGCCTCGAGATAAAAACATAGCGAGGCGTTCGCCTCCTACCATGAAGTGCCTCCCGCAGTAATGTGCCATGACGGCAGATGCTTGAAGCGTAGATCTGCGGGAGGCATGATCAGCATGTGCCAAATCTCAACGAACTTCAAGAAGGACACATCTCCTACGAGCTTAGTTGCTTCGATCGCATCTACCTGAATCTACGTTTGCCACTCCTCTGCACGCTGGGCGGGATCTCGCTGTTCATTCGCAAGATCCTTGGTGAAAAGCTTCCGCTGGTGAGCGTCTTTAAGCCCTTCCGGGACCAGTTCGTGGAGAACATCGAAACCTTCGCCAAAGACAACGGGCTCGGCATCCACCGCTTTGCTAACAACGAGAACAAAGAAGAAATCGCGCAGCAACACCTCGAATCGCGGGGGACGCGTAGGCCAGGCGTCTACTTTATAGGCAAAGCGCAAGAGAAAATCAGCGTGGTCCAAGGCGGTTCGGCCAAGAACGAAGAGACCGGCGGATGGTGGTACCGGCTTCGTTGGGGTAAAGTCATGGCCAACCAATACTACTTCTACATTTGGGATGACAACTGGGGGAGTCTCTTCATCAAATTCAGCAGTTACGCCCCCTTCGCCGGGAGAGTCTGTCTCAACGGGCACGAATATGTCAAACGGCAGCTAGAGAAACAGCGTATTCCTTATGAGGCTCTCGACAACGGTGTCAAATCTTGCGCCGATCCAGGGAAAGCCCAGCAAATTGCCAATAACATCACGGCCTCAAAGATCGAAAACACAATTAGAGACTGGCTCAAAATCATTCCGACTCCGATCACTATCTTAAAGAACAGGATAAAGATCCGCTACGAGATCTCCATGCTACAAATAGAATACGCTCTTACCCAAGTATGGAAAAAAGCGCAAAACGGACGGCAATTCTTTGAGCAAGCGATACGAGAAAACCTCGATCTAGGGCGCCCTGAACGAGTGGGATTAATATTCAGAAAGCGAATAACGAAGCGGAGCAAACAAAAGCGTTTTATGACCCGTGTCATGCAATATGGGACCATTCCCGTCTATCACATCTATTATAAACTAAACAAACTGAAACAATATTTCAAAGAGGCCATCTCGCTGCGAACGGAACTTACGATCAACAATCCCCGGGATTTTCAAGTAGGGAAAACGCTCAATGGAAAAAACCTGCGCGCGCTGCGCAAGGTAGGTGAAGCCACCATCAATCGCCTCTTGCGAGTAGAAACATTGAGCCACGATCCCTCAGTAAGCGGCGAGAAGATCAAAGCGCTAGAAACACCCGCCGAGGTGGGAGTTGGAAAACGAGTGAGCGCCTTGCCTCGCAGTAACACCCGGGTGCAAGCCCTATTGAACGCCTTGATAGGCTGTCATCTGATCTGCGGAGGATTCCGGAATCGGGATCTGAAGAGCCGAGTTGCTCAACTTCTGGGAAAAGAAGAACCAGAAATATCAACCGGACAGATGAGCTACGATTTGAGGCGATTAAAAGGACACGGGGTGATCCGGAAAATAGAAGGAACGCATCGCTATGAAGTGACTGAGGAAGGCCTTCGGCTAGCCTTATTCATCAGCCAAGTGGAGCGACGCGTTTATCAAGAAGGCGCATCGGAGTTATTCAGTGAATGGCACGAAGGCAACCTCCACCAAGCCTACAATGCATTTGGCCAAGAGGTTGAATCGCTGTTTGCGCGTCACCACTTAAGTCGAGCGGCATGATGAATAACAGGAGAGGTATGTACAAAAGCCTTCATTATCTCATTTATATATGATTGAAAGGAGTTTGACCTAGATGATCAAATTTCGAAAAGTAAGCATATATCAGCGCCACCTCTTCCGGTTACGTAGCGAAAAATGTCCTCGGTGCCATCTCCATTGAAATCACCTACATGCCACCCAAAGTCGCCATTGCTGGCGGGCGTCCAGCTGCCAACCGCGGCAAAGCGATCCCCTCGCGACAGATACATGTCGGCTCCGCTTTCTCCGCTCTTGTAACGAAAGATGTCATCCATTCCATCTCCATTGAAATCTCCCACATGCCATCCAAAGTCGCCATTACCGGCGGGCGTCCAGCTGCCAACCGCAGCAAAGCGATCCCCTCGCGATAAATACATGTCAGCGCCGCTTTCTCCGCTCTTGTAACGAAAGATGTCATCCATTCCATCTCCATTGAAATCTCCCACATGCCATCCAAAGTCGCCATTACCGGCGGGTGTCCAGCTGCCAACCGCAGCAAAGCGATCCCCTCGCGATAGATACATATCCGCCCCACTTTCCCCACTCACATAACGGAAGATATCATCTTTTCCATCTCCGTTAAAATCTCCCACATGCCATCCAAAGTCACCGTTGTTAGCGGGCGTCCAGCTGCCAACGGCTGCGAAACGATCTCCTCGGGATAAACGCATATCGGCTCCGCTTTCCCCACTCACATAACGAAAAATATCGTCTTTCCCATCTCCATTGAAGTCGCCAACATGCCATCCAAAGTCACCATTGTTGGCGGGCGTCCAGCTACCAACTGCGACAAAGCGATCCCCTCGCGATAGATACATATCCGCCCCACTTTCCCCACTCACATAACGAAAGATATCGTCTTTTCCATCTCCGTTGAAGTCGCCAATATGCCATCCAAACGCGCCATGGTTTGCTGGCGTCCAATAAGTTGGATACATTTCCCCAATTCTTGTCTTGTCTGTCTCGGATAATTCGTTTCCGCGAACTGGTAATTCAACGTCATTGGCATTATTTATCCAATTCCGTTGAACCGGATAAATCATTATCGACTTTGAGTCATACTTGGTGACAATATCTCCTGTCGACGGAGTGTAGGGATTGACGACATTGTTTCTTATATCTTCGTCAGTCCAACAACAGGTCGTGGAACATTCGTCCGTACATCGCGGGAAATGGGCCCGCAGTCCATTCCAGTTCCACTGGAATGGTTGATTTGGATTCTGGTGTTCGTGACGAAGCCCCAATGCATGGCCAAATTCATGCAATATGGTTCCCTTATTGAGCTGTGTATCAAAATCCCTATTGGCAAGTTTCATGGTAACTTCGCCTGGATGCTGTTGAGCATAAGTTCCGATATAGGACTCATTCACTGAACGGGTAAATTGTATCCGAATGTCGGATTGCTGAAGCGTGATCGATGAATCCTGATGGCTAAACGAGAATGATATATTGGCATAATCTTCCCAGTCTTGAACGACGGATTCAACTCTTCGATGGTCCGCAATACCACCGTTGGTAAAGTACACTCTAAGATTGCTTCCCAAGGGCCAGCGTTTGGAAACTTCACCCACTAACCTAAAGGCGCCGTTCAATGAAGATTCCCTTTCTTTGGTGTAGCAGAAACCTGCTGACTCTGCGCCGATCAAAGTGTTGCCTGCCAACAGGAGAGACACCCCGCTAGCAATGAGAATATGGATCATGTAACAAAAGGGCGACAAAGTGATGCTTTTGTTACAAACATTCTTCTAATTATCCGACACCGCTGTTCAATTGCGCCTCATGGTCGCGGCGCGTTTGTCAGGATGAGCTTCGTTCCGGTCACGTAGACGTGCTTCGAGCTGGTTCGCCAGATGCCATGGAGATCTTCTGTGGTTCCAGGGTCTTCATAGGTCCAGCGGATCCCTGCCCAACGTCCGATGATACCGTCGGTTCCGGTGATCCAGGTTTCACCGGATTCTGTCGCCCAGATGTCTGTGAGGAAACCGTCGAAGTTGGTATTGCGTGAAGCCCAGTAGTGGGACGTGGTCCAACGGAGCACGGTTCCATGTGATCCGACCGCCCAGATGTCTTGTGCGCTGGTGCCATGGATGGCCCGGAGATCGGCCTGGGTACCAGATGGTTGCTGACGCCATCCGGTCCCGTTCCATTGCAAGGTGGCGCCGTAGGAACCGACCGCCCAGACGTTATCAGGTCCAGACCCCCAGATGCCTCTGAGGTGAACTCTCAAGGTAAGTGGCTCTCGGGTCCAGTTGGATCCGTCCCAGCGCAGGATCGTGCCTGAATCACCGACGGCCCAAACCGAATCCTTGCCCGTTCCCCATATGCCACGGAGAGGAACCTTGACCCCGGAGACTTGTGGGCGCCACGACTCGCCATTCCAATGGCGGATCACCCCGCTAGACCCAACGGCCCAGATGTTTCTGGAGTCGGCTCCCCAAATGGCGTTGAGAAAGGCGTTGGTGCCGGAATCTTGCGGTTCCCATGACGTGCCATTCCCATGAAGGATAGTGCCCGCACCGCCAACGGCCCAGAGTTGCTCATCATCAACACCCCACATATCGACGATGGTAGCCGTGGCCGCATAGCGCCGCGCGGCCCATCGTGAGCGAGGTCGGATAACCATGTCAGTGTGCGTAGCGCTCTCTTCAGGCGGCTGCTGAGACTCGGCCATCGTCTCAAGAAACACGTTGATCTTGTTGCGTTCAAACGCTTCGACATTCTCGCCTGCGGCACGTCTTTCATGCCATGTCTTGGGCCGAATGCAGACTCGGAGGCCGACGGCGAAACTTCGGAAGTCTGGCCAATCATAATTTCGATCGAACACCCGGCAGGTCGTGCAGGCGTCATACCAGGCACCGCCGCGATAGATGCGGCCCCTCCCAGCTAGAAGTGTGCCCTCGGGATCGATCTGGAGACCTCTTAGGTAATAAGGCATGCGATAGTCTTGACACCATTCTGCCACGTTCCCCAGCATGTCGTAAAAGCCCCAGGGATTGGGAATCTTCTGAGCCACGGGGTGGGTGCCCGCGGTCTTGCTCGGATGCAAGGTGGGCGTCCAGAAGTGCGAGGGCACGCCGCCAGCGTAATCCACGCCGCTATTCCCGGCATACCAACCAAGCTCATCGAGAAGCGGGGCGATGAAGTCGCCCTCTTCATTTAGAGGACCGGGAGGATGGTAGATCTCAATTCCGGGTGGCAAACCTGCGCGGCATGCGTATTCCCATTGCGCCTCGGTGGGTAGTCCAAAGACATATCCATCGGGAAGCGCTCCGCCGTAGTGGTGAGCTAGACACTCCAGAAAGGCTCGCGCGTCATACCAAGAGACTTGCTCGACCGGTGCGGTGAGACCGGCGTTGGGGAATCCACTCGGATTCGTTCCCATCAGACTCACGTACTGCGCTTGAGTCGTTTCCGTTTCGGCCAACCAGAAACCTTTCGTGAGTCTCACAGGGTGAATGGGGCGGTCACCGACGTTGCCACCACCTCTTTCGAAGATTCCCGGTGGACACCAGATCAACTTCATCTTGAGGTTGGGAAGGTAACTATCCTTACCCAGTTCGAAACGAATCTCAGTGTCCGGCTTGAAAGCGACCTCGGACGATTCCTGAATCTTGAGAATCCTCACTCCGATGACTAACAGCAGCGCTACTAACATCCAACCCAACGCCGCGTGGACATGCATGACCAGTTCGCGACTCACGGTTTCTTCAGACGATGTAAGGATTCGATGTCGCCCAAGAACTCTTGCCAAGCGTTCCAGTCCTGAGGAGAGACAACTTGGTTAGAGTCGTCGACCTTCAGAACTTCAATGGAAAAGATCATGACCCAGGGCTGATCGCTTGCTAAGGGGCATGCTATGGTCCGGTGACTCATCCAGTAGGATTGGTCGTCGTCTCCCTGTGACTCAGAAACAACTTCCTTATCAATGATCCAAGGATCATTAAAAGTGTCCCAATCACGTTGCACGCCGTCCCGGCTCAGACCGGCAATAAGCCGGTAACGCAAATCCTCTTCCAACAGGGTCTTCGCCCCGTAGGCAGTAAGCGCCACGGAGCCGTCGGCATCACGCCGCATGGTTAGGGTCACGCCGCGATAATGATAGGATTGGGGGAGTGATTGATCCCGCAATAAGCCTCCTTGGACCAAGGGAATAACGGGCACCCTGTCCTTTAAAAGCGCCGTCCTCATGAAAAACGAAGGGGAGGCATTGAGGCGAGCGAGTTCGTGATCGTCAACCTTGAAAGCAGCCATGCCGCGAGCGATGGCGGTTCCCTTCAAACGAATCGTCGTGCGTTCCGGATCATTCCAAGCCTGGAGCGCCAAGCAACCAAAGGGTAGCCGGAAGGTCGCGGGATGCCTCAAATAGGCATCGATGCCCACGGCTCTCACATTTGGGAAAAAGCGCTCTAGCAGATCATTTGATTCGATCATCAACAGACCGCCGCCGAGCACGGCTGCGGTGGGGACGTGTGGAGCCTGAAGCCGCCAGCCTTCGTGCCGGCTAGCGGTGCCCACGGCCAATTGGGTGAGCGTTCGCGTTTCGCCCTCGCGGAGATGGAAGGCCAATGCGATCGTTGAGAGTTCTTGAGTCGTCCGCAAATGGATGGCTCTCACATTCTCCTGACTTGATGGCAGATCATTGAGAGGAAACGTTGCCAACGGTGCCCTGTCGCTTTCACCGAAGGCTAGGAACCGGTCATCGAGAGCCCACGTTTCCGAATTCCAAACCATGGAAATCATGGACGCTTCCGCAAGAGAAGGTTGGTAGGTGAGCAGGCAAGGGGAATCGGGCGAGTTCGCTCGAAACTGAAGACCTTGACCTTCCTCAGCCACTTGCCACTCGCCGTTGACAATCGTTAGGCCCAAGACCCCTGGTTCAAGATCCACCGGATGCCACTTGGCCGTGCCATGCGGTGTGATGTGAGTCTCGCGATCTGGGGCCAAGGTGGCGAGATGTCCTGGATAGGTTTTCTCGATTCTGTGTGGCGGACGATCTAACAGAAGCTTCTTCAAGGCGAAGCCACTAGCCTTTGCCAAATCGATTCCCAAGGACCGTGAAATGCCGTGATCAGCGGAAATCCGAAGCCGGTTGAACGGCTTGTTTCTTGTAAGGTAGAAGGTCAGGTTCTCGCTTGGCTCCAACTCCGTGGTGAGCCCCAAATCCTCATCAAAACCCAACTCAATCTTCAGATAGTTGGCATGTTCACTCAACTGAACTCCGATGACGGTCTGAGGCTTCTTGAAAGCGATCATGTAATCCACGCCATTGGCGAAAGGACCAGGCGTTTTGGAGTCAACGACCTCCAACTGGTCATGCTGGGTGCTCCACAAGAATCGGTCGGAACCGTCATCTGAAGGTAAACCGAGTCGGAAATCGCTTGAGCGGATGTGGATGCCCTCAATGCCAATGGCTTGAAAAAGTGGATGATCAGTGGCCACCGGACCCAATGGGAGCGTCTCAAAATCCAAGATCACGGGATCTTTGAGAGCGTTTGAGGAAACGATCTTTGGGGCATCGACGGTCTCGCTTTCAACGCCAAAGTGATTGCCCCATCTGGGTTTGGGCGCGTAGGCGCGTGTTTCATAGTGCACCGCGGCGACGCGGAATCCGATGCGAGGATCACGAGTGTCCAAGGCAAGCTTTTGCCGAGCAGGTAAGTCAAGTTCTTGCACATCGCTGGACCACGACCCACCACGCACCACGCCGAGGCTACCCGGCGAAGGCCCATTGATACTATTTGAAATGAGCGGGCCATTCGGCGTAACCGAGAAGTCGTGCATCCATTCGGCGACATTCCCTTGGAGATCGTAGAGGCCCAGCTGATTGGGATAGGAGCGGCCCACAGGTTGTGGGCCATGCAGACCTTCAAGAAATCGGTCATCCATGGGAAAACCGCCTGAATAGTTCACGCGGCTGTTCTGTGCATGCCAGGCCCATGGGGATTCAAAGTGCTTCGCCACGATTCGCTTGGTGCGCCCGCTCAGCTGACCTTGCCGCAGCGCAAATTCCCACTCGTCTTCCATGGGAAGCGAGTAGATGTAGCCGCTAGGCAGCCGCTCGAAATGCCGTACGTATTCGATAGCATTGATCCAGGCACAGTAGCGTGTGGCATCGGCCCAGCTGACACTTTCCACAGGCGCAAAGGAATCGGCCTCCTCGAAATGGCTGGGATTGGTTTCGATGGGGCGGGTTTCTATGAAATCGTGTGCTGAAAAGAGGGCCTTGTACTCAGCTCGCGTGACTTCGAACTGCCCCAAGGCGAATGGATGATGAAAGGTGACTTGGCGACGGTCATCACCTTGCCCGATCCACTGGGTGCCCGGTTCAATCCAAACCAGCGGTGGCCGCGTGGGATCCTGGAGAAGACGAGGCGGGTCAATGGCCGGTGGCACCGCGGCGCGGCGGGCAGCTTCCTCGGCTTTACGGTTACCGTGAATGAGCAGAGCCGCCATGGCCGCCGTCACGAGAGCACCAACGGTCGACCAGACGATGGGCGTCGGGATTTTCTTCCACCAGGGCGTCCGTTTGAAGGTCCCTGAGACAACCGACTGCACGCTCGCGCCGAACTGCCGGGCCGAGGCGTAGCGCTCAGCCGGATTGAGGCGAACGGCCTTGCCCACCATTTCAGAGAGGCCGCGCTTGGAATGGGCAAGCAGTTTGTTAGGCGAGATTTGAAACGACTGCGCCGCTTCATTCAGCCGGGCAGGATGGCGGAGGCGGTTGGTTAAAGAGCCAGGCGACGTTTCCCGCACCAGTTTCACTTTGGCTTCGTGAGGCAGCCCAACAAAACGCTCTTTGGGTACCGGTGTCTCGCCGCAGATGAGTTCGAAGAGCATGGCCCCGAGCGCATAGATGTCAGCTCGATGATCGACCAGGACCCCAAGCTCCGCCTGTTCCGGGCTCATGTAACCGGGGGAACCCACGAACTGATTCAGCTCGGTGTAGAGGGTGTGATCGCCAAGCGGTCCACCTAACACCTTGGCGATTCCGAAGTCGATGATCTTGATCTGCGGTTCGCCATCGATCACGGAGACGAGAACATTGGGTGGCTTGAGGTCCCTATGAATGACGCCATTCTCGTGAGCATGGTGCATGGCCTGACAAACCCTATCAAAGAGGCGAAGACGCTCATTTAGAGTCAATCGATGTTCTCTGGCATAGTGGGTGAGAGGTTGGCCAGCCACATACTCCATGGCGAAAAAAGGTTGGCCAGCCGGTGTGGCACCGGCATCGTACACCTTGGCAATGTTAGGATGATCGAGCAGGGCGAGGAGATTGCGTTCCGTTTCAAAGCGGCCGATGATCTGTCGCGTATCCATTCCCGACTTGAGAATCTTCAAGGCGACGGGGCGACGCAGCGGGCCTTGTTGTTGTGCCAGGTAAACTTCGGCAAATCCCCCTTCGCCGATAAGGCGCTCAAGGCGATAACGACCAATTTGGGTGCCTGCCAAGTCGTCTTTCGTCAACCAGCCATCATCGCTAGGGGCTTCTGCCGGCCAGATGGACGTGACGATTGGATTGCCCGAATCATCGAGGCGCACGGTCTCAGGTCGCACCGATAGAATGAAGCCTGTTTCCCGCGCTTTGGCTTCCGCCTGCCGAAGCTGGTCACGCAGTTTCAAGAGCTGAACGCGGCTCAATTTCCCTTCTGCCATGGCCTCCGCCAGCGTAGATTTCGCGCCAGCAGGAATGGCAAGCACCGCGAAGAAGACTTCATCCATCCATCCGTAATCTTCCAAACGAGCGATGAAGTGATCCTCGACATGGGCACGCGCGCGAAGCCTCGCATGCGCCGCAGAAGTCTCTTCGATCTTGGAATCGAGGTGTAGAATGGCCTGATGATCGCTCTCCAGGTGCCGAACCAGAAAGGTTTGGAGTTCGGCGTCGAGCGGAGCCAGCACCTTCAAATGCGGAAAAGATTCTGTCAGGATTGCGGCCCAACTTTCCCGCGAAAGCTCGGCCAGTGAATAAGTGGCCACGCATCGTGGGCAAAGAGAAACCGGCCCCTGGCTCAGGGGAAAGCCGCAATGGGAACACAGCGAAGATTGGGATTCGTTAGACAAGAAACGGAAGGAAGCGCGTTCCAATTCCAATACCCGGTTCGTTGCAAATTGTTACGAGCGGCTTTGCAAAGCTTCCAGAATGAAACGCCGCTCTTCCTCGTATTGGTCCGGAGATTCTAACGTAGCCAGAATCTCTTGCTTGATCAATTCGCGATGACGACGGCGCAAGCGAAACGCCGCGACGCGCACCGCACCCTCTTTCATTCCCAAAGCATTCGCAGCTTCCTCGTAAGCTTGCCCTCTAGCAGCGTCACCGTTGAGAAAGGGTCCAAGAGCGCTGAAGAGTTTTTCACGGCCTTGGGATCGGTATTCATCCGCCAGCGTCACCGTGGCATGCTCTAACAAACTGACCGCCCATTGACGCATGTAAGCCGTCTCGGGCGTTTCATTGACGACCAAAGCGGGAGCAACGGCTTCCGGTGGGATATGGAAGGCATCCAGGCGCACATCGGGTTCACCCGCCGACCGCCGTTGCGCCTTCTCTTTGCGCGCTTCATTGATGAGGAAATGCTTCACGGAAACCATGAGAAAGTTCCGGAGTCGTCCCGTGGCCTTGTCCGGCTTGGCCAGATCATTGCGCTTCAACATCATGCTAAAGAAGGCCTGAACCGTATCCTCGGCGTCTTCGTGGTGGCCTCCTTGAGCGCGCACAAAGACATACAACGGCAAACGATACCGTTGATAAATCTTGGTTAGAGCTTCTTCTTTGTCGGCTTTATCTCCAGATTTGACAGCAGTGATGAGGCTCCACTGCGTCGTGGGAAAGCGCCCAGATTCAGAACACCGGACCTGGGAGGGAAATTAATCGGATACCGATTTGAAGATCAGCCTTAGGTTTGTGTCAGAATATTCAGTTTCCGTGGCGCTCAGCTCAGCGCAGAGATGCTGCAGAATCTCGTTGGCTTTGGGCGTGGACAGGCTGTGGATCTCCACGGTTAGGGTGCCTGCTTCGTTGTCAGGGATGAGGTTGGCTTCGGTGGTGTAGAGATCGCGCACAAAGGCGCGCGCTTCGTCTTGATGGTGCGCTCCAAGGTGTTCTCGAATCGTTTGCGCCATGGCGCTCTCGGCCCGGTAGGCGATGATCTTCAGCGTATCGATGAAGTGTTTGCTGCGGGTGGCCAGTTTCATGAATTGGTCTTCTTCGGGTAACTTGCTCACGGTGATGTGTTTGTCTGTCTTGCTGCGTCGGCTTTTGAGTTGCTCAAGCTCACTGGTCTCGCGCTCGATTTCTTCGCGCAGGGCTTCGGCTTTGGCCATGTAACGCTCGGCTCGTTTACTGGTGAGTTCTTGCCCTTTGAGACTGAGATCGTGCAGCTTGGCTTTGCGCCGGGCTTGCTGGGCATTTCGGCTTCGGATCTCGCTATCGAGCTGTCTCCAGGCGGGATTGACCACTCGTGCGGTAGCTTTTATTGGCTCAAGCTGATAGTCGATAAGTCGATCGAGGTTAAAGTGTTGCCGCGCATACTTGAAGAAATTTTCTTGATACCATCTGCCGAATTGTGGCCCGGCGATCTCTGCCGCGCTGGCTTGCCATTCGGTGCTGATGATGGCGATTTGCCGCCCGCTTTCGGTCAGTTTGCGAACCTCGCGCACCCACAGTTGCTCGGCAGGTTTGCTTCCTAACAAAGTGCCGCGCTCGGCAAGCCGCATCTCGGCTTGGCTACCGTCGATGAGTTTGACTTGGTGAGGATGAAATTCGTCTTCGGGCCAATCTTCGCCGGGGTATTTGTGGTAGGTTTGACAGGCGATGCGTTTGGCGTTCATGCGTTTGAACAGACCGGGACTGTAGCCTTCGCGGTCGAAGACTAACCGGAAGCGCATGCGATAGCGATCGGCCTTAAGCTCGGTTTCGGTGGGTTGGTTGGGAATTTGCGTTTCAAGTGTGGGAATGATTTCTTTTTCGAGCACCTGGATCATCCCAGGGTCGATGGCTTGATTGACTTTGAAGAAGGGCAGACCGTCGAAGCCGTTAACCCAGTAGTCGGTGGTGGCGCGCAGGCAGAGACGTTGGCGGGCGACGTAGTGACGTGGCAGCTTGGTTTGTTGGCCATGATAGACGCGGGTGTGCCCGTCGATGTAGAGAACGCCGAGGTTGGCGGGATCTTCCTGCATCCAGTCCTCACAAAGATGCGCAGCCCAAGCTTCGCTGTCTTGAGCACTGAGTTCTTTGAGTTTGCTACGCAGCGTTTTCACTGCAGGACATCGATCCAAGCCTAGCAATTTTCCCCATTCTCCGGGAGCGCTGTAGGCTAACTGCTCGATGGATTTGATCCGGCACAAAGCCATGAAGGCGAGGATCATGAAGATGTGCGTGAGACTGTAATAGCCGGCCGGCAGGGTGAAGTAACGCGAACCGTGTCGGAGTAGACCACAAGCTAATAAGGCGGGTAGAGCTAACAAGACGCCCCCGAAACTGACGTCCTCACAACGCTGAAAGGTGCTTGGCGCTTTGCTGATCTTGCCGACGGCGGCGAGCACGCGCATGCCAAGATCGGTGGTGGCGACGCCTAAGGGGGCAGCAGCATCTTCGCGGCTGCGTTGGCTTTTGCTGCTGGCCTGGGATTGACTATCAGAGTCCGCCAACGTTGCTTGCTGTCGCCGGTCTGGCGCTATCTGCCTGGGCCCCTTTTTTTAGAGCCACGTGGTCGGCCTCGCTTTTCTATGTAGAAGGCTTTTGGTCCACCTTCGCGGTATTTTTTGACCCAACGTTTGAGGGCAAGTGGTTTGATGCCAAAGGCGTTGACGATGTCCACCTGCTTGGCATTGCCGTTGATGTAGAATTGACTAACGATCATCTGGAACGAAGCGGTATCCTCCACATCATGGATGAAGACGGGCATCATGCCGTGCAGGTAGACGACTTGATTCTCTTGGCGTTGATAGCCAAGGTTCTCGGTGATCAAGTGGGTGCCTTCTTGGATAATGGGAAGCTGCAATTGAGGCATGCAGAAGTGTATCATGATCGAAATCGGTCTCCAATCCACGATTCGGTATCCGTTTTTTCTATCGCCTGATCTGCATTGCCGCTCCCTCTACCCCGAGGATCCATCGGGTAGGTCAGGTGTTCTGAGATTCCCGCTCCACAACAGTGATCCGTCCACCTTTTGACTCCATCAGAGCAGATGCTAGACGGTGTTTCTGGCTGTTGACAATCCTAGAAACTTTCGCCTTCCCAAACGCGCAGACGGAGATACGCAGGGAACCATTGTTTCGTATCGGGTGAAAACCCAATCTCAAACATAAACCTCAGCGATATTTCGGCCCTTTCTAAGGATGCCTACCATTCCCTTAGCTCATTCTCTCTGCGCTTCTCCCACCTCTGCAGTACAATCGAATAAACTTGGCACCATCTTCTTCACTAAGGCGTATCCGGAGATGACACGCGAATGTTCGCGAGATGTTTGATGTTAGCTTGGGCCATTTCATGTTCGGGATCGAGTTCGATAGCTTTTTTCAAAACCTGCTCGGCCTCCTCATAGTCATCCGCTTGAACAAGGCTCCAGCCGAGGTCGCTCAAACTGTCAACATCCAAAGGCTGAGCTACGACGACCTTCCTATGCCATTGTACCGCCTCATCCTTGCGACCCGCTTTACTGGCGCAGTATCCGGCATCCGATTGAAAGGCGAGATGCTTTGGAAAGGCATCGGCGAGGAACGCAAAGAATCGTTCGCCATTTTCATAGTCCCTTTGGTCGAGCAGGAATTCGCCTGCCGCGGCGGCTATTTCGATCAAGTCATCAGTCGTGTCCTCCATGCCCGGCAACGCGAGAAATAATGTCATGGCCTCTTCCTTCCTTCCTAGCTGGTATTCAATGGAACCCACGGTCAAGACAGCGGGAGCGTATGTCGGATCGATGACCAAAGCACGCACCGCGCCATTGCCGGTGTAAGGTTTTGAACCTTCCCCCTCAAGCCTAGCCAAGAGGGGATCGAGTATCGATTCTGATGCGTCCATACCGTATTCCCATTGCGCCGCTTCCCGACGTGTTGTCGCTGATTGCTGCGCCCATTTGTTGCGAAGCTCGTTCCATTCTCGCATCTCCATCAACTGCGTGAACGAATGATTCGTGAGTAATGGTGCTGAGTTCACTGAAGACATAGAGGTTTGTGTTGGTCAGGTAAGGACTTCATCAAATCTCAAGGCGCGAATCGCTGCGGCCATGTCTTTGGCTTTGAACAAGGTCGTCCCGGAGACGAGAACGTTGGCACCGGCAGCCGTCGCTTCGCCCGCGGTGTCGAAGTCAATCCCGCCGTCTACTTCGATGTGATAAAGGAGACCCTGTTTTTCGCGAATCGCGGCGGCCTTCTGAACTTTTGTTAGCGTTTCGTGCATGAAGGCTTGACCTCCAAAGCCCGGTACCACGGTCATGACGAGCAGAAGATCGATCAATGCCAGGTACGCCTCCACCGCTTCAAAAGGCGTGGCTGGATTCATGGCCAGGCCGGTTTTCAAGCCCGCTTCGCGAATGAGCCGCAGGGTGGAAGCGACGTCGTGATCAGCCTCCACGTGCACCGTGATGCCATTGGCGCCGGCCTCAGCGAAACGTTTCCAATAGCGATCAGGACGCGAAATCATCAGGTGGACGTCCAGGAAGAGATCGACTTCCGGGCGGACCGCCGCCACGACACCGGGCCCGAAGGAGAGGTTATCGACAAAGTGCCCGTCCATGACATCCAGATGGAGCCAGTCGCCCCCGGACGCCGCAGCACGGCGGGCTTCGGCTCCAAATTCACGGTAATCCGACGCCAAGAGCGAGGGAGCAATGAGGCGAGGCGGTTGAGGGATAGCGGGCATGGGGGGATCTTAGAAGGCAGAGGCATTGGCTACCAGATGAGTTTGCCAATCCGGAGCAGAATCAGATTGATCACCCCTCGCGCATTGGCGGTCCAATCCTCCCAATAACCGGCCAACGTCATGGTAGGGGAGGCGGCGATGACCATTCCGACGATCAGACATAAATTAATTAAATAAATAACTAACAAAGACAGGATAACACCATTCATTTGCAGATCCGGCTGATCTCTCAAAATCATCGTTAGGGTATAATAAATATGCATGGCCCAAGTCAGCCCAATCAAACCGTAAAGGAGATATAACGGTTGAAAAGTCATGCCAAACGAGAAGGGACTTACCGCGGAAAGGTCGATAAAAAGCCCTGCCAGAAAGAAACAGGTACCTGCTAATAAAGCGTAAAATGGGACGAAGTAGGGCGAGAGTGAGATGAGCCAATTAGTTTTATTGGTCACGACATGACCACCACGAGTGGAAACGCGCATACCTCCGAAGACTCTGCCTCCACAAAGATAAATAAAAACCACGTGGGTGAGTTCATGACCAAAGACATACAGATAAAGCATCCACTCACCAAAGCCCCAAAGAAGTAGCGGAAAGACCACGACGCCTAAGAGGAAGAAGTACACCGGTGCTGCTGCCCAGAATGAGGTGCCGGCAATAGTCGAGATGTTTTGAAAGAACGTGACCGTGGTCAGCCCTGCCAGACACCCGAGGATGAGGACGATCACCGCTCGTAGCATGACGGCCCCAAAAGAATTGACGGGCTGGGGAATCACCGGACGCGGCGGACGTTTGGCCGCTCCGATAGAACGCCGACGGGTTTTCGGCGGCGCCAAATGGGATCGGCGACCTGACGCACGCTTCTTGGCAGTGGTTTTTTTTCCAGCCGCTTTCTTCTTGGCAGCGCGTTTCTTGGCCGGCGCTTTCTTCTTGGCAGCGCGTTTGGCTGCCGGCCGCCTCAAGGGGCGCCTTCCGTCGGAACTTCCGGCCTGGCGCCTCGGGGGCATGTCCTTGGTATCAGGCGGTAATTAGGCGCGGCCCACGTACTTGCCAGTGCGGGTGTCAATCTTCAGTCGCTCACCCTCCTTGATAAAAAGAGGCACCTGGACAATGAGACCCGTTTCCATGGTAGCGGGTTTGGTCGGATTGTTAGCAGTATCCCCTTTCAATCCCTCAGGGCTTTGTGTGACCGTTAGTTCTACGGTGGGAGGGAGTTCGACACTGACAATCGAACCATCCACGATGAGCACTTCGCAGGGCAAGTTTTCAATCAACAAGTCCTTGGATTCCTCCAATAGGGCGGGTGGGATCGATACCGTCTCATAGGTTTGGGTATCCATGAAATGGTAACCGGACGGATCACTGTAACTGAATTCCAGTTTTTGACGTTCGGTGGTGATGATTTCAACCTTCTCGCTAGCGGCGAAACGAATGTCTTTGGATTTGCCGGAGGCGAAACTCCGCATGATGACCTGGACGAAGCCGGCGCCCTTGCCGGGTGTCCGGTGCTCGACTTCCAGGAGGATTCCGGAATCGCCTTTGTGTTTGATGGCGGTTCCGCGGCGAAGATTGGTGGCTACAACAGTGACGGCTGACATAGGCGTGCGCTTGAATTCGACGCACCCGTAGGAAAGAATCCGCCCTTTGTGAACCAGAAAAACCGAGATTCTTCCAGGCGCAGAATCACTCCTCGTCCCGGCGGGGCGTGAAAGTACTCAGTTGCCGGGCGTCGGAGAACTCGTGGATTTCCAGCAATTGTTGGGCGATGATCTCTCGAAGCCTCTGATTCTCTTGTTGAAGCTTGGCAATTTCCCGATCCTCGTTCAACGGGTGATCCTCATTGGCAGATTCCGGATCTTCAACTCCAAGAAAGCGTTGGAGAACCTGAGTCTCGATCCGCCAGCGGCCACCTATTTGAATACCGGGAATACGTCCCTCGCGGAGGTGTTGGTAAAGGGTGGGGCGAGGGACGTTGAGATAGTCAGCTGCTTGAGATACTGTTAGTAATCCTAATGGTTTCATCATTTCTACCTAGGAGATTGTTTTGTGGTTGAACTTTAGGGAGTTCCCGTTCGGATTTCAGTTGTTCGATTTCTAACATCTGCTCCGCGACGAGAGCACGAAGACGCTTATTCTCTTCTCGCAGTGCTAAGGGGCTTGGAAAAAAATAATCGTCCCAAAGCGCAACCATTCTGTTAGGAGCGGGTTTGAGTGCCTGTAGTCCTATGAGAAGAACCTGACTCTAACTCAATTCGTTTATGGAAGAACACTGCGCGTGATCTCACGGGCAGCGCGAAACGCAAGTTCATGGCGGGCGTCGTCGATGGCCTTGGCCGCGGCGGTCAACGGTGGGCTGAAGACTGTCTTGGCTGGAATAGGCAACTCATTCGCAAAGGCAAAGAGGAACTCGATTCCGGCATTGATTTCGTCGATCAGTTTCACAAACGAGGTAGAAAGAAGGCTGAAGAACATTATCCAGAATTACTGGAGGATATTCGCGCCGTTGCTGATCCCCATGCTCAGACTGATCCCAGTTTTCGCTCTACTCGCCTCTATGTCCGCATCACTGCTAAAGAAGTCCACCGGCGACTGGAAGAGCGCCCAGGGTATGACCTATCAAGTATGCCTTGCGTGAGAACCATCAACAGCAAACTCAATCTGCTCGAACTCCACCCTAGAAAAGTTGCCAAGACCAAGCCGATGAAGAAAGTGAAAGAAACCGACGCCATCTTTGATATGGTGCATGAGATCAATGCGGCGGCCGATAGCGATCCCAAGCAGTTGCGTATCTCCATGGACACCAAAGCGGCGGTAAAAATTGGCGAGTTTAGTCGTGGTGGCTATAGCCGAGGCGAGCGGAAGGCCCTTGATCACGACTTCAAAGCGAAAACAACCCTCGTGCCCTTTGGGGTTTATCAGCCCGAAACTGGCCAAACCGACCTATGGTTCTCAGAAAGTAAAGTGACAGCGGATTTTATGGTTGATCGTCTTGAAGAGCTGTGGCCGCGACTGCGTGCAGAGAATCCTGAAGTAGAGGTGCTAGTGATCAACGCCGACAATGGCCCCGAGAGCGATGGCCGTAGAACCCAATGGTTGAAGCGCCTGGCTGAATTCTCTACGGCTCATGATATAGTGATACAGCTAGCCTATTATCCACCCTATCATAGCAAGTATAATCCTATAGAACGAGTGTGGGGAGTGCTCGAAAACCATTGGAATGGAGAGCTACTGAGCACAGCGGAGAAAGCGCTGGGAATGGCCCGAAGCATGACATACAAAGGGTTGAATCCCGTCGTCACACTGGTCACCAAGACCTACCAGACCGGAGTGCGACTGACAAAGAAAGCGATGAAAGAATTCGCGCCCCAAATCAGTCGGATGGCTGGATTGGAGAAGTGGTTTCTAACAATATTCCCTGAGCCTGAAATGGGATGATTATTTATTTCCAAGCCCCTAAGAGCTGCTCCTGCCGCGTGGGATCGCCGCTGAGGTTGGTTTCACCTGTCTCCCCTTGATGAGGAACGAATGGGTTGGGTTCGAGTTCGTCCTCATCCTCGGAAGTTCCTCGCTTTGCCCGGCCGATGAACTCATTGAGCTTCGTGAGTTCGATACGCCAACGTCCGCCAATCTGGATTCCGGGAATGTGACCCTCTCTAAGATGTTGGTAGAGAGTGGGTCGTGGCACGTTTAAGTAATCCGCAGCTTCCGCAACAGTCATTAGACCAAGCTTTTTCATAAAAGATTTATGGTAAAGATTCGCGATTATTTCAACATAAAATACCATGTATTTTATATTTACCAGAGGTGTTTGGATGAAGGCTTTAGGGAATTCCCTTACCTATTCTAACCATATAACTAAGCTATCCTAACTAAAACCGACTCAATTATTTGATTACCAACAATTTATCGATTGTTGATTTTAACTCTTCAAACACCGATTCTTCTAATACCGGTCTGCTCGCGAAGGGGTCGTCTAGATTAACGCTTGGTAGATTTACCCACGACCGACACCCTTTGAAGCTTTTCTCGTATGGAAATTTCCATGGATTAGAGAGCTTTGAGACACGAATCATTGCGAAACTTATTGCGCCATTTTCACCATACTCGAAGCGTTCCCGGATGATCTCTCGAGTCCAGATGTGGTGCGGCTCGAGGCGCACGATCGATTCCCAGTCTCTAAGCTCCCGCGTGAAATCAACCTCCGCTATTAGATCGATCTCGACCATTTCCCCGAGACCATACTCCGAGAGGGCCGCTGTCCCGGAGGACTCGTGAACGAGGTCATACTGCGCATGATAACGGGTTGGGAAGAGGAGGAATCGCCGATAGCGATCAAAGGAGAACCCATCACGACCCTCCGCGATGCCACCCTTGCGCAGAATGATACTCTGTCGTCCGGTGCGTAAGGCGTCACACACGCTGTGCCATTCTTTAAATGCCGCGGCACTGGACGAATCATGGTCATTGGCTTTCATAGGTCTGCAGTCGGCATCCATTCACACACGGGATGTTGATTATTCAGATATCTTAATTGTTCCACGTGGAACAAATCTATCCTCATGTTCGAGTTTCCCAAACACTATGATGTGATTGTTGTTGGTGCTGGTCACGCCGGGACCGAGGCTGCCTTGGCCTCCGCCCGTCTAGGTGCATGCACCGCCATCCTCACTCAGAATCTCGATACGATTGGTCAGATGTCGTGCAACCCAGCCATCGGCGGCCTCGCCAAAGGCCACATGGTGCGTGAGATCGATGCCTTGGGTGGTGCCATGGCGATCAACACGGACGCTACCGGAATCCAGTTCCGGATGCTCAACGCCGGAAAAGGACCAAGCGTCCGGGCACCTCGTGCTCAGGCAGATAAGAAGGCCTATCAATTTCGAATGAAGTGGCTGCTCGAGAGCACGCCAGGGCTAGATCTCCATCAGGGCACCGTCAAAGAGCTTCTAATTGAATCCGATCAAGTCATTGGGATCCGTACCAACCTTGGCTTGGTCATTCGTGCCTCGAAAGTCGTTATCACCACTGGGACTTTCATGAGAGGCCTCATGCATGTCGGGCTTCAGAATCAGTCGGGCGGCCGGATGGGAGATTCGCCCTCTACCTTGAGTGACGATCTCGAACGTTTGGGATTTGAGGTCGAACGATTCAAGACCGGCACTCCTTGCCGGCTCAACGGCCGATCCATTGATTGGTCGAAGTGCGAGCGGCAAGAAGGGGATGATCCTCCGCCGCGTTTCAGCTTCCTCGATCCCAACTCAAGATCCGATCATGATATCTTCACCTTGAATGACTGGTCAGATCCTGTGTTCCACATGGAACAAATGCCCTGCTGGGTCACTTACACGACACCGGAGACTCATGAGATCATCCGGGCCAATTTGGACAAATCGCCGATGTACTGCGGCCGCATCGAGGGACGCGGACCCCGCTATTGCCCCTCGATTGAAGACAAGGTGGTTCGTTTCGCCGACAAGAGCCGCCACCAGATCTTTCTCGAACCTGAAGGCCGCCAAACGCACGAAGTCTACGTGAACGGCGTTTCGACGAGCCTGCCCTACGAGGTCCAATTGAGCTTTATTCAAAGTATCCCTGGCTTGGAGCGTGCGGAAATGATCCGGCCCGGGTACGCCGTCGAATACGATTACTGTCCGCCCACACAACTCCGCCCAACCTTGGAGACCAAGAAGATTGGTGGCCTCTATTTCGCTGGCCAGATCAATGGCACTTCCGGCTACGAGGAAGCTGCGGGTCAGGGCTTAGTCGCCGGATCCAACGCTGCCTTAGCCGTGTCAGGAAATGAGCCATTCATCCTCAATCGTGATGAAGCCTATATCGGCGTGATGATTGATGACCTTGTATCCAAAGGCACGGATGAGCCGTACCGTATGTTCACCAGCCGCGCCGAATACCGCTTGCTCCTCCGTCAAGACAACGCGGACCTCCGACTTACCCCTCAAGCCGCAAAGCTTCCTGGGATGGTTTCTTCCGAGCGAAACCGGACCACCCAGTTGAAGGCCGAACAACTGGAGCGGCTTCATCAGTTCGCGCTAAAAACCACCTTCCAAGGTCTCCTCCTGACCAAATGGTTTCGGCGGCCCGAAAACACCCACGGCCGTTTACCCCAAGAACTCCGGCGGGAATTCCCTGAGCCCATCTGGAAACTCGCTGAGACTGATCTCAAATACGACGGCTACCTCAACCGGCAACGTGATATGGTGGCCCGAAGCAAGCGAGTGGAGAATCTCCGCCTTCCCCCACACGCCGACTACGAGAACCTACCCGGACTCAAGCGGGAAGCCGCCCAACGCCTGCAGGAGATCCAGCCCCACACCTTGGGACAAGCTGCACGGGTGAGTGGCGTGACCCCGGCCGATATCAGCGTCCTCACCGTGTGGTTGGAGCGTCAAAAGCGTTCTTCCTAACCTCAAAGCTAAGCGAAATCGTGGATTCTGCTTAGCTTTTTGAGTAGGCCCGCCGACCCGCCAAAGCCCAAATCATCATCCCCACACCGCCCGCCACGAAGAGCCCTGGAAACCAAATCGTGTAGCCCGGCGCACGAGTCGGCCGTTTCAAAAGTGCCTCTGACGTTTTCGCCGGATTCACATAGCAGGTTAACACCGCTCCCACCGGATACCGCTCTTTGAGCGCCTCAAGCTTCGCTGGACGCGTCGTCGTACGCTCAATATCCCCAATCCGTTCCGAGAGGTGCTCGACGCCGGCCACTTCATAACGATAGCGCACCCGAAAGCGCAGACTATCGGCGCTCACTCCCGGTCGGGCAATCGTCTCCACCCAGGCCGCCACCACGGTGCACGGGTGCGGCTCCCAATCCTGAAAGCGAGCCGCGGCCCGGTAACCCTTCCACAAGAGAGCGGCAAAGATCAGCCCCATCACCACAAGGGAAGCCCCCAGGACTGCCAGACCCCATGATGGCGATCTTCTTGTTTTAATACTGTTCATTAGAACATCTATTCTAGGAAGGATTATCTGGTTGAGTGGAACTAGCCTTAAGGCAAGGTTGCGGGATGAGCGAACTCTCTTCACGCATCATGGAGGATCTCAAAGCCGCCATGAAATCGAAAGATACCTTGACCCTAACTGTTCTTCGCAATTTGAAGTCCGCCCTCAAATACGCGGCCATCGAAGCGGGCGGCGCGGATGCCGAAATAGACGACGCTGCCGCCCAAGCCGTCATTCGCCGGGAGATCAAGAAGCGTGATGATGCCGCTACGAGCTTCCGCGACGGCAAACGGCCCGAGCTGGCAGAGAAAGAAGAAGCGGAGGCAGCCATCCTGAAAAACTACCTTCCTGAGGAAATGCCGGTTGAGAAAGTCGAAGAACTCATTGCGCAAACGATCGCTGATCTCGGTGCCAGTTCACGCAAAGACATGGGCGCTGTGATGAAAGCGCTGCAGGAAAAAACCGCCGGTGCCGTCGATAATAAAACACTTTCTCAGCTCGTGATGCAGAAGTTGAGCTAACGCGCGCCATGTCTACGAGCGCGATCATCGTTGCCGCGGGCCAAAGCCGCCGCATGGGATTCGACAAACTCTTGGCCAAACTAGGGAACCGACCGGTACTCGCCCACACCCTCCGGGCTTTTCAGGAGACGCCCTGCATTGACGAGATGGTCATCGTCACCTCACAAGAACGCCAAACGGAAGTCACCGAATTGGTCAACGACGAAGGCCTAACTAAAGTCTCTCATATTATCGAAGGCGGCCGTCACCGGCATGATTCCGTTCATGCGGGTTTACTGCAAGCGAGTGGAACCTGCGAGTTCATCGCCGTCCACGACGGAGCGCGACCCCTCATCGATCGCGAAGACATTCAACGCTGCTGGGAGCTGGCTCGCGATCACGGTGCGGCTGCTTGTGCGCGCCGCATCACGGATACCGTGAAACGTGCCGATGCCGGGCATCGTGTGACCGGGAGCGTGGATCGCAGCAATCTCTGGGCGATGGAAACGCCCCAAATATTTTCGCGGAAGCTTCTGCTTCAAGCTTACAAACGAATCTTGGCTGTGAACGCCTTGGTCACTGACGAAGTTTCCGCTCTCGAAGCCATGGGGGAGCCCGTGATGCTCTCCGAGTGCCTCAAGCCCAATATCAAGATCACCTTTCCGCAGGATCTGAAATTGGCCGCCCATTTACGAAACGATCGGAGCGAGGCGCCCTTAGTTTGACATGGTGTCCTATCACAGTGAAAAACTTCCCAACGGTCTGCGGCTCGTTCATGCCCACATGCCGCACTGGCGCAGCGTCGCTGTCGGCGTCTTCGCCGGGGCCGGATCGCGTCACGAATCCCTGGCCCGCCATGGTATCGCCCATTTCACCGAACACATGCTCTTCAAAGGCACGCCTAGCCGACGTCCCAAACAAATCGTGCACGATGCCGAATCCGCCGGCGGCTCCATCAACGCCTACACTTCTGAAGAACACACTTGTTACCACATCAAGAGTCCTGCCACACATTTTCGCCGAATGGTGAATCTGTTAAGCGATATCTATCAAAACTCCCTCTTTCCCGATCAAGAGATCGCCCGCGAACGCCACGTCATCGAAGACGAAATCCTCATGTATCGCGATGAACCCGCCAGCCATGTGGACGACGTTTTCTCTGCCGCCGTCTGGCGTGGTCACCCTCTCGAGCGCCCCATCCTCGGCACCCCGCAAAGCCTGGCCCGCTTCATCCACGCGGATTTTCAAGCCTATGTCGCCAACGCCTATTCCGGGGCCAATACCGTAGTCGCCACCGCGGGGCCTCAAGAAATGGCCGAGGTTCTCGATCGCGTCAGCGGAGCCTTTGGTTCCTTGCCCAAGGGGCGCCGCCTTCGCGCCCGTCCCTTCCAGCGCCCCACCGTCACGAACCAGGACACCGCGCTCGTGGATCGCGAAACCGAGCAAGTGCAACTGCGGATTGGTTTTCACATCGATGGCCGGCGCAGCGATCAAATCTACCCCACACGTTTGCTCAGCGTCATTCTCGGGGAGACGATGAGCTCCCGTCTCTCGCAAGAGCTTCGTGAGAAACGCGGCTATTGTTATCATGTTAGCTCCAGCCGCGATCTTTTCATTGATACCGGGCTCCTCAGTATCCAAGCCGCCTTCGAACCGCGGCATCTGCGTCATGTCGTCTCTCTGCTAGGCAAAGAACTCCGTAAACTCCGCGATAAACCACCCTCTAAGAAAGAACTCAAAAGCGCCTACGAATTCTTGGCCGGCCATCACCTCATGGGTCTCGAGGAAACCAGCACTCAAATGTTCTGGATGGGGGATTGCGCCATCAGCCGTGATGACGATTTCACGCCGGATAGCTACCTCGATCAATTGCGAACTCTCACCCAAGACGATCTTCAACGAACCGCTCAAGAAATCTTCGTGCCCGAGCGGCTGACCATGGCGCTTCTCGGGCCACATTTGGAAGGCAACGTTGAGGATTTGAAACCACTAATAAACACTCATGAGCACTAATGATTTATTGTTATTCTATTAGTGTCCATTAGTGCTTTCTCTTGAAAACGTTTCTTCGCATCTTTCGCTACACCGCGAGGTATCCTTGGCGGGCCGCCACGACCTTTATCTTAGCCGTTATCGGCACGCTCCTTGTCCTTGTTTTACCGGGGGTGACGCAAGCGTTTGTTGATGACGTCATTCCGTCTGGAGACACCTCAGGCATTCTCCCGCTCGCTGCCTTGGCCGTGGCTGCTATTGCTCTTCGGCAAGTCATCACGATGTTGCGGAATTGGTGCAATAGCGCTTTTGAGCAAAGGATCGTTCATGATTTGCGGGTGGAACTCTATCAAAAGATTCAACGACTGCCGCTGAAGTTTTTCGATAAACAACCCACGGGCGATATCATGAATCGCATTGCCTCGGATGTGCCGGCCATGGAGCGGGTGATTCTGGGGGTGCTCGATCAGGGACTTAGCGGACTCTTACAGTTTTCGATTGTTCTCGGTTATTTGCTCTACCTGCATCCCTGGCTGGCTTTGCTAACCGTGGCACCTTTGCCGTTGGTGGCGCTTTCCACCCGGATCTATCACCAGTACGCGGAGTCCCGTTACCGGGCGGCGAGCGAGGCCACCAGCGCGTTAAACTCGCTCGTCCATGATAACGTGGCCGGAATCCGCCAGATCAAAGCCTACACCGTGGAGCCGGAAAAGATCGCCGGCTTCGAAGAGAAGAGTGGCGCGGTCAAAGACGCTCAGATGCGGGTCATCAAGGCCAACGCCGTGATCTGGCCATTCGTTTCGCTGATCGCGGAATCGGGTATCGTGATCACATTGGCTTTCGGCACTTGGTGGATCATCAACGGGACGATCACCCTCGGTGTGCTCAGCGCGGTGCTCATGTCCTGGGGTCTGCTCTATGATCCCATTTCGCGCATCAGTCCGCTCACCCAGCTTTTCACCTCGGGGGTGGTCGCCGGCAAACGGGTGTTCGGCATACTCGATCTAACGGCGGAAACTCACTTGGTGAAAGGCGGCCGGCCCGCGTCTCTGCGGGGCGAGGTTCGTTATGAAAGCGTCTCGTTCACATATGATTCGGAAAGCCCGCGCCCCACGATCGACAACGTTTCGCTGGAAGCCAAGGCCGGCCAAACCGTCGCGCTCGTCGGCCCCACGGGTGCCGGCAAATCCACGCTGCTCAACCTCCTGACACGATTCTACGAAACCGATGCTGGGCGGATCTTGTTAGACGGTCAACCCATTCGAGACCTCTCCAAAGAATGGCTTCGCGACCATATCGGCTACGTCACCCAGGAGAGTTTTCTCTTTAACACCACCGTTAGAGAAAACCTCGAACTCGCCAAGCCCGACGCCACCGAAGAGGAAATGTGGCAAGCGTTAGAATCCGCCAATGCTGCGGCTTTTGTGAGGAAACTGCCGGATGGTCTCGACAGCGTCATGGGCGAGCGGGGCACCCGTCTCAGTGGTGGCGAACGGCAACGGATCTCCATCGCCCGCGCCCTCCTTAAGAATCCCCCGATTCTCCTCCTCGACGAAGCCACCAGCGCCGTCGACAACCGCACCGAGGCCCTCATCCAAGAAGCGTTGCAACACCTCCGCCAAGACCGCACTTCTCTGGTCATCGCGCACCGCCTGACCACCGTCCGTGATGCCGATCGCATTTATGTGCTGAAGGAGGGCCGCGTAATCGAGTCCGGGAAGCACGAGGAACTACTCGAGCAAGAGGGCCTCTATGCGAGTCTCTGCGCACAGCCTCAGAGTGAGGGGGGGTTGGCTGGAAATTGAAGATGATGCAGCGAATGAAACGCAAGGGATGCGTTGAAAAGCGCCTCTGCTGGATCTTGACTCCCTAAATGTCGGTAAACGTCATAGAAACGGGCGGCCAGCTTCCGCCTTTCTCCCATCGTAGCGCGGTTTTTGTGGCCAATTTGCTAGGGCTGTTCTTTGGCAATGAGGAGGAGACTGAGACGCTGGCAAACGAAGTCGGCGAGATCGATTCCTATGGCGGGCGGCTCATTCCCATTCTCGATATTCTCTTCTGTGGCGGTGATAACGTGCTCGTGTTAGAATCAGAACCGGATCCCGTCCTCTGCGATTATTTCCGGCAGACTTTGGGACTGACCTTGCCCGAACGGCATGTCTTCCGGCATGCGGACTATCTCGAACTAACCTCGGCCTTGAAGAGCGGCGTGCCGGATCACGAATTGACCTGGGATCTCTTCACGGAGCTTCACGCCCATCGTGCCAGCTGGGTCGATGGCTACGTGACCGACGACACCTTGGCCGCCTTAGCCCGCCGCGTGGGAATGCGTACCGTTTCCTCTACGGCCGGCTCACGACGAGGGAATAACAAACGGCTCTTGCACGAGCATCTGGAAGCGAGCGGGTTGCCGGTGGTCGAGACATGTCTCATTGACTCAGGAGCAGACTTGTCCAGGGCGCTCGATGCGTTGGAGAAGGCCGGTTTTCGATCGGCCGTGATCAAATCGGCAGTCGGTGCATCAGGCATCGGTTTGCTCAAGGTCCCATCGCTCAGCGATCGGGGCGACATCGCCCAACAACTGCCTGAGCACTTTTTCTATGAGGGCGCGTGCATGGTGCAGGGCTGGCTGCGTCCCGGTGAAAACGAGGTATCCCGCATGCGCAGCCCGAGTGTGCAGATGTACGTGGCGGACGAGGCGGTCTATCTTTACGATTCCACAGAGCAGATTCTCAGCCATGACAGCGTGCACGAAGGCAATGAATCACCGCCACCCTATCTAAGGAACGACAAGGGCTTGCGTGACGAGCTTTTTAGTCAGGCGACCGAAGCCGGAAAATGGCTGCACGCGCAAGGATACCGCGGGACCGGCAGCGTGGATTTCCTGGTCGTGTCCTATGGAAAACGCGACGTCGTTTACATCTGTGAGATCAATGCCCGCGTGACCGGAGCCACCTACCCGTCACTGCTCGCGCGCCGTTTCAAGCCGGAGTGCGTCTGGCTAATGCAGAATTTACGCTTTGGCCAACCTGTGAATGGCACGACATTGCTCGACCTGTTGCGTGAGCATCGCAGCTTGTTTGAAAGCGATTCGCCGGCAGGAGGCATTCTGCCCATCAACTTCAATCACGGTGCCGACGGCTTGATTCACAAAGGGCAGTTCCTCTGCATCGGCACCGATCATCAACAATGCCACCAGCTTCTCGAGCTGGCCAAAGAGGATCTTCCCGTGGCCGCTGAATCCGATCGAGACTAACATCATATGCTATCAGAACTCCGTGAGCGTTTGATTCAGGACACGCGCGACCTGATCATCATTGAGAGCACCGACGCCCGGCCCGAACGGCGAGCGGAGTGTTTTCGCTGGTTGCGAAATCACCTCGATCAATTGCCGGAGGTCGCACTGACCATGCATGAGAATGGTGGCTATGAATCGCTCGTGGCCCTGCCGAAGGGGGTGAGCGTCCCGGAGATCTTGCTCTGCGGCCACATTGACGTCGTGGAACACCCGCAGCCGGAGGCGTATCAGCCGGTGGTGGCGAACGGGCGGATCGTCGGTCCGGGGGCTGGCGACATGAAAGGTCAGATCGCGATTCTTCTAGAATTGATGCGTCGTCTCCATAGCGAGCATCCGGGCGCTTCTCTCGGTCTAGCCATCACCTCAGATGAAGAAATCGGCGGTGAACACGGCGTGAAACACCTTGTGGAAGAAGTCGGGCTCCGCTGTGGCGTGGCCATCATTCCCGATGGCGGCTCGCTCTCTGAAATCACGATCGAAGAAAAAGGCATCATCCATCTGCGAGTGAAGTGTGAGGGGGAATCCGCTCATGCGGCGCGGCCTTGGTTTGGCGTCAATGCGCTGGAAGAACTCTGTGACCGCCTCGCGGCATTGCGATCGGCATTCGATCAAATGAGCGCTGATTTTCAACCGGCCACCGCAGGCCATCCGCATTGGTACCCGACCTGCGCCGTGACCATGCTCGATTCGCCCAACGAAAGTCCTAACTGCATTCCGGATCAAGCGTCCGCGGTGCTCGACATCCGCTTCCCGCCGGGCCGTGCGGCTACGGATGTCTTGGCCCAGATACGCGAATTGTTAGGAAAAGACATCACGTTAGAGCCCATCATCACCGCCGAGCCCACCCACCTCAATCCCGATCCGCTCTTCGTTGACGCCACGCGTGCGGTCACCGGCTCGGCACAGTTGGTCAAGGCATGCGGCGGGAGCGACTCACGGTTTCTCGTCGCTCAGGGCATCCCCGTGATGCTCTCACGCCCGCGAGTCGGCAATCTCCACGGTCATGACGAATGGATCGATATCAATTCAATGATCGATTATTTCCGGATCTGTTGGCGCTACTTTGAGGCGAAGTTAGGGCTAACGCTTTCTAAATCAGGCTAAACGGTGGTCCCGCTTCAATACAGCGAAGCCAGAAACCGGATCAAATCTTTCGCGGTGACGATCCCGACCAGTTCATCATTCGATACAATGGGCAGCGCATGAAAATCCGCCCGGCTCAAGATATCGGCGGCTTCGCGAATTGAGGCGTTCGGTCCTAGCGTTGTCACCTTTTTCTCCATCACATCCTCAAGGGCAAAGGTGTGATCAAGCGTCACGTCGACTGACTTATCGTCCTGGTCAAAGGCGTCTCCGAAACTGATTCGCATCAAGTCCGTCCAACTGATCATGCCAATCAGTCGCTTGCCACTCACCACCGGCAGGTGATGGATGGCGTGCGACTGGAAGATCTCGCGGACTTTCGAGATGGGATCACCGTGATGGATCGTGATCGGCTCCTTGGACATGACGTGGGTAACAGGCTCATTCTTGCGCATCTCGAAACGTCGCGAAGTTTTCCGAGATTCCCCTCCAGTTCTTGCCCATGTCCTAGCTTTTCTTGCGCAAGGTCAAATTCCTGAGCCCTAGCGAAACGAAAGAGACCGCGTGATGAACCTCGTCACCACGCGGCCTCAGGTCTAACTTTAATAATGGGTGCGCCGTGTTACGGCGAAACAGCGCGGTAGAAACCTGCCGGATCTCCAGTGCGTCCGGCGTCGGTATCTTCATAGCTACCGCTGACACCGTTGGCGATGACCTCCCAATTGAGGAGATCTGTCGAATACTCGATGTTCGCTGTGACGCCGTCGCCTAACGTGAAGCTTAAGCCACCCCCAGCTCCGATTCCAACCTGCATGATCTGGCCGGGATCACCGCCCGTTCCGCCACCAAACGGCGTGTTGGCAAGCGTTGTGATCTCTTCCGCGCTCAGCGCATTGTTATAAGTCGCCCAACCATACATCGTGCTTCCGACGCCGAAGAAATCGACACCTGGATCAATTTGGGCCCCCATGATACGGACCTCGCCGGCGAGTTCGAAGTTGCCGGCCCAAGTGCCGCCCAAAGCTCCATTCACGTAAAGACGCGTTTCACCAGCGGCGGTGTCATTGACGATCATGACATGAGCGTCTTGGTCGAAGATGGAAGCCACGTTATCCCCTTCGAAGACGTTGTCCGCCACCCCGAAAGCGGTGGTGCCGAACACGCCTTGTTCATTCCACTGCTCGAGCTTTAAACCCCACGCGTCATTTCCGGCGAGGGCTGTCGAGGGCCCATCCTTAACCGCATTGAAGCTGAACTCGTAGGAGGCGTCTCCCGCGAGATCACCAAAGTCGACCAAGGTGGATTCGGTGAGGGCTCCGCTGGATCGGGCCGTTGCGCCAGCACGTGGATCACTACCGCCGCCGGTTCTAGCAAAGACGGCGTCGACGTTGTTGAAGTTATGCAAGGCGACCCGGATTTGGTATTCACCGGCCGTCAGGTCGACACTGGCTTCACCGGAGCGCCACACTTCGGATGGCGTGGGATCGGCCGAGGTATCGACGGAGACTTCTGGCGAGAGCAGGTTGGTGCCATCCGCATCGTAGATGCCTACCGTCGAGGGATCCGCCCCATCGTGACCTTCGCGATTCGCAAAGGAAGCTCCGAAGGTCACCGTAGCGTCACTTGGAAGCGTGAAGTTCTGGAAGATCTCGAAAACGCCATTGAGATCGAGAATCTGCGAACCGTCGGCAGCGTTATCCACGCCGCTGCCATAGGCCGAGCCATCGTTGCGAATGATGTTCCAGGTGGCGTCGGGACCGGTTTGACTCCAACCCGTTGGCGCCAAGCCCAGATTGTTGGTATTGATGTTATCAACCGCCGGATCTTCGAATGATCCGTTCACGAGCAATTCCATGGCAGCTCCACCTCCGTCATCGCCTTGCATCACTTGGACGATCTGTTCGGGTGTCAGGGCCACGTTGTAGATGCGGATATCGTCAAGATCACCACTGAAGTCACGGTCCTCATCGGCGCGGGTGGCACCGATGATGATTTCCGGTTCGACGCCTAGGGGGCCTTGGGCTTCTGACGCCACCACTTCACCATCGACGTAGATGCTTTGCACTCCAGCTTCGTAGACGTAGGCCACGTGGTGCCACTCATCCACGACCACCGTGCCGCCACCAATGTCGTTCCCCCAGTGACCCATGTAGTATTGCCCGCCACGGGCGCCAAGATGCAATGGGTTCTCGGTATCGAATTGACCAAAGATCATATTGTCTTGGCTATCGCCGCCTGGAGCGGTCGTATCGAAACGTGCCCAAACCGTGGCCGTGTAATCGACATCGCCGAAGATCGGAATATCGGTGGCCGCTAACGCCGTCCGAATGTGTTGGGAGTCTGCACTGCTGTCGCCGTCTTGGGTGAAGTTGAGGTAACCACTGCCATTGGGGCTGCCATCCGCAACCCACGCGCCGGCGTGAGCGTTGACGAGCGTTCCGTCAGGGCCGCTGCCTGCATTGCCAATCGTGGTGCCACTGCCTTCGTCGAAGTTGTAGTGAACGACCGGAGTTGGCAGAACGCCACGCTCCGGCGCCTCGGCGCGACTGCCGGGATCGTTGTACATTCCCACGATCTGTTCAGGTGTGAGGATGGTCTCGTAGATTTGGAAATCATCGATGGATCCCGAGAACTCAAAAGGCCCTCCCGGAGTCGTCCCAATTAGGAATGGGGCAATGGTGTTCAACGGGTAGCCGGATGCGTTGGGATCTTCGGCATTGAGTTCACCATTCACGTAAAGCGCCACCCGCGCTGACTGGTCGCCATCCCGATCGGAATAAGTGTAAACAACATGGAAAGCTTCACCAGGTGCCACGAAAGGCTCTGAGATCAGTGTTTCGTTTGTGGCTTCACTTGTCCACGTGATGGCATCCGGACCTCCAGTTGACTGAAAGAACACGGCGTATGGATTGGCCGCACTTGACGCCAAGCTGAACAGCACACTAGCCGAACCCACGTCAGCTTGGTCTTGTTGAATCCAGAACGAGTAACTCCCTTCAGGAAGGCTGGGGAAACCACGGTCCACGGGAATCTCCGCGTAGGCGCCCTCACCCAAACCAACACTCGTGCCACCGCCGGCTAAGGGAGCCGCATCCAAGGCCACGCCACCGACATAGATGCCGTTATAGCCGTTTCCGGAGCTATCCTCCATCACTTCACCACCCGTTTCGTCCATGGTGAAATGGGCGACTAATCCGTTGGCATGTTTGATCTGACCAATGAGCGGTATGGTGGTCTTGCCAGTCACCGCATCATTGCTAGAGATCTCCAAGAAACCACGATAAATGCCCACCGCGTCGGTGGGATTGAAGGTGACGACCACGTCCGCGCCCTCGTTGTTAGGCCCGAGACTGTTGGGCACACCACTAACGGAAAAGTTCGCCGCCTGATCACCGGTGATGGTGGTTTCGGTGACATTCAAAGTCTGCGTTTCTCCTGGATTGATCACGCGGATGGTGATTTCCTGGGGACCGGGGTTCCCATCAAAGACGCCAAAGTCCACCGCTTCCGGAATGGGTAATAAGCTAGGATCAGCCGGTTTCTCCCGTTCGATTTGAAATCCGGAGATGCCTTGAGAACGTCCGAGAATGGTAAGCGTCGAACCTGACAAATTGGTGAAACGGATATAGTTGCCTTCTCCGCCCTCTACAGGCACTTCTACAAAGTTTCCGTCGAACGGAATCACCGCATCCACTGCGACGACTTCGCCTCCTGCCTCAATGACAGCCGGAGATTCTTCATCTGCGTTAAAATAGACAATGAGGTCGTAGAGCGGATAGGCAATGTTTTGAACCGTGATGGTCGTGATCACATCATCACCACCCGTTCCATCACCACGAGGTGCGAGAAGTCCAAACATCAGTTGCTCATCTGGCGTACTAGGATCGTCACCCGCAACGCCAGGTCCATTCGTCGCCCAACTCACGCGCATCAGTGAATCATCACCCTCCGCATTGGTGACGATCGTAGGATCACCTGCCGCACCTTCCAAATTGTTCCAGTTTGATTGCCCGACTACGCCGGCCATACCTTGCACCGAAGCACCGTCGCTTTCGGCATTGCCACCAACAAAACTGACTCCTACGCGAATAGCGCCTCCTCGAGACGGCTTCGAATTCGGATCGAGCGGATCAGATCCTGCCGCAAGTTCTGCCTGATCTTCAAAGGTATCTCCATCTGTATCCGGGTCGTTGGGATCGGTGTTGTGCGTCGCGATCTCCTCGCCGTCTAACAAGGTGTCGCCATCCACATCCGGATTGAGCGGATCGGTATCGGCCTCGAAGTTATCATTCAATCCATCGCCATCCGTGTCCGCTTCTTGTGGATTACTCCCGAGTTCAAACTCCTGAAAGTTCGTTAGGGTATCACCATCGGGATCCTCGCCACCATCGTTCACATCGGGATCCGTTCCATTGGCGATCTCCCATTCAGCCGGGATCTGATCGCCATCGGGATCGAGAGCCGTGAGCGAATCCAGTCGAATATTGTCAAAATGCGAGCGCGCCCCTTCAGCATCGTCTCCTAAGACAATGACGATGTTTCCGCTTGGTGGGTTATCGTCCGTGGTGAACTCGACGATCACGTCCGTGAACGAATGGATCTGCGCGTCATTGATCGCCACGGAATCCACCCGCACATGGGTGTCGTTGAAAAGAGAATTGGCACCGAGCAAGTCGTTTGTAGTGGCCTCCGTGAAGAGATTATCGGCAGCGGGAGCGCCTTCAAGCGCGCTGAGACCGACAATGGTGAACGACTCTGAACCGGATTGATTGGGGTTCCGGTAACCCACCCCGGCTGTAAGGGTGTAGGTGGTGTTAGGCTCGTAAGGAACGCCCAGATTCTGGAAGATGTAGTGGCCACCGGCCATGCCGATGTGTTGATTCCCCACTGAGAAAAAGCCTCCGATGAACTCGATGAACCGGTTACCTGCCGTGAAACCCTCGGGATCCTGCCACTCAGAATTTGCCGCTCCGTCTGGGAGCGTATTGGTCCAACCACCCGCATTGAGCGCCGGTTCTTCAAAACTGTGGTTCGTGACTTCAATGGGAGCAGCCATCGCTGGGAGCGAGACACCAATAAAGAAAAGCAACGCGAGCCAGGGGGCACCACGCATCTTGGGGATAAGGCGTTTAATCATAATGGGATTTGTTAGGGTTCTTGTGGGTTTAAAATCCGGCAACAGGGGAGCCGGCATGAAAAGATAATCTTATTTCTGGTATCTTGGGGATAAGGCGTTTAATCATAATGGGATTTGTTAGGGTTCTTGTGGGTTTAAAATCCGGCAACAGGGGAGCCGGCATGAAAAGATAATCTTATTTCTGGTTCGCCCAACGAAGGCAATCCCTAACTAACGTTGGTTTTCTAACCGAAAAACCCGCCTAACTCTTGCCGCGCTTTTCTCCCTGGAGATGCAAGCGCGACGTCCGATGCCTCTCCGCATCGAGAATGGCCTCGAATCGTGCCCGATCATCTTGTGGTCTACCGCTCGTAATGACGTATTGATAGTCGCGCCAGTGTTTGATCTCTTCGCGGGCGTTATCGAGACGGAGGTCTAGCTGTTCCTCGGACTCCGTGCCCCGGCCGCTCAACCGCCGATGCAGTTCTTTGAGACTGGGCGGCATGACAAAGACATCGACCAAAGCGCCTTTGATGATCGGGTCCCGACATTTCCGGATCTTAGCCGCGCCCTGCACATCGAGATCCATCAAGACGTCCGTGCCTTCCTGCAAATGCCCTAACACAGCACTCTTGAGCGTGCCGTAGTAATGATCATGCACCTTGGCATACTCGAGAAATTGCTTCCGTTTCACGCGATCCAGAAACTCCTGTTCATAGAAAAACTGATAGTCGCGCCCGTTCACTTCACCGTGCCGGGGCTTGCGCGTGGTGCAGGAGATGGAGTAGACGAATCCCGGTCGCTTTGCTTGGGCGCGGCACAGGGTGGTCTTTCCCGAACCAGACGGTCCGGAGACCACGCAAAGGATGCCACTGCGTTGGAAAGACATTGATTCAGAAGGTGTTACTCGATGTTCTGCACTTGTTCGCGGATCTTCTCAATCTCCGTTTTCCCCGCCACCACGAGCTGCGTGAGCACCGCGTCGTTGGCTTTGGAGCCAATGGTATTGAATTCCCGATTCAGTTCTTGTGCTAGGAAATCCAAGGACCGGCCCACCGGTTCGTCGCTTTCCAAATATCGGAGCAATTGTTCGGCGTGGCTATCTAAGCGGTCCAACTCTTCTGAAATATCACACCGTTCCGCGAAGAACCCGATCTCCTTGACCAGGCGTTCATCGTCTAACGGGAGAGGTAAGCCCGCTTCCTCCAATCGTTTGGCCAAAGACGCCCGGTGATTGGTGACCACTATCGGGGCGCGCTCTTTCATGGAGCGTGTGATGTCTAACATCCGCTCACGACCCTGGCCGATCACGTGCGCCAGGTGCGCCCCCTCCTCGCGACGCATATTGAGCATGCCTTCTAACGCTTGTCCCGCTGTTTCTTCCACCAGAGGCCAAAGTTCATCGACCTCCGGTTCCACTTCTTCCACTTCAAAGACTCCATTGGCGCGGGTCAGATCCAACGGCGCCAAGGATTCTCCAAACTCTCGCGCAAGCGCCGCGTGTTGCTGCAAGTAATCACGCGCCAAGTCACGACTCACTCGGAGCCGCCCCGATTGACCGGCCTCTTCCGATTCCAACGCCACTTTGATCGATACGCGGCCACGCACCACCCGCTCATTGATGAACTTCCTCATAGGCAACTCAAAGGCGAGCAAGGTACGGGGAACGTGCACCACCACATCCAGTTGACGCCGGTTCACCGAGGCGACCTCGATGCGGCACGTCCAGGGCGAACGTTGATTCTCCGCCCGGCCGAAACCGGTCATACTCATCATGGCGGCATTCCAGTGACCTAGCGTGACCGTGACAAGAACGAAATCGGCCAACGCTATAGCAGAACCGTTAGAGGATACTTGTTGGCGTTGTTCCCCTTCTTGATGAGGAATCAAGATTGATTCTCAATTCCGTTCTCTCTTCTTAACGATGGGAATAACACCAATATCCAGTCTAAGCCGTTGATCATTAAGCCCTGGCCATCCGTTCCAAGGGGGAACAACCCTGCGAATGCCGTCAGCTACTGCGTCACGATTGTGAGTAAGGAGAATGTTGTGAACAGCCGTTCGTTGCTGCTCACAACTTATTCACCATCTGACTCTGTGGACTGAAGGCCCTGCGGCTCGAGCCAACGTTCCTCTTCCAAGGCATTGCGAGCAGCACTAATCTCAGCCTCTTTTTTACTGTTGCCAGCGCCACGGCCAAGTTGCCTCCCTTCCCAAATGACCCGCGACTCAAAGGTCTTGCAATGGTCCGGACCGGATTCCGAAGTGATCTCATACTGCGGACTTGAAGGCGTGATGGCCTGGAGGATCTCCTGAAGCTGTCCCTTTGGGTTGATCTCATCCGGTGCTTCCCGGATATCGGCGATCTCCTCGCGGCACTGACGAAGGATAAACGCTTTGGCCGCCTCGAGCCCGCCATCGAGATACATGGCGCCGACCAAGGATTCAAAGCCATCCGCCAGAGTCGAAGCCCGATTGCGGCCGCCGGACGCTTCTTCGCCTTTTCCCATGAGTAGAAAATGACCCAGATCGAACCGCTTCGCGTATTTCTCGAGGGCCGGCTTGGAAACCAAGCGAGACCGGAGTTTCGTAAGATTGCCCTCAGTGAAGTGCGGGAACTGATGGTACAAGTGTTCGGTGAGAATCAGCTGAAGAACGGCATCGCCCAGGTATTCAAGGCGTTGGTTATCAAAGTGCGGGCGCTGAGTTTCGTAGGCCAAGCTAGGGTGGGTGAGGGCCTCGGCTAACAACAACGAGTTCCTGAATTTGTAGCCAATGTTCTCTTCTATTGATTTCATGCTCTGGTGGCATGGGGAGAATGCCCGACATCACCGCGTCTCGGCAAGATTAAGAAGAAAGGTGGGTGGTCGACGGGGCTCGAACCCGCAACAACCAGAACCACAATCTGGGGCTCTACCATTGAGCTACGACCACCAACTCGGGCCGCCAATAGAGGCGTAGCACCACGGGAAATCCAGTCTTTTTTGAAGGCTTGATGGCAAGCTGTAGCGGAATTGGCGAAAAGATCCGATGTCTTGGCGCAAAGGACCGGAACCCTTTGAACACCCACCTCCCGTGAACCTCACCACATGATATGGCATTCTTGTAATAATATGGATTTTATCAAAAAAGCAGCTGTCACTTGATTTGTTGCTGGATGGAAATTATGAGTGCCGCACGCTCCAGCCTTCAGCCTCGCCGTGCGAAAGTATCTCTTCCCCATCAGTCTTCTTGTACTCTTCTGGTTCTTCGTTTCTCTAAGGAGCCACAGTGATGGCCAATCCATGGCCTATGCCGTTGCCGAAGTGAGTAAGCCCTCTGTTTCAGCGTTGGCGTCCGTTGAGCAAGCCGGTCCAGTCTTTGGGGGCTTATCCAACCACTATTTGGCCGTGTTTGGGATCATGGCTGTCTCGGTCATCCTAGCTTTGCGCAAGCGCGCCAAAGTGAATCCCAGCGGTGCCCGGCGATAAAGCGGAGAGATTGTTTGTAGCCCCGCCTACGGGTAACATTGGCGCAAGCGCCGCTAGGAATACGTTCTAGGGCCTCATTCTATGATACGTAGGGAAATGATTTCGAAACAAACACTTCCTCTTACTATATAATTAAATAGTAAAACGCTTATCGTTAATAGATTATTCTATCTTAACTTTAGCCTAGAATAGAAATGAAATAACGGCTACGTTAGAAAAAATGGCTCGTTACGAGATCCCGCAATCGTGGACATCCTATGACGTCCAAGCGATTCTGACCAAGTTGGTCGATGCCAAGTCTATGGTGAAGACGCTGACCAGCCTTCCGGTTCAACGCACTTGGGCCGTCTCGTTCGCTAAAGACCAGCAGGTCCACGAAGTCCTTGGCACCGTCCGCATCCAAGGCGAAACCGATCGCCGCCGGAAAGCGGCCGCTCGGGCATACGATTGGCTAAAGAATCTGCCAGCTCAGCGTCCCATTGATCGAGCCCTGATTCTCTTCCTGAATCAGCAGTTGGTATCAGCGAGCGCCAATCAAGAGGCGATCCCTGGACAAATCCGCTCCAAAGGGGACAACGCGACCTTTGGAAACCTCGCTCATCGCGGTGCCAAAGGCGGGAAACGCTGTGCCTTCGCCTTTGAGGCATACTGTCAGGCACTCGCCACGGAGTTCGAGGAGCAAGATCCCTTGATCGCCGCCTTCGCTACTCACTATCACCTGACGGCCATGCATCCCTTTATGGAAGCGAACGGGCGAACCGCCCGAGCCTTGGAAGCGCTCCTTTTCCAGCGCATGGGACTTCGCGATGGCCTCTTCCTCGCCATGTCAGCCTATCATAACGATGACAAGGCTGCTTACCTCGAAGCCTTAGCAGAATCTCAAAGACGAGAACATGATCTCACGCCTTTCCTGAGACACAGCCTTCATGGTGTCTGCATGCAGGGAGAAAAGGTCCTGCGCGCGTTGCGAAAAGATCTTTCCCACGCGCTCTACCGTGAAATGATCCACCGGCTTTTTAATCGGACGCAATCGACGCGCCAACGTCTTCTCGCTGAGCGGCAGCTCGACATTTTAAAGCTATTGTTAGAAATAGGGGAAAGATCGCTCGCGGAAGTTCTATCAAAAACGCGTTTGTTCTACCGAGATCTGGGAAACCCTGACAAAGCTCAGATTCGAGACCTCAATCATCTCTTAAATCTTGGGGCATTGACCTTGCGGAGGGATCAAGCGCAGCCCTACCTTTCCAGCAATCTTGCTTGGCCACAGCAATTGACGGAAACCGAATTCCATCAACGCGTGGTGGAACAGCGGCAAGCTAAGATTCCGAATCTTTTAACATAGCCAGACGGTAGCCTTTCCTGTGCACCGTGAGAAGATGAATGGGTTGATCCGGCTGGGGTTCAAGCTTAGCGCGAAGACTCGCCATATGATTATCAATCGTGCGCGTTGTCACGTAAGAATGATAGCCCCAGACCGCATCCAGAAAGCGATCCCGTGAAATGGCCTCACCACGATGACATGCCAACAATTGAAGCATGCCGAACTCCTTATTAGTGAGATGAATAGCTGCTCCGTTGCGACAGCAGGTCTGTCTTGTAAAATCGATCGTAACTTCGCCTAACTGCAAGGTAGTGACCCGCACACTACCAAACTCACCACGCCGAAGAAGAGCACGGACGCGAGCCAGCAGCTCTTCCGTGCTGAACGGTTTCACCAAGTAGTCATCGGCACCAGCGTCCAAACCCGTGACACGGTCAGTAACCAATCCTTTCGCAGTGAGCATGAGAATCGCTGTTGTACTACCGGCATCCCGGAGTTCGCGACACACCGCGAAGCCATCCAATCCTGGCATCATCACGTCTAGCAGAATAAGATCCGGTGCCTCTTGTCGAGCGCGGTTGAGACCGGCCTCGCCGTTGTCCTCGCATGAAATGAGATGCCCAGCCTCTTGTAACGCATCGACGAGAGCGGTACGCATCGGTTTTTCGTCTTCAATAACTAAGATGCGCGCCATAGTGGAATGGTTAGCGTAAAAATTGTGCCCTGATCCGGTTCACTTGAGACCGAGATCATTCCCCGGTGGGCATCCACGATATGCTTCACAATGCTGAGCCCCACTCCGGCGCCTTGCGTCTCGCGCCGAAGCTCGGAGCCCGCGCGAAAGAAGCGCTCGAAGATCTTGGGCTGATCTTCTTTGGCAATCCCGCGGCCCTGGTCGGCGACGATGAGATCGAAACAACCTGATGTTTGTGACGATGCCAATTTGATCTGAACCATACTTTGGTTAGGCGAGAACTTAATCGCATTATCTAGCAGATTAATGAGTGCTTGTTGAATCGCTGAACCGTCGAGAATGGGATCGCGTTGCAGGTCCCCAAGCTCCGTTTGCAAGGATATCTCACTTTCCGAAGCAATCGGCTCCATCAATTGGACGGATTCGCTGATCAAACGAACGATGGCCGTTTCTTCAAAAGCGTAAGGTTTCCTATCGTGATCCATACGGGAAAACTCGAGGATGCTCTGCACTAGTGTGGACAGCCTTCGGCATTCATCGACGATCATCTGGGCATACTCCACACGCTTCGCACGATCTTGGGATCGGCCTTTTGTTAGGCCCTCAGCCAATAAATGCATGGAAGCGATGGGCGCACGGAGTTCATGGCTGACGCTGGCCACGAAATTACTCTTGGAGGTGTTGAGCGCATGTTGGTGGTGAAACGCCCGGCGTGCCAACCAAACGCCCATTCCAGCTGCCGCTGCCGCTCCCGTGATGAGACCGGCGAAGAGAATGATTTGGCGGGTTTGTGTCGCTCTGAGTGAATGAGGATCAGCGAGTGTCGCTTTCAGTGCGATTTCCCCATCGGTATGTGAAGCTAGGGATGGCGCGCCTGTTGGCGATTCACTTACGGCGACGCCGTCAAGTTTCATCGAGAATCGGAATCGAGATGGAAGTGATGTCGAAATGGTTCTAACGATTTCCTTAACTCGCGACAACGGGATGCCATAGGCAAATCGGTCGCCATCTTCCCCAATGTCGCAGAACCAATAGTTCTCCCGCCATCCTTCTGAAAGTGATTGGTCTCCTAGGTTCAAACGGACTTGCTCGTGGTCTTCCCATTGAGAATGATGGCTCAACTGTTCCTCATCCGACAGGACGCCTTCCGTCGCATCGATAAATCTTGGTGTGAGATCGCTGGGCATCTCGTAAAGCACTTGCTTGATCAGCCGTCGAGCTTGAGCGCGTTGGGCCTCAGCCGTTTCCGCTGTGCGCATCAATGCAAGGGTCGCCATTGGTGCCAAAGGCCTACCGGCTGGAGAGCGAGCATCACTTTGAGAAGACAGTGTCTCCAAAAGGCTTCTAGTGGAAAGGCGGTCCTCGGCTTCGAGTGCTAGGCGAGTCTCTTCGAACAGCAACCAATCTTCGCTTGGTTCTTGGGGTATCGGCGATTCGTTATAGAAGAAGCAATCTAGTGAAGAGGGTGGATCGTTCCCATAAGCTTGTTTGACCGCTTCGGTCAGGGCAGAACGGATTCTGCTAGCCAAGACCTGACACTGTTCGATCGCCTCAACCTTTAGATCTCGTTCAACGCGGCGTTGTTCTTGATAGAGTGAGAAAAAACCAGCGGTCGCTAAGAGAGCAACTGGAATTAAGATCAAGCTTCCCTGCCAAAAGAAAGAGGGTGGGGTACCCATTACTACTTTAACGAAGGCGGCAATACCACACGACGCCTTGGCGATGACTTGTTAGAGCTATTTGGAACGACGGCGGTTCTCGTAGAACGAGTCGAAACGCCGTCCTCTAACAAATCCCCTTCTTGCAGCCATATCTTACGAGACGAAATTTGATCACGAGTGATCACATAACGTTGACCTCCGCGCACCAACTTCCAATTCTCGAAGCGCCTCTCAAGCTTTTCCTTGATCAATGGATGATGGTCTAACCCGTAGATATCGACACCTTCGTCTTCATCAGTGATCAGTTCCCGAGTCCATACGCCGTCCTTGGAGGAATAATGATAGAAACGAGGCGCAAAGCGTAGTGGCTCGATGCTTTCCAGTTTCTGTACCATAGTAAAAGAAATTTGGCTGGTTAGGAAAAGGCGAACTCTCTCATCCAATCCTGACCAGGAGCTTGAATCGACGTCTGTTAGACGTGGAATCTCAACAATATCACCGAACTGGAGATTCACATCTTGGGCATTCTGTTCGATACGTTCGTAGAGATCGACCTCGAGTCGCTGCTTAGGCGTGTCACCACTTGCCAGGCGATCGATGACGATCTTCGAGAAGTTAGGGTGAGGGAGGACGAGGAAATCATTGTCAAAGACTGCGCAGATAAGGTGATACAGTGTGGGTGAGAAAGGAATATGTCCGTGCTTATGGTAGACTTTCTGAAAATAACGGGTGCCGACTTGACTAACAAAGATGCCTTCGGTGCGCTTTGCATGGGAGTCCGCCTCGTCCTCTAAAGAAGTGAGTTTAATGTGATCACCCTCATTGAGGGAAAAGTAAGATTTCTTGGCTTCTGAGGTGAACGAGAACCGATCGCCACCGTCGGCCGGAAGCCGATCAATGATTACTTCGGAAAGATCCAGTTGAGGATCTCCGATCAGAGGGCGGATGAGAGTGTAAACGCTGCTTGCCGTGGTCACCTTCGAACCCGGGTCTTCGATGCCGAAACGGCTGGCTTGGAGTTCCCACGTCTTGTCGTGATAGGTGAGTTTAATTTTGAGCGGAAGGTAACGTCGAAAGAAGCTGGCGTTGCGACTGAGTTCAGGCAACCACTTGTCGGAGGAACTGGTTTGTGAGGTGGTTCTTGTGCTGTTAAAGTCTTCGGAGGTGAATTCGATCACGTCGCCCCATCGAAGCGATGGAAGAGACTCCGATCCTTGTGTGACGGCATCGAGGTGAATGCGCTCGATTTCAACGAACCGACCGTCTTCTTGTTGGCGCACAAGATGACAATAGTCGCCCCTAGGTGTGATGCCTTCCTGTTGCAAGTTGGAAAGATACCGTTTCACCGGCAGCAAAGCCTCGGTGAAAGCTGGGTTGGCTTGAGGACTGTCACCTTGCTGCAGCGTGGCAAACGCCACCTGATTTTCTGGCAAACTCACGTAGACGGCCTCATTGGTGACGACGTCAGGGTAGAGAAAAATCCGCGCCATTTCCCGTAACTTCATGGGGCGTGAGGCGGATGTCTTCTTGACCAAGTCCCAGGCCGTCTCCCCATCGCGCGTCTTGAGGTTGGGATTAGCCCCTTGCGACGCCGCGACGGTGAGCATCCGCCGCTCGACTTCGGAAAGGCCACGAAACGCATACCATACCAATTTGTGGAAAGGTGTTCCTCCATTGAAAGTCTTCTCGTCGCGGCTAGGAAAGCGATCAACGTCAACTCTTTGATTGAGATCAGCCCCCGCTTCAATCATTCGAATGATGTCATGATAGGGGAAGGAGTCCTGGCGAATGAGGGCAAACAATGGCGTATCGACGACATTTCCTTCATCGTCCTTAGCTATCGCGTTCACTTCGGCGCCCGATTCTAACAAATATTCTATCAAGCCTTCCTGATGATTCCATCCGGCAGACATCAAGGCCGTAAACCCTAATGAATTTGCTAAGTTGACATCCGCTCCCGCGGCGATGAGGTGCTCGATCATCTCTTTCGAAACACGAGCAGAAATGGCCTGCATCAACGGTGAGTTGTAGCGATAGATTTCATTGATGTCTACGCCTTGAGCGAGAAAGAGATCTACCATGTCCTTTCGGTCTCTCGCGACCGCAGCTAGAAAGGGTGTTTGGTGCTCATCGGGCGTGGCGTCCCGATCCGCCCCATGATTTAGAAGCTTCTCCACGACGGAAAGATCTCCGGAAACAACAGCGAAATGTACGGAAGGGAATGCGTTGACATCGATATCTTCTTCTAACAAAAGGTTAACAATCGATCGTCTTTGCCCCCTGATTGCAGCCTTCAACGCATTGGGGCCGACCTTGGCCCCATGTTCGATCAGCAGTTTCACCATGGCTTTGTGTCCAGCTAAACACGCCATCTCCAAAGGCGTCATGCCTTCTTCATCATCTTCACTAAGTGCCTCAAGATCAGCCCCGTGGTCTAACAAGAAAGCTGCGGCATGAAGGTGGCTCAGTTGCGCCGCTTGATGCAGGGGCGTGTTTCGCTCAACTTCGCTGCGCTGATTGATGAGATCGGGGCTCTCGGAAATGAGTTGTTTGAGCGAGGCCAGGACTTGGGCTTCTGCCGGGGAAATACCCTCAACATCATCGGTGCCGATGGAAGTGATGGCTGGTTCGGCATTGAGAGCGGTCAGATTCTGCCGTGCCAGCGTCACCAGTGTCTCTTGATCTGAGAACTGTCCTAAGATCTGCCGGTAGCGCTCGATGGCTTTTGCGTCCTCGCCTTGCTTGCGATGCACCTCCGCAAGACGAAACACTGCCGTGGCACCGAGTTTGCGATGAGTCTCGTAATGCGCCACCACGCTCGCATAACCTCTCTTGGCTGCTTCCAGATCGCCTTCAGCCTCCTCTTGAAACAGCGCCTCCCGTAGGATCGCCGGCCAATCCTCTGACCAAACGGTCGTTGCGGTCAGTGAGAGAAGCAGGAGGAGGACACGTGACGTTTTCATGCCATCAATCTAGCGAGAGCCGGGTCGAAAGTTGTCACGGAGTTGCAAAGTTGGTCCGGATAAATCCGCTTGTCCTCGCCGCTCCCGTGGCGAATCCTAGCCTGATGCGGTGGTTCGTCGTTACGCTAACACTAGGATTGCTCCTGGCTTGTGATCAGCGTGAGGAACCTGAACCGTCGACTGTTTCTGAAATGGTGGATCGCTCGGCTGAGAAAAATACCATCACGGTGACTGCCGCGGCGGCGAAGCAGATCGGCGAGATGGCGAAACAAGTTCTTGGTGAAGGTGACTTTGTCGTGCAGATCGCGGCCGCACGAGGTGGATCCGGGATGTTTGACTACGATTTTCAAGTGTTACGGGAAGCGCCGAAGGAGACTGTGTTCGCCGAATCGAGCGGCCTCAAGATCGTGATCCCGAAAACGAGTGTGGCTTTGATAGAAGGTGCGAAGTTAGACTACCGACCTCATGGAAAAGAATCGGGCTTCCGTTTTGAGAATCCTAACGAGATCATTGAGCACGACTACGGCACGTTGCCCGACGATCCTGCCTATCAGTCTGCGGCCACCCGCAAGCGCGAGCCCTACAGCAACATTTATCCGAAGGATTATGTGGGGCCGGAGGCCTGTGTGGAATGCCATGAACAGCAGTACACGCGTTGGCGCGCCCATCCTCACAGTAAGATGAATGCGAATGTGTCAGAAACCACCGTGGTGGGAGATTTCTCTGGAACGGCCATTGAATACGCGGGGGGTAAGACGGTCTTCTCCAATGAAGACGGGCAATTCATCATGGCCATCAACTATCCGGGGCATCCGGCACGTCGTTACCGCGTGACGCGCACCGTGGGTTCGCGGGTTTTTCAAATGTATATCGGCGTGCAGACCGACGGCCCCGAGCCTCAAGGTGACCCCATTTATGACGAGGAACGCAAGCTGCCGTTCGCTTACTCCATCTATCGTGGCGAGTGGTTTCCTGAAACCTACGACGAACCGCAGTATGTGCCCGAGTATGATGCCGACGGTAATCTAACAAAGGAGCACGCCTATCAGACACGCAATTTCCGGCCAGTGTGGGAGCAGAGTTGTTTGTGGTGTCATAACACCTATCCTTACCACGCGCGGATGCAGAAACGTATGTTGGGCTTTCCGCCGAGCCATCTCTCCTTGGAGAAAGTGTTATTTCCCATTGAACATCGCGATTCCTTGCGCACCCACTCGTTTCCTCATGAAGAACTCGTCACCCTGGGCATCAGCTGCGAGAGCTGTCACTTTGGCGGACGGGAACACATTCAGGAGAAGCGGGAGATCCGTTTCTTGCCCGATGGTGAACATCTCACTTTCGCCAAGGCGACCCCTCAGTTGATTGATCAAGCGCGTGAATCACCCTATGTGATGAACGCGATCTGTGCGCAATGCCACTCCGCACCTCAGCCAAAGTATCCGAATCTCGCGTCGACGTGGAATTCTTCAGAATCGCTCGATATGCAAGGCGGTTCCTGCGCGACGGAGGTGCGCTGTGTGGACTGTCACAATCCGCATCGTGCTTTGCCTCCCGCCAATCCCGAAGGCATGGAACGGCTTTCCCTGAAATCCGTGCAATCCTGCGTGCGTTGTCACGAACCTTACAAAGATCCCAAAGCGGCGGCCGCCCATTCCAAGCACCCGGTTTCTAGCAAAGTGACTTGTCTCGACTGTCACATGCCCAAGATCGTCCATGGCCGGGCCGACATGGTGCGGAGCCACCACATCTCGTCACCCACCGATCCCCGGATGCTCGCGCAAGCGGCTCCCAATGCCTGCAATCTCTGCCATTTAGACAAATCCATCAGTTGGACCCTCACCGAATTGCAGAAAGGATGGAATGCGAAGCTAGAACCTAACGACTTCTGGCTCAAGAGCTACGGAGGCCGCCTCGATCGGCCCATGGGGACAGCGTGGCTGCACCATCCGTCTCCGGCGGTTCGCAAAGCCGCCGCCACCGCGCTCTCCTACAGCCCTTTGGGAAATGCCGCGGTGAGACTCGTCGCCCGGACGCTCAACGACCGCGTTCCCTCCAACCGCCTTTTCGGAAGACTAGCATTGGAGCGCATCATCGGGAGAAAGATTGCCACGAACACCTACCAACCGTGGGCATCGCCGGAAGCACGCGCAAAGCAAATCGAGGCGATTCTCAAATGGCTAGAAACCCAGGAGTCGAAGTGATGAAGGATTCGGACTCTCAAGCGAAACAGTTGCAAAGATGGCCCGGCGTCTTGATGAGTTTCTTTGTGCCGGGCTTTGGTTTGGTTCGCGCTGGTCAGACCAAGAGAGGACTGAAGTGGTTCGGTGGGATGTTTGCCCTAACAATGGTAACGAGAACACTGTTTGGGCTCGGTGTGGTGCCTTTTTTCGTAGGAGCCTTAGCGTTTGTGGCCATGATGGGAGCGTTTATTTGGATGCTTAAAGATAGCTTCCGGCCGGGAAAGATGAGCGGCAAGTTATGGTTGGGATTATTGGTAGGATTAGGGTTGATGATAGTCATTGGCCAGATCCGCAGACAGGTCGCTATACCATTTAAGATACCAACAGGTGGTATGGAACCCACGCTTCAAGGCAACGCGAATGGAACCCGTAATGGTGATTATGTTATAGTTGATCGATGGACCTATCGTTTCTCGAAACCTAAGCGTGGGGATATCGTGGTATTTGATACTTCTACGATTCCAGCGATAGCGAACCGCCAGCTAACGGACGATAAAATTTATTACTTAAAGCGATTGATAGGTTTGCCAGGCGAGGAGATTCGTGTCCGTGGCGGCAAGATTCATGTCGACGGAGTCGAACTTACCGAAGCAGATGGCATCCCCAATGTCTCCTATCTCGAAATGGATGGGCCTCGTTCCGCCGCGACACGTCGTGGCGATGCTTACTTGGTGGGCGAGAACGAATACTTCGTGCTCGGTGACAATTCAGGACACAGCTGGGACAGCCGCTCCTGGGGAGGCGTACCGGTGGACAGCGTGATTGGAGAAGTGAGCAAGATATACTTTCCCTTTCACCGTGCGGGATCGGTCCAATGAGCATCTTTGAGTGTGTTAGATCACGAACCGCAAACCTGACAGTCTCGACGCTTAGCCACGGCGATCTTTCGCATCTCCATCGTCGTGGCATCGACATGGAGCATCGTTCCCGCATGGCTTCCAGGCATTGACGTGACCAGCTTGGTCCCCTCTAACACCGCAATATTACCAATCATCGCCGAGACCGCGCCAATCACGGGAAAACGCCGTTTCCAATGCGGTGGCGGACTCGGATAGAGACAGGCGAGGCAAGCTGTTTGACCGGGGACGACGGTGGTTACTTGGCCTTCCATACTAAACATGGCGGCATCGATGAGCGGTTTGCCCTGTTGCACGCAGGCGCTGTTCATGGCCAGGCGTTCTTCAAACAATGGCGCGCAACTGAACACGAGGTCTACTTTCTCAACAAGAGTGGCTGCATTGCTGTCGCTAACATTAGCATTAATCGATTCGATCTCGATGCGGTCATTGAATCGCCGGAGCGTTTCGGCGGCGCAATCGATCCGGGACCGGCCTAACCAATCACGGCTCATGAGAATCTGGCGGTTCAAATCGTCTTCACGTAACGGTCCCGCGTGAGCGAGAACGATCTTTCCAAAGCCGGCGGCGGCGAGTGACAGTGCTAACGGACCTCCTAAGCCGCCGACTCGGGAGACCAGTGCCGTGGTTTCGTGCAAGCGCTGCTGCCCCGTTTCACCCAAGCCCGGAATATCCAGTTGCCAAGCGTAGGTCGCCCTGTCTTCGGCTGTGAGTTTGTTAGCCACCGGCGATGGGGGGCATGAGCATCAATTCACGATGGTCCGCCTGAATGGGAAGGCTGAGATCCGTGACCTGTTCGCCATCGAGAGCGAGAAACAAAGTGCTCTCCACATCGCCCGCATTGTTGAGCACGAATTTTTGAAATGATTTGCCATGTTTTTGCGCTAGCAGATGCACCACTTCACCCACCGTCGCACCATTCTCAATCTCAAGCGTTTCATCGCTACGTTCACAGGCCAAGGAGAGCTGGCCACTGTAGTGCAAACGCAAGGTCATGATGAAACGGCTGTTTTCATGGTGACCACCCGGTCCCCCATGGCGGCGACCCGCTCGTCGTGCGAAGCGATGACGGCAGCGCGGTCTTGACGGGTGTAGTCACGAAGAAAGTCTAAGACAATCTCCGTGTTGTCGCCGTCGAGGTTGCCGGTTGGTTCGTCTGCTAGAATAATCTCGGGTTGACCGATCACCGCTCGCGCGAGAGCCGTCCGTTGTCGTTCGCCTGCGCTTAGCTGGGCAGGTGTGTGATGGGCTCGATCCGAGATTCTCAACGTATCCATCAGATCAGCGGCTTGTTTGGCTCCTTCTACTACCGGAAGGGCCACGCTTGGCGCGAGAATGTTTCTCTCAACGTCGAGGTAAGGAATGAGGTGCGCATCTTGAAAAACGAAACCGAGATGCCGCCGACGAAACTGCGCCCGCGTGTTGGCATCCCAATCAGCGGGATCTTGTTCTAACAAATGCAATGTCCCCGAGTCCGGCCGCAACAGAAGCCCGAACACCATGAGCAACGTCGTCTTGCCGCACCCGCTCGGTCCTTGCAGAATGACCAGCTCGCCAGGCGCCACCGTGAGCGAGAACTCGACCAAGGCCTCGACTGCCGGATCGCCGCCGGTGGCTGGGTACCGCTTGTTTAAGGATTGGGCATCAATGAGAGACGTGGACATACTGTGACGCCCGACTCGCTACCATCCCTCCCAGGTTGTGTCGAGAGGCGACTGATGTACCTCAGCATCGCCCTCTCAGTTGGAGCTAGCCCGGGCACACTCCACGGTGTTGGGCTATTTCGCAGCGGACCTGTGTCTATTTTTTTGGAACGGTAATGGGCTCGAGCCTAACCACGAGACCCAGTGCTCTCTCATCATCGTTGCCTAGCGTTGCCACCATTACGGGCGACTCTCTGGAAAGTGTGACTTCCGTTTCCATAACCGCGTGATTCTCGAAGGTGAGTTTGTTCTCCTCGCCCTCAACCGGGTCGCCGCGTGATTCAAATTTCAGATCAAGTGCGAGATCCGCGCCGACCCGATGCGCCATCACGTCGGTGCGCATCCCTGACCACACCGTCTCGAAAACCGTTTCTCCAACGGCGTCTTTCCCACGAGGCACGTTGTGTTCAGTCATGATCTCAATCGCGGCGGCTTGAAATTCTCTTGTGACCACGTGCGGTGCAGAAAGGATATCAATTCCCGGCTGCTCACGAAGTCTTTGCAGAAAGGCATCGACGGATTCTTGCGGTTCGAATTGGGGAAGTGGTGTGGCGGTGCTCGCTTGTTGATAAACCCACGTTTCAACCTTGATCGCTTTGAGAGAACTGGTCGCTAGCTTAAGGATGGTGGATAGGAGACGTTGTTCTGCCAGGGGGCCGCGAATGATCACCGTATTGCCATCCGCCAATGATGATACCTGTGTATCCGGGCTGAGACCCCACGCTTGGAGGCGAGTCCGAACGTCGTCATTGGAAACGGGTTGTAATGCTGGTTCCTGCTCAAATGGGTTATCATTCGCGTTAGCCGCTTGATAAACGGCGAGATGATCAGGGCGGCCTTCATCGAGATAAACTAACGGAGACACCTTGTAGGTTTGGGTGTAGACGGTGGGCGGCGCCGTCGAGGGTTCGAAGCGGACTTCGCCTTCGGTAATCATCAACTCGCGGCCGCCGAGTGCGGCGAGGTATTCCAAGGTGGAGTCCAGCGAAAGACCGCGGCGATAGAGCGGCACGAGGGGTTCGGCTTCATTGGCGGCTACTTCATAGACGAACTCCCAAGGTGGTGTGTCATCGCCTGATAAACGATTGGCCTCGGTCTCTAGCAGATTCACTGCCTGGGAGACCGTGAGTCCGCGTAAATCGATCTCAGGTATCGAGAAGTCGCTTAAACGTTGCTCCATGGCTCGAGGACGCGGATTGCTCTGGGCGCGCGTCATCGAGAGCAACTTGCTTCCTGGAGCCAGCACGGTCTTGGGAAAAGAAGGAGACTTTGGGTTGTTTTCGGATTGGGCCAACGATTGGCTTGGGTCCGGTTTAAACAGAAAGATGAAACCCAGAGCCATGGCCGTCGCGAGCGTTCCCACACCGGCTAAGAGTTTCCAGCGACGTGTGCTGGTTGAAATGGGGTTTATGATAGGATCCGGTGAGAAATGCCTTCGCAGACGTTGATCAAGCTGACTCATTTCAACCAACTGATCCGCCAAATGAGCGTCCCTTTCTAACTGATCACTCAAAAGCTGCGATTCTTCGGTGGAAAGATCGCCGGCAAGATGCTGTTCGATTAAAGGGTTAGGATCTTCAGTCATGATGATGATTGGTTGAGATAGCGACGAATACAAAGGCCGAGTTGTTGGCGGATGCGTGAGAGTTGTTTGTAGATGGCGGTTTCCGTTCTGCCGGTCGACTCGGCCATGGCCGTGCAGGATTGGCCGTCGCGGTAGAATTGCTCTAACAAAGAGTGTGAGGTGTTAGTGAGTTTCTTGAGGCAGTGATCCAGCGCTTCTTCGTGTAGCCCTTGTTCAGGCTCGGGAGTGCGATCGTAGGCATCGATGATTTGTTCGATCGCCTCAGGAGAGAAGGGCAATGGGAACTTTGCATCTCGGCGTCGCGCTTGAAGGAGCTTCTTTGCGGCAATGCCTCTCGCCCATGCGCCAAAGGAGCGGCGGGCATCGAACCGGGGATAGGTTTGCCAGAGAGTGAGGGCGACTTCTTGAAAGAGGTCTTCCCGCCGGGAGGGATCGCTTACCAAGCCCCCGATGAAGGCGCGTAGATCATCCTGATGAGCGAAGAGATGGCGTAGAAATGTCTGTTCGGCGGTCACCTACTTCTTCTTCACAGGCGGGAGGCAAACCTGACAGAAAGTTTCACAGATTTGTAAGTTGAGTCTGTAATGGGCGTATAAAGACAGCGAGGCACCTAATTCTTGTTGTAATTTCAATAATTACTATAATAATATGCCCGCCATGCCTCCTTCCTTTCTGAGCCGCGACTCGATTCTTCAGGGTTTTCTTGCCCTTGCAGCGGCTGGAGGTCTCTTCGCTTCTCCCACCGACCAGACGCTCTATTCCCACGGGAATCCTACCGAATTTGAGCAGCTTCTCTTAGAAAGGATCAATCAGACCCGCGCCAACCCAGCCGCCACCGCGAGCCGGCTCAAGGTATCGCTCTCGGATAAGTCTGCCCGGCAGCCACTCGTCTTTCATCCGGCCCTGGTCGAAGCTTCCCGGAGCCACAGCGAGTATCTTCGGGCAAAGAACAAGTTCACCCACACGGGTGCCGGAAACACCTCCGCCATCGATCGCATGCAGGATGCCGGTTACGTCTTTGGAGGCGGTTACCACGGTTGGGGTGAGAATCTCGGCCTCTCCGAACTCCGCCAGCTGACACCTGAACAAGCGGTGCACAAAACCCAGGACAACCTCTTTAAGAGCGGCCCGCACCGCCAATGGATCCTGGAGCCCTACTTCCGTGAGGTGGGTTTGGGCATCGTGTTTGGAAACACGAAAGTATCAGGAGCGAGGCGAGACGTGGTCATTGTCACAGAGAACTTTGCCTTAAGTGGCGCCTCGCCCAGCACCAACGATGATGGATCCTTCTTGCAAGGTGTCGTTTACGATGACCGGAATGGTAATCACATCTACGATCTCGGTGAAGGGGTGCCTAACATCACAATCACGCCATCCGTTGGCCGTTACTTTTCCAAATCCTCAACCTCTGGCGGCTACGCCATCCCCATGGCGAATCACGCGGGTCTTGTCACCCTCACCATCACCGGTGAGGGATTCGCACCCTATCAAAAGGACCTCACCATGAAGTCGAACCACAACGCCAAGGCAGACGTGCGGCTTCAAGATCTCCCACCGCTTCCACCACCACCACCAGCAGAAAACGTCGTCGAACCGGACCCTCTTCCTGAACCTGGCCCCCATCCTCCTACCGCCCCGGTGGTTTTAGATGCGGGCGCGCCCGAAGTGCTCGGTGTCGAGGGAAGAAACTTGGTCATCAGCCTGCCCAATGCCGGCGCCGCGCCGATGATCCTTGAGCAGTCTTTCGACCTCATCCGTTGGACACCAGTCACGGAGGGCCTCTCCGGCAAGACGTTTAACGTTCCATTGGTCAATGGGAGACGGGCGTATTTCCGGTGCCGCTGGGGAAACTAAGGCACGGCTTGCAGCGCAAGAGCTTTCCGTTAGTTTCCGCGCATGCGCTTGCGTCTACCGTCTCTCTGCCTAGGGCTTGTCATCGTTTACTGGAGTGCCCTCGGACTAGGCCGCGCCGACCTCAGTCCCTTGGGTGAGCCACCGGACTGGTCGCGGTTAGATCCCTATCAGGAAACGATCACCCGTGAGGCATTCGTTCGTCTCTTGCGGGATGTCTACGCCATCGATAATGCGCATCGTCTCACCATGCGAGTGCGCAATGACCACGTAAAGATCAAGACGGGAAAGCCCGCGCCGGACGATTGGTATGAGCTACGCTTTGCTTCTGAGGCGAATTTAAAGGAGGTCACCATCGAGCGTTATTGGCGTCCCAGTGGACCACTGCCGGCTACCAATCAGGCTAAGCCACTAACTGGCGTTCGTATTGCGTTAGATCCCGGTCACCTCGGAGGACGTTGGGCCCGGATGGAGGAGCGTTTCTATCAACTGGATACAGGCGAGCCCGTCAAAGAAGGTGAGATGACCCTACGCGTGGCCAAGCTTCTTAAACCGCGGTTGGAAGCCCTTGGCGCCACGGTGTTGATGGTGCGCGATTCTCACGAACCCACCACTTTGAGGCGGCCCGAGCATTTTTTGAACGAAGCTAGGCAAGATCTGGCTAGAATTGGCATCACCAACCCGCCTGCTACTTACGCTCCAGATGCCAAGCCCGATGAGAAATGGAAGACGCTGCAATGGCACCAAGAAAAGTATTTCTATCGCTCTAGCGAAATCCGTGAACGTGCGGAGAAAGTGAATCGTGAACTCAAGCCGGATGTTGCGCTCTGTCTCCATTTCAATGCGGAAGCTTGGGGAGACCCGTCTGAACCCACCTTTGTCCCGCGCAATCACTTTCACATTCTCATCAACGGTGCCTACAGTATCGGAGAGTTTGGCCACGACGACGAACGGCTGCAAGTCCTGCTTCGCCTTTTGCAACACACCCATTCTGAAGAAGTTGCCCTGGCGGAAGTCATCAGCCGGGAGTTTGCTGCGCACACGCAATTGCCCGCCTATACGTATACCACTAACAATGTGAAACGGGTCTCATCCAATCCTTACCTCTACGCGCGCAACCTCATGGCCAACCGCCTTTTCGAATGCCCGGTAATCTATTTCGAACCTTATGTGATGAATTGTCAGGAAGTTTTTGATCGCGTGCAAGCGGGTGCCTATAAAGGCAAACGGGAGATTCACGGAAGACTTGTTAGCAATCTTTATGAGGAATACGCTCAAGCCGTCATCAAGGGTCTGGTGGCCTTCTATGAGATGCCTTTCCTTAAGAGACATCGCCAACCATGAACGTGCTCATCGCTGGGGTGGGTTATGTGGGGCAAGCGCTAGGCGAATCTCTCACTGCCAAGGGCCATGAGGTTGTAGGACTCACTCATTCGGCAGAGTCTCAGCAACGTCTTCAGTCCAGCGTGGCTTTTCCCGTCATCCAAGCCGATCTCACCCACCTTGCTTCTCTCGCCAAGGTCCTAACCTCATTACGCAGGGACTTTGATCAAGTCGTCCATTGTGCGAGTTCTGGCCGGGGCGGTCCTGAGAAGTATGAGTCCGTGTATCTAAACGGTTGCCGGAACTTGATCGCCTGCCTACCGCAAGCACGCCTCCTCTTCACCAGCAGTACCAGTGTTTACGCGCAGACTGACGGCTCTTGGGTCGATGAATCTTCAGCAGCCGAGCCCACCCGCGAGACCAGCAAGATTCTGCGCCAGACCGAGTCGCTGGTCTTAGATCACCACGGTATTGTCGCTCGTCTGGCAGGCATCTATGGACCTGGCCGGAGCTACATTCTCAGAAAGCTCTTTGAGGGTACGGCCACCATCGAGGGAGACGGCGGCCGCTACGTGAACCAAGTTCATCGCCATGACATTGTGGAAAGTCTATCATTGCTCTTAGAAACCGACAGTCCCAAAGGGGTATGTGTCAATGTCAGCGATTCCAATCCACAAACCCAACGCGTGCTCTATCAATGGCTTGCCAACCATTTCAAACTCGAGCTTCCGCCATCAGCTCCGCGCGATCTTAACCGCAAACGCGGTTGGACCCACAAACGCGTCTCGAATGCCCGGCTCCGCTCGTTAGGGTGGGCCCCTCGTTATGCGTCTTTTCAAGAGGCCGTGCTCAACGACGCCAGCCTCGTTCCTTCGATCGCCACCTCATGACGAACACACATCAATAAAAGGACACTGCTTATAAAGGAAAAGGAGTTGCGCTACCGGTGGAAGGATGGCCTTGGATAGGGCTTGTATAGTGACTATTAATTTCCCTCATTTGTTGAGATAACTAGAAAATGTGGGACAAGTGGACTTCCAACGACCAAGGAAGCCATCCCTTGCATTTATGATGGTTGCATTTATTTATTGAAAAACTAAACAAAGGACGGTTGTTCCCTCCCCCAATGGCATTTGTATCCCGGCATTCTCCAGGCTCGCCACCGCCGTCTTCTGAGACGTTGGTTGCCGCTGCTGGGATGGAGGCCTCGGCCTCCCTCTCGCACCTTGCCAGCGTCTCGGTTCACGTCCTTTGCGAGCGGCTTCCGCAGGGACTGAGGGCTCCTCAAACGGCAAATCCCGACCTGGTAATTCAGGTGCCGTTGGCGTTGGACGCCGAGGCACCCGAGGGTCATTTGGCGATCCCTTTGCAAGCCATTTGGAAGGCCTGCCCCCATCTCTTCGTAGATGAGGCGGAACCACCAGGTCATCATCTTTACGTACCCGATCATTTGATTCTTCTCGGTGGGCCCAAAGCGCCCACTACAGGAGCCGGCCAGCTTGACAATCCACCCGAACTTGAATCCTCTATGAACCTCTCTCAACCATCAGGCAACGGTGCTCCCCGCATCCCTGGTGTGCGTCCGCTCAATAGCCCAGAAGGTGGCAACTCCTCGGAGCCAGCCCCTTTCAAGGCGGACGAAGCACCAACGGTAAAAGTCTATCCGCCTGCGAACCAAGCTCCGGCCGTGAGACCAGAAAAACCTTCCCTACCGCCCTCACGCGTCTCTCCAGGGGCGGTACTCTCTGCCGCCAGCGATGAGCCGCCGTCGGCTGAGATTGAATTGAATCTCAAGTCTTTGCTTAGTGGTATTCCCATTGCGAAGCTTGGTTTCAATCCCGATCAGATTCCGGGTAACGTGACGGCCACGCTCCCAAAGTCTCTCATCGAACCGCAAATGGCCGGCGGCGAGGTGAAAGTCAGCCTTGGCGAAGTGATCAAGGGCTGCCTCGAACGTTACCGGCCTGCCTTTGCCAAAGCGGACGCTGAAGAAATTGTTAACCTGCCAATGCAAGAACTCCAAAACCAAATGCCTTCGATTCCTACCTCCCCGGAGTCCCCGTTCAGTCCTGATGCGGCGAACGAAAGTCCCTTTCAAGCCGCTGCGCCAGCGCCTGAAGCCGCTGGTATGCCGCAACCAACAGGTGAAGGGGGCGAGGCTTCGCCATTCCAAAGCCCCTTTGGCCAGACGCCTCCGCAGCAGCCCACCGCTTCCCCTGAGGCAGCTTCTCCGTTTCAGGCTTCTTCTGAGAATCCAGAGAATCCGTTCGCGCCAACGAATGGCCAGACTGAGGCGGCATTCCCTGCCAATGGCGGGTCGCCGTTTGCGTCAGAACCTGGTCAGGCCGCAGCGGGAGCAGCCGCTTCGCCTTTCGCCGCTGCAGGTGATGTTCCGTTTGCTACCCCCGAGGCGTCCGATCCCGGTGCGCCCTTCGGCGATCCTGCCGAACCGCAACAACAACAAGCTTCACCCTTTGCGGCGGCTGCACCGCCGGAGGGTGATGTGGCTTCGCCCTTTGCGGCTGCGGGCGCTCCGTTTGGAGGGGCTTCAGAAGGGGATACGGGAAGCCCGTTTGCCCCACCTGCGGCTGAGGCTTCCGCCGCTGCGCCCGTAGAGAACGCGCCCGCGTCGCCGTTTGGCGCAGCACCTGAACCAGAAGCTGCGGCCTCACCGTTTGCTGGTGGCAATCCACCACCTGCGGGATCCGAAGCCGCTGCGGCCTCACCATTCGCTGCTCCGGGTCAAGAGAACATTTCCCCCTTTGGTGCTCCACCTGCCCAGGAAGAGGCATCGCCCTTTGGTGCTGCAGGGGAGGGCAATTCGCCCTTCGGCGCGCCGAGCCCGACGCCGGAAGCGGCCCCGCCCTTTGGTGCCCCACCAGCGGCGGATCAGCCCGGGGAGTCGCCATTTGCTGCGGCCAACCCAGGGACACCAGCTCCTGCTTCGCCCTTTGGCGCGGCCGCTGAAGAATCCCCTTTCGGTGCCCAAGCACCGCCCGCGGCCCCGCCAACTCCCGCAGAAAATGTGGCGACGCCTGGGGCATCGCCCTTTGGTCAGCAGGCCCCGGTCACAGCCCCGGCCAATGAAGCCCCGGCTCAGGGTGCGGATAGTCAAGCTCCCTTCGGATTTGGCACGCCTCCCGCCGAAGCCCAAGCGCCTCCCGCGCCTGAGACGCCTGCGCCCTTTCCTGCTGCTCCCGCCGCTCCTCCACAAGGGGACGCGCCCGGATTTGGAAATGGAGCGGGTGGTAATGGTGGTGCAGCGCCTTGGCCCGCGGCCGCTGCGGCCGCTGCGGCCCCTCCACCTGCTCAAGAGGCACCTCCTTCCGGACCTGCGGCTTCTCCGCCGCCAGTCCAAAGCCAAATGCCGGCCCAAAGCCAAATGCCGGCCCAAAGCCAAATGCCGGCCCAAAGCCAAATGCCGGCCCAAAGTGCACCGGGTTTGACCTTTGGTTTTCAAAGCGATCCCCAACAGCTCGCCCTGCGCGCCATCTTCGGGGTGGATCAGCCCATGTCCCTCGAAACCGTCCTGGAAAAGGCGGGCCAATTTGAGAGTGTGAATGCCTGTGTGTTAGTAGAGAAACAATCCGGAAACACGCACGCGGGTGCCGGCAAAGATCCTGAACACGTTAGCACGTTTGAAGCCCAGGCGAAGCAGGCTTACAACAAGGTCATCGGTCTGGCGGAAGACCTTCAAGTGACGAATGCGGAGACCTTTACGCTGCGCACGGCACAGGGAGCGATGAGTTTCTTCAACGCGCCAAAGACCTGTCTCGCCATCCTTCATGAAAGCCAAGAGTTCCCGCCGGGCGTCCGGGAGAAACTCACCCTGGTCGCACGGGATCTCTCGGGCATGATTGGCTAGGCGCTCTTTTCCCAAATCCCCCATGCGTCATGCCGGTTGTTAATGACGATACCCAAGAAGTTCAGTTCAAGCTGGTCTTCTCAGGGGCGGCATTGTCTGGCAAGACAAGTAATGTGGCCTATGTCCACCGGGCACTCGATGAGGGCCAACGTGGTGATTTGATTTCGCTGAACACCTCGGCCGACCGCACACTCTTCTTTGATTATCTGCCGGTAAATCCGGTGCTCATCGCCGGCTACCAGACCAAGTTCATTCTCTACACCGTTCCAGGTCAGGTGGTCTACAATGCGACCCGTGAACTCGTTCTGCGCGGGGTGGATGGCTTGGTCTTTGTCGTGGATTCACGTGCGTCCCAATTTGATGCTAACCGTGAAGCCTGGCGCAATCTCTTGAGCACGCTCCGGGACAGCGGGCGCGATCTGGATCAGATCCCTTTGATTTTCCAGTACAACAAACGCGATGCAGCGGACGCCGTGCCGGTCGACCAGCTCGAAGACACTTTCAATCCGGGAGGGAGGCCGCACGCGGAAGCGATTGCCACCACGGGGCAGGGCGTCATGGAGACGCTGGATGCTCTGTCTTCCCAGGTGTTGGCGCAATTTCATCAGTCCCAGCAAGAGAACAAACTCACCGAATCCCGGCGCCGCACGCGGACGGCGGCGGCTTCATCTGCCTGGTAAAAGAATAGAATGAGCAGCACGACAACAGACGCGATTCAAGCAGACGAATCTTTGCCGGTCACGCGGCTACGACCCAACACCATCCAACTCATCCGCGAGAGTCTGATCAATTACCGTGAAAGCGCCGGCGGGACGGAGGTGGCCCTATTGGATCCGACAGGAGCCGTCTTGGTTCGCGAGGATGGCGCCAATCGAGGCACGGACTTGGACAATCTCGCAGTGCTGGCCTCGGCGTCCTTTGTGGCCACGAAGACCTTGGCGCAGACGCTCGGGGACAAATCCTTTGGCGGCATTTGTCACCAAGGCCGGCAGAACTGCCTCTACGTGGCACCTTTGGTTCGGGGCTTCATGGTGCTGGCGCTGTTCCCAGCCGATGCTCAAATCGGTGACCTGCGACAGTCCTTGGTGCGCGTGGTTCCTAGGCTCAATCAGCTTTTAGTCGAGCCGGCACCGCAGAAATCCGAGGCTATTCCCGCCTAAAACTCAGAAGATTCTTGATTCTGCCTCTCAATAATTGCTTTGCATCGGCTCTCAGGATCGAGTAAGCCTTGCTCCCTCCATGGCTCACCGTGTGTGGGTCGGGGAGGAAACGAAATCCATCCATGTTAGATCTCATCTTCAGCGGCGGCCATCTTGTGTGGTTATTGATAGGCTGCAGCGTGGTGGCTTTCGTGGTTTTCTTTGAGCGCTACCTCTACTTCCATCGCGCCTCCATTGATGTGGGGCAATTGCTCGAGGGCTTGGCCAATTTGATCCGCAGAAAGAATTTCGCCGAGGCCTTGCACCAATGTTCGATCACGCCCGGGCCGGTCGCGCGGGTCATGCACTCGGCGTTGATGCGCCACGATTACCCAAGGGAGTATCTCCGAGATGTGGTGAGGGAAGCCGGTCAGCTTGAGGTGCCGCGAGTAGAACGTTCGCTTCGCGTGCTTCTCACCATTGCCTATGTAGCGCCCCTCATCGGTTTGTTAGGGACGCTATTAGGTTTGTTAGACACCTTTGAAACACTGAACAAAGGCGCTGCCGGCGCCACCTCATTCTCACTCGCCAGCGGCGTCTATCTCAGTTTGGTGACGTCGGCCACCGGCTTGATCGTGGCCATACCGTCCTACGTGCTTTACTCCTTCCTCGGTTCCAAAGCGAAGCACTTGATTCACGACATCGAGCGTGGCGGCATCGAGATAGTGAATTTGATAGAAGATAGCCGGCGGCAGCAGGAGATCATTCAGTTCTCCTCCGGTCCCACTAAAGAACTCAAGTTTGCTGAAGACGCGGATAGCAGTGAACGTCGCCGGGGCTGAAAGCTGAGCCTTTCTGCAACGTAATCTTGTGCTTCCTTTATGAAGCTTGAGTCCACATTGGATCGTCGTCCCGCCTTGCTACACTTGGCGCCGGTTCTCGATGTCATGGCGTTGATGCTGATTTTTTATCTTCTGGGGACGACCGTGGTGCACCACAGCGGGCTTTCAGTGAATCTGCCGGTTTCGCGCTCAAAGTCGCAGTTGCCGCCGCTCTCATCGGCCCATGTCGTGTTTTTATCCGCGAGTCAGCCCCCTCAAGTCTTCTTTGACCGGCAACAGATGACGCTGGAAGAACTGTTGGGGCGCCTCTCGAGCAAACCATCCAACGCGCACGATAACATTTATTTCAAAGCGGATCAGCAAGTCTCCAATGCCACGGTGACGCGCATTTGGGAAATGGCGCTTGCTGCGGGGTATCGCGTGTTTCACGCGACCCAGGCGCCTAATCAAACCGGCGCCCTCGAAACAGACGAACCCCCCGTCTCCAATCCATGAGCAAGGAGAAACCCGTTCGCACGCCGGTCTTTCATTGGCGCCTGGGCCGGACCGATATTGGATTGCGCATGATCGTGGCGGTCATTCTGGCTGTGGTCCTGCATGGGCTATGTTTTTATGTCTTCCAGGTCCAGGATCCCAAGGTGTCCCGGGCCAGACCGCAGACGTTGGGCGTCACCGTACTGTCTTCCAAAGATCCTAACGCTGCAGCGATTCGCAGGCAGATTGATGACTACTACGCCGCCTATAGCGGCACACTCTCCGCCGATTCCGATTTGCAACTTGATCCCAAGCCACCGCACTACACGCCGTCTTTTTTAAAGGTCACCTCGGAGCCTTTGCTCCCGCCACTTCGGAAATGATCCGCGTCCCGCTTAGTGAATTCTTTGAGATCTATCTCGGTGCCGTCTTGTTAGGCACGTTCGTCATTTGGGTGGCGGGTAACTGGTGGCGGCGCCGGCGCGAAATCGTCGTCCGGCGGCGCGTTGTCGAATGCGCGATTTGCGGATACCAGTTCCGCGATCCCACGCGCAATCCCTTGCCGCGTTGCCCCAATTGCGGCCGCTTGAACGAACGCGTTTCCCATCCCACTCTTTGACCGTTCGTTGCAAAGCACCGCATCGCATGTAGAGACGGAGCATGAAACCGATCGTCCAGATTTCGTTAGACCTTACCAACATCGACGAGGCTTTGGAAACGGCCGCCATGGCCTTGCGGGCCGGTGTGGATTGGTTAGAAGCCGGAACGCCCTTGCTTCTGGCCGAAGGCTTGCGCGGGGTGAAGGCTCTTCGTGAACGATTCCCAGAGACGCCGATCGTCGCGGATTTGAAGACCATGGACGGAGGGTATTTGGAGGCGGAAATGATGGCTAAGGCGGGTGCCACACAGGTCGTGGTCATGGCACGCGCGCATGAAGAGACGATCAAATGTGTTGTTCAAGCTGGGAAGGACTTCGGCGCGGAAGTGATGGGGGACAACTTGGCTTGCCCCGACATGGTGGCGGGCGCGAAAAGGTTAGAGGATCTCGGGTGCGATTACATCGTGCATCACATTGGTTATGATGAACGCCGTGGGATTGCTGCGCGTGGCGAACGCATGCCGAGCCCGTTGGACGATTTGAAGTCCGTGGTCGAAGCGGTTTCCATTCCCGTCCAAGCCGTTGGCGGGCTTTCCATTGAGCAAGCCGTTCAGTGCCCTGCTTATGGAGCTCCGTTAGTGGTGCTCGGTGCCCCTCTAACTATTGATGCCGATTCTTTCCAGACCGCCGATGGCGATCTGGAAAGTTCACTCCGTCTCATTTGCGATCAAGTGCATGTGCAAACGGCCTAACGGAATATCGTGATCATGTCTTCTCCAGCCGTCGTCAATTTCTCTGAGGAACCCCACAGTGTGGAACTGCGGGAACTCGATAAACCTGACATTGGCGCTGAAGACGTTCTCTTAGAAGTGGCCGCCGTCGGTGTTTGCGGCAGTGACTTGCATCAATGGACGTCTCAACACAGTTGGCCAGTGAATTATCCCGTGGTCCTCGGGCATGAATTTGGAGGCGTGATTGCGGAGGTTGGGGCCAATGTGAAAATGTGGAAAGAGGGAGATCGCGTGGTGAGTGAAACAGCCGCCGTGATCGATCCTGACAATCCCATGACCCGGCGTGGTCTTTACAATCTGGATACGACGCGGAAGGGCTTCGGCTATGGTGTTCATGGAGCCATGACGTCGTTTGTGAGGGTGCCCGCGCGTTGTCTTCATCGAGTACCCGATGCCTTGCCTTTGGAAACGGCGGCCCTAACAGAGCCCTGTTGCGTGGCCTACAATGCCACTATCAAGAACACGCGCATTGAACCCGGGGATCGCGTTCTGGTGATCGGGCCAGGAACCATCGGTATTCTCTGTGCGGCCTTAGCGAAGCAAGCCGGCGCTGAGGTGGCCGTTGCCGGTCTTCCCCAGGACGCCAAACGCCTGGCCATTGCCGAAAACTACGGATGCGAAAGCCTCACGGAGAACCCGGAGCCCTGGGCACGTGAGCGCGATGGATTGGGAGCGGATGTGATCATCGATGCGGCCGGCGTTTCCGCCACTTTAAAACTAGCGTTAGACCTTGTGCGGCCCGCAGGATGGATCACCAAAGTCGGCTGGGGTCCTCAACCACTGGATTACTCCATCGATCCATTGGTGCAGAAGAATGTGACCTTGCAAGGAAGTTTCAGTCACTACTGGCCGATTTGGGAACGGGTGCTCGCGATGCTTGCCTCGGGTCAACTCGATGTGAAACCGATCATCGGCGGCCAATGGCCTTTGGCTTCTTGGGAAGAGGCTTTTTCCAAGATGCATCATGGCGAGGTGGTGAAGTCCGTGCTCATTCCCAAAGGCTAATCTAACGCATGTCCACAGACTACTTGGAGAAAGCGCGACGCGTTATCGCGCTGGAAATCGATGAATTGCGACGGCTTTCTGCTAGAATCGACGCGCCTTTCTGCGACGCTGTGGACGCGATCAGAAAAGCAATCGATGACCGATGCAAGATCGTGGTCGTGGGCGTGGGAAAATCTGGAAACATCGGTCACAAGATTGCGGCCACTTTAAACAGCACCGGCGCCACTGCCGTGGTGTTGAGTTCGCAGAATGCGCTTCATGGCGATCTTGGCTTGGTGCAACCGGGCGACGTGCTTTTGGCCATGAGTCAAAGTGGCGAAACAAGAGAATTGTTAGACGTGTTACCTCATTTAAAGCGCGTGGAAGTGACTTTGATCGGCATGACAGGCAACGCTGAGAGCAGCTTGGCGCGGCATAGCGACATCGTGTTGAACACGGGTGTGGAACGCGAAGCGTGCCCTCTCAACCTGGCCCCGACATCAAGCAGCACCGTCATGTTGGTGTTGGGGGATGCCTTGGCTATGGTTTTGTTGGAAGCGCGCGGCTTCCGCAGCGAAGACTTTGCCGAATTGCATCCCAGTGGGCGTTTGGGGAGCATCCTCCTCACGCGAGTGCGTGATGTCATGAGACCGCGCGATGACGTGGCGCTGGTGAGTCCGGAGACCAAAGTAGAGCAGGCGCTGAGTGCCATGACCACGCATCGTGCCGGAGCCGCGATCGTTGAAGATTCGCACGGTGACTTAGCCGGCATTTTCACTCACGGAGATTTCGTCCGCGCCTTCCAACGGAGTGCCAACATTGGCGGCCAACCGGTAAAAGGCTTTATGACCGCCGGCCCGGTCTCGATCAATGCCGGAAAACTCGCCACAGAAGCCTTGCAATTGCTTGAGAAACATCGGGTGGATGACTTGGTGGTGGTCGACGATAGTAAACGTGCAGTGGGAATGCTAGACACCCAGGACCTCAGCCGTCTTCGCTTGATCTAACAAACACACGCCAATCACGTCATGGAAGACACCATTGAAATCCACGGTCTCCAAACCGCTACCCGTATCGGCGTCCCAGAACAAGAAAGATCCCGTTGGCAAACGCTTGAAATCGATCTCACACTTGTTCCTAAAGTTTCCCTCACACAACTTAACGACGACTTGAAGCGCACCATCGACTATGAAGCCGTGTGCCTTCGCGTGCGCGACCTCGCGGCCGAACGCCCGCGTCAATTGATCGAGACCCTAGCGGAAGAGATAGCCGTTGATCTGCTCGAGCGCTTTGCGCTCGCGTCTGTTTCGATCAAAGTTAGGAAATTCATCATTCCCGGCGCAGAATGGGTCGCCGTCCAATTGCAGCGTTTCGCGGGAGCGTGAACACGGCCGAAAAATCTTACGGCGTGGGATCCCAGGAGTTGCGGATGAGCCTGATGATCTTCAAGGCGCCGAAGGTGCCGTCGGCGCGAATTTCCGGCGCTTCGAGTTGGAGCACGGCTTCGTATTTGCGTTCTGAGGAAAAGTGTTTTTGACAGTCCTTGGCGACGAGGGAGTCTTTCACGACGAAAGCTTCGATCCGGAAGTCAGGATCTTCCGGTGAACTGAGGAGGTACCAAAGCCGGTCGTCTTCGGAGGCGGCTTCGATATTAACCGGTTTGACCTCGACATAGAAGTGCGGCCAGGCAGACCATTCGCCTTTAACGAATTTCTTAAGCAGCTGGTGCCGCCATTGTTCGAAGGTGTACCATCCGAATCGGTGGGCGCCATCTCCTTGTTCTACGAGCCGGACGGTTAGGGGCGTTTCGTTTTCCCAAGTGACTTTGGCTTCTAAATAAGTGCGTCCGCTAGTGAAGGTTCCGTGATTGGCAATTTGTGTGGATAAAGGTTCGCGATCTTCGAAGCCGCCAAATTGTTCGAAGTGTGCTCGCATTTGGTCGTGAATGGAAGAGTCCTCGACCACGCAGGCGAGTTTTTCTGGAATGGACGTGGCGCTAAGATAGGTCTGGATGATGGAGACGGGATCCGTAGCTTCCAGTTCCACTGGGTCCGCTAAAGGGGTTTCTGTTAGAGGTGATTCTGGTAGAGTCGCTTCTTCGGATTCGATTGCTGCGTTTGTCCCCGGCGCGGATTGTTGGACTTCCGGCGCGTTTTGAGGGATGGGATCCGGGAGTTTGACGGGGGGCCGTCGGAGATTGTGATAGATCTCATAGATGTAGATCAGAAGAAAGATGACACAGATGCCGATCAGAATGCGGGTGAGGAAATTCCAAGACTGCTGCGGGATCTCGCGCTTCTCCGGTTCGGCGGGAGGAATGATCTCGACGTCCTCTGCAAGGGGCGCCGTGGGTTCGGTGACGGCGATTTTTTGTTGTGCGGAAGGGTGTTGTGAGGGGTGCCCGATGGTAGCGAATGAGTAGGTGGGTGGGGGCAACGGCTCTGAGCTTGACGACGAGTCGTCTCCCGGCGGACGAATGGGTGCCACGCGCAAACCCTGGGAAACGACTTGTTGCTGCGCGGGCTCTGCCTTGGCCTTGGGTTGAGGGCGGTTGGGTGGTCGCTTGGCGGGTGGTGGCGAGGGCGCTTGTCCTTCGGCGCGCTTTTTGAGGGCCGCGGAGAAAGGCGAGGCAAATTCAGGAGGCGCTTTGGGTAAGGGTTTGTCTTTCTGAACGACCGCAAACGGGCTTGAGGCCGCGCCTTTCTGAGGTTTCTGGGGGGCGCCTGGTTTAGGCGCGACATCGGTGGCGAAACCCTCTGCCACTTTAGTGAACGGGGACACCGCAGCGTCACCCGCCACGAGCGTGGTGGGCGCGGTGATCTCAAATTTCTCATTCGTCTTGAGAGCGCGCGGGACCAATTTCACTTTGGCCACTGGCGAAGTCGATGGGGATGGCGGTGCCGGAGCTGCTTTCTCCAGTGGTGCTGGAGGTGCCGGTGGGGCGTTTGGAGGCGCCGGTTCAGCCGTGTCATCGGGTGGAGGCTCCGATTTGGCTTGGGGTGGTGTTGGTGGCACCTCGGGCTCCGGTGGTGCTTTGGCAGGCGGGGCTTCAGCCCTGGGCTCGGGCATCGCGGCTTCGAGGATGGCCGCGAGGTCGCTGAGTTTCTCATCCACGGCCCCAGGTGAGGCCGTCGGCGCGGCACCCCAGGGGTTGGCGGATTTCTTTGGCTGCCGGAGTGATTGAATGAACTCGCAGGCGGCCTTGATTTCAGCCTCATTCCAATCCGCAGCGAAAGAGGGCGTGGAAGGTGCCGGAATCTCCTCTCGCTTAGGCGGTGGTGGTTTGATTGCCTCGGTTGGAGGAGCCTCGTTGACGGGAGGAGGCTCGGGAGCTTTTGGCTTAGGCTCCTCGATGGCGGGTGGAGGTGGGGCTATTGCGGTAGGCGGAACGGGTTTGGCCGGTTCCGAATCCTTTGGCTTGGGACTTGCCGGGGCTTCGGGGGCCAAGGATTCAAAGATTCGCAGCGCTTTATTGATGGGATCTGCGGACGGCGGTTTGAGTCGGGAGACAGAGGTCTGAAAGCCGCGCGTCGGGAGGGGTGGTTTGGGACGCGGTCGTTTTGGCGCTGCGGGAGGCGAAACGGCTTCAGCGGTTGAAGTGGAGGGAAAGGGGAGGGGAACCGGCTCGGTGGCGAGTTTGGCCAAGGGATCGGCCGGTGGGGAATCGCCTTCGTCTTCTTCTACAGCAGCCGATGGTTCGGCCGGCTCTCGTTTCTCATGCCCCGCGGGCTCTTCATGCTCCGCGGGCGTTGACGGTGCGGCTTCCTCGGCTTTCGACGAGGGCTCCTCTTTGCTCTGCGGGCCTTCCCCAGGACTCTCATCCTTTGAGGCTGACGGCGATGGGTCCAGATCGCCCATAGAGCCGTTTCGGGAAGGCACATCAGGCTCTTTATTCGCGACCTCGGGCACCGCCTCTTTCACGGCAGGTGGTGGGGACGGAGAACGTTCGCGGGCCGTGGGCGGGTCGTAGGATACGGCACCAGGCACATCTTCGAGCAGGGCGTTGAGAAGCGAGAACGGCTGGCACTCCGCGGGCGCGCCGGGGGGGTCTTCTGCCAGCGGCTCTCGTAGGGAATCACTAGCAGTGGCGCGCTGCGTGCTGAAGGAGGGCATGAGGGGAGGGATCGTTAACCGAAGCTGCTACCGGGCAGCTGCTAGACAGCGGCGAGAGTAAATAGTCGACGTGACAGGTGCAAGGGACTTCCTATTATTATCGAAATTATAAGGGCAAGTTAATAGAAGTTAATAAAGAGGCAACCGTTGATTCTGAACCTGGAACTACTGGAATTTGCTGTCTAGTCGACCGGGGGCATTGCCTTTGTTTCCATAGATGGTAACTATCCGAAATGAATGATGCTCTCCACATCGTGGACGCGGATGAGAATGAAGATCTCCGGTGTTTGTCGGAGACTCTGTTGCGTGGGCTGCCCGGTTGGGAGCTCGGCCTGCTCTCCGAGGCGGTGACCCATGAGGATCATGCTCGCGCCTGGCATTCCTGGCTGGACGATGCCCTGCCCAAGATCGCCCAGGCCATGAGTGAGACCTATCAAAGGGTGGCGGCGTTTGAACCGGATCGATTAGCGGCCATTGATCTCACACTGACCAACGAGCTTCGGCAGTTGTCGGCGAGCTATGGGGAAGCCGCGCAGCTGGCCCGGGTGATACTTGAGTCCACCTCTGGAGCACGCGCTCAACCCATCGTGGATCGCCTTCTCTCCGGTCCGGTTTCAACGGTGACGCAGCCTGCCGTAGCGTTTGCGGTGAAGGCAGCGATGTTTAACAGCGGGATCGCTTGTGCGGTGATGACTTACGCCTACTACGAGTGGCGCGCCTCGGGCCGCGCGGTGCTTCGTTTGCCTGACGCCTTCGAATCTTTTCTGGCGCATCCAGCTCATCAACGTATCCCGCAAACCGCGTTTTCCGGTCCCGGCGAGGCGTCATCCCATCTCCGCATTGTGAACCACGCCTAATGCCCTTGCCGTTATGAGTGAATCAGGCACTGTCACGACACCCGTTAAAGATCCCAAGACCGACACGAAAGCCGCTAAGGATCTTCCGTGGAAAGTGATCGTTTACAACGATCCGGTGAACCTCATGAACTTTGTCACCTACGCCTTTCGCAAGGTCTTCGGATACCCGGAGGAACGCGCCTATGGGTTGATGATGGAAGTCCATACCAAAGGTAAATCGATTGTATGGACAGGTCCTCGTGAGAAAGCGGAGTTTTACGTGCAGCAGCTTCAAGGATTCCAATTACTCGCCGCCATGAAACGGGCTTCCGGTTGATTTGGCCCTGACACTTTTATTACCGCTACCCCCCTTTCTCCTCCCTGTGGATGTGACCCTTAAAGACGACGGCACGATTCGTTTCCTGGAAGTCCCGGAAGCTTTCTTTGAACAATTGGTGAATTTGCCAGGAACGTGCGATCTCAATCAATCGAAAACTTTGGAGAAGCGCCTTTTCCCACCGCCGGTGGATTCCAGTGAGCCGGAAGAGCTGGTGGCCGAGGCGAGTGCGGATTGGGACGAGTTCGTGAAGCCGGAGTTGGAACAACAATCGCAGCGTTCGATTCAAACCGTCTTGGCGGATCTGTCAGGCGCTCAAGCAGAAGGGGATCATGCCGACGATTTGCACTACGCCTTTGAGATCCCATCGGTGCACGTGGCGGATTGGTATCATGCATTGAATCGTGCGCGTATTGTCTTGGCCCACAGGCATCGCTTGCCCCTGAGTGAGTATCCGCTCGAGGAAGGCGAGCAGCTCTCGCTCGAGCGCCTCTTTGCTGCCCATCTGAGTGATCGCTTTGCGGAGATTCTCGAGGTGCTCGTATCGCAAATGATGGGCAGTCTCTCATGAAGGCGCCCGAGGACCGCGTCCTCATCCGCGATTGGATACGGGCGAAGGTCGGTCTGAAACGGTGTCTGCGCGTCAAGCGTACGGTACAACCGTTCGACCGTGCGCCTTTCGTCTCTCGTGATGACGCGGCTGAAGAATCGTTCTTCGCTCCGGAGTGGGAAAAGTCCCAAACCCGCCGGCTCAAATGGCCTCTTGGAAGCCTGGTGGCGTTCGTGCTTTTGACGGCCGGTATCGCTGGATGGATTTTTATCAGAGCTAAGGACGATTTGCGCCGTCACGAGACAGGCCAGACACCGGCGACTGAAGAAGCGGAACTCACGGCGCAAGCAAAGGCCGCCGTGAATCAATTCTTGAGTGCGGATTCGGTGGATAAGTTAGAGTGTGTGATCAACTACAGCGCCCGCTCTTTCCTGGCAGATTACTACCAGGAACACCCTCTCATACCGGCTAAAGCGAATCACCTCGACCTATTGGTTCGCCAATTTGACCGCCGGCCCGGTGGACGCGACTTATTTCTTTTGTTAGGAGAAGTGGAAGGACATGGGAAACGCGTCTTTGCCGTGGAACATAGCGGCATGGGGTTGAAAGTGCACTGGGAGCACTACGTGGCCTACAATCCTGAGAATCTGCGAACGTTTCTCAGCGAGGGAGACACCGAAGCCAGGTTATTCCGGGTACAACTGCGAGCGTCCGATTATTTCAACTTCGCATTCGATGATGAAGCCAGGTACGACAGCTATCGATTGCGGGCGGGCCGCGAGTCTTTTTTAGTAGACGCCTACATGGACAAATCGAATACCCATGCCCAGCGCTTGAAGCTTGTGGTGGGAGAGAAGAACAAGCCGCTCACGGTGAAACTGAAAGGTTCGCCCTACTCCGAGAGCGATCAGCCAATCGCCGAAATCACGGAGCTCGTGGCGGAAACGTGGCTTGGTGAGTGAGTGCATTCCGCCAAGCACTACGGGCCCGCGAGGCGACGCCGCCTCCCGCAACCTATTAGCAGCGCCAACGCCAGTAAGCCTGTGGACGAAGGCTCAGGAATGGGCAGGACACTAGCAATGGCGTTGCCAAGCTTCTCGTTTCCCAATCCGGATCCACCATTCACCATGTGAGTGCCATCGGCACGAAGATCGCTCGTTGTGAAGCCGGGGTCTAGAAAGTGAAAAGTGTTGCTTCCGGCTGAAGTCTTCCCGCTAACCAAAGTATTGAGCCGCGTGTTGAATGGGCCCACACTGTTGCGGGCATCGATGTGGGTGGAGGCGTCGGTGATCGGCGGAATCGCGACGACATAAATCGCCGAATTAGAAAGAGCTGCGTCGATGTCCGTTAGGAGATCGTCATACTGCGTTGTCACCAGATCGGGCACCGCGAAATTCGTGTCTCCATTGAAATAGGTGCCGCCTAGCGAATAGTCGGAACTATTCGTCGGAGTAAAGGTGTCGTCTGGAGTGGGGTTTGGGTTGTCGTCAGGGTTGCCAAGTTCCAGCAGGTTGTTGGTCCCAACCAGAACAAAGACGAAATCAGGAGAAGACGTTCCGCTGTAAGAACTGAAATCCGAATCCAACCCCGTCTTGCCGCTCCAAACGGATTGATCCGGCCCTGGAGTGATGACGCGGCCATCACCGCCAACGAAGCTATGCCCGTTGTCGGAGGTGCCGTTACCACCTGTGACGAAGGTGGTGCCGGGGCGGCTCGAGATGACATATTCCTGATAGTCATCAAAAGGCGCACCTCCCTCATGAGGGAACCCCGAAGTGAGGGAGTCGCCGATGGCAAGAACGGTGGAGGCGCCCTGAAGGTTCGAGAGGGTTAAACAAAGGCCCGCCAAGACGGCAGGCACCAACGATGGGTGAGCTAGGGACTGACACATACCAAGGGTACTGGGGGGTAGCGCATAGACTGGAGCTACCAGAAACGGATAGCAAGAGCGATTCTTTTGGTTTTCCAGAATTGATAGAATCTTAGATTCTAACTGCTGTGTTATCCATAGTCATCCTGGGGCAAAACCTCGGTACGGAATTGGTAACGATTGTTGATAATTAGACTCTTTAAAGTTGAATATAATCTTAAGTAGGTCAGTATGTTTCAGGTAGCGGTGCACCAAGTATGGTATTTCTATTAACCTCATTTTATCATGAAGATTAGTGGTATTGACAAAACCTTGGCGCCTCTTTACGGAGATTCTATGCTCGCCACCCGCGAAGATCCGCAAGAACGCCTGGCTATTCTCGAACAACGGCTTCGAACCCAAGCCCAACATGAGAACCGTAACATGAACGACTTGATCGTTGATGCCGTGGCCCAGTATCTCAGTACCCCTCAATCCTCGACCGCTGCCCGCCTGTCCTTCCAACGTCTCTTGCGCGAACCGCCTTTGATCGGCTCGCCGGAAGAGGTCGCCTTTTCCATGGCGGAGGATTTTTATCAGCAGCGCGCGATTCCCTTGCTAAGCTAACCTGCGTAGCATGATAGGGTTAACAACGAGTCGTCGTCTTTCCATCCTCCTTTTCCTGTTTGGATGTCTAACACTGCCACTGCATGCCTTTCGAGTGATCATCGATGCCGGCCATGGCGGCCATGATCGTGGTGCCCAGACTTCAGGCGTGTATGAGAAACATCTCGCTCTCGATACGGCCTTTCGTTTGAAACGCTATCTAAACAAGCGCGGCATTCGCACGACGATGACGCGCAGTTCCAACCGCTTCATCTCGCTTGATCAGCGCGTGGCCATTGGAAATCGTTATCGTGATGCGGTCTTTGTTAGCATTCATTACAACTCGGCCTACAACAAAGCCGCTACCGGCATCGAAACTTTTTATTACACCTCGAGGAGCGGCTATCTCGCGGGCATCGTTCAGTACAATCTCATTCACAAACTTCGGGCCAAGAATCGCGGCGTCAAACACCGTGGTTTCCGCGTTATCCGCAATGCCCGCAACCCCGCTATCCTCGTGGAAGGCGGTTTCCTTTCCAACTCCCGCGAAAGGCGGAAGTGCCTCTCCCCGACCTATCGGCAGAAAGTTGCCGAGGCGGTTGGCTACGCACTCGTTCAATACCAGAAGCGGCGTTAAAGTCGCTGCATGATTCTCACTCCGGAGGAAATGCAGGCGGCTGAGAAGGCCGTCTTTGCCCAAGGTGTGGAGGCCGAGCCGCTCATGGAAAAGGCCGGCTTTGGGATTGCCAGAGCCATTTGCCGCCGCTGGCCCATGCCCGGCCGCGCCATCGCTTATTTAGGAACGGGACACAACGCAGGCGACGCCCTTGTGGCCGGAAGGCATTTGCTAGAGGCGGGTTGGAACGTCGCTTTGCGTGAGGTCGAGCCTAACATCGATCGGATCAGCCCCTTGACTCGGAAGAAACGGGCTCAGTTCTTGGCGGTGAAAGTCACGCGCCGATGGAAACGCCCTCGACCACTCATCCATATCGACGGTTTACTGGGAATCGGTGCCCGTGGTCCGTTACGAGCTAGGTTCCTAGATCTAGCGGAGGAGATGAACCGCTCTCGAAGTGAAGACCACGCGTGGACCGTCGCGCTTGATCTACCGAGCGGTCTCGATGGCGTCACTGGCGAACCGCAAACCGGTTGTGTGATTGCCGATCTCACCCTAACAATTGCTTGCGCGAAGAGCGGATTGCTTGCCGACGCCGCAACGAGTCACGTGGGCATGTTAGAATTAGTGCCTTTGCCAGAGATTACTCCTCCCTCGACGGCCGTGGATGCTGGTGGTGAGGTCCTCACGCCCGCACTCATGCAGTTCTGGTGGCGGCGGCGACCGGTGAATGCCTACAAGAACCAAATGGGCCACGTGGCCGTCATTGCCGGATCGCCAGGCTACGTGGGCGCCGCCGAGATGACGGCCCAGGCCGCCCTAACAAGCGGTGCCGGCTTGGTGACTTTGTTGGTGCCGGAAAGCCTTTACCCTATCGTCGCCGCCAGGACGCCACCGGAAGTGATGGTCGCGGTAAGAGCCGATGACAATCACCTTGTGGCGTCTCTGTCAGAAAATACCGCAGATGTCTTTGCTTTTGGACCGGGGATTGGGTCCAACGCTGCCGCGCCTTTTATCGATTGGTTAGAGACGGAGCAGAGACCGATTGTCGTCGATGCCGATGGCCTCAACTTGATCGCCCGTCATGCATCCAAACTGACAAATATCACCCAAGCCGGGCCTCGTCTGTTCACGCCGCATCCAGGTGAGTTCAAGCGCTTGTTTCCCGCACACTCGGAACTCCCCACTCGTCGTGACCGTGCCGATCACGTGGTTGCTGACTACCCTCTCACACTACTTTATAAAGGCACGCGAAGCCTCATTGCCGAGCAAGGCCAGGTCACGGCCTACAACCTCACCGGTAACCCAGGAATGGCCTCCGGTGGGATGGGCGATGTGCTTACAGGGGTGTGTGCCGGTCTTGCCGCACAGGGCTACGCACTCTATCATTCTGCTTGTTTAGGCGCCTGGCTCTGTGGTACTGCGGCTGATACGGCCGTCGTTGGCGGCGGCGAAACCTATGAATCGCTACGTGCCACGCACGTGTTGCAGAATCTTTCGACAGCCATGAATATCATCGGTAGCGGTGACTGAAAAAGTTGCCGCTGAGTTAGATTATTGACCAGGCGATTCTAACATCAACGATTTGCCTGCAAGCGTCTCAAACTTCTCTTTCGAGATCAAAAACGCCGCTTGTTCGGGTTCATCGAGTCTTCCGTAGTAAAAAGCATTCGCCGGTGTGTCAGAGACGGCAGCAAAGTGTAGTTTCCGAATCACCTCTTGCTTCTCCTCTTCGGCCTCCACTTCCGTTGTGACGGTGATGGTGAGAATCGGTTTTTTCAGGCGCTCCGCAACCGAGTCCGTTTCCGTCACCCATCGGTTGGCGCTCAAGCTTCCCAAGGCCCACATCAGTTCCCCCGCCTCCTTCTGATCGATATCGAGCGTGCGATCCTTTTCACCTTCGAAGAAACGCAACCGCTGATCCACATCTTCGTGATCAAAGTCGAAGACTAATCTCTGCGCGGGTTGTTCAGATTTCTCTAACAAGATCTCTTTGAAGGTGTCGTCGGCAACATTCAGAACCTCCAACCGTTTCCACTTTAGCGGGTCTGCCCATGAAGCGAACGAAGTGAGAAGCACTTTCCTCACACCTGCCACGTGGTTCTCCCCCTCGATCATCGCGAAATCCAAAGGCGCATTGCCCACCGGCCGGCCGATCTTCATCACGATGCGTTTGTTCTGCTCCGTCCCCAAGTCCTGCCCCTCAAACGTCACCGTCACAAAGGGCTTGTCCAATCCGTACACCCCTAACACATCTCCCACATCGTCGAAGTACTGCTCAACTTCGGATTCGTTAACCAACTTGATCAATTCCTCGGCCTGTTCCGCATTGGCGAATTCACCAGACTCCAGGAACCAAACGGATCCGGTTTGCTCCAACTTCACGGGATCGCGGCCCTCGAGCTGGATCGAGAGACGTTCCACGTCGGCGAGATCGATTCGCAACAAACGGGACTCTCTCAATGTCTCCACACGGCGTGGAAGCTCTGTTAGAAACGCCCGCGCCACGGAGTAAACGTGATCACGTCTCGAGACTTTGGCCAAGGCCGCCTCATTGTCATCGGGATCGGGCAACAAAGAGATTTCCACCACGTTCTCATGACTCTCATCCCAGAGCACCACACGCCGCATTCCTCTGGGCGATTCGCCGGTGAAAAGGGCCGCTCGTTCTTCACTGGGCCACACGCGCGTGATCTCCATATTGCCCAGACGATCCAACAAACCATTCACGCGATCGGCATCGGCCGGTTGATCGACCGGCTTCACCGCTCTCCAGAGATTCCCCACACGGTTGCGTTTCAATTCCACCACGTCTTGATCTAGGGTTAGGCTAAGGCCCGTCACACCGTCTGGCGTGAAGCGGACCAGGACTGGATCTACCACTTTCTCCAAAGAATGGTCTAACAACTGTCGTAAGTCTGCCGGCACCACAAACACACCCGGATGTTTCACTGGCGCGACGGTTTTAACATAAACCGAATCCGGAACGTTACCCGGTCCCCCAATCTGCAAGGTAATGGGTGCCTGCTCGCTATGGCTTAGGTTGAGCGTTAGGGTTGTTTCGGGCGTGAATCCATATTCCTCGGATGAAGAGGCCTGTATTTCGAGGTATTCGGAGGCTTTCAATCCATCGATCGCTTTCAAAACTTCCGTTATCCAGGCCACGTTGGCGCTATCTTCCACTGGAACCGCCACCCGCCAGCGGCCCTCTTCTCGCTCAAAGGTTTGCCGCCGTTGACCAAGCGCGATTTCAAATTGAGTCAGCTCGCGGATCTGGATGTTTCCAAGTGCCGGCTCTTCTTTGCGAAACAGCCGCTTCGTGGTGCCGGAATACTCCATCACCGCATAAGTGCCCGCGAGCGCCGCGATGATCGCTAGGGTGAGAGTGGTGGCGATTCGCATAGTGTAGAAGTTAGCGCCGCCGCATGTAGGCGACAATCAGGCCGATGAGAATCACGATCCCGGGCAGAATCTGCACGGACATGCGTTTTAACTTCTCGTAAGGCTTATCGCCCACGGCGATTCGAAAAGTGCCGCCTTTGCGTGGCGAAATCCCGCGAACCAGTTCGTCGCGATCGCTTGTCCAATTGACGCCGCTTAGCACGAATTCCACCGCTTCAGGTGTCCACACATCGGGATCGACCAAGCGGCCGTTCCCAACTAACATCATGCGCGAACTGTTGAGACGCAGTTCCTGATTCACGCCCGCGCCTTTCTCGATCGATGCGGCGAGGTAGGTATTGTCTCCTTCACGGTCCTCGCGAATCACGATGGGATTCTTGAAGTCGCGTTCCCGCCAATATTCGGAGTAAGCCAACATTAAGGGCTTTTTATCGCGAATCCTAGGCGCCAACGCGTCGGCGGAAGATTCCAAATCAATATTAATCGAACAACTCTGACCGGGGAGCCGCAAATGACTCAGGCCTTTGGTAATAGGCGAGTCCGGATAGAAATTCGCCATCACCTCAGGCACCTTCACATTCCGGCCACCTTCGCTCTTGGTGGTGAGAATACGATCATCTTCAATGCGGACGCCATAAAAGCCCTCTAAATAGCCAACCAGGTTGGGCATATCATCGTAATATTCCGGATTAAACAAGATAACCACGCCGCCATGTCGTTCTTCCCAATAATCACGAAAGAGCTTTTTTAATTCTCCTCCGCCTAAATCGCGGTTGGGCGCAATGATCATGACTGTGCTGGCATCCTGAGGAATATCCGTATGCGGACTGAGTTGGAGGGGCTCGACTTCCAGATTCTGCCGTTGACCACCGAAGAGTTTCAACACACCTCCGGCGTCTTTGCCCTGGGAATCCTTCCGCAATCCACCGAGGTTGGTGATGATGTAAAGCTTTTGTTTGCGATCCTGAGAAGTCGAGAGAATAGCTGCGGTCAACGCATTCTCAAACCGGTATTGGACGATACGCCCTTTGCCGCCCCCGCTTTCGCGAAACATCGCTGTTTCGGCGCGTTGAAACATGTCTTTATCCGTAACCACATTGTAGAAACCCACCTGTTCGGTTTCGCCGGATTTGACTTCCAATCGTTCGCGCTTACTCACGAGAATTTTATTCTGTTCAAAGAATAAATTGGCGTCTTGATTTCGCAATTCGGCAATGGCAGATGGATCGCGGCGCGGGTCGATATAACGGATCTTGAGCTTGTCATCAGCGGCTTTCTTGTACAATTCCAGCATCCGCTTGGCATAGGCATGGGTATCGCTATCGCGATCAAAGACTACTGTAAGATAAATAGGATTGGTTAGAGAGCCAAGAATCTTCGTCGTTTGTTCGCTCAGGGAGTAAAGCTGGGTGTGACTCTTGTCCCATTGTTTGTACTTACGGCAGCTGACCATGTTCACCGCCGCCACAATGATGAACATTAACACCACCTGCAGGATGACATTGAATCCGATCCGGAATCGTTTGATCGACGATTCCGGTTTCGAATCGGTTGCTATCTCTTTTTTAAAAGAAGCCATCAGTCAAACCTTCCACTTTCGGTAATCCAACACCTGATGCGTTAGTGCCAGAGTGAAAATCGCAAAGCTAATATAATAAACGAAGGGCCGTGTGTCGAAAACACCTGCGGCAAAGGCTCGCATGTGTTCGATCGGCGAGATGTAATCAAGAAATTCGACCGTGATCTCCGGTAAATTGCGGCCCAGGAGACGAACATAACCGAGCAGGAAATAGATCAATAAAATAGTAAACGACATCACCGCCGCGATGATTTGATTCGAGGTTAAGGCTGAGGTCAAACAACCCACCGAGACAAAGAAAAGGCCGATCAGAAAGATCATCACATAACCACCGTAAAACGCCGGCGAGGCGAGTGCCGCTGAAGCACTACCCGTGACGTGTGCGCCTACCACCACCTTTTCGAAATAAACGAGATACACCATGCACGGCAAATAAAGCACCATATAAAAAATCACGGCAGCGCAGTATTTGGAAAACACCAAATGCCAAGTCTTAACCGGCGCCGTGAGAAGCGGCTCCAACGTTCCCATTTTCTGTTCCTCAGAAAACAAGCGCATGGTAATCAGCGGCACGATGAGGATAAAGATGAGCCAGAACGGCGTGTTGAGAAAAAACAGATGATTCAGGCTCAATGGAACGCCTTCGTTGCGCATTTCTTTGACCGAGCGCAGAAAGATCAGACCATGCAGAAGCATCACCGCGCCCAACACAATGTAAGCCACGATCGACTGGAAATAGGCACGCAATTCCTTGCCTAAAAGAATAAAGAAAGTGCGCATATGTCGTCAGTGCTGGTGAAGGGTCATTTCTACAAAGACATCTTCGAGCGATACCCCTTTACGTGTGAGTTCGCGTAGAGGCCATTGTTCCCCACGTGCCATTCGGTCAATATTCTCCCGGACGTCTTTGTTGGCCTCCACTTTTAATGTGAAGGTATGCCAATCCGCAACGGTTCGTTCCTTGATCACTTTCCTTACCGCTTTGATACTGGATAGTTTCTTTTCAATGAACTCGGGGTCGCCTTTCAGTTCGACTCGAATCGTGCCCGCACTACGAAGCTGCCCCGCAAGGTTATCCGGACTCCCCGTAGCCTGAATGGTGCCGCGATTGATAATGATCACTTGGCTACAGGTCATCTCCACCTCTGAGAGAATGTGAGTTGAAATGAGAATGGTGTGATCTTCGCCCAACTCCTTGATCAACGAACGCACTTGGCGAATCTGGTTGGGGTCCAGACCGTTCGTCGGTTCATCCAGGATCAACAATGGCGGCCGATTGACTAACGCATCCGCCAAACCCACCCGCTGCCGGAAGCCTTTTGAAAGCGTCCCGATGATCGACCGCCGCACTTCGTGCACCCCACAACGTTCCATCACGTCGCCCACACTTACCCGGAGTTCTTTCCCGCTGAGACCTTTCAAGGCCCCCCGAAATCGTAGATACTCCTTCACCCGCATGTCATTATAAAGCGGCACGTTCTCCGGCATGTAGCCGATCAACTGCCGAACGGCCATCGACTCCTTAAAAACATCATGCCCCCCGATCTCCGCAGTCCCCGAACTGGGTGGTAAGTAATTGGTCAAGATCCGGAGAGTCGTCGTCTTCCCGGCGCCATTCGGCCCCAAGAACCCCACGATCTCACCCTTTCCAACCGCAAACGACACCGAATCCAAGGCAGTGTGCCCGGCAAATCGTTTGGAAAGTTGGTCGACCTTGATCATCGCTCAATACGTAGCGGTTCGAGAGTGTGGCCACGTGTGGCAGAAACTCAGCACCGACGCCATAAAAAACGCTCACGCAATAAAAAGACACTGCTTTTAAAAAGAAAAAGCTTGTGTTGGGGTGTGAGTTGAGTGAGATGGAGGGATGAAGCCGCGTAAGATGTTGTTACGGTCCTCGGTGACGGGAATGAAGGGGCAGTATTTCCATGTGCTCTCGCGGGTGGTGGATCGGCGGTTTGTCTTTCAGGCGGAGGAGCGCGAGTTTTTCAAAGGGTTGCTGCGGCAAGTGGAAGCGTTTTCGGGGGTTGAGGTGATCACTTGGACGATGCTTTCCAATCACTTTCATATTGTGGTGCATGTTCCGGATCGTGTGGAGGATCTTCCTGAAGATGAGTTCTGGGAACGTCTGCAGGCCCTCTATTCGCGGGACGAGATTCAAGAGATTCGGGCAACGATGAAGTTGATTCCGAAAATGACGTCCGGATTGGCGGGGCAGCACTTGCTCAAAGATTACCGGCAGAAGTTCATCCGGCGGATGCATGATCTTAGTGAATTCATGAAGACGTTGATGTTACGCTTCACCCTTTGGTTCAATAAACGGCATCAACGTGTGGGTCGGCTCTGGGAGTCTCGGTTTAAGAGTGTGTTGATCGAAGGGGAATGGGATCCGCTGATGAACGTGGCGGCTTATGTGGACCTCAATGCGGTGCGTGCGGGTCTTGTGAGAGGCCCCAAGGATTTCCGGTGGAGTGGTTATGCAGAAGCCGTGGCTGGAAAACGGCGAGCGCGGCAAGGGTTGGGGCATTTGCTGCATAAGGAAGCGAAGGGCGGCGAATCCTTGGATTGGCGAATCGTGGGTCGCGAGTATCGAAAGATTCTCTTTGGCGTGGGCGAAGAGCGTGTGGACGTGTTCACTGGCGAAGTCGTCCGGCGAGGTATCAAGGAGGCTGATATCCGCGAAGTATCAGTATCTGAAGAAAGGCTAACAAAGCCGCAGCTGTTGCGATGCCGGTTGCGCTACTTCACCGATGGCCTAGTGATCGGCTCGAAATCATTCATTGAGAGCTTCTTTGAAGACAAGCGTGAGTACTTTAGCAAGACGCGACAGAAGGGGAGCCGGCGGATGCGAGGTGGGGATTGGGGAGAATTGCGGAGCGGCAGGGACCTGCAACGTGATCCGGTTCAGAGATCGGTCCTATATGCAAACCAGCTGGCTCGCTAACGAAGAAAGTAATCGGCGATGAGTCCAAGTGCGGAGACAAGACCAACGGTCGTATTGCGGGAATTTCGCCGGCCCCATAAGAGACTGTCACTTTCGCGATCCGGAAAGAGTTCGTAGTCGCCACCTTCACCACGCCGGGACTGCGCAACCAGCTGCCGGGCTTTCTCAGTCTCATTGGCCTGATGGATGTGTTTCCCGCCGGCCTGCCACCATTCACTCACCTTCTGAAGCTCGCCACCGTCAAGCCAGATGCCGTGATGCCGGCAGAGATCGACTAACACACCGCTACGACGGCCGAAGTTCTGAGAGTTCATGATCTCTTTGCAGGTTGGGCAGGGCAAATAATGCCGTTCTCGAACACCGAGACGCCCTAGCACATCGCTCTCAGTTTGCCTCAGCGCTTCCATCTTCTCATGATCGAGCCATACCGTCGACACCACTTCGTGATGAAGGAAATCTTCGAGTTCGCCGGGATTGAAAAAGATGCCGTGGCAAACGGCGCAACGCTCCACTTCCAAATGGGCTTCAACCTGAGCGGTCTCAATGCTCCAGATCTCTAACGGTCCCTCACAGCGGGGACAATTCATGCCCTCTGCATGACCGAGATTGCGTTTATTGACCGATCGCAAATCGACTTCCTGACGGGATCCGCAGAAGGGGCAGAAGGGGTTCACGCCCGCAAGGTTGCCGCCACAAGAGATGCATTTCACATCTCATCCATTCCATAGCTTTCTGATTGAGCAACGCAGCGGCTATGTGATGTGAGAATCTCTGGCGAGAATTCGATGAGCCACCCTCATCGAAATCATTCCTGAACCGGTTCGTGTTCATGAGATTCAGGCATGATTCGTATTGGAATAAATCTCCCGGCACGTCGTCCCGTGAAATGCCAGGAATGATCTGGTGTTATCCTCTCTCTTCCTCCATGAACACGACTCCGCAGCCTGTCTCGTCGATTCCTATGTCCGATGCTTCTGAATCCCGGCGTTCCCCGGCGAAGCTCGTCTTGTTAGGCGGTGTGCTTGTTGCCACGGGAATGGCGGCCTATGTTTTCGATGTCCGAGCTTGGTTGCAACAGCTTCTGGCATTTGTGGAGGGGCTGGGAGCTTGGGGCCCCGCATTATTTGTTGCGAGTTATGCTATTCTAGCAGTGTTCTTTGTCCCGGCGTCTATCCTAACCATCGGAGCGGGAACTTTATTTGGAGTCTTTTGGGGGACGGTCTGGGTTTCGGCTGGATCTACGGTTGGCGCCACGTTGGCTTTTCTTGTCGGTCGCCACTTCGCCCGGGATTGGGTGGCACAGAAGATTGATGGCAACGCAAAGTTCTCGGCGATTGATCGCGCCGTGGAGAAAGAAGGTTGGAAGATCGTCGCCCTCACGCGGCTATCTCCGATCTTTCCTTACAATCTACTAAACTATCTTTTCAGTCTAACGAAAGTGAAGTTGTCTCACTTTGTCTTAGCTTCTTGGTTAGGCATGATTCCCGGGACGGTGATGTGGGTGTACTTGGGCGCCATCGGGAAAGCCGTCGCTGAATCTTCGGAACGTACGCCGGCTCAAACGGCAATGTTTGGCGTTGGCTTGTTGGCAACGATTGTGGTCACCGTTTATGTAACCAAAGTGGCGCGTCGCGCCTTGAACACGCGGGTCGAAAAACGAATATGATTGAGCTTCAACCGAACGACGTTCACAACCAGAAACTCGCGGCCAACGTCCGTCCCGCAGATTGGGTCAATCCCAAGCCGGATGGCCCCTATAACTTGGTGGTCATTGGCGCCGGGACAGCTGGTCTCGTCGCCGCCGCCGGTGCTGCTGGCTTAGGTGCGAAGGTAGCCCTCATCGAGCGCAAATTGATGGGTGGGGATTGCCTGAACGTGGGTTGCGTTCCTTCGAAAGGGGTGATTAGCGCAGGCCGCCGCGCCGCCGCAGTGAGAGCCGCGGGTGGGTTCGGCGTTCATGTCCCCCACGGCGTGACGGTGGATTTCGCGGCCGCCATGGAACGGATGCGCCGTCTGCGCGCGGCGATCAGCCCGCACGATTCGGCGAAACGTTTCAGTGACCTCGGGATCGACGTATTTCTTGGCTCTGGCAAATTCACCAGTTCCAACTCCATCGAGGTCGCGGGAACGATGGTCCCGTTTAAGAAGGCTGTGATCGCGACAGGGGCTCGGGCTTCCGCGCCGCGCATTCCGGGACTTGATGAAGTGGATTACCTAACTAACGAAAGTTTGTTCTCACTTACGGAACTGCCTAAGCGATTTGGCGTTATTGGTGCAGGACCGATTGGCGTAGAAATGGCGCAAACCTTTGCTCGCCTTGGATCCGAAGTGTTTCTAGTGGAGGCGGCAGAGGGAATCTTGCCGCGCGAGGATCCGGATGCGGCGAAGATTGTCGAAGGCTCTTTGAAAAGGGATGGCGTAAGGGTGCTCTGTTGTGGGAAGGCGTTACAACTTTCGAAAGCGGATGGAGGTGTGCGTATGCAAGTGGACTCTGGTGGCCAATACGATGAGGTAGTCGATAAACTGCTAGTCGCAGTGGGTCGAGCACCGAATGTGGAAGGACTTGGTTTGGAAGACGTGGGCGTGGCCTACTCCAAGAAAGGCGTCGTCGTGAATGATCGGTTGGAAACGACCAACCCACGGATTTATGCCGCCGGCGACATCTGCTCGCCCTATCAATTCACGCACGCCGCGGATTTCATGGCGCGCATCGTCATTCAGAATGCCCTCTTCATGGGGCGCTCCAAGATGAGCAAGCTGGTGATTCCATGGTCGACATACACCTCCCCGGAGATCGCTCACGTGGGCATGTCTGAACGTGAGGCCGCGGAACGCGGTATCGCCATCGATACCTTCACACAAGAAATGAGCGGCGTCGATCGAGCCCTCCTGGATGGAGAAGCGGAAGGCTTTGTGCGCCTCCATGTCGCGAAAGGTTCGGACAAGATTCTTGGCGGCACGGTGGTTGCGGCCCACGCCGGAGACCTCATCTCCGAGATCACGCTAGCCATGGCCCACGGGCTCGGTCTCAAACAGATCGCCGGCACGATTCATCCCTATCCAACACAAGCGGAGGCCATTCGCAAAGTGGGAGACCTCTACAACCGGACTCGTCTCACACCCACGGTGAAGAAATGGATGGGTCGCTGGCTGCGTTGGCGTCGTCGTTGAGCCGGGGTACGTTAGGGGCAAGCCTTTACATCATCGAGGCGATCGCTCACATTGAGAGCTTTCCTTAACGAAACCCCTATCCTATGCGAAACTCATTAGTTCTTCGTGCCCTGCTTCTATTCGGCTTCCTGGGCACGGCTCACGCCGCACAAGATACCATCGTTGTCTTCAACGAAGTGATGTATAATCCTCCAGGCGATGATCCGGAGTGGATCGAATTGCGTAATCTAAATGGTGTCGATGTCGATATCTCGAATTGGAGATTGGATGGAGCTGTGGATTACACTTTTCCAGACGGCACGGTGATTCTTGGAAATGCTTTATTGCTAGTATCTTCGGATGTCGTGGCCATGCCAACAGCGATGGGCCCATTCTCCGGTCGTCTAGACGACGATGGCGAAGAAATCCGATTGCTTAACAACAGCGATCGCGTGATGTGCATTCTAGACTACAATGATAGTGGCAATTGGCCAGTGGCCCCGGATGGATCGGGAGCCACCTTGGCTAAACGCGAACCCATGCTCCTTTCATCCGAGGCTGAAAGTTGGACATGGAGCGCCGAGGTTGGCGGCACCCCAGGCATGGAGAACTTTCCTAATGGATCGCCCAATCGGGATTTAGTAGCCATCAATGAAATAGCCGGCCTCAATGAAGAGAATTTTTTTATTGAATTGGGGGTGTGTCCTTGCCCGGACCCCTTAGCAGATTTCGTCGTGGTTTTAAGTCAATATCGTTTGAGGTCAAGCAATGGCGACGTCTATGATTTCGCCGACCAAAGTTTAATAGCGGGTGGTTTGTTGGCGATTGATCGAGAAACGCTGGAGCTTGAGAATGAACTGGAACGTGGTGATCGTTTGTTTCTAACCAATGAAGACGGCACGCAAATCATCGATGCCGTACGTGTCCGCGCGAGGAGCCGTTCCCGTCTACCGGATGGCAATGGCACGTGGTATGTTTCGAGCGCGGACACCCCTAACGAAGCTAACAACGTCGAGTTGGAAACAGCTATTGTAATCAACGAGATCATGTATAGTCATCGCCCTCGTTACGAAAGTGAGGTAGAGGGCGAGCCGTACGCGAGGAATTCTGAGGAGTGGATCGAACTTTTTAATCGAGGTAGTGAGACGATTGATCTCACCGGTTGGGAATTGGATGGCGGCGCGCGTTTCGAATTTCCCGATGGGACGATGATTGAATCTGGAGCTTATTTAGTGGTTTCCAATGACGGGGCGTCTTTGAAAGCAGTTTTTCCGGAGGCGAGGATAATCGGAGACTTTCGCGGCGCGCTTCGCAATCGAGAAGACACGATCGAGTTATTGAACGCCGCAGGGAATCCAGTTGATTTCGTTCACTATCACGACGGCGGCGCTTGGCCTGCGTTTGCTGACGCTGGTGGCTCGAGTTTAGAACTGATTAATCCCTTTGCGGATAATAGCAAAGCTTCAAGCTGGGCTGCCAGTGATGAATCGCGCCGGAGCGCGTGGAAAGAGTATCAGTATTCCGGAATCGCCGAGAGACCGCCTGGAACGAATTTTCCGAGGCAATGGAATGAATTCATATTTGGATTATTGGATGCTGGGGAATTTCTGATCGATGACCTTTCAGTCACGGAGGACCCCGGCGGGGCGGGTAGACGGATGCTGCAGAATGGCAGCTTCAACCGGACGATCTTTGGTGGTGACGGCACTCAGGATTGGCGTTTTCTTGGGAACCACGGTGGTCATGGAAAGACACGGATTGTGCCGGATCCGGAGGATGATGAGAATACCGTGCTTCATGTCGTGGCCACCAGCCCCACCGAGCATATGCACAATCATGCGGAAACGACTTTGTCAGGAAACACACGTGTGAGTGAAGGCACCGAATACGAAATCAAGTTCCGCGCCAAATGGCTGCGCGGTTCGCCGCAATTAAACACGCGGCTCTATTTCAATTACTTGGGCAAGACAACGATTCTCGAATTGCCCGATGCCAATGGAACGCCTGGCGGACCGAACTCGACATTCCAAGAGAATATCGGCCCTGTATATAGCGACCTCATGCACACGCCGGCGGTGCCCGGCGATCAAGAACCGATCACCATCACCGTCGACGCGCAAGATCATGACGGAATTGAATCGCTCAACGTCATGTGGCGGGAAACGGATGAAGAAACTTTTCAGGCGCTCCCCATGGAGAACGTGGGCGGCCAACGTTATCAGGCCACGATTCCAGGACAAGCCGCGCGGAATTTATTCGGAGCGGCAACGGAAACGAAACTGCATTATTATATCGAAGGAAAGGACGTGAACGGCGTCATCACCCAATATCCTAAAGGTGGACCGGAATCACGCGCTTTGATTCCTCTAACAGACGATCGCGAGTCAGAAGGGCCAGGTCACAATCTTCGCATCGTGATGACCGAAGCCGACACCGAGTTTCTTCACGAGACCACCAATGTGATGAGCAATCACCGGATGCTTTGCACACTTATCTATCAAGAACGCGAAGTATTTTACGATGTCGGCGTAAGATTGAAAGGAAGCCAACGCGGAAGAGATAAAGTCGTCCGCGCGGGATTCTCCTTGAGAATGCCCGCGGATAATCGGTTTCGTGGTTTGCACGGTACGATCGCCGTTGATCGTTCCGGTTCGGGGGACGAATACAGTCAGAAAGAAATCCTTGTGAAACACGGGATCAATCGCGCGGGAAATATTCCTGGAATGTACGACGATTTGATTCACGTGATCACGCCCGATGACCGGCACACCGGCGCCGCGATGTTATTGATGGCGCGTTATGATAATGAGTTTCTCGATGGTCAGTGGGAGAATGGTAGTGACGGCCGTATGTTTGAGTATGAGTTGATTTACTATCCAACCTCAACAGTGGGTGGACCGGAAGGACTCAAGCGTCCTAATCCCGACAGCGTATCGGGAGTGCCTCACCGTGATTTGGGTGATAACAAAGACAATTATCGTTGGAACTATCAGATCGATAACAATCAAGATGCCGACGACTATTCAAGTCTGATGGAGGTTTTGCGCACGTTGGGTATGTCTGCCAATGACGAGTTTTTCGAACGGCTTCATCAGTATTTTGACATTGATCAATGGCTCCGCTCTTACGCCATCCAGACGCTCTACGGCATCAGCGACAACTACGTGAGCGGTTCGCAGCATAATATGATCATTTATATTCATCCCAATGGGAAAGCGATGTACTTTCCTTGGGACATGGACTTCACGTTCCGCCAGGGACAAACGGCGGGGATCTCATTAAATGGCGATTTGAATAAGATGCTCCGCGATCCATTGATTGAGCGCAGTTATCTCGCGCAAATGAATGAATTGTTGCTCACGGGATTTAATCAAGAATACATGGCGCGTTGGGCGGAGCATTATTCAACTTTCTTGCCCAGCGAGAATCTGGCGACGCATGTGAATTACATTGACCGGCGCAACCGCCATATCGCTGGAGCCATTCGGAGCCGGTTCCCGAAGGTTCCTTTTAAAATCACTAGCAATGATGGGGAGGCAATGGAAGTCGCCGCGTCAACAATTACCTTGGAAGGCGAAGGTTGGCTTGATGTGGCGACGGTTAGCGTGGGCGATACAGAGTATGAACTGGAATGGTATGATCGCGACAAATGGCGTCTAACGCTTCCATTGATGGTCGGCGAGAATGTGATCGACCTTCAGGCCAAAGATATTCTTGGTGGAACGGGCTCCATCTTTAGTCCAATCGGTAGTGACAGTATTACGATCACCAACACCGGAAGTTTAGAATCGGCTAGTGCCGATAACCTGGTCGTCTCAGAAATCATGTACCATCCTGCGACACCAAGTGAGGCCGAAATTGAAGCGGGCTTTACCGATCAAGATTTATTCGAGTACATTGAACTACAGAATATCGGCGAGAATGTGATCGATCTTACGGGGGTACGGTTTACACGGGGAATTGATTTGGACTTCACAGAGGGCAGCCTGGCCCCAGGCGCCTTTGCCGTGTTAGTTTCCAACGAAGACGCCTTCAAACAACGTTATCCCAATGTGGTGATCACTGGTGTTTACGACAACCAACTCCGCAATAGCGGTGAAAGCGTGCGCCTCCGCGCGGTGGACAATGAAATCATTAAAGAGTTTTCTTATGGGGATAACGATCCTTGGCCCCGCAGCGCCGACGGTGAGGGTCATTCGTTAGTGCTCGTTGATTCCGCAACGAATCCCGACCACGATGTGGCGGCGAGTTGGACGGCAAGCGTTGAAGTTGGCGGATCACCTGGCGTTGCAGAAGCCCCAGGCGAACCGGATCAAGGTTACGCTGAGTGGCTCGCCGAACGCGGAGGTGATGGTGCGGCAGACCCAAACGGCGACGGCATTCCATTATTGTTAGACTACGCCTTTGGCGCCGATCTTCGAGGCGGGGCCACGGCTTCCGTGCTTCCCACCGCCTCCGCGGATCCGCCAGGAATCGCTTATGTGCGCCGCAGTGATTCAAAACTTACTTATGATATTGAGTTTTCTGCAGATCTCACGACCTGGCGCGTGATGAGCAACGAGGAATTGGATCGCACCTTGCTTGTCAACCAAGATGGAACCTCTAGCGAAGTCGCGATGCCCAAGGAGCCGGGTTTAACGGGTTACTTGAGGATTCATGTGAAACCGTAAGAGTCATGGTCGTCAAGACGTCCAACCCCATCACTCGAGACTGAACATCTGCACTTCCACCCGGCGATTGGTGATCGGGGCATTCCCTGCTGGGCTATTCCAACCTTTGCCATCTATTTCAATGGAGGTGTCTGAAATGCCGTAGCGAGCGACCAATGCACGTTTGATCGTGCGGGCGCGGTCGAGACTGGCTTGGACGGCGCGTTCATTGTACTGGTTTCGCCAACTGCGGCCGCGGCGTTTGGCTTCGCTATCGTCTAAATGGCCAATGAGTTTAACGATACTCCCGGGACTGTAGCGCAGATAACTCGCGATATCATTAAAATGACGCGCATTCTCCCCGTCATCATCTCTGATTTGATCATAAACGTTTCGTACAAACTGAAAGCGTACGTCTTTCCACACCACCAACGAACGTTTACCTTCAGCGAGACCGCCTATTGATTTCAAATCGATATCGGCACTTGCGAGTTCGGGGATACCACTCAATGCTTTCGAGGGCTCGGTATCGATAAACTTCTCCGGACCTGGATAGCTATCCGCGGGTAATTCATAAGCTTTGATCGATTCATTATATAGTGAGGCGAAGCTGCCGCCTTTGACCATCCGATCCTCCAAAAACGCTTCGTTGAGTCCGCGAGAGGTGAAGTCACAGGATCCGAGTTCATCTAAAAGCGATTCGATATCCCATGGATCATCTGGATCGGTTGTTAAGGCCTTGGCCACGATATTCAATTGCTCTTCGGAAGCGTCGCCTTGCTTGATTTTATTGACGACGCGATTGCCTTCAAGGAGGCCGTGGACAAGTCCTTTGGCCATATCAGGATATTTGTCAGAAAAACCGCGGTTTAGAATGAGGATATCGGAAATGATAAGCTGGTTCCTTGTGGTGGCGAAGAAATCCGCTTTGCCTTTTGAGTTCTGCACCACTTCCGTCGTCATGGGATCCCATCCGACGCAACCAATGAACTCTTTGCCACCTGAATTGAGATCGTTCTCAAAGACTTCGGTCGTGTAGTCGACTTGTGGCGTGTAAATGAGATTCAGCTTTCCTGCCTGTGGTGGATCAACAAGACCCTGGCGCATGTAAATGGGGATGTCGTTCCTAGATGCGAGAAAACGGATGAAGAATTCAGAGTCCGTATAACGTGAGGCCACGACGGTTTTTCCGAACAGATCCCTTACGGACTGCATTTCTTTGCGTACCACAAAGCCATCGCCACCACGGGAAAAACAGAACATAGCCGGGCACGTGACATTGAGTTGTTGCCCATAAACAGCGAGGACGTCTACGGTCGTTCCTGAAGCTGCCAGTTTACCACTATTAATGGGGCTCCAGTTTTCTTCTTCATTCAAAGTGATCAATACTTTGAATCCGTAGTTTTTATAGAAGAACGAGTCCTCATTGGGCTCTAGTCCGTTATTAGCTAATAAAAGGCCGGCGTAACCCGCATATTCGCAAAGTTCCACCTCAACGATATTGTCTTTGGGTTCATAAGGAGCCGCAGGGTCTAGCGAGGGAACTTCTTTGGGGGGAATGATCAAAGATTCTTCATCTTCCTGAGCGTGCAGCGGCTCGAGGATAGCGATGGAGAGGATGGCGGCTGCCAGATAGGTGAAATGTGTTTTCATGGTTTGGTTGGATTTGTCATTTCAAGGCACTTGTTGAGGGCTATCAGCGTGCCCTTGCAGAGTGATTTCGTTGGAGGGAATCGTTTCTTCGCCCTCTAGGAAGATCTCCTCGCCTTCCAAGAGCACTTCTTCACCTTCGAGGAGGACATCTTCGCCTTCGAGGAGGACATCTTCGCTTTCTAACAACACGCCTTGGTCGCTGATGGGCTCAACAGGCTCAGTGATATTGTCAGGCGCCGATGAAAGCACTGGAGGCGGCGGGCTCGTGAAAGGTTCGGGCTTGAGAGCGGGCTTGGATACTACTTTCGGTTTCAGCTTACTCTTGGAATTGGTCACGGCTTGGGACCGGGAACGAGGTTTGTTGCCGGCAACGGCAGCCTTTTTCTCTGCAGGCGCAGCCTTCATGGAACCGGCATCTTCCTTAACCTGATCAGGCTTTGCTGATTGGGGAATCAGCGAGGAACAATTTGTTAGAAGGGCGGTTGAACCGATGGCCAAGATAAGAGAGGGAGTTAGTTTCATTAAGGGGGAGGTTGAGGAGAGGTTAGGATTACGGAGCAAGGACGACCCGGAAGCCAACGCGTGACGTACGTGCGTTAGTGGGCAAGCGTTCAGGGGCTCGGTTAAGATCGAGTTCCTTAGAAAATGTGGTGGACCAAGAGCCCCCCAATACCGGCTGATGATTCCCGTCGGAAGCAGGATCACAACACCATTCGGCAACATTGCCTAACATATCGCAAATATTCAAGGCATTGGCCTCAAAGGTACCGGCCGGCGCTGTGCGTTGAAAGGCATCGCGATAGGACGCAATAACACGAAAACCCTGCGGCCAAACACCTTCCCGCACCTCCGCACCTCCCAGATTCGCCAAATCGCGTTTATGGAAAAGGTCACTCCACTCGTCTCCCCAAGGATAACGACTTTCCGTTGCAAAGGCCTGCCGCCATTCTTTGACCGTCGGCATTCGATAGACTTGATCAAGACCATTCTGATCGCGCTCTTTCTCGGTAAGCCACTGACAAAACCTTTGAGCGTCTTGATAGGAAACGCCAACGACAGGATGGGCATCCGTCTGCTCAAACTCTGCTTGATCCCACTTGAAGCCCGCCGTGGCCCATGTAGCGCCGCCCTCACCGATATCGAATTCGATCAATGAGAGCATTTCGCCGGGAGCATTGCCGGGTTGAGCGTCACAAAAGGCGTTGAATTCCCCGCGCCTGACTTCATGTCGTCCCATATGAACGGACGAACCAGGAATCGCCACCAATTCCATCCCTAACGAATTGGTCTTGATTGGACTTGGTGAGGTTTCTGCGGTTTCGACCTTTGGCGCCTTCGAAAATGGTGCCTCGGTGGAATCCGATTGTCTGCCTAGGAAATGCGCTAGAGCGAGAACGGCGATCCCCGCCAGAACCAGCACGGCTTTACCCCCGGAAAAGGAACGCCAACCCGGTAAAGAGCCCGCCGAATGCTCTCTCCGCTTCAACGGTATGAGCGTCTCGGCCGTCACATCCTCATCGACGGCCAGGTCGGCATCCGCGACCTCGATTCCGGAGCCGTTTGCCTTGTGTTTGAGCGATTCTGAGACGTCCGCTTCGTCCGCGGTTGCAGCGGTTTGCTCGCCGCCACGCCCTCCTTTCCGGTTCTCCGGGCGTTTCAGACGCCTCGGAGCCTTGTGCTTCTTGGTGTTCATTTAAGTGCTTAATCCCTTGGGATTGGTCATAAAAATGAGAACTAAAGTCAAGAAGTTTATCTTTCAGTATTTAACATGAATTAACGAATTAGATGACTTTATTGAAAATTTACTAACCCGTGCCGATGGATGGCTTTCTCGTCAACAAGTTGAGGTGACGCGCTCGACGTCGACAGCAAGGCGTTCTATGCTTCGAGCGTGTTCCGATTCCCTTTTGCAATTTCCATACTGGCGCTCAGCGTCCTCGCCGCATCCGGCCAGGGATTTTACAATGACTACGAGCTTGAGCCGCATCGCTACTTTGAAGCGGAATTGAAAGACCCTATGTCTCTCCTGATCAAACGGCTCGAAGCGGGTGAGATCACCTTGGATGAGCCTAACGGAAAGCCCTTGGTGAAGCGTTTGTTAGAGGAACTGAATATTCCCGAAGAATCCCAGGTGCTGGTCTTCACCAAGACAAGTCTCCAACGACGGGTCGTGACGCCCAAGAATCCGCGGGCGATTTATTTCAACGAGGACGTCTACCTTGGCTGGATGCCGAATGGGCGCATCGAAATCACTAGCATGGATCCTGAGCTAGGTGGCATCTTCTACTTTCAACGTCCGTTAGACGAACCGGACAGGCCTTTGTTTCATCGTGAGGATTCGTGCTTGGGCTGCCACGCCGGAAGCGCCACCGATTTTATGCCGGGGTTGTTAGCGCAATCCGTGTTTCCAAACGAAAACGGGCGCAATCTACGTAGCATTCGTTCTTTTGAACGCATCAGTCATGAAGTCCCGTTCGAGAATCGCTGGGGTGGTTGGTATGTGACCGGAAAGTTCGGCGCCATGAGACACATGGGCAATCAGATCGCCAAAGGTTCGGGCAGAAACGCGACCATCGATCGCGAAGCCGGTGTCAAAGTGAAAACGCTAGACCATCTTTTCGATCCTAAGCTTCATTTGCGTGAAGGCAGCGATCTCCTAGCGCTAATGCTGATGGATCACCAGATCAGCATGCATCATTGGCTCATGGAAGGGCATTATCGCGTGCGCCAAGGGTTTCATGATCTTAAGCTTGAGAACCCTACCTGGTCCGATCTCAAAGATCTGGCGGACGATGAATGGGCAGACTTGGATGCGAGTGTGGACACGTTGGTGCGCTACCTTCTTTTCGCCGATGAAGCGTCGCTAGGCGAAGAGCCGGTAAGAGGTTCGGAGGCCTTTGAGAATGTTTTTCTAGCAAACCGGCAAACCGATGCCCAAGGCCGTTCCTTAAAAGATCTCCGGCTCAAGGGGCATCTTTTCCAGCACCGGTGCAGCTACATGATCTACTCCGTTTCTTTCAATAGCCTGCCGACGCCTCTCAAGCGCGAAATCTACCGCCGTCTCCATCGCGTGCTCCAGGATGGTCCCATCGAAGGCTTTGAGTATTTCGAGCCCGGCGAGAAACAAGCGATCCGGGAAATCTTGTTAGCCACCAAGCCGGATCTAGCAGAATGCTGGACGGCCTTGGCCGTTCATTAGAACGGTTCTCATGGAAGAAGTGCCATTGGCAGGATTGGCGTTACTGGCACCAATCAACGTGAGGCATCCGGATTCATGAAAACATCCAAGCGTGCCATCTGTTCTCGACTGTTGCGAACGACGATCTGGTCCTTGGCCTTATGATAGAAGACGGAGGAGTCTTCTGGGAATTCAATGCCCTGTTCCCGAAGATGATCCATCAAGGTGCCGCCAGAGGCTGGGCGGGGCAGGTGTTCGGGACGTTTGTAAGTCTTGGTATAAAGATTGGGGCTGGGCGGTTTGGGAGGAGGAGGTGCTTCATGCAACCGGAACACCACCCCCTCGGGAGTAACCTCGTGAGGCACTTTGCTCAGGCTTGAGACGAAGCGTAGCGTTTCTGACAAAGGCACATTCTGTAAATCAAACGTTAAAGGAGTCTTCAAAGCATTGGGGTCATACTTTCGAATCGATGCTTGATCGATGGCGATGGGTAGGTCGCTGAGTCCGAATAGCCATTCCGGTTGCTCAAGCGTCTGGGCATCCAGTCGAAACGCCGGAAGAATTGTGTTCGCGAGTTTCTCTTCATGATCACGAATGGCGAGTTCATCTGCAGTTGGCTCGGGAACACGAAAGGACTTTCCGGTGATGGGACATTCGATCATAGTACCGGGATCGATGCCGTTGATATCTATATAGGGGCCGTCAAGTGCGAATGGAGACCTGATCAAATTCCGCGCTCCCTCGACCCAATGTCCGGTAGGCGATTGTGAGGGATTCCGTTGCAGGTCAAATGGAGACTCCGATTCATTCGCTTCTTCAGATTGGGAAACCCGAGACGAACCACTACTTTCCCCTGAAGAACGGATCGGACTCGGCTCTGCCGGCGGCGTCGGAGCGGATGTTTGGAATTGCCGTACGCCAATGATGGCGATGGCGATGATGGCGAGGACAATTGCCGGTTTCATGAGCACCACCGTATCGCACCGACAATCATTTGAAACTAAATTTTTAACGAGATTTTAGAATCAGATCTCAGCGAGCACCACCGAAGACTCCATCCACATCGCTTCGGCATTCAATGGTGGCTGATAAGACTTGGAATGCACAATGCCATCTACGCGATTTGCTAGAGCGAGTTTTTCGCAACAAGTCACGATGCTCTCGGAATCCCCCTCGAACTCGGGCTTGTATTCTGATTTCTCTGGATCTGTGAACCACCAAAGCCATCGTTTGAGCAGATCGGGGCCGAGACCAGCGGCGCGGAGCAACTTCGTGTAGCACAAAGCAAGGTCTCGGCTGATGACCGGTTTGAGCTTGCCGTCTCGCCAGGCTAACAGAATCTGTAAGGAGGTCGGTTCGATCAAGCCACGTAGCACGATTTCCGGCGTGAACACGACCCGCTTCAATTCATGGCCTCCTTAAGCAGTTTCTCCAGGTCATCTTCGCCTATACGACTGCGTTTAAACTCTAGCATGCTGCTTTGAACGAGAAGATCGAAGCCCCCTTTTGACCGGACTATCGAGGAGTCGATCCACTCATCCAAGAGGTGTTTACGAAACCGCCATTCTTTTCCCAGTTTGGCGCCCGGGAGTTTGCCCTCCTGAGCCCACTTGTAGATCGTTTGAGGCCGCATCTTTAAATACTTCGCGACCTCCTCAATGGTCATGATCTCCTCGTCGGGATTCATGGTGTTTCGGGCTTGTTGGGAGACGTGTTCGGATCGGCGCCCGGTTGCCTAACACTTGCAGGGATCAGCGATTCCCAAATGGACAGGTAGATGTTTCCACTTTGGTCCGAGCGGACGATCTCGAACTTCTGAGTTGGGTCGCCAATAAAAGGACGAAGGCTCCACGCCGTCTGCGTGCCCACAAATCCAAAGATGAGGATCCAAATCTGAAGGATACGGATAGCCTGTTTGGGATAAAGGTCAGACTTTTCGCACATGCTCGCCAGGCCATGCCAAAGTGCCATCATGGCCCATCCGCCACTGAAAGCGAAGATGACCACGTGCAGCAGCTTGATGAATAGATAACCCGAACCTGTGAAGACAAAGAAGAGCACGATCGGCGCGCATCCGGCAAGGAGGATGGCGTTCATAGCAATGGCGAGGAGCAGGAGCGCAAGAGTTTGGGTGAAGCTTAGCTTGGAACCCATCAGCACGATGACAAAGTACAAGACCGGACAGCATACCAACAGGCTTAAGAGATAGAGCAGTGGCACCTTGGCGGCCGAACTCAGGGATTGGGCAAAACCCGCTCCCCAGTCAGCCTCCCTGAAATGGGTGGCGCCCATCGTCAACCCGTAGAGGCCGCAAAGGAGAAGCGACGCGATAAGGCTCCATCGTATCAACGCACCCACCTCTTTCCCCTGAAAGATGGCCTCGAAGTAGGATTCACGTCTTCGAAGCAGACCGTCAAACAGTTCAAAGAAGGGTGTGGAACGGACGTTGGATAGTGGCGGATCACTTGGGGAAAGGACCGGGCTTTCAGGCGTCGTCATGGGTCCCATACAAGGTGCGGAAGTCCTATTTGTCTCTCTTTTATTCCTGTTTTCTATTGTTTAATGCTATTTGATTGGCTTGAATGTGGTTTGTCGTTTCACCTTCTGGGCATCAGGCCGCCGGCGGCTTCCCGCTTGCGCCAGAGCGCCTTTCCCATTCAGTGTACCGGTCATGTTCGGCCCCCTATCCCACGATCACCAACTCATGCTCACGCGGCGTCAACTCTTCGGCCGCTCAGCCCTCGGTTTGGGTACGGCGGCGATGGCTCAGATGTTAGGCACGGATCAACTGCACGCGGAAGGCGCCCGTCCGGATGGGACGCATCACGAGCCAAAGGCCAAGAGGGTGATCTATCTCTTCATGAGCGGCGGTCCCAGCCATCATGATTTATGGGACTACAAACCCAAACTGCAGGACATGTTTGGGGAGCAATTGCCGGATCACATTCGCGGCGGCCAACGGGTGACCGGCATGACGGCAAAGCAGAAGAACGGGCTACCGTTGTGTCCTACCAAATACAAATTCACGCATGAGCCTAACAATGATCGTGGCGTGTGGGTGAGTGAACTATTGCCGCACACTGCTACAGTGGTGAAAGACCTTTGTGTGGTGCACAGCACTTTTACTGAAGCGATCAATCACGATCCCGCCATCACCTACATTCAGACAGGAAGTCAGATACCCGGTCGGCCGAGCCTTGGAGCGTGGTTAAGTTATGGGTTAGGCAGTCCGAATGAGAATTTGCCAGGGTATGTGGTCATGCATGCGAAGACCAGTTTCGCTGAGCAAAGCCTGTTTAATCGCTTATGGGGAACGGGTTTTCTGCCTTCCGATCATCAAGGTATCCTCATGCGTAGCCAAGGGGATCCGGTGCTCTACTTGAGTAATCCGGCAGGCGTGACTCGCAAAGACCGTCGCGCGCAGTTGGACGCCTTAGCCGCCATCAACCGCCGCCAACACGAACGCTTCGCCGATCCCGAGATCCTCTCGCGCATCAAACAACATGAAATGGCTTACCGCATGCAGGCATCCGTGCCCGAGCTGATGAATCTTTCGCAAGAGCGTGAAGATACTTTTGAACTGTATGGCGAGGAAGCCCGCGAGCCCGGCACCTTTGCCGCGTGTTGTCTCAACGCTAGGCGATTAGCTGAGCGCGGTGTGCGCAACATTCAGATCTTTCATCGCGGCTGGGACGCGCATGGCAATCTGCCGAAAGAACACGAATCGCAATGCCGCGATATCGACCGCGGATGCGCCGCGCTGATCAAAGATCTCAAACTTCGTGGCATGCTAGACGAGACACTCGTTGTCTGGGGCGGCGAATTTGGCCGCACGGCTTATTGTCAGGGCAACCTTACGCACGCGAACTACGGCCGCGATCATCACCCGCGCTGTTTCACCGTCTGGATGGCCGGCGGCGGCGTGAAAGCCGGGATCACCTACGGCCGCACGGACGATTACGGCTACAACATCGCAGACGCCGACGGCAACCCGCTGAACCCGCAGCCTAACAAGGAACACTGGACGCCCGGCACCATGCACATCCACGATCTCAACGCCACGATCTTGCATTTGTTAGGCATCGATCACAAACGGCTGACCTATCGCTACCAAGGCCGCGACTTCCGGCTTACGGATGTGCATGGGCACGTGATTGAAGAATTGCTAGCGTAAGCTAACGTTGAGTCGAAATCAGACAGGCTCTAGTAAAAGACCTCTCGGAATCCACCACGTAGAAACGCTTCAACGTACATGTCTACAAAGTCCTGAAAAGAGTCTGCGACTTTCTCAACGGACTTGTCTGTTCGACCCGACCAAGCGTATTCGCGCATGAGCCGTCCAACCTTTCCGGTTCGGCCTAGAATGAAGCAATCTCCAATTGAGATCTCGAAAAGAAACACTGCCCCTTTCCAAGACGCGCTCACTTCCTCATCAAGAACCAGAAGAAAACTCATTAAAGGAAAACTCATTAAAGGACACTCCTTTTAAAGAAAAGAAGTTGCAGCCTTTCAGGAGGGCGATTTCCAAGCTCTCCAAACCTTTCTGAACGGTTGATTGCAGGGGCGACGCTACGCGTTATAATCCCGCCACGATGGAGACCCTTACAGTCATTGGAATAATTATAGAGATCGTCATTCTCTTCAACTTCGTGATCTTGGTGCACGAGTTGGGTCACTTCCTAGCAGCGCGTTGGCGTGGTCTGAAGATTGAGAAGTTTCAGATTTGGTTCGGGAAGCCCATTTGGTCGAAGAAGATCAATGGCGTGCAGTGGGGGATCGGTTGGATTCCGGCCGGCGGCTTTGTGGCGTTGCCGCAAATGGCGCCGATGGAGATGCTGGAGGGCAAGTCGGAGAATGCGGAGCCACTGCCGAAGATCTCGTCCATGGACAAGATCATCGTCGCCTTTGCGGGGCCTCTCTTCAGCTTTGGATTGGCCTTTGCCTTTGCCGTGCTCGTCTGGGCGGTGATGCGGCCGGTTGGAACGGGCGATGCGACGACGACGATTGGCTACGTTTCTCCCGAAGCGGTGGAGGGTGCGGAGAATCTTCGACCAGGGGATGAGATCCTTGAGGTTGATGGCCGTCCGGTCGATTCCTGGCGCGGGATGGTGGATAGCGTGGCCTGGAATGTCATAAGCAGCAGTGGTGACACGATCGATTTCAAGGTCAAACGTGAGGGGGTGGCCGAACCGTTGGTCATTCCCGTTAAGGCGCCGCTCATCGGTGAAGAGGCGGCGAAAGCGGCTGAGGCTGAGGGAAAAGAAGCGCCAGAAGGTTCGAAGCGGGACGGTATCAAAGGCTTCTTCACGCGGCCCCAGCTTCGTCAAATATACGACATGGGTATCGCCTCAGCCGCGCATCCCATGGTGCAGCGGACGATCAAGAATAGCCCGGCTGAAAAGGCCGGCATTCAGGAATATGACATCCTGGTCAGTGTTGACGGCCAACCCTTACGGAGCCGCCTCGGTTTATCCGATATCATCCGGGCGAATCCCGATCAGCCGATGGAAATTGGCCTTCGCCGTGGGGAAGAGGAACTGACCGTCACGATGACTCCGGAAAAGCCCGAGGGACGCGATCATCACATGATTGGCGTCGTTTGGGATCCTATTGGTGAAACAAGGTTAGTAAGAGAATCGCCCATACAGCAAATCAAGCGTGGCGTTCAGACGATGTACAACACGCTTGCCGCCGTCGCGTCTCCCAAATCGAAGATTAGCGCTAGGCATCTAAGCGGACCGGTGGGCATCATGAACGTCTATTACCGGCTCTTTAAAGATAAGGATGGTTGGCGGCGCGCGTTGTGGTTTAGCGTGATTCTCAATATCAATCTCGGCATTCTGAATCTCCTGCCTTTACCGGTCCTCGACGGTGGCCACATCACCATGGCGATCTTGGAATCCATCCGAAAACGCCCTTTGAGCAAGCCGGTCATGGATGTCGCCTACGGAGGCTGCGCCCTCCTGCTCATCGGTTTCATGGTTTTTATCACCGGTTTCGACGTCACGGAGATCTTCGGGGGCGCGCCGGATGTTCGAGGGATCGAACGCACGGCGGACCCGCCGCCGCCGACACTGCCCAATGGCGATCCGGTCTTTAGCCCTTAGCGTTTCTGGTGTAAGGAGCGCCGCATGTCTCTCGACACCGCCAGTTCTGAAGTCCCGACTATTCTGCACCCGCTTCGCCGCCGCACGCGTGAGGTGATGGTGGGCCATGTGGGGATCGGCGGCGAGAACCCGATCCGCGTGCAGTCCATGCTTACCTCGGACACGCGCGATACCGACTCGTGCGTGACGGAAGCGTTAGGTTTAGCAGAGGCGGGTTGCGAGATTGTCAGGGTGACGGCGCAGACACGGAAATACGCCGAGAATCTTGAGCATATCAAAAAGGGTTTGTTAGCTCGCGGTTGCGATGTGCCTTTGGTAGCAGACATCCATTTCAAACCAGACGCCGCCTTGGAGGCTGCCAAGTGGGTGGAGAAAGTGCGTGTGAACCCTGGCAATTATGCCGATAGCAAGAAGTTCGCCATCAGGGAATACACCGATGCGCAATACGCCGAAGAGTTAGAGCGTATCCGCGAACGCTTCGTTCCGTTGGCGAATCTTTGTCAGGACCGCGGCGTGGCGATGCGCATCGGCACCAACCACGGCTCGCTCAGCGATCGCATCATGAATCGCTATGGCGACACACCGTTAGGCATGGTGGAGAGCGCCTTGGAGTTCGCTCGCATCGCCCGCGATGAAGGTTATCACCAGTTCATTTTTTCCATGAAGGCAAGCAATCCCAAGGTGATGATCATCGCCTACCGGATGCTCGTCGCGCGGCTCGATCAGTTAGGCCCGGACTGGCATTATCCCATCCATTTGGGCGTGACTGAAGCCGGCGATGGCGAGGACGGTCGTATTAAAAGTGCGATCGGCATCGGCTCGTTACTCCTTGATGGTGTGGGCGATACGGTTCGTGTGTCCCTCACTGAGGACGCCGTGCACGAGATCCCTGTGGCCAAGGCATTGGTGAAGGTGTGTGAACGGCTTCTTTCCGCAGAGCACGATTTGGAAAAATGTTGGGAACCCTTCGAATACCAACGCCGCACCACGGAGACTGTGCAGGTAGGCGATCATTGGTTGGGCGGCACCGAAACCATTCGCGTCTTCACTTCGCAGCGCAAACGGGATCAATTGGCGCATAAGATCGATCAGTTAGGCGATTTTAAGCCAGAGATCACCGTCGAAGCTTCAAACGTCGTGGCGATCGATCCTAACGATTCATTGGCGATGGAGAAGATCAACGCGTCGCCTGAGGCGCAACTGGTGACGGTTGCCGACGGACTGGCAATACCGGTCGTTCCCGGCTTCCGCGCTTTGGCGCGTCAGTTAGACGAACGCCACTCGATACTCCTAAAAGACACCCTCACGCCTTCCACAAACACTAAGGCCGAATTCCAAGAGACGCTGCTAGGCGCTAGCGCGGTCTTAGGTTCATTGTTAGCCGATGGCATTGGTGACGCCATCCTCGTGCAAGGCGAGGAAGCGCCGGGTCAGTCGCTTCGCCTTTCTTATAACATCCTCCAAAGTGTCGGGGCGCGTATTTTCAAGACCGACTACGTCGCGTGCCCCTCTTGTGGCCGTACCCTATTCAACCTCCAAGAAACCACGGCCCGCATTCGCGAGGCCACTGGGCATCTCAAAGGCGTGCGCATCGCCATCATGGGGTGCATCGTCAATGGACCAGGTGAGATGGCTGATGCCGATTTCGGTTACGTGGGCGGTGCGCCGGGTAAGATCAATCTCTACGTGGGTAAAGAAGCCGTGAAATTCAACATCCCCCAGGAAGAAGCCGTCGACCGCTTGATTGACCTGATTAAAGAACACGATCGCTGGGTCGAAAAACCCGCAAATGCCCCCGTCTTGGCAGCCGCGACCTAAAGTATGCGCAACCATTGACAATCCCTGCGTTTCCATCGAACCCAATTCCTCCAACCTTCGAGCACCTATGAAATCCATCGCCATTCTCCTAACAATCTCCTTTACATGCGCACTCACGGGTATCGCGGAAGATAAGAAACCCAAAGAAGAAAAGCCGAAGGTGGCGACCGAAAGTGCGGGCAAGGCCAAGAAGAAAGAAGAGGAGAAGTTCGACGTGGAAGTGAAGCTCACTGGCAATGATCAAATGCAGTATGATAAGAAGACCTTTACGGTGACCGCTGGACAGAAAGTGAAGCTCACGTTCAAAAACATTGGCGTGCTACCGAAAGTCGCGATGGGCCACAATGTGGTGATTTTGAAGAAAGGTGTGAACAAAGTCGCGTTTGCGACCGCAGCAATCCCTGCTGGACCGCAAGCCGAGTACATTCCTGCGGCGCATAAGAAAGACATTCTTGCCCATACGAAAATGTTGGGCCCAGGAGAAGAAACATCAATCGTCTTCACCGCGCCTGACGCCGGCAAATACGATTATCTCTGCACTTTCCCAGGACACTTTGCCGTGATGAGCGGCGTCATGACCGTCAAGTAAGCCGCGCCGGATCATGGCCCGGCCTCAGATCGAGACACACGAGGAAGTCATGTTCTTCGACACCGATTGCGGTGGTGTCGTACACAATATCGCCTACTTACGATTCATTGAAACGGCGCGCACTCGCTTAGCTGCGAAGTTAGGCATGCAGCTCAAGGAAATGTGTCAGACGGGCTTGTTTCCCGTAGTGACACGCACGGAGATTGACTACAAAACGCCTGCCACACTCGGTGATCATCTCACCATTCACGGTCGCCTCGACGAGTTCTCCAACGTCCGTTTCTGGTGCGCCTTTGAAGTGATCCGCGATGAAGACCAAGCCGTCATCGTCACCAGCCGCCAATGCCTCGCCCTCATCCAAATGCCCGAGGGCAAACCCCAGAGGCTGCCAAGGTCGTGGCACCAGGACTATTTGTAGTCGATTCTCTGAAATCGAACTCCCGCACTCATCGAGCGAAATATTTAGCGTTTCGATCTCACCATTGAGAACGATAGCTATGTGCTAGCCGGTTCCTGGCGGCTCACCAAGAGCCCGGGAAATCAAGATTCTGGACGCACCCATCTCATCTTTGTCACCGCGCATATTCAAACCGTTGGTGCCTACGGTCAGAAAGAACCGGTCGCGGAAAAGAAAGACCATTGACGCGCCTCCCTTTCTGGACTTGATTAGCGACCTAACCAAACCAGGAGGCCTCATGTTAGTGACTAATCACACTTTTCTCACGGCTTCGCTTGCGTTCCCTCTGGCACCCAGCGCGGTCTAGCCTAGCGTTTGCGCGGCGGCCGCGCCTTTCATCGGATGTTCGTTCACGGAATCAGTGTGCTGATTCCTCTGTCATAAACTCATTAACTGATGATGAATGATGAAAGAAGAAACCATTCCCAAGGGCTGGGAACACGTCTGTGAGAGCCTTGGCCCGGACGACGGCGTTCCGCTTGAGCTGATCGCGCTCCGGCAACGTCGCCGCACGCGTCAGCGGCAACCGGATCACAAGGCCTTGCAATATTGCAAGCAAGCCCAACATGCCATCCACGATTCCCTCATGTGTGATTGTGGGGATCCTTATCTGCGTGACCTGGAGCTTGTCGCCGTTGAGCCTGGGCCGGACCGAGCCGTTATGGTTGTCACCTTGGCTGCTCCGATCAGCTCGGCACCTGAACTCGAGCAGGTAAGGCGACGCCTCGAGGCGGCATCCGGCGTCTTGCGTTCAGCCATCGCGGGGGCGACCCATCGCAAACGGGTGCCCTCCTTGCACTTCCGTGTGGTCCCACAAGCCTAACTGAGTCCTCGAAATGCACCGCATTTGCCAGTGATGAAGCGGCTTTGGCCTTCCGTAGTGGGGCCGCTTCGGGTGGATTCTGAGCGTCCTCCGCGAGGATGGAAACGCGCTTTGAGCTTTAGCGTACGTGAAAAGTCGACGATTTGGTCTTGTTGTCGACGAGCAAGTGGCGGTTCCAGGCGCTTTGATCGTTTAGCGGGACCCAGCGGCGTTCTTCTTGGCGATAGTGCCAGTCTTTGTTGTTTTGATAAGTGAACTGCACGCCCCGGCCTTCGATGATGGTCTGCACTTCGTGGTCGTGGTAGTTGAGTTCGTCGTAGTCGGTGAGAGCACGTTGGCCCATCTCGGAATAGTGTGTGTTGATCTGCGTGAGTAAATCCGTCAACGACTCCTCCATGGGCTCAACTTTGAGTCCGATGCGTTTGGCTTCACGAAGAGTGATGGGATAACTGTGAGAAGGGTAGTCGGAATTGAGCGTCCGGCTGATTCGGGCACGCTCTTTCGCGTCGCCCACATGATAGGAAAGGATCTCCTCACAGAGCTTTAGCGAAAGCGAACTCGCTCGATCGATGGCGCCGAAGACGAGTGGATGAATGTGCTCGTAAAGTCGGCTGTAGGGGTTGGACGCCTCTTTCTCGGGCGGATCATTGGGTTTGGAAGCTTCGTGCCATAGATTGAGCACGCGATTGAGTTCGTCCTGGCTCACACTCACCAAATAATTGTTCTTATCCACAGGCGAAAGATCGTGAGTGAGCGAGGTGTCGACGGCGGTGAGGTAGGCGAGCGGCCCCATTTGAATTCGGTCGGCGCCTAACGAGATCATCGTCGCAGCTGAAGCGCATTCCAAGGGAATGAGCGCTACCAGATGTTCCGTGTATTGCCGCAAGAGATTGACCAAACGGAGGGCAGCCTGGCCATTTCCTCCTGTCGATTTGATAAAAAGATAGGTTTTCTTCTGCTTACCGATGTGGCTCAGGACGTCTGCTAGAGGCGGTACATCGCTATGACAAATGGCACCGTTTCCGGCGGACCAGTAAACGAGAAACGCGCCATCCACCACTTCTTCAATCTGCCGCAACATCTGTTGAGTCTTGCGGAACAGATTGGGAGGCTTGACGATTTTGATATCCTTCTTTTCCATGATGCTTTGGGGGGCTTCACCGCACGTCCTCGTTAGGTGAACATCCTGTTAACCGCTTCCACGGCTTGAGGCGAACAAATTCTCTCGATGCATTCTTTCCACGTTTCTTTACCGGAGAGGATCTCGATTTCGACACGCAAAAAGTACACCGGGACATCGGTACGAGCGATCTTGGGAAAACGCACGGCATCTTTCTCCGTGGTTACAATCATGGAGAGGTCACGATCCACAGCTTGATTGATGAACGTCAGGACCTCCTGTTCCCGAAAACGATGGTGATCCGTGTAGCGACGCCGTGCTTCAAGGTTCGCGCCCAGTTTGGTTAGGGAATTTTCAAATGTCTCCGGCGTGGCAATCCCACAGATGGTGCCGATGTAAGCTCCTTGGAGCGCATCAAGCTCGAGCCGTTCTTGCGTGAAGGCGTTTTGAAGATAACGCGGCGCATGCGTGCACTCAATGATCTCCGCCGTGCGGTTGTGTTCGCGGATGGCTTCCGTGAGCTCTTCGTTAGATTCTCCGGGTTGGCACTTGGTGATGAAGATGTAGTGGGCACGCCGGAGATTGGCCGCCGGCTCCCGCAAGGTCCCGCGGGGGAGCAGATGCCCCGTGCCGAAGGGCGCTGTGGAATCAACGAGCACGATATCGAGCCGGTGCTTGAGTCTGAGGTATTGCAGGCCGTCGTCTAACAGAAGTGTATCGATGCCGTGTTTGCGAATGGCCCAAGTTCCGGACTTTACGCGATCTTTGTCTACTAACACGACCACGTCCTTGAGGTTGGCGGCCAACATGTAAGGCTCGTCTCCAGACGTTCGAGAGTCTAACAAGAGTGATTTGCCATCGGAAACCGTGCGTGGCGGTAGAACCAACGTCTTGCCCGTGACACGACTGTGCAACCGCTGGAGCAAAGGCGGGCGTTCACTCTTGTAGCCCCGGCTGAGGATGGCGACCCGGCGGCCCGCCTCACTCAAGGCTCTCGCAAAGAGCTCGACCACCGGTGTCTTCCCGGTGCCGCCCACCGTGATGTTACCGATGCTGATGACGAGGCAACCTAAGTTGTGTTCACGAAGAATGCGATTCCGATAGAGAAAAAGCCGGAAGCGTACGGCGGCGCCCCAAATGTGAGAGAGACCGCGAAGCGCTACCCTCAGAGTGGAGGCGCCGAATCCTTTCTTGCGATCGTAGATGACTTCGATCGCGTACTCTTCCAGACTCTCGAGCGTTTCTTTCATTCGTCTCCCGGGATCGTCACCGCTCCCTCATTATCGGCAGAGACAATGAGAAGGCGTGCGTTTCCGATGACGTCGTAAGCATGCTGCATCGCGCGACCGATGGATTGGATGGTCTCTTCGTCGCCCAGCGCTACGCAGGCGATGGTGGATCCCGAGCCACTTAAGAAACCGCCAAGCGCACCACGAGCCTCCGCCGCAGCAATCACTTCGATCAGACCGGGATTGGCGGCAGCGCGGTAAGGTTGATGGAGGTGATCCGTGAAGCTTCCGCGCAACCATTCGTATCTTTGTGAGGCAAAGGCCGCGGTGATGAGACAGGCGTTCCCCAGGCTCTCCACGGCTTGTTTGCGGGGTAACTCGTTAGGCAACGTTTGGCGTGATGCGTCCGTAAGGAGTTCGCGTTCGGGAATGAGGAGGAGAAACTTGAGCTGTTCTTCCACGGGAAAATGAGCGCATTGGCCCGCCACATTGGAGCAAGTGAATCCACCAAAGGCACCAGCGGAAGCGTTGTCCGGATGGCCCTCCAAGACGGTGCCCAATTTGAAGAGACCTTGTCGATCCAACACCTCGCCACACAACACATTGAGCCCATGCAAGATGCCGTGCCGCAGGGTCACGCTGCTCCCTAGTCCGCGTGACATAGGAACGTCGCCCTTGATTGACCACGTAAACGGAAACGGATCGACCTGTCCTTCCTCGAAGAACGCCTTGGCGGTCTCCGCCACCATGGGATGGTCCGGCCACAGCGTTTCCCCGATTTCAGATCCACGCTCCAGATGCACCTCGTTGTAAAGTTGGAGGGCGATGCCTAAACAATCGAACCCAGGACCGATGTTGGAAGTCGAGCCCGGCACGCGAACGCTGACATTCTGAAGGCCGCTAGAAGGCATGAAGGGAAGTTTTAAAAAAAGTTGAGAGAAGAAGGGCGGCACTGCAATACTCGCCGCTCACGAAATTACAATCATGGAACGATCCGATCAGCGCGCTTGCGACCAACTCCGCCCCATTTCCTTCATTCCCAACGTCGCTCCCAACGCATCGGGATCGGTCTTAGTGAGCTTTGGAGATACCAGCGTGATCTGTTCGGCCACGGTTGAGGAAGGCGTGCCGCGATGGATGAAGATGCAACAAGTGGATGGCGGCTGGCTGACAGCCGAATACAGCATGCTGCCCTATTCCACCCTAACACGCAAACAGCGCGATGTGAGTCGCGGTCGCCTTGATGGACGCAGTTCGGAAATCCAGCGTCTCATCGGTAGATCGCTGCGGGCTGTGGTGGACCTGAAGGCTTTGGGGCCGCGGACGGTTTGGATCGACTGCGATGTGTTGCGTGCAGACGGCGGCACGAGAACGGCTTCCATCACCGGCGCGTGTGTCGCCACCGCCATCGCGTGCAACCAACTGATCGGCGTGGGCAAGATCAAAGAGTCGCCAATGCGGAAGAAAGTAGCGGCAGTGAGTGCAGGGATTTACAAAGACACCGCTTGCCTGGATTTGAACTACATTGAGGACCGCGATGCCACTGTCGATGCCAACGTCGTGATGACGGAAGACCTTGAGTTTGTGGAGGTTCAGAGTTCCGGCGAGGAGGCGACTTATTCAGAGGAGCAGTTTCAATCCATGCTGGCACTTTGCCGTAAAGGCATTGCTGAGTTGGTCGCATTGCAAGAGGATGCCATCATCAAAGCAGAGAAAGAACCGGACAGCGATCAGTTGGCCGGGCTCGCGCAGCACTTTGGCTCACCAGTAGTGGGTGGTCGTTAATCACAGCGCTGTTTTGAATGCCAGGCACCAGGCCGCGGCAACACGCAACCGCACGGACTTCACTATTCTGGATGAGACGGACGACTATATCGTCGTTGATAAACCAGCACCCTTGCAGGTACATCCGAGCAAACCGACTCCGGTTAGAACGCTTTGGGATGAGTTGCGTGAATTGTTAGCCTATGACCTCGTCAACGGCGGTAAGCTATCTATCATCAATCGGTTAGACCGCGAGACCAGCGGCGTGGTCTTGGTGGCAAAACACGCGGAAGCTGCGAGACAATTTTCTCGGGAGATGCAGGCTCACCGGCTAAAGAAGACTTATTTCGCCATTGTGCAAGGGTGGCCGGAAACAGGCTTTTTTAGGGTCGATAGGCCGATTCTGCGCCAAGGCGAGGTGGAACCCTCAGCCATTTGGTTAAAACGCAAGGTGCATCCCAAAGGGCAATCTGCCCTAACGGAGTGCCGCGTGTTGGAAAGATGCCTGTGCCACGAAATGCGACTAAGCCTTGTCGAAGTCAGCCTCATCACGGGACGCATGCATCAGATTCGCGTGCATCTGAGTCATGCTGGATTCCCCGTGCTAGGTGACAAGATTTACGGCAACGATGAAACATGTTACCTACGCTTCATTGAGAAAGGCTGGACGCCTGAACTCGCGCGCCAACTTATTCTTCCACGTCACGCCTTGCACGCTTGGCGTCTGGAGACCCGAGGGCCACCGCCTAACCAATGGACGGCAATGTTACCGACCGAACTCACTTGGCAAGCTATAGAAGACCAAGTGGGAAAAGCTTTACCACCAACGCCTTGAGCGTCGCTTGCGCTTCTCTTCTTCGTCTTCGTCGTCCCCACCGTTCTTGCGATCCCCTGGGGGCGCCGGACGGCGGCGACGCCGGTCTGACGAGGTGGAATCTTCACGTTCGCCTCGTCGCCGGCGCCAACCCACATGAGCTAATACCGCCAACCAAGAGCCCTCAAAGTCTCCCTGATAATTTAGTGTCATTTAATTCTCCCTGGCGGATAATTACTAACGATTCGCGGTAATTCAACCAATAATTATCATAGCGTGAACGGTCGGATGATCACGAGAAAGAGTTGAAAAGATTCTGCTTTCGGGATTTCCCAAGGTTAGGTCAGACTGATGCCTTATGAACGAATCCTTCCTCGACGACTTTTCCAAAGATCTCGGTCCCCAGATTTCTGAACAGCTCTCCGCGAATCTCGGCCTCAGCGATAGCCAAGCAGAAGACGCCTTATCGAAAGTGGCGCCACTCATTTTAGGCGGCCTCAAACGCCAAGCTGAGAAGGGCGGCGAAGGCCGCGTGAACCACATCGTCCAGAAATACGGCCGTGAAAGCGCCCTCAACGATATTGGGTCCCACATCCAACGCCGGTCCGGGGATCGCAACCCGGACGCCACGCTCGGCGGCCTCCTGGGCGACGCCGGTCCCCAAACCGCTCAATTGCTGGACGATAAACTCGGTCTCTCTGCCGGCATGGGGATGAAACTCATTCCCATCCTCGCTCCTCTCATCCTCGGCGCTCTCAAGAAACGGGCTAACTCCGGTGGCAGCCGGCGCTCCTCTGGAGGCGGCGGAGGCCTCCTAACAAGCATCCTGGACCGGGACGGTGACGGCAACATCCTCGACGACGTCGCCGGCATGATCTTCGGCATGGCCACGGGAGGCGGCCGGCGATCCAAGAGCGGCGGCGGCTTCCTGGCCAAGATCCTGGCACTGATCTTTGGGCGCAAGGGCTAGTCCAAGCGTCGCGTGAGACCTCCTGTGCCTAAGGCTCTTCCGCGCAAGAGCGCAATTCTCCGGCTGTTATCCTAGAATCGGCAATGGCGATGGGTGTCGATCGCGTAGCGAGTTCAGTCACAGCGGCAAGAGGAGCATTCAATGAGGAATGAACTCACCTTCAGGGTGTCGCCATTATGAAGAGGAAGGGCATTAAGAATCGATCAAAAGTCTTCAGGCTCCGATTCAAAGAGCTTCCAGATGAGCGCACTCCAAAGGAGTGATCACGAGCATGCCATTTGCCGTTCTTAGGGTTTAATCGAAAAGCCTCGGTTGGAGCTCCTTGTAGTCGTCGCAGCTCTTGGCGAAATAAGGTTCGTACTGTTCTTGGATATGTCCAATAACATAGTAGGCAATGGCAATGGTGGAGCCAAAGCCGTTAGCGTTCATAAGGGGAATCGTTAGTCTTTTGACAGGGAGGAGATCCAAGGCCACGTCGTGTTCACCAGGAGCCTCGAAGTTGAGAAAAAGCTCGCGCTCCCACGTCACGACCGTCTTGGCGTGCTTGGTTTGTTCGGTCGTGTAGCAGCGGCCAATGATCCGCGGGCCGAAAAGTTCATCGAACTTCGTGACTAACATTTCGCGTATTACGTCGAACTGCGGTGGAACCATGAGGTAAAAGGCGGAGTAGGCATCCGGCATGTTCGTGGGAATGAGAGGATCGATCGTGTCTTGAATATAAGCTTTGATTCCAGCGGCATCTTCTCCGGTTTTGGAGAGGATCATACCCAGATAAGTGGATGTGTTATAAGTAATAGGCTCTGGACGGCTCGCCGTGACGGAGATACGCGAGGCATCGAGAAGTTTGGCCGCGGGGGAATCTGGGGAGCATGTTAGCAACCAGGGATCGAGGTTCTTTTTCTGAAGTGCTCTAATGAGAATAGGCGCGTGTTTGGTCCCGGAAGAAGAGATGACGACGGCGGAATCGATATCCGGGTGAAGTGCTAGGGCCTGTTCGTACTGGCCTTCGTCGGCGAAGATTGCGTTCTCATCAGCAAAGATGATCTTGCCCGTGGGAAGCGCGTTTCCACTAGCGACGATGAGGCGTTTCTTGGCTGAGCCCATCTCCAGTTTCTGAGGCGGCTTCGTGGTGTGCAGATCGAGAGCATCGAGAACGACTTGATTGAGGTTTGGGACAGGATCAGGCATGGTCAAATTCGCTAAGGTTTCTCACCAAGTTGACAAGCATTTGTTGGGAGATTCTTCGGTTAGGTTTGATTGCCAGGGACGATAAATTTCAGTTCAAGGGTTGGACTCTGAGAAAGCGGTGCTCCTGTGAGTTAATGCGCAACGCCCGGATTGAACCAATCAAGCTAACCCACGACGACGCCGTGGCGGAGGTATCTCTCTATGGAGGTCAGGTGTGGTCCTTCCGAAGTGGGCAGGATCACCCAGTCTTATGGATGAGTGAGAAGGCGCATTTCGAGGTGGGGAAGGCGATTCGCGGGGGCATTCCCGTTTGTTGGCCTTGGTTTGGCCCGCATTTCAATGATTCCCAAGCGAGTGCCCACGGCTTTGCCCGGACTTCAGTTTGGACTCAGATAGGCGAGGTTGTAGGTGGGAGTATCTTGAAAATGCGGTTAGAAGATTCCGATCAAACACGGGCAATTTGGCCGCACGCCTTCAGCATTATCCTCACGATCACATTGGCGGAATCCCTTCAGCTTTCTGCACAGGTCGTGAACAAGGGTGAGAAGCCCTTTGACTACACGGAAGCCCTGCATAGTTACTTTGCGATTTCTAACATCAACCGCGTAAGGGTCTCCGGCTTAGGCGGGAGTGACTACCTTGACTCGCTTGATGAAAGAAAGCGAAAGCGTCAGGAAGACGAAACGATCCGTTTGGATAGGGAGTGCGATCGAATCTACATCAACACAGAAGACGCCGTCGCGATTGAGGACGAAGGTTGGGAGCGACGGATCGTCATCAAGAAAGCAGGAAGCCGTTCCACGGTGGTGTGGAATCCGTGGATTGCGAAGGCTCGACGCATGGAGGATTTCGGCGATGACGAGTACCAGGAAATGGTGTGCGTGGAGTCGGGTAATATCGCCGACAACGCCATCACCCTACAGCCGGGTGATTCTCACCAGATGGATCTCGAGATCCGAGCCGAGCCGCTTTGATTGGCCAGCCTAACGGCCGTCGTCGCGAGCTTCTTTGATCGCGGACATCAGCTCGTCGTACTCATCACGGCTGAGCTTGCTCTTCTTGTCCGCCAAATGGGCGGCGAAGGCGCGTGAGTAGGAACCGTCGAAGAAAGTCTTCACCACGTGGTTGAGCATGCGAGTGCCGGTCTTGGCGCGGGCAGGGCGGGCCATGTAGATGTAGTTCCGCCCCTCTTTACGGCGCTTCACAAGGCCTTTGTCTTCCTCAAGAATCTGTAACATGCGCCGGATGGCCATGGGCGTTGGCGCCTTGGGCAGACGCGATTGTATTTCAAGGACGGAGGCCTCTCCGACCTCATAGAGAATGTCCAGAATCTGTCGTTGTCGACGCGAAAGATGCTTTTGGAAGTCGTTCATGGATACGTAGGGAGTTTCAATTGGGTGCCACGCTATGAAAGTAGCGAGATTTGCCATCTGATTCAATGACTAATTCGCTGAGCGCTACTTTTGCCACTTTCCGGCAAGAGAGTTCAACCCTTTACGACAGAATCTTCCAGCCCTGCCCCGCGAGCCATCACTCCTCGCACTCCCGCGCAACACATTTTCTATTAAAAGCAGTGTCCTTTTATAGGAAAGGGATTTCTCATGTTCGCGACGCTCGCTCAGTTATGCCTTGGACGGGAGATGAAGCGCTGCTAATTTATTGTGATTCGCACCCAACCGTATCCCCTCATGACTCTCGATGAGATCGACGACACGACTGAGCTGACTCAGGAACAAATCATGGCCATGGTCGCCGCCGCGCAGGCCCGCAAATCGAAGATGGTAGCGCTCTTGATCGCGATCGGCGCCCATCTCGTGTTGATCGGGGCCTTGGTCTACGTGGTCTTTGGCGAGCCCTTTGCTCAGGAACCCAGTCTGATCATTGCGGCGCCGCACTCGGCTGAGGAGCAGTTGGAACCCACGAAGAAAGAGCTATTCCACGTCAAGGCGGACCGGCCGGCGGCACCTTCGGCGTCGATGTCCAAAGTCTTGGTCTCGGAGACGCTCTCACCGGTGGTGGTGCCAGTGGTGGATGAATTTGTGGAAAATCCGGTGGATCTCGGCGTGGGATTTGGCGAGGGCATGGGCACGGGAATTGGCTCGGGTGGCGCTGGCCTCGGCGGATCGTTCTTTGGGACACCCGCGGCGGGGAAATCCGTTCTCTTGGTAATCGACACCTCAGGCAGCATGATCGGAAACTGTGGGGCGCGCGGCATCGAGGCGATTCGCGAAGAGGTGAACCGGACGATCAATCGCTTCCGCCCCGGATCGCGGTTCAATATCATCTGCTTTGCCAACATGGCAGATGGCTTTCGGTCAAAGCCGGTGGCGGCCACCTCAGCCAACAAGAAGGCGGCGATCGAGTTTATGGAGATCTACTACACCAACGCGATTACCAAGACTCGGGCACAGAGTAATGTGGATCCTAAGAAACCCGTTCGTTTTGTGCCCATCCGGCCGAGTGATCACAAGGACACGGCCGACACATCAGGTGGTTCGCGTTATGACATGGCGCTCATTCAAGCCTTTGAGCAACACCCCGACACGATCTTCCTCCTCACCGATGGCCAGCCCTCGGTGCAATTGAAAGGCAAGTCCCTGTCTGATCGCGATATCCTGTCATTGGTGCGCCGAGCGGCGAAACGCGCCGGTGGCAAACGCCCCGTGATCAATGGCATCAGTGTTAACGGTATTGGCAAATCTTTCCTCGAGGATGTGGCCAAAGCCTTTCGAGGCACGGTCAAGGTCATTGAGCCGAAGAAGCTCTAGTCTTCCTCCGATCGTGCCAGCCAGCTGGATTATCGCAACGAGACAGCTAGCCCCCCGCCACGATTTGGATGATCTCCAACTGATCGCCATCAGCCAAGGTGGCGGCCGCATACTCACGTTGATGCAAAGCCTCGCCATTGTGCTCAACCAGAACGGGGCGATCCGCAAAGCCTAACGATTCTAGTAAGCTGGGCAAAGTTTCTCCTTCGTTGGCTTCATGCTCGTTGCCGTTCAGATAGAGCTTCATGCGGGTTGGAGCTGTTGGTCACTAAGAATGGCTTCATCCCAGTCTTTCCACACGGGGTCAAGGCCTTTGCTAGTGAGCATGGCGGCGATGTCGGACGCGGAACGGTCGTCCGCGATGCCGAACTGTTCGGTAGCACGCGTGCAATCTGCTGCTTGTTCAAGTTCGATGCGGCGCCCGCGAACGGTGCGGTGCAAATCATCAGCGGCCTGGCCGGTGTAACCGCCGGGTTCGGTGTGGCTGCCGGCGCTCATCATGGTCACGCCTAATGGCGCGATGGCGTCGCGGAGTGGCGCGGGTTCCCGCGTGCTGAGAACGATGCCCAACTCGGGAAAACAAAGGCGGAAAGCGGCGATGAGTTGGATAAGGTCGCGGTCTTTGAGAAAGTGTTGGGGTTGGAACTCCCCGGCGTGAGGACGCATGCGGGGAAAGCTCACGGTGAAAGACGCTTTCCAACACACGCGGTAGAGGTATTCCAAATGGGCGGCAAGACCTCGCGCTTCTGTTTGCCATTCCGCTAGTCCGAACAATGCTCCGATCCCGATGCGCCGGAAACCGCCTTGGTAGGCGCGCTCAGGGCATGCTAATCGCCAATCGAAATCTTTCTTGGGACCGGCAGTGTGCAGTTCCCGGTAGACTTCGCGGTCGTAGGTCTCTTGATAGACCACCAAGCCTTCGCTTCCGGCATCCACCATGCGCGCGTATTCATCGGCTTCCATGGGCCCCACTTCCAAGGCGACGGTAGGCACGAAAGTTTTGAGTGCGTGAATGCAACGCTCGAGGTAACCGTTCGAGACAAACTTGGGGTGCTCTCCGGCCACTAACAGTAGGTGCCGAAATCCTTGGTCGGCCAAATGTTGGGCCTCGGCAACAACTTGCGGAATATCGAGGGTGACGCGCAAGATCGGGTTATCACGGGAGAAACCGCAATACTGGCAGTTATTGATGCACTCGTTAGAAAGATAGAGCGGTGCAAAGAGCCGCATGGTGCGTCCGAAGTGATGCCGCGTCAGTCGCTGAGACGCGGCCACCATGTTCTCAAGCTCCGCCCTAGTCTTCGGCGCGATCAATTGCTCGAACTTCCGCAACAAGGGTGATGACGGCGCCGGCCAAGTGAATCCTGCACCCTGCATCTTGCCATCCATCACGGGCATCCTGGCACCTGTATCCTGCATCTTGCCGCCTTTATCCTAACTAACCGTCACGGCGGTGCCACTAACGCTGACCATGAGCATGCCGCCTTGTTGACCGACGGTTTCATAATCGAGATCGACTCCGACCACGGCGTTGGCACCAAGCGATTGCGCTTCCTCTTGCAGCTCACGCATGGCGATGGTGCGCGCTTTCCGAAGTTCGCGTTCGTAAGCCGCCGAGCGCCCCCCCACGATGTCGCGGATGCCTGCAAAGAAGTCTTTGAAGATGTTGGCACCCAGAATGGCCTCGCCGGTGACGATACCATGGTATTGGGTGATGTTTCGGCCTTCGATGGAAGGCGTGGTGGAAATGATCATGAAGTGATCATTCCTCGCCTTTGACGATGGTAAAGGAGAAAGCGTTTTCGATTAAAGCTGCTTCAGGCGGCCAGAGGACGGGACTCCTAGGAGACCAACCACGCCATTTCGCCAACACACGGAATCCCGCCGTCTGGCCGCCTGCACCAACATTCGCCTAACCAAGAGACTCGTCAGTTTTCCAGCGTCAGTTGAAGCTCCAACTGACATTCGCGAGGGTAATCGCGTGGTTTGATGGCACGCACCCGAGACTGAGAACGACGATTGCGGAAACGGCGAGCGCTTTCGAAGAGCGACTTAAGGCGAAAAGACAATTGACCAGCGGTTTGTGGATCGAGGCTTTGATTCATGACGCCGGCATAATGCTGTTTATTTGAACAGTGTTCAAGTGAAAAGTTAAGGCATGTTAATTGGGTGAAGGGCCTCTCAATGTAGAGAATAATTATAATTTTCATAATGCAGTTCGCTCAATTGATGCGATCCTTTCCTCGTGCTCTCACCGCTGCGACTCATCCTCTTCACCACAATCACTTTGGCTTCGGTAATGGCCGGTCAACCGGGCCTCGATTCGCCGGCGCCCATCGGGCCTTTTCTCAACGGAAAGCTTCCCTCCAAGTCGCCTGGGCTTGGTGAATGGCAACTCGTGAACGCCTTTCCTGACCTCACCTTTGTTGATCCCGTACAGATGTTGCCTGTACCAGGCACAAACCAACTTGCCGTGGCGGAGAAGACAGGCAGGCTCGTCGTGTTCCAGAACACCCCTAACGTCGATGCTAAGAACACTTTGATCGATTTCACGGCCCATGTGGAATCCAGTCACGACAGCGGCTTTCTCGGCTTCGCCTTTCATCCCGAGTATGGCCAGGCTGGATCGCCAAACCACGCCTACCTCTATTGCTATTACCGTTACCAACCCGAACCGGCCTCACCAGATCTTGCCTATGACCGTCTGTCACGATTCACGTGGCTACCTGGCTCCGCGAGTATCGATCCTAGCAGTGAGCTAGTTCTAATCAATCAGTACGATCGGCACAACTGGCACAACGGTGGCGGCATGTTCTTTGGTGAGGACGGGTTTCTCTATTTGGCGATTGGTGATGAAGGCGGGGTCAATGATCCTTATGGTGCCAGCCAACGCATGGATCGCGGCCTCTTCGGTGGCGTCTTTCGCATTGATGTGGATCAGGATCCCACGCGGAGTCATCCCATCCGGAGGCAACCGCTTGACGAGGAAGCTCCGCCTAACGGATGGCCCGCTAGCTTTACTCAGGCATACTCCATTCCTAACGACAATCCTTGGCAGGCTCCCGACGGCTCGGTTCTCGAAGAATTCTACGCCTTAGGTGTGCGCAGTCCGCACCGTTTGACCTACGACACACCGACTGGGGAGATTTGGTTAGGTGATGTGGGGCAAGACACGGAGGAAGAGATCAGTCTTATTGTCAAAGGCGGCAACTATCAATGGCCCTATCGCGAGGGCGGCGCCGCCGGACCGAAACCGATGCCCGAGCCTTTGTTAGGCGCTGATCAACCGCCGCTCTGGTCCTATGGTCGTGACTTGGGATCCTGCGTCATTGGCGGGTATGTGTACCGAGGCCTCGCCCACTCCGCACTTCAGGGCATGTATTTGGTGGGCGATCATCGAAGCGGAACGATTTGGGCATTGAAACGAAGTGACGAAGGCCTGGAAGTGACCGCAATTGCTTCAATGCCTGAGCTTGGTCCGGGACCTAAGAACGGCTTGGGATCATTCGGCATCGATGCCGCAGGTGAAGTCTACGCCTTGGGGCTGGCCGGCACCAATCTTGATGGCGGTCGCATCTTCAAACTCGAACCAGTCGGTGCGGCCGTTTCACCGCCTCCCCCCGCCTTGTTGTCCCAAACAGGCGCTTTTCTTGATCTGCAAACGTTAGAGCCCGCTTCTGGTATCGTGCCCTACGATGTCATCGCTCCGCTTTGGTCTGATGGCGCTAAGAAACGGCGATGGATTGCCGTCCCTAACGATGGCACCCATGACTCTTCTCAAGAACGAATCGGTTTCTCAGAGGAAGGCTCGTGGACCTTCCCAGATGGAACGGTTCTCATCAAACATTTCGAGCTTCCGATAGGCCATTCTAACACACGTCCGGTCGAAACGCGTTTTCTCGTTCACGGCGAGTCAGGCGAATACTACGGTTTGACTTATCGTTGGCGCGAGGACGGCACTGACGCTGATCTCTTAACGGAGGGCCTGGAGGAAGCGGTTTCGTTAGGCAATGGTCAAACGCAAACCTGGTATTACCCTGGCCGCCAAGCCTGTTTCTCGTGTCACACGGCCGAAGCCGGCCGCGTGCTCGGGTTCCGGACGCGCCAGTTGAATCGCGATCTTTTTTATCCTTCCACAGGACGCACGGCTAATCAATTAACCACACTGAGTCACCTTGGGATCATCCCTCCAGTGACCGATGATCAGTTAGGTCATTTCCTAACATCCGCCGCATTGGGCGATGAATCCGCCTCGCGGCAACGGCGGGCACGGTCGTATTTGGATAGCAACTGTTCGCATTGTCATCAACCGGGCGCTACCCAGGCGCTCTTTGATTTGAGGCTCTCCACGCCTCCGGCGGAACAAGGGATCTTGGCCCAACCTGCGCAGGATGATCTCGGTATTCCTGGTGCCCAGATTGTTTATCCAGGGAGTTCAAGCAACTCCGTACTCTATCAGCGCGTCAATTCCGTCGACGGTTGTTGTGCCATGCCTCTCCTGGCGAAAAATGAAATCGATACCCAGGCGGTCGCGCTTCTAAAAACATGGATTGACCAAATGGATCTCTCCGTCGCCACGCCATCGGGCGACATGGATGTGATAGCGCCGGAAGTTTCACTCACAATAAATACAACCACTGTGTCGGGACCGTTCTATGTTAACGTAGACTTCACGGAGTTTGTTTCCGGTCTCACGCTATCTGATTTCCAGGTCACCAATGGCACCCTCGATTTCTTTGCCGGTGGGGGCGACGCTTTTGCCATTCGCGTCACGCCTCACCTAGCGGGATTGGTGCGTCTTCATTTGCCATCCGACCGGGTCATTGATCACGCTCTGAGTACGAACCCACCCTCAGCACCATTGAGTATTGAAGTGGCCCCGGCTGCTCCGTCAGGTTCAGCCCGCACCGATTGGGATGCCTGGCAGGCGAGTGTGTTAGGAGCCGGTGGAAGTCCTGGCGCTAATTTGGATGAGGACTTTCATGATGACCTGTATGAATTTGCGTTAGGATTGAATCCAGCTTCAGGCATAGCCGAAGAATTCGGTTGGGGAACGGGCTTTTCCATTCGCGAATCGTCTCCCGGGATGATCGAAGCGAGCTATTCGCGGCCGGCCGGCATCTCGGCAGACGTGACCTTTCATCTAGAAGTGAGTTCTGATTTAGAATGGTGGTCAGACATGACGACGACCGCGCCGATGATCGAAGCGCACGACGGTTGGGAAACGATTCGGATTCCAAATCTCGCTAACGGTAGCGCAGTCAGTCCCGAATTAGGCTTTGTCAGGCTTCGCGTCCAATCAACCTCTCTCAATGCTCGTTCCTACTCACCCGTGTGGGCTTGGCACCAGCTCAATCTTGGACCGGGTTATGAAACGGTAGGGCCTAGCCTTTTAAGGGCACCTTTGCTGGTGGCATCCGTGCAATCGCAGGACGGCTCAACAATCGCGTTAGGCGCCGAGCCGTCTTTGGTATCGTCATTGGAGAATCAGCAAGCTTATTTGGAGGTGCTTAGCGGCGAACATGAAGGCCACCGTTTTGAAGTGGCCGTTGTCGCAAGCGCTCCACGTTCTCTGACAATTCTGCTAGATCATGCATGGAATACGCGGGCGTTGCCCAACCTCATTGGAGCGCGTGTCGCCATCCGCCCGCACCTCACCCTCAATCAAGGTTTCCCACCTTCACACTTCGCTGGAAGCACCGATCCAGCGGCGTCCGATCAGATTCTCCGTTTCGATGGCGAGGGTTATCAATCTTGGTTTCTCCTCAAACACGAAGGCCAATGCCACTGGGCGGCGACCGACGAGGTTCACTTGGAAGATACCGGAGAACGGAGCCTGCCGCCTGGGGAGGGTTTCTTTGTACAAACCCATGCGGCCACGAACCTCGTCCAAGTGGGCCAATTGCGCACGCATGCCTTCGTGAGAACACGCCGGCCTGGCTACCAATTGTTCGCCGGAGGCTGGCCACACCTCGCGCAAAGCCCGCTTGCCTGTCAGCTGCATGAAGCCAATGGATTCCGTGCGCACAAGATTGTTGATCAAGCCGCACAACTTCAAGTGTGGCGTGGTGATCTAACGGAAGATGAATTGGGCTACGAGAGCTATTTCTACATTGATCATCCGGCAGGCGCCTACTGGACCAGCCTAGCAGACTCGCAACTATTGGATTTCAGCAACCAAGCCATCCTGGCGCCATCGCGCGCCTTCTTTCTCTCGGCCCAAACACCAGGCTGGTGGCGAGAGCCCTCGCCGTGATTCAATGGGGCAGTAATAATGGGGTGTGACTAAAAGTGGTGGTCAATAAAGGTAGAGGAACTGGTGACCGTTCCTTCGCGGCAGCGGAGTGCCAGGCCCGGAACTCTCACGAGTTCCGCTACGAAAAGTGCCCACCACTTTTAATCAGACCCGTAATAATAATGAGTTGCAAAGTCATGCACGAGATGTTCACTTAGTTCTGGGTTGGGAATTCTCAGCCGGCAATGTGGCTACGGGGACACTCCGTGGCCCTTTGTTTTTTCAGATCTCTAATTCTCCCTGGACGAGCGTTGGCTGCAAATCTTTCTGCTTAAGAATATCGTAAGCGCGATTTGGCTGTTTGGGGTAAAGCGAAGCGATTCCAATTGGGCGAGCCACCAAATCAGCGAACTGCAATCCCGATGAGTTGGCTTTCTTCGAAGCAAATATTGGGTGAAGGGGTAAGAAACCTGATGTCGATTTTCTCCTGAACATATTCGGCGGAATTCAAGCTCAAGTTGCGCGTCCTCGTTCCTACCACGCTGCTCGAATACAACGTGGGTGTTAGTGATTTCTTGCCCGAAACCTCTAAGTTTCTCATATAATTGTTCAAGGCAACATTGAGCCGCGATGTGGTACAAGTTGTCCTCGGGTTTGTGTTTACCATCTTTTCTAATCACATGATAGATGATGCTGAAATCAGTTTGCTTGATCAGAGAATTGAGCCCTTTAAAAAAAGCTTCGCGTGTCGAGCTGTGTCTCAAGATGGCAAATTCCCCCAATGATTTCCGAATTTCTCGTTCATGGAAGATCACCATGTCGTGACCAAAGAACTCGAATTTGAGTCGTTGAAGCGAAGGAGCGAGCTCACATCGATAGTAGTCTTTTTCGAAGAGACAGAACGCCAGGACGAAACAGGGAAAGTTGGGATCGGCTTCCGGGGATGCGTGCCCGCTCTCGTCTACATAGACAATATAGTCACTGAAGGGGAAATCAGCACTCATCTTTCTTTAACAATCACACTTTCAACCTATCCAATCAACATAGTTTCGATTCTAACGATCCTGAGTGGGAAAGGTAATGGAGATATTGCTTGAACATCGAAAGACGAGGTTGATCTTCATCGCCAACAGTCCCCGTAGTTCAACGGATAGAACAAGGGTTTCCTAAACCTTAGATGGTGGTTCGATTCCACCCGGGGATGCTTCCTCACGAACTCAGTAAACACACCGCTCTCGATGCAGCGGTGCTTCAGGATAATGATGGATCACCACTTGTTCCTCGGCGACGCGGGCGCCGATTTCTTGGAGGATGGGGATGCCCTTGAGGCCGTCTAGGGGAAAGGCGGCGCGGCTTTCGGTGCGCTTTCGGTAGTCGGCTTGTTCTGCTTCGGTGAAGTCGTGATCGTAACGCATGTAGGTGAAGTGTTTGGGATCACGGCTGGCGGTGGGGCTCTCGATGAGCGCACCGAGTTCGCTGTCTAACCGATTTCCTGCCAAACACCGTCCTAACACTCGGCAGAGCATGTCTTGCTGCACGCGGACGCTGGACATGACCTGTTTCAAGGTGCGCAGGGCGCCGCCGATGCGGTTGATGTTAGAAAACTGGCCGGGTTGATGCAGCGGTGGGACTTCGCCGGTGCCGACGGAGACTAGGAGCATCTGGTCGGCTCCGCTTGTCATGGCCATGCCGTATTCGGGAAGCGTCGCGTGGAGATACATGGCGAGTGCGGGGTTGAGGTAGGGACTAACACCGCCATCGATGAACTCGAATTCCACACTGCCACCGGCGCGCTTGGGTACTTCGATCATTTCTGAGGGGAAGAAAGTGGGTGCGGCGGCACTGGCCCGAATTAATTGCCACAAGGGTAGGTCGAGGTTGGAGGGCATTTCCTCCTTCTCCACATTGTACGTGGCCGTAGGGTTATTGGTGAGTGGCCAGGCGGATCCAGTGGACCCATTTCTCACTACTAACATGAGGAACGTGCGCAATGTGTCGGATCCGAGCAGCATGGGAGTTTTCGAATCCGGTTCTTCGAAAAAGCGTTTCAACTCGGCTGCCAATGGTGCACTATCAAACTTATAACGCAGCTTTCTCGTCCAGCCTTTCACTGGTTTAAAGATGCGCGGTGCCATGTCCAGATACTGTGTTTGGATCTCCTTCACAGGCGCGCCTTTGGCGAGAAAGGCGGCGATGATGGCGCCGGTGCTGGTGCCGCCGATGAAGTTGAAGTAATCCGCTAGAACGAGATCCGGCTTAGCATAACGTTCGCGCAAACGTTGCTCAATGCGGGCCAAGATCTCCAACGTAAAGATGCCACGGATGCCGCCGCCATCGAGGGAGAGGAGGCGATTGCAGGGTGATTGAGAATCGTCAGATGAAGACACGTTGGGTGAGAGCTTGCAGTCCTGGAGAAACTGGCTGGCATCATGGGCGGCGACAAGGCTAAATGCAGGCGGCGCCAGTGCGGTTTCCTGACGCTTTCCTTTCGATTCCATGAAAACCATTCGACTTTTCATCAGCTCCCCTGGCGATGTGGCGCAAGAGCGCGAACTTTGCCGTCGTGTCTTGAAACGGTTGAACCGCGCGTACGCAGGCAGGGTAGAATTGGATGGTTACTTCTGGGAATATGAACCGATGGAGATCACGCGCGACTATCAAGAACAGATTCCGCCGCCGTCTTCGTTTGATATCTTTATCTGCATTCTATGGTCGCGCTTGGGTTCGCGGCTGCATTCACGGTACCAGCTGCCGGATGGTCGGCCCTGTCGTTCTGGAACGGAGTTCGAGCTTGTGGACGCGGTGGAAGGCCGGAAGAAGACGGCCGATACGCCGGAAATTCTGGTTTGGGTGAACAAGACCCAACCGATGATTCCGTTAGAGCCGGAGAAAGATTACCAACAACGTATTGAACAGTGGCGTTTGCTCAAAGCCTTCCTCGAGGAATGGACGAAGTGCGATGACGAGGGCGTCTTCACGGGTGCGGTGAACAGTTACCGGACGCTTGATAGATTTGAGGAATTGTTAGAGGTCAAGTTGCGCAAGCTGGTCGAGCGCCGGTTGGGTACGGCGTCGCTGCCAGATGATCAACGGCCGCCTGTCCAGTGGACTGCTGGGAGTCCCTACCGCGGATTGGAAGCCTTTGGAAAGGAGCATGCCGATGTCTTCTTTGGTCGAACCGCCGCGATTGAGTCCGTTCTCAATGCGGTGCGGCGTCAAGGAGACGAGGGTTGTGGATTAGTTCTTTTGTTAGGCGCCAGTGGTTCAGGCAAGAGTTCCTTAGTTTGTGCGGGTGTGCTTCCGTTTATCACTACGCCCGGCGTTATTGAGGGAATCGGATTGTGGCGGGAAGCGAGCTTTCGGCCTGGTCTGCACGATGATTTGATGCTTGGTCTAGCAAACGCGTTGTTAGACCAGGCAGCCTTACCGGAGCTAGCGGATCCGGAAACGAACGCGCCTGCTGCGGCCTTGGCGTCGCGGTTGCGGGAAGTGCCCAAAGCGGCCGAAGAAAGCGTTAGGCTTGTATTGAATGAAGCTGCCCGGGCCTACCAAGCGGAGCAAGAACGTCTTCTCCGCGAACGCGCACAGCAACTGGCGCAAGCGGGTCGGCAGGAGGATGCCGAAGCCATTTCCAAACGCATGGGCGAGCGGAAGCCGCCACGCGCGCGATTGGTGCTCGTGCTGGATCAGATGGAAGAGCTTTTCACGGGTCAGGCCAGCGAGGCGGACAAACAAGCGCTAACCGAAATACTAGGCGCGCTCGCTTCCGGCGGACGCGTTGTGATCCTGGCCAGTTTGCGAAGCGATTTCTATCATCACTTTCAAGAGACGCCTGGGATGCTGGAACTCACGGGTAGCCATGGAAAAGTAGATGTCATTCCACCGGACGCGAATGAGATCGGCCAGATCATCCGGGAACCCGCGCGAATGGCGGGCCTGATCTTTGAAAAAGACGCCAAGACGGGAGGAACGCTGGATGAAGTGTTGCGCGATGCCGCGCTTGATCACCCTGAGGCGTTGCCTTTGTTAGAACACGCTCTGGATCAGTTGTATGCTTGTCAGGCAGAACGCGGTGACCACACGCTGCGCTTTGCCGACTACGAGGCGATTGGTAAACTGGAAGGCGCCTTGGCAAGGCATGCCGATTCGGTTTTTGATGGTCTTGATGCGGAAGCACAGGGCGCATTGGATCGCGTCTTTCGCGGACTGGTGACCTTAGGGCGTGAAGACCGTATTCCCGTTCGCCGCTCCGCCGCGCGTGCGCTCATTGAGACGGATGCGGCATCTAAGGCGCTGGTCACGGCGTTTGTAGATCAGCGCCTTTTCACCTCGGGACAAACGACTCAAGGAGCGCCCATGGTTTCGGTGGCGCACGAGGCGTTGTTGCGAGTCTGGGATCGTGCTCGTGATTGGATCACGGCAAACGAAGATTTTCTGGCGGTGCGGGCGCGCGTGAGTGATGCTTGCCGGCAGTGGTTGGGCGCTGACAAAGATGCTAGTTTTCTTCTTCAACCGGGGAGGCAGCTCGCCGAGGCGGAAGAGGCCCTAACCAATCACCAAGAAGCGTTTTCTGTAGATGAGCGTCGTCTCATTGCCACTTCAGGAACTCGGCTGAAAGAGACGGAGCGCAGGCGACGCCGATTGCGACAGATCATCTTGGGAGCCATGACTGTCCTAACGCTGCTCGCAATTGCTGGATTCATCCACGCGCAGCGTCAACGCCGGGAAGCCGAGATTTCAGCCCAGCGGGAAAAGAACGCCCGGCAGGAAGTGCAATCGGTTTCCGATGCCAGCATTCGTTTTATGACTGAGCTCATGGATCGCACGGATTGGGTGACGCGGCTCTTGAACCGCGATGTCCAACTCGCGGCAGAGTTCAGCGCGGCTTCGGTAGAGTTCATGGACGAACTGCCGCAAGAGGGGCATTTGATAGAGCTGCTGGATGCCTGGTCACGGATGCAAATGACGGCGGCGTCCGCCCTGGCTCAGCAAGGGAAAGTGCAAGAGGCCGTCGTTATGCAGGAGAGGGGGCGAGATTTACTAATGAAGTTGGATCAAGCTGATCCTGACAATACGGTGATTAAGGCCAATCTCGCTAATCACGACTACGTCAAAGGCAAACTCTTGCAACGCGAGGGTCACATTGAGGAGGCGATGACGAGCTTTCAAAAAGGGCTCACTTACATTGAACCCTTTCTCGATCGTTGGAGCGATGACGAAAGCCTGAGAGGAAGCTGGAAGGGTTTGCAGCAATCCCTCGCTGACCTCGAGAGGCAGTATGGTGATACCGAGCGATCAAGAGCTTTGTTCGATACGCTGATAGAACGACTGGACGGGTGGGCAGCCTCCGGTGAAACCGCTGAATATTGGTGGACCGAGGGTGTCACCGCTTGGGTGAACCGTTCTGAAGCCTTGATATTTGTGGATGACTTCGAGGCTGCGGCAGGTGCCTTGGAAGGAGCTGGAAGAACGCTCAATCTTCCCGCGTTCAACGACTCGTCTACCAAGCCATTTCTCGCGCTCCGTATCGAGCGTGCTTGGGGCTATTTGGAGAGCATCCGGCAGAATCCTGCCAAAGCGGCGTCACACTATCGCAAATGGATCGAGGGTATGGGGCCCAGCGCCAGTGATGAGCCGGCCGAGCTTCTCTCGAACCGCCTTCGTGTTGCCAAAGGATTCACCAGCTCACTGATACACAGTCAGCAAACCGAGGAAGTATTGGAAGCCGCTCAAGCGGCGTTGGATCTGGCCAATCGTTTGTTAGACATTGATGAAAGTAATACGACCAATATCGAAGAATACCGCCAAGCCCTCGCACTGGTCGCGCAAGCGCATCAATCCATGGAAGCCTGGGAAGAGGCAGCTGATTTCTTCCGCTCTGCCTATGAGGAAACGGTGACTTTGATTTCCATGGCTCCTAACGGATACGCCTACGTGGCAGCTGTTGATCACGCCTTGGAAGAAAGCCGCTGCCTCGCCAACATGGAGCGTTATCCCGATGCCTTGAAAGCGGTCGAGAAAGCGCTAACTAATGCTCAAGCGTTAGGGAAAATCCTAACGGAGCGGCCTGGTCATCCCAGTGCGCGTTTGTGGAGGCGATCACTCGCGTTTTACCATGCTCAGCTCGGCTATGGCTACAGTGACAGGGAACCTGAAAAAGCTCAAGAAGCCATGCAGGCGGCGTTGGATTGGTCTAAGGAGAGCGACCTTCTCGAGCCGTATCGCAATCAGTGGTCGCAAGCGCTGGAGCAATGGAAGGCCCGGGCTGAGTAATAATTGCAATTCACCTCTAGTTGGACGAATGGCACGGGGGCGATGTGAAATGGGGATAATTGACGAGGTGACGAATCAAAGAGCTGGGGAGTCTCGCCGCGGCTCACTTATTCTCTCTTTCTCAGACTCGTGAAAGAAGAAGGTGTCCAATGCGCCTCGTCTCGCGTATCTCAAGGTCCCATGAGTGCCCCATGCATCACGCTGACAGATAACGGTTCTCTACGGCCCGAAGCGACCTTTAGCCTCCGGCGCCTTTCGGAGACCTTGGCTAGGCGAACGGGTTATCCCATTCATCCGGTTTCCTTGCTGCATTCAGACCGCATCTCTCCCGCCAACCTCGATGGAGATCCCGCTCAGATCTTCGAGCCCTTCGTTACGGCGAAACGAAAGGACGGCGTGCATTCTTTTCTCGTTTGCCCACTCTTCTTCGGCCCATCGGCCGCCATCGCAGAATTCCTCCCTCAACGCGTTGAAGCGATGCGTGAGGAACTCGATTGGCCCGAGTTGGAAGTGCGCGTGGCGCCTTGCCTCGTCGATCATGAACAGAAAGACGACTTTCGTGTGGCACAGATGCTAGCGGATCTTGTCGAGAGAAAACGGGCCGCCGCAGGACTTCATGATAGTGCTATCGCCCTCGTTGATCACGGCACACCGCGGATCGCCGTCACTCACGTGCGCAATCACCTCGCCGAACAGTTAGGGACGCTCTTAAAGAATTCCGTCCGTCCCTGCTCGATGGAACGGCGCGAAGGACCCGAGTATGATTTCAATGAGCCTCTGCTAGAGCGCTTGTTAGGCCAGGAAGGTTTTGATCGCAGCGTGATCGTCAGCATGCTCTTCCTCCAACCCGGACGCCATGCCGGTCCGGGCGGCGATGTGGCGCAAATCTGTCAGGAGGCTGAAAAGCGAACAGAGGGACTCGAAACGCATATGACGGACTTGGTGGGTGCGCATCCTGATCTCATTGACGTTCTTGCCGAAAGGTTGGAAGCCGTTTTAGAAGATCCTATTGATTCACGGTGAAGCGGTGAATGCTCGCATCAGAAAACGACTCATAGTGGTGCTGGGCGGCGTTGATCGGGTGTGATTAAAAGTGGTGGTCAATAAAGGTAGAGGAACTGGTGACAGTTCCTTCGCGGCTGCGGCGTCCAACGCCCGGAACTCTCACGAGTTCCGCTACGAAAAGTGCCCACCACTTTTAGTCAAATCCGGGTTGGTCTCGCCATTAGCGCGGCAAGCCTGTTTCAATTCATGGGAGATGGCTCCCTAACAGGGTGCCTTTACGTCGACTTGGCGAATGATTAAGTGTTGGATTTCGGAGAAATCTGCGACACTTGCGACACATCACGGCGTGAGATTGCAGCCTGGGAGCGGGATATCGGGGAGGAAATTGTTGAAGCCGAAGATCTTGCCCATGTCGCCGACGCGTTCGCGTTGCGTCCGGTAGTTGGTGACCACAGAGTTAAGCGATCTGATAGGGATGCCGCCGGCGATGGCGTCACGGATTTCACCGCAGGCATATTCCGCAGCGGGCTCTAACAAGATGGAATCGGTCGAGCCTTCCCCCGTGGCGATGAATTTGATCACGCCTTTCATGATCTTGGCTTTCGTTTGCTCAAGTTTTACCCACGCACCAAAGGAGCTGAATTGAAAGAGCGTCGAAATCTTTCCAGCAAGGTCGAGTGCGCGGTCGATGCCCTCGAAATAGCGATCTGTTTCATCGAGACCGCCACCAGTTCCATCTCTCAACACTCCTATCAACGTGCCTGTTTCTTTATCAATCGCCCAGAAAGCGGTGGCGGCGCCATCACTGGGTAGCAAGAGATCGTATTTGCCAAACGGAGCGGTGATGGCAGCCCAGTCACGACCGTGGGGGTCGCCGTAGTGTGAGGAATTCACCCTGCCGGCATGACGCGTCAACGTATCGCCGGCTAACACATCACCTGCCGTCTGCTGCATCAAGGCAGCTTCCATGACATTGAGTTTGGCCGTTCGTTTCAAGGTCGCGCGGTAAGCCGTCGCTGGATCGTCGGCGGCTGTGACCCAGCGGCCTAACACATTGAGATCCGTTTGCCTGGTGGGAAGGTGTTGACCATTGAGTGAGGGCTTTTCAATGACGGATGTGAGGCGCATTTGCGTTTCGTATGTGGGCAAGGCGGCGAGCGCATCGGATCGTTCCGCTTGCATGCTCACCGCATTGAGCAGGTAACATTCGATGGGCGTGATGGCATTGCCTTTCCGAAGCTGTGCTAGGGCGTGATCGGCATTGCCGGCAGCGACGGCGTTGAAGAGTGGCTCGTAGGCGAGTTGTTGCGAGAGCCACTCCTCATACCAAACCGAAAAGAGCGGCGGTGCGCCTTCGAAGGCCATGGTCACTGATCCAAAGAGCATGCTATGTACCTCTAACAAATCGGCATCCGTAGGGGCACGTTGCGATCCAATGACTCCGAGCAAAGCTTCGCTCCAACCGGCCAAGGTCCGGGAAGATTCCCGCCCATCAATACGAATAGTCAAGTAAAGGCCGGCGATTCCCGAAGCCGGGACATGCTCCTCCACCGCGGGCACGGTGTAACTGCTCGAAGCTTGAAGCCGGCCGTCGTCAAATCCAAGACGAACGTTTCGGTTAGGCAAGCCATCTTCATCAGCTATGTAGCGTAGGACGTAGTTGGTGGTGATCTGACTATCAATGAGCTCATTGAGAGAATGATCGATGGCAGAAACGGACGAACCCACATGAAAGTTGCCGTTCGTGAGATCAGAGATCTGCCGGAGAATGCCTTCATCCGTGTCGCCAAAACCAACGGTGTAAACCGGCACGCTGGGAATCTGAATGGCGCGGCGAATAGCGGGGGTGAGTTCATCCGTAGCCTGCCCATCGGTGACGAAGAGGACGACTGTTGGCCGGGCGTCGGTGAAAAGCTGGCTCAAGGCTGTCCACAAATCAGAGCCAAAGGCCTGATCGGCAGCGGTTTGCAGACGCTCTTCAAGCAACGCCGGATTATTGAACCAACCGCCGGCGAAATTCGTCCGCGTGGACACGGCGGCGACGCGAACTCTAGCATTAAGATTTTCGTAGCGTTCGAGAAAGTGGGTGGCCACGGTCTCGGCGAGTTGCCGGTTCTCCCTCTGTGCTGCGTCATCCACGCTGCCGGAAGAATCGAGCAAGATGACCATGGAGGGTTCGATGTTGTTGTTGCGTTGCATGCTAACGGTCTGGCCAAAGCCTTCCTCGAATAGTTCGAAGGCTTCCGCGCCCAACCCATTCACACTCGATCCGTCTCGTCGAGTCGCACTGACAGAAACGCGCACCATGGGAAAGCGCAGCGCGTCGATGCCGTCGATACGCACGTCTGTCACTTGATTGATCAATCCCTCTTGCGCTTCTGGATCGCCAAGATCGGAATCGCCTAATCGAACCGTGCCGGTGCTTTCGTCGATCTCGTAAAGATCGCCAGTGATGGAGAAGGGTTTGCCCGCCGCAGCCGGGACTAGTCCATTCGTTGCCGGAATGCCCGCGCCCTGAAGTGTCAAGGTGGGAACGAAGGTTGTGAGATCGTTGATCTTGGAACGAAGGATGTCTTCGAAATCACCCGTTGGTTGGAAGGCGAGTGTTAGTTGACGCCCGGCCACGACATCCGCTTTCCAGCGCTTGCTCAGGAGCGTGATACGTGAGTGGGGTGAACTCGCGGGCGCGGCTTCGACCTTGATGAGAACGTCAGGGAGACGCGGGCTCGATGTGAGTGAACGCGTTTCGCCATCGGTATAAGATTCGCCAAAGCGTCCGTTGGGAACCAGAGGATTAAGGGCCTCCCAAGCGTCATTTTGAAGCACTTCCACAAAAGGAATAGCTGCGGGAAGCGTCCAATCGAAAGCTTTGCCGTTGCTTTCCGGATCCAACAAAGGCTCGATGCCGGCCAAGAGCACCGCCGCTTCAAGATTGGCATCGCCCAAGTTGGGATCGGCTTCCAGATCCAAACCCAAGCCTCGTGCTAGCATGTCCACATCGAGGCAAGGGGCGAACCGGCGTTCGGGTCGCCAAGAGAGGATCGATCTGAGGTTGAGCCTAAAAATGTCAGGGGCGCCGCGTCGTAACCGGGCTTCAAATCCAGCATCCTCGAGCATCTCGAGAAGCAACTGACACTTTTCTCGTGGTGTGCCGGCGCCTCCGCGCAGCGTGGCAGCGGTTCCCCACCGCATCGCCGTCAAGGTGTTGGTGTCGGAGAACCCGAAGTCGTCCGGCGGATAGTTGGCGATGTGATCACGCACGAACTCATAGATCTTGAGCGCACTACGCGACGCCACGGCATCCTCGGCACGACGTACCAAGTGATCGGGGCTCTCTTCTAACGCTAGCTTCAAAGCGCGTAGCACTTCAAAGTAGGTTCCCCCCGAGGCCGCCGGCTTATTGACCGTGCGGAAATAGCGCGGTCGCCGCGTGACCGGCAGCCGGAGTTCTTGCAGATTATTCGCACCGATGAGGCCCCAGTGTTGCAGATCGCAGGATTGTTGAAGGAATTGGTTAGGCCCCAACGGTTCTGATAAGCGCAGCGTGATCTCGGGAAAGATGGGGTGCTTCTCGAGGTGAATCGTGGGGACTTGAGCGTGGAGCGACCCCGTGAGAGCAATGACGAGGCTCAGCATCGTTGAGGTCTTGGTTAGCAAGAGCAGGCGTGAATTCATGGCTTCTAAAGGTTCTAATGGCCGTTCGCCAACGATCGTCACAGAACCCGATGCCAATTCTCGGATACAAGAGAACGGTGGCGAGTCATCGGCCAGCAATGAAAGAAAGGTTACCTTTCCTTTGCCTTGACTGAGCACCGCTTTCAGTTACCCACCTTGAGCGTTTCATGCGCGCTGTCTTGACACCCGTGCGGGAGCCTTTGTAGCGTTCGTTATCCTAACAACACCCTATTCTATGAAACCCTTTCTCTCCTTTCTCACTACTCTTGCTACCGTCACGTTGTCGTATGGGGGGACTCCTGAAACGGCGACCACTTCTTCTTCGCCTTCGCGGGGCGAGAACTGGCCGCATTTTCGTGGTCCGGAATTTAATGGTTCTTCGCGTGATGTGAATCTGCCGGCCAGGTTTTCCAAGACGGAGAACGTGCGTTGGTCCGTCGATTTGCCGACATCGGGCTCCACGCCTGTGATTTGGAAGGATCGATTATTCGTCACGGCGGCTGATGACCAGGCGGGGCAATTGTTAGCTTATTGTTTTGATGTCAAGAGTGGTCAGGAAGTGTGGAAGCATGCCCTCAGCGCTGAGACTTCTCAGGACCGGCGGAGCAATTACGCATCGCCTTCGCCTTCGACGGACGGCAAGCGTGTGATCTTTTTTTACGGCACAGGAGATTTGTTAGCCTTTGATCTCACGGGGAAGGAGCTGTGGAAGATGAATTTGCAGAAAAAGTATGGCGACTTCGCTTTTCAATGGACCTTTTCCACGAGTCCGGTCCTCTATGACGGCGTCGTCTACATGCAAGTCTTGCAGCGCGATGTGGCCGTGAATAGCCGCGGGTTCGAAGACAAGCCTAACGACAGCTATCTTCTCGCGCTCGATGCCGCGACGGGGAAGGAGCTTTGGCGTCATATTCGGCCCTGCGAGGCGGTCGCGGAATCACGTGAGGCGTTCACCACACCGATGATTGTGAATCAAGATGGCAAGACGCAGCTCGTGGTCTCGGGAGGTGACTGTGTTAGTGGTCATGACATTGATGCCAAAGGCAAGGAACTCTGGCGCTGGGGAACGTGGAATCCTCAGAAGATTGGGCATTGGCGATTGGTGCCGAGTCCTATCGTTGCTGAGGGGATTGCGTTAGCCTGTGCACCCAAGCGCGAACCCATTTTTGCGGTGAAGTTAGGTGGTAACGGCAATCTTACAGACGACGATCTGGCCTGGGTGAGCGAAGATAAAGACATTTCCAGCGATGTGCCCACACCGCTTTACTATGGTGGTCGATTCTACATCCTGCATGGCAATCGCTCCACGCTCAGCTGTGTGAAACCGGGGACGGGAGAAATCTTGTGGGCAGAGCGTCTTGGCCGGACGGAATTTGAAGCCTCGCCCACGGCCGCGGACGGCAAGATCTATCTCATGGACCACGGCGGTAAGGTCTATGTGGTGAAGGCAGGCGATCAGTTCGAACTCATTCACAGCACAGAGATGGGTGAGGAAAGCGCGCAGTTCACGCGGCCCACGATCGCCATTGCCCAGCAGAGCCTTTTCATCCGCACCAATAAGAAGCTTTATTGCGTGGCTAACTAGACGTCATCCAGGAAGAGGTGGACAATCTTGGGGCGAGTGGATTAAACACGCTCCAACCATGAAGGCCATCATCCTCCGCTTTGTTCTGGCCGGCGTTTTCTTGTCGGGTCTCATTCAATGCGCGCCGCGAAAAGAAGTATCGGGCGCGCTTCGCATTGCCGTCATTCCAAAAGGCACCACCCATGAATTCTGGGAAGCCGTGCATGCCGGTGCGCGCAAGGCGGAACAGGAGATGCGCGCCAAGGGCATCGAAGCGGAGATCATTTGGAAGGGTCCGCTTCGTGAAGATGATCGCGATTTTCAGATTCAGGTCGTGGAGACCTTTGCCAGTACCGGCGTCGACGGCATCGTGCTGGCTCCGCTAGACGACACGGCCCTTGTGGCGCCGGTGGAAATGGCGATGCGATCTGAGGTGCCGGTAGTGATCATCGATTCTGGCATTAATACAGAAGAGTATGTTAGTTTTGTTGCCACGGACAACTTCAAGGGTGGTCAAATGGCCGGCAATCATTTGGCGCAGCTGCTAGGAGAGGACGGTGGAAATGTCGTGCTTTTCCGTTATCAGGTGGGCTCGGCTAGCACGACCAAACGCGAAGAAGGCTTCCTGGAAGCGATCAGTCATTTCCCGAAGATTAACGTGATCTCCAAAGATCAGTACGGCGGCGCTACCGTCGATGCGGCGTTTAACAAAGCGCAGAGCCTCTTGAGCCGCCAAGACATCGTTGCGGCGGTGAACGGGATTTTTTGTCCTAACGAAACCACCACTGTGGCCATGACTAAAGCCTTGCGGGAGATCAATCGCGCGCGGGGCGATGTGAAGATCATCGGCTTTGATACCGGCCGTCAATCGTTGGTGGATATGGAAAATGGTGATCTGCAAGGGCTCATCGTGCAGAATCCGTTAGGGATGGGGTACCTAGGCGTGGCCACGATTGCCAATCACCTCGGCGGTGAGAAAATCGAGCGGCGGGTCGACACCGGCGTGGCGCTGGTCACGGCGGACAATATGAACGAGCCGCAAATCCAGGAGCTTCTCAACCCGCCGGTCGATCAGTTTTTGAAAGGTCAGTGATAGTGTCGTGGATCGCTCCACGATCCTGCATGAGAGCCTTGAATCGCGGGGCGATCCAAGACGCTACGATTCGCCCTTGCAAGCGGCGAGTTCCGCCTTCACCTGCTCAAGTTCTTTCTCCACCTTGGCCAGTTCCCCAGAGGTCGACTTCAGTCGCGACGCCATGATCTTGGCCAAGAACCCGTAGACCGCCGCATAGAAACTTCCGTTGTCCTGCACGGGCTTGATTTCCTGGAGAAATTTCTGATCCACGACCAAGAGAAGCGAATGCGTTTCCGCGATCACCGAAGCCGAACGGCTCTCCTCATTGAAAGCGGCGATTTCCCCAAAGAGCTCGCCTGGAGCGCTGGTCTTGGCCAAGACTTCGCCGTTCTTCTCCACGCGAACCGTCCCCGTCAGAAGTACATACATCCGCGAATCAGTCGTCCCTTCCTCAATAAACATGTCGTCGGGATCGCACTCCAGAAAGTAGCTGGAGTAGAGGATGATGTTCAGGTGCTTCTCTTCGAAGCTCTTGAGAATGGGGAGGTTCTGGAGAACTGGGGGCAAGTTCCCTTCCTCGTGAATGTAGGCGTATTCTTTCATCAGTCAGGTGAGCAGGGGGCGGGGAGGGTGTATCAAAAACCGCCATTGACGACTAGAGGTTTTTCCCGTGGATAACAGCCTTAGAATTTATCATGCGACTTCGTAACGATCTGCATCTCGCTTACTGCACCAACATCCATCGCGGCGAGAATTGGGAAGAGACCTTCCATGGACTGGAGGCGCACACTTTGCGGGTGAAAGAGGCCGTTTGTCCTGATGAGTCTTACGCTATCGGTCTGCGGCTGAGTGCCCAAGCGGCCGCGGAGCTAGCAGAACCGCAGACGCTAGCAGCCTTTCAAGAATGGCTTGAGACGCACGATTGTTATGTATTCACGATTAATGGTTTTCCCTACGGCCGGTTTCACGGCGGCAAAGTGAAAGAGCAAGTCTACCGGCCTGATTGGACAACGCCGGAACGTCTCGATTATACGAACCTTCTTTTCGATTTGTTAGCGAAACTCGTTCCCGATGGCGTTGCCGGGAGTGTTAGTACGTGCCCTGGTTCCTTTAAAGAATTCGGCCTCACGAGAGCGGACGAGCAGGTGATGCGGGAACAACTCTACCAATGTGCCTTGCACATCGGTGATCTCGCGGAATCCACGGGCAAAGATCTCCATCTTGGCCTGGAACCGGAGCCACTTTGCTACGTGGAGACGAGCGAGGAAACGGTCGGGCTTCTTTCTCGGGTCTTGGAAGATTATCAAAAGGACGAGGCGCTTCTGAGGCGCGTGTTAGGAATCAATTACGACACCTGTCATTTGGCCGTGGAATATGAAGAGGCCGCTGAGGCGCTCGGGCGCATCGAGCGAGCGGGCTGGCGCATGAGCAAGATCCATCTTAGCTCTGCTCTCAAACTGACACCATCAGCGGAGATGTTAGAAAAGCTTCGCGCTTTTGAAGAAGACATCTACTTGCATCAGGTCATCGTGCGGCACGACGATGGCAAGCTGGAGCGGTTCCGTGACTTAGGTCCGGCGTTAGCCTGGGCGGCTCATGGCCATGGCCCCGGCGAAGAGTGGCGGGTTCATTTTCACATTCCTCTCCATGAAGAACCGCTCGAAGGTCTGCACAGTACGAGCGATCATCTCTTGGCCACACTCGATTGGTTGGCTCAGGATCCCTCACGTTGTGCTCATTTGGAAATGGAAACCTACACCTGGGAAGTCCTGCCCGAGGCCATGCAACGCGAGGTGGTGGAGCAACTCACTAACGAATACACGTGGTGTCTGGATCAGCTGAGACAACGGCGACTTGCTCCGTAACGATTCGCGCGCGCCTCAGGGCCGTCCTCATTCTCGGTCGGGTCTCGAATCTCCCGACGGTCTGGTCGAATGTCCTCGCCGCGTGGGTCGTGGCCGGCGGCACCGCCACGCTTTTAAATGCCTCATTTTTCTCGATGCTGCTTGCCGGGACAGCGCTCTACCTAGCCGGCACCACGCTAAACGATTTCGCCGATGTCGGGTTTGATCGCGAGCACCGGAAAGAGCGCCCCATCCCTAGCGGCACCCTTAGTCGTGGGGCGGTTGGGCTGCTGGGGCTCGCTTATCTCCTCATCGGCTCCTTTGCCGCGCTTTGGGGAGCTCAGGGTTCGCTTAGCTATCTCGTTAGTCTCCTCGCTGCCATTCTTCTCTACGACTACTGGCACAAACGCTGGGTGGGGTCCGTCTTCTTCATGGGTGCCTGCCGCGCCTGTTTGTGTTTGTTAGCTGCTTCCTGCGTGACCGGTCATCTCGGCTGGCCAACGTGGCTTCACGCCGGTGTCTTATTCGGCTACATCGTCGGCCTGACTTTCCTTGCACGAGGGGAAAGTCGCCAAGAGAAAGCCCGCCGCTGGCCCCTGGCGTTTTTATTCCTGCCAATGCCAGCCACCATTTGGTTAGGCATAGACAGCGAGGCGAACCTTTTCATCGTGATCGCCTTTGCTTTGCTTAACGCCCTAGCTGTGTGCCAAAGCCTCCGATTTCTCGCGAAGCGCAACGATCCCGCGCGAATCGGCAAAGCCGTCTCCCTTCTGCTGGCGGGTATCACGCTTATCGACGCCGCTTTTCTAGCAAGTGCGCATTGGCCGTCAGCCGGTACGCCCGTGGCGCTCTTTGTCGTTGCCTGCTTAAGTCAGCGCTTCATTCCGGCTACGTGATGCCAAGATTGGACCTCTTCGCCTAAGAAAGATCGCGAAGTTCGTGAATGCGTTTCGAAGCAGATTCGAGATCGGGTAGCAAATGCGCTTCTCGAAGCACCACATGCAGCGCTTCCTCCGGTAAAGCCTCGATTTTTTTCCGAAGACTTGGTTCCAACGAGGTCTCAAACCGGCCTTCTAACATGACGATCACCGCACGCTCGATGCCCTGTTCGATCCCTTGCTCGATGCCCTGTTCGATCCCTTGCTCAAAAATCTCTTTGCCGGCGCGGGTGTCTTTGACGTCTGGAAGATCGAGGATCATAGCGATTTGGTCGGTGGATTTGTCTTGGAAACGTTCGAGCAACCAACTGACGAACACCTGGGCAAGCCCTGCGGATTGCCTTGGGGTGAGCTTTGGGTCACTCTTCAAGAGATGGTAGTGTTTGGCGGCGTCCATTTCAAGTTTGCCGGCATCCTTCTCAAGCAACGGTTTGAAGACCGCGGTCAAAGGATCGAGCCCGCGCTCCGTTTCCCGTTTCTCCAAAGCCTCTTCAAGATAGACAGCTTGCACGATCTGGTGCCAGGGAGGCGTCTTGGGATCCATCGATTCCCTGGCAAAGACGATGATGCCTCGCGCATCAGCCAGATCCTGGGCCTCTTGAAGCAACGCCATTTCCACAGCAATTCGGGTGTAAATGGTTTTGTCGGCTTGAAACTGAACCTCAACAACCGTGATCGGCTCGGTAGGATCTTCGGAGAGAATCACGCCATCCGCCGTCCGTTCGAGCGCTTTCAGAGAAATGGATTCCATCCGGTAGGGACCCTTGGGAGACCATTCGGCAAATTCCAGAGCCGCCTGCGGGTAGTGTTTGAAGACTTGATAGACGTGTTTGTCTGTTCTCACATCTTCATCCTTGGCAAGGTGGGGGAGGATTCCAGTCCAAAGATTGCAGACGGAAACGAGCTTGGATCAAATGATAGAGCATGCCGAGCCGGCTCATGGGTCGGCCGGCGGCTTGGCCTTGGCGGTAGGGCTCTCCCCAGATGGCTTCGATCTCGACTGGGCGGCCACTCAGGTAATCGATGAGGCTGGAGGGTTTGTAAGGTCCCATGCCGCGGGTGCGTTCTAATTGATCCTCGATGAATGATAGAGGAATGTCATGACCGAGGGCGGCGGCGCCCTCGATGATCTCGTGCATGAGATCGCGCGCCAGGGTTTCGAGATGGGGATCGACCATAATCACACTAACATCGATGCCGCCGCAGGCGATCGCGAGGCCGTTGAAGGGGACGTTCCAAACGAGCTTGCGCCAACGGGCCTCTTCGAGATTCTCGGCGAGATGGCATTCGATGCCGCTGCGATGAAACGCTTTCACTAAAGTGTGCGTACGGTCATGGGGCGGCCGGGTGTGTTCGCCGATGGTGACGGCGCCTTGACTGTAATGCTCGATCACGCCTGGAGCGGTGCGGTTGATGCACACGAAGCAGAGGCCGCCGACGATGCGTTCGACGCCGAAGTGTTGACCTAACCAAGCTTCATTTCCCAAGCCGTTCTGCAAGGTAAGGATGGCAGTGTTTTTGTTTAACAGAGGTGGAACCAAGTCTAACAACGCCTCATTATCCGTGGACTTGAGGGCGATGATGACGAGATCGACGGGTCCGATCCCACCCGTGGAGCCATGCACTTGGGGATCGAGCAAATTGAAATCGCCATGGACGCTCTTCACGGTGAGACCTTGGTTTTTCACCGTTTCCAAATCGCGACGCATGAGGAAATGCACGTCATGGCCACTCGCCGCCAAGCGCCCGCCGTAGTAGCAGCCCACGGCGCCGCTACCGACGATCGCGATACGTTTCGGCCAAGATGAGTCGCTCACGACTTCTTTTTTCGGCGTCCCTTCCAAGTGGGATCCGGCTCATGCGCTTCGTCCATAAGCGCGGCCGCCCGCCTAACAAGATCCGGACGTTGTACCGCCATGTTCACGCGTTCGCCAAGGTCTCGCGCGAGATCATAGAGTTCCACATGACCATTGTGCATGGGTTGGCGAACGGCCTTCCAACGACCAAAGCGGACGGCTTGCTTGGGCTTGGCTTCGTAAAACTCCCAATAAAGATAAGGATGATCTTGTTGAGCATCGACCTGGCCTAACAAAGTAGGCATGAGACTGATGGAGTGCAGGTTTTCGGGAATGGGTTGCTCTGTTAGATCGCAGGCCGTGGCAAAGAGATCGCCAAAGTAAGCGGGGCGCGCGGACTCGGAGCCCGGAGCGATCTTGCCGGGCCACCAGGCGATGGTGGGAACGCGAATGCCGCCTTCGTAGAGATCGCGTTTCTTGCCGCGCAAGGGGCCGTTGGCGTCGAAGAACTCGGGATCGTTGCCCCCCTCGCGATGATGGCCGTTGTCCGATGTGAAGATGACTAACGTGTTATCAGCGACGCCAAGCGTCTTCAACGAATCGAGCAAACGGCCGACGTCGCGGTCCATTCGCGTGACCATGGCAGCTTGGCCTTTGTTAGGGCGTGACCAATCTTTGTTTTCGTAAATGCCGTAGTCGGGAACTTCTTGGCCATCGCCCAAGCCGCGATTCCGTTCATTGTTAGCGTGGGGGATGGTGAGGGCAAGGTAGAGAAAGAAGGGTTGTTCGTGAACCGCGTTCATCCAGGTAAGGGCCTCGTCCATGATGAGATCATGTGAGTAATCGACGGCTTCGCGGGCCCAGCCACCGCCGACCTGGTCCTCGGTTTCGGCCACATTACGCAAGCGTTCGCGTTGCTCATTCCGCCAGAGACGAGTGGGGTAATAATTATGAGCGTGGCGTTGGTTGAGATAACCGTAGAAGAAATCGAAGCCTTGTTTGTTCGGAACGCCGGTGGTGCCTTCCTCACCGATACCCCATTTGCCGCAGAGAGCGGTGGCGTAACCTTTCTCCTTCAGGAGTTCAGCCACGGTGACGTCTTCAGGCTGAAGCGGTCCGGCGCCATTGCGGCGCACGCGGCAGCGCCCCGTGTGTTTGCCGGTCATGAGAACGCATCGCGATGGGGCGCAGACGGTGGATCCGGCGTAGAAGCTTGTTAGGCGCATGCCTTCCTTGGCCATCTGATCAAGACGCGGTGTCTGGATCTTCTTCTGGCCGAAACAACCGAGATCGCCGTAGCCGAGGTCATCGGCGAGAATGAAGACGATGTTAGGAGCTGCGGTGGCGTTTGCGATGGCAAGGATGAATAGGAAGGACGTTAGTCTCATTGGAATGATGTTGCCTGACTTCACCGCAGGACTTCAATCTCAATGGGCCGGCTTACTTGATTTGCCGTAGATCGAGGGCGTGGAGTCTTTGTTTGTCGCGCACGTACAGGATGCCGTTGGCGAGTGCGGGATAAGCGCGGGTTTCGAATCCGGAAACTTGGGTGCGGAAGAGGATTTTGAAGGCTTTGGAACTCGCCTCAGCCACGATGAGTTCACCTTTCTCGGTGACGATGAGGAGTTTGCCATCCGCAAACGACACGGTCCCGGCGGCCATGGTATCCGATCGCCATTGCACGTCACCCGTGGCCCATTTCACGCATCGCAACTCCTGGCCCCGTTCCTGACGGCCGTGGAATCCGTAGAGATGATCCTCGTGGAACACCGGCGTGGCAAAGTGACAGTCCAGCACCCCTTGACGTTTGTAGAGGTTCGTTAGTTGGCCGTCGTTGCCGACCTGCCACACACCCGCGCCGACGTCGTAGCAGGAAGAGAGAAAGAAGGCGTTGCCATGCATGACGGGGCTGGCGGCATTGACCGAGCTGTGGATTTCAGATCGAAAGGGTTCCTGGAAGAGCACCTTGCCCGTCCGGGTGTCGACACCGGTGAAACCCGCTCGCGTGAAAAAGACCGCCACATGCTGGAGATCACCCTCTAGCAGATTCCCCGAGGCGTAATCCGCCTCGCCATCACCTGCCTGCCAGAGCAACTCGCCCGTTTGGGCGTTGAACGCGACGAGATTAGCGGGTTTGCCCTCGTGCCGACCGCCAATGTCTAACATGACGGCCTTTCCCTGAACAAGCGGCGAACTGGATCGGCCGAAGAAGCCACTCGGTGATCCATACACTTTGGCAAGATCGTGTTTCCACAGCACTTTTCCCGTGTCCAGGTCAAGTGCATGGAGCTTGCCCTCGGCTCCATGGAGAAAGACTCGGCCATCCGCGATGGCCGGTGTGGATCGCGGGCCGGGTTGAAATCCGAATTGATCAACGTAGGTGGCCGGGTACTCGAAATGCCACTCGGGTTCTCCAGTCGCGGCGTCAAGACAGTCCAACCGCACAGCGTTCTCCACCCGGTGAAAGATCAGACAGCGTTTGCCGCCGATGACCGGACTAGCGAAACCAGCCCCCGCTTTCACCGACCACAGCCGCCGCAGATCCTCGTTGGGCAGGGCGTCGAGCAAGGGAATCTTTTCCTGGCTGCACCCGTTTCGCTGCGGCCCAAGAAACTGTGGCCAATCGCCGTAGGTCAAGTTGATGGAGAGAAGCGTGGTGAGCGTTAGGGCGATCTTCATCATGGATAGGCTTTGTTCAGTATGAGGAGGTCTGGTTCTTGTGGAAAAGAAGTTTCCTAACGGGGCAATCCTTCCCAGAAAACGCTTGCTTTCCAAATTCATGAATGTGCTGTAAGGCACCATCTGAGCCATGGATTTTGTATCATCACGGATCGCAAGTTTGAACCCTTCCATGACTCTCGCCATCACGAGTCAAGCGAAGGCGATGAGAGAGGAAGGGAAAGATGTTTGTAGTTTCGGAGCCGGCGAACCGGATTCGGACACGCCCGACTATATCAAGGCCGCCGCCATCGAAGCGTTGAATGAGGGCCACACCAAATACACGCCGAGTTCCGGCCTTTTGAAATTGCGCGAGGCTGTGTCGGAGAAACTCTTTGTGGAGAACAATCTCGAATACAGCCCCGTCCAGGTAAGCATCAATTGTGGGGCCAAGCATTCTTGCTTCAACGCGCTCTATGCCACCTGCGATCCCGGCGATGAGGTGATCATCCCCGCTCCCTACTGGACGAGCTATCCGGAGATGGTGCGGATGATCGGAGCGGAACCCGTCATCATCGAGACGAAGGAGGAGAATGGCTGGAAGATCACGGCGGAGGAGTTTGAGAATGCGATGTCTCCCAAGACCAAGCTCATCATTCTCAACAGCCCTAACAATCCAACGGGAGCCGTTTACTCGGAACAGGAGCTTCGCGCACTGGCCGAGGTCGCGGCGGGTGAAGATATTCTCATTCTGTCAGATGAGATTTACGAAAAGCTCGTCTACGAAGACACCAAACATTTCAGTATCGGCTCCATTGACGAAGAGGTGCGGAATCTCACCATCACGGTTGGTGGATTCAGCAAAGCCTACAGCATGACCGGCTGGCGGCTCGGCTACACCGCCGCGCCGGCAGAGATCGCCAAGGCGATCGATACGCTGCAGAGCCACTCCACTTCTAATGCGACATCCTTCGCCCAACACGGAGCCATCGCCGCGGTGCACGGCAACGCGCAGATCATTCAAGACATGGTGGAGGAGTATGACATCCGCCGCTCCTACATGTTGGGCCGCTTGCAGAAGATTAGTAACATTTCGGTGGTCGAACCTTTTGGAGCTTTCTACATGTTGGCTAACATTGGTCAAATGGGCCTCACATCACTTAATTTCGCCGAGAAACTGCTTAGCCGGTATCAAGTCGCGGTGGTTCCAGGTGTGGCCTTTGGAGCGGATAACACGGTCCGTTTTAGTTACGCCACGGGGCTCGACGTGATCAAAGAAGGCCTCGACCGGTTCGAGAAGTTCTGCCGCGAACACTAACAAATCATTGCCATGGCCAAGGAGATCGTCAAATCAACTTCGCGCGGCAAGATCTCCGTCCGCACTTCGCTCATCCTGGCGGGCATTGGTCTCGCTTTCGAGCTGTTGCCGGTTCCGTTGGTGGGCGGCGCCAGTTTCTGGCTTCTGCTCGCCGCCTACTTGATGTTGTTCTGGCGGTTTGTGTTTAGAAGGTGGTAGCCCACTTGCTAGGCCAAGAACGTTCGGTCAGAACTCTCGCGCCGACTATTTCTGAGAGCCGACCGTTTCAAACTGGATGTCACTGATAGTGGATAGATCCAGGATACAGAACCCGATCCCATCCGGGCCGTAAACGATCACGATGGTTCCTTCACCAGGCGCTACGGAGACGAAATCTGGATGCGAAACCTCGTATTTCTGACCAGAGGCGGTCACGATCGTAAAAGGCTCATTGGTTGCTAGCAGCTCCGTGATCGCGGCTTTTTCCATGATGAGGAGGGTATATTCTCCACTCGGGGAGTGCCATAGAATCTTCGGGAGGACTGCGGCTAGCTCACCAAATTATCTAACATCTCTGCCAATTGATCGCGCTTCGTTTGCCAGTCGGCGCGGCGTTGGCGGTGTTCTTCCACGATCTCCGGTTTGGCGCGTTCCACAAAGTTGGGATTGCTTAGCTTCTTGTCTGCCTTTTCCAATTCGGTTTCGATCTTGGTGAGTTCCTTCAGTAAGCGCTTGGATTCCTCTTCCACATCAATGAGCCCTTCGAGCGGCATGTAGATCTCGCCGATGGGCGTGATGGCAGCGGGAACGCCTTTGCCTGGTTCGTAGTTGGGCTGCACGTCGATGGCTTCGGCACCGATGAGCAATTGAAGGGTGCGGGTTTCCGCATTCACCCAATCGCCATTCGGTTTCACGGTGAGCTTGACGTTCTTGTTAGCACCTAGGCCGTAAGCGGCTTTGAGATTGCGTGCGCGGCCGGTGGCTTCATAGATTGCGCTTGCGTGATCTTGGGCTTCAGCGATTACTTCTTCACTAACATTAGCCACTGGCGACACCTCAGGAAGGGATTTCCGCATGACAAACTCGTCTTCCTTTGTGAATCCAAGGCGCTCGCTTAGCTCTTCCGTTAAGTGTGGCATGAACGGATGCAGCAAGATAAGGAACCGATGGAAAACGGCATCCAGAGTTTGCAAGGTCATGGCGCGCGTTGCCGGGTCCGAGCTTTCAGCCAGATCGTTTTTCACGGATTCCAGATACCAATCGCAGAACTGGCTCCAGAAGAATTCGTAGAGCAAGTTGGCAATGTCGTTGAAGCGGTAGTTTTGATAGGCCTGCTCCAAGTTCTCTTCAAGCGTGGCAAGCTTCGCGAGGATATCGATTGCGTAGATAGAAGGGGCAGCTGGTGCCACATCGTCTGCCACCGGCGCTTGCATCTGCCGGAACCGCACGGCGTTCCAAAGCTTGGTGGCGAAGTTGCGCCCTTCTTTCATGCGGTCCGGATCGTAGCGGATATCTGCACCTGTCGGAGCAATCCGTAGGAGGCCGAAACGCACGCCATCCGCGCCGTAATCATCTAACAACTCAAGGCAGTTTGGAGAGTTGCCCAGTGCCTTGGATAGTTTGCGTCCCTTAGCGTCGCGAATGAGACTTGTTAAGAACACATTCCGAAATGGTAATTCGTCCTGGAAGGTATAGCTGGCCATGATCATTCGAGCGACCCAGAAGAAGATAATGTCAGGCCCGGTAACGAGATCTGCCGTTGGGAAGAATTTACTGCGTGCGTCTTCGTCCATCGTGGCAAACGGCCAAAGCCAGGAACTAAACCAAGTATCCATGACGTCTTCGTCCTGGACCCAATTCTCCGGATCTTCGGGAGGCTTTCTATCGACATGGATGAGTTTACGAACTTCTTCCTCCGCTAACTCACCGGACTGAATGGCCTCCAGTTGATCCTTGGGATACCACACGGGAATGCGATGACCCCACCAAAGCTGGCGGCTAATGCACCAGTCTTGGATGTTCTCCATCCAGTGTCCGTAGGTCTTCACCCAACGGGCGGGCCGGAAGGTGATGTCGCCCTCTAACACAGCCTTTGTTGCTTCTGGCACACTGGGATACCGCAAGAACCACTGCAAACTTAGACGCGGCTCGATCGGCACATCGGCCCTCTCACTGTAGCCCACCTCGTTTTCATAAGGCTCGCGTTTGATGAGCAAGCCCATGGCTTCAAGTTTGTCTGCCGCGACTTCTCGGGCCTTCATGCGATCCATCCCCACAAAGTCGTCTCCAGCGAACGCGTTGAGCGTTCCGTCAGGATTCAACACGTCGATGACCTCCAAACCATGCCGCTCGCCAATCTCGAAGTCGGCGCGATCATGGGCCGGCGTGACTTTCAAAACGCCGGTTCCAAACTCCGGATCGATGTGTTCATCCGCGATGATGGGTATCTCCGCTTCGGGAAACGGCCGACGGCAATGCTTGCCCAAATACTTTTGATAGCGCGGATCCTTCGGACTCACCGCCACGGCGGTGTCTCCCATAAGCGTCTCTGGACGTGTGGTGGCGATTTCCAAATACTCGCCTGGAGACTCTACGATCTCATAGCGCATGTAGTAGAGGAAACCGTTCGATTTCTTCTTGATCACTTCCTCATCGGAAAGCGCGGTTTGACTAGCAGGGCACCAATTAACCATGCGTTTTCCGCGGTAGATCAAACCTTTATTATAAAGCTCCACGAAGACCTTGAGCACCCATTCCACATAATCGTCATCCTGGGTGTAGCGCTCGCGATCCCAGTCGCAGGAACAGCCCAGGCGCTTCAGCTGTTTGATGATGATGCCGCCGTGCTCGTCCTTCCATTCCCGCACGCGTTCGAGGAATTTCTCTCGCCCCAGCTCTCGACGGTTGGTGCCTTCCTTGCGCAAAGTCTTTTCCACCACCGATTGCGTGGCGATTCCCGCGTGATCGGTTCCCGGAAGCCATAGCACTTCATGGCCTTTCATCCGCGCACGACGTGCCAACACATCCTGAATGGTGTTGTTTAACACATGCCCCAAATGCAAGACGCCGGTCACGTTGGGTGGCGGAATCACGATCGAATAGGGCGGTTTCGTCGATTTCTCATCGGCGTGGAAACAGCCGGCATCGAGCCACCGCTGGTACCATTTCGCCTCCACCTCAGTGGGTTGATAGACCTTCGCAATCTCTTCGGACATGGCGGCGCTACTATCTTGACCGCCTTATACTTTGCAAAACCTAATTCCTCTAGACATTGCACCCATTAGCATTCCAGATTACTCTCGCGTGCCAGAGTAACTTTGACAGTCATGGTTTCTCTTCCCTCAACTCCAATACGTCTCCACACCTGCGTCGCGTTTCTCATCTTCCTGATGAGCCTCGTTCCCTGTGCCTTTGCCCAAGCCAGTAAATACAAGTGGCAAGTGGTGAAGGCCCACGGCCGCGACTACATCACCGCCAAGAGCATCGTCGGCTTTTACAGCTTCGATAAAATGACCCAGGACGGAAACGTCATCCGTTTCCACGACAACAAGCTCAGCATGCGTGGGCGCATCGGTTCACAGACGCTGGATATCAACAAGATCAAATTCATCATGAGCTTCCCCATGATCCGCCATCAGGGGCACATTCTGATTTCCCGGTTGGATCTTTGTAAGTTGATCGATCCCGTTCTGCGGCCCAGCTACATCAAACGTCCTGGCGGCATCAAGACGGTCGTACTTGACCCCGGCCATGGCGGTCACGATTCCGGCGCCTATTGTACTTTGGGTAAAGAGTCTTACTTCGCGCTCGACACCGCCAAGCATCTCAAGAAGGAACTCGAAAAACGCGGCTATCGGGTCGTCATGACCCGCACGACTGACCGCTACATCACCTTGGGTGATCGCGTGAAATTCGCCAATCGCTACAAGAATGCGATCTTTGTTAGTTTGCACTACAACTCGGGTCAGTCGCGCGCCTACGGCATCGAAACCTTCGCCCTGTCCCCGCATGGTTCCTCTTCTACCTACACCGGCCGCCGCCGTTCCGATTACGTGAATTTCGATGGCAATGAAAACGACTCCGAGAACATCGCGCTCTCAACGGCCATCCACGCGGCGGCCATGCATAACATTCGCACCATCGATCGCGGCATCAAACGCGCGCGGTGGACCGTCCTCACCGGGCTGCGAATCCCCGGGGTGCTCTTTGAAGGAGGTTTCCTTTCCAACCCACGCGAGGCCCGATTGGTCGCGAGTTCGGCACATCGCAAGAAGATCGCGAAAGCCATCGCGCAAGGGATTGATCGTTATAAGAAAGCGGTCACAAAGTGAGCGAGCGGGTTGGATGACCGGTGGTTTGATTGAAGGTCCTAACCATAATCAACTATCATCGCTCTGCCTCGCTCCGAGATCACGCCTCCGATCCACAGTCGCATCGGCGATATCCCAAACCGCGTGGATCACATATCGCCCAACGAGGATTGCCAGGATTTGCAGCCCTGCCATCAAGATCACCACGGAAGCCACTTCCTGGGAACCCATTTCGACTAATTGACTGGCGGCAAACAGTTTGAACCCAAGCGTTGCTAGAATCCCTAACACCGTGAGGATATCCAGGAGCACGCGTGCCATCGCGTAGTGGGAATGCGCGCGCGTCTGTTTGAGTGAGTTCGTCATGGCGTGGAGTCTAGCAAAGATCTTGAATAAGATTCAACTTCGCTCCCAGGAAAAATACCGGCGGTGGGACTCGAACCCACACGAGGTCGCCCTCAACGGATTTTGAATCCGTCGCGTCTACCAATTCCGCCACACCGGCTTCTGATTATCAACGAGTTAAGAACTTCACTAACTCAATGCCAATCGGTTTCTACATCAGCCATATACCATCGGGGAGTCACCAAGCAATTCGAAATTGGAAATTCGTGACCAGAAGGATGGGCGTTGGATGATGAGCCGGCCCCTAACGACTTCCGTTGTTGATTCAATTCAATGCAAGAAAGAAGCGCCAAGACACACCGATTTGGCTTGCCGCCAAGCCGCCACATCCATAGGACATTGCGGCTCGTTTGACACCAAAGGAGGAGGACTAAATGAGCACAAAACGAGCGCCAAGAAAAGGGAGCGGCAAACCGAAGACGAGCACCAGTAAGACGACGGCATCCCCTGCGTCCAAGAAAGGGAAGAAGCCCATCATACATGTTAGAGGGGACGTGAGTATCGACTGGCTCCTGACCGAAGAACCGCCCTATCAAGAGGACGTCAGGGACTACGCTCCGACCGATCCGATGGACAACTGGAACACCGAAGGCGTAGACATGCTGCCGGTACACGGTGGAGCCTGGTTCCTGGCGAACGCGATCAGAGCTGCCATGAGGGCGACCTCACCTGAGGTCGGCGAGGATGGGCGAATCCTGCTGGAGTGTGGTTTCGTGGTGCCTCTCCGTCTGAGAAAGGGAAGATGGGAGATCGCGGTCAAGGCCCCGGACAACATCTACACCCAGCTCACTATCATTGGGACGAACAGGAGGCTGACCGTGCGCAAGGCTGGAGTCTCCCTTCGGGTGAAATTCGACCGGACAGGATACGTCGTCGGGATCGAAAGCACGACTTTCGAGGAAGAGGTGCGGAAGTTTCGGGAGGCGGGCATCACCGAGCCAATCGATTTGGAAGTGGATTTCAAAGAGGTCACCTCGATCGAGCAGGTGGAGATCGAGGCGCCGGGCGCGGGCAAACACCCGGCAGTGGGTGACCGTTGCTGCCGGATTAGTTACGCAGGAATCGGAAAGCACACGCTCGGGCCGTCCGGGATGTCCGGTGAGACGCTACGCGAGGTGTATTCCGAATCGAGGCAGCGCGGTCCGGAGGCGGGACACCGCAAAGAGCTCCAGATTGAGTATGGATCCTTCGCGCTCAGCCCCCACAACCAGCACGAGTCAAGCCTGGCGATTAGCGACGGATCCGGAGTGGAACAACGTCTCGCCCTCCGCTCCTGGAGTGTCGCAGGGCTGTGTCTGAAGGGGCGGGGAGTATCTGGGAGCGCCACGGGCTCCGGCGTTCTTCTAAAGACGTGGGCATTCTGGGAGCGGATCCCACCCGTTGAAGTAAGATCGGAGAAAGTGGGCAAGGTGATCGACTATTGCGACTCGACGCGGCCGGGGAACATTGAGGCGAAGGTCCGATCCTACAACAACCGTTCCGGCTTTCGCTTCCGCAACCTCCCTGGGATCATCCACTCTGTGTGGGACCTTTCTAAGTTCCCTGGGGACATGGACTCCAACGACCGGGACGTTTTCCGGCTGAGAAAGCTGAGGGCCTACAGCTACCTCAAGGGGCACTCGCCAGAAGTGCGCCTGCTCTACTTGGATCGCAAGACCGCTGAGCCTCTCGATAACGAAGTCCCGAATCTCCTGGTGCTAAACGACGCTGACCTCGCTTTCAGGGATCGGATCGCGCGCGCGCGGGAGAGGGAGATGTGTCTCGCGGCGACGAAACCGTACACCATTGTGCTCCTGGCCCGGCGGCTTCCCAACTTCGACGAGACCAAAGGCGGCTTCACGGACGACCTTTGGGAGCGCCTTTACGATCGGAAGGAGCGAACGGCGGTGGTGGTGAGCATGGACCTACTGCGCGAGAGCGGCGCGGCGATTTCCCGGCGCGTCTCGTGGGACCGCACCCTTGAAGACTTCGGTAGAGTGCTGGCAGCCGGTTCGCACCTCGTGCTCAACAAACTCGCGGAGTTCGACCATTTCATAATCCGCCTCGGCGTGACCGGGGCCATCCACTGCTACCACGACGGCAGCGACAAGACGTGCATCGATTTCTACTACGACCCGTTCGCCAAAGGCGGGGTCTTCAGAGATCAGGAGAGCCAGGGATCGCTCGTCGGGTGCAAGAGTATCTTTGTGGCCAACATCGTGCGTGGCGCGATCGCCGAAGTCACCACCGGAAAGCCAACGAGCCTCTCGAAAAAGACGATTGGGGAGGCCCTGGCGGAGGCCATCCCAAGCTGCCAGAGGATGTATGCGCGCGGCTTAGGGAAGACGAATATCGACCTCAAGACGATGCGGCAAAAGTCGTGGGTCCACCCTGAGGTGTTTGACAAGGATGATAGGGTGCCTTACTCGACGGAGCGAAATTTCCCCTACATCGCGGTGGCTCCAAAGATCCTCACCAGCGATCAGTGGGAGCGCGGCGCGGCCCAGGTATCCGTGAACCTGCTCGACACCACGGTGGGGTCACAGCCCACCACGGCGGGGCTTGAGGACTACGAGGGGGACGAATTGGCAGACGTCGAAAGGCTGGCGATGGGGATTGCGATCGTGCGTTACGGGATCAAGAGAGTCCTCAATCATGAAGGCTCTTCGTGGTCAGCGCCCGTCGCCACATTCGGGGGCCTAACCCTGGTCGGGCGCGAGGACATCGAGCGCTACCAGCCCGTTCGAAACCGAATCAAAGACTACCTGAGTTCCTCGGAAACCCGTCCACTCTCGATCGCCGTGTTCGGGGCGCCTGGGGGTGGGAAGTCGTTCGGGGTGAAGCAGATCGTTCGCAGTATTGCCGGGGCTGCCGTGACGTCGATGGGCTTCAATGTAGCGCAGTTCCGCAATAAGGAAGACTTGGACACCGCCCTCCTAGAAGTGAGTGATGTGAACTCGGTGGGAAAGATACCGTTGGTGTTCTTTGACGAGTTCGACACGCGGTTCGGCGCCGACACCTTGGGTTGGCTCCGTTACTTCCTAGAGCCTATGGAGGATGGGAGATTCCGTTACCGCGGCGGGGCGCTGAACCTGGGGAGGGCGATCTTCGTATTCGCCGGAGGGACGGCGGCGACGTTTTCCGAGTTTGAGGAGGGGCTTTGCTACACGGACGAGCTTATCAAGAAGATCGACGGCGACGCGCCCGGACCGGTCGAGGTCGCCGTCCAGCGCGCCTTGGGGCTGTTTAAGCACCCCGACTTTAGCAGCCGGCTCAATGGCCATATCAACATCGCCGGTGTGAACCATGGCGAGTTCGCGAAGACCGCGGGCGAGGGCGAAGAGGAGGACAAGAACCTGTGGAGGCAGGTTCCGATCATCCGGCGTGCCGTCGTACTCAGGTCCATGATTGAGGAGAGAAACCTCGTCGATCCCGATCGGAACGCCAAGGTGGACACCGACGTCATTAGCGCGATGCTCCAGGTCAGCAGGTTCAAACACGGGCCTCGCTCGATGGGGATGATCCTAGACGGGGCGGGCCAGTTCAGGGAGCGGATCGAGAAGGCCGGCCTCGCCATATCAACCCAGTTGGACATGCACACGGTCGCGCGGGAGTTCAACGACTGCCTTGGCGGAAGAGATGGCATCAGGCGGACGCGGGAAGCGTTATCAGTGATGAAGACCCGGCTCCCGCTGGAGAAGATCCCGGTGGCCGGCGCTGAATAGCGGCCAAGATCAATGTCAGCCAGGCTAAGAAAGACAGACTAACTAATCACAACGCAAGGCTTCTACCGGTTCGACGCGGGTCGCCCGTCGGGCCGGAAAATAGCAGGCCAAGAGCGCCATTCCCAGGAGCATGGCGGCTACGCTGGTGAAAACGACTGGATCGCGAGGTTGCACACCGATGAGGAAGCTGCTTAGCAATCCAGTTACGCCGATTGACAAGGCCACGCCGACGAGTAAACCGGCACCGGCCAGCTTAACGCCTTGTTTCAAGATCTGGGAACGAATCGTACCTGGAAGGGCGCCGAGCGCTAACCGAATACCGATTTCACGTAGCCGCCGGTTTACATTGAAAGCCGTGATGCCGTAAATGCCCAAAGCGGCTAACAGAAGCGCGACGATACCGAGGCCTGTGAGGAAGGTCGAGGCGATATTCTGTAAGAGGAACGCGGGTTGGATGGAATCCTTCATGGTCATAGCATGCAACACATTGACCTCGGGATTGATCTCAAGGGCGGCTCGTTCCACGGCAGTGGCGATAATGTGAGGATTTTCCGCGGTTCGCAGGATGGCGATGCGGTTGTCCCGGAGCATTTGTGATTGTGGGAAGTAGACGAAGTTAGACAGTCGTTCGTTAAGAGCGCGGTATTTGCCGCTAGCCACCACTCCGACGATGGTGGCCTGCCGGCCCCAGATTTCGATGGTCTTACCTAATGGATCCACGTCGTCAAAGTGCCGCTTGGCCAGGGCCTGGTTGATCACGACCGTAGGGACGGAATCCTGCTGGTCCCGGCCATCAAAGACCCGCCCCGCAAGAATAGGAATGCGCATGGCTTTGAAATAAGCGTCATTGACGGGCATGACATAGCTGAACCAGCGGTATTGATTCTCTTCACTATCATCCACACCAGGCAGTGAAAAACTGCTCCCACTGAAACCGTCGAAACCCAAGGGGAGGTCAGAGGCCAGGCCCACGCTTTCCACACCAGCGAGAGATCCTAACTTTTCCTCCAATCGTTTATAGTAGGCGGCCTTTTCCTGATCGGATAGCGAGAGACCTTCCAAGTGAAAGCTGGCGACCCAGAGCTTCTCAGGATCAAAACCGAGATCCACTTGATGAGAACGCGAAACACTCTGCAGACAAAGTGCTGCGCAGGCCACGAGGACGAAGGCGAAGGCCACTTGCATCGAGACTAACGCACGCCTCAACCAAAGTTTTCGAGAGCGCCCCTCGGTTCCACGCCCCGTCTCATTGATGACCTGATTCATGGAAGTGCGCGAGACCTGCCAGGCCGGCAAGAGACCGAAGAGAAGACCCGTGGCGAAAGCAATGAATAGCGACAGGCCCAAGATGCCCCAGCTAAGATTGAAATCATATCCCGTTGGGAGCGTGCTCTGCGGGAGAAAACGCGCGAACTGACTCACACCGAAGCGACTCACGAGGACGGCCAGTGCGCCGCCGGCCAGGGCTAACACCACGCATTCTAACAAAACCTGTTTCATCACTTGCCAACGAGCCGCCCCCATGGCCAATCGAATGCTCATTTCCCGTTGGCGCACCGTGGCGCGTGCCAGGACGAGGCCACTCACATTGGCCACGACGATTAGTAGCACGACACCACCGATTATCACTAACACACGCAACAATGGCAAGAGCACTTCCTGACCGCCGTTGGGCGCTTTCCACATGGGCACCGTGCCGAATTCCATGTCGGCCGGGACGTGATCGAAGTCCTTACCGAACTGCTGACCCAGCGCCGCCAGACGCGGTTGGATGGTCTTCGCAGAAACGCTGGGTTTCAATCTTGCCAGACAGTCATAGGTGGAATTCCCACGAGATTGAGTGCTGATGTCTGACGAGATGCCTAACTGTTTCTGCATGGCAAGAGGAACCCAAACATCAAACGTGAGCCCGCCCACGGAGCCGCGAAAGGGTTTGGACGTGACCCCTCGCACAGTCATGGCTTGACCGTTGATTTCAATCTCTTTGCCGATGAGGTTAGGATTTCCGTTGAACCGCCTCTGCCAGTAGCGATGACTGATCACTACGTAAGGACTGCTTCCTGAGGCCTCGTCTTCTCCTGGGAAATCCAGGGTGCCCAAGGCAGGCGCGACATGCATTACCTCGAAGTAGCTTGTTAGGACGGTTTGTGCCCAAGCCCACTCGAAGGCCTCGCCGACCCTCACATTCACCGCAGCCATGTCGGTCGCCGTCACGGCGCTGAAAAGATCCTGGGCGTTCTCTGTGAAGTCCCGAATGTTCTTGTAGGACATGGTCCCATTCACGTGGCCACCGTGCTTCTGCACCACCGTGACGAGACGACGCGGTTCTTCCGCTCCGGGAATCGCATTCCAAAGCACGGTCTCAACCCAACTGAGCACCATCGTGTTGGCTCCGATACCGATCGCAAGGGTGAGGACGGCGACGGAAGTAAACAAGGGCGCCTGACGTAGGCGGCGAAGGCAGTGGCGGAGTTCAGTCATCCCTTAAAAACTGAGGCAGCGTTCGTGCCAATCCTTTTCCTCAGTGGTTAACTCGTTGATAGACAGTCTGTAATTCCAATCACAGCTCTGTTGCGGGGACGGGTCGCGCGTGCGTCTATGCGACAACGGTGTCCGTGTACGGGCAGCTCATTCATGACTGTTCTTAGCGTGAGACGAGCGACTGTTCCGCTCGGCGATCGCTTAGGCGAAAGAACTGCCGTGGGAATACCCTGGGTAGAACCACCACAGAGCGATCGTCCTCGGCCGCGACAAGCGCAGTGTCAATTGAGTGCCACGTTACCGGAGCCAAGAAGCTTGATTGCTCTAACATGAATCCTGATCCTGTCCAGGAGAGTTCAATTTTCTCAGAAGAAACCATTCTGACTTCAAGATTGGGTAGGGGATCGAGTTTCTCAGGACCGGATAGCATATATTCCCAAACGGGCTTGTACAAGGGTGCGCCTTCGTCGGTGCGCGGCGTCATCCTATCTACGACCACCGCTTTGTGATAATTGTTATGGTCGGGGCCTCCAGTCGGCAGATCTGAAGTTAAGGTGTGCGAGTAACCGAAAGGGCTACCTCCAGCTTCTTCGACAAAGACGATCTCGCCCAAATCGGTTAAGCCGTAGGCCTCCCATTTCTTGATCAAGCGTGGCCCCAAATCACGCAAGTGGGTGAAATCATACCAATGTGAGGGCGGTGTTTTACCAGGTTCATAAGTCCAAGAAGATGGTGATAGGGCTTCTTTATCCCAGTCGCCGCCTGAGAACATGAGACAGCGTGTGACGACCCGTGTCTTGGCGATCATGGCTGCATGACCTGCACCTTGTGAAAAACCTGAGATAACCGTCTTGTCCCATCTGGGATTGCCGGCTTCGTCCACATATTGATCCCAACCGAACTCGGGGGCGTTTCGCTGAAGATAGCTTAATAAACTAGTTAGTCTCCCGGCAATGGAATTGGCCTTATCAATGCTCTCTACGGTCGTCGTATCAATTCCTTCGATGATCTCGATGCGAACGGCTCTCGAACATTCAGGATCGTCTTGGTCAGCACACGCATCGCCAACGGTTCCCTCGTTTTCATATGCGAGGCCGATGGTGTGGAAGCCCATTGCCGCTGCGGTACGCAGAAAGTCCATGGACCCCGAAGGTTTGAGATCTGTGCCCGGGAGAAAGACAACAAGTTGATTTCGGGCCTTGGCATCGAGATCGAGCAAGGCGAGATGGGCCGAGTTGTCGATCTCGCGAATGTTGGGATTCGTCGTGCTGGGCGCGATGTGAAGTTCAATAGGCTTGGATTGTGTTGTGAGGGTGGTGCCCAGCACGGTGATGAAGCTGACGATGAATGGAGTAAAGGATGGTGTTTTCATGTCAGGGGATACCGGCCCGTCTTGGAGATTCGACGCGAGAATCCTCTTTTTTTAAAGAAACGGTAGCGTAGCGCGGGGCCATCCCGGGAGGATTTCCGGCAAATGAGAACTCTTTTCAGATTTCGCGTCGAATCGCGTTTCGGCGCCGGTATCCCCCTGCATGAAGAGCGGCTGCACGCCTAACTCTCCAAATCAAACTAACATTAAGTATTAACATCAACTCCTAGACACCATGAACATTATAAGAAAAAGCCCCATCACTGGAACCTGTATTGATTCGTCGAAACGAATCGTAACGACGATCGCTATGGGTGTGACTCTAGCATTCGCAAATTCACTTCTCGCGGGTCCAACCGATGACCAACTTATGGACAACCGGCTCTATATCCTCGAGGGTCAGAGCAAGATTAATGAGGCCATTTGGAACTACGACGGCATGGATCCCGCGGTTCGCTTTGCTCAGTTCATTCTCTGGGTAGGCGGCTACGAAGGCGGAGGCGGGCGCAATGAGGGAGGTGACGATGGTGAAGAGGGAGGCGGTGAAGAGGGCGAAGGGAGTGGCGGTGAGGGCGGTGAATCCAATGAGCTCACCTTTGGCGGCAATCCATTGGACCTAATTGAAGACTGGCATGTGAGGGACGCCATGAACACTAACACCATGATGACATTGACCCCAGTTCCTGGGAGCCCTTGCAAGGAGCATCGCATCTTGATCCCTCTTAGTGGCGACGCCGACGAGGGCTTTGAAATGGTCGACGGGCAGCTTGCTTTCTTGGAGACCTACGGCCGCACGGGATTGCGCTTCGCTGCCCTACGCATCTCTTTGAACGAAGATGCCGACGGCAATCCCATGCCTTACGTGACCATTGAACCAGTCATTGCCGCCGACTCGCCGGTAGCACCATTTGCGATTTGCCTATCGGTGAACCGTGATGGCGCTGTCGATCGGGTTGTCACTCCGGTATTGCTCGACAGCGAGAGTCCTGATCCTGTGCTGGCGATCAAATACGATGACGGTTTCATTGCTTATGCCAATGGATCCTCCAGCAATGATGGAACTGAGGAAGGCTCTTCCAGGGAGGATGATGAATCTTCAGAAGATCTCACCGTTTGGTTGATAAACTTCGTCGAGGAAGAGGCCGGCCTCGCCAAGTAGGAGAAGGAGCGAGGTGATGGAACGGTCTTCGCTAAGCGAACTCTAACGCATGGCTTGAACAACGAGGTCACACCATTTCTCGTAGTCTTCCGTCTCCGTCCAATGCCGATAGCCTTCTCCGGGTCCTAACCGATCTCTCACAAATCCTGCGGCGTCGTCTGGGTCACCCGGAGGCGCCGCAGGTTCGTACAATTCAGCTTTCATCAATGAGAACTCCGCACGATAGGCTTCGATCTCCTGCCAATCCAAGATCGGTTCCTTGACTTCGCGGCCCGTATGCCCGAACCCCTGCACTAATTGATCAAAAGACTCAATGCTGGCGTGTGCTTCCCTCGCTTCCAGGGTCGTTAATTCAACAAACCTGGCAAGCTTGCCTCCCGATAGATTCGTGCGCCTGAAATCGTTGTGTTTTCCAGTCAAAGTGGTGGTGGCCAAGGCTCCGCGAATGATGGACTGTGAATCTTCCAATCGTCTCAGACCAAGAAAACAATTCATGAAATCATACAAGTTGCGGTTATGTTCGATGTCGAGCCGCAGAAAGTTGCGGCCTCGAGAAGCCGCGAAAAGGGGGTTGGCACAAGCGATCGTGTTTTGATCCAGGCGCCATTGATGGCTGCTGCCGGGAATGGCTTTCAGGTGTACACCAAACTGCCCGACCATCAAATTGTTAGTAAGGTGAAGAGTCGAGGTTGATCCAGGATCGGAAACCTCCAGCGCGATGTCCGTCCCGATCATGGTGAAAAACTCGCAGTTAGCGATGTTGATAGACTCGCAATTGATAAGCTCAACGAGAGGTCCCCCGTTGTTGCGGAGCACTTTGGCACGAACATTCCTGGTCGAGCGGACGAAGCGGCAGTTCGCCAGAAATACGGGGACACCCTGACACTTTAAAATGGGTTTCGCATGCACTGGATCCAAAGCGAAGGGATGGCGAATCTCTAACCCCTCCAAACAAAGTGGCGATTGGACATCTAGCGCGGTCGTGCGCCAGTGCTTTGCAACGAATACAGGTGAGAAGCCTTTCGCAGCCCGTATGGTAAGTGCTTTTCCATTTGGGATAACAAGCTCGCCAAGTTCCAGTTCACCTTGTTTACGAACAATGACCGTGTTGCCTGCGTTCGCCGCATCAATCACTTGCTCGAGAGTATCGTGTATCTGAGATTGACCATCAATTAAGAAGCCTTGCTCGATCGTGGGCTCTTGCTTCCGAAGCATTACGATGGAAACAGCGGCGGCGAGCATTACGGTGAGCGAACTGAATAGAATGGCTGTCCCTACGGAGAGTTTTCGTTTCTCTGGAAGATGATTCGCAAGAATCTGCCGAACATCCTTCGCTGATTGAGGGCGTCTGTCAGGATCTTTCTCCAGCAATCGAGAGGTAAGACGGTCGAACCATTTGGGGAGATCTTTGGCGATAATGCCCAATCGCGTAGGAGTGTGAGTGCGCACCCTATCTAACGTAGCCATGGTGGAACCGGTCTGAAATGGAGATTGGCCACCCGTTGCCATGGCGTAGAGCACACAACCCAATGCAAAGAGATCGGCTCGTTCGTCAAAAATGGCTTCGCTTTGCGTTTGCTCGGGAGCCATGAAGCCAGGCGTACCGGCAACAAGATTGGTTTCGCCCTCACCATTCTGCGAATGAACGGCATGTGCTAGTCCGAAGTCCGTTAGCCACACGCGGCTGCGATCCTTAGATTCACCATGATTGATAAGCATGATGTTAGCAGGCTTGACGTCCCGATGAATGAGTCCATGAGCATGAGCTTCTTCTAATGCCTGGCTCGTTTGGTAGGCGATGTGAAGGATTTCTTCGAACGGCAGGGGCGCGTGACGATCCAAGTGTTCTTGAAGATTGGGGCCTTCAACAAAGGGCATCACCAGATAGGGATGGGATCCCTGTTGATCGACAGCATAGATGGGCATGACATTCTCATGCTGGAGCTTGGCTCCTGCTCTGGCTTCGCTCAGGAAACGCTCGCGGGATCCAGGATCCCCGGCGAACCTGGGCGCGAGCAGCTTCAGCGCGACCGTCCGTTGCAATTCAGGGTCGTAAGCTTTCAAGACGATGCCCATTCCCCCACGCGCCACTTCTTCTAGCGCTTCATAGTGGCCTAGCGTTTCAACCATGTTCGGTTCTTGTTCGCTGGTGAAATCGCTTGGAACTGACGGGTCCCGAAGCTGGTCTAACAAATCAGGAAGGACGCTGGATCTCGATTGAGGCGCACTCCCACTTTGTGATGGGGCAAAGGCGTCGCCAAACTCTGCCGAAGAGATGGATTCCACCTTTCGGCAACAACGATCACACTCGTCTAAATGTTTGACGATGACCGAAGCGTCATCATCCTCCAAGTGGCCACTTGCAAAAGCCTCAAGTACCTCAGGATTCGGGCAGAATTCTTCTGAATCAGATGACATTGAGGTCCCATTCTCCAGCCACAGACTGAATACGTTCTCGCAAAGCTCTTATTACGCGTGCCTTAGCGGCATAAACGGCTCCACGGCCGATGCCTAAATCTGTGCCCACTGTTGCCGGATTATCCCCATCGATGGCGGTTCTCCAAAACGCGGTCCAGGTTTGCTCATTGAAAATCTCACGCACTCTGGCAGTGGCCCACTCGAACATCTGGCGCTTGTAGTCGAGTTCCCAATCGTGTTCTTCGTTAGAGTTTGGTTGTTCGTTGACCATCTCCATCATCGTGGTCCCGCCGCCGACTGGTTGTTGCGCCTGTTTACGAAAATGATTGTTCAATTTGCTGCGCACGACCGTGTAGAACCAGCTTCGGAACGAACCGGTTTCCGGATCGTAATCAAAGTTGCCGATTGCACGTGAGATTGCTCGCATTACCTCCTGTGATACATCCGAAGCATCGTGCTCAGCGAGTCCACGTTTGCGGCAGAAAGTGAATACCAACGGGGTGTAGAGTTCGACAAATTGGCCCCACGCCACGGCGTCGTCGTGATCCCTGATCTTGAGTAAAAGTGTTTCGCGTGTGTTATACGGTGTCAATCGGTCAAGAATGCCATTTCTGTGCCCTGATTCAAGTCTCGACGGCGGAGGTGACACCATCTCGCCAACGTATCGGAACTTTGACTAACCAATTGATGATGGAGGGCGTTTCATTGTCACGCAGTAATCGGTGAATCCTATCGCTTTCCAGAAGGCGGCGCCCGCATGGTTGTGTGAGAGCACGTCCACCAGAACGCCTTTCTCACTCGGCCATACATCGCAAACGAGCAATTCCATCGCTCGGCGTCCTACGCCTTGCCGGCGGTGATCACGTGCGACGAAGAATTGGCGTAGATACATCTCATCCACATCTTCGCGAAAGAGCGCGTAGGCGCATGGTTTTTCATCGCGGGAAAAGAGAATTGCTTGATAATCGCCGTCTAACCAAACACGTAAGCGCTCAACCAGTTGATCCAGTGTTGCCGGATTGGTGTGACCTTCGTCTTGAATCAGTTGTTGGTTCCAAACGGCGAGGTCGATGAGATCGGCTTCGGTCGCCCGCCGATGCGCGAGTGTCATGGAGTTTCCTCACTTTTCACGGTGGTCGTGATCAGCCATTGTGATAGATTCTCTATCGACGCGTCTTCGGCGAGATGGATCTGGGGTGTGCCTTCGGCAGCTTGATAGGTCGCAGCCATCATGGGCAAGATGCTCTCTTCACTGCCTAACCAAAGTGGCTTGGGCGCGACGAGACTGAGCATGCCGTCGAGGCCGCCATATTTGACGGCGCCCGAGAGAAACGCCGCATCGCGGTAAGATTTGAGTTGGGTGAACCGGAATCTCTTGGTGTCCACCGCCACGCGATCGAGGGCTTCGTGAGCAAGTGCGGCGGCTGCCGCCACAAGCGGACCGGCACCGTTTACGCCGACGAGCGTGATTTCCTCCGCGTCTTGCTCCACGGCTCCGATTAAGGTCAGTACGTCATGAACACGCTGTGCAAAGAGCGGGTGATTGTAGCCATAAGTATAGCCGGCGTATTCACGTTTGTTCTCCACCACACGATTGCGGCTGGTTTCATTCCCAGAACCGGGGGAAACAAACTCACCTTGCATGAAGAGATCGGCACTCACGACGGGAAAACCAGCGGCCAGCAGTTTGCCGACTGGTGGCTTAGCTTTTCCGTCATCGCCATAAAGGCCTTGCTTGCCGTCTCCATCCATCCAGAGAACGAAATGTTCGTTGTTGTTCTCGGTGGGAATCATGGCGGCGACGGGAAACTCTTCACCTGCTGATTTCCGTTTCAGAATGCCTCGCGTTTCCAAATAGCCATCATGTTCTACTTGATCGCCCGGCAATTGCTCCAAATCGTTTTTGTCTGGTAAGGACCGGCCGATCAGCACTTCCCATGCACCGCCGACCACGTCCCGGTATTCTTTTAAGGTCGCGGCACTGTTAGGTTTGAGAGCAGCGAGTTGCTTGGCGGAGGCGTCATCAAGTTGCCGGGTCAACTTCACTTCATACGCATCGCCACCTTCCGGCTTCGGGTGATCCGCGTTCCACACGGCGTGGTCTTCGGCGCTAAGAATCTTGAAATCCTCTTCAACGATTGGTTCCTCCAATCCCAATTGAAGATGTTTGTTAAACCAGGTATACATCTGCGCGCGCGTGACGTAGTTGTAATTGTGAGGGAAATGCGTGAGATCACTGCAGAAGACTTTGTCTTGGGCGTCGTAGAATCCGTAGACTTTCTGTAGCTGAGGATAACCGTTAGTCATCATGGCCTTGGTCCAATCGTTGGCGGCGGTCATGGCTTGTGGTTTGGGGGCGAAGAGGGCGGTTAATTCCACATTCCCCGTTCCAATGCGAAGCAGACTGGTATTTTCACAAGTGCAACCTCCTTGCATGGAAACCGAGACCATGCCTTGGGGAAAGGCCGCCACGGGCCGAGGGTCGAGGGCGCATAGAAGGATCGTTTGCGTACCGCCGCCGCTCCCGCCCGTCACCGCGAGACGATTGGCGTCTACGTCAGGTAGGCTCTCCAGAAAATCTAACGCTCGAATCGCGTTCCATGTTTGAAGCCCCATGATGCTTTGCAGTCGGAGTTCGGCCTGCGTGCTGTAGAGTCCCCATTTGTCGGGCGCATCGAAGTCAGAACGTTGTTCGGCGAAGCGATGCGCCAGCTCATAGGAGAGTTGCTGATTGTCCGCATAGCCAATCATATCAAAGAGAAAGGTCGCGCAGCCCATGCGCGCCAATTGTGCGCAACGCGCTACTTTAGGGAATCTGCCAGAGTTTTCAAATCTTTCGGCACCGGTAACCAAATACTTGCGAATGCCTTTCTCGCCATGGTCTTGCAAACGGCCGCCGTGACCATGCGGCGAGAGCACTCCAGGATAAGGTTCCTCGGCCTTCTCCGGACGAAAGAGTAATCCAGTCACAAAGAAACCGGGCACGCTTTCGAAATAGACTTTCTCGACCGTGAAGCCATCGCGCTCCACTTTGCCATGGATCACCGGATTCAGAGGCGTGCGATCCGGCAAGGGCCAGAGACCATTTGCCACTAACAAACGCCTGCGTAGTTCCTCGGCTCGTTCCTCCCAAGCGGCTTTGGTCTTGGGCACTTCGAAGGTGAAATCGCCATTGAGATCTTTGAGATCGCCGAGTCGTTTGTCATCCGGACGCTTTCCCTCAGAATACACACGCGGCTCTCCTAACAAGGGCGTTACGACCAGGCCAACGGCGATGGGAATCAACAAGAAAGACTTCATAGCGGCGACGATCTTACTGAGAGTCCGCCACTTGACCAGTGTGTTCTGGCCTCTACGGCAAACGGATCGTGGCCACCACGGGTGCGCCCATTCGGCGGATAAAACAAGCGCGTGAGGGCGCGAGAAAAGACCTCTGATTGAGATCCGCAAGCGTCAAGTCATCGACATCCGTCCAGAACCGTTGGCTGGATCCGTCATCAAGGAGAAAAGCGCTAGCATAACCTAACGCTCCTACACTTCCATCGCCCTCCCAACGCTGAATCTGATCGGCGATGGCTGGGTTGGTGTCGCCCTGAAACGCCGCCTCGAGCAACCCCAGCGCCTGCGGACTCGCGGCCAGCGACCACGCAAAACCGACAAGATTGAATTCACCGTCTAACCGTAACGCTAAATTTGCTTGACGCACCATACCGATGGTCAAAAGTTCCACCGTAGCGCCTTCGCGCCTGACAAATACGCCGTCGCCTGGCAGAATGGCGCGATTTCCTGCATCGGCCAGACTGGTATCAGCAACGCCCGTCCACTGTTTGATGGCGCCATTGTCTAACAAGAAATAACTCGTGAAACGGTCGGATTCAAAGAAACTCAATTGATCCGCCATACCGGGACTCAGGCTGCCGTGAAAGGTCTCGGTATCGAAGATCCCGCGCAAGGTGCTCGCCGGCCGAATCACCAAACGCCCGTCTGACAGACCGGTTAATTGCCCGTGCGTGTTTGGCGGAGCGGCGAGATCGATCACCAGGGTATCTGCCGAGGATGCGGCCCGGTCGATCACATACCGCCGGCCATTTCCCGATCCACTCACAATTTCCGCGAAGTAAGGCAAATCAGGATCGAGTGTGCTAGAATCGAATGGCGTTTCGCCTAACAATAACAAGGAATCACTGCCCAATGCGGCGAAGCCACCCGCGTAGACTTCGGGTTCGAAAAACGAGGGACTAAATGTTTGGAATCCGGGCGTGATCGCCATCGCCTGCCAGCCATACTCCGGGGTGAACGCGGTTTCTCCCGTGGCGGTGAGCGTAATAGCTAAGCGAAGGAAACCGCCATTTCGCGTGACGGCCTCGTCCTCCTCCAGATCGAGATACGTAACGCGCTCTACCGCCGGCCCCAACTCCACCCGGATCGTCGTGATCTCCGGCACCGCCGTCCACGCGACGCGATCGTGGCTATGCTGAAGTTCATAGGTCACACCGTCCGCTCCACCCACCGGCCGAGTGTAGTGTGCTTGTAAGGAACCGGAGGGATCTTTTGTCACCGTGAAGCCCGCGCGATCTGACGAAACGCCCACGATGTCCGGCGTCCCGGAGTTTGGATCCAGGCAAAGCGCGTATTCGATGAGATCCACATAGAGGTCTTGGTCATTGTTAGAGAAAGGGTCGTCACCCGCTCCCGGCACATTTGCTTGCCAGGTGTCGTAGTCGAGTTTTCGCGGAACCAATCCGGCATCAATGCCAGTCACACTCGTGTCTGCGGCAATTTGAAAGAAAGGCGTTAGGCCAAACTGCGTCGGCAGCGGATCCGAATCAATGGTATCGTCGTCGCCTGCATCATGAACGGTCCAGGTACTGAACGGACCAGGAACAAACTGGATGGTGTAGTTAGGCTGACAAGGATCGACCTCGGTGAACACATAGCCGCCTTGGGCATCCGTGAACATCGAGGTCACCAAGTTGTCGATGTTGGCATCCCCGTCTGTATCGACTAACAATTTAACGGAAATGCCTTCAACCAAGGGCTCCACGGGATCGCGAATACCGTTGCTGTTCTCATCACTCCAGACCACTCCTTGAATCGTCGCCGGCTCGCAGCCTTCCGTCACGGCCATCTTGAATTTCGGCTCCTTCGGCACGCCTCGATCTTGCTGGGCAGGCGGCGGGGTCACCCATCGCCGTTGCCGGAACTTGTACCACTGCCGCCTGGTGTCGCGCCGCTTCGGCCTCAGGGTGCCATCCTCGTCGGACGCACGGCCTCGATCTTCACGAACTCGGCGCGGCGACTTCAGGGGCGCGAGCTTTGTTTGAAAAGCCGGGAGGGGGCTCAACAACTCCGTGCCCCCTCGAATCCGATCCTCTGACGATCGCCCTTCCGCGTCATTCAGATAGGACCGATAGAACAAAGGAAGCGGCCCTTCAGACGCACGCATCTCGGTGCGAATGACCTGATAACCGCCAAACAAGAAGATCCCAATCAGAATGCAGACAACAGCGCGCAGAAAGAGATTGGCAGCTTCGGGGGAGGAAGTCATTCGAATTATCAAAGATGTCTCTTTTATCTGATAAATATAAGAGAGTCAATAATTCGAGAATCATTTTTACGGTTTTTATCATTTCAGCGACGAATCTCCGCATAGCGCTTTCCAATAAAAGGACATTGCTTTTAAAGGCAAAGAGGTTGCGTTGCTTTTAAAGGCAAAGAGGTTGCGTGGTTGTGAGTAGGGCAGGGAAGAATCCCGCTTGAATTGCCTCGAGGTTTCCGGTCCTTTCACGCCTCTTCTTCAGCAAGGTTATGAGCACACAAGGAAATCGTTACGCAGTGGGTCTGGATATTGGTGGGACCACGATCAAGGCCATGCTGGTTGACGGTGGCGGTGAGCAGGTGGGAGATTTGGTTGAGGTGCGAAGCCATGTGGATCGGGGGTTTCCCAAGACCTTTGGGCAGCTGAAAGAAGCGTTGTCTCAGTTGCTCGCGAATGCTGAAGTCCCGGCGGACGCGGTGGGCACCATCGGCCTCGATGTTCCGGCGCCTTGTTCCAAAGGCGTGATTTGGGGAAAGGCGAATCTTTCGCCCGACTGGGTGGGCGTGAATATCTGCGAGGCGTTTGCCGCCGAGGTGGGCAAACGGGTCTACATGACCAATGACGGGAACGCGGCGGCCTTTGGCGAGTTTCTCATGCGGCCAAAGCTTGAGACGGGTCTCCTATTCATCGCGCCGGGCACGGGGCTCGGCGGCGGCTTGGTCTTGCCGGGCGGTCATCTCTATGTCGGTGCGAACGGTCTTGCTATGGAGATCGGTGCTATTTCCGTGCCGTTCCGCGAGGGTGGCAAGCTTCCGCCTGATGCCAATGGGCGTGAAGGGACTTTGGAAGCCTGGGTTTCGCTGGTGGCGATCCGGCGCCAGTTAGAGAAGAAGCTTAAGACGAAGCGCTATGCGGAGCATCCCCTGAATAAAGAGGAGACCTCGATTAAAGAGAAAGCCTTTCAATTGCGCAATTTCGCCGAGGAAGGCGACAACCTGGCACTGGAAATTTTTCGCAAACAAGCGAACGTGCTGGGTTATGTGTTAGGTGATCAATGCAGTGAATTGGACCCCGGGTTGATCGTCATCGGGGGCGGTCTAGCAGAGACTAAATTCCGTGATTGGTATCTCCAAGAAGTGCGCCGGGGTTTCCAGAGGCGTGCCTCGCCCTTTTACCAACAGAGCCCCATTCCTCCTCACGAACCTACCACACGCTTCGAATGGGCGATCGGCGGCGATGCGGCGGCGGCATACGGTGTGGCGCGTTGGGCTCAGGAGATCGCGGTCGGTGGTTAGATCGTTAGGGACTTCCACTCAGCCGAACGTTTGAGGTCAAACTTCTCTGCCAGGGCGGTTTTGCGAGTTTGTTAATTCGAAGACGCACGCAAATAAGTCAGGCGAACCTCTCTCAAATCGATGAGGAACCTCCGGATCGTGCCTTTCGACCGTGCGACGAGTTCCTGCTTGCCTTCCTCAAGCGTGATTTCGCCGAAGGTTTGTTCGCGAAATCCATTCCAGTTTGTTGTTCCGGGGACCTTGATAGACAGAGAAGCGCTTCCGGCAGAAACAACTAACGTATTCCCCGCAGACGAATCCGCACAGGCGAAGTCTAACGCTACATTGTAAACGCCCGGCTTCTCAACGTTCATCTCCCATACCGCTTGATCTTGCACGTGTGTCCATTGGCCAATATTGAGGTAGCGCCGTTCAAAGGAAAGCGACGGCCCGTGAATGGAAGCTTGAGTGGCTTTGAGAGACAACGTGCCGTTCTCTGTGGATTCTACTAAAGCCGGTTCATTGAAACGAAACGCCTTGCGTGGCGTTCGAATCCCTTGGACATAGGCGATCAGGTCTGCCATCTCGGTGGGTGTTAGGGCATCGGCAAAGCCTTCCGGCATGAGTGAGCGACCTGTGGAAGTGAGTCGACTGACATTGGTCCGCAGGACTTCATAGGGCTGTCCGTTGGCCAGGCGCATTCGAATGGCGCCGCCGGCCTCGCTTTCTAACAAACCAACAGCGGCTTGCCCGTCTTTGGTCTCGACCGTGTAGGCCGCATACTTGTCTTCGAGGGCTTGGTTAGGATCAGCGATGGCAGTGAGCAGAAACTCCGGCGAGGGGTTGGCTAAGGCGGCGAGGTCCGGTCCCACAGGATTGCCCTCGTCACCTACCACATGGCAAACTGCGCAATGCGTCTTGAATAGGGTATTCCCTTGATCGCGATCTCCCTGTTTCTGCGCAATAGCTTCATGGAACTTCGCCAATTGTTCTTCCGAGGTTCCCGTTGATCCTTGGCCAAACAATTCTCTAGCACGGTGACGAATGGACTCATCGGAATGCCGGTGCATGACGCCTGCCCACAGCGGCGCCGGTTCTTCCCTGTCATGCCGTTCAAGCAACAATGCCGCTAGCATCGGGTTCGAGGATAGGTGATTGGTGATTGCGGAGAGGAGGCGGGGAGAAAGTGCTGCCCAACGAGCATGCACGAACGAGGCGAAACGATTGGGAAATCGCCGGGCCATCAGATTCACGGCTTCCTCCTGAATAACCACCGGCTGGGAGACGCCGAGCAACGGTTCAAGGCTATCCGCACTCTCTAGTACACCCGCACTTCCCAGGAACCGAATCGCACGCACACGGTCATTATCTTCGCTTTCAGATGCTTGAAGAACATTGATAGCCGCTTCACTCACGGTTCCGAGTTGTTCGATCATTCGAGTGCGCACCTCTGCTGGCAGCTCCCTTTGGAAGATCTGTGAGGCGAGATCGTACGAAGACGGCTCGGAAGAAAGCATCTTACAAAGACTTTCCAACAGATCATAGCGGCTCACTCCAACAATAGTAGAAACCAACGGCTCAAACAACGATCGTTGCTTAGACAAATCATACGCTCCTACGAAACCTTCGAGATCACCGAGCACGGAACTCATGACAGCGGATCGCAGGTGCCCGTTAGAAATCTCCAGACTGGCCAGCTTAGCTCCTTGATTAGGCAAATCACCTAGTGTGTAAGCTAGTTGAATGTTCGACAGGGGGTCTTGATCCACATTCAAGCTCCAATCATTCCCGACCTTTGGCGCAACCCGAAGCGCGAAGCGGCGAATGGCGGGGTGTGGATCCTCAAGGGCTCTGGTCACAACCGGCCGAGTGAGTTTCCCCAGGCATTCCAGCGTGCCCAGCGCCTGCACGCGCGTTTGCCAACGCGCGTGAGTCGCCGCCATCTCCCCCAAGGTCACGGCCGATTCCGTCGCCTTCCGCCAAACGAGTTGTTGCTGAGCGAGATCACGTAGCGGGCCGTTTGGATGTTCTAGCAACTTGACCAAATCATCTGCACTCATCGCTGTCAGATCAGGCATCTTCTCCAACGATGCTCCTTTCCGAATCACCTGGTACAGCCTCCCGCGCTCGTGGCCGGCACGAAGGTCTAACTTCGTTTCCCAATCATGCGGAATCCATTCCGGATGCTCGATGACGTGACGGTACATGTCCACGACCCACATGGCGCCATCAGGCCCCGCATGCACGGCCACCGGACGAAACCATGTGTCGCTGGATGTTAGGAATTCCGAAGTGCGTTCGTCATCGGCGCGTTTACTACGGAAGGTGGCGTTATTCGGCTCGATTACTTGACGATGCACCAAATTATGAACCGGTTCGCAGACAAAGGCGTTTCCGTAGAACTCCGCGCCTAGCCGGTCATCACGATGAATGATCGTGGCACAGGCCGACGTGATGCAGTTCGCGGTGTGAAAATCGTTGAATCGCTCGTGAGTGATACTGGTGGGGAAGACTGGCGCATTGCCGGGGACCTCGGGCATGGAGACGGTAGCCGAGCCAGGCGAGAAATATGGGTTTCTCCTCAAATAACGCTCTTCCAAAGCCACATGCCAAATGGGATTGGAGTTGCTATTGCCAAACCAATGGCCGGCGTCATCGCGGTTGCGTCCATGTTGCGATCGACCCGTGGTGAGCTCTAACAAACCCTCGTCCGGCTTAATACGCAGATCGTAGCTGCCAAGGTTCACCGTCCTTCCTGTCTTCACGGAACGGATGCTTCCACCACTATCGCCATTGGCCAGATGCACCCAGCCGTCAAGCCCCCAACGCAAACCATTGACCCGATGCTGCTGATTGCCTTCGCCAAAGCCGGTGTAGAGCACTTCGCGATGATCCGCTTCGCCATCGCCATTGCGATCCTCGGCAAAGATGAGATCGGGCGCGGCGACTACTAACACACCCTTTTTCCAAGCCATGACCCCCGTGGGATAAGGCAAGTCTTTCATAAATACCGTGGATCTGTCATAACGTCCGTCCCCGTCGGTATCTTCCAAATACCGCACACGGCCGCCAGGCGTGTCCTTGCCATCGACGCCTAACGGATAGTCTGCCATTTCCACCACCCACAATCTGCCATCGGGCCCCCAAGCGATATCGATCGGATCCATGACCAGTGGTTCGGCAACGGCTAACTGAATGTCTAACCCAGGACGAACCGTCATGGATTGCAAGACCTCTTTCAATTCCAGTGGTTTGGAGTCTAGCAAACCTTCCTTCTGCTCTGCTTCCTTCTTCGGATTGAGAAGGTCATCAAAGGAAATGCGCTTGATAACGTTCGGTTCACTCGCGGTATCTTCATTCTGGATGATAAAGGAATTCTTGTGCGTCCACACACCGGCATCAAATAGCGGAGGTTCGTATCGTTCAGGGAAAGTGCCGCGCGTGTTGCTTTGGATGACGCCCCAGCCATTCCAATTGTTCCAGTAGTAGATGGCACAGAAGTCTTTCGTTGAAGAAATGATTTCACGAGTGCCATCTCCGTTTAGATCGATGACGCGACATTCGAACGGAACAAGGCTGGCGGCAATCCCGCCCGCCGACACCCATTCATTGGAGAGGTAACGAAAGACGGTGGACGAGTTTGAAAAAAGCATCTCATCGTAACCGTCACCATCGATATCACGAAACAATCGATCGCCCCGCGGCACCGTTCCACTCTGCGTCCAACCAGACGTTTCATCGAATCGCCAAAGTTTATCCCTTGCCGCCAAGGCTGCCCTTCCGGGTCCTGGCAGTTGTGCAAACTGTGAAGCTGTTAGATCAACGTTCTCGGACTCATAAACCCTCCAATCCCCGGATTCCGGTTGCCATACGCGTGTTACCAACTTTTCCCCGCGTGTGAACATCACATCCATGAAGCCATCGTCGTTCACATCCAACACGCGCGTTCCGCTATCGGAACCATCGGCTTTCTGTATCGATTGACCGTCTAACAAATGGCGATCGATCCGCTCTTGAACCTCACGCATGTTCAAGAACTTAAGCTTGTCACCATGTTTCGCCGTGGCGTGATCGATGAGTTCCACCACCTGCGAGTTCTCGATCCAACCGTGGGGATGGAAGACGAAGACGAACAATCCTTGCTTGGCCACCGTGGCATCGAGCGCTCGTTTCAGATCCTCGACCGTCTTGGGATTGTTCTTGCCGTGAAGAAACTGGGCTTCCCAATCCGACGGCACAGTACAGGGAAACTGCCAGCAATGATTTCCGATCACATAGGGATACGGATAGTTCTCAAGATAGTTCACGTAGTCCTTGCCTAAGGGCAGGTATTTCTTGAAGACGTCCTCTCCATCAGGTCCCGCAAAGATCTCCCTTGGGAGTTCGGGATCGACTGCGGTGAACACTTGGAAGACGGAAGAGTCACTTGTTAGGCTGTGACCATTCTCGGTCAGGTGAAGCGAAATGTCGCGATAGTAGCGTGGACTCACCGAGTTCATGGAATCGCAACAAGGCATACGGTAACAAACCGGTGCGGTGTTAGGGATCTCATTCAGCAGATCCGTGCAGCGATGCACCGTCGACCGTGCCTTGGCCAAATCGCCACCTTGAAGAAGCGGACAGGGATGATCGATCGTGTGCACCTCGATACTCAGTCCGCGGTCTAACCATTTTTGAAGCTGGGGATGTTTCGGGTCCACCGTGTTCGTAAAAATGGTCACCGGCGCACGACCATCAATCGCTTCCAATCGATCGAGAATCGGCGCCAAGTAGTTTTGATAGGGTTTCGGATCCCGCATGTCATCAATAGAGAGAACGGCCGCTGCTTCGACGCCTGGATCGCCGATCCATTGTGGGGTGGTCAACTTGGGACTTTTAATCGTGGGCCAATAAGGATCTTCAAAATCATCGAGATGATCAAAACGTCCACTAACAGGAAGACGGTTTCTCTCGGAATCGGTAATTTTAAATCCCGGCCGCCAGACCAAGGCCGTCAGCGTGACGATGAGAAGCAGCGCCAGAGGAAGCAGACATCGAATCATGAGGGGAGCCTATTGTAAGAGAGCCTTAGAACTCAAGATCTCCGATTTTCTGAAACTTGATCAATGCCAAAGGCGTGTCTTGGTAGGTGATGACTGGCGTGTACTGGTACTTCGCTCTTGGCGTTTGCGCATTTGGTCTCTTCAGCAGCTGTGATTCCGCGGATCGAGAGGGTACGGTCTCAAATCTATCCGATAACGCTGACCAAGAGGAGCCATCGCATCCGAGTAGAGTGGGGGACAAACTCTCACCTTCGGCGAGACTGGCGAAGGCAAACTCCCTGGTTAGCGAGAACCGGCGCGAAGAAGCGTTAGAGCATTTCTTCTTCGTATGCGAAGCGGAACCCAATCACATCGACGCCCACTATGCCACGGCCCAGAATCTTCAACGCCTAGACAGAATGAAGGAAGCGGAGCGCTACTACCGTAAAGTGATGGCGCTCTCACCTGATCATGTCGAAGCCTTGGTCCAATTGGGGACCGTGATGGGACGTCAAGGAATGCTCGACGAATCCCTAACGCTCTTGCTTAAAGCCGTTCATTTGGAGCCGAATCACCCTATCGCTCACGCTAATATGGGCGTGAGTCTACGTGATCAGGGACGATTGGAGGAAGCGGCTGCATGTTTTCGAAAAGCGCTCACCATCACGCCGGGTATTCCCGGTTTACAAGACCAGCTTCAAGGCGTGCTCGACGAGATAGAGAAACGCAACGAAACGTCAGCGCCATAACATGAATCGCAGCGTGTTATTATTCCTGGCGGGGTTGTTCATTGGTGTTAGAGTTCTTCCGGCTGAAGCGCCCAACGTCGCAGCCGATGCGGCAGCTGCCCTTGATCTCTACCCAGGCCTCGAGGCCACGCTCTTTGCTTCGGAACCGTTGATCGGTTCGCCTACGAATATCGACGTCGATCGGCGTGGTCGCGTGTGGGTCTGTGATGTGAAGAACTACCGCGCTCACGCCAAGAAACCCGTCCGGCCGAAAGGCGATCGAATTCTGATACTTGAAGACACGGACGGTGATGGCGTTGCGGATAAACGAACGGTGTTCTACGAAGGGCGCGATGTCGATGCGGCGCTGGGTATTTGTGTGTTAGGCGATCAAGTTATCGTTTCTTGCGCTCCTAACATCATTGTCTTCACCGATGCCGACGGCGATGATGTGCCGGAAAGTAATGATTATCTCTTCACTCGAACCGGACGCAAACAAGATGATCATTCCACGCACTCAGTGGTGCTCGGTCCGGATGGCAAACTCTACTGGAACTTTGGCAACCACGGCCGTGAAGTGCATGATAAGGCGGCGCGGTTGGTTTATGATGTGTTAGGTCATCCGGTCATCGATCAATCGGTGTCCCGGAAAAATTTCCTGACAAGTCCTTACCGAGGCGGCATGGCCTTTCGTTGTGATCGGGATGGTAGTCGATTGGAAGTGTTGGGGCACAACTTCCGCAACAACTACGAACTCGCTGTCGATTCGTTGGGCAACGTCTGGCAGACCGACAATGATGACGATGGCAACTATGGTTGTCGCATCAATTTCGTGATGGAGGGCGGTAACTTTGGCTACCGTGAGGAACGCACTGGTGCGAGCTGGCGGGAACGTCGTGTCAACGCGCATCGCGAAGTCTCGAGCCGCCATTGGCATCAGAATGATCCCGGTGTGGTGCCTAACTTTATCCAAACGGGAGCCGGTTCACCTACGGGTATCACTGTCTACGAGGGGCGCCTCTTGCCTGAGATTTTCTGGGATCAACCCATCGCCTGCGATGCGGGCCCGGGTGTGGTCTGGTGTGCTCGCGCGGCCCCAATAGGCGCGGGTTTTCACGGTAAACTCGTCAATTTGGTCAAGGGCGAGCGAGACAAATGGTTCCGTCCTGTGGATGTCGCGGTCGCACCGGACGGCTCGCTCTTTGTTAGTGATTGGTATGATCCCCATGTGGGTTGGAACCGTCAGGGGGATCTGGAGCATGGCCGCATCTACCGCATCGCACCGAAGGGGCACCGGTATGAAATCGAACCGCCCGCGAATGAGGGCGACGCGCTAACAAGCCCTAACGCAGATGTGCGCCTTGCGGCCAAGCCCGACCGTGAAACCTTGAGAAAACTCTTTGATGAATCACCTGCACCGCGCCATCGCGCCAGAGCGCTGTGGAGACTTTGTACGCCATCAAGCATGGACGAAGCCTATCTTGAAAAGGCGCTTGCCGACGAGGATCCGCAGATTCGACTCGTCGCGCTTCGGGCCGGCTTGCAAGCCGGCTTAGGATTGGAGTTAGTTCGACGGCTGGCCCAAGATCCATCACCTCAGGTGCGTCGGGAAGGCGCCCTGGCCTTGCGGAAAGAAGATTCGCTCGCCGCTGCACGTGTCTGGGCGACACTGGCTAGCCAACACGTCGAGAACGATCGCTGGTATCTCGAGGCCTTGGGCATTGGCGCTACGCAGATGTGGGACAGCGCCCTGACCTTGTGGTTAAACCAACGTGATGACGGTCCTTTTACATTAGCGGAAGAAGAAATCCTCTGGCGGTCCCGCAGCACACTCAGCGGCAAGTATCTGGTTGAGCTGCTTAAGAGCGGGACGTCTCACCTACCGTGGGAACCCGTGATGCGAGCCTTCGATTTTCTGCCGGATTCGGAACAACGTCAGCGTCATATGGAATCCTTGGCTTTCGGCGCCTGGCCTGAAGGGGTTTCGTATGAACGTCAGGCGAGGATGGAGGCCATCCTGCGCATTGATCAGCAGCTCGTTAATCAAGAGCGCTGGTTGAATCACATGAGGGCGCGTTATTCCAATGGACTGAGTTCCATCCTCCATCAGGCCGTCACGTTGTCCGATACGGGTCCGGTTGATCTGAAACTAGCGGTGTTCGAGCATTTGCATCGCTTCACAAAGAAGTTCCACGCTGACCTCGTCGAATGGGCGAGCGAGAATCCGAGTCATCCGCAGGCAGGCGAAGCTTTGCGTATTGTTTTAGTGGAGCCTGATCCCAAGAGGCTTCGCGAAAAGATTAAGGATCCGGACATCGACAAAGCGCTTGCTTTCACGCGTTTGTTAGGGCAGCGCCAAAATGAATCGGTCGTCGCCATCCTGACAAACACGCTTCTCGATGAGCAAACGCCCATGAATCTTCGCCAAGCCGCGGTGGAGGCGCTTGGCAAGGGCTCCAGGGGCATTGAAGCGATGGTCAAACTTGCTGAAGCTGAAGTTTTTCCAGACGCCTTGAAGCCGGCCGCCGGCATCGCGATCATCAGCACTTACAACGTCAATCTCCACGACCGCGCAGCCAAGTATTTCCCACCGCCACCCATTGCGGGAAAACAGGAGATCCCACAAATGACCGATCTCATCGTCTATGTGGGAGATCCTCACAAAGGCAAAGCGGTGTTTGCCAAGGCCACTTGCCACACCTGTCACGTGGTCGGCGGTGAGGGAGCTTCGTTCGGCCCAGACCTCTCTTATATTGGCTCAAAGCTCTCCAAACAAGCTCTCTATGAGGCCATTCTCAATCCAAATGCCGATGTTTCGCCAAACTATCAATTACACGAAATCACATTTACCTCAGGCAATCACATCAGCGGCTTCATCGAGAACGAGTCCGATAAATTCGTCACCGTCCGCACTGCCGATGGCCTGCTCACGAAGTTCGCCCGCGACGACATCAAAAACCGCGAAGCGCTGCGGACATCAGCAATGCCGTCTACTCTAACAAGCTTGATGACGGTGGATGAGCTTGTTGATCTCGTGGCGTATTTGACTGAATTGAAAGCAACGAAGCCCTCCCAGTAACATTAGATTCCTTCAATGAGGCACCGTATAATATTCCAAGGCCCACTCTCTCATGAAGCGTACGTGCTCGGGGATGATCCGATAGACAAGCAACTCGGGATTATCGGGTATTTTGAGATACTGACGTAGAAGCGGATTCGATTCCCAGATTTCCCCTAACAACGACTCATCATCCAAGATTTCGGCGCGGCCCGTGATCCGGACTTGATCGTGATTCGGCGCGAGATAGCAGAGTTCTACGACCGGATTGGCCGCGATTTGATCCGTCTTTCCGTAGCGTTTGAGATTGGCCACGTAGACCGTAAACTGGTCCGTGCGGACGGGTGACACCGGACGCACGCGAGGCGTGGTACCGTCCGCATCGATGGTGGCCAGCTGGGGGAACTTCGCGGCAGTCATCGTTTCTCTGGCGAGTTGAGTCAGTTCGTTGGGAGCAATCTCTTGGGGTAATGGTTGGGCCATGGTGAGCAATCGTATCGCTGACTTTCCACTACTGCCGAACAAATAACTTCAGCGACGACGAACCCTAGCAAAGCCGCCCAGCAATCCAGGGCCCGCGTTGTTTGATCTCCATCACCGCAAAACCAGACTTCTCGGCGGCCGCCATCGTTTCGTGCGCCTGACTTTCGAGAATACCGGAAATGATCAGCTTCCCTTCCGGTCTCAGCGCCGGGCGGATCTTGGGGAACAGCGCCATCAGGATCTCGGAGAACATGTTTGCGGTGATCACGTCCCATTCCGGCACTTTCGGTTGCCATGCCAACGCGTCGGCATTGGCGATAGCGATCTCTGCTTCACTGAAACCATGGCGGGTCACATTGGCTTTCGCAACGTCAACCGCAAGAGGATCGTTCTCCCATCCTTCCACGCGAGTGGCGCCTAGCATCTTGGCGGCGATGGCAAGAATACCCGTTCCAGTTCCTAAGTCTAGCAGAGACCAATTAGATGCCTGATAGTCATTGGCGGTATCGACAAGGAAGCGCAAGCAATTGGCGGTTGTCGCGTGATCGCCCGTGCCGAAGGCGAGCGCTGGCGGAATACTTAAAAGGGCTCGTGCTGGATGAGCGTTTCGTAAGGTTGATAGGCTTTGTTCGTTAGTTTTTGAGGTCACGAGAAGGCGATCGCGAATCTTGATCTGAAGGGGCTTTGCGTCTCGTGACTCAGCCCAATCCTCTTGCTTAAGCGTATCGATGGCCCCACCAAACTCCCTTTTCAAGGATTCAGCCATTTCATTGTCAGGCGGAAACACTTCGACATTGAGCGTCTTGTTTCCCGCTTGTCGCGTGATCACATATTGACCGGGAAACCGAAGAGCCAAGCGCTCATTCCAATCGTCTTCGTCTTCTGGGAGGATGCGCTTCGTCCAACGGAGGCTCATGAGGAGACATTGTTAGCCTTGCGCAACTGAATATCGACTTGAAAACCACCTTCCGGCCGATTGCGACATGTGACCGTGCCCTGACAAGATTCCACACAGGTCTTCACGATGGCGAGTCCCAAACCGGCGCCGCCGGACTCGGCGGTGCGTGCGGCCTCCGGCCGGTAGAAGGGATCAAAGAGTTTGTCCGCGACCTCGTCTGAGACGCCTGGACCGGAATCGGCCACCGAAAGAATGAGGTTTTCTCCCGCTTCCATTGTGGAAATGTGAATGGGGCCGCTCGCTCCCGCGTAGCGCAGGGCATTTCTGACGATGTTAGCCAGGGCTCTAAATAAGAGTCCTTCATCGGCCATGACCTTCAAGTCTTGGTCCACACCTAACTGAAGATCCGCGCTTTCACCGCCCTCACGTGTTAGCACACGATCGATCACAGAACGAAGCGGGATGGGTCGCAACTCGAGACTATCCGGCCTGATCGATGCTTTGGAGAAGGCTAACAATTCATTGACCATATCTGACATGTTCTCTGCTTCATCCCGTACATCATCGACATAGGTCTGTTGATTCTTCGGCGTCTTCTGGCCGAGGACGCCCAACCCCAATTGCATTCTTGCTAGGGGCGAACAAAGCTCGTGAGCGATGTCTCCGAGGAAACGTTTCTGCCCGGTGACAAATCCTTCCAGCCGTCGCCCCATCTTGTTGATGGCACGTCCCAGCCGGCCGAGCTCATCGGCACGCTTTTCACTGACATTCACACTGAAAGAACCCGTGGCGATCGACTCCGTAGCTTGCGTCATTTGCCGGAGATACCGCGTGATCCCATGGACAAAGGGCCACCAGAACAGCACGCACAACACTAGCACTAACAAGCCGGCGATGATCCACGGCCGGATATCGAGGAAGAGCCCGTTGCTCAGAAGCGACGGTGTGCGAATGAGCAGCATGACCGTCGCTGGATGCCGCAGCTCTCGATTGAACACGGGAAGCCTCACACCTATCCAATACTGACCTTCCATCTCCGCTAAGAATGCGGGATTCGATCGCATCGGTGGCGGCGGTCCGGTGCGCCGGCGCTCACGTTCGCGCATCGCCGCGGCTTCTTCCCGGGTCAACGCACTTCCAGGACGCCGGTTGTTGTCTAACCGCAGCCGTCGCCAGCGAAAGCGATTCTCAATGTCCGGCGGCAGGGCCACCTCAGGTCCGGCGAGTTGGCGCTTGGGATCGCGAAAGATATAGAATTCCAGTTCGTAGGCTTGTGAGAATCGTTTGAGCGTGGCATCCCAATCCTCACGCGGCCGATCGCGAAGCTCCGCACCAATGACATTGCTGAGCGCCCGGATGCGATCTCCCGTCCGGCCGTTTAACAGTAACTCTAAGCCAAAGTTGAGCTGAACTTTGAGAAAAATGATGAAGACAATGGCGACGAACGCAAGGTTCGCGAAGAGCATGCAAAGAATCTTTGCGTAAAGTGGTAGACGTCGCCAAAGGATCATGACGTCAGGGCCTCGTAGTCGGGATTGATCAGCATGTAACCCACGGCGCGAATCGTTCGGATGTAACGCGGTGATTTGGGATCGTCACCAAGCTTCTTGCGCAAGGCGGAAACATGCACGTCGACCGAGCGGTCAAAAACCTCAAACTCGCGGTCCGCCACTTCTTCTAACAGTTGCTCGCGACTCTTCACTCGTCCTTTGGAACGGATCAACGAGGCTAACAAAGCGAACTCCACAGCCGTAAGCACCAGAGGTTGATCGCCCAATGACGCGCTGTGCGTCGCTTCGTTCACACAGAGGTCGCCGCAATAGAGATCTTCCGCCGCCGGATCATCTAGCGGTTTCGCGATGTTCGCGCGGCGCGTCACCGCTCGCAAACGTGCTAACAATTCCCGTGTGGAAAAGGTTTTCGGCAAATAGTCATCCGCCCCGATCTCCAATCCCACGATGCGATCCGGTTCATCTCCACGTGCCGTCAGCATCAGCACGGGTACGTTGGTCTTTCGGCGCATTTCCCGCAGTACTTCGAAGCCGTCCATACCCGGCAACATCACATCCAAGATGACGGCCTCGAAATGTTCACCTAACACCCGCCTCAAACCATCAGGTCCCGTGTGCTCGGCCGACACATCATAGCCCAACGGATCCAAATAATCCTTGATCAACCGGCAAAGCTTGCGGTCGTCATCAATGATGAGGATCGGTTTCTTAGGATACGGATCGGCCATGTCAATGAGGCTTCGGGACTACACTCGATCATTGCGGAATGGTAAGCAAGGGACTCCGTCCGGCATCGCCGCTCGCTTGCAACGAGAAAAGTTGCGTGAGCAATCCCATGAGCGCCTTGGAATTCGCATCTTCGTTAGAAATGTAATGCCATTTGCCGTGATGTCGCACTTTCACAAACGCGTTCCGTGGGGGCAATGTGCTGTGCCTTATTTCTAGCAGTGGCGCCAACGGACTCCCAGTATCGGGTGTGTCCACGGCACGCGAAAGATGGCGTAGCGTGTCTAAGAGCGAACGGCCTACAATGGAAATTTCCTGGTCGCCACGACGGCGAAGGCGCGTGATTTTGAATTCGTTCACGGATTCGGGGAGCCTCAACAACGACCGCACCTGGCGGGCTTCATCCGTAGCCGAACCTTGGATGATCAATCGGGTGTCTCCGCCACTCTCCGCTGCCACTTCTAGCACGAGGACATTCGTTTTCTGCATGGCATGCAGGAGTTCTGCCACGTCTTGCAGGGGCGATGGCTGCGTTGCCGTGGGGTGGAAAGGCGCGCTCAGCCCATTGATCTCCTGTACCAATGCGAGAACGATGGTTTGCACACTCCATCCCGATCGCGCTAACAGAATGAGCGTTTCAGGTGGAATCGGTGTGAGCATCTTCTTGGTAAAGGCTTCGCCGGTGAGAGGTTGGTAGGTGATGGTGGGTCTTTCCGTGTAAGCCAAGCCGCCGTTGAAGCCTAACGTATCATCTAACCCGCCATCGCGACCCAGATTGGCGCTCGAACCCAGATCTCCCGAAAACGTGTAGCCTGTTAAGACCTGCGTGGGCTCGAGAAAGAACGGTGGTTCGTCGTAACGCAAGCGCACGAGATTGAGCAGTAACTGCTGGTTCCACGATGCCGCCATCGCCTCGTTGTAGCTGAAACCCGCCGGCGGAACCATCTTGGGTCCGAACTGCACGCAGCCTTTTGCAGCGAACGCTAATGGCAGAAGGAACAAGAACCGTTTCATGAGCAGATCAAAGCTGCGGTAGAGAATCTCTCACTGTCAACGCCGGTAACCGATGAGTATGACTAAAAGTGGTGGGCACTTTTCGTAGTGGAACTCGTGAGCGTTCCGGGCGTGGCACTCCACTGCCGCGAAGGAACGGTCACCAGTTCCTCTACCCTTATTGACCACCACTTTTATAGTCACACCCGTAACCGATGTGGACTTGTGCGGACTGCAGAAAAAGCCAGTATTTCCGGGTCTATGATCACACCTCGCTGGATTCTCGGATTCATCGGTCATCGCTGCCTCGATGATCACGCCGCGGCACGAACGTGGATTCATGACGCTCTGGTCACGCTTAAGGAGGAAACGGAAGCTAAAGGAGGTTTGTTAGAGCTCTATCTCAGTTGTGCTATTGGTGCGGATCAATTGACCATCGAATGCGCCGAAGAGTTAGAGATTCCCGTTCATTTGATTCTTCCTCTCGCGCCCAAAGCGTTTCTCAAGGACTTCGAGACAGAAGAAGAGCGTCAAACCTGCGCGAAACTGATCGCCAAAGCCGAATCCGGTGAGAACGGCTGGACCTTGCGCATCTGTCAAAGCACCGGCACACGACCTGATTGCTACTACGACATGAGTCAGCAGATCCTTCAGGGATCCGACGCGTTGTTCGTTTTCTGGAACGGGAAAGAGGCGCGCGGCTTGGGAGGTACGGCGGAAATGCTAGAATTAGCGAAGCGCATGGGACTTCCGGTCGGTTGGATCAAGAGTCAGGACGGCGCTTTCACTCGTGAAGACTGGCCGGAAGATTGGGCTGCTCCAGACGAACAAATGCAACGATTGGACGAAGCCACTGATGCGAACTCTCCCGCCACGATTGAGGAACTCGCCAAGCAACTCTCACAGATGAACCGGCGCCATGCGCCGTTCTTCCGCAAGATGATCACGGTCATCATCATGATCAATGCGGTGGCGGCTTTGTTAGGCTCTGCCGCCATCATCAGTTCTCAATTGCACAACGACGACCGCAAGATCGGACCAGCGATCTGGTTGTCTTTGAATTTCGCCTTAGTGTTAACCTCATCCTACATCGCGCATTATTTGCGAAAGCGCCGAGTCTACGATCGCTGGGTGCGCGGGCGGGTCGCGGCGGAGTTGGCACGCGGCATCCGCGCAACGCAACCTGCCCTGGATCCGCTGCATCCCATGGTACGCCAACGCGCTCCCGAGTGGGCGCGCTTCGCCCTCAGCGCCTCCGTTCTAGCCCGCCAGACCCAAGGTCGCGAGCCCATTTCTGAATTCCGGCAACGCTACATTCGCGATCGACTCGACTGTCAGATCGATCATTTCACCAGCTTCGGCAACAAAGCCACAGAGACCGAACGCCGTCTCACATTGATCAGCAACGCCGCGGCCTGGGCGGGTCCCTTGTGCGTGGGGATGGTTTTCATGAACAAACTCTTCCGCTACTTGAACCTCTCCTGGTTCTGGCAGAGCACGTTGTTAGGCGCGATTCTCATCGGACTCGTCCCCATCCTGTTTCCTTTGATCTCCGGCACTGCCGCGGCGCTTAACTCCGCCTTCGATGCGCGCCGCCGTGCCCGGCGCTATCCCGAACTGGCTGATCAGTTAGGCACGATCAAAGCGGAAATGGAAGCCCTGCGCACTGAGGCCACCATCCTCGAAGCCGTGCAGCGAACGGAGACCACTTTGCTCAACGAACTTTTAGAATGGCGGGCCACTGTGCCTCACAAAGCGGCCAAGAAACGGCGTTGACAGTGTTGAAGTTACTGTTCCGACCAAGGCCGCATAGGCGGCGGAGGGGGTGGCTCGGTCCAGCGCCATGTAGGCTGATAATGAAGCGCCTCCAGGTAGGGCGTGAGGATTCTCTTGCCGCCCTGCGAGCGTGATATCAGCAACGCATCCAGAGCGCCACTGGTCATCAGCGTCCGTTCGGGATTCCAGCTTGGCTTGCCTGTTAGAATCATTCTCTCAATTCCATTGAGGAGCCAAGTGAAGTGCATCCCTGGCCGGCCCTCCTGTGTCCAGAAGAGAGAGGACTCCATGGCATCATCTCCATAGCGCCAGGCAGCGGCCCATTCACCGGCCGCTCCATTGAGTTCAAGAAAGTGCGATATCAAGCCATCCGCGTGTTCGACAATGAAGAGGAGCGGATTGGGCACGCCGCTACGTAACGCTTCCAAGTTGCCGTCCCGTCGTGGATGTTCCAATCGCGCCCAGGCGGCGGCGAACAGTTCCTGGTCGACGAGACCGCCTTCAAAAGCATTCCATACCGCCTCGTTTTCTAACAGACGCACGCTACTGATGCCTGTTTCGCCTCCGCTTCGCTGTTCTGCTAGCGCTTGCGCAAACTCAAGGGCATGGAATCCGTAGGCATCGGTGGATCCATAGGTGATGGTTAGTAACTGTTTGAGCTTGGCATTGCGACGGACGTCCGCCGCAGGCCGCCGCCAGCTAGTCGGCAAAGAGGAACCCGCCATCAAAGGAATCTGCGCCGCCTCGGCAGAATCATAGATGAACTTGGCGTCCGCCCAGTTGTCCGCGAGGTGCTTGTCCACGAAGACGGGCACGACACGACCGGATTCCTCAAAAACATCTAACATGCCTTCCCAGAAACGCCGTTTCGGATACTGGGTGTTGCCGGTCTCGGACTTGGGATACTGGCCATGCTCGGCAATGAGTAGAACGCCATCGACAGCGAGCTGACCCGTTCCCAAGGTCAACGCCTCAGCAATGGTATCGTAGATGGGAAAGCCATATTCTGTGGAGAACTTGCGGCTCGTGTCACTGTCAGGAACTTGATCGGTGTAGAGCGAAGCGAGCTGAAGCGGCGATTTGGCGCCCTTGCCATCAAGGGTGTCCGTTTGAAACAAACGGCTCACAATGATGTCAGCATGCGAATTGTGACGGTACTCCGTGACAATGGCGGCCACTCGCGGGCGGCCGTCATGTTTAAGATAGGCGACGAGATCGAGCACCTCTTCTTTGGTTAGGCTATTCACCATGCCAGCCGGCATGAGTGATAGAGGCGGATCCGTGTTGGGCACTTGATAGCGCGCTTCCGTGATGGTGTGTGAAGGCGTGAGGATAGATTGCAAGAGTTCATGAGGCGATTGCCTCGCGCCGTGACCGGAGAGATCAGGCCCGACGACGCCTCCCTCACCGGCCAAGCGATGGCATTGCGTGCAGCCCGTTGATTCGAACGCTTTCTTGCCGGAGAGAAAGGACCGGTGGATGGTTGGCGCAGCGATCTCGTGCTCGAAGTCTGTTAGTGACCATGCTTTTACTAACGCGTGATCACTTTCTTGGCTCGCGATCCACTGGCGAATCATCTCCAAGCCGTCTTCATCAACTTGTCGTCTCCCAAGAGGCGGCATTTGCCCCATCCCTTGGAGGCTCAAACGATGGGCTAAAACGGATCTCTCAGGCGCGCCGGGAGCGACTAACATCGCATCTGTGAGGCCGAATGTGGCGTGCTGAGGGCGGGCACCGATCACTCTAGCGCGTTCCGTGGCAAAGGCGCCGTAGCTCAAGTCCATCATGGCGTTGCCACCGCCGGCTTCGACATGGCACATGGCGCAGTTTACGTGAAGATAAGCCCGCGCACGTTCGTCGAGCGGCGCTGTGGAATCATAGGGATTCACGAGTGGTGGCGGGCGCTCAGTACTGTCAGCGACTGGATGACTAAAGAGACCGTCATTGGATAGCCGCGTTAGCTGATCAGCCACATCCCATTGCTGCCCCGTTATCCCTAACACGTAATTAGCCGCCCGGCTGTGACACGACGCGCACTCGGCGCGACTGGGAATGTGCCAGTTTATCTCCGGAATCGCCTCACCTTCCTTCCCCACAAGCACGGCATCGGACTGATCGGCGTGCCACCGGTAGCTGTAGCCCGCCCACTCTTTGTCTTGCTTCAACTGGATGCGCGTTTCAATGCGTTGGCCATCCCGTTCCAGTGTCTGCACCAGTGCCGTGCCATCGGGAAACTCGCCAGCTCGTGATCCCTTGGCATAACGAATTTGCTTAGCATGCGGCAGAGCGATCCATCGGCTCGCCTCCGCGCCATCGTGCCAGGCCGGCGCGTTCACCTCATAGGGCACCACGCCGGGCGCGATCGCGTGTTCTTTGGTGGAGGTGTAGAGCCCGGTTTCACCAAGGCGGCGCGGGAAGGGTGGGTCGTCAGTCACTGCGGATCGATTCCTAACAAACCGGTGGATGCTTCCTCCGTGATCGACAACATAAAGCTCGCCATCGACAGCGCGAAAGGCGGCGATTTGAAGCGTGGTATCGGCGAGTTCACGTGACCAGATCAACTTCTCGCCATCATGCTTCGCTCCCCAGATGCGGCCGGTCGAGTAATCACCATAGATGTAGGCGCCATCGAGTTCAGGAAACTTCTCGCCCCGATAAACCACACCTCCCGTCAAGGAACGCGCCTCGGCGTGATGATGTTCCACCGTCGGTTTGACGTGAGGCGTGGGTCCCAATTGACGATTCTGATAGAACGGATAGCTTCCCTCATAAACGCTCCAACCATAGTTCTCTCCCGGCCTAACTAAATGAACCGTTTCCCAGAGATCTTGCCCATTGTTGCCCAACCAAACTTGGCCGGATTGCCGGTCGATATCCAGACGCCATGGATTGCGCAAACCGTAGGCCCAAATTTCCGGTCGAGCGGATTCGAAATCCACAAAGGGATTGTCCGGTGGAACGGAATAGGGCTCTTCCCGGACATCAATTCGCAAGACAGCGCCTAACAAATCATCTACAGATTGCCCCGAATTCCACAGATCCGAATCCCCCGTTCCATCTCCCGTGGTGATGTAGAGCATCCCGTCATTGCCGAAAGCCAAGTCGCCGCCGTCGTGCCCCGCTGAGGCCCACTCGATGATCAACAAGGGCTCCACCAATTGGCGGGCGTCGTTCAACCGGTAGCGATGGATCGTGTTCGTTCGCTTGGGATTGCCGGTCGGTCCATTGGCGAAGACGTAAACGAATCGATTGTTACGATAGTTTGGATCAAATGTGAGACCATAGATCAAATGACCCGGTTGCTCGAGAATGAGCTGATCGTCAGCGACGTCAGGATCATTGGTGAATGACAGAATCTTTGACGGTCTCTCGGGTTCGCCGCCTTGAAAGATCACCCAAAGCGTATCCGTACCGGGTTCTTGAATAAGATAAATGGGTGATGTGAGCGGCAGTTTGGGAAACGCGCGTTCCGTGAGAAATGGTAACGGAGGTTCCGGCGATCCGACCAATTTTGAAGTGGTCCAGGGAACACGCTCTTGCGCGTTGACGCCCAGGCAGGTGAGCAGAATAAACGCGAATCGCCACATCATTTTAACTAACAATCAGCTATACAATCATTTGCTAAACTCATTGCAATCGAACCACAGCATAAACCAGAAACTCCGGCAACGTCAGGACGACCTTTTTACCATCCCTCTTGAGTTCGAGTTCGCGTGCGTGGTGAGCTTCAGGCGTCAGAAAGGCGGCTTTCTCAAACGGCTTTAGAATCTCGACCCGTATCCCCGAAACCGGCAGAGGCTTCTCCTCGTGGATGCCGCCGCCGGGCGACGGATGTCCTTGAGCATTCTTTGGCGGTTCGATCCGGTTGTAGTTAACGAAGTGAAGGTCTAACAGATCGCCGTTGCTGTTTGCCGGCCGGCTCGCGGAGACACGCGTGGTGCTAGGTGCATTCACTTGAATGCGCTGCTTCACAATCAACCCTTCGATACGATCCAGAGCGGTTTCATTGTCCAGCACGGTGGCATAACGTTTCCGCGCCGAGGCCGCTTGATCATCAGGAAACACCTCAAATAACACATGCGCATCGAGTAGGGCTTTGCCCAAGGTCTTGAATCGCGCCACCGCATCGATCTTCCCTTCATGAACCGACTGCCGAGGATAAAGCAACGCCACTTCGGCGAAGGGCCGGTTTGCGCGATACACCGCGTCATGTTTTTCGAGAAACTGATAGTAACGGACAATCTCCTCACGTGCCGCTGCATCGGTGAAGCGCGTGTAGAAACCCATGGGCGTACCGCCATTCGCAGCTAACTCGGCAATGGCCAAGCGGATGCGAGTATTCTCATACTTTCCCAGCGTGAATGGTTTGTCATCGAAGGCACCCCGAATGTAACGTGCCTGCAGAGTGCCTTCGCCAAGAAAGCCCGCCGCCAGATCCGTCGCGTTCGCGGCGCCGCCCGTGCTGTACCAGAGATAGTCTTCGCCTTTTCCCCAAAGATTCGTCGGCAACAGACAGCGTTCATCCCCACTGACCTGTGAGAAATCGCCCAGATGATTCCATTGCCCCACAATCAAATTCGGCTTCAAGGAACGGCCATAACGCACAAACACTTTATCGAAAACATCTTTGTTAGATATCTGCGAGAAGCGAAGCATCTCTCGGCGAAGCACCGTGGATTCCGCCGGATCATGCCAACTGACGATTTCCTTAAAAGCATGCTTCTTTAGATCAGTGATCTTGAAGCGTTCTCGCAAATCCGTAGCCGTGAAACGCTCAGTCAGATACGCTTTGAAGGCGTCGACGCAATGAGGGCAGAGGCAATTCCGCCGATAAAAGTAATTGATCATGAAACCATCCAGCCCGCGTTGAATGCCCTGTTTCACCCAGCCTTTGAGAATCTGTTGCCAGCCCGGATTGCGCAGACACGCCCGGTACTCACTCATCCCACCAATCGCATAACCACGATCTTTGTAAGGCATTCCTTTCCCATCACGTTCCAAGAGTTCTTGGGGATCTTCATAGGGCCGCTTGCCTAACAAAGCCTCATTCCAGCCATCACGATACCACTGAAAGAAGCCTCGCGGACCATTCTCACTGTCCGGATCGCCAACGAGGAACTCGATATTAAAATGTCCGATCACTTTGATGGACGGATTGATCGCATGCACGGCACGATTCCGTTTCTCGAACCAATCCCCACATGCCTCCCACCCGCGAACTGGAAAATGCGCTGGATACCCGTCAAACTGAGGCGTCTGCACCAAACTCCAGAAGTGCGCTCCGTAAAAGCCTAACTGAACGACTTCCGGCTCCGCATCGCGGACGAAGTCCAAGTAATCGTCGCCACCATATTGTGCCCAATGGGCAATCATGCGCGTGAACTCGACACGCGGTGGGTGCTCTTGCGCAACCAAGACCCCACAAAGAACAAGCGTTGCAACGACAGACGGGAAGAGCCGCTTCATGTCCCCTTTCTGTCAAGTTTGCCTGCTCATCTCAAGATTCGTCCGGTCGAAAGCCTATCGGAAATGGATGATTTCGTTTCGTGACGTAACCACGAATCCATCTTCCTGAAGTAAGGTGCGCGTGGAGGCATCAATGGCGGTTGAATCTGAGGGCAATGCTGCGGACAGCGTTAGCCCGGCGAGCTTGAAGCTACTGATTGCCCTCGCGCTTCACAGCATGTGGTCAATGCCTGTTCCCCATGGCCTCATTCTTTCGTTAACTAACCAACATACTAACCAGAGCCATGAAACTAGGCCTCTTTCGATCGGGAATTGCCTTGGCGTTGATGACCTCAACTCTGTTTGGACAAGGTGGTTCTCTTACACCTCCCGCCGGCCCTCCCACACCCAGTCTGAAATCTCTCGATCTGATCGACCCTCGTACCCCACTCGTAACCGGTGCACCTGGAGTAAGCATTATTCTGTCTGGCGCCATCGGTATCTCCCAACCGGGTTCCTATTATCTGACCAAGAATCTCACCGTCGCCGGCGGTCACGGCATCACCATCGCCGCCAATGACGTGACTCTGGATCTATGCGGTTTCACCGTTTCTTCCACAGCCGCTTCCCCCACTCAGTACGGCATCCTCATTCAAGGACACAACGTGACCGTCTACAATGGAAACATTGCTAGTGGCATCACCTACAACCCAAGCGACAACGACGATCCATTCACCGGCTCGGGATTCGGGCGAGGCCTCTATGCGTCCTCCAACTTTCGCAATATCCGTGTTCGAAATCTATCTGTGCGTGGTTGTGATTCGCACGGCGTCTATTGCGAAGACCACGCTTCCTCCATCGTCGAATCCTGCACCGTAAGCACCGCAGGCGGCGATGGCATTTCTGCTGGCGTGGTCCAGGGTTGCGTGGTTTCCGAATGCGGTGGTGTCGCCATTCGAGGCAGCGCCGTTTTCAACTGTCGTGGTGAAAGTGTAGGGAATGATGCCATTATCGCCGATGTCGTTGGCAACTGTTATGGCATGAGTACGGCTTCGATTGGCAAAGGCATCCAAGCATCGGGGCCCGTGACCAACTCTTACGGCACCAGTTCCGGGGGAGCCGGCATCATGGCACAAGTCGTGAGCAACAGCTATGGTCAGCACACCGGTTCGACGCATCATGCGTGGGGCATCAAGGCGGACCAGACCGTGCACAACTCCTACGGTTCCAGTCTCAAGGGCCCTGGCATTGAAGCTATCGTCGTCAATTCCTCCCGTGGCGTCAAAGTCACGACACCGGACAGCATTATCGCCACCATCGCCGTGGCCAGCGACGGCTTTGTCAATGCGGTTTACAAATTCCTGATGCCGTGAGTACGATGCAACGCACATTGATGTTCGTCACGCTTTCTGTGATCGCGAATGGCTGGGTTTCCACTATTCACGCCAACTCCACGATCAACGATGCGCGTAAGTATGCATGGGGCGGCAACATCGGGTGGATCAACTTCAAGCCGGAAGCGTCCAATGGCGTTTCCATCACCGAACACCTCTGCTCAGGAATGGCCTACTCGGCCAACACCGGCTGGATCAACCTGGGCGACGGTGATCCGGCTGATGGAATCCGTTATGCCAACACCAGCGGCGGCGATTTCGGCGTCAATCACGATGGCATGGGCAATCTTTCCGGTCTGGCTTGGGGCGCCCAAATTGGGTGGCTCAACTTTGGCTGGACGGATACCACAGATCCCAACCGGCCGCGGGTGGATATTCTAACAGGCAAACTATCCGGCTACGTCTACGGAGCGAACGTGGGCTGGATTCGCCTCGATCCTGCCGCGGCCATCTTCGTGCAAACCGATAGTCTCCGTGTCCCGGACACCGATGGCGACGGCATCGCGGACGCCTTCGAACTCAGCCAAACCGATCCGCCGTCTCTCACCGCCATGAACGCCAGCAGCGACCGTGACGGCGATCTCAGCACGGATCGTGAAGAGTACCTGTTCGGCACCGATCCTAACGAGGCCACTAGCCGATTCGATATCGATTCATTCACATCCATCGATTCCGGTACCCTCACATTCGCCGTAAACATTGCCTTCACCTCAACCCCCACACGCGTCTACGGCATCGAGGTATCCGGGACACCCACTCGGGGCCGGATGTGGGTGGATTCGGGTCTGGGAACCTTTTCTCCTGACCCGGGAACGGTCACGACCAAACGCCTCGCCGTGCCTGCCGGCGTCACCCGCCGTTTCTACCGCGTGGTTTCCTATGTTTCCAGATCGCCCAGCACCGTTTCGCCGCCTTGATCCAATGAACGCATTCGTTAGGATATCCAGTCCAAGTATCGTGTGAGGACCTTCCAATGGCCGCCACGCTTTCGCACCACATACTTGTAGCCCGCTGCCGCCTCTGGCCCCGAATACCAGCCTGCAGAAGCGATCACCGTAAGACGGTTGACCCACCGGATCTCACCCACCTCACCATTGTCATGCTTCATGTGGGCAAGAATCGCCGCTCGAATGCCCTCAACGTCTTTCGTCGATCCCAAAGGTGAATCGGAGGCGCGCTCCCAACGTTTCTTGACTAACATTTCTGCCGTTTCGTTCACAGCTTGGGGATAAGGCTCTTTCACCGCGATCGGCCAATAATCGGGCTTCGTGCGATCAAGTCGCTCTGCTTGGCGTTCTAATCTGGCTTTGCGCTGTCGTTCGACACGTTTCCCGGGTTCACCACGGATCTTCATGGTCACATCAGGATCAACTGGCACCTCAGATTCATGACGGTCTTTAACTTTATGAAACGGAATAAGCTTTGCGTTGGAAGATACATTCCACTGGTAGACTGACGTATTGATGTGAACAGCAAACTCTTCGGGAACAAATCCATCGCCTCGGGGACCCAATAGAGTGGGTTCACTCCGCAAACAATTGGCTTTCAAAATGACAGTGCCACTGGCGTTCGTGATAGCGGAATCTTTCTTGTTCGATGCGAGTGAAAGAAAGGACCGGTTATAACCGATCGTTACTTTGGCACCTTCTACAGGCGCTCCTGTCGTATCGTCCACCACCGCAACCTTCACGTTCTTATAGGAGGCACAGCTAACCAATAAGCTTAGATACCCTAAGATGAAGACTTTTGCGAATATAGTCATTGGTTCACCCTGACACAAACGTTGCTGGTAGTCGATGTTAATCGCCACCACCCTGATCTCAATACTCGCGCAGAGACGCAAAGGCGCAGAGAATAAGAAAATGCGGCCTAAAAACTCTGCGCCTAGGCGCGAGACCTATCACCACAAGCTTTCCTAGCTACACATCACTGGGATCAACTGGGCCACATCGTTATGCAGGATGGCAAACTCTTCATCTAGGGTAGCCAATCGTTCTCCCATTCGCCGCGTCAGTTGAGCCACCAGGCATCTGTAGTTGAGCGTGTTTTGTAAGGCGGTCGTAGGGAACCTCGGCATAGGAGAAGTTCTCATTCCACACCTCGTGAGCCCGCCCCTTCGCATAGAGATCATCCTCTAGATTCACTTTAAGCCGCATCAGAGCACCATGGTGCGTCACTCACCATCCTCAACCCACCAACTCCCGAATCACATTACCATGCACATCCGTAAGCCTAACATTCCTGCCCGCATAGAGGTAGGTGAGATTCTCGTGATCGAGGCCTAACAAGTGAAGGACGGTGGCCCAGAGGTCGTAGACGGTCATCTTGTTCTCGGTGACGTGGTAGCCGAGTTCGTCGGTCGCTCCATAGACGGTGCCGGCATTGACGCCGCCTCCGGCTAACCAAATGGAGAAGCCGTAGGGGTTGTGGTCGCGGCCGTTGCTGCCTTGGGAGAAGGGGGTGCGGCCGAATTCGCCGGCCCAGATGATGACGGTTTCGTCTAACAAACCACGTTGTTTGAGATCGACGATGAGGGCGGCCATGGGTTGGTCGACCTGATCACCCATGGCGCGGTGACCGCGTTCGAGGTCGCCATGTTGATCCCAAGGATTGGCCGCGCCGCCGGCACCGATGCCCTCCGTTAGGCAGCTGAGCTCGATGAAGCGCACGCCACGCTCAATCAAGCGACGGGCTAGCAGACACTGACGGCCGTAGGCGGCTTTCTGTTTGTGTGAGGAATCGAGGGCGTAGAGTTTCTTCGTGGTTTCCGATTCATCTGACAAATCGACCAATTCCGGCACTGCCGATTGCATGCGGTAAGCCGTCTCGTAGTTGCGGATGGCGGCTTCGACTTGGACGTCGTTGCTCGTGAGGCCGGAGAATCGTTGGTCGAGTTCGCGGATGAAGCTGAGGCGACGGCGTTGGGTGCGATCGTGTTCTCTAGGCTGGATGTTCGGCACCGCGGGTGTTTGATCGGCACGGATGATGGAGGCTTGGTGTTCGGCTGGCAGGAAGCCATTGCTGAAGAGTCCCACGCCGCCGTGTGGCACGACAGCTCCGCCACTTTGAAGGACGACGAATCCTGGGAGATCACGGTTTTCCGTGCCTAAGCCGTAACCGATCCACGCCCCAGCGCTAGGATGACCGATGAACGGGAAACCGGTGTGCATCACGTAGTTTCCTTGCGCGTGCTCATTCACCGCTGAAGTCATGGATCGGACGACGGCGAGGTCATCGGCGCACCATTCGCGGAGCTTGGGAAACATGGAACTGATCTCCATGCCGCTTTGACCGCATTTCTGAAACTCGAACGGGCTAGGGAAGACGTTGCCGTTGTTGTTGAACTGCGTGCGCTCGACTTTCACAGGCATGCGTTGACCAGCGAGACCCTGAAGTTTGGGTTTGGGATCAAACGAATCGAGATGCGAGACGCCGCCGGACATGTAACAAAAGATCACATTCTTGGCTTTAGGTCGGGTGCGCGGTACCGGCCTAACCAAAGAACTGTTCAGGCCGGCGTAGGCGCGATCGGCCATGAGGCTGGAAAGAGCGAGCATGCCGAAACCAGTCGAGCATTGGGTGAGCATCTTGCGGCGGGAGAGGATTTCGTTAGTCATGGCTTGATTTTCTAACATTGCGGCGGCGAATGAAAGTCACCGCTACCGGAGGTAGATGAATTCTTTGACGTTAAACAACGCGTGCGCGAGTTCGGCCCAGGGATTGCCGGCGCCTTGGTTCTTCTCGAGAGCTTCCAACTCAGTACGGGTGGATTCGATCTGCGATTCAAGTTCGGCCCGGCGCCTGCGTTCCTTCTCAGACATGATGGCGAGGAGATCAGACGCCGATACGAAATTGGCATCACCACTTGCCGATGCGGCGACTTCCTCGGAACTGAGCGCACGATCGTAGAGCCGCGCTTGAAAGATCTTGCCTTCCAGACAACGGCCGGCGTCTCCGTTGTTTCCGTGACGATTCCCAAACAGGATTTGTGCATCGCCCGCCTTGTATCGAGCCAACCCCGAACTCTTGTAGCCACGGCCGTACGGTTCGCCATTGCGATAGCCGATGATGGTACCGTCGGCTTGGTAGACGATGGCGAGATGCACCGGTTCATTCAATGCGGCTTCTTCTTTGGGTGCTTTCGTAAAATCTTTTGTCCGATTGAACGTGTCGCTGCCCGCCATCCACTTGCGGGGCTGCCGCTCGGCATAAACGATAGAGTCGAAGACCACACCGCGGAGGTCTTGCACGGTAATGACACCGCCGCCACTCTGATCTAAGGTGCCTAACTGCACCCAGGCTTCTAACGTTTTCTCTCCTAAATCTTTGGCTAATGGTTTGGTTGAAACGAAATCATCTCTGCCATCGAGAACGAGCACGCCATTGGCAAGTTTCGCCCCGCCGTGCAGTTGCCCATGAAGATTGCCTAACTGATCTTGGAGACCTTGACTGAAATCCCAATGCGCCAACGGCTTGGGACCGGCGTGCTCCACCGGGGAATCGCCACGATCGGCCAGCACGCGTTCGCGCGCGTCACTCAAGAGTCGTTCAAGTTCTCTTTGCGCTTTCGTTAGGGAAACTTGGAGTTGGCCGCGGTCTTTCTCAAAGGCCTCTCTCTGGTCTTCAAGATCCTGGAGGAAAGCGGCGGCTTTCCGCGCTTCCTCAGGATCTGGCGGGCGGCCAAAGGCTTTTTCAAACATCTCTCTGAGGCGGGCATCGGTTCCTCCCTCAAGTTGTTCGACGCGCTCGCCCCAGGCACGTGCGAGGTCGAGCACGAACGGGTTGTTTAGCATTGTCAGGGATTGTGCCGGCACATTGGTCACATCGCGACGGCCTTTGCTACTTGAGGGAACGGGTGCATCAAAGGTGCTCAGAAAGGGATCAAGACGATTACGAATTACTCGCACATACACACTGCGGCGATCGCTTTCGCCTCCGACCGGCGGGCCTTCCATTCGATTGCGTTCCAAGCGACCACTGACTTCTAACAAAGCGTCGCGAATGGCCTCGCCCTCCAGACGCCGCACGTTTGCATGTGAGAGAAGCCGGTTTGCGGGATCGGCGGCTTGAGCGGCTTCAGAAGGCTCGCTGACGCGTTTCCAGGTTTCGCTGGTGACTAACAAGCGAATCATTTGTTTGATCGACCACCCGTCTTGGTTGACGAAACGGTGCGCCAAATAGTCTAACAACTCCGGGTGACTCGGTTTCTCGCCCAAGCGGCCAAAGTTGTCCGGTGTGCCGACGATGCCTTGTCCAAAGAGGTGATGCCAAAGACGATTGACGATCACGCGGCTGGTGAAGGGATTGTCCGGACGCAACATGTCGGCTGCGAGTTCTAATCGGCCGCTTTGACTTGTTTGATAGGGTGTTTCATCAATGGCCTCGAGAAACCGGCGCGAGACGGGCTCCAGAGGTTGGCGGTGATTACCACGATTGAAGAGAGGATGATCCAGCGGGTCAGTATCGATCACGCCGGGCACACGCTGCGGCACTTCGATCTTTGCCTCTAGCTGTCGGTAGCGCTCGACTAACGGTGCCGCATGAGTGAGTTTATCAAGGTCGTTCTCAAGCATGCCCGCCTTCAGCGCTTCGTTAAGAAGAAGCGCCTGCTCATCCGAGAGCTTGCCCTGAAACCAGTCATCCAAGGCAATCCTGGTGGCAGCATCGTAGGCCCTAACCAGCGATTCGGCGCCCCGTGGCGGCTTGTGCTCTAACATGGACACCAAAGGTTTGAGGAATGCCCAACGTCCCTCGGCCGGTCTCGGGCTGCCTTTGGGAAGAAGCATTGCCTCACGCACGCCAAACCAGGATCGCTCGCGATCCGTCTTCGCCAAGAGCGGTTGATCCGCGGCGGTGGTGATCTCGACATGGATGTGATCACCTGTCCAATAATCTAAGCCAAACCGTACCCAACTCCATTCTGATGAATTGATACTGCGCACTGGGTAGACCGTGCCATTGCGTGGATAGTGCTGCACGGCGTACCTCACCATGCCATCACCTTCACCCGCTAGACGCACCCAGAGATCGTACTCCTGATCTAACAAAATCCTCGGCGACTGCATCACGCCACGATCCTTGGTGGAGTGGAGGTGAGAATAAGCTCCAGAGGGATAGATCCCGCGAATGGCTTTCGGGCCTTCGTGATGTAGAGAAACGGTCCCACTAGGAGACGGCTCTCTCAACCCGGGACCCTGCCGATGCCAGGATTCCAAGTCAGCCTCACGCCCGAGGTGCCATCCAATTTTTCCCTTCTCAACATCGCCCGCCTCAGCCAGCCATGAATTCCATTTGGCGTCAAAATCTTCGTCGATTAAGTGCTTCAATGGCAGAAGCAACGAAGGTTCTTTGGCCTCTTTGACCGCGTTGAGATCGATTCCGGAGGGAAACGTATCTGAGTTTCGCCAATCCTTAATTAATGCCTCACGAAGAGACACTTCCAATTCCTTAAGCTCTTTCCTAGCATTCACCTCTTCAGCGATCGGCACATCCGCACGGAGCATGGCCGGCCGCGACGAGACCATGATGCCGTAGAGCGCGTAGTAATCCTTCTGGCTGATGGCATCAAATTTGTGATCATGACAGCGCGCGCAAGATACCGTTAGGCCCAAGAAACCTTTGGTCAGCGAATTGATCTGATCGTCGGTGAATCGCACGAGTTCATCCAAGGCATCGGTAGGAGCGAAGCCATGAAAGACCATGCGCAGATGCGCGGTGCCGATAGTCGATTCATTGATGGGGCTGTCTTCCATCATGCGCGGTTTATCTAACAAATCTCCCGCAATATGCTCCCGCACGAGTTGATCGTAGGGCACCTCGGCATTCAAAGCCCGTATCAAATAGTCCCTATATTTCCAGGCGTGCGGGATGGCTGGATCACCCTCACTGCCATGCGACTCCGCGTAGCGAATCCAATCCATCCAATGCCGCGCCCAGCGTTCGCCAAAGTGTGTGGAAGTCAGGAATGTATCGACCAGCCGTTCGTAGGCATCTGAGGAATGGTCTTCAAGAAAAGCCGCGATCTCCGCCGGCGTCGGTGGCAGACCGCGCAACGCGTAACTTAAGCGCCGAATCAAGGTGCGGCGATCCGCCTGAACAGCGGGCGTCAAATCGGATTCCGATAGTTTCGCATCAATGAACGCGTCCACAGGATGCTTGTCCGCCACAGGCGGCTCGATCGCCTTGATCGGCTGGAAACTCCACCAGTTCTGACGCCGTCTGCGAACCGCCTCCCAATCCGTTTCTTCCGCGATCTCTTCGGCACTAGGCGGTTCATCACGCGGATCGAAAGCACCATTAGCGATCCATTTCTCGAAATCTGCTAGAATATGATCCTCTAACTTTGCACCGGCTTTCGGCATCTTGAAATCATCGATCTCATGCCGGATGACCTTCATGAGCAGGCTATTGTTAGGATCGCCAGGCACGATTACCGGTCCGGATTCGCCACCCGCGAGCAGCCCAGCACGATGATCCAGAATGAGTCCGGCCTTCTGTTTACCGTTCGTTTGATGACACTCATAACAATCTTGCGCGAGGATCGGCCGGATGCGTGTCTCGAAGAATTCACGAGATTCGGGGGAAGCAGTCGCCGTGGCCATGAACACGGCCAGCGCTAAAAGGGGTTTCATGACAGGGAGGATGCCAGAGTTCGCGTATCAACTCAATCCAGAACGGTGACGACTAAACTAAACGAATCCCTAGCAAAGAGATAGAAAGCAACTCATCCGGTGGAGCATGGAGAAATAACGGTCTGAGCTGAGAGCCGCCAATTGATCGAAGAACGGCTTTGTAACATAGAGGAATTCGGACATCCTTCGAGCTTAGGTATTCTCGTGGCGCTTCATGTCGTCCGCGAGCTGCTCAGAAAAATCATCACATTCGTGTTCGCGGACGATCTCCACACCCCCTCGCCGAATCTTGCACATCAGGTTGATTGCCTTCTCCGCCGCACGTTTGTGCTTCTCCAGTTCCGGCTCGCCGACAAGAAACCAGAACTTGTGACGCTCACTCGCTTCTTTGAGTGCCACCCCACGGCCCAACCAACGGTTGCCCTTATCAATGATGTGATCGGCGTTCTCGTAGTCGAAAGCGACTGGCTCATAGAGATTCCAGGCGCCGTTCTTCCATGCATGTTCAAACGTGTAATCGAAATCAGGAGCAACGAGCTTCTTCGGCTCCAAATGCTCTAACACAGCTCGCGCCTTCAAAGCGGCACTGAACACATTCCACACATCTTGATCGTTCCGATGTCTCTTTGGTTGTGGCTTCTCGTAGTGAGTGACGAGCCGCTCAAACCAGCGATCGAGTTCTCGTCTTGGATGGTTTGTGAGGCCTTTCTTGATCGATGACCATTGAAGACTGCTGTCATCTTGAGGCAAGACAGAGCGCACGACGGATTCAAGATTGTCATTTGTCTCAAGCGGGGAGCCGGGGATATCATTTCCAAGTTTCGCAAACCGCCGATCCAAGTGCCTTAACAAAGACTTCAATTGATCTTTTTCCACCTCTCCAAAGAGGCATTTCAGTCGCCCGATCCTCTGGTTGAAGCGCGCCCCCAGGAATTCGCCAGGTGCATAGACCACCACACCCACATTGGCGAATTCGCCAGTGATGGCATCATGAAAATAACGCAAGGTGATGAACTGAAAGGGTTTCATGGTCGTAGGAAGTGTCTCGCAAAGGCCACGAGCGTGTCACGCTGAGATACAGCTTCGTTCAGGTAGGTTTCTATGGAATCACGCAAATCGCCATCAGGCCACCAAGAAGACGGCACTGTATCAAGAATGGCTCGGATCTGTTCGCACTCAAGAGTAGCAAGCCGGTCTCGGAATCTGTCCAAGATCCTTTCCTTGCCCTTCAGCCCATTCGCAAAAAGATGTCTCTCCAGGAACTCGAACGTGGGGAGAGCGTCAACGGCTTTGTCCCAGGGCTTCACGGGGCCGCCGATCAAGAGTCCACCAAAGAATGCGAGGGCCATGTCATGGTCAATGGGATGGTAGCCGTCACTGTGTTCGAGGAGATTCGGCTTGGCCTCTCGCCGATCCGGATTCTGCACGAGACAGTCAAAAGCAAAGATGCCTCCCGCTGCTTCCAGCTTGCCATCTGAGACCCTGCGGCTCGCTACCACCGTGGAATTGGCGGTGATGTAGCCCGACCCGAAATAAGGGCCGCCAACTTGCTGGAAACGCCGCTTAGCCTCGGCATCGGAGACCAGATCAGCAAAGCCATCCGGAACATTGACGAGGAAGGCCGGTGGGGATCGAGCCCCAGCTCGTTGGCCAAGAGGGCACACACAAGCTCGGAAACCGCCGCCGAAGAGCCGCGTTCCTCAGCCGTGAATACTTTGACCACGACCTCATGCCGTTCACCGGAATGAGGTTCCTCTGCTTCCACCAGAGTCGGCCGCGTCCTCCCACTTGGGAACGATTCGATAGGTGTGAGTGCCGTGACCGTGATTGCTGACATTCTTCGCTCTATCAGAGCAAAGAAATCAGCCTTGTCACTCACTCGATTCCACACGCGCGATCTGGAGATCCTTCAGCGCCTTGCCAATGTCCGTCTACCAAGCGAGCCGCCATATCGCTTCAAAGAGACTCATCAGAGTTCGCGGAATGCGCGGGGCGATTGCGATCTCTAAAGATGCGATCTAGTTCCTCGCGTTCGTGACTCAGAAGTGATTCAAACTCCATTTCTGCAGTGCTAGCAAGCTCACGAGGCTGCCTGCTGGATGGATCTCTGCTTGAAGAGAATCTCCGTCACTCGGGGAAAGATGGTCATCAAGGCCGTGGGAATAGTAAGCAAAGCGGCGGCGAGACCGCGCCAACCATAGGGCCGGTGGACCACTTCACCGATGGCATTCACCCAGACCAGCATGAAGAGAATCATCGCGGACGTGAATGCTGCGAATTTGATCAGGGTGGCCAGGCTTCCCGTTAAGACGAGCACCCAACTGGGCGTGCCTTGGTCGGCATAACGACGAACATAAGCCAGATGCACGGCATTCTCAACCCAATCGGCCGCGGCCGCGAGAAGCGGCAGCCCCAACCAGACCGGGACCCCGGCGAAAGTGTATTCGAGAAAGTGCCAGTACCGTGTTCCCACCCACAACCCAAAGCTCAGCCCGCAAGCATAGAGCGGGACCAAGCCGAAGGTGTCCCGCCACAAACAACCCTTGAGGTAGTATTGCAGACGTTGTGCGGGCGTCATCTCGCCAGGCGGGAGATCGCCTTTGGGAGTGAGTTTCCGTCGCCAGGTATCGAGTTGCGTGCGGACTTTTCCCGGCGTGAAGCCTTTGAGTTGAAGCGTGACAATGCTGCCGAGATTGGCCGTGAGCATGGGCTTGCGGACAAACGAGAAACCCTGCCCAATCGCCGCCAGCGCGAAGTGCAACAAGAGAAGCAAGCCTCCCAAGATACTAGCCGATTTGGCGGTTGCGCTAGGATCAGTTAAACCAGGGACGGTCTGGAATGACTTGGTGACCCAGTAGGAGAGAACGATCAACGCGCCTCCTAGCAATGTTAATAAGAGAGGCGCAGCGATGATGGCTCCCAGGCTTTTTAATAACCGGTCTTTGTCGCGTAGCGTTAGGAGAAAGGTGGTTGTGCAGACTGCTGTGGCTACCGGCCACCAATTGATCAAGTGCGTCCACGGGATGAATAACCCCGAGTCTTGCCGGTAAGCGAAATTCCCAACCGCGATCTGGCGCGTGATGGCCATGACCAATCCAATGACGACGAGAAGAAGCGCTAGAGCACGCAACGACATGAGCACATCATAGGCGGCGCGTCGTCGAGGTCCGCAGGGCGACGTGTCTTCGGGATAACGGGCCAGCCAGAAATTAAAACGGCTCTCTCCCCAGTCGACTAACGGTAGGATGGCGCCGATCACGCACAATACTGTTAGGCCAATCTGTCCTGACAAGGCGAATAAACTTGGTATCTCTGAAAGGCCGGTGAGAGCGAAGAGGCACCACATGACAAACCAGCCCTTGGCCAACGGAGACGCCAACCATTGATGGACCGGCACGCGGTTGGCGAGGTTTTCCAGGATAGCGCGTCTCTTGTTAGGCTCTTCGGTGCCGGAGCCATGGTCACGCGCCAATGTTCGTTGGGCAAAGGAGACCACATTCGGGGGCGCGTAGGCTTCGTCCTTCTTCGCCAGTTCCAACACGGAATCATCCAGCTGAGGATTGACAAACCGCAAGGAGTAACCCGCCGTTTCCGAAGGGTCACCGGTCTTGGCCGCGGCCAGAGGCGTGCCACGGACGTCGAAGGGTGGATCAAGCCGGCGATAGAGACGTTTGGCCCGAATGACATGGGCCCAGAGGCCTTTGGTGAACTCGTTATAAGAATCGCGCCGCTCCGAAGCGTGCGCCGTTGCGGAACCATCAGGGGGCGCCTCATCGAGGACGAGGCCGCATTTCTCCGCCGCCTCTAACATCCAAGCTAACGGATAGGATGTCAGTCGATTATCATCGTAGCCGCCGCCGATGTTCGAGTGAGCGCCAAGAAACCAGCGTTGTTCCACCTTGTTATCCCAGCGCTTTCGTTGCTGAGCGGCACGTTTCAAATCCCAGTAGCCGCCGTAACCCTCGAATTGCAGCAGTGGAGTCGGTTTGAAATTGCTTCGGTGCTCATCAATGGCCAAGGCATGACGGCACTCCCTAACGATCGTGCTAAGCCGCATGTTGTGAACGAGCGCAAGTTTACTCTTGATCAGCCCGGGAATGGCCAACGCGTCCCATCCTAACGCTCCCACCGTATCGTAAATGCCGAGAAAGCGGATGGGAATCCGGCGCGACCAATGCATGAATAGCGCCTCAGACTCGTTGGCGGGCGGATTCAGATCGCGCTCTTTCACACGATGCCAGGGATCCGGCGTGAGCTTGGAAAGTTCGCGAATGGGAAGATGTTTGCGAAGGCCGGCGTTGAATTCGCCAAAGTGCGCGTACGCTTTCCAAAGCTGGTTCACGGTGATGGGGGCGCCCCGGCGAAGTAATCCACAACGCATGATGAAGCCCACGAGCGATCGCGCGGTGTAGGCGCCGCGGCTGAATCCAAAGACATAGACTTCGTCCATCTTGCCCGCGTCGGAATAATGTTCAATCAACCAATTGTAAGCCTCTCTCACATTGACATCGAGTCCCTTGCCAAAGCCGCCACCGCTCACGCCTTCTAACAGACCGGTGCCAACGCCTTCATCGTAGTAACGCCGCTGATAAAAGACATCTTCACGATGATCTTTCACCAGCCCCTCCTTCACCAAGTTGTGAATATGAAAGATATTGGTACTACTGTCTTTGTTGTTCCAAGTGCCGTCGAAACAGATCACCAAGCGCTGGCGGATGGGTTCTCGATCGCTCCCCGTCTGGGTTTCTGAACCGCCCTTGATGAAACCATCATCCTTCATCCCGGCAGAGTCTTCCTGAGCAGGGATCACTGGTCAATCTAGCTTTCGCGGAGTGAATCCCACCAACAGATGTCGAAAATTCACATTTTAATTTCTTTAAATTTTCAATTTATGATTATTATGCAGATTCATGAAGCAGAATTCCCCCCCTTTCTGCTGGCTGCTCCTCCCCATATTCCTCATCGCTACGGGTTTTCCCGGTCGCGGGGCGATGATTTATCTCGATGAGAGCCAGTTTACCAATGCTCTGACCGCACCGGACGATTACGGCCTGGCAACCGATCCCGGTCTCATGACTGGAACCAACTACACGAGTGAAACGGTGACCGCGTCCCACAACGGAAACGCCTACAGCACCACGGTCGAGGAAGGCGTGTTCGATACCAGTTCCGGAGTGCCTGCCGCCGTTTCGAGTCTGACCACCGGCTCAACTTTCCGCTATGAAACGGACGCGTCTCAAGGCGGCGCGAGTGTCGGGGCCTGGGGCTTTGACTCGGAGGGGACTTCGAGCAGTGGCAATGCTTTCTTCCTCTTCGATTTCTCCGGCTCTAGCACTGCGGTGAACTCCGTTAGTCTTACCACGGCGGATTGGGAGGGTGGCAATGGGCGCTCTGCCTATGTCGCTCTCTACGACACTAGCGGAAGCTTGCTCACATCGTCCCCCTTGGACTTTCCCAGTCCTGCCTATGGAGATGGCACCACCCAATTCCTAGGGCTGGGGCTGACGGCTGCGGAGGCAGCCTCGGCAAGCATCGGTTACCTCGCCATCTTTGTTGGAGATGACGACCCAGGGGGGACGGGTTCCACCGAACGGCTGGCGTTTGGCGAGCTAAGCTTCGGCCTCAGCACCATTCCCGAACCGGGCTCCTTGATTTTCCTCCTGGTTGGAATGGGGGCCTTGCTAGGGCGGCGCCGAGTGTCACTCGCTTGATTCTTGCGTATGCCAACCTCGTTGTACGAATCCGACGATGCGCACTTGGTGATCGGCGGGTGATTCGGCCGGCCACTGCAAACGCAACATCATGGGAACGGCACGACGGCCGCGCAGGATTTGGGTGAGTTGATTCGCCAGCAAACTACGCCTTTCAACATAACCATGCACCTCAACCAATCCCTCAGCATTGCGCAGATTCACGCAGAGCCACCGTTGGTCGTCGGCAAAGACATGGTTGTAGTAGTCCGCGAGATCTGCGTTAACGCGAAACACCATGGGATTCGTGGGACGATCGCGCCGGTAGGCATTCCAACTAACGGGATTGGCGCCTGAGTAGGCTTGCCAATCGAGCATCCAGCGGCCCTCTTCTTTCGTTAGGCTCAAGTGATGCACTTCCGCCGATGCATCCGTCGCGCGAAATAGGTAGTAGTGGCGATTCTTAGTCGTTCGTTCACCTTCCAATCGGATCTCGGTCAATATCGGCTTCTCTAGTTCGCGCACCCTATAGTGACGTCGCATCGCGGCCAGTGTCTGGACCGGCGAGGTCGCCCATTGTGCTCGCTGTTCCATGGTGGGCAATTCAAAGTACTTCCGAATGAAGCGTTCTCCTTCCCGCGCTGCCTTGGCCAAATCGGGTGGCTGAGCCGAGGTCCCTTCGGAAGTGGCGAGGCTCTGCTGGGAAAGGAAACCGATTGCGGCCGACACTAACGCAATGCCTATTCCAAGAATGGGTAACACCACGCGCCGCTTCCATTTGCGCCAGGCCGCTCCTCGGTCGGGGCGAATCATTGGTGGTAACTCGTCGGTGCTCTTAAGCGATCTTGGCGGGGGGCGCACCGTGGGATTCTAGCCGAATTGTCAGAAGTCGCAATGGTAAGGTGTCTAACGGATGCTCGTCTCGGGCACCCAATGTGAATTTCCCTTTGTGATCCCTGATGCTTTCTGCTTATGCTCCGCGACATTCATGGTTGCGGCGCATCAAAAACGCGGATTCAAACGGATCGTTCTCAAACTCAGTGGCGAGGCTCTGAGGGAGCCGGGTAGTGAGGATAACATTTCCCCGCCCATCGTGGAGCGCATCGCTTCTGAAATCAAAGAGGCGCATCAATCGGGGATCGAGATCGCGTTGGTCGTTGGCGGTGGGAATTTCTGGCGTGGCATCAGTGCTTCCAATCGGGGCATGGAACGCTCCACGGCTGATTACATGGGGATGCTCGCCACGGTGATGAACGCTCTCGCGTTGCAGAGTATGTTAGAGGCGCTCGACGTGCCCACGCGTGTGCAGACGGCCATCGAAATGAAGAACGTGGCGGAGCCCTTTATCCGCCGCAAAGCCATGCGGCATCTGGAGTTGGGCCGTGTCGTCATCTTTGGCGCCGGTACCGGTAACCCGTTCTTCTCCACGGACACCACGGCGGCCCTACGTGCTAGTGAGGTGGCGGCGGATGTCATTCTCAAAGCCACTATGGTCGATGGCGTCTACGATGCCGATCCCAAGGAAAATCCGGCCGCCAAGCGCTACGAGACCATTTCCTTTCACGATGCCCTAACCAAACGTTTGGGTGTGCTAGACAGCACAGCGTTTAGTTTGTGCATGGATAATCACAAGCCTATTGTCGTGTTCGATATGAATGAACAAGGCAACATCTGTAAAGCCATCACCGGCGAACCCATCGGCACCTTGGTGTGTGACGAGACACGCTATGCCGAGGCGAGTTAAACTTTCCCCAACCGACACTCATTCCCTAACAGACTCATGGATCCCGATACCGCTCTTTTAGAAACTGAAGAAGCCATGCAGAAAGGCGTGGAACACATGGTGCGCGAATTCTCCAGCGTGCGCACCGGCAAAGCCTCCCCGGCCTTGGTCGAAGGCATTGATATCCAAGTACAAAGTTACGGCTCTTCCATGAAGCTCAAGCAGCTGGCCATGATCATGACGCCGGAACCCCGCATGATTCTGGTGCAGCCGTTTGACCCCAGCACGACGCAAGACATCGAGCGCGGGCTCAAGGAATCGAAATTGGGCATCAACCCTAACGTCGATGGCAAGAACATCCGCTTACCCATCCCGGAGCTTTCTGAGGAGCGACGCAAAGACTTGGTGAAACTGGTGAAAGGCATGGCGGAGGAAGCACGCGTCCGCGTACGTGCCGCGCGCAAAGACGGGATCGATAAGCTGAAGAAACTTCAGAAAGACAAGGCGATCACCGAAGATGACCTGCGCGCCTTTGAGAAGGATGTGCAAGACCTCACTGACAAATTTGTGAAGCAAGTCGATGAGCAAGTGACGGCGAAAGAGAAAGACATCATGACTGTTTAGGGGCCTGGCAGAGTACCCCTTGTTCTCGAGCTTGGGCGCGTTATGGTGCTGTCAATCATGCTGCTCCGCTACGTCCTTCTCACGCTCCTCGCGCTGCCTCCCTGCCTGGGCGCCGAAAAATTGTTGGTGATCGGGGATAGTCTTTCCAAAGAATACGCGATCGAATTTCCGCTTCTCAATCCGGGCAACCCGGCGGCCTGGGGAGAGCGCAATTGGGTGGAGCTACTCTCGCTGCATCGCGGTGATTTGATCGATATCGGTCAAGAGGGCGCCTGGCCGGACTCAAGAATCACGGGCCACGAATACAACTGGGCCTTTCCCGGATCGACCACCAGTGAGTGGGAAGAAATCCTCACATCATCCTTCTTCGAAGCCCCTCAGAATGTGCTCTTGCGCACCAATCTCGATGCGCATTTGGATGGGGTGGTGGATCGCGCGGTCATCTTTCTCGGCGGAAATGATCTGAAGAACAATTACGGTACCTTTTACGATGGGAAAGATCCTGCCAATTTCATCAACAAACTGGTGGCCAACGTACGCGAGATTGTCGATTACGTGCAGGACCGTGATGCGGATTTGCCGATTGTGTTAGTGAACATGCCAGACGTCGGCATCACGCCCGTCGTGCAGCAAGAGAAGCCGGATGCCGCCAAGCGTCAGCTGGTCACGGATCTTACTGACGCCGTGAATGAGCGGCTTAAGACACTAGCCGAACAACGGGGCATTGGTTATGCCGACATCGAGCAATGGACGGCGCTCCTCACCGGCCCGGAACGCTTCGTTGTGGGCGGTATTCAGTTTTTTAAATCCGTCGATCCCGAATCCTTGAGCAATCGGCCGCAGTATCTCTTCTCCCCAGACGGTTTTCATCCTAACACCATGGCGCAGCTTCTATTCGCTAACGAAATTGTTGAAGCCTTTGCTAGAACCTATCCCGATCTCACGATCGTGCCACCGTTCAGCACGGAGGAGATGCTCACGGTGTTAGAGCTGGAGCCGGACGTTTCCTTCACCGAGTGGGCCGAGGCCTATGGTATCACCAGCGCTGAGCCGACCGATGATGGCGACGGCGATGGCGTGCCCTTGTATCAGGAGTTCGCCTTTGATCTGGATCCGCGAATCGCCGATGCCGATCGTGGACCGTCTCCAATCATCACCGGTGAGCGGTTGGAGATTCATTACCCAACTCGTGTGAGAGACTCCGCACACTTCGAGATCACGCCACAGTTCGGCATCGATCTGGAGAACTGGCAACCCGTACCGCCGGAACAACACCAGATGGGTGTGGATGGGCGATACCAAGCGTGGGTAGCGCCTCACGGCGATCGTTGTTTCCTGCGGTTAACCGTCACGGATTCATGAAACGGCGGGATTTCATGAGGCTGTTCTTGGTGCTCGCCCTCGCTCAAGTGGCCTGGGTACGGGATGCCCTGTCTAACGACAACTCTCAGCCATGGCAAACGGTCGCTCGCTACGAGCACCCGGCCCTTGCCGAAATGAGTGGTCTGGCCCCATCGCGGCGGGCGAAGGGTGTTTTCTGGGCGCACAATGATAGTGGCGGCGACGCTGCCGTTCACGCGCTGAATACTCAGGGTGCGTTTCTCGGGTCGGTCCATATTGCTGGAGTCAAGAATCGCGATTGGGAAGATGTGAGTGGATTTATCCACAAGCGGATACCCTATCTCCTCATCGGCGATACTGGGGACAATAAACGCAAACGCTCAGAGATCGCTCTCCACGTTATCGAAGAACCCAAGGCTCAGATGGGCCGTTACAACGGTCAGTCCGTCAACGTGCGTTGGAGCTTGCGAGTTCGTTATGAAGACGGCCCGCAAGATTGTGAAGCCATCGCCGTCGTGCCTGACGATGCACAAATCCTGTTGCTGAACAAGAATGGCCGACGGTCCGTGATCTACCAAGTACCTCTCTTTCCTTCACCCAATCAGCCTATCACCGTTGCTAAGAAAGTCGCTGACCTTCCCGAAGTCGCCAACCAAACCAGTTCCTTCACCGCCGTGCTCAAGGCCGGTTTGTTAGGCACTCGCGCCACCGCGATGGATCTTTCACCGGACGGCAGCACGGCCGTCTATCTGACCTACACGGATATCCGGATCTTTGAACGCCGCCCTCGCGAACCATGGAAGACCGCGTTCACAAGGATGCCCAAAGTCATCGCCCTCCCGGAAGTCTATCAACCCGAAGCCCTCTGTATCGGTCTCGACAACCGATCCATCTACGTCAGTTCCGAGGAAACGCCTACACCTCTGGTTGTCTACAGAAGAGAATAACAGCTAACGGAATAACAAAAATGAACGCCACATCCTTGCTCATCGGCGGTCTAGCGTTGTTCCTAACGCCGGTCATGGTTTGGTCACAGTGTGAAGATGCCGCTCGAGCTGTTGAGACGGCGCAACGCGAGCAACGTGCGGCCGAACGGGCTGCTGATACCGCGAAAGACTCTCTCGATAACGCTGAGCGTATCTTGGATCTGATTGGAGGCAGCGGTGCCGAGGCAGCCCTAAAGATCGCCCAGGGCGTTGCTGACGCTGCTCTAGACGCACTACGCGATGCCGAAGAGTTGCTCGCCCAGGCCGAAGCCGAATTGGAGGGATGCGAAGAGGAATCGTCTAACAACATTGACCCTGAACCCGGAGGACAGGGAACCGAACTCGAACAGCCAACCGTTGGTTTCGATTTCAATCTGCCTGACATTCTCATCAACGCTCAGGCGCCAATGGAAATGACTTACCAATTGCAACACTCGAGAGATCTTGAAACCTGGGCCGATCTCGGTGTTACGCACTCGCCCGGATCGAATGAGGAAATTTCTTGGCATGTCAGTACTGCCCCGGCGACTGAGCGCGATCGCGGTTCAACGGTACTCCGGCCATCAACCGGCTTGCCACGAGGCGCAGACGACGCTTCTGGGAATAGCCGCCTCTACTTCCGAATCGTGTATGCTCTCGCGGATGACGAAGGTCGGCAGCGTCCTAATCGTCACCGTTAGGGCGGGGAGTTTAAGAATGCTAGCCAATCGTAGGACGGCCTTGCCAGTTATTTGGAAGGCATTGTCGCCCTTCAATTCGCCCATTCCGCGAAGCTCAAGCAGTGGTGACCGGTCTTCCGTCGGCAGACGATCTTGTATCGCGGTTCTATCACTTCGTTGGCTTGAATGCCGAGATGGAGGTGGTTTGACCAATCTCCCGACGCAACGCTTCGCGATCATTCTGGTAGCGTCGCATGCTACCTGCTGCGTTCATTTCGGTGACTTGCTCCATGGCTCTTGATAATTCTTCAGGTTCTACCAATGACCAAGCAGAATCACCGCTCCTCCAGTTCGCCTTCAATGGGCCCTTCGGATCCAAATAGTCATTACCCTGCAATACTTCGCTTTTCATCACTGTCGTTTTCCCAATCTCGAAACCCGCCCTTGCTAGCATCTCACGCATCGCGTCAATCTCAGGAAACCGTTTTCCAAGTCTATCTATCGCATCTGGGATGAGAGATGCCCACCAGAAGCCATGTCGTTGTTGCTCTGGGCTTGACGTATTCATCACGAAGGCACCGCCTGGACGTAGGACGCGGAACGCTTCGTGAGCAAACTCTTGAATGCGGTCAAATCGATTCAGTTCTTCATCGGACGCCAAGTGATGCACCACTTGATTGCAGGTAGCCGCATCGAACTCTTTGTCTTCACACGGAAGGGCAACAAGGCTTCCTTGTCTCAAGGTAACACTAGAATCGTTACAGAACTTTAGTTCGGCCTGATCCAGCATTCCTTGACTGAGATCCACGCCGACGACGCTTTGAACCTGATCCTTGAAAGTATCAATATAAGTGCCAGTTCCGCAGCCCGCATCGAGAAGCGCGTGTTCATTCATTGGTCCGACGGCACTAAGAGCCTCCGTTATGAACGCGACTCCAACATTGCACCGAGTCTCATCGTATTGCCCGGAAGTTGCCATATAGTCTTCATATTCCGTGGCATCTCTGCTTTGAGGGGCACGTTCAATCATAATGATAGTTGGGAAATGGTGACAATGCTAACCTGCCTAGCCGGCAAATCATTGGTTTCGGAGGCGAGATTCACTTAAAACGAAGCCACAAGGATCGAGCCGGTGCCAGGGAACTGGAACCTAACTATATAGCTTTGTAGCGGATCGGTTTCCCGTCGGCGTCAAGCGGTCGAGCGTCTTTCCGCTCGTTGCGTTCGCTGGTGTCGGGTGCCCTTCTTTGAAAGGATTGCTGGCGCCGGTCCTCGGCTTCCTTAGCGGCCAATTTCCTGCCTCCAAGTTCAGTGCTTTCGAGCTTCGTGATGGCTGCCTGGCCGGTTTCCTCATCTTTTAATGTGGCAAAGGCAAAGCCACGTGGTTGGCCGGTTTCCCTATTCAGAGGGCGATGAAATTCGAGGATCGGTTCGAACTCTTTGAGAAGGTCCATCACCTCCTGGTCGGTCGTTTCGTAAGAAAGATTGCCTATGAAAAGTTTCATTTTAGTTTGTAGTGTACTAGAAGCACGTGGCTCAAGCGGATTGGGTTTAATTTGACGAGGGACACGAAAATCACCCCTTGGGATATTGTCGACAGTATTCGTAAAGACAGAGGCTGGTGGCAGTGGCCACATTGTGACTAAAGGGCAAACCCCAAACTGGGATCTCAACCACAACATCCATCAGATCCAAGCATGCTTGTGAAATGCCTTCACGTTCAGCGCCGATAACAAGCACGCATTTCTGTGGAAACTGATAGTGGTGAAGGGAAACGGAATCGGTCGCCTGCTCCAGTCCAATCAAGGTGTAATTCTCAAGCTTCAGTTTTCGTAGAATAGGAACCAGCGATCGCCTTACCGTCAATCCGACTCGGTCGGCACCGTCCCGGGCGATACGGGAATCGACCTTCGCGTTTCCTGTGGCAATGACTTCGGTCACCCCACAACACCCAGCTGTTCGAACGATGGCTGACAGATTGGCATGGCTTCGCAGGGGCGAACAGGCAACGATCAACGTTCGAGCTGAACACAGGGGACTGGACGGCTTGTGCCGAATATGTTTGAATCTAGCCAAACTGTCAGGCTGCGGCCACGCGTCGCTTGCGATTCCATCGGCGGCTTCGTCTTCGTTTGGCCTCCGATGAACTCTTGGTTGTCTTCTGACGGTGTTTCGAGGGGCCGTTTCCTTTCTTGCGTTGACTTGGCCGCGTGTCGAGGGCTTTGCCAGAAGGTTCCAAGCCCTCGACCGTTTGACAGTTAAGTTTGCTATTCGTGAGTTTATGAATGTTTGAGAGGAGTTCGCCTTCTTCCGGACACACCAGTGAAACAGCGATTCCGGTAGCGCCGGCGCGACCGGTTCTGCCAATGCGATGAATGTAATCCTCACCGACCATGGGCAGGTCGAAATTGATCACGTGGCTGATTCCTTTGATGTCCAGGCCGCGTGCTGCGACATCCGTGGCCACGAGCGTACGAATCTTGCCGGCGCGCATGCTGTCGACCGTGCGACGCCTAGCGGATTGGCGCATGTCTCCGTGCAATTCGGCGCATGCCTGGCCACGACGTGATAGTTGAGCAGCAAGGCGCCTGGCCCGGCGTTTGGTTCGTGTGAAGATAACCGCCTGGGTGAGTTCCTCTGAATCGAGATAATGCTGAAGGAGCTTCTGTTTATGAGCCTGATCATCTGCGCAATGAACGATCTGCCGGATCCCCTCATGGCGACGGGTATTCGCAGCGAGACGAATGGTGATGGGATCGCGCGTCACCTCTTTGGCGATGGAGAGCACTCTTCCTTCAAGCGTTGCGGAGAAGAGTAGCGATTGCCGTTCCTTGGGCAGGGCACTCGCAATCTTCCTAACATCTCGAACGAATCCCATGTCGAGCATCCGATCCGCTTCATCTAGCACTAGCACCTCAAGGCGATTGAAATCCACACGCCCCTCGGCCATGTGATCCATGAGCCGTCCGGGTGTGGCCACTAACATGTCCAAAACGTTGCCTAACATTCTGATTTGGAGCCCGTAGCCGACACCGCCGACAACACTTCCTGTCTTTGGTTTGCTAAAGCGGCCGAATCGAGAGATGTCATCATTGATCTGGGTCGCCAACTCTCGCGTGGGTGTCAGGATCAAACAGCGCGGTCCTTTGCCCCTTGCTCCTTTGGTAGTGAGAAGGCGGTGCAAGATTGGCAAGACGAACGCAGCGGTCTTGCCCGTTCCCGTCTGGGCCGAGGCCATAACATCGCCACCAGTAAGAATGGCAGGAATGCCCTGCTCCTGGATCTTGGTGGGATGTGAGAACCCTGCAGCATCAACGGCCTGCAAGAGCTTTGCGTTCAAATCGAATTGGGAAAACGTCACAATGAGAGAGAAACGGATGCCGTGTGAGCACCCTCGTATTTAGGATTTGGCAACAAACGCCAGGGGTTCCGCCATGGAGACGTTCTTCTGATCCCCGGCCCGAGGACCGGAGCGGCCGGTTTGTCTAGCGGCCCTTTTACGTCTATAACCAGATTTAGCAGAACCTGTATCAACGGGTCAGAAACGTGCGCCCTCTTGATCGAAGACCTCGGAGGCTCGACCAGCATTTCTGTAAAGCAATCGGTTTTCTCGGCCATTGTTTCCTCCAGGAGCGGGGAATAACGCGTATTTCTCACCAGGAATAACTGGATCTGGGCTGTACTCACTCCCAGTTTCGACGCCTTTTACGAATTTATTCGTCTTTCATGCCAAGAGGCTTCTGATCAACCTACGGACGTCGAACTCGCGATCCTGCGGGTACTCTGGGACTGGGGGGAGGCCACGGTGTGCCAAGTGCACGATGCTCTTGCCGACACGAACCGCGGACTCTCGTCCACACTGAAGATGATGCAGGTGATCTTCACGGAAGGCAACCCTGGCACCCTGGCACGATCGCCAAAGCAACAGCGGCACAGAAACTCGAACACGACGAGTACAAGACACGACAGAAGTACTGGAGCGGCGAACCTGTCGAGCTGCCGAAACCGGTTGCTTAGGGGCTTGGAAAAAAATAATCGTCCCAAAGCGCAACCATTCTGTTAGGAGCGGGTTTGAGTGCCTGTAGTCCTATGAGAAGAACCTGACTCTAACTCAATTCGTTTATGGAAGAACACTGCGCGTGATCTCACGGGCAGCGCGAAACGCAAGTTCATGGCGGGCGTCGTCGATGGCCTTGGCCGCGGCGGTCAACGGTGGGCTGAAGACTGTCTTGGCTGGAATAGGCAACTCATTCGCAAAGGCAAAGAGGAACTCGATTCCGGCATTGATTTCGTCGATCAGTTTCACAAACGAGGTAGAAAGAAGGCTGAAGAACATTATCCAGAATTACTGGAGGATATTCGCGCCGTTGCTGATCCCCATGCTCAGACTGATCCCAGTTTTCGCTCTACTCGCCTCTATGTCCGCATCACTGCTAAAGAAGTCCACCGGCGACTGGAAGAGCGCCCAGGGTATGACCTATCAAGTATGCCTTGCGTGAGAACCATCAACAGCAAACTCAATCTGCTCGAACTCCACCCTAGAAAAGTTGCCAAGACCAAGCCGATGAAGAAAGTGAAAGAAACCGACGCCATCTTTGATATGGTGCATGAGATCAATGCGGCGGCCGATAGCGATCCCAAGCAGTTGCGTATCTCCATGGACACCAAAGCGGCGGTAAAAATTGGCGAGTTTAGTCGTGGTGGCTATAGCCGAGGCGAGCGGAAGGCCCTTGATCACGACTTCAAAGCGAAAACAACCCTCGTGCCCTTTGGGGTTTATCAGCCCGAAACTGGCCAAACCGACCTATGGTTCTCAGAAAGTAAAGTGACAGCGGATTTTATGGTTGATCGTCTTGAAGAGCTGTGGCCGCGACTGCGTGCAGAGAATCCTGAAGTAGAGGTGCTAGTGATCAACGCCGACAATGGCCCCGAGAGCGATGGCCGTAGAACCCAATGGTTGAAGCGCCTGGCTGAATTCTCTACGGCTCATGATATAGTGATACAGCTAGCCTATTATCCACCCTATCATAGCAAGTATAATCCTATAGAACGAGTGTGGGGAGTGCTCGAAAACCATTGGAATGGAGAGCTACTGAGCACAGCGGAGAAAGCGCTGGGAATGGCCCGAAGCATGACATACAAAGGGTTGAATCCCGTCGTCACACTGGTCACCAAGACCTACCAGACCGGAGTGCGACTGACAAAGAAAGCGATGAAAGAATTCGCGCCCCAAATCAGTCGGATGGCTGGATTGGAGAAGTGGTTTCTAACAATATTCCCTGAGCCTGAAATGGGATGATTATTTATTTCCAAGCCCCTTAGACAAAGCCGAAAACGAAGCCGGAGCGCGAACCGGATCGATTTCCTGACACGCCAGAACTCAGAGAGGCTCTGTTTACTCGTATCGAAGCCGAAGTCGCCGCGGAGCTGAAGACTCTTCATACGGCAGTACTTCTCGCTGAGGCCGCGAAACTCTCCGAAATGTTCAATCTTGAAGAAAGCGAGACCAACAAACTGCGCCTTGCCGCACGGGAAGCAGCCAATTCGGCGCTCGAGAAGGCTCGCGACTCGATAAGGGCCTCATTCACAAATAATGCCAATAACAACCTCAATCAGGAAGTGCTCGTTGATGGGACTAGCAATGATGTCGATATGACTGCGTTCACGTTGAACGGTAGATTCATCATCCTGGACGCTGCGGCGGAGGAAGAGGGCTCGGCCGACAGGAACCGTCGACATACCATAACATCGAACGCACGGTTGGCCCAGAGCTTCAGAGGCTGAAAGCGGAAGCCCTAGGCGATATCTTGCCAGAAGAACAATGGAATGCCTTTCCGGAACACCCGCAAAACAGAATCAAATCCACGATCATCTCGCTGATTCTGACGAAATTGAAATTCGATCTGCGACTGGCTGATTCGCACATGCCAGTGATGCGCAAACGCCTGGAAGAAGTGATCAACCCTAGCGGGCTCTGTCGCTCCGTCGAGTCCAAGGCGATGCGACTTCGATGGCAACTGAAAGACAAAGACGTCGCCGACATTCTGTCAGAACCAGAGCATACTTTGTGGCGTTTAACACAAAAGCCGCATTAGCCGATTGAACCCAACACGGGCTTTGTGCACGAGGTCGGTCGTGGACGGAAGGTAACAACCGGATAACGCTGAGCAGACTCCGCTTTGACGAATAAGACAACTCACACTTCGATCACGTCTTCCTTCTTGTCCGGCTCAGATTCTTCGCCACTCCCTAACACGCGCAAAGCCTTTTGAGCGCGCGGTAGATGAACGGTTACGCGGGTTCCTTGATTGGACCGGCTGGCGATGTTGATCTCACCGCCGTGTTCGCGAACGACGCGGCGAACAATCAATAAACCAAGACCCGTACCGGATTCTTTGGTTGTGTAATAGGGTTCAAAGACGCGGCTCATTTGTTCGGCGGAAATCCCCGGGCCCGTATCAGCGAAGCTGATGGAGATTTCATAGTCATTCATATCGGTGTGAATGACGAGTTCACCTTTGGAGGACATGGCCTGCATGGCGTTGCGAATAATGTTGTAAAACGCCTGTTTGAGTTGATTGGCGTCCAACATCATCGGTGGGATGTTAGAACGAAGTTCTAGTTTAAGACCGATCCCGCGATCACTCAATTCCTTCTCCAAGAAGCGTGCCGATTCCTTGATCAATTCATTGATATCGTGAAGCTCCAAGTGGGGTTCGGTGGGCCGGATCGCTTTGAGGAATTGGGCGATGGTGAAGTCCAAGCGATCCACTTCGTCCTTCGCCACACTGAGCAATTCTTGGAACTGAGCTTCGTAAAGATCGGGCGCCGCTTTGCGTAAGCGCCGCTCGATGAGTTGCAGGTGGATATTGAGAGAATTGAGCGGATTCCCGATTTCGTGCGCTACGCCTGCTGCCAGCAAAGTGAGAGCTGAAAGACGCTCGGACTCAATTTTTTCTTCCGTGAGTTTTCGCGTGAGCGTGATGTCGTGAATGATCATCACATAACCGAGAGTCTCTTTGATCTCGTCATCCTCGATGGGAGAGACATAGAAATTGAGGAAGCGGTTCTCCGGATAAAAAACTTCAATATCGCGGCTAACCACTTGACCTTCATCTGTTAGACTCGACCAATCAAAGCCGCGAATAAGGCTATCCATATCACGATCAATGGAGTCTTCCTGATTGAGACCGAAGAAACCGCAAGCGGAGCGGTTGATATAATTCACCCGTCCTTCGATATCGGTGACGATCACGCCTTCTTGGAGAGCGTCGAAAACTTTCTCGAGAAAGCCTTTCTCTTGCACCAAGCGCGCCAGCGCATTCTGAACCTCTTCCGGCTCAAGGCGCTCGATCCGCGCGATGAGTTTATCGAAAAATCCCGGCTTCACGCTCGCAGTGCTCTGAGCGCGGCGATGCGCTCGATCATCGGTGGATGGGAGTAATTGATAAACACATAAAAGGGATGGGGCGTGAGATTCGCCAAGTTGTCTTTGGAAAGCTTCTTCAGAGCGCTGATCATCGAACTCGAGTCTTCCGTCACGTCCACGGCGAAGGCGTCTGCTTCAAACTCATTCTTCCGGCTAAATATGGCCATGCCCACACCAAGCAACTTACTCAATGGCGTCAAAAGGAACGAGAAGAAGATAAAACTCAAATAGACAGAAGTTTGTTTGACACCGAAGGCGGCAAAGAGATCCGGGTTATTCATGAACAGCCCAAGCAGATAAAAGATCACCCCCATCTGCAATATGCCGAGGATCAACGATTTGGTGATATGCTTCTTTTTGAAATGACCAATCTCATGGGCCAACACGGCCACGAGTTCGGATACCGTGTGGTTCTTGATCAAGGTATCAAAAAGCGCGATCTTCTTGTTTTTACCAAAGCCGGTGAAATAAGCATTGCTCTTGGTTGAACGTTTGGAGCCGTCCATTTCATAAATGCCGGTCAGGGGAAACTCGCATTTCTTGGCCATCGCTTCAATGCCTTCTCGAAGTTCTCCCTCACCGAGCGGAGTGAATTTATTAAAGATCGGTAAAATGTACTTGGGATAGATAAAGAGAAGGAAGAGTTGAAATAAGGTCGTTATCACCCATGCCCATAACCAGGCGATTTTCCCAAAGGAATCACTCTGAAAAAGATAAAGCAGGAGAGCGAAGAGGGGTAGAGCAAAGATGGCACTTACCAGAAGTCCTTTGGCACGGTCTCCAAAGAATGTGCCAAGTGTCGTTTTATTGAAGCCGTATTTCTCCTCGATCACAAAGGTGTCATAGAGCGAAAAGGGAAGTGAGATGATTTGCCCGGCGATAAAGAGGATACTGATAAATATCAATCCAGTGACGATGGGACCGTGTTCCCACCCACGCACGATCCCATCAAGCCATTGGAAACCACCAAGCCACCAGAATCCAAGGAAGAGGAGAAGAGAAAAGGTGGATTCAATGAATCCGAACCGAGTGGTTTCTCTTGTGTAGTTCTGTGAGTGCGCATATTTCTCCGCGTCATAGACGTCCCGAAACTCTTCCGGCAATTCGGGCTTCAAGGCGCGCAGATTGAGAAAATCGGAGAAGAGGTCTAACAGATAAAAGCCAATCACCGTGACGGCGATAAAGATGAAGTAGGCGTTGAGCTCCATGGTGAGGCGATATCACACCCGTTTGGGGCGCGCAACCATCAAGCACCGTACACTGAAAGAGCGGGCCACGCGCGAGGCGCGACCCGCTCTATCGAATCAACGAAGGGAAAGCGTTATCGGGTGACTTGACTAACTAAGACGGGATAGGTGCGATCGAGGCGGCTGATGCGTCCGCTCCGATTCCAGTCCATCACATAAAGATTGCCATAGCGATCGTAGCAGCACCCGTGAGGCGCGGTGAAGACGCCTTCTTTCCAGTCGGAAGCCGGCACGGGATTCTTGGCCCATTGGGATTTGTCAGGATTATCTCCCAAGAAGGCAACGGGATGATTCGACTCGTCAAGAATCGTCACCCGACCCGCCAACTCAGCAACAGCGACGCGGTTGTTCCAGATGGACACCGCACACGGCCGGCGAAGCCCTTCCGCGATCACGGCAACGAAATTGCCCTCGAGATCGAAGTGTTGAAGACGGCGATTCTCGCGATCACTCACTAACAAGAGTGGCTTCTGACCTCGAGTGTCCATTTCAATCCCATGACAGGTTTTGAACTTGCCGGGCTCCGTACCGGGGCCGCCAAAGCTCCGCACATAAGCAAGGTCTTTGGTAAACTGATGGACGTAGTTCAGGCCATAACCATCCGCCACGTAGAAATCACCGTTAGGTGCCACCGCGATACCCGTGGGATTGTAGTGCTGATCACCGGCTTCGTAGAGATTGGAAAGGGCCGGCGGTCCGTCTAACACCCAAACGATATCACCTTCTAAAGTGAATTTCACAATCTTCTTACCGCCTAGATGCGCCGCGTAGAGATACTCCACGCCGTCTTCCTCATGCAACGTCATGTCGTGGATCCCCACGTGAGCTTCTCCGAAGGAACGAAGATACGTGCCATCCGATGCGTAAACCATGATGGAGCGTTTGGTGTCTGTGTTAAAGTAGACGTTTCCTGTTCGATCGACAACGATCCCTCCGTGGGTGTTCCCTAGCGCTTTGCCGTCCGGCAGTTCACACCACCCAGGAACGGTCTGATAAGTCTCTGAACCGGAACCTGTAACGACGGTCTCCGTGATAGCCGCTGCGTCTGCGGGAGCCGGGTGCTGATGATCGTGCCCCTCGTGAGCTGTGGCGATGGGGGCCGTGGTGAGCAGACAGAAACTGGAACGGATAAGGTGCGATGATTTCATGGTGAGTAGATAAATGGTGTTTGCCTCTCTCAGCGCAGGCCCTGTAGAGATGTTACAGAGATTCTTTGCGAGAAATCGCCACTTGCGCCCACAAGATTGCTAACAAATCACCCTCATCGACCATGAATATGATCACACTTACCGGAATTAAGGGATTGGGCTGGCTCGCGATTGTCTACGCAATCTTCGTATTCCTCGTTCACGTGATCCTGGCGCTCGCCGTAAACAAAGATGCGAAACACCTCCGATTGTCTGGAAGTGGATTATTTCTTGTAGGGCCCTTTCTGTGGGGGTGGATCGTTTTCATATTCGGCATCGCCGGCATTGCCTTGTATTGGGCGATTCACCATTCAACCCTGCGAAACGCCAAGCCGCCGGAAGCCCGATGATCATTAGATCAGGGTTCATCGAGTCCCTTAGCAAATAGAAGTTCTCATGATTCGAGGGGCCGAGGCGACGGATGCAGACGCCATCGCGTCCATCTACAACTATTACATCGCGCACACGATCATCACCTTTGAGGAGGAACGCGTTTCTCCTGACAATATGCTTGATCGTATCAAGAAAGTGGAACGGGCGGATCTACCTTGGCTCGTTGCGGAGAACGAAGGCAAAGTGATAGGCTATGCCTATGGTTCCCAGTGGAGCGAACGAAGCGCTTACCGCTACACGGCCGAAGTATCCGTTTATATCGCCCACGATTCGCTGGGAGGGGGTTGGGGCACACGACTTTACGAAGCTCTATTTGATGAACTGAGGCGTCTGTCGATTCGAGTCGTGATAGGCGGTGTCGCCTTGCCCAACGCCGCTAGTGAGGCCCTGCATGAGAAGTTTGGCATGAGAAAAGTCGCCCACTTCGAGCGGGTGGGTTTCAAACATGGCCAATGGATTGATGTGGGCTATTGGCAAGTCGACTGGTGAGTGCTTCCACTTTCGTGAGTCATTTAGCGCAGCGGGTGGTTCCTTCACCACGCCTCGTTCGTTATTCCTTTCAATAAAATGCGCAACAAACTGACTCTCCTTCATTTCGGGTGGCTTCTGGTCGCCCTTGGCATGTTCGTCGCCGGAAGATTCACGGCTGACGTGGGCAACAATCCAGGCGGCCACGGCAACGAGGCTCATTCGCTCAATGTTCCTGGATCTGGCCTCGCTGTCCAGCCAGGCCCCGCTGGGATGCTCACTCGAAACCAGGACGCGGCAGGTGATCAGGCCATAGGTTCGTCTCCCATAGGAATGGCAGCCGGGCCCTTGAGCGAGGCGGACATCAAAACCATCGCCAAAGAAGCTTTCTCCGATCCCAACCCTCTCAAACGCGAACTGGCATTCGCTCGTTTGTTAGAAGGTCTCACGCCGGAAAACGCTGCACAGATTCGTGAACAAATGCGAGAGGGACGTGCCAGCGGCGATCAATGGCGGCTCTTTCAATACGCGTGGGGTGCGGTGGATGGCCCCGGCGCTATTGCCGTGGCACAAGAGATCGAGCGCAAAGATTGGCGGGAGCGTGCCGTTTCCGAAGCCTTGTCTGGATGGGCCAGCGCCGATCCGCAGCAAGCCATTGATTGGTTAGGCGAATTGCCGGCCGAGGAACGCGGTCGCTTTCAAGACGAACTGGTCGGTGGGCTTGCTGACCATAACATTGACATTGCCAGCAACTACGTGCTCGAACTCGCCGCTGCAGGAGATCGCCGCAGTTCGGACCTGATGGGCATCGTTGCCGGCGAACAACTGCGCAAGGAGGGGCCTTTGGTTGCCGCCTCATGGGCGGAACGTCTGCCGGATGGAGCGGCCAAAGGTTCCGCGCTTGATCGCGTGGCTAACGCCTACGTGGATCGTGATCCGGCCGCGGCCGCCGCGTGGGCGGCACAATTCGCCACCGCGGACTACGGCTCACGGGTCATCGAAGAAGTGGGCGATGAGTGGGCGGAACGTGATCCGGCAGCGTCGGTAGCTTGGTTAGAATCCTTGCCGGATAGCAAAGGCACGCGTGAGGGTTTCGAATCTGCGTTAGGCGAATGGGTGCGCAAAGATCCCACTACCGCAAGTCAGTATCTGATCGATATGCCGGCCTCCGAAACGAAAGACATGGCGGTGAATGGCTTTGTTAGCCGATTGGCTTGGGAGGATCCTCAATCCGCCATCGCTTGGGCGGAAACCATACAACAAGAGGAGACCAGAATGGAAGCCCTGACCCGGGTAGGTTACGCCTATTACCGCCGCGACCGCGACGCCGCGACCGAGTGGCTCGCGACCAGCGGTCTCTCAGAAGACGCTCAAAAGAAGATCATCGAATCACGCAGCCGCGGCCGCCGCGGTTAGGCGGGAATCACCTCAACGTGAAGATGGGGCGGTCTGAATCCATGCGAACCAGTTCTAACGTTCGTGTTTCCTGTCCGAGTTTCTGGACCTGGATGGTGGTGGTGGCTGGTCTCCGAACGAATAGCTGAGGACTGCTTTGCGAGAGGTAACCGCTCCCTAGCGGAATCTCGTAAATTCGACTGTCAATCGTCACTCGGCATGGGACCAGGGATGCCGGAACATCGATGCGAATACGGTTCGGCAGGTCGGCAAGGCTGAGGAGTGTCACGGGCGAACTCTGATTGCGTGTGGCGACAATGTCAGGCCGGGCATCGCCGTTGAGATCGGCCACGGTGAGCGCTTTGGCATCGCCGGGAAGGATGAATCCAGTGGTGCCCGGTAGAAATTCGTCAAACGTGCCGTTGTGCCCTTTCAGAAACACGCCGATTCCGGAATCAAAGCGTCCGGTTTCTGGCTGGGGGTTGTAGGCGTTCTGTGCCAGGCAGATATCTGTACGGCCGTCTCCATCGATATCACTGAGCACCAGTCCTTGAGCCGGCGAGATCTGGGCCAGGGGCGGTAATGGCTGAAAATCAAAGCGATCTCCTCCTCCCACATTCACCAGGACGCCGGACCGAAGCTCATTCACCCGCCATTGTTGGGATGCCTCCAAGGCGGCCGGTGAATAGATCTCAGTGAGGGTCGCCTGGGCAAAGGCGGCGTAGTTAGGGAACTGCGTCTTCAAATGAGGCATTGCCGTGGAACTGCAACTTCGCCCGCGATACGGTACCACGCGATCACCTTCATAGTGGGCCTCGATGAAATGTCTCTCGCCGTTCGCCTCGTAATCACCGTAATAAGCGAAGATCGGCTTGTCAGGACTAGCATGATACTTGGTGTTGAGTCCCGTGTTGCCCACAACGTAATCGATGTCCCCATCGTTATCGAGATCCGCTCCTGCCACACTGTGCCACCAGCCTAACCATTGAGATAAGCCAACAGCTTCTGTCTGTTCCGCCAAGTTGCCGTTTTCATTACGAAAGAAACGAACGGGTCCCCATTCATTGGCGACGAAGAGATCGGCGTCCCCATCGCCGTCCGCATCGGACCACAGCGCACTGGTCACAAGTCCGGCAGGCGCGTTGAGATCCGGCGCTACTCTGGTGGTGTGATCGACAAAGCGCACGGAATCCCCTGCCGATTCATTGATCAGAATTTGACTCGGACCCGCCGTGGGATAAGCGCGCGGCTGCAGGCGATTGCCTACGAAGAGGTCCAGGTCACCATCGGCATCGAGATCGGCAGCGCAGACGGTACTGTTGAAGTGAGCCGTAGCGGGAAGGGATTCTGATGGCGCCCGTTCGAAACGCGCTTCGCCATCATTCAAATAGAGCGCATTTCGGGATCGCAGATCGCCCTCCGCAAACTCGTTGCTTCCGCGCGCCACAAAGAGATCCAGATCGCCATCACCCTCCGCATCAAAAAAGAGCGCGCCCATGTCTTCACCCTCACGATCGGCATCCAAGGCAGGAAAAACGAGTTTGGCGAAACCGTGATTGGCTTGCCCCAACAAGACATGCCCGGGGGCGCCGGCACCGTTACCGACAAAGAAATCCTGATGCCCGTCGCCATTGACATCGCCCCATACCCATGCCGGACCGAGTTGAGAATATTTGTTAGGCAACAATGGATCGTGTTGGTAATCATCGTAGGGCGGGTCTTGATGCTTGATGCCGGCAAACGCTTTGGATTCACGGAAAAGTGGCGCCGTTTTCTGGTTAGGCACTTGGTCGTCTGCCGACTCTTGCCGGATCTTGAAATGATGATTCGCCGGCAAGTTAGCAAATCGCTGGACGCCGCCGCCCGGCCAAGTGATGACGAGTTCTTCAATCAACGAATCTTGCGCGAGACCGAAGTGGCATTCCGGCACACCGCTTCCTTGGAAACCGGTCTGGGGAAAGAGCGTTCGTGTTTGAATTCCTGACGCCGTCCGGACTTTCACCGTCGCACCGTAGCCAAAGGTGTTTGGCGATTTACCTAGGAGTCTAACCGTGACGCGATTGTTCGCGCCATGATCATTCCGATAGAGCGCCACGGGCTCGTTGAGTTGACAAGTCAAGAGGTCGAGATCCCCGTCGCGATCGATGTCCGCCTGCACGGAGCCAAAGCTCATCCCCTCGTGGTCAATCCCCCAGGATGCTCCAATCGGCTCGAATCGCCAGCCATCAGCCGTGTTGCGAAAGGCGAGATTGGTTTCGCGAAGTTCGGGACCGTCTTCAAAGAAACTCCACTCCGATCTTCCCCTCCTCTCTGATTCACTGATGGTGATGTCAGAGTGCGTAAGGTGGCGGGTCATGCCGTTGGTGATGTGCAGGTCGAGGTGCCCATCCTCATCCAAATCGCCAAAGGTCGGGCTCCAGGACCAATCACTCTTGGCCACGCCGCTGAGGAAGGCGGATTCTACGACGCGTCCGCTACCGGCATTGATGTAGAGCGCGTTGCGCATCATCTGGCGCGGCTCAGAGAACTCAAGCACCGCTTTCTCTTTGCCGCTCATTTCTCCCATGGAGATCTTGTCCTTGAAATGCGTCGTTCCTGCCATGTCCACCGATAACAAATCAGCTAAGCCGTCATTATTGAGATCGGCGGCAGCCGAACCCATGCTGTAGTAGGGCGTGTGCGGGAGAACTTCTTTGATGACATTGGTGAAGGTGCCGTCTTGGTTGTTGTGATAGAGCCGGTCTTCGAATTCAAAATCGTTGGCCACGTAGAGATCGGGCCATCCGTCTTGATCATAGTCCCACCAGGTGGCCGAGAGCCCCATGCCACGGCCGTAAATGCCGGCTTTTTCTGATACGTCCACAAACCTGCCATTCCCTTCATTGCGCATGAGGTAATCGCGGCGCCCGGTGGTGGAGACATGCAGCTTTTGTTCGCCGTGGCTTTTAATCAGCGAAAGTTTGTAATATAAATGATAGGGCGAGCGAACACGCGGTTGGCCATCGACCAAATCATAGATCTTTTCCGTAGGCCAACCTGTCGCGCTTTCATAACGATAACACACCACATAGACGTCCAGATCCCCGTCGCGATCATAATCGCAGAAATAGGGCATCAGTGAGGCATCTTTGATCGCCAAACCCATGTCGCCTCCGCGTTCGACAAAACGCACCGCCCCTTCGCTCGACTCGTTGATGAAGAGCTGGTTCTCCGCATCGTAGTTGCACACATACAAGTCGAGATCTCCATCGCCATCCACGTCGGCCATGGCCGCGCCCGCTCCCCATGCGTTGCCGCCGGCGATTCCTGCTTTAGAAGAAATGTTCTCAAACTTCCAAGGCGCCGATTGGCCATAGAGGCGGTTCTCGCCTGCATTGGAAACGAGAAAAATCTCCGGCAAATCATCGCCGTCAAGATCGCCCACCGCTGCACCGCCACAGACATGTCCAGCTGCGTAGAGATGTTTCCAAGGATGGGTTCGATCGATCGTTTCCGTGAAATCGATGCCTGTCGTGGACGGCTCAAGTTGCTGAAATCGAGGCGTATGCGTCCTGCGTACCGGCAGAGGCGTCGATTCGATAACCATTCTTTCGTTCGTCCTAACGGTTGTTTTATTAACCGGTCTCTCGCCGCAGGACGCTGCCAGAAGACTCGCGACGACGAAGAGCGCCGTCGATTTGAGCTTGTGAACTGGCGTCAGTTTGAACAAAACCTTTACAGACAACGAGAGATCGCTTTGGTATGTCAACACCAACCCACCCGCTCATTCTTGAGCGGTTAGTTTGTTAACCCTAAGGGGCTTGGAAATAAATAATCATCCCATTTCAGGCTCAGGGAATATTGTTAGAAACCACTTCTCCAATCCAGCCATCCGACTGATTTGGGGCGCGAATTCTTTCATCGCTTTCTTTGTCAGTCGCACTCCGGTCTGGTAGGTCTTGGTGACCAGTGTGACGACGGGATTCAACCCTTTGTATGTCATGCTTCGGGCCATTCCCAGCGCTTTCTCCGCTGTGCTCAGTAGCTCTCCATTCCAATGGTTTTCGAGCACTCCCCACACTCGTTCTATAGGATTATACTTGCTATGATAGGGTGGATAATAGGCTAGCTGTATCACTATATCATGAGCCGTAGAGAATTCAGCCAGGCGCTTCAACCATTGGGTTCTACGGCCATCGCTCTCGGGGCCATTGTCGGCGTTGATCACTAGCACCTCTACTTCAGGATTCTCTGCACGCAGTCGCGGCCACAGCTCTTCAAGACGATCAACCATAAAATCCGCTGTCACTTTACTTTCTGAGAACCATAGGTCGGTTTGGCCAGTTTCGGGCTGATAAACCCCAAAGGGCACGAGGGTTGTTTTCGCTTTGAAGTCGTGATCAAGGGCCTTCCGCTCGCCTCGGCTATAGCCACCACGACTAAACTCGCCAATTTTTACCGCCGCTTTGGTGTCCATGGAGATACGCAACTGCTTGGGATCGCTATCGGCCGCCGCATTGATCTCATGCACCATATCAAAGATGGCGTCGGTTTCTTTCACTTTCTTCATCGGCTTGGTCTTGGCAACTTTTCTAGGGTGGAGTTCGAGCAGATTGAGTTTGCTGTTGATGGTTCTCACGCAAGGCATACTTGATAGGTCATACCCTGGGCGCTCTTCCAGTCGCCGGTGGACTTCTTTAGCAGTGATGCGGACATAGAGGCGAGTAGAGCGAAAACTGGGATCAGTCTGAGCATGGGGATCAGCAACGGCGCGAATATCCTCCAGTAATTCTGGATAATGTTCTTCAGCCTTCTTTCTACCTCGTTTGTGAAACTGATCGACGAAATCAATGCCGGAATCGAGTTCCTCTTTGCCTTTGCGAATGAGTTGCCTATTCCAGCCAAGACAGTCTTCAGCCCACCGTTGACCGCCGCGGCCAAGGCCATCGACGACGCCCGCCATGAACTTGCGTTTCGCGCTGCCCGTGAGATCACGCGCAGTGTTCTTCCATAAACGAATTGAGTTAGAGTCAGGTTCTTCTCATAGGACTACAGGCACTCAAACCCGCTCCTAACAGAATGGTTGCGCTTTGGGACGATTATTTTTTTCCAAGCCCCTAACACCCCACACACCTATGATCCAAAGGCGAATACTTGCGTCTTGGCTCGGCGTAGCAGGCACCGCTTTTTTAACGATGTCAGCTGCGACCGCAGCACCCATCACCTGGGAGGAGCCGTTTGTAGCGGACACTCCCGATAAAGTTAGTCTCGAAGGCGAGCTCGTTCAGGCTTGGAATGTCGTCAATTCCGACAACGTCACCGACCCCGTGGTCGTGAATCTTGGCGGAGAAGTCATTTCTTTTGAGCCGAACAAGTTCACCTTTGCCAGCTCGACCGACAATGGCACCTTCTTCACCTCCGACGGCAGTACGACAGGCAACGAAGAACTCGACCTGGTTTACAACAGTCATGGCTGGTCTGGAGAAGCCACCGAGTTCGAACTCGACGGTCTTGAGGTCGGAACCAACTACATTCTCCAGCTGTTCGGTGCCGGCGATACCCGTGGCTGCTGTGCCGAACGTCAGATCGTGGCGACGGATGGCGAGGAAACTCCAAGCGAGTCCGGACAGTTCACACGAATGGGTCCCGGCTCGATCATTGGCCGCTTCACCGCAGACAATGTGACTCAGAAACTCGTCATTCAAGGCGGTGAAAACGCCACCGACCCCGGCCTGAGCGCCATCATCCTGCGTTCAGCAGCTCCGGCCCTAGCTTTGGACTTCAACGACCAATCGCAGTTTGACGAATTGGAAGTGGTTTCCAATGATGCAGCAACAACCGAGTGGCGCGCTAATGACGGGGTGGATGATAGTGGCTATATCAGCCTAACTGATGCCGAGAATGGCGCACGGGCTGCGATCATCTTCCCATCGATTGACCGACCCATTGCCGGTTTCAATTTCTCCGTCGACGCAAGGATCGGTGGTGGAACCGATCGACCAGCAGACGGCTTTAGCGTGAACATCGTTCGTCCAGGTGATCCGCTTCTTGAGGAAGGCTCACGAGGAGAAGGCTACGCGGCGTCGCCAACGGGTGAGGCCAATCTTCCTGAAGAAGGATCTCAGACTGGCTTGGGCATCGGTTTCGATGCCTGGTTCAGCGGCGGTTCCGATGTTGTGGGCTTCAGTGTGAGGGTGGATAATGAAATCCTCGAAGAGATCCCTGCTGAGACCTTAAATGGCGAGGCTGACGATGTGACCTCGCTGCAGACGGGCCCCCAAAGTGAAGACTTTGATAATCCCTACAGTGAACTCACCTGGCAGACTTTTACCGCTAGCCTTGACCCCAACACCAACGTCTTGCGCATCACTTGGAAAGGTGAAGAGGTCTTCAACCAACAGATCGATTATTTCCCTAGTCCGGGAACCGTTGTCTTTGGTGCTCGAACGGGTGGCGCGAATCAGGCACACCATTTCGACAACCTCAATCTCGAGACCTTGGTGGCCATTAAGCCGGTCATTGTTAGCAAAGCCATCACACGAGACGGTTTGGTCATCACCTATCAAAACTTCCCTGAGAGCATGCTCGTCAATGATTCCCTCATGCTCACAGTGGATGGTGCCGATGTCACGGCAGAGACCACGATTGAAACAGCAACCGGCAACGGCGGCGAGAGTCTCGTCGTGCTCTCCTACTCACCGCCCGAACAGTGGGCCTTCGCGAGCACGCACACTTGGAAAGTGGAAGGAACGGACTCTAATGGAAGCCCTATTTCTAACGAAGTGGTTGATGATGAGATTAGATCACCCATCATGGGAGCCGATCCTATTCCCGGACCCGCCGGGGCCGATGGCGTCGCCGGTGTGCGTTATGTTTGGGGGAATGGCACCGTGGCTAACATCCCCACCGCTATCGAGTGGCTTCGCAGCGCTGATGATCCAGACTTCGCAGGGCAAGTCGCTGATTTTGAACATGAATACATCAACCACGGTAGTGGCGCCGGTCAGTTCGGCGACGACGATCCTTATCCTGACGATGTGGCGACCGATGATTTGTGGACCGGTGAGGATTTCGTGCAGTACGCCAACGGCAAAGTTCGTATCCCACGTGCGGGTGACTACACCTTCTGGGTCCAGTCTGACGATGGCTTTGCGCTGCGTGTCAGGGGCCTTACATTCACCGATAAGGCCGGTGGCGCTAACATCGATCCCATATCGCCGGACTCCTTCATCTTCCCCGGACCCACCGGCAATTCGAACAGTCGTGTCGTCGCGACCGATGTGCGCCCCGGCGTTTACGACCTTGAATTCCTCTGGTTCGAGCGGGGTGGCGGTGACTTCGGTGAACTCGCCGTCGCCGAGGGCAATCACCTCAGTGGTGGCGATCAGGAATTTCGCCTCGTCGGCATCACGACCGGCGCGCGTCAGGAATTCCCGCAGCCCGGTGTCGATGCCGATGGCTGGGACGTCATGTCCTCTGCTCCCGGCGGTGATCCGATCGAAAACCTCGAAGCAGGCCGCGCTGATATCGCGGCGACCGGTGAGGCTGGCAACTTTGATGCCTTCAACTTCATGAACAACGGCGCCACGGGTAGCATCAGTGGTGATTTCGCGATGCCCACGGATGGCGGTGGCGATGACAACGACTTCGCCGTCTCTGGAACGGCCACCCTGGTCATTCCCGTAACGGGAACCTACGAGATTGGATTCCAAAGTGACGACGGCATGGAAGTGCGCATCGTCGGTCAGGAATGGGGTGAGATCATCGAGAACGCCACCGGCAGCGGTGAGATCGATGGCGATGCCATCCGCTGCGATTGCCTAACCGGTAACAGCCGCACGGTGGCCACGATCAACCTTGAGGCCGGCACCTATGAGATCGAAGCCATCTACTTCGAGCGTGGTGGCGGAGCCTACGGTGAGGTCTTCGGCCGTATCGCTGGATCGCCTAACTACTCCATCATCACGCGCAACGGTGCTGATTCGCCTCTCGTGATCGAACCCGGCGGCTTAGCTTGGGTGGGCGAACCGATCCCTGCCCCTGACATCTACGCCTATGAGCATATCGATGGCAATGTGGCCATCAGTTTCACCACGCCGAATCCTGACAGTGATCACATCCTCGAGCAAAGCCTCGACTTGGTTCAGTGGGGGCCCGCCACAGATGCCAATCTCGCCATGCTCGCTGGCGATGCCGGATTCCAATTCACGGCCACGCAGCCGGCTGATCCTGCGGCTTACTTCCGCATTGGTATCTTGCCGCCGCCTCCACCCTTCAGCGAAGACTTCGAAAGCGGCGCCGAAGGTTGGGTGGCGACGACCTTGCAAGGGGAAACGATGTGGGAACTCGGCACGCCGGCCGTTGAGGGCTTAGGCGCCGCCCGCAGCGGCGACAATGCCTACGGCACGGATCTCGATGGCCAGTATGGCAACGATGCGGCGGCCTCCTTGCGTAGCCCGGTCATCGACCTAACAGAAGTCGCGAGACCGAAGCTGAGCTTCTGGTACTACGTCGATGCCACTGAAGATGCGGAAGGCGTGCAATTGAAGATCCTCGACGAAGGCGGCAACGACCTTTGGGTTCGCGAAGAGATCTTCTGGGGAACGAGCCCTGGCTGGGAACAATTCAGCCAAACGATTCCATCCGAAGCGCGCGGCCAGAAGATTATCATCGAGTGGCTGCTGCTGACCGATGGCGGCGAGCCGAATGGTGCTGGCTTCTATATCGATGACGTGGTCGTCGATGACTAAGGTATTCGGTTAGGCATTCGTCTAACTACGATTCGTAAGCCCCGGCTGCCGTAAGGTGGCCGGGGCTTTTCCGTCCCAATATCTATCTAGACGGAATGATCCCCTTTCGCTAAGCTCACCACATGAAGAACGGGGATTCGTGGCTTCGATTGGGGCTCCTATTGGCATGGAGCGCTGTCGTGGCAAGCCATGCTCAAGAAGAAGTCCAACCTATCCCTAGGCGATGGGACATCTCGGCCACGACACGACCAGCGGTGGGACCTGACGGGACCGTTTACGCCGGAGCCAAGAAATCACTCCTGGCGTTGGACCCACGCACGAAGCAAGTGCTCTGGCGATTCCGGCCGCCGGGCTTACGTTATCATCTTCCGAATGAGTTTTGGAACTGGGGCACGCCCATTCTCGGCCGCGATGGGAACCTCGTCATTACCTTGCGGGTGAGAGACGATGTGGGGACCTACATGACGATGTATGCGCTGGACGCAGCGTCTGGAGAGGTGCGTTGGCAGGGAAAGTCCTGGCATTATATCGAACAGCCCGTCATTGGAAACGATGGCACGGTGTATGTGTCAGGAGAACTGAATGCGGAAACGGGCTTACGAGCGCTTGATAGGGAAACGGGTAGGATATTGTGGGATCAGCCCATCACTCTCCTTGTCGGCGGACCGGTGATCGGACCGGATGGCTCGATTTACATGCAAGACAAGGAAGAAGGGAGAGGTGGCCCGGTTGCTACTTACGTCTATGAGGCACAAAGCGGAGAGCTGCTAGAGCGGCGAGCGCACGCCGTCCCGTTCTTTGCTCAAGACGGGACGATCTTAGATACCGATACGCCCATGCGCGCATTGGCACCGCATTCCGGTCAGATTTTATGGTCCACTTATTTGGGAGAGAATCTGGGCATGGTCCTCGATGGCGGTGACGGCTGGATTTATGTTAGCGAGTCCCGCAACGTTCACGCACTTGATTTGGAAACGGGTGAAACGCTTTGGGATATTCTAACAGGTAGTCAAACACCGGCTTATCGTCCCAGTCTGGCATTATCTCAGAGTGGGACCCTCTATGTGACGCAACCGGATCGAATGATCGGCGTGGATGCGGCAACGGGTAAGCAGAATTCCCGCTTCGTTCATCCTGGGAGATCGCAACAGATCACCCTATCAACGGATGGCAGTTTGTATTTGTCAGACTACGGCCTCCTCACCGCCCTCTCTGCTGACGGGCCTATGGTGGACGCACCCTTTGCGCCGAACAATCCGAACAACTTTCAGCGCGGAGGCCCGCCGGAGATTCTGGGCCTCACTTCCCAGCTCGCGTTAGAGGAGGGCGGTGCAGGAATTCTTGCCGTTTTCGCCGGTGGCGATCCGCCCTTGCGTTACCAATGGTTTTTTGATGGCCAACCGATTGAGGACGCGAATAAGCGGACCATTGAGATTGCGAACTTCACCTCCGATCTGGTTGGAGACTATCAGGTAACCGTTTCTAACGAATCGGGCAGAGTCCAAAGCGGGACGATTCCCGTGGGATTCGGTTTCGCCCTAACCACTAAAGTACGCGGGCCCGGTGGCATCCGCTTGGATCCTCCGGGAGGACGCTATTTACCGGGCACAACCGTCACAGCGAAAGCCGTTCCAGATCAACCACTAGGCTTCTTCGATTGGAGCGGTGACGTGTCTAGCAAAGAAACGTCAGTCACCATCATCATGAATCAACCTTGGCACCTCACCGCGTCGTTCCAACCCGCACCGGGAACGATGATTTGGGAGAAGAAGGTCGATCAGTTCTTCTCCAATGGAGTCCTTGAGATCGATCGGAAGGGCACAATCTATACGACCACCTCCATCAGTCCCGGCTCCCTTTCCTTCGTCGTCCTCAAAGCAGTTGACCCGGTGGGAAAAGTGCTATGGGAATCCGAGCATGGCACGGGTGGAAGTGACCCCGCGCTTGTCGTAGGCGACGATGACACCGTCTACATCGGCCTTCAGGGATCCGTGACCGCCTTGAATGCGGTAACAGGTGAAGAGCGCTGGACCAAGTCCCAGTTGGACACCCCGTGGATCACGATGGGGATTGGCGTGTCCAATTCTGGAATCGTCTACGCCGCGAATGATTTGCCGCTCGTTAGTGGCAATAGAGGGATATCAGGGTTTGTGCTCGATGGGAAATCTGGTGAAATCGTGTGGGAATATCCGAAAGGATCGTCTACCGAGGCTATCCATTTCGCTATTGACGAGAATGATAAGCTTTTCGCAGCCAATCTTCTCGTTCGCGCTTTTGATGGGACGACTGGCGAGGGGCTCTGGAACATTGCTGAGAAACCGCGTCCACCAGCCGAAGATGATGGTTGGTACACAAGTACCGTGCGCTTCGGTCCAATGGCCTTGGGAATCAATAACACACTCTATGGACAATCCCGCGGATGGGTCGGCACGCTGGAAGGCAAGCACAGACTAACGATTTGTCATGCCTGGAATCAAGAAACAGGCGAGGAGCTTTGGAACTACCCGCATCAGCAAGCGTATGCACGCTCGGGCAAGCATTCGATTGGCGCCGACGGCACCGTGTATTTCCCGTCCGGATCCACTCTCCTCAGCTTGGATGGCCTGTCAGGAGAGCTGAATTGGGAGATCCCTCACCAAGATCTCATCACCTCCCCCGTCATTGATTCAGATGGCGTAGTTTACTGCGCAGCGGGTAACCAGGTGCATGCCTACGCTCCAGACACTGGCGCCACGCTGTGGACTTTTCGAACGCCTAACGAAAAAGCGATCGATGCCAATGTGCTAGGTCCTGATGGCACACTTTATATCATGGCATTCGATACCCTCTATGCCGTTCGAACGGCTTCACAAGCCACACCGCAATGGCCCAGCGAATCAGGCCCCTTACCCTTTCGCCGTTGGGCGCCTAACCAACGCTAATCGCTATGAACCATCTTCGAATTGTTCTCACGGTTGGTTGCCTGCTCACATCGGCCATCGCTGATCCCAATCTCGCGGGTTGGGGCAAACGGTGGGATGGCGAGGATACGGTTCCCGTCAACATCCCGGAACACCTCAATGACGTGATCAGCGTCGCAGCCGGGCTCTCTCACACGCTCGCCCTGCGTCGCGACGGGACCGTGGTGGCTTGGGGAAGCAATGCCGATGGCCAGATCGATGTGCCTGCCGGGCTCACCGACGTCGTGGCCGTGGCGGCTGGCGAAAGGCATAGCCTAGCTTTGCGCCGAAACGGAGTGGTGGTCGGATGGGGCGCCAATGATTTGGGTCAACTAGCATTTCCCTTTGGTCTGAACAACGTCGTGCGTATCACCGCTGGTGCCAATCACAGTCTTGCCCTGCGAGAGAACGGCACAGTCATGGTTTGGGGAGACGACGACAACGATCAAACAACACTTCCGGCTAACCTAGTCAATGCGATTGATCCTGACAAACCTGTTATCGATATCGCGGCGAGCGCTGAACACAGCGCGGTCTTGTTTGCCGATGGCTCACTGCAAGTTTGGCCATTGGAGCCGGGGCGTTCGAATCCTCTCGCTGTCGACCTGCCCAATATCGCCGATGGTGTCGCTCTGGCCGCGGGTCGCGATCATATGTTAGTCTTGCGTGCCGATGGAACGGTACAGGGATGGGGTGAGCATGTGGCCGGGCAGATTGCCATTCCAGAGGGCCTCACCAATGCGCGGGCCATCGCGGCGGCAGGCGATCACAGTCTTGCCTTGCAAGCAGACGGCGCCGTCACAGCGTGGGGTCACAATTGGGCGGGCCAGACTCGGGTGCCAAACGAACTTGCGGCGGCTACTGCAATCATTGCGGGAAACGACCGCACCCTAGCGTTGTTAGGCGATGAAGGGCCGCCGGTCCTTACAGGTCCCTTTATTGATCGCGTCGCGAATCAGGGTGAAACCCTCTCACTCTATGCCACAGCAGCCGGAGCCGGTCCACTCACTTACCAATGGAAACGCGATGGTGAGCCGATTCCCAACGCTGATGCTGCGATTCTTGTCCTAACCAATAGCATCGCCCATGACGCGGGTCACTACACGCTGGAAGTCACCAATCGGCTGGGACGAACGGAGAGTGAACCGGTTCTTGTGAGCGTACGGCCAGGAAAGGCTGAACGTCTCACTGCTTGGCTTACGGCGCCGCCCGGCCGAGGCATCTCCGCTCTTCCAGATGATATCACTGAGATTCCGGCCGGCCTCGATGATGCCGTGGCCATCGCATCCGGCAGGTTTTTCGATCTCGTTCTGCGCGCCAACGGGACCGTCGTTGCTTGGGGAACGGATGAGAACGGCGAAAGTTCGCCTCCCGGTGATTTGCGCAATGTGATGGCGATTGCCACCGGCTGGCGACATAGCTTGGCCCTGCGCCGCGACGGCACGGTGGTGGCGTGGGGCACCAACGAAGTGGGGCAGCTCGATGTGCCCCCCGGTCTCTCCGATGTGTTGGCCATTGATTCCAGTTTCCGCCACAACTTGGCGATCCGCGCTGACGGCACCGTCGTCGCGTGGGGAGAAAACACCTTTGGAGAAAGCGACGTGCCCGACGGCCTAACCAATGTGGTGGCCGTTTCCGCGGCTTTCGGCTTGAGTCTCGCCCTCCGTGCCGACGGCACGGTCGTGATGTGGGGAAGTGTGAGCGAACCGCCGGAGCCGCTGCGTGACATCGTGGCCATTGCCGGCGGTGCCGTGAATCTCGCTCTCAAACGCGATGGCACGGTGATCGCTTGGGGCGGTAACAACGGAAGCTTTTTAGAGGTGCCCGAAAGCCTAACGGATGTGGTCGCGTTAGGCCAAGGCGATCTCCCCTCAGCGATCCGCGCTGACGGCAGTGTCGTCGCCTGGGGAATCGACAACAACCTACCCGAAACTCACCGATTACCTCTAGGCCTCAGGAATGTACGCCAAATCACCCTACAAAGATACCATGGTCTTGCATTGATCGAATTAGACCGACCCCAACGGTTGATGCTCTCCGGGGAGATCTCTCGGCAGACCGAGACTTTCTCCACTGATTACCAGACGGAACCCGGCAAAGTTTACCAACTCGAGTTCAGCGACTCCCTGCGAACCGATACCTGGTCCGCCATGCCCCTCATACTCGGAACCGGCCAAACGCAAACTTTTCAAGGCCCCGCCAAATCGGAAGGCGCACGTTTTTACCGCATCCGTTGTTGGTAGAGTCGAGGTGTGACGAAAAGTGGTGGATGAAGGCATAGATGCTTGAACGACCTTGAATTGAATGATGCTGATCGTTATCGATTAGCTTTCATTCGATGAAATCCCACTTCATGGCAGCTAGATTCCTCGCGATCGCCATTGCGTTCGTGATCCCTAGCATTGCAGCACCGCCGAGCGTGATCCCTGGGACGGGAGTCGAAACGGATGCCTACGATCCCAAACATGGGGGTTGGGATTCAGAACAGCTTGCTGAGCAGGCGGGCGCGATCCTCAAAGCATTCGGTAAAGCGCTGAGTGTTAGCGAGGACGTTAAGTACCAGGGTCTCTTAGCATCAATTGATACGAAGTTTAACGGCCCGTCCTTTCGTCAGGCAAACCTCACTTTATCTTACGATGACGGCACGATCACCGTCGGCCGTGTGCTTGAACCTAGCCGCGTCAAAGCGGAACATGTTGGAACCCCGGGTTTTACGGAGGCTGTTGAATCGTTTCGAGCGTTGTTAGACGAGGAGAAAGCCCTTCACGCGAAGTTCAAGGTGGTGGGTGTTACGCTGGAGTCAAATGTCGCCCTGACACCTGTTGAGGTTCGTCTCGACGGTACCTTGAAATCCGGGCAATCTTTCCAGATCAACGCGCAGTGGGAATGTCAGTGGGGTCGCGATGGAGACGGCAGATTGAGGTGGCGCCGGGTGACGATCACGGATTACGAAGAAATCCTCACCAAGACCGAACGCAACACCTCTCTCTTTACCGATGCCACATCCGGTGTCTTAGGAAATGATCCAGCTTTCAAAGCACACTTGGCTTATGGATTGGATCATTGGTTGGCACGAATGGATTCGCGGTTGCGTTTGTTAGTGGGTGGCTGGAATGGGCTCGCCATCGGTGATGCGAATGGTGATGGACTCGATGATCTTTATCTCTGTCAGGGCGGCGGGCTTCCCAACCGGTTGTTTCTGACGCAGAAAGACGGCACGGCTAGAGATGTGGCCTCAAGTGCCGGAGTGAATTGGCTGGAGCCCTCGCGTGGTGCTCTCTTCCTCGATCTCGACAATGATGGTGATCAAGATCTCGTCGTCGGTGTGGCGGAAGGTCTGCTCCTGCACGAGAATGACGGCACTGGAAACTTCACGGTTCGAGGCGCCAAAGTGCTGCCCGAAGCGATTCCCTATACGATGGCAGCGGCGGATTTTGATGAAGACGGGCGGTTGGATCTTTATGCAGCTTGTTATGACCGCAGGGGTCACGTCGATCGCAATGCAAGTCTGGCGCGACCGGTGCCCTATCACGATGCCAACAACGGCGGCCGCAACGTTCTCTTGCGCAATCTTGGCGCCTTCAAGTTTGGTCATGTGACCAAACGTCATGGACTCGATGAGAACAACACGCGCTACAGTTATGCGGCGACGTGGGCAGATTATGATGGCGATGGCGATCTCGATCTCTACGTGGCCAATGACTTCGGCCGCAACAACCTTTATCGGCAAGATCGTAGCGGTGGCCAAATCACGTTCGTCGATGTTGCTGAAAAAGCAGGTGTGTTAGACATCGCGGCGGGGATGTCTGCAGTGTGGGGCGACTACGATAACGACGGGCGCTTGGATCTCTATGTGAGCAACATGTTCTCTTCCGCAGGCAACCGCATTGCGAAGCAAGCGCGTTTTCTCGCCGGTGCGGATGCAGAGACGAAAGACCTCTTTGTTCGGCACGCGCGAGGCAATTCGCTCTTTCGAAACTTGGGCAATGGCGCTTTCGAAGATGTGAGCGTGTCCGCGGGCGTTACCCAGGGCCGCTGGGCGTGGGGATCACTCTTACGCGATTTCAACAACGATGGCTGGGAAGATGTGGTGGTGGCAAATGGCTTCATCACGCAGGAAGACACCGGTGATTTGTGAGGCTTCTACTGGCGGCAGGTCGTGTCGCAATCGCCTGCAGATCCAGAGCAGAAACCGCGTGAGGGCTATTTCGACGCCTGGCAGCGTCTCGCTACCCGCATTCGCAATGGGAATTCGTTTAGTGGTAGAGAGCCGAACAGTTTTTTCCTCAACACCCAAGGCGGACGATTCGCGGATGCCTCGTTTCTATCCGGCTTAGGCCTAACGGATGATGGCCGCGCTTTGGCCGCCGGTGATTGGGATCGCGATGGGGATATTGATCTCTGGGTGACCAATCGCACCGCACCACGGGTGCGGTTCTTGCGCAATGATATCCAGGAGCGGCCGCCGTTTGTCGCCCTTCGGCTTGAGGGTGATCCTGCGGCGAAGGTGAATCGCGATGCCATTGGTGCCTCGGTAACTCTGACATTGAGCGATGGGCAACGCCGCGTGAAGCAACTTACGGCCGGCGATGGTTTCTTGAGCCAGTCTAGCAAATGGTTGCACTTCGGTCTTGGAAAGGCGACTGCGATTCGGTCGGTTCATGTGACGTGGCCAGGCGTTCGCCAAGCGGAGGCGATCAAGGGCGTGATGCCAAACGGGTGGTTTCGTGTTCGGCAAGGTTCCGGTAGAGCGCAACGTCATTTGGTTAGGCCACTCGATGTCAAAGCCGTTCCACTGGCACTCCCGGATCCATCTAGCAACGCCTTTGTCAAACTCACGGAACCAGTGCCGGCTCCCGCGCTTCGCTATCAAACGTGGCTGGGCGACGCGGCTCAAGTCGATACCAATCAGCCGATTCTGACTTTGTTATGGGCATCTTGGTGTCCCGCCTGCCGCAGAGAATTGAGCCGCTTCATCCAAGAAGCGAAAAGTTTGCAACAAGCCGGCGTGCAGATCCTTGCTCTCAACATTGAAGAAGCACAGGCCGCTGTCGAAGGCACGGAAGCCCCCGCAACGCTTGAACTCCAAGCTTATTTGAAAGCGATGGCATGGCCTTTCGGATCCGGTCGAGCCGGCAAGGAACTTGTTAGCATACTGGACGAAGCCCAGCGCATGCACCTTTACAAACAAGAGCCGATGCCATTGCCGAGTGCGTTTTTATGGAATGGCGGCAAGCTGGTTAGCTTCAGCAAGGGGGAGACCGGCGTTAAGGCTTTGTTAGAAGAATGGAGCCGCCTGCAATCGCCCACGACCCCTCACCCTGATCATGCCCTGCCGTTTTCGGGTCGATGGTCTACGGATCACTTCGCCACCCATCCAGTCGCCATCGCCCAGACGTATTTTGAAGGCGGCTATTATGATCAAGCGGAGACTTATGTTAGAGATGCGCTATCGAATCTCAAAACGACCGACCCCACCAAACGGGCGTTCCAAGAGGCTGATCTCCACTTTATGATCGGCGAGGCCTTGCGATTGAAAAAGAGGCCGCCCGGCGAGACGTTGCCTCTTTATGAGGAAGCGGTGAGATTGAATCCCAATCATCAGCGAGCTGTTCCAGCTCTAGCAAAGACCCTGCTGGCCACGCGGCAAGGCCCGAAGGCGGTCGCTCTCCTCACGTCATTCGTTAAGCGGTACCCCAATCGTGCGGATGTCCACGTTCAGTTAGGCAACGTGCATCAAGGTCTCTTTCAAGATGCCCAGGCCGTCGCCGCCTATCGCATGGCCTTGCAGAACAAACCCAACGACTTCGAAGCGTTGAATCAACTATGTTGGGTACTGGCAACGACGTCTGATGTGAAGGTTTTCGATGCGCAACAGGCCCTCAATCTTGCGCAAGCGATAGTCAAAGCGCACGGTAACAACCACTTCGCGTTGGACACCGCTGCCGCTGCCTTGGCCGCACATGGTCAGCATGCCAAGGCCGTTCAGTTTGCCCAACGTGCGGCCGGGTTGGCACTCAAAGCCGGACAAAGAAGTTTCGCTAACGAAGTGCGGCAACGCATGGCGTTGTACCAGAAGGAGAAACGTTACCAACGCCACCGTTAGTCGGCGGTTTCGACCTCAGATCAGGTCGGAAATGCTGGTCATGCCGGCATGGATTTCGTAAATATCGTTCTCTGAATCAGGGAGATCGAAAGTGCAAATGGAGCATAGCAAAGTCGTTAGGCATCAATCGGTATGGCCGCGTGCTCTAGTCTTCAGTTGAACGAGACGCTCTTCCCCAACAAAAATGAACAATTATACTAACAAACATCCATGTTTTATCTTCGACTTAACCGGTTGAGTGTCATCGACAACGGTAGGCGTGATCAATTCCTTGGCCTGGTTGCCAATGATATCGCCAATGTGAAACTCATCAGCTTTGTGACCACGGATCACATGGCGTTGCCCGACGTCGACGCTTGGCGCGAGGGAACCAAGACGCAGAAGCGCACCATTGAAGAGCAAGCGATTGAGGATGCGGTCAATCGTCGCATCATGACCTCCGTGCGCGGTATCAAAGACGGCCACAAACTTAGCTTTGGCGATACGGGTTACGTTCTGCACAAGGCGGAATTCCTTCCCGCACAACTTGATTGGGCCTGCGTGCTCTTGCGCAGCAAACGCGATCTTCGAAAGGTCGGCACCAGCGTCGAGGAGATCATCGGTGATCCAAGTTTCGAGGACTTCTACCAGCAACTCATCTCCCTCGTTCGCGGAACCGTTGGCACCCTCAATCAACGCTATGTCGCGGCAAGCCAAGCGTCGCGTTTCGTCGCTTCGGTCATCGCCAAGAATCTCGAAGACGATGAAGAATTGTTAGGTCTATCCTATCTCTCTCTTAGCCGCAGCAATCACTTCCCGGATGGTTTGCGCAGCGATCCCCAAGTCCAGGATCTCACGGGAAATGTGCATTTCGACTACACCATCTTCGGCTTTGACCCGGGGAGCACGGCTGCAGGGCCCTCAACCGATACCGTTGGCGGCGGTATTGTCGACGTCTCCGGAACCAATGGAAATATTGACGGCACCACGGATTCCAAAGACGACAATGGTGCTAGTAGTGGCACCAATGTGTCCACCGGCCCCGAGGAAGCGGAAACGCTACCACAACCACGTAACTTGGTTCGCTTACCTTTCCGGTTAGCCAAGACTCGCATATATTCCTTGGAGGGCAGCGATGCCTTCTTCTTCACCCAAGGCATGACCGTGGACGCGGATGGTTCGCCCAGATGTTATCATCCGAAGAACAAGCCTGGCCTGGATCATCCCGCCAATGGCGGCCGGCCTGGGAACTGGTGGGGAGTGGTTACCGATAACGGCAAGCGAAATGGTAAGCCGATCATTCAGGGACCGGACGATCCCGCGCCGGGATTCTACGTTTCCACCACTTCGCTTATTGATGGAACCAAGAACCGTAAGGATCCGGCGAGATACGTGAATTCTGAAGAAGTCCCCTATTTCGTCCTGCCGCCTAAACCCAAGCACGGCGCGGTGAAGGGTGATCTGGGGATGATCATCAACTTGAAGAATCAGAAGTGCATCGGTGGCGTCTATGCCGATGTGGGGCCTGTGGCGCATCTGGGCGAGGGGTCCATTGCCGCAGCGCGCGCATTGGGCATTAATGATAGCCCGCGATTTGGAGGTACTTCCAAGGGCATCGTTTACGTGGTCTTCCCCGGCACGCGGAGCCGCCCGGCATGGCCATGGACGCCTAAGGAGCTGCAAGCCAAGACCAAAGAGCTCTTCAAGGCTTGGGGCGGCATGGCGCAAGTCAATGCGCTCTATCCCACCAAGGAGTTTGTGCGTTCGCTTCAGATCGCTCTCAACGACGCCGGCGCCAGTTTGGTGGAGGACGGTGACTTTGGTCCCAAGACGGAGTCCGCCCTGCGCAAGTTCCAGATCCGCAACAACCTCGATTCCACCGGCTGGGTTGACGGTCCCACCTCCACCTTGCTCAAGCTTCAGGCGGAGACCAAGAAAGCGGACAAGCCCGCAACCGGGCCGCTCCGTACAAGACTGATCAATCGTCTTGTTAGTCTCGCTCAGGGTGAAGTGGGTGTCACCGAAAGTGGTGGACCCAATCGGGGCCGCGACATCGTGAAGTATCAAGCCGCGACTTGGTTAGAACCTGATTCCTGGCCCTGGTGCGCCGCATTCACCTGTTGGCTCTTCCGTGAGGCCATGCGCGAACTCGACATCACCAGTTTCAAAGTACCCACCACGCCGCGCGCCTTCGAGTTTGAGAAGTGGGGACGTGAGAATGGGCACGAGATCATTAAGAAAGACAGCATCCCCGCCAAGAAGGGCGATATCATCGTCTTTGACTTCTCTCATGTCGGCATCGTCGTTTCCAATCAATCTTCTAGCAGGGTGGCGATCAAAACCGTCGAAGGCAACACCAACGCCGCCGGCAGCCGCGAAGGCGATGGCGTGTGGAAGAAGTCCCGCAAGAACAGCCTGCGCAGATGTTTGGTTAGACTGCGCAAAGATATTTAACCTAACAACTGCGTCTCAACCACCTGGAAAAAGTTGAGACGCCCGGCCCAAGTCCAGTTCCTCCTCCCCCTCCTTGCCATTGGCCCCTCGGGCCTTTGGCAAGGCTGGTGGCTTGTAATCGGCCGGAGGTGGTAAGGTCGACAAACGTGAAGTCCCCCCGCGACGCCCGGAAATCCCCCGGCGGCCGGTCGTCGAAGATGTCAGAGAATTCCGAGAGCCATAGAAGGGGCGCGCTCGTGAGGCCCGCGCCCGCGCGAGATCTCGGCTATACTGGCCGGACGATGCCACATCATCACTCTCCACGCTAACAACTCGGCCATTCGCTAGACGGATATCCGCCCACCCTCGAGGCGCTTTCGATAGCACCCTCACTCGTGCCCCTTTCCGCAAAGACCCCTGCGGCACCATTCGCCCTTGAGCCGTCGTCGTGTAGTAGGTCGTCGCCTCTCGAATCCGTCCGGCCACTCCGCTCTGTCGTGACGCTGGTTTCCGCACTATCGTCGCGGTGTCTCGCGGTGTCTCCTCGACCGGCGTCGAGGCACAACCTGTGAGCCAGAGCCCACACACGAGAGGTAGCAGCTTGTGCATCTTCACCTTTGGCCCCAGATCGCCCACCTGGCAATAAACGGTCGCCATCGCCCCATAACCCATGGGAAATTCCCGCTTGAAAACAGCGTCCCTCCGGGCATCTTGCCGCCCCGATCGCGGATCAAAGCCAGAATAGCTCAGTTGGTAGAGCAACTGATTTGTAATCAGTCGGTCGCCGGTTCGAGTCCGGCTTCTGGCTCCAATTTAATCTGACTAAGAAGGATCGAGTATCCGGCATCAGAGGATGGTGTGCGTGGTAGGTTGTCCAGACTGGAAGGTGCTTGCCGCTCGTTGCTGATTCTGCGACGCTAACCTCACGTGCGTTCGCTGATTCTAGCTGGAGTGATCATGGGTGCGGTGGCGTTCATTCTGGGATGGACGTTAGGGATCCGCGAGCAGCCTTCTTGGCAAGCGATCGAGAATTCCCTTCCTCCCAACGTGGACGATAAACGGGCGAGCACTCAAGTCATTGCCCTTGGTCCCGAAACATCGTCACTCTGGGAGCCCCTCACAAAGATCTTGAAAGCGAATCCTGCAGAGATGCCGGGACTCTTTGAAGCCTGTGAGGATTATCCGTTGGCTTTTCGTGCGTTGGTTCGCGAGTGGGTGTTGATGCGTTGGTTAGAGTTGGATGCGGCCGGTGCTGCGACCTATTTGCAAGGGAAACCAAGATTCCGGCAAGCCACGACGGCTTTTATAAAAGCATGGGTGACACGTGATCCCGGCGGCGCGATGGCTTATGTGGAGGACGCCGCTGCTTCGAACCGCTCGGATCGAAATCATCTACAAACTGCGGTGGAGGCCCTGGCCACGACGGATCCCGATCGTTTCTTCGCCTACATGCAGGCGCACCCCAACGCGGGTGTATTCGTAGGAAGATGGGAAGATGCTTTTCGAAGCAAGTTTCACACAGATTGGCCAGCCGCTCAGAAGGTGCTTGAAACTTTTATGGGCCAACAGCGTGAGACGGCTACCGCCGCTTTAGCCTATGTGTGGGCGCAAACAGATCCGCAGGCAGCAATGGAATGGTCACAATCCGTGTCCGCAGGTCATCGTGATGCGGTGCGAATGGTCTTCCGTGCTTGGGGAGAACAAGATCCCACAGCTGCCTTTCGTTATGCCGAAGCCAACGGATTGGATCCCGGAAGGTTCCTCTCCAGTTCGATCGCTGATCGTGATCCAGATGCGGCGTTTGCTTGGGTATCAGAGAATCGCCCGGAGAACGCTTCGGAATACTTGTTAGTCGTTCGGGCTGCGGCCGCGAAAGGTACCGCCCATGCATTAACATTGCTAAAAAGAGTACCCCAGGCGCTACGCGCCAAAGTTGCTGAGGGTTTCATTGGGCATCGTCTTCGTTATGGCGGTGACCCGCAACCTTACCTCGATTGGCTAGACCGGCAGGGGGATGAGACCTTGTCATCTGAAGTGACGCACATGTTTGAGTATGCCTTGAACTCGGCGGGAAGCTCTAGATTAGAAGGGGCTTTGAGCGCAATTGAGTTAGGGGAGGGAGCCATGTCCGAACGGCTCCGTGAGATGAGTGAAGCTCATGAGGCCGCCGTGAACGGCGAGTTCAGAATCTACGCTGATTGGGTGGATGGAACTGGAAGTCCGCAACGAAACCTCACCAACGATTATTTGGCGCATTGGGTAGGACAAGATCCTGCCAAAGCGGCCGAACTCGCGCTTGCTATGAGTGGTCATGCTGACGACACGCGTTACATGCGGACCGCGCTGGCTGCGTGGATGAAAGAAGACCCCGCCACGGCCGCAGCGTGGGTACAGAATGAAGTCGGGACCGAGCTGCGAGAACCGGCACTTGAAGAAGCAGGACGACAGTGGGCGGATTACTTGCCGGAGGAAGCGCTGAACTGGGCGCTCACTTTGGAAGATGACGAAAGAGCCGCCGTGGTCGGCGCGGTAAGTGGCCGATGGGCTGAAAGGGACCCGGAATTGGCGGTGGAGTGGGCAAGCAATCTTAACGAGCCATCGATAGCCGATGAAGCGGTGGATTCCATCGCTTCCACATGGAGCCAAACGGATCCAGAGGGGACAGCCAATTGGTTAGAAGGTCTTGCTCCTGGGGAACTGCGGGATGCTGCTGTGGCGGCCTTTGTCGGTCAGCATGCTGCCAATGATCTTCAAAGTGCGATTGATTGGATCGCGAGCATCCACGATGCCGGTATTCGCACGAGGGCGCTCAAGGAACTAACGCCCGATTATCGGTGGTCCGATCAGACGGCTGCTACCCTGCGGGCCATTCAGCAATCGTCCCTCGCAGAGGAAGAGAAGGCTGCCTTTCTAGCTCATCTTGAGGATTCTGTCAGATGAGGATATCCCATGTACTTATCTTAGGTGGTCTAACCGTTACCTGCTTCGGATTAGGTTGGTGGTTAGGAAATGGGCGATCAGCGATCAAGGCGCCGCTGGCAGATTCAGCGCCTCCATCGTTGCTTGGAGGAACGAGTCATCAGACGGCGAGCACCTTGCTCACTCCTTTGGGAAAGGCGTTTCACGATGATCTCCTTTCTACGTTTGCGGATGAGAATCCTCTCAGGCAGACGCATAGTATCCTCGCGATCGCCCTCGCGCAGGGCATCGATGCCTTTCCGGTCCTAGCGGACCAATGTGAGCCGGGATCTTTGGCAAGTAGAACGTTGACCGCTTTGTGGGCAGACCTCGATCCGCAGCGCGCGGCGGCGCACTGGTTACGCCGGTCAGGTAACAAGCACAGCTTGGAATCAGTCATCATCTTTACCCGATGGGCGGAAACGGATCCGCTGGGGGCTCTCAAGGGTTTGCAAGCTGAGCCCACCAATGCCGTGGCAGCGCAATCGAGTATGCTTCATCAAGCGTTAGAACGCGCTCAACCAGAGGCCTTGCAGATCGCCGCGGGTATCAATAAAATGGCGTTTCACTATGGAACGGGTGACGAGCCTGTTAGGATCGGCATCACGGATAGAGGTGATTTCGAGCAACTCCTCGAGGCGGCGCCGCGGCATCGTTATCGCTTGCATCAACCGTTGTTGGAGCGGTTTGTGGATCTTCACCCTGAGGCCGCTTTGGATTGGCTAAGCAGTCGTTCGTCTAGTGGCATGAAGTATGATGCTGAGTTGTTCGCGCGGTTCTACGCCAAAGAGCCGGAGGCCGCTCTTACTTATGCAGAAAAGCAGTCCCCGGAAACGGCGGCACAATTTCAAACAGCCGCTGCCGTGCACTTGGCGGGCGCCGATCCTCAGGGAGCTCTAGCATGGGCGCAAGAACATCAGCAGGGCGCTGCGCGGTTACGGACTTTGGAGGCTGTTCTTGAAGAATGGTCGCGAAAAGATCCTAACGCTGCTCTTGCTGAAATGGATCTTCTTCCCTCGTTGACGAACAGGCGCACTCTGACGGACCGGATCGTCAAAACATGGCTACAAACGGATCAAGAAGCCGCTCTATCATATTTGCGGAATCTGCCGCCTATGCATCTACCGGTTGATCGCCGATCGAGTCTCTATTATCAATGGCGCCAAGCGGATCTCGACGGGGCGGCCGCCTATGTATCGGAATTATCGGAGCAGGACATCGCACCTGGCTTTGCCACCACCGTCGCCCAAGGGTTCAGCGAGGCGGGCCGGTTGGAAGACGGGCTCGCTTGGTTCGACGGCCTCACCGAAGCGCGAAAACACCAGGCGGCCTCAGATCTCTTCGAAAGCACGGATGTTAACTTGGCGGCGCAAGCGCTAGAGTTGATTCGTACGGTTCCTAACGAAGACTTTCGCACCATCATGCATCGCTCATTGTTAGGCTCATGGCTTCCCCAGGATCCGGAAGGAGCGGTGGAGTGGTTGCGCAGCGATGAGGGGCGGCCATTCCTCGATAAGGCAAAGGAGGTTATCCAGATTCTCGATACGTCGTCAGAGAAACGCGAAGTGCTTCTGAGACGGCTCGATTGATTTGAAGCGCGCCTTCTAATCGGTGGTCTTGTGCTCACTTCTATTCCTAAGAATCCGCGGCCAGGACATGAGGAACTTCCAGGCCAAACGCACATACATGGAGCCAAGAAGGAAGTTGTCCCGCAAATAGCGAAATTGTGAGACACCGCCTTCGTCTTTGCTGGGATAGCGGACCTTCGTCGGTACGTTGACCGCTGGAACCCCGCGCCACGCCAAACGAACGGCGACTTCGGTATCGAAATCGAACCGCCTTGCGTGACGGTGACCGTTCATGACTTCGAATAGTGGTTTGATAGGGTAGACACGCATGCCGAAGAGCGTATCGCCAATCCCGCGGCTGAGAATGAGTACGCTGGCGATAAAGTTAGAAACTTTCCGCCAGAGGACACGCTCGATGGGTGCGTCTTTTCCAAAGACTGGTTTGCCCAGAATCATGGCGTCGGGGTGCTCGAACGATAGCTCCATATAGCGATTGATCAGTGTGTCTGGATGTTGGCCGTCGCTATCAAAACAAAGGACATGTGTCAGGCCGGCATCCATGGCGTCTCGCAGCGCATGAAAGATTGCCGCTCCTTTCCCTTGGTTCCTTTCCAGACGCAGCAAACGAACATCAGGAAGTTCTTCCTCCACGAGTTTTTCTAACAATTGAGGCGAATCGTCCGTGCTGCCGTCGATGACGATCCAAAGCGGTCCCCAAGCCTTCGCGGCGCGGCGAATGGTATCGATGACGATCGGTCCCGTGTTGTAAGACGGGATCAAAAGGAGATGAGTAGCCGAGTGACGATCGCGATTCACAGAACCTGAGATCAACTCACATCATGATGAGTCTGGCGATTTAAATTTGGGTGTGGCGAAAAGTGATGGGCACTTTTCGTAGCGGAACTCGTGAGAGTTTCGGGCGTTGGACTCCGCTGCGGGAAGGAACTCTCACGAGTTCCTCTACCCTTATTGACGACCTCTTTCAATCACACCCTTCAAATCTATAGCGCCTTAAAGATATCGCGACCGCAGATGCGCGAGATACGGTGCGACGGCAGTCTCGCGTCCGGTGGCCCGCTCCATCAGCACATTGGGGAGGTAGCGCGAACCATGTTGGTAGATGGTTTCTTGGAGCCATTGAAGAAGGCCTTGATAGTAACCGCCTGCCAATTCGGAGGTGAGCGATGATTGGGACTCTAGCGCATGTTCAAAGAGTTGGGCGGCATTGAGATTGCCGAGACTGTAGGTCGGGAAATAGCCGAGCGCACCCATGCTCCAGTGAATGTCCTGCAAGCAGCCGTTGGCATCGGAGTCCACTTTGAGGCCGGTGAGTTCGTAAAAGCTTTCGTTCCAATAGGCCGGAACATCGGCCACATCTAATGTGTCTTCGACTAACTTTTTTTCGAGATCAAATCGCAGCAGAATATGCAGATCATAGGTGACCTCGTCCGCTTCAACTCGAATGTGCGTGCGTTGGGCGTGATTGACAGCGCGGGTAATTTCTTCAGCAGACCAATCTTGCAAATGGGGAAAGTGTTTGACGGCTTGAGGCAACCAATGCTCCCAGAAAGCGGGGCTTCTCCCCACTTGATTCTCCCACAAGCGTGATTGCGATTCGTGAATGCCTAACGAAACAGCGGTGCCGGAGGGGAGTGCGTGTTGGTCTTGCCGCAGGCCTTGTTCGTAAAGCCCATGACCGGTTTCGTGAAGCACACCGAAGAAGGAACTGGTGAAATCGGTTTTGTCGTAACGGGTTGTCAAACGGGTGTCATACGGGGCTACCCGCGAACAAAAGGGGTGTGTGGCGGTGTCAATGCGTCCTGCTTCGGAATCGAATCCCAAGGCCTGGCACACTTCCCAATTGAATGCTTTTTGAGCCGGGATCGGATAGTCTCCTTTCAAGTCACGTGGCGGATCATCGGTGTTTCGCGCGATGGCCTCGCTGGCAATCTCTACCAGAGGACCTTTCAAACCATCAAACAACTCGCTCAGTGCTTTGGAGCGGGCGCCACGCTCGTATTCTTCTAACAAAGCGTCGTAAGGAGAATCTTCATACCCCCACAGATCCGCCATCTCACGGTTGAAGGAAACGACTTTCTCAAGATGTGGGGCAAAGAGTTGGAAGTCATTCTTCTGGCGAGCCTCTTGCCACGCGCTGAGGGCGACGCTGGTGCAGCGTTCGAAATCGCCGACGAGTTCTGCGGGTAATCGGCGGGCCCGTTCGAAGGCGTGGTGCCACCCGCGGACGTTGGCGGCCACGACGCTATCATCTTCCCCAAATGCCTGGAGACATTCATCAAGCCAATCGCCGACTTCGGGCGCCGATCTCAACGTGTGGATGCGTTCGCTGAGGTAGGCACGTTGCTGCGCACGAAAGGAAACACCTTTCGCCGGCATCATGGTTTCCTGATCCCAACTTAGCAGGGCATTGCAATGGGTGAGGAGGGCAATCTCTTCGTGCTGTTCGACTAGTTTTTCGTATGCGGTCACGGGACTCACGGTGTGCGGTTAGGTCACGGATTCAAGCACTAACATCCACCTGGCGTGGCAGGGGATGGCCATTCATGAGATGCTCGATTAGAAGAGACGCCAGATGCGGCGCGGCGAGGACGCCCTTTGATCCCAGTCCACCAAAGACGGCAATCTCGGGGTGTGCTGGATGGCGGCCTAACAAAGGGGCGCGAGTAAGCGTGGCAGGTCGTACAGCAGCGTTGTGATCCACCACTTTGTAGGGGCATTTCAAGAACTCGCGCAATCGTTGCTCGATCTCGGCACGGCCCTCTTTGCTGGGAATGGTTTCGGGTGTTCTATTGGAATGATAGGTAGATCCGGCGCGGTAATGTTCACCGTCTCGCATCAGCCAGCAACGGCTGCTGTAGACGCGGTTGGCGTGTGTCTCGGCCGCAGCTAATTCTGGAATGCGTAGGGTCAGTAGGTCTCCATGGGTGTAGCGGATGGGTAGCCAATCAAAGGCTTGGTCTTTGAGTAGCCACGGTCCCGTGCAGAAGACAGTGATGACGTCTTCGTCCTGTGAAAGCGCTTGTTTGGCCGTCCATGCCTTCGTGGTTAGGAGATCGTGTTCGTCAAAATACGCTCGCGAGTGCTCTATGAATGATGCGACTTGGAGACATCCGGAGCGTTGCATGATCAAGGCATCGTAGGGAGCTTGAATTTGGTTAGGCAGCTCGCTCTGGGAGATAGGTTTCGCATCGAGTTTGAATTCGGACTGAGGCTGACGCTGTTGCCAAACGTCGACGTCCTTTTGATTGGCTAGCAGCCTCACAACGGGGCGTCTGTGGTAGAAACGCTTTCCCAATCGTTTGCCGGCCCGTTCGTAGAACCGCTCCATGGCGGGCAGGTGTTCGAGATTCTCTGTCAATGTCAGCCTTTGGCCGGCGATAGGGGTGACCAAACCGGCGGCTACCTTCGAAGCCGTCGTTCTCGATGGCAGGGATGGCTCGGAGATGGTGAAGGGAATGCCGGCTTCGATGCATCGCCAAGCGAGAACCGTTCCGGCGAGACCCTGGCCGACGATGTGAAGCGATGTCTTGTTAGGAGCGCTCTTCATTCATCGGCTCTAGCGAAACGGCGTGCGGAAACTAGCGATTGCGCTTTAATCAATTCGCTGCGCGCGTTGACGAAGCAGGTGATCACACAGCACTAACGCTGTCATTGCTTCGACAATCGGCACGGCTCTCGGAAGCACGCAAGCATCGTGACGGCCGCGGCCTTTCAACGTGGTATCCTCGCCATCCTTGGTCACGGTGTCTTGGTCCGTCATGATGGTTGCGGTGGGTTTGAAAGCCACTCGAAACACGATGGGTTCCCCATTGCTTATCCCACCCTGAACGCCGCCGGACCGGTTCGAGACCGTGCGTACACGGCCGTCTTTCATGCGGAAAGGGTCGTTGTGTTCCCGTCCAGTGAGTTGCGTTCCCGCAAAGCCGCTCCCGAGTTCGAACCCTTTGGTTGCGGGAAGACTCATCATCGCGCCGGCCAGTTCCGCATCGAGTTTGTCGAAGACCGGTTCACCGAGTCCGGCCGGCACGCCACGCGCCACGCATTCCACGACGCCGCCGACGGAATTGCCATCCGCGCGCACGGACTCGATGTGTTCGATCATCGCGTCCACCATGGCCGGATCACCTGTTCTAACGATGTTCGATTCAACATCTTCGAATCGCACGGAATCCGGATCGACCGTGGCCTCCAAGTGCTGGATCGTTTTCACGTAAGCGATGATTTCTAACGCCGGGGCGATATGTGCGAGGACTTTCTTCGCCACTGCCGCGGCAGCCACACGTCCAATCGTTTCCCTCGCGGAGGCCCGTCCGCCACCTTGCCAATTGCGAATGCCATACTTGGCGTCGTAAGTGTAATCAGCGTGGCTCGGCCGATACTTGTCGCGCATTTCCTCATAAGCCGAGGGCCGGGCGTCTTGGTTGCGCACGACAATGGAAATCGGTGAACCCAACGTTTGCCCTTCAAAAACGCCCGAGAGGATCTCGCACTGGTCCGCTTCCGCCCGCGGCGTCACGATCTTGCTTTGCCCGGGCCGCCGCCGGTCTAAATCTACCTGGATATCGGCTGCGCTCAGCGGCAAGCGAGGCGGGCAGCCGTCGATCACCACTCCCACGCCACCCCCGTGAGATTCTCCCCATGTGGCGATCCTGAAAAGCTGTCCAAACGTGCTGGCCATACGCCCAGCGACCTAGCGCCGCCTGCCCATCCACACAACCGCGAATTGCCAGCAACCTCTTTCTTATAAAAGTCGTGTCTTATAAAAGACGTGGGCTTTTCATAAGAAAATCTTTCGCAACTCTTTTCTTTTAAAAGCAGTGTCCTTTAAATCGTTCAAATCGTTAAATCGACATTTCGAATGCTGGGGAGTTTGCCTGGCGGTTATGTGAGGGTGGCAGGCGATTTGATCTCCGGAAAGGCACCAGAGACTTCGCGGCCGTGGGTGAGGACGCGGATGAATTCGCGCATGGTGGGTGTCATGGCGCGATTGCGTTTGCCGAGGATGGCTAATGGGCGCCAGCATTCTTCGTCGTCAAACATGAGTGCGCGGAGGCGGCCGGTTTCGACCTCTTTCTGTACGGCGCGGTGGGGCACGATTGAAAGTCCGGAACCTAATTCCACCGCGCGTTTGACCGCGTCGATGGTGTCGAATTCAATCGCACGGTTCACTTCGACTTGTGACCGTTTTAACATCGCATCGAGAGCTTTCCGCGTGGGGAGATCGGGTTGGAACCCAACAAAGTCCTGTCCCTGAAGGTCGGTGAGGCTAGCGCTGAAGCGGTTGGCAAACGGGTGGTCGGGACCGCAAATCACTACCAAATGATCGCGCCAGAAGGAGTGGATGGCGATTCCTTTGCGGCGTTGCGGATAAGCGACGAGTCCGAGGTCAATTCGTCCGTCGATCACTTCTGCGTATACTTGGCTCGCTTTGCGATATTCCACGCGCACTTCCACTTCGGGATACTCTTTCTTGAAACGCCGGATGTAGATCGGGAGTTCGTGCAGGCCGATGGATGCCACAGTCGCGATCTTTAACAAACCACTCACCTGATTCTGGAGCGCGTCGATCTTGCCGTGCAGTTCTTCATAGGTCTGCAAAAGCTGGCGTGCTGATTCCAGGAAAACCTGGCCGGCTGGAGTAAGGCGGATGTGGTAGCGGCCGCGCTCTAACAGAGGCGCATTGAAGTGGGCTTCCAAGGCACGGATTTTCTGGCTCACCGCACTTTGCGTGACCCCATGCCTCTCGGCGGTGATGGAGAAACTCTGATTCTCAATCAGGTCACAGAAGAGCTTGCAAACTTCGATATGCATGGAGATGGAAGGTGGCTGAAATGCGGATCAAGAGAAGTTTCAAATGGACGTCAAGATGACGGTGGAAGAGCGCTATGAATCCGTGGTGAACGGGATCAATAACGCTGCTGAGGAGGCAGGGCGTGATCCCAATGAGGTGCATTTGCTAGTGGTATCGAAAACATGGCCGGCGGAGAAAGTTCGTCCTCTGATCGCGAAAGGACATAGGATATACGGCGAAAATCGTGTTCAGGAGGCACTGGAAAAAATTCCCCTCCTTCCGGATGGCTTGAAATGGCATTTGATCGGTCATTTGCAGAAGAACAAGATACGCAAAGCCTTGCCGTTCTTCGACGTCATTCAAACGGTCGATTCGATTGAATTGGCGCGCCAGATCGACCGTGTTGCGGGCGAGATGAACCGATTTGTTGAGGTGCTTCTCCAGGTAAACGTGGCTGAAGAACCTCAGAAAACGGGATTCTCCATGGTGGAGATTCGAGAAATGATGGGGGATCTGCTCACGCTCCCTCGCTTGGAGATTTCCGGCTTGATGGCCATTCCTCCGGTTGTTGAAGACCCAGAGTCCTCGCGGGAGCCCTTCCGCGTCCTAGCGGCTTTGCGGGATGAACTGCAGGAGGCTTTCTCCCATCCCCTCCCCGAACTTTCGATGGGCATGTCTCACGACTACGGCGTCGCTATCGAGGAAGGGGCGACCATTGTGCGCGTGGGTTCAGCGATCTTTGGTCCGCGCGGTTAATTTAGCGTTTCGAGTTGTCTTGAGGCGTGTTTGCCGCTAAATTATGGGCGGTTGGCGAGCGAACGCCGACCCCGCGAGTCGTCGTGTGAGATCCATTCATACATCATAACCCCTCGTGCGAAGGGCTTGCGGTCATCAACCAAAACACCAACCGCATTAATAACATGACCATAAAAACAAACCGCAATCAGGGATTCACCTTGATTGAATTGCTAGTCGTGATCACCATCATTGCCATTCTGGCCACGGTGTCATCACCACTCCTGCACACCGCGCAGATTCGCGCTCGAATGATTCCGGCCACCAATAACGCCCGGAACGTTGTCATGGCACTCACCAGTTATGCGGGTGAGAATGCCGGCCTCTATCCCGAGGGCGAGGCGTCCTCCAATGAAGCATTGGCCAAGCTCCTGCCGGATTATTGTCCAACGGAAGATGTCTTCTACCTCAAGAGCGATCGCATTTTCTGCACACCGGACTCGCCGCCCGACAACAAGCCTGAACGTCTCGCCGCAGGCGAATGCCATTGGGCGTATGTGAGTGGCCTAACGGATGGAAACGCCGCCCACACGCCCATCATCACGGACGCCTTCACGGCTGGCATCGGCAAATACGATGACCGGCATGTGTGGGAGCGAGTGAACAAAGTCATCGTCGGACGCCTCGACGGATCCGTGACTATGGAGAGCCTGAGTGAAGACGGCGAAGTGCTTGCCTCTGACAAGAAGACCAATCTGTTTGAGACGCCGGAGATCGTCGACGACGAAGTGGTCAAAGTTCTCAACCCGCTCAAGAGGCGCATGAATAGGTGATTCTTCGGTAGGGGCTAGTGATAGGGCCCAGTGAGTAGCAAAACCCGGTCAGGACCGGCTTCGTGCCGGTTCTGGCCGTCTTCTTCGGTGAGTTTATCTTTGCTTCCAGCGTTTCCTCCTTATAGCTGTCGTGCGTATGGACCCGCATACGCCAGACCCGCGATTGAGTGATCTCCACATTGCCGAGAACAAACCGTTGCCGTCACCGGCTGAACTCTTTACCGAAGTCACGCGAAGCCCCCAACATGCGGATTTCGTGATCAAGACACGATCGGAAATCCAAGCGATCCTTCGAGGCGAGGACCCAAGATTTCTTCTCGTGGTGGGACCGTGTTCGATTCACGACGTGGAAGCCGGAAAAGAGTATGCAGAACGTTTGGTGAAGCTAGCGGCTCGAGTCAAGGACCGCATCCTGATTGTCATGCGGGTGTATTTTGAAAAACCTCGCACAACAGTAGGGTGGAAAGGCCTGATCATGGATCCCAATCTTGATGAAAGTAATGACATCCAAAGCGGCTTGAAGTCGGCGCGGCAATTTCTTTGCCAGGTCTTGGACTTGAGTTTGCCAACGGCAACCGAATTGTTAGACCCGATCACGCCCCAATACATTGCCGATCTCATTTGCTGGTCGGCCATCGGCGCACGGACATCGGAGTCCCAAACCCATCGGCAAATGGCTTCAGGCTTATCAATGCCGTTAGGATTCAAGAACGCCACCAATGGCGCAGTCGCGCCTGCGATCAACGCCATTCAAGCAGCTGCCCAGCCTCAAACATTTCTTGGGGTGAATCGTGAAGGTATCGCTTCAGCCGTTTCAACAAAAGGCAATCCTCACTGTCATCTCATCTTACGAGGCGGGAGTGACGGGCCTAACTATGATGCGGACCATGTAAGTGACGTTTTGAAGAATCTCGAAGCAGCCGAAGTCTCGAAGGCCCTGATGATTGACGCCAGTCACGCGAATTCTAACAAAGACTACAAACGGCAGGTTCCCGTTTTCCAAGAGATCATCGCCCAACGGGTAGCAGGAAATCGATCCATTGTCTCCGCAATGCTTGAAAGCAATCTCGTCGCCGGAAATCAGAAGCTGAGTGGCGGCCTTAGAAGTCTTACTTATGGGCAATCAATCACCGATCAGTGTATCGATTGGGAAACGACCGAAACCATCGTGACGGAGGCATTTGAAAAGTTGGCCTGAATGCCCAAGATTAGCGTTATGAATGATGAAGCCCATAAGAGTGAACTGATTGAAGAGGCTCTTCGCAATCCTCAAAATCTCGGGGAAATGGCCGATGCGGACGCTGTGGGAACCGTGGGCAGCCCGGACTGTGGAGATATGTTGCGCATGTGGGTGAAGTTCAAAGAAGAAGACGGCAAGAAGGTGATTGATAAGGCAACTTTTCAAAGTTTCGGCTGTCAGACCGCCATCGCCGTGGCCAGTGTTGCGACTGAAATGATTAAGGGCCGTACCCCTAACGAGGCACTCTCAATGAATGCTGCTGAGTTATCAAAGCCGTTAGGGCCCTTGCCGCCGATGAAGATTCATTGTGGCCAATTGGTTGAGAGCGCGCTCAAAGATGCACTTGAGAAAGGCGAAGCGGCTCCTGAGCCGGCATCTGAAAAACCAATGGCTTCCACGCTCGTGGAGGCGATCGGTCAGGCGGATCGTACGCCAGGGAAGGTCAAGATCGTTCCGGTAGAAGACTAGCGTTGTTGTCGCGCCCAAGTAAGCGATGGAGTGGATTGCCTTTGCCATAACCATGGCAGTGGGCCAGTTGACGCCTGGTCCCGACATGTTGTTGATATTAAAGAACACACTCAATCATGACTTGCGTGCAGGGATGGCAACCATTGCCGGCATCTGTTGCGGCATTGTATGGCATATTCTTTTTATCTATGCCGGGCTTAGCATTCTTATTAGTCAAATGCCGGGATTGTTTCGGTTGGTACAAGTGGCCGGAGCCGTCTATTTGCTGTGGATCGCCTTCCAATTGATTCGTCATCTTAAGACATCATCAATGGCCCCAACGGAGCGAGACAAGAAGGACTGCTCATTGACCCAAGCCTTTCGGGAGGGCTTTGTCACCAACCTAGCAAACGTCAAAGTCATGGTACTCTTCTCTAGTATCCTTGCGCCCCTGATGCCTCACGGAAGTGCTCCGTCCCCCATTTATGGCCTCATTATTCTCCTTGAGGCCGCCTGCATTTGGCCGCTCTTTGCCTGGTTCATGTTGCGCCCTCCGATTCGTAGCGGCTTCATTCGATATCACCGCGTTTGCAACGGGCTTTTCGCTGCCATGATCGCGGCGTTTGCTGTCCATTTGCTGATTGGAGATTGACATGCGGGAAGGTTGACGCGTTTTCGCTCTCCTGATCTAATACCCTTGCTCTGTTTTTCGGCGTTCCCCCACCTTCGCGCCAAAGGCGGATCGCGTTCAATAACTTGCCGCAACTCCCACGACGATGCAGATCCTGCTCTTTATGTTAATCCCCATGGTTTTCTTTGGCTCTGGCATGCTCTTTGCCAGTTTGCTTTGGGGAAAGTACAAGCAATTGGTTTTCACGCTGCAAGACAAAGTGGCCCGGCAAGACAAGCGTGAAGCGGAATTGTTGCAAGCCATCACCCAAGCTCAAGGGAGGCTGTCCGATCTTGAAACCACCTGTCATACGTTAGAAGAAGAACTCGCTATCATCGCACGTGAACGCGATGCCCTGAAAGCGGAGGTCGAAGCATCGCACGGAGAACTCAATGAACGAATCTTGCAGATTAGACGATTGGATGCGGACCGGGCGACCCTCACGCAGAATCGAGACCAATTGAACGATGCCGTCGAGAAAGCGAGAGCAGATTTAGAACAACGACAGATCGACCTCACCGCCGTTCAAAGTCGAATGAAAACACTGGAGCGTGAAAAGCAGGACTACCTTGACCTCGTCTCAAAGCTCCAAGCTGAGACTGAGAAGATGATAGGGCTGCGAGCGAATTTGGCCGAAGGTGGTCAACGAATGGACTACCTCAAAGCTCGAATGCGTCGCGAACAACGTCGTCGCCGGCACTCCATGGAGACACGGCTTCCACGCCGTACGAGTCGCCGCCTACAAGCGAGAAAACACCATTCGGCACTGAGTTCAGAAAAGGCCGCAATCGTGCCAACCATAGCACCCTCAATCTCGAACGCTTCCAAGCCGGCCGCAACGGCCATGAACGGCCACCGCAGCGGGAACCAAGAGAATGCAGGGGTCGCCAAGCGCATGTTCTCGTCAGTTGGCAAGCTGCTCGGAAACCGCGAAGAGAAATCCAACCACCGTCACTGGTAGCCCAAGCTTCCTTCAATTCTTGAATAGTAAATAAAACATTGCTTTTAAAAGTAAATAAAAGGACATTTCTTTTAAAAGAAAAAGATTGACAGCTTGGGAGAGATTGGGAAGATCTGGATTTATGAAACCTCGTAAGATGTTGATTCGTTCCGCGGTGAGTGGGATTGATGGGCAGTATTTTCATGTGCTTTCGCGAGTGGTGGACCGGCGGTTTGTTTTTAATGGGGAGGAGCGCACGGTCTTCATGGAAATGCTTCGCCGGGTGGAAACGTTTTCCGGAGTCGAGGTCATCACGTGGACGATGTTATCCAATCATTTTCACATCGTCGTGCACATTCCGGAGAAGGTGGAGGATTTGCCCGAGGATGAGTTCTGGGCCAGGTTGCAGGCGTTGTATTCGCGGGAGGAGCTTCAGGAGATCCGTGCGACGATGAAGTTGATTCCCAAGATGACGCCGGGATTGGCGGGGCAGCATTTGCTTCGTGATTTCCGCTCGAAGTTTGTTCGGCGGATGCACGATTTGAGTGAGTTTATGAAGACTCTCGTTCAGCGATTTACACTTTGGTTTAACAAACGTCATCATCGTGTCGGTCGGCTATGGGAGTCGCGCTTTAAGAGTGTGTTGATTGAAGGAGATTGGGATCCGTTGATGTGTGTGGCAGCTTATGTGGATTTGAATGCGGTGCGTGCGGGGATTGTTCGTGATCCGAAAGACTATACTTGGTGTGGTTATGCGGAAGCGGTGGCAGGAAAACGCCGGGCGCGACGTGGCTTAGGGCATTTGTTACGCCAAGAGGCCGAAGTTGCTGGAGAACAGATTGATTGGCGATTGGTGGGGCGCGAGTACCGGAAGATTCTTTTCGGGCTTGGTGAGGAACGTGTGGAGGCGTCTACGGGAAAACAAGTTCGGCGTGGGATGACGGCGGACGCGGTGCGCGAAGTGATGGCGTCCGATGGGAAGCTAACGCGATCTGAGTTGCTGCGATGCCGGCTGCGCTATTTTACGGACGGATTAGTGATAGGATCGAAGGCTTTTGTTGAAGGGTTTTTCCAAGAGAAACGCGAATTCTTCAGTGACAAACGCCGGGATGGCAGCCGCCGAATGCGTGGCGGTGCTTGGGGCGAGTTACGCAGTGGCCGCGATCTTCAGCGAGATCCGGTTCAAGTTTAAGGGCGGCGAGATCGCTCAATCGCGGAGGAATGAGGCTTCGATCTCGATATCGAGGTCCGGTCGGCAGATATCGGTGTGGAGGATGAGTGAGTTCCGTTCGGTAGCGCCTAACTGATTGGCTAATCCAGATGAGACCCGCGTCAGGTCATCGGCGTTTCGCAAATACGTCTTTAAGAAGAATCTAGGTTCTTGAGCAAAAGCTTCCCAGCTTGGCCACCCCATTTCATGCGCCATGAGTTTGAGATTGTTGATGGTCGTTTCGAGTTGGCCGTCAAGGTTGCCCACGTGCACCGTTCGATGGCCTTTGATACTGGCTGTGCCAGAAATCCATCCTCTGGATCGTGATGCGTTCAGAGCGGCTCGTGCGAAACTGGGCGACTTTGGGCCGTAACGTTGGGGGTATTGATAGGCGGGCGTTTGCTCGGGATTTTCAAAGAAGTGGGCGGGTGCGGTCCCTGCAGTGAAAATCATGACAAGCGTATCGCCCGGATTCCCCACTGCGGAAGCTGCGGGCATCTGCTGAGAGGCCTCGGTGCCGTACCGTTCATCGAAGGCTCGCCATCGGCCAATGTTAAACCGATGATAGTTTTCGAGACCGTCGTGAATCTTATTGATGTTGGGGACATAATGCCAGATGCGGTAGGCATGATAGGTAGTGCCTAACAATTGAAATAACTCGTGGTAGGCCTTCCGGCTAATCGTTTCCAGAGTGTCATCGATCGGAAATGACGCCAGACCGGAAAGGTAGTCGCCTTCGCGGAGTAGGTGGAATGTGGGCGTCTCTCTTTCTAAGAGGGTGCCATCACCGGAGTGACCCGCGATCAGCTCTTCTGACTGGCCAGCGAGGACGGGAATGGGCGGGGCCGCCTGCACACCGGTGGGTAGGCGCAACACCTCCGTGATCGGCGTACCGAATTTCACGGAGAGGCAAGCGGTTCCTGGGCCAGCCGTCATCATGGCGGACATACGTGGTCGGCATGGGCGCTGTCAATGTATCGCCACATAGCCGGCGAATCTCTTGGCATGTGACCGACGCCGGCACCGTCTGCGCAAATAGTGTTAGCGTGGTGAGATTTTTCAAAAGATACTTGCGCCCCCGGATGGTTGTGATTAATGCAACCAACCTTGTCACACGCTCGGGTGGCGGAATTGGTAGACGCGTGCGCTTGAGGGGCGTATGGAGCAATCCGTGGGGGTTCGAGTCCCCCCTCGAGCACTTTCTCTCGCCGAGCTGTTTAGAGAATCACGTGTTCGAATTGCGTGGATTCCGTATCAAAGAGACCGTAGCTCACGGTTCCGAACCGACCCATAATTTCACCCGGATTGGCCCACAATCCCCCTTTAGTTTGATGTTGATAGCGTTGATGATCGTGGCCGCTGAACACCGCATCGTAGGCACCACTTTCTGCCAAACGCTTGCCAATTTCGGGATAGTGTTGGAGAGCGATCTTTCGTCCGGCGACTTCCAATTCCGCCAACGGATGATGCAACGTGACATGCGGGTGTTTACTAGCAATTTGGCATAAAAGGAAAGGGTCTCCATCATTGTTACCAAAGACCGCGTCAATGGGGCCCGAGAATCCCGTTGCGATTTCTGTGAGACTAAAGGGTGCACAGAAATCGCCGAGGAAGAAGAGCCGTTCAGCGTTTCGTTCCTGAACGGATGCTAGCACAAATCGAAGATTCTCCAGCTGATCATGACTATCGCTGAGGACCGCGATTCTCATGCGTGGCTAGAGCGCGGTAGGAATGTGCTTGTTTGCAGACGGGTTGAAACCTTGTCCGATGCGCTTCGTGATGATGTCTTTGTAAGTCATGCCTCCCGGGATCATGGGCAAGACATGTTCTGTATAGGGAACGATGACGTCCAAGACATAAGCTTCTTTTGAGGCTAACATACGTTCGATTGCCGGTCGCACTTCCTTGCGGTCGGTGACGCGTTCGCAGGTCACGCCAAAAGACTCACACATTTTCACGTAATCAGGATAGATGTCAGATCGGTCGTCCGGCTTACCAAGATAGGTGTGAGCGCGATTGCTTTCATACTTCAGGTCTTCCCATTGTACCACCATGCCGAGATGTTGATTGTTGAGAACTAAAGCCTTCGCTGCGATGCCTTCGGCTTTCGCTGTGGCAAGTTCTTGGATGTTCATGAGAAACGACCCGTCGCCGTCGATATCAACGACTTCTTTTTCCGGGTGCGCCAGTTTGGCCCCCAGCGCAGCAGGATAACCGTAGCCCATTGAGCCTAGACCGGCGGAGGTGATAAAACGATGTGGCTCATCGAAATGATAGTATTGGCCGGCCCACATTTGATGCTGGCCCACACCGGTCGTCACAATGAGATCGCCTTTGGATGCTTCGTAGAGCTGCTCAATCGCATATTGTGGCGGAATGAGATGCTCGCCGGGGTCTTCATAAGTAAGGGGATGATCGTTTTTCCATTTGGCGATCTTCGCATACCATTCTGGGTAGGCATCATGACCGCTCGAGCGTGGTTGATCGCCGGCTTGATCTAACAGTTCGTTCAAGCGCGCCAATGCCTCTTTGATGTTGGCAAGGATCGGAAGTCGCACGACCTTGTTTTTATTGATCTCTGAATTGTCGATATCAATGTGAACAATCGTGCCGTGTTTGGCAAATTCAGCCACTTTGCCAGTGACCCGGTCGTCAAACCGGACGCCGAGCGCTAACAAAAGATCTGCTTCGTTGACGGCATTGTTAGCATAGACGGTGCCGTGCATTCCTAACCATTTGAGCGAAAGATCATGGCTTTCCGGAAAACATCCCACGCCCATGATCGTCGAGGCCACGGGGATTCCGGTGCGTTCGACAAATTCCTTCAATTCGGCGCTTGCTTGGCCTGAGATGATGCCACCCCCACAGTAGATCATTGGACGCTTAGCGTTCTTCACGAGGCCGATCACTTCATTAAGTGCCACTTCGTCAAGTGGCCGGCTAGGGTCGTAGCCACGGAGATGGATTTCATTCGGGTAAACAGGCTGCGTCTTGCCCTCTTGGACATCTTTGGGCATATCGATCACCACGGGGCCGGGTCGACCGGAGTTGGCGATGTAGAAGGCTTCCTTAACGATGCGCGGGATTTCATTGATATCTGTGACGAGGTAGCTGTGCTTCACCACTGGCAAGGTCATGCCGAAGAAATCCGTCTCCTGAAACGCGCCGCGGCCGATCATGAATTGCGGTACCTGCCCCGTGATGGTCACCAGAGGGGTGCTGTCCAGATAGGCATCGGCGATTGCTGTGACCAAATTGGTTGCACCGGGCCCGGAAGTTGCCATGCAAACGCCCACCTTTCCAGTAGCACGTGCGTAGCCCTCTGCGGCGAAAGAGCCGCCTTGTTCATGCCGGGGCAACACTGTCCGAATCTGCTCCGATTTAGTAAGCGCCTGGTGGATGGGCATGCTGGCTCCTCCAGGGTAGGCGAACATCACTTCGACCCCTTCGCGCTCCAGACAACTGACGAGCACTTCGGCTCCCGTCATGACTTCGCCGCGTTCCAGGGCAGCTTCCGGATTCGATGAGTTGGTCTCCAAAGTGGTGTTTGCGCTCATAGATACGATTTCAGGTAAATGAAGAGCCTAAGCTCTAGTGCCGATCGCCGAAAGCGCAAGAATGGAGCCCATTGCAACCAGCAAGCTTTTTCTTTTAAGGGGCTTGGAAATAAATAATCATCCCATTTCAGGCTCAGGGAATATTGTTAGAAACCACTTCTCCAATCCAGCCATCCGACTGATTTGGGGCGCGAATTCTTTCATCGCTTTCTTTGTCAGTCGCACTCCGGTCTGGTAGGTCTTGGTGACCAGTGTGACGACGGGATTCAACCCTTTGTATGTCATGCTTCGGGCCATTCCCAGCGCTTTCTCCGCTGTGCTCAGTAGCTCTCCATTCCAATGGTTTTCGAGCACTCCCCACACTCGTTCTATAGGATTATACTTGCTATGATAGGGTGGATAATAGGCTAGCTGTATCACTATATCATGAGCCGTAGAGAATTCAGCCAGGCGCTTCAACCATTGGGTTCTACGGCCATCGCTCTCGGGGCCATTGTCGGCGTTGATCACTAGCACCTCTACTTCAGGATTCTCTGCACGCAGTCGCGGCCACAGCTCTTCAAGACGATCAACCATAAAATCCGCTGTCACTTTACTTTCTGAGAACCATAGGTCGGTTTGGCCAGTTTCGGGCTGATAAACCCCAAAGGGCACGAGGGTTGTTTTCGCTTTGAAGTCGTGATCAAGGGCCTTCCGCTCGCCTCGGCTATAGCCACCACGACTAAACTCGCCAATTTTTACCGCCGCTTTGGTGTCCATGGAGATACGCAACTGCTTGGGATCGCTATCGGCCGCCGCATTGATCTCATGCACCATATCAAAGATGGCGTCGGTTTCTTTCACTTTCTTCATCGGCTTGGTCTTGGCAACTTTTCTAGGGTGGAGTTCGAGCAGATTGAGTTTGCTGTTGATGGTTCTCACGCAAGGCATACTTGATAGGTCATACCCTGGGCGCTCTTCCAGTCGCCGGTGGACTTCTTTAGCAGTGATGCGGACATAGAGGCGAGTAGAGCGAAAACTGGGATCAGTCTGAGCATGGGGATCAGCAACGGCGCGAATATCCTCCAGTAATTCTGGATAATGTTCTTCAGCCTTCTTTCTACCTCGTTTGTGAAACTGATCGACGAAATCAATGCCGGAATCGAGTTCCTCTTTGCCTTTGCGAATGAGTTGCCTATTCCAGCCAAGACAGTCTTCAGCCCACCGTTGACCGCCGCGGCCAAGGCCATCGACGACGCCCGCCATGAACTTGCGTTTCGCGCTGCCCGTGAGATCACGCGCAGTGTTCTTCCATAAACGAATTGAGTTAGAGTCAGGTTCTTCTCATAGGACTACAGGCACTCAAACCCGCTCCTAACAGAATGGTTGCGCTTTGGGACGATTATTTTTTTCCAAGCCCCTAAAAGCAATGTCCTTTTAATGTAGAATGGAGATCAACTCTGATAAGTGGTATCACTCAATGCATGAATGGGAAGACGCAGCGGTTCAGCACGCGGATCGAATCTCTCGACTTGGGTATGCGCATGCCGGTGATACCTGTTCCCGATCGTGTGGCGGCGAGCCTCCCGGCTAAGCAGCCACGAATTCTCATCTCCCTGAATGGGCACGGAGCGTTGCGTCGGGCGGTGCAGGGGCGAAAATCGGGCGCACCTATGTTGCGGTGGGAAAATCCGTGCTCAAGCAATGGGGACTTCGCGAAGGCGATGCGGTGGACGTCGTTCTCAAAGAAGATCCTGAGCCTGAGAAGATCGATTTCGCTGAGGAACTGCTCACGGCGCTTGCGCAAGATCCCGAGGCGCGGCGGCGCTGGGACAGCTTCACCCTGGGGAAGAAACGCTCGCTCAACCTTTACGTGACCACCGCCAAGCGCGCCGAGACGCGTGAACGGCGGGCTGTGGAGATCGTGGAGAAAATTCGCAACCGTACGTTGTATGGCGATCAATGACCACTCACCGTTCTGCTAGGGCGTGAAGGCATTGCTCGTTCCTCCGGAAGTCTGGACACGGATAGGGGTGCCACCTCCGCCCGGTACAGTCGCTCTGAGGCGATCGTTACGGCTGCTCCAGTTGAACACGTCGAACCCGTCATCACTAGCCACACCAGGATCGGTGACACTAGCGTTGCCAAACATGACGGTGGTGCCGCCATCCACATAACCGCCGCCGATCACCGTGACGCTGTTCCCAGCGGTGACGTTGCCGCTGATCGACGAGATCACTGGCACGATTAGCAATCGAAAGGCCGCGCCGCCGTTTAACAAAGACACATTTCCCGTGACGACACCGGCGGGGACAATAATGGTGAGCGAATTGCCATCCGGAGCTACCGAGCTGGGATTCGCTGTGAGAATGTAAGGGACGCCATCGTGCCAGATCGCTTCGAAGGTGACCTTCGTAGCTTCAGAGAAACCGCTCCCTTGAAGAGTCAGCGTTTGGCCGATGTTAGCAGAGGCTGTCCCATTCACGGCCGGCGTGCCAGTGGTTGCGGTCGCATTAAGACTAACGATATCCGTGGCGCTTCCGGAAATGCCACCCTCGGTGATGACGCGATAAGGTAGTTGAGCGCCGGCCGGAACCGTAAGGCTCAAGCGCTGATTGGCGAAGCTCCAGTCAAACACATCGATCCCGTCATCGGAGGCGGGGCCTCCGTCCATGACACTGACAGAATCTTCGGCAGGACCAAAGCGCACACTGATCTCACCCTCCGTAAAGCCCGTTCCCCAGATCTGCGTGACTTGACCGGCACCACCATCGATGGTGGAGGTATCGGGAACGATCTGGAGGAGTTTGCCGGCGCCGCCGGTCAAAAGCGTGGCATGGCCAGTGCGGGCTTCGGCGGGTACGGTGAAAGTGAGTTCCATGCCATTGGGTGAGACGGAGTCAGGATTGATGGTGGTGATGTAGGGGACACCGCTTCGGTTCATCGCTTCTAACACGATCTTGGTGGAATTCGCGTCATAACCGGCGCCTCGAAAAGTCACGGTCTGGAAGACGTTGGCGGACGCTTCGTTTAAATCGTGAGGCGTTCCAGACGTGGCACGGCTGATCACTTCGGTCACGTCGGTGACCCTTCCAGACGAACCCCCTTCGGTAATCACTTCGTAGGGTAGGGCGGCGTTCTCCGGAACGGTGACCGCGAGCCGTTGGTTGGCGAAGCTCCAGTCAAAGACGTCGATCCCATCATCGGAATTCGGCCCGCCATCGACTACGATGCTATCGTTAGAGCCAAAGCGAATGTGGATTTCGCCCTCGATAAAGCCGCTACCCCAGATGTTGGTGGCCCGCCCGCGTCCACCATCGATGGTGTCGATCCGAGGGACGATCTGGAGGATCTTTCCAGAACCACCGGTTTTCAAGGTAACCATGCCCGTACGAGCTTCCGGCGGCACGGTGAAAATGAGAGACCGTCCATCCGCGGCAATCTCATCCGGAGTCACGGTGGTAATGTAAGGAACGCCGGCGCGGCTCATCGCCTCGAGAACGACGCGTGTCTCGTCGGCAACGTAGCCTACGCCTTGGAGTGTGACTTGCTGGCCGACATTAGCCGATGCTTCCAGGATATCCGCGGGCGTGCCAGTGTTAGAAATCGTGGGAACCGCCGTGACGTCCGTGATCCTTCCAGAGGAACCGCCTGCCGTGATTACCTCGTATGGCAACATCGCCGTCTCGGGAGCGGTGACCGCGAGCCGTTGGTTGGCAAAGCTCCAGTCAAAGACATCAATGCCATCGTCGCTCGCTGGTCCTCCATCCACAACGGTGCTTTCGTTAGAGCCGAAGCGGACACTGATTTCACTTTCAATAAAGCCGCTGCCCCAAATGTTGGTGGCCCTTCCGCGGCCGCCGTCGATCGTTTCGATCCGAGGGACAATTTGCAAGAGCAGACCGGACCCACCGCTGAGCACGCCGGCCGAGCCCGTCCGCGCTTCCGGTGGGATCGTGAATTGGACCGAGGTCCCATTCTCAGCAACGGCGTCGGGCGTGATGGTGGTGATATACGGAACGCCGCTGCGGCTCATGGCTTCCAAAGTGACGCGTGTCTCTTCGGTAAAGCCTCTCCCTATCATCGTCACCATTTGCCCCACGTTGGCTGATGCTTGTTCCGGATCCGCCGCCGTTCCGGTGTTGGACACACTTTCAAGCGTTGTCACGTCATTGACCGTACCGGAGAAGCCGCCCTCGGTGATCACTTCGTAGGGCAGCGCGGCATTGTTAGGCACTGTAACCGCAAGTCGCTGATTAGCGAAGCTCCAGTCAAACACATCGATGCCATCATCGGTGTTAGCGCCCCCGTCCACGACCGCCGACTGATTTCCAAACCGCACCGTGGTCGCGCCTTCAATGAAACCGCTCCCCCAAATCTGCGTCTCGCGACCTTGACCGCCATCAATACTGGTGATGCGGGGAACGATCTGCAGATAAAAGGTGCGGCCGTCCGGCATCAACACCACGCCGGTGCACGCATCCGCCGGCACCGTGACGTCCGCTTGCCGACCACCTCCTGACACGTTCGTTACTTTCGCCGCACGTTCACCTTTTGCCCCGGAGCGCGAGCGTGTGGGAAAGGTCACTGTCGAATTCGTGGTGAGATCCCTGCTTTCGATAGTGATCACCTGCAGAGCGTTAGCGGACGGTTGAAAGGGATCGCGCGCTGTGCCGTACTCGGTGTTGATCGTGATCTCACCGATTTCGAAACTAAATGTTAGGGGCGGCAATGCATTGCCTGCCAGATCGGTCACGCCATCCACATCCACGCGATAAATGCCATCCGGCAACGATTCTGAGAACGCCATGACGGTGGTGAGGCCGTCAGCTTGCAAAGAGAGAACGCCTGTGGTGACGGCGTTCCCGCCTTGAGTGAGACGAATGCTACCAGAATGAATGGAAAGGGGGTCCGCCGGTTCATTGAAAGTGATCACCACGTTTTCCGTACCGCCAAGAAAGGCGCCGTCGGCCGGTCGGAATCGAGTTGCTCGCGGAGGGGTGGCATCCTTGGTCAAAACTAATGTTAGGAGCGAGCTGTCCGTGACGTTGCCAGCCGTGTCAGTGGCGCGAAGTTGCGCGGTGAAGGAAGGCGCACCCTCTGCGATGAGCGGCGTAAGATATCGGAACTCAAAGGGATAATTGCCGTCGCTGGAAACGAATTCGCCATCCACAAGGAGTTGCACGTTTCGCACTTCGACGTCATCGCTGACGTCGGCTGTGAGACGCAACCATTGACCTTCTTCCGCCAAGCCGTCGGCGAAATTCGTAGAGACCGCAATGGTAGGGGCGGTGTTGCCACGATCCGGTTCTAGATAACGGACGGCATGCAACCCGGAAGTACCATCGGCCACATAGGCGATGGCATTGTTGATAGTCGTGGCGGTAGCCCGGCCGGGTGTCTCGATCTCCGCTAGGAAATTCTGATTTTGTGAGGTATTCCTAACATTGTAGAGGGATAAGTGATGGCCGCCATCTGAAGTTGAGTTCGGGCTGACCGTGGCCAAACCTGTGCCCGATCCATTGGTCACGAGCTGTTTCCACCCGAATTGTGGGGTCTGCGCATCGGTGATCAGGGCAATCTGCAGGGGATTCGTGATATCGTAGGTGTGATAGCCGCGACGTTCGACCACATAGGCGACACCGGCGCCGGCGAAGAGCCGTTTGCGTCCAATCAAGCGGTTGACCGTACCTCTGGAGGCCGCCTGGCTAAGAATCTCTAAAGTACCATCGAGCGCCACCGCGAAGAGATCGGAAGCGGTGAGCACGTACAAGAAATCGCCTGAACCTCGGATGTCGTGAATGGCAGCGCCAAAGGACAATTGATCTAACAAAGCGCCTGATTCGAGATCGATGACCGGTAGCTCTCCATTCTCCAATCCCGCGTAGGCTGTGCCGCCCAGCGCCTCCACGCTGATCACATTGGCGCCGAGCATCACTTGATGAATGATTTGAGCTGATGGTGGATCCGTTAAGTCAATAATGGCCAATCCTTGTGAGCCATCGGCCACGGCTAGAAACTGATCGGCTAGAGCGACGGCGCTTGCTGTTCCTGGCGTGTCCACTTGAGCGACAATGGTGGGATTCATGCCATTGAAAACATTGAAAACAGAAACCCCGGCATCGGAATCGGCAACAGCAACGAGGTCGTTGAACGCGCGAACATCGACGGCGGTTCCAGGTGTGTCTGCACTGGCAATGATCCCAACACCCGTCGATGTGTTATCGAGAATACCTTGCTGCACTTCGGCAAGATCAGAGATCCCATCATCGTCGGAATCAGGATCGTTAGGATCCGTGCCCAGAACATACTCCACGGCATCGGCCAACCCGTCACGGTCGGTGTCTGTTAGGCCGGCGGCGCTTTCGAGCGGCACGGAAGGCAATTCCGAAACACTGCCATTGGCGCCAGTGCGGCCCGTGACTTCGCCGTAGCTGTTGCTCGCGGGATGATATTGAGCAAAGAAATAATCAGCCGCCGCTGCAGCATTGCGGCGAAAGGTGCCTGAGCTATTCGTTAGGCCGCGAACCGCAGTGCCGCCTGTTTGAAACACGTAATAGACGGGTTCACGAACGGCATCACCTGACTGGCTAAGCGCGCCGGCGGTGGCGGTAAGAATCTCTTGCAAGCTGCGGCGGATCTGATCGGCCGCTTCTTTCTGTTGCTCGATCTTCAGTTGTTCGCCGGCGGCGATGACTGATTCCAGTTCCGTTTCGAGTTGGCCTAGCACGGTTCGTAGTTCGGCTAGTTCTGCTTCCGTTAGAGGGCGATCGCCTTCTTCGTTCTCCAAGATGATGGGACCTTCGCCGTTACCTTTCTCTTGGGCCGCAGGGGCGCTGGGAACGGGCCAACCATTGAAACTGAGATCCAAGCCCTCGATCAAGGTGCAGGTCGCAGCGATCTTAAAGTTGTTCAGCGCTTGTTTGAACTTTTCTGCGCCCAGAATAAAGAAGCCAAAGGCGAACTTGGCTTCTTTCACTTTCTGACAAAGATATCGTGTGGCTGAGGTTGGGCGGCAGCGTTCAGGCTGATTGGGATCCAAATCGGTGAAGGCACAGAAACTGTCTGCCACGCCGATGATGTTCTGCCCGCACTTGACCGCGTCTAGCAGAATATCAGCAGGACCGGCATCTTGAAAACAATCGAAGACTGCTTTCATAAGCGCCTTTTGATTCTTGATCGCGGCAATGCCAATCTGGGTCCGTTTCCAAGAGGGCGGATTCCCGGTATCGTCGATCATGTCTTTGATCGTGAAGAGCATGTCACCGGCAGAGCTGATGACGCCATTGGCACAATTGAAGATGTCATCCGCACCAATGATCGTGGCGCCGCAGGCGACGACGTCCTTGGTCACATTGAAGACGAGTTTGGCGATGTCCCAGTAACTGGCATTCTTACAACCCGGATCTTTGGCGGGGGAACGGTTTGGCGCTTTTCCGCGGATCTCCGTGCCCGGCCGGGCTCCGTGCCAGCCTGGCGCTAACACACCCACACCAGGATCGGTGCAAATCATCGATCCGTCCTCGGACACGGTCATCGATCCCGCAATTTCGAAGCGCCCGGTGTCGTGATTGAAGCTCCAAAGAGCGGCCTTCATGCCGGGAAGCAGAAGTTCGCCCGTATCCGGATCGGGCAGATTGGGGAAACAGATTTGCGCCGGTTGGTCGAAATTGGTCGCTCCGTCAGTCTGTACGGTTACGACTAACGGGAAAGATAATCCTTCCGGAAGTTCACCTGGCAGGCGATCGGGACTCACCGGCGCGATTCCCACGCTGCCACCGCGTGTGCCATTGTCAGAAAAAAGCGCATTTGGTGGCACAGTGATCGAAGTGCCCGCTAGTCGCGGATCCGCTTCGCGGACCGATTGTGGGAAGGTGATTTCCGTTTCGGAGTTCACGTTCACCGTTTGCAGTGTGTCCGGCTCGATAAGCGGCAAGTAGACATCGCCCACCGCAGTGTTGGTGTTTGGTGTGGACGTCCAGGTCTTTCCTACGAACGGATAGTAACCACCTGCTGGGACGCCGGTGACGGTCCGGCCATCGATGTGCACGAAGAAACGACCTGCCGGACAGGGAGAAAGCGTGAAATTTCCCATATTATCCGTCACGGCGAAGAGCGTGTCTTCCATGCCGTCGACGGTGATGCGAACGCCGGTTAATGGGACATTCACAAATTCTAGACCGCCCTCCGCCGCTTGGGGGTTGGAGGCGAAGACCCGGCCGGAAACGGAGGTGTTTTCAAGAACAGTCAAACTCAAGGTATCGAAGTCGATCGTGCCTTTGCCGCCGCGATAGCCGTCTCCATTAGCATCAGCGCCGCCTAACAAATCACCGTCAATCGCAACCCGTACTCGCGCGCTAGCCGGTAAGAGATCGTCGTAAAACAACGTGAGTGTCTGGCGGTCGGGAGACAAATGGGTCCGCGCGTTTAGCGTGGTGCCGCCGAAGCTCGCCGTCACCGCATTGGTTGTGGCGGCATTCGCAGGCAAGGGTTTGTCAAAGCGGAAGATGGTCTCGCGCGTGATGGCGACACCGGCTTCACCGTCGTTTGGCGAAGCCTCGATGAGTTCTGGCCAGGGAACCGGTGGAAGCTCTTCGTCATCAAGAATCGTGTTCTGTAGTGCGATGAGGTCTGCTCCGTTAACGGATCCGTCGAGATCGATGTCTGCTAGGGAAAGTTCGGCAGGCTCCAAGGGCTGGGAGCCATTAAGATGGCGATTGAGCAGCACCATGTCTCGAATCGTGGGCTCGCCATCGAGGTCCAGATCGCCCACTTGAGTGAAGCCTAACAAGGAAGAGGTGAACGCCAGGAAACTGGTAAAGAGAAGCAATGAATGTTTCATGATTGGATGGCGTCTAGTTGAGTTTCACGGCTCGGAAATAACGCTCGCCTCCTTGCGCTGCGGCCTGATCCACGAATTCCAATCGACCGCCCTGAGCGTCGAATTCACCTAACGACTCCCAAGTTTGTAAATCGGACGAAGCCTCGACTCGAAAGCGGGTGTCACCAGTATCATTCAGTGAAAAGGAGAAAGAACCATCGAGGCCGATGGTCACGCTAGTCACGGAGATCTCTGAGCCGCCCGGTCCGCCATCGGAAATGGTGAGAAGACCGGGTAGAGCATCATCGGGCACAATGTCAGTCCCGTCTTGGCCGGCCACCACGACGTCGAGTAAACTTATGGTGAGTGCGGCATTGGCTGCGCCGGCCTCCACTTCAAACGGAATCCTAACGGCCACATCATCGTTCAATGTTTTGTCGGTTGGTGAGAAAACGACGACGCGTTGACGATCAGGCGCCAGAGTCTTGGAGGACACGCGATGATCATTCAAAGCGGGGCCGGCGGTCACCGGTTTCATCGTCACGCCGTCGCCGCTGTAGCGGATCTCACATTGAAAGCCAACCGGCTCGTCAATGGAGGTGATAGATAGGGGGAGTATGATTTCGCTTCCGGCAGGTGCGGTGGAGAATCCCAAATTGAACGCGGTATCGCCATGGGACGACAACCAAGGAAGAAAGACCAGGCACGTAAGCCATCGTGTCATCATGATACAAGAAGGGTTGTGGATTATCATGCCTCATAACGGTAAGGCTAACCGCGACAGGCTGGAGGTATCATAGCAGCGTGTCGCCGATTCGAAATCGAATTTTATGGTCTCAAGCCTTAACCCGTCTAAGCGATCTTGACTTTCCGGATAAGTGAGCGGAAAGGCGAGGATGTTAGACTTCGCGTTGTTTCCAGGAGCCTCGCAGAAACAGAATCAAGGCCAGAATAACAAAGACTACATCAGCCGTGAGCACGGCATAAAGAATCCCGCTAGGACCCCATCCGAACTGAATGGCGAAGAGCCAGGCTAACGGAATCTGAATAACCCAGAAGGCGATCAAACTCAACCAAGTCGGCGTCATCGTATCACCCGCGCCATTGAAGGCTTGTGTGAGGACCATGCCCCAGCCGAAGAACAAATAGCCATAGGTGAAAAGCTGGAGGCAACGTACACCAATCCGCAACACCTCCGGTTCATTCACGACAAAGAAGCCGACAAACCGTTCGCCTAATGTTAGGTAAACGGCCATGACTACAAGCAAGAAGCCCATATTGAAGGCGCCGGTGAGCCAGACGGATTTCTCGGCCCGCGATGGATTCTTGGCCCCAAGGTTCTGACCGACCAAGGTCGCCGCAGCGTTGGCAAGTCCCCAACTTGGAAGCAAAGTGAAGATGATGATGCGGATGGCAATGGTGTAACCTGCTAGAGCTTCTTCTTCGAAATGCGCCATCATGCGCATGAGCGCCACCCAACTCGTTGTCGCCACCAGCATCTGGCCGATACCACCGATGGATACTCTAACTAATTTCAGCATGGCCGGAAAATCGAGCTGACGCGTCTGTTGCGTCAGCCGGATTTGTCCTGTGCCCCGGCTCAAATGGTAGAACTGGTAGAACACGGCAGTACCGCGTCCGATCAACGTGGCGAGGCCCGCGCCCTCGAGACCCATTTCTGGAAACGGCCCCCATCCGAAGATGAGGCAGGGATCGAGGATAATGTTAATCCCATTGCCTAACCAAAGTGCGCGCATGGCCAGTGCCGCATCGCCGGCCCCGCGAAAGATGGCGTTGTTCAGAAACAGGAGCAGAATGACGACGTTGCCGCCCAGGATGTAACGGGTGTAGTTGACGCCGATTTCGACCACCGAGTCAGACGCCTTCATCATTCGGAGGATGTTAGGCGCATAGATCCAGCATAAAATGCCGGTGATCACACCGAAGACAACGCCTACATAGATGGCTTGCGCACCGGCGCGGGCGGCGTCTTCCGGGCGTTTCTCACCAATCCGCCGGGCAATGGTCGCGGTGGCAGCCATCGATAGCCCAATGCCAATCGCATAGTAGAGTGAGGTGACGGATTCTGTTAGACCGACGGCAGCAGTCGCTTCTTTGCCCAGCTTAGAGACCCAGAAGATGTCGCATATGGAGAAGAGCGATTCCATGGCCGTCTCCAACACCATGGGGATGGCTAACAGAATGACTGAGAGGGAAAGTTTCCCTGAGGTGTAGTCGTAAGGCTTGCCGGCAAGCGCCGCGCGGATCACGCCCCACCAGGAGAGCTTAGCTGATGAAGAAGGTTCTGAAGGTGTTTCAGGAGAAGGTGATGACATAAAAGAAATGATTGGAATGAAAAGAAGAGCCAGAACGCAAAGACGGAGCGTTTGGCGGGAGAGACACGATTCTAGGAATTCGCCATCGAATGAGGCGGTATTCTAGAGAGTTGTTAGGATCCAATCATCGGCCTGAAAGCAGAACGCCGGGAGATTACTGTGAAATTCTGAGCACGCAACTCAAATTATTTCACGATCACTTCGGAACCTGGGCGCAGGAAAGTCGGGATACGGATGGCGTCCCAGTTCGCAAAGCGAATGCAGCCTGCGCTATGCGTCCGCCCAATGGTGTGAGGATGATTGGTGCCGTGCAGGCCGATGCCTTTCTTATTGATCCCCGCCCAGAGAATACCCACCGGATTGTTAGGCCCCGGAGGTAAAGTGTAGTAGTGATCGCTGCGCTGGCCTTCTTTAAGCATGCGTTCATCCCAACGAAACGTTGGTGTGGTGACCATGTTGACAATCTTCCAACGGCCTTTGGGTACGAATCGCGCGCGTCCATGGGTGATCGGAAAAGCGGCCAAGATGCGGGTGCCGGAATAGAAACTGGCCATGCGTTCCTTGGTATTGATGAAGGCATAGCAAGCGCTTTTGTTAGGTTCCGCGGTATAACGGTGTGAGTGAGGAATCGATTCGATCCGGAAAACATGCCGTACATAAGGCACGATGACCAAGTCGTCCGCACGCAGGCGACTGAATTTGATGCGGGGATTGAGTTTTTGAATCAATGTCTCCGAAGCGTGATAACGTTCCGCGATGAATTCTAACATCGACGCGTAAGGCAGGCCTCGCTGCTTCGCTTGTGCTGCGATGCTCCCTGCCACTTTTCCCACATAACCGAAATCCTGCGCCAGGACACGATGACTGGCATAAACAATCGGCACTTCCCGCGCCGCCATCGCCGCCGCACTCGCACGATCCCTCTGTGCAAAGCCGTTTTGCAGATTGAAAAATGCCAAAGCCTTCTCCGTGAACCCCCCGAACTTGCCATCAATTTGCCCGCAGCCAAAGTGACGGTTATCGAGAAAAATCTGCAACCGGATCACGTCTTCATCTTGAGCCGATGCGAGGAAAGCAGTCACGTGCAGGCCCAGCACCGTCAGCCAGCGGAAAAGCATGTGTGCGGAGAAGGCCTTCATCCTAACCGATACCTTCCTTGGTTGCGCGGAGAGTTCAAGCCGTGACAGTGAGGAATGAAGCGCCGTTTGGAGAGGGTTGCAGGTTCTCAAAGTTCTTGAAAGTTTGGCAAATCCCATTCACGGGTGAAACATGTCCAATGATGCTCCTTTCGCGCTGGTCTTAGCAGGTGGTAGTGGGACGCGATTCTGGCCGGTGAGCCGGAATGCGCGGCCGAAGCAACTGCTCAATCTTTTCGATGACGCCACCTTGATCGAAAAGACCGTTGCGCGGCTGGAAGGTTTGGTGCCGAAGGAGAATATCCTTATTCTGACAAACGTCGAACAAGAGGCGGGAATCCGTGAGGTTCTCAAGGATCTTCCTTCGGAAAACATCGTAGCGGAGCCGGCCAAGCGTGACACCGCGCCCGCCATCGCACTGGCCGTTGGTTGGGTGGCCAAACGCAATCCCCATGGCACCATGATGGTCTTGCCTGCCGATCAATTGATCTCCGATGTGGCCGGTTTTCAAAAGGTCATGCAAACGGCCGTCGCGGCGGCGGCGTTGGATGAAGCGTTAGTCACCATCGGCATCAAGCCTACCTGGGCCTGCCCAAGTTACGGCTACATCGAACGTGGTGAAGCGGCCAAGATCGATGGACTCGAGTCCGATATTCCGGTTTATGAAGTCGAGCGCTTTCGCGAGAAACCCAAGCCCGAGGTGGCCGAAGAATTCCTGCAGCACGGTGGCTTTAGTTGGAACGCGGGAATGTTCATTTGGTCGGTGGGAACAGTGGCCAAGGAAATGGGCAAACGTTGCCCGGAATTAGCGGCCTTCATTGATGAAGTGAAAGAGTCATCCGATCTAACAAAGACCCTGGTGGAGAAGTTTCCCAACCTGCCAAAGAACTCAATCGACTACGCACTTATGGAGAACGCCGACCGAGTGCTGAACATCGAAGCGGCGTTTGATTGGGATGATGTGGGAAGTTGGATCTCAGTCGCCAAATACCTCGAAGCTGATCAGGCCGAGAATCGGACCAATTGTGACGTTTCGCAGATCGAGTCGAAGAATAACATTGTTTACTCGAAGGAAGGGAAGCGAATCGCTCTGTTAGGCGTGAACGATCTGATCGTGGTTCAGACGGGCGATGCCGTCTTGGTGGCGGATCGTAGCAAAGCCGACAAGATCAAGGAATTGGTCGACGTTGTGCCCAAGGACCTGCATTGATGCGGGGTGGACTCTCTGCAACCGGCGCTTTTAGGCATCGATTACGGCGATGTGCGTGTTGGTCTCGCTGTGAGTGATCAGCTTGGTTTTCTGGCGCATCCGTTAGAAACGATTCATCGCAAGCAAACGGATCCGATTGAGCGGATCGCTGAAGTGATCACCGAGAGACAGATTGCTAAGATGATCCTTGGTTTGCCTTTGCGGTTAGACGGGACCGAGGGCCCTGCAGCAGAGAAAGTGCGTGCGTTTGCCACCCTGCTAAAGAAACGGGTTCCCAACGTGCCCTTGGAATTCATTGACGAGAGCTACAGTACCATCGACGCCCAGAAACAGCTGCATGAAGCGGGTCGAAACACCAAGAATTCCAAGCCGGTCATCGATCAGGCAGCTGCCGTGGTGATCCTGCAGTCCTATTTGGACCGTCAAGTGTGAGTGGCCAATTCCCATCAATCTGAGGCAAACCCCTCACTTTAAAAGGACATTGCTTTTAAAGGAAAAAAGGTTGCGGAGGTTGAGGGTTGGGAGTGGGCCAGGATTCAGCCCGTGGGGCCTCCGAGGACGCGGAGGACCGAGAGCAGGTCCTCGATCTGGAAGGGCTTGGTGAGGATCCCGGAGAAGCCGTGTTCGCGGTGGTTGGAAAGCACGGCGTCGTCGAGGTAGCCCGTGGTGACCACGGCTTTGATGTTGGGGAAATCCTGGCGCAGGGTGGCCACGGTGTCTTTGCCACCCATACCGCCGGCGACCTCGAGATCGAGGAGGAGGACGTCGTATGGTTGATCCTGTTTCACGCCTTGATAATAAGCCTCAATTGCCTCTTCGCCGGTGCTGGTGCAGGTGACTTCGAAGTCGTTAGCAGTGAGGATTTTATCCACAATGTTCCTAATATCGGGCTCGTCATCCATGAAGAGGACGCGTGGGATGTGTGGGGTGCTGTCTTTCTGGCCGGCCGTTTCGCCATCCCGAGCCTCGACGGCGACGAAGGGTGACACGCCGCTGGAGAGGCTCGCTGGGCGATCGCTGTCCTGCGATGCGGCGGCTTTGGCGCTCGGGCCTTCGGCGGGCAGATGCAGGATGAATGATGCGCCGGTGCCTGTGGGGGACGCATCAAATTGAATCGTCCCGCCGTGTTGCTCGGCGATCTGCAGAGCGCGACAGAGCCCTTGGCCTTCGGCGCCTGATTTGGTGGTAAAAAACGGCTCAAAGACGCGTTCGGCATCTTCGTCGCGAATGCCGGCGCCTTGGTCGGTGACGGTGATACGCACATACTCGTCCGGTTCGAGTGGGAGATCGGTGGCGTCGTTGATGGCTTGGTTGTCGATATCCACTTCGATAGTGCTGTTGGCCAAGGCTTCGTCAGCGTTCTTGAGTAGGGCCTTCAGCACTTCGGTGGCCTGTTCGGGATCGGCACGGACGGCCCAAAGGTCATCGGCGACCGTCAATTGCACCCTGGCTTTGGAGCTGAGGACGGCGCGTGCTTGCGCGGCATCGACGATCTTTCGCACATCGTGCGTGGTCACGTTGGGGGCGGCGACCGTTTCCTGTTTGGTGAGTCTTTTGACAAGATCGCTGGCCCGGGCGCAGGCGCGTTGGCTGGACTCGATCAGATTCTGGGCGGTCTCCGAGGGCGCCTCACCGGCTTCCTGCATGAGCGCGAGATTTCCGTTCACCACGGTGAGGATATTGTTAAACTCGTGAGCCATCTGACTGGCGAAGCGGCGCACCGACTCCATCTGCGTGATGCGGCTTCGATGCCGTTCAATGGCGCGTAGACGTCCGTGGTTTTCAAAGGTCACCAACACGGCGCCTTCGTTGCCCCATTCGACACCGACGATGCGAACTTCAAGAATGGTGTTGCCGTTAGGGCTCTCATAAACAACGTCTTCAAGGCGTTCAGGATGTTTGGAGAAGTCGTTATAGGGGATGAAATCGTCGCGTTCGAACAGGTCGGGGAGGACGAGCGAGAGGTAGCGGCCTTCCACTTCATCGCGGTTCAGGCCCAGAATCTGCAACGCGCGGTCGTTCACTTCCTTGATGGGACGGCTGAGATTGGGGGTGAGAATGGCGGCTTGCGGCCAGTGACGGACGATTTGGCGATATTGCGAGGCTTGGATCTGGAGGTGACGCGACTCATCCAGCCGTTTGCGGAGGAAGGCGCTGCGGAACTCCGCGATGATCAAGCGCTCACGGAGTTCAGCCTCGGTGAAGTCCAACGAGAGCACATCGCACCCGCCAAGCCCGAGCAGGTGTTTGGCACGGTCGTCGGAATCCATATCACAGATGACGAGGGTATGGACCGCTTCGCCAAAGTCTTGGTTCCCAAGCCATTTCAAAAGCCCGGCGGCGTCGGGGCTACCCGTCAAGTCATCGGCCACGATAAGGAGCGATGGCGGGTTTTTCCGGACCATGGGGATGGCCGACGCGGCACTGGGAAACACCTCGATCTCAAAACCCGCCTCACCGAGAGCATCGCGGACGCGTTGCCTTCGAGCGTCTTGATGAGCAACAACGTGGGCGTGAATGAACCCAACAGAAAGTGTTGAAGGTTCTGAATGGGTGGCGTAGCGCGAACGAGTCATTGACGGCAAGAGAAGTAAATCCCATTAATTATCAAAAAAATGATCATTACAAGTTTCTTGCCAGTCTCTGAAAAAAAGTGTCGGCAGAGTCGAACGAATTCGCTTCATTGGATGCCGTCCTAGAGACTTTTAGGGATCGTTGATAATCAGAACCAGCCATCATCATGAACGACAAAGCAGCAAAGGCGAAGGCGAACGGCGCGCAGACGAGTGGGGACGAAACGGGTGTGGATGCGATCCGTGAAGTTCTGTTGGGAGACCGCCTTCGCATGTATGAACAACGTTTTGATCTCCTGGATCGTACGGTGCAGTCGGAGCGTGAGGCCCTTCGCGAAACCTTCGAGCAGAAACTCGATCAGGTGCATTCGTCGCTTGGCGCTCGCATTGAACAAGTTGCGAAAGATCTGGCCGCCGAGAAACAGAGCCGGATCGAGGACGTGAAGTCGGTCGTGACGAAGCTGGAAAACGCTTCCGGGCAACTGAGGGAACAGATTGACGGCGTCTCAGGCAAGCTCCAGGCACACAAGCAGGACACGGATCGCGAGATGCTGGCGCTTTCGAAGAAGCTCTTCAAAGAACTCCAGGATGCCTGCGCGAACCTCAACGATTTCATCGATCGGGAGTCGACTCGTTTGAGTGCGGTCAAAGTGGATCGCAACGAGATGGCAGGCGCACTCAACCACATGGCCGAAGTGATCAGTTCTGGCTCGCCTGACGCCACGGGTTCGGCCGATGGAGGGGACGCCTGAACAGCGATCTTCCCCGCAGCAGACTGGGGAACTCTCTGATCGCGACCGCCTTTTGAAAGCGGCCATGCGACCGATCGTGCAGAGTTCGGTCGTTGAGGTTTTTGAGAGTCAGAGCCAGCGGATGGTGGATTCGCTCTATCCGCTGATCGGCCGGGTCGTGCGACGATCGGTCCGGGAGTCGTTGAAGGCGCTTGCGCAATCGATCGATACCACCATGCGCGATGCCCTGACCCTGAAGCAAGTGCGCTGGCGGTTGGAGGCCAAGCGGCAAGGCATTCCTGTGGCTGAACTCGTTTTGAGGAAATCGCTTCTCTTTCGAGTGGAAGAGGTTTTTCTCATCCACCAACACACCGGTCTCCTGGTATCTCATGTGGGGCTGCGGTCCGAGGAGGATCGCGATTTGGTATCCGGCATGTTTACCGCCATTCAGGATTTCGTAGCCGATTCCTTTTCGGGAGGCGAAGGTGGGAAGGATGCGGAAGAACAGCTATTGGACCGGTTTCAGGTCGGTGATCATGACGTCTGGTTGTTTCATGGGCCGCACGCGTACATGGCGGTGGTGATCAGTGGCACGGCGCCGGCGTCGTATCGTGATCAATTCGACAACACGTTGGAAGAAATTCACGGCCGGTTTGGCCGCGAGCTGGAGACTTTTGAAGGGGATGACCGAGGGGTGAAGGACATCGGTCTCTTGCTTGAAGATTGTTTGATCGAGCGGCAGAAACAGGTCCAGAGCGGCAAGAAACCTCTCTTGTTTTTTATTCTCTTGGCCCTGGCGTTGCTCCTGTTTGCGTGGGGCAGCTGGCGATGGTTTGGGAACCGCCGGGACCACGACCGAATCGCGGCCCGCTTGGCGGAGATTCCCGGCGTCATCATCTTGGATTCCGCTGCCGGTTGGCGGGATCCGCGCTTCGAGGTCCTGGCCGATCCGGTCGCGGGCGACCTCACGGCTGCTGCGAAGGAGGCCGTTCCCAGTGGAGCATTCGAAATCCAAGTCGCGCCCTTTCAATCGGCTGATCCTCAAGTGATGGCGCTGCGCGCGGAAGACCGGCTGTCAGCCTTCACCACGGCGGAGGACGCACCAGCAATTCAGGTGCGTGACGGCGTCTTGGTACTGGGCGGTTCGGCGACGAACCGATGGATTGAGCAAATGCATGAAGCGGTGCCTCATCTTGGCGTCACGCACGTCGACGACAGCGGGCTGGTCAATTCCGACCTCGAAGCCTGCCGGGAATTGGCGGAACGCGTCGCCTCGTTGCGAATCGGTTTCCTCCCGGGACAAGTGAGAACGGGCTCTGATGCGGGTGGCAAATGGCAACGGCTGGCGCAAGGCATCCGGGGGCTCAATGACTTGGCCAGGCAGGCAGGGCTCTCTCATGAACTTCGCCTCTACACCGGCCGGGGTGCGGACTTGGGAGAGGCGGAGCAACGCCTGGCCAACGCTAGAAATCAAGTGGCACGAACAGCGCTTTTGGAAATGGGGATTTCGGGGGACGACCTCGAAGCGAAGGGGTGGCTGCCTGAGAGATTCGCCGAGTTGGGCGTGGCCAAAGATGAATCGGTGGTTATTTCCTCCTTTCTCTCGCTTCCCACCGATAAATGAGTGTAGATGGTTGATGACGATTGAAATAGGATGATCCAGCGCAAGATCTGTCTCATTGGTGCCTTTGCGGTCGGCAAGACCAGTCTCTTGCAGCGCTTTGTACACTCACGTTTCTCTGATAAATACCAGACGACCGTCGGGGTGAAGATCGACCGGAAGATCGTTCCCACGGCGGAAGGAAACGTCAGCCTGATCCTCTGGGATTTGGCGGGTGAAGACGAATTTCAAAGTCTCCAGACCTCCTATCTTCGCGGTGCGGCCGGCTTTGCGGTGGTCATCGATAGCACCAGGAACGAAACATTGGATCAGGCGCGGACGCATTTGGAGTTCTTAGAGTCCGAGCATCCGGGAGCGGCCAAAGTGATCTTTGTGAATAAAGTCGATCTCGAGCAGCAATGGGACTTGGAGTCATCCGCGCTGCATCGTCTGGAAAAAACTTATCATGTGGCACGAACAAGCGCGAAAACCGGGGCGGACGTGGAAACCACCTTTCGGGTGCTTGCAGAATCTTGCTGAATTAGGAGAAATTGGTCGCGTCTTTCGCGCGTAGAGTTACCATTGTCCGGTCGCCCCCATGGACCTCAAGTACAGCCAATCCAAGATTGAAGTTCTTCCTGAGATCGCCCGACGACTCAACGTCGTTCTTTTGAAACGCGAACAGGGAGCGACATTTCGGCTTCTGGAGAGTCCGCCGGAGTGGTTCTATCTGGTATTTTCGCGGCAAGAACGCGAAGACGTCATCAATTTGGAAAACGCCTCCTTGTTTCTCGATGGGTTTTTGACGGATGCCGAGCAGCATTGGGGATCCGAGCGTCCCGAGCCGCTGAAATCCGGCGTTTGGCATGAATTCGATCAGCGCGATCAGGAGTATTATTTAGAAGCCGTCGCACTTTATGTGAATGGGGAGCCTATCCTCGTCATTCAATCCTTGGGCGAAGATTACGAAGTCCGGGTGCAGCTGTTTCAAAAGGCTCGGAATTACGTGCTTCAGAGCCAGAACCTGGATCACGAAACGCAGAAGAACGACATTCTCCTGCACTTTCTCACCATGGATTTGGTGCCTCCGGTACAGCGTCTGAATGGGCTGCTGCAAGAGTTACGGGAGTCGATCCGTAGCGGTGACAACGATTCGGTGGAGGAGAAACTGCAAGCCGCCGTTAAGATTGCCCACCGTCAAGACATCACCCTCGACTCCTTTCTCAAAGGTTTCTCCACGGAAATCGTCGCCATGCAGCACATCAGCCGCGACGAGTCGACCTCGCCGGATGTGAACGATGTGGTGCGGTCATTGGTGAAATCCGAACTCGATGATTTCCTGAATCGCTCCGTCGGCCTAAGCATGGATAGTGCGATTCCTAAAGGCCAACACGCCAAAGTGGTGGGGCATCGGACGCGGCTTGAGAAAATCGTCGCGAGCTTGATGCATTTCGCCCTCCGCCGGGCACCTCAAGGCGCCTCCGTGAACTTGCGGGTTGCCACTCACGGTGACGACTGGATTCTAACGGAACTCTACGAGTCCGTGGCCTCGCTTTCCGAGGACGAGGAAGGGATTTTCGAGCAGCTCCTCAGTTTTGAAAGCCTGGTGCACAAGTCGGCGCTCTCCTTGTACTTTTGCAAGATCACCATCGAGCGCTGGGGCGGCGAAATCGGCTATCGGAGAGAAGGTGAAGGCGGATGCTGGTGGTTCCGGCTGCGTCGCGTGGGTTGATTGGCTTTCTCGGAAATCCAACTCCCCGCCTAACTAACGCTTGGATCGGTCGAAGCCGAATTGGGCGAACAAACGCTCCGCATGAAAGAATTGAATGGGGCGGTTGATAAACGTGACTGGGCCGCCCTTGAACATGAATCGGCCGTACTCCTCGGAGACCAGGCGCTCGCACATGACCGCTGCCGGCAGATCGTTGTTTAGCGCGCGGATTCCGGCGTAGCATTCAGTCGAGTCCATGTCCGGAAGCGATTCATTCAAGACGAGCAGCGTGCAGGTTCCCTCAGACACGGCCTCCAACGCTTCCATCCCCGTTTCGTAATGATCCGCCTTCAGACTGAAACGCGAGGCGGCTTTGCTCAAAACCAAGATGGAGAGTTCATCCAGGTGAACCATGGCAATGCGACCGGCGCGCCGGCACCACTGGTATTCCCAGCGGCGTTCTTCAAGGGTTTCGCGATGAACCCGCCACACGCCGGCGAACTCGATGGCGGGCAGACGCCCTTCCTTCATCAGGGACTTGATGGTCGTCACGGGCACGCCGAGATACTGCGCCGCTTCGTTGGGCGTGAGGAACTCTGGGAGGGAGGAGAACACTGCTCAGACGTTCCAGTTGATATTAAAAATATCAAAAAATTTATGCAATCTGGTTTGCTGGACCATTAAGAGGCCTCGTCGTCACTGCTAGAAATACTGTGATTCCTCTTCTGAAACTTTCAGAGGGAGTCTTTCATTTTTTATTGACGGTTCGGTCACTTTTTCGAAAAAACCTGCGTGGCGAATGGCCACCTAACAGCAAGACAACCGCGTGTTCCCTTCAATGGGAGCCTGCGATTGTCTTGCTCCATGCACTTAACCAGCCTTTGAAAACCCCACTGAATCAAGGAGATACAGAAGTTGAGCGCGCACCCGGTTGGTGCCTTCAGCTTGGTATTCGCCCCTGTTAGCGGCGTGATTCATCCCTTCTGTGTCTTTCTCCGAAAGAAACAATCAACCAAACACCACTAGAGCGAACTTTCACACTAACTGAACCAAACCCCACATCCTAAAATATGAGGTTATCACTAAAAACGCTAACAAGACGATGCCGCGCCGCCTGGGCGCCGTGGCTCGCCGTGCTGACTGCGGTCGGCGTCGGCTCGTCGGCGCTTGCTGCGCCGATCGAGGTCAAAAACTCCAGCTTCGAAACGCCCGACGTGACCGGCGGTCCTACCTGGACCAATGATCTGGGCGGCGACTGGATCAATCCGAACGATGCCGGCGGAAGCTTCATCGAGTTTATCGATGGTTTCGTTGATGAGGGTGCCCAACATGTTGGCACGCAGAATGGAACGTATGTTTATCAGAACCTCGGCGTTCCGGCTCAGCCCAATACGACGTACACCCTTATTGTGGCTGTGGGGAATCGAAATGCTGATTTCAGCCCAGAGGGCGCGACGGCGATCCTAGGTCTCACCCTTCTCGAAGATGGGGCGGGCCTCGCGATGCCCACCGCCGCTGAGCAGGTCGCGGCTGATGACATCCTCACCGCGACGAGTGTGATCGTTGCTTCGCCAACCGAAGGCTCCTCCTTCGAGGATCGGACCCTGACATTCACCACGGGTGATGAGGTGCCCGCTGGCGGGATCACGATCTTTCTTGGCGATGATGACACGGCCGGCCGTTCTCATTTTGATAATGTGAGACTCTTTTCTCAGCCTGCCGGGACGAGTATCAGTCCCGACGTGGCCTACATCACGGCGGCTCAAGTCGGAACCACGGGCGAGCCTGTGGTCAATCCGCAGTTCCGTCTAGGTGGCGATGCCCTCGGTGGTCTCGCTGTGTTTGAGGAATTTGGTGGTGGTACCTGGAGCGGGCTCGAAGACCAATCGTCGAGCACGTTGATCAGTTGGGATGGTGATAATGTTTATCTGAATGTGGTGGTCACTGATGACTATCATGAGAACGCCGCGAATAGCGGATGGAATGGGGATGCGCTTCAGCTCCACGTGGCCAACGCGGCTCGCGATACGCAAGTAGCCCTTTATAACTTCGCTCTTGGTGGCGTTGAAGGTGCCCTAGGTGACGTGGTGGTCCAAGAAGAAGCGGCTGCCGGCGGAGGCGGTGTCTCGGCGGACATCACGCGGGATGGATCGACTACGAACTATGCCATCACCTTGCCCAAAGCCGCGATTGGCCTCGAAACCCTCCAGCCGGGCACGCAACTTGGTCTGGGTTTCACCGTCAACGATGGCGATGACGGTGATGGTCAAAATGGCCAGAAAGGTTGGGGCGGTATCGGTGCCCACTCGGTTGTGTTTGGAAAAACGCCGAGTGAAACGGCCCTCGTGACGCTAGGAGTCGGCGGAGAACTTCGCCTCGACTTTGGTAACAATCCTCCCAACGCGAACGGCACGGCCGATGGCTGGATCGGGATCAGTAGCCTCACGCAAGATGTGCCATTCTCTCTTGGTGGCGGCGTGAGCATCGTCGCGCTCGAAGATGGTTTCAGTCCCAACAACCCCGCCGGACCCGGCGCGGACACGGATATCGGAGGCCGGATTGTTCCTCAGAACGTGGTTGATGACTACCTGTTCAAGACGGTTGATACCGCGGACACCACGGCGCTGATGCGCATCGACGGCCTTGCGCCTGGTAACTACAACATCACGGTTTTTGAGGGGCGCACCACGGACGCTCAGCAATTTGGTAAGATCTGGGTGGGCGACGAGCCCGCTGATCCCAATACCAGTGATTTCTCTAAGGGCGGTTCGAGCACCGTCAACGTGGCTGTCGCTGACGGCGACTCCGTTTTCTACCGCCACCTCGAAGATGGCCAGGGCGGCATCAGTGGCATGATCATTGCCCCAGGCACACCAGGCCCCATCTCCAAGGATCTGGCCGGTGGTGAAGCAGGGCTGGCTGGCTTTTATTGGAGGCTTGAGCCCAAAGCCGTTCCGACTGCCATGGAGCCCATGCACCGTGCGGGCGATGGCCCCGATGGTGCGGACAACGCCAACTCAGGCTGGGTTGATGACAACGTTTATAGCACTGACGCTACCGGTTCCTTCACGGCGACCACCTTCGACTATGGTGGGAACGACCTGACGCCGGTTACGGAATGGCTGCGTGATGATTCGGGCTCCTTCTCGGGAACGGAAAGCAACCTCGACGATGGTGTGTTCCGCATGGTCGGTTACATCTGCGTCACCGAGCCGGGTGTGCAAACCTTCGAAACCACCTCTGATGACGGTTCTGTCGTTTACATCAATGACGAACTCGTGGTGAGCAACGACAACGGGCACGGCAATCAGACGGTGGAGGGATCTTATGATTTCCCGTCCGCTGGTTATTATCCCGTGGATATTCGCTACTTTAACGGCGATTGGCTCAACGAGGAAGGCACCGAACATGGTGGTGCCAACTTCATCGGAAACTTCAGCCTGACCGACTTCGTCCAGACCGTCGATACGGTCGAGCCCTTTTACAATCATGTGGTAGGCGCTGGGGAATACGAAACGGCGGAAGCGGCGCGCGCTGCTGCGGTGGCTGGTTCAAGTGAAAGCATCACCGAGCCTGGGACGATTAATGTGGGCGATCTTAGTGGTGATATGACCCTTGAATTCTTCTTCAATATCAGAAAGGGCGGCGCTTCCACAGCGATTGCTGGGACGGACGCTTGGGCGATCAAGCTGGATCAGTGGAATGAAACGGGTGAGTTCGGGACTACGCAATTTGGAGTGGCGGACAATCTTTTCACGCCTGCTGTGCCGTCGCTCTTTGGCGAAGATGTCCATGCGGTCTTTGTCAGTGATTCGGCTGCTGGGGAAACGCATCTCTACATTAACGGTGCCTTTGCGGGCACGGCGCCCTCGGCCCTTGATCTGAATGGCGAGACTTCCGTTCTCTCTGCTCGCGCCGATATGATCGATGCTGTCGGTGAAGGCAGTGTTCTCTACAGTTGGTATTCTTGGAACAAAGCGTTTTCAGCTGATGAAGTTGCCCTTCTGAATCCTTCTTCACCGCTTGTTGCCTGCTGGGACTTCCAGGATCTCCATGGTGTTCCTACTTCGAATGACATTGTTGGAGGAGTCGTTGGAACTCTGGTGGGGCCTGCTGCTTTCTCCTCGCCTGGTGAAGGGGTTACGGGTGATTCGGACGACATTGCGCTCGACGTTGGAGGCGCCAGTGGTGCTGTCATGGCTGATGGTGCCTTCCTGAACGAATATACCGCCAGCGACACCATGACGGTGATGTACTGGCAGAAACTTCGGTCCGTCACGAATCAGACGACCTTCAAGATGCGTTCTCCTAGTTCAAATGGAACGGAGCGTGGTTGGTCCGTCCATACCCCTTGGGGCAACAATATTCTCTACTCCGACACCGCTGGTTGCTGTGACAACCCTGCTCAAAGACTTCAGGTCGACACGCCTGAGGGTACTGATCTGACTCAGTGGACGCACTTTGCTGTCGTGAAGGATGGTGATTACAAGGCCATTTTTGTGAATGGCGTCTTGGCTGCTGAGCTGACCGGCGCCGCTCCGTTGCCCACCGATATGACCGAACTTTACATTGGCGGTTCCGTCGATGGCGGCACCACCGTAGTTCAAGGAGCCGATGGATGGATCGATGAGTTTCGCATCTTTAGCACGGCTCTCGATGCCGCTGGCGTTGATGAGTGGATGAACTTCGTCAAGCCAGAGGCTCCCGTCGACGAAACCCTCAAAGTGCGCTACGAGTTTGAGTCGGGTTCTGGAACGGTAGTGCGAAACATCGCCGGTCCCGAAGGTGATCCGGCGCAGGTCTACGATGCTGCCGCTGATTTCAATGAGTTCAGTGCGGATAACGGCTTCCCATGGACCGGTTCCGCTTGGGATTGGGCAGACGGCAATGTTCCCTGGACGGTGGTCGGGGCAGAAACCGTCCATCCAAATGGCGACAACAACGGTGAAGTGCAGTGGGCGACCCGTCGCTGGGTGGCTCCCGCCGATGGCGCAGGCACGATCGAATGGCATCTCCGCAAAGAGAATGTGGGTTGCGGAAACGGTGTCACGGGCCGTCTCTTCCACAACGGCGTGGAGATTGATTCGGCTACCATCGCTTTTGACGATGGTGCGGGTGTGACTCGTCAGGTTGAAGTCACCGCTGCTGCCGGTGACATCTTTGACCTCGCGCAGACTCCGCTTGGGACTGATGACACGAACAACGATGGTTGTGACGGTAGTATCACGTCGATGACGGTGACCGTGGGTGGCGATGTAATCGCTGACTCGGTCGCCCAGTGGACCACCGATGGCACCCAGGGTGCCGATGGCTGGTTCTCCGGTTATCTCAATCCCGCTGCGTTCTCCGGACCTGCAGATGGCACTTTAGTCTTCTCCGGCGATGACAATGCCTGGATCCAAGCTCCCGGCGCCTACGCGACCGGCGGACCTGGTGGCATGTATTTCGACACCGACGATCGTGCAGAGGCCACCTATGTCGATACGGGATTGACGCCTGCCGATCTCGGGATTCAGGCCGCTCCCTACACCATGACGGCCTTCGTTCGCCAGGACGCGATCGATCCTGATGGTGACAGTGGCGGTGACGCCATGGTTTTCGGCCAGGCGACTGGAAACGTGCTTCACAATGGAGCGCGTGGCACCCAACTCTACTTCGGTCACTGGGGTGCTGATTCTGGTAGCACCGGTAACGCCGTGGTTGATCCACCGGCCCTTGTTGATCTGGGCCAATGGCACCATATGGCATGGGTCTTTGATGGCGGCGAAACCGGCACTCAGCGGATCTACCGTGATGGGGTGCTCATCTCTGAAGCCACCGGCGTCGCCGGTCTGGCAACGGGCGATCGCAGCCAGGATACGATCCTTATCGGAACCACTCGCCTGGATCAGGACCGCGACTTCATCGGGGCTCTCGATGATGTGCGCATTTATTGCCGCGTTCTGAGCCAGCAAGAAATCTTCGACATCTGGTGTTCACCGCTCAATCCTGATTGTGACGGTGACGGTCTTGATGATGACTGGGAGATTGCCAACTTCGGTGATCTGAGCAAAGACGGCACCTTCGATAGCGATGGCGACCGCTTGAATGACGCGGGCGAATTTGCCGCCGGAACGGATCCCAACAACCGCGACACCGACGGTGACGGTCTGTGGGATGGTGAGGAAATCATCGCCATTGGCACCGATCCAACAGTCGTCGACACCGACGGTGATGGTCTCAGCGACTTTGACGAAGTTGAGGTCACGATGACCGATCCGTTAGACGAGGACACGGACGGAGACGGTGGCACCGACGGTCACGAGGTGGCTAATGGTCCTTCCACTACGACCTTCGACTTCGAGACTGATCCGGGTCTTGAGATCATCTCAAATGACGCCGCCACCACCGAGGTTCGCACCGAAGGTGGTAATCCTGGCGGTTACCTCTCCCTCACTGATGCGGAGAACGGCGCTCGCGCCGCCATCATCTTTCCTGCGGTGGATCAAAACATCGCCGGCTTCCGCTTCAGTGTGGACGCCCGCCTTGGCGGTGGCACGGAGCGTCCTGCTGACGGAATGAGCATCAACCTTGTTCGCCCGGATGATCCTCTCTTGGTAGATCCCCGCGGTGAAGGCTACGCTGCTTCCCCAACCGGTGAAGCCAACCTTCCTGAGGAAGGCTCCACCACCGGTATCGGTATCGGTTTTGATGCCTGGGAAAGTGGTGCTCCTGATGTCATCGGTTTCAGCGTCCGCGTTGACGGTGAGCTGGTTCAGCAAGTTGAGGCCAACGTTCTCAACGGCGCTCTCGATGATCCGCAGTCTCTGCAAACAGGTCCGCGGAATCTGGACAATCCTGACGATCCCTACGCTCTTCTCGGTTGGGCGCCTTTCGAGGTGAACCTCGAAGTCGATGGCACGCTCGATATCTTCTGGAAGGGCTCCAAAGTGGTGGACAATCTCCAAACCAACTGGACGCCAAGCCCAGGCCAGCTGGTCTTCGGTGCCAGAACCGGTGGAGCGAACCAAGCTCACCACTTCGATAACCTGTCTCTCCAGGTCATTCCTGAAGGATCGCTCAACCCACTTGTCCCGAACGATGAGGTCACTGAACTACTCGTTCATTACGACTTCAATGGTGGCGGTGGCGGCGGTTCGAAGGAAATCCTCTTCGTGGGTTTCCACGAGACTGATGCGCCATCGCAGGCGGCAGCGGATGCTGGTCTTACCGAAGCCGCAGACATTGGTTACACCAATCTCCTTACGAGCTTGGGCCACAATGTGACCCGTTACGCGACTAGAAATGATCCGACCGATGAAGACCTGGCCGTTTACAATAGTGCGGACCTCATCATCATCAGCCGCTCTGCCTCCAGCGGACACTACCAACAGGAAGCCGAGTTCTGGAACACCCAGGTAACGACACCGGTGTTGTCCTTGAACGGATACATCCTACGGAGCAGCCGTCTCAATCACACTGACGGCACCACTATGGTGGACTCCACGGCAGCGATCAGTTTGGCCAGCGATACTCCCGATCATCCTGTTCTTGCGGGTGTCGATATCTCGCAGGCCTACGCCAACACGCTCGACGGCCAACGCGGTCTCTCCTTCAATAACAACAACGTCGTTGGCGGCACGGTCATTGCCACTGCTGTCGGCGAAGGTGGCATCGAAGGCGCTCCCGCGATCGCTGAATGGGCTGCAGGCGCCGAGGTCAACAACGGCAACGTCCTTGCCGGTGACCGTTACGTCTTCCTAACAGGGAGTCGCGAAGCTGACGGCATCACCTCGCAGACCGCTGGTTTGTATGATCTAACCGAGACGGGTGAGCAGTTGTTCACCAACATGATCGCCTACATCTGCGGTGATGCAGGTGGCGGCGGCAATGTGGTGGCAAACCTTGGTTCGGCAGGCGACGGCCTCCTCGTTGGTCCTGAAGGAACTGATCTCGCCGACTTGATTGTGCCTGATCTCGGTGTGGCGACGGTGACCCGAACTGAGCTAGGTGGATTCCAGACTCTCGATCGAAACGGCAGCGTCTGGAGTCGGGCGGATGGCACGTTCACCCTTAGCGTGGACTTAGAAGCTAAGGCTGATGGCGGACCAGAGGTTCTCTTCGAGTCTGGTGGAGCCACCGTTGGCAGCTCAATTGTCTATGAGGCTGGTAACAACCTCGTCATGCGCACGGTTGGAAATGGGGGTAATGACATCGCAACGATTACCCACACCCTCACCGATGAGCAGGTGGCGGCTGGGGATCTGGATATCCTCGCTTCGATCGACGTCGACAATGGTGAAGAACTACAGACCTTGGTTCTCTACATTGACGGTGCCCAAGTTGGTTCAATCACCATGGATCTGGAGCCGCGTTGGAGTGGTGGCAATGCCGCTGCCCTTGGCACGGCCTCTTCTGGCGTTCCTGCCGGTGGTGGCAACACCAACCTTCCGGGCGCGGTCGACTTCAGTTCAGGGACCATCAACCTCGGCAAGGGATTCAACTTCTACACGGGTATGTTCTTCCCCGAATTCCAGGCCACGAACTCCTCTCTGACCTTAGGAGGAGTGAATGGCGCCGATGCGATCTTCGTGGATAGTCAGAACTCTTCAGACGCCCTCGGTATCAACGGTCCCAATGCCTCCTACACGATGACCGCACGCATTCGCCCAGCTTCGACTGCCGGTGACAACATGGTCTTTGGTCAGCTCGCTCCTCCGGACAATGCGCTGCACAATGGTCTCCGTGGTGACCAAGTTCATTTCGGACATTGGGGTTCAGACAGCAATAGTGGTAGCGGCCGGGTCTCAGCTGGCACCTGGCACAATATCGCTTGGCGATTCTCCGGTGGCGTTCAGGACATCTTCCTTGATGGCGCCCACGTTGGCTCTTCTAGCCAGCCGCGCGGACTGGATAACCCATCCAATATCCTGGTAGGTATTTCCCGCAACGATGGAGCCTTCGAAGGCTTGATCGACGACGTTAAGATCTACAGCGGTGCCCTCTCCTCCGCAGCCATTGATACCGCTCTTGGTATTGGCGCGCCTGGTGCAGGTAACCTAGTTGTTCACTATGGTTTCGATCACGGCATCTCGACCACGGTGAAGAACAGCGCTGGTGCCAATGACGGCATCCTCAGTTCGGTTGATGTGATCGGTGCTTACATGGCGCCAGGCGGGCTTCTCTCGCCCGTTACCGGTGGATCCGATATCATGTGGTTCAGCAGCGCTGACCGTGCGGACTCGACTTACGTCGATACCGGCGTGACTCCGGAAGGCGGTGGCATCCAAGCTGCCAGTTACACCATGATGGCCTGGGTCCATCAGACCGAGATTGATTCGGATGGTGACAGTGGCGGTGACGCCATGGTCTTCGGTCAAGCTGGTGGCGACGTGCTCCACAATGGAGCGCGCGGCACACAGCTCTACTTCGGTCACTGGGGTGCTGATTCAGGTAGTGTGGGTAATGCTACCGTTGATCCGCCTGTCTTGGTGGACCTCAATAACTGGCATCATATCGCCTGGGTTTATGAAGGTGGTGAATCTGGCTTCCAACGTATCTACCGCGATGGCGTCTTGATCTCCGAAGCAGCCAATGTGGCTGGTCTCGGAACAGGAAACCGCAGTCAAGATTCGATCCTCATTGGCAGCACCCGTTTGGATCAGGACCGTGACTTCATCGGTTACCTAGAAGATGTCCGCATCTACAACACCGCCCTCGGCGGCGCTGACATCGCGCAGATCTCCGGGATCAATAACGATACCGATGGTGACGGCCTACCAGACTGGTGGGAGCTCGCCCACTGCGGAAACCTCGATCTCACACCTGACGGCGATCCTGATGGTGACGGCCTCAATAACGCTGGCGAACTTCTTGCTGGCCTGAATCCGAAGGTTCTCGATGGCGAATGCCTCGACAACGACGGTGACGGCTGGACCGCCGGTGAGGAAGAGGAGTTTGGTACCTCCGACAACAACGCCGACGACGTGCCGCAGATCTTCGCTGGCGGTGGTCAGTGGGAAGTCCGTGTGATCCAAACCGCAACGAGATTGCCGGGCACGGTCAATGTGCCTAACAACACAGGAACCGAAGGTACCATCTTCGAGGAAGGCATCTTGCCTCTACTCAACGGCGAACTCGATATCGAGGTTGTCTCCGACACCACGATCATGAGCGATGTCATCAACTTCGGTGGCGGAGGCCGCGTTGGTGGTGACGCCGCCTGGCCGAATGAAGAAGGTGGCGACGCCAACGAGTTCGTGATGCACGCGAAAGGCCAGGTCGAGGTGCTCGTTCCTGGAACCATCCTCTTCGACTTGCAGACCGACGACGGTGGACGCGTGGTCATTGATGGCGAGATCGTTTGGAATGATCCCAACACCCATGGAGCCCGCCCAGGTCTCTTCAGCGTGAATCTCTCAGCTGGTATCCACGATGTGGAAGTGTACCAGTTCGAGTTTGGCGGTGGCGACAATGCAGACTTCAGCTTTGCTGTTGGTGTCGATGCTTGTGGCAAGACCGAAGCTGGTCCTGGCTACCAGTTGGTGCCTGCTGCGAAGGGCGATCCGCTATCGGATAACCTCGTCGCCCACTACGACTTCGAAGAAGGATCCGGATCGCTCATCTTAGACGGATCTGGAAACGGACACCACGGCATCGTTCTCGGTGCCGGCGGTTACGTTCAAGAGTTCGAAGCCGAGGATGGCGCGACCGATCTTGGAGATGGCTCCATTATCGCTTCCAGCGACGGAACCAACTCTGTCCAGGGCGGTAAGCTTCGCATGACTGAAGTAAACGTCGGTGACACGGGCGCCTCCTTCGTGATCCCGGCGGTTGCCGGCGCGGAGAACGGTTGGTCCGCAGCCTTCGAGTTTGAGATCGACCACACGGGCGGAAACAATACCCCAGCAGACGGTTTCTCCTTCAACTGGGGAGCGATACCTGATGGCGAGAACTTTGGTTCTCCTGCTGAAGATGGCTATGAAAACGGTACTCCACACGTCTCCTTCCAGGTCGATTCTTGGAACTGGAACGATTTAGGTGAGGATGCGGGTCTGCATATTCAAACCAACGGTGGGGACGAGTCACTGGCGTATCTTCCAGCGATTGGTCCGGATGCGGCCAACTTCCAGCCTGGTGAGAAGGTCAAGGGAACGCTTTGTGTTAGCTGGTGTCCGGACAACGGCGCTAGCATGTGGACCAGTGGTCTGCGCACGAACGCTTCCTTCGTCAACATTCCCACTCCCGATTTCGCGGGTGATGCGGCCCACAAGTTCTCCATCCTTGCTCGCACGGGTGGTCACACCGAGCGGCTGACCATTGATCACCTCTACATCTCACCCAAGGCTGTTCCCGGCTGGGCGTGGGATTCCGGTGCTCTTGGTGGCGGACTCACGTCAGACGGTGCTGAAGGCAATCAGATCCGGGTTGCGAATAGCCCCGACTTCCAGTTCGACGGCGATTGGACCGCCTCGGTTTGGTACAAGCGTGATGGTCTCGAAAACGATCAAGGCATCATCACCAAGGGTTACCACGACAATAGCCGTGCCACGACCGGTTACTGGCAGCTCCAAACCCGCGCGGACACCTTTACCCTTGATTCCCGCGAGGGAGAGGGCGGTGACCCACGCAGCCGTGTCGATTCTGATTCCGGCATCAGCCATGGCGACAACGAGTGGCATCACTTCGTCGTCGCTCGCGACCTCGGAGCCGGCGAGATCCGCCTCTACGTAGACGGTGTGAAAACGGTTCACAGCATCACGGACACCGGAACCGGTGGTTGGCCCATGGGTATCAACGACGATCCGTTGGTCATCATGAACCACTTCAACCGCTACACGCTTGGTTCCGTGGATGATATCGGCATCTGGAACGGCTACGCCCTCTCCGACGAGGATGTGGCGGCCATTTCCGGTGGCATCGGCGGTGGAGGCGGTATCGCTACCAGCCCCTTGGCTGACGGCCTCATCGCCTACTTCCCGCTTGATGGTGATCTCGAAGACAAGGCAGGTAACAGCCACGGCACAGCCGTTGGCGACGATCCCATCGCGTATGACGCCGGTCAGTTCGGCCAAGGCATCGACCTCAATGGCGCCCAGCACGTAACCACCCCCGCGGAGAACGAAAGCATGTTCGATTTCTCCGATGGCACTGGTTTTGCGGTTTCCGCTTGGTTCCGGGTGGATTCCTTCGACAAGAGCTGGCAAGCCTTGGTGACCAAGGGTGAAGGAAGCAACTGGCGAATCCATCGCCGTGGCGAAACGGACCACCTTGGTCCCGTCGCCGGACCCCGGGTAGATAATGCCAATGCTGGCTTTGACATGGTCGATGGTCCCGATGTCAACGATGGTGAAATCCACAATGTTGTCCTCGTCAACCGGCCTGGAGTGGGCACGGCCTACTACCTCGACGGTGTTCTAGCCGGTGAAGGTCCTGATGGTCCCACTCAAGGAAATGACTTCCCAATGATGATTGGTGAGAATGCTGATCAGGGTGGACGCGGTCGCCAATGGAACGGCCTCATTGATGATGTGGCGGTTTGGAATCGTCCTTTGTCTGAAGAGGAAATCGGCATGATTGCAGGCGGTCCTTCCATCGGGCATCAGATCAACCTGATCTCGGTTGAATCCGGCGCCATCACCTCCGCAGCGGACGTCGATCTCGATGGAGACATCGTCTATGCCGTCGACGTTGGCGGTGCCGGTGGGCAGGTGGTAAACGGTGTCGAATTCACCGCAGACTCTGGGACCAGCGGTCTCAATTTCGTTGCGCAGCACATCATCGCCGCTCCTTGGTCTTTCGCCGTGAACATCGGCGACTCGGCTGACGACGTGGCTCTGGGGAACGTCCTCGATTCCATTCGTTGGAGCAACGCCGCGGATGATCCCACCGGATTGATCTTCGACTTCGATGCGCCTCCCGGTTTGTATCAGATCACGGGTCTTTTCGCTGAGAAGTGCTGTGATCGCGGGTTCGACGTCTTTGTCAATGGTGTCCACGTCGCGGACGAGTTCAGTCCCAATGCGATCCAAGCTGGAGCGGGCGGTCGTGAAACCACTGGTGCTTACATCAAGATCACCTCGCTTCACGGTGGCGGTCCACTCTCGTTTGAATTGGATGGCACCGACGCGAGCTTCCCTGATCGTAACGCCATCCTCATGGGTGCCGTTGTTGAGTTCCTCGGTAGCACGGGTGGTCATCCGACCCTCGTTAACCGCTACAGCTTCGATGACGGTGACGGCACGACGGTGGCTGACTCCGTTGGCGGCGCGCACGGTGAAGTGAAAGGCGACGGCGCCACATGGGGCGACGGTGTCATCAACTTGCCTGGTGGTGCCTCTGGTTCCGCGGCCTATGTGGATCTACCTAATGGACTCCTCACAGCTCACGATAACGTGACCTTCGAGGCTTGGTATTCCCTCGCTGGTGCTCAGAATTGGGCCCGTATTTGGGACTTCGGTTCCTCGGGGACTCCCGGATCTGAAGGCTCTGAGCTCGATGGTCCTGGCGGTGGCGACCAAGGTTTGGATTACTTCCTCCTCAGCGCTTCACGTGGTGGGAATAACGACCAGCAACGGATGGCGATTCATAATCGCGATGCAGCGGACGGAGGCGATACCAGCAATGGCGAATTCAATGTCGATACGGATCTGCCTAGCCCCCTCAACGAGACGATTCATGTTGCGGCCAGTTGGGACGCCGACGGAAACGTCGCTGTTTACCGCAATGGTGAACAAGTCGGTACGGGAGCCACAGATTATCGCATCAATGAAATCAACGATGTGAACAACTGGCTCGGCCGTTCCAACTGGACGGGTGATGCCAACTTCCAAGGTTCATTCGATGAGTTCCGCATCTACAACGCGGCTCTCGGTGCCGACGAGATTGCCGCCAACTTCGCGGCCGGACCGGACGCGCTTCCCGATGCGGGCGCACCTCAGATCACCCTACCGGCTCTTGCCGACTCGGATAACGATGGTGTCCTAGACGCCGCTGAAGTTCTGGCCGGAACCGATCCTCACGATCGTCGCGACTTCTTCGGAGTCGAGCAAGTGGTTCGTGTGGAAGGCGGTATCCAGGTCACCTACGACGCTCGCCCTGGTAAGATCTACCAGATCGAGTTCTCCGAGACCTTGGCTCCCGACACTTGGGAAGTCATCACAACGGAAAGTTCGACGGAGGCGGCGACAGTCGACTTCGTTGACACCGATGCTGCTCGATTCGAACTCGATCAGGGCTTCTATCGCGTTCGTGTGATTCAAGACTAACCGAAAGGATCAACGGGGCGGCGGTGAAAGCCGCCGTCCCCTTCCTTAAGAGCCTGATAACCAGTAAATTCTCTCTACAACTTCTTCTGAAAGTGAAGCTTTCTTGACATCAAGGTCGCATCCGATAACTCTTTCAACGAATCATGAACAAACGCCCGCTCTCTTTCTTGGCCGCCACTGCCCTTTTCATGGCGGCTACCCACACCGCATCCGCTGTTGTCAACTTTGTTGGCATCTCCGTCCCTTGGATTGAGGGGCAAACGGGGGTCAGTCCGCGGCGCACCGACGGGGATACCGTTGGTGGCAACTCAGGTTGGAATGCCTATGTCCGTCTTAGTGGCGGAAGTTTCTTAAACTCTGGCGATGGCGCCAGTACGCGCTTCAGCATGGAACTGACGCCTGGTACCCATAACTTTGAAGTGCTCCTCCAGAGCACCTCCTGGGCGGACAATAACGTTGCCAACCCTGGTAGCTACGTGAATCTCTTCTTTGAGCAGCGCAATAGCCCAGGTATCTCGGCCAAGCTGGCCGGTGGTAATACCGGAGCACTTGAGGCACTTGACCCAAGTGATATCTCGCAGGTCATCAACGACGCTGGTGGACTCGCACCTCCTGCCGGCGATTTGACGTTCAGAAGCGGTTTGGATGTCATCACGCTTTCTGCCCTCGAAATGACTTACATCGGTGTTGGCGACCAAGTCCAAGTTGATGATGCGTTTCCTGGTGGCGGTGACGATTCCATGATCTCTTTCACGCTTGATGTGACCGTGATTCCTGAGCCTTCAACAAGCCTTCTCATGCTTCTTGGACTCGGGCTCGTCGCACGTCGGCGTCGCTAAAAGTTCACAGAATTCTTTCTTTAAAAGCGCTGGCTCCCCTTGCGGGACCAGCGCTTTTTTATATCTAAGAACCATGAGAAAACATCTCCTCGTCTCCTTCGTCCTGCTGGCTTCCCCAATCCTGAGTTTCGCCGAGTGGCCACAGTACCGCGGGCCGCATGCAGACGGCACCACCAGCGTAGCCCTCAAGGCGCCGAACGCTATTGGGGACGAGACGAAAGAAGCTTGGCGGCGCCCTTTGAATACCGGTTTCAGTTCCTTTGCTGCTGATGACACCGCCGTTTACACGATTGTTAGGCGCGAGGTTGAGGGCATTGACCGTGAGACCCTGCTCGCTCTTGATGCTGCAACGGGCGAGGAACGTTGGGCGAACCCGCTCGCCATCATTCGTTACGGACATGATGGCGGAAATGCCGGTGCCCGAGGCAATGACGGTGGAGACGGGCCACGCTCAACGCCGTCCGTGCAGGATGGCCTCGTTTACGTGATCGACTCGGACCTCGTTGTTTCGTGCTTTGCCGCTGCAGACGGTAATCTGGTTTGGTCTCACAATGTGATCAAAGAATACAACGGCCGAAACATCAAATGGAAGAACGCCGCCTCGCCCTTGCTGGAAGGGAATTATCTCTACATGGCGGGAGGTGGCGAAGATGAGTCGTTCCTCGCCTTCCATCGAAAGACCGGCAAACTCGCTTGGAAAACGGGTGATGCGCTCATGACGCACGCCACGCCGGTCGCCGAGACCATCGGCGGGCAACGTCAGATCATCTTCTTCAATCAGGACGGTCTCACGGCCTTCACGCCGGATTCCGGCAAACAACTCTGGCATTATGATTTCCCGTTCAACGTCTCCTCTGCGGCATCTCCCGTGGTGCACGAAGATCTCGTCTATGTCACCGCTGGTTATGGCGTTGGTGCCGCCGTGGTGAAAGTCAGCCAGCACGGCGGTGAATGGAAGGCGGAGGAACAGTGGAGAGACAAGAAGATCGCTAATCATTGGAGCACGCCCGTTTGTCATGACGGCTATCTTTACGGCTTGTACGGCTTCAAAAAATATGGCAAGGCGCCGCTTGCTTGCTACGACATCAAGACTGGCGAACTCAAATGGGAAGAATCGGGCTTCGGTCCCGGCCATCTCATCCGCGTGAAGGATCAGTTGTTAGTGCTTGGTGATGCGGGGCAGCTCGTCCTCGCCGATGCGGATCCCAAGGGATACAAGGAAATCAAACGTGCCGAGCTCCTCGATGGGAAATGCTGGACCACGCCTATCTTGGCTCATGACCGGGTCTTCATCCGAAGCGCTAAGGAGGCCGTCTGCCTGGACGTCTCGGGCCGTTAGGTTCATCGCGGCTCGCAGGCGGCGAGATCATTGTTTCTAAATTCATTCGCGTCGTTCTAAGATAGCCTATACCTCACCGCTCCTATGGAGATCTTCGCGCCGAAAGAAATGGACCCTCGCGAGACGCGCGCCGCGCTCGTTCCCGAGACGGTCAAACGTCTCACTGGGCTCGGCATCAAGGTGACCATCGAGCAAGGGCTCGGCGAGCGGGCGGATCTTTCCGACCAGGCCTATCAAGAAGCCGGGGCCGTGGTGATCCAGGATCGCCAAACCGGTCTCAGCGCCGCTGAGGTGATCTTCCGGGTGCGCAAACCGCCGCCGGAGGAATTGGGACGGCTGCGCGAAGGCACGATCCATGTGAGCTTTCTCGATCCGTTTAATGAAAGATCGTTGATCGAGGAAATGGCCGCACGCGGTTTGACAAGTGTGAGTCTCGAAATGATGCCTCGCACCACCATCGCCCAAAAGATGGATGCCTTGAGTTCGCAGGCTAACTTGGCCGGCTATCAAGCGGTCATTCGCGCGGCCGATCGCTTGAACAAGATCTTGCCCATGATGATGACGCCCGCGGGCACGCTCTCTCCCGCGCGCGCCTTTGTCGTCGGTGTGGGCGTGGCGGGTTTACAAGCCATTGCCACGGCGAAACGGTTAGGGGCACGGGTCGAGGCGTTCGATACCCGGCCCGTCGTGGAAGAACAGGTGAAATCGTTAGGGGCGAAGTTTGTAAAGATCGATATCGGCGATACCGGGCAGACCGATCAAGGCTATGCCAAGGAGTTGACGCCGGAACAAATTGAGAAACAGCGACAGGGCATGGCCAAGATCTGCGCCCGCTCTGACATTCTCATCACAACGGCCAAGCTCTTTGGCCGCAAAGCGCCCCAGATCATCACCGAGGAAATGATCGCCGGTATGAGCCGTGGAAGCGTGGTCGTCGATCTGGCTGCGGAAGGCGGCGGCAATGTCGCCGGAACAGTGTTAGACGAAGAGATCGTGACCAAGAACGGTGTGCGCATCATTGGTCATGGCGCGCTGGAATGTCAGGTGCCTCAACACGCCAGCTTGATGTATTCGTCCAACCTCACCAATTTTATCGATCACTTCTGGGACGAAGAATCGAAGACGCTTCCGCTGGATCTGGAAGACGAAATCCTCAAGGGATGCGTCATCACCCATGGTGGATCCATCGTTCACGAACGCTTCAAAGCCAATTAAGCCTTAGGTGATGATCGGAAACTTTATGACTGCAATGAAACAGGCTTTCGCCTGTTGGAGGACGGCTCCATCAGGGATGGCGCCTCCCATTGCGAAAGCGTTTTAGTTTATTATGGAAGCCCTTATTCTCCTTTTGTTCACCTTCACGCTGGCCGCTTTCCTCGGCTTCGAGCTGATCGCGAAGGTGCCCTCCCAATTGCACACTCCGTTGATGTCCGGATCCAACGCCATCTCCGGGATCACCATCGTCGGGGCTCTCTTAGCTGCGGGAAGCGTTGAAGGTGGCAGCTTAGCCCAATGGTTAGGATTCGCCGCGCTTGTTCTGGCCACGATCAATGTGGTCGGCGGTTATTTGGTGACGGATCGTATGCTTGGCATGTTTAAGAAGAAGGAAGACCAGCCGAAGTAAGTGGGATGACCGGAGCACTGATCAACCTCGCTTATATCGCTGCGGCGATACTGTTTATCTTCGGCATCAAAATGCTCGGATCCGCGACCACGGCGCGGCGGGGCAACATGCTTTCTTCCTTGGGAATGCTCCTGGCCGTTGTGGTGACATTGCTCGATAAAGGGATCGTCAATTACGGCATGATCATCGGTGGGCTCGTGCTGGGTGGGCTCATCGGCCTTGTCGCCGCGAAGAAAGTCCAAATGACGGGCATGCCGGAGTTGGTCGCTCTCTTTAACGGCTTTGGTGGGCTTGCTAGTCTCCTTGTCGGCTGGGCGGAGTTTGCGCGCGCCGGCGTTCTGGGTTGGGAGCGCTATCAGTTTCCTGTCTTCACGGCCTTTGTCATCTTTCTCGCCGTTCTCATTGGTGGGATCACCTTTACCGGCAGCATCGTCGCCTATCTCAAGCTTTCAGGGAAAGTATCGGGTTCGCCAACTCTCTTCCCCGGTCAGAACGTGCTCAATGGCTTGGTGCTCGTTGTGCTCGCTGTTCTGGGAGCCTATCTCAGCATGAATGCAGAAGGTGCCTCTGCTAGCACCATCTTTTATGCGGTTGTGATTCTCGCGCTTCTTCTCGGTATCTTGGGCGTCATTCCCATTGGCGGCGGAGATATGCCGGTGGTGATTTCTTTTCTCAATAGTTGTTCTGGCCTTGCTGCGGCCGCGGCCGGCTTTGTCATTCTGAATAACGTGCTCATCGTGGCCGGCTGTTTGGTCGGGGCCAGTGGCCTCATCCTCACTGTGATCATGTGTAAGGCCATGAATCGCACCTTGGGCAATGTCTTTTTTAGCGGCTTTGGTAGTGGAGCTGCCAAAGGTGGTGGCGCGGTTGAGGGCGAGATGAAAGCCATCACGGTGGAGGACGCTTACTATGTGTTGGAAGCAGCGAGCAGTGTCGTCGTCGTGCCTGGTTACGGTATGGCCGTGGCCCAAGCACAACACGCCGTGAAAGAGTTAGGAGAAATCCTGGAGAACAACGGCGCCGAAGTGCGTTACGCTATCCACCCCGTGGCCGGCCGGATGCCCGGCCACATGAATGTTTTGTTAGCGGAAGCCGACGTCCCCTATGAACAGCTTTGTGAGATGGATGAGGTGAATCCTCTCATGCCCACCGTCGATGTCGCCATCGTCATCGGTGCCAACGACGTCGTCAATCCTGCTGCGGGTGAAGACGAGAGCAGCCCCATCTACGGCATGCCCATCATCAATGTGCACGAAGCCAAGACCGTCTTCGCGCTCAAACGCGGTCAAGGTGCGGGCTTCTCCGGCCTAATCAATAAGCTCTTCTTCCGCCCGAATACCCGCATGCTCTATGGCGATGCCAAGGCCACCGTCTCCGCTTTGGTTAGCCAGTTTGATGAATAATTTAGGTGTAGCGGGACTCGTGAGAGTTCCGGGCGTTGGACTCCGTTGCGAACAGGAGCCCGCCTAGCCTCTCGAGCGCTCTAGCATCAACAGCATGAGAAAAGACAACATAAGATTGAGTTCTTCCGTGTTCGTCAGGCTATCGTCGAGTTTCTCAATGGTAAATTTGCCCTCCCAAAGCGCGGGCTGCTTAGCCAAACGCATGGCGGGCGTGCCGTTGGATCGTTTGGCGAGGTATCTGGGGTGGAAAACGTAACCTGACAAGATGCCTATCAGAGGAATCGAACCGAAGAGGGAGTCGCCCACCTTAGCCCAAGCATTCTCCTCCTGAATGTCGAAGTCGTGACTTTCGTCGGCGCCAACAAAGGATTCGTAGTGCGCCTTGAAAAGAGAGCGCATGCCTTTGCGGCCGACGGAGCCCAAGGTTTCACCCGCAGGGGTGGTAAAAGTATAACGGGCGGACCAGTCGAGGACCTTATCTGCTCGGATATCTGCTAGGGACGTCGATCGGGTGGAGTCGGTGAAGATCTGCACGTGTTCCTTCAGCTTGAAGAGCTTTTGTTTCACATAACAAACCGGCTGCCCTTGGGCGTCGACGATCGAGATCTGTGGGGCCAGCGCGATGAGTTTGAAGGACAACTGAAGCGGGTAGTTCATTCCGGTGAGTTCATCTGGTTTCCTGGAGGCAGGCAAGCAATCCTGCGAATGTTATCGCCGAGCCATGAATTCGCGATCATGCTTCGATATGATGAACAGGATCCCTTTACGCGTCGCCGTCCTCGTCGGTGGTTTGACGGCCCTTTCATTTAGTCACGCTGCCGAACTGATCGCGCATTTTCCGCTCGATGAGAATGGTGAATCGGCCGAGATCGGCGGCTTTGTTCCAAGCACCGTGAACGACGTTGAGTTTGGAGCGATTGGAGCCAACGAAGCGACAGGTGCTTCGGCGACCTTTAATGGCTCTAGCAGTGTGATTCAACACGACTGGACCGCAGACTTGAACCCGGAAAGTTTTACCCTGGCTCTGTGGGTGAAGTCTGAGGGCGGGGCTGGGGCGTGGAATTCGCCGGTCACCAGCCGGCACGATCTCAATCCGGACAGTCAAGGTTACCTCATTTACGATAGCCAACCTTCAGGAAGCTGGACCTTCTGGAGTGGCAATGGCACGGAAGGTGGCAATTGGCAAACCTTGGATGGCCCCGCAGTGAAAGTGGGAGAGTGGCAACATGTGGCCATCACCTACGGCAATGAAGCGCCGGCGAAGAAGCTCTACGTGGATGGCGAACTCGTCGCTGAGTCGGGTGATTCCATCGCCCCGAACGACGGCACGCCGTTTAACATTGGTGCGGGGCAAGATTTCGGAAGTGGTTTCTGGTTCGTCGGACAGATTGATGACATTGGTCTATGGGATGGCCCTCTAACGCCGGAAGAAATAGTGAAAGTGTTGGAATTCGGCGTGCGATCGTTGACGGATGGAAATGACCCAGACTTGAATCTGGATCGCGATGGTGATGGCATCCCCAACCGCTTCGAAGAGCCGAATGGTTTGGATCCGGACGTCGCGGATAGTGATAGTGACAACGACAACGATGGCCTGACGGCGCTCGAAGAGATCATCGAACTCAAAACCGATCCGAACAAAGCCGATACGGATGATGACGGTCTCAACGACGGAGTGGAAACCAACACAGGTACCTACGTCGATGCCACCGACACCGGCACGGATCCGCTGGTGGCCGACACCGATGGTGATGAGTTGTTAGATGGGGTGGAGGTGCCTGGTGGCGAGGGTCCCGGGACCAATCCCTTACTTGCGGATTCCGATGGCGATGGCTTCAACGATGGGAGCGAGATTCGTGCGGGCACGGATCCGTTGGACGCTGGAAGTCAGTTAGGGCCGCTCGCTGCTTTCTTTCCGCTCGATAGCGACGGGCTTTCGTCCGATGGGCTGTTTGTGCCGACGATGGATGATGGAGTGGTCTACGGCGAATCCGGTGCCCGCCCCTTCACAGGGGGCTCAGCTCGATTCGAAGGGGATTCAGTGATCCAATTCGATCACACATTCGATCTCAATCCGGAATCGTTCACGTTGAGTCTTTGGGCAAAGTCTGAGGGAGGCGCAGGTGCCTGGAATTCTCCGGTAACGAGCCGGCATGACTTATTTAATGATGGGCAAAGAAGTCAAGGCTACCTCATTTACGATAACAATCCTTCGGGCGTTTGGACCTTCTGGAGCGGGAATGGTGATGATCCAGGCAATTGGCAAACGCTGGATGGTCCGGAAGTAAAGCTCAATGAATGGCAGCACTTGGCTATCACCTATGACAATGCGGCGGAAATGAAACGGCTTTATGTGGACGGCGTCTTGGAAGTGGAGTCTAACGATACGCTTGCGCCTAACGATACCACACCGTTTAACATCGGTGCCGGTCAAGACTTTGGCGACGGGTTCCAATTCATTGGTAATATCGACAACCTGGCGCTCTTCCGTGTTCCCCTGAGCGATGCGGACATTCAGAGTATCTATGAGAACGGCGTGGAAGCTTTCCTAGGTCTGAACTCCTTTCAGATCACGGACATCGCACGCAACGAGGCTGGGGCGGTGGCTCTTACCTGGACATCTTTCGTGGGCGCCTTCTACGATGTCGAGATTTCTAACACACTTGCTGCAGGATCTTGGCGGCCCCTCCTAACCGATATCCCGGCTGCACCCGATCCGGCCGAAGTGACGTCGACCATGGTCTCTGATCTCGAAGGTGGCGCGAATTATCTCCGCGTGGTTCGCGTTCCCACGCCGGCTTTGTTTGAAGAAGATTTTGAGAACGGCCTTGGTGATTGGACGGTTAGTCTCTTACCTGGTGGCTCAGAAACCGGGACCACCTGGGAAGCGGGCGTGCCGGCGAATGGACCTGGCGCTGCGAGGTCCGGTCAAAATGCCGCGGGGACCGGCCTCGCCGCCGATTATGAAGACGGCTCCACGGTACAGTTGCGCACTCCGGTGATCGATCCATTAGGCGCTTCCAATCTCCGGTTGAGTTTCTGGTATTTCCTCGAAGCAACAGCTGCGGAAGGCGGGCAAGTGAGATTGTTAGAAATCAACGGCGACGAGATCCAGCGATTCGAGCCGCCTTTTATCGGCGGGGAAGAAGGCAACACGACGGAATGGACCGAGGCGAGTCTCCGCATTCCCGATCTTGATCCCGCCCGCGCCTTCATCATCGAGTTCGTCTTCCTATCAAATGTCGATGGCGATCCCGAGAACGGGGCCGGTTGGTTTATCGACGATGTACGAGTGGGAAACTAGTTCCCATCACCTATCCTTGATTGGTCGATCCTTCTTGTTTCAACATCATCGGGACATGAAGTTACTTCTTTCACTTGCTCTTGCTTTCATCGCGATTGTTAGCGCTAGCGCCCAGCTCAGTGAGCTGCGGGTCCTCAAGCCGCCGCGCGCTTTAGAAAAAGGAAAGCCGCTATTTGAAGCACTTGAGCCGAAGAGCACGGGTATCGACTTCAAGAATCCTATTGATAACACGCACCCGCTCCGCCGTCTCTACATCAGCGGCTTCTCATCAGGGGGCATTGCCGTGGGTGATGTGGATGGCGATGGGTGGCCTGACGTTTATCTCACGCGGGGGCCGGGAGAGAACAGGCTCTATCGGCAGAAAGCACCCTTTCAGTTTGAAGATATCACCGCGAAATCAGGCGTTGCGGTGTCCAATGCTTGGAGTGCCGGTGCCGCCTTGGCCGATGTGAATGGCGATGGTCACCTCGACCTTTATGTGTGTGTCTATGATGCGCCTAACCGATTATTTATCAATGACGGCAAGGGTAGGTTCACTGACACGGCTACAGCATCTGGAGTCGCCGTGAACGATGCTAGTCTCATGGTGCACTTTCAGGACTACGATGGCGATGGTGATCTCGATTTCTACCTCCTAACCAATCGCCTTTATCGTGCCGGCGGCTTGCCCAAAGGAGAAACCACTCATGTGGTGAATGGCAAACGCGAATTGTTCCCCGAGTTTGAGCCATTCTATGAGCTGGTGAAACAAGGGGCTAATCGTTACGTGGTGAAAACGGTCGGCCGCGAAGACAGGCTTTTTCGCAACGACGGAACCGGCAAGTTTGAGGACGTGACGCAAAGCGCGGACATCTCCGGCCGGCATTACGGTCTCTCAGCGACTTGGCTAGACTACGATCACGACGGTTGCGTGGATCTCTACGTGGCGAATGACTTCCAAGATCCCGATCGCCTCTACCGCAATCAAGGCGACGGGACGTTTGAAGATGTGATTAAAACGGCCGTCCCTCACACGACTTGGTATTCCATGGGTAGCGACGCGGCCGACCTGAACAACGACGGCAAGATGGATCTCATGGTCGTCGATATGTCGTCCACGTCGCATTACAAAGAAAAGGTCAATATGGGGGATATGTCAGTGCATCAACGCTTCATGGACTTTGCCGAGCCCAGGCAGTTGATGCGCAACGCCGTCTTCCTCAATAGTGGCACGAAACGTTATTTGGAGGCCGCACATCAGATGGGCCTTGCCAGTACCGATTGGTCGTGGGCAGTGAAATTGGCGGATTACGATAACGACGGTCTAACAGATGTTTTCGTCACAAACGGCATGACGGCAGAGATCACCAACGCCGATCTCGGATTCAATGTGTCGGGTTACCCGGGCCGTGAGGAATGGGACATGATCAAGGATGAAGCACCTCGCATTGAACCCAATCTTGCCTACCGAAACCAGGATGGCTGGCATTTTGACGAAGTGGGTAAATCCTGGGGATTGAATCACGTGGGCATGAGTTTGGCGGCGGCCTACGCGGATCTCGATCGCGATGGCAATCTCGACTTGATCGTTTCAAATCTAGACGACGTAGTGAGTATCTACCGGAATCGTGGCGCGGGTGGGCACCGAGTGACTTTTGAAGCGGATGTGATCGGGGTGACGTTGCGACTAAGAGCGGGCAACCGGGATTTCCTGCGCGTGCTCAATCCGGCGACAGGCTACATGTCTTCGAATCAGCCTCTCATGCATATCGGCTTGGGTGCGGCCAAGGTGATTGATGAATTGGAAGCGATCTGGCCCGATGGCACGCGTTGGGTAGAACAGAATCTCGAAGCCGATCGGCACTACCAGCTAACGAAACCATCGCGTTCAGCACCTGCCGATGCGAAACAGCCGAAAGGCAAGAGGTTCGCTTCCTTGAAAAGTTTCCAAGGAGCGCCCTATCAAGACCGTCCATTCGATGACTTTGCCACGCAGCCGTTGTTGCCTAACAAGCTTTCGCAGCTCGGCCCGGGATTGGCTGTGGGCGATATGGATGGGGACGGGGACGAAGATCTCGTCATGGGCGGTGCGCGTGATTACCTGCCCGTGGTTCATTTTAAGAATGGTAGCGAATTCAGGCATGCCCAATTTGCCACCGCGAAATCTGAAACGCGATCTGAAGACATGGCATCGCTTCTCTTCGATGCTGACCGCGACGGTGATTTGGATTGGTACATCGCCAGCGGCGGCGTGGAGTCTGGCAAGGATGCGCAACTCCTGCAAGACCGGCTTTATATCAACGTTTCCCCAGGCGCTTTCTCCAAGGCTGAGGGGGCCCTGCCTGTCTCGCTGACAAGCTCGAGCACTGTATCGGCGGCGGACATTGATCGCGACGGTGATTTGGATCTCTTTGTCGGTGGGCGTGTGATTCCTGGGCAATATCCGATAGGTCCAGGCGGCCGTCTCCTGCGTAATGATAGTCAGACGGCGAATCAGCCCAAGTTTACCGACGTTACGAAATCGTCGGCACCTTCTTTGGCGGGCGCCGGAATGGTCACGAGTGCGTTGTGGTCGGATTATGATGACGATGGTTGGATCGATCTTCTCGTGGCGACCGAGTGGGGGCCTATACGTGTCTATCAGAATGAGAAGGGTCAGTTGAAAGAGGTAACCAAGTCGAGCGGCCTCGATAAGTTCACCGGTTGGTGGAACGGCTTGGCCGCTTCCGATTTCGATCACGATGGCGATATCGATTACGTGGCCACGAACTTCGGGCACAACACCAAGTATCATCCGACGGCAAAGAAACCCTCACGTATCTACTACGGCACCTTTGGGAATGATTCCAAGCCACAGATCATCGAAGCGAAGCTCGTCGATGGCGAACTCCTACCAGTGCGCGGCAAGAGTTGTTCGCAGAACGCGATGCCGTTCATCACCAAGAAATTCGAAACCTACCACGCCTTCGCCGCGGCTAACCTAACGGAGATTTATACGCCTCAGGCTCTGCAGAATGCGGAGGTGTTCGAGGTCAATACCCTTGCTTCGAGTGTGCTGATCAATGAAGGCAATGGCCGTTTCCGCCTGAGCGCTTTGCCAGACTTGGCCCAGATTGCGCCTGGCTTTGGCGTGGTCTCTACGGAGGTGAATGGGGACGGTCACCCTGACATCTACATCGTTCAGAACTTCTACACGCCTCAGCGCGAGACGGGCAAGATGTCCGGCGGTCTCAGTGCGCTCCTGTTAGGGAACGGGAAGGCAGGTTGGCGAGCCATCTGGCCGGATGAGAGTGGTCTCTTTGTGCCCGGCGATGGCAAAGGGCTCGCCATGACGGATTTGAACGATGACGGCTGGCCCGACTTCGCCGTCGGAATCAACAACGGCTACACCCAAGCCTTCGCTAATCTGCAAGGACGCAGCAAGACGAACCAAATCATTTCCGTCGTCCTTCAGGGCAAGCCGGGCAATCCCTCTGGCGTCGGCGCGAAGATTTCGCTAGAGCGCAGCGACGGCCACACCCAAACCGCCGAAGTGCACGCCGGCGGCAGTTATCTCTCGCAATCGACGCCGACGCTATTCTTCGGTCTCGGAAGAGAAGCCAAGCCAACCCAAATCGTCGTGCGCTGGCCCGATGGAAAGTCTTCCAAGCATCCCGTCGGGGACGTGAAGGAGGGTGCACGATTGATGATCAAACAGCCGGATTGAGAGAAGGCGACTTGTCAATAAGTCCAGTCCACATGCCGCAGCGGCAAACTGTTCAGCGCGTCGCGGCGCACTTTCCAGTTGGGCATGAAGCGCTTCATCAGATCCTGGAACCGCTGGTTATGCGTGGGTTCTAAGAGATGCACCATTTCGTGAACAACGATATACTCAAGGCACGGCTTAGGTTTCTTGGCTAGATCGGTGTTGAGTCTGATCGTTCGGCGATGATGGTTGCAACTGCCCCACTTGGTTTTCATGCGCTGGATAAAGAACTTGGCCACTTCGACCTTCATGATGGATTCCCACTTCTTGATGAGAGGTGGTAGGGCATTACGAAGTTGGTGGCGGTACCATTGTTCCAACAGGGCTTCACGTTTCACCTGTGACGTCCTGGGGCGAAGACGCATGTTGAGACGGCGATGGCTTAGTTCGATCACGGGGCGCTGGTTCTCTTCTGTGATCGTTAGGAGATAGCGGTCCCCCCAGACATAATGGCTTTCTCTCTCAAGGTATTCGCGAGGCGATTCGCGTTCTTGCTCGCCGATCTTTCTTTGTTGTTTGCGAATCCAGTCCAACTTGGAAAGGGCATACACGCGTATGGTGTCCAATTTCATTTGCTCAGGGGCCGATATCCTCACGGCTCCCGTTGGTGGGTAGACACTGAGATGGACGTTCTTGATTGCTTTCCGCCTTACTTCAACCTTGGTATCGCCGAGCGTGAGATTGGTCACCATCAGTACTCAGGATGTTGTTCGATGATGGCGAAAAGGCGCTCCACTTCTTCGGGGTTGTTCTTCAAGAGGGGTAGGATAGCGCGCTTGATCACATTCTCTTTGGCCTGCACGCCCCTGAAACCATCAGGCCGCACACGCTTGACGGTCTTATCAATTTCAATGGCAAGATCGAGCAGGGCCTTTTCGTCGCCGTAGCCCATGGATTCGGCGACGACATTTGCGGGAGGTTCTTGAAGGGTATGGTAGAGCGCGCGAAGGGCGGCGCTTTGCTTTAGAATGTTAGGGATATCGCTCGAATGTCCCGCTTCCACTTGCTTTACCAGCTGCGCGATCTTCTTGAGATACTTCTCGTAGGCCAAGGCTTTGGTCTTGCGATCGCGAATGACTTCATCGAGCAGCTCTGACATCTTATCATAGAAGGCGGGGTCGGTGAGGCGTTGTTTGATGATCTTGCTGCGGACGTTGTTCTCGATTGTCTCGGCAATGGCGTTCTGGTTGCCTTTGAGTCCGCCGAGTTTGCTGGCAATGGCGTCGGCGATGCCGGTCTTGACGATGAGCTCTAGCAGAGGTATGTCGTCGAAGGGCGAGATGGTGCGAGATTCCTCAGCTTCCACGTAGGTGTCGATGAGGTGCCGCATGTCGGCCTCATAGGCCTTGAGGTTGAGATGCTCATCACTGGCCAATCGAATCTGCTGACGGAGTTCCAGATAGTGCTTGTTCTTTTGTTTCAGATGCGCGCACTCGGCAGCGGTGTAGCCTGCGGCTTCCAATTCATCGGCCAGATTGGCGTAGGCGCGGATCAGACTTGCCACGCCCTTGTAGAGCGCGGCACGTTGCGGTTCGCGGTCGGCGAGATCGGTCGCGATCTCGGTGTTGCCGCAGAAATAGTGCAGGTGTTCGAGTTCCCCTTTGGGCGGCTCCACGGGTTCACAGAGGAGTGTGAGGTTCTCCAGTGCGCTATCGAGACGTTCTTTGCCCTTCTTCAGCCGCTCTTGCAGCAAGACCTCGGGATCAGAATCACCCGCGCTGTCGTCTAGCTCGGACGTGTAGACGGAGATGGCTTTCTCGACCTTCTTGAAGAGGTCGCGGTAGTCCACGATGTAGCCGAAGTCCTTGTCCTCACCATCGAGCCGGTTGGTTCGGCAGATGGCTTGGAAGAGACCGTGGTCCTGCATGGATTTGTCGATGTAGAGAAAGGTGCAGGGCGGCGCGTCGAAGCCGGTGAGAAGCTTGTCCACCACGATGAGCAGTTTCATCTGGGCCGGTTCCTTCTCGAAGAGAGCCTTCACCCGATCTTCATAGGTCTCCGTCTTGCTCTTGTTAGGCTCGGCTTGGACGTCTTTGAGTAGTTCGGTGTAGGTGTTGTAAATGAACTCCTTCTCCGTGTCATCGTTGGCACCCGTTTCCTCCTTGGAAATGTCCTTTGCTTGCGGATTGTAGGAGGTGACGATGGCGCATTTGCCTTTCAAGGGCGTCGCCTGGAAGAGACTGAAATACTTGCAGGCTTCGTAGATGCTCCGGGCGACGAACATGGCGTTGCCGCGCTCACTGCTTAGCCGTGGTTTGACGTTGAAGTCGAAGAGCACATCACTGACCACCCGGCCCATGCGTGATTTGGAGCTGAGCACTTTCTGCATCGTGCCCCAGTGCTTCTTCAGTTCGTCTTTCTGCCAGTCATTCAGGCCTTTGGTCTTGGTATCGAACCAGGCATCGATCTTCTCTTCCGAACCCAAGGCCTGATCGATGTCGCGCGCTTCGTAGATCAGATCGAGCACGACGTCGTCTTCCACCGCTTCGCTAAACTTGTAGGTGTGGATGTAGCGGCCAAAGACTTCCATCGTCGTCTTCTTGTCCTTCTTCAGCAGCGGCGTGCCGGTGAAGCCGATGAAGACCGCGTTGGGCATGAGCGCTTTCATGGCGCGATGCAAACGGCCGCTTTGCGTGCGGTGACATTCGTCGACGAAGACAAAGACCTCACCCACCGTCTTGCTGGGCTGCGATTCCAGTTCCTGGATGAAACGGTCAAACTCGGCATCGCTCTTGCGCTTGCCATCGCGCATCCCAAACTTGTGCACCAGTGAGCACAGGAGACGCGGCGTGGCCTTGCCCAGTTGTCGCATCAGATCCTGGCCGCTGCTCGTGCGATGCACCGCTTCGCCGGAGGCGCGGAAGACACCTTCGATCTGTTTGTCCAAGGCATCGCGATCGGTGATGATGGTCACCCTAGCATTCGGGTTGTTCTCCAGGATCCACTTGGCCAGCAAGACCATGACGATGCTCTTGCCACTGCCTTGGGTGTGCCAAATGATGCCGCCGGTGTTCTGGCGCACGTGATCCTGCGCCTGCTTGATGCCGAAATACTGGTGCACGCGGGGCACCTTCTTGATCCCACCATCGAAGAGGACGAAGTCGTGCATCAACTCTAGCAAACGTGCCTTGGCGCACATCTTCTGCAGATACTTGTCCAGCTTGTAGCCTTCGTTGTCCTGCTCGTCTTCCTTCCACTTAAGGAAGAACTTCTCGGGTGTGCCCGTGGTGCCGTATTGCAAGCCTTCCGAATCGTTCCCCGCGAAGACGAGTTGCACCGTGGTGAAGAACCACTCGTTGAAGGTCGGTGTCTGGTTGGAGAGGAGCTGGCCAATGCCATCGCTGATGCTGACCGAACTGCGTTTGAGTTCGATCACGGCGATGGCGATGCCGTTCAGATACAGCACCAGATCAGGCCGCCGCTCGCTCCCGCCCTTCAAAGTCACCTCTTCCGCAATGGCGAAGTCATTGTTCTCCGGTGTCTCCCAATCGATGAGATGCACCGTCTCCGTCACCTTGCCCGCCTCGACCTTGGTGGACACGCCATAGCGCAGTTTCTCGTAAACGGCTTGGTTGGTGTGATAGAGATTGCGCCCTTGGGTCTCCGCTTCCCGGCGCAAATGAAAGAGCGCCGCGTTGATCTGGCTCTCATCGTAGCCCGCGCGTTGCAAGTGCTCTGTCAGGATGGCCTCTTCAATGTGGCTGTTGCCCTCACGATCCTGCCAATTGCCCAAGTAGCCATAGCCCAGCTTCTCCTGAAACAAGGCGATGACCCGCTTCTGCGTCTCCCATTCGGGCTTACCGACCTCTCCGCTCATGATGGAATTCTATCGATAACAGACTTTCGAAACCAAGCAGGAACGTCATCAACCTTGAGTTCCAATTCACTGCCTTCTGTGATTTCAGCGATCCAGGTGTGATCATCGCCGTCCGTGGAATTGTCGAAGATGAAGGTGCGGTTGGTCATGGCAATGGCATCCCAAAGAAGGTTCAGAGATCGGTGGTAACGACTGACAATCTTCTCCTCTGGCACGGGGTGGCCTCCCTGCGAGACACGATTCTTCACTCGCGAAATGTTAATGTCAGGATCCTCGGTGGCAACGTAGTAGAGATAGGTGCGATAACCCTGCGCTTGAGCTTCCTTAAGCAAGGCCACCTTGCTTGGATGCGACATCACGGTTTCTAGAGTGAGTGGTTGTTGCTCCTCTATCAGCTTCTCTCGAATAAACGCCACAAGGGTGGAGGCAAGGTAGGAATCGATCGTGAAGCCCGGAAAGAAGAGCTTCCCCGATTCCAGGCGAAGTCGATCAAACCCACCATGACCAGCCTCTTGCAGAAACTGTGACGACTTGAGAAAGTCCGCACACTCCTCTCGCGAACACGAGATGCGATACCCTTCCAAGTTGAGAGAGCCCTCTGCTTTCAGATGGCGTTCCAGTTCATCCGGATTCAAATAGACACCCAGAAGCTCTGGCTCCAATACCGTATTCAGCGTGCTCTTACCCGAGCCGTTCGGTCCCGCGAACATGCGCAGCCGCGGAGTCTTCACCCTACCGCAACTTAAACTTCATGCCCCGCTTCATCTTTGAGGGCGCTGTGATCGTCTTCACAAAGGTGCGAGATCCGTCCGGACGAAGCTTGTAAATCTTGCCGTCCTTCGCAATGAGCACGGAACGGCCGACCTTTAGCATCGCCTTTCTCGCATTCGCGAAGATCTTCCCTGAGCGACTGGGGAGCGTCTCTTCTTTGGCGATGCTGTGGTTCGTCTTCTTCACTGCCCTTGCAGTCTAGTTGGGGCCTGTCCCACAGGTCCGGCCCCCTGTCATAGAAGTGCGAAACAGCGATATTAAAGAGCTATGAGAGCCCAATTTGGACTCCCATAGCCAAATTCGGCGTGTATAATTTGGTTAGTAGCAAAAAATCAAACCCGCCGAATCATGACCGAATTTAACCGCCAATTAACCTTTCGTCTACTTCCACCTTGTTACGGGCCCAAAGATTATCGCGATAAACGCGCCCGATACCAATTCATGGACGACATCATCGAGCGGGCCGGACTCGATGACCAATTCACGAAGCTTGTTCTCGAACGCCGCGGCCTCCAGTCCCATCAAGTAGGCACCCGATTCCTCAATCACTGCGTCACCGCCTTCCGCACTAACATCGTCCGCTTCGTCGAAAATCATATGCCCGTGCGCGAACTCAGCATCCAACTAGCAGAAAGCAATGTGCTGCAATGGTTCTGTCATACAGGCGAATTCGGCTCCGTCATGCCCCCCTCAAAAAGCACCCTCGACCGTTACGGACGCTTCCTGCCCCAAGAAGCCATCGACCAACTCGGCGCCCAGCTACTGCAAAGCGCCGCCCAACACTCCAGCGACGGCTTAGAGCAATTGTTAGGTTTAGAAAACCCCGTCGATCTGGTCAACGTCTGGTTCGACAGCTTCTGTCTCCAAGCCAACATCCACTACCCCACCGACTGGGTGCTCCTCATCGACGCCACCCGCACCCTGATGAAAGCCACGAAACTCATACGGGAAGCCGGCTTAAAAAACCGCATGCCCCAAGACCCCGAAACCTTCCTGCGAGAAATCAACAAACTCGGGATAGCCATGAGCCAACAACGGCGGCAGAAAGACAGCAAACGCAACCGCAAAGCCATCCTGCGACAGATGAAAAAATCAATTCGCAAGACCCGTCAACACGCCCAGAAACATCGCCAACTCTTAGAAGAAAGATGGCAAGAAACCGAGTGGAGTTGGCCGCAAGTCCAGCAAATACTAGGGCGAATCGACAACATCCTCGAGCAACTACCTGAAGCCCAACGCCAAGCACACGAGCGCCTCATCGGGGAGCGACAAGTCAAAAGCTCAGAAAAAATCCTCAGCCTCTACGAGTCCGACGTGCAAGTGGTAGTGAGAGGAAAGTTAGGGAAAGAAACCGAATTCGGCAACCCCATCCTGTTAGGCGAACAAGAAGACGGATTAATCGTCCACAACCAACTCTACAAAGAAAATGTGAGCGACGCCAAGATCCTCCTAGAAGGAGTCGAAAACATCGAAGAGCGACTCAAGATCGAAATAGAAGGCGTATGCGCAGATCGAGGCTTTGCGAGCAAAGCAAACAGCAAAGCGTTAGGAGAAGAAAGAGACTACATATGTCCGAAGCAACTCGAAATCCTGCGCGAAAAAATGGGGAACGGCGAATTCGCCAAGAGGCAAAGAAGACGAAGTCAAACCGAAGGCCGAATCAGCATCTTCATACACAGCATATTGGGAGATATGTTACGAGTGAAAGGGCACACCAATCGCGAGAAGGCGGTGAGTTGGGGAGTGCTCGGGCACAACATGAAGAAACTAGCCGAAATGCGAAAGAAGCAAGCCGAAGCGCGAGAAGCCGAAGCGCGGAAGCAAGCAGCCTAGAAAAAGCGCAAGACAAAGCCGCGCCCCCGGAACACAAGCCGGAGAGGGAGCAGCACGTACCCGCGCCCGAGAAAAAGGCCCGAAAAGCGAGAATCAGACAAAGCACAACCATCCAAACCAACAAATCCGCCCCCGACCAGCGCGGCCAACAACGCGCCTAACAAAAACCACACATCAAATCTCAGAATCGGACGCTTCTGGGACAGACCCTAGTTGGTGTGCGGCCGGGAGCAACCGGATTCCCACCGGAACCATGGTCATCCACAGAGAGTTCCTGCTTCAGAGTGGTGAGATGGTCGTCGATCTTCGTGTTGCCTTCCTCGCCAATGACAACGCTGCTACAGTGGTCACAGCGAAGCATGGGAACGGCGGGAACGGTAGCGCTTTCGAGGTTGGGAAGGATCGTCGAGTAATCCTCAACGAAAGCCACCAGATACCCCGATTCGCATTCGAAGCAGGGAATGCGTTCTTTCTCAACCTTACTTGGTGTGGACACTGAGTTCATGGGGCGCTATGGCTTCCTTCTCCGGCGGATGAAATTCTGCTCCATGCCGTGTGTTTCGGGTCTTTGCCAGTGAAACCTATATCCGTCGGAGCCATTTGCCAATCCCTGTTGCGAACAGAGCCGCGTTGAAGCTTTGGCAGGGGCGTAAGTCGTCATACGAGACGGGTCTTGCCAGTGAGGAGTTCCTGCATCATGCCTTGCTTAAGCATTCGGGCTTTGGAAAGCTTGGCTTCAAGGGCGGCGATTTCGTCGTCGATGTCACTGAGAATCGCACCAATCTCGACCTGTTCGTTAAAGCTTGGAACGGAGATCTTCATGGCTTCCATTCCTGACTTTGTTAGGTGAAGCATTGTGCCGCCACTTGACGAGCTACCCTTCAACTTCTCAGTGACCTCGGAGAGGTAGTGAAATAGAAATTGTTTATCCAGCTCTTGAGGACGACATTGAATCTTCCAGATATGGTAGTGATAGATAGCTCTCGGTCCGCGCCATATGACGGGGCCGAATGTTGCCGACCACATAAAGAGGAGATCTCCGTCTTCACAGTATTGTTTCTCTGGGAGCGTCAGGTTAGAATAGTAGAAAGCCTCTCCACGTCCCGTAAGATTCTGCAATCTAATCACGGGCGTGCCACTTGTTTCCCACTCAAAGAGCGAATATGCCCTGCCATTAATCAAGGAAGCGAGGGTCTTCAACCTGGCCTCCTCCCACTCGCCGCTGAATCCCGGCAGGCGTTTCTTGCCGGTGAGGAGGTCCTGCATGGTGCCTTGTTTGATTTGGCGTTTCTTGGCGATGAGTTGCTCCAGGGATTCGATGAGGGCATCCGCATCGCTCAAGGCCTCGGCGATGGCTTCTTGTTCGGCTTTGGTGGGTGGAAGGGCGATTTGGAAATCTCGGAGGTTTCCGAGAGTGAGACCTGGCTTGCTCTGCCCTGACTGACTTCCTTCTATCTGCAGATTTCCCGGAGACCAGGGAGAAAGGTATCGGCAAATGTAGCGCCCAATGCGCGAATCCGAGAGCCTGACAAGCCCCACGTGTTGGCTGATGTAAGCCTCTCCCAGATCCTCATCCACAAGTGCAACGTTCCCAACACTGTTGCCAGTAATCGTAATGAGCAGATCGCTAAGTTTGAGCTGTGTTCGATTTCCCTCCGAACCTTTGGGTGGAGTCACATGCTGTTTGTCTACTAGATCGAGACGGCCATCTCGAACGTTCTGACTCCTAACGAACAGCGCACCACCGTTCGAGTAGTACCTTGCCCATCCACGAGATCCGCTCGTTACGAAAGAGGATAGGTTATCTAGACTGACAATGCACCAATCCTCTGGAATCACCCCTACATCGGTCTGTTTGTAGCCTGGCTTCATGCATCTTCTCCTTCCAAGTCGCGTGAGAGTTCGGATTCGATTTGTTCAATGATAGTCAGGTTGGTGTCGAGCGGTTTGGGTAGGGAGCGGACAAGCTCGTACTCCGCCACGCCGATGGGCTTGTCGATTCCGGAGAGGGCGTATTCCGCGACGAGCCGGTTCTTGCGCAGGGTGATGGTAGAGGGCCAGGGCATTGGGTCAGCAGACTGCTGACCCATTGGGCAGTCGTGGCTCTGCCATCCATTGGCAGCACGCTGGATTCGCTCTTTCAGACGGGCAAGCCAGTCACGACAGTCAGGCATCGGTAAAGATTGGTCTGGCAGTGTCGGACCAATCTTTCTAGTGGCCGAAATCCGAGACAGTGTCCCGGGTTTCCTGTGGGTGTGACTGAAATGGGCAGCAGATTGCTGCCCAATAAGGGAGTCGGGACTTTGCCCCTCATTGGCAGCGAGCAAGCCCTGCTGACGCGCCCCGCGAATTCGCTGTTTCAGCCGGGTGAGCCAGTCGCCATCGCCAGGCGGAAGGATGCTGAGGTCATTCATGTGCTTTCTCCCTCCAGCTCATTGGAGATGGACTCTAACTGAGCAATCAATTCCTCCTTGGAAGGAAGGTAGAGTTCATACTTGGAAGCGAAGATGTTGGCTTCTTCGGGTAATGTCAGTTCCACGAGGGCGTCGTTCTTGCGGCTACAGAGGAGAATGCCGATGGTGGGCAATTCGTCGTCAAGCTTCACGTGACGATCAAAGTAGTTCACATTTACCCCGTGAGATAATCGGCTAATCGGGTCTTGATGTAACGCTTGCCCCAAGCGGTCTTGAGATACTTCTCCCGTTTTGTAGCGTCGGCCTGGCTGCGGCACGCCTCGTAGTAGACTAGCTCTACTGGAAGGCGGTTCTTGGTTGAGTGGACGCGTCCCTCTTTGTGTTCTGATAGCCTCCGTTTGAGGTCGTTTGTAAAGCCCACGTAGAAGTTGCCGTCGGAAGTGCTTCGAAGAACATACACGTAATAGAATTTCATATCTCACGGGGTGAATCTGCATTTGCCCCAGATCCTGATGCGTGAGCTTGTCGCGCTTGAGATCGATGAGGACGTAGCAGCGGAGAAGGCGGTTGTAGAAGATTGACCCCGTGAGATAAACCCTCTTAGGCATCTCGACGAAATTTACGCGATATCTCACGGGGCAGGGATCGACGTAGAAGTGGTCGTTGTCGAAGGTGAAGCGTTTCTGCCGGGCTTCGAAGAGGAAGCCTTTGCCCAGCTCTAACAGAAAGGTCTCTAGCTTGTCGATGATGGCGGATTCGAGATCGGTCTCGGAATAGCTGGCCTTCTCCTCAAGCCCGAGGAACTCAAGCACGAGGGGATTCTTGATGAGGTCGGTGGCTTTCTCCACGACTTGCCCTTCCTTGGCCAGGCGTTGGACCTCTTCCTTGTCCCGGCTGAGCGCGAGCCGTTGGTAGAGGGAACTCTTGATCTGGCGTTCCAATTCGCGGACGCTCCATTGATTCTGCGCGGCTTCGATCTCATAGAAGCTGCGCTCCTCAGAATCGTCGATGGTGAGGAGGGTGACGTATTGGGACCAGCCGAGCTTGAGGACCTTGAGCAATTCGGCAGACAGTGTCTGCCGAATCTCCAAAGCACTCTCTGTCAACGACTTGGATGCCAACAGGAAATCGGCAGACACTGTCTGCTGAATCGATTTGCGACTGAGATAGAAGGCGCGGAATTGGCGAAGTGAGCGCACTGAAAAGCCCTTCCCCAGCTCTGATGAAAGACGCTCCAAGAGACCGGAGCCATAGTCGGCTCGATCTGAGCCGTTCTGCTCGAACTCGACGATGTACCAGCCAAGCATCCAGTTGCGCGCTGCCAGATAAGAATCCGCGACGCGCCCGGCACGTCGGTGGATCTCCTCATGCGTGTCTCGGCAGAGGATGACGAGCTGATTGAAATCCATGAGATCTTTCATAGCACAAATCCCATCTTCTCGAGGTGGGCGTTCACCTTCGCTTCCAACTCGGTGACGCGTTCGGTCATCTGCGGCAGTGGCGTCTCGTAGCGCTCGGCGAGTTCTTTCACACGCTGAGTGAGGGCTTGGCTGATGCGTTCCATTTCTCCCTGAATGGCCGTGGCCAAGGTGGTGAGCCATTTGTCATCGATGACGAGGGTCTTGACCTCGTCTTCACTCAAAGAAGGGTACTTCTGATAGGCGAGTGTGTCGATCATCTCTTCATCACCTCGGATAGCGCGCTTTATCTTCCCTTGCCTGCTGTTCAGTTCGGCCCAGTCTCTCAAGACACGAACTTCCTCTTTGGCCTCGGGATCGCCTTTGAGTTCTTTGAGGCGCTTGTTGATTTCGGCGTTGTTGACCTTCTCCAGCTCGGCAAAGACCCCGCCCTCTCCACTGTGTTCTTCTTCGAGTTCGGTTAGGCTTGCTGACACTGTCTCCAGATCCTCTTGGCGAGATTCCAAGGTGGATTGTTCGTTTGCGAAGTAGCGAGCGACGATAAGGGGCTTGGGCACGAGGTCGCAGGCCCAGCCTTTGTCGCGTTCTTTGCCGGTCTTCTTGTTCTTCTCGATGATGCGGTAGGTCTCGGCTTTCCAGCCATCGGCCGAGATGAGGTAGGCATCGTCCTGCATGGTCTCGGCCCAGTAATCCATGAGGTGCTGGTAGACGGCGTAGGGATCAATCAGGGTCTGGCCGACGTAGTGTTGAAGAAGGCCTTCGGAGAGTTTGTGGATGAGTTCTTTGGGATGGAATCCGGGTTCAAGCATCCGCATCGAATCGGCAGTGGCTTTTCGCCTGCTTTCGAAGTGTTGCCCCATGCCTTCCATGAACTCCGCGAATTCGGGCGCTTGATGAACCGTCTCTTTGAGATCCTTGGCATCGACCGTAAGATCAAGATACCCGGGTCGGTTCTCGGCAAACAACGAACGGCGGAGGCGTGGGCAGATGGCCCAATAATCCAACAAGACCTCGGAATCAATGTCAGCCGTGGGGATGCCGCCTTTGAGATGGGCCTCGATGTCTTGCAGGTCTTCGGCTTCGCGGTTGTCGATGTAGCGCGGGAGATTGAGATTGAACTCGTTCTTCTCGATCTCTTCGAGCGGGACCATGCGGGCGAACCCTGGAACGTCTTGGCTCTTGGTGAAGACATCAACGATGCGGTGAATGTCGCGCGAACGCAGGCGGTTCTTGTTGCCGTCCTTGATGAAGCCGGCGCTGGCATCGATCATGAAGATGCCTTTGCGCGCAGCGGCCTCTTGTTTGTCCACCACAAGAATGCAGGCGGGGATGCCCGTGCCATAGAAGAGGTTGGCTGGCAGACCGATGATGCCTTTGAGATAGCCTTTGCGGATGAGGTTGCGCCGGATCTCGGCTTCGGCATTGCCACGGAAGAGCACGCCATGCGGGAGAATGCAGGCGCCGCGTCCGCTGGGCTTGAGCGAGCGGATGATGTGCAAGAGATAGGCGTAGTCGCCTTGCTTGTCCGGCGGCACGCCGAAGGACTTGAAGCGTTCGTAGGGATCTTTGCTAGGATCGATGCCCGTGCTCCAGCGCTTGTCGCTGAAAGGCGGATTGGCCACGACATAGTGAAAGGTCTTGAGCGTGTCCCCGTCCTTGAATTTGGGATCTGCCAGGGTGTTGCCCTGCAAGATCTCGGCCGTGGGGTTGTCGTGCAGGATCATGTTCATGCGCGCCAGACCGGACGTGGTGGCGTCTTTCTCCTGCCCATAGAGCGTGACGTCGGTCTTGGCGGCATCGGCCACCTTGAGAAGCAGGGATCCGGAACCACAGGTGGGATCGTAGACGGTGGTGTCGGGACTGGTTTCCGCCTCAGCAATCCCTAACACAGCGGCCATGATACGGCTCACCTCGGCCGGGGTGTAGAACTGCCCCTTGCTCTTGCCACTCTCGGTGGCGAAGTGCCGCATGAGGTATTCATAGGCATCACCGAGGATGTCATCGCCCTCCGCACGATTGCCGGAGAAGTCGAGCGCAGGGTTCTCATAGATGGCGATGAGATTGGTCAGGCGATCGACCATCTCCTTGCCAGTGCCCAGCTTGTTGGCGTCGTTGAAATCCGGGAAATCGGCCTGGGAGAGCTGCTGATTGGCCGCCGCCAGCGGTGCGATGATGTGCTTGTTGATCTGGTCGCCGATGTCCTTCGTCCCTTTGAGAGCGACCATGTCGGCAATGCTGGCGCCCTCTGGGATCGTGATGGGGGCGAACTTCTGCCCGGCATACTTGTCACTGACGTACTTGATGAAAAGCAGGACGAGGACGTAGTCCTTGTACTGTGAGGCATCCATGCCGCCGCGGAGTTCATCGCAGCTTTGCCAGAGGGAGGAGTAGAGTTCGGATTTCTTGAGGGCCATTGAATGAGAGACGGATCTATCAGAACGGCGACATGGAGGCTAGTGGTATCTGGGGGGATGGGTATGTTGCGGGTGTGACTAAAAGTGGTGGTCAATAAAGGTAGAGGAACTGGTGACAGTTCCTTCGCGGCTGCGGAGTGCCAGGCCCGGAACTCTCACGAGTTCCGCTACGAAAAGTGCCCACCACTTTTAGTCAGACCCGTATGTTTCAGGAGGATTGACCTGTGGCGCTCGCTTCCTCTAGACTAACCAAATGTCTTTCTCGCAATCACGCCGTACCTTCATCGGATTTGGTCTTGCTGCGACCACGGGGCTTGTAACGGGCAGAAGCCGTGCGCAGTCGCCGAACAGTAAATTAAACATGGGGATCATTGGTGCTGGCGGCCGGGGAGGAGCCAACACAAACGGTGTGAAGAGTGAAACCATTCACACCCTTTGCGATGTGAACCCAGCCGCACTCGCTGGTGCGAAGAAGAAGTTTCCCAATGCCAAGACGACGAGTGATTGGCGTGAAGTGGTGAGCGATCCTGACATAGATGCGGTCGTGATCAGCACGGCAGATCATCATCATGCCTTGGCTTCTCTAGCGGCGATGAAGGCAGGGAAACATGTTTATTGTGAGAAACCGTTGGCACACACGGTGCAGGAAGCGCGTTGGATGCAGGAAATCTATCAGAAGCAGAAGGGGAAGATTTCCACGCAAATGGGGACGCAGATTCATGCGACGGGCAATTATCGCAAAGCGGTCTCGGCCGTTCGCGACGGAGCGGCAGGTGAGGTGGATGAGGTTCATGTGTGGTGTGGCCGAACGATCAAACCGGTGGCTCAGATCCAGCCGGTACAACAATCGAAGCCTGAGGGATTCGATTGGGATGTTTGGTTAGGCCCCGCCGATGAGCGCCCTTACGATGAATCCTATTGGAAAGGCGGCAATCTAAATTGGAATCGCCGCTGGGAATTTGGGAACGGCGTTCTTGGGGACATGGGCAGCCATTTGATTGATCTCGCCTATTGGGCTCTCGATCTAGATGATCCCGTTTCCGTAAAAGCGGAAGGCACGCCGGCCGATCCTGTCGCCGCGCCTCCCTCACAGATTGTCACGTGGCAACATCCTGAGAAGGCAGGTGTCTATCGGACGCCAACGGCGCCAGCCGTTCGTAAGGCCGTGGAAGTGATCTGGTACCACGGGCCAGAAGGCATGAAGACGATGACGGAGCGGCTTCAACCGCTTCTTGGAGATAGAACAGACATTTCCAAATGGCATATCGGCGTGGCTTTCGTTGGTTCAAAGGGAGTGTTAGTCTCTGATTACGGAAAGATCGTCCGCACTAACAATTCCAATTGGAGGCTCGCGACGGAGATCAAGCCATCCCCTGGGCACTACGCGGAATGGTTGCAAGCCTGCCGAGGGGAAGGGAAAGCCCTCTGTAACTTCAACTACTCGGGCAAACTCATCGAGCACAACCTGCTCGGTAATGTCGCCCATCGAGTCAGCCTTGGTAAGAAGCTTTCTTGGGCTGCGAAAGCGTTGCGTTTTACGGATCTGGAAGCTGCGAATACACTCCTAACCAAGTCCTATCGTGATGGCTGGGCACCCTCTGGAATTGAAAGTTGAAAATGGAGATTGGAAAATGATTATGATGACTTCGATGTTTTGACGATGGATACAAGAAGCTTGATCAACTCGATGCTGTCGGGATGAATCGACTGATATTGGGAGGAATCGATGTAATCGGATTGGTGGAGGAGTTCGATCCAATACTCAGTTTCGTTCGCTTCCTTCAACGCGATGCTCATCTTACTAACGAAGTCTGCCTTGCTCTGAGCGTGTTCGGCTTCCCTCACAAGCGCGCCAATAGCCGTTCCGCTTCGTAAAACCTGCTTTGAAAGCACAAACTCTTTCTTCTCTCGTTGAAGATACTTCGCCAAATTCACGATGCGAAGCGCAAACGCAAACGACTTCTCTCTAACAACGTTCTCTCTCACGCTCCATCACATTTTCAACTATCTATTTTCAATTTTCAATTCTATAAAGATGCGTTTGCGAACGGATAAACATCGCCCCACCGGCGACGGTTGGCGAGGCTTGCACCGCACCATCTAGCTTGTTTTGTGCAACGGTTTCAAATTTGTCGCCGGCTTTGAGTACGGTAGTGAGGCCCGCTTCGTTGGTGAAATAGAGATGACCATTGGCGACTAGCGGAGAGGCCATGTAGGTGCCGTCGATGCGGTCAGACCAGAGTTGTTTGCCGGTTTTGATGTCAAGGCATGAGAGGATGCCGCCTTCCGTGGCTTGGTAGAGTTTGCCCTGGTGAACGGCTGGGCGGCAGAAGCGGGCGTTGCGTTTGTCGCGATCCCAAACGACGTGCGACTCGGTGATATCGTCTTTGGCCTCCTCATCGAGTTTTACACCTAACACATGTGCGCGTGAAGACCCCGTGTTGATGAGTAGCATGCCGTCCGCAGCAATGGGGCGAACCGCCGCGTTGTAATTTTCGTGGGTGATGGTCCAGATTTCCTTGCCGGTGAGGGGTTCGTAAGCGAAGAGAGCGCGTGAGCCTACGGAGACCAATTGATCTTTGCCGGCCACGCTGACAATGGTGGGTGTGTTATAAGCTTTGCGGAGATCGCCATCGCGGGTGGGGTTGCCCTCGGCATCCAGATCTCCGTAGTCCGTCGAGCGATCCGTACGCCACACTGTCTTGCCTGTCTCCTTGTTCAAGGCTGCGAGATATTGTTGATCCACACCGTCGAATGTTAGGATAATGAGATTTTGATAGAGAAACGGTGACGATCCGGGCCCACGGAAGTGGCTGCAGGGGAGGTCACGCCGTTCCCACACTTTCTCCGCCGTCTTCGGATCCAATCGCGCGGTACCATAGGTCCCAAAGTGCACGTAGACTGCGCCGGGTTCCGTGACACAAGACGGCGATGCGTAAGTATTCACCTTGTTGCCTAACGGCTCAGGATCTTTGTTCTCAAAAAGAAGCTCGCGGTGAAGGCGTTTACCAGTCTTGGCCTCAAAGGCGTCCACATACTGTTTGGTGCCGTCTTCATTGGCGGAGGTGAACCAGACCACGCCTTGATGAATGATAGGGCTGGAATGGCCGTGATCTTCCAGCGGCACTTTCCAAGCGATGTTTTTCGATTCCGACCATTCTATGGGCAAGTCTTTGGCTTCTATGTCAGGCACTCGGCCGTCACGAGTGGGACCGTCTTTATCCGGCCACTGGGCATCAAGTGAAGAAATGGATAGGGCGAGAAAGAGAAAGGCGAGGCGGGAGTTGAGTTTCACGAGAAAGAGTAAGGTTTTCTTGGTGGCGGTGACTTTTAGTCGCCGCCGAATCTCATGTCACACGCGGCGGCGACTAAAAGTCACCGCTACTTTGCACGCTCAAACGTAAAGGACTCAACCCGTTTTTTCTGGTTGTTCACGCTAACTAAAGCACTACAAAACGCGCTCCAGATGCTCCTGGGATTCGGCATCGAGTGCCTGGATCGACGGGATCTCGAAGCGGTTGCCCATGCTATCGCGAATGACGAGATGATCGTTCGTGAGGCGTGTGACGTTCTTGCCGGGCTCACGTAGATTGAAATAGCGGTCGCCGCGATTGGTCGAGACTTTCAAATAGCGGTGACCGTGGTTGACGTGACTATCATTGACACGGGTCACTCGAGCGATGCGATAGGTCTTCCACAAGGAATCCTCCGCAACTTGGCGGGAATTCTCATCCAAAGATGTTAGAGATTCCAGCCAGGCGAACTCCTTTTTCCCCTTCACATCCATGATGGCAAGTTCGCGGTCGCGCGCAGAGATGGGGCGAGCGTAGACCAATTTCACCGCGACGGCCTCTTCGCCGTCGATCTCCGCCATGACGCTATCAGCTTGTGTGAAAAGGCGTATCTTCATAGCATCTTATCCGCCTTCTTCACTGTAAGCTTGGAGTTCCGCGCGCATGCGGTTGTTTTCTGCCTGAAGGCGAACCAGTTTGGCGAAGTGACCGTCTTCCATGGCTAACAATTCTTCATGTGTGCCTTGCTCGATCACCTGGCCATCCTCCACCACGATCAATCGATCCGCATTGCGCAAGGTAGCGAGCCGGTGCGCGATGGCGATGGTGGTGCGGCCTTTGACGAGGTTGGCGATGGCGGCTTGGATGGCCTTTTCTGTTTCAGAATCCACGGCGGAGGTTGCCTCATCGAGAATGAGCACAGGTGGATCATTGAGAATGGCTCTAGCGATGGCGAGCCGTTGTTTCTCGCCACCGGAAAGATTGGATCCGCTTTCGCCGACGAGCGTGTCGTAGCCCTCTTCTTTGTTGAGAATGAAGGTATGCGCTTCGGCGGCACGCGCGGCCCTCACCACATCCTCAAACGAAGCGTTAGGGCGGCCGTAGCTGATGTTTTCCTGGATGCTGGCGTTGAAGAGAAAGGGATCCTGCATGACGATGCCTATGTGCCGCCGCCATTGGGCGAGTTTGATTTTTCTGAGATCATGGCCGTCCACCAGAATGGCTCCGGAATCGACGTCGTAGAACCGGCAGCATAGATTGATCAAGGTGCTCTTGCCGGCACCACTCTTGCCCACTAACCCAATCATTTCCCCTGGCTCGATGTCTAACGAAACGCCTTTGATCACTTCCTTACCGCGATCGTAACTGAACCGAACGTCTTGGAAAGTGATCGCGCCTTTGATTTCAGGCAGTTCAATTGCATCGGGATCGTCGTAGGTCTCCGGCTTTTGATCCAGGATGTGGAGGATGCGCTGGGCGGAGGCGAAGGCGTGCGTCGTCCAATTGATCACGGCGGTAAACCATTGCAGCGGCGCGTAGAACATGGCCATGAAGCCGATGAAGGCGATGAGATCACCAAAGGTGAAACGATCACGGAAGGTGAACGCGGAATCCGGATCGATGATGGCGAGGCCGCCGAAATACCAGACTCCAACGGCACCTAACCCCATTACCAAAGCCATGACTTCAGCAAAGCGGATCCATGTTTTTTCTAACCGAAACACCACTCGAAAGAAACTCTCGTTGTCGGTCTCGAAAAGTTGATGGCGACGGTCTTCTTGTGAGAGCGCTTTGACCGCTTTAATGCCTCTCACGCTTTCGCCTAAAGTCGAATGCAGGACACTGTTTTTATTTCCCCGTTTGTGGAAGAGAGGGACGAGACGTTTCCAGAACCAACCACCACCGAAGGTGAGAAACGGTACGGGCAAGAAAACAAAGAGTGCTAGGAGGGGATTGAGCCAGAGGAGAATGAGGCCGATTGAGACAAATGATAAGGAGTTGATAAGGAGGTAGGGCACGCCTTCGACCAAGAAATGACGGAGCTCTCCCGTGTCGTTCATCACCCGGCTGATCAGTTCGCCACTCTCACGTTTGCCATGATAGCTCATGGTGAGACGCTGCATCTGGGCATGCAATCGGGCTCGGAGGTCGGCCGTGATGCGGCCGCTCAGCCAGGCAGTGATGCTATTGCCCACCACGCGGCCGGCCATGATCATCAGATAAGCAAACGCCATGAGTCCGCACCAAATGCCTAACAAAGGGGTGGCCTGTTGTGGATTGATGAGTTCGCGATCTCCTTCACGCAGCACATCATCAACGATGTACTTGGTCATGATCGGGATCGACATTTGAGCGATCACAGTGAAGAGAATCGCCCCTGTCATGGCGGCCAAACGCCATCGGTAGGGAGCCACGATTTCGTAGAGCCGTTTTAAGACCTCCAAACGTGGAACATCCGAGGGCGCTTGGGCGCCGCGTTCGGGCAGGGGTAGACCGGATTTCGAGTAGGCCGCGCCTTCCAACTCGGGAAGAATGATTTCCCGGCCGTTGACGAGGTCTTCAATGATGCGGGTGGCGGCAGCAAACTCGGGGACGAGATCGCGGCTGTACCAAGCGACGCCAGTCATGCCTTCGGAAGACTTCACCATGACCTGCCCGCCACCGAAGACCTCGACATTCTGCGCTTCCTCAATGTCTTTCAGGGCGACGCGGATGGGTTCCTTCCCTGGCTCAAGTGCTAAGACTTCATTGTTAGTGATGACGAGAAACGTCTCAGAGAAATGCCCTCTAGCATTCATATCGCCACGAAGGCAGTACCGGATCGCGTCGCCGGGCCCGATCGCGCCCTTGAGGTCCTCGGGGAGGCGCTCAAAGAAACGTGTTTCCTGTCCTTCTTCTGTAGACATCAGGTCGCTCGAAACGAATCAAGTCTGGCTAGCGTTATCCCGCAAGCGGAGGCAAAGCCCTTTCTTGGAAGTGGACTTGGTGAACTGAAGGAATCGGGCGGCTTCATCAGTCCAGCTCCTGGATTCTGCCTGAGCAATGGCTTCATCCTTGGAAAGGCCTTGGCGGTAAAAAAGTTTGAAGATCTCCTTAATCTCGCCGCGTGCTTCACGACCGAAGCCGGCACGGCGCAGGCCAACAGAGTTGATGCCCGCAATGGTGTTCACTTCCGCCGCAATCACGAAGGGCGGTAAGTCGAGGCTGAAGCCGCTGATGCCCTGAACCATGACATAATCACTTACCCTGATAAATTGATGAAAGACGGAGCCGCCTCCGACGAAGATGTGGTTCCCCAATTCCACGTGTCCGGCGACAAGCACATTGTTGGCAAGGACGTTGTGATGGCCCATTTGAGTGTCATGACCCAAGTGCGAGCCTACCATCATCACATTGTGATCGCCCATCACAGTGGCTTCACCGGCGGTAGCACTGCGATGAATGGTGACGTGTTCCCTAATATCATTCCTTTCACCGATCTTCACATAAGACACAATGGTCGCGTCGAACGAGAGATCTTGTGGGAAGCCCCCAATGACGGCGCCCGGGCCGACGCGCGTTCCCGCCCCAATGGTGGTGTGGCCGAGAATCTGGCAGTGCCCTGACAGATGGCAGCCATCACCGATGACCGCAGGGCCATCAATGATGACATAGGGATCGACGCGCACGTCCGCGCCAAGGGTGGCGTCCGCGTGAATGATTGCCGTAGGATGAATCGATTGCATAGAAAGATGATTAGAACCGGATTAGATTCCGCTTGTCTGTTAGTTGTTCTAAAGGATACCTTCCGCTCTGAAGCTGAACCAGCCAGGATCCCAATCCGCATTGGAGCGTCCAATGATCATGTGGTCTAACATTTGCAATTCCATGGTTTGAGCCGCTTCCTGAACGCGACGGGTCAGCCGCCGGTCGGCCTCGCTGGGAGTGGAATCACCGGAGGGATGATTGTGCAGCAGAATGAAAGCGTGGGCGTGATGAATGATTGAGGGTCGCAATACCTCGCGCGGATTGGCCACCGTTTGATCCGAGGTGCCTAACGAAACTTCTTCTACCTTGATGAGGCGATAGCGTGCATTGAGAAGGACCACTCGGAGTGTCTCGCGTTGCAGCCCCTGCATCTCCAGGCCAAAGAGTTCGTAGACAAGATCGGGTTGATCGAGCCGGACGTCTAACAAACGTTCTTTAGCTAACCGTTTCCCCATTTCAAACACCGCAACGAGTTCGGCGGCTTTGGCAGGGCCGATGCCTTTCTGGCTCAGACAAAGTTCTTCCGCGCTAATTCGAGAGAGAGCGTTTAGGCTGCCGTAGGCCTCAATGAGCGCGGCTCCCATCTCAATGGCGTTCATCCCTTGAAGACCGGTACGAAAGAAGATGGCAAGCAACTCGGCATCAGTGAGATGTTCCGGTCCGAAGCGCGTGAGTTTCTCTCGCGGGCGCTCGGGTGCCGGCAAATCTTTCATCCGGCGCGTCCGCTCAACTTTTGAGCTAGCGGTCTTGTTAGGATCATCCATCATCGTGGGCATAGAAAAAGCCCTGACAGATCACTCTGCCAGGGCTCACCATGAAACGAAAGAGAGGGATACTAGAAATTCTGTTTGCGGCCGTAGCGGAACTTGGATTGGAAACCAATCTCAGGCGCATACTCAGCGTAGCCGTTGAAGGGATCGTAATCGATGTTCTCGTAGGGTGCCTTGTAGCTCTGCTTGTAGGTCTTGACTGGGAAAGTGACGACTTCAAAGACACCGTAGCCCATGCGAACCAAGCTGCGGTGAGCACCCTCAACGATGCCGGCTCCGAAAGCGGCATTGTTGCCATCGCTCTCATTCACGGAAATCATGCGCGCTGGCAACTCGGCCAAGCCGTAGAGGATGTTGGAAACACCCCGCCCAAGCTTGTGAATGCGGGTTTGGTTGGAATTGGGAGGAGCCTGAATGTCAGCGAGGCATGAGCCCGAGATTCCGACTGCGAGGAGCGTAATAAGAAGCTTTTTCATAGCGATGTGGCGAAATTAGGTAAGGTTACGGCTGCTTGGCAAACATTAACTTCTCTAGTTTGACACTTTTTCCCGGAAATTGCCCGAAAAGACTTGGCGATTATTTTTCAAGATCTCTACTTTGAGCCTCAGATGAACGAAGAAGTCCAGAAATTGATCGAATCCGGCAAGCTAGCCAAACCAATCGGAGAGAAAATCTCCGCTCTGGACCCAGGCGTTTATTGTCTCCATAAAAGTTGGGGTGTCGGCAAGGTGGCGTCATGGGATTTATTGGGAGACCGAATATTAATAGATTTTGAAGACAAGCCCGGTCACGCGATGAAATTAGCGTTTGCCGCCAAGTCTCTCAACGTCATTGGGGCCGACCATATTCTGGCCCGGCGCCTCGAGAACATTGAGGAGCTCCAGAAATTGGCTGAGGACGACCCGGTCGCTCTCATGGAGCAGGTGGTGACCAGTTTCAACGGGAGCATGATGCTGGATCAGGTAGAGGAGGTGCTGAAAGGTTCTGTGGTAACCGATGAGCGCTACCGCGCCTGGTGGGATGGTGCGAAGAAGAAGATGCGGCAGAACCGCCTCTTTGTGGTGCCGTCCAAGCGCAATCTACCCCTCGAGTTGCGGCCCAGTGATTTGAATATCGAGGACGGGTTGTTGGAAGATTTTAACAACGCTCGCGAACTGAAAGCCAAAGTTGCGGCAGTTGATGCCATTACCAAGGATCTGGAACAAATCTCCTCCCCGATCGAGAAACTCCGGCCCGTAGTGGAGGCAATCAATGAGGCGGCAAGCAAGAGCCAGCGTTTGCAGACCAATCTCGCCATCGAACTCATCGCGGCGCGGGAACGCCTGCAGGAACAAGTTCCGGAATTGGTCGAGGGACTCGATCAGCCCTCGATCAGCGCGATCATCAAAGAGCATGAGAGCAGCATGGAGGAAATCATCAGCCAGCTCCCTGCGGCGGGTCAGCGACGCGTCTACGAATCTTTTGAAGAAGCGTTTGAGGATCGTTGGGCGGATGTTCTGCTAGGGCTTTTGAACAATGTGAATCTTCGTGGGGTGGGGGATATCGCGCGGCTCGCTGCAGAGAAAGGGCAGGAAGAGAAGCTCAAGGAATTTCTAAAGTTGGGTATCCAGCAGCGGTCGTTGAGCACCGAAGTCTTGGCTTGGATTTGTAAAGAGCGCAATCGTCTTTGTGCGGACGTCTTTGGTCCGGAACTCGCCTCCGCCATTATCAATGCGCTAGAGCGGGATCACTACGATGACGAGACCAAGAAATCGAGCAAGCTGCAGGACATTCTTTCTGCAGATTCGCTTTTGATCAGCGATCTCCTTTCAGATGCTAGCAGAAATCAAATTCGCATGTTTGCTAGACGTCTCAAGACCACGCCGGCCATTGAAGATTTGAGCCGTAACTCGCTTCTCGCCCGTGTGATCAAAGCGCATCCCGAGACGCAGCAAATGGTCACCGGTGAAGAGGATGAGGTGGAAGAAGATGAAGGACTCGTCGTTTCCTGGGAGAGTTTGGAAAGACGCAAGGAACAACTCGAGGAGATCATCCACAAGAAGATTCCGGAGAACACCAAGGAAATTGCTCTAGCACGTTCCTACGGCGACTTGCGTGAGAACTTTGAGTTCAAGGCCGCGAAAGAAATGCAGGCCGTGCTCATGAAACAGAAAGACGATCTCGAGTTGGAGATTGCGCAAGCACGCGGAACGGACTTTGCCGATGCCGATACTTCGCAAGTGTCCGTTGGCACCATTGTCCGCCTGAAAGACACGGGCTCCGGCGATGAAGAGACCTACACGATTCTCGGCGCTTGGGACACGGATCTCGATAAAGGCATCATCTCCTATCTCTCGGAAACCGGCCGCGCGCTCCTCGGTCAAAAGGCCGGCGCCACGGTTGAACTCCCGTCAGAGGGAGGCGGCCGCAAGGTGACGGTCGAGTCGATCGCCGCCTTTCAAAAGGGCGAGGCGTAGCCAAGTAAGGTGAAAAGGCATCGTCTTTTGATGCGGAATATGCAATGTTCCAACTTAATGACGACCGTCGCCGAGCTCTTTGAGATTGCTAAAAAACTTGATCGGGAAGATCGCGTCAGGCTTGTTTTCTCACTGCTAGAGGATCTGGACGCCCATCCTCACCAAGTTTCAGACGAGGAAGCCCTCCGTCGAAGGGATGACCTGAAGCATGGTCGTGTGAGAGGTCTTAGTGATAGCGAGTTCTGGAAAGCTTGCGGGCGCGAGTAGCGGATGGAAATTGTTCGACACCCGGAGCTAGCAAATGACATACGCAAAGTTGCCGAACATTACGCTGATGTTTCGGAGCGAGTCCTCGAAAGATTCTGGTCAGAACTCGATGCTAGCTTGGTGTCTATTGAAAAGAACCCAACATTTCATCACTTTGATTCATCAGGGTTGAGGCGAGCACCCTTTCGTCGATTTCCCTATCATGTGCTCTACGATCTAGAGGATGATCGTCTCCTTCTCCTTCTCCTTGTCCTTCGGCATGATAGAAGGCATCCCGAGTTTGGGCTCGACCGGCTCTCATAGACTGAGTGGGATTCACTGCGTCATGCCACGAACTGAATTACGCGCTCAACTAGATCAACTTGGCGTGCATCCCAGCCGCAAGCTCGGGCAGAATTTTCTCATCGATGACACCATCGCGGCGTGGATCGTCAAACAACTAGCCCTCACACCTAAGGAGAGTGTTATTGAAATCGGAGCGGGAGCGGCTGCGCTCAGTGGGCATCTTGCGGATCAAGCGGCGCGAGTATGGCTTGTTGAGACGGATCACCGCCTCGCGGCTTTTCTGTCAGAGCGTTTTGAGTCGAGCTCAAACGTGAACGTCATCGAGCAAGACGCCGTGCAGCACGACTACCGCTTTCTCTTTCCTGAACAGCCCATCAAGATCATCGGTAACCTGCCCTACTCGTGCGGCGGGCAAATCATCATCAATTACCTCACGCCGCCGACGCCCTTCAGCCGTGCGGTGTTCATGTTGCAAACCGAAGTCGCTGAACGCCTGGCGGCCGTGCCGAAGACCAAGACATACGGATCCTTCTCACTTCGTGTGCAGGCTTACTGGAAGGCCAAACTCATCAAAACCGTTGGACCCGAAGCGTTCTACCCGCGTCCACAGGTGGGATCGTCCATCGTTCTGTTAGAAAGGCGTAAACCGGGCGAGTTGCCGCCTTTCGATCACGCGCTCTTTGACCGGCTCATTCGTCAAGGCTTCTCACAAAGACGCAAACAGTTGAAGAATGTGCTGGCGCAGATCGATCTCGATTGGGAGGCGGCGGCTAACCAACTTGATCTCTCACCCACCGCGCGCGCGGAAGAGCTTAGCCTAACGGATTGGATCGCCTTGACCCGTTGGGCGGACGATCACCCGCTCAAAGACAATCCCCAACGCGGTGACGAGCTATTCGATGTCGTCGATGAGAACGACGTCGTATTGCGGCAAGCGGCCCGCCGCGATGTTCACGCCAATGATTGGCGCCACCGAGCGGTGCACCTCTTCGTCTTCAACAAACACGGCGAACTCTTTCTTCAAAAACGATCACATCTCAAAGACGCCCATCCCAGCGTCTGGGATTCCAGCGCTGCGGGTCATCTCGACGCTGGTGAAGACTACGATACCGGCGCTGTTCGTGAGCTGGAGGAGGAGCTCGGCATCCGGGATGGCAAAGTCACCTTCCTAACAAAACTCCCGGCGACTGAGGCCACCGGTTGGGAAAATGTGCATCTTTACGAGACGAACGCTACCAAGTCGCTTCGCTATCCGTGCAGCGAGATCGAAACGGGCGCTTATTTCCCTCTGTCATTAATCGCGGAGTGGATCGCGAAACGTCCTCAAGACTTCGCCAGCGGATTCATTGAGTGCTTTCGCGCTTATCAATCTCGGTATTCCCAAGCTGTACTGCCTTGAAGTCATCCGTTACACTTCAATGTCCTAGATTTATCTTCCGCCACGAACGGAGCTCCAGATATGATTGAAAGACATTGATTCACACCTCTTATCCTTACAAATAAGAAACTAATTGAATTGAGATGCTTGATAGTCAACGCTTTACGCGTGAGGAAATTCCATCTGGGTATGGCTGCAATAGTAATAATGTTCGTGTGAGGATGTTCGGTTTTGGAATAGATCGAGCGATCTGCAGGTAAAAAAAGAAAGATAAAACACCGTTATGAACAAGATCGGAATAATTACTTTGTTGGTATTCTTACCCATTCAAGCGGGTATCGGGCAGATGTTTGATGGTCCTGCTGATTTTAAAAACTTTCTAGTGAGATTGTGTAAAACGGCAGAAGCCGCGAATGGCCGGGAGGTGATTGCAGAGCTTGATAAGCTGCGCGATAATGAATCCCTGAGGCTTCGTGCCTTCACGCGGATTGAGGACTATCTCGAACGTTCGATGCATGACGAAATGCTGACTTGGATCACTGAGGATCCCGCGCGGATTGTCGACTACCGGATCAGTGATGTGATTATTGAAATGATTACTGAGGCCTTTCCAAAGCAGATGTTGGAGTTGGTAAAGAGCGATTGTCCTCACAGAGCCCTCCTTCGCGCGAAACCCAAGCCCACGGATCTCTGTCTCGATGAGCATCCCTGCCAGAAATGTGAAGAGGGCCTAGAGAACACCTACAAGTGGCATTCGCAAGAGCCCAAGGAATTACTTGATATGCGATTGCAGTTTGTCAGGTATGCATGCAGCAAGAGACGGTTTCCCCCCACAGCGGCCTTACTCGCTCATGAAGGGAAATGCAATATGACGTGTGAGTTTTGCGATGTGGTCGTACGTAAAGGATTTACTGAGCTTGCGAATTCAAAGGCGGATCTAACCTCCTGTCTTCACTCGCTTCATGACACGCCTTTACATTACCCCGCTACATTGGTTGCAGTGAGGGCCATGGGCTATAGCAATCCACCTCGCGCTCGTGCTTTCGTAGAACAGATCAAGCGTGACTACCCGGAATACGATCCGCTATCCATTGACGGAGAACTCCTGGTATCCTCTGGCGGGAAAGCGTTTAGTGATGAAGAGATCGAGAAAATGAGGTTCAGGTCGACCGTGGATGAAGAAATGAAGGCTCAAAACGTCATCCAGGATGAAAAATCGGAGGCCATATATGCTAAAGAAGCCCATTACGCAGGGCGATTGGTGGAAGTTCGATTTAACCGGAACACCCCCAAACAAGTCGCAATGTGGATTGAGAGTCACGAGGATTCCATTGTGAAGAATAGTGCTCGTCGGGAATTGGCAGAACGATGGCTTAAGGCCGATTTTAATGCGGCGTGTGATTGGATTGCTACTCTAGACCGGGGTATCGCCAAAGACGGCATCGTCAATGAAGTTCTTAGGCAATGTAGACGCCTTCAATTGACCAATGACGAGTATGAAAAAGTCTTACTTCTGTCCGAGGACAGCGAGAACCCGAAGAATGCGGACCGTGTAAGTGCTCTTAAGTCTCTTTTTAGACCATGGTTTTCCAAAGATGCAAACAGTGCGCGCGAGGCGATCATGAAGTGTTCGTCCCTTACTGGAAACTTTAGGGAAAGATGCGCTCAAGTCTTAGTGGTTGCCCCAGGCGGCCGCATCCTATTTGACCTTGAATCAGACATTAGGCGGGGTGCTAAATAACAAATACGTTTGGACTGGAATCGGATTGGGTTTCTTGCTGTGCTTGATTGTAGTAGTCCTGCATGAGGAGAGAAAGTCATTCGGGGACGCTGAGACACCAGCGGAGCCCGCTCCTTTGTTACTGGAATCGGAAGCGCCAATAGATAGTTTTAACCTGAGTGTTAGCGAGCTGAAGGCGCTGACCGCGTCAGAAGCTAATTCTGAGGGTAGAGATTTGCGATTGTCGCTGTTAGTGTCTCGTTGGTTTGACTCAACCAATGAGCCCAATGAAATCGCGAACTGGATTGCAAGTATAAAAGATCCGCCTAGCTCAGCATTCGGGGCATTGGCGGTTCGGTGGGTAGCCTATTCTCCGGAGCATACCATTGAGTGGATTTCTACAATCGAAAACAAAGCTGGCAGGGACGATGCAATTGCGAAGAGCATGGCGTATGCTAGAAGTTTAAAGGAAAGACGTTTCGAGTATATTGTTCGCTTGGTAGAGATAGAGGGGAGCCCATCACGTCATGCTGCCATCCTTAAGAGGGCCTTTATGGATGCCTATCGATCGAATCCTGAATCTGCCTTCGAGACTATTGAGACAAGCAAGCTAGAGGAACGGATGAAAGAAGAGCTGTTAGAGAATTTTTGAGAGAGCGGCTGTTCTAACGCTAGTGGATTCATTGAATGCTTTCGCGCTTATCAAGCTCGTTAAAGGCCGGCGCCGCCTTGGCATAGTTCGGAAACTTCGTTCCTCCCGCGGACTCAGGCAGATACCGCCACTGCTTGTACATCCAAATCCAAGGTGCCGGCCGTTTGCGAATCTCCGCCTCGAACACGTCCCAACAATGTTGCGCAATGGCCTGAGGCGTTTGTGAGTCTTCCGCGTGAAAGCTCTTGTAAAACTTGAAAACGTAGGTGCCATCCTCTTGGGGCAAACAGATCACCGGCAGAATGGGCGCGCCGGTTTGCTTGGCCAGGAAGGCGTGCAAGATCGTGACGCTGGTCTTCAGTCCGAAGCATTTGATGACGGTGGCGGCTTTGCTTGGTGTGACGCGCAAGTCTGTTAGGAAAGCCGTCTGCCCGCCTCGCTTCACGTGCTTTAGCAGACGCACCATGGCGCGCTCCTGAGGGATGATGGTGATGCCCGAATATTGGCGCAGCTTGGTGAAAATCTTAGTGAGTGCCGGATTCTTAAAATCCTCCGCCACAATGGTGGGTTTCGTCCGCGTCAGCGCCCATTCGATGGAGAGCCATTCAAACGTGCCATAATGCGGCGTGACCCAGATCGTCGCCCCTTTCTCCACGCGTAGGAAATCCGCTTCGTCTTCATACTCATAGCGCACGTATCGCGCTGACGTTACCGCGGAGAGGTTCCGTGGTGCCCACATCAGATCGAGCACACTCACCGCTTGATGGCGATAACAAGCTCGCGTGAGGTTGCGGCGCTCCTTGACTGGCATGTCAGGGAAAACACGGCGCAGATTCGTTTCAGCAATCGCCCGTCCCCTACGATCCACATGATACGCCAAGCGACTCAATCCACGCGCCAATCCTAACATCGCTTTTCTCGACAACTTCGGCACGAAGGTCACGGCCGCTTTTGCGGCGATGACTTCAAGACGAAAACGAAAGCGTTTCCAAAGAGAGCGTTTCTTGGCCACGCTCCCACTTCCGATGAGTGTTGAAGGAAGGCAAGCTCATTCATCGGTCGTAACGAGCGTCTTGCGCCAGAGAAACGGTGACGTGAGGAAGACGCTCGTTGGGTTGTGATAGCCTTCACCTTCGTTCTTCCACGCGATAGAATACCTTTGTATCCGCGCGTATGAATGAATGTGTGAGGCGCTGGCCGGTGCCTTGGATGTTATCCTCGGTGAGGTCCCAGTTCTCTAGATCCTTCGAGGCATAGATCTGATAGACTTTGCCGGTTTGCGAATCCCAGCCAATGGCCACGGCGGAAGCAATGTCGATGTTGAGGGGCTGCGGCACGTCAATCTCGGCGAACACCGGCGTGAGGGTGGCATGGCTTCGAACGGTAACCGTTGCGGGATTGTTCGTGATTTCCTCGTCTCCGTAAAGCCACTGCGCAAACGCATAGCCTTCCACTGGTGTCGCGGTCACCGTGACTTCGGCGCCGAGCGTGTAAGCTTCCCTCATCGGATCAATCGAAACAGAGCCGTGATCACTCGGGACGAGCAAGGCATCCAAGCGGATCGTCGTCGGAACCGGACTGACAATCTTGGCGTAGACATAAACAGGTGTATCCGTTAGTTCCGGCGCATTGGTTTGAAACTCTTCGTACAACCGGCTCCAGGTTCCGTTGACGTTTCGCAGCAAGACGTCGTTATCAGCATCACCTTCCATCCAAGGCGTGCCCGAAGCTCCGGTTCGGATACGGTAGTAGAACGTATCGCGAAGGAATCGCGGCTCATCGGAAATCACCATGTCATCCGATTGGGCAAGGACGAGGAAATGACGTGTGTTAGGCTCTAAGTCCGTGACAGATCCTTGAACGGTCACCAACTGTGCGAAGGTTGGAAGTTCCTTGACATCGATTTCTCCCACCGTGCCGCGCATCGCCTCCGGGAGGCCGTCTTCGCCACTTGTCCAGATCTGCGCCGAAAGCGTTCCCTGAATGGAATTGGCCCGCGCCAAACTGACAGAGACCGCGCGCACCTCTCCGGTGTCGTTGGTCATGAATGCTTGCGCCACGGCATTTCTATCCGGAAATTGCGGCATGGCGAATCCGGGCAAGAGGGACGTGTTATCATAGAGGGATGCGTCCGGTATGGGTACGAAACTGGCGCTCACCCCGGTATCGTGATTGATGACAATCGTTAGGGGATTCCCCCGAAAAGATTGACCGTTTACAGCCCATCCTGCAAAGGCAAAGCCGAAGTTGGGCTTTGCATGCAAGGTGACATGGCTGCCGGGCGAATAGGTTTCTCTTCTTGGCGTCGCTTCTATCCTGCCATTCGCGCTATGTCCAAGCGTCAGATGGATGCTGGGGTCTTCACTCTGGTGCGCGGCCTCAAAGTGCGCGCGAACCCGATCGGCGTTGAGTTCATGATCGTAGATGGCCACTTCATCGAGGAGTCCGGCGAACTGGCTTAGAACGGGAATGGAGGTGTCGTGAGGGTTGTGCTCGCCGCTGGAGTCCCAACCGAGATAACGGATGCCGGCATCCGAGCCTTGATTGGAACCTCCTGTTGTTTGCAGCGTCGAGTCCAATGCCCCGTCAATGTAGATGTTAGAAATGCCTTGGCCCCAGTCGTAGGTGATGACGATGTGATGCCAGGAGTCGTCGCTCACGACCGCTTCAGACAAGTGAAGGTGACGTTGAAATGACGAACCCAGGATATCCAATCCTAATTGGCCAAATGGCGTTAGGATCGCCCAACGGACATCGCCTCCCCTTCCGGCATCATTGCCGAAGAGCGTTTGGGTGCGCCAGTAGTGGATGTGGTTTCCGACAGCCGGAGTCTTGATCCAGAACTCGAGTGAGGTGAATTTCCCGTCGGCATCTGCTGGTTCTCCAATGTTTGCCAATTGTGACATCGAACCCACATTGAATCTACCGAAGTCAATGTGAGAGTTCCCCGGGTGGCGCACCCATTCGCCCGCCGTTCCCAATGCTGGAGTCGCACTTGGTTTCCCGAGGCCGATGCCTTTATAAGTTCCCTCTGTTGCCACCGAGCCTTGGTCTTCCGCCTTCTCAGATCCTGGCATTTCGTTCAAGCGCCAAAAGGAAATGGGCTTGTCCTGCAAAACAGCGTCATCATAGTTGATGGGGGGATTGTTAGATATTGCTGCGGCAATGCAGCCATGTTGCCAAGCGCCGGGAGGCGCTCCTAGGGCGGATGTGAGGGTTTTCCATTCGCCGTTGCCGTTTTCCCTATAAAGTGATTCCATTAAGGGCTTCCCATCGGCCGGTAATGGTGTGCCTGGACCGGCGTTAGCGTGATTGCCAGGAAACAGCGGGGCGATGTGAAAGGTCTGATCTGGGCCGGTGACGTCGGTGCCTACGTTGTGAAGCATTAGATAATAACGCGTGTTCGGTTGCAGTCCGGGCACCGACCCTTGCACATCCACCAAACCCAAGCTAACAGGCAAGCCGTTCAAGGGCACAGTGCCTAACGTTCCCACTGAACTCTCTGGATAGCCATCCTCATCGGCGCTCCAAATCTCAAAATGCAGCGCACCTCCGGGAAGTCCCGTGCGTTTCAAGGTGATTGATGCGGAGGAAACGTTGTCGTAAGGACCGGTATCAAACTGGATGGCGGTGTGCGTGGTGTTGGCATCGGCAAACGGCGGTGGTGCATTAGGTGGCACGAAAGGAGGCGGATCGGCTGGAAGATGGGTGTTGTCATAGAGCGCGGCCTCGTTGGAAGGTTTGCCTCCGATTCGGGCATGGAGCCAACCTGGAGGCGCGCCTCCAAGGGCCTCTGAAATGGTTAGCCAATCGTCGTTGTCTCTGGAGAGCGCTTGCTGTAGTGGGCCGCCCTCTGGAGTATCCGGCACACCTGGGCCGGCGTTCGTATGTCCCCCGGCAAAGAGCGGTGCGGTGTGAAAAGTCTGACTACCTCCTGTGATCGTCGTGCCCACGTTGCGGATCACGAGGTAGTAACGTGTCCTCATTGAAAGCCCGTTCACCGCGCCGCGTACGGTGACGAGTTCGAGCTCTTCAGGAAGACTATTCGTATCTAATGAATTGAGCGTCCCCACACTTTGCCCTGGAAAGCCATCCTCACCAGTATCCCATATTTCGAAATGGAGTTGCCCGCCCGGCGAGCCGGTCCGCTTCATGGTTACGGCGGCGGTCGTCACATTGTCAGTATCGGCTGTGTAAAACTGAATGGCCATGTGCGTGGTACTGGCATCTGCAAATGGTGGGGGCGCATTGGGAGGGGCAAACGGCGGCGGATCCGGAGGAAGATGAGTGTTGTTGTAGAGTGCCACTTCGCCCGCTTGTGCAGCGATCGGAAGTATGAGCACAAGGCCCGCTAATGTAAGATAATCCAAGGGTTTCACTGTTGAACTAGGGTTTGTAAGGGTTTTTACCGGCAGCGATGGCTGCCTTTTGATCCAACAGCGCGAAGCGATTCAGCGATTGATCACGAAAGTTGAAATATCGTGTGGAGTCAGCAGTCCTTTGCTGCTTTTGGGGGCAATTGGCGAAAGTGGCAGAGGGCCGCCTCACTCCAGTACCCAGAGCGTCACGGCTCCAAACTGACGGAGATCCCGTCTACCGGCCCGCCGTCCGCCGTGGTGAAGCGTAGGGAGCCGTTTCCCACGCCGGAACTATTCACGATTTTGAAGATCAGCGTATTGACCCCCTCACGGAGTGACACACCCTTGACCACATCCAAATCCCGGCCGATCCAACCTCTGTCATTTTTGAAAATCTCGGCGCCGTTTAGGTAGATCTTGGCCAGGTCATCACTCCCGGTGCGTATGTGCAGATCATTCATCGCACGTTCGGCCCTGACATAACAGCAGGCGTAGATGAATCGAGACTTTCGAAGATCGGCAGGTGGAAACAACTTTTGAAAATCGAGAAAATAGTCGTCCGGTCTCAACGGCTGCCAGGTGAAGCGTCTGCCATCGATCGTCACCGTCTCGCCTTCCCTTGGCTTCATCGCCGATTCGTCTGCTATCTGAGAGGCATCCAAAGCGGCTTTCGCTTCGGGTGCTTCCGTGTTGGGTGAGTACGGGATCGCACCGAGCCAGAGCCATTCCTTGATGGCACCGGGATCGCTGGCGTAGCGCTGTTGCCGCTCCCTTCGAGCGGTCTCCTTCGCCTCATCACTGAGACGTTGAGACACTTCCCTGGCGGCCTTTTCCTGCTCTTGAATGGCAAGAACTTCCTGCATGCTAGGCGCTCGAAAGAAGCGTACGCCAGCGCCCAAGGTTGCTATGGCGAGTTCATTTCCATCAGGAGAGAAGCGGGCACAGACCACCTGTGAGTCCTCACTCAATCGTCCCGTCTCTGCCTGCACGCGACGGCTATATATCTGCACGTGACCATTCTGATAGGCGACGGCGACCGTTTGACTGTTGTCAGTGAAACTGATGTTAGAGACGGCGCCTCCGCTTCCTCCAACCTCATCGATTACAGTTAGGGCAGGTACATGATAGAGTCTCGCGCGATCAATCCCGCCGGCTCCCAGCACGGTTCCATCCGGAGAGAAATCGAGTGATTGCAACGGTGTCAGACTCGCCCCGGACATTCTTTCCCAACTTCCAATACGCCGCACTACGATCTTCTTTTCCGCGCCAATAGCGACAAACGGGCTGCCTGGATCGGGCGAAAATGTTATTAAAAGTGCCGAAGGTTGTGCCCCCAAATTACTAGCGCGAAAAATGTCGCGGTCCCGAGCCCACGCGGGCCGCACGTCCTCCGGTCTTTTGATGGCAAGCAGTCTATCGCCGGCAATGCCTAGCCATTCTCCATCGGCTGACATACTGATATCCTGGAGTGTTCGCTCTTTGGAGAGCGAAAACTGAGTGAGTGGCTCCCCGCTGATGACATCAAAAAGGGTGGCAGTGCTCTCTCCGGTGTCGGCAAACACACGGCGGCCATCACGGGTGAAACACACATTGGAGTCTGTCGGCTTTAAATGCAGCCTTCCCTTCATATTTCCTTCACCCAATTCTTTCACCAAATCGTGAGTCTTCGCATCGTAGAGCCGAACGATGCCATCGGCGCTAGCGGCTGCGAGAAGTGATCCATCCGTTGAATAATCAAGATTCCAGAAACGGTGTTGAAGGGCGTCTATTTCCAAAGCCGAGGGCTTCACCGCGGCTACTGCAAACCGTGCGACTTTCTTGACGCCGGCGGCAATCAGCGCCTCGTTGTTAGGATAAAAGGCTACCTGTTTGACTTGGAAGCCGGTGTGAATGGTACGGGAGTGATCCATTTCCAGCTCCCTAAGGTGAAGAAAGCCGGCGGTATCAATGCCTGCCAGAAAGGCACCGTTAGGGGAAAACTTGAGATCATGACAGGGGGTGGTGAGAAAACTCTCAAGACGCTTTGCCCGTACCCCTTCGGCAACATCCCAAAGATCCACAGCATGCGAGTCTGTGTAGCCTGTGGCCAACCACCGTGCATCTGGAGACCACGCAACGGCGGATACCATGCCGGTGACGGCGATGGATTGAAGGCCCTCCAGATCCGGAAGGGATAGCACATGGACCATGCGGTTCGCTGTGCACACGGTGACATTACCGCCATCTGGCGAAATGCGAAATTCGCGATACCAACCATAGCGATCCGCTAGAACGTAGTGACGATCGGATAGGGTTAGTGGCGCCTCTTGGTCGATCCGGTAGCTGGCAACCCGCATAATGGGCTTTGTTTGGTCTTGCCTTTGCAGAAGGCCGACGAGATGTCGCCCATCAGGTGTGGGTCGCAGAGGGGAAGCACCCGCACGTTGAACGATGCGCTCTAATTTGTTTTCAATATCCAGGATCGAGATGGCCGTGGGTTGTTCCACCGTCAAGTGCCTGCCGTCGGGCGAGAAGGCCATGCTTCGGGCGTTGACCAGACTATGACCTAACAAGGATTCTAGTTCCAACGTGTTGCCATGAAGCTGTTCGATTGGGCGTTCATCGGCCCGCCATCCTGCCACCGCGACGTCACCGGAAGGCGAAACGGCAATCGCCTTCACAGACGGGATTCGGCTGGACATCCTCCCCCCGGGATGAGCCTTGCCAAAGAGGTAACGCCATATCCACCCGCGAAGATCTTCTTCATCTCCCTCAGGAATGTGGGCCTCCAATTTCGTTCGCACCAACTCGAAGTCACCGAGTTCCAATGCCGTCTGCGCGACTTTCATATCAGAGGCATAAAGGGCCTTCGCGGAGATAAGGCGTGCCGCTCGTTCCTCCCGATACGCCATCCAGGCGAAGCTGAGGCCTAACACCAGTGCAGAGAGGATGCCGGCCGCGGCAAACGCAACGGTGCGGTGTCGGCGGGCGAGTTTCCCTAACCGATACATCCGGCTGGGCGGCGCGGCCTCCACAGCTTCTCCTCGCAAGAAATGCCGTACATCGGAGGCGAAGGCGATGGCGGTCTCGTAGCGGCGTTTTCGGTCCTTTTCTAGCGCTTTCATTACCACCCAATCGAGTTCTCTGGGTATCTCCGAATGAGAAAGGTGATGGGCCACGCGATGGCGCTCTCGTTTGCGTGCTTCCGTTAGACGTGTCGACGGCTTGACGGGATCGTCTTCGCGAATGGCGCGGAAGACGGCTTCTTGTCCTTTGGTTAGGAGTTCTTGGGTGTCGTGTGGTGTGTGTCCCGTGAGTAACTCGTAAAGCAGCACGCCCAAGGCGTAGATGTCCGCACGTGTGTCGACATCCTGGTTAGAAAACTGCGCCTGTTCAGGGCTCATATATGCCGGGGTGCCGATGAACTGGTGAAACTGGGTGAACACCGTGTGCTCTGTCAGTTTCTGCCCCGTGGCCTTAGCAATGCCAAAGTCAATGATCTTCGGCACGGGTTGGTCACCGTCCATGGTCACGAGAATGTTGCTAGGCTTCAGATCCCGATGAATGATCCCTTTCTGGTGCGCATGTTGGACGGCGGTGCAAACGTCTAGGAAGAGTTGCAAACGTGCCTCGATGCCCCAATGCGCTTCGTTGCAGAAGTCGGTGATGGGCACACCGCGCACCAGTTCCATGATGAAATAGGGCCTGCCATTTGTGGTGGCGCCGGCATCTAACACACGCGCAATATTCGCATGCTCCATCATGGCCAACGCTTGGCGCTCGCTCTCAAAGCGGGCGATCACCTGCTTGGTATCCATGCCCGGCTTGATGATCTTGAGCGCCACGCGTCGAGTGACGGGTTCACGTTGTTCCGCCAGGTAGACTTCGCCGTAGCCACCCTCGCCGATTTTCTCAAGCACTTTGTAAGGGCCAAAGCACACCCCGTGCAAGGCGCCTGCATCTGATTCGGCGGGCTGCTTTTCTATAGTGGGATCATCCATGAATCCCTCGCGTTGCGCGTCTAAGGCTAACAATTCGTCAACGCGCTCGCGCATTTCCTGATCCCCGTCGCAGGCATGCTCCAGAAAGGCGGCGCGTGCAGGCGCGGGAAGATCAATGGCTCGATCCAGGATCTCGCCAAGGCGTCGCATGAATTCGGGATCTTCGTTCATGAACACCACCAACAGCGCATTTGGGGCCTCAGGTTGATCAGCCAACAGGCCGAGGATTTTTCTCAAGCGCCTCAAAGAGAAGCGTGCGCGCCAGCCGCCACCGCCTCTGCACCGTAGGAACTGAAATTCCCAGTGCTTCGGCTGTTTCCTCCAGGCTTAGGCCGGCAAAGAAACGCAACCGCACGACTTCAGCTAATTCGGCGTGCGCCTTGGCGAGGCTCACAAAGGCGTCGTTCAGGGCGATGACCGTCTCGGGATCACCCGTGTCGGCAAGTTCTGCCACATTGCTAATGGTGACTTTCTCGAGGTGGCCCCCACGCTTCGCCGTCTGACGTTTGCGCGCATGTTCGATGAGAATGCGTCGCATGGCTTCCGCAGCCGCGCCGTAGAAATCGTAGTGGTTTTTGAAATCTCGCGTTGCAATGTTAGGCATCAAGCGAAGGTAAGCCTCGTGCACGAGAGCGGTGGCCTGCAGTGTGTGTCCTGAACGCTCCGCGGCCATGCGTACCTGGGCGATCTTGCGTAACTGATCATAAACGGCTCTAACGAGTTCATCGCGCGCTGAGGCGTTGCCATCTGCAATCTCGCTCAGTAGGCGCGTGACCTGATGGGGATCGGTATCGTCCAGCATGAGACTGATGGTAGAGGCTAGCTCCGTCGGCGTCTAGCTCTGGAAGGCCGGCTGGGGGTGACTAAAAGTGGTGGGCACTTTTCGTAGCGGAACTCGTGAGAGTTCCGGGCCTGGCACTCCGCTGCCGCGAAGGAACTGTCACCAGTTCCTCTACGTATTGACCACCACGTTTAGTCACCCCCAGGCCGGCTTGACGCCCGGGGGCAAAGAGTGTTTGAACACCTTGCGCCGAGAGTGGGTGATCGTGAAGGCGGACCTCTCAAGTCGACCGGCATCGCTCCCAACGCGATTGAAGGCCAGATTGCGAGCTATGTTAGAAGTCGCTCCAAAAACGGCTGCTTGGTCTGTTTGCGAGACACCATTATGATAGAGTTGAAGCCCCTGGGCATCGTCCATTCCCCACCAATGGGGTCCAATCCGTACCTTCGAATCGTGTATCTGAGAGGGCCGTGGCTATTGTTGCGGCCTCGACCGTGAAGGCGAGTCGGCCGGTGGCATTGGATCGTACGATCGGGAGGCGGAAAGTGCCGGTGCTTGCTTGTTCCGCGTAACAAACGAGTTCGCGATTCGCCGTCGAGGTGGCCGTGGCGGATTTGAAACCAACGGCTAACGGAAAACGCCTCTGCTCACTCCGGGAGGTCTTGGTCTAGCTGAGAGGCACTGTAGCCCAAACCCCATGTGCGGAACCGTACGGCGCCATTTCTTTCGAAAAAGCTGAAACCATTTCCAGATTCCTTCCACGAAGGAGGTGAATCGCATTTTTGAAGAATCATGATATCAGCCGACGCATTGCCTCTACCGAATCGGGAGTCCCGTCTGTGCGCATCTGTTAGAATGCCGTTTGATTTCTCGCATGGACGACTGCTTCGACATCAGTGGGAAGGCCATGCAACTCTTGGATGAGATCGACCGGAGGCCACAGGAAAAGCTCCGGCCGGTCGACGGGCCCGGACTCTCCCGCGGAGGGATGCGATGATCCGCGGGAGAGCACCCGTCGGGCGTTGACCAGGAAGGCGGCATGTTCCCATTTGACAAGGCATAGCGCATCGCTAGCATGCGCTTCCCTTCCAATCGGCCTCCGGGTTTTCCGGCGTTCCGACCCTTATTTTTCAAGCTTTCCAAGACCATGAAGAGAACCTTTCAGCCATCCAAGAGATCGCGTAAACGCCAGCACGGATTTCGTGCGCGGATGAGCACCAAGGCCGGACGCGACATCATCAAGCGGCGCCGTCAGAAGGGGCGCAAGCGCTTGATTCCGAAAGGCGCGGAGAAACATTATAAACGTCATACCAACCAGCACGGCGGTTGAGTGAGGTCCCTGCTGCTTTGGGGCCCGGTTGATCGCTTAACTGATGGCGCGGGAGCGGCAAGGCGTCGAGATCCCCTGCCATGAAACGGTGCCACCGCATGAATCGCAGCCAGGAATTCGCACGGCTGCGGAATGAGGGACGTTCCCGAGCGGGCCGCTATCTCGTAGTGGCAACGTTACAGGATGGCGGTGAGGGCTATCGCGTTGGTTTCATCACCTCGAAGAAAGTCGGCGGTGCGGTGGTGCGGAATCGTGTGCGCCGGCGCTTGCGGGCCTTGGCCGATGCCTCGGCTTTGCGATTCGTGCCGGGTGTGATGGTCGTGATCATCGCACGCTACTGTGCGGCGGAGGCGAGTTTTCAAGCGTTGGCGCGGGACTGGGAACGGATCGCGCTAAAGTTAGGAATCCTAACCCAAGAGATGGCATGATGCGGTGGCTTATCAAGAAGTTCCTGGCCGCGTATCAGTTAGGCCTTTCGCCCCTGCTTAAATGGATGGCAACCGGCGATCCCAAGGCGCCGACCTGCCGCTTTCATCCCACGTGTTCGCATTATTGTGTGGAAGCTGTGGACACCCACGGCTGTCTGCGTGGGCTTTGGCTAACCGTCCGGCGGTTGGTGCGGTGTCATCCCTGGGGCGGCAGCGGTCTGGACCCAGTACCTGCGCGTCGCGAGTCCTCCTCTTCTAACAAATTTTCACGACACTAGCACACGTATTATGGATAGAACTGGTTGGATCGTCGTTCTACTCTGCACCATTGCCCTCGTTTATCTTTTTAACGACACGGCGAAACGCGCTGCGGAGGCTCAGAAGCAGCAACGTGACAAGGCCGCTGCGGAAGCGACGGAATCACAATCTAACGATGCAGAGGGAGGTCCAGAGGAGACGAATGGCGCTGAAACCGTTGTGAAACCGGCCGAACCCGCGCCGGTTCCGGAGCCTAACATGCCTCTTGAGGAGATGCGATTGGAGAGTGACGAGGCGGTTTTCCAATTCACGCATCACGGCGGCGGGATTGAAAACGTGATTTTACCCAATCATCTGGGACTGAAGAAGGAAGGGCCGATCGTGATCAATCAAGACGGTCTGGCGCCCATTGGAGCGATCGCGCGGCGGGATCGCATTGCCGATGCGCCGATCACCTACGACGTGAGTAAGCCGGAGGACGGCAAGATCGTTTTCACGGGGGTGAATCCACTGACCAAGATTCAGATCACCAAGACGTTCACGCAGAGTAGCGATCCGTATTTGTTAGACGTCGAGGTTGAATTGAAAAATGTCAGTGATGTGCGTCACGAGAGTAGTGACTATTACTTTCATACCGGCGCGCTCTCTTATCTGCACGAGAAAGAGATGTCGCTCTATCTTGCCTTCAACTGGGATGATGGTGAGACGCACAAAGAAACAGTGCAGGATTTCAAGGGTGGGGGATTCATTTTCAAGAAGGCACCCCGCAATGTGATTGAGGAGCAAGTGGATGGCTTGCGTTGGGCCGGGCCTTGTAATCAGTTCTTTGCTAGTCTGGTCATTCCGCAGGAAGAAGAATCGCGCCGTGTGTGGATGCGCCGGACACCGGTCACACTCGCGGATGCGCCGGATGCCAAACCGGACAAGTTTTACGCATTGTATGGGGCGGTGGCTTTTCCGGAGATTCTGTTAGATCCGGGTGGGGCGAACAAGTACCAGTTCCAAGTTTACACGGGACCCCGTGAATTGAAGCGGCTGGAGGCCATCGGGCACGGATTGAAAGGCGTCATGCACTATGATGACATGCCCATCTTTGGCGGCATGTTTGGACTCATTCCCTTGATCAGTTCCACGCTGCTCAAGCTTATGGTGTGGTTGCAATCCTTCGTCCACAACTGGGGCGTGGCCATTCTCATTATCACGTGTTTGATCCGGCTGCTCATTTGGCCCCTGCATGCCAAGTCGACCCGCACCATGAAGCGTATGGCGAAATTGGCGCCCATGATGCAGGAACTGAAGGAGAAGCACTCTGATGATCCGCAGAAGATGCAGCAGGAGACGATGAAGCTCTACCGGGACTATGGCGTGAATCCGTTAGGCGGCTGTTTCCCCATCTTCTTGCAGTTGCCGATCTTTCTCGGCTTTTACAAGATGCTCCAATCGGCGGTGGAGTTGCGGCACCAGGACTTTCTCTGGGTGAAAGATCTCTCCATGCCGGATGCAATCTATCATTTTCAAAATTTCTCCCTCTTTGGCATCTCATCGATCAATCTCATGCCGTTGCTCATGGCGGCCACCATGATCCTGCAGATGCAGATCGGTCCCAAAGCGGGTGACAAGATGCAGCAACGCATCTTCATGTTCATGCCCATCATCTTCCTTTTCATCTGCTACAACTTCGCTTCGGCCTTGGCGCTTTACTGGACGGGCCAGAACATTTTTAGTATTGGTCAGACATGGTTGATGAACCGGCGGCCCGAGCCGGAGCTGAAGAAGCGTCCTCCGCGTCAGCGGATCTCGCTGGAAGATCTTAAGCGCCCGCCCTCGCCCGGTCAGAAACCAAAGAAGCCCAAGAAAAGGGCGCCGCGCACAGGCGGCTGACTCGATTCTCTAACGAAACCAGACATAAGGCCATGAGTGATCAGAATGAAGTGTTAGACAAAGGGAAGGAAATCCTGGACACTATGCTGGGTTACCTCGGTTTCGTGGTGCAGGTTGAGAAGAGCGGAGGTGATCGTGGTGCCGGTCTTCAGATTTTCACCGAGGAAGGCGAGACCCTCATCGGCAAGCGCGGCTCGCGATTGGAAGATATCGAGTACTTGGTGAACCGCGTCTTACACAAACACTTTCCCAAAACCAAACGCATCCGTGTGGACATCGAGCACTGGCGGTCGATGCAGGAGGACGCCATGATCCAACGCATCCAGGGTCTTGCTGACAAAGTGCGCCGCACGGGCCGTTCGGTGAAACTCTGGCCCATGAATTCCTACCACCGGCGATTGGTGCACAACGCCTTCGTGGAAGATCCCATGATCCAGACCTGGAGCCCCAGTGATTCCGCCAAGCTCAAGCGCATCACGCTGATCCGCCGCAAAGGTTCCAAGAAAGAGGAATAGCGCCTTAGGACACCCCAGGTGACTCCCATCAACCGCGGCAACCTCTTTCTTTTTATAAGCAATGTCCTTTTGATGGCGTTTTTTTTGATGGCGTTTTTCTTTTTATAAGCAATGTCCTTTTGATGGCGTTTTGTCAGGCGGCGCGCCCACTCAGGAGTACGATTGAAGAAAAACGATCCTGCCTACCGATCCTGAGGGATGCAGTGGCTTCGGATACTCCGTTATCCGACTGGCTCCGCTAGATGACCACTTTCACGAAGCCAGGCCTCGGTTCTTTGCATGCCTTCATTAATGGAGATGCTAGGGGAGTAGCCCAGTTTATCGCGCATCTTCTCCGTGGTGTAGCGGCTCTTAAGGGAGAAGAAACGCATGCGTTCTTCGCTGACAGGGAGGCCGAGATCTAGCCACTTGTTAAGCGGTCTCAACATACGTCCGGCCCAACTGGGATGAAGGCGGGGCGAACTCCCGCACATCCTGCCATAGTAACCAAAGAAATCGCCCATGGTGATCGTTTCATCGCATATATTGAAGGCTTCTCCCGGTGCATGAGGATGGGTAGCTGCTAGGATTAGGGCATCGATCACGTTTTCGATATAGACGGGGCAGGCATGGCCCAATCCATCGCCAAACAGTACGGGATTGCCATTCTTAACCTTGCGTAAAGGGGTGAGCGTCCACGTCGTCGAGTGCGGACCGTAGATCATCCCGGGCCGCACCACCGCGAATTCCACACCATTCTTTTTCGCCGCGGCAAAACCTCGTTTTTCTGCTAGAGCCTTGGTGCGTCCGTAAGGGTCGTCTTGCTCCGTGTCAACCGGATGAGATTCACTGATGACACCATCTTCAGGGTAACCGTATGCTGCGATGGAGCTGACGAAGACGATGCGTTTCACCCCGGCCATGGCACTCAACTCAACGAGCTTCTCGGTGGCCTCAACGTTGAGCGCATGTGCTTGAGGTGCTTCATTGAGAGCGCCCGTCCAACCCGCAAGGTGGAAGATGGTTTCCCGTCCGTGAACCGCTTGCCAGAGGGCCTGATGGTCAAGCAGCTCCAAGCGCTGCATCTTGATGGTGAGGCTCTTAAAGATCTCCTCCACCTTGGATAGATCACGGCCGGTGCCCGCAACGTGAGCTTCTTCATCTCGCGCCAACCGGATCGCCAGCTGAGAACCCAGAAAGCCGGTGGCTCCTGTGACGAGGACCGTGCTACTGGCAAGGCGTTGAGATTGAAGCATAAGGGATGATCCTGGCTAGGCTGTGAGGACTTTCAATTGAAATTATTATAAATCTGTTTAATCGGGATTATTTGTTCCAAAGACTTAATTACTATGTTTTCCATTGTAATCGTTGAAAGGACACTGACTTTCTTCTCGACAACGCTTTTGATACGGTTCGGAGTCGAATGATCACACCCCGATTTGTCTCCTTTTTGACGATTTTCACGCTAGGGACCGCCATCGGCTCCACGTCCCTCGAGCCGCCATCGGCTCCCACCGGCAAATTTACCCTGCTCGACGCAGCGTCCACCGGCGTGGACCTCAAGCATGAGTTTCCCCGTGATGCTCCCTTCGCACTCATGACGGATCAATACTCCGGGGGCGGCGTGTGCATCGGCGACATCGATGCAGATGGATGGCCGGATCTCTTCTTTACCAACTACAACCAAGGAAATCGCCTTTACCGCAATCTCGGTGGCTGGAGATTTGAAGATGTTAGTGAGCGGGCTGGCGTGGCTGGCGGCAGCGCGTGGTCGGCGGGCGCGAGCTTCGTCGATATCGATAACGATGGTGATCTCGATCTCTATGTCTGCGTCTTTGATGGTCCCAACTTGCTCTATCAGAACGACGGCAAGGGAGTTTTCGAAGAAGCGGCGGTGACCTTTGGATTAGACTATCGCGGGCCCAGCGTGATGATGGCATTTACTGACTACGATTTGGACGGTGACTTGGACGGGTACTTGGTGACGCATCGTATGCCGTTAGGCGAAGAAGCCAAACCTCCGCGTAACTCCAATGAAGCTTTCGAACGCAAGATCGTGAGGGCAGAGGAAATCAACGGCAAACGACAGGCCGTGATCACGCCCGAATATCGCGATCTCTTTGCCATCATGGATAAAGGTGAGGGCCGAATCGAGCTCATTACGGCGGGGCGTGAGGACGTCCTCTTTCGCAATAACGGAGACGGCACGTTTACAAATGTTAGCAGAGAGGCCGGCATCTCCGGAAACGACATCGGCTTGGCGGCGACATGGTGGGATGCCAATGGGGACCGCTATCCAGATCTCTATGTGAGCAACGACTACAAAGGACCCGATCGATTCTATCAAAACCAGAAGAACGGCGCTTTTAAAGAAATCACCCGGCAGGCTCTGCCCCACATTCCCTGGCTCTCCATGGGTAGCGATTTCTCAGACATTAATCGAGACGGACACATGGATTTCATCGCTACCGACATGGCCGCCACGACCCATTATCAGCAGAAGGTATCCATGGGCGATATGGACAAAGACGTTTGGTTTCTTAATCGATCCGACCCACGGCAGATGATGCGCAACGCGGTCTATCTCAATACCGGGGGAGTGCGTTTCCAAGAAGCGGCCTTCTTAACAGGTCTCGCGTCCTCGGACTGGACGTGGTCTCCCAAGTTTGCTGATCTCGATAACGATGGCTGGGAAGATCTCTTTATCACCAATGGGATGTCGCGTGACTTCATGAATAGCGATTTGGCGGCCAAGATCCCGTCGCGATGGCGCAGCGATGAATGGGCGTCCACGCCCGTCTTGCGCCAGAAGAATCTTGCTTTCCGGAATTTGGGAGACCTGAAGTTCAAGAAGCAAGACGAAGTGTGGGGACTTGATCAGTTGGCCGCCAGTTATGGTGCAGCGTATGGTGACTTGGATAGGGATGGCGACCTTGATCTCGTGGTAATGAATTTCGATGATCCCGTCTCGATCTTGCGGAATGACATCAATGCCGGCAATCGCTTAGTCCTTTCGTTACGCCCTCCTGAGGGGAACCGCTACGGGATCGGTGCTGAAGTACTCGTGGAAACGGAATCCGGCATCCAATCGAAACAGCTTCAGCTGGCGCGTGGCTTCATGTCTACCAACGAACCGATTCTGCACTTTGGTTTGGGGCAAGAGGAGGTCGTGAAGAAAGTGACGGTGTATTGGCCTCGACCAATGATGAGGGGATATCATGCGAGTGTCACCACTTTGGAGAATGTGAAAGCGAATCAGCATCTAACGCTGGAGCCGGAAACGCATAAGGCACAATTGATGGATGATCTCTCAGGCGAGGTTGCCTTCAAACGCGTCCAGTTTCCCAAGATGCCGGCACCTCACCGCGAAAAGCCGTTTGATGATTATGCCAGGCAACCTCTCTTGCCTATGAAACATTCGCAGTTAGGCCCCGGCATCGCTGTGGGCGATGCCAACGGCGACGGTGTGGATGACTTCTACGTCGGAGGAGCGGCGGGTCAGCCGGGGCAACTGGTCATCATGACGAATCCGATGCAGGTCATCACCAAGCCTTTCGAAATACATCGTGATCGAGAAGACATGGGGGCGCTGCTCTTCGACGCCGATGGAGACGGTGACGGTGATCTCTACGTGGTATCGGGCGGGGTGGAATGTGAGCCGGGAGCCGAAGTATTGGGGGATCGCCTTTACCTCAACGACGGAAAGGGCGACTTTGCCGATGTTTCGGAGCATTTGCCTAACAAACGGTATTCCGGCAGTGGCGTTTGCGCGGCGGATTTTGACCGGGACGGCGATCTCGACTTGTTTGTTGGCTCACGTATCCTTCCCGGTCGTTATCCCAAGTCATCGCCGAGTCAGTTGCTGGTCAATGAGAAGGGTCGTTTCACTGACAAGGGGGAAACTCTAGCATTGGGAATGGTGACGAGCGGACTCTGGACGGATGTGAACGCCGACGGATGGCTTGACTTATTGGTTAGCCAAGACTGGGGCCCGGTGAAGTGTTTTCTGAATGACCACGGCACACTCCAGGACGCCACCGAGACATCCGGCCTCGCAGCGCATCCTGGGTGGTGGAATGGCTTAGCGAGCCGGGACCTTGATGGTGACGGAGACATCGATTTCGTGGCCACGAATCTCGGGCTTAATACCAAGTACAAAGCTTCGCCGGATCACCCGCTCTACCTCTACTATGGTGACATGGATGGCAGTGGTTCTGAACGGCTGATCGAGGCGGGCTACGAAGCCGATATCCTTTACCCGAAACGCGGCCGTAGCTGTTCGAGTCGCGCCATGCCTGTGTTGGCAGAGAAGTTCAAAAGCTACCACCAGTTTGCTTCCGCTACACTGTCAGAGATCTATGGAGACACGTTAGAGAAGGCCGTTCAGAAAACAGCGATCACTCTCGAATCGGGCGCTTTTATCAATAACGGCCAAGCGCGTTTCACCTTTATTCCCTTTCCCAGGATCGCCCAGATTTCCCAAGGATTCGGTATCGACGTCACGGAGGTGAATGGAGATCGGTTTCCAGATGTGTATCTTGTGCACAATAATTTTCATCCGCAACCGGAGACTGGGCGTTTTGATAGTGGGCAGAGCCAGCTTTTGTTAGGCAACGGCGATGGTACGTTCCGGCCTGCCAAGCCCTTCCGGGAGTCAATCGTGGTGCCGGGAGACTCGAAGGCCGTCGCCAGAATGGATTGGAACCGTGACCGGAATCCCGATTGGTTGATCAGTCAGAATGACGGCTCTTTGTTAGCGTATGAAACGACCCCGCGCCAAGTTCCCCACAATCTTTCGGTGAGGCTGCGCGGAAAGAATGCCGTTGGCGCACGTTTGATGTGGAAGACTGGTGAGGATTGCGTGCAAGTTGCGGAGATCCAGGCTGGAGGAGGCTACCTTTCGCAATCGTCGAAGTCAGTAGTCTTCGGCTTCCCTGAGCTGCCATCTTCAATGGATGAGCTGACGATTCGTTGGGCAGACGGTCGTACATCCAAGCATAAAATCTTTAACGAGAGCGAAGGGTGGACCATCGACTATCCAGAGTAATGCTAGCCTCGGTTGTCGCCTGGGTGTCTTGTCAGACTCCCGATGAACCGCGGCACCGCATTGATTACTTCGGCAACAACACTTTTCGCTGGGGCGCCTACGAGGGTTTGGATCTCGTTTCCCACAGCCCGGACCAACAACCCCAAATCCGGACCGATGGCACCTTCGTTCAGACTTCCGGTCTTCAACTGGCGTTGTCGAAGGACAAGGAAGTCTTGCCCGAGTTTTACGAAGCGCTTCCAGGTGATCTGGTGACCGTTGACTTCAGTACTTTCCAAGATGACGGAAGGATAACATTGACACGTCAGCACCGTGGTTTGGCGTATGTGAAAGAGTTTCTCGAGGCAAGAAGTGACGGCTTGGAAAGCGTCGGCTATGAGAGTTTGCCCATTCCCGAGCGGAGCCGGGACGAGATCTTGCGTTATGGCGATCTCTATTTCCAGCAAGCGCCGGGAGCGGATCTCGAAGAAGCGAAGACACTTTTTTTTCATGCTGCCTGTCATTATCCCAAGTTAGCCGTGCAGTATCTTCGGCGTTTGGAGAGCCGTGCAGAAGTGGAACGTGACGCCGTGGTCGCCATCGAGTCGGTGAACTACCGCGATCGCTTGGAGATCTTGGAAGAACTTCAGGCTGAAGCGGAAGCGGTCGCCGAGTAGATCGCTGCGATGCCTCCTGACAGAGATCGATGCGTCCCGGATTCAAAACCCGAAGACTCAATCAGATCGATCATTTCTCGGCCGCAGGGGAAGCGGTCGATCGAACTTGAAAGGTACTCGAAGGCTTCACGCTTGCCAGTGATCACCCCGGCGATCTTGGGTAATATGTGATGCAGGTAGAAGAGGTAGGGGCCGCGCAGGAGTGGCCAGGTTGGTTGCGAGAAATCGAGGATGTAGAGGGTTCCGCTGGGCTTGAGCACACGCGCCATTTCTTTGAGAGCTTCCGGCCAAGAAGCCATGTTGCGAAGTCCGAAGGCGATGGTGATGGCCTCGAACGTGTTGTTTTCAAAAGGCATCCGCATGCCGTCGGCGACGGCGAGATGGGTGATGCCTCGTTTTCGGGCATGCACTAACATCGGCGCGCAGAAATCGATGCCAACAAGGAAGATATTAGGGAAGCGGCGCTTCGCTTCGGCGGCGACATCGCCGCTTCCTGTTCCCACATCTAACAGAGAGGTGGGCGCTTGTTCCTGAATCATGCGTCCCAGTTTGCGCCGCCACAAGACGTCGATCCCAAGACTCAAGACGTGATTAGTGATCACGTAGCGGTCAGCAATGTCCGAGAAAGCCCGGCGAACAAATCCAGGATCTTGCACAGGTCTTTGGCTAGGTTAGCGATTCGGTCTCGAAGTGAAAGGTTGGAATGCAGGCTTTAGGGGCTTGGAAATAAATAATCATCCCATTTCAGGCTCAGGGAATATTGTTAGAAACCACTTCTCCAATCCAGCCATCCGACTGATTTGGGGCGCGAATTCTTTCATCGCTTTCTTTGTCAGTCGCACTCCGGTCTGGTAGGTCTTGGTGACCAGTGTGACGACGGGATTCAACCCTTTGTATGTCATGCTTCGGGCCATTCCCAGCGCTTTCTCCGCTGTGCTCAGTAGCTCTCCATTCCAATGGTTTTCGAGCACTCCCCACACTCGTTCTATAGGATTATACTTGCTATGATAGGGTGGATAATAGGCTAGCTGTATCACTATATCATGAGCCGTAGAGAATTCAGCCAGGCGCTTCAACCATTGGGTTCTACGGCCATCGCTCTCGGGGCCATTGTCGGCGTTGATCACTAGCACCTCTACTTCAGGATTCTCTGCACGCAGTCGCGGCCACAGCTCTTCAAGACGATCAACCATAAAATCCGCTGTCACTTTACTTTCTGAGAACCATAGGTCGGTTTGGCCAGTTTCGGGCTGATAAACCCCAAAGGGCACGAGGGTTGTTTTCGCTTTGAAGTCGTGATCAAGGGCCTTCCGCTCGCCTCGGCTATAGCCACCACGACTAAACTCGCCAATTTTTACCGCCGCTTTGGTGTCCATGGAGATACGCAACTGCTTGGGATCGCTATCGGCCGCCGCATTGATCTCATGCACCATATCAAAGATGGCGTCGGTTTCTTTCACTTTCTTCATCGGCTTGGTCTTGGCAACTTTTCTAGGGTGGAGTTCGAGCAGATTGAGTTTGCTGTTGATGGTTCTCACGCAAGGCATACTTGATAGGTCATACCCTGGGCGCTCTTCCAGTCGCCGGTGGACTTCTTTAGCAGTGATGCGGACATAGAGGCGAGTAGAGCGAAAACTGGGATCAGTCTGAGCATGGGGATCAGCAACGGCGCGAATATCCTCCAGTAATTCTGGATAATGTTCTTCAGCCTTCTTTCTACCTCGTTTGTGAAACTGATCGACGAAATCAATGCCGGAATCGAGTTCCTCTTTGCCTTTGCGAATGAGTTGCCTATTCCAGCCAAGACAGTCTTCAGCCCACCGTTGACCGCCGCGGCCAAGGCCATCGACGACGCCCGCCATGAACTTGCGTTTCGCGCTGCCCGTGAGATCACGCGCAGTGTTCTTCCATAAACGAATTGAGTTAGAGTCAGGTTCTTCTCATAGGACTACAGGCACTCAAACCCGCTCCTAACAGAATGGTTGCGCTTTGGGACGATTATTTTTTTCCAAGCCCCTTAGCCTGTCCCCACAGAGGTGATGATTCTCGTCGAAAGAACATGCGAACCAAATTACTAAGCGCCAACAGGTTGTAGGCAGCCCAAGGAGCGGCGCTTTTCAACCGCCGGATACGCACGGGGCGCTTGAAAAGCGCCGCTCCTTGGGGCTCGTTCTGCCAATCGAGCGTTGTTTCCGGCATGAGACTCGCCTGGGTTAGGAAGCAGGCTAACATTTAAACTGCAAATTAGCGGATGATTCCGCGTTCGCTAGAAGATACGAAAGTGATGAGGTCCTGGACGGCGCTGTTCGAAGGATCCAGTTCTCCAAGTTGCGCTAGGGCCTGCTGCGTGTTCAAGTCCATGCGGTAGAGGATCTTGTAGGCCTCTCTCAAGGCGCGGAGCGCTTCCTCAGAGAATCCCCGCCTCTCCAAACCCACTTTGTTGATGCCGCGAATGGTGGCCGGATTTCCGTCCGCAATCATGTAGGGCGGCACATCCTGTACGATCTTGCTGCAACCACCCGTGATGGCGTGCCGACCAATGCGGCAGAATTGATGGATTGCCGTGAGGCCACCAATCACCGCGTGATCCTCGACGATCACGTGCCCGGCGAGAGTGCCATTGTTAGAAGAAATCACATGGTCTCCCACCACGCAGTCATGCGCGACGTGGCTGTAGGCGAGGAAGTTGCCGTGATGCCCAATCTTGGTCAGACCATTCGGTGCCGTGCTGCGATGAACGGTCACACACTCGCGGAAAGTATTGTCGTCACCGATCTCCAAGTAAGTGGGTTCTTCGCGATACTTGAGGTCTTGTGTTTGTTGGCCGATGGAGGCGAATGGGTAGAAGGTATTGTTAGAACCGATTGTGCAGGGCCCGGCCATGACCACATGGCTCTTCAAATGGCAGCCATCGCCTAACTGAACTTTCTTTCCAATCACACAGTAAGGGCCAATGCGAACATCAGTGCCGATCTCGGCCTCGGCATCGATGACGGCCGTTGGATGAACGTCAGTTCCCATGTGTTAGGGGGCGAAGAGACTGAACTTCATCTCTGCTTCCGACACCGTCTCGCCATTGACCACACAACGTGCCTGAGCCGAACCGATGTTGCGGCGGACCCTGAGAATCTCTGCCTCAATGAAAAGTGTGTCGCCTGGAAACACTGGTTTGCGGAACTTCACTTTATCCGCGCTCATGAAGTAGCCGATCTTGCCCTGGTTATCTTCTTGGCGGAGCATAAGAATGCTAGCGACTTGCGCCATGCCTTCCACTTGGAGGACGCCCGGCATCACGGGGTGACCGGGGAAATGCCCTTGAAAATAAGGCTCATTGATCGTGACCGATTTCACACCCGTGCACTTATTCTCCCCTTCGAAATCCACGATCCGGTCCACCATGAGGAAGGGATAGCGGTGAGGAAGGATCTGCATCACTTCGTTCACGTCGAGCACGGCCTTGCCAGTGGGAATCGAGACCGGCGTCACCATGGCGGCTTGTCGAGCAAAGTGTAATCCTAACTGATTGGCCATCTCCGTGTTTGAGGCATGACCGGGCTTAATCGCGATCACGTGGCCCATGAAGCGTTTCCCGCAGAGCGCGAGATCGCCAATCACATCGAGGATTTTGTGTCGAACAAACTCGTCTTCGTAACGAAGCGGTTCTTTGCTCAAGGTCGTGTCATCACGAATCACCACGGCATTCTCCAAACTACCGCCTTTGATCAACCCTTTGTCCATGAGCGGCTTCACATCTTCATAAAAAACGAAGGTGCGCGCGCGGGAGATCTCCTTTTCATAGGTCTCGGGAGTGATCTCCAGGCTTAGGTATTGCGTCATGCGCCCGTTAGGTCCCACTTGCGTGCAGGACACGCGGAATTTCTTGTCTGGCACGATGGTTAGGATGGATCCGTTAGGAAATTCCTTATGGATGGGCTCCCGGATTTCATACACCTGACGGAGCGCTTCCTGTTTTTGAAGGCCGGCTTGTTTGATGCACTCCACGAAAGGTGCCGAACTCCCGTCGCCGATCGGCGGTTCATTCGCGTCCATCTCAATGATCGCGTTGTCGACCCCCATTCCCACTAGTGCCGAGATCACGTGCTCCACCGTGTGCACCTTCACACTGCCCTCGGCCAGGGTCGTCGCGCGTTCCACCATCTTCACCTTGGCCACGTCGGCATCAATGAAAGGCTCATCAGGCAGATCGGTGCGGCGAAATTTCAATCCGTGATGTTCCGGTGCCGGCCGCAGCGTCAAGGTCACTTTGCTGCCCGTATGCAGCGAGGTCCCGGCCAGCGAACTGGCCTTGGCTAGGGTGTGTTGGTAGTCCTCTGCGGGCATGGCGCCCCCTATTCGCAAACGAATCTCAGGCTTGCAAGCGCAACACCTGCAGAAGAAAGCGCTTTGGAGTTGAACGTTCGGACGGAATCGTGGTCTATTTGGAATATTCTGTTCATTTATTCTTGAACTCAGCGCCAATTAGTTCAGAATTTTTAAAATTTCATGCAAATGCCGGAAATCCAATCACCAGTAGACACCAATGCCTCCTTAGGCGAGTTGGAAACTGGTGTGATTGATTTCTTCGTAAGCGGCGTACGGATTCTCGGATTGCCCAAGTCCATTGGAGAAATCTACGGCCTGCTCTACATTTCGCCGGATCCTCTGGCCTTTGACGATATCCTTTCCCGGCTCCAAATCAGCAAAGGCTCTACAAGCCAGGGCCTCAAGTTTCTGCGATCACTCGGCGCGGTCAAACCCATTTACATGGCGGGTACGCGCAAGGATTTCTACGTCGCCGAGACCGAGCTGAAGAAGCTCGTCGGCGGCTTCATTCGGGAAGAATTGATGCCGCACCTTGAGAGCGGTTCTGAACGCATTCGGCACTTGCAAGGCATGGTATCTGATAGCGACCCCGAACACGGCACGTTTTACACTGACCGCATTGAGAAGCTTAGAATCTGGCAAGACCGGTCTCGCAAGGTCCTGCCCATGCTTCAGAAACTTCTCGCATAACGTCCCTTCCTCAGCCCCCTTCGACCCCATCACGTGAAAGACGATTCCCCACCTCCCAACCACTTTCCAGACGGCACCGCATGGTACGTCCTTCGGACAAAGAACAAATGTGAACACATTGCCGCCGCGCACCTGCGTCTCTTGGAAAATGTTGAGACCTTCTGCCCGCGCATCCGGTATCACAAAGCCACTCAACGGGGCAAAGTCCTCTATTCGCAGGCCATGTTTCCAAGCTACTTGTTCGCCAAATTCCATTATGAGGAACAGAGCCGCGCCGTCGTCCACGCCCACGGCGTCACCAAAGTCGTGCGTTTCGGCAATGAGTGCCCAGCCATTGCGCCCACCTATATCGACTTTTTAAAAACGGAAATGGGTCCGGAAGAAATCAAAACCCTCAAGCCCAGAATGGAGCCTGGCGACGAAGTCGAAATCGCCAACGGCCCCTTCCGCGGGCTCAAGGCCATCGTCCAATTCTATCACCCCGCCAAAGAACGCATTGGCATTCTCATGGAAATCATGGGACACCAACAACGGACGACGGTATCGACCGCTGACCTCGTCAGCGTCGCCTACGGCTAACGAAGCCACGATAATTTAAGCTAGGGACGTTCTCGTCTCCGGCACCTCAACACATAACGGAAGCATCCAACTTTGTTGGGAGCCGTCCGTGCCCGAATGCTCGAAGACACATGTGTGTCAGAAGAAACAGCTGCTCCTCGACCAGATTGGTTTTATCTCAAATGAGAGGTAATCGACCAAGGGCGGCAGCTTATGTTCAAGTCGATCGTGGAGTTTATTGACCTCAAAACGCAGCAGGCGCGCATTCGAAGTCAGATTGACCAAGGTATCGCATCTGTATTGGATCACGGTCGCTATGTGCTCGGTCCAGAGGTTGAAGAGTTGGAGTGTCGCCTTGCCGATTACGTGGGCGTTAAGCACTGCATCGGCGCTGCCAGTGGCACGGATACGCTGCTCATCGCGCTCATGGCCCTGGACATCGGTCCAGGTGATGAGGTGATCACCGTTCCCTACACCTGGATCTCCACCGCAGAAATGATCGCTTTGATAGGCGCCACGCCCGTCTTTGTCGATATCGATGCCGTGACTTGGAACATGGATGCGAGCTTGGTCGAAGCGGCGATCACTCCCAAGACCAAAGCCATCATGCCAGTTGGTATCTATGGTCAGACGGCGGACATGACCGCGATCAATGAGATCGCGGAACGTCATCAATTGCCGGTCATCGAAGACGCCGCCCAGTCGTTTGGAGCCACCCATCATGGCTGTCGCTCGTGTGCGTTGTCCACTATTGGCAGTACCTCCTTCTTCCCTTCCAAGCCGCTCGGGTGTTATGGAGATGGAGGGGCGTTATTTACTGATGACGATGACCTAGCGGCGCGGATGCGGCAGATCAGAGTTCATGGTCAAGCTAAGAAACATCATCACCCGATCCTCGGGGTGAACGGCCGATTGGACACCCTGCAAGCAGCGGTGGTTCTCGCCAAGCTGGATATCTTCGATGAGGAGATCGAGAAGCGTCAGGCCGTCGCGCAGACCTACAGTCTAAGGCTCGCACCAAGTGGCGTGACCCTTCCTCAAGTGCCCGTTGGCAACACGTCCGTTTACGCGCAATACACCATCTTGTCTGATGAGCGGGATGAGTTGAGTAAATCACTCTCAAGCGCCGGCGTCCCCTCGGTCAGTTACTACGCCGTGCCCCTACATCTCCAGCCGGTTTTCAAACACTTAGGGTACTGTGAGGGCGATTTCTCTGTCACCGAGAGAATCGCCTCCCAATGTCTGAGCCTACCCATGAATCCCTACCTGAGTTCTGAGGAAGTTGGGCAAGTATGCGACGCGATGCTCTCCACAAAAGAACTTGCCGTCTCGTAAAAATCATAATAAAGCGTTATTTTTACGAAAAATTTGCGTCTCTATCATGGAAACCATTGTTCACGAAGGGGAAACCCTCGCCATCATCATCCCAAGTTCGTTTGATGAGCCGGGTATTCATTTCTGCACCCAGAATGACCAATCCATGCAGCTAGCGTTCATGAAGCATCCTCAGGGGAAAGAAATCATCCCTCATGTGCACAACGCCGTAAGTCGCGAAATTCAAGATACCCAAGAGACGTTGTTTATTCGCAAAGGGAAGTTGCGTGTTGATTTCTACTCCCAAGAGCGTGAATTCCTCGAAAGCCGCACCCTGGGTCAAGGGGACGTCGTTCTTCTCATCGCTGGTGGCCACGGTTTCGAAGCGGTTGAAGATCTCGAAATGATTGAGGTCAAGCAAGGGCCCTACGTGGGCGACGCCGATAAAGTACGATTTCAAAAAACCGAAGCCACTTCTGTGGCGATGTCACATTGACCTTGAAATCTAACACAAAGATCTTCGTAGCCGGTGCCCGTGGCATGGTGGGAAGCGCCTTGGTGCGCTTACTTAGCAAACAAGGGTATGGTAATCTCCTCGAACCATCGCGAGCCGAGCTGGAGCTGACGGATCAAGCCGCCGTTGATCGTTATCTTTCAAACCATCGGCCGGAAGTCATCGTCATGGCTGCAGCCAAAGTAGGGGGCATTCACGCCAATTCCACTTATCCAGCCGAATTCATTTATGATAATCTAACGGTTGCGTCGAACGTCATCCACGGCGCGTACAAGGCAAATGTCGCGAGGCTTTTATTTCTTGGGAGTTCTTGCATTTATCCCAAACACGCTCCCCAGCCCATGGTTGAGGAATGCCTGATGACCGGTCCGTTAGAGCCCACCAACGAGCCTTACGCGATTGCAAAAATAGCTGGATTAAAAATGTGTCAGGCCTACCGGCGACAGTACAAAGTGCTCTATCATTCGGCCATGCCCACCAATCTTTACGGCCCGGGCGACAACTATCATCCCGATAATTCGCACGTGATTCCAGGGCTCATTCGGAGATTTCATGAGGCTAAAATCGAGTCCAAGCCCGAGGTAACCATATGGGGAACAGGAACGCCTCGACGCGAATTCCTTCACGTCGATGATCTCGCTGCCGGTTGTCTTCATTTGCTAAAATTAGAAGACCCTCCCGACTGGGTGAATATTGGCGCCGGAGAAGATATCACGATCGGTCAATTGGCTGAAATCATTGCCGAAGTGGTCCAATACAAAGGCCGCGTCACCTATGATCCAAGCAAGCCGGATGGGATGCCCAAGAAACTCATGGCCAGCACGCAGATTGAGAATCTTGGTTGGAAGCCGAAAATATCTCTAAAACAAGGGCTTTCCGAAACCTATCAAAGCTATCTTAGTGAACTTTCTTCTGAGCACCTCCGTTGTGCCTAAAGCCTACTAAGATTGCACGAAACTGGAAATCACAACAACAACACAAACTCATGAAGCGCGCGCTAATAACCGGCATCACCGGTCAAGATGGTTCCTATCTTGCGGAATTACTTTTAAAAAAAGGCTATGAAGTTCACGGAATCATCCGGCGAGCGTCATCCTTTAACACCCAGCGAATCGATCATATCTACACTGATCCGCATTTTGATACCACCAAGCTCTTTCTTCATTACGGAGATCTGACCGATACGGGAGTGCTATCTCGTCTCTTACATGAGCTACAACCTGATGAGATCTACAATCTAGGTGCGCAAAGTCATGTTAGAGTTTCCTTCGATACGGCCGAGTACACTGGAGATGTCACCGGTCTAGGGACCCAGCGATTGTTAGAGTCCATCAGGGAAACGGGATTGATCGATAAAGTTCGCTACTACCAAGCGTCATCTTCTGAAATGTTTGGTAAAGTTCAAGAAGTGCCCCAAACGGAAACCACCCCGTTCTGGCCGCGCTCACCCTACGCCTGTGCCAAAGTCTACGGACACTGGCTAACCGTAAACTATCGCGAATCCTACGGTCTCCATGGAAGCAGCGGCATCTTATTCAATCACGAATCACCAAGACGCGGAGAAACCTTTGTCACAAGGAAGATCACGCGCGCGGCAACAAGAATCAAAGTGGGGCTACAGGATAAACTCTATCTGGGTAATCTCGATGCCAAACGAGACTGGGGTTATGCGAAAGAATACGTCGAAATGATGTGGATCATGCTCCAGCAAGATCAGCCCGATGACTACGTGGTGGCGACGGGTGAAACCCACTCAGTAAAAGAATTTGTGCAGGAAACCTTTGGCAATCTTGATCTGGATTGGGAGAAGTACGTCGAATACGACAAAAAATACGAACGGCCTGCAGAGGTAGAACTCCTCGTAGGAGACCCTGCCAAGGCGAAGAAGCAGCTTGGGTGGGAACCGAATGTGAAGTTCAAAGATCTCGTCAAGATCATGGTCGAAGCGGACTTGGAATTAGCTGAGAAAGAACAGGCCGTGCTGCAAGTGGAGCACCGACTGAAGGCTGTCTGAGCAGAACTAGGTTGCCAGGGCAGTCCCGATGAAGTTAGTAAGATGCCATGGCGTTCACCATCCTGTTCTCGATCTGCGCGGTTGTTTCTGCCTCAATCATCGCTTTTTGGGTGAGACGGCATCCGAATCCGCGATTTAGGCCGCGGTTTGGAGAGGTTTTGCTTATTTCGATAGTGGCGATATTTATTTCCGTCACCGTGGCCTATTTGGGAGCAGGGCTATTCGACCTAGAGAGTAAGCTGAAACGGGCTGATAATTTATCTGGAGGAAGGGACTCTCAGCCAAAAGCTTCGCCTGATGGACAAGATGAGGGACAGGAACAATAATCGCAGATAAATCAATGCTAGCTTTTAAGCGCATCTCTGCGAAAAATGCGTGTTTCTTCTATGATTTGCTCATAAACAATCCATGCTGATGCTTAATAGTAAAAAGCTGATTCGATATCATAAGATCGCAATCGTGTGGCTCTTAACCTGTCAATCGCTAGGGGCAGAAAATGTAATCACCATTCGTTCGAATTCTCAGCAAGTAATTGAGGGAATCCATAAGAATGCTTCCTTTCTAATTGAGTTGTCGAGGCCAGCGGAACAAGAGATTTCCGTTCAAGTGCTGACTTGTAAGAATACTTCGTATCCTAATGAAGACTACCATCCCTTACGTAATTATGAATTGAGATTTCTTCCAGGAGAAGAGCGGAAACGACTGTCAGTAGAGATTGTTGATGATCTGCTAGAGGAGTTGGATAAGGAATCGTTTTTAGTGGAGTTGAAACACTCCACGAACGCTATGATTTCGCCCGTTCAGCGGTATGCTAAATGTGTTATTCGGGACAATGACGGCCATTACGCTCGCTATGCTAGAAGTCTTTTTGGCGCATATGGTCTCAACGCGTTGCCTGAGGTCGATTCTGATGCAGACGGATTTACAAATTTTGATGAATTTGTGTTTGGATCTAATCCTCTGTCGAGGTGGCGAAAGAGAAATGAGATTGTAAAATTCGTTAGGGATGGAAGAGAGCGCGGATTTTATTATTTTTTTCTTAGGAGAGCAGGTGGAATTGAAGAGCCGGACGGATATTTAGTGAATGGAATCAAATACCGCGTTGTTGATGTGTTGGGTGACGATGTCAGTGTATCTCGGCTCGATCCGAAAACAACAGCAGCGCCCCCGCCGCCTTCTGGCTATGAGTGGGCCGCTTATCATTCGGAAGACTTGTCAGACGTCGACTCAATGCTGCTACGAGTAGCGGCGGAGAAGAAAATGAGTACAAATTTGGTGCGTAATCATTCGTTTGACGCGTTTGAGCCCGCCAGCGGTGTTCTGGTTGACTGGGTTTTGCCGCAGAACATTAAGTCAAATCTTAATGTAAAGACTGATGACAAAGAGAGTGGATTATTGGTTTCAGGAAACGCTTCAGTCCCTCGATATGTGTGGCAGGAGATAAACGTAAAATCTAATTCAAGTTACAAGGTTAGCGCTGAATTGACCTTTGCGGTTAACGATTATTACCACGCGGGTGTTTGGGTCACAGATAATGATGGAGCAACAATTGGGCATCGTTTTGTTAGGGCATCGAAAGGCAATTCAGTCCTCTCATTTATTGTGAATTCTGGTGAAAGTGGTTCAATTTTTGTAAACGCCGGTTTTCCGCTTCGGATTAACGGTTTTGCGAGATTTAAATTCATTGAAATTAAAGAGGTTGCTTACGATTCTTTAGAGTTTGAATCAGCGCTGGGGAACTATTTAGTCGACCTTTTGGCTTTAAAGTTCGATGAGCAATCCTTCGATGATAGTGTGGCAGCTCTATGTCGCTACGTGAACTCTCTATTGCTTGCTGACAATCGAAACGATGATGAGGCCCGTCGTGAACGAACTCATCTGGTTCAAGTGGCTCAGGCGGCCGGCTTCACTAAGCTAAGGCAATACATGTCGCAATCTAGAGATCTTGTAAGAGGGGCGTATTGTGTAAAGTCGAGTCTTTGCCTAACGGCATTATTGGAGCAATGTTATCATATCCCAGTTCGCCAAGTGCATATGACGCCTCATGGAGAGAGAATGGGAATTCATCAGTTTATTGATTACTGGAATCCGTTCCGATTCAAATGGGTTAGTATCGACCCTTATTATTCGATGATCTACGAGAGCGATGACAGATTGCTTCATTCTGCTGAAGTTGATAATCTGATTGACTTGCCACCAAGTTTTAGTTATAGAGCGTTAAACGGCCTGTCAGATCTTCAGACCTCCACGGATCTTATTAAATTATGGGAGGAGACTACTGTTGGAAATACGGGTAGTTTAATGCGAACATTTCCTTATTGATTCAGCATTTGGCTCAATGAGTGTTTGCAGAGAAATTTCTCAATTGATGGCAAAGGTGGCTTACTGGTTCTTGGAGAATTTACTAATATCAGTTGTCGGTTTTGTAAGGTCGTAGACTCGTTAGCATACATTCAATTTCATTATGCTTAATAATAAATCCCTCCTCCTTACCGGTGGAACAGGTTCTTTTGGCAAAGAATTTGTGGCTGCAGTATTGAAGCGTTATCCGGACATAGCACGGCTAGTAGTTTTTTCGAGAGACGAACTCAAGCAGTATGAGATGGCGCAACAGTTCTCGCCTCAAGAATACCCTTGCATGCGCTATTTCATTGGAGACGTTCGTGACGGAGAGCGACTCAAGCGCGCTCTTGAGGGTATCGATTATGTGATCCATGCGGCGGCTCTGAAACAAGTTCCGACAGCGGAGTATAATCCTTTTGAATGTATCAAAACCAATGTTTGGGGAGCGCAGAATCTAATTGAGGCCATTCTTGATTCAGATGTTTCACGTGTGGTTGCTCTTTCAACAGACAAAGCGGCAGCCCCAGTGAACTTATACGGCGCGACGAAGCTTTGTTCTGACAAACTCTTCATTGCGGCCAATAATATGAAAGGCCATCGTGATTTGCAGTTTAGCGTTGTTCGCTATGGAAATGTCATGGGGTCTCGAGGGTCGGTCATTCCATTTTTTATCGAAAAGAGGGAGAGTGGGATACTTCCTATTACCGACCCGGAGATGACGAGATTCAATATTACGCTGCAAGAGGGAGTGGACATGGTGCTGTATGCATTAGAGCACGCCATTGGTGGGGAAATCTTTGTGCCGAAAATCCCTTCTTACAGAATCATGGATGTGGCTGACGCGATTGGTCCAGAATGTGACAAGCCGGTTATTGGCATACGACCGGGAGAGAAATTGCATGAAGAGATGATCACAAGCAGCGATAGCCCTAACACCATTGAGAACGATCGTTATTACGTGATTGTTCCAACGTTATCAGGGCATTCCCGCGAACAGGATATGCGTGCGTATGCCGATCATCATCAGGCCAAACCCACTGAGGAAGGATTCCGCTATTCTTCTGGAGCAAATAGCACTTGGCTTTCGGTGGATGAAGTTCGTCAGCTCATCAAAGAGCACGTGGACGACTCGTTTGTAGCGTAGATCTTGAGTTCGTTTATTCCATATGGTCGACAATCGATCGATGCTTCCGACATTGAGGCTGTCACAAGAGTATTGGGGTCGGGATTCCTAACTTCTGGCCCTGAAGTCGAGGCCTTTGAGCTTGAGTTTGCGGAAATGATAGGTGCGAAACACGCTGTGGCCGTATGCAATGCAACCACTGCTCTGCATCTTGCGATGATTGTTGCAGGAATTGGACAAGGCGACCGAGTAGTAACCTCTCCTATTACTTTTCTCGCTTCCGCAAATTGCGCCGCGTATGTCGGGGCGATGCCTGACTTTGCGGATATTGAAATGGTATCATATACGATGGATCCCGAAGCGTTGGCGTCTACTTGGAAGCGAGATACTAAGGCTGTTGTTGCGGTTGCTTACGCCGGCCAGTCCGCTGACATGCCCAAGATCGCCCATATTGCTCGTGCAAATGGTGCAGTCGTTATTGAGGATGCCTGTCATGGTCCTGGAGGAGGATTCTCTTACGAGGACCGTCACTGGAAGCTTGGCGCGCATCCTTGGGCTGATATAAGTATTTTTTCATTTCACCCAGTGAAAACAATGACTACAGGTGAGGGGGGAATGCTTGTTACTGACGATGAGGATTATGCCCAGCGTGCTCGGCGGTTACGATCCCATGGGATTGAGCGGAATCAGGAGTCGTTCACAACATTCAGTGATGGTGACAGTAATTCAATTCTGTCGAAGGGATCCTGGATATATGAAATGCAAGAACTGGGTTTCAATTATCGCATCACAGACTTTCAATGTGCGCTTGGCCGTTCTCAGCTAGAACGTCTATCTCGGTTCGTTGATCGGAGAAAATCCATTGTTAGTCGTTACAATAGGGAATTACGTAACATTCCCTATATTACGACTCCCAGTACTCGTTGTGTGGAAGATTCTGGTCTAGTATCCTGGCATCTCTATACCTTATTGATCGATTTCCATCAAATTGGAAAGAGTCGCCAAGAAGTAATGCACCAGTTGCGAGCGAGGGGTGTAGGCTCTCAAGTCCTTTACATTCCAGTCTACCTTCAACCCTACTACCAACAGCAGTATGGATATCAAGTGGGCATGTGTCCCAACGCTGAGGAGTTTTATAAGAAAGCTCTAAGTATACCTTTAGCTCCGGCGATGACTGATGATGACATTGGTCACGTTATAAGGTGTGTAAATGATGTTATTACGCCAAGTGAATGAATGTTTCTTTTCTAAGAGGGGATAATGTGGATCTTCGTGCGCTGGATCGGGAAAACGCGACGGAGGAATATCTGGCTTGGATGAGTGATCCTGAGGTCACGAGGTTTCTTGAATCTGGACGGTTCCCTTCGAATATCTCGCAGATCGCGGATTACATTGAGGGAATGTTCGGAAGGGAGGACACCGTATTTCTAGGTATCTTTCTTAAAGAAGGGAACCAACACGTTGGTAATATCAAACTCAGTCCTATAAACTGGGTGCACCGTTGGGCTGAGTTGGGTATAATGATTGGGGCGGCCTCCGCTCGAGGAAAGGGCGTGGGCACTGAGAGTGTGGGCCTGGTTGTCGACTACGCATTCCGTCGGCTGAATCTCCATCGCGTACAACTTGGTGTCTTGGAAGGGAATATTGGCGCAATTCGTTGTTATGAGAAAGTCGGTTTTCAGGAGGAGGGGAGATATAGAGAGGCTTCTTGGATTGATGGCAAACCGATTGACACACTGAGGATGGCAATTTTAGCGACCGATTATTGGCGGGACGCGGCGCAATCAGCGTCATGAGGCTGGCGCTCGGAACAGTTCAGCTAGGAATGAACTATGGTATTGCGAATCGATCTGGGCAGCCTGATCTAGACCATGCTACGGAGATAGTGAGTGCCGCGTTAAATGGTGGTATTCGGTGTCTCGATACGGCGCAAGCTTACGGGGATTCTGAGTCCGTGCTGGGAAAGGTCCTAAAACGACTCGGAAAGCCTGATGATTTGCGAATAGTGTCCAAATTGCCACGCCTGCGTGCCGAAGAACCGGACTATCCAAGGCGGTCATTAGAGCAAACGCTAGAGCGGCTTGGAGTGGATAACATTGAGTGTTTTATGCTTCATCGGGAAGAGGATCTTGAATTGCTTGGAAGTGAGATGTTGGGCAATTTTCAATCTTTGCCGGGAACGGGCCTCGTTGGGAAAATAGGTATTTCGCTTTATTCTCCAGACCGAACCTTTGAATCTCTATCTGGTGCCGGCTTCGCTGCTGCGCAAGTTCCAAGCAATCTCTTTGATCAGCGTTTTCGAACGGCTGGCTATTTTGATTCCGAATTGGCAGAGTTTGACATCTATATTCGCTCTATATTTCTCCAAGGATTAATTTTTCTCTCGACTTCTGACAGGTCCGCGAAGAGGATTAAGGGAGCTGTTGAGGCATTGGCTGCTCTTGAATCGTTTTGTCAGCAAGAGAGATGTTCCCCGGTCGATGTCGCTCTCTCTTGGGCGGCAGGATTAGGCGATGTCACGGCCATTGTAGGCGCGGAGTCAGCCAATCAAGTTACTGATATTCTAGTCCGCTGTAATCGAGCCGTAGCCGATCCGAGTTTGGGAAATCGTTGGATTAAGGTGTGCCCAACTTTAGGTGTCGATCTATTGGATCCCAGGAATTGGCCTAGAAACGAGAATGAATAGACGTTTAATTTCGGATGGAACCTCACCAGTGGTGGCGATCATCCAGGCCCGAATGAGCTCAAACCGGCTTCCCGGCAAAGTTCTTAGAGATCTTGCAGGTCGTCCAATGTTGGAATGGGTAGTAAGAAGAGCGGCAGAGGCGGAGAAGCTTGATAAGTTGATCGTCGCGACGTCAACGGATCCATCAGATGTGGTGATAGAACAGTGGTGTTGTCAAAATGGTGTTGCCTGTTATAGAGGGGCCCTTGATGATGTGCTCGGACGGTTCTATCACGCAGCTCTAAGTCAGGGCGCCGGACATATCGTCCGAATTACTGCCGATTGTCCGCTTATCGATCCGGAGGTCGTGGATTTCGTAGTAGTTGAGCATCTCCGGACTGGTGCAGATTACACCAGCAACATTGAGCCACGTACTTGCCCAGACGGATTAGACACAGAGGTATTTACGTTTAACGTCCTAAAACGTCTCTACCATGACGTTGTTGATCCCCAAGAGCGAGAGCATGTGACGCTTCATATACGCAATCGAAAAAATCAATTCAATATCGCCAATACCACATTGGATCAAGATTTGGCGAATTTGCGGTGGACTGTTGACACGGAAGAGGATTTTCAGTGGGCTGGCAAGATCCTTTCTAAGATGGCGATTGGTGATACTGATTACCGCCAGATTATCAATATAACTGAGACTAATCAATTACATCGCTACAGTCTGGATGATAACATTCCGTCTGGGAATGATCATCTACAGAGCGGCCAAATACTCTACGAGCGTGCGAAATCACTGATACCCGGTGGTACCCAATTGCTGTCAAAGCGTCCCGAGATGTATCTGCCAGGGCGATGGCCCGCTTATTATGCCTCGGCTCGCGGAGCTTGGGTCAAGGATCTAGATGGTCGCAGTTATATTGATATGACCACGAACGGGATTGGAACTTGTGTTCTAGGTGCGGCCGATCCGGTTGTGAACGCAGCAGTAAACGAGGCGGTCAATCGCGGTTCCATGTCTACACTAAATGCACCTGAAGAAGTAGAACTTGCGGAGATACTGTGCGAACTCCATCCTTGGGCTTCGAAGGTTAGGTTTGCCAGAACAGGGGGCGAAAGCATGGCGGTCGCCATTCGAATAGCGCGTGCGGCGACTGGCAAAAGTATAGTCCTTTTCTGCGGTTACCATGGATGGACTGACTGGTATCTCGCCGCAAATCTTGCTGACAGTTCAGGTTTAGATAATCTGTTGTTACCGGGATTGCTGCCTAAGGGGGTGCCTACAGGGTTAGAGGGCTCAGCAGCACCTTTTCATTTTAATTGTAAGAGTGAACTGGATGACCTATTGCGTCGTCACGAGAACAGGATTGCTGCGATTGTGATGGAGCCGCAGCGTTACGCAGCACCTGAACCTGGCTTTCTTGAATACGTAAGACAAAAAGCTAACGAGAAAAGCATTGTTTTAGCTTTTGACGAGATCACCTCGGGATGGAGAAAGAATATAGGGGGCGTGCATTTGTCTTTCGGGGTTAATCCTGACATTGCCGTGTTTGGTAAAGCCCTCGGAAATGGTTTTGCGATCGGCGCGATCATAGGTACTGGCGAGGTAATGGAAGCGTGTCAGGAAACTTTTATTAGTAGTACCTACTGGACTGAACGTGTTGGGCCAGTCGCGGCGATCGCCACGATTCGTCGCATGCAGGAACTCAATTCGCCGGAACTGCTCGACGCCGCAGGCCGTAAAGTTCAGGAGATTTGGCGCAACTTATCTTCTAATTGTGGCATTTCGATCGAAGTGGGTCATGAAGATATGCCTCCGCTATCACATTTTCATTTCTGCTTGGATGATAATGACAAGAATCGGATGGCGAAAACAGCTTGGTGTCAAGTGATGCTCGATGCCGGGGTGCTAGATAACGGTTCATTCTATGCGACATGCTCCCACAGTGATTCATTATTAACGCAATATGCCGAGCGAGCGGAGGGCGGATTCAAGAGAATCGCCATGGCGTTGGAGAACGGAAGCTGTCAGAATCTTGCCGGTGAGCTTGCTCATACCGGTTTTCAACGATTGAATTAGTGCAGGACAAGTCGAGGCAGCGATCAATGACTTCAGTCTTGATCCGGGCAGATTCGGGTGAGCATTTAGGTACGGGGCATGTCATGCGAATGATCGCCTTGGCTCAAGCGTGTCAACGCCGGAATGTGCTTGCCACCATAGTTACCATCGATTCCCCGGTAAAGATTGTTGAGAGGATTCGGTTGGAGGGTATAGCCGTTTCGACACAGGTGGATATTACGCTAGGTGGCGATAAAGACCTGGAGATTACCATCCAATTAGCAGAAGCAGCTGGGGCTCAATGGGTTGTCTTGGATGGCTACCATTTCAATCAATCTTATCAGTGCCGACTGCGTGAATCGGGATTCAAGGTGCTTGCGGTCGATGATTACGGTCACTGCGAAACCTGGCAGGCAGACATCGTCCTCAATCAAAATATGGGTGCTGAGCGCTGGTCGAATCGACACTCGACGAATGCATCAACAAAGTGGTTATTGGGTTCAGATTTCGTGCTCATTCGAACTGAATTTCAAGACAGTATTGCCAAATCACGCAGACCAAACCAGCCGCCCCAAAAGATATTGGTTACGCTAGGCGGTGTGGATCCAGATAATTTCACAGCCGCAGTCATTCAGTTGCTTGATGATTATCGGACACGATCGCTTGAAGTGAGGGTGTTAGTAGGTGGAGCAAGTCCACATCTTGAAAACCTGACTTGCATGGCAAGTCAGAGTTTTCACAAGATTGAGATTATCTCGAATACGACCCAGATGCCTGAAATGTATTCTTGGGCTGACGCGGTAATCTCAGCCGGTGGCAGTACATGCTGGGAATGGCTTGCACATGGAAGATTGGGCGCAGTAGTAACGATTGCCGAGAACCAAGTTCCAATAGTCAATGAATTGAGTTCCCGTGCCCTCGCGGTGAGTTTGGGTTGGGGTGGAGATCTCTTGAATGGTAGCCCTGGCAAACTTCTAAGGGATCTTTTGGATGGTCGGTTAGAGATGAGCAACGAATCGAAGACCGTTCCGGTAATCGATGGCCGAGGTGCTGATCGTGTTGCTTCGGTTTTTGTGCGATCTCTTCGCGTTGTCATTCTCTCTGATCCTCAAAGCTGGATCGGGCCCTATATCTTGGAACTTGCTGATAAATTGCGTCAGCAAGGTCATGTGGTTAATCTCTTAGACGATCATAGCTCACTTACAGAACGTGGAGACGTGCTGTTGATGCTTTCTTACTGGAGATTGGTTCCGAATAATTACTTGCGTCGATTTTGTCATGCCGTCGTTGTTCATGAAAGTGACGTTCCCATCGGGAGAGGGTGGTCGCCTGTGAGTTGGCAAGTGCTGGAAGGTGCAGTTCGGATACCAGTGTGTTTATTTGAAGCAGTGGGAGATGTTGATGCTGGGCCTGTCTATTTGAGGAATGAGATGCAACTAGCGGGAAATGAGCTTATAGACGAGATTCGGAAAGAGCAGGGTAAAGCTACCATCGAGTTATGTGTTCAATTCATGGCCAATTATCCTTTCAATTTAGTTGACAAGAAAGTGCAAATTGGTGATCCAACCTACTATCGCCGCCGAAAACCTGAGGATAGTAGGCTTGATATTGACAAATCGCTCAGAGATCAATTTAATTTGCTCCGTATCGTTGATAACGACGCCTATCCTGCATTTTTTGAGATGGAAGGAAGACGTTACAAATTAACTATCGAAGTCCAATAAGGCCGTGAAAAAATATCTCGTGCTGGGAAAACATAGTTGGAACCACCGACACTTTGTGGATTTTCTCGAACCTTCTGATGGTGTTTGGACCTACGTTTCAGACAGAGACACTCTGAAGAATTATCTTACGAATTCTGAGCTAGAATTTGAATATGTGTTTTTCCTTCATTGGTCTCATAAGGTGCCAGACGAAATGTTAAGGCGATGGCAGTGTGTATGTTTCCACATGACAGACGTTCCTTTTGGGCGGGGGGGGACACCACTACAGAATCTCATTGCTCGGGGGCTTCGCGAGACCAGGCTGAGCGCACTGCGCATGACCTCAGATTTCGATGCGGGTCCGGTATATTTGAAACGGTCTCTTTCTCTTGAAGGGAGCTGTGCTGAGGAAATCTACACCCGTGTTTCGGCCCTTTCGTGTCAGATGGCGCTTGAGATCTCCAGGGATTGCCCTGAACCAGTGGCTCAGGAGGGAGAGATAGTTGTCTTTCACAGGCGAAAGTTTAGCCAAAGCAAGCTACCATCGAACGCGGAATCGCTCCAACAATTGCACGATCACATACGCATGCTTGATGCTGAAGGATACCCGCATGCGTTTCTGGACATCGGAAATTTTCGAATAAAGTTCCGCCGCTCGACGCTTTATAACGGACGGGTCGAGGCAAACGTCGAGATCACACAGCGTAAGGAAGAGTGATAATAACGAAGGTGTTAGTTGTTGCGGCCCACGCTGATGACGAGGCGCTAGGTTGTGGAGGCACTTTGGCGCGGCATGTGAATAATGGAGATGAAGTTGCGGCAATTTTTCTTACGGACGGAACCGCCTCGCGGCCGAGTGCTGGTGAAATGGAAGCAGAGAGCCGCAGCCATGCCATGCGTTCAGCCCTGGACGTGCTTGGCATTAAACATTTTCGAAACTTTCGTTTCCCTGACAATGCCCTTGATACCGTTCCTCTTTTGGAGATTGCCCGCGTCATAGAAGAGTTTTGTAAGGAATGGGGGGTTCCTGATACCGTTTACATCCATCATTCCGGGGATCTTAATGTAGACCATCAACTAGCACGAAAGGCGGCACTTACGTGCTTCCGTCCACAGCCGCAGGCCAATGGGAGGCCTGCTCTAATATGCGGGTTTGAGGTTCCCTCCAGTACTGGTTGGGCAGGAAGTGATCTAGCGAGTGCTTTCATACCAAATATTTTCAAAGACATCTCTCAAACTTTAGACCGAAAGTTAGAAGCCTTGCGGGCTTATGATGAGGAAATGCGCCCGTGGCCACATGCCCGAAGCCTTCAAGCGGTTGAGGCACTTGCGCGGTGCCGGGGGGCTTCTGTCGGTCTCGAGGCGGCCGAGGCCTTTGTCCTTGAACGGAGCATTAGCTAGTCATTTCACCCTGTTTTCCTAATGAGTTATTCAGCAGAAATTAAAATAGGCGAGCGTCGTATCGGCGTCGGCCACCCTGTCTACGTCATAGCGGAGTTATCAGCGAATCATAACGGTAGCCTCGATGCTGGATTAGAAATCGTGCGGGCTTCGGCCAAGTGCGGCGCTCAAGCAATCAAGTTGCAAACTTACACAGCGGACACCATGACCATAGACTGCCGAGACAAGCTGTTTATGATCGGAGAAGGGACGATTTGGGAGGGAAAGAATCTTTACGAACTTTACCAAGAAGCCCACACACCTTGGGAGTGGCACAAGCCGCTCATGGACGAAGCCAAACGGCTAGGACTCGATTGTTTTTCAACGCCGTTCGATCTAACTTCAGTCGATTTTCTAGAAAGTCTCGATGTACCGGCTTATAAGATTGCGTCATTCGAGAATGTCGACCTTCCCCTCATCCGTCGTGTGGCCGAGACAGGCAAGCCCATCATCATGTCCACTGGAATGGCCAGTCTTGCAGAGATCGACGAGGCGGTGCGGGCTGCACGGGAAGGTGGCTGTACGGAATTGGCTCTTTTGAAGTGCACGAGTGCCTATCCCGCTTCGCCCGAGGAAATGGATCTCCGGACGATTCCCCATCTTGCAGAATCATTTCGCGTCGTGGCAGGTCTTTCGGATCACACGATGGGACTCGCTGTTCCTGTCGCAGGCGTGGTGCTTGGCGTTTCGATCATCGAGAAGCATTTGACGATTTCACGTGCTGAACCCGGTCCTGATTCAGCCTTTTCGTTGGAACCCCAGGAACTAGAGCAAATGGTTGATGCCGTGCGTGTCACTGAAGCGGCTCTTGGACAAGTAAATTATGAAGTGACTGCGAAGGAACAGGCCAGCCGGGTCTTTCGCCGCTCGCTTTTTGTCGTGAAGGACGTTCGTAAAGGAGAACTATTTACAAGTGAGAACGTACGTTCGATCCGTCCGGGGTTCGGATTGCTGCCTAAGTACCTCGATGAAGTCCTTGGGCGAGTGGCAGCGAAAGATATCAAGCACGGGACACCAATATCTTGGCAATTAATTGGGTAGCATCGGCATTTGTCCTTATGAAACAAGTCGCTACTGACGTATAGACATCAAAGCTTAGGAATAACAGAATTGAAAGTCGCCTTTTTTCAGTCTTACGAAACTGGTTCAAGTTATCATGCAACCGAGCTTGAACTGATTGAATCATACCTTGCACAGGGTGCGGAAGTCCTGGTTGTATACTGCCGTGGGAAACGGTGCGGATGCGATTATAATCCTAGAAAACGATCGCTGCACTGCTTCTCTTGCCGAATTCAGCGAAAACGAGGAAATGGGCAAATAAGAGGTCAAGTTCGCCTCATGCCTTTAGACAGCCTAATAAGCAAAAGAGATGAAGAAGCCATCGAGAAGAGAGCGCAAGAACTACTCTGTAAGGTTTCGGATATGCGTAGCATCCGAGTAGGAGAACTCGATTTAGGCATAGCGGTGATGTCGACATTGGTTTCGATGACGCGTGATTGTGATGTCAATCCCAATGAATATCTCGAAGAAGTTGATGGCCTTGCCCGAGCCGCGCTTACATGTTACTACGGAACTATCAACCTTATCGATAAAGAAAATCTTGATTTGTTCTTCATCTTTAACGGGCGTCACGCTGGTGTTAGAGGTGTTTTGCGCGCTTGTCAAAAACTAGGAACAAAGTTTGTTGTCCATGAGGGTGGGCATACAGAAAAGCACTATGCGCTTTTTGAACAGGCGACACCACATGATATTGAATTTGCAACTCAGCGAATTGAATCGATCTGGAACGAGAACGAGACAAATCGGGATAAAGATGGGCAATCTTTCTTCGCGGATCGAAGAAGACGTGACGCTTGTGATCTTATCTACATCTCATTCATTGAGAGTCAAAAAAAAGGCGAGATGCCTCCAGGATGGGATGATGCGAAGAGAAATGTGGTAATCTTCTGTAGTTCCGAAGATGAATTTGTGGCAATTGGGGAGGAATGGAGCGGTCCGATATATGATAGCCAAATCGAGGGATTGGAGCGAATTGCAGAAGAAATAGAATGTCGTAACGATGAAACAACGTTCTATCTTCGAATTCACCCGAATCTAGCAAACTTAAAGACAAGTTTCTTTAATCGTCTTCTTCGGCTTAAGGAAAAGAATGTTAAGATTATTTTGCCTGATTCCTCAGTTGATTCGTATGCTTTAATGGAACAGGCAGATCTAGTTGTCAGTTTCGGATCTAGTGCAGGAATCGAGGCTGTTTATTGGGGGACACCTTCCATTCTTCTAGGTCGGTGTTATTACTACAATCTCGAAGCGACCTACAATCCCAAGACTCATGAGGAAGCAGTCGATATGTTATTCAGATCGCTAGAGCCCAAACCAATAATTGGTGCGCTTAAGTATGGGAATTACTTGAAGAATTTTGGAATAGAGTATAAAACTGCGCGAGTCGTCAATGCGCGAGAAGTTTACTACAGGGGAAAAAATCTTAATGGTAACTGGCTACATCATCAAATGCTGAAGTTTAGAAAAAGGCGATTTGGGACAACTATAGAAATAAGTCAAAGAAAAGCCGAGAAACTGCGCCGCCAGCGATCGAGAAACTGATCTACAATCTTAACGAAACAATGGGTTGGATCTTCTAAGTGTTGCATTACGCGCAATTACCCTGATCGGCCGCTTTGCCTTCATGGGATTTGCCGCAGCGCATCTCACGCTTGATCAACTTGGCGTTTACGGCGTTTTTAATGTAGCCATAAGTTACTCTGTTGCGATTGTAGGTTTTGATTTTATCTACTATACAACCCGTGAACTCCTCGCAGAACCAAAATCGAATTGGGCCAGCATTTTGTTGCATCACTTGGTGCTCGTGGCTGTAACCTTTTCTGCGATCTCTCCTCTTTTACTGCTTATATTTGCTTGCCAGGTCTTAGATTGGTCATTAATTGGTTGGTTTTACTTAATTTTGGTTCTTGAGCAGCCAAGTCAAGATCTGTATCGCTTACTAGTTGGAATCGGTCGATCGGTTAAGGCCAATATAGTCCTTTTTGTGCGGTGTGGAATTTGGCCCAGCTTCATTATTCTAGGAAGTCTCAGAATGCCGAGCTTGCTTACTCTGGAAAATGTGTGGATCTCTTGGTCGCTTTGCTCGGTTGCTAGTATTGGACTTGGTATCTTATTTGTTAGGGATCTTGAATGGGGAAAACTAAGGCGAAGCCTTGATTTCGCTTGGATGAAGAAAGGGATTTCGTCAGCATTCAAGATACTAATCGGCGGACTAGCCACACGAACAATGAATACGTTTGATAGGTTCTTCGTGAGTAGTGTTCGTGGCGAATCTGAGGTGGGAATCTATTCATTTTACTCAAGTATAGCTGCGGCGTTGATGGCATTTGTTGATGCAGGCGTGATTTCTAGAAACTATTCTAGCTTGATTTCGGCCTGCCGTAAGAATCAATACAAGCTGGCACAGTCAATTCTTGTCAAAACACTCACGAGTACTGCCATCGTCGCATTGTTATTTATTCTGGGTGGAGTGCTTTGCATCGATATTGTGTTAAACTTGATTGGAAAAGAAGAACTAGCCGCATCGGTTGGGTGGCTTTGGTGCATGCTTGCGGCAGCGACTATCACAGCCTTTGCCAACGTTATGCAGTGTGCCCTCATAGGATTGGGAAAGGAGACGGTGATCCAGCGTAGTTCCTTGATAATTTCCGTTTTGTTCTTTATCCTAATTTTGCCGGTTCTGAAACTGTGGGGTGTTCCGGGCTTGCTCCTCCTCGTAGTATCATTACAGAGTCTTAGTCTTTTGATGAGGGGAATGCCAGTCCTCGATCTTTTAAGGGGAAGTTCGGCGAGTCGCTGTTTGGATTGACCAGAAGGAACTGCAAGTTTAGATAGTCATAATGAATCTCCAAATTCGGTTCTTCCTCGCTGTCTTCGTTGGCATTTTTGGAGCGATCTGGATTACCCTCGAAGCGTTGGCAGGGAATTATGTTGCGGTTAGTGTTGCCTTCGTAGCTATTGCTTTGTATCTGGGAAGTCAAATCGTTGCGCGTGAGGTGCCGCTTGACGGATTTATCTTGGGAATGGTTTTTCTGGGATATCTAATTTTGGGCAAAGGTTACACCTACCTTACTTTTGGAAGCATATTGTTCGTGAGTGAAGTTACTCTGGCGATTTGCATGATTATCTATGCTGTTAGAGTGCTCAGCTATGATCAAACGATTGTGCGATGGAACCATTACACGATTGCGCTGATTCTTTTTCTTTTTTATTCTGGCTTACACTTGTTTTTTGATTACAAGCAATTTGGAATCTGGGCGTTACGAGATAGCTGTCTGGCATACTACATCCTGTTTTTTTTCTTGGCTTATGGGCTCGGTGATCGAGCTGCCTTCACCAAGCACGTGGGGAGGATTGTAATCCCTGCAAGTATGATTTGCCTGATATTGATGTTGGTATTCACTGTAATGCCGGACCTAGCTGGTGATTTAATAATGGCATCAGTTGTACGCGGACGTCCAATCTTTGAGCCGCATGTTGACGTAACGAGGAATGCCATTTTTGGCTTGTTTGCTTTTAGTTGCGCCTATGTCGCCGCTCGCGGGAGATTTAGTTGGTTTTTCTATCTGCTCAGCTCGATTGCTCTCGTACAAGTAATCATCGCTGCACGAGGCGGTGCCTTCGTTGGATTATTACTAGTCTTTCCGTTCTTGTGGATTGGAAGACAAATTCGGTTGGAATGGTTTTTTACAACAGCCGTGGCTGCAATTATGGCGATCGCTATATTAGCATTCGTGCAGGACTCAAGCGATAGAGAAAGTATCGTCTACAAGCTTAAAGACGAATTATCGTCGTTTATGGTGTTTGGAATAGATGAGGCTAAGACTCATGGCCAGGGCACTAGTATGTGGCGATTACAGTGGTGGGGCTATTTATTTGAGAAAGTGAATAATGAAGCGCCGTTGTTTGGCTTTGGTTTCGGCGCCGACATCTCAAGTGGGTTCTACGAAGAAGAATTGGGGTATACGTACGAGGCGGCAAAAGGCGCAGAGTACACCAGGGGGGCACACAATGCCTTCTTCACGATCCTAGCTCGGCTTGGATACGTTGGTGCAGCGTTCTTTTTGTTGGTGATTATTGCGCAAATGCGATCGTTTATCTTTGCGCTTCGCCTTTCCATTGAAGGACGGCTAGAGCTCATTGACTATTATTTATGGGGTTACTGCTTAAGCGGGTTTGTCATTACTTTTGTTCAATACACTTGGGAAGCTCCGTATTCGGCAGTTCCTTTCTGGATTATTTTTGGTCTCGCATACCGCAGGTTAGAGGTAATCCGAGAGACGAAAAAGCTTGAGGTAAATGAGTACGCATTCAATCAACCTCCCTCCAACAATCAGATTCTTGCCCCAAATTAACTCATAGTGTTACCTAGTTTCGGGCGTTATCCAATACCAAATTGGACTTGGCTGGTTGTGCTTCGTGGCTGAATGATAATGAGAGACACTTGGAAGAAGATTCGATGCTGGTCCATATTATAGTGGGAAGGCAAAGCCTACTTTGAGGAGTAACAAGAGAAGTTAGATGGCCGAGTTGGCAAGACGAGCCATAGACAGCACGTCTTGCGGCAATCATGTTGAGATGGATCTGTGCGTTGCAGGTTTGGATTACGGAAAGAGAGTAGTAATTATTTAGTAAGTTCTAAGAGTGCTATTTTACACTGCCACCTTTTGTATTATTTTCTTGCCGATTGTGCTTGTACTTTATCTCGGCTTTCTGAAACTTATTACGCCTGAATGGGCGAAGTCCTGGCTTGTGCTATGTTCCTTCTGCTTCTACGGTTATTGGGAGCCTGTCTACACTATCCTATTGTTGTCATCGATCTCGGTGAACTACCTCATCGGTGTCCGCTTGATAGAGAGCGAAAGCCGTATTCTATTGGCAGTAGGTATTATTCTGAACCTGGGGGTGTTAGCATACTACAAATATACAGGTTTTGCATTCTCGATCATCTCTCAAATCTTTTCTCTCGATAAGGGATCCGTAGAAATTCTTCTTCCATTGGCAATCTCATTCTTCACATTTCAGCAGATCGCATTCTTAGTGGATTGTCGCGGTGGACTCGTTGTGCGACCTCAATTCCGAGATTACCTCTTATTTGTAACTTTCTTCCCACAGCTTATTGCTGGCCCGATCGTTCATCATAAAGAAATGATGCCCCAGTTCCGCGAGGTTCAAAAGGTTAGGAACTGGTCTACGAATATATCAGTGGGCTTGGTAATTTTTGCAATTGGGATGGTAAAAAAGGTGATTCTTGCAGATGGAATGGCTTATTATAGCGATCCTCTTTTCAATCTATCGAACCAGGGGATAGCTCTGTCTGCTCAAGATGCGTGGGATGCGGCGCTTGCTTACACCTTTCAAATCTACTTCGATTTCTCTGGATATAGCGATATGGCAATTGGTCTGGCCTGGATGTTTGGAATTCTGCTTCCAGTTAATTTTTTGTCCCCTTATAAAGCCTCCAATATATCTGCCTTCTGGCGTCAATGGCACATTACTCTTTCCCGATTTCTTAGAGATTATCTTTTTATTCCACTTGGCGGAAACCGAGGGAAAGCTGCGATAGTTTCTAGGAATCTGATGATCACAATGATGCTGGGCGGAATATGGCACGGAGCCGGATGGCAGTTCATCATTTGGGGTGGGCTCCATGGCGTTTTGCTTACGATCTATCACATGACACGAAGGACTACGGCTGGTGGAGAATCGAGATTGTTCTTCACGAGGATTTTGGCTTGGGCGGTGACAATGTTTTGCGTGATCATAGGGTGGGTGTTCTTTAGATCTGAGTCACTTGCTGGTGCGCTTATTCATCTTAAATCAATGCTTGGAATTGGTGCTCCATCTAGAGTGCCAACGGAAAGTTTTTTCGCCGATGATCCATCCATAGGAGGTTTGTTTCTACGGCATTGGGCGTTTATCGGGCTTGGACTCATAGTTACACTAGCGCCGAATTCTATGACGGTTTTTGAGATGCTGAGAAAAGTTAATAGGCATTGCGGTGTCTTTTTTTTGTCTGGCGTATCGCTGGTCGTCGTTGGAATTGTTTTATTGGTGCATCTCTCGAAGGCCGGAGAGGGCCAATTCATATATTTTAATTTTTGAATGGCTAAGGAAATCACTTCTTTCGCTTTAGGCACCTTATTGTGTCTGCTTGTATTGGAGTGCATCTTTCGGATTCTTCCGACGTCAAACATTCTTGAGAAGGTAAGATTACACGAGAAGATTCCATTAGCCTTGGAATCGCCGGGAGAAAGATTTGTCTATTCTCGATATTGGAATTACTCGATTATTAACGAGGGCGACACAAACAATCGTGGCTTCTACGATGAAGTGGATTATCGTCTGCTGACTGAAGAAGATCAGAGAAAACTGCGAGTAGCATTGATAGGCGATAGTTTCCTTGATGCGAAAATGGTTGCGCAAAGAGATTGCTGTATATCTAGAATCCGAAAGCTTGGTGTAGAGAACAAGGCTAATTTACTCCTGCGAAACTACAGCTTATCAGGAGCTGACCTCCCCTCGTATGTGGCTCTTACGCAGTATGTTGAAAGTGTTTTTCGACCGCAGATAGTAGTATTCGTGGTCAATGAAGAAGATATCGAGAAGAGCTTCGAGAAACAGAGAGGCCAGGCGGTGTTTAGCGAGAGCGGTGGGATTGAGTTCGTAGAGCACCGTACAAGCAGGATTCGGCGTTACTTAGGAAAGTCGGCATTGATTCGATATATATATGTGAATCTGCTGCTTTACCCCGGGAATGTTGTAGAGGTTTGGAAAAGAACAGAGGTCCGAAATGGGCCATTTGGGCGGCTTTTGAAGGGGGGCAGTGGAACCGAGAACGAAATCCTAAACCGATCGCATGATGCGATCCAGTATTTTGTGAACAACATCGATTCCATAGCAAGAAGGCTTCGAGCACAGGTACTGATTGTGCTGAATCCGCTACAAGGAGAGGATGGTTCAGTGCGACCGTGCGTGGTGCCTATCAAGCTGTTTAAAGAGAAAGCATGGAAAGTTTATGATCTGTATGAGTGTCTCAAAATTAACAATGAACTAGGACGGCCCCCACTCTTTTTCAAGAAAGATAGGCATTGGAATCGGGAGGGGCACGAAGTTGTTGCAAACGCTATATGGAAAGAGATAGAGAAAATGAAGCACTAGCCGGTGTGGACGGGTGGACGCTTTGCTAGATTTGTATGTGTGGGTTTATTGCAGGATTCTCAAACGAATCTAGACCGAATGCTGGCCTTGATGATGGCACAATACAATCAGGCCTTGATTCGATCATTCACCGAGGTCCAGATGATTCAGGAGTGGAGGTGGGCCCTGGCTGGTTTCTTGGTTTTAGAAGACTGTCGATTTTGGACTTAAGTGAAAGTGCCCATCAACCAATGCAGTTTGGCGATGGCAATTGGCTTGTCTACAATGGAGAGATCTATAACTATCGCGAGCTTAGAAGTAAGCTGCGACGTCGAGACTGGTCCTCTTCAGGCGATACGATAGTGCTGGGACAGCTACTAGAAGAACTGGGACCAGAAAAGGTTCTTCCGATGTTGAGGGGTATGTTTGCATTTGTTTGGTGGGATTCCAAGAGTCGTAGAGCTTACTTCGTAAGAGACGGATTTGGTATCAAGCCATTGTATTACGCGGTTCGGGGAGGACGACTATTGATTGCTTCCGAACTCCGAGCGCTGAAGAAACTTTGTGAAGACAACCAGCTTTCAGATTCGTCGATCCGACAATATTTTCGTTGGGGGGCGATCCAAAGTCCGTCAACCATCTTAGATGATGTGAAGTCGCTTGGGCCTGGCGAAATTGGAGTCTGGGAGAACGGAAAAGTCCTACGAAGGAAGTACTTTCATGCCGTTTGGAAACCGAGAAGCCAATGGCTTACAAGTATAGATGACGCCTCGAACCGGCTCCGATCTCTCGTCACCGAGAGTGTCAAGGCCCATCTAGTTAGCGACGTTCCAATTGGTGTATTTTTAAGCGGAGGTATTGATTCCTCAATTGTTTGTGGATGCCTGCGGGAGCTTGGAGTTGGACGCATCCGTGCCTTTTCAGTCGGCTTCGAGGATGGCAGTGGCGTCGAGAATGAAAGTGATGCTGCTGGAAGAACTGCGGAATTCTATGGGGCTGATTTTGAGCGGGTTACCGTGACGGCAAAGGGGCTCTATGAAATGTACGACGAGTTTATTCAATGTCTCGATCAACCCACGGCGGAAGGACTCAACGCGATGCTGGTTTCGCGATTGGCCGCTAAAGAGGTGAAAGTTGCTTTGACTGGGTCTGGTGCTGACGAATTATTCGGTGGATATAATTGGATGAGGATGGTGCATTTGGCGCGACGGACGCCCTTCCCATGGCTAGGAGAACGGACAGGTATTGCGCAAATTGGGCGGGTTTTACAAAAGAAATGCCCATCAAGCATGAGTGGTAGGGCTTGGTTTAAAGCTGCGATGTATCTATGTGGTATCAATGGAAGCTCTGTAGCCGACATGTATGCGAGCGGCCGATCTTATAACGATATCGGCAAGCTTTGCAAGCAAAGCCAAGCTGGCCAACAGCACAACTCCTATCCAGATGATTGGGAAGAACAGATTGCAGACCTTGCGGCCTACGCGCCAAATAGCTGGATACATAAATTTCTTCGGCTTGAGATGATTTACTATCTCGCAAATACGATCTTGCGAGATGGTGACTGCTTAAGCATGGCGTCGTCGTTGGAAGTGAGAACTCCATATATCGACCGCGAACTTTTCGCATTCGCTTCAAGTCTTAGCCCGAAGCTATTGGTGAATGCGAGAGGTGGTAAACTCGTTCTGCGGAGAGCCTTTTCTGATATGTTGCCCCCGTGGATCATCAATGACAAAAAGAAGAAGACTTTTGTTATACCGTTGATGAAATGGCTCCGTGAGGAGCCATGGCGAAGTCGAATCGTAGACACGCTCACTGCGAATAGGAGCGCGATTAGTGCCTATTTAGATAGAAAAGAGATGCAGCGACAAATCGATACCTATTTGCGCAAAGCCTCCGAAAGTAGAATCGGGTATCTCACTTCGCATCGTGTCTGGTTGATGTTTGTCCTGGAATCCTGGATAAATGCAAAGCTTCATAGTCCAACGGGTTAGTGATTTCTATGTCGAATGAGTAATGAGTAATGAGTAAGAAAAAGACCAATAAATACCTCGTAACAGGTGCATGTGGCTTCATTGCATCTAAAGTCACGGAATTTTTGCTCAAGAATGGTCACAAGGTCATCGCCATCGATAATTTTAACTCATACTATGATAAAAGGCTCAAGAAGTATAGGCTAGAGAACCTAAAGAAACTTGATGCTCATGGTAACTTGGCTTTCTTCGAGGGGGATATCCGTGATGCGAAACTTCTTTCGCGAATTTTCAATGAGCATCGGTTTAAGACAGTATTTAATCTCGCGGCCCAGGCAGGTGTTCGTTACAGTATGGAGAAGCCGCAGGAGTATTTGGACATTAATCTGATGGGAGTGCTTAATATTCTTGAGGAATTGAAAAATGAATCAGGGACGAACTTGGTTCAAGCTTCGACCTCATCGCTATATGCAGGACAGCCGACTCCATTTGATGAAGTTCTTGATACAAGCCGTCCATTGTCGCCCTACGCCGCCTCAAAGAAAGCTGCCGAAGTGATGTGTTATTCTTATTTTAATCTGTATGGAATTAACACTCTCATTACGCGTTACTTTACGGTTTACGGGCCTGCGGGCCGCCCGGATATGAGTCCATATCGTTTTATCAAGTGGATAATGAACGAAGAGCCGATATTGCTTAATGGAGATGGAGAACAGGAAAGAGATTTTACATATGTGGATGATATCGCCCGCGGGACAATCGCAGCGAGTCGGGCCGAAGGCTATGAGATATTCAATCTTGGAGGGCACAAGACAACAAGTATGAATGAATTTATATCTCTATTAGAAACTGTCATTGGAAAGAAAGCTAAGGTCTTAAGACAACCAAACAGTAGGGCAGATATGAGGGCGACCTGCGCGATAATAAATAAAGCGCGGACAGTGCTCAAATGGTATCCGTCAGTAGATCTAGAGGAAGGCATTGGCTACACTGTTGAGTGGTTTAAAAGAAATTGGGATTTCGCCAATGGAATAAGTTTAGATATAGGGTATTGAGCTAAGGATGCGTCAAGGGACTGAAGTAATCGATCTGAGGAGTACGTGAAAAAATTCTTGCATCAACGTTTTTAATAGTATCAGGAAGCGCGATTAGTGGTTTGAAAGTAATCCAAATATTTAACCGTTATCTACACCCAGGGGGTGAAGAAACTTCGGTGGCGCGGATCGCGAGGCATCTCGAAGTGGGAGGGCATGAGGTCATTAGATTTTGGCGAGATTCCTCGGAGTGGGGCCAAGTAAAGAGTTGCGATTATGTTAGACGCGCGCTTCAACTGAGGGACAATACAATAGTTCTTGGTGAGTTAGAGGAACTTCACAAAGAATCCAAAGCTGACTTGTGGTTATTGCACAACGTAGTTCCTGTTATTTCGTTGGGGGTCTATTCTTTAGGCCGAAGACTAGAGGTGAAGGTAGTGCAGTGGTTGCACAATTATAGGCCTATTAGTATTGGCGGCGCCATGCGCTACCGTGGCAAAAGGATCTTGCCCGAACATAGAGGAAAGGTGATCAAAGAAGTGATTGCTGGCACTTGGAGGGGGCGGTTCGCTTCATTATGGTTGGCTACAAACTACTGGTGGTTGAAATGGAACGGGGATTTTGATTCCGTAGCGGCGTGGGTGGCGGTGAGCCATTCAATGAAGAGGACGTTTGAACGATCGGGCTGGTACCCAGAGAAGCTTCACGTGTTGCATCACTCATGGGATATTGAGGATCAGTTTGAAGGGAATAGAGCAGGCAACTATTATTTATTTTTGGGGCGATTGATTGAGGAGAAGGGTGTTTTGTTTTTGCTTGATATTTGGAGAAGCCACCAAATTGGTGCAGAGCTGGTGATTGCCGGCACCGGCGAATTAGCGGCCGAGATTGAAATAGGCGATAATCCCAGTGTGCGGTATGAAGGTTATGTGACTGGAGAAGCAAAGAAGGCGTTAATCTCCGGTGCTACAGCAATTCTGTTTCCCTCACTTTGGGAGGAACCTCTAAGCACGGTAGCGTATGAGGCATATCAGCAGAGTAGGCCTGTGATTACAAGTGATGCAGGCGGGATGAGCGAGATTGTAATTGATGGAGAGACTGGTTTGGTGTTTCCAGCTGGATCAAAGGCGGGCTGTGTTAAGGCGATCAAGGAGTTGGAGAATGATAGATCTGCAGCTGATCATATGGGAAGGAGAGGGCGAAAGTGGCTAGAGGAAACGGTATCGCCCGTTTCATGGAATAGAGGTTTTGACGAGATTGTGAATAGAATTTAGATGGTATTAAGTTGCGATCTTAATCCGCTTTTTATTGAAAATGAAACAAGAGCATATTGATTACCTTGTGTGTCCGAAGACGAGATCATCACTCGTCTTAGAAGATGGTGCGGAAGAGGATCAGGGAAGAATAAAGAAAGGCTGGCTAATCAGCGATGACGGGGAGCATAGGTATCCAATCGTCAACTTTATTCCGCGATTTGTTGAGAAAGAGAACTACGCTTCAAATTTTGGCTATCAGTGGGATATTCATGCGCGAACCCAGTATGATCGGTTCACGGGGTGTGATGCCTCGGAACGGCGATTATTCGAAGAGACGCGATGGCCAAGGAATCTGTCTGGAGAGAGAATCGTCGAGGTCGGTTCAGGAGCGGGTCGATTTACAGAGCATCTGGTATCAACTGGCGCCTTTGTGGTGTCCTTCGACTACAGCAATGCGGTGGAGACTAACTATAAATTGAATGGAAAAATGAACAATCTATTGGTCGTTCAAGGTGATATCTATAACCCCCCCGTTCCAGACGAGAGTTTTGATCGGGTGTTGTGTGTAGGGGTTATTCAGCACACCCCTTTTCCCAAGAAAGCGTTCTTGAGGCTTCCAGCGTTGTTGCGGGCGGGTGGCAACTTGGTTGTGGACGTTTACCGAAGGGACAAGGGGATTCGAGGATTGGCGAAGAAGGTTCTGCAGACAAAATATTGGGTTCGTCCAGTGACGCGAAGGATGAAGCCAAGTTTATTGTATCGAGTTTGTAGCTACCATATCCGTCTCATGTGGCCGTTCGTGAAGCTAGTAAATCGACTGCCAAAGATTGGCCCCATATTAGTGCGCACGATGCTTGTTGCTGACAACGGGGCGGGATATCAGATTCCGGATAGTTTGCGAAAGGAATGGGCACTGCTTGATACGTTTGATTGGCTATCTCCTATGTATGATGATCCACAAACTTTGGAGACCCTGCAGTCTTGGTTTTCTGAAACTTTACTTGTGGACTGTGAAGTTGCTTATGGATACAATGGGATTGAAGGGAGAGGTACAGCACCTAAAAAAACTAGTGAGTAGATTGTTGTGGGTAAGGACGGATTTCAGTTAAAGCAGAGCGTTTTACTTGGTTTCGTATTTGCGGCGCTGTCAGTGGCATTTTTGTTCGCGATTTTTCCTCACTCGTCGGGATACTACGACAGAGATAGTTTGTTCAAACGTGTGAACAATTTTTGGCATTATCGAGGGGGGACATGGGCACACGGGATGTTCGTGGTGCCTATTCTAGTTGTTCTTTTGTATATTAGGCGTAAAGACTTTGAGGGCTTAGCCTTGCGGCCGTCCAATTATGGTGCGCTCATTATATGCTTTGCGCTCTTCATCTATTGGGTTGGATACAAGGCTAACATGCACTATTTCGGATTTGCAGCGATCCACCTGTTGATTGTTGGGCTTGTCCTATTTCTTCTTGGCTGGGAGTGGTTCAAGAAACTCTTCTTCTACTTGGCCTTCTTGACTTTTATGTGGCCATTTGTGTTCCTGGATGAACAGATCGCGGTGCCTTTGCGTTACTTAATGGTCACGCTATCTTCCGCAACCCTAAGTCTGTTGGGGATAGATAATTTAAAGGTTGGGACGGCAATCGTTTCCGCAGCCGATGCCAGTAAAGAGCTCGCACAGGGGCAGCGTTTTCAACTTGATGTCGCGAACCCCTGTAGCGGGATTCGGTCACTGTTTGCCCTGATGATGGTGTCGGCTCTTTATGGTTATACAGTCGTCAAAGGTTTCTGGAAGAATGTGTTCTTCTTCCTTTGTTCCATACCGTTTGCAGTCCTCGGCAACTTGGCCCGAATTATGATGTTGACTTTCGGATCGTTGTGGTTCGGGAGTGAAATCGCTGTGGGGGTTGACGGAAACGAGTCGACGTTTCATATTGCCTCGGGATTCTTAGTTTTCGTTGTGGCGTTGATGGGGATGGTCTTTCTAAGCACTTTGCTCAACCACGGTTTCAGCTGGATCTTTGGAAAACGTGTCTCGATTGTTAAGCGAAAGGTGGAGGTAAAAAATTGATTTGCTCGTTGTTATTATGGGAACTTTTTGGCGAGGATTAGTCGTACTGGCCCTTTCAGGTCTCACAGCTTTAATCTGTGATATCTCGCCTTCGGCTGAACTAGGCGATGATTCCGGCGTCGTTATGGAGCTGCCGGAAACCATACTCGACTATGAGAGTGTCGGCATGGAGCCTACTCAGGCGGAACTCGATCTGCTCCCGGAAGATACGAAATACGAGAGGCGGCAGTATCATCGTTTTGACGGCCGTAATGTGATCACTTGTTCGATCGTGCTGGCGGGTGCCGACTCCAGGAGTATTCACCGGCCCGAAATTTGTCTTCCCTCGCAAGGCTGGAGTATTGTCGACCGTTTTAAGGATACGGTCGACGTGGAGGGAACTAAGCTGGGAACGACTGTACTATTGGTGGAACGAGATGTGCAATTGGAGGATGGGACAAAAACCAAATTGCGCTCCTATAATGTTTACTGGTTCGTGGGAAAGGATATTACAACAGCAAGTCATTTAGAGCGTGTGTTGAAAACATCTCTTGATAACGTTTTTCGAAATGTGAATCATCGATGGGCTTACGTTTTGGTGCAATCGGTGATCCCGATTTCCGGGGATGTGAGTCAGGAGGCGACTCTAGATGAAATCAATCGATTTATCTCGGCGACTGTTCCTAAGTTTCAGAAAAGCTTTTTGGCGACTGGTGAATAAGCGGATACGTGTCGAGTTTCACTGTCATAGCGAATATTCGTTTGATGGTCTTATACGTATCGATTCGCTCTTTAAAGTAGCGCGGTTGGTCGGATTAGATGTTGTCGCGGTGACGGATCACGATACGATTGAGGGCGGGTTGGAGGCTGACAGATACTCAAAACGACGTCCCAAAAGTGTCAGGGACGCCATCTCGATTATTGTGGGAGAGGAGCGCACTTTAGATAGTGGTGTTCATGTTATTGGCCTGTTTCTACGTGAGCCACTTTCAAGCACGACTTTCTTTGATCTGAGAGAAGAGATAAACGCCCAAGGTGGACTTTGTCTGGTGCCGCACCCTTTTAGGAAAAAAGACGGACTACTGGCTCATTGTGCGGGAATGGAAGATAAGCTTTCGGATTACAAAGGAGCCGTGGAGATTTATAATGGAAAAGGATCCGGCCAGGATAATATAAAAGCACAACGATTGTTAGGAGGTTTTCCAGCCGTAGGCGGTAGCGATGCTCACTATGAGAGTGATCTTGGCGCCTGCGTCAATGTTCTTGACTGGACGAATAGCGTGCGGTCCAGCGTTGGTGCCGTATTCGCTGGAGAACGACAAGCCCTTATTCTGGGGAGGCCACAAGGCGCGGATGCTCCTGAAAGAAAATATGCTCCGCTTTATTATAAGTTAAAGAAGTGTCTGCGGATTCCAAGGCCACTCGTCCCCACGGCTAAGGAAGTGTACCGGCGATATCGAAACCTACGCTATGGAGTGGGGGAAAAGAGGCTAGAAGAGGTTATCCGTGGTGCTTCGTAAAAAACAGATTCGAGCCTTCGCGCGATTGCATGGATACCTCCTCTCAAAGACGAAGCTACGATGGATGGAGCGTTGGGATCGCGAGCGTAAGCAGAACTACGTTTTTGAGCGCTTGAAAACGACTCTCATTCGCGCTCACGAAGGCGTTCCATTTTATCGGCAACGTTTTGAACAGTGTGACTTCGTTCCCCGTAGGGATTTCCACAGATTCGAAGACCTCGAAAGAATTCCGGTGCTTTCCAAGCGGGACGTTCGAGATAATGGAGACCAGTTAGTCGACCGAAGGTATGTGCGGCAAAGCGTGAGTGCCTCAACCAGTGGTAGTACTGGTCAGCCAACTACGTTACGGTTGAATGAGAGCTATGTCGCGCTTGATTACGCATATATGTTTAGACATTGGAGTAAGGCAGGTTATCGATTCTGGGGACGATACGCCGCGATCCGGAGTTACGTTCCGAAAGACCCGAGGGGACCCTATTGGCGATACAGCTTTCCACAAAATACGCTTTACATGTCAGCATATCATTTGTCTCCCCGGAATGCTGAACAGTATTTGGATGCGTTGATCGACTTCAAACCACACTTTATTAGGGGTTACCCTTCCTCAGTCTGTGTATTGGCCCGTTTCGCTTATGATCGTCGAGCGGAACTGTCAGGAGTAAGAGGTGTTTTCACCGCTTCTGAGACACTTACTCCCATTGAGCGTGAATCGATTGAGCGGACATTCGGCAAGAAGCTTTTCGACTGGTATGGAATGACAGAGCCGGCTGTGCTTGTTACTGAGCGGGAGGACCATGATGGTATGGAGGTTGAATGGGGTTACGGTCATCCTGAGTTTGTAGGTGAAGGCTTGGAAAGGAGCCTGATTGCGACGAGTCTCCATAATCCCGTCATGCCGCTTATCAGATATGATACTGGGGATCGAGTTGAATTGGCGACTGGTGATCGAGGCGATGATGTTCACAATAGTCTGTATCCTAGGATTCGGCGCGTTCTAGGAAGGAAAGATGAATGCCTATTGACAAAAGACGGACGGGTTCTCCCTTCTTTGAATTTCTATTCATTACTGCAGGACTTTTCCGCAATCATTAGATTTCAATTCGTGCAGCTTACTCGGTCTAAAGTTTTACTAAACTTGGCATTGCGAACTGAAGATAGCGAAGAATCTGAGCACTTGTTGGAGACCATAAGAACGGAGGTCATGCGCAGGCTGGGCGACGGTTTTGAATTAACTATTAAGGTCTCAGATGAGTTTGTAAGAAGCGATGATGGTAAAACGCTGGCCTTTGTTGGACTTCGCCAGCGCTTTGACTCATAGATAAGATATGAACATGTTAGGAAAAGAGAATCCAGGTAATAATCTTTTCGCTGTCGAGGAGCGTCAGCACAGCCCTTCGGTTTTTCAGTTGGAAGCGGTCCTTAACAAAAAAATTGTTGATTTTTGTTACTTGTCTAACAAATTCTTTCCAACAGATGGAATTATTGGGGAGCTTCAATCTGGGTTGGTTGAAGGCATCCGAAACTATCCATCGATGCAATCGTCCCAACAATCGCTTGCGTCTCAGTTGACAGGCTATTCTGAGGAAGAGATTGTTGTAGGAAATGGAGCTTCGGAATTAATACATCTCTTAAGTTCCAAGATCGGGCAGAATTGGCTGATGCCTTTTCCGTCTTACATGGAGTATGAGAATGTTCTGAGGGAGTTTGGCAAGCGAGTTCATTTTTTTCAATTACGAGAGAGGAATTCTTTTGATGTAGATTTAGAGGAAATTGAGAGTGCAGTTAAGAATAACAATATCGATGGCTTCGTGCTTCCTAATCCAAATAGCCCTACCGGGAGGTGCCTTGAGGTCAGGCAGCTTGAAGAGTTGCTGACGATTTTGAGGCGATTGGAGATCGTTGTTATAGATGAATCGTTTATTGAATTCGCGAGTGAGGACCGTAGTAAAATACCGAGTTTAAGGCCTTTCTTGGAATCATGGCCAAACTTGGTCATTATGAGGAGCCTTGGAAAAGATTTCGGTGTATGCGGTTTACGCCTTGGCTTGGCGGCGACTCGGAATCAAAGTTTTCTGGAGAAGCTTCAAACCGGTCTTCCGATATGGAATATCAGCCCCCTTGCGGAGATGTTTATGCGTATCTGTAATAGTCGCATTGATGAGTACGAGGACGCACGAATAAAGTGTATTCGCGAGACACAGGCTTTGGTTAGGGGGCTCGCGACGATTCCAGAGTTAAAGGTGTTTGAGACACAGTCTAACTTTTGTCTGGTCCAGATTGCTGAAGGCAGAGGAAAGGCAGCTGAGTTGCGCGATTTTTTGTTAAGCAATCACGGATTTTATGTGCGTGACTGCAGTAGAAAAAGCGGTTTGTCGGATCGCTACCTGAGGATTGGAGCGAATGAGAGATCCATGAACGAGGCGTTAGTGAAAGCGATGAAAGAGTTTTTCTCAACGACCGCTTAGATATGAAAGTTGAGGAGTTGGCATCTGCATTCGGAAATAAGTTCGCGGGAATGTCTGCGGCTCTAGAGCAGTACGAGTCAGCGTTGGTGGCGTATTCCGGAGGTGTCGATAGTACGCTGGTGTTAAAAGTGGCATCTGAGATTATAGGTGCTGAGAAGGTTGTAGGAGTGTTGGCTGTGTCTCCGAGCTTGCCTGCGCGTGAACGCGTTGAAGCCCGGAGAATTGCGGAAGAGTTGTCACTTCGATTAGTGGAGGTAAAGACACAGGAGCTGGATAGTGAAAATTATCGTGCCAACGACTTGAGGCGGTGCTTTTTTTGTAAAGAAGTAGTGTATTCAGCAATTCAGAGATTTGCCAGTGATCATCATTTCGCAGTGGTGCTTGATGGTGCAAACGCAGATGATAGTACAGATATTAGGCCTGGAAGGAGTGCGGCAAAGAATCTTGGTATTGTGTCGCCACTTTATGACTTTGGTCTAACGAAAGCAGATGTTCGAAAGGTGGCCCGATTGTTGCGGCTTCCTAATTGGAATAAACCGGCAGCGGCTTGCCTGAGTTCTCGCGTTCCCTATGGGAGTAAAATCTCAGTTGAGAGGTTGGCCAAAGTAGAGGCTGCAGAGACCATCCTTCACGGCTACGGAATCAGCGACTGTCGCGTAAGGGATCATGGAGTCGTGGCGGTGATTGAGGTGCCATTCGAATATGCTGATCAAGTAGTGGGCTGTCGAGAATTGGCCCTAAGGGTAAAACAATGCGGGTTCACTTATGTGACGCTGGATCTGGAGGGGCGTCGGCAAGGAAGTATGAACGAAGTTTTGGCAAGAGGCGTGGCCCCACGAGAGGGTATGGGCGTTCACTAAGGGTCGGAATTTTGTACGGAGGTTTCATTCAGTAGTTTGAATTCTAGGAAAGTAGAACGGTCATTGGCTGACGATGAGATTCTTGGCGGAGAAGATTTCTCTCTTGATCTAGGACGGCAGGCGCGGTGTGGGGTGCCAGAAATCGTTTATGGGCTACATAAGACGATAAGGCAGGTGGAGGATATCGTGGCGTGCTTGTTGGAGCGGAGGGGGCATGTGTTCGTAACTGGTCTAGACGAGCAAGGAGTAACCCGCCTTGCGGAGAAATATAGTCAAGGTTGCGGGGTGCCCGAGGCGGGTACCTTTCGCGTTGGTTCGGGGGCTGCGGGCGAGGTTCGAGGTAGAGTTGGTGTTGTGAGCGCAGGAACGTCTGACTTCCGCGTGCTACGCGAGGTGGAGGAATCGCTCATTTACCTGGGTGCCGCTTATGAATGTTATTTCGACATGGGAGTCGCTGGACTACCGAGATTGCTGGGGATCCGCGAGAAACTGATGACAATGAATGTCTTGATTGTGGCTGCGGGTATGGATGGGGCGCTTCCCGGGGTCGTTGCCGGACTTTGTCAGGCCCCGGTGATTGGGCTCCCTACCAGTGTTGGCTATGGGATCGGAGCTAATGGTGTTAGTGCGCTGATGACGATGCTTAACAGCTGTTCTCCAGGTGTATCGGTTGTGAATATCGATAATGGAGTGGGAGCGGCGGTGACGGCAGTGAAGATGTGCCGAGTTCGAGAGGATTTATAAGATTTGAAGATTGCTTATTTAGACTGTGTGGCCGGCATCTCCGGGGATATGTTTCTTGGAGCACTCATCGATGCGGGATTGAGTGAAAAAGATCTCAAGCAGGACTTGGCATGTTTAGATCTCGATGAATTTGAGATTAATATTTATTCTGTGCTAAAGAACGGGTTTCGTGCGACCAAAGTTGATGTTTTGATCGACTATGATGGGAAACCGCTTACATCTACGGCAGCTCGAGTTGGGCTGAAGGATAAGATGGCAAGCAGCACTCAAGATGCATCCTCGAGAGGTCAACGGCTTCGGGATCAGAAGTATCATGAGCCCGACGGCCATCATCATGAGCCCGATGGCCATCATCATGAGCCCGACGGCCATCATCATGAGCCCGATGGCCATCATCATGAGCCCGATGGCCATCATCATGAGCCCGATGGCCATCATCATGAGCCCGATGGCCATCATCATGAGCCCGATGGCCATCATCATGAGCCCGATGGCCATCATCATGAGCCCCATGGCCATCATCATGGGCCCCATGGCCATCATCATCATGGGCCTTCCAGGCAACTTAACGAGATCTTAGAGCTTCTTGAAAAGACCTCGCTCGCCAACGAGACCAAGCAACTCTGTAAACGGATTCTCAGAAGGATCGGCGCTGCTGAAGCAGAGATTCATGGTCAAGAGATAGACACCGTGCATCTCCACGAGGTCGGAGGTGTTGACGCCATTGTAGATGTTGTTGGCGTAGTTTGTGGTCTTAATCGATTGGGTATCGATCGATTAGTATGTTCTCCGCTTCCGTTTGCACGTGGCTTTGTAGACGGTGCGCACGGTAAAATTCCTTTACCTGCTCCTGCGTCGTTGAAGATTCTCAAACATGCGCCATTTTATGGAGTTAATCTGGACCGGGAATTGGTTACACCAACAGGCGCTGCTTTGGTAGCAGAGCTTGCTAGTGGATTCGGCCCACTACCTCCGATGATAATTGGAAAAGTAGGCTATGGTGCGGGCACGCAGGATCTTTCGATTCCTAATGTAGTGCGGCTTCATATCGGCGAGGAAGAGGGTTATGCAAAATGGATGACTGAGAGAATATGCATTCTTGAGACCACAATCGATGATGACACAGGAGAGGCGATTGGGTATGTGTGTGCAAGATGTATAGAGATGGGTGCCCGTGACGCCTATTCGCGGCCCGTGCAAATGAAGAAGGGGCGGCCGGGTTGGGAGATCTCTGTGTTAGCAGACGAAGCAAAGCGCGCGAGTCTACTTGAGTTGTTATTCAATGAAACAAAGACTCTGGGTGTTCGGGAGGGTACGGTGTTGCGGCATTCATTACACCGGCGGATCCGTGTCGTGGAGACTGATTGGGGCGAGGTGAAGGTGAAAATAGCTTACCCTCCAAGTGGTGAACTTAGATATACGCCGGAGTATGAAGACTGCGCGAGGTTAGCGAGAAATACGGGTGTAGAGTTGAGCAAAGTGTATCAGAGCGCGCTTGTGCGCGCTGCGGCTATTGTTGAGAAAGAAAGATAAGATGGTCCCAAACGATCCAACGGTTTCGATCCAGAAAGGCCCAGCTGACTATCAATCTGAGGACGAGATTCAGCGATGTGTGAATCAAGCCTTGGATCGATTAAATCTTCCCGTTGATTTCATAGTGCCTGGTGAAAAAGTTGTTCTAAAGCCGAATTGGGTGAAAGAACATGACGAGCGATTTCCTGGTGAGAATCAGTGGGAGCATGTCGTGACCCATCCGAGTGTGATTGAGGCAGTTATTTGTTGGGTCGCTGAACGTTTACAAACTTCTGGCGAGATAATATGCTGCGATGCACCCCAGACTGATTCATCTTTCTCATGTATTCGGAATTATTGTAGACTGGACAAAATGATCGACAGGTGTCGAGATCGTTATCCCAAATTACGGATCGAACTTCTTGATCTGAGGCCAGAAGAGTGGAAGGCGGTGGATGGTGTAACTGTGAACAAGACCGTATTGCCGGGCGATCCTAAAGGTGCAACCCACGTGCGGTTGAACGAATGCAGCGAGTTTTTAGGTTACCCAGGGCTGGGGCAATTGTATGGCGCGTCCTACAACATGGACGAAACGAACGAACGCCACCGCGGATCTCGCCACGAATACATGTTGTGTAGCACCCCTATGAGTGCTGATGTGCTCATCAATTTGCCAAAGTTAAAGTGTCACAAGAAAGTAGGGGTGACCTGTGCATTAAAAAATCTGGTTGGCATTAACGCCAATAAGAATTGGTTGCCCCATCATACTGAAGGAACACCGGATAAAGGCGGCGACCAATTTCCCAAGGGAACAGCCAAGGCGCGGCTTGAGCATTCTATTATGGGATCGCTTAAGCGTCGCTTGTTTGGGCGCCACTTTCTATCAAGAGTGTTCATTCCTTTGAAACAAGTGGGAAGGTTGATTTTTGGAGATACCCAGAAGGTCGTAAGATCAGGGAACTGGCACGGCAACGACACTTGCTGGCGGATGGTGTTAGATCTCAATAAGTGTCTTTTCTATTTTGGCGGGGATGGAAAAGCGCGGAAGAGACCATTGAAGTATCTTGCTGTGGTCGATGGCGTTATTGGCGGCGAGGGAAATGGGCCCATGGCTCCTGATCCAAGGCCCTGCGGTGTCATCGTTGCGGGCGAAAGCCCCGTAGCCGTAGACGTCGTGAGTGCTGCCATTATGGGATTTGATCCCTTGAAGCTCCGGATGCTTGGTGGGGCATTCAAGATAGATTTAAAGCCTTTGACCCATTTTTGTTATGAGGACATTCGCGTGGTCTCTAACGAGGAGCAGTTTTCCGGGCTTGTCTCAAAGTTTGATCCCGGGAAGAGTTTTCGCTATCGGCCGCATTTTGGATGGGTCGGGGGAATTGAATACGATGAGCTTCTGAAGACCCAGGATTGAAACTGACTGCTTCCGATGAGTCTCGAGGATAAAATATATCCAGTGTTGAAATATTACGAACGGGCTCCTCAGTGGGTTAGGGCGTGTGTAGGGACTGCTTATCGTTCGATTCCCACTTCGATACGTCTGGGGCGGGTTTATAGACATTTCAACAGTTTAATTGAAGAGGGCTATGGATGGAGCATCAATGAGTGGGAACGTTATCAAGCCGATCAGCTGCTCCGGACGTTGACACAGGCCTATGAGTCTTGTCCATATTATAGGGAGTCTTTCTCTACTGCCGGAGTTACACCCAGTGATTTTCGGAATCTTGAGGATCTGCAGAAGTTTCCGCTAATTGGGAAACAAACGATGATTGATCACCTCGATAGAATGGCTAGCAGCACAATTGATAAGTCGGAGCGGCTGTATATCACAACGGGTGGATCAACCGGACAACCCGTTGGATTTTATTTACATAAAGGTATCAGTAGGCCGAAAGAACAGGCGTTTTTAGAAGCTATGTGGAGGCGGGCTGGCTACGTTTCAGGAGATCGTGTGGCTGTGATGCGAGGGCATGTGACTTCGGCCAGGACTAACGGAAATATTGCCTATTTAGATAGGACTCGAAATTGGCTGATCATGTCGAGTTATGATCTTACGGAAGAGAATTCATTGAATTATGTGAAGAAACTGAACGATTTTCGTCCCAAGTTTTTGCATTTTTATCCGTCTTCAGCGTTGTTATTGGCGAAATGGATGCAGAAGACAGGGATTAGGTTGAGCTTTCAAGCGGAAGCTTTGCTGTGTGGGTCAGAGCGTTTGGAGCTTCCACAGAAACGTCAGCTGGAAGATGTCTTTAAATGCAGAGTATATAGATGGTACGGTCATTCGGAGCGGGTGGTCCTCGCAGGAGAAGGACGTGCAAGCGAAGATTTTTCGTTTTGGCCACAATATGGTTTTGCGGAATTTGGGGAGGAGAACGAGGATGGATTAGTGGAGGTTATCGGGACTTCTTTCCACAATATGGCAATGCCGCTGATTCGATATAGAACCGGAGACTATGTAAGGGTCAGTGAAGTGCCCTCGGAGTACGGTTGGGCTTGTGTCTCACAGATTGCTGGGCGTGAGCAGGAGTTTTTAGTCGCATTAAACGGCCGGAGAATTTCGCTGACTGCATTCAATATGCATGATAATATTTTCGATGGTTTATACGCGGTGCAGTTTAAGCAAGAGATGCCTGGCGAAGCGCGGCTTTGTTATGTTCCTAATTCAAAGTTTGATAGTAGTAAACTATCTATTATAAAGAAGGGGATCGCGAGGAAGCTGGGAAATGATTTTAAAATAACATTTGAAAAAGTGGATGAAACAGTCAAGACATCGCTTGGAAAGCATCGTTGGCTAGTGAGTGATCTCAATTAATTATTTGATGGAATGACAATATTTATTTCGCATGTTTCTTTGTCTCATTTCTGGATGGATTTAATGAGTTTAGGTTTGGTTCTTTGTTTAGTAATGCTGCTTTTTGTGAGGAAGGGCCCTAATCAATAACGATTGCTTGATTGATCTAATTGAAACAGATTGCACAATATCAAGATGGCCGGTTGGAGTTGCAGGAGCTTGAGAGTCCCTCTGCTCCACCGGGAGGTGTCTTAGTGAGACTGACGCACTCCGTGATAAGCCCAGGAACTGAGAAAATGAAGGTGGAGCAGTCGAAGATGAATTTGGTTCAGAAGGCGAAGGCTCGGCCGGATCAAGTGAGGCAGGTTTTGGATACTGCGCGGACTTTGGGATGGAGAAGTGCCTATGAGAAGGTGAAGAACCGTTTGGAATCGCCGACACCTCTTGGGTATAGCGCAGCGGGTGAAGTGGTCGAGGTCGATGCAGGGAACACTCGCTTTCGGGTGGGAGATCAAGTCGCCATTGGTGGAGCAGAGTGTGCATTTCATGCTGAGTACTGTGGCGTGCCTGACCTATTGGCGGCTCGGATTCCTAGGGGTGTTGAGAACTGGGAAGCGGCTTACACGACCCTCTGCTCCATCGCGTTGCAAGCCGTTAGGCAGGGTGAGACTCGTGTTGGCGAACGAGCTCTTGTCATTGGTCAGGGATTGGTAGGATTGCTGACGACGGCGATTCTGCAAGCCTCGGGCGTCCGGGTCCTCGCAACGGATCTCGATGTTTCCAGGCTTGAGATATCTAAGGTGGTGGGCGCGGAGCGGGTGGTTGGTCGTGGAGGCGATCTTCTATCGGAGGTTAACGAGTGGACGGATGGGTATGGGGTCGATCAGGTGTTTTATTGTATTGGGGGCAATGCTGAGGGGCCTGTTCGGCAGGCAGTCTCTGCGTTGAGAGATCGAGGAACGATGGTTATTGTTGGTATTGCCAATGTTCAGTTGGAGTGGAAGACCGTCTATATGAAGGAGCTTCAGGTGCGTTACTCGCGATCGTATGGGCCGGGGCGGTACGATCCAGCGTACGAATGGGGAGGGCAGGATTATCCGATTGGCTATGTGCGTTGGACCGAACAAAGGAATTTTGATGCTTGTTTGGAACTCATGCGTTCGAATCGTCTGGATCTGGCTTCGGTGACGACACGGCGTGCCCGGTTTGACGATATCTTGCACGTTTACGAAGATTTGATGAAGGAGGGCAATGCGGATATAGGTGTTGTGTTGGAATATGGGGATGCATCAAAGAATGTTTCTGAGGCTACCACAAACGTGCCTTTAGTTGTAAATGGATTCGAACGCGTGGGGGCGAACAACACGTTGGATAGGCCGGTAGAAGCTATCGACGTGGTTGGCGCCGGAAACTTTGTCAAGACGATGTTGTTGCCGCAGCTTAAGGGGTTACCATTTGGGAAAATTGCGAATCAAACGGCCTTGAGCACGCGGCACGTTAAGGAGAAATTTTCTTTTGGGGAAGCAGTAGCCGATTCGGAGAAGATATTCTCGAGCTCCGAGGGGAATCGTGCTGTACTGATCGGAACACGGCATCATTTGCACGCGCCCATGGTTGTTTCTGCGTTGAGATCGCATCGGCATGTTTTTGTTGAAAAACCCTTGTGTTTGAAACCGGAGGAACTGGGTGAGATTGAGGAGGCACTGAGTGAAAGTCAGGGCTCCGTGATGGTTGGATTTAATCGAAGATTTGCGCCGGCAACTCAGGAACTAAGAAAGGTCCTTGAGACTGTTCCTGGCCCCAAATCGATCTCATTCCGTGTTTTTGCGGGAACGCTTAAACCTGATCATTGGTATGCGAATTATGAAGAGAGCGGCGGACGAGTTCTGGGTGAAGCTTGTCACTTCTTTGACTTTTTCTGTTATCTTTTGAGTGCGAATCCTATACGCGTCTTTGCTTCGCCTATCGGCCCTTCCTGTGGACGCCTTCCGTTTCCCGATTCGATTTCCGCGATGGTTGAGTTTGCGGATGGCTCGAGTGGCCAGCTGATCTATTCAGGGGAAGGAGACACGTCCTATCCAAAGGAAACTTTCACTGTGTATGGTGGGGGGTTGGTGGCGTCGTGTGAGAATTTTCAACGATTGACCATTCATCGACGGCGCAAAGCTGAACGTAGCAAGTATACCTCTAAAGGACATGCAGAAGAAATGGCGGCCTGGAAACAGTTTCTTTCGGCGGAGGGGGATCATCCACTGCCATATGAGGAAGCTAGGACCAGTATGCTGCTAACCTTTGGAGCGCTAGAATCGATTCAGCGGTCGGCAAGTGTTTCGTTGAAAAGCCCGGAACAGCTTAAAGCGGATTGAGGTTCTCAAAGTTAGTTTGGCTGTGGCGTCGACTCCGTGTGATGACGCCGGGGGAGGCGTTTCATCGATGCTTAACGAAATGGCATCAGATTCGAGAAGAAGCCGCCTTGGCTGACTTAAATGAGCGGATTACATCGCTAAAGACGTTACATTCGAATCCTTCTTGGAAGGTGGCTCGTTCTGGACAGCCACCTTCTATTGTTCTTGAAGGGCTCGTCGAGGAACTTCCGAAGATTCGAGATGGGAAGTGGGCGTTTTGTGGCCGTCAGAGTCTTGAGGTAGACCTTCCGCCGATTTGGCAATGCGATTATCGGTGTCGACGCGATCTCTCTACCACGCAATGGGCAAAGAATCTTGATCACCGCCGACTTCCAGAGCCGTGTGATATCCGAATCATTTGGGAGCTCAATCGTTGGGTTCATTTAGTTCGATTAGCGCAAGGAGTTTATTTATCGATAGACCATGAAGATGCGGTACGGATCATTGAATGGCTCGAGGATTGGGTGAGAAAGAATCCAACCGGGCGAGGTTGGAATTGGACTAATCCAATGGAGCCGGCTATTCGCCTTATTAATTTTACCTGGATTCATGTGCTATTATCTAATGCCTCTATTGGCGAAGTGCTGACAAGTCGTCTAGAGAAACTTGTATTGGCGATCGTTCCCGGGCATGTTTGGTGGGTATGGCGATACCACTCCGTTGGTTCCTCTGCTAACAATCATCTCTTAGGGGAGTTAGCAGGGCTGATTATGGCGGTTACGAGATGGCCAAAGGCGAAAGATTGGGCGGAAGAACCGTCTGTATTGTCAGAATTACTTGAGGGCGAGGCCTTGAATCAGTTTCATTCTGACGGAGGCAATAAGGAGCAAGGTCTTCATTATCATTTATTCGCTTTCGAGATGATCTGGCAGTCCAAGTATGCTTTGAGCGCGGTGGGGCTTGAATTGAATGATCGAACAGATCAACGATTGAAGAAGGCGGCGGGTTTCTTTACTTCTCTGGCTCAAGCCGAGGAAGCGTGGGACTACGGTGACTCGGATGATGCCGTGATATCGCCCCTTACTTCTCATCATGATGCTCATGTTGAGGAGTGGAAAGATTGGATGAGAAGTGATGATGATACCTCGTTAGGTTTTTGGATCGGCAAGGGTCCGTCGGCCGCTTCCGGTAATTCAAATAGCGCATGGCATCTCTTTGAGGTTTCGGGACTAGCGTTTTACCAAACTCGCGCGTTTTCCCTGAGGTTTGATGTTTCTCCCCTAGGTTATGGAAAAATGGCCGCTCATGGTCACCTAGACGCCCTTCACCTTTCTTTGTGGCACGGTGGTAAGGCGTTAATTATTGATCCGGGCACGGGTGGGTACTATGCGTCTCCCCAAGAGCGGAATTGGTTGACGTCGTGGCAAGCACATAACGGACCGTATCTGGTTTCTGATCATTCATTTCCGGAAAGATATGGGCCTTTTCTTTGGTCTGGTCATCACGAGACACCATCGGTAGAATCAGCAGAGGACGGTAGGATCGAGGCGTCTCTGACCCTTCCTGGAGGCGTGGTGTCTCGGCACATTTTGGTCGAAGGGGAAGATATTCTGGTAGTGGATTGTTCTTCTTCACAGTCTCCGTTCATGGTGCACTGGACGATTGCCCCCGAATGGCATTGTGAACACATGGGAAACCGCGTAACGGCTGCCCGAGATGATATCGTTTATTCCATCGAGGTCACGACCGGATCGATTTCAGATCTGATTGTGCGAGGAAAGGATGAGCCGATCGAGGTGGGTGAGGGGCTTTGTTCGAGATATTATCAATATTACGAATGGGCGTCTATAATAAAATGTCAGTATGATGCTTCGGACTGTAAACTGATTACGAGAATCACGACAGGTTGAGTTTTTAATCGTATGAATGCTAGTATTTTTGGGCTAGGCTATGTTGGTGCTGTAACAGCGGGTTGCTTGACTGAACAGGGTCACAAGGTGATTGGTGCCGATGTGTCAGAAGAGAAGGTCAATTCCTTCAACACCGGAGAATCTCCAATTGTTGAGCCGGAACTGGGTGAGCTATTGGCCCGTGCCAATCAATCGGGTTTGTTATCAGGAACAATCGATGCGAATACGGCTGTGAGAGAAAGTGATGTTTCGGTCGTATGTGTGGGGACGCCTTCGTTGGAATCGGGTCGGTTAAATTTGGAATATGTTCGAACGGTAAGTGAACAGATCTCCTATGCGATCAAAGCGGCGAGAAAGCGCCATACCGTCATTTTTCGGAGTACCATGCTTCCCGGTAGTACGCGGGAAATGGTAGAGGGATTTTTTAAATCACTGATTGCCGACGGTTCAGTAGAACTGTTCTATTGTCCGGAATTCTTGCGCGAGGGCACTGCTGTAGAGGATTTCCGAAAACCCTCGTTGGTCGTCGTTGGAACGATCAATGGTGAGGCGCCCGAAAATTCGGCTTTGGTTGAGCTTCTTGGAAAGGATCCACAGTTTTTAAAATGGGAAGGAGCCGAACTGATCAAATACGCATGTAATTATTTTCATGCAGTCAAAGTTTCTTTCGCGAATGAAATTGGGCGAGTGGGGAAACACGCAGGTGTGGATAGCCGTGAGGTGATGGACGTTATCTGTAGGGATACTAGATTAAATATTTCTCCCTATTATATGAAACCCGGGAATCCATTTGGAGGATCGTGTTTGCCGAAAGACGTGAATGCGCTGACGGGTTTGGTGCGTCAGGAAGGCATCCCATTACCTATGTTGGAAAGTGTGATAGCAAGCAATGAAGCCCATCTTGATTTGCTCTTAAAATTGATCAGAAAGAGTGAGTTTCGCAAGGTTTCTATCTTGGGATTGGCGTTCAAGAATCTTACTGATGACTTGAGGGGTAGCCCAATGGTGGCTGTGGCTGAGACGCTTCTAGGTCAAGGCTACGAATTATCTATCTATGATCCCAACCTAAATCTATCGCGTTTAACGGGTTCAAATGAGCGTCAAATAAGCCGGCGAATGCCACATCTGGCAAAGTTGCTTAAGGACCAGCCGGAGGAAGCCATTTCCTCAAGCGGTCTCGTGATTGCGGCACAGAGATGCGTCGACCTTGAGATTCTGAAGGCGTGTCTCACCGTTGATCATCATGTTCTGGACGTAAATGGTTGGCCGGAACTTGAGCAGCTGGATTGCTCCTACGAGGGATTGTGTTGGGATTGAGAGATTTCTTGGAACGGTCATGAGTGGTAAGAAGTCGGTATTGGTAATTGTAGAGAATCTACCTGTTCCTCTGGATCGCCGGGTCTGGCAGGAATCCAATGCCCTGAAAGATCAAGGATACGACGTGACCGTTATTTGCCCAAAGATGCGCGGATACACGATGGGGGAAGAGGAACTCGAGGGCATCAAGATTTATCGGCACTGGATAAGTGACGAGGCTTCAGGCTTACTAGGATTTTTGATGGAGTACGGATCTGCATTGGTGGGGGAGATGCGTTGTGCGGTTCGAGCCTGGCGACGTCGGCGATTTGATATTATCCATTTATGCAATCCTCCTGACCTCTTATTCTTAGTGGCGTTACCTTTCAAGTATCTCTTCGGTGTGAGAGTGATCTACGATGTGCATGATCTGTGGCCTGAAATGTTTGAAGCGAAGTTCGGGAAACGAGGCATACTCTACTGGGGCGTCCGAGCGGCAGAGCGGATGACGCTTATGATTTCCGATAAAGTGATCGCAACCAATCAATCAGTATTATCGGCAGTTGAGAGACGAGGAAGGAAGCGGCTTGAAGATGTTGCGGTAGTCCGAACGAGCCCAAAGGCAATCGACACTACCGTAGACAGGAAACCAGGGCTCAAGCAAGGGCGATCTTACTTAGTGGGATATATCGGGGTGATGGGCAACGCGGATGGCGTGCATTATCTGCTGGAGGCCATTGACTATATCGTCAATACGAAGCATCGGTGTGATATTTCTTTTCTGTTGATGGGAACAGGTCCGGAGTATCAGCGCCTCGTGACACTGCGAAGCGAGCTTGCTCTCGATGATTTCGTGGCGATGCCTGGTCGGGTTTCGGACCAGTATCTCTCAGAAGCACTCAAAACGATTGATGTGGGAGTTTCTTGTGATCCGATCAATAGCTACAATGATCATTGCACGATGAACAAGGTGCTGGAGTATATGGCGTTCGGAAAGCCGCAGGTGATGTTTGATCTGAAAGAAGGTAGAGTCTCTGCCGGAGAAGCCGCGGTTTATGTGGTCGAGAACTCGAGTGAGAAGCTCGGTGACGCTATTGTCGACTTACTTGACGATCCAGAGAAGCGCATGCGGTTAGGGCAGATAGGGTATGAGCGATTGCGGGACGATCTGGGCTGGGAGCGATCGGTGAAGGCTCTTGGGAAAGTTTATGAAAGTGTTTAGGAATCATTGCTTGCAGAGCGGTGTTGTTCCGTGAAATGTCATTCGAGGTGAGATCGGAGTATAAAATTTGCATAGGGCTTTACACATTGGTGTTAGCCCTATCTTTATTTTTGAGTACGGGATCTAATTTGGCACTACAGATTCCCGTGCTTGCGGGTATATCGATTTGTTGCTTGATCAGCTTAGGACGCGTGCGGCTAAGTTTAGGAAGAGATTTAATGATCGTTCTTGGGGTGCTGGGATTGGTGCTAGCGTTTCTTGTGTGGCGGGCGTATGGATCTCCAAACAACGTCGCGGCAAGAGAGCAAGTTTCATTGGGGATATTGGCTTCCGGAGGAATGTTACTTGGGTTGTTTGGTTCGCGTTCGTCGAGATCCTTCGGAAGCTGGATCGTTTGGGGGACGGTCGTTGTGGCGTTGTGTCAGTTTGGTATTGGTATGGTCCAACATTTCGAAGGTGGAGATTACTTTCCTTTACCCGGGTATGTTAGGAGTGGGTATACGGCTGATCGAGTAGGCGCTTTTTTTAATAATCCTAATCATTATGCGTCTTGGGGCGCGATGGTATGTTTACTATTGGGCAGCTGGTTATGCGTGAAAGTTCGACGATGGGATTCAGGCGTTCTGTTTGGATTGGTGTTCATTTTGAGTTTGGTGGGACTGTTGCTTTCTCGAAGCCGTGGAGGATTTGTTGCATTCGCGGTGGGAATGTTTGTATTGGTTGGGTTGTCTATGTTCGTAGTCAGAAGGAGGGACCCCGTGCGCTTCAAGGTCATTCTTATTACAATGACGACAGTTGGAATTGTTTCGTCAGCTGTGGCATTGTTTGTATTTGATTCGCTGATCCTCAACAGGACGGGTGGAATGACAGCGGGAAGTGACGAGCGACAATTGCTTCGCGAAATTGCCTTGAAACAGTGGAGAAATGAACCGCTTGTTGGGACTGGCCCTGGAACTTTTGTCGACTTTGGGCGGTTGTATCGTCCGGATGCCTGGCGAGTTTTTCATGCGGGAAAAGATCATTATCGAGCTCATAACGATTGGTTTCAATTGTTGAGCGAGTGTGGAGCAGTGGGATTTGGTTTGTTTGTTGTTTTTTTAGGTGGTGTCGTTGGAATTCTGGTGATTCGCATTGTGGGAATAGGGCGTGGCACTATCGGAACGAAGGGTGATTTTGAAACGGAAGCTCTTATTGTCGCTGCGATGGGAATAACGGTGTATCTTTCTCTGCACTCGTTGGTTGATTTCCCTATGCGTTCTCCCGGGTTATGTTTGTTCTTCTTTACAGTCTTGGGCTGCGCACTCGGTGCTCGTAGAAAGAAAGAGAGCCGGGGTAGTTTTGTATGTGACGTTTTTTTTGCGTGGATGCGATTAAGTATTGGTTTGGGTGCGCTGAGTTTTTGCTGTATGTATGGCCCTGCTCTAGCCCGCGAGGAAATTGCGAAGCATTCAAAATTATCTGGGTTGGAGCGTATGGGACTTTATAAGGAGCTTGCGCGATTGGATCCTGCCAATGATCGATATGTGTTTACTCTTGGCAAACTATGGGAGGAAGAATGGCAGAAAGCGAAGGTATTGTTGGTGAAAGACTCAATGTTACGAAAATCATTAGAGCATTACGAAAGAGCGTTTGAAATGCAGCGAAATAATTGGGCGTATGCTCAGGCAGTGGCGGTGACACTGGATAGACTAGGAGAGTATAGTTTGGCGGGGAAGTACCACGAGGAATCTTTATCTCTAGCGCCAAATCATCGTGAAGGGTGGGCGAATTATGCCAAGCATTTGCACTTGCGGGCTATCGTGGATAATGATCGGGTGGTCGCGGGCGAGGCGTTGGTCACGTACGCGAAAACTATTGAAGAATTCGGGTTAGGACGATTACGTGCAGATCGTCAAAAACTGGTTGATTGGTTAGAAAAGCCTCCGCAATAAGTCTAATGAGATGGGGTGTAGCTATCTTTTGGACTATTTTGGGTTTCGCAATTTGGATGGGACGATTTGAGTCGAAGGGGATAGAGGTATTTTCGAATCTGGAGACGGAATGGCGGCGCGACTGGAAGGTTGGTGAAGGTAGCGATACGAGTCATGTTTCCAGAAATGGGGTGGAGTTGATTGCTCGCACGATGCGTGGAGCGCGAATTGTATGGGCGCCGGTGCCTATTGAGAGGCGCTGGCGTTTTTTGTTGGTCGAGGCGGATTTGGGTTCTGAGGGTGTTGTGCCAAGTGCGGCTGCTTGGAGTGGGGCACGGGTGATTTTGGTGGGTTATGATGCTCGGGGTGAGGCTTTGTATCATTATCCTCATGGCTTGGCCTTGTTGCGGGGAACGCGAGCGATGCGGCATTATGAGGCGGTTTTTGAGCTGAATGAGGAGATGAAGTCGGTTGGGCTCGTGGCTCAGGTAGCGGCGGCTTCGGGAAAATTGATGTTAAACGGGTTGTCGGTGCAGGTGATGAGTGAGCGGTGGTGGTTTAGGGCGGGGTTTTTGATTTGGAGTGGTGGGGTGATTCTCCTCATTGGCTGGTTGGTGCGGTCGTATGGTGTGTCGTTCTTTAGATCTTTGTGCTTCGGGGTGGTGTTTCTTGTGGGAGGGCTTGTGCTAGTGATTCCGGGTATTAATCGTGCCCTGAGGCCTGTGGTTATGGATCGGTTTTGGGTGGGTGATCGATTGGTTTCCGAGCGGGTGATCAGTGAAACGAGGGAGAAGGATTTTTTGCCCAAAGAGGTGGTGACCAGTGACCGCGTGGAAAAGGAGGTGAATGGGAATGATGAGGAACTGAGACGTTGGAGCGTATGGTCGGTGGTTTATCCTCATCGTGGGCACTATCATTTGATTGTGTTTGGTGGGTTGGCGTTTGTTTGTTGTTTGGTAGCGGGGAGGCAGGGGGTTTTTTGGTGGCCTTTGGGGATTGGGTTGGCTTCGGAGTTGGTGGTGTTGGGGCATGGGATGCCGATGCGGGTGACGGATTGGGTGGATTTGGTTTGGAATGTGGTGGGGGTGGGTTTGGGGGTGTTGGCTTATGGGGTGTGGGTGCGGTGTTGGCGGTTGAATTGGGTGGCTTTCTCTCGTAGAGGGATTGGATGAGTGCGATTCGAGTAGCGGTTGTGGGGGCAAGTGGGTATTCGGGGGGGGAGTTGTTACGGTTGTTGTTAGGGCATGAGGGGGTGGAGATTGCGTGTCTTACGTCGCGGGGAGAGGCGGGGAAGGCTTTGGTGGAGGTTCAGCCGCGGTTTCGTGGTCTTGCTAGGGCTGAGGCGTTGCGGTTTGTGGAGCCGACGATGGCGAATCTTTTGGGGTGTGGTGCGGAGGTGGCTTTTTTGGCGTTGCCGCATGGGGTGGCGTATGAGTTCGCGCAGCCGCTTTTGGAGTCGGGGTGGCGGGTGATTGATTTGAGTGATGATTTTCGGGTGAAGGACGCGTCGGTTTATGAGGCGTTTCGCGGGGTGACGCATCCGGCGCCGGAGCTTCTGCCGGATGCGGTTTATGGGTTGCCGGAGATTCATCGGGAGGCGCTGCGGCGGGCGCGGTTGGTGGCGTGTCCGGGGTGTTATCCGACGAGTGTGATATTGCCTTTGGTGCCGTTGCTGAAGGAGCGGTGTGTGAAGCCTGGCAGTATTTGTGTGGCGTCGATGAGTGGCGCGAGTGGGGCGGGCCGGAAGTTGAGTGTGCCGCTTTTGTTTGTGGAGTGTAATGAAAGTGTGCGGGCTTATAATATTCCGAAGCACCGGCATTTGGCGGAGATGGAGCAGGAGTTGAGTTTGGCGGCTGGTGAGGACGTGGTGATTTCGTTTACGCCGCATTTGGTGCCGGTGACGGCGGGGATTGCGACGACGATTTACGCGGAGGCGATGGCTGGGGTGGAAGGGGGGCGCGTCTCTGAGGTGATGGAGGCGGCCTATGGTGAGGAACCGTTTGTGCGCTTGCTAGGGGAGGGCGGGTTGCCGGACACGAAGCATGTGGTGAGAACCAATTTTGTGGATATCGGTTGGACGTATGATCCGCGGACGTCGCGTTTGGTGATTTGTAGTGCGGAGGATAATTTGGGAAAGGGGGCGGCGGGGCAGGCGGTGCAGAATTTCAATCTGTTGCATGATTTGCCGGAGACGATGGGTTTGATTTGAAGAGGGTATGAGGCTAGGCGTGTGGGCATGACGGCGCTGAAGGACCGGTCGTTGCGGCAAATGCCTTGGTGGCTTTGGCCTGATTTGCTGTGCCTGGTGGCGCCGATTGCGGCGCTCTGTTGGCAGGGGTTGTTTGCGAAGGTGACGAATGTGAAGCTACCTCCGGTGGCGCATCAGACGTTGTTTTTGACGGTGTGGATCATCGCGGTGCTGGACAGGATGATGGAGGCACGGGTGCGAAAGGAGGCTTGGCGGCATTGGTTTGCGGCACGTTTTGCACTTCTTTTGTGGTTGTTGTTGGCGGTGGCGTTTGGGGTGGTGTTCTGGCTCTTGTTTTGGGCCTTGCCGCAGGTGATTTTGGAGTTGGGGGTGTTCTTGGTGGTTCCAGTAGGATTTTATTTGTTTTTTGCGCGGTTGGATGTGGGTCCTCGAGGGGCCTTGCCGCGTGAATTGGTTCGGGGGGCGTTGTTTTCCGCGGGAGTGTTGTTGCCGACCTATGGAATGGCGAATGTGCCGCCGGCAGCGTTGCAATTAATGATCGCGCAGACGTTGTTGGTGAGCCTGATTTTCCTGGCGGTGACGTGTTGTGAGCACCTGAAGTTGGGCCGGGAGCCGGGGCAGGCGGAGTGGCAGGCGATTGATTCGCGGGTGGCGATTTGGCTAGCCGTGTTGTTAGTGACGGTGTTGTGGCTGGCGCGGGTAGAATCTGACGGTTCTGTTAGGCAGATGTCGATTTATTACGTGGCGATGGCTGTGAGCGGCCTTTTGTTTTTGATCGCTCACTGGCGGCGTCGCCGGTTGACGCCGGACACGTTGCACGGTGTGGCCTGGCTGGTGTTATTGGTCCCGCTCTTGCCCCTTTTGTTCTTGGAGTTCGACTACAAACAGGAGGCGGCCCTTGCCCCAAGCGGGGCCTTCGATGAACACTGGGCTGCCCGGTTTGAGGATGGCGTCGGTCTTGATGAGGGCTTTGTCCTGACTCCAGAGTTGTAGGTCGAGTTTGATATCGCCTTCTTTGGTTAGGCCTTTGGAGTCAAATTTGACGCAGACTTCTTTTGAGGGGGCGACCCAGGAGTAGGTGTTCTTGAAGAGGGCTTCGGAGTTTTCTCCGAGGAGTTGAAAGTGTGTGTACTTGGGGAAGGCTTTTCCCAGCCGTTTGTTGAGGTCTTTTGATGGAGGATCGAAGCCTTCTTTTTTTTCTTCTTCGTTGGCGACGGCGTAGATGAGGGCGCCCCAAAGGGTTTTTTGGCCTTCGGTTTCTTTATCGGCTTGTGATTGGGCATCGCCAGGGCCGGTGGTCATGCCTAGCAAGGCTAGGAGGATGAGGAGGGTGGATGGGAGCCGAGGCATGACCTATGAAGGTTTAATTAATAAACGGGAGAGCTGGTGGTGAACTGGATCTCCGGAGTGGGATCCTGTGGTTCCGTCTCTTCGGAACCGTGATTGGCGAGCATGGTATCGGGATCTGATTTTCTTTCCCGGCCAACTAGCATGAGATCGAAACTCTCAGGCAGGTCGTCAACGCCGTCGAGGCGGATGACCATGGCGTCTGCTTCGAGGTTGTATTTGGCTTCGGCCTTAACGGATTCGTCTGGCGTGTAGGCGTAGATGATCTGGCTGCCTTGGGGAGCGCGTTTTCCAAACATGCCGATTTGGGCGAGTGAAAGGATGAGGACGGCGGCGGCGGCGAGGGGGAGAGCCCATGAGAGTCTTAGCCAGGCGGGGACTTGCCAGCGTGGGGCGGACTTGGCGACGGCGGCGTCTTCGTCGAGATCGCGAAGGCGTTTCTGGAGTTGGCTATTGAAGAAATCGGCGAACGGAGGCTCCTTTTCCGAAGGGACGGATGCTTTGAGATCACTTGATAAGCGAGAGAAAAAGGCGTGATCATCTGCGATTTCGGGATCGTTCTGCGCGTCTTGGAGATCGGCGTCATTTGCTTGGCCGTCGATCCAGCGATTCCATTGGTCTTCAGTGAGTTTCATAGAGGTCTTTGAGGAGGGATTGTAGTTTCTTGCGGGCGTAGAACAAGCGGGACATTACGGTTCCTATGGAGATGCCAACCATATCGGCGATCTCGTTGTATTGGCGGCCGTCGATTTCTTTGAGGAGGATGACTTCGCGGTGTTCGGGCGAGAGTTTGGCGATGGCGTCCTCGATGCGGTCGCGGATTTCGGAGTGGCCCAGTTTGTCATCGGGCCGGGGAATGGCTTTGGGAGCGGTTTGGGCGCGAGGATCGATGGAACGCTGGACGGTTTCGTCGAATTCGCCTTCGGCCTGGATCTTGCGTTTGCGCATCCAGTCATAGGTGACGTTGTGGACGATGCGGTAGAGCCAGGTGTAGAAGCTGGACCGGCCTTCGAATCTGGGCAGGGCTTTCCAGGCCTTGATGAAGGCTTCCTGCGCGAGGTCCCAGGCGTCGGCCTCACTCTTAACCATATTGTATATCATAGCGTAGACTCTGCCGCGGTAGCGGGTAACGAGTTCATCGAAGGCGAGGTTGTCGCCCTGTTGGCACCGGGTGACGAGTTCGTCGTCCGCCGGGTCTAAGGTTTCTTTCGAATCCTCAGAGTTGGCAGACGCCTTCGCAGAGGAGTCGGACGCGGTCGTTTCCGGATTATTCATGGGAGGCTGTGCCTCCCGGCACGAAGGGAACAGGCGATGAGGCACATTGGAGTTGGAAGATCGGAGGAAGCAAAGGATCAGGCGTCACGCGTGTGCGGATTGTAACACAATAGCGAGAGGGGGCACGATCGAATTTCCGCTGGGGGAAAACCCCTTCTATTTAGGCGGAATTGTTAGTCTGAGGTGAGGTTTCCCGGCTCTCAAAAGCCCGTTTGACACGCTAGGGCTCTCGGCTATTCTTGCGCCTCCTTTCCACGGGGGATTTTTACCAAACCTCGTATTTCAAAGCTTCGAGAGGAGCCCATTCACCTAACAGTTATACCCAACATCATGGCAAAGAAATCGGCAAAGAAGGCTGCGCGTAAGAAGACGACCCGCGGTGGCGTTAAGAAATCAGTTTACTTCTTCGGTGGGGGCAAAGCCGACGGGGACGGCTCAATGAAAGCTCTTCTCGGTGGTAAGGGAGCGAACCTTTCGGAGATGTCTTGCATTGGCCTTCCTGTGCCTGCAGGCATGACGATTACCACAGAGGTCTGTACGTACTATTACGCGAACAAGAAGAGTTATCCCAAGTCACTGGATGCTGAGATTAAAGCGAATATCGCGAAGATCGAGAAGGTGATGGGCAAGAAGTTCGGTGATTTAAATAACCCGTTGCTCCTTTCGGTGCGGTCCGGGGCGCGTGAATCGATGCCGGGGATGATGGATACGATTCTGAATCTTGGTATCAATGACAAGGTGGTGGAAGCGTTGGCGGCAAAGACGAACAATCCGAAGTTTGCTTGGGATAGTTATCGCCGGTTTTTACAAATGTATGGTAGTGTGGTGATGGGCGTGGAGGCCGAAGAGGGCGAGCACCATGATCCGTATGAAGTGATCTTGGATAAGGCGAAGGCGAAAGCGAAAGTGGATGATGATTCCGGATTGGAAGAGGCGGACCTTCGTTGGGTGGTGAGCGAGTTCAAAAAGCTGATCAAGAAGCGTTCGGGTAAGAGCTTTCCTGAGGAGCCGATGAAGCAGCTTTATGGTGCGATCAATGCGGTGTTCAATTCTTGGGAGAATGACCGCGCCAAGGTGTATCGCCAGAAGTACGGCATCCCCGCGGAATGGGGAACGGCGGTCAATGTGCAGGCGATGGTCTTTGGCAACACAGGCACCGCTTCGGGAACGGGCGTGGCATTCACGCGCGACCCGGCGACGGGTGAGAATGTGTTTTACGGTGAGTATCTGATCGATGCGCAAGGCGAAGACGTCGTGGCTGGGGTGCGTACGCCAAAGCCGGTGGCACAGATGGCGAAGGATTTGCCTAAGTCCCACAAAGAACTGCTTCAAGTTCGGAAAAAGTTAGAGAAGCACTTCCGTGATGTGCAGGATGTGGAGTTCACGATTGAAGAAGGCAAGCTGTGGATGTTGCAGACGCGTAATGGAAAACGCACGGGCTTCGCGGCCGTGAACATCGCCCTGGACATGGTGCAGGAGAAATTGATCACTCGCGATGAGGCGATCTTGCGCATTCCGGCGGAGGATTTGAGTCACTTGTTAGCACCCATTTTTGATGCGGCGTCCGAACGTCACGCCAAGAAGATTGGAGTGGGCCTGCCTGCAGGACCGGGTGCCGCGACGGGGCGTATCTATTTCACGGCGGAAGCGGCGGTAGCTGCGGCGGCGAAAGGGCACAAGGTGATCCTCACTCGTCAAGAGACGTCTCCAGAAGATCTGCGTGGCATGATCGCGGCGGAAGGGATTCTCACAACGCGTGGCGGTGCTTCCTCTCACGCGGCGTTGGTGGCGCGTCAGATGGGCAAAGTGTGTGTCTGTGGTGCGCATGACATGGATATCAATTACGCCAAGAAGACGCTGAGTGGTCACGGCGTGACGTTGAAGGAAGGCGATTACCTCTCGCTGAACGGTTTCGTTGGAAACGTCTATTCTGGTGAGCTGAAGACGTCGCCCTCACAAGTCATCCAAGGTCTCATTGAAGGAAAAGCGGCGGCGAAGAAGAGTGCGACTTACAAGAAATTCGTTCAGCTCATGGGTTGGGCGGATAAGTTGCGGAAGCTCAACGTGCGCACGAACTCGGATACGCCAGGTCAGGTGGGCACGGCGGTGAAGTTCGGTGCGGAAGGGATCGGCCTAACGAGAACGGAGCACATGTTCTTCGAAGGCAACCGGATTGATGCGGTGCGGCAGATGATTCTGGCAGAAGATGACGCGGGCCGTGCGGCGGCTCTGAAGAAACTGCTTCCTTACCAGAAGAAAGACTTTGTGGGGATTTTCAAAGCATTGGCGGGCCGTCCGGCGACAATTCGTTTGTTAGACCCACCGTTGCATGAATTCATCGGCACGATGACTCCGGATCAGATCAAGGATTTGGCGAAGAAGATCAAAGTGAGCCCGGCCTTCATCAAGAACCGGATCAAAGCGTTGCACGAAGAGAATCCAATGCTGGGACATCGCGGTTGCCGCTTGGGTATCGTTTATCCCGAAATCACGAAGATGCAGGCGACGGCGATCCTTGAGGCTGCCGTTGAGGTGCAGAAGAAGGGCACCAAGGTGTTGCCTGAAATCATGGTTCCGTTAGTGAGTTACGCGCGTGAACTGGAGCTGCAGAAAGCGGTGATCGATGAAGCGGCGAAAGAGGTTCTAGCAAAGCACAAGCTGAAGCCGAGTCAGCTGAAGTACAGCGTGGGCACGATGATCGAGATCCCGCGGGCTGCCCTGACGGCTAACGAAGTGGCTGAGCATGCGGATTTCTTCAGCTTTGGCACGAACGACCTCACGCAGACATGTTTGGGCTTGAGCCGTGACGATTCGAGTTCCTTCTTGCCGGCCTATCAAGATGCTGAAGTGGTGAGCAACAACCCGTTTGCTAGTCTCGATCAGACTGGTGTAGGCCAGTTGGTGGAAATGGGCGTGGAACGCGGCCGTTCGACGGTGAAGAATTTGAAGATCGGTATCTGCGGCGAGCACGGAGGTGATCCTTCGTCGGTGAAGTTCTGTCATCGTGCAGGTTTGAACTATGTGAGTTGCAGTCCTTTCCGCATCCCAGTGGCGAAGCTTGCGGCGGCGCAGGCGGTTTTGGAAGAACGCGGTCAGGCGCGCGCCGAGCTTTCCTAAGAGATTTCTAACAAATTTCCTGCTAACCAAGGAAAGCCCCCTTAAGTTGAGCCCCGAGGTGGAAACGCCTCGGGGTTCTTTGGTTATAAAGTGCGCGGGATGCGGGATACGGATGAGAGGGCGCTACCTTGTCTATCTTGTCAGCTCTTTGAACCGTTCTAGTTGCTCGATGATGGAGGCTTCTTTGGCGAGGACGACGGAGCCGCGTTTGTGAGACGTTTCTTCGGATGAGGGGAGACTTGGATAGAAGGAGGCGTAGGGTTTTGAGAGAATGTTGTCTAACCAATCGGGCGTGAGGGTGGTACCGTCGCCGTAGTCGTCGTAGGCGTAGCCGGGATCTGAGGGCACTTGAAAGTCATCGATCATGACGACGGCTTGGGGCCAATGGCGGAAAATGACGGCCAGTTCTTCGGCTAACGGCGAAGGTAAGCCATGGGTGTGGGCATCGAGGTAGAAGAAGACGTTTTCGTTTGAGAATGCCGGGTCGTTGGCGAGCTGGTTGAGGCCTTCGGGAGATTCCGTGGTGAGGATGAGGACGCGGCCGCCGAGAGAGGCGAGCCGGCCGCGTGCGTAGTCGGCGTAGATGGGGACGTGCTCGATGGTGGCGACTTTGGGGAAACCACTCTTGACCAAGTGTTCCGCGGTGGCACCCAGAAAGGTGCCGGTCTCGATGGCGGCGGTGAATTGAAAGTGCTTTTGCAGGGAGGCGACGATGGCTTGCTGCCCGGCTTGGCCGTTGAGTGCTTGAGTGAGAAGGGGGACATGCGCAGATTCTGCATGACTGAGCGCATGAATGACGGTCTGGCATTCTTGCAGACGTCGTTCGGATTCTGCGAGGCGTCGATGGAGGCTGCCTAAGGTGCGGAGGCCTTTGGTGAAGGCTTTGAGTTTACTAACAACATCGCCCATCATGTTGGTTAGCTTTGCGGCATATGGATCCGTTGTGGCGCTGGGACGGTCATTTTGAAACGGTTCTCAAGTTCCGTATCTTGAGGGAGGCCCTGACGGCGTGCCATTTCGTAGTGATGCCGTGCCTTGGTCACATCGGGTTTGTCTTTCATGAGGTGAAGAAGGGTAAGGTTGTAATGAGCGCTTGGGAAACTGGGACGCATTTCTAGCGCTTTAGCGAGAGTCTTGCCGGCTTCCTCCAAATGGGTCTGCTTCATGTAAACGACGCCGAGAAAGTGATAGTAGTCGGCGTTGTCGGGATCGGCATCGATGGCATTCTTAATGGAGGTCACGCAGTTCTCCAAGTCTTCCAAGTAGAAGTGCGTGATCCCCAACATATAAAGAGAGCGGCTGTGTTGCTGATCCGTCATCAGGGCTTTTTCAAATTCTTCTCTGGCTTCTTCTAGCTGATTGAGGCGGATCTTGACGACACCCAGGTTGCAGAGCGTTTCGACGTGTTGAGGCGCGAAATGAAGGATCTCGCGATAATGGACTTCGGCTTCCTCCAAGCGGCCTTGAGCATAGCTGAACGCGGCGGCTTTGTCAGAGCGAGTGATGCGTTTCTCAATGGTATCCGCTTCGAGATCGGGGAGGTCAGTTGGAGAGCCTGCTTCCAGACTTTCGACAGGCGTGTTGCCGGCTTTGAGAGCGGCTTTTTCTTGTGGCGTGAGCTCCATGCCGGCAGCGAGTTCGTTGATTTGATTGACCAAATCATCTGATCCAGCCTCAAGCTTTTCAAGTTCTTGGAGAATCAGGTCTCGCTTCTGTTGACGATGGGCTTGTTGCTTGAGTTGGCGGATGATGAGGTTCTTGAGAAGGTGGTTTTCAGCGATGCTGTTAGGATCATCGCTATCTGATGCTGATGCGAGTTCGAGTTCCGTGACGTCGAGTGAGCCTTGCAGCTCTAACAAACGCCTTTTGTAGGCATCGTTCTCCTTCTTAACGGTTGCGAGTTCAAGCCGGAGATTGCTGACTTCTTCACGAAGCTTGCGGATCTCTTCATCGTCCTCGACTTGGTCGAGCTTGAGTTCATCGAGCTGAGCGCGGGTGGCATTGAGTTGCTCACGGAGACGCATGTTTTCGGTGATGAGTTCTCCCGTGGTTTCGCCAGTGGTTAGACCTTTGATGAGCGCGGCCATTTCATCGCGTTCTTGGATGAGCCGTTCTTGTTCGGCGTTGAGATCGGCGATCGTTTTCTGCGCCTCGTCGTAGGCGGCAAGTACATCGGTTGTGCGCTCGTTAGCTTTGGTTAGACTATCTAGCGCTTCGCTCAACTGCTTTGTCAGTTCTTCGATATGATTCTGTTGGGCGAGCGCACCGGTGTTGGCGACGCGCTTGAGTTCGCTTTCGGCTTCGGCGAGATCTTGTCTCAGCCGCGCCACTTCGGCCTCGGCTTTGTTGAGCGCTTCTTCGGCGGCGCGGCGATTGGAGCGTTCGTCGTTGCTCCGGCGTAAGAGCTGTTTGCGCTCGTTCTCAAGCCGTTGGAGGCGGTCTTGCATGAGCTTGAATTGCTGACGAGGAGAGGCGCCTCGCGGCATGCGTGCGATGGCACTGGGCCGGTTCTGGTTGGTACCTGTAGCGCCGGGCGTGTTACGATGTTGTGGGAGTGATAGGGTAGAGCTGGCGGGATTGACTCCAGCATCGGTGGCGAGCCGGCGAAGCCGATTGAGGTCATTGCCGACGCGTTTCCAACGATAGTCCAACATCTCCGTGTTCCAGGTGGGCCAACGGCGCCGGATGAAGGCGTAGCGTTCCTTGGCCTCCTCGCATTTTCGCAGGGCTGTCTCCAGGTCGCCGGCTTCTTCGGCGTCTTTGGACCGTTTCAATAAGAGGAAGGCTTGGAGAAAGACTTCCGATTCATCCAAATCACGATCTTGGGCTGCGCAGGGTGTGATCGGACTCAGAATGAGGATGACGAAGAGGGCAATGAAGCGACGCATTGGGAGACTCAGGCGATGATTGGAAAGGCGAATGGTATAGGTGGACGGCGAATGGGCGGCAAGTCTAATTTCGTAGCGCTTGGCTGGATCACCGTACTTCTAACAAGGCGAAGGTTTTATTTGCAAATGGATAAGGTCTGGACACGGTAGGCGCAAACCCCGTGAGTACCACCCTCAACAGGTCCGTATTGGTGCTTAACCGGTTGTGGCAGCCGGTGAATACGTGTTCCGCTAGACGTGCCGTGAATCTTCTTTTCTTGGGTCACGCACAGGTGGTTGGAACGGACCAGGAGAATAACTTCTTCACGCACGATATCAATTCCTGGATGGAGTATTCGCAGGAAAGAGCGGACGCCGAGATGATCCGGTCGGTCTCCCGATCGCTGCGCGTGCCGGAGATCATCGTGTTGTCGCTCTTTGATCGGCTGCCTAAGAAGCAGGTGAAATTCACGCGCGAGAATATCTATCGTCGGGACGGCTTTCAGTGTCAGTATTGTTCCAAGCGATTCGAAGTAAAGGAATTGAATCTCGATCATGTGGTGCCGCGAGACAAAGGCGGCCGGACCACTTGGGAAAATGTGGTGTGTTCATGTATCCCGTGCAACACACGCAAGGCTAACAAACTTCCTGAAGACGCCAACATGTATCCGCAGCGACCGCCCAAAGCACCGAGCTGGCGTCCGCTCTTTAGCAGCACGCAGCGTCCGTTAGAACACGATAGCTGGGGGCATTTTCTCGATTTGAAACAAAGCTGCGTGGAATTGAGCGACTAGGAAACCGATCAAGAGAAGTCGTAGATCTGATCGAGTGATAGAGTGAGATCAATGGTCTCCAGCCGAATTTCGCCACTTCCAGTGATGTCGTTCTCTGGAGTGAGTGCCCAGTTGTGATTCTTGCGCAAGATCCTCACCTGGCGCGCGTCGGGATCTTGATCAACAAGGACATATTCTTCGAAGGAATCGATCAGTTGTAATGCGAGATACTTCTCGGCTTCGTCTCGTTGCTTCGTGCTGGGGGATAGCACTTCGATAATCAAACGAGGATGGTTGATGATATAAGGGTCCTCCTCATCAGAGGGATCGCAGGTGATGACTAGATCGGGATAGTAGAACAGCTCGTTGAAAGGCGTCTTCACATGGACTTTGACATTCTCCATGAAGACATTGCAGGGCTTTCCGCGAAGATGATTCTGGATGGCCGAAGCAAGATTTAAAGTGATAGCGTTGTGATGCTTGCTTTCCCCAGCCATGGCGAGGATGGCGCCACCCAGATACTCATGACGGACCTCGGAATGGCGCTCCATCTCGAGGTATTCCTCGACGGTGTAGGTTTGGAGAGCAGGTTCAGACATAGCGTGACATTAGAGGCTGGGGCGAGGATGCGCAAGCGTCGGACAGGTCTACTGTGGCGCTTCACTAGCTTGTAAGTAGGCAAATAAGTCTCGAATCTGACGTTCGCTGAGCGTTTGGAGAAGGCCCTCCGGCATGATCGATGTGGGCGTGTTCTGTTGTTTGAGAATGGAATGTTTCGCCACGACGGTTTCATTGCCCGTGAGGTCGGCAATGGTAATGCTAGCGTCATCCAATGCTTTGATGAACCCTGACAGGATAACGTTCTCGGTGCCATCTTCAGAAGGGCGCAATGTCAGGGTTGTCAATTCATACTCTTCTCGAACCGCGAGATTGGGATCGACGATGGCCGTGATGAGGAATTCCAAATTACTCCGCTCGTAGCCTGTCAGATCCGGTCCGATCGCAGCGCCTTGGCTGAAGATCTTGTGACAGGAGGCGCACACTTGGGTGAAAACGTCGGCCCCTGCTTTGCGATCGCCGGCTTCCCCTTGGAGAAGCGCGGTTACTTGACGAACCCGTTCTTGTTTGACTTCGCTAGGCTGATTCAAACGACCCCATAGCTGGTCGATTCGCTGATTGAGCGTGGCGTCCTGATGTTGCCTGATCACGAGTAGATTCTCGAGACTCACATGTTCCTTGGCGCAATCGCCAGCATCAACCGCATCGAGGAGATGGCGTGCGGAGCTTGGTCGACCCGCGAGGACGGAGATGGCGGTGGAGCGGATCTGCTCTTGCTTGTCGCCAGTGAGTTTGACGATCAGTGGAATGAGAGCGGGATCAGCGAACCGGCGGAGCCCGTTGAGAGCGGCAAGCCGGATGTCGTCCTGGTCGCTCTGACTAGCGAGTGAGGCCAATAAGCGACCCGTTTTCGCGTCGTGTTGTTCGGCTAGAGTGGTGATGAGTTTCATCCTGTCCTCAGTCGCCACTCTTCGGTCCTGAACCATGTGCTGGGCGGCTTCTAGTGCGGCTTCGCTGTTCACACGCAAACCGAAACTGACGAGTGGGAGATCATCCTCGCCGTCTTGCCACAGTTTCGCCATGGCTGCATCGAGTCGATTAGGGATGGATGTTAGCTGAATGCCGCGAAGACCCTCTTCGAGACCTTCGATGACGATTCGTTTCGCTGACCGAGTGGGGGCTGATTCGAGCAACGTGGCGGCATGATTGAGATTGGCTTTAGTGGGATCGGCCGCCAAACGTCTTGCTAGCAGTTTGCCGAGCTTGGTTTCAAAGATGGGTGAAGTCCAGATCTTGGGAGAGCGCTTCACCAGATCAAGTACGGCACGCGTATTCATAGTCATCTCCTTTTCCAGTGCCCACCAGAGTTGCGAAGGGATGTAGGGATCGCTGCTAAAGCGCTCATTTTTCAATCCAAGTAGTAATTCTAACAAAACCAAGCCGCCTTCAATTCGTGGTGCCGAAGCGGCCAATTGAGAGACCACTTGGAGATTGTCATCCTTGGTAAGGGGGAGCATAGAACTCAGTACATAGCCACTGCGTGCGCCTCCTCGATCACCAATGAGACGGATAGCCCACATACGCACTTCTGGGCAGGGATGGTTCAAGGCGAGCCACCAGTCGTGGTCACCGAGAGCGTCCATACTATTCAAGATCCAAAGGGCGGCCAACGATTCCCGCAAATCCCGATCAGACACGGCGGTTTCGATCATCCATGGTTTCTCAGCTCCGGCTGAAACTTCGAAGAAGCGTGCCAACCACTTACGCAACTCTTCCACTACGGAAAGATCATTTTTAGCCACAACCAGTCTCCGTGCGGTGTCTCGATACCAGCGATTCTCATGCTTCAGGTAACCAAGAAGCTCTGCCGGGCTCTTTGCCTCCAAATTCTCTTTCGGGTCTAGCGTTTGCCCTTTATTGCGCAAGCGATAGATTCGCCCGTGATCACGATCCCAGTTGTCGCGAGGATCGACGTGAGTGATACGCGCATCGTAGAAGTCGGAGACGTAGGCCGCACCATCTGGTCCAAGGGCGACGTGAACTGGGCGGAACCACACATCTTCCGATTCAATGGCGGGCGCTACCTCATGACTGCGGAAGGTGCTGCCGTTCGGTTCTAACTGAATGACGGGAACGCGGTTGGCGAGGCAATTCACGCCTAACAATTGACCGTCATCCCAAGGGAGCCACTGCTGAACGAGCCGTTGATGTTTGCCCTCGATGGGAACTCCGTAGAAGTAATCGAAGGCAAAGGGATTGGTGTGGGGCCCATGTTTGCCGAAGCCTTTTTGATAGAAGCCGCCTTGTACAAAGTGCACCGCTTGCATGCTGCCGTTGGTGCCGGAGTAGAGACGCCCGGCATCGTCGAAATCCACACCGAAAGTATTCCAGCCGCCTTCAGCAAAGAGTTCGAAGTCATGTGCGTCCGGATGGTAGCGCCAGATCGTTTGCCCAAAGAACGTGAGAGGTGATTGGTTAGGTTTCTGATGCACGCGTACTCGTGCGGTGACAGTGCTGCCGGTGGCACCATAGAGCCAGCCATCCGGTCCCCATTTCAAACTGTTGGCAACGGAGTGCGTGTCTTCCAGGCCAAAGCCTGACAAATGCACCTCTGGATCGCCATCGGGCACATCGTCGCGATTCTTGTCTGCATAGAAAAGAAGATAGGGCGGGTTCATCACCCAGACGCCATCGTGATCCTGGCAAGTCGAGGTCACGATGTTCATGCCTTCAAGGAAGACTTTGTGATGATCATAGGTGCCATCGCCATCGGTGTCTTCATGGATGGTGATCTTGTCGCGCCCGATGTATTGTTGATGTTCGGGCTTTTTATAGGGTGGCGGTGGAGGAACGGCATCGAAGACCGTCCGCAGATGATTGTCCCAAGTGAGAATCTCCAATCCAGCCGGCTTAGGGTATTGGATATACTGTGTGACCCACATGCGTCCTCGTGCATCGAACTCGACGTAGAGCGGCTGCGTGATTTCCGGCTCTGACAAAACGAGATCCAACTCGAACTCGGATCCGACCCGCAAGGCGGCAAGGGCTTCCTTTGGTGGGAGCGGATCGCCTTTTCCTTCGATGTTCGAGTGCACGTTGCTATTGTTTTCGAACCGCTTTCGCACCTCGGCGAGATCGCGCTCGCGTCCTTCCTTGTCGGCCGCGACGATTCCTTTGTGCCCGGCGGCGTTGTCGCCTTGACGTTGTTTGTAAGCAGCGATCAACGCTTGGGCCGCCTCACTCGTAGGATCGTTGTTAGGCCATTGGGCATAGTGTTTCTGATCGCCGGGCAAGAAATCCCATTGTCCACTGAGATCGATCGCATCTTCGACACGACTTAACTGAATGGGCCCTTTGATGATGCCGCCTTGTCCGCCATGGTCATAGACCCTTATGGCAATGAGATTCTCTTGCCCAAAGCGCACTTGATCCGGGTCAATGACCGCAGGACGTCTAACGGAACTCGAGGGTTTCGCAAACAACGGCGGCATGCCGCCGTTCGCTCCGACTTTATCGCCGTTGAAATAAGCTTCATCGACGTCATCCGCCGCCACGAGGGTTAGCAAGAGACGGCTTCCTTGCCAGTTTTCTGGCACTTTCACGAAACAGCGATACCAAGCGAAGCCATCCAGCTCGGCGAAACGTCCATCGGATTGCGATTCCCAGGCGCCAGGCACCTTCAAGGAAGTCCATGCGTCCTGTCCGTAAGAGGGCGACCAAAGGGTGACCGCGAGAGCCGCGAGCAGAAACCGATTCATGAGGCGTCTTTATCATGAAATGCGCCGGCGAGGAAGTGTGTTAATTTATTAACATTAAGGCTTGCATCGCCGGATTTTAGTGTTAATTCATTAACACATGGGAACAGAGCATCTCAGCCCGCGGGAACGTGAGATTATGGACGTGTTGCTGGTTTCGGGGGAAGCCACGGCTGGCGAGGTGCAGACGAAGCTCAAGGATCCTCTGGCCAACGCTACGGTGCGGACGATTCTACGTATTTTGGAGGAAAAAGGAGAAGTAAAGCATCGCTTGGATGGCCGACGCTTTGTCTACCGGCCGGCGCGTTCACGCCAACAACTCTCACGATCGGCAGTGAAGCGAATGGTCGACGTGTTTTTCAAAGGTTCGGTCACGGATACGGTTCATGGTTTGCTGCAGTGGAGCGATACCAAGCTCACGGATGCAGAATGGGAGGAATTGGCGGCTATGGTAGAGAAAGGCCGGCATAGGAAACAACGGCGAAAACGCTCATGATCCCATTGGATTACTTGTTGTGGATGCTTTGTCAGGGTGGGGTCTTGATCCTGGTGGGGCTCATCGCGGATGGGTTGTTAAAGAATCCTTGGGCGCGTCGTCGTCTCTGGTGTGTGCTTTGGCTGATGGTTGCGTTATGGCCATTTGCCAGTGTGATGATTCCGGATTGGCTATTTTTGAAAAGCGCTACAGTCGCGCCCGGCAGGATTCTCAATGTTTCGTCTCCACCACCTCTAGAGTCTGTGGCGCATTTGCCGTTATTGCCGGAGGATGATCTTTCAATTGCATTATCACCACGTCCGGCGGCGCTCGAGCCGGATGTGGACGACACCGCTCCTCTTTGGGTAGTGAAAGTGTGGGCGATGATGGCGACGCTGTTCTTGCTTCGGCTGTGGGTTTGCCAGTTGATTCTGTGGAGATGGCGTCGCCGAAGCCGGCCTGCTGAAGAGGGTTGGCGAGTTCCTCACGGCTGTCGTTCAGAGATTCGCGTGTCTGAGAGAATCGCGGTGCCGATGACATGGGGGCTATTCCGGCCAGTGATCATGATCCCGGAACGAGAGCGCGATTACGCGGCAGATGAAAAAGCCTTCATCCTCCGTCACGAATGCGAACACATTCGGAATCGCGATGCTTGGTGGCTCTTGTTGGCGCAGATCACGCTCTGTCTGCATTGGCTCAATCCTCTGGCCTGGTGGGCGAAGAGCCGTTTACGGCTCGCCCAGGAACAATGTTGCGACGCCGCCGTCGCCGCAGCGGGCGGTGTGGAACCGGCGGCTTACGGCACCTTTCTTCTTCACGCAGCGCGTGCGTCACGTCCGGTGACTCACGCTCTACCATTAGCCCTAGCCATGATCCCGACACCAGCTCGTCATCTTAAATCACGACTCAAACATATCCTCGATCCTAACATGAAAACCACATCGTCAAAAAAATGGAACTTTAGTGTCGCCGTCGTGGTCATCGCCGTGGCCTTCATTTTAGCAACCTTAGGTTGGCAGAGCCCAACACTCGCACACGATTCCGGTGATCCCACTCTCGACCAGAAGTTGAGAGAGAAAGTCATCGAGCAAGTGGTGTTGGAGGATTCCAGCGTCGCCGAGGCGGTCGACTATGTGAAGGCCCAGCTTGAGGCATCGGAGGTGAACATTGTGATACTGCGAGGCGCGCAGAATGCCATGCAGTCCAACAAACCGAGAGAGGATTTGTTAGAAAGACTGATCGCGGTTCAGAAAGAGCGCATGCAAGAAGCAAGGCGTAAGATGCTGGATGTCATGGAGCGTTTCTGGGTGACAGATCTTGACCCGGAAAGACTCCAGGTCACAGCGGAGCAGACTGAAAAGCATCTATTAGAGACGGAGTTCCGCATAGCGAATGAACGGATGCGAATTGATACGCTCTCAGGTTTGGCGGGTGATGGCATACTGAGGCTTATCACCAATGAGTTTCCTGATGAGACTTTTCTGAATGTACTGACTAGTGACTATGCTAAGGCTCATTCGGATTTGGAGGAACTCCGGGCTAGCCACAAACCTGACTCCTCTCTCGTAGAGAATGCAAAGGCAGCATTGTACAAACGTCGTGACCGATTGGTTGATGATGTAAAACAAGCTTTGAATACTAAGCTTGAGATGGCGGAGAAAGAACAAGCCATTGTAGCAGATATTCGCCAGACGAAGATCAATGACCTTTTACATCATCGTAAAAGGGCCTGGGAATACGAAGAAAGTCAGCGCAACTATGAGAGGCAATTGGCTGCTCTCGAAGACCTCCGGCAACGGCAACTCACACAGGAACTCTCGACCGCGAAGGAAGCTTCGCATGAAGTCAGCCTATCATTGAAAGACGTCAATCTAGCAGATACCATGGATTACGTCTTGCAACTTGCGGGCTTGGACTACGTATTGCGACGCAACACCGTGGTTATTGGCACTCCAGATGAGATCAGTGGGTTCTAGGACGTTTTCTTTGTCCACAAAGCGGACTCTAGGATCTGGCCATCGTCAATCCAGGGCGAAAGGAGCTACCTCCGTAGAAGAGGATCAACGGCAATAGCGCCAATCCTAACGCTGACACCGCGCAGATGGCCAAGGCATACTCGCGTAGTGTCATCTTGAATCTCCCTTCCGTTGTTTCCAAGGTCCCTAGCCGGTCGAGCATCGCTGTGGGCACGTGCTTGAGATTGCCATCGTGATACTCGCCGCCCAGCCGCGACGCGATCTGTTGCAGGGCGCCGACGTCTTGGCGGCTTTGGCGGCCGTCAATGAAGGAGCCCTTGGAAGGATCGCCGACGCCTAACACCAGCACACCTCCAACCGATGCCGGCAGCTTTGGCATGCCCGATGCTGGAACCGTATCACCGTCGCTCACTAACAACATCGTTGTGGAATCCGCCGGCCAAGGCTGGGCGATCTTGCCCGCTTCCTCGATCCCATCGAAAAGGCGTGTCTTGCCGGTAGGGAAAACGCTAGATAAAGGAAGGCCGTCAAGGAAATTGAGGATCACTTCCAGGTCACGGCTCTCTTGCACGACGGGTTTCGCACCATTGTAAACGGCGACCATGGTGATATGCAGCCGGTTATCGGTAGTACGTTTGAGCAACGATTGGATCAATTGTGAAGCGCGCTCGGTGCGCGAGAGGTCAGTGGTGTTTCCTGAATCTTGCAAGCGCATCGATGGCGAGACATCGAGCACCAAGAGCAAATGCCGGCGGTCTTTCGCCGGTATCTCTTTCACCCGGCTGCGGTGGGCTTTGGGATCCATGAGATAGAGGGTGGTGAGGCTCCAAGCCAGACCGACCAAGCATAGCACGCGCCCTAACCCAGCGACCAACGGGATCCAAGGCCGACGTGCGCTGGTGCCAAAAGCCAGGTTCTTGGCGCGCCGCACGCGTTGCCCGTGAAGCAATTCGGCTCCCGAAGTGAGGATCAGTACGGCGATACTAACAAAGAGCGGTAACATTATTTATGAAGGTAGAAGAACTGGTCACAGTTTTCTCGTTGCAGCGGAGCCGACTCTTCGGAACTCTCACGAGTTCCGCTACGATCGAGGTGCCTTGCTACCATGGACTGTAGCGCAATCCAAAGAGAGTGAAAAGGAATGTTCCAGAAAGTGCTAGAGCTGCCAATGACCAAGGCTTGAAATCATCGACCGGATCGGGAGTGAGCCGTTTCATGGGCGCCTGGGCCATCTCATCGATCTGGCGAAAGACCGCTTCCAAGGCCATGGGATCACCTGCGGCGAAGGTTTGGCCACCCGTCATCGAAGCCATGACGGACACTTCTGGAGGGGCGCCACCGCCTCCCACATGCACGGCGTAGAGAGTGATGTTATCCTCCTTTAGAGATTGGGCGATTTTCACATCATTGTTATTGCGAAGGTCAAAACTGTAGCCATCCGAGATCAAGATAATGAGCCGGTCGCCTTCCTCGGCTTGAACGAGAAATTTCTGCCCTTGCTTCAGTGCTTTGCCAATGGACGTGCCACCCGAGAACCATTGCGGTAGTTTGTTAGGGTGGAGGTAGGGCGGCGCGTAACGAAACGCCGAGACGTCCGTCGTGAGCGGGACCCAGCGCAAGTTGTGATCGCCAAAGATCATGAGGGAAAAGGCGTCGCCTTGACGGTAACTCAGAAATTCGTTCAGCGCGTCCATTGCCACTTCATAGCGGTCTTTCTCACCAAATGACGACGTCATGGAGCCTGACACATCGAGCACGAACATGATGTTGGTGAGCTGCCGCTCGGTCTTGGGGCGTTCGAATTTGCGCGGGCCTGCTAACAGAATGATTGCGACCGCGAGAATCAACGGCGGTAGCGTATTGACCACATTCAATAACCGTCCCAACCATTTCGCATGCGGTGTAGCCTGATGGTCAAAAGGTAGCGGAAGCGCCCGAGCGTGGCTGCGCCATTGAAACACGATCAAGAGGATCGGGATGGTCAACGCCAGCAACACCATCGGATGAGCAAAGGTCATACGTGGGATCCTTGGAAAGGTTGTAGAAGACGCTGAATCTCTTCCTGATTTGTCGAAGCGTTAGGCGCGTGCAGCCATTCTTCGAGTTTCATAATAAGGGGGGAAGCCTCTGGATGTTGACGCAATTCGCGCAAAGCCTTTGCGGGCGAGTCCGCGTCGAGATCGGGAATCTCACGCTTCCAATGGCCCACAATGAGGCGCTCCAACTGCGCTTTCTCGTCCTCCGATAGAGCGCCCTCGGCCGCCCGCGTGACCAAGGCGTGAAGTTTCTCATGCAGTGTGAGGGGACGTTCTGAGGCGGCTTCCGCAGCCGGGCCGCGCTTCTTATAAAACAAGATGGCGAGGAGACCGGCGAACCATAAAACGCCTAGCGCAATGCTCACCATGCGGTAGCCGCCGAGCTTCTTCGGCGACACCAATGTGAGTTCTTGTGGTTGCGGTAGTTCGTCTAGGGCGTGCTTCGTCGTCACTCGAAGCGTTGTTTCCAAGCCTTGCACAGGCTCACCTCCCATGTATTGTAGGTAGTCTGCTAGGGCGTGGATTCCCGCATCGAGTCCGTAGACCTCCAGATCATAGCGATGCCCATCAGCGGCCGGTTTGATGGCGAGGACGCGAATGACGAGCGAAGACGCGTTGTCTTTGCGCGGAATGGGTTCCGCCTCGGCTCCGGGAATATAGATATCGGTCAAGGTCACCGGAAACCCTAACGGTGTCTCCACCGGCGGCGTTTGTGCCATTGATAGAACCGGAGTGAGCCAAAGAGACCAAGTGAGTAGGAACCGGATCATCATCTTCTCGTAAGGAGATTGCGTGATTGGAGGAACAGTCGTAGCGGAGCGAGGAAAGAGTGATCTGTGCGGATCAGAAAGTGATCCACGGATGACTGCTTCAAAGCGGCACTGGTCTTCTCGACAGAGCAGAATCGTTTCTTGGCGCGAATGGTAAAGGTCCGCCCAGACTCAACCTCACGACCACGAATGATCCCCGCGCCGGGCAAGGTGTCTTCGGCAGGATCACGCAGGAGCAGGACGGCGAGATCATGCCGATGGCCTAACAACTTCAATGCCGAAACTGCTTGGGGATCGTGCATGTCTGTGAGGATAAAAATCAAGCTTCGTTCTCGCAGAGAAGGGTTCAAGGCTAGCAGTTTAGCTGATAGTTCCGTGGATTCGTGAAAGTCATAAGTGCGCAGCTGGTGCAACCATTGCAGGATCGTTTCTCGCGAAAGCGAGGGTTTGATTTTCAGTTCGCGCGAACCGGCACCTAACACACCCACGGGTGAAACGCGATCAAGACAGGCTAGTGCCAGGCCTCCGGCGATCTGCACGGCGAGTTGGTATTTTGAGACCTTGATCGATGCCAGGGTCATGGACGCAGAGGTATCGACGACAAACCAAACGGGAAGACTCTTCGGCGTCTCATACTCTTTCACGTGATGAGTTCCCGTGCGGGCAGTCACGCGCCAATCAATCGTTTTGATCGGGTCTCCGGCCACGTAGGGGCGGGACTGCACATATTCCAATCCTTGACCAAGAAATGGTGAGCGATCCGTTCCATAAGAAAGCGAATCCGCTAGACGCTTCACCGCGAGCAGGAATTGCCGCGAATCGAGTGGCTGCGTCTGATCGAGAACAGGCATGAAGGGAACTGTTAGGACAGCGAGGCTTCGAGTACCTCTTTCAGAATCTGCTGGGGCGTCTTGCCTTCCGCTAGAGCTTCGTAGGAAAGACGGATCCGGTGAAGCACCACGTCTTCTGCCAAAGCGAAAAGATCTTCGGGGATCGCGTAATCTCGCCCATGAATGAGCGCCCGCGCTCGCGACGCCTTCAATATGGCAATGCCTGCCCGGGGCGAACATCCTAATTCCAAGTCCGGATGATGGCGCGTTCGCTCCACGATATCGACGACGTGTTTGATAAAGACATCACTGACATGAATGTTATGCGTCGCTTCCATGGCATCAACCAAATCTTCAGGCGTGCCAATAGCACTATCCGAAACGAGATCAAACTCCGTACGAGCCACAGCCCCGCCATCCTTCTTCTCCACACCAAGCTTGAGGTTGCGGCGCAAGATTTCTTCCTCTTCATCCACGGTCGGATACTCTAACCGATGACACAGCATGAAACGGTCTAACTGCGCTTCCGGCAATTCAAAGGTGCCTGATTGCTCAATGGGATTCTGCGTGGCGATGACCAGAAACGGCGTGGGCAAAGAGAACGTCTCATTTCCCAAAGTCACCTTCCGTTCCTGCATGGCTTCTAACAGAGCTCCTTGGACCTTGGGTGCTGCCCGGTTGATCTCATCTGCCAATAACAAGTTCGTGAAAATCGGTCCCTTGTGTGTGCGAAACTCGCCTGATTTCTCATCCAGCATTTCCGTTCCCAGAATGTCTGAGGGCAGCAAATCGATCGTGAATTGCACCCGCCGGAATTCCAGGTGAATCGCTTTGGAAATGGTATTGACTAACAAAGTCTTAGCCAGGCCTGGCATTCCCTCAAGCAGGAGGTGACCGGAAGTCAGGAGCGCGATCAAGGTGCGTTCCACGACCACTTCCTGGCCGACCACGATCTCACCGACCTGGTCACGAATGTTTTGAAGATAGGTGGATAGGTGGGATGGCGATTGGCTCACTCGAAAGGACGTTAGGTTCGCCGAGACTATGCACGTGATCTCCAGTGGCGCCAGTTACTACTCGGGTGAGCGTTGCGACTAAAAGTGGGGGGGCAAATGGGGGTAGAGGAGCTGGTGACAGTTCCTTCGCAGTATCGGAGTCCAGCGCTCGGAACTCTCACGAGTTCCGCTACGTCCGCTACGGCCCGGAACTCTCACGAGTTCCGCTACGAAGAGTGCCCGACACTCCTCTCCTACCCCGGCGGTTCGAAGCCGTAACGCTCGATGCGTTTGCGCAAGGTGGCGCGCGTGATGCCTAACATCTTGGCGGCTTGGACTTGATTGAAATCCGTGCGGTCGAGCGCGCGTTTGGTGAACTCACGCTCGAGCCAGGGCAAGAGTTCTAACGATTCTTCATCAGCTGTTTTAAAAAGCCACTCGATGGCGGCCTCGGTGCTCATGACTGGGGTTTCGCTGGAGGATGAGGCGGCTTCAGCTGATGATGCCGCGTTGGGTGTCCATTGGCCTAACGGGATATCAGCCGGAAGGAGGACGTTTGTATTGGCGAGCACGACGGCTCGTTGGACGGTGTTCTCTAACTCACGCACATTGCCCGGCCAATCGTGTTCTGTTAGGAGGGCCATCGTCTCATCGGCGAAACGGAAGGCATTGCTGGTGTGGCTACCTGACAAGCGTTGGAGAAAGAACTTGGCCAGCAGTGGAATGTCTTCACGGCGTTGACGTAAGGGCGGGATGTGAATACGGACCACATTGAGCCGGTAAAACAGGTCTTCGCGAAATCGCCCAGCGGTCACTTCCTCCTCAAGGCGCTTGTTTGTGGCGGCGATGATGCGTGCGCCGGTGGTCAGCGTCTCGTTGCCGCCCACCCTTGAGTACTGGCCTTCCTGCAAAACGCGCAGGATCTTACTCTGCACTTCCATGGGCATGTCGCCGATTTCATCGAGAAAGAGGGTTCCGTTCGTGCATTGTTCGAAGCGGCCTTGGCGGCGGGCCACCGCGCCGGTAAACGCGCCTTTCTCATGGCCGAAGAGTTCGCTCTCCAATAGGTTAGCAGGAATCGCCGCGCAGTTGATGGCAACGAATTCATTCGAGGCGCGGAGTGAAAAGCGGTGCACGGCCTTGGCCACGACCTCCTTTCCCACGCCACTCTCGCCAGTGATCATGACAGGGGCATGCGCCCGCGAGACGCGCCCCACCATCTTGAACACATCCTGCATGGCGGGGGCTTGCCCGATGAAATGTTCCTTAGCAAGGTCCTCGGTGATTTGGTGAGGGTCATCGGCAGCGACTTCGGACACGCTGTCTAGCGCTTCCTTCGTTTTCAGCGCATTCTCGACGACTCGACGCAATTCGTAAGGCAGGCTTTCTTTGCGCAGGAATTCATAGGCTCCGAACTTCATCGCCTCAATGATCGCGCTGGTCATGGGAAAACCCGTCGTGAGGATGACCATGGCGTTCGGATTCAACTGCCGTAGCTTCTGCAGCAGCTGCATGCCATGGAGCGGAGCCATCATGAGTTCGCTGATCACGAGGTCAATGGACGTGGTCTCACATAGTTTCAGTGCATCAATGCCAGAGGTGGCCGTCTCGATAGTCAGCGACGGCGCGGCAAGATGCTCCTTGGCCCATTCCAGAAAATCCGGATCGGGATCAACGATGAGCAAGGTCTGGCTGGCGAGAGACGACATGCGAGCGGTGAATTCTTAACCACTAATGAACACTAAAGGGACACTAATAAGAAAATGTAATGAGCGATGTTGATTGATTGAGGCGCGTACAAATGAATGAGACGTGGATTGGTAGTACGAACAGGCTACCAGCGGAAGTAGTAGATTCGACCTCTTAAAAGAGTATCAATGTCCAATTAGTGTTCATTAGTGGTTCCAATCTAGATTCCGCCAAAGCGCCGTTGGCGGCGAGCGTATTCTTGCACGGCTTGAATGAAGTCATCACGCCCGAAGTCAGGCCAGAACTTCTTGGAGATGACGATCTCGGCATAACTAATTTGCCAGAGCAGGAAGTTTGATAGACGCATCTCACCCGAGGTGCGGATGAGGAGATCGGGGTCGGGGAAGCCGCGCGTGTGGAGATGCGTGCTGAATTCCGCGGGGTCGAGCGCATCGAGATCGAGCCGCCCTTCCTGAACGGCTTCGGCCACGCTGCGGACACCGTCGATGATCTCCTCCCGCCCGCCGTAGTTTAGTGCTAGAATGAGATCCAGACCGTCATTGGCGGCCGTGGCTTCCTTGGATTTCTGCAGAACTTGTTGGCAGTTAGGGGGCAGATCTTCGATGCGGCCAATCGTTTGCAGACGGATATTGTTCTTGAGCATCTCCTTAGTCTGAGATTTCAAAAAACGCTCTAACAAAGTCATGAGTGCGTTGATCTCTCTCTTGGGGCGCCGCCAGTTTTCAGAGGAAAAGGCGTAGAGCGTAAGGAATTTGATTCCCAAATCGCCACACGCCTCGGCACACGCTCTAACGCTTTCCGCTCCAGCGCGATGCCCATCCGTGCGGGGCTTGCCTCGTTCCTGTGCCCAACGGCCGTTGCCGTCCATGATCACGGCCACGTGTTGTGGCACGTTCTCGATCTTCGGCACATTGGCGGCCTGGTTGGTCTTGGCCATCAGACATCGCAGACGATCGTCTGCAGGCGATCGGGACCCACACTCACAATGCCATAAGGCGTGCGGGCGAGTTCAGCGATCCGATCGAGATAACGCCGCGCGTTGGCCGGCAAATCGGTTAGATTCTTGCTGCCGGAAATATCTTCGTTCCACCCTGGCATTTCCTCATAGACGGGCACGCACCGCTCGAATTCGTCCACATCCACGGGTGGCAGTTCCAGTCTTTCGCCATCCAGTTCGTAGGCCACACAGATCTGCACCGTTTCCAAACCATCCAATCCGTCGAGGTTGGTCACCGCGAGTTCCGTGAAGCCGTTGACCATACGGGCAAACCGCAGCATCACCGCATCCAACCAGCCGCAACGCCGTTTCCGGCCCGTCGTGGCGCCAAACTCCCGGCCCATTTCATGGAGGCGGGCGGAGAAATCAGCGTTCTCCGTCACGCAGGGTCCCGTGCCCACCCGCGTGGTGTAGGCCTTGCACACGCCGACCACCTTATCAATCGCCGTGGGCGGCACCCCGGAACCCGTGCAAGCGCCACCCGCTGTGGTGTTGGAGGAGGTCACGAAGGGATAGGTTCCGTGATCAATGTCCAAATAAGCGCCCTGCGCGCCTTCAAAGAGCAGGCTGCGTTTGTCGTCGAGCGCTTGGTGAAGAAAAGCCACCGTGTTCGTCACGTGTGGCGCCAAGCGTTCACCCGCTTGCGCGTAAGTTTCGAGCGTCTCGTCGAAAGACGGCAGGTCGATCCCTTCAAGCGGCCCATTTAGATGAGCGGTTCGTGCCCGGAACTTCGACTCCAATCGCCCGCGACTGATGAGGTCATTGAGACGAAGGCCACAGCGATCGATCTTGTCTCCGTAAGCCGGTCCGATCCCGCGGCCGGTGGTGCCGAGCTTGCCTTTCCCGCGCCGCTGCTCGCGTGCTTGATCCATCCCGCGATGGTAGGGGAAGACGACGTGCGCTGCGTTGCTGATGAGAAGGCGCTCCGGCGTCACCGCGAGGCCTTTCTCTTCAAGTGTCTCGATTTCCTTGATGAACCCAATGGGATCGATCACCACGCCATTGCCGATCACACATTGTTTGTCCGGCCAAAGAATGCCTGAAGGCATGAGGTGGAGGACGTGTTTCTGGCCGTTGTTGTAGACCGTGTGGCCGGCATTGCTACCTCCTTGAGCGCGGACCACCACATCAGTCTGCTCGGTAAGGAAATCGACGATCTTGCCCTTGCCTTCGTCACCCCATTGGGTGCCCACGATGATGATGTTTGGCATAGACGAGGGGGAGGTGAAACGGGTGGTGAAAACGATTGAAGCGTTCCGACACAGGCTAAGCCGAATGGGGGGAATAGTCCTGAAGCCAACCCAATGTCAGAGCGGGCTCAGCGGGAGCCTGAAAATCAGAGAGAAGAGCGAACTAAGCGCTGGGCGCCTTCAGAAGCAAGGCCACGAACACGAGCGCAATCGCCGCGAGAATACCGAGCACGCCCAAGATGAGAAAACCCTGTCCGGCGGTTTCCTTACCCTTTTTACTTCCGGCGAAAGGAGAGAGATTCTTGAAATCCGCGGGACGACCTTGTGTGGGTGAGTTTGCCATAACAGTGCCCGCTTTTAGACGCGGTCTTTGGATTGATCAATAAGATTGGCGAATTCTTGGAAAAAATATCGCGCATCGTGCGGACCAGGCGCGGCCTCCGGGTGATACTGCACGCTAAAGACCGGCTCCTCTTTGTGCCGCAAGCCCTCCACCGTGCCGTCGTTCAGATTGATGTGAGTGACCTCCACATGGCTGGGCAAACTCTCCGCATCCACCGCGTATCCGTGATTCTGCGAAGTGATCGCGATCTGTCCGCTGCGCAGGTCTTTCACCGGTTGATTCCCCCCCCGGTGACCGAACTTCAATTTGAAGGTCTTGCCGCCAAAGGCGTGCCCCAGCATCTGATGACCCAGGCAAATGGCGAAGATCGGTTTCTTCCCAATCAGCTGAGCTACCTCGCGATGCACGTAATCCAGGGCGCTGGGATCACCCGGTCCGTTGGATAAAAACACCCCGTCCGGATCCCGCGCCAACACGTCCGCAGCGGATGTCTTCGCGTTCACGACCTCCACACCGAAACCGTGCTGGCGCAGCCGCCGCAAGATGTTGCGTTTGATTCCCAAATCATAGGCCACGATCCGGTGGCGGATCGGCGGCAGGGGCTCGAACACATCTTGGCTTTCACCCGCCGTTTCCTGCGTGTCTTCTAGTCGCGGGTTCCGATGCACCCAACACCGGCTTTCGCGATCATCGGGATCCCAGGTGTAATCCGGCTGAGAGACCTCCTGCACGAAATCCATCCCCACCGTACCGTCCGAGGCCGCTGCTCGTTGCGCACCCGATTCCGAAGTCATTGACTCCGTAGTCAGCACTGCCTTCATCGCACCGCGCGTCCGCAAGTGCTTCGTCAGCGCCCGGGTATCCACCCCTTGAATGCCCACGATTTCCCAGCGCTTGAGGTAGTCATCCAAGGATTCTTCTGAACGCCAATTACTCGGAATCTCGCAGAGTTCCTCCACCACAAAACCCCTCACGTGCGGCTCCCGGCTCTCCGCATCCAACGCGTTCACCCCGTAATTGCCGATCATCGGATAGGTCATGGTCACAATCTGCCCCCGGTAGGAGGGATCCGTCAGCACCTCCTGGTAACCCGTCATCGAGGTATTGAAACAGACCTCCCCGAGCCGCGTGCCCGTGGCCCCAAAGGCCCGCCCCTCGAAGGCGCGCCCATCTTCAAGAATCAACTTAGCCGATACGCTCATTGAAGCCCCCTAAAAGCCATTGATTCACCGCCAAGCAAGCAAAGAAGTCGCAAGATGCAGGATGCAGAATGTGGGCACCAGGATACAGGATGTGGGCAGCCAGAGCAGGATGTGGGCGGCAGGATGCAGGATGCGACCTTGTACCTCTCCACACCTGCCTCTCAGTTCTGAGAAGAGGCGCTATTTTATCCGCAATCACCACAATTAACGCGAAATCAGCTGCGATCCGGCCAGTTTTCTGTAAGGTTCTCGATTCTTTCGCGTTAACCTGAAACGGGGCCGCCTCAAATACGTAGAACAAGAGTAAATGCATCGCCAGGCATAGAAGACTCTGGACAAACCATTTAAAAACTGATTCAAACCTACCACGACACGAGCCATGAAAACGAAGACTATTTTGAAGCTAATCCCCATCACTGCGGTCCTGGGGCTCTGGTCCGCCCAAGCTGAAACTCCCGAAGGGGCTTGCTCTCCTATCATTGGATTTAACAAGGTGAAGATTCTAGGGAACTCCGACACTCATATTTCCATTCCCTTTCACCAAGCTCCTTACTTTACCGGCGTTTTAGATTCAGCTCCCACGACAACATCAATTGACCTAGGTGAAGGCCCCGAAGATGCCGCAGTCGTGACCTTGAGTAATGCTGATTTTACAGGGCAAACTCTCGCAGGGACGCATTATCTCCGTTTTACATCAGGGACGAAGAACGGATTCTGGTATAACATTCATGCTTCAACAGCAGACTCCGTAACGCTTATCTTGAATGGGGATGTGCTTACCGGCGTCACCACCGGCGATAGTGCGGTAATTATTCCGCATTGGACTTTCGCTACACTATTTTCGGTGGGCGAAGGGGCGCTAACAGCCTCTACGAGTCAGTTAGCCTTTATCAATCGAGGAAGTGAATTACTATTTCCTGAGCATGAACTTGTTGACATAAATAAGTCTGCTGCAGTGTACTTTTTTTACAAGCCCGCTGGGGATCCGGATGGACATTGGGAAAGAGATGGTGTTCCAAATGTCTCTGAGGACGACACGGTTATTCCTCCAAACTCATATGTGATTGTGAGGCATAGGGGGGATGATTTCGACTTTTGTGCTGATGGTCGTGTGCCAATCGCAAGACACGCAGTTCAAATCGACGTCGGAATTCGTCCGAACGACAATTATTTCTCAGTTGACCGACCAGTTGATACGTCACTTGATGAGTCAGGTTTAGTTAACCTTGATAATGACGGAAATGTCATTCCTGGCCCGTTCACTGTCAGTACCAGCACGCTGGCTTTCATAAATCGAGGTGACGAAGTTTTATTGATTGATAATACTACCCGGCAGTTCAATAAATCTGCGTCTGTTTATTACTTCCTTGACGATGCTACTCACACAGAATGGCGTCAGGATGGAGGATCTGAAAATGTTGGCGCAATGCCTCTCTTCAAAGCTGGGCAAACTGTTATTGTCCGAAAACGTGCTGGGGTGGGCGATGCCACAACTTTCCTAACTAATACAGCACCATATTCTCAGCCATAGGTTCAACAACTACTTACGATGCAAAGAATCATCTCGTCCTTAATAATCGCGCAGGCTCTGTTAGTTGGCGCATCCTTCGGAGCAGTTTCTCTATACGTTGGTGGTGGAGTACTGAAAAACTCGGATGGCACTACTCCTTCCCCGGATACCACGTTGGTTGTTGTTGTTGCGGATACTGCGGGTGATGGATTCGATGTTCCCACGCCCGGCGATTTCCTAGGAGGAAGTGATGATGATATTGTAATCGATGTCGTGTCTTTATCGGCGCCAGGTTTTCTCGGCACGACGTTGGCGTCACGTGCGTTCGGTGACGATGGCGTTGCTAGGTCGGGCTCTTTCACTTCAAGTGGAGGTTGGGGCACAGGCGATCAAGTTGGAATCTACTGGTTTCCATCGCTCGTAATAGGCAGTTTTGATGGTGGAGCTTCGACTGCCTCTGCCAATGTGGCAGCGGGTCTCCAGTACGGTTTCTTCACTGACGGATCATGGACGACGCCCTCGGATGGGGTGACCGCTGCTTTCGATAATGGTGGCTTCTTGGTGTTCGATCCAGCCTCTAGCGTTGATGTCAGCAATTTTCCATTGTCTAACGGAGTCTCTGTGGCGAACACCACGTTAGTAGCTAATTTGACGGTGATTCCAGAGCCTACATCGGCTCTGCTTTCATTATTTGGATTGCCTCTCCTCTTTGTGCGTAGGCGTCGTTAACTGATAAATTACTTCAAGAAACCGGCGCTGAGTTTCAACTCGCGCCGGTAACGCAAACTCCGAAGGGGTTTCAAAGGTCAGCGTTCGTTTGGCGTGGCCTTCGAGAAAGAGAAACACTGCTTCGGGTAGGCCGGGGATATTTCGGAGATCGAGACGTTTGCGAAAGATGACACCTTCTGCAGAGGGGCGGCCGTCGATCTTCTTTCGTTGATCCACCGGAATCTCCTCGCTGGTCGTTTGACAAAGAATTTCCCGGGCTGAGGAATCGTCCCCTTGGTGATTGAGATCGTAGAGGTAGGCGCCTTGGGCATCATAGTCTTCGTGGAGACAAATCCCGAGATCGAATCGGCGGCCGCGGATGGCGGCCCGGATTTCCCGGATGGGTGACAGCCGTTTCCGATCAAACAAGCGGTTGAGATCGCGTCCGCCTTTGTCCAACCGCGTGTTTTCCGTGATGCCGTGGGGATTGAGACAGGGGAAGAGGGTGACTGGGAGGTGTTTGATAGGCTCATAACCACCGGACTCAAACCACGCAAGCAATCCCCAGGGCGGCGCGGGTTCGTCCCCGTGGATGCCGGTGGAGACGTAGAGACCGCCGTCACCCAAGACCCCATTCTGGATCATCACCAAGGGAAAACCATCTTTCTCGCCCACTTTGATCAGGCGAAAACCCGTCCCGCGGACCGCCGCCCGCCAACGGCGCAAGAGTTCGCGCACATCATGAGCGCGATGCGCTGGCCAGGGGTGAGCACGTGACGACCGCGGGGGCATGGGCGTGGGTTTCGCACAGGTTGTTCGTGAATTCAAGTGCGCCAAATTGGTGCCGCATAGCGTTCTTTTACCCAGATAGCGAGCGTAGAAGTCTCACGACTTCTTCTACTAGGGATGTCGTAGGGGAACTCGTGAGAGTTCCTTCTCCGGATCGTGTTCTTTGCGCAGATAGCGAGCGTAGAAGTCTCACGACTTCTTCTACTATGGATGTCGTAGGGGAACTCGTGAGAGTTCCTTCTCTGCATAGCGTTCTTGTTCATTCCCCAGATAGCGAGCGTAGAAGTCTCACGACTTCTTCTACTAGGGATGTCGTAGGGGAACTCGTGAGAGTTCCTTCGCCGCATCACCCTCACTTTTATTCCTCACAAGCATCTGCTAGACGCCAGTAGAGCCTCCAGAACAAATCCCAGTAGTCATCTTGCCAGACGTTCAGATCAGGATAGCCGGGAACGAGGCAACCGGTAAATGGGTATGACGAACCGGCGTCTTCGGTAACCAATCCTTGTCGCACAGGATTGGCCAAGATGTAACCTGCCACTTTCTCAAACGCACCACGCTCCCGTTCCACCGGTCGCAACACATGATCAAAGGGTTGCTTCTGCCAGGAAAGATCGGCGGGCCTTAGAAGAAGTTTGTTGGTGCTGCTACGGAAACGCTTGATCGCAGGTTTCTGATCGGAAGAGGCCTGATAGCCAATCCATAACAGATGCACGTGGTCCGGCATGAGGCAATAGGCGGGACAAACGATGTGATGTTTCCCTAACGTGTGCACGAGCAGCTCACGAAAAGTTCGGTGCCATGAATCGTTAAGCCAGCCCGTAGATCGGTCTTTGATGGTCATGGCCCAATGAACGTAGGTGTGACCTTGATAGTGCTCAGGTGCCAAGCGCCTCAGATAACTGTGCGGCGGTTTGTCTGACATAAGCAGAAATCTCATGCTTTCTTCTACGGTCGTCAATCGATATCGAACTCAAGTAGCGGAATTCGTGTAGCGGAATTCGTGAGAATTCCGTGGCTCCGCTTCAAAGAAGTCTCACGACTTCTTCTACACCTTCGTTGTCAAGCGCCCCCAAAGAAGTCTCACGAGTTCTTCTACAAATCGTCAATCTGATATCGAGCTCAAGTAGCGGAATTCGTGAGAATTCCGTAGCCTCGCTTCAAAGAAGTCTCACGACTTCTTCTACACCTTCGCTGTTAAGCGTCCCCAAAGAAGTCTCACGACTTCTTCTACACATCGTCAATCGATATCGAACTCAAGTAGCGGAATTCGTGAGAATTCCGTGGCTCCGCTTCAAAGAAGTCTCACGACCTCTTCTACACCTTCGCTGTTAAGCGTCCCCAAAGAAGTCTCACGACTTCTTCTACACATCGTCAATCTGATATCGAACTCAAGTAGCGGAATTCGTGAGAATTCCGTAGCCTCGCTTCAAAGAAGTCTCACGACTTCTTCTACACCTTCGCTGTCAAGCGTCCCCAAAGAAGTCTCACGACTTCTTCTACACATCGTCAATTTGATATCGAGCTCAAGTAGCGGAATTCGTGAGAATTCCGTAGCCTCGCTTCAAAGAAGTCTCACGACTTCTTCTACGCCTTCGCTATTAAGCTGCCCCCAAAGAAGTCTCACGACTTCTTCTACGGTGCCTCAAAGCTCCTTCAGCAACCGCTCGTGAATCCCGCCAAAGCCGCCGTTGCTGAGAACGACGATGGTGTCGCCAGCGGATGCCTCACGCTTTAGCCGGGCTATGATGGCATCAACGTCAGGTTCGAAGAAAGCGGCTTTCCCGCGCCGGCGCACTTCCGCCATCACGGCCTCGGGATCGAGCCGGTCTTCAGGTGCGAATTTCTCCGGTGCGGCGATGGGTGGCAGGATGGCGCCGTCGGCTTCGGCTAGCGCTTCGGCGAGTTCGTTTTGAAAGAGATTGCGTTGCGTGGTGTTAGATCGGGGCTCGAAGAGTGCCCACACACGGCCTTCCGGATATTGACGCCGCATGGCTTGGATCGCTTGAGCGATGGCCGTTGGGTGATGCCCGAAGTCATCAATGATGCGAATGCCTTTGACCACCCCGCGCACCTCTTGGCGCCTAGCAATCCCCTCAAATCGGCCTAACGCCTTTTGAATCGTTTCCACGGCAAGGCCCGCGCGTCGCGCCGCCGTCACGGCCATGGCCGCGTTGCGCACGTTGAATTCGCCGGCCATGGGTAGTTTGTAAGTCGCGCCATCGAGCGTGAAGGTCGAGCCGCTCGCTTCATAACGGATCCCTTCAATGCGGAGGTCGCAGTTTTCCCCTAACCCAATGCGACAAACGGGTGAAGCGCTCGTGGCGGCGACCTCCAAGCAGTTGGCATCGTCCCCATTCACGTAGGTGATGCCACGGCGCGGCACCACACGCAGCAGACGGCTGAAAGAGAGTTTGATCTGGTCTAACGAATCATAAATATCCGCGTGATCGAACTCGATGTTGTTGATAATCGCGACTTCCGGCAAGTAGTGGAGAAACTTGGAGCGCTTATCAAAGAAGGCCGTATCGTATTCATCACCTTCTAACACCGTGAAATCACTTTCCGTAAACCGTGCGCCGACGCCGAGATTTCGAGGCAAGCCGCCGATCATGAAGCTGGGGTTCAACCCGCCGTCTTCCATCAGCCACGCTAACAAAGAAGTCGTCGTCGTCTTGCCGTGCGTTCCGGTGACCACGTAGTTGGACTTGCCGCGCAGGAACTCCGTTTTCAGGACCTCTGGCAGAGACACATAGAGCAGCTTACGTTCCAGGGCGATCTCTGCCTCTTCGTTGCCGCGGCTGATCGCGTTGCCGATGATGACCTGATCCACTTGCGGGGAGAGATGATCCGCAGAGAAGCCCGAATAGATCTCCACGCCATTCTCCTCCAGGAAGGTCGACATCGGAGGGTAGACATTGGCATCCGAGCCCGTCACCACGTGACCGCGCTGCTTCATGGCCACGGCCACCGAACCCATCGCCGTGCCGCAGATGCCGATAAAATGGAAGTGCTTCATCGTCGATTCGGGCATGGGCGCGAATCGTAGAGCAGAACCTCTGATTGTAAATGGAGCTGTTGAGTCGTCGATTTCTCCGAAATCGAACGCCGCCCCGTGACGAAGAAACGGTGGTGGATCATGCTGAGTCTCACCACTGATAATATTTCAATTATTTATTGAAATTATTGAGAATGGCGTCATTTTGAGAGAAATCACACAAGACAAACTCAATGAAATTCTCACCACGTAGTCGCGCGTTCTCATTATTGGAAATGTTGGCCACTGTCGGCATGGTTGCCATTGTGGGCACGGTCACCCTCTTCGTTATCACGGGGACCTACCACACCAGTAAAGAGCAGAAACTCGAATCCGACGTCGTTACCTTGAATCACGCGGTCATTGGTTACCTCTCCAATGGCGGTGATCTCTCGACGGCGGTCAATGTTCATCAAGTCATCTCCAAGTTGAAGACCGTTGCCGATGCCACGGGGCAGAAGGTCCTCCCAGGCTACCGGGGCTCGTTTGTCGACGGTCGGCTCATCGCCGTGGACGCAGACCCTGCCACGACGGGCATGCGGGCCATTTGGAATACCACAACCCAACGCTTTGAGATCGGTAATTCGGGGCAGGGCGTCAAAGAATTCAAACTTCAGGAAGCGCCAACCGCAGACTTTGAAGTCGTGGAATCACGAACGGAAGACTCGCTGGAGTTCGCCTCTGCGAGCACATGGGTGTGGGACTACGAAGATGCGAACGTGATCTCTGCGGCGGTGACCAACCCCATTTCCACAACGGACATCGACATCACCGCCTCGCCCACCACGACGTCGATGACCCAGCTCAATCCACCGGTCTTCTCCTTCCCTGGCGGCCAGTTCCCTTATTCAGATTTCGCTACCATGACGACGACGCTCATGAATCCTCCTGGTAACCCGGCTGGCACCGAGTTGCGTTATTCAGCAGACGGCCTGACCTGGACGGTCTACGATGGCACGCCCATTTCAATCAATCCGGACCAGCAGATCATGGCCTATGCAGCCACACCGGATCCGACCCAGTATTACAACAGCTTCGTGACCACCGAGGTCTACGTGTTGGATCTGTTGAACTTCGGCGGCCAAGCAGGTGGTGAATTCCATAGCGCGACGGGCCCCGACCCCTCACAAATGGTCTCAACCTACGTGCAGAATGGTTACGATGCGGGCTTTGAATGGGGCGAAGGCTCTGAAGGTTTCACCAGTGGAAGCACACTCGCTTTCAATAGCCACGCCTTCGATAACGTTCAGCCTGAGAACTGGTTCAAGCTCGGCACGCTCGACTATTTCAACTCCACCATCCTGATGGCGACCGAGGCCACGAGCGTCTGGTTCGACCTCGCGCTCAACCTAACAAGCCCGAGCATCATGGAGACCTTTAGCTTTGAGCTCGCGCTCGAAAACACTGAGAACCTCGTAACTAATACGGCGGATCAGAACGCTGACTTCGTCAAATTGGTGGATCCCTCCATGGAATTCTCCGTGCCTCTCAATGGCCAATCTTACGAGCTTCAGCTCCAGTTCGGTTATCTGGGGACGGAGGGTTTCGCTACCGTGGACGAATTCCACGTTCATGAAGGCGCCACGGCTACCGCCGATCTCTGGGGCTACTTCACGCCCGCCGTCGCAGGAGATTAAGAAAGATCCAACGCACTCGAAGCGCCCGCATTGTCTTCCCCCGGACGATGCGGGCGTTGTCGTGTCCGCGCGACTCCAGAAGCTTCGTTGCGGTCTCTTCCCGCCGACCTTTATCTCCAGCAAGCTCTTTTCTTTTATAAGCAATGTCCTTTTAAAAAGAAGCTCTTTTAAAAAGAAGCTGTCTTCCCCGTGATCCTGTATCTTGCATCCTGAATCCTTCGGTTGAGGAGAACATCACTCGCGATATACTCGCCGCCGTGAAACGGATCATTCTCGGGGTCACCGGCTCTATCGCCGCCTACAAAGCCGCGGATTTAACGAGTCAGCTGACGAAGCTCGGGCATTCCGTGACGGCGGTGATGACGCGTGATGGCCAGGAATTCATCACGCCGCTGGCTTTGCAGACGCTCTCCAAGAATCCCGTGGTCACGGACCTCTACGATGAGAAAGAGAGTTGGCGGCCCAGTCACATCCAGTTGGCCGATGAAGCGGATCTCGTTTTGATCGCGCCCGCGACCGCCAATTGCCTGGCGCAGCTCGCCACCGGGTTGGCGCCGGACGCCTTGACCGCCATTTGCCTGGCCACGCGGGCCCCGATGCTCATCGCACCGGCTATGAACGGCAACATGTGGCTTCACCCGGCGACGCAACGCCACGTGAACACGCTTCGCGAATGGGAAGTGGAATTCATCGGACCGGATGATCACGGCATGTTGGCCTGTGGCTACGAAGGCGTGGGCCGGTTGATGCCGGTTGAGAAAATCGTCGAACAGGCCGACGCCATTCTGAAAGAGAACCGGGAGAAACGGCGCCTGTGAGAATCTTGATCACCGCAGGGCCCACACGGGAAGCCATCGATCCCGTCCGTTACTTGAGTAATCGCTCCTCCGGCCGCATGGGCTTCGCCCTGGCCGAAGCCGGAGCTTCACAGAACCACGAAGTGATCTTGGTCGCGGGGCCCGTTTCCTTGAGAACGCCTGACAACGTCACACGGGTGGACGTCATCTCCGCTAGGGAAATGTACGCCGCGGTGGAGCGTCATCTCGGGGGTGTGGATGTTGCCATTCACAGCGCTGCGGTGGCCGACTACCGGCCGGTGGAAGTCGCCACTCAGAAGCTTAAGAAAAACGAAGCCACGCTTACCCTAGCACTCGAGCGTACACCCGATATCCTCGGCAGCATGCGTGATCCGTTAGGCTTCACCGGTTACTTGGTCGGCTTCGCCGCGGAAACGGAAAATGTCATCACCAACGCCCGAGGCAAACTCGAACGCAAAGATTGTGATCTCGTGGTGGCCAACGACGTCAGCCGGAACGACATCGGTTTTGATCAACGTCAGAATGAAGTGACTCTGCTTTTCCGCAATGGCCGGGTGGAGGATGTCGCCAAAGCGGATAAACTGGCCGTCGCTGAAGCCATCCTAAAACGCATTACCAAAGCACTGCCCTAACAATCCATGACATGCCCAACCCCTACTTAGACACCGCCATCGAGGCGGCGAAACAAGCCGGAGCTTTTCTGCGGGAACATTTCGAAAATACGGACTCGCTTCAAGTCAACGAATCCACCCAACACGACATCAAGTTGGAACTCGATCTTCGCAGCCAGTCGTTGATCACCGATGTCTTGTTAGGCGCGCATCCGGAACACGCGCTTTATGGTGAAGAGGGCATCGCAGGTAACCAGGACAGCCCTTGGCAATGGATTGTGGATCCCATCGACGGCACGGTGAATTACTTCTATGGGATTCCGCATTTCTGTGTCTCCATCGCCCTGCGCCAAGAAGGGACGCTTCAGTTAGGTGTCATCTACGATCCGATGACCGACGAACTTTGGACAGCCGCGCGTGGCGAGGGCGCTTCTCGTAATGGTCAGCCCATTCAAGCAAGTCGACGCGTAGATCCCAAAGAGTGCGTCATGACCGTAGGCTTCTCCAAGACGGTGGCCGCCATGGAGGATGGCCTGGCACGTTTTCAATCCATCTCCCGATCCGTTAGAAAAATCCGCATGATGGGCAGCGCAGCGCTCGGCTTAGCCTATGTGGCCAACGGACGGCTCGATGCCTACTTAGAAGGGTCGTTAGGCTTGTGGGACATCGCCGCAGGTGTGGTGCTCGTCGAAGAAGCCGGCGGCAAGGTCTCGTGGGTGCCCCGCGAAGACGATCCTGACAAATTCGGTGTGGCCGCCAGCAACGGTCTTATTTCCATTCCAGGCGTCCTATGATCCGCTCCGGCCAAGGTTACGACGTCCATCAATTCGCTGAGGGCCGCCCACTCGTTCTCGGCGGAGTCACCATCCCACACTCTCGTGGGCTCGCCGGTCATTCCGATGCCGATGTGCTCTGCCATGCTATTGCGGATGCCGTCTTCGGCGCCATGGGCGAACCCGACATCGGCTACTGGTTTCCACCAGGCGATCCCAGCTGCGCTGGCATCAACAGCCTCGAAATACTGCGCAAGGCGCGGGCCGTGGCCGATGAGAAAAGCGCCATCCTCCATAACATTGACAGCACCCTCATCGCCGAGGCTCCCAAGATCTTGCCCCACGTTCCGCAAATGAAAACCGCCATCGCCGAAGCGTTAGGTCTAACCAAAGATCGCATCGGCATCAAAGCCACTACGAATGAGAAGATGGGATTCCTAGGCCGCGAAGAAGGCATGGCTGCGTTAGCGATCGCGACATTGAAGATGGATTAATGGGCCGCCCATTTCTTGCCGTCCGATTAAAATCCATTGCCGATTTGATTGAGCAAGGCCGCGAAGTCCTCTCGTTGCTCAAGGTCCGCTTCGAAGGCGTTTTCCAACTCTGCGGGAATCCTGCGTGATTCGGTAGCGCTAGAAGATCCAAGGCTTGCCTCGGCCGGGAGACTGCCAGCCGCTCCAGGCTATCATGAATCGCTTCTGAATAAGTCGGTAGCGGTGCCTTTTAGTCGCCGCCGAACGCTTTGGTGGGCTCGGCGGCGACTAAAAGTCACCGCCACCGGACTAACGCTTTCATTTGTGTGATTCAAGGAATCGCGGCGTCTCGCCGCGAGAGGGCCTAAAGTCCTTTGCCAATTTGATTGAGCAAGGCCGTGAAGTCTTCGCGCTGCTCAAGGTCCGCTTCGAAGGCGTTTTCCAATTCTCCGTGGAATCCTGCGTGATTCGTTAGCGCTAGAAGATCCAAGGCTTGCCTCGGCCGGGAGACTGCCAGCCGCTCCAGGCTATCATGAATCGCATCTGGATAAGTCGGTAGCGGTGCCTTTTAGTCGCCGCCGAACGCTTTGGTGGGCTCGGCGGCGACTAAAAGTCACCGCCACCGGACTAACGCTTTCATTTGTGTGATTCAAGGAATCGCGGCGTCTCGCCGCGAGAGGGCCTAAAGTCCTTTGCCAATTTGATTGAGCAAGGCCGTGAAGTCTTCGCGCTGCTCAAGGTCCGCTTCGAAGGCGTTTTCCAACTCTGCGGGGAACCCAGCCTGCTGTTTGAGCAAGGCAAGCGAAGCGCGCGTCGGTTCGAGGTGCTTTATCACTGTTTGTGATGCAGCCACAGCGTGATTTGTTAGACCAAGAAGATCCAAGGCTTGCTCCGGCCGGGAGACTGCCAGTCGCTCCAGGCTATCATGAATCGCATCTGGATAGGTTTCCCAGAGATGAGAAAGGCGTGGATAGAGCCAATGGATTGCCTCATCTGGTGCCGCTTCAGTGAGCCTAATCAATCCGTTGCGCATCGCGTAATCCTTCGCGACCCCTGGTTCTAGCGTTTCGACGAAACGCATAGCGTCAGCGCGATTCGTCTTCATCATATGGACGACGGCATGCTGAATGGCGCGGTCATAGGGGTCGCCCGGCGGGAACGCGGCAAAGAACGCGTCGGTTTCCTCGACATCCCCTGACAGTTTTCTCGTTCGCACCCATCGTTCGTATTCATCCGCGCGCACGTCATCGGGCTGCGTATCGGCCCATTCCCGGAAGAGAGTGGTGTCATTGCCAGGAAAGTTGGTGGTGATCCAGCTGTTGAGGTCGTTGCCACTCCGGAGCACGGTGTCGGCTACGGTTGGGAAATGTTGCTTCACATAGGCGTAAGCGTTTTCGGGATCTTGTCTTTCCCAATACTGCAACATCCCTCGTGCCGATTCCGCTTGTTCTTCATACGGGAGGGATTGCAACCAGTCGAGAGCGGCCCTTTCGTCTTCCTTGGCCCAAGTATGCACGATCTCGGTCATTCCACCAAAGCCAAAGGAGGATGAGGGGTGGCCGAGGCGAGCGTGGATGTCTGTTAGGCGGTGCGGTTCCTTTAGGAGGACACTCTTGAGTACGCGCAACCAGGAGAGATGTTCTGTGTAGTCTTGATGCACCGCTAACCAATCGATGAACGAGGCCGCTTGCTCGTCTGAGATCTCCGTGATGAATCCCAGACGATCGCGCAACTCCAGGAGTCCCTCCGTTGCCTCGAAAGCGGCTTGGAAATCCTTCTTGGCCCATTCTCTACCAACCACCTGGATCGAGCGCTCGCACTCTGACGCTTTCGCCCAAGTGAAGGCTGCCGAGGCATCGTCTTGGCTCCACCTCACTAGAACCTGATCACATTGATGCTCCAGACCGGGGCCAAGTTCGTCCAAGAGCTCTAACGTTAACTCGGGATCGCGATCGACCCAGGCGATCAGTACGTTTCCGAGGTTGTGATGATGAGGTGGGCCGAAAATCCAGGTGGGAAGCTGTTCGAGGAATGAGCGTTCTTCCCCGGGTACCACGGCGGCAACGAGTGCGCCAAAGCCGCCGATGTGGTTGGGGTGCGTGAAGATTGCATGCGCTTCGTGAGGATCGGCTTCTGCCCAAAGAGCCGCCAGCGCTTCAAGCCAGCCACGGCCAAGAGAGGATGTCATGATTTCAAGGGCTCCATGACGGTCTAACAGAAACCATTTTCTAAGCACTTGCGCTTCTCTCCCGTCAATGTGTTCCCCATTCACGGCGGCGTGCGCTTTCCACCAACGCTTCAAGGCCTCGGAATCTTGCAAGGTATTGATCTCCAAGGGGACGTGACTAGCGGTATGGCGGGGGACTAGCAATGACGTCGATTTTCTGCCTTGTTGGAAGGTCGGCTCAACAGGCGGAGGCGACACAGAGATCCAGCCCAAGAGCCCACCGGTGATGAATGAAACTAGCAACCATCTCATGGCCGTATGGGCGTCTCAGGATCCCATGCGGTCAGCCAGCGCTCGCGGCTTTCCTTTCCGACACTAACAAACCATTTCCTAGCTGCTTCGGGCTCCTTGGCGGCCCAACGGTCGAGACAGGCGGCGAGTTGCTGCTGAAAGAAGTCGTCATCAAACGATGCGGTCATCTTGGCGAGCCAAGGGAAGACCGCGCGGGGATCGTTCTTGGATAGGCGGTCGATCGCATCAGCGGCAGCCGACTCAAGCGACACCCCTCCGCTGATACCGATGCCCCCAAAGCTACGCCCAGGCGTGGGCAACAGTGGTAGGGCGCTGCTTGGTGAACGCCCAATCAACTTTGGCGCCATGCGCAGCTCTCCCTCTAACCCATCGATAGCACGAAGCAATTCTTCGGGATCTTCAGCGTAGAGGTCCATGAGCTTAGAGGCTTGCGCTTGAACATTGGTCATAGCCTGAATGTGAGTCATCTTCCGGCTCAGAGGCTCTTCAGGTGGCAATGTCTCCGATAGAAAAATCGGTGGTGGCGAATCGGCTTTCTGATGAATGGCGAGGTGTGTCTCATGCCACAAACGTCCGGCGATCAATCCTAGCACCCCGGCGAACACACAGAAACCTATCCTAGCGGAGCGCATGAGGGCAACCTGACGACGAGCTTCATAGGAGTCCAGCACGATCTTCGGATGAGTATCGCGTTCTTCCGTAGCGGTGCCTTTTAGGCGCCCCCGAATGCTGCGGTAGACTCGGCGGCGACTAAAAGTCACCGCCACAAGACTAACGCTTTTCTTTTGGTGCAAGTTTGTCCAATAACATCTGGCCTGGGCGACCAACACACTTCATGTTGTGAGTGCTTCTTCACAACTCATTCGATTGCAAATGAACTACAGAGAGGCGCCACATGATGAAGTCATCGCAACGAGTCGCCTGGATCGGTCTCACCATCGTGGCCTTTGCCGTCGGTCGATGGTCTCGTCCCGACGCCAACGAATCGGCGTTCTCTAGCACCAACATCGTTCCTGGATCTCTGTTAGGGAAGCGGCGTGTCTCACAAACAGCCGGTCCGCTAGACCATCCCTGTCTCAGCGCGCCGGTGTCGTCGCTTCCGGCTATGTTGGAGAAGGCGCGAGAACGCTCTATCAGTGGCACTTCGTTTGAGGTCATGTTGATCGCTGCGCGCTGGTTTGAGACAGATCGTAAAGGCTTGTTAGAATGGCTCGATGCGAATGGCGATCCTCAGCCGCTTTACGCTATCGTATCGCGATGGCGGGCGCGGGAAGATCCGGAGGAGGTATGGCAGGCCTTGGGAGAAAAGAGAGACCAGCGAGACCCGAGCCTCTACGAAGCCTTGATTGATGAAGATCCTGCGAAGGTCTTCGCTCAGGAAGATCAATCCTGGCGTTTTCGCCAAATCGGAGAGCGATGGGCTGAAGCGGACTTTGCGGCCGCTGAGGAGGCAGTGAAGAAAGCGAAAGAGTGGAAGCAATCTTTCATGGTGCAAGGGCTGGCCAAGGTCAAGGCCGCGCAGTTGCCTTTTGAAGAAGCGTTAGCGTGGGCCAATGATTTCTCTGTCATGCCAGAGATTGCCTTGGGCGTCGTGGTGGATGTCTTGGCGGCGACGGACCTCGAAGGGGCGATGCGACAGATGAGCGAATTGGGTATCAAGAGGGTGCCTGCCCATGGGAGGATCGAGGTCGCCCTGGAGAAGCTGCCACTTCAAGACGCCGTCGATCTATTGAGACGCTACGCATTGCCAGAGCTGATTGATAACATATCAAAACTCCCAGAGGACCCCATTGAAGCCGCCGAACTGTTAGCGCCCATTGTTGAGGACGCTGACAAAGTGCGCATCCACCACAATTGGCATCCTGCGACGGATGACATCCCCGGCGCCATTCGAGCGTTGGCTGATCGATCAGAAAGCGTCGCGTTTCGATTATTGTTAGAGAAAAGCTTATCTCACTGGAGTACCCGCGATCCTGAGACCGTCTCGGCCTACATTCGGAGTATCACGGATCCTGAAACCCAGGCGCGTTACGCGCATGACTATGGAGGCCGCGATTTAAGTTTGATCGATTTGGTGGATCGTCAGTTGCTTGGCGATGAGGTGAATGACGCCCTGGTGCAGCAGAGCATTAGAGGAGAGATTCTTTCCACCGTGCACATGGATCCGGCTGCAGCCATCGCCGAGGCGGCTGCGATTGAGAATGCGAAGTGGCGCGCGATCGCCCACGAGTGGCTCTTCATCGGTTGGGCAGAACACAATGAGCAAGCGGCCATGGAATGGGCTCTAACGCTCACACCGGCCGAGCGATTGGCGGCAAGAATCAAGGAACACACGGCAGCTTTTCAACGATGAAGAAGTTCCTCCTTTGGATCGCTGTGCCGCCTATCGCCTTTTTGATAGGGCGAATGGACGAGGCAACGCCGGTTCCTGAGGACACGTCCGACCGATCTGCGTCTCAAACGTATTCTAACGCTGGCACCAATGGAGATCATCGTAACGCGTGGCGCCAGGCACTAGTGCATCGCGATCCCGTGCACCGGATTCAAGCCTGCTGGGCAGCTGCTCTAGAGATGGATCTAGAGCAACTCGAAACGGCCTTTGCGCGAGCTGTCAGGGATCGGCATCGTGAGGCGATCGCTGCCTTGGGTGAGGAATGGTTGAGGCGTGACCCCGAGCACTTCGTTCGCAGGGTGTCTGACATTCCCATTCGCGGCTCTTCTCCCTCCCTTTTCCAGCAGCTTGTGGAGCACGGCTACCGGCAGGTCGCTGAAGAGGAGCCCAGCACGGCTTTCGCCATTTTTCAGAACCTGGATCAACAAAGCCGTCTGGTACTCGCTGAAACCATCGGAGACGAAATGCTCATTCGTTACCTTGCTGAGGATCCTGACAGAGTGAAAACACTTGCAAACAATCTGGACGATTTGATCTCGTCTTCCCGGAGTTCGTTTGCGTTCACGGGCGATGTCGAACGATTGGCAAACGGATTGCATTTGTTGCCCATTAACGAACGTTCCTTGTCCTTTCTTCGATTTCTAAGAGCGAGCATCCTCACTAGATCTCCGAATGAAGGCACGCAGCGGCGTTTGGCTCAATGGTGGCGCGCGTTACCGGAGCGTTGGCAAATCCCCATGCTCCCGCACGATGCGAGCGATGATTTGTTGGCGCATCCGGGGCTTCGGGAACGCCTGGCTACCGCAGCGATGAACGACTCGAAGGGGACGGCGGTGTCATCCTACATGCATCACTACGGCGAGGAATGGGCTAGTGAGAATCCTGAGGAAGCCTTGAGCTGGGTGTTGGAGCGCTTTGAGGGACGTGCTCTAACAGGCCCGCCCCGAACACTTGTCCATTATCCTGGGATGGGGGGATTAATTTCTCTTGATGACTCAAGAGGTAGGGATGGTGGAGCTTTTCAATCTTCCTTTTCCATTCCTATCAGAGCGCTTACGAAACAAGATCCCCGGCGCGCCCTCGAGATCCTAGCGGATATCCCACAACCCTTCATCAAGACACAACTGGCAATCGTCATTGCGGAAGAATGGGCCAAGACGGACCGGCAAGCCGCTCTCGATTGGAGTCAAAACCTGCCGGGCCGTTACGCCCGTGATCAGGCCAAGCAACGCATCACCGGCGATCTCAACCAAGGATTCGGTACGATTCGCGGCTTTTGACGAGGTAGCAGTTACCTCGTATTTGTAAATAATCTATATCCTTATGTTTTTCTAATTGGTAAAATATCGCATATTAAGGAACAAACTTTGGTGTCATAGGCAACTCCGGCGACGCCATTTGTGGCAAATTTCCGGGGCTTTTTAGCATTAATCTCGATATGTTGAATGATAATTTAACCCGATTTTTACGAATTATTAATTATTTATAAAAAAGAATTGCTGTGAAACACGTAATTCACGTATTTCCGGACTAATGCAGATATTTGGATCCGATCGGGTCGAGCTTGGGGTCGTTGTGGCCAGCATCATGGCGATGGGGACTGGTCTCGGGCAGTTGGTGGTAACGAACGATGCCGACGCCGGAGCGGGTTCACTTCGTGAGGCCATCGCCAACGCGACCATAGGCGATAGCATTACTTTCGATGCTGGCCTGAGTGGCGGAACGATCGTTCTTTCTACCGGATCCTTGTCCATAGATAAGAATCTGACCATCGATGGTTCAGCCCTCGCAGCAGCTGTGACGATTGATGCCAATGGAGAAAGCCGGATCTTCCATGTCACTAACGGAACGGTCACTTTCAATCATCTCATCATCACGCGCGGCAAGACTTCGGGAAGCGGCATCTCATCGCGCGGGGGCGGCATCCTGAAGGATGCCGGTGATCTCTTCCTCATCAATTGTCAACTGACGGAAAATCAATCCACCTCCGGTGGTGGCGGCGTTTTCAGCGGCACGGGAGCGCTGACCATCACGCGTACGAGCTTCTACGGAAACGACGCCGCTTTCGACGGTGGCGCCGTACACGCCAATGGCGGCACGCTCACCATCACCAACAGTTCCTTTGCCAGAAACGTGGCGGGTGGTCATGGTGGTGCGGTCAACTTTGGTGCCTCTGGCAGCGCCACTCAAGTGACTCTGACAGAAAATTTGGCCGACACTGGTGGCGGCCTTTCCGTCCGAGGAACCTCCGTCACCCTATCAAATGCGCTCATCACGGGAAACCGTGCCCTCGCTGGACCGGACGTGGCAGGCGTCCTCGATGGGGCATCTAGTGGGAATCTGATAGGTGACGGTACGGATGTCAGTGGCATCCTGGACGGAAGCAACGGGAACCAGTTGGGAACGGCGATCGCGCCTATCAATGCACGACTAGCGCCCATGAGTGACTATGGCGGCCTAACGAGAACCATCGCTCTTCTCGCGGGCAGTCCGGCTATCGACGGTGGTGTGGCTAGCGGAGAGGCGACGGACCAGCGCGGTCTGGCGCGCGTGGGCGCTACCGATATCGGCGCCTATGAGGCCGGTCCCGTGATGATGGTCACCAATACCCAAGACAGTGGCGGGGGCTCACTGCGGGAGATCCTTTCCAACATCACAACCGAAGGCACACGCGTTCTTTTCGATCTGCCTTCCGGCGATGACCGGATCGTCCTAACGAGTGGCCAGCTAAACCTCGCCGGTGATCAGAATATCTTTATCGATGCCTCGGCCAGGCCGATCACGATTGATGGCAATGACAGTTCGCGAGTCTTGTTTGTTCCGGGAGGCGGAATCCTCGCCTTACACGCCGTCACGATTACAGGTGGAAATGTCCCCAGCGGTAATGGTGGGGGCATTCTCAATATTGGCTCCCTAACAGGTATCTCATGTCGCATCTTGAGCAACTTCGTTGGGGGCCGTGGAGGCGGTATCTCCAGTATCTTTGATACCTCGGAGGTGTACCTTTTCGACTCGATCGTGTGGGGTAATGACGCCAATGATCTCGCCGGTGGCATCGAGTTGTTTGGCGCCGCCAGGATTGTCAATTCGACCATCGCGGGAAACTCCAGTGGATCTGGTGGCGGGTATTTCTGTTTTCCAGGTGATGTGACCATCGAGTCTTCAACCATTGCCGAGAATCAAGCCTCGGTAGGCGGCGGCCTGACCATTCAAGGGGCAACCGTGAGTCTACGAAACACGATTGTCGCTGCCAATGTGGCTACAAGTGGGGGGCCGGACATCTTGCTTGCGGGTGGCGATCTCTTCAGTCGAGGCGGCAATATGATTGGGGATCATAGCACGGTCACATCTGTGTTCCCTGCGGGCATGCCGAATGGAAACGCAGACGTGGTGGGTTCCACGGCGGCGCCGATTGTTCCTTGGTTAGGGCCGCTATCCGACAACGGTGGTCTCACGGAAACCATGGCTTTGTTGGAAAACAGCCCTGCCATAGACATAGGTGTAAGTGGCGCAGGCGTGGGATTTCAGGATCAACGTGGTTATCCACGAGGGCTTGCTGGTGGCTATGATAGTGGCGCCTACGAAACCAGCCTGACCGATCTGAGTCCTGAAACACTCAAGCTTCATGGCATTGCTCCCGCTGCCATAGCTGGAGATAGCACCTTGCGTTTTGAAATCTCGGAGGATCCCAGTTTTCCTGGCGTCATCACCACGATAGCGGGCACGGGTAGTGCCGGGTTTGTGGATGGCAGTGCGAGTGAATCACAGTTCTACACGCCTTCATCCGTGGCGGAAGACAGCTTTGGCAATCTCTTCATCGCGGACACGGCAAACAATCGGATTCGCATGATGGCGCCCGATGGGACGGTGAGCACGATTGCCGGCACGGGAGCCTTTGGCTTTATCAATGGCGATGGCGATCAAGCTACCTTCGCCTTTCCAGTTGGTGTTGCTGTGGGGCCAAACCAACACGTTTATGTGGCGGACACTTTCAATCATGCCATCCGCAAGTTGCGGCGCCCCGATGGCGAAGGATTGCCCTGGCAAGTGACCACTTTGGCAGGCGCGGGCACGCCGGGGACATCCGATGGTTCCGGCACATCGGCGTTCTTCAATCGTCCCAACGGCCTCACTTATGATCCGGTGTCTAACTGTTTGCAGGTGGCCGACACGTTGAACGATCTGATTCGATCGGTGTCATTGTTAGGTTCAGTTAGCACCAAAGCCGGCGGTGGTGGTGCCTTCACGTCGCCTTATGACGTGGCGGTGAGCGGCAGCGAAGTCTACGTCACCGATGGGGCCAATCACCGCATCCGCAAGATTGCTGCCGACGGCACGGTCACGACGATTGCTGGAAGTAATCTCGGCTTTGCCAACGGCATTGGGAGCGTTGCGGAGTTTCACACGCCTGTCGGGATTACGATTGGGAACGCTGGAAATCTGATTGTGAGCGAACACGGCAATCACACCCTGCGTGCTCTTGATAGAATGAGTCCGTGGACGGTGACGAGCTTGGGCCTCACCAGTCCCACTTCCAATCACTTCAATTGCCCAACCGGTGTGCTCCAGCGCCCTAGCGGAGACATCATTGTCGTCGACAAACTGAATCACCGCATTCGCCAGCTGTCGACGGATCCGTTGTCCGTTTCCGCTTCGGCAGGTGCGAACGCTTCCTTAGGGCAGACCTTCAGTGCGATGATTGACGCGCCGGCCCTCGGACTGGTGCCGGGTAAGATCTACTACTACCGCTGGGCAACCGATTCGCTTCCCAATGGTGGCGGCTTCAATGGTGGTGATTTGGGGACCTTTTTCCTAACGGCATTGACACCGTTCGAGCTTTGGCAGCTGGCAGAATTTGGAGAGGACGCCGGGAATCCCTTGATTGCGGGCCCTTTTGCGAATCCTGACGATGATGCGTTTTTTAACCTGATAGAGTACGCCTTCCATCTCGATCCCAATAGCTTCTCATTCGGTCCTGCATTCGAATTGGATGAAGATGGCGGCACGGTAACCTTCGTTTACCCTCGGGTGCTGAGTGCGACCGATATCACTTACCAAGTGGAGTGGTCGACCGATCTCATCACGTGGCACACCACTGGCATCACGGAAGAGGTTCTTCCTGGTGGTGATGGTGTCGTCGAGGAAATCCTAGCAAGTTTGCCGAACCCTGGTGTGCGCCTTTTTATTCAAGTTAGAATCCTTCAAAACTTAGCCTCATGACTCGAAATTACTATCAATTTGTCGCCGCGTTCCTGGTCTTTCTGCTTGACTTGCCGGCGCTGAAGGCGCAAACGGCTGACCAATCGATCACTCTATCAATTGGCTGGAATGCTGTTTGGTTAGAGGTGGAGCCGGTGCAAGCCAATGGTCTGCCGGAATCACCTGACAATGTGTTTCCGGCTCAAGTAAGCACGGTGGTCACACCCAAGCCTCTGGCAGGATTCGCTGAAGTTTTCGCGGAAGATCCGGGAAACGCCGGTACTTTCAATCAAGACGATTGGGAACATTGGAATCAGCCTGCCACGGGCGTGAATGACCTCGTCATGGTTCATGGGAATCGGCCCTATCTCATTGAGTCGACAGCGGCCACAACCTTTACTGTCACGGGCAAGGTGAAATTCCATCGTCATGAGTGGCAGGCGGATCGTTACAATTTGTTAGGCTTTGGGTTAGATGGTGCTCCCACGTTTGACGATTTCTTCGCACCCTCCAATGGGCGGCACCCGGTGGCACGTATCTTCCGGCTCGAGGCCGGGAGCGGCGATTGGGTGAAAGTGAACGGATCATCGGCCATGACTTCCAATGAGGCGTATTGGATTTTCTCCTCTGGGCCATCTGAATACATGGGGCCGGTTGCGGTTGACTTCGACGGTGCCGCCATGGGCAAGCTCGCCTTCGGGGGCGCCGCAGATGGTGTCAGTGTGGATGCTAGGACGCTTGATCTCGAAGAATTGGTCTTCACCAATCTTGATGCCACGGCAGCTTCTCCAGCGCTTGAGTTCACGGCCCACACCGGGAATGCCGGGGACCTGGCGCTCTTTGCGGTGAGACCCGTTCCTGGCTCCCTGAGCTACACCACCGTGGCGCAGATTGATTCCGCCGTGGGAGGTGGGAGTCCAGATCTTCAGGAAACGGTGGGCGCGTTATCGACTGGCATTTTAACGATCGGTGCCGAACGCAATTGGAATTCCGGACTCGTTGGGCGGAGCAATCTCTACCGGCTCAAGACGGGAGGAGGGACGGTATTCTGGTTACCTGTGAGTGCGACGAACAGTGCGTTGCAAGCACCAACCGATCTGATTCCCGACGATCCTGCCGAAGCAGTGGCCGGATTGTGGGTCGGTGAGGTTATCATCGATACCGTAACAAGCATTGTCGAGAATGGCGCTCCGGAGCGGCCCGTCTCGTCTCCAGCACCGATCCGCATCATCCTGCATTCGGACGCGTCTGGCGAAGTGAAGTTGCTCTCACAAGTGACCGTCATGCAGACGAGATCCGCGGATGCCGATGTGGTCTCGACACCAGTGTTAGTGGTGGATCCGGCGAAGATTCCTTTCTACGAAGGGGTTCGTGAACGGCAAGGCAAACGCGTCGGATTGCGAGTCGAAGCGGTTTCCTATGCCATGCCGCGAAAGATCGATGCGGCTAGCCAGGCCGACCTTTTATCCGATTCCGCATATCCCACGTTGACCAACGCCGCAGGTATCCCCGACTTTCTGAATGGGCGTCGTATCCGGCCGCCTTCCCTGGCAGAAGTTTATCACCTGTGTTGGGAACTGGATGGGGCCCTTGGTGCGGGGAAGACGATCACCACCGGCAACGCGCCGCTTGCGTTGGATCCCTTTCACCGGACGAATCCCTATCGGCACGCTTTCCACCAACAGCATCCGAGGGGGCCGGCCATAGCGCGTGATCTCACCATTGTCTTGGCTTCTGAACAGAGGGAAGGCGGCCGGCTACACGGCGTTTACAAAGAGACACTTAAAGGCGTGGTGAAATCAGATTTAGAACTGAGCGGCACCGTGGATTTGCGCCGCGTGAGTAAGGTCGATTCGCTAGAGCTCTAACTTTTCCATATCCATCAATTTCAATGAGAACGACACTCTCTAACAAACGACTAGCGGCTGCTTGTTTCGCATCCGTTGTACTGATGACAAGTGGCGCCTTCGCAGTCGACGTCACCATTGAAAGCCGTTATGGCAAGGACTCGGTGAGCCCGCCTGCGAATGCAGATGGATCTCCGCTATCGGTCAATGCGGAAACCGTTCAGTTGTTTGAGGCGCCCGTCGACATCTATCTGGACGATGAATTTCAGGAACTGGAAGGTACCGCGGACAATATTCTGAATCATGCGTTTTATCGGGCGGTGCCGGTGGGTTACTCCGTCGATGGTCAGGACGTGGTTCAACTCAATACGGATCGTTCAGCAAGTCTTACTATCCGAAACAATATTCGCTTCACGTGGATCTGGGAGTTGCAGAACGCTTTATTTGTTGAGTCTGGGGTGGGCAGCGCCGGAGCCGAACCGGCGATTGGAAAACATTGGTACGGCGAGAATAGCGAGCCCGTTAGTGTTCAAGTCAATGGCTTTGTGAATTCGGACACGACCCGCACGCGGCTTAAGGGCTATCAGATAGATAATGCGTCCTTAGGGCTCGTGCCGGGGACCGATGCTACGGATAAATTTACGATGTTGGGAACGACGGCGGATGAGTTGTCACGTCCTTTTCCGCGATGGATTCAGAATACAGATCCGATATTTGGAACCCCAACTTTCGGAGGAAACTGGACTACTTCCGTACCAAGTTTTGAGCCAAAGCTTGTTTCCACTTTCGACCCAGCAAGATCGTCCACAGTCGAATTCTGGTATCGATTGGATCGCTACCCGGATGGAAACGAAACCTTGCGGCTTTTTGATCTGACCGTGGGTTCCAAAGGAACAGGGTGTCTGTTGGATTGTGGATTCAGGACGTTCCGGCTTTTTATGACAATGGATGGATCTGGAAATCTCAGTGTTTTCTCTGAGCAGCAAGATATTGATAGAAATGGAACGACTGTTGTAAGCACGAGGCGATCAAGACTAGCGAATGTGCCAGGAGAGCTGATTGGTCTCGATGAATGGCACCACTGGGCAATGGTGATCTCAGGTCCAAGGACTAACAAAGTGCTTACTATCTTCAGGGACGGAGTTGCTATTGAGGCAGAGTCAGTCGATATTGACTTTGGGGGTGGATTCTTGGGGGTCTTCGAGGGGGAACCTTCAGAACTCTATCGACTTTCTTTTAGGGAAGGTTCTTTCAACAATTTCCGGATTTGGAATCAGAATATAGGGAAACAAGGTCTCATTAATTCTTCTACACAAAGTCAGCAGAATGCAGCGCAGTATCAAAAGTTGTTCCAAGAGGGAAATATGGATTTCCTCATTGAGGCTTTCGGGCTGAAAGAGTTTATCTTCGAAGAAACTCCCCAGGTCTTCGATACCTTGCAGTTGGTAATGGATGATTGGCGCAAGATCACTTGGCTTTGGGAAGGTGAGGTCCGCTATCGGATGGACGCACGAAGCGGCACGCCGGGAAGTGAAGCGCAGTTTTATGGGCAATCTTTCGCGCGTATCTTTAATGTCGATGGGACTCCCGGAGACTACGATTTCGCGAACTCACCGAATTATGATGTGTGGGTGCCCCTTGGTCGAAAAGTGGAGGTGGGCGCGTTTTACCGAACGACGGACAATTGTAACACGCTAGGGGACTTCAGTTCCCCGCCTGGGGGCGATATGGCCACTGCCGGTACGGATATATCGAATCTAGAAGATCAGATGGTGAATAACCGGGTTGCTAGGGTATTCACCGTGGAGGTTGAGAATGGGACGGATCCCACTGGGGCGCAATCGCCTACGGAAGTGCATTGGAATTACCAGCCCACGGTTTTTCGAGCGGTGGTTCCGTTAGGGCAGAGTTTTGATGCGGTGAATCCCAATGCGCAACTGGTGCCGGATCTTTGTGTTGGCGGTGCCTTACGCAAGGGAACGACTGGTCCGGAAAGGGGATTCGAACAAGTCGGCCCCGCCTCTGTGGATGGCCGGGTGACGGGCGATCCGTTGAGGTGGGATCAGTTAGGCAAGAAACTTTATCCCGTGCATCCGGGAAGTTACCGAATCAACTGGCGGGATGAGAGTGTGCTGGACAGGGAGTACACGATTGAGATCGTGACCGGTTACCCCGGGGAGACCGTGCCGCTTTCGTCGGAACGTGAGGATGAAGATGGCAGTCGGCAAGGCAGCGCACCGGATTGGGTGCGATCCGTTGAGCTAGCGGATGTGAGTGACGCGTTTCCTGCAGCGCCGGGAGCGCATTACCGGCATCTCATTGATGCCAATATCAATCGGCGGCCGCCGACTAAATTGAATTTGGATCCGACCGATGAATGGTTCTTCGAACAATTAACCTACACTGATCCGGGGACGGACGGGGTGGCGGTCGTCTCGCAACCTGGTGTGCCCTTCACCGCGGAAGCGGAAGGCCGCAGTGTCCTGCTCTTCCGAGTACGCCCCAACCGTGACGAGATCGCGGATGGCACTCCGGAGAAAGAAGAACTCGCGGTGCGCATTGTGGAATCGCGTCCCATCGTAAGAGCTTTTCCGGAATCTCCGGTAAATGTGTTAGGTCGGCGTGGCTTTCAGCTCGGTCATGGAACAGGTTCGGATCGTGCCGTCGGCTTTGAAGGTGAGGGCGAAGGCCAAGTGCCTGACATCGACCCCGGAAGAGATTTTGTATTAGACTTCTGGTTGGATGCGAAAGAGATGGGCGGAGAGGAAGTTAAAGTCTTGAGCACGGGAGACGGTGCGTTTGAAGTCACTCTAGATGGCAGTGAGAGGACCATCACGGCGTCCTACTTTGGCATGCAGACCATTCATGAGGTGCCACGAGGTGGCGCGCGTTGGCGGCACTATATTGTGCATGTGTTTGAGAATTTGGATCTGGGCTTGGAAACCGCCGTGATCGAGTTCTTCGCCGATGGTGATTTGAGGCGGGACGGCAGGCCGACGGCGGCTCTGACGCCGGGGAGACCGACAAACATCGGCGCATTGATGCTAGGGGCAAATGCCAGACCGGCGGATGCCATTCGGATCGATCAATTGCGTTTCTATAAACTACTCACCACACCGGCGGAATTGACGAACGGCGAACAACAACGCCTGCGCAGCATGCGGAGCACGGACCTCCGTGGATTTGATCCGTTGATTTGGTTTGATTTTGAAAACTCGCTCCTGGAGTCCTCTGGCAACTTTAAGATCGGTCCCGTGGCCATCTCTGAAGATGCGGTGCGCATTCGGGTGAGTCCTCAAGAGGTTGCGACGCGATTGGAGAGTACCTTGGATAACGCTGGCTTTGATGGGAGCGGCTACATCCTCAATGAGATCTCTAACTACAATGCCAGTCTTTATCTGCGGGCTAACGAAGTCGGGCAATGGGGCCCCATCTTTCCCGTGAATCATGGGCAACTCTACACGGAAGACGCGAGGCGTTTGGAGGTAGCTTATTACGAGAATCTTTATCGGATCAATCGTTCTGCGAATCCCAACGTGGCGTGGCCCTACCAGGTGGCGGCCTATGATGAAGTGATCTATCCCTTCCACGGTCCGCACCGTGACAAAGAAGCCGTGATTGCCAGCCGCATTGGAACCGAAGGCGTGGATCGCAATGGGCGTCAGCAACAAGTTTACGATCTTGAGGCTTACGCAGATCTTGCGATCTACAATCAACCTAACCGAAGCCTGCCAGGTTTTAATCCCAATGAGGAGCACGCCATCGTCGCGGCGTCGAATCGAGCGGGACTGAAAGTGAAGACCCTTGGTGAGGATATTCCTAACAACCCTCCACTTGCGGCGTTTCCGCTGCAGAAAGATATCAACGTGACGGCGCCTGATGGTTACACATCGGAACCGTGGGTTCTGGTGCAGATCAATAATCTGATCTCCGGCGAACCGGAAATGGCTGCTTATCGCGTTTACGCGGAACGCACGGAATTAGATGGGCGATTGATTGCCTTTCCACGACCGGCCGACGGGAATGTCGGTGGGAATACGGGGCTTGCTTATGAAAGCGCGGCCAATCCTGATGATCGCTTCCTCACCATGGATCCGAACGGGAGCTTTCCTTTTCTTTATAAATTCAACTATCCCGCCTTTGCCGGGGATCTGCTGATTCCTCCTTATCCGTTGAACTTGGTCATTGGTAATACAACGATGGTCGATGCGCGCGGGCGCAATGTGAGGACTACCAGAGACCAGCGTACGCTTTGGCGGGATGTGAATGAAAACGCCTGGATTGTTTCCGGAGACGGCCGATTCTTCTATCGCTATTTCTACCCGCATCGTAGCGATTTCTATTTGCCCGGGCGGGCTGTTGGCACACCGGTCGCTTGGTTGCCTGAGGATGGTAATACGTTCACAGGGAGCGGAACTAGCCTCAATCCTGTAAGAGTATTTTATGATACTTTCTGGCGATCAGATTATCCCAAGCTCAAGCGGGGCGAAACGCTGACCTATCAAGGTGGCGAATATTTCAATGAAACTCCCGGAGCGCAGGGATTGCCCGCGCTGGTGGCCATGGCGGCGGCGGAAGTGGTGTATGACAGCAAGACGCCTAGCATGCGTCTGACCAGTGTCGCGGATCTCAATAATTACGGGGCCCGTATCATTCGCCCATTAGATAGGCGCGAACAGGCTTTCACCACCGATGAAATGGACGCCGCCGGCTTCGCACCGGCTGCCACGGAGAAGATCTTTATTGTGGCGGAACGTTGGTATTTTAAAGAGCTCCCTGGCTCCTTACAGAAACGTTTTTACTTTGACTCGCTTGCGGAGAAGCTTGTTTTCCGTGGGATTCTTAATGACAAAGAAAGTGGCGATGCGGATCTCACCTCAGGCCCCGATCCGATCAATATTCTGGAGCCAAATAGCCTCACTTTGGATGAGTACCGGTTGATGCGTGCACTGAGTGCCGATGCTGCCTGGACCGCAGCGGTCGATGCCATCTTCCTTTTGACTCAAAACCCCCACAGCATTGATGGGGTCACGCCTGTGGTCACCTCGCAGAGCTTCTATTCTGGTGTGCGTGATGTCCCCAACAATTATCCCAATGATCTGACCCAGTTCTGGGATCCATTTGGCCTCCTCGCGCTCGTATTGCCTGCAGTGCGATATGCTCATCTTGATAGTTTTGGTGTCGGCGGGGCGCTAGTCCAGAATCCCTCGCTCCTCACTGCTTCCACCGGAGAGACCGTCTTTATCACCATTGCGGAAAACAATCGTACAGAACTCGATGGGGCGCCGGTTAGTCTACATATCATCGAAGTGATCCCCGATCGTTTCCGTGGCGCCATCAAAGTGATCGAAGCCGCCGATGCGTTCAGTGAGAAAGTGACCTTGCAGCATAGTGGCGACTTTGGCGCCAACACTGGTGATCTTTATTATGAATGGTGGATCCGCGATGCGGCACCCTTGGATGTTGTGGCAGACGAAGTGTTAGCAGACGGCACCTTGACGGAGTTCGATAGCCAAGGCCAATCGCTCTGGCAAGAGTATTTGCCAAAGGACCGCGTTGAGGACGGCACCTTGACCGAGGCTCAAAAACACCTTGGACTGCATTCTATTGTCTTTGAGGGAAGCCCAACGGTGGTGTTGGCGGATAAGTTAGTGCTTCTGCGTTACCGGCATATGAGCGAAGGGCCCGGATGGAATCTCATTCCTTTCGAAGTCGCCGATTCTGCGGCAGCCTGGAATCCGCTCAATGCGCAAGGAAAAGCTCCGTTCCAGTGGGCCGGCGCCGCCAATTCTCCGCAACTACAAGCGGATGGAAGCAAGCGTTACATCCCGCAGTTGATCATGGGTTGGGTAAAGCGCGTGTTAGACCGGATCAATCCGTATGAAGCCCGCTACACGGACTTCTTTAGTAATGAAAGCCCGGCCACTTATAGCAGTCAGATCCAAATCGCCGGGGCTCCCTTTGCTGGAAAGGTCGCCCTCAACTCTGACAAGAACGTCATTGAGAACACGGGCTTGATCGAGCTCTACGAAACGGTTTTGCAAAGGGCGAGAGAACTCTCCATTGATAATTCGACTAACGCCGTGAGCACGGATGCGATCAACCAAGCGCTGCTTCTGGCAGCCACCCGTTTGACGGTGCTTTATGAGTTGTTAGCGCGTGAAGCCTACAGTGATGCGCAGGATGCCACGATCACCGTCTCAGAAGACGATATTGGTAATTTGCAAGCGGTCAGCGCTTTTACCCATCCCTTCCAAGGGCTGGAGTCAAGTCTGCTACATGAAGAACTATCACTGTTGCGAGGAACTGATTTTCGCAAGAGCTTTCCTGTCTTTAATCGCATGTTCTGGAACTATACGAAGGGTCTTGGGGAAGCTGCTTACAATGTGAATTACAACATCTATGATGCGAACACCGATGGTTTTATCAATGAGGATGACGCTAGGGCGCTTTATCCGCAAGGTCATGGTGATGCTTGGGGACATTTCACATCGGCGCTTAGCATGCATTATGAATTGCTTCAGCAGCCCGTCTTCAAGTGGAACGCACGCTCTGAGCTCTACGCTTTGATGCAGAACGTGCTGGAAGTGGATTACTTGGATGAAAAGACATTTGCCAAATTGGCCGCCGGCCGCGCGCGAACCGGTCGCGATATTGTGCGGGCGACCTATCGTTTGCACTATACCGAGGATCCCGATGGGCAATGGCAGGGCTACACCGATAGTGCGGATCCGGCTCGCGCTTGGGGTGTCTCCGAGTGGTCCCAGCGAGCGGGCCAAGGGGCCTTGTTTGACTGGGCAGTGGCCAACGCGCTCTTTCCAGAAGACGCTGACAATGCCACACCAGTGAACGATCCGGAGAATCTCGACCGCATTGATCGCTTGGGCGCACAGGACGAAGTTGGCGAGATCTCGTTGGCCTTGGTCGATATTCAGCTCGCCGCTGATGAGTCGAACGGAGGTGTGAACCCGCTCGGGTTTGATGCGGATGCCATCGCCTTTGATTTGGATCCTGCCTATCTCGAAGTGGGCTCCGGTATTCAGGGTGAAACCCATTTTGAACAGATCTATGATCGAGCGCTTATCGCGGGTAACAACGCCATCGCTACCTTGAATAACGCGACCCAGGTGGAGAATAAACTTCGCAGTGTTGCTGACGACACCGATGCATTGATCGTGGAAGCGTTGCGACAAGATATTGATTACCGCAATCGCTTGATTGAGATCTTTGGAAGGCCGTATGATGGAACTATCGGCTTCGGCAAAGTTTATCCGGAAGGTTACGAAGGTCCTGACACTCTACTTTATGCTTATTTAGATCGAACCACCATCGAGAGAATCATTCCCGAGACGGCAGATTCTCCCCCGACAAACTTAGTGCATTTTGATGTGCCTTATCAAGAGGCGCTTGGGGTCCAAATGGGCAATCAGGAACTCATTGATCTCTATAACAACATTCATGGTAGTGATGATGACGAAGGGCCGGCGAAACTAGCGCTTGCCTTCCGCACACTGATCGGAACGGGTCCCTACGAACAATTCGAGGGGACTAATGGTCTCGATCTCCCAGTGCGTCGAGCAGCCGATTACGCATTCGAGGCAGAGCAACCTGCATGGGGTCAGCGCACGAGCTACGGATCCGTGCAGCGCGTGTTGGAGGAGATGTTAGTGGCAGAAATAGAATACAAAGCGGATCTCACGGATTACTTTGGCTATCTGCAAGATTGGGAGGCGAAGGTACAGCGCCTCATTAGCGAGCTCGAACTGCTCAAAAAGCGAGAGAGTTTAGAAGGAAACATTCAATTCATTCGCATCTATGAATCGGTAATTATCCAGGCTTTGAACATTGCCGGAGGGGTGGCAGAGGCCGCCGCCGAGTTGGTTGAAGATGTCAAAGACACCGGCGCAGACGCGGCCCCGAAAGCTGTCGGATTCTCCAATGATGTAGGCGCCCCCGTCCGGGCTGCGGTCAAAGCGATCGGCAGCACGGCAGAGGGTGTCCTGCGCGGAACCAAGGTCGCGACAGATGGGCTTGTGGCGTTGGCAGAGAGTGTTCGTGACGAGCAGGTGTTCGCTCTCGAACGCGACCTGGGGAGAACGGATCGAATCTCAGAGATTGAGGGGCTCATTGAAGAACTGGTCAATTTGTCAGGCGGTGACGGACCGAAGAGGCAGAACCTTGGGGTCAAACTGCAAGCCTTGGAATTGAAGCGGCAGGAATATTTCACCGCTTTAGCAGAAGGCTTTCGTCTTCTGCGTGAACGTGAGGCTTTCAATAAGATCCTCGCTGCGAGTGTGCAGAAGAATCGGTATCAAGACATGCTTTTCCGCATCTCACGGAACGAGGCCATGAGCAAGTACCAGAGCGCCTTCAATCATGCGGCGCGTTACGCCTGGCTCGCGGCCAAGGCCTATGACTACGAAACGAGTCTGGATCCCGGTCACCCGGCGGCTGCTAGCAGTATCCTCGACCAAATTGTCAAAGAACGCCAACTCGGGTTGTGGACGGATGGTGAACCGCAAGTCGGCAAGGGCGGTCTTGCCGAAATCCTCGCTACGCTCAATGCCAACTTTAATGTCTTGGAGAGTCAGTTAGGCATCAATAGCTTTCAGATTGCTAACGAAGATATCTCTCTTCGCCGCGAACTCTTCCGCATTGGTCAGGGGTCTGCGAGTGATGCACGGTGGACGAATGCTCTGAAAGCGCGAATGGTGGATGATCTGTGGCAAGTGCCAGAGTTTCGCCAACACTGCCGGCCGTTTGCTGATCCCACCGACGGTGTGCAACCAGGACTTCTTCTTCGCTTCCGGACAAGCATCGAGCCAGGCCTGAATTTCTTCGGACGGCCCATCGGCAAGGATGATCATGTTTATAGCACCGCGAATTATGCGACCAAGATTGGCGCTGTAGGAGTCTTTCTCGAGGACTATGCTAGTGCCGAACTCGCAATCACACCACGTGCCTACTTGATTCCGATAGGCACTGATTATCTTCGGGTCTCCAATGCCGACCGGCCGGTCACGCGATCTTGGAATGTGCGCGACACGCGCATCCCCACTCCCTACACGATTAATCAGAACCAACTGACCGCTCCGGGCTTCATTCCGTCTTTGGACGGCGTTGATGGACGGTTCGGCGAGATTCGGAGGCACGGCGACTTCCGCATGTATCATGAGGATGAGTTGGATCTGGCCGATGATGAACAGAGTACCCGATTAACTGGGCGATCTATTTGGAATTCTGAATGGTTGCTCATCATACCGGGCGCCGGCCTTTTCGCGGATCCGGAAATGGGACTAACAAAATTCACTGAGCATGTCTCGGACATCAAACTCAATTTCAAGACTTACTCTCACAACGGCCAATAGCCCTAACGAATGAACGGAGATCCTAACATGAAATCGATCACCTACTCTCTCTTGACGGTGCTAACAATGACCGCATCCCTCTTTGGTGAAGGGTTCACCGACTCGAACGTCATCTTCTACGGAAAGGTGAGACAGATGGACGGGGCACAAGCTGTCTTGCTTCAGAGCGGCAAACTAAAACTGACTTTCTCGAACGCGGCAAACAAGGCGAATCGAGTGGTGTTAGAGTCCAACTTGGCGCCCACCGGATCTGGCGACGACGGCCCTTACTCTTACGCGTTGAAAGTTCCTTTAGCTTATTTGCCGACCGCCTCGCGGCTCAACGATTACCTTGCCATCGGAGCGGATGAGACGCCATTTGTGATCGAGTCGATCACCATTGATGGTGTTCCGGCCACTTTGCCTGATACGAGCAGAGAGTTTTACGGGCTGAGCTTTGCCAATCGCGCGGATCAGTATCGCCTCGATTTGTTGGTGGAAGGCGATAGCCAGGATGCGGACCAAGACGGCTTGCCGGACGCTTGGGAGACTCGTTATGGGCTCGATCCAAGCGATGCTCGTGACGCCGATCGCGATGATGATGGCGATGGGTGGACGAATTTGGAGGAGTACCGTCGTGGTAGCCATCCTTCACAAAGTAACACCGAGCCACACCTCACGACGAGCGAGATCCAGGTGCCCGAGTTGGGCGAAGCGGGATTGTTTATCCAAGTCCTCGATGCGGATACGGCGAGCGACCATATCACGTTTGATTTCGATGGGGTAGTGCTAGATGGATTCGAATTGAAGTTGGATGGCGTCCCATGGGAAGCCACTTCTCTGACTCTAGCAGACCTCGAGAACGGCCGCCTTACCATGGCGCACACGGATCGGGAGAAGAGAGGTGCTATGTTGCCACTGAGTTGGAGTGATGGTGTGACGGGAGGCTCTTCGGATCTCTTGGTGACCGTTTCCCTGCCTTCCAGCGAAGCGGGTAATGACGCCACGTTGTGGTTAGACGGCACGGTGTTGCCTGAGGAAGGAACTCTTGTTAGTCAATGGTCGGACAGATCGGGTAACGCGCGGCACGCGTCCCAGCCTTCAACAGAGAATCGCCCTGTTGTGCGTCAACAGTCCGTGGATTTCTCCGCGTCTTCCTCCGCGCATCTGTTCTTACAAGATGACGCGATCTCTTCACAAGATCACACAGTCATGGTGGCCTACCAAGCAGCCGCCACCTCGGCCACTTCCCAGACGCTCTTCGCCTCCAATCGCGGGCACTTCGAGATTGCCCCTACCACCCAAGCTCTTTCTTATCCTGGAGCGCCGGTCTATCAGATGAATCAACAGGCTGTTGGTGGTTATGAAAGCATGGCGGGGAGGCGGGCCACATCGATTTTCAGAGCTGAAAACGGCCTCTTACAGAATATTTTCGGGCTCTCCTATGACGGCGCTGAGAGAGAGGCTGAAACCATTGCGCCCGTTCTGCCTACCATTGGTCTAAGGCGTTCGGCGACGAGAGGGGCAACCCTGTCAGAACCGTTCGGAGGTCGGTTACATGAACTCATTGTCTTTGCCTCAGCGCTTCCGGAACAGCGGCTGCGGGACGTGCACGATTACCTGCAGTCGAAATGGAGTGACGCGGTCATCTGGGATCATAGTACTAACCTGAGCGATGTCCGGCTGCACATCCGAGAGAACGATCGGCCACAGATCATTCGAGGTGGGCTTGGGAACGATGATCTCGCTGGTGGCGCTGGCGATGACACGCTTTCCGGCGGCCCGGGCAGCGATATCCTAACAGGCGGCGAGGGCCACGACCGCTTCGTCTATGGTGGTGTTGACACCGGAACGGACGTGATCGCCGACTTCGATCTGGAAGAGGATATCTTGGATCTGTCGGCGTTCTTCTGGGGAGTAACGGGTGACGCGCGGGATCATCTATCCGTGCGCTTGGATAGCAATTTCGCCACCGAAGTGCCATCACTTGATAGTGTGCTCGTAGTGCGTAAGCCCGACTCAACAGAGCTGGAGATCACGTTGCGCGACACAATCATTGATGCGGAGGGCCTCATTCAGCTAGTGGTAGAAGGTCGCCTTCGCATGGGTGGCTTGAGCATTCCAATGGAGCTTGAATTGGCTTCCAAGTCTTTGGCGAGTGTGAGAGAGAATGAGAGCTTCAGTGTCGAGCTGACGCGTCGTGGCGCCGGCGTTGCCGCTGCGATGGAGGTTCCGTTGGGCTATTTTCAAGAAGCTCTTGGAGAAGAGATTCGCCTGGTGGGTGCGGAAGGTGAGGGGCAACTCGCTTCAGTACCTTTCGCCCGCGGAGAGACTAGCAAGACGCTTACCTTCCAGCCGCGCCCGGATTTGGAGAGCGAGGGTAGCGAGATTTGGGAAGTCGCCATCTTGCCAGGTCATCGCTATGATATCGCTGGTGACGCCGTACGGCAGACGGTGAGGGATCTGCCTAACGTGCGTCTAGAGGTTCTGCGATCCAATGCCATGGCCGCAGCTCCTGCACTCGTTCGCCTACATCGAGATGGCGATGCGGAAGAGGCCCTTACCCTCGATCTGACCGTTTCGGGTACCGCCCGAGCGGGAGAGCATATTGAGCCTCTTCCAAGTAGCCTAACCATACCGCCGAATCAGCAATCCGTTGATCTGACCATTCAAACACTGCCTGAACTCCCGTCGGGTCTCTCTAAGATCGCCGTTCTGAAACTCACTTCTCGTGAACACTATCAGTTAGGCGCCCCTCATGAAGCCGTCATCTCGGTTTCCGCAACTGAAGAGGCGGGCAATCAAGTTCGGTTCGCACATTGGCTGACCACTCATTCCGACGGAGAGATAGCGAACCTCAAGCAGTGGGTGGATCTTTCTTCGACTGAGAAGCGCCGCTTTCTCATGGCTTACGCTTTTGAGAAGAAGGAAGGAGGGGCGGTTCCAATCACGTTTAGAATAAACGATCAACGGCCGGAGTTTGTCGCGAAGGAGCTCTCCAGCGCCGCAGATCTGTCCTGGGGCGTTCAAGTATCGGGTGAATTGGAGACCTGGGAAGATGCTAGTAGTGCATTTGTTGAGGTCGCGACCGCTGATGGCTTGAGATTGGTGGGCCCTCCAACAGACCCCTCTGAAGAGCGCAAGTTCTACCGCATCAACTTTCAAGTGGAAGCCGCTGATCTTGTCGAGTCGCAGTTAGAGGCCTTGGCTAAGGCCTCCCGTTATGGCATTAGCGGGACTTCTCGTTGGGAATCTGATCCCATCAACAACACACTCAAAGGTTTCGGAGGCGATCCCCATGGCGTTAGCAGAATCTTGGTAGAGGTGCTGGGCCCCACGACGCTAGATTTTGAAATGGCTATCAACGATGCCACCACCGACAGACTAACGTTCTTTGTCAATGGGATCCGCTTAGCGGAAACGGTAGGCGCTGCCACCCAGGTCGCGCATGAGCTGACGGACCCAGGCGCTCACTTGCTGATGTGGGAATTCCACCATGGTTCAGGCGAGGCCATTATTCGCAATCGATAACCGCTAGAGCCGATGCAGCAAAGAGCTTTTATTCTATGGTTGTTAGTCGGAGCGGTTTCTTGCCATCAGCCTGTTGAGACTGATGTGCATCATCCTGAGTCCCTCCTCCGTGTCGGCTCGGTGGTGGTTACCGAAGCCGATGTGGAGCATTACTTGCAAACGCATTTGGATGGCCGCGAAGATTCCCAAGCGAGGGAGAAGGCGATGCAGCGTCTCGCTTCCCAGGCCAGGTTTGTGCAAGCCGCGCTCGATGCCAAGCTCGACCAAGATCCACTTGTGCGTGCAGAGTTCGCACGCATTCTCGCGGGACGCTATCGGGAACTTAAGAAAACGGATCAGATGGCGAGGTCTCGTGCCAACATCACCGAGGACAGGTTGAAGGAGCTCTATCATGAAGACATTTCCCGATTTCATTCTAACGAAAAACGTCGGGTTGCTGTGCTCTGGATGGATCCGGGTCAAGATCCTGCGCGAGCGAAGGCATACGCTGAGAAACTCGGCAAAGCGCGTGAGTGGTTCTTTCGCGAATCAGATTTGGGCGATCATCCGGAGAAAGGTTTCTCGGTCTTGGCCATCGACCATTCAGATCACGCTGCCTCGCGATTCAAAGGCGGCGATATGGGATGGCTAGAGAAGGATCAGTCGTATCCTTCATGGAAACGAACCGTCTCGGAGATCGCGTTTTCTCTGGATCAAGTTGGTGATGTTAGTGAGGTCGTCTTCAATTCTGAAGGGGTGTTTCTGGTCCGAGCCACCGCCATTACTCCCGCATTCGTGCGGCCTTTCGCGAAAGTACGGGCGGAGTTGGAACGCGAGGAGAAGACCCGGTTGCGCGAGGAATCTGAAGCGGATTGGATGGCATCGATAAATGCCGCTTATCCCATCACGCATCGCTGATGTAATTTCTTGCCAGCCGAGGGAGACTGAAGAGGTTGTTCTCGAACTTGAGCTTTTCCCTTCCATCTTTGATAGCCCTCAGTTGTGTCCTCCTCGGATTGACCGGGTGCAACGAGCCTGCACCGCCCCTGCCAAACACCTTATTTATAGAGGTCACCGGTGAAGACTACCAATGGCACGTGCGCTATCCTGGACGTGATGGCGTTCCTGGGAATGCGGATGATTTTACGAGGCGCCAGGACGTGGTGCTGGCTGCCGGCGTGCCGACGAAGATCACGCTTCATAGCAACGATTATCTCTACGGGTTCGAACTCCCAGATCTCGATTTAACGGAGATCGCAGTGCCGGATCTTACATTTTCACTTGAATTCACACCCGTGAAGGCGGGAACCTTTCGCGTAAGAGGTCACCAGATGTGCAACTACACACATACGAAACTTCACGGCACACTTGAAGTGCGGTCGCCCAAGGACTTCGGTCGATGGCTGCGCAAACACTCCACCTAACATCTGATTAGTCATGAACCGACCCTTCCTCTGCCTCTCTCTCCTTATTCTCGGATTCGCCGCTTGTTACAAGGCGCCTGATGATGACGAAGATCTCCTGGCGATTGTCAAGAAACACCCCATTGAGAACGAGCCGCCACGCAAGTTGGGCAATCTGCCAGAGTTTGCACTCACCGATCATTCAGGATCGCCTTTCACTCGTGAGTCGCTCAAAGGCAAGGCGTGGATCGCGGACTTCGTATTCACTCGCTGTGGATCCACCTGCCCCATGCAAACTGCCAAGAAGGCTGAATTACAAGAGAAGCTTCGCCAGCTTCCTCAATGGAAAGACATCGGTCTTCTAACATTTACCGTGGATCCCGAATTCGATACACCAGAGGTTCTAAGTGCTTATGCCAAGAGACACAACGCCGACCCCGACCATTGGAAATTCGTTACTGGAACGCGGGACGCGCTTTGGAACCTGAGCAAACATGGTTTCAAACTCGACGTGGGCGAGGATGCCAAGAATACCGCCATGCCCATCTATCACAGTTCCCGCTTTGTCTTAATCGACCGCAATGGCGAGATACGCGGGTATCATGACGGCTTGAAGGAAGACGGCCTAGCAAAGATCGAGAAAGACCTCATGACGATCCTCGTGGAGGGGCAATAATTACTGCGACATCACGATCTTCAAGAGGGAGCCGAATCGAGAGTTGCCTCAAGGAGTGACGACATTCTGCGGGTTTCGACCAACTGTTCCTTCGCAGCAGCGACGTTCAGCGCCCGGAACCTCTCACCAGTCCCGCTACGAAATATGCCCGCCACCTTCCGTCATACGCTTCCTGTCGTCGTTCCTTGGTTTTGTTAGAGTTTTAGCTATCTGATCCGTTCTGACATGCTACGAGCCCGCCTGATCAAAAACCGGATACCCACTCACACAAACGTCATCGCCAATCCGCCGGAAGGTAACGCCCTCTAATTGAATTGCCGATGACAAACGATCCAACACTGCGGCTGTACCCCCTCCAGATACTAGCGGGGCCAGATAGAAACAAACTTCATTTACCAGCTGTTCACGAAACACTTGCTGGAGGACATCGCCGCCACCTTCGATCAGAACGGACGTGATTTCCTGGTCGGCCAATGTTTTCAGAATGCCCGGCCATGATTGATTCTCTAAGACAATCGTTTCACTCGCCAAAGCGTCCGTGAAAACCTGCGCGTCCTGGGGAAGGCGGCCCGAATTAGTCAGGATAACTCGTTTCAACGGTCTTTTCCCATGGGGCACTTGATGATGCCTGATCGTTAGGCTGGGATCATCCTTACGGATGGTTTCGGCGCCTGTTAGGATGGCGTCGACTTGCACCCGCAACCGTTGCGCATCGTGGCGTGAAGCGGGTGAAGTGAGCCATGGACCTTCGCCAGGCGGCCTCGTGAGCCGGCCATCGAGGCTGAGGCCGGCTTTGACAACGATGTAAGGACGTTTCGTAAAGATCCAATGTCTGAAGACCCGAATGAGCGCATCGCCTTCCTTTTCTAACAAACCCCTCTTGACCTCAATTCCCGCCTTTTGAAAAATAGCATCCGCGCGCCCCGCATGATCGGGATTGGGATCGCGTGACGCATAAACCACCCTAGCAATACCGCTATCGAGGATCGCTTGCGTGCAAGGCGGCGTGCGCCCGTGTGTGGAGCAGGGCTCGAGCGTGACGTAAAGCGTCGCGCCCTTCGCTTCCTCTTGATTGATGAGTTGTCCGAGACAAGCGATTTCGGCGTGCGGTCCTCCGGCTCTAGCGTGATGTCCTTGGGCGAGAAGCTGGTTGTCTTTAACTAACATCGCACCAACGGGAGGATTGGGCGAAGTGGCGCCACGCCCTAGCCGCGCTTCTGCTAGAGCGCGTTTCATCCAATAGCGATCCGCTTCGTCAGGGGAGCCGGCGAAGCGTTGTTGAATGACTGTCACGCGGCTTCCGTAGCAGGAAAGCTCGCGTATCGCAATGTCCTTGCCACCTGTGCTCGTGAGCTTGGTATTGGCGGGGCACCAAGGAGAAGGCGTTCTTTCGTTCCCCAGAACGACATGGGCCAAGTGCCAACCCAAGTGATGGGCAAGATCATAGTGGAACTTGTGAACGTTTCGGGCTTAGCGAATCGAACGGGGAGCAGTTTCATGACTGCTTCTACATGGACGTTTGAGTTGCCCTGATCCGTGAACTTGGTAGGATCTTTGGCTGGTGAGATTTACAGCGAAACACAAACATCTTCTCTACAGCGAATTCGCCAAACTTTTGAAGGCGGGTTTTCCTATTGAGCAAGCCTTGGCGACCCTGGACAAACAGCGTTTGCCGGAACCTTGTCTGCACTATGTGCGCTCGATGAAGCAGCACCTTGACAGTGGGAGTTCGATCGCGGAGGCGGTTAAGCAGATTGAGGAGATTGAAATCACCGGGGTGGAAACCAACCTTATGCAAGCCGGTGAACGTGGCGGTTTGCTCCCTCAGGTATGCGATAATCTGGCACGCTACTTCGAGCGTTTGGAACGCTCGCGCAAATCGATCATGTCGCGGATGATTTATCCCGTGGTGCTCTTTCATGTGGCGGTCTTGCTACCCATGTTGCCGAAGCTTTTGGTGGGGGATGCTTCAGGCGCGATCCGCGTGGCCTTGACGACTCTAGCAATCGGCTACGGACTGATGATTGTGATTTACGTCGGCTATCAGATTTTTCGGCACCGTGCGGCGCACGATGCCACTACGGATCGCGTGGTCGGCCGCGTGCCACTCTTAGGTAAAGTGCGCAGATTCTTAGCGTTAGAACGCTTCGCGCAAGTGTTTCATATTTATTTGTTAGCGGCATTCAAACCTTCGGAATCCGTGTTGGCGGCGGCCGATGCCTCACAAAGCGGCCGATTGCGTTCGAGCGCCAATTACCTCAGTGGCGAACTTGCTGACGGCAATCAGTTAGGCCCGTTGATGTGCGCGGACCGAGTTTTCCCCAACGATTTCGCACTCGCCATGGCCACGGCTGAGCAATCGGGAACCCTGGATGACGAACTGAAGAAGTGGTCCAGCTACTTTTCACTGGAAGCCGAAGCGGCGTTGGAAACGTTTCAGCGTTGGCTGCCCAAACTCTTCTACGCTGCGGTCGCGCTCTATGTCGCTTACATTATTGTAAGTCTCTGGATGAATTACTTCAATCAGTTCAATACGCTCTTGGAAATGTGATGCTGGCCGTAGCGTGAGACATGGTTTGAGGGTTGAAAGATCGATGTTCTTGATCATGGATGCTGCGATGCTCAAGCTCGACAAGAATCTTACCCCCAACCTGATCGCAGCCCTCGTCATCGCGGCGAGTTTCTTTGTCCCCACTGCCTGGCAACCGATTCTCCGGAATGTCGGGCTCTTTGCACTCTCGGGAGCTTTGACCAACTGGCTGGCTGTGCACATGCTCTTCGAGCGTGTGCCGGGGCTCTACGGATCTGGCATCATCCCGCTGAACTTTGAGAAATTCAAATCGAGCCTCAAGCATCTGGTTACCGAACAGCTCTTTCACAAAGACACGGTTGAACGTTCGTTAGGAAACAGGGAAGGTGAGGAATCGGCGCCCATGGATTGGAAACCGGTGGTGGATCAGGTGGACTTCGATGCGGCCTTTGACAAACTCATTGAGGTGATCATGAGTTCGTCCTTTGGCGGGATGCTAGGAATGGTTGGAGGCGCATCGGCCATTGAGCCGTTGCGGCCGAAGTTCAAGGAACAGATGGCGAAGCATCTTTTGAATACGGTGCAATCGGAGGCGTTTCAAAAAGCCTTCGCAGCGCATATGAGATCGATGGCTTCCAGTGACGCGTTTCTGGAAAAGATCGATCACATCGTCCAAGCACGCCTCGACGAGCTAACGCCGGAGATGGTCAAAGAGATCGTGAAACGCATGATCAAAGAACACCTCGGCTGGTTGGTGGTGTGGGGTGGGGTCTTCGGCGGGCTGATTGGTTTGATTACGGCGCTTGTTTTCTAAGGGTATGCGGCATTGATGTCACCGATGAGACGATTACGCATTCTAGGGTTTCGCCAGGCCTAAGAACCCTCCATGGTCGAGTGCAATGCCTGAGATCGATATCGACCGCTGCCGCGTGATTGTGAATCCGACCGCCCAAGGAGGGCGGGCATTGCGGCGATTGCGCCGGTTGGAGCCGTGGGTCGCACCGGAGCATGTGCTGCAGACGCAGGCGCCTGGTCACGTGGAGTCGCTCGTTGGCGAGGCGCTCGAAGATGGAGCGGAGACGTTGGTGGTGGCAGGCGGTGACGGCACGCTCAATGAAGTCATCAATAGTTTGAATGGGGCGTCGTGTCAGTTGGGGATTCTGCCAGTGGGAACCATGAATGTCTTTGCTAGGGAACTCGGTCTTCCGTGGAATGCTATCGGCGACTGCTGGGAGATCATTCGCCGAGGCCGCACCAAAGAAGTGGATCTCTTCAGTGCGAACGATCGCTTGTTTGTGCAAATGGCAGGGGTGGGGCTCGATGCCAAGACCATCGCTTCGACCTCGAGCCGTTTCAAAAAGCTGGTAGGGCCGTTTGCGTTCGTCTGGCGTGGTCTCACACTTCTACGAGGACCGCACCCGCGCTTGCAGATCGTCACCGGTGAGGGCGATGAAGACGAGGCCTTCTCGGTGCTGGTGGGTAACGGCCGTTTTTATGGGGGGTCGTTGCCGCTCTTTTCCAAGGCCAACCATCAGGACGGCTTGCTCGACGTGCTGCTCTTTTATCGTCTTGGTCTGCCGGATATCGCACGCGCCGTCGAAGGCTCCATGCGTTCCCGGCCTTGGGAGAATCACCCGGGTGTGCGTTATCTGCAGACGCGCGAACTCAAGATCACGAGCCAAGAGCCGGTGGAGTTCGAGTTGGAGGGCGAGTGGTCGGGCCACACCCCGCTGAGCATTCGCCCGCACGCTGAACGCTTGACAGTGATTTGTTAGGCTGTGGCAGTTCTGCGAAGTTGGCTCCTACACATCGAGATCGGGTCGCGTGGTCTTCGTGCGTAGCGCGTCGTAGTATAGGTGATAGATGATAGGTTCCATCACCGAGTTAACGGGGGTCTCGATTCGCTTGATATCGGCGCCGAAGACTTGAGCGGCGCCGAGCGTTTCGGGAGTGAGGAACACGGTTTGAACGGGCCAAGTGAGTTCCGCGAGATCGGGTAAGGGATCGGGTGAAGCCACGTGGAAACCCCAAATGCCGAACGCGGGGATGGTGATGTGGAAATGACGGGTGTGCAATCCCGCAGCTTCCATGCTGGTCGCGATGCACCAGTAGACCTTTCGCGTGACGAATGGTGAGGAGGATTGGCAAATGATGCTACCTCCTTTACTAAGCCGCCGTTGGATCATGTGATAGAATTCACGCGCGTAAAGTTTGCTCAAGGCTTCATTGTGCGGGTCCGGTAGATCAATGATGACGCGGTCGTAGCTTTCACCCGGTTGATTGATAAAGGTGAAGGCATCTGTATTGTGCACGTGGACTTTGGCATGCTCAAGGCTCCCGCCGTTGAGCCGTGCGATGGGCTCTGTCTCGGCGCAAATTCGGGTGATCTCAGGATCAATGTCCACGAGATCGATGTGCTCCACAGTCTCCCATTTCAAGATTTCTCTAGCAGCCATGCCATCACCGCCACCCATGATGAGGACGCGCTTGGGAGCTGCCCCGGGCATTGCCATCACCGGATGCACGAGCGATTCGTGGTACCGGTATTCATCTTCCTCTGCAAACTGAATGTGTCCATCGAGATAGAGGCGATGATCTTTCTTGTGACCATGTTGGGTAAGGACGATGCGTTGAAAGGGTGTCTGTTTACGAAAGATGACTTGGTCGAAATAAAGTTTCCCTTCGGCATAACGTGTGAGCCAACTGCCATAAAAGATGGCCCCGGCCATGACGGCCAAGATCAAGAGCGCCGTGCTCATCGCTTTGGCGTAACGTCTGGTAGGCCAGATATCGCGAAAGACCCAGATATTGATGATGGCCACCGAGATATTGAGCAGGCCGATGGCGAAAGACGAGCGCACCAACCCAAGAAAGGGCAAGAGCACTAGCGGAAAGATCAACGAACCGACCAAGGCACCGAGATAATCCACCGAGAGAACCTGGGCGATGGATAACCGCATCTCTTTGTAATCACTTAGGATACGCGCCAGGATGGGGATTTCCAACCCGACTAACGTACCGATCACGAGGATCAGAGAGATCATCACCAAATGATAGACGGGAAACGCTTCGGGAAAGACGATGAAGAGAAGGAGACTACAGACGCCTCCGATGAGTGAGATGACGATCTCAATCACAACGAAGGTCTCGACCAGATTCTTGACGACGAGTTTCGAAAGGTAAGAACCAATCCCCATGGAAAACATGAACAGCCCAATCGTGATCGAGAACTGATGCACGGAATTGCCTAACAAATAACTCGATACCGAACCGATGATCAGTTCATAGGCGATGCCGCAAAGAGCGACAACGAACACGGAGACGGTGAGAATTCCGAGATGACGCGATTGCAATTCCATAAGATGCGAAGAGCTTGCCAATAAGAAAGGCGGGCTTGGAAGCCCGCCTTTCGATAATGGTAGCGACGGCGTCCCGCCGCCGAATATCGTGAATTTTTAGCAGAGGCGTCCCGCCGCCGGTAGCCTCTACTTGCCCAGCGAAAAACTGCGGGAACCGCGCGATGCCTTCACCCGCTGACGGACGCTTGACCTGGCCGACGCATGGTAACCGCGCGGTTGCATGTTCATATTTTTGAATCGATTAGGGCTGATCCCGGCCGCGCGCTGACTCGTGAGCATTCGCCCTAACATGTAGCCCGCCAACAAGCCTGTTCCCATACGAAAGCCTGAGTCACGATGATAGCCGTGTTGGAGATCCGTAGCGATCAATCGCGAATTTTCCACATCAATTTCTACTTTAAAGAGATCGGTCTCCGTGCCGCTTTGCGCGTTGTCATTATCCGCATCAGTAAATCCAAGAACGGAACCGTCACCTTGCATGGCCACTCCAATGGGATCGGGCATCATCTTGGCCTCATTGATCTTCTCATGATAGGTCTCAATGAAGAGAGCGGTCTTGCCGGCATTTTCCGGGGTATCACCATTGACAGTCTGCTCAGTATTTGCGTTAGCGGCCGTATCGCCATCCAACGCCTCAAAGGTCGCAATCATCGAATCCAGCACGGTATCCAGATTCACCACGTTCACATCGTCTTCGCTACTAAAGAAGGAACCAAAGATGGCGAGACCAATCACAGCAATGATAATCAATTTAATAAAGCTCATACACGTATCCCGTAAATTGTTAGGGGTAGGAATCCTAATACTCTTCCAACCCGTTTGTCTAGCTGAAAGTCAAAACTTTGACGCGTAGCGGACCTCGTGCACGCCTTCGGCGTAGAAATCCAGGAGTTTCCCCGCCTCGCTGAACCCGGCTTGTGCCAGGGGGCCCAGAACGTGGACGTGATCACTGGGGAAACTCGCCATCAGGGACCGCGCTCCCGCCGCTCTGGCGCTGACGATCATTTCTTGAAAATGGCTCGCCTCAACCGGTGGCCCGTCCGCGTTGTAGTCCCAGCCTACGAGAAAAGTGCCCTCCGTTTCATCGATCTCGCCCACGCCGGAGAGTTCGATATTCCTTGTGCTGGCCTGCGCGGTCGGTGCCGCACTGTCGACGCGGCCGAGTCCACCCTGTTGCAGGGTCAGGCCGAGTATGAATTGATTCTCTCCCGGCGCGTAGAAATCGCGGTGTGTCACCTCCACGGTAAACCCCACACTTTGGTAGCAGGCTAACGCATTTTCATAAACGCCTGACGTGTCCTCCAAATCGCGGTAGTCGCTCACCGAGACAAAGGCCTTGCGGGCTTTCATGCGATTCAGCCGGCTGATCAGACAACGCAGCATCTCGCCGCCCTTGCCCTGACCATGATACTGTTTCGCCAAGTAAGTCCAGGATATCCAGTAAGTGTCTCGAGTGCCTAACGCAAAGCTTATCCCCGTGACACCAGCGACTAAGTTGCCCACACAGAGTACAAATTGGTTATCCAATCCACGTTCTTGATAGGTCTGCTCCGCCCAATCCCGATCATCCTCGTCTGTCTCTTCAATGATCTTCAAGACGGTCGCGACATCGCCCGGCTTCATGGGGCGGAATTTCCAGCCCGGAGGCAGAGAATCTTTGGGTCCGAATAACGCCATGTTAGGTTTTCTCCTCGTTAGTCTGTTCTGCAGGGTACTTCTCGGGAATAGGTTCTTGAATAAGGCCGCGCTTCATTTCCATCACCGAAGTCCGGCCCGCCGCGAGCGCCTTCTCCAAGGATTCCTTGATCGCGAACGGATCCACGGTGTTCCCACAAGTGAAAATATCCAAAGCCGCGTAGCGATACTCCGGCCAGGTGTGAATCGCGATGTGCGATTCCGCAATGACCAACACACCGGTCACTCCATGCGGCGAATACTGATGAAAACACTCACCAACCACGGTTGCCCGTCCTTTAGCCGCGGCTTCTAACATCGCGTCCTTGATCGCTGGAATATCATCCAAAGCCCCCGCACATTCATAAAGCTCTACCGCTACCTGAGTCCCCAACGCATTCACAAGGCCCCTCATTTACACCGCTTGAGCCGAGACGCAAGCGACTCCGTCCATCCCTGCGTGTGGAGCTACCATTTGTGTGAAGTGGACAATCTGGAGTGAGGATTCGTCGCTATTCTAGCATAACGCACAGTTAAGTGGAGTCTTTGGATTGCGAGTAGCCGCTGCTGTATTTGTTTTCAGCCCGGCGGCAACGGCAATGGACTTCGCCTCAGAATAATGCGTGTTCTGTCAGGATTGCGAACCACTCACCTAATGGGATTGCGCTGCAAATCACGTCCAGTTCTCATCTTTCCCCAGTCACCCCCGCGCATCCTCCGGCTCCCTTCTTTTCGAGTTTCGCTAAAATACTCACGCTTTTCTTGAAAGAAGCCCTCAATGAATCCCTTGGATCCGATCACCAGGCCATCCGTAAAATAACGCAAGCGGCATCGAAGGAGCTGGGGACGGGTAAGCCTTCCCCCAGCAGCTATCACGTTCTTGGCTTTGGTCTCCTGAACACCACGCCTTACCTGATTACCGGTCTTCACCTCCACACGCTCTTCACCCATACCAAAGAGAATCTTTCGATACTCACTACCAATAACCCGCCAGTCGATCGGTTCGCCAACCGCCTCCGCCTCCTTGCGCAGCAAATGCCCTAACCCTTTTCGTGCCCGCTGTTTGCCTGCCACGGCCTCGGCATACCCACACCACCGGTAATCCTTCGGATCGGAAACCATACCCGCGCGCACGGCATTCAAATCCACATAGGCTGCCACGCACATCAAGGGATCCCAGTCGCCTTCGATTAACACACTCTTAAACCGCGATTCCCAAAGTCTTCCCACACGTTGATGCCGTTTATTAAACCAAACTGTAAAACGCTGCACGAGCGTCTTCATGAACTCACTCAAATCATGCATTCTCCGGATAAAGCGCCTCCGGTAATCCCGCAACAAATGCTGCCCCGCCAAGCCCGGCGTCATCTTCGGAATCAGTTTCATCGTTGCACGAATCTCCTGAGTTTCCTCACGCGAGTACAAAGCGTTCAAACGCTCCCAGAAAACGTCCTCCGGCAAATCCTCCACCTTTTCTGGAATATGCACTACAATGTGAAAATGATTGGATAACATCGTCCAAGTAATCACCTCCACTCCTGAAAACGCCTCCACCTGACGAAGCAATCCCTTAAAGAACTCGCGCTCCTCCTCCTGAAAAACATATCGGCGATCCACCACCCGTGATAGCACATGGAAATACTGCGCCTCCATCCCCGTCTCCGCAGAGTCCGCAGAGCACAGTAACATCTTACGAGGTTTCATTGATCCAGTCTCCCGTCTCTCCTCAACCAACGCAACTCCTTTTCTTTTAAAAGTAATGTCCTTTTATAATCTGCAATCTGCGGGTGGTTAACCTGTCTCGTAGTCGAGCGCCAAGCGTTCGGCGGTATTTGGCTTGATGACTTGCTCGACGAATTTGATGTGTTGAGGGTCGTCGCGGTAGATGGCGAGTTTCTCCATGGATTCGACTTCTACGGCCAAGAAGTAAGGCCATTCGCTTTCCGAGTCCACATTGCGTCCCGAGCGGACGCTTAGGACTTCTGGGATTTTTGTTAGTTGGCTGCGGGTGGCGCGGATGATTTCTTCAAGCTTGGCGTCCGTGACCTCTGGCTTGAGCTTGAAGAAGACGAGATGATGGATCATGGTCTGAGATCAGTCGCTCCACCTGAGCGCGCCTTTCTTGAGCGCGTAGAGGTAGGCGATGAAAAGAACGGTGACGAAGCAGAGCATGCTCCAGAAAGCGATCATGACACCGTCAATGAGCACTAGCTGGCGGAAGGTGACGGCCCATGGATACATGAAGACGACCTCGATATCGAAGAGGACGAAGAGCATGGCCACCAAATAGAACTTCACGCTGAATCGCGGTTGAGTTTCTCCGATGGGGAGCATGCCGCATTCGTAAGGAGAGTCTTTGACCTGAGAGCGCCGGGCGCTCTTTCCAAGCATGACGCTGATCAAGAGCGTGACCGCCGCGAAACCACTGGCGATGAGCACTTGGATGAGGATGGGCAGGTAATCCGAACTCATGTCCTTAAATGAAAAGCACCTAATCCTGAGATTTCCAAGGCGGAATATCTCGGGATTAGGTGCTAGTTGAGGATTCTCACCCCAGGGTCGTTACATGTGCCCCAGAATGCTTCCGGCCCGGAGGCCGATGGGAGGAGTCGCTTTTTTTTATTCTTTCCTGGTCGAGGGGAAAAATTCGACGATCAGGAAGCTGCCTTCTGCATCTTCTCTGCTTGGGCGGCTAGATACTCGCTGGAGGCTTCGTGAATCCGGTCGGTGCCGCAGTAACGACGCCCTTCTTTCTTCACTAGGCCACGAGTAACAAGGTTCTGAAGCTTCTCGTATGCCCGCAGGCGCAACATCTCTTCGCCACCGCTCACGGCGTTCTTCTCTTTGAGGTTCTCGTAAACAGATTCAAAGAGCCCGTTGAACGGCAGAAACTCGGTATTGCCTTTGAGGACATTGACGATCTCATCGGTCACGTGATCAGGAATGCGTCGTGAGAATCGTGTTCTTCTAGTTGTAGCCATAGGTGGGGAACCTACCACAGATCAGGTGATTTGCGAGTTCTTTTGATTCGACCAGAGATATTTCCGAGGAGCAGAAATGAGAATCTTATCAGTTTTTAGAGGATTGGTTCTCCCCATCATCGATCATATCCATGAGCTCCTGCTCAAGAGCTGGTGCTGTGAATTGATCCTCAAGCGCCGTAGGCACGGGCTCGAGCAAGGTCTTATCCATGAATGCGGCGAGTGCGCGGCCGCCGCCAAGCCACTGGATGGGACCGATCGAACCCATGGAAAACATCTTCCAACCTTGATCGGATGGGTTCATAGAAATTACAGTTGGAATGATTTCCACCTCGAGATCAGCCGTCCGCGGAAGCCGCGCGAGATCGAACTCCAGATCCGTTTGGCTGCGAATCCCCATCCAAAGGGTAGCGAGAATCAGGGGATGCTGAAGTGCCCGGTAGCTGTGATCTAAGAGCTGCTCCGAATCGATGAAACCCAGACCCCATTCCGGCCGGGGCATCTGACGGATCATGCGACGGTAATCGGCTCGATCGTTGAGATGATTGCCAAGTTCCCGGCGGCGGGCCACTTGATGAAGCCCCTGGGCATCGTCGGCGAGCAGGAGAAGATCGCCATGGACGCGAACGTTGATTTCCGGTAGGAGGCTGGGAACGGGCTCGGGAAATTGATTGCCGTCAATAGTGTAGGTCTCCACCGCACTCTGGGTAACGGCCGCCCGCGGGTCTTGGGCTAGCTGCTGGATCCATCTGGCGCATGCCGACGGGTTCTGAAGCTGAAAACTCGCGATCACGGCCAACTCGGTCCGCTCACTTTCGGCATGGGTCACAGGCTCAAGTTGCAGCGACCAGGTGTTACCAAAGCCGGCGGCCAACGGTGCCGTCGCGATCCCTTCCGCTTTCCAATGCTCCATCACAGGCCCCATGATTTGACGACGAATCTCACCACCGCCCATCTTCCCTGCAAAGAAGGTCACGGTTTCCGGCGAGGTCAGATCAATCGGCAAGGAGATTTCTGAGTCGCTCAAGTCGGCAGGCTTCGGCCCCAAGAGTATGGCCTGATCAATGAGCCGGCCACGCCGGATGCTGCTGGTGACCGCAAACCCGTCGAGACCAGCTCCCGTGACGGCCTTTTGAAGCTCTTGCAGGCGTGTCGCCACCGGAAGGGCAGAGAGAAACGTGGGGGGCTCTGTCTGGGGCGGCTCTTGCTGTTTGGGCCGTCCGTAGACCAGGGAAACGTAGTCGCGTGGCAGCGTGGAGAGGGCTTTTTGAAATGTCTGACAATGTCCGAGACTCGCGGTCGGTGGATGATCGGCGAGAAGATGACTCACCACGCGGCGAACCCACGCCGGCTTGGTACCCGTGATGATCCAGTCTTCCCATCGAGCCTGCACCAGTTGCTGTGGTGCCGTTCCGATAAATTGATAGTGCACAGCGTCTTCCCAGTGGGAGGCGTTTTCGTCACTCTGCCACTTTTCTGAGAACCAGCTGCGGCAGCGATCCCATACGGCACTGACATCACGCGACGAACGGAAGATGACGAGTATCTCCAAGCCATCCTGCCCTTCGCGCAGTGCCACACCCAAATCGCGGGCATCTAACGCTAACCATGCTTCACTGAATGCTGCGAGCGTTTCCATCTCCGGCAAACCGGCGAAGGGTTCGATCACGGTCTGTGGCAGAGCGGAGGTTTGCCACAATCTGCCGAGGTCTGACGCTTTCACGGAATCGAATGCTTCGTTAACCTTGGGCACGTGCCAGAGCCAAGGCGTTTGGTCATCCAGGAGTGTGGCAACAGGCAAGACGCGTTTGGCGGCGCCCGTTTCAATGGCGTTGTGATCTAACCAATGAAGTAAGCTGAACAAGACCAGTCCCAGAACAAGGCAGAGTATCCAATAGCGACCTTGAATGAGTGCCTTCATGAGAGTGATGGCATAGCGCGCTCTAACGAACTCCGTCAATTGAACGGAAGCCGCCTAAAGGCGGAACGACGAACGGCTCTGTTTGTCGTTCCGTCTTCAGGCGGTCGGACTCTAACCAGATTGCTAACATTTTTCTCGACACGTTTACGATTCGCGTTGTTTTTCCAGGGCGGCGATGCGGTTCTGCATGCTTTCCAATCGCCGTTGGAGTACGATCATCTTGCGTTCTTTCTCTAAGGGCACGGCTGGGAATCCCGAATAAATTTGGCCGCCGGGCAGACTCTTGGTCACGCCGCTTCGGGCCGTGAACGTGGATTGGCCGCCGATCTCCACGTGACCGGCGACACCGGATTGCGCGGCGATCACCACATAATCGCCAATCACGGCGCTGCCTGCGATGCCACACAGAGCCACAATAATGCAGTGCTTGCCGATGCGTGCGTTGTGACCGATTTGGACCAAGTTATCGATCTTCGTGCCTTCTTGAATCCAGGTGCGCCCGAAACGGGCGCGGTCGATGGTGGTGTTAGCGCCAATTTCCACATCGTCATCAATCTGGACGATCCCACGTTGTTCGATCTTCTGATGACGACCCTCTACGAGTTCAAATCCGAAGCCATCGGATCCGATCACCGCTCCCGGTTGCACGATGACGCGATTTCCCAGAACACAATACTCACGCACACTGGCTTGATGGTACAAACGACAGTCCTCTCCGATGCACACGCCTTTTCCAATACTGACATTCTGACCGATGTGCGTACCCTTGCCGATCTTAACATCTTCGCCAATCGCGGCGCCGGCATCGATTTGGACAGCGGAAGCGTCAAGTTGTGCGGAGGCGTGAACCGACGCCGCCGGATCCACGCCAGGCGAGAGCGCCGGCTTAGGAGGCGAGAGTTGATCCACGGCAGACGCGAAGGCCACTGACGGATTCTCCACCACCAGCCGCATTCCGGGAAAGCCGGTTTCCTCACAATCCGGCGGTACGAAGACGGCGCCGGCGTTAGTGGCGCGAAGCTGTTTCAAATACTTCGCATTGCCAAAGAAACTAACATCTTCCGCAGTCGCCGCGGCCAAATCGGCAAATCCGGAGACGGACTCGATGAGGCGTTCGCCAGGCACGATCTGCGCACCAGTGATCTCGGCGAGTTGAGTGAGGGAGAGATTCATGCCTCTTGAGACAAGAAAGGCGGGCTCCCGTCAATGGAAGCCCGCCTGCAAATTCAAACGCGATCCGCAGCTTCAGCCGGCGGCCGAGTCATTGAGGCGGCCAATGATGTCTTCGCTAAAATCGACAGCATCCCGTGAGTGCAGGAGGAAGGGAACGCCGTTCAAGCTGACGCCCGATTTGTCGAAAACCATGTCGAAATTCCGCGTCTTGGAGACTTCCTCCACCAGCTCGCGAATCTCTTCCAAGATGGTCTTGCGCATGCGCACCACCTGCTCCTGAAGTTGGCGCTCGCGGCGAGTACGGAACTCTTGGATCTGACGTTCCAAACTCTTGGCTTGCTGACCGATCTCCTGCGCTTCTTTGCGCTTGGTCTCGCGGAGATCCGGGCTCAAGGCCTCATCTTGAACCTGGGTGCGGAGAGACTGATATTTCTCTAAGAGTTCTTTATATTTAGCGGTGCGCTCGTCCAACTCCTTCTTGGCCTGCGCCTTGCGGTCATTGATTTCCTGCTCCGCTTCCTTCGTCTTGCCGTACTCGGCAAAGATCCGCTTCATATCCACCACGCCGATCTTCACAGCGTCCTGCGCCTGGGTCGTCCCGAGAAAGAGTGCGGTGATTCCGAGTGTGAGTAGTGTCCTGAGAGTAATCTTCATTGGTTTGTTTAAAAGGTCTGCCTGGGGATTTGGATCGCAATCGTCAAGCAATGTTCATTATTTGCAAGCGAAAGGCGGGCTGTTCAAACTTCTTAATATTATGATAATTAGAAGCGATAGTCGAGCAAGAAGTTGATCCGGCCGCTTGAGCCTTGGTGATCACTGCGCTTCACCGGCACACCGTAGTCGAGGCGCATGGGGCCGAATCCAGGCACTTCAAGGCGGATGCCCAGTCCGACGTCCACGTTGAGTTCGCTGGTCGTAAAGTCATAGGCATCGGCATTGACGAAACCGGCATCCATGAAAGCCGAACCGCGCAGCCGCTCCATGATGGGAAAGCTGTATTCGAGCGTGGTGTAGGCCGACGTGCCGCCGCCAAGGGGCTCGTCTTCTGAGTCGACTGGTCCCACATCGCGGAAGCGGAAGCCCCGCAGGTTGTAGGCGCCACCGAGGAAATGGCGGTTGAAGATGGGCACGCGATCACCACCGGCCCAGGTGTCGGCGATATTCACCTCGGAGTGGAAAGTGAAGATGGTGTCAAACGGAAGGGAGACATGCTGGGTGAACGATGCGGAAAGATCGTAGGTATCGACTTCGCCACCCAGGAAACCGCCGGAGAGCGCACCGGCGATCGACCACCGATGACCCGTACGGGGCAGGGTGTTGCTATCGCGTGTGTCTTGGAGGATCTCGAACGAGAGTTTGCTTTCCAAGAACGAGCCTTCTTCGGCGGCGATCTCAGGTGAGACGCCCTGAATGAAGGTCTCGCGAATCCCATCACCGTCGCGGTCTAACAATTCATCATCATCGAGATCGTAGACCTGCACTTGCTGCAGCCGGTATTCGATTTGAAAACGCGTGTTGTTATTAATCGGCCGCCGCAACCAGATGGCGCCGCCGGCCATGCGTTGGGAGTATTCACTACTGAGGAATAATTGTTCCCGCCAATAAAGTTCACCGCCCAGGGCGAGCCGCTGACCGAGGAACCACGGCTCTGTGAAGCCAATGAGGAAATCTTTGGTGCGCGTGCCCCATCGCAAATTGAATTGAAATTTCTGACCGTCACCACGTGGTGGGAGGCGTGTCCAATTAGCAATATCGAAATTGGATTCGGTGAAAGACAAATAACCGAAGACATTTTCAACCGATGTGAAGGCGGCCCCAACTTGGAATGAACCGGTCTTTCCTTCGGTGACATTGATATTGATGTCCTTATAACCGGGTTGACCGGTATCTTCAGGGGTGACTTCTACCTCAGAAAAGAAACGAGTATTTTCCAAGATCGACTTACTCTGGCGGAGTTTCACCGTATTAAAAACCTCGCCTGGTTGAATCAGCAATTCCCGGCGGATCACCTCATCTTTGGTGTAATCCATGCCGTTGATATTAATTTTACGGATATGGCTAATTTGCCCCTCACGCACGAGGTGGGAAATGCGTACTTGTTGACCGCCCACGCTGTCAATGCGCGTATTGACGCGGGCATCCGCATAGCCTTGACGTCCGAAGTGATCCTCGATGCGTTGCGCATCCGCTTGAATCTTGTCTAACGAATAGAGTTCGCCTGGCGCCATTTTCACATAGGAAGAGAGCTCAGCATTGGAGAACCTCTCATTTCCACCAATGCGCACATCGGACACGGTGTATGGCATGCCTTCTTGAACAATTAAGAAGAGATCGACGTATTCGCTCCCTGCTTCAATCCGCTGCAATTCATGGCGAACCACTCGGGCATCCATGTACCCTTTATTCTGCAACGCCCGCTCCACCTGTGCTTTATCTTCTTCTAATATAAAGCTATCGATTTTATTGCTGCCGGTGATTCGGCTCCAAATACCACGCTGTTTGGTTTTCATCACTTTGCGCAATTCTTTCTGCGTCATGGCGGAGGCGCCTTGAATGTAGATATTGCGCAATTTATTGGATTCACCCTCCACCACGCCATAAACCGCGCGGGTGAAGCCGGTCTCCGGATCTATGGTGGTACGGTAGGTGACGGAGACATCGCTAAAGCCTTTCTCGCGATACAGTTCTTCGATATTGAACTTGCCCTCCAATAATTGATCGTCATCAACCGGTTGGCCGACTTCCGCTTTCACCTCCCGCAATAACTCGCCGTCATCAAAACGCGTGTTTCCTTCAAAAACGATCTCTCCAAGCGTGCCCGTGGCCATGACAAAGACCACGACCCGCACGCGGTTGCCCTGCACCTCGGGAACGATATCGACAAACTCGACGATCTTGTTTTCCCGCAAGCTGATGGCGTCTTGCCGCGCAGCCTCTCGCGTGAACGGGCTCCCCTCACGCAAAGTCATGTTCAACCGCACGCGATTCTCATCGACGGTCGGGGCGCCGAGATATTGGATGGAGATAGAGGAGATCACTTTCCCCTCAGGCGAATCGTCGGCGATCGCCTCCTGGGCGCGCCCCATGAATGGGGTGAAGATCGCGACAAAGAAGGTCAGTAAGGGCAGGGCAGCAGCTACTCTCTTCATAGAATCGATTCTCATAAGGGGTTTGTTGGAAAATGGAAACGCCAAGATGCTCATTCTCCACAAACTGAACTCTTGAAATAATGGTATCTTCAGAATTTCCGGCAATCCTTAATGTCAACGCCTGGGGCAGGCAACGATCAATGTCTTGATTTGTGCCAGGCACTCAGAAATGGGTCCACAAGTGATCTCCGTAGCGAGTGAGAGCTCGCTTCTCGAGCGAGCGCGCCTCTGCCCTCTCCTCAAGCAGGGCGAACATCGTCGACCCCGATCCGCTCATTCCCGCCGCCTCCACCTCCGGCTGATCCAGGAGCCAGCGCTTCATTTCGCCAAGAACGAGGTGCTTCGCGAAGACGGGGCGTTCCAGATCATTGAAGATCTCGCCCCAAGGCATTGGCTGCGGCGTGTAAGGAATTCCCGCGATTTCTGTGGAAGCCTGCCAATGCCGATAAGCCCACGGCGTGGGAATGCCGAAGGCCGGTTTGAGGAGAAGGGGCCGTATTTTCCAGGGGAAATGGACGTGCTCGATCTGCTCCCCTCGGCCTCGACACCGCGCGGCCTGGCCTCGGATGAAGAATGGCACATCTGATCCGAGTTCGGCTCCAATGACCTCCAAGCGTGAATCTTCCAGGGGAAGCTCGAATAAATCCCGTGCCCCGCGCAAGACGGCCGCCGCATCGCTGCTACCTCCCCCAAGTCCGGCACCTGAGGGAATCCGTTTCTCTAAATGGACCGCAAGATCGAGCGCGTGCCCCATCGCAGCTTCAAGCGCACGCAACGCCTGAACCACCAAGTTGTCGGCCGTTTCGAGATCCGGCTGGTTGCAAGAAAAGGCCAATCCCCCCGAAGATCGCTGCGTGAGCCGAAGCTCATCATGGAGGGCCACGGGCATCATCAAGGTATCGATTTCGTGAAACCCGTCTTCGCGCTTGCGCAGGATCCGTAGATCTAGGTTGATCTTCGCGGGTGCTGAAAGAGACGAGTTGGTCACGGGGCGTGACCCTATGAAGGTGGCTCCCAGTGAGACAAGCGCAAGATTTGTCACCTTAATGCTTGAAATATCGTTATTTTAAATAATTGTCATAATTATTGAAAGATTCAGCCTAGGCTGACGTTCCCCCTTTCGATACGATGGTTGCGAATGCCATGGGCGCTTCTCCGGAGGCGCCCATGGTTCGTTTATGGGGAGTGGATCACCCTTGCAAAGTTCTCACGGCCGTGGGGCATAGGTGATTCGAACCCGTCGGCTCTTTGGACTGCGGCAACCTGCTTGCTGCTTTTCCGAAGTCAGTCCTGCTGCGGAGGGCGTGGCCAATATGCTGGCTCACGAAAGCGGCAGCAGGCTGCAGCAGTCCAAAGGCTTTGCCATTCCCGACATCTCCAGCTTGTTTATTCATTTTCACTATGTGTCTTTGGCCTCGTACTCTCATTGCTGTCACCGGCTTCCATCTTGTCCTAGGCTCTACCGCACTAGCATTCTCCAACGATAAATTTGAGAATGCGGTGATGTTAGGAGAGGTCGATCACGCTTCGGGCTCTCTTGAGGCGACTGGGCGAGTGACGGTGGAACACGGCGACTTGATGCATTCTAGCGGTTTCGCTCACGAAGGATCCGTGTGGTGGCGTTGGACGGCACCTGCCGATGGCGTGGTGGTATTCAAAGTCACCGTCCACCACGTGAATGGAGGATCAGCCCCCGCAACCTTCATTGTGCTTGGTCGTGGTGACACCTTTGGGGATATCGCACTGGTAGCAGAGAGTGTCAGGAAAGATGTGGTGGGGCGTGTGGCAGCAGGAAACGACTACGCATTCTCTGCGTGGTTCAATCCTGATACGGCAGCATCACTAACATACGAGCTACGCTTGTTAGAGGGCACGCACAATGACTCTTTTCACGAAGCGATCGATCTGGGATCAGGTGATCTCATGCGGCTTCAAGGTAATCTTTCTTTCGCAACCCTAGAGCCTAACGAACCTCTCGCTCACCATCGCGCATCTGTTTGGTATCGTTGGCAAGCGCCCTTCACTGGAGAGTTAGTCGTTCAATCTGAAGATTCGTTGATTCCCAATCGTCGTCCCCAACGCTTTCTCTACGCGGGAGCGATGTTGAGAACATTGGCCCCCGTTCCGAGAGAATCGGGGAGGTATAAAGATCGTTTTCAAGTGGAGAGCGGCGAGATCTATCATCTGGCGCTGACAACATCTGGTCTGCCTTCGCCTCCCGATCTCTACACCGTCTACCTCTATCAATCAGGTCACCCCACCAATGCTTCTTTTCTCAATGCCAAAGATCTTGGTGAGATTGAGAAAGGCCTTGAATGGACACGATTCGGAGACGAGCAAGACACGGCGTGGTGGCAGTGGACGTCTCCGCGTGACGGCCGCCTCTATGTCGACTTTCAGGCACCAGACATTCGTGGCGAGGCTGGTGAAGTCCAACTTTTCAAGAGTGACACTCCCGCACCTGATCAGGAAATCATAGGATTTGCTGATGGCGTTTCATTCGAAGTGGTCGCGGGAACGAAATACTACATTGCGGCGACCAATGCTCCGAACGTTACCGATACGATAGCGACGCTGAGTGTTGAACTCGGTTCCACACAAGCGTTGGTCCACGGAGGTAAGGACAATCCCATTTCGTTAGGTAGTGATAGAGCATTAACCTACGATGGGACAAGCTATGGTAGTCGAGGTGTTCTTTGGCATGAGTGGATCGCGCCGTTTGATGGGGCGCTAAGCCTTTCCCTTACCGGAGGGGGGAACCTCCGGCTGTCGGTTTTCAGTAAGCAGACTGAAAGCCCCCCTGAACAGACACCCTTTCGCGTTCCCGTGAATGCAGATGAAGCTTATTGGATTCGCTTGGAGGAGATTGGTTACAACGGTCCGTCTGGATATAAACTAAAACTGGAGTCGTATTCAAAACCGGAAAACGACGACTTTGATGGCGCGAGGGATCTCGGATCCCAGCCGTTCGTCACGTTTGAGTGTTCCACCTACGGCGCCACGCTGGATGCAGCTGAACAGGCTCTCACACAGGCAAGGAAACCGTTAGTGTGGTTCAATTGGACAGCGCCTGAAGATGTCTATCTCGACTTCGATCCGAAGATTTCTTCCATTGATTTTCACGTCATTCGCAATGGCAATCCGGACCAACCTTTGCCCAATGACTATTATCAGATTGCTAGGGGAGAGCTTGTTCATATCGGCGTGGAAATGGACCCCTCCCGGCACATTCTTGTGGAACTGATCACTCGGAATATGACGTGGCGTCCTCCGGGAGACACTTTTGAAGAGGCCATCGAGTTGGGTGACGCCTTCCCCACTAGCAATCGCACTTCCACCTTTAACAGCACAGTCGAAGCGGGGGAGCCTCCCTTGGACGGCGTCGGAGAGGAAGACACTCCTGGCACTCTGTGGTGGCGATGGCGGGCACCGGCAGATCTGCGCATTAACGTCCACATGGGTTTTAGTTCGAATCTTTCGATGTGGACAGGAAATCAGTTAGACCAACTGATCCTGACCGGCTCGAGCGATGGTTCCAGCGCGACCTTTGAGGTTGCCGAAAACCAACAGTATTACATTCGGAGCATCATGAGAGATGTTAGCAATCGTAATGAAAGGACCATCCAGCTTAGCGTAGCTGACAGAAATGACATCATCGTCATCCCTGAAACGATCGATTTAGGCGCGCATCGGAACGTTGAGTGGGTGCTGTCTCGTGCTCAAATTGGCTTTAACGAGACAGTGGAAGAGCGGTTTGTTTGGAAAGCTCCAGAAGCGATGGCTATCGAAATTGGGGGCCCGATTGAGTCGATTTCGAATGGTGAAGGTGAGTTCTTGTCAGAGGGGACTCCACTCACTGTTGAAGCTGGGGAAATGGTAGAGATCATCACGCGCCGGACACTTCAAACGAATCCTTCGGCTCTAACGCTGGAGCAAGTCCCTCAAGAGTCTGCACTCAACGACTCAATCTTCGCGGCCATCGAGCTTCGCGGAGACACTCTTCAATTCGAGGTTCTCGATGGTCTCATCACGGTCGATGCAGATGAGACGAGGCTACGGAGCGGGCCGGTGGTTTGGTGGAAGTGGCAGGTTCCTTACGATGGCGTGCTGCGACTCACTGATGGAAATGCGTCCGCGCTAAAGATCTATGAGGGCGATGAGATCAACCGTCTCCGCGATCGCACCCATGTGCGTACTTGGGACGACGACGAGTATCTATTGGTCAAACAGGGCAGCACTTATTACTTCGCCTACGAAGAAACGTTCTCTCTACCGCGGCCGTTCATTTTTGAACTGCGATCTGATGCTCCCAACGATCACTTTGAGAACCGAACGACGCTTCCTAGCAAAGACTTAATCAACTTTGAAACTTGTCCCAACTACGCCACCTTGGAACCGGAGGAATTGGAGCGTTTCCCGGTCAGGCGAAACAAGTCTTCGGTGTGGTGGGAGTGGACGGCGCCCAGCGATGGCATTTATCGTCTAACAAATCATCGTTTTGACCACGAGGTTTCTGTGTATCAAGGCGCTGATTTCGCATCGATGACGATGGTGGCGTCGCCTCGGCACCCAGATGTCCACTGGTTTGCGATGGAAGGAGAGACTTACGTCATCGCCCTTGTGTTGAGGCAGAATCTAACAAGTCACTCTTCTCCAGCAGGCTGTTTCCGATTGGAGCTCTCTAGAACCGATCTTTCTTTTATCAATGGCGCCTTTGCCAACCGCATGAGGCTTCCTTCGGAAATGACTGTCGATATCCAAGTGCACGATTATCTTCCTGTAGATCCCTTGGCGCCTGGACGCAGCTGGTATTCATGGACCGCGCCTCAATCGGGTCGCTTTGTATTCGATGCCGGCGATCAACGCGAAATCGCCATCTTGCAAGGCACTGAAGAGTCCACGCTTACGATGATCGCTTCAGCCGCTGGCGTTGTGGCGATCGATGTGGCAAGTGGAGAAACCTATCATTTGCGCGTGGATCCACAGACACCGCCATCGTTCTTTAGGCTATCCATCCATGAGGCCGTTTTCGCTAACAATGATCAATTTGATTCCGCTGTTTCTCTATCTGGTGAGTCGGGACTCGTAACCAGTTTCGTGCAAGGTGACAGCTTATCCCTGGGAGAACCGCTCCCGCCAGACTCTTCTGGTGCTCATGGTAGTCTTTGGTGGCAATGGCAGGCGCCACGTTCGGCAGCGGTGACTTTCGCAGCGACGGATTCCCGCGTGAGGCCTCATCTAGCTGTTTATGAGGGTGCGTCACTTGATACCCTCACGCGTGTTGCGGATTCCGATTCCTTCATTCGTGACCACACTGTCCGGTTCGCTGCCGTCCAAGGGAAGCGTTATTGGATTCAAGCGTTACGCGAGCGACCCATTGGCGGACATCTCAGTTTGAAATGGGAGATGGACACCGCACCGACTCCAGAAAATGATTCGTGGATGTCGGCCGCTATGCTTCCGGTAGGTGACGATATTGTTCTAACAACATCTCTGGGCGGGGCGACGGCGGGTGACATAATCGATTCTCACAACCAAGCTGTTTGGTATGAATGGATGCCACAAGAAGGAGGGGTCTACGTAATTGATGTGGAAGCAGACTTTCATCCTTCGTTACACCTTTACACTCTGAACGAAGCGGGAACGCCCGAGGTGGTGAATCGGTTCTTTTCTGGCGCAAATCTCTTCGTAACTCCTGGGGAACGTTATTTGTTCGCGGTCCTTGATCGGGTTGAACAACGCTTTCCCCATCACCTTACCAGCGACACGGAATTCACTTTCAGCCGTACCAAGGTAAGTAGTTTTGATCACCAGACTTGGGATCGGGCGATGGATTTGGGCAGTCAAACCGCCGTCAAAGCCAACGGAGTTTTTAAAGCTGATCATGGCTTTCATTGGTGGACGTGGACGGCTCCAAGTGACGGTCTTGTATGGAGCGATCGTTCCGGATTTCGCGCTGGCGCGCAAACGTTAGGAGAGCGTGCTGGGGAGCATTCGCCCTACAAGGTGTCTGTCGGCGAACGTTTATACTTTGCGCAATCATCGACTCAAAATCGGGAAGCTTCTCTCAATATCGCCTTTGAGCACTACCCGGAAAATGATGCGTTTGCTAGAAGTATGGTGCTTCCGTCAGAAGAGGAAGTGTCTTTTACCATCGAGAGCTGGGCAGCGACGGCTGAGCCAGATGAGCCGGATCCGTTCACGCACAAGGGTGGTGCCCAATGGTGGAGTTGGACGGCGCCACGTGATGGTATTTACTCTATTGCTCCGATCACCTTTAACTCTAGCGTGCGCCTAGCGGTCTATGAGTCGGATGACTTGCGAAGAATTGCCAGTGGTTCACGTGTATTCTTTCCCGCAACTGGCAACACGCTCTACCGCTTTGCCTTTTCAAGTGATTCGCGATCGGCCAGCCGCGAGATTTCTCTTAAGCGTGTGGCCGATCTCCGTACGAATCAGGCGCGAGAAACAAGCCTTCCCCTCCAAGAAGGTATGACGAACTCAACCATTTGGATGGGACAAGAAGCGAACGTGCCCCAATCCATCGCTGGCACGTTGACGAACGAGCCTCGCATTTATTGGTGGCATTGGGAAGCCACGCACACGGGTCAGGTGGCCATCCCGCGTTCTAGTAGCGAACTCCGCGTGTTTGCTCGAAGCACTGGAGAGACGGTGCTAGCCAACGACAAGGGATTCTACGAGGTGATTGAAAGTGAAGTCTACGAGATCATGGTAAAGGATCCTCACGCTATGCTGGCGTCGGCAACCGTGACGCGGGTCCCGGCCAATGACGACTTTGACCATGCAGAGCCGTTGCCTGGCACATTGCCAATTGCCGTGCCCTTCGAGAACGAAATGGCCACACGCGAGTACGGCGAGCCACCTCATTGGTTACCCAGGTCAGGCATCAAAACCCACTGGTGGAAATGGATCGCGCCTGAGTCAGGCTGGGTGCACTTCACATGTCCGTCTTACGCTGGAGTCTACATTGGGGATCGCCTAACAGAATTTACTTCCATCGCACGAACGTCGGGTAGGGATCAGTTCTTCGAGGTTGAGGCAGGCGTTCTTTATAACTTCGCGGTGGCTCCGATTGAAGGAGAGGCGTTTACATTGCGTTGGCTCTATCCCAAGACCTTTGCCGGATGGGCAGAGGAGTTCGGCGTGGCGGATCAGTCGCTTGAGAGCGACTTGGACGGCGATGGTGCTTCGTTGCTCTTGGAGTATCTTGGCACGAAAGATCCTAACAACCAACTTTCGTTTCCACGCTATTGGTTGGAGTACGAAGATGATCATTGGGTTTATCGTTACCTTGCTACTCCCCATGCTGAGGATCTGGACGTCTCCTTGGAGGTGTCTGAAGACTTGGAGCGCTGGGAGACCTGGCGACCCGATGTTGACTATATTGACGAGACCAAGGTGGCTTCGATGGGTATTCTGATTCGACGCGCGCATTTTGACGCAGCGTTATCTGGACGTCTCTTTGTTAGACTGCGAATCGCCTTAACCGAACCTTAGAAGCTGTCATGTGCAATGATTTTCACACAAGACACAAAGGAATAAAGGAATATCATCTGTTATAAAACTTTTCCTACTATCGCCTGAATTCTTAGTGCCTTCGTGGCTTCGTGTGAGAATGAATTCCTGCGAGTTAGGTCGAATGTTGGATATGGTGCGTTGTCGCCCTGACGTTCTTGGCGCGGACTGGCGGTAGGGCAATTGTAGGACGGCCATTTCTGGCCGTCCGGTCAGATAGCAACTCCGAGCCTAATCAGGGATAGTTGGAAGAAATACCGCCGGGCTTCATGTCGCTACTGATCAAGACCCGCCCAGATTTAGTGACGACAAAAGCATTCGCTCGATTTGACCCCGTGCCCGTCCCCTTTCCGACCACAAAGTAGTGATCCGAAGTCGGCGAAGTTTCGTTATACTGACCGACGACCATCACATTTCCCGAGTAGAAAGTGGAATAAGTTAGCCCTTCTCCAACCATGGCACTATTGGATTCACCGAGAACATTATTAAAGCCAACGTTCAACGTCCTTCCATAGACACTGCTATTGGCAGTGCCGATGGCCGCTTTTCCATTGGTACCGCTAACTTGCCCTGCTGCTCCCAGGTTAAGGTGCCCTTCATTGAGCGCCCAGACAGACAACCCCAATCCCATGATTAGAATCAGAGCGATTAAGGTTCGTGAAAGAAATATTGGTGTGGATTTCATGTTTCTTGGTTTGATATGGATAGCTTAAAGAAATAGTGACTACGTCACCTGATCTTTTGTATTAGAGCATTTACGTCTGCAAAGAAAGACTAGCGCCCCCACTAGAAAATAGGTAGCAGTAGATGGTTCGGGAATGACAGGCAATACGCGATCAGTGAATTCGATGCCATCCAATTCGACGGCGGTTTCCGGTCGAACTTCAAATCTTAGTTCAACCTCTTCTCCGGCAAAGTGGCGAATGTCTGCACCATAGCGTAACCATTCGACCCCGTTTGCAACGACTTTATCCAATGCGACCAGATTGAGGATCTCGTCATCTACGAGGACATTGAATCTCTCATCATCAATTACCCAGGCAAAGAACTCTAGTGTTAATGATCCTTCCGGCACCCATCCAGTTTGAGCAATTGAAACAACTCTTGGAAACTCTGGCCGTTCTCCGCTATCCAACCACACGGATTTTCGACCGCTCGGAGGAAAGAATTGGTTGTCAATTTGTTCAAAAAAGACAATTTGAGGCGGCCTGCTCGCAATGGCAAAACCATTATATCCAAGTGTTTCTTCTTTAAATCCTCCAATTTCCGCTTCCCAACTCGGTAATCCATCGTCGGCGGTTACAATGAACTGCCCTTCCGTACCAGAGCCCATTTCAAAATCCAAGTTAGCGAACTGAGTAGCCGCTTTTCCAATATCGGAAAACAGCACTACTATCAGCGTCGGGAATAATAAAGCCTTCATTTTATCACAAGTGGATCACCTATGGGAAGGAAATTGATGTGTGACTTATTATTCCAAGCAGCACAGATAAACGGTTGATCATTTTCCCAATCCCGCCAAAACCCTGGAGCAATGGTTCCGATAACTTGAGGCTCCTCAGGATGGGTTAACATCACAATCGGACAACGGTCATAGATTGTCGTAGAGTAAGGGGCTTGGAAAAAAATAATCGTCCCAAAGCGCAACCATTCTGTTAGGAGCGGGTTTGAGTGCCTGTAGTCCTATGAGAAGAACCTGACTCTAACTCAATTCGTTTATGGAAGAACACTGCGCGTGATCTCACGGGCAGCGCGAAACGCAAGTTCATGGCGGGCGTCGTCGATGGCCTTGGCCGCGGCGGTCAACGGTGGGCTGAAGACTGTCTTGGCTGGAATAGGCAACTCATTCGCAAAGGCAAAGAGGAACTCGATTCCGGCATTGATTTCGTCGATCAGTTTCACAAACGAGGTAGAAAGAAGGCTGAAGAACATTATCCAGAATTACTGGAGGATATTCGCGCCGTTGCTGATCCCCATGCTCAGACTGATCCCAGTTTTCGCTCTACTCGCCTCTATGTCCGCATCACTGCTAAAGAAGTCCACCGGCGACTGGAAGAGCGCCCAGGGTATGACCTATCAAGTATGCCTTGCGTGAGAACCATCAACAGCAAACTCAATCTGCTCGAACTCCACCCTAGAAAAGTTGCCAAGACCAAGCCGATGAAGAAAGTGAAAGAAACCGACGCCATCTTTGATATGGTGCATGAGATCAATGCGGCGGCCGATAGCGATCCCAAGCAGTTGCGTATCTCCATGGACACCAAAGCGGCGGTAAAAATTGGCGAGTTTAGTCGTGGTGGCTATAGCCGAGGCGAGCGGAAGGCCCTTGATCACGACTTCAAAGCGAAAACAACCCTCGTGCCCTTTGGGGTTTATCAGCCCGAAACTGGCCAAACCGACCTATGGTTCTCAGAAAGTAAAGTGACAGCGGATTTTATGGTTGATCGTCTTGAAGAGCTGTGGCCGCGACTGCGTGCAGAGAATCCTGAAGTAGAGGTGCTAGTGATCAACGCCGACAATGGCCCCGAGAGCGATGGCCGTAGAACCCAATGGTTGAAGCGCCTGGCTGAATTCTCTACGGCTCATGATATAGTGATACAGCTAGCCTATTATCCACCCTATCATAGCAAGTATAATCCTATAGAACGAGTGTGGGGAGTGCTCGAAAACCATTGGAATGGAGAGCTACTGAGCACAGCGGAGAAAGCGCTGGGAATGGCCCGAAGCATGACATACAAAGGGTTGAATCCCGTCGTCACACTGGTCACCAAGACCTACCAGACCGGAGTGCGACTGACAAAGAAAGCGATGAAAGAATTCGCGCCCCAAATCAGTCGGATGGCTGGATTGGAGAAGTGGTTTCTAACAATATTCCCTGAGCCTGAAATGGGATGATTATTTATTTCCAAGCCCCTAAGGGTGGAATGCGCCTGGTCTAAGCCAGTACTGATAGCCGCCATGTTCGCGGCTATCTTTGAGACTATCATTAGAATGATCAAGTCGCCCATTATAAGATTCAATCGTTGTCATCGCATACCAGACATTGCCCGTGAACTCTACATCCTGGATGATGCTGCTTGTGGTTCCAATAGCAGAACTGTAAAATCCCCAGCTTGCGTAACCAGCGGGGTTGTTTAATAATCCGTGGATCGCAGGAGGGTCGACGTGCTTGCTTTCATAGGTAATATTCGAAGATGAGGTTACGGCGAGCAAAGCGTCTCGATATTGAGTTGCCCTGTCCCATTGATCACGTTGCAAATTATTGGGAGCGCGGGAGTCTGATAGGTAATAATGATCATTCCCGCCTGGCCCCTTAATAATTATTCCGTTCTGGACGCGGCTGCTAGTTTCACATGCACGCTTGAGACGAGCAATATAACCATGGGTGTCGGCAGAGGTTCCAGCCGTAATATACGTGGATATCACTCTATTTGGATGAGATGTCTTGGCGATCTCCGCCTCAACATGATGTGGGACGCTACCGGTATTTAGAAATAGAGGACCTGGATTGTCTTCGATCACCATTCTTGTAGGAATACCATAACAAAAAACGATTGTTGTGATAGGCTTGCTTTCATTAATCCTTAAATCGTCGATCTTCGTGATGATGGGATTAATCAAATCATCAGTAAAATTTACAATCGGATCCATTCCTGCGATTAAATCTTCATGATTGAGCATTTGGTTGGTAGAGACGTGAAGACTTGATATCGATCCAGCTACATCAGCCGTGATTAGATGCTTACTTTTCGAAATTTGATCATCTAGGTCAAACTCCTTTCAATCATATATAAATGAGATAATGAAGGCTTTTGTACATACCTCTCCTGTTATTCATCATGCCGCTCGACTTAAGTGGTGACGCGCAAACAGCGATTCAACCTCTTGGCCAAATGCATTGTAGGCTTGGTGGAGGTTGCCTTCGTGCCATTCACTGAATAACTCCGATGCGCCTTCTTGATAAACGCGTCGCTCCACTTGGCTGATGAATAAGGCTAGCCGAAGGCCTTCCTCGGTCACTTCATAGCGATGCGTTCCTTCTATTTTCCGGATTACCCCGTGTCCTTTTAATCGCCTCAAATCGTAGCTCATCTGTCCGGTTGATATTTCTGGTTCTTCTTTTCCCAGAAGTTGAGCAACTCGGCTCTTCAGATCCCCGTTCTCAGTGAGGTTGGCGTTGTAGATTACAAGAATATTGTCCGTATCAACGATAACAGTGTCAGGATAGCCAGGATTGGTGCCATTATTCCATTCATTGAGATTGGAGATCCCATCACAATCATAGTCTCCTTGAGGCCTCAAGCATCCGGAGGCGTGATTATCAGGATCTACGTCCGTAGGTGTGGCGCGAAGATACTTGAGTTCCCACCATCGTGGGAGCCCATCGCCGTCGTTGTCTGAGTTAAAATCAAAAGCAAACGCACGCTTCATCTGTCCTATGGTCGCCACGGCATGATCGTCGTCATCAGTTGGAGTCGTTGTCCACAACGGGACATAGGTTGATCCAGACGAGTACTCCAAATAACGTCGATGACCAGTTCTCCCCAAATCTACTTGAGCAATTCTGTCAAGGAACACTTTTGAAACGTGTTTCACCTGGCCAACTTTTGCGATGGCATTGTTATCAACACTGTTGAACCCATTGACAAGATTTGTAATTGCAGTGCCAGCGCCGCCTGGAAAGACCGTACTTGAAAGTGAATCGAGATATGTCTTTCCGTACGTTGCAAACCGCTTGAGCTGTCCAACAGTTGCACACTCCATTCCATTCTGGTGAACCGCGGCATCTAGAAGGTCAAGAGAGGTCGTCAATCCGGTGGATGTCCACCACGAAACTGTGCCGTTAAACCCTCCCACAGAAGCCTCTGGAAAGCCTGCCTGCTGAAAACTCTCTGACGAACTAACCGCGTAGTTCAGCGAAACGAACGGATACCCGGCTAGATCGCCCTGAAGCTTTCCAAGAAACACACGACTCGGCACTGAAAATGGCGATCCATGAGTCGAAGTTACGGTGAATGCATTCCGTCTTTCATCCGCATTGAAGCCGTAACCTACTTCAAAGAGCTTGTGACTTCGCTGAGATTGGTCGGTTTCATTACCGTAGACATCATTGAATTGGCCGACAAGACGCACTTTATGGCGAGCGAATCTTCGCGCTTGCTTGTTAGGCTTCAGGTTGTTCTTTGCAGAATCCTTGACGAAACCTGCGAAGAATTCCGGGTGTGGTGCCCAAACGTGTCGGTTGCCCAGAACTCACCTTAGCGTTGCCATTTCTCAAGCCGTACTGAAAATGCACGCATGCCGTCGCCGAGCGCTCTTCGACTTCACCTGGGAGGACGAGCGATACGTGGGGTGGAGACTTTGGGAAAATGGGGGTTGTTCGCCGTCGGATCGGTGATGGCGTTCTTTCGGCGGCGCTTTCGGCTGCGCAAGCTTTGCGAGGCGCTCTTCGAGATCGGCGTCCGTTGTACCCCCATCGTCCTTTGTGTGGGACTGTTCGCGGGCATGGTGTTGGGCTTGCAGGGCTACTACACGCTGGTGCGCTTTGGGTCGGAAGGGCTCTTGGGTCCGGCGGTGGCCTTGTCATTGATCCGGGAACTGGGACCGGTCCTTACTGCGCTCATGATCGTTGGGGAGGCGGGTTCGGCCATGGCGGCGGAACTGGGCGCGCAACGGACTTCGGAGCAGATCGACTACCTGGACACCACCTCGATCGACGCGCGTGGGTTTCTGGTGGGTTCGCGATTGCTCGCGGCGCTGATTGCCTTTCCCATCCTCACGTCTTTCTTCGATTTGATTGGAATCGTGGGCGGCTACATCTCCGGCGTCGTTTTATTACATGTGGACGGGAGCGTCTATTGGTCGCGCTTGATCGAAGAAGTGACTTGGCGCGATGTGCATGGTGGGTATGTGAAGGCGCTTGTCTTTGGATTCCTCACCACGGCGGTGTGCACGTTTTACGGATTCTACACCCATGAACGGGCCTCCTTGCCAGGCGTGCGAGGCGTGAGTCAAACGACCACGCGTGCGGTGGTGGCTTCCTCTATCATTGTTCTTGTTGCCGATTACGTCATCACGTCGTTTTACGTCTAACAAACAGTCATCGTGACCATGCCCGAAACCATTCTTGAGATCGACGATCTGCACAAAGCTTTCGGAACTCAGCAAGTGCTTCGTGGCGTGACCCTCACCATTGAACGTGGGTCCATCACGACGTTGATTGGGAAAAGTGGTAGTGGAAAGACCGTTCTTTTGAAATGCATTGCCGGACTCATTCAGCCCGACGCCGGCGTCGTTCGCATCGTTGGCGAGTCAAGCCAACCCGCTCTCATCAGTTATCTCTTTCAAGGCAATGCCTTGTTTGATTCGATGACCGCTGAGGACAATGTAAGTCTACCGCTTCGCGAGTGTAGCGGCCTCAGTGCTAAGGAGATCTCGCAGCGCGTCCTTCGGTTGTTTGAGCAATTAGATCTCTCCGGGATGGCGCACAAGTATCCGAGTGAACTCTCCGGTGGCATGCAGCGTCGCGTGGCGCTCGCTCGCGCTTTGGTGACGGAACCTGAGATCATCCTCTTTGACGAGCCCACCACCGGGCTTGATCCGATCCGCCGCAACGCTGTCCTGGAACTCATTCTCGATGACAGCCGGAAGTTTGGCTTCACCGCCATCATGGTCAGTCACGACGTGCCGGAGAGCCTTTACGTTTCCGACCAAGCGGCTTTGTTAGACAATGGCGTGATTGTGGCTTCGGGATTGCCTTGGGAGTTTCACCAATCCTATCGCGATCACCCGGTTGTGGGCGCGTTTCTCAATCACGAATCACGATTGGCTGCCGCGGCGGCGGGTTTGCTCCCAGCTTCAATGTTAGATCAGGATTTTGAGGAATTGCGTTCCCGCTACGAAACGTTGTTACTCTTGTCTTTCGAGATCGGATTCCGAGAGGCTTCGCCCGTCAAGCAACTACAGATGCCGCACCGTCTGCGAGAGTTAATGAAAGAGTTGGCTCAGGTTGTGGGTGAACTCAGTCCTCCCTATCAGGTGGATTCCCGCGAGTGTCTCGTGGGTTGCCGCGGACTTCCGGCACCCATTCTCGAGTCCGCTGTCTTTGGTTTGCCTTGCCTCGCGCTCTGCTCAAAAGATGATGGTGAGCTCACCATTCGCTCCGCTCCTGCCGGGACCGCCTTGTCTTTGATGGAGCAACTAGCGCTACTACGAAAAACAACGGGCCAGACTTTCAATATCGTAACACCCTCGCTCACCTCTCCTCTCGCTTCATGAACGCTCGCCGCACTGAACTCTGGGTTGGCCTCTTCCTCTTGACCGGCGCTATGGCCATGGTTTTTCTCTCGGTCAAGATCGGCACGGGCCGGTTTTTTACTAATGACAGCTATTTGATCAAGGCGCGCTTTTCCGATGTGGGGGGACTCAAACCGGGGAGTAAGGTTTTGTTAGCAGGCGTCGCCGTTGGCCAAGTGGGCGAGATCACGTTGGATAAGGTAGACTACGTTGCCATCGTTGAATTGATGATCCATGAGGGAATTGAATTGGATGAGGATACCATTGCCTCCATCCGCACTCAGGGCTTGATTGGCGACAAGTACGTGGGGCTCCTGCCCGGAGGATCCGGTATTCCTTTAGAGCCGGGAAGCATCATCATTGATACGGAATCAGCAGTGGACATTGAGGGCTTGATTAGCAAAGTCGCCTTTGGAACGATCAACGAAACCAATGAGGGGCTACCCGAAAATGACGAAACGCTTCCTAACACCGATACTACTGATCCTGACTCTGGGCCTGAGTGATCTCGCCGCGCAAGAACCTCGTCGCGGGATCGAGAAAACGGTTAATGAATTGTTAGGCATCATTTACGGCAAGTCGACGTCCACCCAAGTTCGTGAGAAACAGCTTAGCGCCGCGATTAAGAAACGTTATCCCCTGGACGTTGTGGTGCAACGAGCCTTGGGCCGCAATCGATCCAAGGTATCCAAGGGAGAGCTGAAACAGATCATCGATCTTACTACGACCTTGATGATCCGCACTTATAGCAAACGTTTCTCCGGCGCATCACGGCCTCAAGTGAGTTATGGAAAAGTGAAAGAGTTGGGCGGAGGAAAAGTCGAACTGGCCTCCACCGCAGTCATACAAGGATCGAAATACAAGGTCGTCTACCGGCTAGCCAAGACACGAAGTGGTTGGCAGCTCTACGATCTCAACATCGAAGGGGTAAGCATGGTCGCCAACTATCGTAAGCAATTCGACAGTCATTTCCAACGCCGTGGAACAGCGGCCCAACTGATTGCCAAACTTCAATCTCAAATCGCCTCTGCCCGATAGATGAAAGTCGTCGTCACCATTGTCGCCTGTTGTATTATTTATTTGTTAGGTTGCGCCAAGACGCCCATTGCCGATCGTCCCGTGGCGAGCCCTGGAAGCGGTGGATTGGCCACCACTGAGGATCTCATCAATGAAGATCTCGATGATGCCAGCATCGTGGATGTTGCCGATCCGTTAGAGCCATTGAACCGCGCTACCTTCGCCTTGAATGACAAGCTCTACGCCTTCATCGTGGAGCCCGTTTCCAACGCCTACGGAGCGGTCACTCCGGACTTGCTTGAGACGGGTATCGCCAATGCTTTTACCAATCTCCGCTATCCCAAACGCCTTGCGGGCAATCTCATGCAAGGCAAGCTTGAGGGCGCGGCGAAGGAGACAGGAAAATTCGTTCTCAATTCGACGGTGGGCGTGTTAGGCTTGGGCACACCGTCCGATCTGCATGAGGGGCTTCAGACTCCGAGCGAAGATCTCGGGCAAACCTTGGGGAAGTGGCGCCTTGGCCACGGTCCCTATATTGTGTGGCCTATGTTAGGGCCTTCTACTCTTCGCGATACCACCGGGATGATCGGCGACGGGTTTCTGGATCCGATCAATTATTTGGGGTCTACCGGGCATCGCTTGGGTGCCCGCGGGCTGGATATCCTCAATCAGTCTCCCAGTTTGGTTGCGGACTACAACGCGTTGAAGGAAAGCGCGATCGATCCTTACACGTCGCTCCGCAATGCGTATGTGCAATCGCGACAGCGCCAGGTGGCCGAGTAGGCAGCGCGGTATGCAGGGATGGAGCCTCCGCGCTTGCCGGTTTCTGGAAATGGCTGCGATGTTAGAGAAAACCTAACGGCGCGAATTCGCTAGGATTTTCAGCCTTGGCCGAGGTGTAGCCTGGCATGATGGTTTCCAAGAGACCGGGATCATCACCGAAGTGGTTGGTGAAAATCTCGGCGAAGACGCCGCGGAAGTCGGTGTTGCGTGCAAGGTAACGGCCGCGTTTGCTAAACATGTCACCGTCTTTCCAGGTGGCGTTGTCGCAATTGTAGACGCCGCCATGCACCCCCCCACCGGCAACGAACATGGCCCCGGCTTCAGCGTGATCGGTGCCACCACCGCCGTTTTCTCTCGAGGTGCGGCCGAATTCACTCATGGTGATGACGAGGAGATCCTGCCACTGGTCTTGAAGATCGAGATGGAGCGCCTGGAAGCCCTCGGCGAGGTCACCGATCCGATTGGCGTGCGTGCCATTGAGCTGACCTTGATTGCCGTGGGTATCGAAGCCGCCATGATTGACGCCGATTACTTTAACAGAAGTGCGTTTCATCAGCATGGCCGCTTCCTGAAGCTTATCGCCGAGACTTCCGTTAGGATAAACGGCGCCGTTGGCGGGTTCGTAAGGGCCCATGTCTACGGCTGATTGCAGGGTACCGATCGTTCGCGTCATGGCTTGGCCGGTTTGATGCACGAGATCGGCGTATTGAGAACGCGGGAGACTGGGTCTTCCGGCGTAGAGACCGCTGATGCCCTTGCCTTTCGGTGATTTCGCGCTGGGATTCTCACCGAGGAACTTCGCGCTTTGGTCATTGTTCCCCAAAAACGTGAAATCACTCGCGCGCCGAAAATTGGGAAAGGGCTGATCGCCCTTGAGCGAATCCAATTGAGACCCTGAGATGGAAGCGGCGATAAAGGCGTTTTCCACCGCTCGTAAATCCGTTGTGTTGGCAAGTTGCCGGTAAAGCATACCGTCTTTGATGGTTTCATCACGGGGAACGCCTTTCTCCCAGTACTCCTGACTATCAAAGTGAGATCTCGATTGGTCAGAATAACCGACACGATGGATGATCGCGAGATTCCCCGGTCCCTCTTGCCCGGTTAGACCTGTGGAATGATAGAGCGACATCATGGGCGCGAGTGCCGGATGTAGTTGAGCAAATCCGTTATTCAAATCAATCCCCGTGCCGGGCGGAATGTAGAGTGACGGGCGATTGTTGTCGTTGTATTCGGCGTCGCCCTGAGGAAGAACGGTGTTGATACCGTCGTTCCCTCCGCGGAGGAAGACGAAGAGAAGTTTCTTGTTAGATAAAGCCGCTTCTTGAGCGAGCAACTGGCGGCGCATGAAGAGGGGACTGAAGAAATTGGCGCCTAACGCTCCACAAGCGAGGGTGCTGGAACGAAGGAATTGGCGGCGTTGCATGCTATTCATGGCAGGAAGACAGGAAAAATGTTAGAAAGAGCGTTGGGGATTATTGGAATTGGAAATCAGGCGAGGACATGATCAGTCCGATGAGATCGCGAAGCCGGTTACGCTTCTCGCCCGCTGAGACGGAACTCCAAGGACTGGGTTGGCATTCGGCATCCATGTTAGCGAAATCCAAGAGGATCTGCCGGCTGTCGGAGGTGAGATTCTGTTGGAAGTAGAACTCGTTGAAGTGCTGAATCACCGCTTCCGGATCGGCGAGCTGATATTGTTGTAAGAATGGCGTGACTTCCCAATTGGCGCCACTGCGGCCTGCGCCCGTGACTAAAGACTGACAGAACTTCATGCGCTCCAGCAAACTTTGCGTGTCCATCCAACCAAAGCCGTCTTCGGGAAAACCATCGGGCTCTTCTCGCTCAAAAATAAACATGCCGAGGTCTTCATTTCTCTCCGGCATGCGATCATTGATGATCTCGGCATCGAGTGCGCGAAAGGCACTATTGATGAACTCGATCGCGTTCTTGACCTTGGATCGGTAAGCGACGCCGGACCAGAAAGCGCCCGATTGATTCACGGGATCTAACAAGGCCTCCATCACCGTAGCAATGTGGCCGGGACGCTGGGTGGATTGCCAAGCGGCAATACCCGTCTCCATGAGTTGCAGCAATTCCGGATGGGCCGTCCCGTTGTGGTAACTTGCTAGACTGATATCATCGGAAACGAATCGCTGAATAAGCTTCATGACGATGAATTCGCGTGTGGACGGGTGGTTGACCATGGCGTCAATGACGTCAATGGCATCGTTCACACCATCAGTGCCGTCGCGACCGGCCGGCAACCGAAGCTCGTGTGGGGTGCCTTCGAAGAGTACCTTGGCTTCCGTGTCATGCTCCTCCGGATCGAAACGAAACGTCCAAAGCCCTGCAGGGCTATACTCTTCAATGCTATCGTCCGTGTAGGTGCGTTCGACCATTCGCGGCAGGAGCGAGAGATCACTACTATTGAGACTGGTGTTATGAACTTGAAAAGCTAACACATTCTTCTCAGGCGCAGGACGGAAGAGATGCGCATGGCGTGAAAGCGGAACGATATCACTTTCGCCACGCGCTTCATGACTTCTGGATTCCGTGTCAAAAGCGGGCGGTTCACCGTAGTTGCGCATGGATCGGCTGCGCGCAATTTCCTCGCCGTTTAGATAAGCCACATAGCCATCGTCATATTGAACATCGAGAACCAGTGTTGAAACATCCACGCCGTCTTCCAGAACGAACTCGCGTCGGCAATAAACGGACAGGTAGTTACCACGCATATCATCGAGTTCCGTGGCATCATCGTCATCATCGTAGCCGATGCCTGTGGCGCCGGAAGACCAGAACACATCGCTGAAGCCAGGTTGGGCCCAATCGAGAGTGGGCTCACCATCGGCGTCCGGTGTGGGTTCTTGGCGGCCTTTGAAATAGCGCCAGCCGGGGCCGAGATCGACGATAGGCGTTTCCGACTCCACGGTTAGACTCGGAGTGGTGTAGGGATTTCGCGCGCTTTCCGGGAAGGACTTGCGTCCCTCAGGAGTGACTTTGCGCACGGACCAGCCGGTGAAGGCACGAGCTAGTTCCTCGATATCGTCCTGTGTGTAGCGGTTATCGACGCCGAAGGCGTAGAGTTCGAGGATCTCGCGGGAGTAGTTCTCGTTAGGCTCATCCTTCAAATTGAGCACGTTATCCAAGTAGATGAGCATGGAGGGGCTGGTGGCGCTGTAGAGCAAGAGATCGCCAAAGTAGCCTAACGCATGCTCGTAGAAAAACTGGTACTCTTCCCACTCCATTTGCGCCGACTCATTAGCGATTTGGTTATAGATCTGCCGCTCATTGGCATCGGTCATGATACTTTCATAAGCCGGGTGATCTTCGAGATAGTCTTTGAGTTTGTTGTAGTCAGTGGTGAAATGATTCTCCCAGAATTCGGCAAGAATTGTTTGCAGCTGACGTTGGGAATAAATGCCCCGCGTGTGCATGAGCTGTTGCAGTTCGGTGATGCCTCGGATGGCATCGTAGGAAGGCGCCGGCGCATGAAAGAGTGAGGGGATCATGGACAGATCCGAGCTGCTTGAGGACTGGTTGTGCACTTGAATAGCCAGCACATTGTCACCCGCCTGAAGGTGGTTCCCAAAGTCGAAGATGGCGAAATCCGTATCATACTCGTCGTTGTCCACGTTGCCGGCGGCGCCATCTGCTTCTTGATCGTAGGCTGGTGGATTGCCGCTTACATTGGCCCGAGCGATCTCCTGACCATTTAAGTAAGCCACAAAACCGTCATCATAGATCAAACGAAGCTTGAGGCTCTCCAAGGCGGCCGGATCCTCCACGTGAAACTTGTGCCGGGCGTAAAGTGATAGGTAGCCGCCGTCGCCACGCATGTCATCGAGCACAGTGCGGTCATCATCATCGCCATAACCGATTCCCGAAGGCCCGGTCTCCCAGAAAACGTCGCTGAACTTCACTGCTGTCCAATTTGCCGGAGGCTCCTGGCGGCCCCGAAAGAAACGCCAAGTGGCGCCTTCACTGATCAAGAAAGTCTCTTCACCGGGAACGCTATCCAGAAAGTAGCGATTGGTTCGCGCTGTGAGACGGTTGTTGCCGGACTCATCGATACTGGCGGGGTCTAACTGTTGTTCGATAAACTGGCGAATGCCCAATTGCTGCACGCGATCGAAGTCCGCTTTGCTGGGGCCGTAGGCGATTCGATTGAGCAAGTGACCGATCTTTTCAGTCTGTGTACGCGGTGTCGGATTATCGTTAGGATCGGGCTCCGGTTCTGGTTCGGGCTCCGGTTCTGGTTCGGGCTCCGGTTCTGGTTCGGGCTCCGGTTCTGGTTCGGGCTCCGGTTCTGGTTCGGGCTTGGGAGCGGTCAGGTATTCAATATCTAACAAACGCTCGTCTAGGTGTTTGGCCTTTGGCACTTCTTCCGCAGTCCCGATATTGATCCTAACAAGCGCGAAGCTGCCCGGATCCGGCATGGTGAAAACCACACTCGCCCGCTCCCCCAACATCGGTCCGGCCACCATGGCATCCCAAGGCTGATCCGCCGGCGAACCATTTGCCTCGAGAACGGCGTGGCGGTAGCCGGGGGGAATCTCCGCGTAAACCTTAAGCGTGTCCTGGTCAGCGATCTCGATCTTGGTAATGATGGGGCCGGTGAGTTCTTCTGCTAGTGACGGGTTCGCCAGGAAGATTGGAATAACGAGACACGTTAGGCAGAGCGTGAGGGGGAAAGACGCGAAGGGGCGTTTCATGGGCGGCGGGGAACAGGTTTGGGAGGTCTTAGTTATCTGGGGAGGTGAACTACTAACTTCTCAGTTAGGGCATCAAGGCCGACCCTATTATACGAGAGATCTCCGGCCTTTCATTCGACATTTTTTGAAAGACCACGATTCCAAGATCAGGAGGCGGGCATTCGCTCTCGTTTTTCCAGTCACTGGAAGGTTTTCTTGCAATCCCAGTTCGTCGTGGCTGCCAGCTAAAGACGATGGAGGCTTCAGGCCGTTTCGTTTCGCGGATGCGGTAATCAGATTGCGAGTGGGCTATCGCGAATGAAATTCTTCAAAGAATTCGAAGAATTCCGGACTAGACAAGGGCTTGTCCCCGCCAAATTCATAGGGCAAATAGACCGTTTAATAGAGAAGCAGCAGCCAGATTTATGAGGGCCCAACAAGGAGCTTACACTTTCAACCTGGAACTCGATTCCCCGCTCAGCAAGGGGGATACGGTGCATCCGCTAGTCGACTTTCTTCCCAAAAGCATGAAGAAAGAAGGCCTCAGCGCGCTCGCCAAATTGGTGGAGCAGAAGGCCGAGGCGGTGTGGGTACAGTCCCGGCTGATGGTGGTTCTGGGTTTCACGCCGGCTGAGGGCGATAAGGCCTCTCTCCTCAACGTGACCTTTCGCTGCTCCGATGACCCGGACGATGAGGATCAGGGGGTGCGTTTCAGTTGCGCCCAGCATGAGGGACGCGCGGTGCTGTTCTTCAACAAATCGGTAAAGAAGGAACTCGCCAAGAAGGTGGCGACGGCCTTCTGGAAGTTGCTCTTGGCGGAGCCCAGTGAATTGGATGATTTCACCAGTGAAATGACCGATGCCTCGGGGGCGCGCGTCGCATGCGGGGTGCGAGACGGCTGCTGCTTTTGTGGCGATGAGGAAGAGGATGTGGATCTTCCCAGCGTGGGGACGGGCCGTGGTCCGCTCGACTTTGATCCCGTGGGGATGGAGGATGAAGACGACTGGATCTCGGGTGGCCGATTCGATGATGATGATGAGGACGATCCCTTCGGGGATGATGACGACGGCTATTAGGGGCTGATTTCAAGAGGAAGCGTCACCGCGAGCCTGCGCCAATTGCTTGCCGAGGCAAATTTCCAGCCTCTGCAGCCGGTCGGTGAGGGAAGCCATGCCGAGGAGAGGCTGACGTTCGAGCGGCTTTTGAATGAAATGATAGGCGATGAGGTCGCCGAGCACCTCGGGCACATCCAAATCCCTCAAGTAGTCGGACACGTGGTCTGAGACGGTGAACCCGCGATCAATCAGCTCCAGTGCCGTTTTCCGAATGCCCTGCACCAGGGCCTCAACCTCGGGATGATGGGCATCCTTCGTCTCGATCACCGTGACTTGGGCCGTCAAATAGGGCTTGTCGGTCTGGAAATCGCTCAAGGCAATGCGCCGGACGCCTTGCAGGAGCAGATTGGAACAACCGTCTGCTTGTTCCACGGAAGCCCGGACCACACCGGCGGTCGATTCGTGGTAAATGCTCATGGTGTGAGGCGCATTCTCACGCAAGGTACCGATGCAGAACATGCGATCTGTTTCCAACACGGTGCGCAGCATCTCCCGGTACTTGGGCTCGAAGATGTGCAAGGGCAGTAGGCCGTGGGGAAAGAGATTGCACTGCGGCAGAACCATCACCGGAAGCCTAAGGGGAATCGAAGTCGGAGGTGTGAATTCCATGGAGGCCACAAGGGCTATACGATGTGAGCATAACGGGTGGGCGCAATCGAAGAAACCCGTTCAATTCCTTCTGACTAACAGAAATAAGAGCGTCGCCGATGCGAAGAGGATTGCAATCGACTCCAAATCGACCATCCTGTCCCGCCATGACTTCGGAACCGTCAGAGCCCCAACCCATTAGCCTCGCGGACGCGAAGAGAGTATGGAACTTGCAGAAGCAGAACGCGCCGCTCTCACCCGAAGACCAACATCTTCTCGCTCAAGCATGGGAGTGGCAAATGTGGGTGAGCCACGGGATCCGGTTACAGCGTGGGAAGAGCGCGCCCGGGAGCAGTTTCTCGCGCTCCAACGCTTCGCCCGCCAAAGCGGGTGTCTCTTAAAGCAGGCCCATCTTCCCCCGCTTCTTCCCGGCGCGACGCCTGGCCGCGAAGTCACCGTCTACTATGATGCACCCGCCAATCGAGTGTGGAAGGCCACGTTTCCCGGTGAATCCGGCTTCGGACAATTCGGCTACAACACTCCGGGCGGCTACTTGCGGCGGCTGCGTCTGAGTAATCGCATCTTTGGAGATGACGTTGCCTTCGAAGGCATCTGGCGCCGGAAAAACGGACTCAGTATCATCACGTCGCAGCGTTACGCCAACCCCATCCGCTCCGTTTCATTCCCACAGAAGAAGAAATCGCCGCTTACCTGAGCCGACTAAGATTTCTCTATGACGAAGCCGAAGAACTCTGGACGCGCGACGACGGCGTGCAACTAGCGGATACCCACGACCGCAACTTCATGATCGCGCCGGACGACCAGATCTATGCGATCGATGTTCAGCCCCGGTTGCTGCCTGACCATGACTGGGAAGATGTGCAGGAGATGGTTCCGCCTGAGCTTCAGTGAAGAAACCAGGCCTTCTTCGCCCGGCGCGCATTCTTCAGCTTTTCAGTTGCTTGGTGAGCGAATTATGATTGTATTCACCGCCTTCCCCGGGGGAATTTGGTCCCAATCGGCGGATATTCATGACCCTAGAGGCCATATGAGCGAAACAACCATCGAAATTTCCCAATTCCAGCAACACGAGAAAGACACCGGATCTTCCAGCGTGCAAATCGCGCGTCTCACCTCGCGGATCAACCACCTGACGGATCACCTCGGTACTCACCGGAAGGACATTTCCTCCCGTCGCGGCCTGCTCAAGCTCGTCGCCCAACGCCGCAAATTGCTCGATTATCTCAAGCGCACCGATAACGAGCGTTATCAAGGTCTCCTCAAGGCCCTGAAACTTCGCCGATGACCCGCCTTGCGGCTTTTCCGCTGATGAAGATTTTGAAGCTCAGCATTCGTCTATCTCCGATGGCTTGCTGAGCTTCTTTGTATCCACTCCCAGAGACGATCGCCCTCTACTGGCAGGTAAACTTCGGAAATCCACGCGCTCGACGCGTCTCGATTCCCGAAGTTTGCAGGCCGGTGGAGATCGTCGTTGACGGGCATTCTAACAAGCAACCCAACAGAATCCCAAATCGACCATGAGTATCGAAAGAGTGTCGGGCCAGATCGGCTCGCAGGAAATCGTCATTGAAACGGGCAAGATGGCCAAACAGGCCGACGGCGCCGTCACCGTTCAGCTCGGTGAGACCATCGTCATTGTCAGTGCCGTCTCCGCTTCGAAAACACGCGAAGGCCAGGACTGGTTCCCACTGTCCGTCGAATACAAAGAGAAAGCCTCTGCAGCCGGCCGTTTCCCGGGCGGCTATTTCAAACGTGAAGGCCGTCCTACTGAGAAAGAGATCCTCACTTGCCGGATGACGGACCGTCCGCTGCGGCCGCTCTTCCCCAAGGGCTATCTCTACGACACGCAGATCATTGCCCTCCTCCTCAGCGCGGACGGCGAGAATGACGCCGACATCCTGAGCATGAATGGTGCCTCCGCGGCACTTTGTGTGTCGGATATTCCGTTTGCCGGCCCTATCGGCGCTGTTCGTGTGGGACGGGTCAATGGCGCGTTCGTCGTCAATCCCACCCACACCGAACGTGCAGAAAGTGATCTCGATCTCGTTTATGTTGGGAACAAAACGGACGTCATCATGATTGAAGGTGCGGGCAACGAGATTCCTGAAGAGGATTTCATCAAGGCTCTGCACTTTGCGCAGGAGAACGTGACCAAGTTGGTGGTCATGCAAGAGGAACTGGCGGCCAAGGCTGGCAAAGAGAAGCGCGAAGTCGATCTCGCGCTCGTTCAGCAAGACTTGTTAGACATCGCTTACCAAGTGGCGGGCGATCGTATTGAGGAAGCGATTTACACCGTGGGCAAAGTTGCTCGCGGCAAAGCCGTGGATGCTCTGCGCGAGGAAGTGACCGAAGCGATCTTGGCTAAGGATCCTGACGCAGGCGATTTCGAGATCAACCAAGCGTTCGATTTCCTGCAGAAGAAAGCCTTCCGCATCAGTATTTTGGAAAAGGGCAAGCGTTGCGACGGCCGTGGCACCAATGAACTGCGGCCCTTGTCAGCTGAAGTAAACCTCATTCCCCGCACGCACGGTTCTGCGCTTTTTAGCCGTGGTGAGACGCAAGCGTTAGGCCTGGCCACGCTCGCTACCATGGATGACTGCCAGTATTTCGATAACTACACTGGAGGTGAGGATTCCAAGCGCTTCATCCTTCATTACAACTTTCCGCCTTTCAGTGTGGGGGAAACAGGCCGCATGGGGGGCATCAATCGCCGTGAGATCGGTCATGGTGCTCTTGCCGAGCGCTCGATCGAACCCGCCCTGCCCGATGCTGAAGACTTCCCTTATGCTATTCGCGTGACGAGTGAGGTAATGGAGTCTAACGGGTCCACCTCAATGGCCAGTGTTTGTAGCGGCACGATGGCATTGTTAGATGCCGGCGTTCCCATGAAACGTCCCGTCGCCGGTATCTCCGTTGGGCTGGTGAGCGAGATGGGGGACGATGGCTCTATTCAGAAATATCATACCTTGTTAGACATCATCGGATCGGAAGACTTCTTCGGCGACATGGATTTCAAACTCTGCGGCACTGAATCCGGTGTCACAGGTTATCAGTTAGACCTCAAGCTGCCTGGCATTCCTCTGTCCATTCTTGAAGAGGCCATTCACCAAGCCAAAGACGCGCGTGGCAAAGTGCTCGATGTCATGGCCGGAGCAATCAATGCGCCGGCCGCGCTTAGCGAATACGCACCGCGGATTGAAACCATTCAAGTACCCCAAGACCGGATCGGGGAAATCATTGGACCGGGCGGCAAGATCATTCGCGGCATTCAAGCCGAAAGTGGCGCCGAGATCAGTATCGACGATGACGGCACGGTTCATATCTATGCCGTGAAGGCCGAAGGTCTTGAACGCGCCGTGCAAATGATTAAAGCGATCACTGCCGAAATCGAGGTGGGTGAACTCTATCAAGGTAAGATCGTTTCTACGACGAACTTCGGTGCTTTCATGCAGGTCCTGCCCGGCAAAGATGGCATGATTCACATCTCTGAGCTGGCTGACTTCCGCGTGAAGAAAGTGGAGGACGTGGTCAAGGTAGGCGATATGGTTTGGGCGAAGTGCATCGGCATCGATGACAAAGGCCGCGTGAAGATGAGCCGCAAAGCCGCCATGAAGGAGAAGAGCGAGCAGGCAGAGAAAGATGCTGGTGGCGAAGGTGGGGAGCCGGAGTCTGTCGAAGAATAGAAGTTTAACGAGCTATGACGCGGGATCAATTAGCCGCGCGCATCGCAGAGGTGGCTCTTCTCAAGGGAGAGTTCACCCTGCGGAGCGGCCGTAAGAGTCACTATTACCTGGATAAATACCTTTTCAGCACGCAACCGGATATTCTGGAAGCGTTAGGAGGTCTTTTCGCGGAACGCCTTGCCGGTCCCGTGAACAAACTCGCCGGCGCCGAGCTGGGCGGCATTCCGTTAGTCACGGTGGCCGCCTTGAAGAGCGGCTTGCCTTGCGTTTTCATTCGCAATCAGAAGAAGGAATACGGCACGGCGAAACAGCTCGAAGGCAAACTCGCGGAGGGCGATCACGTGGCTTTGCTAGAAGATGTCTGTACCACCGGCGGCCAGATTCTTGAGGCGGCCAAAGTGATTGAGGCACAAGGAGCCAAAGTGACAAAGATCGTTGGCACCATCGACCGCGAAGAGGGTGCCAGGGAGAACATCGAAGGGGCGGGCTATGTTTTCGAGGCGCTCTTTACCAAGACGGATCTTGGTGTTTGATGGGCGTCGGATTTCGGAGAAATCGGCGACTATCGCGGCACTTCCTCCTTGTTGATATCCACGCAGTCCCAATAAGACTCGCCGTAATCAAAGAAGATTTCTTCTCCGGGACGGATTCGGCGCAGCGCGGCGATCCGTGCTTTGCGCCAGCGTGAGGTGGTCACGAGCTCTGCGTTGGGCCGGTTGTCGTCGTGATTGATGAAACGCGTGTAACTGGCAAATTCACCCTCGCCCCAGATCCAGCAGTCTTTGCAGACCCAGACGAGGTAGAGAGAATTGACATAGGGTTCGGAATTGGCCTGCTTGTCGGTTAGGATTTTACCAGTGTAAGGACCGATGGTGTCGCCGGCTTCAATGGAAACCTTGGAGAAGAGCCCTTGGCCGGCGCGTGGGATGGTGGAGCGTTTGACTTCAAAATCGTCTTCCGTCCAAACAGTGGGCTTCCGGTACCTAGGTTTCATCGTTAGGGAGGGTTGGCGACTTGATAACAGAATACCCTGAGAATCAATCACGATTTCGCTCAACCTCATCAACGAGTAGACCACACAAAAGTGGCAGGGTAGCGGAATTAGTGAGAATTTCGGTGAGTTGAACATCTCTGCGACGAGAGAAACGGTCACCAGTTCCTCGGCTCTTCATCACGAAAAAAGGGAGAGGCTTGAGCCTCTCCCTTCGCGGGCTGTCCGAAACAGCCAAATGGTTGTCGCTAAGCGTTAGTGGGAGAACTGGCGGTTGTTCACCACGCGGTAGCGGTAGAATTGTTCCAGACTTTCCTCGTTGTTCTCTTTCTTCACGTTGAGGTAGTTCGGAATGTCGCGGTCATTGGGATCGAGGAAACGCTCGATGACCGCAGAACCACGGTATTCACCCGTGACCTGATCCTGCCCCACGACGAACTCGTTCTCGGGCGTGCCGCGCACCTTCTGAATGGTCTGGCAAGTCATGTAGACTTTGAAGGTATTCGACTTGGTGGTCACGCGGGGATAGATGTTCGCGTAGGGTTGCTCCAAGGTGTTGTCACCCGTGAGGCGATGCTTGTCCCACCAGCGGCGGATGCCTTTGTTGTCTTCGTCCCAAGAAACGTCTTCGTCCTGGGGATAGAGGAACATTTCACAGACCTCGGTGGCGGTGCGGAACACCTTGCCTTGCTCGAACTTGTGCTCCCACTGCTCGAGGGTCTCATCCATATCGATCTTGTGGTGCCAACCTTCGTTCCACGAACCCGCTTTCTTATACTTTCGGCCGCCGTTGTTGGGCACAGCCACCACACGCTCGGATTTGAAGACGGCGTTCAGCGCCGTGGAGCGTTTGATGTAGCTGAAGGGCAACATCTGGTAGTTCAGGTTGACCTTACCATTGGTGGCGAAGGGTTCACTGATAGGATAGGGCTCCACGATGGGCATCCAGAAGAAGTCCAACCAGATGTGGTCGGGCGGAAGCTTGGGATCTTTGGTCACAGAAGCGAGCTGCGGCACTTCGAAACCATCGACGGTGCCCATCGTGCCCACGAGTCTCATGCCATTGCCGGCCTCACCCATGTGAGCGTTGCGCTCCAGGTGCGCATTCTCGGCCACATTGGGGCGGAAGAGAAGCGTCGTCCAAGGCGCATTCGCTTGGCTGGCACTTGGTAAGGATCCAAACATCACGCCGGAGGGCACCATCCGGTTTGGATTGAAGTTCTCCAGGTTACGATCCTTGTAACTGATGTTCTCCTTCCATTCACCCGCCTCAAAGTAGGGGTACTTCTGGTTGAAGACACTGGATCCCGGAACGTCGTCCGCGCCGTCATCAGGCTTATTAATGTAAGCACCGTCGGTGCAACCACCGATGCCGTTATCGAAGTCCCGCGTGATCGAGGGATCGATGGGGAACTTATACTTGTCACTCAAGAGCGGCGCGAATTCGTCACGCTTACCCCGATCGGATGGATCCCAGCAGAAATCGGGTTCCATCTCGGCATCGTACTTCACGCCATCACCAGCGAGGCTGCGGCCGTGCAACTCTTGGGCAAATTTCCCGTGAGCGGAAATGGTGGTCGATTTGGGATAGATGGACCAGGTGAGAGAGTGCGAAGCGCGCTCCTTGGAGTGGAGCGGATGACGGCGGAAGAGTTCACTTGGGACATTCCGTTTGGTGGAGACCAGACGGATATCGCCATGAGAGACGATGAGGCCTTTCACAGCTTCCTTGTCCGTGCCGGGTTCGAGCACCTTCACGATCCGGTTATTCCGCGCATTGGCCTGAGCGGCCGCACGGAATCGGCGGGTCCAACCGGAATAAGAACCGGAGTTCCGCTTGGGACGGGGCACCACCACACTTTCACCGGGCATGGCCCAGCGGAGATTGAAGACCTGCACGAGGTTACCTGTGGAGGCACCCTGAGCGCCCTGATCATAAACGACTAACTGAATAGGAGCGTTTTGTGTGATATTCAAATCTTCGTCATCACGCACGATGACCGGAGTCTGACAGTAAAAGTGACTCAAGGGGCCTCTTCCATTAGCGAGGAAGTTGACGCGGTAACCGTGCGTCCCATTCCCAAGAGTAAAGGTGCCGAAACGCATCAGGCGGTAACCACCTGCACCGCCCCAACCATACCAACCCTCAGGCAAATCACCTCGGGCATCGCGCTTGTCGGGATCGACACTGTAAATGGCGGGACCCTGGTGGCCTTGCGATTCCTCACTATCACCCCACAACTCTAGCGGAACGCCATTAATCTTAATGCCAGTGTCCTCATCAACGCCGCCTTCATAACCGGTTCCGCCCGTGAGGAGGCGAATCGTTTGTTTGGGGTGAATCTGGTGGAAACCCTGAGCCGTGGCAAAGACTTCAGGAATGATACCCGTCTCAACGTAGGCAAACTTGTGCCCCACGTCTTGCTGACCGTATTGACGGCCGATCCAAGAGGGGTAATCTGGGTGCCTGTTACCAACCACCTGATGCACGATGCCCGTATCAGGACCGTTGTTTCCACTGAAGGTCGCCCGACCATTTTTGAAGCCGGTCAAGGTCGCTTCACCCGTATTGTAATGAAGCATGGCCACCTCGGAAATGGTGAACATCCGGCCGGAACCGCGAGGTTCATTGGTTTCTTTGTGCCAGTTCTGACTTTGCTGCTGACTACCATTCTCAGAATCCAGGTTTCGGCCAATAAGGTTAATCCCAGAGATCTGACCGAATCCATTGTTGGCACCTGCTTCGAAATCCGCATAGGGCGAAGCGAGATTACCGTCGTGGATATTGACCTGACGCATGTAGTCGAACATCTGCAGGGCGATGCAGAAATGGTCTAACGTATATTCTGACTTGTCCTTGTAGTAGGAGGATTTGAAAGGCGCTTTCTTCTTCGCTCCGTACTTCTGAGCGAGCGACTTTCCGTAGCTTGGAACGGAACGATAGACTTGGCCCATGAGGAACTTGTAGAGGTTCACATTTGCGCGGTTTGCCCGCACGTAGAACTCTCCATGACGGGACGTCGCATCGCGACGCTGGAAGAAATACTTGTATTGATTCCGGTCACCCAACGTGGTGCAGAACTCAATGGTCTCGTCCAAAGCCGTGCGGTGACGCGGGCCGCTTTGCTCGTGGAAAGCCCAGAGGCTCAACTTCGGCCGGCCGTGCACATTCAATTCAGGCGCCTGGCTGCGGGCGGTCATGAAACCTTTCGCACGTTCGAAGCGCTCCAAGCCGTCGGGGAGCAGTTTCACGAACTTGTTCTCTTCGCGTTTGATATCGAAAACGATGTCATCCACCGACGCGTAGAGACGGTCTTTGTCATACTCCAAACGCTTGCTTCCCTTGCGCTTGCCGTCCTCAGTGCCGCCCCACTCCACCTTGGGCGTGATCTCCAGAATCGCTTGCAGCTCATTCTTGCTCAATTGCCTCGATCCCTTGCCGTCGACGTATTTGCCAGGGAAGAAGATGGCGCTCAAACAAGTCGTCGCCGGATGCCCTGGATAACGCTGCACTTCGTGGATCACCGGCTGGAACTGCGCCCAGTCACGCGCCTCTTCAGTATAAATCTTCGGCTTATCCCAGGGAATCGCTTCGGCTGCGGTGTTCACATTCACCTTGCACGTTTCGTCATCGGCCCAGAAGGCGATGCGGGCCACGATGGGATTGCGAATGCCAGGCTGCGCCCCCGGGTCGGCACTGATGAATTTACCGGACTGATCGAGGGTGCCGAACTTGCCGTCCTTCAACACGTAGAGCCATTCCACGGGCATCGGCAGGCGCTTGTCCTCTCGAACGCCCTCGAAACTTTCGAAATCGAACCCTTCCACCTTATCGAGGGTCTTCGCTCGAGGATCCAGGATCGGAAAGTAGCGGTTGATTTCCTGCCCCTTGGGATTGTAGCCGATCGAGGGCTTATTGAGGTCAACAAATCGCTCTGGAGAACTCTCCCAACCACGCAAACCGTCTTCTTCGAGCGTGACCTCACGTTCATCGGTCAGAATCATCTTCGATGACGAGTAGAGCTTAAAAGCTTTGAGCATCTTGCCCTCGTCTTCGAAGGTTCGGATCATTCCCGGCTGTGAGGCCCACAAGGCAATGGCACCGCCGCCGAAGAGACCGCCACCTACCGTCCGGTCAGGGCGTGTCGCGTCGCGGATCTGAGCCACGACCATGCTGATGACCATCTCAGAGAGCTGGCGGGTTCGAACACTATCTGAATAGGCTTTGGCCGAGCGAAGCTCGTTACCAGCCAGGCTTATGATCGCGATACTCAAGACGGTCAAAACCGCGAGGATAGACATCACCGTGACGAGGGCGATTCCGCGGTCTTTCTTCGAACGAGTACTCCGATCCGTTGACTTTGGTTGGAGGCTTATCTTCATAAGAATTTAGGGAAGTACGTATCTTCGAGAGGCGCTACGGTGGGAGTAGCTTCCCAAGAAAAGCGATAACCGGCTACATTGTCAAGCCAAGATATACAAAGCATTTACAACTTGTCTGCAAGCGGTGCCTGAAATTCTCTTTCTAACGGGTGTCGATTTCAAATCCTGTAACTGGCTTATTATAAGTGTTTTGCAGATTTCAATCTCGATGATTCGCGCCTTCCTAGACACCTTGCGCTACAAACATAGCTTGAAATTGCCGTGCTAATTTGTATTCTCATTGTAAATTCATCGAGAATCCTTTTTACAACTCGCCCAAGTCTTGCCTAAACTGCGTCAACCCTCGCTACTCGTTTTTATGAAAGTCTCGCGTCCTACCTCCAAACGTGACCTCCGCGGTTTCACCCTGATTGAAGTCACCATCGCCCTCGGCATCTGCGCTACCGTGATGATCGCCCTCCTCGGTCTCTTACCGCTGAGCCTCGATCAAATGAGGGAATCCAGAAATCTCACCACCATGGCCCGAATCAGTGAGGATATTATTAACGATATCCAGCTGATGGAGTGGGAAGACCGCGAAAAACTGGACGGCGAGAAGCGTGAATATGATGACCAGGGGACGCGGGTTCAGGACATCGCCGGTGACTTCAATCGCCGCGTCTACAGTGCGGAGATCGAGGTCGATTTGGAAGGCGTCTTCATGCCGGGCCAAACGGAGGAGCGTAATGATTATGCTCAGCGCGTCACGATCTACGTGGGGCCGTCCAAAGGCGAAAGTGTTAATTTGAAGCTCCTCTCTGAAACGGACGACCGTTACAAGAAATTCACCACCATCATTGCCCGCCTCAACGAACAGAAGGACCCCAACGACAAGTAACCTTGTCCTTGCCTTTGTCTTAAGAAAGGAACGCTACCATGCAACGTCTCTCCCTTAAACACCTCCGCCGATCTACCTCCGGCGGTTTCACATTAATTGAATTGTTAGTCGCGATCACGATCCTCATCGTCCTCCTGCTCATGATCTTCTCCATGGTGGATCAAACGCAACGGACCTGGACTCGTGCCTCTTCTGAAGCCAATCAGTTCCGCGAAGCACGGCTCGCGTTCGAATCCATCACCCGCCGTCTTCGCCAAGCCACGCTGAACACGTATTGGGACTACGAGTTCGATAATAATAACAAACCTCTCAATTACATTCGGCAATCTGAACTCCATTTCGTCATGGGCGAGACCTCCCGTCTAGCGCAACGCCCAAGCACGATCTTTCCCGGTCACGCCGTCTTCTTCCAAGCACCGTTTGGCTATGTGGTAGAGAAGGAATACCGTCAGTTTACCGAGCTTCTCAACGCTTGGGGATTCTTTGTCGAGTTTGGTGATGATAGTGAGACGCTTCCCGCTTTCCTTCGTGGCCGCGTGCCGCCGAAGCATCGTTATCGTCTCAAGGAGTACCGATTGCCGGCAGAGAATTTCGACATCTATGAGGATGCCGAGCAGCGTCGCGAACGGCAGTCTTCGACGGACAATCGGTGGTTTTCCCGATTCATGGGTGGGGGCGCCCAAAGCTTGTTGGTCAAGCGGACGGTTGCGGAGAACATTTTACAGCTCGTCCTCACGCCAATGAAATCCATCCCTTCTCGGGGCGCCGCGGCTACTGAAGTCTTCTATCAAGACGGCTACGGCTATGATTCGCGATCGGGCCTCAGTGATAGCAACACCAACAGTGGCAACAATAAAGAAGACAACCTTCACCTGCTCCCGGCCCTGGTTCGCGTGAGCATGATCGCCATTGATGAGCGCTCTGCGCAGCGTGAAGAACGTGGCGCCAACCCACCCTCACTCATTCCCACGGGGCTCTTCAAACAACCCAAGAACCTGGAGCGGGATTTGCGCTTGATTGAAGAGCAACTCAACGAGCAACGCGTCAATAACCGCATCTTTAGCACCACAGTTTCCATGCGTGAGGCGGCATGGATCCGCCGCGGCAGTGATGACGACGACAATTAATCCTCCCTCTCAACCATTTCCTAACATGCACACTCTAAACTCCTCCAAGTCCCGGCAAGCCTTCACACTGATCGAGCTGATCATCGTGGTGACTATTATCGGCATCATGATGGCCTTTACCGTCCCCGCGATCAGTAGCGCTCTCAAAGCGAACAAGATCACCCAAGCGGCGGATCTCCTGCGCGCCAAGCTCGCCTTCGCGCAGCAAACCGCGTTGAAAGAAAACGCTCCCATTCAAGTGCGCATCTTCCAGTACGCCGATCCTTCCCGCCCGGGAGACAAGGAACGTTTCCGCGCCTATCAATTGTTCCGCAGAAAGTCATCTGATCTGAATGACCGCTTTGCTGGCGGCTCCAGTCAGAATGTGGAGTCCATGGAGCCCGTCACGCCGCTGCAGAAATCTGCCGATAGTGATTGGTGTGCGATCCTATCATCTTCGCCGATAGTGACCGGATCTCGACCTTGTGTAGTCTTCAGAAAACGCGCGGCGAAATCCCTTACAAGCGGAACAACCCAATGAACGCGCAGTTTGTCGCCTTTGATTTCACACCCACGGGATCAACCAATCTCGGCGCTGCGAAACAATGGTACATTACTTTAGTAGATGAGCGTAAGGAGCGCGGGGCCGAAGTCCCTGACAACTTTGCCACCGTGCAGATCGATCCCTTCACCGGATCCGTTCGCGTGATCCGTCCGTAGCCACTCTCTGTTCTTTCTTCCAGACCAGCGGTGGCGGAGTTTTTCTCCGTCACCGCTTTTTTCGTGTGGGAAGGCGCCGAGTCGCCTAGCCTAACCTCATGCGCGGTTTTCATGTTTTCGCTATATTTTTAACAGTTCCGTTAGTGGCCGCCCCGGGGGGCTCGTTCACCTTTGATGATCTGATCCTCACCGTACCCGAAGGATTCGTTGTGGAGCAGGTCGCCGGGCCTCCCCTCGTCGACCGCCCCATCATGGCGGATTTTGATCACGAAGGCTTTCTCTATGTCGCGGATTCCTCTGGCTCCAACGCCGATGTCCAAACGCAATTACGAGAGAAACCGCATCGCGTTGTTAGACTTCAAGACACCGATGAAGATGGCGTTTACGATCAGCGTACGGTCTTTGCTGATGAGCTGATGTTTCCTGAAGGCGTGCTGTGTTATCGCGGCTCTGTTTACGTCTCGGCACCACCGGTGATTTGGAAACTCACTGACAAAGACCGCGATGGCATTTGCGATGAACGTGAGGTCTGGCATGATGGCAAGACTTTGACGGGTTGCGCCAACGATTTGCATGGGCCCTACCTTGGTCCGGACGGTTGGCTTTACTGGTGCAAGGGTGCCTTTGCTGAGCAGACCTACCCGCGCCCTGATAAACCTCCATTTACTAGCAAAGCGGCGCACATCTTTCGCAAACATCCCGATGGCGGTCCAGTGGAAGCCGTGATGACCGGTGGCATGGATAATCCGGTAGAGGTCGCTTTTTCGCCGGAGGGCGAACGGTTTTTCACCACCACCTTTCTCCAGCATCCCTCTGGTGGAAAGCGCGACGGCATCATCCACGCCATCTACGGAGGCGTTTATGGCAAAGATCATCACGTTATCCGCCGCCACCCCCGGACCGGTCCCCTGATGCCGGTCATGACGCATCTCGGTCCCGCGGCGCCTTGTGGCCTGATGCGTTACACCTCGTCACAATGGGGACGAGACTATCATAATAACTTATTCGCCACCCAATTCAATCTCCGAAAAATCACCCGGCATCAGCTCGTCCCAGAGGGCGCTTCCTATCAAACCATCGATTCTGATTTCCTCAGCGCCAATCTCCTCGATTTCCATCCTACCGACATCCTAGAAGATGGCGCGGGTAGCTTGTTAGTCGTCGATACCGGTGGCTGGTACAAGCTCTGTTGCCCAACCTCACAGCTAGCGAAACCAGACGTCCTGGGCGCCATCTACCGGGTTCGGCGGGAGGACGCCGCTCCCGCGAAAGATCCTTTCGGCCGCGAAATGGCCTGGCAAACCGCATCGCCACGGGAGTTATGCCGTCGACTAGGTGACGAACGCTACTATGTGAGATGCCGGGCGCTCGATACGCTCGCTCAACGAGACGTTGCAGCAATCCCTTCACTAACGATCACTTTACAAAGCGCGGATACCCGCCAGGCACTGGCGGCGCTATGGGCGCTTACCAAAATCACGGACAAAACAGCTCGAATTCCTTTGCGTCGCTGCCTAACCGATGACCGCGAGCCTATCCAACACGCCGCGATTCACGCGGCGGCGGTTCATCGCGACCAAGAAGCTCTGCCGGACTTGCTCAAGCTTCTTAAGGAGCCCTCCATTGCGGTGAAACGCGCCGCTGCTGAAGCGTTAGGACGTTTGAGTGACGTGCCGCCTCAGGCACTGTTAGACGCTCTGGGCAACTCCGGTTCTCCTATCCTTCGACACTCCCTACTCTATTCCCTGATCGAACAAGCGCCGGTTCGTCATCTCCGAAGCGCGCTTCCCGGCCTCAATGAAACTGATCAACGGCACGCCTTGCGCGTTCTCAGCCAGATTCGCCCGCATTCTCTTGAGTGGACGGATCTAGAACCTTTCTTAGACCATGCAGACCGCGATCTCAGAAGGCTCGCCTGGAGCATGGCACGCGAACAGACCACATGGAGAGAGGTTCTTGCTTCCCACTTCGTGAGACGTCTAACAAACAACGGTCACCTCAAGGATCTAGCCGTGGATTTTCCCTATCTAGCAGAGTCAAAAACAGTTCAGAAGGCCTTGGTGGACGATTGGATCGAATCTGGGGCAATCGATCAACGGCTGGAGTTCATGAAACAGTCATCTCTCAAGAATTTGCCCAAAGTGTGGGCGGAAGCGCTAACACCGTTGCTAAGCCACGAAAAGATTGAATGGCGTCAAGGAGTGTTGGAGGTGCTGTCCCGTCTGCCGGCCAACGAACCAGCCATTCAGTCTGCTATTGCCAGATTGGCTTCCGCCGGAGGGGAGGTTCCTGAGCTGCGCCTGCTTGCCACAGACGTCGCCATGAAGATCGCGGACAACAAGTCATTGGGTGAAAAGCAGATGCAGTTTTTACTAACGCAGCTACATCAGGATCAACCCTTGTCACGACGAACGGTCGCGACCACGCTTCTAACAAAGCATCCACCCATACGCGATCAGTTAGATCTTTTGACCTCTCATCTACCTGATTTAGGGCCAATGGAACTCGCCGCGCTCTTGCCGGTCTATCAAAAGCACGCGCCCCTGACCTCTTTGCAGGCTAGCGCGCTTCTCGGTGTCTTAGACAGTCACCCAAGCGTTCAAGCGGTTCCGGCCGGCGTGCTCCAATCGGCCCTGGCCGCGCTTCCTGATGAGATGGCTCCGCGTGGAAAGGCCTTACTCCGATCGCTTGATCAATCAGTTAGTGCGCAAGCGGAGCACTTGGAGCATCTTCTCTCCGAGCTGCCGGAGGGTGATATCACCCGGGGCCGGCGCGTGTTCAATCAGGCCGAAACCGCCTGTTCCTCATGCCACGCGATGGGTTACCGGGGTGGTAAGCTCGGGCCTGATCTCACACGGATCGGACAGATTCGCTCGCGTCGCGATTTGTTAGAGTCGATCATCTTTCCCAGCGCCAGTTTCGTGCGTAGCTATGAAACGGTCCAAGTCACCACACAGAGCGGTGACGTCTACTTGGGAATCGAACGGGAAATGACCGCCGACACGCTCACGCTTGAAATAGGCCTCAATGCCAGGATCAACGTTAGGCGCCGGGAAATTGCAGACAAGTTACCCGGCAAGATTTCTCTAATGCCTCCAGGCCTTGAAACTTTACTAACCAAGCAACAGCTGGCTGATCTTTTGGCGTTCTTAGAAAACGCCCGGTGGTAAGCAGACCGCCTAACGTTGGTGCTGGGCGCGTGTCTCTTAGTGAGAAGTATCCCACCTTAATACTTCAGCCAATATGCCAGGGCAAAGGCCAGGCCTCCGGAGACGGCGATGGCAATGGGCACGAGAATCCAGCGACGGCGAATCCATTGGCCGCCCAGTGTGGGTTCCGCTACGCTAACAGACTCCGGTTTCATTGGGCGCCTTGTTTCGGGCGACAAGGGTTCAGGAACCTCCGTTTCGTCGGATTCGCCGATGACACGGACGCCGCGGCGCTCAACGTGTCTTGTTAGGATCTCGAACTGTGGCCCCTCTTCCATCAGTTTAGTGGCTTCAAGATTTAAACGGCAGCGAGTGCCTGATCGAGATCGCTGATGATATCGTCGATGTGTTCGATACCAACCGAAAGCCGCACCAATTCGGGAGTGATTCCGCCGGCACGTTGCTGTTCCTCTGTTAGTTGGCTATGGGTGGTGGTGGCAGGATGAATAGCCAGACTCTTGGCGTCACCCACGTTGGCTAAGTGTGAGAACAACTTCAAGGCCTCGATAAACGCCGTGCCTGCTTTCTCTCCCCCTTTGATTCCGAAGACCACCATGCTGCCGCCTTTCCCAGCGAGATACTTTCGATTCAGTTCATACTGAGGATCATCTTGGAGACCGGGAAAGCGCACCCATTCGACCTGGCTGTGATTCTTCAAATGCTCCGCCACGGCCCTTGCATTCTCACAGTGACGTTCCATTCTCAGAGGCAACGTTTCAATACCTTGGAGAAACATCCAGGCATTGTCCGGCGTGAGGCAAGCACCTAAGTTTCGCAACGGCACCGTGCGCATCCTTAGTAGATACGCAATAGGTGCCAGTTCCTCCGGCAAGTCGTGTCCCCAGCGCAAGCCGTGATAAGAGCCATCTGGTTCGTCATAAAGCGGGAATTTGCCGTTGGCCCAGTTGAATCTCCCCGAATCCACGACCACGCCTCCGATCCCTCCGCCGTGCCCGCCGAACCATTTGGTTAGGGAATGCACAACGATGTCCGCACCATACTCGATCGGCCGGGTGAGGTAGGGCGTAGAGAAAGTGCTATCGACGATGAGGGGGATTTGATGCTCACGCGCAATGGTCGCGATCGCTTCCAAATCGGCTACATCAAGGCCGGGGTTACTCACTGTTTCACAGAATAGGGCCTTGGTTTTGTCAGTGATCGCCTCAGCGAAATTCGCCGGTTGATTTGGATCAACGAACTTCACATTGATCCCCATGGTAGGAAGGAGATCATGAAATTGGGTAAATGTGCCTCCGTAGAGATTATTCGCCGAGACAATCTCATCACCGACCTGTGCCAAATTGATCACCGCATAAAAGATGGCGCTCGTTCCCGAGGCGATACCCAAACCGGCTGCACCTCCCTCTAACTGAGCCACACGTTGCTCTAAGACATCATGCGTGGGATTCATGATCCGGCTGTAGACATTGCCGAGTTCTTTTAAGGCAAAGAGATTGGCAGCATGCTCCGTATCATTGAATACGTAAGAACTGGTGCGGTAAATGGGTACCGCGCGGGCATTAGTCGTGGGGTCCGGTTGTTGGCCGCCATGTAAGCAGACTGTCTCAAGTTTCATGCGCTATAGATCTCAGTTGTTCTCTAGGTGGTGACAAGGCGCCGTTCTCTAGCGAAGCACCTAAAGATGCCGGCCCCGAGGACGATGACTTCTTAGGCATGAACTGAGGATTTGGCGCATCCGCGTCAAGTCCAGCGCCACTAAAAAATCCCTTCTAAACGGCGAGACGAATCAATCCGGCCATTCCACCCTAAATTAACGGCAGACGCCACAAATGCCGTAGGCTGCGGCATTGACCCCAAGGAACAGCCATATCTGAAAACTGTCTTCGCCCAACGCCTCGGGTGGCATGTGTGCCAATATTGGGGTCGCGAACGGGCAGCACTGGCGGCGAGACGTGGTGCTGTGGCGCGAAGAAACCTCCCGCGCACAGCCCGGCGGCCGCAAGCCACAGCTTTGCTCGGGGCCCGGAGAGATGAGTCTGCTGCGTCTGTGAGAACCCAGCACTCCGACACCCGACTTGGTCGACAAGTTTTCCCATGAAGCTAACAAAGCCATCGCATTGTTAACGTCTTCTAAGTTTAAGTGAGAACTCGGATACCCTGGGATAATTTATGAACGTCTGGATTTTCCTTGAACTCTGCTTCATCCGTATCCATACTGACCTTCAACAAGATATGCTAAATCACTCCCCCCCCCTCTCTGTTCAGAAGCGAAGCAAAGATTAGACCCACAAAGAGCCATTCTTGGTGAGGTATTCTTCCAGAGGGGATTTAGTGAAGCCATACAGATCCGCTTCAAACTCAATATTTCATATCAATGGTAGGCACACGCTTTGAGTGCCTCGGTCAGGGTAGCGCAATGCCAGACGGCCCTCGTAGTCCAAGTAACACCGATCTATGACTGAATCAATTCTAACTAACTAATTAATTAACTAACGTTAAACACTATATCACTAACGAAACCAAACATTCTACGTTCGTCCGTACTCATCGCCTTTCTTTTAGGGAGCATATCTCTAAACGGTGAACCCGGAGAAAAGCATATTGTCATAGATAACCCAAACTACAGCTGGAGGGATTGGCTTTGCCATAATTATTACAATCCCAATACATGGCGGGCTGGGTTCATAGCGTGCCCCGCAAATTGGAACCATTCCAATACGATTCAATATGGTGCGGCTGACTTCAACGGTCAGGCAAGCGAAGGCCAAGGGCTTTTAGTCACAGAGATGTGGGAACTTAAATCGCCCATCATGGAAGAGAACTCCGTCGAAAAAACTGTCTGGTGGCTCTCCTCCAGTGAGGCTCCTATACACTACGTGCCAATGAGGTTCGATTATCGAACTGTAATGAACATACAAGCCACCGTGCAGAGACTTGTAAGAAACAACGTTGGTGCAACTTTTGGAGGCACATTTGCTGGGGTAAATGTTGCATCTGGACAATACTCGTTGCGACAAACGATTGCTTCCATTGAGGCTACCTATAATACCCGTACAGGTTTTGTCGGAGTAAGACCAAGTGCAGATTACACGCGATGGTACACAGATTACCGCGTAGAAACTCACTTCCCACATGCGAAGTACTACGTATACCCTACGCCATGACCCGTTAACGCCATGTAATTGGAGCCATTTGTATCTTCCTGCGAACTGATGCAAACTCAACCATTTTGATAGTGACTGGAAACCGATACGTTTTAGCCGTCTTTGCGATAGTCGGCGTGGGGGCTTTGTTCTACTACCTATCTATCCTTCAGGAAAAAGAGCGGCCGGTAAGCAGCAAAGGTCAAGGTAGTGGAGGGTTTACTGGAAGACTTGAATCCGGCCCTGTAAACGTTGAAACCAACCTTCAAACCCTCACCGATAATCCAAACGACCTGAAAATGGCAGCGACGGAAGGCTGGCGCCTCGCTGAGGGCGATCCCAAAAGGGGGTGGGAAGAAATAAGGAAGCTACCTCCTGGTAAGGTCAAAACAACGGCCCAGCTCAATTTTTTCCTGTCATTGTCTGAATCGGATCCGGAATTGTTACTGAGAATACTGTGTGCAGAGTATAAGGAATTAGAACCTCGGGCACTTTTCGCAGGGATCTTGAAACTCCAGGAGAACAAATCTCATTTATTTAAGGGGCTTGGAAATAAATAATCATCCCATTTCAGGCTCAGGGAATATTGTTAGAAACCACTTCTCCAATCCAGCCATCCGACTGATTTGGGGCGCGAATTCTTTCATCGCTTTCTTTGTCAGTCGCACTCCGGTCTGGTAGGTCTTGGTGACCAGTGTGACGACGGGATTCAACCCTTTGTATGTCATGCTTCGGGCCATTCCCAGCGCTTTCTCCGCTGTGCTCAGTAGCTCTCCATTCCAATGGTTTTCGAGCACTCCCCACACTCGTTCTATAGGATTATACTTGCTATGATAGGGTGGATAATAGGCTAGCTGTATCACTATATCATGAGCCGTAGAGAATTCAGCCAGGCGCTTCAACCATTGGGTTCTACGGCCATCGCTCTCGGGGCCATTGTCGGCGTTGATCACTAGCACCTCTACTTCAGGATTCTCTGCACGCAGTCGCGGCCACAGCTCTTCAAGACGATCAACCATAAAATCCGCTGTCACTTTACTTTCTGAGAACCATAGGTCGGTTTGGCCAGTTTCGGGCTGATAAACCCCAAAGGGCACGAGGGTTGTTTTCGCTTTGAAGTCGTGATCAAGGGCCTTCCGCTCGCCTCGGCTATAGCCACCACGACTAAACTCGCCAATTTTTACCGCCGCTTTGGTGTCCATGGAGATACGCAACTGCTTGGGATCGCTATCGGCCGCCGCATTGATCTCATGCACCATATCAAAGATGGCGTCGGTTTCTTTCACTTTCTTCATCGGCTTGGTCTTGGCAACTTTTCTAGGGTGGAGTTCGAGCAGATTGAGTTTGCTGTTGATGGTTCTCACGCAAGGCATACTTGATAGGTCATACCCTGGGCGCTCTTCCAGTCGCCGGTGGACTTCTTTAGCAGTGATGCGGACATAGAGGCGAGTAGAGCGAAAACTGGGATCAGTCTGAGCATGGGGATCAGCAACGGCGCGAATATCCTCCAGTAATTCTGGATAATGTTCTTCAGCCTTCTTTCTACCTCGTTTGTGAAACTGATCGACGAAATCAATGCCGGAATCGAGTTCCTCTTTGCCTTTGCGAATGAGTTGCCTATTCCAGCCAAGACAGTCTTCAGCCCACCGTTGACCGCCGCGGCCAAGGCCATCGACGACGCCCGCCATGAACTTGCGTTTCGCGCTGCCCGTGAGATCACGCGCAGTGTTCTTCCATAAACGAATTGAGTTAGAGTCAGGTTCTTCTCATAGGACTACAGGCACTCAAACCCGCTCCTAACAGAATGGTTGCGCTTTGGGACGATTATTTTTTTCCAAGCCCCTAAACTAACTGAGGATGAATTGCTGCAAATGAGAGGACATCTTACGGCAGAACTCGCGAATAGCCCCGATCTCAAAGACTTGGCGAGCCAAATCGAAGGAGAGTTAAGTTCACTCATTGCAGAAATCGCACCAATCCGGATGATAGAGGAGGGTTTGCAAACGAAGGACCGGAGTTTGATCGCCAACGCTGTACTTCAGGCAAGCCAGTTAGGAAATATGGATGAAGTTGTGAAGGTGATCGATCGCTCCAAACCTGGGGCGATGCTTGATCAACTAGCCCTAGACTACGTTACCTACGGAAAAGATCTGAACCTTGAAAAAATCGATCAGACCTTCGCGGACAAGTTAAGGAGACGTCCAGTAGATCGTTAAAATAGGAATGGTGGATGGTTGGCGCCGCCTACAGGGAAGGGCACCAAATTCAAAGAAAACCAACCATCCATGAATACCCAAACACTCCAAGAACAGTTTCTCCAGTCCGAATCCGGCCAGAGTGCCGAAATTTTCAACCAATTCTTGCGCAGTTCCGTGCGACTCGCGCTCTTTGAGCTCATGCAGCAAGAAGTGCACGATCTCTGCGGTCGTTCCCACGCTCGTGACCGGCATTCTAGCTCTTTCCGGCGGGCGGGCAGTGAGAAAGGCATCTGTTATATCGATGGCGGCAAGGAAAACATCAAGCGCCCTCGCGTCCGGCAACGGCAGGAAAACGGCGGGGAGCAAGAAGTTAGTCTCAAGTCCTATGAAGCGGCCAAGGATGTCAACAACATCAGCCAAGCGGTGACGCGTCTGTTGCTTGAGGGAGTGAGCACGCGTGGAGTCAGCCGCCTCAGTAATGGCAGCGTTAGTAAAAGCACCGTCTCCGAGCAATGGGCAGAGCGCTCAGCAGAGAAACTCGAAGCGTTTCGTTCCCGGGCATTGCACGAAGAAGGCTATCTTGTCTTGATGTTAGATGGCGTCCATCTTAGTGGGGATCAAACCGCGATCGTTGCCTTAGGTATCCGCGCCGATGGCCGTAAAGAGATGCTCGATTTCCGCGTTGGCAGCAGTGAGAGTTTCGAAGTTGCAAACGATTTGCTAGATGGCCTCAAGAAACGAGGCCTTAAGAGTGCTGCCAAGCGTTTCCTAACGCTCTTAGATGGTTCTAACGCCTTAGAAAAAGCCGTTCTCACACACTATCCTGACGCCGTTATGCAGCGTTGCTTGGTGCATAAGGAGCGCAATCTAAGCAGTTATCTCTCCAAACGTCATCAAGGGGAACTCGAGCGATTGCTCAATCGGTTGCGGCGTGCCGAAGGGAAAGAAGCCGCACGAGAAGCCTATGACCAACTCAGTGAATTTCTAAAGAAGCACAGCAGCACTGCCCTCTCAAGCCTACAAGAAGCCGGAGAACAGATCACAGCGCTACAAGATCTCGACGTTCCTGCTAGTCTTCACCGCAGTCTTTTGAGCACCAATATCATTGAGAACGCTATTCTCAACATTCGGCGTCGGATGAGCAAAGTGAATCGTTGGCGAACGGCGACGCGTGAAGGGCGAAAGACGATGGCCGATCGCTATCTAGCAAGCGGTCTACTCTACGCCGAGAGCACGTTTCGCCGAATTACGGGATGGCGAGATTTAGCACAACTGCGAGAAGCACTTGACCAAGACTAACACCAATTGAGGATGAAAGAGTTCACCCATGGCTACAAGCAAGGGGGCCAGCCCCCTCGACCCCCGGGATTTACCGCATTCCCCACTTACCGCAGGAGTATGGCAGAAAAGAAGGGAGAGACGGTCTGCCGTCTCTCCACTCCTGCGTATAAGGTCAGCCGCGCGGCGCTCGGGTTGCTTCCCAGCATTGCCCTATCCTCCTGCGGCGACGCGATCGGCTTACCAAAGAGTGGAGCGAAATCAACTAAAACTAACATAAGCCTTTAACTTGACAAACTAACCAACAAGTGCCTAACTCTAACCTCCATCCACGATTTCTAACGATCTGATGGACATCCCCCAAGTTAAACCAGGATTCGCTAGCGCGAGTCCGGGCTCGCTTTGTGACGATGCGATCAAGAGAAGATCCCCTTGAAGCGTTAGCGATGTTAGATGACATGCGTGAGGGTAGCAAAAAGTATCAAGCGGAATTCAAAGTCATTGAGGCTTTGGTCCGTGTTGATCCAGAAAAAGCCATTGATGCGATTGAAGCGCTTCCCCCATCAAGACGGCTAAGTTATGAGCACTCCTTGGCGAGCGAGTTTGGGAAGCTGCCCAACGCCCTCGATTTCATAGATAGATTTAGCGTCAATGGAAGAGACGACTTAGTCTACGAAGCTGGATTTAACAGTTCAACGGGTGATCGGGCTGAGATGCTGGCAAAGAGTGCCGAACTCGATGGCCGGGCTGGGAGAAGGATGAAAGAAGGAATTTTTCTCCGTTGGTCACTTGATGATCCGGACCAATTTGCTCAGCACGTTAGGAGTTCTGTTGATGCTTCAGATACGGACGCCCCGTTGCTTATCCGGCATTATTCAAATAGTAATCCGACCGAGGCATTAGATCTACTGATTGATAACCAACAGCAACTAGCCGAAATCGAGGATGTTTCAGATGATCTAGGATCAGTCGTGATGAATGCACTAAATCAGAACCCATCTAGGGTTTTCGACAGGCGTCATGATATCGTGGACGATGCGATGAGAGATTATCTCTTGGGAAATCTTGTGACCCGAGCGATCGCTGACGGACGTCTTGAAGAGGCTCGAGCATTGCATCAGGAAGTTAGTTCTCCGGTCGTCAGGGACAGCCTGAACGCATATTTCGACGGAAACGGGGCACCACCCGTAGAGGTTCCGGTTAGGCGAGACCAACCATAATGCCTATTAGGAAAGGCGCCATAAAAATTCAATGTCGTTGACCAACACCGTGCTCACTTCGATTCGCTCGCATGGGTGAGGGCGCTGAGACCATGATTAAGGGAAATCTCTGAGGGCAATCGAAAGGGAATGAGATTGGGCGCTTCCACCGGCATATGCGGCGGAATGGTTAGGGCGAAGGAATGGCCTTCACCACAGACCGTCTCAAGACTGAACTCACCGCCGTGTGCCTGCACAGCCAAGAAACAGTGTGCCAACCGGAAATCTATTTTTCCGATATCGGGAATGAAGTGATCCAGGTTGCCAAGTTGCCTCAAAGTTTCTTGGTCACGAACGTGGGCAATACCGGCACCTTCAATCATTACGCGCACACAGACGTAGCCCGAATCGGTCGATTCCGCCGTAATCACTGTCGCCGCCCCAGGCGTGTGCAAGGTTTGCACTTTGTGAAGCAGATTCATCATCACACGCCTTAACGTCGGCGTACCCATTCCCACCAAGGGAAGCCCCTCTTCGAGCTGAGTCTTCCACTTGTCGTGCATATTCGTTAGTCCCAATGCCTGAACGGCTTCTTGCAACGAACGTTTCACGTCTCCAGGCCCTTGATCGATCGGCCAGCCCTTTTCTTGCCATTGTTGTAGCTCGATCAAAGAATCTGTCAGGCCCAAAGCCTGATCGACTAACACGTCTGCCTCCTCGCTTTGATTTTCTAATAATTGTCCCATGCCTGTGACGTGCATTTTCAGATCGTGCGCCACAGACGCCAAGAGGCAGTCCCGCCAAGTCTCCATCTCGCGAGCTTCTCTAACAGTATCCTCGAGTTCCGTTAGGCGATGGCGGTACTGCAACGCTAGACGGAGCCGTTGTTCCAGCACTTCTCGATCCACTGGTTTTCTAACAAGATCTACTAATCCTTGATCAAACCGCCTCGGCGTGGCGTCGCCATCCTCGATCATCACGATCAGCGGGATTGCCGCTGTGTCAGGATCCGATTGCAACACGCCACAGAGTTCGGAGAGATTGCCTCGAGCCTTCCCGTGGTTCATAACGATCACGTCCGGAGCCAATTCCGCTGCGAGATCGAGCACTGGAGTTCCCGGAAGAGTTTCGACCATTTCCAAGCCAGTTTCAGCGATCAACGAGAGATCGAATGCTGATTCGCCCTCGAGCGAATCATCCACCAATAAAACGCGGCCCTGAAGAGATTGGTGAGTCATCTGACTAAGTTGTTGGGAAGGTTTGAATGACGAGGCAGACAAACACTCAAGAGATATTCATAATTACAATAAAAACCATATAAATAACCAATGGCACGTTTTCAAACAGAATCCGGAACATTTCCAAGCGAATCTGTCATGACACCCCATCTGCCCTGCAATTCTAAGCCGCTCTCGCAGAACTGCGGCTCAGTAATGCCCCGAGACGATCCGATTCTTCAATCGAACTGCCGTGAAGCATCCCAATCGGCCGCCGCTTCATTCCCTTAACATCCGTTAACCATCATCATTCCTAAGACGCTTCGCCAATGAAAAACCTTGGGAAACCGCGTCATCGCCCCTAGCCTTACGGTCCTTCCTCCACCTGGATTGCCCTTGCCGGATGGCTCGTTTCTCCTCCAAAGATTCCGTTGCTCAACTCCCCAACGCGTGCTTTAAACACCGCCCCCTCTTATGATCAAAGCGATCAAACGCCTCCAGTTAAGACGGCGCGGCTTGGCTTCCGCCAGGAGACGGCGTAAGCAGGGCGAGAGCGAATGGCAACAGGCCCTCCGTCACGGTGCCTTGGTTAAAGGTCTGATCTTTATTGGGTTCTTCATGGCACTGGTGATGTTGTTAGGCACGGTCGCGGACCGGAATACCATCTTTAGCCCGGACTCACTGAAGAGTTCCGTGGTCGCCGCCTTCATCTTTGCGGGCGCGTTCATTCAGTTTTACGCCAATCACCCTCTCAGTTACGCCAAGAATGGCCGCATCCTCCTGATGTTCGGTGCCATTCTGTTGCAATTGTGCCTGATTCGTCTGTGTGCCGTGGTGGTGGACATGGCGCCCTATGTTCAGAATCATGGATTGCAGGCGAACTTCCATTTCCTTCTCATCCCCTACGGCTTGGCACCCATGGCCATCTCGGTTTTGTTAGGCCGGCGCCAAGCCCTCTTCACGACCATCTTCGCCGGCATCTTTGGTTGCCTGCTCGTGGAAGCCGATCTCCTCTTTGAGTACCTGCTCGCCAGCTTGCTTTGCGGACTGGTGGCCGTTTACGCGACCCATGAGTTGCGCAAACGCAGTCGCCTCATGCGTGCCGGCTGTTTCGTGGGGCTCACCACCCTAGCACTCGCCTTCGCGTTGGGCCGCATTTCGCTCTTGGAATTGATGAATCCCGCGGCGCTCGATTTCCGCTTGGTCGGCATTCAAATCGTTACGGTCTTGCTCACGGGTATCATTACCGCGGGCATCGTGGGCGGTTTCTTGCCGAGCTTGGAATCCGCTTTCGGCCTCACAACGAATATCACTTGGTTAGAGCTCAGTGATCTCAATCACAAGCTCCTCAAACGCATGACCATTGAGGCCCCCGGCACCTACCATCACAGCCTTGTCGTAGCGCGATTATCGGAGAGCGCCGCCGAGCGTGTGGGAGCCAATCCCATTCAATGCCAAGTGTGCGCCTACTTTCACGATATTGGTAAGTTGGTGAAGCCCGGCTATTTCATCGAGAATATCGATCCCACCCAGAATCCTCACGATGACCTCTCGCCCAGTATGAGCGTCCTCGTGGTGCATTCCCATGTGAAGGAAGGCGTGGATCTGGCGCTCAAGCACAAACTCAACGGTGAGATCATCGATGTCATCCAAGAACATCATGGCACCTCCATGGTTTATTATTTCTATCGCCGTGCTTTGAATAAGCGCGAAGAGATTATCAAACAAGTCGAAGCCGGCGAGGCGCATGAGGAAGACATTCCAGAAGTGCATGAAGAGGATTTCCGTTATGCCGGTCCCATCCCGCAATCCAAAGAGAGTGCTATTATCAGTCTTGCCGATGCGGTGGAGAGCGCCTCACGAAGCCTTGAGAAACCGACCCACGCCAAGATCGAACAGCTGGTTGATGACATTGTGATGGCACGGCTCAAGGATGGTCAATTGGATGATTCCGAGCTCACCTTGCGCGAACTCGCCGATATCAAAGAGAGCTTTACCAAGACGTTGAACGGCATGTTGCATACCCGCATTGCTTATCCCAAAGCGGAGACGACGAAGCCGGATGAAGAGCCACCACCATCTAACAAAGACTCCAGCGAAGGCAAGCGCCTCAAGGTCATTGATGCCGCCTGAGAAGCCATCGCTGCTTTTCACGGATCACACCGGGACGCTCGATGAGCCTGAGCGAAGCTGGTTCGAGACGCTTGGAGCGCTTGCCCTTCCCTTGGTGATCGAGGCTGCGAGAGACGCCAATGGATTACTCGTGCTGGAGGAGGTGGAAATCACTTTTGTTGACGATCCCACCATTGACCGCATCCACCGCCAGTTCATGGACATCACCGGCGCCACCGATGTGATCACCTTTCATCATGGCGAGATCCTCGTCAGCCTCGACACAGCCAAGCGTCAGAGCGCCGAGTTCGAAACCGTGTTCCGTGAGGAAGTCTTGCTTTACGTGATCCACGGTCTGCTTCATCTCGCGGGCTACACCGACAAGGAGCCTGCGGCCTTTGAGGAGATGAAACAAGCGCAAGACCGCATCCTAACAACTTGCCTGCAAAGCAATCCATGAGGCTCGCCCTGCTGTTGTTGATTCTGATACCGCTTCCCTCGCAAGCTTGTCAGGTGCCTGTCTTTCGCTACGCGCTCGAGCGATGGGCGCCAGACAACTATCGAGTGACCGTGCGGCATGGCGGCCTGAATGCAGATGAAGAAGCTTGTCTCACGGCGTTGCGCGAAGCGGCGGAAGACAAGGCGGTTAATTTGACTCTCAAGATCGCGAACGGCGCGACCACAGATCCTAGCATTGAAATGCGTTACCCACCGAGCACCGGGCTCCAAGTCCCTTTCTGGCAAGCGCCTCTCGATGCTTCCGCCCTTCACCAGATACTCAGCGTCCCCGCGCATGAACGCCTTTTAGATTATTTGTTAGACGGTGCTTCCGCTGTTTGGGTGGTTATCGAAACAGGGGACGACCCCCAAGACGACTCCGCCGCGAAAGATCTCAAGGCGCTTCTCGACATCGTCACTCCGCAGTTGAAACTTCCTGAAGGGGTTATTGGCAATCAGGCATTTGAGAATGGCACCATCGATACTGATGTTCCCGGATTTGAAATGGATAACGTCTTGCGTTCAGAGATTCCGCTAGAGATCGCCTTTCCCGTCATGCGGCTTCCGAACGATCAATCGCATGCCTTCTTTCGCGCGATGTTGTTAGGTTCAACCGGCTCCGATCCTAAAGAGCTTATCGAACCGGTCGTGGTCGCCGTTTTTGGCCGGGCGCGTATGGTGCCTGGCATTCGCTTTTCACAATCGAACTTCGCCACTCTCCAAGCCGCTTGTAGCTATCTCTGTGGCGCCTGTTCCTGTCAGGCGAAAGAGCAGAATCCCGGCATCGATCTCCTCTTTCCCGCTGCGTGGGAAGAGCTTCTGCAGGGGAATCTGTTGCCTGACACGCGCACGCTTCCGCCTCTCACCGGCACCTTGACTGCCGCCATGAGCACTCCCGCCGAATCATCTGCCGCTCCCACTCACGAGACACCGTTTCCCCGCGGCCTCACCATCACCCTAGCCGTCATACTCGCCGCTCTCCTCGCCGGCACCCTCAAGCTAGCGTTGCGTCCTCGCGTTTAGACGAATAACTTAACCGATCTATGAGCACTCTCGTCGTCCAAAGCACACCGCCTGGCATGAGTATGGAATTGGAGCTTCCAGAGAAGATCCAGTTCACCAAGCAGGACTTCGAAGAACTCTGCGCCCGCAATCGCGACCTCAACGCGGAGCTTACTAGTGAAGGAGACCTTATCATTATGACACCCACAGGCGGTAACTCCGGTTGGCGGAATTCGGAAATCAGCACGGACTTGGCTAATTGGACACGCCGCACTCAATCCGGCATCGCCTTCGACTCGTCCACCCTCTTCGAACTTCCGAACGGTGCTCTTCGTGGGCCCGATGCTTCGTGGGTCTCACGCGAACGCTGGGAAGCCCTAACTGATGCAGAGCGTGACGGTTTTCCGCCCCTCTGCCCTGAATTCGTTCTTAAACTCCGCTCCAAGACGGATCGTTTAACGAAAGTGCACGACAAGATGGAAGAGTACATGGAGAATGGCGCTTTGTTGGGTTATCTCATCGATCCGGTCGCTGGTGAAGCCCACGTTTACCGTCCTGGCAATGAACCAGAGATCCTCACGAAGCCAGAATCCTTGGCGGGAGGTCCCGAGTTCCCAGGTCTCGTGATCAATCTACAACGCATCTGGTGACATGAAACTTTGGCAATTGATCCTCTCTGAGATTCGACACCGGCGCACAAGTTTCTGGTTAGGCGCCTTGGCCGTGCTCATCGCCATCCTTGGTGGCACCCTCGCCATTCAGCGCTTGCGAGACTTCGATCAAGAAACGCAACAGCTTGCGGAATCTTTCCGTTCGGAAACCGAGGCGCGGCTGAAAAAACTGGAGGATGAAATCCGCAAATCCATGAAAGGGCTGGGATTCAACATCCACATTTATCCTGAAGGCCAGGATATGAGCGAAGTTTATTCTCAAGGCTATGCCTCCAAGACCATGCCGGAGGATTACGTGACCAAGTTAGCCGAAAGCAAGATCGCGACCATCAATCACCTGCTCCCCAGTTTGATCCGCAAACTCAAGTGGCCGGAGCAATCGCGAACCATCGTCCTCATCGGAATCCGCGGCGAAGTGCCTTTTCTGCATCGCGATCCCAAAGCGCCGCTCATCGATCCCGTTGACCCTGGCACATTGACCATTGGTTACGAACTTGCGCAGAGCCTCAAACTTGCGCCGGGCGATACCACCACGTTGTTAGGCAAAGAATTCAAGATCGGCAAGACCCATGACGAACGGGGCTCTGCCGATGACATCACCATCTGGATGCATCTCAAGGAAATGCAAGACTTGTTAACTTTGCCAGGACAGATCAATGAGATCCGCGCCTTGGAATGCAACTGCGCGTCCATCGATCGGTTAGGGGAAATCCGTGCCGAAATAGGCGCCATTCTTCCAGACACACACATTATTGAAATCGAGAGCCGCGCCCTTGCTCGCGCTGAGGCGCGAACCGATGCCAAGCGCACTTCCCAAGAGCAACTAGCACAGTTTCAGGAAGAGCGCCAAGCAGGTCGGGCCTCGCGTGAACGTTTGTTAGCTTGGCTCCTTCCAGCTTTGTTGGTCGTCTCCATGGCCTGGATCGCCTACCTTGCCCTAACTAATGTCAGGGAACGCCTTTCGGAGATCGCCACCTTGCGCACCGTCGGTTTGGGTACCACGAAACTCCTTGGCCTCTTCCTCAGCCGCGCTGCCATTCAAGGTGTCATCGGCGGAGCCGCGGCCCTCCTCATCGCTTGGCAAGCGGGCAAGATTGCTTCAACGAGCGGCGCCTGGCATTTCAGTCTACCGGAATCCTTAATAGTTCTGTTAGGTGCTCCGCTCCTCGCCATCGCCGCCGCCTGGTTGCCTTGTCTCCACGCCGCTTCGCGAGATCCGGCAGAGATTCTGTATCGGGATTAAGCCATCAGGGGACTGATTGCGACGGCTTAACTTTCTTGGGTAAGACGCCGACCCGTTTGGCCCAAGCGTTCCAGATCTTGACAAGATCGTCGCGTTTATCACGGTGAGAAGCGGCGAGATTGTTGAGTTCGGTGCGATCGGCCGCGAGATTGTAGAGTTCCCAGCGACTCTCATCCACGCGATCATTGCGAACGTGTCCTTTGCCGACCAATTTCCAATCGCCGTCCCTGACAAAAGCGTTCCCCTGATGTTCGAGACAAAGCGGCCGGTCGCGCACGATTGCTTCTCCGGCAAAAGCTGGGATTAGACTCTTTCCTTCGATTTCCGGCAAGGGGTTGCCATGCATCGTCTTGGGATAGTCGGCGCCGGCCAGATCGAGAAGTGTGGGAACGACGTCTGTGATGTGCGCCGGTGTGTCTTGCCAGGCTTGCCGCGGCTTGATGCCTTTAGGCCAATGCGCAATGAATGGCGTGGCGCTGCCTCCTTGATGCGCGTTGGACTTGTAGAGACGGAAAGGCGTGCTGCCGGCGTGGGCCCACGCTTCCCCGTAGGAATTGGCGCTTTGCTGATTACGCTTCTCGATATCGAAAAACTCGCCGCGACCGAGAATGCCGCCTTCGTGACACGCACCGTTGTCCGACAGGAAGAGGATGAGTGTGTCCTCAAAGAGATCCCGCTTCTTCAAGAAAGCGACGAGCTTGCCGATGTTCTGATCGACGCGATCGACCATGGCCGCATAGACCGCCATCTTGAGATCCATTTCGTCTTGCTTCTTTTCATCCAATGACTCCCACGCAGGCACTTTGTCAGGGCGCGGGCTGAGTTGCCATTCCTCTTTGATCAGGCCGAGTTCGATCTGACGCTGGTAACGTCGTTCGCGAAGTTTGTCCCAGCCGATCTTGTACTTTCCTCGATACTTCGCGATATCATCCTCAAACGCTTGCAGCGGCCAATGCGGAGCGGTGTAAGCGAGGTAGAGAAAAAACGGTGTGTTAGGTTGCGAGGTGGCTTCATTGACAAACGAGATCGCGTAATCGGTGAAAGCGTCTGTGGTGTAGAAGGCCTCATTCGTTGTGGATTCGGGTTCGTCGATCGGCGTGTTATCAAGTGTCATGCCGCGCGGATGCTCCGGATAAAAGAAGCGCGTGGCGCCGGGGATGCAGCCGTAATAGCGATCAAATCCGCGCTGGCGTGGCCAGCGGGTCTGGTCGTGCATGCCGAGGTGCCACTTGCCGGCCATCAGGGTGGTATAACCCGCCGGGCGAAGGAACTCGCCAATCGTCGCGCATTGCCGGTTGAGGTAGCCTTGATAGGGCGCCGGTTCGGCAGGCCGCTTGCGCTGCGGCGGATTGGTCATGTGGCCAACGCCCGTCTGATGCGGATGCAGGCCGGTTAGCAATGACGCGCGCGTTGGGCAACAACGGGCCCCATTGGTAAACTGTGAGAAACGAACGCCAGCCGCCGCAAGCGAATCGATGTGGGGCGTCTCAATCTCGCCGCCGTAACAGCCGAGGTCGGCAAAGCCCATGTCATCCACCATGATGAGGATGACATTAGGCCGTGCGTGGGTCAACCCGCACAGAGCGACAGAAAGCATGAGGAAACGGAACATGAAGTCAGTGGATGGGTAAGATCGAATCCACGCATTCTTTCCCATGGTGGTGCGTCTGCTCAAGCTCATGGTAACGATGTTCGATTGGGCGGGGAAGAAGTTCAGCGGGAATGACTAAAAATGGTGGGCGCTTTTCGTAGCGGAATTCGTGAGAGTTCCGGTGAATCGCGAGCCAGGTGTAAGTAGAGAATCCCCGTTAGGATCTTTCTAGCATCACGACATATGCCTCGCGCATCTCATGAGTGTTCGCGCCATTCCAAGCGACATACAGATCACGCTCAATCGGCTCTGACAAAGGCCGAAACGCTACACCGCGATGAGGCAAGGCCTCCAACGATGCCGGCAGAAGCGAAACCCCTGCATTGGCGGCTATTAAACCCAAGATGTCGTGGCCGCGATTGGCTCCCTGGATCGCGCGTGGGCGGAAACCCGCGCGGGCGCAGGCTTCGTGCAATACTTTGGACGCCGAGGGGTAGTGCGCCTCGGAGATGATAATGAACATCTCTTCACGCAAGGCTTCGAGTTCGATCACGTCGTGATTCGCCAAGGGATGCTTCTCAGGCAAGACTAGCCGGAACGCGCAACGACCGACGCAACATTTCTGCAAAGCCGCTGCCTCCGCTTCTTGATCGAAGCCGATATAACCAAGGTCCAAGCTCCCATTGCGCAGGGCTTCAGCTTGAGCGGTCGCAGACAGGTCGTGGAGACTAACCGAGACCTTGGGATGCGCCTGCCTGAAGGTCGCCACATGCGAAGGTGTGAGGGAATGGAACAGGCCCCACACATAACCAACTTGCAATGAAGACGGCGTCTCCCTGACCGATTGCAGCACTTCATCGCTGTGCGCTAACAAAGCTTTCGCCCGGTCGTAAAAATGTTTCCCGGATTCTGTTAGTGCCATGCCTTGTGCACTCCGATGAAAGAGTTCGATCCCTAACTCGTCTTCCAAAGCCCGAATCTGACGGCCCAAAGCCGGCTGGGCCACATGCAACTGGCGAGCCGCTTGCGTCAGATTTCCTTCGTCAGCGACCTTTACGAAAGCCTTAAGATGCCGGAGTTCCACAGGGGCAACTGTAAGATGGATTCCAGGTAAAGGAATGATCTTCGTTCCTGATTTCTGAAATCAGACCTCCGTTCCGGGAGAACTCGGCGATCAAGGCTGCCGCCAAGTCTCTCCAAGATCCCTTTGCCTTTGTAATCGGCTACCCTTGAGAGCTGCCGATCTTTTCGGATGATGCCAGGCCGCGTAGCGCGATTCGCGTTTGGAGTATTGGGCGCTTCCTTTCTCATCCACCTGATCATGTGGATCAACACGGGACTCGTCGTCACTCCAGCAGAGCGGACTCCGATGGATCTGCCGGAAGTTCCGGCGATTCGAAACTTCAGCGATGGCCGGGCCTTTGAGATCACACTGGATCAGCACGGACGGGTGCACCTGAATCAACCTCGGATTCCCTCAGACTTAGAGAAAGCTCTCACGGAATACCGAAAGCGCGCCAGGGCACGTGGACATCAACCGTGCGCCCGGATTCGCGCTCACCCTCAGGTGCGTTTCGGGCGCCTGCGAGACACCGTGCTTCGTGTTCGCGCGGCGGGAATCGACAGGATTCGCCTGGGTGTTAGGGTCTCCTCCTAAAGAATTTGTCACATCGACTGCCAAACATCATTTGGCATCATTCCAGTCCCGTGTGTAACCTCAAACCGTTCAAAAACCAGCTTGGATTCTCACTTTTATGATTCGTCTCTCTGTCTTCGCTCTAAGTATCGTTCTTCTGTTAACCAGCTGCTCTGAAAGCGATGTGGATTCGGCCGCTGCCAACCCGAATCAGAAAGCGACGGCCGCATCTATGGAAACGTTTGAAAAGTTTCCTTATCCGAAAGATGTGGCGAATCCGGCCTGGCTTAGTTCCCGTCAACAGAAGCAGCTCGCAGCGAAGTCTGGCTATGATGTGTTCTGTGATTTTCACTTCGAAGACCTCGTCGAATCGAGCGGAGTGTTATTTAAACATGTCAGCGTCGAGGATGCGTGCAAGGTCAACGTTGCCGGTCACTACGATCATGGAAATGGTATCGCCGCGGCCGATGTGAATGGTGACGGTTTGTTAGATCTTTATTGGACGACCCAGATTGGTGGTAATCAACTGTGGAAGAATCTCGGGAACAACCAGTTCGAGGAGATCACGAGCCCGGCCTTGAAGCTGGAAGATCGCATTAGCGTAGCGGCCTCCTTTGCGGACACGGACAACGATGGCGACGCGGATCTCTTTGTGTCGACGGTTCGCGGTGGCAATGTGCTGTTACTGAATGACGGTACGGGCCATTTCACAGATGGAACGGAATCGTCGGGATTGGGCTATGTCGGGCATTCGTCCGCCGGAGAATTCTTCGATTATGACCGTGATGGTCTTCTTGATTTATTCGTCTGCAACGTCGGAGTCTACACGGCCAAAGATCGCAAAAGCCAGGGTGGCAATTACACAGTGCTCAATGATGCTTTCGCGGGACATCTCAAACCGGAGGAACGTAATGAAGCGAGCGTGTTGTATCGGAATCTTGGCAACAATCGATTTCAAGATGTGACGGGCAAAGCGTGGCTAGTCGACGTCAGCTGGACGGGCGATGCCAGTCCCGTCGATATCAATCGAGATGGTTGGATCGATCTCTATGTTTGTAACATGCAAGGGCACGACGAATATTATGAAAACGTCGGCGGCACGGTATTTAATACGCGTAGCCGCGAGATCTTCCCCAAGACACCATGGGGATCAATGGGTATCAAATTCTTCGATTACAACAATGATGGTGCCCAAGACCTTTATTTGACGGACATGCACTCCGATATGAGCCAGCCAATCAAGCTTGGGGAGGAGCATTTGAAATCAAGGATGCTCTGGCCTGAGAGTTTTTTAAGAAGCGGTGGCCAAAGTATTTTCGGCAACGCCTTCTTTCGTCGGGAAAGAAATGGTTTTGTTGAAATATCGCAAGAAGTGAACGCCGAGAATTACTGGCCGTGGGGCCTGAGCAGCGGTGATTTGAACGCGGATGGTTTTATCGATTTATTCGTCGCCTGCAGTATGAACTATCCCTTTCGCTACGCTGAGAATAAAACCCTCTTAAATGATCAAGGAAAGCGCTTTCTCGATAGTGAATTCATTCTGAATATTGAACCCAGACGGGGCGGACGCACTGCCAAGCCGAACTTCACGCTGGATCCGATGGGGGCGGACAAGGATCACCAATTGGTCAAAGAGGAAGGTCTCACCGAGCCTGTTGAAGTGTGGGGGGCTTTGGGGACCAGGAGTTCAATCATTGCCGATATCGATAACGACGGGGATTTGGATATTATCACCAATGAATTCAATGACGGGCCCATGATGTTAGTTAGTAACCTATCGGAAAAACAACCGGAACTCCAATGGCTCAAGGTATCTTTAGAAGGGAAACAATCCAATCGTGATGGGCTTGGAGCGACCGTACAAGTGGCCGTGGACGGATCCACCTTCACACAAGTGCTTGATGGGCAGTCGGGCTACCTGGGGCAAAGCACGCAGCCCCTTTATTTCGGATTGGGGAAGGCGACCCAAGTTAAGAGCATCGTCGTTCAGTGGCCGTCAGGCAGGCGTCAATTGTTACAGGGGCCTATTCCTTCTAATCAACTCTTGGAAATCTCCGAACAGGCCGGCTAGCGAACTTTGGCCGGATTTGATCGACGATAACCGACCTTAGCGAACTTTGGATTGGTAGCTTCGTAATACTCGTTGAATGCGGGATCCTCACAATTGAGTTGATTCGCCATGGAATCGATAACGTCGCGTAGATCGTTGATTTCCCCGTTAATAAAACAATTCGCCACGGTGGCCGATTCGAGCACGTCTATTTCATAACGCTTCCCTTCTCTCGTCGTCCCCTCCGCGGTGTTCTTCCAGAAAATGCAATCACGATAGGCACTCTTCTTACCTTTATCGTCCACGCCGTTGAAGTTTCCAGTGAAGGTGCATTCCTCCACAATCACGTTAGAAGCAGGCAGAACCGTTAGGGCGCCGGATCCATGATTCGGCTGATATAGGACTGTTTGCTTCATGATTTTATCGATACCGGGCCATTTCAGATTACCCTTCACGTGTGTGTATTGATTGCCGCGATTGGAAAGATTGCCAACAAACAAGCAGTTGCGAATTTCCGCCGCACTCCCAGGCAATAAATCCACCGCCGCACCTGTGATCAAGCATCGGTTATTCTGAAAAACAGAGTTTTGGATTAGTACGGAACCGTGTTGACCGAAACCGCGGTGCTCAATGGATATCCCAGCACCGCAGGGGCTAACGTAATTGTCGACTAGCTCTACCTGATCGATCGTCGGGTAGGAGCGGCCGAATATCTTGATGCCACCACCATCGGTATAAAAGAAAAGCCTGCCATAGTAGCCCTCAGTCTTCTTAAAAGCTTCAAGTTGAGGCTCGATGACGGGTTCGGCATCCGTGGCAAAGTGATTGGCGCCTGTGATTTTGAAACCACGAATAACCGTTTTCCGGCTGATCCCATCTCCAAAGTAGACAACGTGATTGACCACTGCGGGAAAACTAGCGGATTCGCGATCAGCAATCTCAGGATTGGCCGCCGTGAGGATGACTTCGCCCTGGGCGATCAACTGAATCCCATCGTGTTTCCGATTAAACCATAATAAAGCCTGCCCTTTGCGAACAGGGGCGTAGGTGCCCGCATGCACATGAATGATCTTGTGATTAGGCGTGGCTGCCGCGCGCTCAAGGGCATCTTGGATGCGGTCACCAGGATGAGCATGGTAGACACCGTCTTCGAACGTAATCTCCCCTTTTCCCGGGGTCTGCCAAAGAAGGCAGAAGAAGGCAATTGCGAGAAGGGGTAAATCTCTCAGACAGTTCACAACGGAGGTTACGATCCGTGCGAGGGAAGTTCAAGAGTCGGGAGCACTACCCTCGGCCTTCAGGCGTCATGGTGACGCGGAAGTAGCGCGCGGCACCTTCTGCTCTAACGTTAGCGCGTCCCGGGGCCTCTTCAGGACGATTGGAAGGAGGCACCGGCCGCCAAGTTACCAAGTCGGCACTGTGTTGTACTTGATAGGACACGTTCGGCTTGGCGTCCCACTCGATGGTGAAGTTTCCTCGCCGATTGCGATCGATCTTGAGGAAAGGAACTTCTTCAGGTTGGTTTGGTGGAGGCGCGTCGGTAGAGAGAGCGGAGACTTCCCAGTTGTCAAAGACCAACCAATTGTTACCGGGATTCTCGATGTCGGTGATCTCCCAAGCTACGGAAAAATCGCCGAGATCTAACGTTTCACCTGTCGCATTGAACGGCGCGTCCGTGAAGAGCGTGATGTCTTCATCTAGACGGGCACTCCAGGTATTGTTCGCGTAGTCAATATCAATGCCTAACTGATAAAGTTGAGCATGATCAAAGCCGGCTTGCGTGTCTTCGAAAATGTCACCATCGTGCCTCCAGATACCGAGAGCTTCTTCCGTGTTATCGAAGATCACACTTCCTAGCAAACGTTCATCTCGATTGTAAACGGAGATGTGAAAACTATCAAAATAGCCATTATCCGAATCGATCAAGGCGAGATCCGTTCGGAACTGAACGAGTGGCGTGCTTTCGCCAAGGGGATCATAGCCAAGCGGACGGTAGAGGGTGATGAGGTTGCCATCATCACTTTCAGGTGCGTTGAAGCCGATGGTGCCACTTCGATTGCCCTCGCCCAGGATGTCATCCACCGTCCCGTGAACGAGTTCTCCTGCGTGGGTGCTTTCCCAGCCGTCACGGCCCACGAGCTCGCCGTCTCCACCGGGAAAGTTCGAAAAGTCAGTCTGATAAAGAAGGGTCTCCGCTGCGTTGGTACCTGTGAGCAGGGCAGCGCCGGCGAGTAGAGGGAGGGTCACGCGCATAGTCAGAGAGACGCCAGTGAGTCAGCTCCTATTCACTCTGAGATCGGCGGTCGCTCTGGCGCAGGTAAGACTTGGCGATCAGATTCAATGTTTGTTGCCATGGTTTGGAAAAGAAATGGTAAAGCGACGCACGTTCCGGCCCCGCCAGGACAAGGGGTGTTGCCCGGCACCATGTGTCCACGTGCTAGGGTGTCATCGTCAAGCAGCGCTTTCAGACTTGTTTTGTGATACTTGATATCACTGCGGTCATGCTTCCGCCCTTGTGAGAGAGACGCTCGCGGCCTAGATAGGTATTGTGAAAAGGCTCCTTCTCGTTCTCCTCTTGCCCCTTTGTTCCTCAAGCTTAGCCGCCCAAGATGACGACCGCTTGACCGTCCACGGGAATCCCAAGCCTCTGCCTAAAGATGCCAAGACCGAACCTTGGCCGGCCTTTCTGGGTGTGCGATGGGATGGCAAGTCCGGCGAGACTGGCATTGCCACCACTTGGGAAGAGAAAGGTCCAAAGCTGCTTTGGGAGCTTCAGAAAGGCGAAGGCTACACCACGCCGGCGATCGGCGATGGGAAACTCATTCTTTTTCACCGGCTCGATGGCAAAGAAATGATCGAATGCCGGCATCCCGAAAACGGCGCTGAGATTTGGACCGTCGACTATCCGGTTGCTTACCGGGATCAATATGGCTACAGCAGCGGCCCACGCGGGAGCCCGGTCATCGAAAGTGGCTTCGTTTATACGTTAGGCGTTCGTTCCATGCTCACGTGTTGTTCGTTGGCAGACGGCAAGATCGTTTGGCAACGCGATTTGCAGAAAGACTATCAAGTGCCGCAATATTTCTTTGGTACCGGTTCGAGTCCTGTGGTTTGGAAAGAGACGATCATCATCAACGTAGGCGGTCGCGAACCTCCCGCCCAAGATCGCGAAACCGTGATCGCGTTCGATAAGAAATCCGGCGAAACCAAGTGGATCGCGAAGACCGGTTGGGGGGCCAGCTATGCCACGCCTATCATTGCTACGATCCACGGTAAGGAACGCCTCTTTGTCTTTGCCGGCGGCAAGAGCCGCCCTCCCGAAGGTGGACTCCTTTTGTTAGACCCGGTCGATGGCAAGATCCTCGATCGCTTTGATTGGCGGGCGCAGAAGTACGAGTCGGTCAATGCCACCACACCGGTCGTAGTAGGCAATCGGGTGTTTATCACAGAAACCTATCGTCTGGGCGGTATCTGTCTGGACATTGATGAAAACGACAAGTTTCAAGAAGCCTGGCGTGCCCCGAACTTTGGCACCCATTGGTCGCAACCCATCCACCATGAAGGCTACCTCTACGGTTTTCACGGCGAACGCGAACCCTTCGCCGAACTCGTCTGCTACGAGTGGGCCACGGGCAAAGAACGCTGGCGGAACGATCTCCGCTGGCAGGATGAACACGAAGACGGCCGCAAGTTCATTAATAGCCCCTTTCGTGGCAGCTTGCTCCACGTGCAGGGCAAGTATCTCTGTCAGGGTGAAGGCGGCACGCTTCTTTGGCTAACACTGACTCCTGAAGGCGCCACGATCGACCAGCGTTTTCAGCTCTTTCACGCAACACAAACATGGTCCGCTCCAGCTATTCATCGCGGCCTCGTTTATCTCTCCCAACACTACAAAGACCTCCGCGGCCAAACCGGTCCCCGTCTCCTATGTTACGACTTCCGCGCGGGCAATCCGGTCAAATGATAGAAGATCCCGCAGTTCAAGTCCGCATGGAAGCCTTGGGCATTGAGGAGGAAGACCTCATCGAACGCCACATCAAAGGCACCGGGCCCGGTGGCCAAAAGATCAATAAGACCGCTTCTTGCGTCTTTCTCAAACACGTCCCATCGGGTATTGAGGTCAAATGTCAGGACGGGCGTTCTCTTACAGAGAATCGCCTGGAAGCACGGCGACGCCTTTGTCAGACCCTCGAATCACGCGAGCGCGAACGACGCCAAGCCAGGCAGAAGCAACGCGCGAAAACACGCTTTCAAAAACGCAAGCGCTCCGCCCGTCAAAAGAAGAAACTCGTGGAGAGCAAACGACGTCATGGCGTAATCAAGCGACTGCGGAAGCGGCCGGAGAAGGATGATTGAGTGAATCGGCGAATCAGGTCTTTGACAAAACCTGAATGCGAATAAAGCTAGTATCGAATGCCATTGACTTAATGCGTCCGACAATCACAGCAGCTTCAACAGCGCTCTTCTCCACTTGGGTATTTGTTGAGAACTTGGGATTGCTGCTCGATGCTGGAGATGGCGCTTGCGCTTCGTTAGGGCAGAAAGGCCGGAAGATCCGGCATGTCTTCGTCACGCATGCGGATCGTGACCATCTTTGTGGCCTTCTCCAGCTCAATCAACTCAATGCTAGGGATGGAGTGCCATCCGTCTACTACCCGAAGGACTGTGGCTCCTTTCCTGCTCTGCGTGACTTCGTTGCGAAATTCGATCCACAATCGGGACCCGCTACTTGGACTGGATTGTCAGCGGATGAAGAGATACCGCTCAACAAAGAGTTCTTCATTAAAACCGGTTCGTCAGCGCATGTTACTTCTGGAAATCTCGTCAAAGCGCTAGATTACACGGTCTGTTCGGTGCGAAAGTCCCTTAAGCCGGAGCTGCGAACCTTAGATGGTAAAGAGATTGCTCAGTTGCGGCAGGAAAAGGGAGAGGCTGCCATCACCGAGACCAAGAGGGAGAAACTCATCGGCTACTCCGGCGATGCACCGGAACTCGATCCAAACCATTGGAGCGGCGTCAAATTCTTACTGCACGAGGCAACGTTCTTGGAGCCTGAAACAGCGCGGAACTCGCATTCGAATTTGCCTCAAGTGATTCATGCCGCTTCGAGATTAACGTTAGAAGCGCTGGTGCTCATGCATTTCTCCGCGCGGTATTCAACTGAGCAAATCAAGAACGCCATTCGAAAACACGCTGATAGAACTTCGCTAAGCTTTCCTGTTTTCGCCATTCTTCCAGGTGAAGTGACCACAGATATCCTTTCGAGTCCGCCGGTGTGGGCTCCATAAATGGTAGGGGTGACTTCTGGGTCACCGCAAATGATATCAGTGAAAATGAAACGCCTCTCTAACGCTTGATCGCTTCGTAGAAATCCCACAGGCGCGAACGGATTCGCGGCGACTCAGAGGTCACCGCTATTTGAAGAACGCAAACGGGCAGAGCGTTGCCACTCTGCCCGTTGCTTGAGTTGGATATCGTTAGGATGCGCTACTGAGCCGCGCGGTAGTAACCTGCAGGGCGGGCGCGACGCGTGGCGTCGGTGTCATTGTAAGGACCGGTGATGCCGTTGGCGATGGTCTCCCATTCCAGGAGATCCACCGAGTATTGGATGTCAGCCGTCACGCCGTCGGGCACATTGAAGCTGACGTTGCCGTCGCCATCGAGACCGACGTTGGTGATCGGCGGTAGGTCGTCTGGACCAGGTCCGCTTCCGCTGCCGAGGGACTCGCCATTTTGACCACGAGCGTAGACTTCCGCCACTTCGTCTACACTGAGAGCGCGGTTGAAGACGGCGACTTCATCAAACTTGCCGCTGAAGTTCTCAGCGCCGTTTTGTCCGCCGAGGTAAAGCGGCTGAGCATTGGCGGGCGCGCCGGTGATCTCGCTAGTAGCGATCTCAGCGCCGTTTCGATAATAAGTTAGAGTGGATCCGCTTTTGACCACGAGGTTGTGGGCCCATTCTCCGACCACAAACATGCTGTTGTCGCCGGGCACGTTTTCGCCGCCGCCGTTGAAATGCCATTCAAACACACGCGGCGTGAATTTGATGAATTCGCGAGGGGCAAAGTCGGTGCCATCCGGACTCCACCGGTTTCCGAACACGATGTTATTGTTGTCCGTTTCATCGGCATTGACCCAGAAGGACCAGGTGAAATCGGTATCGACACCGATCACCGGCAGAATGGTTCCGAAGTCGACATAGGAACCACCTCCCGATTGGTAGACGCTTCCCAGTGCGGGGTCCTCCACCCAGGCAGCGCCGGGTGCGATGATCGTGCCGTCATTTCCGTTGCCGCTGCTATCAGCCACGGTCGCGCCGCTGCCTTCGTTAAAGCGCCAGTAACCTAACAAACCGTCGATACTCGGCGGTTCGGGGGAAACCGCTTCCCACGGAACCATGCCATCGATGGATTGTACGAAGTTCTCAAAGCCGGCCTCGCCGATGAAGTTGGCGCCACCGTGCTCAGTGCCCGCTTCGTTAAGCCAATCGCCATTGAAGTAACGGACATCGATGGGGTAGTAACCAGCTGCGGGGAAATCATAGGTGTTCTCCACGGTTTGATTGCCATGACCGTTGTCATTGCTGATGACTAAGTCAGGGCCGATGTAAACGACCGAACCGTCGTCGGATGTGGTCGAGAAAGTGCGTTGACCAGGCGCATCGACTTGGATGTAACCGACCATGCGAAAGACGCCGTCATCGAGATTGGCTTCCAAATCACCACCGCCTCCAGAATAGCTCCCCGCATCCGCCATCAACCATTCTTCGATGGGTGTTAGGTCGTTGCCGCCATAGTTGAAGGTCGTGGCAGAGAAACTGCCACGGGTCGGTGTATTGAAGACGTTGTCGTCCGCCCAACCAGAATTCTCGCCCGCGGCACCGCCTGGACCGTCGCCGGTTCGATGGAGAGGTTCACCAGACGTCGGAACGGCTTTGGGCTCCAAGCGCCAGTAATAGCCCGCTAATCCCGCCTCGCCGGCAGTGCCTTCCGGGCCTAACGCCCACTCAGGCAGCTCACCGTCACCACCACCTCCATCCGTTGGCTGTGGAAAGGGCGCGCCTGCGGAAGCTTCGAGCCTCACATAGTCATACTGCACCCACGCCGATGGACTGCCGCCGGTGCGTTCAATCTCAATAGTGTTAGCGCCAGCGACAACATCAAAGTCACCTGCAGTCACGGTTTCCTGCACCACGCGATCGCTGTTGACGCCGTTCTCACTGAAGAATTCTTTGCCGTTCAAACGGAAGACCATGTCATGGTCGCTGGGGCCTTGATCAACCGCGCCGAAACAACATAAGCCAAATGTTAATCGCAATTGTGTATCCGCCGCCGCGCTAGCCGCATCAAGATTGAAGTGGATGCGGTTGAATGGATCGCCCGGGACGTGTGCCCGGTCATAATTGGTGAAGGGCTCATTGTTTAACACCGTGCCGATCGGATCCGGATAGACGCCCCAGAAGTAGAAATCATCATCCTGTGCCGTAGCGCTGCCGGGGGCTTCATCCATGCCTTGTTCTTGGCTGAACTCGGCTTGATTACCATTGGTGTCGTCGCCTAACAACCACAACTCGGTGAATTCGATCGGCGTATCTTTCACGATGCGAAGGTCATCGATGCCGACGATTTCATTCCACCAAGTGGTCACGGCCTCAATCTTGATCACCAAATTGGTGGCTCCGTCAGGGATGGGGAGGACCACTTTTTTGAAAGCGATATCCAAATCCGTGGTGCCGTTGTCGAAGAATTTGTCATTGCCGGAGGGCGCAGTGAAGTGCGTGAGTTCGGTGAAATTACCGCTGTTGTTAGGATCGATCAGAATATCGAGCCGATCCGAAGTTTCGAAGTCGAGCCGCGTTGCTGCTAACAATACCTCTAAACGAAGCCCGGTTTCTCCGGTGACATCGATAGGGTTGAGTGTCAGTGTCTTGGGGTCGACTTCGGCAGAGAATTTGTTGAGGGCCGCACCGGCAAAGAAACCGTCGCCTTCGAAGCCGAGAAAAGCGCCGCCGCCAAAGACCTTACCACCTTCTTCGGGACCGTTGATAAGAACAATGAGAGGGCGTTCTTCAATGACTTGAGCGGGTTGTTCATACTTCGTGACCGCGATCTCGCCATCGAGATTCAGCGGCAAGCTATCGATGCCCTGAGCCTCCCAGTCGGAGAGCGGTGCCCAGACTTCTTGGTTATCGAGTTCATCCCGCTGATCTGCTCCTTCGGCGATGGAGAAGAAGAGTTCCGAGCCAAAGGCGTCCGTGGGGCTATAGGCGACCCATTCGAAAGCCACATTACCGGCACTAGCAAAGGTCACATCCGCGTAATCGGAAGTCGGATCGATGACGCCGTCGACAAAGGTGACATTATCTTGCTCGATCACCGTATCCGCAGCGTCCAACCCGTTGCCATCCACATCGAGCCGTAAGCGGCCGCCGCCGGAAACCCACATGCCGAAGCCATAGGTGCCGGGCGTTTTCACCGTGATCTCACCAGTGCCCACCGTGGCAAAGCTGCCTACGGGATTCCCGGGCGCCTGTTCGTCGCCGGTGAAATTGCCACCATCGCCTCCTTCGATATCGGCGATGCCGATGGTGCCTTCATCCACGACCGTCTCCACGTTGCCGTCTACCATCGCCTGCACATCCGCTAGGCTATTGACGGGGGGCACGTCGACAATAGGATACGTCGCCACAGTGATAGAATCCTCCGGTACGCCCGTCCCTGGAAAGTCGAGGGTGACCTCTCCATTGAACGGCATGACTTCGCCTGACAATCCGCCGGCCGCCGGATGTTCGGGTGCTTTGATAGAGACATCTGCTAAAGTCCGAGCCTCGCTGATACCGATCGTCGTGACCAATTCGTCATCGTGATCCGGTGCATTGTAAGTCAGATAAGGTACTGGATACCGCGTGAACCGGCTAGGCTGTTGTCCCTGACTTGAGTGAATGACCAAATCGAAGTTCGATGCCGCAGGAGGATCGCCACCCTCGATATCGTCACCCGTGACCGTGGCGCCGGCCGCCGTCAGCCGCTCCACAATGATATCATCACCAGGACCTCCAGGGGCAGGCGAGAAGAGGACACGTAAATTCGCCTGGCTATCGGTGAGCCAAGCGATCGTGGCATCGAGCAGCGCCAAGCCATCTTCAGTAACGTCTTCAGCAGTAAGCTCATGATGCCAGGAAATGACCGCTCGACGAGCCGGTGGTTGCGCGGCGACGCCGACGAAGGAGACGCTTGAACTGTGGCCCCAGTAAACGGGCCCTTCTTGGTCGCCGGAGATGCCGTTTGCACCGTGATCTTCAAACTCCGAGACGAAAGCGCCTTCGGTTGTGTAACGCGTGCCGTCGCCGTCCGTATTGAAGTCCTCTCGATAGAGGATCTCTTGTTGGCCCGGAGCGATAAATGGGCACATCGCAAGAATGCCTGGCAGTAGCCAGGCCCTAACAGGTGGGGTTTTCATATGAATATTAGCCTCCTACTAAGGTTGGTGGTTTTCGATAATCGGGGTCCGCGTTCGAGGAGAGGCGAACTAGCGAGTCTTAACAAATCAGTCCGCTATCGCCAAGTTCTTCCTTCAATCACTTCGCACGACGTCATATCGAGGCACCGGCGCTGATTCTTCTATATCAGAATAGTTCATCAGTAGCGTCGTCGTCTCGCCGCCATTGTCTTTGGGGCGGCAAGCGTTCGGCCGCGGGACACCACCGCTACCATTCACACCTCTATTGCCTAACAAGCCGAATTTCTCGCACATCCATCACCGCCCCTTTCGCCTTTTTCTTTCCCCCCACAGTGAGAAGGTAGGTCGTGGCTTGCGGAAGTTCCACTTCACCGAGCACGCGAGTTTTGAAGTTTTGAAAATGACCGGTATCCTCTACCGTGAAAGGATACTCACGGCCGGCGACACTCACATAAGCACGGCTGCCGCCGTGGCCTTTGCCGCAGCCTTGATCGATCTCCAAGCGGAACTTGCCCGGCTTCGCTACATTGAATTGCCACTCCGCCCGGTCATTCACATCTGACCAGAAACCTAAGCAGCGTTTCTTAGGATTGGGCTCGTAGCGAAGTGTCTTGCCTCTGACCGTTGAATCGCGACTGTGGAGGACGACTTGACCATCGGCTTCAGACAAGACCTCCGTGCCTTCTGGCGCGGGCGTGAGAGTAATCGGCCCCATAGGCATCGCGAGAGGAACGGCGTCTTTGAAAGTCAACGCAACTTGATAGGTGCCCGGCTTTTCCACATAGATTCGTAGGGCTTTGGGGGCAGGGAGTTTCCATTCCGCGCTTTTCTCTAACAAAGTCACGCTTGTGGCAAGGGCTTGAATATCGCTTCCCGCGTCCAAATCCGTGCCGGGACGCAAGCAGGCGAGATCATACATTCCCCAACGTTTGAACGCGACATCCCAAGTCAGTTGGTTGCCCGCGCGCGTGGCTAATGACACTGGCAGAAACATCATCCCATCTTGCCGCAGCTGGGCACCCTCAAGCTTTGCGGGATCCAGCCTCACCACAAAGACGTGTCGGTCGTCTCCGGTGAGCTTCAATTGAAAATCGCTCTCCGCGATTCCGTTAGTGGACTTGTGTGAACCGTAAAGTTTGGCCGTGCCGTTGGTGACACGGCTAATGAGCGACGCATGGCCAAACCACTTTCCCGACGCCGCCCGCTTCCAATACTGAATGAAATCCCCCGGCTGCGCTTCGGCCGGTTTGACTTTTTCAGCCACCTGCATGAAATCGGCCAGCGCGTAGTGAATGCCGGAAATAAGGGGATCGGCTCCTGCCGCCGCCTTCGCTTGGATCTCTTCCGCCGTCCAGCCGTGATTGATGTTGATCGCGTCACGCTCTTCTTTAGTCAGGCGACGCCCAAGCTCTGCAGAAACCACGGCGCTCATGAACTGCACGCAGTCCACTTTCTTTTCTTGAGCGCGGCTTCCGTAGGTCCACCCATCGAAATGGGTCTCGGCGAGATGGTGAGCCGTTTCTAAAGGAGAAGCTTGAAGGCTCGATCCAAGAACGGAGATGAAAAGGAATAATCGAAACATGATGGTAGGATATCAATTTGTTTACTCTCCCGAGTTTGAGCAATGAGGTCAGATTTTGAAAGCGATCAATCCGCGAGTGTTGGTGGTGGTGGACTTCTGGCCGGCGGCAGGGACGTTTGTCTTCAAACGTCCAGGTGAGTGGAGCCCGCCTGACAGAATCACTCTCGATGAACCACGACCGCGCGCTCAGGCGGACGGCTCGGAGAGCCATCCCTGCCCGACCCTTTCGGATCGGCAGGCAGGGACGTTTGTCCCAAACGTCCGCGTGAGTGGAGCCCGCCTGACAGAATCACTCTCGATGAACCACGACCGCGCGCTCAGGCGGACGGCTCGGAGAGCCATCCCTGCCCGACCCTTTCGGATCGGCAGGCAGGGACGTTTGTCCCAAACGTCCGCGTGAGTGGAGCCCGCCTGACAGAATCACTCTCGATGAACCACGACCGCGCGTTCAGGCGGACGGCTCGGAGAGCCATCCCTGCCCGACTCTTTCGGATCGGCAGGCAGGGACGTTTGTCTTCAAACGTCCAGGTGAGTGGAGCCCGCCTGACAGAATCACCCTCGATGAACCACGACCGCGTGCTCAGGCGGACGGCTCGGAGAGCCATCCCTGCCCGACCCTTTCGGATCGGCAGGCAGGGACGTTTGTCCCAAACGTCCGGGTGAGTGGAGCCCGCCTGACAGAATCACTCTCGATGAACCACGACCGCGCGCTCAGGCGGACGGCTCGGAGAGCCATCCCTGCCCGACTCTTTCGGATCGGCAGGCAGGGACGGGTTGTCCCTATTTGTCTATCACTTAAATGAGAAACACCTCATCCGCACGAGGCGAATGAGGTGTTTGAAAGGGAGAGGGGAGTCAGCGGGTGAGGAGAATCGAACTCCCGTATCGAGCTTGGGAAGCTCGCGTTCTACCATTGAACTACACCCGCGCGAAAGCGTTGATGTTAGTCCCAGGAAGTGACGTTGTCTTTGATCGTTTTGATATTGCGATCGGGGCCGCCACTGTGAACGAGGACTTTCTTTTTGATGCGACCGGAACGCCCGAACTTGGAACCATAGATCGCCGGCACGGTGATTTCCTCATCGTCATCCGCGTCCATGTAAATTTCGTAAGGCATGCCCCAAGGATCATTGAGCGTGCCTGTCGCTTGGTGATAGCCAGGTCCCTTCGCCTTGGTCGCCGTCTTGGAGGGCTCGTAGAAAGTGATCTTACGACGATTCAAACTCTCAGCTTCTGCCGTGGACTCATTCATGAGCACGTCCATCAACTGACCGTCGGCATCATAAGGACCCTCACTCTTTCCTGAAACAGGGTAAAAGAAATACTCGTCATAAAAGCCTTTGATGGCTGATTGAAGTTGCAGGCAGTCATTCCGGGCAGAGGTCTTCTTGGCATTGGTCATGATGTTCCGCGTGACGGGCACGGAGACTGTGGCCAAGATGGCGATGATGGAGATAACGATGAGAAGCTCAATGAGCGTGAAGGCTTGAAGGTGCCGCTTATTCTGGGAGGGCTTCATAGTGTATGAGTTGGATTTCTCTGTATATAACATGTATTGACAACTGGTGGCCAGTAATTTGTGAAACAGCGCCCTCTGGAGGGTGGAGAGCGCGGTGATGCTTATCTAGGGCCCTCACTTTGACAAGCCACTTATGAAGGAATCTCTGGAGCAGCAATTACTCAAGCTTATGGGCGGGAATCGCTACCGTCCCCTCAATAAATCGGAACTTGCGAGGGCGCTTGCCGTGGATTCCAAGGACCGCGCGGCCCTCCGTCAATTGCTCCGCATGCTGGAGGGCAATGGGACCATTGTCAGAGGTAAGAAAGCGCGCTACTCCTTGCGCGCCAACAATCAACGCACCATCAAAGGCACCTTCCGCTCCGCCGGTGGTCGAACGCCCATCGTGGTGATCGCCGAGATGGATCGCAGGTCCGGCCAGGACCGGGACGGACGCGTGCGCATCCCTGAGGGCTTTTCTTCGACGGCTCTCGACGGCGATGAGGTGCTTGTCCAGCTCCGCCCACAGACGGAACCGCATTGGCTCAAGCATCTGCCGAAATACGCCCAAGAAAAGATGCGCCACAAGGTGGAGCAGGGGGAGCGCTATCTCGAAGGCGAAGTCGTCAGAATCCTTCAACGCAAGAAACGGCGTCTCGTCGGCACGTTGCAAGGCGACACACGGCATGCTTCCATCCGTCCAGATGAGGCGCATCTCCCGCGTGTGATCGATCTGCCTGGTGGACTTCCCGAAGGCGCGCAAGAGGGCTTCAAAGCCTTAGCTACCATTGATTCTTGGGAATCTGTTAATCAATTGCCCAAAGGCAGGCTTCTCAAAGTGCTCGGTTCACCGGATCAACCCGGGATCGATATCCTAACGATCATTCATCGCTACGGACTTCCCACGGAGTTTCCTCACGATGTGCTTAAAGAAGCCGAAGCCTTCGCTGATGTCGACGTGACCGCCGAGGTCTTGGAGCAACGCATCGATTGCCGCGAAGACGAAATCATCACCATCGATCCCACCGACGCGCGAGACTTCGATGATGCCATTGCCGTCATCGAACTTGAAGACGGCGGTTGGGAACTCGCCGTGCACATCGCCGACGTTTCGCATTACGTAAGACCCGGCTCCGCTCTCGATTGCGAAGCCGAGCAGCGCGGAAACAGCGTCTACCTCGTCGATCGCGTCCTGCCCATGCTACCAGAAAAGCTAAGCAATGGGCTCTGCAGTCTCAAGCCGGACGTCGAACGCTTCACCTTCTGCGCTCATCTAACCTTTGATGCCAAAGGCCACCGCACCAAGGCCCGTTTCTTTCCCGCCGTCATCCGCAGCCGCAAACGCCTTACCTACGAACAAGCCTACGACCAGCTCAAACGCGGCCAACCGGAGGACGACGTCACGGCCTTGATCCAGCGCGCGTGGAAATTGGCTTCCAAGCTTCGCCAACGCCGTTTCAAAAACGGCAGTCTCGATCTCGATTTCCCAGAAACCAGAGTCGTGCTTGATGACCAAGGCCGGCCCATTGACCTGCAGGTAATCGAGAATGACGAAAGCCATCAGCTCATTGAAGAGTTTATGCTCGTTGCCAACGAAGCCGTTGCCGAAAGAATTCTCCAAGCTGAACAACCTAGTCTCTATCGCATCCACGAAGATCCTGATCCTGACAAACTCTTTGAATACCGTGATCTCGCTCTTACCCACGGCTATCTGATTGGCGATCTCACGCAGCGCACCGAACTGCAGAAACTTCTGAAGAAGATCCGTGGCCGCCCCGATGAACACCTGCTCAAGTTGCAATTCCTCAAAAGCCTCAAACGCGCTGCCTACAGCGCCGATTCGTTAGGTCACTACGGCCTGGCCAAGGCTCACTACACCCACTTCACTAGTCCCATCCGCCGCTACACCGATCTCATTGTCCACCGCGTCCTGCGAAAAGTGCTTCAGATAGACACGATCGTAAGCACGCCCAACTACAAAGGAATGGCGGCGTTAGGTGAGCACCTCTCCGACACCGAACGCCACGCCGCCGAAGCGGAAATGGAAACCCAGCGCCTCAAGACTACCGAATACTTCGACCGTCTTAGCCGCGAACGTCCACCGCACACCTTCGAAGCCGTGGTCACCGACGTCGCGCGCCTCGGTCTCTTCATTGAACTCAAAGGCCTCAACGTCCGCGGGCTTATCAAAGTCACCGATCTCCCAGGCGAAGAATACTATCACTTCGACCGCATGGCCCTCAAGTTTAACAACGGGAAACAAACCTATCAGCTTGGCGATTCCCTGACCGTGCAAATTGCTCGGGTGGATCGTAAGAAGGGATTGATCGATTTTCGAGTGGGTGCATAACATTGTGTTCTATGCAACGCTTACCGGATCTATTTAAAGCAGATGATAGTGTCGAACGGCTAAGAGAGCAGTACTTAGAAGCTTTCGCCAAATCCCGCGAAGAGGATTGTATCTTGGAAGAAGATGACGCTCTCCGTCTTCTCGAAGATCTCGCGCATGCCCTGTGGAAGTCAGGTGATATGGAATGGGACTGGGATCAAGGCTACTGTTTCCTCCATCAAAGATTGATAGAATCTGAGCGCCTTCGCGAAAAATATCGAAAAGCCTTGGCTCCGGAAGGTGTGCAATTCTTCGAGAAAGAATTCAATCGCACCGTAATGGGCACCTTCCACAGCGGTTTTGGAATGGACGATGGCTGGGTCGGGTTTCGAAACACCTCTGCTCAGAATCCAGGTGAGTTTGATCCGGCGCCCATTGAATACGCTCTCGCATGCACGTTGTTGCGTGGTCTGATCGAAGATGAGCTGCATCTTTGGGAGGTTCCGCCACCCTCAGAACAAACACTTCAGTTCCTAGGTCAGCTATTAGAGTTGTGCCACCGTTCTGAGCAACAGCAGGCACTGGCTCATCTATCCGCTCTCCTACAGTTTCGCATTCCGCAGGCGACTTTCGCTGCATTCGCCTACTTCCTCCGTGCCTCAGCCCTTGGATTACCTACTCCTACAGAGCACGGTCGGATCGATCTTTCCGGTGAATGTCTGGACCAATGGAAGATCGAAGGACGAGCGGATGCTTTGTTGAATATGCAAGGAACCATATTGGATGGAGCTTCCCTTGCGGGCTCTCGATGGGAATTCGTCGATCTAACAAACGCCTCATTTTTAGAATGCAAGGCAAGCCACGCTACATTCAATCACGTTTGTGCGGAGGGTATCAGGATCCAAGATTGCGATTTCACGATGAGTTATTGGAATCGAGTGAAAATTAGCCAGTTGGATTCATCTTTAGCAGATTGGACAGGAGCGACCTTGATGAAGGTCGATGGCGAATACATATATCCTAACGGTCTTCGATTTTTTGACCGGCAGTACAAATCCAAGCGGGTTTGCCCAGAAACCTTTCGGCGGATTCACATTCTAGCGAAGAGAGTTTATGTGAGTAAAGCATCCTTAAAGTTGAGTTCGAATGAGGAAACATTGATGACCACTTGCAACGAGGGATATGTCAGACTGTGGGACCTTTCTTCAGGGATTTGCAAACTAGTGATAGACTTTCAACCCATGGAAATCCGAGGTTACGGTTTTAGTGAAGATGGCAAGTGGCTGATGTTTGAGGATGATGCGGGATGGACGAAACTTTGGTCTGTCGACGAGAATTGCGAAAAGTTTCGGCTATGGGATCTGTTTCCTGACGACGTTAGGGGTTTCTCCTCTGATAGTCAGCACCTTGCACAGAAACTTACGACGGGAGACATTGGCGTATGGTCGTTGCATACCGGCCTACTTCTGCATCATCTAGCTTCCGAATCCTTTAGCAATGAGACCATCAAGCTCTATTACATGCTTACTTTTCGAAATTTGATCATCTAGGTCAAACTCCTTTCAATCATATATAAATGAGATAATGAAGGCTTTTGTACATACCTCTCCTGTTATTCATCATGCCGCTCGACTTAAGTGGTGACGCGCAAACAGCGATTCAACCTCTTGGCCAAATGCATTGTAGGCTTGGTGGAGGTTGCCTTCGTGCCATTCACTGAATAACTCCGATGCGCCTTCTTGATAAACGCGTCGCTCCACTTGGCTGATGAATAAGGCTAGCCGAAGGCCTTCCTCAGTCACTTCATAGCGATGCGTTCCTTCTATTTTCCGGATCACCCCGTGTCCTTTTAATCGCCTCAAATCGTAGCTCATCTGTCCGGTTGATATTTCTGGTTCTTCTTTTCCCAGAAGTTGAGCAACTCGGCTCTTCAGATCCCGATTCCGGAATCCTCCGCAGATCAGATGACAGCCTATCAAGGCGTTCAATAGGGCTTGCACCCGGGTGTTACTGCGAGGCAAGGCGCTCACTCGTTTTCCAACTCCCACCTCGGCGGGTGTTTCTAGCGCTTTGATCTTCTCGCCGCTTACTGAGGGATCGTGGCTCAATGTTTCTACTCGCAAGAGGCGATTGATGGTGGCTTCACCTACCTTGCGCAGCGCGCGCAGGTTTTTTCCATTGAGCGTTTTCCCTACTTGAAAATCCCGGGGATTGTTGATCGTAAGTTCCGTTCGCAGCGAGATGGCCTCTTTGAAATATTGTTTCAGTTTGTTTAGTTTATAATAGATGTGATAGACGGGAATGGTCCCATATTGCATGACACGGGTCATAAAACGCTTTTGTTTGCTCCGCTTCGTTATTCGCTTTCTGAAGATTAATCCCACTCGTTCAGGGCGCCCTAGATCGAGGTTTTCTCGTATCGCTTGCTCAAAGAATTGCCGTCCGTTTTGCGCTTTTTTCCATACTTGGGTAAGAGCGTATTCTATTTGTAGCATGGAGATCTCGTAGCGGATCTTTATCCTGTTCTTTAAGATAGTGATCGGAGTCGGAATGATTTTGAGCCAGTCTCTAATTGTGTTTTCGATCTTTGAGGCCGTGATGTTATTGGCAATTTGCTGGGCTTTCCCTGGATCGGCGCAAGATTTGACACCGTTGTCGAGAGCCTCATAAGGAATACGCTGTTTCTCTAGCTGGCGTTTGACATATTCGTGCCCGTTGAGACAGACTCTCCCGGCGAAGGGGGCGTAACTGCTGAATTTGATGAAGAGACTCCCCCAGTTGTCATCCCAAATGTAGAAGTAGTATTGGTTGGCCATGACTTTACCCCAACGAAGCCGGTACCACCATCCGCCGGTCTCTTCGTTCTTGGCCGAACCGCCTTGGACCACGCTGATTTTCTCTTGCGCTTTGCCTATAAAGTAGACGCCTGGCCTACGCGTCCCCCGCGATTCGAGGTGTTGCTGCGCGATTTCTTCTTTGTTCTCGTTGTTAGCAAAGCGGTGGATGCCGAGCCCGTTGTCTTTGGCGAAGGTTTCGATGTTCTCCACGAACTGGTCCCGGAAGGGCTTAAAGACGCTCACCAGCGGAAGCTTTTCACCAAGGATCTTGCGAATGAACAGCGAGATCCCGCCCAGCGTGCAGAGGAGTGGCAAACGTAGATTCAGGTAGATGCGATCGAAGCAACTAAGCTCGTAGGAGATGTGTCCTTCTTGAAGTTCGTTGAGATTTGGCACATGCTGATCATGCCTCCCGCAGATCTACGCTTCAAGCATCTGCCGTCATGGCACATTACTGCGGGAGGCACTTCATGGTAGGAGGCGAACGCCTCGCTATCAATTAGATGAAGCCCTGAAGCGCAAAGAGTCGGTATGTTGGTTTTTTGAATCTTTCCCAGATGGAAAATTAGTGCTGCATGTGAACGAAGATCCGAGCGCTAAAGTTGATCGAAATTTGGATTGGCTGGATCCAATCTACAGGGAAATCTTTGGAGAAGAACCTGATACTGAGAATGATTTGATCGATTCCATTCGCAAAGAAATTCTTGGCGAAGAATGGGGGCCTAGCAGATGGAGCGTGACGCTGGGCGCAGGCGATCTGGCGATAGCACATGAAGTGACAGGCCAGACCTTTATTTGGGACTTTGAGACTCAGAAACTCAAACACATCTTCTATCACTTACCTGAAGGCCAAGCTGCGGTATTCGATGTCCAAGCGAACCAATTCAGATCGATGACCTCAGGAGCTTGGCGTTTCCTGAGATATCATAACAAGTGGCCAGGACGCGAAGAACAAGATCTCATTCCCATCGCGCATCTTGAGCCAGATAAAGGCGTACACCAAGTTCCGGTGATCCGCCCAATCAAGAGAGTCCCATCTCATGCCTAAGAGCTGGCCCCACTTTATGCATTAGTGCCCTATTAGTGGTTGGTAAAGAATCGCAGAGTCATCATGGCCAGGCTTTCGCGCTTCAACCCGCAATCGAGTTATCGACTCAGCCTCGCAGATTTGACAAGGTCGCGAGGTTTCCGACCTTGTTGGATGCGCCTCCTTACCATACTGCTCGCCGCGTGCTGGGCCATTTCGCCACTTCCAGCGGAACAAGAACCCGCAGCGGATTTCATTCGCTTCGTGGATAAGGAAACCAAGGGACAGCTTCAAGTGGGCGTCGGCACTTACCGCCAGGACGACGTGACCGTGGAACTGGTCGGGGCCGTGCATATCGCGGACGATGCCTATTACGATGCCCTCAATGAACGCTTCAAAGGCTATGACGCCTTGCTCTTCGAATTGGTGGGTGATCCCAAGGACCTCTTCAAGACGGAGGGCGAAGAACAGCCGCATTTCATTCGCATGCTGCAAAGCATGATGACCAACCTTCTCAAGTTAGAGCATCAGTTAGACGGCATCGACTACAAGGCGCCGAACTTCGTGCATGCCGATTTGACCATGGAAGCTTTCATGAAATTGCAGAAAGAGCGTGGTGAAACGCTCTTCACCCTGATCCAACGCGCCATGCGCGAAGAACTCGCCGCCCAAGAAGCGGGTAAACCGCGAATGCAGGTCGGCTTTGGCCAGCTCTTTCGTGCGTTGACTAGTGGTGATACGGCTAGTGGCTTGAAACTTCTGGTGGCTGAACAGTTTGATCAGGCCGAAGCATTGATCGATGCCTCGGAAGAAGGAGGCGGCACGGTGTTAGTCACAGAGAGGAACAAACAAGTCATCAAGATTCTCACAGAACAACTTGAAGAGGGCGACAAGAAGATCGGCGTGTTCTTTGGCGCCGGCCACCTTCCGGACCTTGAGAGACGCGTGTTAGAACTTGGCTTCGAAAAAAGCGCTCAAGAATGGCTTACCGCATGGGATATTCCCAAGCCAGAGCCAAAGAAACGGAAGACGGCGACGCCGTAGGGCGTGTCTACGGCTGGGCCGGATCCTAAAGGATCGGCAGCCTCCAGGTGCTTCACCACTGCTGAGCCAAACACCGTTCTGACAAATTTGCCTTTGCCAGGAACATGGACGCCGGCTGGCAGTTGATGGTGGTTAGGCTGGGAATCGTCCTGAGGACCGTCGCATCGCGGGCTTCTTCAAAGTCTATCCGGAGGTGCAGCAAGGGCAGTTTCCCCAGCGGGCGGATGTCCTCAATCTTCGAAAGTTTGCGCATCCAGAGATCCGTTAGAGGACTATCCTGGAGCGGGGTTAGATCCGTAATGTCGCGCGCACCCTCACAAAGCAACACTTGAATCGGCATGCCTGCGAGAGGCGCGAGATCTGCGACGCCTTCCGCAATGCCGAGCTCGAGGATCTGGCTACCTGCTAGAGGAGAGAGATCGGTCACTTGCGTGCCGGTGAAATAGAGCACGTCAAAATCCTTTCCCCGAAGCGGCGCGAGATCGCGAATCGTCGTCTCACCACATAGGAGCCGGCGCAAGGATCCCATGCGTCCGATGGCGTTTAGGTCCTTGATGGAAGTCGCCTCGCAGTTGAGATCAACGATAGGAAGCGAAATGAGGGGATCGAGATTGACCACCGCCGGATCGCGGGAGAAATCCACTTTCACCGATGGTCCATCAAACTTGATCAATGTCCGGGATCGATCGTATCCAGGATTCAGTGCTTCCATCCTGGCAAAGGCCGCATCGACTTGTGCTTCAAGTGTGTTCGACTTCAACCATTGTCCTAACAAACTCAATGTTAAAAACACGCCGAGAAAACCAGCGCCGCCGAGCCACAGACGTCTTCGTGCTTTCTGCCGTTTACGCAAACGCTCCAGACACAGTTCAAGCTCTTCAATGACTTCCCTCATCGATTGCAATCGTTGCGCCGGCATCTTGGCCAGCATTCGCTGAAGGAGTTGGTCAATCGCTCTGCCGTGTGGCAATTTCGCTAGTCTCGAAATAGGCGGCGCGTCGTGAGCGAACGCTTCTCCTGGGATCGGCGTCTGGCCGGTGAGCATGAAATAAAAAGTACACCCCAGACTGTAGATACTGGCGCGATGATCCGCCGTGGCTGGGTTCGCCACCTGTTCCGGTGCCAGATAGTCCCCAGACTTAAGGCCGGCCCAATCACAATCGTGCACCTTCACACCTCCTGCATGCTCTATGAGGATGTTGCTAGGATTGATATCGCGGTGCCTGACTCCTTGTTTGGGTGCGGCCGCCATTTCACGCGCCACTGCCAAGGTGTTCGAGATCGCTTCTCTAGGAGACAAGGGACCTTCCGAATGCACCTGTTCGGCCAGCGTTTGCGCCGCTGGCTGTTCATCACCCCACCTGGCACTTTCGCAAGGATCGCTCAGCTGGGCGATGGCGCTCCGGGCCGCATCAGGAATCGTTGCGGTGGCGGTTATCGATGAATTCACGCCCCTTACAACAGAATGTGCGGGGCAACGTTACGCACTATATTGGCGTTTTTTATAAGTCATTCACCGTCAGCTGAGTCGCACGTGTTTCCCAGTTTCGATCGATTCGTAAATGGCCTCGATTGCTCGCAAATCTCTAAGGCCTTCTTCACCAGCGACACGACTTTCACGATCTTCTTTGATGCAGAGTGCGAAGTCATCCATCTCTGCTGCAAACTGATCAATCTGGTCGAATTTGATCTCGCCTTTGCTCGTGGCCCCCTTGATCCCGCCATAGCTATAAGCAGGCTCGAGGCCAAACCAGCCGTCACTAGCAAGCGCCTTATAACGGTTCACGCCGCGGAAATTGTAGGTCGTACTGCAATGCGCGATCACGCCACTGGGAAAGGTCATCGACCAGACGATCGTTTCATCGACTTCCTTGAATTTCACTGGATCGGTCTTGGTTTCCGTCGCCGAAATCATGTTTGGTTCCTCTCCTGTGAGGTAACGGCATGCCTGCAAGGCATAGATTCCCACGTCCATGAGCGCGCCGCCACCGGCGAGATCGTGTTTGAGCCGCCATTGATCCGGATTGCCAATCTTAAAGCCGAATCCGGCATCGATCATCTTGAGATCACCAAAGGTTTTCTCCTTGGCCAAACGCATGCACTCCAAGTTGTGCGGCTCGAAATGGCAGCGGTAACCGATGGCCAACTTTCGTTTGGCCTCGCGGCAAGCAGCGATCATTTCCTCACAATCTTTCACCGAGTTGGCCATGGGTTTCTCACAGAGCACGTGTTTCCCAGCCTTCGCCGCGCGGATGGTGTATTCCGCATGCATGGAATTCGGAAGTACCACATAGATCACATCAATGTCTGGATTATCGGCGATCTCATCGTAGTTTTGATAGTTGTAGATGTTCTTTTCGGGAATGCCGTATTTCTCCGCCCAGACTTTCTCCTTGGCCGGCGTTCCGGTCACCACGCCCGCCAGCCGGCAGTGTTTCGTTATCTGCAAGGCGGGTGCGATCTGATTGGTGCTCAATCCTCCCAGACCCACCAAGGCGTATCCAAGTTTCTTCTCATGATGGTCGGCCCGGGTCAGAGAAGGCAGGAGCGTGGCCGTGGACGCCAGGAAACCGGTAGAAAGAAACCGGCGCCGATTGGGATCAGTTAGGGAAACTTGCATGATGAAGACGCTGCAGAATTCAAGTTGCACTGGCAAGTAATTCCCGTTGGATACCCCCATGAGGATACTTCACGCCCTAACAATGCGTTTGCGCTATCGATGAACCGGCTCTGGAAGCCGGAAATCCCGTTCGCGCCCAACCGGTTTCCTGTATTCTACGGATGGGTCATCGTCATGGTCGGCACGCTAGGTATCGTTTTCAGCATTCCCGGTCAGACCATGGGCTTCAGTGTCTTCACAGATATCCTCATGCGGGAACTTGGTCTCACACGTGTACAACTCAGCGCGGCTTATTGCATTGGAACCGTGCTAAGCGGGCTCACACTCCCCAAGTTGGGAACGCTTTTTGACCAACTCGGTGCGAGAAGGATGATTGTTTATTCTTCTCTGGCAACGGGCTTGATTCTCGTCTACCTCAGCCAGACCAAGCGATTGTTAGAATGGGCGACCACTACCATTCCGTGGCTCTCCAAGTTAGCCCTCGCTTTTGTCATCATTCTCATTGGTTTCTACCTCGTCCGCGCTGCCGCGCAAGGAGTGATGACCATGACGAGCCGAAACGCGATCGGCAAATGGTTCGATTTCCATCGTGGCACCGCCTTGGCCGTCAGCGGTATTGTGACCTCCTTCTCGTTCTCGATCGCTCCCAGAGTGTTAGACTTTCTTATTGAACAATTCGGATGGAGCGGCGCCTGGCTTTGGTTAGGCGTTACGACCATCGTTGTCATGGGAGGAATCGGCTGGCTGCTCTTCCGCGACAATCCGGAAGAATGCGGTCTGACCATGGACGGCCCCGGTGCCGCGGGTAAAATACGCCAGGCGCACGCGGATTCCATTATTCATCGAGACTACCAGCGAAGTGAGGCCCTGCGAACGTGGGCCTTCTGGGCGTTTAACCTCACTTTCCTCTTCGTCGCCTTTAATCACACCGCCTTTACGTTTCACATCGTTTCGATCGGGGATCACGCCGGCCGGATTCGCAGTGAGGTGATCAGCTTCTTTGTCCCCATGGCCTTCATTAGCGTGCTTACGAATATGGTTAGCGGCTGGACCAGTCCGCGCACCCGTCTCAAGCATCATCTCATGCTGATGAACGCCGCCACTTTGTTAGGCGTACTCGGCACCATCTACCTTGGCACCTCGTGGGGCGCGGCCTGTTTCGTCATCGGTAACGGCATGGCCGGCGGCTTCTACGCATCGTTGACCGGCATCGTGTGGCCACGCTTCTTCGGCCGCCAGTGGTTAGGGGCCATCAGTGGCGTCAGCATGGCATGTACCGTCATCGCCAGCGGCATCGGTCCACTCGCCTTTAGTCTATCACTGCACTGGACGGGGAACTACGCGCCCATTCTCTGGCTTTCCGCCATCGTCCCCACCACCTTACTCATTGCGAGTGGCTGGGCGGATAACCCGCAGCGGGAACGTTCCTAAGTTGGGCAATTTCATTCTGAATATTCTCGCGGGCCTGCCGCTCAAGCTTTGCGAATCGATCCGTGAGATAGATGTACGGACGATCCAAGAATCGATTCATCACCTCCTCCCGCCCCTTTCTGTAATCGGCATCAGGGACGAAGGCGTATTCTCTGCGAATAGCCGTCGTATAACTCTCGTATTCTTTGGTGGCGGCACCAAGGATTAGCAAGTCGAGATCACGAATGAGCTTTTCTTTGTCCGATGCGTTCGGCTCTGCCACTCTGCGAGGATCCGTGGCTTCAATGAGCTTCTGAATCGACCGCACTCGTTTCAAAGCGAGCACGTGTCCTAGATGTTTTACCATCAACGTGACACTATCGTCTTCGTTAGTCGATGAGCGCGGATCGTAAACCACGTCATGAAACCAGATCGCCCAGGCCACATCGTCCGCCCCCTCCGTTCCATCGGAAAGGTGGCTGAGCATCATCTCCAGATGTTCAAGCGTGTGATAGTGGCGCGTCGTTTCGCCATATGCAGACGCCAGCAACTCCCATATCTCAAGTGCCCGCGCCCGCGAGATACCGGAGCGATTCGCCAACGTGGCGAATTCTTCATTTGTCGCAGAACGCATTCTTTACCGCCAATGCTTCTCCGCGAAATCCACGAAAACTTTCCAATCAACGCTGCCCACGCTGTGTTTTCCAGGCCGAATGTGATAGCCGACGACACTATCAATGAGCGTGTTCTCTTCAGGAAGAGATTCAGCCGCCAGCGTTCCTTTGCCTAACCATTCGTATACGGCGCCGGCCGCCTTCGCAGCTTCGAACTCCCCTTGGGGATCGGCCCAGGTGTCACCCGTGGCGCTGCAAATGAGCACGGGTCTCGGGGCGCAGGCCGCGATCAAGGTATGCTGGTCAAAAGGTAAGAATGCTTCGCGATCATTGAAGTGTTTGAAGGCACCATTAAACCAATGTGGAAAACTCGTGTTGATTCTCGTCACCGTCTCGCCGCGCGCGGGGCGGGAAAGCGCGGCACCGCCGCACCCTGACTGATTGCTAATGATCAGCGCGAACCGCTCGTCGAAAGCGCCGGCAACCAGCGCTGTCTTGCCGTTGCGTGAGTGTCCCATCACAGCGATCCGGGCAGGATCGATGTCAGGATCTTGCACCAAATAATCCGCGGCTCGAGAGAGCCCGTAGGCCCAAGCGCGGAGCGATGCCCATTGATGCGGTTTGGAGTCTTCGCTTAGCTTTCCAGTTAGATGAGATTGGATGCCGCCACTTGAATCATTTTTATCCGGATCCATGTCGCCATGATAGACGGTGGCCACGGCGTAACCGCGGGCGATCACCTCTTCATAGGGCCACCGTCGAGCCAGCGTTCCCCGGCTCGCAGGCGTTGCGCGATGATCCACGACGCCTTCATCTTCCGGAATCCAACCTGTGGCCAGCGTGACTTCTGGATCAGCCGTCGTGGCATGATTGCCGCGAAAGTTGAGCCCGAGTATGATGGGCACAGGTCCCGTTCGATCATTAGGCGTGTAAACCAGCAGATCCAAAGGTGGTGTCTCGTCCGGACCGTAGTGGATGCGAATCTCTTTCTTTGTCGCCTGTCCGTTTAGGGCCAATTGATCCTCACGAATGCGCTGAAACTTGATTTGGTTAGGCGGCGCTGGTGCATGGCCGTACTCGTAATGTGCGAGTATTTCCTTCAAATAGGCTCGTTGCTCGGGCCAATCATGAGGATTCGTTAGCCGTTCCCCATTGGGATTCACCAAAGGATCCGGCAACGTTTCGCTGGCGCTCAAGGCATCGATGGCCGGCAATCGTTTGGATACCGTTTGAATCTGCGCGTCCAACGGGAGAGCGGTGAAGATGGCGCGGCTCACTTGCCCCGCTAGGGCCGTGGATCCATCCGGGGTGAAGTGGACATCGGCTTTCCGCTGGATCTTCGATAGGCGCTCTTTGGCGAAAGTGTGGAGATCGTCGGTGGGAATGCTATGGGTCCGCATGATTGTTGCCGCTACTTCGTTGTACTTCACGGCATCACCGGGAACTCTCCCTTTCGCTCCCTTGGGCACGGGCGTGGTATTGCGCCAAATCAGCGAAGCCCCGGTCTTGCGCAATCGCTCCACCAATTGTTCGAGATTCTGGCGATACTCGTCTAACGGAACCATCTGCTCGCCCTCTTCCACAGGGGTCAGCTTCCCTTGGTGACGCGTTTCCGAATCCTTAGCAATGTATTTGAGATCATGAAGGCCCCAGTTGAAATGGATCACATCCCAAGGTTTCTCCCCTAACCAGGCATCGAGATTGGTTAGGCCGCGCAAGGTCGGTCCGCAATTCTCGGGCGGACGGTGCACGTTGGCGATCCCCGCCAAGGCTTCGCGGACCGCGAGCGTGTAGCCAACCGAAATGGAATCGCCAATCAGCAGCACGCGCGGCAAGCCCGGCACATCCTCGATCGGCGCCAACGGCTTGGGTTTCTGGGCATGAGATAGCGGCATGATGAGGGCCACCATGAAGAAGGGGAACAGTCGGCGAAACATGAAAAGGTCTTAACACAGGATATTCTTGCGAAGCAAGCGGGCTGCGCTTGGGTTTCAAACGACATGCTTTTCCGTCGGTTTCTTGTTAGTCTTTGGCTTTGCGTGAGCTATTTGGGCGCGCACCCAAATCATCAGCTTGATCTCACTTACACCAAACCGGCAGTGGCGGCGGCCACGGATGGCCTGCCTTTAGGGAATGGTTACTTTGGTGCCTTGGTGCTGGGAGGGGTAACTTCCGATAGAATTCAGCTAACGGATCCATTGTTAAGGAATGCCCAAGACCAACTCTTGCCGCTCGGCGAATTGGTGATCGCCACACCGCATCGTGAGGATGAGGCGCGTACCTTTATGAGACGGCTGGATTTGCAAACGGGGGTCGTCGAAATCGGTTATCGGCACGGCCCAGTGCGTTATCGGAGGGAGTATTTCGCTTCTTACCCCGATCGTTTGTTCGTCGGACGCTTTCGCGCGCGGCGTAAGAAGTCTATCAATCACATCTTTTCTTGGAAGACGACGCTGCCCGAAGCCAGGCCGGCGTTTGACCTTGAGAAACAACGGTTCTTTCTAATAGATGCCAAACAGAAGGTACGTATAGCCATGGACATCCGGCTGAACGATGGCGAGGCACGTTATGAGAACGATCAACTCCACATTGAAGGTGCCAGTGAACTAACGTTCTTCCTAACAACCGCTGGAGACGGTTTTTCTCCTGACAAACATCTCAATGGCCTGACCCATGATGACGCCATTACCATTCATCAACGTCATCTCCCTGACTATCAGACGCTTTTTCATGCCATGTATCTCACCTTGGAAGGCGGCGCCAAGACTCAGCTCGTGACGAATCGCCGCTTAGAGGAGTATCAATCCCAGCCGGATCACGATCCCGGATTTGAAGAGCTGCTTTTTCAATACGGCCGCTATCTCATGATCGCCTCCTCCCGAGAGAAAAGCCCCACGCCGGCGCATCGACGCGGGATCTGGTACTTTCCTCCCAAGGAGCCGGTGACCAACACACACGATCCCGGCGGCACGCTTCCGCTTAGTTATTTGGGTAATGCCTATTCACAGCTCCAGGCTTGTCTCCCGGAGAAAGTCCCCATCAATATGTCCGCTGAGATCAAGCTAGGCGGTCCGCCCACGTTACCCGCCCACCAAGCGAGGGCCATGATCCAGGCGGCTCGAGCCAAGAAAGGTGACGAGGCGCTTGCGCAGATGCGGATGCTCTTACAGACCAATCTGAACGCCAACCTTCTCTGCCGCCATCAGGATCTGAGCGGAAACTTCGGAATGATTGGCGGGCTAACCGAAATGCTGATCCGAGAGGATAACGGCGTCACCGCGCTGCTTCCCGCGCTGCCCAAAGCCTGGTCAGACGGGAGCGCCGTCGGGCTTCTGACGCCTTCACATGAAGTGGCCGTTGTCTGGGCTGAGGGCGCTCTGCTAGAGAGTTACGTGACGAGTCTGCAGGGAGAGGCCTTCCAGCTCCGGCACGGCAAACCTCTTGGCGTTGCCCGCGGCACGGCGGAGCCCATCGTCGTCAAACCAAACGACCTAGGCGTCTGCGTCATACCCATCGAAGCGGAAGAAACAGTGCGGCTGATCTTCGAAAAGTAGACGGTAAACGAGGATCAACGACTTGATTTGCTCGCGTTATTCCGTTAGGATCCATGCGGATGAAGCGCCGTTTGTTGATCTGTTTGCCCATGGCCAGCCTCCTCCTTGGCGTGGTGGGTGGACTGATGGTTCAAAGACCGGTGGCGCGTTCGCACACCGATGTTGTTCCTGCGGAACCATCCATTGCAGAGATGGCAAACCCAAAGTCAGCCGAGCTGGAGACAGGCACCTTACCAGAAGCATTCCACTCGCTTGGTGTTCGGCAGCATTCGCTGACAGAAAGCTCGATTTTTACGACGCTGCTCGACGCTGATGCGAGTGATTTGATTGATCTGATCGAGTCCACGCAACCAGCTTTCGCAGATGAACGCTATCAACGAGGTAGTCTTATAAGCATACTAGCCTTTGCGCGATTGACAGAACTCGATGCCGAGGCTGCTTGGACGCTTGCTCTGGAGGAACCGGGCGTTGAGAACGCGTTGGCGCTCGTTTTCGATTACATGCTGCAACGCGAGGCGACTCCTTTCATTGCTGAGCGAATGAGCACTCTACCGGAAGGCGGGCGACCAGGTAGGCAATTGGCAGATTTCATCGAGCGCGGCATTGAAACAAACCCTGTCAAAACGATCGAGATTCTGAAACATCTTCCCGATCGGATCGACAGCAGTGCGCACGCCAAATCGCTCTTCATCACCCTAACGGAACAAGATGCCGGCAAAGCAATCGCGACACTGGAAACCATCCCTCCCGCTTGGCGAAGCGAAGCGATCGGAGGAGCTCTAAGTGTTTTGATAGACAGTGAGCCTCTGGTTGCCATCGATCTCCTGACCAATCTTTCCGCAGAGGAACAGGACGAGGCTCTCCAGTTTCTCTCGTTCTCTGATCTAACGGCAGCACAGGAACGCGCGGTGTTTGACCTCATGGAGAGACTTCCCCACGGTCACGCCAAGAGTTCGTTGACTGGAGATCTGGTCGCTTCAAAGTTACAAGCGAATGCCCATGAGGCCGTCGCATGGATGAGCGAGCGGATCACCTCGCTAGACAAGCGCTTGTTTCAACGCCTCATATCCATTTCCAAGGAGCATCCTGAAGCCGTGGCGAAGTTCTTTAATGGAATGCCGAGGGATCAAACAATTCAAGTAGGCCTAGCGTCTGCGGTGAATCAGTGGCTGGCCACTGACAAAGACGCTGCGACTGATTGGATGGCTACCATTTCTGAAGAGAAGCGCCAATGGCTTGATCAACAGCGAGCCTATCAAATCGCTGTTGATTCCTCCGATCATACCGCTGAAGATCGGATCACTGCTCTGACCAGGATCAATGATTCCAGGCAACGAATCACGGCATTGCGGCAGGTCGGCCGCTTTCTTGAGGGCAATGAAGAGAAACTCAACGAGATCGATATCAACGACGGGCTTCGCGAAGAACTTGAGCTTTACCTCACCTTTCGAAGTTCGCGCAATTTCCAAGCGAACAAGGATCGACTAGCAGAAATCGACGATCTTCAACTGCAACAGAAGTGGGCAGCATGGACAGCGGATCAAATGCTCCAAGACCCGAGTGCCACGGCCTCCTGGTTAGGCGATCAGCCTCACGATTTTTACGAGAATGAATCCTGGGTAGTTGATAGGATCGCATCAGAGTGGGCCACCGAAGATCCGCACGCGGCTTCCCAATGGATCGCCAATCTGCCTGAGAGCGCGGGCAAGGATCAGGCGATTGCCCGGCTGGCTGCTAGTACCAGGGCTTGGGATCCTGAAACGGCTCTAGCATGGACCGCAACCATTTCTGATCCGTCAGTGCGCGGGCGAGAATCGACCCTTATTCTCAACACGTGGGCGAAACTAGATCCTTCTCACGCAAATCGCGTACTCGCAGAGATATCCGGCTTCACTACGGAAGAGAAGCAACAGCTCGCGTTGCAGGCGGGACTAACCATTGATGTCAGGCCATGAAAATGTTAGTTATTTCGTCAATCACCCTTTTTCTGATGGGCTTTGGGCTGGGGCAGTTTCTGCAGCCACGCCAAGAGGGCCGTGAGAAATCCATTCAGACTTTCGTCCTCACCACCAACACCTCAGTGCTAGGCGACCTCAACGGGCAATCCACGGACTCAAACGGCTCGCTGTCCATCAATGATACCGCTCAAACGTTTATTCGAAAAGCCTATCACTCTGTCGATGCCACCAGTCTTATCTTGGCCATGGATTATTTACGAAGATTGGGAAGCCGGCAGCTCGTGCAGGTGATCGACGAAGTGTCGCCGCTGGCGTATGATGGATCGGTTCACGCAAGCGTCCTCCGCACAGGAGCAGCCGCAATCCTCGCGGAGAAGGATCCCCAAGTGTTATTTGAGCTGACGCAGGATTCGGATTACCCAATGAAGATGTTCGTGCCCCTGGTGTTCGAACAATGGTCACCGCCGGAATTGGACGCTTTTCTCGATGGTCACGGGGAATCCGATGCGGCTGAAGCAATTCTGTTAGGAATTGTCAAGCGCGACCCTGACGTAGCGTGGCGTCATCTCCTAGAACACGGCGCGGCAGGTCCCAGAGTGTGGTTCGCGCTCGCGCAACAATGGCAGGATCGAGGTCTCGCCTTTCTTGAAGAGCGCCTTGCTCAACTTCCGTCTAGTTGGAGCAAGGGACCTCTACTGAACGCTTGGGGACTCCAATTAGTTAAAGAATCGCCGCAAGAAGCGCTCCAACTTCTCGAGCATTTTGAAGTTTCGGATGAGATTCGGCGCGATTATCTGAGTGCCATTCTTTTCTCTGTTGCTGAGCAAGACGTGCCCGCAGTACTTGATCATCTCGAACGTTTTGAGTTTGAGAACGACAATCAAAAGATGGGGTTCGCAACCAGAATCGCTCATATTGACCCTGGTCTCACGACGTCCTGGGCGGTGGAGCATCTCGAGGGTAATCACCTAACAATATTCTTGGAACGCACGCTGCGAGAGTTAGCCCGTACCGATTCGGAACGGGCGGTCTCTTTGCTTCCTATGGTCGATTCGCCTCGGGAATGGTCGAATGCAATGTTAGGCGTACTGAACGTCATTTCTCAAAAAGATCCGATTGCGGCCTACGAATTCTGGGTCGAGCACGCTACCCCACAGGCACCCAACCCGGATCTTCAGAGAGTGGACCATCTAAAGTCAACGAGATATGCCGTGGCCAGAGTGGATCTCGATTACGCTTACCAAACGCTGACGACGGAATCCTCTTTCAGAAGCGAACGCGAATGGGCGAACGCCATCACCTATCAACTCGATCGCATGTCTCGAGAGGAGTCGGAACGTTGGTTAGCCTCATTACCCGATGCGGAATGGCAGCGCCGGCTAAGGTGGATCTTGGAGGAACAGCGGAACGCTCCATGGTGATCCTGCTTCCAAGGAAGGTGCCTTTTCTCAAGCGCCCATGCATTCCTGGCCTTGGACCTAGGAGCGAGGATCAACGACTTGATTTGCTCGCGTCATTCCGTTAGGATCCATACAGATGAAGCGCCGTTTGTTACTCTGTCTGCCCATCGCCAGCCTCCTGCTTGGCCTGGTGGGTGGATCGATGGCCCGGCGAGTCGCGATGCCTTCGTCAGTCGATGCTTCGCTTGAGCGATCCGTTCCTGGAAAGATCGATCTTCAAGACGAACGGTCTGTAACCGGTTCGCTGAGCGAACAGTTTCGTGTGCTTGAGGAAGTGCATCACTCATTGTCAAGAAGCTCCGTTTTTCAAAAGCTTCTTGAAGCTGAAGCTAGTGAATTGGCGGCGTTGATAGAGGCCACTCATCCCTTCATGAGCACGGAGAATCTTCATCAAAGCAGTTTCTTAAAGATCTTGGCCTACAGCCGGTTGGCTGAACTCGACGCCGAACTCGCTTGGACACTCGCACTTGAGGAAAGGAATCTTGAACTTGCGATCAGGATTGTTTTGAGTGTTATGATAGAAAATGAATCGGGCGAATTGATTGCTGGACGAATCAGCGCTTTGCAAACTGGAGGCGCCGAAAGCGGATCGATGCGGGATTTGGTTGAACTGGTCGTCCATGAGAATCCTATCAAAGCGATTGAAGTTTTAAAATATCTACCTAAGGGCATCAGCAGAGACCACTATGCTAGATCGTTATTTCTCGTTCTCGCGGAGCAAGATGCCAACAAGGCCATCACTATGTTAGACGTCATTCCTGACTCATGGCGAAGAGAGGCGGTTCTCGGACTGTTGGAACGGGTTAGAGAGAATGATCCCCGTGCGATGATGAGGGTACTGGGCAAGCTTCCTGTTCACGAGCTGAGTGATGCACTCTGGTTCCTCAATCCTCTTGAATTCTCAGCCTCATACACGCGCCAGATTGAGGACCTGATGAATGGTTTGCCGGAAAGTGACGCCAGGAGCGCCTTGATAGGTGATCGCTTCATTTCCAAATTGGAAAGGGATCCTAATGAAGCCGTCGGCTGGTTGAATGAGATGACGACATCGATAGACCCCCGATTGTATTCCAAGCTTTTGGAAGCCTCTCACAAGTACCCTAGAATTCTAGCTGATTATTTTAAAGAAATGCCGATGGATCTCATATCTCGGGCAGGTTTAGCTCACATCATCAATCAATGGATTGACGCCGACAAAGAGGCCGCTTCGGATTGGATGGCGACTTTGTCGGCTGATCAGCGTGAATGGATCGAGCCACAATTGGCCTATCAAACGGCCAGAGAAAAGAAAGGCCGCACCTTTGAGGAGCGAATCACGGCTCTCTCCAAGATTGACGATTCGAGAAAACGCTTCTCCGCATTTGAGAACATCGCCCAATCGTTGAAAGAAGACGCGCAAGAGAAACTCGATAAAATGCCGGCTGGCTCTGAACTGCGCGAAGAATTCGAGATGTACCTTTCGTTTCAAAAACATCGCAATGTTAGGGAGCGCCAAAATACGCTAACCGAGATTGAGAGCCCTCGATTGCGACAGAAATGGACGGCGTGGACCGCTGATCAGATGAGTCGCTTTCCTTCCGATGCGATTGCTTGGTTAGGCGAACAACCCGAATCTTTCTATGACCAGGAGGCGTGGGTGGTAGATCGGATCGCTCAGATTTGGAGTAGGGAAGACCCGCATGCAACGTCCCATTGGATCGCCAATCTGCCGGAGAGCCAGGGCAAAGACAGGGCGATTGTCAGGCTGGCTACGGAGACGAAAGCGTGGGATCCCGAAATAGCATTGGCGTGGACCGCGTCGATCGGTGATCCATCACTGCGCGAATGGGAATCGGCCCGGATTGTCAGAACCTGGGCAAGACTAGATCCGTTGGAAGCTCACCGCGTCTTGGCAGAAATCACAGGGTTGTCCCGCAACCAAAGGCAACGCATCGCCGATGCCCTTGGCCTATCCCCTGAGGCACGACCATGAGAACGTTAGGCTTGTGTATGCTAATGATAGGTTGCGGCTATGGGACTGGTTGGTTTCTGCTCGGGCATCCAGAATCCGAGATCGTAGAACCGACACGCATCGTCGACGCGAATACCTCAGTGCTAGGTGATCTAGTAGTGCGCTCGCCTGAGCAGGAAGGCTCGTTGCCCACCAACGTCCTGACGATGGTCCGCAATACCTTGCAGTGTAGCGGCACCACTGAGTTGCTCTTGGCACTGGATCATCTTCGTTTGCTTAATTCAGATCAACTCGCTCACGTGATCGATGAAATCCTAACTCTGCCGGACGAGGACTCGCTGACGGCATCACTACTACTCGCGGGAACAACCGCCATTCTCGCCGAAAAAGCACCTCAGGCATTATTTGATCAACTTAGAAGACACGATGCCAGTATCACGGAGGGTTTCCATTCGCTGTTGTTCGAAAAGTGGATGCCGCCTAACTTCAATACTCTGTTCGAAACAGAAGACGAAACCAGTCTATCCGATTCAATCCTGGTGGGGATGGCCAAACGTGATCAGGATGCGGCTTGGTGCTTGATTCTCAAACAAGACACAGCCGATCCAGATGTGTGGCGTACCCTCACACAACAATGGCACGGACGCGGTCTCGACTTTCTTAAAGCCCGCCTAGCTGAACTTTCTTCCGAATGGAACCAAGGACGTCTATTGGAAGGATGGGGACTCCAATTGATGAGGCAGTCGCCACAAGAAGCAATCGAGCTTATCGATCAGTTTGAGATTACCGAAGCAACGAGAAGTTCCTACCTTAGCACGATTCTCCGACAAGTATCGAGACGAGATTTACCCCTAGCACTAGATTATTTGGCAAATCTTCAAGGCGAGAATGCCTCCAATGACAAACAGAAATTCGCCACAATGATCGCATCTTCCAACCCAAATCTCACCACGTCGTGGGCATTGGAGCATCTCGAAGGAGACGAACTTTCGATCTTTCTTGAGCACACGCTTCCTATCCTAGCGCAATTTGACAGAGACCGCGCTGTCTCCTTGTTGCCCAAAATTCAGTCACCTTTGAGATGGTCTGAGGCAATGTTGGGCATCCGACATGCCGTCACTCAAAAGGATCCCGTTGCCGCCTACGAAATTTGGAAATCACAAGCCACCCCCCAAGCTCCAGACCAGGATCTTGTAAAGAAATCTTCTATCAAATCAATGGCAAACGCCGTGGCCAGAGTGGATCTCGATTACGCTTACCAAACGCTGACGACGGAATCCTCTTTCAAAAGCGAACGCGAATGGGCGAACGCCATCACCTATCAACTCGATCGCATGTCTCGAGAGGAGTCGGAACGTTGGTTAGCCTCATTACCCGATGCGGAATGGCGGCGCCGGCTAAGGTGGATCTTGGAGGAACAGCAGAACGCTCCATGGTAAACTTGATAGTGAGAACCCTCGCCGAGATGATTTTATCGTAACGGTGTCAGATCCACCTAAGCTAACAAATCAATGGTAATGATCAGTTTCCTTCCAAATGATCAGGGACTGTGGTCTCCGGAAGAGACCTACGGGGTTAAGGAGTGAACTAAGACTCTGTAGAAGATGAAGTCGCACTAGGAGGGGCCGCTGCGGTGTTTTGACTATCGTCGCGGCCGTTCTCACCAAGGCCCGCTACCTTATCGATAATGCCCAGAGCAAAGGGTTCTGAGAATCCACTAAGAAAGCTCACAATAATGAAGTTATGAAAGAGTCCATTGGTGAATTCTATGCCCTTAATGGTAATAATCTCGCTACGCAAGATTAGGCAGACGACGACAGCAATCGTACCGCCAATCAAGATTTGTGGACCCAAGGTCGAAACGACTCCGCGCAGTTCTGTAATCTGGCTTATTGAACGCAGCTTGAGGGCGCGGCTAAGTGAAGCACCGACTCCACCTGCAAAGACAATAGCTCCCAAATGCTTCCAATCAAAAAAGGCCCCGTGGGTATAGGAAGATACAAATCCGAGAAGTACGAGAAGGAGAAATAAGGTTATTGTTGCGAATCCCAGATATCGCGCCTTGGTGGAACTTCTTGCCCTGACATGTCTGCTAAAATCACTGCGGGCGGCATAAATCTGGGAAAGCCGGTCGACCGCTTCCTGCTTGCTCCCGTCTTTGAAGGTTCTTTGCCCAAGATCGAAACCGCCGAGCAGTTTTGTGAGGTCTTCTTTCAAAATTGGAAGAACCTTGTTTGGGTCCCGTCCCTTCTCTTTGAGGAGAAGCTGATAGAGCAACGAATCATCTGCTATCAAAGGAAGCACTTCCTTTAATGAATCTGCGAGATCCCATACATTGGCCTCATTCTCCGTGAGACATTTCAGCTTTAGGGCGCTCATTAGCCGCGACTCCACGCTAGGATCTATCTCTGCGATATGATCGCACTGCGAATCAAGGCAAGCCGTTGATGAATAGACATCAAGAGCTTTCTCTGTATTGCCTGATTCCTTGCCCACTCTTTCCAAGCATGAGTTCCTTTGTGGCGCGCGAGTTGTTTCCCAACCACGTCGGTCAGCTCGTCGATAGTATCCAGTAATCCCTTCGATTGTTCTCTGCTCATAGCACATCAATAAAACATCCACGCAGAAAGGCTACGCAGGCGTTTCACAGTCGTCAATCGGAAACTTAGATGACACTATCTAAGACTTGGCCACATTTCCTCAGGATTCCTCTTCCCATGCCATTACCGCTCGAATGATGCGTGCTTGACCATAGTCTGCCATGCCGTTGGATCCTTCGACGATTGGTTTTAACGCTAGGGAGCCGTGCTTCTGCAAGAGTTCCCGCACAACGCGCTCCACGTCTTCCGGGACGAACCGCCGCCAGTCGAGCTCTTTGCCTTCCTCGATCAATCGGGCGACGTGGGATTCGATCGTTGTGAGTTTCAACTGACGTTTCTCAGCGATGGCGTCTAAGGACAGACCTTTCTGAACCAGGGCGAAGGTTTCCAGCACAGTATCGCTTAGGGGCTGTTTGATCTTGGGCTTCGGCGGCGGCAGGGGCGGTGCCTCGATAGCCACTTTCTGTTCGTTGGCTTCCGGGTGTTCTGCTAGATATTCGGCGATGGCGTGTAGAAAGGCTTTACCGTAGGTCTCGAACTTGTGCGCGCCGATCCCATGCAAAGCCATCATTTCCCGTTGTGATTCAGGCATGTGCGCGGCCATTTGTTTCAATGTTTTGTCGGCAAAGACGACATAGGGCGGTACGGCTTGTTCGTCTGCGAGTTTCTTGCGAAAGGTCCGCAAGTGCTCAAAGAGACCGTCGTGAAAGGGCACACCCTCCATGTCTTGGCGTCTCGCTCTTCCTGGTTCTGCTCGCGTGTCTTCCTGCCGAGAGAAGGTCCGCTTCCCTTTCATCACTTCCCACGCGGCCGGGGTCAATTTGGGTATGGCAAAGTTATCGCCTTCGATTCTAACAATACCATCAAATATCAGCGCCTCCAGCACCGCGCGCCAATGCGCTTTGGGCCGGTCTTTGCCCACGCCGTAGGTCTTCAACGTTTCGTGACCGAACTGGCGGATTCGCTGTGTGTTGGCGCCGGTCACGATGTCGCACACATGCACGGCACCGAATCGCTCGCCGCTTCGCGCCATCGCCGATAGGACGATTTGGGCATCGCGCGTGGCGTCCACAACACGAAATTCGCCGGCGCAGAAATCGCAACCGCCGCAGTTCTCCTCAACATATTTCTCGCCAAAGTAGCCTAACAACTGCCGCCTGCGGCAAGTGGGGACGGAGGCGAAACGCTCCATCTCTCTGAGCAATGCTAGGGTTCGTTGCCGTTCCTGGAGATCGGCGATTTCTTCGATGAAATGTTTCTGTTTCACCACATCACCGGCACCGTAGAGCAGTAAACAATGTGAGGGCTCGCCGTCGCGGCCCGCCCGGCCCGTTTCTTGATAGTAGGACTCAATGTTCTTTGGTAGATCCCCATGCACGACAAAGCGTACGTCCGCTTTATCAATGCCCATGCCAAAGGCGATGGTGGCGACGATGATCGAAGCATCATCACGAATGAAAGCCTCCTGAGCCTGGGTACGTTCATGAGGTTCCATGCCGGCATGATAAGGTTTGGCGTCCAGGCCGTTCTGAACTAACAAAGCGGCGGTCGACTCCACGCTCTTGCGGGTGGTACGGTAGATGATGCCCGATTCGCCGGAGCGCTTCCTAACAAATTCGATCAGCTGCGTTTTCCAGTCTTTCTTGGACCGCACTTCATAGAAAAGGTTCTTTCGGTCGAATGAGGCCCGTACTTTCACCGGCCGATTCAAGCCTAAGCGTTGCTCAATATCGGAAGCGACTTTCTCCGTCGCCGTGGCGGTGAAGGCGGCGATGGTGACGTTAGGGAAAGTCTCGCGCAAACGCCGCAACCCGAGATAGTCGGGACGGAAATCGTGGCCCCATTCAGAAATACAATGCGCTTCATCGATGGCAAAGAAGGCAGGCACCTTCGAGGGGCAATCGCGCAAGCGGTCTAGCACACCTTCCATCGCCAGTCGTTCCGGAGCAAGATAGAGCAGGTCCAGCTCGCCTCGACGATAAGCATGCGCGGCCTCAAGACGTTCTTGATGGGAGACCGCGCTATTGGCGCACGCCGCGCGAATGCCATTGGCACGCGCGGCATCGACCTGATCTTTCATGAGGGCGATCAAGGGACTCACCACCACGGCGCACCCGTCAGAGATCACCGCGGGCAATTGATAACAGAGTGATTTCCCGCCACCCGTCGGCATCACACCGAAGACGTCCACGCCTTGGAGGATGCCCTCTACCAACTCACGCTGATGCGGGCGGAAATCGGTGAACCCGAAGATCCGGCGTAGCGTGTCTTCGATGGATTGGTTAGGCGGCACGGAGGCCGTTTGTTAGCGTGAATAGGCCGCTTAGCAAAGCCTAACCTTTCTCAAGATGCCAGGCGAACTTCGGCACCTGAATCAATTTCCTCGATGCACGTGATATGACCGACCGCGACACGGGTCACGCGTTGCGGGAGATTGTCTGAATCGCTGTCATGGCCGACGTGAAGCGCCCACTTGGTCACGAGCACAAACTCGGGATGCGGAACATCAGACGAAGCGCCATCCGAAACATGAATTCGAAACGGCACAAAGGGCTGTTGACTGAGGTGTTCCTTAACTTCAGAGATGTGCATGTCAGGAGTTTACGAGATCACAAGGGCTCCTGCAAGCTCCTGATCGATGGGGTGAATACTACTCGTCATGAAGAATTTTCGCGCGTTGTTCGCGATACTCAGAATTGGAAATGGCGCCTGAATCATAAGCGCGCTTCAGATCCTGGAGTTCTTGGCCTTTGGTAGGCGGCGCTTGGCGGCCGGCTCCTATAGCAACCACGCAACTGGATAAGGCCAAAGTGAGGGAGGTGGCGGCGACGGCGGTAAAGAGTTTGGCGATCATAACGGTTTCTGAGGAAGTTGAATCGCTCCATGCGACGTCACGACTCCGCCCGCTTATTCACCGAAATGTTGCACTTGATTGGCCTGGGCCGATGTGTAGGCGGCCTCCACCAGACGCACACTCTTGAGATAATCTTCCGCCGTGCTCTCAAAAGATGTGCCGTTCGTCAGGGCATCAACGAAATGACGTTGCAAGGCGTAAACGCAGTCTCCAGCAAAGCCGCGGCGCTCGTGAGAATAGGGGTGCTGGTAGCTTTTCTCGCCTAACAACTTCACCCGAATGACCCCTTCTTCATCCAATTCCAGATGCCCTTTGCTGCCCTCTATGCGAACCTTGCCAAAGGTATAGCGGGGGTCTTCGGTTTCGCATTCATTGTAGCGATTGGCGTCCAACACCGCGCGGCCGCCATCGGGAAATTCACAGACGAGCAAGGCCGAATCCTCACCTTCGATTACCGGATTCCTTTGAGAAATACGCGCGTAGAGCGAGGTAGGCTCGCCAAAGAGATAGCGAAAGGTGTCCAAGAAATGCACGCCGGTTTCAAAGATATAGAGCCGCGGATACTCACGAAAGAAGGGCTGCCTCGCGAGATAAGCGTCCTCTCCCCACCCATCACCCAAGCGCGATTGCACGGCACAATGATAGAAATTGCCTAACAAGCCCTTATCAAGGAGCCGCTTCATCTCGCGATACCACGGTTGCCAGCGAAAGTTTTCATGCACCATGAAGCGGCCGGACGATGCTTTGGCGACCTCCACCAGCTCTAACGTTTCCTCGTAGGTAGGCGCGAGCGGTTTTTGACAAATGATATGGATACCCCGCTCCGCCGCGTGCTTGCAGAAATGGAGGTGCGTTTCGGGTGGTGTGATGATGTCGATAAAATCCGGCTTCTTCTGATCAAGCATCGCATCGAACGCGTCGACACCGTAGACATGGGGAATATCAAAGTCCTTGGCCATGGCTTGCGCCTTCTCGACCGAACGGTTGCAGATGCCGACGATCTCGACCTCTGGGATGCGATTCCACGCTTCGTATTGAAAGCGGCTGAAATAACCAGCCCCCACACAAACACCACGCAACGGCTTCATGGTGACGTTCCCTCCAGTTTGTTCACCGCTTCTAACAACGCCTCATTTCCTCCCACATTTCCGGGAAAGACCACATAGGGGATGCCAGGAAATCGTGCTTCCTCACCCGGCGCCCAAACTGGGATGCCCGGTAAGATTTGGCCTAACACAATAGCTCGGCGAACACTCAAGCCTTTCGTCGCCACGTCGCTCGAGGTGATTCCGCCCTTAGCGATGATATAACGGGGAGCCTTATCCAGCCTCTTTACCAAATCCACTAAAGCCGCCGACACCGCCTGGCTAATGCGCAGGTTCTCTTCGTCGGAGGCTGCCGTAATCAGTTCGCGGCTGGTATAGACCACCACTGACTGACCCCCTGACAAGGTCGCCCTAATGTCGGCAACGATCTCCTCGAGGGGCGCTCCAGATATGAGTCTAGTCACATTGACCTCGATCGCTTTGAGTTTGCCGGCGTCTAACAAGCACTTTAATTGCGACGTTGTCTTGGGCACATGGGAACCGACAATGACCAATCCGCCACGGGTCTCCACGTCTTCACGCACCATATCATGCCTTTCTAACAAAGCACGCTTCGCCAATCCGGCCCGCGCCCGAACGAAAGACGCTGCAGTTCGATAGAGAAACCGCTTTCCCGTTTCCTCTGCTAACAAAATCCCCGCTACGACAACTTCTATGTCGCGCATAGTTAGAGCATTCACCACACCGACGCTGCCGGATGGCATCTTGGTAAGAATCGACGCCACACCCTCCGGCCCTTTCTCTCTGATCGTCACGAGGTCGACGCTAGACACAGCCGAGGCCTCGACCCGCCTGCCGGTCTTCTCTTCCACCCATTCCTTTAGGTGAGATGAGCGAAACCCGAAGACGGCATCTTGGGCAAAGGGCGTTTGCGCGGCCGGCGTCCATTGATCGCCCTCGACTACGTAGTGCACATCTTCGAGGGTGAGACGACCGCCCTCGAGAAAGAAAGGGATGATAAGACAAACAGCGTCCTGCTGATTCAGTGATTCCGCTAGAACATCGGTCTCCAAAGGATAATGACCGCGCAAGGTCGAATCACTCCGGCTGATCACTGTGACTGCTCGGTTCGTTTGACGGGAAGCTTGCAAAAGTGCCCGCGCGATCTCTTCATTGATCCGTCTCGCTTCAGTAGCCGGATACCCACGTGTGTTGGTTAGAATATAGACGAGCGGCGTCTGGCGCTCAAATTCTTCGACTAACACCGATACCGACCAGTCCGTTAGCACGGGCGTGTCGTACACGGTCTGCGTGCCCGTGGGATCATCATCGAGGACCACGATCGTCTGGGCCTTCCCCACAACTTGCTGGCGAATCTGAGGTAAAAGCGGCTCCGGCCATTCTGGGGGCAGGTTTGCTAGGGCCTGTGGCGGCGAACTCATGATGACGTATTGAAAGAATGCGGCCCTTGAAGCGCGATGGCGCGGCACGGAGCGCCGTCACCGGACTCGACCTTGAGCGGCAAGGCGATGAACGTCACACGCTCCTCAGTCAATTGATCAAGATTGGTCAGGCCTTCCACGATCACCACGCGTCCGTTTAGCAAGAGGTGATGAATGCGCGTGACTTCGTCCAAATTGAAGACATCGGCCACCGAAGGCGGCTCGACCCCTAACATCCCCACTTGTCGCTCCACACACCACGTCGCCAGTTCTTCACTGATACGCGGGAACGAACTGCGATAATACTCCGCATCATCGACGTGCCGGCTCCAGCCCGTGTGCAGCAGCAGGGCATCTCCTTCCTGACATTTCTCTGCGATGATGCCAAGATCTGCTACGGTGATCAGGGCCTTTGCTTGCAGATGAGTCAACCGCACAACCCACGCTGGACGAACGCATTCTGCCAACGGAAGGTCATCAATCGTCTCGTCGCCACAACCGAAGTGAAAAGGCGCATCCATGTGTGTGCCACTATGTGAGTAGAGATGCAACATCCGTGCATTCCAGCCGTCCTTCTCAACGGTGTTGGCGGATTCCCAGGAAATCCCTCGCATATTCTGCCGGATGGTTAGAGTCAGATCCACAATGTCGTTCATGTTTCTAACTATTAAGTTGAGCGATGATAGCATCACTCATCGCTTGCGTTCCCAGTGTACCGCCCATGTCAGGAGTCCGGTTTTCGGGATTGCCTAAGACTGCGCGTACAGCCTTCTGAATCTTCCTCGCAGCCTCCTGAGAGGCAGGTGAGCCTAACCAATCCAGCATCATCGCGGCCGAGAGAATCGTCGCCACCGGATTGGCCACACCTCTCCCCACGATATCCGGAGCCGAACCATGCGCCGGTTGGAAGACGGCGTAGTCGTCGCCCACGTCTCCTGAAGGCGCCATGCCCATTCCCCCAACAAGTCCCGCGGCAAGATCGGAGAGAATGTCTCCAAACATGTTCTCTGTCACCATCACATCAAACGATTCCGGACGCTGCACCAGATACAACGCGGCCGCATCGACATAGGTGTAATCTGCCTCAATGTCAGGAAACTCCTCTGCCATTTGACGGAAGATTTCGCGAAAGAAAACCATCGAAGGCAGGACGTTGGCTTTATCGATCAAGGTAACCTTACCGCGGCGCTTGCCCGCTTCACGAAAAGCAGCCCGGCAAACACGTTCGGCACCCTTGCGCGAGATCGTCATTGTATCCTGTGCCTTATCTTCATCACGGTGTGCGTTCTTTCTAGCGGCAAACAATCCCTCGGTACTCTCTCTCACTAACAGAAAATCGATCCCGCCTGTTTTGTAACCCTTAAGCGGCGAGTCCTCGCCAGCGTAAAGGTAGATGGGCCGCAAGCCCGCGTAGAGTTCCAAACGCTCACGCAAGTCTAACTGCGGCGTCATCTCCTTGCCGTCAGGCCACCGTACATCCGGTAGGCCCATAGCGCCTAACAAAACCGCATCGGCCTTCTCGCAAGCAGTGAAAGCAGCCTCTGGCAAGGGATCGCCCGTTCGCAGATACTCATCGGCCCCCACGCGGGTTTCCTGAAACTCGAGCTGTAAATCCGGCACCACCGCCTGCACGGCTTCCAGAACCTGCACCGCCGAAGCCGTTACCTCGACACCGATACCGTCGCCTGGAAGCACGGCGATCTGAAAGGGCTTAATCATAGAATTCAGCCTCGAATGGAGCAGCAGACTCGCAAGGCGTCGAGTCCCTTTCTCGTCCGACTTTCCGTGTTGCCGTTAGACTTAGAGTTCGAATCCAACACGGTTCATCAGATGAATCAGCACCTCCAGAATCTCAATCGCCCCCCGATAGCTGAGAGGGCGAGACGCGGTTCCGGCATCGATATTTCTCGTTGAGCAGCAAGATGCCTCGTTCAGCCCAATCTTCAGGGAGAGCTTGGTGAAACCTTCCAGTCGGAATGGCCGTGCCCCGGGACCATCGGTAAACGTCAACAAGTTGCGAAGGCCCAAGGAGCGGACTTCAACCGTTGGATAAGCAAGGGGCGCTTGAAAAAGCGCGTTCCTTTGGCTCGCCCTGACAATGGAGAGTTAGTTCCGGGATGAGATCCGTAAGGAACTGAGCCCTAACTAATTACGTAAGCTGCAAGGGCACAATCATTTCTCAATGAGAGGACTCTCTTTTGGTTGTTTCCGTGGTTAAAAGTCATCGCGACTATTCCCAGTAAGGATTATATGGAATACATGCTCTGGGGTATGGGTGATTAAGAAATCTTTTTCTTCTCGCATATGTCAGCATTCGCTTCGACTCCCAGTTTCCTCCTTTTTCCCAATTAAATATCTTGAACTTATTTTCGGAGTTCTCTATTTGCACTAGAATGGCCGGGGCAACTTCCGGAATGTCGAAAAAATGCTTGGGCAACCTATCTACCGTCATTGCGCGCTCTTATGCGATTTGCAATATGCTCCTGCCATTTCATTCGCAACCATATAACGTAAATCCTTCTTAATATGGCTAATTTCACTAAAGCTGAAAAAATCAAATTCACCTCGCGAGCTTACTTTGGAGTTTCCAATAATCCCCGTGATGACGTCAACCCATTCAACGATTTGCAAGTCTTCCTAAATAGTAAGGTCAACAGTCTTCGTTGGGGCGCAGGCGGCGGCACTGCGAATCGGTCAAAGAAACGGTTTGCATCAAATATGCGGCGGGTGATGCAAACGTTCGACATCAGGATTGACGAAGACGATGTATTTCAAGCGCTTAAACCTTCTAGCAAGAAAAACTCTCAAGTCGTCGAAGATATAGTTAAGGACGCTGTTTTCCCGCCGAAACCTGATAATAATTAGCATGCGTGCGTCAATGAAAATACTATCATACACCCTTTTTCTGTTCGCAATTTCATTCGTTCGCATTCACGCCGGTGAGACCGATTCCGTTTCCGGTGAGGCTGAATCTGCTTCAGATGAGTCATCAGATTCATTGGCCAGCATTGGATTCAAGGGACAAGGCTTTTGGGATGGAATCGAGGCTGATATCGACTTCAAAGCAATCGATGAGTCTGAGGGCGAGTTTGGTGTCGATTTCGACGTTCGACTGGACCGCGAATGGGGGGCATTGCAGCTTCCGAACCTCGGCCCGCTCAACTTTCACGGAGGTAGCTTGTCAGCATTCAGCAAGGGCTTTATCGCAGTGAATTCCGATGATAATGATCTTAATAGTATCATCAGTGGCCTGGACCTTTCACTAGCCTATAATATTGCTCCGAAGGCAGGAGCGTTGACCAATCCTGGCGCTGCCGGAATCGAAGCTATACTGGGTGAGGAAGATCCGGCTGAAGACCCATTTGATGACTTAGCTGCGATGTGGGAAAGTCCTCTCTGGATCTTTCCAAGCCTGGTCGTGAAACACGAAGCTACGCAAGATTTTCGTGATTACGATCTCGCCATTGGAGCCGAAGTGGCCGTCACAACTTCTTATCTTCATAAACCCTTGGACTCGCTCTTCAATCTACTTCGGGTGGGCGAACACAATAATCCAAGACATCTTGATCTGGTCTTCGGATACAACTATGTGACCGAATTGGAAAACACGGCACTAGCGCCACTCCGGGGCGGGGACATGGATGCTCATCGATTGGTCTTTCGGGCAGAATGGGAAACCGGCATATTCACGGACCGGCAACGACTCATGTTGCTTTACGAGGTCAACTACGAACTCGACGCTCCTACGGGCATCAAAGAAGCTGACAAGGATCTCAATCATTTCTTTGAGGCGAGAATTGAACACCTCCTTATTGACAGCCCAGATGCTGAAGTAGGGATGTCGATCAAATACACCCATGGAGAACTTGCGCCCAACTACGAGGGTTCGTCTTTGGTAGGTGCCGGATTCACCGTTCATTTCTAATTACTCGTGCATGTCGTTGACTTAACCAAAGTCACTTCACTGCGTGTTTGCTAGAGCTAGTCATGCTTGGCGACGACGTCGGGGCTTTCGGTCTGGAACCCTATCGACGGTCTGCCGCTGCTGCCTTAGGCAGCCGATCATTGGGCGTTTCCTTCAAAGTGGTTTAACACTCAAATACGAATTTCAGCCGGACGGTCATGAGCCTCGATCCAATGACGGAAACGTGTGTAAAGGTAGCCAATCACTAGCAAGACCACCGCAGTCACGGCGAAGGCGATGATGCGGTAGAACGTGTCTTGAAGATCGACGGCAAAGATCCGCACCACGCAAGCTAACAACCCTATCAATCCGGCGAGCCGGTACGGTTTCAAGCCGCCGGTCAATCCGGCGACGAACAGGACGATACTGGCCAGCCCCCACCCGGCAGACGCCAAGGCCACCGTGCCCAGCGCGGGCGTTGCCATGGTGAGGAATGCAAGGATGAGTGGCGCAAAGGCAAAGACCCACGTCCCGGCGTGGTAGCCAAGCCAGACCGGCCCGTGATTGGCAGAGGCCAGCGCCCATCCTTGAAAGACTAGCAGAAACACGGTAATGAGCAGGCAAGCGAGACCTGGGTTCGCCTCAGGTGCGGGCCTATTGAATAAGAAGTGGAAGGCTGTGATCAGGACAAAGGCCGCGCTCGCTAAGGCGGCCCAGGAGAGACGGTGATCAGTCGTGAATCGCCACAGAACCGTGAATAACAGACCAGACAGCGCGAGGACCAAACTTAGAAAGGGTGCATCCACCACCATGACGACGGCCCAGAAAAGGCATGCCCATACAAGAAACGCTGAAGCGAAGTGCCGCCGCGATTGGGGCGATGTGCTGTACCCAGCGATCAAGAGCGCGGCGCCGGCGAGCCAATTCAAAGATTCGATAGGAGTGAGAGCTTGTGGAAGCGGTCGCAACAGAGCGGCGACAAGCATGGCCGCGGCCGGTGTCCAGGCCAACATAGGAAGCACGCGAAAAGGCCAGCGCCTGGAGATAACCGACACCGCCACCACGATACCGCTCATGGCCAGCCAATGAAGCGAGGTATGCAAATGACGAAACGCGCATTGATAAATCACGGACAGATTCGCAAGGTGAAGCACTCCGTCTAACATTTGCCATGGAAGCAAGTCCCCGGATGGCTGATGTTTCGAAGCAAGCCAAGCCCCCCAAGTGACGCTTGCCACGATCGCAACGCCTAACAAGAGATCACCTGGAACGGTCCAGACCGCGATCACGGACGCCGAAGCCAGATCATAGCTCACGATGCAAGCGAGCGCCGGTAGAGTTAATGATAGGAAGGCAGCAAGATCACGTCGCCACCACGCCGCTGCAGCGATGAGTCCGCTTGTTCCTAGTAGCGCGACCGGAAAATGACTGGGCTCCAAGAGAGAGCCCGCCGCCACAATCGTGCCGCCGGCCAGGAGCGTCAGCATCGATCGCAGTAAAAACGCTTCTTTAGATGGCTTAGTTAATCGAGCCAATAATGGCCGGCTCGCAAGGATGATGGCCAGGGTGAAGAGGGCGTAGAAACTGAACGTAAGCAGCTGCGAAAATGATTCCGCTAGAGCATCACACAATGGCCAGGCTGCCAAAAGACTGATTCCCATCCACGCCGTCGTAATGAACAATCTCAGACCAATCGAACCAGGCGCGTAGCGCCGGCTAGCGAGCCAGGCGATGACGTAGCCAAGACTGATGAGGAGGCCAAAGAGAAGGAGTGCCCATGGGGCGATGCGCTCAACCTGGGGAAGTCGGGCAAGATGGACTAGACCAAGAGGGGCGACGATTCCACCGGTGACGAGCGGTATCCAATTCTGCCGCCAAAGGGTCATCCCAACCATGGCGACGCCCGCGGCGAAAGACACGGCGGCGGGTGAAATCGAAATGGTGGAACTCATGTTGGAGAGCAGAAATCCGAATCCCGTACCGGCGGCCATGAACGGTGGCAGCCATATTTGAAACGCGCGTTCCCCTCTAAGCCGCGCCCATCCTTGATGATACAGCGTGGCGGTCAGGGTGGCGAGAGCGAGAAAGAGCCAGCCTGTTACGCGATCGGCATCCGTTAGATCAAAACTAGCAAAGAGCCATCCAAACGCATCACCCGCGAAGAGGACAAAGCTGGTGCCCCAAAGAAGGACAAAGGCCGCTTCCAACCAGTGGCAAGCATGCTTCGAATGACGCATCGTCCATAAGACGCCCATCGCTTGAGCCATTAACGCCATCCAGCGTGTTTGACCGTCGAACTCATGGATCACGAGTAATGCAAGAAAGGTCGCGGCCTTCAGAAAACAGGCCTGAAACAAGCGTTCATCTTCGAAGCGGAAGTAGGCCAACCAGGTGTAAGCCGCAAAGGCGATGGTCAGCGTGGCGTAGGCGGCACCCATTTCGTTGGGGTTGACTAGCAAAGAGGTCCCAACGATGGCGAGCACACCGAGGCCCCCCTGAGCGAGGAGAAATCGGCGGCGATGGACGGTTGCTTGGCTAGTCTGCAGGGAAGTCGCGAAGAGAAAAACTCCTAACAAGACAGCTCCGCCAAGAATGCTCGGCCACGCCGTCACTCCCTGAGAGCTGTAGGTATTGGCCATGAGGAAGAAGCCGCAATGGCTCCCCACGGCCGCGACCCAGCCCGGAAGCCACCAACGCTTGGTGGCGAGCAACACCGCACCGGTCAATCCTAGCAGAACCAGACCGGCGATTGAGTAGTCAAAGAGACCGTGGTAGGAAGTGAACCAGCAAGAAACGTAGCCCAGCCCCAACGTGATGGAGGCGAGAGATTCTCGGCGTTTCCAAAGACACCACGCTAGCATGGTCGCCAATGCTGCGAATTGAATGACGGCACCGATGATTGGCGAGCCCGTGATCTGAACGCCGGCGATTCCATGAGCGGCGAAGGCGGTAAAGAAACCCATTGCCAACCCACCTCCTTCCAACACCTCGCCGTATTGCTGATGTCGCCTTTCCAGCCAGCGCCCTACGATAAACACGGTTAGAGAAATGCCTAACAACTCAAGCCAACGCATCCAACTCGCTGTGGTTTGATTCACATACACCCCAAGAAAAACCAGCGCGATGACCGCTAACAGAATCCCGATACGCGTGGCCCACCATCCGGCAAGTCCTGCTTCGCCCTGAGCTTCTTGGTTAGGTGGCCAAAGATGAAGCTTCTGCAGTAGCGGTTTCCAGCGATCCGTTGGCTCTTTCGTCGATGATGCCGGAAGTTCACCCTTCAATGCCGTCTGTTTGGGTTTGCTAGAAGGCGGTAGAATGGCAGCGTTCGGTCGCGGAATTTCGACACGGTGCAGAGGCGCATCGGTTGGGATAGCAGGCTCGCGGGTTGGCAACGGAACCGGGACCTCGGCAGCCTCAGAGGGCACAGCGGGTTCCTCTTCCTGCGGGGGGAGCGGCGGCGGGATGACCGCTGGTGGCGTGAGTTTCACCAGTTGCTCCCGCGTGAGAGCCAGCCGATCGGCGAGTTCATCACAGTGTCGCTTCGATTCGGTGGCCAGCCGGTGGGCGCGCAAGGCGATGAGGGCCGCTGCGGAGGCTAACAGAAAGAGGACGAATTCCACCGCGGAAACTAAGGCTTTCCGTGTCGCCTTCCAATCGATAGCGGTAGTCGGAACATCGATGAAGCAAATGATGGATGGCCCGCAATTCCCAAGATTTCGTAAGGCCCGAAATCAATTGTCACACAACTTGCTTTGCATTCATCAGGCTGAAGATCTTGGCTCGACTGTGACACCGATGTCACATCAATCAGTTTGAAATTCAGGACGAACCACTATGGCAAAGAAGAAACTTAAGAAGAAAAGCGCGGCCAAGAAGAAGACGGCCAAGAACAAATCCACGAAGAACAAAGGCGCCAAGCGCAAGGTCGCGAAAAAGAAAGTAACCAAGAAGAAGGTTTCAAAGTCTAAAAAGCCTTCGAAAAGCAAGGCGAAGAAGAAAGTAACCAAGAAGAAGGCATCCAAACGCAAAGCAGCCAAGAAGAAGGCATCCAAACGCAAAGCAGCCAAGAAGAAGAAAGCCTCAAAAGGCAAGGCCGCAAAGAAGAAAGCCTCAAAAGGCAAAGCGGCTAAAAAGAAAGCCAAGCGGGGTAAGAAGAAGTAAGCTTTTCTCTAACGAGATCCAAGCTACGCTTATAAGGCGTTGCCTAAATCAGTTAGGCAACGCCATTTTTCTCAGTGGAAATGGAAGACAATCGAGTGTGAGCGTCTAATCGGTTGCGATGAAGCGGTAGGTGCAACGGAGAACGTTAGCACACTTGCAGCCTCGATTCCGCCGATTGCGTGTCTCGATTTATGGACGAGCCGTTCGCTTTCGACGCGAAGCCATTCCTAGCAAGAGAACGAAACCGCCGAGAGCCAAAGACGGTTCCGGCACAGGCGTTGATGGGCGCGCCGAGGAAGTTGTTAGGGTGAGAACGGTGTTAGGAGGCGGGATTTCATGGGTCCAGCCGAAGACATATTCAGAACTACTAAGGCCCAATGATGTCAGTGCACCACCGAAGGCGAAAAGCCCAGTGGCACTATTAAGCGCCGCCAAGGCCGTCGCATTGAGATTAACCGTGACAATGCCGCCATTGTCCGCAGCAGAGGTGACCACACTACCATAGACATCGCCCGAACCCAGATCGGCAAAGTTTGCAAACGAACCCGAACCTGTTAGCAAGGCAGAAACAGGTCTTACCACGTCGAACAAAGTGTAAGTCTCGGTTGAATCTGGGCTAAAATAGCCGTCTCCTGTTTGAGGTGGGGCGACCGGATTCTCCAGCGAGATGCTCGCAGAGGTAATCACGCCACTCACCCCGCTTAAATCGTAAATGAGATAATTGTGGTACTCTCGTCCTGAAACCCTGCCTACAATGTAATTGTGGGTAGTGGATCGAAAGCCGTCACTTCGGTACCAACCTGAATTCACTTCTGGCAGATTGAGTACCGCACTGTCGGAAGTTTGAGTTAGAGCGGTGTTGATCGCTACACCAACCAAGCACGTCCTTACAATATTTCTAATCATCATATCAACTAGTTTAACCTCCCTAAGGATTACTGTTAGAAGATTAACTAGTGGAATTAAATCGTTCGTCAATAGATTTTAGGCATCATCAATTGAATTTCACACTTGTGCCATTCCGCAGCCAATTGAGTATAATTTAAGGAGATAGACTACAATTTTCATATTTAACATAAAATGCTTTGCTAATCCTAGCTGAGTCCCATTGGTGCTGAAGGGTTCGCCTGCTCTCATGCGTCACTGAGAGGGTTGTAAGCGAATCGAGGGCCCTAGCTGGGCGGTTCCTCAAAACTCGGGAAATTGTGCGTCTTCACGTCTTTCGCACGGTGAGCCAGAAAGCGATCGTGAAGCTCTTTCACTTTCTCAGCATTCGCCTCCGCGACATTGTTCTTCTCTGCGCGATCTTCGGCCAAGTGATAGAGCTCCCAATCCTCTTCTTGCGGCTCGTTCTTTCCGTAGTAAACCACTTTCCAGTCACCGCGGCGCAAGGCCCATTTGTTCGTGTTGACGCGATGAAGCGAATAGATCTCACGGTGTTTCGGGGCGGAAGTGTCTTCTGTTAGAAGGCGGCTCGAAAAATCTTCGCCATCGAGTGCCGTTTGCCCTTCAGGGATGTCGACAGACGCTCCGATCATGGCGGAGATCGTGGGCAACCAGTCGATCACATGTTGTACCGACTTAACCTTCTTAGGCTTGATCTTTCCTGGCCAATTCACGAAGCCGGGCACGCGAATGCCCCCTTCCCACACGTCGGACTTGGCACCTCGAAAGGGGATTGGTTGATTGAAATCGGTGACGTGCAGATCGGACGGATAAGAACCGCCCGCCCAATTGATCTGCGGCCCATTATCAGATGAAAAGAAGATGAGGGTATTCTCCCTTTGCCCGGATTCTTCTAACGCCTTGACTACTTGCCCAATCGCATCGTCCACGTGATGAAGCACTGCGAGAAAGAGACGTTTCTCGGGATCTTTCTCCTTCTGGATAAGGCCTTCCGGATCGTTAAACCAGCGGTTCTTCTCTTCGTTATACCAGCGACCAGGGCGGTCACCATCGAGTTGCGTTGGCACCTTGACCAGCTTGTCGCGTTCATCGAGCGGGGTGTGGGGAGCGAAGTAAGGCAGATAGAGAAAGAACGGCGCATCCCGATTCTGTTTGATGACCTTGATAGCGTCTTCCGTCACCAGATCGGTGACGTGTCGACCATTTTCATAACCGGGAATGATCTCGTGATTGCGGTGCCAAGTGATGGCATTGGGATGCACGAGCATCGGCGCACGATAGAGATGCACGTAAGCGCCAACGGCACCGGCCAAGGCACCGTAGGAGTAGTCAAATCCATGGTGATTGGGGCCGTGTTCCGCCCAGGACCCGAGATGCCATTTTCCGGTGAGGTAAGTTTCGTAGCCTTGCGCTTTCAAAAACGAGGCCATGGTTAGGGTGCCATGAGGAATGATCGGCCGATTCGATGCCTGCAAACCGGAGATGCCGAAACGTCCAGGATAACGCCCAGTGAACAGTGCCAACCGCGTGGGCGTGCATTGCGGCATGACATAGTGCTGTGTCAGGGTGGCGCCTTCGGCGGCCAGTTTGTCGAGGTTAGGTGTGTAGACGTTGGGATTGTTGTAACCGATGTCTCCCCATCCCTGATCATCGGTTAGGATGACGAGAACGTTGGGTTTCTCCGCGCGCGCTTGGGCCGTGATCTGTCGTAACGCGACCAGTTCTTCGATGCCCCGTCGATTGCCAACCGGATCCCTGCCATGACGATTCGACTCGTATACCAGCCACTGATCATATTCGGCGGCATCAAGCGCCGCGGCGAGCTTCTTCAAATCAATGTCGCCTTTGCCAATGACTTGGTGGCCCGAAGGTTTGATGTGGATCTCACAGAAATGCTCTTTGCCATACATGCGGATGGCTTCGTAAATATCCTCACGTTCAAACAAGTTTCCCGTGTCGTAGTAAATCTTGAGATGTGTGGGGAAACCACAGAGCTTCATCAATTCCAGTACCCGCACGGTTGTCACGGGAGCTTCGATACCAATGACGACGTCTTTCTCCTCAGCGTAGGGCAACAACTCCTTCATGAAACTGGCGATGCCGTTCAAAGCGACATCGCTGTCTTGAAACTTGGACGGGCCAAAGAAGGGAAAGAGCATGATTTTCACCCCAAGTTGGTGGCAGCCATCAATGGTCTGTTTGGCAATACGCATCGCCACCTCGCGATCCTTGTCCCAAATCTGACATTTATTCAAACTGCCTGCACAGAGCGACACGATCTTCACTCCGTGTTCTTTGGAGGCCTTCTTCCACGCTTCGAGAATGTTAGGATCTTCTCCGATGGCAAGCCCGGTCGATGAATCGATGGGTCCCTTACGCATGCCCTCCGGCTGGCCGGAGTGCATTTGCATCGCCGTGTAGCCGGCTTTCTTGGCCTCGAGAAAACTCGTGGCATCGCCGCGTTTGTTGAACGCGGTCTCCATGACGGCGATCTTGCTCGCGAAGGCTGTGAATAAAAACAAAGACTGGGTAAGCCCTATAAGAATGAGGATTCGACTCATGATAGGATGCATTTTCTTAAAAGGAGACGACTGCGTCGAGGCGTAAAGGCAATTTTAATCACTGATGGACACTAATCGGGAAAATGATAGTTTTCCGCACTCAGAAAGCCGTTAATGGTTGCTCTACTCTTTGGCGAGCGCGACAAAGGCTTCCCACTTTTCTGTCCATAGTTTTTCTAGCTCTTTCGCTTTCTCAGGATGTTTGTCTGCCAGATTGTTAGTCTCTGATCGATCTTTACCTAAATCATAGAGTTCCCACGGCTCATCTTTGGCGGCGACCAGTTTCCAATCCCCAAGCCGCACGGCCCGGTGGTCATCATGGCACCACCACAGGGTACGCTCTTGTTTCTCCTTCTCGTCTCCCTTGAAAATCCTAACCAAACTCTCTCCCGGAGCGGCCGGCGTTTGAGCGGATCGTCGTTGACCCACAATTTCCAGCAAGGTGGGCACGAGATCGATCACGTGGCTCGGGTGGTGCCGCCATTCGCCACGGGCGCTGATGCCTTGAGGCCAGTGCGCGATGAAGGGCGTGGCGATGCCGCCTTCATGCACCCAGGTCTTGTGACGCCGGAAGGGAGTGTTGCAAGTGGTGGACCAGCCGGGGCCCAAGCAGAGATAACTGGCGGCCGATCCTGGTGAGGCTTCGGGATCATGCCCATCTGTGCGCACCATAATCTCGGCGCTGGCGCCATTGTCTGACAGAAAGACGATCAGCGTGTCGTTGTAGGCATCCATCACGCGAAGCTGCTCTAGCACGCGTCCGATCTCCTGATCCATGCGATCAATCATGGCGGCGTGAAGCGCCATCTTGATCGATTGAAACCTGCGTTGGGTGGGTGTGAGGCTTGTCCAGGCAGCCGGCCGATTGATCTCACCCGTTCCTAGTTTCTTCAGAGCTTCGGGAAAGTGATAAGGCGGTCCCAGATCCGGATCGACTGGAGACAACGAAGCTCCCGGGAGACCCCCAAAGCTTTGCAGCCGCTCCCATCGGGCTTTTCTTATCACATCCCAACCTTGATCATAACGTTCATCGTACTTTTCGATATCCTGCGGCAAGGCATGCAGAGGAAAGTGCGGGGCGGTGAACGCCAAGTAATGAAAGAAGGGTTTCTCTGCATGCAGTTCGGCGTGTTCTTTCAGACATGCGACCGCATGGTCCGCGATGGCCGTGGTGCCGTAGAATCCCGTGCCCCGCTCGACTGGCGGCAATGGTTGATCATCTTTCCAATGAACTTTGGGGCTGAAGAAGCGTCCCTGATCTTTGAGATAGTAGGAACGGTCGAAGCCGTTCTCCAAAGGCATGCCATCGATATGCCATTTCCCGGAATGATAGGATCGGTAGCCTAACGGCTTGAGTAATTCAGGCAAGAGTTTGGCCCACTGGGGACGCTTGCCGCCACCGCCGCTTTTGACGCCGGGCACCTTGTCCCGGCGAACTTGTTGAGCGTAAAAGCCCGTTAGGATCGCGGCGCGTGTCGGCCAGCAACGCGCCGTGTTGTAGAATTGGCTAAAACGCAAACCGTTCGCGGCTAGGCCGTCCAAGTTAGGCGTCTCAATCTCAGCACCATGACAGCCCAAGTCAGAGAATCCCAAGTCATCGGCTAGGATGACGAGGATGTTAGGCTTGTCTGTCGCAATGGAAAGGGTCGTAACAAACAGCCAGCCGGCAAGACAGGCGAAAGCCCGCACTCTAACTTTAATCATATTTGGCGGCAAGATAGCGCTCAGCGTCTAAGGCTGCGGCGCATCCAGATCCCGCAGCGGTCACCGCCTGACGGTAAACGTGATCTGAAACGTCGCCTGAAGTGAAGATCCCTTCCACGCTGGTCATGGTCCCTCTCTTGGGAACGATGTAACCATTGTCATCCGTTTCCACGAGGTCACCAAGAAACTGCGCGTTGGGCACGTGGCCGATGGCGACAAAGACGCATTTGACGTCGAGGTCGCTCTCTTCATCGCTAACCGTACTCTTAAGCCGAATCTTTGTCATGTCGCCCTTCTCATCGGTGATATATTCCGTAACCACGCTGTTCCACACGGGCTCAATCTTATCGTGTCCCAGGGCACGATCGGCCATGATCTTGGAAGCCCGCAGTTCATCGCGGCGATGGATGAGGTACACTTTGGAAGCGAATTTGGTTAGGAAGGTGGCTTCCTCACAAGCGCTGTCGCCGCCGCCGATGACGGCGACCGGCACATCCGGAAAAAAGGCGCCATCACACGTCGCGCAGGATGTGAGCCCGTGGCCGATCAGCTCTTTCTCGTTGGGCAAACCGAGATGACGGGGTGAAGCGCCGGTGGCGATGATCACGGCGCGCGCTTCATAAGTCTTGCTCCCGCCTTCGATCTCGAAAGTGTCATCAGTGCGCTTCGTCACTTTGGTCGCCGAAACGTATTCCACTCGCGTGCCAAAGCGTTCGGCTTGTTTCTGCATATTGTCCATCAGCGCGGGACCCATGATCCCTTCAGGAAAGCCGGGATAGTTCTCGACCTCGGTCGTGGTCGTCAACTGGCCGCCGATTTGATCCCCCGCGAGGACAAGCGGATTGAGATTGGCGCGGGCGCTATAAATGGCCGCAGTCCAGCCGGCGCAGCCGGTTCCGATGATGATGATGTTTTCCATGGCGGGGATATTGGTCATGGCAAGCGGATGGGGCAAGGAAGGTTTTATTCCAACAGCCTATCATTGCTTCATGAGCCAAAGCCTTGCCCATACCCTCTCAATCAACCGATCCGGAGGTTCTTCCCGTTGTGAGGTGAATCAGACTTTGAACGAAGACCCCTGCAGACACAAATCCTAGCAAGATCAAAAGGATGGACCCATAGCCAATGATCACGAATCCGCCCGCCCATTGAGTGGCCACGAATCCAACCGCTACGGCCATGCCAATTGCAGAGAAGATAAGCCTGATGATGGCATTGCCTCGAATTGCGGTTCTTCTCGCCTTCAACGCCTTGTGATATAGCCGCTCAGCGTCGTCACCAGAGATTCCCTTCTCGGTCTCAAGCCAGGATAGAATTTCATCTTCATCCGCTCCCCAGTGAACTTTACCTGTCACCTGCTCTTGAAGAGCTACGCTCTTTTCTCTGTCTTGTGGCATATCGGTCTAGCAGTGTTCTAGTCTAGTCAACATCTAATGGATCTTGATGCCATTCTGGCGCGCGGGTGTCATGCACGGTTAATTTGATCATTGCACCTGATGTTAGGCAATCACACCGGGAATAGCGTCAGAAGCCCTATCTATGTGCACCTTCGGTTTTTCGCAGTTTCGGAGGTTCGATCTCCTTCCCAAGTGCAGCGAAAAGCTTATTCTTCACTCCAGCGTCGCCACGAATATTGAGGCGCTTTCGATTCTTCACCCACGTTAGACTTCTAATGCACAAACTGGCTCTAATAATCTTCCCTTCGGCGTTGGTAGCAACAATTCCATAGGTCGGGTCGTGACCACTGAGCAGGTCACACTCCGTCGAACTTAGCGAAACTTTTAGAAGCTTGAGGAGCTTCTCCGCATCTTCACCTGTGAGGCTTTTCGTCTTGATGATCCCTCGCCATTCTTTGGACCAACTAACCCAGAATCTCTCCTCAGTCGGTGGTTTTCCAGATCGGTCAAGAAGATGAATCACCAATTTAGGTTCTGCGGCTTGCAGCAACGGCATCAAACTCAATGATAACATAGCGATTGCGAATCTCATCTTTTAGCGAGTGTTAGAAGATCCGCCGCAAGTGCCTGCGATCACATTCAAAACCAAGATCGATGAGTGAATTGTTCTGATCGCGTGTGACTCGACGGCTAGCGTTCATAAGAGCATTACTAGGGCGAAACATCGCGTCTAAGCGAGGCTTCAGCAATGCCCGCCTCGACCTGTTCACTTCGTTTCTTCATGAAGCGATCGCCATCTTCGATTTTCCAATCGACCCATCCAAGATGCTTGTAAAACCCGACAGCTCGGAAATCTTCGTTGGCGTCTGTTGTCAACCACAGCTCGTCACACCCCTCAGAAACCAACCATTCTTCGACCAAGCACATCAGGGATCTCCCTATCCCGCGATTCTCGAACTCTTTCAACACCGCAATCACCCACATCTCACCGGTCTTCTTATTGCCCATAGCGAAACCCACGACTTCAGCATGGGACTCTGCAAGCCAACCGCGATGGGTGGTCAACAGCATTTCTCTAACGGATTCATGAGTGATGCCCATGCGTTCCAGTTCCTCAGCGCCATGAGGATGATGCCACGTCCTCACACGGACGTCAAAAATCGCAGACATATCCTCGGGCTTGATCTCGCGGTATTTCATCCTAGAAAGAGCAGTTCAAACCACGGAATACACTGAACACACGGAAGATGAAAGGGTTAAGACGTTGAGTCACTTCACCGTTCGGATGACGATAGGCTATTGAGAATTGGTGCTGCAATACTCTTATTTTCAGTGTGTTCAGTGGTCCTTTTATTGCCGTTTTAGGGTGGTCGATTCGGCTTGTGCGCAGATGATCGTGCCACCGCTACGATTGGAACTCTATCCAACCCCTTTTGTCAGATTGCAACTAGCATCGCAATAACGATTGCTAGGACACAGATGATGATTGCTACCAAGATCCACCCTACGACCTTATCTGCTTTCTTCTGTGGAGGACCGGCTATCGGGTATGTTCGATGGCAATTGATGCACAACGCATCGATCCTTTTCGGTGAAGGCAACCAGCCAAACAGAAAGATCCAAATCCCTTTTATGGGATCGGTTTCGACAGTTATGGGAGTGGCCACCTTTCGGCAGTGCGGGCATTCAGATTCTTTCATTGGCGCAGAATATGCCTAGCTCGGGTTCACATGCCTGTCTATGGGTACGCGCGTGTGCTTACGATATTAGTTATGACGATTCGCGGGCTGCGGTCTCGGCGCGGCGGGCTTCGGGGTAGTAGGTGAGGCGTTTGGGGAGGGTGCGAAAGGCGATGGGGGCCGCGATGCGGAGGGCCTTGAAGCGAAGGCGTGTCCAGGCGGATGTGCTCAGACCGAGGCGCTGGCGAATGGCTGGGGGTACGGTCTCGATAGGCAGGAAATCGGCGAGGCGTCCTAGCAGGCGATCGCGCCAGGGATGACGAGGGCGAACCACGGCGGCGGCAACTTCGGCGCAGAGCGGATGGCTGCCTAACAGATCGTTCGAAAGCATCTCTTCATAGTATTCTGTGAAGGCCGCGTAGTCTTGCGGACCTCGTTCTTCACCAAGTCCGAAGTAACTGCCGAAGCGACGAAAGTCGTGATAGAACCGTTCGCGTCTTTCGTGGGGGAGCGGGCCCCATACGAACTCGTAGCCTTGAATCGAGGCGTCGATCAGAGTGGCGAGCACCCAAAGCAAGAGATCAGGTTCAAAGGCGCTGTAGTGCCGGGGACCTTCGATTCCCTCTCCAGCAATTCCACGGACCTGGGCATGCACGGCGTGCATCCTGACACGCATCTGTTCGGCCTCGGCGTGGGTGCCGAAGGCGATGCGATTAACTGAGTGCAAGGTCCTTCTCAATCGGCCCAGGGCGTCCGTCCGGAAATCGCTATGCTCCGCGACGCCTTGAGCGACGCGAGGATGGGCGATCTGAAGAAGCACAGCTGCAGGGCCAAAGAGCAAGCCCGTCGCGTAGCGATTGATACGCCAGAGTTCGGATCTGGGGCCGAACGCGAAATCATCGGGACGTGTCATGATTCCCGACGCCGGGATTCTTCACAAATCCCGCTACGGCTGCCTTTACTCCTTAATAAAGGAGATGCTGGCTTGCTCGGCCATGGCCGCGTGCTGCTCGTCGGTGCAGGCGGAATCGATGGGGGCGTCAGGTTGGGCCTCGCTCGGTTGGACCAGCCCTTTCTCTAACATGTATTGCTCCACCTCTTCACCGGAGACGTCTGCTAGCATTTCGCCATTGACCTCAACACAGGGTGAGAGAGGCTGGCCGCTCTTGTGCTCCATTTCCCAGCGAAAGGCCGGGTTCTTGATGATGTCTTTCTCTTCGTACTCGAGGTGATGCTTTCGCATGATGGCGCGGACGCCTTCGCTCCAGCCACAGTAGGTTTTGAGGTAGGCAGTGATGTTGGGAGCTTCCTGTTCAGACATGGTGATTGGGTCGAATGGTTGAGGGCCGATTATAAAAGGGCTCTCCCAAGAAGCAAGAAGAGCGCGCCGGATGTGGCACGCTCTTCTGCAAGACTGATTCTAATGTAGCCGGAGAGCTTACTCGTCGCCGCCTTCGCCGGGGCGGTACTCTTCGGTGGCCAGGTTGAAGGCGTGCTCGAGACCGACGAGGTCGGCGCTGGGCCGCAGGGCCTCGAAGGCCTTGGTCTCGCGTTCGAGCTGTTCCTGGTCGTACTCTGCGGCCTTGATCGAGAGCCCGATGCGGCGCTCGACCTTGTCCACCTTGATGACGCGGGCTTCGACTTCGTCGCCTACCTTGAGGACGTCCTTCACGCGGGAAACGTGATCTTCGCTCAGCTGGGAAATGTGCACGAGGCCGTCGATATCATCCTGAAGTTGGATGAAAGCGCCAAAGCTGGCGATCTTGGCCACGGTGCCTTTGACGAGGTCGCCCACTTTGAAGCGAGTCTCAATCTCGGACCACGGATCGTTTTCAAGCTGCTTGATCCCGAGGGAAATGCGTTGGTTGGTCTTGTCGATATCGATGACCACTGCCTCGACTTCTTGGCTCTTTTTCAGCAGCTCGCTGGGGTGATTGATCTTCCGCGTCCAGCTCATATCGGACACGTGGATCATGCCGTCGATGCCATCCTCGAGTTCCACAAAAGCACCATACGCGGTGAGATTGCGGATCTTGCCGGCGATCTGGCTGCCGACGGGGTAGCGGGTCTCCACTTCGTCCCAAGGATTGGGCTCCAATTGGCGAACGCCGAGCGAGATTTTCTGCTCTTCCTTGTTGATGCCCAGAACCACGGCGCCGACTTCCTGATCCAATTCCAAGACATCCGACGGCCGCGTGATGCGCTTGGTCCAGGAGAGTTCGGAAACGTGAATGAGGCCTTCGACGCCTTCTTCGATCTCCACGAAAGCACCGTACGGCACCAGCTTGGTGATCTTGCCTTTGACGTGCTGGCCGACGGGGTAGCGATCCTCAATGTTTTCCCAAGGATTGTTCTGCATCTGCTTGAGCCCGAGGGAAACGCGCTCTTTCTCGCGATTCACCTCCAGGATCATGACGGCCACGCTTTGGCCGATGGCGAGCATTTCGCTCGGGTGGCTGATGCGGCCCCAGCTCATGTCGGTGATGTGCAATAAGCCGTCCATGCCATTGAGGTCCACGAACACACCGAAGTCGGTGATGTTTTTGACCAGGCCTTCGACCTTGTCGCCCACCTGAACCTCGGAGAGGAACTTCTGACGGAGTTCGGCGCGCTCTTGCTCGATCACCTCACGGCGACTGAGAACGATGTTCTTCCGATCGTCGTTGACCTTGACGATCTTGAATTCGAACACTTTGCCGACGTATTCGGAGAGATCTTTGGGCGGGATGATATCGATCTGCGAGCCGGGCAAGAAGGCCTCGACGCCCACATTGACCATGAGACCACCTTTGACCACGGACTTGACCTTGCCGCGGACGAGGCCGCCGTCCTGGTAGACTTTGACGATCTTGTCCCAGTTCTGTTTGTGCGCCGCCTTCTCTTTGGAGAGGACGACCATGCCCTCGTCATTCTCAAGACGTTCGAGGAGGACTTCGATCTCGTCCCCCACTTCAAATTCTTCATCCTCAAACTCGGTGATGGGGATGGCACCCTCGGACTTGTAGCCCACATCTACTAGGACGACTTGTGGTTTCACTTCGAGGATCGTCCCTTTGACGATGCTTCCCTCGCGGTAGGTCCGAAACGATTTCGCGATCAAATCGGACAATTCAACGGTAGTGGTCATAAACTTTCGGTTAAGTTGGGTTGTTAGGTTAGTTCAGACGAACGGCGTTGCCTCCGGTGAATCCCGCGCCGTGGAGGCGCCTTCAAGCGCGGGAAGGGGCGCTACCTAGGTCCGCCAAGAGGCGGACGCAAGCGGAAAGATGCGGTCGAATGAGCGTTCAGCGATCGGATCGGTAGGCGCGAATCCACGCCACGAAGCCGGCGAGTCCCACGATGATGGCAAGCCATTGCACGCCTCCTTTGTAGTGGTTACCAGCCGCCTCACTTCCTTGGAAGAGAGCGGCAGCAGCGAAAACGATAATGGCAGCGCTGATCGCGTTCATTCGCCCTAGAAAAACAGGGGGATGATCAAGATGGCGACGATATTCACTACTTTGATCATGGGATTGATCGCGGGCCCCGAGGTGTCTTTGTAAGGATCGCCTACCGTGTCACCGGTCACCGAGGCTTGGTGCGCCACGGAGCCCTTGCCGCCATGCGCGCCGTCTTCGATCATCTTCTTCGCATTATCCCAAGCGCCGCCACTGCTGGTCATGGAGATGGCCACGAAGAGTCCGGTCACAATCGTGCCCACTAACACGCCTCCCAAAGCCTCGGCGCCCAGCGCGGGGATCGCGGCCACGATGATTACCGCCAAGACGGGTATGAGCGCGGGAATGACCATCTCGCGCAGCGCAGCGCGCGTGACGATATCCACGCACTTTGCATACTCGGGTTCATCTTGTCCTTTGATAATGCCAGGCTTCTCCCTCATTTGACGCCGCACTTCAATCACGACCGCACCGGCCGCTTTGCCCACCGCATTCATGCTCATGGCGCTGAAGACAAAGGGCAGAAGCCCGCCGATGAACATGCCGATGATCACATTCGGTTCTTTGAGTGAAAAGGCGACCTCGTCGCGAAGATGCGCTTCGAGTTCCAGGAAATAGGATCCAAACAGCACCAAAGCGGCCACGCCTGCACTAGCAATGGCATAACCTTTGGTCACGGCTTTCATCGTATTGCCGACTGCGTCGAGACGGTCGGTGATTTGCCGCACCTCATAGGGCATCTTGCTCATCACGGCGATGCCCCCTGCGTTATCCGTGATAGGACCAAAGGCATCGAGCGAGACGATGATGCCGGCCATGGAGAGCATGCTCATCACCGCGATGGCTACCCCATAGAGGTTTCCACTAGCAAAGCTGCAATAGATGGCCACGCTAATCAATAAAACCGGCAAGGCGGTGGCCATGTTCCCCATGCCCAAGCCGGCGATGATGTTGGTCGCGTGACCTGTTTCCGAAGCCTGGGCGATCTTCTTCACCGGACTGTATTCCGTGGCGGTGTAGTAATTGGTGATGACCACCACGGCCAGGGTCATGAGCAGACCGATCAAACTCGCTCCGTAAATCTGCATGGCGGAAAACGTGTGCCCATCGATTTCCAGACCGTTTCCAAACATCATCTTCGTCGCCGGGAAAAACGCCACCGCACACAAGACGGCCGCCACGGTGACACCTTCTACTAACACTCGCGTCGGCCTACCGGTCCTGACATTGATCACAATAATGCCGATCACCGATGCCACGATGGCGATGCCACCCAAGACAAAGGGATATGTTAGGGCCGCAGCTTGGCCGTCGCCCGATGTTTGCAGAGCCGCAATCAGCAACGCACCAATCAAACTCACGGCATACGTTTCGAAGACATCGGCCGCCATGCCTGCGCAATCACCCACGTTGTCCCCCACATTGTCCGCAATGGTCGCCGGGTTGCGCGGATCATCTTCGTCCAAATGCTGTTCAATCTTCCCCACGAGATCGGCCCCGACATCGGCGGCTTTGGTGTAAATGCCGCCACCTAACCTGGCAAAGACGCTAATCAGGCTGGCGCCCAAAGCCAAACCAACCAGACTATCCACGGAAGCTTTGGGGTTGTTCGGGTCTCGAGTGACCATGTAGAAAATACCCACCGACAATAAGGCCAATCCCACCACTAACAACCCGGTCACGGCGCCGCCGTTGAAAGCGACATTCAAGGCTTTGTCGCTACTTTGTGAGGCCGCTTGCGTGGTGCGTACATTGGCCATGACCGCGATCTTCATCCCAATGTAACCAGCAGCCAGCGAACAAGCCGCACCGATGAGGAACCCAATGGGTGTTTCCAGATTGCCCTGTTTCCACAACAGTAGCAGCACAAAGATCATTGCTGCGATGACGCCGATGGCCAAGACCTGACGATTCAGATAAGCCTGCGCGCCCGTCTGGATGGCCTTGGCCACATGTTGCATCGCTTCATTGCCGACCGACGAACTAACAATTTGCTTGATTAGGACAAAGGCGGCGATGAGGCCGATGGCCGCCATGGCGAGACTGATGGGGATCCCCTGCGTGAGCAGGGCGTTCGCTAACTGAAAATCACTCATTCTCCAACTCTAGGATCGCGGTTTGCCGCCCCATTCCACTGCGCACGTACCGGCGACTGACTAAACTGAAACCCTGTCCTGGCTGGGGCATAGGGCGAGCAATCAACCTTAGAGAAACAGAATTGCAATCTCTATTAACTATCGATGTCCACGAGGCCGAGCCGCCACGGATGCGCGTAGACATTCATCGAATCTCCTCGCAGAAAGCCGACGAGGCATTGCTTGCCCGCGACCGCGCAATCAATGGCCAAAGTGCTGGGCGCGGAGATGCCGGCCACCAAGGGGATACCCGCACACAGTGCCTTCTGCATGAGCTCGAATGAGATTCGCCCGGAAACTAACAAAAGCTTTTCACTCAGCGGCCATTCACCCGCCCGCCATTGAGCACCAATGACTTTATCCAGTGCGTTGTGCCGCCCCACATCCTCCCGCATCACCACCAGGTCGCCTGTCTCCGTGAAGAGTGCGCTGGCATGCAGACCGCCCGTCTTGGAAAACACGGCCTGCGCTGCGCGGAGTTTTTCCGGCAGACTCGCGACCAGTTTGGGCGTGACCTCCAGGCCACTTTCCACAGGTGGAAATTGTTGAAAGACACTCTCAATCGTGGCTCGGCCACACAAACCACAAGAAGAACTCGCAAAGACGTGTCGCGAAAGTGCGTCTAGGTCCACCGTATCGGGCCGGGCGAGGATGACGTCCACACGATTGCCTGGTTGATCGTCCGCATTTTGACTGGGGCACTGCGACATCTCAAACACGTCCGCTGGCGATTTGATGATCCCTTCCGTAAGGAGAAAGCCGCGCACCAGATCGAGATCATCACCTGGCGTGCGCATGACCACGGCCACACTCCGGCCCTCGACCCGGATCTCCATGGGCTCCTCCGCTGTGACGTCATCGTGCGCAGACGCCACGTCCTTTCCGCGCAGGCGCCAGATCTCTCGCGATTCAGAGCGCTCCATGACTGTCAGTCGACGATGTTGCGTCCATTGGCGAGTGAATTCGCATGCCTAACATCCTTCTCAATGCTCACCCACCCACCGCACTGCGCCACTCGCCACTGCGGAGGCGTTCTAAGATAATGGCTAGGAGAATGACGCCGCCGAGCACGATGTCTTGGGTTTCACTTCCTAACTTTTTCAAATTCATCCCATTCTCAATGATGGCAATGATAAACGCGCCAATCAAGGTGCCGAAGATCTTGCCTTTGCCCCCAAAGAGGGACGTGCCGCCGACCACGACCGCGGCGATGACTTTGAGTTCGTAAGTCTCGCCGTAGTTTCCCGCTCCGCTTTTCAACTGTGACGCGAGTACAACGCCACCAACGCCGGCGAGCACACCGCAAACCGCGTAAGCAATGAGTTTGATCTTCTTCACTGGCACCCCGGAGAGACGCGTGGCTTCCGGATTGCCTCCCACCGCGTAGATGTAGCGGCCAAGCTTGGTATGTGTCATGATCACGTGCGCGATGCCGTAGAGCAGGAGCATGAGAATCACGCTGTTGGGAATGCCTAACGTATTGCCATTGCCTAACCATTGAAAGGTGTCGGGGACGGCATCAATGGTTTGATTGTCGGCAATTTTGAAGGCTGTTCCCCGGACCATCAACATCATGGCTAAGGTGGCGATAAAGGGCGGCACGCAGAATCCCGTGACCATCCAACCCGTGAACCCACCTGCCAAACCGCAAGCGATAATCGCGCCGATTGAGCACAGAATCATACCCATGACGCCGGTCTCCATGCCACTCGCCGCATCGCGCATGAGCCAACACGTAATCACGGCCGACAAAGCGATGAGACTACCAACTGAGAGATCGATTCCCGCCGTGATGATCACCACCGTCATGCCAATGGCAAGGATGGCAATCACGGCAATTTGACTAGCAATATTCCGTAAATTATCCCGGCCGAGGAAAGTGGATGCCTTGTAACTCGATGGCGCACGGAGTTGTTTCGCCGTTTTGCCGTCGCCCACGAAAGGAATGAAGACGGGCAGATTGGCTACCGCTGAGGAAGCCGCGATAGTGTCGATGGATGTTTGCACCTCTAACGCTGCGCGAATCGTAGCGGGTTCGCCTAACACCGTCTCCACGATGGTGGCGCCACCGGCTCGAAGCCGTTCTTCTAACGCCGCCGCAAATTGCCGGTCGGTTTCCACATCGCGAGCCGCGATGAAGACGGATTGGTTGGACGCCTGCGCCAGAATTTCTTTGGCCAGGCGTTTGCCGGCGTTAGCCCCTTCCGGACGCTGATCGGCAATGGTTAAAAGACTGAACAGGACCACCAAACCCACGAGCACGGCGAGCATGCCATACTCACCACTGAGCACTTTGGCGAGTTTGTGAGAGAGCGTGGTTGGCTTGGCAGATCGGTCTGACATGGTATCAATTTTCTGCGGCGTGCATGGCGCATTTCAAAATCTGGGCTTGCGTGGTGGAAGTGGGATCCGTGAATTCTCCAGAGATCTCGCCATCACGCATGACGAGAATTCGGTCACTCATGCCCAAGATCTCGGGGAGTTCCGAACTGATCATGAGAATGGCTTTTCCCTCGGCTGCCAGACGATTCATGAGCTGGTAAATTTCCACTTTGGCGCCGACGTCGACGCCACGCGTCGGCTCATCAAAGATCACAATGTCGGTTTCGCGTTCTAGCCATTTCGCCAAAACGACTTTCTGTTGGTTGCCACCGGAAAGATTCCGCGCGTGGGTCTCGTCGCTTGGCGTGCGGATCGAGAGATTCTCCAAATGACTTTGAAAGCGCTGTTTCTCACGCGTTTCATTGAGAAACGGCCCGCGCACGAATCGACGCAAGTTCGGTAATCCGAAATTTTCTCTAACAGAGCGATTGAGAACCAGGCCTTGGTGCTTGCGATCTTCGGTAAGTAGGCAAATGCCATGTCTGATCGCATCGCGCGGCGTGCGTAAAGGCACTTCGCTTCCGTGGACCGTGATGGTGCCGGCATCCGGCCTATCCGCACCGAAGAGCATGCGAGCCGTTTCGGTGCGTCCTGCGCCGACTAAACCCGTTAGGCCTAACACCTCTCCTTTACGCAAGGTGAGTGAAACGTCACGCACACTTTCGCCCCGCGAGAGCCCGGACACCTCTAAAACCGGCTCGCCGATAGGTGCCGGTTCTTTGGGGAACTCGGATTCAAGCGACCGGCCCACCATCATGTGGATAATCCGATCGCGGTCCATCTCCGAGGCTTCTAGATCACCGACATACTGCCCGTCCCGCAGGACGGTCACCCGATCCGCGATCTGCTGCACTTCGTCCATGCGATGAGAAATGTAAATCACGCCGATGCCGGCCGCCTTGAGATCGGCAATGATGGCGAAGAGTCGCTCCACTTCGCGCTGACTCAGCGCGGCGGTGGGCTCGTCCATGACCACGATGCGCGCCTCAACTGCTAACGCTTTGGCGATCTCCACGAACTGCTGTTCCGCGACAGAGAGCTTCTCTATCTTCGCCTCGGGATCCACATGAACGCCGAGCTTCTCAAAAAGCTTCCGCGCGTCCTCGGTCTCCTGACGCTTGGTGAGAAATCCGGCAACGCCCGTTTTTTCACGCCCCAGAAAGAGATTCTCCCGCACTGTAAGCTGAGGAATGAGATCGAGTTCCTGATAGATGACGGACACGCCCGCTTCGCGAGCTTCTAACGGTTTCGAAAAATGCACGTGTTCACCATTTATCGAAACCTCACCGGCATCGGGGAGGTAGGCGCCACTGATCACTTTCATCAGCGTGCTCTTGCCTGCGCCGTTCTCCCCCATCAATGCTAACACTTCGCCTGCATGAAGGCGCAATCGCACGCCGTCCAGCGCCACCACACCTGGGAACGTCTTCACGATGCCGCGCATTTCCAAGAGCGGCACGGTATCCGGCGGCGTGTCTAGCGGAGCCACTAAACGTCTTCCTTACGCACCAGGGTGGCGGGAATATCAATGGCGGGCTCGACCTTCTCACCACTCAAGTGGGAAATGATCGCTTGGATGGTCTGCCGGCCAATGCGGTCGGGATGCTGAATGGGATCCGCGTAAATCTTGCCTTCCTTGATGGCTTTCAAGCCTTCCGGCATGCCATCGAAAGCGATAATGGTGACCTCATCTAGTTTGCCCGCTTTTTCTAACGCTCCCACCGCGCCCAACCCAGAGGGATCATTGATGGCGAAGATCCCGTTGAGATCGGGCGCCGTCTGCAAGGCGTCTTCCGCCGCTTTGAACCCCTTCGCTTTGTCTCCCTCGCAGGGCAATTCCGCCACAATCTCAATCTTACCCGGCTTACCACTCGCGTTATGCGCGTTGATGACTTTCTTAAAGCCCTTCACCCGCTCGATGCAGGACTCCACCGAGCGGTAATCGAGGATCACCACTTTACCACCAGCATCACCTAACGCTTCAATCATCGCTTCGCCGGCCAGCTCTCCACCTTGCGCGTTGTCCGTGCCCACGTGAGCGACGATGTCGACTCCTGGCGCTTGGCAGCGCACGTCGAAAGTGAAGACTGGGATGCCTGCCGTGTTGGCTTCGGCGACAGAGGTGCCGATCGCTTTGGAATCCGTCGGGTTGATGGCGATGGCATCCACCTTCTGCACGACGAAATCTTTGATCTGCTTCTGTTGCGTCGCCACATTGTTATCCGCGCCGAAGTAAACCAATTCATACCCATGCTTCGCCGCCTCATCGCGCATGTTCTCTTCGATGACCTTAAAAAACGGATTGGCCGTGGTCATGCAAGTCGCCGCGATGGTGCCGCGCTTCGGCGTACCTCTATCCGGCCCGCTAGTCGCAGCGTCATCGCCACCGCCACACCCGACGAAACCGAGGAGGATCAGGAGACCTAGTGAAGTGATTCGTTTCATGGAATGACTGTGTAAAAGGCTGGCTTCGGATTGGCAATCACCGAAGTTCCTCGGCTCTTGCGCAGGTTTCAATGGCAGCCGTGTGGAGTTCCCGTATCGGGAAGCCCCAATGCAGGCGGGCCTCAGATCAGCCGTTGCGCGGCGAGGCGATCCACGCCATCGGATCCGTGGTTGATGCGTGAGCTGAAGAGGTTGATAGAGTGCCGAAGATTTCCTTTTCTGCTTGCGCCGGACTCATTGTGAATAAACCGACCTTTGACGATCTCCTAACATTCACCCTCCGCCTTGGCGCTTTTCTCTGTTTCGCCGGCTGGACATGGGTGCATTTCTATTGGGAAGGGCCTTATGGCGTTCTCCTGTGGCAAGATTCAACCTACGCCCTAGCAGAACGATTGGGTATCACTTGGGAGGAGTTTGTCGGTACGGGTGCCGATGACGGGTGGGTACAGAAATGGATCGGCCGCGTGGGTTGGCTCTATCTTGCTTGCACAATACTCACTATCATAGCACAAAGAAGGAGATGGATTCCATTGGCCGGCCTCGTCGGTGGATGTGGCCTACTCATCATACTCAGCTACGCCAAATACGTTGCCGCCCAACGCCAGCTGCCGATGTTCATCGAGCACGGCGGTCAGATGCTCATGCCCATCCTGCTCGTGATGGCACTAGCATTAGGACCTCGCCATCGGATCACCGTCGTCACGGCGATGATCGCCCTGATCATGACCTTTGCCGGGCACGGCGTTTACGCGGTCGGTCTTTGGCCCACGCCGGGGAATTTCTTCGGCATGACCACGGTGATCCTTGGCTTGGAACATGAAACCGCCAAAGCTTTTCTGCGAATCGCCGGAGTCCTCGACTTCGTGGTCTGCATTGGGATCTTGGTTCCTCGACTCCGCCATTGGAGTGCTCTCTACGCCGCATTATGGGGATTTCTCACAGCGTTGGCTCGTCCGATCGCCGGCATGTCATGGAGCCTTAACAACTGGGGGGCCGATCAATTCCTTCATGAGGCCGTGCTCCGTGCGCCGCATTTTCTCATCCCACTCTATCTCTTCTCGCTCTGGTATCCCTCTCGCAGAGCTGTCGACAATTAGCGGTGTGCGGAAGATCCGTTCGCACAACGATCGCCCTTCGTGCATCGTCGTCGTTGATGGAGATTTTGGTGTGACTGACTACAAGTGGTAGGCACTTTTCGTAGTGGAACTCGTAAGAGTTCCGGCGTTGAACTCCGCTGCCGCGAAGGAACCGTCACCAGTTTCTCTACCTTTGTCGACCACCACTTTTAGTCACAACCGGAGATTTCGTTTAGCACACTCGAGGCCAAAGGATCTCGCTGATCTCGCCCCATTTGAACAGGCGACGGGAAATCAGTAATGCCGAAAGCCGAAACACTTGCATTGTCATCGGTAACCAAGCCAGACTCTTGAGACGCCATCCGGATTTCGTCGCCATCTAACTAACACTTATGAATCTCCGAAAATCTCTCACTCTCGTATTCGCCGTTCTCGTGATCGCTGACGGCGTCATGGCCCAACAGAACAATCAACGTCGACGAGGCCGCGCTGTCTTGACGATCCCCGAAGTGGAGAAAAAGGACGTCATTTGCTTCGCACTTTACACCGTTCATAACAAGGTTCTTAAACTCACGGCGCAACTCTATCCGATTGCCAAGGGCGACACCAAGACCGTGCGGCTCGAGATCGAAAAGGACGGCCAGTGGGTCGAAGTCGCGAAGACAGAGGCCATCGAGCCCGGTTGGACCGCGCCCTTTCGCGTGGCGAATTGGGATGACTCACAAGCACACAAGTATCGTGTGCGCCACGGCGACGAAGCCGAATACGAAGGCCTCATTCGCAAGAACCCCGTCGATAAAGATGAGATCGTGGTAGCCGGTTTCACCGGCAACTCTATTCAACCCGCGCATGGCGGTGACATTTCCCGCCAAGATATCATCGATAATGTTAAGAAGATTGATGCCGACGTTCTGTTCTTCGCCGGTGATCAGGTTTACGACCACTTCAAACACTATGCTGCTTGGTTGAAGTTCGGACGCGAATTCGGCGCCATCATCAAGGACCGGCCTACCATTTGCCTGCCTGATGATCACGACTCGGGCCAACCCAACCTCTGGGGGGAGAGTGGCAAAGTCTCGACCCTACAGGGTGCTTCAGATGGTGGCTATTCCCGGCCCGGCGTCTACGTGCAAGAAGTCGAGCGTGCGCAAACCAGCCATTTCCCGGATCCGGCAGACCCGTACAAGATTGGCCAAGGCATTGGGGTCTGGTTCACCAATCTCAACTGGGGCAAGGTCGACTTCGCCATTCTTGAAGACCGCAAATTCAAAACCGGCCCTGCGGGCCGCGTGCCCAAGCAAGGTCCCCGCCCCGATCACATCCGCAATCCTGATTATGATCCTGCTAGCGTTGACGTCAAAGGCGCCGTCTTGTTAGGTGAACGCCAGCTAGCATTCATCGAGCGCTGGGCTCAAGAATGGCAACAGGCCGATATGAAGATGGCGCTCTCGGCAACGATCTTCTGCGGCGGCGCCCACATACATGGCGGCGCCAACGGCCGTCTTCATGCGGACATGGACTCCAACGGTTGGCCGCAGTCCGGCCGCAATCGGGCGCTGAGTGCGCTGCGCAAAGGCTTCGCGTTTCATTACGCGGGTGACCAGCACCTCGCGACCATCTTTCACCATGGCATCGATGAATACCGCGATGCCATTTGGTCATTCTGTGTGCCATCGATCGCCAATCTCTATCTGCGTTGGTGGGAACCGCTTGAGCCCGGCGCCAATCGCGAGCCCGGTGCGCCCAGCTACACCGGCGATCATCTTGACGGCTTTCATAACAAGGTGACGAATTATGCCGCCGCCAATCCCGAGAAGAAACCCGCCGGCAATCTCCTCAACACTCGCTCGGCCGGCTTCGGCGTCGTACGTTTGAATACCAAGACCCGCGAAATCACCATGGAATGTTGGCCGCGCAATGTTGATATCACTGACGCTACCACCAAACAGTACGCTGGCTGGCCGCGAACCATCTCGCAGTTCGACAACTACAATCCTCCCTCTTGGGGCAAGCTCGGTGAGTTCACTTTCGATGTCGAAGATCCTGTTGTTCAGCTAGTCGATGCAGAAACGAACGAGATTCTCTACACCGTTCGTGGCAATGGGAAGACCTTTACGCCTGGCGCTCCCAAGGATAAGGCCTTCATCGTCAAAGCGGGTAAGAACACGCCCGATACGGTTGTGGCGAAGGAAGCCAAGGCAGGCGGCGAACCACAGACGGTGACCTTGAATTAAGGCTCGAAGGTAAGACGGCCACACCGACGATCGCTGAAACGGTCTCGCATTTCCCGCAGATGGGCCCCGCCGTAGGTTTTGATATGATTAACCACGGATAGGACGGAAGGATCATCCTCACAGCGATAACCGTTCCAGAACGGGCACTAACATCCACTCCACAGCTTTGGGGCAATGATAGATTGATTGTATATGGCGAAAGGAAAGAGCGGATCACCTAAGAAGCCGTTCCAATTCGATGCGTTCGTGAACCTCGCTGTTGTTGATTGAAGTTCCCCATTTCAAATTGAGCTTGGACGAAGTCGAGGAGTCGGGAGCCAGATCGACGTTCGAAGTAGGTACAAGATCACCCTCAATCACCGATGACGACTTGGCAATCTTTGTCAATTGGCCGTCACTAGTGAAGCATCTTCGCTCGAAACCCACCCGTAATTCGGGGTTACAGGTCCAGCATCTCCCAGATTTGAAACCGACTTTTCTCCAGCTTTCCTGCTTTCTCGTGACTCTCGGACTCGGGTCCGTCATCGGGGAAGAGCCGGGGCCAGACGCCGCGAAGTCCTTTGGTGCTTTCCTGGAAAAGCACTGTGTGAGCTGTCATGGCCCGGAGAAACAGAAGGCCGAGCTTGATCTGGAGGCGCTTCTCGGTGGCGGCACGCCCAAGATCGAGGATCGCGATGCCTGGGAGCGGGTGCTGGACATGGTCGCCTTTCGTGAGATGCCGCCAGAAAACAAGCCTCAGCCATCGGAAACGGAGCGGCAAGCCGCTGTCGAGTATCTGCATCATCACATGGAAAGCCTCTCCTGCACGGGACCCACGAATCCGGGTCGCGTGACGACGCGGCGGCTCAACCGGATCGAATACCAGAATACCATTCGCGATCTGGTGGGCGTGACCTTCGACGCCACGGAAGCGTTTCCGCGTGATGAGGTCGGCTATGGCTTCGATAACATCGGCGATGTCCTATCACTCTCGCCGCTCTTGATGGAAAAATATCTCGAAGCCGCCGAAGCCATTCTCGATCAAGCCATTCTATCAGAGATCCCAGATTGGCCGCCGGTGCAGCGTCTGCAGGAGAACGTATTTAAGAGTGACAGTGATGATGTGCGCGCAGAGCGCCGCAAGTATCTGGGATTCTTTCGTGAAGCAGAAGCCACGGCCACGTTCTCCGTTGAGCAGAAAGGACGCTATCAGATTCGGGCGCGAGCTTTTCAACAGAAGGCGGGGCCGGAGCCGGCGAGGCTGACAGTGAAAGTTGATGGGAAATTGCTAGAAGAATTTGACGTCACGGCTGAGGGAAGGAAACCGGCTCTTTACGATTTGACGCTTCCGCTAGAACCAGGAAAGCACACGATTACCATTGGTTACCCCAACAACTACAATGATAGCCGCAATCCGGATCGGTCGCTGCGTGGCGACCGCAACATGTTTGTCGACTATATGGAAATCAAAGGACCGCTCGATGTGGAGCGTCCGGCGCTGCCGGAAGCGCACACACGCATTATTCCACGTCAGCCGAAGTCCGGTGAGGAGGAAGTCCTTGCGCGTGAGATCTTTAGCCGTTTCGCCACCCGCGCCTACCGGCGGCCGGCCACGGATGTGGAGGTGGACCGTCTAGCGCAGCTCTTTCTTTCCGTGCTGAATGATGGCGGCACGTTTAACGAGAGTGTTAAGATCGCCTTGTCGGCTGTTCTTGCGTCGCCGCATTTCCTATTCCGCTGGGAGCTCGATCCTGCCAAATCGCCTGAGGACACACGGCCCCTCACCGGTTACGAAATGGCTTCGCGACTGTCTTATTTCCTTTGGTCGAGCATGCCCGATGCCGAACTTATGCGCTTGGCGGCGGGTAATCAGTTAGGCGATCCCAAAGTGCTTCGCGTGCAAGTGGCGCGCATGTTAGATGATCCACGATCCGAGTTCTTAGTGATCAATTTCATCGGCCAGTGGCTGCAGCTTCGCAATATGGATAGTGTGGCGCCTGATCCCGAGATCTTTCCTGAGTTTGACGACACCTTGCGAGCTGCCATGAGGGAAGAGACGGAGCGCTTCGTGCTAACGCTGGTTCGTGAAGATCGTAGTCTGTTGCAGTTGCTAGATGCGGACTACACTTATCTCAATGAGCGCTTGGCCAAACATTATGACATCGACGGTGTCACGGGTGACGAGTTTCGTCGCGTGCGATTGGAGCCCGATGGCCGTCGTGGTGGGGTGTTGACACATGCTAGCATTCTCACCATTACTTCCAACGCCACACGCACCTCACCCGTGAATCGTGGCAAGTGGGTGCTGGAGCAGATTCTGGGCACACCGCCGCCGCCCCCGCCGCCGGATGTCGAAGAGTTGGAGGAGACCAAGGAAGCGAGCGCGACCGCGTCGCTCCGTGAGCGTATGGAGATGCATCGTTCCAACCCGGATTGCGCCAGTTGTCATTCCAAGATGGATCCCATCGGATTTGCCCTGGAGAACTACGACGCCATTGGGCGCTGGCGGGACACGGATGGCGATTTTCCCATCGATCCTTCGGGCAAATTGACCGGTGGCATCACGGTGACGAGCCCTGCCGATCTCAGGCGTGCCCTGGCCGCCAACGAGAAATTCATCGAGACGCTCTGCGAGAACATGCTCACCTATGCCCTCGGTCGCGGCACTGAGTATTACGACAAATGCGCGGTCGATCTCGTGATTGAACAGCTCAAGGCCACGGATTATCGTTTCTCCACCCTCGTCACCGCCATCGTCCTCAGCGAACCTTTTCTCAAACGTCAACTAGCACCCGAATCATGACACCTTCCTGGAAACTCTCCCGCCGTCATTTCCTGCGCGGTCTCGGCGCCACCATCGCGCTGCCGTCTCTCGATGTGATGGCCGCAACAAGCAAGGCCGCTGCCGCGCACCCGACGCGCATGGCGTTCTTCTTCGTGCCCAATGGAATCAACATGGCGCATTGGCGGCCGGAAAAACAAGGCGCCAACTACAATCTGCCGTCCACGCTCGAGCCGCTTGCTCCCTTGCAGCGTGAATTCAATGTCCTAACAGGCCTCACCCAAGACAAGGGCCGGGCCAATGACGACGGCGCCGGCGATCACGCGCGTTCCGGCAGTGTCTTCCTAACGGGAGCACAACCGCTAAAGAGTGAGGGTGCCGAGATTCGGTCTGGGCAATCCATCGATCAGTATGCAGCCAATTATTTGGCGAAACAAACACGCTTTCCTTCGCTTGAGCTGGGCACGGAAACAGGACGCCCATTCGGCAAGTGTGATAGTGGTTACAGCTGCGGTTATTCCAACAACATTTCTTGGAAAGACACCCAGACACCCATGGCCAAGCTGGTGAGTCCGCGCGAAGTCTTCGAGCGGCTCTTCGGCAACGAACTTCAAGGCAAGGAAGATGCCGGAACCAACTTGCGGCGGCGTCATCGTAAGAGCGTGCTCGATTTCGTCTTGCAAGATGCCAAGCAACTGGAAGGGCGCGTCAGTTCCAATGACAAACAGAAACTCGACGAGTATCTGACATCCATCCGCGAGATCGAACTCCGCGTGCAACAGGCAGAGAAGCTTAGCAGTGGTCACAGCCGTCTCATTGATGACATCGTCATGCCCGACGGTGTGCCTGATTCCGCGCAAGAACACCTCCGTTTGTTAGGCGATATGATGGTGTTAGCCTTTCAGACCGATGTCACACGGGTGTGTTCGTTCATGTTTGCCAACGCGGGTAGCAATCGCAGCTACCGCGAGATCGGCATTCAAGATGGCCACCACTCTCTTTCTCACCACCAAAGCCGCCAAGAGAAACTGGATCAACTGGCCAAGATCAATCGCTTTCATATCGAGCAGTTCGCCTACATCCTCCAGCGTTTGCAAGCCACGGAAGAGGGCGACGGCAATTTGTTAGATCGTTCCATGATTGTTTACGGCAGCGGTATCAGCGATGGCAATCGCCACAACCACGATGATTTGCCTGTTCTTCTCGCGGGCCGCGGCAATGGCGCCATTCGGCCGGGCCGTCACATCGTCTACCCGCAAGACACGCCCATGTGTAACCTTTTCAATTCGATGTTAGATGCCTCGGACATTTCCGTGAATCTCTTTGGCGATAGCACGGGCCGCCTGCGCTACCTCGATGCCTAAGCCATGGCATAGGGCCCTTTGGTGCCTGTGGGCGATTGGTCTCTCAATCGTCTCCGTCCGAGCCGAAGACGTTGTGAGTCTGGCGCAACGTCTCAATCATTCCGATAAGGTCGAGCGCCGCGAAGCCGCCTATCAATTGCTTCAAGCTGGCGAACGCGCCGCGCCAGTCATCAATCAACTCATCCGTGCGCTGGACGATGAGGACGTCCAGGTCTGGTATCGGGCCACCATGACTCTGGCCGCGATTGGCCCCAAGGCTCACAAGGCGATTCCCGACCTCATTCGCCACATGGGTGGTGAAGGCGTGCGTTATGGCGAACAAAGCAGTCACCGATCTGCCTTCGCCCTGAGCCGCATTGGCGAAACAGCGCTGCCTGCTCTGACCGAAGCGCTCGCGGATGACAACGCGCTGCGACGCCACGGCGCGGTGAGTGCGTTAGGGATGATCGGGGTCAGAGCGGCTTCCGGCACCATGAGTGCGGTGCTAGCTTTGTTAGGCGATGAAAGTGAGGCCGTGCGCAAGGAAGCTTCGGAAACTCTGGTCATCTATGGCGAGTCGAGTCTACCGGCTTTGCTGGAGCGATTGAATGACGAGTCCACCTCGGTTCGCGCGCAGGCCGCTTATACGATCGGCCGGTTTGGCCCGGGGGCCATCACCACGCGGCTTGCGCTAATGAACGCGTTTCATCAGAATGACGATGATTCCGTTAGGGCAGCCTGTCTCAAGGCGTTAGTGGCTTGTAAAGCGGATCTTGAACTCATCACTCCGTGGTTGATTGAGTCGTTGTTAGAGGAAGGCGACATGCGCGAAGCCGCTATCGATGCCATCCTCAATGTTCAAAATCCCAGCGCGCATTTGGTGCCTGCTTTGGCGTCATTGCTTACGGATCGTGATGAAGCTAATCGGTTGTTGGTAGCAGACGTTCTATCAAGAATTGGCCCAGATTCGCAATCTGCAGCGCATGTGATCATCGCGCGGATTGATGAGGCGGCGTTGTCCGATGCCGAGAAAGAAAGCCTAACCAAGGCATTGATTGCCATGGGGCCCGTCATTCTGCCTCAGATCTTTTCCAAACTGGCGGCCTCTAACATCGATGCGATCAGCGAGGCGTCATGGCCTATCATTTGGCTGAAAGCACTCGGCCCCAGACTCACCAGATCCATCGAAGCCGCACTCCCGCCTCAGTCGCCCACGCTTTACTTTGCCATCCTGGAGGCGCTGTCGGATTACCCTCAGCGTAGTGTGAAAGTGCAGCAAGCGGTGATGGGTGCCTACGGGGAAAAGCACCCCAAGATCCGCGCCGCAGCCACTCGGGCGTTGCATCGTATCCGGCTGGCGCCACGCCCTTGGGAACGCGCCATGAAACGCGCGTTGCGTGATGAGGCGCCCGAAGTGCGCTTGGCCGCGTTGCGTGCCCTGCCGCGAAGTCCCCTTTCACAAGACGCTCTCCGCCAAGCCCTCATTGACGCCCTCGATCAGGAACCCGAAGTGCGCTTGGCCGCAGTGGAAGAGATCGCGAAGTTAGGCGAGGAAGGCAAACCTGCCGAAAAGGCTCTCATGGGTTTGTTAGGGGCCTCTGATCCGATTCTAACAAAAGCTGTCGTGAAGGCTTTTGGGGCGATGAAATCCAGTCGCGCCGAAGTCATGGAAACGATGATCGGCTATCTCAAATTGTCGGATAGTGAACTCCAAGAGGTTTCACTCAAGGCCTTGGCTTCTATCGGAACGCCCGCCCAGAAAGCCATTCCCACGGTGAAAGCCATGTTCGAGCACGAGCAACTTGGCGTAAACGCCCTCGAAGCCTTCGCCAAGATCGAGACCGATCCAAAGCAACTGGTTCCCGTTTTTCTCGATGCCGTCGCGCACGAATCCCCCGATTATCGGCAGCCCGCCATTGAAGGCCTGAGCCGCCTCGGTGAAAAGGCCGCACCTGCCGCGCCGAGCCTGTTTAAATTGTTAAGCGCTCAAGGCAAAGACGACCGTCGCCTAATCCTCGGAGCCATCCGTGAGATGCGGGTCCGTGATGTGGATCTTATTTTAAGTGTGATAGAGAACGATGATCCTGTCGTCCGGCTCTACGCTTGCGATCAGTTAGGCCGGCTAGGCAAAGACGCTGAAAAGGCCGTTCCTGAACTGCGCAAGGCTTTGCGTGATGACTACTCCTTTGTCCGCCGCCGGGCCGGCGAAGCCCTTCGCAAGATCACCGGCGAGGAGTCACGACGCCACCGAAGGTAGTCTGTGATCGTTTCATAGGCTCGAATCACCGGCGCAATGGTCCCGCTTGCACCACTTCCTGGATCACCACTTGCGACGCATCCCGATTGATTGCCGGATGCGCCAACTTCAAAGTCGCCAGAAAGTTGGGTGAAACACCTCCAAACTCGCGGTCATTGCCCAAGTCATTGAGGATCTGATTCACCTCACTATCCCGTTTCGCATAGCCAAACATGGGCGGCCCCTCTTCCGCCGGGTCGCTGAGTTCCCAACACTGGTAAAGATCACGATCGGCATAGTCGAAATTGTAGTAATTACCTGGTTGGATCACTGCTAACATTTCCTCAGGCTGCGAATCCGTCCGATTGAAGAACTCACTCCATGTCGGCTCTTGATAGATTTCTGCGTAATCCCAATCGATCAAATAAGGTCCCTTCTCAGTCACTTCTACCATTAGCGGTCGCGACCTTTCCTCCGGATAGATCATGACCAGACAGAAGACGAACGTTCGGCCATGTAGCACTTCAATGGTCTTGGCCATGAGTTCATAGCTTTTCACTGTTTGATACCTATTCTCTGCCTTCGCGTAAACGCGCTGCATTTTGGCTGCGGTCTCTAGCGGAAATCGCACATAGTCCACTTGCCTTTGCCAAATCGGTGCGAGCAGATACCCGTCGAGCGCCTCATAGATCTTTTGATCTTTCGGAATGGCGTAGTGGGATTCATCAATGGAATAGCTTATTTCTGAAGCAGCCTCGTCCTTGGAGTGGCTCATGATGAGAAAGGGCAAAGCGGCGATGAAAAGAAAAACGCCAAGCACTGTTGTCCACCACCCGGAACGATAGAATTTGGTGCGAAAGCGGCCGTCTCTGGAAAACAGAGCCGGCCCTACCGCTGGCAATTGTCGAATATCTTCGACCACGGCTTGCACATCATCGAACGTATCCACACTAGGCCCCATATCCAATCCACGCGTACCCCAACTATATGAATTCGATTGAATCGGTTCGTCCTCTAATGCCAATTGTTCCGGCAAGTAGTTGGGGCGTGCTGGTTTGAGATCCTTCCGAACGACTACGGGTGGGGAAGGTGGGGGTGTCGGACCGGGTTTGGCGATGGCATTGGCAATATAGTCAATAACCGCACTCATATGTTGGTGCCACCCCAGCGGTAACTCCATCAACGTATTGAGGGCGAGTGTGGACAACTCATCATTACTGACCGTTTCGCCGCGCTCGATCGCTGCCTCACGACGCCAGAGAATGACTTTATCGACTATCGATAAATACTCCTCAAGTTCCTCCCATTCAATAGGTTCAATCGATCGTTCAAGTTCCTCAAAATCAATCTCAAGGGCATCCGAACGTTCCGTGATTCTGGCCAGAGGAGGGTTGAGCTCCTCTGGCCAATCCGCAATCAGAGTAGACGCTTGAGCTGTCGACTGACTCGAGAGAATGAGTTTATCATGAATATGCTCAACGAGACGGTTGGAAGGAATCCCGTTCTGCATGCCGGCGATATCTTGCCGATTCATTTGACCAAAGAATCCCGGAACCGTGTTCGACTAAGAGACGGATTGGGAGCGCTTTCTACGAAATCCAAAGATTGAGAGCCCTAGCAGTGCCATCAAACTTGTTGAGGGCTCGGGAATGGCCGCTGGCCCGGTGATCGAGAGTGCGTTAAGCACAGTGCTGCCACTAACGAAACTAGATTCACTAAACGTAAAGGCGATCTGACCGGATGCATCCGAGGTGATGTTGAAATCGTTTACGGTATCTTTCAATACGGTTAGATTACTGGGACCACCGGAACCAATAGTCGTATTCAGGACGCCATTAGTCCAATTAATTTCCCGATCGTTGTAAGTCGAGAAAGCATAAGTGGTCGTCGGCACCAAATTGGCAACCGTGATGGTGGCAATGCCGGTAGGCTGATTGGAGAAAATGCCATCGATAATGGCGAATCCCTGATCAAAGGGAGCCGCAGCACCATTGCCATTGATGGCCGTTCCCCCAAAGTTTGCATTCCCGCTAGAGAAACTAACCGTCGTCGTCCAAGTCAGATTGCTACCGGTCGACGCGTCCAGCAAGGTGGTAGCGGTGGTTGTGCCGATTCTTGTCCAATGGTTACCTCCTGCAGGATTGCCAGGAAACGTCGTATCTGCAGTGCTAAAATCTATGAGCACTGTGGCGGCCTTTATCCCAGAGATACCGAATCCCAATAGGCCAATGGCTAAAACAAGGATTGAGATCCTGGAAGGTTGATTGACGTATGAATGTTTCATTGTGTGGTCAAGCTTGATGTAGGTAATCAAGGAATCGGGCAGCGGCGCAGCTTAGAGATGACCTGCGTAAGGAATGCTACCGGGAACTTTGATTGAATTGATATAAGTTGATGTTAGTGTGTTGAACGAAAAATGAAGTAATAGAGATCCTTAGATCCGCGACGACTAAGTACTGCCTGGCTCCGCTCTTCGAGGATGGCAACAAAGCCAACCTACCTAATCGACAGTAGAATTATCTTAATCGGCGCCTCCTAAGTCCGAATAGAGATATGCCGCCGAACGCCAATAGACTCGTGGAGGGTTCTGGAATGGCCGTGAACTCGACAATCAAACCCGAACCGAGACTGCTAAGTGTCCCCACGCCGTCAAAGGCAGCATTGCCTGCACTATTGCCCACGATTTCGAAACTTAAGGCGTTGCCAATTTCGGGAGCGGAGGGGCTCACGTCCCAAGTTATAGACCATATGTCCCAGAATCCAGACGCCACGGAAGGTGTGATCTCGGAAGTGGCCGTGCTACGTGTGAGTCCTGCGAACGTCACGCCACCTGAACCCGCCATGCTAAAGGGTACATTATTATAGTTTCCCAAGGCAAAGGTGACTGTGTAAGTCCCAGCTTGAAGGGTCGTTGCTCCTTGGGATATATCCGCATTCGTCGCTCGAAGAAGAGGTGATGAAGACACGTTTGCAACGGTCAGCCCCTCTCGCACTGCAATTCCGCTTCCCGGCGACGTGAATAGAGCTGTTCGATCAGCTGCTGTTGGATGACTTCCGTCGCTCGTCGGAGCGTCGAAGCTCCAGCCATTTTCACCAGTTTCAACTGGGATATCGATAATGACAACGGCGGCGGTGAGTGTTTGCAAGAAAAAGCAGGAGATAAGTCCTGTGATAGCGCAAAGGATGACAGATGATCGTTGTTGTTTCATTGTGTGGTTGAGCTTAACGAGTGCAACCGAATAATCCCAAGCAACTGCCCAGATCGTGATGATCTAGTGAGGTAGCAGTACCGGGGCATCGGTCAATTAGGGTTGAATGTGGGTTCGTTAGCGCGTTGCGGGAATCGATTTAAGGGTTTTATGTTAGTGGGAATGGGAAATCTGGTAATTATGCAACTGTTCAACAGGAAATAGATCGCCAGCGTCCGCCCACATCTGGAAAAAAATGAATTAAATTGGTCATGGGTTTTTCGAGCATTCAGCTCGAACGCGTTCGCTAGATTTCGGCCAAGATTCATTTGTCTCGAAAAACGCAGACGCCGTCTGGCTCCCGTCAATCCGGTAAACGATAATCCGTTCTACCTTTTCCGGCGCATGCCGAGACCGCATAGGGCGAGACTCAACAGCAATAAACTGGAAGGCTCGGGAATAGACGCCGGGTCGGAAATAGATAGGGCATTGAGTACCGAACTGGTGCCGACGTTGCTACCTGGATCCACAAAGGTAAAGGCGATCTGCCCCGATCCGTCCGAGGTGATGCGAAAGTTATTCACGGTATCCTTTAGGATGGTGAGATTCGTGGGGCCACCGGTGCCGATCGTTGTATTGATTTCCCCATCGGCCCAAGCCGTGGCGCGATCGTTATAAGTGGAGAAAGCATAGGTCGTCGTGGGTACTAAATTAGAAACGGTGATCGTCGCCACCGCCGTGGGCCGGCTGGTGAAAATGCCGTCCACAATGGCGAAGTCCTGATCAAAGGGAGCGGAGGCCCCATTCCCATTGATTGCCGTACCGCCGAATCCGGCACCAAATCCCGCAATGCTCACCGTCGCCGTCCAACCCAGACTGCTACCATTCGAGGAATCCAACAGTATGGTCGGCGTGGTATTCCCAATCCTCGTCCAGTGATTACCGCCTGCGGGATTCCCGGGAAACGTGGTATCGGCGGTACTGAAATCAATGAGCGCGATCGCCCCATCCGTCCTCGCCGTACTGACCAAGATCGTCGCTAATAAAAGAGGTGAAAGACCGCTAAGGAAGGAACGCCCGAAGTGAGCGAAGGTCGCAAGTGTCTTGCGGCCACTCAATTCGGATTGACTTGATCTTAATAAAATAGAAAACATGGAAATTATGCGACCGTCCAACAGGATTCGCATCCCCAGCGTCCCGCCTCTCCTTCGAAAAAAATAATTTCTCTGATTCGTGCCTAACAGAAGCACTCTCCATTATCATCATGAATGGCAATCGCGTGAACGGAAGATCCATTATCAAATCTCGCCGGGCCTGCGACGGCGAAAGACTCTTTCCTGTTGAAAGGTATCGCGACATATATCCTCCTCCTCCCAAACAGATCGGCCTCGGGAAGCTCCCGTAGGCCCTTCTGTATTTCTCGTTTACTGACTTCTCTTCTACTTCGAATTCATGCCCGATCACGAAACTAGCGGCGATCAAGAGATACTTGGCGAAATCGGGCGCATGCTACAACTAGACGATACGCAGCTCCGCGAGGGACATGCTGAGGAGGAATGGGCTCCCTTTCTAACTAACTTACAGGGCGAAGTCGAAGATCGCATTGGCCACTTTGAAATCGTCCGGGAACTTGGAGAGGGCGGATTCGCCAAAGTTTATGAAGCGAGACAGAGGGCCCCAGTAGACCGCCGCGTGGCTCTTAAGATCATGAAAACCGGCCGTCTGACGCCGGAGGGCGTGGCCCGTTTTTCAGCAGAGCGCCAAGCCTTGGCGCTGATGGAGCATCCTAACATCGCGACGATTCATGAGGCGGGTACCACTGCAGCGGATCGCCCCTATTTCGCCATGGAGTATATCGATGGCGAGCCCCTAACAGTGTATTGCGACTGCCGCCGTTTAAGCGGCCGGCAACGGCTCCACCTTCTCATAAAAGTGTGCGAGGCGGTGCAGCACGCCCACCAACGCGGGATCATTCATCGCGACCTCAAGCCTAGCAATATCCTTGTCACGGAACAGGAAGGCCGCCCTGATCCGAAGATCATCGACTTTGGAATCGCCAAGGCCACCGAGGGTGCCGCAGGCCAAGACGTCCGAATGACCGCGGAACATCAGGTCATGGGCACGCTGGCCTACAGTAGTCCAGAGCAATTGGAACATCCCAACCGGATCGATACGCGGACTGACATTTACGCCTTGGGTGCCCTGGCCTACGAACTGCTCACGGGCACCACGCCTCACCTTTTGGAGAAGGAGGAGCAGGAAATCAGTTACGCTTCGGCTTTGCTTGCCATTCGTGATCACGAACCAGAAATCCCCTCAAGACGCTTCGGCAATCTCACTCTGGGAGAACGCGAGATCGCGTCGAAGCGTCGTCGCACCACCAGCAAGCGATACGCTTATTGGCTGAAAGGTGATCTCGATTGGATCGTGCGCAAAGCCATCGCCAGAGAACCAGACCGCCGCTACGAAAGTGCGATCGCCTTGGCCAGAGATCTCGCTGCCTTTCTAACCAACCAACCGGTGCAAGCTGCAGGACCTGGACGGATTTACCGGGCACGTAAGTTTGTTAGGCGGCATCGTGGCACCTTGACCGCCGCTGCGATCGTCGCGCTCTCTCTCATCGGGGGAACGGTGGTGAGTGTCTATCAGGCGGGCCGCGCTCGTGAAGCCCTAGTGGTTGCTGATATTAACGCCCAGGCAGCTCGGGCGGTGAACACCTTTCTCTATGAAGACCTCTTGGGCGGAGGCGCTTATGCCGATGGCAGCATCGACAGCGCCATGTCCTTCAAGGCCTTGATCGATCGCGCTTCCGCCCGCTTAGAAAATCGGTTAGACGATCAACCGGTCGTCAAGGCTGAAATCCATTGGATCCTGGGAGATCTTTACGACCGGCTTGGCGAGTCCGAGTCTGCCGCCACGCATTTGCGGCAGGCCGTGGCTCTGGGAACCGCTCATCTCGGTCCAGAAGCCGAGCCGACCATCAAATACCTTGATTCCCAAGGGAGTGCTCTCGCCAATGCCGGCAAAGAACCCGACGCCGAAGCGGTTTTTGAGCGTTTGTTAGAAATCGCAGAGCCAGAAAGCAAGAAAGCACACGAATGGCGTCTGCGATTGGCGAAACTCTGGGTCACGCGTCACAAACGTTTTGATGAAGCTGCCGAAATCTGCTTGAAAGTGATCCAACAAAGCGAACCAACAGACGCCGGGTTGTTGGCCCGCGCCAAGAGCACCTTGGCCACCGTCTACCGTCAGCAAGGCCGTTTGGAAGATGCCGAGCCCCTCCTTCAGGAAGCCCTCGCCATTGCCGAAGATACCGGGATCAATGACCCGACCTTGATTCGGAGAATCCGTGTTGAGCAGGCAAGATTGGCCATGGAAAAGGGTCAAGCTGAAGACTCGGTGCAACCGCTTCTGCAAACGTTAGAACAAGAAGAAGATGCCCTGACCGATCACAGTATAGGCGCTTTGGGTGGCCAACTCAATCTCGCCCTCGCATATATCAACACAGGCGAATTCGATAAAGCTAAGGCCCAGGCCGCAACCTTGATCAAACATTGCCGTGAACATTGGCCCGACCACCCTTTCTTGTGGGCGGCGCTCCGTATTCAAGCCATCTGCTATGAACTTGAGGGCGATGTGGATGGCGCGGAGGCAACTCTCGAAAAGGCCATGTTAGGACAGGATGCGAATTTTCCTCCCGATCATGAAGAGAGCGTGAAAACCGCCATGGAATGGGGGCATTTCCTCGTGCGTCATGGGCAATACGAGCGGGCCGTAGAGCACTATGCCGATCGACTCCGTAGCGCTCCTAGCGTCAAGCTCTTCTATCCCGAACTGGAGCGCTCCGTCATGTTGAGCACGCGCCACGCAATGGTTGTGTCAGGTGAGTTCGAAGCGACCGAATGGCACTACCTAACATCCACTCCTGAGGCGTCGTGGTATGGATCAGATTACGACCACCGAGATTGGGAAACCGGAGCAACCCCCTTTGGCAGCCCCCGACCGAGATGGGCTCATCACTTCAAGATTCGCACGGAGTGGACCACGCCTGATGTCTGGATGCGGCGTTCTTTTACGCTCGAGTCCGTTCCTAACGAACTCCCCAGACTTCACCTAGCACATGCCTGGGGAGTTGAGATCTTTGTTAACGGCGTTCGCGCTTTCGCAAATACCGTCGGCAAAGATTTCGATGATCCTATGATCTCTACCGAAGCGCATGGTGCTATGCATGTGGGCACCAATGTGATCGCCGTGCGCTGCCGGGAAAGCAGCCGAACCAATCGCTATGTCGATGTCGGGCTCTACACCACATCCCAGGAAACGGACCGGAAGATACTGGAGATTCTCAATCAATTGATAGTTCAGCATCCGAATCATCCAGAGTTGTCCGCCACGAGAATCTCGTGGTTAGGCCGAGCCGGAAGATGGAACGATTTACTGGAAGAGGCCTTGATAGCGTTTCGGCGTGATGGCTCGATCCAAGCCGCATGGTTTGAAGGGGCGCCGGCGGAGATTCAATCGCAACTCCGCCACCTAGAATTCAAGGAAAACGACGCCGCGGAAGATGCCTTGGCAGATTCCGTGTGGGATCCTGACAAAACACAAACACTCATTCGTCGCGGAGCTGACTGGCATTATCACGACGGCGGTCAAGATCTTGGCACCCAATGGCGAAGCAAGCTCGATGAGAGTTGGAGCCGTGGACCCAGCCCCCTTGGATACGGCGAGAGCGATGTGAGAACGGAGGTTAGCTATGGGGAGGACACCGCAAACAAGCTACCCACCACTTACTTTGCCAGGTCATTTCAGTTAGACGATTCGTCACGAGTTGAGGGCCTCAAATTACGCTTACGCTGCGACGACGGCGCCGCACTCTTTCTCAATAGCCACGAGATCGCGCGCGTGCGCCTACCTTCAGACGCCACCTATGAAAGCTTTGGCAACCAATCCATCACCGGCGACGAAGAACGTCGCTATGTCGTTTATCACCTTGATCCGCAGCATCTTAAACCAGGTGAAAATCTCATTGCTGTGGAGTTACATCAGTCCAACCGAACGAGTTCGGATTTATTCTTCGACTTGGCTTTAGAGACACTCGTTGAGTAAATGCCTTTGCGTAGAAATCGGCTTTCCGATTCTAGTCGATTCGCTATGGATAGAAGCATGGCCGAAGACGTCCATGTGCCCGACGAAGAAACCTCCGCTCTATCAGAAGATCAACGGGAGCCGCGGTTTCGGACCACACGCTGGACGGTCGTTTTCTCTGCCCAGGGTGAAGATGAGGAAGCTGAACGAGCGCTTCAAGAACTGTGCAAGACCTATTGGTACCCGCTCTATGTTTATGCGCGGCGCCAAGGAAACGATCATCACGACGCGCAAGATCTCACGCAAGGATTCCTCGCCCGGCTATTGGAACACAATTACATCAAAGACGTGCATCCTAGCAAAGGCAAACTCAGAACCTTCCTGCTCAGAGCCTTTAGAAACTTCATCACGAACGAGTGGCACAAGAATCATACCGCCAAACGTGGTGGAAGCATTTCGAAAGTTTCCCTAGACGAAGACAGCTGGCAGCGGAACCGGGACCGGTATGAGGCCGCGATGACCGAGAGCAAGACGCCGGAGGCGTGCTACGATGAGGGCTGGGCCATGACCTTACTCGAGCGGGCTAAAGACCGGCTTCAAGAACTCTACGCTGCAGAGAACCGCGAACCCATGTTTCGCGCATTGAGACCTTATTTGGGAACCGACCACAAGCACCTGCCCTATGCCGAGACTGCGACAAAGCTTGAGAGTAATCCGGATGCCGTGCGCAAGGCCGTGCACCGGATGCGCGCACGGTTTGGAAAAGTGTTGCGCGAGGAGATTGAACAAACGGTGGCCAGTTCCGTTGAAGCCGACGAAGAGATCCGCACGCTCTTTGCCGCCCTTGAAGAACTGTAAAGCGCGCTCTCGTCTCATCGAGATCTCAACGTCGGTTCACCACGCGATGTGAGTCAGCGCTGAACCTTCCGTCTTTGTTCGGAGTTCCTCTTCTCTAGACCATCCACAGATCCGACAACCGATCGCTTAGCGTCGTATGACTGATAGTCTCCGTTCAAGCAACGGCGGCTTCTGGATTGCGCCGATAGACTTTGTGCACATACGCGCCAACACGGAATCAGAAGGCGACGCGACGCAATCTCGAAGGAACCCTTGCGGCCAATTAGTCAGTCGATCCTCATATTCAGTATGATCCAATATAATAGGACGGGGTCCGATTTGCTTAAGCCCTCGCAAGGGCGGCAGAGATGGCTCTCCGAGCCGTTTCGGAGAGAATGCGTTGAGAGAGAATAGACAGATCGCCCCTATTATTGTTGGCGTCATGACGATTCCGCGGAATGGATGCACCCTGGCGATCCTAAAGTCTGATTATTAGCGATTCTGCGTATCCTCGCATTCATAGTAATATTCTTTGAGAAAGTGCTTGTCGAAACACTCGTTAGTCGTTAGGTGTTCCTCACGGTAACAGAAACATCACTGTTAGGAACGTCTTCGGGGCGACGCTTTTCAAGTAGGCGGCATCCTCGTAGTGCTTTTCAGCTTATTATTTTAGTTATGACTACTCGGTCGGTTCTTCTCTCATTGTTCCTTGGCAGCACGGTCTTCGCCGCCAGTCCCTACCTCGATCGCTACGAACTCCCCGAGGAGTCGATCATCTATCAAAACCACTTCGACGGCGAAGACGCTACCCTCGGCGATGGTTGGACCATCCAGCAAGGTGAAGCCTCCATCGTCCAAGAAGGCATTGATGATTCCGGCGCCCTCCGCATCGCACCCTCCGCGGAAGAGCGATTCGGTCAAATCACCTTTCGCCTCGATCCGCCACCGGACGCTGGCACGCTCTTCGTCGATCTCATGACGAAACCAGTCGCGTTCGAGGAAGAACCAGGTGAGTTCATTGACGCCTCCGGATCCGTTACCGGCGCTTTCCGCCTCGTGAAAGAGAGCGATTCAGCCAAACCGAAAGCCGCTCTCTACGTATTGAACGGCAACGGCTTACGCGGCGGAGATTGGATCGACACTGGCGTCACCTTTGACCTCGATGAAGAAGGCCGCCCCCTCCACTGGATGCGTCTGACATTCCGCCAAGAATTTCAACGCGATGACATCGAAGACAGCCAGAATCGCTGGGATCTCTGGGTCGATGAGAAGCTTGTCAGTGTCGACATGGGCTACTACGACAACGAAAACGTCGATCCTGGCCGTATCACCCTACTGGGTCATCGCCGCATTCCTTTGTTAATGGATGGACTCACCGTTAGCACCGGCAATCCGCTCTTTGCAGATACCAATGTTAATGGCCTGGCAGACGCCTATGAAGATGCCTACGGCCTTAGCGATGGGCGAATGGGCGACGGCGACCGAGATGGTTTGTCCAACATTCAAGAACTTCTTCTGCAAACCAATCCAACCATCGCGGATACAGATCAAGACGGTTTGAATGATGGCGATGAAAGCGGTGCAGACCATCGAAACCCACTGAATCCAGATGATGGTACAGACACCGCGAACTCGTTCGGCTTTGGGATCTTGGAGACTGAGCTTGGCCTGGAAGTGATCGATGCGCGATGCACAGAAGTCGGAGTCAAGTTTGGTGTGAGAGTACCACTGGCCGACCAAGACTCGCGTAAGTTCTATGTCGCTTGGGTGAGCGCATACGATCAGGCTGGCCGCACCTTGTCTCCTTATGCGGTTTACACCCCGGTCACTGAAATGAACCTTTATGCGATCGGCTATACTGGCGATATCATTTCGGGGAACATTTATATCTACATCGTTGTAGTCGACGAAACTAATGATGGCACACAAGAGAACTGGTACTACACCACCCTGGATTGGAATTGCTGCACGGGCTGCTCTGCAGGTTTCTGCCCTAGCCTAGGTTCTAGCAATCTTAGTAGTATCGATCTCACCTACGAACTAGGCGCCACAGACTTCGGCGATGATTCGGCTGCCGTTCAACTGCGTAAGAAGACGTTCACAGACGATGTCTATGACCGCAGCGCCCTCGCCTACATGGGACCCCTAGATGCAGATCGCGTCCAGTTTGAGGAAAGTGTCAATGACGCCGGCGAGGTAATCAACCGCCTCCAATGGGTGCGCACCGATCGTCAGTATACCATCTTTGAAGACCTGCCTCACGATCAAGGTTACCAAATGAAGATGTATGCTTTGGAAAATGTCAGTGAGAATGGATCCGTTTCCGGTGAACCACTTCGCACGGTCACCCTTTACAATCCAGATCCCAATCGTCACACCGGCGTCCAACGTTTACGTATTTTAGAGGAAGGTGGCCGCAACATCGGGCGCGAATATCGATACAGGCTGCAAGCTGGGACAGGCGTTTGGGAACTTTACGAAGGTGGTTTGAGCGATTTCTTAGAAAAACCCTTGCGCTACCACAAGTTGAGCAGTCAGCGCGAGGGAGCCAACGCTATCGGCACGGGTAAAACATCGAAACTTATCGTTCGCAAACGCCGCGAGACCGGCCGTTGGGATCCGCTAACTCAAAAGCTCGTCATCGATACCGTCACCGATACGCGTCATCAGCGTTTCAGTCATGGTTGGCAGAAGATCGAAGAGATTCGCGATCCTGAAGGTCAAGCGCTGAGCACGCGGTACGGCTACAACGAGAACGCCAAACTCCTCAATCCCCAGGAACACCCGCACACCATCGGCGAAACCGCCCGTCAATGGATCGAACGACCCGACGGTGACTGGGAATGGTACGGCTACGATGATCAAGGCCGCCTCAATAAGATCGTTCGTCCCATAGGCAACACCCTTCGCCCTAACGCATTGCCGAATGATGGGCCGGGCTATCGGGTCGAACATCGTGCTTTCGATGGGCCCAATTACCGCATCCGCACCACCGAAACACGCGACGGCCATCATGTCAGGACCCAATTCTGGCAATGGAACGATGTGCAAGCAGGCGAAAACTACATTGAAACCGTGAGCCTCTCGCATCGCCCCGATGCTCAGTTCAATGATCCTGACAATGAGGTCACGGTGAACGTCTACGACGGCCAAACCAATCAGATCAAACGCACTGAGTATCCGAATGGAACGGTGACAACACATGCCTATGCGATCGCTGAAGACGAAAGACGCCAAACCACCATCAACTACCTGGCTAGCGGCAACGAAGAAGGCCGTTCTCTCAAAGTCACTCATCGCTCCGGCACGCTGATAGAAGATCAACGTCAGGACGGCGAGACTGGTTTCCTCACCAATCACAGCACAGTTGCGGAACTCGATCACCTTTTCCGGCCCATTCTCACCATCAATGAACTCACTGGCAAAGCACGCACCCAGAACTACGACTGCTGCGATCTCAGTTGGGAAACCGCAGAGAACGGCCAAACAAAAGTCTACGATCGCGATCCCCTCGGGCGACTTATCGGCGAAACCACCGGCTACAAAGACCCACTCGATTTCGGGAACACCCTCGTTAGCCAAACCTCACGCCGCGAATACCGAGTAAACGCCCACGACCAACGTCTCCACACCAGCATCTTGCCCGCCGACGGCAGCTCACCCTTAACGCAAAGCACGGACTACAACCTAGCCGGCCAACAAACCACGCAAACGAGTTCGAGCGGCGTTATCACCGAGTTCAGAACCATCATGCAAGAAGATGGAGGCCGCATCGAACTAACAAGCCTCCCCAAGAGCGGCCACGACAACCGCCATCGCATCACGCAACAGCGCTACGAAGCCGACGGCACTCTTAGGCAAACGCTCACCTATGCTTCAAACGATCCCTTTGCTACCAAACCCGATCCAAGAACCCAAGTCCGCAACACCCTCTACACCCAAGGTCAAGACAGCAAAGGCCGCTACAAAGAACAGGCTAACATCGCGAGTATTTTTGATGTCCGTCGCACTCGCACCTACTACGATGAAGAAGGCCGTCAAAAAGAAATCATTCACGCCTACGGTAGCCGCCTAGCCGCCAGCGAACACTTTGATTACAACACAGACGGCGATCTCATTCGCCACATCAATCCCGACGGCGTCACCACACGATACGCCTACAACGAGAAGGGCGAACGCACCACCACCGCTCTCGACCTCGACATTCAACCCAACGAACCAGCCGATCACATCGACTACGAAGTCGATCGAATCAGTGTCGTGGATCACTCCGCGATCCAACGCCAAGGCCAGACAATCACCCGCACCGAGAATCGCGTTTACACCGAAACCGGCCCCATCACCACCACCATCCAGGAAACCACCCTAGATGGCACCGTGTCCAAAGTCTGGCAATACAACCAACTCACCATCACAACTAAAACGGAAGGTTCCGAACCCGGCAGTTGGACCATCACCACCACCGATCCCAGCGGCGCCTACGTCCAACAAACCTATCAAAACGGTCAACTCCACCAAACCAGCCGCCATGCCAACGACGGCACCCTCATCTCCTGGATCGCCCAATCCTACGACGCCTACAACCGTGTCCACCAAATCACCGACAGCCGCACCGGCACCACCTCCTATCACTACGACGATCAAGGAAGACGCTGGAAAGTCAGCGCCCCCAATCCTGAAACCAGATCCACTACCAACGGTACTCTAGACACCGTCTATCACTTCGACGCCCTCGGCCAAGTCATCACCACCGTGAAACCCAGCGGTGGCGAGGTCCACCAAGTCTACAACGCCAACGGCACCTTACACAAATCCCATGGCCACCACACGACCGACGTTAAATGGGGCTACAATGGCCGAGGCGAACGCACCCACATGACCACTTGGTACAGCCATCTCAACAAGCCTGCGACCACCCGATGGCACTACAATGTCCGCGGCCAACTGCAATTCAAACAAGACGCCCACGGCCAACGCGTCCACTACACCTACACTCCAGGAGGAAAGTTAGAAACCCGCACCTGGGCCCGAGGCGTCAAAACCACCTATCGCTACAACAAGAAAAGCCACAGCGACCTCGCTCACATCGACTACAGCGATCAAACCCCCGACGTTCACTTCACCTACACCCGCTTAGGCCAGAAACAAACCGTTCAGGACGCCGGCGGCCTCCTCACCTACACCTACCGTCAAGATCAGCCAACAGTAATCCTATCAGAAACCCGTAGCGGTGACTTTCAGTCGCCGCCGAATCCCGATCATCGTAGCGTAGGCTTTAGCCTGCGCCCCCTCTACAACGAGCCCAAGACTCTAACCTACACGCTGGACTCCCTAAACCGTCCCACCAGCTTCCAAATCGGCACCGTTAAAAACCCCACCCAAGACTACGCCGTCACCTACGGCTACGACCAAGCCAACCGGCTTGATCGCGTCAGTTCGCAAGGCTACGATTTCGTTTACCAGTTCGAGCCCATGTCCACCACCGACCGTCTCCAATCAGTCACCGCAGACGGCATCAAACACACCCAATACCAATACGAACCCGGCCGCGACACCATCACAGCCGTCATCAACCAAGCCGGCCCCAACAACCAGCTTATCTCCCACTACGCCTATCAATACAACCGAGACGGCCAACGCACTGAGCGCACCACCACAACCCTGGATCCGGAGACCAATATCCTGCGTCCTTCCTACACCGATACCTTCCAATACCAAGAAGACACCGGCGGCCTAACCAAATCCGAACGAAACGACGACCCCACACGCACTGAGCACTACGGCTACGACAAGATCGGCAACCGCACCTCCATGGGCAAAGGCAACGGCGAGTTCGCTCTGTATGACACCAACGCCCTCAACCAATACACCAGCATCTGGAACCAAGACGGCATCCAAGCCGTGACCCACGATCCCGACGGCAATCAACTCACCAAAGGCAACCAAGAATACACCTGGGACGCCGAAAACCGTCTAATCGAAGTGCGCGAACGCGGCACTCTGCGAGCCCGATACACCTACGACCACCAAAGCCGCCGTATTGCACGTTGGACAAGCCACGGAGTCGAAGAGCGGTACCTCTATCAAGGCTGGAATCTAATCAATATTTATGCCAATCATGCCCAGGCGGATGAAACCTACACCTGGGGCAAAGACCTGAGTGGATCGATTCATGGCGCAGGGGGTGTCGGAGGACTGTTACTCGCAACGGGCAAGAGTATCGAAGACAGCTGGCTTTATCATTACGACGCCAACGGAAATGTCAGTGAAATAAGCGATTCACGAAGTGATATCTTAGATCAATACAGTTACGATGGATTCGGTAAACAGGAAAGCTTGCCGTCAGTCGGTGGAAATCGATTTCGGTTCAGTACCAAGTTTCAGGATCGGGAAACGGAAGCGTACTACTATGGCTATCGCTATTACGATTCCGGCAATGGACGTTGGCTATCTCGGGACCCTATCGAAGAAGCTGGTGGGCGGAACCTTTTCGGATTTTCGGTGAACAACCCCCTTTCTTACGTTGATCCACTTGGGCAGCTGTCTATCGGGATCGGAATTAGTGGGGCTGCGACCGTAGTGATCCCAAACGTCCTTGGAGGATTGTCAATGGGTTATTCGTTTGCCTGGAACGAGCAGCTCTTCTTCGGTATTTGGCCAGCCCATTGTAAGCTCTGTTCAACTGCGTCATTAACAGCAATCGTTCCAGCGGTGGGCGCTGCAGGCAATGCTGGTGCTGGCCCCGTGCTCAATATCTTACCTAAAGGTCAGCCTGAAGATGGCTTTGGGTTAGCAGTTGGAGTAGGGGGTGGGTTTGGCAAGGCCATGAGTGTAGAAATAATAGTGGAAGTGGATTTGAACACCAAAGAAGTCAGTGCAGTTGTCCCTCGATGGGGCGTAGGAATATCCTATTACGTTGGGGTTAGAATTACTGGATCGTGCCGTGGGTGCGCTTGGAACTGGGGTGCTCGAATTACAAAGGTCGACGCTTGCATAGGTGACACATTTGCCTCATTAATGAAATTATTTGGCAAGGTTGAAGATCACTTGGAGACCAATCCAACAGAACAAGCGGAGCTATCGGTTGAGAATGATGTTGTTTTTAACCGAGAATCGGATTTCGATGGCTGATTGGAATTTCTACGCTCATGGTTTCAAGCTTCTAGCTAGGAGTCTTCAGGTTTTCCTTGTTCTATGGGTTAGTTCAGGAGGTATTATTATGTTCCAATACCTAAGATCAGAACCCAAGGATCTTCCAGTTGAGATTCGAGATTTGGATCGTATTATGGTATCTGCATTCGGAGCTTTGCTGATAGGTTTAGGAATAGCACTTGTTTGCATGTGTATTCGTCTGTTGTTGCAAGAATCTGAAAATGCGAAGAAAGGAGAGGACGAGGGGAGATTCAAGATTACTCGTGAGCCGTAAGTTCGAAAACTGTCGATTAGAACGTTAACGTGAGTTTTAGGAGGTAAGTTTTAGGGACACGTCAATTATCTGATTAAGCTTGTCATAACCGGAGAAATGTTTAGCGAAAATGTTTAGGCACACGCCAATTATTTGATTGAGCTTGTCATAACCGAAACCTGACCTATTCTATCGCGCTATGAGAGAATAATCACGCGTTAAGCTATCAGGTGAGAACGCCGTTTAGTCGGCTAACACGGGATGGTCTCTTGGAGCAAAAATATCGAAGCTTTCTGGTGCAGATGTTACGGCTTCAGCAAGCGGTGGAGTGACTACCAATTGGCAGGACACAGTAAATCATCAGGCTGTTGATTTTGAATTTGAGTTTAACGGAACTCTTGAAAGCAAATAATCTTAATATTCGCCACCATCTCAGTAAATGGCTCTTAAGCTTGTTTTCCTTCATGGCGCTCTTTAGCTGCCAGATTCGAGAGCGACAGGTATCGATAGTCCTTGAGGTTATTGATGTTAATTTTAAAGACGTGGCGGCCCAGCAACGATTTCAAAAATTTGCCAATTCGCCTAACGGACTCAAGGGTATTGTTTTAGACTCAGCCTCAGAGAGTTGCTGGGAGCCCGATGATGTTGACATTAGCATTACCACTGATAAGTTACTCTCATCGATTCGTATATCTTTAAACTGCATTCCGAAAATAGAAACGAGTCAATCGGCCCGAGAAATAAGAGCTCAAGTTTTGGTGACACTGATTAGGATCTTTCCTGCCTTCAGAAAAACTAATGAGACTTTTAGCAGATGAAACTTTTAGGGTATTCCTAACCGCCGGGCAAATCGAGATCGACAACAACCTAGTCGAGAACGCCATTCGCCCCACCGCCGTAGGAAAGAAGTACTGTAAGGTAATAGGCCATTGCTTTTTAAAGAAAAAGATTTGAAGAGACTAATGAGTGGCTGGCCACGGTAGATTCGGATGCTACGGCCATGAGAAAGAACCAGAATTCTGCTACGGCAATCGGAGAATCGCCATGGCGAACTAGTGGACTTGACGCATATATAGCAGTAAGTTTAGGATCATACTTCAAGAGCAGTGGATCCGTTTCAGTCGGAGATTTCGGATTCTCGATTCCGGGCCAATCTCATTGGGGGCAAGATGTACGGAAGCAGTTTCATTATCGATGTGTTGATGAAGACTAATAAGCTTCCCAAATTCATCTCAAGTTTGGTGTATTGTATATTATCAATCTTAATCGTATTGTTATTTACTCAATGTAATGAATCGGACTCGGATAAAAGACATCTAATAGACATCGGAAAGCTCCAGGGAGTAGTCGGTATTAAAGATGCCAACGGAGAAAGAATCACCTTCGAAATTCGACATGACACCGGATCATCTCAATATGATAAGGGCCTAGTTTCATCTTATCATATCTTTAAAATAATTGGTAGCATCCTGCCAGATAGTCAGCTTTTAACAAATGAAATTAGGAACAGATTAATAAAAAAGGTTTCAGATCAAGGTGGTCAGCTTGTATCTAGTGGCAATGACGGAATTGGACTTTCTGGAACGTCCTTGGAGTTTGGAAAGCCAACTTTTCTCAGCACTCTAGTTTTTGAAGGGAAAGGCGGTCATAGGCGATGGACTATTATTTTAAGTGAAAAAGACTACAGTGAAAGTGGAAAGCGCGTGTTGGCCCATCTTATTGTGGTTTCTGACGGAGTTTAAAAAGCAAGGGTAGATTAACCGCTGAAGAGAATGGTTTGAATAAGTTTTGAAAGAACTTGAAAATTAGACAAACTAGATCTTTTTTCGTAAGTGGTCATGTAAAGAAAAGACATTGCTTTTAAAAGAGAAAAGCTTTACCCCCAACCTTAACTCTCCGAATTAAGGATGCCTATGATTTTACAAGGAAAGGGCATATGTGGGGGAGACTTCAAGATCGAGGATACTCGTAATATATAGTGTTAGCGTATTCGTCAAAGCGATACCTTGCCCTCACGCTGCACCCGAAAAGCGATAGATCTTTAAGCATCTAGATACCAATCACACGTGAAAATCCAATGGTTTTATATTATCTTTATAGTCTTTGCTGTCAATGAGTGTAAGATCCAGACTGACGACTTTAATAGCAGCAAGAGTCTTCGCTTATCGGAAAAAATCTACTTACATCGAACCAGCGGTAAAGATTTCATGATCACTGATGAGGAAGGTATGGGCTTAATCTATGGGGAAGTTACACGGTTAGGATATGAAGATCGATTAAGTATTCTGGTCGAATTTGTTCCCTTTGATTCGACTCATAAGAAAAGTGAAATTAATCGAATCGATTTAAAATCCGGAGCCGTTAGTCCTTCGATTCGTGACGATTTTTCCGTGCTCCAACATGTTGGGGATTTTTTTGAGCAGCGTCGATAGGCTGTCATTAATTTGCAATAGGACATTGCTTTTCAAAAAGAATTTAACCTACACCCTAGACCGCCCCACCGGCTTCTAAAATCGGAAACCCCGAAAACCCAACCCAGGACTACGCCGTCAGCTACCGCTTACGGATGATGAGATCAGTGAGTCGACGGTGAGGTGTTATGATAAGGCGGAGCTTGAGAAGATCTTGAGGTCTTTTTGCCAAGCGATCAGTCAGGCTGGCTTGGGCAGGGACGGGGAAAACGTTTCTGACCTCCGCAAATCCTTGCGTGATGACTTATTCCTTCGTTCTTCGTTTGACGTCGTAGGTAGGTAATCTCATCGAGATCTCATCGTCGGTTCACCATCCTTTCATGCACGCGATGTGAGTTTGATCGCGGCGGAGAACGCCGTTTTCCGTCATCAGATCAAACCAAATCATCACCAATACACATTGCTCATCATGAAATCAAAACACGTATCCAAATCCCTAACACTTGGTTTGGGGATAGCGGCCATGATCGCGGTAGCTGCAATCTCTAACAGCCACGCTCAAGGCTTTTTCAACATCATGCCTTTCGCTGAATCGGAGCTCTTCCTCGAAGAGAACACGACAGATGGCGACTTGGGGCTCCATTTTAAAGTGGATGGCGATGGTTGGGACCGCGTCATCCTTGTCAACTCGCACTTTGAGCGGCTCGTCGATGTCACCCTTAGCGGTAACCTGGGCTCGGTCATTGGCCTAACGGAATTGTTTAGCGAAAGTGCGGAACCTTCCTTTGACGAGATGCCTCGCGAAGACTTTCTCGCCCTCTTTCCCCCTGGCGTTTACTTCTTCTTCGGCCGCACCATCGACGGGCATTGGCTCGTGGGTTTCAGCACGCTGACTCATGATATGCCTGGCGCCGTCGAAGTCGTGACTCCGGAAGAAGAGGCCGAGGTTCCGCCGGATGAAGCCCTGCTCGTTGAATGGGAATCATTGGCCGATCCCAATCCGCCTCACAGTGTGATCGAATTCTATGAGGTTGTGGCCGAAGTGGACGAGGACGAAGGCCTTCAGCAAGTGATGAGCATCATCATGCCGCCCACGGCAACGAGGGTTCGTATTCCAGCAGAGTTTCTTGAAGCCGGGGTCGACTACAAAGTGGAGATCATTGCTCAAGAAACCAGCGGCAACCGCGCTGCGGCCGAATCGCCTTTCTCTACCGTCGAGTAGATAACCTGAACACAACGGCCGGAAGGATCGGTCGATGATCCTTCCGGCGCTTTCGGCTCGAAACTAACAGAGTTAACGATGACATTCGATACGAGAGTGTAGAAGAAGTCGTGAGACTTCTCCTCGTTCGAATCGCCACGCCCGGAACTCTCACAAGTTCCGCTACGATCTTGCGTCATTGCTAGCAACACCTACATCTCCTATGCATCATCCTAAACACATCATTCCGTTGGCGCTCATTCTGCTAGCCATCGTGGCTTGGAGACTTTCGGTGACGCATCAAGCTGGAACACGGCCTTTTCGTCAGAAGGCTTTGTCAAAGGGTGCTGGCGCCAGTCAATTGATATTAACAAAAAAGCCAACAAAGCCGGGCCCGGACAACGTGTTCTTGCGAGAAGTTCACCGACATGCTCTTGAAACCTTTGAGATCGAGAGTGAACAGAATGCCAAGAGCATCCAGCGTATCGATTGTTACATTGTACAATTAGATGAAATGTTAACTCTTTCTGAATCGCAGATCGCATCCATTCGTGATCAATTGCGAGAAAAATCGGCTTCATTGGAAATCATCCTCACACCGTCACAGCGTCAAATCTTTCAAGAGCACACGCTCGACCATCAACGCCAACGTGTGGAAGATCAGGCCAACGCGGAACTTCGCAGCTTTATGAGGAAATACACGTTGGATGCCTCTCAGCAAGACCAGCTCTTTCAAGTATTGGTGCATTATCACCAGAACTATCATCCACGAATGCGAGCGGAGAATAGCGGCTCATTTCGCGATGCTTGGCCGGACAGCAAAGAAGACGCCATTGCCCGAATCCTGTACGAGGATCAACGTGAACGTTACCGGGAGGGCCTACGCCGATGGCGTCAACGGCGGTGAATCCCTCTGAGGTTCTCATCGTGCTCTCATTTCCAAGTGGTAAAGTAACTCATCATGAAAATCCTCCTGGTCGAAGACTACAAACCACTGCAGAAATCGGTGGCCAAAGCGATTCGGGAATTGGGCTGGGCGGTGGACGTGGCGGCAGACGGAGAAGAGGGGCATTGGCACATTGAGAACCACGACTACGACGTCATCATTCTTGATCTCATGCTTCCCAAAGTGAACGGCATCGAGGTCCTCCGGCACATGCGGAGCCAAGGGAATCAAACGCCGGTGCTCATACTCACCTCGCGCGATGCGGTGGAAGAGCGTATGCGGGGCCTTGATCTGGGTGCCGATGACTACTTGGTGAAACCTTGTTTCATCGGTGAGTTAATCTCTAGAATTAAAGCGTTAGTGCGACGTTCTTACGGGCAGAAAGATCCGGTTCTGCGAGTGGACGATCTTGAGATCGATACCAGTTCACGTGCGGTCCGGCGTGACGGTCAGGAAATAGAACTTTCCGCTAGAGAGTACGCGCTCTTGGAATACTTGGCACGCCGCCAGGGTGACGTGGTGACCCGCACGGAGATCTGGGAACATGTCTACGAGAGCTACGGCGGATCAACTAGCAATGTGGTCGATGTCTATGTAGGGTACTTGAGAAAGAAACTCCACTTGCCCGACACCGCCCCCCTCATTCATACCAAACGCGGTCAAGGATACATTTTGAAAGCCGGATGATACATTCCATCCATTCCCTGCGCTGGCGTCTGATTCTCAGCATTGTGCTAGGTATCTCGGCGGTTCTTGCCGTGGGTGGCTGGTGCGCGTACCGCATCATCGCCGGCGAACTCTACGCGGAGTTTGACCGCAGCTTGACTGCGCGCGCCCGCGCCATCATCGCCATGGTTGAAACAGAGATGGGGTTCGTGGATTTCGAGTGGATGGAATCTGGCGCTAAGCACCCGCCAGGCTTCGAAGACGGCGAGGAAGTCCTGCAAATCTGGGCCGCGAACGATCTCGTCCTCACCAAGACACCTTTGCTCGAGGAGGCCGAGCTACCGCGATGGACTCAACCGGATCACCCCGTGGTCGAGAACATTCGCTTGCCTGGAGCCTCCATTTGGCGAGGCGTGGGTTGGCGATTCATTGCGGCGGCCGATCCCGAGGCTCAAGAGGAAATGGATGCCGAGGAGATCGCCGAATTGACCGCTGAGGGTTATGTGAGGCTCGAGGAGCCAGCCCACATGGATATCGCCCTCGCCCGTATCGATACGGTATCGCCTTCCCTATCAAAACTGCGCAAACTCTTTCTCGCTCTTTGGCTGGCTGTTTCCGCTCTAACCGCGGCGATCGTCTGGATCATGGTCCGCCGGAACCTCAGGCCGTTGGATTCTTTGCGCAGGCAGATTGGAGAGCTCACCAGTTCTGCCACTAACAATTCCGTCGTGTTGGAGAATCCTCCTGTCGAACTCAAGCCTGTGGTCGATGAACTAAATGATTTGCTAGGGCGCGTGGAAGATGCCTTACGCCGGGAGCGGAACCTCACTTCCAATGTCGCGCATGAACTTCGTACGCCGATCGCCGGTCTGTTATCCACCCTAGAGGTGACATTAAGCCGCGATCGCGCTGCTGAAGAGTACCAGGAAGCGAGTGCCGACTGCCTGGAGATCGCCAAACGCATGCATTGGTTGGTCAACAATCTTCTATCCATCGCGCGAGTCGAAGCTGGTAACATCGAGTTGCATGATCACATCGTGGAACTGAAAACGAGCTTCCAAGATTGGTGGGCTCCCTTTGCCGAATCGGCAGCGGCCAAGAACCTAACAGTGCGGTGGGAGGTCCATGACCACGCACGATTGGAAACGGATCCTGAATTCCTTCGCGTGGTGGTTTCCAATCTCTTTGACAACGCCGTTTCGTATACAACCCCAGGGGGCACTATCCTTGTGCAAGCCACGGATACGTGCATTACGATTGGTAACGATGTGGTGGATGTCTCCCCAGAGATCGCCCAACGCGTTTTCGAGCCCTTCTGGCGTAGCGAAGAGAGCCGCGAAGAGGTGGGCGCGCACGCGGGTCTTGGCCTATCGCTCTGTCAGAAAATCGTCCGCATTCTCGGGGGCCGGATTGATGTCGCGCTGGCCGATCCGGGAGACGTTTTCCAGGTCTCGCTCCGGTTTGCCGAGTGATGCGTGCGGATCATTCTCATCGTATTCTCATCTTCGTGTGATACTTTTGAAAACAATGCCCTTATGAAGACGACCTTTCTGATACGTTGCCTGGTCCTCGCGGGGATTTTTCTAACAAGCGCCCCGTTGAATGGAGAAACAGACGACAACGGGCCTTTTGATGACTCGGATATCAATGACGCGCCTGATGTTTATGTGAAACTCGAGGCCGTTCCTCAAGCAGTGGTGGAGGCCTTGCGTGCCGACGCCGAGGGAATCGTCTTCACAGAAGTCGAACTCGATATGGACAGCGATGTACCACAGTACGTTCTGGAATGGGAAAGAGATGGCCGGCTCTTTGAAACGACGGTGGGCGAAGAGGGTGATCTGGTGAAACGAGATGAGCAGTTAGCGCCCACAAAGGTTCCTGAGCCCATTCAACGCGTCACCAAGGCTTTCTTTCCGTCTGGAGCTTTTCTGCAAGCAGAGCACACCATGCAGGTGACTTATTGCGTGGAGGAAACGGACATAGAAACCACGCGATTTCTTGAGATCTCTCCAGCGGGCCGCGTTCTTCATTTTCAAGGCCTTCCTGTGCCGGACGGAGAGATCCATGATGATGAGGAAGATCTCTATCGATACGACTCCGATTACCTCATCTACCGCCCGATTCTTGCTAACGAGCTTCCTAAGCACGTCCGGGATCGCTTGCTCGAAGAAGCCGTTCCGCTGGAAGGTCACGAGATCACACAACGCGAAACCTACATTGGCGGCTTCACTTACATCCTTCGGTGGACCAGCGACGGCCGCGATTTTGAAAGGCATGTTAGCGACACGGGTGAATTGCTAGTGCAGTCGAAGAGCTTAACGCGCGAAGAATTGCCGACGAACGTGCAGAAGGTCGTTGCCCGGTATTTCGCATTGGAGTCCGATGACAACAACAAGATCGTGATGAAGCAGACCGCCACCTACGACATTGATGCGGATTTCGCTACCATACCCTCCCGGCTGATTCTTGAACCCGGCGGCCGTATTTTGAGAGCCAGTGGTTTACCGGACCGGCGATCCGCTGCGCCGACTATCAATATCGAACGAAATGCCGTCGTTGTCACACAGCCCGCCCTGCTTGGTCTCCCTCGTCCACGTTTGGAAGTGTCGACTGATATGGCAACCGATTCGTGGACCGAAGTGCCTCTCACGCCGAATCGCGACGACCGATGGGAGGCGCGGTTACCGCGTGACAGCGGAGCGTTCATTCGGGTGCGCTACACCGATGATTGAATCGAGTGCTCTGCCTTCACGCGATTGTTAGCATATATACCGGCACTCTAACAGACACTATTCATCCTCTTCGTCTTCCTCGACCCACTCCTCCATAATGCGGGCGACCTCTTCGCTGATGAGTGTTTCGCGATTGGTCGAGAGTTCAGTGATTTCGTTTTCCAAACTCTCCACTTCGATTCGCACTGCCTCGAGTTCGAGTTTGGATGAAGCGAGTTCGTGATCGAAAAGTTCCGTTACTAAGCTTTGTAGCTTCTTATTCATTGCTTGACGCGCTTGGGCATCTTTGGGTTCGGAGTCTTCCCACGCCAATGTCAATGCCTCGATACGCAACTCCAAGCGATGCTGGTGAAGGAACCGGTCGGCGAGCTTCTTTCCATCTTCCTGCTCGATGAAGTGGTATTCCTCGACAAATTCCGCAGCGCGTTCCAAGGCCTCCTGATAGTCTTCGAAGGGTTCTTCCTTCTTTACCCTTTCTAACAACTCAACAGCTTCCGGAACACGCTCGCTCAGAAAAGTTTGAATCTGTGCCACGCTGAGTTCGATTTCTTCAGCTTCCTCGTCTTCGTCAACTTCTGCGCGTGGATTCGGCATGCTTACTGCTAAAAGTGCGCAAGCAATAAGCCACAAGAGCCATCTGTGATTGATAAGCATCGTCATGTTTCCGTTAGGTTAGATCGAATAGTTAGGCAAACCGCTACGAATCTTGCGTACCCGCTCCCGGGTTGCTTTGAATCGCTCGGCTTTTAAAAAACGCGGCTTGGCCACGAAGAGACGTTTGGACAAGGGTTCGGAGACGGATTTTTCCGGTGGAATCGCCGGATCTTCTTCTGTTAGACGTTCATTGGGAGGCGAGTGCGCCGTCTCTGCTTCGGGTTGCGTCGCGATCATGAACATGGCAAATCCCACAACGGCGAGAGCCGCCGCCGCAGCGATGCTCCAAGTATGAAGACGCCGCTTTGGCAGGGACACGATCCTCTCGCGAGCGAGCGCACGCGTCACGGCTTCTTGTGCCAAGGGCCGGGAAGATACCGGTGGATCGAACTGCTCGAACTCGGCGTGCAGTTCCTGCAACTCTGACAGATACGCTGCGGCATCGCCATCGTTCTCCAGACGATGCGCGATACGCGCCCTAGCAGATTCGTCGAGTTCGCCGCTCCAATAGAGTAAAAGTTCTTCGTGATCTTGAGTGGTCATGTGGCGAGGACGGGTTCGAGGAGTTCTTTCAATCGCCTCTTCGCATTGTGCATGCGCGCGAGTACCGTGCCGAGAGGCGAATCTGTGATTTGAGCGATCTCTTTAAATGGGATTTCTTCGTAGAGCCGGAGAAAGACGACTTCCCGTTCGGAGTCTGGCAATTTCGTCAGGGCGACTTGAAGTGCTTGTTTGCGCTCTTCCGCGTCCACCATCACACTTGGCACAGCCAATTCATCGGGATCTTCATCGACGAAGGCTTCTGGATCTTCGTGTATCACGATTTTTCGTCGTTTGCGAATGACGTTGATGGCCTCGTTGTGACCGATGCGAAACAGCCAACTTTTGAACGGTTTCTCCGGGCGGTAACGTGGTAACGCTCGGAGTGCTTTGCCGATGGCTTCCTGCGTGGCGTCCTCCGTATCTTGCTGATGACGAAGCATCTGCCAGACGTATTGAAAGAGATTCTGTTCATAGCGCTGGAACAGACGCATCACGGAACCGGCATCGCCGGTCTCAAGGTAGTTTTGAATGAGCGTCTGGTCTTCCACGGTTGGTCGTCTGGAAGCAATAACGCACGTTTTTCCGATTTATTGTGAAAGATTTCAATTTCTCTCACGGGGATGCATTTGATTCTGATAGTCTGAATCTCCTGTGCGCTAACGGACACTGACCGGGATTATTGTTGAAAGATCTCACTATCTCGCACGTGTCGCGCTCTCGTTCAGAAAGTTGTCGAAATTGGAAATAAGCACGCGTCGGCGCCGTTAGGGAAAGTGAACCAACTTTTTTTTCCTAACTATGCTACCAAAACTAACAATCAAGTGGGCATGCCTCATCATGTGGCTATCACTCACCCCGAGCCTGATCCTAGCACAGCTAGATTTCGATCGCGACGGGCTTGGCGATGTTTGGCAACAGATCTTCGAACTACCGGACGGCACGAGCGAAGAAGATCCTGATGGCGACGGGGCGAGCAATCTAGCGGAGTGTCATGCAGGCACGGATCCTAACGACAACACGTCCGTATTCGTTGCCGAGGATTGTCACTGGAACCTCGACGACGAATCCATCTGCATCCGATGGCAGGCGATCCCGGGAAAGCGCTATCACGTGGTGGCCGCCTGCGAACTTAATGAGACAGATGAGTGGATTCGGCTCGGTAACTACGATCACTCGGGACCTCAACAGATCGTGGAACTGAGTCTGCAGGCGCCGGAAGGTAGCGACTTGTTTCAGCAATCCCAATGCTTTGTTAGGATTGTCGTGTCAGACCGTGATGACGATGGCGATGGGGTGACGGCCTGGGAGGAAACGATGATTGGAACCGAAGATGACGCCGAGGCCGAATCCGATGACCACGAAGCTGCCTTGGACTGGCTCGACCACCAAGAAGGTGAGGAAGGTGAGGAAGGTGAAGCTGAGTTTGAAGACCTCCTTTTTGACCTATGGGTAACCGCTATTGATGATGTTGACACCATTCTTGAGGAGGTGGGCTCCGATAGTGTGGTGGGCCAACTAGCGTTGCAACTGAACCTAACAGGTGACGAAGAAGCAGCGTGGGATCATCTGGAAACGCTTTCTGATGAGGAGTGGGATCAGCTTTACGACGAACTCTTAGCGCTTGGCTGGATAGAGGATGATGAAGAGCCGGAAGACGTTGAGGAACCCGAAGACGGTGAGATGATGAATCCTGGCGGATTGCCGCCAGTGGATGTGCCACCTCTGTTCGACAGCGGGCGGTCACTGATGTCCCTATCAGAAGCATCACGATTCCTCACACAGGCTACCTTGGGCGCTGACTATGAAACCATTGAAGCGGTTTCGCGCTCAGGAATCGAGGCCTGGCTTGACTATCAATTTAGTCTACCAAAGGGCTATCATCAGCCGGCGATCAGGGCTTTAGCAATTACTTCTCGAGAGGACGGTGAGGAAGAAGAGGAGGCAGATTATCGTTGGGCTTGGTGGGAACAAGGTATGAAGTCCCCCGACACCTTGCGCCAGCGGATCGCCTTCGCTTTGAGCGAGATCCTCGTGGTCGGCGACGTGACTGATGTGTTAGAAGATTCTCAAGAGGGTCTGGCGGCGTATTATGACATCCTGATCGACGGCGCCTTCGGCAATTATCGCGACATCCTCTACCGCGTGAGCACGCACTCGGTTATGGGGCATTGGCTCAGCCACGCGAAGAACCAGCCGACCGATGTGTCTCTCAATCGCTTTCCCGATGAAAATTATGCTAGGGAGCTGATGCAACTTTTCTCCATCGGGTTGTTTGAGCTCAATCAAGACGGCACGCGAAAGCTCGACCCCAGTGGCGATGCCATTCCCACCTATGACAATCAGGACATCACGGAACTGGCTCGAGTTTTCACCGGGCTCACCTATCCTCCTCCTTCGGAAGATGAAGAGCATCCGGATGATCAAGTCACCCGGATTCTGACCGTTGACGATTATCTCAATGTGGAAGCCATCGGTCTGGAACGCCCCATGTTTCCCTTCGAGCCAATGCATGAAGGCGGTTCCAAGACTTTTCTCGGCAGGACCATTTCGGGCGGAAGCATCACGCAAGATCTGAATGCCGCGATCGATGTGATCTTCAATCATCCTAACGTAGGTCCCTTTATTTGCCACCGTTTGATCCAACGCTTGGTGACATCGAATCCGAGCCCGGGCTACGTGTCACGAGTCGCTGCAGCCTTCAATGACAACGGCTCCGGGACACGTGGGGACATGACAGCGGTCGTTCGTGCTATCTTATTAGACGCTGAAGCACGGGATCTATCATTCATCGACAAACCTTATCACGGTATGCTCCGCGAACCCTACGTGCGCTACATCCATCTTTGTCGCGCCTTCAACGCGACCACGAATTCAGGGGCTTTCCGCAATCTCGGCTTTCCGGAAACCTTTGGGCAGTTGCCCATGCAGTCGCCGAGCGTATTCAACTTCTTTCTTCCAGATCACCAGCCCCAAGGGCCTATTGCCGACGCTGGATTGGTGGCGCCGGAGTTCCAGATCACCACGGCCACCACCACGGCTTCGACCATCAATTTCTGGGGCAATGCGCTGAGGGAAGACTTGATGGATCTCCCTGGTGACCAGGCCCGGCTCGACCTCACCGATGAGATCGCTTTGGCTAACAATATCCCTGCCTTAATTGATCGGCTCGATATCATCTTGACGCGGGGCAATCTCGCTGACGGAGCCCGCCAGATCATTCAGCAGACCGTCACTCAAGCTAGCGCTATCGCGTCTGATCGCGAGATCGTGGAACTCGCTCTCTACCTCTTCTTGAACAGCCCCGATTTCGCGGTGCTTCGCTAACATTCCTAACTTATTTAGACTGACATGAACACGAAATTTTCCACCTGCGAGAACCAAAGAGCCCTAACATCCCGGCGTCGCTTCTTGGGTCAAGCCAGCTGCGCTGCCGTCACCGCCACTCCCTTACTTTCCACCTTGCTCAACTTGAAAATGGCCGGCGGTGCCGCAGCTGCCGAGGCCGGGGACGATTATCGTGCCTTGGTCTGCATCTTTCTCGCCGGCGGGAACGACTCCTTTAATATGCTCGTTCCCACCAATGGCCAGGCCTATGCGGGTTATCAATCAGCGCGCTCGAACTTGGCAATTCCACAGAATGCGCTCCTCAACCTCAATGGCGACGTCAAGGGCGCGACGTTCGGCCTGCATCCGGGCTTACCCGAAATGCAGGCCCTCTACAACTCTGGTAAACTCGCCTTTGTTGCCAATGTCGGTACGTTGGTCGAGCCGACAACACTGACACGTTATCAGAACAACACGGCGAAGGTGCCGCTGGGCTTGTTCTCACATGCCGACCAAATCATGCACTGGCAAACCAGCGTGCCCAACCAACGATCATCGACAGGTTGGGGCGGCCGGGTGGCTGACTTGGTCCGTTCTTGCAATAGCAATCAGCGCCTCTCCATGAATATCTCCTTGTCAGGCAGCAACACCTTCCAGGCCGGCAACCAAACCGTGAGTTACGAGATCACTTCCGGTGGGAATGGTGCCGTCACTATGGAGGAATTCGATGGCGAAGGGCCCATTTCTGCGCTCTCCAAGACGGCCGTGAACAGCCTCATGGACTTGCAGTACCAGAATGTCTTCCAACAGGCATTCGGAGAGGTGAACCGCCGTTCGATTGACGCCAGCGAAGAATTCGCCGCAGCGATAGGACAGTCCCAGGTCACCGCCGCCTTTTCACCGACGGGGCTTTCACAGGCATTGCAAATGATCGCTCGCACCATCGGCGCCAGGCAAACGTTAGGCATGAGTCGTCAAACTTTCTTCGTGCTCTTTGGTGGATGGGATCATCATGAGGAGCTCCTCAATAGCCAAGCGAGCATGCTTCCAGTCGTCAGCAAGGCGATGGTGGAGTTTGATAGTGCGCTTACAGAGATCGGCATGAGTAGTCAGGTCACAACCTTCACGGCCTCAGACTTTGCACGCACGCTGAGTTCCAACGGCCGGGGATCCGATCATGCCTGGGGAGGTAATCAGTTGGTTATGGGTGGCGCGGTCAAAGGCGGCACGGTCTACGGGGTCTATCCGGATCTAGCACCTAACAATGCGCTTGATACGGGACGCGGCCGTCTGATCCCCACGCTCTCTACGGATGAATACTTTGCAGAACTCGCCCGGTGGTTCGGTGTACCCGCGGGCCGCCTAACGGAAGTCTTCCCCAATCTCGACCGCTTCTACTCACCAAGCGATACGAATTCGCCCATCGGGTTCATGGGCTAACAGAAGTACTTGGGGCGCGCCTACAATCTTTGAATGGTCATTCCACCATCCACCATAAATACTTGCCCACTTGAATAGGCGAAATCTCCTTTGGCTAAGGCATAAACAGCTTTGGCGACATCTTCCGGTTCGCCCCAACGCGGTTGAGGACACAAACCCTCTGCGATCAGCCTGTCGTATTTCTCTGTGACGCCGGCCGTCATATTGCTGTGTGTGACCCCTGGACGCACCTCGTACACGGGAATATTCTCCCCAGCTAACCGAACGGCGAAAAGTTGCGTGGCCATGCCGAGTCCCGCCTTGGAGATACAATATTCCGCACGATTCACACTGACCATCGTAGCCGAGACGCTATTGATATTGATGATGCAGGCAGGAAATTCAGGATCGTTCTGACGATGTTGAAGAAAAGCGTTGGCCACGCGCTGAGCGAGAAAGACATTGCCCTTTAGATTGATACCCATGACACGATCATAACTTTCCTCAGTCATCTCCAACACATCGGCTCGGACCAAAGGTGCCACGCCGGCGTTATTGATCAGAAGATTGAGTGGCCCCAATTCCGAGCTGATTTGATTTAAAATCGATTCATGAGTCGCCAAATCGCTCACGTCGCCTTGGCAATAAATCACACGGCGTCCCAAGGATAACAATGAAGCCATGATATCTTTCACTTGGTCGGCAGGACGCACGCCATTGATGGCGAGGTCATAACCTTCCTTGGCCAGTTTCTCTGCAATCCCGAGACCGATCCCGCGTGTGCCTCCGGTGATGAGTGCAATCGGCTTCATGTGAGTTCCGGAATCTCTTGCCAACGTCGTTCTTCCCAACTCTTGATACCGAGTTCGGCAAGTTGCACGCCTTTCGCACCTTCTAGCAAAGTGTATGGAAACGGCTCATCTTTGACGACGTGACGGAGGAAGAGTTCCCACTGTACTTTGAAGGCATTGTCAAACGTCTCTTGTTCGGGCACTTTCGACCAACCTTCATAAAAATCGATCGGCTGTTGGATATCCGGGTTCCAAATCGGTTTGGGCGTGTTGCCATAATGTTGAATATAAACCTCGCGAAGACCCGCCACGGCAGAACCCTTGGTGCCATCGATCTGTAAGGTCAACAGATCATCTCTTCTCACACGTACGCACCAAGATGAATTGAAATGGGCAATCACACCATCTTCCAATTCAAAGGTGGCGTAAGCCGAGTCATCTGCGGTGCACTTGTAGGGCTTGCCCTGTTCGTCAACACGCTCCGGAACATGCGTCGCCCCCAAACATGAAACCGCTTTGGCTCTACCAAAGACATGATCAAGCACGTAGCGCCAATGACACAGCATATCGACAATGATGCCACCGTCATCTTCTTTGCGATAATTCCACGAAGGCCGCTGCGCTGGAACCGTGTGCCCTTCGAAAACCCAATAACCAAATTCACCGCGAATCGACAAAAGATCACCAAAGAACCCATTCTCCATGAGGCGTTTGACCTTCAGGAGACCTGGCAACCAAAGCTTGTCTTGGACGACGCCGTTCTTAACGCCTGCCTCTTCGCACAGACGAAACAGTTCCAGAGCCGTCTTTGAATCTGTGGCTGTGGGCTTTTCACAATAAACGTGTTTCCCCGCCGCCACCGCTTGGCGCACCCCATCAGCCCGGCGGCCGGTCGTCTGCGCGTCAAAATAAATGGCATAATCGTCGCTTTGCAGAACCTCCTCAAGATTGGTCGACCACTTTTCAACGCCGCTCTGTTCACAGAGCGCCTTCAGTTTATTCTCATTCCGCCCTACCAGAATAGGGTCCGGCATGATGGTTTCGTTTGGGCCAAGCTGAACGCCCCCTTGTTGGATAATCGCGACAATCGAACGCATGAGATGCTGATTCGTTCCCATGCGTCCGGTGACGCCGTTCATGATGATACCGATGCGATGTGTTTTCATATGATTCTTTTAGAACCACTAATAGGCACTAATCGGACACTAATGGGGTTCGTGCAGCTCTTTGACAATGAGTAGTTTTTGTTGTGCATTAGTGTCTGATTAGTGTTCATTAGTGGTCTATAAAATTACTCGCTGCCACTCAACGCGCGTCATCGGCGCAAAGTTGATCAGGTAACCGACCTTGCTCTTACTGATGCGTAGATAATTAATCAGCTGAGCGCGGTTTTCGTCTGCCAAAGCGGAAACTGCCTTAAGTTCAACAATGATGGACCCGAAAATGACCAGGTCGGGAACATACTTCTTCTTGAGTTCTTTGCCTTTGTAAAATGTGGTCAACGCAGATTGCGCTCGAAATGGAATCTCACGCTTGGTTAGCTCGATCTCAAAGCTCTCCTGATAAATCTCCTCCAAAAGCCCAACACCCAATTCATTGTGCACCTCAAACGCCGCGGCCATCACGTCGTAACCTTCTTGTTTCAACAATTCATCCTTCATCAGCAACCATTAGTGTCTGATTAGTGTCCATTAGTGGTTCTCAACAATAACGTTCGTAAGCCTCGATGATGCGTTTCAAATAATCTTCCTGATCTTGTTTCCAATAAGTTGAAGAAAAAATCTCCACCTCGTTGGGTCCACCAAATCCGGCTTCCTCTCCCCATTGGCGTATTTGTTTTAATGGGATACATCCTTCGCCCATGAGACCTCGATCGAGGAGCAGGTCATTGGTGGGCGTTTTCCAATCGCAAACGTGGAAGGCTAGTAAGTTGCCGTTCGCACCACAGCGTTTGATTTCTTTTTCCAAGTCAGGGTCCCACCAAAGATGATAAACATCGGCCGCGACACCGACCCATTCCGAGGCTAGCGCTTCGGCCATATCATTGGCTTGTGCCAAGGTGTTGATGGCGGAACGATCGCCGGCATACATCGGATGAAGGGGTTCAATGGCGAGCTTCACGTGATGATCGGCAGCGTAAGGCAAGAGTTCAGCGATACCATCCTGAATTTGTTTACGGGATTCGATGAGCGATTGTTGAGGATCCGCACCGCAGACCAAGACGACCATGGGAGCGCCCAAGGCTGCCGCTTGATCGATCGCTTGCTTGTTATCGTCAATGGCCTCTTGACGTTTCTTGGTATCGATACTTGGAAAGAAACCGCCGCGACAGAGTGCTGCGACGTTTAAGGGATGATCGGAAACGATTTTTACGGCTTCCTTAAATTCGATCTCTTCTAGCACATTTCGCCATATGGTAATATGCGGCACGCCGGCTGCTGTATAATGATGACAACATTCTTTCAGCGACCACGGTTTCGTGGTCATGGTGTGGATACAAAGACGTTCCATCATCGTGTTTTAGCGGACACAGTCGAAGTAGCGATAATAGGGCTCATCCTTGGCCACGCGTTGGATATAAAGAGCAAGCTCTCGAGCGTGATAGTCCCCCCACATGCTCGATTCGCCGTTGGGTATCTTACTGCCTTTTGGTGTGTGATCCCATCCGTTGGGCCTATGGTAGATCGAGTGTAAGATGAGTCCTTGATGATCATTTTGTTCACTTAGGTAGGGTGCTTTGAAGAGACTGCGGGCAACGGTCAGGCCTGCCTGCCAATAAGACTTCCCCTCGTCTCCGAGATAACGCCCCAATCGAAGCAGACCTTGCGCGCCGATGGCGGCGGCGGAGCTATCGATGGGTTCATACTCGTTATAAGGATCTGAATCGCGATTGAGATAATCCTTTAAATGGACAAGGCCGGGGGCTCCCGTGTCCCAGTAGGGGATGCCGTCCGTTGGAGTGTTGTTGATATAAAAATCACAAACGGCCTTGGCGGCATTAAGAAAAACGTCTTTCGCCGTTTTGACAATAGGCAAGGCCTTACTATCAAGCGTCTCAAGCAATTCCAATTCCTCAGGGAACCCGCACATGGCCCAAGCAAGACCACGCGTCCATGTGGTGAATCCGGTATAGCCTTGCTGGGAATTGGGACAACGATAGGCGCCATCGTTGCAGTTAAAAACCGATTCATGTGCCGTGCGTCCACGCATGTCATAGCTATCGCGCCCTTCTCCGTAGTAAACGGAATAATTGGCGGTGGCAATGCCATGCTGGATCGCGCGTTCTAACATGCAAATGGGCTTATCACCCTCAGCCATGAACTGGTGCTTTAATAGCCAACTAACGACTAAGGCCCGGCAAGAGCGAATGGTATCGACGAAGAGTGAGTGCGGCCCGTTAAAGGAATAAATGAAGCCACCATCAGGAAGGGCCGTCCACCGATAGGCCTGTGCGGCTCCAGAAACTTTGAGAGCTAATTGATAAAAATGCCTTTCCCATTCGTTATTGGGCAGGCGTCCCTCTTCCATCAAACGTAAAAGATTGCCATAGGTGCTGACATTATTAAACCCATGATCATGCACGCCGAAATGGCTCACATGCGGTGCCATTTTCTCGATGGTCATCTTGCGGCCATAATTGAGAAGTTCCTCGTCACCGGTGGCATCAAATTGCAGAATGGCCGATCCGAATTCGAATCCTTGGGTCCACTCCGTCCACCCTCGTGTGGTGTAGTTTCCTGCAGCGGTAAAAACCGGTGAACCTTGGCTATGATCATAACGGTCACGAATAAGCCTGATTTTCTGACCGGAAAGTTCCCAGAATCGTTCGAGCACTGGAAGGAGGTCTTTCGCCTGTAAGTTAGGATCTGATTGAAGCATGGGGAATAAGTTAGAAACGATTGGATTTCTTTAAATGAATGATAATAAAAATACTGTCTTCGAGAGCCTCATAGGTGTGGTCTTGAATGGCGTCGAATTGCACACTGTCGCCCGGGCCCAATTGCAATTGTTCTTTGGCAATCCGTAGTGCCAGACGTCCATTGATGACCCAGCAGGTTTCCAATTCTTCCCCATGAATATCCGGCCGGCTGAGCTTGGCGCCTTGGCTCGCCTCACCGAGGAAGCAGCTTTGATTGGAGTAGCGAATGCGGTGAAAAAAGAACTCACCGGAATGGTAGCTCTCGGCTGTCTTGCGATGAGCCAAAGGCGATTCGGCGAGGGCAACCAGATCTGAGGCCGCCATGCCAAAGGCGCCCGCGATCTTGGCAATGGTGTCCAATTCCGCCGAGGTCTGGTTCCGTTCTAGTTTAGAGATGACGGGCACGGAAATGCCCGATAGCTCCGAGAGCTGCGCCAAGGTGTGATCGTCCCGCTTCCGCAAATGGCGGACGACGGAGAAATCGTAGCGAGGGGTATTCTCAGGCACACCTCGATTTTCTCACTAGCTAAAAATATGTCAATAAATTAAAGCCAGAGAAATAAACGGTGACTCTATCGTTAGAGAGCGCCGTGTTTGGCTTCCCAAGCGGCGCGGAGAGGTGCGTTGGATCGAGCTGGATGATCTGCGCTCGCTGCATCTCGTCAAATTCCCTCTTGCCCGCTTCGACACGTTGGCGTTTTTGATAGTCGAATCGGGAGTTCTCGTAGATTCCCGTATTTTCGTGCCTTCCAACGACAGCCCCTTCGGCCGCTCCTCGCGGGAAATTGTCCGGATAGTCTCTCCTGAACACCGATTAATCTCAGGAACGATAATCGGCAGAGTAGATTTTATACAAATTTCAGTTGATTAATTATGGTGGCTCTGTAAATCATCGGAATAGATAGTAAAAATTATGGAAATTACTCATATTGCCTATTTTGACACCGTGGTGCGTTCGCAGAACTTTTCTCGCGCCGCGGAGATTCACAAAGTCTCCCAGCCCTCGCTTAGCCTGGGCGTGAAGAAACTGGAGAAGGAGTTGGATACCCCTCTTCTCTCCCGGCCCCGCAAAGGACGCCTGGAACTGACGGCTGCGGGCGAAATTTTTCTCAGACACGCCAAAGTCATTCTACAGGAGTATGTGGGCATCCAACGCGGCATCGACGACCTCAATAAGTTGCATCGCGGCGTGGTGACGGTAGGGCTCTCGCCCTTGGTGGCGCCTCATTTGATCCAAGCCATGACGGCTCTCTTCACCAACCGGTTTCCGCGCTTGCGATTGGAGATCGTTGAAGCCCCAGCGCTCGAACTTCAAGGCAAATTAGACGAAGGCACCATTCACGCCGCTATGGTGAGCCCGACTCTCAATGCGCCTCACTTGAGCAAAGAGCGTTTGCTTGACGATGAAGTCCTTCTCTGTCTCCACCGCGAGCATCCTCTGGCATCGGCCGGACGCATCGAGGCGAAAGCGCTTAAGTCACTGCCACTGGTCTTGGTTCAAGAGGATCTTCTTCAAAGCGAATCGGTGCAGGCGCTTCAAGCTAACCAAACTCTTAAGCATTCGATTGCCGTCCAAAGCAATCAGCTTGCGACTCTTTACAAACTTGTTCAGGAAAACTTGGCGGTAGCCTTGGTGCCGGCGATTGCCGGTCCCGTGCCCGATCCGGAGAACGTTGTCCTACATTCTCTTACGCCAAAGTTAAGCAATATCATTGATCTCATTTATCCCACAGCGACGCCTGCCAGCCGCGCGGTAGAAGCCTTCATCGATATTGCCCGGGCTCTGTTCAATTTGGAATCTGGAGATTCCCCCGCAAACTAACGTTGCCGTTGCTTGAGAAAAGTCTGAGGATCCGTCCACCCTCTGGAAGCTTCATCGTCAAAGGCAGACTTGCCGAGATAGCCGAGGGCGGCGCGCGAAGAGAATTCGCCGAGGTAGATGCCAAAGTGCAAGTGACTGAGAAATCCGCCATTGTCCCGCGACCAATCCCGGCCGAGGCTTCCCAGCTTCTCTCCCATTCGCACCTCTTGCCCTGCCTGCACGGCGAGGACAGGCCCCAGGTGGCCATAGACGGAGCACACCCGCTCTTTGTTAGGATCCGCGTGCTCGATGACCACCAAACCACCCCAGCTACCCTGGCACGGTGTGGCGATCCGCACGACGCCATCGCCAATGGCCACGACACTGGTACCTTGCTTTCGCCAGGCCACATCGTCCCCCACGTGCACCCGATTGGCGAATGGATTTCCAGGATATTTGTCAGGATCGATAAAGAGCCCGAAGCTCTCGCGCTTGGGATCGAAATACTCCCGTGTGGGCGGCATCCACTGGCGGGCCACAGGCAGTTTGTTAGGGCCTCGCCCTGCACCTTTCTTGTGATAACCCGCCAGTAATCCTAATAAACGCCCCCATTGCTTGGCGTCATCCGCCGGCCAAGCGGGCGGCTCGCCATCACCCAATGCCGTCGCCACATCTTGTTCTTTTAACAGGGTGAAGAAGGGATTGATGGGCAGACGCTCTTGCAGCCGGCCGATGATCTGCCGGCGGCCACTAACAGAGGGCTGTGAGGCGAACCATTCGTTCGCTTGGCCAAAGAAATCCGGCGTGTCCACAGCCAGAACCAATTCACGCTCGGGCGTCATCGGCCAATTCTCCCTCAGCGCAATCGCGTTCAAAGCTGCTTGGAGCGAAGCTTTCACATAGGGCTCGGATTCGCGATCTAACGCTTTCTGTAATCGATCGCCATCCGAGGTTCGGCCATGCCATCGGAAGTACTCGGCCGCGAGATCCCGCAGGAAGGGTTGGTCTGCCGTCAGCCGAAGATGCATCAAATGACTAACATCACTATCATCGGCCATTTGGTAAATGAGGGCAAGCAAGGCACTGGCTGCCTCCATCTCCTCTTGGGAGCCCAACAACTTGAGAGCCGTTTCCATCATTGCGGGCGCTTGATAGTTAGGCAACAGGGCGTGCACGTAAGGACGCATTGCGGAATCCTCCAGTGCATTGGCCAAAGCCTCGCCATCCGGATTGGCCAGCAGATCTTGCGCCAGGCCAGGCCCCGCCAAAGCGGGATCATCATGGTCCTTCAGCCGGGCATAGAGCTGTTGGCGCTCTTTGAATGGGAGTTGGCGCTCCACCACCTTGTGCGCGATTTTCCGGACTTGCTCATTGTCATGGTCCAACGCTGACAAAAGCACTGTCTTGGCCTCATAGGACCAGCAGAACTGAAAACACGCCATGACCATGGCGCGATCGTGATCGCTCTTCGCCGTCTTCCATTCTGCTAGCAAGGGAGGTACTGCGGCGGCTTTCAACTTTTCGAGTCGCGATCGAACATAGGCATGATCCGGTTCCTGACTTCGCATCTTGGTTAGTACGCGCCGGACTTCGGCAGCGGCTTGGACGTCTGTGAGGACGCCATCGACTTGATCCCACGGAATCGAACGGCTCTCACCATCCGCCAAGCGGATTGAGGCGTTTTTTCCCTGACGTTTGATCAGACGCGCTACCTCCCCGTCCTCGAGCCGCACCCAATCGGCCTTCGACGCGGTCGTGACGGCCATGATCAAGACCACACCAGTTAGGCAGAGACGCCGACACATGTTAGAACAGTGTTAAAAAAGTGAATAAATAAATGGAAACGCACTCGTGGAAGTCATCATCGTAATCACTCCGAGAAGTAACAGAATGAGAAAAATAGGCAGTAGCCACCACCGTTTGTTGTGGGCCAGGAACCGGATGAATTCTCTGACGATCGACTCGTCACGCTCCTGAGCGGCAGCTTCCTCGAAGCTAAGGGGTTCATCGGTAGGCTCTTTCTTCATCATGGTGCTTCCCAGTTAGAACTGTAGTCAAAGATCCGTGCAGGATCCGTTAGGCGGCCCTCAGTGAACGTCACGCCCTCTTCTAACAAAAGCTTCCTTTTCTCCGTGATCTTAGCACCCTCGCGTTTTCCGGCGAAGCCGCCGATCGTAGCCCCCGTGGCGATGACGCGGTGGCAGGGGACGACCGGCGCAAAGGGATTGCGGCGTAGCGCCTGGCCGATGGCACGAGGCGATCGGCAACCGATCGCTTTTCCTAACAACTGATACGTCGTCACATACCCGCTGGGAACGGCCAACACGGCTTCGTAGACTTTGCGTTGGAATGAGGTCACCGGGTAGCTGTCCCAATCGATCAGTGTGGATGCGTTCATGAGCTGCGTACGGCATGAGGCCGCCATGGCACTTAAGCCATGGCGGCCCGTTGGTCAACGGTGCAGGAGGGAGGCCTGCTATTGTTAGGAGGAGGGCGAGAATTCCGTCGATCTGAAGCGCGCCTCATCAATCAAGCAGGCGGGAGCTCCTCATCTCCCGCCTGCTGGGCCGGTTTGTTAGAGGTCTTCGACCTGTTCTTCTCCCGCCACATGGCGGAGCCACCAGTCACGCGGATCAACCGGATCGCCGTGGCGATCGATGACTGAGAGCGACGGACAGCTCCCCACTTCCCCGGAGATCGTGACATAGTCGCCATCGAAGGATTTGAAGGTCGATTCGACGGCGTCGCCGTAAGACGGCGCTTGTTCCATGACGATGCTCACGGCGATCCGCTCACCCATACGGAGGGAATCGTAGTAATCCGAGTAGTAGTGCACGCCCGCCATGTTACGGCCGATGGAGATATTAGCTGCGAGCTTGTCCAGCTCACCTTGAATGGTGAGCTTGCCCTTGAACTTCGGATCATTGATCAGCCGGGAACCGTCTTTGTTAGGCACATAGGCATGGCCGAAGCAACGCTCCTTGTAACTATCACAATCCTCGAACATTTCGAAGAACGCCTTCAGCATCGTCACACAACCACCGGCGACTGTGGCGTGACCGGCGCCATAGGCCGGGTGCATGGGTGAGCCTTCTGGGAAGGCCATGGGCAGCAAGAGATTGCAATCGTCAAACTCATCCTGAGACCATTTCTTCTTGTCCCAGCCCTTTGTCCAACCCTCGTGCTTGTCGTCGCAATGAAGATGACGCATGGCGGCCATGTCCTCGGAATTCTGCGCCTTATTGTGAATCTTGATCGCGTCCCGCAATTCCTTGGGGAGATCATTCAGGGTCTTCTCGAATGCGTCCTTAGCACAGCCTAACGCCTCGTTATAATCACAATCATCAAGACACGCCAGGGTGAGGCGGCCGCCAATGGCTTCGGGCCGCGCCCGGCGATGGTAGTTGAACTTCTGCCGACGCACGGCTTTGAGACAACGTGTGGCCACTTCTGTAACTAATGATAGAATGTGAGGACCACCGAAGGTTGCGAAAGGCGTCCGAGTTCCCGACGGGCTCTTTTCTGGAAAACCCTTTGAACCAGGCACCCCGTTCGCGAGCATGATCAGGCAGGCATTGAGATAGGCTTCATAAAGCGCATCGTAGTGCACATAGGTCGCCAGATCTCGCGGTGTGGTGATGAAGCGCCGTGTCTCTTCAAACACATCCGAACCTCGGAAATCAGCGCCATTCTGCACATCGAGCCATGACCACCAATCGGTCATGTAGTCGAGGCAGTTCTTGTGAGTGATCGTGCGTTGATCGATGATCAGCGAACCGTACGGAATGTAGCCGTCTTGCGCGTCGAACGCCGCGTCGAGCGCAGGATAACTGGCCGCACCGCCGCCGGCGCAGGCGATGGAGCGAGCGCCCACGAGCATGAATTGCGAAATGTAAGGGCCAATGTGCGCGCCTTTGGTAGACCCGCGGAACGCGTTATCTGTGGTTAGCTTTCCATCGACATCGGGCTTTCCATCTTTCGTGAACGTTCGAGCTTCCCGGCGATGGCGTTCGAATCGATTGAATCCGTCATCGCCCACATTGTGGGGAGTTGAAGAGCAACGCCCCTTACTCTTTGGATTGAAGAAGTCCATCCCGTTGAGCAGTTCCACGATCTTCGAGGCGCTGAGTTCTGCATTCCCCGGATCTTCACCACTGGGGCAGAGCTTCTCGCTTCCACCCCGACAAATGGTCGTAAACGGCACATCACGCAGGATGGCGAGTGCGTAGACCTCCGCCATCTCGGCGGTGAGTTCACTGGAACCGACGCGCGGAGCCGGCGCCATGCCGCAAGCCCCGGAATCCAGGCCTTGTGGTTCGTAGACATGACCAGCCCGGGGGCTTTCCCAACCGCGCCATTCGACCTTTTTCTTCTCCCGCTTCTTACCACCGCAGACCTCTTTCTCGCTGCAATGAAAGGGTGTTCCGTTAGCGGTAGGCACGTGTTTCTCGAAGAGGTTGCGATCACGAGAATTGATCGCTTCCACGAAACAGCGGTAATCCGCCGGGTCATCGATCACTCCATAACAATCATGCAGCAATCCCTTGGTGAAGTTCGCCGGATACTTGTCGTGATCCGATTCTTCACAGTTCGTTTGCGTCTTGGCCTGGGGATGGAGTCTTGAGATCTCCGTCGCCAGATCGCGATAACGCTTCGCTTCCTTTGCTCGCTCTGAACCAGCAGGATCCGGTTCGGCATAGGGTAGTTTCATTCCTTTGGTGTCCTCCTATTTTTCTGTGTTGTGGTTGCTTGGGGGATGAGCATGACCACCATGGCCACACCCACATTGAAGTGTTAGAGAACAAGCCACTACCGAGCGCCCCGGGTAGGCATAGCATCACCGGAATCGCTGCGGGAGATTGTCAGCACATCCTCCAACATCGTGAGAGTAAGCGCGGTATTTGGGATGGTCAAACGGATTTATCCAATGTCTTGAGACGGGAATCCCAGTGCTTGGCAGATGACGCCATTCTTCTACCCTGGCGGGATGAAATGGCACCTCTTTGTTGGGTTTTCTCTCGCGGCTATGCCTTTGTTAGCACAACCGGACGGGCGCTTTCATCCCCTGTTACCTGGGATTGAGGCCACGCCCTTGTCGTTGGATTTGCCTAACTGCAACAATCTTCTTTACCGTCACGATGGGAAACTTGTGGCGTTGAGTTATCCCGGTGACCTTTATCTTCTAACGGATACCGACGGCGATGGTGCCGAGGATCACGCGGAACTTTTCTGGGAGAGCAATGGTGAATACATGGGGCAGATCGGAATGGACCTGGCTCCGAAAGGTAGCCCGCACGGAAATGCCGTTTTTCTCGCGGTGAAAGGCAAGATCATCATGGTAGCAGATCAGGATGGGGATGATCGCGCCGAAGTGGTGCGAACGTTAGCAGAGGGCTGGCCGCCGGCCCGTGCGGGTGTGGATGTGACAGGGCTCGCGGTGGATCCACGTGACGGCTCGGTTTGGCATGGCTTGGGCGTGCGGCTCTACAATGACGCTTATGAAATCGAGGAAACGGGTACGGCTCAGAATGATCTCGCGAGTGTGCGCGGCGCCATTCATCGCATCGCCCCGGACTTCCAATCATCCGAGAAGATCTGCACTGGCATCCGTTGGCCGATCGCCCTAAGATTCAACCGGCACGGTGATCTTTTCTGCACGGATCAAGAAGGCGCTACCTGGCTCCCTAACGGAAACCCGTATGACGAACTGTTACATGTTCAACACGGCCGTCATTACGGTTTTCCGCCGCGGCATCCGTTGCATTTGCCTAACGTGATTGATGAGCCAAGTATCTTTGACTACGGCCCGCAGCATCAATCCACCTGCGGGATGCATTTCAATGAGCCGGTAAACGGGGGCTCAGTCTTTGGGCCGAGTTGGTGGCGGGGCGATGCCTTCATCGTCGGTCAATCGCGTGGGAAGCTCTACCGCACCAAGCTGGTGAAAACGGACGCTGGTTATGTCGCCCACAACGAACTGCTGGCCTGTTTCGGTTTTCTTGGGATCGATGTATGCGGTAGTCCTAGCGGTGAACTACGAATGTGCGCGCATTCCGGTCCGCCCGATTGGGGCACCGGCCCCAAGGGCAAAGGAAAGATCTGGCGGATCACCTACCAAGAGGCGGCTCCTCAGCCGGTCCTGGCTTGGCGGGAACGGCCTAACGAAGTGCGCATTGCCTACGATCGACGCTTGCCAGAGAATTGGAAACCTAGTGAATTGCGTGTCGAAGCAGGCGCTTATGTCAGGGCGGGTGATCGGTTTGAGACCATGCGGCCCGGCTATGAAGTGGTCAAGCGGCAGCTAGCGGCGCCGCGAATGACGCTGGAAGTTGAAGGAACACAGACTCTGGCAAACCGGCAGATGGTTGCGCTCGAGACCAACCCTCTTAAGGAGGCGACTTGGTTAGGCATGGAGATTGAAGGCAAGCAGTTTCTACAAGCGGACACCTCAGGAATCGAAGTCCAATGGCAAGGCGAAGAGCGCGGATCGTGGGCTGGCTGGCTTCCTCATGCCGATCTTTCAGTCTCAAGGGAACTCACGGCGCCTAGTGCCAGACATCGAATCCTCTGGGAGCAGTGTCAGTCAAGAGGCACGCTTCGGCTCAAGACCAAGCTCGATCTTTGGCAAATGTTGCATCCGGCGATTCAACAAGGTTCTCAGTTAGACTACGAGTACGCTCCGGAAACCGTTAGCGTCACCTTTGTTTCCTCGACGGGACCCTTCCGCATCAAGACGGCTGCAGCAGAAAAGGCATCGACGTCTGGCCAAACGGCACACGACGCCACTCTCACGTTCACGCCAAAGACGAACCAACCCATTGAACTAGAGCTTGAACTCTCACACTTGGGCGAAGGTTTGCCGGACTTCACCGCGTTCTGGTCCACGGAGCGCGACCCGCGACATCGCGCCTTTCCTCGCCGGCGATTTCTCATGCCTTGGGCCACCGTTTCCCCTAACACAAGTGAAACTTTAGCCGCTCGTCCCGAGATTCGCGGCGGCGATTGGGCCAAGGGCAAACGGCTTTTCTTTGGACCCAAGACGCAGTGTTCCGCCTGTCATCAGTGGCAGGGTCAAGGCATCCACATCGGTCCTGATCTCACCAATCTCGCCCATCGCGACCACGCCTCGGTGTTGCGGGATATTCGGGAACCTTCCGCCACGATCAATCCTGACTATCCCACGCACGAGGTGACCTTAGTCTCCGGCGCCACGTTTCCGGCCGTGCAGCAGAAACAAGCGGATGGCCATGTGAAGCTGGGCGTGGGACCTGGTGCAATCCTTCCTGTCAAAGCCACCGATATCGTCACCGCCAAACCATTCGCCGATTCGCTCATGCCCAAAGGCTTGGATCAGAACCTAACTAAGAAGGAACTACGCGATCTCATGACTTTTCTGCTAGTCGAGGCGCCGGTCATGCGCGATTACCCTTCGTTGCCACGGGATGGCGTCGACCAAGCACCTGCGCCGCGAACGCGTGCCGAATTGGATGCCGTCCTAGCAGGCGCACCAGACCCTCCCGCACCTATCAAACCCATTGAGATCGTCCTCGTTGCCGGCGCCAAAGACCACGGGCACGGCGAGCACGATTACCCACGTTGGCAACACGTGTGGAGTCGGTTGTTGAATCTTGCTAGTGAGGTCACCGTTAGCACGGCTTGGGAATGGCCAACCGCTGAGCAATGGGAAAACGCCGATGTCCTAATCTTTTACAAACGCGGTGATTGGGCGGCGCCGCAGATCGGTCAGTTAGACAAGTTTCTCAAGCGCGGTGGTGGTGCCGTCTTCATCCATTGGGCCTGCGAAGCCGGCGCAGATGCCGGGCAGCTCGCTAACTACATTGGTCTGGCTTCCGACCGCAGCCAGACGCGGTATCGCCACGGTTTGTTGGATGTGACTTTTAAAGCCTCCTCCAATCCCATTCTTCGCGGTTTTGATAAGACACGTTTTCACGACGAGAGTTACTGGGCGCTGGTGGGCAATCCGGCACCTCTCAATATTCTAGCAACGTGTCAGGAAGAGGGCAAGGAGCGCCCGCTCTTCTGGACTCTTGAATACGCTCCTCCCCCAACTCCGAACTCAGGCCGCGGAACGAGTCGCGTGTTCGTCTCCATTCCCGGGCACTACTCCTGGACATTCGATGACCCATTCTACCGCGTCCTCTTACTGCGCGGCATCGCCTGGACGGCCCGCGAACCCATCGACCGTTTCAATCATCTCATCGAGGCCGGTTTGGAGGTCCGAGACGAATAGAGGGTACGACTGAAAGTGGTGGGCGCTTTTCGTAGCGGAACTCGTGAGAGTTCCGGGGCTAGACTTTATCGTAGTGGAACTCGTGCGAGTTCCGGGGCCGGACCTTCACTGAGCACCGCTTTAGTCACACCGCGCCGAATAGCATCGCTTGAAGACCCTCTCAGGATGCCTTATGGCATCCGCATCATGAGTGAGGAAACGGCTCCAACGACGAAGAAAGATTTTATCCGGGAGATCATCGATGCGGATTTGGCGTCCGGGAAGCACACTCAGATCGTGACGCGCTTCCCGCCGGAGCCCAACGGTTACTTGCACATTGGCCATGCGAAATCGATCTGCCTGAATTTCGGCGTCTCGCAGGAGTATCCGGATGCCAAGTGTCACCTGCGTTTTGACGATACGAATCCGGCGAAAGAAGACATCGAGTACGTGGATTCAATTCAAGAGGACGTGCGTTGGTTAGGCTTTGATTGGGCAGAAAACTTGTTCTTCGCCTCGGATTATTTCGATCAGCTTTATGCCTTCGCCGTGCAACTGATCGAGAAAGGGTATGCCTATGTGGATAGTCTCTCTGCTGAAGAGATCCGCGCCCATCGCGGCACCCTAACAGAGTCCGGGAAACCCAGTCCCTATCGCGACCGGTCGGTAGAAGAGAACTTGGATCTCTTCAAACGGATGACGGAGGGTGAGTTTGAAGAAGGCACGCACGTCTTGCGGGCCAAGATCGATATGGCGTCGCCTAATCTGAACATGCGCGATCCTACGATTTATCGCATTCGGAAAGCATCCCATCACCGAACAGGAGACAAGTGGTGCGTGTATCCCATGTACGACTTCACGCATGGGCTTTCAGACATGATTGAGGGCATCACGCACTCGTTGTGCACGTTAGAGTTTGAGAATCACCGGCCGTTGTATGATTGGTTTCTGGAAACGTTAGACACACCCTGTCATCCTCGCCAAATCGAGTTTGCCCGGCTCAGTCTCACTTATACGGTGATGAGCAAGCGCTTCTTGCTCAAGCTGGTAGAGCAGGGGAAAGTGCGAGGATGGGATGATCCACGCATGCCCACTATCTCGGGTATCCGGCGTCGTGGTTACCCGCCCGAAGCCATCCGTCATTTCTGCAAACACATCGGCATCACCAAGTACAACGGCCTAACTGATATCGGCTTGTTAGAGCACAGTGTGCGAGATCATTTGAACAAAGTGGCGTCGCGGGTGCTTGGGGTCTTGCGTCCTCTGAAGGTTGTGGTGACGAATTATCCCGAGGATCAAGAGGAGTTCTTTGACGCCATCAACAATCCTGAGGACGCGTCCGCAGGGAAACGTCCAGTACCCTTTTCGCGGGAACTTTACATCGAGCAAGAAGATTTCATGGAAGAACCGCCCCGAAAATATTTCCGTTTGGCTCCGGGGCGCGAAGTCCGATTCCGTTACGCCTATTACTTAACATGCACAGATGTGATCAAAGATACGGCTGGGAAGGTGGTGGAAATTCATTGCACCTACGATCCGGATTCGCGCGGCGGCCGCACGGAGGATGGTCGCAAGGTGAAAGGCACCATTCATTGGGTCTCGGCTAGGCACGCCGTCGACGCCACAGTGCATCTCTACGACAGGCTCTTCACGGTGGAAGACCCGCACGCCGGCGAAGGCGATTTGGAAGACTATCTGAATCCTCATTCCATCGAGACCCTAACGGACTGCAAGTTGGAGCCCAGTTTGAAAGAAGCGGCGCCCGGCACGACGGTGCAGTTCGAGCGTCTGGGCTATTTCTGCGTGGATCCGGATACCACGAAGGACACGTTGGTCGTCAACCGCACCGTGGCCTTGCGCGATAGCTGGGCCAAGGTAGCGAAGAAGGGGTGAACGAATCGCCGCCTCAAGGACCGGCGGTATGCGACCGCCGCCAATGGGTTGGACACCTCAGATCGAGATAACCGCCGCACAAACGTCCCTGCCTTGCCGATCCTACGGGTCCGGGGCTTTCAGCCCGCGGAGCGCCGGTTTGCAACCGAGCGGAACGCCGCACTTCGTTGATTCCCGATGAAAGATTGCCGTGATGTCTGCCGTATCGAAATCAGCAACAACGGCAACCATGAAGAAAGCGAAGATTATTGCCCTTTCAATCGGCTCCGATGGCCAAGATGCCGCGCCAGAGGAGCTTGTGTCCACGGTCTACGAATTGTTTGAAGCCATCATTCATGAGGATCGCACCACCCAAAAGTTCTCCAAGGCGCTCCGGACGGTGGGTGGCGATGATCTTCGCAAGAAGCACGTTTTGATCGATCGGCTCATCGATCAATCGGCGGTGAAGGTGCTCGATCTGGATGGCGACGGTGCTAATGAGGTGATCATCTTTCTCAATGGCATGGCCGCGACAGCCGGTGGCAAGACGGTTTACATTCTTCGCCGCGAGAAAAATGAGTGGACGTGTATCGGCAGCTTTGGCGCCCGAGGCATTCCCCAGGTAAGCGATTCCAACACTTTCACCGGAGCCGGTTATGCGCCACTGGAAAGCCTGACATTCTCTGAGCAAGGCGGCTTGGTACGTTCGCGTTTTCTCTTTCATGAAGGCCGTTATATCCGCGTCGAAGGCCAAACGGGCTGCGAGGCCGATGAGAGCCATTACTTTGCCATGAATACGATGCTGTGATTCATCCTGACATTTCTCCCTTGCGGGCTATCCGCACAACCATGACCGCATCGTGTCGCCTCCACGATGCGGTCATTTGTTAGATTGATTCATTCGGAAAGGCATTCGTGAGAAGGCATGGACCCGCGGCGGCACAACAAGCTCAAGGCATTTGCACGTTCATCAGATCTCTGTTCAAGTCACGAGCATCAGTGTTCATAAAAAAACAGCTAATGAGGGGATCCAAAGGGAAAGGCGAGAGTGAATTTGAAAAATGTAGGAAGTGCTTGATAGTTAACTGCTATGATGGATACACCGCCCGAACAGCCGTCAATCTCAGCAAGTCATTTGATCGACGACGATGTCGTGTTTCGGATATACGAAATGGTCTGATATAAAACGTTATGCGAAAAAATGCCCGGCCTGAATGACTGCTACGTGTTGGCACCGAAGCGCAGTGCGCAGGCAGCGCTGAGCTTTCTTAATAGATTCGTGCCTAACAGAGAACCCAGTTTCGCGGCCGAAGACCCTTCGGAGGTGCTAGGCGTTTCGCCCGATTTCGATCTGCATCAGATTCTTGATCATTTGGAGCGGAATGAAGAAAAGGGCTATTCGATGTATTTCCGCAATACATCAGCTGATGACCCACATCATGCAGCGCTTATGTTTCAGGAGGATGGGAGCCTCTTCATGCTCTTGTCAGTTGACTCTGCACAAGGATCTGAAGTGGCGAGTGATACGCTCTCTGAACTACAGAAGTTCTCAGGCTCAGATTTCGGATACTGGGCATGGGAGGAGGCTCCAGCCGTCAACGCTGAGACCTTCATTCAGCGAGCAACAGCCAACGCATAACAAGTCGTGGATGTGCAATCCCCGACCCGACGTGGAGTTGACGTATGAGGACAATTCGAACACCATCATTTCAAGCCATCCGCGCCCTCGGTCGGGGATGACATCACTCAAACGTTCGCTTTTGAAGAGATATGGATGATCGCGAACCGCTGACTTCAGGACAGGTCTTCACCGAGAAGAACGAGGCCAGCCTTTCCGCAATCTTGAAGGAAGCATTCCCTCAAACTCAAGTCAGAGAGTCCAGCCACTATTCGACCGGAAAATATGTTCTGATCGATTTCGCATCCGAAGCCGAATTCTTTTTCGAACGGATCAACGACCACGAATACTTGATCCGTGGTGAGTGCGCCGATTCGCAATCACAAGCAGAGGCCGCCGAGGCAATCGCAAAGCATCTCGGAGGCCATGGTTTCAAGTGCCGATTTGAGACCTACGGTGAGGGTGATGCAATGGTTGCCTACGCCCACCACGAATGGCCGCTACACGAAAAACCGGAAGCGAACAAGACAGAGCAGGCAACCCTCACCCGCCGCGAGTCGAAGGAAAGCTGAAAGTGCAATCTACAGATCTTCGTGAGATTCACTAGCAGAACAATTTAGTGGAGAGGAATCAGGCCTCGAGCGTGAGTTTCTGCTAGCGAAGTCACCTGATATGCGTAGAATCACTCATGTTATCGACACTAATCGAGGGCCTGGTCCCCCACTACCGACGTCGCTTCAGAATGTCTGCAAGAGCGGGAATGAATGGTCAAGCATCTGCGAACCGCTAACGAGAAGCGCAAGCAACAAACCTGCCGGACACCTCTGCGTCTCTGCGCGAGATTTCTTCATCATGGCCTTAAGCGCCATATTCTAAGATCTCTCGCGGTGGCGCAGCGGCGCTGCGAATGAAAAGATGCCAGGAGAGTAGCCGAAATGGCAAGGAAGTTGACTCTTGTTAGCGGAATCCTATCAGGTTACAATCGAATGACGTTCACGAGCGCATGTCAATCGAGAGCCGCTTCAGCCAACTAAAGCGTCAGGATAACTAGCGCTAACCATAACCTCAACACCGTGATCAAGGTTCACAGCCAGCAGCAGTAGGTGACTCAAGTCGTTCGGCAAAGAATGGGAAACTGGCAAACATTCCTTATTGGTTTCGGCATATTCAATCTATGCCTACTTATATTCTGTCGTTCGCTATCAGCACTCGTGCTGGGATTGTTTGCTATCGGTAGAAGAATTTGTCCACCTGAGAATGTTGAAAAGCAATCAGGCAAAATAGGCTTTCAGGGTATATTTTCGGATGAGGCGTTTTTCAACTCTACTCGTAAACAAGTGACTCAGTTTCTTGCATGGACAGGTGGCATTAATTTCGTAGGTTGCGTCGGACTTTATCTATGGATCTCCTCGGGTTTCTTCGATGCCAACAATACCGAACAAGTTGAGAGTGGTAAGGTGATTCCTTGCGCTTTGCTCCAGTCACACCTACCGCACCCTTGACGTTCTACCGTTGTTCATCACTGATCGATCGTGGTTAACCAATGGCCTATGGGCAACCCGATCCTACGGAGATGTCAGTAGCTACACCAAAAACAGAGACTATTTCTCTATAAGTCGGAAAACATCAACGATCCTGGTATCAGCTATACGAACTTCACTTCAGACACCGGAATATTCGAAGACCGTGAGACAGGTTTCATATATCTGCGTGGCGTTTGAGGGAGAAGATCCGTCGCATATTCATTTCCGTTTACTTGACGAAGGCGGGACGGTAGCCAAATGGATCAAACACTTTCGCGATGCGTTCCGCGCGGCGACCGTCATGCCGTAACCCTGGATGGCGGTGTGTTCGTGAAGTTCCTTGAGATCAAGAAAACGGATGACTTGATGTGCGGCCTATTCCGAATTCTCTGCCTTGGGTAAGACGCGAATGATGGCTGGTGCGGATGCTTGTCCGCCATCACCCTTAGCGCGCAAATGAAAGAGGCGCTCGCATGGCGGCACCCACGGCGCTGCCGTGATAAAAAACTCACGCTCCGTCTGACCTTCCACAATGAGGAGCCCGTTGAGGCCAATGTTATCGACGTAAAGACCGTGTGGAAGATTGCGTCCGGAATCTTCATTACCGAACTCGATTCGCGCGCCGAAGTCATGACGTGTCGCGCGCACGCGCGCTTGAATCGTTTCTCCAGGGCGAATGTGGAATTGGAGCGGCCCTTCTGAAGAGGACGTGCCGTCTTCTCGAAGGATCTTCACCGATACCTTAGCCGGAGGACCTAACTGAATGTTCCCCAGATTCCCGATCTCCTTGCGACGTTCGTTCCCGGCAATCGTCGCGGTGGCCCACACGGAAACGGCTTGATCGGCATCGGCGTTAGGGTCGACCGCTGAGACGTCGGCCCGCAACACGCCGATAGCAGAACGTTGCCCCGCTTCAATAATCACCGGGGTGCCAACAGAGAACCCTTCTGGCAGATTTGCCAGATCGATTCGCACTTCGCCGGCAAAGCCTTCGTGACGTTCCACCGTGAAGGTGATCTCACGTCCGCTGCCGGGACTCACTTTGGCATCTTTCCCTCCGATACTGATCTCGAAGTCCGGCTTCAAATCGCGGATAGTGAGATCATAATGATAGTCTTTTGATCCTCCAAATCCGCGCACGTCCCGAATCTTCACCAAATACTCACCCGTTTCCGGCGGATCAAACCAGAGCTGCGAATCATTGCCCCACCGTCGCATGGGGTCGTCGTCATTTTCCCAATAAACGGGAAAAACAGGCAATCCGTTAGGTGGTGGATCGCTTCCGGCGGGCAGGGGCATCACCGTGTAGCAAGGTTCACCTAACGGATGCGCCAGCGCGGTGGTAAAAAACGCCGTGTGCCGTTTGCCCGCGCCGGGGTACACTTTGAAGCCCGAGTCCGGGCCGCGTGGATATAGCCAGAGCTTCACCACTTCGCCATTGGCGTAAAGATACTCGTTGAGTTCCATCTCCGCCCAGTTGTGCACGCGGAAATCATCCGATGTGTTTGAGTCTTTGCCTCGAAAGGTCAGCCAGGAATCTCGCGTCGCATGCAAACGCACTTGCTCCACCGGTTGACCTTGGAGGTCTAACACCTCAATCTTGGAATCGAGCTTGGATTTCGAACGGGCGGCGTTCACGCCTAACAACAACCGGCGACCCGCTTGCGCCTCAATCCGGTAGAGATCCTCATCACCGGCTGCGTTGATGTTTCCCCGGATTTTAACCGGCAATGTCACTGGCATCGCCTCATTGGCTTGATTGTTAGGTTCTGCTTCCGTTGTTTCCGTCGGCTCCTGAATATCGGGTGCCGTCTTCTGTGCCTTGGCGATATTCGCAGGCGTTTTTTTGGAGGAACGAGTGGATTGCGTCAAATGATAGACTTGAGTTGTGCCGTCCATCCGCGCCGCCACGAATGCCTCTTGCTCGGGAAGCGCCGCAAGGCTGGCGACCACATCGGGTAGCGGATCGTATGCGTGCACTTCGATCAAGTCCGGCAAAGACCAAACCTTCAGAGACCGGTCGGCCGCTGCCGATATCAAATGCTGCCGGTCCGGCATGCAAAGGAGCGCCGTGATGGCGGCTTCGTGGGCAAAGCGTGAATGTTTCACCGGATTCAGAGCCGGCTCTTCTGTGGAAACCAGGTCCCAAATATGCAAGCGTTTGTCTTCTCCCGCGGACAGAACATGCTGGCCATCGGCAGTGAAGGTGACCGCGACTTGGGTACCTTGCGGCTGATTTAACGTGTCGAGTCTGACACCATCCGAAACACGCCATAGTTTCACCGTCTCATCCGCGCTTGCTGAAGCAAGGATCTTACTGTTAGGATGAAACGCCAGATCAAAGATTGCTCCCTGATGGACGGTGATCGTCTGCGCCAGGGTTCCATCCACCCGATCCCATATTCGGATGGCCGCGTCATAGCCCGCTGTGGCGATCCATTTCCCGTCGGGAGAAAAAATGGCATCATAGAGGACGTCACGATGCCCGCCAAACTCTTTGGCTAGGCTTCCGTTTTCCAAGTTCCAAAGTTGGGCGGTGCCGTTTAGTCCTGTGATGCCTGATGCCAAGAGAAGTTCATTACCATCAGGAGAAAAAGTCACCGCATTCACTTTGCCCGGCAGATCCTCAATCCGGTGACGGATCTCTCCGGAGTCTAACGCAAACACTTCCACCAAACCGTAGACGGCCCGCGCCCCCCAATCACCACGAGGTGAATACGCTAGGGCTGTGATGGGTGTGTTCGTCGCGGCGGGCGGCACGTCGGGAACGGCCAAATGACTGAACAGCGAGCGATCCGCCTCCGGACCGGCCGCGCCTCCATCAATCCATTGTTTTAACAATGCCAGCTCTGTGGCCGGCACAGGCGGCTCATCTTTGGGGGGCATCAACGGCTTGGCTCGGCCTTCGATCACTTTGATCAAGTAAGAGTCTTCAGCGTTGCCTTCCTTGACGGGATCACCTTTGTCGCCGCCCTCACGCAGACTCGCAAAGGTCTCCAATGAGAACTCCCCTTCGTAATCCGTCTCGTTGTGGCAACCTGCACAGTAGCTGCGAAAGATAGGCGCGATCTGACGTTCATAGTCGATCTCTGCTTGAATCGATGAGAGCAGTATGATGTTTGTTAGAATGAGTAGTGGGCGCAGGATTTCGTAGCGGTGACTTTTAGTCGCCGCTGAATTAATGGTGGCTTTCGGCGGCAACTGAAAGTCACCGCTACCGTGCTTCGTTCCGATCTTCATTCTAATGTTGGAAAAGGAATTCACGACTAGTGAGCAAGGCCCAGAAGAGATCTTCCACGGCGATACGTTTCTCATCTCCTGACAAACTTTCGAGAATCTCCGTAAACGCCACGCTTTCCTTCTCGGTGGGAAAGCGCGAGAGACAGAGAAGATAAGCTTTTTCAATAAGTTCCGCCGTCTTGAGATCTTCTCCTAACAACTGAGTGACACGGCCCTTGGTGGCGGCCAATTTGTCATTCACGGTGGAGCCGTTGGATAAATGCAAAACCTGAACGAGGCTCGGTTGATTGGAACGCTCACATTCACACGTGATCTCCCTCTGATTCCGGCCAAAGGTCTTGAGGAAGTACGACTTCACTGCCGAGTCATGAAGTTGCAAGGCGCGCGTGCCCGCAGCGTAGGCCGATGTTTTCTGAGTGGAACCGTCGTTGAGGAGGATCTCCGTGTAGGAATCCCGGACCGACGTGACATCGGCGATGGCGTCTTGCAAGACTTCGGCCATGTGACGGCGAGGATAGTGGCGCGCGTAGTAGCGGGTGTCGCCCTCATTGCCTGGAATGACCTTCCCGCTGCGCTGATAAGTCTCGGATTCCAAGATCAATCTCATGAGCCGTCGCAGATCGTAATCATTCGTCTTCAAGTAGTCCGTCAGAGAATCTAACAGCGCCTCATTGCTGGCCGGATTTGACGCCCGCAAATCATCGACGGGTTCCACCAGACCCTTGCCCATAAAATTGGCCCAGACACGATTGACGATCGCTCGCGTGAAATAGGGATTGTCCGGCGCGGTTAACCATTCTGCCAGGATTTCCCGCCGGTCGCGTGGATCGTTCTTGGGAATCGGTGGCGCGTCCAGTGGCGCGGGCGCTTGCGGCTTGCCCGTGCGCGGTTGGATGAGATCGCCGCGATTGGAAACGTAAACCGTGCGCAGGCCATCGCCATTTCGCGGATCCCCTCCCCATCCTTTGGCGCGCACTCTAGCAAAGAGATTGGCGAAAGCGTAGTATTGATCGTTGGTCCATTTCTCGAGTGGATGATTGTGGCACTTGGCGCAATTGATGGACAGCGAGAGGAAGGCTTGGCTCACATTCTCGGCCATGGTTTCGGGGTCCTGATGTACGGCAAAGAAATTCGTCGCGCCGTTCTCCGTCGCGGATCCCGTAGCGGTTACCAGTTCGCGTGCCATCTCATCCCAAGGCGTGTTCTTTGCGACACGATCACGCAACCACTTGTAATAGGATGCCACCGCCGCTGGACGAAGCTTGCCGCCGTTGATGAGAAAAACATCGCTCCATTTGTAAGTCCAGTAATCGACAAACTCCGAACGATTGAGCAAGCGATCGATCAATGCCGCGTATTTGTTAGGAGATGAGTCGGCCAAATACGCTTTGACCTCCCCCAGTGTAGGTACCTTGCCGATCGTGTCCAGGAAGGCACGGCGGAACAAGGTAGTGTCGTCCGCGCGCGACGAGGGTGCCAGGCGCAAACGTCGCAGTTGTGCGAGAACCAGCTCATCGATGAGGTTCTTCTTGGGAGCGGCTTCGTAGAGCGACTCATCCATTGTGTTAGGGAACGGTGCCGTGATTCTCGCGGTGATAATCTGTGAGGAGAACCAGGCATTGACCGCTCCCGCACCATGACCGGTCACCGTGATCAATCCGCGATCATCCACACTAGCGACCGTTTCATCGGTTGACGTGAATTTGGACCATGGAGTGACATCGCGCCGGCTGCCATCGCTGTAAGCGGCCTCAACCTGAAGCTGCTGGACCTCGCCCGGAGCCGCGAGCGTTTTCGCGGGTGTGATCGTTAGAGCAAGTAACTTCGCATCTTCCGGCTTCGGCCCAGGCGCACCGGCCGCGATCCATTTCGCAATCGTTTCATAATCGCGGGAAGACACATTCAATCGCTTGCCTCCCTTATGCTTCAATGCCGTGGTGGGTTTGGTGAGGATCAGACTGCGAGCGGGATCAGCCAGCTCAATTCGCCTGCCGCGTGCTTCGCGAGTGATCGAATGATAGTCCGCTTCGGGATCATAACCAAAGAGCGACAAACGAAAGCCGCCTTTTCCCGCCAAAGCACCATGACATCCGCCACCATTGCAATTGGCTTTGGAGAAGATCGGAAGGATGTCATGGCGGAACGAGGGAACTTCCGCGGCGGCAGGGATTGCCAAGAAGCCAACGAGAATGATAAGAAAGCCTCTTCTCATCCTAACCGAAGAGTTCATTAATCGGTTCCGTACCGAGATCGGTGAGTGGGAAGGGACGTCCACCCGGACCGGGCAAATGCGATTCATGATCAAAGCCGAGACTCTTGAAGATCGTCGCCACGATATCCCCCGGCCCTACGGGCCGTTCCGCTGGGAAACCGCCAATGGGATCGCTGGCACCGATGACTTGGCCGCCTTGCACGCCGCCACCTGCAAAGTAAGCGGTGAAACATTGTGGCCAGTGATCGCGGCCCCCCGCGGGATTGACCTTGGGCGTCCGGCCGAATTCTGACAGATTGGCGACTAACGTATCATCCAACATCCCGCGCTCCGCCAAATCTTCGATCAAGGCGGAGTAAGCCTGATCATACATGGGGCAGACGATCTCTTTCATGCCCGCAATGGAGGTGAAGGGTTTGGAACCGTGAATGTCCCACGTGATTTCGTCGAAGACGGTAAGAAAAGTGTTAATGGTGATGAAACGCACGCCGTTCTCCACCAAGCGCCGTGCCAACAAACAGCATTGGCCGAACCGGTTCATGCCGTAGCGTTCGCGTGTGGCTTGCGATTCTTTAGACAAATCAAAGGCGGAGCGTGCTTGGTCGCTCGTCATCATGCGGAAAGCAGCATGAAAATTCTCATCTAACAAACGCGCGTCCTCACTTGCTTCGAACGCTTTCACCGTACCCTCCACGATCTCGCGCATCTGACGCCGCCGGCTCAATCGATGCGCTCCAATCTGATCCGGCGGCAAGAGATCGGGCACACGGAAGTTCTCTTTCGAAGGATCTGCCATGAGCGCGAAAGGGTCTTGCGCTTTCCCCAAGAAACCACCCGCTTGTCCGTTAGGAAGATTCCCGCCTCCGCGCCCCATGAGTTGCGGCAGCACGACGAATGGCGGCAAATCAGATTTCCTGCCCATGAGATAAGAAGCGACCGCGCCGGCGTGCGGCGTGTGAATCCCGCCAGTGAATCGACGGCCTGTTTGCATCATTTGCCAACCAGCGTCATGGACAGCTGCGCCATCATGATGACACGAACGCACTAACGAAAACTTATCGGCGATCTTGGCATGCCGCGGCAGTAGCTCCGAGATCTCAAACGCGTCTGACTTGGTGCGAATGGGCTTGAACGGCCCGCGAATCTCACGCGGCGCGTCCGGTTTCATGTCCCACAAATCGATGTGACTCGGCCCACCCAGATTAAAGATCATGATACACGCCCGCTCATCGTTCCCCGGCTTCACCCCGCCGGTCTGCTTGGCTGCGAGATATTGTGGCAGCGACAAACCGACCGCAGAGAGGGCGCCTATTTGGAGAAATTCGCGTCGTGACCGCGTCCCGCCACATAGCCGGGCGCGGTCCTGAGGACCTTCAGCAAGGAAATCGAACATAGGACGGATCTTGCCCTAATTTGCTTCGAGACGCCATGAAAAGCGCCACTGAGCTTGTCCCCAATTATGGGGAGTAACCACTACGCGTTGCAAAGCGCTCCTTCGGCAAGCGCTAGGAACCGCCCGCGGCGAGGCGTTGCCACTTCTGAGCAATCTCAGTGAGTTCACTTTGGTCAGGCGGCGCGGCTTGAGGCGAGAAAGCGCGTTTCTCTACCGAGGCGATTTCGGTGCGAAGTTCGGTTTCTTTGTCAGAGGGGAAGGAAACGGCTTTGCGAACTTGATCGAGAAACGAGAGCAAGGTGACAGGTGTGAGGGATTGGGGAATCTCCGGACCCGCCAAGACGGCATCTTCTTCAGGTTTGCGCACGAAGACATAAGTTGCGATACCACCGATCAAGATCACGCCCAATGCTAGGAATGGAAGCCACATCAATGAACGTTCCGCCTTGCCTCCGGTAAGCTTGGTCGTGGGTTCAACGGCGATCAGGTCGACATCCTCGTATTTCTGCAAAGTGAGACCATCTTCTTCGGCCACTTGGGCCAAGACTCTGGGGAAATGAAACGTCGCCGGTAGCGTTTCGCCTTTCGGGTCTAACGTGAGTCGCCATTCGTGGGTGGAGAGGGGCGCGCCGTCATCCGTATCCGTGGTGAGTTCCTCCACTTGCAAATCACGATCTTCGGTATCAGTGATTTCGAATCCCTCCAGCGGAAGCTCCACCAAGCGCTCTAACGGTGGCACCAATCCGTGAGCGGTGGCGCGAACTTCAAGATAGGCTAGATTCTTCTTTTCCGCTTCACGATCATCTAAAGTGAGGGTGAGTTGAAGATCGCGATAGGGCCGCGCTTCAGCGCCGTCACCGGAGGCTTTGATGGGAATGGCCGCAGAGGTGACTGGCAAGACCACATAACCGGAGGTGTCTAAGAAATCGAGATCGATCTTCAGAGGCGGTAGGGTATCGACTTCCGGTCCTTTGGGTTTGAGCAAGTAATAGGCGTAGGGCGTGTAACGCCAGCCAGGTTCGGGGTCGGTCCGCGACTGGATCTTGGAGGCGTGAAAGGTGAGGGAAAGGATTTCGAAATGCTCTTCAAGAACGGGCGTGGCGCCCTTTTCAAATTTATCGCGGTAATCTTCAGTGGGGCGGCCGTAGTTGTAGGCGTAGGGCTGATTATTCTGGTTAACTAGATAACGTTGAAAGCCCCCGGACTCGCGCTCGATTTCCTTGGTATGACGGATATTGATATAAACGCCGAAGGGTTGCGTGGGATCGATGGTGTCCGGTCCGTCGAGCCTCACATCAAGCTCAATCTCCGTAATGAGATCCTGATAATATTGAAAGACTTTCGCCGCGTCTTCGATCCGTTCATGCTCACCCGTGATCGGCAACACGGCTTCAAGAAAGCGGTACTTTAAGTCAGGCGACACGTTGGCCAGACGGCTATTCAAAGTTTTCGCGAAATCATCGAGATGACGTTTGCGACATTCTTCGGGAATGGTGTCCAATGCCGCCTTAATCTTGGCGTATTCGCTGGGCACGGGTTGGTGATGCGCCTTGAGCGCCGCCAAATCTGGGGAGCCCAGAGAAGCGTAGAACCAGGTGGTGAAGGGCTCGGTCGACTCGTCCTTCTTATCTTCGAAGGGCAATTGGCTGAGATAGGTCTGGGCAGCCGCCGCGAGATCATCCAATGCGGTGCGTTTGTTAGCCGAATGTTCGGCGTAAGACTCCAGACTTGCGCGGTAGTTAGACTCTTCATAATGGAGCGATGCCAACTGGATCTGAAGCGCCCAGTTTTCTGCATGCGTGGCTAACGCTTTCTCGCAAAGATCGTTGGCCGCGGTGTAGCCATGAAGGATCTGCGCTTGGAGTTCTTTGTCTTTGCGTTTGGTCTTGGACTGCTCCTGCAGCTTGGGATTGGGCCAGAGATTTGCCAAGTTCCCGCGCATGCGGCGCAGAAGGGCCGCAATGGTCTTGGGATCGAGTTTTTCGACGGGGCCGAAGACGCTTTCTAACGCTTCCACTCGCCAGACTTCGGCTTGGGAATGCGCCTGAATAAAGGCATCCGCAAATTCCTCTTCAAAGTTGTCTTCCAATCCTAACGCACGCACCTGCGTGATCAGTTCCGCGAGTTTCTTCAAATTGCGTTCTTGTTTGGATCGGGTGAGCGGGATGGATTCGGCGCGTGGGTTGGACCCGTAGAAATAGTAATAACTGGACCGGTATCGCGATTGCTGATTGGGGTTATTGTTATCTGCCCAAACACGAATCATGTTCTTAACCAAATCTTCGGCTTGTTTGGGTCGCTCTTGAACGAGTGTCTGCAAGATGGGGAAGGCTTTCTCTTCCTCTTTCACCTTGAGAAAAAGCGCCGCGGTGCGTTCGAGGTTTTCCAGTCTAACCAACGCATCAATCTCTGCAAGCCACGCATCGGTGGGCCGATTCCGGAGCAGGTCTCCCGCCGTGATGGGCGGCGTCCCCGGTCCCGTGTAGTTTCGGCGCTCGCGCGTGTAGTAAATGTTACCGTAGTCATCCCACTGCATCTGCGGACGCATGGAGGTCGACTGGTCAAGTTGATAGGTGCGTTCGGCTTCGGCATTCCAATTGCGCGCGTAGAGCGTGAGCATTTCCCGCCAGGGCGTGAGATCGATATCATCGTTGCCTAACAAAGCAGCCACTGCGGCAGCTTGCAGTTCCAGTTGTTCCACGCGGAAGTCGGCTGAGTTGTGATTGCGTGTTTGTGAGGTGAGAGTTCCGACCGCAGCGAGGATCTCGTAGCCTTCGCCACCGGCATCGGTGAAGGTCTTAGTGAGCCAGTCTTTGCCGGCTTCGCCTTCCAGTTCGGGTACCAAGGCCAAGGCTCGGTAAAGGGCTTCGCCGCGTTCATTGAGCGCGGCATCTTTCTGTGAGATGACGGTTAGACACAGTTCCCAAGCCTTCGGTAAATGCTCTTTCCCTCGATCCGCATGATGGGACTCGGCATGGAAACGGCTGATCAAATTGAGCGAGGCGAGATTGTTCTCTTCTTTAGCTTTGCTAGTGTCGGGAAGAAACTCCGACGCTTCGTCGAGAAACTTGGCATTAATGAGGAACTGCGCCGTGCGGTGCCGTGTCTTTTCATCGCTCAAACCAAAGTATCGTGTGCCCGCACGAAGGGCCGCGAAGAATGATCGTGGCGGCGGGTTGTCTTTGGTGATCAGTTTGGCCAACTTCTCAAGCGCCTGTTTGTTCGGTTCTTTCTTGGCGGCATCGGATAAAGCGAGAATCTCCTCCACACCGATAAACTGTTCTTGATCGTGCCCAGGGGCGCCCAACGCAGCCAGTTCGGGGCGTGGATTCACTTTTGTCTTGGCTCCCAGTTGTTGGACAATGCGGTCAAAAGCCATATTGGCGTCATTGTCAGGAAGGCTCTCAAGGTAGTCTTTCACTTTACCCCATTCACCCAGCGTGACGTGGCGCCGCAGCGCTTTCACGTCTTTCTGATACTGCGCGATCTTTTTCTGAATCTCCTGCTGCTTTTGGCGCTGTTCCTCTTGCTTCTGCTGTTGTTCGGTGAGTGGACCTACGAATGGTGCCTCCTCTGGATTCGGCTTGGGAGGCGCTTGTCCTTCGTTCTTCTTTGCTTCTTCCGCTTTCTTGGCTTCTTGCTCTAACAGACGTTTCGCCTCTTGCCGTGCTTGGAGAATTCCCGAGTTGGTGCGGTCAATCGTGAGTTTTTGTAAGAGCTGTTGCCGCTGTTGTTCCGGATTCTTTTGCGGTGGACGCCGGTTGTTGTTGTTCGCTACGGCTCCCGGAGGAGGAGGTGGCGCGTTACTCACCTGTATTGCCGGAGGCGCGTCTCCCATGGGAGCGGGGCTGATGACAAAACCCGTGGACTGCGCGACGAGTGTGGATAGAAAAATGAAAGGAAGAAGGGCGCCGCAGAGAACGGCCATGCAACATCTCATGATCTTAACAGAGATAGAGAATTAGCGTTAGGGGGAATGCCGGATCCCAAACGGATCGGCAGAAATGTTTAGCTTCCGGAGCCGTCCGGCGGCGGGCCCTGACCGGCGGTGCGTGAATCCTGCGGCTTCTGCTGATTAGGCTTGGACTTAGCCGGGCGACCGCCCGAGCAACAGCCCCGTCATTGGTTGGGGATGGGCAAGCCGTAAAGTTCAGTCGGTTCGGCCCGGGCCAATCGAATCGCCGCTTCCAAGTCGCTGAGGTGGCGTTCTTTCGCCGTCCCCGTCTGCGCGAGCAGCTTGTATTCCTGGCGTGCCGCGTCGATTTCCGGCTCCCACTCCGTGGCGGGCAGGCCCTCAAGCTTCATCAAGTAAGTCATGTAGTAGCGCGCGTTGGCCAGCGTGGAGAGTGCTTCCTCTTTCAAATCAGCCGGTGCTTTGGGATCCTCGTTCAGGGTCTCCACGAGCCCAGCCAGATCCTCGCGTGCTTCCGGTAGCCCGCCGCTTTGCATCTTGGCCTTGGCGATCTCCAATTGCAGACGGCGCGAATCATCGAGCCGATCCTTGGGAAGCTTCGCCAGCGCCTTTTGATAAACGGTTACTGCTGTGGCCCAATCCTCGGCAGCAATCGCCTTACGGCCTTGAGCCAGAAGGGTTTCCGTTTGATCGAGCGCCACCTGCCGCTGCCCCGGTCCAAAGTGAAAAGCAGCGAAACCAAGCGGAAGGAGAAGCCAGAGGGTAGCGAGCAGAATCTTCATTGTGTGCGTCGAATAGAGTTGGTCTGAGGTCCCGGCGAAACCAGGAACTCGAGAGCCTATAACAAGATGGCGACCAGTGCGAGAGCTAAGGTGTGGTTTTCCGGCCCGCTGGAGTGAGCCGCTTTACTGATCTGCAGGTCAGCGTCCTCGATCCAGGAAGCTAGGCGCACCACGCAAGTTCTATGGGAAGCGGGGATTGATCAGGCGATCACCACGCGATCCCGATCGCTACAACGCGAACGCGTTTATCCTAACAACTTCTTTTCAATCATTTCACCAACCGCCTTGGGATCGGCCTTGCCTTTGCTCAGCTTCATGACTTGGCCTTTAAGATAATTGATTGATTTAGGGTTGCCGCCCTTGATGTCGTTAACGGCTTTCGGATTCTCGGCGATCACCTCATCGATGAAGCCTTCTAGGGCGCCGGTGTCGCTCATGGGAGGCTCGAAGCCTTTGTCTTTGATCACGTCCGCCGCTCCTTTGCCGGTAGCGAACATGTCAGAAAAAACCTCTTTGCCTTGATTGTTGCTGATTTGACCTGCCTCGATCGTATCGACCAGTTCGCGGAGTGCTTCGGGCGGGAGAGGGCAGTCGGAGATGGGCGTGTGGTTTTCGTTTAGGGCACTGAGGAGATTGTTGATGACCCAGTTCGCGACTTTCTTCGGAGCTTTGGCGTTGGTGGCGGCTTTTTCGTAATAATCAGCTAGAGCGCGTTCGCTGGCCAGCACGCCGGCATCGTAGGCACTCACTTGATAGTCAATGACGAAGCGGTCGCGCTTGGTGTGAGGAAGCTCCGGCATCTGTGAGCGCACATGATCGATCATGTCCTCCGTTTCCACAGGCAGGAGATCGGGATCGGGAAAGTACCGGTAGTCGTGGGCATCTTCCTTAGTGCGCATGAGAGTGGTCTCACCCAGGTCATCGTCCCAACGGCGTGTGGATTGGATCAAAGGTTCGCCATTGTCGAGGGCGTCACACTGGCGTTGGATCTCATACTTCAGAGAACGACGCACGGCACTAACGGAGTTCAGATTCTTGAGTTCTATCTTGGCCCCCAGTTCACTTTGATTCTTGGGCCTAACCGAAATATTAACGTCACAGCGCATCTGGCCCTTTTCCATGTCCGCATCGGAGAGCTCGCCATAGACGAGGATTTGCCGAAGGGAGTTGAGATAGGCAAAGGCTTCTTCGGGTGAATCGATGTCCGGCTCACTAACGATCTCCATGAGTGGAGTGCCGGCACGATTGAAGTCGATGGTCGAGGTCTTACTATGGTGTGTGCTCTTGGCGACGTCTTCTTCCAAGTGGATGCGGGTCAATTGGACCACTTTGCCAGGATTGGCGATATGTTTCTGAGCATCCTTAGGATAAGCGAGATCGTAAAGGGGCACGCCGCCGCCGAGACAGAGGGGGAGATCGAACTGAGAGATCTGATAGTTCTTGGGCATGTCCGGGTAGTAATAGTTCTTCCGGTCCCATTTGCAGACGGGAGGTGTCTTGCAACCTAACATCATGCCCGCCAGAATCGTGCGCTCGATGGCGCCTTGATTGAGTACGGGCAGCGATCCAGGCAATCCAAGGCACACGGGGCAGGTTCGCGAATTAGGCTCCGCGCCGAACTCCACGGCACAACCGCAGAACATCTTTGAGCGCGTTTTCAGCTGCACGTGCACTTCGAGGCCGATGGTGGCGATGTAGTCTTCCCGGGGCATGCGGCTATTAACGGGAAGTTCGATTGAAAATCAAACTCGCTTTCTTAGCTTGGGGGTGATGATGGCTTTTCGAGTTCATGTGGATTTGCTTCAATGCTCTCCGCCCTATGAAAAACCGCCGCCAATTTTTGAAATCAACGACCACGGTTGCTGCCGGAACTAGCATCGCACTAACGGCCTCCGCTCAATCCGCAAAGATCGCCCCGCTCAGACTGGGGATAATTGGTCCCGGCGGGATGGGGATGAATCATCTGCGTGGGTTTGCGGGTTTTGACGATGTGGAAATCACTCATGTATGCGACGCAGACGCTAACCGAATGGCGAAGGCGGCGAAGGAAGTCGAACAACGTCAGGGTGGCAAGGCACCGATACAGGTAGCCGACATGCGGCGGATCTTCGAGGATGCCTCCGTCGATGCCGTCGTCATCGCGACGCCCGACCACTGGCACACACCGGCATCGATAATGGCCTGTGATGCCGGGAAGCATGTGTATGTGGAGAAACCCATCTCGCACAATGTCCGGGAGGGCCGTCTTCTCATCGAAGCCGCGAAGCGCCATAACGTCATGGTGCAGCACGGCACACAAAGCCGCAGCACGCCGCACGTGAGGCGGGCCATGGAGTTACTGCATGATGGCGCCATCGGCGAAGTCCTCACTGCAAAAGCTTGGAATAGCCAGAGGCGTTCTAGCATCGGTAAAACACGGCCCAGCGATCCGCCGAATCATCTCGATTTTGATCTTTGGTTAGGCCCGGCGCCCAAGGTTCCTTTCCGGGCTAACATGCTGCCCAGTATCTGGCGCTGGTGGTTCGATTACGGTTGTGGCGATATCGGCAACGATGGCGTGCACGATCTCGATATCGCGCGATGGGGTTTGGGTACCGACGAGCACCCGGTCAAAGTGGCGGCGTTAGGGGGCAAGTATTTCTTTGACGACGACATGCAATGGCCGGACACCCACAATGTGCTCTACGAATACGCGGCGAATGCAAAGACCGGCCGGCCACGCCAACTTCTGTTTGAGCAGCGCATCTGGTCACCGTATGTTCAGGAGGGCTACGAGAATGGCAACGCTTTCTACGGCACGAAGGGTTTGTTAGTGATGAGCAAGGGTTCCGGATTCAAGCTCTACGGCGAACGCAACAAGCTGCTCGATCAAATGGAAGGGCGTCCCGATCTGACGGCTCATCAACGTAACTTCATCGATTCAATTCGCGGCGAAACGAAGCCTAACGCCGATGCCAAGGTGGCCCACCTTTCCTCTTCACTCTGTCATTGGGCAAACATCGCCGTCCGTTGTGGGCGCCTTCTTCAGGTCAATCCCAAGACGGAAACCATCGCCAACGATGACGAAGCGAACGCGCTCGTTGCACGTGCTTACCGTGATCACTGGGCCGCGCCGAGGGGCGTATGAGGCGCATTAGTAGCGTTTGAGCCTGGGATTACGTTTTAACGTATACGTGAGAAAAAAATCTATCATTAATCACGGTTTCTATGGTCGTCTACGGATCCAAGCCTTTCTGATCTTCGAACAAGCCCGCATTCTTCTCCTCCAACTCTTCAAGGGTCGGCAAATCGCCCATGTCATCAGGATTGAAGCTGCTCATTGGCAAGGGCGGAAGGTCCAAGAGGTCATCGACATCACCACCTAGGAGAATGCCGTCACTGGTGTGTCTGACAGAATCATTCAAGGCCTCTTTGAGGCGATGTTTGCGGCTCGTGCGGATCAAGTCGCGAAGTGTGGCTTCCCGTGCAGAGAGACTCCCGCCGATCTGTTTCGCGAGCACACGATTTCCGGCCAAGGCTGTGGCCACGACGTCGATGTCCAGGTCGTCTAACAACTGGGTGACAGGTGTGGATTCAAGGACATTCTGTATGGCGGTCTGTAAAGGCGCGCCGTGAACGGCCATGAGTTGTGCTTTGAAATGACTGTTCACCCGGGGCCAGAGGGCGGTCAAGGGATCCGGTTTGCCGAGTACGGCATGCGTGACTAACAGGTAGGCGACTGCCTGAACAAGTTGCTCATTAAACAAATGTGCCGCCCCTGGTTGACTCAAGACCTCACGCCAAAGTCCTGCCAGTTTCTCACGATTCTGTGGACTTCTCGTCCAGGCGTTATTCAGCTCATGCATGAAATGGCGCAGCAGTTCCTTGGCGAGAATCTGTTGGCGTTCGGTGGCCTGGATGGGTATGTTCGATAATTTCGCCAAAGCGTCAGGCAGCTTGGCCAGATCCTCGTGAATTTGACGCAGAAGCACCACCCGCAAGATCTCGTGATTCCACACCACTCGCGCATCCTTGGTCTTCCAGCTCTCTCTGGTGATGCCTTCAGCCGCTTTGGTGTAGCGGCCGGCGAGTTTTTCTGTGCAGGCGAACCGAGCCAACCGACCGAGCATTGCCAACTCAAGTTCGGGATTTGGAAAAGAGGTGTCACCCAACCGCGAAGCGAATTCCTCGAGCCGCTTAGCGCGGGATGTGATGGCGGCGATCTTGGCAGGATTGTCTGCCAGAGAAACAAAGAGAGCTTCTCCATAGAGCCGTAGAGAATGGTCAGGAAGCGCTGCGAGAAAGCCGTCGAGTCGCGAAGACACCGCGTCATCGAACTTTCGCAGCGCTTCACCTGATTCGGCGGAAACGAACTCCAGAACGCGCCAATGCCGTGTGAATAGTTTGGCAGCTTGCGCGTGTTTGCCTGCCATGACGAGGTCGTAAACGGCGTTGAACGGAACGCGTCCTTGACGCAACGAAAGCAGTCGATCCACAGACGACTCATTCTCAAGTTGAGCCGCCAGCACAAAGAGGAGATTCCACGTTTCGGCATGAAAGCGCCCGCGCGCACTGCGATCGCCGACTAACCGGTCAATCACTTGGCCGGCCAAGACACTTGCTTGCGGATGGGTGAAGGCATCATTCAACATGGAAGCGAAGATCCACAATTGGTCATCGGGCATTCTGCTAGGATACCAATCGAGATAAAGCTGCACGATCTGAACAATCATGTCCGGAGGCAGGAGCTTGCGTTGCCGCATCAGGGCCTCGGCGACCTGCATGCGATCAAAGCGCCCGTGACGATCGTCAGCTAACCAATCGCGGAAATGGCGTTTCCGTTCCGGCTCCAGAGAGAGAATGGCTTGGAAAACGGCGCTTAGTTCGGGAGTTAGGCTCGCTTCCTCGGATTCATGGAAAAACGGCTGAAGTTCTTCGACGGTTTGCGGAGGGAATCGGGATGGCAACAAAGCTGCGGCTAACGGCTCTTTGCCTTCTGCAAGCCGTTCCGCGAGAACTTCGTAAAGAGGCACCAACCTGGGAACATTTTCCACCGTAGGCATGGAAGCCGCTGCAGACGTTCCTAGGGTTTGAAAATGCTCGATGTCATGGGCGGCAAGCGCGGAGAAAGCGTTTTGCCGCATCATTTCCGCCAGCAAGAGATACAAGCGCACGCCGTGCTCATTGGCTAAGAGAGTGTCCACAAGATTCTTTCGTGAGATGGCTTGGTTCACCGATCTAACCAAGACCTCTCTTGCTAGCGGTTCTTTCCCTTCATCGCACAGCGAGAGGATGATGTTAGGCAACTCCCGCTCCGCGCCGGTCCTCCGGATATCTCTGGGCGGGTGCGAAAGGATGATGCGCGCCAGACGCTCCTGCCGCGATTGCCTTAGGGAGGTTAGCCAATTGAGGGAAACAGGTGGCTTTTTATTCCCTAACAGGCGCTCACAAAACAGAGCAAAGGCTAACTGACGAACCAAAGGCAGAGCTTCAATCTCGGATCGTGCTCCATGGATTACTTGGGTGCACGCCGTGAGTGGTTCATCGTCCATCCGCGCAAGAAGAAGACTCCGGCCGAAGGTATCCGGAACACGCTCCGTGAAATGCTCCACATAGCGATCCTTCAAATCCCATGGTAACGCTTGCAACGTGTTGCCAACGTGCTCGAAAAGTGACCAGTAACGTCCGAGATCGCCGGCCACGGCTTCGGCATCGACGAGAACGGGTTGAAAACCGAATCGAAAATCCGAGAGGTCTTTAAGAAACGGCGTTGCTTCTAACAGAGCGAGAGAACGCTCGACGTCTTGAAGCTTGGCGCCCTCCAAAGGATGAAGCGCACGCAAATCGGGCGCTCTATCCGCCCACTTAGAGTGTTTTGTCAGGATCGTTTGCAGGGGAAAGAGCAATATGGCGTGTTGATGTAGTTCCGTCCTCCAGACGTCAAAGGCTTCCGGAGCGCGGTCAAAAAGGTGCTCAAGCGCGTCTTGGCCTTGATTGTGGAAAAGATGGGCGGCGAAGACGGGGAGATTGGTTAGGTCCTCAGACCGCACCCCGCCAATCGTGTCATGAATCCCTTGATTCACCTCTTCGTCTCCCGTTAGAACCGCGATCGCTAGGCACTGATTCACCGGAAGTTCACGGCTTTCGCCGCCAAACAACGCTTCCGCATAACGCTCAAGTGAACGACAGAAGTCTAACCAATCAGGTGAGCGATTCTTAAGTTTTTTTAGCAGTGTTTCGACGCGAGAGCGGTCTCCAGCAGACCAAGCCGCGTGTAAGAAGTAAGCTTCCGGTGACCACTCTGCTGCATGTCTTGATGCCTCCCACTTAATCAACCGCGGCGCCGGCGAAGCGGCGACCGGCAGATCCATGGAAAGGCAAACGCGCCGCGCTTGCTCAACGAGGTGATGACTCACTTTTTCACCAATGGCTTCACCCTGCGCCATTCGGCGAAACCCATCTCGTGCCAGCCGCGGCAGGCGCAGCATGGCGGCACAAGCCAGATGATGCAATTCGCGGCGTTGATCTAACAGAAGGCGTTCTGAATAAGACCTGAATCTGGTACGGTCCTGGTCATACAAATGACCTAACAATGCGCTGCCTACCCGCTCGAGGCCGGCAACTCTCCCCGCGAAGTCCGGCAACCAAAGCAATGACTCTTCATCCACATCTTGAAGTTTCTCGAGGAGGTGGACAAAGAGACGCTTGGCGTAAAGCATTTCACGGCCGTTGTAGCGGTCAGGATCATACCGGCTTTGCAGGCGTTGGTCCAATTGATCACCTAACTGAGAGGCGATCGTCACCAATGCTTGAGCGGGCAGGGTTTCCATTTCTTCTAACGCTTCCTCTACGAGATCTTCATCGAACGCCAGATGAATGAGACGCCGTGAGACCCCAAGATGTTCCGGCTGCAAGGCCATCAATTTGGAGTAGGCGGAGAAGACGCGGTCCTTCTTTCCTAGCGCTTCCAAGGTGACGGCGTGGATGAATTGATCCATGAATCCGCTGTCTCGTTTTGACTCCATCGATTTCAAAAAGGCTTCAATGTGAGGGCCATTCAGATCCAACCCGTGAATGGCGAGACCATTCCTGGCGCTCTGATAGGAATGCGATCTCAGAAGCCGGTTAGCCAATCGTCTGGCCTCTTGATCCAGACGACGAATCGCACGATCACTCTCGCCACTCTCGAAGAGCTCGCGGAGTGACCTTTTCTGGTTCGAAGAAGTTACCGTTGGTGAATTCCGCGTAGATTGGTAACGGCGCGCGGCGCGGCCAGACCGGTTCTGCACCTGCAGGCGTGTCCGTTCCGCTTCTTTCTCCATTCCGAGGAGGTACATCAATTTCACCAGTTCCATGCCGTTGCCGTAGGATGTTTGTTTCGCGCTTCGCCGGCGGCAGATCACCTGTCCGGCTTGGAGCAGATCTTCAGGCAACTCAGCCGTCTCCAGCTCGGCGCGTAGCACGCGCAACGCTTGCGTATCCAAGTAGGCTTGAGCGATCGGGTCAGTCGCGTTCTCCGTGGCTCTAATATACCAGTGTGAGGCGGCCCGAGGATCGAGATGCAGCGTCTCGAGGTAAGCGCCTAGCAAAGCCATTTCAGGTAGGCGAATATGAGGGTCCTCTTTCATCGCCTGAAGAATCTCCGCTTCACGCGCTTCATCGTGCCGGTGATGCGCCAAATGTAATTGGATGATTCGGCAGCGAACGTGTGCTGATGCGGCGGCAAACTCGGGCGTTGTTTGCACATGCACCTTGTGCTGATTAATGAATTCTAACACATGGTGAGGATAACCGGGAAGATAAGCTGCCGGAAAACCGATGGCTTCGAAACCCCGGCGCCCTCGGCGGGGAACAGACCGAACAGCGAGCGGCTGAGCCACCTCGTCATCAAGCAAACGCATGAGTTGATCGTATTGTTGGCTTTGCCAGAGCGCTTCGCTGACCAATGAGAAACAGATGATCCGTTCCCAACCCTGTACGGCACCCGTCGTCATCCACTGCTGACAGATCTCTCCAAGTCTCTGCCAAGTCGTTGCAGGGATGGCGGATCGGAATTCATTTTGATGATTCTGCCACCGTCTCAAGGCACTGAGGACAACCGGGCTGAGCTGACTCTGAGCCGCCATCAAATCGAGGGCCGCCTCCAGGGTCTCTTGGGGATTCGGATCCTCAAAGAGACTGAGAATATACGCCGTGATGCTCAGCGACGGATAAGCGCCGGCCAGGCGGTCTCCGTACGCCTTCCAATCATGCCGGGCTTCGTCTCGCAAAGACGATTCGTAAAGTACTGCTAGTGCCGGCAGCACCCGATCCGCCGGAAAACGCTCTAACAAACCTGTTGGATCGTGTAGATCTTTCTGCTGTAGCCCGAAGATATAATCACCTACCGGTTCTCCTAAAGATTTGATGATGGTGAGGATGCGATTCCTGTCCTCCTTTCCTAGCGAAACGCCATACTCGATGAGATCGCGCAGCACAAGGATGTGCAGTTTATCGAAAGAATCGGGCAGCTCCATGTGTCCATGGCGATGACCGTGCATCGAGTTCGACATGATCAGTCCGCCGGAAGCTCTCGGGACGGCGAAGCGCCCACCCAGCCCATGGAGCATCTCGTAAAGTGCGACAGCAACATGGGGCGCGTCATCCTTTCCCCAAATGGCCATGGGTGTCGCCGGACGACTCAAGGAGTCCACTCTCAACTCAAGAAGCGCTTCCCATTGCGCCAAGGCCGTGTCGACTTCGTTCATCTGAGCAGAGCAAAGAGCGCGTAAGTAGCCGATCCGGTACTGCTCAGGATGGGTATCCGCCACCCGGTCAAGGAAGCGCCCTGCCGTCTCCCATTCACCGTCTTGCGCCAAGGTGCTGGCTAGATTCTCCACCGCAATGAAATCCACGGGTGCTTGGCCATCTTGCTCGAACATTAAAGCATAAGCTTCTTCCGCTTCGCCTAACTGAAAAAGATAACGGGCGAGATGTAACCGATCATTCACCTTCTTCGCTCGTGGCATCACTTTGCGAATCAATGTGAGTGCCGCACCCTCGTTTTGAGCCGCGAGTTCTAGCCGGATCAGTTGGATAAGAAGACTCACCTGACCCTCATGCTTCAATGCCGCTTCGCGCAAAAGCCGGCGATGGGCCTCTTCGTCGCCTGCGGCTAAATAAAGTTCCGCTAGAGTAAGGAGCGGTTCGAGTGCCTGAGGATTCTTTCGACGGCGCGTCTCGAATTGCTGGATGAGTGATGTCAGACCACCGTCGCGATGGGCGTTTTCCGCGAGTTCTTGGGCCCAGCGTTGTTTGTCCTCACTAGACTTGGCCTCCTCATAGAGGCGCAAGAGAACCGCCCGCGCTTCACTTCCACGTCCCACGTCACGATAAGCTTTGACTAACAACACCTTTAGGGGTTCATCATCGAACCGCCGTGCGGCTGATCGCAGCACTTCAACGGCTTCTTCGAGCCGCCCGAGTTCCTGTAGCAATTCACTTTCGCGGATCCAGGGCGCGGCCAAAGCGGGTGCCGCGGCTTTCCACTCTTTCAATGATGCCAACGCTTCTTCGTTTCTGCCTGCTTTGCTTAAAAATGAGGCTAGTCGCTTCCAAGAGGCACCGGATCGGCCCTTGGCCGTCTTCATCAATTTCCTGACGGTCTCCGCAGCAGCGTCCCAATCTTGTTGTTTTTCGTAGAGCCGTACTTGCTGGCTCAGACGCAAAGTCGAGTGGTCTTCCGGTAGCGAGGCCAGTGCTGCCGCTGCGCCTTCAAATTGATTCTCCAATTGTAACAAAGCGGCCCGCAAACAGATCTCGTGGGGATGTGTGCTGCCGGCGAGCTGATCACGCAACTCGTGAAAATGATCGGATGCGGTCACGATCTTCAATGCTACGTCTAACGCCAAATCTAAGTCACCCGGCGAACTCCGGCGCACCCATTCGCGCACCCAGGGCACGGCGCGATTGAAAGCACGCGCCTGCACCGCTTCCCGGCAGAGCTGTGCTAAGTAAAGGGCATCCGTGGAGAAATCTTCCCAACGCGACGCGAGCAAGGTCAGTGCCTCAGCGTGCAAGTGACGCTGGCTTAGCGTTCGAGCAATGCGCGCCACGGTTTCGCGGCTGCCATTCTCCGCTCGGGCCAGCCACCGCTCGATGGCTTCCTGACGGCGCTCCGTTTCGTAGAGGTGACTGGCGTAAGTATCTTGTGCGGCTTCGTTCTCCGGCTCACGTGCGAGGAGTTCTTGATAGAGTTGGTCGGCCTCTTGAATGCAATGATACCGCGCCAACAAGCGTGCGGCGCGGAGATAGTGGTATTCCGATTGATCGGTGAGCGCCAAGTAATCGCGCACGGCCTTGGCGCAGCCTTGCCGGTCATTCTCCCGCTCAAGCAAGACGGCCAGTTTGAGTGGAAGCTCAGGATCATCGGGATATGCCTGGCGCAAACGACTTAGCTGTTCAGCGGCTTGATCGAATCGTTCGAACGCGGCTAGCTGGTCGATGTAGGCTTCCTGAAGCGTGCGATTCCCCGGCGCCTTGCTTAGGAGACCGGTGTAGACTTTCAAGCAAGCCGCCTCTTGGCCCAGGTCGGCTAGCACTTGTGCGAGCCGTTGACCGGCCTGCAACCGGCCCCGCTCTTTTTCGATAGACGACTCATACCAAGCGCGAAGCCCCTCCAGATCGTCACGCTGCCGAAAGAGTTCTTCCGTCTTGGCGAAGATTTCCTTTTCCATCCACGTTTCATGACCCGCTTTCTCCAGAGCAGATTCGTAAGCCGCTAGAGCTTGATCGGTGTCCCCAATGCCACCTAACAATTCACCGAGCCGAAGGGTGCGCTTCGTCCATTGATAGGCATCGGTGGTGCGATCAATGAGTTTCCTCAAGGTCGCGATGGCTTCGCTCGTCAATCCAGCTTGCTCTTGCAAGATCACGACATCCTCCACCAGATCTTCTTCTTCCGGATACCGGGCTAACAACTGCTGCCACACCTTCAAGGCGGTGGCGGTATCGCCCCGCCGCGCTTCCAAGGCTCCTTGGCGCTGGAGAATCTCACGTTCCAGTTCCGCATCCGGCGAGGCGGCGAACGCCTTTTCTAAATCAACCAACGCGGCGGCAAAGGCATGCCGCTGTTCCTCAATGATCGCTTTCTGATAGAGCATCGCGGGATGCCTTGGCGCTTCCACAATCGCAGCCTGCAACGCCTTCGAGGCATTCTCCGTTTCGCCTTGCTTGTGATAAAACAGACCCAAGAGAAATTCGCCGACTCCTTGGGTATCGGCCGCCGCTTGTGTTACTAACAGTTTTTCTAAATCATCGAGATTCAACGCTTCCAAGGCAGCTTCGTAAAATCGATCAAACACCACGCCCGCTTGAGGCCGATTTCTGAGAACCTCGAGATACCGCTCTGCCTTGGATGGAAGACTGGGTTGGTTCGCCAAGGCGGAGCTGAGCATCAAGCTCAGAATACCAAGCATCATTAGAAAACGTTTCATGAGGCGCCGCGATCCTATCACACTGACGTTGACCAGACAAACTCTACGAATCCATTGGACTCCCATGGGGCGTAAGTCATGCTGAAGCCATGCCCATGCCGCTGTTTCAGAAGGTCGCTCTTGCTGCATTGCTCTCAGTGATAGTGCTCATCTTTGTCGGGGCGATTGTCAGAGCCACCGGAGCCGGCCTGGGGTGCCCGGACTGGCCAAAGTGTTGGGGCCGGTTCATTCCGCCTACCTCGGTGGATCAAGTGGACTTTGACCAGTTGAATCTGGATCGGTTCAAAAAAAAGGCGGCACGGCATGGCCGCGATCCCGACTCGATCACGGAAGCGTCTCTGCGAGAGGAATTCAATCCCACGCATGTGTGGACAGAGTATATCAATCGCTTAACGAGTTTGCCCGTGGGCTTCTTTACCTTAGCCACCATGGTCCTCGCCTTTGGTGAATGGCGGCGCGGCCGTCGCGGTGTCTTTGTAGGAGCGGTGGCAGCCTTTATCTTGGTCTTGTGGAACGCTTGGCTAGGCTCACAGGTGGTGCTGAGCGGTTTGAAGCCAGGCATCATCACGTTGCATATGTTCCTGGCCATTCTCCTCATGTGTGTCCTCGTCTATGTGGCTTGGCGGGGATGCGAGGAGCCTTGGCGGCTTTCGTTTCGTGATGGTACAGGCAAATGGGCCACGATCTGTCTGATCATCTTGTTCGCTTCAACCATCTTCGAGGGTTTGATGGGATCGCAGGTGCGCGAGATGACGGATCAGCTAGCCAAGTTGCACCCGGACGAACCGCGTTCCGCTTGGACGAAAGAATTAGAGCAATCGTGGATGTATCTGGCTCATCGCAGTTTTTCCTGGTTCGTACTTGGTGCGGCTCTAGCATTCTATTGGCTGGCACATCGTTCGCTGGTGAATTGTGGTTCGTGGTTGGAGAAGGGGATTCTGGGCATTGTGCTAGCGCAAATGGTGCTAGGCCTCATCTTGGCGCACGTGGGCGTCCTTCGCGTGGTGCAGATCCTACACATCGGTCTCTCGTCCCTCTTGGTATCGGGGCTGTTCCTCTGGCTACTCGGAGCCCTGCGGCAACCGCAGAATGCCGATTAGTCGCGGCTGGATGACAATTGATACCTACCTATCACGGGCGGGAAGAGGATTTGGGCGACCTTGGAACAACTCGTGGCTCTATTTCACAATCATCTTTCCATGCATCGTCCGCCAATGACCGGGGAAAGTGCAGATATAGAGGTATTCACCTTTCTCCTGCGGGACTTGGATCTTCAGCACTTCGCTTTGCCCTTCATTGAGCATCTTGGTTGATTTGATCACTTTGGGTGAATCCGGAACAAAGCCTTTCGCCATGCCGTCGGGCTGGAGCGCCATTTGATCGGCCATGGCGCCGACGTCTTCCAAGGATCCCGGCTTTGCCAGGAGCAAGTTGTGGGGTAGGGAGTCGGTATTATCGAAATGAATTTCGATACGGCGGCCGGCTTTTACCGTGAAAGATGTTTTATCGAATCTGAGCTGATGCTTGATCGTGCCAACGCGAATAATCGGTACTTGGAGATCAGCCAATTGATCGCGCACTTGTTTGCCTGATTCGCCATCGAGAAGATTTGCGATTTCGTTTCCAAGCTGCACGGTATCGAGGAACGGCGCTTTGTTGCGATCCTTGGCATCGATGCTCTTGGCATAGGCAATGATTTGTTCGGCCATTCCGGGTAGTGCTCCCTTGTCCCAAGAATCCTTAGGCAGACGATGAAGCGCTTGCACGATGTGATGTTTGGACGCGTTACCATTTAATAAAGTTATGAGCGCCTTAAATGTGTCGGCTTCATGTCCAATAAATGATGTGGAAGCGCCGATTGCTGCATTCTGCACACCGCCATCCTTCGATGCCAACAACTCCATGACCATTGGGCGCAGGGCTTCCAAGGCATCTGTCGAATTCAGCATGGAGACGGCCTTTAACATATCCTGTTTTCCGCCCGATCCTTTATCGTTGGCAATCTCGGTCGCGAACTCGAGGAATTTGCTATTCATCAATACGGCATAACCAACCTGACGTCCGGCAGAAGTCTTTCCTCCGGAGGCAAGCGATTCAAACTGGGAGCGCTGCTCAAGAAGGAGGCCGTGCTCGAGAGGCAAGAGCATCTTACCAATTTCATAGATCAAACCACCGGCATGTTTCGCCGCATCCAAACGGCGAACCACCCGAATGATTTCCTGAGCGGCGTCGGTTTTATTCGATTTGGCCAATGCTGCCACCGCCGCTTCGCGTTCGTTTGAGTCCATATTAGGCCTGGTGAGGATGGCCTCATAAATGGGCTCATATTTCGGATTGGTCGTCATGCGTTCCAGCGCGAGTAATTCCTGATCGCTAAAACGCGCTAATTGAAAGCGCACGGCCTTCCCGTTCTCATCCAATCGAATACCACGGGCTTCACCGCCGTCCACATTCGCGATAGCGATCGTGTGCTCTAACACACGCAATGTTTCGCCCAAGATATAGTTGATGTAATAATCATCACCGTGATTGAGCGCGTCAAAGGCAATATCGAGCGCTCTTTCCGAATCGAAGAAGCTGAGCGCACGTATGGCCTCCGCGCGGACGCGCATATTGCTGTCATTCACCCTGGCTTGTAGGAGATTAAGCGGGCGGCGTAGGCCGTCTTTCCAATAACCGACGACTCTGGTCGCTGCAGCACGAGCCTTGGGTTCGCCACAGTTTAAGACTCGCTCCAAAAGGCCCTGATCAATGGAGTGGTGATGTTGTTTGACCCAGAGCGCTTCCAATAAGTGATGTTCATAACGCGGATCCTCGGGATCCAAACGTGCCATCCATCCAGCGAGGGCTTTATTCACTTCCTTCGTCGGGTGCAAACGAAGCTCCATGCGCACGTGGTGGCGGGTGCGTAAGATGGGATCTGCTAACAGCTCGACCAAATTCCCCAAAGATTCGCCGGCGATCTTGGGTTGTTGGGCGAGCGGACGTTCCGGATAGGTGACTCGCCAAATACGTCCATGTTTCTTATCGCGATTGGGATCGCGCACATTGTGCTGCATATGGCCGACGAGCGCGTTGTGCCAATCGACAATATAAAGCGCGCCGTCTGGGCCGAACTCAAAATCCACCGGACGGAAATTACCATCAAAGGACTGGAGAATGGGTTCGACCTCTTGACCGCGAAATCCCGCGCCCTCATCGTATAATTTGTGCTGCAAGACGCCGAGAAAACCTATGCAGTTATTGAGGATGTAATTGCCCTGGGCTTGTGGTGGAAAATGATGACTGGAAACAATCTCACAACCGGCCGTCGGGCGTACACGCTTAGGGAAGAACTGTTTTAACTTAGGACGATATGTGAACTTGAATGGGCCAAAGTCGTCTTGTCCTTCATATGGAATAGGGCGCCCGGAAAACGCCGTGCCCCAATAGTTCGCACCGTCCGAGGCATCAGCGACGAAATTCTGTCCCCATTCGTCAAAACATTGGCCCCAAGGGTTGTTGAAATTGTAGCTAACAAATGTCTCCAATTTCTGTCGGCGGGGATGAAAGCGATAAATGGCGCCATCGGCATTGCGCACGGGGCCCCAAGGTGTTTCGATCGTGGAATGGTGAAACGTGCCTTCGTGCAAGTACAGCGCGCCGCCCGGTCCCCAGGTGAAGGTGCTAATGGAATGGTGCGAGTCACCTGAATCAAAGCCATGGAGGATCCGGCGGCGATAATCGGCTTTGCCATCCCCATCCGTGTCTTTTAAAAACATGAGGTCCGGCTGCTGCGCCACATAGACGCCGCCGTCGCCCACTTCAATACCCGTCGGCACATGAAGATCGTCGGCAAAGATAGTCGATTTATCTGCCTTGCCATCCCCGTCAGTATCTTCCAGGACCACAATCTTATCGCTCATGGGCTGGCCGGGTTGATACCCCTGATACATTGGCATGGTGCAGACCCATAGATTGCCAGCGCTATCGAAAGCCATTTGCACGGCATTGGCGAGTTCAGGGAATTCGACCTCGGAGGCGAAGAGATTAGCTTCATAGCCGCGCGCCAATTGCATCTTCTCAAGGGATTGCTCCGGTGTGAGGTACTCAATATCGCCTTCTTTCCCTTGATTCTTCCCCAGGCCGAAATTCGACTTCACTTCAATAAACGGGGAAACATTGCTATCATCGATATCGGCGTTGACTTCCTTACCTTGAGCGATGGCCCAAATGCGTTGATCGCGATTTGCCGTCATCTCATCAAGGATTTGACGCTCGCGTTCCATCACATCGGCATTGGTGAAGGATTCGTCGGGTTGAAATCGGAGCAGGGAGCGGCCTCCATAAATGTAATAGCCGTTCACCGCGCGATAGCGGTGAAAGTATTGAAAGTTCTTCTCATTCACTTCAGCACGTAGCGTCCCATTGATCTTACCAGGTGCGCCATCCTCACCAAAGAGACCTTGATCTAACATCGGCGCTAGTTTTTCATAGCCTTTCTCACTGAGATGGATGCCGTTGAACGTGAAATTCCCTTTGGGTGCGAAGAGTTTAAGCGTGGGCTCGAAGAGATTGACGAAAGCCACCGCATCATGTTTCGCCGCCACCTCGGCCATGGCATTCGTGTAGAGATTCAATTGCCGGTTCAAGGATTCGGCGTCTGGTAAGGCTTTGTTCCCTGTCGATTCAAAAGCAATGGGAGAGATCAATGCTAGTCTTGGTGCGCCTTGTCCGCTGTAGTTTTGTGAGAGCGTGTGCTTGATAAACGCCTCAAGTTCCGCTTGGAAGTTTTCCACGCCCTCTTCGCCATCAAACGATTCGTTTAACCCGAAGAATGCGAGTATGACGTTCGCTTTCTCTTTGGTAAGATAATGGTCGGCATCACCAAAGTTGAGCGATCGCGTGCGCAGGACAAGTTCATCACCAGAGAAGCCCAAGTTCCGAACGACCAACTGATGCTCCGGAAAGCGTTGATGCAGCAAGGATTCGAAGTAGCCAAAGTGCTGCATCCGCTCCGGCAAGGTATTGCCAATGAGGCAGATGCGATCGCCTTTATTTAATGTCAGGGTAGAGCCGGAGAGAATCGGGCAGAGACCCAGGAGAATGAGGACGAAAGCAGCAAGGCGGAATTTCATAGGTGCTCTTATGCTAGCCGGACGCCCTCTCAAGGCAATCTGAAAGGCGGAGGCGGTGCATCCTAAAGAGGGACTCAATAAGCCACGGGAGTGTTCGTTGCCATCCTGAGGCGTCGACCACTTTTTGAGTAGCCTCAAAGAAGGCCGGACCGGGCCCCAATTTCGGTTAAAAAGCACCGCTCCCCTTCGATTCCGCAGCCCGATGATAGTCGAGAAAGATCTTCAAACCTTCGTCGCCAAAGTATTTTCGTAGCACTTTGGGATCGGCCGTGCGCAGATCCGCGACGACCAAGCCGTCTAACACATTTGAGAACTGTTTGTCCACGCTGAAGCTGAGCAGGAGCGCGTTCATGCGCAGGTATTGTTTGAAAAGAATGGGCACGCCTTTGCCGTCGCTCTCGAATTCTGACATCAATGCAGAAACATCATCGATGCTTTCGATACAGTCGCTGATGAGGTGTTTGTGTGCACCTAGTTGATCCTGAGCACGGAATGGATGGTTCGCTTTGACGAGCTTGGCCAGGACGGGATGGCGATGCGTTTTCTTAATGAACCAAACTAACAATTGTTTGGAAAGCGATGTGTAGTCTTGGCTCATGCTCACGGGGCCGAAGAGGGTGTGGTACTGCGGGTTCTTCGTAAGGTAGGCACCGATGCCGCACCAAAGCAGCATCAGGGAGTGCCGCTGCTTCTGATGACGTGCCACAATGAAGGAGCGGCCAAGCTCCAAAGCACCACCCATTCTAGTTAGGAAACCAGGCTTAAATTTGTAGAGTGTCGCGGTATAGAGACCGTTCAATCCACGCACAGCCATGACCTCATCCACCCGCGCTAAGCGGTAGGCGCCGATGATCGCTTCTTCCTGAGGACTCCAAAGGAGAAGATGTTCGTAGTGATCATCAAAGGTATCCAAGTCAGACGGTTTTCCCGTTCCCTCGCCAATCTCTCGGAAAGTGATCTCCCGCAAACGGCCGATCTCGGCCACCAGAAGCGGAGACTGGGCCTTCGTCGTGATATAAACTTCAAATCCTTGCTGGGTGACGAGCTTGGCTTCGGCTGGTAGGGAGTCGATCTCTTCGACCAAGCGATCGTTTGGCACCGCTTCAGCAATGGGGGCCTGCGTGCTTTGTGAGAGATCAGGTTTAGGCGTTCCTTGATGTTTGCGTAAAAGGTAGGTCGCTGCTCTAACGAAAGAAGTAAGCTTGGCCTCGTCTTGAAATCGAAGCAATTGGCGAGCCGGAATCACCTTCCCTACGGTAATGGTGATGGTGCGACTGCGTTTGTTGACCATTTCCCGGGGAAGGAGTGCGGTGCGAATGAGCGGGTGCAGCATGCCGGCGAGTTGGAAGGGCCATCTGTTGCGGCCGTGCACGTAGATGGGTAGGATGGGGGCCTTAGCGCGGCGGGCCAAGGAGGCGAGATGTGTGCTCCATGGAGGGTCGGTTACGCGAAAATGACGCCAATGCCAGTGGGACACCGTGCCGGAGGGAAAAATTCCTAACACACCACCCGCCTGCAGATGACGCAGCGCTTGACGCATGGCTTGAAGATTCGTTAGTTTGGAGGTTGCGCCTCCAAAGGGATCGACGAAGATCAGCGTGTCTGCTAGTTCGGGCACGCGCTTCATGAGGAAATTCGCCAGCATTTTCGTGTCCGGACGCAGCTGTGATAGAAGCTGTGTGAGTGACAGAGCATCCACCCCGCCAAAGGGATGATTCGCCACCACAATGCAAGGGCCGGTGGCCAGGGCTTCAAGATGGGTCTCCTCGCGAATGGCCAATGTCAAGTCGAGCTCATCCATGCATCGCTCCGTGAACGATCGCGAGGGATCCCGGCTCTTGGATTGCTCGTAAAATTCATTGAACGCGTTCACGGCGAGCATCCGCTCTAACAACGGCGAACAAACGCCCTTGTCCAACCGTGGTGAGATCTCTGCTAGATCAATGAGCTTCCTGCTTGCCATGTTTCCGGGACTTGAGAACTAACTGAACTAACTCGCGGATACCAGCCGGTTTCACGCCACGGCATTGGTTCTCTGCACCGATCTCATAGGCGATGCGCCACTGTTTGGCCAACGCGCGGTAGGCGGTGAAGAGCGAGTTCTTGGGATCGTAAATGTGGGTCGATTCTGAGGTCACACCGTTGAGTTCGAGCACGGTGAAGTTTCTTCCTTCAGCCAAATCGGATTCCTCGGGCACACGAAGATCATAGCGTCCAAAGTGAAATCCCTCAAACTGCTTGCTCAGCCGATCGATGGCATCAATGAGTTTGGGGGTGCAATGTTTGTATCCGTCGAGAAACAAGGCTCCGCGACAGTGCGTGCCGACTTGTGTGAGGGCGATGATTTCACCGTCAGCGGGGACCTCGCGCAATCGAGGGCCAAACTGATCGAGAAAGAACTTGGCCATGCAAACCGCACGGTCGTCGCTTAAAATCAAGTGTTCTAACGTCTGCACACCGTCGCCTTTCACCGCGATCAACCGTTTGTCGGTGATGGATAGAATTCGGCCAGTAGGTTCGTTAGGGTGACGATAGTAAAACACGCCAAACTCCCGGCCCGGGACATAAGCTTGCGCTATGATCGAGGTCGTCGCGGCGTCAAGGTAACGGTGCGCCTCTGCTTCATCTTGAGCAATCTTCACTCCGGATCCGCGCTCACCCACATCCGGCTTGAGGACGATGGGATAATCGAGCCCTTGATCCCGCATGAATGTCTTCATCAACGAGAGGGCTTCGTTTCCCGGACTGAGAACCGCATAACGCGCAACCTCAGCGGCGCCTTGAAAGCCATCGAGAATCGCGCTCTTGGATTCCAGCACAAAACCTCCTTGAGGAATGGCGGGATTCGCTGCGGTGAAAAGTGTGAGGCTTCGGTGTTTGCACGCCAGGTAGAGGATATAGAGGACGATGGGTGGATAAAAGAGCCACATGGGCCAGAACTCCCAGCGGGTCTTGCGCCGCCAACTGGAAAGGAGAAGCCGGCGTCCACGATAACTGAAAAGCGGTACCACAAGTCTGAGCAACAACCACAATGATAGAAAAACCATCAGTAGCCCGGGAAGTGCGTATTTTTCGAACTGCTCGAACCAACCTAACAAAGGCCCACCAATCCAGATGGCCAATCCCACTAACAAAGGGGTCCAGGCCGCAGCGGCGACGAGAAACCAGCCGGCAAACTTCAAGAAAGGTGCTCTGAACATTCCGGCTGCGAAGTAAGTAGCCAAACGGGTGCCAGGCAGGAAACGGGAGCCAAAGATAAGAGCGGCACCTTGATCACGAAAGAATGCGGTGGAAGTCTCAACTTGATGCGGCTTGATCATCCATTTTAGAGGCGCCCGTCTCAAGGCCCGCGGCCCTAGCCATCGTCCCGCCGCATAGAGCAGCATGTCCCCCACAAAGATGCCGATCAAACAAGCGAGCGTGGCTGGAAAGAAACTCATGGCGCCCCGTGCCACTAACAAACCGGCTGCGATACAAGTAAGGTCTTCAGTGACGAAGGTGGCCAAGGCTAACAAGACCATGAGAAAGAGCACCGTTTTCCACGAATCCTGCTTGGGCCGGTGATCGTGAAATGACTCCGCCGCCAAAGCAACACGGTTTGGATCCGAGGAAGCGCGATTCTTTTCCTCACCAGCTTCGACTGTGGTCACAAACCTCGTCACAGCAGGAGCCACCTTTTCCGGTTTGCGGATGCAAACGATGTGATCCTCATTGGGGATTAAGTGAAGGTCACTTTGCGGGACAATTCGATGGTGTTCCTTGGCTGCGGCGACCGGCACCAAGAAATCGTCCGTTCCGTGAATGATCAACGTCGGCACTTCTAGTTGCTCTAGCAGTGCTCGAAGCGGTCGTTGATCGGTATCAAAGAAATTCCTGGCATAATAGACATTGAGTGGAAAGCGATCGAGCCATCCAAAGTGCGGAAAACCTTCCTGCAGCACACCAAACGCCGCAACCTGAAGACCGTGCACGGCGTGATTCAGCGTGTAATCACCCAGCAACTCTAACTCTTGCACACCCACGGATGATAGCATCGTGAGCGATTCCACGCGAGTGGGTTCGATCTCGATCATCTGCAAGGCGACGGCGCCACCCAGGCTGTAGCCTAACACATGAGCGTGTTCAACTTCGAGTGAATCCAGTAGCTCAAGCATCGCATGCGCGTGACCCCTAGCAGAGTAGTCGGCGATTTTGAAGGTGGATCCACCAAAGCCGGGAAGGTCGGGAATGATGACCCGATGGTCTTTTTCTAATTGATTCGCCAAGGGCAGCATCGAGGAGGAGGCAACGGGACTCCCGTGAAGTACCAGAAGCGGCGGACCCGTACCGCGATCGTGATAGGCTAACTGTATGGCTCGGCCAGTGGTTTCATCGCGATCGCGTTCTTGGATAGCGACCCGCTGAGCGCCTGCTGGGAGGGGCCCCTCATTGGGCCCCTGGCACCGCACGAGGTGAGAGAGCGCGAGCGCCATGGCGTAGACGCCGGCAAGCGTGAGCGTTCGGCGAGACATCTCGATTTAAGTTAGACGCGAGAGCTGAATCTCTGAAGGCTCTCCAAGCGCCAATCCTTCACGGGGATGCGGTTCATAGCGGTAAGTGACCGTGCCGGGTGTGACGATGATGTGACTGAAACTCATCGATTGCGCGTCCGGGCGGTTCATCCGCACGCCGTAGGCGCCGTCCTCCGCAGTGGTGAAATGATAGGCGCGCAGCGTTTTGCGATCAATCTCCGCGCCAAGGCTTTGAAACGCTTCTCTCCGGGCATTGCAGACTTTGACAGATTGGAAGGATGAAGTGGTCTGCGGACGGTCTGACATATCCAAGGCGCCAAGTTTCAATTCAACACCATCCCAAGTCGCTCGAAAGTCGTTGCCGTCAGGCCGCCACACCAATAGATGAAAGGGGCGCAGTCGTGCGAGCAACGCCCCTCCGAGATGAAAGGCCTCCTGGCTAGGATCATCCATGGCCAGAACCATTCTCGGAAGTCGTCCGCGGCTTAGAGGACCGGTTAGGGCGCCCAACTTTCGATCAGCGACATAATGATTGAGGACACCGCAAGTAAGCCCCCGGCCGTTTACAGCAAGCCAGGTGCCGCCGGAATCGCTGTCTAACGCCGAAACCAACCGGGATGACGCCTCACGTATGGCCGGTGGTTGCTCGACACCGCGTGTCTTGCGTTCGTCGCGATTGAAGAAAACCTCGTAATGCCCGGCGTCACGCCACCACGTTACGGTGCACATGTTTGAGACTGCGACTCGCGGAATTTGATGGTGCTAGGAGCCACACCGAAGTTCTTGGGCGGCGGATGACCGTTGAGTTTACAAATCAGCGCGATGACCGCATAGTGATGAACGGTATGGCTGAGCAAGAATTGCACTTCACGCCGGCCGGAACTTTGACTCCAGGTAGCCTCCTGACCGCAGTCCATCTTGACTTCGAGAGGGCGGTCCAAATGCGCATCTGATAATGCTTCAAGATCTCTAACAAAGCCCTCTAAAAGAGCCTTGGTTAGACTGGCCTCGCGTTCCACGCGAGGATCGCGGTTGCGATGATCGTAGTCGATTCGCCCTTTATGGATGCCTTCGAGGAAGCTATGATAGTGGTCGATGTTGTGCCGGAGATGAGCGCCGATGCTGGACTCATAGGCCGGGGGCGCTGTCTTCGTAAACAATTCCGGAGGAAGCTCGTTCAGCAAATCGATCGCTTGTCGGATGGAACCAGAAAGATCGTCGATGATGGAAATCATGAGGTTTAGTGGAATCAGAGCGGTCTGTAGGCCCGAGGGCCCCATCACCACAAGAGGTTTCTAGCGTCGTCGGCGTAAGCCAAGCAAGTGTGGCGGGGGAATCAAGGCAATTGTCACCGTGGCCTGGCGGTTCGGCAGCGGAATGACGGACGAGAAAAATGCCATCTCGATCTTGCCGCTTCGCGTAATTAGTGTATTAGTTGCCTTAAGACACTTATGATACCATTCCGGATTGAGCTGAAAGCGGGCTTACCCGTCTACGAGCAAGTGCTCTATGCGGCGCGCAAGGCGATCGTCTCCGGCGAGCTGAAGCCGGGGGATCTCTTTCCGTCCGTCCGGGCCATCAGCAAAGAGTATCGCATCAACCCTAACACCGTTCAGAAAGCGGTGACCGCGTTAAAGCAGGATGGCTTGATTGAGATTCATCCTGGCATCGGCGCCAAAGTGTGTGCCGCGCCGCGAGCCACGGTGGAAGCACGTGCCAAAGTGTTGGGTGATGACGTGGAGGCGCTCGTGCTCCGGGCCAAGCAGCTTCAGCTCGATCTCAAGGAAGTTCAAAAAGCAATCGCGAAACAATGGAAGGAACTCTAACCAATCATGAATGAAGAACATGTCATTGAATGTCAGGGCCTGACCAAACGCTTTGGCGGGCAGCTAGCGGTGGAGGCGCTGGATTGGCAGGTGCCCACCGGGACGGTCACCGCATTGTTAGGGCCGAATGGTGCCGGAAAAACCACTACCCTCCGCATGTTGGTCAATCTCCTCTCGCCCACGCGTGGCCAAGCGCGGGTATTTGGCAAACCGGCGAGGAAACTTGGCGAGGCGGACTTCGCGCGGCTCGGCTACATCTCAGAGAGTCAAGGGATGCCCACGTGGATGACGGTACGCTACTTCTTGAATTACCTCAAGCCCATGTATCCCACCTGGGACGAGGCCTTCTGCGATCGTTTGTTGAAACTTTTCGAACTACCGTTAGACCGCAAGATGAGCGGCTTTTCCCGAGGCATGCGCATGAAAGCGGCCTTTGTCAGTTCACTGGCTTACCGGCCGGAACTACTTTTGTTAGACGAACCGTTTAGCGGCTTGGATTCGATCGTACGTGAGGATCTTTTAGACGCTCTCTTGGATCTCACCGAGCAAGAACGCTGGACCATCGTCGTGTCTTCACACGACATTGATGACATCGAGCGTCTGGTGGATCACGTGGCTATTCTCAACCACGGCCGTCTGCTTTTGAATGCGCCGATCGAGGGCATTCAAAGCCGTTATCGCCAGATCTCGTTTCTCGTTGAGGAGAATGATCGCATGGAAATTGAGGCGACATGGCTAGCCTACGCCCGAGACGGGAAACGCGTGAGCTTTATCGAAAGCCAGTTCGTCGAGGGCGAGACCGTTCCCCGGCTGCGAGAGCGTTACAGCGATCTCAAAGACCTCACGGTGGAGCCCATGACCTTGAAACAAGCCTACGTGGCCATGCTGCGGGCGCGTAAGGAAAGCGCTAGCCCCAACCAGTTGATAGCCTCATGAAGATGGTCTGGCGTCTCATTCTCAAGGATCATCGTGTCTTGCGGTGGAGCTTGCTAGGGTGGCTGCTCTTGCAGGGATTGTACTATGGTCTGTGCTATGTCGACTGGCACGTCAGCGCAACGAAGGAAGTAGCGTTGGCCGGCCGTTTTCTACTGCTCTTCATCATTGTTTATGGAGCGGTTTTCTTCGCCTCACATATTCAAAAGGAGCCGCTGGTGGAAGGGGATGATTTCTGGCGAACACGTCCCCTTCGCCCTGGCAAGTTGTTCTTGGGCAAAGCGCTGTTCGTTCTCTGCTATGGGTTCGTCGTCCCGGGCCTCCTGCAGTTGGTCTTCCTGCTGATGGTAGGGTTTCGCGAACACCTCATCGCTGGATTCGTGGAGTGGCTCTGGTTTCAATGTCAGTGGTTGATCCCTGCTTGTGGTCTTGCCGTCCTAACGTCGACCATGACGCGGCTGATCAATCTGGTCATGCTCATAGGCTTGGGGCTGTTGATGGCCTTTCTCGTGGCAGCCCCTCTTCGGCAACAGTTTCCATGGCTCCAAACGACTCTGATCGACTTCCCGGGGCGGCCCACGGCACTTGCTTTGCTGGCTGTCGCAACGGGGCTCATCGCGATTTTCATCCAGTATTTTCATGGCAAACGCCGCACTGCTCTGCGTCTGCTATTCGCAGGATTCTGCTTAGCAGTATGCTTGTGTTGGTTTCCTTTGCACGGCCGCGAAGTGTCACGACCGACGCCGTTTCTTCAATCGTCGGAGGAGCTTGAGAAACGTTTGGCGGCGGATCCCATCGAAATCAGTCCCTTGGGTCGTTTGGCTGAGAGTGAAGATAGCCGCTCCACAGACCGTTACTGGGATGTTAGAAGAAACGTTAGAATTCCCGCGGGTGTTCACCTCGCTGTCGAGCCCACTCAAAGCGAATTTGATTTCTCGGATCGGCGCGTCCGTTCGGTCGCGCAGCACAGCGTTCACGTCGGAACGGGGATGTCAGATATCGAAATAAGCAGGCTAGTGGATGCTCCCCCAGCAGCATGGCCGGCTTCTCCCAATCGGTCGGGTAGCATGTCTCTGATCCGAATACCCTATCAAACCGCTCACGAGATTGGAGATGAGAGAGGGACCTTCAACGGAAAGTTTGTTGCCTATTTGCAAGAGCCCACCGTTATCATGCGGCTGCCATTGATTGAAGGAAGCCGAATTCAAGAGGGACCCATCTCCGCCGAGGTCGTCTCAGTCAAACGCTTGCCCGATCGGTTGCTCATTGAAATCACCGAGAACTGGCCCCGAAATCTTTGGTTTCCGAAGCGGCCTGAGGTCGACCTGCGCGAAAGGGCCCAGGCTGTTCTGCATCACCGCCCCACGGGTGCTCTTGTGAAATCCCAGTTCAGATCTGGAAGAAGGGGAGGGATCAACCCGAGCCTGCATCGCAGCCAAACGAAACGCGAGTTTCGGCACCAAGCATCTGGGTGGATTCTTGGCCCTCTCCTAGCATCAAAAGAGTTTAACGCCGCTGAGTGGGAACTCGTCTACGGTGGAAACCGAGTGGTGGCCAGCAAACCCATCCGCGTATCTGTTCCTAACTTTCGCCTTAACCGGAATGTGCCGGCAACCGAAGCGGAAGTCTTAGAACAAGTAGAACAACTTCGCGTTCCTCCAAACCTAACGGATGAGCTAACCGAGGCGTTGCTTTGGGATCTTTGGTCCCTCTGGCATTACAACGCAGGAGAATGGAAGAAGTTTCAGGGACCATACGAAGACCGGTTCCGGCAGAAGCTTCGCCAGATAGCGCCTTCGCCGGAAGTATCCATTCGAGTGGCTCGAGCGATGTTAAACTATCCGCTCGACCTTACAGGGCGCCGAATCATGAAGGAGTTTCTTTCCGAGACCGTGGGGCCGGACGATAAGGCTCTCATCATCTCACAGAATTCCCCTTCTTTCAGCCTCTTGAAGATCATCAAGGAACAAGGCTGGGAAACCGAGGCCTTAGCAGATATGATAGAAAAAACACGGCGTGCTCAGTGCCCAAGCGATTGGGCACAATATTTCCTGGCGATCGCTCCACGTCACCGTGAAGTTTATGATGCCCTCTTTGACTATCATTATCGCACGATGGTCTTCGTAGATCGAAACGCGGCTTTCACCAAGCTGCGCGCGCTTCCTGGTTTTCCCATTGAGGAACTCGTGGATACCGCGCTTAAGATGGAAATCGGTGATCGTAGCCGCCGAGTAATCAAATTGATAGAGTGCGCCTTGGAGCTAGGTAGGCCCATGGCTCTCGGATATGCGCGAATTCTGCTGCTTAATGAGGCGGTTCCGTACAACCTGCGCACGTGGGTATTGGAGAAACTCATCACCGTCAGTGACTGCCCTCCAGCCGAAGCCAAGGCGCTTGAGTGGTTGCAAAGGAACCACGAGAGCGCGGTCTTCAATGAGGAGGCTGGGCTGTATGAAACCACGGAGGCAAGCGAAGAATAACTGCTAACGCAATGATTAAGCCATATCAGAAAATGTCATGAGGGTAATCTGGCGAATGTTCTTGAAAGACCATCGTGCACTCGGATGGTTCTTGTTAGGCTGGTTGATTTTCCAGCTGGTTCGTCTGGGCATGCATTCCGTGGCCTGGAGTCATGCACCGGGTCAGGGGTTGGAAGCCTTGATGTGGGTGGAAGCTCTAGTTGGAGCACTACTGATCCTGGCGTTGGTGCAGCATGAACCTACAACGGAAGGGGATGCTTTCTGGCGGACACGACCCCTCACGGCTTCCAAGCTGCTATTTGTCAAATCCACGATGGTTCTTCTCTATGGAATCGTCATTCCTTCACTGCTCCACGGAGTTTTCCTTTGGCTGGCGGGCTTTCGCGGGGACTACTTCTTATTGGGATTATGCGAGTGGTTACCCTACCAATCCGTTTGGGTCGTCGCGGCGTTCGCCTTGGCTGCGGTCGCTTCCCGACCTGCAGGTTATTTGTTTGTGGCAGGAATCGCTCTCTTTCTTGTTTTGTTGGGCTGGCTTGTTGGCAACTTTCTGCGAGCGGAATTCGGTCTTCATGAAACTCGCTACGTTGCGACCATTCCACGAGAATGGCTCTTCTTGCTGACCATCTTGGTATTTGGAATCGCTGTCATCCTCAGCCAGTATCTGAGTGGCTCCAAACGAAAGTTGCGATGGTTGCTCTTCAGCGCGGGCGCGATCTTGTTTGCAGTGTCTTTGCTACCACTTCCCGATACACAATGGGCTCGGAACTTGGCGCGCGTGTCGGAGAGCGATACTAATCCACCCGAGGTGGTGATTTGCCCCTTTCCGCGTGCCAATGTTGGCACTGATGTTTATCGCTTTGTTAGAACGGTAGGCGACACTTCGTTAGAGGTTTGGCCAAGGGGAGGTCGAGTGAGATTTGACGAAGGTGGTGTCTTGGAAACTCAACAGCCGTTGCACTTGTTGCTAGAAAAGAAGCCTGCCCAACTGGAGTGGCAGCAAGCACTGGGACTGATTTCCGCCCCGAACCTTGCCACCTTTTCTGTATCTTCCTTGTACCTGCTCAACGTGGACGAAGACGTCAAACAGAGACACGTGGGCAAGGTCGGGACGTTAGAAACAGAGTTGGTTTCGGTCGATTTTGAGACCAAAGTGTTGGCCAGGCTACCGTTGCGCAAAGGGGCAAGGAAACGCAATGGCCCGTTGGTTTGCGAAGTTAGGTCCTGTGATTTTCGGAAGAGTGAATTGTCGATCATGGTTGTCACACATCAGCCTGACCGGGATTGGGTCTTCAACTGGCCAGGCATCGGTCCGGTCGATGGCATAAGATACGTGCTCATTCACAAACCCACCAATTCGTGGATCTCGAATCATTCCGGCGGCTACACGCGCTTCAAGCCCCATCCATCGATCCTCACATACCATCATCGACTTGGGTTTGATCTCGAAAAACACTTTAGCCCGGTGATGCGTCACTATTGTCGTTCCGAAGTCTTCAATCTAGACGAATGGGAGATTGCCTGCGTTTACAAGACGGCTCGTTCGGCAACGCGATTCCCCTTTCGACAACCGCACTTTCAGGTCTTGCGAACCCTACCCAACACGGTCGATGAACTCGAAGAACGGTTGGAAAAGATTGTCGTGGATCGGAAGGCCTCGAAGGAAGTCAGGGAAGCCGTCTTGTGGCACGTCTGGGCGTGTTGGAACCACGAATTCGAAAACTTGAATCGATCCAAGGAAGAGCGTATCCAACAGTTGTTTCTCGATAAGGTGCGTGAGATTGATCCGCCCTTGGAGATGACGCTCAAGGTGACGCAACGGCTTGCTTTGGATCACCCGTTTGACAGAACGCCCTTCAAGATCATGCGCAGGTTTCTCTCCAGCAAGGTAACGGAGAAAGATCGTGATCTGGTCCTCGGTTATCACGACGTCCGATGTGATCTTATGGAGATCATTGACCAACGAGGTTGGCAGGACGCCGCCTTCCCTTTGATGTTGAGACGTAGTCGAGGAGAAATTGTTCCATTCTCCTGGGCGGACATCGCCATGAAGAGGGCTTCTGATTATCCTGAGCTGTTCGCGCCGATCTATCATCGATTTTATAACAATTATTTGGATATCCTGAGTGATGATGAGGTGTTTGACAGACTTCACAATCTATCGGGCTTCCCCTTAAAAGCACTCATCGACGACATTCTGCGCCGTGCGATCACGGAGCCGGGCCACCATTTCACCGAAGCATTGTGTCGAGCGTTGGCGGTCGGGCATGACCAAGCGCTTAGCTATTCCTTGATAACGTTGTCCGACATAAAGCTGCATTCTGGCGATAAAGAAGAGATCCTTTCAGTTTTGGGCTCTGTTAGTAATTGTCCTCCATCTGATGAGAGAGCGCTTGAGTGGTTGCAAAGGAACCACGAGAGCGCGGTCTTCAATGACGAAGCGGGAATGTACGAGACAAAGGAAGGAGGCGATGAATGATTGCTAACGAAATACGTAAGCACATTCGGCGGTTGCGTTGGCCGTTGATCGGCTATGTGGTATGGTTGGTTACGGCCGCGGCCTTGATTAGTGGAAATGTAGCCTACACAAGTGAGTCACCCGGATGGCGGGCATTGGCCTCCTTCATCGAACGCTGGGAAGGCCACATTGCGCTCATTTGGCTAGGTTTTCTGATGTTTGCCTTGTGGTTCGAGGATTCGCTTTGGAATCCCAGGGAGTTCTGGTTGCCACGGCCGATCTCATTGCGAGCGAATATCTTGGCAAAGGTCACGCTCTTGGTGGTGTTAGCTTTGGTGCTTCCGTTAGCTGCGGGTATTGTCACGAATGTGAGTGCCGGAGTGGGAGGTTTGGAGTTCGTGGCCTCAGTGACTCGGCGAACACTTGTCTTCCTTTCCGTCGGCATGGTTGTGAGTGTGTTTGTTATGGTGGTGAAGAGTGCGGCCGGTATTCTTGGTTTGGCTCTGTTGCATCTACTCGCGGCGCTTCCGCATCTGGTTTTTCTCGCTCACGCCGAAGAACGGGCGTTTCCCATCATGGAGATCTACGGCGCTGCCTTTGTTCTCTCCGCCGCCATAGGCATCTACGTCGCACTTCGCACGCACAATGCGGTGATCTGTGCGTTGTTCTTGCTAATATCGATGAGCGTCATGGTTCCGGCGGCCGCTGGATTGGCGTTGACTTTAGATCTCGATGAACGTTTGGAACGTGCCACGGCACGATGGGCGTTGGGAGACATCGAAGCCAAGCCAGGTAAGACGACCTTAACCGGCCGGCGTATTAACGCGGAGCTGGAGTTTGTGGGCTCTGTTAGAAAATTTCATGATCGTTCAACGGAATATCACTGGAGTACCGGCGGCGTTTCTGCGTGGTTGCCTACCGAAAGCAGTGATCAAGAGATCATCCTTGACCACTTTACCCACGCTTCAAAGGCGGACAATCTAAGCTCTCTCACGAACATTTTTGAGATTCATAATGATCGGGAAGCTCTCATAAAACTTAATCGTCCAGCCAAGCTTCGTTACGAAGCCTATTTGCATCAATCGTCCGCCAGGGAACTGGCCGTGATTCCGTTGTCGTCAGGAACATCAGCAACCGGTCCAGGATTCAAAGTTTACGTTGAGAGTGAGCAGATCATGGAACGCGATGCCGGGACGGAAGGCCGGTATCGTCTTCGCTATTGGTACCAAAAGCCCGTAATCGGACGACGACCTCAATTGCGGTTCATACAAAGAACGCCGGAGCGAGATATTGAGATCATGGACTCTGACCGGCATTCCCAGTTGCCCTATCTGCAATCGATACGTCCCAAAGAAACTTCTCTTCCTCATGGGGAGCGTGCGTTTCACGCCATTGACATTGTGTTGAATAACCCTCGAGGCGAAGACAAGCTTGTAGTGCTTGAAGAGCGTTTGCTGACGCCTGTTCCCTTTTCCATTGAAGCACCCATTGAGTGAAGAGCTATTGTCGATCTAACGCTTCCTCAAACGCATCCAGCACTTCAGACGTGTAGGGATGATCCGCGAGGCGTTCGATCAATCGCAAATCGAGATCCGGTAAGAGCGCGCTACGATCGGAACGATGATAGTCGCCATCACGAAACAGGAAGACGTTCAACGCTTCCTTCTCCCAAATCCACACTTCGGGAATCGGAAAACCGCGATAGAAGTCGAGCTTACTGATGCCGCCACTCGTGAGGGCGGCTTCGATGACGAGTTGTGCTTCCTCTAGCCCTTTGGTGAAAATGTAAGATTCATCCGGTTCACCTCCTCGCTTAGGAGGCCGTTTCATGGTCGCGGAGCCCTCAGTTTGGAAGAACAGCTTGTTTCGGCGGCAAGAGACTTCCACCATACAGCCGATGTTACTCTTGATGTGCTCGCGATCTCTGGAAGGGGACATGATTTCAAGCCGGTCATCGGCGAACTTCAAACGCACTCCACGGGACTCGCCCAGCATGGCATCCACCTGCAGGTAATGTTCCCAAGTGACGCCTTCAAAGATAATGCATGGATCCGTTTCAACGATGCCATGCATGATGGAAAGGTGGAGGATTAATGTGCCGGCGTCCATGCGTGGCCGATGGCTTGTAAGCCCCGCTAAGCCGTTGATCGACGAGACTCCCTGAACGGATTACACTAGAACGGCCTTCGGGGATTGCATTCCGGGCCAGTAAACTGTAACGCCTATCACTCACTAAGTATTCTTGAATGAGCCACCTCAACTCGCCATCGACTTCCGCACCGGTCAACCAACCGGCATCACAGGAACAGAAAGCCCTAGCCAACAACGAGCAACTTGCACTGCCCTTAACCAACGTCGAACGCGAGGAATCCGCGAAATACATCAACTCGCTCCATCCGGGGAACCGCTTTCGGCTAATGTTTGGACAACCATTGTTGCCAGAAACGCCGACGAGTGGGAAGTCCCACTGATTACACTTTCCGGATTTGGGATCCATCACGATGAGGACGGATTCAGAGAGTCGTCCTCACTCGTACCGTTAACGCCCGGCGCAGAAGCAAGTCCTTATCTAGATCGTGAGCAGGAAGTCGTGTACAAGCTCTTCGATCTCCGAAAGAACGGTGCGTTAGGAAAGAGAATTGATCTCAAAATCGAAGATGATGATATAAGGGTTAGGGACTGTGATGCAACTCTAGAGGATACGTTAGAGAAGCTTGTGCTATTGAACGACTGTGGCGGACACCCGACTGAAATTATGGGCCTGACCGACGACGGGAGGTATCTCATCATCAAGCAACCACTGGCGCAACGTCTTGGAACTCGTCCGTTCCATGCTATGCGGGATCAGGCGATTGACTTTCTCAGGTGTGTGATCCCGCAGGCACAGGATTCAGGAAACATGTTGGTGTCGTTTGGCTGAATGGTGAGAATTGGATTGTTGGTGATTTTCACCACCGAAACGTGATGATCGATTCAGACTCTCAACCTACTATTATCGATGCATTAGCAGCCCCGCTCCAACCAATGGTGTTCCGGCGCATTCCGTGGCTCGATGCCGTATGTGAGGCTGCCCAAGCCTGGCGTAAAAGTGGGCTCAAACCGAATTGGCGCGCATTTGATGATGTTGACAATGATGCCCTGTGATCCGGGAGTGTTTCGTTGACGTTTTCAGGCTTGGTGGGCAACGCCCCGGCGGGCAAAGTGTTTCTGAGAAGGCACTATGATGATTTCCGGGCGTTCCTATTGGCTTGCTGCGATCTGTCTCTACCTTGCAGTCGCACCCCTTGACGGTGCAGAACCCCACGATCCCATCGCGGGGCGCGCTCACTGGGCGTTCCGGCCTTTGTCAACGATGCGTCCATCCACATCCGAATGGTCCGACACGTCCATTGACAACTTTGTGAAGGCAACGCTCGATGCCCAGGGGCTACGGCCCAATCCAATCGCCGAGCCTCAGGATCTCTTGCGGCGTCTCACCTTCCAACTCACGGGACTGCCTCCCACCCCTTCAGAGATCGATCGTTTTCTCGCCGACACGCGGCCCGATGCTTGGGAGCGGCTTGTGGATCGCTTGTTAGACTCACCACGCTTTGGCGAACGGTGGGGACGTCATTGGTTAGACCTCGCCCGTTATGCCGACTCCAATGGCTTGGATGAAAACTTTCTCTTTCGTGAGGCTTGGCGTTATCGGAATTGGGTCATCGAGGCGATCAATGCCGATCAACCTTTTGATCGCTTTGTGTTAGAACAAATTGCCGGTGATCTTCTGCCTTACGATTCCATTGCGCAACGCGACCGCCAGCGAATTGGCGCCGGTTTCATGGTGATGGGGCCCAAGGTCTTGCTGGGCAACAATCCAAAGAATCAGCGCATGGAAGTGGCGGATGAACAGATCGATACCATCGGCCGGGCGTTCTTAGGTCTCACGTTAGGCTGCGCCCGTTGTCACGATCACAAATTCGAACCAGTCCCCACCGCTGACTACTATGCGCTGGCCGGCATTCTGACCTCGACCACTGTCATGGAGCGGCGTCACATGCTCGGACAACAGCGCGTGATGGAACAACTCGTCGGACTCGGTTCCGAGGGTGATCAGTTAGACAATGCTTACGAAAAATACTGGCGCGAAGCGAAGAATAAGAAACAAACGATTTCCCGGGCCAATGAAGCGTTGAAACTCCTCGAAAAGGACGATGAGGCGGGATTGGTGGCTTTGTTAGATAAGCATAACTCCGTCCTAACAGACACGGCGAAAGACCACACCCTTTCCAAAGAGGAACGGGTGCAAGCGCAGAAGGCCCATATCGACCAGTTGGTGAAGGCGGCCATTCCTCCGCCCATTCCGCCTCGTGCCATGATTCCGGCCGATGCGGATACGCCTGCCGATGAAGCCATCCGTATCAGTGGCAAGTTCGATAAGCTTGGTGATAAAGTGCCACGAGGTTATTTGCAAGTGATCAGCAGCGCTTCGAAGGCGGAGATCCCTGAGGGCGCGAGCGGGCGGGTGCAATTGGGCGAATGGCTTACCGATACGGAGGATGGGGCGGGTATTCTCACCGCGCGCGTCTTGGCCAATCGCGTTTGGTATCATCTGATAGGGCGCGGATTGGTGCGAACGGTCGATAACTTTGGCCGCACGGGCGAAGCGCCTAGTCATCCCGAACTGTTAGACTATCTTGCCAGTGAGTTCATCCGTTCCAACTGGTCTATCAAGGCTCTCGTACGCCGGATCGTCGTCAGCCGGGCCTTCCGCCTCAGCAGTATGCATCAACCGCAGGCGCATGAAATTGATCCGGAGAATCGTTTGCTCTGGCGCGCACATCGCCGGCGGCTCGATCCCGAATCGTTACGGGATGCCATCTTGTTCGCAGCAAATCAGTTAGACTTCGGTTGGACGGATTCCACCGTTAACTACCTGGGCGATCAGGCTACGGCGGTGGGCAAGAACGAGAACCGGCGACGTACCGACTTCCCCTGTCGCAGTGTCTATTTGCCCATGATCCGCAATGATCTGCCAGAACTCTTCGAAGCGTTCGATTTCGCAGATCCGCATGCCACGACCGGCGCACGCCCCGAGACGAGCGATCCCACCCAAGGCTTGTTTCTTCTCAACGATGAAATGGTCATCAAAGCTGCAGAGGCCTTTGCGGCTCGTTTGTTAGAACAGGACGAAACGACCACACGAATGGTCACTTTATTTCAACGAGCCATCGGTTCGGAACCGACAGACGAGGAGATCACGTCAGTCTCTAACTTTGTGCGAATCACTGAGGAACGCCTAACCAAAGAAGGCGCTGAACGGCCTCAACACAGGGCTTGGACGATGGCCTGCCACGCCGTATTCTCCCTCAGCCGTTTTCAATTTCTCGAATAGATCACCAACATGGAATGCCATCAGTTCACGCCTACCACCAGCCGCCGCGGCATGCTTCAGGCCAGTGCCTGCGGCTTTGGTCATCTCATGTTGTCCGCCATGGCCGGTCGCTCGGCCTTGGCGGCGAGCGATCTCCAACCGCACTTCGCTCCGCGTGCCAAGCGGGTCATCTTTCTCTTCATGTGGGGCGGGCCCAGTCATGTCGACTTGTTTGATCCCAAACCAAGGCTCAATGAACACGCGGGCAAACCGCTCACCGGTAAAGACGTTGGCGTGGGGCGCGATCAGTTAGGCACGATCTTGGGTTCACCATTTCAATTCGCCCAGCATGGCGATAGCGGTGTGTGGATCAGTGAACTCTTCCCTCACTTATCCAAGCACGCAGACAAGTTGTGCGTCTTGAGGTCACTTCACACTAACGGAAGCGCTCATGGAGAGGCGCTGCTCCGCTTGCACACCGGCCAGGCAAATTTGGTTAGGCCAAGCGTGGGCGCTTGGGTGAGTTATGGGCTGGGTTCGGAGAGCGACAACTTGCCGGCCTTCATCACCATTTCCCCACCACGAGGCCATGGCGGCGTGCAGAATTACGGGAGCGCGTTTCTCCCGGCACGGCATCAAGGCATGGCCATCGGTTCTGCGGAGATTCCCATCGCCAAGGCCGTCATTCCCAATCTTACTAACAAGCGTATTGATTCGAGCTTGCAGCGGCATCAACTGGACTTCGTCCAAGCAATGAATCGGAAACATCTCCAAAGGGCCAGGCAGGATCATGCCATCGAAGGACTCATTGGCAGCTATGAACTCGCCTACCGCATGCAGTCTGAGGTACCGCAAATCATGAGCTTGGAAGATGAATCTCCAGCCACTCTCAATGCCTATGGTGTCGATCATAAGCCCACCGATAACTTTGCTAGGCAGTGTCTTCTTGCTAGAAAATTCGCTGAAAGGGGCGTTCGTTACATTCAGGTATCGACCGACTACACTTGGGATCATCACACCAAAGTCAATGAAGGGATCGTCGCAGAATGCGGTAAGGTCGACCAACCGATCGCCGCTTTGTTAGACGACCTGAACCATCGAGGGATGTTAGACGACACCCTCGTCCTTTGGGGCGGCGAGTTCGGCCGAACGCCCATGGCTGAAAACGGCGACGGCCGGAATCATCACCCCCAAGTGTTCTCCGTGTGGATGGCAGGTGGCGGTGTCCGAGGCGGCCTCACCTTTGGCACGACCGACGACTTTGGTTACGGTCCAGTCGAGAACCCCGTGCACATGCACGATCTCCACGCCACCCTTCTCCACGCCCTAGGACTCCATCACGAGAAGCTCACCTATCGCCATGCGGGCCGTGATTTCCGTCTAACGGATGTGTTTGGGAACGTGGTGCATGAGTTGTTGGTGTAGCCACTTGAGGTCGGCGAGTCAAAAGTGGTGGGAACTCGAAGTTGCGATGAATCTTGGATACATCCTTTAATGATTGATATGTTAGTCATATATTGTGTTCTCACTCCGAAGTATCAAACATTATGGGAAGAGAACGTCCAGTCTTGCTGCCCAAGCACGCACGCCTTCTCCCTGGAACGGGTGAGCATTTGCGCTTGGCGCGGCTGCGTCGGAATCTCAGCGCTGCGCGGGTCGCCGAGCGAGCAGGAATCAGTCGATCGACACTCTATCTATTAGAGAAAGGTGATCCGGGAGCATCCCTTGGAAACCTTCTCCGCGTTCTCGCAGTGCTAGGTCTCGAAAACGATCTTGCCTGCCTGGCCAAGGACGATGTGTTAGGGCGCAAGATTCAAGATGCCAATCTCAAACGTCCTAGCCATCGCGCTCCGCAACGGAAATCCTCGCAGAAAGGCGAAAAGACATGAGCCAAAAGATCTTTTTTAGTGAGAATTAGGCCAGCCTTGAAGGCCCCAAGTTCTATCTCAGTCACGGCAAGAGTTGCTGTGTCTACCGCTGTGGCGGCTTCGCTTCGCGCACCACGGCGCCGTGTTCCTCGCTCATAACCAGAATGCTGAATCGCCGGGCGTCGGCGAGTTCGTTGGTGTTGAGGCTGGCGTAGTCAAACTTGCCGCGGAGATCGGTGTAGCCGTCTTTGTAGAACTTGGGTTCGCCGTGGAGATCGGCGTAGACTTTGACATACACTTTCGCCAACGGGCGGTTGGAATCTTCAGCGTGGGTGACTTGGAGTTGGCCGTAGTTCTCTGACAGATCGACCTTAAGCCGATTGGAATAGTGGGCCTGAGCCTTGCGATCGCCGGCGCCGATGATTTCGATGAGGACGTTCTCACCGTCGAATTCGTTGGGTAAGGCCCAGGTGTGCTTCTCGGAATCCGCTTGCAATGGCAGTTTGTCAGAGCGGTTGGGTTTGATCATGCTGAACCTCGCACTATCCGATGAAACGAACGGGTTGCTGCTGAAGAGGAACTCGAGATCCATGCGGTAATAGTTCACCGTCACGGCATCGAGATGACGATAAAGGAGATCGACCTCGCCGTTGTCGACCTTGAAGGTGAAGCTGGGCTCGGTGGCGGCGAGTTGGTTCTGCTGTTGATCGCGATCTTCAGGGTCAATCAGTTGGGGCGCTTTGCCTTCGATCTCATCAACCTGGGCTAACACTTGTTGGAAGATTTTGCGCCAGCGGTCGACGGGATAGTCGGCATAGCGATCCGCGATCGAGCGGGCAAGGCTGGGATCTTCTTTATAGAAGGCGATATAGGCGGCCAAGTAATCGTATTGAATCTGGGTGGCTAGCGATTCGCGGTCAATCTGTTCAAAAGCTGCTAACGCTTCCTCAACGCGATCTTGTAGCAGGAGATAAACGGTGAGACTCATCTGATCACGTTCATCCAAGGCACGCCGGTAGCTGAAGATGCGCATGAGTTGCCCGTATTGATCACGAAAGCGATCATTCAAAATCTTGCGTGCGCCGCCTAACGGATAAGCTCGCGCGTTGACAAGCGGATTGTATTCCAGGTGTTGGTAGCTCTTGCGTTCGACGGGATCGATCGATACCAATGAAGACTCCAGGTAAGCGCCGCAATGGCTCAAAAAGCTGTCGGCGTGCAGCAGGTATTGCCGGGCCGAAGCCAGGTGATTGTGATGAAGGCCATAGCTGAAGAGCGCGTTATCGTAGTGATGCCGGTTATCGAGGAGGGTGATGATTCTTTCAAAGAAGGGCTGACTCCCACGGCAGCGCCACGCGATCTTGCTAAGATCCGTTTGGCGCAGGTTATGTTTCTTGAGATAGGCTAACACATTTTCCTCAGACCCCCATTGCGACACATAAGCCCACGACGCACGGTCCGTCTTGGTGAGTTCATCGACGACGTGGAAAGTGAATGGTTCTGCGAAGGCGACCACCTTCTGTTCTTTTGAGACATGCACGGGGAAATGCGCAAAGTCGCCACTCTTGGGGAAATAGAAGAAGAACTCGAAACGATGTGTTTGATAGGGCTCCAATCGCAAGGCGTCATTGTTCGTAAACTTGCCGCCGTTCACCGGGATGGCGCCTAAGGGTACTTGATGAAGAAGATGGAGGCGTTGAGGCGATGACGTGGAATTGGTCACCACGACCTGACATCCATAGACGACTCCAGCTAGAAACTCCTCTGTAACGAGCTTCTCCACCTGCTCGCCATTCTCTTGAACGTAGCGATCATCCTGACGGAAAAAACTCTGGTTGACGAGGAGTTGACCGGTCTGACCCACCGCAGCTTCCTTGATCTCTTTGTGGAAGAGGAGAACGGGAGCGGATGGCTTTAAAGTGAGCGTGTTGTTTTCAATGGTTGCCGCGTCCTCATCTCCCTCTGCGGCTTTGAACGGGAGATCCAGCACCGCAAGTGCGAGCATCATCTCCGTGAAATTCCGCGTGGGTTCTGTGAGATAGCGTGAAATAAACGGTTTCTCAGAATCGCGCGCCGCGAAGTCATTCCAAAATTTGTTCACGGTCACCAAGTCCTGATTTTGTTCAGAGATAGGCAAATGATAGTAATTATTCTCCGCCCATTCCTTGGTCGCTTCCAGGGCGCGGTAGAATTGGCGCAATCGGCCACGAGCACCTCGACCTAAATCAAGCGCCTCCCCTCCGAAGTAATCGGCATCGGCCTCTTCCAATTTTTTGAGAGATTCGTTCAGCGCCTTCTCCACGCGCCTCCCAGCCACACGCGATCGTTTCGCCAGGGCGCGACTCTTGGCTTTCTTACTCTCGACCGCACCATCTTCCATAGGCGCCGCTGTGACCGCGGGTGCGGCGGGAGCTATCTCAGCAGCAGACGCGAAATCCATGACTGCCGCACTGCGCAACTCGTCGCGAACCTCACCCAGTTGAGCACCGAGATTCACACCCGCGACCATTCCGAAACTTGTCAAGGAATCACCCGCCAAGGCCGTGTTAAACTCCACTAGGTCCAGTCGCTGTTCTGGCGGCAAGAGCGCCAGCCAGTCACTGATGTCGCGCGCCACAGCTTCCCTCTCATTGGGCAATCGTCCCCCTAACAAGATACGTTCCACCACATTGAGCTGAGCGTAACGCCATGGATGGAGGTAGTTTTGTAGATCGTGACCTAACAAATAGTGATCCATGAAGGTGAGGTCCTTCTTGTTTGCCAAGTAGGGTCTAACGACTTGCTCGAAGAAGGCCGCGTCCTTCCTTGAGATGAAGAAACTAAGTTCGTGTGAGGCGTACTTGGAATACAGCTCCCGTTTCCGGGCATCTTCCAAATTCGGCCAATCAACAATGAAATCAAACTCTTCTAGCGTGGCGTTGCCGTCACTAAGCGTTTTGAACAAACGATAGACACTGCCTAACGTTTCATAAGCCTCAAAGGACGCGGACGAAACGTCATCGATCACGAACGCTTTGTTAGGCTCGAGAAGAGTGACCTCGTCTTGCTGCGTGAAGTGACGCTTGGGATTGAGTCCCTTGGCCAACCGAAGATCTCTATTTCGGACCTCTTTCGACGGCAGCGTGAGATGACGCTCCACAGCCGTTCCGGGAGCTGTCGCCAGGACGCGCACGTAGTGACCATCTCCCAGCTCATCGAGATTCACCCGGACAAGGCCATGCTCATCCGGCGCGAGATTGAACGCCACCACACTGGGCTCAGCGAGAAAATCGAGCAGATGCGGATCGCTCAGACCGCCTCTGGCTGAAGGCTCCGCCTCTTGTTTGGCTGCGCGCTTTAGTGAGGACTCCGGACCTTGCTGGGCGCGCTGCCATTGTTGTCCTTCTTCAGCATCCTCTTTGTCGGTCGAGGTATCACGCAAAGCCCAAGGATTGAGCAACAAGCCCGGACGCTTGAGCATATTGCCAGGGAACTTCGTCGCGTAACGGCGATCAATGATATAGCGGTACTCATCCCCAATGCGCCTTCCCGAAACATAGAGATTGTGTTTCCTAGCAGGCACACCGGTTAACGGTTGTGGCAGGGCTCCACCTCTCAATGCGGCGAACGCATCAAACGCAGGAACGAACCGGCTGGCGAAGACGTGGATACGAGTGTGAGTGTTAGCGTTTTTGAGTTGGATGACCAACTCACCATTCTCGGTCCTGAGCGGTGTCAATTGAAGGTCGTTAGCAGCTCGCTTCTCCAGATTTCTGGCATTGGAAAGCAGAAATCTTCCAGATTCCATTCCTTCGGTGACTCGGATCGTCACCCGATGACCGGCGTCCTTGAGGAATAAACGATAGTCACCGGCCGGCAGGCCATTGAGTGTGAGAAAACCCTCGCTCACGGCCAAAGCGGGGAAATGATCGCGCACGTAGCGCCCGTGCACGGTCTCCGTCTCCAAGAGAGCGTAGGCCTCGCGTCCGTTGGCAGTGCCCATGACAGGGAGGCGGATCGCTTCGCCGGTTTGAGCGTGAATGGTCGACGGATAATGCCGCTTCGCTCGGGGCAATACCCAACGATACTTGCGCTCGTTGGGCGCGGTGGCGGTGACCCGGTAAATGCCCTCTAACGCTCCCAAATGCACCGTCCCCGTCTCGTCGGTTTTCAAGGTGGTGAGGACGTCCGTGCGGAAATCGTCTCGTCGAATATTGAGGTGAATCGCCGCATCGACAACGGGTTCCCCCATGCGTCCTAACAATTGGATTTGATAGCCCTCGCTGGTTGGTTTGAAAAACAAATCGTTAACGGCACCACCACGCGCCATATCATTGATCTCAATGCCCCCACTGGCGTTCAGCGTGGTCTCGGTGTTCTGGCTTAAGTTCTTCACCTTGGCCGAGAGATTGAAAACGATACGATGAACCCGATTGGGAACACGGAAGGTGTGCGTCGTCTCTTTGTGTGCCAAGAGTTCGAAATCCGGCACCGTTGAGGTGGCGGGGACGTTGTCGAGATCCGTTGAGGTGATCGTTAGAATCACATCTTCTAACAATGCCAAATCACAGGGCGCGCCGTTTAGCGTGAAGTTCGGGCGAACCGCGACGGTGGCATCCTCGTTGGCAATCAAGGCCTCGCGATCCACGTAAAAGCCTGCCGTGAGTGCGTAAGACTCTGCCTCCAACTTGAGCCGCTCCAATGCGGCGAAGCCTTGGCCGTCCTGCAGAATGATCGGTTGCGTTCCAGGGTTGTTGGAAAAGGGAATGAGGATCGTCCCGGTAGCATCAGGATCGTAGCGCTTGCCTTTCATCCACACATAACCCTGCGGCACGGCCTGCCGGTTCTCATCCACCATACGAAGCGCATGCCCGGCATTGCTGGGATGCAAGAGATACTGAAGCCCGCCTTTGCGAATGAGAGCGCGGCTGCTCTTGCCGTTACCGATGAATTCTAACATCCACACACCTCGAGGTGCATCGAGTTGTGGAAAAGTAAACGTGCGGGTGACGCGGCGAAAAGGCGTTTCCTGATAGTCGAAGGTCAGCTCTTCGTTAGCGATGAGACCGTCCAGGTTGAGATCGGTATTGAGTTCACGATTAAAGTTCTGATAGTAGTTTGCCGTATTGATTTCGTAGATCTTGACGATCAGGTCCTCGACATTCTTAATCGCCAGATCGAGACTAACGGTTTCGCCTTTAGCAAATTGCTCCTTGGCCGCCGGATCAAAATCGATATCCACGCGTTCCTTCAGAGCTTGGTAGGCTGCCGGCGTGAGTAAGGAAGACCACTTCTCAGGATCGCCCTGGCCTGACACGATGTTTGCCTCGGCAAGAAGCGTTTTGAGATAGTTGTCTGTCAGGTAGGGCGCGTAGGCTTTGTAGTCGCCAGCGCCTGTCAAAAAATGCAATAGATAGTCCCTAACCAAGCGCTCATCGTCGCCAATCGGCCGGAGACCAGTCGCGGCTGAACAGTCATAGCCAAAGTCGACGGGATATTTCCACAACTGAAGATCCTCCCTGAACTTTGGATTGATCGTCGCGACCGGACGAGGCAGCTGCAAATAGGTTAGGAAGCGTTCCCGATCGTAGCGGCCTCGTTTCCGGTCTTCGACCAGTTGCTGGTAAAGAATGGCGGCTTTGAGGGAGTGAAAGGCCGGGGGCAAACCCGAGACAAAGGCCCATGCACGATCGAGGTAAGCACGCCGCTCATCGGCATCGCGTTCCAGATCCACATCCGCGCCCGGCCTCAGTTTGCCAAGTTTGGTCAGGACAAACGTCGAGTCGCCAAGCAATTCCGGCCGCGCTTGTGCTAGAGCGTCGAGTTGCGGCAGTAAAAGTTCGGCGTGCACCGGAAACTCACCAAAGCCCCGGCTCTCGCGGCGCCCGAGATCTTCCGCTAGGGCGGCGACGAGATCCGGATAATCCGGCCGCTCGAGTTTCCCTAACAACTCGCGCTTCTGCGCCACGCTGAGTTCGATTTCGCGCCAGTTTCGCATGAGCCAGTCGATTCCTGAACGGCTGACTTCTCCTAAACTGCGGTTATTCCGAAGCGAACGTTTCACAATCGCCTCTAACGCAATTGTTGAAGGATCCAGACGCGTGGCTAGATCCGGATTGCTCTCAGCGCGTTCACGCTGGTGATTGAAACGCAATCCTAACACCTCCTTCAAGTAGGCTAAGGTCGCCTCCGGATCGCGTTCGTAATCGAGAAGCGCCTGACGATTCTCCAATTCGCGGCGTCGATCGGAGTTCTCAAAACGCTTCTTCCACTGCTGAATCATCTGATCATACACGGCGCGTTGAGTAGTGTTTTGATAGTGCAGCGCGTGGAAGAAATAATAATCTTCGGTGCCGGGTATGAGCTCCTTAAGCACCTCGTCGCGGTTTTCCGCCAACGCAAAGCGTTCGATGAAACCGATTTCCTGAGCTTGAGTGAGAGTGATCATCATGAAGGTGAGAGCGGCTACCAAACGTAGCCAACAAGAAGAGTGAAGAGGCGTTGTTGCTTTCATTCCGGTATGCGGGATGGGTTTGAGGCGTGGACAAGTTCGTGAATGAACCAAGGGCACCTTCGAACGCCTCCAGCGGCGAATCAACGGTGACTTCATGGCTCCTTCGTTACCAGGACGCGTGAAGAGCCGAATCCTTAGGGGCTTTGTTTCGACTCGGCGAGATCCTCCAGGGCAGCGAACCGGAATCCGTTCCCGTGCACACTTGTAAAGGGGTATGACTAAAAGTGGTGGGCACTTTTTGTAGAGGAACTCGTGAGAGTTCCGGGCGTGGCACTCCGCTGCCACGAAGGAACTGTCACCAGTTCCTCTACCTTTATTGATCACCACTTTTAGTCACACCCCTAGTCAGGGCGCCACTTGTCAAGCTGCGCTTTTACGACTTGCGATCAATCGTTGCGGATAGCTTCCACGGGATTCACACGGGCGGCGAAGCAGGCGGGAATGAAGCACGCGGCCAACGCGACGAGGGCGAGAAGGAGAGGTACGCTGAGGAATGTGGTAGGATCGTAGCCGGTGACGCCGAACAAGAGGCTTTCCAGGGTCCGATTGAGGAAGAAACTCCCTAACAACCCGACGCCAATCCCAATCAAGGTGAGTTTGAAACCCTGACCGAGGATTAGGCGAATGAGGTCGCGTTTCTGCGCGCCCAAGGCTAAGCGGATGCCCATTTCTCGTTTTCGTTGACTAACGGAATAAGCAATAACGCCGTAGATCCCGATGCTCGCGAGCAGTAAGGCCATCAAACCGAACATCCCGATGAGCATGGAGCGGAATCGCGGTTGGGCCGTCGCGAAATCAATATAGTCTTGCATCAGGCGAAAACCTCCCAGCGGTTGTTCGGGGTTGAGATCGTTGAAGGCTTGGGTGACTGCGGGAATGAGCGATCTGGGTTGATGCGGTGCGCGCACGGCGATGATCATGGATTGAAACTGCCATTGCTCATAACAAGCGTACACTTCCGGGCGTGTGTCGCCGCGTAAGCCTGAATTCTTCACATCGCCGATCACACCCACAATCTCTACCGGACCGCCGAGAAGGAGTTGTTGGCCCACGGGGTTCTCGTTAGGGAATACTTCGTCAGCAAAGGTCTGATTGATCATGATCACCCGCGGGCTTTCCGTTGTGTCTTGGCGAGTGAATTCCCGGCCGCTCACTAACTGAATGCCATACGATTTCGCATACTCCGGCGTGACGGCTCGCACACTCACAATCGGCCATTCAACTTCAGGACCACGCGCCGTTTCCACACGGTTGTAGCGAGTGGGCCATCCTCGTCCGCGATCGGGAATCATGTTGGCTGCGCAGGCCGCTTCCACACCGGGAAGGTCACGCAGCCGCTCCGTTAGGAGACGTAGAAAGCGCCGTCGGTCTTCCATGCCCTCGTAGCTCGAACCCGTCATGGTGAACTCAACGGTGAGCAGTTCTTCGGTATCAAAGCCTGTTTCGACACTTTGTAAGGCATCAAACGTTCTCAATAATAGGCCGGCACCGATGAGCAGAATCAAGGCGAGCGCCACCTGAGCAACGGTGAAACCGCCGCGCAATCGCCCATCTTTTCGGCTGGCGGAGGCTTGGGCGGTGCCGGTTTTCAGTGAGGCATTGAGATCGGTCGTGGAAGAACGCCAGGCAGGCGTGAGCCCGAATAGCAACCCTGTTAGAGCGGACACGGCTAAGGCAAAGAAGATCACACCACGATCGATCTCGACCGTTTCCAGACGAGGTATGGAATTCGCGCCAAGATTGATGATCACCTCCGTGCCCCAAGCGGCCAACAACACCCCGCCAATGCCGCCAATGAAAGACAACAACAAGCTCTCACAGAGTAACAAGCGAACGATGCGCCAGCGATTGGCGCCTAACGAGACGCGCAACGAGATCTCTCCTTGCCGCGCCACGTTTCGCGTCAACAGGATATTCGCCACATTGGCGCAGGCGATGAGCAATACCAAGGCCACGGCGCCCGAAAAGATGAATAAGGAAGAACGCGTGTGGCCGACCATTTGACGAAGCAGGGGTGTGAGCCGGATCTCTGATCCCATCTCCGAGTGATTGATCACGCTGGCACCATACTCCTCTTTGAGTCCGGCTTGGATGGTGCTCATCTCCACCTGAGCCTGTTCTAACGAAATACCTGGCTTGATCCTGCCGACTACGTGAAGGAACACGCCGGGCCGAACCGTCATCGGATGGGGCATATGACCACAAGGAACCCACACATCCGAACGCATCTCGCGAAACCCCGGCGGCATGACGCCGACGATTTCGTAGGCATTCCGTTTGCTATTATTTTCTAACATCATCGTTCTTCCAAGGATGTTGGGATCACTGTTGAAACGATCTTGCCACAATCGATGACTGATGACGACTGTGTGAGGTTGCCCGGGCGCCTCTTCTTCAGGTAAGAATGAACGCCCTAACATTGGTTGTAAACCATAGACCGCGAAGTAGCCGGTCGGCACGAAACGTCCGCGAAGATCTTGCGACACGCCGCCCTCACTCAGAATAAAACTTCGGGTGACCATGCCGCCGTATTCCGCTGTGAACGCGATCTCTTCAAAGACCGTGTTCTGCTCCCGCCAATCCAAGAAGTTCGCCGGCGAAGTATTGCGTTGGAACACGTTGTGCTTTGGATCCGCTTCCCAGACATGCACAATGCGTTCATACCCCGGATAATCCAGCGGTTCTAACAAGACGCCCTTCACAATACTGAAGACCACGACCGTCGCTCCGATTCCTAGCGCAAGCGTCAGGGTGACCAGTCCGCTATAGCCTGGGTACCGCAGCAATTGGCGAGAAGCGAACTTCAGATCGTTTAGGATGCCATCCATTGTCTGAGAAGATTTGAAAAGGTCCTCCAAGCGCAGGCTTCATGCCAAGACGGTCGATCACGCTAACTTACTGATTTCGAGAAGTTTGAAAAGATTTCCGAGCGCGTGACGGGATTCGATCTGTTCGCACGCGCAACGCGACTTGTCCGAATGCGGGCAGCCGGCCCCTTTTCTCATAGTTGAGCCGTAACCCTGACATATCTCGCAAAGATGGTTGGCGTGAAGTGGTTGGAAAAGGCTATTGTGTAAGTAGAGTAGGGTCATGCCGAACCCCTGGAAACTTCCCCTCGTGAGCGCCCTCCTTGTCCTGATTGTGGTGGCGTGTACTTCACCCAAGCGATACGGCCGCAAGCCGCCGCGCGATTACCGGGATTGGCAGAATAGCCGGTCCGAGTACTCCGGTGTCCAGAGAACGCCGTCCTCACTTCTGCGCGAAGTTGGGTTGGTGAAGGATTACGTTACGAATGGGCGCTACGGCCGGCGAAAGCATCGCCCCATGCGGCCTCGCTACATCACCATTCATAGCACTCAGAATTACACGGGCGACGCTTGGGCACACGCCCGCGCTCTCAAACGCGGTAAACTGAGGGGCGGACGCACGGGATATCTCATCTGGCATTATACCGTGCAACAGGATGTGGCCATCCAGCACATGCCGACCAATGAGCAAGGTGAACACGCGGACTTCGACGGGCCGGGGAATAACTACAGTATCGGCATTGAAATGTGTGAACATCGGGGCAATAGCCTGACGGCTACCATCGACCGCACCGCTAAGCTCACGGCATATCTAATGAAGAGGCATCGTATTCCCCTTCAGAACGTCGTCCCCCACTATCATTGGCCGCGTTATCAATATTCCGTACCGCACAAGAACTGCCCGCACTTTCTCTTGGACAACGGCCGGCCCGGGCCCCGATGGCGACGGTTTCTCAATCAGGTGAATCGTTATTATCGAACGGTTTCTTGAGGCCAAGTTCGTAGCGGAACGTGTGAAAGTTCCGGTGGTGGCGAATCGGCTGGTAAGAAGTCTCACGACTTCTTCTACGCAGGCGGGGCGGGACCAAGTTCGTAGCGGAACGTGTGAAAGTTCCGGTGGTGGCGAATCGGCTGGTAAGAAGTCTCACGACTTCTTCTACGCAGGCGGGGCGGGACCAAGTTCGTAGCGGAACGTGTGAAAGTTCCGGTGGTGGCGAATCGGCTGGTAAGAAGTCTCACGACTTCTTCTACAGAGCTGGGGCGAGACTAAGTTCGTAGCGGAACTTGTGAAAGTTCCGGTGGTGGCGCATCGGCTGGTGAGAAGTCTCACGACTTCTTCTACGCAGCCGGGGCGGGACCAAGTTCGTAGCGGAACGTGTGAAAGTTCCGGTGGTGGCGCATCGGCTGGTAAGAAGTCTCACGACTTCTTCTACAGAGCTGGGGCGAGGCTAAGTTCGTAGCGGAACGTGTGAAAGTTCCGGTGGTGGCGCATCGGCTGGTGAGAAGTCTCACGACTTCTTCTACGCGGGCGGGGCGGGACCAAGTTCGTAGCGGAACGTGTGAAAGTTCCGGTGGTGGCCCATCGGCTGGTGAGAAGTCTCACGACTTCTTCTACAGAGCTGGGGCGAGGCTAAGTTCCTAGCGGAACTTGTGAAAGTTCCGGTGGTGGCGCATCGGCTGGTGAGAAGTCTCACGACTTCTTCTCCGCAGCCGGGGCGAGGCCAAGTTGACGTCAAAGGCCGCCTTCAACCGATGCCAAGAGGGCGCGCGCCTTACGGAACTGCCATGATTGCCAGCTCTCCGGTTGAGCGAGGTGTTGTCTAAGAGCGTAATGAAGACGAATTTCCGCACGTTTGGCAGACGGACCGAAATGCTCTGGGTCATCGGCCACAGCGCGAAGTGTCGGCCATGCTGCCGGGCCTAACGTTGCCAAATGATCGACATCAAGTTTGGTAGGATGGGTTTGCGCTAATCGATAGTTCACTCGAGAAACGATCCCGCCTCCGTTCATGAACTGCATCAAGAAGAAAAGCCAGAACACGGCCAGAACGTTAGCGTTGAGAAGCCAGGTGAATCCCAGATCGCGTTTGATTTTGATTCCTAACAAAAAGAAACCCACCGCAACTAAAACCAGAAAACAAAGCACATAAAGACGCAACAAAGTGAGTTGATAGGCATCCACGTACATTTTCAGGCGCAAGACCACACTACACGTTAGGAAGAGATTCTGAATGATCCAGGCATAGGCTAACGCTTTCACTCCCCGAGTATTGACGACCTCCTTGGCTTGATGAAAAAGCAATCCCAACACCACTGCCGCCAACAGCACACAGGCGATCAAGCGATTCACGCCTTGATGCACAAATTCGCTGAAGGTCACTCCTTCAGGTAATCGGGCGTTGACCCACAGGAAACTCGCATCGGCTGTATTGGCCACAAAGAAGATCACATTGACCGCGATGAGCAGGGTGATCGTGCGCCAAGCCGCCAGCTGGATGTTGCTTGGAAGCCGGAACTGCTCGGGGATCTTGCTATCCAAAGTGGTCAACCATTGAGAGGTGGGCTTGTTTGAGAGAAACCCTAACAAGAGCGTGCCCGTGAGGAGCCAGAAAACAAGCCTTCCGAATGATGGCAACCGTACTTTAGTGATCCCGTCACCCAACCAGTTTAGCGTTTCGGTGATCACATTCTGGAGAATCGCATTACCACCACCGAGTAGGATGAGAAACGGCAAGGCCACCACGAGCGCCGGCCAGATTACGCGAAGCACCGTGAGTAGCTTCACGGAGTTCGACCGGAAGGCATCTGCGTGCGTGAATCGCACCGCCGTCTCGACACCACTACGAAGGGTTGCCACCGCCGCCGGAAGCCGTATCGCTCCAAAGAGTCCCTCTAACGCAAGCCGCCATCGCGCACCCAAACCTCCATAGAGCCAACTAGCGGAAGCATAGGCCGCCAGGGTGATGATGACGAAGGAATTGCTGAAACTCGGCTCGATCGCGCATTGGATCGAGGACAATATAAAAGGCAGGAGTAAAGCCCAAGGTCTCTTTCCCTCCACTTCCCGGTTCCATCTCAACCCTAACCAAAGAACGAGGCAGAACATGGCCGTTCCCAATCCTGCCCCGTGGCCAAAGAGCAACCAATCCGCCGCCAAGGTGAGCATCAATGTGGCCACCACCAACTTGCCATTTCTCAAGAAGTTCAACAAAGCGTTCATGCCGGCAGTGTGACGGCCGGATATGAAGATTGGATGAATGGTTTGCGAAGAGTCTGTGAATTCTGGCTAGCTAGAGATGAAAGCTAACACACAAACAATCGATCACTCCCGACGTGAGGTTTCAGCATTTCGATGGCCATCTCGGCAACGGATGCCCCCTTCTGACAATCGAAGGCGATTAGGTCCTTGGTCTCATGATGTCCTGCGGCGAAGAGAGGTTCTTCGGGAAACTGACAGGCGATCTGCTTGTAAATGCCTTTGGGGAAGCGCATGGCGCCGATGGTCACGGAGTGGATGGCATCGGCGGGGAGGTGCTCGAAGACCTGATGAAAGAGATTTTGATACTGCGCCTCGGAGTCTTGATGGGCGATGATGGGGTCGAAACGGAGACCGATCTTCCAGCCGACAGTGGCGAGATCGTGCATCGTCTTCAGCCGTTTGTCCAGCGGCGGCACACCGATTTCGTACTTCTGAGAGACTTCGATAGGGGTTAGGCTAAAGGCGGCGACGATGTTAGGAAAAGGAGTGTGGTCTAACAAAGAGCGTGCTTTGAGACTCTTCGTTCGGAGTTCAAGGATGGCGCGTGGACGATCGGCGAAGAACGGGAGGTAACGGTTAACAAATGCAGTTAGCGATTCCAAAGCAAAGGAATCACAGTCATAGCCGGAGAAGAAATAGACGTCTTCGTCTGCGTGTTCTTCGAGCTTGGCATCGATCGCTTGTTGGAAATCGCCGTCATTGACAAAGAAGACGTAGTGGGCGGACCGGTACATCCCTTGAAGGAAACAGTAGCGGCAGTCGTAAAGGCAGTTGAGGAGATGGGAAAAGTAGTAGTTGTTGCGGCCGCCGATACCGTAGTTAGGCGGTGTAGGCAGAACGTGGCCGTTGCGTTTCTCTGCTAAAATCATCGCAGGCCGTTTCTTCTGGGTGCGGAAGTCTTGCCGGTGTTGATTGAAGATCTGGGTGTAGCGCTCACATGCAATGGTGGGCACGTTCGGAAAACGCTTTGATAACCGAACTACGGCGGGTGAGTCCCGCACGGCTTCCTCAACATAAAGTGCGCTAATCATGACTCGCGTGTAGGATCAACGGTTCTTCGTCGACCTGCTTGGAAAGTCGATTGAGAATCTCTGACGCGCTTGATGCGTTTTCCACGTGCGGTTCAAGGTTCAGCGCTCGCAAACGAACGAGCAAGGTTCTCAATTGGTGTCTTTGTGTAGCCGTGAAGCGCCATCTCTTCAGGTAAGCGGCGAAGGCCGGGGGGTCAGCCCAGCGTTCGGCAAATTTCTCTGACATCGTTACCAATGACTGTGCAACGCTCTCAATGGCCTCAATCCGATCTTGAATCAAACGCTTCACAAACTGCTTGGAGAGAGGCTGTTCTGCACCGTGGTCTGAGACGACTTTCACACATTGGACCAGCTCCGCCATGCTCAAACTCAAAGCGGCGTGATAAAACGCGGCAGCTTCCATGTCGATAAGGATATCGTTAGGGATTTCTGCAGCCGGCCGAGTGACGGTGTGGAGTTCGGATGTGGGCAAGTTAGTTTCGATGAGAAACGGATAAGCATTCTGATCGAAGGCGGTGTCTCGAATCTTGTGAGCGAGGAAGGCGCTTCCCCATTCCGCCGTGCCATGACCCGCGATGCCAACATTCAACCAAGCGTGATAGCGTCGCGAGTCACTGACCCCGGCCAAGTAAGCCGTGGCGGCGGTGGCGGCACGATGCCCCACACCACTGACGATTAGCCAGTGACGCCGCTCGGAACAATGATAGATTCGGAAAGTGGTGGCGTCGCATTTTTCGTGGGCCAAGAGTTTCCAATGCGCGATCAAGGGCGCCGCTTCACTGGGCAAGGCCACGACGAATCGGAGTCCCGGGAGAGGCGTCTCCGGCATAGCCCGTGACGGTTAATCGTCTCCCTTGTAAAGCAGCCGCATGGAGTCCAGCCGCAAACGCGCCTCGCCCATGGCTTTCTCGAGCTGTTTGAGACACGCCGCCGCCAGGCTGATTTCTTCCTCCCTCACATGATCATTAATGGTCTGCAGATGTCGCAAGCGATCGACCTCGGTCTGCAGTTTCGTTCGCATGACCACGCGATTCGCCGAAATGATATCGGGCATCATCTCTTCGGCGATCGAATGGGCAAAGGTTTGCAACTTGGGCAAGAGATCTTGCAAAGCGTGCACGTTCTTCTGCACCCACTGGGGTTTGCCGGGCCGAACGTATTCGTCGAGTTCTTCCGCAGAAATGAGGTCGGTGTAGTTTTCACGGCGATGATTGACCAACACCCGGACGGGAGTCGCCGGGAAGAACCGATCAGCATGCAAGTCGGTGGGGGCCACGCATTCGAGAATGTAAATGGCTTCCAAGAAGAGCATCTTGGGGCCCGTGGCATCCATGTAAGCAAAGGCGCAGTTGCCTTTCTCTGAACCCACTAACAAATCCATCGCGCCGCGCACCATGGGATGATCCCAAGTAAGAAATTGAATCTCTTCACGCTTGAGCGCCATCTCTCGATCCAAGGTCATGGTCACGCCTTCCTCTGGAAGATTAGGGAAAGCATCCGTGTAAACGTGTTCGGGCTTGAGGTGGTAAACCCTCGGCTGCAACTCCTCCACCGTTACTCCGAAGTGATCAAGAATCTTAAGAAAGAACTTCTCCAGCGTGGCGTCTTGATCCGCCGCCGTGATTTCATCCACAAACTGTAGCGCAGGCTCATCGCGGAACGAGTTCAACTCTAGCAAATGGTCACGGCCGGATTCAAGTTCTTTGACCGTTTGTTTGTGGAAAACCCTGGTGTCATCTAGCAGTTTATCGAAACGCTTCTTTTCAAATCGACCGGATGCGTCCGTCCGCTTCATAATCGAGGCAAGCGTCGCGCCAAACTCTTTGAGGTAGCGATGCCCCGATTGTTGGCAGGTTTCGAAGGCATCGAGGCCCTCATGATACCAGCGTGCAATCATTTCCTCACCGCTTTTCTCCAGATAGGGAACGAAGATCTGGATGGTCTCTGATTGACCAATGCGATCGAGACGCCCAATGCGCTGCTCTAACATCGCGGGGTCCGCAGGCAAATCGAGAAGCACTAACCGATGAGCGAATTGGAAATTCCGGCCCTCACTCCCAATCTCCGAACAAAGGAGGATCTGCGCGCCGTCATCCTCGGCGAAATAAGCGGCACTGCGGTCGCGTTGAATCAACGTCATGCCCTCGTGGAAGACGCCCAGTTTCACGTTGATCTGTTCACGCAGGGCCTCTTCGATTTGCAAGACGCGATCCACGGTCGAGCAGATGAGGAGAACTTTGTCGTTAGGCTTCAATTCACGGAGAAAACCGGCGAGCCACTCCACATGCGCGTTGCCTTTCGTCGGTTTGATCGGAACCAGATTGACGCTACGCTTGGGGAAGCCGCGCATGGAAACACGCCGGTTGCGGAACATCACCCGTCCGGTGCCATACTGATCTAACAAATCCTCTAAAAGGCGTATCCGGCAGCCGCGATCCTCCATTGCCGCGCCCTCAATGAGTTCGGCGCTTTCGTCGGCGGTGTAATGGGAGAAAAGCTCTTTCAGCTGCTTCCAATCCGCATTGGTCATGGGCAAGCGGCCTAACAAACCATCAGCAAGACGCGCGATTTCTTGATAGTGCGCCGTTTGCTCCATGAACGACTTGAGGTCGGTGTAGCGCTCGGGATCGAGAAGCTTGAGCCTAGCGAAGTGCCCTTCACGACCGAGTTGCTCGGGGGTGGCGGTGAGAAGGATGAGCCGCCGAACCACCTCGGCCAGTTTCTCGACTAACTGATAAGCGGGGCTGACTTCCTTGGAAGACCATTCCAAATGATGTGCCTCATCGACAATGAGAAGGTCCCAACCGGCGCTCACGATCTGTTCATTGCGTTTGGGATCGGCCGCGATGGCATCCGTGGAACAAAGAACCAGTTGCTCTTCCAGAAACGGATTCACTGTCGCTTCGGCGTCTTCGTCAGAGGACTGATGTTTCTCCTCCTCCTCGATAGCCTGGCAACGGTCTTCGTCAAAGATGCAGAAGGTGAGTTGGAATCGTCGCAGGAGTTCGACGAACCACTGATGGAGAAGGGTCTCGGGCACGAGAATCAACACACGGCGCGCGCGGCCGGTGAGCACCAGATGATGCATGACCAATGCCGCTTCGATCGTTTTCCCAAGCCCTACTTCATCTGCCAGGAGCACACGTGGCGCATGACGAGCCGCCACCTCCTGAGCGACATAGAGTTGGTGGGGAATGAGTTCAATCCGCGCCCCTTGGAAACCGCGAAGCTTGGAACTCCGCATATCGAACTGCCGTAAAAGCGTCTCGTAGCGGAGCTCGAAGGTCTCCATCGGGTCCGCGTGACCCGCTAGTAAACGATCCTGAGGTTTACTGAAACTCAGATTATCAGCCAACTCAGCCTCGTTGACCTCGATCTCATTATCGCCGTGGTAGAAATACAAATGCTCCTTCTCCCGGACGTCACTAACTTGGATCCGCGCACCATCTCGCGTGGAAATGGCTTCTCCCTTGGAAAAGCGGACTCTTTTGAGCGGGGCATTGGTGATGGTGTACATCCTTGCCTCCTCGTGAGCGGGAAAGTGAAGCGTGACTTTCCCATCGGCGACTTCATCGACGATTCCGAGCCCCAATTCGGGCTCCATGCTACTGACCCACCGTTGGCCTTTTACAAAATTCACGATCACTGATAATTCACCTAGTTATTCAGACCTCCTTACAGCTTCAAGTATATTTCATGAAATAAAACTTGCTGACTTACGAGCTAATGTTTAGTAAGATGAGTAATTTACTAAACATTAATCATGGCCGAAGCAACTTCCCCGTCCCTCCACAAGAACGAAGGCATCAAACTTGATAGCCGATTTCTGCGCGGCACCATCGCCGAGGGGCTCGTAGATGACAGTACGGGAGCGTTGGTGGCCGATGACACGCAATTGACAAAGTTTCACGGAATCTATCAGCAAGACGACCGTGATTTGCGTAAAGAACGGCGCAAGGCCAAGCTAGAGAAAGCATTTTCATTCATGATCCGTGTGCGGGTGCCGGGCGGCGTTTGCACACCACAGCAATGGCTGGACATTGATGATCTAGCTAGCAGTTACGCCAATGAGACGATCAAGCTGACCACTCGCCAAGCCTTTCAATTGCACGGTGTGCTCAAGGGCAGTCTGAAAAAAACGATTCAGGATATCAACGCCACTTTGTTAGATACTTTGGCGGCTTGTGGCGATGTGAACCGCAACGTGATGTGCAATCCCAATCCGGATCAGTCTCACATTCATGCTGAAGTGCTCGAGGTCACGAAGAAGATCAGCGATCATCTCTCGCCGCGCACGGGTGCTTATCATGAGATTTGGTTGGACAAAGAACGTGTGACACCGGAACCGGAACAAGAAGAGCCCCTCTACGGCGCCACCTATCTTCCGCGCAAGTTCAAGACCGTGGTCGCCGTGCCGCCTAGCAATGATGTCGATATCTTTGCCCATGATCTCGGTTTCATCGCCATCGTCGAAGACGGGAAATTGGCTGGCTTCAATGTGACTGTAGGCGGCGGCATGGGCATGGCGCATAACAAAGAAGCCACTTTTCCGCGTCTTGCTCAGGTCCTAGGTTTCTGCACGGTGGAGCAAGTGGTGGAGGTCGCCGAAAAGATTGTGTTGGTACAACGCGATCACGGCGACCGCGAAGATCGCGCCCATGCACGGCTCAAGTACACGATCGAAGATCACGGGCTTGATTGGTTTCGTGATCAAGTCGAAGCGCACCTCGGCTACAAGCTCGGCGAGGAACGCGCCTATCATTTCACTCACAACGGCGATCGGTATGGGTGGGTCCGAGGCTTGGAGAATCGCTGGCATTACACGCTCTTTGTCCAGAACGGGCGTCTACGGGATCGCGATGGGCTCAACATGCGGACCGCGCTGCGGGAGATCGCCAAAGTACACCTGGGTGACTTCCGTCTCACCGCGAATCAGAACGTCATCATCGCCAACGTGGTGAAGGAAGAGAAGTCGAAGATCGAGGCGTTATTGAAAGACTACGGCCTGGATCAGCAGAACACCACCACCGGCATGCGGCTCAATTCCATGGCTTGCGTGGCGCTCCCCACTTGCGGCCTAGCGCTCGCCGAGAGCGAGCGCTATCTACCCGATTTGTTAACCCAAATCGAAGAGACGCTAGAGGAAGCCGGCCTACGCGAAGATGCCATCACCATTCGCATGACGGGCTGCCCGAACGGTTGTGCGCGGCCGTATATTGCCGAGATCGCTATGGTGGGCCGGGCGCCCGGTAAGTACAATGTTTATCTCGGTGGCGGGTTTGTTGGAGACCGCTTGAACAAGCTTTACAAGGAATCGGTGAAGAGTGATGAGATCGCCCCACTGTTAAAGCCACTCATTGAAGCCTACGCAACGGAGCGCGAGGATGGCGAACGTTTCGGTGACTTTGTGATTCGCAAAGGGGTGATCAAAGAAACGAAGGCCGGCGTGGACTTTCATCAGAACCTGGGGGAAACGAGGGGATGAGTGCCGTCGCCACCAAGCCTCACCCGGCCACGAGCGATGCGGAGCAACTCAACGGCGAGTTGTTGGCGTTAGACGCTGCGCAACGGATTCAGGTAATTGCCGAGCGCTTTCCTAGCACGGCGATGGCCACAACGAGTTTCGGCGCCCACTCAGCGGTGATGCTTCATTTGCTCAAAGAACACGCGCCTGAATTACCGATCGTTTTCATTGATACCGGTTACCTCTTTCCCGAGACCTATCAGTTTTCCGAACAACTTTGGAAGAAGTGGGATCTCAATATCAAACTCTATCAGCCACGCTACAGCGCCTCCCGGCTTGAAGCTCTCTATGGCAAGCTGTGGGAACAGGGCGAAGAGGGAGCGGCTAAATACGGCGTTCTTACCAAGGTTGAACCCATGAATCGGGCGATCGAGGAGTTAGGTGGCAAGGTCTGGCTCAGTGGTCTACGCCGTGCGCAATCGCAAAGCCGTGCCGAACGGCAGGTGGTGGAGCAGCAGAAGGCCACCCTCAAGGTCTATCCCATCATCGATTGGACCGACGACGAGGTGGATGACTACATGCGCGCGCACGAGCTTCCGCATCACCCACTCTATCACAAAGGCTATGTTTCGATCGGGGATATCCACTCGACAAAGCCACTGGAGAAAGGTATGACGCCGGAACAAACCCGCTTCGACGGCGAGAAGCGCGAATGCGGGCTGCACGAACCCTCTGAGTTCCAGGACTTCAGTATTTAAGAATCGAATGTAACTTTCGGAAACAGAATACGAATAGTGTGCTCCCCCATTATTTAATAAAACCAACTAGAAAATGAAGATTGCTAACAATATAGTCGATACGATTGGCGGGACGCCGCTTATTCGGTTGAATACGATCACGCGCGATGTGGACGCAGAGATTCTGATCAAGGCCGAGTTTTTTAATCCACTCTTCAGCGTGAAAGACCGGATCGGTGCCTCCATGATCGAGGCGGGCGAACGAGATGGGAAAATCCGTGAGGATTCGGTTATTATTGAGCCCACTTCTGGAAATACCGGCATCGCCCTCGCCTTCGTGGCGCGCACCAAAGGTTACAAATGCATTCTCACCATGCCGGAAACGATGTCGATCGAACGCCGCGTGCTGTTGCGCATGTTAGGCGCCGAAGTGGTGCTCACGCCCGGCCCGCGAGGGATGGGTGGCGCGATTTTGAAAGCCGAAGAACTCGTCGCGGAACATGGCGATAAAGCGTTCGCACCCCAGCAATTTAAGAATCCCGCCAACCCGGAAATCCATCGCCGTACCACGGCTGAGGAAATTTGGGAGGCCACGGAAGGCCGCATTGACGCCTTCGTTGCCGGCGTGGGAACCGGCGGCACCATCACCGGTGTATCTGAAGTGATCAAAAGCCGTACCGATATGAAGACCTTTGCCGTGGAACCGGAAGCCAGTCCCGTCATTTCCGGCGGCAGCCCCGGACCGCACAAGATTCAAGGTATTGGTGCCGGGTTTATTCCCGATGTGCTCAATACGGATATCATTGATGACGCTGTTCAAGTCTCTAACGAAGATGCCTTCACCATTGCGCGCCGCCTCGCCGTTGAAGAAGGCGTGCCCGCCGGTATTTCCACCGGCGCCAATGTTTGGGCCGCCATGCAAGTCGCGAAACAACCGGGCATGGCCGGCAAGCGCATCGTTACCGTCGCGCCAAGCCCGACGGAACGTTATCTCAGCACCGCACTAGCTGAAGAAACACGCGCCGAGGTGGCTAACCTGCCCGTTGCGGAATTGCCTGCATGATCTAGAAAACCATCGCGAGGGAGCGATCGTCAGATAGCTCCCTCGCATCAAATATAATACTCTAACAACGCCTCTTCCGAACTCATTTCCTCCAGGGTGATCGCCTGCATGTGCTCCTCCACGTGATGCCCCACTTTCTGCCAGAGTTCGGACACCCGGCGGCCTGAATCCCCCTTTTCGTCTGAATCAATCGCTAACACTTCTCCCTCAATCGCCTTCACGATATGCGCCAAAGTGATGTCCTGGGCAGCCTTGGCCAGCGCATAACCTCCAAGTTTCCCCCGCCGGCTGTGCACGATCCCCGACCGACGAAGTTCATTGAGGATCTGCACCAGGAAGTTGGAAGACACGGCCTCTTTCTGGGCCAAATCTTCGACGCGGGAAACCCGGTCGCCTCCACCCGATTTGGCTAACTGAATACAAACGCGGCACGCATATTCGAGTTTCTGGCTCACCTTCACAGAGTCGTTCTAACGCAACTTATGGCGGATTCCAACGCAAACATTCATACTGAATTCCATCGCATGCTGCCCACCAGTGCGAAGGAGACGCTTCTCCACCAACGTGGTCTCGTGGTCTGGCTTTATGGGATGTCTGGAAGTGGCAAGAGCACCTTGGCCAATGCGGTGGAACGCCATTTCCACGAACAAGGACGTCTAACGCAAATACTGGATGGGGATAACATTCGTCACGGTATCAACAACGATCTCGGATTCAGCTTGGAAGATCGTCACGAGAATATTCGCCGTATCAGTGAGATCGCGAAACTTTTCCGTCAACTCGGTGTCCTCACATTCGCCTCGTTTATCACGCCTACGAACGGACTCCGTGATCTCGCTAGATCGATCATCGGCGAAGACGATTTTCTCGAAGTCTACGTCAAAGCTTCTTACGAGGCCTGTGAAGAACGCGACGTCAAAGGTCTCTATGCCAAGGCACGTCAAGGCCAGGTGAAACAGTTCACAGGAAAGGATTCTCTCTTCGAAGAACCGAATCATCCCGACATGATCATTGATACCGAATCCCTAACGATCGAGCAATCCGCAGCCGCTTTGATTGATCGCATCACGCCACGACTTCAGCACGTTACTTAGATTTCTATGCCCAGTTATTCTCTAGATCACTTAAGTCAGCTCGAATCGGAAGCGATCTTCGTTCTCCGGGAAACGGCTGCGCAATTCGAGAATCCCGCCCTCTTATTCTCGGGCGGCAAAGACTCGATTGTCATGGCCTGGCTCGCACGCAAAGCGTTCTGGCCCGCTCGATTACCTTTTCCGTTAGTGCATATCGATACCGGACATAATTTTCAGGAGACGATGACCTATCGTGATCAGTTTATCGACAAGCTCGGAGCGAAGCTCGTCGTGGGATCTGTCCAGGCATCGATTGATGCCGGTCGTGTCCGTGAGGAGACAGGACCGGAGGCTAGTCGCAATAAACTCCAAACGACCACTCTGCTTGATACCATTGAAGAACATCAATATGACGCAGCTCTCGGTGGCGGCCGCCGCGACGAAGAGAAAGCCCGTGCCAAAGAGCGTTTCTTCTCCGCTCGCGATGACTTTGGTCAATGGGATCCCAAGAATCAACGACCAGAGTTGTGGAATATTTTCAATGGCCGCAAACAACACGGCGAGCACTTCCGAGTGTTCCCTTTGAGTAATTGGACGGAAATGGACATTTGGATGTATATCCAAAGAGAAGAGATCGAACTCCCGAGTCTTTATTTTTCACACAAACGCCCTGTCTTCGAACGCAGCGGCTCTTTATTGGCCGTCACGGATTTCGTCACGGTGCAAGAGCATGAAACGGTCGAAGAAAAGATCGTCCGCTTTCGCACCATAGGCGACGCCACCTGCACCGGCGCAGTCGAATCCGACGCCGACACACTCGATAAAATCATACAAGAAGTGGCCACCGCGCGGCAAACCGAACGCGGCACGCGCGCTGACGATCAACGATCCGAAACCGCGATGGAGGACAGGAAGAAAGAAGGGTATTTCTAAGGTTTTAGGTTTTAAGTGTTAAGTGTTAGGTTTAGGAGCTGTCGCACATGGCTTATATCTCCGCTAAACGCCAACGTCTTTACCCAAAAGCTACTTAAAACCTAAAACCTTCTACATGGCTTATCATTCTTTTGAGGATCTTGAGGTTTGGAAGCAAGGATGCCAACTAGCGGTTGATGTCTATCGTGCGCTTCAAGAGTCGAAGGAGTTTCGTCTTGTGTCTCAAATGAACGCCAGCGCAGTCTCCATTCCCTCAAATATCGCCGAGGGCGCTGAACGAAGTTCCAATAAAGAATTCATCAAATTCCTCCACTACTCGAAAGGCTCTGCTGCGGAGCTTCGGACCCAACTCTACATCGCTCAAAGACTCGAGATCCTATCCAAACAATCCGCAACCCCATTGATTGCCGAGACCAAGACCATCGCCGCTAGACTCCAAGCACTTATCCAAAGTCTTAAAACCTAACACCTAAAACTTAAACCTTTTTAACCAATCCGCAACCTCATTGATTGCCGAGACCAAGACCATCGCTGCTAGACTCCAAGCACTTATCCAAAGTCTTAAAACCTAACACCTAAAACTTTTTAACCAATCCGCAACCTCATTGATTGCTGAGACCAAGACCATCGCCGCTAGACTCCAAGCACTTATCCAATATCTTAAAACCTAACACCTAAAACTTAAAACTTTTTCATGGATTTATTACGATTTACAACCGCGGGTAGCGTCGATGACGGAAAGAGCACCTTGATTGGGCGTCTGCTCTACGATAGTAAAAACACGTTCGAAGACCAAATGGCCGCCGTGGAAGCTTCGAGCAAGAAGCGTGGCGATGAGAATGTGAATTTGGCGCTTTTGACGGATGGTTTGCGAGCCGAACGCGAACAGGGCATCACGATTGATGTAGCGTATCGTTATTTCGCCACGCCGAGGCGGAAGTTTATCATCGCGGATACACCGGGTCACATTCAATACACCCGCAACATGGTCACCGGCGCCTCAACGGCAAATCTTGCCATCATCTTAGTCGATGCACGCCAAGGGGTGATCGAACAAACCTGCCGCCACTCATTCATCGCGAGCCTTCTCCGCATTCAACATATCGTTATTGCGGTAAATAAGATGGATCTTGTCGATTATAGTGAAGAGAGATATAACGAAATCGTTGCGCAGTTTAAGGAATTCTCCTCGCGCCTGCGTAATATCGTCGACGTCTCCTTTATTCCCATCAGCGCGCTTCACGGCGATAACGTGGTGGATAAATCGGAGAAAATGCCATGGTATCTAGGCTCACCATTGCTCTATCATTTAGAAACCGTTTATATCGGATCCGATCATAATCACGTGGATGCGCGATTTCCCGTACAATGGGTCATCCGCCCGCACTCAGATGAGCATCATGATTTCCGCGGATTCGCCGGACGCGTGGCCAGTGGCGTTTTCAAACCCGGAGACGATGTGGTCGTCCTGCCATCCGGATTTACTTCAAAAATCAAGGCCATCTACGCAGACGAGAAAGAAGTCGAGGAGGCCTTTAGCCCGATGTCGGTGGCGATCCGTTTAGAAGATGAAATCGACATCAGCCGCGGCGATCTCATCGTCAAACCGAACAATCCGCCCGAAGTCAGCCAAGATATCGAAGCCATGATCTGCTGGTTCTCCGCCAATCAACCCTTGGCGACACGAGGCAAATACTACCTGCGTCACACGACCAACGAAGTCAAAGCCATGGTGCGTGAGGTAAAATACAAGGTCGATATCAACACGCTTCATAAAGTCGAAGACGACCTCACTTTTAAACTCAACGACATCGGCCGCATCAGCCTCCGCACATCCAAACCCGTGGTCAAAGATCCCTATCAAACCAACCGCACCACCGGAAGCTTCGTGCTCATCGATGAACAGAGCAATGAAACGGTAGCCGCCGGAATGATTATTTGAGGAGTGACGCGTTAGGATGGCAACCCGATCTTCTGAGGTGGTCTGTCAATAGGTTTTGAGAGATTATTTGCAAGGTTATCAACAAGGTAAAGGTTAGTCTATGCGGCCGCTTTCTCTTCTGGTTTCGCCAGGGGCGAGTCGCTCTTGCGTAGAGCCCACTGAAAGTAGGCTTCATCGTAGGGCTTCCCGCTTTCCCACATCGCATACATGATCCGTTGCCACTTGAAGGCTAGACCTCGGTAGGCGCTGCTGCGCCGTTTGCCCTTGGCCACTTGCCCTTCGACGTAGACCTTGGCCCACTCGCAATGCAGGGCACTTTGCTTCGCGTGTTCCCAGAAGCTCTGATGAAGGAATCGCGGGCGGTGATTGCGGCGAAAGGTGCTTTCCCGTTCCCCGCTTGCGCTTCTTACGGGGGCGATGCCGCTATAGGTTTGCATGTCTTGGGCACTTGTGAAGCGCTTGCGATCGCTTCCCCAAGCGATGGCTAGCCGAGGTGCTAATACCGCCCCGGCACCAGGCAAGCTTTGCCACAGCGAGGCGTCAGGATGTTCTTGAAAGGTTTCCTCTAACGTTGATTCGGCTGCTTTGATGCTGGCGCAAAGTGCTTGCAACTGCTTTGCTAACGCTTGCACATAGAACCGACTGGGTTCCACCAAAGCAGGGTCCTCGCTTACAGGTTGCGCTTGCTTGATACTCTTCAAGCGTTTCTCGATGCGGGCTTTGCTGCGGCTGCCGTGGGTATAATAGAATTTGCGGATCGTTTCCGGCTTAGCTCGTTTGAGACTTGTTAGATCTCCCCATTTCAAAAGGAACGCACAGCCCATTGGCGCGGCCACGTCGTCGCCAACGTAGTCAAGAGCTTGCGGGAAGTAGTCTTTGAGGGCCGAGGTGATCTTGTTACGCAGATCAACTTGGAGGGTGACGAGCTTGCGTCGATTCTCACAGAATAATAAGAGGCGTTGATCGATGGGTGAAGAGGGTTGCCACCGTTTGAGTTGATCGATGTGATGTTCAAGGATGCTCAAATGGCGTCGCGCATCGCTGGGATCATCTTTGGCTCCGCTTGGCGTGAAGGCTTTGCGAAAGAAAGCGCTCATCATGGGATTGAGCGGATAGAGGTGGATGAAGTCGAACGCTGCGAGTTGGCTAACTAGAGCACCACGACTGAGTTGGACACAGATGGCGATATCTCGGCCTTGGTAGCGATCTTTAAGTTCGTTGACCCATTGGGCAATCGCGGCAGGATCGTTATGAAGAGTGCTCTCTTCAAGATTGCCCGAAGCGGTGTCTCGAAGAGCGATGGCATGGGATTTGTCGGCCCAATCAATACCGATAAGAGCGGCGTAATGGATAGAAGTGTTCATGTTAGAATTTGGTTATGAAGGTGGAAAAGCGCTGGCTTGAATCGGCGAAGATTCTATTGTGTTGGTCATCGGACGGACCTCTTCTGAGCATTCGTCACGACTCAAGCGCTGCCAACCTGTCCGAGGATCATCGGGTTTAGGCATCTAGGTGCATGAAGCGTCAAATTCGTGGCAGGTTGGAGCGCCTCTCCATCGTCACCGAAGGAGAAATCGAGAACTTATCAAGCGGACGATGGCATCGCCGCGGCGAAGTGATTCACAATGGCTGGCTGTGAAGAAGGGCCTGGAAAGGGCCCTCGCTTTCCAGCCATCATGAATCACTTCGGACTACCAATAGAAGAGTCAGCGAGGTGATTTGAATTAAGCGGGTGCGTCATCCAGCGCAGCCGCCTAAAGGCGCGGAGCCATGGAAGGACATGGATGAAGGTTTGAGGTCGATGCAAACCAAGTAACCGCGGCGTCTCGCCGCGAGTCAGGTCCTCTCGCAGCGGAACGCCGCTGGAGATTATGGCGTAACGTTAGTCTCGCTAGATGGCCACATATGGGGTGTTATTTTCCACCCTGTGATCGTACATTTGGGCCGAAAATGGCCGAATTGTGATCGTAGGATGAGGGGCATTCATCAGCGTTAATTCGGCATTTTCGATTTCCTTTGGTTCAGTCGCCGCATCTACTAATCTCGGTTTGTGTGTGAGACTGATTCTCCCATCCAGCCCGATAGCTGCAGGTTCCTTAACCTTCGTACAGCCATCCTTTCGAAACCCTGCCCTCACTGTCATCGAAGTGGGTTTGTGAGACCTCATGGGTATGGCCGGAAGGGGACCGAGCCAGCTCATTCCTGTCGTTTCTTCTGCTCCAATCGCTACACGCACAAGGGCTGTGGCCGCACCTTCTCGGTCTTCTGGGATGAGGTGATTCAACGCGCTTCGATGCGCACCAGCAAACTGAGTTTGCTCATGGACAGGTTTGCTCATAGCGGCGGGAACTCGCTGAGCAGCGTGTTCCGGCAGTCCCAGGATCTCTTAGATTGTTCATTGAGCACTACCTATCGCTGGTTCCGGCGCTTTCAGCTTCATCAGCCAACGATTCGCAGTGCCCTGTTCGGTCTGGAGCGCAAACTGCCGGATAGAGCCACGGGATCCAATGTGGCGGTAACTTGGCAATGGCTGGCGGAGTCGTTCGCTGGGGCTATCTGCCCGTTCGCTGGATTTCAGAGCCGCTTCCAGCTGGCTTTTGAGTCGTCCTCTCCCACGAGATGGCCGAGCTTTTATCGTAGTCCTTATCCGCCTAAGAGATCAACTGGCACCGCAACACGAAATGACAGAATCAATAAGTCCATGTTAGAGAGGCTTGAAAGCCTGACACCGGAAACAAGATAATGCGGTATTGCGTCAATGAAATGGGAACATTGCTGCCATTAAACAGCTCAATCCAATCCCGTGTACCTACCCCATCGAGATCCCTCCAGGTATTCGATGCCATTATTTCTGTAATCACCAACCCAGATGGGATGTCTCTTAAATCTAGATAATTATTAAAATAAATAAATGACAATATCGCAATCACTCCAATCAACAGGCTGCGAAATGCGAAGATCTCTCTTTTATAAATAGTCAAGTCAACTTCTTAACTTGTACCGGAATGCCAAAAGCAAGAGAAATACTCCGACTAGCACGACAGCATAGAAATACCAGGACTTCACAGTGTCTTGATCATGCAATTGCTGATCCCGTTCTGAACGCAGATTTTTGGAAGCATTTGAAGAACGATCAATATGACGACTTTGGTTGAGATCAGCAGCAGGCAAGGAGTTTCTCAACAGCGAAGGATCGTATTTCGGACCTGCACTCACAAAACCCTTTAAGATGTCATGACAAGCCTTTTTGACTTTTTCTTTAAAAGTCGGATAAAAAACTGGACTTCGAAGAGTCTCAAATTCGCCTGTGACGCCCATAAATCTTGGGATATTGTCGAAATAATAATTATATTCTCGAGAGCTGAAGGCAAACAACATCATGAATGCATTATTCTTGTGTTTCTGATCGCTGACATAAGGCCACAAAGCATAAATTACCTCTCGGGATTTACCGTAAGGTTCCAGCCAATCTTTAATCCTGTCATCTTCAACAATTTTCAATATGTGGGAAGGAGTTACCCACATCCCTCCTTCTTGTTGATTCTTAATAAACTGATACGAAGGATTTATTGTGGTATCGAGCTTCTCGAATTCTTGACGAATTCTGCCAACAAGCTCATTGTCGATTCCTGCCATACTTGACTGATCGTTCGCCAAAGCTGAAAGACCAAAAACAATGGTTAATGGCAAGAACACGGCGGAAAGAATTCGCATATCAGGGCCGGTTTAACCTTTTAGGATGTATCACAAAATCATGTTGCACTAGTATTTTCATAGTCTCTCCCGTCGTAGTTGTGATACGTGGAGAATTAGTAGATGAAAACTTATCCAGGCCTCCACTACCGGCCTTTCGCTGCGCCGGAAGAAGTATCCTTGCGAAACGACAAGGAAGTGTGGCGATTTTTCACGGGATTAAGGTGCCGGCCTTTTAGGCGATCGATGTTCTTGGCGAAGTCGAACCAGGCAGATTCCATCTCTTTAACACGATTCGGCTGTTGATCTGCTAGATCGTTTAACTCCGTTCGGTCTTCATCCATATTGTAGAGTTCCCATTTGCCGAGCTTTGCGGAAACGAGTTTCCAGGGACCTTGGCGAAGAGCGCGGTCCGTGCCGAAGTGGAAATAGAGTTGGGGGTGGGGTTCGCGGACTTTTCCTTGAAAGATGGGGAGTAGCGAGCGGCCTTGTAGCGGATCGATCTTTCGTTCACCGACTTGTTTGGGATAATCGGCTTTGCCCAACTCCAAGAAAGTCGCCATGAAATCAATGAGATGACCGGGTTGATCCGTAATGCTACCAGGCGCCGTCATCATGCCTCCGGGCCAATGCGCGATTAATGGAGAGGCGATGCCACCCTCATGTTGATTCTGTTTGTACAATCGAAAAGGCGTGTTGCCGGCGATGGACCAGCTGGCGTCGTAAGTCCAATAAGATTCCGCGTCCCAAGGTTTGAGATAACGACCACGTGTTCTTTCAAAGGGGCAAGCGCCATTGTCTGAGCAGAAGAGAAATAAAGTATTATCAAAAACATTTCTCTCCTTCAAAAACGAAACAAGCCGGCCGATATTCTGATCGAGCACATCAACCATGGCAGCAAAGACTTCCATGCGATCGGCTTCCCATTGGCGCTCTTCGGCACTAAGTGAATTCCAGGCCGGCACATGATCAGGACGCGGACTGAGCTTCCATTTCGTAGGCAATAAACCCATGGCTAGTTGTTTTTGATGACGGCGCATACGCAGTACGTCCCAACCTGCGTCGTAACGTCCTTCATATTTTTTCACATCTGCCTCAGGTGCTTGAAGAGGATAATGGGGCGCGTTGAAGGCGGTGTAGAGTAAGAAGGGTTTCTCCGTATCGAGTGCCTCTTTCAGAAAATCGATCGCGAAATCCGTGATCGCATGAGTGGTATAAAAAGGCCGTCCATTGAGTTCTTTCGGCACCTTCCATTTTTCGCCATTGAAGCGAAACGTGTCGTCACCCGTGAAAAAATTGGTCGCTCCCGATAGATGCCCCCAATAGCGATGAAATCCAAAGTCGGTCGGTTGCTTCTTTAAATGCCATTTGCCGCTCATAGCGGTGAAATAGCCGGCACTTCCGAGAACCTCGCCTATGGTGGCGCCGCGGCTGAGCGATTCGCTGCCGGCTTGATCACAATAGAGCCCCGTCAGCAGCGCCACACGTGACGAATGGCACTTCGCCGTATTATAAAACTGATTGAACCGTAACCCTTGAGCGGCCAAAGCATCCAAATGTGGGGTCTCAATCTCGGATCCGTAACACCCCAGATCGGCAAAGCCCAAGTCATCGGCCATAATGAGAACGATGTTAGGGCGGGGGTCTTGGGCCGTCACGATAGTGCTTAATAGGAGGGAGAGGATCAGAGTCAGGCGCATGGCTCTTGTTTACACAGTTCCGAAATCCATGGAAGCGCTTTGGGCGTCAATGGCCGGTTGATTCTGGCGCGCGATCTGTTATGGCTCCGAGCGTGTCCCATCCCGATCCGCCAGCAGCTCATGAACTCCGGCTCCTTTTCTTGGGCGATGTGGTTGGTGAGCCCGGCCGGAAAGCCGTCATGCAGAACTTGCCCTCTATTCGGCAGCATTGGTCTGTGGATTTCGCGGTGGTGAATGGAGAGAATGCCGCAGGGGGCCGCGGCATCACGCCGAAGATCTGCATTGATCTGCTACGAGCTGGAGCGGCGGTGGTGACGACGGGCGATCATGTTTGGGATCAGAAAGAAATCATCGAGTATTTCCCTACGGAACCGCGGCTTCTTCGTCCGCTCAATTATCCCAGTGGCACGCCGGGCGCCGGATCCATTGTGTTAGAAACAAGCAAAGGCAAGGTGGGCGTGTTGCAAGTGCAAGCGCGCACCTTCACTCAACCGAATTTGGAGAACCCTTTTCTAGCATTGAAAGAAGAAGTGGACCGGCTCCGCAAAGAAACGCCTATTCTCTTCGTCGATGCGCATGGCGAGACGACGAGTGAGAAGATCGCGCTTGGCCGCTCTGTCGATGGCATGGTCTCTGGCTTGGTCGGCACCCACACACATGTGCAGACGGCGGACGAACAGATCTTTCCCGGAGGCACGGCCTTCCTCTGTGACGCGGGCATGTGTGGGCCCGCCGAGTCGATTCTCGGCCGCCAAATCGAGCCGGTGGTCCAACGGTTCTTCAGCGCGATGCCGGCACGGTTTCCCGTGGCGAAAGGGCCTGTACGCTTGTGTGGGGTGGTCATTGATATCGATACGGCCTCAGGCAAAGCGTCAAAGATTGAACGCTTCAACCAGCTTTGCGACTTACAAGGGACGTTGAGCCCATGAACGCGCAGCCTGAGCCGAATTCCTCTAACAATCACCCGTTACAAGAAATCCGTTTCACCAGGAACGGTCAGGCCATTCATTTCTTTATGTTAGGTTTGCTCCTGATTTGTGTGAGTGTGGGGCTGTATTTGGTGAGTTTGGATATCTGGTCGGTCACCCAAGCTCCTTTGCTGGATCACTGGCGGTATGCTTTGATTCCATTACCCTTCGCCGCGCTCAGCATTTGGGCAGGCATTCACTTGGCGAAACACGCTTATATGATCTTTTCGCCGGTGGGCATTGAATTGTTTCCTTTCTTTTTTCCGAGCCGCAATATGGAGGTGCTCTATTGGTCCGAGGTGGAGGATCTGGATCTCACGCCGGACGGAAAGATGATGGAAGTCACCATGTTAAGCGAAGGCGAGCACAAGGTCTTCGTCGCTATCGCTCCCCTTACTGCGGCTTCGCAGCAATTGTTAGGTGAAACCATCGCCGGCGTACGCAAACGCCGGCAAGAGGGGGAGGCGTCGTGATGGATGAGGAACCGCTTATCATCGATCTGCAAAATGATCAGCATTTCATGGGACAAGCTTTGCGTCAGGCACAGCGCGCTTACGCTCAGGAGGAAGTCCCCATTGGTGCGGTGATGGTTCGGGACAGCCGCATCATCGCGCGTGCATTCAATCAGGTGGAGACTTTAAAGGACGGCACGGCACATGCGGAAATGTTGGTTCTGACGCAAGCCCAAAGCGTTGTTGAAGACTGGCGCCTAACCGACTGTGACCTTTATGTAACGAAGGAGCCGTGTCCCATGTGTGCCGGAGCCATCGTGCATTGTCGGTTGCGGCGCGTGATCTTTGGCTGTCCCGACGAAAAGGCCGGTGGCGCCGGCGGACTCATCAATCTTTTGCAGCATCCAAGCCTCAATCATCGCTGTGAAATCACTCAAGATGTCATGAAGGAGGAATCGGTTGGTTTGTTGCAGAGTTTCTTCCGTGAGCGCCGCATGGCCAAAGAGGGCCCGCAAGACGAAACCATCACTTGAACTGCACATCCAAGTTCAATGCCTGTTCGAGCCGGTCCATGTATTCGCGACGCGAGATGTCGCAGGCGCCGAAGCGCCGCAGGTGGGGCGTGGTCCATTGGGTATCTAGCAGAATGAAATTCTGTTCACGCAAGTGATGGACCAGGGCAACAAGCGATGCGTTTGAAGCATTGCTCGTGCGGGAGAACATGCTCTCGCCAAAGAAAGCACCGCCCATAGAGACGCCGTAAAGGCCCCCCATGAGTTCGTTTTCAACCCAGGCCTCGACTGAATGCGCGAATCCTAACAAGTGCAGGGTGCAATAGCTCTCTAACACCGTGTCATCGATCCAAGTGGAGGGGCGATCGGCGCAGCCTAACATAACGTCACGGAAAGCGCTGTCGATGCGGATCTCGAAAGGGGATTTTTTGAGAAAGCGTTTGAGGCCGTGGGGAACGTGAAAACCCTCGTCGAGCGGAATGATGCCTCGCGGATCTGGCGAGAACCAGCCGATCTCGCCGTCATCGAGCCCCATGGGAAAGATGCCCTGGCTGTAGGCCTGGCAGAGAAAGCTCGGCTCGATGATTTTCTGGCTTACCATTTCTGTTTGTAATCTCGAATACACCGCTGCTAGGTGAGCACTCTAATTTCCGGCTCCAAACATGGCAACCTCCACTACTCTTTGCGTTACGATTGAGGATATTCCTGAAGAGGGGCTTTCGTTGTCTGGCGAACTCGACCGCTCGCTCTTCGACCTCAAAGACGGGCTGGCACGAGCCGTTTCACCCCTGAGTTACGATCTTCAAGTGATGCTGGTTTCTGAAGCGGTGATCCTGCTGGGCGAGATTGCGGCGTCTTTCGAACTCCAGTGCAGCTGCACCTTGGAGTACTTTTCTCACGAGGTGCGGCTGGCCCCCTACCGGGAATCCGTCGAGCTGGAAAATCCCGATTTCCTCGATTTGACAGACCGTTTGCGTGAAGATATTCTCCTCGCCCTTCCCGCCTACCCGCGCTCGCCGGCAGCGGATGGGGCTGATGCCGCGTTGCCCACGACGTCGAAAGACGATACAGGTGATGAGGCACGCGGCCCGTCTGCTTGGGACGCGCTCGACGGGTTGAAACACCATCCTCACTAATCACACTCTCACTCCTCTATCGAATCATGGCCGTCCCCAAGCGAAGAATGTCCAAGAGCAAGAGCAAGATGCGCCGCGGTGCCAATCGCTGGCGGGCGCCGCTCCTCAAAACCTGCCCCGAGTGCAGTAGTGTGGTCCCGTCCCACATCGCCTGTCCCAGCTGCGGCCAGTATCGCGGCCGGCAAGTCGTGAGCGTGGACGACTTCTAGATCCGGCGCTCCCAAATTACCTTTCCTCAAACCGCCCTTGAGCCAGGCTCTCGGGCGGTTTCTTTGTGTCGTCATGTTGGTGCCGCTTCCACTTGAAAGCTTTCCAGGCCGCCCTATTGGTCGCCCCATTCCCGGCTAGGGCCTTTTTGAAAACTCATGAAAGTAGCGGTCGATGCAATGGGCGGTGATTTCGCCCCTGAGAACGTGGTGGAGGGAGTTGCCATGGCCATGGCGCGTTATGCCAACGTCACACGGTTCTACCTGGCGGGTGACCAGACCCGGCTCAAACCGCTCGCGGACAAGCACCAACTCGATGCCGGAAGGCTGGAGATTGTTCACGCTTCGGAAGTGGTGGAAATGACCGATTCCGCTGCCTTGTCGGTCCGGCGCAAACGGAACTCCTCGATCTCAGTAGCGGTGGACGTGGTGAAACGAGGCGACGCCCAAGCGGTGGTCAGCGCTGGGCACACCGGTGCGACGGTGGCCGCGACGACGGTGAAATTGCGTTTGCTCGAAGGCGTGGCGCGGCCGGGTATCTGCTCACCTCTCCCCAACGATCACGGCATCTGCAACATCCTCGACGCTGGGGCCAACACCGACGCTAAAGCGAGCCATCTCCTCAACTACGGCATCATGGGTACGGTCTACGCCAGGCATGTGTTAGGGATCGAAGAACCGCGTGTGGGCCTTATGTCCGTGGGAGAAGAAGACGAGAAAGGCACGGAATTCACGCGGCAAGTTTTCAACTTGTTGAAAGAAAGTCGCATCAACTTCATCGGCAACGTCGAAGGCCATGATTTGTTTGAGAAACAAATCGATATCGTCTTGTGCGACGGCTTCACTGGCAACGTGGTTTTGAAAAGCTGCGAAGCCACCGCACGCGCCATGTTCAAGTGGTTGAAACAAGAACTCACTAGTAATCCGATCCGCTACATGGGAGCGACATTAGCTAAAGGCGCCTTTCGCGCTGTGAAAGATCGCAGCAATTACGAAACCTACGGCGGCAGTCCTTTGTTAGGCGTGAATGGCATCTGCATCATTTGCCATGGCAGCAGTTCGCCTCTAGCTATTTGCAATGCGATCCGTGTGGCTGCCGAAGCGATTGAGCATGAAGTCAATCCCCACATCAAGGAAGAGATCGAACGCTATCAGTTAGCCCATGCCTAAGATCACGAGCCACCCTCACTTAGACACCGTCCGCATCGCTGGGACGGGTAGTTATGTTCCTGATAAAATCCTAACGAACGATGATCTGGCTCAGATGGTCGAGACTTCAGATGAATGGATCACCACGCGTACAGGCATCAAAGAACGCCGGATCGCTTCCGACAGCGAACCGACGAGCTTGTTGGCGACTCGTGCTGCACGCAAAGCGTTAGAACAAGCGGAGGTCTCCGCAGAGGATCTCGATCTCATCATCGTCGCCACGATCTCACCTGACACCTTCTTTCCTGCCACCGCTTGTTATGTGCAGAAGAACCTTGGGGCGAAGAATGCCGTGTGTTTCGACCTCTCGGCCGCCTGCTCAGGATTCCTCTACGCCATGAGTGTGGCGCGGCAATTCATTAGCACGCACTCTGCTGAAAACGCGCTCATCATCGGCGCCGAGAAACTGAGCAGCATGGTCAATTGGGAGGACCGCAACACCTGCGTCCTCTTTGGTGATGGTGCCGGCGCTGCGGTTATCACGCGCAACGATCCCTCACAAGGTCACGGCGTGCTTTCCACCTATCTCGGTAGCGATGGCAATCAGACGGAAATCCTGGTCGTCCCCGGTGGCGGTTCCGCTTGTCCCATCACGCCAGACAATGCTGAACAACGTCTCAACACCATCAGCATGATGGGGCGTGAAGTTTATCGGTATGCCGTCACGGCGATGCGTGATGCCTGTGATCGCGTTTTGTTAGATGCGAAATTGAAGCCGGATGACATCTCCATGGTCATTCCTCACCAAGCCAACCTACGTATCATCGAAGCCATTCGCGAACGCTTGGCGGTACCAAGTGAGAAAATGTTTATCAATCTGCACAAGTACGGCAACACCTCTGCCGCGGCTCTACCCATTGCTCTGGATGAAGCCAATCGCACCGGCGCTATCCAGCGCGGTGATAAAATCATTCTCGTGGCCTTCGGTGCAGGACTCACCTGGGCCGCCGCCGCCTTGATGTGGTGACATCAATGCTTGTCGACACCCACTGCCACTTAGCCAGCCCATCGCTGGCACCAGAAATCGAGGCCATCGTCGAACGCGCCCATGCTCAGGGTGTCACGCGCATGGTCACTATCGGCACTGATCTGGAAGATTGTCAGACCTGTGTCGACTTTGCCGATCGTTTTCCCGAGATCTACGCCGCCGTCGGCGTCCACCCAACTTCCGTCACCGATGTCACGGCCGAAGATTGGTTGGCACAGATCGAAGAGCTTGCCGCCCATCCCAAAGTCGTCGCCATCGGTGAGATCGGCCTCGATTATTATCACGATCCACCTGAAGGCTGGACGTTCGAAGACTATCAAAACCGCCAGAAAACCTTTCTCACGGCTCAACTCGACTTAGCTGTCGCGTTAGGCAAGAACGTCGTCATCCACAATCGAGAATCCTGGGAGGACACGGTGGCCGCCGTGCTTCCCTACAGCGGCAAACTTCGCGCTGTCTTTCACTGTCACACCAGTTCCTGGGAAACCGCCGAACCCTTGATCGCCCAAGATCACCTCATCTCCTTCACCGGCATCGCCACTTTCAAAAGCGCCAAGATCGTCCGCCAAGCCGCCATCGATGCTCAAGCCGGCAAGTTCATGCTCGAGACCGACGCCCCCTACCTCGCCCCCACCCCCTATCGCGGAAAACGCTGCGAACCCGCCTACGTCCGCCACACCGCCGAGACCATCGCTGCCGCAAGAGGCGAAGCGTTAGAGAAATTGGCGGCGCATACTTCACGCACGGCCGAGGCGTTCTTTGGATTCTAGAAATGCATCGGCGTCCGGAAGCAGCTGCCCGTCTCACGAAGCATGCACCTGATCCCTCGGCACGTGAAGTTCCAGCACACCCAACGCGGCTTTCTCTTCTTCTTTGGCACGTCGGGTAGCCTGTTTTTGAAAGAACGCCTGGAGGCGGAAGGACTTCGATGTGTTTTCAATTTGTGAGTAGGTGCCGTCTTCTAACAAATGCCACGCTTGGGTGTTGTCTTGGAATTGACGTTCCAAGATCTCGATCACACGGTCTTTGGACGCCGAATCGTCGATGGGCACGAGGAGTTCGATCCGTTTCTCGAGATTGCGGACCATCCAATCGGCGCTGGAGAGGAAGACTTGGGATTCGCCGCCGTGGTGAAAGTGGAAGAGTCGAGCGTGTTCCAAGTAGCGATCGATCAAACTATGAACCTGGATGTTCTCACTGAGCTTCGGCACACCGGCGCGGAGGCAGCAGATGCCGCGCACCATAAGTTTTATCGTGACTCCGGATTGAGAAGCTTGATAGAGGGCGTCGATGATCTCTTTGTCTTGGAGGCCGTTGACCTTGGCCATGATCTTAGCTGGTTGCCCCGCCTTAGCTTGATTGGTCTCAAACTCTATCAGTTGCAGAATCCGTTTTTTCAATTGGGTGGGGGCTGGAAGCAATCGCCGGAATCCCAACAATTGCGAGCGTCCGGTGATGGCGTTGAAGAGTGCGGCAGCATCCGCGCCGTAGTCGCTACGAGCGGTGAGATAACTCACGTCGGTGTAGAGATTGGCCGTGGCTTCGTTGTAGTTCCCAGTGCCGAAATGGACATAGCGGCGCAAGCGCCCGGACTCACGCCGCATGATGAGGCAGGCTTTGGCATGCGTCTTGAGACTCTTGATGCCGTAGACGACTTGGGCGCCGGCCAGTTCCAATTCCTCCGCGCGTTCGAGATTGCGCGCTTCGTCAAACCGTGCTTTGAGCTCAACTAACACGACGACATGTTTCCCTTTCTGCGCCGCCCGGATTAGCGCTGAGATGATGCGGCTCTCCCGCGCCGTGCGGTAGAGAATCTGTTTGATAGCGACGACATTTGGATCGTCAGCGGCTTCCTCAACAAGACGGATGACGGGTTCAAAGCTATCGTAAGGATGGTGCAAGAGGAGGTCTTCTTCATCCAAGACTTCGAAGATCGATTCCTTCACACGTAAAGGGATGCAGGCCTGAGGTTTCCAAGTTTCGTCGCGAAGTGCCTCGTGACCCGGCAAGCCGACAAGCGTCATCAGCGAAGAGAGATCGAGTATGGAAGAGACTCGAAAAAGCGAAGTTCTATCCGCCCCACTCAATTCCAGCAAAGTCTCGAGCATGGCATCCGGCACCTCTTGGTGCACTTCTAGCCTAACGGGCTTGCTGAATTTGCGCGCGGTGAGCACGGCTTCCATGGCGTCGGTGAGGTCGAACGCGTAGTCTTCCCTAACGGGAATGTCCCCATTCCGAGTCAGCCGGAAGGCACTGGCTTCTTTGACGTGTTCGTCAGGAAAGAAGGCGCCGGCATTCTCCGCGATGAGGTCTTCTGCTAAAACAAAACTATCCGCTTCCGCGTCGCTGACGGGAATGAATCGGGGCACAGCATTGGGAATCGCGATCACTACCAACCGATCCCCTGCAGACGTGTCTTCGTTAGGCCCCACGCGCAGACAGAGGCAGATCTTTCTAGCGGGAATGCGAAAATTGACCGCGTCCATCTCGATAGCCACTGGATTAAGCAGATCTTCGAGATGATCTTGGAAATAATGCGAGAGTCCTTCGCGTGTGGACTCGGTGAGATCCTCCATACGCCGGCGCCGGATGCCGTGCTCCGAGAGAGCCGGCTCAAGTTCGGTCTCCCAGAGGCGGTATTGCTGAGCCACGTGCCCTGTCAGTTCCTCTTGAAGTAATGATAGTTGCTTGGAAGGTGTGAGGCCGGTGATATCGCAGGTGCGGCTTCCGATCTCACTCAAGGCCCGCAGACCGCCCACGCGAACCATGAAAAACTCATCGAGATTGGACGCGCTGATGGCGAGGAACTTGACCCGCTCCAAGAGAGGCAGGGTTTCCCTTCGGGCTTCACCAAGCACGCGATCATTAAACCGCAGCCAACTGATTTCGCGATTAAGGTAGTGGGCTTTTCTCACTGGGGCCGGGAAAGCGAATCGTTGGACGGAGGCATCATAGCCTCAAGAGCCTGAGCCTGAGCACGGCGAGCGGCAAGGCGTTTTGTGTGACAAGCCGAGCGTCTATTGTCCTGCCGCTGGGAGAGGGAGATCGATCCACATGCCTTGGGTGGCCGGTTCGCCGGTCCAGCCTTGGGAACAGCGAAGGATACCCTGAAAGCGTTCGGCGCCTTCGTCCGGATAAGGATGTTTGGGCATCTTGAAATGTAACGTATGGCCATCAAGTTTGACCTCATGAGGGCGATTGGAAGCCGTCCATCCGTTAGTAGAAAAGAAATAGAGGCTTTGCGGATCGGGTTGTTTTGAGTTTTTGTTAGAAGGTGTGAGCTTGAGGTGGAAATGTTCTTCGCTCGCTGAAACCGAGGCGTTCCACTCAGGAATCTCCCGGGCGTGGGCAGCGCGTTCCCTTGCGAATCGTTTCCGCCAGGCATCGTTCGGTTGAGATTTCTTGCTTAGGGGCAGTGTTAGTGATAAATCCTCGAATCCGGGCGTGCACCGTTGTTGAGAGCAACACATGTAGCCGACCTTGCAGGCAACCGTCACCGAGTCCGTTGCCGGAGCGACTCGGGGTGGCGTGATTTCCACCAACAACAAGGTGTCACGCTTGTAGCCGTAGGCGCCGTGGCCGCGCATGTCCACGCGTTCGGGGACGGGCCACTCGATCTCCCCGGCGGTGAATCCCTCAGGCAACGTCCACTGCATACTCGTAGGCACACCGACGATGCCGGGAAACTTGAAATAACTGTGATGTTCGGGCGCGTGTTTGAGAAACAGACCGATGGTGAAGGGCTCGCCAGGTTGAACCGAGTGCACTTCGGAGATCAGCTTCAATGTGAGAGGCTTGACCGATTCATCGGGTTCGGCGGCGTCGCTTTGGAAGGATAGACTGACAGCGAGAAGCAACAGCCACTTGATCATTGCCGGAAGGATGCGCATCATTTGAAGTAACCAAACGCTTTCCGCACCCAACGCAATGAAATCTGCCTACGAACTTGCCATGGAACGTCTCCAGAAAGACGCGCCTGAGGTCAAACTAACGGACGAACAGAAGCAGCGCCTCGGTGAGATCGATGCGCTCTACAAATCGAAGATTGCAGAGAAAGAAGTCTTTCTCGGCGACCTCATCGCCAAGGCAAGTGCCGCGGGCAACTTCAGCGAACTCACCGAACTGGAAGAACAGAAGCGCCGAGAAATCAGGCGCCTGGAAGAGAAGCGCGAAGACGAGAAGGAGAAAGTGCGCCGCGAGGGATCCGGGCAGTAAGCGTGTCGGCTACCGATTGTTGATGATTTCCACGACCTCGCCTTTGTTCGGAAAGCGCCCGGTGTCGTGTTTGCAGTAGACACGTTGACCATCGACGGTGACGTCAAAAATACCTCCGCCGCCGGCGATGAGGGTGGCGTCGACATTGAGAGCTTTTTTCAATTCGGCAGCTACACTAGCCGCCTTGGGTTCGTAGTTTCACTGCGCGCAGTATTCGATTTCGATCTTCATAGATGAGTTGCTGCTTACTTGTTAGAAGGCTGGCTGCTTTTCTGCTTGAGATAGCGTTTGGTCGGAATGTTCTCGAGGCTGTATTCGCCGCCTAACTGATCACGCGTCTTCAGGCAACGTTGGCGCATGTCTGCTAGGGCTTCGGCGTAGTTAGGGTCACTCGCGTAGTTTGTCAACTGACCTGGGTCTTTTTCCAGATCATGGAGGAATTCAAAAGGCGGCTCCTGTTGGAAATAACGGGCGTAAACGTAGCGCTGGCCGCGGATGCCTTCCCACTTGGGGATCGATGCGTTGTCCATGAGATGTTCATGAAACGATTCCGTTCGCCAGGAACTCGGTTGGTGACCAGCCACGAGTGGTTTGAGACTGATACCTTGGTAGAGCGTCGACTTGGGTAGACCGGCGTAATCGAGAATGGTAGCCGGGATATCAATGTTCAGCACGTGCAAGGCGTTCACTCGGCCCCGGCTCGAATTCTGCCGGGGATCGAAAATGATTAGGGGCACGCGAAGCGATTCCTCATAGTGCGACCACTTACCCGCGAAGCCGCGGGCGCCTTTGTAGTAGCCGTTATCGCCGTTGAATATGATAACTGTGTTATCTGCCATACCGAGCGTTATTAGTTCATCTAACACTCGTCCGATAACGCGATCGAAACCAGTGATCATTCGGTAATACGCTTTCACATTATGCTGATACTTCTCAGGTGTGTCCCAACGCCAGAACCAGCGATCCCGATTCATGGATTTCTTGAGAAACTCCGGATGATTCGCGAAGACGTCTGGGCTTGAGTACCTCGGCGCGGGAATGGTCACGTCGTTGTAGAGACCATCTTCGGCCTTGGGCCAGGGGAAGTGATTTTTCTTATCGCCATCTTCCGCATGAGCGGCGTTAAAACTAACGGAAAGACAGAAAGGTCTCTCCTTGGATTGTTTTTTTAGGAAGGCAATGGCTTCGTCACCGGCAATTTCTGTCACATGTCTCAAGGTCCCGTCTGCCTGTTTTTTGAAATAGGGGCTGCGGTTAAGCGGCTTGAAAAAATCAAACATCACCTCCCTCTCCCCTTTCTCCACGCCGACGCCGAACTTGCCGACAAAGCCCGTTTTGTAACCGGCCTTGCGGAGCATGGCAGGATAACTTTCTTGCGTATGCGCCTTGGAAATGGGTGGTGTGCCAAAGGTGAACTTGTGCGTGCGCTCATGCAGACCTGTTAGGATCGAGGCGCGGCTTGCGGCACAGATCGAGGTGGTGACAAAGGCGTTTTCAAAACGCGTGCCCTGAGCCGCCAACCGATCGAGCACCGGCGTCTTGAGAATAGGATGACCTGCGCAACTTAGAAAATCGGCCCGGTGATCATCGGAAAGAAAGAAGATGATGTTAGGAGGAGCGTCTTGAGCCGTAAGAGGAACGCTGGAACCGATCAAACACGCGCCTACCAGCAAAGCCGCCGTTGGGAAAGAAAGAGCCTCTTTCATAAGTTGGACTATGAGGAATCGCTGCGGCTAGGCAATGCTCAAACGCTCATGTGGAGTGATCACACGTGGTCCGGAGGATTCAAGATGGGGATATTACCGGCGCTAGTCCAGTGCACTCCAAGAACTTATTTCCAAGGTGAGGCCATTCTTCTTTAGAATACGCTCAATACTTGTGGAGCAGTAGCTTGGCGCGGTATCGCGGAGCGACTCCACATGATAGCCAGGCGATTTCTAACGAAGTCAGCTCTCAGACTTACCATTGAAAGCGGTCATTGCTTCTTGGAAATCGTGCTCTAACGCAAAGAGAACGGCTTCTGCGCCGCGATCTAGCGCTTTCTCCATTTCCGGGCGTTCGTTGGCGGAGAATTTGCCTAGCACATGGCCCACAACGCCGTTTGCGGAGGGGGTGTCATGCCGACGGCCGATGCCGATCTTGAGGCGGGGAAAGGTATCGGTGCCGAGATGTTGGATGATGGATTTGATGCCGTTGTGCCCTCCGGATGAACCTCGTGTGCGGAAGCGGAGTCTTCCCAATTCCAAATCCATGTCGTCGTAAACCACTAACAATTTCTCTGATGGGATGCGATAGAATCGCGCCACGGCCGCGACCGCTTCCCCGCTTGCATTCATGTAGGTGGCGGGTTTGACCAGGTAACACGAACCGGTTTTCAGCACTTCGGCGTCGAAACGGCGGATATGTTTGAATTCGGCCGGTCCTAACGGGGCACCATCAGGAGGAGGCAATTCTTCAGCTAACCGGTCGATAACAAGAAACCCAGCGTTATGCCGGGTTTGCTCGTATTCGCGTCCGGGATTTCCCAGACCAAAGATAGCCTGAAATTGGGCCACAGTTGATTAGCCTTCGGCCTCAGCCTCGCCGCCCGCATCAGCGGCTGAGCCAGCGGCTGCTTCGGCACGTAAGGCGCGAACTTCCGCAACGATGGCAACCACCACATCGCCGCTGGCGACGGGCGTCACACCTTCCGGCCAATGGACTTCACTCACGTGAAAAGGCTGGCCCACTTCAAGATTCGTGATGTCCCCCTCCAATTTCTCGGGCAGGAGATTGGGCTTACAGCGCACTTCCAATGCGTGTAGCTGTTGATCCAAGAGGCCGCCAAGTTTGACGCCGACACTCTCACCAACCAACTCCAAGGGCACACTGGCGACGATTTCGTCATCCTCGCCCACGGCGCGAAAATCCACGTGAAGAATGGAGCTGTTGAGCGGGTGATGCTGCACGTCCTGGATGAGGGCGAGCTTATTCTGCTCCCGGGCACCATCGATATCGAGCCGGACCAAGACGTTCTCCGAGGCGCTTTGCGCAAGGAGGTCCCGAATGGCGATCTCATCGAGGTCGACCCCATAGTTATCCTGACGGCCGCCGTAGATGACGGCGGGGACGCGTCCCTCGCGACGGAGTTTTTTCACTGCGGAAGTGCCGGAGGCGTCCCGTTTCTTTGCGCTGAGAGGATGGATGGTGGCCATAGGAATTGAGGTCTACAGGATATAAAAATGTCTGGGAAGAAAGGGGCGTATGAAAACACAATTCCGCCACCCGGCAAGGGAAAGAACGGCCCGAAAGAAATGGTGGAGGTAAGCGGAATCGAACCGCTGACCTTCTCATTGCGAACGAGACGCTCTACCGACTGAGCTATACCCCCATCAAAAAAGGCCGGGGAAAAAGTGGTGCGGATCACTCGAGGCGCAACCGGTTTTCTAACGGCGCCACCAGACCTCGACCGCGTAGCCGCGTGCCACATGGGAAAAGGAGCCGCGTTTCACCCCCTGCGCGATTTCTTCCCATTCGCCGTTGTTGGAAAGGCGTTTCACCCAGTCATGGTGCCAGTTCCCGCTTTCTCGAGGGGAAAACAAGCGCGTCCCGGGGTATCTGTCGTCCCCTCTCCGAATGAAGAGCCGGACTTCCCAATGATCTGAACTTGAATCCTCGTCTTCTCGAGCGGCAGACCGCGATGGGTGATCTCGACACAGAACTCGGACGGCTCACGGGCCAAGTATACTGCTAGGATAAGGAGGAGCCCGCTGATGAGAAGAATGAGCACGCGTTTCATTCCGTTAGAGAATCTGGGAATAATGGAGATGACGAGCCGAAAGGTAGCGGTCAGGTTTCTCGACATGAACAGGCAATCACGATGGTGGATCAAACTCGGGCTCTTGTGTGCTAGCTTGCTCTTGTGTGAGGGCGCGGCTCGCCTTTACGTTGCGTACTTGGCGACGCCCGAAGCCCGCAGGAAGTTTTCCGTTTACGAAGACCTGCCACAATTGGAGCGCCGGGTGACGCCGCACCCGTATCTATGTTATGTGAACACGCCCGGCTACCGGCGAGGCGAGCGATCTCACAATCAGTTAGGCTGGCGGGGGGCTGAGATTCCGATAGAAAAAGCGGCTAGTGAGTTCCGCCTCGTGACCTTGGGCGGCTCGACTACTTATACGGAAGGGGTGGGGGATGACGCTCAAACCTATCCGGCGCTCTTACAAAACCATCTGCATGAGGTTGGACGAACACACATTCGTGTGATCAATGCGGGTGTGCCCGGTTACAATTCCTGGGAGTCACTGATCAATCTCTGTTTCCGCGTTCTCGAACTCGAGCCCGACCTCGTCATGGTGCACCACGGCGCCAACGACGTTCATTGTCGCTTGGTGGAGAGCGGCCATTACCGCCCAGACAATCGCGGGCGGCGGCGAGCTTGGGCATTCCCGAGATTATCGTGGCCGGAGCGTCATTGTACTTTGATTAGGCTCTTCAAGCGGTGGAATCAGAGCTCTCACATTGGCCTTGAACCGTTCGTTGATGCGTCCACGTATATCGGTCCGTATAGCCGTTACGATGAGGCCTACTTCAACAAGCTCCTAGACGAACACCCGCCCGTTCATTTTCGGAATAACTTGAGGAACATCGCCGCCGTTTGTGCCGAACACGAGGTGGTGCTCGTTCTCGCGACTTGGGCATGGTGCGACCAGTTCGCCGGCGACTACGCCGGCTTCGCTTTCTACCAGCGCGGCTTCAAAGAAATGAACGACGTTGTCCGTGAACTTGCTTCTGAGAAAGGCTTGCCACTTTATGACTTTCGCCACGAGATGTCGAATGATCGGCGTTATTGGCGGGATGGCCGTCATGTGAATGAAGCCGGAAGTTTGCTCAAGGCGCAGCTCTTCGCTGAATACCTTTTGTCGAGTAACTTGTTGGATGAGGCAAACGCGCCATAGTCCCGATCCATGAAGCTCTCCGTCCTTGCTTTCCCGTTTGTCCTGACATTCCCACTCATGGGGGCGGAAAAGGACGCGCACTGGCCGCACTGGCGAGGTCCGGAGGACACCGGCGTCAGCCGCACGGCGGATCCGCCGGTTACGTGGAGTGAAACGGAGAACGTTCAGTGGAAAGTGGAGCTTCCGGGTATGGGGCACTCCACGCCGGTCATTTGGGGCGAGCGGCTTTATTTGACCAGCGCTGTGCCGTTTGGAAAACCACGGCTCCCCGTTTTTGATAACGCGCCCGGTTCTCATGATAACCTTCCCGTGACGCGCTCTCACCGTTTTGTCGTGATGTGTGTTAGTCGGAAGGACGGCGCGATTCTCTGGCAACAGGTTGTTCATGAAGAATTCCCTCACGAAGGCGGGCATGAATCCGGAAGTTTGGCCTCGGCGTCGCCGGTGACCGATGGCGAAGTGGTGATCGCTTTCTTTGGATCGCGTGGCCTCCACGCCCTGGATATGGAGGGGAAAGTGCTATGGAAGCGCCATTTCGGAAAGATGGCCACCAAGCACGGCCACGGCGAAGGGGCCTCGCCCGCCATGCACGGCGATACGGTGATCATCAATTGGGATCATGAGAGTGACTCCGCCATCTACGCTTTGGATCGAAAGACCGGCGTGGAAAAATGGAAGGTCTCACGGGACGAAGTCACGTCCTGGTCATCGCCTATCATTGTTCCGCACGCGGGCAAGTATCAGGTCATTGTGAGTGCAACAAATCGTGTGCGGGGTTACGATTTGCAGACGGGCGAAGTGATTTGGGAATGCGGCGGCATGTCGCACAACGTCGTGGCGTCACCCGTTTACGAGGATGGAATGGTTTACACTGCCTGCAGTTATGACAAACGCGCCATACTCGGAATTAAGTTAGAGGGTGCCAAGGGCGACATCACCGCCACGGATAATCTTGTGTGGTCGACGAATCAACGCACGCCCTATGTGCCCTCGCCCTTGCTCTATGACAACACGCTCTATTTCCTAACGCACTATCAAGGCATTCTCTCCTGTCTCACCGCCAAGACAGGCGAAACCAAGGCTGGTCCGTTTCGGCTCAACGCCATCACAAACGTCTACGCTTCTCCCGTCGCGGCCGCCGGCCGGTTCTATCTCACTGATCTCGACGGCACCACCATGGTCATCAGCCACGGTGACGAACCGGAGCCGCTTGCCACGAATCGTTTGGACGATTCCTTCAGTGCCTCGGCGACTCTAGCGGGTAAACAACTTTTCCTTAGGGGAAAGAAGTATCTTTATTGTTTGGCAGAAGCCGGGGACTGAAAATGGGCCCTTCCGAATCCAGTCAGGTCGCCTCTCGACGGATCGCCCATTAACCGTTACCTTTCCGCTGTGAACTCAGTCCTTGAAATCCCCGAGACTCGTAAGTTGGTCGTCCCTATCTCCCGTGCTGTCTATCATGACGCGGGTGCTGCCGGCTTAATCGATCGTGAGGTTGAGCTCCTGCAAGGGATCATTGTTAAGAAGATGTCCAAGTCACCCTATCACATCCTTCTCGTCCGCCGCCTGCTCAAGTTCCTGCAAGCGGCACTTCATGAAGAGATCGGTGACGGGCGCTGCTTCGTAGCCAAGGAAGATCCTCTAGGTATCAATGAATCTGAGCCCGAGCCCGATTTAGCGGTGATTTCTGGCCATCCGGAAGACTATGGAGCTGAGCTTCCTGCTACGGCGCTCCTCGTCATCGAAGTGGCGGTGAGTTCATTGGAACGCGACCGGCTTAAAGCCCAGATCTATGCCTCAGCAGGCGTGGACGAGTATTGGATCGTGGATGCGGAACATGAACGAATAGAGCGATACAGCGAGGTAGATGCTACCAATCAGGCTTATTTGAATACGACACCGTTTGAGTTCCATGGGGAGAATCGTGTCACCTCGTTGGTGATTCCAACATTTCGCGTACGTTTGCAAGGGCTCTTCGACAACATAGCCGGGTGATTCCGCAGGTCTCTCCAGACTTGTCAGGCAACACGGGTGAACACCGCCGGAACGAGGCTGGATAACAATCGGCGAAGTCTGCAAGATTAGCTGATGTGCTCGCTACGAGGACCCTTCATCATCGCCCTTTTCGCGCTGTTAGTGATCACGCTCTGTCGTGCACAAGAGTCTCAAGACGAGGTATTCTGGCAGTTCCTGGCCACGGATCTGGAAGAGACACGAGGGGGACGGGAACCTTGGGTGCGGCCTATTCGTGGCGATACGCTTCGGTTGGATGCCAATGGACTGAGACGTCATTTGCAAAGTCATTCTGGAAACCCACTGGAGATCGCGATCCCTGTTCCGGGAGAGAAACTTGAACGCTTTCGCATCGTCGACTCCGAGGTCATGCACCCGGAACTCGCGACGAAGTTTCCAGAGATCAAAGCTTACCGAGGCGAGGGCGTTGATGACAAAGCAGCTGCTTTGCGTTTGGACGTCACGCCACGGGGATTCCACGCACAAGTGTTATCGCCTCGAGCTGCCTTCTACATCGATCCGTGTTGGAAGGGCGACGACACGACGTATGTCTGTTATCGGAAACGGGACCTCGCACCCAAGGCGTTTCACTGCGGGGTGGGGCATCAAGAGGACGCATTGTTAGAGCGAGCTGCGGCTCTAACGGCGATACGTCCATTGGCTGCGATTACTAACGGTGCCACCTTGAGGACTTATCGATTGGCGGTGACGGCACAGGGAGAATACACGCAATTCCACGGTGGGACGGTCACGGGGGCGATGGCGGCCATCGTGTCCACAATCAACCGCGTGAACGGCATCTATGAAAGGGATTTGGGCATCCGCTTACAACTAGTTCCTAACAACAATCTTATTGTCTATACCAATCCTGCCACGGATCCCTTTTCAGCAAACGATTCTTCGGGTGCCACCCTGACCGAGAATCAAACGAACACCGATGCGGTGATCGGATCGGCTAACTATGATGTTGGGCATATTTTCAACGCGGGTGGTGGCGGTCTCGCGAGCTTTGGGGTAGTGTGTCACAGCGATCAAAAGGCTGAAGGCGCGACAGGATCACCCTCACCGACAGGAGATGCCTTTGATGTGGATTTCGTTGCGCATGAACTCGGGCATCAATTCAGCGCCAGCCACACCTTCAACGGCACAGCTGATTCCTGTTCGGGCAATCGGGATGCCAGCGCTGCCTATGAGAAAGGAAGCGGATCGACGATCATGAGCTATGTGGGGATCTGTGGATCTGATAATTTGCAATCCCAGGCAGATCCATATTTCCATGCCGGCTCCATTGCGGAAATTCTATCATTCGTACAGACGGAAACTTGTGAGGTGGCTACGGCGACGGGCAATTTTCCACCGGACGTCGATGCCGGTGCGGATTTTATGATTCCCGCTCAGACACCCTTCACCCTGAGCGCCACGGGTTCCGATGCCAATGGTGATACCCTTACATACACATGGGAACAGATGGATCTCGGTCCGGCGCAGGCCTTGTCCGCACCGGACAATGGCTTAAGCCCTCTCTTCAGATCGTTTTCTCCCATAGCAGACCGCACCCGTACCTTTCCAAAGTTGGCTGACATTTTATCTAACATTTCCAATGATGCGGAGAGATTGCCCACCTTAGCTCGAACCATGAAGTTTCGGGTCACTGCTCGTGACAATCGCCTCAATGGAGGTGGCATCGATTCTGACGATATGACCGTGACCGTGGTTGAAACGGCGGGGCCGTTTCAAGTGAGTTTTCCCAACGCTTCTGAGTCCTTGTCCGGCAGTCAGACAATCACCTGGGATCCAGCCGCGACCCATCTCGCTCCGATCAACGCTTCCCAAGTGCACATCTTGTTGTCATTGGACGGTGGGCTTAGTTTTCCTAACTTTCTTGTCTTGAATACACCGAATGACGGAAGCGAAACGGTGACGTTGCCTAACATTCATAATGCAACGGCTCGAATCAAGATCTTGGGCGCCAACAATATCTTTTTCGATATCTCGAATAGCAATTTCACCATCAGTCCAGCGTTACCCAACTACATCGATGGCGGCAATCCAATGATCTCCGACTTGGGTGGGACAGGTAACGGCAATGGGTACATGGATCCCGGTGAGACTGGGCTGGCTCTCTTTCTCAATGTGAAGAATGATAGTGCGTTTGCGGCTACCGGATTGTCTGCGACCTTGAGCAGCCTCTCGTCCACCGCGACTGTCACCGTGAGTCAGTCCACCTATCCGGATTTGGGAGCGAATGAGACCGAAAACAATGACACCGCTTTTCGGCTAGATCTCGATTCGTCGCATCCGTGTGGCGATCCCGTCTTATTGCGGCTGAGTATCGAGGGCAATGAGCTGAATGATACGGTCGATTTCTCGCTTTCCACTGGTGGTCCGGGTAGCCCCATGACCCTTCCCTACGCGACGGCCACGGCTATTCCAGATGCTGGCATGACCGAAGTGACCTTCTCCGTAAATGGTGTGGGAACGATAACAGATCTCGACTTTCGGTTGGATGGATCGGTGTGTTCGACGGATCCCAGTTCAACACTGGTAGGGCTAAACCATTCGTGGGTTGGAGATCTCACCATGACGCTGATTAGTCCCGGCGGAACGGAAGTAGTCATCATGGACCGGCCGGGAAACGGGAGTTCGGGTCGCAATTTCTGTCAGACTTTGTTCAATGACGACGGCGCCTTTCCTAACATCCAATCGATCGATCAAGACGGCGCGGACGAACCGCATACTGGCACTTTTCTGCCCGCCAACCCGCTTTCAGCTTTCGATGGTGAAGACGCGGATGGCCAATGGACCTTGCGGCTTCAAGATCACTTCAGTCCCGACACCGGGCAGCTCAATGCGTTTTCCATGATCGTTACGGGCATCACTTGTGCGGCACCTGTTCAAGATGCCTATGATCTTTGGGCCCAGGCTTCGGGACTCACGGGATTGGACGCCTACTTCGATCAAGATCCTAATGAGGATAATCTTCCTAACGGGTTGGCCTTCTACCTTGGAGCCGCCAACGCCCAGGCAGATGCCAACGACCTCTTTCCCGAATGGGGAACGATCGTGATTGATGAGGTTGAGTACGTGAACGTGGTATTTCCCAGAATCGATGCCGCCAATGATCTCGCGGCTGAAGTGCGGCATAGCACGGATTTGGACGTCTGGCACTTAGCGCAACACGGAGTGAATGGAGTGATTGTTCTTGAGATTATAGACGGAATCGGGGTGGGGATCGATGAAATTATTGTGAGGATTCCGCTGGATGGCGCCGTTCGAAGGTTCGTGACCATCACCATTCCAGAGTGACCGCGTCATCATGTCGCCCGTTTCCTCCGAAATCGACGACCATAAATAACCGAGGGCGTCCTCTTGTTAGAGAACGCCCTCACGTTGACCTTTTCGTAGCGGAACTTGCGAAAAGTTCCGAACGCTATATCACTTCTGCACGCCGCGATAGTAACCTGCGGGCCGGCCGCGGCGGGTGGCATCGGTTTCCATGTAGTTTATCACGCCTTGCAGACCGGTCTCGATGACCTCCCATTGTTCGAGATCTTCGGAGTATTCGATATCGTAAGTCTCGCCGTCTAGGCCGGTGAAGGACACGTCGATGCTGTCTGGTCCCGAAACCAAGTTGATCACGGGGACCTCGTCTGGAGGCTCAACAGTTCGACTGCGTTCGGGAATGATTTGCAAGGGTGATCGCGAGCCACCAAAGAGTAATTGTAATTCGTCTTCGGTTAGGGCGACATCCCAGATGGAGATGTCGTCCATTTGACCGTCGAAATTGCGGGCCGTTCCACAGCAGTTGTCCTTGCCAAAGTGCCAGGGCGTCTCACCTGGATCCTGAGTCAAATGCGGGATGTCATTCACCGCGGAATTCAACTCACCGTTAGCGCCGACATAAAGCGTGGCGGCTTCCGGTGTGATGGATAGGGCGACAAACGCCCACTCATCTTGAGGAATGGCGAGGCCGCTTTGGAAATCCCAGGTTTCGCCACTGTTGTCGTTCCAAGTGTAGGTCAACTCGCCGGTTCCACCGCGGAAACCGATGCCGATGGGCGTGCCACCACGGGCCTGGATGAGGCCGCTCCAATCGCCTGTGTGGACGCCTTTGACCCAACCCGTTATGGTGATCTCTTCGAACACCACGCCGGTTGGAGGCACTTCGACATTGCTACCACCGCCGTCCGCGCCGGTGAGGTCGAAGGCGTAGTCGCCTGCTTCGCCTGTGTGGCCCTCACCGCTCGCCGTCCAGGTGCCTTCGTTCAGCGTGCCGTTAAGAGATTCATTGAGCACGTTGGCAACCACCGTGCCGGCCGCATCGTCTGCGGGCCAATAGCCGATGAGATGAGGTGAGGGATCAGTGGTAGGTGTCCCTGTTAGGGGTTGCACAAATTGCAAGGAGACGCCACTGAGAATGGCGTTTCCGTCAGAGAAACCGGCGTCCGTTCCATTGAGATCGATTTCAATATCACCGGCGGTTTCCTGGTTGAACTCGTAGATGAAGTAGGAGGCCACGGTGCCGCCATGATCGCCTTCTTGCCATTCGTTAGGGCTGTAGGCTTCGTCTAGTACTTCGTCATTGAAGGTGACGGCAAATCCGCGAGCGCAACACTTTTCACCAAAGATCATCTGCAATCTGTAGGCGCCTGGGGCGACGTCTTTGAGTGTGACCAACACGCTCTCCGGCGCGGCGGACCAACGGATGCCGCTGGCAACCTTGGCCAAACCCTCGGCATCAGGACCGGCGCCGAAATTGTTGGCGGCGCCCCAATCTTCGATGTGGTTCTGTGCCACGATTTCAATGTTATCCGGGCCAGGTGTGTCCCTAACAAAATTGATGTCCCCAACCTGAACGTCTTCACCTGTCTCCGCGACATTGACGGCGTGGGTGAAGCGACCATGAATGACCAGATCTCCGAGTGAATCGGCGTCCAGTTTGCCAATCGTGACTTTGGGTTCAATGGGGCCGAATGCCGAGTCTCCCGGACTGTTCGGGTCTAACGGGTCGGTGCCTTCCGCCACTTCAAAACCGTCGCCAAAGATATCGCCATCAGTGTCGCGATTGTTAGGATCGGTCCCAAGTGCAACCTCTTCACCATCCAACAAGCCATCGTTATCGGAATCGGCATCGAGCGGATCGGTCTCGGTTTCGACGTCGTCGTTCAAGCCATCGCCATCGGTATCCGCAAGGTTCGGATGCGTGCCTTGGGCAAGCTCGTCTGTGTTACTGATATTATCCCCATCGGGATCGCCATCCGCTGTTTGGTCAAGGTTTCCGAAGTTGGCGCGTTCCCAACCATCATCGAGGCCGTCGCCATCGGAATCACCTCCGCCGACCAAACTGGCGATGGCAATTCCAGAGAGCGCTACATTGTAAATGCGCACTTCATCGATACCGCCGGCAAAGTCGCGATTCTCGCTTGGATGAGTGGCGCCGATGACGACGTTTTCCGCTACCTGCAACGGACCCTGGGCGCCACTGTTGGCTAACACACCATCCACAAAGATGGCCTGCACGCCGTCTTGGTAACGCCAAGCGACATGATGCCATTCACCGGGCACAACCGTGACGGAGCCACTGTTGATGTCATTTCCCCAATGCCCCATGTAGTACTGAGTGCCGCGCGTGCCGTGGTGCAGAGGATTGCCGTCTGTTACCTGGCCAAACACCATGTGATCTCCAGTCGTGTTATCCACATTGACCCAAGCGGTGGCGGTGTAGTCGTTCTCTTCGGTCATGCCTAAAGTATCGGCGCCAAGCCCGGTATCCACATGCATGGCCGCTTCGCCGGCGCCGTCCCCGCTGAAATAAAGGTAACCGGCGCCTCCCAATGAAGGAGAACCCTCACTTCGCCATTCGCCATTCTCAGGGTTCTTCAGTTCACCTGCCCCGCCTTCTTTGCCGTTGTTCGCGGCTGAAGTGCCTGCACCGTCTTCAAAATCGTAATGCACTAACAGGAAATCATCGATCACAGGGGCATCGCCATCCAAAGGTGGATGGCCATTGGCTACCTCAAACCCATCAAGAAACGTATCGCCGTCAGAATCCGGATCGAGCGGATCCGTATTATGCGTGTCAACCTCGGCTCCATCTGGCAAACCATCCTCATCCGTATCCGCCACTAACGGATTGGTGCCAAGCTCCGCTTCGCGATCATCGTCCAAACCATCGCCGTCACTATCAATCTTACCGTCAAAGGGCAGAGGTTGACCGGCATTGGCAATCAGTTGGGCAATCTCGTCAGCGTCAATCGCGCGATCGTAGACCTGAATATCATCGAATTGAGCATCGAGCGGTAGACCGCCATTGTAAGAACCGAATTGGAATCCAAGACTGCTGTCGTCGTTGATCGATATGGGATCTTCTTGCATCGCTACGGCAGTGCCATCGACGTAAATGGTCACGCTGCGAGCACCAGCCGTGTTGTCATGCACGACGGCGATGTGGTGTTTCTCTCCTTCTGTTAAGGCCTCGTTGGCGAGAAACTCGGGGTTTTCACCGGCTTCTTCCGGCAACCAACCTAACGATGTGCCGACAGTGAGAAGCGCGAAAGCCGGTGTGTCCACATTGCCTTTGGCAAAGACGGTGCCCGGTCCAGCGCCCACGCTATCCAATTGCAACCAGAGAGAAATCGAGAAGTTGTCTAGCGTTTCGATATTTCCTCCTTCGATAGCGATCTCCCCGCCACCGGAAACCTTAACACCTGTCCCACTAGCGAGACCGGGATCTTGTCCCAAATCAGCCGCTCCAGCAGGTGCCAGAACGACACCGTTATTCTCGTTGCCCGAGCTGTCGAGGACTTCGGCTGATCCCGCCGATTCATCGAGCTTAAGATGACTTTGAGGCCCCAACCGATTGATCACGCTTGCCGATAAAGCCACCGTCTGTGTCGCCTCCGTTTCATCATTGCTAGAGATCACCAAGTCGGCGAGGAAGGCACCTGCGCGCCCCATGGAATCAAAACTTACTTGAAGAACGCCCTTCGGTTCAGGATCACCATCTACTTTGGTATCGGGTGGAATGTTTACCGGGAAGTCATTGACGACTGAGAAATGCGCGGCGTCCGGCCCGGTGATTTCGGCATTGGAAATGACCAGTTCCGCCGTGGGGCCCGTATTGCGAATGCGAAGATCTCGCACCGTCGCCTCTCCAGCTGCCACCTGTCCAAACTTGAGACGGCTTCCTGCGAGAACGTTAGGATTGTCATCACTCGTATTGAGTGCGTGGACGATGAACGCTTGGAGGATCGGATTGTTATCAGCGCCCATCTGGTCTTGCCCGCCGATGTGCTGTTGCATGACGACGTTCAGCTCACCATCGGGACTGGCCTCAAACTCACCCACATAGACAAACGAGTTGTCACTATCATAGACGTCGGGGTCCTCATTCGTACCTTCCGACGTGAAGTCGTCTACCACTAACACATCGTTTACCCCAATGTCCCAGTGACGATCTCGGTCGGCACCTTCGTTGACCAGGATCTGGATTTCATAGAGGCCGCCGGCGTCTAGCCCGGACACATCCATGGTGAGAGGATTTGGGGCTTGGGACCAGCGAATGTCCTCCATCATCGCGGCGAGATTCTCCGCGGAATTGCCGTCACCGCCGTTGAACGCCGGCGCGGCGGCCCAGCCATCGATAAAGTGCGTAGAGGTGAGATCGACGGTCACACCGTCGCGCTCGACTTTGCCAACGGTGTTGTCATCGGTCTTGTCGGTTTGAAACAGGACGCCATTGACCTCGCGGTCTTCATCGCCAAACACGTCGATCGCGACGATCACGGAATCGGGATCGAGATGAACCTGATCCGGGCTGGTGATTTTGACAATTCTGCCATTGCCGTCATCCGCATTGAGAACCATCGTTTCCGCAACGAGAGCTGTCGGGAACGATGCTAGGGTAAATGCGCATAGCGCTTTAGTTAAAAAACGGAATTTCATTCGGTTGGTAGGGTTTGAGTGAATACGCACATGTGGGGCGCAGTGCGAACTGGAAAAGTTATGAAGATTCTGGCGCCGACTGTCAACGCCTTAGGGATTCGGCTCGACGATCTCAATCAATCCGCCGCCCTCAGGCGCATCCATCCGTTGCTTAGCGCCGGATGGCCAGAGAATCTCTACAGTTGCTTTTCCACCCTCACCAAGCCCGAAGTAAAGAGGCCACACACTGTGAGAGAGGTATCCGGAAACGCCATCGTTCCCTTTAGCGTAAGTCTTATCTCCACATTTCACGGTCACCACGGCCCCCAAACCGTCGCGGTTGGAGCGCGTTCCGCGAAGCTTCACTTTGAGGAAACGAACAGGTTTCTTAGCAGAAAGATCGCTTAGCAGCATCATCGGGCTGTCATTGAATTCGTTTGTTAGAATATCGAGATCGCCGTCGTTATCGATATCGAATACCGCCGAACTGCGCGATCCCAAAGCCGCCCACACCTCCACGGGTTTGGTGAGGTTGTGTTCTTTGACCAAGGCGTGCTCCTTGTCTTCGCCCGTGGGATCGAGCGCGAACCAGGGCTTGGCCGTGCGCCCTTTCTTTCTGGGTTCTACCCCGAGAATGAATTCGCTATCGAGAAACGTCTCGCCTTGGTTGTTGAGCAGAAGACTGTTCACACCGTAGCGAAAGGGAAAGTTCATGCTCGCGGTGATGAACACGTCTTCCCAGCCATCAGCATTGAAATCGCCGGTCGAAAGCCCCCATGGCCAGTAGTTCTCGACGCCGATCTTGTCGGAGATTTCGATGAAAGTGCCGTCGGCTTGGCCGCGAAAGAAGGTGTTTCCAAACACACTATCACTCTTGCGACCAACCATCGATTCCGACCACCGCATCGTTGACTTGAGCTTCTCTTGATTGGGACTTTGCTGCTCGCTCATGTCGGAATGCATGTCCGTGATAAACAAGTCCATCAGCAGATCATTGTTGTAATCAAAGACTTTCGCGCCCATCGCGCCCCATGAGGTCTTGGGAAACATCTCGCGGCTTCGGCGTTTGAACGCCTTTCCTTTAACGTTTTCATAATACTCGTCCGGTCCCTGCATATTAAGGACGTAGAGATCCGTCCACCCATCGCGGTTGGCATCAATGGGAGTGGCGTCGCCGGTCCAACTCACATCATTCAAGCCTAGCTTCGCCGATACTTCTTGGAACCGGTTGGCGCCGAGATTCCGGTAGAGCAGGCTGCGTTCGTTGCGTTCATCCGGCTTCAAGTGGCCGGCAAAGGCGTCGTCCACCCCCACATAATAACCACCTCGTCCCGTTTCAGCTTTCTTCGTGTAAACACCGACGTTGCAAACAAAGAGGTCGAGCAAGCCGTCTTGGTCATAGTCAAAGAAAACGCCACTTGATGAGTGGCCGCGATGCCCTAAACCGGACGCTTCTGTCCGTTCGGTGAATCTGCCAGAACCATCGTTCTCAAAGAAATGATTGCCCCCTCGCACCGTGGTGACGAATAAATCGGGATCACCATCGTTGTCGGTGTCGGCAAACGAGGCCGTGACGCTTACTTTTTCTTCAAGAGCGATGGCTGGTGTGGTTAGACTAACGAATTTCCCCTTGCCTACATTGCGCCACAGTTCATTGGACCCTAACTGAGTGGTGAAATACGCATCAATCAATCCATCGCCATCCACGTCCGCGATGGCGAGACCGTTTCCGTGATCGTAGTGGACCGCTTTGTGAAACTTCCCCGCGTCGTCAACGATCCGGTTTTCAAAAGTGATGCCACTTGCTTCCACCTGATCGGTGAATTGGAAATCGTGATACACTTGGAAACGCGCCGCGCTCGCTAACTGAAGCTGCTGGCGCGCTTCTATCCAGCTTGGCTTCATCACATCCTCGGGGAAGGGGAAAGGTTCCTGACCCTGCGACTCCATGACACTCGCAAACACACCAAGCCAAACGAGATGCGGCCCATACTGGATTTTCAGCTTACGTTTCAAGGATTCTTTCGTCATGGTGAGGTCATCAATCCTTTTAACATAACAGCCGTCCATCCGTTATCGCGAGCACGTTCCTGCCTTCTCTTGGCAAGCGTCTTGTGCGTCGCTTTGGCCAGTTGCGGTCCTTCCGATCAGCCGGAATCGCCGCTAACCAACGCTCACCAAGAACCTGCCGTGAGGAAGGCGGAGATCGCGTTCGAAGCGATTGGCCTGGAATGGGAAACCAACGAGGACGCTTGGCCGACCGAGCAGTTTCACGAGGCGGCGACGGAGCAGCTGCACCAACTCAAAGCTTTTCTCAAGGGCGATTCCGAACCGGTTTCAAGTTTGTTTGCTCAACCAGTCGCGATCGGCGCCCTTCGCCCTGATCCCCTGCAGACGGTCTTTGACGACCAACAGTTTCTCATCCAGCGCGGGATACCTAACGGACCGCTAGAAAAGGACCCGCAGTTGCTGCGCGGGTTGATAACGGGTTATGAGAGGGAAACGTTAACACTGGAGTTCAAGATCTTCGATGTCCAAATGACCGCGGATGGCGCGACGACGAAGATCGCTGCTTCTTGGTCGGGCCGAACTTCAAAAGGGCGCTTGCAGGAATCGGCCACCTGGAGATGTGGGTGGGTGTTAGGTGGGCCCCCGCGCCTGCAGTCGATTCGCGTGGAATCTTACGAATCGAGTCTAGCAAAGTCCGCCCCCAATACCCTCGCTTTCAATGACTGCACCGAAGCTGTCTTCAATGAGGTGCCTGCCTACGAAGATCAGCTTGCCTATGACATCGATCACTGGGTGAAACGGATCGAGGCTGCTTTCGGGATCAATGTCTCCGGTTGGGAAGGCATCGCCATCGGTGACGCGAACGGTGATGGTCTCGATGACGTGTATGTTTGCCAGCCTGGTGGCTTACCGAATCGGTTATTCATCCACAAGCCGGACGGCACGGTCTTTGACGCGTCTTCCTTCGCCGGTGTGGACTGGCGGATTCAGACGCAGTCTGCCTTGTTCGTGGATCTCGACAATGACGACGACCAGGATTTGGCGATCGCCACGACGTTAGGTGTGATTATCATGGCCAATGACGGCCGCGGCACCTTCACCGTTAAAGCCAGTGATCTCATTCCTGAAGCCGCCCCCATGAGTTTGAGCGCCGCTGATTTCGATCTGGATGGTGACCTCGATCTGTATGCGACGTGCTATTCCAAGCGCCGCGCGAGCATTACTTCTACCGTGCTGGGGCGGCCCATGCCCTATCACGATGCCAACAACGGCGGCCGCAACGTTCTCTTACGCAATGACCGCGAGTGGAAATTCACCAATGCCACGTTGGAAACAGGGCTCGATGCAAACAACCGCCGATTCAGTTTCGCCGCTTCTTGGGAAGACTACGACAACGACGGCGATCTTGATTTGTATGTGGCCAACGATTACGGACGCAACAATCTCTATCGCAACGATCGAAGTGACGATGGTTCTCACACCTTCACTGACGTGGCGAAAGTGGCAGGGGTCGAAGACATTTCCGCAGGCATGTCTGTTTCGTGGGGCGACTACGATCTCGATGGCCGCACCGACCTCTATGTTAGTAATATGTGGTCGTCGGCGGGGAATCGCGTTGCCTTTCAACGGCAATTTCAGACAAGCGCCGATACGGCTACGTTGGAAGCCATGCGGCGCCACGCTCGCGGCAATTCCCTCTTTCGCAATCGAGGCGACGGCACGTTTGAAGATGTCAGTGAATCCATGGGCGTGACCATGGGACGCTGGGCATGGGGATCGCGTTTCGTCGATTGGAACAGCGATGGTTGGCAAGATCTCGTGGTCGCTAACGGATTCATCACCCAGCCTGAAGACACGGGCGACTTGTGAAGTTTCTACTGGCGCCAGGTCGTGGCGCATTCCCCGACGGAGGCCATCGCTCTTGATCAAGCGAAGGATTACTTCGCCAACTGGGATGCCCTGAGCACCATGATCACCCGTGGCCGTTCCTTCAGTGGACGCGAACGGCACTGTGGTTTCTTGAATGTGAAGAAGGGCCCCTTTGCAAAGGTGTCAGGTGCTACAGGTCTCGATCTCATTGACGACGGCCGTGGATTGGCGGTGTCCGATTGGGATGGCGATGGTGACCTCGATCTCTGGCTCACACAACGCAATGGTCCACGCATCCGCTTTCTGCGTAATGATGTTTCGAATCAGCCGAATGCCCTAACGTTTGAATTAAAAGGTGCCACCTGCAATCGCGATGCCATCGGTGCACGTCTCACCGCCCGCACATCGAAGGATCGCGTGCTCACACAGACAGTGCGCGCCGGTGACAGCTTTTTAAGTCAATCGACCAAGGCCCTTCATGTGGGCTTGGAAGAGGGTGAGGAGGTTGACTCGGTTTCCGTTCTTTGGCCGGGGGCGGCGGATGCGGAATCGTTTTCGTTAGAACCCCAAGATCGTCGCTTCGCCCTCAAACAAGGCACGGGTATGGCGATGCTAGCACAAACACCGAAGCCAACGACTGCACTCCAAGCGTCGATCCCTACTTCGCAAGAGTCGCCCGACAAGGTCCGGCACGTGTTGATATATCGCAAAGAATTGCCGGAGATCCGCTTCGTCGATTTCAAAGGGGACTTGCGAACCATTGAGCCTCAGACTGAAGGGCCTACTTTGATCAATCTCTGGGCCAGCTGGTGTGCGCCATGTGTCAAGGAACTCAAGGCATTTGCTCAAGAACATAAGGCTCTCACCGAAAGAAAACTCAAGATCCTTGCCCTTAGTTCGGATCCTGTCACCGACGATGGTTCCAGGCCGGATCTTACTGCGGTCAAGGAACTTGTTAGGAAGGAGAAGTATCCATTCGGAACTGGTCTGCTCGATGCCAAGGGCGTTCAAACCCTCACGCTCTTGCATCACCAAATCGTCGCCCATCAGCGTCCGCTTGCCTTGCCATCAAGTTTTCTCGTTGATCCTAGTGGAAAGGTTGCCGTGGTCTACAAAGGACCCGTGACCGTGAAGCAGTTGCTTGAGGATATCGATCTGATCGAGGCTTCTTCCAAGGTGATCGAGTCCGCGTCCTTTCCCTTCGCAGGCCGAAACGGCGTGGAGCTTTTTACCCTAACACCGTTGGCGTTTGCGCAAGCCTACCAAGCCGGCGGCTACCTTGACGACGCTCGCGAATCGATTCGCGCCCATTTGGATTCAGGTAACGCTAGTCTCAGAGAACACTATTACTTGGGCACTTTGGAGCAAGCACGGTCCAACTGGAAAGCTGCCGCTTCTGCGTATAAGAAAGTCCTCCAACTCGCGCCCGAGAACACCAAGATACATGTCCCACTCGCAGTCGCGCTTTGGCGTACGGGTGATAAAGAACAAGCGCGAACGCGTTTCGATGTCGCCGCAAAGCTGGCCGAGTCCGATTCGTCAATCTGGCTCGATCTCGGCCGGGCTCATTTGCAGATCGGTCAACCCACGCAAGCGGTCACCTATTTCAAGCATTCTGGAAACGAAGAGCTTCTCGCCAGTGCGTTGATCGCCAACGGCCAAGCGAAAGAAGGGATCCAGATCTACGAATCCATCCTCACCCGCAACCCTGACAATCATCAAGTGACGAACCAACTCGCCTGGACGCTCGCCACGCATCCGGAAGCATCGGTGCGAAATCCCAAACGTGCCCTCGCCTTGGCCAATCAGTTAGGTGATCTTTCAAGGTTTCAGGATCCTCATGTCCTAAATACCCTGGGCGCCGCACAAGCCAGCGCGGGCGATTTTGACAACGCCGTTCAGACGGCTGTTAAAGCAAGACAACTGGCTCGCGCAACGGGGATGAGTGCCTTGGCCACAAATCTCAACCAATGCCTCGACGCTTACCAATCCGGAAAATCCTGGCGGAGTCATTGAATGTTAGGAATCAACATGAGAAGTGTTCTCAGCCTAAAGCCTGGACTCCAACATAATCACCAAGAAAGGCCATGAGCGGATTATGAAAGATGATGGCCCCTATCTTGGAAGTTCGCTGCTGGAGTCAACGCTTACTCCACTAACTTCCCCACCAAAGTGTTCAATCGCTTGCGCCCAAAGGCGACATTCCATTCCGGCTCGACCCTGACGGAGTCCTCATCAAAGCGCAGCGTTAGCGTGAGTGCATAGGGAGTCTCCGTGTACCAGATTTTGCCCACAAAGCTGGAAGCATCGCTCCAAGCGGCGCTGGCGGCGATGGGTTCGATTTCGCGATTCAGTCCGCGGGAAATAAACTTGGGACCAAAGCTGGTGCGCGACTTGATCCATTTGCCGCTACCGAACTGGAGAGAATGTTCTTGGTCTTCTAATTTGAGATCGACAAACCAGGCGGTGCCTTCCCGGTTCAAGCGGAGTTCTTGCAAGCCGGGTTCGTTTTCCATGAAGGTGTAGCGATTCCCTTCGATCTCGACGCGCGAGGGACTATCCGGTTCGCCGTCTGGTGTGGGCAATGTTAGATTCTCGCCCTGCTTCAGGAGTTTTTGATGGGCGTGGGGATTGGCGTCTAGGGCGACGGGCGCCATGGCCGGAAGAAGGTGTTTCCAGATCAGTTCCAAGACGCCTCCCATATTCCCTGTGCCCGAGGTGATGGCAATGACGGCGTCTTGCTCTGGCATCACCACACAGAATTGGCCGAAGGCGCCATCGCCGCGATAGGCGCCGTGGCGGCAGCGCCAGAATTGAAAACCATAACCTTGATCCCAATCATTTTCCGGATCGCTTCCGTTCGAGGTCTGTTTGGACGTCGCCGCTTCCACCCATTCTTTGGTAAGCAGGCGCTTGCCTTCCCACTCACCACCCTGGAGATAGAGCTGCCCAAGTTTGGCGATGTCTTCCGTCCTCACACTCAGGCCATAACCGCCTAACGAGATGCCTTGTGCTGAACTTTCCCAGGCCGGTTCTTCAATGCCAAGTGGTTCGAAAAGACGTGGCCCGAGATAGTCGAGCAAGGTCTCGCCCGTGACTTTCTGCACGATGGCCGAACACATGAAGGTGGCCGGAGTGTTGTAGAGAAAATGCGTTCCCGGCTTGTGCTCCACTGGCAAAGCGAGAAACGCTTTGGTTAGGCTTTCTTCCGAGTCGAAGGTGAATTCCTTGAGATCGCTTCCAATTTGTCCTGTGGACATGGAAAGCAGGTCGCGCACCCGCATGCTCTTGAGGTTGTAGCTAGGATCTTCCGGCACTTCGTCAGGAAAGAAATCGATGACAGGATCATGCAAGGTCAGTTTGCCCTCCGCGATGGCGATGCCCACAGCGGTCGAAGCGAAACTCTTGCTCAACGAATACAACTTGTGACGCGCTTGCGATTCAAATGGTGCCCACCACGCTTCCGCGATGACATGGCCATGACGCACACACATGAAACTATGAATCGCGTCCCATTCATTGGCTGCCGCAATGAATGCAGACAATGATTCGGACGACACGCCTTGCGCTTCTGGATGGCTTCGGGGAAGAGGTCCTGCGGTGGCATAGACTGTTAGAGTGAGCCCGGTGAGAAAGAGGCGAGTGATCATTCTGGCTGATTCTTGCGGTTCTTCGTCCGCGGGGCAATGATCTTCCCTCGTGGTCCAGCCCATTTCACCCAATGAACATGGGTCCAATTGTGTCTAGCCCTCGACTCAATTCGGGTTAGCCTTTCTCCATGAGGCTGATTTGGAAATGTATTGCCGTTGGGACACTGCTTAGCTCCTTTGCTTTCGCTGACACGCGCACTTGGACGGAGGCCGGTTCCGGCCGCGAACTGGAAGCGACGTTGATTTCTGTTCAAGACGAACAGGTGACACTTCGTCGTGAAAAAGATGGCAAACGCTTTGCCCTAGCACTTTCCAAGCTCAGCGAGGCGGACCAGACTTACGTGGCTCAATGGCAGGCGGAGAAGTCTGGGAAGAAGAGCCTAACGCAAGTCAAAGCGGACCGTTTCAAAGACTTGCGCTGGAGAAATCGTGAGCAGATTCCTGTCACGGGAACTTCGCGAAAGAAGTACGATGGCATTGACGACGCCATCCTCGATTTCATGGTGGCGAAAGGCATTGGCGCGGTGACGGCCGCTATCAGTTTGGACGGCAAGATTCTCTATGAACGCGCCTTTGGATTTCAAGACGCGAAACTGCAAGAGCCACTCGCCGTCGAAACGAGTATGCGCTTGGCGTCCATTTCCAAGCCTATTACTGCCGCTGCGGTGAAAACGGCGATCCGCGATGGTAAGCTTAGGCTGGAGGATAAGATCTTTGATGTGTTGAAGCTTGGTGACCAAGCCCCGAGAGACCTCGATGATCGTTGGAAACAGATCACCATTGAACATCTTTTGAAACACGAAGGTGGTTTTGATCGGGATGCTTCAGGAGATCCGGTTTTCAAACTACCCACCATTGCGGACGATGAGAACATTCGTTTAGAAAAGATCACGCTGGATCCCATGATTGCCTGGATGTTAGAGAAGCCGCTTGATTTCGATCCCGGTAGCAAGGATTCCTATTCGAACTTTGGCTACAACTTACTCGCCAAGGCGGTGGAGACTGTTAGTGAACAATCTTTTGAAATGTATTTGAACGAGACGATCGCTGATGAGGCAAAGATGACGACTCTAACAGTCGGCAAGACGGAGCTGAAAGAGCGGGCGTTAGGCGAGATCTGGTATCACTTTCATCCTGAGTACGATGACAAACCTCGAGTCATGCCCTTTCGGATCGAACCTTCTTACGGCGCCGGTGGGCTGGTCTGTTCAGCGGCCGATCTCTGCCGTTTTCTCGAGACTTACTGGATCAGCGGCGAACCCAAGCAAGGCGGGAACTATCACTATCGCTTCCACGGATCCATGCCCGGCACCACCACCATCTCCGCCCAACGCAAAGACCGCGTCTGTTACGCCGTCCTGTGCAACCGGCGTGCGAAGCAGCCTGAGGACTGGAACAAGGAGTTGGCAGCGGTGGTGGATGCGGCACTGGATGAGGTGGATTGGTGATAAGAAATGGATGTAATTGGATATAAACGGATGCAATTGGATATAAATGGAGGTAGCATTTGGCGATGCGACTGCCATTGCCGCCAGAGATTCTGCTGACCAACGACTATGTTCGAGCGATTTCGGCCATTGAAGAATTCAAGGGCGAGTGGCGGACGAAGGAGAGTTTGGGAATCGATGCTCTGACCTCGCTTCGGCGTGTTGCCACGATCGAGAGCGTTGGGTCATCGACGCGGATTGAAGGAGCCAAGCTCAGTGACCAAGAAGTGGAGGCTTTGCTAGGAAATCTTGAACTCGAATCCTTCCAATCGCGGGATGAACAAGAGGTCGCCGGATATGCCTACGTGATGGAGATGGTGCAGTCTGCATGGAAAGACCTGGATTTTTCTGAGGGAATCTTGTTCCAACTTCATCGCGACTTGCTTCGGTACAGCAGCAAGGACGAACGCCATCGAGGTCATTGGAAAACCTTGCCGAACCATGTTTCAGCTTTTGACGCCGAGGGTAAAGAGGTGGGCGTCATTTTTGAAACAGCCTCGCCCTTTGAGACGCCCCAACTCATGCAACAATTGCTAGACTGGTATCGCCAGGAAGAAACCAGCGCCATTCTCAACCCGCTCCTTCGTATTGGCGTCTTCAATGTCGTCTTTCTCGCTATCCATCCTTTCCAAGACGGCAATGGCCGGCTGTCTCGCGTTCTGACTTATCTGCAACTTCTGCGCGAAGGCTATACTTACGCCGCCTACAGCTCTCTAGAAAATGTTATTGAGCATAGCAAAGAAGCCTATTACCTGGCATTGCGGCGGACCCAAGCTTCCTTTGCGGAAAGATCTGCCAACTGGGAGCCTTGGCTCAACTTCTTTCTTAGGGCACTCACCGCGCAAGTTAATAGCTTAAGAGATCGGTTAGCGATTTATACTAATGACCATTTAGATCAAGATGCGGTCCCCAAAGAACTTTCGCCGCTTGCTTTCGAAGTTCTTACGGAACTTCGAAAGCAAGGTCATCTATCGGTATCGCAAGCGGCCGCGGCTCTCGATGCCAATAGAAACACGATTAAGGGCAAGTTTGCCGAACTTGTTGAGCGCGGACTAGCATCGCGACGCGGCAAAGGCCGGGGCGCGCACTACCGGCCGGAGCGTGATTAGCGCTTTTGCTTCCTGCCCTACTTTGTTTCGAGATCGCGCTTGTTATCTCCCCAGATATTCTGACAGCGTGAGCGGTTATGAACGCTTATCTGGCTGAATTCATAGGAACGGCGATCTTGATCACCATGGGCTGCGGCGTGAATGCGGCGGGATCGTTGCAGGGAGCTTACGCAAAGGGCACTGGGTGGCTCTTGGGCGTGATCGGTTGGGGCATGGCAGTTGCTTTGGCCATATTCGTCGTGGATCGATTCAGCGGGGCGCACATCAATCCTGCGGTGACCTTGGGTCTGGCAGTGGAGGGCTCTTTTGATTGGGCGCAGGTTCCCGGCTATATGGGTGCGCAATTGTTAGGAGCGATCGCGGGCGCGTGTCTGGTCTTCTTTCATTATTTCCCGCACTGGTCTCAGACCGAGGATCCGGGGACGAAGTTGGGTGTCTTTTCCACCAGTCCGGCCATTCCTCACACACCTGCAAATCTATTCAGCGAGTTTTTCGGAACGTTCATGTTGATCTTTGGCCTCTTGGCTTTCGCCGATAACGATTTCGCTAAAGGGCTGAAGCCGTTGGTCGTGGGCGGTTTGGTGACATCGATAGGGATCTGCCTGGGGAGCACCACGGGCTACGCCATCAATCCAGCGCGTGACTTGGGTCCGCGGATTGCGCACGCGATTCTCCCCATTTCCGGAAAGGGCAGTTCGCGATGGGATTATGCGTGGCTCCCGGTTGTGGGCCCTTTGTTAGGGGGGGCGGCGGCGGCGTGGGTTTACACGTCGTTGTTCTAATTGGAGCTTCGATCGTTTGTTAGTCAAGGCGTGAAATAGAACAAATGATAGGTGGTTGCCTCAAATTCTTCTTCACGCATGCGACGGTGGGTGTATTGCCGCGTCCAACTCTCCGAGAACAGAATTTCGCCGCGCTTCTTGTTGTAGCCCGTGATGAGTGAAGCGTGGCCCCAGTCACTCGTCGTCGGCCATTTCTGTCGCTCTTCCCGATCTGGTTTAGGGAGTTTGATCTTAGGGTTGATGAGAATCTTCGAGGTCATGCTGCTATGATAGGCATCGCGAGTTCTCGAAAAATGACGCCAAACAAGAACAGGCTGGCCGCGATCGATGGCCTTTTGAATCTTTCGTAGATTCACCGTATTCTCGTCGTTATACCGAAGCTTCCCGATCTGAGCCGCACTTTTGTAGATCGTTATTATGGAGCCGTCGGGGGCTCCTTCTTTGTAACCGGCGGCCGCTGCCATGGCATCGATGTCTGCGTTGATACCATAGTAGCGCATGATCATGGTGAGGGTTCCCACGGCGCAGTAGCCGCGTGAACCTTGCTCGATCATGGGTATGTTGGTAATCTTGTGATCACCATTTTTTGAGACCTTGACGTTTTCTTTGACGGCACGATGGCGTCCGCCGCTCTTGTTGCCGGCGGTCCGCATCCGATGGTCAAAATCTTCTGCTGGGAGCACGCGTAGTGCGATGAGGTGATTCTGTTGTAAGTCGAGATTCAGCACCAATGCTTCGGTTTGAAATTGAATCACCCGTTTTCGAAGGTCGCCTTTTCCTACTCGAGTCCGGCGTCCTTCCGATTCTGTCAATTTTGTTAGTGTCTCCGGAAGTTTGTCAGCAAGAAATGCAAATCGTTCTCGAAAAGCCTTCTTTCGGCGTTCCACTAGTTCCTGCCGAAGCCTTTCGCGTTCCTTGTCAGGATCCACAGGGCCGTCGCCTCGGTAGCCGACGAAGTTTCCCTCTTCTAAGTAGGTCACGAGAATCTCGCACAACTTGTCTTGCCTGTAGTAAGCGAGAACATTAGCATATTCGCCAAAGACAGGAATCTTGCGGGCCGTCTGGCGAATAATTTCCTGTTCGGTACGACTGGATTCACGCCAGAGCCCAGGCAATCGGGCAGCTGTCCAGGACTCGGGTTTGAGCAGATGACGTCCAAGATCCTGAGCTTCCTTACGGCGCTGTTGAGCAAGATACCGGTTGAGGTAGCGGCGATCAGCCTGGGACAACGTATCTGTGGTCAGCACAGACCTTTGTCCATTCTGTTTGCGAATGTGTACCTTGCCTTCGACGACTTCCTCAATGGCGGCGGTGATTTGACGTCCTTTCTTATCGGTCCATACCCGCATCTCTTGCGTCCAACCCATCGAGCCACAGCCCAATAGGATGAGCACTATCAAAACACCTCCATGATTCATGCCGGAGATCTAACAGTAGCTTAGACACTCTGCAAGTGATCGTTACGCACGATTGGCCTTGGCATAGCGTAGGCTCCACTCGCGTTGGAAGCCGAGCGCGCGGGAAACGACCCGGAACCAGAATTTGCGTTGGTCGCGGTAACGCATCTTCCAATCCGCGCCGCCTCCTAAATACGCGCGGATGAAGCGCATGGCGTCCGCGACGGAGATGTCGGACTCAAAGGCGGAGTACATCAACGCGCCCAAATCTTTCACCCGCCAGCGCCGGGGCGTACCGTGGGCTCGCACTTGAACGCGATGCAGATCGATGAGGTAAAGTTCGAGCGGTTCAGTGGGTTGCCATTCCGACCACTCGCAGTCCGCCACCAGAAAATGGCAGAGATAAAAGTCGCGATGATTGATGCCGGCTTCGTGCATTTTTCGGGCCATCAGCCCGAGACGCTCGATGAGGTGGCGTTTGATCCGGGCGCGCTGGTCAGGGTTCACGCGATCTTGCTGGTCGAGGAGCGTTTCCAGGCTGATCATCCCCTCTAAAGCGTCGGTGATGACAAAAGATCCCGAGCGGCCGGCCGGCCAGCCGCGCTCCCCTTTCCCAGCCAGGGTCATGGTCCGGATGCCTGCCTTCTGAAGGGCTTCGATGCCAAGCCATTCCGGCCGGGCGCCCCACGCCCAAGGCTGACCCTGAAACAGACATTTGAGCAGGGTGAACCAGGGAATGTGGTCGTGGATCTTGATGAAATAGCGTCGGCCGCCGCGTTCGAAAGCCACGGTCCGCCGGTGGCGCACCTCCCGGTAGGTCTTCCCCTCGACCGCCATCAACGAATCGAATCCCGGTCCATTCGGCGAGAAATGGCCAAGTAGGTCCGGGGAGAGGTCGATCATCATGACGAAGCCAATCGGTGCCGTTTTCCGCCCGCGAAGGCAAGACCACGAAACGAAACTTCCTTCGCGATGCTTCTGGGAAAGCGGGGTTTTCAAGAAGCGCTCGAGTTGAGGAATGGCTTGCACATTCCGCACTTCGAGCGAATGGTTTCAACGCCGAGCGTGCTCTTCCCCTGGGCACCGAGGCTCCTCATTTCCCCGGGCGTCTTCCTTCGGTGGATGCCTGGACGGTAGGCTTTGGGGGTTGTAACGATTGCAAGGGTTGACAAGGCCACCCACGGTTTCGTGGGTGGCCTTCTTGTTTATCCGGCAAAGCTAAGCCACGCGTTCATAGTCGATGGCTGTTTTAATAATCCCTGCGGCCAGAATAATTCTCAGAGGTGCCCCGATTTTCCCCATCTCGATTCGGCCTTGCGATCGGATACGGATCATCGCATAGGGGCGCTTCAATCCAGAGTCATGACCACCCCTGAGACCGACGATCTTCGCATCGCTTCTATCCAATCCTTGATCGCACCCGTCATTCTTATGCAAGAGCTGGAGGCCTCAGCTGAAAACAAGGCCTTTGTTCACCGTTCCCGCGCGGAGACCGAGGCGATCCTGAAGGGCGACGACGACCGGCTCCTGGTGGTGGTGGGACCCTGCTCGATTCACGCTAGTGAACAAGCCTTGGAGTATGCCGGCCGTCTCTCCAAGGAAATTGCCAAATACCGGGATAGCCTCCATATCGTCATGCGGGTGTATTTCGAAAAGCCCCGGACAACGGTCGGCTGGAAGGGCTACATCAATGATCCGGGTCTGGATGAGACGTTTGATATCAATCGTGGTCTGCGTCTTGCGCGCACGTTGTTGTTGGATCTCGCGGAGAGGGAGATTGCGGCAGGCACCGAGTTTCTAGACACCATTAGCCCTCAGTATGTGGCCGACTTGGTGACTTGGGGAGCCATTGGCGCCCGGACGACGGAGAGCCAGATTCATCGCGAACTGGCGTCCGGTCTCTCCATGCCGGTCGGTTTCAAGAACGGCACGGATGGCAACATCAAGATCGCTATCGACGCCATCGGTGCCGCAAAGGGAGAGCATTGTTTTCTCTCCGTGACCAAGCAAGGCGTGTCCGCTATTGTGAAAACGAAAGGCAACGATGCCTGCCACGTGATTCTTCGCGGCTCAAGCAAAGGCACCAACTACGACTCGGAGTCCGTCAAACGAGTGGCCAGCCAACTGGAGGACGCTGGCTTGAACCCAGGCGTCATGGTTGATTGCAGTCATGGGAACAGCAAGAAAGACCACCGCAACCAGCCAGCTGTCGCCGAAGATCTCGCCGCGCAACTCAAGGCTGGGGAGAAAAACATCCGCGGTGTCATGATCGAGAGTCACCTCGAGGAAGGAAATCAGAAAGTCGTTGAAGGACAGGAACTTATCTATGGTCAGAGCATCACTGATAAATGCATTTCCTGGGAGACAACAGAGAAAGTCCTGGAACAGCTGGCCGAAGCTTCGGCGGCGCGAATCGCGGGTTGATTCGACTCTGGTAGGTTTCTTGAGGGTGGCAAGGACCTCGTTCCTGGGGGCGCCGGAGATTTGGGACAAACGTCACTGCCAGTCGATCCCATGGATTGGGCAGGAATGGCTCTCCCAGCCGTCCGACTGAGGGCGCGTTGGTTAACGTTTAGTTAGGTTAGGGAGCGGTCCGACGGAGGGGACGTCCCTTCACATGACCACCTGGGGCTCTCCAAAACGTCCCTGCCACTTTCTCTATTATAGAAGGCATCGACATGACGAGTAGCTCCTTTGGTTGAACGTTGTCAGCGTTGGTGGCAACGCTAAAACTAACGCTGATGTTAACTAAGGCCGGGCGAATAGTTCGCTCACAGTCACACTCAAGCCGGGGACTTCCATGGAGGAGACCGTTTGGTCTTCTTCAAATTCGGTGATTTCCGAATAGCCCTTGGGAGATGGCCGACGATGCACGGTGATCTTGGGCGTTTCTCCATTGATCAGCCAGTATTCGTCGACACCAGCCTCGGCGTAGATGGCGGCTTTGCGATGATCCTTCGCCACCGTGCTGATCGCCACTTCGATCAAGAGTTTTGCCGTGGTGGGATGGTGATCAAAGAAATCGTCCTCCTCGCCCTCGACAACCATGAGATCAGGCTCGGGCTCGGAGTGAGAGCAGGTCAGGGGGCGCTCTTTCGCTACAAAACAGTTTTGAGGGACAACCTTCTGAATCAGCCGCCTCAAACGACCTCCAATAAACTCGTGAAGGGGCGATTTACTCATCTTCTTAACAGGATAACCCTCAAGTAGTTCCACGCTCTCATCGAGCCAGCCCAAACGGCCCGCTTCGTGGTAAAAGGCCACACTCATAGGCTGCACCGCTGCCCGGACCTCGGGAACGTCAATGATCGAACTCATGATGCTCACGCTACTTGAAGAGGCATCTCCTCGCAAGTTCGGGCGAGTTCTGTGACATCCTGATCGCGATGGTTCGGGTGAATGTCTTGACTTCCAAAGAGAGGAGCGCTAATTTAGTAGCCATGGAAAAACTTTCATTACATTCGTTAGTCGTTTTGGCAGCCTTCACTTTGACCAGTGCGTCCGCTGAGTCTTTTAGTTGGGAGGCTCTTGATCAAGAACAGGCGGCGGTGGAGCGTGCTTCGCGCAATCTTGGGCGGCCAGTGGTTTGGGAGAGCGACGGCTTGATGGTATCGCGTCCGGTGCTTGAGGTTGGCGGGCGATTGCAGGCATTGACTGGTGATGGTGCGTGTGGTCATGGGCCGATTCCTTTCCAATGGATTCAGCACTTTGGGTTGGACGTGCAGGACGATCATCTTCGTAGCGGCGATCCCGATGGTGATGGCTATTCGAATTTGGAAGAATTCTCAGCGGGAACCTCGCCTAACGATGCTCATGAGAAACCGTCTTCTTGGACGAAGCTGCGTTTCCGAGGGCCGGCTCCCGCGCGTGCGAGCCTAACGTTTCGCGTTCAGGTGGATGAGAATCATTTTCAGGTTGATGTTCGGGATGGCGGCCACGAACGGTTCAAGATTGTTCAGATTGGCCACAAGATCGCGGCGGATGGGCGTGTGTTTGTCGTGAGAGCCTTTGAGCCGAGACGGGAAGCAGATATCGAGACAGGACTTTGGTTAGACAAATCGGTCTTGAATCTTCGGGATAGGAATGGGAGAGAGGTAGCCTTGAGCCGCGATGAACCTTGGGCCGTCCCAAGTGATCGTGCAGCGTTCAGCGATTTGTCAGGGCCCCGGGATGTGGAATTGGAAGCCGGCGAGGTTTTCACGGTGAAGATCGATCCAGCGACACGCTATTTGTTAGAGCGATTCACTGAGCAATGGGCGGAGATTTCAAGCGCTGCCGGGATCCAGCGATTAGCGCGAAGAAACTAATGCTCTAGTAAATCGGTGATTCGCTTGCCCGATGATCCTTACTTCGTCCGAAGATGCTGTGGCGGCACTCGACTACTCTGCGCTTCGCGCCACACAGAGCTGCGCGCATCGTAGCACTGAATAACATTCACCCTGAGGGGGCCGTTTTGATCTCCTGAATAAGCCACTTCGTGAAGCCGAGAATGGAGTGGGGATCCGTTTCTGGTCCAACGGGACGCCCTCGTCCATCGGCGTGAGGGAAAGTATTTAAGTAGTAGTGCATCCTGGGGTGATGTTTCGGAAGTCCAGCGTTCCAGAATCTTTGAAGCCAGTCCCGTTCCATGAATTCGTAGTATACTTTTCCTTTCCACCGTATGGGGCCGTAATAAAAAATATATTCTTTGTTCTGCTCGAGAGTCCACTTGGCACCTTTAATAACTTTTTCTGGTTTTCCCCATCCTGTTTCCAGCGGCCAATGCCGGTTAAATTGGTGACACTCGTAGGCTATCCCGTCACACTTATCCATGATTGGCTTGAAGCGCTTGTCTGTAGCAAAGAATAGCGGTTCCTGAACCATCTGAATCAGTTTATAATGATCGTGTTTGAGGAGGTTCTGCCTGTGAGCTTTTTTAAACATGATGCGTATATCATCAATATCCTTCTCGAACAGAATACGAGTATCTTCCTTGAAAGGACCGGGCTTGGCGTCTTTGTGTCCTCTACGGATCGCAAGGTCGTATTCGCGGCATATCAGTATGTGCTCCACTTGGGCTCCCTTTGTCTCCCAATTACGGATGGTCTGTATCAGCAGGTTCTTTTCCGGATCAAGGTCATCACGAGCCTGGCTAAGTCCCCAGTAGTGCTCAAAGAAGACGCGCTTGGTTTTAAAGTCACCGTCCAGCCAACCTTTGACGATATCCAGATTCTCAGCGACGAAGGGATAATTGCCTTTCTGCTCTTCAAAAGTTAGCGTGCCGGCCCAAGATCCACCGTGATTGTGACCGTGATCTAGTTCTGCCGTCCGAGGCAAGGGCCGTAGCCCGACCAGGCCATGGGTAGGATTGATTCCTTCAGGCTCAGCATGACAAGCGAGAGGTGCAAGCGCTAGGAGCCATGCAGTGGCGATACGTCGTTTCATATTTTAGTCAACAGCGTGTAAGAGATTTGTAGAAGAGTTGTTATCGTCGTTTTAGTGAGGCATGCGCCTCCTAAGGGAATTTGTGAGGGAAAACGGTAGTCGTTTTGATAAGAGGTAAGTAAGCGCTATTCGCAGCGGGAAACAGCCTAAAGGCGAATGGCGTTGATCCGGGATGAACGGTGGGCCGTGCCAAGCATTGGCGCGGCTTAAGGTATTTATTAGTTAATGATCCGATAATGCGATCTTTGTTAGAGTGATGGGAGGAGATTTTCAAGCGCTTCCGGGAACCAGTGGTTAGAGCGCAGAAACCAATGCTCTGGTAAACCGGTGATCCGCTTGCCCGATGATTTTAATATCATCCGCAGAGTTTGCGGTCTGCGTGATGATTAGTGCGGCCGCTTCAGGGAAATGTTCACGCATCAGCGCTTTGGCGTCCTCGGGCTTCATGACAGAGAGGGCGGAGGCCAGGGCGTCGGCAAGCATGCCTTCCGGTGCCAGGACGGTGACGGTTCTTCGGAAAGGGAGCCCAAGACCCGTCTGCGGATCGATGAGGTGGCTGTAGATCCGGCCGTCGATCTCCAGCGACTTGAAGCGGTCACCCGAGGTGGCCATGGCGACGTTGGTTAGAAGCACTTCGTTCAATGGTGCCTGCTGGGCTTTCTGTGAGAGAATGGCCAATTTCCATCCGGCGGCATGGGGCGGTGTTCCCGCAGCACGCAGATCGCCGCCTCCATTGACTAACGCTGTGGTGATGCCTGTGGATTGAATGGCCTTGAGAGCTTCGTCCACAGCGAATCCTTTGGCGATGGCGCCGAGATCCAACCGCATTCCCGGTCGTATCAGCCGCACTCGGCGGCGATCCGGATCAAGTTCCAAGTTCTCATAGCCGGTGGCAGTGAGCGCTTGGTTTAACGTGTCGGCGAGTGGCAGTTTGTTTGTTCGCTTGGTGATGCGCCATTGTTTGGTTAACGGGCCTACGGTGATGTCGAATGCGCCATTTGTTAGGGTGGATAGCCGCTGGGATGCTTCCAACACGTGCCATAGTGGTGGGGTGACCGTACGCCATGCACCCTGACCCGATGATCGCGAGAGCCGGCTGACCTCACTCTCACGTTTGTAGTCGCTCATCGAGGAATCAAGCGCACCCAATCGTTTGGTCGCCTTGACGAAAGCGAGGTCCGCTTCCTCGGCCGAATGGGCATAGACGATCAGATCGAACTTGGTGCCCATTTGCAAATGGCTGTGGGCATAGCGCTGCAGCTTAGCTGTTTCGGTAGTCTCGCTCAAGCCAGCGGTGCTGAGCCAAGCGAGGCATCCGATGACTGGCACCGATCTAGAGATCATTCAGCGTGAACACCCCGCGTATGGACGTGGGAGGCGAAGCGGTAGGGAGCGTGGCAAAGAACGTGCCCGTGGTGGCCGAAGTGAAATCGAGCCGGAACTGGGGGAGATCGAATGGTACGATGAGATCGCTCGGAACGACCAGCGTTGCTCGCGTGGGGCTTTCGATGCGGTAGAGATAAGTTTGAAAATTGAGCCATTCGCGATTCAGCAAATTCACCCGTCCGGTCGTCGGCGTGGCAAACTCATAGGCAAGTGGGGTATCAGTGGTAGGGTTACTCCCAAACACTTTGATCGTGGTGTCCAAGCGTTTGCCCACCACATTTGGCGGGGGAAACACGACTACTGGATAGCGGACTTCCACGACGCGAAAGAAACTCTCTGAGCGTCCTTCGACCACGTCCGTCACATCGAGTGGAAGATCGGGTGGCTCCCCACCGAAGATCCCAATGCGATCTGCCGTCCAGGTGACCAGATCTTCAGAGGTGAAGAGCTGGTAATCTGAGTTTTCATGGTAGGCGAGATCGAGGAAATAACGTCCATTCTCGATTCGCCAATCGACTTTGGGGTGCTGCGGCTTTGGAAGTTCCTCGACTGTGGCGTCGAATTGTTCAGCCGCTTCGCCAATGCGCTCGATCGTCACCGACTCTAACATCACGTCCTCAAGCGGCCGATCCACGGGATTGGTTGCCACCTTGGAGATCGCCGTGGCCACGTCCATGCCCTCGGTGAGTTTGCCAAAGACGGAGTGAAGGTTGTTTAAGTGTGGTTGAGGCGCGACGGTGATAAAGAACTGACTGCCATTGCTACTCGGCCCGCTATTGGCCATGGACAGCACAAAGGCTTCGTGAGTGAGTTCAGGGTGGAACTCGTCTTGAAACGAGTAGCCGGGCCCACCGTCACCCCGCCCATCCGGAGAGCCTCCCTGGATCATAAAGTTTTCAATGACACGGTGAAAGATTTGTCCGTCGAAATAAGCCCCGCGGCCAATACCGCCCTTGGTGAAATCGATCGTTGCTTGAGTCCCCTCCACGAGGCCGACGAAATGACTCACGGTGAGTGGTACGCGTTCGTGGTCGAGTTGAGCGCGCATGGTGCCCATCGATGTTTTGAATTCGGCAAAGAGCCCTTCTTCTTGAGCCGTCGCCGGGAGAAGGGCGACCGCTAGACATAAGATCACGAGCAAGCGCATGGAGTAAGGGGAGGGGTGGAGTGATAGGGTTGGTTAGAGGACGTGGGGGTGATGAACTGGATCATTTGATGGCAGAGGGTGCAAGCCGGCAGCGGGCTGTGGGTATGACTAAAAGTGGTGGGCACTCTTCGTAGCGGAACTCGTGAGAGTTCCGTGCGTTGGACCAGTTCCTCTACCTTTTTGACCACCACTTTTAAGTCAATCCGAGCTGGCAGCAGGCACTTTTCGTAGTGGAACTCGTGAGAGTTCCGTGCGTAGGACGCCGCAGCCGGGAAGGAACTGACACCAGTTGCTCTACCTTTATACCTTTATTGACCACCACTTTTAAGTGACTCCGAGCCGGCAGCAGGCACTTTTCGTAGCGGAACTCGTGAGAGTTCCGTGCGTAGGACGCCGCAGCCGGGAAGGAACTGACACCAGTTGCTCTACCTTTATTGACCATCACTTTTAAGTCACTCCGAGCCGGCAGCAGGCACTTTGTAGCGGAACTCGTGAGAGTTCCGGGCGTTGGACTCCGTCGGCAGCGTGCTCTGGCCTTTCCCGCTTGGCTGCGATAGGCTCCGCCTACCATGCTTAGCCGAGTGATTCCCTGTCTCTTGCTACTTTCTCTAGCCGCGGCCGTTGGTCAGGAACCGGCCAAGGAAGCGGATACGCCCAAGGTCAAGCCCACGGGCATCTATTATCAGTTCGGGATTTATTATGCGCCCGCGCCTTCGAAACCGCCTTTTGAGGCAGCCCGGGAGATCGTAAAAACCCAATTCGAGGGCCGGATCACTTATCGGGACGACTCAGTGAAGCTGGAAAAAGGGACCTATGTGGTGCTGCGGGAAGTGGGACGTGAGGAATACGCGCCGCCCTCCGAGACCTATTTGCAACATAAAGGCTTTGGACTAACAGAGGCGCAGCGGAAAGCTCTCCAAGATACGGCGACTGTCTTATTGATCGATGTGTTTGAAGTGAAACCGGACAACTTGACCTATCTCACTCACGTCAATGAATTGGCGGCAGCCATCGCTGAGGTGACGGGAGGCTTTGTTTGGGACGAGGAGACGCGGGAACTCTACGCGGTGAAAGCGTGGCGGCAGAAACGGCTTCCTGATGCGGAGGCGGCGGTCCCTCCCATTCTCGCCAATACCACCATGCATGCTTATGCCTTGCCTTCTGAGAATTATCGGGCGGTGACGCTGGGCATGCGGAAGGCCGGCCTACCCGATCTGGTCGTTTCCGAATTTCCCAAGGCTTTCTGGGATCCGATCATGGCCATGATGCGCTTCCTGACCACGGAAGTTGCCCGAGGAGGTCCACTCAATCCCCGTCAGCAGTGGAAGGCCGGCGAACTCAAGAAACAGTTCAATGTTCCGAATCATCTTCCTTTAGAAGATATCTCGCTCGTGCCGGCAGGACGGGTGGAAGGCGATCCTGAGAACGATTTGTGGATGATCGATTTTTCAGCTTACCCGGGAGAGAATCTGCATGACCAACAGGCCCATTTGATCGAGCGGGCCTTTCCCCCTCGACAAGACATCCTCATGGAAGTGTGGGAAGAGCGCGATGAGATCATGAAGTTGAGCGAGAAAGCGCGTGAGCAGCTCAAGACCAAGCGGGATCTCTTTAAGAAAGAGCTGGCTCCGAAGGAGCGCTTGTTGGTCAAGGCCTTCGTCAACGGCGAATACCTTTGGGTGGACGTGAAGAAATGGGAGGAAGATCAGCTCAGTGGCGAGTTGATGAACGACGCCACTGCCGATGGGAAGCACAAGAAAGGCGATCCCTTCGGTCTACCCTTCGAGCAGGTGTTCGATTACCTTCACGTGAAGGGGGACGGCACGGAAGAAGGTAACGAAACCTCGAAGTTCATTCGAAATCTCCACCGGAAACGCTGAGAACGATAGAGGTGTTGAAGATCTGTAAATTATAATAATTCGAACGGTTCGGCGCAGAGATTCTCACGCGTGAGGGGCAAAGATGAGTGCGATCTTCCAGGTGTCCCCCTCTTTGCATGATCTCACGCACCATTTGGTAATCGAGCGGGCTGTTGAAAAAGCCTTTCGGAGCCCGGCATAATTAAGATTTCTCAGCGATTTAACCGCTTGACTCAACTTAGGGTCGACTTTATTGAACTCACGGCCTTTTCCCGTGTGGCGTAGGCTGTCGGATACGGTTTTACCCGCATCCCTTGCAATCAATCCTAAGAAAGTAAACCGATAGAAACATCCTCAACAACACACCAACCCTAAAGATAACCTATCTATGACTAAAAACTTACTAGCTAGTATCCCGGGGTGTCGGCAGAGAAGGGGAGGTTCCAACCCCACTAGGGAAAGTTCGTTGAGAGGACTATTCCTTGTGGCTTTGGCCGGCCTCTTTGCCACGTCCTCGGCTCTCGCTGATCCGGCACTCGTCGATACCGATCCACCGAATGACAGCACCTTAACTCCGTTCCCAATTGACATTAGTTCCAATCCTTCGGATGGCGATCTTCCAAGTTTGCCAGGCGCTGACGTGACCTTCAAATGGAACAAGGGCGGGAAAGATAATAATTCGGTCACGAGTTTCACGCTCCGCGTGGGTACGATCTTCGGTGCCGCTGACGTGGGCGAAGAGACCGTTGCCGCGGTAAATGGGACGAATGATTACAGCGCCCAGATCACTGGTATCCCTCAAAATGGAGGACTTCCCAGTCCTGACAATCGGATTTATGTTCGATTGGAATGGGTTGATGGCGGAATCAGAAAGCAACAGGATTATTTGTATTTGGGTAATGACCCGAATCCCAATCCACGTGTCATTTCTCCGACTCCAGGTTCGCTCCTAGCTCTTCAAGACGTTGACGGGTGTAAGGCGCCACCACAGTTTGTCATTCGTTGGGCCCTGGGTCCGAACATGGAAGAACCTGATGATTGGTGGTTCTACTTTGGAACGGATTCCGATGATGCGAACTTTCCTGACAATGCTAACCTCATTAATAGTGGGCGCTTGCCTTCAGGGGCCCGTTCATTTGTGGTCACCAACGTTCCCACGAATGGAAATCAAGTTCATGCGACGATTTGGTGGGATCCGAAGGATGACACCAATGACAACTGGCAGAGCATCGTTGTTTCTTATAACACCGACACATTGCCTGCTATCACAGATCCAGGTCCAGGTGGAACGCTAGCGGGCACGGAGGACGATTTCACTCTTTCTCCGAACGGTCTCGATGTGGAATTCTGGTGGTTGTATTTGGGTGGTACCCCTGGAAATGATAATTTCTTCAACGGTGGTGCACAGGTAGGTGTCGGAGATGGGCTCATTCTCACGGCAAACAACCTGCCCGTTGATGGCAGCACGGTTCACGCGACGTTGTTCTGGCGGTTGGAGGGCGAGGATTCTACTCAGTGGAAGTGTCGCCAGTTCACCTACAAGGCCTCCGAAGGCCCCGAAATCATTGCGCCGATCAAGTCTGGTGATAACAAGCAGACGATTCCGGTAGATGTGGCTGCTGCGGAGACCACGGTTACTTGGAAGCCTAACGGCATCATTGCTACCTGGACGCTTAGAGTTATCGATGAGTTGACAGGGGCTGAGCTCACCAAGATTGAGAATATTGATGGTGGCGATGGAACGGCTAACATCTCTCGTAACATTAGTAATCACCTCATCATTACAGACGGCCGGCAGATTAAGCTTCGGCTCGAATATGCCGTCGCCGGTGGTCTTAACGAGCAAGGGTTTACCGGATTTACGGAGTGCGTCTATGATTCTCCCAAGGTGCCTCATCTCACTGCGCCTTCGAGCTTTGGTAAGTGCTTTGCTACCTTTAAAGGTAACGATCTCACCTTCTCTTGGGCAGATGGTAACTTCCCCGACATCCTTGGTTGGTGGTTGTACATTGACGATGACGACGATTTCAGTGTCGATGACACGACCAACGAGTTAAACGACCCGTTGCTTTACAATTCCGAGCGCATGGAGCCTGACGTCACTAGTTTGACGCTCACTACTCGGGGCACGCCCCGCACTGGGTTGTTGACTGACGGCGCAGAAATCTGGGTGCGTTTGTGGTATCAGATTGAGATCACGGTCACGACTGACGGCACCAGCCAACCCGGTGAGAATGACCAGGATACGGAAGTGGTGACACGCGTGTGGAGATTCCGTGACTTCAAATTCACCAATCCTGAGTGTCCCGAACTCACGACGCCTGCCTTGGGCGGCACACTCAACACGCCTAGCCAGGAGTTCATCATTAACCATCGCAATGAAACCTTGGATCGTTTGTTCATTACCATTTCTTCAAACGCTCCTTCTGGTGGCGATGCGAAGAATCCAACTCCGCAGTTGGCTGATGTTGCCAACAGTGGCTTCCTAGCTGGTGATACGACCAATGTGACCATCGGTGGTCTTTCGCCCAATGGTCAGATCCACTATGTCACCCTTTGGTGGCTGGTTGATGGCGATACCGTTGACAACTGGCAGCACCGCACCTTCTGCTACGGTGCGCCAGGGTCGGGCACACCATCATTGATCAACAACAATAAGGCGGACGATAACTTCGTTCCAAATAACGATGGTGCCAATGATACGGACATTCGTTGCCTCAATGTCACCAACAGCCTGACGTTGACCTGGAAGACTAACGGAGCACAGATCGAGTCCTGGTGGTTGTATGTATCTAACAATGGCGACGGTGGCGGCATTGGTAAGTTCAATATCTACAACTCCGACTTCCTAGACGGCAGCGTCCTCTCTCAGACCTTCCCAATATCAGGTTTTACGGACAATAAGCCTCCTGCTCTACATGGCCGCTTCTTTGTCCGTCTGTGGTGGGTCCGTCAGAGCCCGGATGTCGTTCCGGTTTGGGAGTTCGCTGACTACTATCTGAAGAATGATGGTAATGCGCCGACCCCAGGCACTGGTCCTCAGGGTCCAAACAATGAGGATGGTTAATTCTTACCTCTCATTTAGTTAACAAATTCGAGCGGCCAGTGGCGAAAGCTACTGGCCGCTTTTCTTTTCACATTCGGATGGCCGTTTACTACCAATGCCAACGATGCGCAAACTGCTGCAAGTGGCCCGGAGAGGTGATCGTCACCGAAGAGGAGATCGACGAAATCGCAGCTTATTTAAAAATGGAGGTCACGGACTTCGTGGCCCAATACACCAAACTCCGAGCCAATAGAAAGGGATTGACGCTCATCGAGAAGGCGAATGGCGAGTGCGTGTTTCTTGAGGGAATCGATTGTCTGATCAACCAAGTGAAACCCGAGCAGTGCCGGGGCTTCCCTAACAAATGGCGATTCCCCGGTTGGCGGCAAGTTTGTGAGGCGATTCCTGTTGATGGGGCAACCTAGCGGAACATTAACTTGTTGGATATAACTATTGTTAGTTGCGTCAGGGCAAGGCGATCTTCCTGTCGTCTAGGCGCCAAGGAGCGGCGGTTTTCAACCGCCGATACCCTCACCCAGACGGCTTTCCCAATTCATTGACGCTCGTGATTGGATGTGTGTGTTATGTTTCTACAAGGCAGTAATCCATCGATTCTAACAGCTAGGTGAAAACGTTTCTTGATAGTTTTGATCAGTCCCCCGATCGCCGGGACTCTGGATCCCTGAAGTGGGATCTTCACTCCGGTGATGCGCTACCGTTCTGGGTGGCAGACATGGATTTCTGTTCTCCCCAAGAGGTCATCAGTGCTGTGCGTCAACGCGTGGAGCACGGTGTCTATGGATACGCTTACCCTAGCAAAGACGAAAAGGCCGCGATCTTAGATTACCTGCGTAAAAGGCATGGTATTTCCGCTCAAGGTTCGTGGATCGTGTGGGTGCCGGGAATGGTCCCGGCGCTCAACGCGGTGAACGCGCTGGCGGCCAATCGCGGTGCCGGTTCTTCCCTCACAGCTACGCCCATTTATCCGCCTTTTCTCCATGCGCCCGCCGAAGTAGGCTTGGCATCTTTGCGAGTGCCCCTTGCCAGAGATCCCGTAAGCCATCTGCTGACTTTTGATTTTCCAAAGTTAGAAAAGGCTGCTCGGGAGGATTCGGGTCTCTTCATGCTTTGTCATCCACACAATCCCGTTGGGCGGGTGTTCTCTCGAGACGAGCTTGATGTCTTGAGCGAATTCTGCTGTCGGCATGACTTGTTAGTGTGCTCGGATGAGATTCACTGTGACCTCATTCTTGACGAGTCGAAGACGCCCCATCGCTCGCTCTTACACTATGAGAACCTTTACAATCGGCTCATCGTCTTGATGTCAGCGAGTAAAACCTACAATATTGCAGGAATCGGATGCGCCTTCGCCATCATACCGGACGCCAAGTTGCGAGTGGCGTTCCGTAAAGCAGCGGGTGCTTGGTTGCCGCCCGTAAACGTCTTTGGTTATGCCGCCACCGCAGCGGCCTACCGCCATGGAGAACCTTGGCGTCTGGCCTTGTTAGAATACCTCCGTGGCAACTTTGAAATGCTGCGTCTGCACTTGAACGAAAACCATCGGGAAATTCACTTGGAGGCGCCGGAGGCCACCTACCTTGCCTGGCTTGATGTTAGACAGTTGCCCGTGGACTATCCCGATGCCTTCTTCAAAGATCACGGGCTGATCTTCTCCAACGGAACGGCTTTCGACGCGCCTGGATTTATCCGGTGGAACTTTGGTTGTCCGCGTAGCTTATTGGATCAAGGGCTAGAGCGGTTCACCGCCGCTCTGAAGGCGCTTTAAAAGAGACTCCAGGGCGTCTCCTACATCATCGACGGAGATCGAATTTAGACACCGGTGATCGAGTGCGCATTCCTTGAGGAAACAAGGGGAACATTCCACGTGCTTGCGCAGCACGACGGCATGGGCACCCGACGGTGCGGTTTCCGCCGGTTCGCTGGGTCCGTAGATCGCCACCACCGGGACACCGATGGCCGCGGCCAGATGAAGGAATAGGTTGTCATTGGCCACGAGGGCTTGGCATTGGCTCATCCTTTCCAAAGTATCGTCCAACGCGTTCATGGCCGCGTCTAATTGAACCGGAACGCCTTCTAACAGAGAAAGACGTTCGTCCCATTCCGGCGTGGATCGGCCGTCTGGATCGTTTAGGAAAACCTTCCACATCACTTGATCACGAAACGGCGCGCCGGCGATAAGATCGATAAAACGGTCAGGGTTCCATTGGAAAGCTGGACCGCCCTCACTTTCAGGCGCCAATCCAATGGTCCACTTCGCTGGAGGTCGTCGTTTGTACGGGAGTGGGGCTTTCAAGGTGGGGTCGCCTTCCACTTTGGCGCCTAACCGATGTGCGACCCGAAGGTAACGCCGATGCCGGTGTTCCGGCGGACCGAGTTTGCGCGGAACGGGAAGCAAATCATCGAACTGGCTCGCAGAGGGATGATTCTCCATCCCTAGCAGGCGTATGACGGGAAAAGACCGCATTTGAGTGACGGCCGATTCTTCTTTGGAGAGCACGACCCCCAAATCGTAGGGTGGTGAATCCTCTTCAGGCGCCGTTACCCAACGATCACACTCTGGTAGCTGGCTTATCAGAGGCGTTAGGTCTTCTTTGCAAAAGACGCTCAGGTGAACATCCGGCCGGCCACGCTTGAGAGCACGCAGGGCGGGAATCGCCAGACACGCCTCTTTCGTGTTTGTTGGTAGTTGCGCTAGAATCGACAGTGGCGAGACCGATTCCATCGACTCCCCTTGAGGCAGGTGCAACGGAAGGGCTCGACGGCTCGTGAGCAAGCGTTTCGCAGGGGGATCCCAGCAATCCGATTCCCAGTCGATCTCTGCCGGACTCTGCCGCAAGCGGTTGCCAAAGTGACCGAGTAATGCCGTGGTGAGAGCCTCGGGCGATTGATACCCAAGCATGGGTTCGCCGAATTCCAGGACGTACTGCTCCGCACTCTCTTCCCGGCACCAAACGGGAATCACCGGGGCCCTCGTCTGGACGGCGAATTGTGCTGGCTTGAGCGAAACGGGTGTGAGTTCTCCCAGGAACGGCATGAGCACCGCTGGATCCTCTCCAGGATAGAAATGGAGTTCGAATCCCAAGCCGTGCCCTCGCTCTAACACTTGAATGTGAGCCGAGGGATCTTCGTGAGATCGAAAGACGGTACTCACCAACGGCTTCGGCATGGCGATCAGATGTTTGAAGACCGCGTTCAGGTAACCTTGAATGAAAACGATGATGTAACCGCTCCCTGCGTCACGAATGGGATGTAGACGAGATAGCCCGTCGAATCCGATAACACTTTCAATATCAAAATCTTCGTCGGCCTCTTGGAGATGGCGATGCAGGGCGTCAAGACGATCTTGAGCCTCAATGATCGCCTCAAGGTTAGGCTCGGTCGCTCCACTGTCGAGGCGTTGCAAGCCCAACTGAATGACTCGCCGCCGATGTGCCTTGGGATCGTTGCTAGAGTCGTCTGCGAAAAGACCCGCGAGGCGTTTCTGCCAACCGGCCAGCCATTGCCTCATTGGTAATCGTTAGGGCTGCGGCGCCTACTTAGTTAGAGTCAGGCGACTCTTCAGCGCCATCGCCTTCGGGCTCAGGAGTGCCTGCAGCATCGTCCTCTTCAGATTCAGGCGCGGTTTGTGCGGCCGCATCGTCCTCTTCAGGAGCCGTCCCCTCAGAGCCTGGACCGGGTGGCGGGGTGATCTCAACAGGAGGCGTGGTGCCATTGTCAGGGGCAGGATTGATCTCCACTTCAGCGTTTGGCGCGGCGGGATCGCTAATGTTCACTGACGGATTATCTTCAGCTGGAGGGGCGGTGTTTGTGTCAGCATCGTCCGTTTCCTCTTCGGCAGCGTCCGCCTGTTCCTTGAGGGCCTCCGTGCCGGTATCGCGATCCGCATTCTGTTCCCACGCCATGAGCGTGGCGATACTGAGCGAGAGCACAAAGAAAGAAACCCCCAGAAAAACGGTCGCCTTTTGAAGGACGTCCGTCGTGCCCGCACCGAAGGCCTTGTCTGTGAGCGAACCGCCAAAGGCGGCCCCGAGACCCTCTTGCTTGGGCCGTTGCATCAGGATGAGCAACGACATCAGGAGGCAGACGAGGATTAGTAGAATCGTGAGGATGGTAACGATAGTGCCGAGCATGGGAGCGCGGAATATGAGACAGCCGGGATTCTTTGTAAAGAGGTGAATTTCCCGGGGGAAACGCGTTTATTTCCGCCAATTCAGGCCTTATTTGAGGCATGCCCGACACCGAATCGAAGCGCCTGCGTGCTTGGGCTGAGGTCGATCTCGACGCTCTGCGTGGCAACCTTGAGGCCGTCAAACGCGTCTTTCCCAATGCTGGCGTCATCGCTGTGGTCAAGGCAGACGCTTATGGTCACGGTCTCCCCGTCATTTGCCAGACGCTCGCCCCGGCGGTGTCCTTCTTTGGAGTCGCTGCTCTCACAGAAGCCATCATCGCGGCACAAGCGATTGGCCGAGGCGAGCCCCCAATTCTATTACTGGGTGCCTCGCTGCAGGATGAAATGGAGTTTGCCATCTATCGCGGTTGGCATCTTTCTATTTCGACTCTGTTCGAACTCCAGTTGGCCGCGCAATTGGCCGTTAAGCTCCACCGCAAGGCGAATGTCCACCTCATCGTCGATACGGGAATGGGTCGCATTGGTGCCTTGGAGGCCGACTTTGCCGGTCTCTGCACGGAAGCGTCGGAGAATCCTCATGTCGTCGTCGCCGGGATCGCCAGTCACCTGCCTTCCGCTGACGAAGATGCCGCCTACACCACCGAGCAATTGGCACGCTTCCATCAGCACACCGGTCACCGGATTCCTGCCCATATTCTCAATAGCGCCGGCGTTCTTGGCTTCTCAACTGAGGGTTCCAGCCTCATCCGGCCGGGGCTCGCGCTCTACGGCGTGTCGCCTCTTCCCGAGCATCAGTCCCAGCTGCGTCCGGTGATGACGCTGAAAACACGCGTGCGATTGGTTCGCCGGCTTCCCGCCGGTCACGGCATCAGCTACGGCCGGACCTTCATCACCGAACGCGAGACCGATGTCGCCACCCTCGGCATTGGCTATGGCGATGGCTACCCGCGGAGCTTGAGCGGGCAGGGGGCAGAGGTTCTCATTCGGGGAAAACGCTGCCCTGTTCTCGGTCGCGTGACCATGGATCAGATCATGGTCGACGTTACCTCCCTGAATGGCGAGGTCCGAGTGGGTGATGAGGTCGTCCTCTTTGGCCCGCACGGAATCACCATCCGGGAAATCGCTGAAAAGGCCGGCACCATCCCGTGGGAAATCATGACGGGTATTACCAACCGAGTCCTGCGAATCTATCGGGGTTAAAGGGGGACCGCGCTCGCTCTCCCAAGCCCTTTCCCTCTATAATGTGACCCCCTTCTATGCGCTCTCTCATTGTTCTCATTTTGATTCTTAGTCCGCTCACGGCGCCCGCTGAGGAAGGCATCGAATTCTTTGAAAATAAGATTCGGCCTGTGTTAGTGGAGAATTGCTACGAATGTCATGCTGCGGCCACCAAGCAGAAGGCCGGTCTTTTGCTCGATAGCAAGCTTGGTTGGCAAACGGGCGGTGATTCCGGTCCGGCGCTCGTTTTGGGGGATCCTGACAAAAGTCTTATTGTCAAGGCGGTGTCCTATCAAGAACCTGATCTCCAGATGCCGCCCAAGAAACGGCTTAAGCCTAACGAAATTGAAGATCTGAAAAAATGGATCGCCATGGGTGCACCCGATCCACGCGAAGGCGATGCTGAAGCCGTGGCCAATGCCTCGGAAACGATCGATGTCCAAGCGCGAAAGGCTGCTCACTGGGCATGGCAGCCCGTCAATCAAATCGCTACGGACAAACGCATCGATGATTTCATTCGCGCCAAGCTTGAGGATGCCGGTCTCACGCCTAACGGTCCGGCTAAGCCGCACGTCCTCATCCGCCGGATCTACTTCGATCTCATCGGTCTCCCGCCCACACTGGAACAGGTGCAAGCCTTCATCGCCGATCCCTCGAGGGAAGCTTACGAGGGCGTAGTTGCTGAGCTTCTACGAAGCCCGCACTTCGGTGAGCGTTGGGGTCAGCATTGGTTAGACCTCGTTCGTTTTGCGGAGACTTGGGGGCATGAGCAAGACTTCGCCATTCCCGAGGCTTGGCGCTATCGCGACTACGTCATCCGCGCCTTCAATGCGGATGTTCCCTATGATGAATTCCTCATCGAACACATCGCCGGTGATCTGGTGAAAGAGCCTCGCATTGATCCCGAGACCCGGACCAATCAATCCATTCAAGGCACGGGATTCTGGCATTTAGGCGAAGCCACCCATTCACCCGTTGATATCCGCGGCGACGAATGCACACGTGTTGCCAACCAGATCGATGTTTTCTCCAAAGCATTCCTTGGGCTCACGATCGCCTGCGCCCGGTGTCATGATCACAAGTTTGATGCCATTTCTACCAAAGACTACTACGCGCTCTTTGGATATCTGCAGAGTTCCAACTATCATTTGGCCGATGTGTCGGATCCTCATGCGCAGGCTGAAGCTGCGAACGCGCTCAAGCAACTGCACACTCAGCAATCGCAAACCGTTAGGGGGCAACTCTGGCGAGACTATTTCCTGGCAAGGGCAGAGGATAGGCTGGATCTCGATCGATGGGCCTCTAGCGATGCCGCCAAGAACCCAGAACACCCATTGTATCCCTTCACGGTGAAGCCCGATGCCGAATCGTTTGAAGAAACGCGTCATGAGATTCTCGCGCGTTGGCTAGAGCAGGCGAAGCGTGGCCAAGAGGCCGTCAAGAATCAGCGAATCGTCCGTACCGACAAGAAGGGTGAGTTGAATTATATCCCCTCTGAGCGGCGATTTGATCCTGACATAGATGTTCTTGCCGAATATTCGCGGCCGGAGGCGCCGTGGTACACGGCAGGTCACCGGTTTGGCCTGGGCCCGGTTCCAGCCGGCAGTCTCCTGTTGGGTGATGATCCAAAGAAGCCGTTGTCTGCTATCGTGTTAGAACCGGCTGCTCACGCGGATCACTTGAGTGAACGATTTACGGGCATGATTCGCACCAAGACGTTTGAGGTGACGGGAGATAAGCTTTGGTACCGATTTCGCGGAAAGGGGCGCGCCTTTCTCGCGGTGGATTCTCATCGTGTCTGTCAGGGTCCCTTGCACAGCGGTCGGCTCAAACTGAAACTCGAAGGTGGCGATGCCTACCGATGGAAGGCGCATGATGTGCGCAAGTATATCGGGCATCGCCTGCACGTGGAGTTCACGCCAGAAAGTGGATTCAGCTTGGCCGAAGTGCGTTTCAGTGACCGCGAACCGGTTAAGCCGTTTGCCGTCAATGAACAGGTCGCAGCTTTGGTCAAGAACCCTCATATCAAGTCACGCTTGGATTTTCGAGAAGCGTATTTATTGCTGCTAGATCGCGCGGTGAATGCTTTTCGCGACGGGAGTTCGCAGGACCGCGATCTCCACGCCTTAGCGAACTGGCTTTTCACTGAGCTAGACGTTCTACAGTCTCCCAAGCTCTTGAAACGCCATGCTCAGTTCTTAACTGCAAAGAAAGATCTGGAAGATCGCATTCCCCAGCCAGTTCGTGCGCTCACTCTCATGGATGGCAATGGCGAGGATGAGCCCGTTCACATTCGCGGGAACTACCGGACGCTGAGTCCACAACCCGTCGAGCGTGGCTTACTTGAGGCGTTAGGGACCGTGCCCGCTCCGAAGGATGGTAGTGGCCGGATGGAGTTGGCGAGAAGGGTGGTGAGCCCTGACAATCCCCTCACCAGCCGCGTGATGGTCAACCGCATCTGGCATCACCTCTTCGGCCGAGGCTTGGTTGCCACCGTGGATAATTTCGGCGAAACCGGCACTCCGCCCACGCATCCGAACTTGTTAGACTATTTGGCCGGAAGATTCACTGCGAACGGCTGGTCTGTGAAGAACGCGATTCGTGAGATGGTGCTATCAAATACCTACCGGCAATCGAGCGCGCCCTCAGAAACCAGATCAGCCATCGATCCTACCAATGCCCTCTGGCATCGCATGCCTATCCGCCGGTTAACAGGCGAGGCCATTCGTGATCATGTGCTCGCCGTTTCCGGTCGGCTGAACCGGCAGGCATTTGGAAAAAGTGTCATGGTACACATCTCCGATTTCATGCGCAACAATCGAAGCCCGGGCGGGAGCGGACCCTTAGATGGCGATGGACGCCGTAGTATTTATATCGAAGGGCGACGCAATCATCTCGATCCTTTGCTAGTCGCCTTCGACAAACCCACGCCCTTCACCGCCATCGGCAAACGCAATGTCTCCAACTCCGCGGCGCAGCCGCTCATCATGTTGAACAGCCCTTTCGTGCATCAACAAGCCGCGGAATGGGCGTTGCGACTATTGAGGGACGATCAAACCGATGAACAACGGATTCAGGCGGCCTATTGGAGCGCCTTTGGCCGTCCACCGGAGTCCTGGGAGATGGAGGCGGCCGTCGCATTCCTCACCGAGCAGCGCTCTCAATATCCAGAGGACGAAGCCTCGAAAAAGGCGTGGGGCGACCTCGCGCACACGCTTTTCAACGTCAAAGAGTTCATCTTCTTAAATTAAACTAACGCCCGACGAATCATGCACTGTGGACGCTTCCAAACGGATTTTCTAAGCCGCCGCGAGATGTTGCGCGGTTGCGCCAATGGCTTTGGTGCGGTGGCTCTGACCGCTCTGTCGCAAGATCCTGCATATGGGTTGATTCACTCCACGCCGGCGGTGCGGCCGCGCAAGCCCCACTACAATCGCCGCGCTAAAAACGTGATCTTTCTCTACATGGATGGCGGCGTTTCCCAAGTGGATTCCTTTGATCCCAAACCCCGCCTCAATCGCGAACATGGCCAGCCGTTCCGCGCCAAGATCGAGGCCACGCAGTTCGATAACATCGGTACCACATTCAAATGTCCCTGGGACTTTCATCAATACGGTCAGAGCGGCATTCCGGTGAGTGATCTCTTTCCCAAGATCGGCGGCTGCATTGATGACATCTGCGTCGTGCGATCCATGGTGGCTAATTTCTCAGAGCACAACCAAGCCAACTTCTTCCTCCACTCTGGATTTGGCGCTCAGGGCCGTCCGAGCATGGGCGCCTGGGTGGGTTACGGGCTGGGGAGTGAATGTCAGGATCTGCCCGGCTTCGTCGTGCTCAACGGCGGGCTCATTCCGTCTGGCGGCATCGATTGTTTCGGTAGTGGTTTCCTCCCGGCGAGCTATCAGGGCACGCTTTTCAAGGCCGGCAAGACGCCCCTGGCAAATGTGCGGCCGCTAGAGACTTCGCCTCATCTGCAAAGCCGCAAGTTGGCGCTGCTTCGACGCCTTGATCGCGGTGTCGTTGATCGTATGGGCAAGGTGGATCAGTTAGAGTCCGCTATTGCCAACTACGAAATGGCTTTTCGCATGCAGGCCACCGTTCCGGAATTGGTCGATATCAGAAACGAATCGGAAGCGACTAAGAAACTCTACGGCTTTGATTCCGACTACGAACCCACCCGGCTCTACGCCCGCCAGTGTCTCCTCGCTCGCCGCATGGTCGAGAAAGGCGTCCGTTTCATCGAACTCACTTGCCCGCGCATCGGCGGCAACGACCGCTGGGACGCGCACAGCAATTTGGTTAGAAACCACGGTACCAACGCCAAGAGCGTCGATCAACCCATCGCCGGTCTCCTAACCGATCTCAAGGCACGCGGTTTGTTAGACGAAACGCTCGTCATCTTTGCCGGTGAGTTCGGCCGCACCCCCTTTGCTCAAGGAAGCGATGGCCGCGACCACAATCCCTTCGGCTTCACCGTCTGGCTAGCCGGCGGAGGCATCAAAGGCGGCACGATTTACGGCGCCACGGATGAATACGGCTACCGCACGATTGAAAACCGCGTGGAGATCCACGATCTTCACGCCACCATGCTGCACCTGTTAGGCATGGATCACAAGAAACTCACTTACCACTTCGACGGCCGCGATATGCGCCTAACAGACGTTCACGGCCATGTCGTGCACGACATCATCGCCTAGATGGGATGGGGGAGGGGTTGATGAACGGGAAGTGATTGTTTTCACGGTTTTCATAGTTTCGGCGATCATTTTAGGTGCGAAGTGAATTTCAGTTGAGAGCCCTCTTGACCTTTGCGATGGCACGTCGTTGATAGGCATGGAACGGCTGTTTGGGCTACCCAGATTTCTAAGCAGCCACGCATCTTTCACCATGGCTAAGCGCTCCAAGCGTTCCAAGAAACGCAAGATCAACAACAAGCCTCGTCAGGCGAAGGCGAAACCAGCGCCCGCGCCGGAGGTGATGGCGGCGAAGGCGGAGAAAGACTTGGAAGAGGGAAACTACCGCCGCGCGCGGGAAGGCTTTCGCCGGTTGGTGAAACATGATTTGGCGGCTTATGGGCCGCGCTATCTTGAGGCCACTCGGTATTATGCCAAGGAAGCGATCCGGCAAGGGCGTTTTGGACAAGCGGAGGAAATGGTGGAACAAGCGCGGCGGCTGGTGGGAGAAGAAGCGGAAGTGCTCTTGGATTGGGTGAGATTGAGGAGGGCGATTAACAAAGGGGATTGGCAAGCGGCGGCGGCGCACGCGGTGAAACAGTTTCAGCCTTGTCTATTGGCGGCCGATGCAATGATCGTGGATGCCTTGGTGCTCAGTTTTCAGCCGACGGAGGGTCTTCCTGAAGAGCTGGCCTCGGAAATTGGGAGCATGCATGAAGCGCTCGAGGCCCTGGGGCGGGGGGATCACGAAGCGGTGGAACAAGCGCTTCGTCCATTGGGGCGTCAAAGTCCGCTCGCAAGGTGGAAGATTCTCATGAAATGTTTGTTAGCCTATCATTCAGGGAACCGTGACCGCGCCCTCCAAGGCTTCGAACGCCTGGCTGGGGGCGGCACGGTGCCAGAGCGAGCCGCTGCGGCCTATTTGAATGTGGAGAATGAAACGGCACCACTTTCGGACTTGGGCATGCAGCTTGGTCTGCATTTGTTAGGCGAAAGTGCATCCATTTCTGTCATCACCAGGGCGGCCCTGGAATGGAATCGGAATGCGCGGTTGAAAGCGTATAACGTCTTGCATGAAGAGCTGCCGGATTTCCCCAATCCCACCAGAGTAGGGCTGGCCGGGCAGCTTACAAACCTCATCCTCCATCCAGCATCGATGAACCAACCGGCGCACCGCGCGGTCATCGAGGGATTGAGTGTGCGCATGCAGCGGAGCGACTTCCGGTCTGATGGGGAGGAGTTGACTCTCCTTCAATTGGGAGCGCTTACCATGAATCCCGAGGAGTTTCCCGCGGATAGTGTGCGCCAGTGGGAGAAGTTTTTGACGGCTTATCAATCTCGTTATGGCGAAAATCGCGCGTTGGTATGCCAAGCCTATTTCAAAGCGGCGCGCGAGCTCTTTGATTATGTTTTTGATAGGGAGCCCTCTCGGCATCAGGCGAAGATGATCTTGCCGTCTCTAGAGAAAGCGCAAGAGGCGGATCCCGAATGGGTGGATCCTTATTTGTTGATGCTCGATGTCTATGCAGCAGCGGGCATGAACAAGGAAGAGAATAAACTGCTGGAGAAATTAACGGGCTTCTTCCCGCGTGAGAAAAAATTTTTGGTGCGCGCAGGTAAGCGTTGTGTGGAGCGGGGCGCTACCGTGAAAGGATTAAAAATGCTGCGTGAGGCGTATGAACGGGACGCCAGTGACCGGGAAGCGCATCGCGAATTAATGAAGGGGCTCTTCATGCATGCGCTGCAATATGGCAAGAAGGGGCAAGAGGCCAAATGCGACGCCGCCTTTGACGAAATGTTTTCCATATGTTCAGAAGACGCCGGGGACTTCGATTGCGGACGGCCTTACATCTACCTCAATCAAGCGGTTTGTGCCGGGATGTACTATCGGAGTGGGCAGGACTACGATAAATCGATTTCCAAGGCGTTGGAAAGTCTGCATCCGCACCTTGTCATGTATGCGGTTCCGCTTCTTTCGGACCTCCACATGGCCAGAGTGCGGAGCATGTCAGGCAAGCGTTTGGTCATGGACGATCTTGGAGAGTTTGGGGGACGAGAAGCCAATGGCACTTGTGCTGTGTGCATGCTTAGAATGCTCATCCACTTCCGGTCTCGTATGGAGGAATTCCGATACGACGGTCAAGCCGCCAAACTTTATCGATATCTGCAAGATGTCTATGAAATGGAGAATCTGGAGGTAAAGGATGCAAGGGCGCTTTACGAGCTTCAGTCCGATACCAATCTCCAAATCGAGCGGCCTCGGATTGTGGAGATCATGAAACGCCGTTGTCCGGAAGATCTCTTCTTTGCCATCGCCGCTCTCGAATTTGTGCCGCCCTACAAGGTGGGTCCTAAAGAAGAGAAGTCACTAGAGAAGATGTTAGAGAAAGCGAGAGCGTCCCAGGATTTGCAAGCGCTCGCCTTGGGAGAGAGATTATCGAAGTGTTGGGAGATGTTGAATGACGACGTGTTTCTTCCCGATATGCCCTTTGCCCATTTCATGGACGATGAGGACGAGGAAAAGGAAGAGAATGAGGTCTTTGACGCTCTCGAAGAGCTTGAAGCGCGGTTACCCGGAACGAAAGATCTTCTGCGTCGCCTAGCGTTAAGCAATCCGCGTGAACGCGAGGCCATTCGCAAAGAGGCGGGTATTCCCAAGCGAGATTTTTCAGGCTTTGTCGATTTAGCGGAATCACTGTTAGAGGTGGGATATTTTGATGATGAGGAGAGGCATGAGGATCCCTTTAAGCCATTTCTCGAAGAGAACACTCCCAAGGCGCGGCCTCGGGCCAAGAAACGCCCAGCATCGGCGCCTAAGAGTAGCCCGATTCAATTAGATCTTTTCAGCTGACATCACGCTATTTTTTTTATGGATCCCTATCAAGTTCTAAATATCTCCCCGGACGCGGACGACCAAGCCATCCGGCAGGCCTACCTCGCTGCCGCACGTGAATTCACTCCCGATCAATCGCCTGAACGGTTTCAACGTATCGCAGCAGCCTATGAGAAGATCAAAGATGCGCGCGCGCGTTCCGCGATCTTGATCAGTTCACCGAAAGAAGAGTTTGATTCGCTTAGCGAAGTGGTCCGTAGCCGGTTGACGGCCACGACGGTTCGACATTCTATGGATCCCGAGAGTTTGAAATCCTTCCTGCGTTCATTGGCCTAGCAGACTGACGATGGAAGTGTATCGTGATCCGGAACCGGAGTGGAAACAGCAGCTGCGAGCCCGCTTTGAACAAGTCGTGGCGGGGCTGGAATCGCCTCCGGAAGGCTGGGAGGAGCTTGGAGAAAGGGAAGATGAGGAGGGGGAAGAAGAACCCAGTCTCTATCGGTTTTACGAAGAGTTAGCCGCCTTGCGCAATGAATACCGGAAAGGCAACCGGCGCACGGCGGAGACGTTTTCTCAATTTGGCGAAACGCTCGGCGGATTGGACCAGGAGATCCGTCAACTCCGTCGTCATTTGCAAACGATGACGGAGAAAGAGCCGGCGAGTGATGACTTTGGACGAACGCACGGATTGGCCCTAGTGGAATTGGGAGACCGGGTTCGACGCTTGGAGGCGCAACTGGCGGCACCGCCGGAGGTGAAGGAAGGCTTCTTCTCAAAAACACCTGCCTCTTGGCTGATTGCTTGGGATAATGTGAGGGAGGCTGCAGAGATTCTCGCGAATCACTTCAAAGGATTGCTGGATCAGTTAGGCCTCCAACCGATCAAGGCCCTGGGGCAGCCATTCGATCCCACTTTGATGAAGGCGGTGGCCCGTGAGGAGAGTGCAGAGGGAGCACCTAATATCGTAACTGAAGAACTCGCCGACGGCTACCTTTACGAAGGAAAGCCTCTGCGCCTTGCTGAGGTCAAAGTGAGCGCGCCACGCGAATCAAACTAGCGGTAAACGAATCAGACTATCATGAGTAAAACGATCATTGGCATCGACTTAGGCACTACGAACTCCGCGGTGGCCTATCTTCGGGACGGTGTCCCGCAAGTCATCGAGATTGAGGGAAAACCCTCGATGCCCTCCTGTGTGGGCGTCGATTCTAGCGGGAACCTTGTTGTGGGAGAGACGGCGTTGAACCAACTCGTAGCGGCTCCCGAATCCACCATTCTCTCTATCAAACGTGCGATGGGCACGGATAAGAAGGAAACGGTTGGAGATAAGAGCTACACGCCTGAAGAGATCTCCGCCTTCATCTTGCGCACTCTCAAGCAGCACGCAGAAACTCACTTGGGACACGCCGTTGACAAGGCGGTCATCACCGTGCCGGCCTTCTTTGATGAAGCCCAACGCAAGGCCACCACGAACGCCGCGGCGCTCGCAGGTCTGGAGGCCGTCCGCATTCTCAATGAACCCACCGCGGCGTCTCTCGCCTACGATGCCGATGGCGCGGACGGGCAGAAACTTCTCGTCTACGATCTGGGCGGCGGCACCTTCGATGTGTCCGTGGTGACAGCTGAGGATGGTGTGGTCGAGGTGCGATCGAGTCACGGGGACACGCTGCTCGGTGGCGATGATTTCGATCAATGTCTCATCGATCACGTAGTCGAGAAATTTGTTAGAGATCACGGGGTGAATCTCACGGACGATCTCAAAGCAATGCGGCGGTTGAAGATCATTCTGGAAAGAGCCAAACGTGCTCTAACCGATGAGCCGTATGTTAGAATACAGGAGGACTATCTTACGGAAGTTCATCATCTCGATTTGGAGATCTCGCGTGCGGAGTATGAGGAAATGATCAGTGGCTATCTTGAGAAAACGCTAGTCTGTGTTCATCGCGCTCTGGACGATGCCAAGATGGTTCCGGATGAACTGGATCGCGTCTTGCTTGTGGGAGGCTCCTCGCGTACGCCGGCCGTGGCGCTATTGTTAGAGAATCGATTAGGCATTGTCCCTCGAAGCGAGGTGGATCCCGACCTCATCGTGGCCCTGGGTGCGGCCATTCAGGCCGGGAATCTGTCGGGAGAGCGCGCCCATTCCATTCTGGTAGACATCACGCCGCATACCTTTAGCACCAGTACTTTGGAGATTATGGGCAGTGAGCCCACGATCATCTGTGTTCCTATCATTAAACGCAATTCCGCTCTTCCTGCAGCCAAGTCAGATGCTTTCGTGACGCTCACACCTGGTCAAGAAGTGGTGGAGGTGACGGTCTATCAGGGCGAGTCCGCTGATCCGGACGAGAATACCTTGATCGGCAAGTTTCTCGTTCAAGGTCTCGACCCGAATGCGGATGCGGGGAATCCTATCATCATCAAATTCGCCCTTGATCTCAATGGCATGATTAAAGTCACTGCCACGGAGAAACGGACCGGGCATTCTCGCGAAGTGATCATGGACACGCGAGAGAAGGGCCGGAATTTCGATCTCGATCAGGCTCGTGAAAATGTGATGGAGCTCATGGGTGTCAGCGAAGTGGATGAGGGCTCCTCGCCTGCGCCCGCAGCGGGTCGGCCGGCGGTTGTGACGGAAGCCAAGAATTTACGCAAACGCGGTGAGGCACTGTTGGAGACTGGCATTGATGAAACGGATCGGAGGGAGATCCAAGAACTCATTCGTGCATCGACCGATGCGATCCGGGACCAAGAATGGGATATTCTGAAAGAGAAGAATGATAGTCTTAGCGATATCTTGTTCTACCTGGAAGACTAACAGAATTCCTAACTCGCAACATGGAATCGCCTCCTGTGATCCATTGTCCTTCCTGTCGGAAGGTCAACCCGATTCATGAAGAGTTGCGCCATTGCGAGCGCTGCCAGTGTGATCTCGCGACCCTGGTGAACACGCGCAAACTTGCAGAGACGATAACCCGTTGGGCCGTGAATCGATTGGCGGCTGGAGATTGGGAGGAGGCGTTGAATCACGCCTCGGATTCTTGGGAACTCTTCCGTTCCGAGGAGTCTGCGCGGCTGGCCTTTGTGGCTTCGGTGGCGAAAGGGGATTTGGCGAATGCCGTGGAGTGGCTCCAAGTTTGTTCATTCAAATCGCCGGCCGGCGAACCACATCCTAACAAAGGTGAACGCCAATAGGCAGGCTTCAGCGCAGGCGGTAGACGATGCGAGCCTTGTCCGTGTCGTAAGGAGACATCTCCAGTTTCACACGGTCGCCGATGACGAGGCGGATGAAACGTTTGCGCATCTTTCCCGAGATGTGGGCGAGGACGACGTGCTCGGTGTTGTCTAATTTGACCCGGAACATGGTGCCGGCGAGCACGGCGACGATGGTGCCCTCCACTTCGAAACAATCTTCAGGACCGCTCGGCTTGTCTTCCCGGCGTTGACGATCATCGCCGCGGCGACGGCGATTGCCGCCGCGTTTCTTTGCCGGACGTCTTCTTGGAGGTGCCATAATTTAATCAGTTCTCTAGGTAGAAAAGCCAAGCGTTGGTGAGGCTTTCCCGGCCGCGAGGCGGGTAGAGTGCCCGATAATCGCTAATTTGCAACGCAAGTTTTTCTAAACTTGCATAATCACAATCGCGAAAGGCGCCTAAAGGAGGCGGCGAGTGTTGCGCAACCCCTCTGCCGTAACCCGGCTTTGCGTGCGCGCTGCGACCTGATCGATATAGTTCTGCCACTGCAACGGTCTGAGCAGTACGAGATCCTCTTCGTGACGGCTCAGGCGGGGATTGAAGATTTCCCAACCGTACTCGGAACGCCGGTTACCGAACTCAAGGCGGTGAATCCAGGCGCCGAATTCGTCCTTTCGCCAGAGCGCACTGTCATTTCCACGAATGGCTTCGCCATGTTGCCAGACTTGTTCAATGATGTCGCCCGCGTAGATTTGGGCTTCCCATCGTGAGAAGGCGGGAAGTTCCCGGTCATCATCATCCATCTGTCGCATGATTCGTAGGCACGGAGCGAATCTCGTTAGGCCTGGTCGATGCTAACCGCGTGTCCACGTGGCGCTGCGCCGGTTCTTCCGCCACACGTAATTCCCCGGACCGTAGCCCCACACCATGGCCATGAGGGTGAGCATGGGAAGGAATCCAACGATGTCTGCCAAGAGATCCCATCCGTTGGAAAAACCGATCCAGAGTGTGAAGATAAATAATAAGGATTGGAACAAGATGGCCCCGCGGTGCATCCAACCGGCGATGAGCCAGAGGCCCATGATAACTTCCAAACTTCCCACAATGATGGCCAAGGTGCTGGAACTCATACCTAACGTCTCCGCCAACTGCGTGTGATTTCCTACCAAACTCTCCTCTGACAAGGCCCGCCGAATGCCATCGAAGATCCACACAATGGCCAAGATCAAACGGAAGAAATAGATCGTGCTGCGCCCGAGGCGTGGCGTCAGAGTTTCCCTTGCTAAGGAGATCATGGGAGAAAAGACTAAGACTCAATCATTTCAGATTCCAAGTGGTAATTCATGAAAACAGAAACAGCCGTTAAACAACGTTATCAAGAGGGCGCCAAACAGCGCGTGGAAGATTTGTGCTGCCCCGTAGACTATGATCCTCAATACCTTAAGGTCATTCCGGAGGAAGTGATTCAACGTGACTACGGTTGTGGCGATCCTAGCAAATATCTTAATCCGGGGGAGACGGTGCTCGATCTCGGGAGCGGCACAGGCAAGATTTGTTTCATCGCTTCTCAGGTCGTAGGAAAAGAAGGCCGGGTCATCGGGGTGGATATGACGGATGAAATGTTAGAAGTGGCGCGGCGGTATGCGCCTGTGGTGGCTGAGCGTATCGGGCATGCCAATGTCACCTTCAAGAAGGGGCGCATCCAAGATCTCGCGCTCGATTTGGATGTGTGGGAGCGTGAGTTGAAGAACCATGCCATCACTGATGCAAATAGTTATTTGGCCGCGCAAGAGAGGGTCGCGGAGTTGCGGCTTCAGCAACCGATGATCCCCAATGATTCCGTGGACGTGGTGGTCTCTAACTGTGTACTCAATCTTGTTTCTAATGAGCAAAGGCAACGGCTATTTAAAGAGATCTACCGGGTCCTACGCAAGGGGGGGCGTGCCGTGATCTCTGACATTGTTTCGGATGAGGATGTTCCGTTAGAGATGCAGAACGATCCGGAGCTTTGGAGTGGTTGCGTTTCCGGCGCCTATCGGGAAGATCTGTTTCTCAGAGCTTTTGAAGAGGCTGGATTCTACGGCGTGCAGATATTGAGTTATCAAAGCGAACCTTGGCAGACGGTACAAGGAATCGAGTTTCGCAGCGTGACTGTGGAGGCGACCAAAGGGAAAGAGGGGCCTTGTCTGGAGCGCAACCAAGCTGTGATTTACAAAGGGCCGTTCAAGCAAGTGACGGACGACGACGGCCACGTGATGGAGCGGGGGAAGCGCTATGCGCTTTGTGATAAGACTTACAATCTCTTCCAAAAGCCTCCCTATGCGGGCTGCTTTATTCCCGTGGATCCCCACGAAGAGATCCCGCTAGAAGAGGCTGCGGATTTCGATTGCGCGCGTCCCTTCCCCTTACGGCATCCGCGTGAATCGAAGGGGCAAGACTACGATGTGACGACGGAGGCGAGTAGTTGCTGTTGTTAGCTGAGAATCACGACCTGCGAATGGCGAGCTTTTCAGTGTCATCCAAAGAAAGATGAAGGGCCGATCCCACATCCAAACAGTTTTCTAACAAGTGCAGTGACAGTGGAGCCACCACCGTCTCCTCGATCTTGCGTTGCAGCGGCCGGGCGCCGAATTTGGCGTCGAAGCCTTCGCGACTGAGCCATTCGACTAACGCATCGTCAAAGACCAGGGCGTGCTTGCCTGCGGCCAGGCCTTCGCGTGAGGTGAGATCCTCGAGTTCTTTCCGCGTGATGGCCCTGATTGCGCTTTCATCCAACGCGTGGAAATAAATCATGTCATCCAGGCGATTGAAGAACTCCGGCCGGAAGAATTTGCGAATGGCTTCGCGATCGACTCCGCCGGATTCGGAGCCGTATCCGATCCGCCTCGCACCTTCGGCGCCGAGATTGGAGGTCATGAGAATGAGACAACTGTGGAACGACGTTAGCCGGCCCAGGGCATCCGTTAGGCGGCCTTCTTCAAAGATGCTGAGAAAGATGTCGAAAACCTCGGCACTTGCCTTCTCGATCTCGTCTAGCAGGATCACGGAGAAAGGTTGGCGCCGGATCTTACGGATCAGTTCCGAGGGTTGTCCCCGTGGATTTCCTAACAAACGTTCTGCGGCGTCGTAGGCCGCATACTCACTCATGTCCAAACGGATCAGTCTCTCCGTCCCGGGATCTCCAGAGAGGAGATAATCGCTCACCGCTTTGGCCAGCGCCGTCTTGCCCACGCCGGTGGGGCCGCACATGAGGTACACGCCAAGGGGCCGCCGCGGGTCGTTGAGCCCTGCTTGGAAGGTGGTTAGGCACGTGACCAGTGTTTCAATAGCGGCCTCTTGAGCCAGCACGCGGGCGTTGAGAAAAGTCCGGATCTTGTCGCGCTCCGTTTGATGCTCTGGCCGAAAGAATGTTTGGGGTAGGCCCGTGAAGGAACTGAATGCTTGGTGGAGATCGTGCGGGGCAATGGCCTTGGATCCGGCATTATCCGAGACGGTGTCGACTAGCTGAAGGAGAAAATCGAGCGCTTTCCCGGGAAATGCGGCATAGGGAAGAAAGCGATCGAATAGATGAAAGAGATCGCTAGCGAAGGTTCTTTCAACCGAGACGGACTCATTCTGCGCCAAGTGAGCGGCGGCCTTTTCAATCACCCTGACTGCAGACGCTTCATCGAACGCGGGCAAGCGAATGATGCGTAACGGATCGACTAAGCCGGGAAGCAGGCGGTCACACGCTTCAAGTTCCTCTGCGGTGGCCTCCGTCAAGATGCGGAGATCGCCGTTTTGTATGAATGGACTCAGGAAGGCAGCGATGCTGGTGTCCGGACCATCTCCGCCTAACTGTACCAGATCGAGAAGATTCTCGATGCAGAGGATGCCGCGTAGTCCTGATAACTCTTCGATGGCTTGTTCTAAACGTTCTTCCCATTGCCCCAGGAACCGCATTCCGGAAATGATTCGGCCGGCGTTGGTGAGCCAGCAGCGAGGCTCGCTTCCGTGTTTCCGGTCCTGCACTTGCGGAAGCAGAGTAGTCATGGCACGTGCGGCTTCGCGTATGACCGCGGATTTGCCGCAACCGCTTGGGCCCGTGAGGATCACACTATCCTTGGTATCTGCTAGGAGCCGGGCGACTTCGCGCACTTCCTCTTCCCGTTCCCAGGTGCGTGTGAGTCGTTGCCGGTCGCGTGAGAGGAGTGAGTCGGCGATGGCTTGGAGCTCCGGGTAGTCGCGATCTTTGTGCATGGATACGCGTCGCTCTTTCAAAGTCACCACCACGCGATCCAACTCCACGGAGACTGGTGGGAGGTAACGCGAGAGTTCTTGCGGCGTTCGTCCGCGCAGGTAAGACCTGACATAGTGTGTACACAGACGCGTCAACGCCTTGGCGTCATGATAGTCGAATGGAAGGTCTAACGTAGGCAGAAGCGCTGTGAACATGCCGCCATGCCGTTCCCCCGTTACGCAGGGAAGCCGGAGCATCAGAGCGTCTTTGCAGGCGAAAGTCCGCTCGCCTTCCTTGTACTCAGGATAGACCGTCACTTTGACCGTGCGCAATTGGGGTTCCAAGAAGGTGGGCTGAAACCAATAGCCGTCATCTTGATGAAGGTGCAGCAAATAGTCGCCTAACTGACGCAGACATTCGCGCCGGTTGTTGCTGACCGCGATGCCATCGTTGTCTTCATCTAACAAACGCGCCGTGTACATCCCGGCGTGGTCCCGCCACAGCACCACGGGATAACGGGCTGAGGTCGCCATGGCGAAGCTTTTGTTAGATTTAGACGATGGCGGAGAGTAACCAAGCCAAGGCAAATCCCATGACGGAGATCACCGTAGTGACGATCGTCCATGTCTGCAGCGTCTTTTTCTCCGACATCCCAAAGTAACGGCTGACCACCCAGAAGCCACTATCATTGACATGAGAAAGCGTGGTGGCGCCGGCTGCAATCGCGATGACCACTAAAGCCTTGTCCATCTCGCTTAGGTCTAACCCAATGATCACGGGAGCGATCAGACTCGATGCGGCAATCATGGAGACGGTTGCGGAGCCTTGCGTGACACGGACAATGACGGCGAAGAGGTAGGCGAGCACCACGGCAGGCATTCCCGAATCGGCAATGAGATCGGCCAGAGTCTTGCCGACCCCGCTGTCCCCAAGGATTTGTTTAAAGACGCCGCCTGCGCCTGTAACGAGGATGATGATGCCGGCAGGCGCCAACGCAGCAGTGCTCAACTCCATGAGTTTGTCGCGACCGACACCGCGTCGCGTACCAAGCAAGTAAAGGGAGATCAGCGTAGCGAGGATAAGCGCGATGATAGGATGACCTAGGAAGATGATCACATCGAAAGCGGCATTTGCTCCGAGGACACCTTGATTAATCAGTAAATCTAGCACAGTGCTAACCAGAATGAGCACAATGGGCAGGCCAATAATCAATAGGACCATGCCCAAGCTGGGCAGTTTCATCACATCGTCGCGCTCAATCTCTTCCAAACCCAGGGTGCTCATATCCGGCACGCCAACGAAGTGCTTCTTGGCCAACCAGCAGCCTAGCAGTGGTCCGGCAACGATGGCAGTGGGCAAGCCCACAATGAATCCAAAGAGAATCACCCAACCCAGGCCCACTTCGAGGTTCTCCGCCACGAGAATGGGACCCGGTGTCGGTGGAATAAAAGCATGGGTGGTGGCCATCCCGGCGACTAGGGGGAGACCGAAGTAGAGGAGAGACTTCTTGGTGTCACGTGCGAGCGCATAGAGAATGGAAATCAGAATCACCAATCCCACGTCGAAGAAGACGGGAATGGAAATCAGGAAACCTGTCAGCACCATGGCCCAGGGGGCACGTTTTTCTCCGAAAGCTTTGAGCAACGATCGCGCGAGACTCTCCGCGCCTCCCGAAAACTCTAAAAGTTTACCCAAGATGGCGCCTAAACCAATGATCGTGGCGATAAAGCCCAGGCTATTTCCCATTCCATTGATCACACTCTGCACTACGCCGTTTAGCTCCATGCCGGAGCCGATTCCCACAAAGATGGAAGCTAGCAGCAGAGCCAAGAACGCCTGCATCTTGAACACCAGGATCAAGACTAGCAAGAATACGACAGCGATCACGAGAACGCCCACTAACCAAGCTACCGGTGGGCTACTGGTGGTGGCGAGCTTGTCGATGGCGTCCTTGTGATCCTTGATCCACTTGATGCGTTCGGCCTCTCCGAATTTGTGCGCTTCCGAGCGGATGCGAATTTCAAAACGATCGCCGGCGAGGATCTTCGTTTCATTGCCCAAGTTGCTTGCCGTATCCCCCGGGTACCCCGCGATGTTGATGTCACTGTTAGCGTAGCGGTCCGCTTCGTCGCCTTCTTGTGCGGAGAGATCAATGGCGATCACGCCGCCCAGAAGCAACTCCCCTTCTTTCAATGGGATCTCCGCATAGCCGTCCTCCAATAAGGACGCTTCTTCACCGCCCAGGTTTTTGACGAAGGCCGCCATCTGATCTTTGCCGGTGAGTTGGTTCGATTGCAAACAGCTGCTCAGAAAAACCGCCATGCCCCCAAGGACGACGAAGTGTAAGTAACATGATAGACTCATGCGCGAACGGGCCGGGGATTTCTTCATACTTAAGTCAGTGCAGGGTTGCTTTGAGAATGCGCTGATTACTAGAATGAAACTCTATGATCAAGGTCTATCGAGGATCCGGCACTGTCGTCATCGCGTCCGGCGATCAGGTTTATGAGAATCCTAACTTTTCTTTCGATGCCATCTTTGAAGCCGGCGACCCGCGTGCTTATTTGGACGAGATGATCGCATCAGGTGCGCTTAGGACTGCCGACGACTTGGATCGCGAGGAGTGGCTGCCGCCGATAGGCAATCAAGAAATCTGGGCGGCCGGCGTGACTTATTATCGTAGCCGCGAAGCGCGTATGGAAGAGTCGGAGCAGGCGGGTGGCGATGTCTTTTATAATAAAGTCTATGAGGCAGAGCGGCCGGAGTTGTTTTTCAAAGCCACGCCTGCGCGAACGCGTGGGCATGGTGCCAAGATTGGTATTCGCCAAGACTCCACATGGGATGTACCGGAGCCGGAGTTGACTCTCGCCATCAATGCGCGTGGCCAGGTCTTTGGTTACACCATTGGGGATGATGTGAGTTCGCGATCGATCGAGGGCGAGAATCCGCTCTACCTGCCACAAGCGAAGGTTTATCGTGGTTCGTGTACCATTGGCCCGGCGCTTTGCGTCGGCGATCCCTTGCCAAAAGAGACCACAATCCGCCTAACCATTCGGCGTGGAGGAGAAACCGGTTTTGAAGGTGAAACCAATCTTTCGCAACTAAAGCGCTCTTTTGAGGAACTAGCAGAATTCCTCTTCCGTGATAACGACTTTCCTCATGGATGCTGGCTCATGACGGGCACAGGCGTTGTTCCTGGAAACGACTTCACTTTGCAATCCGGCGATGTGGTAAGCATCGCGATCGATGGGCTCGGCACCCTGACGAATACCGTGGAGTGAGTGTTAGCCGTCGACTTGTTTGTCTAACGCTGCTGCGGCTTGGAGGATGTAGCGTTGGTTGAACGTGCCGCCGTAGAACGGGCCCTCCGGTCCCCAGCCTCCGCTGGTATGCGTGGCGATGAGAATGAGTTGGCCATTGTAATAGAGAAACGTCGGGTGACCGGAGTCTCCTGTAATTAGTTTCTCAGACCACGAGAAATCGATGTCTTGTTTCAAGCCGATCTGCAAACGTGCGTATTCGAGATCGGGGCGGTTGAGCACGTCGCGAATTTTGAAAATCAGGACCTCGCGGTGTTGGTTGGTGACGATCACGCGGGCGCCGTTTAGCAAACTGCTATAATCGCCACCCGGCAGCACCGGATAGTAAGTGATCGAGCGTGGCACAGGCCTGTCTAACCGGCCTACGGCGATATCGGGGAACGATTTGAACGTGCGTCGCGTGTTGCGAAAGGCGGCCAGTTTCCGTTTTACCGGATTCCCAGCGCGGTCATGGAACGTCAACGTGCTGCCTACGGGCCGAATGTAATGGGCCGACATGATGACATGCCGATCGGAGATCAGCACACCGGCCTTTTTATGATCCCACGCCACCCCGGTGAAATTGATATGCTTCATCCAGTTGTTCGCCCACTGACTCTTTCCATTGCTTTGGTAGCTGCTGAAGATCGCTCGATTTGCGGGCGTGCCCATCTTCGGCATGAGCTTGATGAACTCGTCGTTCAACATCTCGACCGGACTGCGATTGGCCGGCGCGGAATCGGCGGAGGGTGCCAGAGAGCTGCGCATAACGGTTCCGGCCGGCGCCTGCCCTAGTAAGAATTGCGGCACCACGCGCCCAGGAGGCCGGACGGTCGTATCGCCGATCCCCGGCTCGATCAGGACGCAGCTGATGATGTGGAAAGTGAAAAAGCCGGCGCTACTGAGGACCAAGGCGGAGCGAAACCAAAGCGATCTAAGAATAAAAGAAACCCTCATAGTCAATCAGCGTAACCGGTTCGTTCTTGATACTCAATCACGATTCCATCCTTCCCTATTTTTATTGTGATTCGCATATTTAGTTATTTTCTAAAAAGTGTTTGCGGATGTTTCAGAATCCCATAGTCTCTGGGCGTCGTTATTAACGATGGTTCTCTACGAATAGATGGACCCGAGGCTTTCGTCTCAATTCCCACAACCCTAAGAAGGATCGGATCCCAAGTCCGATCCTTCTTTGCGTACAGGAGGCCCAGATAACTCGCAAATCGCGCAACGCTTTTCTTTTTAAAAGAAGTGTCCTTTTATTGGAAAGGCGTGGTGCGTTTGGGATTGCCTGTTTTCGCATTCGGGATACACGGGGAGATCATGACGATGTCCGATGATCCGCTGTTTTCTGTTGTTGGCCAAGTGGTCCTCATTTCCGGGGGGAGTCGTGGGATTGGGCAGGCCATTGCAGCGGGATTTGCCCAGCGGGGCGCGAGGGTGATCATCACCGGCCGAAACCAGCGCACGCTGGATGAGGCCGTATCGGCGATGTCGGACAAGGCTGGAGATTCAGTCGAAGGGATGGTCTGCGACGTTTCGCGATCAGGGGCCATTGACGGGCTCGTCGAGTCCGTCGTAAGCCGTCACCGCCATATCGATACCTTGATCAATGTCGCCGGCGTCAATCGCCGGAAGCCCGCATTGGAAGTCACCGAGGAAGACTACGATTTCGTCATGGACATCAATATGAAGGGCGCCTTCCTGCTCTCGCAGGCCGTCGGCGCTCACATGACGGCTCGGGGCGAAGGATGTCAGATCAACATCGCATCCTTGAACACCGATCGGCCTTTGAAGAACGTGCTGCCCTACGCCGTGAGCAAAGCCGGTATGGGCCACATGACCCGCGCCTTGGCGCTCGAATGGGGCCCGCTTGGGGTGCGCGTCAACGGCATTGCACCCGGCTTCATCCTAACCGATCTCACCAAGAAACTCTGGTCTGACGAAACCATGCAGGCATGGGGCCGAGCGAACACACCTCAAGGACGGTTGGGCATTCCGGAAGACATGGTGGGCGCGGCGCTTTTCCTGGCCTCTCCGGCATCCGCGTTTATGACTGGGCAAACCCTTTACGTTGACGGGGGCTTCACCGCCGGTAGCGCCTGGCCGATTCCTTCATCTTAGTGCCGTCGTGGCCGGGAATCGGCCTTTGCAATCACCGGAGCCTAGGTAGATTCTTCGGGCTCACGCTCAGCCGCTTTATTTCGTACCCTCTCTCTTTATGCGCATTTTCTGGTACATCGTTATCTTCATCACGCCGACCATTCTGGTCCTCGTCTATCGCAGTGATATCCAAGACTTTCTCACTGAGAAAGGTTTGTTAGGACCCAAGCAAACGGCCTCCAGCAAACCACCGGTAGAACAAGTCAAAGAGCCGGCTACTCCTAGTAATGCAGAACCGTCGCCATCACCCCCATCGCCGTCCACGGGGCGAACATCTGCGCCATCGCCGACGCCTCAAGTGACTCAAACCGAGGATGACGCGGCGGCTGTAGCGGCGAAACGTCATCCCCTTCCCGAATTCAAGAGCCTTGAGGCGGTGGTGGGATATTGGCGCAAAGTCCCTGAAAATGCTTACCCCGAAGTGGTCTCGCTCAAAAAACCGGTCGACCTCGAACTCGTCGTCGATGGGAAAGTCATCGGAAAGAGTCAACTGCGAGTCGGTCAAAAGGCCTACCCCGTGTCGTTGAATGGCAAACGGCTCGCCATCTCCGGGAGTCCAGGAGGCCAGGGTCCCAAAGGCGAGATCGCTTTGGATGACACGGATTTCAAAGAGCAAGTTCGCGCCAAGTACGAGAGTTGGAAGTCGCGTCGAATTGCCGACGTGCACAAACGTCGCAAGGAAGAAGAGCGGCGCATTGCATCTAAAGGAGACGCCCCGGAAGCGCCGGCTTCCGCAAGATCAAAGTTAGGCGATGAACCCCAACCGAACGCAGACGGCAGCGTGAAATGCATGGTTGATAGTATCAAAGCCGGTCAAGTCAAAGAGATCGACTTGGATCATGTTCAATATTGGCGTTGGGTGGGCTACGAAGAATTCCGTGGCAAAGCTTATTGGGTAGGCATTGTGGGCTACACGGCCAAGACCATTTTTGGCGATATCAACGCCGAGGGCAAAGCGCTCATCCGTAACGGCAAAGTGGAGAAATGGATTTACAGCGGCTCTGAAGAAGAGATCCAATAGCGGTGGGGTTCCGTGAGATTTGAGGAGGGACGTGGATGCCCACCATGACGGACGCCGAGAAGGCACTGCTGCATTCTCACATGATGGCGAGCAGCCATTATTTGGAATTTGGAGCCGGCGAAAGTACAATCGATGCGACTGACATCTCGACGATCCACACCATTGATTCCGTTGAGTCGTCACCCGATTTTATTGAGGCGCATTTGAAAGAGCACCCTGCCATCATGGCAGCGCTCTCCTCTGGAAAGTTGAAATTTCATCTCGTCGATATTGGTGAAACCAAAGAGTGGGGCTATCCGGCGAATGAAGAACGGAAACATTTGTTTCCTAACTACCCGCTAAGCATCTTCGCCCAACGACGCGATTACGACTTCGATTTGATCTTTGTAGATGGGAGATTCCGTGTGGCCTGCATCTTGTGCAGTTTACTCAGCACGCCGCCGGACTGCGTGATCGTGGTGCACGATTTCTGGAATCGCCAACCATATCATCGCGTGCTGACCTATCTAGATGTCGTCGCGCGGGCAGATTCCTTGGCCGTGTTTCGCCGGAAAGAGCTTTTGGATTCGGAGAGAATCCTGACAGATCTCCAAGTCTTTCAATACGTCTCGTTCTAAATCCAAACAGATCCCATGCGCCGTTAGGCGGCTGCGGTGGGAAAACACCCTATTTCTTGGGGCGCACTAAAATCGTCTCAGAGGCCGCCGATTTCCGTGTCGTTCAACGCGTGTTAGGACGTGCCTTGCATTTAATCGAATGAGAGCTGTGTTAGCTCTTCTCTTCTTTGCTTTCAGGAGCTTCCGCACTCTCGGCAGCTGGAGGTGTCTCCGCCGGTTTTTCTTCCGGAGTGGGAGTCTCCACAGGATCGGGCTTGGACTCTTCCACGGGTGCCTTCTTGGCCGCGGCTTTCTTTGCTGCCTTCTTCACCGCTTTCTTTGCTGCCTTTTTCTTAGGCGCATCGGAGCCGCCTTTCGCGGTCTTGCCCAGTAGCGCCAAGCGTTCCCGCTTGCGGTTGAGGTAGTCTCGCCGCCGCCGGCGTTTGATGAGTTTATTGTACTGTTTGCCCATGATGCGTGATGGAAGAGGCGAGTTACTAAGAACGTTCCGGCCCGGGCGCAAGTTCAAATTCGCCCGATACCGGCCCAGGAGCTTCGCTGAATCGTCTCTGAGAAATTGGCTAGAAAACTCTTGACCCACTCTGGAGATTCCCCGATATGAGCCAGACTGAAGCGCAAATGAGCGAGGTCCCATCCCCGCAACGATGATTGAAGGCGCGTCTGTTTCTCCACCTCCACGGTAGGATTCCGGACTCCACGTGAACTGGTCTTGTCAGTTGACGTTGTGCCTTTGCTCGTTTGTCCCAAACGATCCCCATACTATTTTAAGTTGATCTCTTAAGACACCACTCGTCTATGGCTGGCCATAACAAATGGAGTAAAGTCAAACACATCAAAGGCGTCGTCGATGCCAAGCGAGGCCGTGCGTTTAGCAAGCTTTCGCATGAAATTTCCATTGCGACTAAAGAAGGTGGTAAAGACCCCGATCTGAATCCACGGCTTCGCCAGGCCATTGCGGCGGCGAAGAAAGAGAATGTGCCTAACGACAATATTCAGCGTGCCATCAAGAAAGGTGCAGGTGAAATTGAAGGGGTTTCATACGAGGAGATGACTTACGAAGGCTACGCCCCTGGTGGCGTCGCCATGCTGATCGAGGCAGCCACCGATAACAAGAATCGTACCGCTGCCGCCATGCGCAGTGCCTTTAGCAAGAATAATGGAAACCTGGGAAACAGTGGCAGTGTGTCTTATTTGTTCCAACGGCGTGGTGAAGTTCAAATCCCTCTGGAAGAAGCCGATGAAGAACGCATGTTAGAGGTGGCGGTGGAAACAGGCGCGGACGACAGTTACGTCGATGGTGACGTTCACATCTTGTCCACTTCAGTAGAGAATCTCATTAGCGTGGCCGAAAGTGTTCGCCAAAGGGATCTCACGGTAGCCTCTCAAAAACTTGTCTTTGTGCCAGATACGCTTATTCGTGTAGAGGACCCTTCTACCGCGTCCCAAGTCTTACGGTTATACAACGCCCTCGATAATGAGGATGATACCGTGAACGTTTTCTCCAACTTCGATATTCCCGATGAAGTCTTGGAGCAATTAAACCAATAAACACTACCTTCCCCCTCATCTGTGCCCATGAGCACTCCTCCCGATCTTGAGCCTGGACTTTTTGACGAAGACGAAATGACTTCGACAGCAAAGAAAGCACCTAAAAAGAAGGCTGCTAAAAAAGCGGCAAAGAAGGCTGCCGCTAAGAAGAAGAAAACGGCTGCTAAGAAGAAGACCGCCGCCAAGAAGAAAGCTGCTAAGAAGAAAGTATCGGCGAGAAAGAAAGCCGAAGAGGTTGTGATCGATGAGGCTGTCAAAGAAGAAGGTGCGGTCAAAGAAACGGCCGAAGCCGTCGAAACGCCTGCATCGGAAACGAAGCCGGGCAATGAAGATGAAGTCGTCATCAAGACGGATCGTTTCAAAGGCAAGAAACAAGCAGCTGAGGCTAAAGAATCGGAAGATCAGACCGAAGCCGAGGGAGACGGTGAACAAGAAGGGCCGCGCAAAGGACGTGGACGCCGCGGCGGTAGAAACCGCGAACGCCGGCCGAAGAAAGAAATACAACTCGGACCGCCTACGGAAGGCTCTGGTTATGTTGAATTATCGCCCAAGGGATTTGGTTTCTTACGCCAACCGGAAAAACATTTCTTTCAGACAAATAAAGACACCTTTATCCCGCCGGATATGGTGCGGGAATATGGCTTGCGTGATGGATTGATCTTGAAAGGTGAAGTGCGTCGCGGACCGCGTGGGCCGCAACTCACCGCCATTCATACGATCAATGATAAAATACCGGCAGCTTATCAGAATCTACCTGTCTTTGAAGAATTAACCGCCATCAATCCCAACAAACGTTGGATACTTGAAACGGAGCCCAAGCGTCATACCACGCGCGTCATCGATATGATCACTCCCGTGGGGCGTGGACAACGTGGATTGATTGTCGCGCCGCCACGCACGGGTAAAACCACGCTCCTTGAACACATCGCTCAAGCGATGATCAAAAACTACCCGGATACCAAAGTCATCATGCTATTGATCGACGAACGGCCGGAAGAAGTGACGGAACTCACGCGCAGTGTCCCTGAAGCGGAAATCATGGCGAGTTCCAACGACAATGATACACGCACCCATATGCGCGTGGCACAACTAACCATCGAACGTGCCAAGCGCTTGGTGGAAGCAGGAGAAAATGTTTTTATCTTACTCGATTCGATCACGCGTTTGGCTCGTGCTTTCAACCGCGCTAATAAAGGAAAAGGCGGATTAAATAAAGGCGGGCTCAGTAACCGCGCCTTGGAAATTCCGCGTCGTCTCTTTGCCGCAGCTCGTAATACACGGGAGGCCGGTTCGCTCACCATCCTGGCCACGGCCTTGATTGAGACTGGCACCATGATGGATGAAGCGATTTTTCAAGAATTCAAAGGTACGGGGAATATGGAGCTCGTTCTCGATAAGGTGATCGCTCAAAACTATATTTATCCAGCCGTTAATATCTTTAAATCGGGTACACGACGGGAAGAACTTCTCTTGCCACCTCACCAAATTGAAAAGATTTATGTCATTCGTCGCGGATTATCCGGTCATAAACCCATTGAAGCCATTGAGCGGTTATTAAGCTTCGTCGAGCGTTTCCCCAACAACGCGCAAATGCTCTTGGAGATCAAAGCTTCGGTGGCGGCGGGCTAAGAGTCTATTAGCGAGGTTGCGGGGCCATGGAGAAACCGGACGACGTCCAACCTGTTGAGGTCGACGCCGTCCTGCCGCCGGAGGAAGAGGTTTCTCAAGAGGAGTCCTCGGATAGCAGTCCTGTTGCAGCTGTTAAGAAAGCCTTTCCGGGCGTACTCGCCCGCGTCCTGGATGAATTCTTCGTCATTCCCAATAGCCGCTTCCGCATTGGGTTCGATCCTATCATCGGTTTCTTCTTTCCCGGAATTGGTGATGCCATCACCGCGACTTTGGGCGCGCTCATTGTTGGCGAAGGGGTGAAACGCGGTGTGCCCAAACCCGTATTGATGCGGATGGGGATGAATGTGTTGCTCAATGCCGGTATCGGAGCGATTCCCATTATCGGCGATTTGTTTTCGGTTTGGTTCAAGTCGAACGCCCAGAACCACGCTCTTCTCATCAAGCACACGGTAGACACCAATCACCCAACCGTGCGCCCGAGTATGTTGCCATTATTCGGCTTTTTATTGGCGGTCTTTGGCGTGATCACTTTGGTCATTACCGGCTTTGTTTTCCTGTTTCGTTGGCTATTTTAAGGTGTCAAACGAACGGAATTCTCACGAATTCCGCTATGCATGGCGCCTTGTCATTCTAACGCCGTCACCAAGCCGATTTGCCATTATTCGGCTTTTTATTGGCGGTCTTTGGCGTGATCGCTTTGGTGTCAAACGAACGGAATTCTCACGAATTCCGCTACGCATGGCGCCTTGTTATTCTAGCGTTGTCACCAAGCCGATGCCGTGTAAGGTGAGAATAGGCCTTCGGACCTTATCGGTTTTCGCGAGATCAAGGATCAACCGAATCGCCCAATCATTCTGATCCTCGCGATCCACCATCATTTGATCAATGAACCATTGTTTCGGTTGTTCATCGATATGGGTGTGCTTGCGGTTGCGCGCCTCCGGATCGAGACGGATGACACCGCGTTCTTCACCAAAAGTTTTGATCAAGGATGCTAAGCGATTCGGGGTCCAGGCCGTATCCTCTTTGTCCTTTGGTTCAATGAGTGTGAGAGCATCTTCCCAACGCTGTTGGCTGAGGGCTTTCAATAGATCAAAGATCTGTTTGCGAACGGTACGAGTCAGCGCGGGGCGATTGCGGGACGGGGGAGGGAGATGTTTGTCAGATTCTGCCGGCTTGGTTGGTTTCTCCGACTGCGGCACATAATGGGGATCGCGTAGTTTCTCCCACTCATCAATCAAGCTAGAGTCCACACCTCTCACGATCTCCTCAAAAAACGCTTCCGCTTCCTCCACTTCTTCAGTCTTGGCCGCGGGCGGCACGGTTTGATCCAATACTTTATAAACTTCGGTCAGATGCCGGAGCAGGAGGCCCTCACTGCGTTGGAGTCCATAGAGACAAACGTAATCTTCGAATGAATGATAGTTTTCTAGCATCTCCCGAGCGATCGACTTGGGGCGGATAGACGATTCGGCAACCCACGGATGCTTGGCCGCGAAGCGATTGAAGGTGTCATAGAGAAAGTCTTGATTCGGCTTGGGCCATTCAATCTCTTCCAAACGCGCCATGCGTTCTTCGTAACTCACGCCTTCTTGCTTCATGGCGGCAACGGCTTCGGTCTTCAATTGATCGACCTGTTTGCGCAAGATGGTCTGCGGATTCTCCAAGATGGCTTCAATCAAGGATAGGAGATCAAAGACATAACCAGGCGAGTCGGCATCGAGTTCGCCAACGGTATCGAGAAGATAGAGGCCTAACGTTTGATTCAGCGTGAAGTCATCTTGCAGATCCACATTGAGACGGACCTTGCTTGGTCCCATCCGGTTGCTAGGTGGAATGACCGAAAGCACGTCACCGTGAACGAGTCCTTTGAATAAACCGAATGCCTGTTTTCGAAGGCGCGGCTTCTCGTGTGCGGGCTGATGACAGCAGGCAATGACATTTCTCAGAGCGGCGCAGCCGTCCTCTTCCGTGCGGCTTAGCACATTGAGTAGGATATTGTGCGTCATGGTGAATTGCGGCTCCAGTTTCTCCGGAGAGGATGTTAGGAGGCGCTGGAATGTTCCTTCATCCCAAGGAACGAAGCCTTTCTCCGGCGGCTTGCGCTTAACGATCTTGCGTCGCCTCTTGGGATCGCTCCCCGCCTTGGCTTCCAAACGCCGGTTCTCAATCACATGCTCGGGCGCCTGGGCTACGACATAACCTTTATTATCAAATCCACGACGCCCTGCGCGGCCACAGATTTGTTTGAAATCCCGCACACTCAAGATGCGCGTCCCCTGACCGTCATACTTACAAAGTTGCGTGAACAACACCGTGCGGATGGGGACATTCACACCCACTCCCAAGGTGTCCGTCCCGCAGATCACTTTGAGCAGACCTCGTTGCGTGAGTTTCTCGATCAACACACGGTACTTCGGCAAGAGCCCCGCGTGATGAATCCCCAATCCATGCCGCAAGAGCTTGCCCACTTCTTTGCCGTAGGGGCTCCGGAAACTGGCATCGGTGAGGGCTTCGGCAATGGCGCGTTTCTCTTCTTTGCTACAGAAGTTTGTCGAGAGAAGATTCTGCGCCGTTCGTGCGCATGCTAGTTGAGTGAAATTGACCAGATAGATAGGCGCTTTGTCCTCCGCCACCAACTCCGCGACCCTTTCTTCCAAGGTATCCTCACTGTATTCGAACTCCAAAGGCACCGGCCGTTGATCAGATTGCACCAGTGAAGTGGGATTGCTTGTGAGTTCTGTTAGGGCTTCTTCAAAAAAAGCCGTGTCGCCCAACGTGGCGGACATGAGGAGAAAGCGCGTTTGAGGAAGAATAAGCAGCGGAATCTGCCACGCGCTTCCGCGGCTTGCGTCCGCGTAGTAATGAAATTCATCCATGATCACATCATGCACCGGAGCCTTGGCGCCTTCGCGTAGCGCCAGATTGGCTAGGATTTCGGCCGTGCAACAGATCACCGGAGCGCCTGCGTTCACGGTCGCATCACCCGTGATCATGCCCACGTTCTCCGGTCCAAATGTCTGACAAAGTGCCAGAAACTTCTCATTGGCCAACGCCTTGATGGGGACGGTATAGAAGGAACGTTTGCCCTGACAAAGTGATAGAAACTGCATTGCCAGGGCGACGAGCGATTTCCCTGAACCGGTGGGCGTATTGAGAATGACGTTCTTCCCGTCGAAAAGTTCGAGGATTGCCTCTTCTTGGTGGCCGTAGAGTTCAAGGGCCTCACCCGTCAGATAATCCAAGAAGACATCCATCACTGCATCGGGAGATGTGGGATTAGAGACAGCTTGAGGAGTGAGCGGCATCAATGGAGAAGAGTGTATCAGGCGCGGGGTCGAAAGCGAAAACTAGTTCTACTTTTGGTAGGTCCCTTAAATGTGACGGGGACTTCAGTCGCTGCCCCGATCCGTAAGGATCGGCAAGGCAGGGACGTTTGTCCTCAAACGTCCGGCTGAGGAAGCGCCTCTTCAAATAACGAGGTCGGGCTCACTGACGAAAAGCGCCCTCTGCCGGACGGCTCGGAGAGCCGTCGCTGCCACTTTCTCTATTTACCGAAGTAGATTCGTTTGGTTGAGGCGATTGCAGGCGTCTGACCCGAAAGACCCTCAGTCATTGCGCAACGCAATGATTGGGTCGATCCGTGTGGCGCGATAAGCGGGAACGAAACACGCTAACATGGACACGGCGAGTAAAAGGAAGAGCACCGTGAGCATAACCGTGGGTTCCGCAGGAAACACTTCGTTAGTGATGGAGGAGATGAGACCAGTCAATGCCAGCGCGGGAAGGATGCCCATCAATAACCCCACGAGGGCCAAGCGGGCGCCGGAGGTGAGAAACTTACCGAGCACGTCGCCACGTCGCGCGCCTAACACCACGCGAATCCCAATCTCTTGCACGCGCTCATTCACCGCAAAAGCCATCATGCTGTAGATCCCCACAGCGCAAAGCACGAGCGCCAAACCACCGAAGAGCGACATCATGGCGCTCATCAATCGGACGCCGAAGGCCGATTGATCCACGACTTCCCGTAGCGTGAAGACTTCGTAGAGGGCCAGGTTAGGATCAAGACTCGCCACGGCTTGACGAATGTTAGGAATCAGCGTCGTCGGGTCACCGGATGTTCGCACCAACATGGAGTAATGATCGGCCGGGGCTTGGGCGTAGGGCCGGTAGACCGTTGGCCGCGGTTGGCGGTCGAACAGGTTGTGCATGATATCATCCACGACGCCGACGATGGTGAGCCATTCACGATCTGATTGGAGACTGCCACGCTTGATGCGTTGGCCGATGGCCTGGCGGTCTGACAGGTGCTTTCTAACAAAACTCTTGCTGACGATCGCCACTGGGAGCGCATCGGCATCATCACTTGTTTCAAATCGCCGGCCCTCCAGGAGCGGGAGACGCATGGCCTCGAAGTAGTCGGCGCCGATGCTCTGACGTTGGGCATCGCGCCTCTCACCCGGTTGCGGATCGGGCCATCCTTCGATGCCGTAGGATGACGTTGTCCAATTTCCCGTATGGGGGAGATGCCGCACATAGCCAGCCTCGTTGACCTCGGGCATTCTGCTGATGGCGTCACGGAGCGCCCTGGCAAAGCGCACTTGTTCGTGGTCGTTCGGATACTGCGTATCCGGCAGCGCCAGACGAAAGGTCAGCACTCCATCGGGCTGATGCGCTTCCGCCGGTTGCGTCATCTTGTGAAAGCCCTTCACCATCACGCCTGCACCGGCTAGCAGCGCCAATGCTAGTGCTACTTGCACAACCACCAACGCGCGTTTCCATCGGTGGTGTTTGGAGACCCGGGTGATGCCGCCTTGGCCGGCTTCTTTGAGTGACTCGTTGAGATTCACTTTGGGGCCAAACAACGCCGGCAAGATACCGGCAATGAGGCCCGCTGCACCGGCGGCAAGGCAGGCGTAAAGGAAACTGTGGGCATTGATACCGAGGTTCTCCCAGTTCGGCACGTAGACCGTGAGTTCCGCCGGCATGAGGACGTAGAGCAAACGCAGACCTCCCCAAGCCGCGGCCACACCCGCCACGATGCCGCCCAGGCTCAGAAGCCAACTCTCCACCAAGACCTTGCGGGTGAGCTGCCAACGGCGCGCACCTAACGCGGCTTCCACCGCTGTTTCGCGGCCTCTGGATGAGAGACGCGCGTATTGCAGGATGGCCACGTTGGCACTGGCTATGAGCAAGACCAAGATTGCCGTGCCCACTAGCAACCGTACGAAAGCGCCGCCATGCTCACCGATAAGATGATCCCGTAGGGGAACGAGTTGGGCACTCCAATTCGTGTGACTGTCAGGATGTTCGCGCTCAATCGTTGCGGCAAGGGCGCGGATCTCGGCGTTGGCTTCTTCAAGGCTTGCGTTCGGTGCCAACCTGCCCACCACGCCAAGGTAGCGCGAGCGCGTGTTGTGTTTCTCGTCCGGACCGAACACCAGAGGCAACCAAAGATCCACTCCTGCCGGGAAACGAATCTTCGGCGGCATCACGCCCAACACTTCGTAATTCAATCCGTCGAGTTGCACGGTCGTGCCGACGATTTGGCGGTCCTCATTGAAGGCTCGGGTCCACAAGGCATGACTGAGTACAATGGTGCGATCCGAGGCCGTTGATTGTTCAGGGAAAACGCGTCCTAACATGGGTGATTCTCCCAGAGTGGTGAAATAGTTAGTCGATACCTTCACCCCTCGTGCTCTAACGGGATTCCCAGAATTGGTTAGGTTGTAGCTCGTCGACTGATAGCCGGACACCGATGTGAGATTCTTGGCATGTTCTTGAAAATAGGTGAGGTCAGCGGGCGTCAAGCTGTTGAAGCTCTCGGTCGCTCGCTGGTCTTTCCCAAACACACCCACCAAGTCATCGAGATGCGTCAGAGGCAACGGCCGGTAGAGCGCCACATCGGCCAGACTGTAGATCGCCGTGTTGACGCCGATTCCCAGTGCCATGGCCAAGATCCCCAGCGCGGTGAATCCCGGGGCCTTGCCCAAACGGCGGAGAGCGATCTTCACGTCCTGTATCAATCCCATCATGTTGCCGCCGGAATATTGCAGAGGGCGTGCCAGTTTTCGAATGGGAGGGGTAACGTATTAAACAGGAGCGGCTTGGGTTCGCGGTTCGATTCGGATTGAGATCATCCATTGCCCAAGCTTGGGAAGCGGAATGTTCGCGAGCGGACAGGCGTTCGCCGGCATTTCCGAAAGAAAGATGTCGTGATCAACCGGCCTCGCGAAATGTAAGAGAGATGAAAGTTCCTCTTCACGGTATTCTCCTCTTCAGTCTGGTAGCGCTCCAGCCCAGTTGCACCACCATCCGCAAAGTGAATCAAGCGCCACGAGATGATACACGATTTGCCTCGCCCGTCGCTGCGGACATCTTCTATCAGGCGCTCATTCGCAACACGACGCCGAACAACGATCGGGACGAAGCAACCGTTGGTTTCTTTGTTGTCAGTCCCTTCAGATACGTGCGCGTTGACGGAGACAATGTGATTTTCAATCGCGCATCGAAACGAGCTGACACCAATGCCGATGGTGTGATTACTGAAGGGGAGGCGCAAGCTTATGCGAAACGCACTGACAGAACGTCCAGCCGGCCAGCCTATTAATCCGGGAGATCGCGAGCTTCTGCGTTCTTATGTGAGGCGATCCGACGAGAGCGCTTTCCGCGAACTCGTGAGCCGTTACGCCCCGATGGTTCAGTCCGTGGCCATGCGTTGTCTCGATGATCTTGATCTGGTCAATGAAGTTTCTCAAAACACTTTCGCCTTGTTGGCGCGCAAAGCACCCAGACTCGCTAGCGAAGTCACCATTTCAGGGTGGCTCTTTCGGGCGGCCCGTTTTGAGGCGTTACGGATACAGCGGAATGAAGCGACCCGAAACCGGAAGATGAAGGAATACGCGGAAACGGCTGAGACGGATGGCCTCACGGATGACGTGGAGTCGCGCCTTCGCGAGCCACTAGATGAGGCGCTAGCGAAGCTGAGCACCGGCGATCGCAACGCCCTGCTTCTGCGTTTCTATGAGCAACTGAACTTCCGCCAGTTAGGAGAAAAGTTAGGCAAATCGGAGGCGGCAGCACAGAAACAAGTGGAGCGTGGCTTGAACAAGCTTCGTCTTCGATTGCAGCGGCAGGGCTTTTCCGCTACCGGCGCCGCGATCTCGACGGCGTTGGCTGCGCAGTTTCAGCCTGCAGCACGTGCCACTAGTTTGACGGCTCTAACGCAATCCGCTCTCACGCTCACGCCTTCCGCCTCGGTCGGAAAAGGTGTCTTGCACTCACTGATCACCATGTCTACGAAATCATCACTCAAAATCGGGGTCGGCCTGCTTCTTACCCTAACGGGAATTGTCATCTGGCAGGCGGCCGATCTTCATGCCTCCAAGCGCGAGATTTCAGCGCTCGAACTCAAGTTGCAATCGGCTTCTACGCCACCACCTTTCGCTCAGAATGTAGGATCGACGCTACCGGAGGCCGCCACGGCGCCGGTTGAGCCGGTGCCCGCTCAGGCAGAAATTCCTCCAATCGTCATTCCCACATCCGCTGAGGAAGGCATGCAACTGTTCGTCCGTTACAAGGCCAGAGAGTTCGCTAGTCATCAACGCTATGCGAACAAAGTGCTCATACCAGGAACACCGGAACGTGAGGCCTATGAGATGGAGAAGCAGCAATTGCTCGCCGGCATGAGTTCCCTGATGGTGGCACAACCCATGTTGACCGGTGTATGGGAAGATCGGGATCCCGACCTCACCGTGCGCGCCTTCGGCGCCGGCTATCGCGAATTGTTCTCGTTGCCGCCATCTGATTACGAGAAACTGGAACAGATCACGCGTGAAGCACTTGAGGCGAAACGGTCCAGCCGGGAAGAGTTCCCGCAGGGTACGCCGGAAGCGGTTGACTCAGAGAAAGCTCTTCAGAAGACGATGTTAGATCAAGTGGCCGAAGTCTTAACAGAAGAACAGTTTGAGGAGTTCGTCGGTGTCTTTGGCCGGCAACCGATTACCCAAGTTAGTTTCAACATGCCGGTGGTCTTTGATTCGAAGGAACAACGCGATCGGATCAAGAGACAGGTCACATCCAAGCAATGAGAACACTGATAGTCATTGGCATCCTCGGCCTTTGCTTGGTCGCGGCCTGGCAGTTTCACCAACGGAAGACGCAGCAACGCACCTTGGCTTCATTGCAAGCACAGCTTGATCGCTTGCCTGGCATCGTGAACATCGTGCCGACGCTGGTGCCCGAACACCGTCAAGCCACCGAGAAGTCGCAACCAACTCCTCAGGACCAAACCGTTTCGGTAGAGCAGGAGAAACCGAGTTTGGACGAGTCATGGTCGACGCTGGGAGTTCAATGTGGCGCAGGCATGCGACGGCTCATGGCGTTGCGTGATCGGATGCCGGAAAACGAACGCATGCCCCTTGATCAGGTGCTTGAGGTCATCACCACCGGTGAACTCACGGCTTCGGATCCGGCGTTGCGGGCCGAACTGATCAGTGAAGCAGAGTTGTTGATGAGATCGATGATAGGGTTCATGGCCAATCTTGGACCTGAGCATATCGCCGCGATGCAGAATGGCGAAGGCCACCCGCACGCGGGCGACTTCGGGGCCGGCTTTGTAACGGGAGCGCTGGAACTCGATCCAGAAATGAACGCGTCGGTCTTGGAGGTCCTCAATCGTGATGAAGAAGGCGGAAACGAAGCCCTGCAAGCGCTCCTCACGCCAGCTCAAAACCGCGCGTTGATCGAACTCGTGAAAGGAAGGCGGTTCGAGGAGTTGAGCGAGGCGGAACGAGAGGAACCAGTTGATTTGTTAGGTCATATTCGCTCATTCTTTTAAAGAAGTCTCCCAGCTCGCGGGCAACAGGGACCTTCGAGACACCTTGAATCTTTTAGAAATTAATGCTATCCAACTACTATTCAGACTCCATCTCATAACTTAACACAATTTTTATAGTATAAAATTGTTGTGATAGGGGTTAGCTGTCAAAATCAAAAGTTTCAGCCACGCATTAAGGTCGGTAATGCCAAAAGCTCTGAGGATGACACGAGAGACAAGATTTTTAAGTCAAACTTCCTCATTCACCAGTGGGTTTGCTAAACGCTTACATTTCAGCAACAGTGCTAAGACGAACGACATCGAAGAAATGCTCGAACCAGGAAGACTGCAACTCCAAGAACCGCGATTAGGCCAAGTATGAGCGGCCACGACAGTGCACTGCTTTCCTCGTTCTGCACAGTCTGTTCGTGTTGGATTGATTTCTCTACAGCGACGAACTCACGGCTCCGACCAGCCCTGACCTCGACTTCTCGATCCTCCTCAACGGACGATTCAATAGGTTCAGGCTCTCGCTGCTGGGGTGCAGACGCAGGGATCCTTAACTCACCTGACTTAGTTTTTAGCTTGGAAAGCACGAAGCTTCCAAAGTCAGCGCCTAAGTTCGAAGTAAAATGACCGAGTTCAACATGTCGAACATCGATCTCAATCCGACCGGGCGACTCAAATTTTTGCAACAGGAGAATGCTGTTCTCGTCTTTCCACGCCATCATCGAGTGCGTCCGTTCGGTGGCATCTTCGAAGTTCGGAACTTCGAACATCTCCGCTTCCCCACATTCAGCCGAGATTATGGTTGTCATCTCGACGAAGGCCCTTTGGAGTTCAGCGTCAGAGGCCTCCGAAGTATTGCTTCGGAGATAAAGACCCACACTCAAGATGGATTTGTCGTCTTGGAGTTCGCGGTATGTCGAAAATAGGTTTCCCGAAAACTCGAGCGGAGAGAGCTCATTAATGCCCTCATTTCCTACGGATACCTTGGAGCCGAGTTCATGGTCGCGAAGAAACGAAAACAGATTCTCAGATCCCCAACTTAATGAGGCGAAAAACTGGAATAACAGAACAACTGAAGTAGTCTTCATCGCAGAAATAGCTCAATTGGCCTCTGGCTGCACGATCACATCCTGAATACATGCATCCGCCAGCTCTTCAGCAGTTTCAGCGCGCATTTGCTCCATTAGCGGATTTGTATTAAACAGGGCATCCGCAGCAGAATGGGACATCCACTCAATTTCAATCAGTGCTGCCCGGCCCAAGTCTGCAAATGTGGCTGGCGTTGACCGCCAGGTTCACGCAGCCCCATCGGAATCTCCCGAACAGACTGGCCGTCCTTCAACGCTCTAACCAACATCTCCGAGGCAAACTCCATCCCTGTAGCTTGAGTCTTCCAAGAAAGAAATGTATCACGGTGAACACATCGGAACCCCGCATTGCAATCGGTTAGTTTCGCTCCATAGAGCAAGTTGATCAGCAAAGTGAGCAGCGGCGTCCCAATCCATCGATGAGTCCACGGCATCCCATTGACTGAAACTCCATGACCAAATCGCGATCCCAAGACCATGCTCGCATCCTCACGTTTCGCCAGATCCAGCAATTCTAACGCACGCGCCAAAGGATATGTGCCATCAGCATCGGCAAAGATCACCCACTCCCCATTAGCCGCAGCAATCCCTCCACGCAAAGCCGCTCCATAACCACGTGGTTCCACAGAAACGACTCGAGCCTCATAACTCTGAGCCACGTCCACCGAACGGTCGACGCTACCATTATCGGCAACGAGCAATTCCCATTCTAGACCCTCACGAGCGTCCAACGCGTCTGTCACCTCTGTGAGACACTGACCAAGATGCCTTTCCTCGTTCAGGCAAGGAAGGAGGAAAGTAACGTCCATAGGTCTAAGATTGCGCTACAGGCATTGGTTATCAACGTTAGAGCTCGTAAATATTCAAGCGTTCAATCGAGTCTGAAAAACTTTCAAGTTGGTAGAGAGTGGTTTCGGAATAGCTTAGGGCCAGCAAGGCTATGCGAGGGGATTCCGGGAGGACAAGCTCTAAACGTTGATTTTTTAACCGATTCTAATGCCCGGATACCCGCAACCGGTCTGAAACACAATAATATCGCGTTTCTTCGGGGAATTCTGAAATGGAACACAATAATGAATATTATTGTATTTCATTGGCTTGGGCTACGTTTCAATATTATTGATAAATAATAGAGTCGCTGGAATACGGTTCGTTCACACGTTGCCTTGGCGGTTACCGCGCACCCAACGATTGGGACATCTCGCGAGAAAGAATCAGAACTTTGTTTGCGTGAGGCAGGTCTACTGCCGGTTGGTATACCAGTAGGTCGTCAATAGAAGCAGTATCAATAACCCTCCCGCTGTGAGGGCCAAGCTCCGGGGCAGACGATTCGTTTTCTGAGAGGAAATCTTCGTTTCCGATGATTCGTTGGCCTTTACTTTAGACGATACCTGATTTGCCATCAAGCCGGTGAGCGGCGGGAGTTGCCGTTCGATGACGACCAGGCTCCCTTGAAGTTTACTCGACCAATCGACCTCTAACAGGAGATCGATTCCCGGGTTCTGATCCTTCACTTGGCAGGAACATTCGCCACAAAGATAGGCGCAGGCGGCATGAATGGTATTTTCGTTGATGTGTGAGGCGGGAATGCCTTCTAGCGCGCGTCCTCTACCAAAGACCGGCACGGCGATGGGTTCGTCTGCAGGCAATTGACGCATGAATCCGGTAAGCATCTTGCCAAAGATGGCTTCTTCTTTGGCTTTCGGATTAAGACGAATGATAGGAAATTCAATCTTCAAGGGGATCGAGGTGCGTAAGACATCGTCCATTTCCAAGGGAGCGTTCTCCGGGGAATAATCTTCCGCTCGCACGACGCCTTCCGGCAGCTCGAGTGTTTGCGCCGTGTTGTCTAGCAATTGCTTTAACCGGTCATGGGTGGCGTCATCTTTCGCCGCATCGCCTGACTCGACGAGCACCCACACGGTGGAACTTCCTGACAAAAGCGCTTCGACGATCTGGTCGCGCACGGGTGAGCGTGTGGCTTTCCCAAGGGCTTCCGCCACCTCGGTGCTTTCCCAGAAGGGCTCTTCGATCTTAGTCGCGCTCGGATAATAGAGCCGGAGACCCAGGGTTTCGGTATCGGCATATTGCCATTGCTGCTCCTCTGTCAGGGCATCGAGATAGATGGTTTCCACCGTGAGGTTGGCGTGTGCTGAATACGCCGTGGGGAATCCTGATTGCTTGGAGGGAAAGAAAACCGCGGCGCGATAATCATCTGCCTCCCATCGTTCGAGCGCATACCGAAAAACAGGGACCTTGCAGGCCCAGCCGTGACTGAGCAAGAGGGCGGTGATCAGGAGCAAGCGGCTCATGAAGCGCTTTGGAAACAATAGATGTGGCCGAGATCCGTGCTCACCAAGAGATAACCATTTGCCGCGGCGAGTCCGTAGGCTTTCCCTTGCACTTTCGCCTCCCAGAGAGACTCGCCGGTATCCGCATGGACGGCCCTCACTGAACCGTCACCGCCGAGAAAGAGCGATCGCCCAGCTAACATAAAGCCGATGGGTTGAGGAGATTCTTTGGCCCAAAGCTCGCAAGAAGGCTTGCGCGCTTCGATCTCGGCCATGGCTTTCTTCGCTTCTTTGATCTCCGCGTTGAGCTTTGCGATCGCCGCTTTATCGTCCTTCGCGACCTTCTTGGCTTTCTCGCGTTTCTCATTGGCCGCCTTGAAAACATCGATCTCCGCCTGCAAGGCAATGATCTTTGCGCGGTCGATGACCTTCAGTTTGGTGCCTTGGTGAGAATAGGCGTGGGGCCCTGCCACAATCATGCGATTGGCGCCGCCGAAGCTGACCAACGTTTGACGTTTGTTGCCATCGGCAATGCGCACGGTGTCTTCTTTCTCCTTCTGACTGGAGGGCATGGAGATGAATTGTTCGTCTTCGGTGAGCACACAATAGACACCGCCGCTACCGGCGATGCCGCCGAGCCGTTTGCCGTCGCTGCTTTGATAAACTAACGGAACACTCCTGCCCTGGGGTGCGTAGAGCTGGTCAGTGGAAGCGAGAAAAGCGCCTTGTAGCGTGATGCCGGTTTCTTCTTGCACGTAATGCGGCTTGCCCGTGAGGGCATCCAAAGCGCAGAGATAGGTGGGTTCCCACGGGAGTAAGGAAGCGCCAAAGTAAGCACGATTCCCTTGCACGAGCACTCCGGTGCGCACGGGCCACACGGAAATGTATTTGCCATTGCTAGGGACCATGCGGGGATCTTTGGAGGGCTGGTGTTTCCAAAGGAGTTTTCCATTGGTTGCGTCGACCGCGTAGGCGCGGCCATCGTCCGAACCGAAGTAAGCTCGGCCATCATGAATGGTGGGCGGCAGGCGCACGGCACTGTTAGTGAAATGAACCCAACGTTCTTCACCCGTCTTGGCGTCGAGACAATGCGCGGCGTTATCCACCGACGAACCGAAGTAAACGGCGTCTTGCACAATGGTGACGTAGAACGCCGGATCGAAATTGCGCATCGATTGCAGATCCTTGTTTTCTGAATAGGCATCCCACTTCGCGGGACCGGACCACGCCGTCCGCGGTGGCGTCGGGGATTGATAATGCCAGGTTTGTGCTAACGGAAAAGCGAGCTCTTCACTGGTGACGCCACTGCGCCGGTTGTCATGTTGATAGGTGGGCCAGTCTTCTGCAATGATGCCCTGAAGCCCAATGAATTGAACGGCGAGAACAAGGAAGCGAGGCGTCATCACTTGGCCTCTCCTTTCTTGTATCCTAACACGGTCTTGGGTGCGAAGACCAACGAGGTTTCCATCCACCCGCCGCAGGAACAGCCGGCACCGCCTTCGGGAACCAGTAGCATGCCGTTCGAAGGCACCACGCTTAGCCAACAACTTGGCCGCAGGCGTTTCCAACTCGTCACCGTCTCCGCCTTCTGATCCCACACCGCTATTTGCCGGTCCTCACCGCGATAAATGAGACAATCGCTAGCGCCCACATACGTGTGGCAGCCGCTTCGTTGCCCCACGTTCGATGTGACCACGGCGCCTGTTTTGAGATCGTAACCTTTGGGCTGGAGGAAGATCTTATCATTCACCACCACCGGATGTTGAATATGCCCACTGTGATGATCATCCGGCCAAGCACTGTTGTTGTCCCATTGCAACTCGCCGGTCTCGAGATGGTGACTGTATAAGTAAAACTTGTCGTTCGAATTGGTGATCAAAATGCCTTGAGGCGTGATCTGCAGATAACAACTGATCGTCCCATCAGCATGATCGATCGGCTGCTCAAAGACCACGCGGCCGGTTTCCGCATCGAGCGCGACCAGGTATTGGTCTAACCAAAGTTCTTTGGCGTTGATTTGTCGCGCTTTGTTAGAAGTGATCGAGTCGTGCCGTGACTCGATGAAAACCACTTTGCCCTGACCGACGGCTATCGTCGGATTGAGAATCACTCCCTTCTCATACGTCCACGCGAGTTGCCGGCTCGCCACCTCGTAGGCAAAGACCTGGTCGCTACACACTTTCGCTGTACCGAGTCCGCCCGCCTTCGCATCATACCAGGCCTCACCTCCCCAATACCTTTCGTAGATCGCTTCGGGACGCACGCCACTGCCAAACACCTTGCCCCCGGCCTGCGCGATGTAGCCCCACGAGTGCGGGCCCTGCGCGCTTGGCGGCACTGGCAAAGTAGCGATCCGGTCGCCGGTTGCCGCATCGTGAATCCATGCGCGATTCTTCACGGCCATGAATAGCTTGTCCGCGCTCACACACCAATTGCTGCTATCGCGCGGGATGTTCACGCGACGCAGATCCGGTATCTCCAAGCTCCACAAGACGTGGCCGTTGTAGGCATCTAGTGCGACCACGCGGTTATGGCCTTGATGAAACAACCGCCCATTGGCCGCCACCGGCGCCGGCATGCGCGGATTGCGGTCGATACCGAAGTCGCCTCCTGGATGCCCCAACCATTGCACGGTGAGATCATTGGTAGACTTGGCGCCACTGAGAGATTCGCCGCTATTCGCGGTGTTTGCGGCATCGCCGTACTGATGCGTCCATTCCCCAATGCCTTCCAACGGCGGCCGCACCACCACTTTGTTAGGCGTATACAAGGTGCCCGTTCCAGGGGCAAGATACTTGGTCAACGCTTCATCCGGTTTGTCCGCAATGATGAGATTCACCGAACACGCCGTGATGGGCAATGCGGTTCGATCAGTGACCTCCATCACGGTGATGCGTGGTCCATAGAGCTGCTTCGCGTAAAGCGCTTGGCGCAATGAAGATATTTTGTTAAGATCATCGAGGACGGCGACAATTTGCAGTTCACTGTGCGCCGCGAGCTCTGCTAGGAAGTTCACTTCGGCAGGATGAAGCACCATGGCGTAGCCCTTGCGGATGCCTGTTTCTTTAAGAATGGCCTGAGCGTTAGAAGAGGCGGATTCTATTTTGACGATGGGGACGGAGAAATTGAGCACATTGGTGAATTCGTAGGCGGGACTGAGGTGACGTTTACCATCGATGGTCGTGGCCACGCGATAATGATAGGCCTTTCCGTGCTGGAGACCGGTCAAATGCGCGCGATGCACCATTCCGTCAGACTCTGCCTCAACGACGGTGCCCAGCTTCGGCGTTAGCCCGTAAGCGAGGGCGCCCTTACCTGGCAGCATAGATTCCCATACGACTGTGGCCGAGGTCGGCGAGGTGAACCGCAACATGGGCGGCACCGCCATGGGGGAATCCGCGGCAAAGCACGGAGAAATAAAAGGGAGTCCTACGAGGAGAAAAGACAGGATTCGCAGATTCATACGGCGAAAGGCTCTCATGCTTGGTGCCTTGTGACAAGTGTGGTCCAAGTGATGGCGAGACCAACTTCGGTAGCGGAACTCGTGAGAGTTCCTTCTCTTGCCAACTTCGGTAGCGGAACTCGTGAGAGTTCCTTCTCTTGCCAACTTCGGTAGCGGAACTCGTGAGAGTTCCTTCTCTTGCCAACTTCGGTAGCGGAACTCGTGAGAGTTCCTTCTCTTGCCAACTTCGGTAGCGGAACTCGTGAGAGTTCCTTCTCTTGCCAACTTCGGTAGCGGAACTCGTGAGAGTTCCTTCTCTTGTAGGGGAATCCAGTCCCTGAACTCTCACGAGTTCTGCTACGACAAGTGCCCTTTTAGTTAGTCAAACCTACATGCGTCCGCCTGCTTGACGGAGTAATACCATTCGGTAATACTTCACTATGAGCTACCGTCTCACGCATGATTTGTGTAGCGAATCCAACCCCACATCAGGAAACCAATTGCCAATCCAAGAATGACCAGCAGAAGCGGAGAGCCCCAAAGAGAGGCCACATAGACGGTCGTGGGTGGGCGTTTAACCGTTTCTTGTTTCGCGGACTTGGAAAAATAGACTTCGCCCGGCGCCAGAGAATATGGCCATTGGTGCTCGATTTCTGTTAACCACCACTCTCTCTCGGCGTCCTGACTGGTTAGACCAAACCGCTCGATGAGATGACGGTGCTGTTGCGTTGTGAGTGGTCCCGACCACGCAATGTGCTGTTTCCAGGGACGAGAATCGGTTCCCAGCAATCCTTCATAGCGTCCGTCACTGATGACGAACAATCGAAGCAATCGAGGACTCGCGTTCAGCTTTGCCGCGGCGGTATCGGACTTGGGTTCACGGTAGGGAAAGAGCGGCTGATCCGTTTGAAAACTCAATCGCAAGGCGGCAGCGTGGAGCTCCTTTTCAGCGGTGTCTTGAGGATCTTCCGCGGCGATCTTGAGCGCGGTGAATTTCCAGCCATCTCGGACATAAGGCCGCGCCCAATTCTCTATTTCTAGGGATAGATGATAGTTTCGCTGGCGTAACCATTGAGCTAAGCTGGCAGATGACGTGGCTTCCAACACTGCTGCGTCAAAACCAGCCACGCGTTTCTCCTCCAGCACTGTTACGGATCGTGTGATCGCCCCTTTCGAGGGAGCCGCGCAACCGATGCCGACGGAGGGGTGCCGTTTCTTCACCACCTCTGGAGTCGTGAGTTTGGCAAGATAAGCGAAGCCCGCATCGCCGGCCTCCTCCAACTCCGGTTGTGTCGGCGTGGGGATGATGAACCCGATATCACTCGATTCACTAGCAAACGACGCTTGCCTAATGAAATGCTGAACCTTCGTCTCCGGATTCCAAAGGATGGCCACCGTTTGATCCGCATTGACGACTGGCTGGTTCAATGGACCGGCGGCACAACAAGCCTTACTTTCCTGACAAATGGACCAAACGCCTAGCGCAATGAGGAATATTTTTTTCATGACGGCTCCTTCGTTTTCTCGATGAGGCAAACATCGGAAATAACCATTGTTTTATCAACCGCCTTACACATGTCGTAAATGGTGAGAGCGGCCATGCTCGCGGCGGTCAACGCTTCCATCTCCACTCCGGTTTGTGCTTGGGTTCGAGCCATGGCCGTTAGCCGTATCCCATCCTCAAGCATCTCAAATTCAATGGAAACATGGCTCAAGGGAAGCTGATGACAAAGCGGGATGAGCAGGGAGGTCTGCTTAGCTGCTTGGATGCCGGCAAGGCGTGCCGTGGCCAACACATTGCCTTTTTTCAAGCCATCTTCAGCGATCAGTCGAAGGGTTTCCGCTTGAAGATGGATGACACCGCCAGCTTTCGCCTGGCGGCCGATCACTGGTTTGTCTGACACATCCACCATCGATACCGCGCCTTGCGCGTCGAGATGTGTTAGGTTGGAAGAATGTGGCATGTGTGAGATGATTGGTGGTGGATGATTCTTTAGCTTTGATCCTCAATGGATTCTCGGTGAAAAAAGTAAAGGGTTGCGCCAATGATAGGGAGTAAGAGAATTAAGAGGGACATGGTCACTTTGAAGTGTCTCGGATAATCGCTCCTGACCAGATCTTTCATCGCAAACACAGCAAAGAACGCGGCCAGAGTCAGAATCCCCCATTTCACTATTGATGGGAAGTAATCTAAGTTCGGCATTTTCAGATCCTGCCATTGATTGAGCGAGAACGTCACGCGAAATCACAACTCCAGGCGACTTCCTCGCCGCATCACTGTTGGACAGTTCCAATGACAAACGCTCATTCAGTGTGGCAGGTTTGAGAGGACGCTTCACTCGTAAATCAACTAACAACACCTTATGCGTCAATGTTAGTTTTCCGAGAGCTTCATGATAAACTCTTCCGCCTCGCTACCATCCGTGTCAACAAACGTGTCCTCGCCGCAAACGGTGAATGCGCACTTCTCCAAAACGCGTATCGACGCCACATTACGTTTCGCGACTCGAGCATAAAGCGGGCGTGCCTTCACCTCTTTTAATAAACGAGACAATGCTAAGGTAGCAATGCCCTTCCCCCAGTACGCTTTCCCAAGCCAATAACCGACTTGGAATCGCTCGCCTTGTTTCCAGCAGACGACATTTCCCGCGACTTCTCCCTGGCTGATGATGGTTCTGAGAAGATTTGCCCGGTTGGCCAGACTTTTCTGCCAGTGTTGAAAGAACGCATCGAAAGTACGGCTCGGGAAAGCCGCCATCTCAGTGGCTTCTGAATCGAGTTGGTGCTCGAAGAAGACGGCAAGATCCCCTTCTTCAACCTCGCGAAGAGTGACGGCGCGGTTCATCCGTGATATTCTGAGCCGACTGGCGCGAGTCTTCCATCCTTTAGCGTTGAGATTACCCTCGTAAACGGCGTCGCATGGCTGATTAGCTAAATTTTTACAGTTTACGTCTTGCCGCGGAAGCGCGGCCTCGCCAAGCTGTTCACTGGATTATGCCACAGTTACTGATGCTCAATGGGCCTGGTCAGAATCAGGCGTTTCTCGTGCCTGAAGAAGGCGTTTCGATTGGAAGGGGGGCCGATTGCGATATCCGGCTGGAGGATGACAAGGCGGTGTCCGCTCGTCATTCCGAGATCCGGTGTGAAGGCGGGAAGTGGTGCGTGCGTGACTTGCAGAGTGCGAATCACACTTTTCTAAATGGTGAAACCGTGGAATGGGCACCTCTTGCCGAGGGAGATGTGATCGCGCTTGGGAATTTCAGTTGTCGATTCCAGGAGGTGGCCGAGCCAACCGGCGACCCACTTGGTGGGGACGATGTGGAGACGATCAAGCAAGTAAAGATCGCCTTTTCATCGATCAAGCATCAGTTAGGTAAAGCCATCGTCGGACAAGATGAGGTGATCGAGCAGTTGCTCCTGGCCATTCTTTGCCGGGGCCATGCTTTGTTAGTTGGCGCACCGGGTCTAGCGAAGACCTTATTGATCAGTAGCCTCAGTCAAGTGCTTGAGCTGGGCTTTCGCCGTGTGCAATTCACGCCGGATCTCATGCCGGCGGATATCACGGGAACGGATGTGTTAGAAGAAGACGTGAGTACGGGGAAACGTTCCTTCCGCTTTGTGCGGGGCCCCATCTTCACCAACCTGCTTCTGGCAGACGAAATCAACCGGACGCCGCCCAAGACACAGGCGGCTTTGTTAGAAGCGATGCAAGAGAGACACGTCACGGTGGGCGATTCGACCTTCGATCTCCCGAAACCGTTCTTTGTCTTGGCCACGCAGAACCCGATTGAGCAGGAAGGGACGTTTCCTCTGCCAGAAGCACAGCTCGACCGCTTTCTGTTCAATATCATGGTCGGTTATCCCAGTGCGGAAGAGGAAGAACTTGTCATCAAACGGGTCACGGGTGCGGCCTCGCCGGATTTGCGTTCCGTGCTCGATGGAAAGCAACTCATGGATCTGCAGGAGTTGGTGAAACGCGTCCCGGTGAGTGACCACGTGATCAGTTATGCCAGTAATTTGGTTAGGGCGACTCGGCCGGCCGGTGATCAGGCGCCGGACGTGGTGAAAGAGATGGTTTCCTGGGGCGCGGGACCTCGAGCAGGTATCAGCTTGATCACGGCGGCGAAGGCGCACGCCGTGCTGCAAGGCCGTTGCCATGCTACCACCGATGATGTGAATCACGTGGCGCTTCCCGTGTTGCGGCATCGGATCATGACCACCTTTCAGGCTGAGGCCTCGGGTATTGTCAGTGATGATATCGTTAAGATGTTGATCGAAGCCTTGAAACCTTCCGGCGAGCTGGAGCACCTGAAAAATGCCTAGCAAGCCGCCACAAGCCGCCGCTTATCTCTCCCTCTTGCCGCAGGAACTCACGGCCGCGGTCAGCCGGTTGGAGTGGTTGGCGCGTGCCAAGATGTTAGGCATGGTCACGGGCCGTCATGTGAGCCCTCACAAAGGCGCTTCATCGGAGTTTGCCGAACACCGCGCCTATGTGCGCGGTGATGACTTGCGGCATCTCGATTGGCGGCTCTTTGCCCGCAGCAATCGTTACTACGTGAAACAATACGTGGAAGAGACCAACCTCCGCGCGACTATTCTCCTCGATGTTTCCGGTTCCATGGCTTATGAAGGGGATCACGGCTGTGAAATCGGTGGAGCGGCCACTTCAAAGTTCACCTACGCCCGCTATCTCGCCGCAGCTCTAGCGCATTTCTTCATGAAACAGCAAGATGCCGCCGGCGTGGTCGCTTTTGATCAGAAGGTGCGTCTTCTCCTGCGGCCCTCCATGCAGCCCAGCCAGATTCGCCGTGTGCTGGAGGAACTCTACAAGCTGAAGCCTGGCGGCGAGACGCAGTTAGGCGAGGTCTTGCATGAGGTGGCCGATCGTCTTCCAAGGCGCGGCACCATCATCTTGATCAGCGATTTGTTAGGGGATCTGAGCGTGTTAGGCGCGGCACTGCATCATTTCAGATTTCAAGGGCATGAGATTGTGGTTTTTCACATCATGGCAGAGGAAGAACTCACTTTTCCCTTTCGCCGGGCCAGTCATTTTCGCAACTTGGAAGCTGGCGACCATCAGCTCCCTATCGAACCTTCCAGTATCCGCGCACAGTACTTGGAACAAGTGCAAGCGCATCTCGATGGCTTACGCAAAGAATGTTTGAAGTTGGGGGCCGACTACCGGCTTCTGACGACGAGAGATTCCTTTCATTTGCCGCTGGCAGAATTTCTAGCAGAACGACGCCTACGCCGTCATGGGAAGTCTTAGTGTTTACATGTTTCCGGGAGCGGTTGTGGAGCAGGCTTTAGCCTGTTATTTCGCTATGGAGTCCAACCTCCGAGACCGCCTTAAGGCGGAACGACGAACAAAGCCGTTGGTCCTCCCGCCTTTAGGCGGTCCGATGGGCGTGCGGCTTTCCAAACTGCCGAACCGCTAACGCACACCCATGCTCTTTCTCAACGCCGCACTCCTCGCCGGACTCGGAGCCTTGTTGGTTCCGGTGCTCCTGCATCTTTGGAGCAAGCGGAAGAAACAGTTCGTGGAATGGGCGGCGATGCAGTTTCTCGTTTCTTCGCTAGAGATCCGGCAACGGAAGATCGAGTTGGAAGATGTGCTCCTCATGATCGCCCGTTGTCTGGTGGTGGGCTTGTTAGCCTTGACGATCGCCCGGCCGTTCATTCCTGAACCCGGTTCGGCCATTCCCTGGGGATTAGTTGTACCGTTAGGCTTGTTGGGGATCGCGGCCCTAGGCGCCACAGCAGCCCTCTGGCATGATTCCGGCAAACGTGCAGCCGCTCTTGTCGTGGCGGTACTGGCCTTCTTCGGCTGTTGGCGCGCTTTGGAATCCGAGCAGGATTTGCAGAAAGAGCGCTTTGGCGATGAGGAAGCGCAGGATGTGGTGATCATCGTCGATGCCTCGGCATCCATGGCCATCGAGCGTGACGGCACGTCGGGATTTGACCGGGCGCTGACCGCTGCACGGGGTTTCATCGAAACCTCAAACACCGAAACCGCGTTCGCACTGGTGTTAGGAGGACGGCAGCCCCAAGAACTCACCTCGGGTCTCACCATCGATCGAGAATCCATCGCCAAAGCGCTAGGCGCCGCAGAACAAGGACGCGGGTCCATGGACGCCGTTGCGGCGCTCGCATCGGGCCTGGAGATCCTTGAGAACGGGCGTCATCCTAACAAGAAACTGGTCATGATGACCGATCGCCAGGCCTTGGGCTGGGACACAACCGACGACGGGCGTTGGGGAAGGTTGACCGCCGGTGTCGAGGCTTTGCCTAACAAACCTTCTTTACTCCTTTGGGACATTCCCTTCCCAAAGGACTACCGGAATGTGGCACTGATCGAGGCGCGAACGACGGATTCCCTGATTAAGAAAGAGCATCCTTGCTCGATCGTGGCGACGTATGAGAACACCGGCAAGCATGCCATCACGCCTCTAGGTTTCGAATGCATCGTCGACGGCACTACGCACACGAATACCAACGTGACGCAGTTGGCGCCGGGCGCCACGGCACAGATTCATTTCGAGCTGGCTTTCAAAGAATCCGGACCGCATCCGGTGACCATTCGAATGCTTGGTGAAGATGATGTGGCGAGTGACAACACCATCACTTTGATTGCTCAAGTGGCCGACCGCATGCGTGTTCTTGTGGCAGATGACGGAACAACTCACAGCCGTTATTTCGACCGTGGAAGCGCTTATGTTAGGCTTGCGCTAGAAGCCTCGCAGAATGACGAAGTGCCTGAAGATCAACCACTCGACTATGTTTACGAATCGATCGGAAACGTGACGGCAGAATTGTTGGGCGAGAAGTCTATCAACACCGTGTGGCTGGCGGGAGTGCAGGCCTTGTCAGAGGAAACGCGTGGGGTTCTGGGGGAATTTGTTTACCAGGGTGGCGGACTGATTGTTTCCGCAGCTCAGGAGATGAATGCGAACGTCTTCAACACTTGGACGGCTCACAGTCATCCGCTCCTTCCGGCAAATGTGGTGGACCTTGCGGAACGTTCGCGGATTGAAGATCGCGTGCATGTGGATCTGAAGAGTTTGAAAGAGGGGCCTTTGGGGCTTTTGTCAGACGGCAGAACAAGTGACCTGGACACGGCGTTGTTTTCTCATTTCTGGAAAGTGATCCCGCGCGGGACGGTTCAGGCGCAGTTGAGTACGGGACAGCCGCTTCTGTTGAGTCACGAAGTGGGGCGGGGCAAAGTGTGGATGGTCACCGTGCCCTTGACAGCTGAGGCAAGCAGTTTGGTGACGCGTGATTGCTTCCTCCCGCTTGTTGAGGAGCTGGTGACGGCGACTGCGGGCATGGGCAGCACGAACAGGCAAGCGGATCTCAATGTGCCGGGGGCGGCGCGAATCGACCTGACATTGAGCCCGACCAACGTTGCCGGTGATGCAGCCCTACCCTCAAAAGTAACGACGCCGGACCAACGAACCTTCAACCTGGAAGTGACGAACACGAGTAGTGGGGTCACTGCTTCCTTCCCCTGGGATGGTACCGGCGGCTTGCATTATTTGCAATTGCCAGAGAAATATCCGTTAGCCTTGAGCAAACTAACTGATGAAGCAAACCGCGTGCCCTTCGCGGTTCTGCCAGACGTGGCGGAGAGCCGTTCGCAACCGCTCACGGCTTCCGATATCGAGATCATGCGTAGCGTCTTCCACGTCTTGGAAGTGACGCGTGTGGAAGATGCTAGGCAGGTCATGAGTGGCTTAGGCTTTGGAGAAGAGCTTTGGCGGCTCTTCGCGCTGGGAGCCTTGGTATTTTTGATTCTAGAATTGGCTCTGGCGCGTTGGGTCGCGTTCCGCCGGCAGTTAGGCAAACAACTACGTGCAGGAGTGCCCGCGACGTCATGAGGGCTGACGCACATCCACTCTACGACCCTGATTTGTCCTTGCCGATGGCGTGGGTGATCGTGCTTGGGTTGGGCCTACTTTGGGTAGGCCTCCATTGGGGTGGACGCTATCTAAAGAGTCCATGGTGGCGTCCCCTGGCCTTTCTCGTGAGGCTGGCTGCGGGTGGGTGTTTTCTGTGGGGACTGTTTCAGGTCTTGGGTAACTACTGGCACTTTGCCACGCCATGGTCCTTGGCGCTTATCGCTTGGTTGGGTGCAGGCAGTATTGAGATCATCGCCGAACTCTATCGCGGTGATCGACGCATCGCCGGAAGCCGGATGGCGCCATGCTTGATCGCTGCCCGCGTGTTGGCCGTTGGTGTGATTCTGACCATGCTGTTAGAGCCAATCGCCCAGCGAACGATCGAGCGGCATTGGGATCGTGAAGTCATCGTGATGATCGATGATTCCCAATCGATGGATTTGGTCGATGAACAGCTCGATCCCACCTATGCCTTCGATATCGCGGAAACGCGTCGTCAGTTAGACTCATCACGTCATCCCACGTGGAAGGTTTGGCGAGCGGTGAATCGTTGGGGAAGCTTGATTTTTAGTGAATGGGCGGAAAAGGAAACGCTGGCCCAAGCTCGGCAGGAACTTAGTCTACTTGTTGCCGAGGCGGCTTCGCCGGCCGTTCAAGAAGTTTTACATCCACTGTTGGACCGAGAAACGCCGCCTTTGGCGGGAACGTGGCGGGAAGCGAACCGCCGTTTGTACGCCTGGTCCCTAACGGATGATCAAGAAGCGTGGAATCATCTGGATTCAAGGAGTCGCCAGGCCATGACCACGAAAGGACAGGATCCGCGGGCCCAGATCGCGGCCTCCGTGCTGCGCGAGAATGGCTTTGTGAGAACGGAGCCGTTGTTAGAGGCTTTGGATGATCGTTTTACTATTCGCGTCTTCCGTTTCGGCAATGGCGTACGTGAGCTTAACAATTGGAAGAGCTGGGATGGGGTGCGCACATCGGGTGAAGAAGATCCAGTCTTACGAGCACGAACGGATTTCGCTCAAGCGCTAGAACATGGGTTGGCTGTGAGTTCTGATCGCACCTTGGCCGGAATGGTCCTGGTTAGTGACGGGCGGCACAACGCCCGCCGCGGCTGGGAAGAGGCCGCCCGAGCTTATGGAGCGCGGCGTGTCCCCATTGGCGCGCTCGCTTTGGGCACCCGCCACAGCCCACGCGATGGCGCCATCACCGATGTGCATGCAGCATCACGCGTCACCTTGGGAGCTTCTGTGGATGTGGAGATCGACACCTATCTGTTAGGCCTGGCATCGCAACAGATCAATTTACGACTTCACGCGGATGACAAAGTGATCGATACCCAGACCATCTTGGTGAAAGAGGATGAAGAACGCCGGACGTTGCGGTTCGCTCACGTGCCAGCGGCCATCGGAGAAGTGCGCTATCGAGCGGAGTTGGAGGCGGCGCGGGGAGAGCGTGTGTTAGAGAATAATCAAAGTGAAGTGACCGTGAGAGTGGATGAGGTGCCGCCTGAGCCGGAATTGCCTGAAGAAGGCGAAGAAGAGACGGTTGAGGTCTTGCTAGTTGACGGATTTCCGAGGTGGGAGTTTCGTTATCTTCGAAACCTGTTGGATGGGCGGGATCGTTCCGTCGGTCTCCAATACGTCTTGATTCGGCCCGAAAGGATTGAAGGATTTCCCTCACTGAGCGGCCGCCCGGCCAATGCGCGATGGCCGTTTGGTCAGTCCATGGCGACTGAAGTGCCCGCCCGGCCTGAGGATTGGTTGGCGTTTGACGTCATCATCTTAGGCGACTTGCCGCCTGATACCCTAACGGATAACGATTGGAAAGCGATTGAACAGGCCGTTTCCAAAGAGGGCGCGCTGTTGATCTTTCAAGCAGGCCGGCATGCCATGCCTCATCGCTTCACCAATGAAACCATGCACCGTCTCTTGCCCGTTCGCATGAGCACGGAGTCCGGCGGTGCGAAGGCTTCTAACGAAATTTACCGAGTCCGGTGGACCCCGGATGGCGAAGAGTCGCGGCTTCTTGAGGTGGCGCCGGACTCTGCGGCGTCTCGCGAAGTGTGGGAGACGACGCAGCCGTTCACTTGGCGTTATGTCGCGCAGCCGCGGCGGACCGCCAAGGTGCTTGCCTATGCCGTGACTCCTCAGGATCTGGCCGCCAATAGTGATCCTGACAAACTAGCGAAAACCAATCCCTTAATCTTGAGCCAACGGTTAGGAGCCGGGCGGGTGGTCTTCTTTGCTTTCGATAGCACATGGCGATTGCGCTATGGTGCCGATGACCGTTATCACCATCGTTTCTGGTGGCAGCTCTTGCACTGGAAAGTCGATCCTGATGAGGAGGAAGAATTATTAAACAAACCAAAGATCCAAGTGGCGACGGATCAAGAGATTTACGCTCTGAGTGACCCCGTGCACGTCAAGGCGAAAGTGACAGGGACGGATCAGGCTCCCGTTGCGAGTTTGGATCTGCGTGTGGTGATGATGCATGAGGGAAAGGCCCTTTTCTCACAGAGTCTCCAGGCTCGGGCGGGGTCGCCCGGGGTTTATGAAGCGGTGCTCAGTCAAAGCCTTCCCGAGGCGGGCGTTTACGAACTTGTCCTTCACGGCGATGCCATTTTCCAATCCTTGCTCAAAGAAAGCGAGCTAGAAGCGGTGACCACCACCTTTACCGCGCAGCCTGATGCCTCGATCGAACTCAGCCATCTCACCGCGGATTATGACGCCATGCAGGAGATTGCGGCTTTGTCAGGGGGGCGATTCGTGACGTTGCCAGAAGCTGAAACGCTGCCGGAAATCTTTGGGCCATCGCGCCTCACCGATCGCCGCGTGGAGGAGACCACGCTTTGGGACACCTATCATCTTTTACTCATCTTTGTTAGTCTACTCACCTTTGAATGGGTCCTCCGGCGCAAGGCCGGCCTCACCTAGAAAACAGATCACCATGTCACAGAACTCTCCTTTCCAACCAATCGTCACGTCCTTGCGCGGTCTGGTGCGCCGTGCGCGATCGCTCATTCTACTTCGGGGCACGCTGATTATTACCGGTATCGGAATTGCTGCGATGTTAGTAGCTATGGCTCTCGACGCCACGTTCTCTCCAGAGGGCATTTGGCGTTGGATCCTGACCGGCAGCGTGGCGCTCATTCTTCTCGTGACCGCCATCCGCTTTGTGTTGATGCCATGGAAGCGACGCATCTCTCTCAAAGAAATGAGCCTGGTCTATGATGCCCGGCATGAACAGTCTGCTGAAGCCATCACCTCGGCCGTTCACTTTGCGGAGGATGTCAGAGAAGGCAGCTTAACCGGATCGGAGGCCCTGGCTTCTCAGGTTGTGAAACAGGCGATCGGTGAGGCGGAAACCGTGCGGCCGGCGTCAGAGTTCCGCCTGAAAGCCGTGTGGAAACCCTTTGCCTTTGCCAGCGTGTTCTTAGGAATCTTGGTAGGCCTCTGGGCCGCTTGGCCCTATCACGTGACGCGGCTTCTTGTGAGGGTGATGAATCCCACCAGCAGTTATGGGAATCTCCATGCGTTAAACATGCGCGTGACGCCCGGGAATGGCTGGGTGGCGGAGGGCGCTCCCGTCGAGATTTCGCTGATTCTGCTTAAGGATCGTGGGGATAGCGCCATGCTGCATCGTGAACCGCTGTCCGGTGGTTCGGTGACAGTGGAACCGATGACACCCGTCTCCGATGCCGCGACTACTTTGCCGACGTTTACCCTAACCTTTCCTCACGTGACCGAAGCTTTCCGCTATCGCATCGTTTCTGACCGTAGTGTGAGCGATCTGTATCAGCTCGACGTGCGCCCTTATCCCACGCTTCATGATTTGCGCTTCGCGTGTGTCTATCCTTCCTACACCGGTCAAGAGGCCTCGACGGTAAAGGCTTTGGAAGAAGGCGGTGAAGTGAGCGGCATCGTGGGGACTCAAGTCACTCTGCGCGCCGGCTTAGATCAACCGTTAGACGAAGCAGCATTGCTTCTTCCTGCGGATAAAGAAGTGAAAGCGCGTCTTCGCGAAACCGAATCCGGGGCGTGGGAAGCTATTTGGCAGGTGACTTTGGCTCCAGAGCTGAATGGCACGTGGCAATACCGCTTACGCGATGAAATGGGACTGGAGACGACCTCCGAAGCCTACTTCATGATTTCCCGGGTCGATGAAGCGCCGGTGATGGAGATCGTGTCACCGAGTGAGAATCTCGTCGAAGCAAACCCGCATGAACAGCTGACCCTGCGTTACAAAGCGCAAGATGATCTCGAACTGAAACGCGTGAAACTTCTCGTGAATCAGGGGGGCGACCGCGATGTCATTGAGAGAACTCAACCACTGAACCCTGCCGATGACGAAGGCGTTCATCATGGCGAAGTCGTGCTCGACCTAAGGAAGTACCAACTCGAGCGTTTTGAAATACTTGAGTTCACGATTGAGGGCTATGATAGCCTTCCAGAGACGCGAGAGGGCCCCAACGTCGGGCGCTCCAACGCGCTGGTGGTGCAATTGCCTGGCTCTGGCGAAGAAAAGACTTTGGAGGTGAGTGAACTGGCACAGCAAGAATTGGAGAGTGCCTTACATCATCTCAGAAATGCGCTGGCCCACGCGAAGGAGGAGGATGTGGAGTCTTTGAAACAAGAGTTAGAGAATGCAGAAGCCCATTTGGCCGTGGCCGCAGAGGAGGCGAAGGAGCAAGGAAATGAAGACTTGGAGGCTTTGTTAGATAGTGTCCTCAGTGAAGAACTCGCTGCGGCGGAGTCCATGGCACAAGAAGGCACGCCTCAAGCCGCGCAGGCGCCCGTTGCGAGTGCGATTCAGAAACTGGAGGGTGCCCTGCCTCCCGCAGGTCCTCCCATGGATCTTGGGGAACTGGCCGAACTTCAGCAGGAATTGGCTGAGCAGGCGCAAGAGATGGCGGAGATCGATCCTAACGCTCCGCTCGATCCCGATTGGCAGGAGGCGCAGCAAGAACTCGCCGAGGCGATGGAAGCTGCCCAGAATCCACCTGGACCACCGTGAGCGGGTGGCGGTGCCTGACAAGGTAGTGGATCGAACCCTGGTCAGGGTTCGGGTTCAGGATCGGGAAGCGGAACGGGCTCAGGCGGCAGTGGGGCTGGTGGCCTCGCTCAGGGCGCGAATCAAGCGGGGCAGGCCGCTCAGGCCGGCACGGCCGGCGCCGCGGCTCAAGCAGCTGCCGCTGCGGCGAAAGCGTTGGCCCAAGCCGCCGCGTCGCAAGGCGCCATCCCTGGTGTGCTTGCCGGGCAGGGCGTGACGGCGGGCGATTGGGATCGCATTCGCGGGCAGCTGCACATTGACGACGCGCGCGGTGCCCAAGCCAAGGCGCCGGAAAAGTACCGCAAACGCGTGGCTAAGTATTTCCGCGCTGTGGCACGTAAAGCGGCCGAGGAGGAGCTCCGAGAGCCATGAAGCTGAAGCATCTCTGGGCGGCGGCCTTGCTGCTCCTTCTCTCGGCATGGGATGGCCGAGCGAATCCGTTAGGCGATCCCGTCTTTGCTCCCTACCGGCAACGCGTCGATATTCTCGTCGAGTCCGAGCTCGCTGCGATGGCGCAGGAGCAACAGCCTAGTGGATTCTTTCCCGGACGGTATGGTGATGAAACGGGAACCGTGTCGCTGGTCGGCATGGCTTATCTCGCCAAGGGCCATTTGCCAGGTGAGGGACGATTTGGGACGACCATTAACAAATGCATCGACACGGTGTTAGCTTCGTCTACGGAGGTCGATTCAAACTGCGTTCTCCTAACGCCTTCCAATAGCAAGGGCCAAATGTATTCTCATGGAATCTCGACGCTCTTCCTTTCTGAGGTTAATGGGATGGTCGATGCCAGAAGGCAGATTGTCGTTCAGGAAGTGCTTCCCAAAGCTCTAGCGCTTATTCTACGAGCTCAAGCGGTCAAGAAAGATCCCAAGCATCAAGGCGGGTGGCGCTACAAATTCTATTCGAATGATAGCGATCTGTCAGTGGTTGGTTGGTCCGTCCTAGCGCTTCGCTCAGCGAAAGTGAGCGGGGCACCCGTCCCTGACAGAGCGGTGAAATCAGCTGTCGGCTACGTGAAACGATGTTACTCACCTGAAGATCGTGGATTCACCTATTTCGCTGGATCCGGTAGAAGCGGCACGTTGAACGGCATCGGTATTCTTTGTCTCGAACTGTTCGGCTTGCATGGGCATCAGAATCTTTACACGGCGGGCGATTCCATCCTGTCCCATCCCAACTTTGGCAATGCCTACGCCACCTACTACGATTCCCAAGCGATGTTTCAGTTAGGCGGGAGCTACTGGCAGCGCTACGCGGACAAACTCTATCCTTACTACCTTGGTAGCAGGGGTGGGACCAGGCTGAGAGTCCGTAGCCCCTACGAACGCGCTCTAACACTCTTAGCGCTCTCCGTGCCCTATCGCCAGTTGCCCATCTATCAACGGGATGAGACCGTGGCCCTGGACACGGAATTACCAGGGAATCCATAACTAGCGCAAGAAATTCTAGACAGCTAGGAAGCCTGCGCTATGTCAGCAGGGCAATTTTCGCGTCCTTACGATGTCTTTGAGTTCCGCTAGCAATCCCATCGAAACCACGTCCATCGAGTCGAATGGATCCTCAGCGGCGCCAACCACGCGCCGGCATGAGGAAATCGATCTCATGGGCATTCGATTCGATGTGGTGACCGAGCGGGAAGCCATTGATTGGGTGCTGGATGAATTGGATGCCGGCCGTGGCGGTTGGATGGTCACGCCTAATTTAGCCATTCTTCGCGGAGCGTGTGTCGACGAGCGCTGTCGTCGCCTGGTGACGTCGGCGACGTTCTCCGTGGCCGACGGCATGCCGCTCATTTGGGCTAGCCGTCTTCAGGGAACCCCGCTGCCGGAACGCGTCGCCGGCTCGACTTTGGTCTCCACCCTTTCTGCAGCCGCAGCCGGACGAGGACGTTCCCTCTTCTTGATAGGTGGTGAAGCGGGTACGGCGGCAAGGACGTGCGAGATCTTAAGAGAACGCCACCCTAATATTGATATACGAGGTAGTTATTATCCCGAATTTGGATTTGAGAAGGATCCCGCACAGATCGAGGCGATTCGTGAAGCGATCCGTGAGGCGGATGCCGATATCGTTTACATCGCCTTGAGTTTTCCCAAAGCCGATGTGCTGATCGAACAGATTCGGAATGAGTTTCCCAAGATGTGGTTCGCTGGTATCGGCATCTCTTTCAGCTTTATTTGCGGCGACGTCGTGCGCGCTCCCAAATGGATCCAGAAGATCGGACTGGAATGGATGCACCGGTTTGTGCAGGAACCAAAGCGTTTAGCACGGCGCTATTTTATTGAAGGGTTGCCATTCGCCGCCCGCTTGTTAGGCACCTCATTCTTGCGGCGATTTAAGAAGCGCTAACGAGGCTGAAGGATTGGTCCCTTTCGCCTACCGGACGAGCCGAAAGTACCCGGCCTTGTTCTCTGATGGATCAGTCCACTCGCCTGCTTCATTCGTGATGGTCAGAATCGTCTCCCAGGAACCCGGTGCCATGTCGAAGCTACGTTCTAATCGACTTTCCGGATAACCCTGAGGCCAGACAATTTGCAATTGTTTGGAGTCTTGATAATGAATGAGCAACTCTGGAACGCTGGGATTTTTGACGGAGGGTGTGTTAGAATCGTCGGGGTCGATTTCGACGATTCCGTGCAAAGTGAATGGCCGTGCATTACCTCCTGAGGCAACGTCACGACGGTCATTCCAGAATCCAGCAAAGTTTGACGGGTATCCGTGACTCACTGGATAAATGTGAACATAGTCTTCTTCTGGGCTATTGTTAGGTTCTCCGGGCCGCCAGTTGCCAATGCTGGAAGTTTCACCACTAATCCATCGAAACACGCCTTCTTCGCCACGGTCATTAAGCCCTATCCAAAAGCCTCGTAGTTGGCCGTCGCCAAGATCTCCAAACATTTTCATTAGCCATTCTTGTTCGCGGGCGTCATTGATCGTGGCCAGATGCCCGCCTAGGGAACGCGCTGTGGCTTGCGCATTCGTCCAACTACCGGCTTCCAAGAGGTAGTAGATATGCCGCGATCCGAAGAGATCCGTGACGGGTCCGGAGAGGGTTCTGATCAAGCTTGCGGGATCTGAAACCGTGATCGTCGCCGGCCTACTGGTGGCTGTTCCATAGAAACTCGAGGGGCTTGGAAAAAAATAATCGTCCCAAAGCGCAACCATTCTGTTAGGAGCGGGTTTGAGTGCCTGTAGTCCTATGAGAAGAACCTGACTCTAACTCAATTCGTTTATGGAAGAACACTGCGCGTGATCTCACGGGCAGCGCGAAACGCAAGTTCATGGCGGGCGTCGTCGATGGCCTTGGCCGCGGCGGTCAACGGTGGGCTGAAGACTGTCTTGGCTGGAATAGGCAACTCATTCGCAAAGGCAAAGAGGAACTCGATTCCGGCATTGATTTCGTCGATCAGTTTCACAAACGAGGTAGAAAGAAGGCTGAAGAACATTATCCAGAATTACTGGAGGATATTCGCGCCGTTGCTGATCCCCATGCTCAGACTGATCCCAGTTTTCGCTCTACTCGCCTCTATGTCCGCATCACTGCTAAAGAAGTCCACCGGCGACTGGAAGAGCGCCCAGGGTATGACCTATCAAGTATGCCTTGCGTGAGAACCATCAACAGCAAACTCAATCTGCTCGAACTCCACCCTAGAAAAGTTGCCAAGACCAAGCCGATGAAGAAAGTGAAAGAAACCGACGCCATCTTTGATATGGTGCATGAGATCAATGCGGCGGCCGATAGCGATCCCAAGCAGTTGCGTATCTCCATGGACACCAAAGCGGCGGTAAAAATTGGCGAGTTTAGTCGTGGTGGCTATAGCCGAGGCGAGCGGAAGGCCCTTGATCACGACTTCAAAGCGAAAACAACCCTCGTGCCCTTTGGGGTTTATCAGCCCGAAACTGGCCAAACCGACCTATGGTTCTCAGAAAGTAAAGTGACAGCGGATTTTATGGTTGATCGTCTTGAAGAGCTGTGGCCGCGACTGCGTGCAGAGAATCCTGAAGTAGAGGTGCTAGTGATCAACGCCGACAATGGCCCCGAGAGCGATGGCCGTAGAACCCAATGGTTGAAGCGCCTGGCTGAATTCTCTACGGCTCATGATATAGTGATACAGCTAGCCTATTATCCACCCTATCATAGCAAGTATAATCCTATAGAACGAGTGTGGGGAGTGCTCGAAAACCATTGGAATGGAGAGCTACTGAGCACAGCGGAGAAAGCGCTGGGAATGGCCCGAAGCATGACATACAAAGGGTTGAATCCCGTCGTCACACTGGTCACCAAGACCTACCAGACCGGAGTGCGACTGACAAAGAAAGCGATGAAAGAATTCGCGCCCCAAATCAGTCGGATGGCTGGATTGGAGAAGTGGTTTCTAACAATATTCCCTGAGCCTGAAATGGGATGATTATTTATTTCCAAGCCCCCGAGACCTCGACATCGTATTCTCCGGCATCCGTTAGGCTAAGCTGCGGGATTTCTAGTGCGGGCCGGATTTCTCCAGGAAGATTGACGCCATTCTTGCGCCACTGATAGAACAGTGTGCGCCCTCCGGTGGCCGCCGTTTCCAACCGCAGCGAATCGCCCGGAACGGTATCCACGCTCTTTGGGTGAGATCGGATCAATGGTGCAAATCCCGCTCTCTCCCGTAAGTAATTGTCCATTTGCCAACGTTCCTCCCGAGTAAGGAGACGGTCGTAGACAAGCATCTCCGCAATGTCGCCGGTAAGGAAATGCCGGTTGCTCAGCCAATCGCCTATCCGGAAGACGGACGCGTCTACACTGCGGGGATGGGCGGACTCATGATAGAGTACATGCCGCCCGTTCACAAAGAGATGCTGGCTTCGTGGATTACTAAGACCGAAGAGATGTTCGGTGATGAGCCATTCGTTGCCAGGCAACGTCTCAGCGCTCGATCTAGGAGTGAAGCGGCCGTCGTAACTCGCCGCGACCCGGCCCGATTGCCGAGCGAGCGTCATTTGACTACCAGATGAGCCATCGCGGCCGATAGTGTAGAGGTAACCATTCCGGTTATCGGCGCTATTGAAGCGCACAAGCGTGAATATTGACGCTTGCGTTAGGGTTCCACCAGGAGCGCCAGCGAACCGATCATCTCCCTCAAATCTTATCGCTGGGCGGCCTTTCAAGGCGTTTCTTTCGACTATGGGACGGAAGGCATCGTGAGTGCCGAATTCATGGCCGGCGTTTCCAGCATCCCCCCACCACACAACACGTCCATCTTGCTCGCCCACTCGATCCTCCGCCTTAAGCCACAGATAGGCTCCCTCGACCGGCGGTCGGGGAACAAGCTTCAGTTGCACTGACTTGCTGGTCACAGATCCGAAGTCGTTGGTGACCACAACGCGATACGTGGCCTCATCATCCTGATCCACAAGGGTTCGCTTTAGGACGGAACTCGTTGCCCCATCGATGTTGATACCATTCTTCTGCCACTGATAGGATTCGGCGTGTGCTCGCAATATCTGCACTTCGAATAGAACTTCATCTCCGGAGAAGGCCCGTTTTGACAGGGGCTGCTTGAGAATCACGGGAGGCGCATCATAGGGTGGCTCGTCTTCATAACGGTCTAACCTAATCCAATCCATGAATGCAAATTGACCAGCCACAGGCCCTTGACGACCCGTGGCATTCACACCAACCGAACGGATGGTGTGGGGCGTCAATCTAGCATCGTCCGTGTAGCTGCCCAAATACGCGCCGTCTTGATATTCACCCTTGTAGAACTCATAATGCCAAGGCCATGATCGGGCATCAAGCACTAGCGTAAACACCTCATAGTCGCGAACGGTGTAAGGCCGGCCCTCCGCTTCCCAATTCCATATGGATAGACGAAGGCCATGATCACGACGGCCATTGGCGAACACCGTGCCATCCCCCCTGAGCCCTAACTGGGCGATGCCATCCATATTGTTGCTTTTACCGACGAAGGTCCAGTTCCCTCCCGTGTCATCGCCAAATCCGATCGAAACGAACGATGGCGGGTAGCCGTCTCTCGGCCCATTGATACGCATCCGCGCCGATAAGGCATACACGTAGCCCTCTTCGAATGGGATGGGGAGCTGTCTGGCATCGCTAAGGAGCGCGTAGTGGGATACCAAGGCAAGAATATTTCCGTCCGTCGACCAGGCCTCATTGGAGGTCGTGCCCGACCCCTCAGACCCCCAACTTCCACATTCACAATCCACCATGGTGGGAACTGTGCCGACTAAATCGAGCCAGCCGGAATTCGAGAGGTAATCAGCCTCCTTTTCTCCCTGCCGGTCGAACTCATCCAGGAAGAGAGTGATTGGGGGCTGGGCCATCAAGGTTGCTGCGAGATAGTAGGTGATTGGTGTTAAAAATAAGAAGCGCCTCATAGAAGAACGGGTGAAGTTCCAAGCGGGCAGAGAGTACCCTCGACGAGCGCATTGAATGGCCTTTCCTTTGCTGAGGCGAATCGTTCGCTTGCATTCGTTGCACGTGCGAATCGTGCAAGAAAATGAACGGGACAGTATTCGATAAATCCCTATGATCGGGCGCCCATGCCGATACCCCGCACTGGAAGATTGGATGAATGGATGGCCAAACATGGTACCAATCCACAAGCACTCGCCAACGAAGCAGGCGTGTCTGATCGGCTCGTTTACAAGGTGAAAAACGCCGAAGGCTCAGTTAAGCAAGTTAGCCTGGAAAAGATCGCGAAGGCTTTGGGTGAGGATTGGCGAGAGCTGGTGGATCTCGAAGCACAAGCGAAAGTCGAGTCGGTAGGATCTGAACAAGCCGAAACATCGTCAAAGTTTCGCTTGCTGGCAGCTTGGGGCGCGGTGGCAGCAAGCGCCATCCTTGTCGTAGGGTACGCCTTGGGTTTTGCTATGGGCGAAAGGCGTGGCTATGAGAAGCGAGCCGCGCAAGCTGAGCGTCTGCCTGTTTTCAAGGAAGCAGATATCAAATGGGACTATCAGTTTCCTGTCATCCCGGTAGAACTTCACGATCAGGACATCCTTATCTTTTATCATCAGGCTCGCATCGGCCTCGCTCAGCGTCTGGGGACGATGTTGGCAACGCATGGAGTTGTTCCAGAAGATGAGCCTCGCGTATTCACCAAGCAGTTCGGATTCACTCCGAACGATGTCTACCACAATCAAGCTTATTTCGCGGTGGATACCGTGTACAAAGACATCCTGAGTGAACGGCTTCGCGACGTTTTCGAAGGCCAGGAATTGATGTTGCACGAGCGCCGCTTTCCCAAATCGATCGATCTCGTGATCGTCCTCTATGACTATCATTCTCACCCAGATGATCCTATCTATCCGAAACTTACGGACGAAGAGTTGGAATACGATGCCGTGATTCTTTTCTCGCCCGATCGCCTGGATCTTGCCCAACAGCTGACGAAGGCATTTCGCGGATGTTCTCTCCTATCCAACAAAGCCATGAAGGTGGCTTGGGTGCCTCTGGACAAAACACCACGCGAAATCCAACGTAAAGAAAGCGATCAACTCTATTTTTCAGGATCGAAGATTGTCAGGAAGAAGCTGCTTGAACTAACGGATCCGTACCTTGATTCTGAAAAACTATTTGTTCACGCGACAGCATTTGCTGGCGAAGTGGACGTGTTACTGGTACTTGGCCGCAGCGAGTAAGACAGGCTGCTAATCCAGCTCACGGAGGATTCTGTCATAGAGGGCAACCGAGATTCGTAGCGAGTGCCTTCCCACTGCATCCATGCCCAATTCTTTGCTGCTAACTTTGGCGCTATCTTCTGACGAAATGCTTCCACAAGTAGGCCCTGAGTTCACCAAGCAATGCGCTGAATCGTTGCGCAGTCTGCTCAATGAATCGCATCGTCACGAAGTAACTGTCTCCAATGGAAAGACTTCCACCACGACCCGCTCCGAATAGCAGGCATGGATGGGAGGACCGGTGGGTTCAGGAAAATGATTCCAGGCAATGGGCTTGGGATCCCATTGGCAGTTGGAGACCTCAGCTATTTCGTAGGGTTTATGATAGACTCGCCCTCGAAAAAGTTGCTCATGTCGGGAATCAAAGGAGTAGAGCAGGTAACGCTCGAGAAAGAAGAATGGTAGGGAGCCTGGCTCGGTCACGTGTGAGGCTCGTTCTGCTTCGAACGCATACCCGCTCGATTCGATTTCAGCTCGACGATGGACTTGATACCGCCGGTTCTGATCGTGCTGCTGGTGACGCATCCGCGACCAGACATAGGGAAGACGAAAGAACTTCCGCGCGATCCAATAAGCGATCCAGCGATCCGTATCCAAGGAATAAAACCACACGCCTGGCACACCGTCAGAGTCGTGGACATAGGTGCGTACGTTGCACTCAAGGAAGTTTGACAGGTAGGGAACGGCCGGCAAGCCTCGGGGACGAATGGCGCGCATCTTGAATGGCACGATTGCTAGGTAAGCTTTGTCTTCATGGCAATCAACGGTTAGTCCTTGTGGAAGCGTCGATTGGATGACTTCGGCGTTCGCCTCCCAGTGGAGGAAGAGCAAGTCTTCCCAGCGCTGATACATCACGACGCGTTGATTCGGACGGCGCTGTAAAGCCATCCGCTGCTCGATGGTAGGTGGATTCATGAGGCTTTCACGATTGCAAAGGACTTCAGATCGGGATGATCACCGGAGTGTCTTGCCCGGTGCGATTTGATAATCCGCCCATTCGAAACCAAGAACATGCCTGGCATTTGCATACCGTCTCCGTTGAGTTTGCCGGCGCCATGCCCTTCAAAAAGGGCACGTAAACCGCGCCACAACACGTTTGCCCCAAACAGTTGCATGAAAGATCCCTTTGCTAAGCCAAAGCTCCGATAGAGTTCGCAGTGGGGATCATTGATGTGATCCACTTGGTCGTCATCCAACCCTTCGAGCAAGGGAGGGGGCTCCTCGTCGTGGCTCATGTGAATCAACACCAGCCGCCAACCTTGCTCCTCGATCCACGCTCGTTGCTCCATCAACTGATCGAGCTGTTCCCGACAGAAGATTCAGCCGAAGTGACGCAGGAAACAAAGAAGTAGAGGCTGCTTACGTGAAGTCTCCGCTAAAGAAACACCGTTTGCCAAGTGATAGGAAGAGAGCGCTTCGTTTAGGGGCAACGCCTCGCCGCGTTCGTAGGGACGCGTTGCCTTACTGCGGAGTGTCGCCCAGAGAATCATGCCAAAGGGAATCCACCAAATCAGGTCATTGGTTAGAATGATCAAGCCGGCCTTCGCGGTAAACGTGCCCTCGAATAGGGCCTTCATGAAACCCAACGGTCCCAGAGTTTTTCCTATCAAGCCAACGAAAACGATGGGCCAATGGCGCATGGGATTGGAAGCCGCGATGGCATAGCCTATCCCGTAGACACCGACGATCATCCCCACACATTGCCATATTTCCGGGTAGACGGGCCGCCGCATCCCCGCCCAGTCGAAGTAAGCCTGGGGGAAGACTATTACCCAAGCGCCCCACAGCACATTGTAGGCTGCCGCGGCTAGCAACACCCATGTCATCCAGCGCGGTGCGCGCTCATCATTGCGTTGATTGATCATTGGTCGACGGCAGAAGATACGTTGGTATCCAGGTAGCGGTGACTAAAACACAGCTGCGAAAAATTATAAAGAAAGATGGATTCATCGAAAGCCTGTTAATGCTGTCATCTAGTAGTCGTCATGATCTTCTCCATTGGGACCTCTTGACCGCGGCAACGGTTTCTTGCCTTGGGTTCCTCGGCTCGGCTAGCACTTCAAGAATTCCGTCGGAGCAATCACGATCGCGTAGCCTCCATGCAGGCGCGCTTCGCGAGGCGCTGGGCGCCAGGTGAGACTAACAACACAAGAAGGGCTTACGATTTCTCGTAAGCCCTTGAAAGTGATGGAGCGGGTGATGAGATTCGAACTCACGACATCAACCTTGGCAAGGTTGCGCTCTACCCCTGAGCTACACCCGCTTAGAGGTCCCGAAGGCTGTCACTGGGTGGTTTCTTTGGCAAGTGGAAATTTGTTGGTGGCTTGGGGATGACTTTTCATGCGGTGTCCTGATAGTCCAAGGCACATCTCATGCATGTCTACGAGCGTCAGATTCCGGCGAGAGACCAGCGAATTTGGGAAGAGCGCGTGCTTCATGCGGGTTCGCCTTCAACGGTGCTTACCCAGTTGGATGCGGACACTGTTTTCATGGCGATCTATTTTGAGGATGAGACGCAGGCTCTGCTCTTCCAGGCGGCTTTTGGAGGTCAGTTGAGTTCGTTGGCAGAGGATGAGGGTGACGACGGGACGGAACGACTTCCGGCAGACATTGGCGGTTCTTTGCTAGTCATTGAGCATCGGGACCAAGAACGTGACACGCCTTTGCCGGCCTTATGTGTCGACGTTCCCAGTGACATCTTTCCCGGACCGAGACACCCCACGACGCTGGCGTGTTTGCGGGTGATGGCGTATTTGTTAGAAAATGAAAAACTTTCGAAGGGATTTCGTTGCTTGGATGTGGGGTGTGGGTGCGGTATTCTTGGAATCGGCGCGGGTTTGTTAGGCGCACGATCGGTGGTGGGCGTCGATTGCGATCGCCAGGCGATTGAAACCGCGCAGCGGAATGCATTGCGGCATGATGTGCGAGTGTCCGAATGGATCGTGACTTCGCTAGAAGAATTTCACCCATGTGCCCACTACGATTTGATTGTTGCCAATTTGTTTGCGGATTTATTGGAGACCTCGTTTCACCAGCTCAGCACCTTGTTGGATCAGCATGGCCGATTGATCGTTTCTGGTATTCTCCATCACTTTGCGGATCGCTGCCTTCTTCACGCTGGCACGGCGGGGCTAACCGTGACGAGGCGTTGGCAGAATGGTCCTTGGATTACGGCTCTGTTGGAAAAAATCCCTGAGCGGGAAGAAAGTGGTGGATGAGACGTCTATTCCAAACGACACGAGCATGGTCTTGAGCCTAACGGATTTGATCAGGTGATCGCGGGCTTTTGCCGTCAATACGGGCTTCGATCGTTCAGAGCCATACGGCCGATTTCGAACCGACAGCGGTACGGGCGTATGATGAAGTGATCGTGGCCGTGGATGCCAGTCAGGCAAATCGGCTCTTTCGGCTGGAACTCGAGTTATATTAGCTCACAGATGCCTGACATTTTCTCGTCTTAAACGCTCAATAATGACGGCATTGTCTGACTCACGGCCGGCATTGGCACTTTGAAAGAGTTGGGGTTGCCAACCGGCTTCCCGAGCTTTCTCGATGGTTGCACACACGATCATTTGGAGCAGTACAATGCCGGTAACGGTGGAGGCAGCGCCCGTTTTAAGATCTGAATCCGGTAGGGAAACACAGGCGTCTCCCGGTACGCCACAGTTGTCTAACATAAGGCTCGCAACGTCCTTAAGCTTCTTGCCTGAAGGATGCCGAGAATCAAAACGCTCGCTGTGACGGCGGTTGACGATGGCAATCACGGTCACACCTAGCGCTGCGGCTTGGATCGCCAATTCTACCGGAACTGCGTTACGGCCCGAATTGGAGGCGATGACTAACACGTCGTCTGCTTCCATCGCGTAGTCTTGGAGAATCGTTGGAACGCGTTCGATTCGGCGTTCAATTGCGGTCGATTCCACCGCCGATTCATGAAGCATGAGATCCGGGCAAAGTATGGGACGAATGCAAGGAAGACCGCCCGCGCGATAGAACAATTCTTCCGCCAACACATGCGAATGACCAGTGCCAAAGAGATAAATCCAGCGTTGTTGCAGGAGACACTCGCTGAACAGCTTCGCTGCGAGGTCGATCGCCTCACGCTGGGTGCGAACCAACGTTTCTAACTGAGTTCGAACATTCTGATAGTATTGATCAGCAAGATTGGACATATCGCTTGAGGGCTAAATGCGCGGCGCCTTCCACAGCAGTGCCTCGCGGCCGCTGCGGGCGTACTTCCCGTCCGGCAAGTGTTGTGAGGAAACTGGAAAACGATTTCAAAACTCTCGCATTACGACATAAGACCGAACCCGAATAGTAGACCGGTAAACTTAGATCCGCTCGCAGCAACGGCCATGCCATTTGCGCCAGTTCGCGGCCCGCTGCTTGCTCGATCTTCGTCCATATCGTCTCTTGATAATCTCCAGTGGCTAAATGCCCGCACAACGCAGCGATCGAACGGATGGGCCGGCCGATCAGTGATTCGAAGTGATCGACGTCGAAGAAGCTGGAGACGGCCAGCCGTAGCGGATCGTTAGGGTCTCTCGACTGTTGCGCTTTGAGTATGGCCTGGCAACTCATCCAGAAGGCGCTGCCCGGATCACCGCCTAACAACGCTCCCAAACCGCCCATGGTGCGGCGTTTCCCGTTGGCATCGTTGGCAATCGCGATTGATCCCGTTCCAGAGATCACCAGAAGCCCCGGTTCGCCGCTGGTGGCACCGTGCAACGCGGTCACCGCATCGCCACAGAGCAAGGTCGATTCCGGTAGAGGATCGAGATCATGCAGAAGTTCATGGCGCCAAGCTGCCGGTGCTTCATCAAGCAAGGTCGCCGTGCCAATGACCGCGTTCTGGCAAACGCCCCGCAACGCACTCGCCAGATCATTTAGTAATGATGATAGGTTTCGTCGGAACATCGCCGTATCTTCGGCATGCGCATTGAGCGCATTTCCTCGAGCCTGAGCGAGAATGCGTCCATCTGGCACTGCTAATGCGAGCGCTTGGCTGTGTGTGGCGCCTCCGTCGATCCCGATAACGTAGTTAGGCGCTGATTTCATGGAAGATCATACCCAGATATATCGCCCCTTCGTCACGCTCAAGCTCTTGAAAGCCCAGTGCACGGTAGAATCCATTGGCCCGATCATTGCGACGACTCACTCCCAGATGAACGCCTGGGGTGCCGCGTTCTCTGAGTAATGCTAACAATCGCTCCATCATTCGGCGGCCATGCCCCCGCCCTTGTGCTCGCGCCAGGAGATCAATATGCAAATGCGAGGGATATTGATCATAGGGTTCCGGACAATGATAGTCGGGATGATGATATTGCCAATGAATCTCCTGCGCTCGCGACCACTCAGAGCGGTCACCACCAGGTTCCGGAAAGTCCCTACACAGTTCGGGCCGTATCTCGCGTTCGTAACGTGCGAAGAACGCTCTGGAATCCATGGCCGCCATCGCATAGCCACAGACGCCTTCATCATCTTCTAACATCAAGGCAAGTTCCGGTTCTAACCGGAGATACGGTAATACATAGATCCGGGCTAGTGCGTCGGGATCATCATCATAAAAGGGCTCGCCGTCGGCACCGTGATCGCCTGTTTTCAGGCAAACATAGCAAGCGGCCGCTTCGTCGCTTGGTCGGAAGGGGCGAATCATCAATGAGCGGGATGAACAGCGCCGCTGGACGCCATGGTTAAACACTGCTGAAGCCGGGCCACCACGCCTCCACGAAAGGTGCCGGGCAAGTGATCCGGTGGATGGAAATCTTTGGCAACACCCTCATGCTGACGCCAATCCATGTATTGCGTTAGGAGCTGAAGTTCCTCGCGCAGTTCCCACCACTGCCGATTGAAGGTGTAGAAAAGATCGCGATTCTTGAGTTCGGTGAGTTTTTCTGCAATGCGTTCGACCAATTGAAAAAGGTCACGCACGCGTATGCCTGACCCGCCCCATTGGTCGGGGGCACTGCCTGCAATGATGTTGGCATCTTCTAACAGTTGTCTCGCGGCAGCACCATCTTCATGAGGCAAGTAGAAGATTTCACCCAGCAAGCGTACTTCCTCGAGAGTCCATGCCTCGCCAGTCGAGGCAAATTCCGGCAGCCAGGCCTCTAGCGCTGCATCATAGGCGACCTGTGCCTTATAATCTGAACGCTTACTCACATACGTACCCAAGGTGTGAATCGGCACAAAGTTCGCCTCAAACTCGCAGTTAGGATTGATGAGGATACCGGAAAGAGCGTTCTCAGGATCCTTTGGGCGCTTTTGACATGGTCCGAGAAAAAGCCGCCGCAGATCGTAGTCATTGGCTTGCAGGTTGTCCCAGATCACGGGCATTCGATTAAGCCTGTCGCCTACTTCACGACAATGAGCCTCGTCGATCGATTCCGAAATGATCTCCGGTCCGGTCCAGAAAATGGCGATGTTTGGATCCAGCTTCTCACCCAAGGTGTCCAAGTAACCCTCTCCACCCAAGTTGGTACGATCCATGCGCGAACAGTAGGGGGTCGGACAGAATAGAAACCGCAAGTCGGGAGACACTTCACGCAGCTTATGAAAAACCGCGGTCGCGACATGAGCATGCGCGGCGGCGAACGACTCAAACTGATCCGCATCTTCCGGGCGCATGATGTCTGGAATGTCATCGAACAGCAGCGCCACGTCATCGGCGCCCATTTCTAACATTTGATTGAAACGCGAATGGATCAAATTCGCATCGTCACCTTCTGCATAGCGAACATCCAATCCAGGTCCTAACGCATAAAGAAAACGGAGTTGGTGTGCATGACAGGTTGCGATCAGCTGGCGCAGGGAGCGGGCTTCTTCCTCGTCATAGCATTCCCGCCAACAGGCGCGATGCTTCAGATCATCTTTAGGGCCGTAGGCGTAAGTGTTGAGACCGGCAGACCGCATTTGCTGAAACAGTCTCGATCGCTGTTGAGATGTCCACGGTTTGCCATAAAAACCTTCGATCACGCCGGATAGAAATGCTGGTTGATGGGACACATGACATTGATACCAGATCCTTGATCTTTCGGGCAAGGATGATGAGCCAGCGATCAATCTCGCTCTGAGCGTCAGAGCAAGGATGGATCTGCCTGTGGTAGCGGTGCCTTTTAGGCGCCGCCGAATCCACCGAGCACTCGGCGGCGCCTAAAAGGCACTGCTACGGAGAAGCGGCGACGCAGCGGCGCGGTGTGTGCCGCGAGCGCCTGGAGATTTTCGAATAATGGAAACTATCAATTACTCCATCTGGTCGGCGCCGAATTCATGAAAGAAGCGGCCGATGCTACTGGGAAAATGTTTCCTTAATGAAGTCACGTGACTAGCATCGTCACTGGGGGCAAGAGGCTGGTCGTCGAGATCGGTGTAACCGATGAAATAAAGCTCCTTCGGCACCCGGCCTTCCCAAGGTTTGGGTGAAGCGAACTTGGCTTTGCGGCCGTCTTTGATGAAGGAGAATGAGATGTCTGACATGCCTGTCCACAAGGTGCTGAGCACGGTTTCGCCAGGGTGTTCGCGCAAGAGCGAGCGTCCTGACAGTTTTTCGTAGAAGCGTTCCGGTAGAGCCAGGGCATCGAGAATGCTGGGCATGACATCGAGATGCGAAGCCTGCGCTTGTGCAGGCGGGGCTTGGAGCCACGATGGCCATTTGATCATGATAGGCACCTCAATTTGGGGGCGATTGAGCTTAGAACAATGAAACCAACTCCGATCCTCTTGGAACTCCTCGCCGTGATCTCCGGTGATGACAATGATAGCGTCCTCGTACCGGTCGTGTTGCTTAAGATAGGCCACGAACTCGCGTAGTTGGTGATCGACCCAGTTTACGGCGTTCTCGTACCGTTTGACCACTTCCCGAACTTGTTCAGGTGAAGGACGCGGCACGGCGTAGTTGATGTTCTCCTGACAGTCTGTGTGAATGGGGATGAAGTCCCTCTCCGGCCAATAGTAACCATAGTGTGGGGAATCGAGGGAGAGGAAATGCAGAAAGCCTCCCGGCTCAGAACGCAAGATTTGATCCTTTAGCGCCTGCATGACGATCTTTTCTCTAGCCGGAATGCTGAGGCCCCGCGGGAGATCCAGGGTGTCTGTAAACGTTTCTGCTAGAGGGTGGCCCGTTCCATAGTGCAAATAGCCCAGTTCCTTGTAGCCGAGGTCGCAAACGGCTCTAACACTGCATTTGTAGCCTAACTGACGTAGCAAGCGAATGGGGTAAGCGCCGGGCATGCCTTGTGGCGTGTTTCGTTGCGCCACGGCTTCTTTCCAGTGGATGGCAAGCCGGCTATGGAAAAGGGTGAACCAGGAAGCCGGTGTGCAATTGGATCCGGCAAAGGTGCGCTGGAAGGTCTGGCATTCTTGCTCGCGGAATTGATGCAGGAAGGGGGCGATCTCCGGCGTGATGGAGTCGGAACGCCACGATTCGATCATGACAATGTAAATGTCAGGCTTGCGCTCGAGCGGCGGCATGGGGGACTTGAGAAGCGCCTCCGCTTGGTCAGGTGGAAGGGGTTCGCGAAAGGTCACAGCGATGGTTTCCAATCCACGCTCAGGTTCTAACACACCCAAATGCACCTTGAAGGCGGCGTGTTCACCTTGCCATAATTCTTTGCTATAAATCATCATGCTCAAGGCCTGTTGAGCGACGGTGGCGAGCCAAAGACAACCCGCCACGCGGAGCACTCGAACACTGTGGGTGCGAAAGCCGAAGCGGTCTGACAGCCGGAACAGCCCCGCGTAGATCGCCGCGGCAAGGCCGATGATTGCTAACAAGATGGCGACGAACACTGTCGGTGGGCTCTGAATCCCCGCGGCTTCTAGCTCTTCCCGCAGATCAAAATCGCCATCGAGCGTGAATGTGTTAAGAATATTGAGTAGTGGGCGCTGCCAATAAAGTTCTGTTAGAAAATCCGCGATAATGAGCAGCGGAAGGATCGACACGGCGACGATGACGACCCAACGGAGAGCCCTGGGAAAGAGATTGTAAAGTGCTTGGGTAACAATGACGAAAGCGAGCGCTAGCGTGCCTAAGGTGAGGAGTCGTCCCGCAACGAGCAAAGCCGTGACAGTCGCACTGCGGTCCTCAATCGTTCCGAGATTCCAAAGATCACGACCCAAGAAAAGAAGGAAGAGCAGGCTCCAGTAGAGGCCATTGAAGCGCCAAAGATGACGCATTCGCTGCATTCCGGTCCATTTGTGAAAAGGCGTTCGTCTGCTGCAATGGATCATTTGGGTGATCGCCGCCATCGCCCATAGTGATAATAAGAGGACACCGAACTTATACACCGCACCCATTTCTCCTTGCCAAAGCGCGACGACAAACAAGCCAATAGAAACTCCCTGTGCCAGGCTCGTGAGGATCTGCCAGCGGCGAGCTCTTGAAGAATGACTCACGCTTTGTTTAAGTAAACGTGTTAGTCCGACGGTTAAGAGCACCCCTGCGATCACGACTCCGGTGCCGATAAGCAAGTTGAGCCCAAGGCTGCCGTTTCCAAATTTGAAACGAAGTTGAAAGGGCACTTGGGTGAGGAGGGCACCGGCGATCCAGGATAATGTGAGGGTGGCCTCCCATCCCTTATCCGCATCATTCGGGCTATGTGCTAGCGCCTCGTCCATTCCAGATTCCCTTCGTTTAGTCCAGATACCAGAACCATGCAAATGAGTTGATCCGCAAGCCGCCGGCCGGTTCACTGCCGAACAATGGACTCTTTGGGCAGATCCCCTACACAGCTCGTTCTTTCGGCGACGCGAGCCAAGGCTCTGGGTGCGCAGGAAGTGGTGCAAGAGTTGTGGAGTGGCTATGGAAAGCTCCTGCGAGTCCATTTGGAGGACGCTCCGTATCAGACGGTCATCGTGAAAGAAGTGCGCCTCAGGCAAGCCGGGGGGCATCCGCGCGGCTGGAATACCTCGCTCTCTCATCAGCGCAAAGCCCGGTCTTACGCGGTGGAAACAGTGTGGTATCAGCAATGGAGCGAGCTGGCGGATGATCACTGCCGATTGCCGCGATGTCTTGCCGCGAAAACGGGTGATGATGAAGTGCTATTGGTGTTAGAGGATCTGGATGGAGTCGGCTATCCGGAGAGACGGCAAGAGGTGGCGTGGCCTCAGATTGAGGCGTGTTTGCATTGGTTAGCCCACTTCCATGCCACTTTTATGGGGAAGGATCCGGAGGGTCTGTGGCCGGTCGGTACCTATTGGCATCTCGATACGCGACCTGATGAACTCGAGGCTCTAACCGATACCGATTTGAAAGCGGCCGCACCGGCAATTGATGCCAAACTAAACGGCGCCACCTACAAAACCTTCGTGCATGGAGATGCCAAGCTGGCCAATTTCTGTTTTTCAAAAGACGGCCTGGAGGTGGCCGCGGTGGATTTCCAATATGTAGGTGGCGGCTGCGGGATGAAAGACGTGGCTTACTTCATTGGAAGTTGTCTGGACGAGTCGGCCTGTGAACGATTGGAGACGCGTCTCTTGGATTGTTATTTCACCAAACTATCAGAAGCCCTAAGGCGTCATTCGCCTGACATCGATGCACAAGAAGTGCGGCGGGAATGGCAAGCCTTGTATCCCGTGGCGTGGACCGACTTCCACCGGTTTCTCAAGGGTTGGAGTCCGGGACATTGGAAGCTCAATGCCTACAGCGAACGCTTGGCTCGCGAGGTGGTCGCCACTCTCACATGATCTTCAATGGAGTGGCACCGTCATTTTCACTTGGCTTGTGAAATCCCGCTGGTTAGAGTCCGCCCCATGACACCTCGACCTTTCTTACTGATTGTTGGACTTTGGATGGCCTCCGCCGTTGCTGCGTTCTCACACTGTCAAATCCCTTGCGGCATTTATGATGATGATGCTCGCTTTAAGGAGATGGCGGAGCACATCACGACGATTGAAAAGAGCATCAAGTTGATCGAGGAACTCTCCGCCAAAGGCAAGCTCAGTGCGCAGGATCAGAATCAGCTCGTCCGTTGGGTGGCGAATAAAGAGCAACACGCCGATGCGATCGCTGAGATCGTGACCCAGTATTTCCTCCAGCAACGAATCAAGCCGGCGCCGGAGGGTGATGACGCGGCGGCCAAGAAGTATGCGACCCATCTCAGCCTTCTTCATCAGTTGCTGGTGGGTTCGATGAAGGCCAAGCAGCAAGCCAGTCTCGACACCGTCGCCGCGTTGCGGAAGGCCTTGGCCGGATTTGAAAAGGCTTACAAGGGCTGAGCCTCTCAGGATTTTTTCTAAAAGATTGGTGAATTCCCCTCCGTATAGGAGCGGGTGACCATGTCTCGTCTCCTCCCCAAGATCGCCGGCGCCCAGATGGCGCATGGCCTGGCGCCTGTATTCTTCGCCTTTCCTCGGGGAATCAATGGCCGCTTCGGGAGCCTCATCTGCTGATTATGTGGAGTTTGTTGACCAAGCGCTGCTTCCTCCGCGACTACGGCGAGGAAGACCGGGAAGCCTTCGTGGCCCTCAACACCGATCCGGTAGCGAGGCGGCACATGAATGGCCCTTTAGACAATTCGGAAGCCAATAGCCTCTTCAACCGCGTGCTTCGGGACACCGATCCCCGGCACGGCATTCGCTGGGCCGTGTTCGACCGGAAATCCAATGAGTATCTCGGCCACGTGTTTCTCATTCCCTGGGATACCAAATTCCAGATGGAGTGGGGTCTGATCTTGAAGCCCGAGCATTGGGGGCGAGGTCTGGGCGAAGAAGTCGGCGAAGTGACGTTGGAGCACATTTTCACCGAGAAACCGATCAAGAAAGTGGTGGCGACGGTCGATACCGAACATCTCAGCTCCATCAAATTGCTACGCAAGCTGGGTATGGAATGCGCGGAACGTTGCCAGGATGATTCCGGTTACTACTACGTCTTCGAACTCCCGAAGGCCCGTTTCGTGGAGCATAGTGCGCTTGAGGCCGCTCCCGTGGCGTCTAGGTGAAGATTTTTTGTAACAAATCGGGAGTTTTCGTATTGCCCGTAACATGTTGATGATGAGCGGATTATGGGGCGGCCATTCGAGTTTTTCGGGACCCTGTAACCAGGAAAAGCGAAATTTCTTTAAGAAAATTCGTGACAAATTGCGAATCCCGAGTCTCTATTAAAGCACATCCAAGCACATCCCTCCTGAGCCGTTTTTCCATGCCCTCCCTTGGAAAAGCGGCTCTCTTCTTTTCCGGATGCGTCGTCGCTGCTGACTGACAGATCTCGCTTTATCCTCCCGCCAAAAGCCCTCACCCGGAGGGCTCGGAGAGCCATCCCTGCCAGATCCTCAGGATCGCTAGGAACGCCGCGACTCCTTGATTCATCCCTACGCATCTCACCATTTGACGTCGCCTCCGGTGAGACGATGGGTTTCCCCATATGCCGGAAGTTCCCCCCACGCTTCTCGTATTCCTGGTCGCCGGGCTAGCGGGTTGCTCGGTGTCGCCGGAACCTCGCGGGCCGTTGATGGTGGCAGGTGATGGTTGGATGCAGCGGCTTGGTTCGCCTGCGAGTTATTTGGAAAAACAGGTGCAATCCCTGACGCCGGGCATCCCCACGGCGGCGGACAAGCGGCTGTTCGCGCGGTACGGCGAGAGTCGAGCCTACTGGGCGCCGAATTGGCTGTGGAAGCTTGATTTCACGGGTATCGCTTGGGATGCCCCGCAAGCAGGCACTTTGGTGCATCCGCGATACGTGGTGTTTGCCAGCCACTTCCCACGGCGAAGGGGCCGCACCGTGCTTTTTCATGACCGGGCGGGCCAGCCGGTACGCCGGAAAATTGTGGCTAGCCAACGGATCAACCGCATCGCAACGCCCGATGTGACGATCGCCCGTCTCGATCGTCCCGTGCCCCAGACGATCGCACATTATCCCTTACTTCCTCCGGGATACGATTATCGCCTGCTCAATGGCGGGCCGCTGCTGGTGACGGATAAGGAACGGCAGATTCACCGCTTCCAAATCAATCGCATTCGCCAAACGGGCTTTGGTGAGATTGGGGCGCGGCCGCCTCTTGAGGCCGACGCCGGGATGTCTTGGCACGAGCGTCTTGAGCGGGGAGATTCCGGACATCCGGCGTTTGTGGTGATTGATGGACGATTGGTGCTCATCTCCATCCTTCAAGGGGGCGGCTGGGCTTTTCGCGGGCCCTTCTTTGGCTGCATGCGCCTGCAGGATGCCTTGATCACCGCTATCCACGAGATGGAGCGACGGCATCCCAGCTAGCTTCACGCTTCCATCCGAGGAGAGAATACGCTTAGGTTGGTGGTTTCACCCAACCCCTGAATCTGATGAGAACTCATTTTAGCATCATTGTTAGCTGCTTTGCCCTAGTCACCGCCTCTCTCCAAGCCGGGGTGCGTATCAATGAATTCATGGCCTCGAATGGCGGGGTGCTCACAGCCAAGGACGGCGGCGTTTATGATTGGATCGAGTTTTATAATAGTGGCGATCAACCCGTGAATTTGGAGGGTTATTATCTCACCGATGATGAGACCCTGGATGTCAACGATGCGGAAACGTATTGGCGATTCCCGGAGGTGACCTTAGCGGCGGATGAGTATTTGATCGTCTACGCCTCCGGCCTAACGGAGCCACCAGCTGAGGGTGAGGGCGACCTCCATGCAACCTTTAAATTGGCGCGTGATGGTGAAAGGCTGGCCTTGATCGAGCCGGATGGAACGACCGTGGTCACGGAATTCACGCCCACCTTTCCTTCACAAGAAACCAATGTCTCTTACGGTCTGGGGACGACGGGAGATTTGCAGTTCATGACCACGCCCACACCGGGCAAGTCAAATAAACGCGGTGTGGACGGCTTTGTGAGTGACGTGCAATTCTCCGTAGACCGTGGATTCTTTGATGGTCCCTTTGAAGTGACGCTCACAACGGCCACCGAAGACGCGGAAATCCTCTATACAATCGACGCACAGCTTCCGGCCGAAGCCACCTTGTTTCAGGATCCCACCGGCGAACTTTATGAAGGGCCCATTACGATTGATAAAACCACTGTTATTCGTGCCCGGGCTTTTAAAAAAGGCATGGCGCCGAGTGTGAATCGCACGCAAACGTATGTCTTCTTGGACGACGTTCTCGATCAACAGGATTTACCGGACGGTTTTCCAGAAAAATGGGGCTCTCGTAATTCGGATTACGAAATGGATCCTGAAGTGATCGGCCCCATTTATTCGCGGGACGAAGTGAAACAAGCTTTGCTGGCCGCGCCGTCGATTTCCTTAGTGGCGGAAATGGACGATCTCTTTGGTCGGGACGGGATTTATACCAATAGCCAGGCGAAAGATAATGTGAATGACGGGATCGAGGATCAGTGGGAGCGGCCGGTATCCGTTGAGATGCTGGGCTTTCCCCATGGACAAACCATCCAGGCCAATGCCGGTATCCGCATGCAAGGCAATGCCAGCCGAAGCCCCAATCGCGTGAAACACAATATGCGGGTGATCTTTCGTTCCGAATATGGTCCCGGTAAACTTCGCTTCCGGCTCTTTGAAGATACCGAAGTGGAGACCTTTAATAGTATCAACTTAAGAAGTAATAACGGCGATTCGTGGATTCATCCCGGTGTGCGTCTGCGTGCTCAGTATATCCGGGATCAATGGCACCGTGTGGTGCAACGGGACATGAATCAGCCCAACCAATCTCAGATTTATGCGCACGTCTATATCAACGGACTCTACTGGGGCATGTATCACGTTTTCGAGCGCTTTGAAGCCAGTTTATTATCGGAGCACTTTGGTGGTGATGAAAGTAACTGGGATGCTTTGCAAGACACGCCGGCATTTCAAGATATTGTCGTGAATGGCGATGATGAGGCTTACCGTCTCACACACGATTTGGCTAAAGAGGATATGAGCGTTCAGGAGAACTACGACAAAGTTCTCGAATACGTGGATGTGGATAATCAAATCGATTATCTCGTGATGAATTTTTACAGTGGCAATCAGGATTGGGATCATAAAAACATGCGCTACGGACGGCGCCGTGCACCAATGGAGGGAGCCATGGGCAATGGTTGGATGTATTTCGCATGGGATTCCGAGCGTGCCGGCCTGAATGGCCTCAATACCCAATCGGTGACCATGGATAATACCACCAAGGTGACTAATTTGGGGCCATCGGCACTTAATGACGCTATGCACGATAATCCCGACTATCATTTGCGTTTTGCCGATCGCGTTGTGAAGCATTTCTTCCGTGGAGGCGCGCTCACCCCGGAAGGCGCGGCCAAGACGTGGAATGACACCGCCGCGTTAGTCTATGAACCACTCATTGGGGAGTCGGCTCGGTGGGGAGACCTTCACGTTTCCACGCCTGAAACGCGTGAAGGCAATTGGCAAACGCAATTGGATAAAGAAAACGAAATCTGGTTTCCGCAACGGACGGATGTCGTTTTAGGCCAATTCGCTTCTCGAGGTTGGATTCCTCGCATGATCTCTTTCCCGGATTTCAAACCCTTTGGCGGTCAGGTGGAAGAAGGCACGCAAGTAACCGCGAGAATATTCAATGATTCGATATTTAATCCCATTAATGGAGATATTTATTTCACCACCAATGGAACGGATCCCAGACTTCCCGACGGCTCGCTCGATCCGGACGCCATCAAGTTAGAAACCGGCGCTGGCCCCGTGATCGACCATAGCCAATGGGTCATGGGCCGCGTGTATGATCCGGATGGTGATTGGTCACCCGTCGCAGAAGCTTATTTCCATTTGGCGGCGCTCCCAACGAAGGACAGTTTGACCATTAGCGAAATACATTATGACCCCGCGCCGGCGAATGCCGAGGAGGAAGCCGCAGAATGGACCACGGCGAATTTTGAGTTCGTTGAACTATGGAATCGCGGCAGTGAAACGTTGGATCTCTCGGGCGTGCATTTTTCGAATGGCGTGCGTGCGCGGATTCAACCGGAAGACAAAGTGTTGGTGCCGGCAGGCGAACGCGTGGTCCTTGTCGCCAATCGTGAAGCATTTCAAAGCCGCTATCCTCATGTTAGTGCCGCGAAGATCGCCGGCGTTTTTGAGAATGAGAGCAATTTAGCCGATGGTGGGGAACGTCTCACCCTGCGTGATTATGAAGGGCAGCTTCTTCATACCGTTCGTTATGACAATAACGCCCCTTGGCCCACGAAGGATGACGATGTCGGATTGGAATTTATCGGCAATGGGGAGATCAGCATCGCGAATCCCGACGCGTGGGTCGTGAGTTCGGAGATGGGTGGGTCACCCGCAGCTGAAGCCGGGGAAGCCGGCGGCCCCACAGGCTCCTTTTCAGAGTGGTTGACGGCGCGAGGCTACACCAGCGCCATGGAGGTGATCGACGACGCCGGTCGGACACCCTTCCATTACTATGCGTTTGGCGTGGATGCCGCGCCCCACAGCGAAGCCTTCGACGCACTCAGCGTTCAGCGGCGGGGCGAAACTTTGGTAGTGAGCTATGACCGGCGGCCAGGCGCGGGCGATTTGACTTGGGTGACGGAAGCTTCCTCTGACTTGGAAACGTGGATCGAAGCGGCGCCCGCGGGGACCTCGGCCACGGTGAACGGCTCCCGGGAGACGGTCTCCATGGAGTTCGCGTCAGATACGGCTGCGACCTACTGGCGGCTACGGTTGGGAACGCGTTGACAGTTCGCGTAGCGGAACCTGCGAAAGTTCCTGGTGCGGCAGTGGAAGACGTAAGATTTCGCCTCTTCCGCTCTATTTCCCGCATCTCCCGTAGCGGAATTTGCGAAAAGTTCCGAGCACTGCATCCCTCATCCGGAAATTTGCGCAGCCTTCAGGTTCTCACTTGCAGACCGGGGTAACGGAATTCATGGTTGCGTTAGGTGCTCAGACTACTGCTAACTCCTCTTCTATTACTGTTTCTCGCGCGGATGAGTTTCTCGGAGGTGATTCTTCTTAATAATGGGAATCAACTGGAAGGGGAGCTGCTGAAGAAGACCGAGACCCAGCTTTTTCTCGATGTCGGTTTCGATGTGCTCCGCATTCCTTCAGATGCGGTGAAAGAGGTCCAGGCCGATTCATCTACGACTTCGGAAACGCCTGTTGAATCGGCGTCTGAGAACACCAACGCGCATTTGGGGGCGCAACTATACTCCGGCGCGAGCGACCGCAAGACCCGCACGGTAAAAGAGAATGCCGAACGAGTGGGCGAGGCCGTGGTGCAAGTCCGAACGCCATCGGGCTTGGGATCGGGTTTCGTCATTCATCCTCAAGGCTACATTATCACCAACAACCACGTGATCTCCGGCGAGCATAAGATCACTATCATCTTCTTTAAAAAGACGGCCCGCGAACTGGAAAAAGTGCAGAAGCAGAACGTGCGGATTGTGGCAACTAGCCCAGTGTTAGACCTGGCGCTCGTTAAGATCGAAGGTGAGGACGATGAGGAGACCGAATATCCGTATGTGCCCATCGGCGCCTCTCAAGACGTGCGTTCCGGCCAAACCGTCTTTGCTATTGGGAGCCCGTTAGGGCTCGGGCGCTCCGTTTCCCAAGGCATTGTTAGTGTGCGCAATCGCGTGATGACCGGCGGCTTGGTTTATGTGCAGCACACCGCTCAAATCAATCCCGGAAATTCAGGCGGCCCCCTCTTCAATCTGCAAGGTGAAGTCGTGGGCGTCCTCAATATGAAACTGGCTTCCGTTGGCGTCGAGGGAATGGGTTTTGCCATCCCGGCCAGTCTCATCAAACTCTTTCTCGATAACCAAGACGCGTATGCGTTCGATCCCCGGCACCCGAATGCCGGCTTTCGTTATCTCGACCCTCCCGGCGCGGAGGATCGTTCAGAAGAAGATAGCGCCGATCCTGTAACCACGCAGCCAGAACCAGAAGAAGAATCGCCCTCTGCCAGCACCCGTTCCTAATGCTCGCAGAGATCGTACTCACCAAACTATCATTATGAACAATAGAAACTCGATCTCTATTAAGACCGTTATCTTAGCGGTCGTCGCCGGTCTCATGACCGTGCCGGCCTTCGCGGCCGATGAATCACTCGTAGAACTCGTTCCTGCCGACGCCTTGGCCGTTATTCACGTGGCTAATGCTGCCGAGCTTCCTGACCGGCTCGCGAAGTCCCCGTTGGGCAAGCTTTGGAATGACCCCAAGATCCAGAAGTTTATCGCACCTGGTATGAGCGAGTTTGAAGAAGAGGTGGCTCAAGACGCCAACTTCGAAACCGGCTTCAAACTCTTTAAGGAAATCCTCGCAGAATACAAAGGCGAAGCGGTTTTCTCCGTGAACAAAGTTCCCATCATGGAGATCTTTGAATTAGGGCAGAATCCGCCTCCCGGTGGTGATGCTGAACAAATGGCTGTCGCCCAACGCGTGGCCAATTTAGCCAGCGTTACCATGCTTGGAAAGATCGACCCCAAGAGCGACGCCTTTACGGAAAAGATTACCAGTCTCCTAACCTTAATCAAAGAGGCCGCTGAAAAAGATGCTCCGGAAGGTGCCAAAGTGGAGATCGCGAAAGAAACGGTCGACGGTCAAGAACTCCATTCGCTGCGCCTTATGCATCCCAAGATGGAGAAGCCCTTTGACGTCATCGGTTTCGCCAAGACCGGTGACGTGGGGGTTGTGGGACTGCCTCGTGCAGCAGTCGAAGCGAGCGTTCAAGCGGTGAAAAAAGGATTGAAAGGCGATTCCATTGCCAGCGGCAGCTTATCCAACTTCAGAGAACGCAGCCCAAAGAATGATGTGCTTATGCATATTCATTTGGCGCAGATCATGAAGCAGCTGCTTGTTCTCGCGAAGAAAGCCGAAGATGAAGGCATGTTTGGAGCGCAGATGGCCGCGATGGGTGTCACCGTGGACGGTATTTATAATGCGCTTGGATTAGGCGACCTTCTGAGTCTCGATATGGGCACGAAGTTTGAGGGGGAGGCCACCGAGATCGCTTCCGCATTGCAGTTCACTAAGCGCAGTGGCTTGACGAAACTTCTCGCTTACACCAAGACGCCGGCGGCAAAGGCGGCGTTCATTCCTGAGAAAGTGTCCACGACTTCCGTGCTCTCTTTCAGTTTGAATGATATGTGGGCCGCCGCCCTTCAAATCGTGAAAGATATTAGTCCCAATCTTTCCATGATGATGATGCAGCAATTGCAAATGGCCGAAGGTCAGCTTGGTGTGAAGATCGATAAAGATCTCCTCGGTAATCTCAGTGACTCGATTATCACGGTCGAGACGATGGAATTTGAAGACGGCGAAGACCTCTCCGAAGACATGGTGATCATGCTAGGTCTTAAGAATGAGCAAGGATTTGAAGTGGCGTTGGGCAAGATTCTCACCTTCGCCTCCGGGATGACCGGGATGGAATTTGAGGAATCGGAATTCCTGGGACACAAACTTCATTCATTGGTTACTCCTGACGCCGGCGCCGGCGCCCTCAAAGTGTCTTATTTATTTACGAAGGGTTACGCCATCGTCTCCATTGGCAAAGGCGCTACCTTGCGCAAGATTTTGTCCAATATGAAACGTCCCGGGAAATCGCTTTGGGACGTGGCCCAGGTCAAACAAACGCTTGCTGGGTTCAAGCCCGGTTATTCCGATGTCAGTTATGTCGATCTCGCATCGGTGCTTTCAGGTTTGACTGATATGTTTAGCCAATTTGGCGGCGGTGGTCCCTTTGATTGGGATCACAAACCGACATTGAAAGAACTCCAATCCTTGGTCGGCGTTATCATTAGTGCGACCTATATTGAAGACAAAGCCTTCTTTGGCAAAGGCTTGCTCTTACCCCAGTAATTCGTTGAGTAAGCGTTACTGGACACTGATCACTTTAGCCGTTCTGGCTGAGCTCCCTTGCGGGGCTCAGCCAGAAACGCCTTTTGTCTTGGCGGAGGCGGAAGTGATCAAATCCAAATGGGAAACGCGCGCTCTGCGTGCGGCGGACTTGGATGCGGATGGTCGCGAAGATCTCGCCCTGATTAATAATGAGGACGCGCGGATCGATCTCTTTTATCAATTAGCACCGGGAGAAAAACCTGGAGAATCCGAACGCAAGACCACGCCCGGTCGCTGGGATCCGGTATTTGATGGCGCCCGCTTCGAGCGCATCAAAGTGCTCACCGGAAGTCTCTGCAATGATTTGGCTATCGGTGATCTCAATCATGATGGCCGCTTGGATTTGGTCTATACCAATGACCGCGATGAATTGGTCATCCATTTCCAAGGCGATAAAAGTGATTGGTCGGAGAAACGTTATATCGAATTGGATAACCTCGCCGGTTGGGCGGATTCCTTATGGATTGGGAAATTGGACGCCAATGAAAAGAATGACTTAATCGTGTTATGTCCGGACGAAGTAAAAATCTTTCCAGATGGCAATGTCGATGATTCACCGGTGGTCTACGCGTTGGTCTTTGATAATCCAAGGGGGCTAACAGTATGCGATCTCGATCGCGATGGCCGCCAAGATATCGTTTATTACTATTTGGTCAGTGGCGATGAGTCTTCCATGGCGGCGCGTTTTCAACGCGAAGATGGCCGCTTTGTTTCCGAACATTTTTATGATTTTGAGCAAGTTGGTAGCTTCCCGAAATTACTCAATTGGCAGAAAGAAAAGGCGCATGATTTTGTCGCGGTATCAAATGAGAATAACACATTGCTCAAGGTGACTGCCGGTCCGGCGGCAACAGAACGGGATGAAGACGAGGAAACCACGCTAGCGCGTTCTGCGTATGCCGTACCGGCTCAAGGTGATGGCGAATCTTTCTATGCCGTGGCGGACTTTACCGGTGACAAACGGTTAGACGTCGTCGCCAGCGATGGAGACGGCGCGCAGGTGTGGCTCTTCCAGCAGAGCGAGCACGAAACTTTCCTAGCTCCCGAAAGCTTTCCCGCCTTCTCTGAGATTAATGGGCTTGCGGCTGGTGATATGGACGGCGACGGCCGTGCCGAACTGATTATCATGAGCACTAAAGAGGGCGTGGTCGGGGTCTCTCATTTCTCCAAAGCACAGCGCTTCGAATATCCTAGCGTGATTCCGTTAGAAAGCGTGCCTCAAGTCATGACTGCGGGAGATGTGGATGGCGATGGGTTGGTGGAAATCGTCTGTGCGGTAGAGAGTGAATCCAATCGTTCCTACAAACTGCAATTGGCGGAAGCGGATCAAACCAACGGTGGCTTTGTCGCGAGATCCTTAACCGAAGACGAGATCGCCAGTCGCGTTCAGGGCTTGCGGGTGGTGGATATCAATCAGGATGGCGATGCTGATGTTCTCGCGTTGTCACAGGTGCAAGCTCTGGAAGTGATTCTCAGGCAAGCGGACGGCAACTTTTCCAAACCGGCCACCAACGTCGCCGGCCTCGCCGATAAAGTCGCGCCTTCCGCCATCACCGAAGCGGACTTGGACGGCGACGGCAAAGCGGAGCTGTTGATCACACGGGAAGCGTTCACGCGCTCCGGAAAGATTGGTTCCTTAGGTCGCGCGGAAGTCACCGATCAAATCAACGCTCCCGGCGATTCGGCGAATTTGTTAGTTTCTATTGCTGCGGATATCGACGGTGATCAACAAGCAGAACTTTTGTTAGTGGATGGCAATGATGGTGAGATTCATGTCATGAAACGTGATGAGAAGGCCGTTTATCGTTTCGCGAAAACCCATCCCGGCGTCTTGGAGGTGTCCGATTCATTCATCGGTGATGCCGATAACGATGGTCTCTCAGATCTTTTTCTATTCGGCAAGGGGCATTTCTGGTGGTACCCGCTCAAGCCCGCGAGTTTTGAAGTAAAAGCGGAGCAGCTTTATGAGACGGATTTGCAGGACATGACCTACACCAGTCTCATCGCCGGTGCTTTAGATGATGATGCCCGTGATGATGTGGTCGTCTTTGACAATCAATCCAGCCGGATCATGGAGGTGCTCGTTTCCGGCCAATCTTCAGACTCTAGCCGCGTGCTCCGCAGCGCTCTCCACTTCAAGATCTTCGATGTGGATCCGCATTTCCGAGGTCAACGTGGCAGTCGCTATCAGCCTCATGATGCGCTACTCGCAGATCTCAATGCCGATGGGCGAAGAGACATCGCCATCCTCATCCACGACCGCCTGATCATCTACCCGCAACAGTGACGCAGCGGGCAATCACCCGGTTGCAACCGCGCGGATTCCGTACAGACTGAGCGCCGCTATGCCTACCTACGAATACCGCTGCGAAGCCTGTGGACGCACGTTCGATTACTTCCAATCGATGAACGACCCGCGTTTGGAGACCTGCATTCACGACGACTGCAAAGGCGCGGTGAAACGCCTCCTTGGCACCGGCGCCGGAATCATCTTCAAAGGCTCCGGCTTCTACGAGACCGACTATCGCAGCGACTCCTACAAGAAAGGGGAAGAGAGCGCGACCAAGAAGAGCGACAGCAAATCAGGCGATTCCAAGAGTTCCGAATCCAAATCTGGTAGTTCCGATAGTGGCAGCAGCAGTAGTGGAAGCGATTCCAAATCGTCCTCTAGCACGAGTTCATCCAGCGCCAAGACCGCGGCTTCGTCTTCTTAGATAGATAGATAAATAGCGATCAAAGCGACACAATCATTTACGCAGGGTGATTCGTTTTGAGGTCAGATCTGAGCATCATAATGCCTTCATTCCGAGGCGATCCAGACGTTCATGAAGCAGGTTGTCGTAGGCTTCTTGTCTCGGGATTGAAAGGTAACAGTGTTTTAGCAATTCCTTCCACCGGGGAACCGGGGAACCGCGGCGTTGAGTTCGCGAAGGATCTCATCAATAATGCGGTTCGGCAATTGCAGCCGCTCCTTACAAAAATACGTCACCCAAAGCTTTCGCGTCAGGTTCTTTTTCTTTCCTTTCAAAGGAAGGGCGGATTCCTCAATCGCGTTCTCAAGAACCAAGGTCGTATTGAGCAGATCATAGGCCGGTGAAAGACTCACAATGCCATCTCTCATTTGCAGAGAGAAATTCTTGAGATGCATGTCTTCGTTTCCTGTTAGAAAACAGAATAGTAGGCGCTTTGCGAGCTTTGCTTTTTCAAGAGCCGGGAAACTGCAGAACTTCTCGATAATAGCGGCCACCCGCTCAAGCGAACTTTCATACTTCGTTTCCCTCGTGGCTCCTGACAACTGCGCAAAGTCTTCCTGGTGAAGCTTCCCGGAACGTCCAAGCCGGTCGAACCGCTTGATCAGATAGACCCAGCTCCCATCAATAGCACGCACTAACCCATGCACGGGCACGTCAATGCCCCCCGCCTGCGCCATGGCCATGGTCACTGCCTCGTTCGCGGGCACTTCTACAAATGGTGGCGGATTGGGCTTAAGCAGAAACCGCCCTCCGCGATCCACGATCTCAAAACGGCCCTCACGGATGTGCAAGATAGCGGACAGCTTTGGCTGCACACCTTGAACGGACATCTTATCCGCACGCAATCGTGCCTGCCGCAGTTGCTCGTCGTGGGACAATGATAGGGGTTCCAGCGAAACCAACTTCGGGTGCAATGCCCTCAAGCCCTGAGAAGAAAAGGTCTCATCACTCCGAAGAGGGCTCAGATCGATCGGACAGAAACGCATGGTGGTTAGGATGGATTCGTCTCGTTTACATCGAAGACCGTTAGGGATCCCACCAGATCTGCTCCCACCATGACCAACTGCCGGAAGAAGTCGTGACGATCAATCTTGTGTTTGCGTAAGAGCGCTTCAAGCTGAGGCCCTTCTGGCAAGAGCCCCTCAAACACCGCTGGAAACGTCGCAAACTGATAGGGGTCTTTCCGCACGGGGAGCGTCAAGGCCACGGGCAATCCAGAATACTCATCACCATAACGGAAGCACCAATCTCCATCTTCCTGCTCCCATAATTCGCCTGCCAGAGTGCCTTGTTGAAAGACGTGAGCCCGCCGGACCTTGCCTTCACCTTCAGCCTTCATCCTTCTTTCTCCAGGCGTCTACCAAGGGACCCTCTGGTTCTAGACGCAGATTTAAAACTTGCAGAACTGCCTGAAGCTTCGTCCAGGTGGTCCGCCCGCGACCTGCCTCAATGTCTTGCACCACATAGCGGCTGACGCCCGCATGCTGCGCCAACAGTTCTTGCGAAAGCCCCGCACGTTTGCGATGCCAGCTCACCAAGGATGCTAAAGTCGCTGTACGCATGGTATATCAAGCAGAATGCCGAGTTTCGCTCTCCATATGGTAGAAAACCCTACAAATTCCCATTTTTGACTGATATTTCAAGCAAATAGGGCCAACTTCAGCAGGGTCAGGGTCCAATAGTCGATCTACCAATTGGCTATCTCGGCCGCTGAGGTACTTGCAACTTCCCTACATTCCGCGAGTAGTGAAAGTGCCAGGGGGGAGATTCGAACTCCCGACCAAAGGCTTATGAGTCCTCTGCTCTACCACTGAGCTACCCTGACTTTTGACCGCGGGGAAACGTTTCTACCGTGGGCCCTTGGGCGGCGCAAATTCTTTCTTGGGAGCCTCCTCAGTGGGCTTTTTTCCCGTCCTTACCATCCGCGTGACCGTGATCGAGATGGAGGTCGCGTGTGTCTTCCCAGGAGTGGCGTTCGCAGGCGCTGTAGCCGAGGAGAAGGGCGAAGGCGGCGAGGGCGTAGAGGGCACGTTTCATGATGAGGTTTGATTTAGCCCTGTGAAGCCGGATTTCAAGCATTCGGGGCCATAAAAAAGCCCCCGCTTGCACGGGGGCTTTTGGATAAATTCACTGAACCTGCCCGATGGTTGTTGGTGTCAGGTTTCGTTGGGTCGAGCCGAGGTTAGGCGGCTTTCTCTTTCTTCTCTTTCTTCTTCTTGGCGCCCTTAACGCCAAACTGCTTCACTTTGTAGCGATCCGCTTTGTCACCGAGGGACTTGACGGCATCCTTCTTGGTCAACTTGGCATTGGTGCTAGCAAAGGTGACCTTCTGGGTGCCGGGCTTCTTGCCCTTCTCAATCTTGATCTTGGCGTCTTTGGCAACACCATCCAGCTTCTTGAACGCCGAACTGACGTCCTTCTTGCAACCGGCTCAAGTGACGCCGGTCATACCCACAACGTAAGTCGTGGTCTTAGCTTCCGCTTTCTCTTCAGCGATGGCGGCGGACAAGCCAAATGCCATCGCGATCGTAGCAACGAGTAGTTTCATCTTAGTGTCTTTAAATGGGTTAAGTGGACGAGTTCAGTGAGTTGATTCGAAGGTGGGAGATTCACAACCCCACGGCATTCCGATGTTATCAAGGTTTTATTAGAAAACATCCTGAATTTCAGAAAGCACCGCGAAATCGGCAACGGGCGGTGGGGGTTTCGTGGATGACGATTTCGTAGAGACCGGGAAGCTTGGGTTCCAGGTGCCGCCAAAGCCACGCCGCCATGATTTCGATCGTTGGGTTCTCAAGTCCTTCAATATCATTGAGATACGTATGATCGAGCTGATCCAGGAGGGGCTTCATGGCTCGGGTGATCTCCGCGTGATCATAAATCCAGCCAATATCGGGATCGACTTCGCCTTCGATCGTGATCTCCACTTTGAAGCTGTGTCCATGCATGCGTTTGCATTTGTGATCGCCTGGGAGATTGGGCAGTGTCTGGGCGGCCTCGAACCGGAAATCTTTGGTGAGTTGTGCGCGCATGATCCTTCTCTAAACGCCCTGAGTGGTGGGTTCCCATATGAATTTGTGCATCTGAAGCTGGAAACGCGCTTTCAACTGGTCGCGAAGCATCCAGCCGACGATGTCCTTGGGATCAATCTGGCCGAACACGGGCGAGAGCAGCACCTGGCCGCACCGCCGGTCGAGCGCGTGCTGCCGGATCATTCCTCGCGACCACTCGTAATCTTCTTCCGAGCCAATGACGAATTTCACTTCGTCCCGCTCGGTCAGGTGCGGAAGATTCTCCATGAGATTGCGTGTGCATTCGCCGCTCCCCGGCGTTTTGAGGTCCATGATTCGGTGGACGCGCGGATCGATCTTGGAAATGTCATGAGCGCCACTGGTCTCGATGAGAACTTGTTTTCCAGCATCGCATAGGCGGGCCATCAGTGGGAGCACGTTTTTCTGAAGCAACGGTTCGCCACCGGTGATCTCCACCATGGGGATCTCATGGCTCAAGACTTCGTCTAGGATGTCTTGAAGCAGGCGTTTGTCCCCTTTGTAAAAGGCGTACTCGGTGTCGCAGTAAGTGCAGCGGAGATCGCAGAAAGTGAGTCTCACAAAGACACAGGGGAGGCCGGCCCAGGAACTCTCACCCTGAATCGAGGCATAGATCTCGTTCACGGTGAGCGTGAGTTGAGATTGATCAGGCGATGAATCCGGCGTGGTCATGGGTGGGAATCGCGTGCACGTTAGGGCGTGGCCGCGTGGGCGCAAGCGGCCAAGTGAAGTTGCGTTTGATCGCTGCGCCGCACCCGCTAGGCTCGGCGCATGGCTAACGGATCCTCTCAGCCTCGTCATCCCGGGTGTTTTATCGGGATCACCGGTCTCATCGTTTTCTCCTTGCTGGCCACTTGGGCCGTATACACGGGCTACAAACAGAACAAAGCCATTTCCAGGTTCACGCAGTCTGAACAGGCGGATCTCGGCGTGACTTATCGCGATCGTGATACGATCTTCGATCTCAAAACCCGAGTGCGCGCCTTCGGCAAAGAAGTGAGAGCCGGGAAATCCGCCACCATCGAATTCTCGCCGGCCGATATCAATGACCTCATCGGCCATGAGAAACGGGAGGGGATGGAGGATTTGCGCAAGATGATTGCGATTGGTGAAATAGGCGAAACGGTCCGAGCGCGCGTGGCCCTTCCCATGCAAACGCTCTTTCAAGGCGGCAAGCTTCGCTATCTCAACGGCTACATGGAGTTTAAACCCAAGATTGAAGACAACCAGGCCATGTTAGAGATCGTGAAGATCGAGCCCGACAAAGGGGGCGAAGTGCCGGAAGGTTTTTTTAATTTTATCTCCGGAAACGTGAATTTGTTAGGCATGTTTCGCGATGATTATTATATTGGCGGTGTGTTAGAGAAACTCAGTGCGCTAGAGATCGTCGATGGCAAACTGCGCGCCGTGAGTAGTGGGAGCTAAGCTAAGAAAAGCGCGATAGCGAACAGATGCGGTGGGCACTTGTCGTAGCGGAACTCGCGAGAGTTCCGGGCGTTGGGCCTACGATTTGGGTGCTTCGAAACTCATGAGAAGCTTCTTCTCTTTCGTGTCCCAAACGCGCACCACGCTGTCTTGACTGCCCGCGATGACGCGTTGGCCATCGCGGCTGAGAGCGGTGGCGTAGACGAAATCTTTGTTATCCAATCGGTCGTTGCCTAACCGGATGGAGTGATCGCCGGAACTGGTCACGAGCGTTTCCGCGTTGTCCAGAAAGGCGACGGAAGTGATCTCTTTGTTGTAGCCGTTGATGGTTTTGATCTGACGTTGTTCTTCAAAATCCCAAAGCTTGATCACGTTATCCGCACCGCTCGTAGCCAAGACCAGTCCGTCGGCCCTCCAGGATACGTCTAACACATGACTGGTATGGCCTTCAAACGAAGCAACTCGTTCGCCATCGTCGACCTGGAACACTTTGGCGAAACGATCGGTGGACGCGGTAGCGATGTAACGGCCATCGGGAGAGAATTCCAGCCCCACGATGGTATCGGTGTGGGCTTCATCGAGATTGACTAACAACTCGCCATCGGCGACGCGCCATATCTTGAGTTCGCCACTGCGTGAGGGCGAACCGCTGCCGGTGGCTAACAAGGTGCCATTAGGGCTAAAGGCCACAGCGGTGACACGGTCGATGAGTTGTTTGGGATCGTCGATCGCGCCGAGGGTGAGGAGATGTTGCCAGTGGGGGCGCGTGGCTTGCCTGTGAACGTGCTTTTCGGCGTCCCCAACCAGCCAGGCACCATTAGCAAGACTCGTGAGAGCCTGAAGCTTGGCCCCTTTGAAGCCGCTGACCGGTTCTCCGTCACTGGCCTGATAGGTCAGGAGGCCATGTTCCGCTGTGGCGATGGCGATCTGTCTGCCATCCAGGGCAAAGCGGATTTGGGTGAGGACAGGGGGCGTCTCGAGCGCTTTCTTTGCGGCGTCGGCTGCTTCTTGTTGCGCCTTCTGCTTGGCCTCGGCGGCGACCAGTGCGGCGGCGGCGCGGGCTTGGCTTTCCGCGGCGCGATTGGTTAGGCGAATGGCCAGTTCGCCATTCTCCACCGCTTGGCGCCACTTCTTGGTCGCGGCATCCAACTCATTGGCGGCTTTATCCCGTTCTTCATTGGCCTTTTTTAAGGCTTCTGATAGTTGTTTCTCCTTGGCCTCGGCATCGGCCACACGTTTTTTCGATTCCTCCAGGTGAGTGGTGGCGGTCTTCTGGATGGATTCGGCTTCGCTTAGTTGCTTGGTTAATTTAGCGATCGAAGCTTCGAGTGTGGCGATCTCACCTGCTAGCTGAGTATCCTGACCCTTCACCTCGCGCTCTTTCATTTCACTTGTCGAGAGCGCGGCTTGCACTTCGGCTAACAAATCTTCCGTCGCTTCGACAGCGACTCTGGCAGAATCGCTTTTCTGGGTTTGATAGACGTTGCGCAACTGGCGGACGGCTGTCAAGGCGCCGGCTTTCTGATCACGAAGTGCCGAAGCTTCCTCGACCGCCGAAGCGAGATGAGGCGCGAGTTCTTGGCGTTTGCCCATCTGACTTGTGAGCGTTGTTTGTAGGCCACCAATTTCCTTGGAAGCTTCTTGTGCTTTGACCAAGGCTTCCCCGGAGGATTTCAGACCGGCTTCTGCCGTGCCAACGACGGTCTTTCGGGAATCCACCTCTTTTTTAGCATCCTTGGCAGCGGTTTGTGCGCGCTTGGCGGCGAGCCGTTTCTCATGGGCTGTGGTCTGTTTTGCCGCCTGATCATTCCTCGCCGCCAACTCATCGGTTGACGCTTTCTTTGCTTTCTCTATCTCGTCTTTCCAAGCTTTCTCGGTATCTGCGACCTTCTTCTTACGAGCCTCCACAAGTTTGGCCAGGGCGTTTAACTGACGTTGGGCGAGCAGTTGATGACGTTGGGCGGGAAAGTGGGTGGCGAACGCTTTCACGAGCTTGCCATCGCTAACGTTCCAAAGCTTTCCGGTCTTAGCCGAGAGCGTGGCGAGTCTCTGGCCGTCTGCACTCACACTCATCGAGACGACGGGTTCGCCATGCTCAATCCGGCGTTCTTCGGTCCCGTCTGGCAAACTCAACAACCTAACGAAACCGTCGTCGCCGGCGGAAAAGAGCTTGGGTGTTTCCCCAGACACAATCGCCAAAGCGCGTACGGGCTGGCCATGATTGGCGAGTTCGTTTGGTTCTTCACTTTGAAAGTCCCAGAGAAATACTTGACCCTTCTCGCCGGCCGTGGCCACGTGAAATCCTGGCAAAGCGACGACACTGAGGATTGGTTCTTGATGAGGTCTTTGGTGCAGTTGTTCGCCGCTTTCCAGGGCATAAACTTTGAATGTGCCGTCTGCGGAACCGCTGATCAGTTGGCTCCCGTCTTGGGTGAAGGCTAAACTCGTTATCTTGCCTTCGTGGCGTTTGGCTTGGTTAGGGGTGAAGGCGGGCTCATTGGGCTTCCACCAACGCACGTGCCCCGCCGCGTCACCACTTGCGGCCCAAACGCCATCTGGTGTGCTTGCTAGAGCCGTGATGGCCTCCGGCATGGTGAAACGCGATTCCCTTTCCAATCCGTTAGGCCGCCAGATTTTGACATTGCGAAATCCGCCGGTCGCAAGCCAGCCCTGTGGGCTAAATCCCATGGATTGCACGAAATCCCGATGGGCCACTTGCTGATTCTGATAGAGTTCCAAGTCCTTCAGATGAGGATCGGCCAACTCAGTGACTCCTGAACTGCCATAGAGGTCATAGAGAAAGACACGATTGCCGCGCGAAGCCGCGACCGTGCGGTCATCGGGCGAGAGCGCCACATGATAGACGGGATAATCGGAGCGCTTGGGTTGCAGCCAGGTCTCCGGCGTGGCCGCGATCACAGTCGATTCCCCTTTTGCCCCTTCATCGATCCACAACTTGATCAATCCCAACTCCTCCGAGGTGAACGGCACAGCGTTGGAGCTGTTTTTCTCTGGCGGCATGACCGGATCCTCTTGATGCGAGGCTAACAAGAGAAGTAAGCTATCGTCTGCCTTGCCTGGAACGATCGACGGTCCTTCGCTGCCTCCTTTGATCATGGATGCGGGTGTTTCCAAATTCAATTTCGCCTTTGCTTTGCTGCTGTTGTGACAGGCGATGCAGTTCTTTTTCAAAAGCGGATAGATCTCTTTGGCAAAATCCACCGGCGTCTCGCGTGTGATCTCCGCGATGGGGATCGGCGAGAACTCATCTTGAGCGCAGACGACGCCGCAAGACATTAAGATCCCACCGAGAGTGAGAATGGAGAGGCTTTTCATACTGAGTAGGCTAAGCGTCGTCTGCCTACCTTCGCAAGCTTGAGCGAGTCAGAGTTTTCCCCAGATGCGCTCTAGGACATCGTGCAAGAACGGGTCGTGTTCTTTCAATTCAGCGCGGACAAAGGGATAGAAATCGTTGCGGTAGAAATAGGCTTCGGTTCCCTCGGCAAAGTATTCTTTGTGATTGGTTAGCGCGTAATGGCGGACTTTATCTCCGGTGAAAAGGAGCACTTGTTTGTAGTTCCCTTTGGCTTCGGCTTTTTTAAAAGCTTCCAGGATGGATTCGTCGTCAAACCCAAGAATCTGATCGTGGTAGGCGTGAGCGAGTTCGTGAAGTACGACCGCGGGGTGCTTGATGAGTTGGTTTCGCGAAATGAGCGCTTTGGCTTGAGGAATATGGACTTTCTTAGCCAAGCGGGGATCAAAGCCGTGGTCCACAAGCCATTTCTTGCTGGGATGATATTGCATGGCCTTGAGTTTGGGGTGGGAAGCTTCAATCCAAATCCCAAGTGTCTTCATCTTGGTTAGTTGCTCTTCAGGCACGAGCAAGGAAATCCGATTAAGATGATCGGCCAACATGCGGAGACACTTGCTCCCCACGGAGTCCGCGTCCTGATCTTCGAGCAGAGCCGGATCGACATGGATGGTCCAGCCTTCCAGGTTTTTAATAACAGGATCGAAGCGATGTTCCTCCGCCAAGGCTGCAACGCAGGAGACGAATAATATGATACTCGTTAAGAATTTCATTCCTACTTCTCAATTCGAATATGATCGATGAACCAGCCTTGGCCGTTAGGTTCCTCATCGTCGCTGAGAAACTCGAATTCAAGGATGAATCTGTTATCACGTACCTCAGTGGGCACGGGACGGTTGTATTCGATCCAACCATCGCTTTGTCCCCAGAAAATCAAGTTTTCATCATTAAATAGAAGATTCTCTCCGGTTTCATCCAAGAAATTGAGGCGGCCGCCTTCGGCATCTTCGGTGGCATCAATGTAGTACTGGAATTTCAATCGCGGCCGACCTTCGCCAGTAAGATCAATGACGGGTGAACGCAATGATAGGAGCGCTCCGGGTGCGTAGGAATCATCCAGATCGGTTCCATACGCATTGTCTCCATTGAAAGCGCCATCCGGTCCCGCTGTGGGCGTGCCTAACTCCCATTGCGTGTCTGCGGCGTTGACACCACCGGCCGTCCATCCTTCGGCGCCCGATTCAAAATCCTCGGCATAAAGTGGAGGTGTTTCCAGAAGCACGGCGCGGAGGTAACGCATGCGGTCTACGTCCGGGGATCCCACACCTCGAATCACGCCATCGCCAATGCTCGTAAAATCAGCTTCCAAAGGTTCCCAATCCATGAGATCCACACTTTGTTGCAAAGCATGAATGCCATCGGGTTCAGGTGAAATAAAATCCATGATCCATTGATCGCCCTCTTGAGAAAAAGCGGTCACGGTCATCACGCCTTCACCGGCTCCGATGAGTTCCAATCCGTCTGGACTGCCGACCAAGGCCCAGTTATCCGCATCTTCATCAAATTCGAAAGCGCCTTCCGCTGCATAAACTTCAAATTGAGCGGCACCGCCGCGTTCCCAGAAAATCACTTCGATCTCATAAATGCCGGCATCGATACCTGACAGAATGCCACGCGTATTACTATCTGTGGTATTGATCGGGTGAATCATGTATTCGGGAAATTCTTCGTCGATCACACCATTACCATGCACAGCGCTGAAAGGAGCACCGATAAAACGTAGAGCGAATCCTTCATCACTATGCACTCCGATCGTCCAATCTCCGGCAGAGGGAATCCGCACAAAGCCGTGCGCGATGACAATAAAATCATTGGGGGTCAAACCATCTGCTTCGGCTGGCAACGGTTCATCATCATCAAAGAATCCAACGCCGGGTTCGGTGGATTCTGCGAAATTCACTACTGGCGCAAAGGTGTCGTGCACTTTACCGCCAAAGTCTCCTTGCCTTGCGGTTAATGACAGAGCTACAGAACCCTCCAAGCTATTGACCAAGCCCGCATCCCATATTTGACGCACGCCCCAATTGCCCGAGCGGCCTTTGGGACCACCGAGACCCCGAAGTGAGAAAGGCGGTTCGGGAATGGTAAACGTGCCTTCGCCGGTAATCACGCTGCCATTGGTATCGACGCCGCCTATTTGATAACGATGCTCGGAACCGGGCGCGAAGGGCGTTTGCGGGGCATAAGACAAAGTCGTGGTATCGCCGTCTTTTCGAACAGTGGCATTGACCACACGGCCGTCTATCTGCAATTCCAGGGAATTGGGATCGACAGCACTTTCGCCAAAGTCTTTTAAAGCGATTTGCATCGATCCCAATGAGGAATCGATGCGATTCACTGCGGCAAGATCGCCACTCGCTTCATCTGAAACGTGAATATCAAACCGGTCTGCGGTGACCACGCCGGTTCCGAGAACGGTCACGCGCATGACATGTTCACGATTGGGTAATTCAGGGCTCGACCATATGAGGACCTGCTCGCCACGTTGATCGGCGCGGTAACTGATTTCCTCTTCCGTGCCGCCGTCGATGCTCACGGTTGCCGTGCCATGATGACTGGCCACCGTTCCATAAATGTCCACTTTGACGCCGGTGAATTTGAGTTCGAACCAATTGTCGCGATTGCCGGAGTAGTGATCGTTATTGTTGAAACGCGGGTCATTCTCATTTCCCGGAGCCAGCGTCCAGCCGTCAGAATAAGTGATTTGATTATTGCCTTCGCCGATATCCGCCTCGTCATCCACCATCACGATACGCGTGGCGGGCACGTGAACGTCAAAGCGGTCAGCCGTGACCACACCGTCACCGGTCACCGTGACACGCAGAACGTGTTCGCGATTGGGCAATAACGGGCTTCCCCAAATAAACACCTGTTCGCCGCGTTGATCGGCGCGGTAACTGATTTCCTCTTCCGTCCCGCCATCGATGCTTACGGTTGCCGTGCCGTGATGACTAGCCACCGTTCCATACAAATCAATCTTCACACCGGTGAACTTGATTTCGAACCAATTGTCGCGATTGCCGGAATAATGATCGTTATTATTAAAGCGCGGATCGTTTTCATTGCCGGGTGCGAGCGTCCAGCCATCGGAATAGGTGATTTGATTGTTGCCTTCGCCAATATCCGCTTCGTCATCGATTTGAATAACGCGAGTCGAGGGGATGGTCACATCAAAGCGGTCGGCCGTGACCACGCCTGTGCCATTCACGGTCACGCGTAAGACGTGTTCGCGATTGGGTAATAACGGGCTACTCCAAACCAAGACTTGTTCGCCGCGTTGATCAGCGGTGTAAGAGATTTCGAATTCCGTTCCGCCGTCGATCTGTGCCGTGGCCGTGCCGTGATGACTCGCCACCGTGGCATAAACATCGATCTTGGCTCCGGAAAAACGCACTTCAAACCAGTTATCGCGGTTGCCGGAGTAATGATCGTTATTGTTAAATCGCGGGTCATTATCATTGCCGGGTGCGAGCGTCCAGCCGTCGGAATAAGTGATTTGATTAATGCCTTCGCCAATATCCGCTTCGTCATCAATTTGAATGACTTCTCCGGCTAACACATCCCGCACCGCGACCGTGGCGCTGGCCCAGGCAACTTTGCCGCTTTGATCCGTGGCCTGCACTCGGAGCGTGTGATCGCCGTTTGCCGGATTGGCGTAATTGTAAGAATAGGGCGCCGAGTCATCAGAGCCTAACAAGGTGTCGCCATCAAAGAATTCCACCATGGCAATATCATCATCGGGATCCTCCACGGTGGCGCTGATATCAATAGCGGAACCGGTAGGAATCACATCGCCGTCTTGCGGCGTGTTCATGGTGACGAAGGGCGTGTTGCCGGCGATCTCACCTGACTCAAACCGAATCTCCGCCAAACCCACCGACCAACCGTGGCCCCAGTTGGTGAGCCCTTTGATTTTCACCAATCGAACATCGGTAGCCGCGATCTCAATCACCTGGGCGGATTCACCGCCTTCCTCAAGGGAAACGCTCGCCACGGCTGTGAATGCGGCGGTGGCGGGATCGGAGTCGCTGCTAACATGAATCTCAATCTCCTTCATGCCCCGCTCCGTGGAGCCCGGTTGATTAAAGTTCCAGATATAGACCTTGGTCAGATCCATTGCGGAACCCAGATCGCTGGTGACTTCGGCGCGGATGGATCCGACGACGGACCACATGCCGCCTCCGGGATCATGCGTTGCCGAGGCCGTTGGGGGATCGTCAGATAGATCGAGGCCATCGATAAGCAGATCGGCCGTGTCTTCGCCATTGGAGGCATACACGGCGGTCGGTGTCACGAAGGCCGCATGACTGGTTGATGTGTACGCAAGCAGCAGGACCAGGAAGGCCCCTGAGAGGGTTTTCATCGGCTCAAAGGTGCGGGTTTACCCTCAAGTGAATCAGAGTTTCCGGCTTGATGGAAGGTCAAGCGAGCTTAGGCGCCGGAACACTTTTATGAGGAAATTCATCGCCAGGTTTCGAATCGATTGCCATAATAATCATAATTATTGGGCTTTTTATGGTGTTTCCCCCCTCCAGACGAGCCGCAGCAGACCGCAACCGGTCCGTTCCGGCCCCGCCGACTTCCAGTCAGCGCTTGTTCATTCCACTGCAACGTGTGCAGCGGCGCTTGGATTCCACTTTGCAAACGCCCGATCCGGTCTGGCGATGCACTCGGGAACTGCGAACGCGCCTCGTCACGGCGGATGCGCTTCAAGTGGACGCGCGCTCGCTCGCTGCGGTGTTGGTGCCGCTGCAAGCATCGCTGCTAGCCAACCACGGCGAGACAGGTGAAATCGCTGAACATCAGGAGGTTATTCAAGAACTAGAGAGGCAGATTGATGGAGTGCGTGGAGAAATCGCCTCGGTCAAGATGGCGGCCATTCTCCCACGGCTGGAAGCCCTGAAACGCAACTTCCATCAGCGCAATGACGAAGACTACTGGCTGCTGATTGCGTTGGAATCGTTCTTGCACGAACCGCCTGAGGTCTTCCGCCACACAGTTCCTCGCATTCTCGTCTGGGGCATTGATACGTTGCTGATTGAATTGACCAAGCTCGCCGCCAAGTCCCACCTGGATCACCAAGAATCGATGGAAATGGCCGAATCGCCCAAGAGTGCCGAGCGAGAACGGCGGTGTCAGCGATCGCATCGAGAAGACCTGCGCCATCTTCCACGACGCACCTCGTCCTATCGCGCATCCGATGCACAGGTGCGCTTTGCCCAGCAGGTGATGACATCCAAGTCGCGCGATCGCCGTTGGCGTTGGTGGTTCGTTGCGGGCGCGGCGGTTGCGGTGTGGTGGGTGAGGGCGTTTGTGAGCTAGACCTTCAAGTAAGATCGGCTTACCCCATGCCTTGGTGGGGCTTCAATGGATCTTGCTCGAGTACACTTGCCGCGATCCGGGAAAAACGAGTCAACCAGTGAAGCTTGTGAACAAGGTGTCCTGGGAAAGGGCGGTTTTTCCCAGTTCTTCGCAAGTTATTCACAATGGCCAGGACGCTCGATCGCGGGGCGGTTGATCGGATTTATACATAATGATGAACGGTGTGACACGGCTGTTGCAGAAATGGTAATCAGGGCTGAAACTGCGACGCTAACTGACTTGTTATAAGAGGGTTATGATGTGTCAAATATGACGCATTCGCTAGCGGAACTTGCGGTTTCCCCTTGAAAACCGGCTTTCTTCGCGTGGGGAAACGTGAATTGGCAAGTTCTGCCCAGGGCGGCGGCGATTCCTCAGGCCGCCTGAACCCCAACTTATTCACACGACCGGATGTTCCACAGTTTGGCCCTTGTTTTCTCGTTGTTCCACAAGGCGCGACGGCTTCAACAAATCGGTCGACGCTCCCTTTCCTTTCTGCTCTAGTGCCGCTCACTCGATCCACAACCGAGTCCCTAACATTAGCAATGGCATACCAAGATATCACACCTCCTGAAGGGGGAAAGATCACGATTGATGGCGGGAAACTCAGCGTTCCCGAGAACCCGGTCATTCCCTTCATCCGCGGCGACGGCACTGGCCCAGACATCTGGGCAGCGAGCGAGCGCGTCTTTGATGCAGCCGTCGAGAAAGCTTATGGAGGTGGCCGCAAGTTGGTCTGGTTCGAGGTCTTCGCCGGTGAGGCGGCAAAGAATCAGTTCGATAACTGGCTTCCGGACGACACATTGACCGCTTTCCGGGAATACCTCGTGGGGATCAAAGGCCCGCTCACCACACCCGTCGGCGGCGGCATCCGCTCTCTCAATGTCGCCTTGCGTCAGATTCTCGATCTCTACGTATGTCTGCGTCCCGTGCGCTATTTCGAAGGCGTGCCCAGCCCGGTCAAACGGCCCGATCTCACAGACATGGTGATCTTTCGCGAGAACTCGGAGGATATCTACGCAGGGGTCGAGTTTGAGAGTGGCGACGCGGATACCGAGAAATTCAAAGCGCTCTTTAAAGAACATTTCGCCGATCGCCATGAGAAGATTCGTTTCCCGGATAGCTCTGGCATTGGCATCAAACCTGTTTCGCAGGAAGGCACGGCACGGCTCGTAAGGGCAGCGATCGAATACGCCATCGCTAACAAACGTGCTAGTGTGACGTTGGTCCACAAGGGCAATATCATGAAGTTCACGGAAGGCGCCTTTCGCGACTGGGGTTATGAACTCTCCAAGACTGAGTTCGGTGCGGAAGATCTCGATGGTGGACCCTGGCAGGTCTTCGAAAAGGACGGCCACCAAATCATCATCAAAGATGTCATCGCTGATGCTTTCCTCCAACAGATCCTAACCAGACCCGCCGAATACGATGTGGTGGCCACCATGAATCTGAACGGTGACTACATTTCCGATGCGCTCGCAGCCTGTGTGGGCGGGATCGGCATCGCTCCTGGCGGAAACATCAATTACGTCACGGGTCACGCCATCTTTGAAGCGACGCATGGCACGGCGCCCAAGTATGCCGGACAAGACAAGGTGAACCCGGGTTCAGTGATCTTGTCAGGGGAAATGATGCTGCGTCACCTCGGTTGGACAGAGGCTGCGGATCTTATTATTAAAGGGGTGAACGGCGCCATCAGCAGCAAACGCGTGACTTATGACTTCGCGCGCTTGATGGAAGGCGCCACGGAGATCAAGTGTTCGGAGTTTGGAGACAACATCATCTCACATATGTAAAACTTACAGGGCCATCGGCTCTTGCCGATGGTCCGCATCGCCCTTGTAGGGCAACATCATGGCGCGCAAGGCAAAGAAGGTTCCTACCAGTTACCCCACGCCGTTTCAGCGCCGGGTGTGTTGGAAGGCGCTGGAACTCATGGCCATGGTCGCCATGGGCGCGGTCGTGGTGGGAATCATCTGGCTGGCCACGCGCATCCTGAGTTTTCTCCAACCCTTGCTGGTGCCGATCGCCGCTGCCGGCATTATCGCCTATTTGCTAGACCCGCTGGTTAAAAGACTCGAGGCCCGCGGATGGTCGAGCCGCCGGGCGGTCTACGTCGTCTTTGCCGGCTTCATGCTGATGCTGATTGGGCTGACTATTTCCGTCTTCCCGGCCTTTAAGGATTTGTTAGCCACCAATCCGATTGAGGCCATTGAGAAAGGCGTTGGAGACTTTGTTGCGGCTCTTCAAAAGGAGGGTGGTTTTCTGGCCAACGATAGCTTGAAGCCCATCGTTGAATCGCTTCAAGAAGCTGCCAGAGATCCGGCTAGTTGGGAATGGTTGAAACAGGCCGCTCCCGAAATCGCATCCACGCTTTGGGGACTGGTAGGCAAAGGCCTCGGGTTGTTGGGATATGTGGTGGGGTTCTTTCTCGTGCCACTCTACTTGTTCTTCTTCCTTCTCGAAGCTCAAGTGATCAAGAAGAACTGGACGAACTACGTGCCGCTCAAGGCGTCCAAGTTCAAAGACGAGGTCGTGGGTGTGCTTAGTGAGATCAACGACTACCTCATCGCTTTTTTCCGCGGGCAACTCATGGTCAGCATGATCGATGGCATCCTTGTTGGCGCGTGCCTGTTGTTTATTGGGTTACCCTACGCCATCCCCATCGGTGCTTTCGTCGCGTTGTTAGGACTTATTCCCTACATTGGGAATCTCATGTGCCTGATTCCAGCGGTCATCATTTCCATGACTCATTTCAGTGAAAAGCAGAATCAGATCTTCGGCATCGAACAAGTGTGGGTCTACCCGCTCATTGTCGTAGGCATCTTCTTCGTCACCCAGCAGCTTAACAGCCTCGTCACCGCACCCAAGATCGTGGGCGATTCCGTGGGGCTTCATCCCCTAACGGTGATCTTTTCCGTTCTCTTCTGGACGCTGCTAATCGGCGGCTTCTTAGGTTCTTTGTTAGCCGTTCCCCTCACCGCGTCAATCAAAGTGCTGTTCCGCCGTTACATCTGGGAAATGAAGTTTCAACGCGAACTGGCGCCCGAAGAAGACGAGGAAAGTGAGCCGCCGTCCGATTCGTCGACGGCACCTGCGCCATCGTGATCCCCAACGGGACAAGAATCCTTCGGATTCCTGTGCCACTGTGTCTTCCCGCTACGAATACAGGGGTAAGACGATGTCTCAGACCGACCGACAATTGCTTGCCAAGTTTGTAGCCGACGGCTCGGAGAGCGCGTTCCGGCAGCTCGTGGAGCGAAATCTGGATCACTCCCATTCGGTCGCTTTTCGCATCGCGCGCAATGCTGAGACCGCGCGCGACGTGGCGCAGCAAGTGTTCACCAAGTTAGCCACGAATCCGAGCTCACTTCCTAAGCACATTCCGTTTCAAAGCTGGCTCCATACCAAGACACGATCGCTGGCGATCGACATGGTTCGCAGTGAGCAGGCTCGTTCGAATCGGGAGGTCGAATACGCCGATTCCACGACCATGAATACTAGCGAAAGCCATCACTGGAAACAACTTGAGCCCGTGCTCGACGAAGTCATTGAGCAGCTCAAGCCCGCGGATCAACAGATCATCGTTCTCCGATTCTATCGTGAACTGAGCCACGCGGAGATTGGAATCGAGACGGGTGTCACGGCCAACGCTGCCCGGGTACGTCTTCAGCGCGCCTTGGAGAGAATGCGGATTCTGTTAGGGAGGAAAGGGATCACCACGACGGCGGCATTACTCGCATCAGCCTTGCCGGGTCACGCCATCACGCCGGCGCCTGCAGGGATGTCCATGGCGATTGCTCAATCCGCTCTAGCAAAGGCCGCCACCACGGCCACTAGCACCACAACCCTATCACTACTCACCATGACCAAACTGCAAACGACCGCCATCATCACAGGCATCGGCCTCATCTCCTTGAGCATCTGGCAGGGTAGCCGGATCGCCGATCTCAAGCGAACGAACGCAGACCTGATTCATCAGATGGATCAGAACGCGCGAATGGAACTCAAAGCGGAGGATCCGGCGGCGCAGACTGGTGACACCCTTCACGACGTCAAGTTGGCTAACAAGTTGGTGCCAGCATCGGACAATCTGAAGTCCTCCCTACACGAGATGCTTCTCCTGCTCAAAGTGATCTCTGGAAGACCGGTCGATCATCCAATGCCTCCGGGCCCCGGAATGAGAAGGCGCGCCGAAAGTAATGACTATCGCTCCGCGGTGCGAAGCATCGCCTCCGCGCTGATCGAGGAGGTTGGTTCGGCCCGGGAGGCGTGGGATTCCGTAGCCGCGGAGCCTCCATCGGTGCAACGTGATCGGCTTCTTGCTGAGATCGCCAAACAAGATATGCCGAAACTGGGCCACCGTGGAGGTGAATGGCAGGAAGAGATCGGGGATCGACTAACGGAGATACAGAAAAGCAGCTTGGGCTTGCGTCAAGCGCAGCAAGTCATGGCCCTGGCGGATGCACTGGATCACGGTCATGGTGGAGGGATCGAAGCGTTTGCTCGAAGCCGTGCGAATCCTGACGAAATCGCGAACTTGGAGGCAAAGATTGCTTCACCAGAAACTCCCGAGGTGGAACGTGAGGGCATGAAACAGTGGGTGGAATTGGCCAAACTCCGAGGCATTGATGTCGATACGTGGTATGAACAGCTCAACGCTCTGGGCGAGGTCGTGAGTCGTGCGCCGGCCACGATGCCTGAATACGATGAAGCGCGACGAACTTTGGCGCGCATGGCGAGCCACGAAGACGCCGACGTCGCGATAAGTTGGATCGATGCCATCAACGACGAAGCGATTCGGCGCAACGCCGCTTTGGAATACGTCGACAACGAACGGCGCCGGGAAGCCCGTGAAGCGGCGGCCGCTGCCGGACAAGACCATTACAGCCACCCCATTCTGAAGATGCCTGAGGAGCTTTCAGGAACAGGCAGAGAAATGATAGAGTTCCTTAGAGAGCACGGCGAAATTGAAGCCATGAATCACTCCGGCAGGCGCGTCATCACAGGACAACTATCGCAGCAGGCAGTTGGCTCTGTGAGTCCATAGAAGAGCCCGCCCTAACTAACATTACTCAAGAGTCGAATGAAACTAAGACAGGATAGGCAGGTTGGGATGGCGCTTCTTGCAGCGTTTACCGCCATACTTTCATCGAACGCCGAGTTGGTACCGGTGATCTGGGGCGAACGCATGCAACTCGATTCGGCTACGTTTCTTACCGGAAAGTTCAAAGATGTCGCGTTAGGGAAACGCCACGGCCTCGCTTTGACCGTCGACGGCGATGTGCACGCATGGGGAGTGAATAACAGTGGTTCCTCTCTTCATCATGCGGCCTTCGTGCCTGAGGAAGTGACCGATGTTATTCAGTTTGCTGCAGGGTGGGCATTCAGTGCCGTGCTTCAGGCAAATGGAAAAGCCGTGATCTGGGGATGGAACGAGGACACGGGAGACATGAGTCATGTTCAAGAGGGGATCGTCAGCGTCTCAGCCAGCGATAGTCATGTGGTCATGCTGTCAAAGGAGGGTCTTATCTTAACGAAAGGGCTAAACTCAGGAAGAGTGCCGGCCGAAGCGAAGGACGGCACTGTAGTCGATGTTGTTGCCGGGACAAGATTCAATCTAGCATTGAAAGAAGATGGATCGGTGGTGGTTTGGGGCGCCGTTGAGAGTTTGCCAGTGCAGTTCACGAACCTGCAGGCCATTGACGTTGGGAGTGGCGATCTTTGTGTGGGTTTGAAAAAAGATGGAACCGTGGTCACGAATGGCCCAGTGCCCACCGGTGACCTTGAGGACGTCACCGCAATCGCTGCTGGAATCGACTTTGTTCTAGCATTGAAAGAAGATGGAACGGTGACTTCATGGGGAGGCTCACTGGATGAAGTGCCGCCCGATTTGAGTAACGTTATCAGTATTCATGCAGATCCATCGAGTCATGTTGCCGTAGCGATTCGGGAAGACCACACTGCGGTCGCCTGGAACTACCGGCCCAAACCAAGTTCACTGGTTATTGATCCTTACATCCGAGATGCGAAGACGATAACCGCGTCTTACTTTGGGGTGACTGGATTTCGCAGCGACGGCAGCATCTATGGATTTGGCGCTGAAGGTGAGGATCATGATTTCGCGTTGTTTCAGACCCAGCTTGAATCGGTGCGCGCCATCAAAGGGTCCGCTGGAACCGTCGTGGCGCTCCTTGGAGATGGTCTAACCGTAAGGACCATGGGAAATCTGCCATCGGGTACTGGCTATGGTGTCAAAGATGCGGAATTCCCTGGGGCGATCGATGTGTTTCCGATAGGGCATATCCGTTTTTTCCAGATCGAAGATGGATCGATCGTTAGTGATGGAAGGACCTTTAGCGGATCAGCGCCATCCGTGACGGATGTTCCCCCTGATCTGGGTCGTGTCGTTCATATCACGGGGACCAAAGATTACGCTCTGGCATTGCAGGAAGACGGAAAGGTGAGGGCTTGGGGAAATCCAAGAGATGGCAACTTGGAAGTTCCAGATAGCTCGTTAAGAGTGGTTTCGTTAGCTGCTGGCCGGAGAGGTGGTTTGGCCGTCATGGAAGACGGCACCGTCAAAGCTTGGGGCGATGATGGACGGGCAGCTGCTGAACTGCCCTATCTGGCGAATGTGATCGATGTTGCAGTCGGCAGCGAAAGTCTCGCGTTGCGTGCTGATGGGACGGTGATGGCCTGGGGCGGTGATGCGCTCATGCCTGAGACGCTTGTGAACTGGGGGAGTAACGGTTCTCGCATTGGCCCCTTCAAAGCGATCGCTGCAACGGGTCTTGGAGTTTCGGCTGCCCTAGTGGAAATGCGCTTGCCGAATGAACCGGATGCGGATGGTGATGGCATGACCGATGCCTACGAAAAGGCAAATGGACTGGATGTGGCCAAGGACGATTCTCAGGACGACTTTGACGGCGACGGCCTAACCAATCTAGCAGAATTTCATGGTTTCCTCCGGGCGAACAGTACGGACTCAGACTCCGATGGATTGCGAGACGATGTCGAATCCGACACCGGAGTTTGGATTAGCCCTGAGAATACGGGCACCAGTCCCCGGTATCTGGATACGGACCGAGATGGAATTCCAGATGGTGCCGAGACTAACACCGGGATCTATATGAGCGCCCAAGACACAGGCACCCATCCCCTTTCACCCAACACCGATGGCGACGACAACGACGATGGCCGTGAACTTCAGCTGGGTACCAACCCAGTATGGCCTTTCGAAAAGGAACCACAGCTGATGGCAATCGACGAATGGAGGCAACACCATTTCGGGAGCCCTGTCATTTCAGTTACTTCAGCCAATGACGCTGATCCAGATGCTGACGGCGTCGTCAATCTTATCGAGTTCGTAACAGGAAGCGATCCGCTTAGGCGAAACATTCCGATCCAGATCGTGAAGGATGACAAAGTCATCCGGGCGATGTTTGAACGAAACCCAGCTGCCGAGGCTTCCTTCCAATTAATTGTGGAATGGAGCACCGACCTTCGTGCGGCCAATTGGCAATCCGACGCAGGTGAAGAAACTGTCCTCCGTGGAGCCGGTAGTTTCGAGCGTATTGAGATCGCGCTACCACAAGGGCAGACGGGTTATCTACGCCTCCGGGTAACAGAGAGACCATAGAGTTTGGAGTGGTCGGTCATCTCGATCAGGGATGGCAACCGGGTGTGCATGATGCGTGGTCTTTGAAGGAAATGGTAAGAATTTCTTGAGTGTCCGTGTGCAGAAGCCAGCATGAACGAGCGCACCTGCCCAATCATGATTCGAGCCGCTTCTTTCCTAACATTCGCTTTTTTAACCACCTCTATCGCACAAGACACGCCGGAGCCGCAAGCCATGCCGTTGTGGCCGGAAGGCGCTCCAGGTGCCTTAGGGGACAAGGAATCTGACATTCCCACGCTCCAAGCGTATCTGCCGGAATCATCTTCCGTGTCCGTGCCGGCCATTGTCGTGTGCCCGGGAGGTGGCTATGGCGGTCTCGCCCGGCACGAAGGGCATGATTACGCCCTCTGGCTGAACGAGCAGGGGCTCGCCGCCTTTGTTTTGAAATACCGTCTTGGTTCAAAGGGTTATCGTCATCCCGCCATGCTGCAGGACGCTGCGCGCGCCGTACGGATGGTTCGCGCCAAGGCGTCTGAATGGAAGGTCGATCCCAAGCGGGTCGGCATCATGGGTTCCTCTGCCGGGGGGCATTTGGCGAGCACGTTAGTCACGCATTTCGATGCCGGCGACTCTGCGGCCACGGACCCGGTCGAACGGCAAAGCTCACGTCCTGACATTGGTATTCTTTGTTATCCGGTAATTTCTATGGGCCCATGGGGTCACGGCGGGTCGCGCCGCAATCTCTTGGGAGACAAACCCTCACAGGATGTCATTTGGAATCTCTCCAATGAACTTCAGGTGACACCCGAGACGCCGCCCTGCTTTCTCTGGCACACCGCCGAGGACAAAGCCGTGCCCCTTGAAAACAGCCTCTTGTTTGCCGCCGCCCTCAGCAAAGCAGGTGTGCCCCTGGACTTGCACATTTACCAGAAAGGCCGTCATGGTATCGGCCTGGCCAATGGTCATCAATGGACTCAAGCCTTGCGCTTCTTTCTTCAAGAAACCGGTTTTTTAAAATCCTAAGCCACCATTATTTCTCATGGACACTGTCAAAATCCTCAAAGGTATCCTGGGCGGAAACGCCACCCGAAGCAAACGTATCGAAAGCGTCCGCGGCACAAGCGAGGCGGAAAGAGAATCGATGGGCCGCTCCCTTGAAGACATGCTGGGAGTTGGGAGAGGTGGCAGCGAAACCAATCAAAGCCGCAGCCGCCGCACGCGTGAACCGCAACGGCGCCCGGAACGCGAGCCCCAACGTGCTCCTGCCCCGCGGGCTCAGGAACCGCCCCGCCGTTCGGGGAATCCGTTAGAAGATTTGTTAGGCGGCATTCTCGGTGGCGGCCGGCGCCGACAAACGCCACCGGTCACGTCGCCACGACGCGCGCCCCAGCGTCCGAATCGCGAAGCTCAGGCAGAAGCCGTCTTTCTCATTCGTGCCATGTGCAACGCGGCTAAGGTCGATGGCGAGATCGATCGGCAGGAACAAGACGCCATCCTTTCGCGCCTGGGCGACGTCACAGAAGAAGAACTCGAATTCGTGCGTTCCGAACTCAAAGCACCTCTCAACGTGACCGCGTTCTGCCGCAGTGTCCCCGAAGAGTTAGCGGAGCAAGTTTACGGCTTCTCCGTCATGGCCTTGAATTTGGATACGTTAGAGGAGGCCGCCTACCTTGGCCGTCTCGCTCAAGGGCTTCGTCTCGATGAGCGAACGTGCAATCGATTGCACGATCAGGTGCGCGCGCCGCAGTTGTTTTGATAGACTTGAAAACGATTTGAAGTCGATGTTAGGTGATGGTGTGGCTCTGGCTCTGGGGTCGAGCTTCTTGGGAATGTCCGCGCACTGTGGCTTTCTTGCTGAGCTAGAGAAGGCCGGCGTGCAACCTGATCGTGTGGCAGGAGCTTCTTCAGGCGCGTATGCGGGACTGCTTTACGCGCAGGGCCTGCGCGGTGAAGCCGGTGTTGACTTCATCCGCCAACGCGGCTTGACGCGGTCCTTCCTGGATCACGCGATCTGGTGGCGTCTTCCTGGCATTATCACATGGACCTTTGGCACGGGTTTGTTCTCCGGGAATCGTGCGGTAAGGTTTCTCAAGAAACGGTTAGGCGAACCCCAACTGGAGTCTTTTCGAAAACCGCGATTGGAGATTGCGGTGACGGATCTTAACAGTGGCCAGTCATTGATCGTTGATCAGGGAGATGCCGTGGAGCATGTGATTGCGAGTTGCTCCGTGCCCGGTTTGCTTAATGCTAGGCGACTGGGCGACCGAATACTCTGGGACGGGGGGTTGGCGAACGACGTGCCTTTTCACCACTGGGTCGAGGATCCTGACATCCATACCATTGTGATCCATTCCATCACGCATGAACAGGATTCTGTGCCCGTGCCGCGTTGGCCAAACATGGCACATGGCGTGGCCGTAGGGCATCAATTGGTTTCGCAATTGCTCAATGGCTATCGTAAAGAGCTGGCCGAATTGAGAGGGAAGCGGCTCATTCATTTGGAGACCAAGGCGCCTCATCCCGGTTGGTTTAACCAGCGCCGCGAGCCGTTGATTGAGGTCGGGCGTCAGTCTGGAAGACGCGCCGTGGACGCCCTGCGGGAAGCGTTAGGAACGGTGTCCGCTGTCATCCCCGCATAAAAAGTGTTTGCGGCACTGGGACGACCCCTCTAGAACCAGCGTCCCCTGAGGTATTTCGTAAAAGAATGTCGTCGTCTCCAGAACTCGAGTCCACTATCCTGACATTGATCGGTGATCATGTGTTGGAGTTGAGCGATGACTTTGGGTTGAGCGAAAATTTGTTCGACGCGGGGATGGATTCGATGGCGATCATGCAGTTCTTACTGGTAATGGAAGAACATCTCGATGTGGCGATCGAGGTTGGCGAGGTGACTAAAGAGAATTTCCGTTCAGCGAAGACGATCGCTGAATTAGTTAGGCAGAAAAAGGGAACTGGTGAGGCGTCGCCCATCGCTGAGCACGATCCGAAAACTGAACATGAGGTCGTCGCCAAGCCGGTGGAAGAGCCGCCCTCACCTTTGAACTATCCAGAGGGCGATGTCATTTCCACGCTGACGGAATCGGATTGCTTTGTTAGGGCGAACGATAAGTTGATGGTCAAAACGGGGCAGGGTTTGCATAGTGTGAGTTCGGTCTTGGAACTGGAAGCCATGCCCGATATCGAGCGGCTGCGGGCCGCCATGAGTGGCTTGATGGCGCGTCATCCCATGCTGGCGGCGGATTATAAGCAGAAGTTTTTTGGCGTCCCTGTTTTCGTGCGGGGGAAAGGAGCGGCAGAGGCGGTTCCCTTGCACTTCTGGTCGGAAGATCGGAGTTCCGAGAAGTTGAAGGCCTACGAACCTGGGACCGTGTCATCCGCTGAAGCTTGTTTGGAGAATTTAGCGAGTTTGACAGAGTCAGACTTCAACAAGAATGGCCGGTGTCACATTCGCTGCGATCTCATCGAGAAGCGTGACGAGAATGGCTTTCTCTTCGTTCTTACTTGGCGGCATCTGATTCTCGATGGCGTCGGGGCGGAGTTTCTGTGTCGTGAAGTGGACCACATTGCTCGGGGGATCGAGGGAGCCGTGGTGCCTCCGTTAGACGACGCCCAGCCTGAGCCGCCGCTGCCTTGGTCGGAACGCTATCGCAAGGCAAGGCCTATGATCGATTTCATCAACAACCTGCGCCAAGAGCCCTTCCGTTCCTTCGCCGGCCGCAAACCTCAACCCGGGGCGTTGCGGTTCCAAACGCTGGAGCTCGACTCGGAGCGGAGCGCCAAGGTCTTTGCTAGGGGAGAGGCTTTATGCGGACCGGTGTTGTCGACACCGTTTCACGTGGCCTGCGCGGTTCGCGCGCATGATGCCGTCTGGCAAGCACGTGGCGTGACCGAAATGCCTTACATGATCACCGTGCCCATGCAGTTCCGGCGCAAGGGAGCCAAGGGGCCGATTTTTCAGAATCATCTCACGATGCTTTTCCTAACAGCGACCGCAGACGAGGCGAAATCGATCGAGAAGATGGTGGTTTCCTTGCAGAAGCAGCAAGAGTTTTATCTTAAAGAAAGGTTGGGTGAACGATTCCAAGAGATGCAGCGGATGATGCAACACATGCCGCCCTGGCTTTACACCAATTTCATTCGCATGCATATGCGGGGAGAGATGACGTCCTTCTTCTTCAGCGGGACGGGGACGTTTGCCGCTGAGATGGAGACCTTTGCCGGCGCCAATATTCGCAACGCCTATCATGTGCCCTCGATCAATCGCCCGCCGGGAACGGGGCTTTTTATTAATGATAAGAACGGCATCGTCACGCTGGTTCTGAGTTATCGTGAGGGCGTCATCAGTCAAGACGAAGCGCAGTTGATGATGGCGAGCTATGCTGAAGGGTTGACGGGCGAGGATGGATAACGTGGATGTCCTCATCGCCGGAGGTGGCAGCGCGGGCGTTGCCGCGGCTGTGAGTGCCGCTCGGAAGGGCGCCACGGTGTTGTTAGTGGAGCGTCAGTCCATGCTCGGAGGCATGGGTTCGGCCGCCCTGGTGCATACGATCTGCGGACTCTATTATTGCCGCGAATCGCCCGGAGCAGAGTATGCGCACGAAGGTTTTCCGCGGGAGTTTGCGGAGCGATTGCGCGCCATGGAGGGCGCCTCCGAACCGGTGCGGATGGGACGGTTAGACGTGTTGCCTCATCATCCCGTAACCTTTGCGCTCTTGGCGGACGCGATGTTGAACGAAGCGAAGGGCCTAACGGTGTGGTTGCAATCAGAGATCGCGGCCGTTGGGGTTGAGGACGGAACGGTTCGGAAAGTCGAAGTAGTATGCTCGGGAATCCGTCATCATGTGAGGGCTTCTCAGATCATCGATTGCAGTGGCGATGCCAATCTCATTGCATTGGCCGGCGGCGAAGTGGAACAGGTGGCCGCGGACCGGTTGCAACGGCCTGGTTATGTGTTTGAGGTTCAAGGATTGAAGGCGGGTGTCTTGTCAGAGAACGGGCGCTTGAAGATCGCTCATCAGATCGTGCATGCCGTGAAGCTAGGCGAGTTGCCGTCGGCCGCCTTGGGAACGGGATTTCGCGCATCCATTCATCCGGGCGAAGCGTTTGTCACGATCGACCTGAAGGGCGACACGGAAGCTTTGGCTTACGATCCCACCGATCCGGCATGCTTGGCGGAAGTGGTGGCAACGGGGCGGTTTGTTGCTAAAGAGATAGTGGCGTATTTGCGAGGCTCTATGGCCGGTTTTGAGAACGCGTGGATCAGCGCCTGGCCGGCACGGCCGGGTGTACGGGAGAGTCGGCGTGCGGTGGGGCGTTATCGATTGACCGCAGAGGATTTTCTGCGTGGAGCAACCTTTGACGATGCCGTGGCGGTGAGTCCGTGGCCAATGGAGTTGCGTGAAAAACCCACCGGCCCGCGTTGGCGGTATCCTGAAGCCGACCGGCCGTGTCAGATTCCACTGCGGGCTTTGCAAAGTGCGAGTTTTGCGAATGTTTATGTTGCGGGACGCTGTCTTTCTTGTGATCACGAGACCCAGGCATCCATCCGAGTCATGGGTACATGCATGGCCACGGGTGAAGCCGCGGGAATAGCCGCGGCGGCCGGCGCCTGATCTTCCTATCATTAAATGAATATCGTTGAAGCCATTTTTGAAAAAGCGGACAAAGGAGCGATCGCTCTGAAGCATGGTGACGCCACCTTGTGTTATGGTGATTTGCTAACGTTAGTTCACAAAGTGGCTGCGGTGCTGGCTGTGGAACCGCAAGCACGTGTGGGACTGAGCTGCCCGAACGGTTTCGATCACGTGATTCTTTCCTTGGCCGTGTTGAAAAGCGGCGGCGTGCTGGTGCCGATTCCGTCTGAGCTTGCCCTGCCGGAACAGCAACACTTGGTTGATAAGACGCGGTTGCATGCCGTCCTCTCGACGCCGGGGCAGGATTGGCAAGGACGTGAAGGCGCGAGAACTCGAGGTGTTTGTGAAGGCATAGACTTTGCACTCTCCTCCGAAGTGGCGGACCTCGACGTGACCATCGGTTTTGAAGAGGCCATTTTAAACCAAGTGAATCCGGGATTGATTCGCTTCAGTTCTGGCACGACGGGCAAGAGCAAAGGCGTGGTGTTGTCTCATCAAACCTTGTTAGCGCGCGTGCAAGCATGCAACGCTGGCTTGGGCATCGGTCCCGGGGATCGCGTGATTTGGATGTTGCCGATGGCGCATCACTTCGCGGTATCGATTGTCTTGTATCTCTTGCATGGCGCGACCACGGTAATCGTCGATTCGCATCTTGGTGAGGATGTTTACAACGAATTGATCGCAGCTCAGGGAACCGTTCTTTACGCTGCACCCTTTCATTATGCTATGTTGGCGGGCTATCCTGGCGCTTCACCTGTGCCGAGTTTGAGGTTGGCTGTATCCACGGCGTCCGCTCTAGCACAGGCGACCGCAGACCAATTTCAGAAGGCATTTGGCTTACCGCTTTGTCAGGGTTTTGGCATCATTGAGGCAGGCCTGCCCATTCTCAACCAGTGCCAAGCGTCTGAGAAACCGGAGTCGATTGGCAGACCTCAGAAGGCCTTTGCGGTGTCTCTGCGGGAGCCGGACGCAGAGGGCTCGGGCGAGTTGCTTCTTCGGGGGCCGGGTTTGTTTGACGCTTATTTGGATCCGTGGCAACCGCGAGAAGTGGTGTTGAATGACGGATGGTTTGCGACTGGTGATTTGGCGCGGAAGGATGTGGAAAGTGATTTGTTTCTCTGTGGGCGATTGAAGTCGGTAATCAATGTGGCTGGGCTGAAGTGTTTTCCGGAAGAGATTGAAGCTGTGCTCGATCAGCATCCGGATTTGAAAGAGTCGCGTGTCTACGCGCTGCCCCATCCGCAAATGGGCTCGGTGCCGGCTGCAGAGGTCGTCCCGGCCGATTCTGACAATCCACCGAAACCCATGAGCATCTCCAAATTCTGCAAAGCGCATTTGGCGCAGTATAAGATTCCCATGCGCTACCAAATGGTGGATAAGGTCGAGCGAACGGCGAGCGGCAAGATCAAACGCTAACAGAGATTAAAATATGACAGACCTCACGGTTTCCTCTCCGACGCGCGTCGCGATCCTTGGTGACGGGCCTTCGGGATCGACATTGGCGGCTTTGTTAGCGAAAAAGGGCGTGGATGTGGCCGTGTTTGCAACGGGAAAACGTCCGGAGCTCGTGGTGGGAGAATCGTTGATCCCTTCTATTATCCCCATCTTTCAAAAATTAGGCATCGAGGAGGAAGTGGCGGCCATTGGTGAGTTCAAGAAAGGCGGTACGTTTGTATGGACAGATGAAGCCCCGATCGATCTGAGCTTCGAATCCGTGAGGGGATTGCTCCCAGAGTACTCTTACAATTGTCCGCGACCGGTTTTGGACGAGGTGATTGCCGGGGCAGCGAAACGTTCCGGAGCACGATGGATCGAGGGAAAAGCGGGTTTTCGTAAAGGAGACTCTGATAGTAACGAAGGCGAAATCGTCCTGGATCACGAGAGTCTGCAAGCAATCCCTGACTGGGAGGGGAAACAGCCTGATTTGTTAGTCGATGCCACGGGGCGTCGCCGTTCGTTTGTGAAGCTGCTAGACATTCCGGCGGAGGAAGGTCCGCGTAAGGACGCGGCTTATTTCGCGCATTACGGCGGCTGGGAACACGAGGGGCCGCCGGGCCAGATCACGATCGGCCGCCTCGACATGGGGGGGTGGTGCTGGCGCATTCCGTTGCGGGATTGCATGTCTGTGGGGGTGGTTCTCAACAAGGAAACGGCTTCCATGCTAGGGCGAACGCCTGCGGAGCGGTTGGAAGCAGCGATCGAAGGGGATGCACGCTTGGGCCGAACGGGTGCCAAGCGGAAACGCCTGACAGATGTGCCGGCCTACACCAACTATCAATTGATCACCACCCGAGGCCACGGGCGGGGATGGGTGGCTGCAGGTGATGCTTTCGGTTTTGTCGATCCGATGTTGTCGCCGGGCATGTGGGTGGCAATGCATTCTGGGGAAATGTTAGCTGAATTGATTGATGCTGCACCGTCGTCACCGAATGAATGGAAAGAGCGTTTGTTAGGCTATGAAAAACGTATGAGCCATTTATTGGAGGCGTGGCAAGAGTTGGTGGGGTATTTCTACGACGGCAGTGTGATCGCGAGCTACTATGGTGGTGCTCAGTTTATGAAAAAACGGCCCAACCCGTTGTCGCGATTGATGGAGAAACACATCCAACGAAACTTCGCGGGAATGGCATGTGGCATTTACACGGAACGCGCTTACAGCCGTGGCTTGATGCGGTTCATCTGCAAGTACGGGACCTACGGGGTATCGCGGGAAGAGATGGCGATTAGTTAGACTATGCCAGAGGCTAAAGGGAAGGAACGTCTCGGTGCTTACAGCGATTTCTGGGCGCGTTACCTTGCTTGGGGCGTGCGGCATTGTCCGTGGTCGGTCGAGCCGGTGTTGGTCGTCCTTTACACATCGGCTTTCTTTGTGTTGAGCGGTTCCTTGCGCAGGGGTGTTAGTGCTAATTTGAGAGTGCTCTTCCCCACCGATCCCGCTTGGAGGATCCTGATCCGCGCCTATCGGGTTTTTTGGAGTTTCGCCATCGTGGCTGTGGAAAGTGTGAGGGCGCGCGAGGCGCCGGGTGTGATTGAGTGGGAGATTGTGGGGCACGGGCATTTGGAGGCCATTCGTGAGTGCAAGCAAGGCGCGATCATTGCCACGGCCCATATGGGCAACTATGATCTAGCAGGACCACTATTTGCAGAGCGATTCGAGCGGCTGATCCATGCCGTGCGGGCGCCCGAACGCAATGCGTCCTTGCAGGCGGAACGCAAGAAAGCGTTAGAAGGACAGAGAGATTCGTCTTACCGCATCGTTTATAATGAGCCGGGTAGCATGTTGGGCGTGACGTTGGCGCAGGCCTTGGGCCGGAATGAATTGGTGGCCATCCAGGCGGATCGCGTCTTGTTCGAAGTATCAGGAATGGACGTTCAGTGGGATGAAGATCATACCATTCACATTCCACAGGGACCGTTTCTCCTAGCGCAAATGACGGGCTGTCCCATCTTTCCGCTCTTCATCATTCGGTTAGGCCGCTTTCGCTATCGGGTGCACATCGGTGAAGGCTTTCATTGTCCTCGAACGGCGCGTGACCGAAAGGGTGATTTGAACACAGCAGCTGATACGTGGGTGAGTGTCCTACAAACCGTGGTGAAGAAGCACTGGGACCAGTGGCTGGTGGTAGAGTCTAATTTTAGGAAGATTTCTCCTGAAGATCAGGAAGCTCCTTGACGGGGTGGGTGGGATTGAAATTGCGGTGCAGTTTCAGCTAGGCATAGCAAACTGGCTTGTTTTATGCGAAGGTCGCCTTATGAGCGTCACTCTTGAACTTTCGGAACCAATTCTGGAAAAACTGCGGATGGAAACTTCGACCGACGAAGATGCGGCGGCGGTTCAAGCTGCGGTCGATGAGTATTTGCGCAGGCGTCAAAGGTTGCGCGAGCTTCGAGATGCGGCTGGAAAGATCGAAATGAGCGATCATTGGAAGTGCTACAATCGAGTCGAACTAACCGAAACAGATGAGTGACCCTCGCGACTGGGTCTTGGTGGATACGTGTGTTTGAGCGTCCTTCTTTTCCAGATCAGTATCGCTCGAAAAGGACGCTGTTGGATCTCTACTCGTATCGAGTTGCAATCATCGGTGCTGTAGAATTTGAAGTTCTCTCTGGAATTCGCAATCGCCAACAAGCTGATTGGATGGGCTCGCGATTCAATGACCTTCATTGGCCGGACCTTTCCCGCATAGATTGGCGACTTGGGGCGCGGCTTTCAGTCCAATTGAAGGCGGCAGGAGCGATTGTTCCAATGACTGATTTGATTCTCGCGAGTCTGGCCATGCGTTTGGGATGCTCGATTTACACAACCGACCCTCATTTTGAAATGATCAGAGGCTTGAGGCTATTTGCGCCCGAATGAACATCGAATCCTGACAATGATAAACGGAAGCTTTAAGTTAAGTCGTACGTCGAAAGAGGCGAAATTATCGCGATTTATCGGGATGCGGACGAGGATGGTTGCCTACCGGACAATGTCGGCTCTCCCGATGCTGTGATGAGCGGGGTTTTCGAAAGCGATCTAGCAAAGAAGAAGCCTCGCATTTCCACCAAGAAAACAAACCGGCGAGGAAGGGCCGAATGCTTGCTGGGCCGATGGTGAAACCGGGTTTCACAAGGTAACGCATGTCGAGATTGCGTTTCCCATAAGTCCCTGACTTTCGTCTTTGTTGTGCGATTCTCACCAGACGGCGATTGTAAAATCGCATGAGTCCGCCGAAAAAAGCACCCGCTGGGCCGTCATAAGGAAGTTTGGAGAATTCCTTATCCGTGTGCGTGTAGACGAGCCGGACAGGTCCAATAAAGTAGGTGGCGATATCGAGAAGGAAAGCAGCCTTCATAAGATCGGCATCGCCCAGGTAATGGTATTTGTTGTGATAGAGCGCGTGATACCATCGGTGAACACTGGTAGCGTACTGCCGCTGATAGGTGGCAAGTCCGTCTGTGACATCTTGATCTTCTAACGAAGCGGCGATGATCTTGCTGACGGAGTAAGTGGTGTGGCCGATGAAATCGATCCCGTGACTGTAGAGTGGATCCATGAAACCGGCAGCATCGCCGACGCAAGCCCAGCCAGGACCGCAGATCTCAGTGTTTTGATAGGCCAATTGCGTGTAGGCGGACGTATCATGGGAGACTGGTTGAGCGTCTTCGAACATCCATCGGCCGATGGGATGCTGGAGAAGGTGATGATGTAAGGTCTCTGTGAGGTTGGTTTTCCTTTCTGGGGAAAAGAGGCGGGTATCGTAGGTGATGCCCGCACTCACATCACCATTTTTCAGGGGAATGATCCAACACCACCAACCGTGCCCCATGAGATGATTGGTTGCGGCGGTGCGGGTGACCACGCATGAGTGACCCAAGGAAGGATCGATTTGGCGAAAGGCGTGATCGTCCAAATCACGCACCTTTCGAAATCTTGCCCACACGGATTTGGTGGGATGTTGGGTGAGGTTCTCGATCGTTCCGCGTTGGCGCCCGATCACTGCTGCCTTGCCACTGGCATCAATCATCCATTTGGCGTGAATGACAGAAGAGTGATCGCCCTCTCTAACCGTAGCTGTGTTTTGATCAATGCCGTTTAATTCCAACGTAGTGACGGAGGCCGGCCGACGGATTTCGCAGCCTTCTTTGGCGGCGAGATCCAGGACGTGTTGGTCTAAGGTTGCCCGATCGAGTTGGAACGTGGGAAATCGAGCTTGGAAGTGAGGACCGATTTCGCTGCAACGTGAGGGGCATCGGTTGACGCCGTCATTGAACCAAAGACGCAGGCCGTGTTTAGCGATGTGTTCTCTTGCTAGGTAATGATTGAGACCCAGGACGCGGGTGAGAAAGCAGCCGCCGACTTCGGAGGTGGATTCGCCGACGCGGCGTTTGAAATGGGTGCTTTTTTCAATGACCGTGATCTTCCACGTGGGATTGCGTCGCTTGAGGAGCAATGCCAGTGACGAGCCGGAGAGCGAGCCGCCGATGATGAGAACATCGATGGGGCTGGAGGTTGGCTGGGACTGATCAGTGATCACGGCAAAGCAGTCTACGCTTGAAGATGAGGGAGGGAATCCGGAAATGGGCTTTCCAAGCGGATTTCGATTGGAGGCAGCCGTGCTCTGGGTTACTGCGGCGCATGGCCGCGAGACGATGGTTCATGCCCATGCTTCAAATGGCGGTGACCGTGGCGTCTTTGTGGTGGCTGTTTTCTCGTGAGGATCTGCGTCATGGCGTCATGGCCGCCTTGGATCAGGCTGACCTTGAATGGTCACTTGCCGGTCTGGCAATGGCGGGTCTTGTGGTGGGGCTGGGAATTTTGAGGTGGCATTGGTTTCTGCGCATTCAAGGCGTGCCCTTGGGGCTCTGGGAAAATGTGAAGCTCAGTTTGATCGGAGGTTTTTTTAATCTTGTCCTCATCGGTACGGTGGGCGGCGATGCGGTGAGGGTGCTTTATTTGATGAAGCGTTTTCCGGAGAAGAGGGATGAGGCGTTGCTCAGCGTGCTAATGGATCGGCTTTGCGGTCTGCCGGCCGCTTTGGCCTTTTATGCGACGCTTCCCATTTCCCGGCACGCGTGGTTTGAAGCGTCGGGGATTTCGTTTCATGCCTTGATCTTAGGGGCGTTGGTGATTGGCGCTTCTGTTATTGGAGTGATGCTTCTTTTTTTAACGGCAAAGTTCGGCCTAACGCATGGTTTTCCTGACTTCTTGCCTATGCGGAAACAGGCGATTCGTTTTGCTAAAGCGTTATTATTGTTTACGAAACATTGGCGGCTATCCCTTGCCGCGATCGGGCTGTCATTCGTGATCCACTTTGTTTACTTTGGTTGCTACTTCGCAGCGAACCGCGCCATGAATGCGGGGGTATCGTTATTGGATTGGATGACCATCATGCCTGTCGTGGACGTGATTGCGACCTTGCCGGTTTCAATCTCTGGGCTCGGCGTCCGGGAATCGCTATTTGAAGAGTTGTTATCCAAACTATGCGCAACACCTCGGGAACTGGCCGTTCTCGTGTCGATGTTAGGGTTTGGGTTTACTGTGGTTTGGAGTTTGGTTGGGGGAGTGATCTTTCCGTTCTATCGGCCGGGTAGCGGTGGTGAACGCGTGACTTTTGGCCAAGTGATGCGTGAGGCGCGTCGCTTGAATGAGGACAACTAGATAGAGCCCCGCCTAGCGTTGACTGGTGCGTTTGACAAACTTGATCAGCCTCGGAAGCGCGTCTTCGAAAATATGATAGGTTTCTTCAAAGGCTTCCACGTCGTTTCCCATGGGATCCGGCACGTCCTGATTGCGGTACTCTGGCAGGGTTGAAAAGGCGGTGATCAAGTAGCTGCAAGTCTTGGTGCGGGGAAATTGCCGCCAGAGCGTGCTCAAATGCATTTCCGTCATGACGAATATGTGAGACGCCCGACCCACGAGACGTTTCTCCATGGGGTTGCGTTTGAACTGGCTGGTATCGAGGCCGTGCGCGTGAAGGATGGCGAGAACTTCCGGGACAGGCGGCGTGGGGTCATCCACGAAGAAGCCTGCGGAGGAGATCTTCCAGCCCAGGTTTTCTGTCAGGGAACGGCACAACCCCTCTGCCAGTGGGCTGCGGCAGAGATTGGCCGTGCAGACGAAGAGCAAGTGGGGGGTGGATCGTGAGGGGAAGAGGCGGTCGAGCATTGTTGGGTCTGCCCTCATGGTTCGCAGGAAAGATGCCATGTCAACTCGCCGGCGTGATGGGATGAGCTGTCTTAAGTGTAAGTTAGTGCTTCACGCAGCAGCATACGTTCGATTGCGCTACGCTGTGTGACGTTGTCGGCAGTCGATGACGATCTTTGTGAGTGGAGCGAGTAGATGGCTAGAGAGAGTCAGGGAAAGCCTCACAACGGGAATGATCTAATCTAGCTTAGCCGCTTGCCGCTTCAAAAATCTGCGCTCGATCAGAAACCTGGCTGCCACTTTATTGAGATTCTGTTTCCGCTTTGTTTTTCCCAATACCAGTTTTCTGGCATTCGCGTGAGGCTCTCTACACAGATGATTAGACGCCTTTGAGAGAACAGATCGTTGGCGTACACGTACGAGGATCGCTCCCACTAGCGCTGCACTGCGAGATCCGTGCTTGGGAGGGACTCGAGAAGGCCGATCGTGGCCCAAGCAGAACCCAGAAAAACGGAGGTTGGAATGGGTTCGGTCTTGTGCGAAGCCTTAGTGCTGTTCACTTGCCAGGAACCATTGGGCTGTTGGGACTCTAACAGAAAGGTTTGCGCTCGGCCTATGGCTTCATGATACCGAGGCATTCCCGATTGGATGCATCCCCAAAGTGTGAGCCCGGAAGCCAAGGCGTCACTTGGGTCACCCGTAATCCATCCCCAGCCTCCATCACTGTTCTGCCGGTTCAACACATCAGTGGTCAGGTGATCAGTCTGCGAGGCATCGCCAAATCGTTGAGATACCAGTAGCCTCAATACCGCCCACTCTGTGCTCAGGCCATCATCGATGGCTGATAGGGCAGGTAGTGCTTTGCGTTTCGCCGTGGCGACGGCGTCTCCACTTTCATCCATGGCATCCAAGGCTAACAAAGCCCACATCGACGACACCGCAGCTGTTTCTTCCTTGGGACGTTTCTGCGTTGGCAATTGGCCCATCGGTTTCCATAAGCCATCCTCTTGCTGACCTGCCAAGAGCATTTCCTTGAATTGTCCGAAGGTCTTTGTGTCATCTTTCGTGCCCAACGATTCACGGCTGCCTAGCACCAATTGACTCAAGCCCTCAAGATTGCGAGAGCCCACTGGGTCCTCATCTTCGCGCAATGCTAGTTGTTTGGTGAGGCACCAATCAAACCACATGGCTGTTCTGTCAGGATTAACGTGAAATTGGTGATCGCGAGCACTGCTAAAGCTCCAGACCAGGAGAGCTGTGTGATGACAAGAGACACATTTCTTCCGTCCCATCCAACGCACGCCTGTCTTTTCCAAATAAGGCAAACTCTTAGAGATTCCCTCCCTGAGGCGGCCAGTGTCCGGCCGATGCGTTTGTGCGATTACCGTCTGGAGGAAAGGTAACAAAGCAATAACCGGCAGGGTGGCCGGAAAGTACGATCTTGAGAACATAGGACAATACGGGCGTTCAGCTGGATCCTGATCAGGCCGCCGCCTGTTGTCGAGGCGCATCCATGGGTATGACTAAAAGTGGTGGGCACTTTTCGTAGCGGAACTCGTGAGAGTTCCGAGCGTTGGACGCCGCTGCCGCGAAGGAACTGTCACCAGTTCCTCTACCTTTATTGACCACCACTTTTAGTCACATGGCGCATCGATGGGTCGCATGGCGATCTGAGATAGTGATAGTAAGTTTTCTGAAATGGTTCCGGAAATTTCCAGGGTATGGGAATTGGGTGTCTTGAGTAAAATCAGCAGGGACCGTGATTTTTGGCGTGCGAAGTGGGAATCGGTTACTAAGGTGCGCGCCATGTTACAGGCCGGTATTGTGGGACTCCCGAATGTGGGGAAATCGACGTTGTTTAATGCGGTGACGCGGACTCGGAAGGCGGAGGCGGCGAACTACCCGTTCTGTACGATCGAGCCAAACCAAGGGGTGGTCACGGTGCCGGACTCGCGCTTGGCGGTACTGGCGGAGATGTCATCCTCGGAGAAGATCGTCCCCACGGCGATTGAGTTTGTGGACATTGCGGGATTGGTGAAAGGGGCGAGCCAAGGTGAAGGGCTGGGGAATCAGTTCTTGGCTAACATCCGCGAGGTGGATGCGAACGTGCAGGTGGTCCGCTGTTTTGAGAGCTCTGACATTCATCACGTGGACGGCGCAATCGATCCCCTGCGTGATATTGAGGTGATCAATACGGAACTTCTCCTCGCTGACATGGCGGCCATGGAAAAGCGGAATGAGCGCAATCTCAAGAAGGCCAAGGGCGGGGATAAAGAAGCCAAAGCCGAGTTGGCATTGTTAGAACGTCTCTTACCGCATCTGAACGACGGCAAAGCGGCGAGCACTTTGGAAGTGACCGATGATGAGAAGAAGATCCTCAAGCACTTTTTTCTGCTAACTAGCAAACCGACGATCTTTGCCTGTAACGTGGCGGAAGATGAATTGGAAGCGGCACGGAAAGACCCTGACAATCATCCGCATGTGAAGGTCGTGCGCGAGTATGCCCAATCAGCGCTGAATGCGGAAGCGATTGTGATCAGCGCGAGTATCGAGAGTGAACTCGTTGATCTGAGTGAGGAAGAGGCGAAGGATTTTTTAGCGAGCCTTGGCGTAGAGAGCAGTGGAGTCTCCGAATTGATTCGGGCCGTTTATCATTTGTTAGGCCTTCGAACCTACCTCACTACAGGTGAAAAGGAGACGCGAGCCTGGACCATCAGTGAAGGAACGAAAGCGCCACAAGCAGCAGGCGTGATCCACACAGACTTCGAACGCGGATTCATCGCGGCGGAGGTGGTGGCTTATGAGGAGCTGGTGGAGCTTGGTTCCCATCTCAAAGCGAAGGAAGCGGGTAAGCTGCGCATTGAAGGCAAGGATTACGTGGTGAAGGACGGTGATGTCGTGGAATTTCGCTTTAACGTTTAGCTTTATGTCACGTTTAGCACCAGACCAAGGTAACGTCTGGGAGATTTGAGGAGATCAGACGAGATCAGACGGGCTCCGGCAGCAGAATGAAGCTTCAAAAGGGCTGTCCTTCACGGTGAAGTTTCGCTACAGTATCACTCTTCCACCGCTTGTAACTACTAACAAAAGGAGAAGCATCATGATCACGCAAACGAAACGAACCACGCGAACTCTGCTGGCACTGACCCTAGCCGTCATGGCCAGTCTAACTTTTCATCTTGCCGCGGAGGAGATCGTGGGAGAATGGGACATGAAATGGGAGACAGATGACGACTCTAGATTGGCCACGCTGACATTTTCAAAATCAGCCGACGGCGCTCTCACTGGCGAATGGGGTTCTAACAAACTCTCTGAGGTGACGTTTCGCGATGGCAAGCTGACATTTGTCCAGACGCGCCGGCGCCGGGACAGAGAGTTCACTCAGAAGTATGAGGGGACCTTGAAAGATGGAAAGCTTGAAGGAGTGCTCTCGAGCGATCGAGGTGAGAGCAAGATGTCTGGAACAAGATTTGAGCCCAAGCTGGCGGTTCTAGGTCATTGGGATCTCCGGTTTCGGATTCAGGATCGTGACCTCAACGCGAGACTATCCGTATCGGATAAGAAAGACGGGGTATTGCACGCTGAGTGGAGTCAGGACGTGGGTGAACACAAGATCACGCGGGTACGCTTTGCAGACAGCACGCTCACGCTCGACCGCACGGTTACGCTAGGAGATCGCGAGTTGGATGTGACGAATGTGGCAAAGATCGATGGTGATACACTAACAGGCACCATGATTTCCGAGTATGGAGAGATCGAGGCTAACGGAACGCGACATGGAGCTGAATTGATCGGTGTTTGGGAAATCTCCTCAACTTCGGATCGCGGTCCAAGAACAAGGTTGATGCGAGTGTTCTCTGATCTCACTGCTCGCTATGAAACCTACGGCCGGGAGATTCCGGTGACACTTCAACTCAAGGATGACCAAGTGTCCTTTGTAACGGAATTGAGATTTGGTGATCGCGCTTTCGAACTCAATCTTAATGGCAAGCTTGCGGGGAACAAGCTTGATGGCGAGATTGTGACTTCGCGAGGGGGCACGCCCTTTACCGGAAAGAAGCGGACATCGGGTTCGGCAGCAATCGGCACTTGGGAATTCACCCGTGAAACCGATAACGGTGTCCGCACGAGCACGTTAAAAATCACGGATGCCAGGAGTGGCACCTACAGTTTCCGGGACAATGAAATCGCCCTGGAGAACCTGAGTATCGATGGCAGCGAAGTGGCATTCAAAGTCACGCTCAAATTCAACGAGCGCGAGATACCACTGTCGTTCAAAGGTGCAGTCAAAGAGGACACCCTCGAGGGGCAATGGACCACACCGCGAGGAACGCGCGATTCCGTTGGCAAACGGAAGAAGGCGAACTAACAAAGCGCGCGGATAGCCGGGTGGTGTTATTTTTTCCAGCCTTTCGCAGCTTCCACAGCTTGGCGCCAGCCCGCGAGCAATGGCGCCATGTCTTCGGAAGTGCGCTGGGGTTCGAAGCGGCGGTCCTCTTGCCAATTGGCCGAGATATCTTCGGGGCCGCTCCAGTAGTCGACAGCGAGCCCTGCTAAGTAGGCCGCGCCGAGGGCGGTGGTTTCCGCGACAGCGGGTCGCACGACGGGTACGCCTAACAAATCGGCTTGGAATTGCATCAAGAGATTGTTCATGGAGGCACCGCCATCGACTCGCAATTCCGTGAGTTGGATCCCGGAATCGGCTTCCATGGCTTTGAGCACATCGTAGGATTGGTAGGCAATGCTTTCTAATGCTGCACGTGCAATGTGTGCTTTGTTAGAGCCGCGCGTCATGCCGACGAGGGTGCCGCGCGCGTAGGGATCCCAGTGCGGGGCGCCGAGACCAGCAAAGGCGGGAACGAGAAAGACGCCACCGTTGTCATCGACCTCATTGGCGAGCGCCTCGATCTCAGGTGCGGACTCCACGAAGCCTAACTGATCGCGCAGCCACTGGATGGCGGCACCGGCGACAAAAACGCTTCCCTCCAGGGCGTACTCCGTCGCCTGGTCACGGCGCCAGGCAATGGTGGTGAGGAGGTTGTTCTGTGAGGGAATGGGTTGGTCACCGGTATGCATGAGCATGAAACAGCCGGTGCCGTAGGTGTTTTTAGCCTGACCGGCGGTATGACATGCTTGACCGAAGAGCGCGGCTTGCTGGTCACCACCAATACCGGCGATCGGCAGAGAGGATCCCAATAAATCACTTGATGATTCCCCATACACCTCGCTGCTGCTACGGGCCTCTGGCAGAAGTGCTGCGGGGATGCTGAAGATATCTAACAATTCGGCGTCCCACTCCAATGTGTGAATGTTAAAAAGCAAGGTGCGACTGGCATTGCTCACGTCGGTGACGTGGCATCGGCCGCCCGTGAGTTTGTAAATGAGCCAACTATCAATTGTGCCGAAGCAGATTTCGCCGGCTTCAGCGCGCGCTCTCAAACCATCCACATTGTTGAGGAGCCAGCGCACTTTGGAGCCGGAGAAATAGGCATCGAGCACCAGACCCGTCTTGTCTTGAATCGATCTGGCGTGACCGCCGGCTTTGAGTTCATCGCAGAAAGCTGCGGTGCGCCGATCCTGCCAAACAATCGCTGGTGCGATCGGTTTGCCGGTCTCGCGCTCCCACAGAACGGTCGTTTCCCGTTGATTGGTGATGCCGATGGCCGCGATCTCCGTGCTTGCGATCGAAGCCTTTTCCATGGCGGCCCGGGCGGTGCGAAGTTGCGTTTCCCAGATCTCCTCCGGGTCATGTTCCACCCATCCAGGCTGCGGGAAGTGCTGGGTGAACTCTTCCTGAGCCATCGCTTGCACGGAACCGGAGTGATCAAAGAGAATGGCACGAGAACTCGTGGTGCCTTGGTCGAGTGAGAGGATGAGAGCCATTTGTGCGGGTTAACACGATTGACCCTGGACGGCCCAGCAGAATCGTTAGTCGGGAGTTGCGAAACCGTGAGGTTCGTTTAGAGAGAGCGGCATGATCCCTCAGATTTTTCATCCGGCACGGCTCCTTCTGGCGGGCGCGATTCTCGTTCTCGGCGTCGGTTGCGCACTCACAGATGGCACCTTAAGCGAGTCCGCCGATACCCGAGCGTATCAGGTCTTTGTGGCGCGTGACGATTACCCCAAAACTTCTGCCGTCTACCGGAATGAAAAACTGCTAACCAAAGCACGCCAAGCGCCGAGCCGGATCGTGCGCATCGATCTGAGCGCACAGCGCACCCGGTTGTTGGTAGGAACTGAAGTGGCTCTCGATGCTCCGTGTTGCACGGGCAAAGCCGGAAAGCGCACGCCAACCGGTACGTTTCCTATCAAAGAGAAAATCCGCGACAAGCGATCGAATATCTTCGGCAGCCTCTATCGTAACGGACGCAAAGTGTATGGCGGCGATCGCCGGAAATACGGAGGAAGCTACGACCGCTATGTCGGTTCTGCATTGCCTTACTGGATGCGGCTGACTGATGGCGGCATTGGTATTCACGCGAGCAAATACGTACACCGTTTTCCCAAATCGAATGGCTGCGTGCGGATGCCTCATGACGCCGTGGCCGATCTTTTCGCGGTGGTCGATGCGGGCACCTTGGTCGAAGTCGTGCCTTAAACAGTCTCAATGCAGAGCGGCCCGGTTTATTAAACCGGGTCGCCTAACATACTGCTTTGAATTTCACGAAAACTGTTTGCTCTAATTCACGGCACGGTAAGGTTTCACCATGAATGAGAGCAAATTCCTTGGAGTATCGATCCTGATCTCGGCAGTGTTGGTGGCAAGCGCTCTATGTTATCACGCCTCTAAGACCGGCCCACGCGCGGAGGAAGAAAGTGGTAGAACCAGTCCTCGCGCAGAGGAAGAAAATGGTAAGACCAATCCTGACAAAGAAGAGGCAAATGGTATTGGCCGCTATCAGTTTCACCCCTCGAATCCACCGGGAGTGATTTGGGTGATCGATACTGTTACCGGTAAAGTGACCTCGCGCAGTGGGTGATTGGCGAATGAGTCCAGTTTGCCTGGCCGGGGATTGATCAAGTGATCAGGATAATAGGAGTATCTTCCTGATCTTCTGGATGACGTTGGCGTTGGCGAAGGCTCGCCGGAAGCTCTCGCGTGTTCTCCGAATCTTTCGAGGGAAGCGTTTCCTGGGTGGGAGGACGTAGCGCTAGCGGTTTGCGGGTGAGCCAGGGGCGGCTGTGATCCACAGAGAAAGGTAGCTTGTTCCGCTCAATTTCATGGTTGGCCATGCGAATGGTGGCCGGGCCGACGACAGGCCGAAAGACGGGGGACAGAAAGTGTCTCTCGGCATTGTAGGTCTTGATGGCGTGTTGAATCTTCCGGTAGCGATGGCGTTTCCAGGCGTCTGCGAGGCGGACGCGAAGGCGGGCAAGCAATCCAGTGGATTCATCATCTGCCGGGATCATGAACGGGCTCGCTTGGAGGGGGTCTTCGGTCAGGGCTTGGTTCATTTTATTGGGGTGAAGGGGCTGAGGCGTCGGACTGAAGTGAAGAAATCCGGGGTGCGAGAGGGTAGGGTCATATTATCCATAATCAATATATTTTATGGGATAAATCGCAAATCAGATTATTGACGTTGAGAAAGAGGGTTTGGTATATGGTTGATTGCTTTAATTATGAAATTACCCTTCAGAATTGAAAAGCATGATCAATTGTCCAAGTCTGCTTGAACGCCTCAACGAGGCGTCCGCGGGATCCATTCGATTGATCACGCGTGATTTGGAAAGCTACCGCCAGCTCATTGCCACGCATTGCATCGAGCTTGGGCTGGCCCTCTTTCATTGGCATCCGACCTTGGGTTTTTTCAAAAGCACGGGGAAACGGCGCCTTCAAATGGAGGCGATTCCCCTGACACATTTCCTCCTGCAGTTGGACGAGATCATTGTCGATGCGGTGTTTCTCATCGATGAACCGGGACTCGAACTGGAGGCGCCGGCAAATGCGCAGTGGCTTGCGCTGCTCGCGACGCGGTGCCGCAATTCAGGTTCGATTGTGGTGGTGATGGAGCCAAGCGGCGATGTTGAGGGGCCCGAGGTTTACCGGCCCCAGGACCGAGTGGCGCCTTTCGCAGGCGCGTGTGTGCCGATGCGCGATTGGTTTTGCGGTCAACGCGTGGTCGCGATGTCCCTGGGTGCGGAAGACCGGGCGAAGCTTCAGGCTTCGTTGAAATCGCGTTCTGATGAGGATGAGAGAACCGTCTTCCAATCGACTCGTGGGACCCATGAAGCGGCCGCGGTGGCCTCCATCTTGGCTAGTCGTGCGGAATCGGTCGATGATGATGGGCTTTTGGAGTGTTTTCGACCCGAAGGGGTGCCCAAGGGATTGCCTGATATCAGTGGTCTTCGCCTGGAGAGTGCTCATCGAGTGGCAATCGCGGCTCATGAAGCGAATGAGCCCTGGCGGGTGCCTCTGCAATGGGCCAAGGAACGGGAGATCGGTGTGATGCGGGTGAAGATGGAAGCTCTGAGGGATCAGCACGCCTGTGACGCCGCCTGCCACAAGTTGGCCGAGGTGGTGAACTCCCTGGGACCGATCATCCTTTGGCTCGACGGATTGAGCCGGGCACAGGTGCAGGACGATTTCCTTGATCAACTCAAACAATCGGTTCCAGAACAAGCCCTGTGGATGGCAACGTTGGATCTTGAAGAAGCCAAGGGCTGGGAAGATCGCTGGTTTGAACAGAAATGGGCCGTCTATTCACCGAATCACCACGAACGGACGCGTCTCATCCAGGGGCATTTCCGAGAACGTGGAATAATGGTAAAACCTCCTGACACGGAATGGCTTACAGATTTGACAGAGGGGATGACGGTCAGGCAGATCGAGGCCTTGGTTATCGATAGCCTGGACGCGAGCTTGAGCGATGACCGGCCCTTGGACGAGACGCTATTAAAGGAACTCGCCCGGAAAGTTGAAACGCCGCCCCGGGACGCCGATCTGGCGAAACCCAATCTTGAAGCTGCCGGGTGGTCACGTGTGGATGACGACGCGCTCGAGGTGGTCGTGTGCTAAGTCCGCGTCCGGACTTTCGCCTCCTCCAACCAGTGCAATTCCTTTCTTTTAAAAGCAGTGTCCTTTTATTTTGAAGGACTTTATCCCCATCCACTTCCCAGGCACAATTCTAGGCGAAGCCTTCGCTATTTAGGCATCCGCAGTTGTCACACCGCGTTTGAACTCGTAGGTGATGACTGCTCGATTCTAGATACTATGAAAGACTTGTTCCTCGAATGCGCCCGCACGGCGAAATGTGAATCCGAAGAGAAGCTCTCGGAAGTGGTCGATCAGGCGACCTTCCAGCAGCGGTCTCTGGTGGATGACGTGCTCGATAACCGAATCGTCGATGAGGAGGAGTTTTTGGAGAATCTGAGTGAGCGCTTGCGGATCCCTTGGGAAGCGGAACTTGAGCGCGACGACATCAAGCCGCGTCAGCTCCGCGAACTCTGTTCGGCCCAAGTGGCGTTGCGCCATCGATTGTTACCCATTCATTTTGACGATCCTAATGCCGAGCCCGAGGAAGACGAGTTTGGTGAACCCATCGAGTCCAACAGTTCCAATGGCGATAGCAATGGTTCCGGCAAGTTGCAGATCGCTACTTACGATCCTTTCAACCTCACGGCTCGCCAGGCGGCGAGTCAGCATATCAAAGTACCCATACAGTGGCGCATGGCGTCGCGAACGCGAATCATCGAAGGTCTGCAATCGCTTTATGGGGTGGGTGCGGATACTTTTGAGCAACTGTTAGCTGGGCGCGATCTCGATGCGGATCTCATGGACATGCGTGAGGACGTCAATGTCCTCGACGATGACGATGAAGAAGCCTCCGTGGTGAAGTTTGTGAATCAGATCTTGCGCGAAGCGTTAGAGCAGCGGGCGACGGACGTGCATGTGGAACCGCAAGAGCATCAGTTGCGTATTCGTTACCGTGTGGATGGCAAGTTGGTGGATGTGCCCGTCCCGGAAAACATCAAGGCTTTGCAGTCTATGGTGGTGGCGCGTTTGAAGATCATGTCGCGCTTGGACATCGCGGAACGCCGCTTGCCTCAGGACGGCCGGATCAATTTGCAGATCGAAGGCAAGTCCATCGACGTTCGTGTGGCGACCATCCCGACCGTTGAAGGCGAGCAGGTCAGCTTGCGTTTGTTAGGTCAAGAGAAGTTCAATCTCGGTAAGCTCTCGCTTGAGCCTAACATCGAAAGCACCTTTCGGAATCTGCTTGATCTTTCCAACGGCATCATTCTTCTCACCGGTCCCACAGGTTGCGGTAAGTCGACGACGCTTTACACTTTCCTAACGGAACTCAATTTGCCCGACCGGCGTATCGTGACGGTGGAGGATCCGGTGGAGAATAAGCTGGAAGGCATCATGCAGGTGGCGGTGAAGCCGGAGATCAATCTCACTTTCGCCAATGGCCTGCGAAGCTTTCTGCGTGCGGATCCTGACATCATCATGGTGGGTGAGATCCGGGACTTGGAAACGGCGGAAATCGCGATTCGCGCCGCGCTTACGGGTCACTTAGTCTTCAGTACGTTGCACACCAACGACGCCATTGGCGGCATCAGCCGTTTGGTGGACATGGGCCTGGAACCGTTTTTAGTTTCAGCTTCGGTGCGGACTTTCATCGCTCAGCGTTTGGTTAGAAAACTTTGCCCGGCGTGCCGCAAAGAAACGAGTTACAAACCTGAGTATCTTCGTAGCGTGGGTTTTCCTCAGCATTTCCAAGGGCCGTTTTATCATCCCGGTGGTTGTCAAGCGTGCCGTCACAGTGGTTTCCGCGGACGGATGGCGATTTACGAAGTGTGTACCCTCTCCAGCGCGCTGCAGGAACTCGTGACTGCTGGAAGACCCTATTCGGCATTGAAAGAGCAAGCGATCAAAGACGGCTTCATTCAGATGCGCGATTACGGCTATAATAAGGTCATGGTAGGCGAGACCACTCTTGAGGAAGTGGTGAGTGTGACCACGACCGAGATGCAGGGAACCTAACTGATTTCTAGACATGCCAACATTTCGATATCGAGCCCTCAAGGTAGACGGTTCCAAAGCTGAAGGAACGTTAGACGCGAATGACCGCTCTGAAGCGTTGCGGCGTTTGGGCCGTGGTGGGTTGCAGCCGCTCTCTTTGAAGGAAGACTCCGGTGCGATCAAAGCGGAGCCGGTCAAAGTAGGCGAGGCGGAAGCTAAGAAAGAAGATCCGGTGGCGGAGAAGACCGGCAAGAACGGTGACGGAAAAGCTAAGCACGAGGCGGTCATAGAGAAAGGAAAGGCAAAGAAGGAGGCCAAAGGAGCACGACCGCCGCGGGTGAAGACCGCGCGCGAACGCGCGGGCAAGGTGGCCGAGGAAGACGTTCCCAAAGGACCGGTCAAGCTGAAGCGCAGCCAAGTGGTGATGTTCACGGAAGAACTTTCCGAGATGCTGGCCGCGGGGCTTCAGTTAGAACCGGCACTCCGCGTGATGGAGAGTCGTGAAGAGCTTTCGGCCTTGAAAGACGTGACCATTCTCATCCGGCAAGAAGTGCGTGAGGGATCGAGTTTCTCCAAAGCATTAGAAAAGGCCTCACCAAGCTTTGGTCCGCTCTATTGCAGCATGGCGCACGCCGGTGAGGTTAGTGGCGCACTTTCGACCATTCTTAAACGCCAAGCGTCTTACCTGAACACGATTCAGGATCTCCAGAGTAAGGTCATGTTCGCGCTGATTTATCCGGCGTTTCTGGTCGCGGCCGGTGTGGGGGTGACGGTGTTGTTCGTGGTTTATTTGATTCCGCAATTGATGGGTCTGTTGAAGTCCACGGGCGGTGATCTGCCCACGGCGGCCAAAGTGCTCATCGGCACGTCGAATTTCCTCAAAGCTTACTGGTGGGCGCTTTTGTTAGGTGTGGTTGGTATCATGGTGGGTTTTCGCATTTGGCTACGGGATCAGAAGAATCGTGCCAAATGGGATCGCTTCATTGTGAGAGCGCCGTTGGTCGGTGGCGTGTTGTCTTCCCGTTTCTACGTGCAGTGCATGGAGACTTTGGCGAATCTGACAGGCAATGGTTTGCCGCTGCTGAAAGGATTAGAGCTGACGAAGGAAACCACGATGAATTTGTTTTTGAAAGAGAAGGTCGGTCAAGTGGCTGCTATCGTCGGCGAAGGCGGATCGCTTTCGCGAGCCATGAAGAAAGTCGGCTATTTCCCGGCGCTTTTGATTGATATGGTTTCGGTGGGTGAACAAACCGGTGACTTAGAAGGTTCGTTAGCCCGTGCAGCCGGTCGTTACGATAAAGAGTTAGGAAAAACCATTGAGAAAATTAGTGCCCTCGTGCAGCCGCTCATCGTTTTCATCATGGCCGGCGTGGTCGGAACCATGGCCTATCTCATGATCTCTATCATTTTCGAGACCGTCAGCGGCTTGAATAGCGCACGCTAACGGACAAATCGCATGATCGGCGACGCCTAACTAGAGATGAGAATACAGACACTTTCCAAATCCGTTAGGCGTGGCTTTACCTTGATTGAAATGGTGATGGTCTTGGCCATCATCAGTCTTTTGATAGGAGCTGGGGTGGTGCATCTTTGCAACGTAGGCGAAGGCGCTAAAATCCAGACTACCAAGATGGATATGGTGGCCCTTTCCGCAGCTCTTGAGATGTACGCCATGACCGGAGGACGCTATCCGACTGAGGAACAAGGTCTCAAAGCACTACTCATTCAGCCCACCACGCAGCCAGTTCCCAAGTCCTGGATCCCCCAGGTGAGTTCGGAGGATGCGCTCCTCGATCCCTGGAACAACCCGTATCAATACCGTTCGCCTGGGACCAATGGCCAGGCATTTGACCTCTTCTCCTGGGGGCAGGATGGTATTGAGAATGGGAACGACATTCACAAGTGATTCATTCTATCTAACCAAACACCCACTAACATGAAAGTAGACATCCTGAAGAAATCGCGCCGGCGGCAGACGGCGTTCACCTTGATTGAAATGGTGCTCGTGCTGGCAATCATCGCATTGCTCGTGGGCGCGGGCGTCGTGAAACTGACCGGCGTGATGGATGCCGGTAAAGATGGCGCTGTGAGATCTGACGTCACGGCGATCGTGACCGCTCTGCGGCTATACTCGATGAAGGCGGGTAGTTTGCCCACTCAAGAGCAGGGGTTGCGCGCTTTGGTGGAGAAACCAACGACGGCGCCTTTCCCCAAGTCGTGGATCAAGCAAATGGATTCGCTCGATTCCATCATGGATCCGTGGGGCAACATGTATCAATACCGTTATCCGGGTCTCGATGGCCGTGAATTCGACGTCTTCTCACTCGGCGCCGATCGTACGGAAGGGACCGATGACGACATCGGCAACTGGTAGGCAATCGGTCTAACGAAATCAACCTGCTACCGGCATTGGAAACGACGCGTCGACAGCGAAGCGATCAGGGTTTCACCCTGATCGAGATCATCGTCTCGATCTTCATCATCACGATCTTGTTAGGCGTGGCGACGCTGAGTTTCCGATCCATGCAGGATGAAGGCCGGCTTAAAAATGAGGCTGTGAAGTTGAAGATCGCGGCGCGGCAATTGATGCGTCAGGCGGTGGAGAAAAACCAGTCTTACACCATGACTTTGGCGTCTGGCTTTTATGCGACGGGTCCCTCGTATTCCAACCAGCAGTTGGAGGACAGCTACATTGGATCGATGGAGGATCTGGAGCGCGAAATGAAGCGCATTCGAGGCAAACAGCATGCCTTGGATCACGGCATTCTCCTCTGGGTACGCCGGTGGAATGAGCCAGACTTCCGCGCGCCACGCGCGCCGTTTGAGCGCTGGGTCTTCGAACCAGGTGGGATCTGTGAACCGCTCAGCCTCCGGCTGACCTACGGAGATGCCTACATGAACATGACCTTCAATCCGCTCACCGCGCATGCGGAAGACGAGGAATTGGTCATTCCCGACTAACTAATCAGCGATGAAACTCACACGCCAGCCTAACAACGCTCGAGGATTCCTTCTCTTGGAATCGATCCTGGCGGTGAGCATTCTTAGCGTCATCGCCGTTTCGCTGACGGTCGCCATCGATCGACTCGGCGCCCTAGCATTGGCCTCGCAACGCGAGATGGCCATGATGCGAAATTTGGAAACACTACTCACCTGGCATTTGCGTGATCCCAACATCGAGCCGCGGCAAGAAGAATCCGCTCCCGATGCGCACGGCGTGATTTATCAGAGCTTGGTCGAGGAAATGGAGTTGGAGAACGAGGAAGGGCAGCCCTTGCCGGAAATGTACCGCATTCAGATCCGGGCCGTTTGGCAGGAAAACCGGCAGATGCAGGAACAAATCGTCGAAACCTATCGTTATGGTCGTCTCTACCGGAACACGCGCTAACAAAGGCTTCACGCTTCTTGAGATCGTGTTAGGCATGGCGATCCTGGGATTGATCGTCAGCGGGATCTACGCCGTGGCGTCTGGAACGGTGGCCTTGAGCAACGAGGTCTCTGAATCGCAGAATGAGGAGATTCGTTTGCACAATTTCCTGCGTCTCTTGCGGCGAAATTTTGAGAGAATGCCAGGAAACGCCGGGGTCACGATGATGCCGGTGACGAATCGTGGCAATATGGAGACAGACATCGTATTTTACGATTACCCGCTGGCCTTCTACTGGCCTTCGGTCCCGGCCGGATCGGCGCGGGTGGTGTTGATGTCGCGGACGAGTTCGCGTGGAGCCATGGAGGTGGGTTTGTTATACCTTGATGAAGAGGCGCCGGAAGATTATCGCTCGGCGATGGGCACGAGCCGTCAAATGCCGGGGCTTTGGTTGCCGCTCATGCATGACGTCACGCTCTTTGAGTGGAGCTTCTTTGATGAGACGGCTGGTGAAGCGGGTGAATGGGTGCCAGAATGGGAGGACCCGCAGCGCCGGCCGGGGATTGTGCGTTTGTTATTGCAGTTTTACGGTCAGGGTTTGGATGAGCGTGTGGAATCGATCTTCTGGGTTCCAACGATGGCCAATCCAGAACAACTCTTTGGCGCGGGGCAAGTGCCTGGTCGTGGGGCTGGAGGCGGTGCTGCAAGCGGGGGCGATGGTGGTGATCGCGGTGACCGGCCGGAGCGTGGCGGTGATGGCGCCGTTCGTAGTGGTGGCAATACGCGTGGCGGTCGGGGTGGAACGACGGCACCCCCTCCAGGCGTTCGTAGTGGTGGCGGAGGAGGCGCCGTTAGACGCCAATGAAGCCTACCCAAATCGCTAGGCGCATTCGCGGATCGGCACTGATCATCGTCTTCTGGTTGATGGCGATCCTCACGTTGTTCTTGTTCACCTCTATCCAATTGATCAGTAGTGATGTGCATCTGGTAATTTCCCAAAAGCATGATTTCCGCATGAATCAGCTTTGTGAGATGGGCATTGCCTTAGCGGCCAATCCGCAGGTGAAGCGTTACGATCCTATTCTCACACAGTTCGATCAAATCACCGGCGAAGGTTTCACGGTTCGGATTCGTGGAGAAGGTGGCCGCCTTAATATCAACGTGCTCCTGCAGCAACAGGACCGCGAGTTTCTCCAACACATTTTCACCTTCTGGGGGTTGGAGATTGAACAAGCGGAGCAGCTAACGGATAACTTAATTGATTGGGTGGATCCAGGTGACGAGCGTTCCCTGAATGGCGCGGAGAATGAGTGGTATTTCGAGCAGGGTTATCCCACTTACCCATTCAACCGCCCATTTTACGATTTGGATGAGATGGCCTTGGTGAAGGACATCGATCTTTTGAATTTCGCCAAACCAAACTGGCGCAGCTTTTTCACCCTCTACAGCGGCGGCAAGCTCGATCTGCGAGAGGCCGATGTGGAATCCATTTCCATGGTGGCGGAAGTGCCGGATTTCACGGCGGAAGATTTCATCCGCGTGCGCATGGGCGAGGATGGGATCGATGGTACGGAGGACGACTTGCAGCTCGAGAGTTTACAGGAAGCGCTTGGAGAACTAGGGATAAGCCCCGACGACCCGCGTGCGAATCGTTTGACGGTGAATGATGACACCGTCCGGATCGAAAGCACGGCCCGGGTGGGGGACTATCAGAAACAAATCGTCCTCGTTTTGAGAAATCGTGAGAGTAATCCCGTAATCCTTAACCGGGAGGAAATCTTCCAATAAGACCCATTGGCCTATGAGCAAGAACACATCCAACAACGAAGTCGCCCTTTGCTACCCCGGTGAAGAACAGTGGGAGCTGTGGTCCGGCGACCTGAAGAAAGGTCTCAGTCACAATCCGGCGGGCAAGCATGTCGTGGCCGCATCACCCACGGAATTTCGTGGGGTGACGCACTACGCTTTCCCGGTGACGTCGGTCTTCTGTTCGCCTTTCTGGGCGGCCTCGGAGGACGACTCGCTCCTGCCCGACGTGGTGGAAATGCGTTTGGAAGCCAATGGGACACGTCCTGATGACGGCGCCGGGCGGCATTACGACTACACGATCATCGATCGCGACGAGGCGAGGTGTCTCTTGCAGCCCATTCTCCTGGCCGATGGCAAGCCGATCGAATTGCCCAAGGGCGACTCCGAATACTTCGATATTTCGCCCAACTACCTGCCGCTGCCTCGCAATCATCTGGTGATCTGGCGGGAACTCGGCCGTTGGGTAGCGGTGGCCACCCGGAAAGGGCAGCCCGTTTATTTCCAGGCGCTGAACTCAGATGAGATCAATGAGGATGCGAGCCTCGAGCTGAAATGTCTTCTGCTCCAGCTGCATTCCCAAGGGGTGATCGAGGAACTCTCTGGAATCGTGGTGTGGACCAGTGCGCTACCCGAAGAGAGCCGGCAGCTCTTGGAGAATGATCTGGAAATGACCGTCCTTTTCGAGGATCGGCCCTCGCCGCTCCTGCCGGAGGAGCCGTTGGACCTGCTCCCGAGCGAAGTCGCGCTCAACCGTGAGGCGGCGGCGCGTCGTCAGAAGATTCGCAATTGGGTGGCCCTGGCTGGTTTGGCCTACTTACTCTTGATCGCGTTCTTTGGTGTGCAGTTCTACCTCATGAAGCGGAAAGTAGGTAAACTGGATGCCGCAGTGAAAGGATTGGAGAGTGAGGTCGGGTGGATTCAGCCGACTGCCGACCGCTGGAACAGTCTCTCTGATGCGGTGAGTGTGGAACGTTTCCCTTTGGAGCTTTTCTACCGTGTTCTGGAGGGTTTGCCGGAGAGAGGCGTTCGGCTACTTGATCTGGATATCACGGGAGACCGGATTCTGGTGAAGGGCGAAGCGACAAACCGTTCGATCGCCAACCGCTATGTGAATCAAGTGAAGAACAACAAGACCCTTCAGGATTACAAATGGGAGAACCCCGCCTTTAAGATGGACAAGAACGGTATCGTGACCTTCGAAGTGAAAGGAGATTATTTGTATGGGACAACTTAAACCTAGCGAAGTCCGCTTACTGGTCATCTTCGGACTCACTGTGCTGATTCTGGGGAGTCTCTTTGCGTATGAGATTTACGCAAAGAGAAAGCAGGAAGTGAAAGCGGAATTGGTCACGCTCGAGGCGGAGCAACGAAGCCTGCAGGCCGTGCGTACCCAGCAGCAGGAATTCAATCAGAAGCGTGTCTGGCTGGACAAACATCAGCCGCTGGTGCGCGATGAGTTTCACGCTAAGGAGGTGCTCGATAATGTCGTGTCGGTCCGGGGCGTTGAAGCCGCCGGGCTCACGTTCGTGAATTCACCGCCTGAGAAAGAGCCCCGCAAAGAGCCTTACTACTGGGCTTTCCAGCGGCGTTTGGTCGTCCAAGGAAGCATTCAGAATATCGTCCAATGGCTTGCCGAACTCCAATCGGAGACGGCGTTTCGCGCCATCACTCACCTCCATATCTACCCGAAGAAACGCAAGGAAGCCGAGATGCTGACTTGTGAGGTCACGGTGGAGCAACGGTATGCCACGGAAGACGTGATTCTCGCAACAACGCCCGGGGCCGCCTTTAGACCCTCTGGCGCGGCTGCTCCGGCGCCGCCTGTGGAAGAGAATACGACGCCTGAACCACCCCCTGAGAAAGAAGGGACTCCGGGAAACACGCCAACCACGACGAAAATCATCAAAGATCCCGCCGCCACGCTGCAAGCGACCACACCTGCTGAATCCAATTCAACGGCGACCACTCCGAGTAAGGTCGCACCCCCAGCCACACGTCGCGTGACCCTCCCGCCTCCCGCTGGTGGTGGTGGAAACGCCCCAAAGGTCAAGCGGCCGACGGTGCGTCCCCCCACAGCGAATCCGCCCGGCACGGGCTTTGCGAACCCGTCAGCAGGCAACAACGGCGTCCTGGCCAATTCGTCACGCCGAGTGGGGGCGATTCAGCCGCCGCCACCTTTGCAAGCAGACCTGGATCGCGCGCAGGTGATCGCTGAAGACACGGGGAATCCCGTCCAGTCCGTGACTCCCAAGATTGCTCCTGTGGGCGACCAGATTGCTGTGGAATACACCGACGGTGCTCAGGGCGCTGGCACCGAGGTGGTGCCAGGGACCGGTGGTGCGCCAAGAGGGCCGAATGAGTTGCGTCCTGTAAAGGCGTCCGAAGTGATCGGCGAGCCCTTGGGGCCCCGTTACACGGAAATCAATGCTCACGCTCAACACGGCGCACCTCAAACGAATTAGACTTTCAACAACGCTAGAAGAATATGAAAATCACGTTCAACCGTTTGCTTCCTTTCGCAACCATCGTCGCCGTCTCGACCTTGGCCGTTCAATGGGTGATTGGTCAACAACCTGGTACGCCGCCGCCCGCCATCGGTGCGCAGCCTCCAGCAGCTGCTGAGCAGGACCTATCCGATTTCCCTCCGAAAAAGTTCGATCCCCGGCGCTATGACGCCATTTTCCGGAAAAAACCCTTCGAGGGAGAGGTCATTCCGGTGACAGAGACTAAGGAGGTCGAGGATTGGTCAAAAGACCTCATTTTACGCGCCGTGACCCGGATCGGGGGCAAGTACGTCGTCCACGTGGAGAACAAGTCCCTCGTGAAGGACGAGGATCCGGAGAAGCGGCGGAAAGCCCGGATGAGAATCGTTGAGGGATCTACGGATCTTCCTTTGACGATTCAAACCGTCAAACCGCACCGTGATCCGTTGCAGGTTGAGGTCGTTGTCGTGAGCGGATCGGGAACCGGATCGAAGACAGCGACGCTCAAGTATGACGCCGCCGAGTTGAAGAAAGCCAAGACGTCGCCCAACACCCGGAAACCTCCGGCAGGCAAAGCGCCCACGACCACGCGTCGCGTGACGACCACGAAACCTGGCACGCCACGCACGGCACGCCCCACGACCACGCCTGGGAAACGCCGCGTCATCATGCCGCCCGGCTTGAACAAGAAGTAAGAGCCGCGATCGGCAATATCCTGACATCCTTTCAACGAACCATCTTATGTATCGAACCACTCCTACAATGCGCGTCCTCGGCGCAGCCACATTTCTTTGCCTGAGCGCCCTGACCTTGCCTGCTCAGAATGTCCCGCCGACTGCAGACGGTACGCCTCCGGAGATCCAATACCCTAACACGCCGTTAAGGTTTATTCTTCAGGATTATGAAACGGTTAGTGGCAAGCTGATTATCAAGGACCAAACCATTCTCGATGGATTCGTTACCATCGAAACGGTTCATCCCGTGCGCACCAATGCTGAGTGGTTAGACTTCATAGAACGCTCGCTTCTCTTGAACGGGATCGCGTTGGTGCCCGTGAGTGATAACATGCTCAAGGTCGTCAATTGGCAATCGCAGACGCCGAATGACAAGGGGATTAAGACTTATGATAGTGAGTACGATCTCCCTGAGGGCGAGGTCGTGGTGAACTACATTATGGAACTCGAGTTCATCACCACCGATGAAGCTACGAGAATTTTTCAAGAGGTGACCAAGAACACCGGCACCAACTACGCAGGAATCAGTCAGGTGCCGGATGCGAACATGCTCATCATCACCGAGAACGCGTTGATTGTGAAACAACTCATCGCGCTAAAGAAACAGATCGACGTCAAGCCTGCGCAAGTCACCACGAGAGTGTTTCAGTTAGAGCGTGCTGACGTGGAAACCGTTTCGGCGGCGATCAACGATATTTTGAGCCAGCAACAGCAACAGTCGAACACCGGAACGACGCGCACCAACACCACACGTCGAACCACTCCGACGACGACTCGCACGCCAGGGGCGCCTCCAGGATTACCTGGCGCCAGCGCCGCCGCTTCGCCGAGTCCCACTGGCGGTCCGGGTGCCACGCAGCCAATCGTGGTTTATCCTGATATTCGCACCAATCGTCTCATTGTTATCGCGCGTCCGCTCGACGTGACCTACATCGAAAATCTCGTTAAAGAACTCGATGCTGAGGTGGAGGTGAAGCGATTCATCAATCGCTCCTTGAGCCACGTCTCTGTCGAGAGCGTGCTTCCTGTCCTGGAAAATGCGCTCTCTCTACATGCCGATCCGGCCAGCACCTCGGGAACGGGGGGCGCCTTAAGTTCCAATTTGGGCGGACAGAATCGTGCGACTGGGTTTGGGCAGAACCAGGGCCGGTTTGGCGGAAACAACTTTAACACGGGGAACCGGAATTTCGGTGGAAACAACTTTGGCGGCAGTGGCTTTGGGGGCACAGGTGGGGGGCGGGGCGGCTCCACGTCGGGAAGTATCTTTGGCGATGTCGACACCGGGCCGCTTTCCATTCCGGTCGGCAAGAGCCTCCTCATCGCAGATCCCAAGTCTAACAACATCATCGCATCGGGTCCGCCGGAAGATCTTCAGTTGGTGAACACCATCTTGGATGAGATCGATGTGAAGCCACGGCAAGTCTACCTATCTACGATCATTGGCCAGGTTACGTTAGGCAACGATATCAATTGGGGTCTCGATCTCTTGCACCGCGTTCAAGAGTACGACGTCGGTGGGCGCAATGTTAGAAGCGGTGGTTTGTTCCAGACTGGCGATGGCTCGAACGTGATCGATCTTGATAGTCTAGATGTAGTTAGCAATTTCCCCAAAGTTGCCGGTCTCAACTACTACGCCCAGATTGGTGATTATGTGAATGCTTATTTGCGGGCACTGGAAAGCACCAACCGCTTCGAAGTGCTATCCCGTCCGTCCATCTACATCCGAAACAATCGGATCGGGGTGATCTCAAGCGGGCAAGCCGTTGCCGTGCCATCGAGCACACAGTCTAGTTTTACCGGAGGCACCGGGACGACGGGGTTGATCTCTAACATTGAATACAGAGATGTTGTGCTAGAGCTGCAGGTGCAACCGCTCATCAATTCAGATGATGAGATCACGCTGAAGGTGAGGCAGGTGAATGACGACATCATTGGTAGCCAGAACATTCAAGGAACCGAGGTGCCTACCATTGGTACGCAAGAACTTGAGACCGAAGTGACCGTGCCTAATAAATCAACGATTGTTCTCGGTGGCTTGATCACGGAAAGCCGGAGCGATGCGCGGGATGGACTGCCCGTCCTCGTCCATGTGCCTTTGCTGAAACACATCTTCGGCGAGAACACCAAGCAACGGAATCGTCAGGAATTGCTGATTTTCTTACAGCCCCATATCATCAACTCTACCAGCGACTTAGTGGATGCGAACGTCGAACAGACAGAACTCAATCGTGTGACCCGCAGCGCTCTGGAATTCGGTAAGAAACGGGAGAACGTCCCTGAGGAAACGGGAAGATCCTCCAAACGATCGTTCCGTAACTGGTTCAGGCCTCGGAATCGCTAAAAAATGCCCAATTTGCGGGAATAAGGCGAGAAAAACGCTTGTAAAGGTCTTCCAAACCTCCCTAAGATCGATTCACTGAAAAAAACTCGAAAAAAGTCTAGAATATCTGTCACCTCCTAGCGTAAAATACGTTGAATTGGTGAACAGAGGGCTCACAGCTCACAATCTTAATCCAAACCTAATACAACCCTAAGTAAATCCAGACCTATGAAAATCGCACTACCGCTTATAGGTGCCGGAGCGCTCATTGCCACGCTAGGTGGTGCAGCAGCTCAGACGGCATTCACGACCCCTGTGGGTTACCACACCGAGACCGTTAGCCAAGGCTTCAACGTGATCGGGGTGAATCTCGTCGACGCACCGCTCGTCTCCAGCGCCCTCACCGGAGTGGCTGGCGACACGCTGACCGACGCTAACGCTAATTTCGCTGAGTCCCTTCCTGCCGGCAGCCTTTACTCGATCGAGTTCGAGAGCGGTGCCTGGTCCACGATTACGGAAACGACTGCTACCACCGTCAAGACTGCCGATGCCTTGAATGTGGCTGCAGATGACAGCTACATCATTCGCAAGGTTCGCACTCTCGCTGATTACTTTGGTGCTGACAACAGTGCAGGCTTCCTAGAGGGTACTGCAACCACCGCGGATGTCATTTGGATCCCAAATGGGCCGAATGCGTTTGCGTTGGCGTATTTCGCTGCGGCTGATGCGTTCTTGGGAACCCCGGCTCAGTGGCAGGTTATTGGTGAGGCAGGCGATCAAGCCAACTTTCCAATTCCTTTCACCGCTGGCCTGACTGTTCAGAAGCGCGGCGAGGGTGATCTCGATCTTGTGTTTACCGGGCATGTAAAGCTCACGCCAACGAATGTCGACATTGACTCTGATTTTACCTACGTCAGCCGGGTTTATCCTGCTGGGGTTACCTTAGGCAATTCAGGTTATGGCGACGGCTTTAACCGTGGAACGGCAACCTCTGCTACGGTTCTCTGGAGTGCGGCGGGTGCGCCTGGTGAGTTCTCTCTTGCCTATTTTGCGGCCGCAGACGCCTTCCTTGGAACAGAGGAAAGGTGGGAAATCATTGGAGCAGCTGGCGATCAAGCTGAAGCGCCTCTCTCCAGCGGAGTGATTGTCCAAAGAAGGCAGGACGCCTTCTCGGTGACCTTGACTCCTCCTGCATTCTACGCCGATCTTTAAGATCTGAAAAACTTAATGGCTGGGGTTGCTCTTTTCTTTTGACGTAACCCCAGCCATCTGCTTATCATAAGAGTCCCTTAACCAAAACTTATTACTCAACTTAAATTCTAAATGAAAAAGGCGTTTGCAATTGCATCCCTAAGTGCGCTCCTTGCTTTCAATCTGCAAGCAGGAGTGATTACCGTTACTAATGTCCCTGCTACCGGAGCGGCGGATGCACTCTTTGTTGCCGATTCTTCTGGTACGCTTCTTCCTGCCAACAGCGGAAGCGTGGGTATTGGATTTTTCGCTGGTGGCGATGCCGCGGTAACGGGAGCGAGTTCCGGTTCCGATATCATCGCGGGTTTCACGCAATTTAGTGATTCCGTTGGCATTTCATTCTCCTCGCCGGTTCCTGGTTTGTACCTGAACCAAATCTCGGGTGCAATTAACGATGGAGGTTTTGATGGTCAGTCGATCTATACTGTGATTGGCGATGGAGGCACCCTCGCCAGCTCCAGTCAGTGGGCTGTTTACAAGCATGATGTCAGCTTTCCAGCTGAAGGTGCCAATCCAAACGCTGCTGTTGAAAGCGCTATCCTTGGTGCCGGTAATGCTTTGATTGGAACTCTGGCTCCAAGCACTTTCAATGGCAATGACGTCAATGCGTTGTGGTTGGACGGATTTGGTGGCGCTGGACCTGGTCCAGTCATTCCTGAGCCCTCTTCAGCCTTGTTGGCGCTTCTTGGATTCTCTTTCATGGGTTTCCGCCGTCGTCGATAAGCTTTTCGATTTCTCTAACACCCTGCGGCCAATGGTCGCAGGGTGTTTTTGTCTCCATGTATCTCTTATCTCTTGCTAATTAGCTCATGCCTGAAGTCACGGTAAAGAAGGGGGAGTCGATTGATCGCGCCCTGAAACGCCTCAAAACCAAGCTCGAAAGCGAAGGTATCCTTGATGAGGTCCGAAGGCTACGCGCCTTTGAGACCCCCCTCCAACGTTCTCGAAGGAAAGCCCGGGCCGCCGCCAAACGTGGGCGGGTGAAATTCCGCGTTAATTTGAATGCCAACAGCGGCGAGGAGAAGGATGAGGAAGCCAGTACCGGCAGTACCAGCACGGCTGCCTCGGCGAGCTAACCTTCCTTGCTTTTTTAGCGCCTCAATTTGAACCTGAGCCATTTTCTGGCTCGGGTTTTTTTATGGCTTCGTCAATCACCGGATCCCCGCAGCTGCTTTTCTCATTGCGTGCGAACGCGAACCGGTTTTGATAGGCATCTTCCTCCCCTGAGGATTTACTCAATCTGTTCAGCTAATCTATGAATCAACGTCGGGTCGTGGTAACAGGAATGGGAGTGCTCTCTCCCGTAGGCAATACTCTGGACAGCTTCTGGAATAATCTGATCAACGGCGTGAGTGGTATTGCTCCCATTAAAGCCTTCGATACAGAAGAATATGCGTGCCGGTTTGGAGGCGAAGTGGACGAGTTTGAGCCGGAAACCTTTCTCAAACAGCCAAAGGACGCCAAGCGCTCTGATCGCTATGCACAACTCGCCTTGGCCGCGTCGAAGCAGGCGCTCGATGACTCCGGAATCGATCTAACGACCATCGATCCCTACCGCTTTGGCGTCATGGTTGGCAGTGGTATCGGTGGTCTTGCGACCTTGGAGGCGCAACATGCGAATCTTCTAGAGAAAGGACCTAGAAAGGTTTCCCCACTGACTATTCCCATGATGATCGCCAACATCGCCAGCGGTCAAATCTCAATGGAATATGGGCTATCGGGGCCCAACATGAGCATCGTGACCGCGTGTGCCACCGCTAACAACAGCATCGGAGAAGCCTGGCGGATCATTAAGTTTGGTGATGCTGATTACTTCCTCGCCGGTGGTTCGGAAGCTTCCATCACGCCGATGGGCCTTTCTGGATTCGGGAAGATGCGGGCTCTGAGCACCCGGAACGACGATCCACAAGCGGCTTCGCGTCCTTTTGATAGCGGACGGGATGGCTTCGTCATGAGCGAGGGGGCCGGAGTCCTGGTCTTGGAGGAATTGGAAGCGGCGAAGAAGCGGGGAGCGCGAATTTACTGTGAACTCGCGGGCTATGGTGTTTCCGCGGATGCCTATCACCTCACTTCACCTCAACCGGAAGGGCACGGCGCGAGCCGGTGCATGGACATGGCACTTCAACACGCCGGCCTCAATGCCGATGAAGTGGGTTACATCAATGCTCACGGGACTTCCACGCCCGTTGGTGATGTCTGCGAAACCCTTGCCATCAAACGTTCCTTTGGAGATCACGCGCGGAATGTCATGGTGAGTTCGACCAAATCAATGACCGGCCATTTGTTAGGCGCGGCTGGCGGAATCGAATTTGCCGCTTCTGCCTTGGCCATTCAAAATGGAGTCATACCCCCTACCATTAATCTGCACGATCCGGATCCGGAATGTGATCTCGACTATGTGCCTAACGAAGCGCGGGAGGCTAACATCGACGTTGCGGTTTCAAACTCCTTTGGGTTTGGCGGGCACAACGCTTCAGTGGTTTTACGCCGTTTCCAGTAGAGTTAGGTTAGAAGTGTTCTAGCTCTTCTCGAAAACCACCTGATAGGATGGGAAATCGGCACCATGTCTTTGGATCCAGATTCTTATCGTCGAGATGGAAGCTGGGGGCGTAGCGCTCGCGTTTCCATTGGTTGCGGCTCCATAGTTGGAAAAAACGTTTGATCCATAGCCGCAACTGGTCGCGATCGTAGTGGGGAAAACGCGATTCCATTTCCGTGAAAACTTCCTCTGGAGCGCGTTTATCCCGAATGGCTGCACATTCGATAGCGTCTAACAAAGGATAAGGCATTAGATCTGCTTCATCCGTTTGAGATTGTTCTTGAGGCCGAAGCTCAGCGGTTGGTGATTGCCGATTGATCAGATTCAACTCTGGGATAGCCGGAAACGATTCGCTGCCGGTTGTTTCAAGCCATCTTAACCAATCTTGAAGAAAGGCTTTATCGACCCCGGCAATAGGGCTGAGACCACCACTCGTATCGCCATCCATGGTCGCATAGCCAACCGCGGCCTCCGATCGATTACTCGTAGCTAGAAGAAGCGCTCCCAACGCATTGGCTAGCATCCATATACCAGGCGAACGGACGCGCGCCTGGATGTTCTGTAGAGTGATGTCATCTTGATCCCAGGATAGCTTTCGCTGGAGTGATGACTCCACCAAGCTGCGATAGTGATTTACTAACGGATCAATATCCCAAACAGAAAAACTAGCGCCTAATGTATGTGCTAGTGTTGCGGCCGCCTCTTGAGTTATCTCCGAGCTATTGACAGTCTTCTGATAAACACAGTGCAATAACCGCTCCTTGATCTCTTTGAGTGATGATTGGTCTGTGAATCCAAGATAGGGTGTTCGCTCTTTCCACACTTTAGTTCCGAGCTCCTCAGAAACCCGATCGACCATCAGACTAACAAGAGTCGCGCAGGCGGCCGAATCAGCGCCTCCACTTAACGAAACGACAAAGCCACGCGAAAAGCTCTTGGTCATGTAGTCGTACAAACCAAGAGTCATGGCCTGGGTGAACTCCTCTTCTTTCGAGAGTTGCTGCGGAGAAACTTTAGCAGTGTTCTCAAAGGCCGTCTTATCGCGATTGAGATCGATCTGCACCACGTCGTCCTCGCTGCTGTCCAAGTCGGTTCGGCTTCCCACGGAACGAACACGATGCATCCTAGTAAGATTCACGTCCGCGACCGCATCGATGACGAAGTGACGCCGAAACGTGAACCGCGGTCCTGCAGCCACGAGCAGGCCTGCATGGGCAATCATGGGTCCGCCGTCATAGATTGCCCGCCCGGCTTCATTACCGAGAAGATTGGTGTAAATGTAGGTCGTATGAAAGGCGCGCGATCCCTCTAACACAAATCGTTGGCGAATCTGATGCTTACCAAAGGCGAAATGACTGGCGCTGGGATTGAGAATCAAATCAACCGCTCGCGACGCAAGACTGGATCCAGGACGTTGCGCGACCCAGGCATCCTCGCAGATCTCAAAACCAATCCGGACGCCTAACCAATCGAACACGAGATCCCCAATGGGAACTTGATCGTTGCCAATCTGAATTCGCCGCGTAGCGTTAGCCGGCCACGCCTTAAACCATCTGGGTTCGTAGTGAATACCGTCTCCAGCGAGTGTTTGTTTGGCAACCAATCCGAAGATTCGGCCGTTCCCAATCAAAGCGGCCGCGTTGTAGAGTGCGCCTTGATAAAAGATTGGAAGACCGACGGCAGTGATCATATTCTGCGAGGCTTTTGCTAGAGTTGTGAGCATCTCCAACGACCGCTCCGTCACATCCGCACTGAAAAACGCGTCTTCACAGCCATAACCCGTGATGGCAAGTTCCGGGAGGCATAGTAGCTGAACGCCCCTATCATTCGCTTCATGAATGACCGCCAGGAGCCGCTCACGGTTCCCGCTCCAGTCGAGCGCAGTCTGGTTTACCACACCCGCGCCAACGCGGATCAATTCCATGCTTTCTCCTTACCTTCCCGGATGGCGAACGCAAGGCGATTGTTGCTTCTGAAGACGACGTGCATGCGTATGATGCTTGCAGAATGACTGCAAGGAAACCACTGGTGCCGCGCTACCAAGATGGCGTCTTCCTGGAAGAGCTTGATTGGTGGTTGGATGGCCATGGAGCCAAGCCTCGCGCCTTTGTGTCGCATGCTCATGCCGATCACTTTGCAAAACACGGTGAGATTCTTTGCTCGGATCGTACGGCAGCTATCATTCGTGCGCGCTATGGAGAACAGCGTCAGGCAAAGGTGACCGCCTTGCCTTACGGATCATCCCATACGCTAACGGAGTCGCATGAAGTGGCACTTCTTCCCGCGGGCCATATCTTCGGTTCGGCACAGATTCACATCACTCGAAAGTCAGACGGTGAGACGCTCCTTTATACGGGCGATTTTAAGGTCAGAGACGGCCATGCCTGTGAGAGGATCGAAGCCCGATCTGCCCATACCCTGATCATGGAGACAACCTTCGGCTTGCCTAAGTTTGTCTTCCCGCCGACGTCCGAAGTGATTGCTGAGGTGGTTAGGTTTTGTCAGGAAACGATTGATGAGGGGGAAGTGCCGATCTTGCTGGGCTATTCGTTAGGCAAAGCGCAGGAGATTCTCGCTGCCTTGACCACAGCATCGTTGCCCGTGATGCTTCACCCTTCTGTGCATGAGATGACGTTAGTTTACGAGCGTTTCGACTTCTCCTTTCCGAACTATCAGGAACTGAATCTTGATGAAGCTGCAGGCCACGTGCTGATTCTTCCGCCATCAGCGGCCCGGTCTCAGGCCATTCGGCGATTGAAGAACAAGCGCACGGCGATGTTGAGCGGCTGGGCCCTGGAACCGGGCGCCGTCTATCGCTATCAAGTGGACAAAGTGTTTCCCTTATCCGATCACGCGGATTATCCGGGGCTCATGAGCTACGTGGAGATGGTGAAACCGTCACTTGTTTACACGTTGCATGGTTATGCTAGTGAATTCGCGCGTGATTTACGAGAGCGGGGGATCGAGGCCTGGTCGCTCTTAAGCGACAATCAGATGGATCTTGGATTGGGAATGGTCTCTGCGGGAGTGGCCGATCGACCTGACAAAACCACTAAGCGTGTTCCGTGTGAAGTTGCGGAGTTGTCGGATGTCTGTGTCGCTGTCTCTAATAGTTCGGGAAAACACCAGAAAACAACGCTTTTGGCAGATTACATCCGCCGGCTCAATCCGGATGCCTTGCGAAATGTGGTGGTCTATTTGTCTGGGAAACGTCTCGCCAACCAAATCGGTTGGGCCGTTGTACGGCAGGCACTGATGGAAGTGACAGGACTTCCATTAGCACGCTACCGCGAGATCTCTCAATCTCAGGCAGATGCCGGCCGCACGGCATTCTTGGTTCTACAGTTGGGAGATCTTCATCCGGAAGCCCTTACATTGGCGGCGTTAGCCGCTTGGCTCGATGAGCTCGCTCAGGCACGCGGCCCTCAGGCCAAGCAAGCCTTGCTAGTCGACCAGCTGCGGCGTCTTCATCCGCAGGAAGGAAGTTTGCTCGTGCAGATCCTAACCAATGATATGCGAATTGGATTGAAAGAAGGTCTGTTAGAGGACGTGCTTGCCCGGGCGTTTGATCAGCCGGCGGCCTTGGTGCGTGAGGCGCATATGTTGTTGGGAGATTTGGGTGAGACCGCGTTGCGTGCTCGTTCCCGCACGCTTGATCGGGTACAACTTCAGCCGCTGCATCCGGTGAAATGCATGCTGGCCAGTCCCGAAGAGGGTGCCGATGGAATTTGGAACCGCATGGCGAATCCGAAGGTTTGGCTTGAGGACAAATTTGACGGTATTCGCGCTCAGCTCCACCGGGTGGGAGAGCGCGTCCGTCTCTACTCGCGGGATCTACGGCCTATGGATTCAGAGTTTCCCGAACTCTACACTGCGGCGAAAGGTTTGGGAGCCGATGTCGTGGTCGACGGCGAGTTGATTGCCTATGCAGACGGCCGCAAATTGTCATTCGCCGACTTACAAAAACGATTGGGAAGGAAACGACACGAATCTGATTTGTTTCTGGGCGAGGCCGTTCCCGTCAAGTTCATGATCTTTGATCTGCTCTGGCTCAATGGGACGCCAATGCTTGGATATTCTCTAGCAGAACGCCGAGCCGAATTAGAGAAAATGGAATTGCCTCCTTCGTTTCAGCTAGTCGAGGTCACGTTTGCGGAGTCTGCAGGGGCGATTGAGTTTGCCTTCAAGGAAGCGCGATTGCGTGGAAATGAAGGACTTGTGGCCAAGGACCCCCAGAGCCCCTACACCTTGGGGAGGCGCGGCAAGGCTTGGCTCAAGTTGAAGAAAGCGTTTTCCACGCTCGACGTGGTCGTGGTCAAGGTTGAGCAAGGCCATGGCAAACGCAGTCATGTCTTGAGCGACTACACCTTCGCCGTTCGCGATGAGGGGACGGAAAGACTAGCGGTGATTGGAAAGGCTTATAGTGGCCTAACGGATATCGAGATCGAGCGGTTGACCGAGCATTTCTTGAAACACACGATTCGAAAAACTCGGCGAGTCCGGGAGGTGGAACCAAATGTCGTATTAGAAATCGCTTTTGATTCCATTCAGGCCAGCAAGCGACACTCAAGTGGTCTGGCGTTGAGGTTTCCCAGGATCAAGGCCATTCGCCACGACAAGACGATCGACGAAATCGATACGCTCGAGAATGCTCGCCGCTTGGCGGGTATTGATCGAAGGAAGAAAGATTGAAACCCCGATAGAAATAGCGCTTTTTTATTCTCAAATGAAGAAGTTGCTCAAAGACGGACTCACCGCAGCAGCCCGGGCTACCGGCGGGACCATCCTCGTGATAGGACTCGTGAGTGTGTTCTTGGCGCCTCAGTTCTGGCTAGCAGATTTACTTATAAATTTTCGTGTGCACTTCGTCGGCGCGCTACTTCTATGCCTGTTGCCGCTGGTCATGTGGCGGCGGCCTGTCTCGGCATTGCTTCTTCTCGCCGGCACGGTGTTTCTGGCCTGGCCCGTGTTGGCGTATCTCAAGCTCCCCTTCTCGCAGCCGGTGACTCTGGCAGACGTGCCAGATGATCAACGGGTATACCGGTTGTTATGCTACAATGTCTACACGGCGAACATCCGCTACGAGGATGTTTCCGATTTCGTTGCGGACACACGAGCCGACTTTGTTCTGTTCATCGAGACCGATAAACGATGGGCGGATGAAATGGATTGGGAACTGAGAGATCACTATGAGCATCGCTTTGCCGAACCTCGTTCGGATAACTTTGGAATGAGCTTTTACAGCAAGCTTCCTTGGAAAGAGATTCGTCTTTTAGAGCACATGGATCAGCCGGCTATCGAAGCGGTCTTTGATCTGCCGGAAGGTCCGCTGCGGATGATCGGCATTCATCCCACACCCCCAATGCGTGCCTCCCTTGCGGCCTCTCGCAATGCGCAGTTTGAGAAATTGGGGGAGTATCTGGCGACATTGCCGGTGACCGAGAAACGAATCGTTGCGGGTGACTTCAATCTCACACCTTGGTCACCGCATTTTAAGAGGCTGCTAGAGCGTTGCCAATTGAGCGACTCGGCGGTGGGGCGGGGAATTCAGAATACGTGGTATCGCGCACCCTTGCTTGTTACCGGTTTGCCGATCGATCATGTGTTGGTGAGTGAATCAATCGACGTGATCGACCGGCGCATTGGGCCGCCTATAGGATCCGATCACCGGCCGTTGCTCGTCGATCTTTGGCTGCATCCAAGCGATTGATGGATCCCGAAACGCCAAGCGCCTGTAGCTGCCGAAGCAGTACAGGCGCCTAACGAGAAAGATTAGAAGAATCGTTACAGCGATTTCTTGAGTGCCGCCGCTGGGGTGAATTTGACGGTCTTGGATGCTGGGATTTCCATAGGCTCTCCCGTACGGGGATTGCGACCGGTCCGTGCGCTTCGTTCGGCTACTTTGAATGTGCCGAAACCAATCAATTGAATGCCCTTGGCCGGGTCCTTTTTCACGCCGTCTGCAATGGCGTCTAACACAGCACTGAGAGCGTCTTCGGCTTCACGCTTAGAAGCTTCGCCTCCGAGCTTTTCTTGGATGGAATCAATGAGTTCGGTTTTATTCATAGTTCGTCTTTTGAATGATGATATGGGCTGTTCGACTATCGGCCTCAGTTAGGGGTGATCGATAATGGAGGAGATCAGTAAGCGGAGTTGCGCATGAAGGAAAGCGTGGAGATTCTCGTAGAAGTCTTTTCTCCTTATTTTAATGTGTAGATCATGAAATGTCCGGAATTTCTAACTAGAAGACCGCAGATCGATGGCGCGGCCTTCATTGCACCGAGTGCCGATATCGTTGGAGCGGTGACTTTGGGGCAGGATGCGAGCGTATGGTATCAGTGCGTACTCCGGGGTGACATTCACGAAATTGTCATCGGTGACCGGACCAACGTGCAAGACGGTACCATTGTGCATCTCGCAAGCGATCGTGGCGTGTGGGTTGGTCAGGACGTGACGATTGGCCACCGGGCGATCATTCATGCCTGCACGATTGAGGACGCGGTCTTAGTTGGGATGGGCGCCACGATTATGGATGAGAGCACCATAGGCGAAGGATCGATAATCGGTGCCGGCGCCTTGGTAACCAAAGCACAGCAGATACCGCCTCGATCATTGGTGTTGGGGAGCCCGGCCAAAGTAGTTCGCGCCGTGACGGATGAAGAAATGGCCGCGAATCGAGGATCTGCGGAGAAATATGTTCAAGTAGCGAGGCATTTCCGTTCACGGCAGATTGGAGGGAATTAAGTTAGGGAGTGATGGAGATTTCCGCCTTTGCAGAACGCGTATTGTTCTCCGAGACCTTAGAAGAGAAACTGGCGGCACCTTCTTTAGAGTCACTAACGGATGCGCATGCAGGTCGGGCCTTGGCCACACCATCTATGCCGGGTCGGCCGGTCACCTTGCGTTTTGAAAAAGACTCTCGCGCAAGGCGACCGCTTCCAGGTGCCGGCAAGTTGAACGATGCCGAAGAACGCGGCGCTCTCCTGCACTTCTTCGCTAATCACGAACTCCTCGCAGCGGAATTGATGGCGCTAGTGTTATTAAAGTTTCCTGAAGCGCCGGCGGCCTTTCGCATGGGCGTGGCGAAGACCTTGATTGAGGAGCAGATGCACACACGGCTGTATCTGCGGCGAATGAGGGAATGCGGCGTTACTTTTGGAAGCCAGCCCGTGAATGGCTTCTTCTGGCGTAGCGTGTCTACGATGGAATCTCCTGCAGACTACGTAGCGCGCTTGAGTCTCACATTTGAACAGGCCAACCTCGATTACTCACGCCACTTCGCGAAACTCTTTTCTGAAGCTGGTGATTCGGCCACGGCTCGTATCTTATCAAAGATCTACGAGGATGAGATCAGTCACGTCGGCTATGGGCTTCATTGGTTTCGCAAATGGAAAACGCCTAACCAATCGGATTGGGAATCCTATCAGTCACATTTGAGTTTTCCACTTTCGCCTAGCCGGGCTAAAGGCGCTGGCGTCTTTAATCGTGAAGCGCGTTATCTCGCCGGGCTCGATGAGGACTTTGTCAGTCATTTGGAACTCTTCTCGCAATCGAAAGGGCGGACGCCCAATGTCTACCACTTCAATCCGCAGGCGGAGTGGTCGATCGCCGATCGAGGTGAGCCTAACAAGACCTTGACGAGACTCGCGCGGGATCTGAGTTCGCTTTCGCTCTACTTGGCCAGGCGAGATGACGTGGCGCTTGTCGAGCCGCCACCTTCGTCCTCATTCTTAAAAAAGCTGGTGGATGCCGGAATTGAATTACCCGAGATCAGGAGCACGTTTGATCAGTCACTTCGAGAGAGAAAGTTGAATGAACTTCGCCCGTGGGGCTGGAGCCCTGATAGCGCCGCTTACTTTGGCGAGTCTCATGAAAAAGTGTTGTGGCGTGAAGAATGGGCTGCCCTTTACTCCAAAGCGTATTCCACGGAGGTCGCGCAACGCTTAGGTTGGACGTTAGGGAAGAGGTGTCGATCCTTGAAAGAGACGCTTGATGCCACGGGGGAGATCCCTCGACCCTGTGTCTTCAAGTCACCCTTAGGGCTCGCTGGAAAAGGCATGAAGGTATTGCGTGAGGGAGAAGAACTGACCGATCATGAGCGTGCGTGGATTTCGCACACCCTCAATGCGGAGGGCGTCGTGATCGTCGAACCGTGGCTTCAACGCGCCATGGACTTTTCCGTTCAATACCAGGTATTGCCTGGTGGGGAGATGCGCTTGTTAGGTTACACCCGATTGCACAATGACCGGAACGGCAAGTTCTTGGGTTGTGCCGTACACAAGAAACTTACCTACGATTGCGACGACGCCGTCACGCGTTTGTTCTACAGCCGCGAACGCGCCGTCCAGCAACCATTTGAATTGGAGATCCCTCGTCTCCTGAGCCCACGGTTAGCTGAACTTGGATTCGAGGGGGCTTTGGGCGTGGACTCCATGATCTATCGCACGTCGTCGGGCACCCTGGCGCATTGTCCGGTTGTCGAGATCAATCCGCGCTTCACGATGGGTCGCATGACCCTAGAGTTGGCACGCTATGTCGTGAAGGGAACGCACGCGCGTTTTCGAATACTGACCAAACGCCATCTAAAGATGGCCAAAGCGCCGGATTTCGATACCCTGGCAGCACAATTTGAAATGGAGGCCCCTTTACGATTTGAACACTATCAAAATGGTCATCAGCGAATCGCCTCGGGTGCGCTTATCCTCAATGACCCTTCACAGGCCGAGGCTTGCCTGGGCATTCTCGAGGTTGGAAAGGATCTATCGCCACTAACATGAAATTGAAAACTCTCCACTTCATCACCCTCTTGATGGGTGTCTTGGTTACCTCAAGTCTAGCAGAAGACTTCAAGCCCAAGATTCAGTTCCATCCTTATACCGAAGGCCCGAGGAGCCGAGATGGCATTGGAAAGTACTACATGGGCAGGGAGATTTCCTTTGTCATGGGGCATCTGGCTGCGGGCTGGCTGGAACGGCCGGAACGCGAACGCGAGGAGAAGCCGAGCATCTTGATGAAGAATCTAGAGTTGGCTCCCGATGCCGTGGTTGCGGATATCGGTGCCGGCTCGGGTTATTTCACCTTTAAGCTTGCGGAGAAGGTGCCTAACGGAACGGTCTACGCGGTCGATATCCAATCGGAGATGATCGATATTCTCAAAAAACGAAAGAAGGCTTACGGCGCAGAGAATGTGACCACGATTCTGAGTAAGGAAGACGATACGAAACTTCCGGAGGGAAAGGTAGATGCGGTTTTGTTAGTCGATGCCTATCACGAGTTCAGTTTCCCCAGAGAGATGCTCGCTTCCATCAGAAAAGGTCTTAAGCCCGGTGGTCGCGTGTTCTTGTTAGAGTATCGGGCAGAAGATCCGCTGGTGCCGATCAAGCCGCTTCATAAAATGACGCAGAAGCAGGCGAAACGGGAATACGCGGCGTCCGGTTTTGAGTGGGTGGAGACTCGCGATTTCCTGCCTTGGCAACACTTCATGATCTTTCGCAAACCGGAGACCGAATTGGAGAAGCGCGAGACTAAGAAAGAAGAAGCGCCCGATAACGAAAAGGCAAATGCAGGGTCCTGATACGATTATGAGCATTCCGGAAGTCTTCCGCTACTGTCCGGCTTGCGGAGGAGAACGAGCGGCAGACAAAGCCGAGGAGAATCCGTTACAGTGCGAGCATTGTGAGCTGACCTATTACTTCAATCCCACGGTGGCGGTGGCAACGTTAGTATCCAATCCACAAGGTCATCTGATCTTTATCCGGCGTCAACGCGATCCCGGTATGGGAAAGCTTGGGCTTCCAGGGGGCTTTATTGATCTAGGGGAAACGGCTGAAGAAGCCGCGAGGCGTGAGGCGGAAGAAGAGCTGAGCTTATCCTTGCCGGAGATTTCTTTTCTAGCATCTTACCCCAATCGTTACGTCTATCGGTCTCTTGTTTACGAGGTTTTGGATTTGTTCTTTGTGAGTGAAGTGAAGGGCTTCGATCAGGTGCAGTCTGATGAATCCGAAGTGAGGGATTGGATCGTAAGAGATCCGGCGGAGTTTAAGGAGGCGGACTTTGCGTTTGAATCGAACTGGCGAGCGGTGGAGACTTGGATCAAACGCCCGAAATAGGTGTGTAAGCGTTTGAAATGAGCTACTCGCTGGTCGCGAGTCCAAGCGCACGCGTTAGCGTATGAATGCGTTGCGACTCCAGAAACTGCTTCACCGTGCTTATTCCCACGACGGCGGATAGATCAAAGGAGAGGTCGGAGCTTGTTTGATTGAATTGATGTACTTCGACCGAGATCGTGTTGGAACCCCGCCGAAGAAGGGCAGGATTGATGGCCACGCGGTGATAAAGGGCTTCATCTTCTCCATCAACGCGTGTTGTGGCGTGGGTGTTAGGCGTAATAGGACCGCTGGGTAGGTTGATGCGGCAGGCCTCCATACCATTCACGAAGACCAATGCAGCATCATCACAATGAATTGCCAACGTCAATGGTACCCGTTGCATCGCCTGTGATGAGAGGTCGAATGTCTTGCGAAAATAGGCGGTGATCGGTTTCTCCCGTCGATTGGAACCGTAATGGAGACGTGTCTGCTCGGAGCCATTGCCGTAGCCTAGAGGTGCGGCGCCTTGCGGCCAATCCACATGGTTTCTGTCAGGGTGAAACCAATCAGAAGGGACGGGTGTGGTACCGTCTTGGTATGCCCAGGAACTGCCCTGGGCTATCAGTTCGACCCGTTGGTATTCGGATGATGTAAGGATAGAATCCAATAGAGATTCCGTTAATTTCGAGGCCACTCCAGCTTGGTGATAACAATAAAGCGCGATTTCGCGGCCTTGATTGCCGCCCCATAGTTCGTAATGCAATCCAAGGATCTCCCAATCCAAGGCCTCTTTAGACGAGCCATCAAAGGCGGTCTTAGCTGATGATAACTGGCGATCTGTTAGACGATCTAACATCGGCTGATCGAGCGCGTATGGAAGTTGTTTGAGACCGCGATCTTTAAGGAAAGCGCTAAGTGTCGCGGGTGAAATCCCGTTGTGGCCGACCAAGAATTGAAGGGCTTCGGTTTCGCGACCCAATTGGCGAAGGACCTGGGCCCGCGCCGTCGAGGTCTCGATGGAGTGGGGGTCAAGCTCGTAGGCTCGTTTGGAGAGATAGCCGGCGCGGAGTCGGTCCGAGGCGCTCGCATTTCGGCGGCGGGCAAGAAACGTGGCCAATGTGGCAAGAGAGCTGGGGTGTTCCGGGGCGACTAACAGAGATCTCTCGAGGCTCTCAAGCTTTCCCGTTTGTTGGAGCCATTCCGCTGCCTGGTGGGGGGTGCGTTTGGAAAGAGGAGAAATGGATTTATGTGAGGATGCTTCCGCGGCCAACCACTGTGCCCAGCGTGTGATCCCGTCGGTAGGATTCATGGAGAGCACGCGCTGTTTCTGCGCCCGCAAGGTGTCAGCGTGAAGAATGTGTGGCAGTCCAGCGGTGTCGTAGCGCATTCCCACAAAGGCCTCTGCGAAATCGAGAAACCACTCGGGAAGCCGGCCGGCTGGGGGCAAGTCGTAGACGCGAAGCGTACCGTCAAGACTACCCGCTACGAAATGCTTGCCATCTGGCGAGAATGAAACGGAGAACACTCGCTGAGTTGCCGGGAGATCACCGGTCAGAGGCTGCCCGGTTGTGGGATCCCATATGCCGGCCGCAAAGTCGTGGTCGCCTCCGCGAGCCACGTATCCACGGGTGAGATCAAAGGCCATGCTGTAGGCAGCAGTGGTGGATTGCATTGCGGGCGAACGCGCCGTTCCCGTCCGCCAATCCCAGGCCCGCATGGTGGCGTCAAAGGTGCCACCCGTAACAAGCGTGTCAGGATCTGTCTGTCCGACATAAAGACCCCAAGGACCGGCGCGATCAATGTGATCCGTGAAATGACTAACCATTTCTTTGCGTCTAACATCCCACACGATGGCTGTGTTATCGACTGAGGTCGTGACCACGTGGTGGCCGGCAAAGAACTCAATATTAGTGATGCCGGATGTGTGACCTTGAAGGAGGGAATCACTGCCGGCGCTCTCGTCTAGGAGGCGAAAGGCGCCATCTCTGTAGCCGATCCCAATGATGCCTCGGCCGTTGTCGTTGATGCAATGAATCGTGCCGTGATCGCTGGGTGCTTCGGCGACGACCTCGCCTTCCTCAAGTTCGATCGCGAAATAGGTGCCCTCGAGGTTGCCGGCTAGAGCATGAGAGCCCTCGCGATTTAATGTTAGATATCTCACATGCGAGCCAAGGTTGACTGGATCGGTTAGAGGTGTGCCCGACAGAGGATCGTAAATTCTAACAAAGCCGTCTCGACATCCCGTGACGAGGAAAGCGCCGTCGTGGGACGCCGCAAATTCCACGATTTCGCCATCCCGAAACATAGGGGCCAACCGATCGCGTGAGGGGATGAGATTGGCTGTCGTGTGGCGATAGCGATGACCTCGCATAAGGTTGCTACCCTCGGAACCGGAAAGCACTTCAGAAAAGAGAGCGCCGTTGGTTTCCCGTCCTAACGATTCTCCCGTTTCTACCGACCAAATCTCAGCGTGGCCATGTCGGGAAAGCGCACCCACACCGCGCGGGGTGAAGCAAGTATGGTAGATACCGCCGGCCGCCCGCATCTCAAGAGGTTGGGCCGCGCGCGGGCGAATGTCCCAGATGCGAACGAGCCCATCTCGGGAAGCCGTTACGAGACGCTGACCATCGCGTGCGATATCCATGGCCCATACACCACGCGGTAGCGGTAGAGCGGCGGCCACGTCCCGGCCTGTCTCCACATGAAAGATACCCAAGCCGCGTTTGCCGCGTGCCACCTTGCTTCCCACAAAGACGCGCGCGCTGTCTGGGCTGAAGGCGATCGCCCGGCATGCGCCCTCCATGGGCATCGGTGTGGAAAGCAAGCGTCCGGTGGTCACATCCCAAGTGCGGGCATGATTCTCGGGGCTTGTGGTGCCGGTCACCAAACGCGAACCGCATGGGCTGAACGCTAACCGAATAACTCGCTCTGGATGTTTGAGAGCGGGCAACAAGCGTTTGCCCGTTTTGAGCGAGCGCAATTCTACGGTGTGACCGCCTGCACTAGCGAGGACTTGATTGTTGGGAGAAATGGCGATCCAATCAGCGAGCGGCTTGCCTTCGTGATCATAGCGGAAAAGCTGGGTTCCTTCGTTGAAATCCCACGCCTCAATGCTAGAGTGCGAGGTTGTCACCATGATGTTGCCATCGGAAGTGAAGCGAATGCGCGAAGCGTAATCTTGAGCGTGGCGAAAGGTTTGCAGGGGTTCGCCGGAAGCCGCATCCCAGACAACAGTGTGACCCCTGTCCCCCGTGACGGCTACACGAGTTCCATCCGGGGTGAAGGCACATTCCATTCCTTGGCTGGTGGTGCCGTTCTCCCACGTGTGGAGGATGGCGCCAGTATCCACGTCAAGCAAATAGGTGTAGGCGTGGTGTCCCGTGACCGCGAGTCTCTCGCCACTGGGATCAAACTCGCATTTGGAGAACCATTGATTCTCGAACTCCACGAGCTGCAAGCGCTCGCCGGTGTGCGCATCCCAAAGGGCAATCTCACCAAGCTTGGTCACGGCTGCAATGCGGTTGCCATCCGGACTGAAAGCCACGTCACCTACGCCGGATTTCAATTGCATGGGGGGCAGGAGTGGAGGAAAGAAAGTGTGTGAAGTGAGTGTGTGAACGAGCTTGAAGGCGGCCGCGTGATTGTCAGGGTCTGTGCGCACGGCGCGTGCCAACCGAGCCACGGCTCCGCGCGGGTCATCGGCCTCTAAGAGGCCGCGGCTATCTAGGAAATCGGCACGGCTGAAGCTCTTGCGGCGTTCGGTGTCACTCTGTAAGGCAGCCGTCGCGCTCTCCCGCGCATCGATGAACAACGCCGTGCTGACGATTGATCCTACGAGCAAAGTGGTGGCCCCCACGATCACGGCCGCGGTTAAGGTGCGATGCCGTCGCACGAATTTGGTTAGGTTGTAGGAGAGACTGGGCGGCCGTGCAACGATCGGTTCATCATCCAGATACCTTCTTAAATCGGCGATGAATTCATTCACGGAGCTGTAGCGGTCGGCGGGGGCTTTGCGCAGCGCCTTCATGGCGATCCAGGTGAGGTCTCCTTGAAGTTCGCGAGGAGAAACAAAGTTCGTCGCACTGCCATCCTTGCGCACCCGGTCTGCGGGTCGTGGCGGATCGTCCTCACGGATGCGCCGAAAGATCTCATCTAAGGGTGTTTTGTCAGAGCCAGGTTGGTGAAACGGCGTCGAGCCGGTAAGGAGTTCGTACAGAATGGCGCCGAGCGAATAGACATCTGAACGTGTGTCCACACTGCCCGCATCCATCCGCGCTTGCTCTGGGCTCATGTAGTTCGGCGTGCCCAACACTTGAGCGGCTTTTGTGTGCATGGATTCGTCGGCCAGGGCCCCTTCCGTGGCCTTGGCAATCCCAAAGTCAATGACCTTCACCGTGCCTTCGGCATCGGAGGACTCCGGATCCGAGGTTGTATGCACGAGGATATTGCTGGGCTTGAGATCCCGATGAATCAAGCCACGCTGGTGCGCGTGCCGGATGGCATGGCACACTTGGATAAAGAGATCCAGCCGCCGGCGTAGACCCAATTGATGTCTCTGACAGAATTGCGTAATGGGCTCGCCGTCCACCAACTCCATGGCAAAGAAGGGGCGGCCTTTCGCCGTCTCACCCGCATCATAGATCGTCGCCGTGTTAGGATCGTCTAACAATGCGAGAGCCTGACGCTCGGCTTCAAAACGTTTGATGACTTCGGCGCTATCCATCCCGGGCTTGAGAATCTTCAACGCCACTTTCCTGCGGACGGGGCGTTGTTGTTCTGCCAGGTAAACGATGCCGAAACCGCCTTCGCCGATTTTTTCTTCTAACAGGTAGCCTTCAACATGATCTTCTAAAAGACTAACAGGGCTCGCGCCGGACAGATGCCGCTCACGATGCGCGGGAGTGGGAACGGATTCTCCGGTAAGCAATTCATAAAACAAGGCGCCAAGTGATGTGGCGTTCGTCGAGCGGTCTCCATCGTTCGCAGCATCCGAGGCAGAATGACGCAGCATGCGTTCCATTCCGATGTCCGTGACCACCGCTCGGCCATTCTCGGTGATCACCACGTCATCGATGCTGATGGAGGATTCGATGCCGAACCGCCGCACTGTTTGAATGGCGGACACTAACTGGCCGGCGAGATCGAGCGCGCGCTCCGGAGCCTCGATCTTGTCCGACGCGATCAACTCATTCAATGGCGTGCCCGAAACCTCTTCGCTTACGACGAAAAGACAACCGTCGCGTTCGCCACAATTCAGGATGCGAGCGATTCCTTCATGATCGAGCCCGCGCGCCTTTTCGAGATTCGCGAGGCATTGATGAATGGCCGCTTCATCGAGATCGAGGCAGGGCGCGATCTTTAACCACACTTGTTGATGGTTTGCTAGTCTCGCTTCATAGATGAGCAATTCATCCCGCCGGCCGGCCAGGCGATCGATCGTGACTTCGGGAAAAAGTTCGGCGAGATCCCCTGGCCCGAACAGATCCCCAGAGAGCGTGGCGCTCGTTAGATCGAAGGCCAACGTGCCTGACTGAGACACACAAGCCGGACATAGCGCATCCAGGCCGTTCGCCATGACGGCTCCGCACTCCGGACAGACGGCTTGGTCCGCCTCCCTATCATGATCGTTCTCAGCCAAACAAACTCATCAAGTAATGGATCTCTTCTTCTAGCTCATTCTCGTCTCCCACCGTGGCCAAGACCTCTTCGCGAAAGAGCAAGGCGAAGCGCTTTCGCATACGCATCACATTCATCTTCACGGCCGCGACCGAGATACCCAATGTCGCGCTGCAGTCTCTGTACGCCGCGTCCTTTGGCCGTGCTTGCAGGAAACTGGAGAGCAATTCAAAGAGGTCGCTCTTCCCTTTCTCTTCATACTCTTGCCGCAACCGGCTCAAGGCACGTTGCATCATGGCGGCGGCCCATTTGCGATCAAATTGCTGATCAGGCGAGTTCGCGTCTGCCGGGATCGCAAGTTTGGCCTGCTCCTCCATCCCGGCATCGAGCGAAAGGATCTGGTGGTCACCGCCACGTTTCTTGGCCTTCCGATAGCGTCGTTTGTCTGCTAGGAACCGCCGGAGGATGGCTAGCAGATAAGAACGTAATCTTCCTTTATCGCGATCCGCGTCCGAGAGGTGATCCTTGCTCACAAACCAAGCGATAAACTCTTGCGTGATATCTTCGGCGTCTTCGCGAGTGAATCCGGCGCGTCGCACATAGGTAAAGAGGGGCGACCAGTAAGCGCGGCACAATTCTTCCAAGGCATCCGCCACGACCACCGTGTGGCCGCCGAGCGAAACAGTCTGTTCTCCGTTGGCCTTCATGACCAGACTCCAACGTGTCTGGGGAAAGGCACTCTTGCGTGGCGCCGTTAGCGCCTGGCTTTCAAGCTTCATGGATCGGGTTTCGGGTAAAATAGGGCTCAAAGGACTTCTTGGAAGGTGCCGCCAGGAGGTAACGCCGGAACGGAGAAATAACCGGTTTCCATCGTAGCGTAACTTGTGAAACGTTCCGATCAAATTCACTGAGGGCGCCGCAGGGCCGCTTCCAAATGCGCGAGTTCTTCCTCCAAGCTTGAGCCCGGCGTGAGTGTTTGTCCGATCTCCGCTTTCACGCTTTCGCGGAAGCGTTTGCGAAGCCGATGGATGGCCACTTTGACCGCATTCTCGCTCATGCCTAACTCATTCGCGGCCTCGGCTTGTCGTAGGCCGGCGGTATCGCCGATGAGCCATGGTTTCAGGATGGTGAATTGCGCTTTGCGATCGCTCGCCGCCATTTCCCGCGATACCCGATCCATGGCTTGTTGCAGAACAGTTAGGGCCCAGCGCCGATCAAAGAACGCGTCCGGTGGTAGGGTGTCTTGGTCCGGGAGGGCGCGGCCGGGAGACGTCTCCGTTTCGTGGTCGAGCGATTCGTGAGTGACTTGGCCGCCGCGCTTCGCCGCCTTGGCTCGTCGCTGTGTTTCGGCTAGGAAATGTTTCACGGCGCCTAACAAGAAGGATCGGAATCGCCCTCGATCCCGGTCGGCGCCGTCAAAAGCGTGGCTTTCTAACACGCGGGCAAAGAACGCGTGGGTGAGGTCCTGCGCTATTTGAGTATCGCGTGTCGTAGCGAGTATGAAGGCGTCGACCGGCGCGTAATAAATCTCGCAAAGTTCCGCCAAGGCCCGGCGGGACTCTTCCGAGTCACCGCGTGCTTTGGCCACGCGCGTCCATTTGGTCGTGGAGAAGGCATCGGGATCACTGGTTGTCATCGAGGGAAAACTCCGGAACATGGGTTCTTAGGATATCCGTTAATCTTCGGAGATCCTCTTGGTCATGAATCACCCCACCGTCTAACGAGTATTGAGTGATTTCAGCTTCGTCGGAGATGAGGAACATGCGACCCCGCGTTAGGAAGTATGCGAAGCCGTTCAAATGCAGTCTATCCGGGGTACGGTGGTTGCGTTGAATGATTACATAGTTTTTGTCGGGCAATGTTAGGCGGGCCTCCTCTTGCCAGGAGCCATCGCCCTTGCGGTGCCCTGAGCTGCTTACGCTGAAGTCGCCCGCATAAAACAAGGTGTAATCCATCTCGTCATCCCGTGCAGCACAGTACGCCGAGGCGTCACCGTTTCCCACTGTGGCCGCCTTGGAAAATGTTGGTTTGGCCTCGGCACGTTGGTAGGAGAGGACCAAGCCCGCGATCATGATGATGAGGATTCCTGCCATGATCGCGCAGCCCACGAGGATGCGGCGCGGCCAGGGACTAGGGCCGGATCGTGGTGGCGCTTCCTGCCTGGTAACCCAACGCCACGTCTTGCCGATGAGACGCCAGCCTAACCAAAGGCTCAAAGCGATGGCGAACGAAAGAGCAGCCTTTTCAATGAGCGCTTTGTTCTGCCAACGGCCCGCACTCACCGGCACCATTATGAGGGTGATGATGATCGCGGATTGCACGAGCAGGGGAATGAGCAATGCGCTGAACATCGCCATGCCGATGCCTTGACGGCTATGCGAGGCACGCAAACCGGCCAGGTACCGCCAGCCTAACCAAGTGGCCAACGGTGCGAAGACGGCGAGGCTTCCGATCAAAAGGAGCTGGAGGCCGATCATCAGCAGCGATGATTCAGGAGCTGTCGACACCTTTCGGTTAAAATCTTGTTCAAGATCATCACCCTGTTGTTGTAAGGAGTCGATTCGTTGCTGGAGCTCTATCATTGTCTCGCGATCCGGCTCCACTTCCATCTGATCTTTCAATTCTGCGATCTGTTGGTTGAGGAGGGCTCCCTGTGTCTGGCGTTGGGCGTCCAGTTCGTAGTTTGCAGCGCGGCGCTTTTCAATTTCAGCGCGCGCGCCTACAAAGGTTAGGAAAGGGGTGGCGAGGCCGCCTAGGATGAGAAGAAAGGCGGTTACCGCGACTTTCAGTGAAGGCGGCGTGGTAGGAGATGGCGCCGGATTAGCGGTGATGGTCTCCACTTCGGTGCGCATCTCATCGGCGCTTTGTTGGCGGGCTTCCCGCTGTTCTGCTAGGGCCCGTTTCACCACATCATCAATGCGGTGATCCACCTTGGCGGATCCGGATGGCGGGCGAAAGCGGCCCTGAGGCAATTCGCCGGTGAGCATTTCGTAGAAGACGACCCCTAGCGAATAGATATCCGCGCGATGATCCACGGCGCTCGGCTCCGTTAGTTGTTCAGGCGCCATGTAAGACGGCGTGCCCAGAGTGGAACTTGCTCCCGTGAGTTCGGCGGCGGTTTGGTTAGAGGTTTGTTGGCCTTCCACATCCTCTTGGCCTAGCACCTTGGCGATTCCAAAGTCGGCGATCTTCACTCGTCCACTGGTGTCTAACAAGATGTTCGCCGGTTTGATATCCCGATGGAGGATCCCTTGGCTGTGCGCAAATTGGAGCGCTTCGCAGATCCTGGGGACGATTTCTAACGCTTGTTCAGGAGTGAAACCGCCGGCACTGATCGCTTGCCGCAGATTGACGCCGTCCACGTACTCCATCAATAGATAGAAATAGTTGCCCGATTGGCCGAAGTCGTGCAAAGTGACGATGTTAGGATGGTTGAGCCTCGCTAACACACGTGCCTCACGCGTGAAGCGTTCGGCAAAGGCAGCGTCATGACTTAGGTTCGCAGGAAGAATCTTTAGGGCGACCCACCGATCCAGATGCGGTTGGCGCGCTTTGTAGACGGCGCCCATCCCGCCCTTCCCGATGAGTTCGACGATCTCCAACTGGGGAAAACTCGCCGCCAAGTCTTCGATCAATGGAGCCGGCTCCGGCGCTGCCTGCGGCTCGGTCGGGGCCGCCACAGCGCCCATGAGGCAGGCGGGACAGAGGTCACCGGAAACGGCATCGTCTAGAGGGGCGCCACACTTGGGGCACCGTGGGCCGGGAGAATCCAAAGAAGCGTTCGATTTCGTCATGCCCTTTTCCTGAGCACTCCATCAGAAAAGGTTACACGGCGAAACCGGAAATTCTTTTGTCGGATCGGTGGACACGGCGGCCAATACTTGGGTGTGGAATTGATGGACGATGCCAAACTCCTGCGAGCTTACCGGGATGGCGACGAGCAGGCGTTTGAGAAACTCGTCGATCGCTACCTGGGGCTTGTCCATGGCGTGGCGCGGCGGCGGCTGGGCGATGTGACTTTGGCAGAAGAGGTGGCTCAGAATGTTTTCGTAACACTTGCAAAGAAGGCGCAGGCCGGCATGGAGTGCCGAGGTCGGCTAGCGAATTGGCTACACACGGCAGCCGTCAAGCACGCTTCCACGGCTCTGCGATCGGAACGCCGCCGACTAAAGCGTCTGCAACAGGTCGAGGTAGCGGAGTCACCTATGAAAACCTCTGATCACCATGACATGTTAGCCGAACTCGATCGCGCGTTGTCAAAATTGTCCGATGGGGATCGCGATGCCATCTGGATGCGCTTTCTGGAAGAGCGCAGCTATGGCGAGATGGCTGCAACGTTGGGAAAAAGTGAGGATGCAGCGCAGAAACAAACCTCGCGTGCACTGGAGAAACTTTCCGCGATCATGCGTCGGCGGCTGGGGACGACGGTGACGACGGTGAGTTTAGCAGGATGCTTGAGCGTCGAGTTCATGCGGGCGGCGCCTTCTGGATTGAATGTGAGGATCATGCGTGCGGTGATCCCATTGAGTGTGCCCGCTGGCAGTTGGACGGGTTTCGCTTATCTAAGTCAAGGGGCGCTCACTTTGAAGGCGTCGTTGTTAGGGGCGTCGATGGTCATTGGAAGTGCCGCTTTCTATTGGCAAACGGTGACGCAGAACTCGCCTAGTGGTTCGGAGGCGTTGAGTGTTGCCTCGATTCAAAGCCCACCTTCGATCAGTGATCAATTGAAGAGAAAGCGTCGTTCAGGGGCGAGGTCTGTTTCCACTGATGATTATCGCGGCATGACGGCTGTGGAGATGATCGAACTCTTTGCCAGATCGGTACTGCGAAACGACCCTACGTTGACGGCAGACTTGGAGGCCCATTTGGCGAAGCTGGATACCGAAGCGGCGCTAACATTGCTTGAAGAGGTCATCCAGCTTTCAGCGGAGGGTGTCTCCAAGAAACGGTTCCAGCAGGCCTTGATCTCGCCGATCGAGCGAAAAACACCTCGTGAAGGGGTGATGTGGGCAGCGATGAGTCCGAGTCGAAGCCCCTTTATGGTCGAGTGTCTGCGATCGTGGTGCCGCCAGGACGTCGATGATGCCCTGGCATGGCTGGAGGATTCGCAGCATTTGTTAGCGCGGCATGCGATCTCATTCCATGAGTTGGTGAGTTTGGAAGCGCCTTATGCTGCGGCGGTTGCTCATGCGGTGGAGACCTTTGTGCATCGGGATACTGCCAAGGCCACGTCTTGGGCTCTGGCACAAGAGCATGAGGCTTTTGTGGGAGCCACTACGGCGATTGGTCTCTCGTTAGTGCGAATCCGGGATGATGAGGTCGTTTGGGACTATGTGAAGCAGGTTGGCCAGGAACGCACGCCTAACGAAATTGCAGCGACTTGGTGGGCGCTTGTCCATGGCGCCATTCGTTCGCCCAGTCTTCTCAAGCACTTTGAGATCATTCACGCCAAACTGAGAGAATCGTCTCAAGTAGATTCGGCGAAGGACGATCTCTTGATGCGCATGGCCCTCGGAGCCGAAGAGATCATGGAGTGGGTGGGTGCCAATGACGTGGATGTGCACCGGTCCGGCGGCGAATTTGAAATTCTCAGTGACTGGGTCGCCAACGAAAGTGATCCGAATCGACGCGCCCTGAATTGCCAACGCTTTGCTGAAGCCTGGCATCCTTGGGCACCAAAGGAAGTGGAAGCTTGGAAGAAGACACTACCATGAAAGCAACTATCATTATTACCATATGTGGACTTGTATCGATGGCTTTGATCACGTCCGGTATTTTGAAAAGAGAGCGGAACATTATGACGCAGCGACCGGAATCGGTAGGAGTGATTTCCGGCAATGAGGTGACCCCTGCCGAACACGTTGTTTCCCTCTCTAAGGAAGGCGATCGCGTCGATGATACGGATCTAGAAATAGTGATAGAAACACTTATAGCCGGATTCTCGGAGGAAGAGAGTGGGGGGATTGGGATCGTTGGATTCGCGGTCATGGGCGAGGGCTTTGGGGAGCAGGATATTGAGTTAGGTGACATCGTGAGGACTCCGGGAACCAACGAATTCCGGAAACTGAAACTCTCCTATCCCAAGGCCGTGGATGATCAGATCCATGCGCTGGATGGTGATTCGATTCAGCGACTGTTAAGCATGATGGAATCCCGCGTCCCCGAGAACGATCGATCCGTTTTCAGGGAAGCGATCTTGAAGCCATTACTCGAGATCGCGCCCAGATTCGTCGCCCTCGCGGGTTCGAGTCTCTTGCAAGAAAAGGCTTTTACTCGCTGGGCAACGCTAGAGCCTGACGCTGCGTTCGCGGTCTCACAAGAATACGGACTGATCGGCTTTCGCGGTACCATAGCAGGCATTGCCGAGCGTGATCCGGTGAAGGCGATTGACTACTGGGAGCGGGGCATGGTGGAGGAGACGGAATGGCCGGATGCGACGCCCGAAGAGATCGAAGAGTCCAAGGCATGGATACTGCATGAGGCCGGCAACCGCGTGACACCGCGGACCCTTGGAGCATTTATTGAAAGACTGCGGCGTGTGGAAAATACAAGAGCTCAAGGGCACGCCTTGAAGGCCTTGGCTAAGGGCATCGTTCTTCGTGAAGGGTTTGATGCGTTCGTTAGTTGGTTCGATGCCCTGACATTCCCGCAGGAAGTCCTCGATCTAGTCGATGATTACCCATACAATTTCCGTCCCGATGAGAACGCGTCTCGTAAGGCGGATTGGTTGGCGGCTCGAGAAGACGGTGCTAGTACCTATCTATTGGACTTTATTGATCGATGGAAACGTGAACAGGGCCAAGGTCCCGTACGTGCGTGGCTTGACTCCCTACCGGAAGACAGCAGGGCACGAACGCTATTGGAACAACGCTTGAATAGACGCTCCCCTGGACTCTGATACTTTTGGCGAGCCATTGGAGATTCTTTCTGATAGGCTTCTCCCATGGCATCATCTCTATCTCGTTCTGCGTCTCCCGTTGGCGCGTCTCGAAGGCAATTCATTAAGAAGACGGCCGCCGCTTCTGCTGGCTTCACCATCGTCCCAAGCCATGTGGTGAGTGGTCAAGGCAAGACGCCGCCGCCGAGTGAGACGCTGGGCGGAGCGTTGATCGGAGCCGGTGGACGCGGTCCGGGCACGTTTAAGAGACTGGGCGAGAATGTGCAGATGCTAGCGAAGTGCGATGTGAAGTATGTCGGTCAGGAGGATAACAAGACGCTCTACTCGGATTTTCGACGTTTGTTAGAGCGGAAGGACATCGATGTCGTGGCCATTGCCACACCGCCGCATTGGCATGCGCTCATATCCATTGCCGCGGCCGCTGCGGGGAAAGATGTGGTTTGCGAGAAGCCCATGACGCGTTTTATCGCTGAAGGACGGGCGGTGGTGGAGGCGTTTAAGCGATATGACAGGATATTTCAGATCGGCACCTTTGGGCGTTTCAGTGTTAGCAAGAAAAAGGGCAACGTTCTCAAGCACAAGATGATGAAGAGCGGTTTGCTCGATCCCTGCCCGGTCGTGTATCACCATAAAGGCGGTTTGAAGGTCAAACAATGGAGCGGACGCGCCGATCTCAAACCAACGGATCCGCCCAAGAACTTGAATTGGGATCTCTATGTGGGGCCTTCACCCATGAAACCTTATGTGCGCCAGCGTACCGGGGGCACGCATCGCAATTATTGGGACTACGAGGGTGGTGGTTTGGCGGACATGGCGCAACATTCGTTAGACCCTTTTCAATGGATCTATGCCAAAGACCACACGAGTCCCGTTGAAATCGAAGCTCACGCGCCGCCGGCCCACCCTGAACTTTGCGCCATGTGGGGTTGGATCGAGATGAAGTACGCAGACGGCTTAACGTTAGTCATGGAGAGTGGCGAATGGGGTGATCCCTATACCCGCAAGAAAGCTCGCGGTCTCTCTCTCGAGGATCTCTCACAAGAAGACCAAGAGAAGATTGCGGCCATGCCGGACCCGGACCCGTTGGTGAGCTTTCCTGAGGCGGTGAAGACGCGCCAGCAAGCGGGTGGTCATGCAGAAGCGGCACATCGTTGTGCCACGTTGCTGCATCTGGCAAACATCGCCATCCGCACGGGCCGCAAGATCAAGTATGATCCGGTAAAGGAGGAGATCATCGGCGATGAACAAGCAAATCGCCTGGTAAACCCGCCCATGCGTGCGCCCTGGCATTTGCCTTTCTAACATCGACGCGAGTAGCCTATCATGAAACCGACAGCAGAGATCATCGCTCTTGTCAATCAAACGCCTGATTTGGACGAGCACGGCAAAGTTCACGGGACGCCGTGGCCGGAGAACGTTAAGATTTACGATTCATTGTTAGAAAAAGGCGCGGATGGCATTCGGCAGGTCGTGGGAATGCTCCAAGCCGTTGATGACGGCACCGACTACAAGCCGCGCTACGTTTTACACGGACTCGTGATGTATACGGGAAGGCCTGGGAAAGAAGCTAAGAGTTTACTCTTGCGAGAAACGCTTTGCTCGGAGCTTTCAGAAAACTATCCCGTATCCGTCAAAGGTTATCTCTTACGCCAACTCCAATTGTGTGGAAATGAAACCAGCGCTCCAGCCTTAGGAGCATTCTTGTTAGACGAAGAAAACTGGGAATACGCCGCTCAAGCTTTACAGGCCATTGGTGGAGATGCCAGTCTAGAACAGGTTCGAGCGGCGCTTCCCAAAGCCATGCAGACGGAAAAGCATCTCCTGACAGTCATCCAGGCATTGGGGTGGTTTCGAGATGCGCGCTCTGCACCGGCGGTTCGCGATCAACTTAAGCATCAGAGTGAGGGCATCCGACTCGCCGCTGCTTGGGCACTCGCCATGATGGTGGATGCCGAATCCACCACGGCGCTTCTTCAGTTGGTGGATAACACCAATGGTTGGGCGCGATTGCAGGCCATCGATTGCAGCCTAACGCTTGCAGACAATCTTGCTTCCCACGGGAATGATCTTGCGAAGAAGATCCGTGATCATCTGAATGCCGTGAAGGAAGAGGAGGAACCAGTCACTTGATGAGAGTGCCCTATAGCGTTCTGAGGAAGGCAACCAGCGCAGCTCTATCAGACTCCGAAAGCCCCAAGCCGCCACGGTGCTTGGCCAGATTCGGATCAAGCGTTTCCGAGAGTGTCGGCGGCGCGTTGTAATGATCGACCACCTCTTCAAGCGTGGCAAATCTACCGTCATGCATGTAAGGGGCGGTCTTGGACACGTTTCTCAGGGACGGCGTGCTGAACTTGTAGCGATCGCTGGCAAGCCCCGTCGTCTCGGCAAGCCCGATATCTTCGGTAATGGTCAGTCCGTTGTTGTGAAAGGCGTGGTCGGTGAAATGCGCGCCTCCGTGACAGTGAAAGCAATCGGCGCCGCGCTTTCCTAAACGTGGTTCCGTCTCGGTGAAGAAGAGTTCGAAGCCTCGTTTCTCTTGTGGTGTTAGGATCGCCTTCCCTTTCATTGATTGATCGAGTTTCGATTCAAAGCTGAGGCGTGTTAGGAGGAAATTCTCTAAGGCCAGGCCGATGTTTTGAGGCGTGATTTCACCCGATCCAAATGCCTCCGCGAAGCGTTGTGGGTAGTCGGGATCCACCTTGAGCTTGGCCACCACGTTCTCTAACGATTCATCCATCTCCAAGTGATCCTGGATGGGCTGCAATGCTTGCTCGCGTAACGACGTGGCTCGCCCATCCCAGAAAAACCGCGTTTTCCAGGCGAGATTGAAGAGCGGCATAGAATGTCTGTCGCCATGCCTGCCGTCTACTCCCGGGCTGAATTGACGGGGATCAGTTAGTGTTTCGCCTTGATGACAGGACGCGCAAGAGATTGTGTTGTTACGTGAGAGTTGGCGATCATGAAAGAGCCTTTCCCCGAGCCTCACCCGCTGGGCAATGATCGGATTATCCGTCGGCAACGCAGGAAGTGGCACGTGACGTGGCAGTTTGATAGGATAAGGTTTGGGATTGGCAGGGAGATCAATCGGCTTTGGCGGGTTCGGCGGTTCAGGCAAACCGCCTTTCTTAATGCCTGCGATGTGAAAGGCCGACGTTAGATTTTTCTTCAATCGATCGGAAACCGGATCTCCTTCTGACGAGTGAGTCGTAGCACCGTCCGTGGCAAAGGAAAGGCCATCGACCAGTTTCAAGGGATCGAGTGCGATGCCCACACGAGCGTCACGGAGCAGATCCACTTCCAGCGGAAGCGTGATCGCCGTACGGTTGGCGTCGCGAGCAAAGTGATAGGCGTAACCATCCGGATACCTCTGATCACGCGTGCGCCAATGGCCTTCGATGGCGATGAAGATATAGCCACCTTGCCAGTCCCAGTGAAGCGCATTCAGATTCGGATTGAGCGGATGGTTAGCACCGAACTTTGAAGGATCGGCATGATTCGTTTCTTTGTCAGGACCAACATGAAACGTGACCGCCTTGAGCTTTGTTGCCGGCAAATTCCGAAGGCTAACCGTCGTCCCACGATTCGGAACGTAGGCCACCGCATCCGGGATGCGGATTTCGTCGCCACTAGCAGTCGTCACAGAAAAACCCGTAGCGAGCCACGCGAGACGGGTGATGGAGAGCGACTCACCACGGGAATTATCGTACCGAATCGAATCCAAATGTAGCGGACGGGAGTCGACCTTATGAATGAAATCCACATGTAGGTCAGCCGCCTCAGCTTGGAGCGCTATGAAAAGGAACACCACGGCCGTTCCTGCTCGGAAACGAGTTTTGGAGACGATATGGAGGAATGCTTCCTTCACGATCCCCGACTTTTCCAATCCCGCCTCGTTTGCGCAATCCTGTTGAGAAGGGAGTGCGGCTCCCAGACTGGCCTTGTCACAATACGTGGTCCCCTTACTCGGCTCCAGTGCCTCCGTGGGTGAGTAGGAAATACTGCCTCTCCACAATCGCGTTCGAGTTCGGCCATTGCTCTCCGCAGCCGATCCTTCGGGCATTTGAAGGAAATGAGGGATGGTCTTCATTTCTCAAGCGAACGTCTAAAGACAGCGTTCGGCAAAGAACTGGCTAAGCATATTGCCAAGAATATCGACCACTGACTGCTTATTGCTCAGCGTTTCGTCGAGTTTGAATTGAACTGCATCCAGTTCGCCACGCAGTTGATTCTTCTGAGCAGTCCATCCCTTCTTAAGCGTATCAAGATTGTCAGACAATTCGCTACGGTTCGCCGTGAATTCTTTTAATTCTGACACTTTTTTCAAACCAGTATCGACCATCTCGAATCGTCGCTTGTAGTGCTGCACGTCAGCGCGGAGCCTTTCAATTTCACGAGGTTGCCGTGTTGCTTTGTTGAGCTCGTAGCAATGGGCTCTAACAGGTATTGAGCTTCTTTGCCGAGGTCAAACTTCTCCCGGTCCTTCACCTCAAACGTCTCCCGGTCTATCCCCGTGGCCACTTGTTCAAAATCGTTGAGAAGAGAATCATATCTTTCTGTTAGTTTTGACAGTTCAGCCTCGGCCGCCTTGATCTCATCCTCAGGCGCCTTCTCTTTTCTCATCGCCTCAAGCGCGGCTCGTTGCTCCACCTGCTGTGACTTCACACTTCCCATGGACTCGATGAGCGAGAGCAGGGGCGCAAGAGTGGGTTCCGGCTTGGACTCCGAACCGTTCTCGGAGCTTGGTTCGGCCGCTAGGCTCGAAATGGCCGCGATTAACGCGAGCAACACAATTAACGATAGAGTTCTCATCGGATGTGGAGCGATCCAGAATCCTTCGTCCTAAGAGTCCCGCTCATTCTGCACTTCTGTTTCACTGCACGCTCCGAAGTTGGTCACAGCGTGTGTGGGCAAAGAAGGGAACGTGCTCCTGTGGCGACCTTTGCCTTTGATACGGTTTCCATGTGATGGCATTCCATGATGTTGCGTGCCTTGCGGGCGAGTGGGAAATCGAAAGTATCATTTTTCGAGAACCTTGATTTCGAGAGCGCGGTCCAGGGTTGAAACGGATTCTAGCTAGCTAGCACTGCGCTAAGTTCAGTGGAATGGAACAAGGATTGCACTAACCGAGATGATCGAGAGTAGGACTGTAAGCCGGAGTGTGTGCTGAGTTCCTAGGCCAGAATGGCTTGCGTTCCTAAAGCCGTTCCGCGTGTTCGGCATCTAACGTGACGTGCCGATTTTGGGCATTGAAAGAAGTACGCGGACTGGGACTCGAACCCAGGACCAATTGGTTAAAAGCCAACTGCTCTACCAACTGAGCTATCCGCGCTTTATAGCCCGAAGGGACGGCGAAAGTAGGGGAAATGGGGGGGCGTGCAAGTTCTAATCAGGGCCCGTTTGGAGATTTTTGAGGAGATCGTTGAGGGTGGTTTCGGGGCGTGAGAGGGGGAAGAAGGCGATTCCCGCGGCCGCGGCGCCTTCGCCATCGGCGATAGGGTCGTCGCCGACGTGGAGCGTGAATTCCGGCTTCGCGCTCGCGGCTTGAAGGGCGGCGTGGAAGGCTTTGGGATCGGGTTTGCAGGCGCCGAGCGCGGTGGAATGAAGGAGCGCTTTGAAATACCTCGTGAGTCCGAGCGCGTCCATGACCTGAACGAGGCGCTGATCGAAGTTAGAAAAAACGTAGAGTTCGTAGTCTCCAGAGAGCGATTCCAAAACAGAAGTGACCTCTGGGTAGGGGGTCCACGCCTGCGCCGTGCCGTAGTAATGATAGAGGTCTTGAAAGTAAGCATCCATCGGCACGGCCTCAACGTCCTCATCACATTGTTGGAAGACCTTCTCAACCAACTGTTTCCACCAGTGGCGGTCGATGTTCTCGCGATCTTCAAGAGTTGAGTGATCGGGGTAGGTGGGCGGCGTCGAGGCTTTCCAGGTCTTGAAAAAGGCTGCGGTGGCCTCATCAGGATCAAGCCGGATGCCGTGCTTGGCAGCGATATGGGCGTAGCCATGGCCCACGGGTTGGGTGAGTGTGATGAGCGTGCCGGCGGCATCGAGGAAGATGGTCGAGAGTCTCATATAAAGAGCGGGAAGATAAAGAGCGGGAAGATTGGTTCGCGTCCTCTGGCACAAATGCGTTGGATCTGCGAGAGAAACGCGGGTGGGAGTCAGGGGATGGGTAAGCTCGTCGAGGAACTTGTGAAAGAGTTGCCGCGCGGCGCCTCGAACGAAGGGAAGTTCCACCACTTTTTCTACCGCCCGTAGTCGATCGCTGATCACTTTGGTTGCTCCCGCTAAACGCGCTTGACGGTGATGCGGAGCCTAGTAGCGTGGCCCCTCGGAAGAGAGTGGGAATTTCCCGCTCTCTTCTGTTTCCAGCCTTTGTCTAGCAATCCATGACCAGTGAATTAGTAGCACTTTTCGAATATTACGAGAAGGAGAAGGGAATCGACCGTGCGACCATGGTCGAAGCCGTCGAGGCTGCCTTGCTCTCGGCTTCGCGGAAAAGTGTTGTGGGCAAGGCGCGTGAATTGCGCGTGGAGATCGATCCTAAAAAGGGTGATATCAAGGCCATCGCGCAGCTGATCGTGGTGGAGAAAGTGCAGCATCCTTACGATGAGATTCCCTTGGAAACAGCCCGCAAGATCAAGCCGGAAGCGCAGTTAGGCGAGGAGATCGACGTGGAGGTGACGCCGAAAGACTTTGGCCGGATCGCGGCCCAGACGGCGAAACAAGCGATCATGCAGCGTCTGCGTCAGGCAGAGAAAGCGATGATCTACGATGAATTCAAAGATCGCGCCGGTGAGATTGTTAGTGGAACCGTGCGCCGCTTTGAGAAGTCTGACGTTTTGATTGATCTGGGTAAGTTCGAAGGTGTGATGCCGTCGCGCGAACGCGTGAACACCGAAGAGTACAATGTGGGTGACCGCTTGCGTGCCTACGTCGTCGCGGTGGAGAACGGTTCGCGTGGACCCGAGATCATTCTCTCGCGTAGCCACCCTAACTTTGTGCGGCGTTTGTTCGAATCCGAAGTGAGCGAGATCGCGGATCACACCGTCGAATTGCGATCGATCGCGCGCGAGGCCGGTTACCGCACCAAGATCGCCGTGCATAGCGATGACGATAAGGTCGATCCCGTTGGCGCGTGTGTGGGTTTGCGAGGCGCGCGGGTGAAGAACATCGTGCGCGAATTGAACAATGAGAAGGTCGACATCATTCGATGGAGTCCTGACATTGCCGAATTTGTGAAGGACGCGTTGAAGCCGGCGGAGATTCGTTCCATCCAGATCGATGAAGAGAACAAACGAATCAGCCTAACAGTTGACGAAGAAGATCTCTCGAAGGCGATTGGCCGCCGCGGGCAGAATGCGCGTTTGACCTCCAAATTGGTGGGCTGGGACGTGCAGGTCGATAAAGACGAATCCGCGCATGAGGCTTTCGAGGCCCGCGTGACGGAAGCCGCAGGCACCTTGATGCAAGATCTCGAAGTCACTGAAGAGGTGGCCAATGTGCTCGTGACGAGCGGCATGGTGAACCTCGAGTATCTCGCCACGGAGGTCGATGCCGAAGATATTGCCGATATTTTAGAAATACCCGAACAAGAAGCCGCCACCATACTCCAGCGGGCGAAAGATAAGTTTGAAGCGAAAGCATCGTCCGCTTAGAGCTATGAACTCGCCCCCTCAAAGACGTCAACACCGATCCGAATGGCATCCAAGACACCGAAAAGCGACAAAGAACAGGACGGGACGGCTTCTGCGGAATCCGGCAAGGAAGTGCTGGATCTGTTAGACCCGCCCAAGAAGAAACGTGCCGCCAAGAAGAAGGCGGCCAAGAAGAAGGTCGCGGCCAAGAAGGCGGCAACGAAGAAAGCTGCAGCTAAGAAAGCGGCGGCTAAGAGCGCCGACAATGACCAGGAGGTCGAGGAGAAGGCGACATTAGCCGATCAGAAAGCGGCTGCGTTGGATTTGTTGGACGACGAGGTGCCGGCGAAGAAGAAACGCGCCAAGAAGAAGGCCGCAGCGCCGAAAGAGGGCTCGATCTTGCCGCCGATTTCTCAAATCAAGGGCGAAGCCAAGAAAACGGCGGCCCCACCTGCGGCGGAACCTGCCGCCGAGACGCCGAAGGAAGATGTCAGTGATGAGGCAGTGGATGGAGAGGGTGAAGAGGAGGGCGATGAGAAGGTCATCAACATCAAGCCGCCGATCATCGTCAAGGAATTGGCCGAGCGGATGGATCTCAAACCTCACAAACTGATCAAAGAGTTGATGTCATTTGATCTCTTTGTGAGTCCTACCCATGCCATTGAGCCGGACGTGGCGGCGAAAATCTGTGAGAATCACGGCTTCGTCTTTGAAAAAGAGAAGCGTGAGAAGGGCAAAGGCGTTCACAAGGTGGAAGAGGTGGTGGAAGAACCGCCCGCACCGGTGGAAGAGGAACAGGAACCGGATGAGCTCAAACTTCGGGCGCCGATCATCACTTTCATGGGACACGTTGACCACGGGAAGACGTCTTTGTTAGATGCCGTACGCAAGTCGCGCGTCACAGCCGGTGAAGCCGGCGGGATCACCCAGCATATCGGCGCCTATAGCGTGGATGTCGGTGATGGGAAGATTACTTTTCTCGATACACCGGGCCACGCGGCGTTTACCGAAATGCGGGCGCGTGGTGCTAATGTGACGGATATCGTGGTGCTGGTGGTGGCGGCCGATGACGGCTTCATGCCGCAGACCATCGAGGCCATGAACCACGCCAAAGCCGCCGGTGTGACCATCATGGTGGCGATCAATAAATGCGATCTCCCTGGTGCCGATCCTAACAAGGTCAAGATGCAGATGCAAGAGCATGGGCTGAGTCCTGAAGATTGGGGTGGCGATACCATTTGCCTCGAGGTGTCCGCGATCACTGGCGCAGGTCTGCCGGAGTTGTTGGAGTTGATGGCGCTTCAGGCGGAAGTGCTAGAGCTGAAGGCGAACCCGGATGTGACCGCGCGTGCGGTGATCATCGAATCAAGTATGCAGCCAGGGAAAGGGCCCACCGGCACCGTGGTGGTGGAAATGGGCACTTTGAAAATCGGTACTTCCTTTATATGCGGCCCCTATAGTGGGAAAGTGAAAGGCTTGGTCAATGATCGTGGCGAACATGTGAAAGAAGCCGGGCCGGCAATGCCAGTCGAGGTGTTAGGTTTCAGTGGTTTGCCAAATGTGGGTGATGAGGTCGTGGAGATGGAGAACGAGCGCGCGGCTAAGAAATTGAGTGCCGAACGTCAGGAAGAACTCCGGCGTGATAAGTTGACCACGGCGAAGAAATCGACGCTCGAGACGTTGCTCACGAATTTGGCCGAAGGCGAGAAGAAGTCGCTTAAGGTCGTGCTCAAGACCGACGTGCAAGGGTCCATGGAAGCCATTGTCAGTTCGCTCAACGACATCGAGAGTGATAAAGTCACGCTCGATGTGATTCACTCCGCGGCCGGCGCCATTTCCGAGTCGGATGTCCTGTTGGCCAGCGCTTCGGATGCCATCGTTCTTGGTTTCAATGTGAAGGTGGAGAGCAATGCGGTGAAAGTAGCCAAGCGCGAAGCCGTGCAAGTGAAGCTCTATAGTATCATTTATGAATTGCTGGACCAGGTGAAGGAAGCGATGCTGGGCTTGTTAGACCCAGAGCATCGCGAGAAGATGATAGGTCAAGCTCGAGTGAAGGAAGTTTTCAAGCTGACACGCGGTATTGTAGCAGGCTGTGTGGTGACCAATGGCCGCTTGGAGCGCAAAGCGCGCGCGCGCGTCTTGCGTGGCGATCAACCCGTCTATGATGGAGGCTTTGCCACATTGCGCCGCTTCAAGGAAGACGTGACGGAAGTCCGCAATGGTTTGGAATGCGGGGTGAGGTTAGGTGACTTTGTCGAATATCAACCGGACGACATCATCGAGTGTTACGAATTGGAGCGAATCGAACAAACGCTCTAAACCAACCGTTTCTCCTGCAGCGTTTCCGTGTGGTTGTTAGGCCACGCATGGCTGCTTAATCTCTGTTTTGCCGTATGAAACATCGTCTCAAGCGTATCAATGAACTCCTGAAACGAGAGATCAGTCAGTTGTTTCAGAAAGACTTTGTCTTCAATGCTCTGGTCACGGTCAATGACGTGGAGATCACGCCCGACCTGAAGCAAGCCACCGTTTATCTCGGGATCTTGGGCACTGAAGGCGAATCGAATGACGTCTTTAATCAGGTCAACGCCCGCCGCGGTTTTATTCAGTCGCGTATTTCCAAACGCGTCACCTTGAAGGAAACGCCACAACTTCTCTTTCGCGGTGATGACTCGGTCGCGCGAGGCTCCCGGGTGATTTCCTTGATGGACGAGATTGAGATTCCCGATGAACTCCCTCCGGAAACGGGCGCTTCCTCAACCTAGCCCCACTTTACTATGAACGAAGAAGTTCCCCCTAACGATAGCTTTGAGCGCATCGGTCAGTGTCTGGATGCGGCGAAGCGTTTGGTCTTGTTAAGTCATGTGCGTCCGGATGGGGATGCCATTGGCTCGCAGTTGGGTCTGGCCCACGCCTTGGTCGACGCGGGTAAAGAAGTGATCGTCATCAATGAAGATGGTGTGCCGGATAGTCTCGCGTTTCTTCCAGGCGCGGATTGGGTGAAACAACCTGGCCAAGCGGTTGAGGCCGATGTAGTCGTGGCGCTCGATACCGCGACCAAGCCACGATTGGGACCACGTGTCAATGAGGTCACAGCGGGCATCGAGACCTGGGTTAACATCGATCACCACATCACCAATCCGCGTTATGGAGATCTCAATCACATCGACTCCGTGGCACCGGCCACGGGAGAGATCCTTTACAACATGATCACGAAGTTGGGGCTTCCGTTAGGTGTTCAATCTGCGGAGAACCTATTCGCCGCCATCTCTACCGATACCGGCTCTTTTCAGTATCCTAGCACCACTCAAAGGACTTATCATATTGCGGCGGATCTCATTGGGAAAGGCGTGCGGGTGGGAGAGCTCTCACAGAAACTTTATGAGAACTTTCCCTATCGGCGCATCGAGCTCTTGCGTGAGTTGTTGAATGTTCTCAAAGTGACCGCGGATGGCCAGGTGGCTAGTTGGGTATTGACGCAAGAAACGGTGCAGAAGTTAGGCCTGGACCCGGACGATAGCGAAGGGCTGATCGATCACATTCGTGCGATTGATAGTGTGGTCGTCGCGGTGTTTTTTGAAGAATTGGCTGACGGCAAGATTCGCGTGAGTTCGCGATCCAAGTCCGATGAAATCGATGTGGGTAAGATCTGCAGCCACTTTGGTGGTGGCGGTCACACCCTTGCAGCAGGAGCACGCATGGCGGGCCCTTTATCTGAAGTAGAATCTCAATTCTTGAATAAAGTATACGATGCCCTCGAAGGACGCAGTTGACGGTGTATTGTTAGTTGATAAAGAGCCGGGAATGACCTCACACGATGTGGTCGGAATCGCCCGGAAACGTCTCGGTATCAAGAAGATTGGCCACTGTGGAACGTTGGATCCCATGGCGACGGGTTTGTTGATTCTGGTGGTGGGGCGAGCGACGAAGATTCAAGACCTCCTCATGAGTGAGGATAAGGAGTATGAAGGCACGATTCGCCTTGGCGTGCGAACCGATACGCAGGACAAAGAAGGCGAGGTGCTTGAAGAGAAACCCGTGCCTGATCTCTCGGACGAAGCCATCCGCGAGCCGTTCGAATCGATGAAAGGCGATTTTTACCAAACCCCACCCATGGTTTCAGCGATCAAGAAAGACGGCGTGCCGCTATACAAACTCGCTCGCCAGGGGAAGAGCGTGGAAAGAGAGCCGCGCTTGGTGCATGTCTACGCTTACAACCTGCTCAAAATTGCGCTGCCTGACATTGTTTTCAGAGTGTTGTGTAGCAAAGGCTTTTATGTGCGCACCTACGCTGAAGAGATCGGCAATCAGTTAGGTTGCGGCGCGCACCTCGCAGCACTACGCCGGACGCGATCGGGGAATTTCGATCTTGAGCGTTCGATCACCGTCTCCAAGATGCGTGAGAGTAGTGCTAGAGAAATCGCAGAGAGCCTCATCAGCTTGCCTGAAGTATCAAGGATGCGGGGCGCCTAATCCATGGGCTGGGGTGTTTGATGAAGGCCCTCGCTAGCATTGAACGACTTGCGGAGTTCCCGCAACGCATTCATCTGGCCATTGGTGTCTTTGATGGCGTCCATCTAGGGCATCAGGAAGTGATTCGTAGCGCGGTGAAGGCCGCCGCGGATGAAGGCGGCGAGGCGGTGGTCCTGACCTTCGATCCGCATCCCATCGAGGTCTTAGCGCCGGAGAAAGCGCCGGCCATGTTGATGACGACGTCTCAGAAGCGAGACATTTTCAAATCCATTGGTGCTTCACACTCGGTGATCCTTCCTTTCGACAGGGAGTTCGCGCAATTGGAGGGCGAGGTGTTTGTAAAGCTGCTCGCCAACGCCGGATCGGAACTGGCAAGCATACATGTGGGGGAGGATTGGGTCTTCGGACGCGGTCGCAAGGGTACCATCGAGACCATGCGCAGCCTGGGTGCGAAGCACGGTTTCGCGGTCGGAGCGGTGGCCCATGTGGAATATGGAGGGCAACGGATCAGCAGCACGCTCATTCGGCAGGCGCTCGCCGGGGGCGATCTGACGATAGCGCGCTCGATGTTAGGCCGTGACTACAGCGTGTGTGGCCGTGTGGTGAAGGGGAAACAGTTAGGGCGTCAGTTAGGCTTTCCGACGGCCAACCTCGCGCCGGCCACGCCGGTGATACCACCGCACGGTGTTTATGTGGTGGAAGGACGGAAAGATGGCTGGCGAGCCCGTGGCATCGCGAACATCGGTATCCGGCCGACGCTCGATGACGGTCTAACGGAGAAGCGATTGGAGGCGCATTTTCTCGATCTCGATGAAGATCTTTATGGAGAGACCCTTGAGGTGGTGTTGTTAGAAAACGTGCGGCCGGAGCAGGCTTTTCCTAACGTTGACGCTCTCGTAGATCAGATCCGGAGCGATGTGGCCTATGCGCGCCGCTGGTGGTTAGAACGTGAAACGGAGTCCTAGGAAGACCATGTAGTTCTGATCGAACTTGAGTTCGGCATCTGAGAAACGGGCATCCATGTCGAACGTGGTCAGGTACTGATACTTGGCACCGATGTAGGCACCCCAATTCTCGGTGATATCGTAGCCGATGGTCAAATCGATGTAACCACCAAGGAGGATGTCCTGTTCATCAGCCGTTTCACGACTGAAGTTGAAGGGCCCAGTGATTTCGTATTCGGCATCAATGTAGGCGACTGACAGACCACCGCCGACTTTGGCGTAGAGCCGGTCAGTCAGATAGGACTCCGAGAAAAGACCGATGTTCACATACCAGAGATCGGCGTCAAGATCGTGCGCCATCTGGCCATTGGCCACAAACTCACGGTTGGTGCCGATGGGATTGCCCACGCCATCAAGGATCGGGACGTCGTGATTTCCCGCCACCGTGGTATTGGAAGTGAGGCTGATATTGCTGTAACCCACACCGATGTGGAAGCCCCACAGGTCGTTGACGCCTTCTGAAAGGAAGTCGGACTCACCCAAGGCGCGCTCATAATAAATCTCACCACCGGGCGCACCGTTCTCCTTAGCACTATCGCGAGAGGGATCGACGAAGATTTCTTCCGGACCGGTAGCGGGCAGTGCCACGATATCGACACCCGAGAACGCTGCCGACATAAACTTGGCACGGGCACCGAAGCTCAGCGTGCCTTGAGCGCCAAATCGGTGCTGCGCATTGCGTAGGGTGGGTTGGGTGTAGTCAGCGGGCTCCGGCTCCGGATTGGGAGCAAAGGGAGGCGGCCCGGCATACACAGCACAGGGAGAGAGAAGAGCCAATCCGGCTAAGAGACGGAGAACGTTGGAACAAAGGGTCATCGAAAGATCAGTTGGTTGGTTTCAAAAAACAATTATTTCCATAATTTTCAAGTCTTCTGAATGATTAATCGATGATCTTTCTTCGCTATCGTTTTCGAGACGCTTTCCTGCGGGTTTCTCTAGTTTCAGTAGGCGGTCTTTTCTGGCCGTCCGAGGTGTTTCGTAAGCCTTGATATTATCGGATGAAGTCTAACGGTAGCACCAGATTCTCGGTCTGTTGTTAGCCTTGCTAGCGATTGGCGCGGTGGCTTTCTTTCTACGTCCGGCTTATCGCGGCCGCCTGAAGGCAGGGCTACGAACGGCATCATCTGTCATAACAAACGCCTTCCCCACGACCCCACGCGTGGAGAAGGCGAGCGAACATCAAACACCCATCCAAGGTCAAAAGGGAGAAGTTCCTAATCGATGTTCCATGTTCTGCTTCGATGTTCGATGTTCGTGACTTGCGGTGAAACGATCGGAAGGGATGGAATCGGGCTCCTACTGGAATTCTAGGATGCGGTAATACATTTCCCGGGCATCGCGGAGGAAGAAGTGAGTCATCGCCTCGCCGGATCCTTCGACGTTTTCGGCCTCGGTCGTCCAGTCTTGAAGGTCAGGGCTCGACTGAATTTCATACATCCGGCCTGCTTGCGAGTCCCAGCGAATGGCCATTGCGGGCAGGATATCGATCTCAAGGGGCTCCGGTTCCGGCTCGGGTTCGGCGGGCGCGAAGATGGGTGTTAGGGTCGCTCCGCTCGTAATGGTGATCGTGGCAGGGTTGGTGGTGAATTCCTCATCGCCGTAGAGCCATTTCACGAATTCCAAGCCGCCTCGAGGTGTTGCCGTGACCGTGACCTCGGAACCGATGGGGTACGCGTCCAGGATGGGATCGGCCGTGACCGAGCCGTCATCAGTTCGGGCGATGATGAAGGGGTCGGTAGACGTGGGAGCGAAGTTGGCCGAAACCGTCGTGTCTGCCTTGATGAAAAAGCTAACGGGATTTTCGTTAGGCAGTTCGAGAGGATCGCTTGACGGCGCGAGCGTTTGCACGCGCATCTGGTGCATGATTGGACGGGGGTGCCCTACGACCTGAGGAAAGTCTCCCCACTTGCCGTTGTCTTGCGCGCGGATGGCATGGGCATCGACAGACGTATTCGCGCCGTCTCCGGAGAATGAAAACGTCCAACCAATGGTGTTACTGCCAGTCAGTGTGGAGGTGATCGATTCGAATTGGGCCACGACCCAGTACTTTCCATCAGGATCCAAGTCGCTTACCACGGCATCGAAGGTGATAGCCGTATCGGAAGTGGGGATCGTGCTCACATCGTCAATGGTTCCTAGGTCGGCGACCTTCTCGCCCGGATCATCCCCGTCGTCATTCCAAAGTTCCACCGCCATGCCCCCTTGCACAGTACCGATTCGGAAGAGTTCCAACTCGACTTGTTTCAACGTCCTAGCGCCGTCCATGCGAAACTGCTGAGCAAACTTGCGGTCGCGTCCCAGCGGACTGTTGTATTGATCGCGTGGGTGATCGAGATTGTCGAAGACCGTGGTCGCTCGCGGCTCGCCGGATGTCGTCTCGGCGGTCCAACCGGAGAACTCGTAGCCTTCGTTTGGCGTGGCGGTTAGGGTGACTTCCGTGCCTGCGGCATAGGTAGCCATGTCAGGATCGATGGTGACGGTGCCGTGCTCGCTTGGAGCGATGGTGAGGGTGTGGTTGGAAACGGGTGCGGCGCTTTCGAGGATCTCCATAGTGCGGTAGTTACGGTTTCGCGCTTCAGGCTGATCGCCGATGATGACCCAATCCGTGTCGATCTGACCGAAGGCAAGAAACTTGGCGGCTCCGCTAGTGCCTTCGTTCCCGGGCGCTGTCTGCACGAGGTAGCTTTTGTTGATATCGGCCACATCAGTGTTGGTATCGTCGGTGACCAGATAGTAGCGAGATTGGGCATCTAAATTGGTGATGTTCGGCTGAAAGCGCAGAATCTCGCCTCCGTCATCGGCTAATGTTAGCTCAGCGATCTCAAATTCACCCACTGTCGCTACTTTTTCTCCAGGCCGCCCATCTCTATCATCCCAGATCTCCACCGTGACGATGCCAGAAGGCGAGCCGAGCCTTGCGACCGGCAACGCTACGGAACTGATTGTCCCATGCACACCGGTCGTAAAAGGTTGTGCCAGAAGGCCCTTGAATTCGGGGGTTTGAAAAATCGATCTTCCTCGAAACTCCAGCGGTTCTTCGATGTTGTCGTAGAGTGTGGTGGCGCTGGTCTCCAGGATCTCCATGTTCTGGTACTTTGCGATTCCAATGAACCGCTCCAAGGGCGTCCAAGACCCGGCGAGCACTTGCAGTTTGCTCGCCCCATTCGTGCCCTCGTTAGAATCATCGGTGAGGAAACAGTAAGTGGCGCCGGCTGTTTGCGGGAAGCCGTCCACGATCACCGCATCGGCGTTGTTGGTGGCGAGGAAGTACTCGGTATTGGGATCGAGTTTCAGCTGAAGATTGTCAAACACCACCACCTCACCTGGAGCCGGAGCGAGCGTCTCCAGGTCCACATCGCCCACGTTGGCTACCTTGTTATGGGGCTTGTCATTTGACGCGCTCCAAATCTCGACATGCACGACACCTCCTGGAGTACCGTGACGAATCAGCGGGAGCTTGATCGTGGAGATCACACCGCTCTCACCCGTCGTAAACGACTGTGCCTGGATGGGATCACCCTTGTGTGGGAATATCCATCTCCCCTGGCCCGCTGCGGGAAGCGGATCTGGGATGTTGCTGTAGAGGGCAGTCTCTTCAGCCTGCATCGGGGCTAGTGTGAGAGCGATGAGAGTGAGAACCAACGGTGAATAGAAGGGATATTTCATAGCGTTGGTTCGAGTGGCGCAAACCGCGGGAAAAGCGGATCACTCCGCAGCGACTTTTTTTGAGCACGCCGTCGAACCTGAAGGAGTATGTCTTGAAATGAGGTTATGATAGATACGCAAAGGCGCACTCTCTTGACCTGCTACGATCTGGCGCCGCTTCGAATTGAAAGCCGGACAGAAGATCGTTATACCCTGACGATTGCGATCTCTAACAACGTTCGATCCAAGGCGCTTCCAGGTAAGCGCGCTCCAAAGAAATCTCCACCTTGCTGATCATTTTCTAGGATCTATCGCCGGACGCTTTCCGCCTTCGCGATGTCTTCGAAGGAGGGGACGCGCCAAAGAAAGAGACTTCGGGCACGGCTGCAGGCGAGCAGGGAGTGGCCGTCGGGTGACCATTCGATCTGTTCGATCTTTCCGTCTGATGGGAGTGTGAGGATTTCCCGTTGGGTGGCCACGTCCCAGATCCTGATGGCATCGTCATAGGCGGCGCTGGCCAGACGTTTGCCGTCGGGTGAGAACCGCAAGGCGGCGATGGCCTGAAGGTGCCCTTGAAGAGTTCCGATGACAGCGCGCGATTGGGAATCGATAAGGTGGATCCATTTGCGCACGCCGCCTAGGGCCATGAGGTGCCCGTCGGGCGAGTAGTCCAGACCCTTCATATGGAAGTGGTCGCGGAATAGAATGTCAGCTTGTTCAGAGGGCTGCCCCGGCGTGAGAAAGCGGGTCGCCCAGTAACTTGATCTGGCCACCTCTCTCCCGTCGGGCGAGAGACCCGCGGCACCGGGATCTCTACCGTCCTCGGGCTCGAGGTTCCAGAGATGCACTTCATGCAATTCGGGAATGCGATAGATCGCGCAGCGCGTGGTCCATTTATCCACTCTGGCGAGAACGAGCAGCTGCGCGCCATCTTGAGAAAAACGCACAGGCACAACCTGGCCGCCGCCTTCTAGCACCTTAGTCTCTTGGATGGTCTCGCCGCTGGCCGCGTTGAGCAGGAGAAGCGATCCGGAGAGGGGCATGCCTACGGCAATGACGTTAGGGCTGACGGGAGAGAAACGGGCGCTGATGCCTTTGTTAGTCAATGGGCGGAGCACTTCGAGCGTGTCCGGTGAACGCAACTCGATGCCGCCACCACCGGAAACGGAAGACGCGATGAGCGCGCCATCGGCCGAATAACTGATCAGTCCGTGCGGCATCCGAATCGAACTCGGGCCATCTTTCTTGCGTCGCGGCCAAGTGGACTCGAAGTGTTGAGGAATGTCCCAAACGTTGATGGTGTTAGGGGCACGCCCTGTGGCGAACAAACGCTGGCTGTCGGCGGAGAATCTGACCGAGCCACCCAGGTCGACCAAGCCGTAGTAGGTTTTCAATTTGCGGCCCGTCGCGGCCTCCCAGAGAATCACGGTTTCGTCTTGGGATGAGGAAGCGATCCAACGGCCGTCCGGCGAATAGGCGAGGTCGTTGATGGTGAGGCGGTGTTCGTTTTCTTGGTAAACTAGTTTCCCATCCTCGAGACGATAAACGTTGACTGTGGTCCCTGAGGCGCTCGCCGCGTGTTTCCCGTCGGGCGAGAGGGCCATGGCGACGTTGGCGCCATGGGGCAAGACATCGGATTCTTGAAAGGAGTTCAGATCCATCACGTGAAGGGAGTCGCGGAGTCCGTAGGCCAGTTGACGGCTGTCGAGGCTGAACGCCAAACGTCCCGAGTTCCCCGTCCTGAGATTCCCGAAGTGCTGCACACGTTGGAGCGTGTGCAGATTCCAGAGGCTGAGTTCTGCCGAATGGTGATCCCAAACACGACAGAGCGCCGCCAGCCAGCGGCCATCGGGAGATACCGCCATCCGGTAAACCGGCCGGTCATGCGTGAAGGCATCCACCGGATTCGCAAGCGACGGCGCTTTGAACGCCCTGACGGTTTCATCGAAACTGGCGTAGAGGTACCGGCCATCTTGAGAAAAGGCGACCTCGCTCCAGCCTTCCGGTTTGGTGACTTCTCCCAAGATGGTTCCGTCTTCGATATCCCACACACGGATGGCTTCTCTTGAACTAACCGCAATCCATCGGTCATCCGGGCTGAGGCTGATGGAGCTGGTATGGAAATCGTCTTCGTGTCCGAACTGGACCGCTGACTGATCGCATCGTTTCCACAGGGCGCGCCACTCCCAATGGCGCGGATCGGCATCCGGCAGAAACTCACGGTTGTCTTCGAGAATCCTCCGGGCCGCCGCGTGATCACCCCGGCTTAGCGCTAGATGCGCGGTTTGCATATCGGCTAGGTAAGCGCTATGAATCGCCTGCCGCTTCTCCGATTGCGCGACTTGCTCAGCGCGCTTTGCCTCTAACATTCCATAAATGGCAACGCCCGTTCCGACGATCAGGGCCAGGCCCACCCCACACAGCGCGAGCGCTGCGGTGCGATGGCGCTGCACCCATTTCTGCATATGATAGAATGCGCTCGGCGCGGCTGCGAGAACGGGTTCGTTCTTCCGACAGCGCTCGATGTCAGCGGCCAAAGCCCCGCAAGATTCGTAGCGTCGCGAGACGTCTTTCTCCACCGCTTTCATGACGATCCAATCGAGATCGCCCCGAATCGAAGAGGTGAATTGTGCCGGCGTGAGGCTTCTTTGCTTGGCTAGGGTGGTCAGTTCATCCTCGCCCACAGTGCCTAGCTTCTTGGACGGTTTGGGGGCAGTTTCCTCACGGATGCGTCGGCACATTTCTTCATAGCCGGACTTGCGGAGTTCTTGGCCATCGAGCGGCTTCTTTCCAGTAAGCAACTCGTAGAGGAGCACGCCTAACGAATAGACATCGCTGCGGGTATCAATCGCGATGTTGCTCATCTGGGCCTGCTCCGGGCTCATGTATTCCGGTGTGCCGACGAATTGGTGGAAATGTGTGAGGAGCGTCTTGTCCGTGAGGCGCCCCTGCGTGGCTTTGGCGATACCAAAGTCGATGACCATTGGGACGGCCTCGCCGCCATTGGTGGAAACGAGGATATTGCTAGGTTTGAGGTCGCGATGGATGACGCCCTTCTGGTGAGCGTGTTGCACGGCTAGGCAGACCCGTTTGAAAAGTGATAGCCGTTGCCCGGTGGTGAAGCTGCGCTGGTCGCAGTAATCGGTGATGGGTACGCCACGCACTAACTCCATGACAAAGAAGGGGCGTCCCAAGTCTGTGGTGCCCGCGTCGAGTACCTTGGCAATGTTAGGATGTTCCATGAGCGCCAGAGCCTGTCGCTCAGCCTCGAAGCGAGCGATCACCTGTGCCGAATCCATGCCGGGCTTGAGGATCTTAAGCGCCACCTGACGAGCGACGGGTTCTCGTTGTTCTGCTAGATACACCACGCCGTAGCCGCCCTCCCCCAGAAGTTGTCGCAAGCGATAAGGGCCGATCGCCGTGCCACAGAGTTTCTGCGCCGTGGCGTTCCGCATGGTGGGATCATCCATGAATCCCACGCGCCGCTCCTCGGAGGCGAGCCAGCGCTGGAGAGCATCCTTCAGCTTGGGCTCATCCTTGCCAATAGCGGTCAGCGCCGTCTCGCGGGCATCGGCGTCCAATTGGATGAGACGTTCAAAGTGAAGCTCCAGGCGTTCTGCCCAGGCGCGGTCGCTCTGGTTTTGTTGGTGAGATTGCTCAGCCGCCATCCTTCGAGTGGCGTAAAATGACGGTGACAGGGATCACCTGACCCCTTCCATCCGCTCCATGATCTCGTGGAGCATCGCCCGTGCCAAACGCCAGCGCCGCTTTACGGTGGGAGTGGAGATCTCCAGTACCTCCGCCGTTTCTTCAACGCTGAGTCCGCCGAAGAAGCGCAGGCGAACCACCTCCGCGAAAATGGGTTGCTCGGTCTGAAGGCACTCGAAGGCTTCATCCACCGCCAGGATATGATCGGGATTGTCTGTTTCCGCCAGCTCCGCGACGTTTTGAATGGGCACTTTCGTCAGACCGCCGCCTCGTTTCTGACACCCGCGCCGGCGGGCGTGATCCACGAGGATACGCCGCATGGCCTCCGCCGCCGCCCCGAAGAAATCCAGGCGGTTCCGGATGAGAGGCCCACCGAGATTCGCCTCCAGCTTCACGTAGGCTTCGTGCACCAACTCCGTCGCCTGCAGGGAGTGATCGCGCCGTTCCGCCACCATGCGTCTCTGAGCAATCTTGCGGAGTTGGTCATAGACCGCGGCGACCAGCTTACTCCGCGCTGCAGACTTGCCCTCCGCGATTTCCCCGAGCAGGTGGGTGACTTGGTGGGTGTCGTGTTCTTCTCCTGTCACTGAGGCAGCTTACGGGGAAAGGGCTGCGAAGGTCGAGCTTCTTGGCATGCCTTGCGAAGATTCGAACAGCATCAGCCGTCGTGAAGGCTAACAAACGCGTGAAATGGGATATTCTTGAGGAAGCGAATTCTTTTCCACACGTTTTCCCCATGAAAACGGGATATCTCCGCTGGATTGCAGTCACTCAGTTATTGGCGGCAGGAGCCTTTCAATCTCTTTGATTTCTTCTTCCAGAAAGGGGCCTGAACAGTCCACTCCATGCTTCTTCAAAAACTCCTCAGGACGATATTCTTTCTGCTTCGAATCCTGCGTATCCCATCCGTATGTGCATTTCGAAATCTTACTCCATAGCATCGCTGAAGCACACATCATGCATGGCTTTTGAGTGGTGTAGAGATGGCAACCACTCAAATCTCCTCTTAGTTTTTCATTCGCATCATGCATGGCTTTCATTTCCGCATGCGCTAGAGGGTTGCAATCAGGAACAATGCTAGTCACTGCTTGGCTGATCAGCTCGTCGTTCTTGACTATGAATGCACCGGTGAAGGTCTCATTGGCTACAGCTCGTTCCCGAGTGTAGGTAATCAGCTCCTTCATTCTTTTTTCTTCTGGATGCTGCATTTCGAAGGTTCTATTTTCCGTGGCAAGCTGCCAGAGGGATACACTTTACCAGCAAACGGTATCTTCTCCGCCCTCTAGCTGAATCTAAAAATGTGAATGGTTTGGTTTTGGCTTTCCATCAATTTCTTGGTAATCCTGAAATGGTGTCATGATATCACGACACTTGGTCGTATATAAAAGGTTATCGCAAGAAACACTTGGCCAGATGAGAGACGTGAAGAGCATCAAGGGAATAGTTGGCGGATCGCCATGCATTGACGGGACGCGGCTGACATGCGCGAACGTTGCGCAGCGACTGCGCTATGAATCGGTCGACGAATACCTCCGAGACTATCCTCATCTAACCCCAGCTGATATACGGCACTGTCTCGAATCGTCAATCGTCCAGCTCGATAACTCGTGATCGATGATGAATTGAGGTGTTTTTCAAGACCTTCTCGAATTCATCATCATTCCAGTTCGGCACGACAAGCTGGATTCGCGCTAACATCCTTCCCATAACAGCCACGAAATCCACCGCGTCGTTCATCGACACTTCGACTCATAACACGAAGAGAGCGGAGGGCTACGATGGCGTTCGTGCGATCCCAGCGCCGCGGCAGGCCTAGAAACGCCAATGACAAAGTTCGTTGCCTCTAAGGGCGAGCAGAGATGCGAATATTTCGCGAAGGGACGCGGTAATCGCTTTACATTTCGCACCAGCCCTCTTCCCTTTCACATAACGCATCCCCCCCTTCTTCTGCCCCGATCACTCATGCGTTGCCGCCTCCTTATTCTAGCTCTTTGGTCGACCCATATGATAGGGTCGAGTCAAGTCACCTTTCCGTGGCAACTCATCGGCGATACCGGTAATCCGAGTATGAGCACGACGCCTAGTGGCCAAGTCAGTGTGGCGGTTGTGGCCGGCGGAGTGGACTACGAATACGCGATGTCCAAGCACGAGGTTTCTGTGGGGCAATACGCCGCTTTCCTCAACGCAGTAGCGTCTCTGGGTGATCCGCATGGTTTGTATAATGATAGTCCTCAAGCCCTTTCCAGCACGCTGCATCACATCACGCGTGAGGGTGCAGGAACGGCTGAGGATCCTTACATTTATACGTCAGTGCCGGGAAAGGATGGGTTGCCAGTCAATTATGTCGGCTGGAACGATGCGGCACGATTCGTGAATTGGTTGGCCAATGGTCAGGGAATGGGTGGCAGTGAAAACGGCGTTTATGATATGACGGAGGTGTTTCCCTCCCGGCAACCGGACGCGCCCGTTTTCATTCCTAACGAAAGTGAATGGCAGAAGGCCGCGTATTATGATCCGCGTCGGACGGATGACGGCGGACCACCTAACAACACCCACTACTGGGTTTACCCGCAACAAACCAATCGCGCTCCCTTGAGCGCCGAGCTAGATGCCGCGGGCAATATCACCAATCCGCAGCCTTATCTCGCGAATTACGATAAGCTCAATCCCAAAGGGCTTTGCAAAGTCGACACGGGTGGAAGTGGCACGGAATCCTATTACGGCGTCATGCACATGGGGGGCAATGTGGTGGAGTGGATTGAGGATCGGCACGCGGATGATCAGACGCGACGCGATATTCGTGGCGGTGATTGGGCCAATGGCGATTGGGACCAGCGCAATCATTTTATCAATACGACGGCGACGGATTGGGAATCGACCGACAACGGATTTCGCATTGCGGCGACACCGGCTTTCGCGGCCGCGAATGGGACGGTCGATGAAAGGGTTTCGAGTGGAGGTGATCCGGATGGAAGCGGTGATCCGGGTGAAGAAAGGGTGCCATCGGACTTTCCTTGTCTTCCGCCATCCAGCTTCCCGCCTGAAGGCGAGGGATGGATCCAGATGTTCGATGGCACGGAAGCGTCGTTAGACGCTGATTGGCGCCAAAGTCAGGAACAAACTTGGCAGGTCATTGATGGCAATTTGCATCATGAAAACACGCACGATGGTTCCCACCTCTATTATGATGCGGCGGACAATCAGTTTACCGATTTTGAGTTTGTGTGTGAATGGAAGAGTGGTATCGGCACGAACTCGGGTATCTATTTCCATACCGAGTTTGAGCCTGACAGTTTCCCGTCAGCTGGACCGGAAGTGCAGATTAACAACACTTCGAACGCGGCCTTTGATAAACGAACCGGCTCGATCTTCGGGACCTTCAATCTCGAGACGACCGATGTGCGCGACGAAGTTTGGAACAAACAACGGATTGCCGTTTTCGGTAGCCGCGTGATCATTGAGGTGAACGATCATGTCTTGGCCGATGTCGATTTCAATACCGTCGGTCATGTGAATGTTCCGTTAGGCGTGGGCACGATCGCTTTGCAGGGTGAAGGTTTGGGTGCCCAGCCTGACAAGATCATCTTCAGAAATCTCTACATTCGCCATCTTCCCGTCACCGGCTGCGATCCTGTGGAGGAAGATCCCGGTGATCCCGGTGATCCAGGCGATCCAGGCGATCCAGGCGATCCAGGCGATCCAGGCGATCCAGGTGATCCAGGTGATCCAGGCGATCCAGGCGATCCAGGCGATCCCGGCGATCCAGGTGATCCAGGTGATCCAGGTGATCCAGGTGATCCAGGTGATCCAGGTGATCCAGGTGATCCAGGTGATCCAGGTGATCCAGGTGATCCAGGTGATCCAGGTGATCCAGGTGATCCAGGTGATCCAGGTGATCCAGGTGATCCAGGTGATCCAGGTGATGGCGTCAGTGATCGCTCCCTCCTTCCCACCCCGCCTGATGCGCCTTTCCAGTCAGATGCATCGACGATTGCACTCTATCATTTTGATGGAAATGGAAATGATGCTAGTGGAAACGATTTCCATTTCGCGCCTGTCGGAAACGTTACCTACGAGCAGGACGATCTCGATTGGATGGCGGAACCGTCGGGGCAAGCGGCGCGCTTCTTCGGAGCGGGTGACCGGTTGGCGGTCGCCATTCCCGATAGCGAACTCCTGACGGAATCTGGTAACGAGTTGACGGTGGAGTTTCACATCAAACCTGCGAATCTTTCAGAAACTCCGGCCGACCGGTTGGATCATATCGTTCTCAATCAAGGTTTTCAGGCTAACATTGAATTGAGAACCAACGCTCAGTTAAGCCCGTATGTCCCCACCGTTCGGGCCCATGATCAAGAGGTGGTGACCAATCTTCAGATGGCGCCATTCTACGATGGGCAATGGTTGCGCGTGAGGATCACCATCGATGCGACTGGTATAGTCCGGACCTATTTGAATGGTCAACTGATCTCCCATGCGAGCAACCCATCCATTCTCACTCGGACCACCGATTGGGAGCTATCGATCGGAGGTTTCGATGGTTGGATCGATGAGCTGCGGCTTAGTCGTGTCGTTAGGCCGACGTGGTCGGGAGGTGATTGGGATGACGACGGCATTGGTGACCGCTATGAATACCATTACTTCGGCTCCGTCATTGCCGCTGATCCGGACGGTGACGATGACCGTGATGGCATCAGCAACTTGGAGGAATCGCGTGCGGGAACTGATCCTCGTGACCTGAACGATCTCTTAAGGGCGCAGATTCATTTGCAAGACGAGGTGGTGGTCATTCGTTTCCCAACAAAACGCGGCCATCTCTACCGGCTTCTGGCCGGTGATGCGCTTGATGCTCTAGCGCTTGTCGACGACTCTTTAAACGGTGATGGCACCATGCGCCAGTTTACCCAAGCTAGAGAAGGCGCGTCCCGGTTCTATCAGATTTCCGTAGAGAAACAGTGACCCCTCGGTTGGTCACGAGTGCACGTCGCCTGACAGATTCACCCTCTGTAAACGATGGACCCGCCCTCAGGCGGACGGCTGGGAGAGCCATCCCTGCCGGCCCTTTGGGCCGATGGGGCAGGGACGTTTGTCTCAAACGTCCGGCTGAGTGGACGTTGACTGACAGAAGGACCTTCGATGAACGATGAACGCGCCCATAGTCAGACCGCTCGTTGAGCCACCGCATCTAGCCTAGCTTTTCTCACTCAAGGCGTTGGGATCTCATTCAAGGTGTAGTAGCCAACCGGATGCAACAATGGAATGTCATTGTTAGAGCGAAGGCCGGGTGCGCGAAGTTCATGAACGTGGCCGCGGACCAATCCATCAACGATTAACCTAACGGATTGGTTGTCTACAGTGGGAATGGCTTGCGTGATCTTGGGGGTGCTTTGATCGACCACGGGGCTACCGTAGTTGGATTGATAGATGTAGGTGTAGGCCTCCAATTCATAGGAATCGAGGTTGGTCAGAGTCTGGGGATTGACGGGTTGGGTGAAGGTAAGTTCAAAGCCGTCCGGTCTGGCGCGCATTTCGCGGATCTCGAAAGGGACTTCTCCCGTCCAGTCCACCCGCTCGAGCGCGAAGGATTGGCCGCCGCGAGAACCCCAACCGCGACTCGTGCCGCCGTTGAAGAGAACGCCGTTCTCACCGAAACGGATGGCGACGTTGCCAGACTTGAATCCTGAGAGAAATGGGAAGCAGGCTCCTTGGTAGACGCCGTTCACTTTCTCGAGAAACACGCGTTGCACTTGGGAGGCGGTTTGTTCAGCGACGAACAATTGATTCTCGAAAGGACCGAATTGCCCGCCTGTGGTATCGCATTCGATGCCGGCTGGAGAATTCCCCATCTTGCCATGAGGGAGGATGCAAGCCGGCGGAACGAACTCTGGAATGCGGTCACTTTCCGTGACAATGCGAGAGCCACTAACAGGATCCGCAGGTCGAGGCCCGATGGCGTTTGTCAATTGATAGTGCACGTTGCCGGCGGGGTTGCCCTGAAAGGATCCGGGTTTAAGGTGTTTGAGAGAGCTGGAACCATTCCAGGGTCCCTGGTTGTCGGTGTAGAACATATCGCCCACGTGATTGTGGCCAATGCCACCTGGCGAACGGATGCCGCTGGCGGTGGGCAACATCCGTCCATCCGGCGTGACGCGTACGCACCAACCGCGATAATCGGCGCGGGTGCCGCCCGATCCAGTGAGACATAGAACGACCCAGATGTTTCCATCACGATCGTGACGCGAACCGAAGGCGTATTCATGATAGTCCCCACAGATTCCCCAATCAGCATTGACGGATTTGAAGGTGTCGGCGCGGCCGTCGCCGTCATCATCACGAAGTTCCGTGACTTCGGGTCGCTGTGTGGCAAAGAGTGAGCCGTCCCGGTAGCTCAAGCCGAGGGATTCGTGAAGCCCCTGTGCAAAGAGCGTGTACTCAATGCCGGCCGGATCTTCATAGGCGCCTGTTAGGGTGTAGATGTCTCCCCGACGCGAAGCGACCGCAATTTTCTTGTTAGGGAGAATCTCGATGCCGCTGACCTCCAGAACGATGTCTTCGGGGATGGGTAGGGGCGTGATGGGATAGAAGTCGGATTCTTTGGGCGACTCTGCTAGGATGATTTCCGTTGTGAATAGGAAAGAAACGAAAGAAACGAAATAGTTCATGGACGCTTACTCCGCGGTGAGTTGATATTGAAACGATTGCTGGAAGGTGGCTGCGCCAAAGGTGAACCGTACGGGTAAGAGGAGTTCCCATTGGTCCTGTGATTGACGCAGAATCGGTGTGGCGCCGCCTAACGGATCTTTTAGGGTAATGAGCATGCCGTTCGGCAGCAGGTAGCGGCCGTCTTCCTGCTTGGTAATGGTGGAGGCGCGAGCCGCTAAGAAATAGAGATCTTCAGATTCCTTCGGTTGCCGCAGAAGGAGCGTCCGGTCGAGCCGTGCGTCATTCTGATCCAGGCTTCCAGCGGGGTGAATGGCATCGATCACTTCGATATCGCTAAACTGATAGGTGAAGATGGGCCATCGTCCTTCCCGATGGAGCTGGTAGCCGCTGAAAGTATAGCCCACTGCACGCGGTGCCGGCTCCGGCCACTTCGTCTCCAAATGGCTCAAGGTGGCAAAGGGTGGTTCTTGAGGGCTTTGATAGTCGCCATATCCAAGCGGCGGTTGATGGCCTTGTCCGCGTCCATTCCAGTGGCGGGCGGCGTCCATGAAACCACCCAACCAAATACGGGCGACCCGAAACTTATCGGCGTCGAAAGCCAGATTGATGCCGTTAGGATAACCCACGCCTATGGCGCGATTTCCTGCTCCGGCAATGAAGTTCCTGTAGAGCCGTGCTTCGTGAGCCGTGGGCCCGATGGGGAGGCCGCGATGCTCGCGATCACGACGCCGGTTGCGTGGGATCACACTAAGCGGTTGCTTCTCAAATCCGGGTCCCGACCAGACGAGGGCGAGCGTTTCCTCCCCGCCGTGCTCGAAATAGCTGACGCGAAATCGCTGTGGGCCTTTTGTCAGGTGGGTTTTTCCACGACGATGTTGACGTGCGTGGACGCCATCATTGTCCACCACCAATTGATCATTAATGACTAAGTTAGAGCCGTCGTCCGAAACCAGATCAAAGGTGTATTCACCATCCTCCGGCACGTTGAGAAGACCATCGAAGACAAGCGCGAAAGCATCGCGGCGTTTGGAGACGCTGAGATCGATCAAGCCGGACGGCACGTGATCGGTCGCCTCGGGAGTCTTTCTTTCGAGTTCTGCTAGTTTCCCAATCCGGCCGTGATAAAGCATGTAGGTGAGTTCGGAGAAAACAGGCGGGCGATCGCGAACGTGGAGGACGCCTTTCATGAAGGCCGCGTGACCAGGCAAGGTGCAGACATAGGGATAAATCGCCTCTTTGTCAGGCGCCTTGAAGTAGAAATGGCGAGTACTGTGTGGGTCCACCATGCCGCTGGCAAAGAGGACGTTGGGATGATCAGGAATCCATTCTTTCTCGAAACCATCGCCCCCCAACTTCCAGGCTTCTTGGGCCACTTCCATGCCACTCGTATCGCCGGGCTTGCAGAAGAGGATATTGTGATGCATGTCATCGATGTTGTGGAAGACTAACTGAAAACGTGCGCCTGGAGCTAAGGTGAATTCATCTAAGTCGTAGCGCATCTGACCTTTCAACGTGGTGAGCGTGATGACGGCATCCGGTTTGCCGAAGGCTTCCGGAGGAGCGTTCTGTTTCTGCCAAGCAGCCACCACGTGCCGGTCCATGGCGCTGAGTTCCTTTAGCTTGATGGATGTCGTTTCTCCATTTTCTAACAATAGCGTGATCGCGTCCTGTTTCACTGACCACAAGGTGGCGATGGCTGTTTGGTCGCCGTAGGTCCACGTTCGAAGGCCGCCACTGGCCGCACCGGCGGTGTGGCTGGCGTGATGGGCAGGCGCTTGAGACTGGGCGGCTGAACCTGCAAGGAGGTAGACCAGGAGGAGAAGCGATAGGGATTTCATGGGGGTTAGGAACGAGCGCATCAACCCCAGCCCGGCATTCACGGAGCGCCGGCACCTGGAAACGCTTGCATGCGGGGGAGCGCAGCGGTAACGATCAAGGCGCTTTTTCGCAAACTCATGCACGCTGCTTCCACCCCGTTCCTCCTCTCGTTATTTTTTTCGGCTCTCTCCTCAACTGTGTTGTTAGGGCAAAGTGAGTCGCCATCGAAAGAAACCGGACCGCCACCTTCCGTGACGGCATCGGAAACGGATGGATCGGAAGCGAAGGTTGCGGAAAAAAAGAATGGTACCTTTTCCATCCCGGATGAGATGGGCCGCTTCCAAAGCCACGTGGGCCGGTGGAACGGCATGACCAAGACTCAGGTGACGGAAGGCAAGGAGAAGTCACTCAGTCATTCGCGCTCCGAGTGGATGGGTGGCTATTTGTTAGGGGGGCACGTCTTTGAGATCCGCGGTCATAGTCACAGTGACCGGGGGCACACGCAGTTTCGTTGGCAGTACACTTACGATAAACTCAAAGAACGCTACATGGCAGCCTATTACGATTCCAATGGGCGCACGCATTTTTTTGAGGGCAAAATCAACGTCGAAAACACCAAGATTGTCTGGCGGTTGTTGGCGCCCGTGGGCGACATGGCGTGGCGCGTCGAGACCGATCTCAAAGCAGAAGATGGCATTGAGACCAACGGCCAGATCACAAGCAAAGACTATCAATATGACATGATTTACACGTCCGTTTTCAAACGTATGTGAACCTTAACAACTCGAACTCTCCGCCCATGAAACGCACACCATTACTCCCCATCACGCTCGTGAGTCTTGCGCTCGCGATTCCCGGCCTCAGTGCCGCCGAAGAAGCCACGTCATTGAAAGCCGGTGATCCAGCGCCTGACTTTGAGCTGCCCGGTAGTGACGGCAAGACTTACAAGCTCTCCGATTTTAAAGACAAACAGGCCGTGGTGGTGGCCTGGTTCCCCAAAGCCAAGACCGGCGGGTGAACGAAACAGTGCCAGTCGCTTCGTGAAAGCGGCGCTGATCTCAAGGAATTCGATGTGGCCTACTTCACCGCCAGTTGTGACACGGCCAAGACCAACAAGGAGTTCGCGGAATCGCTGGAGCTTGACTACCCCATCCTCAGCGATCCCGAGAAAGATACCGCCAAAGCCTATGGCGTGGTCACCCCAAAGCGGGGATATCCTTTCAGATGGACCTTTTACATCGGAAAAGACGGCAAGATTCTCTTCATCGACAAAAATGAAGGCATCTCATTTGATGCCCATGGACCGGCCATGGCCAAGAAACTGGCTGAACTGAAGGTGCCCAAGAAGAAGGCGGATTAACGTCTCCGGAAAATCAGTAATGCTTTATGAATTAGGTGGTTTTTCATAAATAAAGACTTTCTCAAGAGAGAGTCTGAGAATTTGCGTAGACAATAGTTCAAAGGATCGAGTAGAACTCCCACGCATCAAGATTTCAAATGGCTACCCTCCTCGTTGCAGATCAGACTGGCGATCCCCAGAGGTATCCCATTGCCGATGTGGGCACGACTAAGATCGGGCGCAAGTCTGATAACCACGTCGTGCTCGAGGATTCGCATGTGTCCTCTTATCATGCCGAGATCCGTTTCGACCGGGATGCCAATCGATTCGTCATCCGGGATCTCGGTTCGCACAACGGCACCCGGCTGAACGGTGAAGCGGTGGGCGAGAAAGAAGTGGCCATTAAGCAGGGAGACACGCTTGTCTTCGGCATCCTTGAGGCCACCCTTCTCACTAATAAACCAGTCCGGTCCTTGGCACCGAAACCCCTTGCCAAGCCAGACGAAAAGGAAGCGGAATCTGATGAAACCGAGTCTAACGGCGTCAAGAAGATCGACTTCGAAACGCGTGCTGAATCTTTTCTCGCAACCTTAAAGGTCGATGCCATACCGCCTAAGGACGCCGGGACCGAGCAAGTGCCCGTTGAAGAAGTCTGTCAGGAATTGATCAAACGGCTTGATCTAATAGATGATTTGTTAGAGCGTTACACTTCCGTGAAGAAGGATGAGGAGGTGGTGAAAGATATGGAAGCGCTCAAGCGGGCGTTTCAGGATATGTTAGGACAATATCAAGTGGAGGCCTATTCCTTCGACCCGGAGACCGAGATCAATGTGGAGATGCGAAAGAAGATTGAGATCGTCGACACCGTGAAATCGACCAAGAAGAACGGCGCCAATCGCATCGTGCAAACGTTGCATGAAGGATACGTGCGCCAGCGGGAAGGCAGCCAACCGGTTATCTTGCGCAAAGCACACGTGACGACCCGCGTTTCGCTAAGCCGTTAACGTTTTATTGGCGAAACTTCAAAGAATGAAGCGGTTTATCGGTATCGATCTCGGAACCACCACCTCAGGTCTGGCTTACCTTCGGCCGGATGGAAACCCGGAGATCGTTCCCAACGCCGATGGAGAACGGCTGACGCCTTCCGTGGTCTACTTTGATCCTCACGAAAACATCAAACTGGTCGGCTCCGCGGCCCGGGACGGCGGTGATCCCGATCGTACGGTATTTGGGATCAAGCGCATGATGGATGATCCGAATTTCGTCGTCACCATCGACGGTCAGAAATGGACACCCACTGAGATCTCCGCACTCATCCTCGCCAAGTTGAAGCGCGATTGTGCGGCCATTCTCGGCGACTTTGAAGACGTAGTCATCACCGTGCCGGCCAATTTCAACGAACTGGCTAGGACGGCCACCATCAACGCGGCACGTATCGCGGGGCTCAACGTGTCGCGCATCGTCAACGAGCCGACCGCGGCCGCGCTTTATTATGCGCATGTCAAGAAAGTGTCAGGTCATGTGCTGGTCTACGATTTGGGTGGCGGCACGCTGGATGTGACGTTGTTAAATGTGGATCCAGTCAAGGACAGCTACCAGATTCTTCTATCAGAGGGCGCGCGGCATTTGGGAGGCAATCACTTCGACGAACAAATCCTCGAGATCTATGCCGAACAATATCGATTGCAGAAAGGGGGCAATCTCTACACGAACGAAGTGGAGCGCCGGCGTGCCTTGCAGACTGGTGAAGATGCGAAGAAGATGCTCTCAAAGCTCCAGCAAGTGAGTGGCACCGTGGGCAACAAAGATCGTGGTCTTGCTAGGGTAGAACTTTCACGTGAGGACTTCGAGGGAGCGATCCGGAGATTGCTCACCCGAACGGTGATGTTGGTTGAGCAAGCGTTAGGTTCAGTCAAATTGCGTCCGGGCGATATCAATCACGTGGTGCTGGTCGGTGGGAGCACACGCATGCCGGTGATTCGGAAATTGCTGGAAGACACCTTTGGTTTTAAGCCCGTCTCCTGTGGGAATGTGGATGAATGTGTGGCCCTTGGCGCCGCCCTCTTTGCCAAGAAAGCCGCTGAGGTCAGCGAAGTGTGTAATCATGGTTACGGCACCCTAGCATTAGTTGACGACCCCGCTTCAAATCAAGAAGTGCTTCAAAACACCGTGGTCATTCCCAAGAACACGCCCATCCCGTGTTCCATCACGGAGATCTACGCCACGTCCGAGGACAACGAGTCATCGATCGAGGTCGATATCACGCAAGGGGAGGATGAAGACCCGCGTTATGTGGACGTCATCGGTCGCATCAGCCTGAAGGTCCCCGAAGGTCGGCCCGCCGGATGCAAAGTGCACGTGACTTACAGCTACGACGAGAATCAACGCGTGCATGCCCGCGTCACCGACGCCGAATCTGGTAAGAGCAAGGAAATCCAAATCGAATACAAAGGCGAAGGCGTTCTCAAAGAAGGTGAGATTGAACGCAAAGCCGCCTACCTCAAAAAGCTCCGCATCGAGTAGTCATGATCGGCAAGATCCTCAAACTGTTCTCACGCAAGGCGAAGGCTTCACGTGAAGCCGCACTGCCTGAAAAACGCGGCGGTACCGCCACGGCCTCGCCCGTGGAGACACCCACACCCCAGTCATCCGCCGCCACCCCCGAAGAATTGTGTGAATTGAAGGACGGCATGACCCACGAAGAACTCAAGGCCCACCTCGCCAAACTCTATCGTCGCCATAATCGCGCCGCCAGTAGCCTCAACCCCGAACTGCGCGAGCAAGCCGAACGCATGTTAGATGCCATTGTTGAAGTACGGCATCGGTATTTGGACGGCGAGGGGTAGAGGAAACGCGCCTGAATTGTCGCTCCGCGACAAATAAACTCACACTTTCGCAATGCGTACTGGGCAAACCTTGAGTTCCGCCGTGTCCGTCACCGGATCGTAACCGCCTCCGGTGAGAATATTTACCGGAACACTAGCAAAGCTGAAACTGGTGAAGACGGTGCCCTGTGGTGAACGATCGGTGACGCGGACTTTGATTTGGATTTCGCCGCGGCGGCTCGCCATTCTCACAAATTCGCCATCGGCAATATCCCATGAGGTGGCATCGGTAGGATTCACCTCAAGGGTTTCTTCTTCTAACAGATAATCGATGCCCTCGCTGCGGCCGGTTTGGGTGCGTGTGTGGTAGCTTTGTAAGCGTCTTCCCGTGGTGAGCCAGACGGGGAATTCATCGTCTATGACCTCAGCCGGATCACGGTAGTTGATGATCTTGAATAGGCCGCGGCCGTTTTTGAATTCGTTCTCGTGAAGACGTGGTGTGCCGGGATGATCGTTTGACGGGACGGGCCAATGGTATTCGCCCTTATCGATGCGGTCCCAATCGAGGCCGGCGTAGATGGGACTGAGCGAACAGAGTTCGTTGAAGACATCTTTGGCGGAGTTGAATTCGAATCCTGGGGTGCCCATGCGTTGAGCGATCTGCGCGATGATCCACCAATCGGGTTTGGCCTCGCCCGGAGGCGGCACGGCCGCGCGAAGCCGTTGCACACGGCGTTCGGTATTCGTCTGCACGCCATCGGTTTCGGCAAAGCCGGTGGCGGGAAAGACAATGTCGGCGAGTTTTGCGGTGTCTGTTAGGAAGAGATCGATTACCACAAGGTGATCGAGGCTGCCCAATGCGTGTTTGCAATGATTGATGTCCGGATCGGTGACCACCGTGTTTTCGCCATCGATGAGAAGCGCATGGATGCCGTCCTCTTCTTTACCGCAGGCATTGAGCGCGGCCACCTTGGTGAGACCTGGCTTGGCTTCGATTTCGCATCCGTAAGCTTTGGTGAATTTCTCAGCATTGGCCGGGTCAGCACAGGGCTGAAAGCCAGGAAAGTTTGAGGGCACCGCGCCACAGTCCCCCGCACCTTGGATATTATTCTGTCCGCGCATGGGATTGATGCCGCCCCCTTCGACGCCGAGGTTCCCAGTCATGAGGGCGAGGTTGCAGAGCGACTGGACATTATCGACGCCACAAATGTGCTCGGTGATGCCAAGCGTGTAGTAGATGGCTGAAGGCGCGCCCTTACCGTACCACATGGCGGCTTTCTCGATGTCTGCAGCGGGGACCTCGCAAATGGGTGCCGCCCATTCCGGTGTGAATGCCTTCACGTGGGCTAGAAACTCGTCGCCATGGGCGGTGCGCGAATCGATGAATTCGCGATCAATCAAGCCTTCCCGCTCGATGACATGCGCCATCGCTAACAAAAGTGCTACGTCGGAGCCCACACGAATGGGGAGATAGAGATCGGCCAGCTTGGCCAAATGAATCTCGCGCGGATCGGCCACGATCATCTTGGCACCGCGAGCGATGGCTTTCTTGAGGCGTGTGGCGGCGACGGGGTGGCATTCCGTCATATTCGTGCCGATGCAGAAGATGATGTCAGGGTGCTCCATGTCGCGAAGCGGGTTGCTCATGGCACCTCGACCGATGGTGGCTGCCAGACCGGCAACCGTGGGAGCATGTCAGGCTCGACTACAATTATCTATGTAGTTCGTCCCATAGCCTGCCCGAATAAACTTCTGCATGGAATAAGCGGCCTCATGCGGCGCCCGGCCGGAGGCGATGCCATAGGTGGCTTTGTTTCCATACTTTTCGCGAACTTTGAGAAATCCTTCGGCAGCTTTCTGCAGCGCCTCTTCCCAGTTCGCTTCGCGAAAGGTGCCGTCTTCCTGTTTGATCAGCGGTTTGGTGAGTCGGTCAGGATGATGAACGAAGTCGAAGGCGTATTGGCCTTTCACACACAGAGCACCTTCGTTAGCCGGGCCGTCCATCGCCGGTTGAATGCCAACGACTCGATCCCCTTTGCTGAGGATATCGATAGAACAGCCCACGCCGCAGTAAATGCAGATGGAACGCGTTTTCTTGATTTCGCCCGGCGTGTCTTTGGCGCGTATCGCTTTCTTGTCCGTGAGAGCGCCGGTCGGACAAGTGGCGACACATTGACCGCAGAAGGTGCACGACGAGTCGCGCAGATCGTTGCCAAACTCCGTGGTGATCTGCGTGTGGAAACCGCGATTCATCACATTGATCGCGTGATCACCCTCCTGCTCGGCACACACGCGCACGCAGCGATAGCAGGAAATGCAGTTGTCGTAGTCGCGGAGAATGAAAGGGTTTTTGTCGTCAGTGTTAGAGGTGCCGCTTTGTCTCCCGGCGAATCGTCCAGCGCGGACAGGGTAGCGATCGAGGAGATAGCCAAGTTCCTGCGAAGCATAACCAGAAAGCTCATCTACCGTGACATCGCGATTTTCACTGGCGACCATCTCTAAAAGCGTCGTGCGGTGTTTCTCCAGTGTGTTCGTCTTGGTGCGGACGACCATGCCCTCTGTGGCCTTGGTCGTACAGGAAGCGACGGGATTGCGCACACCCTCCACTTCCACCACGCAGAGACGGCACGCTCCAAAGGGTTCCAACCTCGGGTCATAGCAAAGTGTGGGGACTTCCTTGCGATGACGCTCGGCGATCTCGTAGATGGTTTCGCCTTCGGTAAATCTCACTTCCTCACCATCAAGGGTCATGGTGCACAGGTGGACATTTTCAGCTATCTGGTTCATGGCGGATTGAGTTGGGAAATGGAAACGGTAGCGGTGACTTTTAGTCACCGCCGAATAGGAACAAGAACTCGGCGGCGACTAAAAGTCACCGCTACGAAGAAGTAATCGTGGATGAGATCAATGAATTATTGAGCAGTTGATAGATGGGTTTCGATGGCCTCACGGAAGTAGCGAAGCAAGCTCTGGGTGACCAGGGGCGCAGCCATGCCGAGTCCACACGCGCTCGTCGCTTTCATGACACTACCAATATCCTCAACCTCTTCCTGCCACGTGGCAAAGGTGTCAGGACCGGAGCCGTTCAGACGTTCGGTCAGGCGTTGGGTGCCGATCCGGCAGGGGAAGCATTTGCCACACGATTCATGCGCGAAGAAGGCCATCGCTTCGTGTGCGGCGTGCACCATGTCCCGGCTATCGTCAAAAACGATGATTCCGCCGGCACCGAGGAAGGAGCCTTTTCCGCGAATGCACGGCTCATCAAGCGTCACCTGCAGATCGTCGCCAGCAAGAAAACCGCCGCTAAGCCCAGCCATGGTCACGGCTTGAATGGTGCGACCATCGCGAGGACCACCGGCCCATTCATTGAGCAACGTTGACAGAGGCAGACCGAACGGCACTTCGTAATTGCCGGGACGTTGGATATCGCCGGAGAGAGAAATGACCTTCGTGCCGGCGTGATCACCGAGCCCAAGACCGCGGTACCACTCGGGCCCTTTACGAGCAATGTGAGAAGCAGAAGCTAACGTTTCCACATTATTGACCACCGTGGGAAGATCCTCAAAGCCGTGCGTGACAGGAAATGGCGGACGATTTCGTGGGAAGGGATGTTTGCCTTCCATGCTATTCAGTAAGGAACCTTCCTCGCCGCAAATGTAAGCGCCCGCGCCGCGAATGATCCGTAGGTGAAAATGAAAGCCGTCTTTCCCTAGGATATTATCGCCAAGGAGATTGGCCGCCGCCGCATCATCGATGGCTTTTTGTAAGAGCCCTTGAATTTCGGGGTATTCGTAGCGGAGATAGATGAAGCCTCGAGGTGCGCCGGTGGCGTAAGCGGCGATGATCATACCCTCGATCAAAGCGTGAGGATCATGTTCCATGATGGCACGATCCTTGAAACACCCGGGTTCACCTTCATCCGCGTTGCACACGATCGTCTTGGGATCGCCGGGTGCTTCGGCCACGGCTTTCCATTTGAGACCGGTGGGGAATCCTGCGCCACCACGACCCGCCAGCTTGGAGTCGGTGATGAGTTCGACCAAAGCCTGGGGAGTTGAGCTAAGGGCCTGTTCTAATCCGGAATATCCTCCCGATTGACGATAGCCTTCGAGCGTGTTTCGGCCGGGAGTCCGGATATGGCGAAAGACGCACTCCTCAATGCCACCCGGATTGGGTGCGGGAATGGGCGATGGCCGATTTTCAAGCGCATCCGCCGAGAGACCCACGAACACTTGGTCGCCACGCAACACCGGCACCATGTCATCACAACGCCCCGAACACGGCATAGGGGTGGCGCCTTCGGATTCGAGAGCTTCAAGAAGCTCCTTGCCACCGTTCAGACAGCAGACATTGCCTGTGCACACACGCGGCGCCGCTTGGCCCGGCTGGGATCGTGCGAAATGATGATAAAAGGTGACCGTTCCAAAGAGCTCTGCCAGAGGGATCTTCAAGCCCTGACTCACCGTGCGGATGGTGTCGTCAGACAGATAGCCGTCCCGGTCGTGAAACGCGTGGAGGACAGGGAGAAGAGGCGCGTCTTGGTCACGCCATGTGTCGATGATTTCCTGATCAGTCACTGAGGCGACAATAAAGGGTCAATGGCCCGAAAGCCTAGCAGGAAAAGCCGGGGAATTTCGGGCATTGATTAACGCTCAGTCATCAAATGGCGGCGATTGACCAAGAGCTGTTTGCCAAATTGCGAAATGGCTTCACGTCTGGAGCCGATCTTGTCTTGATCCAACAGTGCTTCTCCCCGCACGCGAACCGACTCAAGTTGATCCGTTAAATAGGCTTCAGTCAAACGTGTTCCTAGCAAGCGCCTCACAGCGCTCACATAGCGCTCACGTAGCGGTGGATGGTTGACGATGACGCTGTCTAGCGGGCTCATGGAACCGTAGAGAAGCGGATCGTCTACCAGTGGTGAGACGGTCGTGTTCCCGCCGCCCATGAGATCATCGTAATCCCAAGCCGCAAGGTAGAAGGGGAAGGTGTGATCATCATTTCCAAGTTGATAGAGAAACAGTTCGTCGAGTTGATCGCCATTCTGTACCAGAGCGTTGAAAGCTAACCAATAGAAGTAACGGTCAAGCCCCACCGCTTCCTCTAACAGTTGGGCGCGTTCACTCAGCGTACGTTGCGAGTCCAATACCGGCGTCAGTTCCGACAACGGTCCGTCAGGAGGTCTCCGATCACGAGCGTACTTGCAACTGAAGATCATCCGCAACGGATCGTGATCACCGGTACGCCGGTAGATGCGTCGCAACTCGGCGTCCGGCCATTGGCTCGCTGCGAATCGTTTGATGGCGTCGACCGGCGGCTCCACCAAGAGATACAGGCCGAGGTCGCTCCCATTGAGTTCTAAGCGAACCATCCGAGTCCGGCTGGGAAACAATCCCAGTTCACGCAGAACGCCGTAGCAGAATGCTAGTTCGAAGGCGTGTTCATCGTAGGTCATGGCCAGCGCGTAGATTGTCCGGGCGCGCCATGTTTGAGTGAGTGATAGGGGTTGGTCGGCTTGAAGCTCGAAACTCAATCTAAGAGGACGGCTTTCTCCATAGGCGCGCCGAAGAGATCCGCGCCCACGGAGCGACCACGTCCCAGATTGATAACCCTGTCCCAACGAAATCTCACAGCGATGTTGGGTCTCCTTGAAATAGTTCATCCGCTCTTTGTTCTGCGCCTCGGACCAAAGCGCCTCAGGCACGCGAATGCTGATGGCGTCCACCGCATCCGCAGTAGTCGTGGGCAATGCTTCCGTTGAGACTGGTGCGTTCTGAAAGGATTCTAACAGTGCATTGACCTGCGGAGAACCTAACCCCTTGCCGATTCTCAATGGCGCTTCCGCCGTGTTGGAGTTCTCAGCCTCGCGCAGCGCCAAAAGCGTTACGGTCGCTAACGCTACAATGAGAATCGCAAGCAATCTGTAGGGTATCCGGCGCATGATCAAAGATACTCGCCACGCCTCAATCCACTGGCAAAGACGCAGGAAACATATTTTGAATAACGGCTGAGGCGCGGCCGCAAGGGGTGCAACAATGAGGGGACCTGCCTCTCATAGCCGGGGGGCACTTTCACTTCGAGAATCACCTCACGCAGTGGCCGTTCTGAGCCATACCTTCGCAAATAGCGTTGTCCCAATTGCGTGAACGCTTGGATATCGTAGTCGATCGTTAGTCTGATCGGGTTGCCATGTTCACGATGCCGAAAGTGCAGCCGTCGATAACTTACGAGCACCACGGGCTCCGGACGACGGGCTAGTGCTTCGGCTTGGGGCAATGGCAGTTGCTTCATCAACGCGTCGCTCAACTTTGGAAGCGATATTTGAGCAAGTGAACCCGAAGTGCTGACTCGAAAGCGTTGCTTGCCGATGACTCCGTGATACCTGCGTTTGACTTCGTAGTAGGCTTCTTGCTGCGGCAGGCCCGTTTGATACCACCGCAGCCGCAGTTTGTGGCGTCGCCCAACGCCATCGAGGTTCTCACACACGCTGCTTAATCGGTGATCATCAAAGTAAAGGCTGCTCACGCGCGAAGAGCGTTCGTTTCCAAACCGTATTGGCCGGAGCGCTGATTCGAGCAATGCTGCCACACTGTGAGGATCGGCGTCTTTGAGGGCGTATTTGAGTTCTCGGCGCGCCGTCGTCACAGTATCGTCTCCCACCACGGGACGCACATCGATCTCCGGCAATGCGGCAGCGTTAGAGTTCTTGCAGATTGACATACGAAATGTGCACTCCGGGCAGTTGTTTGCGGAGCGTCTCCAATGCGTCGATGACTTGATCATCGGATTCGGCTTCCACCCGCATCCGCAACTGACTTTCCTCAGAATCCGTTTCAAAGCGTTCAATCACGAATTTGGGAATCACTTTCCTAACAGCTGTGCGAAGATCACTGCCATCTTCCGCCGGGTAGAAGGTTGGAGAGGGAGCGGAGAACGTGATGAGGGCATTGGCCGATGAGGATCCCCCCATGAATCGGCTTAAGAGAATCATGAGAATGGCAAAGACGATCAATCCAACAAAGGCCTCTATGAGATTGCCCGCGCCCAACGCGAGTCCGAGCGCAATGCAGAAGAAGAGGTAAACCAGTTCCTCAGGATCCTTGATTGCGGCTCGAAACCGAACAATGGAAAGCGCCCCGACCAATCCCAGGGAAAGCGCTAGAGAACTCTTAACAATGCTAATAATCAGAACGGTACTCACAGTCAGCGGCACAAAGACCGCACTGAAATCGTCCCGGTTCGAAACCGACCGCGCAAACCGCAGATAGATGAATCGAATCACCAACGCCCCGGCGGCTCCCGCCAAGAGATAGATGACTAGACTAACAATCGTCTTGGACGTGACAAGCGAATTGAATTCGATGTTTCGTAGTAACCAATCTTTCATAAACAAGGGCGACGCTATCCAGTGACGGATCGCCGCCATTGAGGTCATTTAGAAGAGATGTGTCAAATCTGTTACGTGAGAAGAGTCTCTTGGATACTGGTTAAAACCTAGTGTCCTTCATCTTCTCTATTTTGTCAGCAGTGAATTCGATGGGATGGAAGCGGGGTCTCCTGTCGGTTTGTCGGCACTCCCGGCATCCTTCTCCCAGATCATCGGAATCCAGACTTTCAGCGTTTCACGATAGAGAAAGTGGTAGGGAAACCTAGGAATACCAGCTCTGCGAAGTGGCGGATGGAAATCATGGAAGTGCTTGGGATTTGCTGCAGCTCTATCAACGACAGAAAGGAATGCCTCATAGAAGCGATCTGCTAGACTCTCTCCTACCTTCTGGATGTAATACTGCCGAACTTCATTCATGTCTCGCTGCATCAGACGATGGAAGATGACTTCGGACGCCATCAGCTTTCAAACGATTGACGAAACTCCTTAAGCGTCATGCCCGCTTCCGAATCCGCCTCCAATTCGGAATCACGGCGAATCGCCTCGGCGACGCCGTCGTCTTCAGCGTCGAGAACTGCCGGCAACGAATCTAACAGATGTGACGCAAGCGTAGCTCGTTCGCGATCAGTAAGCTGCATTGCGCTTTGTTCGATTTCAGGAAGCGTCACCATGGTTGAGTATAAACAGTGTCTACTTCGAATTCGACCAGTCACGGGACCTCCCCAACTTCGCCGGTGAAGTTCAGCACGGGATGGATCGACGTAGGTGGTCCGCGATGGCTTCGAGGGCGATCGGTGAAGATGAATCAAGTAGGGATTCTATCTGGATTCCGTTCCTGGGGGCGATGATAGGATTCTCAGCCTCTATGGCGCCGATGCTCGGTGCTCCGCGCCGCTAAATCGCTCGCACCCGAGGCCGAACGGCCTATACTGGCTCCAATTCTTCCCAAATTCTCATGAATCCCATTGGTCCTTTTCTCACCTCCGTGCAGCGGCGTCTCAATCGGCATCACGCTTACAATGTCATGCTGGTGGGGGCTGGCGTGGGCGCTGCGGTGTTGTTAGGGATCGCCGCGACTTATCTCATGCGGGGTGAGGCCGTTCCTGGGGTGTGGTATCCCGCCGCTGTGGCGGTGACGTTCTTGGGCATGTTGGTGGCTATTCTCAGCCGGTGTTGCAGTGTGGCGCGAGCCACGCAATTCGCGGACGAGTATTTTCATTTGGAAGATTCGGTAACCTCCTCGCGACGCTTCTCCATGGAGAAAAAAGAGGGCGGCTTCTATGACCTTCAGCAACAACGGACGGTGGAGCAATTGAACGCCGTCGATGCCTCGCGAATTCGCTATCCCTTTCCCAAGAAACTCGCGGTGGTGAGTGGTATGCTTATGTTAGCCGCGGCCTCCACCGCCTTTATTCCGCCTTCTCCCGAAGTCGTGGCGCGCCAGAATTTGGAGCGCGAGACGATGGAAAAAAGCGCGGCATTGAACGAAGGCATTCAAGACTTTGTCCAAGAGCTGGAGAAGGAACTCACCGACCCGTTAGAGAAAGAATTGTTAGAATCACAACAGTTAAAGGACCTCGTCGATGATCTGCGCGCGACGAAAGATCTGAAGCAGGCCATGCGCCAGTACGCCGCTCTGGAACGCAAGCTCTCCCAGGCCGCCAACCGTTTGGATCAGCGTCGCGATGAACGTTTGTTAGCCAAAGCCGGTGAGGAATTGCAGAAGGAAGCGCAACACCGTGCCTTGGGCGAGCGTCTCAAGAGCCAGAAATACAAAGATGCGGCCAAGCGTTTGCAGGCCATGAAACTCCGGCAGAAGAAAGATGAGAAAGATCTGAAGAAACAGCGCGAGCGTCTGAAGAAACTCAAGTCCGCCGCCAAGCGCATGGCCTCCGCGGCACGGAATTCGCGGAGCCAAGGTAAGAATTCTCAGGTAGGCGATGGCGAGAACGCGGACTTGCTCAGCGAACTCATGGAGCGCCTTTCAGAGAACGCCGACATGTTAGACCAAGAACTCAATGAGATGGAGCAGCAAGGCCAACTCGGTCAGTTAGGCAACATGAGCCGCGAACAGTTGCAGAAGCTGCTCGATCAAATGGATCAGATGGATTTGGATCTCGATGGCTTGGGCAACAAGCTGAATCGTTTGGAAGCGAAGCGTAAACTGCAAGGGAAGCTGCGCATGTTCGGCATGAAATTAAGTAAAGCGCAAGGATTCTGCGCGGGGCAATGCGATTCGCCCTTTGCCATGCCGGGCGGGAAGAAGCCCGGGACGGGCACGATCGAAAGCCGCCGCAATGAGCGCGATGAGTTAGTCGAAAATGGCAACTACTCGCAACTCAAAGGACTCAAGGGCGCCGGCCCGTCGCAGACACAGGTCCAGACGGCCAATGAGGGAACAGGAGTGGCGCGCCGTGTCGCTGAGGATACTGAGCATGCCTTCACCAAACAGATGGAGCAATTTGTCCAACGCGAAGATGTTCCTGCCGATGTCAAAGACGGCGTGCGCGAATACTTCACGACCATTCATCAAGTAAGCGAAGAAAATCCTAACAACAGCGAAACACCAACGACCCAAGATGCCCCATGAGCCTACCGACGAGCGTCATTGAACAGGAGAAAGCGGCTGAGCATTTCAAAGAGATCTTTGGCCGGATCAAGGATGAGATTGGCAAATTCATCGTCGGCCAGGAGGAGATCGTGGAGCATGTGCTCATCTCCATCTTGGCCGGTGGGCATGTCTTGTTGGAAGGCGTTCCGGGTTTAGGGAAGACAGCGTTAGTCAACACCATCGCGCGTGCGCTCGACCTCAAGTTCCAGCGGATTCAGTTCACGCCGGACTTGCTGCCGGCGGACATTGTGGGCACCCAAATCTTGGTGGAGAAAGGCGGCGAGAAGGTATTCCAGTTTCAACAAGGCCCCGTCTTTTGTAACGTCTTGTTAGCCGATGAGATCAATCGCGCCACTCCCAAGACGCAGTCCGCCTTGCTCGAGACCATGCAGGAACGTTCCGTCACCGTGGCCAATCAAACCCATGCCCTCGCCCTACCATTCTTCGTCTTGGCCACGCAGAATCCCATCGAACACGATGGTACTTATCCCCTTCCGGAAGCGCAGTTAGACCGTTTCTTCTTCAAACTCTTTGTGGAATTGCCAGGGCACGACGACTTTGTGGAGATCCTCAATCGTACCGGTGGCAACGAGACGCCTGAGATCAACGCAGTGGCCCACGGCGATGACATTTTAAGAATGGGTAACACGCTTCGCGATGTGCCCATCGCCAAAGAAGTCCAAGACTATTTGGTGAGACTTGTGAGGGCCACTCATCCCTCCGATCCCAATGCTCCGGGCGACGTCAAGAGCTACGTCCGCCACGGTTCCAGCCCGCGAGGCGCTCAAGCCATCCTCGCCGCCAGCCGCGCCCGTGCCCTCCTCCAAGGCCGTTATCACGTCGCCACCGAAGACATCGACGCCACCGCCATCCCTGCCATGCGGCATCGCCTCATCCTCTCTTTCGAAGGCGAAGCCGAAGGCATCCGCACCGATCAAATTATCGGAGTCGTGATTGATAAGGCGGCCAAGCCTTCGAATGACCCCGTAGCTAAGTACCAAATTCGTTAGAATGCACGCGGCCTTCACGGGGATGAGTTATCTGACAGAAAAATCATCTTGTTAGGCGTCCTCAAACAATGGCGACCTGAACAATAACGTTAGCCTCGATTCGTAAATTCTTCTGTCGTTTATATTTCTGTCATAAAACTCACTATCTGAACTGCGGAATGCTAACCGATCCTGCCTTCATTCGCCGACTCGAATCGCTCTACTTGTTAGCGCGAAAGGTGTTGGGTGGTTCGTTGCAGTCGGATCGCAAATCGACCAAGAAAGGGTCGGGCATCACCTTTGCGGATTATGCGGAGTATTCGTTGGGGGATGACTTTCGTTCGATTGATTGGCGGATTTACGCACGTTTTGAGGAGCTCATCATCAAGCTTTTTGAGATCGATGAAGACACCACGATTTATATCTTGTTAGACGGAAGTCATTCCATGGAGAGCAAGTCGCTCCATGCGCGGCAACTGGCAGCCGCATTGGGTTACATTGCCTTGCATTGTTTGGATCAGTTATGTGTCTACAGCATGGCCGATAAGTTGCGGCCGTTGCTCGCGACCTGCAGGGGGCGGGGAAATGTGTTGCCCTTTCTGCGTGCGCTTGAGGACATGGAGACTTTTGGAAAGGACACCGATTTCAAGGCGTGTAGCCGGGAGTTTCAAGCGCGGCATCGGCGTCGTGGCGTGGTCATCGTCTTGTCGGATTTTCTGTTTCCGCAAGGATTTGATGACGGGTTAGGTTTTCTGCACTGGCACAAGCACGATGTTTTCTGCATTCAGACGCAGGACGATAATGATAGAGTATGTGATTGGAAGGGCGACGTGGAGTTGCATTGCGTTGAAACAGCGGCCAGGCAGAAGGTGACGATCACGGCCAAAGAAGCGCGCCAGTATGAAGCGGCGGTGGTGGCATGGAATGACGAGCTGCGCCAAGCTTGCGCCCGGCGTGGCATCGGGCTCGTGTCCACGACCACGGAGGTGAATTTTGAAGACGTCATTCAAAGCATTTTGAGGCGGGGAGGGTTGGTCGCGTGACGTTTCTCAATCCGGTTTATTTCTGGGCATTTCTCAGCCTGATCCCGCTTGCGGCGATCTATTTTCTCAAGGTGCGACCGCGTCGCAAACCCACCACGGCTTACTTTCTTTGGCAGAAAGTTTTCGAAGAGAAACGCACCTCCTCACTCTTCAATCGTTTGCGGGATTTCTGGTCTCTCTTGCTCATGATCCTGGCCTTCAGCGCTATCGCGCTGGCGCTTACCAATCCAGAACGCGCAGGTGACGAACGCAAAGATCTTTTCATTTTGATCGATCAATCTGCCTCCATGAACGCCTCAGCAGGCGTGTCTCACTTGGAGATGGCTAAAGATCGCGCGCGCGACCTCATTCAAGCATTGAACGGTCAACAACGGGCAGCGGTCGCCAGCGTGGCCGATGACATCACGTTCCATTCTTATCTAACGGACAACCCGCGGCAATTGTTAGATGCCGTGGATCGGATCGGGTCCACGGTGCTTCCACTGGATCCAAATGTGATCAGTGCCATGGATCAGCAGCGCGCCAAGGAGTCGGAGAACGATTCGGCCCCCGCCACGGACGAATCGTTTCATCGGGTGCTCTTTCTCACTGATGGCGCCTTTTCTGAGGGAGCAGTTCCCGAGTCCGTGGAAATTATGAAAGTGGGAGAGACGCTCGAGAACGCCGGATTTATGGCCGCTGATCTCCAAGTGCTCCCGGGCGCCGAGGACCGGCTAGGACTTTATTTCCAAATAGCGTCTTCCTTCACTGATACCCGCCGGGCCGATGTGGTCGTGCGGCGCGCCGGTAGCCAAGTCATTGGCAAATTGATCGAAGTCGCGATCAACCCGGGCGTCAATCCACCGGAAGTGTTCACGCTAGAGCAATCCGAGGCGGGGGCGTGGGAGATTGAATTGGAACTTACTGATGCGTTAACCGCTGATAATACCGCCTATCTCGTTGCTCATCAATCACCGCCGATTCGTGTGAAGGTGGCGACCGAGGACCGCTATTTCTTCGAGAACTCCGTGTTGGCCTTCTCCACCGGTTCCGGCCTCCTAACATTGGTTGAGGAGAACGAGCAACTCGTTCTCACAAAGAGCACCACGCCTGATGCGCCCATGGCTTTGATCTTCCAGCCCGATGGCTCATCGCCATGGTGGCAGAATCTCGGTGATGACATCGACGCCGCGGCGCCACGCGTGTTGATCCCGGATCACCCCGCACTCCGATTCCTCGACGCCACGGCAATCAACTTCGCGGGGGCGCGTGAGCTGGAGGCGCCCGAAGACGCCTTGATGTTAGTGGAATCTGATCAAGGTGTGCCGCTGATTTATCAAGTGAAACGCGACGGCCAGGCGGCAATCATCGTCAATATGGATCCGTTAGCGGCAGAGTTTTATTTCTCGGCTTGGTTTCCTGTACTCATTCATGGAGCGGCGACTTACTTGAGTGGGCGTGAGGAGGAATTGATCGCCTCGTATCCTCCGGCCTCAGAAGTACCGGTGCCCGGCGTGGGTGAGGAGGACACCACCATGGCGACACCGCCAGACGATGCGACGCAGGCCGTTGTGGGAAAACGCTATGGCCCCGTGAACACGTTGGGATTTCACCAGTTAGACAACGCCTCAGGCAAATGGTCGGTGGGAGCTTCGCTTCTCAACCGGCAGGAATCTTTGTTGGGAAACAAAGAGATCGTCGAAACAGCGGACGAAATATCTACCGGCTGGTCGCTGTCTTTGTTGTTGACGTTATTGGCCATCGCCGTCGTGGTTGCGGAATCTTTACTCTATCATCGACGCAAAGTTGGTTAAAGATCCGGCATGCAACTAACGCTCTTTCAGCCTCTGATCTGGCTCTTGGCAATTGTCGTTCTCGCAGTGGGCTTCGCCGTATCGTTAGTCGACCGGCCTGCGGGACTGCGTTGGGCATCCTTTCTTTGCCGTGTCATCGCCGTGATGCTGCTCGTGCTTGCGCTTTGCCGACCGGTGATCTTTGATGAAGGCCGGGATCTACACGTGTTGTTTCTGGTGGATGTGTCAGAATCAGTGGATCTCGATGAGGCGATCGCGGCCTGTGAAGACGTCACGACTGCTACAGAGGCGCTTTCTTCCGGTGACTCGCACGCCCTCTTCGCCGTGGCAAACGGTGTTAGACCCTTTGATGAGCCTGCCCAGCTAGCAACCGTATTGAAAGGCTGGCAAGAAGGCATCGCGGATGACGCGTTCCGTTCGGCGTCGCGTCTCGCGGAGGCATTGTTAGCGACCCGTCTCGAGTTTCCCTCCGGCAAAGCGCGGCGAGTGGTCTTGTTCTCCGACGGTCAGGAAACTCACGAAGAAGTGAAGGACGCTATCGCGATTCTAGCAGAAGAGCAGATCGATGTGGTTTGGCGGCCATTGGAGGGAATCCGTCATTCGGAGGCGGCGATCGTCTCCATGGAGAGCAGCGCGCCCCATGCTTTCGAGGGCGAAGTGGTGCGAATGAAAGTGACCATGGCAGCCAATGAATCCCTGAGCGGGCAGCTGCGCATCCTTCACAAAGGGGTGGCTGTTAGGCAAATGGACATTCACCTAGAGCCCGGCCGGGATAACGTAGCGGAGATCGATGTGCCCATGACCACGCCGGGTGATAGCTTATGGACGGCCGAGTTGCTGCCGGAAGACGATCACTTTCCGCTCAACAATCAAGGCAAGGTGACGGTGCGCGTCACGGGTAAACCGCGTGTGCTCGTCCTTCATGAAAAGCCGCGCGAGATGCGCAACTTCGCGCGCGCTATGAAGGAGCAAGAGATCGAGGTGGACACGCGCGGCATCCGCGGCCTGCCGGAATCGATGGAGGGTTTGTTAGCGTTTGATGCGATCATGTTAGCGGACATCTCGGCTACTGATCTCACCCCACGGCAGATGGAACTGCTGAAACGCTATGTCATCGATTTCGGTGGTGGGGTGGCCATGCTAGGCTCTGAGAATTCCTTCGGTTTGGGGGGGTATTACAAGACACCGGTCGAAGAGGTCCTGCCGTTGATCTCGCGTTTTGAGAAGGAGAAGGAGAAGCCATCACTCGCCATGATGCTGGTGATCGACAAATCCGGCTCCATGCAAGGCGTGCCCATCGCTCTTGCCCGGCAAGCGGCTAAGGCGACTGTGGAATTGTTAGGCGCACGAGATCAGATCGGCGTCATCGGTTTCGATAGCCAACCGCAGATCGTCTCGGAACTCCGATCTGCATCCGAAGCGGACGCCATCCAAGCGTCTATTGATTCCCTTGATGCCAGCGGCGGAACCGATCTCTACCCGGCTATGGTTACGGGCAAGGAAATGTTAGACAACGCCGTGGCCAAGATCAAACACATGATTATTCTCACCGATGGCCAGACTGGTGACGCGGATTTTCAAGGTCTGACACAAGCCATGACAGAGAGCGCTATCACGGTTTCCGCGGTGGCCCTGGGCGAAGGCGCCGCGCGTGAACTGCTGGCCGGAATCGCGGAGATTGGCAAAGGCCGCTATTACGAAACCATGGATCCCTCGACCGTTCCGCAGATCTTTACCAAGGAGACGATGCAAGCTTCCAAATCCGCGATCAAAGAGGATCTCTACGCTACCATCGTGGTGGCGGATCATCCCATGCTGGCGGGCTACACAGAAGACGACTTACCTTTCACGTTAGGTTACGTCATGACGGAGCCCAAGCCTACTTCACAAGTGGTACTGGGAGCGGAGACCGGCGATCCGCTCCTGGCTGTGGGACGTTATGGTCTCGGCCACGGATTGGCCTACACCTCGGACCTCACTGATCTCTGGGGTGGTGAATGGCTGGCATGGGAAGAGTGCGGCAAATTCTGGGCGCAGGCGTTGCGTGTGATTGTTAGGAAGGCCGACGCGGAAGGGATGCAGGTGATGTCGGAGATCGATCATCAAAACTGGCAGCTGACGATCAAGCGACTGGATCCCAACCGAGTGCCCGTTTCTAAGATCACTTGGGATGCGCAGGCGCTGGATGAGTATGGCAAGGCCATCTCGGTGACCGTGAATGAAGTTGGCTTGGGCCGTTATGAAGCTGTCGTCCCAATCGGGAATCGCGAGAAACTCACACTTCGCTTGAGGGATGAGGATAACGATCTCCTCAAGGTCTTGCATTATCATCAAGCGTATCCCCGAGAATATGCGCTGGCGACAGATGTGCCGGAGAGCGTGGAGAAGCTAACGCCGTTTCAAGCGACGTCATTGCGTGACGGCTTGCAACCGATCCGCACGCGCCGTTCCGTTTCGACGGGATTCTACATCGCCGCACTGGCATTCCTCTTTGCTGGGATCCTTTTGAGACGGGTGTGAAACGCTATCATAAACCGCGAATTATCACTTTGCGGATCGCGCAATGCCCGTAGATTACGCCCCATGACCAAGCCAGTTCTCTCTACCCTAGCTGCCATCATGTTGGCGGCCAGCTCCGCTACTGGAACGACCCTGTTTCAATCAGGGCTCGATACTGATCTAGGGTTCGCCGATGTGGCGACAAGTGCGGATCACTCCATCGACTTTGGATACGATTATTCAGCAGCGGGTATTGCAGCGCCTCCTGGCGGTAGCGATACCGTAGGACTGAGGATCGCTGCGAACATCTCGGGACCTGTTGCAACCGGCGTGGCCGTTTATTCGAACAGTGCTAGCTACACCGGGCAGTATCAGGTCAGTTTCGATTTTTATATCAGTAACGCTGCCTCCAATGGCACGACGGAGTTTATCGGCGGTGGTGTCGGGTTCTCCGTTGGCCAAGGTTACCTCGATGGAGCCGTACTCATTGGCGACAGTGATGGAGACTCCGCCCGTGACTTTCGTTTCTATCTCGATGAAGCCGAACAGGTCGGCCTCGGTCTCAATAATTCGGATCCCAATCTCATGGCGGCTTTTCCGGGCCAGAACGGCAATGCGGACGGCACCTTGGGCTTTGGCTGGCATAAGATGACGATCGATGCAGACACCGATGCGATGTCTGCTAGTTTCGATATCGATGGCTATGATTTCGGTACGTTGTCAGGGGTGGATGTCGGAGGCGGTTTTTCATTGGTTTATGCCGATCTCTTTAATTCCGTTGCGGATCCCTTCGGGGATGCATTTGGGATTTTTGATAATGTGACAGTGGTCGCGATTCCAGAGCCCAGTGCTACCCTGCTGCTTGTCGGTGGTGCTTTCTTGTTAGGGTTCCGTCGCCGCCGAGACTGAATTCCGTTCTTCCAACGGGTTGTCTTTCTAGCAGCCATTCCTCGATGAGGGATGGCTGTTTTTTCTATGGAGTGAATCGTTTTTTCCGGTATGGTCTCGAACTTGAATCTCGGATCAAGATGGTGACAACGTCGCCCTTCTTTGAACAGTGCGCTCATGCAGCTAGAACTCGACTTTAAAAAGACGGATACCGAAGCCCCTGAAGAAGCCTTCCAATCATGGGAGGAACCGTTGCTCACAAGCGGGGATTCCCAGCTGCAAATTGATTTCTCCCATCAAGACGACTCAGGATATGAGCGTTGGAAGCAAGAACGCTTGAATCGTGTGGCGAAGTTAAGAGCGGCCTACGGTCTCCCTTTACTACGGCGTGTTTCCGTGCGCCTTCAGGGATTGGAAGATACGGAACTTGTGGGCTTGCTCACTTTGCCAAACGAGCCGGAATCTAACATCGATGTGAAGAAACCGCTGATGTTGCGGATTGGAAGCGACACGTTCTCCCATCATGAGATCAGTTCCATTATGGTCGTCGAAGAGATTTATTAGCATTGGGGAGAGAGCGGCGGCGAGACGCCAATCCCTGAATGAAGTCGGTGACCAAGAGAGCGCTTCTCCGTAGCGGTGCCTTTTAGGTCCGCCGAATTCTTGCTGGTTTCGGCGGCGCCTAAAAGGCACCGCTATCACGAGCAAGCTCCTTTAAGCCTCCGCAGGCGCAGTCGATGGTGACTTGGTGAGTCTCGCCAAACGGTTTACCGGCTGAGAAAGAATTTCATCATAGACCGCTTGTTGCGTCGCCGCTGCTTGCGTTCTTGAGAAGATCGTGCCGGTCGCCTCCAGGGCGGTGCGGCTCAAGAGTTCGCGCAGCTTGGGTTCAGCGACGAAGCGGCGAATAGCGTCGCCGGCTTTGGCGGGTTCATCGGCGGGTACGCAGATGCCGACTTCACCACTTCCGCTATTGAGAAAGCTTTTCAAGCTCGTGGTGCCAATGATCGGCACACCCACGCTCAGTCCTTGCAGCACGACCCAGGCCGCTTGTTCCCCACTTTCCTGCTCGAGTTCGGTGTCTGTTCCCATGGGCAAGTGCACGAGGACGTCCAACGCTTCGATTTCGGCTAATTGATAAGGAACCACGCCGTTCAAGATGGCCGCTGTTCGGGGATGTTTGGTGAGCCACTGCTCCATATCGCACACCCAGTTTCGTTGATGAGGTGCGGCTTCAATGATGCGGATCGAAAACGCTTCACTGAATTCCGGTAGCGGCTCGACGACCTCTGCCAATCGGTCTAACGCTTCCAGATTGATCGTTGTCATCAGCCAACCTGCCGTGAGGCGTTCCGCCTGTTCGACGCGAGGTTTCGCGAGAGTCCTCTCGGTGGTGAGACCAGGAGCTAACATGGTCACTTTCTCGGAATCTGGACCATGAATCTCTCGATTCATGAACGGAACGAGAATTCTCTCAGCTCGTTCCATCACTAACTGACGAGCTAAGCGCAAAGCGTGGCGTCCCGCCATTTGGTAGATGCGTGAATGAGAAAGGGAACCGTGCCAGTGATGAGGAAGTGCTTTCAACCAGAAGGGCGCCATGTCATCGCTGTGTCCGAGACTATCAGAGTACACCAAAGTGGCGTCGTTACGTTCCGCAGCGATACAGGCGATGAAACCGCAGTAAGTTCCCCGTACGCCGTGGTAAACGCGCGCTAGGGGAAGGCTATCAACCATCCGAGCCGTCTTGATCAGCACCTCCATGAGTTCGTTGGCGATCAAGATCATGTCCGTCACGGACACCCCGAATTGCCGCTTTTCATGGCAGGCCATCATCGCGCGGATGACCTCAGGCTGATGCCACAGCAAGTTTGGCCGGAAACTGGGTCCGCAATCGATAATGAGATGAATCAGTTCCTGTAGAAGATTGGCTTCCTGCGCCTCCGTGGCGTCCACCTGCCAACGTTCCACAATAGAAATGAACTTCGCCATGGCTTCGTCGCTCAATGGGTCGGGAGCTTTGGTGAGATCCCAACAGAATCCAGGTTCCCCCATCTCGATGACGTCTACATTCTCAGTGAACTGCGGAAGGGATCCATTAGGTTTGCCTGCGAGGGCGAGAGCGAAGCTTGACGAACTTTGTGCGCTAAGATCGCGCAAGGTCAGAAGATCTTCCTGAAAGGGGACACCGGTAGTGTGGGCAATCCAACAGATGTCGACAGAGGAGGGGGCGGCCATTTGATTAAGGGATGTTAATTGTCAATACTTGGCGAATTATATGCTAATACTTAATATATATGTTTTTCATTTCAAAGTTGAGAAGCATGGTTATTATTATTTTTAATCGTGAGAGTCGCAAGTGGAAATAATCGGAATGTTAATAGATTTTGAAAAAGTTTGTCATCTTTGTACCGTTTCCCCGTCCCATGCCGTCCGAAACGCCTATCAAAACTGAGACAATGGTGATTCGTCCCCTAAGTGGCGTCACCTACGCCATCGCTCTACCCAACGGGAAAGAGATTGTGGGTCACCTTGCCCGCGGACTCCGGGATGCTCCCCCTACTTTCCAAGCGGGAGACCGCGTCAGCGTGGAAATGACCCCTTACGACTTCACCAAGGCTCGCATCGTGGGCCGCGCGTGAGTCTTGGCGCTCCGTTTCGGAGAATTGGGAGATCAAACCTGTGGCTCGAACTTTTATAGGAGCGGGTGTTCTCGCGTGTGTGGACAGGCTGATGTGAACGGCCTTACACTGCATCGAAGGCCAGTGTTCTATGCTAATGAGACTCCACCCGACGTCATGATGAAATGCTCACGAATCAGGAATCAACGCCCTGTCAACGATGTTGATTTCGAGGGAATGCGTTCCGCTCCAAATATTGTAGGCGCAGGTCAACGTGGAAAGCTTTTGTTACGAGCATGTAGAAGAAGTCGTGAGACTTCCCCTCGATCGGCGCACGGAGCCCGGAACTTTCACAAGTTCCGCTACGAGCTTGCTCATCACTTTAGTTTCCGCAAGAAACTGATAGGCGGACTGTTAGTCTGGTCTATTTTTGTTGGAATGGCCCCCGGTCAGCTGAGTGTCGTTCCGGATTATTCTTTTGACTCTAAGACCTCGGCTACGAGCATTTCTCTTCCTTTTGATTCCCGGCATTACTACGTGCTCTGGCACAGCGCCGATCTTCGGCATTTCGAACCGGTGGACGTGGTGTATGCCAAGAGTATTTTTCAGAACGCACCCCTCGAACACGCGGTGCCAGGGGGAAAGCAAGGGTATTATCGGGTGGAGCAGGTGGCTTTGGCATATGGCCGCGATTTGGATAGTGATGGTGTGGATGATTGGTTTGAATTGCGTTATCCCCAATACTTCGATGCGATGGATGGCGACGACATTCTGCCATCGTCTGATGGAAAGCTATTGATCAAAAGTCATGATGAGTTTGACGCTTTGGCGCGACGCGACAACGTCCCCGGGGCGCTGGGTGTTCGCGAAGTGAAGTTCCTCGTTGTCGACGTCGATAAAAAAGATCCGCTTCTCTATTTTTTGAACAGTACGAGGCATCCCTATCACGATTGCTTTACTTCTTCCGTCTTGCGCCGAGACACATCCAACTTCAATAACGAAACGTACTTTATTCAGAAAAATAGAAAATACCTGGCCGGTAGTCTGGTTGCCCACGACCGGTCGACGCTCGACGGTGAGGCCACAAGAATTTACGCCGTTTCATTCTGGCCTACGGATTCCGTGCCCTTTCAGTATGTTGAGTTGGCTTACAATCTCATTATTGATCAGGTGCGGATTGATACGGAATCGATTTATTATTTTCCGACAGGGCAGACGCAAGAGAGTGCTTACGAAAGGGATTTGTCATCCTATTTAGATTCGAATGTGCGGCGGATCACGGCAGCGGAGCTTTATGGAGAACAGACGTTTAATGCACTGAACACTGGGATTGGCTACGGCCGGCTTAAAGTGGCTCAATCCTCGGAGACTTATTCGGCGCGAGATATCGTGATTTTTAAGACCATTCCCAATGATATCAACCTGACAGCGGGAGTGATCACGGAAGTGCCGCAGACGCCCCTTTCTCATGTCAATCTGCGAGCGCAGCAGAATGAAATTCCGAACGCCTTTATTGAGAACGCCGCCGCCGATCCTGCGATCGCGCCCTTGATTGGTGAATATGTGCGTTATGAAGTGACTGCTGATGGCCATACGATGACTCGTGCGACGCAAGAGGAAGCTGAGGCACATTTGGAGGCCATTAGGCCGTCAAAAATCACTTCTCCGCCGTCCGACCTCTCCATTTTAGAGATCACGCCACTTGAGGATATTGTGTTTGAGGATGCAATCGCCTTTGGAGCCAAAGCTGCAAATGTGGCCGAATTGCGGATTGTTTTATCGGATGACATGGTTCCACACGGATTCGCCGTACCATTCTACTTTTATGACGCCTATATGATGCACAACGGCTTTTACGAGAGAGCGAGGGAGATACTGGATCAAGATGCCTTTCAGGCGGATCCCGAAAAGAGGCGGCAAGCGTTGTCGGCTTTTCGCGAAGAGATCAGGGCAGGCGAAGCCCCGGAATGGATGTTAGAAGCCTTGCAAGAAATGCACGCGTCGTTTCCTGAAGGCACGACGTTGCGCTGCCGCTCCAGTACCAACAATGAAGACGTCGAGGGATTTAATGGCGCAGGACTCTACAATTCCTACACCCAGCATCTCGATGAAGGGCATATCATCAAAAGCATGCGTCAGGTCTGGGCAAGCCTCTGGACGTTTCGTGCTTTCGAAGAACGGGATTTCTATCGCATCGACCATTTCTCCGTCTTCATGGGCGTGCTCGTCCATCCAAACTTTGAGGATGAGAAGGCGAATGGTGTAGCCGTCACACGCAATATCTTCGATCCCAGGTTTGAGGGTTATTATGTGAACGTGCAGGTTGGCGAGGATCTCGTGACCAATCCGGAAGACGAATCTATCCCTGACGAATTCCTCGCTTGGTTCTTCGGTGGGGATTTGGAGATTCAATATGCTCGAAATTCGAACCGAGTGGCCAACGGCGCGACGGTCTTGAGTGATTCACAGATTGAGAGTCTCGTTGATGCCCTCAAGGAAGCCCACAACCACTTCGAAGATCTCTACCAATTGGTGGATTTCGCCTTGGACGTGGAATTCAAGATCACGAAAGACGACAAGCTCGTACTCAAACAAGCGCGTCCTTGGAGTTGGCCCAATGTCCCCGAGGCCGAGGATCTGGCCTGTCAGTGATGGGGTGCAAAATCGCGCTGCGGCATCGTGGGCAGGTAATCCAGCACATCGGAGGAAATACGGTACATTTGATCAATGGTGGCGCTCAAGTAGACTACTTGCCTGCCCCACATTCGCCCACAACAATACGCGAAAATACTAGCCCCTACATTTTTTGAAAAATCCTCTTGACTAACACCGCCATACTTGCTTCACTGCTAGCGCGACAGTGGAATCAGACGATTTCGGGAAGCATCCGTTGGGAGGCGGGCGCTGCTCATGCAGTATATCTACCTGATTCTCAACATGCTTATGAAAATCAACGCTACTGTCACGCTCCGGTTCAGTGCCCTCGCCAGCTTACTCTTTACGTTAGGAGGGGGGCTGTCGCCTAACGCTTCACTTCAAGCTCAATAGCCGTTACCCTTTCAGGCCACCTTCGAGGAAGCCGACGGCTTCCAACCCGGAAACATCCACGGTCAACAAGGCTTCGCCGTCATCCGCGGCCAGGCGGAAGTCACGGCCAACGAAGGGCGCGAAGGCTCCACGGGGCTGAAAGTCCTGCCCTCACGCCCCCACGGCATCGTCCAGCTCAGCATTGACGCCAATCTAGGCGGAGGCGATCCCCCTGACAGAGTCGTCCACACGGACATGTACATCCGCCCCGGCGCCGCTTCGGAAATCGGTGATCAAGTAACGGATGTCGAAGGCAGCCTAACCGGCTTCTTCAAGATCGATGATCAGGGCGAGCTCCACATCTACGACGGCCCCGAATCCAACGAATGGCTCCCCACCGGTGCCCAATTCGATCTCGACGAGAACGGCAACGCCACCAACTGGATCCGTCTCTCCTTCCGCCAAGATTTCGAAAACGGCCTTTGGGACATCGCCATCGACGGCCACATCTTCCGCGCCAACCTCGCCATGGCCGACCGGGCGGAGTCCTTGGAAAAGATCGAGTTCGTTGGTCAAAGCCGATCCCCGCTTTATATCGACGATATCCAAGTGAGCCGCGATGCCATTGCCTTCAGCGATGCGGACTGCGACGGCTTGCCGGATGATTGGGAGGCTGGTCAGGACTTGGCTCGCGATGGCGATCCCGATTCAGATGGCCTCACCAATGTGGAAGAGTTCGTCCTCGGCTCCAACGTCAATGCGGCAGATACTGATGGTGATGGAGTGAATGACGGTGATGAATATGAGGCTGGAACCGATCCTTTGGTCGGAACAGAAGCAGCTGAAAGCGCAGCCGTCTTATCGTGGACTGGGCCTAACAATGGATTGCAGGTTAGTATTTCTCCTTACGGCAGTAATTATCATTTCATTGACGTATCTTGGAGTAGTTACACGGAATGGAAGATTTGGGTCTACAATGACTGGAACTACCCATATGTCTATGAATACATGACCAATCAGTCGATTGGCACAGGCAGCTCGAATTGGACATCAAGTACGGACTATGTGATCTCCACGACCGGACAGGTCGCTTTTATTTACATTTGGGCTGCCGATCATACGAATGGTAGTGTCGAGAACTCTGTTCTTTTGAAGACCACATCGGGCAGCGACGGTCAGGTAATCAGTAGCAACAGTAGCATTGGAGGGGGAAATCTTGGATCTGACGAAGCTGCTGAGGAGGCATTGGACGATCATTGCCTATTCTGCTATGTTAGTGGCCCAAGTGACCCTGACTGTGTTGATATCAGCTTGGGGAGTGTCAGGTTCAACATAGGACTCGGAACTAGTGATTTCGGGAGGAGGAGGCATAACGTTGGCGCACACGAACGCAGTCTTACCCAGCACTCTTACTCCCGAGAATCTCTTAGTATCGACAATCAAGGCATCGAAGTCGGCTATGACTTCCCCACAACCGTTGGCTCACGGCGAATATCATCTCAGAAGGCGAAGAAAGTCATTTCTTGGGCCAAAACCGATACCAGATTCGTCACGTTTAACGATATCGAAGGAGGCTACGAGATCCGCAAATACACATTGAACCAGGTTAGCGAGGATCATATCCCAAGCGGTGAGCCCTATACGATCGTTACCGTCCGTAATCCTGATCATCCGGTTATTCATGCAAACAATCGTCGACTCATCCTGGAGAAAACGGAAGATGGCCGTAAATCGATTCACGAATACCGTTATTTCGCAAACAAAGCCCAAGGCCGTGAAACGTGGGAGCTCTATCAAGGCGCGCCAGGAAGTCACCTGGCACAACCCCTGCGATTGAAGCGTCTTGTCATTGACGATCCCGATGCGGCCGAACGCGGAGACTACACCAAGACGCATACCGTCCATCATTGGAATTCGGATACAGGCCGGATTGAATTAGACAGCAAACAACGCGAAACGTTCCGCCGCTTCGACTTTGGCGAACGTAAGGTCATGCGCGTGGTTGATCCTGACAATGAAGCGTTAACCGTAAAGATAGATTATTACGGAAGAGAAGCTGGTGATTTTCCCGTCGTTGGCCGCGTGAAGAGTATTCAATGGGCTGACGGAGGGTGGGAGTATTACACCTATGACACCCAGGGTCGTGAGACCAATATCTACCGCCCTGCCAACAACGCACCTCTACCGGTCAGCGAACCGGGTCATGCGGAAGGGTACGAATCGGAAAAAATCGAGTATGACGGCCCAGAGTATCAAGAGAAACGTACCCATTATCTCAATGGCCGTGTCGTGGATGTTTCTTACAAACAATGGGACCGCGACGATTTCGGCAAGGATCGCAAGCTCGTAGAGATCAAAGTCGTCAATGAAAATGCTGCTGCAAACGATCTCTCCAACCGGAGAACGGAATCGATTTATCAAGCTGGAGACCGGAGAATGCTGCGCCAAACAGCTGCGGACGGATCGGAAACGCGATACCAATACACAGAACAAGATCGCACATTAGTCACTAGCAAAGAGCGTTTCCACTCAAATGGTAATCTAAATGATAGACACACGACTATTCGTCACCGGTCTGGGACCATTCTTGAAAACAAGAGAATCGATGGAGCCTCCGGCATTCTCACGCAACATCAATCAGTCGATCCGAGTGGGTTAGATGAACGCTTCCGCGCCGTGGCCACGCTCGATCATATAAGCGGTGAGATCACCACCCGCTCCTATAACTGTTGTGGTCTTGAATGGCAAACGGACGGAAAGGGCGCGACCACTCGTCATGAATACGATTTGTTAGGCCGCGTTATTCGCACTCAAAGCGGCTACAAACCACCAATGTCGCCAGACAATACCCTGACATCCGTACGATCTGATGAGACTTATCACCTGAACGGAAACGACCTTAGATTGAAGACAACGAATCTGATCGATCCTGGTGAGAGCCCCCAGTTGGCACCAACGACTTCCCATTATGATTTGGCGGGCAGGTTAGTCTCGAACACAAATGCCTCCGGACTAAGGACCGAATCGAAAACAGTCATGCTTCCGGACGGCGGCCGCATCGAGTTGACCAGTTACCCGAAAAGCGGCCACGACAACCGGCATCGCATTCAACACCGTCGCTATGATGCAAATGGCAAGCTGAAACGGCAAATGACTTACGCGTCAAGCGATCCCTTCAGTATGCAGCCAGATCCGCGAACACTCAATGGCCGGATAGATTACAGCCAAGGTGCCGATGAGATCGGCTATTTCGAAGAAAGCGCCAGTGTGGCCAATCTATTCGACATTCGTCGCACGCGGACTTACAAAGACTTATTAGGCCAAACCACCAAGGTCATTCACGCCTACGGCAGCCGCCATGCCGTGAGTGAGATTTACGATTACAACGAAGACGGTCAATTGATCCGCCATATCGATCCCGACGGCGTCACGACGCGTTACGCCTACAACGAAGAGGGCGAACGCAGTACGACTGCCATCGATCTCGATATCAATCCTGACGAAGCCCCTAATCACATTGACTACGAAGTAGATCGGATCAGTGTCGTGGATCACTCCGTGATCCAACGCGACGGAGAAGCCTTCCGCCGCACTGAGAACAAGGTATATACCGAAACCGGTCCCATCACGACATCTATCCAGGAGACATCCCTAACCAGAGATCAAACCTGGTCCTGGCAATACCATCAACTCAGCACCAGCGTCCGCGAAGAAGGAGACGCTCCCGGAAGCTGGATGATTACCAATACCGATCCCTCAGGCGCCTACACGGTCCAATCCTATGAGAATGGCCATTTCAAACAAACCAGCCGCTATGCCAAGAACGGCGTGCTGATTTCATGGAAAGCGCAAGACCATGATGCCTATGGCCGTCTTCTCACAATCACCGATAGCCGCACTGGCACCACCGCCTATCACTACGACGACCAGGGAAGACGCTGGAAAGTCAGCGCCCCCAACCCTGAAACAAGATCTAGTACCAACAGGACGTTAGACACGATCTACCGCTATGACGCCCTCGGCCAAGTCATCACGACAGTCAAACCAAGCGGCGGCCAAATCCACCAAGTCTACAACGCCAACGGCACCCTACACAAAACCCACGGCTATCACACGACCGACGTCCAATGGGGCTACAACGGTCGTGGCGAGCGCACCCACATGACCACTTGGTACAGCCATCTCAACAAACCCGCCACCACCCGATGGTTCTACAATGTTCGCGGCCAACTGCAATTCAAACAAGACGCCCACGGCCGACGGGTGCATTACACTTACACTCCAGGAAGAAAGCTAGAAACACGCACCTGGGCAAGAGGCGTCCAAACCACCTATCACTACGACGACGCCAACAACCTCACTCACATCGATTACAGCGACAACACGCCCGACGTCCATTTCACCTACACCCGCTTGGGGCAGAAACAAACCGTCCGCGACGCCGGCGGCCTTCTCACTTATGCCTACCGCCCCGATCAACCCACCGTTCTCCTGTCAGAAACCCGTAGCGGTGACTTTCAGTCGCCGCCGAATCCAAACAACCGTACCATTTCTCCCCTCTACAATGAATCTAAAACCCTTATCTACAACCAAGACGAATTAAACCGCCCCACCGGCTTCCAAATCGGCACTCCCGCAAACCCCACCCAAGACTACGCCGTCACCTACGGCTACGACCAAGCCAACCGCCTTGATCGCGTCAGCTCCCAAGGCTACGATTTCGTCTACAAGTTCGAGTCCATGTCCACCACCGACCGTCTCCAATCAGTCACCGCAGATGGTATCAAGCACACCCAGTACCAATATGAACCGGGAAGAGACACCACCACCGATGTCATTAATCAAGCCGGCCCAAACAACCAGCTCATTTCCCACTACGCTTATCGGTACAACCAAGACGGCCAGCGAACCGAGCGCACCACCACGACCCTGAATCCTGAATCTGGTATCCTGAGTCCTTCCTACACTGATGCCTTCCACTATCACGAAGACACCGGCGGCCTAACCAAATCCATCCGTGACGCCAATCCCCAGGATCCGAATTCTGAATCCTACCACTACGATAAGATCGGCAACCGAACTTCTATAGGCAAAGGCAACGGCGACTTCGCTCTCTACGACACCAATTCGCTCAACCAATACACCAGCATCTGGGATCACGACGGCATCCAAGCTGTGAGGCACGACGTCGATGGTAACCAACTTTCGAAAGGCAATCAAGAATACACTTGGGACGCTGAAAACCGGTTAGTTGAAGTGCGAGAACGGGGCGCACTGCGAGCCTGTTACACTTACGATCACCGAAGCCGCCGAATCGCCCGCTGGACCAATGACAATATTGATGAACGGTATTTATACGATGGTTGGAGCCTCGTAAACACTTTCCGTCCGAACGGAAAACGGCTGAAATCATTTACTTGGGGTAGAGATATAAGTGGAACACTTGGAGGTGCCGGTGGATCTGGAGGACTTTCTTTCTTTTCAGATGATCGGCGAGCAACCAATTGGTTTTATCATTATGATGCCAATGGAAATGTGGCTCAAATTTCATCGCCAAAGTCGAAGGAATGCTTTACCTATTCATACAGTGCATTTGGGATTCCAAAGAATCTAGATAAATCAAATGCCAATCGCTTTCTGTATAGCACCAAGATATATGATGAGGAACTTGGCTCATATTTTTATGGCTTTCGGTACTACTCGCCGACGAACGGTCGTTGGTCGGCAAAAGATCCTATTGGAGAAAAGGGTGGGTTTAATTTGTACGCCTTCGTTTCAAACCAACCGACAAATAGAATTGATATTCTTGGGCTTGTAGATGCTGTAGAAAGGAGAGACCAGAAACTCCATGTTGACGCTGACGGCGCAGCAAATGCTTATGGTCCAAACAACACAGGGTTAGATTATACCGACAATGCTGGTGGTCCTGGTAACTGGTATGGGGTAGTAACCGATAAAGCTGGTACATCAGATTGGAATAAAGGCAATCCACTGATCCAGGGCGCTGATGATCCGTATCCGGGACTCTATTTTGGTCAAACACCCTTACAAGATACTACAAAGAATCACGATGATACCGCTCGGTATGTAGATGCGCGATTTGTGCCTTACGTCGTCAAAAATACTGCTGACACGTCAAGTGGAGTGCGTTATGGTGATTTTGCTACGATTGTAAATGTGAAAACAGGGCAGAAAGTGCACGCAATTGTTGCTGACCATAATGGATCTAGCAGCGGTGAGGCGTCTATTTACGCTGCTATTCTTTTTGGGGTTAATAGTAATCCTCGGAATGGTGGTGACTCTAATAGAGACTATTGTTTTTTGCTTTACAAGAACTCGAGGAAAAGCCCCGCATGGCCAGTGCACAACGTTACGATACTCCAAGAAGGGAATCGATTATATGATGAGTGGAAAGAGGATAATCAATCCAGCCCTTGCTGCAAGCCTTAAAGCTGTGTCGTTATTTGATCGGGAATTAGTCTATAATTTATGAAGCGTTTTATTGTTTTTTTATGTTTTGCGTTGTTCTCAGTAGGGGTATTTAGTATTGAACTAAATAACGAGGAGCCTAAGCCGGTTTATACACGGCCAGCTGTCTACTATAAGTTTGATACCAAAGATGGTAATGCTGTTGAGTTTTTTGTAATCGATAAGAAACGATGGTCACAGGTTGTATGTCTTAATAAGGATAAAAAAATTATCGATGTTACGCAGTTGGCTGACATTGCCACCGATAATCATGGCGTAAAATTCGGTGACAGTGAGTTGGTAATGGCTACCATGAGCGCCAAATTGGAGCGCGAGAGTAACGATTCAATTGCAATGACGTTTAATATTGAGTGTGTTGAAAATAACGGGGAAGCGGTTATTAGAGAATATCAATATGTGAACTCAGCGCGATTCTATTTAGAGCTATCTGGGGACATAGTGATCCCATAGACAGTGTTATGTTGGTGGCGATTAAAAAAATAGCTCACACGGGTTAAAAATAGCACACTGCTTTTTGAAGAAGGAATTAGGCCGAACCACACAAGGTAATTCACGCCTATGGCAGCCGGCACGCCGCCAGCTAAGAATACGATTACAACCAAGAGAGGGCAACTCATTCGCGTAAGCGTTCTTGTTAGCCACTTTTCAGGCAGTGTAGGTTAACCCTCGAAGTGCAATAGGGTGGTAAGTTATCACGAATCAAAGTCGACGGGGAGAACGCTGTTTATCACGTCATCGACCGGTGTGGGCGGGGGCGGTTTGATTTGGAGGCGGCGGATAAGGAGACGTTGGTGGCGTTGATGCGGCAGGCGGTGCTTTATACGGGGTGTGAGGTATTGACTTATGCGGTGTTGGATAATCATATGCACACGTTGGTGTTTGTGCCGGGGGATTCGCCAGCGGCGCTATCGGATGAGGTGTTCTTGAAACGCGTGGGGGCGCTTTATGGGAAAGAAGAGGTGGCTTATTTGCGTGGGCTGTTGGCGGCTTGTGAGCATGATGAGGTGGTCGTTCGTGAACGGGCTTTGGCGCTTTATGAAGGGGAGCGGGCGCGGCATGAGCGGCGGATGCATGATGTGTCGGCCTTTGTGAAGATCGTGAAGCAGCGCTTTTTGCGGCTTATTGGAATAAGAGCCGGAATACCTTTGGGCGGTTCTGGGCGGACCGGTTTAAGAGTGTGCTCGTTGAAAACACACCGGAAGCGTTGCGGACGGTGGCGGCTTATATCGACTTGAATGCGGTGCGGGCGGGGATTGTGAAAGATCCGAAGGATTATCGATGGTGCGGGTATGGGGAAGCAGTGGCGGGCCGGAAGCGAAGCCGTGAGGGTTTGAAGATGGCGATTGGTGAAAAGGATTGGCGGGTGGCTTCGCGTGCGTATCGGAAATTGCTTTATGGAATGGGGAGTGAGCGTGCGGTGGATGCGCGCGGGCGGCCCAAGCGGCGGATTGGTGAGCGTGATGTGAGGGCGGTGGAAGAACAAGACGGGGAGCTAGGTCTGCCAGCCCTGCTGCGTTGTCGGGTGCGTTATTTTTCTGCTGGGTTGGTGTTAGGAAGCGAGGCGTTTGTGGAGGGGATTTTTCAGAAGCGGCGGGAGTGGTTTGGAGAGAAACGGAAGAAAGGCGCGAGGCGGTTGAAGGGTGGGGAATGGGGAGAGCTGCGAGTGATGCGTGATCTGCGGAGCGAGGTAATGAGTGGGTGATCGTGAGAGAGCTTGGGTGTGGTTCGCCAAGCAGTGATCACAAACCACGGATCACGCGGATTTCACGGATAATTGAATGGTAAAGCCATCTTGCATTATCACTAGAAGCTGGGACACCTTTGTCTCTTCGCACGTTGGTTCCTTCAAAAAGTGAATATGAGAACATCAAACATTCAGAATTTAATTCGGAGCTGCGCTCCTGGCACAAAGGGATCAGGCACAAAGGCACAGAGAGGGATCAGTGGAAAGGGATCAGTGGAGTGGATTCGCCTTGGGTCTACCGGAACCCTGCCATTTCATCGAAAGTTTAACCGAGATCGACTAAATAATTCTACTTTGTTAGCTTCGCCGAGAAGAGGGACATAAGGGACACATTAATTATTGTATTGACCTTGCCGAGAATCAAGGTCAAAGTTCGCGCTATGAGAGAATCACGAATCAAGGTCGACGGAGAGAACGCGGTTTATCACGTTATCGACCGGTGTGGTCGGGGGCGGTTTGATTTGGAGGCGGCAGACAAGGAGAAGTTGGTGGAGCTGATGCGGCAGGCAGTGCTTTATACGGGGTGTGAGGTATTGACTTATGCGGTGTTGGACAACCACATGCACACGTTGTTGTTTGTTCCGGGGGATGCGCCGGCGGAGCTTTCGGATGAAGTTATTCTTAAACGTGTGGGAGCGCTTTATGGGAAAGAAGAGGTGGTTTATTTGCGTGGGCTCTTGGCGGCTTGCGAGCATGAAGAGGTGGCCGTTCGTGAAAGGGCTTTGGCGCTTTATGAAGGGGAGCGGGCGCGGCATGAACGGCGGATGCATGATGTGTCGGCTTTTGTGAAGATCGTGAAGCAGCGGTTTGCGGCTTATTGGAATAAGAGCAGGAAGACCTTTGGGCGCTTCTGGGCGGACCGGTTTAAGAGTGTGCTGGTTGAGAACACACCGGAAGCGTTGCGGACGGTGGCGGCTTACATTGATCTGAACGCGGTGCGGGCGGGCATCGTGAAGGACCCGAAGGATTATCGATGGTGCGGGTATGGAGAAGCGGTGGTGGGACGGAAGCGAAGCCGTGAGGGGTTGAAGGTGGCGATTGGCGAAAAGGATTGGCGGGTAGCTTCGCGTGCATACCGGAGATTGCTTTATGGGATGGGGAGTGAGCGTGTGGTGGATTCGCACGGGCGGCCCAAGCGGCGGATTGGTGAGCGTGATGTGAGGGCGGTGGAAGAACAAGGCGGGGAGCTAGGTCTGCCGGTCCTGCTGCGTTGCCGGGTGTGTTATTTTTCTGCGGGGTTGGTGTTAGGAAGCGAAGCGTTTGTGGAGGGGATCTTTGAGAAGCGGCGTGAGTGGTTTGGAGACAAACGGAAGAAGGGCGCAAGGCGGTTGAGGGGTGGCGATTGGGGAGATCTTCGTGTCATGCGTGATCTCAGAACCGCAGTGATTGATTGAGTCGGTTGTTGATCTTTTGGACAGAGAAACTCACACTTTTGGTGCCTGTCTCAGGGCATGGCAGCCAACAGGCAGGACGTGGCTGTGCTAGAAGATTGGACCCGTTGACCGCTCTTCACAAAACGAACCCGCGCTCCCTAACGAAAGCGCCTTCAGCCGGACGGCTCGGAGAGCCATCGCTGCGCGATCCTTCGGATCGGCAAGGCAAGGACGTTTGTCCCTTATCCTACGATCACAATTCGGCCATTTTCGGCCAAATTCTGCGATCACAGGGTGAAATTAACATCTGAGGTTCGTCGAATCTGACCACGAACTCATTCGTCTCTTGACGCTTTGCCGCGACGACGAAGGCTATGCCAAAGGTGTTCGACGATAGGCTCGTCCGCTACACGTCGCAGATCTCGACGCCTTGCTTGAGCGAGGCAATCTTGTCTTCCCGCTTGGGAATGAACTCCTGGGCCACGTGGCCCTTGAAGCCGGTCGCCACCACCGCCTGCATGATGGCCGGGTAGTAGAGTTCCTGCGATTCATCGATCTCATTGCGGCCGGGAACACCACCGGTGTGGTAGTGTGAGAAATAGGGGTGATTGGTGCGAATGGTCGCGATGACATCACCCTCCATGATCTGCATGTGATAGATATCGTAGAGGAGTTTGAAGTTTTCAGAGCCGATTTTCTTGGCGAGTTCCACACCCCAGTTGGTATGGTCGCATTGATAGTCCGGATGATTCACCTTGCTATTCAGAAGCTCCATGGTCACCACCACATTCTTCTCCTCCGCGAGCTTCATAATACGCTTCAAGCCTTTGGCGCAATTCTCAATTCCCAGCTCGTCATCCAGTCCATCGCGGTTACCGGAGAAACAGATCAGATGCTTGTGACCGGCTTCGGAAACGGCGTTGATGTGAGACTCATAGGCTTCGACGAGTTTGTCATGATGCTCCACGCGATTCCAAGCACGCGTGATGCCGCCTAGCTTCTTGCCGTCCGGCCCGTCGACTGTGGGATTGCTAACCATAGCACAGGCCATGCCATGCTCTTTGATCGTCGGAAAGTCTTCCGGCTGCAGGAGATCGATGGAAGTGAGGCCGATTTCTTTCCCGGCCACACAGAGATCTGCTAGAGTGATCTTGGGATAGCACCACTTGCACACCGAGTGATTGACCCGGCCTTTCAAGCCGGCGCTCTCATCGGCGGCATGAAGCCGGTGATGCAAACTAGCGGCAGTGCTAGTGATGGCCGCGGTGGCCGCAGTGGTTCCGAGAAAAGAACGACGGGAGATGAATGAACTCATGCAGCGAGTTTACACACGCCTCCGGGCGGTCAACAACCTTCAAAACGGGTGAGATTCTTGGATGATGACTTGCGTGCTTGCCCCAAGCCGACGGCCGAAGCAAGCTGGGCGTCATGAAACGCATGCTCCACTTCACGCTCGCCGTCGCTGCCGTTGGGATGATGGCGGGTTGTGGCCGGAAAGCGGCGGTCTCGAATCCTGCGGAGGAGACGCCGGAGGGTATGGTTTGGATCCCCGGTGGTGAATTCCAAATGGGATCCATGTACGGAGAGCCTAACGAAACGCCGATTCACACCGTGCGGGTCAAGGGATTCTGGATGGACGAGACGGAGGTCACCAATGCCCAGTTCCGAAAGTTTGTGGAGGCCACCGGTCACGTCACGCTTGGAGAAAAGGCCTTCGATCCGAAAGATTATCCTGACGCTCCTCCCGGTACCCTCGATGCCGGCTCGCTGGTCTTTCAAAAGAGTGACGGCCCGGTACCCTTAGATAATCACATGCGTTGGTGGAAATTTACCTCTGGGGCCAATTGGCGTGAGCCGGAAGGACCCGGAAGTACGATTGAAGGCAAAGACGATCATCCAGTGGTTTGCCTTTCTTGGGATGACGCTAACGCTTACGCGAAATGGGTGGGCAAACGCCTGCCCACAGAAGCCGAGTGGGAGTTCGCCGCGCGTGGTGGATTGAAGAATGCGAAGTATGCTTGGGGTGAAGAGTTCGCTCCGGAAGGCGAGCTTCTAGCCAACTTGTGGCAGGGCGATTTTCCTCACGAAAACACCATCGAAGACGGGTTTGCTGCCACGGCACCGGTGAAGAGCTTTCCGCCGAACGGCTACGGCCTTTACGACATCTCGGGGAATGTGTGGGAATTCGTTCAGGACTGGTATGATCCTGATTATTATGTTAGAAGCCCGGAGTTCAATCCTGTGGGGCCGACCAAGGAGCAAGTTCTCGATCCCACGAGGCGGCTGCGTTATGAATCGGATACCCGTCCGCAACTGCAAAACGTACCGCACAAAGTCATCCGGGGCGGCTCGTTTCTCTGTAATGACTGTTATTGCAAAGGCTACCGGCCCAGCGCCAGGCAGATCACGGATACCATTACTTCCACAAATCACACCGGTTTCCGTTGCGTGAAATCCCCGCCCAAAGCTTGATCCTCTCGCGCTCTGTGGCACTCATCCTCTATTCATGGCAGCTGTAAGTTATCAGGTCTTTGCGCGGAAATACCGGCCGCTCACCTTTGATCAAGTCTTGGGGCAAGATCACGTCGTGCAGACGCTCCGCAACGCGATCGCGAAAGACCGCATCGCGCAGGCCTACCTCTTTGTCGGACCGCGAGGGACGGGCAAGACCACGACGGCACGGATTCTGGCCAAGGCACTGAATTGCGAAAACGGGCCTAGCATCGAGTTCGATCCGCATGAAGATATTTGTGAGGAAATCGCCGCTGGTACCAGCCTTGATGTGTTGGAAATCGATGGCGCGAGTAACAACGGTGTCGAGCAAGTGCGTGAACTGCGTGAGAGCGCGAAATTCGCGCCATCCCGTGGGCGATTCAAGATCTACTACATTGATGAGGTGCACATGCTCACCACGGCGGCTTTTAACGCTTTGCTTAAAACGTTGGAAGAACCACCGCCCCACGTGAAGTTCATTTTCGCCACCACGGAGCCTAACAAGATTCTGCCGACCATTCTCAGCCGTTGCCAACGCTTTGATTTGCGGCCCATTCCCGATGCCATCATTGCCGATCATCTCTTGCACATCGCAAGAGAAGAAAGTGTGAGTCTCGATGAAATGGCCGCCCACACCGTAGCTAAAGGCGCTGAAGGGGGCATGCGCGATGCGCAATCCATGTTGGATCAATTGGTTGCTTTCTGTGGTGATCACATCACCGAGCAGCATGTGTTAGACATCTTTGGGTTCACCGCGCACGAGACGGTGGCCAAGTTGACCACGGCCATTCTGCAGAAACAAACCGTGCAAGCGCTCAACGTCCTGCACGAACAAACGGAAGCGGGGAAAGATCTCACCAAGCTTCTGGCGGATCTCATATCGTATTTTCGCAATCTCCTCGTTTATAAGGTCGATCCCGATAATGCGGTCGAAGACGTCGCCGACGCCGTGGCCGCTTCTCTCAAAGAACAATCGGCACTGGTGCAAACGGATCGTTTGTTAGATCTGATCGATCACTTTGCTGAGATCGATGCACGCATGAAATGGGCGCCCAATAAGAAGATGCATTTCGAGATCGGGATCATCAAGGCCGTGCAAGCTTTGGCGGAAAGTAACCTGAGCGACGTCATCACCGCACTCAGTGGGGCGATGGGGGGCGCACCTCCAGCTGCTGCGGCGCCGGCCGCACCAGTGGCGAATGCGGCACTCGGAGATGAGCCGGCCTCAGTCGTGGAACCAGGGCCATCGTCACCTTCGCCGACGCCGGTCGCCGAAGGAAATCCTGCTGAAGCATTGTGGCAACGCATGCGGACTGCTTTCCCGATGGCCTTTTCCCAGGCGGCCTTCGCTGGACACGAAGGGGATCAATTTCGCGTGCGATTCAATCCCGGTTGCTTTGGCAAGACCCAAGCTGAGACCAAGCGAAAAGAAATCGATAAGATGCTAGGTGAACAGTTAGGTCCCTCGGTGAAACTCGAGATCGTCGATGACGAGGGGCTCGCCGTGGCAGAAGCCACACCGCCTGCACAGGCCAGTGTTGAGGAGGCCGCCGCCTTGGCCCCAGAAGGCCCGGTCGCCAATGTCGCTGCGCCGCAATCTCCAAGCACGCCCACCGCAGTGGCGCCGAGTCCCGAGCCCGTTGATGAGAAAGAATTCTACGACGATCCCTTAATTCAGAAAGCGCTCGACATCTTTGGCGCCACGCTAGAGAAAGAAAACTAACCAATCCTAAAACACTTCTCCTTCCTCACCAACGCAAAGACATGAATATTCAAAAGATGCTCAAGCAGGCGCAGCAGATGCAATCCAAGATGCAATCAGCCCAAGCCGAGTTGGCGGAGAAAGAAGTTGAGGCCACTGCCGGTGGTGGCAAGGTCACGGTTAAGGCTACCGGTGGCGGTGATATTGTTAGTATAAAAATTGCGCCAGAGGTCGTGGATCCGGAGGACGTGGAGATGTTGGAAGATCTCGTGCTCAGTGGTGTGCGCAAAGCGCAGGAAGAAGCGAAGAACCTTATGGAATCGGAGATGAAGAAGGTCACCGGCGGCATGGGGCTTCCCGGTATGCCAGGCATGTAGCGCTTGTTAGCGATGTCAGCCGCAGCTCGTCGTCACGATCTCGACGCGTTGCGAGCGGTGGCGATGCTGTTAGGCATCGTCGTTCATGCAATCCTGTCATTCATGCCGACCGGCTGGCTGATTCAGGATTCGCAGCAAGAACGCGCTTTCCTGCCCATTGTGGCGCTCATTCACGGTTTCCGCATGCCGCTCTTCGTCCTGCTCAGCGGTTATTTCACCGCCATGCTCTGGCGTAAACGCGGCTTGCGCGCCTTGTTGCAACATCGGTTCAAGAGAATCTTTCTTCCATTGGTGGTTGGAGGAATCCTGATCACGCCGATCTCCTACGGACTGCTTCATTACGCCAAGGAAGTGCGTGCCTACCGTCCGCCACTGGATGCCAAGCGCGATTTGTGGGCGGCGATTCGGCTGGGCGATGAAGAGGCCGTGAAGACGCACGTGGATTCGGGAGCGTTGCTTGATAAGTGGGACGCTGTGTTAGGATTGACGCCTCTTTCAACCGCGGCCGTCACGAATCAGGCTGGTCTCGTTGACTTGCTGATCCGGTCCGGTTCAGATCTTCAAGCGCGCAATCGCGACGGCACGACAGCGTTGCACATTGCGGCGCTCTTTGGCCGGTGCAAGGTGATTGAGCTGCTGCTGGAGAACGGCGCTAATGTGAGTGCTCGCGACCATGAAGGGCGTCTGGCGTCAGAGTTAGAAAATCCCCGTAACTTGCCCACTTACGTGGTTCATGCCGCGGTCATGGGTGTTCTCGATCAAGAATTTCAGTGGAGTCAGCTAGCGGAATCACAAGCCTTGCTGGATCCGGCGGGATCGGCTCCGGACAGGCGTGTTTCCGGTTGGCGTGGATTCGTTCGACTCCTGCAAGATTCGCCCATCTTCATTCACCTTTGGTTTCTGGAGTTGCTGTGTTGGCTAGTCTGTCTCTTTGCCATCTATGTTTGGTGTGTTCAGCGCTGGAAGATCCGTACGCATTGGCAAGCCTGGATCCGGTCTCCTTGGTGTTATTTTTGGATTGTTCCGATTACTGCTATCGCTCAATACCAGATGCATTGGCCCATGACACCACGATTCGGGCCGGATGGTATGGGCTTGTTGCCTACGTGGTCAGGGCTTCTTTACTTTGGACTTTTCTATTTCGTCGGTGCCTGGTTTTTTGATAGTGAAGATGACCGGAAACCGGTTGGGTGCTATTGGTGGATCACCCTCCCAATGTGCCTCGCCCTGGTCTTTCCGTTAGGTTATTGGCTCACTATGGGGCAAGGCATCACGGCGGATGAGGGGAAATGGAATCGTCCAATCGCCGTCGTGTTTCAAGCCCTCTACGCCTGGATGATGGCGTTCTCTTTGATAGGCTTGTTTCGGTGGCTTTTGTCCTCCGAGAATCGCATCATGCGGTATCTCTCAGACAGTGCCTATTGGGTCTACCTCGCGCATCTGCCACTGATTCTCCTTGGCCAGTTGCTCATTCGCGACTGGCCGCTATCACCGTGGCTCAAGCTTATCATCCTCTGCAGCGGCTCCGCAGCGATTCTGTTAGCCAGTTATCATTGGTGTGTGCGTGAGACGGTGATCGGCGTGTTTTTAAACGGGTCGCGTAAACCTCGCGCACGCTATTCTGGTAGTGGTGACCTCTGAGTCGCCACGAATCCTTTGGGATTTTAGTAATTATAGAATCCTCGTAACTTCGAGACGAGTTTCACGTTCTTCTCTCCATGCATCCAAGATTCCTCCTCTCTCTTGTCCTCGCCTGGAGCACCGTCATCGCCCAGGGCTCCCCGCACCGCGGCGTGTGGTTCTGGAATTCGACCAAGGTGGATGGCGTGGTGAGCGAGCACAGTTCTACCGACGTGGTCGGTCCCACGACTGGATCCGATGAAGATGCGGCCATCGCCTTCATGACCTTGCAGGGCATCAAGGAAGTTTACGGGAGTTACAGTCATCGACCGAAAACCATTCCCACGGACATCTGGCCTTGGAATGAAAAGCTCGATGCGGCGGGGATCGAGTCGCAGCTGCTTATCTCGGGCTTCGAGGCGGATGATCCGGATCCGCTAACTGATGCTGACCATGACGAACTCGTGGGTAAAGTGACAGACCGCCTGATCACTTTCAACGATGCCGCGCCTTCAGCCGCGGCCAAGTTTGATGCGCTGCATTTGGATCTCGAACCACAGACCTTGGATGCGTGGTCGACCGGCACGGCTGCGGACAAACGCGCGTTCTTAGATGATTTGTTAGATGCTTATGTTGATATCCGCGCAGCTTTGGACATCGGCGGTTATGCCGCCCTTCCCATGTATGCGGATATCCCGTTCACCTGGGACAAGATTCCCGGTTCCATCGGTTGGGCCGATGCGACGGATCGGGATGGTTGGTACACGGCGATCGGGGCTGTGTTAGACGGCATCACGGTCATGACTTTCTCCAAAGACACCCTAACGGAACTTGCTGATGCGACGGATTACGAACGCACGGGCCCCTTTATCACTGGAGGCGGAACCGTTCACGTAGCCATCCAGCCGAAAGTCGGTCCCGGAGAGATCTGGCCGACGTATCCGACCTTTGAAGGGATTGTGATAGGATTGGAAACCGCCTATGGCGAAGCACACATTGAGAACTACGCTTTCTGGCGGCACGCCTTTGAGGATTTCGGCCCCACCATCGGTGGCCTACCGGGCCTGGAGATCTTCCCCGAACTCGCGGCCGAACCGGTTGACGTCGGCGGCGTCATTATCATCACCGGCGCACCGGGTTACCTCTACACGGTCAAACACAGCACCCATCCCGGTCAGGACAGCTGGAAAGAGATGGGGACGCATCGGACACGCACCGGTCAAGGGAGGGAAATCATGGAGGTCCCTGTGGACTATGGCAATGCCAGTCGCGGTTTCTGGACCGTTGAGGAGACTGTTGAAGGGCGTTAGGGAGAGCTATTCAAGTGGTGGACGCCTCAGGATAGCAATCCGAAGCGTAAGCGAGGCCTTCGTCTCCCATCGTCCTCGCTTCCGCTTCGGGTTGCTATTTCAAGAACACATCCTCCTCGCCGTAAATCAGTCTTGAATGCGGGGTTGGAAAAGCGTACGGCCACATGCATGGCTGCGTCCTCTCAGGAACCTCTCATTATCCGCTCGTCTGCTCGCGCTTTGTTAGGGCAATTCTGCCTGCCTGTCTTCTTTCTTCTGCTCGTCGCGGGTCTTGCCTTCTACATCAGATCGACCGTGCCTGACTTTAGTGACTGGCTCTTGTTGATTGTGGTGGTCGTCGCGCTTGGATTCGCCACTCGGGCGCTGCTAATTCTCTTGCGGATCAAGAATACGGAATACGCCATTTATCCCAATCAAGTACAGGAGACGTCTTACACGTTCAAATTCATGGGGGCCAAGAACACCACCGTGAAACTGAATGAAATCAAACAGATGAATTGCTTTAGTAATGGTTTGTTAGACGTGTGGTTCTTCAATTGCGGAAGGATTCAAATGGTAACCTCTGGTGATCAAGTGGACTTCATCTTAGAGAACATCCACCGCCCCATGGAGGTGAAGGATCAGTTAGAGCAAAGGATCTTCGGTCAGATCGCGAGCAACGAAGACAACCTTCGCGCCGCCCCCGGTGCTTAAGCTATTTCTCTCACGAATGGTGTGACTAGTTTGTTTACCGATCCGACGGATCTGGCAGGGATGGCTCTCCGAGCCGTCCGGGTGAGCACGCGTATCTTGAAATAGACGTGATTCTGTTAGTCGACATCCACTCAGCTGGCGTTTGGGGCAAACGTCCCAGCCTTGCAGATTCCAAGGATCTGGCAGGGATGGCTCTCCGAGCCGTCCGCTAAATGAAGCCATCGAGTTCAATCTGTAACGGTGGCGTCCCGGCGCGAATGCCGTGTTTATGACGGCGGCGAGACGCCACCGCTACATTGCGGAAGTCAAGATGTCGCCATCACCCATGTCCCAGCCAGATTAACATTACTCAATTAACACGGCAGAAAACTCCGTGACATAATCATCACGGCGCGGAGCAAAGGTATCGAGAACACGGCAATCAGTGAGCGCCACGCCTGAGTGCACCGCATTCGACGGAATCGCAAACACCGTTCCCGAACTGAGCACCACCGACTCGTCGTTCACCGTGAGCTCAAATTCGCCCTCTAGCACCTGCACGACTTGTTCGTGCGGATGCTGATGCTCAGGCAGCCGTGCGCCTTCTTCGATCTCCCAGAACGCAAACGTCATCTGCTGCGAGTGCACGAACCGAACTTGAAACCCGGGCACCATTTCTTGGCTGCGCAATTCATGTAGATGAGCAATCAAAGACTGAACCATAACGCGCAAACATCGCCGCCGAACGAGCCGTCTGCAATGACAGATACCCGCATCGCCATTTGATCCACAGTGCATGAAACGATCTATAGACCGTTTATGCTTGGTTGCAGTTCAGGCTTCTATGGACGGCGTCGAACTTTCCAGTTAGGATTGCGTTATGCTTGAACTCCGCCCAAATTGCGAAAACTGCGATTGCGTGCTTCCGCCCAATTCATTGGAAGCGCGGATATGCAGCTATGAATGCACGTTTTGTCGCCAGTGTGTGGAAACCATTCTGCATAACGTGTGTCCCAATTGTGGCGGAGGTTTCGCATCGCGGCCCATTCGGCCGGCGACCAATTGGATCAACGACAATTTCCTGGATACGCATCCCGCGAGCACAGAAAGGGTGTCTAAACCAGTAGACTTAGAACGGCACCGGCGGCTCATCAGTGCGCTTGAAGACGTTCCCCCGGAGCGTCGATGAGCAGTCTTATCGTGGAGTGATGCGTAGGCGGTAGTAGGCGGCATCGAGATCGATGGCGCTGACATTGGAACGCGATTCAACGATGAGCGCGGTGTCACTGATATCGTTGATTTGTAAGACCTCAATGTCTACAAGGCGTTCCCATTGGTCGCCGTCGGGAGAGGTTTCAATGTCGAAGTTGTAGAAATTGGCGGCGGCGACGTGGCGTTGGTAGACGATGATCGGATGGTCATCGTCGTCGAGGCTGATCTGGAGTGGGTTAAAATCGCCGTTAGGTACGTTGGGATCCGTGTGAAGGGCGAACTCCATGTAGTTGCGTAGGCCGTCGTTGTCGGGATCAGCGATGGCGCTTACTTTATGCGGCTCCATTCCGAAGTTATTGGTTTCCCACTCGTCTTGCACATAATCGCCGTCGCTGTCTTCCGGTGGGGCGGGCTCGCATTCCTCGCTCTCTTCACTGACATAGATGTCGAAATGACCGCTTGTTATGGGATCGTTGGCGCCTTGGTTGGTGAAGACGCTTGCCGTGATGGTCGCTTCATCGCCATTCACATCCACCTCGACTTGCACTTGGTTGTTGCTGGCCATGCCACCCTGTACGAAGGCGCGTTGGATGGCGCGTTTGATACGATCGGCGCAGTCTTCAGTTGAACCACTAACAGTGAAACACAGATCCGGTGCGTAGGCGTCTAACTGAACAGTCTCGGTGTTTGCGGTAAAGGAGATGCGGACCCGTGCGTTAGCCGGCCAGGCTTGGTTAATCTTGACCACGAGCGATCCATTCTCCACGGAGCCATTGAACGCCTGCTCTTCGCCTTGACCCAATGCCGGCGTGAGCGTGTCTGGGCTAGAGGCGGGCGTCACGCCGAGACCTCGCCAAGCCCAGATGCCTTGGCGTTGGATGACGTCGGTCACACCGAGATCTACGGGTTGGGTAAATCCAATCCCGCGAGCAATCATTAAGCGAAGGGGTGCGCCGTCATTGATGCGTCCCACTACTCTAGCAAGAATCTCGCGGCCATCCGTACTGAGCGAGACCGGGCGAAGTGGGATAGTTCTGGTAGGGTCTTGGGTGGAAACAAGCACCATGCAGAGATCATCCATGCGCTTCCCAAAGTCGCGGCCATTGATTTGAATCAATCCGTTAGGGATAGCGGTCGTGGAGGTGGTCGTGATTTGGGGGGGTGGTGGCGGGACGATGGCGCAGAGATCGAGTTTCCCAAACGCTAACGGTTGCCCGAAGTTAAAGCTAAGGCTATTTCCAGCGGGATCTACCGCGACGCGAAGATTATCTGCGGGAACCAGATTGCGTTCGATCAAGGTGTTGGAAAGGAGTTCTGCTAGGAGAAAGAGCTTTCCTTGGGCGTCCAAGGTTTCCGTGACCTGCATGAGCGGAAAGTGGAGCGCGATCTTGCGGAAGTTTGGTGTGCCGGCGAGGAAATCGATTTCAATCTGCGTGCCGGGAGTCCACGGCGTTTCGTCAAGCTGGAGGATGAGCTCGCCGCGTGCGTTCAATTGACTGAAGAACCGCGACTCGCCTTCCCGCAATTGAGGATCGGTTAGGATAGCGCGGTATTCGCGAAGTTGAGGGATGGGTTCGTTGCTAAAGAAGCTGCGAACGTTCTGCGCGATGCGGATATTGGCGCTTTGGAATTCGATGGGCCCATTGATGGCCTGCCCCTCGACCACGCCAACAGAGTCGACAACGACGTTGTTGGGATGTTTGCCCACACGGACGATGAGTCCCCGCTGATCGGAGCCCTCCACGTGCAGGGCAATGGGCCGGTTGCGATGCATGAGAAAGGCGCAGACACAGCGAACGGGGACGAAGCCTTGGCTATCGAGACGCCGGATGGCGCTCTCCTCAAGCCCAAGAAAGGGCCGAGCTTGGAAGAGGACGCGGCGAGGCTGGAGCACAATGCGCCCACCGTCTCCTTGATGAAGAATCCCAAAAGTGCCGGGAACGGGGATTTCGTTAGGCTCGACGGCTTTGCCGGTGTGGAGTTCGATCCATTGATCGCGTTGAGTGAGGATGAACGATTGATCGGTGGCCGGGTTCAGAAATTGATCACCTTCAATAATACCGCCGTTCGGATTGCCGAGTGGTCCGCCAAGCTGGGGGGATACTTCACTTCTAACAAAGAACGATTCAAGACCAAGATCCGCCAGCGTGAAGACTTCATCATAGACGCGGTTGAAATATTGCCAGCCTTTGCTGACCTGGAGAATGGTCGATTCCGTTTTGATCAAGCCATTTAGCACGATGGGGAGAGGCTCTTTCTGCCGGTTCTCAATGAGCACGCCATCCGTGTAGAGCCAGGAGAAGTCACCGGCATCGATTTCCGGACGTTGAATGGACTCAATCCGCCGCCAGCCGGGCTTCGTTACGGGAGTGGACTCGCTGAAGTAGAAACGTTGCCAACGGCCCTGCTGCGCAATCCAGATAACGTCCGCTGTCTGCGGATCGCCGGGCGTGAGACCTGCTTCATTGTTAGGCCCGAAGACGCTATTGAGGGTTAGTTCTGGCGAAAAGGCGCCATCACGGAGATTGGGGGGAAACCGGGTAATGGCGACCGCGTTGAGACCGGGCATGAGTCCGATTTCGCGCTCCGGCGCCGTGCCTAGCGGATCGGCAGCCTGGGTAGATGCGAGAATCGCGGTCAGAAATAGCAAGGAGAGCAGGGAAGGTGGTTTCATGACGCGAGAGACGTTTTTAGTTAGTCGGCATGTGGGTTTGCCAGCAATGAAGGTCGCCATTCTTGGCGCGAGCGAAGAGTGTGAAACCATCGGGTGAAAAAGTGAGGTTCTGCCATGGATGATTGCGCAGACTGGCTAGCCGGACGCCCGTCGACGCTTGCCAAAGATGAAGCTCACCATCTTCGCCGGCACCCGCAATCGTCCGCCCGTCCGGGCTCACCACGCCCATGGTCAGCGGAGATGTGGTATCGAGACGAACGCTTGTCCGTTCGCTCGTGGTCAGATCAAAGATGTCGGTTTCGGCTGCCCCCATGACCATTAATAACGGTCGGGAATGACCGAAGATACAGACTTTCTTTCCCTGAGCGGTGGGGGGCAGTGTTCCTTCAGAGCGTTGTTTCCCCGTGACGAGGTCCCATGTGATGAGGCGGGATCCAATGACGGTGCGCCACTCGTCGCCACGGCAATAACTTTGAGTAGGGGGAGGAAGATCTTTGCTCTGCTCTAGTTCTCCGACGGACTGGATACCATCCGCCTCGGTGGCGTGGTACAATTGCCAGGAGGATTTGTCTTCGGGATTGGTGACCATGGCCAGGGTGCGATCGTTAAGGAGTCCGCTGGCGAGAACTTGGTATTCCTGATGTTCGCCGAATCCGGTGAGGACCACAGGGGACATTGTTAACAAGCCAGGGATCGCGCCGCCTTCCGATAGGCGAACAGCTGCCGCCACGTCGCTTCCCGTGTTGAAACCAATGGGCGCGAGAATCTGTTGTCGCACCACCCATGGAGTCACTGGTGGAAATTCAAGGATCCTCACCGTCCCCTCAGCGTTGGCGGCCGCGATTTCATACTCTTCGTTGGCGCCGGGCAGGGTTGGGCAGGCGAGGGCCACGATCTTTCCAGGATGTTCGAGAATGGCTTCCCGGGTCTTGCCTCGCCGATTCCAAACACTGATCTTGCCTAACGGATCTCCTGTGAAGACGTGCCGACCGTTGGGCGAGAAAGCCATGGCCGTGACCTCGCCCGGGCCCTTTAAAATCGTGGTTTCCCGGAAGAACACATCTTCCTCCAGCCGCCAGATCTCAAGCTTGGTGCGGAAGGCGAAGGCCACGTAGGTCCTGGGTGTGCGGCGTTCTTTTGGAACGATGTATTGGGAAATGGTTAGAGCCAAGAGATCTTCCGTGAGGGTGTCGCTTACTCGCCCGTCGCGTGCCCCAGGTTGCCAAAGATAAACGGGATCGCCGGCGCGGCCCCGTGTGGTGACAAAGACGTCCGGCTTCTTGCCCGGACGTGCGGCGACAAAGCCGTCATCTGGTGGCTTGATCCATTTGGTTAGGCCGCCACGCCGTTCGTTCTCGCCGGTCAACACGAGTTCAACGCCTTGGTCAGTGCGAGTGAAGAGAAAAGCGCCACCACCATCGTATGTCACCTTTGAACTCACCGGTGGATACGCTCCTTCGAGTCTAGGCCCTCCCTGCGTCCGATCCCAACAATAGAGATCGCCATCGGCTAACTGAATGAGAAGATGCGAGGGATCATCAGGTGCCGGCAGGAGTTGGTGAATCGCCTGTTCGAATTCGTAGCCGACGTCCAATCCCTGAGCCTCCCGTTGATACCAGTGCCACTCGAAGCCGCGCAGATCCTCGGGCAAGGATTCGAGCGTGCGACGCGCGGCGTTTCGTTGGCCGGCCTCGATCCGCTCGGCAGCGAGTTGAATGCCATCAATATAATCGGCATTGAGATTGGCCTGCTGCTTGCGCTCGTGACGAACCTGAAGCAGGCCGATCGCCAGGGTCGCGGTGAGGGCCACGGCGACGAGGGCGGCGATAGCCGGCTTGCGTTTGACCCATTTGACCATCCTGCGGGTGGTGCTGATGGGTTTGGCATTGATGGGCCGGCCAGCTAACCAGTTTTCTAAGTCATCGGCCAGGCTGTCGGCGGAGGGATAGCGATCCGTCGGTGATTTCTCCAAGCAGCGCAGGCAGATAGTCTCGAGATCCTGGTCGATGCGCGGATTGAGTTTGCGTGGCGGCCTCGGCTCTTTCGTCAGGGTTTTTTGAATGAGCTCCATTGGCGTTTCGCCATCAAAAGGGAGCACGCCTGTGAGAAATTGATAGAGCATGACGCCGATTGGATAGATATCGACGGCGTTGGTGAGGTCGCGGTTGCGCCCCTCGGCTTGCTCTGGAGCCATGTAGGCGGGTGAACCGAGAATCTGACCGCTGATGGTGAGATGGGTGTCTTCGTGCACGCGCTTGGCCAAGCCGAAGTCCGTGATTTGCGGCTCGCCGTGTTGGTCGATGAGAATGTTAGCGGGCTTGAGATCCCGGTGCAGGATGCCTTGCTCATGAGCGTGATGCACGGCACGCGCGATCTTGACCAACAGCTTGACCATGGCCGTCTGACGATCGCGAAAACCACTCATGATCGTCGATGAACTGCTGCGCACATCCTGTTGGGGACCGATCTCCGGCAACCGATCCGTTAGGCTGCCACCGGTGATGAGGCGCATGCTGAAGTAGTATTGACCACTATCCTCACCGACTTCAAAAATAGGAAGTATGTGAGGGTGGTCGAGTTCTCCGGCGGCTCGCGCTTCGAGTAGAAATCGTTCTTTCTCCGTATGGCTGGCAAGCTTCCCTTCGGCGATGAGTTTGAGCGCGACCATGCGGCCCATGGACAGCTGCCGTGCTTTGTAGACGACGCCCATGCCGCCGGCGGCAATTCTTTCCAAGATCTGGTAGTCCCCGATCTGGCCTAGTCCTTCATCGGCTTGCGGCTCTTCGGATCCGGTCCCATCGTCGGCCTCGGCGAAGTTGAGCATGACCTCCACCACACACTTGGCACAGAGCCCTTCGGGCGCGTCCTCTGTGAGAGCCGCGCCGCAGGCCGGGCAGCTCGGCCCATCCTCCGCCTTCATAAGTCTAACCGCCTAACGCCCCTAACAAATGCCGTAATTCGGCATCCACCTCCGTGGGATCCTCGACCGTGAGGGCGACTTCCGACCGGAAGATCTCACCATAGCGCCGCCGCATACGATGCACCGTGGCCTTGAGCGCGTTTTCAGTCGTTCCCAAATCGGTGGCCATTTCCGCAAATGGGATCGTGCCTTTCTGGCCTAACAAATAGACCTTTAGCTTCTCAAACGGCTTGCCTTGACTCTCCCACTCTTCCTTGAGGCGGGCGATGGCTCGTGCAACTAACGTTTGTGCCCAATGGCGTTCGTAAAGTTGATCCGGTGTCGTGTCATCCTCGGGTTCGCAACGGTAGCGTCCCTCAGGATCTTGCTCGTCTATGGAGAGGATCTGTTGGCCGCCGCCACGTTTCTGCGCATGGGCGCGCCGCCATTCAGATTTGATGAGGTTTTTGAATGTGACTAGCAAGAAACTGCGAAACTTGCCTTTGCTAGGGTGGACGGAGTCCAGAAATTGTTTCTCCAGGAGTTGTTGAAAGAACTGTTGGGTGAGATCTTTGGCTTCATCAGCATCGATGCCGCTCTTTCTCGCAAAGGCATAAAGGGGATACCAGTACGCGGCGCACAGTTCTTCCAGGGCCTTGCTCGCGTCGGCGCTCTCGCGGTCTTTCGCCTCCAAGACCATGGTCCAGTGGGTCGTTGCGAATCGGGCATCGCCTTTAGGAGCGTAGGTGTCGCCGAAGTTAGCCATGGTGGGTCATCAGAATTGAGAGCAAGCCCCAGAGTAGTGGCGAATTCAAAAGGGCTCAACCTCGCGGTCTGCCTATCGCCCCATTCTCTCTTCCCAATTGGAACCGCCTCCGACCGTCAGATTCGTCGATGTGCTCCTGGATCGCTCAGTGAACATGAGCCTCGCCCCTTGGTACCGGCGATCGACGCCGTTGGTGAGAAATGGTTGGAGCGCCGTGAGGCCGATCAAGGGGCGTTTTCTCTTAAGTGCGATTTCCATTTGAAAATAAGAATTAATTATGATAATTATGAATCATGTTTGCGAAAGTTGTCACTCTCCTAATTGGGAGCCTGTTGGTTGCCGGGGTGTGCTCCGGCGATTCGATCTCGTGGGCACCCCTCAAGGGGACCCTTGAGAAAGAGGCCTTTGACGCCTCTACCGTAACGGCCTCTTTTCCCTCGGAATCCGGAGGGAATGCGGTCACTCTGACGTTGCGCCATGGCGGCACAGCGGAAGGTCTCTACACCTATTCAAAATGGGAGATCGACCGCTGGGGCGATCCCACTGGGGAGCATTTTGCCGAAGGGTCGTGGCAGGTCGTCTCTAATGAAGTCAATGACGTCGTTCTTGGGCTTTGGGGCTATTGGGGATGGACGGGACTTCCAGGAGATCCAAGGACGGCACCTAACGATGAGACAGATTATGAATTGACACTGACGTTTGACCGACCGGCTCATGCGTTGTCGGTTCCGCTCAATGGCATTAACGGTTTTCTTAAGCCAGAGAACGGATATAATTCTAGAGATGAATTGTTAGTGAAGGGTTATCTCGATGACGTCCTTCAAGCTGGTCCGGTTTTCGATTCTGTTGGCCCTGCTGTTCACGTTGACGGCAAACGCCTCTTGGGAAACTTTGGGCATCAGATCAATCACCCTGTATCAGGTCAGCACACTAGTGATGATGGCTCTGTCATGGTGCGATTTGAAGAACCCGTTGACCGCGTGGTGTTGACACTTAGCAATGTGGCTACTCACCCGGTCGCGGCGCAGTTTCAAGATGAATCGCAAACGTGGTCGTATTCTATTGGAGAACTGGTTTTTGAGAATGCCCCGCCCTTGCCTTTGGAGACACCGAACGTACCATCGTTCAACCCGGCATTGGATCAGTTCGGTGTTTTCGCGTTGTCGACGACGAACTATCCTGCGGGATTGAATGTGCGTTCGTCAGGAGATGGTGTGGCATTGCACTTCGAGCGGGCCGTTGGCCTAGATCGTATGATCAAATATGAGGTCGAATTGAGTGCTGATTTCGAGGGATGGACGCTTCATGAAATTGCGAGTGAACCGGAACTGATGGGTGATTTAGAAAGGCTGACACTAAACTCATTGGATCAGTGGCGTCCAGATCTCACAGAACGTGGATTCGCCCGGCTCAAGATGAGTTCTCTGGCCGATTCAGCGATTGTGACGCGCAGTGAGACGGTTGGTTGGTATGTCACTAAGTTTGAGAGGGGATTTCAAACTCATGGTTTGAGCCTGAATCGCGCCCCGGTGCATTTCACTCATGTGACCGGTGTGAATGGCGAAGACTTAACTCTCAATTTCGCTCCAACAAACGCGCTCGACCCAGTTCGTGACTACTATCTTGAGGTGACTTCGGGACCATTGGAAGGCCATCGCCTGGAAGTGGTGAGTGTCAGTGCGAATCACGTGACGCTTGATGTTCAGTCGCCGCGATCGACTTTGAAAGAACTCGTTGCCGACCTGATCGGCGCCGCTATCGTGATGCGCGAGCACTGGCAGATTGGCGATGTCTATGATCCAAGCGCCTTTCACGCAGGCGCGGTCCCCAATCACTCCGATCAGCTTCTCTTTTTTAACGACCAAGGCTACGAAGCACATGTGCTGATACCATCCACCGGCCGATCACAATGGGCATTGTTAGGTCAGACGGCGTTGACCGACACTTCCAATCGCGTGATCAATCCCGGCGAAGGCCTCTTCATTTGCCGGGCACCGGAAGAAAGTTTGTCGGTGAGGGTGGTGGGTCATGTCAGGACGAACGTCTTTCGTCAGCCGCTGAGGCAGGGATACAACCTTGTCAGCGAAGGCTATCCATTTTCCTCCTCTCCGTTAGAGCGCGGGCTGAATGATTTTGATGGCTCAAGTTCGCCAAGCGATGCGGATCATTTTCAACGATGGGTTCCGGATGCCGATGGGATGACAGGTAGCTACGCGGATTATTTCTGTTTTCAGATAGCTGAAACTTCTTATTGGACGTCGACGATTGACGAGAGCTTAACGGACGTGAGTGAAGAGATTTTATTCATCAAGGACCGTGCGTTGTTTCTTCGCTTGAGGTCAGGACGACCGAATTATTTGATGAATTTTCCGGTGGAGTAGACGGCTCGTTACTTTAAGAGGTTGTTAGTGGGAATGGCAGTTGATTATTGCGACGCTGGTCTTTCGATTGGTGTGCGCTGCAGATCTCGCGCACTTCGTAACTCTCCCCAATCGCCGCCTCGCATACGCCGGCTACCTTCTTTTCGCGTCTCACTGAAATAATTTCGTTTCTCATGAAAGAATCCTTCGATGAATTCTTTAGAGCCGATGACAAGGCCATCTGTAAAATAACGTAGCCGGCATCTGAGTAATTGTGGTCTTGTTAAATTGCCACTGGCAGCCAGGAGTTCGTGGATGGAAGTTTCTTTGAAGCCCTTTCTAACGGTTTCGCCAGTTATCACATCGACACGTTCTTCACCAATTCCAAACAGGATCTTCCGGTACTCGCGTCCCGCGATTCGCCAATCCATTAATTCACCTGCCGCTTCCGCTTCTCTTTGCAATAAATGCCCTAATCCTCGCCGGGCTTGCACCTTCCCAACCACCGCTTCCGCATAACCGCACCAGCGATAATCTTTCGGATCCCTAACCATTCCGGCCCGAACGGCGTTCAGGTCCACATAAGCCGCTACATTCATCAATGGATCCCATTCTCCTTCAATCAACACACTTTTAAACCGCGACTCCCAAAGCCGCCCCACTCGTTGATGCCGCTTATTAAACCAAAGAGTGAACCGCAACATCAATGTCTTCATCATTTCACTCAGATCATGCATCCGACGGATAAACTTCAGGCGATAATCACGCAACAGACGCTGCCCGGCCAACCCAGGCGTCATCTTTGGAATCAACTTCATCGTCTCCCGAATCTCCTGAATTTCATCTCGTGAATAAAGGGCCTGCAACCGCCCCCAGAAAACATCCTCCGGCAGATCTTCCACTTTTTTCGGAATAAACACCACAATGTGAAAGTGATTAGACAGCATCGTCCACGTAATCACTTCCACTCCAGAAAACGTCTCAACCTGCCGCAACAATCCTTTGAAAAACTCGCGTTCCTCCTTTTGAAAAACAAATCGCCGGTCCACCACCCGCGATAACACATGAAAATACTGCCCCTCTTGCCCGGTCACCGAGGAGCGCAACAACATCTTGCGCGGCTTCATACCGGCATCTTCACCCAACCTCACAAACAGCACAATCTTTTTCTTTGAAAAGAAGTGTCCTTTTATTGATTGATGAAGGGCTTGTTGGTTTGACGTTATGGTTAGGGCGACTGGCGGGAGAGTTCGTAGCCGAGGACGCTCAAGGTGTAGAGGGCAGCGGTTTCGGAGCGGAGCACGATGGGGCCGAGAGTCCAGGGGCGGCAGCCTTGGCGTTGGGCGGTGGCCATCTCGGCCGGCGTGAAATCGCCTTCTGGGCCTATGAGGACGAGGGCACTGGTGGGGCGGCGTTGTTGGAGATCTTGAAAATCTGTCAGGTGATCGGCTAAGGAACGGGCTTCGGGGTGGAGAGAGGCGAGGAGGGGTAGCTCTTCAGTTGGTGGGATTTGAAAAAAGCTCTCGACTGATTGGGCGGGGAGGATTTCGGGTAGCCAGGGTTGGCCGCTTTGTTTGCAGGCTTCGATGACCACACGTTGCCATTTGGTGTGTTTTTTTGAGGCGTCGTCTTGAGCGAGTTTGACCACGGATCGCTCGCTGAGCAGGGGGGCGATGCGAGACACGCCGAGTTCAGTGGCTTTCTGCAAGACAAGGTCCATATTCTTGCCTTTGATGAGGCCTTGGGCGAGTGTTAGGGTGGTGGGGAGCGGAGCGGCTTTGGTGACGTTGAGCGTTTCTAATTGCACCCGCTTTTTGTCGAGCGAGCGGATGGCAGCAGTGGCTTCGACGCCGGCACCATTGAAGAGAATGACTTTGTCGCCTTCTCCGTGACGGAAAACGTCGCGGCAATGATGCGCTTCATCGCCGGTGAGTTCTAAGGAGTAGGGGTTCCAATCCTCTTTAGGAATGTAGAAACGGTTGATGGACATGGCTTAGCCTTCTAAGTAGCTTCGACTGGAAGCTCGTGTCACATTGTGATACTGGCGAGCCGCCGTGAGATCCCGCGGGAGCGAACTAACTGAAGAATTTCTTGGCTTTCTGAAAGAACGACTCGTGCAGGGGCGAATTCTCATCGCCGCAGGAGTCGCAAAAATTCTCGAGTTTGGCACGTTGATCGGCATTAAGTTGGGTTGGCACTTCGACTTGCACTTTGACGTGAAGATCGCCTTTGCGCCCAGTACTCAAGTCTTGAATGCCTTTGCCGCGTAGGCGGAAGGTGGTTCCGCTTTGGGTGCCTGCGGGTACTTTAACTGATGCTTTGCCTTCTAACGTTGGTACGACTAACTCGCCTCCCAAAGTGGCCTTGCCAAAGGAGACAGGGATCTCGCAATAAAGGTCTTCATCGACGCGTTCGAAAATGGGGTGTTCTTTGAGATGGATGACGACGTAAAGATCGCCGGGCGGGCCACCGCGCACACCGGCATCGCCATTGCCGCTAGAGCGCAGACGGGAGCCCTCGTTGATTCCGGCGGGAATGCGCAATTTGATACGAGAGGTTTCTTTCTTCCGGCCATCGCCTCGGCAGGTAGGGCATGGTTGGGAAATGGTCTGTCCGGCGCCGCGGCAGTCTGGGCAGGTTTGTTGAACTTGGAAGAAGCCGCGTGAAGAGATGACTTGGCCGGCGCCACCGCAGGTACGGCAGTTCACCATCTTCCCTCCGGGGCCGACGCCGGACCCGGTGCAGGTGTCGCATTTGGCGAGTTTCTCGAGCTCTAGCGCTTTCTCTGCGCCTGTCGCAGCTTCCTCGAGGCTGATTTGGAGATCATAGCGGAGATCGGAACCCCGTTGGCGGCCACTGGCATCGCGGCTGCGCGCGCCCCCGCCAAAAAACTCCTCAAAGATACCACCGCCGCCACCGCCACCGAAGACTTCGCGAAAGATATCGAAGGGATCGTGAAAGCCGCCACCGCCACCACGGCTGGCACCGGCGCCGCCTTCAAAGGCCGCATGACCGTAGCGGTCATAGGCGGCGCGTTTGTCTTCATCCATGAGCACCTCATACGCTTCACCGATCTGTTTGAAGCGTTCTTCCGCAGCGGGATCATCGGGGTTTTTATCAGGGTGAAACTTGACGGCGAGTTTGCGATAAGCCTTCTTGATCTGATCGCCGCTGGCGGAACGATCGACCCCGAGGAGCTGATAGTAGTCTTCTTTGTCAGACATGATGAGCTGCTTGTGTTGAGGTGATGAAGCGTTTGTTAGTCTTCAGCGGCTTGAGAGGATTCCGGTCCTTTTGAGACAACGACGTTGGCCGCGCGCACGAGCCGGTCGCCCATGCGGTAGCCGGCACGGATGACTTTGATGATGGCGCCTTCTTCAACCTCGTTGTCATGTTCCTGAGCGACCGCATCGTGAATGTTCGGGTCGAAGGCCGTGCCCGCGGAAGCCTCGATGGCGGTCACTTGATTCTGAGAGAGAAAATCCTCGAACTGTTTCTGCACCATCTCCATTCCCATGAGAATACCGCTAGGATCCGTGGCGTTCCTGGCGGCGTCGAGTCCGAAGTGGAAGTTATCGAGCACGGGTAAAAGCGATTCAAAGAGCGACTGATTGGCATAGCGGATGGCTTGGGATTTCTCGGTGGCCATCCGTTTGCGGTAGTTGTCCAAATCAGCGCGGGCGCGGAGCGCGAGGTCTTTCCATTCGGTGAGCTGTTCCTCCAGCGTGGGTTCCTTCTTTGGCTCCGATTTATCGGGAGCTTCGTCGGAGCCGGATTCTTCCGTTGGGGCGTCTTCAGGGAGATCCCAAGACGGGGCGCCTGCAGCATCGTTGTCGGTTGCTGTTTGGTCGTTGGTGGGAGTTTCTGCCGAGGATTGGGATTCGGTCATGGTAGAGCCTTTAGCCAGTCCTTACGTTTTTTCCAGCACGACCAACGTGATATCGTCGGATTGCGGCTGATTGCCGACGAAGGCTTCCACGGCGAGGAAGAGTTCATCAAGGACGTGCTGGGCTCCGGCATGAGCGTGTTGACCAAAGACATGTTGGAGCCGATCGATCCCAAACTCTTCACCCTCAGCGTTTAACGCCTCGCTGAGACCATCTGTGTAGAGGAGCAGGCAATCGCCCGACTCGAGGGTGATCGTGGTGTCCTGCGTGATGCGCTCAAAAACCGGGCCGTCATCGACACCGACGGCGAGTCCGGGAGGGGCGCTCGTTTCGATCGACTTGCCGGCCGCCCGGTAAACGAGTGGGGGATCATGCCCGGCCCGGGCGAGCACGACGTCCGAATGGTCCTCTTTGAGAATGAGGTAGACCATGCTGATAAACATGTCCTGGCGGATATCGGGGAAGAGGATGCGATTGACGTCCGCGAGGGCTTTGGCGGGCGAGAGCCACGGGGCGGCATTGGCACGGAGGACGCTGCGGCCCATGGCCATCATGAGAGAAGCCGGGATGCCCTTGCCTGAGACGTCGGCGAGGGCCACGCCGACGTGGTGTTCATCGAGCGTTAGGAAGTCGAAATAATCGCCGCTGACTATGCGAGCGGCGCGATTGCGGCCGGCGATGCGGAAGCCGGGAAGTGGCGGGGCGGCTTCGGGTAAGAGAATGCGTTGAACTTCGCGAGCAGTGAGAAGTTCTTCCTCGAGGCGTTTTTGAGAATGGGCTTCACGGCTGAGCGACGCTGTTCCCAATGCGAGGGAGCATTGATCGGCGAGGGAGCAGAAGACGGCGAAATCATTGGTGGTGAAACTTGGCTGTTTGCCTAACACAATGAGGACGCCGAGTTCTTTTTCGCCAAAGCGCAACGGCGAAAGCATGGCAGCCAACGGAGTGCGCCCTGGAGGGGCCTGAGGATGATCATGCACGTTCTGGTGATGCAGGCCCTTACCTTCCTTCAAACATCTCCCAAGTAATGTGGAGTCGTCCCGCGGAATGCCGGTCAAACGCAGGTAACTTTTAACGGCAGCGTGGTTGTTAGGATCAATATCATCTGGTAATGCTGAGAGAGCAGGCGGGTAGTGTTTCGATAGGGCTCGAGGCACAAACATGTGGCCACTTTCGTCGAGTAGGTAGAGTGCGCCGTGTTGGGCATCGACAACCTTGATGGCGCCATCAAGGAGAAATTGATAGAGTTCCGTTTGCGTCTTGCTCGTTTGCAGTGCCTCGCCCAATCCGTGGAGAAAGGCGAACATGCGATGCTCTTCGACGACGATCTCTTTACGTTTGGCGATGAGGTTGGCAATGGAGCGGCGTTGACGCCAGACCGTCATGCAGAGGATCAGCGAGGTAAGAATGAATAATGCAAGGAGGGCGTGTTCCATTCCTAGCGGAGCAATGATGTCCAGTTGTTAGGATGTGTGGAAGGGGCAACTCCAAGGGAGTACCGAGTCTGGGGGTGAGAAATCACGGCGCCGAGAATAACCCTTACGCACGAGCGAGGCAATCCTCACTTACTGGCACAGGAGACCTCTTTTTTGAGGTAGCGAATGACGTCGCGAAAGCGTGCTTCGTTTTCAGGTTGAGCTTCCGCCAAAGCCTCATGAGCCGTCAGCATGACTTCGGCGGTTGCAGCCTTATCGGAAGCGGTGCCTGAGCATTCCGTTAGTTGTTGTTCGACTAACCGCCTCTGCTTGCCCCAGCGTTCACCGCGTTCGTCCAGTGAGAGAATGAGGTCGAGTCCCAGGTTTCTGAGCAGTTGAATATTGCGTGTGTTGGCGTTGACGACTTCAAACACCCCGGAGGCTTTGGCAGAGACTTCTCGAGAGAGGGCGAGAAGGGTGCCCATGAACGTGGAGTCCATGCCCTGACATTTTTCTAGATCGAGCACAAACTGCGTCCGTCCCGCATCCAATTCGCAAGTGGTGAAAGTTTTGAGATGCGGGCTCACGTCAAAAGAGCCTTTGCCGTCAATTCGAATCCAAACGACGCCATCTAGGTAGGCGTAATGTAGTGAGGGAGGGGTGTTCACGACGTCACACAGCAGTGCGTGCAGGGAAGACGCTAACCGGAAGTGGTGTCAGGTCAACTGATCATCGGTGCCTTTGCGCGAAGATTTCCTAAGAGTTCCAGAGGAAAGAGCGCGTCACGTCGAGCGTCTCCGCGCCGCGTCGTAGCGACGCTTGCCAGGCCACCACGCGCCCGTTTTCTTGATAGGGACGCCCGGAGATTTGCAAGAGAGTCTCATTTCGATGACGAACCTTGACGATGGGGACATCGATGTAGTGAACCTGCTCGCCCGTGCGCGCTTGTTGAAATTCGAAGCGGAGTGTTAGAGGCGGCGTGTTTGGCGGAGCCTCCCAGAAGAAGGTGTAATAATGGCCCAGCCGCTCCTCGCGTTCGGCTTCGGTCACGGCTCCATGAAGAAAGTGACGCTTCTCAAAACGGATCATCGGATCTGTGGAGAAGGATCCGAAACTCATTTCAGGATCTTCTAGATGGAAGTACTTCACCTTGGTGAACTCGGTCGACACCGGGGTGTTTGCGCAATGCGTGACGAAGCCTAAGAGGAATAAGGCCAGAAGAAGGCGCGTGGGCTTACCGTTAGAAGCATGCATGAACGACCGAAGTAGGCCGCACGTGAGGGTGGCGTGTCAATGATGGAGGGATCTTCCGTGAAGTTGCAGTTATGCGGTTGCTGTGATCATTGGAATTGCGTATCATTTCCGTTTCTCCCCATGGCTGCTGTACCGCACTTCCTGGCGTTTCTGACTGATGGATCGCTCAAAGGATCGTTCGACAAGATATCGGACAAAGTGGGGAACGCGCTTATCGATTTCTTCGAGATGGCTTGGGATACGGCGGTTGAAGCGGCCACCCTTTCTCCGCGTCTCTTGGTAATCATTAGCGTCCTGGGAACGTTCGCGTTGGGTTTTATCCTTCTCCGCGCGCGGTCTTTTCTAATACGTGCTAGTGATATTCGCGGGGATTGCTATGCGGCGAAGGACAGGTATGTGAAGGCGCGCTTGCTGCTACCGGCGGGCAGCCGAATGAAATTCTTTGGATGGGTCTGTCTTGGGCTCTTTGTATTCGCCGTGGTTTTCTTCGGGATCTTCGTTTTTCACGGAGTGTTTCCTGCAGAGCCTCCGGATGTTTTTCGCGGTCGTTAGATGCCGAAAACTGGCACGCAATCCCTGCCAACTCCTTTCTTTTAAAAGCAGTGTCCTTTTATCGTTAAGGAAAAGAAACGGGCAGGATGTTACCATCCTGCCCGTTTTGAATTTGTGGGTCGTTTTTTACTCGCGAGCGCGGTAGTAGCCGGCCGGGCGGCCAGTGCGCGTGGCGTCGGTGTCTTCGAAGGAGCCGTTCACGCCTGTGGCGATGGTCTCCCAGTTTTCGAGGTCTGTGGAGTACTCGATGTTGGCGGAGGCATCGGCGGGGACGAAGTCGAAGCGGAGGCCACCGTTGGCGCCGGCGGCGACGCCGCTGATGCCTTCGGGAGGGGTTCCACCGCCGCCGCCACCTGTGCGAACGGTGAGCGGCGTGTGTGAGCCGTCGAAGAGTGACTGCAGTTCGCTTTCTTCGAGGGCGACGTTCCAGATGGAGACGTCGTCCATGAGGCCATCGAAGTTCCTTGCTGTGCCACAGCAATTATCTTTGCCGAAGAACCATGGAACCTCACTGTTGTCTTGGGCCAGATGCGGAATGTCGTTGGAAGCGCTATTAAGCGTCCCGTCACTCCCGACGTAAAGGGTTGCGCCTTCTGGAGTGATGGTTAGGGCGATGAAGGCCCATTGGTTTTCAGGGATGGCCAAGTCACTGACAAAGTTATAGGTCTCGGGACTATTGTTATTCCAGGTGTAGGTAAGATTACCGCTCCCGCCGCTGTAACCCATACCGATGGGAATGTTTGGGCCGCCTCGTGCTTGAATGAGACCGGTCCAATCGCCTGTCTGCACGCCGTTGACCCAACCGGTCACGGTGATTTCTTCGAAGGTTTGACCAGTGGGAGGAACTTCGACAAAGCTGTCGGTGGTGCCTTCCACATCAACCGCGTAGTCATCTCCGGCACCCGATTGGCCAAGGCCGCCATCTGTCCAACTACCGCCGTTCAGCGTACCGTTGAGGGCTGGATTGACCACGTTGGTTACGAGATCGCCGGCGGCGTCATTGGCAGGCCAGTAGCCGATAAGGTTCTCTGAGGGGTTGGCGGGGGGAGCATCGAAAGGAAGTTCATTGGCGGGCGTGCCCTCCGCGAGAAGCGTGATCGCTTCGATAGGCAATGCGGTTGGGAAGATCGCAAATTCGTCGATCAATCCGTCCACAGTGTTTCCGTCGTTGCCCGCACTTCCGATTTTAAGCTGGGTGAAATCGCTTTTGACCGGAGCAGCACCTGGAGCATCAATCACGAGCTGGCCATCCATGTAGAAGGCCTTGTTCTCGCCATCCTGAACGAAAACATAGTGATGCCACCCGGAATCATAGCCTTCTGGAGCGGGTGCTGCGACGCGCGTGTCCCCGCCACAACAGCCTGCGGTGTCCCAATAGATCGTTCCATCACCCCAGGACACGTGAGCTTGAAGTCCGCGTTCTCCGTTGTTGGACGATGGAGAAAGAGCCCAGAATGAACTGGAGTTTCTCACGCCGTTGAGATTCTGCCAGAAGGCGACCGTCACTTGATTGTTTTCCCCCGCCTTATTCAGGAAACTCGCATCCGTGATGGTGACGTTGCCACTTGAAGCATCCAGTGCGTGATCACCTGCTTCGCCAGTGCGTCCTCCACTGTCACCGGTATAGGTACCGGTGACGCTTCCAACATTACCCCCTATGGTGTCGAGTGCGATGTCAGGAGTGTCCGCGTCGTTGAAGTCGAAATAAGCGAGCATCCCATACGGTGGTATGGTAACGACTTTGTCTGCTACAAGAGGATCGCGGCCGTCTTGAGCCACTTCAAATCCATCGCCATCGCCATCGCCGTCGGTGTCGCGATTATTTGGATCGGTGCCGAGTTCGCGTTCTCGACCATCGGTTAGGCCGTCGCGGTCGGTATCCGAAGCAAGTGGATCCGACGTGGGATCGCCGTTGACTTCTTCACCGTCATTGGTGCCGTCTTCGTCGGTGTCGGCAACATTGGCTTTCGTTCCTAACGCAAACTCTTCTTCGTTTGTTAGGCCATCGTCGTCGCTATCGTCGCCGGGGCCTTGTGAGAGGTCACCGAAGAGCGCTCGTTCGACCGAGTCGTCGATGCCATCACCGTCAGAGTCTTGTCCGAGATTGGCGATCACCTTAACCGTTTCTGGCGCCAGGGGAATGCTGTAAGCGCGCACTTCGTCAATGCCACCGGCGAAGTCGCGGTCGTCTCCGGCACGAGTCGAGCCGATGACGATGTCTGCTTCGACATTGAGAGTGCCTTGGACACCCGACGCGACGACTTCTCCATCCAGGATGATGGATTGCGTTCCCTGGTTGTAGACATAGGCGACATGATGCCACTCTTCCGGTACGACAGAGCCGCCCCCGATATCGGCGCCCCAATGGCCCATGTAGTACTGCCCCCCGCGGGTGCCGTGGTGTAGAACGTTGTCATCCTCGACCTGGCCGAAGACCATGTGGTCGCCGTCGAGGTCATCGACATTGACCCATGCCATCAAGGTGTAGTCGGATTCACCCGAGATTCCCAAATCTGGAGCACTGATTCCCGTGGCGACATGCATGGCCGTTTCGCCACCGCCAACATCTGAAAAGTAGAGATAGCCGTTTCCTTGGGTCGAAGGCGAGCCTGTCAGCCACGCGCCGTTCTCAGGATTGACGATCGTTCCATTACCGCCTTCGGATCCGGCGTTTGCCACCGTGGTGCCTCCGCCATCTTCGAAATCGTAATGTAAGAGTAGGAAATCGTCAGGATTTGGCACCTCGGGATTCAAGGCATCGTGTCCGTTCGCGACTTCAAATCCGTCAGTGAATCCGTCACCGTCGGAATCGGCTCCCAACACCATGGTGCCTAACTCAATTTCTCGGCCGTCGTTTAGCCCATCGCCATCCGTATCGGGGTTGAGCGGATCGGTATTGTGAATGTTGAGTTCGTCATCGTCGGAAAGGCCATCCAAATCAGTATCGACATCGCCAACCGGCCTCAGCTGTTGGCCGGGATTGTTCATGAGGAAGGCGATTTGACTTTGGTCTAACGGAATCTCGTAAACTTGCACATCATCGATGACGCCGGTGTAGCCAAGGACACCACTACCAAAGGCACCAATGTAGAGATCACCGGTATCGTTAAAAGCTGGAACAGATTGCGTCGTGACTTCTGCGCCATTGACATAAATGGAACCCATTCCCGATTCTGCGTCATGACGCATGATGATGTGATAGGGTTCTGCGGCGTTGGCTTCGATCGGAGCGGTGTCTGTGGCAAAGACAATGGTCGGATTGCCATCGGCATCCTCACCAAACCAGTTCAAGTTGCCGTCGCTTTCTAACAAACCAAAGATGGGGCTCGCACCCGCATCACCTTTGGCGACGATGGTGCGGAAATCCTGATTGGCGCCGTTACCTAAGGAAGCCGGGTTCATCCACAAGCTGATGGTGAAACTGGTGAAGGGATCGCGGAATTGACCGCTCTCGACGCCGACGATACTGGCGCCGTCAAATTGAATGGCTGTTCCCGTCTCGGGTTTCAAACCGGCGGCACCGGCAATGCCTCCAGCGGCGACTCCGTTGCGGCCAAAGCTGGTGACGTCAGCGACTTCACCGGCAGCGGATTCGTCTAGAGGATAGTGAGCGATGGGTCCAACCGGATTGAGAACGAGTGCTTCGAGAGGAACGGTGACGGTTTGATCTTCCTCATCGGGATCGTTGGTTTGGAACTCGACCGTGACCGCGAAGCGCTTGAACTCGCCTCCGCTATTGAAAGTCACGGGGATGTCGGCTGACCCTCCTGGAGGAATCGTGACGGCGTCCTGTCCAAGGGTGAAGTTGTCGGTGTCACCTCCGGTGATCTGAATCGATGAAACATTCAGCTCTTCGGCCTTGCCCGTATTGCGAATACTAAAGGAAAGCGCTTGATCGCCTGAACCGGCGATTTGGCCGAGGCTCAGAGATTTTCCGACGGCGAATCCAGGCTCGGAGTTGTCGACGATGTCGATAGGTGAACCCCCTCCGGCAAGTGATTGGACCTGTTCTTGAGTGAGAGCCCCTGCGTAGATAGCGAAATCGTCAAGGATCCCGGGTACACTGTTGGTGCCGTCCACGGCGCTGCCAATATAGAGAAGCGTGAAAGGAGAAGGAAGCGGATCGGTATTGGTGCCTTCGAGGAACACCTCGCCATCGACGTAGATGGCTTTGTCATCGCCATTCTTAACGAAGGCGAAGTGAGCCCAGTTGTCCCAATCGACTTCGGCAGGGCCGTTCAAGCGTTCGCCACCGGCATCGCAGCATCCCGCCGTATCGAAGTAAATTTGGCCGTTGCTCCACGGTGTATGCACCTGAAGCGCGCGGGTGTGGGCGTCGTCGTCGTCCTCCACGGTTTCCGAATTGATCCAGAAAGCGGATTGGTCGCGGACGGCGGAAACGTTCTTCTGCCAGAAGACAACCGATGCCTGATTGCGGTCGGCCAGAGGCTGAAGGAAGCCTGCCTCGACTTGGACGTGAGCGGGAGCGGAATCGACATTGAGACCTTTACCGGTGCGTCCATCGTCAGTCAGTTCGGCGCCCCCTTCTAGGGTTCCAGGATGGCCATTCCAAACGTCATTGCCGTCGAGTTCAAAATCCCAATAACCGAGGAGCTCGACGTCTCCCGGGTCCTGGGCGTGTATGGCTGAGATCGCAAGACTGAGCGACAACAGCCCCAACTTGAGGGGTGATAAGATTTTCATCTAGGTTCGTAGGGTGTTTTGAAAAAAGGCGTCGGCCCTTCTCATCGCTAGTAAGGGGAAATCCGGTGTGGTTGTGAAGCGCGAAGTTGGTACAGGCCAGGTGAACTTGAGACCGTTCTCAGAACTGCGATGGCGCCATGAGAGAGAGATCTGGTGAAAGTGTGTATTTTAGGGTTGTGTTTTTAGCGCTATTTGCGGTAGAACTGCTATCGAAGTAGATTCTACCTTCTCGATTGCGCCCAACCCACCCACTTAAATGATAACCCAGATCCTTGACGTTTGGTGTGAGAACCTCGCTCTGGTGTGGCTCTCTGCGGTCCCCCGCCAGGCCCTCCTATTGATGGCGGTTGCCCTGGTATTGAAGTTCTATCCGCGGATGTCTGCGTCGTGGCGGCATTGGATGTGGTTGTTAGTAGCGTTAGGGATAGGGTTAGTTCCGTTGGCGGCGGCCTCTCTGCCGCGGATACCGCTGATCCCTGCGGAATGGCTGTTTGGTGAGGACGCGGCGTTGATCGTCTCTCATGGCATGGCGGAGGAGCAAACGTTAGAGGGCGTTGCCGCGGCCTTGGCGCCCAAGGCGACTTTCTCCTGGTTGATGATCTTCGTGGGTGTGTGGTTGTTAGGGGGGCTTTGGCTCATTGGGCGAATGTTTGCGGGAATGTTTGGATTGCGTTCCTTCCAACGCGACCGGATGCCGGTGGTGAAAGGACGTCTTTGTGCGCGCATGGAAGCTTGCCGGCGTCTGGCGGGTGTGACCACTGTTGTGGATCTCTATCTTTCGCGCCGTAGTCCCTTGCCCATGACTTGGGGCGTGGTGACACCGGCGATTAATTTGCCGAGAGAAGCTGAGGATTGGTCCGATGAGCGATTGGATGCGGTGTTTCTTCATGAATTGGCGCATATTCGACGGGCCGATTGTTGGACGAATATGGCTTTGCGGATTGTGTGCGCGTTCAACTGGTTTAATCCCTTTGTGTGGATGGCGGCACGGCGAACTTATCTCGCCCAAGAGCAAGCGTGTGATGACTTTGCCTGTGCGCGATTAAAGGCATCTGACTACGCGACACATTTGTTGGAATTAACGGCAGTGGTCGAAGACTTCCGGCATCGTGATGCCGCACCAGCGATGGGCTTCTCCTCATGTGATTACCTTTATGCCCGCTTAGCTGCGGCGTTAGACCCGACGCGGAGCCGTTTGTCGCTTTCAAATAAAGTGGCGAGTGCGATCAGTTTTTCCGTGTTCGGGCTCACGGTCATTGCAGGGATGGTGTCCTTGCGGGTGGTTGAAGAATCGCAAGCCGCAACCCTGGTCGTGCCGGAGCAAATGCTGGAGTCGGCTTGGCTGGTGGACGAGGTTGTGGCGACCAATGCGTTAATAGACTTGCAACGGGCGCAGCAGCTTCTGGGAACGCCCGTTTCATTCGTGGAGTCTGAAGTGCCTCCGGTTGTGGATGAACGTCAGACGCTGTCGGCGCCGCCTGTGAAGAAGACGACGGCAATGACGCAAACGGCGAGGGCAGTTATCGGACCGAGTTTCCCTCTGCGAACGCCACTACCGGCAATGAGCCCGCCGGTAGTGAGGGCCAAGCCGGTGGGATTGGCGTCTTCCAATAACGCCGCAACGGCTACCAAGTTGGTGGTGGGCCCTGCTCCAGCTCCCTCTGTGCAAGTGTTGCCAATTCCGGCGGTGCATCGCCCGCCGGCGAATCCTGTGCAGTTTCAGGATTCGGAGATCGATTGGCGAAATACCTTTGGCAGACGTGCCGGACAACGCCGGGGCCGAACGGTGGTGCTGAATTACGGCCAAAGTTTATGCAACCGCTATGCGCGGATGTCGAAACCCGATCGCGAGAAGATCGGTAGTTTTCGCGTGTTTCTGAAGCGCAACGGCGTGCATCTCAGCGATCGCGAAATTCGCCGGTTGATTCGGCATACGCAGGCCCGGTTATAGCATCAGGCCGTCTGTTTTCATGTGATCGATCATGGCCGAAAGCGCGCGTCCGCGATGGCTCATGGTGTGTTTTACTTCGCCCGGTAACTCGCCAAACGTCTGACAATGGCCTTCGGGGATGAAGATGGGATCGTAGCCGAAGCCGTGATCACCTTTCTCTTGATTGGCGATGATGCCCTCCACGGCGCCCGATGTTTGATGGAGGGTTTTACCATTTCTCGCTAGTGTTAGGACACACCGGAAGCGGGCGGTTCGTGCTTTGCCACGAACGGCGGCATCGGCGAGGGCGTGGAGAAGTTGGTCGCGATTAGTGGCATCGGTGGCTTCCGGACCGCTGTAGCGTGCCGAGTAAACGCCGGGCGCGCCGTCTAGCGCATCCACCTCTAGGCCTGAGTCATCTGCTAGAACGAGCGCGGCGGGTTGATGGCGGCTGATGGTGACGGCTTTGAGTGCTGAGTTCTCTTCGAACGTTTCGCCGGTCTCTTCCACCTCTGGTAACTCAGGATATTGCGTGAGATCACAGACGTCATAGTGCTGCCCAAAGAGCGTCCGGAATTCGCCGGTCTTGTGTGGATTGCGCGTTGCAATCAATAAAGCCTCGTTCTTAATAGCCATCCCACGCAGCAAGCCATGAGCGATCGCAGAAAACAATATCCCTTTGATGAAATTGAAGCCCGTTGGCAACAGCATTGGGAGACGGAGAAGACCTATCGCACCCGTGGTCCGGGGGATGAAGGATTCGATCCCAAGAAGCCGAAGTTTTATGTGTTAGACATGTTTCCCTACCCGAGTGGGGATGGTTTGCATGTGGGGCATGCGGAAGGCTACACCGCGACGGATATTACGGCGCGCTTCAAAAGGGCTCAGGGTTATGAGGTGTTGCATCCGATGGGGTGGGATGCCTTTGGATTGCCCGCGGAGCAGTATGCGATCAAGACAGGACAACATCCTCGCATTACGACCGACCGCAATACGGCGCGATTTCGTGAACAGCTGAAGCGATTGGGTTTCTCCTATGATTGGGATCGTGAAATCAACACCACGGATCCTAACTATTTCAAATGGACGCAGTGGATCTTTTTGAGGCTTTATCATTCTTATTTTGATCAAGACGCGAATGCGGCGCGGCCTATCGAGGAACTCGAAGCGGCGAGGGAAGCAAGTTGCCCTAACGAAGAGGCGGCATCGCGCCGTGCTTATTTGGATTCGCGGCGCCTCGCTTACGTGGCGGAAGTGCCCGTCAATTGGTGTCCGGAATTGGGGACGGTGTTAGCCAATGAGGAAGTGAAGGATGGTAAGAGTGAGGTGGGTGGATTTGATGTCGAGCGTCGGCCTATGCGTCAGTGGATGCTGCGGATCACGGAATATGCCCAGCGTTTGTTAGACGAATTGGATGGTCTGGAGTGGCCGGAAGGTATCAAGATTATGCAACGTGAGTGGCTTGGTCGAAGCGAAGGGGCTGAGGTTGATTTTGTTGTAGAGGGATTGGATGAGGTGTTGCGGGTTTTCACCACGAGGCCGGATACCCTCTTCGGCGCGACTTATATGGTGGTGTCGCCAGAGCATCCGATCGTGGATAGGTTAGTGCTTGAGAGCCAACGTGATGCTGTTGAGGCCTATCGGGCCTCCGTTTCCAATAAATCAGATTTGGAACGCACGGAACTGGCCAAAGAGAAGACGGGTGTTTTTACGGGTGGCTATGCAGTGAATCCCGTGAACGACGAGCGCATTCCGATCTGGATCGCAGATTACGTACTCATGAGTTACGGCACGGGAGCGATCATGGCAGTGCCAGCGCATGACGAGCGGGACTTTGAATTTGCCGAGACTTTTGATTTGCCCATTCGCGAAGTGGTGAAGCCGGAAGGCGCGGTGGAGGTGGGTTGCTTTGCTGGTGAGGGCGTGGCGATGAATTCGGGTTTTCTCGATGGCATGCCGACGATGGAGGCGAAGAGAGCGATCACGGCTTCTCTGGAGGAACGCGGGCTGGGCGCGGCGAAAGTGAACTTTAAGCTACGTGACTGGTTATTCTCGCGGCAGCGATATTGGGGTGAACCTTTTCCAATCATCTGGGAGGATGGGCATCATCGGGCGCTAGGTGAGGAGAAGTTGCCCGTCGAGCCGCCTGATCTGGAGGACTTCCGGCCCACAGGAACGGCGGAGCCTCCACTGGCCAAAGCCGATGGCTGGGTGCGCTATTCGGAAAAGGCGCAGCGGGAAACGAACACCATGCCGCAGTGGGCGGGTTCTTGTTGGTACTATTTGCGGTTCATCGATCCTACCAATGCCGATCGGTTTGTTTCAGAGGAGGCGGAGAAGTTCTGGTTCGGCCAGAATGAGGGTCAGGGCTGTGTGGATCTCTATATTGGCGGCGCGGAACACGCGGTTCTGCATCTGTTGTATGCCCGTTTCTGGCACAAGGTCTTATTTGATCTGGGCTACCTCTCCAAGCCGGAGCCGTTTCAGCGCCTGGTCAATCAGGGGCTGATTCTTGGTCCGGATAGTCAAAAGATGTCCAAGAGCCGCGGGAATGTGGTGAACCCAGACGAAGTGGTGGCAAACTACGGGGCGGATTCGCTTCGGCTGTATGAGATGTTTATGGGGCCGCTGGAACAGGTGAAGCCTTGGAGCGACCGAGGGGTGGAGGGGCTGTACCGGTTTCTCGCCCGGGTGTGGCGGTTGTTCATGGATCAGAACCAGGAGGGCGAGTGGGAGCTGTCCCAGAGCTTGGTGGAAGGTGAACCAGAGACGTCTTTGCACCGGCTGCTCCACGAGACGATCAAGAAGGTGACCGAAGATACGGAGAAACTCGCTTTTAATACAGCCGTGGCTCAAATGATGGTTTTCGTTAAAGGCTACACGGGTGCCCCAGAGCGGTCCGTTGATGCATTGCGGAAATTCTTGATTCTGTTGGCGCCCTACGCCCCGCATCTGAGTTCGGAGTTGCACCACTATTTGAAAGAGCGGTTTGTTTCAGTGGATATCGCATTGGCGGAGGAAAGCTGGCCGGCCTTTGACGAAACCATCCTCTCTCAAGAAGAAGTGGTGATGGTAGTGCAAGTGAATGGGAAATTGCGCGATCGGATTTCCCTTCCGTCAGACGCTAGCAAAGAAGTGGTGATATCTAAGGCGAGCGAATCAAAAGCTTCCGGCTTCCTTGATGGTGAAGTCGTGAAAACCATTGTTGTTCCAAACAAGCTGGTAAATTTCGTGGTGCGTCCTCGCTGAGCTTTTGACTCTTGGAGCCGCTTGACAGAGCCCTTGAGATCGGGCAAGTCTCACACCCAAGAGGCTTTCTTAATAAAGATATCCTTAGTTCTCTGAAAAAGTTATAATTTTCATGGACGTTTCGCGGGTATAGCTTAATGGTAAAGCTCCAGCCTTCCAAGCTGGCTATGCGGGTTCGATTCCCGCTACCCGCTCCAACATCCAACAACAACTTTTCAGAAAATGCGTCTCCCTCTTCGGGTCAAATGGTCGGTGATTTTCCCGTTAATCCTGGGAAATCTTGTATTTGCGACTGCCTACGGTCAGGATGTGACCTCATGTTTAGCAGCGCAGCGTCAACTGGAAGCTTCGGTAAAAGATCAGCCTAATCGGGCCTCCGAATTGTTAGCGTCGGCGGTTCGCGATAATCCCGGTTGCGCCTCGGCTCTTGTCGGAAGTGCAATCATCGCCGCGGAGGCGAGTGATGAGATGGTGGCTCAATTGGTTTCTGCAGCGGTCAAGGCGTCTCCGGGCCAAGCCGTGGCCATTGCTGAGAGCGCGATTGTTGCTTCACCATCCTCGTCCGACAAAGTGGCGAGTGTCGTGCAGACGGTTTTAGGAGATTGCGACTCGATTGCTGAGGACGTGGGCATCTCCATCCGCAAGAATCGTGAGCGTTTGCTGGTGATTCTGGAAGATGCGCTCAAGTCCCATGGGAATTGCGCTTGCGAAATCGTGAAAGTCGCCGTCCAAGCGGCGGGCGGCAGTAGTTCGATCGTATCGCAGGTCGTCCAGACGGCAGTGACTGTCGAGCCAACCCGTGCGGCTGAGATTTCAGAATGTGCGGTGGCGGCTGCTCCGTCTTTGGCCACAGCGATTCAAGGGGGACTTGATCGGGCCCTATCGGACTCAGGGCGCGGACCGGGATCCATGGCCGCCGAACTGGCTGATGATTCTTCACCCTACCGAGAGGAGTCGGCAGTGGTCTCAGCGAGCCCAAGCACGACCACCCAGTACGCTTCCAGCTATGGAAAAGGCAATGGAGAGCGTGGTTACGGCAAGAGTGGCTATGGGAAAGGTGGCGGCCACGGCGTTGAGAGCGGGAATGAGGGATCGGATCCCAGAGAGCCTTGGAGCTGGGCAGATTGGGGAGGCTTTGGGGGGAGAGCTGGTTCTCCAGGAGGAGTTTACCTGATCGCCCCGGCGGGTGGTATTGTGCCCCCCGGTGAAGTGGCTGTTCCCATTTCCCCGACCGACCCCAAGAAGGAAGGTTGACAATTAGGGAAATAAGTCTTTAACAATGCCGCATCCTTCTTTACAGCTAGAAGTCTATTAACCTATTCGCCAAACCATCGTTACGATCATTATGAAACCTACACGAGCCGCAATCGCTCTCGCTCTTTCATTCGGCGCCTTCGCCGGAGCTGTTCAGGGGCAGGGTCTCCTCAGCATCGGAAGAAGCCCAGCCGATGATTTCGAACAAGAAGAGATTCCCCTAACATGGACGGTCAGTGCCAATGTTGGCTACGACTCCAACATCAATTCAACCGACGATGACGAAGACTCTTCGGTTTACCTCCAGGCAGGTATTGGAACGCAGTGGAGTGGGGGTTCACGGACGACCCGCTATACCCTCGGCGCTTCGGCTTCCATTCTTTACTACTTTGAGGACGTCGCTGTTGATGATGATGAGAACGTTTATTACTCGGCCCGCCTTCAAGGGTCGGTGGTTCACCGTGCATCGCGTCGGTTGACGTTGTCTGATAGCTTTTATATCACCTATGAGTTCGAGCCCGATCAGACGATTGGCGCAGCCACGGCTCATAGGACGGACCAATACTTCTACTTTTATAATAACGCGTCGTTGAGCTATGCGTGGACCCGTCGTTTTTCAACGGTGGCAAGTTATGCGGTGAGTGCGATCGCCTATGATGACCGCGACGGCGATGACCGCTTCACGCATCGTCTTGGCTTGCAAGGCCGTTATGCATGGACGCGCACCACGACGCTCGTTGGGGAGTATCGCTTTGCGATCACTGATTACGATGATTTCGGAACGGATTACACTTCGCACTATGTGTTAGCCGGTGTGGATCACATGTTTGATCGCCAGACTGTCGGAAGTCTTCGCGCGGGTGTGGAGTTTCGTGACTATGACGGTGCAGGAAGTTCCTCGTTCCCTTATATTGAGGCTTCGATTTCGCGAGAATTGAACGAGGGATTTAGCATTCGTTGGGCCTTGCGTTATGGCTTGGAGGACTCTGAGTTGGGGGGCTTTGAAGAGCGTCAGTCGATCCGAACGGGGTTATCGGCTCAGTATGAGTTTTCCCCAAGGTTGCTGGGAACCGCTGGAATCACCTATGTGCACAGTGAGCTGGAAGACCACCCAACTGTTGCAGATGGAGAGGAAGATTTCTTTGGGCTCAATCTTGGCCTGTCGTATCTCCTCTACTCCAATGTCAGGCTCAATACGGGATACACTTTCGGAGTGCTCGATTCTGATATCGATGCCGGATTTGATCGTGACTATGATCGGCACCGCGTTTGGGTGGGCGTTTCGGCCACTTTCTAAACGCTCTTTTTTTGAACGATTGGCTCCCTTGGTTTTCTAACCTCGGGAGCCATTTCTTTTCACCCCATTCTAATCACTGATGAACGAGCAATCGAACTCCTCTTCTTCTGAGGCCAAATTACATGCCATGGACTATTGGCAGGTCCTGCGCAACCGCTACGGCGTCATTCTTTTAGCCTTCTTCCTCGTCTTTATGACGGCGGCAGTCATTACTTACATTTTACCTAAAGAATACCTGGGTAAAGTTACCATGCAGATCAACCGGGAGATGCATGACTGGAAAATCTTCCATGGGGATATGCCTTCTGGACGGGTTTATGTTCCGCCCACCTTTATCGAGACCGAGTTTAAAGTTATCTCTAGCAAGAAAACGCTTTATGAGGTGATCGATCAGTTAAAGTTGGATGACCGCTGGGGACTGACCCGTACTCAAGCTTATAAGCGACTGAAGAGCAGTCTGGATACGGAAGAAGAGCGTGGCACGGATCTCATCAATATCGAGTATTATGATATTGAGCCCCAGTTAGCTCGGGATGTCGCCAACACCGTCGCCAAGGCGTACCAAAGCCGACGCATGGAAATTGAGATGAAGCGCAGTAATGATGCGCTCGATACCTTGCAGAAGCAGCTGAAAGATCAATCGGACGAAGTGGAAGAAGCACGGTTGAAGATGTTGGATTTGGCGGAGCGTTATCGGATTATTGATCTGGCGGCACTCCAGAACCGTCAGACTGCAGGTGGTGACCCTGTTACAGGGCAAGGCTCCATTTTGATGTCGAGTATGCAGGACACCTATCAAGCAGAGGCTGCTATTGCTCAGATTCGGATGCAGATCTCAACACTGTCTGGTCTTGAGGGGGACCAGTTAATGCAAAGTGCCGCGATGCTCGATATTAAGGATCCTACATTGAATACTTTGTGGCCAACCTATCAGCAGTTTCAACTTACTCGGCAGGCCATGTTGGATTCTGGTTTGGGCCGCAAGCATCCTCAAGTGATAGAGGTTGAGGGACAAATTGCGAGTACGAAGAAAATGCTTCTTGAGGCGGTTGATAGTGTTAAGAGAACTTTGAGAACAAAGCTTGAGATGGCAGAGCAAGCGCAGGCTTTGGCTAAGGGAATTGAGGAAACGAAGAAAGATGATACGATGGATGAGCGGCGCAAGATTGCCGAATACTCGGAGGCTAGCAAAGATTACGAGCTTCAGAAAAGCATGTTAGCGAATATGCAGGCAAAGTTTGCCACGGAGACGGTGGACCTAACAATGCCCAAGAAACCAATCACGATTCATGAGGATGCTGAAGTGGCGACGCGCCCGGCAAAGCCGAATGTTCCATTGAATCTTATTTTGGGGGCCATTGTCGGGTTGGCTTTTGGAATTGGTTTGGCGTTCTTCTTAGAGTATTTGGATACGAGTGTGAAAACGCTAGAAGATGTGGAACGGTATCTGCAAGTGCCGGTCTTAGCGGTGATTCCGAAGGATGTCGGTGTATTGCATAAGCAGAGCGGTCTGACTCCTGATGCGGAAGCTTATCGAATACTTCGAACGAATATTGAGTTTAACCGAAAGAGTGCCGACGCTAATTCGATCACGGTCGTGAGTGGTGGTGCGGGTGAGGGTAAGTCAACGACTTTGGTTAACTTGGCTTATATTTGTGCTCAGGGTGGTTACAACACGTTGATGATTGACGGTGACCTTAGGCGTCCTAAGTTGCACACCTTTTTCGATATTAATAACTCTGTCGGTCTGACGAATTACCTGACGACAGAGTTGATGTTGGAGGATGTGATTCTTCAAACTCCCGTTGATAACCTTTATTTCATGCCGAGTGGTATCCTTCCAGCGGATGCGGCCGGAATTCTTAACTCTCGTAGGATGTCTGAGTTGATCGCTGATGTTAAGAATCGTTTTGACTTGGTGCTGATTGATAGTCCGCCGATTCTTGGTGTGAGTGATGCGGCTGTGTTGGCTAGTGAGGTCGACTTGACTATGGTGGTGATTCAGCACCGCAAGTTGCCCCGAAGCATGCTCCTCCGGGTGAAACAATGTGTGGAAAACGTTGGTGGAAACCTTCTCGGTGTTGTTCTCAACAACGTGGATGTCCGAAGTGACAGTCAGTATCAATACTACACGAGTTACTACACCTATTACTCACCGACGAACACGCAGACGAGAAGCACGCGGCGTAAAGAGCGGACAGAAGTCGAGCCAGCGGCTCCCTCTGAAGTTCCTGCAACTCCTGCTAAATCAGAGGACGACGAGTATTAAAATTGTCAATCTAACGAAAGCATCATGATGAAATCGATTAGTATTATCTTAGTATTATTGGTTGGGGCTTCGTTTGTTAGCCAAGCCCAGCAAGCGCGAAAGGAAGCGAAGTTGAAGCCGACTGATAAGTTTCAGCTTCGGATCTCAGGTGTTCCGGCGACGGATGTTGCAAGTATCTCGGGTACTTATGATGTTGCCGAAGACGGTAAGTTCCCTTTGCCATATGTGGGGAGGATTACTGCGGCGAACTTAACACCGTCACAGCTTGGGATTAGGATCGAGCAAGCCTACAAAACTGCCGAAATATTTACGAAACCAACCATTATTGTGACTCGTCCTGAAGCGACTGCTAGTGATGGATTGAAAATCACCGTTGGTGGAGAAGTGAAGGCGCCAAATCGTGTGGTCTTTCAGAACGGAATGACTTTGTTGGAAGCAGTGATCACGGTTGGTGGACCCACGGATTGGGGAGACATGAAACGCGTGCGGTTGATCCGCGCAGGCAAGACTTCCGAGCATGATCTTCGTCGTGTTTCAGAGAATCCGAAGTTAGATGTTCAATTGAAGCCGGAGGATAAAATCATCGTTCCTCACCGGTAACCGTCATTTTTTAAATTGAGTTTTCTCAAAGAAAGCCTTCCCGAGATTGCTCGGGAAGGCTTTTTGTATTGGGATTTCATGCTTCACCGCTCGAATCCTAAGTCATGTCGTGTGTGGAAGATCTCTGCTGAATCTTCTAGGTGTGGATTTGAACGATGTAAACGGGGCGATGTCGAATAGAACTAACAAATTTACGTGTGACTCCTGCGGAAGAGCGGAGGATGACGGGTATTAGTTAGGAAAATAGACATACGAGAGACGATGTATTTACTGAAGATTGTTTTGATGTTGATGATAGGGATTTCGTTTGCCCAGGCTCAGCAACCGAGAAAGGAAGCCAAGTTGAAACCCACCGACAAGTTCCAGCTTAGAATTTCGGGTGTTCCCGCGACCGACATGGCAAGTATTTCAGGGACGTACGATGTGGCTGAAGACGGAAAATTCCCTCTGCCCTATGTTGGAAGAATCACGGCGGTGAATTTCACGCCTTCACAATTGGGAATGCGCATTGAGCAGGTCTATAAAACGGCTGAGATCTTTACGAATCCGACCATTATGGTATCGCGTCCTCCCGTTGGCCCTGATGAAGGACTCAAGATCACGGTTGGAGGAGAGGTGAAGTCGCCAAGCCGGGTGGTTTATCAAAGCGGGATGACCTTGCTTGACGCAGTGATCGCGGTTGGTGGCCCCACTGATTGGGGAGACTTGAAACGGGTACGGTTGATCCGCGCGGGCAAGACCTCCGACCATGATCTGAGAAACGTTTCAAAGGATCCGAAATTGGACGTTCCATTGAAGCCGGAAGATAAGATCATCGTTCCTCACCGGTAGCGTTTTTTACTTCCAACTCTTTCTCGCAGAGCCTTCCTGGGATTCCTGGGTAGGCTTTGCCTTTATCTGCTTAAGGGGTTTGCATGTGTAGCGGAACTGCTCAATTCTTCTTAATGAACCTGCTCTATCCTCGGCACCTGTGGTGGTTGGCGATTATTGTATTTGTTTTCGGTTGTGGTGAATCTGGTCAATTAACGGATTTATCTGCCAACAATTCGTCGGCATCGGAAAAGAATCGAGGACTTGAACTTTCAGTCGGCCGTGTGAACGCCTCAGAATCGTCCCCGAGTGGTGTTTTGACGCCCATGGATGTTGTGCCTGAAGGGAAATCGCCTACGTCAGAAGTGACAATCACTCCCTCCGCGAAGACGCCAGGCGTGCTGGCCACTGCTCCGCTCGAAAATCCGAATCCTCCTAGTTCGCCTCCAACAGGGGAAGATCTAGCGCGGATGTTGGGGCTTCCACCTGGTATGGTAGTGGAGGCCGTGCGGCATGGAGTGGCGGCGCCGGGAGAAGGCCCTGTTGGCGCAGATGGAAAGCCCGCATCGATTCCTAAAAGAAAACCTCCAACAACCTCGGGGCCCCGGCCACAAGAAGCGCCGAGTCCAGCTCCCAACCCAGCTGATGCTCCTAAAGAAAAAAAGAAAAAGCAGTCCTATATTCCCCTTCCTCCCGAGGAAGCTCCCAACTTCCCTGGTGGGGATTCTGAATGCTGCGAATGATTTCAAGATTGAGGAGAAGTTTAATTTAGCCAGGACTTTTCCCTTTCCAATTCACGGGCAGCCGATATCACTGCCCCGTTCATGGCGTCGGTCGCGCGCCGCTAACCTCTGACTCTTCCTCCCTGAATATTCCATGAGTTTTCGAATCCCCCTCAATCGTGTCAACTGGACAACCTCAGCGTTTCTTATAGGCACGGCTCTGGTAGCACTCATCGCGACCCCTTGGTACTTGTGGCAGTACGGGATCGATTTCTTTCAAGTCTCTCTGTTTGTGTTTTACGTCTATGCCACGGGAATGAGTATCACGTTGGGATACCACCGGCTCTTCTCTCACCGAGCTTTCAAGGCGAAGCTACCCGTGAGGCTTTGGACGCTCATATTCGGAGCCTGCGCCTTTGAAAACTCGGCGCTCGATTGGGTATCCGATCATCGAAGACATCACAAACACGTCGACCAAGACGAAGATCCTTACGATATCTCCAAGGGCTTCTTCTGGGCACACATCGGTTGGTTATTATTCAAACTTCATCCGCAGCCGCCTATGGACAATGTGGCTGATCTGAAGAAAGATCGCTTGGTGATGTGGCAACATCGCTGGGTGCATCTCATCGCTGTGGGGTTTGGGTTAGTGTTGCCGGCTGCATTAGGTTATTTATGGAATGGTGTAGAAGGTGCTCTAGGTGGCTTTCTTCTCGCGGGGGTACTCAGAATCGTGGTGGTGCAGCACTCCACTTTCTTTATCAATTCACTTTGTCATTCCGTTGGAAAGCGCCCTTACTCTAGCAAATGCAGTGCGAGAGATAGCGCCGTGATGGCGCTTTTGACCTTCGGTGAGGGGTACCACAACTTTCATCATACCTTTCAGCACGATTATCGAAATGGAATCCGCAAGCGAAGCTTTGACCCCACCAAATGGGCCATTTGGCTCTTGGCGAAGACGGGCTTGGTGAGCAATCTTCGTCGCGTTTCTCAGGAAAAGATCGTTCTCGCTGAGATGGCGGAGGCGCGGCGTTGCGCTGAGGTGCATTTGGAATCGGCCGTCTTGGCCAAACTGACGGCGACCCACAAACACGTGGCGGAATTCCTGCATGAACTGCACGAACGGCTCGCAGCTAGCTACCGCGAATTAGAGGACGGCATCGCCAAGCAGGCGAGAAGTTCGCGCGAGACGCTTGCGAGCTACCGGAGACAGACACGCGAACTGCTGGATCACTTGGCCTACATCGCCAAGCTCAAAGCATCGGGATCGCTCACCTCATGAGATTTTCCTGCGATGGACATTCCTCAGAGCTTCCATAAGCTCTGCGGTCATGGAGTTTCCCGCATCCGACTCATCTGCCGGGTCGAGCGACGTCGAGTCCATCGAGGCACTTGGCGATCTCTACCAACGGCTCCGGAATGAATGGGCCAAGGTGATCATTGGGCAAGACACCGTGATCGAGCAGCTGATGTTGTGTCTCCTTTCACGGGGACACGCCCTGCTGATGGGCGTGCCGGGATTGGCAAAGACACTCTTAATCAGTTCACTAGCAGAAACGCTTCATCTTGAGTTTAGCCGGATTCAGTTCACCCCTGATCTCATGCCTGCGGACATTACAGGCACCGATATCCTTCAAGAGACGGATCAGCCTGGCCGACGTCAGTTTGAGTTTATCAAAGGGCCGGTGTTCGCAAACATCGTTCTTGCTGACGAGATCAACCGCGCGCCGGCCAAGACGCAATCGGCCCTGCTGGAGGCTATGCAGGAACATCGTGTCACGGCGTTGGGGAAGACTTTCGATCTCAATCCGCCTTTCTTTGTTTTAGCGACACAGAACCCGGTCGAGCAGGAGGGCACCTATCCGCTTCCTGAAGCGCAGTTGGACCGTTTCATGTTTCTGGTACACGTTGACTATCCGAGCGAATCCGAGGAGCTGGAGATTGCGAGATCGACCACCGGTGAATCACTGCCTTCGTTAGAGAAGGTCTTGGATGCAGACGACGTGATTCGCTATCAGACGCTCGTTCGTCGAGTTCCTGTGCCAGAACATCTGTATGCGGAAGCCGTAACACTTGTTAGGCGGACGCGGCCAAGTGGTGAATCGGCGCCTGAGTGGCTAACGAAAGTGGTTAGTTGGGGTGCCGGCCCGCGAGCGATCCAGTATCTAATCTTGGGGGCGAAAGCACGTGCCGCGTTGCACGGAAGTTATGTGGTGAGAGAGGAGGACTTGGAAGCGGTGGCTGAGCCTGTATTGAACCATCGCATTCTAACGAACTTCGCGGCGCAGAGTGAGGGGCTGGACAGCCGGGCAATCGTCAAGCGGCTGTACCGGGAAATGCGCGATCAAACCTAACGATTGAGTATAGTCATGGCCGCCATCGTCGACTCGGATGTCGTGAACCGATTGGCTCGGGTGCCGTTGATGGCTCGTTGGGCGATGTTAGGGCAGGTGTCCGGGCGTCATCAGAGCCCGCACCGGGGTTCGAGTGTGGAGTTCGCTGAGTACCGCAAATATGTTGTAGGCGATGACATGCGGCGGGTCGATTGGCGAGTGTATGGGCGGACCGATCGATTCTACATCAAAGAGTTCGAGGCCGATACCAATCTTCGCTGTTGTCTCATCCTCGATGCCAGTGGATCCATGGGCTATGGCTCCGTTGACGAAACGAAATGGAGTTATGGAAAAAAACTGGCCCTAACGTTAGCTTATCTGGCCTTACAACAAGGAGACGCTGTGGGTTTGTATGCAGGAGATACGGAGCTGTCAGTGTCGATTCCACCTAGCCGCCGCCCCACCCATCTCAGTGTGCTTCACGAATCCCTGAGTGCGATCGTGCCGGGGAAGCAGACCAGTCTGGAGAACTATCTTCATCACCTCGCGGAAGAGATCCCGAAGCGAGCTTTGGTGATTCTCATTTCAGATCTTTTCGATGATCCAGGTAAAGTGATAGAATGCTGGCGTCACTTGAGGTTTCGTGAACATGACCTCGCCGTGTTTCATTTGCTTGACCCGCAAGAGCTCACGTTGCCATTCGAGCGGGCCTACCGATTCGAGGACATGGAGGGAGATGAGGCGGTGCTGGCTGATCCGAACGATTTAAAGATTCGTTATCATGAGGCAGTCACGCGTTATCAGCAGCGTCTGGCTGAGGGTGTGGCGCAATGTCAGGTAGACTATCAAGAGGTCCTGATCCACGATGACTATGAGCAAGTATTAGCACGATTTCTGGATCGGCGTGCCGGGAATGGTAGGTAACGGGCGATAGGACATGGCTTTTCTACATCCTGCGCTTCTTCTCGGCCTGCCTGCGGTCTTGATCCCTTTGATCATTCATTTGATCAACCGACGGCGCTTTCAAAAGAAGTCGTGGGGAGCGATGCTCTTCTTACAAGAGGCCTTGCGAAAGAACCGGGGGCGAAGGCAGGTAAAGCACTGGATTATCCTTGCTGCAAGAATGTTAGCAGTGGTGTTGTTAGTTCTAGCAATGAGCCGACCATTGGTAGGGGGCTGGGTTGGGCAGTGGCTCGGAGTTACGGATGTGGATCTGGTGATACTGACCGATCGATCGCCAAGCATGGGAATGCAAACTTCGGGTCGCGTGGACTCGAAGCATGAACTGGCTATGGAGCTATTTGACAGTGAATTGGAGAACTTGAGTTTGATCGCTCATGTGGCCGATAGTGCGGATCTTTCTGTAAGAAAAGTTAGTTCTCATAGTGAGTTTTTAGGCAAACCCCTAAGTGGTGTGGCGATGGATGTGTCCGTCTTGTTGCTTCAAGCACTCGATCATTGGAGTGAGGCTGGATTGGGTGAAGGCGAGATTTGGATGGCATCCGATTGTAGAGAATCGGATTGGAAGCCGGATGATTCTCGTTGGAGCGAGGTGCGCGCAAGGATTGCCGGGATGTCCACAGTTCCAGTCTTTCGATTACTAACATTAAGGCATCATGACGCTCCAAACATAGCGATTAGCTGTCACGGGGCGCAACGGGATCCGGCAAATCCAAGCCGTGCATTGCTCGATCTTAAGTTGACCTCGTCAGAGGAGGTTGCTTCTCAAGATCGAAAAGTGCCGTTGACAGTCCGCATGGGAGATCTAACTAGCAATCACCTGATTTCGCTGAGCGAGGGATCACTTCAAGTGCAGCTTGGCATTGCCTTGACTGAGAGTGAAGCGGGCGTGATTCAAGAAGGCAGCATTGAACTGCCGGCGGATGGGAATGCCGCTGACAACAAAGCTTACTTTGCTGTCGAGCCCCTGGTCTCGAAGCGAGTGGTCGTGGTGAGTGATGATCCAAAACAGAGGAATCTGTTGGCCTTGGCGGTGGCGCCTGGGAAGCGTGCGGCGGTCGACGAAGTGATCCAGGTGTCAGTCCAGAATTCCACTAAAGTCATCACCAAGGAGACGGCCTTCGTTGTTTGGCACGGGCGCTTGCCAAAAGGTGAAGGTAAGAACGAGCTCGAGGCGTTTGTGAGGGAAGGTGGCTCAGCGTTGATCGTTTCTTCAAATCAGGCGGTTGGTGGGGAATGGCAAGGATGGCGATTCAAGGAAGTTCGTGAGGGTGCGAGAGCTATGGGCCGATGGGAAAGAAGCGAAGGCCCCTTGGCCGATGCGTTAGATGGGGCACCGTTGCCGTTGGACGGGCTTAGGGTCGTGAAATCGGTAGCTTTGGAAGGGGGTGAGGGAACGGTACTAGCGCGTTTTTCAAATGGTGAGCCGTTGCTTGTGCGCAAGGATTGGGGGCGTGGCAGAGCTTATTTGTTAGCGACGTCATCTGAAACGACTTGGTCGACTTTGGGAGAAGGGTGGGTGCTTGTGCCCATGCTACAGCGAATGTTAGAAGAAGGCTCTCAGCGGTTCCGCCGTGTTCACTGGCGCTCGTGTGGTGAGGTTGAGAATGGGTCAAAGGGACAATGGATCGCCCAAGAGGGGGCTCCTGGGGAGCGTGCGGAGCATTTCCCAGGCATTCTCGTGCAAGGTGAGGACCGATTCGTTTTGAACCACTCAAGAGAGGAGGCATCTGAGGGGACGGTGACAGATCCTCAAATAGCGAAGTTGCTGCCTGGAATGCGTTTGGTGACTTCAACACCGGGCGTGCCAAGCGAGAAAAAGCCAAGATTGAGCCGGGAGTGGTGGCAACCTTTGTTAGTCGTGCTATTGGTAGTGATTTTAGTCGAGATTGGTCTCACCATGCCGGTTTCGTCTCGTAAACCGGAACCCCTGTCGACGATTGAGTGAGGGATTCACAACGAAGATCTCCTCCTATTCGTGGTGGGGTGTGGTCGTAGCGGTGTTCATTCTGCTGGGTGGATTCTGGCAACTTGCTAGGTATCAGTGGACCGCGCGGTATGTGGCCCTGGAGGCTCTAAGACTGGGAATCGTGGCGAGTATTCTCTTCACACTTTGCCAACCGGAATGGGTGAGCTTGGTGCGCCCACAACAGAAGCCGGTCCTGGGTGTCTTAGCGGATGACTCTCGTAGCATGGAAACGCAGGATGCTTTGTTGGAAAACGAAAGTGTTTCGCGACGCCAGCGGATAGCGAGCTTTCGTGAATCCTCAATGTGGCAAGGCGTCACCATGGACTACCAAGTGAATTGGCAGGACTTTGAATCTTCTGATAGTGGCCAAACCAATATTCATCGCGCATTAAGCGCCAGCGGAGGTGCCGAAGCATTGGTGCTCTTTTCAGATGGAGATTGGAACGCGGGCGAGCCTCCTTCCTCAGTGGCCTCTATGCTTGGAGGAAACGGAATCGCCGTGATCGCGATTTCCTTGGGCACTATGAACTCGCAGCCGGATCTCATTCTGGAAAGCCAAGCGATCCCACGCACGGTCGTTATTGGGGAATCTGTTAAGGTTCCCTACGCCTTGATCAATCGATTCTCAGAATCCCGTGAAGTGGAACTCAGCTTTCTTCAAAATGACGTAGTGCTTGAAACCAAGCGAACGGAACTCCAGTCAGGTCGACGGCTCGAAGAGACGTTTCAGTGGATTCCGGACGAGGAAGGTGACGCCACACTCCGGATCATCGCTGCACAGCAATCTGGTGAAGCGCAGTTTGACAACAATGCTATCGAATACGCGATCACGGTGGCTCCACAGGCATTGAAAGTGTTGGTCCTTGAGTCAAGGCCACGGTGGGAGTTTCGCTATCTTCGCAATGCACTCATGCGTGATCCGGGTGTGGAAGTGCACTGCTTGCTCTATCATGGTGGCGAGCTAGGGATGGGCAATGGACCAGGCTACCTGGATACGTTTCCGGATCCGGCGGCCTTGAGTGAGTATGATGTGGTCTTCATAGGCGATCTGGGCGTGCGCGAAGGCCAGTTACGTAGGGAAGACGCGGAGAATCTCAAAGAGTTAGTGGAAACACAGTCGAGTGGTTTGGTATTCCTTCCTGGAAAGCGCGGCCATCAGTCAGCGATCTTGGGGACGTCGTTAGGAGATTTGATGCCGGTGACACTCGATGCCGCAAACCCGCAAGGTATCGCTTCACGCGAGGTCGCAGCCTTGGAACTGACCGACGCCGGCCGCCGAAATGCGCTGACGGCGTTAGGTGCTGATTCAGATAATGAGCGTATTTGGAGATCGTTACCGGGTTTCTCCTGGCATGCAGCGGTGAAACGGGCTAAGGCGGGCTCTTTGGTCTTGGCAGTGCATGAATCCAAGCGCACGGCGAGCGGCCGCATGCCTCTCCTTGTCACCAGGCCGTTTGGCCGGGGTCAGGTGCTCTTTCTGGGTACGGATGGTGCTTGGCGATGGCGGCGTGGGGTGGAAGATCGCTATCACTATCGCTTCTGGGGACAGGTGGCTCGTTGGATGGCTTATCAACGAGCGATGGGGGCGGATGAACACGGCCGCCTGATCGTGGCTCCCGAAAGGCCCGAGGTGGGAGGACGTCTGTCCGTGAACACCACCTTGTTAGGCCATAGTCGGAATCCGCTAACGGAGCAACGTGTGACGGCAACGTTAGTGCATGCTGAAGCCGGTGAGCTGGAACGGGTAGATTTGAGAGAAGAGGAGGGTGGCTGGGGGACTTACTCTGGCAGTTTGGCGATTACGAATGAGGGGCAGCACACCTTAACCGTGAGCGCTGAAGACGAAGGTGTCTCGATCACGAAAGAGGTGAATGTGAAGGCGCGTTCATTGGAACCTATTGGCGAACCGGCGCGGCCTGAGGTTATGAAGGGAATCGCTCAGCTCTCAGGTGGCGCTCATCTAGACGCCTCTGACGTTCAGGAGAAACTGCCGAACTTGCTAAAGCAATTCTTGAAACAAGAACCACGCGAGGTGAGGACACGGCTCTGGAGCCATCCGTTGTGGATGGCATGGATCATCGGTTTGATGACCGTTTATTGGATGATGAGAAAACGAATCGGCCTCGTCTGAACCAGGTTATTTGCTGAACTCAGGCGTATTAATCTTGGGCGCGTTGCCGCCACCTTCAGGTGATTGCGCAAAGAACAGTGTGAAAATGAGCAATCCAAGAATGCCCAGAACGCAGATCACATTGATCACGATCTTCAGGTTTCGGGCGAAGCTCTGTTGCGAACGCTGATTTCTCTCAATGCGGCTGAGAGCATCCACACGTTCCCGGGAAGCTCGCGCGCGGGCGTAGGAGCGTCTCGGGGTGAAGGTTCCTGCTCTCCGTGAAGAATGGGGGAGGTTGCGGGGACTTTGCTTGGTGGTCATAGGTCGAGCCAGACGGTTTCCGAATAGTATAGCTGATCCAGAAATCGGGTAGGCTCAAGTTCCAAATTTTGAGAATCCACAAAAGCGTTTGTGTGGAAGCGGTCCGGCTGAATCTGCAAGAAATCGCTGGATGCCTTTCACCGCCGGGACTATCCAATCCCCCTTAATTCGCATCCCTTATCGTCATGAACGAGAAAATTGCCGCCTATGCAAATCCCGAGGTCCTTGTCGATGCCGCCTGGCTAGACCAGCACCTTGCTGATCCCAACTTGCGGATCGTTGAAAGCAACGAAGATATCCTTCTCTACGATACGGGTCATCTGCCGGGAGCCGTTCACATCGATTGGCGCCGGGATCTTCAAGATCAAAGGGTGCGCGACTATATCGACGAACAAGACTTCGCCGCCCTATGTCAACGCAATGGGATCACATCCGACACCACGGTCGTCTTCTACGGGGACAAGTCCAATTGGTGGGCTTGTTACGCTTTCTGGGCATTCAGTCTCTTTGGCCACAAGCAATTAAAGGTCCTCGATGGTGGAAGGGATCTTTGGGTGAGTGAAGGGCGAGCGTTAACCAAGGAAGTGCCAAGCTTTCCGCCCACGGATTATCCTGTTCCGGAAAAGCGTCTTGATGAGGAAATCCGCGCCTTCTTCGCCGACACCTTATCGCATAGCCAGGCGAACCGTCCTTTGGTTGATGTGCGGTCTCCCGGAGAGTTTTCAGGAGAGATCACGCACATGCCAGAGTACCCCCAAGAAGGCGTCTTGCGTGGGGGACACATTCCCGGTGCTTCCAGTTGCCCCTGGAAAACGGCCGTCTACGAGGATGCCACGTTTAAAACGAGGGAAGAACTCGAGAAGATTTATGCGGAAGACCTCGGATTGAAGCGGGAGGACGATATCATCGCCTACTGCCGCATCGGTGAACGTTCAAGCCACACATGGTTTGTGCTAATGTATCTGCTGGGTTACGAAAATGTCAGGAATTACGATGGCAGTTGGACTGAATGGGGAAATATGGTAGGCGTTCCCATCGCCAAGGACGTCGATTGACTAACGGAATACGGTGAGTTATCCTGCGAAACTTGAGGAGATTATCGAGCTGTTCGAAGGGCTTCCCGAAGGGGAACGCCGTGAGATGCTCATCACCTTTGCGGAGAATGCTCAGAAGCATGAACCGCCGGAAGATCAAGACTTCGATGTGGTTGACGTTCGCAAAGATGAAGAATGCACCGATGAAGTTGGTGTGTATTTGTCAGTCGACGAGAACGGAGGAAGTCATTTTAAAGTCCAGTTAGGCCCAAAGGTACAAACCCTTACCAGAGCCATGACGTCCGTGCTTTGTCAGGGGTTGGATGGCATTTCCCCAGACGCGGTGAAGAATGTGCCCCAAGACTTCGTGCCGCGTATCGTAGGCGCGGAGCTGGTGCGTTTGCGAAGCCAGACCGTCTACTACGTCCTCACGCGTATGAAGGGCGCGGCCACGGTTTTCTTGCGCCGGCGGGCTTCTGGTGACAACGCGGCGCACTCAGAAGAGTGATAGTTGACCCTTTGATGGGATCTCATGCGTTTTGAAACGGACGCCCGTTCCAAGCAAGCGAACGGCCCGGCCGTCCGCACGGCTCCAGGCTTCGTCTGCAAGTTGGAGCATGAGTTCCCAAGTGGGCGACGCCGTCTGGCGCTCGACGGTCGTCTTCTGAAAATCCGTGAACTTAAACTTTACGAAAGCGCTCTTGATGATGCCATTCGGATGCTTCTCGAGATCGGTCAAAAGTTCATCGAAGAGAGGCTGCAACTGAGCGACGCAAGCATCTCTCGAGGTGAGATCGTCCGAAAACGTGCGTTCATTACTAACGGATTTGCGTTCTCGTGAAGAACTCACTTCTCGTGAATCTTGACCGCGGCATTGATGATAGAGCTCCGCGCCAAATTTGCCGAAATGATGCGTCAACGTACTCAACGACTGTTGCTGCAGATCTCCACACGTTTCAATGCCAAGCGAAGCAAGGCGTTCGTTCGTTTTCTTGCCTACCCCCCATAGTTTCCTTGCGGGGAGGGGAATCATGAAAGCATCAATGGCGTCCGGCTCGATTTCAAATTGCCCGTTAGGTTTGTTCCAATCACTCGCGATTTTCGCGAGTAGTTTGTTAGTTGAAATGCCGGCGGACGCTGTGAGGCCGGTCGTTTCGGCGATCTCAGCTCGTATCTCTCCCGCCACGGCCGCGCCCGATGAGCGCCAGTGCGAGACGTCGAGATACGCTTCGTCGAGAGAGAGTGGTTCTACGAGATCCGTAAACTGTTCAAAAATCTTTCGAATGCGCCGACTCTCAGCCCGGTAGGCTTCAAAGCGAACGGGCAGGACGATGAGTTGGGGGCATTTCTGTAAGGCTTTGAAAGTCGGCATCGCCGAGTGACAGCCGAACCGGCGTGCCTCGTAATTGCAGGTCGTCAGGACGCCACGCCTGGAAGAACGCCCTCCTACCGCGACGGGTTTCCCCTGAAGTTCAGGACGATCCCGCAACTCGATCGCCGCGTAGAAACAATCCATGTCGACATGGATGATCTTTCGCTGGTGATCTGTTTCCGGCGGCATGGTTCGTGCCGCTGACGATGCTCAACTTGCGAAGCGATCGCAAGGCTATTTGTTCAAAAGAACAGTAACCTTGCCGGGTTTATCTTCGCTTTGCTGGTTGGCGATGAAGTCCCTGGCGCGCTTGTTGGAGGGCCACACGCATCGCGTTTCTCTCGGCCAGAAGTTTCGCTGTCTTCAATTCGGCACGATCCATCGCGCGTTGCAGTTTCTGCATGACTTTCTCCGCTTCCTTGGATTTCACCGCAGAGCGGTGTTGGATGTCGTCCCGTTCATCGAGTTGCCGCTTCAACTTTCGATGCGTACCTTTCGCTAGATGGTATTCCTTAGCTTTTTTCATGTAGGTGTTCAGCTGCTCTTCCATCGCTGGATACTCCTCGGCGGTGTAGGCGGTAATGATCGCGAGCGCGTCGGCTTCACCTTCAAGCTTCGCGGCTGAAAGCATGAGTTCACCGATCTCATTGGAGAGCTTCTTGATCTTGGCTCGGTCCGTCACTTTGACCAGACCTTGATTTAACTTATGATAGAGTTTGGAGGATTCGCCGAGCTTTTGACTGATGGTCTTGCGAATCAGGCCGATCTCCCCACTCACTTTCCGATACCGCACGCGCGAGTCGCTTAGGTATTTCGTTACCTTTGGATCAGCTTTTACCAAGGTCGTTGGGGCGGGAGCTTCTTCTTTCGGCTTCCTTCTGGTAACGGCGGCCTCTTTATTCTTTGTCTCCTCTTCTTTCTTGGATGCCACAGCAGCTGCGTGGGCCTCCGGTGAAAAGTGGAGCAACTTCTGCAGATTCTTCGGGAGATCGGCGTAGCTCGCACTGGCGGCACCATTAGCGTGAAAGAAGGTGATGCTGGTGTCATCCGTTTCCGTCACTTTGACATTGGCGTAGGTCGTGCCTTTGATAGTTAGTTCGGGAAACGTTCTTCCCACGAATTGTTTTCGTGCACTTTCGGCCTTACGAACTCGAAGCTTCGCTTCTGCTTTGGCGACGGCGGCTTTGCGCGCTTCCTCTTCTTTTCGGCGCATCTGCTCCTCTTTCTTCGCCCGCTCATTCGCGGCGGCTATTCTCTCAGCTCGTTTCTTTTCGCGTTCCCGCTCTCGTTGTCTTCGTCCTTCTTCGCGCGCTTTGGCGGCTTCTTCCTCCGGATCGATTCCTGGCAAATCCTCTACCAGGGATTCCGTGTTATTTCCGTTGTTCTGGTTCTCTTCTTTCTTAGAGCAACTAGGCGCTCCAAGCACGACGATGCCGCACAATGTCAGTGCGATAATGCCTGATTTCATGGTTTGGTTCGGTTGGTTTTTTCTGCGTATGGAGCTGGGTGCTGAAAAAGAAACGCCGATTCCAAGCGGTCTGGAGGGGAACACTAACCGGGAAAGGCGAAGCGTCAATGCTAGATTGTGGTGAAATTGACAGAGAAACACATAGTTGTCATAGGATGGGCTTTACTTTCGGCGAGCACTCGCCTTCGCTTTCGCCCATGCCTAGCGATGCGGAACCAGCCATTGGCGTGATCGGCGGAAGTGGTCTCTATGAACTGGAGGGCCTTTCGGCCACGAAGATGCTTGAAGTGACGACGCCCTTCGGAACGCCTTCAGACGTGATATTTGAAGGGCGATTTCAGGAACGGCTGGTTTATTTTCTCCCGCGTCATGGCCGCGGTCACCGATTGCTCCCCAGCGAGCTGAATCACCGCGCCAATATCTGGGCACTGCGATCGCTTGGGGTGCGTTGGGTGCTTTCTGCTACGGCAGTGGGGAGTCTTCAGGAGGCCTACAAGCCGCGTGATTTGGTGGTACCGGATCAGTTCTTTGATCGGACGAGCCAGCGTTCTGATCACACATTCTTCGGAGGGGGGATTGTCGCCCACGTCGCCTTCGCCGAACCCATGTCGCAGGAACTGCGCGAGATTGTGCTTTCCGCGGCCGAAGTCCTTGAGGTTCGGCACCACGATGGCGGGACTTACGTGAATATGGATGGTCCCGCCTTTTCCACTCGTGCCGAATCCGAAACCAATCGCCGCCTAGGGTTTGACGTCATTGGCATGACCAACCTTCCCGAAGCTAAGCTGGCGCGGGAGGCGGAAATCGCCTTTGCCACCCTCGCCTTTATCACCGACTACGACTGCTGGAAGATTGATGAGGAACCCGTGACTGCCGAGACCGTTATTGGGCATCTCATGGCCAATGCGGAGACGGCCAAAGCGCTCCTCGCGGAGATCATTCCTGCCATTCCGCTGAGCCCCACTTGGGAAACCCACCGTAGTCTTGATAACGCTTTGGTCACTTCGCGTGAACTCTGGCCGGACGAAACCGCCAGATCTCTGGAACCCATTTTGAAGAGGTTTCTCTAGCCCGCTATAACGATCATTGTTTTAAGGTTTACTTGAGATTGCCTCTTGCGCGTCCCCGCGCAGACACTCTAGGTTCCCAGTCCTCCCTCAATGATCGTCCTTCATCGTCTCCTCCTCATCTGGTCGATGGTGCTGCTGCCCAGCTACCTGTCCGCCTGCACGAGTGTGGACAGGGCCCTGCCCTGGGAGAAAAGTGATGATGCTGAGGAAGAGAGCGAGACTAAGAAATGGGCTCAAGAGCCGCTCACTCCATTCGAGACGCCCACCCTAAAGCCGCCGAAGAACCGTTATTTCAGCCTTCCAGGGCATGGACCGGTTGTCGCCATGACCTTCGATGATGGGCCGCGGCCGTGGACCATGAACCTGCTTGATACCCTCAAAGAAAGGCAGATCCGTGCGACCTTCTTCGTCGTTGGCCGGGCGGTGAAGACCTACCCCGAAGTGGTGAAACGGATCGTCGACGAAGGGCATGAGATCGCCAATCACACCTGGAGTCACCCAAGAAATATGGCTCGCATGTCCCAAAGCCGAGTGCGACGGGAGCTTCAACTCTGTCATGATGCGATCAAACAAACGACCGGCGTGAGCCCCCGGGTCTTCCGGCCACCGGGAGGCAGTTTCACCAAGTCGCAAAGTCAGTGGATTTATGACGAGTGGGATTATGTGAACATCATGTGGTCAGTCGATCCCTTGGATTGGCAGCGGCCGGGAGCGGATGTTATCAAAGATCGCATCGTCAGTCGCACCACGGATGGATCCATTATCCTGGCTCACGATCTTCACGAGCCTACTGTGAAAGCCATGCCTGCCACTTTCGATGCCTTGATAGAGCAAGGCTATCAATTTCTCACGGTAAGTGAACTGTTAGCGCTCGATCGCCCTGAGGCTCAGCTGATGGTCTTTCCCGCTTCCGTTGAGGATTCTAACGTGCGCATCCACCCTGAGCCGCACACCGACGTTCAAGTGGTTAGGGCAAAGCCGGCTCAATGATGACCTTCAGGATTCTAGTGCTTCTAACGGCCCTGGGGCATTTTTCGACATTGTGGGGTGGCGACGCCCTGGCAAAGCTGTCGTTTCCTTGGGAAGAGACCCACGAGCCTGATCAAGAATGGGTGACGGCCGGCCTCTCTGATTTTCCCACGCCGCGAAAGCGGCCTAACAAAGCAATCTATCGAAGCGTGCCGGGCCATGGTAAGGTGATTGCCATGACCTTCGACGACGGTCCGCGCCCCTGGACAAACGACGTGCTTGATGCGTTGAAGAAAAGAAACTTGAGGGCGACTTTCTTCGTCGTTGGTACGGAAGCGGCCACCTATCCCAAGATTGTTCAGCGCATGATTGCCGAGGGCCACGAAGTGGCAAACCACACACTCACTCATAAGAACAACTACCTTCATCGCGCTCCTCGCGATGTGGTGGAAAGAGAGATCGTTCGAGGGCATGAAGCCATCGTAAAAATAACGGGAGTGGCCCCGAAGGTCTTCCGGCCTCCCGGTGGGAACTTCACGGATGAGCAATCGAAATGGATTCACGACGCGTTTGGTTATGCCAATGTTCTTTGGAGCGTCGATCCAGGGGATGGCCGGAAACGCAAACCCAGCACCGCGATTTTTCGAAGTCGGGTGCTCGCTCAAGTGCGGGGCGGCGCGATTATCCTTGCCCACGACCTTCATCGATCCACCGTCGCCGCCGTTCCGTCTACGCTTGATGCGCTTACAAGTCGCGGCTACCGATTTGTCACCGTTAGCGAATTGTTAGCCCTCGACGACCCTTTCCGCGATCTTGCGTTTTCGCCGGAGGAGCTGGAAACCCTTAGCCCGGCAGAGACCGATGGCTAAGGGATACGAAACCAACCAGGAACGGCTGCGTCAGCTTAGTTTATTGGGTAAACCTCTCGCGCGTCGGTCAGGCCGCAAATGTGAACTCTGTGAAAGTGGCGGCGTCGAACTCAGACCATTTGAAGTGCCGCCGGCTTCTGCAGAGCCTGCACTAGAGAACACGCTCTTTGTTTGCGGTGATTGCCTTCAGAGCATGGACGATCCGGGTCAGGAGAATCCCTCCCGGTGGCGCCCGCTCGAAGGTGCCGTTTGGAGCACTGAGCCCGCCATTCAAGTTATGGCCGTTAGAATCCTGCAGAAACTTGCTCCGAAGACGGCTTGGGCCCGGGAAACCCTGGATGCGATCGATCTCGAACCAGAGATCGAAGAGTGGGTGGCCAGGGCCCCGTAAAAGCCCCCGAAAAACTTGAAAAAAGACTTGCACCCAATTCCGGACTCCCTAGGTTGCGCCTCCCAGCCGGAAGAGGTTGGGAATTCGTTCCCTCGTCCCGCCCAAGAATTGCCTTTTTTTGAGGGTTCTTTGGCGTCACGAGTGAGCGTTTTTGATGCGATCTTTGAGAGAACAGATTGGTTAGGAAAGAAAAAGGAAAGACGAGATTTAGCGAAGGCTAAGAGGTGTGCTGCGTTTTTTGATAGAAATCAGGAAGAGAGCAGCGGCGCCTCAAAGCGAAAAGTTAGATCGGAAGCTTTGGGGAACCGAAACAATTTCAAGTTGAGATCCTAAAAGTGCTTAAGAAGCTCAAGGATTGAACTTAATCCGATTTTTTAACGGAGAGTTTGATTCTGGCTCAGAACGAACGCTGGCGGCGTGGATAAGACATGCAAGTCGAACGGAGACTGCTTAGCTTGCTTTGCAGTTTGAGTGGCGAACGGGTGAGTAACACGTGAGCAACCTGCCCAGAAGAGGGGGATAGCTCGGGGAAACTCGAATTAATACCGCATGTGATTGAGTGGAGCATTCCACGACAATTAAAGGTGCCTTCGGGTGCCACTTCTGGATGGGCTCGCGGCCTATCAGTTAGTTGGTGAGGTAACGGCTCACCAAGGCAGCGACGGGTAGCTGGTCTGAGAGGATGATCAGTCACACTGGAACTGAGACACGGTCCAGACACCTACGGGTGGCAGCAGTCGAGAATCATTCGCAATGGGGGAAACCCTGACGGTGCGACGCCGCGTGGAGGATGACGGTCTTCGGATTGTAAACTCCTGTCATCGAAGAGTAAGGCTGTTATGTGAATAGCATGACAGATTGATAGTATTCGAAGAGGAAGGGACGGCTAACTTCGTGCCAGCAGCCGCGGTAATACGAAGGTCCCAAGCGTTGTTCGGAATCACTGGGCGTAAAGGGAGCGTAGGCGGCGTGGTAAGTCAGATGTGAAATGCCGGGGCTCAACCTCGGAGCTGCATCCGATACTGCCATGCTAGAGTAGTGGAGGGGCATCTGGAATTCACGGTGTAGCAGTGAAATGCGTAGAGATCGTGAGGAACACTAGTGGCGAAGGCGAGATGCTGGACACTTACTGACGCTGAGGCTCGAAGGCCAGGGTAGCGAAAGGGATTAGATACCCCTGTAGTCCTGGCAGTAAACGGTGCACGTTTGGTGTAGGAAGGTTCGACCCTTCCTGTGCCGGAGTTAACGCGTTAAACGTGCCGCCTGGGGAGTACGGCCGCAAGGCTAAAACTCAAAGAAATTGACGGGGACCCGCACAAGCGGTGGAGTATGTGGCTTAATTCGATGCAACGCGAAGAACCTTACCTGGGCTTGACATGCCTCTCTCAAGCGGTGAAAGCCGTGGAGTGGAGCAATCCACAATTGGCACAGGTGCTGCATGGCTGTCGTCAGCTCGTGTCGTGAGATGTTGGGTTAAGTCCCGCAACGAGCGCAACCCCTGTGATTAGTTACCAGCGAGTAAAGTCGGGGACTCTAATCAGACTGCCCAGATCAACTGGGAGGAAGGTGGGGACGACGTCAAGTCAGTATGGCCCTTACGCCCAGGGCTGCACACGTACTACAATGCCCAGCACAATGTGAACCGAAACCGCGAGGTGGAGGAAATCCTATAAAACTGGGCCCAGTTCGGATTGTGGGCTGCAACTCGCCCACATGAAGCCGGAATCGCTAGTAATGCCGTATCAGCTACGACGGCGTGAATACGTTCCCGGGTCTTGTACACACCGCCCGTCACATCATGGAAGCCGATCACACCCGAAGTGCGTGCGCTAACTTCGGAGGCAGCGCCCTAAGGTGAGATTGGTAACTGGGATGAAGTCGTAACAAGGTAGCCGTAGGGGAACCTGCGGCTGGATCACCTCCTTTCTATGGAGAAAATCGCTAAAAATAGACCGGGCTCACCCGGAAATAGCGATAGGTCGATGTCCTGGTTTTCGGACCGGGGTAGTCTCACAGATCCGTTAGGCAACTAACGGTAAGAGATACAAACCTTTTACTGCGCTTTTCTTGAGAAGAGAAAGGCAGTGCACCTCTTAGCATTCGCTAGATGAATCAAATCGTCATCCAAACCATTCCGGGGGTATAGCTCAGTTGGTAGAGCGCCTGCTTTGCAAGCAGGATGTCATCGGTTCGACTCCGGTTACCTCCACCATTCAAAATTTCAAATTTCAGATCTGAAATCTCAAATCCAGTGAGGGTCTGTAGCTCAGTTGGTTAGAGCACCGCCTTGATAAGGCGGGGGTCACAGGTTCGAGCCCTGTCAGACCCACCAAGCCAAGCTCACCAACAAAGCGAAAAAACAATTTCATCAAAAACCTAACCAAGCCGGCAAAGCCCGGCCCGTTCACTCATAAAACCTAACACCTAAAACCTAGGCCGTTAGGCCGAAGTTCTTTGACAACTGCATACTAGGGTAAAAACACAACATGACCTGAGAGGTGCGAAGCAATTCGCATCAATCAAACGTCTTAGTGAAAAAACAAAAATAAGTTCGAAAGAACGGCGGAAAACCAAGCAAGCTTGGAGACCTAGTTCGACCATTTAATGGAAAAGCGAGGTAACAAGCTATAAAGAGCACACAGTGGATGCCTTGGTGCCAACAGGCGATGAAGGACGTGATAAGCTGCGAAAAGCCTCGGAGAGCGGCAAATACGCTTTGACCCGGGGATATCCGAATGGGGTAACCTGATGCAGGTAATGCTGCATCGTTGCTTCCTGAAACAAATAGGGAAGTAAACGCGACACCCGCTGAAGTGAAACATCTCAGTAAGCGGAGGAAAAGAAAGAGAATTCGATTCCGTAAGTAGCGGCGAGCGAAAGCGGAAGAGCCCAAACCGATAGCTCTGCTATCGGGGTTGTAGGACCTCAACATGGTATCTCAACGGTTAGGCGAAGCGCGTGGAAAAGCGCTCCCCAGAGGGTGAAAGGCCCGTAACCGAAAACCCGCGAGAGCCTAGAGTGTTCCTGAGTAATACGGCACACGTGAAACGCCGTATGAATCCACGCCGACCACGGCGTAAGGCTAAATACTCGTTGGCGACCGATAGTGAACCAGTACTGTGAAGGAAAGGTGAAAAGTACCCCTGCGAGGGGAGTGAAATAGACCCTGAAACCGTGTGCTTACAAGGTGTGAGAGCAGGCTTGCCTGTGATCGCGTGCCTTTTGCCTAATGAGTCTGCGAGTTAGTATCAGCGGCAAGCTTAAATCCTTCCGGGATGTAGGCGAAGCGAAAGCGAGTCCGAATAGGGCGACTTAAGTCCCTGGTATTAGACCCGAAGCGGAGGTGATCTACCCATGGCCAGGTTGAAGCGTGAGTAAAATCACGTGAAGGACCGAACCGTTGTATGTTGAAAAATGCTCGGATGAGCTGTGGGTAGGAGTGAAAGGCTAATCAAACCCCGTGATAGCTGGTTCTCCTCGAAATGTATTTAGGTACAGCGTCATGTGTTGATCTACGGGGGTAGAGCACTGAATGAGCTAGGGGGCATACCCGCTTACCAAACTCAATCAAACTCCGAATACCGTAGAGTAGAACATGGCAGTGAGACGGTGGGGGATAAGCTTCATCGTCAAAAGGGAAAGAACCCAGATCAGCAGCTAAGGTGCCAAAATACCGCTCAGTGGAAAGGAAGTGAGATTTCCTAGACAGTGAGGATGTTGGCTTAGAGGCAGCCACCATTTAAACAATGCGTAATAGCTGACTCATCGAGAGATCTCGCGCCGAAAATAATTGGCGATAAGCGGTATACCGAAGCTCTGGATGCAAATCTTCGGATTTGCGTGGTAGAGGAGCATTGTAAGTTCATTGAAGCAGAAAGGCGACTGACTGTGGAGAACTGACAAGAGAGAATGCAGACATGAGTAACGATAAGACGGGTGAAATCCCCGTCCGCCGTAAACCCAAGGATTCCTGGGCAATGCTAATCATCCCAGGGTTAGTCGGGACCTAAGCCGAGGCCGAAGGGCGTAGGCGATGGAAAGCAGGTTAATATTCCTGCACCTCCGAAACTTAACCCAGAAGGACGCGTACTTGGAGAGAAAATGCCGGCTGAAAGTGGCAGAGGGGAAACTTCGGTGGAACCTACCTTCTCGAAAAGCGCGCCAAGAAAAGTTCTGGTGCATGCTAAGGAGCCCGTACCGCAAACCGACACAGGTGGGTGAGTAGAATATACTAAGGCGCAAGAGTGAAACCTCGTTAAGGAACTCGGCAATCTAGCCCCGTAACTTCGGGATAAGGGGTCCCAGCCTTTGGTTGGGCGCAGTGAAAGGGGCCAACCGACTGTTTAGCAAAAACACAGCACTCTGCTAAGATGAAAATCGACGTATAGGGTGTGACACGTGACCAATGCCAAAAGATTAAGGTAAGGTGTTAGCACTTCAGTGCGAAGCTCTGAACCCAAGTCCTGGTGAATGTCGGCCGTAACTATAACGGTCCTAAGGTAGCGAAATTCCTTGTCGGGTAAGTTCCGACCTGCACGAATCGTGCAACGAGTTGGCCGCTGTCTCAACGAGGAGCTCAGTGAAGTTGTAACGCCGGTGAAGATGCCGGCTACCCGCAGAAGGACGGAAAGACCCTTTGCACCTTAACTGTACGCAGTCACTGGTGTTCTGGTTCTGATGCTCAGAGTAAGTGGGAGACGTTGAAGCGTATCTTTAGGGATATGTGGAGTCGCCAATGAGACACCACCCTTTGGTATTGGGACATCTAACCGCAGGCCTTGAAACAGGATGCGGGACCATGGCTGCCGGTCAGTTTTACTGGGGCGGTATCCTCCTAAAGAGTAACGGAGGAGCGCGAAGTTTGGCTCAGCGCGGTTGGCAATCGCGTTTCGAGTGCATAGGCAAAAGCCAGACTAACTGTGAGACCAACAAGTCGAGCAGAGACGAAAGTCGGCCTAAGTGATCCGGTAGTAGAAAGTGGAATCGCTATCGCTCAACGGATAAAAGGTACGCTAGGGATAACAGGCTGATCGCGCCCAAGAGTTCATATCGACGGCGCGGTTTGGCACCTCGATGTCGGCTCGTCACATCCTGGGGCTGGAGAAGGTCCCAAGGGTTCGGCTGTTCGCCGATTAAAGTGGCACGCGAGCTGGGTTCAGAACGTCGCGAGACAGTTCGGTCCTCTATCCTCTGCGGGCGTAGGAAACTTGAGGGGTTCACTTCCTAGTACGAGAGGACCGGAAGTGACGCACCACTGGTGATCCAGTTGTTCCGTCAGGAGCATCGCTGGGCAGCTAAGTGCGGACTGGATAAGCGCTGAAAGCATCTAAGCGTCAAGCCATTCCCAAGATAAAGTTTCCCTGAAGGATCGTGGGAGACCACCACGTTGATAGGCTGCGGGTGTAAGCATGGTAACATGTTCAGCTTAGCAGTACTAATCATCCGTTCGGCTTGTTACCTCCTTCCTCCATTCTTGCTTAAAGAATCAATCGTTCTAACGAACACGCTAAAACGTTTAAAGTCATGTAAAGTGCCCTAAATCCCAAGTATGCAGTTGTCAGAAAACAACCCCAGGCAAGTCATCAGAATCTGGTCCGCGAGAAAAAAGCGGGTGGGCTTCTGGTGATCATAGCGGCGTGGTCCCACCCGATCCCATCCCGAACTCGGAAGTGAAACGCGCCCGCGCCGATGGTAGTGCGGCGAAAGGCCGTGTGAGAGTAGGTCATCGCCAGTCTCATACCCGCATCCAGGTCCCACAAAGACCAGGATGCGGGCTTTCTTTGTACTGCTTGCCCTGGAAAAATCTCGCTCCCCAAAGGCGCCGGATTGCCATATCCTAATACCAATTCGGCATGAGCAACTTCAAGCATCTGATCCTCGCTATTCTTTGCGCCATGTGGATGGATTCGGGAAGGGCCGCAACGCTAACGGTTACTAATTTCGATGGTCCCACTTCTAACCTCGTTGCTCATGCTGATGGGCGATTGTTGACCAGAGGAAGCGTTTGGGTGGGACGGTTCATGATCACAGACGACCAAATCCGCGATGCTTTCGCCAATCACGACCTGGAGACCCTGGGGGCGAGTTTTTCCACCTTCGGCAATGCGGTCGCCGTTGGATTCGATGGCCTACCAGGTCTCTATCAAGACACCATTACTCAGGTGATCGACCAAGGTGATGCCTTCATCGGGCAGAACGTCTACACGATGATTGCAGACACCAGCCTTTTGCTGAACGCCAACGAGCTTCTCATTTACCGGCACGAACAGATCTTCCTTGAAGACCCAGCTCCGCTATCGCCTGCTTTGCTGAATATCGAAGCAGACGGCGAACTCATCATCGGGGCAGAAGCAGAATATGAAGGCAGTGTGGGGCAGATTCAGAATCAGACCATCTTTCTGCTCAGAGAGATTCCCCGGCCTATTCCCGAACCGAGTGCGCTTTCGTTCATGACTTTCAGTTACTTAATTCTCGGAGCACGAAGAAGACGACCGAAGCATCGTCTCGAAACTTACAACAAATGAAAACAACCTCTCTTATCCTGTTCCTCGGCTCGATGGTGATCGGTTTGTCCGGTTGTCAAACGGAGTCCTCCCTAGCCAATAGGCTCACCCGAGTTGAAAACGCACGTGCCCATATTGAAGCATCGACGAAAGCGGTCTACCCGGCGCGGCCCCGCGATTTGAATCTCTTTGATACCTACAAATCAAATGATGATTGCCTGCGATCACGCTATTGGACCAAACGCATCAATCTCACAGGAGTTGCCATGGATCGTGTGCAAACGTGCACATTGATTTCTCCCATACACGTTTTGATGGCGCAGCATTATCAACGAAAGGAAGGGGATACCGTGGTGTTTCACGATAAGGGAGGGAGAAAAATTGTTAGAATCATCGAAGCCAAAGGTGCGTTACCTGGAGGACTTATGCCGGATATCGCCGTGGCAAGGTTAGAGCGCCCCGTACCGTTGCCTTTCTTCAAAGTGCTTCCGCCGCGATCCGACTACCATCGTTGGCTCGCCGGTTCGCTAGCGGTCGTCACTGACAAAGACCGTAATCTGCTTGTGCGTCGAATCCTCACCATTGGGAACCGGCATGTACGATTCCAAAAAGCGACTGAATTCGCGCCGAAATGTGCGGATCCGCTCATCACGGGGGATAGTGGCAACCCGAGCTTTGTCATGATCAATGGCGAGCCCATCCTCATTGAAACACATACTTACGGAGGGATGGGCCAGGGCCCCTTTGTTTCGGATCCTCAAAATTACGAGGGAATCAACGGACTCATGGATACGCTTGGAGGCGGGCACCAACTAACAACCATCGCGTTGAAAGGGCCGCCGGAGCCTGAGCCGCAGAAGAAAGAACCAAGCCATCCCGAATAGGAGTCCACAGAGGAAGCCGAGAAGGTGGGCGAGACCGTCCACAACCGGGTCATCAAAGCCTCCCGTCAAACTGAGCATGATGCCACCGGCCGTGAGGGGAATCAGTAGTCTACCCAGAGAATGAGTGCGCTCATGTATCCGGTCTGCCAGACCGGCCGCGACGAGTAGACCAAGGCTCCCAAAGACCGCCGTCGAGGCCCCGATCGCCAAATGCCCGGCCGGATAATAGTAAAAGGCAACGCCCGTGTTTCCCGCGATGCCTGACAAGAGAATAAGACTCCAACCGGCGGCACTGCCATAGCTTTGATTCACAAAAGCGCCATACCAGAGACCAAAGAACAGATTGCTTAACAAGTGCACCAAATCGGCATGAAGGAAAAGGGCAGTGAAGGCCCGCCACCATTCTTGATGAGCCACAAAAGCCACGGAATCCATGCCGGCCCGTTGCACGACCCATGGGGAATGCGTGTGTTGGTAAAGGAAGGCTCCTGACAACACCAGAAAGAGGAAATAGGGAATGTAGAAGCTGGCCGGCTTGAGCTCGATTTCCGCAGCCGAATGCAACTGAGCCTGCCACGTCGCGTTCTCATCTTGGAACATGGCAAGTTCCTCTTTTACGAGTGTCAGAACCTCGCCTTCAACGTAGAGCCGATGCTCATGATCTTCGTGAACATGCCAGTACGGCACATTCATGGCCAGGATCACCAGACCGGATTCGAACGCTTCGCGATTTGTCGGAAAAACGCCCGCCACCTCCGCGGTGGCGGGTAGATGCGCTTCGGTGGCGATGGGTTCCTGAGGATCCACGCCGCATTATAGGAGGCCGTGGGCGATCTGCCAAACGGCCCCTTATCATTCATTCACTTTGCCTGCAGGTTCCAGGTATTGATCGCCTCCCGGAGGTTCAGAAAGGCGGCGCGATTCTTTGGCAGAAGCGTGTCTGTGCTTACGTCTCTCAATGTGGTGTCAGTGATAGACGTCCAGTAGGGCTCAGTGGCATCTGAGAAAAGAAAGTAACCGGTAAAGCCGGCGCTATCGGGAGAAATGTCATTGCTAAAGATGAGAAGCTGATCGGCGTTGACGGGATCGAGATCGCTGTGGAAACCAGTCTCCAGGTTCAGCGAAAGATCATCGGTTGAGGCATCAGCCGGCCAAGGATTGGCGATCAGTTGATAGCCGGCTTTCAAAGGCCGCAGGAAATCGTGATCACGAACCATGCCTAATTGGCGAAGGGTGACCGGAGTCTCCACCGATACGATCACGCCTGTTCCTGGAGCGATCGTTTGGGCGCCGGAGTCTGCCAGCGTGGTATCTGCGCTTCTCGTCCAGTAGGATTGTTGAGGGCCCTTCAGAAGGAAATGGGTTTCGTAAACGCCCTCGCGGAAGAACAGAACGTGATCACTCTCCGCCGGGCTTAAGCCTGCTCTCATTTCATTGCTAACAAAGAGTTGATTGAGCGTAATGTGAGGTCGAATGACAAAGGATTGCGAGGCGAGATCGATCGACGGCTCGGGAAAAACGGACTCGCTTGTATCGATGGCGATTACTTTGCTCGTGGTGGAAACTTCATCGATCTCGTACCGATACCCCGCCTGTTCGCCTTGAGTGATTTCCAAGTAACAGGGACCGGATGATTGAAGGATCTTGCGGAGAGAGCTTTCATCGGGAAGCGAAGACCGCACATCGAGAAAACTGCCTAACACCGCATCAATGCGTCCGGCGTGCAGAGGCTCGTTGAGCAGGCTGGGCCCAAAGGATTGATGACCGGGCTGGATCACGGTTTCCTGCCAGGCATAGGCGGGCGAATGAGAGATCGTTCCATCGTCAAGGCTCTCGAAGCGCAACCGCACAAACCCGGAGGCTTCCGTGAGAGCGGCGCGCAACCCGTGATAACGGACTTGCTCAAGTTCGCTGCCAATTTCTGAGATCTCAGGTTCGATGTTGAGGTTGCTCCAAACTTGACCATCGAGACTCCCTTCCAAGGTGTAGTTTACATGAGCCGTCGCTACAGAAGGTCTGAGGAAGGTGGCTTCTAGTCCCTGCTCGGTTTCAACCAATGTGAGGCCGCGGGGCAGGGAGGATGTTTGACCTGGGTGAACAGGCGAATCTGGGGAAGTCGCGAGTGCGTATTCTGCAAGGTTGTCGTAAAGATCGCCATCATCATTGCCTAACCAATTTTCAATCGGAATGCTAGATGGTTGAGGGGATTGCACCCTCCGTCCGGCCAGCCGAATCTGACTCTTGGTCTGAGAGAAGGCGACGTCGAGGACGTTCGACGGAAGATTCCCATTGCCGACGTCCGTCCGCGCCGAATCTCCAGGAAGGAAGATCGTCACCGCTCCCTCATTGATTGGGGAAACAGTCAGTGTATACATGGCAGCATTTCCGTTAGACTTCAGTTTCGTGGTTTCTCCGTTAGAGATGACAAAGTCGCTCTCCTCAAGCCCGCCGGCTTCTTGAGAAAAAGTGACTTCGACGTCGAACGTTCCGGAGACGATGTCATCTGATGTGGATAATGTAGCGGTGGGGAAGGTCGATAGGGGGCTCGGTCCCCACTTTTCTGCAAGATAGTCCTCCATCGCGCTTGTCTCTGAGGCGTCTAACGATCTGTCGAAGACGATGAGTTCGCGAATATTGACAGATTGATAAAACCCGCTTCCAAAGCCGCCGAGATAGAAATCGCCGTTTGTTCCAGAGAAGGCCACGGCGTCGTTATCGGAGGCAAGGAGAGTGTCATCGCGGTAGATCGCTTGGCCTGCGGAACTGCTGGTCCGGGATTCGAGACGATAGCTGGCATAGACGTTGGTGGGAATAGCGCCACTCGGCGTGGGGCGTCTTCCGGCCCCCGTCGCGCCCGCATCCCAGTAGCCACGCCCATCGGCCCAAGTCCAGTGGGTGAGAAATCGGGAAGGACTAACGGGCTCATAAAACAAAGTGCCTGCTTCGGCATTGGAGAGACTGCGAAGGACGGTGAAGACCGTCACATCAGCGACTTGATGCCCCGGAGAAAAGATCCCGCCATCGATGACGAGAAGATTGCTGTCAAAACGGATCGCCGGTTTGTTGTGGTCGAACACCAAGGTGGGCCGTTCTTTTGAACTGGCGGCTGCGGCGGTGTGACCCTGTCCAGAGAGATCGTCCCAACGAGTGACGCGGCCTTTGCTAAGCTTGAGAGAATCAAGCTCATTCGCATCTAACCAAAGTTGTAAGCCGGAAGTGACGGGAATCTCGCCCGGTTCCGGGGGATCCATCACTTTAGAGAAGGAGAGATCGCCGATGGAGAAAGACCAAGTCTGCAATTCATCGACAAACTGCTGCGGATCGAAGTGGCCCGCTTCATTGACCAAAGTGAAAACGACTTCATCTACCGGTTCAGTGAATGTCAAGTTCACCGAGCCGTCGTCCGTGACATGCTGACCGCTCAGACCGCCGCCAATCTGATTGAGGTAGTCGCCTGTGAGGACATTGCCATTGATGGTGAAGCCGATCCCGGGATTGGAGAAGAGCGGCGATGCCGCACTGGCGCCATCGTGCAAACCGCTGATGGTGAGAATGTCACGAGAGTTAAAGCCATCGCTCGGTTTGATGAATCCGTTGATGCCGTTCATTTGGAACTGGAGATCCTGCACGGGTTCGCTAAAGCGCATGGTGACTTTGTATGAGGTGGTGTCTCCAATTTCTACTTTCGGTGTGGTGTCCAGCCCGTCCCAGCCCCAATAACCCCAGAGACCCAACACAACGTCATTGTTAGCGTTGGTCACGACTTGAAACGTGCTTCCATCGTCGCCCCATTTATCGATCTCCCATTTTGAGTAAGAGAAGAGAGGCGAAGTGGTGCCAAGGTGCTCGATATCGAACGCGACGGTGATTTCACCACTGGTCGAGGCTCGAGAGAAGGTAGCGGGATTGCTGTTGAACCCGGGTTTATCGAGGGTGCGCTTCCAGTTGTCCCAATCTAGCGAATCGGCGAAAGAGACGCTGGTTAAGAGAATACTGGTGAGCAGTTGAGGGAGAATCAGTTTCATCATGGTAATGGTTGCGACGACTCAATTCGAATGAGTCAAATTATCGGAAATGAAAATCAGGAATGCGGCTTATTATCGTTTTTTTTAGAAATAACAAGGCAGAAATTTGCAGAGATTTCATGGCAGTGCGATTTAAATAAAAACCATAACAACTCCTTTCTTTAGAGTGGATTGCAGGTTCCTGACTCACCAAAGATTCAGTTGCTGAGATGACGCTAAGAACCCTGCGGATCTCATCCGTGAACGCCTATTAGGGGCTCAAGTCCCGCCAATTCTTCTAGCAACAGTGCTGTAGGGACTTCAGCCCTGATTGTCTGAAGGGAAGTCCCGCTTGCGGATCGCGTTCCACCAGACAAACTGACGACTCGTGCCAGATACGCCTCTCAAACCCGATTTTGATACGTTCGCTTCTCAGTTTAGAGAGGGGGGGATCATCTCCGTCTACACGGAACTCACGGCCGACTACGAAACACCACTATCGGCCTTCGATAAGATCAACGATGGCGATTACGCGTTTCTGTTAGAATCTGCGGAAACGCGCGAGGATGCCGGCCGCTTTTCTTTCCTTGGCAGCTCACCAAGCCTCGTTTTCCAAAGTCGTGGACAGGAAGTGACGCGCACCGATCTCGCCGTTGGCGAGTCGACGTCCTATGTCGCCGATGAAGAACCGCTGAAAGAGTTGGAGAAGTGGATGGCGCGTTACCATCCCGTTTTTTCTAACGGATTGCCCATGTTCTTTGGCGGGGCGGTTGGCTACCTGGCCTACGACGCTGTCCGGTACTTTGAGCCTTCCGTGTCCGAGCCTCCGGAAGACGTCTTGGGCGTTCCTGACATGATGTTCATGATCGTGAAAGATGTCCTGATCTTCGATCACCGATTCCGGCGGATACAAGTCGTCACCAACGTCTTGGCGAGAGATTTTGAGCGGGCAGAAGAGGCTTATGCAGACGCCCGCACCCGGATTAACGAACAGATTGCCAAACTGAGACGGCCGCATGATGCGAAGCCGGTGATCACTTACGCGGAACCTCCCAAAGTGGCGCCGTCCAGCAATACCACGCGTGAAGAGTACTGTGCGATGGTCGAACGGGCCAAAGACTACATTCGAGCGGGCGACATTTTTCAGGTGGTGCCATCGCAGCGGTTTCAGGTGGATTACGCTGGCGCACCGATCGCGCTCTACCGCGCGTTGCGGCACATCAATCCGTCGCCTTACATGTTCTGCCTGCAATTTCCTGACGGATTCGCCTTGGTGGGCAGTTCCCCGGAAGTCCACGTGCGTGCGATTGATGGAAAGATTGAGATTCGGCCCATCGCTGGCACACGTTGGCGGGGCAAGAGCGAAGAAGAAGACCTGGAGCTGGAGAAAGATCTTCTAGCAGATCCCAAAGAACGTGCCGAACACATCATGTTAGTGGACCTCGCACGCAATGATGTGGGCCGCATTGCTGAATATCATTCTGTCCAAGTCACCGACTTGATGATCGTGGAGCGTTACAGTCATGTGATGCACATCGTCTCCAACGTGGAGGGTCGACTGAAACCGAACAAGAGTGCTTACGATGTGATGCGAGCGACGTTTCCCGCCGGCACCGTGTCCGGTTCGCCGAAGGTGCGCGCGATGCAGATCATTAATGAGCTAGAAAAGAACAAGCGTTGTGCTTATGCGGGAGCCGTGGGCTACTTTGGGTTTGACGGCAACCACGATTCTTGCATTGCGCTTAGAACTTGTGTTTTGTTAGACGGCAAAGCCAATGTGCAAGCCGGTGCCGGAGTTGTCGCAGACTCCGTTCCTGAGCGTGAGTATGAAGAGACGGTGAACAAAGCCATGGGCATGATTCGAGCCATCGAAAGGGCGAAACATTTGTCAAAGGAGGTCTAACATGTTGTTGGTAATTGATAACTACGATTCCTTCACTTACAACTTGGTCCAGTACTTCGGTGAGCTAGGGGCGGAACTCGAGGTCTATCGGAATGACGAAATCACGGTGGAGGAGATCAAGGCCAAATCACCGGGAAAAATCTGCATTTCTCCCGGACCCTGCACACCCAAAGAAGCCGGTATCAGCTGCGATGTTGTTCGCGCCTTCGGAGAAACGACCCCTATTTTAGGGGTTTGCCTTGGTCATCAATGCATCGGCGAAGTCTTCGGCGGCGATGTGGTGCGGGCAGATCGGCTCATGCACGGAAAGACGTCGCCCATTCTTCATCAAGGTGAGAGCGTGTTCAAAGATCTTCCAAGTCCTTTTGAAGCCACACGCTATCATTCACTCATCGTCAAACGTGAAACGTTTCCGGACGTCCTAGCAATCACAGCAGAGACCGCTGAGCGAGAGATCATGGGATTGCGGCATCGTGAGCTCCCTATACATGGAGTGCAGTTTCATCCCGAATCCATTCTCACTGGGGAGGGTAAGAATTTGTTAGCGAATTTCCTGCATCTGGAGTCATGAGATTCATCCTACCCGTCTCGTTCATCGTGTGTGTGGCCGCGACCCTGTTTGCATGCAAGAAGCCGGCCGTAGAAAAGCCGAATGCACTGACTCCCCATGAAACGCACGCCAACGAGATCATCGAAAACATGACGCTTTTAACCGATGTGATCATGCATGTGTCAGACCTCGAATCGGCGAAACAAGCAGCGCCGCGAATCGAAGCCATCGGTGATCACTTTCAGGCCATTGCCGAGAAGTTGAAACCTCTCGATCCTCCCACCGGTCAGCTCAAGGCGGCTCTTGATGAGAGAATGATTGCTGAAAACAGCGTCATGCAGAAAGCGATGGGGGAACTCCCCGGGCGTTTCCAGCAGATGGGGCCCGAGGCGGCTAAGGTGTTGCAAGAATCCTTGGGCAAGTATTTTGAGAAATTAGACGCTGCGGGCAAAGAGTTCGGACGGCATTTCAAAGTCCGGTAGGCTTGAACCAGAGCGCATCGCCGGCAACGTGTCATGCCGTTTGTCCTAACAATGAGGTGAAATGAAGTTCAAGAGATCGGTTGATGATGAGGACTTGAGGCGTCGCGACAGTGATGATGAATGTGCGTGAATGACGAGGCGAGACTAGCTTTGTGTCTTTGGGGAAGGCGTCTCACCCTTAAAAAAAAGGCATTTCACGTGAAAAATAGCTTGTTCAATGGGGAAACCTTGGGCATGAGAAGGCCCCCCAAACACAAATCCTAACCTCAATCAAGCTGTGGCAAAGAAACCATCTACTCTGAAAGAGAAGTATACCAAGACTCAAATCCTCGACGACATTGCCGAGAGCACTGAGCTTTCACGCAAGCAAGTAGCGGCTGTTTTAGACGGCCTTAGTGACGTGATCGAGCGACACGTTAAGAAGCGTTCTGTTGGAGAATTCGTCCTCCCCGGACTTTTGAAGATCGTTACCGTGCGTAAGCCGGCGACCAAGGCACGCAAAGGGATCAATCCTTTCACTGGTGAGGAGACGATGTTCAAGGCTAAGCCTGCCACCACCGTGGTGAAGGTGCGTCCTCTCAAGAAGCTCAAAGACATGGTGGTCTAAGAGTTCTCTCAAACAAAGGCCATGCTGTTGTCATTGAGAACAGCAAGCAACCTTTCGGATCCCGCCAGCTCCTCGCGTGAGTGATTTGGCGGGATTTTTCTATCCTATCATTGATCGCATTGGATTCCTGCCCACGATGGCTAAGCCGAATGATCTCAACGAACCCATGCGCTACGGCATGCTCGGCATGGACGACACCTCTCCAGTTGAGAAATTGGCGAAGTACACCGGCGAGGTCGATTGGGCTTACCTCAAATCACATTTCGATGCCGGTGTGTTGATCTACGTCGATCCTTCATTGGCGCTACCTGAGGTGGGACTTGCATTTTCAAAGGATGACTCGCAGGCCGTGGAGGCCTGGTTCAAAAAAGAAGATTTAGTTAGGCCGGGTGAACCTCACGCTGCCTATTGGGAAGAGAGTGCGGCCGTCTTCACGGCGTTAGTAGTGTCACCATTCGTCTTAATCCAACCGTTTCCCTAATGGAGATAGCGGATGGAAAAGGTACTGCCCTTGGAGACGGCAGCCCGCTGGCCTCGCTCTCCGCAGTAGGGCTGCGTTCGGAAAAGAGGCAACAAATTGCCGCAGTCCAAAGAAACGATTGGTTTGAACCATACATTGGCGTCGTTAGTTAGAACGCTGAAAACAGTGCGTTTACTTCATCCGTAATGTCCGTGCGGTCGGCCACCGTGTCACCGATCTGCTGCTCCAGGATTTCCCGGTAGCGCAGACGCATGCGCCGGACCGTGGTTTTGACCCATCCCTCCGTTTTACCTAGTTCTTTGGCGAGCTCGAAGTAGGATTTTTCACTTTGGTTCCATGCCAAGCATGGTTGCAGGGCGGTGAATTCCGATTGTTTGTTCGCCGAGGAGAATTCCTTCTCCAACTGCTTGAGCACCCCGCTCAGCAACGTCGAAGCCCACGCTTGATGAAAGAGGGTTTCCGGTGTGGCATCGTCCGCGGGTTCGGCGGTATAGCGCCCCTCGGCTTCCTCGCGATCGATCGATAACGGAATCTCCCCACCACCGCGTTTGGCAGCCGTCGCTTTCTTCCATTCGTCTGAAGTGAACCTTTGGAGGCGTGTGAGCAGAAAAGTCCGCAACTTGGCCTTCTCCTCACTGGCGTGCTGAAGCCATTCTTTCTCCAAGAGCTTTGAGAAAAAGCCCTGCGTGAGGTCTTCGGCATCTTCCGGAGACTTGCCATAGCGCCTGACATAGGCATACAATGGATACCAATAACGTTTGCACAATTCTTCGAGATCCTTCTCGCTTCCTGCGTTCACGCGCAGGACCATGCTCCAGCGCGTGGCAGGGAAAGCGTGAGGATTCTCGGTAGGATCCATTTCCGAATCGTGTCTCAGATGACTTCATTGGAGCAATCCCTTTCTTTCCGGTCTACGAAACCCTCATCGCTGGTGGTGTTTAAAGAACTCGATCACGCTAACATTGGCATCGTAATCGACGCCGTCATTGGCATCCGGCCAGAGGTGATCCATCGCACTGATCGTCACCAGAGTGACTTCTTTGCCATTGGGGCAGGGCGTATAAAGGGTGCTTCTAACCGTTCGGGCAGCGTTTGTGGTGGTGGTCGAACCCAACGCGCAACTATTCGCCGCGGTCCAATAGGTGACGGCATCCCTTGCCGGGAATATGGGCACGCCATCCACATTGATGCCGCCAAAGTAAGGCCGTTTGGCGTCGAGCAAGCCATTGACTAACAAGACGGGCACAGACTCCAATGGGGCGGGTGGTGCGATGGGGGCAAGGGTATTGGGATCGTTCCAGCCGATGGCACACCCCACTGGGGCAATGGCCGCTAACATTCCGCTACGCGTCGCGGCGAGATAGTGACAGAAAGAGCCGCCATTGGAGAAACCGGCTGCAAAAACCCGGGTGAGATCGATGTTCAATGCCCCGTCGAGGTGAGTGAGAAGATTCTCCGCAAAGTCCCGATCGTCCACCACGGTGGAGAAAGGTTTGTTGCCCCACAGTCGTCTGCCGGCATCGGAATGAAACGTGGCGTCCGGCACCACTAACAACATGCCCTCCAAGTCACACTTTTGATAGAGGGCGGGATGTAAATTGCTGAACGCCACCGCACTCTGCCCACCACCATGGAATGCGAACACCAGTGGTGTAGCCGTTCCACTGTCATAGCCCGTTGGTATCTGGATCTTTAAGGTGCGGGCGTGACCTTGGTCATTGAAGATGAGATCGTATTGGCCCGGCGTAGTGGGCACGGGGGTGTTGGCTAGAGAAGGCGGGGTGAGGGATGGCTGCGCCAGAAAGAAATCGACCACTCTGACATTGGCGTCATAATTCACGCCATCATCCTGATCCGGCCACATATGTGCCATGAGTTCCAGATCCACTAGCTCCACGGTGGTCCCGCTGTTGCAGCCGGAATGGATGGATCGCGTCACGGTGCCTCCCGCAGCGGAAGACACCGCTGGTGGGTTAGGACAGGCGTTACCGTTCGTCCAATGATTCACACTGTCAGCCACGGAGGCCATCAGAGTGCCCTCGGAATTGATGCCGCCATCCCAAGGTCGCGTGGCATCGAGACGCCCGTTGACGATCAGCGCGGAAACGGGTCCCAGAGGTGGGGCGGGCAAGGTCACGGAAAGATTGTCCTCGGAGTATCCCAAACTTGAAGCCACGGCGGCGATCGCTGCGATCTGCCCGCTCGTTTCTGAGGCCAGTTTGTGCGACATGACGCCTCCGTTAGAGAAGCCGGCGGCAAAGACGCGTCCACAATCGATCGTGAGGGTGTCAGCCACATGCTCTAACAGATGAAGTGCGAAGGACACGTCATCAATCCCACGTTCCACCAGTGGACTGATGTTCCAAGAGAGTTTGCCGTTCACGGGATTGGGAGTTCCATCCGGGATGACGAGGATGATGCCTTCAGTGTTGGCTTTCGCCATGAGCGCGGGATGATTTGAAGTGAAGGAACTAGCAGATTGGCCGCCTCCGTGAAAAATCATCGCCAAAGGTGTGGGCACCGCATCTGAATAACCTGCCGGAATGACTAAGCGATAGGTGCGCAACAGCTCTTGATCTTGTAGGGCCAACGCGAACTGCCCAGGAACCGATGGCACATCGAATACATAGGGCCTGTCCCACAGGTCCGGCCCCCTGTCATAGAAGTGCGAAACAGCGATATTAAAGAGCTATGAGAGCCCAATTTGGACTCCCATAGCCAAATTCGGCGTGTATAATTTGGTTAGTAGCAAAAAATCAAACCCGCCGAATCATGACCGAATTTAACCGCCAATTAACCTTTCGTCTACTTCCACCTTGTTACGGGCCCAAAGATTATCGCGATAAACGCGCCCGATACCAATTCATGGACGACATCATCGAGCGGGCCGGACTCGATGACCAATTCACGAAGCTTGTTCTCGAACGCCGCGGCCTCCAGTCCCATCAAGTAGGCACCCGATTCCTCAATCACTGCGTCACCGCCTTCCGCACTAACATCGTCCGCTTCGTCGAAAATCATATGCCCGTGCGCGAACTCAGCATCCAACTAGCAGAAAGCAATGTGCTGCAATGGTTCTGTCATACAGGCGAATTCGGCTCCGTCATGCCCCCCTCAAAAAGCACCCTCGACCGTTACGGACGCTTCCTGCCCCAAGAAGCCATCGACCAACTCGGCGCCCAGCTACTGCAAAGCGCCGCCCAACACTCCAGCGACGGCTTAGAGCAATTGTTAGGTTTAGAAAACCCCGTCGATCTGGTCAACGTCTGGTTCGACAGCTTCTGTCTCCAAGCCAACATCCACTACCCCACCGACTGGGTGCTCCTCATCGACGCCACCCGCACCCTGATGAAAGCCACGAAACTCATACGGGAAGCCGGCTTAAAAAACCGCATGCCCCAAGACCCCGAAACCTTCCTGCGAGAAATCAACAAACTCGGGATAGCCATGAGCCAACAACGGCGGCAGAAAGACAGCAAACGCAACCGCAAAGCCATCCTGCGACAGATGAAAAAATCAATTCGCAAGACCCGTCAACACGCCCAGAAACATCGCCAACTCTTAGAAGAAAGATGGCAAGAAACCGAGTGGAGTTGGCCGCAAGTCCAGCAAATACTAGGGCGAATCGACAACATCCTCGAGCAACTACCTGAAGCCCAACGCCAAGCACACGAGCGCCTCATCGGGGAGCGACAAGTCAAAAGCTCAGAAAAAATCCTCAGCCTCTACGAGTCCGACGTGCAAGTGGTAGTGAGAGGAAAGTTAGGGAAAGAAACCGAATTCGGCAACCCCATCCTGTTAGGCGAACAAGAAGACGGATTAATCGTCCACAACCAACTCTACAAAGAAAATGTGAGCGACGCCAAGATCCTCCTAGAAGGAGTCGAAAACATCGAAGAGCGACTCAAGATCGAAATAGAAGGCGTATGCGCAGATCGAGGCTTTGCGAGCAAAGCAAACAGCAAAGCGTTAGGAGAAGAAAGAGACTACATATGTCCGAAGCAACTCGAAATCCTGCGCGAAAAAATGGGGAACGGCGAATTCGCCAAGAGGCAAAGAAGACGAAGTCAAACCGAAGGCCGAATCAGCATCTTCATACACAGCATATTGGGAGATATGTTACGAGTGAAAGGGCACACCAATCGCGAGAAGGCGGTGAGTTGGGGAGTGCTCGGTGTGGCGCGGCGAATTAGGTCGTGGGATTGTTTTCAGATTGTTTGGTGGGATTGTCTGTTTTCTTCGTGGGATTGTCAGTCTTTGGCGTGGTGGTGCGCTGAAGTTGTAATCTCAGATTACGAAAGGCTCGCGCTCCTTCCTCGGGGGTGAAGGCGTCGGTGGGTTTGCTTGGCGGCCGTGGTTTCGATGGTTTTGATGCTCTAGTTAGTCTCGCCCGACTGATGTTGAGGTCTTCTTCGAATCGCTCGAGTTGTAAGAAGTTACTGGGTTTGAGCGCTCCCACGCGGCGACGCTCGCCTCGGATCTCCCGTTGCAAGTAGCTGACGACTTGTTCGACATCTTCGCTGGTGAACCCGGCTCGTAGCAACTCATACCAGGCTCGTTGCCGGTCGAAGCCTAAGATCAGTTTCTGCCCGGTCAGTTGGCAATAGTGTTGGTGTAGGGCCGCCACTTGCTCTTCGACGGGGCTGCTTTGGTTTGATGGTGTTTGCATAGCCTAATGTTTATCTTGTTAGCCTTCCGGCATGCCTCCTCGATGGTCGTTGGCGGAGGGAATGGTGGGCATCACTTGCTGTACGTGATCGGTGGTGATGTGGTTGGCTTTCTCTTGGCTGGCTGCGATCCACGCGGCACGGGCCAGTTGCAGCGCGGTGCGCGGCCGCCCGTTGCTGGCGTTGGTAATCAAGTCCAGGGCGGCGGGGATGATGATGTTTTCCTTCAAGTCTACGGCGTTTTGACTGGCTTCTAGGAGTTCTTCGATCTCTTGGCTTTCCCACGGTTTGAGCTGATGATGACAGGCGATGCGGCTGTAGAGGGCGCGGTGGCTGCGTAGTCTTAGACTTCCTAACAAATACTCGTCTCCAATGAGTATGAGACTAAAAGCGGGACGCCGGGCTAGATCGATGCCTAACAATAGCCGGATCTCTTCGAGCGCTCCGTGGCTGTAGTTCTGCGCTTCGTCGAGGATGATGATGGCGCTGGTCTCGCCAAGTTCTACCAAGGCTTCTTCAAGATGCATCAGGGTGGTGCTGCGGGTGCCGCCGGCTTTGCCGAACTTGCGGGCTAAATAGGCTAACAATCCGGCATGGCTTAGGCTGGCCTGGGTGATGGCGATGGCGCAGTAGAGCCGCGGATCGAGCTTGTCTTTCCAGTGGCTGACGAGATGGCTTTTCCCTACGCCGTTGGGGCCGCTGAGCAACATGAGGCTGCGGAGGGCGGCGCTTTGGGTTAGCAGTTGCTCGGCTTGTTGGATCTGAGGGGGCTTTTGATAGTGGGAGGTTTCTTCGTTGAAGGGGATGCCGGTTGCTCCCCAAAGATGGGTGTAATGAGTGATGGTGGAGTCTGTGATGGGCTTGCGGCCACTGCTTTTTCTAAGTCTGGTCGTCATGGTGTGATGATGATAGCGTGATGTGGCTTTGTTAGCCCTGGTGACGGCGTTCGTAGTTGAGCCGGTCGATCTGACTGTTGAGGTGTAGATTGACCAGGTGAGCTGTGCCGACGTGATGGTTGTGATGATAGATCTCCAGCGATTGCTCTTTGCTTACGGCAAAGGGGTCGTAGCGCACTTCGATGCGACGTCCGCGTAGGCTCAAGTCGACTTCGTAGAGGCGATTTTCGATGCGAATGGTGCCATTCTTGCGCACGGTGCGGTGGATGCGGGTGTAGAAGAGTTTTTCCAGAGCGTGATGGCTGAGTTCAAGTTGGCGGAGGTGTTCGGCTCCGGCGTGGAAACGGGCTTGCGGGGTGGTGCCGGTAGTGCTGTGTTGACGGTTATGATAGTCTTTCTGGAGCCAAGTGGAGAACTTGGCATTGAGGTCTTGGAGACTGTGGACGCGCTCTTCGGGTAGTGATAGGGTGGTTTCAAACCCTACCTGAATACTTGAGAATAGGCGTTCTATCTTTCCCTTGCTCCAGGCGGCGTAAGGCTTGTGATGCAATAGGCGGATATCGAGATTGGCGCAGACGATGTGGGTGTGTTTGCTAATGAATGGGGCGCCGTTGTCGACGTAGAGTTTGTGGGGGAGTCCGCGGCGGCGGACGGCTTCTTTGAGGGCGTGATGGAGGTTTTGCGTGTTTTCGCTTGTGTAGTAGGCGGCGTAGGGAATGAGTCGGCTGTGATCGTCAATGATGGCGCAAAGCTGGGTGCCCAAAGTAGCGCCTTCGGTGGTGCGGAGTTTGGGACCGGGGCTGAAGTCGGCCATCCAAAGATCGTTTGGATAGGGGGCTTCGAAGGCTTTGGTGGGGCCGCTATGGATGTCCTCAGCTGGACGCCCGTGATGCAGTCCAGCGGCTCTGAGAAAGCGATAGACTGTGGAGAGTGAAGGCAACTCTCTACCTTCTTCTTGAGTGAGCCACCGGCGATAGGCCACTTTGATCGGAATCTGTGGATATTTTCGCCGCTGCGTGAGGATCCATTCTTGTTGTTCGGAGGTGAGCGCACGTTGTTTGCCGGTGTCTTGCCTGGGATGTTTGGTGAGTGCCTGGAATCCGTCGTTTTGATAGGCATACCACCAGTCTTCGAGAGTGCGAATGGCGTAGTGTTTGCCGGATTGGACATCGGGCCAGGGACGCAAGGCTGCTTGTCGTAAGGCTGCGGCTAACGACCGGCCTTCTTCCTGAAGTTGTTGCAGGTAACTGATGGCGCCGTAGCGGACCAGAGCGCTTTGTTCTTGGGGTGTTAGAGTATGGTCATCAGACATGCGGGAGCTTTACCCCCGCAGTGATTTTGCGAAATAGTACGGTTATGTGGGAAACTCGTGGCGAATAATAGAGAGATGTTAGTTGGCCTTCAAGCACCGGTAATCACCCAATAGGCTCTTGCCATGGAGCGCGAGTTCGAGAAGGATCTCCCCGAGGTTGCCGGCGGTGAGGCGAATGGCTCTCCAAAGTTCTTCTGCGGTGTTTGTAAGAGCAATGCGCTGCCCGAAGAACTCGGTGAGGCTCTGGCGCCTGCTTTGATCGGCGAATCGGCACCAAGCTCGCCGCAGGCAACCTTTCTTGATTTCGCTGCCATTGGCGTTGTTGCCGTCGTCTTGGCCACCTTGGGATGGAGGGGCGCAGCGTTGGTCAAAGTCTTCTTCCACGCATGGGAGATGGACGGTACGATAAGGCAAGAGGTGATCGGGAAGAACACTAATGGTCCTCCCGGCATACTTGCAAAGAAAGCGCATCACGGTGATTTGCGCGTCTCCCTCGACATCGGCAAAACGCTTGTAATTCCCATGGCGATGCAGGCATTGGCCCTCTTCGTGATCGAAGGCACATGGAGGAAATTCATCGGTAGCTGGATAACTGGATCGGCGAATCTGCATCCCCCATTCAATCATCCCTGTCTACGTCCTCATTCTATATCGTGGCTGGCTCCCCGAAACCCAGTCTGACTCTCATCTATACCCGTTCACACGAAGCATTTCGCCACGGAACAGCTCGGGCACAACATGAAGAAACTAGCCGAAATGCGAAAGAAGCAAGCCGAAGCGCGAGAAGCCGAAGCGCGGAAGCAAGCAGCCTAGAAAAAGCGCAAGACAAAGCCGCGCCCCCGGAACACAAGCCGGAGAGGGAGCAGCACGTACCCGCGCCCGAGAAAAAGGCCCGAAAAGCGAGAATCAGACAAAGCACAACCATCCAAACCAACAAATCCGCCCCCGACCAGCGCGGCCAACAACGCGCCTAACAAAAACCACACATCAAATCTCAGAATCGGACGCTTCTGGGACAGACCCTACATAGGGATCTCCCTCGACGAGCCGGTAGAACTGACGCGTCTCGGTATCAGGGAATTGATGCCAGAATTGGACGTCCGAAAGGAAGGGCCGGTCATTGACAGTCGACCATTGATCGAGGTCGCGGCTTATCTGCAAGCGCCGTCCGTTCAGTTCGGATGGCCACCATACCTGGGCTTGACCGTCAGGTAAGAAGGTCATCTCGAGAGGATCATCTTGGGCGAGGATAGGGGTGACGATGATGGAGAAGAATGGGATCAAGTGTGGGAGTTTCATACCCACGAATTCGGCTCCTCCACTCCCGATTCGACGCGGCTAGATGATTTTTCTTTTCTTTCTTCGCAGCCGGTTATTTCCCGGAAAGGAGAACGCGCGTGCGTTTTGCGGCCCACGCTGCGTAGGCTTGAGAGCGCCGCCAATCGTCATAGGCTTTTCCCGGACCGATGGTGGTGGAGTCAATGCCGGCATTGGAGTCGATGGCAAACGCTTCGAGAGGGGCGCTGTCCAAGCGCCCGCGATAAGTTTCCATCAGTTCACGGTTGAAAAGCAATGTCTCCGCGAGATCTCCCAGCTGACCCCATTCTTTGGCAAAGTCTTCTATGGCTCTCACGCTATTGTTTTCGAATCGGCTAGCATCGGGATTGCGGGCGTAAGAAACAAAGTAGGCCACTCCGCGCGGTCTTGGTTCAGGACGAAACAGGTTTCCCGTGCCTGTCATTTTGAGGCTTTTGATAGCGGTGTCTCTTAGCCAGAGGAAATAACGTGAGAATTCGAAGACATTGTTCTGCAAATCTGCTTGTAACGGTTCCGCGATCGCGTCTCGAGCCCCCACGCAAAGCACCATTCGTGCGGCGATGGTATTGCGATGGAGTTTCCAAGATCGCTTTTCCGTTGTGGCGCGGCCTTGTCTCATTCCAATGAGAGCGAGCATGAGATTATTCTCCAGCGTGATGGATGAAGGACTTGATTGGGGTGGTCTCAAGTCGAGGATGGTGCTTCCCGGAGCCACCACCATGCAATTAGTGATCACCACTTCTTCGCAGTCTGTTAGCTTCAGTAAAGGGGGCGCCGTAAAACGCTGGCCGATCCTTCGCGTGCGGTCGCCGGAAGGCTGAACCAATTGGCAATTTGCTAGAAAAACCGCGCCACTATGCACGGCCATCAACGGCGCACTCCGATGCGGCGAATTGGCTACCGGATGTCGAAATGCCAACCCTTCCAGACAGATTGATCCGTGAACTTCTAACAATGTCTTATCTGAGGCTGCTTCCAAAACGGGCTCATAGCCCTCCGCGGCGCGAATGGTCAGCGGCAAGTCATCGATCTCCAGACCACTCTCTTGCAAAAGGCCTTGTTTGCGAATCTCGATGGTGTCTCCGGGGTGAGCGGATTCTACGGCTCCTCGAAGCGTCGCATGAATCTCGGATCGCTCACCCTTTATTAACACGAATCCCTCGGGCAATGGCTGTTGGCGTCCCGACAACAGCCAAGCGACACCGGCACCAAGCCCTATCACAGCCACTATGAGCGCTGCCATGAGAGGAGAATTTGTTCTCCTTAAACGATTCTTTTCAAAGGTCAATCTGACCGTTTCGGCACTCTTTGGCCGATCGTCGGGATCTAGCGAAAGCAGCTGACCGACCATCTTTTGATACCAAGTAGGCATGTTCGTAGAGCCGATCGCTGAGAAGGGAGCGTACTGACCCGCGGCGACATGAGCCATGCTTTCCTCGGCTGTTTCTGCTTCAAAAGGTGACCTCCCCGTAGCCATCGCGTAGAGTACGCAGCCAAGAGAGTAAAGGTCGCTGCGCTCGTCTACTTTTTTCCCCTTTAGTTGCTCAGGTGACATGTAGGCTGGGGTGCCGGCGATGGAATTTCCCGTGTTTGCTGCCGGAATGTGTCCTGACGCTATGGCTAGGCCGAAATCGGCGATCCACAGGCGTCGTCCCTCCTCAAGCAGCAAGATATTTGCCGGTTTGATATCGCGATGTAAGACGCCGTGCGCATGGGCGGCTTCAAGCCCGGAGACTAACTGATACGCCAAGTGAAGAATCTCTTCCTGGGACATCGGCGGCGTCTGTTCGAGACGCTCTTGAAGATTGGCACCCTCAGCGAAAGGCGTGACGAGGTAGGGTAATCGACCGGATTGGTCGACCGCGTGAATGGGCATGATGTTCTCATGCTGGAGTTTCGCCGCCGCTCGCGCTTCTTGGAGAAAACGTTTCCGAGTCTCGCGCCGTCCGGCAAGTGCCGGTGACATCACCTTGATCGCCACATGCCGTTGAAGCTCTTGGTCAAAGGCTTTGAAGACAATGCCCATGCCACCTTGAGCTACCTGCTCGATCACTTCGTAGTGGTCCGGCAGCTCGATGTCATCGAGTATGGAATCCATGTCGGTTTCGCCTAACGGATCATTCTGCAGCCGATGAATCAGCTGACTCAGTGACACCGAATCGTTAGAGCAATCAGCAGGTGATTTCGCAAAGTGATGGGAAAAGGTCTTCTCCGTTAGGCGATCCAACCGCCCTTGGCAGCCAGTACATGTTGAGAGATGGTCCTCAAGTCTCCTGGTCGATTCATCCGAGAGGTTGACGTTGATGAGCCTTTCCAATTCCGTCTCTGTCGGGCAGCCGCTGGAATCTTCGAGCGTCATGTTAGGTCCCATTCTCCGGTTACTTGCTGAACGCACTCTCTTAAGGCGCCGATCACTCGAGCTTTCGCAGCGTAAACCGCTCCGCGTGTCATCCCTAGTTCCCCGCCGACTTGACTGGGATCCTTCTCCTCGATCGCCGTTTTCCAAAAGGCCATCCAAACATTCTCAGAGAACTTATCCCGCACCTGCTTGGCCGCCCATTGAAACATCTGTTGTTTGTACTCGACCACCCAGTCTCTTTCCTCACGGGCATCCGGAACCTCCAGGATGAGATTGGCAGCGGTTTCGCCGCCTCGCAGTTTGGGACGTCTCGCTTGTTTCTGAAAGAAATCCATCAATCGCCGTCGTGTCACCGTGAACAACCAGCTGCGAAATGTGCCTCTATTAGGATCGTAATGAAAACTCTCGATTGACCGGTAGATCGAACGCATCACTTCCTGTGATACATCTAAGGCATCGTCTTCGACTAATCCCCTGTTCTTGAGGAATCCGAAAATGAGAGGTGTGTAGAGTTCCACAAACTCGTTCCACGCCTGACGATCATGGAGATCCTTGATCTTGATGAGCAAAGTCTGGCGAGTTTGAAGACGGGACACGCTCAAGTCTCACCTCCCATCCGAGTTGAATCAACTCGTTTGCTAAAAGCGTCAGCTCCAGAACGGAAGTCTAACCATCTACCGGCTCACGATGATCGGCTCCGGTTTACCGCGAAACCGGGGGTCCGTATCTAACAAATAAAGGTCTAACACAGCCTTGACGCGGGCGAGCCATTCACGGCATTCCGTGCGGAAGGATTGCGTTAGAGGAACGCGCTTGGACGCGACTCCGGTGACGTTCAGACCGTAATGACGCCCTATGTAGATGGCGCGGGGAAGATGAAAGTTATCTGAGATCACAGTGAGACTGTCTAACTGAAACACGTCCTTGGCGCGAAACATGGAATCAAGCGTGCGGAAACCGGCAAAGTCACGCGTGATGGCCTCGGACGGAACGCCGAGCTCCTCCAACTTCGCGCGCATGGCTTTGGGTTCATTGTAGTACTTGCTACCGTTGTCGCCACTCACTAGCAAGTGCTTCACTTTGCCGCGCTTGTAGAGTTCCGCGGCCATGCGCATGCGGTTCGTGAAGTGCTTGTTCTCACTTCCGTCAGCTAGAGCTTTAGAAGTTCCGAGGACCAATCCGACTTCGTTCGCAGTTGCAGACTTGGCATCCGAGGCGATGAACTCTCGCGTAGCCATGATCAACCACACATTGCAGAAGACCACCGCCATGATAAGGCTCAATGGTATCCACACCGACACTAGAAACGGAATGCGCCACCGCAGTGGCAGCCGTTTGCCGAGGAGGAATCGCCAAAGTGTTTTAATAAGGGCCATCGAGGTTGAGACGGAGAATCAACCACAGACTTTCACTATTTCCTAATGAGTTCTGAAAAAAAGATGGGCACGCTATTCCGTGTCTTCGCCTACACCAAGCGGTATCCCTGGCTCTCGATCGCCCAGCTGACTTGCGCCATTCTCAGTACCCTGCTAGTCATTGTCTTCCCGCAAGTGACAGGCAAAGTGATCGATGATGTCATCGGCGAGGGAAATGGCGACGAACTTTGGTTCTGGATCGGCGTCGCTTTGTTAGCGTTTCTCGGCCGCGATGGCTTTAACTCCGCTCGCATCTTTCTCAACAACACGTTTGAGCAGAAGGTGATCTTTGATGTGCGCAGCGAACTCTACTCCAAGATCCAAAAACTACCTTTACGCTGGTTCGATAACCGGCCTACCGGCGATGTGATGACGCGAGTGGCGGAGGACGTGACCGCGATGGAACGCGTGTTGATCGATGGAATCGAACAAGGCTTAGTCGCAGTCCTGCAGATTGGCATCATTGCCGTCGTGATGTTTCTCATGGATGCGCAACTGGCTGGCATCGCTATGATTCCTATTCCTTTGTTAGCCATCGGTGCTGTCCTCTATACCAAGAGCGCTCATTTGCGGTATCGTGGTGTCCGTCAAGCGACGAGTGAGATGAACTCGCTCTTACATGATAATATTTCCGGCATCCGTCAGATCAAAGCCTACACCATGGAAGAAGCGGAGCACCGGCGTTTTAATGGTGCTAGTGAAAAAGTGCGTCAAGCGACCTTGATCGTGATGCGTGCTTGGGCCATATACAATCCGGGGATGACGTTTATCGGTTCGCTAGGGCTTATTCTGGTGTTGGGCTTCGGCGGGCAGGCGGCGATCGATGGGCGGCTTTCGCCCGGAGATCTGGCCACGTTCATCCTCATGCTTCAGCTTTTCTATGATCCCGTGAACCGTCTGCATTCGCTGAATCAGCTGATCCAGGCGGGCCGTGCTGCCGGTGAGCGCGTTTTCGATATCTTAGACACGGATGAAGAACGTAGCGTGGACGAGGGCGATACCCTCAAGATCGCCCAGGGTGGTATCGAGTTCGACGCTGTTTCCTTCTCCTACACCGGAAAAATGCCCACGCTTCACCGGGTTACCCTGCGGGCCGAGCCCGGGCAGACCATCGCTCTCGTCGGTCAGACCGGGGCGGGCAAATCGACGATCATCAATTTGCTCACACGCTTCTACGAATACGATGAAGGCGAGGTCCGAATCGATGGCCAGCCTGTCCATCAAATGAACAAGGCGAGTCTGCGCGGCCAGATCGGCTACGTGACGCAAGAGAGTTTCCTTTTTAATGATAGCGTGAGAGAAAATCTGCGCATTGCCAAACGAGACGCTTCGGAAGCGGAGATGTGGCAAGCGTTAGAAATCGCCAACGCCAAAAGATTCGTCGAGCGATTGAGTGAAAAGTTAGACACTGTGGTGGGTGAGCGGGGAGTGAAACTGAGCGTGGGTGAGAAACAACGCATCTCCATCGCTCGCGCCTTGCTCAAGAATCCGCCGATTCTCCTTCTCGATGAGGCTACCGCTAGTGTCGATACGGAAACCGAACGCGTGATCCAAGAGGCGCTTGAGCGACTCATGAGCAATCGCACCAGCATCGTCATTGCCCACCGGCTCTCCACCGTGCGGCGGGCAGGGCGCATCTACGTGCTTGATGGTGGCCGCGTTATCGAAGAGGGGACGCATGAAGAACTGCTGGCCCTCGATGGCACTTACGCGAAGCTCTGCCAGACGGCGTTTTTAAATGAGAATGCAGAGGGCGCATTATGACAAATTCACTAGATGAATCACTTGAGTTCAACTAACATTGGAGCTGAAAGGTCTGAGGTCGGCAATCGTCTCTTCATGAAGGCTAAGTTTTGAATGCATCCGCCTCCTTCCCATGGCTTTGCATCTGATTCAGTCAGGATTCGTTCCGCGTTGTTCATGCCACGAGTCGCTAGCCTTGAGCGTTCGGTTTGCCATACTCCATTTGGGGCTCGGCGAGGTGGGTCCAGTGAATATGCGTAGTCCTGAAAAGGAGCATTTTTAGCGAAGGCCCGCTGGATGCTTGCCAAGAGTTGTGGCTAGGGTCTAGCTGAGCGCCTGACGGGCAAGTTCTGCGAGAATCCGTCCGGCGCGTCGTCGCTTGGCTGCTAGGATTAACATTCTGAAACCCAGTTCACCCTGCGACATCAACTAAACCGGCCGGCATAGGAGTTGTGATGGTCGGCGAGGTTAGTTGGCAACAGGCCACGACGAGTTCTTCGTTCGAAAGCGCTGCATGTGGGGGAGCCAACGTTTCCCAGACGCATCTGGCCGGCTCACCACGGTAGCCAAGGGCCTCCAGATGATACTAGCGATCTGCCGTCGCACACGTCCGCACTCCCTCTTGTCTACTTTTTTAGCTGATTAATAAATTATTTCTTGCATTATTTCGACGAAGGTCTAACCTTCGTTCAAACCTTGGAGGACTAATTATGAATGATGCACTTACCGGGATGTCCCACCGGAATTGTCCCACCGAACGAAGGGTTCGAATAATCATATGGTTATATGGTTCAGTGTCGCATTGATGTTCACTGCGACGGTGATAAAGAGCCAGACTAGCAACCATATTGTAACCGAATCTGAATATGCTGCGACTCAACGAGCATTGGAGCGCGAATATGCTTCGATGCAGTTAGCATTGCTTGAGTCGAATGTTTCTTCTTATCAATCGATCGAAGCAATCGAGCAATGGTTTGATGGGCATGCTGAAACGCTTGATCTTCAAGCGCAAAGAGTTCAATTCCTTAACGAGAATAGCGGGATTGACATGAGTAATTTCGGAGGTGATTCCAAAATTTCGCCAATTGAATTGGAATTTCAACATATCCTAGCGGAGATAAGGAATAACAGCAGTTCACCTGTAGAGGCACAGACCGAGATCGCAGAGTGGATGCGAAATCCTGATCATTCAGACCTCATTGCCGAAGTCCAACAAGCAAGGAGAAGCAAGGCGACTAATCCTGTTGTAGAGGAGATTCCCCGTCTCGCGATAGGATCTGAAGTCGAATCAGCCCTGGTACGTGAACTGCGGGTAATATTGGCGGAAAGACAAGCAAAGTTGGACAATCTTCGGGAAGCTAACGCCCAAGCTTCTCCAAGGGAACTTCAGGATGCGATTGCTGCGGAAGAATCATACTTTGCAAACCAATCGGAAGAGATCAATCGGCTTCATCGTCTCATCCGAATCGAGGAGCTAAGGCAATTATCAAAATAACCGATTTGAACTTCAAAAGAATATATTCATGAAAACTAGCAAAACATCTATTACGCTGCTATTAAGTGCGATTGTTGGCACGCTGACCGCATGGGCTATCAACGATTACTACGCAAATATTGGGACTTTCAATCAAACTTCGACATGGGGAGCGCTTGCTGTTGGTGATGGTAACTATCATATGGCTGAAGGCGTGACGGTTGGTTTCAATAATCTAAATTACGCGCCGAGATCCATGACTGTTGGAACTGGCAATACTACGTGGGTGAACGACGCCACTGTCGTCGGCCGCTATGCTACGGATTTCTACTCAACTTCGGGAGCGTTGTTCGTGGTGGGCAATGGCACAAGCTCATCAAATCGTGATCACGCTTTTGTGGTTAAGGATAACGGCGCGGTTGAAGTGGGCAAGTCGTTTGGAGGAATATTGTCTAATTTCAATCCTTGATATTATGTTTATGATCAACTCCACATGCGTGAGATTGAAGTCTAAAGTGATCTTTGCTGGAGTAGCGGCTTTGTTGGGTGGTTGTGTTTGGGCATTGAATGACTACTACATGAGTATAGGCTCATGGAATCAGACGGCTCAAACGGGATCAGTTGCCGTGGGAACGGGAAATCAGATGTACGCAAGCGGTTCGCTTGCTATTGGTTCAACTAATGTGATCGCGACAAACAACGTACTGACGTGCGGTACAGGATTGAGCGCTGCCAACTTCATTAGTGCGGACTCAATGGTGTTGGGACGCTACAATAAGGAGGAAGGGTTTCCCCACCTGAATTCCGTCGGGCTAGTAAAGCATTTTGCGGTTGGAAATGGCTTCGGTTCAAGTAGCAGCCAGCGTAGAAATGCCTTCGAAGTATTGGAAGACGGGCGGCTCATTCTTAATGAATTAGGGAGAGTTTCGTTAAACGATTTGCCAGGAATACCCTATGCGAGTTTTGATGTTTTCGTTCCGTCATTTGGTGTGGCATGGCCAGTAACCGACGGCGCGGATACATCGAACTCGATTGATGTGCCGGAATGGTGGAGTTCTATTATCGATCCGTCATCTCCAACTGGGAGTGGCTACGAACCGGCAACCTTTGGACAGTTTCGAAGTGTCGTTCGCAGAGCTAAAATGCACTTTGATTCCGTTTTTCCTGGCGGTGCCGGTGCAGCAATCACGGCGGTCGATAGCATTCTCAAGAATGATTCGACCGATTCGTTGCAGGTCATTACCATCGGGCAACTAAAGAACGCGGTGAAGCCTTTCTATGAAAGGCTGTTGGAGCTGGATGGGCTACATCCTGCACAACTACGCTTTGGAACGCAGCGGTATCTAGCCTATTTGTCTGATGATAATTCGCAACCCATTCCATTGTGGGATACATCGGTATCCGGTGATCAATTGCAGATTGCTGCGGTTGCTCAACTTAAGCGGGCCTTTTCCTTCGACTATGACTCAGACTTGGATGGAGACGGTTTGCCGCGGTGGTGGGAACAAAAGTATATGCGTAAACAATGGTCAAGTACCGAAAGTGTTGTAGATAAGGACGGTTCTGGGCACGGCTGGGCTGTTGGAGCTAATGGAGATTTCGATTGCGATGGAAAGTCGAATATTCAAGAATGGAATGACAAAACAGATCCGGGTAGATTTGATTCAGGAGGCTTTACTATAGCTGCAAATCAAATTCTAATTGTTTATAGCAAAGACTATACTCCTTCAGAGAATGTTAAAGATTACTATCTCAATAATCGCCCCGGCTTTAAAGACTCGCAAGGAAATGTTCTTCCATCCACCTTAGGTTTGGTATTGGGCTCAACCTTTAATGAACGAATCGATTTTTCTGGGGGATGTCCATCAGATCGTTAGAAATCGTGGATGGAGGTTAGAGTTAGGCACTGGTTGGTTAGTTTGTCAAGTTAAAGACTTGTGTTAGTTTTAGTTGATTTCGCTCCACTCTTTGGTAAGCCGATCGCGTCGCCGCAGGAGGATAGGGCAATGCTGGGAAGCAACCCGAGCGCCGCGCGGCTGACCTTATACGCAGGAGGAGTGGAGAGACGGCACGTCTCTCCCTTCTTTTCTGCCATACTCCTGCGGTAAGTGGGGAATGCGGTAAATCCCGGGGGTCGAGGGGGCTGGCCCCTTGCTTGTAGCCATGGTTGAAGGCTTTCATTGAGGGGCAGTGTTAGTCTTGGTCGAGAACTTCTCGCAGGTGTGCCATATCCCGCCAACCCGTGATGCGTCGAAACGTGCTCTCGGCGTAGAGTAGACCGCTTGCTAGGTAGCGATCAGCCATCGTCTTCCGCCCCTCTCGCGTTGCTGTTCGCCAACGATTCACTTTGCTCATCCGACGCCGGATGTTGAGGATGGCATTTTCGATGATATTGGTGCTCAGAAGACTGCGGTGAAGACTAGCGTGAACACCTAAATCCTGTAGTGCTGTGATTTGATTCCCAGCTTCTTGTAGGCTTGATAGAGCAGCGCTGTTATGTCGCTTCAAAAATTCACTGAGTTCATCATACGCTTCTCGTGCCGCTTCTTTCCCTTCAGCACGCCGCAACCGGTTGAGCAAACGCGCCAGTTCACTGTGTTGCCGTTTAGAGAGATAACTGCGTAGATTGCGCTCTTTATGCACTAAGGGGCTTGGAAATAAATAATCATCCCATTTCAGGCTCAGGGAATATTGTTAGAAACCACTTCTCCAATCCAGCCATCCGACTGATTTGGGGCGCGAATTCTTTCATCGCTTTCTTTGTCAGTCGCACTCCGGTCTGGTAGGTCTTGGTGACCAGTGTGACGACGGGATTCAACCCTTTGTATGTCATGCTTCGGGCCATTCCCAGCGCTTTCTCCGCTGTGCTCAGTAGCTCTCCATTCCAATGGTTTTCGAGCACTCCCCACACTCGTTCTATAGGATTATACTTGCTATGATAGGGTGGATAATAGGCTAGCTGTATCACTATATCATGAGCCGTAGAGAATTCAGCCAGGCGCTTCAACCATTGGGTTCTACGGCCATCGCTCTCGGGGCCATTGTCGGCGTTGATCACTAGCACCTCTACTTCAGGATTCTCTGCACGCAGTCGCGGCCACAGCTCTTCAAGACGATCAACCATAAAATCCGCTGTCACTTTACTTTCTGAGAACCATAGGTCGGTTTGGCCAGTTTCGGGCTGATAAACCCCAAAGGGCACGAGGGTTGTTTTCGCTTTGAAGTCGTGATCAAGGGCCTTCCGCTCGCCTCGGCTATAGCCACCACGACTAAACTCGCCAATTTTTACCGCCGCTTTGGTGTCCATGGAGATACGCAACTGCTTGGGATCGCTATCGGCCGCCGCATTGATCTCATGCACCATATCAAAGATGGCGTCGGTTTCTTTCACTTTCTTCATCGGCTTGGTCTTGGCAACTTTTCTAGGGTGGAGTTCGAGCAGATTGAGTTTGCTGTTGATGGTTCTCACGCAAGGCATACTTGATAGGTCATACCCTGGGCGCTCTTCCAGTCGCCGGTGGACTTCTTTAGCAGTGATGCGGACATAGAGGCGAGTAGAGCGAAAACTGGGATCAGTCTGAGCATGGGGATCAGCAACGGCGCGAATATCCTCCAGTAATTCTGGATAATGTTCTTCAGCCTTCTTTCTACCTCGTTTGTGAAACTGATCGACGAAATCAATGCCGGAATCGAGTTCCTCTTTGCCTTTGCGAATGAGTTGCCTATTCCAGCCAAGACAGTCTTCAGCCCACCGTTGACCGCCGCGGCCAAGGCCATCGACGACGCCCGCCATGAACTTGCGTTTCGCGCTGCCCGTGAGATCACGCGCAGTGTTCTTCCATAAACGAATTGAGTTAGAGTCAGGTTCTTCTCATAGGACTACAGGCACTCAAACCCGCTCCTAACAGAATGGTTGCGCTTTGGGACGATTATTTTTTTCCAAGCCCCTAAACAGCGCTGGATTACGGCGTTCGGATAGTGCGTGAGAACGGCTTTCTCCAGGGAATTAGAGCCGTCTAGGAGCGTTAGGAACCGTTTGGCGATGCTTTTAAGGCCTCGCTTTTTGAGGTTTTTGAGCAAATCGTTAGCAACTTCGAAACTCTCACTGCTGCCAACACGGAAATCGAGCATCTCTTTGCTACCATCGGCTCGGATGCCCAAGGCGACAATTGCGGTTTGATCGCGACTAAGATGCACGCCATCTAACATCAAGACCAGATAGCCTTCTTCGTGCAATGGGCGGGAACGGAACGCTTCGAGTTTCTCAGCTGAGTGCTCTGCCCATTGCTCGGAGATGGTGCTTTTACTAACGCTGTCATTACTGAGGCGACTGACCCCACGCGTGCTTACTCCCTCAAGCAACAAGCGCATCACTGCCTGACTGATGTTGTTGACATCCTTAGCCGCTTCGTAGGACTTGAGGCTGACTTCTTGCTCACTGCCGTCTTCCTGCCGTTGACGGACGCGAGGGCGCTTGATGTTTTCCTTGCCCCCATCGATATAGCAAATGCCTTGTTCACTTCCCGCGCGGCGAAAAGTGGTAGGGGGCCGGTCCCGGTCGTGGGAACGGCCGCAGAGATCGTGCACTTCTTGCTGCATGAGCTCGAAGAGGGCGAGGCGCACGGAACTGCGCAGAAATTGGTTGAAAATCTCGGCGCTCTGGCCGGATTCGGACTGGAGAAACTGTTCTTGGAGTGTTTGAGTATTCATGGATGGTTGGTTTTTTCTTAAATTTTGGTGCCCTTCCCTGTAGGCAGGGCGCCAACCATCCACCATTCCTATTTTAACGATCCACTGGACGTCTCCTTTTTCTGACTTTAATTCCAAGATCGCCAGTCCAATCCTTTCAACTTTGGACTCGAATCCATCGCTCAAGTTTGTGGTATTTATTTACGGCGTACCGACTCGCATCAAAAATGGGAGCACTAAGAGTATCCCAGTAGCGCTGTTTGATGACTTCCTAACGAAGAGAGCCGTTGGGATTCCAAGCACCTTTATTACGGCGGGATCACAAGCGGACGTAGAAGGTTATATCGATAGATTGGCAAATGTTCCTTCTAACCGAATCAATGGAATTTTGCTCCAAGGCCCGAGTGCTGCTACGGATTATTATTTCGACGAGAGACACTCGGCCCGACCTGGTGAGGAGTTTCCAGATAGAGTGGCCCGACCTTTAGCGGCCCATAAAAACCTATTGGAAGCGAGTTTCACCCCTGATCCAACGATCACTTATTCTGATTACAGCGGCCAAGCATTGCTTTCGCTCAACAATCCCCGCGGTTACCAGAGTTGGGGACTCTATAACTCAAGCATTGGCCGTATCAACAAGGTGCCTCCTGGTGGAGAGCACAATATCGTTAATGTATCGATTCCTCAAAGCCAGGAGGGTGAGGGAGGCGCGTGGTATGCCATGTCGGCGATCGTTTCTTACACCGGAAGATTGAACGGAAGCTCTTCTGCGGGTGAACAAGCTGGTTACGATGAATGGTTTAGTAAAGGTGCGTTTCAATCCAGCACTTCGAATGAATCCTATTTGAGATCGCCAATTGTTGCGGTTGCGACAACGGAAGAACCGAAGATCGACGGGACAATCGGTTCTCAATTCTGGCGTCTTTGGGAAAACGACGATCCGTTTATCTGCGCTGCATGGGCAGGTAGGCGTAAAGACTGGACGTTACCCATAGGTGATCCATTCGTCACCAAATGATGGCAAAGATGGAATTGCGGTTCATTGTCTTCCTTTCTTTTTTTGCGTTATTCGTATCGGATGAGGCAGCCGGCTTTGTTAACCTAAGCTTTGAGCATGGACAAAGGGTGTTTCCACCAGATCAATTTGAAGATCCTGGACGCCCACCGGTTTCGCTTGCGTTACCTGGTTGGACCTTTTCTTTGGGTGATGAGGACCAAGATACGATTTTCTATAACTCGTTTCCTCTGGATGGTGGAGTCTTTCTTCTTACGAACAGTGGCGCATACTCAGGCAGGTATTCGCTTATATTAGAAGCAGGATTTGAAGACGCCCGGATTTCTCAGGTTGGTAGAATCGCGTCGAATGTGAGTACGTTGGAATTTTCATTATATGAACCCACCAGCTTGGATCTTGGAATGCTAAGAGTGGCAGTGGATGGGGAAACGGTAGAGTTTGCTTCGCTTGGAGAAGTTGAAAGAAGTGGGCGAATTTGGACTCGTGTGGGTGCAGATATTTCTGGGCATACAGGCCAAGAAGTAGAAATAGCGATTGGCACGATCGACCGAACGATCTTTGCACCTGAGCCATTTTTTGGCTTTTGGATTGACGACATCAGCTTTTCCCGCCGTGAGGTTGTGATTCCTGAGCCGGGTATTCTTTCCTTACTTTTGGTAAGTGTTTTGAGTTTTAAGTTTATGAGACGCCGCCTTTAAACCATTAACAGCACCGCTGGATCATGCTTACGATCAGTTTGAATCCCTGAGTTGCCGGCGCACCTTGTCTAACATCGCCTGGCACTTTGCTTTAGCCTCGGCGTGACTATTGGCGGCGGCTTCTTTCACTTTCGCTTCCAACTCCCTTGCCATCGCCGTTAAGGTTTCTTTGGAAGCCTCCCGGCCTTTCGCGCGGGCCACGTCCAGCGTTTCATTGAGAAGCTGGCCCGAGGTCTTGAGGAATTCCTCCACGCTCGTTGGCGTGAATTCCATCTTCTTAACTGATGCCGTCCAATCGCCTTTGATGTCGGAGAGCGTTCGTGGATGATCTTCCCACCACTGCCAGCCGAAGAATCCCGCGGCAACACAGACCATGGCGACCACGACGCGCCCTATCGCTTTGGCGATCATCTTGATTAGCGAGAATCCGATGAAGATCAGCAGCGCGCCGCCGATCCATGGTGTGAGTTCGGATTGGCGAATCGATTCCAGCCAATCTTGGGAACCAGCCGTTTGCGCGAGAATGAAAGCGAACATTGAGAGATCTGATTAGGCGAGAATGTCGCGCACGACGTGGGCTTCTTCAACGCCGGTAAGCCGTTCGTCGAGGCCTTGGTAACGGAAGGTCAGCTTCGAGTGGTCTATCCCTAACTGATCCAGAATCGTGGCGTTGAGATCCCTAATGTGCACCGGATTTTCGAGGATGTTGTAGCAGAAATCATCGGTCTTGCCGTACTCGAAACCGCGTTTGATGCCGCCACCGGCCAGCCAGGTGGTGAAACAACGACCATGATGATCGCGACCGTGTGTCGTCTCCGTCAGTTTCCCTTGAGAATAGATCGTACGGCCAAATTCACCGCCGCAGATCACCAGGGTTTCTTCAAACATGCCGCGATCTTTGAGATCCTTGATCAATCCGGCGCAAGCTTGGTCGATATCCTCACATTGCCACCTGATTCGGTTAGGCAAATCGCCGTGCTGATCCCAACCACGGTGGAAGAGCTGAATGAAACGCACGCCTTGTTCGGCCATGCGTCGTGCTAGCAAACAGTTACGTGCGAAACTGCCAGGCTTCTCCACATCCGGCCCGTAGAGATCGAGCGTGCTCTTCGGTTCCTTTGAGAGGTCCATCAAGTCCGGCACGGTGGCCTGCATGCGGAAGGCCATTTCATACTGAGCAATCCGTGTCTGGGTTTCCGGATCGCTGAAGCGCGCAAAGGTCTCTTCGTTGATGCCGCGCAGGCCATCTAACATGGCGCGACGTTGATTACGGCTCACGCCGGGTGGGTTGTTCAGATAGAGAACGGGTTCACCCGCGCTTCGTAGTTTTACCCCTTGATGCCGCGATGGCAGGAAACCACTTCCCCAAAGCCGGTCGTAGAGCGCTTGGAGTTGGCCTCGGCCGCGCGAGATCATCACCACATAGGCAGGCATATTCTCCGTCTCACTGCCTAACCCATAACTTAACCACGCGCCCATGCTCGGCTTACCGGGTTGTTGCACGCCGGTATTAATGAAAGTGATCGCCGGATCATGATTGATGGCCTCCGTATTCATCGTCTTGATGATGGTGATGTCATCCACGATGGAAGCCGTGTGCGGAAGCAGCTCACTCACCCAAGTGCCATGTTGACCATGCCGCTGGAATTCAAACATCGGAGCCACGCAAGGGAAACTACTCTGTCCACTCGTCATACCCGTCAGCCGTTGGCCATTGCGAATCGAATCCGGAAGCTCAATCCCATGAATCTTCCGCAAAGCCGGTTTGTAATCGAACATATCGATATGTGAAGGCCCTCCGGAAAAGAAGAGATAGATGGCCCGCTTCGCTTTGGGCGCAAAGTTAGGGAAACTGCCGACACCGGCCTGGGTGCGCATGGCCGCCTGAAGCGGCGATGTGGCTTGGTGGGCTAACAAAGAACTAAGCGCCGCCGCGCCCATGCCATGGCCCGTTCGCAGGAGAAAACTGCGCCGTGTGAGGTCATCGAGATAGGAGTCCATCGGTAGCCACTGCTTAGCCGAGAATAGCCGTTCTTTCAATGGTTTCGACGCCGCATCAAAACGGTGTCGAAGGATCTTTACCCCGTTCCCTACCTTTCTTGACTAAGAGCTTTAAGGGTCGCGGTGACGGCTGCGATCGCTTGAGTGGAACGATCTTCCGGCAGGCCTTGAGCCCAAGCGGTCGCCGATGCGGGATCTTGACGGGCGCGTTGCTCAGCCGCGCGCCGAATCATTGATGCCGTCGCCAAGTGGCCGTGTGCACCCGTCACAAAGTCGAGCAGGCCCGTCTTGGAAAACGTCGAGATTCGCCATTCCATGGCCTCCATCGCTTTATGACGCGCTTCGGTATCTGATAGAGAACCGATCCAATGGAACATGGTTTCGTTCTCAGATAGGTCGGCGTGGCGTCCCCAATTGAAGATCAATTCAGTTACCGCCCGATTCATGCCTCCACCAGGATCCATCCCCGCAACGAGTTCGCCAGCTGCTTGAATGTCCTCTTTGGCAAGTGTTCGCACGATGTCGCTAATGGCTTCAGCACGTGAGACGGAACGCAAGTTTTCTTGCGCCCATGTTAGTGCGGCTAGAGGATCGCTCTTTGCCAGTCCGGCGGCGACCCCTTCGCCCAACTCGGCGCGCATGGCGGGATCAGTCTCCGCTTCGACAAACGCGGCGGCCGCATCGGGATCTTTCTCGATCCATGCGCGAACCACATTTTTCGAAAGTACCTTGCCAAATTTCGGTTCCAGCGATGCGGCATAGCGAAGTGCCGTTTCCGGATCGTGGCTACCCCAAACTTGCCCAATCTCTGTCATCAGGTTGTCTCGGACGTACTGGTCATTCACGTGCTCGATGACCTTTGCTGCAGCCTTCTGCGGGTTGCCTTCGGCCCATGATCTTAACTTCCTCAAGCTAACGGAAAAACTGTTCACATCGAATTGACTGCTGGCTTCAATGCCAATCTCTGGGGCTTGCAGCATGAGCTCGCTCCAAAGAAACAAGCGGTTCGCGAAGTGATGCTTGGCATCAGGCGTGCTGACAAACTCATCGAGAGCTTCGCGTGGGTTGGAGGATACCCACTCCTTAAAGAGAACTTTGAAAAGACTGCTATTGTCTTCGCCGCTCTTTGTTAGCGTTTGAAACATGTGAGACGGATCCAAGGCCGCCCACCGCGCGGCGATGGCGCGTTCGAGATCGCGATTTCCCTCTAGCTTGGCAAGCCGGAGCAGGTCCAGCATTTCGTCCGCGGATGCCGCCTCAGCGCGTGTTGCCAGGTTGAGAAAGCGTTCTGCTACGGTATCACTGCTGTTCAACAATGCCGGCCCGGTGGAAGTCTTTACCGACCTGCCTGTTAGGATCGAGCGATCAGTTGCTAGAGTTGCCGGACTGGGTGAGTGGTCGTTCTCATGTGGCGGCTTGAAGAGAACGGCTCGCAAAGCGGTGCCCAAGAGTCCTCCCCCAATGAGAGCGCTAACAAAGATCGTAAACGGGCGGACTGTTTTCATGGATTGTTTTTAATCTGATGGTTGGCAATCCAAGCGTGAAGCCGGGCTGTTTCTTCGGGCGACAGATCCGAGTTCTCCACCACGCTGGCAGCGCTCACTCCGAAATGCTGCAGAACACTCTGTAGCGCCTGTTCCCGTTGTGTCGGTTCCAGAATGGTTTGAGCCCATTCCCAACCACTATCGGGCTCACTCGCGGACACCGCATTGACAAGCGCCACAGTCGCGGAATCGCGCGCTGCACCTGGAGGCAAGGTGGCGATCCATTGCGAAGTCTCGTAGCTATCCGCCTTGGACCATCTCATGGTGAGGCCTTCGTAGGCTTTGGGTTGATCAGCTTCCGGCAAACTGTTAGCCCATCTGATTGCGTTGTCAGGATCGGCGGAAACGAGATCCGCCGCTCGTTTCATCACTGATCGAGCCCGTTTCTCGTTGGGCAATTGATCCACCCAGCCGAGCCAATCTTCGTGGCTCAGATCGGGTCCACCGTCTCGAGTGAGGGCCCACATGATGGCATCATCGCGGACGTCTTGTGGAGCATACTGAAAGACATCGTCATATCGTACCATATCGCTTGGGTGTTTGACAACGATGTTAGCAAGTAAAGGAAGGCTGATTGCTTCCAAATCCCCATCTGCGATCAGCGCTCTCGCCAAGGTGATTGCGTTGTCCGAATCTTCAGTCATGAAGTGCCGGGCCAGCTCTCGTTTCAGATTACTGGTGAAGGCACTCGGTGGTTCTGCTCTGGCCCAATTCCAAACGTCTTCTCGTCGTCCAGCGGCCTCATTCATCAAGAGGCGTTCAAGTGTCTTGAGCAGGAGCGGTTGGGCTCCGTGATCGCGTATCATGGCCAATGTGCCTGACACATCCGCCACCAAGCGCTCCTGCAAGGGGTTATTGAGACCGGAAATTTGTTTATCAGTGAATTTGTCAGGGTTCTCTGCCAACCACGCCAAGGTCGTTTCAAAATCAGTCTTCGCTGCCACCCCAAGGACGGCCTCAGCGGTGCTGTGCTCATGCATTCCCACGCCTCCCGGGGGCGCGATCTCCACATGTTCGAGTGCCGCAACGGGATCGGAACTAGCCCAACCCACTAGCAGATGCCGGAGCGCTCGACTGCGATCTTGGCTGGAGTCCAAACTTTGAACCCAGTCCAAGGCGGCCGAAGGATCGCGTTCCGCCCACGCCTCTGCCACGCCCCCCAAAGCTTCGATACGCGCCCTTCCCTCCATGGTGAGAGCAGCCTCACGCATCGCGGTAAGATTATTTCGCGCAGCGGCTGCGAAGGCTCTCGCAACGCGGTTCTCTGAGGAAAGGGTCGCCAGTTCGGCTAGTTCCCTGGGGTGTTCTTTAGCAATGTCAGTGAGCACATCGCTGATCACTCCCTCCAGATCTTTGCCATTTGCTTTCAATAGGGAGATGGCCTCGGAAGGGTCATTCTCTAACCAAACTCTCATAACATCAGTCATGCGCCGGCTGTCTTGCGCCGCTTGGAAATAGGTAAGGGCCTCTTCCGGATCGGTTGTCGCCCACTCGGCAACTAACGCCGTGCGAAACGTGCGGCGGCGAAAGGCGTCGTCGAGATCCGCTACGACGTCATAGAGCTGCGCCATCGTTCCGCCGTTAGGTCCATAGTCTGCACGAAGCTTGACCCACTCAGCCATGAGTCCGCTCAAGGCGGGCTTTGGGACTGACAGTTCTTTCAATGGATGGTGTGAATTCGTATCCGATGCGGCATGAAGTTTGCGTTGATCAAGATAGCCGAGCGAGATCGGCACTGCGGTGCCCACAAGAAGCCCGAGCGCCAGAGGTAGTTTCATTGAGGCCATAGTCGTTAGGATGGTTGAGGTTGAAGTGGTTGCCGTGGCAGTAGTCGCGGCATGTGTGAGGGCACTCTGAATGGTTGATTGCAGGAAACTGGATGCCGTAGGCGCTGCGGCGAAGGTTCCTAGCGTTACACCCATTGCCGCCGAAGTACAGCGAACGCCACGTCTCTCAAACCACCGGCGCAGACGTTCCAAGGCGGCGTCGACCCGTTTACGCGCGGTGTCGTCGCTGACTCCTAACGCTGTTCCCACTTCGGCCAATGGTCTCTGCTCAAAGACACGCATGAGCACCGCGGTCCTGTCTTGCTCTTTCAATGAATTCATCGCCTCTTCTAACAAAGGTGCTATCTCCCGCCAGTTGGCGTTATCGGTTTCCTCTCCGGTCATTTCATTCGTCATAGCCTCAGCATGTTGGTGTTCCCGGCGCCGGCGGGCCGACTCTTGACGCAGTTGATCGATCGCCCGGCGGCAAGACGCCCGATAGAGCCACGCCGCCAGCGCCCCGGACTTTTTCAAGCTTCCAGCTTTCTCAGCCAGGGTGGTAAAGACCCCTTGAACGATCTCCTCCGCTGCCGCTGCATTCCGTAGCTGCCGGTAGGCTGCACCGTAGACGAGTCCGATATGCCGCTCTACCAGAGTGGCGAATGCTCCTTCGTCACCATCGCGAGCGTAAGCAGAAAGAAGGCTCCAGTCGTCCATACATAGAGCATAACGGAATCAGAGCGAAGGATCGGAAAAGTTTTTACGGATCGCAATGCCATCCGCATCCGTTAGATCATCGGCGTCCCAATCACCAGAGAATCCCATTCCCCGAAACCCGAGTTCACTTTCAGGTGGGTGCGGAACAAAGGCGCGAGGCTCGTCGAACGCTCTGAGTTCGAGCATTGTGTATGGCCGTTGCCATAGCCATTCTCGGTTTTCGACCGCATCAATCGAGGGAATTGGAAGGGCTTCAGTGGTGTCGGCGAGAAAGTAAAGGGTGAAGCCGCGGTTCGGAACAATCTGGCGCGAAAGAAGACGCATTCCCAAAGTCTCACGGTAAAATCTCAATGAACGCTCGATGTCACGGACATTGAGGCTAATCTGCCCAAGGGTGGGCGCATAGCCTAGCGGAAGTTCAGGATCAGGCTGGATGGGAACGTGGTTCCGCTCAAACCGATGCTGAAGCAACTCAATGGTGTAACCGTCAGGATCCTCCATATGACAAAGGTAGCCGATGTCGTGAAACTGACAGGGTTCGGTCACGGTAATTCCACGAGCCAGCAAGCGCTCCCGAGCGCTATTCACGTCCGCAAGGGCTATCCCAATTTTCCAATAGGCATCGTGTTTGCCACAGTGATAGCGAAATTCACGAGGGAGATCCCGACGATAACGCAGCATGAGCCTGGCACCTGTGCCGTAGGCGAGCGTGTAAACAGTTTCTCGTCCATCTGACGATTCCCGCTCAAAGTCTGGGCGCATTCCCAACGCTTCAGTATAGAACTCCAATGATTGCGTTGGCTCAGAGATGTCGAGATGGAGTTCAGAGAGTTGCACGAGGAGGATAGGTCGATGGTGTCTTTATTCTTAACGCAATGTTAGATTGGTGGGCCGATCTAGTGGATTTGCTATTGAACGCCCTAAAACTGATAGCCACGGGCAACCCAGTAATGCCATGCTTCGATAGCGATGCTCCGATCTTCATTTTCATCATCCGCTGGCGCGAGCTGCTCTAGCGGAACATCGAGATCCGAGCCGTCGTAGCAGACCGTGACACGCATGCGAGCGTCAAATTCTTCTTGGGGCGCTATTCCTGTTACCTCAATTGTCGTACCTTTTTTCAGTGGTGAGGTTCGTTGGTGGCTGATGACTTTGGCTGTGAATGGGAACTTCAAGTGATCCCCAAGGTAGCAATACCAGCCGGATGCTCTTTCATACTCATCATAGGCATCGACGACGATTTCTTCGGCAATGCGATCTTCAATCTCTTGGTCTTTAGGAATCTTAGACATGGCTTGCTCGTTGAACACCTTCCTCACCTCGGTGCCAAGGAGATTGATGGCGTTGGCTGTCGGGGTCTGCAATTCATGACCTTGCCCCACCGATTCGGTGGAACCATCGGTTGTGGCTTACGCCGTTCGACATTCTCACTTACGGGCGATCCGATCGATCTCTATTCCAATGATATCGGCTCTGAATTTGTGCATCGCGGCCTTTGGGGCGTTTGCCGGAGGGTTATGTTCAGATTATGCTAGTCTTTAGGGGTTCTCGATAAAACACCATTAGCTCTCTAAGTATCCGGATCGGCGAATTGTGGCCAGCAGCCACGGACGGAACCGAAGTGGATTTGTAGGTCGTCACTATCTTCGATCCAGCGTGGTGTGAAATCCTTGTCGAGAAAGGCACAACCAATGGGTAAATCGGGCTGGCCATTGCTTACACGCTCAAGGGCTGCGGCCGCTTCGTCAGACATGGCGATCCAATCTTCCTTCATTTGGATGGGATCGAGATTCCGCGCCTTGATCTCATCAAGGGTTTCTGGCCGGATCCGGGCAAAGCGAAGCATCATCTTCAGGAGGCTCAATGGAGAGAAACCCGGGTCTTTCCCGCAGGCTGCCCAGCAGATGGCAGCCAAGGGATAGACCTTACCAAGCTCAAGGATATCGATGTAATCGCGAGTTTCCGAACGTGCGGACAACGCTAGGGCTTTGTTAGTCGCAACATCAAACAAATGCAAGCGCCATCCCATGAGAGGATCTTCCTCGATGGAAACGAAAGGCAGCATCGGCGGCCCAATCGATCTCCATGTGGGCACCATCTTTGGTGATCTTTGCCTTGTGGAAGGTTTCTGGTTTCTCCCAAGCGCGGGAGGTTGCCTCCTGAAAACCGGCTTCCCGTAGCGTCCTAACATCTGCCTCACTTGAGCGCGCCACCTCTTCGGCCGCCTCGTGAAAGATGTCGAAGTCGTGACTATAGCGCGCGGAATCGTCCGCCGCATTGAGAATCAAGCCCCCCGCGAAGTGGCTCATCTCAGATCGATTCTTCGCGATGAGTGACAGAATCTCTTTCTGAATTTCAGTTAGAGGCATGACCGGAGAGCTTTCCACAAACGTTGAGCCTCGTGCCACTCGCGATGCCCACCGTACTCTCGAAGGTGCTCGACGACGAGGTAGGCATCCTCCCATGTCTTGACCGTGGCGTCAGGATGCCGGAACCAGAAGCATTTGGCGAAATGCTTCTTTACCAGACAGCGCGCTTCCTGAAGCACAGCTTCCGGGACGGACCGGTCGGACTGGGCCTGGCTCCTCTGGAGGTGCATCGGCTGTTTGCGATGGGATCATTTCCTTGTCGTCGTCCAACATTCGGGCATGCGGCAGTGGGTCAAGTGTTGTCTGGGGCTCAAAAACTCTACTCATTCCTAGCAAGGATGATGTTAGGGGTCAACGGCCACTCTTGACTTTGCCCGGCCGACTTGGAAGAACCATCGCCCTATGGCCTACGAAGTTCTGACCTACGGGCGATCCTCGATCGATCTCTACTCCAATGATATCGGCGCCGAGTTTGAGGACATCACGGCCTTTGGTGCGTTTGCCGGAGGTTCGCCGCTCAACATCGCCACGGGATTGCAACGGCTCAACCGCAAGGCCGCGTTGCTCACCGGAATCGGTGAAGACAAGGTGGGAGATTTTCTCATGCGGTTTCTGGAGAAAGAAGGGGTGGAAACGAAGTTTATCCCGCGCATTCCCGGCGCACGCTCTAGCGCGGTGGTGTTGGGAATCGAGCCGCCTGATCGGTTTCCGTTAGTCTATTATCGCGACAACTGCGCCGATAGTGCCATGACCATCGATCATGTCTTAGCGGCCAATGTCAGTCAGTTTCGATTATTGGAGGTCTCGGGTACCGCGTTGAATAAAGAGCCTAGCCGTAGTGCGGCGTTCTTCGCTGTAGAAGAAGCCGGCCGCCATAACGTGCCGGTCGTTCTCGATCTCGATTTCCGCGCCGACCAATGGCACGATGCTAGAGCTTTTGGTGTCACCACCCGAGCGCTGCTTCCGCGTGTCACCATTGCCATCGGCACCGAGGAAGAAGTGTTAGCAACCATGCTCACGGATCCCGATCAAATTACGATCAAACATCAGCAGATCTCGGCCCCGGAGATTCGCGGCAATCTTGACGAGGCCATTCGCGGCATTCTCGGTCTGGGTATTGATGCGTTGATCGTCAAACGCGGCAGTGCAGGAGCTTCCTACAACCTACCAGATGGCACTGCCAAAGACGTGCCCGGGTTTCCCGTGGATATTGTGAATATCTTGGGAGCAGGTGACGCCTTCGCCACAGGTTACATTTACGGTTATCTGGAGGGCTGGGATCATTACAAATCCTGCCGTATGGGCAATGCCTGCGGCGCCATCGTCGTCACGCGCCACGGCTGTGCGAATTTCATGCCTTACGAAGACGAACTCTTTGACTTTATTGAGTCCAAAGGTGGCTTTTAATCCTTACCAAACCTTATCATGGAAACGAAACGTCTCACCGTCGGCCAGGCCACGATTCATTACTTGAAAAACCAATATGTGGAGCGTGATGGCCAAGAACACGCTTTCTTTGCTGGGTGCTTCGGCATCTTTGGTCACGGCAATGTGGCTGGCCTCGGCCAAGCCTTGCATCAAACGCCTGAGTTCCGTTATTATCAATGCCGCAACGAACAGGCCATGGTGCACACCGCGGTGGCCTACGCCAAAGTGAAGAATCGGCTAAGCACCTTTGCTTGTACAACCTCAATAGGACCTGGGGCAACGAATATGGTGACTGGCGCTGCGGTGGCCACCGTGAACCGCATTCCGGTGTTACTTCTACCCGGCGATATTTTTGCCAGACGAAATGTGGCCCCTGTCTTACAACAAATCGAATCCACGCACACGCAGGATATTGGCGCTAACGATGCGTTTAAACCCGTTTCACGATATTGGGATCGTATCAATCGTGCTGAGCAGCTCATCACCTCTCTACCGGAGGCTATGCGCGTTCTCACATCGCAAGGTGATGCTGGAGCGGTGACCCTTGCCATGCCACAAGATGTTCAGGCGGAGGCTTTTGATTTTCCGGCGACACTATTTGAAAAACATACTTGGACGATCGCCAGACCGCGACCCGATGCGCATTTATTGAATAAAGCGGTGCAGTGGATTCGTGAAAGCAAGCGTCCGATGATTGTTGCCGGTGGCGGGGTGATTTATAGTGAGGCCTGCGCGCATTTGGACGTGTTCTGCGAAAAGACGGGTATTCCGGTTGCCGAGACCATGGCCGGTAAAGGTTCGCTACGCTATGATCATCCGTCTTGTTTAGGAGCCGCCGGCGTCACGGGGACCGAAGGTGCCAATGCGATGGCGGCGGAAGCAGATTTGGTGATCGGCATAGGCACACGATACAGTGATTTCACAACGGCTTCCAAGACCGCCTGGCAAGATCCGAATGTTCGTTTTATTAATCTTAACATCACTGACTTTGACGCCTTCAAACAGGGCGCGTTGCCATTGGTAGGCGACGCCAAAGTGACATTAGAGGAATTGAGCGAAGCTCTAGGTGACTATGCGGCGAAGGCAGAATATCGCGATACGGCTGCGAATCATAACAGACGCTGGGACGAGATCGTCGAAGCGACTTATCATGGTGATCATGGTGTGCCGGTGAGTCAGGGTGAAGTGATCGGTGCGGTGAATGACGCGAGCGAAGAATGCGATATTGTGCTTTGCGCCGCGGGCAGTCTCCCGGGCGATCTGCACAAACTCTGGCGGACGCGTGATCCTAAAGGTTACCACCTGGAATACGGCTTTTCTTGCATGGGTTATGAAATCGCCGGTGGCCTCGGCGCAAAGATGGCTGATCCCGGCAGAGAGATCTATGTCATGGTCGGCGATGGCAGCTACCTCATGATGGCACAGGAACTTATCACCGCCATCCAAGAAGGTATTAAGTTGACCGTCGTCCTCCTCAATAACCATGGCTTCGGTAGTATCGGCGGTTTATCCGAGTATGTCGGCAGCCAACGTTTCGGCACGCAATACCGCTACCGACAAGACGATACCGGTCAATTGGATGGCGACCGCCTTCCGGTAGATCTGGCAGCTAACGCACGAAGCCTTGGCGCACACGTCATCGAATGCACCGATATTCAATCGGTGCGTGAGGCCTTGAAAGCGGCGAAGGAACAGACGCAAACCACTGTGATCTACGTCGAAACCGATCTTTTCAAGGGCGTGCCCGGCTACACTTGGTGGGAAGTGCCCGTGGCTGAAGTGTCCGAAGTGGATACCGTTGGCCACGCCTATTCGGAATATATCGAGAATCGTCAGCGGCAACGCTATTATCTTTAGGACTCAACCACGGATTACACAGATATCACGGATAAATATAGGAAATACGTTTGTGAAGCACGAGGATTTGAGTCGAGTTATCATTGGTTCGGCCATGGAAGTGATAAATACTCTGAAACCAGGCCTTGATGAGAAGCTTTGTGAAAATGCCTTGCTCATCGAGCTAACGAGCCGCGGCCATACCGTATCTCAACAGGAACGTTATCCAGTTAACTACCGCAAACGCTTTATTGGGCACCTTGTTCCTGACCTCATAGTCGACAACGCAGTTATTGTTGATCCCAAAGTTGTAACGGATTTTAACGATAGTCATATCGCGCAAATGCTTGGCTACCTCCACATAACCAATCTAGAACTGGCCATTCTCATCAACTTCAAATATGCTGAACTCAAATGGAAGCGCGTTGTGAGAGGCTGAGTTTTGATCTTATCCCATCCGTGTTATCCGTGAAATCCGTGGTTAATTAATGAATAGAGACCGACTAACTAACTACATAAATGGGGCCTGGCAGACCAGTGGTTCCAATGAATTGCTCCCCGTTCATAATCCCGCTACTCAAGAAGTCCTTGCTGAAGTGCCGTTCGGGCCGGATACGGCTCGTGATGTGGAATCGGCGGTGGCCGGTGCGGTGGCGGCTCAGAAAGAATGGGCACAAGTGCCGGTGGGCGAGCGCATCCAACCGTTATTCAAACTTAAGGCGTTGCTTGAGGAGCATCGTGAAGAAATCGCCCGCACCATCACGATGGAATGTGGCAAGACACTGGCTGAGGCGCGTGGCGAGATGCAGCGTGCCATTGAGAATGTCGAAGTGGCGTGTGGGGCGCCGATGCTTTTGCAGAGTGAGTTTATTGAAGATATCGCGCGAGGGATCGATGAATTCATGATCCGGCAACCCGTTGGTGTCTGTGCCTGTATCGCGCCGTTTAATTTTCCAGGGATGATTGTTTTCTGGTTTCTTCCCTACGCGATTGCTTGTGGAAACGCCTTTATCGTCAAGCCTTCAGAGAAGGTGCCGTTGACGATGATGAAACTCTTTGAGTTGATCGATCAATTGGATTTACCCAAAGGATTGATCAGCATGGTGCACGGTGGAAAGGAATCGGTTGATGCCTTGATTGATCATCCCGATGTCAAGGCTTTGAGTTTTGTCGGCAGTTCAGTGGTAGCGCGAAGTATTTATAGCCGGGGTACGGCTAATGGAAAACGCGTGCAAGCTCAAGGAGGTGCTAAGAATCCGGTCATCGTCTTGCCCGATGCGGATTTGGAAATGGCGGCGAAGATTGTCGGAGATAGTGTCTATGGTTGCGCGGGCCAACGCTGTCTCGCGGCGTCAAATATTGTCACGGTGGGTGATGAAAAAGGCGAGGTAAGGGATGCCATCATTGCGAGCGCGGAATCGAAGGTGACCGGCTATGGTTTGAATGAGGGGGTGGATATGGGGCCGGTGATTTCTCCTGAAAGCCGGGCTCGAGTCAATGATCTCATTGATCAAGGTGTCAAGGAAGGTGCCAGGGCCGTGCTCGATGGACGAGAAACGAAGATTCCTGATTATGCGGAGGGCAATTTCATTGCGCCAACCATATTGGAGAATGGGCCTTTGGACGGGACCATTGCCCAGACGGAAGTCTTTGGACCTGTAATGAATTTGATCCATCTGCAAACGATCGATGAAGCGATCGATTTCGTGAATGCCGGAAAGTATGGCAATATGGCGTGCCTTTTCACGAGCAGTGGTGCTCACGCCCGCGCCTTTCGTCATCGCGCGGATGCGGGCAACATTGGAATCAACATTGGCGTCGCCGCGCCCATGGCCCAGTTTCCCTTTAGCGGTTGGAAAGAAAGCTTCTTTGGCGATCTGCATGGGCAAGGGAAACACGCCATCGAGTTTTTCACGCAAACGAAAGTGGTGGTCGAACGTTGGCCCAAGGAATGGAGCCGCAAATTCTAGCGAACCTATATGATTAAAATCGCCAACGCGCCTTGTTCTTGGGGTGTCCTTGAGTTCAATCTCGAGGGCGAAGCGGCCGGGTATGAGCAAGTACTCGATGAAATTCAAGAGACAGGTTATGCTGGAACGGAATTGGGTGATTGGGGCTTTATGCCAACGGATCCCTCTCAGCTTCGTGAGGAAATAGCCCGACGCGAACTGGATTTAGTAGGTGCTTTTGTCCCGATTGATTTTTCGAATCGTGAGGTCCATCAATCCGGTGCCGAGTTGGCGACGCGCACCGCGAAACTGATGAAAGAGGCGGGTTATGAGAACGCTTTAATCATTCTCGCTGACGAGAATGGGAAGGATCCTGTGCGTACAAAGAATGCCGGCCGTATCGGACCGGACCAACAGTTGAATAGGGATACTCAGATCGTTTTCTGCCAAGGATGCGATCACACTGCCAAAGCCGTTTATGAAGCGACCGGTTTGAAGAGCGTTTTTCATCATCACTGCGCGGGCTTCGTTGAGACAGCGCAAGAAGTGGCGTGGCTTATGAATGGAACAGATCCGAAGTATCTAGGGCTTGTTCTCGATATGGGCCACTATACCTTTGGCGGTGGCGAACCGTTAGAGGCCATGAACCTTTGGAAAGAACGCATTGGCCTGATTCATTTCAAAGACTGCGAACCAGCCGTGGCCGCCTACTCGCGTGCGCAGGGATATGATTACTTCGAATCAGTTAAGAATGGCGTTTTCTGCAAACTGGGAAAAGGGCAGGTGAACTTCCCCGCTATCGTGAAGCTTCTTCATGAATGGCAATATGATGGATGGATCGTGGTGGAACAGGACGTGCTACCCGGAATGGGAGATCCGAAATCCTGCGCGCAAGCCAATCGCGATTATCTCAAGAAGCTGGAATTATGAGTTCGTTAGTAGTCGGCGTAGCCGGTTTGGGTCGCATTGGAAAGATCCATTTGGAGAACTTGCTTAATCATATAGAAGGTGTTGGGGTCCTGGCCGCCTCAGATCCTTCGTCCGAAGCACGTCGATATGCTGAAGATCGCGGCATCATTCAAACTTACGAGACGGTCGATGAACTGATCAAAAACACGGAATTGGAGGCGATCGTCATTTGCTCTCCAACCGACCAACACGCGTCTCATGTGATCATGGCGGCGAAGGCGGAGATCCCGGTTTTCTGTGAGAAGCCCTTGGATTTATCACTCGAACGCGTGAAGGAGACCCTGCGGGTTATTAACAAGACGAGCACACCTCTAATGGTTGGATTCAACCGGCGTTTCGATCCGAGCTTTGCCAAAGTGAAGCGATTAGTTGCGGAAGGCGCCATAGGCGACGTGCACATGGTCCGCATCACCAGCAGGGATCCTAGCCCGCCTCCTATTGATTATGTCCGGCGGTCTGGTGGGCTTTTTCTCGATATGAGCATTCATGACTTTGATATGGCGCGTTTTCTCGTGGGTTCCGAAGTCGTGGAAGTTTATGCACAAGGAGCGAATCTGATTGATCCTGCTATTGGCGAGGCGGGCGATATTGATACGGCCGTTACGATTCTTAGGCATGGCAATGGAGCGACGACAGTAATCGATAATAGCCGCCAAGCTGTCTACGGCTATGATCAGCGCATCGAAGTCTTCGGCTCCAAGGGGATGGCCAAAGCTGAAAACGAAACACCTGACCGTCACCGGCTTTACACACAAATCGGCGTCACGGGACCATTGCCGGAGCCTTTCTTTCTCGAACGCTACGCCAAGGCTTATCGGGAGGAGATGGCAGCTTTTGTTCAGGCAGTGGTGCACGATGAAGAAATGCCGGTGACTGGATACGACGTCTTGCAAGCCACCTCCATCGCACTTGCAGCTGAGGAATGTTTGCATGAGAAGCGCGCTTTAACGATCCTGTAATCCTGACCGACTTATGAATACGCTTCACATATCTACTCGCCGGAGGTTCCTTCAGACAGCAGCGACAGCCGCCGTTGCCACCCATTCACTCTCTGCTCAGGAGACGTCGACCCGAATCAAAGTCGGACAAATCGGCACCAAGCATTCTCATGCATCCGGAAAGCTCGCCACGATGTTAGATTTGAATGAGCTTTATGAGGTGGTTGGTGTGGTGGAGCCGGACACGGAGCGTGCACAGGCTATGGCCAAACGGAGTCCGTACAAAGACTTGCCGTTCATGACGGAAGACGCGTTGTTAGGAATGGCGGATGTCAAGGCGGTTGCGGTGGAGACTACCATCGATCAATTGGTGCCCACCGGCATTCGTTGTCTGCAAGCTGGGAAACACATTCATCTGGACAAACCGGCCGGGGAATCGTTGGAGGCTTGTAAGGAATTGCACGCAGAGGCGGAGAAACGTGGTCTTACCGTGCAGATGGGCTATATGTTGCGTTATAACCCCGCCTTTGAATTCCTCTTCAAGGCATTGAAAGAAGGTTGGTTAGGGGAGATCACGGAAGTGAATGGCAAGATGGGTAAACTGGCCTCGCCTTCACTTCGTGACGAGCTGGCCGGTTATCCAGGCGGTGGCATTTTCGAATTGGCCTGTCATTTGATCGACGTTGTTGTCACGGTGTTAGGTAAGCCGGAGGAAGTGATCCCTGTCGGATTGAAGTCGCGGCCCGATCGTGATGCGTTCTTAGATCATCAGTTAGCCGTCATGCGCTATCCCAAGGCCATCGCTACCGTTGCCAGCAATCATATCGATCGCTTCGGCGGCCAACGCCGGCAGTTTCATGTCATCGGCACCGAAGGCATGATCGAGATCCGGCCTTTGGAGCCTCCCAAACTACGGCTCACGTTGAGCAAGGCACGTGGCGAGTTTGAGCGCGGCGCTCACGAAGTGACATTACCCAAATCTGCTGGGCGTTATCACGGAGAGTTTGAAGATCTTGCCAAGATCATTCGCGGTGAGAAGAAACTCGCTTGGGACGGCGCTCACGATGTGGCCGTGCATGAAACCATCTTGCGCGCGAGCGGAATGCTAGACGCTTCGTGATCAGATTTCTCCTGTTTTAGCTGCTCTGGCGACGACTTGATCCACGGTGATCTCACTGAGTAATCCGCTAGGATGCTCCAAAATTTGGACGTGTTGATGAGGAGGCGCCCAAACCGAAGACATGGTCGGGCCAAAGAGAACAACGCTGGGCGTGCCGACGGCGGCAGCGAGATGGGAGATGCCGCTGTCGTGACCGAGGAAGCATTGGCAGCGGCAGAGCAGGGCGCCTAACAGAGGAAGGGCAAGCGAATCGGCATGAATGGCCGGCAACGATTCCGCGCAAACTTGATTGAGGAACGTCGTGACCTTCTCTTCTTCCGCTTCGCCGGTACTGATAAGAAACTTGGCATCCGGCCGAAGGCGGTGAAGCGTGCGCATGACGGCGAGCCAGTTGTCCAAATCCCAGTTCTTGTAGGGGCTTCCGCTGCCGGGATGCAATCCGATGAGTGGGATAACCGGATCGGTTAGGAATTCCTTGGCCTGTTGGTGATGGGCCGGCGCCAGCTCCAACCAAGGTGCCGCGCGGTCGTCGTCGAGGAACAAGGCGAGTTGTTCTAGCGGTTTGGCTAATTGGCGCGATGCCGCTTCGCCTTCGTTATCCACGCGGTGGGAACACTCTATCAATGTCTCCACACCGGCGCGCTCCAAGTTGCCGCGAAAGAAATGATCCGGATCATAGAGATAGCTCACCACGACATCGAAGCTCGCGAAATAGGCGCAGAGATCGGGATCAAGCGCCGCGCCCGGTGCGAAGAAAGCTGCCATGGGTCCATACTCAATGCTGCGGGTCTTCTTGGCATAGCCACCAGCGACCGCGAGCGAAAGGATTGACTCGTAGCCCATGATTTCCAACTCGGCATCGGGCAACTCTTCCTTGAGCAGCCGGATGGCGGGAAGCGTGAGGATGAAATCGCCAATGGCACCCCCGCGGATCACCAGGATCTTTCCCATGCGACTACAAGAGTGCTAACGATACCACACGCCGAACATGGCCAGCCACATGGTGACGACCGTGACGAGACTCCCGAGGGCCAAAGCAGGCCCGGCGGCGAGAATGGGAACGGTCAGACCTATCAAAACCAGAACAAAGCAAAGGATGACGACGGCCGAGGCGATGCCGTAGAGATACTTTCCTTTTGGATGATCGTTGGTTAGGGTCATCACAAGAGGAATCGCCATGGCGATGAGGCCGGCACCGATCATGGTGGTTGCCGTTTGACTCGCAATGAGCCCGGCGGCTACCAAAGTCGTTCCCGCGACCACGCCGCCGCCAACGAGCACGGCGTCCCATTTCTCCACCGTGGTCAAGGCGTGTCGCGCGCGGCGATCTAGCATGACCATCAACGATCCCACACTGCGCGCTACAAAGGTCCAGATGACGAAGAGGATCCACAACGCGGTGATGCCATAATAAGCAGCAGTCGATAACTGCGCCAAACCGCGCCGGACGACGTTGTAAGCCATCCACAAGCCAATGAAGACGCCGATGCGCTGGCCCGGCGTGAGGCGCATCATGAAAAAGGCGTAACGATGATAGGCCCGATAGTGTGGCGACCGCGCGCGGAAGGACTCTAACAAACCTTGCCTCGCCGCTTCAAAGTTCGGACGCAAGCGCAGCGCCTCCAAGAAATGCTCCTCCGCCTTGGCGTAATCGCCCGCCTGCATCGCGGCCAGACCGGCGCTGTGATGCGTGTAAGGATCTTCGGGATCCTGATAGAGCATGGAAGAGATCTGGACTTGATTCTCCGCTTGCTTGCCTTGGCGAAAGAGTGCGTGAGTGAGAACATTAGCCGCCATCACTTCGTCAGGATCCAGCGCCAGGGCCGCCTTGGCCGTGGTCTCGGCATCTGCTAAACGATCACTTCTCAAATAAGCGTAAGCGAGCGCTGCGTAGCCAAAGGCATCATCGGGATCCAGGGAAACGGCTTCTTCCGCCGGGGCAATGGCTTGTTTGCCCTGATGGTTATCTGAAAGAATGAGGGACTTGAGCGCGAAGCTCCGCGCTTGATTGGGGCCTAACTGAATCGCTCGCTCGATGGTGTCCAGCGCATGGTTCGATTCCGTGGCCGAATTCATCTGACAATGCGCCATGCGGCGCAACAACTCCGGGCTGTCCGGCTGCTTCGAGAGCGCCACGCGCAAGGCCTCTAACGCATCGTCATAACGGCCGACGTGTTGCAAATGTTCCGCGCGGAAAACGTCTTGGTTTCCGGCTTCGACTTCGCCTTCGACCTCGCTCATTTCTTGATCCCCAGGAATCGCAAGACATCATCATAGAACCCGCTTTGATTGGCATACATCGCATAGTTCTTAGCGCTTTCGAACCACGGTTTGGTTGAGGGCGTGATGGCTTTGGCAGCTTTGATGAGGCTTTTCGTGGTGAGGGGAACGATCCGCCCTTCTTTCATCGCTTGGGTCAAGGCCTCCTCAGACGCTTGATCAAAGATGGCTTTGAGATCGGCCCCGGAAAAGTTGCGCGTGCGTTTGGCCAGGGCGGCGGCATCGAGATCATTCACCGGTTTATCGCGCGCCATCACTTCGATGATGGCCTTGCGCGCTTCGTCATCGGGAGGTGGCACGAAGAGGATGCGATCGAAACGGCCCGGCCGGCGAAAGGCCGGATCGATGTGCCACGGCGCGTTGGTGGCACCGATGATTAAAACGCCCTCATTTCCTGAATCGGTGGAGTCCATTTCCGAAAGGAACTGATTGATCACCGTTCGCCCCGCACTTTGACGCATGTCTTTGCGGTCGGCAGCCAAGGCATCGACTTCATCGAAGAACAAGACGGAAGGCGCGTTGTCCCGGGCCAATTGAAAGATCTGATGCAGATTCTTCTCACTGTTGCCAATGTACATATCGAGTACCTGGTGCAGTCCTAACACAAAGAAATTGGCTTCGATCTCGCCGGCGGTGGCCTTGCTGATCAGTGTCTTCCCACAGCCTGGAGGTCCGTAGAGCAGGACGCCGCCTCCCACTTTCTTGCCGTAGCGGCGAAAGAGGTCGGGATTTTCAATCGGGTGAAGGATCTTCATGCGAATCTCCTCCTTCAGTGCCTCCATCCCACCCACATCTTTGAAGTTCACGTTAGGGCGTTCGAAGTCGCGCTTGGCAAGGTCACGTTGCCCCACCGGAAACGGGAAGTCCTCGTCGTCATCGTCGTAGAAGAAATCGTCTTCCGGCTCCGAACCGAATTCGATGTCATCTTCTTTCCAATCGGGACCGGGGAAGACGCGTGTTTCCGCCGCGCGCTCTTCCGCATGTTCCAACCGGTGCGCACCGAGCTCTTTTTCCAAAGCCGGATCGGAGAGGCCTTTTCCCAAGCTCTGGCCGCGCTGGTAATACTCGGCAGCGAGTTTGGGATTGCCCTCACTGAGATACAAGCGGCTGAGAAAGAGATAGGCCTGCGCGAAGTCAGTGTGATTCTTGACCAGCGTCTCTGCGCGCACGGCGGCTTCCGATGTCTTGCCCTCGAGAAACAGAACGCGTGCGATGCCCAGCTGGGCGTCGAGCTGGCTCGGGTCGATCGTCAGCACGCGTTCATAGGTCTCGCGCGCCTCGGAAAGAGAGAACTCATCCAGGCACGTTTGAGCGTAGAGCTGCAAGAGCGGCACGTTCTCAGGGGACTCGGCGATGGCACGTCTGAGCGACTCCAAGTCGGACATAGCCGATGGCATACACCGATGTTTCCACACTGGAAACTGAAAAGATCGTTCAAATACCAAGGGCGCGAAATGCGATCCTGAGACGCAGTTTCGCCAGGTTTCGCAGAGACTACGGCCTTCCCATGGTGACCTCGCTCGTCGTAGGTTGCCTTGGTGATCACGAATCATCTTCTCTCTAGGAAACTCGCCCTCGTGCCTTTGGCGGTCCTTGCTCTCGCGGCGTTTGCGGGTGCTGCCGACCGTCCTAACATCATGGTCTTCCTTGTCGATGACATGGGGGTCATGGATACCTCGGTCGCCTTTCTCACCGATGATCAGGGCATGCCGAAACGCTACCCGCTGAATGATTTCTATCGTACGCCCCAAATGGAGCGCCTGGCCAAGCGTGGGATCCGTTTCAATCAATTCTACGCCATGAGCGTCTGTTCACCCACGCGTATCTCTATCATGACGGGTCAGAACGCGGCACGTCATCGCGCCACGAATTGGATCAACCCACGAAATGACAATGCCGGCCCCAACGGCGCCCCCGATTGGAATTGGACCGGCCTGAAGAAAGGCGATGTCACCTTGCCAGGACTGCTGCGGAAACAAGGCTACCGCACCATTCATGTCGGCAAAGCGCACTTTGGTCCCACCGATCACGAAGGGGCCGAGCCCTTGAATCTTGGCTTCGATATCAACGTGGCGGGTGCGTCCTTTGGCGCGCCTGGTAGTTATTATGCGGAAAAGAATTACGGGCATGGCACCAAGCGCGCCTACCATGCAGTGCCGCATTTAGATAAATATCATGGCTCGAAAACGTTTCTGACCGAAGCCCTAACCATTGAAGCCAAGAAACAAGTGGCAGAGGCAGTGAAGGATAAAAAACCGTTCTTTCTCTATATGTCGCACTACGCCGTGCATTCGCCCTTTGAATCGGATCCGCGATTTGCCGATCATTACAAAGATTCCGGTAAGCCACCCAGAGCGCAGGCTTTCGCCACCTTGATTGAAGGCATGGATAAATCATTAGGCGATCTGCTCGACGAATTCGAGCGGCTCAATATAGGTGAAAATACCCTAGTGATCTTTCTAGGCGACAATGGCGGCGATGCGCCTCTAGGTCACCAACATGACGTCGCTTGCGCAGCGCCCTTACGTGGAAAGAAAGGCGCGCATTATGAGGGCGGCATGCGTGTGCCCTTTATCGCCGCGTGGGTCACACCGGACTCGGCCAACGCGTTTCAAAAGAACTTACCTATTGCTCAAGGCGTTATCCAAAGCCAGGTGGCCTCCGTCGAAGATCTCTTTCCCACCCTGCTCGCCCTAACCGATGGCAAAGCGCCTGAAAATCACGCTGTCGATGGCAAAGCCTTAAAACCATTATTCACCGGCAAACCTCAGACCGATCGCGCTCAGCAATTTCTCATGCATTACCCGCATGGACCGCATCGCAGCAATTATTTCACGGTGTGGCGCGATGGGGATTGGAAGGTCATTTATCACTATTTGCCAGAAAAGTTTCCTATTGGTGGGAAACGCCAACTTCCGGAAGGTCAATACGAACTCTTTCATCTCGGCCGCGATCCTTTCGAATCCACCAATCTCGCCAAGTCAGAGCCTGTTGAACTACAGCGTATGATGCGCGGTCTGGTCGAACAAACTAAGAAACACGCCGCCGTTTATCCTGTAGATGATAGTGGAAAACGCCTGACACCTCAAATTCCTTAACTCACCCACGGTAGCGGTGACTTTTAGTCGCCGCCGAATATGAAAATCAACTCAGCGGCGACTAAAAGTCACCGCTACCAAGAAACGCCTCATGTTTAAAAGAATTCTCATAACCTTCCTCGCATTAACACTCGTCTCTCACGCGCAAGAACCTGCCGGCTCCAGACCGAATATCGTCTTCATGATGGCCGATGACATGGGCTGGTCTCAATTAGGTATCCATGGCGGAAATAAAGAACTTACTCCGAATATCGATCGCCTCGCATCGGAAGGCCTGTGCTTGAATCAGTTCTACACGCATTCCGTCTGCTCACCCACACGTGCCGCCTTTCTCACTGGTCGGTATGCCTTCCGCACTTGGATGGATTGGCGGACCGAAGACTTCGGCAAACCAAGTTACTTGGCCAAACTGGGTCTCACGTTAGCCAAGAATGATCGTGGCGAAGCGACACGGCGCATCCATGCCTTGGATTCGAATGAGCGCACCATCGCTGAGGCCTTGAAAGAAGCTGGTTATTTCACCGCGGTCACGGGCAAGTGGCATTGCGGCGAGTGGCTCAAAGAACATTTACCCATGGGCCAGGGCTTCATGCATCAATATGGCCACTACGCCTGGGGGATTGATTATTACACCAAGACGATTGAGCACAATGCACCGGCACGGTTTGCCGTGTATGATTGGCATCGGAATCAACAACCCTTGCAAGAGGAAGGCTATGTCACTGACCTCATTGCCGCGGAGGCCGAGCGCGTTATTTCCAATCAGAAATCTGACCAGCCTTTCTTTCTCTATGTGCCTTTTAATGCCGTTCATGGTCCACTCAATAAGCCGCCCCGATATAATCAATACGATGTGCGTAGCGCCATGCTTAAATGCATGGACGATGCTGTGGGTAAGATCGTGAAGGCGGTGGATGAGCACGGATTCAAGGACAACACGCTGGTGATCTTCACTAATGACAATGGACCAGTGCTGGAAGAAATGAGTCAACCCTACCGAGGCGCCAAGAACACCACATACGAAGGAGGTGTCCGTGTTCCCTGTATCTTGCGATGGCCCGGCCACACCCAAGCCGGCAGCACAAACGATGAGATGATGTTCATCGCCGATTTTTATTCGACCTTCATTGCGCTTGGCGGAGGGAAGCACGAACAAGAGCGGCCGGTAGATGCGCTAGATATGACGGCCACCCTTTTCCAAGGCCAACCAAGTCCTCGCAAAGAAATCATTTTTGAAGTGAGCGGCAGTGTGCGCACGCCGACGATTCGCAGTGGCAAGTATAAACTCATGGGGGATCTCCTCTATGATCTCGAGGCTGATCCGGCGGAGAAAGAGAATATCGCCGCCAAGCATCCGGACGTTGTCAAACGATTGAAGACGCGCCTTGAAGAAGTGGGCAATCAACGTTCGCCGTTGGGCGATAAACCACTTCTCATGGAACCGCCGCTTCCGGATATCTACGGCATTGATGAGAACAAGGCCGCCCCCGATTGGTTGGCGCCTTACATGAAGGCGATTCGCGCCAAGCAACCTCAAGAATGGGCGCCTGGAAAAACGCCATGGCCACAAGCGCCCAAAGCTCCCAAGTGATGCGTGCGTTCGTTTTTTATTTCATAGCTTGTGCGACGTTATGCGCACAGGATCGCCCCAATATCGTCTTTCTTCTCACGGACGATCAAACGACCTATTCACTCGGTTGTTATGGCAATGAAGATGTGCGCACGCCGAATATCGATGCCTTGGCACGTGACGGCGTGACGTTTGATAAACATTATAACACCACCGCCATCTGCATGGCCAGCCGGGCCAATATCATGACCGGCCTGTACGAATATCGCAATGGATGCAATTTCGAGCATGGCGCGTTGGTCCGGGCGCATTGGCAGCGATCCTATCCCATTCTCTTGCGAGAAGCAGGTTATCGCACAGCCATCGCCGGCAAGATCGGTTTTGAAGTCACCGATGAGCCAGGAACCCGCGGTAAGTTGCCAAAGGAGGATTTCGACAAATGGGGTGCCGGCCCGGGGCAAACACACTACGAAACTGCAAAGAATGTCTCGATGGCTGCCTATGCTAAAGATTACCCGCATGCCACGCGTTCCTACGGCGCCTTCGGCCGCGATTTTATCCGCGAGTCGGCGCGTACCGACGATCCGTTTTGTTTATCGATCAGTTTCAAAGCACCGCATCGCCCCGTGACGCCTGACCCCTTGGATGATTCGATTTACGCAAACAAGTCTTTTAAGAAACCTATCAATTACGGTCGGGAACACGGAAAGCATTTCGCCGAACAAAGCCGTCATGGCCGGCAATATGAACGTTTTCATAGTTGGGGTTACGCCGATGACTACGATCGTGTCATGGCGAAATACCATCAGCAGATTTACGCCGTCGACGTCGCCGTGGGCATGATTCGTTCCGCCCTTCAAGAGTCCGGCGTCGCAGGGAACACCGTTATTATCTTCACTTCCGATAATGGTTTTCTCTGTGGTTCGCACGGTTATGGCTCAAAAGTCCTGCCCTATGAAGAGGCGTCGCGTGCTCCATTGATCATTGTCGATCCTAGGCAATTTCCATCAAAGGGTTATCGGCGATCCGCTGCGCTTACTGGTAATATTGATCTCATGCCGACGATACTCGAATATGCCGGCGTCTCGATTCCTGAGAACCTCGATGGCCGTAGTTTGATTCCCGTCATGAAAGATCAGGCTTCAAGTGTCCGTGCCTCTCTTACCTTGATCAATGTCTGGGGTCCTCGCAAAGTGCATAGTCTCACCGTCGTGACGCCGAGCCACAAATACATCTACTGGCCCTACGATGAAGGCGATTTCACTCCAACGGAAGAGTTTTTTGATCTCGCATCGGAACCCTACGAACGGAAACACGCGACGGATGCCAGTGTACTGGCTGCCATGCGGAACCGGTATGATCAAGCCGTAGCGCATTGGAAAAAACACGCCGTACCTTATCATCGTTATCAGCCCTACGGCGATATCTTCACCCGCAAACAGCCATGAAGTTAGTTATTTATGAAATGGCGCACAGCCCCTATTGTATTCCCATCACCCAGGCCCTTACCGCGTTCGGTGTTCCATTTGATCGCGTGGCCGTGCCTAATTGGGATCGTTCGGAAGTCATCAAACTGACAGACGGCGCTTATTATCAAGTCCCCATTCTAGTGCACGGAGATCAGGTAATTTATGAAAGCAGCGATTGGAGCTTGGATGTCGCTCGTTACGTCGATCAGAACTTTACCAACAACAAGCTTTTCCCCGTTGAAACCAACGGGCTACAAGAAATCATCGTCAAACACATCGAAGACGAAGTCGAGGGCCTCACATTCAAGCTCTGCGACATCAACTATCTGCCTGCTATCGACGATCCGGTTGCTCGCACCATGACCATCCGTCACAAAGAAAGGAAGTTTGGCCGGGGTTGCGTCGACCAATGGCGCGAGCAAGCAGACGCTCTACGCGACGAATTGAATCGTCTGCTAGAGCGCTTCGACACCACTCTGCAACACCGTCCTTTTCTCATGGATGAACAACCACAATATGTCGACTTCGCGCTTTTCGGCGTGATCGAGAATTACACTTTTCAAGACTACAACCAACTTGATGACTCGCACCAGGCACTTGCACGGTGGCGTGCGCAGTTGGAAGCGTTTCGATTTGAGTGATCTGGTAGGACTAAAACGTCACGCAGGAAAGCAACAATGCGACAGGGCGACGCCTGCAGGAAGAGTGAAGTGATGGGTAGCTTCGGCTTGCTATAATTGAGTTAGAGATCTTTCGGTTTCAGATAATCGACTTTCAAAGTGGTGGGAGGTTCCCACGCCACCATTTTCTCTAACAAGCCTGCGCACGACTCATCGGAGAGCAGTCGTTGGCGATCTTGCTCCATCAGCAAGCCGTCTTGACACATGCGATCTGCGCAGAGGATCAGTCCATCATAATAACCATTCACATTCAGCACGCCACACGGACCCCGATGAAGACCTAGTTGGCTCCAGGCCAACACTTCACCTAATTCTTCAAGGGTGCCGTAACCCCCTGGCATGGCAATAAATCCTTCCGAAAGTTCGATCATGCGTCGTTTCCTTTCATGCATGGTATCCACGATGATGAGTTCCGTGGCGCTCTGGTGGCCGAGTTCATGCTCCAAGAGGAATTTAGGAATCACGCCGATCACCTTTCCCCCTTTTTCTAACACGGCATCAGCGATCGTGCCCATGAGGCCGATACCGCCGCCACCGTAGACAAGGGAAATGCGTCTCTCTGCTAGAGTCTTTCCAAGTTCTTTGGCTCGCTGAGCAAAGATGGGATCGTTGCCCATGCTGGCCCCGCAATAAACGGCAATGCTTTTCATACAAGACTGGCGTGAGGACGATTCATCGAAAGAATAAGCGTTAGAAACAACCGGAAACTCTCATAGAATCCAGCCAATGCCTAGCGTGGAATCCCCATGGTTTGATCACTATCAACCTCTAGGCAACCGCGGAGTCCAGCTTTGAGGTTGTTCCGCGTGCCGCATGGCTGGTTCGCCTATCGTGACGATGGAACCTCATCTAGAAAGCACAGCAACAGCCCGCGTCGATCAGGCTAAAGCCTGCGCCCCAACAAATGCACAAATGAAGGCCTCCTAAGTTGTGAAATCAGTAACCACTGCGATGCCAGGCGGCGCCGGTTTATCAAAGGCGGCGAGTTCCGCACTGACGTCTGACAAAGCTACTTCACTCCGCACAATTGGGCTTAGATCAAGTTGTGCGCCGTCAATGAATTGTAGCAGCGAGGGATAACGCCAGGCGGGCATGCCGCGCGTCCCGTAAAGGGTCAATTGTCCGGAATAAACCGCATCCATGGGAATCGGCATCGTGGCATGATCGCCCGTGGGCAAACCCACTTGAACCATCCGGCCAAGTTTTCGCAACGACTTGAGCGCGTTCTTTATAGTCACTGGGATGCCAAGCGCCTCAAGAGCGACATCGGCGCCACCGTTCGTGACCTCACGCACTGCGGCGACCGGATCCGTTTCCACGCCATTGATTGCTACATCCGCACCTAACATCTTAGCGTGCTCTAACTTTTCCGGCACGATGTCTACCACGGCTACTTTCGCACCGAGTCCTTTGGCCAAGATCAGGGCAGAAGTGCCAATACCTCCGGTGCCGAAGATTGTGAGCCATTCACCAGGACGTAGGCCCACACGTCCGGTCAAGGCATGCCAAGCAGTTGTCACGCGGCATCCAAGAGTCGCCGCGATCGTCGCCGGCATTCCCTCTGGTACGCGTGTTAGGTTGTGATCGGCATGAGGCACGGCTAACCTTTCGGCGAACGAGCCGTGGGTAGTGAAACCGGGCAGAACCTGATCGGAGCAAATAGTTTGGTTTCCTTGAGCACAGTCGGGGCACGTCCCGCAGGCCAAGATAAAGGGCGCGATGACATGATCGCCAATCATCCAACGCCTCACATGATCCCCAGTTTCGATCACTTCGCCGCAGTATTCGTGGCCGGGAATGTGGGGAAGACGAACGGGATCGCCACCGGACCAAGCGTGCCAATCGCTCCGGCAAACGCCTGAGGCGAGGATCTTTAGAACCACCCCGTCCTGCGGGCAATCTGGATCCGGCCAATCCTCGATGACGAGCGGGTGGCGAATTTCACGAAGGATGGCAGCGCGCATCGTTTACGCCTCATTTAATCGAACGACAACTTTCCCGAAATGCGCGCCCGACGCCAAGTAATCGTAGGCCGCGGGAGCTTTCTCGAAGGGAAACACCCGATCAATCTGAGGCTTGAGACGAGTTTCATCGACGAATTCTAGGAACCTTTCAAAGGCCCTACGATGACCGACATAGATGCCATTGAGCCGAACATTGCGTGCGATCAGCGGAAAGAGGCTAACCTCGGGCGCTTGACGTCCGGTGAGCACACCGATGAGTGCGATGTGACCGCCTGCGGCCACAGCGTTCATGGACTTGCCCAATGTTTGCGGACCGCCGACTTCCACCACATGATCCGCCCCTTGTTTGTCTGTCAGGGACCAAACAGCTTCGTCCCATTCCGGTGTGCTCCGATAATTGATGGTCTCGGAAGCTCCTAACTCTTTGGCTCGTGCCAATTTAGCGTCACTGCTAGAAATTATGAGCACACGCGCTCCCTTGGCGGCGGCAATCTGCAGGGCGAAGGTCGAAACCCCGCCGGTGCCTAGCAGAAGAACGGTGTCACCCTCACTTAACTCACCACGTTCCACCAGCGCATACCAAGCGGTAACACCGGCACACGGAAGACACGCCGCCTCTTCAAAGGTCAGCGAATCTGGTATGGGCACCACGCCTTCTTCCGGTAGGGCGATGTATTCTGTGAGCATGCCGTCTGCCGATCCTCCCAAGGCGGCTTGATGATAACGCATGTGGAAACGCCCATCGATCCAATGAGAAAAGAAACAACCGGCGACGCGATCACCCGTTTGAAATCGCGTCACGTTTTCACCGATGCGAACGATTTCTCCAGCGCCGTCTGACAAAGGCACCGTGCCGCCGGACTTGGCGCTGGAAGCGGACTGCCCCTGACGCATGAGGAGATCGCGGTAATTGAGCGATGCTGCGCGGACGCGAATGAGAACGTCGTTCGCACTGATCCCAGGCTCTGAGGCTTGCGACAGGACCGGCTCGAGTCCGTCACCAGTTGTGGATGAATGAAGCTGGAATTGTCTCATCAATCCTGCCTAACCACCTCCAAAGATCCGGCGAAAGAAGCCTTTCTTCTTAGGTTTGGCGGGGACGGTCTTGGGCTTGACCACGGGGCGTTTGGGAGGAGCAGAACTACTCTTCTTACGCGTGCGTTTGGGCCGGGACTTCTTCTTGCCGCTACTCGTCGTCTCGCTGGCTTGCTTGGTCCCGCCACCTCGGCGGGTCTCAGGATAACGGCTGCTGTTGCCATACACGGAGGTGAAGAACTTCTTGGCAAAGGGGGCCGCCGTCTTGCCGCCACTCGTGCCGCCTTCATAGGCGATGGCGAAAGTGTATTGGGGATCTTTGTGAGGCACAAATCCGGCGAACCACGTCATCTTCTTCTTGCCCTTCCACTCGGCGGTGCCTGTCTTGGCCGCGACGGTGGCGTAGGGGCAGAAGCCCTGGCGGCCCGTGCCATAGCCGGCATGGACCACATCGCGCATGCCATCCCGGATGCCCTTGAGAAGATTTTCTGACACTTCCACCCGGCCGATGGATTCTTTCTTTGGCATCTCCACCACGTCGTTGCGTTCGTTTTGAATTTGCTTCACTAGCCGCGCGCGCCACACATCCGTGCCGGAGGCGATGCCGGTCATGGCTTGAGCAACTTGTAAGGGTGTGGCCTCGACGAAACCCTGACCAATGGCAAAGTTCGCAATATCGCCAGAATACATGCGATGATTGTGATGCTCCATCATCCAGGCATTGGTGGGGAGCAAGCCTGGGCTCTCTTGCAGCGGAATGCCGGTCAATTGCCCAAAGCCGAAGTTGCGCGCTTCACGGATGAGCGGCTCAGATCCGGTGCGGATACCCACGGTGTAGAACCACGTGTTGCAGGAGCGCGCGATGGCCTTCTGCAAGTTCATGCGTCCCTCGTTGCTCTTGTGCCAATTGTGTTTCGGTTTGGCGCCCACTTTCATCACACCCGGGCAAGGGATGGTCTCTTTGAGTTTGAGGCTACCTTCTTTCAAAGCGGCGAGGGCGATAGGAACTTTGAACGTGGATGCCGGCGGATAACCCGCTTGAAAAGCCCGGCCGAACATAGGATTGGCCGGATCCTCAATCAGTTTCTGGAAGTCCTTGGTGGAGATCTTGGGAATAAAATCGTTGGGATTGAAACCGGGATGAGAGGCCATGGCCAAGATGTCACCATTGTTAGAGTCCATCACCACCATGGAACTCCGGTAGTAGAGAATGTCCTCTGCCAAGTCCTGCATATTGGCATCCAGCGTGGTGACGATCGTCTTGCCGGCGACGGGATGTTGAAACATCTCCCGCTGAATCTCATTGCCGTTGGCATCAAAGATGATGCTGACCCGTCCCGGAGAACCGGAAAGCTCCTGGTCTAACGAAGCTTCTAAGCCGGCTTTACCTTCCCATTCGAAGAAAAGAGGGTCGCCGTCTTCAATCGGTCCGGTGGGCATGGGGCGCTTGAGCCCCGCATAACCGATGATGTGACCAGCGAACTTGCCGCGGGGATAATGCCGAAGATAAACAGGATGAGGGACTAGGCCGTAGGAAGTAAGATCACTCTCGATCATCTTCTTCTGACGTTCCGTTAGTTCGAATCGATCGACTAACAGATACGGCATCCAACGGCGATGATGATAGTGATCAATGAAATCCTGCGGATCTTTGAGCCAGTAATCAACCTTATCCTCTTCTTTGCCCCCAAACGCGATTTGGTTGAGTTGCTCCAGCGCGGCAGCGCCAAAGGCGGCGATCTGGTCGTCCGTAGGGTTATCAAAATGAGGAAACTGTAAGGCAGGAAAGTAACCGATGCGGTTCTGCGCCAGAGGCCGGCCGGCACGGTCAACAATCTGGCCGCGTGGTGCCGGAATGGAAAACTCCAGGGTTCGGGCACCTTGGCGAGTCTGCCAGGAGGGTTCCAAGCTAGGCTCCTGTTCCGAGACGGCCGCGTTGCTCACGACGGGGATGATAGGCCCCCTGCTCTGAGCTACGGCCGGGGTGGCGACGCAGAAACTGGCCGTGAGGAGGAGGAGCGATCGTATTTTCATAGGGCTTTGGGATCCGAGACGGACTCAGGATTGGTGCGATTCAAGAAATCGCAGAAGTTCTGTGGCGAAGTTGGCGCTGAAACCCGGTAGGGACGCGATTTCCTCGACGGAAGCTTGGCGCAGTCTGGCCACGGAACCAAATCTTTTCAAGAGTGTCGTCTTGCGCCGCTCACTCACACCGGGGCAGTCGTCGAGGATGCTCTCAGAGATGCGACGTTTCATCAGAAGTTGGTGATACCCATTGGCAAACCGGTGTGCTTCGTCCCGGATACGCTGCAAGAGCCGGAGTGCTCCCATCTCATGTGGCAGAATGAGCGGATCAGGCACTCCTGGGCGGTAGATCTCCTCATGTTCTTTGGCTAAGCCAATGATGGGCAAATCGCTGAGTTGCAGCCGCTGGAGTTCCTTGCAGGCGCTCGAAAGTTGACCTTTGCCGCCATCGACGATCACCAAGTCCGGCAAACGCACCATGGGACGACCCTTGGCGTCACGGCTCTCTTCAAGTTCTTCACCGATCCGGCGCATCAACTCCGTGGGGGATTCCTGACTCGCGCCGGCCGCTTCGGGATGAGATTCGTTTGTTTGTAAGAGAATGCGCGCATAGCGCCTCCGCACGACTTCGGCCATACTAGCGAAATCATCCTGTCCTTTGACGGTCTTGATGCGATAACGGCGGTAATTTTTATTATCCGGCAATCCATTCTTAAACCGAACCATCGAGGCGACGCAATGGGTGGTGGAAATGTTGGAAATATCAAAGCACTCCATGACTAACGGAGCCATTTCCAGATGAAGCACCTCCTTGAGTTCTTCCACATCGCGCAACGCATCCGTTTCTTTGTTCTCTGGCAAGCCGCGTTTGGTGCGAGTGAAGCGCCTCGCCGGACTGAGCGTTTTCCGTAAATGATCGAGTACATCACGCAAGGAGGCGGCCTTCTCAAAATCGAGTCGGCCGGCCGCTTTCTGCATTTCCTCTTCCAACTCGCCTAACATTTCCTTGGACTTGCCGTCCAGAAAATCACACGCTTGCACCACACGCTCGGCATATGTTTCGCGAGCGATCTTTTGAATACATGGTGCCGTGCAGTTCTTGATCACGTCGTCATTACAATGCTTGTAGTCTTGTTCACCCGGTTCCAATGGGCGACACGTGCGCAAGCCGAACTTTCGATTCACCCAACCGACGGTCGTGCGCAACGCGCCCGAATGAGCAAAGGGTCCAAAGTAACGCGCGCCATCTTCCTTGCGCACCCGGCAGAGTTGAAAACGCGGAAAGGGATCTTCCGGATGAATCTTCAAGAGCAGGAAGCGCTTGTCATCGCGAAAACTAACATTGTATTTGGGGCGGAACTCTTTGATCAGTTTGCCTTCTAACAAAAGACTCTCCGGCTCATTGCGCACGGGATGGATGTCAAAATCATAGATACTCTTGATCAGCGCACGCGTCTTGAGATCCGCCATGCTCTGCCGCGAAGGCGTGAAGTACTGGCTCAGTCTCTTGCGGAGGTCCCTCGCCTTACCCACATAAATCACCCGATTCAACCGGTCCCGCATCAGATAGACACCCGGTTGATGCGGCACCTCATGCAACTTCTTGCGAAGATCTGCTTTCTCGCGATGAAGGTTATCGGACATCGGTGCGTGAATGGGTGGGCGAGTGGGGTGTTCCAAGAGCTTATACACCGAAAGAATCCGAATGGACACCGATAAGCGCCACCCATCCGGTAAGCCTCAAGGCGTTTCATCCATGCGGTAGAAGCACTCAGCTTTTTTTAGGATAAAGCAATGTGTTAGTCGTTGGCCGGCGTTGCCTTTCTTTGCTTGCGAGAAGATTTGTTTAGGAGGCGACTTTTCCGTCTTTGAGTTGGATAACCCGATCGCCGAAAGCGGCATTCTCCTTCGAATGCGTGACCTGGACGATAGTCGTGCCTTCGCCGTTGAGCTTCTTGAAGAGATCCATGATCTCTCGAGCCTGATCCGAATGGAGATTGCCCGTCGGTTCATCGGCTAACAAGAGAGCCGGCTTGGTGATGACAGCTCGCGCCACGCCCACGAGTTGTTGTTGGCCGCCTGACAGCTGTGCCGGAAACAGATCTTTCTTTCCTACGATTTGGAATCGGTCTAACGTATCGGCGACGATCGCCTTGCGCTCGGATCGTTTGATATCCCGATAGGAGAGCGGTGCATCCAGATTCTCTTCGACGGTCATATCTTCTAACAAATGAAAACGTTGGAAAACGAAGCCCACGTATTGACGGTTTAGCGCGATGCGTTCTTTCGGTTTTAACTGATGAATGGCGTGGTCTTCCAAATGGTACTCACCAGTCCACTCGTGGTCCAGCATGCCTAACACACTTAAGAGAGTGGATTTCCCTGCGCCCGAGGGGCCCATGATCGTCACAAACTCTCCGGGAAAAATCTTGGCATCAATGTCATCAAGCACACGGGCTTCGCCGGCTTTGGATCGAAATACACGGGTAAGGCGTTTGAGGGTGATCATGGTTTTCTTCTAAAGGCACGAACCTTGCCAAGGCAAGGGGATCGCCATAACCAATTCCACATCAGTCATTTAACGGGAGGCGACGGACGTGAGGAGCCGGCACTGCTTGTTCACACCTGAAATCCCGCTGTCCGTAAACGGACACGCCTTAGCCGGCGTGTTGGAACTCCAGCTCGGCGTCTTCGGATTCGTCTTCAGTTTCCAGTGCTTGGGCTTTCTCGATGCCCGCCTGAAAGTGCTCCAAAGACTGTTCCGCATTATCCGGTCGTTCATCCATGTCACGCGCTAGCAAAGTCATCAACCATTCCGCTAAGGGGCGGGGAAGATCTTTCCTTACGTAATGAACAGGAATCACGCGACCTTGCAGATGTGCCTTCATGATTTCGGCTGGATTGTCTCCTTGAAATGGCAGGATGCCCGTCAAACCGAGATAGAGGATGCAACCCATAGCATAGAGATCGGTCCGCACATCAAGCGGCATGCGATTGAATTGTTCCGGCGCCATGAAGTGCACCGCACCATAGATCGCTTGATCGTGATCGGCTGTTTGATGCATGGGGGTAGGCGCAAATTTCGCCATGCCGAAATCGAGAATCTTGACGCGATAAGAGCCCGATGGCAGCCACGAGATCATGATGTTCCCCGGCTTCAGATCGCGATGAAGCAGCTGCAGATTCTGCGCAGCCACAAGACCTTCTTGAATCTGCGTCGCAATCTGCACGAAATCATGGATTGTTAGGGCGCCATTCTGGAAGACCTCGTTCAGGGTCTCGCCGTCTACGAATTCCATGACCAAGAAAGCCCCTTCATGATCCACCCCGCCATCGTATACAGAAACGATGTTAGGATGCTGAACGGCGCCCGTGAGTGAGGCTTCATCAAGCAACTTCTGCTGTTCATCAGAAGTCGCCGGCCGCTCTCCAGCTGACTTCAGACGCTTGATGGCAACGTAGCGATTGAGCTGGGTATCGCGTGCTTTGTAGACCGTTCCAAGCCCGCCGCTACCGATGGGGCTGATGATGTCGTAACGGTCTTCCGCCATACAATATTCTAATAATTCTAGATAATCGCATTGTGACGATCTCTCGCAACTCAAAAGACAAGATTTCGCCGCGGAAGCTAGTCACTTTTCTGGCCATTGCGCCAGGTATTCGGCCCAACGATGAGAATCCATCTCATGGATGCGATTCTCCAAAGTAGGCGGTCCTCCGCGTGCTCGGATATGCGTCTCCTCCAAGAAATCCAAGGCGAGCCCCGGTTGGGCCCGACCCAAGATGACATAGTCATGACGCGTCCCCAACACACGATCGTGTTCACGCTGGCGCTCGAGGAAACGCGTCATCGACTTCGCCTGGCCGACGTAGTGAGTGCCCCGCCGAGGATGACTCCGCAGGTAAACAACACCCTCGCCCAGCGGAAGGGTCTTGACGTCGGTCGAACACTCTAACGGTGATGTCCAAACGAGAAGAGTTGTAAGAACGAGCCATCGGAACATAGGGTCGTTTGACGCCCGCGCTCGTGGCTCCCATGATTGATTCCTTTCGCGAAGGGATCGACACCTTCGATGATTGCTGTCAACTGCGTGGCATGGCTAACCCGGCTCATGATCTTGAGATATCATGTCGGATTACGTGTCCTCACTCAGTTAACCATGGGTAGAAGCCCTTTATTTTGATCCCAAGAAAGCGGACCGGCGCCCGCCTCAATCCACGAAACGCCCTGTCGCAAGTGCCGGGTTCAAACCAAAGTGATCGGCGTTTGATATGAGTGTGTAGAAGAAATGAGACTTCTCCTCATTCGAGGCCCAACGTCCGGAACTTTCACAAGTTCTGCTGCGAGCTTACCTCACTTTGGTTTGGCGGTCGCTTTAACTCGCCTTCTTCTTCGGCGCGGCCTTCTTCGCGGCGGTTTTCTTGGCGCGTGGGGGAAATTCCCAATTCACGAAGCGGCGGCCTTCGGGATCCATCTTCAGGTAAGCCTTAAACGGCCGACCTTTCTTGGAAATGAACTCTTCGATGAGGCTGGTCTTGCCTTCGGTGAAGAATTTCTTGGCTTCCTCGCGCGAGATTCTGAACTGACATTGCACTTTTTTCAGGCGCACTTTGCGGAAGTCCTTATCGCCATTGACGGCCAAGTCTAACACATAGGCTTCCGGACTCTCGTAGATCTTGCCGTTCTTGTCGCCGCTGTGCGGGTAGTCGCAAACGAAGTTTTCCGGGACGAGCGAATCGAGTTCCGCTTGTTTCTCTTCGTCGGACTGGGTGACAAACTCGACTTTGAAGTCATCGCCAAGCTTGAGTGTGGCGTCGAAGAGTTTGCCCCATCGGGAACGAAATCCTGACAATGGGCCAATGACTTTGTTGGTCAACAGTTCGGTGACTTCGTGAGGGGCGAGTTCGCGTTGAGAAACGTTTTTCCAGAAGGAGAATTTGCAATCGGGTGCCTGGCAGGTGTACTTGCGGTCGTCTTGTTTGAGGGGGCGTGTGTTGCAAGCGGGGCAGGCCACGTCGAGGTCTGGGTAGACACGTTCCTTGGCCACCTTGGCATGATGACGCGCCTTATCGACCACCTCCATGGTGAGCTTGCGGATCTCCTTCATGAAGCTCTCGCGGTCGAGCTTGCCTTCTTCCATCTGCTTGAGCTTGTACTCCCAATTGCCGGTCATTTCCGGCGACGAGAGGACGTCGATCCCGATTTCTTCTAACAAATCAACGAGCTGGATACCCTGCTGTGTGGGAATGAGTTCCTTGTTCTCGCGATTCACGTATTTGTCGTAAATGAGACCTTCGATGATGGCGGCGCGGGTGGCGGGGGTACCGAGCCCACGCTCGCTCATGGCGCTGCGAAGTTCTTCGTCATCAACGAGTTTGCCCGCCGTCTCCATGGCGGAGAGGAGCGTGGCCTCGCCGTAGCGCGGAGGGGGTTTGGTCTCCTTCTCCAACACTTCGATGGCGGCGGTTTGTGCGGATTCGCCGTCTTGGACGGGCACGAGTTCGCCGTCCTTCCCGGAGGCAACACCGGCTTGTTTGCCGTAGACGGCAAGCCAACCTGGCACTTTCAAAACCTTGCCATCGGTGCGAAAATGATCCTCACCGATACGCGAAATGCGCTGAGTGACGAGGAACTCAGCCGAGGGATAAAACACCGCGATAAAACGGCGCACGACCATATCGTAAATCTTCAGTTCCTGTTCCTTCAGGTTCTTGGGCAACTGACCTGTGGGAATGATGGCAAAGTGATCGCTGACTTTCTTGTCATCAAAAATGCGCTTGTTAGGCCCCACCATGTCATTGGCGATGGCATGCCCGGCGTGCTGCGGTAAATCAGCTGGGAACGATCCGGCGTCGGCAGGCGAGACATTGGAAAACGTGCTGAGCACATTGCGCGTTTGTAAGAGATAATCCTGCGGCAAGTAACGCGAGTCCGTTCGTGGATAGGTGAGGACTTTGTGTTTCTCGTAGAGCGCTTGGGCGATGCCCAACGTGTTCTTAGCACTGAATCCAAACCGGCTGCTGGCTTCGCGTTGCAAGGTCGTGAGATCGTAGAGCAGCGGCGGCGCTTGCTTGCTGGGTTTGGATTTCTCTTCGACGATCGCTTGCTTGCCTTGGCAACGTCCCTTGATCGCTTCAGCCTGTTCCTTATCCCAGACACGCTCGGCTTTGAGTTGATTGTCGTTTGAATCCTTTTTGAAAGCCGGATCAAACCAGCGGCCGCGGTACTGGCCGGCACGGACATCGAAATCACCGTAAACTTCCCAATAAGTTCGCGGCACGAAGTCGCGAATGATCTTTTCGCGCTCGACTAACAACGTCAACGTGGGCGTTTGCACCCGGCCCACGGGCGTGCGCCGGAAACCGCCGTAGCGTGAATTGAAAGCCGTCATGGCCCGGGTGCCGTTGATACCGACTAACCAATCACTTTCCGATCGGCAAAGAGCGGCGTTTTCCAAAGGCTGCATCTCGGACCCGTCCCGCAGTTCGGAGAAGGCTTGTTGAATGGCCTGATTGGTCATGGACTGCATCCAGAGCCGTTTCACCGGTTTCTGCACTTTGCAGATCTCTTTGACGTAGTGAAAAATGAGTTCGCCCTCCCGGCCGGCGTCGCAGGCGTTGATGATTTCCTCCACGTCCTTGCGCTTCATGAGGCGTTTGAGGAGATTGAGCCGGTCTTTGGTCTTTTCGATGGGCTGCAAACCAAAGTTTTCCGGAAGAATCGGAAGGCTCTCGAATTTCCAGGGTGCGTTGGGCATCTCCAGCTCCACGAGGTGACCGATAGCGGAAGAGATCACATGGGTGTCGTTCTCGAAGAAATCTTTCTCCTTCTTAAACTTCGTCATGCCAGGCTGCTTGCCCAACACCCGGGAGAGGTCGGTGGCGACACTCGGTTTCTCGGCGATGACTAGTGTTTTAGACATTTTGAAATTCTCAAAATTACGAATCCAGAGGTCTACCCCTAACGGGAAAATTCCGGGCGGCAAATCAGATTCGGGGAAAAATTTTCGGAGAGGCCGGTGGGAATCGGCCGCCGCGGTGGCTTGATTTGCTTGATTGGGGGCCCCGCTGTTCGAGGTCTTGACGGCGAACCAACCGGTGATACGGTCGCCGCCATGAAGATGCTCTTGTTCGTTGGCTTCATATTCGCCGGATTCGCCGCCGCCTTTACAGAGGCCATGATCTTCGCGTCGCGTGGCAACGCTGGGGTTTTCTGGATCGCGGTGACTATCCTGATGTTTGCAATGGTCATCATCGGCGGCTGGGAGCTCTCTGACAAACGCACCAATCGCTTGGGCTGGGCTTTCATGGTGCTTGCCGCGGCGTTCAGTCTTTTTTCTGCGTTCACCACGGTGGGAGGACCCAGTCTCCTAAAAGTGGTTTTCTTCGTCACCTACGGAGCCATCGGTGTTCTGGCTTTTCTCAAAGAAGGTAAAGGCGACTCGGCGCCCGCGCACTGAGCGGAGACGATTCTATTCACTTCGTCACGAGGACGAACTGCGGCTCGCCGTCCCGGATGATGCCGAGCATCACCTTGTCACCTTCGAGGTTCTGACCGGCGGCCATCGCTTCTTTCGTGGAGCGCACGCTGGTGCGGCCTACTTCGACAATCACATCACCGGTCTCAAGGCCGCTTCGCCCGGAGGCGCTTCGCGGATCCACACGTATCACCACAGCGCCTTCGTAGTCATCAGCTAGGCCTAGCTGATCGCGCAACGAATCGTCTAGGGTGTGGAGTTCCACTCCCGCGAGATAGAAAGGCACCTGCAACGGTTCACCGTCGTCCACCGGAACGGGTTGATTGGGCGGCGGGGGGCGGTTGTCCCAACGACTTTTGTTCACGTAAGCACCCTGACCATTCTGCAATCGCCCTAACACTGCTGAGACGTCGATCTCCCGGCCTTCGCGGATCACGCCAAAAGTCACCTCTGTCCCAGGAGTTGTGCTACTGACAGCGAGACGAAGTTTGGTGTCGTCGATGACCGGCTTCCCTTCATAACTCACAATGAGGTCGCCCGGTTCAAATCCGGCGCGGCCGGCCGGAGACCGCGGCACTACATAGCGCACTAAGGCGCCAGAGAGATCACTTCGCCTGAGGATCTTGGCTGCGCGGCGGTCGATTGGCGTGAGTTCCACACCCAAATACCCACGCAAGACTTCGCCTTCGTCTAACAAATCGCCGATCACGCGTAGCGCCATATTAATCGGGATGGTAAAGCCGATACCAGTGCTCGAACCGGTGGTGGAGTAGATCATGGAATTGATGCCCACCACACGCCCTGACGAATCCACCAACGGTCCGCCGGAATTCCCTGGATTGATTGAGGCATCCGTTTGAATGAAGTTGCCATAAAAATTGGTGGAGGGTCCTACATTGCTTCGGCCCAACGCGCTGACGATGCCTTGGGTAACGGTTTGATTAAGCTCGAACGGATTGCCGACTGCCAGAACCACATCACCGACTTGTAGGTTATCGCTATCTGCTAGAGGCGCTCGCGGGAATTCTTCACCTTCGATCTTTAACAAAGCGACATCCGTCGAGGGATCGGCAGCAATCAATTGCGCTTCGTACTGCTGGCGTGATTCCGGAAGCGTCACGGTGATTTCGTTCGCTCCTTGGATGACGTGATGGTTCGTGATGATAAAGCCGTCTGTCGAGACCAAGACCCCTGAGCCTAGTCCTTGTTGGCGCCGGCGTGGTTCGCCCAGATAATGCCGCAGAATTTCATCCCACATGGGATCCGATCGTCTTCGCGAAACGCGAGCGGATGAAATGCTGACCACGGTCGGCAGAACCTTTTTCACCACCGGAGCGAAGGTGTTAGGCAGATTCCCACCGCGATTGATGTCTGATTTGGAGATGCTAAGACGTTGCTGGAACTCGTTCGAGGATTGAGCGTGTGATAGGCTAAGCGTTGCCCAACTCACTGCGAGCCCGATGACGATCGGTCTCGATAAGGATCTGCTGAGGATTCGTTTCATGATTCGACTAGCCGGTGAATGTAGTCCAAACCCGCCTGGCTGCAAATCCAGGGCGATGCTGGGCGATCACTCCGAATCGCCTTCGATCAATTCGGCCAAGCCGCGATCTGAAATTTCATCGATGGTGGCCGCCCGCCAATTCCCTTCGAGCGCCGGATAAGCACCGGAAGAGGGGTGATTGGGATCGCTCTTCACCGCACGCGGATCGGTCCAATAAAGCTCACATTCATCACAAAGGGCGATCGTTTCATCATGCTCCTCACACAACCAGAAACGGAGTAGGCCATTCCCGCAGAAACCACATTCGCCCAAATAAGGCGCCCCTAACGTTTCATTTGCACTCATATCAAAAACAGAAACCGTATCAATTTAGTTAGGGAAAACCGTCTAGTTAGGGAAGGCCGTTACGATTCTTTTAGAGCCTGTTTCAAAAACAATGCGGACTTTCTTGAGGCTTGGGTTCTTGCGTTGAGCCCCCACACGTCCGCCAAGGTAACCCACTCGGCGACCCATCGAAACGTCGTAAACACTTCGAGCACCCTCCACTCGCGGACGCAGGCGTAGTCTTTGCGCACGCTGCCAAGCCTCATCGATCAATGCGAAAACCGAAGCGTGATCGCCCGGATCGAAAACGCCGTGCTTCCCCGCGCGCCGCGGCTGATCCTGACAGTGCCGCATGATATGCTCCACACGCGTTTTCCCCTGAGGATCCCGTCCTTCATAGCGCAAGCCAGCCGGGCTCGCCCAAGCCAGATTCCCAACCTGTTTCAACTCAAACGGTTTCTCCGAATCACCTCCGCTCGATCTTTCACCAAGAACCCGAATCTGCGATGGATCCGTCAGCTTGATCTGCGGGCTTCCCTTATACAGCTCCACCTTGCCCGTGATGATGACTTGCTTACTTTGATAGAGTTTCGCTGGCCCACCTTGAGGGAACTTTTTCACCAGATCCGCCAAACAAACCGCCTTGAAATCGGTGCCCGCGAAATTGAGAAAATGGGTGCCGCCCCCTGACACATTCGTCTTCGCCACGCGCCCCGAAACACTCAACTCCTTCCCCACAGCCGCCCTAATCTTGCCCACATCACGAACGGAAACCGCAACCCCATCCTTGGTCTCCCCGCGAACAAGAAGCGCGATCACCGCCACGATCACGAGCGCAATCCACGAGAGCTTGGTCCTGTTCATCCCCCCTGCATACCAAACGAACCACCTCCGTCAAATCGAATCTAAAAAAAGACAGTCTTTTCTTAAATATAGACTTGCGATTGGGGAGGAGTGGATCTATTCACAGGTATGGCTAAGCCGCGAAAGATGCAGTTAATGACCAGTGTCGGGGTACAAGGAAGTCTCTTCCATTGTATTGCGCGGACGAATGGGCGGTTCTTTGGATTGAAGGCGACGGAGGCTGATTACTTTAGGGGCTTGATGCGGCGGGTGGAGGCGTTTTCCGGGGTGGAGGTGATCACGTGGACGGTTCTGGCCAATCATTTCCATCTTGTGGTGCACATTCCGGAGAAGGTGGAGGATTTGCCGGAGGATGTGTTCTGGGAGCGTATGCGAGCACTCTATCAGAAGGATGAAATTGACGAGATTCGGGAGACGATGCGGTTGATTCCTATCCTGACTCCTGGATTAGCGGGGCAGCATTTGTTGCGTGATTATCGAATGCGTTTTATCCGGCGCATGCATGATCTGAGCGAGTTTATGAAGACGCTTCTATCGCGTTTCACGCGTTGGTTTAACCGACGACATCAGCGTGTCGGGCGTTTGTGGGAGACGCGGTTTAAGAGCGTGCTGATCGAAGACGGATGGGATCCACTGATGTGTGTGGCCGCTTATGTGGATCTGAATGCCGTGCGCGCGGGCCTAGTGAAGGATCCTGCAGCATACCGATGGTGCGGGTATGCCGAAGCGGTAGCGGGTAACACGCGTGCTCGAAAAGGCTTAGGCCATTTGATGCTACGAGAATCACAAGCGACAGGGAACGCTCCGAATTGGCGCCTGATTGGGCGGGAGTACCGCAAGATTCTCTTTGGCATGGGCGAAGCGATTCCGGATGCTGATGGCGAGAAAGGGCGTCCCGGCATGTCGCGCGAAGCGGTGTCGGCGGTACAGCAGAGCGATGGGCAGTTAACGCGTTCTCAACTCCTGCGATTCAAGTGGCGTTATTTCACACAGGGAGTTGTCATTGGTTCGAAAGCCTTCGTAGAAAAGTTTTTCCATGAGAAGCGCGACTTCTTTGGTGAACGCCGGAAGGATGGCGCTCGGAAGATGCGCGGAGGTGATTGGGGAGAATTGCAAACTGTTAGAGAGTTGAAGCATTGATGAAACGAATGGCCTACACGATCCGGATGGTTCTTTGTCTGCTGGCGACCGCGCAATTCTCCAATGCTCAGACGGATAAGCCGAACGTTCTCTTTATTGCTATTGATGATTTGGCGAATGCACTAGGGTGTCTTGGCGATCCCACTGCCAAGACACCGCATCTCGATGCACTGGCGCATCAGGGCGTGCGCTTTGACCGCGCCTACAACCAACTACCACTTTGCAATCCAAGTCGCGCCTCGATCCTAACGGGTTTGCGACCGGATCAGATTCGCGTTTATGACTTGGATCGCCATTTTCGTGAGGAAGTGCCGGACGCGGTGACTCTGCCCCAGCTTTTCAAAGAGAACGGCTGGTTCTCGGCACGTGTGGGCAAGCTCTATCATTATAATGTTCCTGCGGGAATAGGCACCGATGGTCTGGACGACCCGCCCTCGTGGAACCGCGTGATGAACCCGAAAGGTCGCGACACCATAGAGGAAGACAAGATCACCAACGCGGAACCTCACCGCCCTATCAGCGCCGCATTGAGTTGGTTGGCGGCTGAAGGTACTGACGAAGAACAAACTGACGGGATGATCACTTCGGAGGCGATCAAGATCATGCAGGCGCATCGGAATGAGCCGTTCTTTCTAGGTGTAGGCTATTTCCGGCCGCATACGCCCTACGTTGCCCCCAAGAAATACTTTGATCTCTACCCACTTGACGCCATTCAACTCCCTAAAGCACCGCCCGGCGATCGCAACGATATTCCGCAAGCAGCCTTCGCACACAATTGTCCGATTCCCCATTATGGTTTGCCTGAGGAAACTTGCCGCCGTGCGCTTCAGGCCTATTACGCCTGCGTGTCGTTTGTCGATGCGCAAATAGGGCGGCTGTTAGCGTCATTAAGAGAACTCAAACTTGATGAAAGAACCATTGTTGTCGTTTGGAGCGATCACGGCTATCATTTAGGCGAACACGACGGTATTTGGCAAAAACGTTGTCTGTTTGAGGAGTCTGCCAGGGCGCCTTTGATCATCTATGCTCCGGGCCAGCCGGGAAATGGCCGGCCCTGTGAGCGGGTTGTCGAATTTGTGGATCTTTATCCCACCGTTGCCGAACTGGCTGGATTAGAATCGCCCTCTTCCTGCACGGGGCGGAGTCTGGTTCCTTTGCTAGAAAATCCTCAGCGTTCCTGGGATAGCACCGCGATAACGCAAGTGTTAAGGCCTGGCGATGGCAAGCCGGTGATGGGCCGAAGCATTCGCACCGAACGTTGGCGTTACACGGAATGGAACGAAGGGCAGGCCGGTTTGGAACTCTACGACCACGCCAATGATCCTCACGAGTTCACCAATTTGTTGCATGGTGGCAAGTCGCACAGAATGGTTTCTGAGCTGCGAGTCAAGTTGGCGGCCAAAGCGGAAGGCACGGTTCCGAAGACGCCTTTCAATCCGCCGCGTTTGTAACCCTTGACCTCTTCGGAGGGCCGTGAAACAAAGGTCGCATGTCTGAATTTTCTGATCGAGTCGTCATTGTTACCGGTGCGGGCCGTGGGATTGGGGAAGCCGTCGCACACGCTTTCGCCGCTCTGGGCGCCAAAGTCGCCGTCCTCAGCCGGACCGAAGCGAATGCCGAACGCACAGCAACGCGTATCAACGAAGCGCATCCTGAAAGCGCCAAGGCCTTTGCAGTGGATGTCGCGGACTTCGATGCCATGCAGGCGGTGGGCAAAGAAGTTATCGCGGCCTTTGGAAAGGCTGACATACTCATCAACAACGCCGGCGTGACGCGTGATGGCCTGGCTTTACGCATGAGTGAGGCGGATTGGAATTTGGTGCTGGATACCAATTTGAAAGGCGCCTTCAACACAGTGAAGGCTTTTCAGCGCTATCTGATTAAGTCCGAAGCACCGCGTGTGATCAATATCGGCTCGGTGGTGGGTTTGATAGGCAATCCCGGTCAGCTTAACTACGCTGCTAGCAAAGCCGGCCTCATCGGTTTTACCAAAGCGTTGGCACGTGAATATGCTAGCCGGAATTTGACCGCAAATGTCATTGCTCCAGGATTCATCACCACGGACATGACAAGCGAACTGGGTGAGGAGTCGCAGAATGCGGCGTTAGAAAACATTCCGCTCAAGAAATTCGGCGCTCCTGAAGATATCGCGCGCACGGCGGTATTCTTAGCAGGTGAAGGCGGACGCTACATCACGGGCCAAGTGCTCGCCGTCGATGGCGGTATGGCGATGTGATGCCGGTTCGTTAGAACGGCATCATGGCCAGAACCTCCGCCTGGATACGGGGCACCTCATCGAGTTCCAAACCAGGATCCGGGACAATAAAGATTTCCTCTGTCTTGCGGCGCTTGTAAATGACCAGGCGTTTGCCGTCCTTCTCCTGCGCATCGATCTGCTGCAGGATCTTCTTACGCTCCAACATCAACGCGAGGAGGAAACGCGTTTTCTCCGTTGTCGGATCGTTCTCCTCGATCATCCGTTTGAGGGTCGTTTCCGCATCTTCCTTGGCGACCACATCCTGCTTCTTCGCATCGGGAACCGGTGGTTCGTAGAACGATTTCCAAAAGGAGAACGGTTGGAAAGAGTCTTTCAGTTCTTCCCATGCCGTTTCAGAAAAATCTTCGCGGCGAAATTCTCCCTCTTCTTCATCCCAGAAGATGGCGGTGTAGAATGGCTGCCCTTCTTCAAAACGTTCCTCGGTGTGAGAACACGCGTGTTTTCGAGAAGAAATCTTCCACTGACGTTCGAGAGACATGGGCTAAGCTGTGAGGTTAGGGGCGAAGGCTTGGTGCTTACCTATCGTCGTTAGGCCAGAGCCGGTCGACGAAGGATACGAGGGAGCCTAACGGTACGATTCCGAGCGCGCAAGTATAGAAACACGCTTCCCACGAGCAGAAAAATCCCGTTTGTAAGCCAGGCCGCAAGAGCCGGAGGCAAGATGCCGGCCTTGCCGAGTGCGACAAAGAGTTCCGTTAGGAACAGGATGGCCCCAAAGAGAAAGATGGCCGAGGCCACGCCCCCCAAGATGCCGCGGCGCGAAAAAACAATGCCTAACGGTGCGGCGATAAAGATGATGGTTAGGCAACTCCAAGGGGCGGCGAGGCGATGGTGCAGATTGGTTAGGTACGCGGTGGCGCGAGGCTGTCCGTCGCGCTCACTCGTCTTCACGTAGGAGAGCAGATCTTTGACGCCGAGAAAGTCGGGTTCCAAACGGCGATTGACCAGCTGCCAGGGTGTTTCCGTCCAGCCTTGAACCGGCAGGATCTCCAATTTCTGAACCGAGGTGCGCCGTCCGTCCTGGGCGTAGTTGGACACGTAAACATCGTTGAATTGCCAAAGACGCGTTTGGTGGTCCCAGGTAGCGGAGGCCGCATGAAGAGCGCGTACCCGGCGCCCTTCAGCGTCTTCTTGCTGGATATCCACAATCCGCAATTCCTGCCGGCCCGGATCAAATGGAATCTCACCAATATACCACGTACGGCCAGCTTCCCGATTCAGAAAGAGGTGCCGCTTGGCAACGGCCGCGTCCTTGCGATCGCCACTGAATTCGTCTAACAAAGATTCCTTTCGTTCTTCGCCTCGGGGTGCCCAATCGTAGTTGAACACGAGGAAGATAAACGAGATATACACGCCAATGAGAAACAGCGGTAGAAGCGTCCGGCCCAAGCTTCGCCCTGAACCCAAGATGGCGATGAACTCATGGGCGCGGGACATCTTGCTCAAGGCATAGACTGTGGCAATGAGCACGGCCGCCTGGGCGATCTTAGTAAAAATGTGTGGCACTTGAACGGCATAGAAAGTTAGGATATCGCGTGGCGATGGCTGATGCTTTCGAAAGTCTGAGAGATTATCATTGAGATCAAAGATCAGCCAGATGGAGAAGAAGGCGATGAGGCAGAAGAAGAAAGGCTGAATGAACTCACGAATGAGGTGACGATCAAGAATGGTGGTCCGTTGATAGGCCCAAACGATCAAGATAGGGCTAAGGATGCCCGCCACGGTGAGGATGAGTTTGAACTGATAGGCCTGCGGCACTGGCACCTCGCCCATAACACTCTGCGCGGCCGTAATGCCGTAGACCCGCAAATCATACTGTAACCACACAACCGCGCCGGTTACACAAACAACCGCGGCTACCAACACTTGCCACCAGCCCTCGCATCGGAAAAGGAGCAGAAGCAGAGCCGGGAGAAATAACAGAAAAGCTCTGGCCAACTGATGTTCAAGAAAGAGCGGGGATCCGGGATCGGCGCCGTCACGAATCTGAACCACCCAGCCCATTGCAAACGCCAAGCCCGCCGCCACCAAAGCTAGGACCACGATCCAAGGATTGTGGACCACATTGCGGAACGCCACTTTGAGCGCCGGCCAAAAGCCGCGCGGCTCCCAATTCTCCGGCGGATCGTCAGAATCTGGAAGCGTGGCGGGATCAGTGGGCATCCGGGGGAGAATGAAGAGGTTTATCTCCGCCCTGCAACGCCGGAGTTACCTGGAAGCTCTGCAACGCCTTTAAAATAAAAAGTCTGTCTTTTTATTGGAGTTGCTGGATCGTTGGGGCGACCGGATGCTTCGCGATGTCGGCTTCCTTTCCTCGCGCGGTCGCTTTCGTTCACGATTTGATGCGCCGTCATCTGCGCTTAGGGGATCGGGCTATTGATGCCACCTGTGGAAATGGCCGTGATACCGCCATTCTGGCCAAACAAGTTGGGGCAGCAGGACTGGTGTGGGCCTACGATATCCAACCCGCAGCGATTGATGCCACTTGGAGGAGACTCCAGAAGCTTGGACTCGCCGACCGGGTGGAACTCCTTAATGAATGTCACGCCCAATTGGCCGGCGATCCTGGGAGCGTGCGTTTTATCGCTTTCAACTTGGGGTATTTGCCTGGCGGTGAGAAATCCATCACCACCCGGACGGAGACCACCCTGCCGGCTTTGGAGCGGGCGATGGGGCTTTTGCAGGCGGGAGGTGTCCTGGCGGTCACGGTCTATCCCGGTCATGCCGAGGGCGAGCGGGAGGCGGCGGCAATCGATTTGTTCATGGCCAAGATCTCCCAAGCCGCATTCGAAGTCCTGCTCTACCGCTTCGTGAATGAAAAGAACCTACCTCCCTACGTCTACGCCGTTCGGAGAAAGGTGGCGGAACCCGCGCAGACAACGCTTGAATCTCACTCGGATAAATCAGATGCGTAACGTAACATCCCACCGCCCAACCCCAACCTCATTGGTGTCTAACATGAAAACGCTTACACCCCTACTGGCGCTTGTCTTAACAAGTCTCTTACCAAGCCACGCGCAACGTGATCGCGACCGCGGTTTCGACGGTGGTAGCAACGAACGCATTGAACCCGAAGATTTGGAATTTGAAATGGGCGTCGCCGGTGTCGACGACCGCGAGACTTTCGAAAAACTCTCCTATCAAGGCCCGGATACCGGGCGCGATGATTATCTTTCAGGGATCGAATACGTGAAGTTCATCATCGATAAGCCGCAAACGGATGAAACAAAGGTTTATTACATGAACACGGAAAACTATCGTGCGCATCCGCCGTTTATGAACATGATAGGACTTAGCCGGGGCGGCGGACGGCCGAGTGGCGTGCGAGGGGCTATTTGTTACCTCCCACGGTTGAAAGCGCCGGACGGCTCGCCAGGACTATACATCTTCGACTTTCAGCCTCGCGATGAATACACTTTCGAAGAGATCGAATCATTCTATCAAAATCTCCTTTCGACAGCTCCCGTCCTCAAGAACAAGCTCGCCTTTCATCCTTTGGAAGGAAATCTCGATCAGTATGAAGAGGACAAAGCCAAGTATGAGGCGGCGAAACTGCCAGTGCATCTGGATGCTGACAAACGCACAAAAATCGCCTACCTCCCGCTTAACCTTGGCGAATCCTTTGGCTTGCTGCGAGTGATGGATAACGACACGCGTCCGTCTCCGCGCGATATCGTCATTTGCAAAACGTTGCCGAACCAAATGCCACGCATGGCCGGGGTGATCTCCGCCGTCCGCCAGACACCGCTTTCTCATGTGAATTTGCGGGCCATTCAGGACAAAGTTCCCAATGCCTACATCGAAAACGCCTTGGATAAGGAAACTATCAAAGCGCTTATCGGAAAGCTGGTTAGCTACCAGGTAACCTCCCAGGGCTACAAGCTGCGCGAAGCCACCAAAGAGGAGGTGGACAAACATTTCGAAGACTTGCGTCCCAAAGAGTCTCAATCACTCAAACGTGATCTCAGTGTCACGACCTTTCTTCCATTGAAAGAGATTTCCTTTGAGGATTCCGCTAGCTTCGGGGTCAAGACCACCAATCTCGCTGCGCTGCACCGCTTTGGTTTTCCCGATGAAGCGGTGCCCGATGGTTTCGGATTGCCGTTCTCTTTCTATGACGCTTTCATGAAGCATAATGGCTTTTATGATAGAGCGGATAGGTTGATCAACGATCCGAAATTGAAACAAGATCGCGATGAACTTGAACGTGCCTTGAAGAAGTTTCGCAAAGCCATTGAAGCGGGCGATATGCCCGATGAACTTCACGCCTCCCTCACCAAACTTCAGAAGAGCTTCCCGCGTAATCAATCGATTCGGTGCCGTTCGAGCACCAACAACGAAGACTTGCCCGGTTTCAGCGGGGCGGGTCTCTACGATTCCTACACCCACAAACCTGACGAAGGGCATCTTTCTAACACCATTCAACAAGTCTTCGCCAGTCTTTGGAACTTTCGTGCTTTTGAAGAACGCGCATTCTACCGCATCGATCACAAGGAGACCGCCATGGGCGTCCTCTTACATCCGAACTTCAAGCGAGAAAAGGCCAATGGCGTCGCCGTCACCGAGGACATTCTCTACGAATCCCAGGGATTTTACTATATCAACACCCAGGTCGGTGAAGATCTGGTGACCAATCCCGACGAAGATTCCAGTCCGGAAGAACTCTTGTTAGGTTGGTACAAGCGTGACGGGCACGAGATAGTGCGGCATTCCAAAGAAGCTAAGAACGGCAAATCACTTTTGAGTGAGGAGCACCTTGACCAGCTGCGCGGTCATTTGGCCACGGTTCACAGCAAATTCGCCAAACTTTACAATCGCGATTTGGAGGATCTGAAGTTCGCCATGGAAATCGAGTTCAAGGTGGACCGCGACAACAGGCTTGTTATCAAACAGGCGCGCCCCTGGGTTTTCTAGGCTCGAGATGTGAAGGCTCCCGCCGCTTCAGTTTTTGTGCTATTGATAGCATCTGCTCAAGCCGGCTTCGAGCAGGATGTGAGGCCGTTCTTAGCCAAATATTGCTTCGAATGTCATGGGGAGTCGAAGCAGAAAGGACGGGTCCGGTTGGACGACATCCCTGGCGGCGAGCCCTTGGATCACAACCTGTGGCGGCGTGTTTATGAACAATTGAGTGAGGGCGAGATGCCGCCTGAAGAGGCGGAACAGCCCGCAAAAGACGAACGTTCAAGTATGCTGGCATGGATTGCTCAGCAAAGCGTGGCGCCGATTGGACACCAACGGCGGCTGAACCGTCGTGAGTTCTCTGCCGCATTGCAAGACCTCACGGGTTTGCCCATCCACTTTGGAGAAGCGCTGCCGGAAGATGCCAAGGTCGATGGTTTTGATACCGGAGCCGTGGCGCTTCAGGACGCAGCCGATTCCGTGGAACAGTGGTTAGAGGTGACGAGACGGGCGGTGGATACCATTCGATTTCTTGAGCCTGACAAACATCGAAGAATTGCCATTGATTTTCGCGAGCATGAGTTCACGGACTTCCGCAAGTGGGTGGACAAAAACTTTAAAGATCAGGGCATCTTCACCCGATCAAAACGGTTAAAATGTCAGCCTGGAACCGGTGTTTATTTGCAGACCCAGTGGACCGGTGACAGAGGCAATTCGTTCCTCGCCGTCCCAGCACCCGATGATCACCGGGGAACGGTGGTCGTGACTTTGGGCGTGGTGGGGAAACGGCCGATCGCGGGTCTTCCGGTTCCAACCTTGTGGGTCAAGTTAGGAGGCAAGTACATTGATTATGTATCGGTCGACGAAACACCGCAGACCCTAACATATGCTATTCGCACCGAAGATCATCTCGTGGAGGACGGCAATGTGATCAAGTTAATGCTGCAATGCTTCGTGGAGATGCCCTACGCGATCAAGGGCTTTGAAAACGATGACCGCAGCAAGCCGCAGGATAAGATTCCGGGAGGCATCGGCGTCTATCGCCCGAAGTTTGATCGCAAGAAACTGCGCCTTCCGGAGGAACAACCCGTGCCGTCGATTGTCGTTGAATCGATCTCGATTGATTACGATCACCGCGCTCTCTGGCCGCCGAAAGCGTGGCCTGTAAGTCTTGGTGAATTGAAAGATGACGACGCTTCAGCACGACGTTTATTAGACCTCTGGGTCGAACGTGCGTGGCGGCGCCCGGTTTCACCTGACGAGGCTAGGCAATTCTTCACACTCTATCAGAATCTTCGACGTGACGGTCGCAGCTTTGACGACGCTTTGCGGGCGGTCTTCCAGTCGGTGCTCATGGGGGGTTCTTTCCGATTTCTCGCCTCCCCTGCGGGCGATGATCCCGGAGTGGCTCAGCACGCCATGGCGTCCCGGCTCAGTTTCATGCTCACCGGCGCTCCTCCTGACAAGGATCTCAAAAAGCTTGCTGCAGCGGGCCAACTGCAAGACGAGGCAATCCTGAATCAGCAAGTAGACCGGTTGCTCAACGACGAACGAAGTGGCGCCTTCTTTCGCCCCTTTGTGATACAATGGTTGAACTTGGAACAACCGATTACACTGACGATGTCACATTTAAAAAAGCAAGACTTTCGTTTCGGGCGACATTTGAAGGCTTCGATGAAAGAGGAGACGATCCAGTACATTGCCAGGATGTTTCGTGAAAACCGGCCGGCGCGTGAGCTCATTGATAGTGACTGGACGATGATGAATGATATCCTTGCGGTCCATTATGAGGCGGAACCGCTGGATGGCGGGCATCTTCGTCCCATTGCCCTCACGCCCAAAGCCACGGATCCACGTGGTGGCGGGATACTGGGCCATGCCGGCATTCAGTCGATGCTTTGCTGGATGGGAGATAACTGGGTGATTTATCGCGGTGCTTGGTTCCTGCATCATTTGTTAGACGATCCGCCGCCACCACCGCCATTGGAAGTGCCCGAACTCAATCCCGCCGACAAAGGAAATCACGGTAAGAGTTTTCGTGAATTGCTAAAGCAACATCAAGCGGATCCCAACTGCTCGGTTTGTCACCGCAAGATCGATCCCATGGGTTTCGCTTTTCAGAACTTCGACATCAGTGGCCGGTGGCGGAATGAAGAATATCACCATTATGTTAGAAACGAGATCGATGGAAAGATCGAATGGCGGGGAGAGGGGGCCACGCGTCCCGTCGATGCCACGGGCAGCCTCCCGCGCGGAGAAGCCTTTTCCACCTTTCAAGATTGCAAGAATAGACTAACGCAATACTACATGAAGGATATCATGCACGGACTTTTGAAGAAACTCACGCTTTATGGAACCGGTCGCAAAGCTGATGTGGGTGATTTAGTCATCATTCATGAGATCCTTCAGAATCATCAAGCGACCGGTTACCGGTTAGGAGATCTCACCAAAGCACTTGTACGCTCAGAGATCTTTCAAAGATAGAGTGGCTCATGGAGACGCCTGAACTCACTACTCTTGAAGACGTCGTCGCTCGGCTGGAAAAGGCTGGATTTGACTACATGGTGACGGGGTCGATAGCGCTCAATTGCTATGCCCAACCCCGTATGACGCGAGATGTGGATCTCGTCATTGCTTTCTATCTCGATGATGCACAGCGAATTGCATCTGTGTTAGGCGAGGATTATTACGTTTCAGAATTCGCCGCCAAAGATGCGGTGATGCAACAAAGTAGTTTCAATGCGATTCACCAAACCACGCTGGTGAAGATCGATTTCATGATTCGCAAACGCGAAGAATACCGATTGCTTGAGTTTGATCGTCGCGTGCGTTTGCCAGTGAATGGATTCGAAGCCTGGGTGGTGAGCAAAGAAGATCTGATCCTCTCGAAGCTGGAATGGGCTCGTGAATCGCTCTCTGAGCGCCAACTGTCGGACGTCAAGAATTTGATCGCCACTGGCTGTGACTGGGATTACCTTAAGGAGTGGGCAGCAGCATTGAACCTGACCGATATCCTGACACGGGTTTCTCCGTGAAGGACACTTCGCCGGAAATCAATGCCGAGATTTTCAAACGCACCATGGCACTAACCAATACTGAACGATTTCTCATGGGCATGTCTATGATGACTACGGCGCGTGCGATTGTCTGGGCCAATCTGCCGCCTGAGCTGAAAGGCTTTGAGCGCAAGAAGGCGTTTTACGAGCGTTTCTATGGCGAATCTCTTCCTGACGACTTTCCTAAGAACGACGACACTTCCAGCTTCGAATGAACACGAAGAATCCTCAAGCCCTCAGCCGCCGAGGCGTCCTGCGTGGTCTTGGCGCAACCATTGCCCTTCCAAGCTTGGAAATATTTTCCGGCCGAACGAAAGCGGCTCAGCAAGGTCAACGTGATCCGGGGAGATTGGCCTGTTTTTATATTCCAGGTGCCATCAATCATTATAATTGGTTCCCGAAAGACACGGGATTCGAATACACCCTGTCACCGTCACATGAGCCCTTGGCGCGTCATCGCGATCACTTCTCGGTCCTCACCAATCTCTCCCACATCGAGGGCCGCATTACCGGACACAAGCATCCTTACAATTTCCTCACCGGCCATAACATTGCACTTACTCCGGGTGTGCTCACCAATACGGTCTCGTTCGATCAGGTGGCCGCGCAGCATATCGGCCCCACTTACATGCCCTCATTGGTCTTGTCATGGAAATCGGGTGTAGGAGTTCTGACGCTTTCCCGCAATGCCTTGGGGGTGGATGTTCCGGCCACGAGCGATTACCGTGCCGTTTTCGCCAAGTTGTTTCCTCCGGCCGATGCTTCGGAACTCAAGCAAGCGAAAGCCCGCATCGCCCTCAACCGCAGCATCCTCGACACCGCGATGGGGGATGTGAAGTCGTTTCAGAAGCGTCTCGGTCACACCGATCGCCAGCGCATGAATCAGTATCTGGAATCCATTCGCGAAGTGGAGAAGCGTCTGGATGACCGCGATGCTATTCTGGCAAAGGGTCGGCCCAAGTTCGATGAGGCAAGTGTCCGGACTGAGCCCAAGCGTGAGAATAGCATGCAGGAGCATCTCGAACTCATGATCGACCTCATTGCGCTGGCATTCCAAACCGATATGACGCGTGTTGTCACGCAGTGCCTGGGCGGCGAAGCGGGTCCAAACTACTCGGAGTACAAGACTTGGGCCAAAGAAACCGGCGCACCCACCCGTGGCACGCATGATTACCATCACAAAGGTTCCGGCAATCGCGGCGCGGATAACCCTGACACCATGCTCATCGGTAAACGCGACCGTCTCTATTGCGCTTGCCTGGCTCACCTCATGGACAAGCTCGCCAGCATCGAAGCCAGCGACGGCACGTTGTTAGATCATACAGCGCTTCTATTGGGCGGATCGCAGATCAGCAGTCACTCCGGTAGCAGCTTCCCGCTGATTCTCGCGGGAGGCAAGAAGTTAGGATTCAAGCATGGCCAGCACCTCAAATGGGAGAAAGACACCACGTCTGCTTCGGATTTGTATCTAACGATTCTTCAACAGCTCCGGTGTCCCGTGGAGTCGTTCAAAGAAAGCAAGGGGACGATTAGTGAGCTGCTAGGGTGAGTTGGTGAATGTCAATCAGGTCAACATCCTGGAAGGGCATGAACGCTGGGTGATGGCGCTAGCGATCAGTCCGGATGGGCGTCGGCTGGCTTCGGGTAGTGATGATCAAACGTTGCGCGGGTGGGATTTGCAGGAGGAGAAGGGGAAGTCGAAAGTATTGCGCCGGTTTGATAGCGCGGTCACGGCATTGGCTTACAGCAAAGATGGCAATCGTCTCTTTGTCGGCACTTGGGACGGTGAATTGATGGTTTGTGAGGCTTCCAGCGGCAATGTACTCATGGACTTGGACGAACATGAGGAGACGATTACTTGTGTCACGCTGGATCCAAGCGGTCGCTATCTCGCGTCTGGCAGCGCGGATGACACGTTGATTCTTCGGGATGCCGAGACCGGCGAAGGGCTCCTAACGTTTCATCAAGGAAACGAGTATGACGTGACCACCGCAGGTTTCAGCGTGGATGGAAAGCGTCTCGTTACCGGCGACGGCGAGAATGAGCTTAAGATTTGGGACACCGAAACCGGCGATGAAATCGAGACACTCATGGGGCATTCCGAACCGGTCACGTGTGCCGCGTTCTTACCCAATGGTCATCTGGTGTCGGGAAGTTGGGATGACACCTTGCGTCTTTGGAAAGACGGCAATGTGGTGACCTTGCGAGGACATGAGGACGACATCACGGCCTTAACAATCGATTCCAAGGGAATGCGAATCGTTTCCGCGAGTGAAGACAAGACGCTGAAAATCTGGAGCGTCGCGGAAGAGAAGATCGTGACCACGCTTCACGGACACCATGATCGCGTGGCCTGTGTCGCGATCAGCACGGACGACCGGCAGATCGTTTCCGGCAGTCTACGCGAGATTCGAGTGTGGGAGATGCCTTCTCAAACGAAAAAAGGCTCACCGCGTTTGCGATGAGCCTGCGCTAGAAAAGCGATTCGATCAATTCGAGCCTTATTTCGTCAGCTCTTTTAGCTTCGACATGACCTTGGCTTCGTCATTGGAAATGAGTTTTCCATTGGCGTCAGCGAGAATCACTGTGGGCAAGTATTCTATCTTCACGATCTGAGAGAGGAGATTCTTCTCCGTTTCGGAACGTTTGAGACCGGGGAAATTGATCTTGCTCTTCACCATATACTTATCCATTGCCTTTTGATTGGTATCGTGATCGACGAGGATGATCTCAACTTTGCGATCTTTCTTACCGGCTACTTTCTTGTAGGCGTCCACTAACTGTGGCGTCACGCGTTTGCAAGCGCCTCACCAGCTAGCAGAATGGTAAATGACATAGTAGGCGGGATTGGCGTCGATCTTGTAGTCGGAGACTTTCTTGCCGCTCGCTTGGACAAGCTTGCCGGAGACAGCTTTTGCGATCTTTCCCTTGGCGTCTGCGGAGGCTGTGGCCGCCGTGATCGCCAATGAGAAACCGATGAGTAACAAAGTAGTAGGCTTAAACATGGCAGTGGAAGGTGTTACGGCGATGAGACGGCGTCAACCAGAGGATATTCCAACAAATTGCTGCTCACGGGGCGGGGTTCGGCACTTGTCGTCGATTCCTTCCCTATCGTAACGTCTCCGTCATCTTTGAACCGTGTTCTCAAATGAAACCCCTCTGTGTTGCCCTCACTCTCATTGCCGCTCAGATCTTGCCCAGCTTGGCGGCGCCTATCATCAGCGAATTCATGGCGGCCAACAACGCCTCGCTAGCCGACGCCCACGGCCAATTTCCTGATTGGATTGAGATACACAATCCTGGTTCCGAAGCGGTCGATCTCAAGGATCATGTCTTGGCCGATGCCGATGGCGAGTGGGTCTTTCCAGAGAGCGCAATGGTGCCGCCGGACGGTTATCTTATTGTCTTTGCCTCAGGCGATTCCGTTCGCGACGCCGACGGGCATTGGCACACGGACTTTCAATTGAGCCGGAATGGCGAATCACTCCAACTGCGAACGCCCACCGGCGAAGTGCTAAGTGCTTTTGATGACGTGCCGTCTCAACGAACTGACGTGTCTTACGGGATCGCGAGTAATGATAGTGTGGGTTATTTCAAAAAGCCCACTCCGGGAAAGGCGAATAACGTGGTCACGTTAGGGTTTGTAGGCGATACGAAGTTCAATATCAATCGCGGTTTCTACGATGAGCCGATCGAAGTGGTGATCAGCACGGACGTGGAGGACGCGACGATTCTCTACACAACTGATGGGACGGCACCGGATCAAGGGACGATTTTCACTGGGCCTGTGGGGGAAACCTACACAGACCCAATTCGAATAGACACCACCGCCGTGCTGAAAGCGGTGGCCTTCAAGAAAGGTTGGGAATCTTCTAATATCGACACGCAAACCTATTTGTTTCTCGATAGCATTTTGAAACAACCGGCTGATCCGCCGGAGGGTTACCCGGATGAATGGGGCGGCAATCCTGCTGACTACGAAATGGATCCTGAAATCGTCGATCATCCCGATTATCGGGACGACTTCGAAGCGGCTTTCACCGCCTTTCCTACGCTTTCGTTAGGCATTGCCTTAGAAGACATGTTTGACCGGCGCGAAGGGATCTATCAAAACACGCAACAAGAAGGTCATGAATGGGAGCGGCCCGTGTCCGCGGAGTTCATTTTTCCGAATGACGTCGACGAGAGCTTTGGTGTGAATGCGGGCATTCGCATCCAAGGCGGTTCGAGCCGGAATACGGATATCCCCAAACACTCCTTTTCCCTGCGTTTTCGCCAACAGTACGGATTGGGTGAGCTACGTTACCCGTTTTTTAAAGACCAACCCTCAGGTCACACGGCCACGAATCGTTTTGATTATTTGCAATTGAGGTCAGGATTCAACTTCGCTTGGACCCACCGTCATTATTATCAATCGCGTCACGCGCAGTATAACCGCGATCAGTTTGTCAATGATTTGCATTTGGCAATGGGGAACCACAGTCCTCACGGGCGTTGGTTTCATCTTTATATCAATGGCCTCTATTGGGGGATGTATCATATGCACGAACGTCCGGATGCGAATTTCATGGCGGCTTATTTCGGGGGAGCTAAGGATGACTACGATGCGGTCAATTCGGGGCAAGCCACCGATGGCAATCTCTCTTCATGGAATGCCATGTGGTCGGCGGCGCGCAAGGCCGTCGAGACGGAAGATATGGCGTTGTTAGAAGAGCATTTGGATGTGGATGGGTTCATCGACTACATGCTGCTCAACTATTATGTGGGGAATTGGGATTGGGATGGTCACAATTGGCGGGCCGCCGGACCGAAAGAGGTGGGCACGGCGCGTTGGCATTTCTTTCCGTGGGATAGTGAGTTTGCTATTTCGCCTAATGGCGCCGGGGTGATCAATAATCCGGCGCCAATCGAAAACACCCTAACAATCAACCGCACGCGTGCCGGAGGTGGCGCGAACAGACCAACGGGTCTCCAAGCGGTCCTTATCAAGAGTTCGCTCTACAAGCGCCGGTTTCACGATCGTGTGCAGAAGCATTGCTTTCATGGCGGGCCGCTCAGTCCGGAGGGCTCCGCCAAGATTTGGAAGGCACGATCAGATTTGATGGACATTGCCATTGTTGCCGAGTCCGCACGCTGGGGAGACTACAAACGCGATCTCTTCCCGGGCCGATGGCCGGCCGCCAATTACGATCTCTACACGAAGAATGATCATTACTTGGTCAATCAGCAGTTTCTCTTTGATCGTTATTTTCCAGAGCGCACAGCCATCGTGCTCGAGCAAATGGAGGACGCACGTTATATCACCCGTGACCGGGCGCCCGAATTTGAAGTAGGCGGTGCGCCCCAGCATGGAGGTGTGGTTGCACCGGACGATATCATCACAGTGTCAGGCGGCGGCACCATTGTTTACACGCTAGACGGCTCTGAGCCGGCTGATGAAGGCGCCCTTACTTATGATCGTAATGCGGGAATCAAATTAGCCGGTTCGGCTACGATCAAAGCGCGCGCCAAATCCATATTCGGCTCGGTCTCACCTCTCGCGGAAGCCTTCTTCGCCGTCGGTGTTCCGGCTTCGAGCGAGAATCTCCGTATCACTGAAGTGCACTACCGGCCATCGTCCCCTTCCGATGAGGAACGCGCGGCAGGGCATCTCTTGCGTTCAGATTTCGAGTTCCTGGAGATCGCCAACCTTGGGAGTGAAACGGTGAATGCGGTCGGGCTTCAGTTTTCTGATGGTATTCGTTTTGAGTTTGCTAGTGACGTTTTTATCGCCCCCAATCACACCATCCTCTTGGTGGGAAATCGCGAGGCGTTTCGCAGCCGCCATCCCCGCCAAAGCGATCAAATTGCTGGAGAATTTGAAGGCCGGCTCAGTGATTCCGGGGAAACACTAACGCTGATCACACGGGATGGTGAGACCGTGACGTCGTTTGCGTATAATGACCGTGAACCGTGGCCGGAGCTGGCCGACGGCGACGGCTATTCCTTGGTTCTGGCCAATACCGGTCTAACGGTTGACCCCCAATTGGCGGCAAGCTGGGCGGCAAGCAGCGCGTCCGGGGGATCGCCTGGAAGTTTGGATCAATCGAACGAACCCACGGAGCCGGCGCCCACATACGAAGCCTGGCGCGCCACGGTGTTCACGGAAGACCAACTCACTAACGATGCGATCTCTAGCATGCATGCGGATTTCGATCGCGACGGCCTCTCAACGGTCGCGGAATACGTTTTCGCCACGTCGCCGACGGAGGCCAATGCGGGGGGGCTTACCGTTGGGCGTGCTTCGGACGGCGCGATAGAGATCCAGCTGACCAAACGCCGTGGGCTTCCGCAGAACGTCTTGCAAATCGACCTCTCCACCGATCTCAAGCAATGGGATCCGGCCGGAACCACTCTCACATTTATTTCATCCGCTGATCTTGATGCGGAGACGATTCGGGAAAGCTACCGGTCCAGCGCGTCCGCTACAGGCTACCTCAGATTGCGAATCACCTTGCCCGGCGGGTAGAAACCGGTTGTTGCCTCGGCGTCCATGGCTAGAATTCGCGGCGTGGACGGCGTGAAACCATTGAATCGAGCGGAGCGATCATGGAGGCATTCTATCTAAGCGCCGCCTTTCTCGCGATCCTGCTAGGAGGGATTCGCTATTGCAGTGCCCGGCGATTGGCCTTGGATTGGCGTCCGCCGCTGGATTCCTACGAGACGTTTCATGAAACGTTAGGCCGCTTGCAACGTCCTTATCTCGCCCATACCGGGGACGATGAGAAAGATGAGTTTGAAGGCATTCTCAATCTTTGGGTCAAGGCGGACTTTGCTGCGCCGCGATTGCACTGGATGGCCTCAAAATTTCGCAATCTCGCCATCACGTTAGACAAAGTCGAAGCCGCTCCGGGAGTCGTGGTGTCCCTTTCGGAGTCCCGTGAGGATTGGAAGCATTACGGTGTCGGCCAAGAACCGCTCGAATGTCACGTGACGCCACGGCAGGATTTCATCCTGCGGGTGCAGGGTCCCGTCAGCGAGCCCTCCTTGGTGACGCTGGAACTCACCTTGGCCACGGAAGAAGGAGACTGGCCCTTTGCCTTTCTAGCAAAGCGATTAAAGGTTCGCCGTCGACTTCGATTTTTCATCGGACCGGAGCTAGGCAACACCTGGTTTGGTTTCGACCCAGGAACGTCAGGCAGCTGCATCGCTGCCTCTGATCAGAGTGACGCCGTTTATGTAGAAAGAGATGCGGAAGCCAATGACCGGATCACGCCCTCCTTGATCGTCTTCGGTTCTTATTGGGAAAAGGATCAGACGCCATCATTCGAACCTGGCATCATTCCCGAATCCACCTATCTCGTGGGCGCACGCGCGCAGGCAGACTTCGGTCTTCCTAACACGGCGTCCTTCCAATCCTTCAAGCGGTTCTTAGGTTTTCAGGAACCCATCACTCTAAGCTTTGGCCATGGCGATCTCGCTTTTGAGGGCAAAGATCTGAGCCGGATTCTCGTTCGCCATGTGTACCAGTCTTTCCAACAGCATCTCTCCCAAAGCCATCATGGCCTCGAACGAAGTGAAGGTTCCCGCCGGTGCGTCGTGGCGATTCCTAACACCTTCACCCTTGCTCAGGCCAAAGCGATGCGGGACGTGGTCCAAGATCTGGGCGTCTTCAATGAAGTCCGCTGCCTCACGGAAGCCGAAGCGGTTTTTTTCTATCACTTGAGCCGCCTGCGCGAGGTCAAGACGGACCGGCCACGCACCGTGATGGTTTTCGACATGGGAGGCTCCACAATGAACGCCACCATCATGCGGTTCGCTGCTCACAGGACCGGGGGGCAGCAGCGCTACGAAGTGGCCATTCTGGGGCGCATGGGCTACGCCATCGGAGGAGACGCCATCGATTATTACTTGGTGAGGGCGCTTTGCCGGGCCTTGCGCGCTGATTTGGGAGACCGCTTCCGCCCATTCGATCCTTTCCTCAAGTCCAATGAAGCGCGCGATGACCTGCGAAGCCGCTGGATCAAGACCGCTCTGGAGATCAAGCTGCGCCACACTGCGATGATGGCCAAACGCGAGCGGCTCTCCTCAAACGAGGCTTTGTTAGACATCATCGCTGATCGCGTTTTTGAAGGAAAGTTAGAGTTAATGGAAGCAGGCGAGCATTTCAAGCGCCTCTTTGAAACCAGCGCTCCGTGGCCGGATCATCCTTTACACTCTCAACCGGAATTACTGCGAGGCGTTTTCATTCCCATGGATGAACTTGTTAGAGAGGTCATCCAGAATGTGCCGGATGTGTCTTTGGATGCCATCATCTATTCGGGAAGGAGTTGCCGGTTCCCATCCATCACCGACCGTGTGCGCGATGCCCTGAGAAAGCAGAGGCAGAGCCCCACTGAGATCCTCTTGCCAGACCGTGAGTTGAAATCGGCGGTGGCGCGCGGGTGTTGTTGGTATGGGCTCAACCACGCCGGGATCCGCGTCAGTGCGCCCACCACCAGCGCGGCCTATGGATTCCGGCATACCCCAGAGCTCGGCCAATCCTTCTTCCGCACGGTCATTCCATCCGGTGCACCTTTTCAGCCGTTATCCGGCGAGGATGAAACCGATGGTGTGCTCGGCCTTTACGATCTCTCGCCTCCTGACGCTTTCGCATTCGATAATCGCCAAGTGGTGTTTTACCAACTGATGGGGAATGCCCAAAACGCCTTCGAGCCGGGGCAACGACATCGCGTCACCCCCATTATCAGCGTTCCCGTCAGGGATCACGTCACCTCCGCCTCCATGGTCTTACGCGAAACGGATCTCAGCGAGCACACGCTAGCGTTCTCACACGAACCCGGCATCACGCTCCGCGGTAATTTGAAGTCTCTACACCTGCGGGACTTCAGCGATGAACACTTCTACTGGTTCCTGGGACGAAACCGTTACGAGATCAATTAGGTCTCCGCTTAGAAATGTCGTTAGACTAGATTCGGCGTTTACAGAGAAAACCGGCTGCCGTCATCCCAGCCGCCGTCGCGATCGAAATTCTGCATCCGCCTACTTGAAAAGCGCTTGTTTCCCGGCAGTTGACCCGGGACATACACCAGATCCCGCTGTGAACGCACCGTGAGCACTGAAACCGGTTCCCCATCTTCGTTTTCGCGAATCAAGATAGCCTCATCGTGCGTGAGAAGCACGCGGAAGGCATGCCTGCTTTTGGGGGACATTTCGCTCAGATACTGCATGGGTGGGAAGGTAGACGTCGACAGGCCGCAGTGCTCAGACTTGAGCTCGCACGCGATGGAAAGATGCGGTAGAGATAGAGTTGAACAAAGAGCGACTTGTTAGTTGTTTCCTGTTTGTTGTGCCAACAAGAATGCTGGCGGCCAATAAATAGGAGATTCGATATGGGAAATCAACCTCCTTGTTTTTATTTATGTTTTCTATGAAAATGTTGTGCATATTTTGAGAAATTTCGCGAATTCGCAGAGCTTGGTGCCTGATCTTTGTAGATTCGTTCGCTCTCAGTCCGATTCCTTACCGATCCGAATTCCTCGGCCAGAGGCCGATCTGAGGCCTATGGACGACCCTGCAGCCGTTTCATTTCCTGAATCCCCGCTGAGTGAGGGGCCATTTACATTGCCTTTCGGCTCTATGCCACCGGCAAAGTAGGAATTTATCTGCGGTTGGCGTGGACAACGAGGGATCTGTCAGCCGCCTGCGCGCCGGGGCCGCCAGGTGGGCAGCTGGTCTGAAGTAAGGTGGTCGAGTTTGACCCGGAGCGCGGCGGCGACCACGGCGTACTCAATGTCGCTCACCTTGTGGTAGCCGGACTCGATCTGGGCGAGGGTCGCCCGGCTGGCGTCGAAGCCGACCAGCTGGCACTGGATGGCGAGCTTCTCCTGGGTCCAGCCCAGTGCGAGCCGCACCTCCCGGACCCTTGCTCCGATCATGTTGTTGGGCGTGGCGCCATCCGGCATCGGCGGGGACGGCACTGCCATCGATCGGCGCGACAGTGCCAATCTACGATCACAATTCGGCCATTTTCGGCCAAATTCTACAATCACAGGGTGGAAATTAACACCTATTTCAGAAACTCGGCGATAGCAGAGCATCGCCCTCCGGGATCGATGTTTCCGGCGATGTGACCTCATGGGTCAACTTCTGGAAAAGTAAGCACTTAAGCGGCCGTCCTGCGCCACGCCATGGCAAAGGCGAAGATAAACACCAAGTCGATGTAGGCAAAGGGGAGCCACATGGACGGGATGCCTCCAGTGAATTGGTGAAAAAGGACAACGCCCGAATAAGCGATCTTAAGCCCGATCCCGTAGAGCATGCATTCGCGGTTTTTGATAGGGTCCATGGCGATCCTGGCAAACATGATCCCGAAGATGATGAGCAAGAGGGCCGGGAATTGGATGTAACCGTCGTGATTGGGCGGCGTGACATGGAACTGGGCAAAGAGCGCTCGCCCGCCAAAGAGAAAAGCCAACCCGAGAACGAGATCGTAAATGGCGCTGGCCCAGAATACGGATTTGATCCAAGAAGCAGGTTTCATAACCAAGCGTTTCTAACAACGGGCACCGTGCTCACCAATCTCAATTCGTCATGAACGAGTCTCCCTATGTCGACGCACAAGAATCTCCAAGAGAATCACTACTCACTCTGTTTCTCATCTTCCTGCGTCTTGGGTTGACTTCCTTTGGCGGGCCTGTGGCGCACCTGGGTTACTTTCGGGAAGAGTTCGTAACGCGGCGTCGCTGGCTTAGCGAAAGAAGTTATGCGGACCTCGTCGCGCTCTGTCAGTTTCTTCCCGGACCGGCCAGTAGTCAGGTGGGGCTCGGTGTGGGACTTTCTCGCGGCGGAATGTTAGGGGCATTCGCGGCATGGACAGGCTTCACGCTACCATCTGCGCTCGCATTGATCTTGTTTGCATTGGGGATCCAGGCGTGGAGCGATCAATTGCCTTCCGGACTCTTACAAGGTCTCAAAGTGGTGGCCGTGGCGGTCGTCGCTCAAGCCGTGTGGGGCATGGCACGCAGTCTTTGTCCTGACAGAGCCCGCGTCACATTGGGTGCTGCGGCCGCTTGTGTGGTCCTGTCCTGGCCCACGGCGTTTGGCCAAATTGGCGTCATCGCGGTGGGCGCTTTGATAGGGATGGTAATCTTCAAATCGACTGCCGGTGAAAAGGCAACGCCACTGGGAGTGCGAATCTCGCTCCCCTTGGCCATGACGGCCCTCGCTTTGTTTGCGGTCTTGTTGGTGGCCCTGCCATTCGTCGCTTCATTCAGTTCAAGCCAGAGCCTGGCGCTCTTCGATTCATTCTATCGGTCCGGATCTCTCGTCTTCGGTGGCGGGCATGTGGTGCTTCCTCTGTTACAGTCGGAAGTCGTGCCTCCAGGTTGGGTGGATGAGGAAACCTTCCTCGCCGGCTACGGTGCGGCTCAAGCGGTTCCCGGTCCTCTCTTTACCTTTAGCGCTTTCCTCGGAGCGTCTCTAACATCCGCCCCGAGCGGTTGGTTAGGCGGAGGTCTTTGCTTGATTGCAATCTTTATTCCGTCCTTCCTCTTAGTCATCGGCGCGCTGCCGTTCTGGGACCGGCTCAGACAACATGTCCGCATCCAGTCCGCGTTGACCGGCGTCAATGCCGCCGTCGTGGGCCTATTACTCGCCGCGCTCTATGATCCCGTCTGGACCAGTGGCATCAAGAATGCCTCACACTTTAGCCTTGCTCTCGGCGCCCTGGTCGCCCTCATGGCTTGGAAATGGCCGCCGTGGTTCGTGGTGCTGGGCTGTGCGGTATTTGGAGTGGTCTTATGGTGAAGCCTTTTGAAACCCAAGGCCTGCGACTTTCATGGCCAAGGTGTAAACACTATCCATCGCCGTGATAAACAGCGTCTTGCCGTCTGTGCCGCCAAAGCAGACATTGGCCGTCCAGCCTTCCGGAACGGGAATATGCTCAATCTTCTCGCCTTTCGGATTCACCACCGTGACGCCTTTGCCCGTGAGATAGAGATTTCCTTGATCATCGAGCGTCATGCCGTCGGAGCCCATTTCGATCAAAAGCGTTCTGTTGGTTAGCGAGCCATCACTTTGAAAGCGATATGCGTAGGTTTTCTTGTCGCCAATGTCGGCGACGTAGAGAAGCGATTGTTTGGCATCGCCAATGATTCCGTTAGGCTGAACGAGATCTTCCGTTACGCGAATGGCTTCGTTGGCGCCCTTGGGTAAATAGTAAACGTGCTGTCCGTCTTGCTCAGACTTCTCATGTTTCCAATAGGGCCGTTTGTAAAAGGGGTCGGTGAAATAGAGGCCTCCGTTAGGGTGAGGCCACACATCGTTCGGACCATTGAGACGCTTGCCTTGATAGGTGGCGACCAGCACCTTATGCTTCTTGGTCTTCACATCGATTGCCCACAGTTCATTCGCTTCATCGGCGCATGCTAGCAGAATCCCATCAGGGTCGACAAAGAGCCCGTTCGAGCGGCCACAAGGTTGGAGAAAGGTACTCACCTCTTTCGTCTTCGCGTCCCACAAGAGAATCCGGTCATTGGGTTGATCGGTGAAATAGATGTTCCCTGAGGCGTCGACGGCAGGACCTTCCGTGAACTTGTAGTCCTCCTTGGCGAGTTTGAGCGTGGCGTCTTCGACCGCGACGGGTGATTCCTTGAAGGTCTTGGCAGATTCATCCGCGGAGACACAGAGCGGGAAGAGGCACAGGGCAGCGTACAACGATTTCATGGGTCTCTCCTACCTCGAATAGGGTGCCCTCCGCCAGAATTTCCTTTCAGCCGGGAGAGGTGGTCGACACTCCGATACACCCTGGATAAGATACGCCTATGTACTCCCGATTTCTTCCCCTACTTAGCACGCTCTTCGTGTTCGTGTGGTCGCCTGCCCTGGCGATGCCTGAACTCGTGGCTTACTGGCCGTTGGATGAGGCTGCCAATGGCACGACGCCGGACGTTCAAAGGACCTATTCGTTAGAGCTAGTCAACTTGGAACCGGCGCACCTTGTCGACGGCCGATTGGGCAAGGCCTTTCAGTTTGATGCCGGACGCGAGACACTGTTAGTGCGGGAACATAGCGCGGGAGATGCGCTACCAGTCAACCAGTACGACGCCTTCTCAGTGAGCCTCTGGGTCAAGGGCAAAGGGACGGGGCAAAGAGATCTGCGGATTTTTTCTGAAGGAAGCAGTGCCGATAACTCGCCATTATTTAATATAGGCACCGACCGCAATGCCGGTAGCGATGTGGTCGATATCTTCATTCGGCCGGGGTCCAATCATCTTCTATCGGCAAATGATTTATTTGATGACACCTGGCGTCACTTGGTCTGGGCGCAGGAAGCCAATGTGGCAACGCTTTACATCGATGGTGTCGCGGATCAAACGACGTTCGAACCCGCATCGGGACTCGACGTGGATATCACCTCAATTGGTGGGATTCGCCGGATGTCAGGGGATTCGCACTGGTTCACGGGTATCATTGATGATGTGGCCGTCTGGGAAGGTGCACTTGACGCGTCGGCGGCGCAAAGGCTTGCCGCCGGGGAGACGCCGTTGCAGGTGATCGGAGAAACGGGAAACAATGGGGGAGGCAATGGCAATCCCGATAACACACCGGCATCAACTGATGCGAGCGGCATCGTGATTTCGGAATTCATGGCCTCTAATGATAAAGCATCAGCCGATAGCGAAGGGAATTACACGGATTGGATCGAGTTGCACAATCCTGGTGATCAACCCATCCAATTAAAAGGCGCTTATTTGACCGATGAAGAAGGAGAAACCAAGTGGGTCTTTCCAGACACCATCATCAACGCGGGCGAATACCTAATCGTGAGGGCTTCTGGGGCGAATAGTGAAGAAAGCGCTCACGAACTACACACCAGCTTTCGTTTGGCCAGAGATGCAGAGGGCTATCTAGGATTGATTGCCTCCGACGGCGTGACGGTGATATCAGAAATCTCGGGTTATCCCTTCCAGGAAACCGACGTTTCTTACGGAACCGACAATACCGGGAAGCTTGGCTATTTCAAATCGCCCAGTTTAGGCAAGGTGAACGGAGCCAGTATTAGTGGCTTTGTCGCGGATACCCAATTCTCTGTCGACCGCGGTTTTTATGACGAATCATTTCAAGTTGAGCTCACCACGGAGACCGAAGACGCGACGATTCTTTATACTTTAAATGGCGATGAGCCGAAGCGTGGCACGCTTTTCACGCCTCCGACCGGCACGGTCTACGAAGGACCTATTAATATCGATACGACATCAACTATTCGCGCGTTCGCGTATAAAGCGGGTTTTGAACCGACGAATATCGATACGCACACTTATATCTTTGTCGATGACGTGGCGAAACAACCGGAGCAACCTGAGGGCTGGCCGGAGGATTGGGGACGCGACACGCGTGGCGAAGTGCCCGGCCGTGTCGTAGCCGATTATGAGATGGATCCTCGGGTTGTGAATAACACGCTTCCCGGATACAGCATTCGTGAGGCGCTTCTTGATATTCCCACTTTATCGGTGGTGATGAATCACGAAGACTTCATCGGTTCAGACGGAATTTACACCAACCCCAACCCATCGAACCGGGCCGCTTATGAGCGCGCGTGTTCGTTAGAGTTGATTTACCCCGATGGCACCAAGGGATTCCAAGAAAATTGTGGGATTGAAATTCATGGCAACTCCAGCCGGCGTCCATGGCGCATGCAGAAGCACTCCATGCGCATATCTTTTAAGAGCCAATATGGCGTTTCGAGGCTCAGGTTCCCCTTATTTCCGGATTCACCCGTGAGCGAGTTTAATAAGATTATTCTTCGCGCTTGCTTTACCGATAGTTGGGGTTTGGTGAGTTGGGCGCCGGGACGCTACCGGCCTAATGACTCTCAGTACATTCGCGATGTGTGGATGAAAGAGTCCCTACGCGACATGGGGCATCATGCCACCTATGGCAATTTCATGCATCTCTATGTCAATGGGCTCTACTGGGGCGTTTTTAATCCTACTGAAAAGGTGACCGCGGAGATGCTGAGCCTGCATCTTGGAGGAGAACCCGAACATTATGATGTGATCACCAATTTCGTCGAAGCGTTGGATGGCACCATGGCCGGCTGGAACGCCATGCACGCACTTTCCCGTCAGAATTTATCCGACTTAGACAACTATCGCGAACTGCAAGCTGCCATCGATCTCGAGAATTTCGCTGACTACATGTTGCTGCATTTTTACGCCGATGCCGAGGATTGGCCGCATCAAAATGGCCACGCCATACGCAATCGTGCAACGGAGGGCCCCTTCCAGTTTTATGTCTGGGATCAGGAGATCGTGTTGGATAATTTTAATATACGCAAATATGGCTCCAACGAAGGCAACCGTCCCGGTGGCTTGTTTCAACAATTGCGCCGGAGTTCCGAGTTCCAGCAGCTCTTCACCGACCGGGTGCAGAAACACCTCTTCAATGGAGGCGCGCTTTCCGTGGAAGCCTCACAGGAACGTTACCGGCGCATCGCGGATATGATCGATAAAGCCATCGTGGCGGAATCCGCCCGCTGGGGCGACACCCAAGCGAGCACTCCTTACGGCAATAACGTGCAACAACCTTCCAGCCCTGATGCCATTAACGATTTGCAGTATCCGCCGGCACCACACGGCCCGCAGCATTATTTCACCAGGGAAGATTCGTGGGTCGTGGAGCGGGATAATGTGATCAATCACTACATCCCGGCCACGCATGACCGGAGCAACGCCTTCGCGATTATCAACGAGTTGTTAAATGAGGATATGTTTACTGATCAAGCGCCACCGTCCTTCGAGCAGCACGGAGGGCAGGTTCCCACTGGTTACATGGCGAAGATTGTTCCGCCCGAGAAATTCAAGCCCAATTCAGAGACCATTTATTATACCATCGATGGTACCGATCCCCGGTTATTGGGTGGTGATATCGCGCCCACAGCGATGCGCTATGAGATCGAAAGCGAAGGACTCCCGTTGACAAACACGGTCACCATTCGCACGCGCCTCTTGAGCAAGGCCAATCCGTTCTTATTGACCGGTGAATGGAGTCCTTTGGTGGAGGCCGTATTTCAAGTCGGGGATTTCGGTTCTTCGTGCGACGTGATCGTTAGTGAACTCCATTATCATCCGGCGGCGCCGAGTGATGAAGAACGCGAGGCGGGATTCATCACACGAAGCGATTTCGAATATATCGAACTTTCCAATCCGACCACCCAACGCATCGCCCTGAATGGGGTGGCCTTTACCAACGGCATCACCTTTGATTTCACCAATGCCGCTATCAAGGAATTGGGGCCTGGCGAATCATTATTAGTCGTCAAGAATGCTGACGCGATGCGCATGCGGTATGGAGACGGTCTCCCCCTCGCCGGCACTTTTGAAGGAGGAACACAATTGGCTAACGGCGGTGAGCGAATCACCCTTTCAGAGGCGGATGGCTCGGAAATTCTTTCGTTCCGATATGATGATAGTGAAGAATGGCCTCAAAGCGCCGACGGTGAAGGCTATTCATTAATCCCCGGCGGAGATTTAGGCGAGGCGTCGCAATGGACGGCAAGTCGCGAAATTGGCGGGACTCCCGGCACTTTCGAAACGGTGCCTGAAACGGGAATGACGTACGATGAATGGACGTTGACCCAATTTTCTGAAGACGCCCTTGAAGATATCTCAATTTCTGGACCTCTTGGAAATCCCGATGCAGATGATCATTTCAATTTGATTGAGTTTATCTTGGGAGGTGATCCAAACAAAGGGGAGCCGGCCTTATTGAGCGTGACGCGATATGATGATGAATCGGGACACTTTGTGGAGCTGCGTTATCCCCATCTCGACAACCGAACAGGCGTTCAGATTACCATCGAGGTATCGGGAGATTTCGAGAATTGGAGTACGATGGAAGGGATCACCACAGAAGTGGATAACGGATCGGCTCGAGTGCGCCTTCCCATCGAGAATGACCTATCAGGAGTGCGATTGAAAGTCACCGGCAGCGAATAGAAACATGATGCGTTACGTTATTGTCTTTCTTCTAAGCACGACGGTTCTTTGTCAGGCCCAGTGGCGTGTCGGTGTAGGGAAACGCGTGGTGACCCCGGAGCCGTTATTGCCTGTATCGGGAGGCATCGGGCCCAGCCGCCCAGCCATGAAGAAATTGGGCGATCTTTACTCGCGGGCCATGGTCATTGAGCAAGGTGAAACGCGGATCGCGTTTGTCGCCGTGGATTTCTTGGGATTCCCCGCGGTTCTTTGCGACAAAGTGCGCGCGCTGGTTCCAGAGATCCCGCCCAAACACATTCTCATTGGAGCCAGTCATACCCATAGCGCTCCGGATTGTTATGGTTTCCCAGGAGAAGATGGTGAGCCCGGTTGTGATTTGAAGTATCTTGATCGCGTTTGTGCGCTCACAGCTGAAGCGATTAATGAAGCCGTGCGTTCCTTAGCTCCGGCTCGTATAAAAATCGGAACGGATGAAGCGAAGGGAAAAATCGCTTTTAATTATTATGCTGATGAACTCTACGATCCGCGTTGCAGTGTCATCCAAGCCGTTGGCGATGATGATAGAATCGTTGGCACCTTGGTCAATTATGCTATTCATCCCGAGGTCTTGGGACCGAAACAGGGCGTCGTGAGTCCGGATCTGATCGGGCCGCTTTGGGAAAGGATCGAAGCAGATACGGGAGGAATGGCCCTATTTGTCAATGGGGCCCTTGGAGGCATGGTCACCGCCGATGTGCGACGGCCGGATGGCGAGCACGAACAAACTTGGGAGGAGTGCCGGCGAATCGGGGAGCAGTTGGGTCGCGAAGCTATGCGCATTGCCCGTGAGGCGCCTTATCAGACGGAGTCTATACTTCGTTGTCACACGCGAGCCGTTCGATTTCCAATCGATTCCCCACTGCTAAGGCAGATCATTCAAGTATCGCCACTGAAACATCCGATTGCAGAAGACGGGAGCGTCACCACGCAAGTCAATCTCATCGAGCTTGGTAGTGCACGTATTTTAACCATTCCCGGCGAAGCGCTTCCCAATATCGGCTATTATTTAAAGCGAAAGATGGGTGGTGAACATCAACTACTCTTCGGGCTGACTAATGACGCGTTTGGCTACATCCTCACCAAGGTCGATTGGAATAGCTTCAAACGCTATGATTATATTTCGCGCACCTGTCTAGGCGAGCATACGGGAGAAATCTTCATTCAAAAATCCTTGGAGATGGTGCAGACTCTGGAGAAGCAATAAACTAACGGATAGAAAATGAAGCGAGCGGCATCCGTCGAAGCCTATATCAAAAATCATGAAACGTGGGCGCCGTTGCTGGAAAAGCTCCGCAAGGTTCTCGTGGCGACGGAGCTTGAAGAAACGATCAAATGGGGCGCACCCGCCTACACATTGAACGGTAAGATCGTTGTCGGTATGGGTGCGTTCAAAGAATACGCGGGTTTGTGGTTTCACCAAGGCGTCTTCCTTAGCGATCCTGACAAAATCCTTATCAATGCGCAGGAAGGGAAAACCAAGGCCTTGAGACAATGGCGATTTGCGAGCATTCGCGAAGTGAAGGTCGCCCAGGTGAAGGAATACGTGAAAGAAGCCATCGAGAATCAGCGCCAGGGAAAAGTGGTGAAAGCCGATCGGAACAAACCGGTTACGGTTCCGGAAGAACTCCAAGCCGCCTTAACCAAACGCAAGCTAACCGAGGCGTTTGCCGCCTTGACTAAAGGAAAGCAACGCGAGTTTGCGGACTATATCGTCCAAGCGAAACGCGCCGAAACGAAAGAGAAACGCATTGTCAAAATCCTGCCCATGATCAAAGCGGGCGTGAGCATGAACGACAAATATCGAAACTGTTAAACTTGTCGTGCATCAGAATTGAATCGATGGATGGAATACTAACAAAGCCAAGTAACGGCAACATTCCTGTCGCCGAGATTCGTGGGCCTCTAGAACAGCCAAACCAAATAAAATCCGACTAACATTAACCGAACTGCATCATTCAGTGCGCGGAAAGGCCCCTTTCCCTGCAAGATGCCCCGCAAGGGTGTTGATGGATGGTTCGTCCGTGCGCAGAACGATCGTATTTGGGTTGGCTGACCAAAGTTCAAGGCTTTGACTCCCATCTAAAGGATTGGAGTTGACCTGGGAGACCTGCGCCATAGAGGCTGCATGGGCTCTAGCGCAATGAAACCGATTTGCCTTCAATCGATCTTGGCCGTTTTTTTCCTGACGGTTTCACCCGGCCAGAACGTGAAACACATCGCCGTGGTGCGCGATGGCGATTCCGAGTTTTTCAACGATATTGTCAGCGGGTTTGAGGGCGAACTCGCGACCCTTGCAGATGGCCAATACGAGTTTCAGCTTCTCCATGACTTCAATGCACAGGGCAACGCGGGGGCTGTCCCCAGCATGATTCGCCGGGCCTTGGATGACCCGCGCGTGGATGTCATTTACACTGCCGGAATCATCGCGTCGTTTGAAGCGCAGAAGTTGCCTGAGGCGTCACGAACGAAACCCATCGTCGCCGGCGCCATTGAGTTCTCCAACTTTACCAAAGACGGCGTTTCCGATGTGGGCACGTCGAGCCGGCCGAACCTGACCTTTGTCTTAGAGCCACGGCGCATTCCCGCTGATCTCGGCGAATTGGCGCGTTTGTCAGGCGAGAACGTTCTCTACACCTTTGTCGATCGCGCCGTGGTGCAATCACTAGCGGAAGATGTGGGACCGCGCGTGACGGCATTGGAGCAAGAGTTAGGAGTGGATGTGGTGCTGATCCCCGTCGGTAGCACGGCGGCTTCATGCTTAGCCGCCCTCCCAAAAGCCGCGAAGGCGGTTTACGTGCCCATCATCCCCTCGCTGCCCCACAAGGAACGCCGCAAGCTCTTTGGCCTGCTCGCGGCACGCCACGTCATGGCGTTCTCCATGATCGGTTGGACGGATGTGGAACATGGCGCCTTGGCCGGTCTCTCTCCCAGCATGAGCCAAGCGCTTTATCGACGCATGGCCTTGAATCTTCACCAAGTGTTGTCTGGCATTCCCACCACACTCTTGCCGGTCTACCTGAATAGCAGCGACCGCTTGCGGGTGAACATGGTGACCGCCCAGAAAATTGGCTGGTCACCGGATTATGACACACTCCTTTCCGCAGAGTTGTTAGGGATCGACACCATTCAAGTGCGTGACGGTGATTTGAACTTGGAACAGGCCATGGGAATCGCCGCCGAGCGAAACGTCGACAAACGCGTGGCGGAGGCGCGATTGTTAGCTTCTTATTGGGAGACGCGCAGTCTACGCACCAGCTGGTGGCCGCAAGTAAGCGCCAATGGCCAGGCGGCTCGCCAAGGCACGGCCAATCGCATCAATCCCTTCGCCCAAGCCAATACCGACACCTTATCGCTTGGCGCAGAAGTGAGCCAACTGCTCTACAGCGATCGCCTAACCAGCCAGATTCGCGCTCAGAAGCGGGTGGAAGAATCGACTAAGCATGATTTAGATTCCGTTAGGCTAGATGCCATCGAATCCGCCGGGCTGGCATACCTAGACGCCTTATTGGCCGAGGCGCTCTACGGCATCGAGCAAGAGAACGTGACACTTTCCATACAGAACCTCAATCTCGCTAAGACGCGGAGCAACATCCGCGCCGCCGAACCCTCGGAAGTCTTTCGCTGGGAGGCCTTGTTGGCCCAAGCGAAATCCCAGTTGATTCAAAGCGATTCTGATCGGGAGAATGCAAGAGTGGCACTCAATGTGACCTTGGGCGAACCCCGTACCAAGAGTTGGGCATTGCAAGACATCGACCTAGAGGACGACGATTTCTACTTCATGAGCGAGTCGCTAAGATCCCTCCTAACGAATCTGAACGAGTGGCTGAAATATGGCGAATTCGTGAGAGTACAGGCCGTGCTGCGCGCTCCGGAGTTGAAGGCCTTGGAAAGCAGCTTCAAAGCTCAAGGCATTCTCTTGGCCGAACGCGGCCGCCGGAACTTTCTGCCGGAAGTGCGTTTGACAGCTAGTTTGCAACAAACGATGACAGAGCTTGATCGCGAGTTCGATGACCAAGCGGATTGGACGGTCGGCGTGGGCTTCACCATTCCCTTCTTCCAAGGAGGCCAACGGAAAACGGAGATCGAACGCATCAAGTCGGTCATGACCCAGCTCTCTGCTCAGCGCGACAAAGCGCTTTACTTGGTGGAACAACGCGCCCTAGCAGGCATCTACAATGCCTCCGCGAGCCATCCCGCGCTCCGTTTACGAAGAGAATCCCTGGCCGCCTCCCGGAAGAATTACGACTCCGTGAAGGCCAAGTACTCGCTAGGTGCCGCCTCCATTCTGGATTTGCTCGATGCGCAAAGCCAGCTCATTCAAGAGAGAAAAGGCGAAGCGAGTGCTGTCTATCAATATCTCAAGGATGTCATATCCATCCAGAGATCGATGGCTTGGTTTCAATTCTCCAAGACGCCGGAAGAGCAGGCTGCCTGGGTGAAACAGTTAGAGACTTATTTGCAGAAGAAATGAGATTTGTGAGAGAGAAACCAATCCCATTCGTTCGGAGACTTGCGTGCGTCAGCACGGCAGCGGTGGCGTGTCGCCGCCGAACACATCGAGGTCCCAGCGGACAATGGCGGCGAGACGCCACCAATACGACGGGCGTGCCATTCGCGGCAGCTATCAGCGCGGTCCTTCTAGCTGCTTGTTCGAAGAAACCAACCAATCTAACAGAACCTCCACGGCCTGTCATCTTTCAAGAGGTGTCCGAGGTTCACGGCACCGAGACCAGGACCTTCACGGGCGTGCTCAAAGCCTCGGGGCTGGCGACGTTAGGGTTCGAAGTGCCGGGGCGTATCACACAGATGCTGGCGGTGGAAGGGCGTCGCTATGAGAAAGGGGCCGTGCTAGCTCAACTCGATGTGGCTAATTTCCAAGCGGATCTCAGCCGGGCCGAAGCCGAGGCACTGCAGGCTAACGAAGAGCTCAAACGCACGGATCAACTTTACGCCACGAATAATGCGAGCAAAGCCCAGCTGGACGCTGCGATCGCCACACAACGCGCTGCGGCGGCGGCCTTGCAAGTGGCTCAGAAGAAGGTTGCGGACGGCACCCTAACGATGCCCTACGACGGCGTGATTGAGGAACTCATCAACGACGTGCAAAGCGTCGTCGCCCAGGGGACGCCGGTGCTCGCCATTCAAGGTGAGGGCGCCATGCGGCTGGATATCGGTGTGCCGGCGGAAGTGATCGCCCAAGTTCAGGTGGGCATGGCAGCGTCAGTGACGATTCAAACCGTTTCCATCAAGGGCGTGCCCGCCACGGTCCGGAAAATCTCTCCGCAAGCTTCTCCCAATGGTACCTATCTGGTGAACCTCGATCTCACCGAAACTCCACCGGAGATCCGCGGCGGCATGGACGCGGAAGCGCGTATGGCATTCTCCAACCCGCGAGGCAACGTGATGTTAGTAGAAGCCGCAGCCGTGGTCAGTGGTGTGGAAGACAAACCCTATGTGTGGACCCTCACAAGCACCTCAAGCACGAATGGAAAGGTCGCGAAAACGCCCGTGTCCTTGGGAGAACTCAGAGCGGGCGGCCAAATGGAGATCCTTGATGGCCTTGAAGCGGGTCAGCGAGTGGTGACCCGGGGCGTCCATCGTCTCAAGCATGGTCAAACGGTGAAATTGCCAGAGTAGGCTGATGAATCCGGCCGCCTTCACGTTGAAGTACACGCGCACGGCGATCGTGCTCTACCTGGCTTTGTTAGGCTTTGGCCTACACACGTTTTTCACTATTGGGAGACTGGAATATCCCGAGTTCACCATTCGCAACGCGCAAGTAGTCACGGCGTTTCCCGGGCGTTCTTCCATACAGGTGGAGCAACAAGTTTCCGAGCCCATCGAGCAAGCCATCCGGCAAATGGCGGAGATGAAGACGGTGTCGTCGACGTCCAAGAACGGCGTCTCCATCGTGGAGTTGGAGGTGGAAGAAGAATACTTCGATCTCACGCCAATCTGGCAACGGGTGCGCAACAAAGTGAACGCCGTTTCCCTTCCGCAAGGCGCCGGCTCGCCCGTTTTCTACGATGATGATTTCGCTGATATTTTTCCCTACATTTACGCCATCACGGGCGATGGGTTTACGAATCGCGAGTTGTTAGATTATGCCGAAGACGTGCGTGATGATCTCCTGGCCGTGGAGGGCGTAGCGCGGGTGGAGTTTCATGGCGTGCAAGAGGAGAATATCTATGTTGAGTTCTCTAGCAATCAGCTCGCGACCTTGGGCTTCACACCTACCGGTATTGCTCAACAATTAGCTAGTCAGAATGCGATTGTGTCCAGTGGAGCGGTGACAGTCGGCAATGAACGGCTCACGGTGGCAACGCTAGGTGAGTTCGAGAATCTAGAGGAACTCGAGTCGTTGCGTTTCTCTCTGCAAAGCGACACCGGGGAAGTCATCGGCTCGGTGATGCTTAAGGATTTCGCCACCATTCGGCGGGCTTATGAGGATCCGCCATCAGGTATCGCCCGGTTCAATGGCGAACGGGTCATCACCGTCGCCGTATCGATGGTGAAAGGCGGTGTGGTCACCGAGATCGGTGAAGCCATAGAGGCGGAGATCGCCAAAGTTCGTCACTCGCTTCCGATCGGGTTGGAGATCGAGCAAGTCTTCTACCAACCGGAATATGTCGCCAAATCCATTCGCGATTTCTTGGTCAATCTGGGGCAAGCGTTCTTCTTCGTCGTGCTGGTGATGCTGCTCTTTGCAGGGGTTCGTATCTCGCTTGTGGTGGGGGTGCTAGTGCCTTCGGCCATCTTCCTCTGCTTCGCCGCCATGCCCTCAGTGGGGGTGCAGTTGGAAATGATGTCCATCGCCGCGCTCATCATCGCACTGGGTCTTTTAGTCGACAACGCCGTGGTGGTGAGCGAACAGATCCTGGTCCGGTTGGGACAAGGTGAGGATCGTTTCGAGGCGTGTACTGGAGCGGTGAAGAATCTCATGATCCCGCTTCTCGCCGCTAGCGGAACCACCATTGCTGCCTTTTCACCGGTAGCCTTGGCGCCTGGTGGCACGAGCGAATTCACCTACAGCCTCTTCGCCGTGGTGACCATCACCCTCCTCGCGTCCTGGGCCCTGTCGCTCACGATCATTCCGTTGTTCTGTTATCACTTTCTCAAACCACTCAAACGCGAAACCTTCATCGGACGAACTCTAGAGCGCTTTGGCAGGCCTTACGAACGTTTCTTGCGCTTGGCTTTGCGGTTACGTTGGGTGGTTCCGGTGGCCATCTTTATGCTTACCGCCCTCGCGGGTTGGGCTTTCAAGTTTGTCCCCAATATCTTCTTTCCACCAAACGAACGCGGACAATTCATTGCCGACTTTTCCCTACCCCTGGGCCGCGATATTCTGGAGACGGAAACTCAGGTGGAAAAACTGGAAGCGTGGCTCATGCAAACGCATGGCGACAAGCTGCGAAACGTTGCGGTTTGGGTGGGCAATGGCGGTCCGCGTTGGTATTTGTCCCTCTCTCCTGAGAAAGCGAATCCTAACTATGCTTTCCTTAACGTTTTAACCAAATCCGGCAAACCGGAGGATGTGAAGCGGCTCATGGATTCCATGGCCTCGCATGCGCGACAGACCTTCCCCGATGCGCGAGTTACTGTGAAAGCGCTAGAGACCGGTCCGCCCGTCGGCGCGCCGATTCAGATCCGTCTCTACGGCAAAGACATGGAGAAACTCTATCAATTCCGCCGTGAGATTCAGACAGAGATGGAGCAAGTGTCAGGAGTGATCGATGTGCGGGACGATTGGGGCGCGTGGGTGAAACAAGTCACCGTCAATCCCGATCTGGTGAAGACGAGCCGTTTGGGATTGAGCACGCAATCCGTGGCGCTCGCGCTCAACACTCAATACCAAGGCGAAACCGCGACGCTCTATCGCGAGGATGAAAAAGCCATTCCCGTGGTGGTGCGCAGTCGTGAAGATTTCCGCGAGCACCCGGAACGCATCCGGGACATTCCCGTCTACGGTTCCGTGGCCGGCGCCGTGCCTCTGAGCCAAGTGGCTGATGTCTCGATCGACTATCAACCCGGATCCATCGTGCACGAGGACACCATCCGCACCATGACCATCAAAGCGGATGTGCGAGGCCGTTTCGCCAGTGAAGTGTTAGCAGAGATTCAACCGCGTTTGGCGAAATTGGAAGAAACTTTTCCCAATGGCTACCGCATCGAGTACGGGGGCGAACAGGAAGAGAGCGCCGAGTCGCAAGCCAGCCTCGCCGGCGTCATGCCCATCTCCTTCGGCATCCTGGCCATGATCCTCATCGCTCAGTTCAATAGCATCCGGCGCTTCGGCATCATCCTCATGACCATCCCGCCCATGCTCTGCGGCATCACGCCGGGCCTTCTCCTCACGGGGTCTTCCTTCGGCTTCATGACCTTGCTAGGCATCATCGCCTTGTTAGGCATCATCGTGAACAACGCCATCCTTCTCATTGATGAAGTGGATACCCAACGCGAAGGCGGTTTGTTAGTAAATGAAGCCATCATCACCGCCGCCAAGTCCCGCCTGCGGCCCATCATCATGACCACGATCACCACCATCATCGGTCTGATGCCCTTGGCCATCTCCGGCGGCGGCATGTGGCAATCCATGGCCAACGCCATGATGTTCGGGTTAGGGTTTGGAACCGTCCTGACATTAGTGTTGTGCCCTGTGTTGATGAGTTTGTTCTTCAAAGACAAACGAGAGCAGAAAGAACCGGAGGAGATTCGTGAGGACGTTGAGGAACCGGAAGAAATCGAACCACTAATCGACGCTGATAGTGAACAATGATTCCATCCACAGTTCACTCATGCCATATTAGTGTTTCATTAGTGTCCATTAGTGGTTTCTATAGAAAATGCCAAACTACGATCACGACGTCTTCCTCAGTCACCATTCCAGTGACAAGCCAGTCGTGCGTGCCCTAGCGGGGCGCTTGCGGGACGCGGGATTCAAGGTGTGGTTTGACGAATGGTCCATCGCCCCTGGCGAAGACATTAATCTCGCCATTGAGAAAGGCTTGGAGCAGTCACGCTGTGTGGTCCTAGCCATGTCTCAAGCCGCTTTCGAGTCTGACTGGGTCAGCGCCGAGCGTAGCACCGCAGCCTTTCGGGATCCTACCAATAAAGAACGCCGCTTTCTCCCCCTACTTCTGGAAGACTGCGAGATTCCCGAGACGGTGCAGCGCTTCAAGTACCTCGATTGGCGGAACGCCAGCGAGCGAGCGCTAGAGCAATTGATTGAGGCTGTTTGGGACAATCCCGAACCAACTCCAGGAGAGGAAAAGGAACACGCCTCTCTTAAGAAGATTTATTCTTTTGGCCACGCGGGTTCTGTCATGAGTGTGGCCTGGAGTCCCTGTGGGAAACTGGTGCTCTCGGGCTCTACCGATAAAACTGTTAGAGTATGGGAGGTCGCTAGCAGTCGGTGCATCGCTACACTCGAAGGCCACTCAAATTCTGTCATGAGCGTAGCGTGGAGTCCCGACGGCAAACGAGCCCTATCAGGTTCTTCTGACAATACCATTAGGGTGTGGGAGGTAGCCAATGGTCAATGCATGGCTACCCTTGAAGACCATTCTAACTCTGTCACCAGCGTAGCATGGAGCCCCGAAGGCAAACGAGCTTTGTCAGGCTCTCTTGACAAAACCGTTAAGGTATGGGAGATCGATAGCTGGCGATGTATCGCTACTTTTGATGATCACACGTCCTGTGTGAGGAGTGTAGCGTGGAGCCCAAATGGTAAGCGTGCTATCTCGGGTTCAGAGGATAGAACCGTCAAAATATGGAGCATTGATAGCGGACAATGCCTAGCCACGCTCGAAGGCCACACGTCATACGTTTTGAGTGTGGCCTGGAGTCCAGATGGCGAACGGGTCCTCTCAGGCGCTTGTGACAACACCTTAAAGGTATGGGAGATAGCCAGCGGCCGATGCCTAGCCACTCTCGAAAAGCACACGTCTTACGTCAGGAGTGTGGCTTGGAGTCCGGATGGAGAACGAGTAATCTCCGGTTCTGAAGACAGAACCGTTAGGATATGGAAAATCAATCGCGATGAACCGCTGCTGGCTACCCTCCAAGGCCACTCGTTCTATGTCATGAGCGTGGCGTGGAGCCCTGATGGGAAACGAGTCCTCTCGGGTTCTGAAGACAGGACAATAAGACTGTGGAAGGTCGAAAACCGTCAATGGCAGCCAGCTCTCGAAAGCCACACGGATTCTATTTTGAGCGTTGCCTGGAGTCCGAACGGAAAACTGATAATCTCGGGCTCTGAGGACAAAGACGTTCGGATTTGGAGAGTCAAAAGCGGCCAATGCCTAATCGCCCTTTCCGGTCATTCCGCTTCCGTTCTTAGCGTGGCGTGGAGTCCGGATGGAAAAAAATTACTCTCCGGCTCAAATGACATGACTGCTAGGATTTGGGAAACCGACTCCGGCCGATGCTTGGCTACCCTCGAAGGCCACTCTAATTCAGTCATGAGTGTGGCATGGGCGCCAGATGGGAAACGAGTGCTGTCCAGCTCAAATGACAATACCGCAAGGCTCTGGGAGATTGAAAGCGGCCGATGCCTTGCCATCCTCGAAGACCACTCGTCATTTGTTTGGAGTGTGGCCTGGAGCCCCGATGGCACACGCGCTCTCTCTGGCTCTGATGACAAAACCGTTAAGGTGTGGGAGGCCGACTCCGGCCAATGTCTGGCCACTTTCGAAGGCCATTTAGATTCAGTCCGGACTGTGGCCTGGAGCCCCGATGGCACACGCGCCCTCTCCGGCTCTGATGACAAAACCGTTAGGCTATGGGAGACTAGCTCTGGCCAATGTCTAGCCACTTTCGAAGGCCATTCAGATTCAGTCCGGACTGTGGCCTGGAGTCCGGAGGGAAGGCGTGCACTCTCTGGCTCTGATGACAATACCGTTAGGCTGTGGGATATCGAAACTGGTGAATGTCTGGTCACCCTTCGAGGCCACTCGTCTCGCGTGACTAGTATAGCCTGGAGTTCAAATGGGAAAGACGTCTTCTCCGCCGCAATCAATGCAGTCATGCGGCAATGGACACTAGGAGAGGAAGCTCGTGAGTTTGCCGACGGAGGCAAACAGAAGCGCTATGCAAATGCCAAGATTGTCCTTCTTGGCAAAAGTGGGGTCGGAAAATCCGGTCTCGCGTACCGGCTCATTGAAGACCGCTTCGTAGAAACCCATTCCACCCATGGTATGCATGTATGGCGGCTCGACCTTCCTATAGCCGAAGACGAAACCGTGGAACGTGAGGCCCTGCTCTGGGACTTGGCTGGCCAGGAAGATTACCGTCTAATTCACCAACTCTTCCTTGAGGAAACAGCTCTAGCGCTTGTCTTAGTGAACCCACAGAGTGAGGATCCCTTTTCCGAAGCTATTGACTGGATCAAGGCTCTGGAGCAGGCCATGGAACGCGAGCCAAACAAACTGCTCATCGCCAGCCGTATCGACTGCGGATCACTTCGAATCAGCACTAAAAAGGTGAAGGACTTTGTTAAAGAAAATGGCTTCCTCGGCTACATCGAAACAAGCGCTATGCGTGGTGATAGTTGTTCTGACCGGCAAGCAAACGGTGTGTCCGAACTCAAACAACTCATTGCCCAACAAATCCCTTGGAGCCGTCTCCCATTTACAAGTACGCCAAAGCTCCTAGCAGCGATCAGAAACGCGGTGTTGGACATGAAGGAACTCGATTCGATTCAGCTCCTGCGTTTCAATGTCCTCGTCCAGCGACTGCGCCAGCGAATGCATAGGGAGGCGTTTGAACCACAAGACGTGCGCGAGGCTGTGACCTTGCTAGCCAATCACGGCCTAGCGATGCCCTTCGCCTTTGGCGATCTCGTCCTCTTACGCCCCGAACTTCTCAATGGCTACGCCTCTCGCGTCATCCTCTCCGCCCGCGCCAACACGGATGAGATCGGCTGCGTGCTGGAAGAGGATCTCTACAGCCCGGACTTCGACTGGGCAGGGATCGATCCTCGGCTCAATCGTCCTGACGAAAGTCTCATGCTCCGCGCCCTGGTGCAAACCTTCCTGGAGAAGTCACTCTGCATCCTGGAAGAGATCGATGGCAAGAATCACCTGATCTTTCCCTCGCAATACCGCCGAGAAAAGTCCTTCCCAGGCGATCCTGACATCTTTGTCTCCTATACCTTCACTGGCGAGCCCCAAACTCTTTACACCACACTTGTAGTTCGGCTCTGGTATAGCAAAGAATTTTCTAACAAAGAACTTTGGAAAGACGCCGTGGAGTTCACAGTCAGGAGCGACCGCGTTGAAGGCAGCGTCGCTGGTCTCCGCCTCCTCAAGACCGGTGAAGGCGAAGGCACCTTCCAAATATTCTTCGATGAGAGTGTTACCGAGGCGAATAGGATCAGTTTCATCCAGTACGTACACAAACACCTGCAGAAGCACGCCAAGGGCAAATTCACCCGTGACCGACGCTACAAATGCCCCGCCTGTCTCGAACCCGTTACCAACATTCACATTGTGCGCCATCGCTTGGAAGCGGGAAAAGATTTTATCTTTTGTCAGGCTTGTGACGAACGCGTCCCTCTCATTGATAGCATCGAACGCCAAGTAATTTCCGACCCTGTGGCCAAGAGAGTGATAGGTATGGATCGAATCGCCACTGAAAGACTCGACAAGTTAGCTCGAGAACAGATTCTCATCGGTCACCTCTTGGCCATCTGTGGCGAGGCCAATCAGATCTTTCGCCTTCTGCCAGAGAAACGTCATGGCCTCGATTCCGAGATCGAGTTTCGGGATCGCGAAGGTAAGCCGAGCGGCCAAAAGATTTTCTTGCGCCTCTCCAACGAACGCGATGAAGACTACTACGAAGATTGGAGAAACTACTCTGACAAGGTCTATCTGATTGTCCGCCCCTCCAAAGAGGAAATCCGTTGGATCAATGCCAAGGATCAGCGTGAGGAACGCTTAGACGTCATGGCCATCTGGCGCGTCTGGGACCGCTTCTTTCCGCGATCCACCAAGTAAGTGGCGCCTCCACTTTTCACTGCATCTTGAGGAGCCCTTCACGTTTTCTTCACGGGTACGCCTTCAGAGTTTGGTCACTGAATGACCTCACATCTGATGAATCGGTTACCTTTACTCACTGCCACCCTCACATTATCCTTGGCCTGTACCGGATCCTCGCAGAATGATCCCTTGCCTATTCCAAACGTGGAACACATCGGGAACGGCTTGGCGTTTCGACTCCCTTCCGCGCCCGGCGCGCGTTATCGTTTGGACCACTCACCCGATCTATCTCAATGGACGGCCATTGGCATGCGGTGGCGACTCAAGGCCTTGCCCGTTTCGCTGACAGCGACCTCGTCCGGCTTGCGCTTGGCCGAGGTTTCTATCGCGCCGTGCTAACTGAAAGTTCGTTTGGTTCCGAACCGGAGTTAGATTTCACTTTTCCCACAGCTGGCTTGATCGAGGGCTTGGGGAAGATTCAAGGAATGACGCTCGAAGGGGCGACTGGCGACGCGATACTTCTAACAGAGACACCTGAACTGATCAGATCGAGTGGTGAAGGCGAATTGCTTGATCGGAGGACGTTCGATCGTCCCATCAGACGAGGCCGTGACGGGGTTTGGCGAATGTTTCCCAAGCTCTGACATTGATCGTGGAGCAATCGGGAAACGTCTACAACTACCGTTGGGAAAACGGCACGATGAAGTTGCGAGGCAGGCTCGCTGCGGGCGAATACCAAGCCCTGACCTATCTTTCACCTTCGAAATCCATTGGCGGCCGATTGGTGCTTCCTGGAGATGACGACATCCAAGGAGTGTTTGCGAGGAATCCAGGCCTTGAAGAAGCGCGGCTCACTGGTCGAGACAGTGACTGAAACGTGAAGTTTTCGCAGAAAGACGAGAAACTTTCCCCTTAAGAGTCGCCCGCCTTAGCACCCTGCTCTTTCAAATACGCGGCGTAGCCGTCGAGTCCGGGATGCTTGTCACGCGCTTGCACTTGTCCTAACGGTGACAAACCACTCTCTGGGTGCTGGCGATTGAAATCATTGAAGCCGTATTGATGAAACAGATCGGTGAGTTCGATCATGCTTTGCACGGAGGATGGGCTCTCCTCGTTTCCATACCAACCGGGCCACAGGTAATCTCTGGCTAACAAGTGATAAGGAAGCAACGAGCCATCCGCGATGGTGGCTTCGAGGGCGCCTTGCTCCTGAAGCAAACGGAGCTGCCCTTCTATGAGACGATGATAGTCGGCAACCGTGCCATCGCGGTTGTGACTCACTAAAGCACGGCTGATGGCGCGTTTCGCCGTTTCGGGTGTGTGCAAGTTAGGGCAGCAGCGCATGGCGATCTCCATGACGTCCGGATAACCACACCAGGTGGCGGCGTTGCAAAGCGTTTGAAAGACCGTGCCGTGAGGGTGATCGTGTTGCGTGCCGGGCTCTTCCGGAACCTTGAGGAAGAGTTCTTCCACCAGCTCGTTGTAGCCGGAGCGAACGAGCGATTCCATGCTGGGCTGGCCGCCGACGTTTAAGAAACGATCGAAGAGTTTGATTGCTGCGGGGGCGTTTTCGCTAACAGAGACCTGCTTCGCCGGGCCCAGATATTTTTCAAACCCCTTGCGAACCATTTCCTGAGGGGCGCCGGCCTCTAGCGCATCCTCGTAAACGTCATCCATGGTCGAAGCCACGCAGTAACCATGCGCATCCGTACTGGCTCCGTAATCTAACAAGAGATTCGCCATCTCATAGTCCTTTCTTTCCACGGCGAGGGCGAGGGGCGATCCAAACTCGCGTAGCTCTTCGTGCGGGCTTGCCGCATTCACATCGGCGCCGAACTCTATCAGAAGCTTAACCATTTCCTGATTCCCGGAGGCCGCCGCTTTCACTAAGGGAAATCCGTGGGTGTGAGGATCCTGTTTTTCCGGAGGCCGGAAGTCTCTGGAAGCCAGGGTGGGATCGGCTTCTAACAAACGTCTTGCTGTCTCCAAGTCATTGTTAGCAACCGCGATCCAGAAAGGATGGCTTGATAGGGCGGATGAAGATGAAGCGTCTTCGGTCATAAGCGAGGCTCGGTTGTGGGGAATGAGTGAAGTGGAGGAGGATTGGGAATCCTTAGCGGTGGATAGAAACGTGCCGGTGGTATGCTTGCGCACACCGAGAGCGAAGAGAAGAACGCTGATCACGATGGCGAGCGGGATGATCAGTCGTGAGTGCTGTCGCGATGACGCGCGTCTCTTGGTAGCCAAGCGCTCAATGCGATCACGTATCGATCCGCTTCCAGCGGCTAACGCCAAGGTTAAGTCTTGACGGCGCGTCTCCAGGGCGAGCAACGCGGCAGCATAACTGGCCGGGTGACCGCATATGCGGATGACGGCGTCATCACAACAGTTCTCACGTTCCTGCCTGACGCGCCGTGAGACCCACCAAACGGCGGGATGATAGAAGGCCACCGTTTCGATGCCTAACTGAACGAGATTAACCAAGAAATCGTGCCGCCGGATGTGTGCGAGTTCGTGAGCGATCAGAGCGCGGATTTGTTCAGGCGGAAGACCGGTTAGAATCGATGCGGGAAGAAGTAGAACGGGTCTGAAGAGACCGCAAACCGACGGCGTGTGCAGACGCTGTGATTGGAGAAGGGCAATGGAGCGGCTGATGCCCATCTCCGTCTGCAATTGGTGGAGGAGCCCGGAAACGTAGGCCGGTAATCGCGACGTCGCTTCGGCCTGAATCTGTCGCAACCGGTGCAAACCTATCAATGGCCGCAACACCATGATTAGAACGCCTAGTGCCCAGAGCGCCACACTCCACATGAACCAGCCAGACTGTGGGCCCTTCGCGGGAGTTTGCGCGGCCATCATTGGCATTGACGGATTCCCGCGCGACGCATCCGATAGGGCATTCCTCCCGTTGTCAGGTGTCAACGCGCTATCCATCGAAGAGCTAGGGGATGTCATTGGCGAGCTTCTTTCCTGCCCGTGCCAAGTGGCTGTCATGACGGGCATGACAATCATAGCCACGAGGGTAACACAACCTAACCCATAACGTAAGCCGGCGGCATCACGATTCAGCACACGATTCAGTCCCGCGTAGAAAGCGGCCAGCAACGTCATTTGCCAAAGCGAGTGGAGGAGCGCGATGCCGATGAACTCGATCATGATTCGTCCTCCTCCAATCGATCAATCAACTCACGAATTCGCTGAAGATCTTCTTTCGAGGCTTTCTTCGTGGCAGAGAGCGCTTGCAAGGCCACGCTGGTGGCGGAGCCGTCATAAACGCGCCGGATGAGATGGCGCAGCATGGACTGCTGGGTGCGTGTTTGTGAGGCGGCGGCCTTATAGATCTGCGGCCTTACTGATGCGTCTCGTGTAACGAGGCCTTTTCTCAACATGACGGCCAACATCTTCACCGTGGTGGCATAGTCCGTGTCCTTGAGAAGCGCCAAGGCCTCGTGCACTTCGCGCACCGTGCTAGCGCCCTTTTCCCAAAGAACGCGAAGAATCTGAAGTTCGACTTCCGTCGGCTGATCGGTGGCTTTTCGTGCCATGCGAGCGAATTTAGAGAATTCTTTCTCTTTGACAAGCATTTGGAGAAAGATTTCTCTAAGGGCATGCCAGACAAATTCAATCGTCCGTCCGATCCTACGGATGCGCTCTATCATGACGTGCTCTGCGGGAATCTAGAGAACGTGGAGCAAGCCATCCGAGACACACCGGAACTTGTTCAAGGCCGGCCGGTCATAGACGGCGCATGGAGTCACGGAGGCCGGCGGTGTGCGCCTCAGGATCAAGTGATCGAGTGTCTTTGGTTGATCATTGAGAACGGCGCCCGGTTTGAAACCTGTCATGTGGAGACGTTAGACAGCGCGTTCAAAACGTTTCCTAGAGCCGCCGAGTTGCTCTTTTATCATGGTGCCAATGCGAAGGTGCAAGACGAGCAAGGGACGACGGTGCTTCATCTCATGACGGAAATCGGCTACTACGACGCAGTCGCTTTCTTGTTAGGCATCAGTGACCGCGATGCGAAGACGGTCGCTGGCGAGACGGCCCTTGAAATCGCCCGAAAACATGGGCACAACCGGATCGCCCAATTGTTAGATACCGGCCAACATGTCGCGCTTACGCTGAACGTGGCAGACTTCGCGACCGAGAGTCCTACTGGAATCACGACTTGGTACCGGGCAGACCGCGGATACGGTTATCTGAGGCATGAACTCTATGGAGACCTCTTCTTTGACTCGGCAGAAATGTCGAGTGCGCCGCCAGAAGCGTTAGAACAAGGCGTCCCGGTCTCATTCGCCATCGAACGCGACAGGTTCGGATTGCGCGCCACCTCACTAGCATTCCCCTAACGAAAGAAGCCTCCATGAGTGGAGGCTTTTTCGAAAGGACGCTTCCGCCAAGGCAGAGCGTGCGGTGGATTTAAACAGAGAACTAAGAACCGTTCTCTTCGATGTAACGATTGACGTCGCCAACGGCGAGAAGCTTCTCGGCTTCTTCGTCTGGGACTTGGATGTCGAATTCATCCTCAAACGCCATGACCAGCTCGACAGTGTCGAGTGAGTCTGCGCCAAGGTCTTCGATAAACTTGGCTTCGGGAGTCACTTGCTCGGGGGTGACACCAAGTTCTTTCACAATGATGTCTTTGACTCGATCTTCGATGGATTTCTCGCTCATAGAGGTGGCCTGGGTTAACAGAAGTGCGGATTCCTTAAACAGCTCTGCCCCCCTTCTGCAACCATTAAAAAAATCTTTTTCCAGCCGATTGGCTATCAAGGAGTTACTCTTCCCCAACCTCTTCGTCTTGAGCCTTCCTTTTCCCTTTGGAATCGTGATCGCTTGCGGGATCATCGTGTGAGTGGTCTTCTTCGATCCCATCGGCGACCCCTCCGCTTGCTCCAGAGGCAGGCTCTTGGGCGATGCGTTCGATCAATTCTCCCTCAAAGTTATCCATGAGTCGGTCGAGGATTTTATCCGCTCCGTCGAACTTCAAGTCATCAATCACAGCCCGCCGCTCCTTATCCGCTTCATCGCGATAATAGACGTAAGCGAGACCCTTGTTATCCCACTTGCGTTTGTCCACGCGGAAGGCGCTGGCAAAGGGAACGGATTCGCCTTTGGGCGTGGTGAATGAGTCGGCATCCGCCGTGACCTTGCGGCGCCGGTTGAGAAACATGGTACCGAGAATGAAGAGGCCGACGCCGACGCACAAGCCGCCACAAACGAATTGATCCGTGGTGGAGTAGAGCTTCTCAGGCGGCTTCTCTGGCCAGCCTTGCTCCGTAGCGAAGTCTTCCCAAGTGCCTTCAGGAAAGCCTTCCCCCTCGGCAATGGCAGCCCACTCACTTTCCACGCCTCCCTCTTCTTCGAAGGCCTTCTTGCGTTCGTCTCGTTCCTCAAACTTCTGGTGAGCGAGGAAACGTTTGTTCTTCTTGGGATAGCCGATGAACCCATCGTAGAAGAAATAGAGGCCGAAACCGACGAACATCGCCGTCATGAGCGACATCCGCTTGAAGTACCACGGAGTGACGGGGCAAGTGATAGGATCGGCCATGACGCCGGACTATGAGGAGCAGATGTGAGGTTTGTCAACGGTGCCCACAAGGACCTTTGCACGATTACGGTGATTCGAGTCATGAGCACATCAATTTACAAGACCATATCCAATAAAATTCTCAAAATCTCTTTACAGAAAGAGGAGTGGACGCTCTATAAATACTAGGCGTCCTCCCCACCCACCCTATCCATCCCTAACTATGAACTCAGCGGTTGCAACATTGAGGAGGACGAGCGCCGTCCTCACCTTTATCTTGGGCACTCTCGCCAACCTGTCAGGAATCGTTCTGGCCGGAACGGAGGAGCCAGTGACGTTCACTTGGCAGACCATCGGTGATCCCGGCAATCCTAGCATGAACACCACGCCGAGCGGATTGATCACCCAACCGGTGGCGGTCGGTGCGGTGGGTCATGAATTTGCCATGGCCAAGCACGAAGTGTCTGTGAATCAGTACGTGGCCTTTCTTAACAAAGTGGCGGGACTCGGGGACCCGCATGGACTCTACAATCCTCTTTCAGGATCCAGCCCCATGGGGTGGATTACCCGCTCGGGGGCAGGAACGTCCGGCAACCCTTACACTTATTCTGCCAAGTCAGGGAAAGGTGATTTCCCCGCGAATTATTTCAGCTTCTATGATGCTTGCCGTTTCGTGAATTGGTTGGCCAATGGACAAGGAAATGGGGGCACGGAATCCGGCGTTTACGATATGAGCTCCCAAACCCCTACACGCGCTTCAGGTGCTCAGATCTTTATTCCCAACGAAAACGAATGGCAGAAGGCGGCCTACTACGATCCGCGCACCACGGCTCAGGGCGGTCCTCCTAACGATACGCACTACTGGATTTATCCTCAACAAATCAATCACGCTCCCGTGCGGGCGACACTCGATGGCGCGGGCAATATCACCAATCCTCAACCCGGTCTTTCCAACTACGGCCGATTCGATCCCGCAGGCTTCTGCAAGGTGAACACGGGCGGCAGCGGCACGGAGTCCTACTACGGCGTGATGCACATGGGCGGCAATGTCGTGGAATGGATCGAAGACCGTAACGCCGGCACGAGCCCACCGCGTCAGGATATCCGTGGCGGCGATTGGGCCAATGGCGATTGGGACCAGCGCAATCATTTCATCAACACGACGGTATCCACTTGGGAGTCGACGGACAATGGCCTCCGTCTCGCAGCGACGCTTGCTTATGCAGGTGGAAACAACGGAGGCGATAGCGGTGATTCGGGCGATAGCGGTGATTCGGGCGATAGCGGTGATTCGGGCGATAGCGGTGATTCGGGCGATAGCGGTGATTCGGGCGATAGCGGTGATTCGGGCGATAGCGGTGATTCGGGCGATAATGGCACAGCGACACCTGGCGTTCCCTTCACCTCAGATGGCGATACCATTGCCCTCTATCACTTTGATGGAAATGGGCAAGATGCTAGTGGTAATGGTTTTCATCTCAACGCCTCCGGCAACGTGTCCTACAGCAATGCCGACTTGAGTTGGATGAACACGCCCAGCGGTAGTGCAGCGTGTTTCAACGGGTCGGGTGATCAACTCAGTGTATCGATACCGGATGCGTCCGTGCTACCGGGAAGTGGTAGTGAGCTAAGTATCGAGTGGGTGATGAAGATGAACACCCTTCCTGAGCGGTCGGGCATCTCGATCAACCAATTTGTATTCGATCAAAGTTACGATACGCATTTTAATGTTAGGACAAACTCATGGGCTAATCCCTACTTTCCGACGATTCGCGTCAATGGAATCGAAGCCGTGAACAACGAAGAGCTGTCTTCCGTCTTGGGGTTGGACTGGACCCGCGTGCAAATCATGTTGGATTCATCGGGAACGGTGCGCACCTATCTCAACGGCGAACTGGTCTCGGAGGACCAGAAAGCACCGAACTACAATCGTGGGAACGATTGGACGCTCTCGTTAGGCAATTTCGACGGTTGCATTGATGAGCTACGGATTAGCAAGACCGTTAGGCCCGTCTCCAATGGAGGAGATAATGGTGACACTGGAGGAGGATCTGGGGATGACCCGGAAATACTTTCTCCGACCCCGGGAACGACCCTGCCCATCTCGACCGTGGGTCAGTGTCTTACCCTCGAGCAAACCTTCGCGTGGAGCGATCCCTCTGAGCCTTACGAATGGTGGGTGTATCTCGGCACGGGGGCGACTTTCCCCGACTCCTCGAATCTTTTCACCAGTGGAAGATTGGCGCCTGACACTCGCAGCATCGATATCGATGTGTTCGGCGTGGGCGCACAAACCGTCTACCTGTCGCTCTTCTGGACGCCGCCTGGAACAGACAACTGGCAGAGTGCCGTCTACACCTACGAAGTACCGGCGCTGCCTGAGATCTCGGATCCGAAACCCGGCTCGGAGTTGGGTGAGACGGCCGTGCTCACCTTGCATCCCAACGGTTTGAATGTGGCGTTCTGGGCCCTCTATGTTGGCCCATCGGTAGGTAGTGATAGCTATCTAAATCACGTCGCTTCTGCTAACACGATTGGGAGCCCCCAAACGGTCAATCTTACCAATATTCCCACAGACGGCAGCGAGGTTCACGCGACCATGTTCTGGAGATTGGAGGGCGAGGACACAACGCAGTGGAAATGCCGCCAATTCACATTCCTTGCTAGTCAGAGTGGCGGTGACAGCGGAGATACCGGCGACAGCGGAGATACCGGTGACAGCGGAGACACCGGCGGCGACGGCCAGCCTTTTCAAACCGATAGCAACACCATTGCTCTCTATCATTTTGATGGAAACGGACAAGATGATAGTGGTAACGGCCATGATCTGAACACCTCCGGAAATGTCACTTACAGTAATGCGAATCTCGATTGGATGACAGACCCGAGCGGAAGCGCGGCTTGTTTCGGCGGCGTCGGTGATACCTTAAGCGTGAGTATTCCGGATGCCTTCGTCCTGCCTAGCAGTGGTGATGAGCTCACAATCGAATGGAAGATGAAGCCCAACAGCTTGCCCGAACGCTCGGGGATCATGCTCGTTCACGTCAATTTCGATCAGAGTTACGACACCCATTTTCTCATGAGAACGAATTCTTGGGCCAATCCCTATGTCCCATCGTTGAGAAGTAACGGGATCGATATGGTATCCAATGAGGTCATCGATCCTCACTACGGCCTGAGTTGGTTGTGTGTGCGCATGACCATGGACTCTTCAGGGGTCGTCAGGACTTACATTGACGGCACGCTGACGTCAGAAGTGGAGAAAACTCCTAACTACGGCCGCACAAGCAACTGGACGCTCACCATCGGAAACTTTGACGGATGCATCGATGAGCTGCGCATCAGCAAAGTTGATCGTGTGAGTGGAGACGGCGACACTGGTGATACGGGAGACACTGGTGATACGGGAGACACTGGTGATACGGGAGACACTGGTGATACGGGAGACACTGGTGATACGGGAGACACTGGTGATACGGGAGACACTGGTGATACGGGAGACACTGGTGATACGGGAGACAACGGTGGCGGCTCGAATTTCATTTGCCCAACGCCTGCTTCGTTTCCGCCGACCGGGGATGGTTGGATCCGCATGTTTGACGGTACGCAATCCTCACTAGACAACCATTGGCAACAAAGTCAGGAAGAAACGTGGCGCGTTGTGAATGGCAATTTGCATCACGAGAACACGCAGGATGGCTCCCATCTCTACTATCGCATTCCCAATGGCCAGCAGCCTTTCACGGATTTTGAGATGGTCTGTGAGTGGTTGAGCGGACCCGGCACGAATTCCGGCATCTACTTTCACACGGCCTTTCAACAGCACGGTTTCCCCTCCGTGGGAAATGAAGTGCAGATCAACAACACCTCGAGCGCGGCCTTTGATAAGCGCACCGGATCCCTCTTCGGCACGGTCAATTTACCGACGACCAATGTGCAGGACAATGTGTGGAACAAGCAACGTATCATCGTTGCCGGAAGCCGGGTCATCATTGAGGTGAACAATCAGACGAAAGTCGACGTCGATCTCGATACCTTCGGAGGCCACGTCCATCGTCCGCTCGGTAGTGGCACGATCGCTCTTCAGGGAGAAGGCCTCGGTGGTGGGGCTGACAAGATTATCTTCCGCAACCTCTACATTCGCCGATTGCCGGTGAATGTTTGTAGTAGCGGCGGTGGATCCGGCAACAGCACGGGTTGGAGCGGCACCCCTGCGGATCCCAGTTCCCCATTCACCAATGACGCCAACACCGTGGCTCTCTATCACTTTGATGGAAACGGCCAGGACTCCAGTGGCAACGGCCACCACCTCAATATCAACGGTGGCGTCACTTTCGATAACTCCGACTTGGGATGGATGATCGATCCTAGCGGAAGTGCCGCGTTGTTCAGTGGAGCTGGGGCCACCATGAGCGTCGATATTCCAGACAGTCTCCTCGCGCCCGCGACGGGGAGTGAGATCACGCTAGAGTGGGCCATGAGACCGCTCACGCTGCCTGGGCGAAATGGCACGCAGATCCAGCACATGCGCCTCTATCAAAGTTACGATACTTTCTTTGAAATGCGCACCAATTCCTGGGCGAATCCCTATTTCCCCGCCCTCAGAATCCATGGTCTCCAAGTCGCCTCCAATGATGAGGTGGCGGCCAATTATGGTCCACATTGGATGCGTGTGAAAATGACCCAAGACTCAAGCGGTGTGGTGCGAACCTACATCAATGAAAACCTCGTTTCTCAGCATAACAAAACACCGAACTTCGGCCGCAACAATGCGTGGCAACTTATCTTTGGAAACTATCATGCTTACATCGATGAGCTTCGTATCAGCAATATTGTCAGGCCCAATCTCCCTGCGGCTCAGTTGACCGCGGTCGAGGATAGCTTCGCTCGTTGGTTTGCCGCCCAGTCTCAAACGGAGTCCACCGGCGCGCTTCAAGAACAACTCGCTGCTGATCCTGACAATGACCGTGTTGCAAATCTGATAGAGTACGCCACGGGAACGGACCCGAATGTGCCGGGTGCACGGCAGGATGCCCTGCCACAAGTTTCCCGTCACGTCCGCGACGGCCAATCGTATCTACGGCTTCGCTACAAGCGCCTAACGGGTGGCGAGGAGCGTGCGGCCACACGCTACGTACGCGGCGATCTCATCTATCTCATTGAGTCCACCACGGATCTGAGTCAGACACGATGGAGTGTGGACGCCGATCCTTGGCTGGCAGTTGGTGCGGTGAAGCGTCACCGCGATGGCACGGAAACGGTCGAACTGGAAAGACCGATCGATCCCAGCCGTCCGTTCTTCAGCCGCCTTCGCGTGCGTTGGGCGCCGGCGGATTGATTAGTGTTCGGATAGAGCGGACTGATCCCGCAAAGCGCGTTCTTGGCGGAGTTCATTCTGCCTTTTGAAAAACGCGCGGCGTCTCTCCGCGATGAAGTCGTCGTCATAAATGCGGCGGCCAAGTTCGCGAAAGCTGGTCTCGAGTTCTTCAACGGTCATGTGTTGGGGCAAGTAATTCACATCAAAGAGCGTGCAAAGCTCCCACGCGCCCTCTTGCAAGAGCCGCTTTTCCTGTTTGAGCCGCTCATAAAGCGGCGTGCCGGGGAAGGGCGTCATGACCGTGATCTGAACTTCGTAGAGTCCCGTTTCCCGAACGAAATCAAAGACCGCATCAAATGACGTGGCATCAGTGTGATCCAACCCTAACACAAAGCACCCGTTAACCGTGATCCCGGCATCTTGGATGGTAGCGATCGCTTCACGATACTTGTCGGCCTGATGTTGTTTCCAATTGGCTTTGCGCTCGATGCCGCTCAGCGCCTTCGGTGCCGGGCTTTCCAATCCGATGAGGATCTGCGCACAACCGGCTTCCTTCATCAGACGCAAGAGTTCGGGATCACGCGCCACCGAAATATCGGTCTCCGTAAACCAGCGCAATCCCTCCGGCGCTAATGCGCGCACCAGTTCGCGGCCGTGACGCTTGTTGGCAAATGTGTTATCATCCGCAAACTCGATGAAGGGGTGTTTCCACTGTTTCTTAATCTCATGAACTTCCGCCAGAACTTTCGAAACGGGTTTGGTTTTGAACCCCGGACTCAAGCGGATCGAGGCCGCGCAGAAATCACAGTGATAGGGACAGCCCCGCTGTGTTTGCACGGTGAGGCGATTGTATTGGGAGATGTCTAACAAATCAAATCGCGGCATAGGCGCATTCGCGAGATCAAAAGGCTGATCTCGCGCATCATAACGCGGCTTCAACTGATTCTTGGTAAGATCGTCGAGAACGTCGCGCCAGACCGGCTCCGCTTCGCCTATGACAATCGCATCCGCGTGAGGCGCTGCGTCTTCCGGCATCATGGTAACGTGCAGGCCTCCCAGAATGACCTTCACACCCGCTTCGCGATACCGTTTGGCTAGCGTGTAAGCGTCTTTGATCATCGCGGTGAAACTCGAGATCGCCACCACATCAAAGTCACCCGGCAAGCCGTCCAGCTCAGCAATATCCGGCACTTCCACATAAGAGATCTCAAACCGATCGGGTGTGAGCCCGGCCAGGGTCAGCAAACCCAAGCTCGGCAAGGACGCGATGACCTTGCTGCGCTCCACAAAGCCGGGCAGATTAAGCCCCATTTCCAACAATTCCTGATTGTGACACCGAATGCCACTCATGGCGATCAATCCTAACTTCATGGCCAACCGAAGAGCGTGAAGACGATGCCGAACAGGACGCCGCCAACGGGAATAAAGAAAAAATGACGAAACGGCTTTCGCCAGGCTGTTAGGAAACAGCAAGTCGGCATCGCCGCCGCACCCACAATGAAACTCCACGCCGCCCAAGTCGCCCAGGGAGCCTCAATCGTCAAAATGTGATGGGTCACGGCAAAGGCGATGTTCACAAAAGCCAACCCAAAGAAAGAAATATGCCCCAACCGCGTCAGCCGCCTTCGAAAACTCTGGTATCCCCCCATCCACTCTTCACGATGAAAGAAAAGACCAATGATCGCTCCCGAAATCACTCCTAACAACATCCCTATCCATGAAGCTTTGAAGACCATAGTCGTGATCGCGTCCGGCATAGGCTAGTTCTCTCATTGGGAGCGGGAAATTCACAATCAATTCTTTGCTTCGCGGTATCGATTCTATGAATGTTCGGTATGAACAGCAGACAGAGCCTCCTATCATTGATACTGGTCGGCGAGCCTTCGCTCGAAACAGTAATTTGACTCGGCCGAACGCTTCGGTGGTCTCGGTGGCGACTACGTCACCGAGACCGAACAAACCATCCCCTGGGGGAGTGGCCGTGGGTACGACTAAAAGCAGTGGTCAATAAAGGTAGAGGAACTGGTGACAGTTCCTTCGCGGCAGCGGAGTGCCACACTTGGAACTCTCACGAGTTCCGCTACAGAGTGCCACACCCGGAACGCTCACGAGTTCCGCTACAGAGTGCCACACCCGGAACTCTCACGAGTTCCGCTACAGAGTGCCACACCCGGAACTCTCACGAGTTTCGCTACAGAGTGCCACACCCGGAACTCTCACGAGTTCCGCTACGAAAAGTGCCCACCACTTTTTTAGTCATACCCCATGGCCTTCACCAGATTTGACCTCATTGTTCAGATTCTGATAAAGTAAGCCTATAATCGGCCCGGCCCTTTATAATAGAACGCGAGGGGATCCCGGAGATAGTGCACGCGAAAACAACTTACCCAAGTTCACCATCATGACGCTCATCAAACGAAACAAGTCCTTGGATCTCAAGCCGACCTTCTGGCGTCGCGTGCGAGCATTCTTCGTGACGACGATGTTAGTGGCGTTTGCGGGCTTCGAGCTAGGCTACTTACTCTCGAAAGGAATGCACGACGCCTTCTTTGCCATTCCAAAAGCCGCACTGGCCACGTTCTTAGGTTCCATGGTAGGGTGTTGGATTCCAGTTGGGTTTTACTATGAAGGCCATCGTTACCGCTGGATTTATATTGTTCTCTTCTGGATCTTGCTCCTTGGATTGGCGATGGTCATCGGCTACTCGGTGGCGGGTTCTTTATGATGCGCCATGACGCCTGGAAGCCGCAGGCGGAGAATCGCGAGTTCATTCTCAAGCATTGCAGGAAGCTCTTCCGCATTAGGCAAGACACCACTTGCTCTAGTGAAAGTGTCACGCACGTCCTCTTCTTCGCCCCGCACACTATGACAGAGTGCCTTCGAGAGAAAGGCGGTGAACAAACCGTCTTCACTCGCGTGTAGGCGCCGGCTCAAGAGATCCGCTAGGAGGCGCTCAGCACGCTCGAGCGCTTTGACATCTTGGCCATCCATGATCTCTGCGCGGATGATGTAGTACTGGCAGGACGTGTAGTCGAGATGCATGCGACGCTCGCTGTAATGGCGAAAGTGATCTTTGTTATGGCGATCGATTTCCCGGCGTATGGCATCGGGAAAGTTACTTCCCTGGACAACCGGCTCGTGAAAGCCATCCACCATGAGGTTCTTAAAGTAGATCCCCATTGCACGGAGATTCAGCGGGTAGCGGTGCAACACGTCCATGGCAAGGCGTTGTTCGGACTGCCAAACCGTGGCCCGGCGCGCCGAGAGAAAGGCGAATGTCACGGTGAGAAGGAAGATCACGACCCAAGGTCGTATCGCGAGCCGGGGCAATTGGATATTGGAAAGGCGATAGACGCCATAAGCGATGAACACACCTACCCAAGGCATTGCTGGGTAGGTGCGATACTCGACCATGGGTTCATCCACCGGATAGGCAAAGCGTAGGAGTAGATGGAAGAGACATAGCCCTAGCAATGCTGCCAACCATTTCTTGTGACGGATCAAGGTGTAAAGGATGATAACGGCGATGACTCCAACGACGATGAGTTTGGCCACGGCTTCGAGATCCAAACTAGAGAGCGTCCAGGGCACGTGATGGTCGCTACTCAGTCCGACCGGAACGAACATTCTCCTTAGATACTCTCCCAGAACCCGTGCTTGGGTGAGCATGTGGTGCCAAAGGATCAACGACCGGGAGACCTGACTTAGAATCATGCTTAACCACGAAGCCATGAGTACTCCTAGCACTCCGGCCACAGCGTAGAGGTGCCAGCGCTTACCCTTTAGCGGGCGCTCCTTCACGAGCATGGTCACAAAGAAGAGGTTGATCAGCGCATGCCAGAATCCAGCTTCCTTGGCGAGGCCGGCGAGCAGGGCTAGTCCAAGGGCGCCTAGCCCAAATCCTAACCTAAAGGAATGGAGATACCTGAGCCAGGACCATGTTGCGGCCATGGCGAGAACGATAGCTAGCAGAATGGTCGTTTGGGAGGCGTAGTTGACCGGTTCAGAACACAACGGATGGACCGCAAAGAGGACCGTTCCCCAGAAGGCTACCGGTTCTCGCCACGGACCCTCTGGTGCCAAAGAAACGAATCGAAGGGTGACCCGGTAGGTGACAAGCACACAGGCCATGTGCAAACCAAGATTCAGAACATGAAATGGGATGGGATTGGGCCCAAAGACGGCGAAGAGCATTCGCCACAGAGCGAAGGTCAGCTGACGACCCATAAAGAACTCAGCCTGCCACCCGGTCCCCGCAATCACCGTCTCCCTTTGGAGTATGTGGTGAAAGTCATCCATGTAAAAGGCGGCTCCCAAACTCAGCCCGTGTGCCGCGAAAACCGCCAGTGCTAGTAGCGCGCAGGTGACACAGGGATGACGAAGCATCCATGAATCTGTTTAATAAATATGAAAACTCCACACAAACTTTAAAATTTGCGAGACCGGAAGTTACGCATTGACGAGATGCTTGTTGCAATGGTCGTGAGCCAAACGCTCGGAAGAGGCCGCCACTAAATTCGGCCCCACGAATTTGCCGAAACTCCGTTTAATAGGAGCGCAGTGGGCTGGGCTCCACCACTTCCAAGATTTCCAATTGAAGGGGATCTTCGGCATTCGGCGGGTGCGCCAATTTCAAAATGCAGGTGAAGAGCGACATACGGGAATCGACTCGACGATTCTTCAACAACTCCGAGAGTTCCTTGGCCACAGGATTTTTCTGCGATGTGTAACCAAACATGGTAATCCCCTTTTCCGAGGGATCGATGAGTTCCCAGCACTGAAATTGAGTCTTATCCGCGTATCGAAAATTGTAGTACTGACCAGGTTTCAAGATAACCAACATCGTCGCCGGTTCCGTTGAGGTGCGATTCAAGAGATCCTCCCATGCGGTCTCTTGCCAGAGTTCGGCATACTCCCAATCCACGAGATACTTTCCATCGTGATCGATTTCCATGAGGATGGCGCGTTGTTGCTTGGTCGGCTCGATCTCAACAAGGCAGAGGACTTGCGGCACACCACCTAGGATCTCCAGGTTGAATTTTAGTAAAGAGTAGCCTTTCGTTCTTTGATAGGGATGCTTCGCATAGTGCGCCTCCATCTTGGATTCCAAGATGGCTGGATGTCGAATGTAGGCCAGTTGCTTGTACCAGGTATCCGCGCGCAAGTAACCATCGAGCGCCATGTCCACCTTATCGAGATCCGGCGACTCGTAGAGAGCCTCATCGACCAAACTCGGCTCGGGTGGTGGCTCGGGTTTGGTTCGATAGATAAAAGTTAGAAGAAGCGCTAACAGTAAGGCGAATCCAGCTACGATAGCCGTACCCGTGGCTGATTTCCAAAAGGACGTGCGAAATTGGCCTTCCTTAGAGAAGAGTGCCTTGCCCACACCGGGGAGCTGTTGCACGTCTTCCAATACAGCCTGTTGTTCGTCGAAGGTGATGGTGCCGAGACCCACATCAATGGCGTTCTTTCCCCATCCACTCACATGTGCCATCGACGCGTCACCGCTCGCGTCCTCCCCGGCAAGCTCACCCAAGCCATCGTCTTCCTCAACCGTCAGCCGTTCGGGAAGGAGATTCGGTTTCGCGCGCTTGAGGTTGAGCTGGAATTTATCAATCTCCGTGGTTGAAAGCGCCTCGCCAATTGCTTTGGCGACGAATTGAGCCAGGAACCCGGCATTAGCGTGGATGTCGATGGGGAGACGGCGGAGCGCTTGAATAGCAAAGCTGGTGAGTTCTTCCGTGGTGGCCGGCCTGCCATTCTTCAAGGCTTCGTCCTGCCGGAGTTCCAGTCCTTTTTTTAACAATGCTAAGCACCTCAAGAAACGATCTGGAGCGCGTTCGAAGGTCACCTTCTCCATCGTCTCAGTTCCAACGACAACTGGTGCTTGCGGAGGTGGATCGGCCGTCTGTTCTGCGGACTCTGGTAGTTTGGCGCGCACATTCGGCACCCTCCTCGACGCGAGGAACTCCGCCTCTTTCCCGGGCAACTCTGCTAGGACCGAATCATCGGTTTCCCAACCCTCAAGATCAGGGGGCTCGTGATCGGCTGCAGACGGAGAGGCCATGTCTTAAAACAAGAAGAGCGATCACCATGAAGGAGATCGCTCTTCGAAGAAAGTCTTAAAAGAACCCCGTTAGGATCGACGCCGGCGAATGGCGAGGAGACTGCCCAAGCCTAACAAGACGATGGAGGAGGGCTCGGGAATGGGTTGGGTGACCACGCCAAACTCGTAGAAGCGCCCTCCCACTACAAAGTGGTTGTAGCCTGAGGGCGGAGTTCCATCGCTGAAAGTATCGTTCACCTCGAGATCACCAGTTCCCGGATTATCAGTTCCCTGGAGAAAATATTCGTCATAAGTGCCACCATTTGTTTGCTCAATCGCGCCATTAATCCCATCCGAGTGAAAACCAATGGCGTAGTTTCCAGTGTTAGGAATTGTAAAAGCCGTGCCCCAATCGTGTCCAGGTTCGGTGTTGTCGCTAGTAGTCGCCGAATTGCCAATGCTAGCGACTCTGTATGCGCCCACCCCAGTCACCTCGAAGATGAGGGGGGTAACGGTAGCTCCCGTCTGATTGTTGACTATCCATCCGGTTACTTGCTCGCCGTTGGTCAGAAAATTACTACTGGCAATGATGAGAAAATCACCATTCCCTCCGTCTGTCGTGCCTCCCGCCAAGTCTACGCCGTCCCATCCAAATAATGCAGCGTGGGAACTCATCGTTAGGCCTAGCAAGCCTGCCAATCCAACCAAGGAAGATTTCAAAGTCATACTAATTAGGGGAGATGAAGATTATGGAATGTTGAGGCAAGATTTTCCCGATAGCAAGCGCGGAGAAGAGTTTCTGAGAACATTTTTCACCGAGGCCAGGGCGGGAAACATCCCTGCGCAAGTTTGCAGATCTGAGAGACAAATCAGGACTTTTTAAGTAAAAATCCGATATCCAGTACGCTGACCAAGAACAAGGGTTTGCTCGAAGGGAGAAGGTCCGAGTGAAGAATGGCTCCTGCAGTTGGATTCGAACCAACGACCTAGTGGTTAACAGCCACCCGCTCTACCGCTGAGCTATGCAGGAACACCGGGGCGCTAGAATGGCGGGGGCCCACGGGATTTCAAGTGAAATAGAGTGGCTCAACAAGAATTCACTGAGGTCGGTTCCCGGCCTGCAGTGGTTAAATTTAGCTAAAACTGATTGAGTTTTTAATATTTTTCATATTATTCATATTTATGAAGCTTCGCTCTCTCTGGCTACCTTACTCCACCGCTGCCCTGGTCTGTCTGGCCGCGGGGTGTGGAGACTCTTCTTCCCCGCCCGTTTCATCCAATTCTCCCGCACCTTCCCCGAAGAACCAGGAACACTCCTTTGTTCGGATCTTCAATTGGGATGAGTATCTCGATGAGTCGGTTCTCGAAAAGTTCACTGAGCAAACAGGCATCGAGGTCCTCATCGAATCCTTTGAAGATACCGATGAGGTCAATGCCGCGATCAGAAGCAGGCCGGATCATTACGACATCGTGGTGATCGATTCCGACAAAGCCGAAAACCTTTGGGATCTCCAACTGTTGCGGGAATTGGATCACTCGCAGCTTCCCAACCTCAAACACATTGATTCCACGCACCTTGCGCGGGATGCCGATGCCCAGAGCCGGTTCTCCGTTCCCTATCTTTGGGGAACGACCCTCGTGGCTTACCGAAAAGACATGATTGAGGATCCCATTCGCAGCTGGGGTCTTCTTTGGGATGACCGATACGCGGGGCGGATCGGTATGTTAAACGAACGCCTAGAGAGCGTGCAAATCGCCTTAATTAAGAATGGTTATTCGCTCAACGAACGATCGCCGCAAGCGATTCAGCTCGCCGAGAAGGACCTCATCGCCCAGGTGCAAGGATTGGGCGTACGATATCTTGAAGGGATACCCTCTGTGTTAGAGCAAGCACTAACAAGCGGACAGATCTGGGCGGCAGCCGCCTATAGTGGTGACGCCGCTATGATCGCCGATGAACACGAAAACATCGGGCTTTTCATTCCAAAAGAAGGATCGGCTTTGTGGATTGATACCTTTGTTATCCCTCGTGATTCACCACGACACGTCGAGGCTCATCAATTCATCAATTACTTCATGGATCCCAAGATGGCAGCTGCCAATGCCAGCTCTCTCTACTACGCTACGCCAAACCGGGCAGCACGGGAGTTCCTCGATCCTGAGCTACTACAAGATGAAGCCATTTTTCCACCCGATGAAGTGATGGAGAAATGCGAATTAGCGGCCAAAGCGACCAGTGAACGAGAGCGTCCGGTAAATCTCGTGTGGGGGCGCGTGATGGCCGCCTATGATGACCTTGCCCAGACACAAGACACACCGCCCCGCGAACACGTTAGTCAGGGCGCGACAGAAGAATCTCACTAGCTAATGATCTCATTATTCGGGAGCATCCGCACGCGGATACTCGTTGCGTTTTTTATCGCAGCTCTTCTGCCTCTGATCGGGGTATTCTTCGTCTATGAGACGATGAACCGCCGTTCTATGCATGCAGCCGAATTCGCGAAGGTACGGGAGATTGGAGATGAAGTGGCGCGCCAGATCAGTACGATCATGGAACGTGCCGCCAATGATCTGGAATCCATCGCGTCCAACCCGATCCTAACAAGCAATGGTTCTACCGAAGAGAAACTAGCAGAAATGCGGCGCCTGGTGCGCATCTATCAGTTCTTTACCGATCTCACCCTATACGACCGGAAGGGTTTCATGCTCGGCTCCACACAGCCCGATCACGCCGGGGGACGCGATCGCAGCCAGTGGTTCAAAACCGCCGTGACGAGCGGCCGGAAGTCGGTAACAAGTCCCTATAAGTCGTTGGGCGAACCAGGGTTACTTGTCACCGTGTATTTGCCGTTGGCATCGCGTGAGGGCACCTTTCAAGTGATCACGGCGGGCGTTCGTTTCGCTGAAGTATGGCAACTGTTAGATGGAGTGCGAATAGGAACCGAGGGGCGGCTCGTTCTGTTAGATCAGTTTGGAAATGTGCTCGCATCAAAGGATAAGCACACCATCCTCAAGCGATTCGACCGCGATCAGCCCGCCACCCATTGGCGCCGGCATCCACAAGGGTATTATAGTCTCAACGGGGAGCGCCATCTTTACAGCGCGCATCCGTTAGATGCCAGTCAAACTCAGGTGGATAGTACCTGGACCTTACTCTGCCTCGAGCCGCTGTATGAAGTGGACCGAATCATTGAGAAGAATCGCGCCGGCCAAATCGCGGCCGCCTTGATTGGCATGCTTGTGGTGGGTCTCTTGGGGCTATTTGCCAGCCGCTGGCTTTCCTCCCCCTTGGAGCGCGTCGCACGCACGGCCGCCGCGGTGCAATCGGGCGATCTCGAAGTGCGTATGCCGATGACCGGGCCTCAAGAAGTGGCACGCCTAGCCGCTTCGTTTAATTCCATGTTAGATGATATTCGCGATCACCGGGACAACCTCGAGAATAAGGTCGCCTCCCGAACAAAGAGCCTCCGGGAAGCGCAAGAAGAATTGACAGAGGAGAGGGCGTCTCTTGCCAAGCGGGTGGAATTGCGAACACGCGAACTTCGGGCCGCAAACAAGGAGCTTGCGCGCACTGCTAGAATGAAAGACGAGTTTCTCGCCGGCATGAGCCATGAGTTGCGAACGCCTCTCAACGCCGTGCTTGGATTAACGGAATCCCTGGAAGAGGGAACCTATGGTGAACTGAATGATCAGCAGCTCGATTCTCTCAAAATGATTGATGAGAGCGGGCGGCATCTTCTCGCCTTAATCAACGATATTCTCGATGTAGCCAAAGTCGATGCCGGTGAGATGCAGCTCGATGTCTCTGTTGTCGAGGTCTCAGGCCTCTGTGAATCTGCCCTTAATCTCGTCCGGCAAACTGCAACGAAGAAGAATCTCAAGTTAGAACTCAATATCGACGATCAAATCACCAAGCTTGCGTGCGACGAACGGCGCCTTAAGCAGGTGCTTGTGAATTTGTTGAGTAACTCGGTCAAATTCACCACCAAAGGCTCGGTAACCTTGGAGGTTGCGGCTGATCCTGCGGATCACGTCGTTCGATTTGTCGTACGGGATACGGGAATTGGGATTCCGGATCATCAACTCGAGCGTTTGTTCCAACCCTTTGTGCAATTAGACAGCAGTCTGTCACGTCAATATGAGGGTACCGGATTGGGCCTGGCTCTCGTTTATAATTTAACAGAAATTCATGGAGGTTCCGTCGCCGTTAAAAGTCAAACCAACAAAGGCACAGCCATCACCATACGCATCCCTTGGTATGAAACGGTAGAGTGTGATCCACCCAGGGAAGCCAGTGAGCTCCCACAATCCGGCGCGTATAAAGGCACGATTCTTGTAGCCGATGATTATAGCCGGGAACTTCATCGTGTCGTCCTGACACTGCAAGAATCCGGATACGAAGTCCACACTGCTCAAGATGGGGCGGCCGTGGTGGCAAAGACATTGGAGATCACGCCTCATGCCATCATCTCCGATGCGCAAATGCCGGGAATGGATGGAATCGAACTCTGTCATCACCTTAAAAGCGACCTCAAACTGAAATCCATTCCACTTATTGCTCTCACCGGACTCGACACCCCCGGAGATATCCGTCGGCTTCATGAAGCAGGTTTCTCTGATTGTATTCCCAAGCCCGCCCGCAAGCAATCGCTCCTAGCCACCTTAGAGTTTCACCTAACCAAAGCCAAATCACGCAGTGCATTGAAGGAACAAGCTGCTTAATCAATCAATATTATGGAAGAAGAGGATATCGCGACTCCATCGAGCCTATCGCGCGCCCTGCAAGAGGCGCGCGATGAGGTCCAGGACCTGAAGGCGGAATTGCAGAAAGCTAAGAAGCAGCAAGAGGCTTTCATGGCGTGTATGAGCCATGAACTGCGCACACCTCTAAATGCCATCCTCGGGCTCTCAGAAGCCTTGAGTGAACGCATTTACGGTGACCTCAATACAGCTCAAGAAGAAACGGTTAAAGGCATTGAGGAGGGTGGCCGCAACCTCTTAGCGCTTATTAATAATATTCTAGATCTGGCTCGGCTCGGCGCTGGCGATATTCAATTAGAGAAAGGCCCCATATCCGTGCACGATATGTGCGTCAGCGCGATCGATACTTTTCAATCCAAGGCTAAAGACGAAAGCATCGAGCTTCAGTGCAGTTGTGACGATGAAGTTGACGTCATTTCCGGAGATGAAGTGCGGCTGCGCCAAATCCTTCATCACCTTATCGACAACGCTATCAAGTTCACTCCTGCGGGCGGGACGGTCAGCCTGGACGCGGTAAGCGATCCCGGAACCAACGTCATCCATATCGCCGTGTGTGATACCGGCGTTGGGATCGCCAAAGATCAGATTCCACTTTTATTCAATTCGTTTCACCAGTTGGATAGCAGCATTCGGCGAGAACATTCAGGGACAGGTCTCGGGCTGTCACTGGTATCACAATTGGTAGAGCTGCACGGCGGCTCTGTCTCCGTTGAAAGTGAACCGGGGGAAGGAAGCCGGTTTATTGTCACCTTACCTGTGGGAACAATCGATGAATCGGCCTACCCGCAATCTGAATCCGGTTGCGTGGATGCGATTGTCATTCGCCGGGCTCTGGTTGTGGAAGATTCCACCGCGGCCGCAGATCAAATGTGCCGCTATCTTGCCGAACGCAACATTGAAACTTCCGTGTGTCATCGTGGGGACGAGGCTTTGTCCTTCGCCCTGAAAACGAATCCCGATATCATCATATTGGATATCCAATTGCCAGGGCTCTTCGGATGGGAAGTGATGGAGCGCTTGAAGGCGAATCCAGCGACAAAACATATTCCCGTGATGATTGTCTCCATTGTGGACGAGCGCCAACGCGCCAAATCACTTGGGGCTTCCGAGTATCTCGTGAAACCGATCAATCGCAATCAACTCAGCTATGCCTTATGCAAGCTCATGGCCGTATGTGAGCCGGAATCGAAGCAGGAGAAACAAAAGCCGATTGCCTCCTTCGAAGCAGAAGACGAGCGGCCGCACATTCTTTTGGCCGAAGATAACGAGGCTAACATCAAAACACTAACGGATTATCTTAATGCGAAAGGTTATCACGTCAGTATCGCTCGCGACGGCCGGGAAGCCGTGGAAGCGGCGGTTGCCCAGTCTCCTGATATTATCCTCATGGATATTCAAATGCCTAATATGAATGGCATTGAAGCAATGGAAGAACTCAAGGGCCGCGCAGATTTCGAGCCCATCCCAACCATTGCCATTACCGCCCTTGCCATGCCGGGCGACCGGGAAAGATGTCTGGAGGCGGGAGCCTGCGACTATTTAAGCAAACCGGTTAGTCTCAAGGCCCTCAACGCAGTCATTGAGAAACTCTTGAAAGTGAGCGCGGAGGAAGCCGTCTCCGCCTAAGTCATTTCGGATAGCGATGAAGATTGAGCATAGCTCCGATCACCGGCAAGAACGGACTCAAGATCCGCCAATCAAGGCGGTAGGCCGTTTGCTAGTGGTTGATGATCTCATTGCCAATCGCCGGATCCTTCGTGGGCTATTACAGCGGTTTGGCTATGATATTGAAGAGGCCCAAGATGGAGAGGAAGCCTTGGAAATGATCGCTGCACAGGACTTCGACACGATTCTCTTGGATATCATGATGCCCAAGATGGATGGTTATGAAGTTTGTCACCGGCTTAAATCAGATCATCGCACGGAACATATTCCTGTACTGTTGGTTACGGCCCTCTCCGACCGTGATTCTCGATTGCGGGGCATGCACGCCGGCGCGGATGAGTTTGTGAGCAAACCATTTGATTCCAAGTACTTGCCCATGCGTATTCAGAACGCCGTGCGGTCCAAACGGCTTCATGATCAAGTAGAGGAGAACTACCGTAAGCTGAAGGAATCGGAAGAACTTCGCGACGCGCTGATCCATATGATCGTCCACGATCTGCGGTCGCCGTTATTCGGTATTCACGGGAATCTCGAACTCCACGGCTTGGAACAATCCGAAATGGAAGCCGGAAAACGGGAAACGGTGAACAATGATTACGTGGCATCTGCGCATCGGGAGACAAAGCGCCTAATCGGTATGGTCAACGATCTTCTCGATGTTCATCGAATGGAGAATAACCAAATGCCGGTGAGGCAGGCGTATTGTCATATGGACGGTATTATCGCACAGGCCATCGAGTCCCTCGGCGCTACACTTGATCAGTGTCGGCTAGAGGTGAATTATGCTACAGATACCACGATCTGCTACACCGATCACGATATCCTTGTGCGTGTGTGTTCTAATTTATTAACAAACGCCGTCAAATTCTCGCCAGACGCTTCGCGTATCGAAATCCAAGTTGAAGGACTCAAAAGCGGAGCCATGAGAGTGAGTATATTGGATGAAGGACCGGGAATCCCGGCCGGCGAAGAAGAACGCATCTTCGACAAATTCGGCCGGCTGAGCCGCCATGAACACCGACAGCCCTCGTCCGGATTGGGCCTGAATTTCTGTAAACTCGCCATTGAGGCACATGGCGGATTGATTGGCGTCATGCCGCGTGAGGAAGGTGGCAGTTGCTTTTGGTTCGACTTGCCCGGTGCGCCCGATGAGGGTGAGATCTCAGGTTGAGCGGCAACCGCTCCTAGCCTGGCGGCCACGACAGCGGTCTGCCCGCAAGGATATGAATATGCATATGGGGAACCGTTTCGCCTCCGTTTTTTCCATGATTGATCACCACCCGAAAGCCTTTGTCAGCGGCGCAGACACCTAATTGCTCTGTTAAGGTTCCAATCTGTAGCATTAAATGCCCTAACAAATAGGCATCGTCTTCTTGAGCTTCACCGATTCGTGGAATAGGTTTCTTAGGAATCAACAACACATGAATCGGTGCTTGTGGGTTGATGTCTTTGAACGCAAGACACAGTTCGTCTTCATAAACGATCTCGGCCGGAATCTCGCGGGCAATGATTTTCTCAAAAAGAGTGGGCATCTAAACCGGACCTCTATACTAGATGAACATTAACTGACCCGAACGCGAAGGGCTTGACCGGACTTCAAATGGTCATTGATGAATGTCAGCACTTCACCACGAAGCTTCTCACATTGAGGTTTCCATCGATTGGTTGAGCAGAGCAATTTGACGGCATCACGAAGGCCGTCGGCGTAGATCAGTTCTGCCCCGGATTGGCCAGCCTGGTCTAGTTGCTGTTTGAGCCGGGGGAAGAAATGGAGTTCGTAGGCATCTTGCGAAGCATCGAACGCCATCTTCGTTAGCGAGATCCGCCACGGCGGCATCTGATCGTGAAGCCGCGAAGCGATATCACCAAATCCAAGCGCCTCTAAGGTGTGACGGATTTTACCGAATAGTTCATTGATGGTGATGACGCTCGATTGAAAACGCTCTTTCAAATAAAGAAAAAGACTTTTAACGATGTCAGTCGCGAACCACCACTTATCGTGGCCCGCTTCAGCGGCCGCTTGTTGAATCGAATTTTCAAGCCACTGCGGGGAATAGTCACTAACGCCTTGGTCGCCAAGTTGGAGGAGTGGGAGTCCGGAAGCGAGGGAGATCATGAGGGGATGCTAGAATTCGTGGGTGTGGGTTTGATACGGGCTTTGCCCTTAGGATCATTGGGAGAGAAAAGTTCGGGATGATGCGCGCTGTTCATGGGATCGTTCTTCATCGTCTGAATTTCTTCGATGAATTCCCCCACATCTTGAAACTCACGATAAACGGAAGCATAGCGGACGTAGGCGACGGGATCGATTGCTTGAAGCTTTCGCATCACGGCAAGACCGATACGGCTGCTCTCGATTTCCTTCTCTTGCAGCATCTCCAGCTCGGCAAGAATCCCATCCACCGCCTCTTCGAGCGTTTCACGGCTGATCGGCCGTTTCTCCGACGCCTTGCTCAAGCTTTGCAAGAGCTTCGCCCGCTCCAGTGGCTGCCGGCTCTCGTCGCGCTTGACCACGTAGATCTCACGCTGCTCAAGCGTCTCGTAGGTGGTAAAGCGATGCCCGCAACTCAGACACTCGCGCCGCCGGCGAATCGCCGCCCCGTCTTTCGACGAGCGCGAATCGATCACACGGTCTTCGTGGTCTCCACAACGGGCGCAGCGCATGGCCGCGACCATAACCCAACATGTTGTGGCGTCAAATCTAATCCCCCACAAGATATGGTATACTTCGCCCGCAAGCTCATTCTTATAAAAAGACTGTCCTTTTATTGTCGGTTTTTCGTGATTGCGTCGTGAACGTTCCGCCGCTGAAGTTCGACTATGCCCGGGTCCGGTCTTGCTGACGCTTCTGAGGCGCCGATGCTCCATCTCTCGCAAGATGCTGGTTGTGTGCGCTTTACAGGGGCCTGGACGATCGATCGATCGCCGCCCATCGATCACTTGGCACGGCAAGTTCAGGCTCAGCTGCATGCGGGAAAGTCCGTGCTTCAAGTGGATGTGTCTGAAGTGGACCGCTGGGACACCTGTCTGCCAATGGCGGTGTGCCGATTGATTGAAGATCTCGAATCTCGCGGAGGAACGCTGCAGCTTGATGGGTTGCCATCCGAGGTCGCCAATCTGGTTCGGTTAGCGCGCGAAGTACCCGAGCAAGTCGCACAAGGACCGAAGAAACCTTCCTTGGTCGATCGGGCCGGTGCCGCAGCCATGGCCCTGTGGGAATCGACGCTGCAAGCCATCGCCTTCTGTGGTGATCTGGTGCTCGCACTATTGCGCACGCTCCGGGCACCATGGAGTTTCCGCTGGCGCACCTTCTGGATTCTGTTAGGCGATTGTGGCTTCCGCGCCCTGCCCATCGTGGGGATGATCGCGTTCTTAACGGGACTGATCTTGGCATTTGTCGGCGCCATTCAGCTGCGCATGTTTGGAGCGGATCTCTACGTGGCAGATTTGGTAGGATTAGCCATGAGCCGGGAAATGGCCGCCCTGATGACGAGCATGATCATGTCCGGCCGGAGCGGCGCCGCCTTTGCCGCTCACTTGGGGACGATGAAAGTTTCGGAAGAGATCGATGCCCTGACCACCTTTGGATTTCATCCAGTCGACATGCTAGCTCTGCCACGTGTGCTTGCACTCGTACTCATGATGCCGCTCCTTTGCCTGTATAGCAATTTGCTAGGTTACTTTGGCGGCGCGTTCATTGGTTGGTCGATGTTAGACATTTCATACACTCAATACCTGTTCGAGACGCAGACGATCGTCACAACCAAAGACATCAGCATCGGATTGGTCAAAAGTGCCGTCTTCGGATTCATCATCGCGGCGGCGGGTTGCTTGCAAGGGCTCAAGTGTGGCCATGACGCATCCGCAGTAGGGCTCGCGGCAACACGTGCCGTGGTCACGAGCATCACCTTGATCGTGATCGCCGACGCGGTCTTTGCAGTGATTTGCGAGGTGCTCAAGATATGAATAGCGGTCGTTCAGATGCGCGCATTGAAGTACGCAATCTCACCATGAGCTATGGGACGCGAGTCATCATGGAGGACATGACATTCGACATCGCGCGCGGCGAAATTTTTGTCATCATGGGAGGGAGTGGCTGTGGGAAGAGCACCCTGATGAAGCATCTCGTCGGCCTGATCGAACCGGCTGATGGCGAGATCCTCTACGATGGCCGCCCATTCACTGGGATCGATCCCGAAGATCAGCAAGAGATGCGGCGCGCATTCGGGATCCTCTATCAAGGAGGGGCGCTTTGGGGCTCGATGAGTTTGGCGGAAAACATTGCGCTACCCTTGGAGCAATACACCTCCCTGACAAAAGCAGACATCCGTGAGGTAGCGTCCTTCAAACTCGCCCTCGTGGGTCTCAACGGCTTTGAAGATTATTTTCCCGCGGAGATCAGTGGCGGGATGCGGAAGCGCGCCGCGTTGGCGCGCGCCATGGCTTTGGATCCTGACATTCTCTTCTTCGATGAGCCTTCCGCCGGACTCGACCCCATCAGTTCGGCTCGCTTGGATGAGTTGATCCGTCAGCTGCGCGATAGCCTGGGCACCACCGTCGTCATCGTGACCCACGAATTGAATAGCATCTTTGCTATTGGTGACCATTGTATCTTCCTAGATGCTGAAACCAAACGAATCACCGCGGAAGGCTCGCCTAAGGACTTGGCGGCCTCTGCTGACAATGCCAAGGTCGTCGAATTCCTGCATCGCCGTGGAGAGTCCTTGAAGTGAAGTCATGAAAAAACGCCACGCCAACCCTACCGCTATCGGCTTATTTGTGCTGGGCGCTCTCACGATCGGAGTGCTCTCGATCATTCTCTTTGGATCACGTTCTTGGTTTGGAGGCGATCGCGTATCGATGGTCTGTTTCTTTGAAGACGCCGTCGATGGCTTACAAATCGGTTCCAAAGTGAAGCTTCGTGGGGTGCCTATCGGCGAGGTGAAACGCATCCTCATTCGATTCAAGCCGGCGGCGTCCGAAGACGAGACCGTCAAGGCGCTTATTCCCGTGATCATCGAGCTCGATCTGGGAAGATTGTCAGAAGACCTGGGGGTCAACATGGACTTCCGCAACGAGAAACTCTATCAAAATCATATCAACGAAGGATTGAGAGCTTCGTTAGGGATGGGAAACCTTATCACCGGCATCCTTCAAGTCAATCTGGACTATCACAAAGACGCCGAACCGGCGACCGACTTGGGACCCCTCACCTACCGTGGTGATGTTTATCGCCGCATCCCCACGCGCCCTTCGCAGTTGGCGGCTGCCACCAACGATCTCTTGGGCGTGGTGAACAACATCAGCAAAGCAGACTTCAAAGGTGTGGTGGATGGTTTAAATGAATTGCTAGAAAAACTGAGCGGCAAGTTAGACCAATTTGAGGTCAAGGGTATCAACGAGGCCATTGATGCCATCACCGAGCGGATGCAATCACCTAAGTTCGATGAGGCGTTGACGGCCTTTTCCAAGGCAGCCGATTCCGTTGGTGGTGCCACAGACGCCGTCAAAGATGTGGCGGCCGATCTTGGCGATCAATTGGACGACGAACAATTGGCCGATGCCCTCACCTCCGCCAACGAGACCTTTCAAAGTCTGACCGCCGCGACCGAGCAGCTCCAGACCCTCTTGGAGAACTCTCAGAACATGCCGCCCGAGCTTGAGCGTAGTGTTAAAGAGCTTGGGGAGGCCGCAGCGGAGATCAAAGAATTCGTGCGCTATCTGAGAGAGCGCCCTAACGCTCTTATCTTTGGCAAGAAAGACAACGACGAGCCATCGGAACGGAGCGAGTCGAAGCGTAAGCCTTGGCGGGGCGGCCCTAGGAGCCGGTAGCCCGTCTGAGTGAGGCGATCCAACTCTTGCCAAGGCAAGGAGTCGCGGCATAGTGCCGAGCTATGAGATGCCATCTTTCTTTGATCCTCCCAGTCATGCTCGTGAGCCTATCCGCCCCACTTCAGGCTCAGGAGAAACTGCATGCTTCGTATAAAGTCGCTGAACAATACCTCTCCGCCATTCATCTTCACGAGTGGGAAAAGGCTGTGAAAATGGTAGAGAAAAAATCGTTGGAGAATCTCAAAGTTTTTCAAAAGAGGTACCTTCATAGCGCGCCAACCATGGCGGAAGAAGAAGAACTCCTGCGGCTCTTGGGCATGAGTGAAATTTCAGATATTGATGACATGTCGCCCGAGGCCGTCTTCATCGCTCGTGGCAAAGCGAAGACCAAGAAGCTGGTCGATGCCGATAAACACATCGCTCAGATGCGCAAGACCCTGAAGTTGCGTACCCTTGGGACCGTCCCTGATGGGGCCGCCATGGTTCACGCCATCATCCGCAAACAATTCTCTGCTGAGGAGAAGGCCTTTGAAGAACTGGCATGGGTTTCTCTCGTGAAAGAAGGCAAAGTCTGGAAGATCTCGCTCGATGCGCAAGAGCCCAAGATCTACAACTTGAACAAGCCGAAGAAGAAATAAGGCCTCCGTTAGCTAACGGGAAGCTGTCCACCCGGCCGCACGGATCGCTCGCTCTGCAAGCTTTTTAGGCAGCGGATCGGTTCGTAGTCTCCCACATGAAACGTACTACGCTCAATCAAAGTTGCCGACGCCTCATCGATAAGTCGCCCACAGCGTTTGGTTAGCGTCTCTTCTCGAAAAATCAAAACGGTGACGCCGACACCATAGTATTCCGATAGGAACGGCTCGCCCAAAGTCTCGGCTCCAAGTCGCTGGATGAAATCCGCGGCGCCGATCAGTCAGACTATGAGGACGCTTTGTTGAGGCTCTTCAGCCTCAATGATAATGCAAGAGAATTGAGATTGTATAGGCAAGATAGAAACCGCTATCGTAGAATTCAGATAGTGGCTCAATTGGATCAGGGCCCGTTTAAAATGCGTTTGCACTATGTTACACCATCAATGAAAAAATACGCTCTCTTGAAAACCGCTCTTGTATGCCTGCTCGCTTCGTGCAGTAAAAAAGAAAAAGTTAGTGAAATTACAGTTGAGATCGAAATGCCCAGTGCTCAGTTCGAGTACCGTTCGACACCTGACGGTAATTATCAGATTTTCTCAAGTAAGCTTGAGGCTCGTACACAGTTGTGGGTTGATGGTGTGAAATCGCTCGACGAAACCGAAACAGATGAGGATCTTCCTGACACGGCTGCGGGTGAATTCGAGTCGGTGAGTTTCGAGTGGAAAGACGACAGAACGCTTAGGATTCGGGAACAAGTTCAAGATAACATGGATGAGCTTGGCGCTGATGCCCCGCCCCTCAAGTGGGATAAGACTTATGAACTAGAGATACTACGTGGTAGCAAAGAAGATTTCGAAGCCGGCCGGACGATCTCAGTTCGATATACGGAGGTTTCGATGGAGCTGGTTAAGAAAGATATGGGAGAAAAATTTAAAACGTATTTTGACGAATCCATTCCGGTTTTATTTGACCAGGTTGTGGACGGCGACGTCGACAAGACCTTTAGTCTCGTTGAAACAGAGGTAGAGACAGTCAATGTTGCAAATCCACCATCGAAACTCTCTAACAGTAGTTATGTGGTGGATTCTAAGGATTATGCGAGTGTAAGAATCAAGTGGACTTTCTATAAGACGAAGTAATTTGGGGCGACGGTGGACGGTGAAGTAGGACCCCTCTTTGCTTCATCTAGTCGGCAACTTTCGTCGATCAAAGGCTTTCCCAATAGTCAGACGGAGGACGATGCGATTCCTGTTGAGTGTGAGCGTGTCAGAATCCAGAGTTGATTACTCAATTAAAAAGGTTGAAAAATTAACCTCATGTTTCCACTCCTTCGGCACATTGACTAGGCGCATTGGGAATCTCAGGCGCCCTTACTCGTTAATTTTAACGTTTGAAAAAGGTGGTCGGAGTGGAGGGATTCGAACCCCCGACATCCTGCTCCCAAAGCAGGCGCGCTACCAGACTGCGCTACACTCCGACTTCGCTGGCCTTGATGCGGCGAAGGTGATCACGTCGGGGTGATCTTGCAAGTGGCAATTGCACGCTCACGCAGAATTCGGTCTTTGGAGGCGAAGTTCCCTTGAATAATCCGGTCTGCCTGCTTAGCAGGAGGATTCATCATGGCAGAGAAGGCTCGTAAGACACTCGAAGAACGCGCGCAGATGACGGATCTGGAGCGCTTGCGTCACTCCTGCGCGCATGTCTTGGCCACAGCCATTCTGCGCATCTGGCCCAATGCCCAACTCGCGGCCGGTCCGCCGGTGGAGAATGGCTTCTACTACGACCTCGATCTCGATCACCGGATTTCGCCGGAGGATTTTGAGAAGATTGAGAAGGAAATGCTCAAGGTGGCGAAGGAGAATCAGCGTTTTGAACGCATCGTGGTCTCGCGTGATGAGGCCATGGCCATGGCAAAATCGGGCCGGCTTGGTGGTCTTTCCGATCGCGAGGAACCAAGCAAGTTCAAGCTCGATATCTTAGAAGGCATTCCGGATGACGAAGAGATTTCCATCTATCAGAATGGCGATTTCACCGATCTCTGCGCGGGTCCGCATGTGGGTTACACGGGAAAGTGTAAGGCAGTGAAAGTGATGAACGTGGCCAGCGCCTATTACAAAGGTGATTCCGCAAATCCTCAGCTGCAGCGAGTCTATGGAACGGCCTTTCCTAACAAGACCGAACTCAAGGAGTATTTGGAACGACTGGAGGAGGCAAAGAAACGCGACCACCGGAAGCTGGGTCGCGAACTGAATCTCTTCCACATTGATGAAGATGTGGGGCAAGGGCTCATCCTCTGGATGCCTAAGGGCTCTATCATTCGGCAAGAGTTGCAGAACTTCATTGCGGAGGAATTGACGCGCCAGGGCTACCAACAAATTTTCACCCCGCATATAGGTAAACTCGATCTCTACCGGACCTCCGGCCATTTCCCCTACTATCAAGACTCCCAATACCCGCCGGTCGTTCACCGCGATACCCTAACAAAGTTTGCCGATGAAGGTTGTAGCTGCGCGGACTTGAGTAATCGTTTAAAGGAAGGGGACATCGATGGCTACCTGCTAAAGCCGATGAACTGTCCGCATCACATCAAGATTTTCGCGGCGGAACATCACTCCTATCGCGACATGCCGGTTAGACTAGCAGAATTCGGAACAGTCTATCGCTGGGAACAATCGGGCGAGTTAGGCGGCATGACGCGGGTGCGGGCTTTCACTCAAGATGACGCGCATCTTTTCTGCACGCCCGATCAGGTGGAAGCGGAAATTCTTGGTTGTCTAGGATTGGTAAAAACCGTGCTCACAACCTTGGGCATGGACGATTATCAAGTGCGTGTTAGTCTTCGGGATCCCGATTCGTCTAAATATGTCGGCGATCCGGAAAACTGGGATCGCGCGGAAGAGAGTCTGCGTTCTGCGGTTAAGACCCTGGATGTTCCCCACACCGAGGTTCCTGGTGAGGCCGCCTTTTATGGACCGAAGATTGATTTCTTGGTCAAAGATGTCATTGGGCGTGACTGGCAGTTAGGCACGGTCCAGGTAGACTACAATTTGCCGGAGCGATTTAAGCTCTCTTACATTGGAGCGGACAACAAACCGCACGTGCCCGTGATGATTCACCGCGCCCCCTTTGGATCCATGGAGCGGTTTGTCGCGACTTTGATCGAGCATTTCGCCGGCCATTTCCCCACCTGGCTCGCTCCGGAGCAAGTGCGCATCCTCCCCATCTCAGAGAAGTTCCATGAATATGCGGGTAAGGTGAAAGCGGCGTTGGATGCCGCGGGCGGATTACGCGTCAGTATCGATGGCAATAGTGAAAAGATCGGCGCGAAGATTAGGCTTGCCCAAGTAGATAAGGTGCCCTATATGCTCGTCATTGGTGCTCAGGAAGAGGACAAGAATGAAGTCTCCGTACGCCACCGCAATCGTGGTGACGCAGGAGCGTTGTCCATCGACGCCTTTGTCGAAATGGTCACTGACGAAGTTCAAAGTCGTGCGCTCTAACCCCCCGTGTTAATCCTTGCGCAGTGATCCTTCCTCCCCGATACGCCCGAAGTCTGTCATGACTTTGCAGGCGCTGGGTCTTGTGCACCCTAACCTAACCCTACCGTCCTATCGCTAAGCCCAAACGCCGCCGTTACCAATCCCGTTACCGGGATATGACCCGTATCAATGAACGAATCCGCGTTCCGCGTGTTCGCGTCATTGTCTCTGACAGCAACCAACAGTTAGGCATTCTTCCCACAGAGGAAGCGATCAAAGAAGCCAAGAAACGGGGCATGGATCTTGTGGAAGTCGCCGCCAATGCCGACCCGCCCGTTTGCAAGATTGTTGACTATGGGAAATACAAATATGAGCAGGCCAAGCTGAAGAAAGAACGGCCTAACAAAGCGGCGCCACGATTGAAAGAGGTGAAGTTTCGCGTACGCACGGACCCTCACGACTACAACATCAAGCTTTCTCACGCGGAGGACTTTCTCGAAGCGGGAAACAAAGTGCGTGTGCAGCTGCAATTTCGCGGACGCGAACAAGCTCATCCCGAGATTGGTTTCCAAGTCATGAAAAAGGTCAAAGAAGATTTGGCCACCATGGGTCATGTGGACATGGAACCCAAGCAAGCCGGGCGGCAAATAGTGATGATGCTTTCGCCTTTGCCCAAACACATGCGCAAACGGCACTTCTTACTTTCCCATGGCGAACTCATCGAACCCGATGACTTCGAAACCGACGAAGCCTTGCAGGCCGAGGCCCGCGAAGAAGGCGAGAAGAACTGAACGAATCACGCCACTAACAGTGACGCATATTCGTAAACGGACTCCTCGGAATTCCAAGGAGTTCGAAGCCGCCTGACTTGCGGTCATGCGCACACCGTTTCGTTCCACAAGTTGAATGTCTGACGAGAAGCGGTTGACTTGGGTAAGTATCGTTGCTTTAACGTGCGATAATTCTAATACCCTCAAATAACTATGACTCCCCGTAGAGGTTTCCTCAAGCAGACCACCTATGTCACCGCCGGCTTCCTCGGCCTCCAGCGATTCCTTGATTCTTCCGAAGCGGCTCAGAAGTATCAGAGCGAGGTAGAAAAATACGGAAAGCTCAAGGACGATCCACGTCGAATCCTCGATCTTCCGAAGGGCTTCTCTTACACCGTGGTTTCCAAGACCGGCGATGTCATGGATGACGGCCTCTTCACTCCGGGATGGCCCGATGGCATGGCCGCTTTCAAAGGACCCGATGGACGTGTGGTAGTTGTTAGGAATCACGAGCTGGAAGATGGGTGGACTTTTCAAAGTCCGTTCGGCGTGACGAATGAATTGCTAGGAAAAATCGCTCCGGAAAAAGTCTACGATATCGGCCAGGGTAAGCGTCCCCAACTCGGCGGCACGACGAACTTCGTCTACGATCCCAAGAAAGGGAAAGTAGAGCGCTCCTTCCTAAGTCTCGCCGGCACCACACGCAATTGCGCCGGCGGCCCCACGCCTTGGGGTACTTGGGTTACTTGTGAGGAAACAGTCTTGCGCCCAGAGAAAGATAAGGATGGAAAACCCAAGCATGAGTTCTTAGAGAAATGGCACGGCTACAACTTCGAAGTACCGGCGACTTCCAAGATCGGTCTCGCGGATCCGATTCCCTTAAAAGACATGGGCCGATTCAATCATGAAGCCATCGCCGTGGATCCCAAGTCGGGGATTGTTTATCAAACAGAGGATCGTGACAACGGTCTCATCACCCGGTTCATTCCTAACCAACCAGGTAAGCTGGCCGAAGGCGGCAAGTTGCAAGCGTTAGTGGTAAAAGATCAAAAGTCCTGTGATACACGGAGCTGGCCGGATACGGGGAATCCCAAGTTTCCAGTGGGCGAAAGCGTCGCCGTCGAATGGAAGACCATCCGCAATGTGGACAATCGCAAAGACAACCTTCGTGCCAAGATGCACAAGCGCGGCGCCGCCATCTTCGCCCGTGGCGAAGGCATGTGGTATGGCAATGGGCGCATCTACTTCGCTTGTACAAGTGGCGGCATCGCCAAGCAGGGCCAGATCTTCACTTACGTGCCCAGCCCTAACGAAGGCACGGCGGCCGAAGAAAAGCATCCTGGCATGTTAGAACTCTACCTCGAGCCTAACAACACGCAGCTCTTGCAGTATTGCGACAATCTCACCGTCGCGCCTTGGGGAGATGTCGTCATTTCCGAAGACGGTGCGGACGACCAGTACCTTCGCGGTATCACGCCATCGGGTCACATCTACACCATCGCCCGGAATGCCTACCACGGGAAATCGGAGTTGTGCGGCGTGTGTTTCGCGCCCAATCATCCCACCCTATTTGTGAACATTCAGCGCCCGGGCATCACGCTCGCCATCACGGGCCCCTGGGAGAAGCTCGCCAAAGAAAAGGCCAAGTAAATCCGTCAGAATCGTCGAGGCAGGGACGTTTGTACTCAAACGTCCGTGTGAGTAGACGTCTTTGCACGCGATCACGTCGAATTCCCTAGCGAACGCACCCTCACCCGGACGACTCGGAGAGCCATCCCGGCCCCCATTCCTCAACGAGTGACGGTCTTCCACCGCCAGGCAGAGATTGCACGCTTATATAACGCCTTTCCTCTCTGGTGCGTCTGAACTAGATCCCAGCCTTGTCAGAGCTGCTTGAATCCGGCAGCGTCCCCTCCGCTATGAAGACATTGCTTTCGAAGTGGGGAGAGAAGCCCTTGGCCGTGCGCATTCTGATCTGCATGGTGCTGGGGATTCTCGTGGGACTGATTCTCCATCACCGCGACCAGCCATTGGAGGCGGATTCTCCCATTCTGCTCGAACGCGCCCTGCTCAAGATCGATGGATTCGATGAAGATCTGATCGATAAAATCGCCGGCGACGATGGCAAGATCTCTGCGGAGGAGTGGACCTCTTGGCATCAAGAAGAGAGCGCCCGGGCCGTCGATACTTCAGGCGATTCGCAGCTCGATCGCGACGAACTCGCCGCTTGGGACAAATCTTCCAAGTTCACCACCGCCAATCTAGAGAAAGCGCAGACCGTCTATCAAAAAATCACGGATGGCGCCAAGGCCACAGCTGGCACCGGCCCTAACAATCACCTCACAAGAAACGGGCTCAAGCGTTGGATCGAGACGCTCTCCGCCGATGAAGAAGAAGTGCTCGGATCACTGCGCGCTGCACAGACGGATATCTCTGGGGGACGCGGCAAACCGTTGGCCAGTTTCTTTGCCATCTTTGGAGATCTCTTCCTCGGTCTCATCAAATCGATCGTCGTTCCGCTAGTGTTCATTGCCGTCTTTGTCGGCATTGCCGGCAATGACGACGTGGCCACGGTTAAGAAAGTCGGCGTGGGCATTCTGATCTACTTTCTCTGCACCACCTTCGTCGCCGTCTCCATCGGCAGCGGCCTCGCCGTTCTCATTCAACCTGGCGAAGGCATGCCGCCGGAGTTTCGAGAAAAAGGCATGGCCGATGCGCCGGAAGTGGTCGTGGAAAAGAAGGAAATGGGGCTGCGCGATAACATTCGCCAGATGATTCCGGGCAATCTTTTCAACTCATTGTCAGGGGGAGCGATGTTGGACATCGTGCTCTTTGCCGCGCTCTTCGGCATCATCATCCTCGTCTTACGAGAATCGACGAACAACGAGGTGAGTGCTCGCGCCAATCAAATCGTGAGTTGGGGCAACTTCCTCATGGAAGTCTGCATGACCGTCGTGCGTTGGGCCATGAAGCTGGCTCCCATCGGCGTCTTTGGTCTCATGGCTGACATCACGGCACAGGTAGGTCTCGACGTCTTGGCCAAGCTCATGAAATACAGTTTGACGGTGATTCTCGGGTTACTTTGCTTGTTAGTCTTTTATTCCCTCGTCATCACCGTCATCGGCAAGCGCTCCCCGCTCACGTTCTTCAGCAAGATCTGGGAATTGCAATTGTTAGCGTTCTCCACTTCATCGTCAGCCGCCGTCATGCCGCGTAGCCTCGATACGGCGGAGAACAAGCTTGGCATTCACAAAGCCATTTCCCGTTTCACCATTCCCTTGGGTGCCACCATCAATATGGATGGGACCGCTCTCTACCAAGCCGTGGCCGCGATCTTCCTGATGCAGGTCTTTGGCATACCCGTAACCTTTGGGGCAGTGTCGCTAATTTTAGCGACCGCCATCCTCGCATCCATCGGCACGCCTGGCACGCCGGGTGTCGGCATTGTCGTCCTCGCAGGCATCTTGGAAGCCAACGGTGTTCCTGCTAGTGGCGTGGCCCTCATTCTCGGGGTGGACCGCATTCTCGATATGTGCCGCACCACCATCAATGTCACGGGCGACCAAACGGCCTGTATCGTCATGGAACGCATCGCCGGCCGCCGTTTGGAAGAAATGCACGAAGCGAAGGCCGAATCTTCAGTTTAGTCAGTTTAGAAAACCTTGGTCTGACGGTGGCTTTTCTCCCATCTGGCGGCTGCGAGGAAATCGCCATTTCACCGGGGAAAAGCGGCGTTAAAATCGCTCAATTCCCAGGTTGCCAGAAAAGAAATGTATGATACCGATTCCGTCCGCGCGCACCAGGGGCGGCGTTGACAATGTATTGTCACGTTCCAGCGTCCGCGCAATCCTTTGATTATCAATACACTGCAGCATGGCAAGATTACTAGGAGTCGACATTCCCAATGAGAAGCGCATCGAGGCCGCTTTGCCTTATGTCTATGGCATCGGTCCCGTCACCGCAAAGCGCATCCTCGATCAGGCCGGGATCAATCCGGACACCCGCACGGGGGAATTGTCCGATGAGCAGCTGACCAAGATCACACACGTCATCGGCTCCAACAACATTGTCATCGAAGGGGACCTTCGCCGCAATCTACAGGCCAATCTCAAACGGCTCCAACAGATCAATTGCTACCGCGGCATTCGGCATCGCCGAGGCTTGCCATGTCGCGGCCAGCGCACCAAGACCAACGGCCGGACGCGTCGTGGCGGCAAACGCACCGTGGGTGTGGTGCGCAATCCCAATGCCAAGAAAGGCAAAGTCTAAGTTACATCTCCTCCCTTTCCTTAACACAAGCACATGGCTGAAGAAAACGACGCACCTGAAGCAGCAGCCGAGGAAGCTGCACCCGCTACTCCCGAGGCAGCTCCTGCCGCTGCGGAGGAAACCCAAGAACCCGCCGCCGCCCCACAAGACGAGGCCCCGGTTGCTGAAGCGGCTCCCGCTGAGGGATCCGAGACTCCAGCTACCGAGGGATCCGAAACCCCAGCAGCCGAGGGATCCGAAACCCCAGCAGCCGAGGGATCTGAGACCCCAGCAGCCGAAGGTGGTGAAGGAGAAGTCCGCCGGCCAGCGCCTAAGAAGGACATCTTTGCAGAAATCGATCCCAAGGGAGAAGAAGCTCCCAAGATCATCAAGGCCAAGGGCAGCAAGAACGTCACGCATGGCATCGTTCACATTTCCGCCACTTTCAATAACACCATCGTCTCCGTTACCGATACCCGCGGCAATGTGTTAGGCTGGTCTAGCTCGGGTAAGATGGGTTTTCGTGGATCTCGTAAGAGCACGGCCTACGCCTCCCAGCTCGTTTCCCAAGATGCCTGCCGCCAAGCCATGTCTCACGGTCTCAAAGAAGCGGAAGTCCGCGTCAAAGGACCCGGCTCCGGCCGCGAGTCCGCCGTGCGTGCCGTGCAGAATCTGGGCATTGAAGTCACCACCATTCGCGACGTGACGCCGATCCCACACAATGGCTGCCGTCCACCCAAGGCCCGCCGCGTCTAATCTCCATCTGTCCCTTCTTTCCCTAGCACACTCACATGGCTCGTTACATTGGTCCCAAACAGAAGATCAGCCGGCGTTTCGGCGTCCCTATCTTCGGCACATCACGCTCTCTTGAGAAACGCAATTACCCTCCCGGGCAACACGGTTTGCGCGCCGGCCGCCGTAAGAAATCTGAATACGCGGTTGCCCTAGCAGAAAAGCAGAAGCTCCGCTATCAATACGGCATTTTAGAGAAACAATTTCGCCGTTACTTTGCCGAAGCTTCCCGCCGTCGCGGTGTCACGGGTGAAATCCTTCTGCAGTTGTTAGAGCAGCGTCTAGACAATGTGGTCTATCGCCTCGGCCTCGGTAATACCCGCAGTGCTTCGCGGCAGTTCGTGGGCCACGGCCACATCTTGGTCAACGATCGTCGCGTGGATATCCCGTCGTATTCGTGCCGCCCCGGTGATGTCATCGCGGTCAAGGACTCTGCCAAATCCCAGCAGTTAGGCCTCCGCGCTCTCGACCTCACGCAAGCAGCTCCCACGCCAGATTGGCTCTCCATGGATCGCGACAAGATGATCGGCAAAGTCTTGCGTGAACCCATCCGCGAAGAGATCGATCCGCTCGTTAATGAGCAGCTGATCGTCGAACTCTACTCACGCTAGCGTTCCGCACAGATCTTGGGCAGATTTCCCAAGAAGGCCGGACTTCAACACGAGTGTCAGTCCTGATGTTGACTGGCCGACGGTTGGTGAGAAGCCGGAAGGCAATTCGATGCGTTTGACCCTCTGAAGACGGCCAGAAAAATGGCCGCCCTACTTCACTTCGCCATGAGTGCCTCAATCTCGTCCGCCTCAATTGGAATCGACTCCATGAGATCCACATTCCCCGTCTCCGTGATGAGAATGTCGTTCTCTAGCCGAACACCGAAACCTTCATCGGGAATGTAGATACCCGGTTCGCAGGTGAAGACCATGCCGGGTTCCATGGGTCGCCAGGTATCCCCCACATCATGCACGTCGAGGCCGAGATGATGCGCCGTGCCGTGCATGAAGTATTTTTTGAAAAGCGGTTTGTCAGGGTCTTGCTCAGACACTTCTTTGGCATCCAAGAGGCCTAACTGAATGAGTTCCGCTTCGACGAGTTTACCCACTTCGTCCTGATACTCTTTGATGATCACGCCTGGTTTGAGCATGTCCACCGCTTTGCGGAAGACCCCTAGCAAGGCATCATAGACCTGGCGTTGACGCTCGGTGTACTTTCCGTTGACCGGAATGGTTCGGGTAAGATCGCTATTATAGTTGGCGTATTCAGCTGCCACATCGAGCAGAAGCAATTGGCCATCCTCGCACACTTGATCGTTGTCCAAGTAATGAAGCACACACGAATTGCCGCCGGAGGCGATAATGGGTTCATAGGCGAAGTGATTGCTGCGATGACGCAGGAACTCATGCGCAAGTTCCGCTTCAATTTCCCACTCTCCTACCCCAGGCTTCACGAAGTCTAGCAATCTCATGAATCCTTGCTTAGTGATCTCGCAGGCGTTGCGAATAAGCTCCAGTTCAATCTCCTGCTTGATCTGTCTCAAAGATGAGATGACGGGAGCTAGTCTTTGGTAGTCGTGCAAGGGGTAGGCTGCCTGACATTGCCTCACAAAACGCGCCTCACGTGATTCGACGACGATGTCTGCCCGCGGATGTTCATTGGTATTCAAGTAAACGTGCTCCGCCTGGATCATGAGCATGCGGTAGAGCTTGGGAAACTCATCTAACCAATGCACTTCTTTGATGCCGGAAACGGTTGTCGCTTCCTCCTTAGTCAATTTCGAGCCTTCCCACACTTTCACCGTGTCGTTTGTTTCCCGGACGAAGAGCATTTCCCGATGTTTCTCATCCGGTGCATCGGGGAAGATCACAAGAATACTCTCCTCCTGATCCACACCCGATAGAAAGAAGAGATCGCTATTCTGGCGGAACCGCAACACGCCGTCTGCATTCGTGGGCATGATGTCGTTCGCATTGACGATGACTAGCGACTTGGGCTTCAGCTGGGCGGTCAGGCGTTCGCGATTGGTGACAAAGAGCTGTGAGTCTATTGGAAGATATTTCATGAGACGAACCTTTCATAGGGGCCGCGTACCGCTTAAGCAAGGCTCGACGTGACGAACCAAGACCCTCCCCAATCTTCGCCCATCTGGACCGTCTCGGTGCGGGATTTGGTCGCGTTTGTCCTGAGGCGGGGAGGTCTCTCACGCGCCACATTTCGTAGCGCGCGACGCGCACATCAAGGCACACGTGGGCACCAAGACATTCAATCGCAACGTCCTCCCGGTTACATGGCTGAGGTCTCCGTTAGGGATCAGCACGCCATTCCCGGCACCATTTATACGTTAGTCATTCAGGGACGCATTGATGGCGTGATGCCAACGGCCAATGGCTGGTTCTTAGAGGAAATCAAGACAGTGGTGGGTGATTGGTCCGGCGAAGCACGTGACTCGCATTGGGCTCAAGCGAAGATCTACGGCGCGCTCTTCGCTCGCCGGCAGGCACTCGGCGAGATCGATCTTCAATTGACTTACCTCCATTTGGAAACGGATGAACTCACTGTCTTCCGCCAAGCTTTTGACGCCTCGAAACTCCAGGCCTTCTACGAAACCGTTTGCGCGGTTTATGTGAAATGGCTAGCGCTACACTTAAAACGCATCGCGCAGCGCAACGCGGCCGTTAGACCGGCTCTCTTTCCTTTTCCCCAAATGCGTGCCGGCCAAGAAAAACTATGCGAGAAAACCAGCGAGACTCTAGCATCCGGCCGTGCCTTGATGGTTGAGGCACCCACCGGGATTGGAAAAACCGTTTCCGTGCTCTTCGCGGCGGCAAAGCGGCAGGCCGTGCACGACTTGAGAATCGCCTATCTCACGGCTAAAACCACCGGCCACGACGCCGTTCGCAAAGCCGTGACCGATCTGGATCGCGCTGGTGTTCCCTTGTGCGCCCTAGCCTTATCGGCGCGGGATCGCGTCTGTTTCGGTGACGGCACCGGCGGGCCCTGCGATGTCGCGACATGTCCATTCGCGCAGACGCACTTCGATCATCGCCAAGCCGCCATGACCGAAGCGTTAGACAAACGTTGGATTGGTATCGACGCCCTGCGGAAGCTTGCAGAAAAACATCGCGTCTGCCCCTCTGCGCTCGCGCTCGATCTGGCGCCCTGGGTGGATGTGATCGTGGGAGATTACAACTACGCCTTTGATCCTTCTGTGCGTCTGCAATGCCTCACCAATGACGCCGGGAGCGAGGTAGCCCTGTTAGTCGACGAAGCCCACAATCTGCCCAGTCGCGCCCGGGCAATGTTCAGCGCTGAGATTTCCGGGCCAAAACTGAATCAGCTCAAACGGGCGCTGGGCAAAGCGTTGCCGGCCTGTACGGAAGCTCTTGAGAAAATCCTCACACTCCTGCGCAAGAACGCGCCCCGTGAGGATCGGCGCCAGGCCATTCCGTTAGAGCGTCTTCCCAAAGGGCTCCGTGGCGCCGTGGGCGCGTTTCTTTCTCACGCCGACGCGTTTCTCAGTCGCGGCGATTCCGCTCTTTTTGATGAGCCTCTGCTAGAAGTCTACTTTGATCTCTCGGCCTTTGTGCGCCTGTTCGAACTGGGCAATGCCCAATCACACGCGCTCTATCTCGAAAGGCGAGGCCCACCGCGTCGCCAGTCTCTCCACTTGCGCTGGCTCTGTCTCGATCCCGCTCCCTTGCTTCAGAAAGTGTACACCGAGACTGGTCCGGTCATTCTTTTCTCCGCGACGCTTAGCCCACGTGTTTACTTCGAACGCATGTTAGGCTTTGGCTCGCATGCTTCGCATGTGCGGCTTGACTCGCCCTTTCCACAAGAACATCTTCGAGTCCTGATTCATCCTGGCATTGCCACCACCTACCGCCGTCGCGCTGAATCCTATGCAGACATCGCAACGCTGCTCGTGCGCTTCGCCACCAGCCGGCGTGGCCACTACCTCGCCTTCTTCTCTTCCTATGACTATCTCCGCGAAGTGGAAGAGAAGCTCTATGACTTCGATTTCTCATTGTCTGGATTGCGTCTCCTCACCCAAGCACCAGACATGACCTTGGAGGAAAGAGCCGCGTTCATCCGCACTTTTGAAAAACCTTCATCGCCTCGCGCGCGCAAGAGTTTGTTAGGCCTTGCTTTGTTAGGTGGAGTGTTTGGTGAAGGCGTCGATCTCGTGGGCGAGAATCTCATCGGTGTCGCCGTCGTGGGCGTGGGATTGCCACAAGTGGGCTTTGAAAACGACCTCATCAAAGAACGCTTCGCTTCTGAGGAGAATGACAGCCAGGGCTTTGACTTTGCCTACACCTATCCAGGTTTCAGCCGCGTCCTGCAAGCGGTGGGACGCCTGCAACGAACCGAAACGGATCGGGGCGTCGCGCTTCTGCTAGATGAACGGTACCGCCGGCGGGACTATCAGACGATTTTTCCGGCTTGGTGGCAGCCACACTTCGTCCACGGGCCGGATGACGTGGAGGAACAACAGAGAGTTTTCTGGGATTAAGGCTACTTGGCCTTTTCTAACAAACCCTCCCAGATCACGATCGCTTCACCGTGATCCGCCAACACGTCCTGACGACGCGTTGGATGCGTTAGAGCCTCTTCAAGCTTTGAGCGCCGTTCTTTGGCCCAATCGAGAAAGAACGTGACCGCATCCGCGTCCGGCTTCATGCGATCGGGGCCGATATCGACGTACCAAGGTGCGGTCGAGGCGAAACGAAACGTCTCCTCAACTGAGGTAATGACTCTCACGAGAAACCAACTACTGGCATTCACTTTGATTGTCGCAGGCAAGGTAACCCTACTCACATTTCCATTGTGCACGACCTCGACCCTATCAATGGCATCGTTGCTATCGATCTCACCATCAATCGTGATTTCGAGAGGCCCCGTGCTTTGAAATAGCTCGCCCGGCCGGAATCCATTGGCCGTGAGCCTGACCAGCGGCCCATTGGTCACGAAGCAGCGACCACGACGCAGGCCGTCCCACCAAGTGTCCCATGTGAACGCTTCTCCTGCATACACATAAACACGGTTATAACCGACCGGATTCGCCAAGACCCCACTGGCGCTACCCGCTGAAGGCGGCAAGCGGAAGCCGCAATTGAGGATCTTGTAGTAAAGGTCCTGCGTGTAAAGTGCGTTGCCGTGAACTCCGGGATACTTGTCAGGATCTCGCGAACGTCCCCAAGCTTCGTTTCCCAAGACGCCACTACGTTGCATGTGGTTGTGTGCCAGACCCACGCTCTTGGGAACGCCTGTGGCTAACCACACCGGCGTGTCCCACCAGAAAGGTTTTTCAATCTCTGCCCAGACTCCCCAGTTCTCCGCTAACCGAAGGAAGTACCGGGACGAAGGCCATTCGCGTTCCGCCTCGGTGATCTTGATCGGCTTTGTCATCCGGTGATAAAGCAGGGCACCACCGCCGCGCTCATCCTCACCACTAAGAAGATCATAGAATCGCCCATCCACTTCTTTGACCGGTTGCTTAGGCAAAGGCAGTTCCGCCCACGGATTGGTTTTATTCCACCAGGTTTGCACACTGGCAATGGAAAGATCCTCAGCCCTCAAATGTAGAGGCATTTCGTTAGGATCCCGATGCACATGCAGATCGCCACCATACCAACCTTTCGCCTTCATATCGGTTAGGCGGCTTAAGGATTGTTTCAAAACAACGTCTTCCACATCTATCTCGACTTCGCCACGCACTGGTTTCCATTCCGGCCCCCGCTCAATCTCGTAACGATAGGTTCCCTCCTCAAGCGTGAGCAAGGCCTCACCCTCACACACGAAACCGCCCCGCCAGAAAGGGGAAGTGGGAGGGTGATAGGATTCGCCCTCCTCATCAACAAGATGAATCCGGCAGGGGACAAGACTATCAGAATCACCATGTGTTACTTGAAATCGCAGATCCACAGCGTGGACCCAACAAGGCGCGCCCATCCCGAAAATGATAGCCAAGAGTCTCATGAAGTTTTTCTAATCCTTCCACACCTCTCTGTCGAGACTCGGACGAATACCAAAGCGTCGTTTTTAGAGGCTGTCGGGAAATTGGTAGATCTGCCGAATGTTCATTCGAGGATATTTGTGCCCTCTCGTTTCGAGAAAATCCCCTTTAACACGAATGTTATCGAGCGGAACACGAGTGGCCGCGACGAAGGGCAAGATAAGGTTTGATAATACTCGGCGCAGAAGGTGAATCCAACCGTTCACCGCAACCGTTATGGTGAGCAATGCCGCTTAAGGCATGAAACGAAACTAACTAACTCACACACACTATCACACCATGAAAAGTATTCTAATCTCGTTCCTCTCGATCATATCCTTGACCGGTCTTGCTTTGGGCGATCATCACAAGAAAGCCAAGGACATCGTCGATACGGCAGCTGGAGCCGATGACTTCAAAACGCTTGTTGCCGCCGTGAAAGCGGGCGGTCTGGTTGAGACGCTCAAGGGCAAAGGTCCGTTTACCGTGTTCGCTCCAACAAACGAAGCTTTCGAAAAACTTCCCGAGGGCACGTTAGAGTCCCTGCTCAAACCTGAAAACAAGGGCAAACTTGCCAGCATTCTCAAGTATCACGTCGTGCCAGGCAAGGTGATGGCCAAAGATGTGAAGGCCGGTGATGTGGCGACCGCGCTTGGCAAGAAAGCAACCATAGCAGTGAAAGATGGCAAAGTGACGATCGATAATGCCAACGTAGTCAAAACAGACGTTAAAGCTTCAAACGGCGTCATCCATGTAATCGATGCCGTGATCCTTCCCAAAGACTAACTCTTTTATTCCCTCCCCCCTGGGATAAGGGCGTTGCCGCTGGAAACGGAGGCAACGTCCTTTAATTGCTTCCTTATCGAAATGTGACTAACGAGATCAAATTCGGGAGGGTAGAATCAGCTTGGAGCGGTTTGTGGTAGTGGCGACGAAGCGAAGGCCTCCGCGATCATTGCTAGGAGGCGAATGTCTCACTAATTATTCGTCCTCTAAAGACGCATTCGATTCAGCAGGAAATCCCAGCGATTGCCTTGCCTCAAGCACTTTGGCACAGGCATCTTCAAGGGTATCACCGAGCGCTGTGAGATGCCCCATTTTACGGCCAGGCCGGGCTTGCCGCTTCCCATAGAGATGCAAATGCACCCCGGCGATCTCGAGAACGCGTTGCCAATGAGGTGCTTGACCTCCGGGACCCCACAGATCGCCAAGCAGATTGCTCATCACAACCGGTTTAAGTAATTGAGCGCTTCCGAGAGGGAGGTCGCAGGCCATTCGGAGCTGCTGCTCAAACTGCGAGGTCATGCAGGCATCGAGGGTATGATGACCCGAGTTGTGCGGCCGCGGAGCGAGTTCGTTTACTAAAAGCTCTCCCTTTCCACTCACGAAGAACTCAACGGCAAGCACTCCGTGATAGTCAAGGCACTCTGCAATAGCCTTTGCTGTGGTTTGCGCCTGTTCTAACAATGTCTTCGAGAAACGGCCCGGAACAATAGAGAGATCCAAGATGTGGTTCCGATGCACATTCTCAGTTGGGTCATAACTCACGCAACAGCCATCGCGACCGCGCACCACGAGAACGGAGAGCTCTGCCTTGAGGTCAATCCGCTGTTCCAAAACTGCGCGCGGGGTGTCAAAGGCCTTCCAAACCGCCGGTGCGTCATCACTAGCGGAAACACATGTTTGACCTTTGCCGTCGTAACCAAACTCAGCTGTTTTCAAAATCCCAGCCCCTTCTGGCAAAGCTCCTAAAGCTTCTGATAGAGTATCCGCTGAGTCCACCACGCGATACCAAGCACAAGGGAAGCCATTCTCTGCCAGGAACGCCTTCTCCCGCTCACGATGCTGAGATATGCAAACAGCCTCCGGCCCTGGAGCCATCGGCACTTTCGCAGCCACCGTTTCTAACAAAGTTTGAGGAATGTTTTCAAACTCGACCGTGGCGACCGAAGCCAACCTCGTGAACGACTCCAACGCCTCCTCTGAATCGAACGGATCTTCCAAGACCACGTCTGCCAATCCGGCCGGCCCGCTGTCCGGACCACCCACCCACTGGATGACGTGATAGCCCATGCGGCGCGCTTCAAGACAAAGCATGCGGCCTAACTGACCGCCGCCTAACACACCCACCCATGTGTTTCCGGGGCCGAACTTCATGAGAGGACGTCGCTGAACGGTGGCAACTCCATTCCCTCAACTTTCTCTTTCAAGTTCCGGCGATAGGTTTCGAGTTCGGTCGCCAAGCCCTCATCCTGCAGTGCTAGAATGGCCACCGCAGCAAGCGCGGCATTGACCGCCCCCGCTTTGCCGATAGCAAACGTGGGAGTAGGAATCCCCGCCGGCATTTGCACGATGGATAATAGCGAGTCCACGCCGTTCAGTACCCGGGATTGGATTGGCACTCCTAACACCGGTAACGTGGTCATGGCAGACGCCATGCCCGGCAGGTGCGCCGCACCGCCGGCACCCGCGATGATCACTTGCAAGCCGCGACCTTTGGCTTCATGGGCGTAGTCATAGAGGCGCTGCGGCGTGCGATGCGCGCTCACCACCTTGGCTTCGTAAGCGATGCCAAAGTGGTCCAAGATCTCAGCACTGGATGCCAGCGTGGGCCAATCAGAATTGCTACCCATGATAATGCCGACAATCGGTTCGCGTTCACTCATTGCTTGGTCGTGTAGAGGACTCGGACAAGGCAACGAAGCTCAAGCAATCTGGCAAGCACTTTTGAATAGCCGGAACCAGAAATCGTCCATTTGAGGAATCTGCCAGGACATGAATCTCCCTCTAGCTCGCCCTACCCTTGCCGTCTTCCTATCATTGATATGTTCTCACTGCACGTCCCCTCAAGAAAAGCTACGATTGGAAAGGGAGGCCGCCTTCCTTCGCCAGCACTTCGCGCCAGAATTTGCCATGGTCGATGGTCAACCCGAAGCCGAAGTGTGGAGGTATTTCGGCCATGAGAACGTCAAGAAGATGGTTCGCGATGAAATCACTGAAAAGTTTGGAGGGCGAGGATCCATCCATCATTTGGCCGTCGAACGTCTCATTTCGGTTGATTGCGAAACGGAAAAATCTCTTGAGACGGGCTTCTCTAACGTTTGGCAAGTCAGCGGAAACTGGGACTATGTTGATTCAGGAGATGGGTTGCTTCACAAGACCTATTATCAAATGGAACGTGATGAACCAAAGAAAGTCGCCTTGGTCTACCGTCGACCTGGACCAAGGAAACTCACGATCCAGATGATACTCAATCTGGATGCTCTTCCGGCGAATTCCCTTACTGATCAAATGCGGGCAAGTGCTCCTTCGTCTTGGTTAGGGAAGTACACGTTCTTCTGGCGAGATTATAGCCGCGATTGATCGTTGTCTGGGGCTTGGGCTTGTGGGGCGGTAGCCGTTTCGATCATTCTTTTTCATAAATGTGTCGTCGATTGGGAGTCGGCGTCTTTTCTGAAGTGATGAACGAGTTGCCGCCGACCAGTGCTCGCTTGATGCAAGATTTTGTTGCGACCCAGTCTAGAGCCGCTTTCGAAGCGTTGGTGGAGCGCTATCTTCCGATGGTTCGACAGACAGCTTATCGGTGCACACGCAATCGTGCTGCCGCAGACGATGTGGCCCAACAGGTTTTCATCGACTTCGCGAGGCGCCTTCCCCGTCTGCGCCCTAGCGAAGGTGTCGGAGCCTGGCTCCACCGCTCAGCGGTGTTTCGATCCAAAGATCTCATGAAATCCGAACGCCGCCGCCGCCGCCGTGAACGCTCTGCCGCCATGCTCATGGACCTTGAGAATCTCACCGAGGACGACCATTGGGAGGCGCTCTCACCAGTTGTGGATAGTGCTTTACAAGAGCTGCGAACGAGGGACCGGGAAGTAATCGTCCTGCGATACTTGGAAGGCCACGGCATTCGGGATATGGTGTCGTTGTTAGAAATCAACGAGAGCACGGTGAAGAAACGTTTAGAGCGCGCTCTTTCACGTCTCCGGGCAGCGGTGCGTGGTCATGGTGTCACCATCGGAGTGCCATTGTTAGTAGGTGTGATGTTGGATAAGGCAAATGCTTCTGTCGTTCAAGGTCTGGTGAAACCTGTCTCTGCAGCGGCGCTCGACCAATTACCAATGAGTGGTCTAAGTGGCTGGTGGTACCGTCATGGCCCCGTCCCTCGCATAGCTCTCTATGGAGCCGGGGTGGGGATGCTCGTGGGAGGTTTGCCTCTGTGGATGTCGAATACGACACGCGAGTTCACCAATCAGGCCCTGCTGCCGGCTGCTTCGGCACTGACACTGCAACGCTCGGGGCAATCAGGCCGCCCTTCCATGCGTGCACGGCCTTTCATTCAGGAACTCATGACGGTCCCCGAGATCGTGGATGCGTTAGGACAACTTTTCGCCCAACCGCTTTCCGAGTTAGACAAAGAGCGTTGCCGTCGGCTCTTTCAGGCCATTCCAGATCACCAGGCGAGAGAAGCCTTGAGGCTGATGGACGAGGAATGGTCTCCTGCGGTGAAACAGCTCTGTGATGAGTCTTATGTAAACGCCCGAATCCATCTTTGTGAGACCTGGGCGCAGCATCAGCCCAAGGCGGCACTAGCGTGGGTGTTAGGACGCCTGCAACCGGAGGTTCCGGAGTTCCACAATCGGTGGAGGTGGCAGAACGGGGTCGCGAACGTCTTGGAAAAATGGGCGCGCCGCGATTGGGATGCGGCTTGGGAATGGGTACAGGAAGGAGTCGAAGACGGCAGCCTCTTGTTGGACGATGGTAAGATGGAAGTTCCCCAACGCATCGCTTCCGCGCTATCCGCGTCAATGATCGACCACTTAGGCCTACGGGGGGCAATCGATGCTCTAGCAAACTTGCACAATCGTAGCCCATCGGGATCAAGCGATGCCGGCGTCTTGAGCGCCGTGATTCCCCAGATCGAACAGGATGAGGACTTTCAATATCTGATGGCGGTGATTCCCGGGATTGTATCCCCAACGTCGCGGGTTCATCTTCGTGAGATCGCTCTCCGTTATTGGGCAAGGCATCACCGTGCGAGTGCTTATGCTTGGGTGGAAGCCTTGCCCATGCCCTTGGAACGTTCGCGGTTTGGCATCACACTTGCCTTCGAATGCTGGCCAAAGGAAGGTGAGTCAAGGCCCGACTATCGTGCTTTGGCGGCTTGGTGGGCATCGCTGGATCCAGATCCCCCTGTTGGATTGCACCGCAACGCCACGCGTGAAGTGGTACAGCGATGGTTGTACCACGACCCAGAGGGCGCTGCGGTATGGCTTAGGAATAATGGGCAGGCGGATGTGTACGGGCCCAATGTCGTGACCGGTTTGGCCAAGAGAGACCGCGGTCCATGGACTCCCGGTCCAGGTTGGGAAGAGGTTTCATTGCAACTCATTCGAGCCTGGAAGGAAGCGTATCCAGAACGGTTCGCCTCCACCATTTCACTGATGCGTCGTAATAACCGTCACCGATCCGAAGTGATTGACGTCTTGAATAGGATCGATGCTCAAGTGCCACACTAACCATGAAACGCTCAGTTATTTCTTTTTTATGGGGGGTCTTGCCGGCGCTGCTTCTGCTAGGGTGTTACGCGTCGCTGTTGCGTAAGTCTCAGACGGACCCGGTAAGCGCAAGCCCCTGCGAACAGCCTAAACCGTCGCAGCCCAACAAGACGCTTTGGGAACTGTGGCAGGAAGGTGGCAACCCTTTTAACACTGTCCAATCCATGAACGCGGAGGAAGCTAGGGCCGCTTTCTATCGGTCGACAACCTTTGAACCAGGTTCAATACAGAGAACTTTACGGCGTTGGACCTTTGATCGTTGGGCTGAAACGGCACCTCAAGAGGCTTTGCGCAGCACTCTCCTGGTTTCTGATGAAGACATTGCGGTCATGATTCGGCCCATCCTCGAACGCTGGGCCATGGATGATCATGATGCCTGCCGAAACTGGCTGGCTCGCGAGCGAGACCGTTTGCCTGAAGATGTGGTCCGGGGGAAAAGTTGGGAAGATCTCGAGGATGCCCTTGATGCGGTGGCGTATCCACGAGCGCCTTCGGATGAGGAAATGGCGCAGGTTTGGGATTTGTTAGACCAAGAGACTAAGTCTCGAAATGCTAACAAAGACCTTATTTGGCCGCTCATTCATCATTCCCGGGCGTCAGGTGATTGGAAGGTCACCTTGGAACGCCTAACGGAACGCAAGTTGGACATCCCCAACACGGGCTGGGCGGTAATTCAACATTGGCTTCAAGACGATTTTGATGCAGCGACCGGTTGGGTAGCATCTTTGTCAGATTGGGAAACTCAGAACCAGTGGATTGATGCCATGGCGTGGGATCGCAATGGGGACAATCATGAAGGGCGTTTTGACCGGGTGCGCCTCTGGGATTGGATTTACGAGAACTATCCAGATAAGATGCATGGCATCCTTTGGATGTCGGATGATCTTCGTGCTATCGCCAATTGGCTTCAACGGCATCCGGATAAAACACCTCCGCTTGAAGAGGCCCGTGGTGGGTTTGCTAAGAAGCTTGCGGAGCATGATCAAGAAGCCGCCATTGCGTGGGCTTCTGCGTTAGTCGATCCAGCCAAACGTGATCGTGCCTTGACGGGAATCGCCTACTATTGGATGCGCACCGAACCCTGGGCCGCCAGTGCCTGGGCTCGCGAAACTCTGGGATGGAGTGAGGAGGAGATTTCGAAGCGGATCCAAGACTATCGCTATTAGTCCCGCAGTTTCCTCCGCAGCCAATCGGAAAACAATCACCGGAAATACAGCTGGATTCCCAGCTAAATTAGATTGGGATCAATGACCGAGAACAATCCTATCGCATCCACACAATCCAGTTGACCTTAGATCCTAACACGCGTTCAGACCGTTCCATTCGCAATCAAATCCGAAAGACCGCTCTCTCCTCCTTGCTTGAAAACACACCTTTTACTGGCGGAACTATAGCCAGCGTTGACATTCGTGTGATGAGGCTATTCATCTTCAAAACATAGTCTTGCTATGTCGGCACCGGTTTAAGATCATCTCTCACATGATTGAGGAGGAAGGGCCTGAAGACGATCAACCCTTTCAGTTCCCTCCAACACCATGGTCGGCAATTCTCAATTCGCCTTCACAGGATTCACTTGGGATTCTCTTTACTTACTACCGCCAACCCATGCTGGCTTACATTCGCTGTTGGCGAAATCTGGATGAAGATCCTGAGGACATTGTTCAGGGTTTCTTTGAATCCCTGTTGAACAAGAAGGGCATTGAAAACTTCGATCCCGACCGGGGAACTCGGCTTCGCAGCTATCTTTGTGTTGCCTTAAAACACTACATGCAACTCCTCTGGCGCCGCCGTCAGACTCAGAAAGCGGGGGGAGGTATGACTCAAGTGCCTTTAGATTCGGTGGGTGATCCGGCTGACTCCGAACCACGTCCCGATGAGCAGTTTGATAGAAACTGGGGACTCACCATTCTAGATCGGGTCTTTCATCAACTTGAACTCGACTACGCCCAACGCGGCCGATCCGATCTCTTCGAGGCCTTGCATCCTTACCTAGCATGGAACTCCAGCCCTACCCCCTATCAGCCGCTTGCGGATCAGTTAGGCCGATCCCTGGCCTCCATCAAAGTCGAAGTCCATCGAATGCGGAAACGCTACAAAAAAATACTCTACGGCATCATTGCCGCTACCGTGGAAACGGAGGGCGAAATCGAAGAGGAGCTCCAATTCTTGATCGCAACTCTGGCAGGTAAGAAGGCGAGATAAAAAGGCTACGAGTATGTAACCATTGCCAGGAGATGGCATAACTACATCCAGAAAAAATGAATGAGGATCAGCCGCCCCAGTGTTCCGAATGTGGAGCCGAGATCAGTGAACATGAAACGCCACGAGGCTTGTGCGGGAGTTGCCTCTTAAAAGGAGCCCTCCACGAGGAAAGTGTTCACCAAGAGGAAATAACGGGAGCAGGCGACCCGGAAGCATCCGCTCCCGTTGAAGATGCGGCACCATCCATCGGTCCCTATCGCCTTCAACAATGCCTCGGCGAGGGCGGTTTCGGCGAGGTCTTTCTTGCCGAACAACTTGAGCCCGTTCATCGCTACGTCGCCCTGAAGATCCTTAAGGCCGGCATGGATACCCGCCAGGTGATCGCCCGGTTCGAGGCTGAACGCCAGACCTTGGCCATGATGGATCATCCTGGCATTGCTAAAATTCATGACGCCGGCGAAACCGAGCAAGGAAGGCCGTATTTCGTCATGGAATACGTCGCAGGTGAACCCATCACCAAGTACTGTGACGCTCGGCATCTAACGGCCAAACAACGTCTCCAGCTATTCATCGCCGTGTGCCAGGCGCTGCAACATGCGCATCAGAAAGGGATCATTCATCGTGATATCAAACCCTCTAACATCCTCGTCATCGAACAAGGAGGCCACGCCGTGCCTAAGATCATCGACTTCGGCATCGCCAAAGCCATCGGCGAGGAGGAATTGGGAGACCGAAGTTACTTCACCGTTGAAGGCCAATTTATCGGGACGCCCACCTACATGAGCCCTGAACAAGCGGCGGGCGAACTGGATATCGATACCCGCGCGGACGTCTACGCCTTGGGTGTGCTGCTTTATGAACTACTGAGTAGCAAGACGCCCTTCGATATGCGGGAACTCTCTAAACGAGGCCTAGCAGAAATTCGAAGAATCATCTGCGAGGAAGACCCTCCGAAACCGTCAGCGAAGATCGGGACGATCCTCGGAGGAGAGAAAACCCTAACAGCCGCCCGGCGCAATACCACAGCGCAAACGTTAGTAAAGACAATCCGTGGCGATCTCGATTGGATCGTCATGAAGGCGCTAGAAAAAGATCGCGCCCGCCGCTACGAAACAGCCAATGCCTTTGCTCAAGACGTGCAATGCTACCTTAAAAACGAGCCCGTTTCCGCCGCCGCGCCAAGCATGACCTACAAACTGGCCAAATTTGTGCGACGCAATAGCGGAGCCGTCGCCGCCGCCGCCGCGATGCTTTTTCTGCTAGTGGCTGGCGTTGTCGTGAGCACCTGGCAAGCCGTGCGGGCGACTAGTGCGGAGGCTGCCAGCCGTGCAAAGGAAATCGAGGCGACGGAATCCGAGGCAGACACCCTAGCGTTTAGCAACTTTCTGGTGGACCATGTATTCGCTACGGCTAGGCCGTTAGGATATGACGGCGGGCTTGGCATTGATGTCACGGTTGCTCAAGCCCTGCGAAAAGCTGAAAAAGAGATTCCTATGGTTTTTCAAGAACGGCCTCGAGCTGAAGCCATTACTCGGGAGGCCATAGGCGTCACGTGGCGGGATCTTGGGGATTACAACGCCGCCATTCCTCATCTCAAGAGTGCCTTCGAATACTGGCAAAACCACTTGGGCCCCGATTCCGACACGACCGAAACGACTCAGTCGCGGCTCACCACATGTTACCGAAAAGCAGGTCGCATTGAGGAAGCTCTATCTTTATCACGCGATCTCTTGAAACGTCGAACAACGCGATTGGGAGATCGCCACGCTAAGACGCTCCGTGCCAAGCACGATCTTGCAAACGCGCTTCAAGATGCTGGTCGCTACCAAGAAGCTAAGCCGATGATGGAGGACACTCTTGTTGCGCAACGCCAAGTCCTCTCGCCAAACAACCACATGTTGGAGACGACCCTGAACAATCTTGCTAATCTCTATTTGTCACTCGACCAACCTGACAAGGCTCGGCCCCTCTACGAAGAAGCGTTGGAGATCTCTCGCGAAATCCACGGAAATGAACATCCAGGTACGCTTGTTAATCTCGGTAATTTAGCCAATTGCTTTCTTGATCAGGACCAGCATAAGAAAGCTCTCGAGCTCTTTGAGAGAGTTTTCGAGTCTCAGAGCAAAGTGCTTGGGCTGTCTCACCCTCGGACGTTAACCACATGGCACAATTTATCACTTGCCCGAAAAGACGCAGGCGATGTGGAAACTGCCCTGAAAGACCTCAACCAAATCATTAAACACCGTGAAGACTATGCTGGTCCTCAACATCCTGACACATTAATTTCAATAAATAGTGTCATTAACATCATTCAGGCCCGCGGGGATCTCGAAAAGGCCTTAGAAATGCGGAAAGAACTCGTAGAGCGTGGCCGCATACACCTCGGAGAGAATCATCCTCACACCATTGCCTTTAGCGTAGGTCTTGTAGATACCCTTACGAAAACGAATCAATTCAAGCAGGCGGTCAAGTTGGGAATCGACGTGGTCGCTCTGTGCCGTGAACATCTCTTACCGTCAAATCCTCAAACGACTCGTGCGATTGATAATCTGGCAAAGGCTTATCTTGGATTTGGTGATGCCAAGTCCGCTTTGCCACTCATTGAGGAGTTGGTAACCATTGAAGAAAGGACACATGGCCCACGGAGTCGTCAGGTGGGTAAGGCCAAGTTTCGACTAGGCGCTGTATTACGAGAAGCGGGCTATCTGGAGAAAGCGATCACCGTCCTTCAAGAATCGTTTGAAATTGTTCGCGATGCGTTGGGCGAAACCCATCGCTCTACCTTTACCACCATTGACGCACTAGCATCTGCGCACAAATCCAACAGAAACTACGAAGAGGCCATCAGACTCTACGACGATCTCATCAAAACAAGAACCAATGTATTAGGACAGGACGATCCAGGTACGCAAACTGCGATGAACAATCTAGCATCCACATATCGATGGTCAGGTGATGCGGAAAAGGCGAGTGAACTCTACAGCAATGTTCTCAGATTGAGCGAAGAACATCTCGGTCCCAATCATCCTGACACGCTAATCACCATGGTGAACTATGGAAGTGCCCTCGCCGCCGCAGAAAATAGTGAAGAAGGCCTCAGGCAGATGAAGCAAGCGTTGAAGCGATCCCGGGAAAGTTTGAAGCAAAGCGCTTATCCGACAGCTTTAGCCAATAGCATGATTGGGCGTCATCTCGTCCACAATGGCGAGGCTGCGAACTCTATTCCGTATCTTAAACAAGCGTATCAATACGCCAAAGGTTCGCATAAGCAGGTTGCAGGAAGTGATCTCGCTACCGCCTATATCAAGACAAACCAACTCAATGAAGCAGCAAATATCATAGATGATCGGCTAGACAACGCGAGAAAGAATCTTCCTAGTCAAAGCCCATCCCTCGCCGAAGAGTTGCATCAAGCTGGCATTAACTATGGAAAGATCGATGATTGGAGAAAGGCAGAGGCTACACTGAAGGAGGCGCTCGGTATCCGCAAGAATGTCGCTCCAGATGAATGGTCTACCTTCGAAACCATAAGCCTCTGCGGCGAGGCCCTGGCCAAAGAGAAGAAGTTTGGGGAAGCAGAGACGCATCTGATACGTGGCTACGAAGGCCTCGTCGAACGGCAAGAATCGCTTCCATATAAAAAGCTAGATAGGATTTCCAGAGCGATCGACCGGTTGATTTGGTTTTATGAAAACCGTGGGCAATCAGGCGATAATTTAGAGGTGGCGAAATGGAAGGAGCGCCTTTCGAAAATAACCTCAGATTGAGCCACCTAATAATTCAACTTCTGGTGTAACGGTTATCCGCTTTTCGTATATAATAATCAAGTAATGGCCACATAGCCGTAACTCCTTATGAGCATCTTTAAACCAATCTTCTTTTCAACGATTCTCATTGTTGCCGGATCTCCTTCTGCATTATCTGAGGTCGTTGAGATTCCAAGCGAACCGTTGCGGCGTGCTCTCGTCCAAGCGATTCCAGGATCTGAGATTACCAAAGAGAAACTGGCCTTATTGCGCGCCTTAAACGTCACCGGGTATCCTCGCGCGTGCAGTGATGATGATGACTGCGACCGCTGGGTTGATATCTACTCTTTAGAAGGTTTGCAATACGCCATCAATCTCGAATCTCTTTCCGTGGGAAAGCGTGAAGAAGTAAGCAATCTAGGGCCTATAAAAGGACTGACCAAATTGAAGAGCCTAAAGATCCCTTCAAACCGGATAGAAGATCTCTCTCCTCTCGAAGATTTGGTGGATCTTGAGCACCTAGATCTTTCGCGAAACGCGATCGAGAACTTGGGCCCTATTAGCGAACTCAGATCTCTCAAAGAATTGGATATCAGTCAGAATCCGATTGCTGATCTGTCACCTTTGCATCAAATGACCGCTCTCACCAATCTGGATATCGAGGACTCCGGCATCTATGACATTGGTCCCATCGAGCAACTAAAGGACCTACAAACCCTGGACCTCGATGGAAATCAAATCGCGGATATTACACCTCTGCAAGCTCTCACCAGTCTACGTCACCTAGACCTCGATATGAACTATATTAGCGATATCCGGCCCCTTCGTGAATTGAGGCATCTGGAAGAGCTAGATCTCGACAACAATTGGGTGGCCAATATTCAACCTTTATCAAGCTTGTCGCGACTTCGTGTTCTAGATCTTAGCGTGAACGAAATCAGTGATACGCGTCATCTGTTGAACTTAAGGGCACTTGAAGAAGTCGAGCTTTCAGCGAATCCATTGGATTCAAGCAATGCTGCCTCAAATCATGAGGTGATGGCGTCGCTCAGTGCAAGTGGTGTGGAAGTCCAAATCGAGGAGGACACCATCGAACACATTATATCAAGCCGGAGAGTAAGAGACTCTCTACAAGGAAGAGATAGAGCTAGAAGAGGACCCTTAACGCTACAGCAGTTGAAGGACTCGGAATGGTTCAGCTACAGCGGTCGTGGGGACCAGCTCGACCTAACGATCTTACATCATATTCCAAAACTAAGAGGAATCTCTCTTTCAAATTTCACTCTCGGTGACCTGAGTCCAATCGCTGAGTTTCAAACCTTGGAACATTTAAGCCTCTTTAACTGCAACATCAATGATTATAGTCCACTCGCCAATCTATCAATGTTGAAGAGTTTTCGCATTTCTCGTGAGGGTTTGGACACGTTTGAGCTGGTCGCTAACTTAGATAAACTGAAGTATCTTAAGATCCTGCCAGGGACAGGCAGTGAACGACCCATACTGAATCTGCGTCATATCCCTATCCTGCCTGCATTGGAGGATCTAGATCTATCTGAGTTCGTGATTGAGGGAGATTTCTCAATAATACAACAATTGAAAAACCTGAAGACCCTGTCTCTACGTAATTGCGGAATTAGTGATGAGGCCGTAATAGTGCCTCTACTCAATCACCAATCGCTCACCTCGGTTAATCTTCGAGATAATAATATCATGGATGTAGGTGGGATTGTGCAAGCTGAGAGATCCCCTCAAGCAAATTCTCTCATTGTCCGATTGCCAGGCAATCCAATCGACTTTTCAGATCCGGAAGTGAAACAGGATGTCATGGCGCTCAATGATCAAAAGATATTATTGCATAATACTCTGTTTGGCGCACGGTTTGAATCTCCCCTATCCCCAGTCACTGAAGGTCGCCTTATTCCTCAAGATGAGCTTCGTCGGCATGTTTATTGGGCTGTCGAATGGCGTTCCAATGTCGATCCACCACCCGAAGCACTTTCCAGCCTCGTCGAATTGGAAATAAACTATCAATGGTTTAACGACCTAGACGGATTAGAGCACGCGTTCAATCTGCGAAAGCTGGTCGCTCGCTGGAATCGCCTAGAAGATATCAGCGCCTTAGCCTCATTGACTTCTTTGCGTCGTCTGCAGTTAGACGAAAATACGATATCGGATTTGTCACCTCTCAAAGCGCTCCATTCACTTGATCATCTTGACCTGGATAACAACAAGATTGAATTTGTCGATTCCCTCGAGAGTCTCTCGGCACTGACTTTTCTAGATCTCGCCAAGAATAAGATTAACGACATCTCGCCTCTCGCTGGGCTTTCATCCTTAGAACTTCTCGATTTGGATGGCAATGAACTAAACGATATCGAGCCATTGCGGAGTCTAAAGCGGCTGCGTGATCTCGATCTGCATGACAACGGACTTACTGAAATTGAAGCGCTATTGGATATTCCAACTCTCGAATCGGTTAGGCTAATGGGAAACCCATTGAATATAGGTGCCGGCAGCCGTGCCTCCAAAGTGATTGAAGTGCTTTGGTCACGAGGTGTCAGGCTCGATTTAGCAGCTCCGACAGATCTTTTGGTGGAGCGAGATGAGCACATAATACGCTTCTCTTGGAAATCTGTTTCAGGTCCACTCTATGAACTCCAATCGAGTCGCGATCTTCAACAATGGGTTGGGGAAGGACCACCTATATTTCATGGTACGGGACGCCCTCTTTCTTATGAAAGGGCTTGGAACCGGGACGACACCGGTAAGTATTTTCGGATTCGCATGCGACCCAGAAGTTGACGTTTAGTTAGTTTAGGCGGAATGGCAGGAGCAGTTCTCGGATATATTCTCAATCCCGCAGTCTCCGGCGCAACCAATCTGAAAACAGATCGCCTGCGAAGATGACGATGGCGCCTAACATGACGAAGAAGATCATGCGGTCATAGGCGAGGAAGTTTCGGGAGATGGAAATGTAATAGCCGAGCGAGGAAATGCCTAACATGCCTAGAATAGTGGCTTCTCTGAGGCAAGTTTCCCAGCGGTAGAAGAAGAAGAGCAGGAAGCGGTTGAAGCAGCCTGGCAAGATCGTCATCAAGTAGGTCTGGGAACGCGAAGCGCCTGAAAGCATGGTCTGTCGTGGGCATCCAGGGGGGTGGTTCTCCACGATTTCTCCCCAAAGCCGGCCCAGCACGCCGGCATTGTGGATGGCGAGGGCGATGATCAAGGGCCAGGCACTGGGGCCTAACAAGCCAACTAACAGGAAGGCCAAGATGTATTCGGGAATAGCACGAGCCAAGACGAATCCGCCGCGCACGCAGAACCCTAGCGCTGTCCAAAGACGTTTTCGAACACGGGAAATTGATCCTAGGAGCGCGAAAGGTTCCGAAGTGGCCAGAACGCGGCTGCCCCACGGGAGCAACGCGCCGGCCAGGGCACCGGCAAGGATGATCGCTGCGGTCGCGATCACCAAGGTGTTCGTGAGCGCCTCGCGCCCAGGATCCTTCCACATGGCGCCAACCCAAGAAAGGACCTCGCCAGCGTTGTCCTGAATGAGCGAGACGCGTTCTCCCCATCCTGCCAAGGCATTGTCGGGCCGAGCCGGCTCTGGTGTGAGCTTGGTGATAAAGCGCGCCATGCGTTCAGAACGGTTGGTGTCTGCGAGTCCTTCAGCAAGCGGTTGTCCTACTAACCAAGCGGCGAATACCATCAGAGGAATCGCCGTGAACCAGCCCCGCAGCCAACGATCTCGCGGAGCTTGTCGGCGAAGCATTGCTTCGTCCGTCGGAGCACCTGGTGGTGTCCCGCTCGGCACGCGTTGCAAGCGGTAGCGTAGCCAGGCGCTGAATCGGTCGACGATGAGGATGGTCAGGATCAGTAGATAGAGACTGGTCCAGACTTCGCGAAAGTAGAGGTTCTCAAACGACCGCCGAATCGTGAGGCCGATGGTTTCCAAACCGATGAATCCCAAGACGGCGGAAGAACGCAGGGCGCATTCGAAGCGGTAAGCGGTGTAAGTGAGTAAATTGGGTAGAGCAACCGGCAGGAGTCCAATGAGAAAGGCTTTCAGTGGACTGGTGCCAATGTAGAGGAGCGTTTGTCGCGCGCTCTTAGACTGTTCTTCGATCAATTCAGAAAAGACTTTTCCTAACGTGCCGGCGAAAGGTAGCGCGAGCGCGACACAAGCCGTGACGGGCGCATCGCCGACCATGGATAGAAAGAGCATGGCCCAGATCAATTCGTGAACGGAACGCATGAGGGCAATGACTCCCCGAGCGCACCAACGTAGCCCTTTCCGCATCGCGGCGAGGATCTTGCGTGAGCGACGTCGAGTGCCCACGCCGTCATCGGCGGGCCACCATGCGGTCGACGTGAGAAAACCCAAGAACAATCCAAGAGGCACCGCCAAACTCATGGCCACGAGGGCGTAGCGAATGGTGCGTAGCAAATCAGTTAGCGCTCGTTGAAAGAATGGGGTCACCCCATCCGGGAGCGTCGTGCTTTGGTCCGTCAGGGTGGGGGAGAAGGCGGCGCCAAAGAAGCGCACGAAGCTGCCCCAGGGATCAGATCCCTCATGAAGGTGAAGAAACTTCAGACCCGTCTGGCAAAGACACAAGATGAAGACGGCAGCGATTCCTGCCACCACCAATCGCCGCCCCCTCCACGGTATGCGCGCCTCAGTCGTCACTGGCGTCTTCGAGTTGGTACAGTGCCCCGAAGGCCTCTGGCGAAATGGCTTCTGGAGGGGCATCAAAGAGCACGCGCCCATCTTTGAGACCGATCAGACGCGGGAAATAGGCCTTGGCGAGATCGATCTGATGAATGGACGCCACGAGCGTGAGGTCTTCCTCTTCACTGATCTGGGTGAGAAGGCCTAACAAAGAACGCGCGCGCGCGGGATCGACGGAGGAGATGGGTTCATCGGCCAAGAGCGCCTCAGGCTCTTGATAAAGCGCACGCGCTAGGGCCACGCGCTGTTGTTGGCCTCCGGAAAGGGAATCCAGCCGATCGTAAAGTTTCTCTGGGATGCCCACGCGTTGGAGCAGGCCGTGGATCGCTTCGCGCTCCTCTTTGCTAGGAAAGAGGAGATCGCGGAGCGATTGCCACAGGTGACGCCGGCCGCTGCGCGCGGCAATGACGTTCTGAATGACCCGCAGTTTGGAGACCAAGCCCAGATCCTGCGGGAGAAAGGCGATGCGTGTGCGGAGTCGTCGCAGGGCGGCCTCCGATAAGTTTGCCGGTGCGAAGTCAAAGACTTCAAGCGACCCGGCGGAAGGGGCCATCTGCGTGCCCAACAAGCGCAGCAAGGTCGTCTTGCCACTGCCTGATGGGCCGATCAACGCCACACGCTCGCCGGCGTTGATCGTCAAGCTCACCTCGCGCAAGGCGGCATTGGCCCCGAACCGTTTCTCAAGGCCTTCGACCTGAAAAGCCGCACTCACGAAGTGATCAACTTGCAGCGTGCGCGGCTAGAATTTGATCTTTTCTAGCACACCTGCAATACCGGCGAAAGTCTCGTTCGTGACCGGGATCAATTTGTCGCGATCCAAGGCTTTCAGAGCGGCTGCATCCGTGCAGCTCGTGAGGGCTGTCTTGAGCTTATCTAGGAAGCCGTCACCAAAGCGCTCTTCCAACACAGGATGAGCGGTGAAGTTGTAGTCGGCATACGGAGGTGTTTCCCATACGACACCAACTTTGGCTGGATCGACCGTTCCTGCGGCCACGAGTTTGTCGAAAGTGCTGTAGTTTAGGGCGCCGGCTTGAAAGGTGCCGTCTTGAACTTGCATAGCGGTCTTGTCATGCGCTCCAGAGAAGCCGAGTGGCTGTTTGGTGAAGAACTCTTGCGGCGTTTTACCGGTGTTCTCCATGATGAAGTGTGAGGGCATCACACAACCTGAAGTCGATCCGGAGCTTCCAAAGGTGAAGGTGAGATCTTTAATGGCTTCAGGAAACTCCGTCGATTTGGTTAGGCCAGTGCTGGTGTTGGCGATGATGTAACTCTTAAACTGAAGGTCTTTTTCACCAGCTACCAATGCTCGCGCACCTTTCACGCGCTCGCGCGCCTGCACGCCACTCACCCCACCGAACCAGGCTAACTGAATGTCGCCATTTTCAAACTTCTCAACCGAAGCACCATAACTGTCGGAAGGAACAAATTTGACCTCCACGCCGAGAGCCTTCTTGAGGTAATCAGCAACGGGCTTATAACGAGCTGCTTGCGCGGTGGTGTCGCTATCGGGGATAGCAGAGAATGTTAGAACAGCATCACCTGATTTGGAACCACAACCAACAAGGGTCCATAAGGCCATTCCAAGAGTGCTAGAGAGAAGGATTCTTCGGTTCATGATAATCGGTTTGAGTGAGCTGGTTACTGGGCACACGGGCCAGGCAAAGTCCAGGGATTTCCCTTGTGCTCACGGTCATGTCACACGCTTGACCCGGGTTCTATCACCCCTAGACTGACTGCAATGGCTAAACAATCCCCTGGTCCATCAGAATGCAGTCTCTCTGCCTTGGAAGCAGCGCCACTGGTCGAGTCCATGGTGAGCGAGCTTCGTGACAGGGGATTCAGGAAAACGGATGCTCTCGTGGAGTTGCTCACGGTGATGACGGAGAATCATCAACCCTTCACCTTGGCGCAGTTGGCCGAAATGCCAGGGCTTAAGGATCGTGATCAAGCGACAGTCTACCGGTTGATCACCAAACTTCGCGATGCCGGCCGTGTGCGCCAGCTCAACATGGCGGGACGCGTCAGCCATTACCAAATGGTGCTACCGGGACATCATCACGACTACCTCATCTGTGAAGACTGCGGCGTGGTGGTGGAAGCGCCGGTGCCCTGTCAGTTAGCGGACACGGAACGCGAGATCTCCGCAACCTTCGGTTGGAAGCAGGTTCGACACGAGCTGGAGTTCTTTGGAACGTGCCCGGCTTGTGCGCAGTGAGTCTGCGTTGCGGGCTTGGGTCATTCCCCGGATACTAACCGCAATGCTAATCTCGTGGCGGCTAGGATGGAGCCGGGATCGGCTTGGCCTTTCCAGGCGATATCGTAGGCCGTTCCGTGATCAACAGAGGTTCGGACGATGGGTAGACCAAGGGTCACGTTTACCGCGCTATCGAAGGCCAAGGCTTTGAGCGGGATGTGGCCTTGATCGTGGTACATGCAAATGAAGGCATCTGTTTGCCTCCGAATCTTGGGAAGAAACGCGGTGTCTGGCGGTACGGGGCCGGTAATCTGGAGGCCGCGCGCTTGGGCAGCACGGATCTCTGGAGTGATAATCCCTTCCTCTTCACTATTTCCAAACAAACCATGCTCGCCCGCGTGAGGATTGAGACCAAGTGCGATCATCACCGGCGGATGCCCCTTGATGGCAGCGATGGCTTCATGTGTGAGATCAATGACTTCGCGTAAGCGTTCGCGAGTTAGGAGTTTCGTTACCTCATCGTAACCGCAATGACAGGTGACGAAAGAGGCCGTCACTTCCTCTGAGAATTGCAACATGCAGGAACGCGTGGCTTTCGTGCGTTCGGTTAGGATCTCGGTATGCCCTGGGTAGTGGATCCCAGCGGCACGCAAGGCTTCTTTGTTGATGGGCGCGGTAACGATGGCGGCGACCGCTTGCTGCAAGGCCGCCTCGATCGCGGTTACGAGATAGTCGTAGGAGGCTTGACCGCATGAAGCGTTTACCTCACCAGCAATCAACTTATCAGCCACGACAGCGGTTTCAATGTGTCGGATGTGCGCCGCGTCGGGCATGGGAAGTTTCGTAACGTCGGCCACACGCTCTAGCACATGCAGGTCGCCGTAGACGATCAGCTCCGCCGTTGAAAAGTCTTCGGCGTGTTGCAACAGCTGCAAGCAGACCTCCGGACCAACCCCAGCCGGGTCGCCCATGGTCACGGCGATCGTATGCATGAAAGGTTCAGCGGCGAGACGCTACGATTCCTTGTCTTTGTCCGGCTTTGCTTCTTCCTTCGATTTCGTGGCGCCTTCCTCGGGTGCTTTGCGTGTGATCATACCGCTCATAAGGCCTTTGACGTTTCCGCCAGACCAGGTGCCGGCATAGGAGTCGTTGTGAATGACCACTCTAGCGGAATACTTGTTACCTCCAGGGATGCCCATGTTATCGACGATGATCACCGGTGTGTCACCGGCCCATTCGACTTTCACGGCGACGGGGAGGGTCATATCAAAATTGCCATATTGGATGCGGGACTTGACGACCCAAGAGCCATTCTTAGCTTTGTAGACACCTTCAATGGTGTACTTGTCCTCTTTCTCCGGCGTAAGCTTGCCGTCGCGAATGAGACACCAGCGGCCGGCCATCGTGGCATTGGTTAGGGTCTCGATAAACTTTTTCTCTAGGGCTTCCTGCTTGGGATCCGCGTTGGCCTCCTTCTTGGCTTGGTTAGGCTTATCTTGTTCAGCGAAGGACGTGACGAGAAAGGCCGGAGTGAAAAACAGGAGAAGAACTAGGCTCTTTGTGAGTGACGATTTCATGACCCAGTGAATTAGCGCGGGCGGCCGCGTTTCGACAACCGATTTCCGCTGGGGACGTGGATTTCTCCATTGTTCCGCGGAGGCGAGCGCGCTAGCTTCGCGTCATGATCGGCCGATTGCTTCTCCTTTCGACATTCATTCTAGGTTGCCTTGCAGCTCAGGGGGCTACTCCTAACATCGTGATCATCATGGTGGACGACATGGGCTACGGGGATCCCGGATGTTACAATCCCGATTCGAAAATCCCCACGCCGCACATTGATGCTTTGGCGGCTGCGGGCATGCGCTTCACCGATGCGCACGCGCCGGGACCGCTCTGTCACATGTCGCGCTATGGATTGATGACGGGCCGCTACCCTTTCCGCACCGACGTCGGCAAATGGCGCAAGCACGCCGTGATCGATAAAGACCGAACAACGATCGCCTCGCTCTTGAAGAAACAAGGTTACGCCACGGCTATGGTAGGCAAGTGGCACTTGGGGTTTGAAGAAAACGGTTATGATAAGCCACTACCGGGTGGTCCGGCCGATGTGGGTTTCGATTCGTACTTTGGCATTCGCGCCTCCACTGACATTCCGCCCTATTTCTACATTCGCGGACGTCAAGCGGTGAAACCTCCCACCGTCCCCATTGAAGCGAAGAACACCGAAGGGTGGTCGCCGATTCAAGGTGAGTTTCTCCGGGCGGGGCTCATTGCTCCGGACATGAAATTAGAGGATGTGTTACCGCGATTCACAGAGGAAGCGGTTGCCGTCATTGAGAAACACGCTAACCAAGAATCGAAGCCGCCATTGTTTCTCTACGTCGCTTATCCCGCGCCGCACACCCCTTGGTTTCCCTATCCCGAATACGTGGGCAAGAGCCAAGCCGATCTCTACGGCGATTTTATGGTGATGGTAGACGCGATGATCGGCAAAGTGATCGGCGCTCTCGACCAAGCGAAGATGCGCGATGACACGCTGGTCGTCTTCACCTCCGACAACGGACCGGTCTGGTATGATCATGACGTTCAACGCTTCAAACATGATTCTTGCGGCCCCCTTCGAGGCATGAAATCCGATGCCTGGGAAGCCGGACATCGCATGCCGTTCATTGTGCGTTGGCCAGGATCGGTGGAAGCCGGCTCTATCAGTGACCACACGCTCTGCTTTACGGATATCTTCGCCACCGTGGCCAAGATCACGGGCTACAAGCGTCAGCCTAACGAAGGCCCGGATAGTTACGATTTTTCCGCCGTCTTGCTAGGCACGCAACCAGCGGATCAGCCGGTGCGTCCGCACTTGGCCATGCGGTCCGGCAGCGGTTTCATGACGGTGCGTCAGGGGGATTGGAAACTCATTCAGGGGCTTGGTTCGGGTGGTTTCTCCAAACCTCGACGAATCGAACCGGAGCCCGATGGACCCAAAGGGCAACTCTACAATCTTAAAGATGATCTTGGGGAATCGAAGAATCTTTATGCCCAGCATCCTGACAGGGTGCGCAAGCTCGAGGCAACTTTGAAAGAAATCGTGGAAGCGGAGACGCGTTAAAGAAGTGGATTTCTCCGAAATCCAACTCGATTAAAACCGCGGAGGAAACTCTGACCATCACGGATAGCGCGGAAACTTCGAGAAGTCCGGCTTCCGTTTTTCAATGAAGGCCTTCTTTCCTTCCTGGGCCTCCTCGGAAAGATAATACAAAAGCGTGGCATTGCCCGCCAAATCTAACAAACCCATTTGCCCATCGCAATCGGCATTGAGCGCCGCCTTCAAGCAACGTAGTGCTAGTGGTGAATGTTGAAGGATCTCGCGGCACCATTGGAGCGTTTCCTCTTCCAGTTGATCGAGCGGTACGACGGTGTTCACCAGACCCATTTCCAGCGCTTGCTGCGCATCGTACTGCCGGCAGAGATACCAGATCTCCCGTGCTTTCTTCTGACCGACGATGCGCGCCAAGTAACTTGAACCAAGGCCGCCATCAAAGGAACCGACCTTGGGGCCAGTTTGCCCGAACCGCGCATTGTCCGCGGCGATGGTGAGATCACACACCACATGCAGAACGTGTCCGCCGCCGATCGCATAACCGGCTACCATGGCTACGACCGGTTTCGGGATGCCGCGGATCTTCTTCTGCACATCGAGGATATTCAATCGGGGCACGCCATCGCCTCCGACATACCCGCCATCGCCGCGCACTTTCTGATCGCCGCCGGAACAGAAAGCTTTGTCCCCTTCACCCGTGAGGATGATCACGCCCACGGATTCGTCTTCGTGCAATATCTCGAATGCTCGCAGCATCTCGCTCACCGTCTGGGGGCGAAAGGCATTGCGCACTTCGGGCCGGCTGATGGTGATCTTACCGATGCCATCGTCCGTCTTCTCGCATCGGATATCGGTGAAGTCATGAAGGCTTGTCCACATGGTTGGGACGTTAGTCACCGGAGATGTTTAGGGAAGCGAATTCCTATCGCGCCCGGTTCGCACCACTTTTTTTGAAAATACCTGTAACACGTAACGGCAAACCGGACAGGAACAGGTGAATCGATCTTCACCACCATGTTTACCGCCTACGAACCCTTTGGACCCGAATCCACCGATCCCTTTCCTGCCACCCGCTGGAGCCTGGTGGCCCAAGCCAAGCACGAAGCACCCGAGGAACGCGGTCGTGCCTGGAATGAGCTCTTTGGAAAATACTGGATGCCTCTCTACGCCTATGTCCGAAGCCGTGGCTATAGCGAGACGGATGCGGAAGAACTGACTCAAGGGTTCTTCGCCATGGTGCTGCATCGCGGCCCGCTCTCGGACATCTCTGAATCACGCGGCAAACTTCGCGCCTATCTCCTCACGGCCATGAAGCACTTTCTCATCGGCGAGCATCGCAAACAAACGGCCTTGAAACGTGGCGGCGGTGAAGGCCCTCTCAGCCTCGATATCGACGAAGCTGAAACAAGATGGCAACATGCGGAAGGCACCGCCGCTTCGCCCGATGTGGAATTTGACCGGCAATGGGCGCTGCAGTTGCTTGAAGAAACTTTGCTAGACTTGGAGGCCGAATACGCGGCGAAGGGAAACCAAGGCCTCTTTCAAGAACTCAAGCCGCATATCAGTTTCACCAGTGCCGCTCAAGCTCACGCAGACATCGCCAAGAAGCTTGGGATGAAAGCCGGTGCCGTCCGCATTGCGGTCTATCGTTTACGCCAACGATTCGCCGCCATCATCCGGGAGAAGATCCTCGAGACGGTGACGACACAAGAAGCCGCCGACGAAGAAGTGGCGCATCTTCTAACGGTATTCTCGAAAGCGTAGGATTCCGTTAAACCTTGTAATACTCTTCCCAACCCTTCCGCGGCGGCGGGCCTTCGAGAAGGGCGTCAGCGATCTTGTTGTTGGTGATGCGTTGGGTCTTGCGGTCAAACTCTAACGTGCCTCCCATTCGCTGCGCGATGACACCCAAGCAGAACATCTGACTGAGCGGACCGGAGATGTGAAAAGGTGATCGTGTTTCCTCCTCTCTTTTCGCACCACGGATGAAATTCAGATGATGCCCGGAACCGCCTTCGAATTTGGGAAGATCCTTGGCCATGTCTTTCATCTTGGATTCGGGAATGATCCGCAAAGGGCTGCCATGCGTGGAGCCCTTGAAAACGAGGTCTTTTCCATAGATGACTTTCCCGGCGCCGCCCATTTCACGGCCTTTATCAAGCTCCTCAGCGCGTTCGGGCTGGTTCTTCTTTCCGTCATACCAGGTGATGGCGCAAGGCGGTTCGCCCTCCCTAGCAGGGAAGTCAAAACGAATGGTTGTCGCTTGAGGAAAGATGAAATCGTTAGGGCCGTCGCGCTTCACCGCCGTGATCTTATTTGGCATGCCGAGATTGAGAAATCGATGGCAGGTATCGAGGATATGCGGCCCCCAATCACCGAAGGCGCCGTTTCCAAACTCAAACCAGCTACGCCAATTGCCCGGATGCAGTTTCTTTGAAAAGGGCCGGTTCGCAGCGGTGCCTAACCACGTGTCCCAATCGAGTCCCTCCGGCATGGGATCCGTTTCATAACCGTCAATCTTCCAGCCATGCCATCGTCTGCCTCCGTTCATGTAAGCGGTGATCTTGGTCACGTCCTGGATCACGCCGGCTTCTTTCCACGCCTTGAATTGATGATAATTCGGACCGGAATGCCCTTGATTGCCCATTTGACAGGAGACCTTGTGCTTTTTCTCGGCCGCGATCATGAGTTCAATTTCTTGAAATGTGTGGGCTAACGGTTTCTCCACATAACAATGAATGCCCTCAGCCATGGCGCGCATAGCGATGGGAAAGTGCGCGTGATCCGGAACACCGATGGTACAGGCGTCAATATCCTTGCCTAACTGATCAAACATCTTACGGAAATCTTTGAATTTCGGCACGCCGGGAAACTGGCTTTCAAGTTCTGCGGTGCGCTTGGATCCCATCGCCACGTCACACAAGGCCACCGGATTAACGAGACCTGTGCGCATCACGCTCTTGGCATCACCCGCACCCATGCCGCCGCAACCGATGAACGCCACATTCACCTTCTCATTGGCGCCCATCACCCGTCCAGGGATGAGACTGTAGAAGGCGCCGGCAGCAGCACCCTTGGCGAATTGACGTCGGGATAGGCTCGATTTCACGGACTGACCTAACCCGAACACAGGCAGTGTGGCTCAGAAAATCTCCTTATCTCAATGCGGTGGAACCACGAAAGGGACAAGTAGTCCTCGAAAACGGCGATGCGCGATGCGGTGACCGCTCACCACGGAGCAAATTCATGCTCCCACGCGCGGTTCGGCTACCCAAGACTCCTAAGTTAATTCAAAAAAATGACCGATGGCGGTTAAGAAATGCGAAGGCCTTTGAAGAAAGACCAGATAGGCTCAGGCCTTGGATCGAAAACCTCATTCTTGCAAACGCATCCTTCTCGTGGATGGCCCGCCCCTCATCCGCGAGGGCCTCAAACGAGTGATTGAACAGCAACCAGGCTTTGAGTGGTGCGGTGAAGCGCATTCGTCAGCTGAGGCGCTCACCGAGATCGCAGGTCATCAGCCGGACCTCATCCTAACGAATTTCGAACTGCCTGATTGCAGCGGCTTGCAATTCTTGAAGAACGTTCATGCCCTCTATCCTGCGCTTCCCATCTTAGTGATTTCTTTTCACGACGACCGCACCCACGCTGAACGGGCGCTTCGGGCCGGAGCACTTGGATATATTCTCTTAAACAGTGAGCCTAACGAAGTGATTGACGGCATTCGGACGGTGTTACATGGGAGGCACTATGTGAGCCAGACGTTAATGGCGAGCTTACTCAGTGCGATTTCAAGCCCGTCGACCTCGCAGGAAGATCCTTTGGAATCTCTGTCAGACCGCGAGATGGAGGTCTTCGAACTCACCGGCAAGGGCAAGCGCCCCCAAAAGATCGCCGAGATGCTCAATATTAGCACGAAAACCGTTCATGCTCATCGAGCGAAAGCACGAGAGAAGCTCGGGCTTCACGATTCATCCCAGTTCATGAGATTTGCCGCCTGTTGGACGGCAAACCGTATGGATGCAGTGGGGTAATCGGCAATGTTGTTGAATTAGCCACAAAGCACAATTCGCAACCGTGGCGTGCCGCCGCCGACAGACTGCCGTGTTGATAACGGCGGCGAGATGCCACCGCTACATTGCGGAAGACAAGGCTATGCTTAAGTCAAAGACTTCGGGGTAATCGATAATTAATCTTATAGAACACTCGATAAGACCGGTTGAGGATCTGCTGAAGGCAACCGTTAGACCGCCCCAAATAATCAGTGAGGAACGATGCTATATTCGCTTAGGCAGTACGCAAATTTATTAGTTCGCCCAAGCTGCGTTCTTAGTGTTCGACGGGTTTTATTGCCTATTTCCTTGGGTGGTGTTTGCGACGAGTTTTTTAAACAGGGAGATACTCCAAAGGATATCTCAATAGAACAGCATATTGAACAAACGAATTAATCATTAAAATGAAAAAAACTTACACACTATTACTTGCAGCAGTCACGGTTGTGGCCCTATCTTCAACTTCAGTTGAAGCCGATCTTATCGGGCATTGGAAGCTCGATGGGACGGGGATCACGGCTCTCGATTCAGCGGGAAGCAACGATGGCAGTATTGTGGGCGGGGTGATTCAAGGTCAGCCTGGTATGATTGGCAACGCGTATCATTTTGATGGAGCGACGGGATATGTGGCTCCGGGTGGCGGCGTACTAAATGATCTGGGTAAGGCTTGGCCCATTACCATCAGTTGCTGGGTGAAGGCTCCGCAAGTCACTCAAACCAGCCGTATGGTTTGGTTCGGTCGTGATAATGCCAATCACGAATTCTACTCATCACACATGAACGGATTGGGCAGCGGCGGGATTTACGCAGGAGAGGCCACACTAGAAGCTCGGGTGGGAAGTATCTACGTGGTTCGTTCTGGATTTCCCATTGATGATGATCAATGGCATCATGTGGTAACAGTTTTTGAATCTGATACCATGCGGCGTCTGTATGTTGATGGCCAATTTGTCGGGTCAGACAGTCGGTCGGCCCCATTTGTTACTCAAAGTAATGATTTCGAAATTGGCAGGAACGGAAGAGCGTCAGCGACCGACCATTTGACGGGTCTCATTGATGACGTAGGCGCCTGGAATGAGGCGCTCTCGGCAGTGCGCATTGCCCTAATTCATGGGTTGGGCCGATTCGTGGCGGTGGACCTTGGCGATCCGGCCATCGACGATGTGATCGATGTGTTTGTGAACCAAAGTGGCTTGGCAGTGGCCGGTGGCGAGGCGTGGAGCTTCACGGATGGTCTCGCCGGCGGCCTTGGGGCCATCAGTGGATCCATTGGTGGAGGCGACGCCTCGATTGTCTTGGACGACAATGGTAACGGGGTCACCATCTTCCAGGATCCTGATAGTGATGTCGATGGCGTGCCCGATTCATCCGATCTCTATCCTAATTCAGATCTGCGTTCGACCGTGTGGGTCGGCAACTGTGATAGTGATGTCCCGAACGTCATCAATGAAGCGCTCGTAGACGAGAATGGCTGTTCTCTCGCTGATTTGGTGGGCGAAATCATTTCTAACGCGGCTTTGAGCGCTAAGAACCACGGGCAATTTGTGAGTGAGGCCGCCAAAGCTCTCAAGGAGTTCGTTGACCAAGGCCTCCTAACCTCTGCTCAGCGTGGAGCTCTGGTGAGTTGCATCGCAAGTAGCAAGTAGTTTACTTCGAACAGGCAACGGATTTGATAGGTAGGGCCGGGCGGCGACGTCCGGCCCTTTCTACTATGGAGGTGCGTGCGACGTCGTTGTCCTGAATGCTTCTGCGGAGATGAACCCAAAGCTGTGTGCCTAAGGCTTCAGGCGGTAATAGCCGCGGTTGCGATTGCGGCGCATCACATCGGCCTCATCAAATGTACCGTTCTGTTCCGTGGCAATGACTTCCCATTGCCGCAAATCTTCGGAATACTCGATGTCAGTCGTGATGGCGTTAGGAAGCGTGAGGCGGATTAGGCCTTGATCGGTTCGCGATAAAAGAAGTGTATCGGCTGCTGGAGAATCCCCTCCTTGCACGCCAAGCGGATTGGGTTCGGCTTTCCAGGAGGCGGCGATGTTAGGATCGGTGCCCGTCAATTTGAGACTCGCGCCCTCCCCATCTGCCTCGGACGGCCAATCACCGCCATCATTGTAGCGAAATTGGGTAACCACCTGTTTCTTGATGTTTCGCAATGTCAGGAGTTCGCCGCCGTTGTTAAGTCTTGAGCCCTCTTCACCTCCAAAGGCGCCAAGGATCGGGCGCACGGCGCCGTAACGTTCGAGGAAAGCTGTTTCTTCACTAACAAGTACCGCTCGCTCGCCCGGTCCTAAGGCCACCCCCGGAATCGTGAAGTTCAGGCCGTCACTAAAATAAGCGCCGGTGAGATCGACGGCGGTGTCACTGGGATTCCAAAGCTCCAAGTATTCATAGGCCGAGCCCCCTTCAGGACGATACATGATCTCGGAAATAACGAGATTTTCAGGGGAAGCGAGTTCGCCTCCTGCCAAGAAAGTGGCTTCATTAATAGGACTCCAACTTCCTTCATGCAAGAGTCGCGCCCGCACCGTTGCCGTCATGCCCAGGGAGGCCCCGGATCCTTGGCGATCATAGGCGATGGCACTGGCAGAAACACTACCATCAGGATTCTTGGGGTCACTGCCATCCAGCGTGTAGTAGATCTCGCCGTCTTGCCTCTTGAAAAGCGTCCCCACCTGAAACTTGAACTGGAAGGTGTCAGGATCGTCAATGAGTCCCCCATCCGGCCGGAATTCTGGTAATAGCAAATCGCCCGTGAGACCGGCTTTCTCCATCTGTTCGTAGACGATTTCCGTGCGCTGCGAAATGTAGGTTTCCAACATCCATTCTGTCTCTTTCAGCCAATCCGCTTTGGTGTAAGGGGTGCTTTCATGTTGATCCCCCCAACGCGCCGATTCCGCGATGATGGCTAACTGAATTTCATTCTGACGCGCCAACCAACGCTTGCGAGCAGATACAACTGTGAACACGCCTTCACCAAAGAACGCTTTCCTCGCATGATCTGCAAAGGCCAGGCGGTAGGCATCGCTTTGCATCAGTTGCTGATGAAGATACTGCGGATTGAAATGTTGGCGCGAACGTCCGGCAGGATAGGGACCCATTCGGTTCTCTACGACATTCATCATGGAATGCTCGGTATCATGACAGAAGAAACGCCAACCATCCCGGGTTTCCCGATTGCGCACGGCATAGAAATTATTCGCGCGATCCGTGCCCGCTAACGGAGCATCGAAACTGCCAATGTAGAAGATGATCATCATGTAGTTGATGAGATTCTCCACATCGATGTGCTTCGTTAGGCTTGGGTCGTCCTGCCCCTGAGGATTCTTGCCCTGCAACGCATGGAAATCGGCATCGGTGAGTTCGCCACTAACCAATTCGTGAAGTTCATTGAAGGCATCAATGGAACCAGTCGTAGCGTAGACCGTGTAAGGTCCGGCTTCCACCTTGATCACATCATACTGATCGTCCGTACCGCCGAAATAACTCTCCGCGTAATCGGCACCGGCACGTTCCTGACTCATGTAAAGCCCCCAATATTGGCCGTTCAAGAATAAATGATAGTATCGGCTGCGAGTATAGGGGTAACCCAAGGCGCGCTGTGAATCTCTGGCAAAGATCTCGCGGAGAAAAGTGTTGCGGCGGGCATCATTGAAGGAATCCAAACTCCAGGCGTAGTTCTGTGCCGTGCGGAAATCGAGTTTCTTGAACCAGTCATTTCCTTCATTTCCAAACAAACGATACCGTAGCGTCCCGCCGTACTCCTCCCGAAAGAATAAACGAAACGAGTGCTTGGGATTATTACCGGCACGGCTGAACCCACCGCGAATCCGGACGCCTGCATCGATCTGAAAACCTTTTTCCCCGCTCGGATGCAGCAACTCAAGCGAACCGGGTCGTTCCCAAGCCGGACCGTCTTGGCTAGCATTTACATAAATCCCGTCTCTCCTTGAAGTGAGGCCCTCGTGATCCATGACCAAGGACATCGCCGGCAACTCTAGAAGAGCGGGCACGATCTGATCCGCATACGCCGAATCATCCACTACTTCAGGATCCATTCCGAAATCGAAACGTTGGCCGTTGACCGAGCTTTCGGGCCAGCCCGGAGGCACCTCTCCGTTAGGCGATTGCCTGACAATATCCTCGAGAAACAAATACGTTTGCGTATCGATATTGCTCGGCTGCCAACCCGAACGGGTGGCCTGGGCACGTAAGATCGTCGTTCGATCAATGGTGATCGGACCGTCGTAGATCGCTCCCACGGCGCCGCCAAAGAGGGTACCCGCAGAAGGTTCATTGCCGTCGGTGGTGTAACGGATGACCACATCGGGCGTCGCGCTTGTGATCTCTACCTGGATCGGTTCATTGAAATAACCACGGTCCACACTAAACTTGGTATCGGCGACGAAACACACCCCGGATCCGGTATTCGCCATGCCTGGCGTCGCTGTGGCAAAGTATCGAAAGGCACCTTTATCCGTTAGGCCGTAAGTCATGCCCTGACGCTGTTGCGGAAATTCCGGATCAAAAGCATGGCTGATCGTACCATCCGGTTGGGTAAGAGCGAGGTACTCGCCGGCGGCATTCAGTTTGAAGTGCGTGTGCAGCGGTTGGGCGGGATCACGGCGATCTTTTCCCGACGCATGTACCAATAGGAAGCCCCCCGACTCAACCGTCACGTCCGGAAAGACCCACGCCGTTTCTTGATCGGGATCGTCCATGAGCAACCAGCCCGACAACGACACCGCCGACTCGCTTTGGTTATGAAGCTCTAACCAATCCACGGTATCGCCATCTTCGTCCGTGACTGTTTGATCACCGGCAGACAGTTCATGAATGAGGACGGGGCCGGCGTTTTCCGGAAGCGGTTCGTCGGCAGCGAAACCTGAAGGAATGGCGATGGCGCTTGCTAGCAGCAATGATACGTATCGAAATCTCACGCAACCATTAAGCGCATCAGGCGCCTTCAAGCCAAGCTAATGCGAGGTATGGCTTAAAAGTGGTGGGCACTTTTCGTAGCGGAACTCGTGAGAGTTCCGGGCGTGGTAATCCGCTACCGCGAGGGAACTGTCACCAGTTCCTCTACCTTTATTGACCACCACTTATGCCGCGATCAAGAAACTTCATTTCTTTTCTTGCGTAATTTCTGTTTTAACAGAAATTAACGACATGATCGACAACATTGCATTCCTTCCCGCCTGGGCGGTCATGTGGGCATTGGCGGCCGGTCTCTTCTTCCTTTTCAAGATCTGCATCTTACTTGAGTCCAACGGTTTATCGGCCTGGCCAGATCGCGCCTGCTTCATCTTTCTCTGGCCGGGCATGGATCCTCGGCCATTCGCCAATGGCTGCCCGCCGCCAGTGGTTTCCCACTCGATTCTGCCGGGAATGGCGCTAGCTCTGATCGGTATCGCGCTCATTTGGGAGGTCGCGCCTCTCATGCCGCACCCAACGCTCCGTGGCTGGGTGGGTATGACCGGGCTCGTATGTTTTCTGCACTTCGGTTGCTTTCGCCTGTTGGCGTGTTGGTGGCAGAGGCGCGGCATCCCTGTTAGGCCGATCATGGCGAATCCGCTAGCGGCCACGAACTTGGCGGCCTTCTGGGGAAAGCTCTGGAATCGTGCCTTCAGTGACTTTGCAAATCGCATGATCTTGAGACCGCTGGCTCGCCGATTCGGCCTCACTTGGGGAATCGTCGCCGTGTTCGCGTTCTCGGGCCTAACGCATGAACTCGTCATCTCGTTACCGGCGGGAGCCGGTTATGGCGGGCCTATGGCTTACTTTGTCATTCAAGGATTCGGCGTCTTGTTTGAGCGCAGCACGGGTGGACGCCGCTGGCAGAAAGAACGACCTCACCTCACTCGCGTTCTCATGTGGCTCACCCTCTTGGCGCCAGCCTATTGGCTCTTCCACCCACCATTCATGCATCGCGTCATGGCGCCTTTCTTACAAACACTTCACGCCTAATGAAAACCCTCACTTATTTCCTCTATCTCGGCGGTATCACGCACTTCGGCATCCTCGCTGCAAGCGCCCTGGCACCGCGTGCCCTGGAGTGGAATCATCACCTTCGCGAACTGCCGCGCTTGCTCCGGCAGATGTTCTGGGTCTACGGGATCTTCATCGTTCTCATGATCGTGTGCTTCGGAATCCTGACATTCTTGCACACACCGGCCATGGTGAGCGGTGACCCTGTGGCCCGTTCGCTTTGCGGACTGATTGCGCTCTTCTGGGCGGTGCGATTGGTGGTGCAACTCTTCGTCTTTGATGCCGGTCCCTTTCTCACGCGCCCACTCTATCGTTACGGTTACCGTGCGTTGACCCTGGCCTTCATTTTTCTAACAGGCGTCTACGGTGCCGCAGCCCTTTTCCCAAGACCATGAAAAGAAAAGCCGTCATTGCCGGAGGTAGCGGATTCCTGGGAAGCAGCCTAGCGGAAATCTTGATCGCCCGAGGCTGGGAGGTGGTGGTTCTCACTCGCCACCCTGACAAATTGAAACAGGGCCATGCCGTGAAGTGGGACGGGTATCGCGTCGGCCCATGGCGTGAAGTGCTCGAAGACGCTGAAGTTCTCATCAATCTAGCTGGCCGCAGCACGGACTGCCGGCCCACACGCGCCAATCGCGAAGCCATTCTCATGTCACGGGTCCATTCAGTGCTCGTGTTAGGAGAGGCCTTGCGTCAGTGTGATCATCCGCCCAAGACGTGGATCCAAGCCAGCTCGCTCGCCATTTATGGCAATGCCGGCGACCGCAAGTGCACGGAGGCCGCGCCCGTTCCCGAAGGTTTTCCCATGGATGTGTGTGTGGCTTGGGAAGAAGCGTTAGGCAAGGCGATGCTTCCCGGCATGCGCTGGGTGGTCTTGCGTATCGGATTTGTGCTAGGACAAGACGGCGGTGCTTTACCGGTCTTGGCCCGGCTGGCGCGTTGGGGCCTCGGCGGGACCATGGGAACGGGTCGTCAATGGATCAGTTGGCTGCACCTGCATGACATGGATCGCCTCTTTGTGCGGGCGATCGAGGATGAGACGATGCAAGGTGTTTACAACGCCGCCACGAGTACGCCTCTAACCAATCGCGAGATGATGCAGGCGATCCGCGAGGTCGAGAGACGGCCGTGGAGCCCGCCCACGCCGGCTCCGCTGGTTCATCTCGGCGGTTGGCTCTTTGGAAGTGATCCTAACATCGCGCTCACCGGCCGCCGATGCCTGCCCGGTCGACTGACGCAGGAGCGCTTTCAGTTTCATTTCGAGAGCTTTCCCAATGCCCTGGCGGATCTTTACCGCCCCAATCCTAACCAGAAACCTAGTCATGAATACGTTTGAAGCCTTCCTCCAAGCTGTGCTTTATCTCTCCGCTTTCGGTCAGTTTGCTCTCGCCATGGTGAATTTGCGTTTAAACCGATTGTTAGCCTGGGATGACGATTTGAATCAACTCCCGCTCCTCTTGCGCGAGGTCTTTCAAGTTCACAAATGGTTCATTAGCATCACTCTAACAATCTTCGCTGTGCTCACCTGGCGTTTCGCCGGCACCTTTGCTCAAGGCACGGTACCTCTCGCCAACTGGCTGGCCATTGGGATCGGTCTCTTCTGGGGCATCCGTTTGGTGATTCAGTGGGCCTTCTACAGCACCACACACTGGCAGGGCGATCGTAACCGCACGTTCATTCACGGATTCATCACCTTCGTCTACGGTGGCTGGACGCTCGTCTATCTCACCGCCGGTCTCAGCGAAACCGTTCGAAAACTCTGCTGCCAATAGATCATGACTGCCCTAACACCACCTCTACATCATCTTCTCTGGCAACTGAAAGTGCTTTGCCGCTGGTCTTTGGGTTTCGTTTGGATTTGGGAAGGTCTAGTGCCCAAGATGCTTTGGACCAGCTCGATGCAAACCGACTTGGTGACCCGGTCGGGACTCTACTGGCCGGATGTTGAGACCTACCTCGTCTTGTTAGGCGCCGCCATGATCATCGCAGGCATCGTGATCTGCACCGGCTGGAAAGAACGCTTCACCACCATGACCGCCACGATCTGTATGGGCATCCTCATTGTGTTAGTGGTCGGTCATCGCCCGGAATCGCTCAGCGATATGCACGGCGGCATCGCCAAAGACGCCTGCCTCATTGCCTGTGCATGGGTGGTTTGGAAATTGGCTCCACTGGTGCCTCATCCCGAAGCAGCGTGAACTGGCACCTGTCTTCCCCATTTTCAATAGATCACGCCTGGCGGATCGAAGAAGTCACGCCCTTGCGCAGGTAGGGATTGCGGGGTATGACCAATAGTGGTGGGCACTTTTCGTAGCGGAACTCGTGAGAGTTTCGGGCGTTGGACTCCGCAGCCGCGAAGGAACTGTCACCAGTTCCTCTACCACTTTTCGTAGCGGAACTCGTGAGAGTTCCGGGCGTGGCACCACTTTTCGTAGCGGAACTCGTGAGAGTTCCGGGCGTGGCACTCCGCAGCCGCGAAGGAACTGTCACCAGTTCCTCTACCACTATTCGTAGCGGAACTCGTGAGAGTTCCGGGCGTGGCACCACTTTTCGTAGCGGAACTCGTGAGAGTTCCGGGCGTTGGACTCCGCTGCCGCGAAGGAACGGTCACCTGTTCCTCTACCTTTATTGACCACCACTTTTAGTCACACCCGGGATTGCGTCATGGCACCGGAATCTCTTTGATCGCAGTCTATGAACACCATTGAAACCGTAGACCGCCCTTCCGCCGGGGAGAAGTTGACCACCAAAGATCATCCTCCCATTCCGCAAGAAGCCTTCGATTGGTATGATGAATACGCTCACGGCGTGATCGGCCGACGCACGTTCATGACGCGTCTGTCAACGTTAGTCACGGCAACGCTAACCATGAACGTGTTGCTGGACGCCTTGATGCCCAACTACGCCCAGGCGGAGCAAGTCTCTTTCAATGATCCGGACATCAAGGCTACCTACGCCACCTTTCCCTCCCCCAAAGGTCATGGCGAAGGCCGCGGTTATTTGGTGAAACCTGTTGTCGAGGGTAAGGCACCGGTAGTGCTCGTGGTGCACGAGAATCGCGGACTTAATCCCTATGTGAAGGATGTCGCGAGAAGAGTCGCCAAAGCCGGGTTCGTCGCCTTGGCACCCGATGCTTTGCATCCGTTAGGCGGCTATCCAGGTAATGACGACGAAGGGCGCGTCATGCAACGCTCGATGGATCGCGCCAAGATCGAGGCCGACTTTGTCGCGGCGGCGACCTTTCTCAAAGCGCACGAAGCGAGCACGGGCAATCTCGGCGCCGTGGGTTTCTGCTTCGGCGGTTACGTCGTGAATATGTTAGCGGCCGTCATTCCCAATGATCTCAATGCCGGTGTGCCTTTCTACGGTACGCCTGCGGCGAAAGAGATTCGCAAGAATATCAAGGCGCCTCTGCTCATTCAATTGGCAGAACTCGATAAACGCGTGAATGCCAGCTGGCCGGAGTATGAAGACGATCTGAAAGCGGCCAAGGTCGACTACACCATGCACACGTATCAGCAAGCGAATCACGGTTTTCACAATGATTCGACCGGCCGCTACGATGAAAAGATGGCCGCATTGGCTTGGGAAAGGACGATCGCTTTTTTCAAGAAGCACCTGACAGACTAGCATTCGGCAATGGATGTCGTGCGCACGCTGTTCCTGTTCGCCGCGGGAGCGCTCACATGGATCGCCTCTTCTTGCGTAGGTGGATCGCGCGGTCTGGTTTCGGCGCTCGTGGAGCCGAATCCTCAATACCAGCACGGCGCCTCCACGAGTGAGTGGCCTAGCAAAGAGTCGAAGCCCAAGCCCTGGTGGCAGGCATTCAAGGATAATACCTTGGATCAACTCATGCGCCAGGGGCTGACCGGGAATTTGGAGTTGCAATCTTTGGTTGCGCGCATCGAACAGGCAGACGCCGCCTTGCGTCAAGCGCATGGAAGGCTCCTGCCAGAGCTCAATGCGGATGGGAGCTATGGCGTGAGATGGACCGATTCATCCGACGATTCGCAAGCCGTTCGCGAAACTTCGATGAACTTGGGCGGTCTGTTAGATTGGGAGATCGATCTCTGGGGACGCTTGCGCTCGGCGCGGGCTGCCCGCCGGCTGGAACGCGAAGCGGCCATCGCCGATTGGCGCGGCGCACGATTGCTACTGTCTGTCTCGATTGCCGAGACCTATTTCGAGATGCTTGAGCAGGAGCGCCAGTTGCGTTTGTTAGACGAGCAGATTGCTGCTGGTCAGACCTTGCTCGACCTCACGGAATTGCGTTTCGGTCAGGCGCAATCGTCCGTGGTGGACGTGTTGCAACAGCGTGAACAACTGGCTGCGACCAAGACCCGTGTGCCGACCGTGGAGGGCAGGCTAGTTCAACTAACGCTTACCTTGCATGTGTTGTTAGGCCAAGCGCCGGGTCATGATATGCCTCGTATCGCCGGTGAACTGAAGGCGCCGCCGGCACTGCCTGCCCTCGGAGTTCCGGCAGATCTGCTAGTCGATCGCCCGGATCTCTTGGCGTCGGCACAGCGTGTCGCCGCCCTTGACTATGAGGTCGCAGAAGCCATTGCAGACCGTCTGCCTAGGCTACGTCTGGGCGGTTCGCTTTCGGGAATCGGCGGCCCTGGCATTGATACACTTATTGCCAACGCCGTGGCTTCAGTGGCCGCGCCGGTGATTGATGGCGGTATTCGCAAAGCCGAGGTCGCCAAACGGCAAGCCGCCGTCCGCGAAGCGCTCGCGGCGTTTTCTCAGCAGTATCTTGAGGCCGCACGTGAGGTGGAAACCGCACTCATTCTCGAGCGGAAGCAAGCGGAAAGGGTGCGTTTGCTAGGAAACCAGCTTGGTACGGCGCAAAGTCTCCTCACAGAATCTCGGAACCGCTACCGCCAAGGTCTGACAGATTACTTGCCCGTGCTCACGGCTCTGGAGACCGTTCAGCAGCTGGAGCGGGAACACCTCACGAGCCGCCGGGAATTGCTCAGCTTTCGCATCGCCCTGCATCGCGCCCTCGGTGGACCTTTGAGCGAAGAAGATCGTTAGACCACATTCCCTCATTTTGACTACTTCACCGAAATCATTCCCTAGCATCTTGCTCATCCTCGTCGTCCTTGCGCTTGGTGGAGGAATCGCGGCGTTTTTTGTCATGACCGCGCCGAAGACGGTGCCGGCGGAGAAGGTGAAGGCCGTCAAGATTGTGCAAACGATCGACTCCATGGCTGGCGACGAATCGGTGTATGTAAGCGTTCAAGGCATCGTCATTCCCATGCGTGAAGTGACGATCAAGCCCGAGGTGAGCGGTCGCGTTGTCGCCCATCATGAAGCCCTCGTCACGGGTGGCCACCTCAAAGCGGATGACGAATTGGTTAGGATCGATCCAGCGGATTATGAACTGGCGCTTCAAGAACATCAGGCGGCGTTGGAAGAAGCGGAGTTTGCCGTTGACGTGGAACAAGGAAGACAGGTCATCGCGCAACGCGAATTCGGTCTGTTGGAGAAAGACCTGAAGACGGATGATGTGAATCAAACGTTGGTGCTCCGCAAACCGCATTTGGAACGTGCCGAAGCACTGCTTGCCAAGGCGCAGAATGCCATCGCCAAGGCCGAACTCGATCTTAGCCGAACGTCGATTCACGCACCTTTTAATGCGTTGGTCATAGAGGAAGCGGTGGAAATAGGGCAGCTGGTGTCTAACGGTGACACCATTTGCAAACTCGCCGGCACTGATGCCTTCTGGGTCCGGGTGACCGTTCCCTTTGAAGATTTGAAATGGATCGATCTGCCTCGCGACGGCCGACCGGGTTCCAAGGCAGCTGTCATCCACGAGCATGGCGACGAGACGATCATCCGGTGGTCTGGCGTGGTCGACCGGCTGCTCGGTGACCTGATTCCTGACACCCGGATGGCCCGGCTCCTCATCCGTGTAGAGGATCCGTTAGGGCTACAGATACCAGAAAGTGAAGAAGGGCGTCCACCGCTCCTCTTGGGGAACTTCGTGCGCGTGGAGATCGCGGTTGGGACGCTGGAGGATGTGATTTCCATCCCGCGCGATGCGCTCCATGACGGCAAGCTCTGGTTAGTCGATAGTGCCAACGCCTTGCAGATCCGGCCAACGGAAGTGTTGTGGACACGGGAGGATTCGTTCCTGGTCAAGAATGTCGTTCGTGAAGACGAGAAGATCATTGTCAGTGAGTTGCGAGCCGCCCTGCCGGGAATGAAAGTTTCCCCGCAGCCACGGTCACAACCTAACAAAACGCCGTGAAACCGGAGCCGATTGATCATCGCGGTATTCTCGCTTGGTTCGCCCGCAACCGGGTCGCGGCCAATCTGCTCATGATCGCCGTCGTGGCCGTGGGTTTGGTGGCGGCGACGAAGATCAAGCAAGAGGTCTATCCATCGTTTGAGATCGATACGGTCTCCATCCGCATGCAGTATCGCGGTGCCAGTCCGGAAGAAGTGGAGCGATCCATTCTCTTGCCAATTGAAGCGGAGCTGCGCGGCATGGAATTGGTGCGGCGTGTGGTGGCCAATGCACGTGAGGGAGGTGCGAGTGTTATAGTGGAAATCAATCCGGGCTTCGATCGCAATCGCGCTTTGCAAGAAGTGACGGCGGCCGTGCAGCGTGTGAGTCTCTTTCCTGACGACGCTGAGCTGCCGGTGATCGCACTGGGGACTGGCCGAAGACGCGGCGTCATGAGCATCGCCGTCTATGGCGACCTTGATGAGCGAACGTTAGTCGATTTCGCCCGTCAATTGCAGGACGGTCTCTTGGCAGATCCCGACATATCACTCGTTGAAGTATCGGGCATGCGGGAACCCGAGATCCATGTTGAGATCCCGCAGGCGAAGTTGCGCTCGTTAGGCCTCACACTGGGAGACGTGGCTCGAACGATTGACCAATCCGCGCTCGATGTGCCGGCGGGCACCTTGAAAACGCCTGGAGGCGACATCCTTTTGAAGACGACGGAGCGTCGTGACTTTGCCAGTGAGTTCGGCGATCTCGAAGTCATCAGCACCCATGACGGCTCCAAGGTGCGTTTGTCAGAGATCGCACGCGTGCGCGACGGCTTCGAGGAATCGGAGAGGGAAGCCTATTTCAATGGGCAGAGAGCCGTCTTTCTCTCCGTTTACAGTTCAGAAGAACAACCGCCGCTTAAGATTGCGGCGGCCGTGAGAAACTTTATTGAAAAGTTACGGCCGAGTTTGCCGCCTTCCGTCGGGGTGACCCTCACCAGAGACCGCTCTGACGATTACAAGGAACGCATCAGCCTGTTGGTTCAGAATGGCGTGATCGGTTTGATTCTTGTTTTGATTGCGCTAGGTTTTCTGCTGGAGCTACGCGTTGCCTTCTGGACGGCCATTGGGATTCCGGTCTCGATCATCGGTTCCTTGGTGCTCTTGCCAGTGTTGGGTGCCACGATCAATATGATCTCGCTCTTTGGATTCATCATTACCTTGGGCATCGTGGTGGATGATGCCGTGGTGGTGGGCGAGGACATTTTTCACAAGATCAGTCAGGGCATGCCGCGTCTCGATGCCGCGGTTGCCGGAGTGCGGGCGATGTCTGTTCCCGTCGTCTTCGCCGTATCGACGAATATCATCGCCTTCCTCCCATTACTCTATGTCACCGGTGAGGCCGGCTTGTTTTTCAAAGTCCTGCCGGCAGTGGTGATTGCCGTTTTCACCGTTTCGTTAGTGGAATGTTTGCTTATTCTGCCAGCGCATCTAAGCCATTCGCACAAGAAAGACGACGAGAGCAAGATGTCTTGGTTTGGCGTTTTTGATAAAAAACAGGCCGCTTTTCGCAATCGTCTCGATAACCTCATGGAACGCGCTTACGCTCCGGTCCTCGTCCGGGTGATGCGTTACCGCGCGGTGACGATCAGTGTCTTCATTGCCGCTTTATTCATTGTTGGCGGCTACTTTGCTAGTGGCAGGATTGACTTCGCCTTTCGCCCCACTATCGAAACCAATTTCATTCAAGCTGAGATCGAAATGCCGTCAGGCACGCCGATCGCCCGCACACGAGAGGTGTCAATGCTGATCGAGGCTGCGGCCAAGCGTGCCGTTGAGCGGACGGGAGAAAAGGGTATCCTCGTGGGCATCTTTAATGAGATCGCGGAAAGGTCTAGCAATGAAGCTGAAGTCTCGGTGACCCTGATTCCGCAGAGTCAACGCCGCATCTCAGGAGGTGAGTTCGCCAGTATCTGGCGCGAGGAGATCGGTATCGTTCCTGATCTTGAGTCGCTCTTCTTCGACTACATCTTCGGACCGGGAGGTTCCGCCGAGATCGACATTCAGTTAGCCCATCCTGAGGTGGAGACCTTGCGTGCGGCGGCCGCCGAGGTCGCTGACGCCGTGGCGCTCTATCCCGGTGTGAAGGACGTTCGCAAAGGTTTCGGCCGCGAGATGCCGCAGTTCAATTTCGAGATCAAACCTGCCGGCCGTAGCTTGGGCATCACGGCCAACGAACTCGGTCGCCAGATTCGGCACTCATTTTATGGTGCCGAAGCCTTGAGACAGCCGCGTGGTCACGACGAACTTCGCGTCATGGTCAAGTTGCCACGTGAAGCGCGACGGTCCCTAGCAGGACTCGAAGACCTGCTCGTTCGCGCACCCGGCGGCGGAGAAATTCCGTTAGGCCAAGCGGCCAAAGTCATCTCCACTAGTGCCCCCGTCCGCATCGAGCGCGTGGACGGCGCGCGGGTGCTCAATGTCACCGGGAATGTCATTCTCGGCGAGACCACAGGAAACCGCGTGCTCGGTGCCTTTTCCGAGAACGAATTTCCCGACATTCTAGCCAAGTACCCAGGCTTGCGCTACACCTACGAAGGCGAGCAACGCGAACAACGTGAGGCCATGGACGCTTTGTTGTGGGGATTGGTGGCTTCGGTCTTCGTCATCTACGCCCTCATGGCGTCGCTCTTACGCAGCTACGTCCAATCATTCGTCGTGCTTCTCACCATTCCCTGGAGCTTGGCCGGCGCTGTCATTGGTCACGTGCTTCTTGGCTACGAACTCAGCGTTTTCAGCGTCTTTGGTATGATCGCCCTGTGTGGCATGGTCGTGAATGGCGCCTTTGTCCTCGCAGTGACTCGCAATCGCTACCTATCAGAGGGCCGTAATCCGAACGCCGTCACCAAGCTGGCCGCACAACGCCGTTTTCGCCCCATCCTTCTCACCTCCCTAACGACCTTCCTCGGCCTCGGCCCCATGATCTTCGAGGACTCGATTCAGGCGAAGTTCCTCGTTCCCATGGCCATCTCGGTCGGCATTGGCACGCTCGTATCCTCGCTGGTCATCTTGTTATTGATTCCCGCGGTCCTGTCATTATTTGAGACATTTTCTCTCAAACGAGAGATTGCCTCGAATGAATGAAGGCATCGTTTCATTGCGATTTCGATGAGATTTCGGAGTCCACGGCGACACGGCAGCGATTGCGGGATCGTTGTGCAGGCTTGCAGGAGATTTTTCTGAAAATTGTTGTCGAAGAATCACCTAATCCGGGAGTGAGAGGGGTATCGATGAATCGGAAGACTGACATGGAACTCCTTTCCGCCTACGCTAACCAGAAGGACGAAGCGGCTTTCGCGGAACTGCTAGAAAGGTATGCGGGCATGGTCTATGCGACGGCGCAACGTCGCACCGGCAGCGTTGAGGCGGCCCATGAAATCACGCAATCCGCCTTCGCACGTCTGGCGGTGAAGGCCGAGAAACTCATTCACCATACATGCATTGGAGCCTGGCTTCATCGTGCCACCGTGCTCGAATCAAAGAAGCACCTCCGAACGGAACGCCGTCACCTAAGAAAGATGAAAGCTCTATCAGAACACTCCAAAACTATGGTAATTGAGCGAGAATGGGAACATGTGGGACCTGTGTTAGACGGAGCGATTGAAAAACTTTCCGCCAAAGACCGGGAGATCGTCTTCCTTCGATTTATTGAAGGCCTAGAGTTTCGGGAGATCAGAGACCGAATCGGTGCAACCGAAGCCGCTTGCCGGAAACGGCTGGAACGCGCGTTGGGGAAACTGCATGGGTTTCTTCAAGCTCATGGATCGGCTCTGACAGCCGCCGCGCTGGCCTCTGGATTGAGTGCGCAGTTCGCCCGATCGGCGCCCCCGGTGCTCATGCAAGGGCTTTGTCACTCCGCACTTTCTACCTCTACCCAAGCGACCAGCTTCAATCTCATAACCCATATCTTAACCATGATGACTTATTCGAAAACGATGACCGTCGCCGCCGTGGCTGCGATCGCCCTGGTGCCTATCGGACTTCAATGGAAGGAGATCCGGAATCTGAAATCCCAGCTGCGCGTCCATACTGAAGGAAGTCGGTCCGAGGCCAATCCAAGCGTCCTTTCCATCCCTAAGGACTCGGCTAGTGATGGTCTCTCAGTCGTACCGGACACGGCGTCTGAGCTGGCCACACGAAGCGACGATCATGAGGAGGACATCGAATCGTTCCGCGACAAGTTGCTTCGAATCATGGACGATGGAGCCTCTCAAGTGACGGCAGATGAGAGCTTGGAATTCTGGAAGTCCGTCAGGACCGGCAAGGAACTCGACGCTTTGATAGACGAACTTAGAACGACCGTTGAGAATAATTCTGAAGACATTGATAGTCGCCTTGTTCTTGCCCAGGCCTACATTGCAAAAGTGTGGGGAGATGCTGGAGGCGTCCTTGAGCAAGGCCTTTGGGCAGCAAAGGCCGAAGCCATGTGGAAAGAAGTCTTGGAGAAGGAACCAAACAACTGGAGTGCACAGCGAAATATCGCCTTCTCTTACAGTCAATACCCGGACTTTACCAACAAGACGGGAGACGCCATTCGCGAATATGAAAAAACGGTGGCGTTGCAAGAAGCCTCTTCCGAGGCCGGCCCAGGCTACTCCAGAACCTATCTTGATCTTTCCAAGCTCTATCTCAAGAATGGTGATCCAGGTAGTGCTCTAGCCACACTCGAAAAGGGCGTCGCCGCGCATCCAGAAAGCCAATCCCTATCAGAACAACTACAAGTCATCAATTCCTCTTACAGATTTGAGTGAAGGGTCCAGGCTCGTAGCACAACTCGTGAGCGTTCCGGGCGTAGCCCTGCGAACGAGGAGAGATTCGAGTGATGCCGTTAGGCGGCGGCAGACAGCGGAACGGCTATGTCACGGTGGTAAAGGGATCCCGCATGTTTATGCCAAGATAGGAGCGCGTGTCATGCCAGGACATCCCTGATGAGATGCCCATGCACATCGGTGAGGCGGCGGTCGAGTCCGTTATGGTAATAACTCAACTGTTCGTAGTCAAGGCCTAGCAAATGCAGAACCGTGGAATAGAACTCCCAGATCGTTGTGGGATTCTGTTCAGCACGCCGCCCAAAGTCATCAGTCGCGCCGTAGCTCGTGCCGCCTTTGACGCCGGCTCCCATCATCCAGAGGGTGAAACCATCCGGATTGTGATCGCGGCCGTTGGTGCCTTCCTGACGGGTCGGCATGCGGCCGAATTCCGTGGTCCAAAGGACTAACGTGTCATCCATGAGACCACGTTGTTTGAGATCCGTGAGCAGCGCGGCCGTGGGTTGATCAAAAATGGGGCAGTGCCGCTCGTAATCCGATTTCAAAGTCTTATGCGCGTCCCAATTGAGCAGGCCATCCACCCCGCTGGCGCGCGAAGCGCAATAGAGATTCACGTAACGGACACCACGTTCTAACAAACGTCGCGCCAGCAGGCAATTGCGGGCATAGGCGCTCTTGAGGGGATTGCTAGAATCCGTGCCGTAGAGTCGATGGACGTGTTCCGGCTCGTTGGTGAAAGCGCTGACTTCGGGAGCGGAGAGCTGCATGCGTGCAGCCAGTTCGTAGGCGCTGATGCGGGCCCGCAACTCACTCTCGTGAGGCCGGCCGGCAGCGTGGCGCTCATTCAGGAAGGCTAACGTCCGGCGCGTACTACGTTCTTCCTCCGCGCCGATGGCATCGGGACGCGACAGATTGCGGATGGGACGGTGCGCAGCCATGACCATAGCTTGATGCTTGGCGGGTAGGAATCCATTGCTCCAGTTAGCTTTGCCGTTAGGGGGCTCTCCGCGGATATCCGGAATCGCCACGTAGGTGGGCAGGTTTTCATTCAAACTCCCCAAAGCATAACTCGTCCAGGCCCCGGCGCTGGGAAAGCCCTCACTTGGATGTCCTGTGTTCACAAACACACATCCGGGACCATGCGTGTTCGTCTTGGAATGCATGCCATGAAAGTAAGCGATGTCATCCACGTGCTTGGCCATGTGGGGCAGCATGGAGGAAATCCTCTTTCCGCTCTGACCCGCTATCATAAACGGCCACGGGCTGCGCATGAGAGGTCCGTTCTTGCCTTGAAAACTCACCATGTTCTCCTCCCCCGGCAAGGGCTGTCCATCCATCTTCTCTAACATGGGCTTGTGTTCCCACAAATCCATGTGCGATGCCGCACCAGGACAGAAGATCTGTAGGACGCGCTTCGCCTTTCCCGGCAGATGCGCCTGGTGTCCCAACTCCAAAGCCAGCAAACGCTCCACGCCGATGCCTAACAAACCCGTCGTGGTCGATGTGAGGAAACGGCGTCTGGCGAAACTTGGGTTCATCAGTCGAGGTAGATCAGTTCGCTGGAGTTCAACACCGCCCGGCACACACTGCGCACACCGTGTTTGCTGATTTCCTTGGCAATAGGCGCTTGCTCGTCCGGGGTTGGCTTACGCTGATAGGCCAATCGGAAAAGTTCCTGCGCTTGTTCTTCAGGAACCTGCGACTTGATTCGCTTTGCCAAGGCCTCAGCCATATCCACGGTAAAGGAATGATTTAAGAGCGTCAGGGCCTGGAGTGGTGAGGTAGTCTGCGCACGGCGTGGGGAAGAGAAGGCACAATCCGGTTGATCATATTCCGTCATTAGGTCGACGACCGATGCGCGAGCATTCTGATGGTAGACCGCGCGGCGGTAGGTATTTAGATCGTGTTCATCCAGAGGTTCATAGGTGGAAACGTTGTCTTGAAGAAAGCGATAGAGGCGAAAACCCGGGCCGCCCATCGTGGTGTCTAACTGATCGGCGACGACGAGCAGCGTATCACGAATCTCTTCTGCCGAAAGCCGACGCGGCGGGAAACGCCAGAGCAAGCGGCTTGCCGCATCAGACTTAGCGGCCTCTTGCCGCCAGGCGGACGATTGACGATAGGTCTTTGAGAGCATGATGAGCCGATGCAGGTCTTTGAGCCGCCAACCATTCGCTTTCAGTTTGTTTGCTAGGAAATCAAGTAGTTCGGGATGCGACGGCCGGCCACCCATGTAGCCAAAGTCATTGGGTGTGTCGACAATGCCGACGCCAAAGTGATAGTGCCACAGACGATTGGCCAGAACGCGTAGGGTGAGTGGATTGTCAGGACCTGTAATCCACTCAGCCAGGGCCATTCGTCGCTCGCTCTCCGTGCTCGTTGCCGGAAGTTCGTACGCCGGCGTGACCCGGCTCAAAGTAGACAAACTCGCCGGGACGACTGGTGGACCCTTCTTCTGCGGGCTCCCACCCAGGAAGAGATGGAAAGGGCCTTTCGCTGCCGCTTCGTCTCGAGTTCCCAACCAAACCGATCGAAGCCCCGGTGCTTGGGAGATTCTCTTGTTCGTCTCTACTAACGCTCGGAGCCATTCCAACTTATCCTTCTTCTCCAGGTCCGTGATTTCTTGAATCAAGAAGCGATGCCGGCGATGCGCGTCATCCACGGGTTGGCGATCGCGTCCGTGTGCCACTTCTTGCCACGTCTCACCGTCTAACGAAACCTCTAACCGAAAATCCGCCACGAAAGTGAACTTGCCTTGACCAGGGAGGTCCTCATTGCGGGCACTGGAAAACACGACGCGACTGATCTCGGTTGGCTTTGCTAGGGTGATAGTCAATCTGTCAGAGGCGCCTAGAAATCGGGCACCCAACCTTCCATCAATCGCGAGATCCGCGGAGTAGGCATGGGCGAAGTCCTCTATTTTCCGTGCGGCACCACTTGCTTGCCCACCATTGGCGGAGAGTGCGACATTGATAGAGGGATCGCTTGCGGACCACACCTCAAACTCATCGATATTGAACCGCTTTGCTTGCGGATTGGCATCCTGCGCCTCACAAACGAGCCGAATGAACTTGGCGTTAACCGGTGCAAAGGTTTCCACCGTCATCCGGCGGTCCACTTTTGGTCGCTTCCAAGTGTTCTCGTAGTAATCACGCTTGGCCTCGGCACGTTTGAGAATCGTTTCATCTAGCTTTCGCAGCGCCTCCTCAAGACGGGCTTTCTCATCGTTTAAGGGCTTCAAGACGGCTTCGCGAGCCGCTCGCTCCGCACGCGTACCCAAGGGAACGGAGCCGTGTTTGATAGCCGCGAAAGTGGCGTAGAGCTGATAGTAATCCTGCTGGGAAATGGGATCGAATTTGTGATCATGACAGCGCGCGCAACCTAACGTCATGCCTAAGAACGCCTCACTCGTCGCCTTGATCATTTCGTCTAAGGTGTTGGCTCGGATCTGCGCTTGAGCTTCCGCGTCTTGGTTGCCCACATCGTCATAAGGGCCGGCCACAAGGAAAGCGCTGCCGATGGCTACTTCCGGATCATCGGCGCCGAAGACGTCACCAGCGAGATGTTCGCGGATGAATTGATCCATGGGTTTGTCCTCGTTTAATGATTTGATCACGTAGTCACGAAACGGCCAGAGATTGTTGATGATCACATTCCGTTCGAATCCATTGCTCTCGCCAAAGCGCACGACGTCTAACCAATGCCGTCCCCAACGTTCACCGTAGTGTGAGGAGGCTAACAAACGATCGATCAGATTCTCGTAAGCCTCTGGATCTTCATCCCGTTCAAAGGCTTCCACTTGCCCTGGAGAAGGCGGTAGACCGGTCAGGTCATAGGCCGCGCGCCGAATGAGCGTTCGTCGATCTGCCGGCGGGTTCCTTTCGAGACTTTCTTCCTGCAATCTTGCCTCGATGAAGGCATCGATCGTGTCCAAAGTGGGCGTGGTCAGCTTTTGATAGGCCCACCAAGACAAGTCTGCCTTGGAGGCCTCTCGCAAAACCAGTCCTTCCGGCCAAACAGCCCCTTCATCGATCCAGCGCTTGAGTAGCGTGGCTTCCGCCTCGGTCAAAGAGTCGCCCTTCTTCGGCATTTCCGGAGGCTCGCCTTCCTTGGAAGGCACCGCGATGGTATAGAGTAGGCTCTCCGAAGCTTGGCCCGGGCTAACCACTTTGTTGAGCACATCTCCCGATTCCGATAGGGAAACACCGCCTTTGGTATTGTTCGGATTGTGGCAACTCAGACACTTCGACTCGAGAAACGGCTTAATCTCGCGTTCAAAGTCAACGGAATCTGCTAACACCGTCTTCGCGAATAGGCATCCTATCACTAAGGCGGTACGTGCGCAGAACATTTTCGAGAACGTTTTAAAAGGTCACCGTCTGGTTCAGAACCCCTACCTGCACCGTCTCGGGATCTCGGCGTTCGCCCAGGGCGTCCTTGAAAGCCTCACTCCGCTTCTGCTCCCCGTGAACCAGCCAAACCTGTTTCTTGGAGCCGCCAATGCGTTCGTAATACTCTAACAACTCCGAGTGATCGGCGTGACCACTGAAGGAATCGATGGCGTCCACGTGCGCGCGAAGCTTGAATTCCTCGCCAAAGATCCGCACTTCATCCCACTTTTCACGGATCTTCCATCCTAACGTGTTCTCCGCGCAGTAGCCGACGAAGAGAATGGTGTTATTCGGATCCCCAATGCCGTTGCGGAGATGATGAAGGATGCGCCCGGCCTCACACATTCCCGAAGCGGAAATGATGATAGCCGGTTGATCACGTTTGTTCAGTTCTTTGGATTCCCTAACCGACCGGATGAGCGTGAGGTTCTCGAAACCAAAGGGATTGCGTTTCTCGAAGAGAAATTCGTAGACTTCTTCGTTAAAGCACTCGGGATGAAGCCGAAAAATCTCGGTAGCGTTCACCGCCAGCGGACTATCTACGTAAATGGGAATCTCCGGAATCTCGCCCTCCTCTAACAATTCATTGAAGGCGAAGAGCAGTTGCTGAGTGCGTTCCACGGCAAATGCCGGAATGAGAATCTTGCCTTTCCGCTTGAGCGCTTCCTTCACAAGCTTGGCGAAGTGATGTGAGGCATCTGCCGGGAGTTCGTGCTCGCGGCCGCCATAAGTGCTTTCCATGAGCACGTAATCGACATCATCGACGGGTACGGGATCGCGCAGCAAAGTGTTATCTCCCCGGCCGACGTCGCCGGAAAAGAGGAAGCGCCGTTTCTCGCCGGATTCTTTGTCATCGATATCGAGCACCACTTGAGCCGAACCAAGAATGTGGCCGGCATCAATGAATGTAAGTTGAATGCCATCGCCAACGTAGAGCGATTTCTCGTAGCCCATGTTCACAAACGAACGCAGACAGATCTCCGCATCGCGTTCGTCATAGAGTGTTTCCACCGGTGGGAGATCTTTCTTCTTTCGCTTGCGGTTGAGGTATTTGATATCGCTCGTTTGGATTCTAGCGGAATCCTGAAGCATGATGGAACACAGATCCCGGGTGGCAAAGGTGGTGTAGATGGGCCCTCGAAATCCTTGTTTGACCAGATTGGGAAGATTCCCGCTGTGATCGATGTGGGCATGTGAGAGCACCACGGCATCCACTTTCGCCGGATCGAAGAGAAAGTTCTTGTTTCTCTCGTAGGTGTCTTTGCGATGGCCTTGAAAGAGACCGCAATCGAGCAGGATCCGCTGCCCATTGACTTCCAAGAGATGTTGGGAACCCGTCGTCGTGCCGGCCGCGCCACAGAATTTCAACTTCATAGGCCCGTTCTGCCGCAAGCCGGGTTAGGCGGCAAGGATTTCCTGGTGAGAAATGCCTCGCAAAGCAAAGACGCGGATGATGGTCGATTCAATGAGATTGTTAGGACAAGAGGCTCCGGCGGTGATGCCGATGGTTGCGGCTTGTTCCCCAAAGATGCTCTGCGTGTATTGGGAAGAAATCTCTGCGCCAGCCTCCAAATCAAAGTGTAGAATCTCTTCAAGAGATTTCAAACATTTGGCGTCGCGAATAAAGAAAGTGGGAAGCTCACGCTCGCCGATCTCGACGAGGTGGCCCGTGTTCGAGCTGTTGTAACCACCCACTACTAACAACATGTCCATCGGTTTTTTCAACATGTCAAAGAGCGCGTCCTGACGTTCTTGCGTGGCGCCGCAAATGGTATCGAAGTATTGGAAGTTTTCTTCGCCTGACGCTTCGCCATCGCGATCCTTGATTGCGGCGGCGATGCGGCGCTGAAGCTCCTCCGTCTCGGACTTCAACATGGTGGTTTGGTTGGCGACACCGACTTGTTGCAGATGCTGATCCGGATCAAAGCCGTCAGAATACCCCCCTTTGAACCGCTTGAGGAAGGCTTCGCGATCGCCACCTTTGCGAATGTAATCGCAAACGTAGTCCACGTCATCCAAAGTGAGAATCACCAGATGATGCCCCGATCCGGCATTGGTGGCGTGGGAGGCGGTCGCACGCGTTTCCTCATGCGATGCCTTGCCATGAATGATCGAGGTCACGCCCTGCTTAGCATAACCACGAACGCGTTTCCACACACTCATCACATCGCCACAAGTCGTATCCACGATCTGGCAACCTTTGTCTTTGATGCGATTCACCAGCGAAACTTCGGCGCCAAAGGCAGGGACAATGACGACGTCCTCCTCCGTGAGTTCTTCGATCGTGGCGTCAGCGTTAGGCCCCACAAGATTGCGAATACCCATCTCCGCCAACTGCCGGTTCACTTCCGGATTGTGAATGATCTCGCCAATGAGATAAATGTTATTGTTCTTGAAAACTTTGCGCGATGCGTAGGCGAGATCAATGGCCCGCTCGACACCGTAACAGAAGCCAAACTGTTTGGCCAAGCGGACGGTGGTGTTCCCGATGGTGAGAACACCACCGCGCTCGCGCAATTTTTCAACAATGTGACTCCGATAGTGCGTTTCCACCTCCGCTTTCACGCGGTCCATGACTTCCGGAGTCCGAACGTTGACCCGTTTGCGCCGAGGAGGCGCAGTCTTTTCTGCAGTGGTAGGAGAGGGAGCCGCCATCTTGAGGGGAGTCGGTTGAGAATGTTAGGCCTAGCCGTCGTAGAGTGGGCCCTTGTAAACGTGAAAGATCTCGTTGGTATTGAGAATGTGCGGCGGGAATTCCTTGGCATTGGCGTCTCGCGGCCGGGGGACGTTGCGTCCAATCGTGGCGTCCTCTGGTTGCCGGGTGGCGATGTTGAGCGGTGTGCCTTGACGAACGAGATTGAAGAACTTGGGCGCGGCATTGAAGTGCATGCGGATGCAACCGGCACTGCGGGGAGCAGGATGCACCCAACCGGCGTGAATCCCGTAAGCGGACTTGAATTCACACCAATAACCCATGGGATAACCCGCTCCAGGTTGCGAGAGACGGCGGCGGTATTTCTGCTTGCTGTAGATGCGGAAATTGCCCTTGGGAGTCGGCTTCGCTGAGGTGCCAACCGTTACCGCGGCGACCATCAATGGACGATCGCCCTCCAGGACGTAAAGGGTCTGATTGGAGGTGCTCACCTTCACCCTGACATTCGCCGGGTTGTTGGGTTTGTAAGCCTTGACATAATAACTCGAGTCGAATCCCACGGTTGGGTAGCCTGTGGCGAGAGGCTTGGGCTCTTGCTTGGTTTCGAAGAGGGTGCAGCTGGCGTGCAGACAGGTGAGGCCTGCTAGGAGGAGGTAGGTCAGTGTTTTCATAAAATGATGCTCTTGATTCCGTGAGTGTTTCACAGTGAGGTCCCCTTAGCATGTAATGCGAACCGGGGCAACATCGGCGTCCTGGGGAGCCTGGGAGGAATTGCCGACCCAGAGAAAGAGAAGAAATCTTGCCGTTTCGTGTAAGACCCCCGCGCCAGACGCGAATTCAGGGGAAATATCATTTCCATTCCCATCCGATGAACGCACCCTCCGATCCCTTCCCCGCCACACGCTGGAACGTCGTCGCCCACACGCGTGACGAGAACACGGCCACCTATCGAGAAGCCTGGAACGAACTTTTCGAAACCTATTGGCAACCACTCTTTAGCTACGTGCGCCGCCAAGGTTATTCCGAACTCGATGCGGAGGAACTCACCCAGGCCTTCTTCGCGAACCTCTTGCAGCGCGGCTCCCTTCCCTCGCAAAGCGATTCTAACAAACGGCTACGTTCTTATCTTCTCACGGCACTTAAACACTTTCTCATTGATGATTTCCGGAGACAAAGTTCGTTGAAACGGGGAGGAAACAACCAGCCCATGAGCCTCGACCAGACCCAAGAGAGTATCGAGTTGTCCGTGCCTAGCAATTCCGTTAGCCCTGACGTGGCGTTCGATCGGCAATGGGCGCTGCACCTTATCGAGAACACCCTCAAATCCGTGGAACGAGAGTATCAAGAGAATGGCAAAAGCCATCTCTTTGAAGCAATGAAGCCGCATCTCAGCTGCCACGCCGCGCGTCAGCCTTACAAAGAGCTAGCCGAGAAACTGGGCATGAAAGCGGGATCCGTACGCATCGCGGTCTATCGATTGCGGCAACGGTTTGCAGCGGTGATGCGTGCCCAGATCGCGGCCACGGTCTCCAGCCCTGATGAAGCGGAAGCAGAACTCTGTCACCTGATGACCGTCTTTCGCGCGGCCTGAAACGTGAAGAGCCGCGAATCAACGAATGACCCGCGGCTCTTTGAGCAGAATGACTTGAGCCTAACGCTTCACCGCACGATAAAAACCGGTGGGCTCCCCTTGCCGGCCGGCGTCGGTTTCTTCCACGGTTCCAGTGAGCCCCGTGGCGATCGATTCCCAATTGAGTAGGTCCGTCGAGAATTCAATGTCCACGGTCGAACCATCGGCCGTTTCGCCGGCAGGAATGGTGACACTGAAATTGCCGCCGGCATTGAAGCCAACGTTTTCTAAAGCGGCCAAACGATCGCCATCTTGACCTCCATCGAGATCTTTCGGAATGCCTAACAATTCCACTTCGGCAATTTGCATACTGTTGGCAGCCTCAGCGTTCTTGAGCGTAGGAAAGATGAGGCGGTAAGCCACATAAGCCTTGGTGTTAGCAAACCGAACCTCTTGGTGAGGCAACGAGGGATCAATGGCGAGATTGCCGCCATCATTGCGATCTTCAGGCAAGCTGAGACCGCCTTCGGAGATGAGCACGAAGTCGTCCGCTTGAGGACCGGTCACTGATCCGAACAACTGATAGCTCGCAGGGTCGCGTTCAAACGAGTCATCAGCTGGATACAAGCGCAGCCCCGTGACTAATGTTGATCCGATACCAGGAGCCACGCTGAACCCGGAATTGAGATCGAGGAAGTTGAGGTACTTCTGACCAATGTCATTGATAGCATTGGAAACGCCCTCGGGCCCCGGGGGGATCCCGTCAGCACCATCTTCATCGTTCTCACCATTGACGATGAAGATCACGTCGCCCGGTTGGGTCACATCATCAAGCGGTGGCGCTGTAACTTGTTCAAAAGCAATTTCACCGAGCCCTGTTCGGTCACCGCCTGGCGTTTCGCCTCCGCTACCGTCGCCTGGCGCTACGAAGAAGTTGTCGTCTGCCGTGAATTCAACATAGCGAGCCGTGACTTGTTCGCTGAAGGCAAAGCTCTGCCTTTCGGTATCGTCATCATTGGTGGGTTCGAAAGTAGGATTGTAACTGATCGATGAGCCAAAGCCTGCCGCTCCTTCCGCATCGGTGGCAAAGCGAAGACTAAACGCACTAACACCGTTGGCATTGTTGGAGGAGTAACCCCAAACACTGATCTCGCCCAACAAGACGTCGCTTCCAAGGTCTAACGTCAAAACCGGAGCACCAGCGACTTCAATGTAGTCAGCCGGGAATCCACCGGGCGCCGCGGTCACCCAGTTGCCTTGTTCGCCACCGATGAGTTTCTCAAAGGGCTCACTGGCGTTGAAGCCAACACCTGGTCCTTGGATGAGGTTGTCCACGACAAAGAAATCATCTGCGGCCGTAGAGGATTCGATCGAACTGATCGGGTAGAATTCCCCCGTCTCCGCAGGGGGTGCGACGCTTTCACCTGGATTGGCAAAGAGGAACTGAACTTCTTCCTCACTAAGTTCCCGCGAGTAGATCTGAACATCATCGATGAAACCGGTAAAACCGAATCCTCCATTCAAAGCGCCAATTTGAATCACCGATGGCGCCAAATCTTCGTAGCCGTCACCTTCTTCTAACTCATTGACCAATTCCCCATCAACGAAGAGCCGCGTGCGTGTCGAGCCGAATTCCAGGCCATTCTCGTCCAACTGAGTGATCACCACGTGATGGGGTTGTCCTACCATTAGAACAGGATCGGACTCGATCGCCGGGCTCTCCTGTACAAACCAGAGTAAGGGATTCTCATTGCCGACGGAGTTGGTCGCCAGAGCGAAGGGATCGCCGGCAGCCGTGCCTTTCGCGAGGAGCATCGACGCACCGGCATCGGCGGCGTCCATCTGTACCCACATGGAGATGGTGAGATTCTGTAGGGATGGAATGCTATCATTGGCGTCTAGCTGGCCAAAGCCACCACCGCCATCCGCCGGGGAACCGCCATCGCTGAACTTCACTGCTCTACCGGTGGCCAGACCTTCCTGATTCACTTCGAAGGATCCCGTTCCAGCGGCTCCATAGGTACCGTGATAGCGTTGACCCGAGGCGTCCATCATGACCGTGCCTTCCGTCTCATCCATGGGATAGTGCGCGACCAATCCAGAGGGATTATCGACCCTCGCAGAAATATCAATGGAAATGCTAGCGTCTCCACCATCGTTGCTAACCACTTCAAGCATGGCTTCAAAGAGTCCGGCTTCTCCCTGGGGATCAAACTCCACGACAATCGTACCTTCCTCTGCGGAAGCCAAAGTCTGCGGAAAGGAAACCACGTTAAAGAATGCGGCTTCAGGACCTGTCGCGGTCACGCTCTCAATGTTGAGATCCTGAGTCTCGCCACTGTTGAAGACGGTGAGACGACGCGTCTGCATGCCCGAGTCATTGCCCAGATCTCCGAAGACATTGCGGGTGGAGATCGTCGCGTTCGGGTCATCAAAGAAAGAGACCGGCAAGCCTTCCGCAGTCGGGCCGCCTAACAATTCGATCTCCACATCAGACATCTTGCCCTCACGGATTTGTACACTGTTGACGAACCAACCAATCTGCTCGCCATCATCACCATCGGTAAAAAGGATCGAATATTCGTCTAACAAAGCTCGGCGTGGTTGATCGATGCTATTCTGTCTCCAGTCATCCTGTTTCACGCCGTTCACATACTTGGTGACCAAACGCGGATCGCCGGCGAGATCCACGGCGAAAACGATGCGGCGCCATTCTCCAGGAACGAAACTACCATCTCCGACATAACCGCCTTGACCTTGCCCCATGTTGTTGCCTTGCCAGAAGAAATCGCTGTCGCCCGAGTTGGGTATGGCGCCATCACCTTGACGTCTTGGCGAATCAATCTGAATGATGCCTCCAGCGCCACTAGCATCCTCAGACACCATCACATCCATGAGGAGCGTATACTGATTCACACGTGTGCCGCCACCGTTAGGATCGATGCCATGGAACATGACGTAGCCGATGCTTGTGTCCTTGCCTTCCGCATCGGGTACGGCCATGACGTTAGCCACTTCACCATTGATGTTAGGGAGATTGAGACTCTCTGTCGTCCCGTATTCGGTACGCGCATCGAGCCCATCGGAGAGATATTCCAAATCGCGCCCCACCGTGGCACGCAGATCCCCTTCATCAAAATCCCACTGACCAGTCACTTTTGTCACGCCGACCCCGCCGGTGATCTCAAAGTCCCATTCACGCTCGTAATCGCGCCCCGCTGTATCTTGATAAACGAGTCTCACTGAATTACCCAGTTCTGTCCGAGCCGGATTGGGTTGATAGGAAAGACTCGTCCGTCCGTCGGCATTGGTTAGGTTCGATTCGCCAGTGATGTCGAGACCATTGAGAAAGAGTTCCACGGAGTTGGCGACAACGTTCGCCCCTTCATCGATGAGTAGAATCTCAATCTTGTCCGCAGCCGGGATGCCTTTGGAGGCTGGCTGCGGGCGAATTTCGGCAATGTAAGGGTGATTGTGAATCGGCGCCGTGCTGCGCTGAAAAGCTTTGATGGCGCGTTCGTCGTCTGGATCATTGATGAGGATTTCTGTCACCGCTCGCGGCGTCCACCGAATACCATTCTAACGCTGATCCTAAAGAATCTTGCACAAATACCAAGCGAAAGGGATAGAGACCATCTTTGGTCACGGTGAACCGTGTAGGTAAAAATCATTGGGTACCGATTGGAATGCCGGCGCATCGATCTTCACGTACTCCGCCACTTCCAAATTGAGAAAATCACGAGGACTCGTTCCTGGCCGAGACGACAAAGAAATCATCTCCGCCCACATCCGTCCGCTCGATCCAGACCTGACCGCCAAAGGTGTATTCGCCGGCGGCAAGTTCCAAGTAGGTCCACCACTTTCGGTGGCGAAATTTGTCTTGTGCTCGGTGATGCCGGGAAATGCACTGTTAGGATTGAAGTTGGTTAATGGACCGCCCACCCTCCTCTGGATCGCCGTTTCACGTCCTCGACCAGAACCTCAGGAGCTGAATCAGGGCCATTGTTAAAGGCAAAGTTGATCACGGGAAACGGAAAAAACGTTTCCGTCAGGATTCGGTCCCGGCCGTCGCTTCATCCGCTAGAAGCCGGCCGTCGTCATCTGTCAGGGTACCGTTTAGCTGAAAAAATGCCCCCGATTGAGCACCACAGGTAGGCCCCACGCCATCGGGGCGGTGGGGGGGATTCCATGGCTTGAGCCGAGCGGACGCGAAAGCCGGAGTCGCGGCCACTGCCAGGAGCGCCAGCCATGTCTTCGGGGAGGTCGACAGCCGCAACGGGAAGCGCGGCAGCGAAGAGTGCGAGTAGAGATAGGGGTAAGACCTTCATGGCTAAATTCGTGCAAATCCTTCCTCTGTTGTCGAGAACCAAGCCACGAAGGTAGGATAAGCCTCATGGAAACTGAGCTGAAGGCTTACGGGAACAATCTTGGACAAGATATCCACCCAGACGGGATTCCTGAATTGTTCACGGTTAAGGAAGCCGCGAAGTACATTGGAATCCGCCTCCCTCAAATCTATAGGCTCGTTCAGCTTGGCTTCCTTCCCGCTGTTAATATCGGCGGCAGGTGGAGGATCAGTCGCATCTATATCGATGTGAAGGTCATTCCGCGTCTATGGAAAGATTCCGATGGATTTGATTCTTACTTGGCTTGGTTTGAGTCTATGGAGTGACTCTATCCACGATCAAAGCGAATAAGGGGCCGATAGGGCTAACATTTCTGGGACAGAATTCACAGAATTAACAGAATGTTATGGAGCATTTCCCAGTGGCTGTTGGTGTTCGTGGGTTTCCCCCCCAAAGTCATTTCCATTAGATTGTGTTCATTCTGTTAATTCTGTCTTTAACCGCGATCGAAGCGAATAAAGCGCTCGAAGGGATCGCGTGGCTTGCGTGGTGGCGGCATCACTTCCACATCGATCTCGTGGAAATCACCTCCGGGTCGAGGTGGCGGTGTGTCTCCAAAGAAACTACCGTACCTAGCTTGGAGATGAGCCTGCCGACGCTCCAGCTCCGCCATGAGAAAGACGAAAATGGCGAGAATGAAGAAAGTCGGCATGCCTTGGAAGATCGCGATCAACGCGAATGCTGCGGCGAATCCTTTGCCGACTTTCGCTGCGGTGTCGGTGGCTTTGAGATGGCCCTGACGTTTGGATAACCAGGCTCTCAGTACGCGGCCGCCGTCCATGGGAAAGGCGGGCAGCAGGTTAAAACCCGCCAAGATGACGTTGGCGATCATCACACTTGTCAAAAAGCCTAAGAGTGAGTTGAGCGCGAATCCTGATGAAAGGCCGCCAAAGACTAGCAGAAACAAGGCTAACATGAAGGCGATCACCACATTCACCGCCGGCCCGGCCAAGGCAACGATGATCTCCTCTGCAGGGCGCTTGGGCATGCGAGTGAGTTGCGCGACGCCACCGATGGGGTAGAGCGTGATCTTGCGAGTTGGAATCCCGAAGTAACGCGCCGCTAAAGCATGCCCATACTCATGCAGGACCACGCAGGCAAAGATCGCGCAGACAAAGACCGCACTCATCACGCCGCCACCGGCCAAGAGGATCCAGCCTAACAAGAGAAAGAAAGTCCAATGGACGAAGACGTCGATGTCGAAGAACCGACCGAGTTTCCAACCTGAATTCATGCTCACAACCAACGCAGGCAGCGTTCCAACGCGAATGAATTCCACAAATCCCTCATACACAACACATTAAGAAAAGTTTTGCCGCAAGGCAAAGGGACAGAGTGTCCCGATACGGCCGCCCGATCGGGTCATTCTGACCGTCGATGCCTTACCATGGGGTGAGGAACTCTTGAGCGTTCATTTCTTCGCCATCAAGTTTCATCCACGGAACCCGCACGAGTCCCGACACGGATTGGAGGCCAATCCGCATTGACCACCTTCGGGTGCCTTCTGAAGATGGAGGAATGCCCCTCACTCATTCAACGATCCGTGCCATCGCCCTCTTTCTAATGCCGGCGTCATGGAGTGCCGCCGAGATCGTCATCAACGAAATCCACTACGATCCTGAGCCGAAGCACGAATTTGTTGAATTCATTGAGATCCTTAACGCGGGCGAAAATCCTGTCGATCTCTCTGGATACTATTTCAGCCAAGGGATTCAGTATGTCTTCCCCCAAGAGACCATACTTGAACCCGATCAGTATTTGGTCATCACGGAGAATAAGACGGATTACAACCGGAAATTCGGCTCCATCTTCGTTAAAGGAGCGCCCGCGTTTGATGAATGGCAAAGTGGGAGTCTGTCCAATCAAGGGGAAACCCTAACGTTGCGCAATGGGGAAGGCGTGAGGATCGATGAAGTGGATTATCGCGTGGGCTTCCCTTGGCCCGTGGCTCCTAACGATAATCTAGGGAAATCGATGGAACTCTTACATCCCACTCTAGACAACGAATTGGGCAGCAGTTGGCGCCCATCGATTGATGCTCCGACGCCAGGAGAACCGAACAGCGTGCAGACGGAATTGATTCCACCTAACATTCGCCAAGTGAAGCACGAACCGCGAAGCCCCCGATCTGGTGAAACGGTCACGGTGACCGCCAAGATCACGGACCCGGATGGCGTCGGTCCCGTGACGCTCGACTATCAAGTGGTCGAACCCGGCAGCTATATTCGCCTTACTGATGATACCTATGCTTCCGAGTGGACCTCTGTTCCGATGACTGTTAGTGAAGCCGATCCCGCGATCTTTCAAGTCGCCATTCCAGCGGCGATTCAAGAACACCGCCATCTGATTCGTTACCGTATCATTTTCGAAGACCGGCTGGGTCACCAAGCAAGAGCGCCTTTTGAAGATGATCCGACGCCGAATTTCGCTTATTTCTGCTACGATGGGGTGCCGGCCTGGACAGGTGCGGTGATCCCTGGCGAAACGTCACCGAAAGTCTTTGGTGCCGATGTGATGGAATCATTGCCGATTTATCACTTGATCAGTCAGGAAGAAGACATTCTCGATTGCCAATACAACAGCGCCTTCAATAACAAGGTTTATCGTTTTCTCGGAACACTGGTTTACGACGGCAAAGTTTATGATCATATGCGTTATCGCATTCGTGGTCACGGCTCCACTTACAATACGGGAAAGAACAAATGGAAATGGCGTTTCAATCGTGGCAATCTTTTCGAACGGCGAGATGACTTTGGCGAGAAATACCCTGCGCCCGCGCGTACGCTGAATATCAGCGCCATGGCCTCGCCATGGAATCCGGCGAACCGCGGTATTTGCGGTCTTGATGAAGCGTTGGCTTTCCGTCTCTGGCGCATGGTCGGCGTTCCGGCGATCACTACCAATTATTTCCATTTTCGTATTATTGATGACTCACGTGAGACGGATCCGAACGATCAATATGAGGGGGATCTTTGGGGGCCCTACCTGGCGCTCGAGCAATTCGATGGCCGAGCCTTGCGTGGCCGGGGATTGCCCGATGGCAATGTCTACAATATGCACTTTGCCAACTCCAACTCTATCAATGAAGGCCGTGGACAGGTGACCGATCGTTCCGATCTTCAAGCGTTTACGAGTCGAAGCGGTTATAATAAAACGAACCCCATTCAACCCGTCTCCTGGTGGCGGGAGAACGTGGAGTTGGATTGGTATTTCAGTTATCGATGCATTTGGGAGGCGGTGAATCATTCCGATCAGCGGGACCAAGAAAACTCCCTTTATTATCATAATCCGGCTACGGGCCGCTGGTCGATTCATCCTTGGGACGTCGACCTTTTATATGAAGAATTCGATCGCTGGGGTCCCGACGCCGTGCAGTCGCGAACGCCTTTTGAACAATTCAGGAAATGTCTGGACCATGATGAACTCAATGCGGCATTCCAAAGCCGGGCGCGTGAATTGCAGGACCTCCTATTGAATGAAGATCAACTTTGGAAAGTGATCGATGAATTAGCATCGCTCGTAGGTTCACGAGACGGCGCCGGCGATTCGCAACCTATCGCCTCTCTCGAACGAGATGGCGTGCTTACGGTAGCGACCACGACCGATCCTCACGGATTCGCTGAAGGCCAAACCGTCTTTATCAAAGGCGCGCAGCCTTTCAGCTATAGCGGCGAAAAAACCATTGAAACGATTCCATCACCCACACAGTTTAGCTATCGCGGTTCTATCTTTGCTCCACCTCCGGAATTGCCCTCGGAAAATACGTTGGTTTCTTCCACGCCTGACGGCGGCGGTTGGTGGGAAGTCGATCAAGCCCGCTGGGAGAATCACCCACGCTCTCGCGCCGTGGAGGGACCCAGCCAGCGAACCGGCAGTTTTTATGTCAATCCCTTTGGTTACACGAGATTCCCCGGCAAAGTACGCGAACTGGTCTCGCCGGATTTTCCGGGAATGGTGGATTGGGTCAAACGCTTCACGGTGCCGGGCGGTTTCGGTGGCACCCAGCTTCAAGTTTTAGCCGATGGCGGTAACAGAGAACCTGACAGACCCACGATAGACTATACCGGTCCTGAAGGTTATCCTATCAATGAACTCACTTTTTCAAGTTCAGCCTTTTCCGGAGGCACGCTTTTTCAACAGCAAGAGTTCGTCTCCATGAAATGGCGGCTCGCACGCGTTCATCACCCGGGAATCGAAGGTTTTGAAGCGGGAGACCGCAATATCTATGAGATCGATCCCGTTTGGGAAAGCGAGGAGATCACGGAATTTGAGCCCAGTATCACCATTCCCGCCCAAGAGATTGATCCCGATGACACTTACCGCGTCAGAGTGCGTCACCTCAATCAGTTAGGCCAATGGAGTCATTGGTCGGATCCGATAGAATTTCGCGCCGCCGCTGATGTCTCTCCTTACCGCCATTTAGTGATATCAGAACTGATGTATCATCCGTCGGAACTTACGGAATCGGAAGCAGCTTTAGGTTATGAAGAATCGGATTTCGAATATATCGAACTTTGGAACCAAGGAACGGAATCGATCGACCTCGCACTTTTACGGTTCACCAAGGGCATTGATTTCGACCTCAACCAATTGGAAGACACGATACTAGAAGGCGATGCTCGATTGGTCCTGGCGCGGAACGCGGAGGCCTTTGGGCTACGTTATCCCGGGATTGCCGTGGCAGGCTCTTGGGGCGCCGATCAATTGAGCAATGGCGGCGAGCGATTGAAGCTTTCGTTAGGCGGTGGCGCACCGGTGATTGATTTTAATTATGATGACTCGGAGCCGTGGCCGGCGGACGCCGACGGCCGAGGAAGCTCACTGGAGTTCTCAGGAGAGGCTGATCCCAACGAAGCGACTCAATGGCACGCCAGCAGCGAAGGTGGCACACCTGGTTCGGCGGGGTCTCCGGTCAGCGCCCGTCATCGACTCGTCTGGCTAGAGGTCGTCGTCGAACCCGCTATCGTTGTAAGTTGGAGGAGCCATATTGGGACCCGCTATCAATTGGAATGGTCAGACAACTTGCGTGAATGGGAAGACCTTGGAGAGACCATCACGGCTTCCAGTGAGATGACGGAAGCGCGTCCTTCGATCACGGAAAATCGCAGACGAACGACCAGCTTTCTTCGGGTGCGTTCGTTAGAGGAATAATTCTTTCGCAGCGGTGCCCCTTTCGTTTAGTCGCCGCAGGACGAATCCTTGGCGGGACAATCCCGAGCCTGACGATGTCGTTAACAAGGGGACCGACGAAAGATTCCGCCGGTCCCCCGTTTCGAGGTCGGTTGCGAGGACTGAAATTAGTCGTTGTAGGCCTGCTCGCCGTGATCCGAGATATCGAGGCCTTGCGATTCCTCACGCTCGTCGACACGTAACCCGATGACGGCATCGATGACTTTGAGGAGGATGAAACTGACGATCGCGGTGTAGACGATGGTGTAAAGCGCCGCTAACAATTGCGTGACTAACTGACCACCAATAGACTGATATGTGTCAGGAGGAAAGCCCCCTAATGACTTGGAGGCAAAGATCGCAACGAGAATGGTGCCAATAAAACCGCCGACACCGTGAACGCCGAAGACATCGAGTGAATCGTCATAGCCAAACTTCTGTTTGATCTTGGTGGAAGCGATCCAGCAAATGAGACCGGAACAGAATCCGATGCAAATCCCGCCTAACGGACCCACAGCACCAGAAGCGGGCGTGATTGCTGCGAGCCCGGCAATGGAACCGGTGGCGGCACCCAACATGCTTGGCTTTCGAAGCGTGATCCACTCTGCCGCCGCCCACGTGATCGCTCCCATCGCCGCTGAGGTATGGGTGACGATCAACGTCATGGCAGCCGCCCCATTGGCTCCCAATCCACTGCCGGCATTAAAACCAAACCAACCAACCCAGAGCATGCCCGTTCCCGCCACGCACATGGGAAGATTGTGAGGAGGCATCGGAGTCTTTGGATAACCTTCGCGCGGTCCGAGTACGATACACGCCACTAACGCTCCCACACCAGCCGTGATATGGACAACGATGCCACCGGCGTGATCCATGACATTCGTTAGGCCTGGCATGCTACCTCCAAAGTCGCCGCCCCATACCATGTGGCAGACCGGAATATAAACGAGGATCGCCCAAAGCGTTGTGAACAACAGCATGGCCGAAAACCGGATTCGTTCCACAAACGCACCCACCATTAGCGCCGGGGTGATGATAAAGAACGTCATTTGGAAGGCGAAAAACAATAGCTCGGGAATCGAGCCCGATATCGTATCTGGAGCGACACCATTCAACATCGCCTTGCTTGCCCCACCGATGAACGATGTGCCTTCAGAAAATGCTAGTGAGTAACCAATAACTAACCAAACCACGCTAGTCACACAAGCGATGGCGAAACAGTGCATGAGCACTGACAAAACGTTCTTCCCTCGAACGAGACCACCGTAGAACAGTGATAGGCCCGGAAGAGTCATGAACAATACCAAGGCAGTGGCCGTGAGTATCCAAGCGGTGTCACCGCTGTTGAGGACGGGCGCAGGCTCTCCTTCTTGAGCCATCGCTTGAGGTGCCAAGATGAATAGCCATAATAACGGCGAGAAAACCGTGCGTAATAGTTTCTTCATAACAGTAGTGGTGTCGGGAGGATAGGGCGCGGGATTGGAGCGGATTGGATTGACCTTGTCTACTTTAAAAAAAACCCTGACTTCACCGGGACCTGACGCTTGACCGGGACTTTACCATGCCAAAGCATCCAGACTCCCGATGTCTCACCAGCTTGTCTTAACGCCCGAAGGAAATCTTCGCTTGGAAGCCCAGGAATCCGCAAGTCCGCTGGTAGACGTCAGACGTCTACCGGATCTGGAAAAGGCTTTCGCAAAAGCTTCTGCGAATGGTCTGGTGCACCTAACAATCGCTTTTTCGCATGATACCTTGCCACCCACCCTCACGTACTGGCGAGAATTTGGAGAAACTTACCTAACAGCTTTGCGCGTCGCAGCCCCTGAAGATGCGGAGGATGAATGGTCCTCTTTGACGCCGCCTGCGCTTGAGAAATGGGAAGCGTTTCTGGCACAAGCGCCACCGGGACGCGGGATGGAGTACCTCACCATCACGGTATTAGGAAACTTTTGGCAAACAATCGATCAGGTCGTTCAAAAACAATGTGAGGCCCACAAGGGCGGCGTGCGAGGCTGGTTGCACGATGCCGATCCTGAGCGTCAGTTGTTAGGCCGGGTCACGTTTCATCTTGCGGAGAACAAACGCGATGAGCGTCGGCCCTTTGCCTTCATCGCCACCTACAGTCACAGTCTTTCCAAGACCCAACGTCTTCAGCACGTGCCCTTGAGCAAGGCTCTAAAACAATACGCCGGCGAACGCAATCGAGGCGCCATGGAGCAACTCTTGCGCCCCGTGCAAGAAGCGGCAAAGCAGAGCGCATTGGTTAAAGAACTCGTGGATTCCCGGCGCGTGTTTCAGCCTCTGGCCTGGACGCCGCGCCAGGCATACGCCTTCATCCAAGACATCCCCAGGATGGAGGAAGGCGGGTTGGCCGTGCGCGTGCCCAACTGGTGGAAAAGCAAACGGCCGGGCCGCCCTAAGGTAAGCGTGAACGTCGGGCGCACGTTCAGCTGCATCGGTCCGAGCGCAATGTTAGACTTCTCGGTGGGTATGGTTCTTGACGGCGAACCACTCAGTGAGGATGAGATGGCTGAAATCCTCAACAGTGATGGCAATTTAGTTAGACTTCGGGGACAGTGGGTGGAGGTGGACCGGGAGAAACTCGAGGAAGTGCTCAATCATTGGATGGAAGTGGAGCATTCCCACTTTGATGAAGGGATCTCCTTCCTCGATGGCATGCGATTGCTCGCCGGATACCAAGGCGACGGGGATCGATCCGTTTTCACTGATGATGGCGAGGACCAACCATGGATGCATATACAAGCCGGCGATTGGTTGCGTGACGCTCTATCAGTCATGCGTGATCCTTCGCAAGCGGAAGCCGCGTTGCCGGGAAAAGATCTGCATGCCACACTACGCCCTTACCAGGAAGAAGGCGTCAATTGGCTTTGGTTTTTCTATCAGTTAGGATTGGGCGCCTGCCTTGCCGATGACATGGGTTTGGGAAAAACCATTCAAGTGATCGCACTTCTGTTAGCTATCAAACGGCATCAAGACGGCAAAGCGAACCGGCCCAGTCTTCTCGTGGTGCCCGCTTCTTTGTTAGGCAACTGGCGCGCGGAGCTCGACAAGTTCGCCCCCAGCCTCAAAGCGTTTCTGATGCATCCTTCGCAGGAAAGCGCCGAGGCACGTCATAAAGCCGACGCGGATCCAGAGGCATTTTTTCACGCTTACGATCTTGTCGTGACCACCTATGGATTGTTGCGCCGCAATGAGGGGATTCGCGAGCGTCAATGGAATCTCATGGTTCTCGATGAAGCTCAGGCAATCAAGAACCCCAACACGGCGCAAACGCGCGCGGTGAAGCAGGTCTCGGCGAAGGTAAAGGTCGCCCTGAGTGGCACGCCTATCGAGAATCGTCTCAGCGATCTCTGGTCGCTGTTTGACTACATCAATCCGGGTCTGTTAGGAAACTTTTCGCAGTTCAAACGCTATACCAAGGCGCTGGAGAAACAAGAGGAGCCGGACTACGCGCCTTTGCGCAAGTTGGCGAGCCCTTACATCTTGCGGCGGTTGAAGACAGACAAGAGCATCATCGCCGACCTGCCAGACAAGACGGAGATCCGGACGTGGTGTCAATTGACGAAAGTGCAAGCGACGCACTATGAAAAAGCCGTTAGGGAACTGAAAGACGCCATGACCGGTGAGGACCAGACCGGCATCAAGCGGCGAGGCATCGTGCTCGCGTTCCTCATGCGCTTTAAGCAGATTTGCAATCACCCGGCTCAATGGGGAGGCTCTGGCGACTATGCGCTTAAAGGGAGCGGCAAGTTTCAGCGCTTGACCGAGTTGTGTGAGGAAATGGCTTCCCGGCAAGAACGCGTGCTGATTTTCACGCAATTCCGCGAAATGACCCATCCTCTATCAGAACTGTTGAAAAATGTCTTTGCTAGAGACGGGCTCGTGTTGCACGGCGGCACAAGTGTGAAAGAGCGTCAGCGCATGGTGGACGCCTTTCAGCAAACCGATGGGCCGCCCTTCTTCGTGCTCTCTCTCAAGGCAGGCGGCACGGGGCTCAACTTGACGCGGGCTTCGCAGGTGATTCATTTTGATCGCTGGTACAATCCTGCCGTGGAAGATCAAGCCACAGACCGCGCTTTCCGCATTGGCCAGAAGCGCAATGTGCTGGTGCACAAGTTCGTTTGTCAGGGCACCATCGAAGAGAAGATCGACAGGCTGATCATGGAGAAACGCGAACTGGCGCAAGATGTGCTGGGCGCTACGGGAGGCGCGGAGAAGCTCCTTACCGACATGGGAAATGAGGAGTTGGTGGACTTCGTTTCCCTAGACCTCAACGCTGCGGTGGCGACGTAATCATGGCTTACTGGCACTCTTACAAACCTTACGTGCCCGTTCACGAGCGGCGGGCCAACGCGTTCCGAAACTTAAGCGATCGATTAGAGGGCAAGACGCCGCAACCGATCGTGAGCTTCAAAGGCCGCAAGATGGCACAGACTTTCTGGGGTGAAGCGTGGAATGAGAATCTCGAGTCCTACAGCGACTTTGAGAATCGCCTGCCGCGCGGCCGCACTTATACGAGAAACGGGTCCATCGTGCATTTGGAAATCTCTCCAGGAGAGATCCAATCCTACGTCGCGGGGAGTGATCTCTATCAAGTAAAAATCAAAATCGCCGCCTTTGCGGATGTGAAGTGGGCGGCCTTCAAAACGCGTTGTGCCGGCCGGATCGATACTTTGCTAGAACTTCTCCAGGGCCGGTTATCCGACGCGGTGATCGCCGAGATAACGGACCGGGAAACCGGCCTGTTTCCTGCACCGGATGAAATCGAACTCCAGTGTTCGTGCCCGGATTGGGCGACCATGTGCAAACACGTGGCTGCCGTTCTCTATGGTGTGGGTGTGAGGCTCGATTCTGCGCCAAACCTATTCTTTCTGCTGCGTGGTGTGAATCATGAAGAGATCTTTGAGAGCGCTTCGGTTGATACGTTAGAAGACAGTGCCTTCGCCAATGATGAGGAAATCCTGCAAGACACCGATCTCGGCAGCGTCTTCGGTATCGAATTCTCCGATCTCCCCAGCGAAACGTCCGGCAGAGTGGTCAAAAAAATGCGCGCCGCGAGAAAGCGTTAGTTAGGGCCTGTCCCACAGGTCCGGCCCCCTGTCATAGAAGTGCGAAACAGCGATATTAAAGAGCTATGAGAGCCCAATTTGGACTCCCATAGCCAAATTCGGCGTGTATAATTTGGTTAGTAGCAAAATCAAACCCGCCGAATCATGACCGAATTTAACCGCCAATTAACCTTTCGTCTACTTCCACCTTGTTACGGGCCCAAAGATTATCGCGATAAACGCGCCCGATACCAATTCATGGACGACATCATCGAGCGGGCCGGACTCGATGACCAATTCACGAAGCTTGTTCTCGAACGCCGCGGCCTCCAGTCCCATCAAGTAGGCACCCGATTCCTCAATCACTGCGTCACCGCCTTCCGCACTAACATCGTCCGCTTCGTCGAAAATCATATGCCCGTGCGCGAACTCAGCATCCAACTAGCAGAAAGCAATGTGCTGCAATGGTTCTGTCATACAGGCGAATTCGGCTCCGTCATGCCCCCCTCAAAAAGCACCCTCGACCGTTACGGACGCTTCCTGCCCCAAGAAGCCATCGACCAACTCGGCGCCCAGCTACTGCAAAGCGCCGCCCAACACTCCAGCGACGGCTTAGAGCAATTGTTAGGTTTAGAAAACCCCGTCGATCTGGTCAACGTCTGGTTCGACAGCTTCTGTCTCCAAGCCAACATCCACTACCCCACCGACTGGGTGCTCCTCATCGACGCCACCCGCACCCTGATGAAAGCCACGAAACTCATACGGGAAGCCGGCTTAAAAAACCGCATGCCCCAAGACCCCGAAACCTTCCTGCGAGAAATCAACAAACTCGGGATAGCCATGAGCCAACAACGGCGGCAGAAAGACAGCAAACGCAACCGCAAAGCCATCCTGCGACAGATGAAAAAATCAATTCGCAAGACCCGTCAACACGCCCAGAAACATCGCCAACTCTTAGAAGAAAGATGGCAAGAAACCGAGTGGAGTTGGCCGCAAGTCCAGCAAATACTAGGGCGAATCGACAACATCCTCGAGCAACTACCTGAAGCCCAACGCCAAGCACACGAGCGCCTCATCGGGGAGCGACAAGTCAAAAGCTCAGAAAAAATCCTCAGCCTCTACGAGTCCGACGTGCAAGTGGTAGTGAGAGGAAAGTTAGGGAAAGAAACCGAATTCGGCAACCCCATCCTGTTAGGCGAACAAGAAGACGGATTAATCGTTCACAACCAACTCTACAAAGAAAATGTGAGCGACGCCAAGATACTCCTAGAAGGAGTCGAAAACATCGAAGAGCGACTCAAGATCGAAATAGAAGGCGTATGCGCAGATCGAGGCTTTGCGAGCAAAGCAAACAGCAAAGCGTTAGGAGAAGAAAGAGACTACATATGTCCGAAGCAACTCGAAATCCTGCGCGAAAAAATGGGGAACGGCGAATTCGCCAAGAGGCAAAGAAGACGAAGTCAAACCGAAGGCCGAATCAGCATCTTCATACACAGCATATTGGGAGATATGTTACGAGTGAAAGGGCACACCAATCGCGAGAAGGCGGTGAGTTGGGGAGTGCTCGGGCACAACATGAAGAAACTAGCCGAAATGCGAAAGAAGCAAGCCGAAGCGCGAGAAGCCGAAGCGCGGAAGCAAGCAGCCTAGAAAAAGCGCAAGACAAAGCCGCGCCCCGGAACACAAGCCGGAGAGGGAGCAGCACGTACCCGCGCCCGAGAAAAAGGCCCGAAAAGCGAGAATCAGACAAAGCACAACCATCCAAACCAACAAATCCGCCCCCGACCAGCGCGGCCAACAACGCGCCTAACAAAAACCACACATCAAATCTCAGAATCGGACGCTTCTGGGACAGACCCTAGTTAGAGGGAATGTCTCGTTGGAAAAAGCTCCTCATCGTCTTGGTTGGCCTGTCGGTGATCGTCGGCATGACGATTTTTACGGTCTCAAGCTTGATGACTATTCGCGTGATTCAGAAAGGGCGCGCCTGGCATGCCGATGCGTCACCTGAAGAGATGGCGCAGACGCTGGAGGGTGAGTTTCAGACCGAACCCCACACCTGTGGTTGGCATGCCTTGAGCGCTATTTATCGCGGCTACGGATTGGACCCGGAAAGGGAGAACCTGCGATTTCGGTTAGGCACGGATCGCGCAGCAACCATCGTGGGAGAAGAGAGCAAAGGGACGCTTCATCCTGACATCTTTCGCGTTTTGGTGCAGGATCAGTTTGACTGTGAGATCATCGCTCCTGAGACCCCCGAGGCAGCGAACCGTCTGCGTGAACATCTGATGGCGGGCCAAAAGGCGTTGTTACTTGTGATCCAATCGGGAAGTCATGCTCTACATTGGGTGGCCGCCGATGGGTTTAAGGGAGAAGCACTAATCATCGTGGATTCCTTAAAAGCGGAATCGGTTGAACAACCTTTGGCGAGGTATCTACAAAGTGAAGTCCTCTCGATCTTAGCGATCTACCCGGAAATGGGCTCTCGGAGGCTTAAGGATCCTCACTCAGCGGGGATTCAGGAAATGAAACGGGTCTACCACCGGATGCGGGGTCGTCCATAGGCTTCGTCGGCTTCACTACGATTCTAACGCTATTGACTAACAGTGAGAAGTGTTCCTAACGAAACGTTCAACTCACCAGCTTCGAATTGAACGCGCCCTCGTTGATGGTGGGGCGTTCGGGTCTGCCTTTGTGATCGTAGGTGAGTTTCATGTTGTCCAAGCCTAACAACCATAGAATGGAGGCGTGGATATCGTGTACGTGCATCTTGTCGCGTACCGCGTAGAGACCAAGTTCATCCGTGGCGCCGATGACTTGGCCGCCTTGGACGCCGCCGCCGGCCATCCAGATGGTGAATCCGGTCGGGTTGTGGTCGCGGCCGTCGCCTTTCTCACTCATCGGCGTGCGGCCGAATTCGCCTCCCCAGACGACGAGCGTTTCTTCAAGCAACCCGCGGCGTTTGAGGTCCTTGAGAAGCCCGGCCACCGGTTTGTCCATGGAGCGGCAGAGACTGGAGTGATTTTTTTCGATGCCCGCATGCGAATCCCATTTGCTGCCGGTGCCGTTGTAGAGTTGGACGAAACGAACGCCGCGTTCGATCAAGCGGCGGGCTAACAAACAGTTCTTTCCGAAGGCCGCGGTGTCGCGATGATCGAGGCCGTAGAGGGCTTTGGTGGCCTCGGTTTCACCCTGGAGATCGACCGCAACGGGCGCTTCCGCCTGCATGCGGAAGGCCAGTTCGTAACTTTGAATGCGGGCTTCGAGTTCACTTTCTTGGGGGCGGCTCTGGGCATGCCGCTTGTTCCATTTCTGCAATAGTGACAGTTTGCCATGCTGGCGTGCAGATGTTAGAGAGGCCGGCGTATTCAGATCGGCGATCGGCTCCTCGTTGCCACCGAGGATGCGAACGCCTTGATGCGAAGCCGGCATGAAACCGCTGCCCCAATTGCGCGGGCCGTTGACGGGGCGGCCCTTGTTGTCACACATGACGACAAAGGAAGGAAGGTTTTCATTGGCTGAACCCAAACCATAGTTCACCCAGGCCCCTAACGAAGGTCTGCCAGCCACATTGATGCAGGTATTCATCTGGCACACGCCACCCGCGTGATTAATCCCATTGGTCCAGCAGGAACGGATGACCGCGATGTCATCGAGACACTCGGCGATGTGCGGCATCCAGTCCGAAGCCCAGAGACCGCTTTGACCGTGTTGCCTCCAGGTTCTGGGAGAGGCTAACAAAGGCGCACCTTTCTCGCCCATGGCGGTGATCGGTTCCTTGAAACTCGCCGGCAGCGGTTGCCCGCCTAACTGGTTGAGTAAGGGCTTTGGATCTAACAAATCCAAATGACTGGGGCCGCCTTCCATGAAGAGCCAGATGACGCTCTTGGCCCGTGCGGCATGATGTTCCAGCTGCTGCAAGCCTGCCGCGTGAGCGCGCTCTTGGTGCAGCATCCATTGCAACGCCACGGCACCGAAGCCCACACCACTTGTTTCGAGAAAGGCGCGTCGAGTGAAGGGCGTGTCTTGAGTCATCAATTCGGTGGGAAGAGTGACGTGACTATAAACACGAAAGCGGCGGCTGAAAAGCCGCCGCTTCGTTTCCTTAAAACATCATCTGCCGATCCGGACGTCGTCAATCATCCAACCCGTGCCATTGTTTGGATCGCCGTCCTCTCCTGACAACATGGCGAATTGAATGATAAAGGGACGGGCTGGCTCAAGGGTGGGTAATCGGACCGTGATCGGTGTCCATTCCGCAGTGTTGCCTTCTTCGCCACCGATGTAGGGATCAAACCTCTGAATGAGCGTGCCATCAGCTTCTAGAATACTGATTTGGCCACCCTCGCCTTCAGCGGTTTCGAGATAATGCCAGAACTCCACTTTCACCCGCTGCAATTCGCCGGGATCAATCACCGGAGTCTGGAGAAAAGTGACCGTGTTCTCAACATAGTCGCCCGCGAGACCGGTTGCGGCAACGTTAGTGCCGGTTCGCGCCGCGCCGGGACCCGAAGTCGGTGCGCCGGCTTCCCATAGCGTTCCGTCCCCACTGACTGTCCAGTCGCCTAGGCCATCCTCGAAGCTTGTTTCCAGAAGCGGCGGCGGACCGACCTGACGGACGCGGAGGTAGTGCATGGCCGAGCCTTCAGGGATATCGACCGAGGCGGAAGTGGCTGTGGCCGGATCGGGCTCCGCGGTGATCCCGCTTGCCAGAGGCTGCCAGGCCTCGAGGTCCGAGGAGCCTTCCACATTGTAGAAACTTCCGGAAGTCGACTCCCAGGTAAGATCCACTGATTGGACCACGTTATCTGCACGAACAACTTCAAAATCCGTGATGAGGAAGCTCGTGTCGCCAGCCTGCGCACTATACAAACCTTCGATCTGTGCTTCTGATAGGAGAATGCCTTCGTAGTAATTGAAAAGAGCGATGTCGCCTTCGAAAGGCTCTGGATTGAATGGGTTACCTCCGGGGATATTGTTGCCCGTTCCAAGTTCAGCGAGGTCGCCCCCATCCCAGTCGTTGATGGTGCCGGCACTGGTCACTTCGGCGCGAAGTTGGCCGTTCACGTAAATCCGCGCCGTGCCGGTATTCGCAGAATCAACGTCGGCTACACCCACGACGTGATAGAAGTCCGCGTCCGAACCGATCTCTGACAAATCCGTAGCCGCGATGACACGCTGGTCATCATTGTTCGCATCTTGGAAGCGGAAATCTAACATGCTGCCCTCTAACGTGAAGGCGGTTCCATCGCCGTTTCCGCCCGTGTTGAACAAAGTGTGAAGGCCTTCGAAATCGCCGGGGCGGAAAACCAACTCCCAACTCACGTTGGCCTGGGTTACCGCGTTCCCCAAGCCGTCTTGCCAGGAGTCATTGGGATTGCCGGTGAGACGCAATGCCGGTGCGTTCACCCAGGTCGTGATGTTAGCAAAGTTGGACGTTCCAGATTCCACCGTGCCTTCGCCCGACCATAGGATGCCGTCATTGTCCGTGTTGTTGTTAGTTGGAAGCCACTCTATTTCGATATCGTCGGCATCATTCGCAGACCAACCCAAATCCGGGATGAGATCATTGGTGACGTTTACGGTGACTTCTGAAGTAACGGACCCGAACTCATTGGTCGCTGTAAGTGTGTAAGTGGTCGTGCTCGTCGGACTCACATCGGCGCGGTTGCCGGATTCAATGACGCCAAGATCGGGCTCGATTGAGACTGATGTTGTACCCTGCGCGTTCCAAATGAGTGTCGCGGAGCCTCCAGCGCGAATGGTGTCGGCGCCATTGATTTCAAATCTGCTAATGACCGGGGCGCCTACAAACACGAAAATGGATCGGCTCTGCTCAATATCGGCTTGTACGCCTGTGAGGGTATAAGTCGTACTTTCAGTGGGGCTCACCGTGATGGTGCCCATTCCGTCGGCAGTATTCCCCGCGACATCGCCAACGCCGTTGTCGATGGTAAGGCTCTCGAAGGCATTCACCTCCCATGATAACGTCAGTTCTTGCCCGGTATCGATGCGTGGTGCGTTCGAGGTGAAACTCACCAGCGGGGGATCGGTGCTTCCGATACCCGCCAGATAATGATCTTGAATGGTTTGGGCGGAGAGAGATTTGCCATCGTAGATCGCTACTTCGTCCACGATGCCGTCATAGAAGAAGAAGCTTTCGTGAGTCGCTGCAATGACTCCGTCATGAAACACTGTTTGAGCGTAGCGTCCTCCAATGCCGCTATCATCCGTGTGATTGTACCAAACGCCCGCTTTGTCGTCTACCCGGCCAAATTCCTCCCCATTGAGGTAACCGATCAAATCACCGTTCAAATTCTCGCGCACGTCGTCGGGCTTATCGATCACATAGACTAAATGATAGGTTTGACCCTTTTGAATCGTCGTGCTCACGGCAAACTCTGGATCGGTCGCGCCTGGACCGGCTTCACCACCCCAAGGTTCTTCCGCTAAGTTCGTGGTCATGACATAAAGTTCGGCTTCCGTCGGATCGCCTTCCTGTGTTCCGTCGAGATAGATCGTGAGACCACGCGTTGTCCCGCCTTCCATATAAAGAATCTGCCGATTCTCGACGCCCGGTTCGGGAAGGTTGCGAGGTTGGAACCAGAGCTCGTAAGTGCGGTTGGTCACCCCGGGATTACCAGGGACATTGTTCGTAAAAGGCGAGTCGGCGACGGCCAACGATTGCCCTTCAGATGCGTCGAACATCACCGCGCCGTCGCTGGCCGTCGGGACAATGCCACCGACAATGGTTGGAAGGCTACCTTCGGCATTGAGCAGTGCGTGGAGCGGCTCGCCATTGTTATCTTCGCCAAATTCCGCAAACACGGCGCCTTCATCTTCCGTGAGCTTGCCCATGGTCCAATAGATGGAAGGTTCGTCCATGAGAACGACGTCTTGGCCGTCTTGCGCGAGGGCCGAGGTAGAAAAGGCACCCATTAAGAGGGTGGTGAGGAGCAGTTTTCTAATGTCTATCATAATTTAAGGCGGGGTTTAAAGCCTAAGATTGCACCAGAATCGCCGGGCGCTGACAAGGCCGAAGAAACCTGGGCAAGCCTCGCGGCAAGAAGCCACGGGTTCCTGATAGGCCGCATCCCCGCTTGAAGGAGGGACTACCAACCTTTGCTTAGTTCGGCAGCTCCCGCCGAATGACTTGGATCTCGCCTAACACATCGGTTTGTTCGAAGCGAAACTGCTTGAGGCGAATCAATTCTAACAAAGCCAAGAACGTCACGATGACCTCCGTGCGTGAAGTCGCTTCAGTGAACATCTTGGTGAAGGGTTCGGACACGCCGGGTTGGAAGTGTTCTAGCAGATACTCGATCTTATCACTGACCGTGAAGGGATCATCAACGATCTCGCCAAGCTCGAGTTCTTCTTGGAATCGTTTGAGGACATTCTGAAACGCGCGAATGAGATCAAAGATACTCACATTCGGCGGCGGTGGCGGTCCGGCAGGAAACTTGGGGGCTTCGGGGATGTGTTCGAAGAGTTCGCCTTGTTCGAGTTCGCGTTGCCCAAGGTAGTTGGCGGCATCTTTGAATTTCTTGTACTCCACCAATTGGCGAATGAGGTCCCAGCGTGGATCATCTTCCTCCGCGTCTTCTTCCGGAGGCTGCTCCGGTTTGGGAAGGAGCGTGCGGCTCTTGATGTACATCAAGTTTGCCGCCATGACGACGAACTCACTCGCAAGATCAATGTTAAGGAGTTTGAACGTATCGATGTACTCCAAGTACTGCTTGGTGATGCGTTCGATCGAGATGTCGTAGATATCGATCTCGTCTTTCTTGATCAGATAGAGGAGCAGATCGAGGGGGCCCTCGAAGATGTCGAGCCTCACTTTGTACTCTTCGTCCGTCTCTTCCTCAGTGATCATGGTCCTTCTTGGCTCTTTAGGTTAGACCACGCGTTGGATTAGATAAGCGAGCAGATCTTTGATGGGAACGCGTTCTTGTGTCATGGCGTCGCGTTCACGAACGGTGACGGTGTCCGCGGCCTCGGGTCCGTTCTCGCCTAAGGTATCGAAATCGACCGTGACGCAGAACGGCGTGCCGATCTCGTCCTGACGACGGTAGCGCCGACCCACGGCACCGCTCTCGTCGTAAAACACGTTCATGTGTTGGCGCAGGGTTTCCTGAATTTCGCGCGCTTTGGCCACGAGTTCCGGCTTGTTTTTGAGGAGCGGAAAGACGCCGCACTTCACCGGTGCCATGCGCGGATGAAAACGCATGACGGTGCGGGTTTCTTCTTTGCCTTTGTCGTTGGTGATCGTTTCCTCATCGAAGGCCTCACAGATCATGGCCAACACCGTACGATCGACACCGGCGCTGGGTTCCACCACGTGCGGGATGTATTTGGCTTTCGCTTCTTCATCAAAATACTCTAACGGTTTCCCGCTGTGTTCCTGATGTTTGGAGAGATCGTAGTCCGTGCGGTAAGCCACGCCTTCTAACTCTTGCACACCAAAGGGGAAAGCGTACTCGATGTCGTAGGTGCCCTTGGAATAATGGGCGCGTTCCTTTTCCGGCACATCGAGAACGTGAAGCTTGTCGCGCGGGATCCCGATCTCTTCGTAGAACTTCAAGCGCTCTTCCAACCAGTAATCGAGAAGCTCCATTCCCTGATCCGGCTTACAGAAATACTCAATCTCCATCTGCTCGAACTCGCGCGAACGGAAGGTGAAGTTGCGAGGATTGATTTCATTGCGAAAAGCTTTCCCGATCTGAGCGATGCCAAACGGCAATTTCACGCGCGAGGTCTCGAGCACATTCTTAAACTGAACGAAGATGGCCTGCGCGGTCTCGGGACGAAGATAGGTCACATTGGAATCGTCCTCCACCGGCCCGACATAGGTCTTGAACATCAAATTGAACTGACGTGGCTCGGTCAGGGTGCCGGGCTCCGTGGAGTTGGGGCTGGGAATGAGCGCGCGCTCTTCGGCAGTGGCTTCCGTTAGGGGCTTGAGAGAGACCGGCGTGATCTCGCCTTTGATGCCGCCCTTCTTCTGCATCTTGCGAATCTTGTCGAACGCATCTTGCTCCGCCGTGGGGGACTCGACCACCGAGGTGAAGCCGTGCGATTCGCCACCGATGACGATGGGAGTGTAGTAGATCTGGTCTGCTCGAAAACGCGCTTTGGTCTCCTTACAGTCGACCAGGGGATCACTGAACGTTTTCTCATGTCCACTGGCTTTCCAGACGGAGCGGTTCTGCAGGATGGCGCCATCCATTCCCACTACGTCGTCGCGATCGCGAACGTTACGCCGCCACCAGTAATCCTTGAGATTTTTCTTAAGTTCCGCACCCAGCGGGCCATAGTCCCAACAACCATTGAGACCGCCGTAGATTTCGCTCGATTGGAAGACGAATCCGCGGCGTTTGCAGAGACTCACGATCTTGTCCATGAGGACATTGCGAGAGACCTCGGAGGTGGATTTGTTGGCGGCCATAATGAGCGCGCAAACAAGCAAGCCTATCTCCATTTGGCAATCCCTCTTTTAAGACGGCCGGCTGACAAGAATCTTGCCAAGCCAATGGTATTGGTGTGGGGGGGATTCATCCGCACGGACAAGCAGATCTATCAGATTTTCCAAAGCGCCCCCGGTACGGTTTTCGCGCTGGCTGGATTGAGGGATCCCGGTCCCTGCCGCTTGGAATCCGTTTCAGTGAAAGCGCTAGAGCGACAGATGGATGGCCTGATTATCCCGGACGATGAGGCCCAACCCCTATCTGTCGTGGAAGTTCAATTTCAGAAAGACCCATCAATCTACTGCCGAATCATTGTGGAAATGGCATTGGTTCACGAACAGTACGGCTATCGTGAAATCCAGGGGATCATCTTCTATGCCCGCCGGTCCCTGAGACCTGTCAAACGGAAGCCGTGGGACACAGTGGTGAAAGCAGTCTATCTGGAGGAAGTCTTGCAAATACGAGAGCGCGACGCGCCCGAGGACCCGCTCGTTGCGGTCTTCAAGCCGGTGTTTGAAGACGATGAGGAGACGCTTGAAAGAAATGCCGCGAACTACTATCGTCTCATCGCGTCGAACCACCAGTGGGACCCACACCAGACGAAAGCTCTGGGTGATGTCTTCATCAGTTGGCTCGTTGAGCGCTTGCCAGGCAAATCCTATCAAGAAATCCAAATGATACTCGATCTACCGAACATCGAAGACACGCGTGCTGGGCGGGAACTTGTGGAACGTGGAATCGCACGTGGAATCGCACGTGGAATCGCACGTGGGATCGAACAGGGGATCGAACAGGGAGTCGAGAAAAGTCTATGTACGATCGTTCGCCGCAGGTTTGGCGCCCAGCATGTTGATGAGGGCTTGGTAAGGGAGATTGAGGCACTGGATATTCCGGCACTCGAACAGCTACTCGAAGAGGTCCTTGAATTTGAAGATCTTGCCGCATTCAAAGCTCGCGTGCGTGCACTTAAGCACTAGTTGCAGCGGTCTCTAGCAGCCCCGTTACAGTGGCTGCCAAGCTTCTCGCTTTTCCCCGGTGACAAAAAGTTCAATTAGCTTTTGTCAACAAACGGGAGGGGTGTTAACTACCCCCACCCATCCCTGAGACCATGCGGGTTTCATCATGACCATAGCCGCTGACGCCCCCTCCCTCAAAGACGTGGAGAACGCATCCACGAAGTCATCTCTCCCTCTCGAAGATCTTCAAGACGCCGTCATTCGCTTGGCCGGAAATTCCCAGGACGGCATCCAGACGATCGGTGGATTCCTAGCACGTCTCGCAGGCCGGAGCGCGCGGGAAGTGATGACTTACATGACGATCCCCTCCACCATTTCCGGAGGGCCTTCCATCTTTCAGGTGCATTTGGGCTCGGGAAAAGTGTTATCTCCCGGTGATGACACCGACTTCCTCGTCGCCTTCTATCAGCACAGTTATGATAGCCACATCAGTTCGCTGCGAGACGGCGGCGTGTGCATTTACGATAGCGAATTTGTAGAGCCGGACACGTCGGATAAACGGGTCGAATACGTCGGCCTCCCTATCACGAGCACAACGATCGAGGCCATCGGCGGCTCCACCAAGTCACGCGGCAAGAATATGTTCGTGCTAGGACTGATCACGAGTCTCTTCCAGCTCGATCGTGAGAAGCTCGCCGGCATCATTGAGCGGCAGTTTGGCAAGAAAGATGAAAGCGTGCTGCGCAACGCCATGTTGGCTTTCGATTCTGGTTACGCTTACCCCATCGGCGACCTCATTCAACAGCGCTACAATCTTGCAGCGGGGACATCGACCAAGCAAGATCGCGTCACCACCGATGGCAATACCGCACTCACGTATGGTCTTCTCGCCGGCGGTGTCCGGTTCGGTGCCGGTTATCCCATCACGCCGTGGTCACCCATCATGGAAGTGTTACGTTCCGAGCTTCCCAAGTATGGCGGGCTCTTTCTCCAGGCGGAAGATGAACTCGCCGCCGTTTCGGCCGCGCTCGGTTATGCTTATGCCGGGCACCTCGCGGTAACGGGAAGTTCCGGGCCTGGTCTTTCTCTTAAAATGGAAGCGCTTAGTTATGCCTGCATGGCTGAGCTTCCGTTGGTCGTCATCAATGTGCAACGCGGTGGTCCTAGCACTGGCCTACCCACTAGCGTTGAACAAAGCGATTTGATGCAAGCCATTTATGGAAGCCACGGCGATACACCTCGTGTTGTGTTAGCGCCGAAGAATGTGGAAGATTGTTTTCACATCGCCATCGAGGCTTGCAAGATTGCTAGAGAGTACAGCACGCAGGTGATCGTGCTTTCTGATCAGGCACTCTCTTCCCGCATCGAGGTATTTGACGAGCCGGATTGGGAAGCTGTGGTCGAGCAAGAGGCCGCCCCCGATCTCAGCGCGCGGCCTGAAGACTTCAAGCCGTATCCCTTGGAAGGTATGACCCAGCACGCGCCTCCAGGATCGAAGATGTTGGGCGGCAAGTACCCTGTCGTGACCGGTCTGGAGCATGATGAGTGGGGGCACCCCACAGCCAATCCTGACCTTCACCAACGCATGAACGCCAAGCGGCGGGAGAAGATCAAGAAACTCATGGCCACACTTCCCGTCCCGGAAGTTTATGGAGATCAAGAGGGCGACGTTTTATTGGTCGGATGGGGCTCGACTTACGGTCCTATTCGCGAAGCGACCGATCGCGGGCGAGGCAACGGCAGCCGGGTCGGTCACCTCCACCTGCGGCACATTCATCCCATGCCCAACGGCTTGGAAGAGGTCTTCGCCAAGTTCCAGCACATCATCGTCGTCGAGATGAATGACGAAGGTCTCTATGGGAATGGACAACTCGCGACCCTCCTCCGCGCGCGTTTCTGCAATCCCGCTATCCGAAGCGTCACCAAGACGGATGGCCTCACCTTCAAGATTCGTGAGATTCTTGCCGGCGTGGCTCATCACACGCAGAGTTCCTGACCGCCCCGCTTTCCTACTAACAAATTCATCGCCACTCGAGTCCCGAACCCACTTGTGTCATGGCCACTGAGACCGCGCCCGCCCCGGAAAAACTAACCAAGAAACAACTCACCGCCGATCATCCGACTTGGTGTCCCGGTTGCGGTGACTTCGCCGTGCTTGCTTCTTTCTTCAAGGTGCTGGAAAAACTCCAGATCCCTCAGGAAAAGATCGTGACCATCGCCGGCATCGGTTGTTCCTCACGCTTTCCTTATTTCGTCAATAGCCATGGGCTGCACTTCATTCACGGACGCGCGTTGGCCCTGGCCACCGGCATCAGTCTTTCCCGGCCCGATTTGCATGTGTTCGTCTTCGGTGGTGATGGCGATGGATTCTCCATCGGTGGCAATCATCTTGAGCATTGCGCTAGGAAGAACGTCAACTTGACCTACGTGATCATGGACAACTACGTCTATGGCCTCACTAAGAAACAAACGTCGCCCACTTCGAAGATCGGTTACAAATCCAAGACCGATCCCACAGGTGCCATCGACCGGCCGGTCAATCCCATGAAGAAATTGATCAGCGCCGGAGCCACCTTCATTGCCCGCTCCCACGCCTCCCAGGTCAAGCACATGATGGAAATGTATGAGCGCGCCATTCGCCACAACGGTTTCTCAGTGGTGGAAACGTTATCCGAATGCGTGATCTTCAATCCCGGTTCGTTCAATGATAGCATCCCACGCAAAGGCGGAGTCTTTGACGTCATTGATGAAAAGAAATGGGACGATAGCGAGGAAGATGAAGCGCGCCACGACGTCACCGACGAAGGCGCCGCCTACGGCATCGCTGACGAACAGTATCCCGGCAGATTCGGCGTCTTCTATGAAGTCGATCGGCCATCCAAGAACACGCTCGAACAGAAATGGATCGACTCCAGCCGCGAAGCGGTCGGCTCAGCGACGCCGGCGGACATGCTCCGCAAGCGCTTCTCCATGATGAAGTAAACCTCGAGGCGGGAACGGTGCCACGACAAGTCTTGTTGTGTTTTCAATAACAACGTCTTCCGGCGCCAGTGAACCACATCCGAAGGCGGCGAGACGGCCGCATCTACTTCACTTCGCGGCGGCCTTCGTTACTCGATACGCCATCACTTTGTCCGATTTCATCTGCGGAATAATCAGCAAGCCCAGAGACGCCACATGTTCCAGATCCGCGGCGCCACTAGGCAGATCAAGAAGCTTGGCCGCTTCACCTTCCTTGCTAATCAGGAAGAGCTTCCCCGCGATCCAATCGGTGACGAAGTAAGCACCATTCCCGGCCGGCTCGACACCATCGAGATTGCCAAGCGGTGTCGTCTTGCCTCCGAGCGGCTTGATCGTCTTCGTTTTCAGATCGACCACTTTCATGTGACCGGGAACGTCCGTGGTGAAGTCTGCTTTGGGTTTTCCCCAACTTCCCACCAGGAGCTTGTTTCCCTCGGCTAAAAGACCGTTCGGATATTCGAGATCATCAGAAGCGATCCAAACCTCCAATCGATCATGATTTTTCGGTAAATGATAGATCTTGGTGTCGAGCATGTCCGAAACATAAACCGTACCGGATTCGTCGGCGGTGACGTCGTTCAAGAACTCAGCCTCTGCTTGGGCATAACGTTTCGCAACTTTCCCCGCCTCCACGTCGATCTCAACCAGCGTATCGATATCTGCGACAAAGAGCCGGTTCTTCACCAACGCCATGCCTTTGGGGGCATGCAGTCCGGTCACCCAATCTTTCTTCTTCACCTTCCCGTCGGTGGTCAGCAGGGAAACGTAGCCCTTCCCATTCGATTCCGTGCCGCCGCCGTTGACGTTCGACAAATAAACGTTCTTTCGTTCCGCATCGTAGACGGCCGATTCCGGAGCATCGAAACCTTCTATTTCCCAGGCTTTCTCCAGTTGAGGCAAGGGGTGATCGGCCAAGCCGGGATTGGTGAAAATAAGTAGAAAGACGACTGAGAGGTTGGTTCGATTCATGGCATCAGTCTGCCCATAACAGGCGCTCGATGTCACGGCTTCATTGCCCGCAGGATCATGGCGTGTTCGTCCAACGCGTTTCGAAGCGATTGGCGTTTAGCCGCATCACGAATCGTCGTTAACCGTTGTCGCGATAGATCGGGCGCAGCAGCGAATTGACGCCAGATGACGATGCTGAGCGCTTCGTCGCGGTATTCCTGATGACGAATTTGGTTAGCCGTTTTCCAAGCTTCGTTGTAAGGGAGCATGTAGCTGAGCACGGTCTTGGCGAGGTCGCGGTCATCGTGGTTCTTAAAGGTAAGGACGAGAGCTTGGGCTCGTCGTTCATCATTCATGGCCATAAGTCGGAACGCTTTTCTCAAAAGGGAAGCGCGCCATTCCTCGCGTCCGGTAAGCGCTAGAATTTCCGGAAGTGCCCTGATGGGGTCTGATTGGATAAGGAGGTCAATGGCATCGGGCTTGGCGCGTGAGGAAATCTCATCCTTCTCCACTGTAATGATGCCACTGTGGAGGGCGGTTGATTCCAGGCGCTCTCGCTGGTCTTTGGTTAGACCCTCAAACCAACGTCGGGCTTCGGCAAGATCATGCCAGGCCCAACGACTGAGACATTGTGCGACCTGCTCTTGGGCGCCTTCGCCTAAGAGCTGATTTAGCAAAGCGATGGCTCGTTTGGGATCGACCGTAAGCCAACGCCTAACAAGGATGCCTTGTGCATGATGGCGGTAAAAAGGCTTCTCAAGAGTCGCCACCCAGGCACTTGCGGCGTCGAGATCCTTGGTGGCGTAGGCGTCTACAAGTCCTATGCCCATCTTATAATCCGGCATTACGGAGGGCATTCCCCGGAACAATGCTTGGTTCTGATCTTGTTCATGAAGACTTTCGAACCACCGAATCGCTCGCTCTGGATCGTGCTGGGCAAGGGTGCCGGCGCCGTGGGCCATGAGCCGACTACGGCTGCGCACGTTTGGCAACGACTCTAACCAATTAGCGCATTCCTCTGGAGGCCGCACGCCTCCGGATAACCCGGTAATCACCACGCTAAGCGCGATCTGGTAAATCGAAGAACCGTTGGCGACAATGTTCTCCAAATAGTGAAGGACCGCATCCGGATCGGCCAAGTACCAAGCATTCAGAAGCGGAGGAAGGCTTTTGAAATGGTGCTCCGTTGTCCAGGCGATGGCTTCTTCTGGCTCCCTGACGACCCATTGAGCAAGCGGAATCATCAACGGCACCTGATACTTTGCAGCCAATGACAGGGCGCGGTGGTGATCGGACTCTGCTAGGATCGACAGAGCCGCTCCGCGAATCGTGTATCCGTAACGTCCCCGCCGTTCTTTATTCTCCAGACGCTGAATCAATGCTTCGAAGTCGATCGAAGCGTAGGCTTGGCAAAGTTCTAGAGCGAAATCCCAGCCTAACGAAACCTTTGGGTAAACCGCATCAAAGGTAGCGATGGGATCTGTTCTCAACCATTCCGCTGCACAAGCGTCAGGAAGCCACCCTAAACGCGAGAGCGGTTGCCGGGCCCATTTCAAACATGTGGCAAAGGCCTTCCGAGGATGCTCTCTAGTCCACGCCTCGATCACACGCCTCAGCGTAAAATTCCGAAGGGCCGTATAAGGAAGAGAAAGTGCTTCTTCTAAGTGAGCGGAAAAGTCATCGTTCCTATCAAACTCCCTCAAAGCAGTTTGCCGGTAGGCTTCGAGAACGGGATTGGCGAGTGGTTCGGTGGGAACGGGCAAGGGATCAGGCTGCACGGCGACTTCTTCAAGCGGTGGCGCCACTGCTTGGGTGTCTGAGCTAGGATGCCGCTGTGGCGGCGACTCGAAATTGGCACGCGCTTTCTCTGACAAATTCTCCAATTGCTTGCGTTCGTTCAAATTGAGAGCCTTTCTTTCAAGACAAGACGTCACCAATGAAAAGTTCGGTTTCTCCGCATCACGCAGATGCGATCCTATCATTCCTTTTAAAACCAAGCCGGTAGCTTCCTCTTCCGGCAGTGAATCAAACCAGGCTAAGGCCGCCTCCAGATCTTTCCGTGCCCAACCGCGACTAATCCATGAAACGAGCGTGCCACGTTGTTCGGAGTCTTTGATCGCCGGGAGCCACTCTGCTGCCTGGTCCGGATGCCGGTGGCTAAGCCGCTCCAGGGCATTTGAGTACAGGGTGTCTTTGTTAGCATGACCGGGATGATTCTTGAGCCATTGCAAGAGATTCTCCGGGGCGTTCTGAGCCATCCGTTCCAAGAGGAGATCCCGAGCCTCAGGAGGCAAGTCAGGAATGGATTTGTCTAGCGGAAGCACAGCTCCCCGCAAATGAAGGCGTGTTAGGGCATCCTCGCGCCAGCGCTGAACCTCTCTGCTTGAAAGACTACCTGGGAATGTGGCCAGCCAATCCCAAACCATCTGTGGAGACTGATTCATTCCATAATCGATCCATTGCCTGAGGGCTTGGCGTTGCGTGCTAGGATCGGGAATACCGGCGATGGCGGAGAGGCCCTCTTGGAAGTTGTTAGGCCAACGTGCCTTGATCACGGGGAAAACGTCTACGCCATGCGTTGGCGAAGGAACATGGCCCTGATGAGAGGCGGACGGAATGTCCAACCCGGACGGGGCCGCAAGCTCGGTAAGGCCCTCGAAAACAGCGTCTAAATTTTTCTCGTGCGATGTTAGGATTCGGCCTAATGCGAGGACCTTCACGTGACCATAAAGATTCTCCTCGATCCAAGCTTCCGCCGCCGTCGCGTTCTGCTCATGCCAGAGAGTGAGCCAAGAGGCGATCCAATCGATTCGGCGATCAACTAATGGCAATCCTAGCAAAGCTTCTGCAACCATCTCGAAAGAAACGCCTTCACATGCAGCGAGATCATCGAGCCCGGTCGGCCACCTTTGAAGATCCCACAGCCATTGGAGAATGGCGTTTTCTTGATCGGGCGTCTTCATCCATTCTTTCAAGATCGATGCTAGAGGCGTGGCGATCGCTTGGGGTTGAGAAGCGAATGATTTGGCCAACTCAAGATCTTGGGAGGCAATCGCTCGTGTCACCAGTTCGGTATCGCGAGGATGGATGGCCAAGTGATACGTGTGAAAATCTGACGTCAGGAGATCGTCACTCTCTCTCAAGAACCGTACCAACTGTTTCGGATCAGACTTGGCGAGGTGCTGAATGATCGCCGGCAAAGCAGTTTCGAGCATAGAATGCGTCTTCTCTAACGATTGCACGGCGTGGATCGCTGCTGCGGTATCATGCACGATCCACGTTTCGAAGAAACTCGGGGCCGAGCGGCCTTTGGCTAAGAGCCACTTCCAAGCGCCATCCGCGTCTTTCTCTAACCAACGTGCGAAGACCAAATGATTGCGCCAGTCATGCTCATAGGGTAGCATCGATGATAGGTCGAATGTGTAGGTTGGTTGATGGGGTGGCTGAGTCCGGAATCTTGGCTTGGCGGGCGCTTCCGAAATCTTTTCGAGGTAAGTTTGGAAATCTGAAAACCCTTCCTCACTGAGTGTCATGAGCATCCCTCCTAGGTCCAAAGGGTAGACCGTTCGCTTGGATGGGACGTTCGCCTGCGTAGTCAGAGCGACCGGACCCGTGCGCTTTTCTCCGCAGCTTGCGAGTGTGAAGGAAAGGACCAACAAGAGCGGAAGTGATCTCATCAACCGGCTACTCTAGCGGAAATCATGTGGAAGGCAATCGTGATGCTGTAAGAGATTTGTCAGAAGGCCGTGCCGTAGCGTGGCCTTGAGCCCGCGCCCACCGTCTCGACGGCCCAGGCTCAAGCCTGCGCTACGGCTGCGCCTAACACCTCAGCTAGCGGATCAATCTCCTTCTGGCTGAAGCCCAAATGTAAATGCCGGGTCCACCCTTCCGCATATTCAAACTGGCCCGACATCTTGCCAAGGTCACGCGATTCTTCATCCATGGCCACGAGGTAGGAATCCATCCCTTGCGTTTGATCCAGCCATTCTTTCTGAGACCGATGAGCAGCCAAGGCCTTGCGCTTGCGTGAATGCGTGCTCGAGGTGTCCACATAGCAGCCTGGCTTCACGCAGCTACCTAACGGATCGCGTAAGCCGTGCGGCATGGCATGATAGACCGTGACATCGCCTGAAACGGCTTTATGTTGAGGATCGGAAACGAAATTCGGCATGCCTTTGGAAAAGGCCGCCGTCACGGCGAGCCGCGAGGTGATCATGTGATCCTCCATGTAATCCGCCGGCGCGTGCGTGAGGACGATGCTAGGATTCGCTGCACGCACAATCGCCGTGATTTGGCGCAAGAGGGTCAGGTCGTAAACGATCTCCAAGTCATGCGTGATGCTCGGATGGAAGCGCGCGCCCAAGATCCTGGCAGCGTCTCGCGCTTCTGTTTCGCGTAATCCGGCTGTCTCCTCGGAGTTCATGGTGAGGCTGCCGCAATTTCCCGAGGCCACATTCATGTAGTGCAATTCCCATCCGGCTTCCTTCAGCAGCAGCATGGTTCCCGCGGCGCGAAACTCGATGTCATCCGGATGGGCAAAGATAGCGAGAACGGACGGGCTAGCCATGGTAGCGGCGCTTGAGTTCTTGTAAGGCCTTGACGACCGCGCCCTCGTCCATCTCATGCACTTCCACTTTGCGGCCGATCTCCGGGAGCAGCGTGATCGTGAGCTCCCCCCCCAAGTGTTCGCGAAACTCTTCCAACCCTTGCAAAATCACCAAGCGCCCGCGCGCATCGGTGTTCTCAAGAGCGGAATGATAGAGCCGGAAGCCGAGCGCTACAATGAGTGCTAGGATGCGTTCGCCATGCTCCGTGTCTAACAATCCAATCTCCACGGAGTATAGTAGATCGATGGCCATGCCGATGGCCACCGCTTCGCCGTGACTCACTTCAAACTCTGTGAGCTGCTCCAGCTTGTGCGCTGCCCAGTGGCCAAAGTCCAACGGACGTGCGGAGCCCAGCTCAAACGGGTCCCCATTGGTGGCAATGTGATCGACGTGTTCTTCAGCACTTTTCTGAATCACTTCTTCGAGAGCGCTCAGTTCCAAGGTGCTGAGCGATTCTCGCAGAGTCTCGATCCTTTGATAAAAGTCACGATTACGGATCAACGCCACTTTGACTGCCTCAATCAAGCCACTGCGTTTTTCGCGGTCGGGCAAGGATTCGAGAAAAGCGAGGTCATTGATCACCGCATGCGGCACCGCAAACGTGCCTAACCAATTCTTCTTGCCAAAGTAATTCACGCCATTCTTCACCCCTACCCCGCCATCGCCCTGGCTCAAGGTGGTGGTAGGCATGCGCAGGTGCCTGATGCCGCGATGAGCCGTGGCGGCAGCGAAGCCCACGAGGTCTAACAAAGCCCCGCCACCGACGGCGATGACGTAAGAATGCCGGCAGAGTTGGTGATCATGAATGCTCTTCCAAACGGTTTCCACATGATCCCACACATTCTTCACGCTTTCGCCGCCTGGAAGCACGAGCGGCTTGCTCACTAATTGCAATTGATCACAGGCTTCAAAATAACGTGTGATTCGTTTCAATAAGCGGTCTCCCGGCGCGACGGCTCCTTCATCCACCACCACCAGCACCTTGGCTGTTCTTGAATCAGCGTCCAAGAGTTCTGCTAGAGTCTGGTTCGATTCATCGAACGCCGCTTTGGTGAAGACGACGTGATGTTGAAAGGCGATAGGAATGTCCCTGACGATTTCGAGCACGGGAGAGTTGGGGGCGTTAAGTGATCGATGGTAACCCCAGGCGAACCAACTCCGTTGCCGCCTGAGCGTGATGTTGGGGTTGATAGTGTAAGCACTGAAACCCGAGATGCCGTCCCGCCGCGATATTCTCGGCCGCGTCGTCAATGTAAAGCGTCTGCGACGGATCCAGACCAAACCGGCGGATCGCCATTTCATAAATCTCCAGGTCAGGCTTCATCACTTGGGCCTCTTGAGAAAAGATCACGTCATCAAAGTGGTCCAGGATATCGTAGGTCGACCGAATGTGTTGGGCATGAAGATCGTTGGAGTTCGATAGCAGGTAGCACGGCAATCCGGAGTCTTTCATTTGTGCAAGAATGGCCACCATGGGCGCATTGACCTCGAAAATGTGTTGCCACGCCTGGGTGAAAACGGCGTCTGATCCGGAGAAGCCACTGAGTTCGCGCACCGCTTGAAGGAATGCCGAGTTGGTGATCTTTCCTGATTCGTAGTGGAGCTTCAGATCGATCATTTCTTGGCTTTCTAAGGCGTCGAGCTCGGCACCATGCGCGGCCAGCTTGCGATGGGTGTGATCAAAATCAAATTTGAGCAAGACGTTGCCGAGGTCGAAGAGGACTTTTTCTATCATGACGCTTAAAGTCTCACCGCGAGGATTGCCCTAACATGTATTTCTCGATCATGAGAAGAACGGTCTTCCCGACGATGTGCAAACTCTCGGCACTAATCTTGTCCATGGTATCTCCGGCGGTGTGCCAAACGTCGTAATCCAAATCAATGACATCAATGGTAGGGATGCCAATCTCATTGAGCGGAACATGGTCGTCGAGTATGGGGCTGCTATGTTTCCCAAAGTAGGACGCGTAATTGAGATCGCGCGCGGCAGAAGTGAGCCAGCGATAGAGTTTCAAGGGTGAATCTGACGGTACGCCGATGTTCAGATCCTTGTCGCCGATCAGATCAAGTATGATGCCGTATTGAGGACGACGTTCTGCCGGCCATTTGCGGGCTTGCTGAGCGTAGTGCCGGCTTCCGTAGAGACCGTCAAAAGAATCAATGTTGGTTTTAAAAGCTTCTTCGCCATCGAAGAAAACCAACTCCACGGACTTGGCGAGTGCTGGGTTCGTCGCCAGGACCCGGGCGATCTCTAACAAAGCACCCGTGCTGGATCCCGAATCATTGGCGCCGACAAACGAGAAGTCACGATAAAGTTTGGTGTCAATGTGTGAGCCTATGAGAAGAGTGCATGGCTGTTCCCACACGCTTTCGCCAGCAAGCCGCGCTCGTAGATTGACGAACGTGATTTCGCCTTCAATGGTCTGCTTGTTAAAAGACTGGCGTTGTGTGACCCAACCGAGTCCTCCCAAGGTCGTTTCGATATACTGTCGCGAAGCTTCCAAAGCATCACTACCGGCCGGCCGCGGACCGAACTCAACTAACTTTTCCACATAAGCGAACGCGCGGTCTCCAGAGAATTTCAGATAAATCGCTTTGTCGGGATCATAGCGGTAAGTGGGATCGCCTTGCATCCACAGCACGACGGCGCCGGCAAGGACCAAGAGGACGATGGCCAGGAGAGCGATGCGCCCGCGCATCTCTTAGATCTCCTCGGGTTTGATCCCCATCACATCCATCACTCGTTGCAGATCCTCATCTCCATAATACTCGATCTCAATCTTTCCTTTCTTGGAGCCGGGGACCAGGCGCACACTGGTTGCCAAGTGGTCCCGCAAGCAGTTCTGGGCGTGTAAGAGTGAGGGTGGCAAGGACGCTTCGAGGGACGCCGGGGACGATGAAGAGCCTTTCTTCTTGCCGCCACCCGAACTCGAAGGCGATTGGAAAGACTGGACGAGTTTCTCCGTGGCCCGAACGGTGAGCGCTTGTTTCACCACGGAGTCCGCGGCGCTTCGCTGGGCGTCATGTTGTTTCAAGCCTAACAAGACCTTGGCATGGCCCACCGTGATCCGGCCCTGGGCCAAATGCGTCTGCACTTCTGCATCCAATTCTAACAACCGCATGGCATTGGCGACCGTGGCGCGATTCTTCCCCACCCGTTTGGCGATGTCTTCCTGCTTGAGTCCGAAATCTTTGGCCAGGCGCACATAAGCTTCCGCCTCTTCAATCGGATCGAGATCTTCGCGCTGCAGGTTTTCGATCAGCGCCATTTCTAACACATCCCGATCACTAGCTTCCCGCACGATCACGGGAACCTCAGCCAGTCCCGTGACACGCTGGCAAGCACGCCAACGCCGTTCTCCGGCAATCAGTTCTAACTGATCATCTTCCGCTTGGCGCACGATGAGAGGCTGAATGACGCCGTGCTCCTTGATCGAATCGATGAGTTCCAATAACTGATCCTCGCGAAAGTGTTTACGCGGCTGTAACGCGCTGGGCTGGATGCGATTCAGCGCCACCTTGAGCACCACTTCGCCATCCACCGTCTTGGTCTGTTCCCGGGCCTTCGCCTTCCCGGCAAAGGGCGATTTCGCCGCGTCATCACCCCGCTTATCGGGAGAGCCGATCAATGCTCCGAGACCTGTACCGAGACCTGACTTTGCCATTCACCCTTATTGCGATGCCCCTCTGGCCTTGGCAAGCGTTCATCAAAAGTGCGGCGTCATTCGTCGCGGAATTCGCGAGATTCCGAGAGTGTTAACGGCACGTCGGGCATTGGAAACAAACCCTTGCATTGACGACATTTGTCTACTAGTTTTGACGACACATGTCGTTAAAATCCTTGCCGCGTCTCTCCGCTAGTGAAGTGCCCATCATGCAGGCCGTTTGGGATGCCGGTCCTATCACGGTGCGGGAGGTTGTGGACGCCGTGAATGCGCATCGTCAGCCCACAGTGGCGCGCAACACGATTCTCAAACAGATGCAACGCTTGGAGGAGAAGGGTTGGATTCGAAGGGATTCGAGAAAACGCCCGGCTGCCTATGTCGCAACCGCAAGTCAGGAAGCTGCGGCGAAGATGATGACGAAGTCGCTCCGGGATGGTCTCTTCGCCGGTTCGCCTCTAGCACTCGTGCAGTGCGTGATTGATGCCAGCGATCTCACGCCGAAACAACTGGCTGATCTCAAGCAGTTGGTGGCCGACGCCGAATCAAACCAAGGAGGCTCATCATGAATGAACTGGCCGGAGAAATCCAACTGTGGATGCTGCCGGTGTTCGTGGCCGTCATCGCGGTCTCACTTGGTGGTCTCCTCGCCTTAGCGATCGGCTCACGACTTTCGTTAGGCAAACAACGCGGTCTGTGGTCAGGCAGTCTGTTACTCTTCGCCCTGATCCCTTTCGTTCCTTGTTTGAGGTTCTTGCGCGAACCAGGACCTCCGGAACTTTCGTCATTTTCCGCGATTCCGCTGCAGCCGGTGACCAAGATTGCCTATGAACAAACGGATTGGATCCCATGGATGCTCACTATCGCTACGTTGGTTTGGCTCTTGGGCGCGTTTGTTCTCTTGTTTCGATTCTATCAGGATTACCGTAGCCTCAAGCGTTACCGCAAGGCGGCAAAACCAATGCCGCCTGACCAGGTGCCTCCGCGTTTCAGAAATTTGCAAATCTTGGTGACGGACGAAGCCATCCCGCCTTGCAGCGGCGGTTTGCGCCATCCCTATATCCTCCTGCCAATGCGGCATTTGGCAACAAGTGACGCGGCGGCGCTACGCATGGTGTTAGAGCATGAACGGGGTCACATCCAAGGTCGCGACTTGCTGCGACTCTGGCTACAACGCTTGGTCGTTGCCCTGCATTGGTGGAATCCCATCGTTCACGCAATCGGCAATCGTTGGGGACTTGTTAGAGAGTTGCGCTGTGACCAAGCTGTCTTGCGACAGGGAAACGATCGGCAATCCTATGTGCGCTTGCTCATGGGGCTCGCAGAAGAGCAAGTGACGCGCGTGCCGGCCGCCACAGGATTTGGTTCTTCATTTCGCACATTGCGCGAAAGGTTGGTGCATTTGGTCAACATTTCTGACAAAGAAGCGAGTGATCGCGACGCCCGGTTCTCGATTGCAGCGGGCGTGTTGCTAACCATCGTGCTGGTGTGCGGATTGTACGCGGCTTTGCAATGGACTAAGCCTATGCGATCAAGTGACGGCCTTGCCGATGTCTACGCACTTGAGCGGGAACGGCTCGCGGAGGTTATCAGTGATCTTCACATCAATGCTATCGTTAATAATGGAGAGAAGATACTCCTTGGAGATCATCTCCTTGAAAAAGATGCCGTTCTCGCAAGCCCCTTAATCAAGGATCAGAAAAGTGCCATCATTTTGAGAACCGATGAGGAAAGCCCTTATCATACGGAAATTGTTAGTCCCGATGGTGAATCGACCATCGTTCGATTGAATCCACACACTCTCATACCAGTTCCCAAATCGGTAGAACGAAGCTCAGTTGGACATAGCCTCATCTATGACGACACGGATTTCTCCAGGCGTGTCATCCAACGAGAGATTTGGCGCACCGGAGCAGATTCCCCGACGCAACAATACGCTCCGCCGAGTCTCCGGACGTATCCCGAAGGCCTCGAATCTGGCGGGTTGATTCCCCGGAACTGAAGGCCGCAGAAGCGGCGGAAAGCCACCGCTACAAGTCGCGCTCATCTCTAGTTAGGCATGGGGATGCAGGGTTGATGACTTCGGCACGATACAAATTCAGAGCGAGCTTTAAAATTCGTCTTTGCCGGAGACTGAAGCTGTTTGCGTCGCTTTTGAAAAAAAAGTGCCGCACCCGCGGAGGGGTGCGGGTGCGGCGGGAAGGGGGCTGTGTCGCGGCAACCCCCAATTGTCACCAGAGAAGACCAGGCTTTCGCCTGGCCTCCAGCCTCTAGATACGCGAGTTTCACGGAATGTCACAAGACATTATTCTTTTTTTATAACCATCCGGACGATTTTATGAATCTTGAGTAAGTGTGAACAGATTGAACCGGTGGACTAAGAGCACCTGCGGGTGTTAGCTCCAGGTTATTACATCATGAATAATTGCCTATTAGTCTTTTGCGCGAGCTTGATGATCGTGTCAGGAACCTTAACGCTTCAAGCCGAGGATTGGATGCGTTTTCGGGGACCAAATGGTCAGGGAATATCCCATGTCACGACGATTCCGACGTCGCTCAGCAATGAACAAGAGCGGTGGAAGGTCGAACTGGATGGAAACGGCCACTCCTCGCCGGTCATTCATGGCGACAAGGTGTTCTACACGATCACCACCAACACCACGCCTCCTCAGCGACGGGTGGTGTGCCGGTCCCTTTCAAACGGTAAAGAACTTTGGGCGAAAGGCATGCCCTTCAATTCCTACAAGACGCACAAATTCAATTCCTTCAGTTCTACTTCGCCCGCCGTGGATGCCCAGCGCGTCTACGTCTGGTGGAATGACGGCGACCAATCCGAAGTGTTCGCCCTGGATCATGCTGGTAAACGCGTGTGGCGGAAAAAGTTGGGAGCGTTCAAATCGCAACACGGAAGCGGTAGTTCGTTAGCTCTTTCGGACGGCGTGTTGCTGGTTCAGAAAGAGAATTTGAGTGAGGACACCTTTGTCGCCGGACTGAATCCGGCGACGGGCAAACAGATTTGGAAACGCCCTTTGCCCGAGACAAGCAAGACGTCGTATGTCACGCCGGCCATCCGGACGACTCCGCAAGGATTAGAGGCCCTGTTTATCAGCATGACTCATGGGGTCTTTGGTGTGAATGTGAAGACCGGCGAAGAAACCTTTCGTTACGAGACGGGCTTCCGTCATCGGTCCGTGGCCTCGCCTATCCTGGTTGACGGCGAGTTTCTCTTTGCTTCCTGCGGGAACGGCGCCGGTGACCGGCAGAGCCTCCTCTTGCAGCTACCCAATGGGGATGCGGCGGCGAAAGCATCTCACCAACTCACCAAACAGCTGCCTTACGTGCCCACGGGCATTGGTAAAGATGGCTTACTTTTTCTGGTTAACGATGGCGGCATTGGCACGTGCACGGATGTGAAGACGGGAGAGATGTTGTGGCGCGAGCGTTTGGTTAGGAAATGCTTTGCCTCGCCGGTGTGTATCAATGGCAATATCTATGTGTTAGGCCGTGATGGTGACTACCATGTCTTTGCTGCGGAGCGGGCTTTCAGATCAGTATCCAAAGGCGAGATAGAAGGTGCCATCGATGCCACGCCCGCCCTTGGTGGTGGGTGCCTCTTCATTAGGACGGATTCGCACTTGATCTGCTTCGGCGCGGGTTCCGAGGCATGAATTAGACGAGACGCGCTCCCGGAGACGCTAAGAGATTGTTCTCGCCCACAGACTGCCCCCAACATGCTTGCTGAACTGGATCCCCAGGAATGGAAAAATTGGTTTGAGGATCACGCTTCCAGGCTGTTGCTCTACGCCCGCCAGCAGACGCGGAGCGAGTCTGATGCAGAAGACGTTCTGCAAGATGCCTTCGTCCGCATGTGGAATACGGCGCACAAAGAACCGGATCTCGGTTTGCCCAATCTTCCCTTCGCCTTCACCTCCATTCGCCGCTGTGCCATCGATCTGGCCCGCAAGAATCAACGCCGGCATCAGCGCGAGGAGTTAGCGCATGAAGATCAGGATGATGTGCAGTGGTTCGAATCCGACTTGGAGACGCAAGAACGCAACGCCAGGCTCGAAGCGGCAATCAAGCGGCTGCCTCCCAAATATCAGGAAGTGCTGTCTCTCAAGGTCTGGGGCGACCAAACTTTTCAAGCGATTGCGGATATGCAGGGCATTTCGATAAACACAGTTGCCTCTCGATATCGCTATGCACTACAAGGACTCCGAAAAGAATTAGGGTCCTCCTCTCTCTCGCCTCAGACCCCATGAAATCCAGCCCCAACCAATCCGAGCCGATGGAGCTCGAGCTTGAACAAGCTCTCGAAGCGCTCTCCCCCAGCGCTGTCGACCCCGAGCTTGTTTCGGCTACGACCTCCGTGCTCACGGAAGACCATCCAGATGATCCTCAACTGGAGAAGATCTTGCTCCAGCTCCAGCCCTCGGCACCCTCAGCGAGTTTGGTAGATCGGATAACCACAAATTTGGCAGCGCCACAGGACGAGAAAGTGATCTCCGTGCCGCAGTGGCGGGAATTTGTCCCGGTTTTTAAGGTGGCCGCCGTTCTGGCCGCCCTCGTGGGCCTCTCCGCTCTCCTCATTAGGCCGCCCGCTGCGGACACGTCCGTTCAGGTCAATCCCACCAAGAAGGAAGTGGAGCTCACGCCCATTCAAGCCGTGCCCATCAGCCAGGAAATGCGGCGGCAAGGTGATGTCCGGCTGAACGAGGAACAGATTCCCATCGAGACGCTTAAGATCGAGAAGGTGGATATGTACTTTTGGGACTTAAACGGTATGCAGGTTGAAGACAGCATCTCACGCGAAGCCGAAGTCGACCAACAGGTTAAAACCTTTTGATACCCATGAAGCCGGTCGTGTGGAGCTTGTTGCTCGCTCTCTCCGGACTGGCAGGCACCGCTTCACTCGCCCAAGACGGGCGTGAAGAAAGGCCGACTCCCCGGCCGCAACTTCCTGGGGAAACGCCGCCTCCGAAGCCTGAGAGAACGGACTTCCCCCGCCTGGGCGTGGCTGTTGCCGAGGTCCCCGTCTCCCGTGCGGAAGTCCTAGGGCTCCAGCCGAATATCGGGCTCGACGTCCAATTCGTCATTCCCGGGAGCCCTGCGGATACGGCGGGGATTGAGATCGGTGATGTGCTCACCCGATTGGAGGACCAGTGGCTGATTCTCCCACGGCAACTCGAGGTTTTGATTCAGAACCGCGAGGTGGGTGATGTGGTCAGCCTGACCTATCTTAGAAAAGGCGAATCCACGCAAACCGAGACTACTTTGGATGCCGCTCCCCCGGTGAGCCCCATGACGGTGACCGCCGGTCAGGCGAAATTCCGGGTAACCAACCGGACGATCAAAGTCACGCACGAAGGGCACACTTTCCTCCTCACCTCTCACAATGGTTCGGCCTTCTTAAAGGTGAAGAAAGGAGATGGCGAAGCAGTCGTTGATCAAGCTGTCCGCTCAGCGAACGACATCCCCGAAGAGTTTAGAACCGTGATCGGCCGCATTGCCGGGTGGAAGGACGGGCAATGGCAGTTCAGGATACCGCTCCCACCGGCTAATCCAGATGGACCAGCGCCTGTAGCGCCCCCTCGCCTAGCTCCTGAGCCAGCCAAGTAGAAGAATTTCTCAAAAGTAAGATCAAGGCGTGGTTGGGGCCGCTTGCCCATCAGAATCTAGTTGAAGTCCCCCTCAAAACACGGTTATTTCTGATAATCTCCCGTAGAATTCTATTATGCATGTTCTCGCAAGTCTGACGCTTCTGCTGCTAACAATCATTTCGGCCGTGGGGGCGACGATCGTTCAAACCGAAACCAACTTCGTTGCCTGGGAGGCGGAGATCGGCACGCTGAACGATGCGGCGAACAATGGTTCCAAGTTTGATTTGATGTCGCCTGGGACGGCTGGCTCCGTAGGGGATGTCTTGATTGCAAGGACGCCTCAGAACGATATGGGCAATGTTTCCTACACGGTCGTGTTCTCTGAGAACGTCACTTACACGGCCTTTGTCAGGTTGAGGGAGCCTAATTTGGCCAATCCAGCCCTTAGCGTCCCGCAGGCGGATGCCGCAGGAACGGCGACGATCTTCGGAGGTGATAGCACGTTTCAATGGTTTCATCTTAGTGGTGTGGACTACACTCCCGGTTCAGGTGGCAATCCTGCGGCAGGATCACCGGCGACCATTACGCTTCAAATCGAGGATCCTATTTCTCCCCTCAACGAGTATGAGATCGATGCGGTTGGATTCGTTCGCCAAGCTGATCGCAATGATTTCGGAGGATCCGGGAACGGAGGATTCTTAGTTGTCGCCGTCCCGGAACCATCCACATCGTTACTCATGTTCGGCGGGCTGATGCTTTTAGCTGGCCGGCGTGCGCGCCGCCGTTAGACCCTCAAGAGCTTTCTAGCGAATCCGCGACGATAAAGCCGATCAGCATGCTGCCGCGTTCGCGTCGGGGAGAAGGTTCTCTCCATTCACAAACACTGCCTTTGGTTCGCATTGTCCGTCTAACACCACCAAGTCGGCGGCGTAACCTTCACGGATCTCGCCCAAGCCCTCTAATCCAAGCGAGCGCGCCTGATTGGCACCGGCTAGCGCACTAAGTTCAGCTACGGATTTTCCGGTTACGCTCGCGACGTTGCGAAGAGCGTGGTGAAAACGTAAGGTGCTGCCAGCCAAGGCTCCCGAAGAAAGACGGGCAGCCCCATCCTTCACCTCGCCTTTCAGACCACCAATTTCAAATGGTCCTTCCGGCATCCACGAAGGCGCCACAGAATCCGTCACGAGCATGAGATTGGCTAGGTCCCGATGTTTCAGGACTAACTGAATCATTTCATCACACAGATGAATCCGGTCGCAGATCATCTCGATCATCACCTCGTCGTCTAACAACGCTGCACCCACCACGCCGATTTCGCGATGATGGATCGGCGTCATCTGGTTGCAGTAGTGAGTCAAGTGAGTCGCACCGGCTTCTCTCGCCGCGCGGACTTGATCGTAGGTCGCTGCGGTGTGCGCGATCGAGGTGGTGATCGCTCGCTCTTTCATTTGCGCAATAAACTCAAGGCTGCCCTCGAGTTCCGGAGCCAGAGAGACGATTCCCACGGGCGCGATCTCATTCAGGGTGAGAATCTCTTCAATGTTAGGCGGTCTAACAAATGCGGGGTTCTGAGCGCCGACGGCCTTGGGATTGATGTAAGGCCCCTCGATATGAAGGCGGGGCGCCTTGGCGAATTCCGGCTCACGCATGTAGTCGGCCGCGTGGGTCGCGGCCCTTCGCAAGTCTTCCTTGGCAAGTGTTAGCGTCGTGGGAAGGAAAGTGGTGACGCCCTCGCGAATCTTAGCCCGGCCGATCTCACGAAGCGCGCCCGGCCTGCCATCGCAGACATCCCGGCCGGCGGCCCCGTGTGTGTGGATATCGATGAAGCCCGGTAGGACTTGACATTCGGTTGCGTCCCAAAGGACGGGGAGATCCGGCGCGCCACGGCTCTCCTGATGCAGAGCATGGATGCGCCCGTCTTGAATTTCTAGCGTGGCTTTCGGAAAAACCTCTCCACACGAAATGACATCGCCATTGACGATGATTCCGTTAGAGTTAGCCATAGAAAGGTTACTGCGATCCTAACTCGCTTCGTCCATCGCAGCCCCTGAAGCATGCCCGAGAGCTGCGTCGTCAGGAGATAATAAATCCTTGAAGCGGTTTTTATCGATCGCCTTCATGTAGGCTTCCTTGGGCGAGATCATTCCGGCCTGCAGCTTCTCATTGATCGCTTCGTCCATGAAGATCATTCCGCGGGATTTACCACCGGTGATTACGTCATAGAGTTTCTGAGTCGCTCCTTCACGGATAACGGCGCCCACCGCAGGAGTGGAGACCAAGATCTCGTTCACCGCGCAACGGCCACCAGTGTCACACCGCTTGCACAGGAGCTGGGCCACCACACCTTGCAGAGAAGCCGCTAACATCGTGCGAACTTGAGACTGTTGATCTGAGGGGAAAACGTCAATGATACGGTCGACCGTCTTGCGAGCGTTGTTCGTATGCAAGGTGCCAAATACTAACAAGCCCGTTTCTGCAGCGGTCAGGGCGAGAGAGATGGTTTCCAGATCTCTCATCTCCCCCACGAGAACAATGTCGGCATCCTCACGCAGAGTTGCGCGAAGACCATCCGCAAACGTGGGCGTCTGGATGGGGACCTCTCGTTGGGTAATAATAGATCGCTTGTTAGAATGAACAAACTCAATGGGCTCTTCCACCGTGATGATGTGGCGGGCAAAGTTGGTATTAATGTAGTCTATGAGCGCCGCTAGAGTGGTAGATTTGCCAGAACCAGTGGGTCCCGTGACGAGCACCAGACCGCTGCGAAGATGGCCGAACTCACGGACCACGGAGGGAATCCCAAGTTGCTCAAGGGTAGCGATCTTCGTGGGAATCAATCGGAAAACAGCGGCTGCTCCGTGACTTTGCTTGAGATAGTTGCACCGGAAACGCGATTCCTCATCCATCTCGTAAGCGAAGTCTAGATCGCCGCGTTCTTGATAGCGTTCCCATGCCTTGGGATCGCAGATTTCCTCTAACATGGGTTTGATGACTTCATCTGTAAGAACCTCATCCGCAATATGGATGATGTTTCCATGCAAACGCATCTTGGGAGGCTGGCCCTGACTGAGGTGAAGGTCGGAGGCGCCTTGTTCTACCAAGAGTTGGAGATATTGATCAATAATGGCCATGAGTGATTTGCCTAACTAATTTGTTGAAAGTGTGAGGTGGGAAAACCTATATGTCGAAGTGCTTACGCATTTCAATTTGGTCATTGGCACGGCTCATGCACTCTTCCTGGGAAATGTGGCCTTTGTTATAAAGGTCTTTCAAGGAATCATCCATGGTGATCATGCCCACATTTTTTCCCGTTTGCATGATGCCTGAGAGCATGAAAGTCTTACCTTCTCGAATACAGTTGGAGACCGCTGGGGTGTTGACCAAGTATTCCAAAGCGAGCACTCGAGAATTGCCATCCACGTGGGGAATCAAAGCCTGACTGACAATGCCACGCAGGGATTCACTTACCATGATACGAATCTGGTCTCGTTGGTCGACTGGAAAGACGTCGAGTACCCGGTCGAGAGTCCGCGCCGCATTACCCGTATGAAGGGTACCTAGAACGAGGTGTCCCGTTTCCGACGCGGTGATGGCCAACTGAATGGTTTCCAGGTCGCGCATCTCACCAACCATGATCACGTCTGGATCTTCTCGCAACGATCCACGAAGCGCCGTGGCGAAAGACTCCGTGTGCGTGTGCACCTCGCGTTGGTTCACGTGGCAGGTTTTTGATTCGAAAATGTATTCGATTGGATCCTCAAGGGTGATGATGTGGTCCTGTCGTGATTGGTTCACCTCATCAATCATCGCGGCGAGAGTGGTGGACTTTCCGCAACCAACAGAACCTGTGACGAGCACTAGGCCGTTGTGATACTGGGTGAGAGGCTTGAGAGACTGTGGAAGCTGCAGATCATCCATGGAACGGACTTGCGTGTTGATGATACGGAAGGCCATGTCGTAGCCCAGTCGTTGGCGGACCACGCTGGCGCGGAATCTCCCAAAGTCGTTGGCGTAGGCGAAGTCGACATCCCCGCGGCTTTCGAGGCGCTTGAGTTCGTTAGGGCCTAGGAAGCTCTTGGCGAGACGTTCGGTATCATTTGCGGTGAGGCGTTCAGAATCTTCCCAGATGGGGGTGAGACTTCCAAATCGCCGCCAGTGCGGCTGGCTATTCACCGGCAGGTGGATATCGGAGGCTTCGTAATCCTGGCCGATTTTGAGGTAGTTATCGACGTGGTCGAGAGGCTTAACGGTTTCAGACATGTGAGTTGGTCTTGGAAGGATTGCGGGAGCTTTTAGAGAAGTGATCCTTTATCATAGTCGCGACCACCGGTTCAAACGCTAAAATTATGGTCTTTGCGAGGGTCCGTTTCACCGAGGGAAATATCGAGCGCGGCCGCCGATAGGAAGCCTTTTTATCATTTCCAGGAGATTTTTTCCGGAAGACAAGGCGGGTGATAGCGAATCCCGCCGCCACCGCCCCGACACCCCAGGCCGAGGGTTGACGCTTGATCGATTTCTGGAGCTGCGTTTTGACAGAAAACTGGTCACCCAGCTCCTCGCTCGCCGCCCGGAAATCCCGGCTCAGCTGCCATCGGGCGCTATCGAGCTGAGCTATCAATTCGAGCTTATTCACCACCAGGGTTCGTTGGAGTTCGAGAGCCAGTCACGGTCTTTTCTAAGCTCATTCCGGGATTCTTCAAACAATGGCGTTTCGGGACGCCGACGCGCTGCCCGCAGGAACAGCCATCCGAGAAGAAGATGGAGTGGGGCGAGGATCAGGCAAAGAAACCACCAGGGCATGGGAAGGAGCCGTGATAAGAAAAGGATCCCGCCGGCAAGCAGCAGGGCGTAGCCGAACGCGAGAAAGAACAGCGCTAAAACGGCTCGTGTGCCGCGATTGACCAGGAAAGCCGTGGCTTCGACAGCCTCGATGATGAATAAGCGCTGTCGCGCCTGGAGATACAAGATGCCTCCCCGCAAGATACTGCGAAATCGGCGGGCAAGACCTTCTCGCTGAGGCTCTTGGGAATGGGGGGCGCCTTCGGGAGAGTCCACGCCAGTCAAGGCTGAAACCGAAACCTACTTGGGTCAAGCCCCAGCACGGGACGCTATCGCCGGAAAAGCAGGCCCAGGACAAAACCCACGCCCAGCGCGGTGATGACGGATTTCCCCGGATTCTCGCGCACGTAAGCTTCACCTTCCTGGATGAGATCCTGAGCCTTGATTTTGGCGTCTTCCCAGCCGGTCTCGGCCACGTCCTTGAACTGCTGCGCTTTCTCCGTCGCGGATTCGGAGATGTTTTCGGCCTGCTCCTGAACCGACTGTTTCAACTGGTTGGCCCGCGCGGCAGCCGCGGAACGCAGTTCTTCTGCCGCATGCACGGCCTGGCTTTTCAGGTCTGCCGTCCCGGTCTCTGGATCGATCACTTGTGAGTCATTCATATTGTTCAGCCTCTAGTTCAGGTTCGTGTTGGGGAGGGCTTGGTTCAAGGCCCGAGTCCCCATGTTCGACCAGGATACCGTGAAATCAACCGCCTGCCGTGGTGTGGTCCTAGTCCCGCCATTTCCGAACGCCTGAAGGGGCTACGAACCGGCCACCTGAATCGGAACACGCTGCAAATCACGGCCACTCTTCAAATCTCCCCAATCACCACCCCGCATCCGTCGCGAGCCTGCCTTCCGGGTTTCACTGAAATACTCCCGCTTCTCTTCAAAGAAACCTTCAACAAACGCCCTGGAACCAATCACCAATCCATCAGTGAAATACCGCAGGCGGCAACGCAACAGTTGCGGTCGCGTGAGTTGACCGCGTGCCCTGATCACCTCGATCACAGACGCCGCTGGGATGCCACGTCGCGTCACCTCGCCGGATGAAACATCGACCCTCTCTTCGCCTATGCCAAATAACACTTTGCGGTATTCACGCCCAACGACTCGCCAATCCATCGCTTCTCCTGAAGCCTGGGCTTCTTTTAACAACAGTTGCCCTAACCCTTTTCGAGCCACGGATTTTCCCGCAACGGCCTCCGCATACCCGCACCACCGGTAATCCTTCGGGTCCGCGACGATGCCCGCGCGCACGGCATTCAAATCCACATAAGCCGCTACACTCATCAAGGGATCCCACTCCCCTTCGATTAACACACTTTTAAACCGTGATTCCCAGAGCCTTCCCACACGTTGATGCCGCTTATTAAACCAAAGTGTAAAACGCTGTACGAGTGTCTTCATGAACTCACTCAAATCGTGCATCCGCCGAATAAACTTCTGCCGGTAATCCCGCAACAGATGCTGCCCAGCCAAGCCCGGCGTCAATTTCGGAATCAATTTCATCGTTGCGCGAATCTCCTGAATCTCCTCACGCGAGTACAAAGCGTTCAAACGCTCCCAGAGAACGTCCTCCGGCAAATCCTCCACCTTTTCTGGGATATGCACCACAATGTGAAAATGATTGGATAACATCGTCCAAGTAATCACCTCCACTCCAGAAAACGCTTCAACCTGACGAAGCAACACCCGAAAGAACTCCCGTTCCTCCTCTGCAAACACAAACCTCCGGTCCACAACTCGCGAAAGCACATGAAAATACTGCCCCTCCAAACCTGTCTCTGACGAACGAATCAACATCTTACGCGGCTTCATGCCCCACTCATAACCACACCCTCCAACCACCGCAAGCGCTTTTTATTGAAAAGTAATGTGCTTTTATATATGAAAGGGCGGGATCTTTTACAATGACCTGGCTTACCCAGCGCAAGAAGATCCTGTATTGGATATGGCAACCGATGGCTACGTCGTGGTAGCCAAAGGATTGATGCGGATTCCGGAAACAGGTGATTGGACCATTGGAGTCCATAGTGATGATGGCTTCGCTTTGCGTGTTGCGGGTGCTGAATTCTCGAGCGTTCACGGCGCGGGCCAACTAGACAGCATCAATCCCTCCGTAATGGGCTTTGCTAGTGGTACGGATGATAGTAACACGCGTGGTATTCTCAGGAATCTGCCAGCGGGCGTTTATCCGATCGAGGTCATCACGTGGGACGGGATCGGGAATGATTTTCTCGAGGTTTATGCGGCGCCCGGCGCCTACGAGCAAGATAGTGACACCAGTGAGTGGCGTCTCATCGGCGAAGCGCCTTTGCAAGAGCGCTTCCTCGTGCCATCGATCACAAGCGACGGATGGACTGTCAAAGCGACGCAGCCAGGGAGCGGCGGCACGGTGGATAACTTGGATACTGCTCTAACACAGATTGACCAAGTGACGGTATCCAGCACGGTGGATGCGATCAATTTCAATGATCCGGAATCTGACGGAGCCAACGCGGGTAGCATCGAAGGTGATCAGCCGTTTCCAACCAATACCGACTAGGGTGATGATCATTTCGTTGTTTCTGGCGAGGCGACTCTTGTGATTCCTGAGACCGGCACCTATTGGCTAGGCTTTCAAGGAGATGACGGTGGGTTTTTAGAACTTCCCGGTCAAACGTTTGACCGTATCGTGCAAGATGCTTCGGGTGGTGCAGTGGGTGAAAGCTCAGAGCGCATCGCCTGCGATTGTCTGGTGGGAAATAATCGTACCGTGGGCGAGATCACTTTGGAAGCAGGGACCTACCCGATTCGTTTCCTTTGGTTTGAGGCAGGAATCAACGCGTCGTTTGAAGTCTTCGGTGCGGAGGCTGGTGCCAACGCTCTTTATTTGTTAGAGAAAGACGGTCCCACCACCCGCGACGCGATCGGTGGCGTGTCGCTTGTGGTGGATACGGATGCTAGTCCTATCATCATCACTTCCGTTAACTTGGTTGAAACTGATTTCCAGATCACGTGGGACGCGTCGGAGAGCCAAAGCTACATCATCGAGCGCTCCGAAAACTTACGAGATGATTGGACGATGTTAGAGACAAGCTATCCAGAAGGCGGCGCTGCTGAGGGTGTCCTATCATACAGGGATACCAACTCGCCTCTGAGACGATCGTTTTACCGAATTGCCCAAGCCGAGCCTCCCGCCTATCTGGCGACCGGATTTGAGAATGGCGCGGAGGGTTGGCAAGCTGGTGTCAAAGAAGGGGACTCGGGTAGCACGCAGTGGCAAGTGGGAGCGCCCGCGAGCGGTCCCGGCAGCGCATACGAGGGCGACCAGATTTACGCCACCAATCTCGAAGGAGACTACGGGAATGACGCACGCATCACTTTGCGCAGTCCTGTCATTGATCTCAGTCAAGCTGTGAGGCCCAACTTGGAATTCTGGTTCTACCTGGAAGCCGACGATCCCGAAGGCGGTCAAGTCAATGTTCTGAGCGCTGATGGCACGCCCATCCGCGAGCAACTCTTTCTGTTTACCGGCGAATTGAGTGGCCCCAACTGGCGTCGCGCGATCACTCGTCTACCGAGTGAAGCGTTAGGACAATCCGTGATCATCGAGTTCGAATTCCTCAGTGATGATGCGCTACCCAACGGTGCGGGTTGGTATATCGATGCCGTTCGCGTGAGTGAGTGATTTTATTCCCAGGCACAAGCTAATCCTCACCACCTGGCCAAATCACTTCGAAACGGCCCGTGGAATCGGCGGCGGCGCGCGGCATGCCGCCCGTGTTGAACTGCATGGTGATGACGCCGTTCTTATCGACCGCGATGATGCCGCCCACATTGGGCTTCAGCTTCTGTGTGAGGATCTCTTTCACCGCCGCATCGACTGGCCGATTGGCGTAACGCATCTGCGCCGCCACGTCGTAGGCCAGCGCGCGGCGAATGAATTCTTCACCGGTTCCCGTGCATGAAACCGCACAAGTGTCATTGGCAGCGTAAGTACCGGCGCCGACAATGGGTGAATCCCCCACACGTCCAAACTTCTTGTTCATCAAACCGCCCGTCGACGTCGCGGCGGCGAGATTGCCATGTGAGTCCAGCGCGACACAGCCGACCGTGCCTCTAGATTCAGCGGACTTTTTCTCCTGAAGCCGATTCTGCACGCGTTCCCAGGACTTCTGCATGTCTTCCGTGATGAAATAGGCATTCTCCACGAGCGGAACCTTCTGTTCCTCGGCAAAGGTATTCGCTCCTGGGCCTGACAAGAGCACATGCCGCGTTTCGGTCATGACCTTTCGCGCAAGAGCAATTGGATTCTTTACCACCGTGACGCCGGCCACGGCGCCGCAGCCTAACGTCTTGCCATCCATGATGGAGGCATCAAGTTCGCAGCCTCCCTTAGCATTCAAAACCGCTCCTTTACCGGCATTGAACAAGGGATCATCTTCTAACAACCGTACGACTTCTTCCACGGCATCCAGGCTCGTGCCGCCTTCTTTGAGTATCTTGACGCCCGCTTCCAAGACGCGTTTCAGGCTCGCGTGACGAGCGGCGTTCTGTTCCGCCGTGAATCGTTCGGGAGAGGATCCAGCGCCTCCATGGATGGCGATCGCATAACGAATTTCCTCGGCTACCAGCGATGAGCCGCCGGCGATCCATAACGCGGCAATGAGAAGAAGTGTTCTCACAAACTTACTGAATAGGGGAGTAGTTCGTGGCGCTGAGATACTGTGATTCCACTTTCTTGACCAGTGGTCCATCGACTTTGGAGTCTGCCCAGGCCTTCTTCCACACCGGATCCGCCATGAAGGCTTGCCAGGATATCTCCCGAGCTTCCATGGACGGATAGGCCAAGATGTAAACTAACACATCTTCTTGATCATTTGGCACCCAATAACCGACCAAAGACATGCCGTGTTTCACAAAGAGCCCATTGGTGTGATCGCGAAAACGCGTGTGCAGCGCTTCAAGCTTTCCTGGATTGGTGTAATAGGTGCGCATTTCAAAAACACGATTTCCCGCACTCTTGGATGGGCTTGCTGCAGCCGTCTTGCTTTCATGATGATCTGCGAAGACGAATAGACCGGAAAGAAGTGATAAGATTGATAGGATGGAGAGCGCTTTCATATCTCCATGCCATGGAACCGGAACTCGTCTGTCAATCCCCGAATCAATCCTCGAGTGGTCCGGAGTTCTCTCTCAACCAGGTAGCGAAGGATTCTTCAGTGTGCTCGCCGGCGGCGAGGGCAAGGGTTGCATAGTAACGATCTTCCTTGGTTGCGGAGAGGTCGTGTCCATTTCGAATGAGAAATAAGCGCATCATCACATAGGCCGTTCGTTTGTTGCCATCGACAAAAGGATGATTCTTAGCGATTCCAAACGCATACGCGCCTGCCAAAGCACATATGTCAGGAGGTGGACTTCCGTAGGCATAGAGATGCTGCGGACGAGTCAGCGCTGATTCTAACAGAGATTCATCTCGAATGCCGTCTCCGCCACCGTGCTCGGCGAGTTGACGCCGATGAAGGGCAAGCGCAATCTCTTTGGTGATCCAAACGGGTTCGTTCATTGCGCTAATTTCCGTAGAATATCGCGATCCTCCCTCATTACCTGTTCAGCGATTTCCATTTGTTTGGCGAATTCTTCATCCCACGGCGAAAGATGCAGGCCATCCGGCGTCTCCGTGACGGTGATGGTATCACCTTTCTCCACGCGTAGTTTGGCCAGGAGTTCCTTAGGCAGCACAATGCCGACGGAGTTACCGATTCGCGTGACTTTCAGTTTCTGGACCATGCCGAGATTATAACATCCGTTCTTACAACTTGTCCAGCACGGGCTCAAATGGGCATCTTCCAATCCGAAATGCCCGGCTTGAGGGTGGCCGCATCCCAGTGGTCGCGATCCCGGCCGATCTCCCAAGGTGCTGGTCCAACGAAAGTGCTGCGTTTTCCCTCGATGCGTAAATAGCCTTGAGCGTGATCGATGGTCACGATGGCGTAAATGGGATCTTTGTAAGGCACAGTATATTTGATGTAAGGATGGGCCTTATCGATTTCTTCACTGTAGCGGATCCGTTGATAATCTCCTCCAACCCAATAGTAGGAGGCGCTGTTGATTTGGGGATAAACGATGTCACGGATCTGCCTCACATAATCCCGATGATGATGACCGGAGAAACAAGCGATCACCTGGCGGCGGCCGGCTTTGGCGTTGGCCTCTTCCAAGATCTTGCGAACCTCATCTCCATTCTGCACACCGCCTTGGTCTTCGCGTTCCAAGCTCTGGTGACTGAGGATAATGACAGGAAGTTTGGTGCCCCCGAGTTCCTGCCGCAACCAGTCTAACTGATCTTCAGCGATGTAACGTGGGTAGCCGCCAGCGTGATCTTCGGGTTTGTCATTGCCATCAAGGACGATAAACCGCACGCCACCTCGATCGAAAGCATAGTATCGCGACGGCATTCCCCACCACTTCACGGTTTGTTCACGTTGATAACCGCCATCGGTGTCGTGATTGCCGATCACGTGATATCGCGGGCCGGTGAATGTGTTCCAAATATCAAGAAATTCTTGGTTGGCATCCTTGGGCACACAGAAATCGCCTAACTGAACTACGAAATCCACGTCGGCTTCGCGCATTGCGTTGACAAAGGTTGTTAGGCGTTGATCGGCGTCGTGCATGATGTCTTTGTGCACATCCGCAATCACGCCGAACCGCAATGGTTTCCCATGGTGCTGAGCCCAAGCAGGCCAGTGGGTTAGAATAGCCGATGTTCCGATAAGCCCCGCCCCTTTTAAAAACTGGCGCCTTCCTAACTGGTCAACATCATTAGTCTTCATCGTGTGGATCCTGCCCTGCTTTGGCTTCGACGTCGAACTAACTTTCGGTTTGATAACCGGGGAGTCGCCAATCCCAACGCAGGGCGCCTAGACGCAGAGCAACCACGACAACGACTCCAATGGGAGCAGCAAAGGCTTCGCTGAACTCGAAAGAGCGAAGTAGGACGAAGACCCAACATCCCACAAAGGCGCAGGTGGCATAAAGCCGCGAAGATGGCCGGAACACGCTGGGAATCCGGTTGCAGATGACGTCACCAATGATGCCGCCGAAGATTCCTGTGACCACGCCTAACAAAACAGCGACGAACACTGGCGTTTCCATGGCTATCGCATAACCGGTGCCGGCAATTGCATAAAGACCGAGGCCCATTGCATCGGGGAGGTTGAGGTAGCGTTCGATCGAAGCCGACAACGTCCGCACAAAGGAAGTCGCGAGCACCAGACAGAAAACAATCACCGCGTATCGGGCCTCACCGATCCAGAAGATGGGATGTCTGTCTAGCAGAAGATCACGAATCGTGCCGCCGCCAAAGGCGGTGACGAGAGCCAATGTGAAAGCGCCGGCGAAGTCCATGCCTTGGCTGCGCGCTAGCAGAATGCCGAATGTGGCTCCGGAGAGAATGGCCAGAAACTCAAGAGAGGGGATCATCCGTCCAACCTTAGAATGTCTTCAATGAGTGCTGGGCCGTTGTAGATGAATCCGGTGTAGATTTGGATGAGGGTGGCTCCGGCATCCAGTTTCTCCTGGGCATCGGCAGCCGAGGAAATCCCACCAGCGCCGATGATGGGAAGCGCATCGCCTAACTGATCATGAAACCATGAAATTACCTCCGTTGCCTTTTCCCGCAAGGGGCGGCCACTCAGACCACCCGCTTCGTTCGCCTGCTTCAGACCGGCGACGGGCTCGCGCGCAAGCGTGGTGTTGGTGGCGATGACTGCATTCAGTTTGAGATCGGCAAAGAGATCAGCGAGCTGCCGGGCGTGCGTTTCCTCAAGATCAGGGGCGACTTTCACGGCGATGGGGCAATGCTTGGAATGCTCTTGAGACAAGCGTCGCCGCTCTTCCAACAAAGCCTCCAGCAATGGCCGGCATTGGTCGACGAACTGCAATTCACGGAGGGCTTTGGTGTTTGGTGAGGATAAATTGACCGCTACGTAGTCCGCATGTCCGTAGGCTTGGCGCAAGCCATAAACGTAGTCATCGACTGCCTTTTCGTTAGGCGTGTCGAAGTTCTTGCCGATGTTGATCCCTAGCACGCCGGGAAAACGGCGTTTCTGGATACGTGTGAGGGCGTCATCGATGCCCGGGTTATTGAAGCCCATGCGGTTGATCACGGCTTCGGCCGTTTTCAGGCGGAAGAGGCGTGGCTTGGGGTTACCGGGTTGCGGGCGCGGCGTGAGGGTGCCCACCTCAATGTGGCCGAAGCCAAGCGCACCAAAGCCATCGATACAGGTGGCGCCTTTATCGAGACCGGCGGCCAAACCTAACCGATTGGGAAATTTCAGTCCCATCACCTCCAGAGGCTTGCCCGGGGCAAAGGTATCCTCACGAAAGGCCGCAAGCGCGGAATCCTGAATGAGTGATAGACCTTTTAGCGTGAGATGATGGGCGCGTTCGGCATCCATGCAGAACAGCACAGAGCGTGCTAACGGATAGGCAAGGGCGTTGAGCTGACGGAAGCGGTTGGTACCCACGTTATTCGAGTTCGATGCTTGCCGGAGGCTTGGTCGAGATATCGTAGAGAACACGATTGACGCCTTTGACATTGTTCAAGATCTCATTCGAAGCTTCGCGCAGAAGCTGGTAAGGAAGCTCCACCCAGTCCGCGGTCATGGCGTCCTCGCTGATCACCGCGCGGAGCGAAATGGCGTATTCGTAGGAGCGTTCATCGCCCTTCACACCGACCGTCTTCACTGGGAGAAGCGCTGCGTAGGCCTGCCACACGCGATCATACCACTCGTGTTGCCGGAGCTTGCCGATAAAGATGGCGTCCGCCTCTTGAACGATGCTGAGCTTGGATTCAGTGATTTCACCGGGAATACGCACGGCGAGCCCGGGTCCGGGAAAGGGATGCCGGTAAAGCATAGCGTGGGGAATGCCTAACGTCTTGCCTAACTCACGCACTTCGTCTTTGAAGAGTTCTGCCAGGGGTTCCAAGACGCGGCCCTCTTCCTGCAGTTCCAGAATCCGGTCCACCCGGTTGTGGTGGGTCTTGATGCGCGAGGCAATGGAGCCGCTGGTCGCGCTCTCAATCACGTCGGGGTAGAGCGTGCCTTGTGCTAACAATTCGACATTCTTCGCCGCATCCCAGAAGACATCGATAAACAAGTCTCCAATGCGCCGGCGTTTCTCTTCTGGTTCTGTGATTCCTTGCAATCGTGCTAAGAACTGCTCCTTCGCATCCACACGTTTCACGTCGATGCCTAACTGATTGAAATTCGCGACGACCTCGTCGCCCTCGTCTTTCCTAACCAAGCCGTGATCGACAAAGATCGGGTGCACATCGACTTCCGCTTCTTTGAGCAATACGGCCAGTACGGTAGAATCCACGCCCCCAGAGACGCCGCAAATGACTTGGCGTCCGGCGACTTTCTCGCGCAGCGCTTTCACCGTTTCATCGCGGAACGATTGCATCTCAAAGCGTGGCGGCTCATGGCACAGTTTGAGAAAATTCTCTAGCACTTTGGTACCCTCATGGCTGTGCGTGACTTCGGGGTGAAACTGAATGCCAAGGAGATGCTCGTCCCATTGTAGCGCGACGGGGACGTCTTCTTGGTTCTTGGCGAGGACCTTGGTGCCTTCTGCTAGAGCACTCACTGTGTCGGAGTGGCTCATCCAGATCTGGGAAGAAGAAGAGAGACCCGCCATGAGTCCTTCGCTGATGCACGGCCGAAGTTCTGCCGGTCCATACTCACGGGAATGGCTGGGCGCGACTTGACCACCCGTTTTCAGGTTCAGAAGCTGCATGCCGTAGCAAATGCCAAGTACCGGAACTCCTAAGCCGCGCAGGTAATCGTAATCGATATCCGGCGCGTCTTCATCCAGCGTGCTACGCGGTCCTCCTGACAAGATCACTGCGGCGGGCTTGCCCACGGTCGCCAAGCCCTCCGGCTGGTAGAGTTTGGCAAAGTATCCGAGTTCGCGCACGCGACGCACAATCAATTGGGAGTACTGCGACCCGAAGTCCATGACCGCAATCTGAATCTGCATCCTCACTCCTCTGGCCTGCGGAGGGGGAGGTGTCAAATGCGTGATGGGAAAATTGCAAGCTGGGGGGCGAATGAAGAGTCACCCCCACCAAGTGTCCACTTTACTCTTGGACGCGCGTTAGCATCAAAAGCCGGAAATCAATCGCTCTTCCTTCAGGTATGTACGGGGCTTGCAAAGTGAGCCTTACATTATTCCCGTGGTTGAGACGAATCCTGCCCATCGTATGGGCTTTGAAGTCCTTCACATAAGATTCCATTCTGGTGACGCGATCGTGTTCACCACCTCGAATGGAGGGATCGTGTGATTCGGAGATGGTCGTCGTGAGTATTGTCGAAGGCAACTGATGAAAGGCCGCAGTTTTTCCCGAGAGGTGATAAATCGCGGGTGTATGGTAGGGCGAGTGTGCACTTAGCTGAATTTCAGTGCCAATCGCCTCTTTCGGACAAGTGTAGTAGAGAGTTGCTTCATAAACCGCGCTTGTGAGCACATCAACGTTCCAAGTAATTCGATCCGTAGTGCTCGTCCAATTGGTGAAATACGAATCATTGGGAAAGCGGTTGGATCGTTTGAGATTGCCGTGAATGATGGCGTCGCGGGCAGGTAATTGTGTATAAAGGAAATTCGGATGACCCACTGGAAAACGACGTTTGTCTTCTTTGGGGAGATAGGAAAGAACTTCGATCTCCCAATTATTGGCCGCATTCTTTAAGCGGGCGGCGGTTTGAGTTTCTTGCTTAGAGATATCGGTTTTCTGACCGGGATCCTTGAGCATATCGTAGAGTCGTCCGGTGTGATCGAGCCTGTATTGAGGCGTCCTCACACTGACACGGCCCCTCCAGGAATTAAAGATAAGGCGTGAGGGAAGCTCTGCTTGAGCCTGAGTAATCACCGGAGAGAGATCGATCCCATCCAAGGGATTCTTACTGACTACGGGAATCCCGGCCATGGTGGCGAGGGTAGGCAGGAGATCGATGGCGGCGCCGAGATCTTTGATCTCTTTACCCGGAGCGATCTTGCTGGGCCAACGAATGAAGAGGGGGGAACGCACACCACCTTCATCGGTGGAGCCTTTACGGCCTTTCATGCCGCCGTTCCATCGAGCGCCATTAGGGCCGTTATCACAGAAATAAAGGATAATCGTGTCCTCGGCCAAATTGAGCTCATCGAGCTTTTTGAGAATACGGCCCACGTTCCAATCGATATTCTCACACATCGCGAGAGCGGCCTTGGTGTGTTCGAGGTTTTCTCTCTTGGGATCAGCGCCGCGTAGAGAAAGTTCTTTATCGCGAAACTTCTTCCACCACCGATCAGGCACCTGCATGGGTGAGTGTGGCGTGTTGTAAGGTAAATAAACAAAGAACGGGGAATCACGATGTTTCTCCATGAAGGCCATGGCTTTATTGGTGAAGTCATCGACGACGAAGCCTTCTCCTCTCACGAGCTTGCCATTGTGTTCCAACAGATCCGGATTGAAATAATCGCCCCAGTGACCGGAACAGAAACCGTAATATTCTTCAAAGCCTCGTCCGTTTGGATGATAGGGATATTGCATCCCGTTATGCCATTTGCCAAAGGCGCCCGTTCGATAGCCTCCTGCTTTAAAGGTATCAGCGATGGTTATTTCATCGAGATCCAATCGCTCGCCACCGGCGGAGGTGCTATAAACGCCGCCGCGTGCGTGATATCGTCCGGTGAGAAACTCCGCGCGGGTGGGCGAACACACGGGGCAGACATAAAAGCGATCGAATCGCGCGCCGTCGCGTGCGAGCGAATCGATATTCGGTGTCTCAAGGCCGGTATTGCCATGGATACTTAAATCGCCCCAGCCCTGATCGTCTGATAGGATGACGATGACGTTGGGTTTCCGGGCGAAACAGAATGCGGAAGTGACGAGAAGAACGGAAATAAATCGTACAATCGGTGGACACATTTTTACATTCGGCGGCGACTAAAAATCACCGCTACGTGGGGTGGTTAGGAAGAGGGAATGTTCATATTAATAATCGTCTTGCCCTTTAACGAATCGTTCCCTCGCGAGAGGGAACATTGACAAGTGCGAATCGCCTGGCCATCGGCCGGTTTGGTGAAACTGATCATGCTGGCGTGATGCGCTGTGGTGGAAGTGGACTCGGACCATCCTTCTTCTTTGAAGCGTGCTCTCAGATCTTGCACGGCTTGGGTCATCGTCACAGGGGAAGCGATGGTGACGGTGTGACCGTTAGGCAAGGCCATGGCCGCATTGACCAGTCCAGAGGGGACCGGCACGTCAGGCGGAAAGGTCGCGGGAATGGTGACGGATCCCTGATCTCGCGTGACTGGATAGGGCGATGCCGTTTCTTTGGTAGCGGGCTTCTTGCACGCTCCCAGGATCAAGAGCACCTGAAGAAGGCTTAGCCATCCAAGCTGCCTGATACGGATCATGTTAAACCTCGGGTGAAAGCCCTTCTTCCGGCTGCTCGAATTGCCGCAGCCCCAGCACTTCCGCATCGTTATCACCACTAACGATGTGCTTGTAGCGCATCGGCTTATAACCGAGCCGCCGCAGATTGGACACCGGTAATTGATCGTAAAGCACCTTCCAACTTGGCGGCGCACCGGCTTCATAGCCTAACAAACTCTTTCTTCGCTCATCGGCGAATTGTTCAAAGAGGATCACGTGCACACCTTTGAGATTGATGATATCCCCTGGAAGCAATTCATCAAAGCTCACCAATTCTTCACACAAAGTGGCGAGTTCCCGTGTGGAGTGGTCGCGGTCGAGATTCCAACAACGCGAGATCAAACCCGAACTGCCAATGCCCACCGCTGCCTCGCTCACCGTGGGAAAACCTTGGTCGAGCATTTGACCTTTGATAGGGGTGAGGACATCGCCGGCTGCGAAACCTTGGGCGATGCCTTGATCAAATTCTTCTAACGAAGAAAAGCCGCCCCATTTGAACGGGATCCCTTGGTTCGGCTGGCCCACTTGCCACCAACCTTGGCGAACGCCGGGTTGATTGAAGCCAACGTCGGGCGTGTCCACGCGGATGCCTTGGGGATCGAAGCCGTGCCAGACATTTTTCTCCGTAGGCGTCCAAACATGACTGGCATAACGGCGAGCCGTCTGAATGGCATTCTGGCGTGTGACAACCGTTGCCTCGGCGGACTCGTTAGCCGGTGGCGGCCATGGGGCGTCCAATCCCGGTAAATCTTCTTCGGAAATGTGAGGCACGCTGCAGCTTGAGATCACCCCGAAGAAAACGAGATAAAGAACGTGTTTCATCCGGGAGCCTACACGGGTGCTCCCTCGTTGATTTCGCCAGTCCTGCTTGTCTACCTTCACTGAATTCTAATAGAACGTCTAAGTATGGGAGTCGTTAGGCGCGTATCCTTTGAGTTTTTAGCCATGATTTCAACCCTCTTTCTAATGGGCGCCTGTAAGAACTTGGACCGGCTTGGTCCGGCAGAATGGGATGGCCAAACGTTCGAGGCCGTGGATGGCACACGATTTCCCTACCGGAAGTGGCTACCTGAGAGTGAGCCGCGCGCGGTGATGGTGGCGGTTCATGGATTGGGCGGGGCCACCAGTGATTGGAATCCTTTGGGTGAGTATTTTCAGAAAAAAGGCATCGCCGTCTACGCGCATGAGCTCCGGGGCATGGGAAATGATCCGCGTGAAACGTTGCGAGGCGATCTCGATCGTCGCGATGGCTGGCTGGAGGATTTCGTTTGTTTCCTCCGGCGCATCGAGACGACCCATCCCGGGAAACCAGTGATTTGGTATGGCGAAAGCCTCGGCGGCATCGTGACCACGCACTTGCTCACCCGCGCCGAGATCGCAACCCTTCGTCCAGAGGGCTTCATCCTGGCCTCGCCGATCGTCGAGATCGATGCGAAGCTGGGATTCTGGAAACGAGCGGGATTGCGTGTGGCGAGCTGGTTGCTGCCGCGCAAGCGCTTGCGGCTTCAGGAATTGGGACCTGAAGAGGCCGCGCAGGCGCAGGTGGTGAGCACAACGACTCACGAGGCACAACTGGAACGCACTCCTCATGCGGTGACGAGTTTCTCTCTCCGGCTACTGGCGCGCATTTGGCACCTCGTTAATGCTAACAATAGGCAGATCAAGCAGTTAGAGACACCAATGCTGATTCTCTATAGCGGTCACGACGTCTTCACGCCCAAGGCTGAAGTGGAGGCCTTTACCGCCGGACTACCAGAAGATCTCCCTGTCGAGAAACGGTTTTATCCGGAGGGCTATCATCTACTCCTCCACGACGTGATGTGGCGAGACGTACTAGAGAAAGTTGAGAACTGGCTTGAGAACGTCATAAAAAATCGTCAACACCTATGACTTTTCAGGGGCATGGCGTTTCTAATTCTATTATGACGTGGCGAAGGTATCCGGAGATCAGCTGAGCGCATGGGATGACCGTGCACTTGTGGAGCGCTGCCAACAGGAGTTACCGCTCAAGTTGGACGCCTACCAAGAGCTTCTCCGGCGGCACGAGCCACTCGTATTCAACACCTGCTTGAAAATGATTGGAAGCTACCCGGATGCCGAGGAGATCTGTCAGGACGCCTTCGTTCAGGTATTCCACAAGATCGGGCAATTTGAAGGCCGTTCCTCATTCAAAACATGGCTCTTCCGCATCGTTTACAATCTCTGTCTACGCCGCCGGGAAGTCCTCTCCAAACGCACTTACAAGGAATCCACTGCCGGGGAAGAGTACGCCGCAGATCTCCACGCCAAGGCTCTGGAGGCTGAGCAGAAGATCGATCTCTCTGAGTCAGTAAAAGAGGCGATGGACCAATTGGAGGATGAACAGCGACGGGTCATCGTTTTGAAATACATTTCCGGACTCACCCTCCAGGAAATCGCTGATGTGCAGAGTGTCTCGCTGAGCGCGGCCAAGATGCGGCTCTATCGCTCTTTGGAAAAGTTTAAGGAAACTTATCTCAGAATCGAAAGGGGATCCCGTTAGTATGTTTTCCGACGACGAGTTGAATGAGAAAGACGCCGAGGTGCAGGCCCTCTTCGGCGACGTCTCGGCGCGTCCTTCGGAGCCCTCACAAGACGATGAGGAGCGCATCGAGCGCATCCTGGGAAGAGTGCGCCTGGAATCCCTGATGAAAGACACGGCTTCGTTTGTGTTTCAGAGTTTCGGCGTCACCTTATCCGGCGTCACCCGGGCCCTCTTCGATGTCTTACCGAAATCCCGTCCTTCGGAAGATAAGGATAGCCAAGACCAGCCACCTTCGTCGTAGATTGTCGATCAACATCTTATGTCTATCTCCCTCGCCCAAACCGAAATCGATATTGTCCAAAGCGTCAGCAAGGCTCTGACCGATCTCGTGGAGTCGATCATCGACTTCATTCCAGGCTTTGTCGGCGGTCTCACCATCTTCATCGTCGGCTGCCTCATCGCCACCATCGTCCGGCGCCTCCTCACCACGATCCTCACTAAGATCGGCCTCGATACCATGAGTGATCGCGTCGGCATCAAAGAAATGCTGGCCAGCATCGGGCTGAAAATACCGCTGCCCGTCATTCTTGGGAAAGTCGTCTTCTGGGTGCTCGTCCTCATGTTTCTCATGACGGCGGCCCAGGTCATTCCCGGCCTGGAGAGCATCGCTCAGGTCCTGAAGGACATCGTCACTTATTTCCCCAAAGCCGCCAGTGCTGTGCTCTACGGCTTAGCCGGCTTGTTAGTCGCACGATTGGTTCATGGCGCCTTGCTCAATAGCGCGGAAAGTGTGGGGCTGGAGTACGCCCGGCCCTTGGCCAACGTCGTCTACGGATTCCTCGTCGTCGTCGTGGCTACCTTGGCTATTGGACAGATGGAGATCGAAACGGAACTCCTCTCCAAGACCATCCAGATTTCCTTGGGTAGCGTCGCTCTAGCGCTTGCGTTGGCGATTGGGTTAGGCATGACCGGGATAGCCAAGAATATCGCGGCGGGTGTCTACGCACGCGATCTCTTTAAGCCTGGACATGAACTGGAGATGGAAGGCAAGTCTTACAAAGTCATCGGCGTCGGGGCCACGTCCACACGATTGGAACACGCGGACGGATCATTCCTCGTCGCCCCGAATGCCAAGATGATTGATAGTGTCGTCATCGGCCGCCCTGGCAACCACGCCAAACCTGATTCGGAAGAGCGTCCTAGAAAGAAATAAGCCGCGTATCAAATGGAGGAGATTTGTCTCGGTGAAGTGACGGCTCTAGCAGAGCAACCGATGACCAAATTTCACGTGGAAGGCCTTCACCTGGTGGTGATCCCACTTCCTGAAGGCGGCTTTAGTGTGCTGCACGATCTCTGCACCCACGCCGATGCCCGACTATCCGACGGCTGGATGGAGGACAAGTGCACCGTGGTGTGTCCCTGGCACTTTGCGCAATTCGACGTGCGCACAGGGGAGGCGAAATCGCTACCCGCCACGGAGACCGTGCGGACGTATGAGAGTCATGTTAGGGATTTCAAGCTCTATGTGCGTCTGGGAGACTTATGAAGTCCGTACGCATTTCATTGACCGGCCGCGACCCTTTGAACCATGCTTCTGACTTCCAATAACGCTCAGTGCGAAATGCCATGATTTGTTTCTTCATCATCCTTTTCCTGCTCGGACTCGCTGCTTTCACCATCAAAGTCCCGCTCCTGATTGCCATCTGGCAAAGCTTTGCCCTAGAAGCTGAGAAAGCCCACGATTCCAATACTCAGGCTTCTCAAGAAGAAGCCTCTCCAGAACCACTGCTCTCGCCATCGTTGTCTGAGTCGCCGTCCAACATGCGGCGTGATGTGGAGTTAGGACTGGTTTTTTCCGATACTCCGCCAGAAGAAGAGCAGGACGATCTCCAACAAATCAAAGGCGTGGCCTCCGTCTTGGAAGGGAAGCTCCACGCGTTCGGTATCTACACCTACAAACAGATCGCGAACTGGGACGATAAAACTGCTGAAGCCTTCGCCGAACGTCTATCCTTCAAAGACCGGATTCATCGCGATCAATGGCGCGAACAATGCGCCGAACTTCATCGCGAGAAATACGGTGAAGCGCTATCGGTCTAAGGTCGGCAATCCAGCAAAGGCACCTTGGCAGAAGGGAGTCGATATCGGCTCATTGATTCTCCTAACATCAAGCAATCTTTTCGCCCTACTTCGTCGTTGGCAGGGAGGTATGTCCTCAAACGTTTGGAGCAGTGGAGGCGCCTGACATTGTTACGTTCAATGAATCATGTAGGCGCCCTCAGCCGGACGGCTCGGAGGGCCATCCCTGCCACGCCTCTCGAACGAACACCCGGCCTTCGCGATGGAACGAAAGAGCAGATCGTGAATCTGGACGGACGCTGTGAGGTCTTCGACTATGAATCGTTCCTGACGGGCCTTGTACGGACACCCTCCGTTTCTGGTGATCCTACGGAGTCGGCGAGGGGCGGATTTGCTGTCAGCTGCTCCCAATAGACGATCCTACCATTTTGATCCAAGCGCAGCTCAGCCAGTGATGCCGTGGCAAACGGTGGCTTCTGCCGTGCGGGATGAGCTGGATCCAGTCCAAGGTGGACCGCCAGATTTCCCAACGAATAGAAAACAGGCCGTCCTTGAAACGTGTCAACCGGTTGCGGACAGTGTGAGTGACACCCAATCACGGCGTCAGCTCCTTGCTGAATGAGCCAGCGCGCCCACCGCCGTTGCGCGACATTCACTCGCCCGGTGTTCTCATCTCCCCAATGCATGAAGGCAATGAGACAGTCCAGGTCCGGCCTCACACGCGCCATCACTTCTTTGAGAACCTGTTCATGTTCTGGCAAACAGGCCAAACCTGGTCGGTCAACTGCCGCGGACAAACGGTTCGTGTCCACACACGTGACGCCAAGGACGCCGATTCGCACGCCATTAAGTTCAAGGATGTAAGGTTGTAGCGCTTGTTCCAAGTGGCTTCCGGCGCCGAAGCTGGGCAGTCCAGCCGCGTCGAGCCGGCTTAGTCCATCCGTTAAGGCCTCGGCTCCGAAGTCACCTGTGTGATTGTTGGCAAGACCGACCGCATCCAGGCCCGATTGTTTGATGGCCTCGAGGTTGTTCCCAGGCACCCGAAAGTAGAATGCTTTGTTTGGTGGTTGGCCCAACCGGCTGGGAAGCCCCTCAAGATTGGCCACGGCGAAGTCTGCTTCCTTCAAGACCTGCGCCAATTGCGGGTCCGCAACCAAGCTACCGGTTACTTCTTCAGTGATCAACAGATCTCCTCCAAAGACCAGCCTCACATGTGGTGGCGCCGCTTGAAATCGCCTGACATCGAACTGAGGCTGCCTTCGATTTTCTAACAATTGCCCAAGAGGTAGAATCTCTGGAACTCCACTCAAGTGATGGATGACCTTGTCTCCTGCATCCAGCTTGCCCAGAGGCGGCTGATCTTTCCAGATGGCCGCAACGTGAGAGCCGAGATCGATCGCGACACCTTGCTCAATCCAAGGTGGGGGTAGATCGATGGCTGAGGATATAGAGGCCTTCTCTTCGACGAGGATGAGATGATCTCGCAGTTGCGCTGGATTGCACCATGGTAAGGACACGCCTGCTCGACGCCACGCAGCCACAAGATAATTCGCGCAATCGTTACCTATGCCAGTCTCTGGGCCGGAACGGTTGCCTTGGCGCAAGAGACCCACACCAAAAACATAGGGAAGGCCTAACTGTTCAGATAACCCGGCATGAAATCCCTGCCCTTCAAATACGCGTAGCTCCATAACGGGAGTGCGCAGACGTCGATCTGCCTCCGTTTGGATCTCTGCCAGGATTCGCATACTGCCCAATCCAGTTGCTAGATTGACACCTCGCTTCCACCATCTGGCCGGGAGGTAAGGTTCTAGTGATTCTGTCAGTAAGCGCTCGCGCCGGCGAACCACACCGCTGCTTTCTCCTGTGAACGCTTTGCCCGCGCGTAGTTCAGGCAACACGTTCCAGACTGAGCGTTCGGGCTCTTGCAACAACCACCGAATGCTTCTAATCCTACCCGCGCCGCCGGTGAGTTCAATGGTAGGGTCACTTTGCTTTGTCACTCGCCAAACCTCGTCAGTCGAAGGCTGGTGGCCGGTGACTTGCAGACGCCATTGGCCGTCCGTTATGATCGTCTCATTCAATAACGCCTCCCAGCGATGGGAATCATATCTAACATCGATGCGGCCTCGCTCCGCCAACCAAAGGCTTTTTAGAACCACACGAGCCTTCTCTGGTTCAAAGTAGGAGATCTCACGCCCTAAGCGTTGGTGCTCCTTGGCCAGCTCAGAACGGTCGGGACCCGTTACCGGAAAGGGCTCGAAGCGTACGGCACCGTTGGCCACGGCTAGCGCGGCACGCATGGCCATGCCTAACAGACGCTCTGCTTCGTCATCGCTGGCCAACCATGGACGTGATAGAGCAAAGCTCACGGCGCGCAAATCCGGCAAGTCTAACAAACGATGCCAAAGATCATCGAACTGCCGGCGTTGGATCTCATCGGCCGCCCCTGCGAAAAAATCCAAATCGATGCTGACAACGTAGGGAAGTCCTTCCGGCAATTCATTCTGCCACTGCGCTAGATCGGTTAAGCGAAATCTGGGAGCCAGATGGCCCGCCTCACGATCATCGATCCCCAAATCCATTCGCCAGTCCAAGTGTTCATGGGCCTCAGCGATCAGCTGCCTTTTTTTGGAATCATCGAGCGTCGGCCGCGCGATCCACAGGACTTGCGCCAATGGAGAAGGCATGAGTGGTTCGATCCAATTGTAGGCTTGTAAGAGTCCGTTCTCGCGCCAGGCCACGATACGGTTCTCGCGTTCTTTGGGCGAAACCACCCGCCGCAATGAACGGCGCAGATCATCAGAACTGTCGATCATCGTTGCGTCTGAATGAGCATCGATGAGAATTAGCGCGTGGGGCTCATCGAGATCTAACACCGTGGCAAAAAAATGAAAGGAACCGAGATGGTTATCCTCAAAATAGATGGGCAATTGCCGCGCGTGGGAGCTGAAAAAGCTAGCGCCCAAGATGCAAGCCAAACTTAGGATGGCCCGTGAACTGAAGGTCATCTTTTGCCGATTGGAGTACGGTTACATTAGTCAAAGGTCACCGCGCGCCGCGAATCACCGGTTTCTTGGCCAAAGGGGTAATGAAATGAACGGCGGAGATGCAGGTATCATCGTACCTCTCACCCTGATAAACTTCATCAATGCTCAATCGTAAGTGACGGACTTTCGTCTTGGTCCACTCTTCAGGGAACCACAAGGTTTGCAGCTCCAGCTTATCTTTCAGGTTGAACGCTCTTGTCAGTTTGCCATTGAGCGTGAGCTTGATCTTGGCGGGGCGATGGTTGGCTTGGAAAAGATTGTCTTCGCCGTAACCGGGGTAGATGACGATGCCTGTCAGCGGTTTGGTGGAGGCAAAGGTGAAGTCCAGATGTTCCCCGATGCCAGGTCCGTCGACGCCCTCTGCCCAAGCGATAGTGTGAGGCGTGTGAGGCGTTGTGAGATTCGCGGCACCGTAGCGGTAGGGACCCTCGGGTTGGAGCTCAGAACTGGCGGTTACCTTATAGTCGCGGTGCTCGTGGTGCCAACGTCCCTTGCGTTCAAGAAAAGCGATCGAATGACCGCGATTCTCATCTTTGTCGCGGATTCGGGAGTACCCGGGGATGGCCTCGATTTCGATGTCGTCCGCTAGGGTAGGTTCGAGTTGGTCAAATTGCCAGACCCACGAACCGTCAGGCTGCCGTTCAAACCTGCTTGGCGGCTTGGTGATCCTCACATCCTCTACGGAGAGGCCTCGGGCAGAAACCCTAACCGTACCATTGAGAATAGGGCCCTGCCAAACCGCGCCCGTCGACAAACGGTAACGAAAGATGCTCGGCGCCACGGTGGCATCACTGCTGACCCAGCGTTTGCTTTTATGATAGGGTGCTTGGTAATGGATGGTGAGAACGTGTTCGGCGTTCTTGCCGAAAGTTACCTTGGAAACATACCAGCCCTTGATGTGTTCCAGCGCTTCGGAGCCTGGGAAGGGTTTGATCTTTCCCGTCGCAAATGGCTCTGGCATCCAACGGTGCTTCACTGGTTTCTCCCCAGCTTCGACTTTGTAATCACGGAGGCTCTGTGGCGGACTAGCGAGCCGCTGCGCATCGTCTGTGGGGGCATACGGATCCGCTACCTCTTCAACCGGAAAACCGAAAGTCACTTTCACCCGTTTTGCCGAAGTATTCCTCATGACATACCGGACGGATACCAGCGCTGCATCTTCTCCTAACGTGATCTCAAGATCCTCCTTGACGATCTGAATGTGTTCGGTGCCCTCAGGTTGAAAGGGCGCGGGTTGCCCCGAGTACTGAAGGCCCAAGGCATAGCCTCCACCGTTCGCAAGCACCGTTACGGGCAAGGCAAGTAGAAGTGTGATCAAGGAGAGCGTTTTCATTTGAATTGTGAACGTTACCAGGGCTCAGACTGAGGAAACAGCGTTTCCTTCACCTTTGTTGAGCCATTCTCACGAATGCACGGTTTGCTAACTGGTTTACAGCCCGTGAGGGGCCTCATCAATCGGTTTGCTGGTGCTCTTGAACCGCTGGCAGCATCCCCTTACCATCTGCGAATGCCTCGTGTTTCATATCTCATTCTCGTAGCCGGCGCTTGGGTGTTGGGAAGCGCTCAACTATCCGCTCAAGAACCTGTTTTCCGTATCAGCGAGTTTCTCGCGGTCAATGACAATGGATTTGAGGACCAGGATGGTGACCGGCCGGATTGGGTGGAGATCGAGAATTTGACCGATGCCTCACAGAATCTCAGTGACTGGTATCTGAGTGATGATCCTGACAACCCTACGAAATGGAAAGCTCCTAGTTTTCGAGTGCCGGAGACGGGTTTCAGACTATTGTTAGCTTCGGGCAAAGACAAACACTCCATTTTTCAAAGAGATGTGCACATGAACTTCTCACTCAGCCGGTCGGCGGGCTTTCTCTCGCTGGCCAATCCCGATGGTGAGATTGTTCAGACCATCGCGTATCCTGCCCAGCGCACGGACGTTGCTTATGGCTTTGACGCTTCTGGTGAGATAGGCTTCATGACGCCCACGAGCGAGGCGTCGAATGGAGGGCTGTTGTTAGGCGAAGTGGCGGACACCAAGTTCAGTGTGGATCGCGGTTTCTATTCTGAGGCGTTTGAAGTAGCCATCACCACCGAGACCGAAGGCGCGCGGATTCTCTACACCATCGATGGCGCGGTTCCTGATCAAGGAACGCTGTTTGGAGGCCAGGTGGGTGACGTTTATGAAGGGCCCATTCGTATAGATCAGACGACCACTTTACGCGCGGCGGCTTTCAAAGAGGGGCATCTCTCGAGCAACGTGGATACACACACTTACATCTTTGCCGAGCAGGTGATCCGGCAGCCTAACGATCCACCCGGTTTTCCAGATCGCTGGGTGAATTTCCCGGCGGACTACGGCATGGATGCACGGGTGGTGGATGATCCGGCCTATCGCGATGAAATTGTTGATGGTCTAACAAGCATCCCTTCGATGTCCGTGGTCATGCCGGTGGACGAACTCTTTGGTCGGGAGCGTGGGATTTACGCGCGGTCGTCGGACCGCGGTCCGGAGTCCGAGCGTGCGGCTTCGGTGGAATTGATTCATCCGGATGGTAGCAGGGGATTTCAAGAAGACTGCGGGGTGCGCGTGCATGGCTTTGGATGGCGAGACCATAACAACACGCGAAAACACTCGCTGCGCCTGGAGTTCCGCGAGCGTTATGGCAAGACCAAGTTGGATTACCCGCTCTTTCCCGATGCCCCCGTGGAGCGATTTGATAGCATCGTCTTGCGCTCACAGGGAAGCAAAGGTTGGCAGGACTTTCGTGATCCGGAACAAAGCCAGTACCTGCACGATACCTTTGCTAGAGATTTGGCCAGGGAAATGGGAAAGGTCGATGGGCATGCGACCTATGTGCACCTCTATTTGAATGGCCTCTATTGGGGACTCTTCAATCCTGTGGAGCGGCCCGATGCGGATTTCGCCGCGGAGTACTTCGGAGGAGATGCCGAAGACTATGATGCCGTCAACCGGCGGACGACGACTAACGAAGCCATTGACGGCGACCTGGAAGCTTACAACGAAATGATCGCGCTGGCACAAAGCGGCGTGCGTTCGTTAGAGGATTATGAAGCGATCCAAGAGTATTTGGATATCGATGATCTCATCGATTACATGCTCATTCATCAATACACGACGAATCGGGATGGCCCGGAAGAATTCAATTCCAACAACATGCGCGGCGTGCGCAGGCGCGAACCTGGCGCTCAGTTCCGTTTCTTTGTCTGGGATATGGAATACAGCCTATGGAACGTGGAGCGGAACATCAATATCGACGTGGCGATTCCCGGCAGTATCTCCTTTGTCTACTCGCGCTTACGTAACTCGCCAGAGTTTCGACTGCGTTATGCCGATCACGCGCACAAACATCTGTTCAACGATGGCGCTCTCACGCCGGATCGCGTGTTAGCCATATGGAACCAACGCACGGATGAGATCTTTTCGGCCTTGATTGGCGAATCCGCTAGATGGGGCGATGCCAAACGGCCTAACAATCCTTACACACGCGATGCGGAATGGGCAGAGGAACGCCGCAGACTCGTAGAAGAGTACTTTCCTTTCCGGACGAGGATCTTGATTGATCAATTGCAAGACGCGGAGCTCTACCCGGAAGTGCAGGCTCCCGAATTCAATCAGCATGGGGGTCGTGTCGGGATCGATTTCCGCCTAACCATGACTGCGGGCCAATTATTCAATCCGCAGGGCGGGGATTTTTATTACACGACGGACGGAACGGATCCGCGAGAATATGGAAGCAGCGACGTTTCATCGGCAGCCCAACTCTATGATCGCAGCGGAGATGGCGTTGCCATCGATGAGTCCCTGACAATCAGAGCACGCACATGGGATCAAGGTGAATGGAGTGCTTTGAATGAGGCCACGTTCATTGCGGCCGTGGCACCGACCTCAGACACACTCATCCTTAGCGAAATTCACTACCATCCAGCTGCCCCAAGCGAAGTAGAACTCGCCGCCGGTCACACCACGCGGAGCGCGTTTGAGTTTCTCGAACTCCACAATCCGGGCGATCAGGCCATTGATCTAACAGGTGTGCACTTCGCGCGCGGCCTCACGGCATCGATTGAGGTGCTTGATCTTGCACCTGGCGCCACGGGCTTGCTGGTGCGGGATCGCGAAGCCTTCGCAAAACGCTATGGTCCTGACTTGCCGGTGATTGGCACGTTTGCTCAGAGCCGTCTTGCCAATGAAGGGGAAACCCTAACGCTCGCCTTAAGTGATGGTGTCGTTCTTCACGAGATTCCTTATGACGATGCCTCTCCTTGGCCCACCGCTGCGGATGGTGAAGGATTCAGCCTCACGCTCATTAATGTCAATGATAGTGAATCGCTGGGCGAAGCCAGTGCGTGGCGAGCCAGTTCGAAAGTGGGTGGTTCTCCGGGAAAAATCGAAATCGACACTTCTTCAACTTCGCCAGTCATGACGCTACATCTGGAGCCACGCTTGGTCGATGGCCTAACCAATGACTTCTGGATCCTTGAGATTGGAATGGAGACGACTAGTTACGTATTAGAGCTATCCGATGATCTCCTGTCGTGGCGCCTCAATGAATCTGAATTTGTGAAAGAGAGCGAACCGCCGGCGATCACGCGCTTTCGCTCACGGAATCCCGCATCGAACCAGATCAAAAAGACGCTCTTCGCCCGCCTGAGATTTGATCAGTAGCACACCTCTCGATGGGAAGGCACATTTCTGCTTGATTCCCTTTGCAATCTTGCAAACGTTTGATTCAAACAAACGTTTGAATGACTGCTGAGAACGCTGATCCCACCGCGAAAAGTGCCTTGCTCGAGGCGGCTCAGCGGCTTTTCGCCCAGCATGGGTTCGACAAAGTCTCACTTCGCATGCTGACCCAGGAGGCGCAGGTGAATCTCGCGGCGGTCAATTATCACTTTCGGTCGAAGCAGGGGCTCATTGACGCGGTGATTGAGAGCTACATCAATCCAGTCAACGAGAGACGCTTGCGGGAATTGGAAATGGCGGAATCAGAGGCCACGGGAGATTCGGTTAGTGTGGACAAGATCCTCGATTGCTTTTTGAGACCTGTGCTAGAGACCGTGCGGGAAACGCCGCTCTCTCAACAACTTTTCTTCAAGCTCATGGGCCGGTGCATGAACGATGGCGGCCTGGCACAGTTGCCGAAATCGACCTTGAAGCTCTTTGGTCAAGTCACCAAGCGCTTCCCGGCAGCCATCCATCGTGCGCTGCCACACGTTTCTGAACAGGAGATCCTTTGGCGGCTGCACTTCACTATCGGTGTTCTAACGCATGTGTTAGCGCATCATCAAACCCTGCAGGAGATCACCCAAGGCCGTGCGGGGCAACCATCGCCGGATGAAGTTTTGAGCATCGTGAAGCAGTATTGCGGCGCTGGAATCACCGCTGAAGGCGTTTTTAGCGACGCATCCGCTTCGAGAAACGTAAGAACAGAAGGAATGTAGATGAGACGTCAGACGCTAACGCTTTGCGCAATTTGGATCCTAGCCGGCTGCACGGCCTTGCCACCGCAGCGGCGCACTGATGAGATCGGCTTGGAAACGCCGTCCACTTGGTCGGCGACGCGTGTGGCGCAGAGCGGCGTCGATTGGAATTGGTTAGCGCGATTCAAGGATCCTCAACTTCGACATTTGGCAGAGGAGGCTTTGGCGAACAACCCGGATCTCAAGGGCGCGGCTTCGCGCGTTCGCATGGCGGCCTCCAATGCCAAGATCGCCGGAGCCGCGGCCAAGCCTCAACTTTCAGCGGTCTTGTCAGGGAATCGGCGCAAGACCAACTTCATCGGTTTCCCCGACTTTGGAGGTGGCGATCCCATGGACCCCAATGCGCCGGGCGGCGTCGGAGGAGGATCAGAACAAGTCATCAGCACCATCTCCGATACCTTTGGGGCTTCGTTAGATTTGAATTGGGAGATCGATGTGTGGGGCCGCATCCGTGCCGGTCAATCGGCGACCCTAGCAGAGTGGCAATCGGCGGCGGAGGACTATCGCGCGGCGCGCTCATCGCTGGTGGCGCAAGTGGCCAAAGCTTGGTTTGCCCTAACCGAAGCCTCACAGCAATTGGACTTGGCGCAACAGACGGTGAAAACATTTCGAGACACCGAACAAGTGATCGCAGATCGTTTTGAGATCGGCGAGACGGATGGCGGCGGAACGGGCGCTCAACTTCGGCTGGCGAAATCCGATCTGGCCGCGGCCCACGAGCAGCTGGCTTTGCGCAAGGACCTTCAGCAGCAAGCCCGCCGCCAATTAGAGATCTTGCTAGGGCGTTACCCCAAAGGACAATTGGAGAAATCACCCGAATTGCCCAGGTTGCCACCACCGCCGCCCGCGGGTCTGCCTTCCGAGCTTCTGACTCGGCGCCCTGACATTCAGTCGGCAGAGCGCCAATTTGCAGCGCAGGGTCAACGTATCCGCGAGGCCAAGTTGGCGATGTTTCCCCAACTCAAACTCACGGCGAGCGCCGGCACGTCGACTGATGCGTTGGAGGACGTTCTCGATAGTGACTTCGGCGTGTGGAACCTGGCAGGCAATGTCATTCAGCCGATCCTAACAGGCGGCCAACTGCTTGCGCAGAAACGGGTGCGCGAAGAACAGGAGCGCCAAGCCCTGGCAAATCTCCAGCGCACGGTGTTGCAAGCGTTTCTCGAGGTGGAATTAGCCTTAGAGGCTGACACTTACCTCGCGGAAAGAGAAGCGGCTTTAACCGAAGCCGCATCGCTCGCCCGTGAGGCCGATACCGCTTCACGAGCGGATTACCGGGACGGCGTGGGAGACATCCTAACGGTTCTCAACGCGCAGTCGAGAGTGCTGCAGTTCTCCTCACAACTGATTAGCCTCCGGCGCTTGCGACTGGATAACCGCATCAATCTTCACTTGGCGCTTGGCGGCGACTTCAAACCCCACACCCCTGACCGCGAATCATGAATCTGCGTAATGTTATTCTCAGTCTTGGCATCGTCATCATCACGGTGGGCGGAAGCGGGTTGTTATGGAAACTCCGGCCTCGTCCCGTTGAGGAAGAGATTCCTCAACTGATAACGCCGGTATCCGTGATCAAAACGGCGAAGCGCGATGTTGTCCTGCAAATCGTGTCGCAGGGCGTGCTTGAGGCCAAGACGCTCACAACAGCCGCAAGCGAAGTGTCAGGTAAAGTGCTAATGGTTTCGCCCCAATTTGAGGCGGGCGGCCGTTTCGTGAAGGGAGATGTCTTGTTAGAGATCGATCCTGCGGACTACAAAGCGGTGCTCGCGCAAGCTGAGTCAGCGGTGGCGGATGCTCGATTGGCGCTCAAGGTGGAGAAGGCCAAAGCGGAACAAGCTGTTCGCGATTGGAAGAAACTGGGGCGTGCTCAAGCTCCTAGCGAACTCGTCAAACGCACGCCTCAGCTCGCCAGCGCCGAGGCCCGGCTCACCGCCGCGATCGCTTCCGTGGAAAAGGCTCAGCGTGATCTGGAACGGACGCGGCTGCGGGCACCTTACGATGGCCGCATCATCCGCACGCACACGGATCTCGGATCCTTTGTCGCGATGGGCTCGCCTCTAGCGGACTTCTATAAAACAGGCGATCTGGAAGTTAGGCTGCCACTTTCTTTGGAAGATTTTGAGTTTATTCGAGGGGTGGGAAGTGAAGTGTCATTGACAACAGAGACCGAGGTCAATGCGCGTTCATGGAAGGCGGTTATTGTCCGGCAGGATTCTGAAGTAGACCGGCGTACGCGGTCGATGCATCTCATCGCCGCGGTGGATGAGGGAGACGATGCCTTCCTCGTCCCGGGCCTCTTCGTTCGGGCCTCAATCGTGGGAACGATCTTAGAAGAGGTGATAGAACTTCCGCGCAAAGCGTTGTTAGGCCAAGATCAGGTCTTGGTCGTGAGTCCTGACAACACTCTCAATCGCCGGGCAGTGACCGTGGCGCGCACGGGCCAGGATACGGCGATCATTTCGGGTGGACTCGGGGAAGGCGAGCAAGTGGCGACCACTTATGTCCCCTCGTTTATCGAAGGCATGACGGTGGAGATCGTCACCGATATCGAAGACTCTAACGAAAGCTGATGGAAGGCATCATTCACTGGTTCACCCGCAACCACGTTGCGGCGAATTTCCTCATGCTCATCGTCTTCTGCATGGGTGTGCTCACGTGGTTCAACCTAAAGAAAGAGATTTTTCCGGAGACGGGCTTGGACATCATTGCCGTCCAGGTGCCTTACCCTAACGCTGCTCCCGAAGAGGTGGCTACCGGGATATGCATGCCGATCGAGGAAGCGATTCAAGATGTGGATGGGATCAAACGTGTGACGTCAACGGCCCGAGAATCGATCGGCGTGGTTAGCATCGAGGTTGATACAGGCTTTGACGTTCGCGATGTGATGGACGACGTGAAAACACGCGTCGATGCCATCACCAACTTTGCCGAGAACGCGGAGGAACCCATTATTCAGGAAGTCCTCTTGAAGACACAGGTGCTTAGCGTCGCCGTTAGTGCGGACACCGATGAGAAGACGCTTCGCGAGTTTGCCGAGCGCGTGCGTGAAGAACTGCTCGCCGAAGAGGCTATCACGCAAGTGACCATCGCGGGCGCACGCGAGTACGAGATCTCCATTGAAGTTTCGGAACAGACTTTGCGCGAGTACGGGATCACCTTTGATCAGGTTGCCAATGCCGTACGCGCCTCGTCTATCGATCTTCCTAGTGGGTCTGTGAGGACCGACGCGGGAGAGATTCTGTTTCGCACGGCGAAGAAACGTTACACCGCAGAGGAGTTCCGGGATATCACCGTGATCACGCAAACCGATGGGAGCAAAGTGACTTTGGAAGAATTGGCGACGGTGGTCGACGGCTTTGAAGATGTCTACCTCACCACGCGTATGGATGGAAAGACGGCCATCCTCGTCAACGTCTTCCGAGTGGGAGATGACGATACGAGCCAAGTCGCGGAGGCGTCTCGCAACGTGATCCATCGGGCGGCCTCCATCGTGCCCGAAGGCGTGGAACTGAAGATTTGGAATGACACCTCCAAGTATCTCAAAGGACGCATGGATCTGTTAGCACGGAACGGTTTCTTTGGGCTGATGTTAGTTTTTCTCGTTCTGGCACTCTTTCTTCAGCCAAGTCTTGCGGCATTGGTGTCGATCGGGATTCCCGTCTCCTTTGCCGGCGCGGTGATGTTGATGCCTTGGACAGGCATCTCGATCAATATGATCTCACTCTTCGCGTTCATACTTGTGCTCGGCATCGTGGTGGATGATGCGATTGTGGTAGGTGAAAATGTGTTCCGGCGAATTCGTTCGGGTGAGGCTCCCAAGCTTGCCGCGCCAAGAGGTACCCACGAAGTGGGCGTGGTGGTGATCTTTGGCGTGCTCACGACGGCGGTCGCGTTTACGCCAATGTTAGGACTGAGTGGCGTCAGTGGGAAGATTTGGCCGAATATCCCGCTGATCGTTATCCCGACACTGCTCTTCTCTCTTGTCCAATCGAAGCTCATCTTGCCCGCACATTTAGCCATGCTTCCTCCTCCGGATCCCAATCGACCGGTTTCGAAGTTTACGAAATTCCAGCAGTTCTTCAGCCATGGTTTGGAACGATTGGTAGATCGTTACTACCGTCCCCTTCTGCGCGTGAGCTTGCACGCGCGGTATGTCGTATTGTGTTTCTTTGTGGGGCTCTTTGTTCTTTGCGCGACCTTCGTTGTAGGAGGATGGATCAAGTTTCAATTCTTCCCTGAAGTCGAGGCTGAGATCATTTCTGCCAAACTCACCATGGCCAAGGGCGTCTCGGCAGAGACGACACGCGCCGCCGTGGCGCGGATCGAAGAAAAGGCAAGCGAGTTAGCTCAGCAGTTAGATAGACAGGACGAATCGATCGTGAAACACATGTTGTCCACTGTGGGAACGCAGCCGTTTCAAGTGGGTTTTGATGCAGCGGGCGGCATTCCCTCCGGCGATCATCTTGGTGAGGTAACCTTGGAGTTGAGTGAAGCGAAATTTCGGGATGTGAAGGCGAGCGAATTGACGGCGCAGTGGCGCGCGATGGTCGGGAATATCCCCGGTGCGGAAGAATTGGTCTTCCGCACGGAATCCAGTGCCGGTGGCAACGCCATCGATCTCGAAATTGCGGGGAGAAACATTGCCGATTTGGAAGCGGTGTCTCAAGAAGTGCGTGATCAGTTAGCCAAGTATGGCTGGGTGACGGATATCACTGATAACAATCGTGGAGGAAAGCGTCAGTTGAAATTGGAATCGCTGCAACCACAAGCCGAGGCGCTCGATCTAAGATTGTTAGACGTAGCCAAACAAGTGCGGCAGGGTTTCTACGGCGAAGAAGTCCAACGGCTTCAGCGTGGGCGGCATGAGGTGAAAGTGATGGTGCGCTATCCCAAAGCCGAACGCGAGTCGTTGGAGAATCTGGATCAAATGAAGATTCGTTTGCGCGATGGAAGCGAAGTGCCCTTTTCCCAAGTGGCCGTGGCGTCCTATGGTCGCGGTTACTCTTCGGTAGAACGAGCGGATGGCAAACGGGCGATCAAAGTGAGTGCGGACATCGACAATCGTCATCCCGAGGCGGATGCCACCATGGTCACGCGGGAATTGCAGGAGAATGTCTTTCCCAAGCTTGAAAGAAAGTACCCTGGCGTGAGTTTCGCCTTCCTCGGTGAACAGAAAGATCAGCGCGAATCCGTGCAAGAGATCGGCCGAGGATTTCTCGTCGCGCTCTTTGTCATGTATGTGCTCATGGCCATTCCTTTGCGCTCTTACATTCAACCCTTGATCGTCATGAGCGTGATCCCCTTCGGCCTCGTGGGTGCGGTCGGCGGCCACGTCTTAATGCAAGAGAATCTCAGCATCATGTCCATGTGCGGCATCGTGGCTTTGGCCGGTGTGGTGGTAAACGATAGTCTCGTGTTGGTTGACTACGTTAACCGACAGCGCGCGGCGGGCAAAGGTGTGGTCGAGGCTGCCTGGCAAGCCGGTGCCGCCCGTTTCCGTCCTATTCTCCTCACTTCCCTAACAACCTTCGCCGGCCTCACGCCGATGCTGCTCGAGACGGATTTGCAGGCGAAGTTTCTCATTCCCATGGCCATCTCGCTGAGCTTCGGCATCCTTTTTGCCACCGCCATCACCTTAATCTTAGTGCCCTGCGTTTATCTGATGTTAGAGGATTTCAAGCGATTCGTATCGGGGCAATCGGCCGTCAGGCAATTTCCAGCACCCCCGCCGCTTCCCAACAAGTCAGCTTAAACTTGATACACTTCTTCTAACGGAATCTCGAAATCAATCGAAGCGATTTTAATGATACCGTTAGGCGCGCCGTCTTCTTGCTCCCAACCGTTGGCACGTTGATAGAGCCAGGCCTCTTTCGATCGGGGATCTTGATTGACGATCACGTATTGATCCAGTGAAGGGATCTGCTGATAGGCGAAGAGCTTCTCCAAATGATCAGTCTTGTAGTTGCTCATCACTTCGATGATGACCTTGGGAAACTCTTTATACTGTTGATGGGTGTCCTTGGGATCACAGGTGACAAGCACATCCGGGTAATAACCGAGGTCCCGCCGGTGAAGCGCAATCTTCAACTTCATGTCTCCTTTGAAAACGCGGCATGGGTTCCCTTTCAAATGCTGATGGATCTCCGAGAATAAAGCGCCCGCCACGGTCTCATGATCATCGCTGGCCCCTGCCATGGCAAAGACCTTGCCATCGACGTATTCGTGTCGTTCCTCCGCCGATTTCTCTCCTTCCAAGTATTCGGAGAAAGAAATCCAGTCTTCGAGTTGATCGAGAGCTTCGCTCATGGGGCGGAGCTTAATTGATACAGCTTCGAAATGCAATCATTCGCCGTCATAGTGTGAGATTTTCGCTGCCTTCACGGCATCGCGATAGAATTCCTCAAGCGCCTTCTGCTTCATGTTTCTCAGGAACAAAGGCTTCATCTCTTCGAAAGGAAGCAAGGCGTCCTTGTCTTCCTCTTCGTCATAACGCTTTCTAAATTCGGCCTCGATCTCAGGAGTCTCCAGTTTCTCGTCGACGATCCCTTTGATGAAGTCGTGGCAATGGTCACGAACCATCGCGCGCGCGAGAAGCTTGGCATCCGTCCGGTATTTGGCCCAAGCATCGGGGTTTGCCTGGATTTCTTTATGGGCTTCTTCGAACCATTCCGAGGCCTTTTCCTTAAAATCGGGGAGCGCAAGAACGCTCTCCCTCAGGATGATCGTGGTCAATGGATCTTCTGCTTGGCCATTGGTCAGGCCTCGCTGGCGCCGGGCGAGAAACAAGACTTCCGCTTCGGTAATCGTCCAATCGCCAACTTTGGCGCGTTTGCGGTCAGGATCAGGCAATTGCGTTAGAATGGAATCGAGATGCTCACTCACTAATTCGCGAAAACGATGGGCCCACAGAGCATTCATCAAGGGGCTGAGTTCGTCGGGTGTGATCTTCCCGTCAGCGATTATCTGCGGGTAGGAATCTTGAAATCCTTTCACCGCCTTTTGGAGATCTACATTACTCTTTGTTAGGATTTGCAGCGAATCGTCGTCAAATTGAGAGAGATCTTTCAAAACGATCAGAAACGCGTCCTGAAGCCGCGATGGCTCGGTTAGAAAGGCTTCCCAATCCTGGCGGAATGCCTTGGCATTCAAACGCTCGCGGGTGAGGCGGGCAAAGTGCAGGCCCTCTAACGGAAACACGGATTCGCGTTGCAAGAGAGCGGCCACGGTGAGGCAGCCAACCGGGCCTAACGTTTCGCCCTTCCCAAGCACCTCGACAACCTCCTGCCGGTAGTTTCCAAGCCCCGCCAAGGTCGCATGCGTTTCGCGAGCCACGGTCCAGAGCCACGATCGTTCTGGCAGAATCCGCTCAGCAGCGGAGTAGACCATGTTTGCTACCAATCGTTTGGACACGTTCTGCACCACAACTTCAGACGATGCTGACTCTAGCGCTAAACTATCCCAGCTCGGAAACGTCGCGTCTTTGGTTGTGTAATCTTCTTTCCACGCCTCATAGAGCGGGGCCAGGCCGTTGGCGAAGAGTTCAATCACTTGCAGTCTCTCTTTGTCGTCTTTCCTTCCACCGTATATTTCTAATACTTTTCTGATGAAACGAAGGCCTGATAGAACGGATTGATGCTCAGGCTTAGATGCCCACGCAGGTTTCGCAGAATCGGTAGAGAGCTCCGTGGTATTGCCGCGAAAGCGTTGCTCCTTAGGTCCTGCCTCAAAGGATAAGGGCCGGCCGGTATCCTGATCGATGAGCAAGTTGAGATGGGATTCTGCACTGGTTAGGCGTACGGCTTCGCCCTCTTCAGCAGCTTCCAGATCACTTAGCCGCGAAAACAAATGGAGTATGGAAGCCGGCGCCAAGATCAAATCAATCGGCACCTCATTGCGAGTAGAGTTCATGGTGGCGCCCATTTGCAAGCTAACGTTCTTGTCATCCGTTCCATCGGTAGGCGTGAATGTGAGGTAAGCGGTGAGACCGTCTGCGGCAAAGGGAAAGTTCACTTGCCCGGCATCGGCTGCCGCTTTCCAATCGAGGCTTATGTTTCGCTCGCCATACCAAGCCTCAAGACGCACCGGTTGATTCGCCACGTCTCCCCTGAACTGAAAATGAAGTCCGGGCCCGGGATGAATATGAATCATGGCGAATCCCTCTTCTTGTGCATCCAATTGAAGGTTCAGTGGTTCGTTCTCCGCTCGAAAATGCGTGAGCCACCGCGACGCCTTTAAGAGCGTCCTTTGCGCTAAGGTGAGAGACTCGTCAAGGCGCGGCGTGCCTGGCATTTCTCTCACTAGCAAACGTATGGTTCCTGGCTCGTCGTCCTGTGGTAAGACCGGAAAGAAGAGGCAGAAATCCGCGAACCGGCCGGATCGCCAAAGCTTGAGCTCGATCTCGTCGTAGACGGTGCCGGTAAAGGTTTCGGGCAGGTCCAGGTAATCGAGGATCTCGTCAGCCGTGTGCTCGAAATTGCCTTCCACGCGAATCTTGGGCTTGGTCAAAAGGGAGCCGAGCGTCGTGGTGTCAATCTGCATGGCCACACGGCGAGTGGTCTCGTCGATGACCGTTTGCGTGGTGAATAGCGGCGAGAAATGCCCCAGATAGGCGAACGCATTGCCGATATTGTTTTCGAGTTGTTCCGCGGCTTTGTTCGTAAAATTCACAGGTGCACCCTTCTGCCAAATGGGCGACGTCCAGCCAACACCCTGCCATTGTGGTTGAAGTTCGCCTGTTTCATCCGCGAGCCGTTGATGCTCGGCCTCCGCGAGTTTCCCCAGACTCGCAACTTCTTTCTTGTAGCGCCGGATTTCCGATCCGAATGTTTCAGGATCCTTCGTCAGGATTTCTAACAGAGTTGCTTTCTGATCGTCGGGGAGGCCATTGATCTCCAATCTTCCCCACACGAATCGCGGGCCTTCCGTGAGGTGAATGTGTACTTGGCCGGTGTCTGCTTTGAACTGCACGTCCACCGTCACATCACGATGGCCATCGAGCCGGTAGCCTTTTCCTATCACTTGCTCAAGCGTGTCCAAGTAGTCCGGCAAGGGCGCCATAGGGTGAGAAGCTTTTAAGAAATGGGCGTTCAGCCGTAAACTCTCGCGGATGGCGTCTGCGCTGTGGCGTTGATTGCCTTCGAAGACGAGTTGGCGAGGCGAGCCGAGTGGACCAACACGCACCGTATCGGTCCCTGACGATTGCCCCAAAGACAGCGACCAGCTGGGAAGGAGAGCAGCGACGATGAGAATAAGAGGCTTTCGCATAATTCGGTTGGTTGCTTGAGGCGTCGTTGTATTCAATCGCGCGTGGCGAGACCACTGCAAAGATAGCGATGTTCGAGACGCGACGTGGGTATGACTTAAAGTGGTGGGCATTGTGGCGTAGCCTTTAGGCTGCGCCGCCAAGCGCAGCGAGGCGTGTGGAGCAAGCTCGCCAATGCGCGCTGGGCGCAGGCTAAAGCCTACGCTGCGAACCACACGCTAATTCTGCCCACCACTTTTAGTCACACTCACACGACGTTTCCCACTCGACAGCATCCGACTTAGTTTGGTAAAGGTCTTGGTTCGAATTGCCCATCTAACAATGAAACCCCACCACTTCGCTCTCTTGTTGGCGGCGCTTTTTTTCACAGCGCCGGTTCATGCTCAAAACACCATTCTTTGGGAGGCCTACAATGATTACCGGCCCACGGATGACACGCATGCCAATGCCACCGGTTATGACTTGCGTCTAACGGATGACGGTGGCCCGCTGAAGAACTTTGAGACCGGAGCGGAACTCGGAGCGACGATCACGGTCATTTCTGAGGGCGATGTGGAACCGAATGACTTCGGTCTCAATTTCCCGAACACGGAGGCGCAACGCGATATGGCGCCTTGGTTAGGCAGTCCTGCGTATGAATTGTTCAACGGAAAAGTGGTGATTGGGAATGACGGTCTAGCAGGCATGCAAGAACGGGATGGTGTGAAGATCACGACAGTCTTCTCCGGTCTCGATGCCTCCAAGCGGTATATCTTTCGCGCGACGGTTAGCCGCGGCGGCAATTATGATGATCGCTGGTCGGTCTTTGGCATCACGGGCACGGAAGCCCATGTGGCGGCTCACATTGATGCGAGTGATAATCAGAATCTGATCACAGCGGAAACCTTTCCCGAAGCCGGGCTGGCGGCCCATCAAGTAGCGCTCAATTCGGGTGATAACAAAGTGGGATCACTGGTGGGCTGGGATAACATTGAGCCAGGCGCCGACGGCACCTTTGAAATTGTGGCGCAGCAATGGGGTGGGCCCACGCCGTTCGGGAATGCTCCGCGAGGGGTGACGGAAAGGTACGGCTATTCTCTCACCGCCATCTATCTAGCAGAGATCGAGTCCACGGGTAGCTTACGGATCATTGCCAATCCACCGCCGGTCGAAATGATCCCTGCAGGGGAGACAGCCACGTTGTTAGTCGAGGCCGAAAGTCCGGATACCGTCACCTATCAATGGCAGGCCGCAGCTCCTGGATCGGATGCGTTCGAAGACATTGGCGGCGCTACGGATGCCACTTACACGACACCTGTCCTGCAAGTAGCGGATCACGAATCGCGCTACCGTTGTGTGGTTCGGGCAGGGGGCTTCGAACTTCTAAGTAGCGAAACGTTAGTAGAAGTGGATGGCGAAACCCCCGCCATCGCGGCGGCGGAGGGCAGTATCAATTTCGACTCGGTCTACCTCACCTTCAGCGAGCCCATGAAGTTGGCTCTGTTAGCCAACCGGTCGAACTATACGATCGAGGGTCTCTTTATCAATGACGTGACGGTACGCGATGCCTCGACCGTGCGCTTGCACACCAGTCCGCAGCCGAAGGCCGTCAACTACGCCGTCTCGGTGAAAGAGGTGGAGGATCTGGCAGGCAATAAGGTCGATCCCAACGCCAGCCTGGAGTTCAAGACTTTCACTTTCGCCAATGAGGCGGTGGGACTGGAGATCTGGGAGAATGTCGGCGGCGGTGCCATCAATGATCTCAGGAACTTCCCCCGCTTTCCCAATCAGCCGGATGTCGATTTCTCCACATCGACGATCGATTCCGTGGCGCTGTTTGGAGACGGGCCGAACAACACCTACGGTGGCCGCTTTCGTGCCTGGCTCATTCCTGACGAAACCACCAACTATCATTTCTTCCTGCGCGGTGATGACAACGCCGAGTTCCGCATCGGTGAGAACTCGCAATTCGCACCGCTTGAAGACCCTGACAGATTCCCTGATGCCTTAGCTAGTGCAAACAACCCGTTTCAAGAACCGGACACCGATGAATCCACTTCGGAACCCATTGCCCTGGAGGCGGGCAAGAAATACGCCGTAGAAGTGATTTGGAAAGAGGCCAATGGCGGTGATCGCGCACAACTCGCTTGGCGGAAAGTGGGTGATAACACCCCGGCGGAAAATCTGGAGCCCATTCCCAGTGAATTCTTCTGCTACTTCGGCTCCAAGTTCTTCGATTCAGACAATGACGGCCTTTCCGATGCCTATGAAGTGCTCAATGGCCTGGACGCTAACAAAGATGACGCGAACGGAGATCTCGATGGAGACGGTCTGACAAACATCGAAGAACACGATCTGGGTACGGCGGCGGATTTGGCCGATACCGACAACGACGGTTTGGAAGACGGCGTGGAGACACGGACAGGCATTTATGTTAATGAGCAAGACACCGGGTCTGATCCACAGATCGCTGATACGGATACGGACACCTTAGACGACGGCGCGGAGATTGCCGGTGGGACGAATCCTAATAAAGCCGATACCGATGACGACACCTTTGCCGACAACGTGGAACTGGCGCTGTCCACCGATCCCGTGAACGCAGCGAGCAAGCCCGAAGTGACCATTGCCGTGGACACCGGCGCTTGGGACAACCCCGGTGCCTGGTCCGATGGCCAGGCACCCCGCGCCGGGCGCGACTACGTGGTGGTCAATTCCGTGACCGCAGAGATCTCCGCCGTGCCGGGCGACTTTGCGGGGGACTCCATCACGCTTATCGGTCCGGGCATGGCCTTGCGAGCCAATCATGAAGGCGAATCCGGTGCTAACATCGTTCTCAACGACACCGAACTCAAGATCCGCAATTCGAACACGCTTAATGGCAAGCTCACCTTGAATGGCCGCATCCTCTTCGACGGCCAAGAGCACACCTTTGTGTTAGGAGCGCCACTCAATGGAGCGCCGTTGTTGACCATTCAAGGGAATGACGAAGGTATCGGCACCATTGAGCTGGCCGGCGCGAGCGATAACTACGCCGGGCTCACCACCATTTCCGGCACTAGTGTGATTGCTAGTGGCGAGGGTTCTCTGGGAACGGGATCGATTACCTTGGTCTCAGGTGGCCTTACATTTGGCTATGATCTCAATAATCCGCAAGCTTTGCTGAAGATCCGCGGCGGCAATTTCACCTTGGGCCTGGAAGGTAATGTGGTGGTCGCTGATTTGGTAGGTGTGAATGAGAACGATGCGCAAACGTTCAGTCTGTTCGATGTGGCCGGTCCCGGCCCTTACACTGCTGCGGATCTGGTAGCGGTGTTCCAGACCGATGAGGACTCCGTGACCGGTGAAGGCACATTGACCTTAGAAGGCAACACGGGCGATACCGATATCGACGGACTGCCCGATGCTTGGGAGAATGCGAACTTTGGCAATCTCGATGTGTTGCCTGGAGATGATCCCGATGGCGACGGCCTGATTAACTTGGCGGAACTTGCAGGAGAAACGGATCCCAATGTGGCCGATACACCTGACCCAGTCGAACCGCCGGATTCTCCCAATCCACCAGCGGGAGATCGTCCTGTGATCGGTGCCGTGACCAAGAATGCCAACGAGGTAAGCCTCGCCTTTCCTGCCGGAACGACCTTCGATGTCGAGTATTCCGAAGATTTGGAAACGTGGGAGGTCATCGCCACCGCTGTGACCGGCAATTTCAACGACGACGATGCCGGCCGCACCGCTAGGGGCGATGGCTACTATCGTGGCGTAGTGAAGGAATAGAAGGCGGCAGAATCAGTAGTTGCTCCACTAATTCTCAGATTTTCTGAAAATTATAGGAGATTGAGAGGATTCAGCTTGACCCCGCGATTGCGGATTCACACCCTCACGGGTCGAATTCTCGCTGGGTAGCCCCGTAAAACCACTAGCCTAACACAAGTTAAAACCCAGCTACAAACCCCAACATTAGCAATATGAGAATACGTTACTTATCCATTATTGGAACGTTGCTCGCGGGCCTCTCTCCGTGGGCTTTTGGCGCGAAGACGCCGCTTGATCAAACCAAGACGCGCATGGCATTACCCCTGGATCGTGCCCCCATTATTGATGGCGTCATCGAATCTGCGGAAGGGGAGGAATGGGGACAAGCGGCCTCGACGAGTTGGAGCATGCGAGTGCAAGTCGACAACGAGGACGGCGATGGCATCGAGGGTGGCAACCTTGGCGGCGGTACCAAGCCAGATGACGAAGTCGACTTGGGTGTCGATATCTTCACCGGTATCGTGGGAGAAAATCTTTACGTCGGCGTTCGGGTGATTGATGACACCATCTCAACCGATACGGCTGAGGCTGGAAGCGAAAATCAGAACACGTGGCAAGATGATAGTGTGGAGGTTTTCATCGATGGCGACAACAGCAATTTCCCTACCAGAGACACGACCGGCACGAATCCCGAAGTGGTGGACACCGGCGGGCAATTCGTGATTACCGCGAACAATGCTTACCGGCATGCGGAAGCGGGAAACCCTAACTTTGATCCCTCATCCGGTTGGTTCGCCACAACGAAAGAATCCGATGATGGCTACCATGCGGAATTCCGCATTCCGCTTTCGATGATCGGCAATCCGAAAGAGGGTGAGCACGTTGGCTTCACCGTGAATGTGAATGATGACGATGATGGCGGGAACGCCGCCGAGCACATTCTGATCTGGACGGGCGAAACACACGTCGAAGCTGGTTACGGAAACTTGGTGATCGGCCACCGCCGCTACGAAGCGGTCAAAGCCACTCCTCCCGTCATCGATGGTAAAGTAAACGATGACGAGTATCCGAATGCCGAAGTGGTTGAGGTCAATCCTGCCACCGGCGTCTTCGTGGTCGGGGATGACTCCGTAGAAGAGGATAACCGTTATGCCTGGCGCGTCACTCATGACCAAGATGCCATTTACGTGGGCGTGAAAGTTTGGGACACGATGATTGTCGCCGATACCGCTGAACCCAATTCCGAGGATGGACGCACTTGGGTCGATGACAGTGTGGAGATCTTCTTTGACTCTAACGAAAGTAACAAAGTGAGTCGTGGCGTGCCCGCGGATGAAATGTACGATGGTCAGTTCGTTTTCACTACCAACGGCGCCTGGCGAGACAACGAGGCGAACAATCCTACCTACGGCGAGAATGCCGATTGGTGGGCGCAGTCGACGGTCGCAGACGATGGCATGTCCTACGAGATCGAGTTTCTCGTGAAGAAAGACACGCTTGTGGATGGTCATCGGGAAGATGAGGTGATGGGCTTTAACATTAACATCAATGACGATGATGCCGGCGGCGGCCGGAAGCTCCAACTTAACTGGGACGGGGTGCCGCACTTTGAAGATTCCTATGGATCCCTCGTACTCTTGAGCGCCATCCCCTCGGATCCCAACTCAGTATCGGATCGCAGCATCCGCTACGGTCTTCTTGACCAATCGCAATCCCGCCGCACGGAACAACTCAGGATTCGCAACACGGGCGAAAGCCAAACTCTCACCTTGAGCGACGCGGAGATCACAGGTGACGAAGCGGGAGTTTTCTCCATCGTCGAGTTTCCGGAAAGCATCGCCCCTGGCGAAACCGCCTTTGCCACTATCTTGTTTGATTCCGGTGGAGAGAAGGGCAATTACAGCGCCACGCTCAGTTACAAGACCAACGATCCAGATCCAACCGAGGCCAATCTCACCGCAACACTGTTGGCGGACGTGGCCAACTTGGCAGGACCGATTGCTCGCTATTCGTTGGACGATTCGGATGGGACGATGGCCGACGTGAGCGGCTTTGGCCGCTCTGGAGAGTATACGGATGTGACCTTGGGCCAAGACCCACTCATTCCCGATGGCACCTCGGCCCTCTTTTCAGGAGGCGGTCATGGTGAAGTGCAAGGTGAGGTCTTTGATAGTTTCATCCGTTTCTCTATCTCCGCCTGGGTCAATCTGAATGACCTCAGTGCTCAACAGACGCTCTTTGCCAAGGGTGGCGGCGGCGCGCCTACTTTCGCGCTCCTGAGCTCCGGTGGAAACCTGGATTGGTTTGCCAATGGCGAACCGGAATTCGGCGCCCCTGAAGGCACACTCACCGCTGGCGAAACCCATCATGTTGTGATTACTTGGGACGTTGCTAGAGCCGCCATCTATGTGGATGGTCAACTGGTCGCTGAACAAGACGCGCCCGAGGAAATCGAGATTGTTCAGGAGAACGCCTTCGTAATCGGTTCGTTCTTTGGCAGCCTCAATATGAACGGCCGCATGGATGATGTGCAGTTCTATAATCGCGCGATCTCCGCGGACGATGCCCTCTGGCTGTTCGACAACGCCGGGCAAGAACTCAGTAATGTGGAAGGCGGCGGTGTCAGTATCGCCTGGAGTGACGTGGTACCCGTCACGACTGAAGCGGATTTGATCGCTTTGCCAGTCACCTTCACGCCTTACGAGTATCCAGGTGGCAATGCTGACCAAACCTTCTTCACCGGTGATGGGAGTACGACAGGTAATGCTGAACTCGACGCCGTTTATAACAGCCACGGTTGGAATGGCGATGGGGCAACGATCACACTCGATGGTTTGACCGCCGGCGAGGACTTCACCGTGCAGTTGTTAGGCGCCGGCGACACACGGGGCTGTTGTGACACTCGGAATTCGGTTGCCGACGATGGTAATGGTAATGTCAGTGGCGAATTCGAGCGGGGCAACTCCTCGGTGGTCGGCACCTTCACCGCTCTGAGCAACACCCAGGACATCATGATTCTCGGCGGGCCTAACAATGGCGTCGATCCCGGTTTGAGCGCCGTGATCGTAACCGATGCTGATGGAAACGTGGTCCTTGCTTGGAATGTCGGCCGCACCACAGGCGATGACATCACCGTCAACGCCTCGCGCGAGATTGTGGACAATCCCGGCACGCTACCGGCGAGTTCCGTCGACAACTTTGGTGGCCCCGAGTGGCCCGAAGGATGGGTCTATGGCATCCGCAACGTCGATCTCAACGATCGCACGGACAACTACGATCCGGTTCAGGACTTCATTCCTTTCAATGAAGCCGATGGCTGGATCTGGACCGGCGGCGCCTGGGATTGGGGCGACGGCGACGTTCCTTGGACGACGGTCAATGCTAATGGCGGCCATCCTAACGGTGATAACAACAACGCGTTGCACTGGGCGATCAAACGTTGGCAAGCGGGTGCCGACGGTCCAGTCGAGATCTCCTGGAGTATTGTTAAGACGAATCCTGACTGCGGAGGCAACGGCGGCGGTGGCGTCACCGGTGGTATCTATGTGAACGGCGAACAAGTCGACACCGCAACCATCGCCGGCAATGACACGGACGGGTACACCAACACCCTAACAGTGAATCTAGCAGCCGGGGATTACGTCGATCTCATCAATTCGCCGCGAAATACTGATGGCAGCGATGGTGACGGATGCGATAGCACCCAGATCCAAATGACCCTGCAGGAAGGGATGATCACGCCGGGAGGTGATGGGATTCCGCCTCTAGAGAATGTCGCCTTTGGTATCGAAGGTGGCGGCGGCGGCGTGCCGGGTGGCGATGGCGTGCGCGCCCGCTTCACCGTGCCCGCCGGAGAAACCGCGGACATCCAGTTCTCCACCGATCTGCTCAATTGGGTCACCATCGCCAACGGGATTTCCGGCGCCTTCGTGGACGACGATGCCGCGAGAGCCGCCATGCCGGCAGGCTATTATCGCGCTGCCAGGTAAGCCGCTCCCGCTCGACATTCTGAGCAAACCACCTTAATCGAAAGGGCAGAGGGTGATTCCTCTGCCCTTTCTTTATGTCCTTATGTCCAAAGTAGCCATGATCACAGGCGCCGGTTCAGGAATCGGCCGGCACACCGCTATTCAGTTAGGGAAAGATGGTTTTCGCGTGGTGTTAGCGGGGCGAAGAATCGGTCCGCTGGAAGAAACCGCTGCGCTTATCTCAGAAGCCGGCGGCATGGCCCTGCCTGTTAGTGCGGACGTTAGAGAGCCGGATTCCGTGACACAGCTCTTTTCCAAGACGCGTGAGGCGTTTGGTCGGCTCGATGTGCTCTTTAATAATGCCGGCATCTCGGCCATGTCGTCTTTGTTAGAAGATCTATCCTTTGAAGAATGGCAGGATTGCTTGGCGATCAATGTCACGGGAACCTTTCTTTGTACCCAAGCGGCGTTTCGATTAATGAAAGATCAGGATCCGATGGGCGGCCGCATTATCAATAACGGGTCCATTTCCGCACATGTGCCGCGGCCCAACTCCATTGCCTATACGGCGAGCAAGCACGCCGTCACGGGCATGACCAAGACGACTTTGTTGGACGGCCGCAGGTACAACATCGCTTGCAGCCAGATCGATATTGGCAATGCCGGCACCGACATGACCACGGACATGAGTCAAGGCGTGCCCCAAGCCGATGGATCGCTGGCAAAGGAGCCTACCATTGACGTAAACAACATTGCTAGAGCTATTTCTTACATGGCCGGTCTTCCTCTCGATGCCAACGTTCCTTTCATGACCGTCATGGCTACCAAGATGCCCTACATCGGGCGCGGATAGGAAGTTGTGTGGGACGACCCACAGCCGGCCGTTTGAGGACAATCCCGAAGGGTAGGGCAGGGATGGCTCTCCGAGCCGTCCGCGTGAACCGACGTGTTCATGTAAAGAGACGACCCGAACTCGGACGTTTGGGACAAACGTCTCTGCCTTGCCGATTCGAAGGGTAGGGCAGGGATGGCTCTCCGAGCCGTCCGCGTGAGGGCACGTTTGTTAGGGCGCCCGACGTGTTCGCGTGAAGGGACGACCACGCATCCGGACGCTTGGGACTACGTCTCTGCCTTGCCGACCCAAAGGGTAGGGCAGGGATGGCTCTCCAAGCCGTCCACGTGAGGGCACGTTAGGTTAGGGCCTGTCCCACAGGTCCGGCCCCCTGTCATAGAAGTGCGAAACAGCGATATTAAAGAGCTATGAGAGCCCAATTTGGACTCCCATAGCCAAATTCGGCGTGTATAATTTGGTTAGTAGCAAAATCAAACCCGCCGAATCATGACCGAATTTAACCGCCAATTAACCTTTCGTCTACTTCCACCTTGTTACGGGCCCAAAGATTATCGCGATAAACGCGCCCGATACCAATTCATGGACGACATCATCGAGCGGGCCGGACTCGATGACCAATTCACGAAGCTTGTTCTCGAACGCCGCGGCCTCCAGTCCCATCAAGTAGGCACCCGATTCCTCAATCACTGCGTCACCGCCTTCCGCACTAACATCGTCCGCTTCGTCGAAAATCATATGCCCGTGCGCGAACTCAGCATCCAACTAGCAGAAAGCAATGTGCTGCAATGGTTCTGTCATACAGGCGAATTCGGCTCCGTCATGCCCCCCTCAAAAAGCACCCTCGACCGTTACGGACGCTTCCTGCCCCAAGAAGCCATCGACCAACTCGGCGCCCAGCTACTGCAAAGCGCCGCCCAACACTCCAGCGACGGCTTAGAGCAATTGTTAGGTTTAGAAAACCCCGTCGATCTGGTCAACGTCTGGTTCGACAGCTTCTGTCTCCAAGCCAACATCCACTACCCCACCGACTGGGTGCTCCTCATCGACGCCACCCGCACCCTGATGAAAGCCACGAAACTCATACGGGAAGCCGGCTTAAAAAACCGCATGCCCCAAGACCCCGAAACCTTCCTGCGAGAAATCAACAAACTCGGGATAGCCATGAGCCAACAACGGCGGCAGAAAGACAGCAAACGCAACCGCAAAGCCATCCTGCGACAGATGAAAAAATCAATTCGCAAGACCCGTCAACACGCCCAGAAACATCGCCAACTCTTAGAAGAAAGATGGCAAGAAACCGAGTGGAGTTGGCCGCAAGTCCAGCAAATACTAGGGCGAATCGACAACATCCTCGAGCAACTACCTGAAGCCCAACGCCAAGCACACGAGCGCCTCATCGGGGAGCGACAAGTCAAAAGCTCAGAAAAAATCCTCAGCCTCTACGAGTCCGACGTGCAAGTGGTAGTGAGAGGAAAGTTAGGGAAAGAAACCGAATTCGGCAACCCCATTCTGTTAGGCGAACAAGAAGACGGATTAATCGTCCACAACCAACTCTACAAAGAAAATGTGAGCGACGCCAAGATACTCCTAGAAGGAGTCGAAAGCATCGAAGAGCGACTCAAGACCGAAATAGAAGGCGTATGCGCAGATCGAGGCTTTGCGAGCAAAGCAAACAGCAAAGCGTTAGGAGAAAAAAGAGACTACATATGTCCGAAGCAACTCGAAATCCTGCGCGAAAAAATGGGGAACGGCGAATTCGCCAAGAGGCAAAGAAGACGAAGTCAAACCGAAGGCCGAATCAGCATCTTCATACACAGCATATTGGGAGATATGTTACGAGTGAAAGGGCACACCAATCGCGAGAAGGCGGTGAGTTGGGGAGTGCTCGGGCACAACATGAAGAAACTAGCCGAAATGCGAAAGAAGCAAGCCGAAGCGCGAGAAGCCGAAGCGCGGAAGCAAGCAGCCTAGAAAAAGCGCAAGACAAAGCCGCGCCCCCGGAACACAAGCCGGAGAGGGAGCAGCACGTACCCGCGCCCGAGAAAAAGGCCCGAAAAGCGAGAATCAGACAAAGCACAACCATCCAAACCAACAAATCCGCCCCCGACCAGCGCGGCCAACAACGCGCCTAACAAAAACCACACATCAAATCTCAGAATCGGACGCTTCTGGGACAGACCCTAGGTTAGGGCGCCCGACGTGTTCATGTGAAGGGAGGACCACGCAGCCGGACGTTTGGGACAAACGTCTCTGCCTTGCCGACCCGAGGGGTAGGGCAGGGATGGCTCTCCGAGCCGTCCGCGTGAGGGCACGTTCGTTAGGTTAGGGCGCCCGACGTGTTCATGTGAAGGGAGGACCACGCAGCCGGACGTTTGGGACAAACGTCTCTGCCTTGCCGACCCAAAGGGTAGGGCAGGGATGGCTCTCCGAGCCGTCCGCGTGAGGGCACGTTTGTTAGGGCGCCCGACGTGTTCGCGTGAAGGGACGACCACGCATCCGGACGCTTGGGACAAACGTCTCTGCCTTGCCGACCCAAAGGGTAGGGCAGGGATGGCTCTCCGAGCCGTCCGCGTGAGGGCACGTTTGTTAGGGCGCCCGACGTGTTCGCGTGAAGGGAGGACCACTCAGCTGGACGCTTGGGACAAACGTCTCTGCCTTGCCGACCCAAAGGGTAGGGCAGGGATGGCTCTCCGAGCCGTCCGCGTGAGGGCACGTTTGTTAGGGCGCCCGACGTGTTCGCGTGAAGGGAGGACCACTCAGCTGGACGCTTGGGACAAACGTCTCTGCCTTGCCGACCCGAGGGGTAGGGCAGGGATGGCTCTCCGAGCCGTCCGCGTGAGGGCGCGTTTGTTAGGTTAGGGCGCCCGACGTGTTCATGTGAAGGGAGGACCACGCAGCCGGACGTTTGGGACAAACGTCTCTTCCTTTTTCCGATTCGAAGTTTTCGGTTGAGGGCGCGTTTGTTAGAAAATCCTACGTGCGTAGTGATGTGAGGAGACGTGATGTCATTGAATTGCTTCAAAAAATGGCTATTCGTGCCATGGACATTGCGATTGGGAATCACAACCCGAAAACAAACAGATACGGCCCGCTGGACATGGTCCAGCGGGCCGAAAGCGATCTGGCCGCGTGGGATCGCGGGGCGATTCCACGACACGCTTACTGCATGGAAATCTGCCAGCGAAGGTAACCGGTTTGGCCGGTGAAGGGTTGAGCGCTGCGCCACTCAACGAGTTTGACACCGTTTTCAGCAGCGGTGGTGGCGAGTTGAATGTAGTCATCACCAGCCACTTCCCATGATTCTAAGCTATTGGATTTTTCCAAGGTAAGTGTCAGATTATCGACACCTTCTCTTTGGGTGGATGTGAGGACAACGTAGTTAGCCGTTTGGCCTCCGACTTCAAGACGCTCGATGCGGACGCCGACCAAGCCTTGGGAGCGATCGTTGGTGGGATCGGAACCCAGACCGAATTCGGCGAGATTGGTTAGGCCGTCGCCGTCAGGATCAGCATCGACACCGGAAATCGCATCATTGCTAGCATCGTCGGGGAAGAATTCGGCGCGCCACGCGGTGAAGCTCATACCGGGCTGAGGCGGGTCAGGCGGCTCGGTGCCTTCGGCTCGGCCAGGGGACCCGTTGATCTCCGCGCTTGCGGTCCAATTGGCGGGATCGCTGAGATCAGCACCGGCGGTTGTGGTCGTGGCGACGAGAGACTTCCCGGCGCCATCGACTTCAGCCGGCCAAGGATCTTCCGTACCGTAGGTGAATTGATGGGTGGGGGTGTAGGCGTTGTTAGCGATCTCAATGACTTCACCACCGTTGTTGAGTTTGGAATCGTATTCACCCAGGACGGGAAGACCCGCTCCGTAACGGGATTCGAAGGCTTCTTTGTTCCTAACAATCACCGCGTAACCATTTGGAGCGATGGTCGCTTTGTCACCATTGGCAAAGCGATAGTCAATGCCCAAGGTGAATTGCAATTCGGAGAGATCGAGTGTGCTTTCCGTTAGGTTAAGGAACTCCATGAACTCGAAGTCCGCGCGATTGTAGCCAGCGGCGTCTTCGGCCTCAGTGGTGTCCGCCGGATCAGCCATGATCTCGGTGATGACCAAATTCGACTCGTCGGCGATCTCGATACCGATGCGGAATTCGGCTTCTTGAATGGCGCTCCAGGTGCCGACTGGATCAAAGAGTGTCGTTTCCCGAATCCTCGCTTTGAGCGTCATGGTCTCATCAATGGTAATGCCAGGACCGCTACTATCGTAGAGCGTTGCCGTTGGGCTGGGCTCTCCGCCAGGTAGGCGTGGGTCGGTCCCGTCGGTGGTGTAATACCAGTCGCCTCCTTGAGGATCGAAGAGCGAACCGGCGCTAATCTTCACCACGGTCCCAGCTTCGACGCCGCCGCCGCTTGGTTTAAAGTTGGGTGTTTGCACATCTCCCCATAAACCATCGGGCTCGAAGTGCTGGCCGCGTTTGAAGATCTCATCTTCCCGGTCTTCGATCCAGCTTTCGATGGTGCGCAGGTTGATATTGCCGCCGCCTCCAAATCGCATGAGGTCACGAATCTCGTCTCCCAACTCGTTCATGCGCATCTTCATGTGCTCCTGAGTAAGAGCGCCGCCCTCAGTGAAGAAATGCTTTTGAATGCGGTCTGCAAAGGTGACTTTGAACTCATCGCTCTCCACCAACGCCTTCCACATCACACTTAGGGAAGGATCGGGATCTTGCCGCGGATTGCGGAAATCAGCAGTGATCGAGTTGTACCGCTGTCTACCATTACCACCAGCGATGCCGAACATGCCTTCGGCGTCCCACATGTAAGCACGCCAACGGCCACGTTCAGAACGTTCCTTGGCGATAACGAAATTGTTGTGCGGCCAATCCCAGGTTGCCCCATAGAAATTGATCAGAAAGTAATCTGATAGGGCCACCGGGTCGACGACTGTAAGCGCCTCTTGATAGTTCTCCAAGACCGACAAGTCCTTTTCTAAGATCGCCTCAGTGCGTTCCCATTCGGCGCCATCACCGTCTGCCCAGTTGTCAATGTGCTTCACGTCCCATTGCGCATTGCCACCATGGAAGTCTTGCAACAGCTCCTGCCTCAATCGAGCCACACTATTGAAATACCCTTTGTAAACGCCGTTTACCCACAGGGCATTCTGAATGCCCCTGGAGCCGAATTGTCCCATGTCTGTGTAGAGACGGCGGGAAAGTTCATCCGTGATCCAGGGATTGTTGATATCATTCTTACCGGCGCGGAGACGAAGTTGTTGGAAACGGCGAACGGGATAGTTCTCAACCAACGGGAAGCCCAAGGTGTCATCACCATAGTCGTTTCGGAAGAAGAGGTTGAATGAAGGCTTCTCGGCAGGGCTGCTCTGCCAGGGGCTGCGATCGGTGTTGCGTAAGGTGAAACGGCCACGTGACCAAGCACTCGCGGCGAGACGAAGACCGCCGTCGATCTGCACGTTCTCGCCACTTTCAGGATAAATGAGTTCCATCGAGACTTTGCGCTCGAACGCCCGGCCGTGCATATCGGGCATGTAATAGTCTTGCGCTTCCGTGGCCCGCCAATCGTTGCCGGCACCTGTGCCGCCCTCGACGGTCATGACGCCGTGAGGCGCGTAGAAAGCATAACCATCTTCGGCCACCAAGCTCATGGAGGTGATGGAATCGAACACCTCATCCACGCCTACCAGATACGTTTGTGTGCTTTCGCGCGATGGGATCATGCCGTCTTTGAAAGCGCGCGCGCGAATCGGAGTGCCTGTTCTCTCATCAATGGCTTCCACAGATATGGGGCCTTCGTAGACCATGCCATTCCAGGGAGTGGGTTCGCTGCCGTCCGTGGTGTATCGAATGACCGCTTCTTCTGTGTTGGATGTTAGGGTCACTTCAACGGTCTCTTTAAAGACGCCGCCATCGGGCTCGAACTGAGGCGCTCTCACAAACCCGGAGGATTCCCCGCCGGCATTGGCTGCGCCCGGGCTGGGCTCAGCGAGATACACATAGTCGCCACTAGCATTGAGGCCGTAGGAATGAAATGGCCCCTGCCTGGGAAAACCTTCTTCAAATTGACTGACATAGTCGCCACTTGCATCGGACAAGGCGAGAAACTCGCCATTGTTGGAAAGGCCGAAGCTCGTGTGAATGTAATCACCGGGGATATTCGTGATACCATCGGCCAGCACCACCAGATACCCGCCGGCAGGGATGGTCGTTCCATCGGGGAATTTCCAAAGTTGGGGAATGTCTTCGTCATCCGTTAGATGCCAACCTGTGAGGTCGACCGCCGCCGCGCCATTGTTATGCAGCTCAATCCAGTCAGAAAAATCGCCGTCTACGTTCGGGTCCGACACTTGTTTCCAATCCACGACGCCGCCGGAGGGCTCTGCGTGGCCGACCCGGTACTGCCAACCCTCTGCGGGCAGATCAAGGGGAATGCTAGAGCCACTGCCAAAGATGCCGGTACCGAGGGTGAGCCTGCCGTCAAACCGCAGCGAGCGGTCAATCGAATCATCGCGTTCATTGATTTGCACGGGAATGGAATTCTGCACTTGAACCGCGAACACATTCTCACCTGCACGAAGGACGTCGGACGCTAACACTTCCGAATCGTAGGACAGGCTCTCATTTCTCTCGGCGCTGGAAAAGGTCGATTGGTCACGGTAAACGAATCCATTGAGCCTACCCAGATTGGCGCGGGCAATTTCGTGACCGTTGACAAAGGCGACGAAACCACTATCAGCTTCCGCACGCAGACGAAAGGGCTCCGCTTTGGCCGCGTCGGCCGCCGAGACGGTGAAAGTCTTACGCAGGTAGAGCGAGGGTGTCCGCTCGATCATTTGCTCGCCTAACTCTGTCGCCACATCATCGTTTCCAAATCCAAATGGAGCGGTGCCGATCTCCCAATCGGAGGCGTCAAACTCGATCTCACTCCAAGCCGGGCCCCAACCCAAACGAGGGCGGCCATCTTCGAGAAAGCGCAAATTGCGCTCGCTCGAGGCGGCGCCGATTTCATTGATAACGACATCGGCAACGGCGGCGATTGGCGCGCCGCATAGTGCCAAACAGGTGAAATAAACAGAGGGTTTCATCAGCAGGGTTGGTTTGGTTTCCCAAACGTATCCAGCTGAACTGCCTATGGAAAGGACAGAATCGCGACAATAAAACGCATGTCCTCGACCGCGAATCGATCGAGGCTTTAGCGGGCCTACCTTCAGGGGTGAGCTATTTCGCTACCGGTGTGATCACAATATTCCGGTAATCTGCGTTCGTGTGGTCCCCCTGAAGATAAATCGGTCCCGGCCGGAATTCGTCCGACCAGAGCGCACCGCCCGTGCAGCCTAACAAGGGAACGTTGTCATGGATCGTCTTGCCGTTGAGCGCCACAGTGCAATGGCGATCGACTAACGTGATGTCATAGGTTTGCCATTCGCCGGCGGGCTTCTCCGCGCTCACTGCCGGCGTGACCCGGCTATAGATGCCGCCCATGCGATGAGAGTCTAACGGCTTCCCATAAGTATCCGCCACTTGAATCTCATAAATGCCCCGCAAGTAAATGCCGCTATTGCCCCGCTTGGGCACGCGGACTTCCAGCTTGAGATTGAAGTCTTCGAACTCTTGAACGGTACGCAGATTTCCAAAGTGTTTGCCTTTCTCAGTGCGATTACTCAACACGCCGTCACTAACGCTCCAGCCATTCGCGTCTTTTTCGTTGATCAGTTTCCAGGCATCCAAGTTGGTGCCGTCAAACAAGGTGATGGGCTGGCCATACTTCACTTTCGCCAAATCCGGCTTGGGAGGCAGCGGCGGGATGCGTTTGCCTGTAAAGGTTTCCGTGGAGATGCCGCTTCCGTCATTCTTCGGGTTGATCCTTGTTAGGCTCATCGAGTCGCCATCCACGGTGGCCATAATGGCTTCGGTGAATCGATGTTTGCGGATGACTTTGCCCTCATCATTCTTGCGCGCGACCTCGCGTACGCGTGTCACCACTAAGGTATCGTCATCGCGAAAGATCACACTATCGACAGGAACGACACTCCCACCGCCCCAGAGGATGGAGGCATCGTAGTAGTCTTTCTCTTTCACCACACCTAACCAGCCTGCTCCGCCGTTGGGAATGGTGAGAGCCCAACGTCCGACGAAGTCATCCGGACCGGCTACAAGCGATGATGAAGCAATGGCAAAGGTAGCGATGGAAGAAAGAAAGAAGAAGCGTTTCATGAACGCCGATCTTTGATGGAATCCACGCAAGGCTCAAGAGGGAATAACATGGCCCCCCTGATCTTGGAGACATTCTCCCGTAATGCCGGTGTAGATCCGCGGTCTCTTACGTTCTTCATGGATCGGAACGAACGCCGTAGCGGCCGGAACGGATTATAGTTGAGTTAGGAAAATGGATGGCGTGGCCATCGACGTGCCCCCGTGGCCCTCATGAATGGCGTCCGCCATCGCGGGAGGGGCGTGAATGGTGGTGCCAGAGCCAGGCTCTAGGCGGCGCTAACGATGAATAATCGAAAAATCAAATGAGCGCGATGGCTAATCGATACCCATTATCGTGCAGCTCACGCCAGATTCCCCGATGGAACGCCATAATATCGTGTTTCAAACCGGTAACGGGTTCCCAGGAGTCCGGAACGGTTAAGAAATCAACTTTTAAAGCTTGCTCGCCTGGAATCTTCCTCGCATACGCTCTCCAGTGCTATGCATTCTTCTGGGTTGGGACTCCGAACCCATCTGCCCTTGTATCCATCTGGAAGAGAGATTTCTGAGAATCTCGGAAACATATAGAGAGCTTTGAATAGTAATATTACTGGCAGAACACTCTTATCTCTCATGGCCGACCTCTGACATTGGGAATAGTACTATTTCAGCATATATGCGATCTTTAATTTGGTTTGAGCATGATGGGCTTTGTGGACTCAAAGCCATTGACCGGTTTCTTCTAGCGTTAATCTTGCGGGCAGTGTTAACCTCCTCTTTATGAGATTTTTCCAAATGGTTTATTTTTTCACTTGTAACTATTGAAGTGCTATTTAAGCTAGTCCTAACCTCTTTCAAATTTTCAACCTAACGGAGCGATGATCAGAAACTTTTTCCGCGTTACCATCCTACTCCTGACCCTAAACTCGCATGGCTGGGGGCAAGAGTTCAAGGATAAGGCTCAATTTGAAGCGAGTCTTCAGACTAAGCAGGAAGCGCTTTCTTCCGGTTTAAGGGGCTTGGAAAAAAATAATCGTCCCAAAGCGCAACCATTCTGTTAGGAGCGGGTTTGAGTGCCTGTAGTCCTATGAGAAGAACCTGACTCTAACTCAATTCGTTTATGGAAGAACACTGCGCGTGATCTCACGGGCAGCGCGAAACGCAAGTTCATGGCGGGCGTCGTCGATGGCCTTGGCCGCGGCGGTCAACGGTGGGCTGAAGACTGTCTTGGCTGGAATAGGCAACTCATTCGCAAAGGCAAAGAGGAACTCGATTCCGGCATTGATTTCGTCGATCAGTTTCACAAACGAGGTAGAAAGAAGGCTGAAGAACATTATCCAGAATTACTGGAGGATATTCGCGCCGTTGCTGATCCCCATGCTCAGACTGATCCCAGTTTTCGCTCTACTCGCCTCTATGTCCGCATCACTGCTAAAGAAGTCCACCGGCGACTGGAAGAGCGCCCAGGGTATGACCTATCAAGTATGCCTTGCGTGAGAACCATCAACAGCAAACTCAATCTGCTCGAACTCCACCCTAGAAAAGTTGCCAAGACCAAGCCGATGAAGAAAGTGAAAGAAACCGACGCCATCTTTGATATGGTGCATGAGATCAATGCGGCGGCCGATAGCGATCCCAAGCAGTTGCGTATCTCCATGGACACCAAAGCGGCGGTAAAAATTGGCGAGTTTAGTCGTGGTGGCTATAGCCGAGGCGAGCGGAAGGCCCTTGATCACGACTTCAAAGCGAAAACAACCCTCGTGCCCTTTGGGGTTTATCAGCCCGAAACTGGCCAAACCGACCTATGGTTCTCAGAAAGTAAAGTGACAGCGGATTTTATGGTTGATCGTCTTGAAGAGCTGTGGCCGCGACTGCGTGCAGAGAATCCTGAAGTAGAGGTGCTAGTGATCAACGCCGACAATGGCCCCGAGAGCGATGGCCGTAGAACCCAATGGTTGAAGCGCCTGGCTGAATTCTCTACGGCTCATGATATAGTGATACAGCTAGCCTATTATCCACCCTATCATAGCAAGTATAATCCTATAGAACGAGTGTGGGGAGTGCTCGAAAACCATTGGAATGGAGAGCTACTGAGCACAGCGGAGAAAGCGCTGGGAATGGCCCGAAGCATGACATACAAAGGGTTGAATCCCGTCGTCACACTGGTCACCAAGACCTACCAGACCGGAGTGCGACTGACAAAGAAAGCGATGAAAGAATTCGCGCCCCAAATCAGTCGGATGGCTGGATTGGAGAAGTGGTTTCTAACAATATTCCCTGAGCCTGAAATGGGATGATTATTTATTTCCAAGCCCCTAAGCTCCATCAAGGAGACGGTGAGACCCCCCGAGCAGTTGCGCGCCAAGATCGACGAATTCAGCGCGCTCAATCGTGAATTGATAGCTGAGACCAAGGCCGAAGAGGTGGCGCTTGCTGCTCTTTCTCCGCGTGAGGAAGTGGCCGTTCCCCTCGAAGAATTGACCGACAAAGAGCGAGAGTTGCGCGGAATTCGCCGAGAGATCGCTGAGGCCAAGCGAGAGCTGAAAGCGGCAGCTCAATCAAAGAGGGGCTTTGATCCTAAAAAATACCGAAGGCTTCTCGACGAGTTCCGTGGGCTCAATACCGAACTTTTGCAGCGAGAGGAAGCGCTTGAGCGAGAGGTGCGCTTGGAACGAGGGGAGCGGTTGCCGGCGATTTCCGAGGACTTGAATACCTCAAGCATGAGTGAGGAAGAGCGTGCTGCTTGGGAAGAAAAACTTAAACTCGTCGAGTCCAAGACGGAGGTTCGCCGTTCGAGCCTCTCGCCTGAACAACGCCGAAGGGGGCTCGATGTGATTAATGCGTCAGACAGGCAATAGTTTGAGAAACGGACAATACTAACGATATGAAAATCAACCGAAAAGGGATAGTGATTTTGTTGGCGGCAGTGGCGGTGCCAAGCGTGCTAGCCTTGGTGCAAGATCATCATCTGAATGTCTATAACGGGCCACCTAGTGGCAACACGATGCCCTCTGGAACCACCGTGCCGGGGGTGTTGTAGGGGCCTACAGTAACATCGAGCACTCTAGCAACTCGATGGTGGTCGGACATAATACCGACATCGGATCGATGTGGAATTCGGGTAGCAACGCCTTAGGTGTCGGTCAAAATTGCAGTGTGAAGGCAGATGCTTCCGTTGCGTTGGGGAACAACACCCACGTGGAGAAGAATCACAGTCTCGGAGTCGGTCATGGAATTGTCGTTCCCGATGATGGCGATCCAGGCACCGTCATCGTTGGTCGATACAACGATACCGCCGAGTACGGCACGAATGACGTCGTGTTTGGAGTCGGAGATGGCACTTCTGGAACCCCTGATAATGCAATGACTATTTACGCTGACGGTTTGATTGAGATTAAGCCGCAAGGAAGCCTTTCCATGCAGGGATTTGATAACTGATCGAAAATCGGAATTCGGAAAACACACCACCAAAACACTTTCCTAATCATCATGAAAACATCGCATAAATGGCTAATTATCGCGGCCTTGGTCGCAACCCCCACTGTGTGGGCCATCATTCAGGATCGTCCGTTGGATATTTACTCTGGATCGGGCTCCAGTACCAATGTCATGCCTCAATACTCAACCGATGCGGGAGGGGTTATTGGTGACGCCTGTGACATCAAATACTCCAATAACTCGTTAGCGATTGGGGATGGGAACCAGATCGGATCGAATGGGAATCGATGCACTTCTGCATTGGCAGTAGGGCTCGATAACACCATCGAAGCTGATGAGGCGATCTCAATGGGATACAACACACAAGTTCTCAAAGAAAGAAGTATGGGAGCTGGCAGTGGAATCATCGTTCCCAGTGATGGAAAGGCGGGGACCGTAATCGTCGGTCGCTACAATGACACGACCGAATACGGAACGGATGATGTGGTGTTTGGCGTAGGCAATGGGGACGCGGCAACCGCGAGCAACGCACTGACGGTTTACGATGATGGGCGCGTCATCATCCAACCCCAAGGTGATGTTTTGATGGGTAGTTTCACAAACTAACAAAACCTATTGCGTCATTGTTATGAATATCGGAACACTCAGCCGTCTAGGCATTGTTTTTGGAGCGTTTCTCGTAGCCGTCACCGTGGTTCTTGGAGAGCCAAGTTGGTGGCGCCCTCGAGGTGTCACTAATCCAGATCTGGATAAGGATGATTACGCAGTCGCTAACGTTGGCCAGCTTAAGTGGATGGCCACTCAGGCCAATCAGGAAATGGCAAGCCACTTAATCACGGGCGGCTGCACACTGCCAACCTTTCAGAATGCCAACAATCATCAACCGGCAAACCTCGGGCAAGCGAAGAACCTTGCCAAACTCTTCTACGATCATATGGATGGCATGCTTCGGGAGTTCTCCAAGAACCAACTGATCGCTAACGGGTATCCCGCCACTTTCTGGGACAACGAACCAACCGGACCGTATTATCCATGGACGGCTGCGACCAGTGATGACGCCAACTATTCACCACTGACTATTGGTCAACTGAAAATTCTCTTCTGCTTCGATGTGTCCGCGGACAGCGATGGGGACCACATTGGTGATCTGAATGAGGGACACTTGTCAAAGGATCCCAACGATCCTGACGAAAACAATAATAACATTCTAGATGGGTATGATGATGATGATGGTGATGGGTACATGAATATAACAGAGATCCACGCCGGATCTGATCCTTTAAACAGCACCTCCAAACCCACACTGACAGCAACCTTACAAGTCTATACACCGATCGAACAGTAAGCGATCCAACCCGTTCCCCTTAATTATGAGATTTTCATTTATCATCTGTGTGGTTTTTCTTTTTGCCCTGGTGGCTAACGGAAAAGCTAACTCTTGCGCTGATTGTGGTGATGGTCAGTTTCAAGTGACCGTGACTGGAGGAGGCGTTCTCGCCGATCAAACGAGCTTAACATTCACTTTCACGCCTTCAGGAGGCGATCCGATAGTTATCAAATCAGAGACGGGAGACGGCCAATCCCCAGTGGAACTGACGCCATTATCCGAGACCTTTAATCTTGATGAAGGACAATCTGTCGATCTCGATATATCGGGAGCTTCAACTGCTTTGTTTGGAAATCCGCCATCTGGAAGTAGGCCAAATGAAGTGGCTGGGAGCACTGGATTCGGATTTTCACTTCAATTTGGGATCTGTGCAGGTGCTTACCTGATTGATAGCAGTGAAGATCCCATTTGGTCTTACGATGTCTCACAAGATGGAATTATCACGCTTAAACTCAGATTAGAACATGGCGCGCGTGATCAGGAAGGAGAATCTTCTCAGGGAGTTGAAGACGGGGGAGCTGGAAGCGCACAGTTAAATGGGAGTGACTATGAGCACATAGGAAATCATAATGTTGATCTCAACATCTCGTTAGGGAATGATGCAAATGGCAATTCCAATGGAACGATTCTTTATCGTAAATCCCTTGATTATCTGCTAAATCCGCCCCTTGATGGAGATCCGCCCGTTCCAGTAGATCCTCTGGTCGCAGCAGATGTAAGATTAGTCGATGAGAATGGCAATCAGGCACTTCCGAGTAACTTTTCCAGAGATGGAACAAAGGTATCGGTATCGAAAAATGGTGATACTCTAACCATCGATTTGAAAGATCTTAGTGATGTAGTTTATCGCAGCTACTCCGTTACGAGAGACTTTGGTAAGGGGCTTGGAAATAAATAATCATCCCATTTCAGGCTCAGGGAATATTGTTAGAAACCACTTCTCCAATCCAGCCATCCGACTGATTTGGGGCGCGAATTCTTTCATCGCTTTCTTTGTCAGTCGCACTCCGGTCTGGTAGGTCTTGGTGACCAGTGTGACGACGGGATTCAACCCTTTGTATGTCATGCTTCGGGCCATTCCCAGCGCTTTCTCCGCTGTGCTCAGTAGCTCTCCATTCCAATGGTTTTCGAGCACTCCCCACACTCGTTCTATAGGATTATACTTGCTATGATAGGGTGGATAATAGGCTAGCTGTATCACTATATCATGAGCCGTAGAGAATTCAGCCAGGCGCTTCAACCATTGGGTTCTACGGCCATCGCTCTCGGGGCCATTGTCGGCGTTGATCACTAGCACCTCTACTTCAGGATTCTCTGCACGCAGTCGCGGCCACAGCTCTTCAAGACGATCAACCATAAAATCCGCTGTCACTTTACTTTCTGAGAACCATAGGTCGGTTTGGCCAGTTTCGGGCTGATAAACCCCAAAGGGCACGAGGGTTGTTTTCGCTTTGAAGTCGTGATCAAGGGCCTTCCGCTCGCCTCGGCTATAGCCACCACGACTAAACTCGCCAATTTTTACCGCCGCTTTGGTGTCCATGGAGATACGCAACTGCTTGGGATCGCTATCGGCCGCCGCATTGATCTCATGCACCATATCAAAGATGGCGTCGGTTTCTTTCACTTTCTTCATCGGCTTGGTCTTGGCAACTTTTCTAGGGTGGAGTTCGAGCAGATTGAGTTTGCTGTTGATGGTTCTCACGCAAGGCATACTTGATAGGTCATACCCTGGGCGCTCTTCCAGTCGCCGGTGGACTTCTTTAGCAGTGATGCGGACATAGAGGCGAGTAGAGCGAAAACTGGGATCAGTCTGAGCATGGGGATCAGCAACGGCGCGAATATCCTCCAGTAATTCTGGATAATGTTCTTCAGCCTTCTTTCTACCTCGTTTGTGAAACTGATCGACGAAATCAATGCCGGAATCGAGTTCCTCTTTGCCTTTGCGAATGAGTTGCCTATTCCAGCCAAGACAGTCTTCAGCCCACCGTTGACCGCCGCGGCCAAGGCCATCGACGACGCCCGCCATGAACTTGCGTTTCGCGCTGCCCGTGAGATCACGCGCAGTGTTCTTCCATAAACGAATTGAGTTAGAGTCAGGTTCTTCTCATAGGACTACAGGCACTCAAACCCGCTCCTAACAGAATGGTTGCGCTTTGGGACGATTATTTTTTTCCAAGCCCCTAACTTCAACAGCCATTCGCAGTCCGGTGCCTCGTTTACGGACCGTGTGTTAATTCAAGATTCTGATGGTCCTGATACGGCATACTACGGGTATTTCGCCTCCACGACAATTTGGGTCTGGCGAGTTGAGGAGGGTGTTGACGGAAGTGATTTTGATTCTGCTATTGAAAGAAATAGCGCAATCACGGTAACGCAAAGCCCAACAACCTATAACCGGACGCTCGATGAATATGAAACTCAGAACGGTGTGACAACGAGGGCAACGACCGAGTTCGAATGGATCGCAGACCAAGAGTTGGTCGTCAGTTCTAGTGAATACCCTGATTGGCCGGCTACACCTAAACTGACCACCGATTACACTTACTATTCTTCGGGCCGAATCAGATCGATGGCGGAACCTTCTGGCGGCTGGATTGCTTATTCATATGCAATAGAAGGAAATGCTACCAACGGATATTATCATGTAGAAAAAAATTGGAGCCCCTTCGAGACTGGCTCGATGCCAGATCCACTGCCTACGGATAACGGCGGAACTGGCGTTAGGCTAACAAAAACTTTCTATCATCGTGGCCTTCAGCGAGGAGATCTCACAGCATATAAAACAGAACGTTATATCGAAGGTAATCTTGCGGGTAGGACGGAATATCGCCATGCGGGAAGTCACCCCGACCTCTACGATGAGATCACGATTGATTATTCGGCTTCAGATGAGGCGTTGATTACACGTCGGCGTTACTACCGATTGAATGATACCAGCTTTCCCTATTGGCAGCAGGGAAAGATTGCGCAGGTTGACGGCCCAAACTTCTTTTCTGGTACGATTCCCACTGGTGATTGGGATACGAACCTGACAAAACGTCGTACCTATACTTACGAGGAGAGTAAGCTCGCGGGAAGTCCTCCAGGTTGGTCGGCCTCAATCTTTGGATCGGACAAGTGTTACGTGACTAAAATCTTCGAGTTTCCGCAAGAATCCAACAAGTCCACCTACCAAGAAATCATCGAAGATGCCGAGGGTCGGACACTGCGAACGATGACCAAGATTCATGGTGTAGGCGGCAGCAGTGGGATCGTCTCCTCGGCTTCGTATGATTACGCCTTTGATGAATCCACTGGCACGCTCACGACGGAAACCTGGAGTGGAGATTACGCGCAACCAATCTCAACCGTAACGCGAAGCGCCCTTCAGTCACAAACAGTCGATAATTTCGGGGTCACGACAACGACTTATTATGACGGCGGCGGCAATGTCGTGCGGACGGTTCGTGATGCTTTTACGGCAAGTGATTACAATGGGAACTCAAGCACGGTGCCAGCCCAAGAAACCTTCTATGCCCGAAGCATTGTATCCAACAATCGATTCAAAGAAGAAATGAGGGTAGGACCACCTAACAATCCCTCGCCGGGAAACGATCCGACGGGACCGACAACCTACGTTAGTTCCTACACCATCACCGATATGAATGGTCGCGAGGTGGAGGGTAAAGATGAGAATGGCTACATCACGAGTTACAGTTACGATACCGCTGCTCGCGAAACCACGACCACTCGTCCAGATGGTCAGAAGGTCATCACCAAGCTCTACAAAGATGGGACGACCAATCATATTATTTCTGACAGCACCACGCCCGATGCCGTGGTTCGGCGGTATTTCGATTATTCTGTAGGAACTGATGGTCGCGTAACGCTCAACACCTGTCAGAACGTATTCCCATCGTCTTGTTGGACTGAAGAAGTGAGCGATTGGTTGGGCCGCGTCGTGGAAACACGGCGTCCGGGGGTACCTAACCACAATGGCTCGGGAAATCATCCGGATCTCGTCCAGGTGATTACCTATGATAGCGCTTTGAGTGGCGCCTATGGGTTTCCTGGGAGTATGGCAAAGACACAAACAGGAACCCTCGCGCCTAAATACTACAAGTATGACGCCCGAGGTGTCTTGACCGAAGAAGGACTTGATCTTGACGGCACGGCGGGACTTGCCACGAGTAGCGCCACGCATCCGGATCAGATCACCACTTATACCACGGACTATTGGGAGGATACGAATTCGGTTAGATGGTTACGGACCGTAACCTCCGATGGGGCTACCAGCCAAACCACACTTAACAGGAATGTTGCCTCGACTGCCGGGGTCTTCTCCATAGAAAAACAAACAATTGGAGGAAGAACGGTGACCACGACATCAAAAATAGCTTCAGGGTCAAATCCTTTTCTAGAATCTGTCGTTGAAGATACAAGTTCCGATGTAGTTTCAAGAAGCGGTTCCTTGGGTGGCTATGAATTGTTCGAGCTTTCGCAGGCTCCTGGGATCGCTACAAACGTGGATGTCGCAAAAGTGGTCAGCACCTACGATGCGTATGATCGCATCACGCATACTGAGGAAACGCGAAAAGGGATCGTGAGCGACGTTACGTGGACTTATGAGGACGGAGGAACTGAAAAGACCAAACGTCTAGATAAGAAAGTGGCTGCGACTCCAGGAGCCTATACCATTGAAGAAGAATGGGTATATGGAACGCAGAATAGTCTTGGGGCAGGCGAAGTGAAGACCTATATCGAGCGTGGGAAAAATGGGACAACGACCTTAAGAACGCTGAGCACCAGCTATGGATATGACACCGTCGGAAGGCTGGCGAATATGAGCGGAGCCACCTACCCCGTGAGATACTGCTATGATTCCTACGGGCGTTTGGAATACATGCATACCTATCGCAGCTCTTGGAACTTTTCAGACGACAACTCGGGAGATAAGACTCAATGGATCAGGGATGTGCCAACTGGAGTGTTGTTGAAAAAGAAAGACGCATCAGGCCAAGAGGTCGAATACAAGTATGACGCCAATGGCTTACTGCACAGCCGCACTTGGGCCAGAAACGTCACCACCACCTATACCTACACGCCGGCGGGACAGGTAGAAACTGTTACCTATTCGGACGGGAGTATCCCAGTGAGGACCTTTCGCTATGATGCTCAAGGAAGAGTGGATGAAGTCATTGGCGGTGGCCAAGAAGCCACACTCGGCTACGATCCTGGTAGCGGGCAGCTCACACAAGAGGATTGGGGAACGGGACCTTTAGATGGGTTTGTGTTGAATAAAACCTACGACGAAACCCGGCCAGATCTCATCAGCATTGATCACACGTCGTCAGGCAAAACCGTATCGTATCAAGACTTTGACTGGAGAGTCCAATACGGTATGCCCTCAGGTGTGGCTGGGAGCACCCCTAGCAATCTCGTTTCCTATGGGGTTGATGCCTTTGGGAGAAGGGAATCGGTTGATTTTTACGATTCGCCCGGGACATCAGCTTATCTAACGATCAACAGGTTGTATGCTGCGGGGCGTTACGGCGATGCAGAGTTGACGAGCATTAGCACAACTTCTCATGATGGCAGCGTCAATGTAAGCCGTTACGTTGAGCGACGGAATGGGTTAAGGCAACGGGAGCGGGTAGGAAAAGAGGGCGGGCCCTTCTGGCTCTATGAATACGACTCCAAGGGCCAGGTTGTCGAGGCGTTCCGCTGCACGCCGCCAGCCACACCCGGTAGTAATGTGATTGACTTGGCGGGCCAACAGTATCTTTACTACTATGACAATGCAGGCAATCGATCGTCCACCCGCACGGGTGGTAATCCAGATTCACAAGGCGTGTTCAATCCGTATGCAGTCCCAGCAAAGTATTATTCCCGGAATGCAGTGAATGAGTACACAAGCATCACCGATCCCGGAAAGTGCAATGTTTTCGGAACCGCTGCCAACGCCTCCGATACGGTGCTCGTTGATGGGCTATCCATCGCCAGCAATGATCGTCAGCATCCCTTTTGGAGAAAAGAATTGTCAGATACCGGGCCCAAACGTCGCGATATTGATGTCAAGGTAAACGGCACAACTGTGGAAACTGGTGAATGTTATTTCCCAAATGGTTCCTTTGCTCCCAACTATGACGGCGACGGTAACTTAATCGAGGACTGGAGGTGGTATTACAAATGGGATGCGGAGAACCGGCTTCAGAAAATGATGAGTAAGTCTTTTTCCGGAATGACTGCCGATACCCATCGCTTGATAGAGTTTACCTATGATTGGCAAGGCAGAAGAATCCAGAAGATCGTATATAAAGCGAACACAAATACCCCCGATGGATTACCTGCTCTCAATATGAGCCAATGGACCGAACTCCGTAAAGAGTTTTATGTGTATGACGGATGGAACCTCATGCATCGCTGGATTGATGAAGCAAGCGGGACCGATCACGGGCAAAGCTATGTATGGGGATTGGATGTGGCCGACAGTATTTCTGCGACCGGAGGAATTGGAGCGCTTCATGTGATTGAAGAGCTCGATAGCAATCGCGCTATCAGCGATACCCATGCCGTCGTCCATGATCTCCGCGGTAACGTAATATTGCTAGCAAGCCCTGCCTTGCCCATGGATATTACAGCGGAATATGACTATGGCGCCTTCGGCGAAGTGCATCGCCGCACGGGCCCCATGGCGAAGAAGAATCCCTTTCAGTTCAGCACGAAATTCACTGACGAAGAAAGTGGATTAAATTACTATGGCTATCGTTACTATGAGCCCAATACGGGGCGTTGGCTATCTAGAGATCCTATCGGGGAGAGAGGAGGCTTGAACCTTTATGGCTTCGTTGGTAACGATCCTGTAAATAGTATTGACTATCTTGGTTTAGCCACGCAGGCTTATTTCGTTTTTAATCCCACGTTGGAGAAAGGGTATGTAGGTTCAACGCGCGGCGCAAAATCTAAGGCAATTAATAGAATCAAGGGAAATCATCCAACTAAAGGGTGGCGCACACATAGAGATACGCTTGTTTTTGTTAAAAATATAGAATTGGACCGCGATTGGTTTAAGCGCGGTCGTAAAAACAAAGAATGGTCATGTGATACCAAGGATTCGATACTTAACAAGCTTGTGAGAGCCGCGGAGAGCGATGAACTTGCGGACCGCATAGATCAATTCCCAACTCTTAAGTTTATCAATGATGGGAAAAGTGTTGATGAAAAAATACAAAAAATTCTCTCGGATGAAAATTATGAAATCGCCAAGAGGCATAACAAATTTAAATTGACGGGAGTCGTTGAAGTTTATAGCGTGAAGCGCAGCTGGTGGAGGAGAAACCGTCTGGTGAAAAGCAGCAATAGTACAGCAGTTAATCAAATCCGCCGGGGTGGTGCAAACCAATTTCTAGGCATACTACTTCTGTATGTGAACACCAAAAATATTTCTAAAGCGGCTAAAAAGGATTTAGACGATCTTGTAGATTCCGTTGAATCGGGAAATGGTGATCAGGTGCTCGGCGATGGTGCAGCCTTTGTTGATTCTTTGGAACTGCCTTTTGGGGAAGCGGGGGCTGCGGGGGCTGTTGTGGATCTAGCGGACAATGTAGACCAATGGGGACAATAACCAAATATGAGATCAGTGTCAAGAATGGTTATTTTTTTGGTGATCGCAATTCTATTTGGTTGTTCTGGTGAAAAACAACGATTACAGCAAGAAATGTCTTACGTTTCGTCATTCAATGATATATTAAAAGATAGTTGGGCAAGTTCTAATGGATCTTGGGATAAACACTGGCGCCGCTTACACTTGCGGTTCGGGGAGGCAAGCAAGAAGGAGCTTGTCGGATACTGGAAGATCTATAACACACGGGTTTCCAAACTTTTCACAGACCCAATCTATAATGGTGCTTATTTGGTGATGGGAGGGGCATTAGGTAATGATGGTTTTTTAGAGTTCACCGATAAAGTAGCGATAATACCAAGTGAATTGTTTGAGAGCATTCTTAGTGACGCAAATTATATGGCCGAGGTTTCTGAGTTGGAAGAACCGGCACCAGAAATGTTTTCTGACATATTTGTGGAACTGTATGATAGAAAAATAGGTGCGCGAAAAGGGCGGGAAAAACTATACGAAATAAATGTTGAATCTGCAAACTGGGAGGCGATCGGGAATATCCCATTACAGAAGCAAGATGGAATCGAGATCTTAAAAAGAAAATATGCTAGTGTTTTAGAGGGTTTGGAAAGAAAGAAGAAAGTGGTTCGAGGGCAGCGGCGAAGGTAACTACACTGTGTAGACATGAGACCGAGGAAGTTCGAACTATTTAGTAGGGACAGACCAAATATAAGAGAAAGAACTTGTCAGTCTTCACCTTCTCTGGTCGGGTAGCCACTATGCGAGAATCACGAATCAAGATCTCAGGGGAAAACGCCGTTTATCATATCATCGATCGCTGCTGACGCGGGCGGTTCGATCTCAATGCCAAGGACAAAGAACGTCTCGTGGAGTATCTAATAGGGACAGACCAATTATAATAGTATTTAATAGGGCCAGACCGATTATAAGAGAAAAAACTTGTCAGTCTTCACCTTCTCTGGTCGGGTAGCCACTATGCGAGAATCACGAATCAAGATCTCAGGGGAAAACGCCGTTTATCATATCATCGATCGCTGCTGACGCGGGCGGTTCGATCTCAATGCCAAGGACAAAGAACGTCTCGTGGAGATCATGCGCCAGGCCGCTCTTTATTCCGGTTGTGAGGTCCTCACCTACACGGTGCTGGATAATCACATGCATACCTTACTCTTGGTCCCAGGGGATTCGCCCACCGAACTGAGCGACGAAGACTTTCTCAAACGCGTCGCCGCGCTCTATGGGAAAGAAGAGGTGGGTTACTTGAGGAGTTTGTTAGCAGCACGCAAGCATGATGAAGCGGAAATTCGGGAGAAGGCCGAAGCGCGCTATGCTGAAGAGCGTGCGCGGCATGAGCGGCGGATGCATGATGTTTCGGAGTATGTGAAGATCGTGAAACAACGCTTTGCCATGATCTGGAACAAGCAGCGGCAAACCTTTGGCCGGTTCTGGGCGGACAGGTTTAAGAGCGTGTTAGTAGAGAACACGCCCGAAGCTTTGCGAACTGTGGCGGCCTACATCGACTTGAATGCAGTGCGTGCTGGGATCGTGAAAGACCCGAAAGACTATCGTTGGAGCGGCTACGGCGAAGCGATGGCGGGGAGGCAACGGGCGCGCGCTGGGTTGAAAGTGGCGATTGGCGAAAGTGACTGGCGAGTGGTATCGCGCGAGTACCGCAAACTGCTCTATGGAATGGGATCGGAAGGTGCGGTGGATACGCAAGGGCGGCCGAAACGCCAACTGAGTGAGAAAGCATTGCAAGAGGTCAACGAACGGGGCGGGGAACTGAGCTTGCCAACTTTGTTGCGCTGCCGGGTGCGTTATTTCACGGATGGTCTGGTCTATGGGAGCGAGCGGTTTGTGGAGGGGATCTACGAACAGAAACGCGTCTTATTCGGAAGGAAACGGAAGCGCGGGGCGAAACGAATGAGAGGGGGAGATTGGGGAGAGCTCCGCGTGATGAGAGATCTTCGAAAAGAAGTGATCGGCGAGAGTTAGCGCCAACGAATCGTTGACTCTAGCGTTTGCAACGCTTTTTAATATAATATGCGTGTCCCTGTATTGTTTTGGTAACACGTTTGTGATCAGTATTCTTGATCAAAACGGTTATGATACTTCAAAAATCAATAGCAGTGATTATCCTGGGAGACGGAAGCCTCGTCAAGATTTTCCAACCTCTTACCGTTGGAGCGCTCGATAAAAAAGCAGTCGGCAGAATAACGTTATTCTAAATGGCATACAAATCTAGAAGATGACTTTGTCCATGATGAGCGCTCTCAGAAGAATACTCGTGGGAATTTATATTGGTGTTATATCCCTTTCCTGCTCAGAGAAGGAAAAACCCGTGAACTCGGAGATCGTGGCGTTGGCGAAGACATATAATGGAGGCCCGTCTGAACGACTACAGGAAGAACTCAAGGAGCTAATTTTGAAAGAGTTGGCGATCGGAAGTAGTGACGAAGAGAGCATTGTTCGGCATATTGAATCAACTTATGGAAAAAAGGTGAACGCACGGGACGGTTTCCCTCAAGATGACTGCGATAGAGTGTACGAGGTCGAAGTTGTTGGTGGGAATGTGGCTGGCGAGTTTGCGATGATTCAAGTGCTGGCGTTCTACAAGGTCGAGGACGGACAATTAAAGGACGTTGATGTGATTGCCGCTAAGACTTCGCTATGACAGAACATTGAAAACGAGGTGATAGTGAGATTGGGTGTAACCAAAATGCCAGAAAGCTGCTCCGCACCAACCACCCCCAACCCGCAGCGCCCGCGCTAGGTGCAGCCCGTCCCTCGCAAGCTCGGGAACGGTCTAACACCTGTCACGTTCGCTGCTCTCCAACCGCTTCCAACCACCCGCCCGACGCGCTGTCACGCCCCCTGCTTCATAGCCATGACACAACGGCGGTAAGGCAAAGTGGCCGCCTACTCGTCTGGTTCCCCCCCAGAGGGCCCCTCCCAGCCGGGCGTCCACGTTACCTTACCGCGAGTTGTGTCAAGTTATGAGGAGGCGCGCCAGCGCTTAGTCAGGCTTTGCGCCCTAACCGACCTCCCAACCGCCCGCATCGCCGCCGCTGCCTGGCAGCCTGTCTGTCCTACCGGAACAGCCAGCCCACCCGCGCCGGCCATGCCGTAAGCGGTCTATGAAGCACCCCAGTGATAATCCGCGGTGTGGCACGGGATGTGCAGAGGTTGGTTACGCGGCTGCTGGCAGACGCGAGGCCTGCTGCGCTTTGGCCCAGCCGGCTGGGGTCAGCTCTTTGATATCGCCGGTCGTGGCGTCGGGGATCCGCTTTAGGACCTCGGCTAGATAGGTATGGGGATCGATCCCTCGACGACGACAGCTTTCGATGACCGAATAGATGATGGCGCTGCGCTCGCCGGTGCCTGCTCCCCGCCGAGCAGCCTCGCAAGCCACTCGACAGCGAGCCGACAAGCGATACCTTAGAAGCATGAGCACCGTGACCGAAATCGAAGCCGCGATTGCCAAACTTCCGGACGATCAGCGAGACGAACTGCTGGAAAGGCTATCAGAACAGGCCTTCCAGAGAGCTTCCTCAGTTCGGCTCTTCCAAATGTACGACGAAGAAGAGGCCGCCGCAGGCGATGAAGGCAGCCAATGGCTCGGAGACGATGAGGAAGGGGAGCGAGCCGCTTCATGAAGTATGTTAAGCGTGGTGAAATCTGGCTCGTCGACCTCGGGATGGCCCGCAAAGTGCGGCCAGTGCTCGCCTTGAGCATCGATTACGAGGATCACGAGAAAGCCATCGTGACCTACGTCGTGCGCACGACGAGCGTTCGGGGAACCCGCTTCGAAGTCGAGCACCGCGCCCGCAACTTCAAGCCCGGCGTCTTTGATGGCCAATCCATCAGCACTGACGACGTCTCCTACTTCATCCGCCGCCTTGCCATAGCACCCGCCGAGGTCCTGAGCAACGTAGAGGACGTCGTTCGGCTCTGGCTGGCCCTCTGAGAAGCCGCAGTTGCTTCTTTCCTTAGCCGCTTCCGGCTGCTAGCGTAACCTCATGTCTTGGAGGCCGATCAACGTCTTGATCACCCTAGCGGTTGCCCTGTTCGCAACCGCCGGGCCGCTGTCTGCCAAGTTCGCTCCCATCTCAAAAACCGCGTCTAGCGAAAATTTAAGCCTTCCTAGCATAGCCGCTAGCCAAGAAGGCCTCGAAGCCCAGCAATCATGCCCGGAAACCAGCCTAACGGTTACGGTGATCGTGTCGGGTATCCCATGTTGGCTATCCAGAGATCCCATAGGCGAAGAAGGCGGGTTGAATCTGTATGGTTCGTTGGAAATGATCTGGTGAATCGGTGGGATTATCTAGGGATGAAACCTGATTTTATAATGGATCAGGTGCTCGGGATTGGGCCCAGGGGTACTCCTGGGGGTCATTTGGGTACGCCGCCAAGTGAACAGAAGGCTCGTAAAGTTCTCCTGATAACTATCAGAAGATGGGAGCGAAGAGGATATTTGTTCGCTGCAAACTTGATGAAAGCTTATTTGAGAAAGCAGACATATAAACCCACGGATATAGATATTGCAGAAGTTATAAAACATGGTGGCGAAAAGATATGCAAGGAAATTGCGATAAGCTCTAAACCAAATGGAACTGTAAATATTGTGCCTGTGAAAGATGATTCCAATATTCGCTGGCTCTATCGCGGACATAATAAGAACATGTTATATGCATATGGTGGGGCTCGATTGACCGCGTCTGGTTGTTATAATGCGAATGGCAAAGGTGTTTTTAAGGTGAAATTGGCCGACCTTTACGAATGGGCTAAACCCGATGAACGTTGGAAAGAAACAATCAGCCGTGTTTTCAGTTATGCCTACGATATGGCAACCTACAGACGGGATATCGCTATCCGACGTTTCGTCATGAGATAGAATTTGAAATAGAGTGTGAGAAATAGAATATGGATCTGTTCCCGAGTTTTTCTGAAATTCCCAAAATAGTAATCTGGGACCAAAGCTTACTGTGTGTCCTTTGCCTGATATTGATCTGGGTGTTGCTCTGGTTTTGGCCTGTTGCAAAAAGAGTAAAATGGGTTATATGCGCAGTGGTGAGTCTAGGTTTGGCTGTGGTTTCATTTTTGACGCTTTTTTTTTCATGGGAATTGGTCTTTTTCTCGCGGTAGCTGATACTGTCGTCTAAGTGGCTATCTCGCGATCCCGTTGGAGAAATCGGCGGATCGAACTTGTGCAGGTCTGTTGGAAATGATCCTGTAAATCGCTTGGACTACTTAGGACTCAACGAAATTGTTGTGAGTGGGGGGTGTAATACCAAGAAGCACGGCAAAGATTATGGCGTATCGGTGAGGGAAGCCAGGCGTCTAGGGCTTGCAGGATATCATGATCGAAACTTGATGAACTTCGTTGAAGCGGCAAAGGCAGAATATGCCAAAAGAAAGCCAAAACTAAAAAAGGGAGAAATAATCGAGTGGCATATTGAGATTGGATCTTATCGAGATAGAATGCTTTCCGATGAAGCGAAAAGTTATATAACGGAGATTTTTAAGGTCGCGAAAGAAAATAAAGTTCTTCCAAGACTTTTTCGGCTCTCCGTCAGGTTTGCTGGATGAGATTCTAGCAAGAGGCGTGACAAACCCGCCGTAATCAGCTTGAGATTCGGGTTGATGAAGATCCTGAATATCAAAGCCTTATATGATTTCGACGGGTATGTCGTGAGCAAGATTACCTGTCGAAAGATCGGTGCGCAAGTCGACCTTGAATTCGATAAGCGTTGCGGTCCTCGATGTCCCAACTGCGGCAATCGTCTTCCTCGGCACCGCTGTGGCAAGCAGTGTGTCGCTGACCTCCCTATAGCCAGTGGCCTCGTCGTTTATCTCACCTTCCCAGTGGTGCAAGGCCTCTGCCGCCGTTGCCAATTCTTCTTCACCACTCGTCCTAAGGAAGTTCATCCGACCAAAGATGCCACGTGGCGTCTCATGCGGCGTATCAGCGAGATGGCTCGGCACACCCCTGCAACCGCCATCGCCGAGATGATGGAGATCAGTGAGTCGACAGTGAGGCGTTACGACAAGGCGGTGCTTGAGAAAGATCTGCCGGCACCAAACTTCGATGATCTTCGTGTCTTACTCATTGACGAGAAATCCATTCGCAAAAGGCATGGCTATGTCACCTTTGTGATCAATGGCGATACCGGTGAGCTACTGCACATGGCCGAAGGTAAGAAGAAAGCGAGTCTGGAGAGCTTCTTCGAGAAACTAACGCACACGCAAAGAGTTTCGATTGAAGCGGTATGTATAGATCGTGCAGGTGCCTACCAAAGCGTCGTCAACGATCAAATACCTCAAGCAGCCGTGGTCTACGATCATTTCCATCTGCGGCTGAATCTCAACGCTGCCGTAGATGAAGTGCGGAGGCAGGAGTGGCGCAAAGCGAAGAAGGAACAGAAGACATTGATCAAAGGCAGCCGGTATATCTTGTTAGCCAATGAAGAAAATCTCGATGAGAAAGGTAGTGTCCGCCTCTCAAAACTTCAGGACACCAACGAGGCCATTTCCACGGCCTATTTACTCAAAGAACAGTTTCGCACCATTCATGTCTATCGCCACCCTGGCTGGGCCAAGAAGGCGCTCATGCAATGGTGTGAGCTTGCAGCGGCGAGTGAGCTGCCTGCCTTTGAACGACTAGCGAAAAGCTTTCGCGAACAAGCCGATAAGATCGTGGCCTATTGCAAACACCGCATTACTTCCGGCCCTATTGAAGGATTCAACAACCTTGTCTCTCGGGTCATCCACAGAGCATGTGGCATTACCGACATTAACTATGCGTGGCTCAAATTTCGGCAGCTATCCATCCAGCAAACCTGACGGAGGACCACTTTTTCTGACAGAAGAACAGTTTTTGGCCAACATAACACAGCGCCTAGTGGTGCCGCCCGTTGTAGCAATAGTAAAATTTCCAGATTTACATATTTTGGACATGGCACAGTAGGTAAACTTGATTTCCGCTACGAGGATGCGTCTCGTGGGGCTACGGACCCAAACTCCGAGTCTCTTACTATTCAATGTCGTTGACTTAAGCTTGAAAAGCTGGTGGAGCGATGCTAACAGAGGAACATCCCAACTGGGATCATCTCTTAACACTATTCACGTTATAATTACCATGGCGTGAAAATAACTATATTTCCTATAGCGCAACTTTGCTAGAGTCGCTGCGGGGTGAGCTAGCCGATCCTCATTTTGTTTCTTCTCACAAAGAGTCTCCAAAGGCCTTTACTCGGGAGCGCAAACTGCCATTTCCTTTGCTTTGTTGGTTTATCATCATGCAACTGCGCTCAGCTATGCAACTCGAACTCGAACGCTTCTTTGATCGCCTAGCAGACGGTCAAGCTGACAACGTTCCGGTTGGCAGCGCCTTTACCAAGGCGCGCAAGAAACTCAAGGCCTCGGCTTTCATTGCCCTCAACCAAACCCTGCAACGTGTCTTCGCGGATCATACGACCGGACATACTCAACGCACCCATTGGCGTGGATTGCGCTTGAGAGCGGTTGACGGTTCCACCGTGCGATTGCCCAATTCAGAAGAGATCGTCGATCATTTCGGCGGGATGCAGCCAGCCAAAGGAGCCTTTGTGTCCATGGCACGCCTATCATTGCTCTACGATGTTCTCACAGAAGTGGTGGTAGCTGGTGCCATCACCCCCTACGGCCATGGCGAAGAATTTCACCTAGAAGGTTTTCTCGATGAGCATGTCCGTGCCGGAGATTGTCTGATTCTTGACCGAGGTTATTTCGATCAACTCCTGCCGGCCTTGATTGCGGCCAAAGGTGGGCACTTCGTGATGCGTGTTGGGGTGGGACAATGGCAAGAAGCTAGGGCTTTTGCGGACTCCAAAGCCAAGGAATGCCGGGTAAAGTTCAAAGTCCCGCTTTGGGTTAAAGAAGAATGGAAAGAAGAAGGTATCGATTTGCCTGAAGTCATTGAGGCACGGCTGATTCGAGTGGAACTATCCAGCGGGGAGGTCGAAGTCTTACTCACCGATTTGATTGATCCGGTAGCCTATCCTGCCGAAGAATTCGACGGAATTTATCATAAACGATGGAGCGTCGAGGAAGGCTACAAAACGCTCAAATGTAAGGTAGAGATTGAAAATTGGACGGGGAAAACGGTGCATTCGGTCGAACAAGACTTCCATGCTGCGATCCTGCTTATGAACATCGTTCAGACCTTGGCCTTCTTCAAAAGGCCGGAAGTGGACCAAGCAAGCGAAGAGAGCAAACACGCCTACAAGATCAATGTGAAACGCGGCCTCGCCTTAGTGCGGGACCGGATGGCAGCCCTCTTTGTGGCTAGCGCTAGCCGAAGTAAGAAACTGCTGGAACTGCTCGGCAACCGATTGCTCAAGGCGCTGAGCCTAGTGAGACCCGAACGAAGTTACCCACGCAAGGTGCGTCCCCGCCGCCCCTACTCGCCGCCCAATAAACCAATCTCCTAGACGCGCAACACTAACGTTAGTGTCGAAGCGTCCCACCTTCATGACCTTAAGTCAACGACATTGGGTGATCATTGTGGCTGGCATAATTACCATTGCGGCTCCGCTAATGCTATTTTGTGTAGGTATGAAATTGCCTCACTGGTGGGATGAGTTGCAGCCTGGGCTAACAAAGAGAGAGGCAAAGGAGATTCTCGAGAGCAATTCCGGATTTGTTCTTGCAAGAGTAACTCGGAATATAGAGTTGGAGGAACATTGGCATTACAAGACGTTTGGTGGGGCGTGGTATCTTAGAATTAGCTATTTGGAGGGAAGGGTCGCCAATCTTCATCTTGCACATGACAATCTTTTAGGTAAGAATATTCGTGTAAGGAGGAAGAGCTAGCAGTAAGTGGATACCTCTTACTGCGCGAGGACTAACGCTCGGCAATTTGTAAATCGGCGTGCAAGCGGCCAGAACCTAGAGAGCCCACAAGAGTCTCTTAAACTCAGATCACAAAACCCCGTTTTTCGCTGAACCAGTGAACCAGTACATGCCTTAGTGATACAATTTCAAAGATGGTCTGTAGTCTGTACCCGAATTTTGTTTCTCTCACGGTAAGAATGGAGTTACGGTAAGATAGTGTTCAAGAATGTACCTATTGTATCGTAGCCAAGATTGACTGGAACGAAACTTCCAACGAACACACTCCGCAGTAATTGATAACTTTGACTGCGAAACGATAGCAGAGAACCGCTCAATATTTAGTATAGGCTTAACTGATCCGGGTTCTGAGAAATGACCGGAAGTTGTGGATGAGAGCGGCTGCCGGAACACCAATCGAGTCCTGTGATTGGTTAGGCGGCGGCTCGCTGCTCAATACCGTCAACAAAGGTGATTCCTTGGACGACTTTGTCAAGCTGTCGATACCCGTTGAGTCGACGCCAGCCTTTCTCGGCCTCCAAGCCTAGCTTGTAGACCATTGATAGGGTGGCTTTCCTTGATCCACATCCTTTGGTCTGACGAGTTCGATGGCGCACGGTTGCAAACGTCGATTCTATTGGGTTGGTTGTGCGAATGTGCCGCCAGTGTTCGGCTGGAAAGTCGTAGAATGTTAGCAATGTATCTTTGTCTTTCTTCAAGCAGGCGCATGCTTTGGGATACTTGGCTTCGTAGAGCTTGAGGAATTCGTCATACGCTTCCAGCGCGGCTTTCTTTGTTTCTGCCATGTAGATTTCATGGATGCGTTCCTTGGCTAGCGGTTGCGCTTTCTTAGGCAGCTTATCGAGGATGTTGGCTGTCTTGTGCACCCAGCAGCGTTGTTGTTTACTCGTGGGATACTCCTCTTCGAGGGCGCTCCAGAATCCAAGCGCTCCATCGGCGATGCTCAGTTTTGGAGGGATCTTTAGTCCCCGTTTCTTGAGGTCACAGAGCAGGTTCTTCCAGGACAATTTGCTCTCTCTTTCTCCATCGTTGATGGCTACCAATTCCTTGGTTCCATCGGGCAACGAACCCACTATCACTAAAACACATGGTCGATCGTCGTTGAGCCTGACATTAAAGTAGATTCCATCGGCCCAGAGGTAGACGTATTCCTTGTCACTGAGATCCCGTTTGTTCCATTGTTCGCGCTCTTTCTCCCACTGTTCCTTGAGCCGAACGACGTTGGCTGGAGAGAGGCCTGCGGCGTTCTCGCCGAGGATCGGCTCTAACGCTGCACTCATCTCGGAGGTTGAGATTCCTCGCAGGTAGAGTGCTGGAATGAGATTGTCCAGTGAGGCTACTCGACGCAGGTATGGTGGGAGGATGGCACTGGTGAACCGCTGATCGGGTCGGCGATCGTCGATCCTGGGTTGCCGGATGGGTATGTTGCCGATTCCTGTCTGAAGGTTGCGTTCAGGAAGGTGGCCGTTGCGAACAACATTGCGGTGACCTTGGTCATCACAGAGGTGTTGATGCGCTTGGATGTAATCGGCAACTTCGTTCTCGATGGCGGCCTGTAAGAGCGTTTGGGCTCCTTGACGAAGGGCCCTTTCGAGAGCGCTTTGGCAGACCGGGCTTGCTCCTTGCTGATCATGGATCGATGCTGATTTGGTAGGGTGGTTGGTGGCTTTCATTGGAGTTCACTTGTTTGGTTTCAGGTGAACTCTTCATGATGCCCCGACCGCCCTCATCCACAACTTCCGGTCATTTCTCCCGGGTTCTTGGTAGAGCTGCTTGATGCGATCACGTAGTAGTGCATTGAACTTGGGGTGGTTCTCTTGCTTTAATGCGTGAAATAAACCACCTGGCCCGCGGCTCTTTAATCGATGTAGAGGGCGACGCAGAAAACCATCAGCGTCTTTAAGATGAAACCTAAAGCCAATCCCTAATTCCGGGGCGCCTACCGCTTGGAATTCCGGTTCTGCACATCCTGTGGACCAAAGCAGAAGGAAGTCGAGGTAATTGGGAAGGTCAATCAGGGGTTGTAAATCATGCCATGGTGTTTTTGAGTTTTTTGCGATAGCAAGCGCTTGCTGCCAATATTTCCCAGAGCCTTGAAACATTGTGCCATCACCAAAATCGGCGCCCTGATTATCTCCATCAATAGCTTCGTAGTCATCCTCGTCATGGCCGAAATAGGAAGAAAACATCGCCCCGTTCCATTTCTCACGGAGATGATATTGACCCCAATACTTTCCATTAAGGAATACGTGCACGAATCGTCCATGCGGAGCAACGTGGCCTAGGTCAAGCATGGTTCGAGTAAAATACGGAGACGTCCAGTGGATCGTTAAAATAGGAATGGTGGATGGTTGGCGCCCTGCCTACAGGGAAGGGCACCAAAATTTAAGAAAAAACCAACCATCCATGAATACTCAAACACTCCAAGAACAGTTTCTCCAGTCCGAATCCGGCCAGAGCGCCGAGATTTTCAACCAATTTCTGCGCAGTTCCGTGCGCCTCGCCCTCTTCGAGCTCATGCAGCAAGAAGTGCACGATCTCTGCGGCCGTTCCCACGACCGGGACCGGCCCCCTACCACTTTTCGCCGCGCGGGAAGTGAACAAGGCATTTGCTATATCGATGGGGGCAAGGAAAACATCAAGCGCCCTCGCGTCCGTCAACGGCAGGAAGACGGCAGTGAGCAAGAAGTCAGCCTCAAGTCCTACGAAGCGGCTAAGGATGTCAACAACATCAGTCAGGCAGTGATGCGCTTGTTGCTTGAGGGAGTAAGCACGCGTGGGGTCAGTCGCCTCAGTAATGACAGCGTTAGTAAAAGCACCATCTCCGAGCAATGGGCAGAGCACTCAGCTGAGAAACTCGAAGCGTTCCGTTCCCGCCCATTGCACGAAGAAGGCTATCTGGTCTTGATGTTAGATGGCGTGCATCTTAGTCGCGATCAAACCGCAATTGTCGCCTTGGGCATCCGAGCCGATGGTAGCAAAGAGATGCTCGATTTCCGTGTTGGCAGCAGTGAGAGTTTCGAAGTTGCTAACGATTTGCTCAAAAACCTCAAAAAGCGAGGCCTTAAAAGCATCGCCAAACGGTTCCTAACGCTCCTAGACGGCTCTAATTCCCTGGAGAAAGCCGTTCTCACGCACTATCCGAACGCCGTAATCCAGCGCTGTTTAGTGCATAAAGAGCGCAATCTACGCAGTTATCTCTCTAAACGGCAACACAGTGAACTGGCGCGTTTGCTCAACCGGTTGCGGCGTGCTGAAGGGAAAGAAGCGGCACGAGAAGCGTATGATGAACTCAGTGAATTTTTGAAGCGACATAACAGCGCTGCTCTATCAAGCCTACAAGAAGCTGGGAATCAAATCACAGCACTACAGGATTTAGGTGTTCACGCTAGTCTTCACCGCAGTCTTCTGAGCACCAATATCATCGAAAATGCCATCCTCAACATCCGGCGTCGGATGAGCAAAGTGAATCGTTGGCGAACAGCAACGCGAGAGGGGCGGAAGACGATGGCTGATCGCTACCTAGCAAGCGGTCTACTCTACGCCGAGAGCACGTTTCGACGCATCACGGGTTGGCGGGATATGGCACACCTGCGAGAAGTTCTCGACCAAGACTAACACTGCCCCTCAATGAAAGCCTTCAACCATGGCTACAAGCAAGGGGCCAGCCCCCTCGACCCCCGGGATTTACCGCATTCCCCACTTACCGCAGGAGTATGGCAGAAAAGAAGGGAGAGACGTGCCGTCTCTCCACTCCTCCTGCGTATAAGGTCAGCCGCGCGGCGCTCGGGTTGCTTCCCAGCATTGCCCTATCCTCCTGCGGCGACGCGATCGGCTTACCAAAGAGTGGAGCGAAATCAACTAAAACTAACACAAGTCTTTAACTTGACAAACTAACCAACCAGTGCCTAACTCTAACCTCCATCCACGATTTCTAACGATCTGATGGACATCCCCTAAAATACAAATTGGATAAGTAAGCGCCAATTTGGGCCATATCGTGAGAGCCAGAACGGAGATCTAATGCATCGAATTCGGTGATCTTTGTATCGTTGAAGAGTGGATACCGAAGCTTACCGTCCCCGTAACGCTTGCGGAAATGCAATCGAAAACTCTTCTTTGGAAAGTTAGTTACTTTGCCTCCAAACAGGGTCAGACCAGCATTGATCTGATGGTAAGGAGAGTCGTCGAAGTTGATCAATTCGATTGAAACAGGTGTTTCAATAGCGTCTTGAAATTCTACGTTCGGGTCGAAGCTGATGGACACAGACGGAACGCTTCTTAAACTATCCTCAATCAACGTTGGACTCGGGTCGGAAGCCGCTCCCGTGAGATAGGGATTCAGGGCCTTGCGAGGAACAATATAGGTATGGGTCGTTACAAGGCTAGGAAGTGAACCCTTCTTGAACGCTCGTGCACGAAGAGAAACGTTTGCAGATAAATCGGGAGGGTAGTTATAAAGGGGGCTAGCAGTTGTGGGGATCGTGCCGTCGAGTGTGTAATGAATTTTCGCATCAGCCGTAGAGGAGGAAAGAGTAATAGAAGGATGCGTTGGGTAGAAACCTCCGGTCAGATTTGCGGAGGGCCTAGAAACGAGTTGCACAAACGATTGAGAGTTAGGTTTGCCAGGCGTAGCTTCTTTTAAGAAGAGATTACCCTTTTCACGATGGGGATGAAACGAATAACCAACAGGCAACTCAGAAGGCAGCGAAACTCGCTGGATGATTTGGCCCTTAGAATTGGATAGAAGCAGGCAGGGATCGTTAGGGGAAAGTTTAAAGGACGTGTGGAGTTCGCCCTCCTTAGATGCGGAATCTGAAAGGAATACCAGTCGCCTTTGTTGAGGAGCCAGAATGGTGTCAGGGAAGACCCATTTGCGAGGTTTTTTCGTGCGATCCGAAAGGTGCCAGCCCGTTAAGGTAGCAGCAATTTCTCCATCATTACGAAGCTCTAGCCATGCACTGGCATTGCCATAGAGATCTTTAAGATCTCCCTTGTTCAGCACCATCACTTCGTCGATTCTTACTTGCGATTTCGCTGGAAACGGTGCAACCGCGACAACTGAAGCGATAGTCAGAGCGAGTTTGAGGCACATTCCGGTATCGTAGGGGCGGCCATAGCAGATATCCAGGAATTCTATACTTTTGAAATCATGTTAAGTTATGCGTCAACTCACAGCTGGAGAGGGCTGATCAAGCTTACTCAAGCAGGCACCTCGGTTTGTTCAACGATGTCGTCGACGATGTGACGAGTCGTGACACCCGAGTATTTGGCTTGGGGGTCCAAGACGAGGCGATGGGCGATGACGTCGACGGCGAGTTCTTGCACGTCGTCTGGGGAGACGAATTCGCGGCCCTCGAAGAGCGCTAGGGAGCGGGCGGCTTTCATGAGGGTGAGGGCGGCGCGGGAACTAGCTGCGAGTTGGACTTCGGGGACGCCGCGGGTGGCGGCCACGAGGTCGACGATGTAACCCATGATTTCTTCGCTTACGCGCACGTCTTCTGCGGCTTGGATCAGATTGCGGAGATCAGTGAGATTGGCACAGGGTGCTAGGAGATCCACGGGATGGGTGCCTTGTTGCGCGGCGAGGATGGAGACTTCGTCCCGGCGATCCACATAGCCAAGTGCTAGTTGCATGGCGAAACGGTCCATCTGAGCTTCGGGGAGCGGGTAGGTGCCGCGGAACTCGACGGGGTTCTGGGTGGCGATGACGAAGAAAGGACTGGCTAACTGATGTTCCTGACCTTCAACCGTGACCTGTTGTTCACCCATGGCTTCTAACAAAGCGGATTGGGTGCGTGGGGAGGCGCGGTTGATCTCATCGGCTAACAAGAGATGGGTGAAGATGGGCCCGGGATGAAATTTGAAGTCTTGATTGCGCGGATCGAAGATGGAGACGCCGAGGATGTCTGAGGGTAATAAGTCGGGGGTGAACTGAAGACGCTTGAAATCGGCGTCACTGATCGAGTTGGCGATGGCTTTGGCCAAGGTGGTTTTTCCCGTGCCGGGGTAATCTTCTAACAAGACGTGTCCCCCGCTAACAAAAGCCGCGAGAAGTTTCCTAACAAGGCTCTCCTGGCCCTGAATGACCTTGGAGACATTCTCCCGAATGTCGGTGTAGATCTGCTGCGGTGTCATGCGTGTTTGATGCATTGGAAGGAACGCCGCAGCGGCCGGAAACGGATTGTGGTTTAGTTAGGAATATGAATGGCGTGGCCGTAGGCCTGTCCCGTGGCTTCATGTATGGCCTCTGCCATCGTGGGATGGGCGTGGATGGTGGCCTCCAAATCATCTTTGGTGGCTTCTAACGTGATGGCTAAGCCCATCTCCGCGATCATCTCAGTGGCCTCGGCACCAATGATGTGGGCGCCGATGACTTCGCCATGCTTGGCACCGAAGAGTAGTTTCACGAAGCCTTCCGATTCGCCAACGGCCAACGCTTTGCCGCTGGCCTGGAAAGGGAACTTGCCCACCTTGTAATCGATGCCTTTCTCTTTAGCGGCACGCTCGGTGAGGCCGACGCTGGCGACTTGCGGGTGACAGTAGGTGCAACCAGGAAAGACCTCGACCTTGCGCGGTGTGTTCCCCGCATAAAGGCCGTCCACGCATTGAATGGCTTCCCAAGAGGCGACGTGCGCCAGCCACGGCGGCCCGATGATGTCGCCGGCGGCGTAGATGTGATCGGCGCTGGTTTGATACGTGCTATCGGTGACGAGGTACCCGCGATCGACGGCAAGATCCGCGCCCTTCGGGAGAACCGGCGCCACGCCGATGGCGATTAGAGCCGTATCAGCCGTGAGCGTTTCCGTCTCTTGGCCTTCAACGGTGATCTCCACACCCGATCCGGTATCCACGGTGCCGGTTACTTTGGTGTTTGTTAGGATTTTAATGCCGGCTTTGGTGAAACTTTTCTCTAACGCCTTGCTCACCTCATCATCCTCCACGGGAAGGATGTTAGGCATCATTTCAACAAGGGTCACTTTGGTGCCGAAGGCATTGAAGAAATAGGCGAACTCCACGCCGATGGCACCGGCGCCGATGATGATCATCTCCTTGGGTTGTTCGGCGAGAACCATGGCTTCCTTGCTGCCGATGACCGTCTTGCCATTAAACGGGAAATCCGGAAACGGCCGGGAAACGCAACCCGTGGCGATGAGGATGTCCTTGGTTTCGTGAACGGCCTGGCTGCCGTCGGCGCCTGTGACGGTGACTTTGCCAGGACTTTCTAACGATGCTTCGCCTTTCAGATAGTCGACCTTGTTCTTCTTGAAGAGAAATTCAATTCCGCCGGCTAGGCGATCGGAAATCTTGCGGCTGCGGCCAATGACTTTGTCCCAATCATAGCCGAGGTTATCAAAACTGAGGCCAAACTCGGCGGAGCGATGTTTGAGGGTGTGATAGAGTTCAGCGTTTTTGAGAAGCGACTTGGTGGGAATGCAGCCCCAGTTGAGACAGGTGCCACCGGCGCGATCCATCTCCACACAGGCGACTTTCTTTCCTAACTGAGCGGCACGAATCGCGCCGACGTAGCCGGCGGGTCCACCGCCAATGACAATGAGATCGTAAGGCATGACTTGATGAGGTGACTGAGAGAATTAGAGTAGCATGAGCGCGGGATTCTCAATGAGCCGGCGCAGCTCGGCCATGTAGTTCGCGCCTACGGCGCCATCGATCACGCGATGATCGCAACTCATGCCAAGGTTCATGCGCTGACCAGGCACGATTTGATTGCCGGCATCGACCACGGGAACGTTGCGAATAGCACTGACTGAAATGATGAAGGCCTGAGGCGGGTTGATGATGGCGTCGAAACTATCAATGCCATAAGCCCCCAGATTGGAAACGGTGAGGGTGCCGCCTGAGAACTCATCGGGAAGCAGTTTCTTGGCGCGAGCACGCTGAGCGAAGTCCTTCACGGTCTGGCTGATCTCGAGCAAGGACTTGTCTTGGGCGTCGCGCATGACGGGCGTGACCAAACCGTCCTCGACCGCGATGGCCACACTGACATTAACTGAGCCAAATTGGATGATGGCGTTTCCGTCAAACGAGGCGTTGACCTCAGGGACGGCTACCGCGGCATTGGTCACCGCCTTGAGAATGAAATCATTAATCGTGTACTTGTTAGGCGTATCGCTCTTCTCAGCCGCCTCATTGACCTGCTTGCGGAAGGCCATCAACGGGGCGGCATCCACTTCGATGTTGAGGTAGAAGTGGGGGATCTGGGTCTTGCTGGCTAACAGACGCTCCGCAATGATGGCGCGCATGTTTGATAGAGGAATCCGCTGATCTTCCGCACCGGCGGTGGCGCGAATGGCCGGAGCAGCCGAAGGTGGCGGTGCTGAGGGCGCCGGTGCGGCGGCTGGAGAAACCAGCGCGTTCTCGATATCTTTACTAACAATGCGTCCGCCCGGCCCCGTGCCACCCACAGTCGCTAGATCGATCCCTTTCTCCGCAGCGAGACGCCTGGCCAGAGGCGACGCTTTGATTCTGCCGCCGGCGTTCGTTGTGGGCACCGGCGCGCGGCTTGGCGTCGTGGCGGCTGCAGGGGGTTCGGCCTCAGCCGTCCCGGTGTTGGAGGCGGCAGCGGGCGCCGTCGCATTGGCTGCCTCGGAAGGATCCTCGCCTTCCTCTAACAACACGGCGAGCTTGGCGCCCAAGGGCACTTTATCGCCTTCCTTGACGTAGACTTTGTGCAGGATGCCTTCGTCGAACGCTTCCATGCTCATGGTCGCTTTGTCCGTCTCGATCTCGGCGATCTCGTCACCGACTTCGATGGTATCGCCTTCGTTTTTCAACCACTTGATGAGCGTACCTTCCGTCATGGTATCGCTCAGCTTGGGCATTTCAATAATCGTGGCCATGGGGAGGAATGAGGGTTACCTAACTAACTACAAACGGCGCGGACTTTTTCAATGACGGCTTGAGGATGAGGAAGCTGCAATTTCTCTAACGGAGGACTGTAAATAGCAGGGGCATCAATCGAGCACACGCGCATGATGGGCGCATCCAAATAATCGAACGCTTTCTCCTGGATGGTGGTGGCGATCTGTGAACTCACGCCACAGAATGGCTTGTTTTCATCCACCAAGACGGCGCGATTGGTCTTGCGTACGGAATTGAGAATCGTCTCTTCGTCTAACGGACGCACCGAACGGATATCGACGACCTCCGCCTGGATATCGTGCTCCGCTTCGAGGAGTTCAGCCGCCTTCAAGGCGGTGATCACGGCGCGGCCATGGGCGATGAGCGACACATCCGTTCCCTCGCGCTTGATATCGGCTACGCCTAACGGAATCGTATACGTTTCCTCCGGCACTTCGCCGGGTTCGCCGTAGAGCATGGTATTCTCCATCACATAGACCGGATCGTTGTCGCGGATCGCGGACTTCATTAGGCCCTTGGCGTCATAGGCGGTGGCGGGACAGACGACTTTGAGACCGGGGGTGTTTCCGATAAAATTCTCCGGGGTGTGCGAATGGGTAGCCCCCACATTGGTGCCACCGTTAGCCGGGCCGCGGACGACGATGGGGCAATGGATCAGTCCGCCGGACATGTAGCGCACGCAGCCCGCGTTGTTGATCATTTGATCAAAAGCCACGTAGGCAAAGCTCCAGAACATGAGCTCCATGACCGGCCGTACGCCTAACATCGATGCGCCGATGCCCATGCCGATAAAGCCGGCCTCACTGATGGGCGTGTCCACCACGCGCTTGGGACCGTAGCGGTCTAACAAACCCTGAGTGACTTTGTAAGCGCCGTTATATTCAGCAACTTCTTCGCCCATGATGACGACGTTAGGATCGCGTTCGATCTCTTCCGCCAGGGCCTCGTTGAGGGCGTCACGATAAGTGATAGTGCGCATGGTCTCGATAAATTAAGCGTTGCCAGGCTGGAGATTAGTCATGGAAGAAATGCCGGCCGCTTTGGCCGCTAGGTGTCTGGTGATCCACCTCGTGATAAACGTCCTCTGTGATGGCCTCTACTTCAGGAAAAGGACTTTCTTCGGCAAACTTCACCGCGGCATCGGCTTCCTGCTTGGCCTCTTTACTGATGGCTTTGGCCTTGTCTTCGGTGATGACTCCTTCGTCAATCAGCGTTTGTTGCCAGAGATTAATGGGATCGTGATGGGTCTTGTAACGCTCGATTTCCTCCGGCGATCGGTATTTCTTGGCATTGGCGTCGGCGACGGAATGGCCGTAATAGCGATAGGTCGCAACTTCAAGAACGGTGGGTTTCGATTCCTGATGCGCGCGATCAATCGCCACCTGCGTCTTGGCCCGCAATTCATAAAGATCCTCACCGTTTACCAGATCCCAAGCCATGTCATATCCCTCTGCTCGTTGGGCGAGAGAGCCTTTGTAAGAGGACGAACGTTGCTGACTCGTGCCCATGGAGTAGCCGTTATTCTCGATGACGTAGATCACGGGGAGCTCAAAGAGCGCGGCGAGATTGAGCGACTCGTGGTAGGCTCCTTGATTCACGGCGCCGTCACCTAGAAAACAGAGGCAACAGCCGGTGAGCCCTTGGTATTTCAACCCATAAGCAAGACCGGCACCCAGAGGCGTCTGCCCCGCAACGATCCCATGGCCTCCCCAATAATTCTTGTCGGGCGCGAAGTAATGCATGGAACCGCCTTTCCCTTTGGAACATCCCGTGGCCTTCCCATAAAGCTCAGCCATGCATTCGTTCATCCCCATTCCCACGGCGAGGGCGTGGCCGTGATCGCGGTAGGCGGTGATCACGTGATCGTTGTCCCCCATCAACGAAACCGTTGCCACGGCGACGGATTCCTGCCCGATGTAAAGATGGAGAAAGCCTCCCATCTTGCCGCCTTGGTATTGTTTGAGTGCGGCCTGTTCGAATCGGCGGATGCGCATCATATCGCGGAGAAAACCGATCTTCTCTTCCGTCGTCAGCTTTTGATTGATGGCAGCGGAAGCCAATTCGCTACGAGACAAAGTAGTCGCCATGATTGAGAGCTAGCTAGGTGGTGGAAGGACCGGATTAGACGGCGTCTTCGCTAGGATTCAAGCGAGAATCGCCAAGAGCGCGTCGCTGCATCCAAGCCGGCAACCAAAGAGTCGCCGTGAGGAAGAGGGTCGTGAAAACCAGGTCACCTATCATGGCATTACGCAGAAAGAACCAACTTGGAGGCGCCCCAGGAATGGGCAGCCCCACCGTCTGGGCCTGCCACCAGCCACCCAGCGTTTTGGCATAAGCAAGCGGCGCTGGGGAACTCGCCCACGCGATGGTATTCATCACCACGTAAAAGAACAAACTCGCGCCCAAAGTGGTCACCAAAGCCAACCCTGCTGAACCGCGCGATCGCAGGCCAAGCGCAACGGCGAGAATCAATCCGTAAACGATGTATCGGCAAAGAACCGTCCATGAGAAAATCAGCTCGAAGAAACCGATTTCAGAGTGGTTTACCGCAACATAAGCGTTCACGAATAAGTCACTTAGGATTAAGAATCCCATGGCGACAGCCACGCTGATCCAAACTCTCGGAATGAACATCCCAAGACAAACGGCCAACGCTGCGACGGGCGCGATATTCATGAAGTGACTTTGTTCGATTGCGATGAATCTGAAGGCCAGCACTCCCAAGATTATGAATCCCACTAAAGAAAGTCTGAAATGATTGTTGCTCATCGGCGTTAGAATCTACGTGATCGCTTTTTCACCTCTACTCCGCTTCTATGCGGTCGCCTAGTAGTTTGTTCTCTTATCCAATTCCACCAGCAATTTCTGATATTTCCAGTTGAGATGGGTATTTGAAATCTCTACCCTTGCACCTCCACTCCTGAAATCCTCCCACCTTTGATGACCATTAATCCACGAGAGGTCGAATTCGAAGACCTAGCGTCGTTGCGTTCTGCCCAAGGCTACTACGAACTCGGTATGGTAGCTGAGAGCCAAGCCGCGCTCCAACGCCTGCCAGTAGACGACCGTACACGCCCTGAAACGCTAGAACTTCAGATCCTCCTCTGTCTCGATCAGAAGGAGTGGCGTGACGCGATCCAGATCTGTTTGGAAGCGATTGAACTCTACCCCAAGATGCCCTTTGGCTTCGTGAATCACGCTTACGCGGAGCACGAATTGGGCCACACGCAGGCCGCCCTAGAGATCCTGGAAAAGGCTCACCTTGTTGTCGCCGTGGAGCCCACCGCCGTCTACAATCGCGGCTGTTATCTGGCCTGTCTTGGGCGACACGCCGAAGCCGTCTTCTGGATCAACAAAGCCCTTCGGCTGGATCCCAAGTTGCAGACCTGGGCGGCCAAGGACCCGGATCTCAACGACATCCGGTCGCAACTCGATCTCGAGCTGTAGACAGGATTGTCAGGTGCGCTCGGTGCGCTCGGGCGCGCGTTCATGGACCACCGAAGGTAATTCTGTCAGAGGACGTCCCCTCAAGCGGATATTTGCGGGCAAGTTCCGTTCCGCTAAGAACCTACCCATCACTTTGACTTTCACCGTTTCGTCCTTGCCCGGTGGACTCAACCCGCCAACATGAGATCGTGAATGAACGTGGCGGTCATGAATGGCGTAACATCGTCATCTACATCGTTCTCACCCTGATACTCGCGGCGTTATTAGCTCCGTGGCTCTATCATTTGGGGAAGACGGTCCATCGCCAAGGTTGGCTCGATACCGGCGTCACCGGCTACATCCACGGCGCTCTCGACCGGGCTTCCTTTGCCCGTTACTTCAACCGGGCCGTCATGATCGTGGCGTTGCTAGGCTTGATTCCCTTGATTCGATCCCTTCGCTTTCGCGGCTGGCGTGATCTGCGCATTCACAAGAATCCGTGCGCAGGTATGGACCTCTTAGCAGGTTTTCTCTTGGGCGCCGGCTTTCTCCTGTTCATGGGAGCCGCCTTTCTCTACATGGATCTTTTTATGCCGGAAGCCGAACCCGAGTGGGGTGATGCTCCCAAGTTTATGGCTTCCGCTATCGCCGTCGGGATCATTGAAGAAGTCTTCTTTCGCGGCGCCATTCTCGGTGTCTGTCTGCGGCGCTTGCGAATGGTCTCCGCTGTTTTGATCACTTCGATCATCTATGCGGTGGTCCACTTCATCAAAGCGCCCAAGAAACCCGAGATCCTCGAAGCGGATGTCCACTGGCACACTGGTTTCGAGATGCTTGGCCGTGCGCTCAGCATGTTTGGCCAGTGGAATCTCTTCATTGCCGAGTTTCTCACCTTGCTCATGATCGGCATCGTCCTCGCGGTGGTGCGGTTGCGCACACGCTCACTCTGGTTGCCGATCGGCTTGCATGCCGGTTGGGTTCTGGGCTACAAGCTTTTCAACGAAGTCACGGACAAAAATGCCGCCCTCCTTCGTGAATGGTCGCCCTGGGTGGGGCTCGATCTTAAGACAGGCCTCATTCCGCTGACCGTCGTAATCATCACGGGTGCGTTCGCCAGCCTTTGGATTGATTTGAGCCGCAAGCCCGTTCAACCATCCTCTGTAAACGTCTCGCCGCCGTCATCATGAAGATGCTCATCTACCTCAGCCGGGCCACCCAGCCCATGAACGCCGAAGACCTGCAACAACTGCTTGATCAGTCCCGCCGGAACAATGAACAGGTGAATATCACGGGCCTGCTACTCTATCAAGCTGGTTGTTTTTTGCAAGCGTTAGAAGGCGAGGCCCAACCGGTAACCGAACTCTACGACCGCATTTCCAAGGATCCCCGACACACCGATCTCAACAAGCTTTATGATCAACCAATTGATAAACGGAACTTTGGGGACTGGAGCATGGGGTTTCATTTGGTGGACAAAGCGGCGCTAGAAAACAGTGAGGGCTTTTCCAATATCCTCGATGAACCCATGGAAACGACGGACATCGACCTCGCTCACGAAATGACCTTCAGCATGGTGAGTCTCTTCAAACAGTATGTTCGGCGCGAGTCCGCACCAGCGTAATCTCATTACGCCCAACCATCCGTGATCGCCTGCGCACGCGTCGCCATCGACGGGGCTTCCGATCTTGAATTCGACTATCGTATTCCGAAGAGCCTAACGGATAAATTAAGCATCGGTTCTCGCGTCACCATTCCCCTGCGCAGCCGGCAAGCCAAGGGCACCGTCGTCGCCTTGATCGATCACGCCGTTGCTCACAAAGGTTTGCGAGACGTGCAATCACTGATTCACGACCGGCCTATTCTAACAGAAAAGCTCTTGGAGCTGTCCCAGTGGATGGCGGGCTATTACGGGGCCAGCCGGGAGTGCGTTCTCCGCGCCATGCTCCCAGAGTCCGTGCGCTCCGAAGAACCGCCCTTCCGCCTGCAGAAAGCCGCCAAGATGATCAAGTCACCCGCCCCGGAGGAATGGGAGACGCTGAAGAAACGTGCGCCCCGCCAAGCGGAGGTGCTTGAGCAGCTCCAGGTGGCCAGCGCGCCGCTGCTCCTAACACAGCTTCGACATCCAAGCGCCGCCAAGGCCCTTGAGATCAAAGGTTGGATCACGGTCGACGAGCAGCGCGTGGAGCGGGACCCGCATCAGGATGAGGAGTTTCTGCCCTCCGAACCACTCCCCCTCACAGAGGAACAGAGCGCGGCCTTGACTGCTATCGAATCCGCCATCGCCCAGCCCGACTCACCGCCTATTCTCCTTCACGGCGTTACCGGCAGTGGAAAAACGGAAGTCTATCTGCAAGCCGCGGCAAGAGTGTTAGACAATGATCAAGCCGCCATCGTGCTTGTTCCCGAAATCTCGCTCACCCCGCAAACCGTGGAGCGTTTCAAATCGCGGTTTGCCAACCGGCAACGAGAGGTGGCGGTCTTACACAGTCACCTTTCCGACGGCGAGCGATTCGATGAGTGGCACAAGATTCATCGCGGCGATGCCCGCATCGTTATCGGCGCAAGAAGTGCCATCTTCGCGCCGCTCGATAGTCTCGGCCTCATCATCGTCGATGAAGAGCACGAGAGTTCTTATAAACAAGATACCAACCCACGCTATCACGGACGCGATATCGCCGTCATGCGGTCCCGCTTGGAGAAATGTGCGGTGGTGTTAGGGAGTGCCACCCCTTCGCTCGAATCCTTTCAAAATGTCAAGCGTGGCAAATACCAAATTGTGCATTTGAACGAACGCGTCGACGATTGCGCCCTACCACTCGTCCGCGTGATCGACATGAAGTTAGAAAGCCGCAAACACAAAGGGGGACCGGCCATTCTATCAGAACCACTCCGCCAAGCCATTGAGCAACGCATCGAACGCCGCGAGCAGGTCATCCTCTTTCTCAATCGGCGCGGCTATTCCAATTCCATGCAATGCCTGGAATGCGGACACGTTTGCGGCTGCACGCATTGCAGCACGTCCTTAACCTATCATTTAGCCGAACAACGGCTCGTTTGCCATATCTGTGGTTACAAACAAGTCGCACCCCGCCGATGTCCCAAATGCAAATCCGCCTCGGTCCTCTATTCGGGTTTCGGCACGGAACGCGCCGAAGAAATCATCGCCAAAGTCTTTCCTAAACTGCGGATGGCCCGCATCGATGCCGATATCATGCAACGCAAGAACCGGCTCAAAGACACGCTCCGCGCCTTCAAGAGCCGCAAGCTGGATCTGCTGATCGGCACGCAAATGATCGCCAAAGGCTTACACTTTCCCAGTGTGACGTTGGTAGGCATTCTCAATGCCGATCTCGGTCTTCACTTGCCGGACTTCCGCGCCGGTGAACGCACCTTTCAGCTCCTCTTGCAAGTCGCCGGACGCGCCGGGCGTGGTGAACTCGAGGGCGAAGTCGTCATTCAAAGTTACACCCCGCACAGCCCCTCCATCCAGTTCGCCCGGCATCACGACTACGAAGGCTACACCGACCAAGAGTTGGAGATTCGCCAACAATTTCGCCTCCCGCCTTTCACCCACGCGGTGTTGATCCACACGCGTTCTCCAAACGAGCGTCTCGCCGAATTCACCCTTGAGAACTTCTGTCAGCGATTGCGCAAAGATCTCCCTGATAGTGTCATCATGGGCCAACCGAATCCTTCCCCTCTCGAACGCGCTCAAGGGATGTACCGCTTCCAAGTCATGCTCCGCGCCCCCCATACGGGAACCATGATGCGTCCCATCAAAAAGGCCCTCCACGCCATGACTTTCCCCGAGGAAGTCGTGGTCATCGTCGATGTCGATCCCTTTCAACTCTGCTGACCTACGCGCGCAATCCTTTTTCTTTAAAAGGACTGTCCTTTTATTGGGGGGATGGATGACGGCTTTCTTACAACTTTCTGAGGGCGCACGTCTGGCACCTTTGCTATGGGTTCACCTTCACGCCCATGTCATGAACAATTCCTCCACCCAGCCACGATCTCTTGCCGCACGATTGCTAGGAATCACCGCCGTTTGTTCGGCGGTCACGCTCACTGCAAGCTACGTGTGGTGGACGCAACACAAGGCGGACACCAAGCGAGAAGCGAGAATTGAGCAGAACGTTGAAACACCCGCCGCACCCGAAGACGAGCCTGTGGAATTCATCGATATGGGTGGTCCGATCACCACTGCCGATGGCCTGGCTCTCAGTTCGAAGTCCATTTCGAATCCCATCTTTTCTACTAGAAGAATCGCGGAGGCAGTTGAGGAGACCGTTCCAGAAGAACCTCAATTCCAGAGCTCCGAACTCATCTCAGGTTCGAAGTCGTGGGCCAACGTTGCTAAAGACGTTCCCTTTTCACCGCAGATGTTGAGCCCAAGTTCGAAAAGTGCCATAATGGTTCCCATTGAACTCGCGCCGAAGCCCACGCTGCCATCTGAAGCTGATCTCATGGTGGGTTCAAAGTCTCCCAATCGCGGCCTCGATATCCCTCTTCCGCCAATCAAGTTTCCGGTAATCGATCCACGCATTAGCGACTCAACAACGCCATCGGAAGAAGACTAACATCCCGATGACTTGGCCGCTCACCATCCTCATGACCGGTGCCAGCATCCTGGCGCTTGTCGCGGTCTTCCGGCCTTTGGAGAAATGCTTTCCTGCCAAAGACCAGAAGTTCTTTAGACCGGAATGGTGGACCGATTTGTTCTTCTTGTTAGGACAATACCTCCTTTGGTCAGGTCTCGTCTTCACCGCTATCGCGGCTTTTGGCAATTGGCTCACCGCCCTCATTCCGACGTCTTTCAGATCGGCGGTGGCTGCGCAACCTTTCTGGTTGCAAGTGATTGAGCTGATCTTTCTCAGCGATCTGTTCATTTACTGGGGCCATCGGCTACAACACCGCGTGGGCTTTCTTTGGCGATTCCATGCCGTACACCACAGCGCGGAACACCTCGACTGGCTGGCTTCGCATCGCGAACATCCGTTAGACACCATTTACACCGTCACCATTATCAATCTGCCGGCATTCCTCTTAGGTTTTCCGTTAGAAATGCTCGCGGGGTTCTTTGCCTTCCGCGGTCTCTGGGCCGTCTACATCCATTCCAATGTCAAGCTTCCGTTAGGTCCATTGCGAATGTTGCTAGGCGCGCCGGAACTGCATCATTGGCATCACGACCGCGATCGCGATGCCGGGAACTACGCCAATCTATCGCCTTTGATGGATATCTTCTTCGGCACCTATCGCCATCCCGGCCACGAACCAGAAGCCTTCGGGATTAAAGAACCCATTCCCCGATCCTACCTCGGTCAACTCTGGCACCCTTTCAAACGTCGACGCTAGGATCCGACGGCCAAACACGCCCGTCCCACTTTTACGACGGCGTTTCTGCGGATGCTGGGTCGGAAACGACCTCCGGTTCAGGAAAGAACGTCTCGAGAATCTCTGAGTCCTTGCTCCTCTCTTGAACAAGCGTGCGAACATTCTCTTTCGTGGGATCAAATCTACCCACATAGATGTTATGATAGAGCAAGACGCCCTTGACGCCAACCGGGTCGGAGAGCTGCCGCTCTCTTCAATGATGCGTTGCGCCGTGGACCAACCAAGATCGCAGAGCGAATCCTTCGCATCTTTCGTAAACCGGCGCCATTGCGGCACGTGAACCAAGAACGCCCCCAGGTGTCATCGTGAATCTCACAGTGTGTCACGAACTCATCTTTCGTGAGGAAGCGTTCCTCATCACTCGCCTCAAAGAAGGATTCGCGCAGGGTTTTCATGGTCTCGGAAAAACGCTTGGCGGCGATCTTGGCCTCCGCCGTGTTTCCGTAGAACACACCCTCTCTACTGGAGATGATATGACTTTCTGCTTTGGATAGGGCCGATTGATTAGCGATTCCGTGTTTGGTGGTGAGAACGATCAGATAAGCCGAAATGGCCAATCCAATAGCGCCCAAAGCCATGCCGGCGATGGCCAAACCTTTTCCCTTCTTGAGGCCTTTCGAACCGCGGATCCGAGCCAGCGCGATAAAGCCTAGCAGAAGCGCGAGAATGCCAAGTGGCAAGCCGATAAAGAGCGCGGGCACGCCCAGTAGTAATGAGAGAATGGCAGCTCGCGACGTTTTCGCTGCCGGCAACAATGATGGGGGCGCTGCGGGCGGAGGTGTCGGCCCCGAGGGTATCGGAGTTGGTTGGCTCCAGATCGTTTGTCGGGAAAACTCCTTGTCGCAACCGCCCTTTCTCACATTTGTCTAGATACGATCGCGAACAGTTAATCTGCTTCACATTCTTTACAAAGCCTTCAAGGCATTATAATCGCTAAGCCATCGGTGACCGATAACGTGGCCACCATTGGAAACTGTCTTGGCACCCATGAGCGAATTGTTGCAGGAAGCACTGAGGATTTATAACTTTCCTCTTACCGTACTCTTTGGATTAGTCCTGCTATTCTGGATTCTGACGATATTTGGAGCTGTGGACACGGATAGCTTGGAACCCGATATCGATGTCGACGCCGATGTGGATGTTGATATGGATGCCGACGCCGATCTCGATGCTGACGCGCATGCGCATCATTCTCACGATGCGGGCAGCCTTGGACTGTTCCGGTTCTTCAATCTCGGAGAGATTCCCCTCATGGTCCTCGTTTCGGTTCTCATCACCTTGATGTGGGCGGCCTGTCTTCTGCTCAATTACTACTACAATCCAGGCCAGTCATTGGGCGTCGCCTTCGGATTTCTCTGCCTGAGTTTTATCGGCGGTCTTTTCCTAACCAAATTCCTCACAGCGCCTCTTAAGCCCATGATGCGCTCCTTGAAGGCCGGTGAAAAGCACCGCCCGGTCGTTGGCCGCACCTGCGTGATCAAGACCAGCGAGGTCACGACCGAGTTCGGCCAGGCCGAGGCTGAGGATGATCAAGGTGCTCCGATTCTCATCAATGTGAGGATCTCTGATGGGCAGCCGCCCCTATCCAAAGGCGATCAGGCTTTAGTCGTCGATCTACACGAATCACCTCAAACTTACCTCGTTCGCAAACTCGATTCCTCACTCATAACAGCATCAGAATAAACCCGATTTAACCACACCATTATGCCACAAGCACTCCTCTACTTCCTTATCGCGGCCGCCATCATCATTGGCTTGGGTCTGGCCGTCCTCATCATCAAATGCTATCGCAAGGTCGAGCAAGGTCAGGCCTTGGTTCGGAACGGCAAAGGCGGCACGCGCGTCTCCTTCTCCGGGATGCTCGTCATCCCCGTTCTTCATCGCTCGGAGATCATGGATATCTCCGTGAAACGCATCGAGATCCAACGCATGGCCAAAGAAGGTCTAATCTGTAAAGATAATCTCCGCGCTGACATTAAAGTTGTGTTCTTTGTCAGGGTTAATAACGAAGAACAAGACGTCAAACGCGTCGCCGCGGCCGTGGGATGTGATCGCGCCTCCAGCCAGAAGGAGATTCAAGATCTCTTTGATGCGAAATTCTCGGAAGCTCTGAAGACAGTCGGCAAACGTTTCGATTTCGCCGAACTCTATGAAGAACGCGACACCTTCCGCGAAGAAATCCTCAAGATTATCGGCACGGATCTGAACGGATTCGTCCTCGATGATTGCGCCATTGATCACTTGGAGCAGACCTCCTTAGAAATGCTTAATCCTGACAATATTCTCGATGCCGAGGGTATTAAAAAGATCACCGATCTCACCGCGGAACAACGCAAGCTCGCCAACCAGATCGAACGCGATAAAGAACGTGTTATTCGCCAACAAGATGTCGAAGCAGAAGAAGCGATCCTCGAACTCAACCGACAGCTCGCTGAAACCGAGGCGAAACAGAAACGCGAAGTAGAATCCGTTCAGGCCCGCGAACATGCTGAAGCAGAGAAAGTGCGCGAAGAGGAGCGTCTGAAATCCGAACGCGCAAGAATCGCCACCGAAGAAGAGGTGCAGATCGCCGAAGAGAATAAGAACCGTCAAGTGATCGTGGCCCAGCGGAATAAAGAGCGGACCGATGCCGTGGAAGGCGAACGCGTGGAACGTGACCGGATGTTAGAGGTCATCGAGCGCGACCGCGTTACCGCCCTGAAGGGCATCGAGCGCGACAAAGCCGTAGAGGTGGAGAAGAAGAATATTCAAGACGTGATCAAAGAACGTGTCGCCGTCGAGAAAACGGTTGTCATTGAACAAGAAAAGATCAAAGACACTGAGGCCTTCGCCGGTGCCGATCGTGAGAAGCAAGTGAAGGTCACTCTAGCAGAAATGGAGGCCCAAGAGTCACTGGTGAAGAAGATCAAGGAAGCCGAAGCGGCCAAAGAAGCGGCTCAGTTGAAAGCCGATGAAGAACTCTATCAAACCGTCAAGGCTGCCGAAGCGCAGAAGGAATCGGCCGAATTGCATGCGGAGGAAATCCTCATAGCCGCCGAGGCCGAACAAGCCGCCGCCCTCAAGACTGCCGAAGCGAAGAAGACCTTGGCTGATGCCACCGCCGCCGAAACCGCTGCACCTGGTTTGGGTGAAGTGCAAGTGCTTGAAGCGACCGCCATTGCCACGCAGAAACAAGGTGCCGCTGAAGCGAAGGTCACCGAACTGAAGGCCCTCGCAGAAGCCAAGGGAATCACCGAGAAAGCCGATGCCATGAAGCAGTTCGATGGCGAAGGCAAAGATCACGAGGAGTTCCGCTTGCAGCTTGAGAAACAGAAAGTGGTCGAACTGGCCGATATCACGGCGCAGAAGGAGATCGCCTCACGCCATTCGGAAGTCGTTTCCACAGCGCTGGAGAACGCTCGAGTCGATATCATCGGCGGCGAAACCGCCTTCTTTGATAAAATCGCCGGCGCGATCACCACCGGCAAATCCGTTGACCGCGCCCTTGAGAATAGCCGTGCTCTAACAGACGTTAAGGAAACTTTCTTTAATGGCGATCCCAATTACTTCAGATCGCAACTCTCCACATGGATAGATCAGTTCGGCATCACATCCGAAGATCTGAAGAATCTCAGTATCGCCGGTCTGCTAGGGCAAATGATCGCCACCACGGATGATCAAGCCACTGAAGGGAAGCTGCAAAGTCTCTTGGGGGCGGCCAAGCGCCTGGGCTTGGCCGATCAGAAAGCGAACAAGGTGATGAAGTCATTGGCTGGTTAAGATGCCAGAGGACTCAGCAACGCCGGATACCCTGGATGGAGGCACGTATGAGATCATTCGCCAGCGGCTCTCGAGCCATGGCGAAGATCTCCGGACCCGGCTAACCAAACTCAACGCCGAACGCCAAGAGGTGTTCGGCGCCGTGGAACCGGAGCTTGTCGCCACGGAGCGTGTCACGACCCCTAACAACTGTATTCCCCGGGATATGGTGGCCATTGGTGGCGGACGTTTTCTCTTTGGCTTCAATGTGCATATCGGCCTCAAGTCCACGACGGCCCCAGCGGATGTCTTTGCCACCTATCAGTACGATGCAGAAAGCCATCGTTTCAGCGCCCTGCCGGTCGAAGAGATTCTTCGTGACGACAATTTCCTCTACGACTTTGGGCATCTCTACAAGTATTACAAACAAACGGTATTTGCGAAGTTTCTCCTGATTGGACCACATCTCTATATGGCTTTTCGCACGGGGCGTGATGTGACTGATATCAAGACTTTCAAATGGCTACTTCACGGAAACGGCCAACTGGAGTATCTAGGAAATCGTTTTGATCACGAATATCAATTTCCTGAACAACAGGAGTTTGAATGGACGCGCGCCCACCGCGATATGCAACGAAGTGGCGACCATCCTCACGTTTCCATTGAGGACCGCTTGTTTGTCGAAACCGTCGGTGGCGATCTGACGATCAAGATTGAGGATAACACCGAATCCGGTGAGGGCATTTATGCTGAACCCGTCGAGGAAGTTGATCAGACCTTAGACGACGCCGAGATCTTCTATGCCCTTATTGGCAATCTCATTCTCGTTAAAATTCGCCCTTACCAGGAAGACGCTTTTCGGTATTTCATTTACAACGAGAAGCTGCAATCGGTGACCCGTGTGGATTCGATTGAGGACTCGTGCGTTCTCCTGCCGGACGATCACGGCGTGATCTTTTCAAACGGGTTTCATCTACAAAGCGGTGAGACCAAACTTTTCGAGAGCGGTCTCTCCAAGATGCTTTTCGAACGACGAATTGCGGCACCGAACGGTGAGGATTACTTTTATATTTTCTACAATCGCGCGTCGGGGGACTATATCCTTATGTCCTATAATGTGATCGGTCGTCAGGTCGATACGCCCATTTCTTGCCACGGATATAGTGTCTTTCCGAATGGTGAACTCGTTTATTTCCGCACCGAAGATCAACCACAAAAGCATCACGTCCTGCAGGTTTGGCAAACGCCCTATCACGATCCCGATATCCAACTTGCCACCGCGAAGAGCGATCATTATCTTTATAAACTCGGCAATGCGGAAATCGTGCGCTGCATGGCGGAGTGTCATGAAGTGCTCAATTTGCTTCATAAAGATGATACCTATGCGGATCTCTACGTCGATTTAGCGAAACGCACGGCCGATATTGCCAATAGCTATTTCTGGATTGATCATGCCGAGGCCCATCGTCTTAAGGAACCGTTAACAGCGCTACAAACGGCTGCTCAATCGGCTATTGACGAATTCGATAAAGTCCTTCGACTTCGTCAAACCGCCGCGAGCGAATCTGAGGACGTGACGACCAGGGCACGCAGGCTCATGAGCCAAGCGGAGCACAGTGCTCCAGATGACATCATGGGCTTCGTTCATCATCTGTCTGAACTACGCACTGTCCGCGGCGAAACCATATCTATAAGAGACCTGCGATATGCCGATACCAAAGCCGTCGATGCCCTGGAAGCCGAGATTCAAGAGGTCACCGAACGCCTTTCCCAACGATGTGTCGCTTTTCTCCTTAAACCGGAAGCCTTAGACCCATATAGCCAAGCGATCGAGGAACAGAAAGCTGCGGTCGCCAAAGTGGCGAAGGTCGCGGAGGGAAAAGAAGTCGGTGAGCAGCTCAATGAAGCCGGTCACGAGCTTGAGCTATTGATCGAAATCGTTGGCAACTTGAAGATAGAAGATGCGACGCAGACCACGCAGATCATCGAAAGTATTTCCGACCTCTATTCGATTCTTAATCAAGTCAAAGTCGAGTTAAAAAACCGCGTCCTTCAGTTGGGCAAAGCGGAAGGCAGTGCGCAATTTCACGCCGAGATCAAACTGCTTAATCAAGCCGTGGTTAATTACCTCGATCTCTGTGATGAACCCGCGAAATGCGAGGAGAGCCTCACTAAGGTGATGGTGCAATTGGAGGAACTCGAAAGCAAGTATGCGGAGTTTGACGACTTTGTTTCCGAGCTCTCGGATAAACGCACCGAAGTTTATGACGCTTTCGAATCGCGAAAAGTAAGCTTAGTCGAGTCGCGAAACAAGCGAGCCAATAACCTTCAAAAATCCGCCGAGCGCATTCTTCAGGGTGTGCAGAAACGCCTCGCGGGATTTGAAGAGATCTCAGAGATCAATGCTTATCTCGCCTCTGATTTGATGATCGAGAAGGTGCGGGATATTGTCGTCCAGTTGCAGGAGCTTGACGATCCAGTCAAAGCAGATGGCATTCAGACGCAACTCAAGACCTTGCGGGAAGAAGCTGTCCGTCAACTTAAAGACCGTCGCGAGCTCTATGTTGATGGACAAAACATTATCCAATTCGGCAATCACCGCTTTTCCGTCAATCAACAAGACTTGGAACTCACCATCGTTCCCCATGAAGACACCATGTGCTATCACTTAACGGGCACGCGGTATTTTGAGGCGATCAGCGATCCTGATTTTCTTGAGACGGAGTCCGTTTGGGAACAGGAACTGATCTCTGAGAACAGCGATATCTATCGTTCCGAGTATTTAGCCTACCGATTCTTTCTCACCAATGAGTCCCGATCGGAGAACGAAGATGATCTCCGCCAATTCATGGCGCCTCGCTATGCAGAAGGCTATACCAAAGGTGTCCATGATCACGATGCGCTCTTACTACTAAAGGAACTTTACCGCATCCGCGAGTCGATCGGTTTATTGCGCTATGACGCGGATGCTAGAGCGAAAGGCCTATTGCTTTGGGAGTCCTGGGTGGAGGATGACGACAAGAAAGTGCTCGAGCATCAGCTGCTTTCCTTCGGTGCCGTCCAAGAATTGTTTCCAGATCGCGATGAACAAAAGCACTATATTGAAGTGCTCCATCAACGGCTGGCCGAGATGCCACCCGTGATTGAGAACGGCGCCAATCTTCAAGCCGCGGAGTATCTTCTTTATGAGTTGGCCAATGCCAAACACGTCACCGCGAGCCCGGAAGCGGCTCAGTTGATAAAAGAGTTTCAAACGCATCTTACCGGCAAGCGTCAACAAGCGCGCTTTCAAGAGATCATAAAGAAACTGGAGAAACATCCGTTAGATCGTTTTGAAGTCATTCGCGATTGGCTAAGCGGTTTTTCTTCGGGGCATCCCTATCTCAACGAAGCTAGCGTGCATTTGCTTCGCGGTAGCGATGTCTCTGCTACCGGAAAAGTGGCTATCTCATGCGATATCAAAGGGATGCTTGGTTCCCATTCGGTTGTTGATGAAGGACTATACAGCTTACACTACAATCGATTCATGAACCGCTTGCAGGCGTTTTGTCAGAATGTCGTTCCAGTGTATGAACGTTACACCCACGGCAAAGCTGCCTTAGCGAAAAATCAGCGAGAGAAGATGCGACTCGATGAATTCAAGCCTCGGGTCATGAGTTCGTTTGTGCGTAACCGGCTCCTTGACCGCGTCTATCTTCCTCTCATCGGCGATAATCTCGCCAAACAGATCGGCGTTGCCGGAGAAGAGACGCGTGCCGATCGCATGGGGCTGCTATTACTCATCTCACCTCCGGGTTACGGGAAAACCACGCTCATGGAATACGTGGCGGATCGTTTAGGATTGACGTTTATGAAGATCAACGGCCCGGCCATTGGTCATACGGTCACGTCGCTTGATCCCAACGAAGCTCCGAACGCCAGTGCACGCGAAGAGGTGAACAAGCTCAATCTCGCGTTGGAGATGGGGGATAACGTGATGATTTATCTCGATGATATCCAACATTGTCACCCGGAGTTCTTGCAGAAGTTTATTTCATTGTGTGACGGCCAACGTCGCATGGAGGGTGTCTTCAACGGCAAGGCCAGAACCTACGATCTTCGAGGTCGTAAAGTGGCGGTGGTCATGGCGGGCAATCCCTACACCGAACAAGGCGGCAAATTCCAGATTCCGGACATGCTCGCCAACCGCGCAGACACGTACAACCTTGGTGACATCATCGGGGGGCATGCGGACGCGTTTAAAGACTCCTATATTGAGAACTGCCTAACCAGTAATGCCGTACTCAATACGCTTGCTGCAAAGAGTCAGAAAGACGTTTACGCCATCATGCAGATCGCGACCACAGGTGGACGAGACGGCGCCGAATTCGAGGGTAATTACAGTGCCGAAGAAGTCACCGAACTCGTTGCGGTGATGAAAAAACTATTCCGCGTACGGGATACCATTCTCCGTGTGAATCTCGAATACATTCGCTCCGCAGCCCAAGCGGACGAATACCGAACGGAACCTCCGTTCAAGCTGCAAGGTTCCTACCGCAATATGAACCGCATTGCAGAAAAGATCCTTCCCATCATGACTGATGAGGAAGTGATAGGAGTCATTCATGATCACTACGAGAACGAAGCCCAAACTCTCACTACCGGTGCTGAAGCGAATCTCCTCAAGTTCAAAGAAATGGAGGAGGCACTCACCGAAGAAGAAACCGCCCGCTGGGCAGACATCAAGGAGACTTTCCAACGCAATCTGCTAGTTGGCGGCGCTGGAGACAACGATCCCGTATCCCGGATCGTTGGCCAACTCTCCGCCTTCACCACTGGTATCAATCAAATCGAGAAAACGATCGCCGAAGCGGCCAAGGACCGTTCGCAACCGGCAACCCTGGCCGATGACACCGTCTCCCAGTTGGAGAAGATCATCGCCGGACTTCGCTCCGTGCCCGTTGATGTGGAAATCAAAGTTGTTCCGGTTCATGCAGGTAAAGACGCCCCTGAACCCACTCAGGAACTTCCCGTCGCCGTTGACTCAAAGGTGAAACAGAAAACGGATGATTCGGCGTAAAGCCATTCACCGAATTCAAGCCCCTTGCGCAGAGACTGATCGGTAATCCTGTAGTGCCGGCGACCATCCGGTAACCGAACTCATTGCGCAGTCCGTCTGCCGAAGAGGAGTGTCGGAATCCCCACAATAAGTGAAAGCAAGAAAACTAGCGGCCATGCTCTGGCTACCGTGATTATTCTCGGCTCCGCCAATAAACATTCAAAGTAATCTTGGGACAAATGTTTGGCCTCTTCAGCATTTCCTTCATCTACGACAACTCTCACGCCGCCGATGGCGTTGCTGAAATACCATGCAACCTGCACTGTATGTTCATCGAATACGTGAGCCGGAATCTCGTTCGCCTCAAGGTACCCGCTAAACAAATGCGCCTCCTCAGGGGCTTGGAATCTCGCAATCGTTATCATCAGTCACTCATTGTTACGAGGACATAGGTTAACTCGCCCCGCCCGCAGGTCGAGCCTGAATTCGGGAGTGTGCTTAGAATGGTGGTCAACGTAGAGGAACTCGTTGCTCCCATATTCGCGTGAGTGGCAGGGCGCTCATCGCCGCGAACGCCGTTCCTCTCGCCCGCAATCCCTAACTGCTCAGTTCACGGCCAAGCCACACCTCATTGTTCGTTACTTCGTTGCGTCGTTGGCCATTAGGCGAGGTGAAACGAGTGCGTTCTCAACGCCATCAATGAACTCAGAAACGAAGTAACCATGAATACGAAACCTTTGTCTGCACGGCGACGCCATTTGTTCTATGGCGCCGCGATGTGCTTTGTCATGTCGGTGCCTCTGATGGGGCAAACGGCATTCAACTATGTTATGGAGTCGCCTAGCGGCCACACCGCAGTGATCGATCACGAGAGTCTGAACGGAAAGCCGAATCAGATCGTGATGATCACACCCGATTTCGGAACGCTTGGCCCTTATAATCCCAGTTCCTTGGGCGTTTATTATGTCCAAGGGCAATGGCGGCTTTTTAATCAGGATCGCGCAGCGATCCCAGATAATCTCCATGTGAATGTCTTGGTCGTACCGCCGAGCGAGTCGGCGTTTGTGCATACGGCATCTGCTGAAAACATCACGCGAAATGTCACGCAATTGGATCACCCGAAATTGAATGGGAACCCCAATGCCCGTCCTCTGATCACTCAACGGTGGGAGGGCGTTTATAATGATCATCCGATAGGGATCTATTATTCAAGTGACGGGATATGGCGCATCTTCAACCAAGATCTCGCCGCCATGCCGGAGAACGCGAAATTCAATGTCATCCTCGATGACCGTGCGACTTTGGTTGAAGCCGCTGCGCCGGTTGGAAATTGGACGGCGATTGATCATGCTTCTACTAATAACCATCCAGATCGCGTGGTCTTGGTGTCGCAGCATTGGGCCGGTTTTTACAATCGGCACGATGTGGGCGTTTGGTATAGTCAAGGCGAATGGCGTATTTTGAATGAAGATCGCGCCGCCATGACACGAGGCGTCAAGTTTCACGTGCTGTCGGTCGACGAGGGATCTTTCGATAACGGGCCGGTGGAACGTAAGCCGCTTTATGGAATGATCGATATGCACACGCACCCCGTTGCGCAATATGGCTTCGGAGAAGAATTATTTCACGGCGGCAACGACGGCGATCCCCATATTGCCTTGGGTTCTTGTAATTGCATTCATAACTTTGTCCTGCCAGTCGATGAAGCTTTCTGTGATCAAATGAACGCTTTTCGCAATGCGATGGTCGATGACTTGGATCCGCATACGAAGGAAGCGGGTTATCCCCATTTCCGTTCTTGGCCGCGGCACGATTCGGTATTGCATCAATTGATGTGGTATGAATGGATTCGCCGTGCCAAAGATGGTGGTCTTAGAGTGATGGTCGCGCTTGCGGTGAGCAATCACTGCATTGCTGATGGCGCGGAGACTAGCGGTTACAATGATGACTTGCGTTCCATGAATCTGCAGATTCAGAAACTGAAAGAATTCATCGGCAGACATCACGATTTCATGGAAATCGCCTACACTTCGAATGATCTCGATCGCATTGTGCGAAGTGGTCGTCTAGCAGTGATCCTTGGATCGGAGATGGATAATATCGGGAATTTCTACGATCCAGTGGACAAGAAAGGCGGGGTTTATAATCCCATTCCATCGGAGGCCGAGATGCGCGCGGAGATTGATCGTCTTTACGACTTGGGCGTTCGTTATATGTTTCCCGTTCATGTGACCAATAACGTCTTTGGCGGCGCGGCCATTTATCAAACAGAGTTTAATGTGGCGAACAAGTATAACACGGGAAGCCCATTTCTGCCGGAGGTCGTGGATGCTCGCACGACGGGGATCACTTACAAGATGCTCTCTCCTTATGCGGAGTTTCCCCTTGTGGGAACGTTTCTCATGAACTTCACGGGCACGGTTATTCCCGGGCACGTGATGCCGAATAATCCGGATAATTATCCCTTCTATGCCGATCCCGGCATCCGTGGTGGTCATCGCAATTCACTAGGGCTCACGGATCGTGGCCGTTATGCGGTGGATTATATGATGAAACGCGGCATGATGGTCGATATTGATCATATGTCTGAGAAAGCGGTCGCGGACACCATGAACATCGCTTTCCGCAATGATTATCCTTTGAATTCGGGGCACAATCAATTGCGTGGTGATGATGGAACGGAGAATGACCGCACGGTGGATCAATTGCGCAATATCCGCGCCTTGGGAGGCGTCTTTGGCGTGGGGCACGGCGATGGTGCCGGCCAGTTCGTGGAACAATTTCGCGCGGCCAGTGAAATCATGGGCAATCGTCAAGTGGCCTTTGGATCCGATGTGAACGGACTTTATCCACTTCCCGGTCCACCACCCGGGGATGAGCGTATCAGTTATGGCTCTAACCTTACAAAGTGCGTCACGGGAACCAAGACGTGGGATTTCAATGAGGAAGGCTTTGCGCACTATGGTCTCTTGCCGGACTACGTGGAAAGCATGCGGAGTGCCGGGATGACCCAGGCCGAACATGATCGTTTGTTCTCCGGAGCAGAATATTTCTGTCAGATGTGGGCAAAGTGTGAACGCCGGGCCTACGACATGTCGCGTCCGCAGAGGACCGTGCATTTGTCTCCGTCGGTTGGCGTTCTTTGTCTCAATGAACTGGTGCGTGGCGACCGCGACTTCGGTGGGAACGGCCCTCGCATTCAGTCGACGGTGCGTTTGCAACTGAATGAAGGCAAGACCCGGCTCCATGCCGTGATCGACTTCAATGCTAGAGAAACGGGAGGAGATCGGTCGGAGACACGCGGCACTTGGGTGAACGAACTCTACACCGCTCCGGCGGGGATGAAGATCGCGGGAATCCTCACGTCGACAGAATCCTCGGTCGATTTTGTGAGCCGTGCGGCGGGATTTGAGATTGGTGGCTGTGGCGATGGCGAAGTGCACACACCGTCGATTACCGGTGGGCTTGTCAGTCAAATGGAGATCATTGGTGACACGGGTGGCGCGGATATCAGCAGTGACGACGACTGCTCTTGTGACACGCAGATCCGCTCCATCGATTTCAATCGCATTCAACTGGCATTGACACCAATGGAGTCTTTGCACGAAGCCATTCCCGCGCCTGCTGAAGGCGAGCTGGCGCTGGAATTCTTGAATGCGGGATCGAAATCGCTGCGATTGCGCCTTACCGGCGGGGAAGCCAACACGCTCTATCGTTTGGAATTCTCGCAGAACCTTCGTGAGTGGCAGACTATCGAATCAGGTCTGAACGCCGCAGAGGTGATCCAGATCAATCGGCCGGAAGAGGAAGGCTACGTCCGGGTGCGGGCGATGCGCATCGAGCGCCTCGAAGCCATGGAGGCGGCCCGGTAATCCACGTTTTTCAACTCCTAAAACGCGTGAGAAATCGCCTTTCCTCAACGGGGGGGCGATTTCTTCGTTACCCTGAGCTGGGAAGCGCCATTTGTGAAGTGTGAACGACGTCCTACCAGCCAACACCCAAGCTCAGAAATCGTTGAGCCGACTGGCCACGCAGCTTAACCTCACCGGCGTGGCCGAAGAACCTGCAACTTCCACGCCCAGCAGTTTTCCGCGCACGCGCTGGAGTTTGGTCATCAGTGCGCAAGGCGGGGAAGCGGCCCAAGCGAAACCGGTGGATCCGGCAGAAGCGTTAGAGACTTTGTGTGGCGCCTACTGGAAACCGATTTATGCGTTCGTGCGCCGTAGCGGATTCGGCGTGGAGGATGCGGAGGATATCACACAAGACTTCATCGCGTGGTTCGTGGAAAAGGATCATCTCGCGGAAGTGGATCCTACCAAAGGCAAACTTCGCTCCTATTTTCTAGCATTGTTACGCCGATTCGTTGCGGACAAGCGACGCCGGGCGTCGGCTGAGAAGCGTGGCGGGAAACGCCAGATCATTTCGATCAATCATGCCGAAGCCGAACATTGGTACGGCTTGGAACCGGCAGAGAAGACCACACCGGACGAGCTTTTTGAGAAGCGTTGGGCCCTCTCGCTCATGGAGCGGGTCATTGAGCGTCTGCGGGAAGAGTTCGCCAAGCGTGATATGCAGAAGCTCTTTGAAACGATTTCACCTTTCCTTCAGCAGAACCCGGGTGCCCAATCCTATGGAGAGGCTGCCAAGGTCATGGGTACGTCGCAACCAGCCATCAAGATGCAGGTTCATCGTCTGCGCAAACGCTTTGGAGAGCTTTTTCGCCATGAAGTGATGCAAACGCTAGGGGGGACGTCTGATCTCGACGAAGAACTTGCTCATGTGCGAGCCTTGTTTGACCGATAATTCAAACGATTGGCAGAAAACTCAAAGTGTCCCCAATGTCACCGCGAACTCCCCACCGGAGAGGAGGGCTGGTGTGCGAGTTGCTTGGCCGGAGGCATGATGCCTCCGGCCGACGACATTGAAACCCAAGAGGACTGGTTAGCAGAAGGCATCACGCTTGATGAAGTGCGGGAACTCTTTCCCGAATACGAGATCGATCATTTAGACCGCCGGGAAAGTGAAAGCCTTGTTTATCAAGCAAACGCCGAGGGCAAGGCCATTCTCCTCACGCTTTGCCTTTTCGATTCCGCGTTAGACAAGATCCTCGCACAGTTAGAACGCGCCTCCCAGCTTAGCCATTCAAACATCGCCACGATGCTAGAATACGGGGAGCGTGGTGGATTCGTTTATGTGGCCATGGAAGCCGTGCCGGGCGCCTGCTTGGCCGATCTGATTCAGCGGAATGCCATCGATTCGAGCAAAGCGATTCGTTACGTACGGGATATCTGTGAGATCGTCGAGTATGCGGAGAGTTCCGGAGTGAATCTCGAGGTCCGAGCGGAAGGCATCGTCATCTCTCATCAGAATGTTGCGAAACTGCAAGACCTCGGCGCGCATCGCCTGCCAAGAGGAGAGGAGGAAGAGGCGCCCGCGGCCAAGTCCACCGTTTCCCGTGAGCATTCGAGTTTGAGCTTGTTAGTCCAAACCTTGCTCACAGGTTCAGCCCGAGACGATGCAGGTGCCCGAAAGAAAGCATCCACTGACGAGGCCACCTTGGCCACTCTCAACGATGTGGTACCAGGCTACCAGATTCTTCGAAAACTTGGTGAGGGGGGATTTGGCATCGTCTACCTCGCCAAACAAACCCATCCGGTGAGACGTCAAGTGGCACTTAAGATCCTGAAACCGGGAATGGACGGCCGGGAGGTGTTTTCCCGATTTGAAGCCGAGAGACAGGCTTTGGCGATGCTAGATGATCCGCGCATTGCCACTATTTTTGATGCGGGCGAGACCGAGAAAGGCCGGCCATTTTTCGCCATGGAACTCGCTGATGGCTTACCCATCACCGAGTACTGTGAAGCGCATCAGTTAGACTGCCGTGAACGTTTGGTGCTTTTCAAAGAAGTGGGTGAGGGGCTCCAGCACGCGCATCAGCGCGGAATCATTCATCGCGATCTCAAACCGAGCAATATTCTCGTGGAGCCGGTTGATGAAAATACGTCTCCGGCGAATGCCAAAGTGAAGGTGATCGACTTCGGCATCGCCAAAGCGACAGAGGCTTTTTTAACAGATCAACCACTACATACGCGCGCGGCTCAGATCCTGGGCACGCCGAATTACATGAGTCCGGAGCAGGCTTGCATCGACCGCCGCGCCACGGATACGCGGTCGGATATCTATTCGTTAGGCTGCATCCTCTACGAATTGCTCACGGGAACCACTCCGGTGGACCGCGATGAAATCGATACGACTCCGTTAGACGACGTGCTCAAGCAGATCCGCGAGCGTGATCCGCTCAAACCCAGTGACCGTCTTAGTCAGCAAGCGGAGCCCACCGCGATTCGGGCCGGGGACTTGCGAGGCGATCTCGATTGGATTGTGATGAAGGCATTGCGCAAAGAACCTTCGCAACGCTATGGCTCTGTTAGTGAGTTCGCCGATGACGTGCAGCGTTATTTGGAAAACGAAGCAGTCTTAGCCAGACCGCCCAGTCTCACCTACGTTACCGGTAAGTTTTACCGCAGGAATAAGGCGTTTACCCTAGCGGCTTTGGCGGGCCTCGGCGTGCTTATTGCCGGCACGATTGTTAGTAGCATTCTTTACTTCCTGGCAGATAAACAAGCGCGCTTAACCGAAGAGAGCGAAGCTCGGGGTCGACGGTTGTTTAGCCGGGCGGATTTCACCCATGCGACCTCGCTCCTCAAAGAGAATCAACCGTCACTGGCCGTGGCTCACTTGGCCCGAGCGTTGCGGACGCGTCCTGACAAAAGCTCTGCTGCCACGCGCTTGCTTGATACCCTGGCGTCACATCATTGGGCCATTCCAGCTTACACCATCCCTCACCATGGACGCGTGGCCTATTCCCCAGACGGCAGCAAGATTCTGTTCTCCCGGAATGCGAGACCCGGCAGTGACCATCTATGGGATCCTTATCTCCGCGTATTCGACTCCTCCACCGGCACCTTATTGCATGAACTGAAACTCGATTCCGATCACGAAGACTTTGTCATCGGCCCGGATGGCAAGACCATTGCCGTGTCCACCGGCCTGGGCCAAGTGATGCTTTGGGATTTGCCTAGTGGCAAGCTTATTAGAAAGATGGAGCAGCAGCCGATCGTCGACGCGAAGGATGTGCGGATTTCTCCGGACAACCGCTACGTTGCTTGTTCGTATTGGCGCGAGAGTATTGCTAGGATATGGGATATTGATAGTGGTCAAATGGTATCCGAGTGCCGCTTACCGGATCAGGATACGCTATACAGCTCCATCGTCTTCGATGACGATCGCCGGCATCTGTTGTTTGCGCACGGCCGCTACATGCGTGTGTTTGAGATCGAGAGCGGGCGGCCGGTGTCTCCCATGATGCAACACGATGGCACGATCAAAGGCGTAAGCGATTATCCCACTGCCGATCGTCTTCTTTCCTGGTCTTCGGACAAGACGGTGAAGCTGTGGCATACCAAGACCGGTGAAGCAGAATGGATCCTAACGCATGAACGCCCCGTGAACGATGCCACGATCAGCCCGGACGGCACACGTTTGTTAACCGGCACCGCGGAACGTCCCTACTTGCCGGGCGTGGCCAGACTTTGGGATTTGACAACTCAAACCATGATTGGGGAACCCATCTCCCGGCCGGGTGGTGTGTCTCGTGTGATTTTCAGTGCTGATGGAACCAAATGTGCCGTGGCTTCCGCCATTAGCGAGTTGGGAGACAGTGCCGTCCTCCTCTTGGATGCGTGGACGGCCGAACCACTAACATCGATCTACCATCCGAGAGGGGCGCAGATCACCGCCATCCATCCCTCAGGAAATCAACTGATCATATCTTCACGGCACGATGAGGCAGCGGTATGGGAGATCAAACCTCGCGCTCAACAGCCGATCCACATTCGCACGAAGGAGATCTTGTGGCGTGTGAATTTTGATGGGGATTCCGATAGTGTGCTCACCACGGCCTATGGCGGACTCACACAACGCTGGAACTCAAAAACTGGTGAGCCGCTTTCAGATCCTGAAGCCTACGGCCCTAACAAAGTGGCTGGACTCAGTGGCATACCTCATTCGCTACGGAACGGGCTTCACCATCATTTTTATTACGAGGATCGCTATTTGCAGAGTATGCTAGGGCGGACTTACATCGAAGGCGAGCCTGTGGCTGCGGCGGTCTCGGATGATGGCGAAACCTTGGTAACGGGCTGTAAAGATGGGGCCCTACGCGTGTGGTCAACGATGACGGGCACCCAGGTTCGGGACCCCATCGACGATCTTCGCGCTCCGGTGACGGCGCTGGCTCTTGATCGGCGCACCACGGTCGTGGCCGTGGGATACGAGGACGGTTCCGTCGAACTCCGGGATTTCGAAACAGGCCAATCGCGAGGACTTCAGGCCATGCACGAATCTGAAGTGAGCACTCTATCATGGTCACCAGACGATCACACCCTGGCCAGCGGCTCGATTGATGGCATGGCGAGACTTTGGCGGCTAACAAAGCAACCATCGCTCAGTCCCTTGTTGCCAAATGAGAAAAAAGTCACTCATCTCGCCTTTAGTGCCAATGGTAAGATCCTGGCCAGCGGTGGCCGAAGCAATGCCGCTTTTCTATGGGAGGTGGAAACCGGCCGACAGCTAGGCGAACCGCTTCGGCACATTGACTCGAACTCTGCTGGGCTCATGCTGTCGTGGGTCAACTCGGGAAAACTTGTCACCACGGGTTCTCACGATGACACCGCTCGGGTGTGGGACCCGCGTACGAGTCAAATGCTGACCAAACCTCTGAAGCATGGCAGCATGTGCTATGCTTTTGCCCTGAGGCCTGATGCATCAGCCTGCTTGATGGGTTCGCGAAGTGCTCGAGTATGGGATCTTGAGGAAGGTCAGCCTCTAACAAGCTTTCTGCCGCATGGTTCCGACGTTCGTAGCGCGGCCTTCGACTCCACTGGGCAACGCTTCGTCACAGGCACCTGGTATGACGGCGCTTATGTAAGAGATTTGGTGATACCCAGTGACCCTTTGCCTAACGAGTTTGTTGACTTTGCCGAGGCCTTGGGAGGATTCCGATTCACCGAAGCCGGTGTGCTCGAACAAGTGCCGGCCGGGCTATTGGAGCAGAGCCGTCGTCACATCCTGGCACTGGAGCCTGATTCGCCGGAGATTCGATGGATGCAGTGGCTGGCGGCCGATCCGGACACGCGCACGAATTCACCTTTCAGTGATCTGACCATTACGCAGTATGTTAGTCAATTGGTTAAGGAGGGAAGCCGGAAGAGTCTGCATGAGGCGCTTCGGCATCGCCCACACGATGCCGGTATCATGGCTGCCTACGCCGTGGCTCTGGCCACGCCTGATCATGCCAATGTCAGTTCCCGTCAGTTCGGAAAGTTTCTCGCTGAACGCGCCCGCAAGATGGCTCCCGATGATTTGGAAGTTCAGTTAGCCTATGCCACCATTCTCGCAGCGATGGGTGAAGACCGCCGCGCCTTGCTTGCTCTGGCACCGACCCTTCTGGCACGGCCGGAGGATCCCCTATGCTGGCACGCTTGTGCCGGTTTCTTAGAAAAGGTGGGTTGGCATGTGAGAGCCGTTGCGGCGTATCGAGAAGCGTCCAAGCTCTTTGGGCAGGATGTGGAGCAGAGCCGTGCTTGTGACGAAGCCATCAACCGCATCCGTAGCGCTTACCCTGCTAACAAACAGGCAATAATCGACGATGCTTTGAAAACTTATCCTAATAAACGCTCTCGATTTTTGAGCGTTCTTAGGGCGCTGACCTCAGACAATCCTCGCGAAGCCATGATTGAAGTCGCAGCAGGCCCGCGGAATTGGACCATGCACGGCGAGGTGGCGCTCCTCATTGCCGAGCGCATTGGAGAAGAGGGCGAAAGAGCCCTGGCGAATCGCTACCGTGATGCCGGCGTGGCCGCCCTACTCTGTAGCAATCCTTTGCCGGAACGGCGCGAAATGCTGTCGCAATGGTTAGGCGATGACCACGAAGAAGCCCTCCCATTGATCACATCCGATGCGGATTGGGCCTACTTGGATGGCGATCCCGCTCGACGGCCACCCAAAGATTGGGAGCAGCCGGAATTCAATGATTCTTATTGGTCAACTGGCCTCGCGCCACTCGGTTACGGCAATGGTAATGAAGCGACGATTCTTAGCTTCGGCCAATCTGCTTCTAACAAACCCATGATGGCGTGTTTCCGGATAAACTTCGATTGGCCGATCCATGACAGCCAAAGTCCACCACGCTTGCGAGTGAAATTCCGCTGTGATGATGGCATGGTTCTCCATCTTAATGGCCAAGAGTGGTGGCGTTACAACATGCCCGCGCGCGGTTCCCTAACATCGACGACTCCGGCTTCGAGCATCATCGATCGCGAGAAAGAAACACGTCTCGTGGAAGAGGTTTTAGAAATTCCCTCACCGTTGTCTAAGAAGAATGTGTTGGCAGTAAGTGTCCATCAGTCTGGTAGATCCAGCAGCGATCTGGCTCTGGAGTTGGCCCTCTTTCATGACACGCCCCTAGCGCAATCACTTATGGGCAGAACAACAGTCGAAGAGATCGCCACAACGTTGAAACTCACGACACAAGAAAGAGAACTGATGAGAGTGTTGTTAGAAAATGAGCAGCACTAGTTGGATGAGCAATGTTGGATTCGGTGATGGCATGGGAGCGATGTTCGTTAACATTCACGGAGCCGCGGCGTCTCGCCGCAAGTCGTGCACCGTTTGAGGAAGCCCCATGGATTTGTTTCCTAGCTGGGGAGAGATAAACGGTGAATCGAAACTTGCGGTTCTGTTAATGTGCTGGATCGCCTGGATCGTCGTCTATCTGGCTGATCGATTTCTAAAGCACCTGCGCAATCGCTTGCCATGGTCCGATCGTCGGAGCCATTCATGCTTGGCCATACTTTCCATGATGCTGAAGACTCTGTATCTACTCGTCCCCGCTGTACTGTTCGTTTCACTCTTTCTCATCGATTGGTCGTCCATCTTCTAGATGGAAAGTCTCACTTTGATCGATTGACATACCGCCCGACTTTGTCACTGGATGGCTGGGTGATCCGGATTCTATCATTGATCTTTGTTATCGCGTCTGTGCCCGCGTGTAGTCACCGGCGTGCCATTTATGAAGACGCGCCATCCCGGGCGCCGGTGGTGACTTATTCATCGGCGACCTTGGAGACGATGCGCAAGGCCAAGACAGGGCCGGCGCGCGGTCGATTGCAGCCGGAAGAGACCTTGCGCCGGTTGGTGAGTCACGCAGATACCTGGCCGAGCAATGGGGATGCGAAACGGGCGGTGGCGGAACAGGCTTTGCTCACCGCACAACGTCTGGAGAAAAGGGATCTCAAGAGGGCGACCGAACTCTATCTCATGGTGGCGCGACGTCTTTTGCCCCATCTCACACCATCGCACAAGGAATTCACCCGGCTCTACAATATGAGTGTCTCACGATTGGTCATGCTCACATTGACGCCTGAATGGCATCATACGAGTCCTATTCAGGTCCAGGCGCCTCGAGGGTTGGAAGCGTATACGCTAGCGCAGCACTGGCAGGTCAACGGGTTTCGGAATCGTGTGCAACAAGCCGGGATCGGAGCAGCTGTCATCGGCTATCGTGAAGCCAGTGATGCCAATCTGTTAGAAGAGCCGTATCTTCCGCGGCCGGGCCTCTACTTTCCCTTGTCCGCACTGGTGACGTTTCCTAACAATCGTCCCCTGTTGACGTTTCACGACGTGAGTGATCGGGCCGCCACCCGTGTGCGCGGCAAGGAAGTTCCCCTGGCAGCGGACTACACAGCACCCTGGGCGCGTCAGGTGCAAGACGATCCTAACAACAAGCCCTTATTGGCCACTTTGCGCCCCGGCAAAGTGGAAGTGCCGCTCGGCCTTACCTTCTTGGAACCGTATCGCCCGGATCAGATCCCAGTCATCTTTATCCATGGCCTGGCTTCTAATGGTGCTACCTGGGATCAGACGATCAATGACCTTCTCGCCCACCCTCAAGTACGGGAGCGTTATCAGTTCTGGCTCTATCAATATCCTAGCGGTTATCCTTTCTATCACGTTGCGGCCGAACTCAGACAAACCCTATCGGAAGTACGCAAACGCTATGATCCGGGCAGCCGTTCCCCCAATTTCAATCGCATGGTTCTCGTGGGTCATAGCATGGGAGGCCTGGTTTCCAGTGCACAGATTCGCCGTGCGAATGGCGACGCCTGGGCATCGCTATTCAAACGTCCGCTGGACCAGCTGACCATTCCCGCCGGTCAGCGAGATCAACTCCGGCGCTACTTGCAGTTCGCCCCCGAAGGCTATGTCAAAAGAGTCATCTTCTGCGCGGTACCTCATCGCGGAAGCACCTTAGCCGATGGCTGGGTTGGCCGGCTGGCTTCAAAACTCATCAAACTCCCTGGCAATGTCCTCACCCTAGACTTCAAACAGATCGCGCAGGATCTTACGGACACAGGCCTCTCATTGATCGATTTGGCGCCCAACAGCATCACGCGTTTGCAATACTATAATCCCATTCTGAGTACGTTAGTGGATCTTCCCATTGATGCGCGGGTCACCTATCACACCATCGCAGGCGATCGCGGCTTGCGCAATGCGCCCAAGAGTAGTGACGGTGTGGTGAGCTATCAAAGTTCCCATCTCGAGGGGGCGGCCTCGGAAGTCATGGTTCCCGCATGGCACAGTGTGCACAAACACCCTGAAGCGATCGCGGAGATCCAGCGCATCCTATTGGAGCACTTGGCGCCTTGAACGCCGGTTAAGTCGATGTGGTCAATGTGATCGAAAAGGAAGGGCGTGACTGAAAGTGGTGGGTACTTTTCGTAGCGGAACTTATGAAAGTTCCGGGCGTGGCGCTTCAATTAAGGAGTAATCTCACGACTTCTTCTACACGCTCGAATCAGATGCCCCACCACTTCGATCTGGCCTTTTAACATCCTGACACGGGAATGATTGCGAGACAGCAAGCGAACCTGCTACGCTTCCCTTCATGGAAACCATGGCCGCCACCAACACGCGCACACCAATAAGGCGCGACCCCGCCGATATCGCCCCTTGGAAGGAAACGTGTGGAGACATTCGTTGCCTGATCGAAGAGAAAGACCTGGCAGCAGCCGAAGTCCACTACGTCAAGATTCAGGACGCAAAGCTACACTATCATAAACGCACAGATGAGTTTTATTACATCATCGAGGGCCAGGGTAAGCTGGTGCTTGACGACGACGAAATCGAGGTCCACCAGGGCGTCGTGATCTACGTGCCACGTGGCGTGAAGCACAAAGCTGTGGGGGACATGACGGTTCTCACCATCTGCATTCCACGAGGCGTCCTCGACGATGTTCACGAGGTCGAGTGACGTTACCGTTGAAGACGTTTAACCTCAAAACTTGCGGCGTGGCTCTTCTGAACCTCGTCATCTGCAATCCTCAATATCGCTTTCGATTTATTCCGAGAGCACGACTAACAAATCACCGCTTTCCACCGTATCGCCACTCTCCACGTGGAGTTCGGAAATAGCGCCTGCTTTGGGAGCGGTGATGGTGGTGTACATCTTCATCGCTTCAAGGGTGAGGATGGCTTCGCCTTCCGCGACCTTGTGGCCGACCGAGCCGGCTAACGAAGCGACTAAGCCGGGCATGGGAGCGCCCACGTGATTCTCGTTGTTCGTATCCGCTTTGGGGCGGGCTTTCTTCTCGGTGCGAATGCTTTTATCAAGCACTTTCACGTGACGCGCGACGCCATTGAGCTCAAAGATGAGCGTGCGTTCGCCGTCTTTGTTTGGTGCAGTGCGGTGAAGGAATTTGATGAAGAGCGTCTTGCCTTCCTGGATGTGCACTTGGATCTCTTCGCCCTGACAGAGCCCATAAAAGAAAGCCGAGGTTGGCAGCACCGAGACGTCACTGTGGTCTCTGACAAATTGCACATATTCTTCAAAGACTTGGGGGTACATCAAATAGCTGTAGACCTCATTCTCGGTCGGCTCCCGTTTGACGAGCTTCTTCACTGTTTCGCGAATCTCCTGCAGATCGACGGCCGGTGCTAGGGCGCCGGGACGCTCTGTGGTAGCTTCGCGGTCGCCAAGCACCACACCTTGCACGTCGGCGGGCCAGCCGCCCATCGGTTGACCGAGACCACCCGCTAGCATATCGATTACCGATTCCGGGAAAGGCGTTCCGGGTGGAAGATTGGCCACGTCTTCAGCTTTGATGCCGCGCGTGATAAGAAACATCGTGAGGTCACCGACCACTTTGCTAGAAGGTGTGACCTTCACAATATCGCCAAAGAGTTGATTCACATCGGCGTAAGTCTGCGCAATCTCCGGCCAGCGATGACCGATACCCATGCTATTGGCTTGTTCCTTGAGATTCGTGAACTGGCCTCCGGGCATTTCATGAAGATAGACCTCGGCGGAGCCGAATGGCGGCGAGGTATCGAAAGGTTCGTAGAATGTCCTGACATGCTCCCAATAATCAGAGTACTCGTTGAGCGTGTTGAGATCGAGTCCCGTTGCCCGGTCTGTGTTTTTGAGTGCGGCAACGATGGAATTGAGATTGGGCTGGCTCGTCGATCCTGACATGGAGGCGATCGCCGCATCCGCGATGTCAACGCCCGCGTCTGCCGCTTGCAAGATGGACGAGGCATTGATCCCAGAGCTGTCGTGAGTGTGAAAGTGAATGGGGACGCCCACCTCTTCCTTGAGCGTTTTCACCAACTTATAAGCGGCGTAAGGACGGCAAAGCCCCGCCATGTCCTTGATGCAAAGCATGTGGGCACCCATTTCGACCAGCTCTTTGGCCAGGTTCACGTAGTACTGGAGCGTGTACTTATTCCGCTTGGGATCGAGGATATCTCCCGTGTAACACAGCGTGCCCTCACAAATGGACGGCGTTTCCCGAACGGCCTCCATAGCCGCCTTCAAATTTGGCGTGTAGTTGAGCGAATCGAAGATGCGGAAGATATCCATCCCCATCTCCGAGGCTTGCCTGACAAAGCCCGCGACCACGTTGTCAGGGTAATTGGAATAGCCCACGGCATTCGATCCACGAAACAGCATTTGAAAACAGATGTTAGGAATCTGTTCGCGCAGATCCGTCAGACGTTCCCACGGGTCCTCGTGGAGGAAACGCATCGCGGAATCAAACGTGGCGCCACCCCACATCTCCATGGAAAAGAGATTCGGCGTCCGGTTCGCCACCGCGGCAGCCACGGCCAGCATGTCGAAACTGCGTACGCGGGTGGCAAGGAGCGATTGATGGGCATCGCGAAACGTGGTGTCCGTGAGCAGAAGCTGTTTCTGGTCCAAGATCCACTCACAGAACTTCTCCGGACCCAAATCTAACAATTTCTGGCGGGTGCCGGGCTGAGGCGTTTCGGCATGATTGTAAGGGACGGCGGGTGCGGCAGTGAACGGTTTATCAATGGTATGGCCTTTCGCGTGCGGGTTTCCATTGACGATGACGCCGCCCAGGTAATTGAGAAGTTTGGTCGCGCGGTCACGCCGCGGTTTGAACCGGAAGAGGCTGGGAGTGGTATCGATGAGTTTTGTCGTCGCCTGTCCAGCGCGAAAGGTTTCATTGGCAATGACGTTCTCTACGAAGGGGATATTTGTTTTGACGCCACGAATGCGGAACTCCCGTAGCGCGCGATCCATCCGCTGTAACGCGATGGGAAAGGAAGAACCGTGTGTGGTGACTTTGACCAGAAGCGAATCATAAAACGGCGTGACCACACTCCCTGTCGTGCCCAAGCCCCCGTCTAACCGCACTCCTAAGCCAGCGGCCGAACGGTAAGTGAGAATTTGGCCAATGTCCGGCCGGAAATTCGCCTCCGGATCTTCCGTGGTGATCCGGCATTGAATGGCGAAACCGGATCGCGGGACGTCTTCCTGCGGAGGAAGCTCGAGTTCCGGAGCCGTCAACGGATGCCCCCGCGCAATCATCAACTGCGAACGCACGATATCGATATTCGTGATTTCTTCTGTGACCGTGTGCTCCACCTGAATACGCGGGTTCATCTCGATGAAGAACCATTCCTTGGCATCCATATCGACGAGGAACTCGACCGTCCCCGCATTGTCATAACCCACGCCTTTGACCAAGGTCACCGCCGCCTGGCAAAGCTCTTTACGCAACGCATCATCCAGACCGACCGAAGGCGCGATTTCCACAACCTTCTGATGCCGCCTTTGTACCGAGCAGTCGCGTTCGTGCAAATGCATGGCATTGCCGTGCTGATCGCCTAACACCTGAACCTCAATGTGTTTGGCACGGCCTACGAAACGTTCGAGGAAGACGGCGTCATTACCAAAGGCGCGCTGCGCTTCCTGCTGCGCTTCATCTAACATAGATCCTAAATCTTCCGGCTTCTCCACCACCCGCATGCCGCGTCCGCCACCTCCGAAGGCCGCCTTAATAATGAGCGGGAACCCGATTCCCTGGGCAATCTTGAGCGCTTCCTCGCGGTCGGAAATGGGATCATCCGTACCGGGAAGCGTGGATAGACCTGCCTTCTGCGCGGCGCCACGAGCCGCCATTTTATCGCCCATCAGCTCGATGATCTCCGGACGCGGTCCCACAAAGATGATATCGTTCTCGGCGCACGCGCGGGCAAATTCGGCATTCTCCGCTAAGAAGCCGTAGCCCGGGTGGATGGCGTCCACCTGCTTCTCCACGGCCAAGTCAACGATGCCTTCAATGTCGAGGTAAGCGCCAACCGGCCCTTTCTCTTGATTCAACTGATAGGATTCATCCGCCTTGAAGCGATGCATGGAGAGGCGGTCTTCATGGGCGTAAATGGCCACCGTGCGCAGGCCGAGTTCGTTGGCGGCGCGGAAGACCCGCGTCGCGATCTCGCTACGGTTGGCGACTAGAAGTTTCCGGAGGGGCTTGATGCTCATGTGGCCCGCATTCTGGTTTCAGCCTGCGGATCGGCAAGTCATTTCGGGAAGCTATTCCTACCCTAAGCGCAAGCACGCAGATCGCGTTGCCAATAAACAACATCTTCAATCGTAGAAATTCCGTTCAGCCTCGCATATCGGTTTGAGTGGTAACATCTCGTTCAGCCTCGTATATCGATTTGAGTGGTAACATCTCTGACGGCAAACCTTCTGTTCCCCAGCTATCTAACAACTGCACCCCTATCTCGGTTTTGTGTATTGGATCAACCACAAGCTCGTAGAACCTCAATCCTTCCACCAAGCTGTGCGATATGCCGCTTAACCATGAACATAGACCATCACGGCCCTTACAAGTTGGCAACCTCGAAACCAAGCGATATGCTTGATCTAGGTCGAGATCCGAACGAAATTCCTTAGGGTGGGGGCGATGGGAATCCACAAAATCATTAACCGCCGCAATTTTCTCACTGTCCGCAAGATCGTTTATGTGAGCTATGAGTGCTTTGATTGCGGCTTCAAAATCGTCAACCGCATAGTAACCAAGAACAGCACAATAAACATCGAAGCGGTGGGCTAGATTCAATGCAAGCTCTCGATCGTGCAAAACTAGAACAGCCAACGCTGACGTGCGGTACTGAGGAATGTTCAAATCATCAATACAGGCAAGAACCGCTTCATGATCGAAAACTATACACGCATCGATCGCCGTTCTTACCAAATCATCCTTCACTTGCTCCTTGTATTTGATTGCCAAATCAAGCGCCAACTTTGCATCGAACCTAGAAACCAAGTCGATCGCAAAATGTGCCGCCCTACCAGTGGATATTTCTTTGATGACAGTTTCCAATGCTCCCGCAGCGTCTTGATGAGCTAGTTGGGTAATCACACCCCGCCTAGCCGCTTGACGGAATCGGTGCTGCCTCATCGAATCAACTTCAGGGATGGTTTCCTCTAAATGAACTGCAGCCCAGCGTTCAAAAAAAGATTGCGTAATATGTTCACTCAATAGGTTCAGGGAATGATCCCAAGCAGAACTGACTTCAAGGGAAACAAGCTTAGCTTGAAGTTCTCGCCAAGTGAGGGACTGATTGTCCGGTGATGCAAACGCTCGTTCTGCGACATCTGTAATAAAATTGTACGGATCGTGATCCTTTTCATTTCCTGCGCGCTGCTTCTGTCGAGAAGATTGTAATGAGAAACCAACCCCGCCATCTTTACGTTGCATTCTCTTGAACTCTCCGTTGTATGACGACTCTTTTCGGAGGCTTAAATACATCCAAACATTGGCCAGCAACATTGCGGCACATCCTACCCAAATGAATCCGTTCATACTTTTTTTGCAGATCGACATCGTTAGGTATTTCGTTGTTCCTCAAAAAGGACCAGGCACCTCAAAAACCGACAAAAACGTTACCTGGATCTTCGCCTTCTTCGCGGATATTCCTTAACCAGGTGCGAGCCGCACTCGGATCAGAATCGTACCAGTAATGGAAGAGCGTCCGGGAGGCGTTCCTCCGAATCTCAAGATCGTTAATTTGGAATGTTAGCTCTAAATTCTCTTCAACAGGTTCATATGGTTTTGATGTGCAAAATGTAGACAAGAGCCTGTCCCGCAAGTCAGATTCTTCAAGCATCATGATCCAATCATACAACTTCTCTGGCTCATGTGCCTTGCCATGGCGAACTGTGGTGATAGCAGCGCTTGCCGCCTCCTGCTCTCCGGTGATCAGCGAAAACGTTTCCATTGATTCTTCCCATCGCATCGCTTTTATTAAGGCATGATGCCTTCCTAGCAAATAACGATCCCGAAGCTCCGGAATGGCGCCTTCAATGTCCTGGACCGTCATCGCCCATCCAATAACCTCTGCGACATGACCATCATTAGCCCGAATGCGATCTGGCAATTCATTCAAATAGTGGTATAACGCTTTCTCTGGATCGCTCTTGATCCATCCTGCATAGGCATTTCCAACATAGTTGGATACTTCGTGGCTACCTCCCAGTTTCGCGGCGTGGACAATGGTCCGTTCGTATTTTCCGGATTCGATCATTCGAAGGAGAGGCCACTGAAAACTTTCAATAGAAATGAGATCATCTTCAAAGAACTGGATCATCCACTCCACCGCGGCATCCGGATCGGTTTTCGACCAATAGTCTCCTACGGCGTGCGGGTACTCTCGAAACACTTCGGTAACTTCCCGCGCTGCATTGAGATCTGCTCGCACAAGATGTTCCATCAAGTTGCTTTTCACTGCTCGAACGATTCTTTGAGATAAAGGCAATTTGGAAAGCGCACCGTAGGCCTCCAACGGTTCAACACAAATCCACCAGGAAAAGACGCCTGTAAGGAATTCTTCTATCCGGTGCAGATTAGGGCCCGTTTTTATCAAGACCCCATCTAAATCTTGAGATGCCCAATGCCTTCCCAATATGAAGGGGATGACGGGATCATTCCATGCTATCCTTGAACTATAGAGAATCGAATACGCATCATCCATCAAAGGTGATGGCAATTGATTAGCAATTGAAACAATATCCAACAATTTGCTCGACAGGTAAGGGGACGCCTCAAATGCCTTTACCGCACTTTGCAGCCTGTCTAGCAATAGACGATCTGAGACTGTTCTATTGCTGGGCAAAAGACTAGGCCCCTCGAAGTCAATGCTGGCGGAATCCACACTTCTCTTCTCATGATATACCCAGACCTGGAAAGCGAACGTCAGCGACAGAATTGCAAGAGTAATGAGAGGCCCGACCGATCCCCACGCTCCACCTGGTGGTGTTCCTGCCAAGGATCGATTCGCCAGCACACCAGCAATCACATTGTCTAGCTGATCAGCCGTTAATGTACGGCCAAAGCAACGATCCAACGAGTTGGCTAGAGTTCCTCCCGTCAAGATAATCGCACCCGAAGTAGGGGTTAGAACATCTCGCATACGCCCCAGCGCTCGGCTCAAGCGTTTCTGGCATGAATCCGCTGACGCGTTCACGCAGCCCCCGATCTCCTTGTACGACAAACCCTCAAAGAAACGCATCATCACCACCTCTCGATCTCTCGTCGACAGTGAATTCAAGGCTTCATCTAGTTGATCATCGATACCTAGCTGATCTCCAGCAGCATCAGGTCTCGCAGGCAGATTACCTACATCCGATTCCACGAAATCGCTAAATCGTTCCAATTTATCGCGATACCGTTGCTCTTTTCGCACAAGATTCTTCGACTCCAGCAATGCGGTGCGGTGAAACCACGCAGCAAGATCGCGCAAGGGAACGCTACCGTTTTTCTTAATATATATGAGAAAGACATTCTGCACAATCTCTTGGGCCAGCACTTCATTGGCTCCTTGTCGCCGGGCAATATAAAAAATTAGTCTGCCGTAGCGAGCAATCAGATCTGGAAGCGCGAACTCATTTTGGCAGGACGCTGCTAAGTCAGCACTCTCAAAATCGTTGGCAGGGGATCCGGCACTATAATCGTCTTTGCTTGGCATCGATTTCTTTTATTTATACTTGAACCCATCAACTCTCATTAATCCTCGCCACTAACAATCCATCAGCTTCCAATCAGGCTTACATGAATAGTCCATACCAAATCGATGACAAAATTCATAGAAAGCCAGATCCTCGTTCTTCTCAACAACATCTTTGTGAACCTGCTTCCAACAGTATCTAGAAGTCATTCTCAGATATCCCGTGTAGCGATCCCATTCCTTTAGCGTCCAACTTTCAAGCAAACTGGCGACCTCAGGGCAAAGCCGCTCTTTTCCAGCCTGCACAACAAATTCATCCTTTCCGATAATCTCAATCTCATCGCCTGTATCAATCAGTTCCTGACATTCTGTGACAAATTGCAATTTGCCCTCAATTCTTCTACAGAATCGCTCATCAACCGCAAGCTTATAGAGGACTCTTCCGAATGCGTCACGCGAACATCCCATCAAACACCCATAGTCCAGTTCGGCAGTTCCATACGCATGAATCACCTCGATTCGATCCGCTAGTTGGCTTGCAACTTTCCTCAAGGCGCACTCGAGAGACAACGGACACCAATAGCCACCGATCGCCACAATCAATGCTTTAGGCTTATTTGACAAACCTTTCTTTAAGGCAAATCTCAAAAACGACCATGCTACGAGGGGCTGAGCCATCAAAATAGCTGTCGATCGTCTCATTCCGGCCAGCTCAAGCGCACGGGAAAAATGCGATCTTCGAAGGTACGTATCAACAAATATGCCTTCGTCAAACGATCCAAAACTTGCAGGATAGGCATTGATAAAGAGCGGTGTTGTCTCCTCCCTTACTTGCAGGTTTGGAAACAGTTCTCCCGCATTACCTAGATGAATTCGATTCTGAACAATTCGAAACTTCGCCGGATCACTTGCTCCGGATCCGGCCGAGTAGGATAGAATGGAACCTCTGGCGATTCTTTGCATCTTTGTAATTAATTAACGAACATTCAGATACAATGGTTCTTCACATTCTCTGCTCTACGAATCATTACGATACTCTCAGTTCGAAGTCTTGGATGGCGGAAGTGAACTCCTTTAACCTCTCGATATCCCATATACTCGTAGTATTTTAGCATATGGGATTGTACGTTGATAATCTCAGTCCGAATGCCAGACGCGGCCTGATCTGCCCTAACTACTGACAAAAAGCGTCGCATAAGCATGAAATTTGCGGGCTCCTTGGGATTCCTCACTAATCGTGAAGCGGACGCAATTTCATTTCTTTTGCTGTTATCAAGCACAGTGCGATAATAAGATTCGCAATCCATTTCGCCCCGTTTAGCAAGGTTGATCCTTACAGTGGCGATAGAGATTTTTCCAAATTTGAGAAGATAATGATCTGCTAATTCATCAAATTTGTCTGCTGTACTATCACCGCTAGAAGACCGGAGATCTTGCACAGCATCGAAATACACACTTCTCTGCCGGAATTTCAAAAGTGTGAACCATTCTCGGTGAAACTCGATTGGAAATACCCCATTGAGGTAATGGTCCTTTTTCGGTCTGTTGTTTTTGTTAAACATTGGTTAAAATGAACAGCACTGGTGATCTCTTAGTTGGAGATACAGGGTGATCGATTCTAATTGCTATGCCGAGGCCAACGTGTAGCGAAAACTCTTGAGAATGATCAGGAGTTGGATAGAGAAGCCATTTCCTTTAGGTGGCTGTGGTGTCTAATAGAGAACAGAGTCATGTCCGGTCTTTGGGGTGAGAGGGAGAATTATTGACTGGAGCCAGAGTCCGATGAGTTAACGGGTCTATTCATAGGCAGGGCTGCAATGATCTTAGTATGCGGGTGTTTTAAGAGAAGCGTCATGCGCCGAGGAAGATCCGACAAATCATCCGTATTATTTCAATTTTTCCAAGGTCCTCCTAGTTGAGTAGACTACGCAGAAGACTTAAAGGGCGTTCCTTAGAAAGAATGATGCGGCCCTAATTTCATGAAAATCCTTCCGCGACCCGCATTCGGATGGTAAGAAATGGCCGTCCTACTGGGGAATAGCACGAAAACAAGCGGAGATATACCGTTCTACCGTTGTTGACGAGTTAATGAATCGCGGGGTCCCTCCGCGTCTGGGGCTACTTGCGGCGAGACGCTACGGCTCCTTGATCTGCGACGACGTCAAACGCAGATCCCAGAGGCACCTAAATTCTGCGCCATCCTCCTTCAAGGGGAGGCTTTCCTTCAATAATCCCGTTTAAGAAGATAATCCGCGATTTCCTTGAGCCGGGCTTTGCGGGGCCCGAGTTCGTTCAGGGCAAGGTGCGCTTGCCTCGTGAGGCGGGCGGCTTCTTTGCGGGAGCGGTCGAGGCCGATGAGGGCGGGGAAGGTGGATTTGTCGACGGCGACGTCTTTGCCCGCGCTTTTGCCGAGTTTCTCTGACGTTTGGGTGACGTCGAGGATGTCGTCGATGACTTGAAAAGCGAGACCCAGGGCGTGGCCGAAGCGGGTGATGGCGTCAAGCTTGACCTCCGGCGCGTTGGCGCTCATAGCACCGAAGCGCAGGGAAGTCGTTAGGAGGGCAGCGGTCTTTCGTTCGTGGATGGCGACGACTTGTGACTTGGTGAGTTTCTTGCCTTCTCCCTCCATATCCATGACTTGGCCGGCGATCAGCGCGTGGCTGCCGGCGACATTGGCCATTTCTTCTAACAAAGTGCGTATGGGGTAGCGGCGCGTTTCCTGAGCTCTTGAGACCAGTTCAAAACTAAAGGCCTGGAGAGCATCGCCCGCCAACACGGCGACCGCTTCGCCATAAACTTTGTGACACGTGGGCTGGCCGCGGCGAAGATCATCGTCATCCATGCTGGGGAGATCATCATGGATGAGCGAGTAGGTGTGGAGGCACTCGACAGCACAAGCGAGGGGAAGGGCCTTCTCCGGATCACCCCCACACGCTTCGCAGGCGGCGAGGGTGAGGATGGGGCGCAGACGCTTGCCGCCGGCAAAGACGCTGTAGCGCATGGCTTTGTGCAAGGTGGCGGGCCTGACATTGCCCTTGGGCAAGGAAGCTTTCAAGGCGTCATCCACGCGGCGAGCTTGTTGACGGAGGTACCCTTTGAGATCGCTCATGATGCGTCTGCTAGTTAGTTAGGCGATGAAGAGCTCAGCGATTTGCACGGCATTGAGGGCGGCGCCCTTGCGCACTTGATCGCCGACGACCCAGAAGGCGAGTGCGCGTTCGAGCGCGAGGTCCTCACGGATCCGCCCAATGTAGCAATCGTCTCCGTCGGAGGCATCGAGCGGCGTGGGATAATGTGGGGCCTCACGATCATCCATGAGCTGGATCCCCGGAGCGTTGTCGATTGCGGCGCGCGCCGCATCGACGTTGGGCCTATTCGCAAACTGCGCGGTCACGGAAACGGAGTGCGACCGGAAAACCGGCACGCGCACACAGGTGGCAGATGCCCTGACATTGTCTGCATGCAGGATCTTGCGCGTTTCATTCTGCATCTTCATTTCCTCCTTGGTGTAGCCATTTTCCAGGATGGGTTCGACCTGAGGAATGACGTTGAAGGCGATTTGCCGGGGATAAACTTTGGGAACGATGGGTTCGTTCTTGGCATAGGCGAGCGTTTGATTCTCCAGCTCGGCAATGCCTTGAGCGCCGCTTCCTGAAACAGCCTGGTAACTTGAGGCAACCAGTGATTGCACCCCGCCGAAGGTCTGATGCAAGGGGTGCAGCGCCATGAGAGTGACGATGGTGGTGCAGTTAGGATTGGCAATCAATCCCCGCGGCGCTTCGAGTGCATCGTTAGGATTGATCTCCGGGATCACCAGCGGCACATCCGGTTCCATGCGGAAGGCCGAGGAGTTATCAATCACCTTGGCACCCGCTTTCGCTGCTGAGGGCCCGAAGTCTTTGGAGATGCCCGATCCGGCGCTGAAGAGCGCGATATCGACGCCATCGAAGGCATGGTGCGTGAGTTCATCCACAGCGATCTCTTCTCCGGCGAAGGGTAGTCTCCGACCAGCTGAGCGGGCCGATGCGAGGAGGACCAACTTGGAGATGGGAGTCTTACGTTGTTCCAAGCAAAGAAGAATCTCCCGGCCGACGGCACCGGTGGCTCCAACAACTGCAACGACTGGTTTGTCCATAAAATCTAAATTGGTGAGTGCTTTCGAGCGGCAGACTTTCACGGTGGTTCACTCAAAGGAAAGGAGAATTCTCCAGATTCTGTGAGTGGAGCGATCCCCATCGTTAGGAAGAGGTCGTGAGACTTCTCCGCGCTCGAACACCGCGCCCCGGAACTTTCATCAGTTCCGCTACGGACTTTTCGTATCAATGTGACTAAAGGTAGTGGACCTTGAATCCATAGTTATCCGAAGCACTGGCGAGGTCTGATATGACTCACGCCTCGCAGTTGTTTCGGGTTTCCTAACCATGAGAATGCCTACAACGAATTGGAAAGAGTCCGCCACTCTTCGTTCCATCCATTTAGTGATTGCAATTCTGGGCAAGTGACTACTTATAGCCAACGAAGGCTCTTTGGGGTCTCTCTACACAAATAACCTACCGTAACTACGTTTAGAAGATATGAAAGTGATCAAAGTAATTGCCCTCGCGGCTACTGCTATTGGTGCTCTCGCTCTCGGAGCTTGCAGTTCTGCTCCCGAGCCTGTGGCTCCTGTACCTGCTCCAGCTCTGGACACTGGTACCACTTACACGGCTAAGTAACTTTAGCATTGTAACCAATTAGCGAAAGGCGGTGGTCTAACGACCCCGCCTTTTTTCATTCCACCACGTCCGGTCGCCCGCTAGGGAAGAACCAGGCGGGCGTAAGGGTGGTCGCCGATTACTGTCACTTCCACAAATTGCGTGACGTCTCCCAGGACGTCTTGCTCACTAGCAGTCGTCGAAATATCTTGACCCTCCACACCGTTGACCCAAGTTTCAAGATCGTCGCTCAACTGAACCGTCCACGGTTCCTCCTCACGCATGCGCGTGAATCGGATGAGAAGCTTGCCTTCTTGCAAGCTCACTTGCGGGAGATTCTGCAGCCCGCCCACTTTCGTTGGATCTAACAGAAAACGATGTTCAACATTGTTGGTCAATCCATCACCATCGGGATCTTGATCGAGGGCACCTCGAGGATCCCCGGCTTTAAAGTAACCATTAACGGCCTTCCATTCGTCGAAAGTGTAGGTCTCGGGTGCGGGCTGTGGCGGGAGAATGGATTGCACGCGAACGTTATTGATCCCAATCCGCCTGCCCTGTCCGCCCTCGGTTCCTTCCGTCACGTAGCGGAAAGCCAAGCGACACTGGCGACCGGCAAAGCCGGCCAGGTCCACGCGGACGGGGGTCCAAGTGCGCTCCTCGATGGCTGCAAAGTCGATCTCAATCGGAGCGGTGAAAGCGGATGTTAGGCTTTCGGGGTTCTCGGGATCGATATCCCCAGAAATCAGCACCTCAAGTGGCGGGCCGTCGAACGCCTGATAAAAGTCGAACGACAACGTGGTCATTCCCCAGAAATCCACGTCAAAGGGAGGGGAGACGAGCCAATCCTCACTTGGCCCATCCGCACCAAATCCGTTGATGAAGGCCCCTTCTCGATCTTCCCAAGTTTGCAGTTCCCACACGGCGTCGCTGGCGACATCGATTGCCGTCCAGCCGTCTCCTGGAAAGGGCTCGGCAAAGGTCGTGTTGATTACCAAGTCCCCTAGAGAAATCACCGTGACCGTTGCCTCGGCATTCGCTTCCGATCCGGATGCGTCCCGACCGATAAGTGTGATGGTGAATTCACCCGGTTCGTCATAGGTGTGCGACGCTGTGGCTCCTTCAGCCATCGCGCCATCGCCGAAATCCCAGGTGAAAGTGTAGGGACGCCGTCCACCCTGAGCCGCTGCATCAACCATCAGGGCATTGCCAAGTTCCACTTCATTGGGGGTCTGCGTTAGGGAAATCTCTAATGGTGGCAACGCTTCGGCATCCGTTAGCTGAACGTCATCGATCCCGATCAAACGGCCATCGCCCGCTTCGGTGCCGGTCGAAACGTAGTGAAAGGCAATATGAACGGCTTCGCCGGTGATGCCTGCCAGACTGATGCCGTCGAGTACGGTCCATTCGCTATCGGCGATATTGCTAAAGTTAGGACTGACATTTGTCCAATCGGCTTGGGCAGGGTCATTGTGTGTGGCTGGGTCGTAGTTGCTGGATACGAGCACTTCCACGTCTGCTCCATTGAATCGGGCGTAGTAGCCGAAGCTGAGCACCGGAATGAGATCCTCACCAAGTGCTACAGGAGGTGAAACCAACCAATCATCACTTGCTGCGTCGGCACCGAATCCGTTTATCAAGGCGCCTACCCGGCCATCGCGCTCTGTTAATTGCCAATCCGCATCGCTCGCTACACTAACAGCATTCCAACCATCCGGAAGCGGACCATTCTCGGCGCCAGAGAAATCGCCGCTCAATAGGAAATCGCCGGCTGGAGGGAGGGTGCTCTTGGTCACGCGGACCTGATCAATGCCGATTCGGCGGCCATCACCGGCTTCCGTGCCATCAGAAAGATAATGAAAGCCGATGCGAATCCCTTCACCAGTCCTAGGGATGGCCAAGTTGCTCACGCGCGACCAATCATCACCTCCAAACTCCGTACGAATGGGAGTCCACTCGACCGATTCCACATCGTCATCAACGTTCGGATCGTAGCCGGTGCTCACTGATACTTCGAACCCGCCGCCGCTGAACCCGGTAAAGAAATCGAAGCTGACCGACGCCGATTCTCCTTCCGCAACGGTGATAGGAGGTGAGATGAGCCAATCATCACTCGCCTCGTCTGCCCCAAAGCCATTGATAAACGCCCCTTGCTGACCGTCCCAGGTGTCGTAGAGCCAATCGGCATTGCTGGTGACACTGTAAGTGACCCAAGGCTCGGCGATGAAGTCGTCGTCAAAACCTTCGAAATCCTGCTCTAACAGAATAGAAGCGGCATCGATGACGGTGAAAGCGTCCGGCGCTGTGATCTCCAATCGCTCGCCGTTCGCATCAGTCACGGCAAGGGTCACATCGAAGGTGCCGGGTGTGACGAAGACAGGTGTGGGATTCGCCGCATTGCTAGTGCTTCCGTCGCCAAACGTCCAGGCATACTCATAAGGATGTTTGCCACCCTGGAAGCGGACGAAGAACGCGCCGGGTTCTTCATTGGTGATCTCGGTTTTCGTGGCGCCAATGGTCAGATCCGTGAAAGGAGGCGTCGCGGCCTCATTGATCACACGCACGTTATCGATCCCGTAGGTGCGGCCTTGGCCACTTGCCGTTCCGGTGGAAGTGTATTGGAATGCGAGAGCATAGTTGCCCTCCAATCCCACGAGGCTAATGCCGGCGACGGTGGTCCATTCCTCTTCAGGAAGTGAAGCCAGATCCGCATTCAGATTGATCCAGGTGGCATCGTTAGGATTATCGCCGTGTTCGTAATCTGGTGAAACGAACACTTCCAAGGGAGGGCCGTCGAAATCCCAGTAAACATCGACACTCAGTACCGGCTGATCTGCTGCAACGATCTCGAAGTTAGGGGATATGAGCCAATCTTCACTGGCTTCATCCGTGTTGAAACCACTCATTACGGCGCCGGTGCGGCCACCTACCATTTGGATGAGCCACTCTGCATCACTGCGAATGTTGGCAACATGCCAAGGCTCAGGAACGTCTTCGTCTTCAGGGCCTTCAAAGTCGAAATTGAGAAACACGTTCTCAGGATTCACCACTTCAACGAGGTCGACCGCTTCCACGGTTGTTTCAGCGCCTAACGCATCGATGATCGTTAAACCGACCGTGTAAGTGCCCGCATTGGCAAACGCGTGCACGGGATCGGCTTCCGTGGAGGATCCCGCATCACCAAAGTCCCAGGTGTAAGTGTAAGGCCGTTTGCCACCGCGGCCCAGGGCCGTAAACTTGACGTCTTGAGAAGAGGTGACTTGGGTCTGATCCGCGGTGATGGATGCCGATAAGGCGGGGGCTTGCGTGGTGGTGAAGAGGCAGACATTGGAGACGCCTTGCACTTTGGCGATCGGTGGATCTCCGCCGGCGGACGTGTATTTGAGAGCCACATGCAACGCATCGCCGGCCAATCCATAGAGACTTTCGCCGGAAAAAGTCGTCCATGTTTCCGCATCCGGCGTCGCGAAATCCATGTGAATGGGCGTCCACGTTGCCTCATTTGGGTTCGCGTGCACGGCGGCATCATAATCCGTTGACACCAATGCTTGTAGAGAGAGCCCATTAAGTTCGGTGTAGAAGTCGAGACTGAGAAGCGGAATCGCGTCTTCGCCTACCGTCAACGGGGGCGAAATGAGCCAATCTTCATTTGGTTGCTCACTGAAGCTGCCATCGATAAAAATCCCCTCACGATCACCAAAGAAACTGAGTTCCCACGTGTCCGGTCCTGCCACATCGACGATGGTCCAGGGATCGAGCTCAGCGGTCAGGGGTGAGTTGATGATGATGGCATCGGGATCACTATCACTCACCGAAAAATCATCGATTCGCCACACGGAGCCGTCGCCACTCTCCGTACCCACGGAGACATAGTGAAAGCCAAGATAGACGGATTCCCCTTTCACCCCTGACAAGTCCACCACCTCTGAGAACTGCGAGCCCCAGCCGCCTTTATCCGGTTCACTGGCAGACCCTTCTTCAAAAAAAGGCACCGGCGTCCACGTGGCCGCCCCTGGATCCGCATGCACGTTAGGGTCGTAATCCGATGATGCCACAAACTCGATATCCGGTCCGCCGAAGTTCACGATGAATTTGAAGCGCGCGATGGGATTCTCGTAGTCGCTCAAGTTGAGTGGTTCCGCTAGAATCAACCAGTCATCGCTGGCCTCATCCGCGTTGAACCCATTCATTTCCACAAAGCGCCCATCGAAATTGTTCTCTCTCCATCGCCAGGTGAAATTACTCGTGACGCTTACTTGTGTGAAAATCCCCAGTGACTCCTCTTCCTCGAAGTTCTCTTCTATGATGACGGTGGAGGACGCGGATGCGATGACGGGGCAGAACCAAAGGGCAAAAGCTAGGGCGAAACGTAACAGATTCATAATAGAGGGATGGATACGATGGATCGTATGCTGACCAGTCATCGCCGGAAAGCAACGATTATGCCAGCCAAGCCCCGCTTTCATTCCCCGAAGATCCCGAAACGGCGGTCACCCGGACGACGAGGTCACCCTCCAGCTTCCAATGCGTCGTGATCGCAGACGCCCATGCACTTTTCGTAGCGGAACTCGTGAGCGTTTCGGGTGTTGGACGGCGCCGCGGGAGGAACTCACCCGTTCCTCGAACTTCATTGCCTCGATCTCGCTCGCTAGAATGGGCTAACGGTTATTCGCCGATCAGGTCCACACACCAGGGTAAGGGCAACACGTAGTCCGGCTTCGGCGCCGAATGCCGGTAATAGAAACTACTCCGGTCTTTGGGAAAGAGGGAGTTATCAAAATCGCGCGGCGTCAGATTCTCGTCATCGGCAAAGATCCAACGTGGGGTCTGGCTTGTCGCCGGTTCCCACAGAAACGTGCAACGGAACGCCGTTTCATAGTTTTCAGCATCGCCTAACCAGGTACACACCGTGTCCGCCATGGTCGGATCGTCGTGACCATCGAAGGTGTCTTGATTCATGAAACGTTCCGCGGGCGCTTGATCTAAGGGATAGATCGCACTTTGTAAGGACCATCCTTGAGGGAGCGGCATGGCAAAGGGATTCTTACGCACGATACCGAGGGATAAGATGGTGATAGTCGTTTGCTGCGGCACGAGAAAGAGACCTTGGTTAGGTGCCATCACATCGCCACCGCCATCGACAAAGACCGCATCGCCTTCTTTGTCCCAGATAGGTCCTGATCCCGACGCATTGGTGTAAAGCCAATAGGGTTCCCAATCGCCGTTATAGAGATAGAGACGATCGGCGGGATTGGCTGGATCTGCGTTATCCGGTTGATGCGTGAATCCGGAGGTATCTGGTGGGAAGTAATCATTAATCGTCATATGACGTCTAAGAATAAAGCGATCCCCCGCCAAATCCGTTGGAACGGAGACCGGCGTCAATTGCGTATTAAACGGCGGGCCGCTGTAAAGATCACTATCCGTAGCTAGGGTGATGGTCGAACCGGAAACACTCGCGACATCGAACCGATGGCCGGCGTGATCCCCTTCAATGATCTCGATATAATAGGCAGTCATCACCGGGGTGAGCTCGGATTCCAAAGCCACACCACCTGTAGACGACGCCACGTCAATCGTGTGATTGCCGGTCACAGAGTCAATCACACCGGAAAGCAGTTCCGGCGGAGTGAATGGATTGCCATAGGTCTCGGTTTGACCTTGCTCAATCACTGATTCGGTCCAGCCCCACACCGGTGTGTAACTGGTTTGCGTCCCTAACTTAACGGCCAATCGAATAAAGCCGTGTTCAGGAGTCACCGGCGAGAGCGACTGAAGGTTTGAAACGCTAACTTCCTCGATGGCATTGCTGATCTCCGTTACCGATACACCCGATGGAGGCGATCCGTTTCCGCCAATGGAGAACATGATATTCCACGTTTCACTATCAAAAACCGGCAACGCGCCAAGACCGTGGATCTCATAAGTCACATCCGTAAGGCCGCCTTTAGGGCGATAGAATTTCGCATGAATTCCAGTGGCATCGGATTCCACAAAGAAGCCGCCCGGGCCCGGAAAGCCGCTAACAGGGTGGAGACAGATAGCGTATTCCAGCAAGTTGTCATAGGTGTCCCCATCCGGGTTTTCATCGGGCTCGACCTGGCCACTGGGGAGGGAAAAGAATGATTGCCACTCTGCGTAGGTTCCCGGCTTGGGTCCCGAGCCATAACCAAAGTCCAGCGAAGTCACTATGGGAGCGGTAAAGGTTGTGGCGTCGTCAAGGGTGGCATCGGGATCGGCAGTCTGAGCCCAACCATCCATTGGCTGACCCGCGCCAAAGTTGCTACTGGAAATAACGATTTGATAGTCTCCAGGAGCCAACCCGGTAAACTGATAGGCTCCCGTAGCATTCGTCACGGTCGACGATATCAAATGCGTTCCGGTGGCATCTTTCAACTCAACGATAATCGCTTGCAGATCCGTATCCGATGGCCCGCGCACCCCATCCGCGTCCAAGTCGCCGAAGAGTTGCCCGCTCACTGATGAAGGCGAATAGACACCACACCCAATACCTTCATAGTCCTTGGTAGACACCGTTAAATCCTAAATCTGCAAGTTTATTGGCGGTAACCGTACCCGTTCCCAATCCAATGAGTTCGAATAAAGTCTCAGAGAAACTTCCGCCGGACCCGGTCGCAATCAAACCGCGGCCATCAAGCGTCATGGTGAATCCTTCCACATCACCGACATTCTCTGCGGGATCTCCGCCCGGGCCGTCGGGATCATAAGCAATTTTTCCGAGGTCGGTGACAGCTCCCGAAACGGGATTGATCTCAACAATGGTCGTTTCATCGTTGAAAGAGCCCCTACCGTTAGCTACTCCGAAGAGTTGCCCTGTGAGTGGATCGAATCCGAGATCGTCAATAAAATGCAGTCCGGGATCGACTTTGGATACGGCTACGTAATCGTCAGCATTGGTGTCGCCATCGTAATCAGGAAAAGCACCGGGAATGTACAGACCGGTTGCGGGATCGAATTGAAACAACACATCTGGTCGGCCACCATCAACCCCATCATCGATACGTGCCACACCATACCAAATATCATTAATTGGGTCACGTGCCAGACCATCCACATCGTGAAAGTTGAGCGGGCCCAGAGTCCCATCCGGCAACGTGGCCGGACTGAATTCTCCAATAAGAGTGATGCCGCCGCCAGTCGTGCCAATCTCGTATAGTTCATCCCCTCCAGCACCATAGAGTTTGTTTTGAAGCGGGTCGAATTCGATGGCTTCGAAGTTCTCCAAGGTCAATGACCCAATATCGAACTCGCTGCCTAATAAATGGTTGAAACCCGTGAGTC